>NZ_SDLR01000009.1:278-130642 GCF_004522215.1 Ammoniphilus sp. YIM 78166 | reverse complement strand
GGTTCTGATATAGAACTACTCTTGTCCTGAGTGGTGAGAGACTTGTCCTGGAATAGGAGAGTTTTCCCCAGTTGGGAGAGCTACTTTCTTTCTTCTTGACAGAATCTTTATATATTATTATATTATTAGATCATATAATTAGATGTAAATAAGATATAAAAGATTGATTGATGATCTATCATTTATCATCATCAAACCAAATTTATTACCTAGATATCTTACTAGATTGAATTGTACTCAAACGTCAAAAAAGTCAATAAATTTTGTTTACAAAACCAAAAAACATTGCTATACTAGCTGTGAAATAAACGTCAATCATTTTTCCTCACCAGCATAACTGATTTTCAAACCGTGAGATCTACCCTTCAGAAAATTCCACATTTGCAATTCAAACCTCCGTTTTACACGATTCCCAACATACCAGGAAACATCGACCAAGCCTCCAGTGCCCCATAGTTTAGCATACCAGAGTATATCGGTGACTTTTTCTCGACTCTATCATTGCTGGAGAGACGATTCTCATGCTTTAAGAGATCGATGACTAGGATGGGTCAGGTAAGATAACGCTCAAAATGATTTGTTACGTCGCCGGTGATGTGTGGAGGGTGCTTCATATCCTGACATCCCTGAACAGTCATGATTAAGTTAGCTGAAAAGGGAGTCGTCATTGAAATACCCTATGGATTATATATTCCTCTTAACAATTTCCCCAGTTGTTCTGCCAAAACAAGATGTGAGAAAGGCTTTCCATTTTTAACCACCATTCCACTACCTCTACGTTTGTAAACCTAACGATAACTTCTTCATCAAATCCTTGGTTTTTCCCTTCGGTTATATCTACTTTTCAATGATAATCAACAATTTTTAATGATTTGTTGAATAATCAACGAATCGTGTGGATTTAACCATTGAAAGTCTCTTGGTTCTTCTTATAATTATAAACAGATGTTGATTAATTACTAGATGGAACAAGGGTATTTTGGGTAGAAACACACCAACTATCTGGTGATGTGTCCTTAACGGAGATGTCCGAAAATCCAACCATCAATATTGTAAAAGAGTGAATCCCAGGAGGTTATATATGATTAATGCTAATTCACGTGCTGTATTCAGCCCAGATGGTCCGTTTAAGCTTACTACAATCGAACGCAGGGATCTTCAACCGCATGATGTTCTCATTGAGATTAAGTATGCTGGTATTTGCCACTCTGACATTCATACCGCTCGTGGCGATTGGGGTCCAGTAAACTATCCCCTTGTACCAGGGCACGAAATTGCTGGTATTGTTACAGAAGTTGGTCCGGCAGTTACAAAGTATGCCGTTGGCGATCGGGTAGGAGTCGGTTGCATGGTGGACTCCTGCAGAGAGTGCGATCATTGCCATAAGGGAGAGGAGCAGTACTGCCTCAATGGAATGACGGGAACGTATGGAGCTATAGACAAGCATGGGCAATATACTCAGGGGGGTTATTCCACCCACATCGTCGTAATCGAAGACTTCGTGGTCCGAATTCCTGACGGTATGGAGCTTGACGCCGCTGCACCGCTTTTGTGTGCCGGCATCACAACGTACTCGCCGCTTCGCCATTGGGGAGCTGGTCCTGGCAAGAAGGTAGCTGTTGTTGGACTTGGTGGGCTTGGACACATGGCTGTGAAGCTCGCTCATGCCATGGGGGCAGAGGTGACGGTTTTATCCCAAACCTTGAAGAAGAAAGAAGACGGTTTGAAGCTGGGCGCGGATCATTATTATGCCACGAGCGATCCAGAGACATTTACAAAACTGGCTGGTTCGTTCGACCTCATTGTGAATACCGTGAGCGCATCGATCGATATTAATGCCTACCTTTCGTTGCTGGCGCTGGACGGTACATTGGTCAACGTGGGTGCGCCATCGGAACCGCTGCCGGTTCAAGTATTTTCTCTTATCCCTCATCGTCGTTCGTTTGCAGGGTCGATGATCGGCGGCATACGCGAAACCGAGGAAATGCTTGACTTTTGCGCTGAACACCATGTGACTCCTGAAATTGAGGTGATTTCCGCCAATCAAATTGATGAAGCCTGGGAGCGCGTATTAGCTTCAGATGTCCGATATCGATTTGTGATTGATATCAGCACGATGGAGAATGAATAAAGAGCAATCCAAGTAACAGTGGAGGGGAACGTCTGCAGAACGGTGTGCCTCTTTTCGGAAGCTCAGTTTGATGTACCTCAAATAGTGTAATGGAAGATGGGTTAGCTTATTTCATGGTTGACCTATTTTTTGTTTCAGAGATTGCATGTCAAGGAATGGAGGAGTTTAAAATGCTGTCACACGCTCAAAAAGTTGCCCTTGTCACGGGCGGAAATCGAGGAATTGGATATGAACTGGTCAGACAACTGGCTTTAAATGGTTTCAAGGTCATTTTATCAAGTCGAGATTCAAAAAAAGGGCAAGAAGCTACGCAAAAACTAAAGGAATCCAATTTGGACGTTACGTTCGTAGAGATGGATGTCAACGATCAAGAAAGCATCCGTCAGGCGGCGATTACTGTTGATGAGCGGTTCGGAAAATTAGACGTTTTGATTAATAATGCTGGTGTGATTTTTGATGAAAATGGAAAGCTGTTAAATATGGACCCATCCATTCTAGAGAGAACGATGGCAACGAATTTCTTCGGCGCGTACCATGTGATCCGTTCCTTTATTCCCCTCATGGAAAAACAAGGCTATGGGAGAATCATTAATGTTTCCTCAGAATATGGGTCAATGAGCGAAATGTCCTGTACAGGAGTAGGCGCTTATAAGTTGTCTAAACTTGCCTTGAATGGATTGACACAATTGGTCGCTGCAGAAAGCAAGGGCGATATCAAAATCAATGCGGTCGATCCGGGATGGGTAAGTACAGATATGGGTGGACCATCTGCTCCAAGAACTCCAAAGCAAGCAGCGGAGTCTATCCTTTGGTTAGCGACAATCGGACCAGAAGGTCCAAATGGAGGGTTCTACAGAGATGGAAAAAGAGTAGATTGGTAGAGATGATGGAGAAACAAAATAACTGGCTTATTTTCGGCATCTTAAATACCGAAATGGGGATTATCGGGTTATACGTATTTATCATAACATTAGCGGAGGAAGGCTGTTTAGTCAGTCTTCCTCTTTTAAATGAAATAAGACCTCGATTAGACAATCCTCTCTAACAAATCTCCCACTTGTTCTGCCATGACTCGAGGAGGGTAAGGCATTCCATTCTTTAACCACCATTCAACAAGCCCTACGTAAGCATTAGCTATAAATTGAAAAAGCACCTCTTCATTATGACCCACATTTTTTCCTTTGGTTATGTCCACATCATTCTTGAACTCTTCAATATTAAATTGAAGGAATCGACTACGAAAATAGGGGGCTCCTTCACTCGCTAACATCGTCGAAAAGAATAAATAATTACTCTCAAAGTATTCCATACAGTGTACCGTCGATTCGATAAAATCCATTTCAGACGCCGACTCGCAAAAATTACGCATATTATTTATATGTTCTTCCATGATTTTATCTAATAGATCAAATTTATCTAAGTAATGAAGATAAATGGTTCCCCGGTTCACATTCGCCTTGTCGGCAATATCTTGAATGGTGATATCATTAAAACTCTTTTCAGCCATCAATCCAATTAAAGCATTTTTTATCGCTTCTTGAGATTTGAGTATTCTTCGATCTACTTTAGCCATTTGTTCGGTCACCAAACTTTCTTAAAGTAATCAACAATTATTATGGATATGTACAATCATCAACGAATTTCGTTGATTTAACCATTGAAAGCATCTTGTTTGTTTTTATAATTATAAACAGATGTTGATTAATTGATCAATAATGATATATCTGACTGTTTTTATGACGACTACACCCCCCCTTCGAACAAAGGAATTGAAATAATGAAAGGAAGATAAAATGTCAAATGTAAAAGAGCTTGTCACCAATCAGATATAGATAAGAAGTTTTTCCCTAAATGGTAGGAAAGGAAAACTGGAAAAAACGATGATATATACTTTGATTTTGTTAGGTCTTTTAGGTGTTGCTGCTTCATTGTTTATCAACATGCATCCGGTATTCGGCGGGAACCTAAGTAACGAACAAAAAGAGCTATATAGTCAATTGGATAATTATGCCAACGGAAAATTTGTCAATCAGGTGCTAACAACAATGGATATGAGTTTATCAGATCACTTCTCGATGATGCAGGAATCGATTTCAGGTGGTGTAGACCGGAATCCTGCTAGTCAAATTCCAGTTTCCACGATGGATTGAAATAAAATTAACAGTCAAGAAGATAGTTTAACTTGGTTTGGTCATTCTGCTTTTTTACTGAGTATCGATAACCAAAAGATCCTCGTAGACCCCATGCTAGGACCCATTGCTTCACCCGTTTCATTTGCCGGAAGCAAACGCTATACGGGAGATCTATTGCATGTGATTGACGAAATGCCGCCTATTGATGCCGTCTTGATTACCCATGATCAGTATGATCACATAGATTATCCAACCATTCAAAAGCTGAAGGACAAGGTCGGCCATTTCTTCGTTCCACTCGGAGTGAGTAACCACTTGATTCGATGGGGAGTTCCCAATGCAAAAATAACAGAACTGAATTGGTGGGATGAAACGGAATTTCAAGGTTTAACCGTGGCCTTGACTCCATCGAAACACTTTTCTGGAAGAAGGGCCTTTTAATCGGGATACAACCTTATGGGGTGGTTGGGTCATTCTCGAAAAGAATACCCGATTCTATATCAGCGGAGTGGGGGTTATGATCAGCATTTTAAAGAAATTGGAGAAAAATACGGACCTTTTGATATCACTATACTAGATGGCGGTCAATATGATCGACGATGGTCTTGGGTCCATATGACACCCGTAGAAGCTGTACACTTTATCGAGATGGATTAGGGTTAGTGACAGATGGAATCATTGGTAAAGAATATGAACATGGTGCAGTTGATTTTTGACTTACAGGCTGGTTTAAAGTTCGCATTTTGGAATCGTATGAGCATCGCCCATGATACAAAGCTTGCTCAGACAGAACCAAGTCCAACGGAGTTTACCATAGGACACAATGTAGGTAGCAAAGGTGAAGTTGATAAGGTAATGGAGCAGGCTAAAAAGGCTGGTGCTACAATAACGGTTGAGGCTAATGATACTTTTTGGGGTGTGTACTCAGACTATTTCCAAGACCCTGATGGTCATTTATGGGAAGTTGTGTGGAATCCACAGTGGGACATCACTGAATAACGTCACTTTATTCGTACAGCGACAGCTAATTCTAGAAGAAAGTAGAGCGTTATGTTCTGTTTTCATTTTGTCCTCCGAATTTTCGCAGATTTTCTATATCTTTTGTTATTTTGTCAGCAAAATGCGTTTAAGTTATTGCACTAAAGCCCATTATAGTTCCTTTTGATTTCCTCCACATAGGCAACTGCATAGTATAAAAATAAAATAAAGAAACCTTGGGAGGAGAAGAATGAATTTGTACGGCACATTAGGTTATTACAATCAGTGGTATAATCCTATGCACAACTATTGGAATAACAACGATTGGGGTAATAATTATTACCATTACTACAATCGCAATTGGGACTGGTATAACGACTCGAACCTTTATGGAAGAAATGTATTGAAAGATTACGGACCAAATCCATTGGTCATCAATATTAATGAAGCTACTAAACAAAACACCAACTTCCGTACAGCCTTATGGACGGGAAATCATTTGCAGGTTACCTTGATGAGTATCCCTGTTGGAGAAGATATCGGCCTAGAGATCCATCCTGACCTTGATCAATTCATCCGAATTGAACAAGGTCAGGGAGTTGTTCGGATGGGTAAAAGCAAAAATAACTTAGATTTTCAAGCTAGAGTCCATGATGATTTTGCATTCGTAATTCCTGCTGGAACATGGCATAATCTTATCAATACGGATAAGTTACCACTTAAACTTTACTCGATTTATGCGCCTCCTCAGCATCCGCATGGTACTGTTCATAAAACAAAAGCAGATGCCATGGCCGCTGAATAAAACGAATAGAATTAATTCCACCATGCTCTATTTTCGAGTATGGTGGTTTCTTTTTTTCTACGAATATTCCCCTATGAAACGAATATAAATTAACATGCATGAATTTAGTTTAATTGCTAGTATTTTGTCAATTATTGACGACCAGGTTCGAGAACATCAACTCAAACAGGTGGATAAAGTCAAATTAATTATAGGTTCGCATAGAATGGTGCATTTTGAAACGTTAACATTCGCCTTTGATCAGTTGAGAAGGGAGCCTCTTTCAAGGGAAGCGGTTTTAGAAATGGAAGAAAGGGAAGGGTTTGATTTCTATATCGAATATATTGAAGGAGAATAGGGCGGATGAAGAGAGTCATGCTGAATAAGGATGTCTTGCATGGAAACCAAGTACAAGCCAATCACAATCGAATGCTGTTTGTTCAACACTCCCTCTTGACGATCAATGTCATGAGTTCGCCTGGTTCTGGGAAGACGACGTTTCTAGAACGGACGATCCAGTGTCTGAAAGCCCAATGGAGGATGGCTGTGATCGAAGGAGATTTGGCTACTTCATTGGACGCTGAGAGAATCGCTTCCTGCGGGGTAGAGGTGATTCAGATCAACACCCATGGGGCTTGTCATCTGACTTCGAGCATGATTTCTTCAGTATTGCCAACCTTTGATTTGAGTGAGTTGGATCTTGTCGTCATCGAAAATGTAGGAAATCTGGTTTGCCCTGCAGACTTTGATTTGGGAGAGCATCTTCGGGTCACCCTTTTAAGCACACCAGAGGGTACGGATAAAATTGTGAAATATCCTTCCGTTTTTCAAAGCTCAGATGCGGTGATCCTCAATAAAGTCGATTTGCTTCCCTATGTCCCGTTTGATCTGAAACAGTTTCATCAATCCTTGAAAGAAATCAATCCCAATGTCGCTACTTTTTTGGTTTCGGCACTAAAGGGGGAGGGAATGGACCAATGGATTCACTGGCTTCAGAATCAACAAGCCAAAATCAAGAAAGCGAACGGAAGAGAATTGACATAACGGGCATTGTTCAAGGTGTAGGCTTTCGTCCGTTTATTTACCGTCTTGCCGAATCCTTTCAATTGAAGGGGTATGTTTGCAATGAAATGGGCACCGTGTCCATTGAAATTGAAGGGGAGCCTAGCCAGATCTTGAAATTTACGCAAGCGCTGCGAAGCGAAATCAAAGAACCGGCTGTCATCCATACCATTAGCGAAATGACATTAGCACCGATAGGTTACAATGAATTTTCCATACGCGATAGCAAGACGGAGGGGTCTGCTGGATTTGTATTCCCTCCGGACTTATCCATATGTAGGTCCTGTCTTTCAGAATTAAAAGATCCTCAGCATCGCCTATACAATTATCCTTTTATTAGCTGTACCGATTGCGGCCCGCGATATTCCATTATTCGTAAGTTGCCGTATGACCGTGCCCATACCACGATGCATGATTTCTTGCTTTGTCCCTTATGTGAATCGGATTATCAGGATCACGCTGAGCGGCGTTTTCATGCACAAACCTTGGCTTGCTCTGCTTGCGGACCCTCAGTGGAAGTAAGTCGTGATGAGAGTACGAGAATCATAGGAGACTGGAGAATGGTCACCGAGCAAGCCCTTTTGGATGGAGAGATCGTTGCAGTGAAAGGGCTGGGGGGATTTCATCTCATCTGCGATGCGGCCCAGCCTTCCGTGATCGAAAAGCTTAGAATTCGCAAGCGGAGGGTCCGCAAGCCATTTGCTCTTATGGCGAGGGATCTATTGATGGTAGAAAAGTATTATTATGTTAGCCCCACGGAGAAAGCCCTGCTTGAGGATAGGAGAGGCTCGATTGTCCTTCTAAAGCCCAGGCCTTCTTTTGAGGAATCTTTCCCTCTTGAGAATCTAGCAAAAGGATATTCTCGGGTAGGGGTCATGCTACCATATACGCCCCTTCATTACTTGTTGTTTACCGAATCCTTTCCTTTTCTTGTGGCTACAAGTGGCAATAAGCATGGGCATCCTATTGCGAAAACCACTGAACAAGCTCTTAGCGAGTTGCGGGCTGTTGCCGGTCTGTTTGTGCACCACCCTCGGGAAATTGTGACTCGTGTAGAAGATTCCGTGGTTCAAGTGATCGAGGGAGAGATCCAGGTTATTCGACGTTCTCGCGGATATGTACCAGAATCTATCACTATACCAATACCTCAGGGAGTTGGTAAAGTTCCAGCCATTCTTGGCGTGGGGGCGGAGATGAAAAATGCCTTTTGCCTTGTCCAACAGCAACAAGCGGTGTTCAGTCCACATATTGGAGATATGGATCAGGTGGAGCAGGTTACATCGTGGAAAGAAGGGCTCCAGCATATGACTCAGCTTCTGGGCACGCCTCCTCGCATCATTGCCTACGATCCCCACCCCAAGTATCAAATATCCAAGGTAATGAGGGAGACAAGACCTGAAGCGACATTTGTCCCCGTCTATCATCACCATGCCCATATGGCAGCTTGTATGGCAGAGCATGGGCTAGACACCCCTGTTATTGGGTGCATCTTAGATGGAACAGGGTATGGAAGAGATGGAACGCTATGGGGGTTTGAAATAGTAGCGGGGAATTACGTTGACTTTCATCGTATCTGTTCCTTGCAGCCCGTCCCGTTGCCCGGAGGGGAAGCAGCGATCAGGCTGCCGTGGATTCAAGCCGTTTCACTCTATTACATCTGGGTTCAAGATTCCAATCTAACGAGAACGTGGGCAGAAACACAATTTCCATCATACAAAGAAAAAGTCCCTCTTGTCCTAGCCCAATTACAAGGGCGGATTCCTGCCCCTTGGACAACAAGTGCGGGACGATTATTTGATGCGGTTTCCGCCCTGTTGGGGCTGTGTCAAGAGAGTTCCTATGAAGGGGAAGCCGCCATTTTATTAGGCGAAAAAGCAGACGGGAATGAGCCTGGTACAAAGGAAGAACGTTATTCCTTCGTTTTAGAAAAAAGGCAATTTTTAATCCGTCCTTTCGTTCAAGAACTGATCAGTGATTTGGATGGACGGGTTCCTATTGTAACGATGGCGCGAAAATTTCATCATACCGTTGCGGAAATGGTTTTGGAAGGATCGAAGTTCGCTCGAGAAGAAACAGGCTGTGAAAAGGTGGTTTTAAGCGGAGGCGTGTGGAATAACCGTTACCTTCTCAGTTATGCCAAGCGATTGCTAGTGGCTGAAGGGTTTCAGGTATATACGCCTCAACAAGTACCTGCAGGAGATGGCGGGATTGCCTTAGGGCAAGCCGTTTCCGCTTTATGGAGGTGGCATCAGGATGTGTCTATCGGTACCAGCTAAAGTTCTTGAAGTGGATCCCTCCGTATTAAGAGCGGAGGTCGAGTACTTCGGGACGCAAATCGTAGTTGGCATTGCCCTTTTAGAGCAAGTAGAGCCAGGTGATTATGTACTGGTTCATGCAGGGGAAGCGATCCAAGTAATTGATGAGAAACTGGCTGAGGAAACTATACAGGTTTGGAGAGGGTGGATGGAAGAAATATGAATGTGGAGCGATATCGGGATCCAAGCCTTTTTACAGGTCTTCTTGAAAAAGCCATTCCGGTTTTGGAACATGCGTGTGAATCTATGGGAAGAAAAATCCGAATTATGGAGGTCTGCGGGACCCATACCGTATCGTTTTCCAAGTCAGGGGTGAGGCAAGTCCTCTCTGATTTTGTGGAGCTGACAAGCGGGCCGGGATGTCCTGTCTGTGTGACCGATCAAACCGATTTAGATGGCATGATTTCAATGGGGAAGAAGCAAGAGACCATCGTCGCTACTTACGGCGATATGATGAAAGTTCCTGGAACCCATTCGTCTCTCTATGCCGAGAGAGCGAAAGGGGCGGATGTAAGGATGGTCCATAGCGCGGCACAAGCGGTTCAACTAGCCAAAGACTATCCAAGCAAGGAAGTCGTCTTTTTGTCTGTCGGGTTTGAGACGACGGCGCCGGCTACAGCTCTTGTCGTTATGCAAGCCTCCAAAGAAAAAGTAAAAAACTTTTCTGTGTACTCGGCTCATAAATGCACCCCGCCAGCACTGGAAGCACTGATCCAAGACGGGCATCAAATCGACGGTTTTCTTCTCCCAGGACATGTTTCCGTGATTATCGGGCGAAAAGGGTGGAGCTTTTTAGAGAAGCACGATCATCCCGCTGTCATCGGAGGGTTTGAACCTCTTGATTTACTAGCTTCCATCTATTTGTTGGTGCAGGAGATGGGCAAGTCGCGAAGGCAAGTCGTTAATCATTATCCGCGCATGGTTAAGGAGGAAGGAAACCTCAGGGCCCAGCGAGTGCTTGCACAGGTTTTTACAACAGAGGATGTAAGGTGGCGCGGGTTTGGCGTACTTCCTGAAAGTGGGTTAGAGTTGGCGCCTGCTTATGCTGCATTCGATGCGAAATGCCGCTATTCTTTGGAAGAATCAAAGAGTCGAGTAATACAGGGGTGTCGCTGCGGAGAGGTGATCAAGGGGAAGGAGTCGCCTTTGGATTGTCTCCTTTTTGCCAAAGCGTGCACGCCTGAGAAGCCTCTGGGACCCTGTATGGTTTCATCGGAAGGGACTTGTTCAACCTATTATTTGTTTGAACGGGAAGGGAGGGCGTAAACGGTGGAAATTCAATTGTCCCATGGGGATGGCGGGAAGCTGACTCACGAGCTGATCAAACGGGTGTTCCATACGGCTTTTCAAGAGAACATCTTGAGTGAGGAGGGGGATGCAGCGGCTCTTACCTTACCCTCTGGAAACATCATGATAAGTACAGATAGCTATGTGATCTCTCCATTGGATTTCCCAGGTGGAGACATCGGAAAGCTAGCGATTTCAGGAACGGTGAATGATCTCGCAGTAAGCGGAGCCATCCCTCAGTATTTGACGGTAGGATTTATTTTGGAGGAAGGCCTGAAGATCGACATCCTGAAAAGGATCGTTCATTCCATGGCACATACTTCCCTTCAGGCGGGGGTAAGATTGGTAGCAGGGGATACGAAAGTAGTAGAAAGAGGTAAAGGGGACGGCATGTATATTAATACCACGGGTATTGGGGTTAATGCCCTTCCTGGCCGATTAGGTTATGGAAAGATTCAACCTGGAGACCGAATTTTGATCAATGGAGGCATTGGGGAGCATGCCATCGCAGTATTAAGTGCCAGAGCAGGCCTAGAATATTCCATTCCAATCCTTAGTGACTGCGCCCCGCTCAATCATATGATCCTTTCCTTGCTCGAACGATTTCAAACCATACGATTTATGCGTGATCCGACACGGGGAGGGCTGGCAACGACCCTTCAGGAAATTGCTTGGAAAGCATCTATGGATATGGAGATTCGAGAAGAGCATCTCCCGATTCCCTCACAAGTCCGTGGTGCAGTAGAAATTCTAGGGCTTGATCCTCTCTATTTGGCTAATGAAGGAAAGGTTGTTCTATTCGTTGGGGAAGAAGAAGCTGATGAAGTCATAGGCTGGATGAAGGAGACCTATCATCAACCTTTAGCAGCAGAAATCGGCAGAGTAAAGGAAGGAGACGGGAAGGTGTGGCTCAAAACCCCTTATGGAGGAACGAGAAGATTAGAAATGCTTTCTGGTGCCCCATTGCCCCGAATTTGCTAATCGTAAAGGAGGACTGATCATGTGTAAGTCCCAGCCGTCTTTGTTCGAAGTTCGACTAGCCATGGCTCAGCTTCAAAAGCTGGTTGAACATGTGGAGGTGTCGACTGACCAGTGGAAGCACTATCTAGAAAAAATGGGGGCTCTTGATGGAGGTCCTGCCTTCTCCACAGCCATCCAAAAAGCGCAGGAACTGCAACAATCGTTGGGGGAGATTCAACGGCAAATGCAAGACGTGGCCAACGCTGGTCCGCTGCCCATTACTGTAAAACGATTTAAATGATCACACCTCACCTTCTCTATCAGAATAAGATAGCCCATGGATAAAATCAGCAGAGGAGAAGTGAGAATGCGAAATAAAGAGGTTGTTCAAAGACAGATGCAGATTACCTTCGGGGAAATCCAATATCTCATCCGGCTGCTTTATTCCACGACCGATATCCATACTAAAAATTTAACCTTGAACCAATTATGGAATAAGATCTCTCTTCTACATTTCTTGGTCAGCTTGTCAGACCAGGATGTCCCATCCCAAACCCAGCCCGTCACGCCCACCTTGCCCCAACCGACCCAGCACGCCGCTCCGATGGCCGAGGGTTCCGTAGCAACGCAAAGCCTACCTGGCATCACTAGAGAGCAGCTAGCCGCTTATACGGGAAGAAACGGTAAGCCTGCCTATGTGGCCGTCAATGGGATTGTCTATGATGTGACGAACAATAAAGCATGGTCCGCAGCCTCTCATTTTGGGCTTCCCGCGGGCAAGGATCTGACTAACGAATTCTCCTCTTGCCATGCCGGACAGCAGTGGATCTTACAAACCTTAAAGCCTGTAGGGAGGTTGGTTGGATGAAGTCGGATTATATCCTTCCCCCTGAATCCGTCAGTAGTGATGCCGTTGCCCAGCGTCTGAGGGACCAAGTTAGAGAGCGGATTCAGGAAGGCCAGCTCAAGCGAAAAAAATTAGTGTGGCTGGAATTGACGGGCTGTTCCGGAAACATCATTTCTTTGCTGAACGGCTTTAACCCCGATTTTGAGTATGCTATTACAGAAATGGTCGACATGGTTTACAGCAATAGCCTCATGGCTGCCGAAGGAGAAGAAGCGACCGAGAAACTGATGAGCCTTTTAGATGATGAATTTATTCTTGCGGTTGAGGGGGCAGTGTCTCTTAAGAACAATGGTCTCTACAATATCATTGGAAGATGGAAAGGGAAGCCCTTAACCGCTTTAGAGGCGGCCCGAATATTCGGGGAAAAGGCAGCCCATGTGATCGCGGTGGGGGCTTGCGCAGTAGACGGAGGCCCTTCGGCGGCAAAGCCGAATCCTGCTCAATGCGTAGGGCTTTCTGAGGTCGTAAAACGGCCAATGATCAAGCTCCCGGGTTGTCCTTGTCATCCCGATTGGTTCTTAGGGACGCTTGCCCATGTCTTGATGTATGGAGAGCCGCCGCTGGATGCGATGGATCGGCCGCTCATGTTTTACGGTACGACCATTCACGATCGCTGCCCGCGCCTTCATTTCTTTAACAAAGGCATCTTTGCCAAGACTTTGGAAGAGCCGACATGCTTGTTTAAGCTGGGTTGCCGCGGGCCGGTAACTAGAGTCGACTGCCCGACCAGACAATGGAACGGCCATACCAATTGGCCCATCGGGGTAAGCACCTGTATCGGTTGCTCTCAGTTTGGCTTTCCGGATCAGATGAGCCCATTTATTTCCTATGACATTACAAGGGAGTAGAACATGAAAAAAAGAATTGTCATAAATCCGCTGACGAGAATTAGCGGATTTATGGAGATTGATGTTTTCGTCGAAAACCATGTCATCGTAAGTGCGAAAACGAAAGGAAACCTATTTCGCGGATTTGAACAAATGATGGTAGGCAGAAATCCCTTTGATGCAATTTATTTAACGCAAAGAATCTGCGGGATTTGCTCTACGGCTCATTCTGTCGGCTCAACTATGGCCCTAGAGGAGGCCATGCAAGTGGAGGTGACCGAAAAAGGGCGATACCTGCGCGACATTATCCATGGCTGTGAATTTTTGCAAAATCATCTGCGGCATTTCTATCAATATACGCTTCCCGATTATGCAAAGCTTCCGGAAGTCAGTCGGATCTACCAAACCGATTATACGGATTTCCGCCTGCCTAAGGCTGTCAATGATGAATTGGTGGAGCATTACTTTGAGGCCTTGCAGATGAGCCGCTTAGCCCATCAAATGCTGGCCGTGATGGGAGGCAAGGCCCCGCATAATCATGGTATTTTCATTGGGGGTGTAGCTACCCCTCCGTCGACCGATCAAATAATCCAGATGAGATCCATCCTCCAGAAACTATCCCTTTTTATCGAAACGAAGGCGATACCGGATGTCTATGTCATTGCGAAGTATTACGACGATTATTATCAGATGGGAAAAGGCCCTGGAAACCTTATGAGCTTTGGCCTCTTCGATCGCTATCAAGATTTAGGCACCTTATATGTCGATCCTCTAGTCTATCAAGAGGGTGCCATTCGGCCATTTAAGAAGGAGAACATCACGGAACATATCGATTATTCCTGGTACGATGGAAAGAACGTGTATAAACCATTCGAAGAAATGCCGGATCCCCATATGGATAAACCCAAGGCTTACACGTGGGTAAAAGCTCCGCGTTACGATGGATTGCCTTTTGAAGTCGGTCCTCTGGCAAGATTGTGGCTATGTGGGGAGTATCAACGTGGGATCTCTACCATGGACCGAAGCATTGCTAGAGTGTTGGAATTGAAAAAAGTCGCTGATGTTTTACAGCAGTTATTAAGCCGCATTCATCCTGGAATCTCCCTTCAAAAAGAATGGAAGCTGCCCCAACGGGCAGCAGGAGCAGGATTGGTCGATACGACGAGAGGCGCATTAGGACATTGGTTAAAAATTGAAGACCAGCTTCTTTCCTATTACCAGATTATTACCCCATCTACCTGGGACTTTTCCCCAAAGGATACTCAAGGAATCCATGGAACCGCAGAGCAGGCCCTGATCGGAACAACGATCCAAGATCTGGATCAACCCGTGGAGATCGGCAGAATCCTTCGGTCATTTGATCCGTGCATGTCCTGCGCAACTCATGTCTATTCTCCTGGGCAGGATCCTGTCACTGTTCAGGTGTTTGGATGAAACCTATTCTTGTTCTAGGGCTGGGAAACCGGTTAATGATGGATGACGGGGTAGGAGTCGACATAGTGGAAGCTTTGATGGCGGAAGATCCAATCGACTCTCGAGTGGAGTATCTTGTAGGTGAGACAGATTTAGACTATTGCCTTGATGCAATTGAGAACAGAAAGTTCGTGATCATCATTGATGCTGTCTTGACGGGATTGCAACCGGGGGAAGTCTCTGTTCTATCTCTCTCCGAGATGGCGCCAAATAAACCGGGTCTATCCTTACACCATTTGCACTTTCTATATCTATTACATACGTTAGACCTTCAAAAGAAGGGGGTATTAGTCGGGATCGAGCCATTTAACATAGATTTTTATTTCGGATTAAGTGAAGCTATGAAACTCAGGTTCGAATGTTTGTTACATGAAGTTCGCCTCATTGTATCTAATCAAGTGAAGAAATACTTTGAAACGCCATTTATTTAGGGATTTACATCAGACCTTTGAACTTAAAGGTCTTTTTCTATTCGAGATTGAATAACTCAAAGCTAACTGTTCCTAATTCAGCAGAACGGTTTTTACGACTGGCAACTTATCTAATTGGGATCTATAGTTTTTATTACCCAAGTATTAGGCGGTTATCAACCATAACTTGTATTTTTAATAACGGATAAAAATTCAGCACTTACTTCAATGAGTTTAAAACCTATTCGACTTTTATAGTAATTTACATCATTTGGTTAATTGAATAAAAATTTTGTTTTAGTCTTTAGTCCAAACTAAAAATGGAGGTGATATTATTTATGACTACGCAAGCAGCCATCAAAGCTAACAAAACTTTGGACGCTAAAGGTCTTGCCTGTCCTATGCCAATTGTAAAAACCAAAAAGGCGATAGAAGAAATTGAAGCGGGGCATGTTATTGAAATACTGGCGACAGATAAAGGTTCTACAGCCGATATTTCGAGCTGGGCTAAGAATACAGGGCACCAATATTTGGGAACAGTGGAGGAAGGCGACACACTCAAGCATTATCTCCGTAAAGCCGATCCCAATGAAATAAAAGAAGAAACCAAGTACCCTCACACGATCACGAATGAGGAACTACAAAAGAAATTGGAAGCCAATGAAACAATTACGGTATTAGATGTTCGTGAACCAGCCGAACACGCTTTTAGCAGGATTCCTGGAGCTAAATCGATTCCATTGGGACAGCTGGAAGAGCGATTAAATGAATTAAATCCGGATGATGAGATTCATGTCGTATGCCGTACAGGGAATCGCAGCGATATGGCTTCCCAGATGCTTGCCGAAAAAGGATTTACGAAGGTGAAAAATGTGCTACCAGGGATGTCCGGATGGACCGGTGCTGTTGAAAAGGATTAATTAGAGTGGAGGGGTTAGAATGGCAACAAAATTGGCGATTATCGCCAGCAATGGCGGTTTATTTGATGCTTATAAGGTCTTTAATATTGCTACAGCAGCGGCAGCTACCGATGCGGAAGTAGCCATTTTTTTTACGTTTGAAGGCTTGAATTTAATTCATAAACAAGCTTATCAACAATTGCCCATGCCTGCTGGTAAAGAACATTATGCGGAAGGATTTAAGGCAGCCAATGTTCCTGCCATTCCTGAATTAGTTGGAATGGCACAAGAAATGAATGTCAAAATTATTGCCTGTCAAATGACCATGGATGTCATGAACTTAAAGAAAGAGGATTTCATCGAGGGTATAGATGTTGGTGGAGCGGTTACCTTTTTGGACTTCGCCAAAGATGCGAATGCTACTTTAACCTTTTAAAGGGGGGATAGAAATGGAAAGTGTAAGAGTTGTAGACGCCTCTGGACTTGCTTGTCCTATGCCTATTGTAAAGACCAAAAAAGCTATCGAAGAATTACAGACTGGTGATGTACTTGAAGTGCATGCAACCGATAAAGGGGCAAAAAATGACCTAACAGCTTGGGCGAAATCAACCGGTCATGAATTAGTCAAGGATACAGAAGAAAATGGGACATTTAAGTTTTGGATCAAGAAGCAATAAAAAAGTCCCACAGGACAACAACCCTTTGCCAGCAAGATGACTATTCCGACGTAGTTGGCAAAGAACGGAAGAAGGGGGATTTAAATGGCAACAGCTGTAGCAACCCAGTTAAAACCCATGACGGCAGCTGAAGTAACCAAGATGGTGCTCAATAAAGAAGAACTTTTTATTCTGGATGTTCGTGAACAAACTCAGTTCAGTGATTGGCGGATTGAGGGAGAGAGCATTGATATCATCAACATTCCGTACTTTGATCTACTGGATGGGGTTGACCCAGCGCTTGATAAAATTCCAAACGGAAAGAAAATCTTGGTGGTTTGTGCCAAAGAAGGTTCTTCGGTGTTTATCGGGGAGCAAATCGTGGAATCAGGTCGAGACAACATTCATTACCTTGTTGGTGGAATGAAGGCATGGAGTGAATATCTGGAACCCGTGAAAGTGGAGGGTTTAAAATCAGGCGGATCTCTATATCAATTTGTCCGCATTGGAAAAGGATGTCTTTCCTATATGGTTGTTTCCAACGGGGAAGCCGCTGTGATTGACACCCTCAGAATGACGGATCAATATGAGAATTTTGCCAAGGAAAATAATTTGCAAATCAAACACACTTTGGATACCCATCTTCATGCAGACCATATTTCTGGCGGAAGACAATTAGCAGAAAAAGTGGGTGCAACCTATTGGTTACCTCCAAAAGATGCGGGTGAGGTGACATTTGAATATCAAGCTCTTGAAGAAGGGAATAATATTGCGGTTGGAAACATTACCATTAAACCGATTTATTCTCCCGGGCACACCATTGGAAGTACATCGTTTATTGTTGATGATCAATTTTTGCTTTCCGGTGATATCTTATTTGTGGAATCCATCGGTCGTCCGGATTTAGCCGGAAAAGCAGAAGATTGGGTCGGTGATTTGAGAGAAACCCTGTATCAATGTTATAAGGGGCTATCTGAAGACTTGATCGTTTTGCCTGCCCATTTCGGTAAAATGACTGAATTGGGAGCCGGTGGATTAGTCTCTGGAAGATTAGGTGACCTTTATCAAAACAATCCAGGGTTAAACATTCATGATGAAAATGAATTCAGGAAGACCGTTTCTGAGAATTTACCACCGCAACCTAATGCGTATCAGGAAATCCGCCAAACCAATATGGGGAAAATACAACCCGATGAAGAAGAACAACGAGAAATGGAGATTGGTCCTAACCGTTGTGCTGTTCATGATAAATAAAAAATCAACGAACTCCTTTTTATTGGAGTTCGCTGATTTTTACATATCATATTTATCATAAACGATGGAAACCCCAAGACTACAGTAGGTTTCTTCTTTGTAGTGACCATGTGGACACATCTTTGTACAGCATACACCATTTTCATCACAAGTTAACGGGGCTTCACATTCAGGACAGACATTGCTAAATAGCTTTTTAAACCAGGACATGGTGCATTTCCTCCATTTATCCGATGTTTTTACTTGGTTTTATTATAACGTATGATTCACATTTAGTATAGCGGTATTCTTTGTTATTTATGTGGGAAAATCGTTGATGTTTTAGGGTTTTCCTTAGGGGGCTCTTGAATGGACATTTTGCTTTATACCGTGATGCTGATTTTAGGGTTAATTGGTTCTTTTTTCTCTGGTCTTTTGGGGATTGGTGGTGCCATTATAAATTATCCTCTTTTATTGTATGTGCCCGATTGGCTTGGAGTTGCTGAATTTAATGCCCAAGAAGTATCTTCTATCAGTATGTTTCAAGTCTTATTTGCGTCCTTAACCGGGGTATTGGCATTCCGAAAACAAAATGATGCCAATGTGATCCATAAAAGTCTTGTGTTGTACATGGGAATTAGTATATTAATCGGGAGTTTACTTGGCGGTCTTGCGTCCAGATATTTACCAAGTTCCACGATCAATTTGGTTTATGGGATTTTGGCTGTGATTGCGGTTATTTTAATGTTAATTCCCTCAAAAGGAAAAACGGAGCGTGAAAGCCAGACGGATATTCCGTTCAATAAAATGATAGCTGTTGCTTCTTCCTTTTTAGTCGGGGTCGTTTCAGGAATCGTCGGAGCAGGCGGAGCCTTTATTTTAATTCCCATTATGTTGACGGTATTAAAAATCCCTACGCGGGTCACCATTGCTTCATCCTTAGCCATTGTCTTTATCTCCGCGATTGGGGGCACGATTGGGAAGATTGTAGCTGGACATACTCCTTTCTTGCCTACATTCTTCACGGTTATTGGGAGTATATTAGGTGCACCCATTGGATCGAGAATCAGTAAAGGGATGAATGTGAAGGTCTTACGTTATGGATTAGTCGTTCTTATCTCCATTACAGCAGTTAAAATCTGGAGTTCAATTTTATAAACCAGTATAACAAACAATAAACCCTCAATTGAGAAATATGTTGAGGGCTTCTTTTTGCTTCGCTCTTCACACTCCTCTACAACAAATGCTCTGCCCGTGGGCATGACTATCCTAGGAATAATCCTTCATTGGTCTATCCTATTGACGTATATCAAAATATCGTATAATATACATGTACAGGTATAAGTAATAACTAGATAAAGGAGGGGGATGAATGATCCACTTTTCAAATGATGTCAGAATATCTTTACTGAAGGAGTTAAATCATTCCCATAAAAAATATGTGCGCCTATCCTATAGTGACACCTGAGTTGGGGGGCAATACCACTTAACCCTGGAAGGGTTTAAGGATGAACAAGATGTAATGAATGTCGTTGATGAGATTCCTTTTATATTTAAAAGATGGGAAGAGCCCTATATGAGGAATCTGTCTATAGTAAAATGGCAGACTTCAACAGGAGACTATTATGAAATCAAGTAATAAGCAGGGGTTGACAGACAGAACTATAACGTTTATTATACCCCTATAGGTATTATTAGAAACTGAAAAACAGCGCGTAAGTAAATTATTTTTTTACCTAATTAGATACCCATACAGGTATATGTAAATAAAAAGAAAAGAGGGATTTATGATGAATGTTTTGGTCAATAAGATGATTGATGCTAAAGGTCTTGCGTGTCCTATGCCGATTGTAAAAACCAAAAAGGGGATCGAGGAAATACAACCGGGTCAAGTGCTTGAAGTTCAAGCTACTGACAAAGGGTCTGTTGCGGACATTCAAGGATGGGCAAAAAATACGGGTCATCAATACCTTGGAACAGTGGAAGAGAACGGTGTTTTTAGACACTATCTTCGTAAAGCGGATCCTCATGAGGTAAAAGAGGAAACCAAGTATCCGCATACCATTACAAATGCAGAATTGCAAACAAGAATAGAGAATGGGAACGATCTCGTCATCTTGGATGTGCGTGAACCAGCAGAGTATGCGTTTGGTCACATTCCTAGTGCCATCTCAATTTCTATGGGAGAATTAGACTCTCGATTGAGCGAACTAAAACCTACTGATGAGATTTATGTCATATGTCGTACAGGAAATCGCAGCGATTTAGCCTGCCAGCTACTCAATGAGAAAGGGTTTAAAAACGTAAAAAATGTTTTGCCGGGAATGACGCAATGGATGGGTTCTATTGAAAAAATCCAATAAACAAGGAGGAAGTGAACATGAAAACCAAAGTAGCAATTATTGCAAGTAATGGTGGTTTATTTGATGCTTATAAAGTCTTTAATATCGCAACAGCAGCGGCTGCAACAGATGCGGAGGTCGCCATCTTCTTTACCTTTGAAGGTCTCAACCTAATTCATAAACAAGCGTTTCAACAGTTGCCAATGCCAGCTGGAAAAGAACATTATGCGGAAGGATTTCGGTCAGCCAATGTTCCAGCGATTCCCGAACTTGCCGAAATGGCACAAGAAATGGGAGTGAAAATGATTGCCTGCCAAATGACCATGGATGTCATGCATATTCCTAAGGAACAACTGATAGATGGAATAGATGTTGGTGGTGCCGTCACATTCTTGGACTTTTCCAAAGATGCAAATACAACACTTACTTTTTAGGAGGAGAAAATGATGTCAACCAATTTTCAAGCACAACTCATGAAAGCAAAAGAAGTAGCAAAAATCATCGTGATTAAAGAAGATCTGTTTATCTTGGATGTCCGTAACGAATCAGATTTTAATGACTGGAAAATAGAGGGCACGAGTATTGAGATCATAAACATTCCGTATTTCGATCTTCTAGATGGAGTAGATCCTGCTCTTGAAAGAATCCCAGATGGGAAAGATGTGCTTGTGGTTTGCGCAAAAGAAGGATCTTCACAATTTATTGCTGAGCAACTTGCCGAATCAGGTAGAAGCAACGTCTTTTATCTGGAGGGTGGAATGAAGTCATGGAGTGAGTACCTGGAGCCTGTAAAGGTAGCTGATCTTTCCCATGGTGGGGAGCTGTACCAATTTGTTAGATTGGGGAAAGGATGTCTATCCTATATGGTGCTCTCAAACGGAGAAGCCGCTATTATCGATACCAATCGCATGATAGATCAGTACGAAAGCTTCATGAAAGAAAAAGGGGTAAAGCTTGCCCACACGATTGATACGCATCTTCACGCGGACCACATCTCAGGAGGGAGAGCTCTTGCGGAGAAATACGGAGCAATGTATCACTTGCCACCGAAAGATGCGACCGAAGTAACGTTTGAGTACCAAAAACTCGAAGAAGGCAATGATATTTTAGTAGGGAATGAAACCATTCTAGTTCAGCCCATTTATTCACCTGGACACACCATTGGATCTACTTCCTTTATCATAGATAATCAATACCTTCTTTCAGGTGATATTTTATTTGTAGAATCCATTGGTCGCCCAGATTTAGCGGGTCTTGCGGAAGATTGGGTAGGTGATTTGCGTGAAACCCTATATAGCCGTTACAAGGATTTATCTGATGAGCTTGTGGTACTTCCGGCACACTTTGGAAAAATTTCCGAGCTAGGAACAGGAGGGCTGGTTTCTGGACGACTGGGTGAACTCTATAAAGAAAACCCAGGATTGAACATTCAGGATGAGGAGGAATTCCGTCGCACGGTAACTGAAAATCTACCACCTCAGCCCAATGCATACCAAGAGATACGTCAAACCAATATGGGAAAAATCAAGCCAAATGATGAAGAGCAACGTGAGATGGAAATTGGTCCAAATCGCTGCGCTGTTCACGATAATTAGGGGGGAGGAATGAATCATGAAAAGTGTAAAAATTGTTGATGCGAAAGGACTTGCTTGCCCTATGCCAATCGTACGGACTAAAAAAGGGATGGGTGAACTCCGATCTGGAGAAGTATTAGAAGTACATGCCACCGACAAAGGTGCAAAAAACGATTTAGTCGCTTGGGCTAATTCAACCGGTCATCAACTGTTAGCCGATGAAGAAGTAGATGGTGTATTTAAATTCTGGATTAAAAAAGGGTAAAAAAATAAGGATCTAAAATAAGGAGGAATGAATCATGAAAAGTGTAAAAATTGTTGATGCAAAAGGACTTGCTTGCCCAATGCCCATTGTACGGACAAAAAAAGGAATGGATGATATTCAATCCGGAGAAGTATTAGAAGTGCATGCCACCGACAAAGGTGCAAAAAATGATTTGGTTGCTTGGGCAAATTCAACCGGTCACCAATTGTTAGCGGATGAAGAAGTAAATGGTGTGTTTAAGTTTTGGATTCAAAAAGGGTAGTTGCAGGGATACTCATAGGGGTAACTAAAGTGTGTTACCCCTTCATACCCTAATAATTCCTCGGAAGGAGGAGAAGAAATGGATATAGCCTATCTTGTTGTCCTATTTGCCATCGGTTTTTTCGGATCGGTTATTTCGGGTATGGTTGGGATTGGTGGTTCCATCATCAAGTATCCCATGCTTTTATATATCCCACCAGCTTTAGGGTTTATTGCCTTTAGTGCACAAGAAGTTTCAGCAATCAGTGCCGTGCAAGTGTTTTTTGCTACGCTAGCTGGAATGTTTGCTTTTCGAAAAGGCGGATATATAAACAAGCCATTGGTGTTTACGATGGGGCTTGCCATCATCATAGGAAGCTTTATCGGTGGTTACGGTTCTCAATTCTTATCCAACTCTATTATTAATTTGGTATATGCCATTTTAGCTCTGATTGCTGCCATTATGATGTTCTTACCTAAAAAAGCAAATGAAGACATGGATTATACACAACTTACCTTTAATAAACCGCTTGCGTCTGTTTTAGCTGCCATCATTGGCGTATTATCCGGAATTGTCGGAGCAGCAGGTGCCTTTATCACAGTTCCTGTCATGCTGGTGATTCTAAAAATTCCGACTCGTGTAGCGATTGCTTCATCTCTTGCTATTACGTTTATTTCATCCATTGGATCAACGGTTGGGAAATTTATGGGCGGTCATATGCTCCTTGTGCCCTCTTTAGTTATGGTGGTAGCCAGTACATTAGCTTCACCACTTGGGGCAAAAATAAGCAAGAGAATGAACACCAAGGTACTACAATGGATTTTGGCTGCACTTATCGTGGTGACTGTTGTTAAAATTTGGTTTGAAATCTTAACATCTTAGTTAAAGCCCCACAGGGACAACAATTCCTTGCCAGCGGGATGCTCATTCGGCGTAGCTGGCAAGAAGTAGAGGATGGTGGTAGATATCATGGAAAAAGTAGCTTTTAAAGAGCATAGTACAGAGGAAGTGTTGCAACGTTTGAAAAACAAGGATGACATTGAAATCGTAGATGTACGCGAACCGGAGGAATGGGAGGCAGGGCGAATCCCTGGGGTTAAGCATATCCCGTTAGGAGAAATTCCAATTCGATTGAATGAAATTGACCCCAAAAAAGAAACCATATTGGTTTGCAGAAGCGGAAATAGAAGCGGGAAAGCTGCGGAATTTTTAACGCAAAAAGGGTATAACGTGGTCAATATGCGAGGCGGTATGCTGGATTGGACAGGAGATGTAGAAAGAGATTGATCGGTACTATTACGACCATATCAATGGTCGTTTTTTATGGAGAGAACGATGAATGAAATAATTAACATTGACGTAGGGGAACTTGGTCCTTTAATATACTAATAGGGGTATATCTATATAAAACATTAAAGGGAGAGATTAAAAATGGAAAACAAAAAAGAAAAAACAACGATTGTTCTCTTTAGCGGAGATTTAGATAAAGCAATTGCTGCGTTTATTATTGCCAATGGAGCAGCCGCATACGATCATGAAGTCACCATCTTTACGACGTTCTGGGGATTGAATGTACTGAGAAAGGATCAACAGGTTCCTGTGAAAAAAGGGTTATTAGAAAAAGCGTTTGGTTGGATGATGCCTCGAGGACCGGAAAAGCTGTCTCTTTCCAACATGAATATGATGGGGATGGGACCTAAAATGATCAAGCATGTGATGAAGAAGCATAATGCCTTGTCCTTGCCTCAATTGATTGAAATGGCACAAGATCAAGGAGTAAAGCTAGTTGCATGTACTATGACCATGGATCTTCTTGGAATCCAACAAGAAGAGCTCATTGATGGTGCCCAATTAGCAGGGGTTGCCGCTTACCTGGGGGACGCAGCGGATGCAAAGGTGAATTTGTTTATCTAGTCAGCAGAGGCTTCTATTTTGATAGGAGTTATTTATTTGGTTTATAATATACCTATAGGTGTATAGGGAGGAGGTTTAAATATGAAATACTCAGATGAGACCAAGAAACGTTTAAGACGCTTAGAGGGACAAGTAAGAGGGGTCCTTCGCATGATGGAGGAAGAACAGCATTGTAAGGATGTGGTTAGTCAGTTATCCGCAGTGAGAAATGCAGCGGATAAGGCAATTGCTTTTATTGTTGCCTCCAATTTAGAGCAATGTATTTTGGAAGAGCAAGAGAGTGGAGGAGATACCTCCAAATTGGTCAAACAAGCCGTTGAACTTTTGGTGAAAAGTCGATAAAGAGATTGAGGGGGAGGGGATAGAACATGGATACATCAATGGTCATAAATGTACTGATGTACGCCCTGCTTGGCTGGTTTATTTACACTCGTTTTGCTCCCATCAAGGGGTTGCGAAATTTAAAGGGTACCGAGTTCGCTGCCGGATTGAATCAAGGGACTACGAAGTTAATCGATGTTCGTGAGCCTCATGAATTTAAATCCGGATATATTCCAGGTGCCGTCAATATCCCTTTATCTCAATTAAAGAACAGGCTAGGGGAAATCCCAAAAGATCGGTCCATTTTCTTATATTGCCGAAGCGGGGTGCGAAGTAAACAAGCGGCGAAAATTCTATCGAAAAACGGGTTTGCCAATCTGGCTCACTTACAAGGTGGAATCACGGCGTGGACCGGTAAAACCAAGAAATGATGCTGGGAGATTACGATGAAAAAAATCTTAGGAATCCTATTCTTGTTTGTTTTTCTTATTGGATGTCAAAACCCGGAAGTCTACAAGAACGTTTCGGTTGAGGAAGCACAGCAAATCATACTAGATCAAAACGTAACGGTCCTAGATGTTCGAACACTCGAGGAAGTAAAGGAGGGGCATATTCCAAACGCCACGTTTATTCCCCTTCAGGAACTTTCCCAGAGAGTGAACGAGCTAGACCCCCAAAAAGCTTATATGGTGGTTTGTCGTAGCGGGAAACGATCTGCCAAGGCAAGTGAATGGTTAGCACAAAATGGCTTTACCCAAATCTACAACATGAACGGCGGAATGATGAGCTGGGATGGAGATATTACAAAATAAAGGGGAAATGAGAATGATCACCATAACACCTGCCGCTATAGAAGAAATTAACCGGGCTCTAGCTAAATACGATAACGAAAAGTATGTTCGTTTGAACATGGGAGTCGGCTGAGGCGGTCCAAGATTAGAACTGACTCTGGAGGAGTCAGCTGCAACCGAGGATAGCCTTTATGAGTTAGAGGGCATTAAATTCCTTATTCATGATAAGAAAAAGCCTTATTTTGATCAAACCAAATTGGATTATGTAAAAGGCTGGTTTGGCGGAGAATTTAAATTATTACGCGTTTAAAAGGATGGAAATTGATATTCCATCCTTTTGTACATAATAAAGGATATCAAAGCTAACCGAGGATCCTTATGAAAAAGCAGATCTATGTGGTTTTGTTTATGAATACGGTTTTTTCGAGTGTTGTATCCTTTTCTAACATCTTCATTAATATCTTCCTGTGGAACCAGGGAAAAAGTCTAAGGACTATTGGAATATATAATCTGACCGTATTTACCTTCTTGTTTATCGGGTATCTGTTCGGTTCCTATGTTATGAAATGGACAAATAGTCGCATGGCATTGTTTTTGTCCGCTTTGGTACTAGCCACTGTTTTCGTGTTTCTGTTATTACAACAAGAGAATATTGTCCAATATGTGGTGCCGTTAGGTGCTTTATATGGTCTTGCAACGGGAATGTACTTTTCTGGTTTCAATCTTTTTTCTGTCTTGTTGACGAACGCGGAAAACAGACAGTTTTTCGTCGGAATGGAGCAACTGACGGAGCGATTGAGCGCCTTGGTTACTCCGATCCTGTTTTCTTATCTCATCATGTGGTTCAGTTATACCGACACGTTTCGCATGATATTAGTCTTGTTGGTCATACAAACTCTGGTTAGTTTATTTACCCCTTTATATCATAGTGATTTTCGTCTGCGTTCATTTAACTACAGGGAAACCTGGCGGCAATATAAGCTCATTCTGATTTCCATCCTAGCTTTCGGGTTCCTGCAGAGCGTCATTCAGTTAGCAGGGAGTGTTTTATTGTTTAGTTTCATTCAGCAGGAAACAGTTATAGGTTGGCTCAATACCTTATTTGCTTTAGTAGGAATAATGACTGTTATATTCTTAAGCCGTACGTTCCCCGTGAAAAGGAAATTACGGATTGCTTATATTGGGGCTATAACCACCACCTTGACCGTACCTCTTCTATTGATAGAGGATAAATGGTTTCTCATTGTCTTTAATCTGCTGGTGTCCATAGCGCTTCCTTTGTTATGGGTTCCTGTTAGTGTAACGCATTTTGGGAAAATCAAACAGATAGCTTGTCAATCGGATGTGGTCTGCGAACCGAGTTCAACGATCCATTATTTAATGATTAGAGAAGGTATGCTGAGTATCGGGCGCGCTTCATTTTACCTTTTGCTTATCCTTGGATTTGATTTTAAGCATGGGTTACACCTTATTCCGATCATATTGGTATCCATGATGATTCCAGTGTTTATCTTTATTTTCAATCGTAGAATGTTCCTCGAACAGGGATGATTAAACTCGTTTGTTAATTTTTTTGACGTCGTGAAATAATAAATATTGGATAAACCTAATAATCGAAAAAGGTATTGAAAACATAAGTAAAACCATATATTATACATATAGGGGTATATGCATAATTAATAATTTATAGGGGGAATTAATCAGATGGAATTTCATTACACGGTAACGACGGATAAGACCATTGATGAAGCCGTTTCTGCAGTAGAAGCTAACCTGAAAGAGCATAAATTTGGCGTGCTCTGGCAGTTAGATCTGCCGGCTAAGCTTCAAGAGAAGGGTGTAAATAGCTATACTACCCCTTATCGTATTTTGGAGGTCTGTAATCCAGTAGAAGCAGCTAGAGTGTTAAACCAAAATGAACTCGTTGGGTACTTCTTGCCATGTAAAATTACAGTGTATGAAAGTGAAGGAAAAACGAAGATCGGATTGCCAAAACCAACAGCCATGATTGGATTATTAGATGACAATCAATTAAAGAGTATTGCTAAAGATATTGAAGATGTATTAGTTGATGTCTTGGAGCAGAGCAAATAAAGCCTACAGAGACAAAAATCCCTGGCGGGCAAGGAGAAGGAGGAATCATCAAAATGTCAGAACGCCGATTTGATCCTGCAAAGATGGCAAAGTTAGATAATCCGGAACGGCGTAAAGCCTTACCTCCAGAACAGTTATTGTCAATGCTAAACATTAAAGAAACGGATGATATTTTGGATCTAGGTGCAGGAACCGGTTACTTCACCATCCCGGCTGCTCGGATGACCCAAGGGCAGGTTTATGCTTTGGATGTGGAACCTAAAATGCTTGATGTTCTAAAGGAAAAAGTGAATGACCAGGCGCTAGGGAATGTTGAGTACGTAGAAGGGGTTATCGAGGATATTCCCTTGAAGGATTCGATTGCCGATCATGTCATCGCATCTTTTGTACTACATGAAGTTGAGCCGTTATCCAAAGGATTGCAAGAAATTTATCGATCCTTGAAAGGGAATGGGACATGTTTTTGTCTGGAGTGGGAAAAAAAGGAGTCTGATCAAGGACCACCTCTGCACCACCGCATCCATTCAACAGACATGGAAGAAGCCATGATAAAAGAAGGGTTTCAAATAATAAACAAGTTTTTTCCGACGGATCAGCACTACATTTTAATCGCACAGAAGTAGCCACTGTGTTTCCAACCCTTCCTTTTTTGGAAGGGTACATTTATATCGTAGAGGAGAGAAAAGGATGAAAAAAAACGTCGTATTGGGAACTGGACCAGCTGGTTTAACGGCTGCCATTTACTTAGCCCGCGCCAATATGAACCCATTCGTAATAGAAGGTCCGGAACCTGGAGGACAATTAACAACGACTACTGATGTTGAAAATTTCCCTGGGTTTCCGGATGGTATTATGGGACCTGAACTCATGGACAATATGAGAAAACAAGCCGAACGTTTTGGTACAGAATTTAAGCGAGGGTGGGTAACGGGTGTGGACCTATCTAAACGTCCATTTAAAATAAAGATGGAGGGAATGGAAGACATAGAAACAGAGTCGCTCATCATTTCAACGGGAGCATCTGCCAAACTCCTTCAAATTCCAGGAGAAAAAGAAAATATTGGTCGGGGTGTAAGTACCTGTGCTACTTGTGATGGTTTCTTCTTTAGAGGGAAAAAGATTATTGTCGTGGGGGGTGGTGATTCCGCGATGGAGGAAGCTCACTTTCTAACGAAATTTGCAGCAGAAGTGAGAGTGGTTCATCGAAGAAATGAATTACGTGCTTCAAAGATTATGCAGGATCGTGCGCAAAATAATCCGAAGATTACCTGGAGCCTTAATCATACACCAGTGGAAGTGGTTGCAGGTGATAAAGGTGTTACAGGATTAAAAGTGAGAAATAATCAAACCGGGCAAGAGGAGATTTTTGAAACAGATGGTATTTTTGTAGCCATTGGTCATACACCTAATACAAGCTTTTTGAACGGTCAAATTAATACCGATGATTTGGGATACGTTAAAGTGACCCCAGGGTCCACAGTAACCAATATTCCGGGAGTTTTCGCTTGCGGAGACGTTCAGGATCACAAATACAGACAAGCGATTACGGCAGCAGGAAGCGGATGCATGGCTGCTCTAGACTGTGAACGTTTTTTGGAAGGTGAAGCGGTACATGACTGGAGTGAGTCACTGTAGTAATTGAATAATTTTAAAAGCACCCTTGCATACTCTTAAGTGGGAGGTGACTGCTATGTCCAATGTACTTCAAGCTTTGTTTCACACCATTAAATCTTTTATGGATGATGAAGAAAAAACACCCTTACATATTGGAGAAGCCATGAGTTGCTGGACTTATCTTGCCGGATTAAAGGAAGCAGTTGGATATGAGGAAGCTGCGATTAACGTCACTACAGATCTGGAGTTGAGGGATGCACTTGAAGACGGATTGAAAATATGTCGTTCGCAGATCAAGAGAGTACAAGAGTTTATGATAGCAGAAGGGATTCCAATCCCTTCTGCTCCTGACCCTAAACCTCTTTCGGACCCTCAAGCAGTCCCGATGGGTGCAAGAATGAGCGAGAAGGAACTTGCCAATGGAGTCTCTGTTAAAGTGATTGCTTCCATTCTAGCTTGTGCTACGGGCATGTCCCAGTCCATTCGAAATGATTTAGGATTGATGTGGATTGAATTACAATCTGAACAACTGACATTTGGTGCTACTCTAAAAGCTTTAATGAAAAAGCGGGTTGGTTGGAAGTTCCTCCGACTTATGTTCCACCGGGGTTGCCTAAACAATAAGCCCAAAATGAAAAAACACCATCATACGTTTAGATGGTGTTTTTATTTTGGATGGTCCCTCGAATTAGATTTAATACTTCTTGGGCATCTTTTGATTCTGTAAAATCCCCTCTTAACATTCTTAGGGCAATGATCTCATCATCAATTTCTCTTGCCGTTCTAACGCCAAGCCTTCGATTGAATTTGATACATGTTTCAGGACCTCCAGGTTGTATAAGATTTTGTCTAAAGTTAGTATTTCCCAGAGTGGACAACTGAAGTACTTATAGAAATTCATCTTGATTCTTAATCGAATCTTAACAGTGGAATTATATGATTTGTGAAAGAAGCAAGCAGGAGGAGAGTAAATGCTAGAAGTCATAAGATTGGGTCCGCTTTTAGTAAGGGTTGATTTGATTATTTTAATTTTATCCGGAGCATGCAGTTTACTATGGATGAAGTTCCAGATAAAAAAAGAATTAAAAAATGGTGAAGGGATGTTAAACGCGATCGGAAACGCCGTGTTTATTGTTTTTGCCGTCTGGAAATGTAGCTATCTACTTTTTGAACCGTTTACTGTATTAGATAATCCTTTTGTTTTGATTTATTTTTCAGGAGGTTACCGAGGATGGATCTTGGGACTATTCACTGCATTTCTTTATTTGTCATGGGAATCTAAAAAACAACACATTCCTTTAGCAAGTTATTTTAGATGGCTAGGATTAGGTTTTTTAATTGCAAATGGAATTTACCACTTCATTTTTCTAATGAAGGAACCCAGCACCCTTCTTCATGCAGCTGATTTTTTATTATCCGCGATCCTATTTTTGTGGATCTATATGGAGAAATCCAATGATCGTGCTTTTCAGGGCTGGATATGGTTTGGTATTCTACAAATTTTTATACTTTTCTTTCATGGGCAATATCCTATCTTGCTAGGTTTGTCGAGGGAGCAATGGATTTATATTTCAGTTTCTATACTAGGGTTTCTAGGTCAATTCAAATTCATCAACTTTAAAGAATCTTAACAAATCGTGTTTAAACTAAAACAGGAGGTGTAGCAATTGGAGAGCGTATCTATATTTTTTGCCTTTACAGCAGGAATTTTATCCTTCCTATCACCCTGTATATTTCCACTTCTTCCAGCCTATATTGCCAATTTAACGGGGGCACATGTTCAGGGCAATAAGGTTGAGGTTTCAAAACAGATCCTTATATTGAGATCGCTCTACTTCATTCTAGGGTTCAGTCTGATCTTTATGGTGATGGGGGCCTCTGCGAGTGTACTGGGTCAGCTACTCTCTGAATATCGTGATGTTCTTGAAAAAGTGAGCGGCTTCTTGATTATTGTCTTTGGATTGCAAATGGCAAGAATTTTGAACCTTGACTTTCTGTCATTTGACAAACGATGGCAGGTAAAACATCCGGAGAATAAAAGCAATTGGAGCTCATTTGTACTTGGCTTAGCTTTTGGGACAGGATGGACGCCATGTGTGGGTTTGGCATTATCATCCATTCTTTTATTAGCGGGTTCGACAGAAACCATGTACAGCGGTATTTTTCTTTTAATGATTTATTCCGTTGGGTTAGGTGTCCCTTTTCTCATCCTTTCATGGGCAATCACTTATTCATTAAATGTGATGAAGAAAATGAACAGACTTCTTCCGCGCTTGTCGCTGATTAATGGATGGATTTTGGTAGGAATGGGACTATTGCTATTTACTGGACAGCTTCAGAAAATGAGCGCTTGGTTGGCAACGTTTACGCCATTTATTTATTAGGGAGGATATGAAAAGATGATAAAAAACATGATTGCCATTGCAGCTCTTATTGGATTGGTTATTTGGGGAGTATATGATACAGGAAAAAAGGATCTAGGGCTTGAGTCTGGACAATCGGATGCACAGGGGGAAATAAAACAGGAAAAAGTGAATGCACCCGTTGGAATTCAAAAAGGAAATCTCGCCCCGGACTTTGAGTTGAAAGCGCTAGATGGAGAAAGTATAAAGCTTTCCGATTATAGAGGAAAACGAATCGTTTTAAATATGTGGGCAACGTGGTGTCCGCCATGCCGTGCAGAAATGCCGGATATGCAAGATTTTTATGAAGCGAACCAGGACAAGGGGTTTATCATTTTAGGAGTTAACTTAACATCTTCCGAAAAACAGCCCGAAAATATTGCTAAATTTATCGACGAATTTGGGCTAACGTTTCCTGTGGTTCTTGATGAAGAGAATTCTGTGGCGGACCGATACCAGGTTGTCTCCATTCCGACGAGCTATATGATCGATTCACGAGGAGTCATTCAACAAAAAATCATTGGTCCCATGAATAAGGAAATGATGGAGGAGCTTGTATTCGGTATGGAATAAAATAGGGGGACTTTTAGCATGAATACAAAGGGAAAATCCATTCTTATTGTAGAAGATGATTATAAAATTCGCCAACTCGTAAAGCTCTATCTAGAAAAAGAAGGTTATGAGGTATTCGAAGCTGGGGATGGTGAAGAGGCACTAACTTCATTTAATTCATTCGATCCATGCTTTGTTATCTTAGATCTCATGCTTCCCAAGATGAGCGGGGAGGACGTTTGTCAAATACTCCGGGCGGATTTAAAGGCAGAGGTTCCTCTGATTATGTTGACTGCAAAAGTGGATGAGGAGGAGAGGATTAAAGGGCTGAAAATGGGCGCTGATGATTATGTTACAAAACCTTTTAGTCCAGCTGAACTGGTGGCGCGGGTAGAATCCGTGCTGAGAAGAACAGGGCATCGATGCAGTAAAATTACGTTCAGAGGACTTACTGTCAAACCGCTGCGGGGAGAAGTTCATTATCGAGGGGAAACGATTCAACTCACTAAGCATGAATTTAAGCTTCTTTATTTCTTCATGAGACATCCCAATCAAATTTTGTCACGAGAACAAATTATTGAAGAGCTTTATCCCAATCACGAAAAAATGGTAACGGAAAGAACCATAGATGTACATGTGGGAAAGCTGAGGGAAAAATTAAAATTCGATGGAACACAAGAATTGATTGAAACGGTTAGAGGAATGGGGTATCGATTTGCTGCCTTTGAAAGTTAAACCCTGGTTAAGACTTTGGAAACAAAGTGTATTGTGGAAGCTGATTTTTATCAATGGATTGGTCATTGGGATTGCGATCTGGCTCGCGGGCGTTTCAGTGAAAGAATATGCATGCTTACTGGTTCAGCAGTACCCGTTTGTTGGAAGTGAGGAAAGCAAACTGTTCAATGAGACCATGCAGTCTTTTCTTATCAAAGCAAGTTTTTTAGCCGTATTGGTAGCAGGTTTCCTCCATTACTTTTTTGCGAAAAGATTATTGTCCCCGTTAAAGAAGTTAAGTCTTGCTGCAAGGGAAATGGCAAGAGGAAAATATCCAGCGCCACTCCCCATTTCCACAGTAGATGAAATAGGGCGGCTGACAGCTGATTTTAATAATTTAAGTCAAAAGTTGCAGCAAACCGAGGAATTGAGGAAAAAGATGGTTGGTGACATTGCTCATGAATTACGAACTCCTCTAACCAATATTAACGGTTACTTGGAGGCATTAAAAAGTGGAATGATGGAAGGGAATCCGGAACTCTTCGAATCTTTGCATGAAGAATCTCTTCGAATCACAAGATTAGTAGAACAGATACATCAGTTAAATGTTTGGGAATCCAGGAAATTGTCCGATAAAACGATGAGCAAGGTAGCGATGGTGCAGGTCATTGAATCGACATTAGAAAGCTTTGATCTAGAATTGAAGAATAAAGGAATACTGTTGGATTGCTATATTCAAGTTGGAAAAGTGATGGGGCATGAGGATGGATTAAAACAGGTATTGATGAACCTCTTGAAGAATGTGCTTCAATATGATCAGGGAGGATGGGTACGACTGGAGGGCGAAATCGTTGATGGTTACTATCAGGTAAAGGTAACGAACGAAGGGCAGCCGATACCGCAAGAAAAATCCGAACAAATTTTTGACCGTTTTTATCGGTTAGATCCCTCAAGAAATCGTGAAACAGGAGGATCTGGACTAGGACTAGCATTGGTGAAAGAAATTGTGGAGCAGCATAACGGAGAGGTAGGAGTCATTTCAAGTAACAATCGACATTCCTTTTGGTTTAAAGTACCAATTATTTGAGGAGAAGGGACTGGGAGAGTCATGCCAATTAATAAAATCTTACTTTTCACTGTATCTGCTTGCCCACTGGGGAGATCGATGAGGACAGTATTAGTGGAACTCAAAGAGCATTGTCCAGACATCATGTTTCAAACTTTTTATGTGGATGTTGACATTGCGCAAACCAATCATTATAGAATTAAGAAGAATCCTACAACCCTCTTGGTAGGGGAGGATGATCAGGAGCTATTCCGCCTAGAAGGATTTAAGGAGACAGAAGAAATCTTGAACATCATAGATGGAATTGGTAATCAAGTAAGGAATCCTATTGTTCCGCTAGAAGAAAACAAAGAAACGAATGAAAAATATATGATTTACTTACTTGACAAGGATTCACTCGCACCTGTTCAAACGAATTATAAAAATATGACTTCGGTGAAGACTCCTCGAATTACTTTAATTAACCTTTTGCTAAAGGCAAATGTTGAAGGATTAGAAAATCCATTTCCGTCAAACACGATATTAGAGCTTGTTCAATTCGAAGGGAGTAAGGGGCATATCGAATTTAGATTCCCTAGAAAAATAAAAGAAGCAGAAATAATAAAAATGAAACTTGCACTTGAAAAATCACTTTTAGCATATGGAATTACTGAAGTTGAAATTATTGAATCTTATTAATTTTTTTTCGTCTACATTACAACAAGAAAATTGCATTTAACATTTTAACACTAATCTTTTCACCACTTCCTAAGCACCTGCCGTTCATATCAATATGAGTTCATGGATATCAACGGGGAAGTCGCCGTCGAGCGTTCTTGGAATTCGTTTTACACAAATATTGAATGGTTAAAATGATGGTTGGTGCTCTCCTAAAAAGCGTAAAAAAAATTTCATAGCAACATCCAAAGCAAGGCTTCTTCACTAACATTTTCGTTGGGAAGAGCCTTTTTTCTTTATTGATGGGAATCAATGATTGGGAGCAAACCAAAGTTAATCCTACCTAAATAGGAATGAAATAACCGCCTTAGGAATATAGTAAACGTATTTCGGACTGTTTGTATTTATTATGGGTAATTTTCTTATTCAACTAAAGGGCAGCATTCCTGTAATAAAAGTATCCTTTTTATGGAAATGCTAATGTAAGGAAGCTGTTGTTGTTTGACTAAAATAGTCGATGAAAAATAAAAATAATACTCGTTATACTAAAGCAGTCTTATCTCCAATCAACATTAGCTTGATAGCGGTTCGAAATCCATAATTGGTTGTTACAACGATATATTTCGCCAATATACTCCCTGCTGTCCATTTCACTCTTCTAGGGCAATTTGACGAAGCAACCGTCCTCAACCCACAGTGATTATTGGGGGGAACGGGATCAGTACATACCCCTGCTTTAGTTCCGTCCGCTTGTAGGATACTTGAATATGACCTATCAAGGTATGAGCTTACATACAGTGGATGTATTATTAGGGAGAGGAGTTTGATGAAAAAGGGATATTGGGAATGTCAATTTGTTGAACTTTATCAACCACCAGTTAAATGGTGTTATTTGTATTTACGAGGATTCATCAGATGGAATTTCATTATACGGTAACTACGGATAAGAGCATTGATGAAACGGTTACTGCAGTAGAAGCCAACCTGAAAGAGCACAAATTTGGGGTGCTTTGGCAGTTAGATCTACCGGCTAAGCTTCAAGAGAAGGGTGTAGATAGTTATACTACACCATACCGTATCTTGGAGGTTTGTAATCCAGTGGAAGCGGCAAGAGTGTTAAATCAAAATGAATTGGTGGGATACTTCTTACCATGCAAGATTACGGTTTATGAAAGTGAAGGAACAACCAAAATAGGTTTGCCAAAACCAACAGCAATGATTGGATTATTAGATGACGAACAGTTAAAGGCTATTGCTAAAGATATTGAGGGCGTATTAATTGATGTCTTGGAAAAGAGCAAATAAAGCATTCAAGGGCAAAAATTTGCCCTTTTTGCAAGTTGATATCCATTCATGTAATTTGATTAACCGGGGGTCGTTCAAGTTGACTAGACACGTTCTATTTCTTCTCAGTATTCTTCTTCTAATCTCGGGTTGTAACGGCGATAATACACCTTCCGAGCCAGCCTCTTCTTCAGCCTACTCCACCCCAACGAATCCGTCTGTTCCAAAAAAATCAGACTCCATCATTGGGGATATATTGAGAGATCAATCGTTCCAAGTCCATTTCGAGAATTTCGGGGAGTCTGAGTTTATAACTTCCGAAGAAAAAATAAATGGTAAGAATCGGCCGCATTTTTACTATAAGAGCGGAGATACGGTGACGGAGCTAAAATATGAACCTGAATCACCTGATTCTGTCTATACTGTCTCTGCCGTCTCTTTCCGGGATGTAAGTGGTGACGGAAAGAAGGACATTATCGTCATCGCCAACTATACAACAGGTTTTGGGTATATGGGTACCATCCCTATTTCACAATTATTAATCTTCAAGCAGATAGATTCGGGGTTTATAGAGGATCACTCCATTGAAGATAGGGCACGATCCGGGGTTCCATACCGAATCCTTACTGTCCAAGATGTAATGGTCGGCCTGAAAACGGACCCGAAAGACAGCATTTCTAACGCATGGCAACGCTTGCGTCTTGGAACATATAAATTGAATGGCTCTAATGAGCTCGCTAGTTCTACGATAACGATTAAAAAAGCCTCTGGTGATGGCCTATTATTTAGTCTCGATGCCTTTTATGCAGCGAATAAAGAAGCAATGATGAATGGGGGAGTCAATATCGGCACCATTGATTCAGGAAAAGCTACTCCCTCATCTGCGGAAATGATTTTCAAGGATGGAAAGTATGAATTATCCTTATCCATGATATCCAGTACGGATCTTTATGTCCGGGACAATGGAGAGCCATATTTCGGACATCACGTGTATGTAAATGGAATCTACAGTCCGTAGGTAGAAGAAAGGGTAAAAGCTTTGGAACGATATAACGGAACTAGTTTGTTAAGGATCAGTGGAAGATGATCGTTCGTTAAAAGAACATTTGCGTGAAAGCTGTTTTTCATTTCTCAACAAACGGGGAGATTAATTTAACAAGTAAAAGTCTTTAATGGTAAATTTATGTTGTAGTTATCTATTGAAGGAGGAAAAAACAATGGCTAACAAACAACAAACAAGAAAAATAATTTTAGATTTAGCAGTTACCTTAGATGGTTTTATTGAAGGACCGAAAGGGGAAGTAGACTGGTGCATTATGGACCCTGATATGGACTTCAATAATTTCTTAAATCGTATAGACACTATTTTATATGGAAGAAAAAGTTATGATTTATGGGGTCAGTATAAACCTGATATTAAGGTATCTGATACTGAAAAAGAGATTTGGGAATTGGTTCATAGTAAAGAGAAATATGTGTTCTCAAAAACACAAAATAAGTCCGAAAATAACGTTACATTTATAAATGAAAATATTGAGGAAGAAATATTCAAATTAAAGAATAAGCCGGGTAAAGACATTTGGCTTTATGGTGGGGCAAGTCTAATTACCACCTTTATAAACTTAGGTCTTGTAGATGAATACAGATTATCTGTTCACCCTGTTGTATTGGGTGAAGGGAAACCCCTGTTTACTGATATAAAGCAGAGGGTGAATCTAAAACTGGTTGAAACCAATAGGTTTTCATCGGGTGTTGTACAATTATGTTATCACCTTCATGAAAAGTGACCAAATTATTTTAGCTACGACGGGATTCGATTGTTCGATAAGTTGGGCTGCATCTGGCAGTCCTTTTTGCTCCGTTAAAGGGGAGTAATCCTAAGTGGTATAAATTCCTTTGTTTTGAAAATATTAACTATTAAATTATAGAAAGGGGCATTAGTTTAATGGAACGATTAACCATATGGTCTCTTTTTCTCATTCCTTGGTTTTCATTGTACTTTTTAGACCGTTCAGCTATTCGTAAATATATGCCTGTTGCCTTATTTGCAACTGTAATAAATACATTATTAGGTCAAATAGCTTGGACATACAATTGGTGGAAATTCAAAGAAACACTTTTTGCGTGGGATAAAGTGATACCGCTATTTACTGTATATGGAGTGTTCCTAGTTGGGACGATATGGATATTCGTTTTTACCTTCCGTAAATTTTGGATATATATGCTTGTTAATTTAGTGACGGACCTTTTTTATGGTTTTGGTTTAGCCACTTGGTTAAACCAACTAGGTATTAGGTCTGGTGGTGGAAATATTTCACCTATCCAAAACCTTTTTTTAATGCTATTCATAGCTATTATTCTTTATGTTTATCAATTGTGGCAGGAAGGAATAATTGGTGGGGGAAACGAAAACAAGGAAAAGCTAGCAGAAAAAGAACCAGTAAAAACATTTAAAATTAGATCACGAGTGAAGGCGAAATAAAATAACCGATAGGAAGGATTAAGTTTTTGTTCAAATATCGGAGATCTATAGTGAAGTAAGAAAAGTAAAAAAGCTTTTTGATATATGTATGGTGGATCTGAACGGGATCGAACCGATGACCTCTTGCTTGCAAGGCAGGCGCTCTCCCAACTGAGCTATAGCCCCATACAAATGGTGCACCCTTCGGGTACAACAATTGAGATCCAGCAATGTTCTTCTCCACCCATAAACATTGAAAAAGCACCTACTATCTAGGTGCTTTTTATACACTATACTGTTTTATCCAGAATAGCTATGCAACGTTTCCTTCTCTCTGTTCAGCAACCTTAGAAGCTCAAGAAAATCATCATCTCGTTTGCGGATTTTTTCTGCAGCTTGATTATCTGCATACGTGTAGAATCCTTTTCCAGTTCGGATCCCTAGCTGATTATTCTCTACCATTTCAGTCAAGAAGGCAGGGGGTTCTTTAACATCGGAAAGTTCAGGCAGGAGATTTTCAACCATATATTTCGTAGTTTGCAGGCCGGCTAAATCTTGACTTTCCATGGGACCGCAGAAGGCCCACTTGAAGCCCATGCTGCCTTTCATCACGATATCGATATCTTCTGCCGTAGCCACTCCCATTTCCATGAGGTGAAACGCTTCTCTAAGCATGGCGACTTGGATGCGGTTTACGATAAAGCCAGGCACTTCTTTTTGTAGAATGACGGGGGATCTCCCGATTTCTTTCATTAAATGATAGGTTGCTTGGATGACTTTTTCTTCTGTGACAGCGACTTTCACGATTTCCACGAGCGGCACGAGTTGTGGCGGGTTAAAAAAGTGAGTGATAATAAATCGTTCCGGATGTTTAGCTCTTTGCGTTAAATCTTTTAACGGAAAAGTAGACGTATTCGATGAGATGATCGTTTTCTCTGAGACGACGCTTTCCACGATTTCATAGGTGTCCAATTTTAATTCTAGTACTTCAGGAATGGATTCAAGAACAAAATCCGCATCTTGTAGGGCTTCATATAAATTGGTGGTATAGGTGATGCGAGCCTGGGTCGCTTTCATCTCGCTTGTTGTCAACATGTCTTTTTCTACCATAATCTTCAGGCTGTTCGTAATGAGTTCTCGTGCTTGATCCAGGGACTCCTGGCGTCTGGCTTGAATGCGTACATTCTTTCCTGCTTGGGCAAATAATTGAGCCACACCATGCCCCATAATACCGGCTCCAAGTACGGTCATATTCTTCATGTTAAATTCCTCATTTCTTTTCCATGTTTATTTTGCGATAGCGTTCGTTTCTGGATAAATTTCGTCCATCTGTTTTGCTTGATTGCTTGTCTTGCTAATCTGCACGAACGAAATGGCGAATGCTGCGATCAGGCCAGGAATGGCAAACGCAAGGAAGTTTTGTTGCAACGGTAAATTCAGAGTAAGGAGAAAGCCACCTAAGATGGGACCCGCGACGGCACCGAATCGGCCGATTCCAGAGGCCCAGCCAATGCCAGTCGAGCGCATTTGCAAAGGATAATACTGGGAGGCAAAGGAATAAGCAATAATTTGCGTTCCAATCGTAGTGGCTCCAGCCAGAGCCACAAGAAAATACAAGATCAAGACATGGGCTTTAAAGCCGAGTAGAGTCAAGGACAGAGCAGCTACGATAAAGAAGGACATCAAGACTTTTTTTCCATTCCAGCGGTCAGACGCCCAGCCGCCGAATATCGCGCCAAAAATCGCACCGAAGTTCAGAATCAGAAGGAACATCAAGCTAGAGCCTAACTCATAGCCTGCCCCGGCCATCAGTTTGGGCAACCAAGTATTTAATCCATAGACCATAAGAAGACACATGAAAAAGGTAATCCATAGCATCAGCGTACTTCGGGCCCGACCTTGGGTAAATAATTGGGCGATGGGGATGCCGCCTTTTTCAGGAAGGACCATTTCATATTGGTCGCCTTTCTTAGGCGTATACGAAGGATCGATCTGGGATAAAATTTGGCCTACTTCGTCGTACTTCTTTTTAGCTAATAAGAATCCAATCGAATCAGGGAGATACTTATACATCCAAGGAAGGGCAAGGATGGGCAGGGCCCCTACTAAGAAGAGAGATTCCCAGCCAAGCAGGGGAATGAGGACGATGCCCAATCCCGCAGATAGAACTCCACCTATGGAATATCCGCTAAACATCAGCGCAACTAAGGTGTTCTTCATCGATTTCGGGGAATACTCCGTCATTAAGGCTACTGTGTTCGGCATGACGCCGCCTAATCCCAAGCCAGCAATGAAACGGTAGATTCCGAATTCTGTTGGGGTCGTAGCAAAGGCAATCAAGGCGGTGAACACGCTGAACAAGGCGACGCAGATTAAGATGACATTTTTGCGTCCCATCTTGTCCGCTAACGGTCCGAAGATCAGGGCCCCAAACATCATGCCAAAGAGTGCATAACTGCCGAGCGTTCCTGCTTCGACGGGGGTGAGCTGCCACTCGTTCATGAGGACGGGCACAACGGAGCCGTAGATCACCAGATCAAAGCCGTCAAAGATGATGATAAACGCACACCAGAAAAGGACCAAACCATGAAAGCGATTAAACTTTGCCTCATTAAGGATCTGATTAACATCGATAGAGCGCATATGTACCTCCTCAAATTATTTGATTCTATGAAAACTATAGTGCATATGGTGAAAATGGTAAAATCAGAATTATTTTTAGATATACACGATTCTAATAAATAGTTTTTTGGGGAGGGTAGAATAAAAAACTGAAAAAAACTCCAGGTATTCTCGTAGAGCCGAGATTTACCTGGAGTTTTTACGCCTACAAAGGCTTACAAAATATAGGCTTCCGAATGTTTAGTGATCTGATTAGAAAAGGTAGACACAAAGGCTTTGATCCATTCTGTACGTGAGGAACCGTTTACATAGACCGCCATGATATCCTTTGGCATATGGTTGAGCAAATCATAATCCAATAGTTTCAATTCCCCTTTTTCCACTTCTTCAATTAGCCCAAATCGAGGGAGGATGCTGAACCCTATCCCTTCCTTTACAAACCGCTTCAGCATTTCGAGGTTATGAACTTCGAGGCATTTGAGATCTTTGACTCCCACTAACGATTCTTCAATCCTTCTCCACATCTCGATATTTCGGCAGTAATGAATCATGGTTTGACCGTTCAGGTCTTTCTTCGTCACAGAAGTCTTGGACGCGAGCGGGTGGCTAGGGGATACAAACACCACCATTTTATCTTTATAAAGATAGTCTAGGGTGAGGGTTGGGTCGTATACAGGAATACGAATAAAGGCTAGATCGATCTTTTGATTCTTCACTTGGTCCCCTAGGCTGATCGAATCATGTCCTTCGATAATCTGGATATAAACGTTATGTTTGTTCGTAAATTCCTGGACCGCTTTGCAAATGACCTCATAGGGAAAGCTTGGCCCAAAGCCAATAATGAGTTGTTCTTGGTTAATGGATTGAATCGCTTCTTTGGCTTCTTCCGAGTAAAAGATGATTCTCTCTGCATAGTCTAGCAGCAATTTTCCTTCTTTCGTCAGAGAAAGTTGTTTGCCTTGCTTATCAAATAACTGACAGGAAAGTTCTGTCTCCAGATTGCGGATTCGAGCCGTAATAGCTGGTTGTGTCAGGTTGAGAATTTCACTAGCTTTCGTAAAATTCATGACCTTAGAAACATAATAAAAGGCATGCAACTGATCGTAATTCATTCCAAATCCTCCTCTGCTTACATCGATTGAGAGAGCGTATTGAATAAAAGTTTTCTTCGAAAATATTCAAATTACAAAAAATATTGTGATTAGACCTTACAGCTCTTAGGGTGATACGATAATCACCAGAAACGGAACGAAAACAAGGAGGTGTAAGCGTTTAATTATGAGAATCAAAATTAATTTTAGTAAATTATGAATAAGAGGTCAACCAAGTGAAAAGATCTTTATGGTAACCGGTGATTTCCAGTAAAAACATTGATTGGACATGTTCACAAATTCAAGCAAAAATAAAATTATTCAATTCTACTAAAAATTGGGGAGGTACATATTCATGGTTGATGTGAAGCAATTGGTTATTGATAACCAACAAGAAAACAAGTTTAAAGTTCATCGAAGCACCTTTGTGGATCCGGAAATCTTCAAAATGGAAAAAGAAAATATTTTCTCAAAATGCTGGATCTATGTGGGTCATGAATCCGAAATTCCGAACGCTGGAGATTTTGTCACACGCAAGGTAGCAGGTCGCGCCCTTATTTTTTCTCGGGATGCCAAAGGTCAATATCATGTTCTTTTAAATACATGTACGCACCGCGGCGCGTTGGTTTGCCGAGAAGAAAAAGGGAACGCTAAAACCTTTGTCTGCTGTTACCATGCCTGGTCCTTCAAGAATGATGGCGAGCTGATCGGCGTACCGCATCGGGATGCGTATGGGGAAAATTTCGACCGTTCGGAATTCAACTTGCACGAGCCGAAAACGGAAAGCTATAAAGGTTTTGTGTTTGTAAACTTTAACCCCCAAGCTGAATCACTAGAGGAGTATCTCGGGGCTGCTAAGGAATATTTGGATCTAGTGGCTGACCAATCGCCTAGTGGCATGGAAGTCATTGGAGGAACTCATAAATATAGTATAAGAGCGAACTGGAAGCTGTTAGGCGAAAACAGCATTGATGGCTATCACGCGGCCCACAACCATAAAACCTACTTCACGTTTTTAAAAGATTTGGACCTGGATGTTTCTGCCGGTTTAACCGATGGAGTCGGTAAATCGTTGGGGAATGGACATACCTTGATGCAATACAATGCCCCTTGGGGACGGCCGGTAGCGAAGTGGACGCCGATCTGGGGAGAGGAAGCCAAATCCGAGATTGAAGAAATCAGAAAAGAGCTAGAAGAACGCTGTGGTCCGGAAAAAGCGAAGAAGATGGCGGAGAGCAATCGGAATTTATGGATCTTCCCGAACTTAGTTATCAACGACATCATGTCCTTAACCATTCGAACGTTTGACCCGATCGCCCCTGATTACATGGAAGTAACGGCCTGGGCTATGGGACCTAAAGGGGAAGCGGAAAACTTGAGAGCAAGAAGATTGGATTACTTCTTAACCTTCTTAGGTCCTGCTGGCTTTGCGACACCGGATGATGTGGAATCCTTAGAGGTTTGCCAATTAGGCTTCAGCACAATGAAGGAAGTGCAATGGCAGGATATATCCCGAGGAATGCACCGAGAACAGCCGCTTTCCACCGATGAATTGCAAATGAGAGGATTCTGGAGACAATGGGTGAAGGTCATGGCTGGACAGGAAGAAGATGCTAGAGTGCTTATTAATCAATAAGGAGATGAAGAAGATGAACTTTTCCCGTGAACAAATTGAAGATTTCTTGTATCTGGAAGCTGAATTGTTAGATCAAGCTCGGTTTGATGAATGGCTAGACCTGTTGACGGAGGATGCGACCTATAGCATCCCTTCTACGGATGTTCCTGACGCTTCCCCTCGGCACACCTTATTTTTAGTATCGGATGATCGCATACGTATTGACTCCCGTGTGAAGCGATTAAAAAGCGATGATGCCCATGTGGAGTATCCCAGATCAAGAACGAACCGTAATATCAACAACGTACGGGTGGTTGAGCGTTCGGAAGATTCGTTGCTGGTTCGTTCAAACTTTATCGTTTATCGCATGAGATACGGGAACATGGATGCGTATGTAGGGAAGTATGAGCATCGTTTGGTAGAACGCGATGGCCAGCTTAAGATTGCGGACCGCAAGTGCATCCTTGATCTGGAAGCGCTTAGACCACATGGCAAAGTCAGTATTATTTTATAGTCTGAAGGGAGATGAGGAGACATGTTACGATATAAAAAACTCGGGTATGTAGCCCTGAATGTAACGGATCTTAAGCGTTCGAAGGATTTTTATCGAGACCTCGTAGGGATTCAACCAGTGGACGAAAGTCGTGAAGATATCGCTTATTACCGCACAAGCAGTGATCACCATAACGTCATTCTATGTCAAGATAAGGAGCCGGGTTTACGTCGGATTGCTTTGGAAATGGAAGATGCGGATATGTTGGAGACCGCCTTCGAACAATTTACGAAAGCAGGCCTGAATCCAACCGAAGTGTCGAATGAAGAAGCGAAGCAGCTGAACCAAGGGAAAACGTTCCGTATTCAGGATCCTTTCGGTATCACGTTTGAATTTTACTCGGATATTGTGTACTTGCCTACGGAATTCCAGCCTACTCACACGAATATCCTTCGCTTGGGACATGTGGTCTTAAAGTCGAAGACGATTCATGAATCGGTAAAGTTCTATAATCAAGTCATGAATTTTAAAATCTCGGATGTGGTGGATGATGGCATCGGCGCGTTTATGCGATGCTTCCCGATTTCGTATCATCACTCCTTCGCGGTCTTCAGGGGAGAAGAGCATGGCCTGCATCATGTGAATTTTATGGTCAATGATATCGATGACATCGGAAAAGCGAGAAACCGCTTTATCCGACATGATGTTCCGATCGTCTTTGGACCTGGTCGACACACGCCGTCCGGCGCGATCTTCCTCTACTATTTGGATCCAGATGGCATGACGGTCGAGTACAGCTTCGGCATGGAGGAATTCCCTGAAGTAGGAGCCAGAAAGCCTCGTTTGCTAGAAGCTAGCCTAGAAACGATTGATATGTGGGGTGGGGTCGCAGATCCTCGATTGGCTTCGATGGGCAGTGTCGGAGGGAAGTAACGGGAGAACGGAATAGCAAAGAGAGGAGGAGACCATTGAGCGGTCTCTCTCTCTATTCAAGGAGAAAAAATGCCTATCTTAAAGGAAAGAGAGCTCGACCAAGGGAATATCAAGTTGGATTTACGACAGTACTTTACGATCCCGAACGTATCCAATGGATTCGTGGCATGGCTTTTCGGTGCGACAGGCCCGTTGTTAATTGTCTTGCAAGCGGCGGAAAAAGGCGGACTGAGCGCTGATCAAATCTCGTCGTGGATTTTCTCAATCTACGGCATGGCCGGGATTCTATCGGTGATCCTATCCATCTATTATCGGCAACCGATTGCCATGGCTTTTTCCATTCCAGGCGCCGTTTTGGTTGGTACCGCTCTTGCCCAGCACTCCTTCGAAGAGGTGATTGGGGCCTATATGGTGACAGGGATGTTGATCCTTGTTTTAGGGATGTCGGGAATTATTCATCGCATGATGATGTTTTTGCCTGTACCGATCATGATGGGCATGGTTTCCGGCGTTTTGCTGCCGTTTGGTATCGATATTTTCCGATCAGTTTCCGAGAATGTTTGGCTGAATGGGATCGTCTTGGCGGTCTTTCTACTCATTCTTAGCATGAAAAGCTTGGCCACCAAGTTTCCACCTATTTTGGGTGCGATCGTGGCGGCCGTGATTCTTCTTCCCATGCAGGGTTCCGTTGATAGGCAAGAGTTGTCTGTCTCGCTGGTTAAGCCGCTCTGGTTTACCCCTGAGTTTAGCTTGGCAGCGATAGGGGAGCTCGTGATTCCCTTAGCTTTGACCGTGATTGCCATTCAAAATGCCCAAGGATTTGGATTGATGAAAGAGTTGGGGTATCAGCCTCCTGTGAATGCGTTGACCAATTGGACGGGGATTACTTCCATTATTAACGGCTTTTTTGGCGGGCATTCGGCCTGTATTGCCGGACCGATGACGGCAATTATTGCATCCGAGGAGGGAGGACCCAAAGAAGGGCGTTTTGCGGCAGGAGTGATGCTCGGCTTCTTTATGATTCTATTTGGTCTTTTTGCCCCTATGGCCGCAGTCATTACGCAATGGATTCCTTCCTCCCTCATCAAGCTCTTAGGTGGTTTGGCGATGCTGGCCGTCCTTATGAATAGCCTGCAAGTCTCGTTTTCGGGACGATTTAAGCTGGGCGCCATCACGTCGTTTTTGATTACCATTTCAGGATTTCAGTTGCTCCATATTGGGGCGCCATTTTGGGGGTTGGTCGGGGGGCTGCTGGCTTCCTGGATGGTAGAGCGAGAGGAGTTTCGCAAGGGAACTTATAGATAAAGAGAAGAAAAAAAGAAGAGGTTAGGAGAAAACCACGATGCCAAAAACGATCAAACGAATTGATTTTCATACACATATTCTTCCACCCGAGCTTCCGGACCTGGGTAAACGCTATGGAGGAGAACGCTGGCCCAGTATCGTGAGAGTGAACGAACAAACCGCTCATATTATGGTTCAAGGAAACGTCTTTCGAAAAATAGGTAGCGACACCTGGGATCCGGCCAAAAAAATAGAAAGAATGCAGCTAGACGGGGTGGACATGCAGGTCCTGTCACCGATTCCAATTGGCCTTTGTTATTGGGCACCTGTTGAAGGGGCAAGAGAAATGGCCCGTTTGCAAAATGAGTATAACGCAGATCTGGTGAGGCAACATCCTACTCGCTTTATTGGATTGGGAACGGTCCCGCTACAGAATGCCGAAGCGGCCATTGAAGAAATGGACTACTGTATGCACAAGCTGGGTCTCAAAGGAATCGAGATCGGCTCGAATGTGAATGGTCTGGGATTAGAAGACCCAGCACTCTCTCCTTTCTTTGAGATGGCTGAGCGCTGGAATGTTCCGCTCTTTATCCATCCGTACGACATGGTAGCCAAAGAAAGAACTGCCAAGGCGGGTCTGACCTATACCGTAGCCATGCCATTGGAATTAGGCTTGTCGGCGGCTAATTTTATCATGAGCGGAATGTTTGAGAAGTTTCCAAAGCTGAAAGTCTGTTTGGCCCATGGAGGAGGGGCGCTTCCTTTTATCCTGCCTCGGATGGAACAAGGCTGGCATGTATTCCCTGACACCAGAAAGACCCCTTATCCGCCTAGCCATTATGCCAAGCATTTCTATTACGATGTTCTGGTCTATGACTCGATGAACGTAGACTACTTGAATCGACTTGTAGGCCATGAACGCTTGCTGATGGGTACCGATTATCCTTTTGCCATCCAAGAAACGCCACCGGGTAAATCGGTTTTGGAAACGGAGAGTTTAACGGAGGAACAAAAAACGGCCATCATGGGCGGAAATGCGATGGAGTTCCTGCAAATCTCTTAAATCGATGGAAAGGGGATGAGGACCATATTAAAGGTTTGTAAAAATCACGTGACTGAAGGAATAAAAGTACTTTCGGCACCTCATGTTGCCTTCTTGCCCCAGCATACGACTAAAACATGCTTTTATTGCAATCAGCCAGCGACGATCAAGTTATTTCTTCCGTTTAAAAAGACTGCGAAAACAGTGTAAGTGTTTCAATTGCCGCTATCTCTTGCTTCCCTGTTCTAGCAGGTAGGCGAGAGTATGGGGGAATTGATTCTCCACAAAGAAATGAACCCCACAACTCCATCCCTATCAGGGAAGAATGAACAGTCTTCCCGTTTTTTTTTGCTATACGATATCTACAACTTAATGACTTGGAAGAAAAATGGTAAAATATGTGTAAGAAAGAGGGGCACTTATGCGTATCCCAGATGATTCAAAAAAGTTAGACCGACGATCCAGCAGGATAAAAACCAAGTCCACTATGAGGTGCACATCTTTGACTTTGATGAAATGATCTGTGGAGAAAGCCTTGATGTAGAGGTTTGCTTTTTTGTAAGAGAGGAAATGTCCTTTTCTGGTTTGGAAGGGTTGGTATCGCAGATTAACAAGTGGATGTATTCGAAAAAGAACCCCTTCCCTTGGATCATCCCTTTTTTAACCATAAAAAACGTTGTTACCTTACCGCATGTAGGGTCTGCAACGTTAGAAACTCGCTATAAGATGGATGATCTTGCAGGCAAGAATTTGATCGCTGCGGTTAATCAGTCAGCAGCCAATGGATAGGGATTAGAGAAATTCATGGATTGGGCATCTATCGGGACCAGAACCGCGGTGCAGTGTGGGATTAAGCATTAATTTAGATGGACACGGTGAGTCATTGAGGCTCATCGTTTTTTTGGGAATGGGTAGAACGATTTGTCGACAGATGGATTCGATAGTTGTTGTTTATGGAATAAAATTACAGTATATGGTATAATGGCTTCAACTTATTACTAAGGAGATGTCCCTCTTTGCAAAAGTTGAGTTTGGATGATCTCAATCAATGGATAGGTAAACGTCAGAAAGAAGTAGAGCGAACCCTAATAAGAAACCGTGGTACGGAAAGACCCATTCGTACAAGGGAAAGAGATAGCGATGAAGTGAAAATTCTTGACCATCTTTGTAAACAAAAATGGGAAAAGGCAGAAAAAGAAGGAAAGATAAAATATATAACCGAGCGAGTGTGGTTCTATGATTTCGATTGAGGAAGCCAAGCTTAGTCTTTCTCACTTAAAGGGGAAAAGTAAGTTTGAAAAAATGGTCCAAGTAAGTGCCATTCTGACGAAGCTCCTTGAACCACATAACATTAATCCGGTTATCGTGGGTGGACTGGCTGTTGAAATTTACACTCGCAGCGAATACACCACAGCCGATATCGACATGGTATTAAGTCGCCGTGATCTAGCTAATGATATTTTACTTCAGCTTGGATTTAAACGTGAGGGTCGTCATTGGTACCACGATGATCTTCTCGTTAGTATTGAAATTCCCGGCGATATGCTGGATGATGCTGATCTGAGTAAAGTAGTTGAATTACAGCTGAAAGATAATTTAAAGGTGTATGTCATTGGAATTGAAGACATCATCTTAGATCGCTTAAGAGCTTGTATCCATTGGAAATCGACTTCCGATTGTGAATGGGGAAAACGACTTTTGCTTCTTCATTATCAAAGAATCGATTTGAAATACCTAATGGAGACCTCGAGAAAGGACTCCACCCAAGAGCGGCTGCAGTCGTGGCTAGATCAGATATGAGAAGTGTGTGTTTACTTAAAGTATAGTTAAATTCTTTTTTATTAAAATTAATCTAACAATCGTAATTGAATGCTTGTGTGCGGATTCAAAGTGAAGAAGGAAAAGGAACTCTTGTTGAAATACCGAGCCTATGCGTATGTTGGCTTGGTTTTTTTGCTGTGTAGATGACCGAAAGAAGGAAAACCATCGCTATAAGCGATAGCTCTGTCTTACAGTTTAAGGGCGAAGATGTACTTTTGTTTAGCTTGATCTTCGTTTGAAGTGATCCAAAATTCGGTGGTGTAATTGTTGTAACCGCTACCATGTCTACTTTCCCATACGTAAAAGGCGAGTGGCTAAAAGAAGGGGGCCTTCCATTCGGAAATTTCATTTTGGGATACGGATCCGCAAGAGCTAGTCTATTACGATAAGGTGGTTGTCGACGATTTCGAACATGTAAGTCATCACGGAGTTGATGTCAGTTATCGAGCAGTTCGGAAAGGAAGATGTCCATGAATTGGGGAAAATTATCGTTGGCAAACTGGCAGGCAGAGAATCCAACCAACAACGGATTTTATTTAACCCTATCGGAATGTCCATCCATGATGTTTCGGAAGCCTATCGTGTGTATCTTAACGTTGTGAAATTAGTACGTCAAGACCTTGCCCTATGGGAACACCCACATTGGATATAAAAGAATAGAAAAGAAGCGGGGGATAAAAAATGACTCATTCTATCACGGCAATCTCCTTGTTTTGGCTATTTGTTCCTATGGTTCTATTGATGATTCTATTAATCCTATCCCTATAATTGCATCTGTTACATCGATGCTAAAAGTGAACTATGGGAGTGTTCACCACGTCATTTGGATGGATCGAGTTCGTCTTCTAGTCTATAAGGATTAGAAGACAATCCCTTTTGTTATTTGGAACTATTAATTATAATAATCAGACTATATCCTCCTTTTCAAATAATAAAATATTGACACAACTTAATTAATGGTTTAAATTTAAGATACTAACTTGCATGGTACATGCAACATGGTACTGAAGGACAAGAAATAAGCATTGAGGCCCAATAACCACTTTGTATTTTTAGGAGGGGATATGATTTAACCAGCTTATAAGGCGATGAACTCTAGTTTCAATACCAAGTAATAAAATAAGGGAGGAAATATCAAAATGAGAGAGAAATGGGAAACCGTGAGTAAGAAGATTGACTGGCCTGTTTTTAATATCAGCGGCGGATTGTTGTTGCTTTTTGTCATTCTTTCAATCGTCAATGTGGAAGCGGTTTCTAAATTTGTGAGCACAGGTTTTGATCTTTCCATCCGATATTTTGGAGCTTACTGGCAATTGCTATTATTGGCGACGTTCGCGGTAGGGTTAGGTTTATCTTGCTCGAGGTATGGAAGAGTCAAGCTGGGGAACTTGGCTAAGCCAGAGATGAGCAGGTTTAAATGGGTTTCTATTATTGTGGTTTCAGGGTTGGGAGCTGGCGGTGTGTTTTGGGCGGCAGCGGAACCAATGTATTATTTCATGGATGTTCCTCCGATGCACCAGGGGATTGAATCGGGTACCCAACAAGCCATCGCACCGGCATTGGCTCAGACGTTTATGGATTGGGGCTTCACGGCCTGGGCAGTATACGGAGCGATCAGTGCGGTAATTTTCATGTACGCTCATTATCATAAGGGGATGCCTTTAAAACCAAGAACTTTACTATATCCTATATTGGGAGATAAGATTCTTACGAGTAAATGGGGTACAGTTGCGGATTCAGTTTGCATCATTGGAGCGGCAGCCGGAACCATCGGACCGATTGGATTTCTTGGATTGCAAGTCAGCTATGGTCTCAATTCCTTATTTGGAATTCCGGATAATGGGATCACTCAAGCCCTAATCATTATTGGCTTAATTAGTGTCACTGTCTTCTCCACCGTAACAGGGATTGATAAAGGAATCCAGTGGTTCAGTAAATTAAACGTCATTATGGCCGTCATTATCGCCTTTTTCATCTTACTATTTGGACCCGGTGGTTTTATTATTGACTCGTTTGTATCTTCATTTGGGTTTTATGTAAGCGAGTTCATTAACATCAGTACGTATCGCCAAGATCAAGGCTGGCTGGGCTGGTGGATGCTGTTTTTCTTTGGCTGGTTTATCGGCTTCGGTCCGATGGTGGCCATGCTGGTTGCGAGAATCTCCAGAGGGCGCACCGTAAGAGAAATTTTCCTGGCTGTTGCCGTGATTTCATCCTTAACAACAAACTTTTGGTTTACCGTAGTAGGGGGTTCCGGAATCTTCTATGAAATGAACAAGGCGGGATCCGTCAGCGGACCTTTAAATGAGAATGGGCTCCCGGCTGCGATCATTGCCATTGCCCAGCAGATGCCGCTTTCCGCGATCATGCCGATCATTTTCCTCATCTTAACCATTCTCTTTGTAGTTACCACGGCGGATTCCATGTCGTACACCCTAGCGATGGGGGTAACGGGAGAAGGGGACCCACCAGCATTTACGCGTGTCTTTTGGGCCGTGCTGATGGGCTTTATCGCCATCATTCTAATCAACATTGGGTCAGGGGGTATTAATGCGCTTCAATCCTTTGTGGTTATAGCAGCTGTGCCGGTATCCATATTACTGCTTCCTTCCTTGTGGCATGCCCCGCAGCTGGCGAGGAAATTGGCCATCGAACAGGGAATCGTCGAAGCAGAACATTTAGATGTAAAAGATAAGGAAATCGTATTATAAATTCAACTTTAAGGAGTGGGGAGAATGACTTCCAAAAGATTTGAAGAAGGTTTAGAAGTCCGCCGTGCGGTTTTGGGCTCGGAGTATGTGGATCAATCATTGAAAAATGCAACCGATTTCAATCGGCCGATGCAGGAACTGGTTACCGAATATTGTTGGGGGGAGGTCTGGACCCGACCAGATCTTTCGAGAAAAACCCGCAGCATGATTAATTTGGCTATGCTAACCGCCCTCAACCGACCGCATGAGATTAAGCTGCATGTTCGTGGAGCCCTCAATAATGGTGTGACAAAGGAAGAGATCCGAGAGGTCTTTTTACAAACGGCTATTTACTGCGGTGTTCCTGCGGCGCTAGATAGCTTCAGAGTGGCCCAAGAAGTCTTTTTGGCCATGGAAAAAGAAAAGGAGGAATAACGATTGACTCCAGGTTGGAATGAAAATATCATGAATAATATAACTTTATTTTGGTATGGTACATGGTGTATGGCAGAGAAGGCAGAGAGGCAGGTGGTATCATGAATCTTTCCGTTTCCACCGAAAGTATTCATACGCAAGTAACAAACGTACTCCGCAATGCAATCGTATCCGGAGAGTTTGAATTGGGAGAAAAGCTTTCTGAAACTGCTCTGGCGCAGAGGCTAGGGGTAAGCAGAACTCCGGTCCGAGAGGCTCTCAAACAGCTTCAGCAAGAGGGGTTAGTGGAGATTATTCCACGTGTTGGAACGTGCGTGACGAAGCCAACGGAAAAGGAAATTGTGGAATTGTTTAAGTTGAAGGAGTCGTTGGAAGGTCTTGCGGCCGGTTTGATGGCGGAAAGAGGCGACATTCCGGAGAGGACGGAGCTTATCCGTGCGTTCAAAAGCATGGAAGAAGCGGTAGGTAAGGGGAATATTGATGGTTATGTAGAAGCCAATGACCGCTTTCATGAAGCGATACTCAAAGGATCGGGAAACAGCAAGCTCCTTTACCATTTTAATTTACTGATTAATCAGCTTCCGTATAAGCGATTTGTTTATCTAACATTAGGGCAGCCCGAACGCTTGCAAAAATCGGTCGAAGAACACCGAAAAATTGTGGAGGTGATCCAAAATCAGGATATCCAAGGGGCGGAACAGTTGATGAGAGAGCATGTGAAGGCAAGCGGGGTTAAACTCATCCAAATCATGAAGGCAGAGCTGTATAACAAGTAAGGTGCCTATAAATAAGGCTCTTGGCAGGGGAATCGACAGTCAGCACTCTGCCAAGGGAAGTATTTTCAATTAAAGTTTTTTGATAATAACAAAGATATTGACAGATGGAATTGAGACCGTTATCATAGACCTATAAACGTTCCTTGTATGGTACATGGTACATGCAACGTGCAAGGGATACGGTAGGGATTAAATTCAGAAAAGGGGTATAAAGATGAAATTTGGAATATTTGCAAACTTGGCGGGTCCTGGCAGACATGAAGAATTCGCTCAGGTGCTAGATGAAGCGAGAGAGCAAGCGGTGTATTGCGATCAGGCCGGTTTTGATTCGATATGGTATACGGAGCATCATTTCGGCCATGAGGGTTACGAGCTGGTGCCGAATCCGATCATGATGGGTGCCGATATCGCGGCCCGTACGAAGAATATCCGCATTGGCCAGGCGGCCAACATCATTACCTTCTGGCACCCGCTGCGTTTGGCGGAAGATATCGCCTTTCTTGACCAAATGAGCAAAGGGCGCGTAGAGGTAGGGATCGGACGTGGACTGTATGGCCGCGAAGCGATGAATCTTAATCAGCACGCGGATCCTCGAGATCAGGAAAAAAACCGCGCCTTATTTGAAGAAACGTATGAAATCTTAAAGAAGGCTTTATCGGAGCGGTTCTTTTCCCACCAAGGAGAATTCTATCAGTTTCCAGCTGCCGGATTGAAATGGAATCACCCCTTAAGCCCTCAAACTCCGGACTACATGGATATGGAGAATGGCGTGATTCAAAAGATGTCGATCATGCCTCCGCCTTACCAGAAGTCTCATCCTCCACTCTGGCAGGTAATCGATACGCCAAGGTCGATTCAATGGGCTGCGGAGCATCAAGTAAACGGCATGTTCTGGATGCCAACGGTGAAGGAATTGAAGCCTCGTTTTGAACTCTACCGCGAGACGCTTTCGAAGGCGAGAGGCTCGCAAGCTGAGCTGGGTGAAGGGCTTGCCTTAGTCCGCGATTGCTATGTAGCCGAAACGATGGAAGAAGCCCGCCGAGATGCAGAGGAGGCGGTTATGCATACCTACCGCTGGATTTGCCACTGGAGAGGGTTAGGTAATTTGCTCGACCCGGGTGAAGAGTTAAAGCCAGGAACGGAATTAAGCTACGATTTCTTGCACCCTCGGAATCTATTGTTCGGTACACCGGATTATGTTGCCGAAAAGATTCAGGAACTGAAGGAAGAGTTAAACATCAAGAATCTATTGCTTTGGACTAATCATGGAAGTTTGTCCCATGAAAAGATCATGCGCAGCACCAAATTGTTTGCCGAAGAGGTTATGCCAAGATTTAAGTCCTAAGAAAACATCACACATATATGAGAGGAGACAGGAATATGTTGAACATTCGCAAGGTGTATACGTTTGTAGAGGAAACTTGGTCTGAGGGAGGAAGAGAACTAGAGGTCCCGATTCGCAATATCGCCACTGTTGCGGTCTTACAAAATCCTTGGCACGGACGAGGCTTCGTGGAAGACCTGAAGCCGGAAATTCTAGCTTGCGCTCCGGATTTAGGCGATGTGCTAGTCAAGAAGCTTTTTGAGGTCATCGATTCTCCGGACGAGGTGGAGGCATTTGGAAAGGCGGCTGTCGTTGGGGTGGATGGAGAGATCGAGCACGCTTCCGCTCTGATCCATACCTTCCGATTTGGAAATAAGTTCCGCGATTCTGTACAAGGAACAAGCATTCTTACCTTTACGAATAAGCGAGGAGGCCCTGGTACTTATGTAACGCTTCCGCTGGTTCACAAAAATGATGAATCCAAGCGTTCTCATTATATTACCTTCGATGTGAATATCCCAGATGCCCCGCGTGCAGACGAAATCGTCGTCGCGATTGGTGCCTCTACAGGAGCGAGACCTTTCCCACGCATCGGCGATCGCCATCAGGATATGGCAGAAATGGGTCTGAAATAATATGGAGAAAACCACTCACTATCTTGAAGCAGGGAAAGGCGAACCCCTTATCCTGATCCATGGTGTCGGGTTAGACTCCACCATTTGGGCTCAGCAGATGGAAGCATTGTCCAAGGAATACCGGGTAATCTCTTATGACATGATGGGGCATGGCCTGTCGGCCAGCCCTCCCGGTCCCTATCACATCCATCAATTTGTGAAGCAATTGGATCATCTGCTAGCGGATTTAGCCATTGAGAAAGCCCATATCGTAGGCTTTTCCATGGGAGGGTTGGTAGCTCAAGCCTTTGCGGCACAGGTTCCGGAAAAGGTAATCTCGCTCGTGATTGTCAGTTCCGTGACCAATCGAACGGGCGAACAGCGCCAGGCGGTTCTCTCTCGAGTGCAAGAAGTAGAACAAAAAGGTCACCTCACCACCATTGATGCCGCCATTCAACGATGGTTTACTACCGACTTTATGGATGAATATCCAGAAGTGATTCAAAGGATTCGCCACCGCTTGCAGTCTAATCAGCCTGATGCTTACTTGGCGGCCTATCGCGTGTTCGCAACAGCGGATGAGGAGCTTTATCCGCAGCTTCCCCAGATTTTATGTCCCACTTTAGTCGTTACAGGGGAGTTGGATGGAGGATCCACCCCTGAGATGGCAAGGATCATGGCGGAGAAAATTCCCCATGCCCAGGTCAAGGTATTGGAAGGCATACGGCACATGCTTCCGATTGAGGCGGTTTCGCAGCTGAATCAGATCTTGCTTGATCATTTACAAACATGTAAAGGAAGAAGGGAGTCAACATGGCTGAGCTGAAAAAGTATCGAATGTATATCAATGGGGAATGGGTCGAATCGAGTAGTGGAGAATATTTTGAAAGCTATAATCCCGCAACCGCAGAGCCCTGGTGTCTTGTAGCCAAGGGAACGGAAGCGGATGTGGATCGGGCAGTCCAAGCCGCACAAGATGCTTTCGAGCATGCTTCCTGGCGTTCCCTCACCTACACCCAGCGAGGAAAATTATTAAGGCGATTGGGCGATCTGATTGCCGCCCGAGTAGAGGATTTGGCCGTATATGAAACGCTGGACAATGGGAAATTGATCCGGGAAATGCGCGGACAGCTGCAGTATCTGCCGGAATTCTTCTATTATTACGCGGGATTGGCGGACAAGATCCATGGGGAAACGCTCCCCATCGATAAACCCGATATGTTTGCCTTTACGACGCGGGAACCATTAGGCGTTGTAGCCGCGATTACCCCTTGGAATTCCCCGCTATATCTCACAACCTTAAAGCTGGCACCTGCCTTAGCGGCTGGAAATACGATGGTCATTAAGCCTTCTGAGGTCACCTCGGCTTCGCTCCTGGAATTGGTTCCGCTGATTGAAGAAGCCGGATTTCCGCCTGGGGTCGTAAATGTGGTGACGGGATTCGGTGATCCCGTGGGAAGCGCGCTGACCAGTCATCCTCTGGTTCGACGAATCGCGTTTACGGGGGGAACCGAGTCGGCGCGGCACGTGGTCCGCAATTCCGCTCAGAACTTTGCCCGTGTGACGTTAGAGCTTGGGGGAAAGTCTCCGAATATCGTATTCGATGATGCCGATGCGGATAGTGCGGCCATGGGGATTATCGCAGGGATTTTCGGTGCCGCAGGACAGAGTTGCGTCGCGGGCTCCAGGGCTTTTCTCCAGAAAGGCATATATGACCGGGTTTTGGAAAAAGTTGTGGATCGCGCCTCCAAGATTGTCATTGGCGATCCCCTAGCTCCTGAAACGGAAGTGGGACCTCTGGCCACCGAGGGTCAGGTGAAGCGGATGGAATATTATGTGCAAGCTGGCCATGAACATGGGGCGCGCTTGGTTTACGGAGGGAAGAGGCCTGAGGCGCTGAACAAAGGCTGGTATTTCCAGCCCACGATCTTTGAGCATACCGATACGAAGATTCGCATTGCCCAGGAAGAAATATTTGGCCCCGTCCTGACCGTGATTCCTTTTGAGACCGAAGAAGAAGTGGTTCGGATGGCTAACAGCACCAACTATGGTTTAGCCGCTGGAATTTGGACCAATCACTTAGCGAAAGCTCACCGCGTAGCGAAAGGTGTTCGGGCAGGAATCGTCTGGGTGAATACGTATCGCAGCATTTCTCCTATTGCCCCGATCGGAGGCTCTCACTGGAGCGGCTATGGAAGGGAAAGCGGTTACGATGCTATTTATGAATACACGGAAGATAAAGTGGTTTGGATCAACACGTCGTCGGAACCGATGCCAGATCCGTTCATTATGAGATAAAGAAGGGGAGGAAGGAATATGAAAGTATTGGGGATTTCCGGTACGATCACCGGCTCGAAAACACGGGTGGTAGTTCAAAACTTATTAGAAGAAATCAAGAAGGACAACGCGGATATCGAGGTGCAATTTCTTGATCTGAAGGAGTATGACGTCCAGTTTTGCGATGGGCGGGATCCAGCTACCTATACGGGGGATACAAAGAAAGTGATAGATTTGGTATCTTCTGCTGATTTCTATGTGATCGGGACCCCGATTTTCCAAGGATCGATGACGGGAGCATTGAAGAATCTGTTTGATTTAATCCCGCCGCAGGTGTTTCGCAACAAGGTCATGGGGTTCGTGGCGACGGGGGGAACCTATCAGCATTATCTGGTCATTGAGAACCAGCTAAAGCCGATTGCCGGATATTTCCGCGCTTTTGTGGCACCCGGTTATGTTTATGCTCATAATGACCATTTTAACAAGCAAAATGAATTGACAGACCCGGATGTGGTAGAACGTGTCAAGCAACTTGCGCAGGAAGTCGTGCATATGCAGCGAGCCTTAAAATAAGTCGAAGAGGAAGGGGGAAGGAGTAGCATGATCACCAAAACAGCGGGACGGGCACTTCACGTCATGAAGGAGGGAGAATTGGTCCTTCTCATTGACGACGTAAATACAGGGGAGGGTAAATTGGTGGGAGCTGCCAGCCAGGTCACTCCCCAGCAGGTCAATCTCATGACGAAAATCGGAAAAGGATTGGTTTCGGTCTGCCTGACGGAAGACAAGGCCAGGAAACTAGAGCTTCCTCTGATGGTTGTTCCTTCAGGAACGAATGCCTATGCGAAGCCTTTTACCCTTTCTATCGACTATAAGACCAACACAACAGGGATTTCCGCATTTGAACGGGCGGATACCATTTCGGCTCTTACACAGGAGGAAGCCCTAGCAGAGGACTTTCGCAGACCCGGACATCTTTTTCCCTTGTTAGGGAAAAATAACGGATTATTAGAAAGAGTCGGCGTGGTGGAAGCGGTGATTGATCTGGCAAGAATGGCTTCTTCTTTGCCTATCGGCTACTGTTGTGAGGTCTTGAATGCAAAGGGTGAAATGGCGTCTGTTGCCGAGCTCCAAAAGTTATCGGCGGAATGCGGCATTCCTATTCTACATGTAAGCGAAGTGGTGGAGATGAGAAAGCAGGATACATTTGGTACATTGAAAGGTCAGGTCATCTATGGAAATCAATTGGGGCGGAGGATCGGCTTTCCTACGGCAAATTTGGATATCCAATCCGAACAACTCCCTCTGTCAAACGGTGTCTACGGTGTAAAAGTGACTTACGGTGAGCGGTCATTTGCCGGGATCATGAACGTCGGGGTGCGTCCGACCATCCAACAAGATGGAACGCAGGTTCATTATGAAGTACACATATTTGACTTTAATGAAATGATATACGGCGAATGGCTTGTTGTAGAGGTGTGTTGCTATGTCCGAGAGGAGATGTCCTTTGCCGGTTTGGAAAACTTGATCTCGCAGATCCAGAGAGATGTGGAATACGTAAAAGGCTCTCTATTAATCGGAGCAGCGGTATGAATATAGAGATAGATGTTCAAATGCCGGACCTCTCGTTCATCCGCTTATGTGAGTCCCGGTATGGTGTTAATCGAGGGGTGTATAACGCCATCGATCAGTGGTTTTATGAGCAGGGATGGATCGACATCGTAAATCGTCGCAAGACGATTCTTTCTTTTTTGGCTCGACAGGCTCGTCAGCCCTTTGGACATGGTGGTTTATCTAGCAAACTGCAGGAATACTGTAATTTAAAAGGGGAATGTTCATGAAGAAACACCTATTCATCAATGGCGAGTGGCGGGAAACCGAATCCTATAGCTCTTTGCGCTCACCTTATTCCGGGGAAGTGATTGCAGAAGTCGCGGTGGCCACGGAGAAAGAAACCCAAGAGGCGATCGAATCCGCCTACCAGGCACGAAACGAGATGGCGAAGCTGCCGGCACATCGTCGCGCTCAGATTCTCGAAACCCTATCCCGTTTGCTCGAGGAGCGAGCGGAGGAAGCCGCACAGCTGATTGCTCTAGAGGCAGCTAAACCGATTACCACCGCAAAAGCAGAGGTATCACGTACCATTGAAACCTATAAATTTGCCGCCGCGGAAGCGAAGCGCATTCATGGAGAAACCATTCCATTGGATGCTGCACGGGGAGGAGAAGGGCGAGTAGGCTATACAATCAGGGAGCCAATCGGCGTGATAGGCGCTATCACACCTTTCAATTTCCCTATGAATCTCGTTGCCCATAAAGTAGGACCTGCGATTGCTGCTGGGAATACCCTCGTATTGAAGCCTGCTTCTCAAACTCCGTTATCTTCCTTCTTTATTGCAGAACTGCTGCAGCAATCTGGCTTGCCTAAGGGGGCGTTGAACGTAATCACGGGGAGCGGTCGAGTGGTTGGTGATCAGATTGTAGTGGATGATCGGGTCAATATGATCACTTTTACCGGCAGTCCGGCGGTAGGCATAGGAATTCGGAACAAAGCGGGATTAAAGCGGGTAACCCTAGAGCTTGGTTCCAATGCCGCTGTGATCGTGGACAAGGGAGTAAACATCGATAGAATTATTTCCTGCTGTGTTACGGGGGCGTTTTCCAATCAAGGCCAGGTTTGCATTTCCTTGCAGCGCGTTTATGCTCATCGGGAGGTTTACGAGGAATTTGTAGAGAAGTTTATCGCAGCTACGAATCAGCTTAAATTGGGCAATCCGCTCGATCCGGAAACAGATGTATCGGCGCTGATCTCTCCAGGCGAAGTGGACAGAACGCTTCAATGGATTGAGGAAGCGAAGCAGGGCAGTGCCATCGTGGCAACTGGAGGAAAGGCAGAAGGCAATATCCTTTATCCAACGGTCATTTTGAACGCTGATCCATCGCTGAAGGTATCTTGCCAAGAAGTGTTTGCTCCGATTGTTCTCGTGAACAAGGTCGAAACCGTCGAAGAGGCGATGGATTTGGTTAACGATTCTCGCTATGGATTACAAGCCGGCATTTATACTGATAACGTGCATGTGGCTTTGGATGCAGCAGAAAAGCTACATGTAGGCGGCGTCATGATCAACGATATCCCGACGTTCCGTGTCGATCACATGCCATACGGAGGGGTAAAGGAAAGCGGATTTGGCCGAGAAGGGTTGAAATATGCCGTGGAGGAAATGACGGAAATGAAGCTTGTAGTCTGGAATCGTAACTAGTCTGATTCGAAGGAGGAACCCCCAATACCTTATTATACAGCCATGTTGCATATGCTTGATGCAGAAAAAAATAAGGAAGTTTTGCCGCGCCACATTGCTTATCTTGATCAATTGGATCAGCAAGGAAAAATCTTTGGCCGAGGGCCCTTCGCGGATGGCTCCGGTGGCCTAGTCATCTACATCGCCGACACACGGGAAGAAGCGCAGGAGATGGCTGAAAATGACCCGCATGTGCTCGAGGGAGTTCGCAGGTTAGAGCTGAAAGAATGGAACGTGCTAAGACCGCGATAAGTTTGACAAAAAGTAAAAACGACAAAACAGAGCATCCCTATGGAGGGGTGCTTTTGCTTTTTGGGGGATTCACCGAGCTACGGTAACATCTCCGTTGATGGCTTTCAAAATAGCAATCCATTATACTAATAGATAGGAGCAAATGATTCTGCAAGAAAGAAGGACAATACATGCTATTTTATGTAATTGCAATCCTCGTTATTGTGATGGACCAGCTTTCTAAATATCTTATTCGAGCTTACATTGATATCAATGAAACTTTTACATTATGGGGAATACAGTTCACACATATCGAAAATAGCGGGATGGCAGGAGGATTATTTCCAGGCTATGCACGACTCTTCGGAGTTGTGGCTGTGTTTTTCGTGATCGGTGTTTTATATTTCCGCAGAACCGGAGAAATGAAGGGCGTTCTCATCGATTGTAGCTTTGGATTCCTAGTCGGAGGAGCCATTGGAAATGGCATTGATAGATTCCTATTTGGGCAGGTGACAGACTTTATCATTCGCTCTGGTGGAATTCTTAACTTGGCCGACCACGCTATCGAGGTGGGGGTATTACTTCTTATTATTTATGGGGTCGTTAGTTGGGTGAAAAGTAAGGTTAGATTCTCCTGCAGAAGTACGTAGCAAAATGTTCTATTCCTCATAACCCGGGGGAGATCGTTAGCTTCGTTTAGTAGTGTGCCAACATTGGGTAGGATGACTCAGGTAGATTGGTTGGACTTTGTTTTTCGTATGAAGGAGGAAACGAATACCCTACTCTCTATTAATGTGATTCTTTGGGAGGAAGCATCGGAAGCTTTGCGTAAACGGGTGGAAGAAGAAGGGAGGGTACTCTATGAACGAAGCCAAGATTCAGCAAAGCCTAGCGAATTTGGGAAGGGCTCTTGAACGGTTGAAGGAAGCTTTAGACGAGACGCCCACAAATAGTCTGTATATTGATGGTACCATTCATCGATTTGAATTTTGCATTGAGCTATTTTGGAAAACCATAAAACGACTCCTTTCATCCGAGGGAATCGAGGCTACTACACCGAAAGAGTGTCTGAAAAAAGCTTTTGAGGTTCGCTGGATTGATAATGAGGCTGCATGGCTGCAAATGCTTCGTGATCGGAATGAAACCTCGCATGGTTATGATGAGGAGATAGCCAAACGGATCTATCATCACATTCAGGCAAATTACCCCGAGATGGAAAAAACGTATCTTTTTTTATTAGAACGCTTTAGACATGAATCAGAATGATAAAAGAAAAGGCTCTATCTGAACCTAACGTGGTTGAGATGGAGCCTTGTTTTTAAAAAATGAGATGCTTGAAGAAATAAACTAAGACTGAGGGAAGTAATATGGGCTACAGTAAGTAAGATAAAGACTAGACGACTCGTAGAGCTAGTTACACATAATCGCTAACAGTAAAGTACTCCGCACTTTACTTTGTGACGAGGGCCAGTCCCCTACCTGAGGGGGTATCCCCGAAGTGAACAAAAGTGAAAGATGGGATGCGCCCGCTTGGAAACTGGGAGTTTAGCAGGAAGCATTTTGAAATTAATAGATGCGGTCAAAAACGTCGTCGAGTGGGGAATTGCCACCCCAGAGGAAGCGATTTATATGTCAAGTACAGCACCCGCCAAATTACGGATATCTATATGATTTTAAAGATTGATTATTGAAAATATGGAAACTAATCAGTATCATAAAAGAGAATACGTTTCTTGGAAGGATTTAACAAGGTGTTTGAAGAGGAATAAGAATGAATATATATAATGACAGCTAGACCATTTCCTGTCTCATCTTTTATATACAATAAAGGGTATAGTGAACGATTTCATAGGTTGCTTGACCATGCGCTCAATCTATGGATCTCACTCAAAGAACAAGATTTAGAAGAGATGAGCCGGAAATGGAAAACTTGAGGTATAATCTTATTCCTTATCGAAACAGAGTGCAATTTATACTTAACAAGAATGTAAAAGTGATGAACTACAAAAAATGCTCGATAGAAAGTAGGGAAAGAAGATTATGGATTATGTAAAATTAGGGCATACAGGATTGGATGTTTCTCGCCTTTGTTTAGGAGGCATGAGTTTTGGTGTACCAGAGCGGGGAACGCATGGCTGGGTATTAAATGAGGAAATGAGCCGCCCCATTATCAGACAAGCCATTGAATATGGCATTAACTTCTTTGATACAGCAAATGTATACTCAGATGGGACCGGTGAGGAAATATTAGGCCGGATTCTTAAAGAGTATGTTAGACGCGATGAAATCGTTATCGCTACAAAGGTTTATGGTATGATGCACCATGGACCAAACGGAAAGGGACTCTCTCGAAAGGCGATCATGACCGAAATAGATAACAGTCTTCGGAGATTAGGAACTGATTATGTTGATCTTTACCAAATCCACCGATGGGATGATAACACACCGATAGAAGAAACGATGGAAGCACTGCATGATGTAGTAAAATCTGGGAAGGCAAGATATATTGGAGCTTCCTCAATGTATGCTTGGCAGTTTCTTAAAGCTCTTCATGTAGCTGAAAGAAACGGGTGGACCCGATTTGTATCCATGCAAAATCATCTGAACCTCCTATATCGCGAAGAGGAACGTGAAATGCTGCCCCTATGCCAATCTGAAAAAATAGGCGTCATACCATGGAGTCCGCTTGCCAGAGGCCGTCTAACCCGTGACTGGGAAGAAACGAGCTATCGCTCAAAAACAGATGAATTCGGCAAACATTTATATGCGGCTACGATGGAAGCGGACCGCAAAGTAGTAGAGCGGTTAGCGGAAATTGCAGAAAAGCGTGGCGTTCCGCGTGCTCAGGTGGCACTCGCCTGGGTGTTGCAGAAGACACCTGTTACCGCCCCAATCATAGGCGCAATGAAAATGCATCATCTAGACGATGCAGTGAAGGCTCTTTCTTTGCAGTTGACTGCTGAGGAAATTTCCGGTCTGGAAGAACCTTACGTGCCACACCCCGTCCTTGGTCATTAATGAGAGTGGGTACTCCGGTGGTAAAACATAAGCCCAGGCAGCAGCCCAATGTCATTAAGTTAAGGTGCAAGATCAAAAATCAAGTAAAGAGCAGGTTATCGAAAAGATAGCCCGCTCTTTTTTTTGCACGAAATAAGAAAAAAGAACTTGACAAACAGGTGAAAGTGTGTGGCGAAGCCCCTTGAAAAACGAGGAGGTTACGCCAATGAATGAGTACGCAAACTCGCTAAAGAAAACGCTGACATCCCTCATACGAGAAATGGCAGCGGCACCAACACCTTATGTCAAAAACCCTGAAAAAGATTTTACCCGGAAGAAAAAGCTGTCCTTTGAAATGGTTATGAAACTCCTGATCTCAATGGGAGGTAATAGCATATATAAGGAACTCTTGGAGTCGCAGGGCTATGACGTAAACACCGCAACCACTTCTGCCTTTGTCCAACAGAGGAATAAAATCCTGCCGTCTGCTGTGGAATTCTTGTTTCACGAATTTACGCAATCGTATACGGATATCAAGGACTACAGAGGGTATCGATTACTTGCCGTTGACGGTTCGGATTTGCATATTACAACTGATCCTGCGGACACCGACACCTATTTTCAAAGTCAATCAAACACGAAGGGCTATAACCTTTTGCATTTGAACGCAGCCTATGATTTGTGCAACAGACTTTACGTTGATGCCATTGTTCAGCCACGAAGGTTGTGCAATGAGGGAAGGGCATTGGCAGATATGGTTGACCGTTCCCCCATCAAAGGCAAAACCATTATTACTGCCGATAGAGGTTATGAAAGTTACAACAATTTCGCGCATATTGAACAGAAAGGGTGGAACTATGTCATACGGGTAAAGGATACGAATTCCAATGGTATTCTTTCGGGCTTGCGTTTGCCCTCTAGCGGAGAGTTTGATATGGACGTTCATCTGACACTCACCAAAAAACAAACCAAAGAGGTCAAGGCACATCCCGAGATTTACAAGTTCGTCCCTTCCACATCTACATTTGATTTTTTGGATTTGCATGAGAACTTATTTTACCCGATTACCTTTCGGGTTGTTCGTTTCGTCTTGCCTAATTACACATATGAAACCGTCATTACCAATCTTTCTGCCGTTGATTTCTCACCGGATGAAATCAAGTCTATTTATAACATGCGATGGGGCATTGAGACCTCTTTCAGGGCATTAAAATACACTGTCGGTCTGACCCATTTTCACGCAAAGAGACAAGAGTCCATCATCCAAGAGATTTTTGCAAGAATGATCATGCAATTTTGCAAGAATGATTACCTCGCACGTAGTCATTTCCCAAATGAATAAACGGCACCAATACCAAGTCAACTTCACGGTTGCCGTTCACGTTTGTAGACATTTCCTGCGCTCACGGGACGATGAACCCCCGCCAGATGTTGAAGCACTGATTCGCAAAAACATTTTGCCGATTCGACCTCTTCGCCAAGAGCAAACGAATACGCGCAAAATCCGTAGCAAATCAGCTGTTAGCTTCGTCTACAGAGTAGCATAATTCGTTACACATGAACATTTTTAAAGCGGATATTCCTTCCGCTTTGTTTGCTGTACGCATTTTTCCTTGCTTAAACAAAAAAAGAAACGGCATGGGACTTTTTCCTATGCCGTTTTGGATTTCATTTTTGTCTTTGAGCTTAACTTAATGACATTGGGCAGCAGACTGGGCTTGTTTTTCGGTGGTTATTCATCTCTATATGGATCATTCTCTTGGTTCCTTTTGAAAGGAGAGATTTCAGCTCCTCTTTTGACTGTCGCTTCATTTTGAGAAAACGATGTAGGAGATCTTGAAAACAAAGTCATCACTTCTTTTTTCGATGCTCAAGATATAAACCACCCGCAGGACTTCGACCACTTCATTCGTAATTCGAAAGACAATTCGGACCCCGGCGTCACGAAGCTTGATTTCATTACACCCGGCGAGTTTTGAGCTAGCGCTCGTACCCTGATCTATGCAAGGGTTGGACAAGGGAGGATATTCCCCTCCTTTGTCGAATATGTAAAATGCATTGTAAGCATGTCCATGTCGTTAGCGGATGCGATGAAACGAGCTGGTCATAAAGGAGGCAACTATGAAAACGACATTACTTTATGGAAAAGAAGGTCTATCCATTGAACTGCCTGAAAATTCCGTTATCATCGAGCCCAAAAATCTGCCGGGATTAGAAGAGGAAGAGGGGGCTGTACTCGAGGCTTTAAGAAACCCTATTGAAAGTGCGCCTCTTCGCGGTAGAGTGAAGGAAACCGACAAGGTAGCCATCGTTATTAGTGACATTACCCGGCCGACTCCCAATCATAAGTTAGTTCCTTGGCTGCTAAAGGAGCTTTCCCACGTTCCGCTTGAAAATTTTGTGATCATTAACGGGACAGGAACACACCGGGATCAAACGCGGGAAGAATTCATTCAGATGCTTGGGGAATGGGTTGTCGATAACATAAGAGTCATCAACCATCACTGCCATAACAGAGACGAACTGGTGAAAGTAGGAGAGAGTCGCTTTGGCTGTGACGCCTACTTAAACAAGGAGTACGTGGAAGCTGATTTTAAAATTGCTACGGGCTTTATTGAACCGCACTTTTTTGCTGGCTTCTCGGGCGGACCGAAAGGGATTATGCCTGGGATTGCCGGAATTGAAACAATCATGACCTTTCATAATGCCAGAATGATCGGGGATCCCTTATCTACTTGGGGAAATATGGTCGATAATCCGGTACAAGACATGGCTCGAGAAGTGAATCGGATGTGTCCCCCTGACTTCCTGTTGAATGTCACGCTTAATCGAGAAAAGGAAATTACCGCAGTTTTTGCTGGAGCGTTGTTCGAGGCGCATGACCGTGGTTGCGCCTTTGCCAAAGAGCATGCTATGATTCGCTGTGACCATCGTTTTGATGTTGTAATTACCTCGAATTCAGGGTATCCGTTAGATCAAAATCTTTATCAAGCAGTAAAGGGGATGAGTGCTGCCCACAAGATTGTAAAGGAAGGCGGAACGATTATCTGTGCAGCAGAATGCATAGACGGCTTGCCAAATCACGGGAATTATGCGGAGATTTTGCGAATGCAGAAGACCCCCCATGAAATTCTACAGATGATTAATGACCCTTCCTTTAAAGTCTTTGATCAATGGCAGGTGCAAAAGCAAGCGGTAATTCAGGTTTGGGCTGATGTCCATGTGTATTCTTCCTTGCCTTCAGAGACAGTGAAACAAGCTATGTTTGAGCCCTCCAGCGATATAGAGCAAACATTAGAAGAATTAAAAAAGAAGTATGGGGAAGACATGACAGTAGCCGTTCTGCCGCTGGGTCCCTTAACGATTCCCTATGTAGAGGAATAGGGGGGAGCCCTAAAAGATAAGTTGAGGGAGTGCGGAGCATAAAGGTCGAAATGCGGTCATCCCGGTATATTGCCAGTATGTATTTTTTAAAGGACTTAGATCGATTATTATTAATCGGCAACAGTAAAGTACTCCGTACTTTACTTTGTGATGAGGGACAGTCCCCTACCTGAGGGGGTATCCCTGAAGTGAATAAACAGAGCATCCCTATGGAGGGGTGCTTTTAAGTGTTTTTTGATAATTAACTTCAGGCATGATAGAATGATAGATTATATGATCAACCTATACTATATATAATTCATCACAATGGGGAGTTTGGGGAGAATGAAAAGGCAATCCTTTGATAAAACCTTGTTTGTTCGTTATTTCATGTTCTTTTTAGGATTAGTAGTTATTGCTTTCGGTAGCGTTCTTACCATTCGGTCGAATCTTGGAGTAGCTCCTTGGGAATCGTTTCATATAGGTCTGTATTATACGTTTGGGTTAACGATTGGCATATGGACACAAATTGTTGGGGCTATAGTCATCATTCTTTCTTTCCTCATAGCTAAAATCAAGCCCAACCTAGGAACGGTATTAAACATCGTTTTCTTCGGTGCATTTATTGACCTGTTTCTTTGGTTAGATATCGTTCCTGAATGGAAGACGATAGGGAAGCAATGTCTTTTCTTCTTACTAGGGCTGTTAATTATAGGCATTGGCTTTGGAATGTACATCTCGCCTAGGCTTGGAGCGGGACCGCGTGATAGTTTGATGTTAGCCATCAACGAAAAATGGGGATGGAGCATTCAGCGATCTCGGATTACCATTGAAGTAGCTGTACTGCTTGCTGGATGGTTAATGGGTGGACCGGTTAGCATAGGTACTTTCCTTATCGCTATTCTCTTAGGACCACTCATCCAATGGTCTATTCCATTTTGGGAAAAACGAATGGCAAAGTCGTTTGGGCGGGTTCCAAAAGAGCCGATTGTAGTTAATGGATCGTAAAAAAAAGAACAGGCTACGCCACGCGTATGCCTGTTCTTTTTTTAGTGTTACATTAGCGATGCTTCACTGTGTAAAAGGGTGTAGATAATAGCTATTATTTTTCGCTAAACGCCATCTTTAACCCTATAAGTGTGAACAAAGACCCTTGAATATAATTAATTTTTGTAGATAATGTCGGATTTTTGCGTAGGAAATAACCTACTTTGCCAGCAAACATGCTTATTAAGGTGAAAATGACAAAAGCCTGGATTAGAAATAGAATTCCATAGACAAGCATTTGAAAGGAAACATTACCATTTTCATAACTAATAAACTGAGGGAAAAATGCCAAGAAAAATAAAGACACTTTTGGATTTAGCAGATTCATGATTATGCCTTTTTTATATAGAGACGCATAATTTAAAGTGTCCTCAATTCCTAGGTTTAAACTGGAACTTTTTTCTGTAAATGATTTAAAGGCTAAGAATAGCAAGTATGCTGCTCCTGCATATTTCACTAGGGTGAATGCTATAGCTGAATGATAAATGACGGCTGATATGCCGATGGTCGCAGTCGTAATATGAACTAGTAACCCTGTACAAAGCCCAAGGGTAGTATAAATTCCTGCTTTTTTTCCTTTTGTTATGCTCTGGGCCAAGGTGAATAAGTTATCTGGTCCAGGCATAAGGGTAAGAACTATAGCTGCACCCAAAAAGGATACGATAGATAGAAAGTCCACAATTATCCCCCTCCCAATTTAATTTAGTATTCAGTTTAACATATCTCTCTAACCCTGAAAAAGTTGAATAAGTTCCGTAATTAATTGTAATATAGGTCTATCTATCGGCGTAGAGGAAAAAAGCGGGTCATGAGGTGAAGAGAATGGGGCTTATGTATTATACCTTTAAAAACAACAAAAGAGATATTGACGTAAAACAGTATGTATACTATATACGTTCCTATCATTACAACTGGCATGATGCCCTGGAGCTGATTATGGTTCTAAAGGGAGAAATTGAAGTCAGCCTGAATGGTGAAAACTATATTTTAGAAGAAGATGACATGATGCTGATCAATTCCAATGTCGGACATGCCACCCTTGCCAGGAAGCCCAATTCCATAGCGATGGTGATCCATCTTAATCCGATTTACTTTCGAAGCTATTATCGTGATTACCATTTACTTGAGTTCAATTGTATATCGAGCAGGAAGACAAGAAATGATCCCTCCTTTAGAGAAATTAGAAGGTTCTCCATCGACATGCTTCAACATATTGAAGGGAACACACCGGCAGAAAAGATCTATGTTGAAGGTTTACTGCATCAGCTCATGGCCACGCTGGTCAAACATTTCCCGCCCAAAGAGATTTCATCCATGGAAATGGCGAGCAATAAGAAGAAAACGGATGCAGTGAATAAAATTATTCACTATATTGATCGTCACTATAAAAATAAAATCAGCCTTGAAGAGCTCTCCAAGGTATCCGGATATCATAAGAGTTATATTTCCCAGATTGTAAAGCAGCAGCTCGGGATCAACTACTATGAATACCTGACAAGAGTCAGACTGAGAGAAGCAACCTATGCCCTTACGGATCTCGAAGAGAAAATTTCCGATATTGCCTTGTCCTATGGATTTTCCGAGGTGAAAGCCTTTAATACCGCATTTAAAAGCAGCTTTGGCAAAACTCCTTCCGAATACAGAAAACAGCTGTCTATGGAGGAATCTTCTCCCAGTGTGTTAAGAGAAAAAAGATATCTGGAAGAGGAAGAATTCGAGACCATCATGGCGAGTAAAGAGACAATGGAGCCATCGGAATTCGCACAACAAGGAAATAACGAGCAAGAAGAGAAAAAAAGCCTGAATGAAGAAGATTATCAAAGTCTGAGAGAAATTAGGAAGGCTCTTGATGATTGTCTGACCAAGATCGCAAAAATGGAAGAGAAAAAATAATGATTTCTAAAATATCTACTAGGGTGATTTTTTAGATCTAGGATTTTAACTCACCGTTCATCTAGCTTAAATATGCAGGATAAGCCCCTTGAAAGCCGTTTCAGCTTTCAAGGTTTTTTTATATATTGGCAAAGTAATGAAGGGGCTAAAAAGGAAGAAAACAAGAATAGAACAGGAAAATCACTAAAAGAATCGGATAGCGTAAGCGTTTTCGGCAACCTATTATTATAGACAAGAAGACGTCTTCAAAAAGAAATAAAAGGGAGGGTTGTTTGATGAGTCCGGGGGTTATTACGTTATGTTTCTTAGTCTTTGCGATTATCATGTTTGCGTGGGAGAAAATACCGTTGCCCATTACCGCTATGATGGTGGCCGTTGGTCTCACCTTAACAGGAATACTGAAACCGGCCGAAGCTTTTGCTGGTTTTGTGGACAGCAATGTTCTTCTCTTTATGGCTATGTTTATCGTGGGTGCTGCTTTTTTTGATACGGGAATGGCTCAAAAGGTAGGGGGGATCGTAACCAAATTTGCTAAAACAGAAAGACAGTTAATCATTGCGGTTATGGTGATTACGGGTTTAATGTCTGGGTTTCTTTCAAACACAGGGACTGCAGCGGTCTTTATACCCGTCATTATCGGTATAGCGGCGAAGTCCGGTTTTTCAAGATCCAGACTGCTATTGCCTCTCGTGTTGGCCGCAGCTATGGGGGGAAACCTGAGTCTCATCGGTGCACCAGGGAATATGATTGCGCAGTCAGCGCTTCAAGATATGGGGATGGAGTTTGGATTTTTTGAATATGCAAAAGTAGGATTACCTATGCTTATAATCGGCATCCTCTATTTTAGCTTGATTGGTTATAAGTTTCTTCCCGATCGTAAGGACGATCCGCTAGACACGGACTCGGTTTACAGTAAGCAAGCGGATTATTCAAACGTACCCAAATGGAAACAGAATACGGCTCTTATCGTCCTTGTATTAACCATTGTTGCGATGATCTTCGAGAAACAAATTGGAGTAAAATTATATATTTCCGCATGGGTAGGGGCATTGGTTTTAGTTGCTACACGAGTGATTTCTGAAAAGAATGCCATGAAATCCATCGATATGAATACAATTCTGTTATTTGTAGGTTCACTCGCGTTAGCCAAGGCCATTGATGTATCAGGTTCAGGGGCGTTAATCGCCAATACGTTAATCGGAGCTTTGGGCAGTAGCCCTTCCCCCTACATTCTCTTATTTGTGATCTTAGTCCTCTCGGCGGTGATGACCAATTTCATGTCCAATACCGCAACGACCGCTCTGCTGGTTCCGATAGGACTTTCTATTGCTAGTGCGATAGGCGCTGATCCCAAAGCTGTTTTAATGGCAACCGTCATTGGTGGTTCTCTTGCCTTTGCAACACCTATCGGAATGCCAGCCAATACCATGGTTTATGGTTTAGGGGGATATCGATTTACGGATTACGTTAAAGTTGGGGTGCCATTAATTATCGTATCCATCGTCGTAGGGATGATCTTGTTACCGATCTTCTTCCCTTTCTATTAAAAAAATTATTCTAAAATATCTACTAAGGCAATTTTTTATACATTGAGTGTCACTACAACGATCACTTAGCTTAGATAGGCGTAATGAACCCTTTCGAAGCGGTTTCACCAATCCCGTGTTTTTTTATATCGGTCGTGTTACAAAGGGATTATCGAAGAGTCGAAACATGGAAGACTCGTAAAAAGTACTGAAAGAATCGGATAGCGAAAGCGATTATGGCCATCTATTATATGGGTAATAAGACGTCTTTTACACTCAAAAAAAGGAGCGTTACTATGAACAACAAAGTACAGCAAGTAGAAAATATGACTGCCCTCATGTCCAAGTTTATCTCCCTTGTCAGCTACAAGCTTCCTGACGATGTAGAAAATAAACTGAAAGAGTTGAGTGAAGGAGAAGATAACCCTCTGGCAAAAATCATCTACCAAACCATGTTTGAAAACCAGAAGCTGGCTTATGAGTTAAAAAGACCTTCTTGTCAGGATACAGGCGTTCTGCAGTTCTTTGTCAAATGCGGGCAGAACTTCCCCTTGATTGGCCAATTGGATAACATTCTAAAAAATAGTGTCTATAAATCCACCCAGGAAACCCCGTTGCGCCATAATTCGGTAGAGACTTTCGATGAATACAATACCGGGAAAAATATCGGGAACGGTTCGCCTAGTATCTTCTGGGAAATTGAAGAAGACAGCGACAAAGTGGAAATCTATACGTATATGGCCGGCGGCGGCTGTACGCTTCCGGGGACGGCGACCGTTCTGATGCCAGGTGAAGGCTACGAAGGGGTAGTAAAGTTTGTTCTTGACCGTATGACAAGTTACGGACTTAATGCTTGTCCTCCCCTTCTGGTCGGTGTAGGTATCGGTACTTCGGTGGAAACGGCAGCGTTAAACTCCAAGCTTGCTTTGATGAGACCGGTTGGAAGCCAGAATGAAAATGAAAATGCGGCCAAGATGGAACGACTACTCGAGGATGGCATTAACGCGATTGGCCTTGGACCACAGGGTCTTAAAGGATCGAAATCCGTCATGGGTGTCAATGTGGTCAATACAGCCCGACATCCTTCTACGATTGGGGTGGCGATAAACACCGGCTGCTGGTCCCATAGAAGAGGAAAGATTACGTTTGATCGAAATCTAAATTATGAAATCAATACTCATGAGGGGGTAACACTATGAGCAAAAAAGTATTAACCACACCGATTAGAGATGAAGATTTGAAGGATATACGAGTCGGAGACATCATTTACCTTACAGGTACACTGGTGACGTGCCGAGATGTGGCTCACCGTAGACTCATTGAAGAAAAAATGCCTTTACCCGTAGATCTTCAGGGAAAAGCCATTTTCCATGCGGGTCCTATCGTAAGAGACCTGGGAAATGAAAATTACGAGATTGTTTCAGTTGGACCCACTACCAGTATGAGAATGGAAAAGTTTGAAAAGGAATTCATTGAAGAAACGGGAGTCAAAGTCATTGTTGGAAAAGGTGGAATGGGGAAAAACACCGAAGAAGGCTGCAAAACCCACAAAGCGCTGCATGTCGTCTTCCCCGCTGGAAATGCGGTGTATGCGGCAGTGAAGGTGGAACGAATCAAAGAAGTACACTGGAAGGACCTTGGCATGCCTGAATCTCTTTGGGTGTGTGAAGTAAATGAATTCGGTCCTCTCATTGTATCGATCGATGCCGAGGGAAATAACATCTTTGAGCAAAATAAGATAGAATTCAATAAAAAGAAGGAAGAGCAATACGAGCTCATCAGCCAGCAGGTCAGATTTATTAGGTAAGGAGCTCTACAAAAGAAAGGTTCGGGATGCTGAACCTTTCTTGCTTTTAATAAAGGCTGAAAGAGGAGAGGATAGCATGCAGGTTCTGCCAAAAACAAGAACTCAAAAAATCGTTCGCTATCAGAACCAACAGGGGAGGATCTATTACGGGATCGTGGAGGATGACCTCATTTTACAGTTGTCGAGCGATTTTTCCGACCTCGTTAACGAAGAGATAAAGTACGACGGGGTGAAGGTAAAATGGAGTGAAGTGAAAATATTGGAGCCTGTGAAACCTTCTAAAGTGGTCAACTTTGGCTGGACCTATGCGGAACATGCAAAAGAAACGGGAGGCCAGGCCGATCTGAAAGAACCTTTTTTGTTCTTGAAACCTACCTCTTCTCTCATTCCGGATCAAGGAAAAGTTTTGCTTCCCCCAAGTGACTTAACCCATCAAGTGGAAATGGAGGGTGAAGTGGCCCTTGTGATAGGGAAACGCGGAAGAAATATAAAAGAAGAGGATGCACTGGATTATGTTTTTGGCTGCACGATCTTTAATGATGTGACGGCAAGAGACCTTACCAGAACGGATCCTCAGTTTACACGCGGGAAAGGCTTTGATACGTTTGGACCATTAGGGCCGTGCATTGTGACCGGTATCGATCCAACGAATCTACGAATCGTGACCATGTTAAACGGGAAAGTCGTACAAGATGGGAATACGAATCAGATGTCCCTTTCTATCCCTTTCCTTATCAGTTGGATTTCCCAGGTTATGACCCTAGAACCCGGGGATGTGTTGGCTACAGGTTCACCTTCCGGAAGTTGCCCGATGAAATCGGGAGATCTGGTAGAGGTTGAAGTGGAGCAGATCGGTAAGCTTTGTAACTTTGTAGAATAAAAGAAGACTAGAGTTGAGCATAAAAAAGCCATCAATGTAAGGGATCAACTCTTGCATACGATGGTTTTTTTTAATGCCCATTAGGAAAGCGAAAATAATTCAAAAATGAATGTGGGTATGCGTTGGTGAATGGATCGGATAGAGTTTGAGGCTTAAAATATGAGAAAAGATACGATATGGCCGTGAATGTTGCTCCTGCTCTAGTTGGCACGGTACTTGCACTAGTAATAGCTTAAGAGAAATGAAATGTAAAATGTCAAAGGGGGAAAAAGGAATGATCGAGGTATTAGATAGTTGTATTGGATGTAATGTGGAGTTAGCGCCATGGGAACGAAATCGTTCAGAGTGTCTGGACTGTCGGGAAAGGGTACTGGAAACTTACGGAGACGATGACGTAGAGGAGGAAGCATAAAATGAGCTCACTCACGATATCGAAAGAAAACAAGGAAGCCAAACAAGCCCCTTCCTTGTTCCAATCCACTCAGCATATTATTCAACAAGCCCTTGAGAAGCTGAACTATAATGAAGCAACGTATGAATTGCTAAAAGAGCCTCTTCGTGTATTAACGGTTCGCATTCCTGTTCGGATGGACGATGGATCGGTTCGTGTCTTTACAGGGTATCGAGCCCAGCACAATGATTCGGTCGGCCCGACAAAAGGGGGGATTCGATTTCATCCGGATGTCACGGAAGAGGAAGTGAAATCCTTATCCATTTGGATGAGTTTAAAGTGTGGGATTACAGGTTTGCCTTATGGGGGTGGAAAAGGAGGGATCCAGTGTGATCCCCGCACGATGTCCTTTGCTGAATTAGAACGTTTGAGTCGCGGGTATGTACGTGCGATTAGTCAAATTGTAGGACCGACTAAGGATATTCCGGCACCTGATGTATTCACCAACTCCCAAATTATGGCGTGGATGATGGATGAATACAGTCATATACGGGAATTTGACTCCCCCGGCTTCATTACGGGCAAACCGTTAGTTCTGGGAGGGTCTGTTGGCCGGGAGTCCTCGACGGCCAAAGGAGTCACTATTGTCATGCGAGAAGCAGCCAAGGTCGTGGGAATTGCCGTTGAAGGAGCCAAGGTCATTGTGCAAGGATTCGGCAATGCCGGCAGTTTTCTGGCTAAGTTCCTTCATGATGCCGGGGCAAAGGTAGTGGGGATATCCGATGCTTACGGGGCCTTGTATGATCCGGAAGGGTTGGACATCGATAGCTTGTTAGATAAGCGGGACTCTTTTGGCACGGTGACGACCCTCTTTCCGAACCGCATCACCAATCAGGAACTATTGGTTCAACCTTGTGATATTTTAGTGCCGGCAGCCATTGAAAATCAGATTACCGAGGAGAATGCACCTCAAATCCAAGCTAAAATTGTAGTGGAGGCCGCCAACGGGCCTACCACGATGAAAGCAACAGAAATCCTGACGCAAAGAGGAATTCTCATTGTCCCCGATGTATTGGCAAGCGCCGGGGGAGTCGTGGTGTCTTATTTTGAATGGGTACAAAACAATCAGGGATATTACTGGGCGGAAGATGAAGTAAATGAGAAACTTGAAAGGATATTGGTTCAATCGTTTCACCAGATCTATCAGACGTCTCTCCAACGGGGCGTAGATATGAGGTTATCGGCCTATATGGTAGGACTCAGACGGATGGCTGAGGCCGTTCGATGGAGAGGGTGGGTATAGAGAAAAGGGTTCATTTTATCCAATCATGTATTGGAAAAATGGACCTTTTTTTTGACCTTCTAGCCGCTAAGAATTTCAAGAATGAATTGAAATTTCAAAAATGAAATTTCTTTTTTAGAATTTATACGTGAAAACGGCAGAAAGCCCATGTTTTTAAGTTGGCACAGTTATTGCAAATATAGAAAGTACAATAATAAAATTTCAAAATATTATTTATTGGAGATTCTATTATTCTTTTCAAACTTTTTTAAAATCAAAGGAGGAATTCATATGTTTGAATCTACTAATCTAGATCTATTCCCGTATCCTTTTCATAACATTAAAGAAGGTTCCAACTATCGGTATTCAAATGATTTAAGAAAGCTGGATAAAGACCGAATGAATTGTGTTCGAGTCACACCAGAATATGCAAAACAAATAAAAAGAAAAAGAGAACTGTTGATTGAACAACCTAACGTAAGATTTCAATCCTATCCCCATACCATGGAAATGCAATGGGAAGTAGCAGAAATGCTGATGACGATGGCGGTTGAAGCCCATCCCGAGCACTTCAAGTTAGAAAAAAACGGGAATCATTGGACTTTTCATAACTTCATCTTAAATGAACAGGAATCCTTCATCTTTGGTGATGCATCAAGCATCGAACTCGAGCCGCTTGATTTAATTGGCCGTCATTTCGCTACCGACTTTGTATTAATGGTTAATCGAGATGACAATCTCTATTTGGAAGTCGCACAAGAATCTTATGCCGCTTTATTCTCACCCCATTGGAATAAAGGGATGACCTTTGACGAGATTCACGGACCTGTTCCCTTTGTATCACGCACAGGTGTACCTCTAGCAGAAAGAGTTCGTCAATTCTTATTAACGAATGTTTTACCAGGGGAGCCTTGGACGAGGATTAACTGGAACTTGATGGCAAACCGTTGGGATGTGAACTACGAGACACATGATACGTGGGGACCGACCCGCCATTTAGTTCATGCTGAAAATGCGGGTGAACTCGTAAGGCTACGTGTAGAGGAACAATTTTTCTATCGTATGCCAAGAAGTAATGCCATTTTATTCGTCTTAAATACGCAATTTCTGGCCATGAAAGATTTGGCCCAAAGACCGGAATGGTTGAACCAAACCTATTCGATTCTAAGTGATATTCCTAAGCCCATGGCGGATTATAAAGGTTTCACCCCCTTTATTGAGCCTACAGTAGAATACTTGAAAAACTTAGTTGAAAAAGTAAGCTTACAAGCGAAATAGGGTCGTCAGATTGGAGGGATAGAAAATGGTATACAACAGCCCGGTATTATTCGATAAATCGGCCAGCATGGTAGAGAAATTCACAGTAAAACAGGAACGAAGAAAATTATTAATCGTGTCCACTTTACCCAAAGAAGCAGACCTCATTCAACAACTACTAAAAGAAATAAAGGGTCAACAAGAATACGAACTCATCGAAATCCATGATGAATTCCCCTTAAAGAATATAGGCGAGGTCTTAGATCGTCAAAAGATGGGAACCCAGCTCTATATTTTAGCTCCATGGGATGAGGCTGTCACGATTTTCACAGAGGCCATTGAGGCTGGGTTTTCAGAAGATGAAATGCAAACCCTCATTTCTGGCGAGAAGAAACGTTATGTTTATTGCATGAAATGCTATCATCTACAAGAAGTAGAGGCAGAAGAAACAGATACCATCTGTTATCATTGCCAAATCAGCTTAGAAATTGGTCCCTTCTTCTCGAGGGAGCGAAAAGGATACATTGGCTATCCTTACAATCCAGCTTTTGTCCCATCAAACTAACGAATACGGCAAAATGATAGGAGTGATTTTATGAGATCATTCGGAAAAATTAAAGTATATGTAGGGAAAATCGTACAGAAAACAAAATTTGTCAAGCAGTTCTACTTGTATCCGGTTGATCTTGAGTTACTGCCTGCGTTTACGGGTGGTTCGCATATCGCCACTTATGTGAAAAAGGGCGACGAGATGATCGAACGAAATTATTCCCTGGTGAGTCACCCTACGGACCGGACTCACTATGCGATTGCCATACGAAAAGATGACCACTCCAGAGGAGGATCGGTTTATTGGCATGAGGAGATCAAAGTGGGGGATCGTTTAGAAATCAGTTGGCCTAAAAACCACTTCCCTCTAGCTTTCAAAGCCGCTAAGCATCATGTGTTTTATGCAGCTGGAATCGGAATCACTCCCTTTATGACCATGATGGAAGATTTAACAGATCAAGGAAGATCCTTTGAATTGCACTATGCGGCAAGAACGAAAGAAGAATGTGCTTTTTATGATGAATTGAATGCAAAATATCCTGGAAAATGTCATTTCTATTTTTCCAGAGCAGAAACGCCTAAGAAAATGACTCCAGTAACCATGGAGGAACATCGGATTGGCTCCCATGTCTATTTCTGTGGACCGGTTTCCATGGTGAAAGAGTTTAGGGAAGCAGCGGAAGCCTACGGTTATCCAAGCCATTCCATTCATTTTGAATTATTTGCTGTGGCTGATGAAGGTCCAAAAGATCCTTTTGTTGTAAAATTAGCGAACAGCGGTAAAACGGTTGCGGTTTCTGAACAAGAAACGCTATTGGAAGCGCTATTAAAAGAAGGAATAGAAGCTCCCTATTCTTGTAAAGTAGGCGGATGCGGAAGCTGCGAAGTACAGGTCGTGGAAGGAGAAGTAGATCACCGGGATCACTTCTATAGAGAGGAAGAAAGACAGACGAAGAACGTGATTTTAACTTGTTGCTCCAGGGCAAAAGAATCTAGAAAAGAGCTGGTTTTAAATCTTTAATAACATTAGGGAGGAAATGTAGATGACAACAACAACGAAGGTATTAGAATTAAAAATGTATATTAATGGGGAATGGAGATTTTCTAGTAATCCAGATAGCTATCAGGTGTTGAATCCGGCCAACGGTGATATCATTGCTACGTCTCCGAGAGCCACAGTTGAAGAAACGGAAGAAGCCATAAAAGCAGCCAAAGTAGCTTTTGAAAGTGGGGTTTGGTCTGGACTAAGTGCTCAAGAGCGCGCGGGCTATCTATTGAAAATTGCGGATAAGATTGATGAAAAACACGAGGAGCTCGTCGAACTTGAAGTCAAAGATAATGGGAAAATTCGAGCGGAGGCTGATATTGATATCCACGATGCGGCATCTTGTTTCCGCTATTACGCCGGCCTGATTCGAACTCCTGATGGACAAACCTATCATGTGGCCGATCCCATGCAAGCGATGGTCGTTCGGGAACCGGTCGGAGTGTGCGGGCTCATTGTTCCTTGGAATTTCCCTTTCCTAATGAGTGTGTGGAAATTTGCTCCTGCCTTAGCAGCCGGAAACACCATTGTCTATAAGCCAGCTGAAGTCACTCCAGTAACCGCAACCAAATTGGTTGAGATTATCGAAGAAGTAGGTGTTCCCAAAGGGGTCGTGAATTTGGTATTAGGGAAAGGTTCGGTGATTGGTGAGGTCATCGCCCAGAGCCATGACGTCGATATGGTTTCCTTTACAGGCAGCACGGAAGTAGGAAAAAGTATTATGCGTAACGCAGCAGGCAATTTGAAAAAAATCTCCCTTGAACTTGGTGGAAAGTCACCCCATATTATTTTTGCTGATGCGGATTTTGAGGCGGCGGTTGATAACGCATTAGTGGGTATTTTCTTTGGCTCTGGTCAAGTATGCTCTGCTGGAAGCCGAATTATTGTAGAAGAAAGTATTTATGATCAATTCGTTGAAGAGTTTGTAAGAAGAGCCCAAACTATTAAAGTAGGACCCGGTTTAGAAGAAGGCTCCGAAATGGGTGCCATCGTAAGCGAAGCACAGCTGAATACCATTCTAGAATATATTCAAATTGGTAAAAGCGAGGGCGCAACCTTAGCATGCGGAGGAAATCGCCTAACGGAAAATGGATTAGATAAAGGATTCTTCGTGGAACCGACCGTATTCATTGATGTCACTCCAGACATGCGTATTGTAAAAGAAGAGATCTTCGGCCCTGTAGCCGTTATTCAGAAGTTCAAGGACGAAGAAGAAGCTATAAAACTAGCAAATGACACGATCTATGGGCTTGCCGGCGGCGTATTCACATCAGATGGGGCCAAGGCGATGCGTGTGATTAGGAAAGTCCGCGCGGGTATTACGTGGATTAACACCTATGGACCGACATACAACGAAGCTCCATGGCACGGGTTTAAACAAAGTGGGATAGGATCAAGCCTTGGGACCTTTGGATTAGATGAATTCCAAGAAGTGAAACAAATTAATATCAATCTAGCTGTAGGACCAACAGGCTGGTTTTCAAATAATAAATAATCATGCAATAGAGAGGTTGATGAAAGGATTTTGATAGATTCCCGGGGTCAACCTCCTATTAGAAAGAGGGGTTTTATGCAAAAAAATGACTTTATCCAAGAACAGATGCAATCCTCCGATCCCTTTGTCAGCGAGCTCTTTCACGAATTAAACGATCGAGTTCAAGAGTTTACAAATCAACATCATGTGGTTAAAAAAATTGCCTGGTCGGACACGATCGTACCCTTAATCATCATGGTGCTCATTACGTTGAACCTTATAATGATGATCGTTTAAAAATGGTTTTCCTAATTAAAGGGGGGATTTAAGGTGAGCAAAGAGAATTCAGCGATTGCCAAAGAGGTTTCTTTTGGTTTCTTGCCGGTAAAGAAAAGTGAAAGAGCGTTTGGTTTTTTTGACCTTCTCTTTATTCAGGTTGGAATTGGGATCAGCTGTTTCGGTTTCCTGATTGGCGGTTATACGGGTATGATCCTGGGCGCTAAGGAGTCGATTGCTGCGATCCTATTTGGGAACGCCTTTCCTGTTTTGCTAATCATGCCGATTGCCGTTTTCTTTGCCCGATACGGGGTCGACACGTTTATCGGCTTTCGAAGTTCGTTGGGTTATCGTGGTTCTAATTTATTGTTTGGATTGTTTGCCGTCCTGAATCTGGGATTTATCACGATCGCTTGCTTTATGAGCGGGGAGGCCGCCGCTAAGCTGGCAGGGGTGTTAGGAGCAGGAGAATTCCTAGGCTCGAGAAGTTCGGGAGGACCGATATTTGCTGTAGTAGGATTTCTGTTGGCTATCTATGTAGCGTATAAGGGACCTGTCGCGATTAAGTGGTTGAATTGGATCGGAGTTCCTGCTTTTTTACTCGTTATGCTTGGACTGATCTCTCTCTTATTATTCGGAAAAGGTTTGGACAGCGTGTTTGCCTTACAACCTGCGACCCCTTACGAAACCGATGCGCGTTCTTTTGCAACAGCCTTGGAACTGAATATCGGTCTAGGTTTTTCTTGGTTGGTTTATATTGGGCAATATAGCCGTCTTGCCAAAACAGAAAAAATCGCCTTCACTGGCGGTTTCTGGAGCTATGGGGTTCTGGTGAATGTCGCCGCGATTCTTGGAGCGTTATGTGCCTTGACTGTAGGTTCCTTGGATGCCTCGGAATGGATGATGAGTATAGGGGGCGCGGTTTGGGGGTTACTCGGGCTGATTCTGTTAATCGTTGGAAATATTACCGGAGCTGTGTTTCTTGTCTACTCGCAAGCGGTTAGCTTCAAGACCGTTTTTCCAAACAAAAAGTGGTTAATCGCCATCGCCACCACCATCCCTGCGATTATTCTAATGATTAGCCCTTCCTTCTACGATGCCTATGGGACGTTTATTTCGGTCGTCTCCTATACGATGGCGGTGATGGGAGCCATCATCATCACTGACTTTTTCTTTGTCAAAAAGCAAAGAATCACCGTAAAAGACCTTTACAATCAATATGGGGCTTATCGATATTGGAAGGGTGTTAATCCATCCGCTGTGATCAGCTTCGTAATGGGAACCATCGTCTATTGGTTCTTGTATAATCCCGTTGCGGATAGTGCCAGTGGTCTTTTTAATTATTTAACGGCCGGTTTACCTACTTATTTTATCTCTGCGATCACCTATTATATTTCCGCAAAGTATATTTTTTCCTATCAGGCAGATGTGGCCCCGACTACCCCTGCGGAAGGAGTAGAAGCTGCTAGACTTGATGAAAAAATCGGATAGAGGTTGATTAAATCCATTCTGTCGGGAGGGAGCAGCATGCACATCTTAGTGATCGGTCTAAACTATCAAACGGCTTCGGTAATCATCCGGGAGCGCCTTTCGTTTACGAAAGATTCAACTGAAACTGCCATACAGACCCTGCGGAAGAAAAAGAGCATCCAGGAATGTGTGATCGTAGGAACCTGTAACCGAACCGAGATCTATTGTGTGGTGGATCAAGTAAACTTAGGCACAACGGATGTGACAGACTTCCTCCGGGAGTGGTTTGGGATAAATGAAGAGGAATTCGAGCCTTTCCTCTATGTCAAAGAAGATGATGAAGCTATTAAGCATTTATTTCGCGTAGTTTGTGGACTTGATTCTATGGTTTTGGGAGAGACGCAGATCCTCGGGCAAGTGAAGGAAAGTTTTAACCGAAGTCAAGGCTTAAAATCAACGGGTACGTTATTCAATAGGCTTTTTAGGCAAGCTATCGCCTTGGCAAAACGGGTGCATACCGAAACGGATATCAGTATGAATGCGGTGTCCGTCAGCTACGCGGCGATAGAGCTAGGCAAAAAGATTTTTAGCCATATACAACATAAAACGGTCGTGATCCTCGGGGCTGGCGAGATGGGAGAATTGACGGGAAAACATCTTGTATCCCAGGGAGTGAACCAGATTCTTGTCGTGAATCGCACGTATGACCGGGCTGAAAGACTGGCTGAGATATTGAAGGGGACGGCCCTTGAGATGGGCCGGCTTTCTTCGGCTTTGGTTCAAGCCGATATTGTCATCAGTTCAACAGGGGCCAAAGACTATGTGATACGGAAACAAGAGATTCAAACTCTACTCCAAAAAAGAGATAAAAGACCTTTATATATGATCGATATGGGGGTTCCAAGGGATATCGAACCTTCCGTTAACCAATTAAATCATGTCTATTTATACAATATGGATGATTTGCAGGGGATTGTCGATGAAAACCTGAGTGCTCGAAAAAAAGAGGCTCGAAAGATAGAAGGGATGATCGAGGAGGAAAGGGTGGCTTTCCAATCTTGGCTAGGCACATTAGGCGTGATTCCGCTGATTGCGGCCTTGAGGGAAAAAACGCAGACCATGCAAGAAGAGGCGGTTCGTCATATTGAGAACAAGCTGCCTCACTTAACGGATCATGAAATCCAGATCATTCGAAAGTCCTTTAAAGTGATGGTCAACCAAATTCTGCACGATCCATTCATTCAAATGAAGGAGCTTGCCGGAAGCTCGAATCAAAAAGAGTTCATCAGCCAACTATCCTCCTTATTCGGACTAGAAGAAAATACGCAAACCTCGATCCCTTTCCCTTTCCGTGAACGGAGTGGATCTAGCCAAGCGGGTACTCGAATGCTTGTTGATTCCATTCAATAGTTAAAAGTAAAGCGATAAGGGAGGTGAGAGAATTGGTGGTATTGTTTGATCAGTCCAAAACTTTAGTAGAAGAGTTTACTCTGATTCCGAATACACAGAAGTGTTTACTCTTCTCCGACCCAAGCGGTCTGAAGAAAATCCAGCCGTTTATCGAATCTTTGGATGCCCAAGGTGTTTCCTATGAATTCTACTATCTGACAAAAGAAGTGCAAAAGATCGCGGAGATCGAGCTGCTAGAGTCCCTGCCAAAAGGGACAAGGGTTCTATACGAGTTTTCGGATGAGTGTATCCTCCGCATTGCAGGGAAGCAGAAGCTGGGAACGCAACTGTACCTGGCGGGGAGTTGGAAAGCACTTGAAAGCCTTTATCCATTAGCTGTCCATTCTGGGTTTGGTCAGGAAGATGTGCAGGTTTATTGGGAGAAGAGAGAGAGGGTTGAGAGTGGAGTTTAAGTGAGTCTCTAGGGCAAGAAGAAAATTTAAAAAAGAGCTCCATTCTGTTTAGTAGCAGAGAGGGGCTCTTTGGCTTAGGATGGGTATTTTAAATAATGTTGATTTGTAGGGATCAGATTTTTAGGGGAAAACTGTTTTTGGCGAAGCTATGTTTAGGCTATCCGCCATCCGTGAATTGCTTGGATTGTGTCCGCAATCGAGGAGGTCATGCTGATTGCAATCAGTTTCTCGCTAAGATGTAAAGTGGCATAGCAGACAAGTTTAAAATTGGATCAGGTCTATCATAACCATTCCATTTATAATGGCTATGCATATGAAGTGATTTCGAACGGGGGAGTCTAAATGTCTCACAATCATCATAACCATGGGATGGGCACAAGCGGAATTTGGGAGATGTGGAGTCCCTACCAGTTTGTAGTGATACTAGTACTCGGTTTTTTCTATTATCAAATCTTGAAGAAGAGTGGACAGGCTGTTCCATTTTATCATCCAGGCTTGTTTTTATTGGGACTGTCCTTATATTTCCTATGCCTGGGCAGTCCGCTTAATTATTATGGTCACCATTATTTATTGAGCGCCCATATGCTTCAACAGGCGGTACTGTATTATATCGTTCCACCGCTTCTAATACTCGGAATACCAAAAGAGATCTGGGAATCGTTGGTTCAAACGAAATGGATCAGCAAGCTGATGGAAACCCACATGCTGTTGACTCTGATTGCTTTTGACATTTTGTTTTCTTTGTACCACCTTCCCTTGGTTTTTAACACCGTCATGACAAATTATCCGGTAATGGTGTTCACTCACTCTATCCTTTTTATCTTTGCGATTCAGATGTGGTGGCCCATCATTGGACCTTTGCCGGAACTGAACCAAACATCGGAATTAAAAAAGATGGCTTATATTCTGCTGGGTGCCATTTTAATCACTCCTTCCTGCGCATTAATTATTTTTGCCGACAAACCTATATATGAAGCTTATTTTGGTGCGCCGCAGATCTTTGAATGGTTGCCGTCGATGGATGATCAACAGCTGGGAGGCGTGCTCATGAAATTTGTGCAGGAACTATCCTATGGTTCGGCTATAGCTTTTATTTTTTTTCGCTGGTACAAGCGGGAGAAGATGCTGGATGCTGACTTAAATGGACCTCAAGAGAGATAGGAGATATAGATAAAAAGAGATGGGACGGGATCAAAAACTATCTGTAACACTACAGGTAGGTCCAAATTTCACTTTTTCAACCCATCCACTTTATCTCGTAAAACAAAGAGGGTCTTCCCAGTGTGCGGGAGACCCTACGTGACGTGCTATTCATTTTTAAAGTTTAAGTAGTGCTTGTTTTAATCTTGCAATTCCTTCAGGAATTGATTCAGTCTCTGCTCGACCATAGGTTAGGCGAATATGCCCGGTTTGGGAGCCCAGCAAGCTTCCCGGAACAAAGATGACGCCATTTTTCAAAGATTCTTCAAGCAACCGGTATTCATTGATCTTGCTTGCCAGACGACACCACAAATGGATCCCTCCGTCAGGTATCTGAAACGTGAGATGATCCGATAGTTCCTCTTGCAAGGCGGAGATCAAAACATTCCTTTTTTCAAGAAGCCTATGCTTCACATGTTGAAGATGGGTTTCAAAGGATTCCGATCTTAAAAATTCATTGGCCAACCATTGCGGAAGGATACTATGCCCAAAATCAATTTGCTGCTTGGCATCGGCAAGGCGGTGAATGACATTATGCGGTCCAACGATCCATCCAATTCTAAGTCCTGATGCGGCCAACTTGGAGAGAGAACTAATATAAAGCACGGTTCCGTTCTTGTCCATGGATTTGAGAGTAGCCGGGGTGGTCTGTTCTGAAAAAGAAATGAGACTATACGGATCATCCTCAATCACGGGTATACCTAATTCCGCTGTTATTTCTAAGACTCTTTTTCTCCTCTCCACCGATAGGACAGTTCCTGTAGGATTCTGAAAAATGGGGTTGAGAAAAACCATTTTAATCTTGTGCCTTTTATGAAGATGGACGATTTCTTCTGGATTGATCCCATGCTCACTTACGGGTAACTTATAGGTCTTCAAACCCGCTGATCTAAAGGTAGGGAGGGAGTGAGCATAAGAAGGATCCTCGTAGGCTACAGCATCACCTGGATTCAGTAAGCACTGAATTAAGAGATGAAGAGCTTGTTGGGCTCCAGAGGTCACTAGGATAGACTGGCTTGTACATTCAATGTTTTTATGTTGTTTTAAATGTTTAGCAATCGTGTGGCGAAGATCCAGATTACCTTGAGGATGTTCGTAACCTAAGGATTGTCGAAATTCATGTTCGCGAAGAATTTCTCGGAAATTTTCATAAGGCATCAAGTCATGCGCTAGCTCTCCACTTGCGAAGTTAATCAAATTTCTTTCGTGTATTTCCTCATGAATATGCTGATATATAGGAAGGTTAGGCAGAAACGATCCTCGTTCAACGTAAAGATCCCAATTAGGAATACGGGTACGGGTAAGTCCCCAGACATCTGTGCTGACTTTCGTTCCGCTGCCCTTAATTCGCTCAACCATACCGTTTGAATAGAGCTCGTCATAGGCAGCAATAATGGTTCCCCGATTTACATCAAAGCTCTTTGCTAAAGATCTTTCGGAAGGCAAACTGCTGCCTGGCGGATATTCTCCATAGGCAATTCTCTTCTGGATATAGTCAGCTATCTGTTTATAAATAGGAATATCGCTCTGTTTATCTGGTTTCCATTCCATCGTGTTCACCGTCATTTATCTCTAATTAGGATGCCTTTTTTGTTTTTGGATGGGCCCATCTTCATTTAAAAGGTTTATCTTATACCTTGTCAAGTGATACAAAATTCGTCTCATCCTACAAGAATGGTTTTAAAAAATTATGCCCTAAACCTAATGATCGATACGGTTGAAGAAATATGCATCTCTGAAATTGGAGGAGGAACCAATTTTAAAATTGGATCATCCCATGCCAATGGCTCATCGTTTAATCTTTTCTTATTATGGGTTAGCTCTTAGGGAAGAGGAGGATTAACAATGGCAATGGCAGAACCAAGAAATTGGAAATGGGTAAATGATCCAACCCTCAATAAAGTAGAGTACGATAAATTGGAAAAAGACGGGCTGGATGTCATTGACACAATCATGGAGAAATACTCGAAAGAAGGGTATAGTTCCATTGAACCATCGGATTTTAATCGGTTTAAATGGGCTGGAGTATACCAGCAGCGTCCTAATAATGGACATTTTATGATGCGCATACGGATTCCAGGTGGGGTTCTCACAAGTGATCAAGCACGCGTATTAGCGGATATAGCAAAGGATTATGGACAAGATCTTGTGGATGTTACTACACGTCAGGCTGTACAGTTTCATTGGCTTACAGTTGAAAACATTCCCGATATTTATGATCGTTTGGACTCCGTTGGTCTTTCCTCCATTGAAGCCTGTGGGGATTGCCCACGCACGATCATGGGGAATCCTTTAGCCGGTATTGACCCCCACGAAACAATGGATACTAGGCCCATTGTCGCGGAAGTAGAGAAATTCTTCGTACGTAATCGAGACTTCTCGAATCTTCCACGCAAATATAAGATGTCCATCTCCGCTAATGTATGGAATACAGCACACGCCCAGATCAACGATTTGGCGTTTACGCCTGCAAAAAAAGTGATTCAAGGGGAAGCAGTGTTTGGGTTCCATGTGTGGGTTGGTGGAGGATTATCGGCGAAGCCGTATTTGGCTCAAATGCTGGATGTATTCGTCCGTCCCGATGAAGTCTTAAAAGCAGCGATTGGTGTGACAACGGTTTTTCGTGATTTTGGCTATCGCCAAAAACGCAACCATGCCCGCATGAAGTTTCTGGTGGCGGATTGGGGAGTTGAGAAGTTTCGGGAAGAATTGGTCAAGATTACAGGCGAGTTTGAGACCAAAGGCGAAGAATTAATTCAAGGATGGAATGCGGGTTATTTTTATGGAATCCATGAGCAAAAGCAAAAGGGCTTTTACTATGCGGGGCTTTCTGTACCGATTGGCCGCATGAATGCTGAAGAACTGGCAGAACTGGCTCGATTAGCAGATGAATTTGGGGACGGTACCTTAGGCACATGTAACTCACAGAATGTCTTGATTCGTTATATTCCTGCAGACAAAGTGGAGGACTTCAAACAAGAGCCGATTGTTCAAAAACGCTTTAAGCTACAGCCTAACACTTTTGTTGGATATGCGGTCTCCTGCACGGGGAATGAATATTGTAACCTGGCAATCGTAGAGACCAAAGAGCGGATGAGATCACTGGCGGAGTATCTGGACCAAACCGTGGAACTAGACACTGCTTTGCGTATCCACATGGTGGGCTGCCCGAATTCATGCGGACAGCGCCAGATTGCAGACATCGGTTTACAAGGAGCGCTTGTCAAAACGGAAAATGGCATGGTAGATGCCTTTGATGTTTTTGTCGGGGGAACCTTGGATATACAATCACGCTTTAATAAAAAGCTAAAAGCCCGTATAACGGTTGACAAGCTGGGCCCCTTCCTGGCCCAATTAATCGGCTTTTATAAAGAGGAACGAAATGAACAAGAAAGTTATTGGGAGTATGTCGAACGTGTAGGTCTTGAGCACATCCAAGCACAGGTAGACAGTCTTTTAGTTTTGTCCTGATAAAGGTTGTTATTCAGGGGGAGTTAAAGACTCCTCCTTTCCTGGTTATATCACGCGCATAAAAAGCATGGAATAAAGGGAGGAATCTAGGATGGAAACGATGATACGAGTTGCTTTGGTACAAGCAGCTCCGGTATTGATGGACCGAGAAAACACTACAAGCAAGGCTATAAATTTAATCAGAGAAGCTGCTGAACGTGGAGCCCAATTGATCGTTTTTCCGGAGGCATTTATTCCTGCCTATCCCCGCGGCCTTACTTTCGGGACAAAAGTGGGAAGCCGCAGTATGGAAGGAAGGGAAGATTGGTTTCGTTATTGGGAAAATTCCGTTCCTGTCCCTGGTGAAACCACAAAACGGATCGGTGACGCTGCCCGTGATGCCCAAGCGTTTGTCGTCATGGGAGTGATCGAGCGGGATCAGGAAAGCAGTAAGGGAACCGTTTATTGTACTACCCTTTATTTTGGACCTATGGGTGAATTGTTAGGAAAACACCGCAAATTAAAACCGACGGCCTCTGAACGTCTAATATGGGGAGAAGGAGACGGCAGTACGCTTCCGGTCATTGAAACGCCCTTCGGCAAGATGGGAGGACTGATTTGTTGGGAAAATTATATGCCTCTCGCGAGAACCGCTATGTACGCTCAGGGGGTTGAGCTATATATCGCACCAACTGCCGATGCCAGAGAAGTGTGGCAGTCCACCATACGACATATTGCGCTTGAAGGCAGATGTTTTGTTCTATCTTGCAATCAATATGTAACGAAAGATATGTATCCCAACGATTTAGCTTGTTTGAAAGAACTCGAAAATGAACCAGAAGTGATGTGCAGCGGGGGGAGTGCGATTGTCGGTCCGTTAGGGGAATATATAGTAGAGCCAGTGTACGGGAGAGAAGATATCTTAACAGCCGATTTAGACTTGCGATTGATTCCCCAGAGCCGTTTTGATTTTGATGTCGTAGGACACTATGCTAGACCGGACATATTTCAGTTAATGATAAATGATGAAAAGCAACAAAGTGTGAAGTGGCTGAAGAAATAAGTGAAAATTGGTCGGGTAGTTTTCTTATGAATTGGATCGGTTCGAGTGCTTACAGGAGTATTATAATCAGTCTGTACACTATTTAAGGAGGATTAAACAATGATCTATACCATTGTTATTATTATAGGTTGCCTATTAGCGCTGATTGGGACGCTGCAGGTAGCAAAAAATCCAGCAGATAAAAATTACGGAACGGCTGGTCGAAGGGTGAAGAACTTAAGTATCATCTATTTGATTGTGACGTTAATCATGTTGGCTGGTTTTGTGATTTATATTTTTGGATAATTCCATTAGGAACTTAGAAAGGAAGTTCTCCTATGCTCATGGAGTGGAAACCAAATCGATCCGTTGATATTATCCAATTCTTACTTAAGGGAACACATTAGCCTTCTTGTTTAGTTACAAGGAGGTTTTAGTTATATTTGATAACAGATGTTTTGTATTCGATTTATGCCGGGATGCTAAGTCCAACATTATACCGGAAACTTAAGGCATATTGAAAATGGATAGGTATCGAGATTACTCTTGGGTAGAGTACCGCTGAATTCAAGGACTTTCGGATTTTTTTCGAGAGTCTTTTTGTATTAGAGGGGGTTTAGTACGATAACGAAATAAAAAACAAGGAGCTAATACTTGGTTTAATATTAATATCCACATAACCCCTTTTTATACTGAATCATTAGTGAACCATTATTTACATCCCTTTTCGCTCAATTTGGCGTTTAGCTCGGATAAAAGCGATAAATTGGTGAAGTTCATCCTGTGACATAGGCTCCCCATCTACGGCCAATTGAACGGAAATAAATGAATTTTCATCTGTTAGCTCAAGAGGATTGCTCATTTTGACTTCTTCTACTTTGGGATTGAAAGTTGGGTCATCCATTCTCTCTAATAGATAGTCCACTGATGTTTCCAAAAGATCCGCAAGCTTTCTGATAGATTCTAGTGAGGGTTCGCGATACCCCGACTCGTACCCTGCATATGTACTTTTAGCAATACCAATCCGATCGGCAATATATTGTAATGACCATTTTCTATTTTTTCTCAAAACCGCTAACCGCTTTAACATTGCGCTTATCCCTCCTGTTTATCTTTCCCCATTATAACATCAGTTATTGAAAAATATAGAAAATGAATAACAAAAAAGTCGCGTAACGAATAAAAATATCTTGTATTTTTCCTTAATCGCCCATAAAATAAACATAGAGTTCTCGATTCGCGAACATTTATGAGATTCCAGTTGAAATCGTTTTAAATGATAATTTAGTTATTATACTTGGCTTTCTCAGTAACTGAATAGCTGTATCTCAAGTGAATAGGCCGTATTATAACCTATAATTCAGTAAAATCTACCTTATATAAAGGGGGAGTCGATATGAAAAAAATACTTCTTTTAGCTACAGGGGGAACCATTGCTTCGATTCAAGGTGAACAAGGATTAACACCTGGAATGTCAGCAGAGGAAATAGCCAAATATTTACCTGAACAAAACCAAACCTATAAGGTTGAAAGCAGAATTTTGATGAATATTGACAGTACGAATATGCAACCTGAATTCTGGGTTCAAATAGCGGAAACCATTTATAAGGATTATGAGAATTATGATGGGTTTGTCCTTACACATGGGACGGATACGATGGCTTATACTTCTGCAGCCCTGTCCTATATGCTGCAAAACCTTGCCAAGCCGGTCGTCATTACAGGGTCGCAAATACCCATTAATTACAAGAGAACCGATGCCAAGAAAAATATTGTGGATGCCGTTCGGTTTTGTTGCGAGGACATAGGTGGTGTTTACATAGTTTTTGATGGAAGGGCGATTATAGGAACAAGAGTAGTCAAGTTAAGGACCAAAAGCTACGATGCCTTTGAAAGTATTAATTTTCCATATATAGCCCGTGTAAATGATTCAGGAGTTTTGTTTCACAAATCCATTCCACCTAGAAAAGAGAAGGAAATAAAATTTGATGCGTCTCTGTGCCCGGATGTTTTTGTATTAAAACTTCACCCTGGAACAAAGCCGGAACTATTTGATGCCATTAAGGGACTTTATAAAGGTATCATAATTGAGAGTTTTGGGACAGGTGGAATCCCTTTCCAAGAGAGAAATCTTGTCCCAAAGATTCAGGAGCTTATAGAAGCGGGGATTGCTGTGGTTATCACAACTCAAGTGCTTGAAGAAGGGGAAGATCTGGGTTTGTACGAAGTTGGTCGAAAAGTAGCTGAAAATAAGATCATCCGTTCAAGGGACATGAATACAGAGGCCATTGTTCCGAAATTAATGTGGGCTTTAGGCAAGACTGATGATCTTGCAAAAGTGAAGGAGATCATGGAAACCCCTATCGCCTATGACATAACCCACGCTAGATCCAGGAGTATGTCCTAATACATGCAAATCTCCTTTCCTGTATTCCGCGTGCACTTGATTTTATCGAAATACAGGGAAGGGAATCTATCATTTATAAATTTTGGAAGGGGGTGACTTCATCTAAGGATTGTTGTGGAAGCGCATACAAGGGTGTGGGTCTAAAAATACGGGTGAGAGGTGAATAGAGTGATTGGTTTTTTGGAAGAGTTGGTTTCGGTGGGGAATGATGTCTTATGGACCTATGTAATTATTGCTTTACTAGTTATTGCTGGTTTTTATTTCACTATTAAAACCAAGTTTGTACAACTTCGACTTATAGGTGAAATGGTGCGCTTGCTAGGGGATGGCATGGTAGATTCGAGTAAAGGCGACAAGGGGGTTTCGGCTTTTGGAGCCTTTGCCTTAAGTACAGCCTCACGTGTTGGAACAGGCAATTTAGCAGGTGTATCGTTGGCCATTTCCATTGGTGGTCCAGGGGCTGTTTTTTGGATGTGGCTGATTGCTATCATCGGCTCGGCTTCCGCGTTCGTAGAAGCTACGCTGGCACAAGTTTATAAGATTAGAGATCAAGACGGCTTCCGCGGTGGACCAGCTTATTATATGGAAAAAGGGTTGGGAAAACGATGGATGGGAATTATATTTGCCATTCTGATTACAGCTTGTTTTGGGCTGGTTTTTAATGCAGTACAAGCGAATACGATTAGTCTTGCAGTCGAAAATGCTTATGGAATCTCGCGACCGGTTACCGGTATTTTTCTTGCTGCCGTGACTGCCTATATTATTTTCGGGGGATTAAAAAGAATCGTTTCCATTTCGGAGTGGTTAGTACCCATTATGGCCGGTGGGTATATTTTGATTGCAGGATATGTTATGATCATTAATTTTTCTCAAATTCCATCGGCATTCATGCTTATTTTACAAAGCGCATTTGGCCTAGAGCAAGCTTTTGGAGGCGGAATCGGTGCTGCCATATTGATGGGGATTAAAAGAGGTCTTTTCTCGAACGAAGCGGGGATGGGAAGTGCGCCGAATGCAGCAGCGACTGCTAATGTGAGTCATCCTGTTAAGCAAGGGCTGGTTCAGGCACTTGGCGTTTTTGTAGATACTCTTTTAATTTGTAGTGCAACAGCCTTTATTGTTTTGTTGTCGGGATCCTATCAAACAGAAGGTTTGGAAGGCATTCAACTTCTTCAAGCGGCTTTAAGTTCACAAGTTGGTTCATGGGCCATGAGCTTTATTGCTATTGCTGTCCTGCTTTTTGCTTTTACTTCCGTGGTGGGGAATTACTATTATGGACAAACGAATATTGAATTTATAAATTCGAATAAAAAATGGGTATTCCTTTACCGTTTGAGTGTTGTAGGTATGATTTTATTTGGATCCATGGCTAAGGTTTCTATAGTATGGGATTTAGCAGACTTATTTATGGCGCTAATGGCGATCACAAACCTTATTGCCATCCTTTTACTTGGAAAAATTGCATATGCAGCATTAGAAGACTACCTTCAGCAAAAGAAGCAGGGGATAGATCCGGTATTTCAAGCTAGCCATATACAAGGTCTAAAGAATGCTGAGTGTTGGGTAGAAGAGGGGGAAGTAAAGAAGAAAGAAAGGTTAACACAAGAGCATCAAGTTTCTGTAAATGGGTAAAGAAGTACCATTCGGCCTTAAAATCATTTTGATTTTAAGGTCTTTTTCTTCTATAAAAGATAGGTCGCGAAGTGAATAAAAACCTTGTATTTTACAAGAAAATAAATATAATTAACTTTAAAAGTACGCATAACGCGTACCAATTAAGATCGATTTGGAAAAAATTCAGAAGGGTGTTAACGATGAAAAAAATACTTTTACTAGCCACGGGAGGAACCATTGCCTCTATACAATCCGAAGAAGGCCTTACTCCTGGGCTAACTGATCATGATCTTATTCGTTATTTGCCGGAACATCATGAAAAAGTTAGGATTTATGGGATCAATGTTATGAGTATAGATAGTACAAATATGCAGCCAGAATTTTGGGTTAACATCGCTCAAACCGTATATGAGAATTACGATTCGTACGATGGTTTTGTAATTACCCATGGGACGGATACCTTAGGATATACCGCTGCGGCCCTTTCCTATATGCTCCAAAATCTCTCCAAGCCGATTGTCATTACAGGTTCAATGGTTCCCCTCGAGGCTGAAGAAACTGATGCGAAGAAGAATATGATAGACGCTGTTCGATTTGCATGTGAGAATATCGGTGGGGTTTTTGTTGTTTTTGATGGAAAGGTGATTAATGGAACGCGAGCAGTAAAAGTAAGATCCAAAAGCCATAACGCCTTTATGAGTATAAATTATCCTTATATTGCGCGTTTCGATGGATCCTTCGTTCATTATTTAAAAAATGTTTCGACAAGCAAGATAGGTCCGGTAAAATTGGATACTTCCTTATGTACTAACGTATTTTTATTGAAGCTATACCCAGGTATAACACCTGAAATTTTCGATTATATCAAAAAGTCTTATCGAGGGGTTATTATAGAAAGCTATGGAAATGGTGGAATTCCATTTGAAAAACGAAATCTTCTTTCAAAGATTGATGAACTGATAGAGGCTGGGGTTGCTGTTGTAATCACTACTCAATGTCTAGAGGAGGGAACTGATTTACAACGATATGAAGTGGGGCGAAAGGTATCCAAAAAACTCATTATTTCCTCTCGGGATATGAACACCGAAGCCATTGTCACGAAGCTGATGTGGGTATTGGGCAAGACTGAGAAACTGGATCAAGTTAAACAAATGATGGATACACCTATTGCTAATGAGGTTCGAACCTAGATAGGGAAAATCAAATCCACAGGATAGAGAATCGCACTTATGAAAGGTTAAAAGACGTCCGGTAGTAGTCACGATATTCGAAAGTTAAACCAACCATTTTGCTCCCAAACCGGTAATGATTCCATGACCTCGTAAAGTTTTTTCTAGGTTTGGAGTGATTTTGGTCTACTTTTTCTAAGAGCAAGCTAAACTTTGGGTTAGAGCCTACAATTTTAAGCTGCTTTTTAAGTAATTCAGCTTTTTTTTATGATCCTTGTCCGTTCCCGGACCCCATTACTGGCGTCCGGGTCCGTTTGGTCACGAAAATTTGGTTTTGCTCACGGAAAGGTGGTCGATGCTCACGTAAGGATGCCGTTTGCTCACATACCTGATACAATTCCAAATATCCAGTCCACTTTGATCACGAAACCGAGCATTTTGCTCCCAAACCGGTAATAGGTACAAGCTGTTCTCATTCGATATCGCAAGGAGATTGTAGAGAAGCTCGAACAAATAAAGAATCAACCGCATAGCTGTTCATTTCACTTTACCCCATTATTTCTCAACCATAAGTATTTATTATGGTTATCATTTTAAATCCTCATTTTTCATCTCTTAAAAACGATGATATACTCCTTGTAATTAATAGAAAACAATTCCAATCGAGTAAGTAAGGATTAATAGGAAGGCGAGGAGTGAAGATGAATCTTAAATCCCTTGAACAGGCATTTACCCAGATGGTTAAGTATTTCGAATGGTTACTCGCGGGCATCATTATCGTTGCTGTGGTTGCGGAAGGCACCATGCTAATTCATGATCTTTTCAACTATATAACGGAAGGAAAGATCACGGAGAAGTTTCAGGACTTTTTGGCGCAGGCCCTGTTATATATTATTGGATTGGAAGTCGCTCTCATGCTCATCAAGCATGATATGACTCTAGTCATGGATATTATCATTTTTGCGATTGCCCGTAAGATGATCATCTTAAATGTGCATATGTGGGAGATTCTCGTTGGCATCTTAGCCATCCTGATCCTTTACTATCTTAAGTGCTATGGATTGAGCTGCAGATTTTTCCCGAGTCGGACTTGATTTTCAAACTAGGTACTATAAATGATTACGTAGAACTTCCAGAGGATTAATCCTCCTATACCTTCATACCTTTTTGATATGATAAACAAACAATATAGATATTTTTTATATTCTTTTTGGGATGTTATCATACAAGGTATCAATGCTGAAGGGGGTTCAAGCAAAGTGACTATACAGACTATATCCGTATTGGTAAAAAACCAACCTGGTGTTCTAGCACGGATTGCTGAATTATTTAGTCTACGAGGATGTAATATTGACAAATTAACCGTCAGTAAAACAGGGGAAACCCATATTTCTCGAATGAAGATTTTAACATGCCTTGACGATATGAACCTCCGAAATGTGATTAATCAGCTTGAAAGTTCTATGGATGTAATCCAAGTCAAGGCGGTAAGTCATCCTGTGCCACAGCATGCTTTGTGGAATAAAGTCAGGAAACTAGTAAGTAGTCAGACCACATCTTTTTGGTTGGTTGCCTATAGTTTATTTATTACCTTACTAGGAACGAACCTTCCTGCGCCTCTTTATGCTATTTACCGAACGCAATGGAACCTGTCATCAAGCATGATCACGCTTGTTTTTGCGGCTTATGCCCTTATCGTAATCCCGACGATTGTCATTTCTGGACAACTCTCTAATCGTATAGGAAAAAAGAAAGTGCTAATATCCGGTATCTTATTTTCTATCATGGGATCCATATGTTTTGCTTTGTCCAACGGCATCGGTATGATTTTATTGTCTCGATTGTTTCAAGGGTTATCCGTTGGAATGCTGAATGGAGTGGCTGTTGCCGCTATGACGGAGTTAGAACCAAAGCAGGACAAATTAAAATCAGCTTTCGTTGCAGCCATTGCGGTGACCATGGGTAATGCTCTAGGTCCGGTTTTATCAGGGGTTATGGGCGATTATGCTCCTTATCCAACTCAACTTTCCTATATGATGCATTTTTTGTTGGCGATTCCTGGTGTGATAGGATTATTTTATATTCATGATAGAATTCAGCCTTCCCTGACCCCTTTTCGATTACGCAAACCAAGTGTTCCAAAGGATATTCGAAAACCTTTTTACTTATCCTCGACAACGTCCTTTTTGGCATGGGGGATCATGAGTTTAATGTTGTCTATCATTCCTTCGTATTTAGGAACTATAGTTGGAAAAACCAATTTAAGTATTTCGGGAGGTATCATTGCTCTTGTACTCGGATTATCTACGCTGCATCAAATGATGCTTAAAAAGCAGTCTATTCGAACGTTGATTTCGATTGGATATACGTTTTTAATTCTTGGATTAATCGGGATGATACTGACCATTATCACCCAATCCCTTGGGTTTCTGATGTTTACCACAGTCCTCATTGGCTTAGGTCATGGTCCTGCGTACGCAGGAAGTTTAGCATTAGTGAATGAAGTTTCTCCCAATACTTACCGTGCAGATATCGTGTCTAGCTTTTTTGTTGTTACCTATTTGGGAGTGAGCATCCCTATCCTTATGTTAGGTGTCAGTTCACAATGGATGGGGTTAAACCATGCGATCGTATGGTTTTCTATCATCATGGGATGTATGATTGTTATTAGTTGGATGTTTTGGCGGCGTGGGGTAGAGGGGTAGGAATGATCATGCAGGTAGAAGAATTTCTCAATGCTTTCCCACTAAAATAAAAGCTTGGTATGAAACTTGCTTTAATTAATAGATACAAAATAAACCTCCCTATAGGGTAAGGTGGAATCTATTAAAGGGGAATTAATTCAAATGCTGCATCTTCAGATGGTGAAAATGAAAATGGAAGTGGAAGAGATGAGAAACCATTTAACGTATTTAGTAGCGAGACATGGATTTTCGAGTGCTGAAGTGCTGACAGCGAGTGAAAAACTGGATGAAAAGATTGTAAGATTACAAAAGATGTTGTTGGCCTATCCGGAGTATGTCGATGTGCTCACCAGAAATAGTGAAGCCTATAGCTATACGGCCTCTAATCTGGCCTAGCCGAGGATGACTAGATATAGAAAAGGTATAGAGAAACGTGTTCTCTATACCTATTTTTTTGGGATCTTCCTGATGCCCACTAGTTATTCCACTTTAAATTTTTGCATATGAAGGTTCAGTTCATCAGCTAAGGTCGCGAGTGAAGAAGAAGCATTGCTGGTTTCTTCTATGGAAACATACTGCTCTTCAGTGGCCGCAGAAATACTTTGGCTACCTAGAACGACCTCTTCTGCTAGTGCCGAAACCGTTTGGATGGATTCTCGAACCTTTTGCGTATGGGCAGACAGTTCCTCTATATTCATCAGAGTGAGGCGGGTTTCATTACCTACGTGGGTGATACACTCGCGTATCGCTAAAAAAGCATTTCCTGCCTGGTTCATGCTCTGATTTCCTTTGAAAACCTCGTTAAGCGTGATATCCATTTCTTGCACTGATTTGTCTGTAATCTGTTTGATCACTTTGACAATTTCCGTAATTTGACTAGCCGATTCAGAGGAGTGTTTCGCTAATTTGTGAATCTCGTTTGCGACGACGGAGAATCCTCGTCCGTGCTGGCCGGCACGAGCGGCTTCAATGGAGGCATTCAAGGATAGTAAATTGGTTTGGCTTGCTATTTCCGTAATCACTTGGGTGATATGGCCTATTTCCTTCGAACGTGCGCTTAACTCCCGAATAGCCAAAGACAAACGGTCCACAGTCTGTTGTATTGTATTGAAACTATCCATACTTTCATTTACGATAAGGGTACCTGTAGCCGCACATTCTTCTGCTTGGGAAGATGAATGACTGACTTGATCGGCAGAGGACTGGACGATCTTCATGCTAGTTAACATATTCTGGATCACTTCTTCCGTCTCTATTATCACTTGGAAGTGCTTCTCCGTACCACAAGCAAGCTGTTGGATGGTTGAGGTGATATTTTCACTGGAAGCACTTGCTTGGTGAGTGCTTATCGATAATTCCTGGGCAGACATACTCAGATGAGCAGAGGTCTTTTTTAATTGTTCCATGATATCTGTCATGTTGGTTACCATGGCAAGAAACGAAGTGGAAAGTTGACTAATTTCCTTTAAGTCATTCGATTTTAATGAATGGACAAGCTCACGCGCCTGCATAAAGTTTCCTGTCGCCATCTCATGGGCAGTAGCACTTAGAATCGTGATAGGCTTAAGTTTATTGCGAATGTAAAAGTAAAGGAGTGCCATAAGAAGTGGAAGGGCAATCAAATAGATTCCTAGAGCAAAGGGGGCATTTTCCTTTATCACTTTCAGACCGATCTCATGAAGAAGCTGCGCGTCCGTGTCAACGGTTAGCATACCGATGACGTCACCGTTGCGATTTTTAATAGGAGCAAAAGCGGATACGAACGCTCCATATGTAGGGTGATAGATAATGTCTGTGCTTGTGGTTATGCCTGCTTGTAGCGAAGCCAAGTTTTGTTCAGGTAGTTGTTCTACTTCTTCTCCTATAGGCGAAGCCACGCTTGAGTCTCTAGGCTGTCCGTCTATGAGAATTCTAAGTTTACCGTCTTCTGCGAATTCTATGGTGTATACATAGAGAGAGCCAGAAGTTTCTCTAAAACGATTCAGATCCTCTCTTAATTTCCAATAGACGGAGTTAGCAGATTTGTCCTTAAGAAAGCTCTCATAGGCTTCAATATCTACGTTTTTCGCCATGCTCTGTGCGGTTTCCATGCTAAACTTAGAAATAGAATTGACAACGCTTTCTTTTGTTACTTGATAGGTAATGAACAAATTTACAGAGGAAAGAAAAAGGATGATGGCTAGAGTCACTACAATCAATCTTCCGCTTAAGGTTTGGGTCTTGGTCGGCATAGGGTATCTCCTTTTTGGTTTACTGACTTTCATTGCAAAATCTATGCCATGGAAGGAAGGGTGTTTATCCTTAAAGATTTATGCACTATTGAATAGATATTCACCACTGCATAGCAAACGAGGAAGTGAACGCCTATATAGAGGCTGATATCTTTGAATGTTTTGATAGTTTTTATTTTGGTATGATTCTTGCTTTTGAATATAGTTGTGGCAAAAAAAGGGGGGTGTAAAGAAGCCATAATTAAAATCAGATGGAAAGGGGATCATACATGGAAAATGGCAGAGTGTTAAATCGCTCATTATCTTTATGGCATGTGGTTATTCTAGGGCTAGCCTATATGACACCGATGGTGGTATTTGATACTTTCGGGCTCGTATCGGAGATGACGGATGGTCATGTTCCCATGGCTTATCTTATTGCACTCGTTGCTATGCTGTTTACGGCGAGCAGCTACGGAAAAATGGTAAGGGCTTTCCCGACCGCGGGTTCAGCCTATACCTATACTCAAAAAACGATGAATAAGCATCTAGGTTTTATGGTAGGTTGGTCTGCCCTGCTCGATTATTTATTTTTGCCTATGGTTAATGCCTTGCTCGCTGGGATTTACTGTTCGGCTCTTTTTCCTGATGTGCCGCATTGGGTGTGGATTATCGGCACGGTGCTGATCATGACGACGGTTAATGCCATGGGGGTAACCATCTCTGCGAATTTCAATTCTTTATTGGTTACTTTCCAATTCCTGGTCATGATCTGTTTTGTAATCCTGATCGTAAGAGGCCTTCAACTAGGAGAAGGAACCGGGGAGGTATTCACTCTTCAGCCTTTCTTTAATCCGGCAACCGATCTGAGCGCTATCGTAGCGGGAGCCACTGTTCTTTGTTTTTCATTCTTAGGCTTTGATGCTGTGACGACGTTAACGGAAGAGACCAAGGAACCCAGGAAGACGATTCCTAGAGGGATCTTTTTAGTTGCACTAATCGGCGGGTTTTTGTTCATCTCCGTTTCCTATTTTACACAGTCCTTCTTTCCGGATAATACACGCTTTCTGGATCCGGAAGCTGCAGGTCCGGAAATTGCCCTTTATGTTGGGGGACAATTTTTTCAGTCTGTTTTTATGGCCGGAATTTTTACGGGAATCCTTGCCTCGGGAACATCCTCCCATGCAAGCGTATCCAGACTCCTGTTCGTAATGGGACGTGATAATGTCTTACCGTCGAGGTGGTTTGGTTACATTGAACCGCGTCGTGCCACCCCTCTTTTTAATATTTTGCTCGTTGGAGTCGTTGCTTTAAGTGCGATCTTTCTGGATCTAGTTACAGCGATATCGTTCATTAACTTCGGCGCCCTTATCGCCTTCAGTTTTGTCAATCTATCGGTTATTGCGCATTACGCCTATCGAGAGAAAAAACATAAGACAGTAAAAGGATTTTGGAGCTACGTCCTTTCTCCCTTTGTGGGGATTTTATGTATAGGAGTATTGTGGATCAATCTGGAGATGAGTTCGTTGGTTCTTGGGTTAAGCTGGGCTGCCATCGGCTTCTGTTATCTGTTATATCTGACGAATTTCTTTAGTCAACAACCACCGGAATTCCAGCTCGAGGAAGTGCGAGAGGGGTAAAACAAAATCCATAAACAAAGGTCCTGATGCCATTGTCAGGACTTTTTCTCATGTTGGCTGGTTTCCTTCTTCAAGCCTTTTCGTGTAAACTAGAAAATAAAACTTATGGTGATAAGATATGACAAAAGAAAAAATTAAAGCCGTTGCAATGATCCATTTTGCCCGTTTTGGCTATGAAGGCGCATCGATTCATCAAATTGCCAAAGAAGTGGGGATTAAGACCCCTTCCATATATAATCATTTTCAGAGCAAGGAAGAGATGTTTGTATCTATTTATGAAGAGGTAAACTGGAAGATTATTGAGCAAACCAAAGAGATCATAGGAAAGATAGAGTCGGATTCTACTTATGATAAGCTGTATAACCTCTTATATGGCATGTTGGAATTCTATATACAGAATGAAACGTTGACCTTATTCTTGAAAAGAAATATGCTGCTTCCTCCGGATATGTTAAAAGAAAAATTAAACATGAAATTCCTTGAAGCGGAAGCGTTAATGTCTAGTGTGTTAACCGCTATTTTCACGGAAGGGATGGAGAAGGGGATAATTCGACCGGTAAGTGTAGAGACTTTATTAGCTACTTATTACTGCATTTTGGACGGCATGTTTATGCAAATCCATTATTATGGAGCGGATGAGACTAAAATAAGGCTCAGGCATGTCTGGGAAACGATGTCACAGAGTATTTTTGTAGGATATGCATAATATTTACGAATCAAGGATTAAACACAGCCTTCGGAAGCGATTCCGGGGGCTATTTTTCTTTGGATCCTGAACCTCTATTATTCATTTACTCATAACCAATGCAACCATGCATAAAAACGGCTTGAAAAAGGTGATGTTTTGAAGGCTGAGTAGTTGGTATGGTATTTGCGTGATGAAAATTCAAAGGGCAGGAACGGCAGTAGACCTTGATTAGAGGGCAACGATGTGGCCTATCCAGAGTTCAATGATAGGTAAATTAATAATATGGAAATTTAAAAATCATTTGACTTTACTCAAAAGATGCTTTTATAATTCGAATATAAACTAATAGTTGTTAGTTTGGTGATATACAAAAGGGGGATTATGATAACAATGAAGTATCCGCTTTCACCGGATGTTAAGCCGGAATTCTGTACGACAGGTTCGTTTATGCGATTACCTGCTACTCACCCTAAGGCAAAGCTCGCCATAGTCGGGATGCCTTTCGACACAGCTGCTTCGTTTCGTGTAGGAGCCCGTTTTGCACCGCAGGCCATTCGCCAGTCTTCTATGACACTCTTTCCTTATCATCCCACTCACAGCGTGTATCCCTTTACTGATACAAACGCCATCGATGTTGGGGATGTTCCTGTCATCCCACATAATATTCATCGAAGCTATGACTTAATGGAAGGGTCCGTACTCAGCCTCATGAATCAAGGAATTGTTCCTATCGGTTTAGGGGGGGATCATTCTATTACCCTTGCAAGTTTACGAGCGGCGGCCAAGGTTTACGGTCCTGTAGCGATGATCCATTTTGATTCCCATACGGATACGTGGGATACGTATTATGATGAGAAATACTGGCATGGCTCGCCTTTCATCCGCGCACACGAAGAAGGACTGCTCATACCGGAGAAAGTGTTCCAGCTTGGCATACGAGGAACGCTGAATCATCCTGGGGATCTTGAAGCTAGCTATGACTTGGGCTATAACGTGGTCACTACACCAGAAATTCGGCAGCGTGGGTTTAACCGTATCCTTCAGCACATGAGAGAAGTCATTGGAGATACCCCTTGCTTCTTAACGTTTGACATTGATTTTGTCGATCCTTCTTGTGCTCCTGGCACGGGTACGCTGGAAGTGGGTGGTTTTAGCAGTCTTGAAACACTGGAGATGGTCCGCTCCCTAACCGGCTTTAACTATATTGGGTTTGACCTGGTCGAAGTTCTGCCTCCCTATGATCCCACCCAGATTACATCGCTACTGGCCGCAACACTTGTCCATGATTTTGCAAGTCTGGTGGCATTAAATTTGAAAGACAAATAAAAAGGAGGTCTGACTTGGAATGGATCGATCGCCCACGCTTAAACGTACGCTAACATTAAAGCACGTGGTTTTGTTCGGGATTTCCTTTATGGCTCCAGTCACCGTGTTCGCCACCTATGGGATTGCCATTGAGATGACCCAGGGCATGATTCCAACCGCATACGCCATCGCGTTGGTTGTCATGCTGTTTACGGCTTATAGTTATGGACAGCTAGTCAAGGAATTCCCAACATCGGGTTCAGCCTATACCTTTACACAGAAAGCCATGGGTTCCCATATGGGATTTTTGGTCGGTTGGGCGATATTAGTGGATTATCTCTTTAGTCCTATGATTAGCGCTTTGCTCGTGGGGATATTCGTTTCCCCTTATCTCCCTGGGGTGCCGATGTTTATATGGATTATGCTATTCGTTACCGTCATTACCGTAGTCAATATTTTAGGCATTCGATTTGCGGCGAATTTCACCACTTTTTTAGTTGTTTTCCAACTTTTATTTCTCGTGCTGTTCTGTTTCTTATCTGTGAAAGGATTGCTTGATGGTAAAGGGGCGGGGAGTTTTTCCATGCTGCCATTCTTCAATCCAGATATCAAGATCTCAGCGATACTCGGCGTAGTCCCTCTTTTATGCTTCGCTTTTCTAGGGTTTGATGCCGTGACGACCTTATCTGAAGAGACAAAAGATCCAAAGCAGACCATGCCAAAGGCCATTCTCCTTGTTCCTGTCATCGGAGGAGTATTGTTCATTGCTACCACTTACTTGGCTCAGCTCATTTATCCCAATTTTCTCTCTTTTCAAGATCCGGAGTCGGCTGCCCTCGAGATCCTGTCTTTTCTAGGAGGGAATCTCTTAACGAGCCTGTTTCTTGCCGTGGTGTTAACCGCAGCTTTTGCTTCCGCCGTTGCTTCAGGGGGTAGCGCAGCCCGTATCTTATATGCGATGGGGAGAGAAAACATCTTGCCTAAAAGAATCTTTGGGTATGTATCTCCCAAATTCCATACCCCCGTCAACAACGTGCTAATTATCGGTACTCTAGCTTTGACTTCGGTGTTCTTTACGATTGATACCGCTACTTCCTTAATCAATTTCGGTGCCTTATTTGCCTTTACTTTCGTAAATCTTTCCGTAATTGCCCACTTCTTTATGAAGAATAAAAAAAGGTCCATGAGCGAAGCGATCTTGTATCTTGTCATTCCATTGCTGGGTGTAGCCGTGACGTCCTTATTTTTAACTCAACTGAATAAGTACTCCCTCCTATTAGGTGGGACATGGTTAGCTATAGGAGTCATTTATCTATTATATCTTACAAAAATGTTTACACAGAAACCTCCTGAATTACACGTAGATGACGTAGAAGAGGTAATCAATGGATAAAGGGGAACGTAGTATGCAAACTCACAGAAAAGCAGATCTCATCTTATCAGGCAATGCCGTCTTTACAGGTTTAACGGACACGCCGCACCCTGCAGCGATTGCTATTGTCGAAAACAAAATTGCAGCGATAGGTTCCAAGCGCGATATGGAGCCGTTTATAGGGGAGCAAACCAAGGTTTATGAGTTTGGTGAGGAGTTAATCATGCCGGGATTTCATGACTTTCACCTTCATATTATGTTTGGCGCCTTGAGTATAGGAAGCGTTAATTTATTCGAGGCTAGATCGGCACAAGAAGTAGCAGAGATGGTTGAAACCTTCGCAACAAACCACCCTGATGAGGAATGGATCATCGGCATGCAATGGGACGCAGGGTATTGGGAGAACGACGAAAAACCTCATTATAAAATCTTAGATTCTCGGATTTCCGATCGTCCGGTGATACTCTTTCACGCAGAAGGCCATTATACCTGGGTCAACAGGAAAGCATTAGAACTAGCGGGGATTACGGAAGAGATCCAGGATCCTGAATTTGGGCGTTTTGAACGAGATGAAAAGGGGGCATTAACAGGCCTTTTATACGAACTCGCTCAACAACCCGTGTTAGAGAAAGCATTGCAATTATCGCAGACGAAAAAAGAATCCATTCTAAGAACATTTCTCCAGCTGACCGCTCAATATGGAGTTACTTCCGTGAATGAACTGTATGCCCCGCTAGATAATTTTATTCAGGATTTTGAGCTATACAAAAAGTTTGAGGATGAAGGAAAACTAACAACAAGAATCCATATTACGCCTGAATTAGATGGCGATCTGGAGAAAGCTCAATCCTTACGTCTTCAATATCAATCGAAGAGTCTCCAATTTTCAGGTCTCAAACAGTTTATTGATGGAACGGTGACCGGTCACACGGCCTACTTTTTATCTCCATACACCGATGAGCCGGATCATGGTGGACATGCAGCCATAGAGCGTAATGTATTCATTGATCGTGTAGTCCAAGCGGACAAGCTAGGATTCAGGGTCCGTATTCATGCGATTGGAGATGCAGGCGTCCGATTGACATTGGATGCTTTTGAAGAAGCTGCGCGACAAAACGGGAAGAGAGATTCCAGACATACAGTAGAGCATATCGAAGTCATACACCCCAGCGACATTAATCGTTTTGCTGCCCTAGGCGTCAGCGTTTCCATGCAGCCGGATCACATGGCGGCGTCCTCGAGGGATGTGTATACATCGATCATTGGACCAGACAGAGAAAAAAATGTCTTCTTAACCAAGTCTCTGTTGGATTCAGGAGCTCACCTGGCTCTGGGAACGGATTTCCCGATTGCCATCTCCATGAATCCCATGCGTCAACTTTATACGGCCATTACGCGGGTGGATAATAGCGGTAATCCGGAAAGTACCTGGCTTCCTGAACAAAAAATTACCTTGGCTGAGGCGCTTCGAGCCTATACGATAGGTTCAGCGTATGGAAGTTTTAGGGAGGATGAATTAGGTACCATAGAAGAAGGTAAATTAGCAGATGTGATCGTCTTGGATCGTAATCTATTTACCGTTCCTCCGGAGGAATGGCTAGAAGTGAAAGTAAAGCTGACGATGGGAGATGGAAAAATTATCTTTGAAGACGAAACCTATAAATACTAGGCTAGAGGTCCTGACAAACGGCTAACGGGTTCCGTTTAGTGGTGCAAGCAAGGGGATTCACATCACATCATAATTCGTTGTTAAAATCACAAAAGCAGGACTTCTCTCAAACTGTTATGTTGGAAGGAGTTCTGCTTTAATTTTATCTATGTTATTTAACTATCAATAAATAATCGACAACACATGATTTCAATAAAACTGAAATTTTGCTTACGGAGAATGAACATCCTTTTTCTTTTCCAATATATATGTTTTTTGTGCATACTTTAAAGTAAAGGGGGCGTGAATGTTGCAAAACGCGAAAGGTACACTTTTTGTATTCGATACATTCGAATTAGTCACAGAGGAAGAAATACATGAAATATTTAATTACTCGGAGAAACGGGGCTTTTCCCAAGTTGTTTTTTATCCACAGCATGAAGAAACATTAAGACGAATGAATATCTCTGTATCGAGACCGTATTTTAAAAGAGTGGACTTTTTATTCGAACTTCTTCAAGAAAGTACGCATGAAATGCCAGCAACTATTGACCAGTGGGAAGGAAAGAGAAAAAAGTACACGCCGATTGAGACGTCTCTTTCGTTCTTAACCGAAAAATATCCGTCACCCCATTTCGTTTTGATGAATGCAATCTATGCCGATAAAGTCTCAGGATATAAAGGCTTTGAGGAACAAATGCGGAAAATTCGCCTTATCATTAAGACGGGCGACCATTTTAGACCGAATGGGATCTTACAGAAATATACGCACAGATGGGAAGAATGGAAAAGTAAAGAGGCTGACTAAACCAATAGACAGCTTATGGAATTGCCGTAGCTTTAAAAAGCCACTCCTACGCTATCGATCCCCGTTCGCTCAATAACTTGATTCTAAGCGACGGATGTGCAATTGACAAGAACCCTTCTTTCGAAAGAAGGGTTCTTGTTTTGTGAAAGTCAGATTATCCGCATATAAAATTAGTTGTTGTTGAAGATCGTATTAGACTCTTTTTGCAAGAGATCCTCGGTTGAAACTACATTGGCATATATTCCATTAAGTGCACTAATGAAGGCGTAATGCACCTGTTCAGCCGCGACGACCCTATCTTGATAAACTAAGTCCTTTGTCGCACATGCATTTTCAATCAATGTACATTCAAAACCTAGCTCCACTGCGGCTCTGACTGTGGCATCAATGCACATATGCGTCATCATACCGCAAATCACTAGCTTGGTCACTCCGTTTTCTTTTAATTTGCTTTCTAATTCCGTCTTGAAAAAGCTGTTAGGCGCATGTTTTATGATAACACTTTCGTGTTCTAATGGTAAAACAGACTCATTGATTTCTGCTCCCTCCGTGTTTGGAAGAAAGAAGCCTAACCCTGCTTCACTTGCGATATGCTGGACATGAAAAATATTATCTTTGTTATTCTGTCTAAACCATTCAAGAACTTTAGCAGCATTAGCTGCTGCTGTAACAGGATTGCTTAATTCCATCTTACCATTCGGAAAATAGTCATTTTGAATATCAACTAAGATCAAAGCTACACTCATTTTTTTCACCTCATCAAAATTAAATTATAATAAAATAATAAATAATATCTTGATTTTGATCGATGGTTTGATGAAACACTTTTATATAAAATAATTTCATGGCGAAAGGAATTTATATGCAACTTGATAAAATTGATTTTCAGATCCTCCGACTACTAACCGAAAATTCACGCATCCAATGGAAAGACTTGGGGGAACAAATACATATGACTGGACAAGCAGTAGGAAATCGTATTAAAAAACTTGAGGAAAGTGGAGTAATTAAAGCCTACTCCTTAATAATCGATGAAATGAAATTAGGATTTTCTTATACAGCCTTTGTCATTGTTCATATGAAAACAGCAAATCATGATTCGTTTATTCGTTTTATTAATGATCGAAATGAGGTAGTTGAAGCTCACCGGATATCTGGGGAAGGCTGTTACCATTTAAAAATAAAAGTTAAATCCCAAGATCAATTGAATCTCTTTCTTAATCACCTTCTCGATCATGGGAACTACAGTTTGAATCTATCAATACAAAAGATCAAACAGTTTAACCCGTTGACTGACACATTAAAATAACTACAAAAACCGCTTGTTTTTCTACGAGGCTAATTTATTTCATCAAAGTCGAGGTAGAGTTTAAATCCGTGCTTAATCGCATACCATTCGCAAAGAAAATGCTTACTATCAAAGGGATTAACATTATTTCACTAGCAGGAATTTTAGGAGAATCAGGCGATTTAAGCGGCTTTGCTCATGGGGAATTCTATATTGCGTCACGCAGGACTCAATTTTACGGAAGCCAAGTTCAGGTAAATGGAAAGGACAAATTGCATTAAGTAAAACGAAAGACCGACCTCCACCCTTTAGATAGATGTAACGAAGGAATGAAAGGGCTTTGACCCGTTGAGACATGGGAGCGAAAATCACTAAGGGCTGTGTGGAGAATACGTGTACTACATTGGGATAATTTGGTGGATATTGCTTCGCCTTTTTTTCCGCATGCCCTTCTAACAGCCAAGTCCATCACCCAGAAACAGCGATGACATACTGCCTGACCTAATGGTTAGGCTTTTTATCGTTTTGTTCCACCATTCTACCCTTTCGCAGCAAAAAGCAGGGGAAGGATGCCGCGATCTCGTTCCCCGCTATCGATCTCCGTTCGTATTATGAAGTCAGCCAGTTTTTTCTGGTTGACCTTTTTTATTTAAGAGGGTTTATTAATACGGTAGCCGGGGCAGAACGACCGATCCCGTGGGGCAAAGACCCCGTTAGCTAAACCGTTCGCCCCCTACTTGTAGAAACATGATTCAGGCTGGTTGGGAGTGGGATCCCGCATAACAAGCGAACCTATGACACTACAAGAAGGAATTAGGGGTTACCGGCAATCACTTTTATGGGAGGAGATAAAATATGAATCCAGTCGTTGGTCTGGATATTGCCAAAGGGGAAAGTCAGGTTCAAGCTTTTTTAGATAAGGGGAAACCTTATAAACATAGCTTTAAAATTATTCATGACCTAGAAGGATTGGATCACTTCCTTCAGTTTCTAGTAGAGATTGAGAAACTTACTAGAGTAAAACCTTCGATTGTCTTAGAGTCTACGGGTCACTATCAAACACCGATTGTTCAGTTTTTGGATGAGCATCAGTATGTATATATTGTCGTTAATCCTTTAATTGCTTACAGAGCCAAAAGTTCAAGTTTACGTAAGGTCAAAACAGATGCCATAGACGCTTACCACCTCTGTGAGCTTTACTACAAGGAAGAGTTGGAACCCTATAAGAAACGTGGAATCCAATTACTCAACCTACGCCATTTAACTCGCCAACACGAAAGTTTATCAGGGATTAGTTCTCAAACAAAGCTACAATTCCATGCTATTCTCGATCAGGTGTTTCCGGAGTACCGTGGAATATTCGGGGACTTATACTCTAAAGTTTCTCTTCTTACTCTGTTGGAGTTTCCGACTTCAGAAGCTGTTATTCATGCTGGAGAAGCTCAAGTAGCAGATAAAATCGCATCGTTATGTATCAGTCGTTCAGAGAAGTGGGCTAGAGAAAAAGCCAGTGCTCTAATGGCAGCAGCTTCTCGTAATCCATTTCAAAGGAACTTATATCAAAGTCTTATCTTTACACTGCAAATGTCTGTTGAGATGATTCTTCAATACCAAAAGCACCTATCGAAATTAGAAAAACAGATAGATGCTCTTGCTAAAGAGATTGAAGAATATGGGATTATCCAAACGATCCCCGGTATTGGAGAAAAGATCGCGGCAACGATTATCTCTGAGATCGGGGAAATCGATCGGTTTAATCACCCTAAAAAACTAGTAGCATTCGCTGGTGTAGATCCAGAAGTATTTGAATCGGGTAAATTCAAAGCGACGATCACAAAGATTACAAAACGAGGATCTAGTCAATTACGGCACGCGCTGTATATGGCTGTTCGTTGTGCCATTCGGGACTCTCGTAAGAAGAAACAAGGTGACGAGATTATCCCCCGTAACAAGAGATTAAGGGAGTATTACGACAAGAAACGAAACGAAGGTAAACCTTTTAGAGTAGCCGTGATCGCTTGTGTAAATAAGCTGCTCCATTGGATATATGCTATTCTAAAAAACAGAACCGCTTTCCAAGATTTAACCTAATTAAATGAAAAAACCATATACAACAAAACCTTCCATAGAGGTGTTGGAAGGTTATTTGGTATGTGCATTTTTAGTATAGCACGACTGAAATTTATATTTTAATGAAAAATGTTGACAAACTATTAGCTGGTTTAGCGAAATAACTACTTGTTATTTAAGAGTCCGTTTTTCGTTGCTAACAAATACTTTCCGTCCCTTTCGACTGCAATTGCATCTTCTGAGTCTTTTCCTGAGATTTCGTATAATTTACTGCCAACGGAGGTGTCATTAGCTTCGTTATTCTCTTTAGGCATCGGATGAGAGTTTTTCATGACTTCGCCAATTTGCTTTCCAATTTGTTGACTTGGAACTTCCTCAACTGATAAACCATATTGCGTGTTATTCCAGATAACAACACTAGGATAAGATGCTGTTCCATTTTGTTGGGAGCATCCAGATAAAACAGAAATCGCTAATAGGACACCTAGTAACAATCTAAACATAGAATTTATCACCTCGAATATTTGTTCTAAACATAAAGACGATACTTTTACTTCGAAGGTTTCAAACTATTACAATGCAATTATTCTAAGGTGTGACAACGAAGCAGGGGATGGATGCCGATTCCGTTCCCCTGCTATCGAATCCCGCTAGCACAATAGAATCATTAACTTTATCTCTGTATTACATGTTTTCGATCAGCAGAAATTGGAGGTTTTCAACCACCCGTTACAATAAATGTTATTTGTATTAGTGGGGCAGTACCACCCCCTTCGGGTGGTTGTCCACGATACTCTACATCGGAACATAGAGAGGTGCTCAGCTTACCTTTACTTTTTACCGGGGTAAGACTAAAATAAAAGTAAGAAATATAATATGGGTAAGGGTGAACTATGATGGTTACTTCCGCAAGTAAGATATCGAGCAAAGGTCAAGTCGTCATCCCGTTGGAAATTCGTAAGACGTTAGGAATTGAGGAAGGGGATAACATACGTTTTATTATTGATGAAAACGGGGAAACCAAATTCGAGGTCGTGAAAAAGAAAGCAATCCTTGATCTGTTCGGTGTAGCAAAACCTAAACAAGATACCTCAGATTTTATAAAGGTACGCAATAATTCTCTCGAAGAAAGATCGGAACAGAGGATGAAGGAGAAGGATGTTCTGTGAAACTGATTTTAGATACCAATGTCATTATCCGTTTTCTAGCAAACGATCACCTCGAACATTCTCCAAAAGCTCGAAACTTATTTGAGCGAATGACGAACCATGAAGTGACCTTAATACTCGATCCGATCGTAGTCGCTGAATGTGTGTATGTTTTAAGTGGAAAATACTACGAATATTCGAGGGAAGAAATTGCTGAATGGTTAACCAAACTGATTGAGTTTTGCGAGGTCGATCATAAAGAAATTCTGCTCACTGCTATGTCTAACTTTGCTTACCATAAGGTGGATTTTGCTGATGCCTATTTATCTTCAAAAGCGGAACATTTAGGTGAACAAGTAGCCACTTTTAATACGAAGGATTTTGAGAGAATGGGGATAAATAGCTTTACTCCTAAATGAGGATGGCAGTTAAATAATAAAGAAGGACTTTCTATATTGGCTATATTAGAAGAAGTCCTTCTTTTAATTTTGTTTGCGGAATTCAACTATCGACACCCGTTAGAATAAATCACACTCCAATTCACATGTCACGCTGTTCAATAGCTTATGGACATCTTTAAAATATCCTGTGAATTACCCTGTTATTTCTATTGTGATTTAGTGATAAAGCCATGTACAACAAGACAAAGAAAAGGTGATTCCATTTGCGAATCGACGCTCGAAAAAACATGTGAATATCAATTTTGCACCTTGTAACGGAACTCGCCAACAATCGGTCAGGGCTTTTTATTAATAAAAAAAGACCCTCCTAAATGATAGGATGGGTCTATGAGCTGTAGTTTTTAACTTTGGTCTGATTCCGTAATCGTAGCCAGGATCATTCCGGCTAGGACAAACTCCCCCTGGTTGACTTCGATGTTCAACGCGAGTCCGGTCACAGGAGCTTGAATCGGATGGGCAAGATTGTTGGCCTTCAGCATAAACAGCGGCTCACCTTCTTCGACGGTTTCTCCTGCTTGACGAAAGACCGCTTCAATCACGCCCTCGAAAGGAGCAATAACATCAAATTGGAAGACCAATCGACTCACCTCGTTCTAATTTTTCCTGTATTTCTTGGTATTTTCTGCTAATCGTGGATTGGCTGACTCCGAGCACCTTGGCAGACATGGAAGTGGTTTTATACTCATCCATGGCCATTTTGATTAGCTGTTCCTCGAGCGCTTTCGTCGCTTCCTTTAACGGCATGATTTTATGAATCCTTCGGGTGCGATCGCCCTTCACTTTTTTCAGAAGGGGAGAAATCTCGTCAGACTCTATCAGTTCCTGATCCGAGGTGACGACAATCCGCTCAATGATATTTTGCAATTGACGGACATTGCCAGGCCAGGCATAGGACTCCAGTATATCGAGTGCATCTTGGGATAATTGGTGATTGCGCTCATACTTTTCATTAAACTTCTGCAAAAAATGCAAGCTTAACAGGGGTATATCTTCTGGTCTTTCTCTGAGGGGAGGAATGTGTATCGGAATCACATTCAAGCGATAGAAGAGGTCTTCTCGGAAAAGGCCTTCTTCCACCATGTTTTCCAGATTTTTATTCGTTGCTGTAACGATTTGGACATCGACTTCTTCGACTTGAGTACCGCCGACCCGAATCACCTCACGCTCCTGGAGGACACGAAGCAGTTTCACTTGAAGATTCAAAGGCATTTCGCCTACCTCGTCCAAAAACAGAATCCCGCGATTGGCCATTTGAAAGTAGCCCGGTTTGCCGCTTGCGTTGGCGCCTGTGAACGCTCCTTTTTCATAGCCAAACAGCTCGCTCTCCAGCAGGGCTTCCGGAATGGCGCCACAATTCACTTTAATAAAAGGCTTCGTGCTTCGGGGTCCCATTTCGTGAATGGTTCGGGCAAACACTTCTTTCCCGACTCCTGATTCTCCTGTTAACAGGACGGTGGAGGAGACGTTGGCCACCTTCTGAATATACTTCATGACTTTCTCTATGCTTTCACTTGCATAAATGACTTGGCGGTTCCGGCTATAGCTTTTTTGGTCCCTCAATTGTTCCAGTTCTTTTTTATATCGCTCGGTCATTTTCTTGACCTGAATCAATTCTTCTTTTAACATGACGGTTTCTGTTATGTCGCGAAGAGCGATGACAATTCTTCCTAACTTTCCTTCTTCATTGAAGATCGGGTTGCCTACCGCTAACACATTTTTTCCCGATCGGCTTTCTTGAGTAACAGATATCTTTTTCCTACGTTCAAGGACCATTTTCACAATGGCGGAAAAGAAGGTTCCTTCGTTTTCCAGTTCCATGAGGTTAATTCCAATGAGCTGCTCTTTGTCTGTCTCCCAAAAGTCCTGAATCAGATTGCCGCTATAACGCAGTAATACCCCATTATGATCCACGACAAGGATCTCATCGTAAATTGAAGAGAGAATGGCTTGTAAGTCCGTATTTAAGTTCTTGACGTACTCTAGCTCCATCGCCAGATTTTCAATATAGGGGAGGTCTTGCAAAATAATGAGGCTCCCTGTAATCTGGCCATGTTGGTCTCGAATGGGAGCGATATCGGTTAATACGCCAATTCGTTCGTTTACAATAATATAATTCATCACGGTTTCACCGTGCTTGATCACGCTGTCAAATTTCTCTTGATCGAGAATTTCTCCGATTCTTTTTTTGCGCAATTCTTCCGGGGTGGTTCTGATCATGCGAAGGGCCTCGGAGCTTGAATTCTCGATATTCCCCTCCGTATCCGTAATGACGATCCCCATCGGTATTGAGTTGAGCAGGGAACGAATCCAATCGGTTCCCGTCGACTGATTCGTCAACAGAAAATACAAAATGTCTTCCCGCTTCAGGTATCCTTCCGCCTCGCCCTGAAGATTGGTAAGGATGACGACTTCTTCGCCGAAAACCTTAAAAAAATCGATCATATCCGCTTCTTTTTGGATAAAGGTGACTTTGGTATGCAAGGGGAGTTCACGTACTTTGACATTCTTCCCCTGTATGTTATGGTCTAGGGAAGCCATCATATCCGTGTTTCGGATGTAGGCTATAATTTTCGAGCTGGAGGCGGGGTCTGTAATAAAGACGTAGGGCTCGTGCTGCTGAGACATGATCTCCCATACATCATGGCCCGTACCATCCAGCGATAAGACAGGCGCTCTTCTTACAAACGAACTTGGAACCATAGGCTTCCTCCGGTGATCTAAGGATTTGGTCTGACTAATCCCATTATACTTTAAAACTGGGACCTATGGAAAAACAAGAGGCTGATGAAACAGCCTCTTGTTTGATATTCGGGTTAGATCTTTACTTGGCCGAGGACCTTACGGAAAGCAGAAATGACTTGATCAGCCTCTTGATAGCTAATGGTGAGTGGCGGCTCAATCCGAATCGTTTTGGCATTGATCAGGGTACCTGCTACGAGAACGCCATGATCGAATAATCCCTTCGACACTTCGTAGCCAATTTCATCATTATGGAATTCGACACCGATGAGCAACCCTTTGCCTCGAACTTCCATGACCTTATCTGTGTAGGCTGCGGCGGCTTCGCGAAGGCCTTTCATCATATAGTCTCCTAGCTCAGTTGCCCGTGCTGGAAGGTTCTCTTCGATGAGTACATTAAATGTCGCAATAGCTGCTGCACAAGCCAGCGGGTTTCCACCGAAGGTTGTCGTTTGAATGAAGGGGTTAGGGAAAAAGCTCTTAAAGACTTCTTCCGTTGCCACTACGGCACCAGCCGGGATCACACCGCCCCCGAAGGCTTTAGCTAGACAAAGGATATCGGGAACCACATCATAGTGTTCCGCACAAAACATCTTTCCGGTTCTTCCCATTCCTGTCTGGACTTCATCAAAAATCAGAAGGGCCCCGAATTGGTTACATAAGTCTCGGACTTGCTTTAAATACCCTTCTGGAGGCAAGTTCACGCCGCCTTCTCCTTGAATCGGTTCCAAAATAATAGCGGCTACGTCTTCCCCGACCATTGCGCAGGATTCCATCGTTTTCCTCATCATATCAATGTCACCGAAAGGAACATGACGGAATCCAGGAATCATAGGGAGGAAGGGCTTACGGAATACGCCTTTCGCTGTAGCGGAAAGGGCCCCAAGACTTTTACCATGGAAAGCGCGTGTCGTGGCAATAAAGGTCGTGCGTCCGGTGTGCATTTTGGCAAGCTTCATGGCCGCTTCGACGGTCTCTGTTCCACTGTTGGCGAAATAAGAGTATTTTAGATCTCCTGGCGTAATGTCTGCTAGGATCTTGGCTAACATGGCACGAAGGGGATCTAACAGATCTTGACTGTGCAATGGTTGGCGATTCATCTGACTCGTGACCGCTTGGATGACCTTCGGATGGCGATGGCCTACATTATAAATTCCAAAACCGCCTAGACAATCAATATATTCTTTTCCGTTGACATCCATAAACGAGTTCGGACCCGCGTCTCTCCATTCGACAGCCGCAAATTGCCCATCCTTAGTTACGGACTTACGGTAATTAAGGAACCCTGGATTGACGTGATCGCGGAAATTATCGACCGTTTGTCTGGTAATCCATGCCGCTTCTTCTTTTGTAATCTCTTCTTTATCGATCAGGTTAAGCACCTGATTCGTATAAGCATATACCTCTGCATATTTCGTTTTTAAATCTTCTTTTACTTTAGGTTGACTAACCATCATAACCCTCCTGTTGTTTGTTTTCTAGTCGTTTTATTTTTCAAACCAGCCAATTGGCTCGACTTGCAGATTAATGTTGATTTGCTTGACCTCTGTGAACTCATCAAAGCCGAATGTTCCCAGTCCACGTCCAATACCGCTCTGTTTGTAGCCCCCCCAAGGAGCCTCATTGTACGTAGGATGATAGCAATTTACCCACGTAATTCCAGCCCGCAGCTTTTTAATCACCCGCATTGCTTTGGCGCCGTCCGATGTAAAAACTCCTCCAGCCAATCCGTAAACGGTATGATTGGCGAGGCGAATCGCATCCGCTTCATCCTTGAATTTTTGTACGGCGAGGAAGGGGCCGAAGATTTCTTCTTGCACGATTCGCATGTCAGGCGTGGTATCCGCAAAGATCGTCGGCTCCATGAAAAAGCCTTGATCCAGCCCTCCATCCTGCAGGCGATTGCCACCACAAACCAATCGTGCACCTTCTTGCTTACCAATCTCCACATAAGAGAGAACCTTTTCCATATGAGCCTGACTGATTAACGGCCCCATCTCGGTTTGTGGATCGGTTCCCGGACCCACACGAATGTGCTGGGCTCGTTCGGCTAGGCGCTCTAAGAAACGATCATGTATGCTTTCTTCAAGCAGCAGTCGAGAGCCTGCTGCGCATACTTGGCCTTGGTTGGCATAGATCGCGAAGAGGGCATAGTCCACAGCGGTCTCAAAGTCAGCATCGGCAAACACGATATTGGGGGACTTGCCTCCTAGCTCCAAGGAAATCTTCTTGATGTTGCTTGTTGCGGCTTTCATAATGCTGCGCCCGGTAGCGGTTCCACCGGTAAACGAGATTTTATCCACGTTCACATTTTCTGCCAGTTCATTTCCCACCGTTGCTCCTGGTCCCATCACCAAGTTCGCAACTCCTTTTGGGATCCCTACTTCTTGAAGAATTTCAAACAGCTTAATCGAGGTAACAGGGGTTACTTCGGATGGTTTAAAAACGATCGTATTGCCGGCCGCTAAGGCTGGAGCAATTTTCCATACTCCCATAAGTAAAGGATAGTTCCAAGGAACAATGAGCCCGCAGACACCGACCGGTTCCCGGACCACCATCGCTTGCATGGGATCCGCCACATGATAGGTCTGGCCATCCGGCTTCGTGACCAGCCCCGCATAATAACGGAAGCAAGCGGCTGCATCGGCTACATCAAAGCGGGTTTCCCGTAAGGGCTTCCCATTGTCAAGCGTCTCTAAGTGAGCGATTTCTTCGGCTCTTTCTTCTAATTTGTCAGCCACTTTAAATAAGAAGGAGGCTCGAGCAGCAGGGGAGAGGTCCGACCATACGCCGCTGTCAAAAGCCTGTCTCGCGACCTCGATGGCATTTTGGGCATCTACAACATCCCCCTCGGCCGCTACAGCAATGATTTGGCCGTTCGCAGGATTCATAATTTCTCTTGTCTTTCCGCTTTGTGCCTGAACCCATTCTCCATTAATAAACATGTTCAGTTGGATCAATGCTTAACAACTCCTTTAATTTTTCTGATTACCCCGCTCGCCTAAGTTAATATGCAAGATCGATGCCAAGATTAGAGATGCAAGAGTTCGGGGGTTGAGTAGTGAAAAAGAACACAGGACTATGCACGGCTACATAACTATGCATTTTTGCATAACTCTAAGAGCATTCACTCCATGGCATAGTCCTTGCAAAGGTATGAAGTTAGATTGATAACCAAAGGAGGATGTAGAAATGGAACTACTAGATTTGTGTATAAGCTGCGGGCAGGAGTTAGCGCCTTGGGAAAGGAATCGCCCAGAATGCCTTTCTTGCCGGGATCGGGTCACGGAATCCTATGGGGATGAAACGCAAGACGAAGAGGAGTACTATATAATAGAAGAAAGTCGAGAGGCCGTTGTAAAATGCTCAAGCTGTCATGGATAGCATCCTCATTACAGTTGGTTCTTAATGTATCCCTTGCTTTTCTTGCCGCTATATTAGTCCTTTTTCTCTCCAGGGAATTATACCTATTCAGTGCGATCTTGATGGCTGGTCATGAAAGTACGTATCACTCCCTTGAGAATATCCTGCTCTTTTTTTTATATTTTGAGTTTATCTCGATGATCGTCAAATATTTTAAGGAACAGTATCACTTTCCTATTCGCTATTTTATGTATATAGGAATTACGGCGATGGTTCGTTTCATCATCGTCGATCATGAGAGTCCGACCAACACGTTAATCTATGCTTTTGTCATCCTCTTACTCATCATGGGTTACTTCATCATTAACTACACACCGAAAGAGAGGCCATAAGGGGAAAATTCCAAAAAAGCTGATTTCACGAGCGTGAGATCAGCTTTTTTTGTCCTCCAGATTATTCAAAAATTCATTAGCTATGCATTTTTGGCAAAATGCCCTATAACTCATAGCTTGGCATAGTTCTTGCTTGAATAAGGGTAGGGCTTTGCTCTATTGCTGTGGAAGGAACCCTGGCATCTCGTCGGGTGTGACCACACCTTTACGTCCACTGCGTGGACTCTATCCTCTCATTTGAAGGAGGGTTAACCTCCTTCCTTTTTTACCAGATAAGAATTTAGAAGATATCTAGAATTCTATATCTGCATAAGGGCGCCAGCCAAGTTTTCTTTATGTTTTGGCATAAGAATTGCATTAATACTTTATCGAGAGCATTCATCCCTCAGAACGAAGGAAATTTGCTTGCGCCTAATTGCTCATTTGAAAAGGAGAGTCATCATTTTGGCTACTATTGTGGATCATGAGAAAAAGAAAGCCTCTTTATTTGAATCGACACAAAACATTATTAAGGAAGCATTGGGTTATTTAGGAGGGGATACGGCCACGTATGAGCTGATGAAGGAGCCGCTTCGGTTGTTGACTGTGCGCATTCCTGTCCGGATGGATGACGGGACGGTGCAGGTATTTACCGGCTATCGCGCTCAGCATAATGATGCGGTGGGACCGACAAAAGGTGGCATTCGTTTTCATCCGGATGTGACAGAAGAAGAAGTGAAAGCCCTTTCTATTTGGATGAGCATTAAAAGCGGCATTACCGGGCTTCCTTATGGTGGAGGAAAAGGCGGGATTCAATGTGACCCGAGAGCCCTGTCGATGCGTGAATTAGAACGTTTAAGCCGCGGGTACGTGCGGGCCATCAGCCAACTTGTCGGACCAACCAAGGATATCCCGGCTCCTGATGTTTTCACGAATTCACAGATCATGGCTTGGATGATGGATGAATACAGTGAGATTCGTGAATTTGAATCGCCCGGCTTTATCACAGGAAAGCCACTCGTGCTTGGTGGGTCGGCCGGAAGAGAATCATCGACCGCAAAAGGTGTAACGATCGTATTGCGGGAAGCTGCCAAAAGGGCAGGAATTTCAGTAGAGGGGGCAAGGGTGATTGTTCAAGGCTTCGGCAATGCCGGAAGTTTCCTCTCGAAGTTCCTTTATGAGGCGGGGGCTAAGGTGGTTGGAATCTCAGATGCGTACGGGGCACTCTACGACCCGCAAGGATTAGATATCCCTTACTTGCTCGATAGGCGAGACTCATTCGGTACCGTGACGAATCTGTTTAAGAACAGCATCTCCAATCAAGAGCTGCTCGTTCAAGAGTGCGACATCCTGGTGCCGGCTGCGATTGAAAATCAGATTACGGAACAAAACGCACCAGATATTAAAGCGAAGATTCTAGTAGAGGCTGCTAATGGTCCAACAACGGCGAAGGCGACAGAAATTCTAACGGAACGTGGAGTGCTCATCGTTCCTGATGTGCTAGCCAGTGCAGGGGGAGTGGTGGTTTCTTACTTTGAATGGGTGCAAAACAACCAAGGATACTACTGGTCTGAAGAGGAGGTCAATGAAAAATTAGAGAAAATCCTCACTCAATCATTCCAACAGGTCTACCAGACCTCGATCGATAAAAAAGTCAACATGCGATTATCTGCTTATATTGTAGGGCTAAAGCGAATGGTAGAAGCGGTTAAAATTCGAGGATGGGTATAACAAAACAAAACAAACCAACAGGGGGCACAACAAGATGATAAATGAAGGTACAATTCGCGTAAAACGAGGAATGGCAGAAATGCAAAAAGGCGGCGTCATTATGGATGTTGTCAATGCGGAGCAAGCAAGAATTGCGGAAGCGGCAGGAGCCGTTGCCGTTATGGCTTTGGAAAGAGTGCCTGCTGACATTCGTGCGGCAGGCGGAGTGGCGAGAATGGCAGATCCCACGATTGTGGAGGAAGTCATGAGTGCCGTTTCGATTCCTGTTATGGCCAAAGCACGAATAGGCCATCTGGTCGAAGCCAGAGTGCTGGAAGCGTTGGGTGTCGATTATATCGATGAGAGTGAAGTGTTAACGCCTGCCGATGAAGTATTCCATATTAATAAAAAAGAATTTACGGTTCCTTTTGTATGCGGTTCGCGCGATTTAGGCGAAGCCCTTCGACGCATTGGGGAAGGTGCTTCCATGATCAGGACAAAAGGAGAGCCGGGAACGGGAAACATTGTGGAGGCCGTTCGACACCAACGTACGATGCAGAGTCAAATTCGGAAGGTTCAAAGTATGGCCTTCGATGAATTAATGGCGGAAGCGAAAAATCTAGGAGCGCCTTATGAGTTACTAGAGTATGTCCATAAAAATGGGAAACTGCCTGTGGTCAATTTTGCTGCGGGCGGAGTCGCTACGCCTGCTGATGCGGCCTTGATGATGCATTTGGGTTCAGATGGAGTGTTTGTGGGTTCGGGTATTTTTAAATCGGATCATCCGGAAAAATTCGCTCGAGCGATTGTGGAAGCGACGACCCATTATGAAGATTATGCCTTAATTGGGCAGTTATCCAAAAATTTAGGAAATGCGATGAAGGGCATCGAGATCAGCACCTTACTCCAAAATGAGCGTATGGCCGACCGTGGATGGTAAGGAAGTGAATACAGAAGGTAAACAAAAAGCAGATCCGTTTCTGCTTTTTGTTTTTATCTGCGTAAACTATGGAACCCCACTTCGAAGAAGAATGAAGTGGGGGAATGGTTTATTTCTTTAATTTTAAAGCTACCAGACTGGCAAAATCATGAACTAGGGTAGCTGCCAAAAGGGACGTGATTTGAGTTGGGTCGTAAGGAGGCAGAACCTCAACCAAGTCAAATCCAATATAGTTGAAACCAGAAAGCGAACGAACCATTTCTAGCGTTTCTAGACTGCTGAATCCTCCGACCTCGAGGGTGCCGGTTCCAGGTGCACAAGAAGGATCGACAAAATCGATGTCAAACGTCAAGAAACAAGGGGTATCGCCGATCGCTTCTTTCATTTGCTGCAGGATATTGTTAAACCCACGTTGACGGATTTCTGGTGTAGTGACCACGTTATAGCCCAAGTCATAGCTAGCTTCAAGATCCCCAGGATGATTCAGTGTTCCTCGTATACCCAACTGGAACACCTTTTCCGGTACAAGCAGTCCTTCTTCATGTGCACGGATAAAAGGTGAGCCATGCCAGTATTTCTCATCATAATACGTGTCCCACGTATCCGTATGGGAATCAAAATGAATCATGGCTACAGGACCGTAAACCTTGGCTGCCGCTCTTAAACTCGCAAGAGTAACCGAGTGATCCCCGCCCAAACCTATAGGAATAATTCCTTGATTCATAAGGCTGAGTACGGATTCTTCCATTAAATCATAGCTACGGTGAATGTTATGCGGGATAACAGGCACATCGCCGATATCCATAGCGTTCGTATCTTCAAAAGGATAAACCTTACTGATTGGGTGATAAGGAAACAAAGTCATGGAAGCTTGACGGATGGCCTGTGGGGCAAACCGTGCTCCTACTCTAAAGGATGCAGCTGTATCGAAAGGCATTCCTAATATAGCAACCTTCGCATTTTCGCGATGGGAAGGCAGTCTCATAAATGTACCGGTGGTACAAAATTCAGGTTTAACGTCAGGTGATAATGGGTATTTCATAGTATGATCCTCCAGTGTATTTATAGGTTTATGAAACTTCTTCTAAAACTATAAACACACCTTAAATTAAGATCATGGAAAGTAGAACAGCAACTAAGAAAAGTTTGGGTTGCATAAAAATCATCTCCTCAAGCTCGAAGTACAGTACTTCTTATTGTCGTTCTAATAATGTATCAAGCAAGATCTATGCCAATTGAAATAGCGGTGCAGAAGCGGATTTTGCTTAATTTTTATATGTAACATTGAATAATTATGCAATAATGCATAATTTGGAAGGAAGGCTGAGCCACTTCTACACACCTTGCTGCTTTGGCGTGAAAATTGCAACAGTATTAGTTCGTAACTAGATTGCTATAGAGGGTGGGGTAACATGCTAACGGGAGAAAAAGTTATTAGTCCATTCCAAGGGGAAGTATTGAAAATTTTATGTGAACCATCTGCCTGGATTGATCAATGGGAGACCTTGTTACTCATTAAGACCGAATCAGGAATTGAGGAAGTAATCATGGAGCACTATGGGAGAGTTGAGCAAATATGGGTCAGTGAGGGAGATTATATTCTTCCTGGAATGGTCTTGGCGCAGATCCGGTGTAAGAAAGAGGAAGAAATTGAATAACGAAAAGTACCACTAAGTTTAGTTTAGTGGTACTTTTCTTTTTATTTTTATTTTAGTTAAAATCCTCTTGCTTCAGAAGCGGCCCATAGGTTTCCGGGCGTCGGTCGCGGAGGAACTGCAATAAGTTACGTGCAAAGTCGATTTGGGATCGATTAATTTCTTGAATCAATACTCCTTCCTCATCATCTAGTGACTGGATAATATCCCCAAATGGGTCACTAACAAAACTACCCCCATAGAAAGACATTTCTCGTTCTTGCCCCACTCGATTGACAGCGGCGATAAAAACACCATTGGAAATGCCATGGGCCGAGATTGCTTTTTCCCATATCCGGCGGGTAGAAAGTTCTGGATGGTCCGGCTCAGAACCAATAGCAGAAGGGTAAAACAGAATTTCAGCGCCCTGGAGGGCAAGGATCCTGGCTACTTCAGGAAACCATTCGTCCCAGCAGATGCCAATCCCAATTTTCCCATAGCGAGTATTATAGACGGGGTATCCTGTATTACCCGGTACAAAATAATACTTTTCATGGTACTGTGGGCCTTCAGGAATATGGTTTTTCCGAGTGGTTCCCAAGTTAGTCCCATCTGCATCAAAAACAACAGCGCTATTAAAATACACGCCTCTGGCCGCTTTTTCGTAAAAAGGAACGATGAGTACAATTTCCAGACTTCTAGCCAATTCGCCCAGGGTTTGAAGAGTTGGGCTATCAACTGGTTCTGCCAGGTCGTAGTTTTGAACAGCTACGGATTGGCAAAAATATTGGGAGTTAAATAATTCCTGTAAACAAACGATTTGAGCGCCTTTTGCAGCAGCTTCTTTTATTTTACTAATGGTATGTTGAACATTTTGATCGATATTCTCTCCGCACTTTAACTGAATAAGTCCTATTGTTACTTTTTCGCTCATGATGTTTCCTCCTACATATTTATTTATTTATTTATTTATTTATTTATTGGTCCTCTTATATCTTCCAATAAGGTGAAAAGGTTTGTTTGCATTGTGTGATGGCATCTACTAATTCACCTACAATGGGGCGGGGTGGGATCACATGGGGATCGTGAAAATCAACTTCGCAATTCATTAATCCCTCCATGACTCCTAAAGTTGCAATAGGTAGGTAGGGTAGGCTATACCCACCTTCCTGGAATAACACCAATCGTCCGTCACAAATCCTATTAGCTAGTTCTCTAAATGCTTTAGCCATGTATCGAAATCCTGGACGCATCATCATCATTCGGGAGAGCGGGTCCAGACCATTCGAATCCTGTCCTGCGGAAACTAGGAGCAATTGAGGCCTGTATTGTTCCAGGATAGGGAGAACCAGCTCTTCGATGGCCATTCGGTAGCCTTCTTCTCCTGTTGCAGGTGGAAGAGGAATATTGATATTGTAGCCTTCGCCTGAATCTCTCCCTAGCTCTGTCATATGACCAGCATTTAATGGATAGTAGCTTGCTTCATGCATTGAAATAAACAGGACATGGGGATCGCCATAGAAGATTTCCTGGGTTCCATTCCCGTGATGAACATCCCAATCTACGATGGCCACTCGTTCGATGCCAAATACCTCCCTCGCATAGCGGGCTGCGATCGCTACATTGTTATAGAGGCAAAAACCCATGGCTTGTTCGATACCAGCATGATGCCCAGGAGGACGAATAAGGGCATAAGCTTGTTTAATGGGACCTTCTCGAAGGACTTGTTCTACACCCAACATGGCACCGCCGGCAGCCAGACGGGCAATGGATTCGGATGAAGGACATCCAAATGCATCATGGCCAAGAACTCGGTTTCCTCTCTGGCATAAATCTCTCAATCTATCTATGTGGGTTTGAGAGTGTACCCGCAGAAGGTCTATATCCTTTGCAGGAGTTGGTAGAAACTCAGACATATGGTGAAGCAGCCCTGTTTTCTCCAGCATTTCTCTTATATAGCGAATTCTGAATGCGTTTTCAAATTCAAACCCCACATGCATACGGCTGTCTTCACGAAATGAGTAGATCTGATTGCCTGTATCATGCTTTTCGTAATCCTCATGATAGATCAACGCGGTTGAAATCATGGTTGTAAGCTCCTTTGCTCAGGGTTAGTAGAAACTTGGAAATCCTCCTTTAAATCCTCCTCAAAATGAAATTCTGGGGGTCTTTTGGAGAAAAAACGAGTCAAGTAAAGCAAGTAGCCAAATCCTACACTTACCCAGAACAGACCAAGAAGGATTGATTTGCTATCTAGATTGCTCCAGAGCCATAGGGTAAAGCCTGCCCCTGTCGCAGGCATCAAAAGATTCAAAAGAAAATCCTTCCCGCTCCGCTCCTTGTTTCTTACGTAGTAATGAGAAATAACGGAAAGATTGACGAATGTAAAGGCAACAAGTGCGCCGAAATTAATAAATGAAGCCGCAGTCGCTAAATCAAACACCAAAGCAGATAAGGAAAACAAGCCAATCAGTAGGATGTTTCGAGATGGCGTTTTATACCTAGGGTGCACATAGCCAAAGAGCTTGGACGGCAATACGGATTCGCGACCCATCGCAAAGAGCAAACGAGATGCACTGGCATGAGAGGACATCCCCGATGCGATGGTTGAAGTAATCATCCCTGCCAAAAAGATGGAAGCAAACACGGGACCTCCAATGAATTCGGCAATCTCAAAGGCGGCGGAATCGATGACCCGAAAGGAGTTGAAATCAGGATAAACCAATTGAGCGATATAAGAAACAAAGATAAATTGAAAACCGCCAATCAAGGCCACAAGAAAGATCGCTCTCGGTACCGTTTTCTTTGGAGTAACCGTTTCTTCAGACAACGTAGTAACAGCATCAAAACCTAGGAATGATAAGCACAGGATGGAAGCCCCAGCCATGATAAAGCTAAAAGAGACCTCAGGATTATAAAAAGGAAGGGCCGAGATAAAGGTACCCATCCCCATCCCTTTTGCAATTCCTTTCATGGCAAGAATAACAAAAAGGATAGTCACAAGAAATTGAAACGCTACAAGCACTCCATTCACCATGGATGTCATTCGAATACCAACGATATTAATCCCAGTCATCATGGCAACAAACGAAACCATCCAGATCCAAGCAGGAATAGATGGGAAAGCAGCAGACAAAAAAATACCACAAAGCAATACATTAATCATAGGTAAGAATAGATAATCCATTAACACAGCCCAACCTACAAGGAAACCTAAACGGGAGCTCATGGTCTTCTGGGTATAGGTATACGCTGATCCTGAAAAAGGAAAAACTTTCACCATCCTTCCATAGCTATATGCCGTAAATAGCATGGCAACAAGGGCGACCAAGTAAGCAGACGGAATCAATCCATGGGATACTTGCGTTACAACCCCATAGGTAGAGAAAACCGTCATGGGGGCCATGTAAGCGAGGCCGAGTATTACAAGTGGCAATAGCGTCAAAGATCGTTGAAAATGGTGTGCTTGTTGATCAGGCATGCATATTCCCCCGTTCACTAGTTTTCAAATAAAACCCCCTCCTTCTCCTGTTTAATACGTACATATTTTTCTAAAGCAAGTAACGTGCCAAGATAAAAAGCTTTGAAAAGAAGGAATTATTAGATAAAATACAAGGAAATAATGAAAAATATCATTATCGTTTTTGGACGCTAAACCTAATGGTTTATGAGATGAAAGGTATTGAACAGAAATAATGCCAAAAAACATTATAATGCCAAATATCATTGTGGGGTGACAAGATGATCATTAGTCAATTAAAAGTGAATCAAGATTGGGTGGTTCACTCAGCGGAAAAAAGAGCCTTTCTATTTAACGAAAAGCAATTATCAATTATCCGTTCCTTCCATAATGAAGAATCTGTGACGCTCATCCATAGTTTATTAGAAAACCATATGAATGAGATCGTTGAAGAAGAGAAAATGATCAAATTCTGCCTTCCTCCAGTAGAAATCATCCTTATAAAAAGGGGCTGGGAAACGACTATCGCTTTAAGAGCAGATCATGAGGATGTACATGTCGCCAAGGCTGAGCATGAATTGTTCTTAGCGGATACATCGTTCGTTTCTCATTCTTCTAAAATGCGAGAGGTAATGGATATCGTGAGAAAGATCTCCTACGTGGACTCGATCATTTTGTTATTAGGAAAATCGGGTACCGGTAAAAGTATGATTGCTAAATTGATTCATAAATCTAGCCATCGCGCGGACAAAAGCTTCCTTTCCGTTAACTGCGGAGCTATACCGGAGCCCTTAATGGAAGCTGAACTTTTCGGTTATACCCATGGCAGCTTTACAGGTGGTCAAAAAGGAGGAAAGAAAGGAATATTTGAAATGGCAAATGGGGGGACTCTTTTTTTAGATGAAGTTGGTGAGATCCCCTTAAATCTGCAGGTGAAGCTACTAGAAGTGCTCCAAGAAAATAGTATCCGTCCTATAGGAGGAACGGATCAAATTCCGATTGATGTCAGAATCATTGCTGCTACCAATCAAAATTTACATGAGCTTGTCCAAAAAAAGAGGTTCCGGGAAGATTTATATTATCGTCTTAATGTCGTGCCGATTGAGATTCCACCGCTGAACGAACGGGTAGAGGATATTGAATTTTTATCGCGTAAGTTTTTGGAAAGGTTGATTAACAAATATGGCATGTTCAAGAAAATTCATCCCGATGTTCTTGAAGTATTTGGTAAATACGATTGGCCTGGCAATGTAAGAGAATTAGAGAATGTGATTGAACGGCTTTTTATTACAACAGAACAGAATGAAATCCAGCTTCAGCATTTGCCTCCTTACTTTTTTAAAGGGAATGAAAGAATGCTGAAAGGCGATTTAGAATTTCCAATCATGCCGCTTAAAGAGGCAAAAAGAATGATTGAAAAGCAATTAATCACGAAAGCTTACGAAAAACATAAAAGCACCTACAAGGTGGCGGAATTGCTTCAGACGAACCAATCCACGATTGCAAAGAAATTAATAGAATACCGCAAGGAAGGAAGTGAAAGACGGTGATTTTAACTATTGCGCTGGCCCAACTAAAGGGAACACTCTTTGAGAAAAGCACTAATTTAAACAGAATTCTATCTACGATAGAGGAGTGTCGTCATAAAAACGTGGATTATATTCTGTTTCCTGAATTATTTCTTACCGGGCATTTTATCCAGGAAAGATTAAAAGAACTGGCAGAGCCGTGGGATGGGGAAAGCATACAGCGAATTCAAGAAAAGGCCAAGGAAACCGGTGTGGGTGTTATTGTGGGCTTCCCTGAGATTAAAAAAAATCGATATTATAACTCCGCAGCGATGATCGGTAAGGATGGAAGTATAAAAGGGATTTATCGTAAGGTTCACCTGTTTGATTATGAGCAATCTTATTTTACTCCTGGCCAAGAAATTCCCATCTTCGAAACAGAAGCTGGCGATGTGGCCATTCTGATGACCTTCGACCTAGAATTTCCTGAAATGGCTAGAATCTATGCCCTGAAGGGAGCCAAGCTGATTATGGTGCTGAATGCGCATAATGTCCCTTATGAACCCCACCAAGAGATTTTTCTAAAGTCGAGAGCCCTAGAAAATCAACTCTACATCGCGGCAACCAATAAAGTAGGACTTGAAAAAAGCGCATTATTCTTCGGAAAAAGTGCTGTGATCTCACCTGAGGGGCATATCCTGGCTCAATGTGGAAATAACGAGGAATTAATTATCGTTTCTCTCGAGCTATCCAAGGTAAACCAAATTCGGACGGAGCAGCCGATGAAGTACCTAGAAATGAGAAAGGGAAGATTATATAAGACCAACGGATTGGTGTGAGCCTAATGGCTATACACACAAAAAAAGGAGGATCTGTTATGTTGCATTTTCTTGAAAAGTATGCCGAGCTAGCTATCAAAGTGGGGGTTAATATCCAACCCAATCAGACCTTATGGGTGAATGCTCCTATCCATGCTGTTGACTTTATCCGACTTGTGGTGAAAAAGGGGTATGAAGCTGGGGCCAAGCACGTCCATGTAGAGTGGCAAGACGAGGGATGCACTCGTCTTAAATACGATCTAGCTCCTAATGAAGCGTTCCATGAATACCCCGTATGGAGAGCAAAAGCGCTTGAAGAGATAGCCCAGGGTGGCGGCGCTTACCTATTCGTACAATCGGAGGATCCTGAACTATTAAAAGGGGTAGACGCAGAGCGAATTACGGCATACTCCAAGGCGGCCGGTGTGGCTTTAAAAACCTGGAGAGAATACATCACCACCCATCGCATGAGTTGGTCCATTGTGGCGGCCCCCTCCATACCTTGGGCGAAAAAGGTATTTCCTCATTTAGGAGAACAAGAAGCTGTAGAAGCTTTATGGAATGCTATCTTTACAGCCACTCGTGCAGATCAAGATGATCCGGTCGCTAACTGGGAGAAACATAATGCGACTCTTCGGGAGAAGGTTCAATACCTAAACCACAAGCAATATAAGAAACTTCACTATAAAGCACCAGGAACCGAACTCACAGTGGAACTCCCAAAAGGACATCTGTGGCACGGAGGAGCTACGAAAAACGAAATAGGAATTCTCTTTAACGCCAACATGCCTACGGAGGAGGTATACACTTCCCCTGTGAAATATGGCACCAAAGGTGTGGTTCACAGTACAAAACCATTAAGCTACCAGGGAAATCTGATCGAGAACTTTTGGATCAAATTTGAAAATGGCAGAATCGTGGAATATCAGGCAGAGAAGGGACATGAAACGTTAAAGGCGATGATCGAAATCGATGAAGGAGCTCACTACCTAGGAGAAATCGCCCTAGTTCCTCATCATTCCCCTATCTCTAGCTCCAATTTGATTTACTATAATACCCTTTTTGATGAGAATGCATCCAGTCACTTAGCCATAGGTAATTCTTTTGCTTCTTGTTTGGAAGGAGGATCCACAATGTCCAAGGAACAACTAGCTAAGGTCGGGCTCAATGATAGCATCACTCATGTAGACTTTATGATTGGATCTGCAGAAATGGATATTGATGGGGAGACCGAGGACGGCAAACGAGAAGCCGTATTTAGAAGGGGGAATTGGGCGTTTTAGGTTGATAGAGCATAGATAAATGATTTCGAGTCCAGGTCTAATTTGAGGGTGTAAACCCCTTGATGTCAAGATACACCAATCGAATCTAGCGCAAGTCATTTTGATGCCCTCGGGGCTAGGGGAGGCGGGGATCAGGGAATCAAAGGTTCCGATTGATGCCCTCAAATCCAGCCGAGGTCCGGATCAGGGAATCAAAGGTTCCGCTTGATGCCCTCAAATCCAGCCGAGGTCCGGATCAGGGAATCAAAGCTGCCGTTTGATGCCCTCCAAGCATGCCGAGGCCCGGATCAGGGAATCAAAGGTTCCGCTTGATGCCCTCAAAT
>NZ_SDLR01000009.1:0-223 GCF_004522215.1 Ammoniphilus sp. YIM 78166 | reverse complement strand
GCCCGGATCAGGGAATCAAAGGTTCCGCTTGATGCCCTCAAATCCAGCCGAGGCCCGGATCAGGGAATCAAAGGTTCCGCTTGATGCCCTCAAATCCAGCCGAAGCCCGGATCAGGGAATCAAAGGTTCCGCTTGATGCCTTCAAATCCAGCCGAGGTTCGGAACAGGGAATCAAAGGTTCTGTTTGATGCCCTCAAAGTATGCCGAGGTCCGGATCAGGGAA
>NZ_SDLR01000008.1 GCF_004522215.1 Ammoniphilus sp. YIM 78166 | reverse complement strand
CCTCGGCTGGATTTAAGGGCATCAAACAGTGGGTTTGATGCCCTGATCCGGGCTTCGGCTGGGTTTGAGGGCATCTAACGGGGGCTTTGATGCCTTGATCCGGGCTGCGGCGAGGTTTGAGGGAATCAAACGGTAGCTTTGATTCCCTGATCCCGGCTTCGGCAGCCTTCGAGTGCATCAAATAGCAGATTTGATTCCCTGATCCGGGCCTCGGCTGGATTTGAGAGCATCAAACGGCGGCTTTGATGCCTTAATCTGGACTTCGGCTGGGTTTGAGGGCATCAAACGGCAGCTTTGATTCCCTGATCCCAGCCTCAACAGCCTTAGAGGGCATCAAGCAGCGGCTTAGGTGCCCCGATCCCCGGCTCCCCCTTTCTCCTCCTACCCCACCAACGGCGGCGGAGTAAACATCGAATACGTAACCATCATCATCCACCCCAAGAAAACAGCCAGTCCGATATAAGCTACTCCGTAGGTCCAGCGGGTACGACTTGAAACTTGGTAATAGGTCTCATCTTGAATCATCGGAGATTGGGTTTCAGGATAAGCCAAATAGGATAATTGAACCGTCATGGACAGGTTTCCATCTTCTGCTTTGGTTCCCAGCAAGCGCGCTTTTTCCACCAAGCCATGTTCAAAAGGGATCGAAGCCATTCGACCTACCCCTGGATAATAGAGATGGCAAAACTCTTCACGCAGCTGAAGATCGCAAGCTTGACGGAAGCTCAACTCTCTCTGATGAGATTCGGCAGGTATGGGCATGCCGTAAGCCTCAAATCGGTCGAGGGGAACAGACACCGTTACTTTGGCCTCCATTCTCTTTTCTTTTTCATAATCTTTCCTTACATATTTTTTGTAGAGCTCCCATGCGAACATCGCCCAGAAAATAAGGAAAATGATAGCCTTAAAATAAATAATCACAATAAGGCCTCCAACTAAGCCAATGACCCAGAACCAGCGTGAAATCGCTGTTACAATTCTTCCTCCATCCAAGGGATGAACCGGTATCAAATTAATCAGATTAAGAAAAAAGCCAACTTGGGCAACCGATATGATGGCAGGAGATTCGAGCATGGTTCCTAGTCCTAATGCTCCTAACGCACCAATAGTCCCGACCAACGGACCGCCAAAAGCTAAATAGGCTTCCGTCTCTGCATCCACCGGTTGTTTTTTTAGCGTAATCAACGCTCCGACAAAGGGGATGAACGCCGGAGCCGTAACTGGAATTCCTCTTCGCTTGGCGGCCGCCACATGCCCCATTTCATGAATAAAAATCATAACCACAATGCCTAAAGCAAAGGTCCAGGGATAAATAACGGCATAAGCCCCTATCATTAGAGCCATACTCCAAATGGTTCCGCCAAATTTTCCTAATTTAAGCAGCGGCAACAGTTTCCCTCCAAACAATACAAGGAAAGCAAATATTCCGCCAAATGATTTCCAACCACCAGGAGATTTTTTCTTATTCGTATGATCCATGTCTACCTCCTTCAACGCTACTCCAATTCCATTAAGAACATTTTATCAAAAATGAATCCATTTTGCCTTTTATAGTGTGGCCTTCTCTCTTACTAATCTTGCTCACTATGGATAAATCTCTCCTTTATTTCTGGGGTGGGAAACATACAATACTCCTGTTTTCCAAAAAGCTGGTAACGTCTTCTTGCAAACGATCGATATAAAAAATTACGCCAGCTTTTGGGTATGTATATGAAAATATAGAGCGCTTTATATAGACCATCCAAATGTTTACTAATCCTTAACACAGCGTCGGATTCTATATAACACCTTCCCTCGTCTATAAGAATAAGGGAGTCAAGCTTAGAATCAAGAGAAAACGCAGCAAGATATTGTTGTCCGATTTCCGATTGCAAAGGAGCAAACTTAAATTTCTTCTTGGTGTCATGACGGATAATAAAGTTAACCGAGCTATTGCAGAAGTTGCAAATGCCATCGAATAAAATAAGTGGACCCATGAACTATCCTCTCCTTTCTCACCTATTCCATCATACACCTAAACAAAACAAAAAAGCGTGATTCTTTATGAATCGACGCTCTGAATTACTTTCTCCTCTAACAGCAATTTGATTTGATCCCTATCGAGATCTAGCCACTGACTGAGTATCTCTTGCGTGTGCTGGCCTAATCTAGGTGCAGGACTGAGATTGGATGTACGGATGGATGTTCGGAGAAAGTCTTCATTCCTCAAACCACGCTCCCTTACATAATCACTACAGAACACCTCTGAAGTGGAGATAACGGGTGTTAAACAAGCATCTAATCCAACGGAAAGTTGGCTCCAATACTCAAAATCTTGACTCCTGAAAAGCTTTTGCATTTCCTCGTAAATGGGATTACTAGCATGAGCCGGGGCCTGATGATGCGCAATCCAGTCTTCTTTGCCCACTGCCTTACAGAAATTTAACCAAAACTTTTCCTCAAGAGCGCCAAGCGCCATGTGACGGCCATCTTTAGTCTCATAGATCTGGTAGCTCACTGCTTGGCGAAGCATTCCTCCTAATGATTGAAAGCTAGAAGAGTGCACGTTCATCCCTGCATTAACAAGCTGCCAAGAGGCCAACACATCGGTGATGGCAATGTCGAGATAGGCTCCTTTTCCCGTTTGCAAGCATTGAATATAGGCGGCAAGAATCCCCTCGACTGCAGCCATTCCACCTGCAAGATCGGCAACCGTGCAATCAGGGATTAAAGGAGTCTGACCACTCGACGCATGAAAACCATAAAGTAGACCGCTAAGTGCCATATAATTGATATCATGGCTTCCCATTTGGGCAAGAGAACCCTCCTGACCGAACCCACTTAAGGAGCAATAGATCACTCTCGGATTTAACTCTTTGGCTTTATGATAGCCTAATCCGATCTCCTCTGCGACTCCTGGACGGTAGCTTTCTAGCACTACATCTGCTTTCACCATCAGTCTTTGTACAAGTTCTACGCCCTTCGGACTTCTGAGATTCAGACTCACACTTTTCTTTCCTCGGTTACAAATCTCATACAAAAGCTCCGTGCTTTCAATTAAGGACCTAGCTGGATCGCCATAAGGAAGAGTCTCCACTTTAATCACTTCGGCTCCCATTTCTGCCATTCTTAAACTAGCAAAAGGTCCGGGCAAGTATCTTGATAAATCCAGTACTTTTAATCCTCTGAGCATAACCGCTCTCCCTTTTCTCTGTATTAACATAAAAAGCCAGATAACCAGGTACTATACTAATAAAAGAATAGCAGCCTGATCTCCGGCTATAAATATTAAGCCCATTTCCGTAAATCTAGCAGCTGTTTTTCACCGCGATCAATGGTCCCGACGGGCACAACTTCTACATCAGGAGTAACCCTGATCGCTTCCACAAGCCTCTTGGTGAGAAGCTCCTTAAAAGAGTTTGAATCATGGTGTGATTCTAAACGGACCTTCAGGATGTCACGTATGCCTTCTCTAGTAACAAGCACTTGAAAATATTCGATCTCCGGATAGGTGTTCATGACTTTCGCCATTTGCTGGTGATGGACAAACATGCCTCTGACCTTAACCCCATCTCCTACCCGGCCAAGTACCCCAGCTATTCGTTCTCCTTCCCTTCCTTCCACCCACTTCGATAAATCTCCTGTCCCGAATCGGATAAGAGGATAAGGCTTATCGAGCAACGTAACCACGATTTCTCCTACGTCCGAATTACAAATAGGCAAGCCTGTTTCCGGGTCACAAATCTGCAGAAATAATGACTCTCTCACCTTCAAGCCAGGCTCTTTATCCACTTGATAGGCAATGCATCCAATATCGGCTGTTCCATAGCCTTCAGAAACTTGGATCCCATAACCTTCTAGTTGCTTTCGCAGGCTAGGCGGCAGCATTTCCGCTGTGAAGAAGGCTTTTTCCAGGCGAAAGCTTTCCTGAATATTTAATCCATTTTCTTCGGCCCTGGACAACAAAGTGGCCAGGAAGCTCGGGGTTCCGACATAGCCTGTAACCGCACATTCTTGCATCAGCTGCAATTGAAGATCGGTGTTCCCTACGCCAGCTGGGATTACCGTACAACCTAAAGACCTTAAGGCAGAATCAAACATAAAGCCAGCAGGTGAAAGGTGGTAGGAAAAGGTATTCTGAACAATATCACCAGGTCCAAATCCCGCAGCTTGCAGCGCTTCTCCAAATCGCCAAAAGTCCCCTTCCTCAGCCTGGGGATCATAAATGGGACCTGGAGACATAAAGATCCGAATCATACGCTGGGCTTCAAGAGTAGTCAGGTTGCCAAAAGGCAAGGATTCCTTTTGAATAGAAGGTAGCTGTTCCTTGCGAAGAACCGGAATTTTAGACAAGTCTTCTTCTTCCTCTATGTCCCCTGCGGAAATTCCCGCTTCGTCCAACCTTTTCCTCCAACCTGGCGAATGGTCGTAGGCATATTTGATCACTTCTTGTAGAAGATGCTCCTTCATTACATCCACCGCTTTCTGCGTTTATAATGCTTAATATCGCGGAAGCTCTTTCGGCCAGCGTCCTTCATTCCTAAGTAGAACTCCCTAACATCTGCGTTGGACAGAAGTGAGGCAACATCTCCTTCCAATACGATTCTTCCGTTTTCCATAATATAACCATAGTCCGCTATGGAAAGAGCGACGTTGGCATTTTGCTCAACAACAAGAATCGTTGTACCTTCCTGCTGATTAATTTGCTTAATAATGCTAAAGATCTCCTTTACGAGAAGAGGAGCAATCCCTAAAGATGGCTCATCCAAAAGCAGCACCTTGGGTTTTGCCATCATACCGCGGCCGATCGCCAGCATCTGCTGTTCCCCGCCTGACAGATAACCCGCTGTTCTTCCTTTTAACATCTTTAGTTTGGGGAAGTATGTATACACCCGTTCGATATCCTGCTTCAGATTTGAACGATCCTTCCTTGTGTGGGCTCCAGCAATCAAGTTATCTTCCACTGTTAAATGCTTGAATACGCGGCGTCCTTCCATACATTGAAAGATTCCTTCACGCACAATGATTTCTGGGTCATTTCCATCAATCTTTTTACCTTCAAATTCAATATATCCATCCGTTACCTGACCGTTCTCACTTTTTAGAAGCCCTGAGATGGCCTTGAGGGTCGTACTTTTTCCTGCACCGTTGCTTCCAAGAAGAGCTGTAATCTTCCCTTTAGGTACTTGCATAGACATTCCTTTTAAGGCGAGTATCACCTTATCGTACATTACTTCCACATTATTTAACGTCAGCAATGTGTTTCTCCTCCCCTCAACATTAAAACTCTTAGTAATGAAGAGAAAAGGTTGCCTGCCGTCCATTCAAGCAACCCTTTCCTCCTTTTGATCCTAGTGCCCGATATAGTCGGTAATGATTTCAAACTTGCCATTCTTTACTTGCGCTAAACGAATTTGGTTTGTACCTGCATGGTTATCTGCAGAGAAAGAAACGGGAGCAGCCAAACCGCCTAGGTCTAAGTTGTTAATCGTTTCAAGCCCTTTACGAATACCTTCGCCGGTTACGTTATCCCCAGCTGCACGAATACCTTCCATCATGATCTTGGTTGTAACCCATCCTTGAATGAACTTTTGGTTTTTGTCCTCCAACTTTTGCCCTTTGCTATCTAAATATTCTTTAACTTCTGCCATACCAGGAAGATCCTCATACGGGAACGCGTGTGTTACGACCCCGATGAACCCTTCCGCTGCATCACCAGCGATTGGCAATAAACCTTCCCCTGCAGCCCAGTTTAAGCCGATAAATTGAGTTTTTAAGCCAAGCTTCTTAGCATCCTTCAAAACGGTTGCCGTTGCTCCCCATGTTTGCTGAATAATCGCAAAGTCTGGATTGGTCTTTTGAAGGTTTAACAGCTGGGATGTAGCGTCAAGAGCCTTTAAGTCAACGACTTGCTCATCGACAACATCCACACCGATTTTAGCTGCATAGTCTTTTGCATCTTGAATCGGGGACTTACCAAATGGAGTATCGTTATAGATTAATGCTAATTTGGGATTGCCGGAACCCTTCCAGTTATCCTTTATCCACTTAATAGAAGTTCTTGCTTGGTCTGAATAGGTGGCAGCAGCCAAGAAATTGTATGGGCTTTCATTAATGTTTTTTAAATTTTCGGAGTAAGCTGCAGAAACGAATGGAAGCTTATCGGCTGCTACTTGCTGACGTAGAGCTTCGGTGTCGCCTGTTCCCCAACCCAAGATTGCAGACACTTGATCCTTTGATTTAAACTTCGTGTAGAGTTTTTGTGCTTCAGGAATTTTATAGGCATAATCCTCACCGATTAACTCAATTTTGTAGCCGTTCACTCCGCCTTTACTGTTGATGTACTCAACATACGCCTTCTCGCCATCCGCATAAGGAGCACCCACATCCCCTGTTCCCCCTGTAATATCGAATAATCCACCAAGCTTTATCGTTCCTTTAGGCTGAGCTTCTGCTGGCTTACCCGCCGTGTCGGCAGGTTTGGCATCTCCACCTGTAGCAGGAGCACTGCTGTTGTTGCCTCCGCCGCATGCGGCTAAACCTAATGCCAGGGAAAGTGTTGCAGCGCTCAAGCCTAACTTCTTCCACATTTTCTTCATTTTTTGTTTCCCCCATTTTGATTTGAATTTTATTCATGAACTTCTCTTACCCAGCCTCTAGAGCTATGTAAGCTTATCGATTGTAAGAGAAAGGCCATAACTTAAAGTAATTTTTAAGATTTTTCCACATCTTGGCGATACCATCTGGCTCATAGATCAAGAAGAGAATGATAATCGCACCGAAGATTACCTCTCTGAATCCTACAAACACACCTTCTAAACCCGGGAAGTAGGTTCCCAGCACTTCCATGATCATCCTCAAAAATACAGGAAGCATCGTAATGAAGACCGCACCATAAATCGAACCCATGACACTGCCCAAGCCGCCTATCAAGATCATCGCCAGATATTCAATCGAAACGCTGATGCTGTATAGCTCGGGACTTACAACCATGGTGTAATGGCCCATGAGGCATCCTGCTACGCCCACAAAGAAAGAACTCACAGCAAAAGACATTAGCTTCGTCTTAAACAAGTCAATACCCATTACTTCCGCTGCTACGTCGCGATCTCGCACCGCCACGAACGCTCGGCCCATTCGAGACCGGAACAAGTTCATCGTAAAGAGAGCCGTAAGGAATAAAACAATCATGGTTAAGTAATAGTAGCTTGTTTCGGAAGCAAAGGTAAATCCGAAAATGCTAGGACGAGAAAGGATAATTCCCGCAGTCCCGCCGGTGACACTGTCCCATCTGCTAATGACAAACAAGATGATAACCTGAGCGGCTAAAGTCGCCATTGCTAGGTAGAGCCCTTTTAATCGCAGCGACGGAATTCCGAATAAGGCACCAACGGCTGCCGTGATTAAACCTGCAATCGGCAAGGCAATCCAAAAGGGCATCCCAAGCTTGGTGGTAATGATCGCTGAGGCATATCCTCCAACTCCTAAAAATGCACCTACCCCAATATGGATCTGTCCGGTAAATCCAGTAAGAATATTAAGACCGATCGCCCCAACCGCGGCAATGCCGCATAGCGTGGCCAGGCCTACATAATAATCCCCAAATATGAGCGGGAATGCGGCGAAGAAAGCAAGAATGATCATAACCCTGCGGCGCACTCTGGCAATCTTGTAAATGGCCGTTTCCTGCTTATAGTTAACGTGAAACTCTCCACACTCCATAACAAAAGGATTTCGCATTCTGTTCGTCACACCCTTTCTATTTCGCGCTTTCCAAACAATCCATAAGGCTTAAACATCAGAATGAGGACTAAGACAAAAAATGGAACAACATCCTTTAATCCTCCGCCTACTAATGGATCTAGATATCCGCCGGCTAAGCTTTCAAGTAAACCGATAATAAACCCTCCGACAATGGCACCGGGAATACTATCAAGCCCTCCCAGCAACGCAACTGGCAATACCTTTAAGCCGATCAAAGCAAGAGAAGAATTGACCCCGTTGATATTCCCTAGCAGGACTCCCCCAACGGAAGATACGATGGCTGAAATGGCCCAGGTAATAGCAAATACGGCCTTTACGCTAATTCCCATGGATAAAGCTGCTTGTTGATCATCTGCCGTTGCTCGCATGGCCACACCCATCTTCGAAAACTTAAAGAAGAGAGTAAACAGGACAAGCAGCACGAGAACAATGACGAGAGACCATAAGTAAATCGGAGAAATGACGATAGCTCCAAATTTTATTGGTTCCTGTGAGAAAATGGGCGGATATACGCGGGTTTCGAATCCCCAGATCACATGGATAATACCAGCCATTAAGCTCGCAAGCCCAATCGTTGCCATAATCATAGAGATGACGGGCTCGCCAATGAATGGCCTTAAGACTAAGCGTTCGATCAGGAAGCCTAAAGCCGCACTAAACACGAGGGTGAGCAGCAACGCGGGAATGAATGGAACATTATACGTTGTAATGAGGGTCAAACAAATGTAGGTCCCTACGAGCAAAAATTCACCTTGGGCCATGTTAATCGCATCACTGGATTTATAGATTAAGACAAAGCCTAGAGCCACGAGTGAATACACAGATCCAATAACGAGCCCACTAACGGCTAATTGCAGAAAAAAGTCCATTAAGCCACCTCCCCATCGGTCATCATGATGCGAAGACGCGTATTGATAACCTGTTCTTTGCCATCTCTGTAACGGATCTTCCCTTCCACACTAATCTCACTGTGGACGGAGTACATTCCGTCGATTACCTCTTTATACTTTTCAATGATGAACCCTCTTCTGATTTTCTTGGTTCTCGTTAGTTCTTCATCATCAGCGTCGAGCTCTTTCCACAGAAGAACGAACTTTCTAATCTTCGCTTTATCCGGGAGTCCATAATTAATTTCCGTTACTTCTCTTTGGATCAGCTCCAATACTTCCGGTTTGGCAGATAAGTCGGTATAGGTGGTATAGGCGATTTGATTTTCCTCAGCCCAGCGACCTACATTCCCCATGTCAATGTTAAGTATCGCAGTGACATACTCTCTATCCTTTCCAATAGCCACAGCTTCTTGAATGTACGGGCTGAACTTTAGCTTGTTCTCAATAAACTGTGGGGAAAACATTTCTCCACTCTCAAGACGAATAACATCCTTGAGACGGTCAATGACATACAGATGTCCTGCATCATCTAGGTATCCTGCATCTCCTGTATGAAGCCAAGAATCATGGATCGTTTCCGCTGTAGCCTTCTCGTTTTCGAAATAGCCTACAAATACGCTTGGACTGTGGATAAGGATCTCACCTTCCTCTGAGATTTTTATCTTCGTTCCCGGTATGGGAACGCCCACACTGTCGAACTTGATATCGCCATCCCGATGTACAATTGCAATTCCGGCCACTTCGGTTTGACCGTAGATTTGCTTCAGATTGACCCCCATGCTATGGAAAAAGCGGAAGACGTCAGGACCTAGGGCAGCTCCTCCAGTATAAGCTCGCTTTAACCGCAGAAGTCCAAGATGATCCTTTAGAGCACTAAATACGAGATAATCTCCAAGCATATACAGTACCTTCGTCAGGGTCGGGATCGGTTTACCTTCAAAATGAGCATCGGCCACTTTGTCTCCAATCTTTTTGAAAACATCATAGGCTTTTCGCTTTAACCAGCCAGCATCTTGAATTCGTACCTGCACCTTCGACACCATATCCTCCCAGATTCGAGGAGGAGAAAACATCACATGCGGCCCAATTTCTCGCAAGTTCTGCTGCGTTGTCGTTGGTTCCTCCGGAAAGTTTATGGTAAACCCGATTACGAGAAAAGAGGAAACAGACATCATTTGCTCTCCGATCCATGCTAAAGGGAGAAAAGAAAGATATTCATCCCCAACCTTTAACGGATCCATTTCCATAAGGTTATTACCCATACTTACAAGATTCCGGTGACTAAGCATGGCTCCCTTTGGCTTTCCCGTTGTTCCCGAGGTGTAAGAGAGAATGGCGATATCGTCTAAACTTCCTAACTCGATCTGTTGTTCAAACCATCCTGGTTTTTTGGGTTCTTCTTTTTCACCTAGCTTCAAGACGTCTTCAAAATACATGAGCTTAGGATGAGTATAGTCCCTCATTCCCTTAGGATCGTAGTAGATGATTTTTTCGACTTGCTTCAGCTCGTCCTCCACTTCTAGTATCTTATCAACCTGCTCTTGATCCTCTACAACTACAAACCGAGCATGACAGTGATTCAGTATGTAAGAGACCTCGTTTGGCAATGAATCTTGGTAGATACCTACTGAAATCCCTCCAATTGACTGAGCGCTCAGTTCAGAAACAACCCACTCTGGCCGATTGTCTCCGATGATTGCCAATGCTTCGCCACGAGCCAACCCTAATGAATGCAAACCCACTCCAAACTTCTTAACCAGCTGATAAAAAGATTCCCACGTATACTCATTCCAAATTCCAAAGTCCTTTTCCCTAAGAGCTACTCGAGTCCCCATTTGACTCACTTTATCTCTTAGTAACTGTGGCAGGGTTCTATTCTCCATGTTCTTCCTCCCGACTAAAAGGCCATTATTCGTTCGTTTGTATAAATTAAATAAAACTAGCTTGCATGTTCTTCGCCAAGGTAAGCTTCGATGACCTTTGGATTTTTTTGAATTTCTTCAGGTGTACCAAACCCGATCAACCTACCAAAATCCAAAACCACAATATGATTAGATAAATCCATAATGACACCCATATCGTGCTCAATTAATACGATCGTTGTCTTCTTTTCCTCATGGATATCAAGAACGAAACGAGCCATATCTTCCTTTTCTTCGGTATTCATCCCCGCCATCGGTTCATCGAGAAGCAACAATTCCGGATCTAAGGCAAGGGCTCTGCCCATTTCCACTCGTTTCTGAAGACCATAGGACAGTGTTCCTACCGGCTTGTTGCGAATATCTTGTATTTCTAGGAAATCAATAATTTCCTCTACCGCTCTGCGATGCTCGACTTCTTCTTTTTGAGCCGCACCCCAGAAAAGTCCGCCTGCCAGAATTCCTGTTTTCATGCGAACAAACCGTCCAAGCATTAAATTGTCCAAAACTGTCATGTGCTTAAACAATTCGATATTTTGGAAGGCTCTTGCAATTCCTAATTCTGCTCTTTTATAAGGCTTCATCTGTGTTATGTCTTGCCCATTAAATCGAATAGATCCTTGGGATGGATGATATAAGCCGCTAATGCAATTTAACATACTTGTTTTTCCTGCGCCATTCGGCCCTATAATGGAAAAGATTTCTCCTTTCTCCACGTGAAATCCAACCTTTGACAGCGCCGCAACTCCACCAAAGTGTAGAGAGAGATCTTCAATTTCCAGGATCTTCACTCAGTTTCCCCCCTAACAAATTTTATTTGTTATCTTGTAAGCGTTGTCAACATTATATATTTGCCAGTTGCGCCTCGTCAACTAAATATTCTAAATTATTTCAAACGTATTTTTTTGCAAAATTCTACGCTTTTATTTACATACAAAGAATAGAGAAGCCCCAAAAAGGAGCTTCTCATCGTTACCCTACAAACGGAGCGAACAGCATAGCCCCTACCATGGAAATGATCCCTACTCCAATGGCCCATTTTCCCAGACCCCTAGCCCCTCTGCGGTTGGCCATAAATCCTGCTGCAATACCAATCAAGGAAAGAACGAAGGGTAAGGTAAACAGAGATAACAAGGATAGCACCAAGCCGATAATGCCAAAAGCGGTACCGCTGCCCGTGAACTCTTGAATTTCCTCCCTCTCAGGGGCATCGAAATTCGGCGTCAATTCGGAAGCAGTTTCCTCTTCATAAGCTCTTGTACCGTTGAAGCTCTCTTTGTTCTTTGGCATTCTGTTCCCCCTTTTATAAATAGGGTACTAGTAGGATTGGTTTATTGATCATAGAATATGTTGTCGAAAAAAAGGAAAACACCTGACGATATCTTCGTCAGGTGTTATAATACAGATTTACTGTTTTGGCCTAAAAGTACGACAGCAGGTTTCTGCCGAATTGGTCGCGCGGTCCTTATGTTCGGTTTGAATTCCCAATTCATTACCCATTTCTTCGTTATAGTGGGCATGACGGTCAACTTCAACCATGATAGCAGGAGCCGCGCAATTGTTTCCTTCAGCATAGTAAGAGCAGTTCGATACTGAGCATTTAACTTCTACATTTGGCATTTCTATCACCTCCACTTCTATCGTTCCCTTGTTCGATTGGATGCATTCACATGAAGTTAAGGGAAGCTTAAAAAAAGGAGGTGACCCTAAAAAGTTATAGTACAAGCCCTCCATCCACATTGAGAACACAGCCATTTACATAGGCCGACTCAGGAGAGGCTAGAAATAAATAGGCATTTGCAATATCCTTTGCTTCTCCTAAACGCTTCAGTGGAACTTTACTCTCCATCATCTGAAGGATCTTTTCAGGTACTGCCTCTGTCATCGGAGTCTTAATAAAGCCAGGGGCTACAGCGTTTACATTAATTCCTTTTGGACCTAATTCTTTAGCCCACGTCTTAGTCATTGCAATTACGCCAGACTTGGCAGCTGCATAATTGGTCTGACCCATATTGCCATAAACTCCAACCACGGAGGAGGTATTAATAATTCTTCCATATTCTTTTTCCCTCATGTAAGGCACAACGGCATGTGTACAGTGGAATACGCCGCTCAAGTTAATTCTAATCACTTGATTCCATTGCTGAGTGGTCATTTTATGCAGCATAGCATCGCGAGTAATCCCTGCATTATTGATTAAGATATCCACTTTTCCAAAATCCTGAATGACTTGCTCAACAGACTCCTGCACCAGTCCATCTTCACCCACGTCTACCTTATAAAACTTTGCACGACCGCCTTTTTCTCTTATCTGCTGAACGGTTTCTTCTCCCTGCTCCTGATTGATATCCCATACAGCAATGGCTGAACCTTCCTGAGCAAATAACAGACTTGCTTCTTTTCCCAGTCCACTTCCGCCACCCGTGATTATGGAAACCTGTTCCTTTAATCTCATGCTCCATCCTCCTCTAAATGTTTATTTAGAATAGGTATATGTAGTGGGTTTAAAGCTGTGATTAGTTACTAGCGTTTAACTTTTAATATAGTCTATTAGTCGATACCGACTTTTATCACCTATGGGACATCAGGGCAAAAAAAAAAAAAGTGGGTACCCACCCCTAATAAATGAGGATGGGCACCCACTGTAACTTAGTGCATTTCTTGAAGGTCTGCGATGGCTACTGTTCGTTTGTTTTCAGGCTCACCTTCCGGATGTACCCTAGCTGTCTTGCTTTGAGCATCAATCCCCTCTATCCATACAGACATTCCTTCTACTTGAACGTCGATCGTTTCTTCTGCTTCAATAATTTGCTGTGCACGGTTTAAATCCATTTTGACTCACTCCCCAAATTGTAATTATTCACATGATGTCCTTTATTTTTTTCTATTTTTGGATTTATATACCTAAAATTCTCATCCTTTACCTATTTCTTTAATCCAAGGTATAATCAACTTGGCGAACGAGCTTAAGAGGTAACCCTTAGGAGGCAACCTGCTTTATGGATTCTAAACGGATAAACTGCATGAAATGCAAGTACTACTTTGTTACATGGGATAAGAACAACCCCCGAGGTTGCAAATATTTTCAATTTAAGTCCACTCAGTTGCCTTCGCTAGTTGTCTTTCAATCTTCCGGACAGAGCTGTTTAAAATTTGATCCTAAATAGAGGATTGCTTGGCGGGCGCCAAGCCTTAACACAAAAAACCTCTAGTTACAGATCTGTTCCAGGTAAACGGCTGTAGCCGAGGGTTATGTTATCCTCTGCTTTTTTCTTTGACAATATCCTAGTCAGCGATAGCGGGTCTGGCCAAAGTATCTACCAATACCGGGTTTGAAGGGCATCAAACGAGGGTTTTGGTGCCCGGATCCGAGCTTCAGCAGGTTTGAAGGGCATCAAACGAGGGCTTTGATGCCCGGATTCGGACTTCGGCGGGTTTGGAGGGCATCAAACAAGGGTTTTGGTGCCCGGATTCGCGCTTCGGCGGGCCTACATTGGGTACCCTTCTTCCCCTCCCGCTCACGCCAAAAAGCACCCCATCCCGAGGTGCTTTTCACCACCCACACTCTACGCCAACCTAAACACAATCCCATGCCCGCCCTTGGGATACTCCCACTTGATATTTTCGTGCGGGCACCCAATTCGACAGCTTCCACACTCATGGCAGCCCTCATAACCCACCTGCATGCGAATCCCTTCCCACTTATAGACCTCGGCTGGGCAGAACACCGTACAGAGCTTCTCAGGGCACTTCGTGGCGCAGGTATCGTAATCCAACACATGCAAATGACTCTGCGTATCGCATTTAAAACGAATGCTATACTGTTTTTGCTCCAATGAATCCGTCTTTGGCACTAGGCTCATTATTTCATCACCTTCCATGCTCGATAGATGTCTTGAAACGTCTGCCACTTTCCTCTTCCTTCCGTAAAAGAAGCTAGGATTTTCTTTTGCTTTTCTCTCTTTGGCGTTCCATCTACAGTAAAGAAGTCACTCGCCGCCTTATTAACCATTGGCATATAGTCTTTAAAATACTGAGGGAAACTTTCAAAGGTATGCGTGACATCCTTGTATTTTTTAAGATCTTGCCCGACAAAGCTATCCATCAACTTCGTTCGATAAGTATCTAACATATTTTCGGAAAAATCATTGGCTTGTTTCGCCAGGGCTACCGTTTCCGCTGCCAAACGGCCAGATGTCATGGCCATATTGGATCCTTCACGGTGAATGGCATTAACCAGTTGGGCTGCATCTCCACAGAGAATTACCCCGTTTCCAACAATCTTTGGAATCGAGTGATACCCCCCCTCTGGGATTAGATGCGCTGCATATTCGGCCGGTTTGGCTTCTTTGATGTAAGGTTTAATCATTTGATGATTTTTAACATATTCCAACAAATCATAAGGGCGAATCTTGGCTTTAATTAGACCGGAAAGAGTAGTCCCGACCCCAATATTAATGCTATCCTTATTGGTATAAAGGAATGCCGTCCCTAATATCCCTTTGGTTGCATCACCAAAAATCTCAATGGTACAGCCTTGGTTCGGCTCCAGATTAAACCGCTCCTCAATCTTGGCTGCTGGCAGGTCCATAACCTCCATAACGGCTAGAGCCACTTCATCGGGTCTTAATTCCTTATGGAAGCCTAGTTTCTTCCCTAAGAGGGAATTCACCCCATCACACAAGACGACAACGTCTGCGTACACCTCACCATCAGGGCGGTCCGTTCTGACGCCAACCACTCGATTATCTTCCACGATACACTCCAGTACAACCGTTTCGGTTATCAAGAGAGCTCCCGCTTCCACGGCTTTATTGGCAAACCACTGGTCGAACTTGGCACGCAGCACAGTAAAATTGTTATAAGGCTCCCTGCTCCATTCCATCCCTTTATACCCAACGTTAAATAAAGACTCTTCGCCTAAGACCCAGAATCTTTGCTCGACTACAGGCCTTTCCAGAGGCGCTTCCTTCCAGAACTCAGGTACTACTTCCTCCATCTGCTTGCGATACAAAACCCCACCCATGACATTCTTGGCGCCAGGGTACTCCCCTCTCTCAATGAGCAATACTTTCAGGCCCGCCTGTGCTGCCGTTAGGGCACAAGATGCCCCCGCAGGTCCAGCCCCTACCACGATCATATCAAATTTCTCATTAGCCATACATCAATTCCCCCCCTTGCTTAACTTTAGAGAATTGCTCTATTAACTTAGGAACGATTTCAAAGGCATCTCCTACAATTCCGTAAGTTGCGACTCCAAAGATAGGGGCATTGGGATCGGAATTAATGGCGATGATGTACTCGGAATTTTGCATCCCCACAATATGCTGTACAGCACCAGATATGCCGATGGCAAAGTAGATCTTTGGCGTGACCGTGGTTCCTGTCTGTCCTACTTGATGAGCATGATCTATCCAGCCCGCTTCTACCGCATCGCGGCTTGCTCCAACACTTGCCCCCAGAACTTCAGCTAGCTGGTGGCAAAGCTGAAACCCTTTTTCATCCTTCAGTCCTTTGCCTCCCGCGACAATAATGTGCGCTTCATCCAGCTTTATTTTTTTCCCGACGTCCTTTACAATTTGAAGCACCTTCGTGCGGACTTGTTCTTCTTTCATGAAGATTTTCTCTTCGATAATCTCTCCACGGCGGCCTTTAACTGGTTCCATCGCCTTCATGACCTTGGATCGAACCGTGGCCATTTGAGGTCGATGCTTCTTACATAAGATCGTCGCCATAATATTTCCACCAAAGGCCGGCCTGCTCGCTTCCAGTAAACCCGTTTCTACATCAACATCTAACATCGTTGTATCAGCCGTAAGTCCGGTCTCTAAATCTGTAGCCGCAGCGCTCGCTAGATCTTTTCCATTGGATGTAGCCCCATAGAGCACAATTTCTGGCTTATACTTATTAACGAGGGAAACAAACCCAACTCGGTAGGTTTCTGAGCGGTAGTCCTTTAATATGGGATCGTCAATGACGTAGATCTTGTCAGCACCGTACTCAAAAATAGTTGGAGCCAGAGATTTAACTTGATGCCCCAGTAACACACCCCCTAATTCAACCCCGCGCTTATCTGCCATCTTTCGCCCGGCACCTAATAGTTCCAAGGATACACCAGCGATTTCTCCCTCATTTTGTTCAATGTAAACCCATATCCCTTTGTAATCCTCGAGTTTGATCGCCATTTACGCTCCCCCCTTAACCGCAAAAAGTTCTCTCTTTTCTTTTAGTAAGATCTCAATAACCTCTCTTACCTGTTGATCAGATGTTCCTTCAATCTTTTTCCCACCTTCCGGTTTAGGGGGACTGAACATTTTACCTACAATAGTAGGAGAACCTTTTAACCCTAGCTGCGTCCGGTCTACATCTTCTAGATCATTAACGGACCATATCGTTGGTTGGTAGCGAGCAGCACGAATCATATTAGGAAGAGGCGAATAGGATACCTCGTTAATTTCTTTTTCCACCGCTAAAAGACAGGGCAGAGTTGCCTGAATGACTTCGTAGCCATCTGGAATCTTACGATGAACAATAATTTCTTTTCCTGATTCATTAACCGCTTCAATCTTTTTCACAGAAGTTAAAGGAGGGATATCTAGCCTGCGTGCAATCCCTGGTCCTACCTGCCCAGTATCACCGTCAATGGTCATCTTCCCTGTAAGGATTAGGTCCACAGGCTGTTGCTTCGATAATTTCTCGATCGCTTTGGTTAAAGCATAACTTGTAGCCAAAGTATCCGCTCCCGCAAAAGCCCGATCCGAAATCATATAGCCTTCATCTGCCCCAATTTGGATGCACTTTTTTATGGCGGCCACGGCTTGCGGCGGTCCCATCGTTAATACGCTGATGGTTCCTCCATACTTTTGCTTTAGTCGCACTGCTTCTTCCACAGCATGGGCATCGTACGGGTTCAGGATAGCTGGGACTCCTCTGCGATCCAGCGTATTAGTTTTAGGATCAACCTTGATGATTTTCGTATCAGGCACTTGCTTGATACAGACCAGGATGTGCATGTTTCATTCCCTCCCTTTCCTATTCGAAGATTCCTCACCACATTCCACTGACCAAAGCATGAATAACTTGGCTCACGTTGTGACAACTTTCACAACATAAGTTGTAACTGTATTACAATAAATGGTTTTTGTGGAAGCTTTTATATAACTATTATACAGCCTCATACTTATAGTGTATATGAATATTCTAAATATTTTATTCAACATTTTTTGATAAAAGTGTCCTTTTACATTCTTAAACCCTACGTAAATAAAAAATTTCTATTGAAGTATTTTCAGGGTTGATGCGTTTAAGAAAAGTTCGTTCACTTTAATACTTTAGTGAACTTAAACTTTCTTAAACAGTAAAAGAAGGCACCCTATAAGGATGCCCGTTTACTAGTTAGGAAGAGAATTGTTCTTCTTCCGTTGACCCCTTCAACGCGGTCGTAGAAGAATTTCCTCCAGCGATCACTTGGGAGACTTCATCAAAATATCCTGTCCCTACTTCACGTTGATGCCTTGTCGCCGTATAGCCATGGACCTCGCTTGCAAACTCCGCTTGTTGAAGCTCTGAGTATGCGGCCATGCCGCGGTCTTTATACCCTCTAGCCAACTCAAACATGCCGTAGTTCAAGGAATGGAATCCAGCAAGCGTAACGAATTGGAATTTATAGCCCATTTTTCCAAGTTCTTTTTGGAAGTTAGCAATCGTTTTATCATCCAGCTTTTTCTTCCAGTTAAAGGATGGAGAGCAGTTGTATGCTAACAGCTTACCTGGATATTCCTTATGGATAGCCGCTGCAAACCTTCTGGCTTCCTCAAGGTTAGGCTCTGATGTTTCGCACCAAATCAAGTCTGCATAAGGAGCGTACGCTAATCCGCGGGCAATCGCCTGATCTAGACCTGCCTTAGTCCGGTAGAAGCCTTCTACCGTACGTTCACCCGTTATAAAAGCATGATCGTATGGATCTGCATCACTTGTTATCAGGTTCGCTGCATTTGCATCAGTTCTTGCGATAATCACGGTTGGCACACCCATTACGTCCGCCGCTAGACGTGCCGAAATCAAGTTCCTTACAGCCGCCTGGGTAGGGATTAAGACCTTTCCACCCATATGTCCACACTTTTTCTCAGAGGCTAATTGATCTTCAAAATGAACGCCGGCAGCTCCTGCTTCTATCATCCCTTTCATTAATTCAAAGACATTAAGTGGCCCACCGAAGCCAGCCTCCGCATCTGCTACTATAGGAGCAAACCAGTAAGTATCCCCTTTGCCTTCCGAATGCTGAATTTGATCAGCTCGTTGCAATGCTTGATTTATCCTTTTTACGACCTGCGGCACACTATTGGCTGGATATAAACTTTGATCGGGATACATGTGTCCTGCTAGATTGGCATCGGCTGCCACTTGCCAACCACTGAGGTAGATGGCCTTTAATCCCGCTTTTACCTGTTGGACCGCTTGATTCCCCGTTAATGCTCCTAAAGCATTAATATAATTTTCTTTATGCATAAGCTCCCAAAGACGCTCCGCTCCCAATCGGGCCAAGGTATGCTCTATTTGAACTGATCCCCTTAAACGCACAACGTCCTCCGCTGAATATCCTCTTTCAATCCCCTTCCAGCGATCCGCTTTCCAGCTTTCCTCGACTTGTAGGATTTCTTCTCTCCTTGTCATATCCATCGTTCCTCCCTTATGAATGTTCTCTTTTTCCATGGGTTAGGTTATTTATGCTAACTAATGTATGCAAGGATGACTATTGTGTAACAGATTAGATTAAATTAATTGTATTATAACAGATGCCTGATTTATTAACAACCATTTTTTTACAGACGACTGTATTAGGTGCCTAATTGTTTTTGAATAAATGCACGGACTGATTCCGGGCTTTTTAAAACCGCACGCTCCCTCTCTTCGTCCTTTTGAACCTTTTGCTCTGCCTTAAGGGTAATAGTTCCTACCTGATCTTTAGGGATGACCACTACTCCGTCCGCATCTGCTACGATCACATCTCCTGGGTGAACGGTAGCTCCACCACATGAAATGGGCACCTGCAGAGCCCCTGCTCCACCTTTCCCGCTTGCTGCGAGTGTAGTTCCCTTACAGAAAATCGGGAAATTTAATTGTTTAATCCCCATGCTATCGCGGACCACGCCATCAATCACCATTCCGGCTAATCCCATTGTCTGTGCCATCCCCACTACAAAGTCCCCGCACACAGCATGTTGCGCATGCCCTTTTACGTCAATCACCAAAACATCCCCTACTTCAGCATCTTTGATCGCCTTCTGGATAAGAAGGTTATCTGCAGCTCTAAGCTGTACGGTAAAAGCTTTACCCACCAGCCGCTGTTCTGGGCTTAGTGGCTTAATGCCAACCTCCATGTTATTGCTGCCATCCATAGCATCTGAGATACTCGTGGCTGGTAAGGAAGCGAGTCTTTCTAGCCAATTTTTCACTGTCTATCCCCCTAACTCTGTAATAATACAGTTGGTATTATGTAACTAAAGATTATAACAGAATCCTGAAATCGTCAACCTGTAAAGCTATATACACGTTTTCAGAAAAATATTCATGCATTCAAAAAAGGACTCTCCATTTTTGGAGAGTCCTTCAACGGTTTTTTTATTTCTTTCTCCTAATCAGACGACTTAAGCCTTCTGAATAGGTCTCTGCATGGCCGTAAGCTTGTTCGGCCAATGAATAAGCGAGTTCATAATCCCCGCTGCGAAACGCTTGCTCCGCTTCCATCAACATTTCATTTACCTCTCGCAATGAACTTCTATAACGATTCGTCAGTTGAATTTTCTCTTCAGCCATCTTGCTAAACCTAAATACGTTTTCCGCAAAGTCAACAAGCTGTGAAGTAGATTCTTCGGCTGCTCGAACCAGGTTATTCACGCGCTGAAGTTCAAGAGGGACTTCGTTTAATGACATTTCGATCTCGAATAAGGATTTTTTACCTTCCTCGATCATTTCTTCTAAACGGCTAGGAATTCCAGGCAGATTGGCTCTTCGAATTTGCTGCTCTACTCTAACGATCTCTCCATGCAGGTTGATCACAATATCCTTCGCTTCAAATTCTCCCTTGCGAAGCTCTTCTAACTCTTCATAGGCTTGCTCTCTTAAGTTGATTAATTCTTCCATCTCTTCTTGAACAGCAGCCAACGAGTCCGCAGCTTGGATTAATTCTAAGTCATTGCCTCCGTCCAGTTGTCTTACCATAAACAACTGGTCTGCTGAATCTTTGCAAACCTTTTGCAGTTCCACATAATAGTTAAAGATGGCACCTTCTTGAACACGATATCTAAGGGATAGCTCCTCTAATTCATCTTTAAGTTGCTTGCGTTCCTGATCTAGCGTTTCCAAGATTGGCGGGATCTCTGTGATTAAATGCTCAATCATGCCCTTTTTCGTTACGATCTCTTCCATCAGATCATAAACCGAATCGATCTGGGACTTCACTTCATCTACCTTAGCTGACAGCCCCTCAATCCTGCCTTCGTCTAACATATTCTGAAGAGTAGTAAGCTCACTCTCCAGCTCGGTCAGATGGTCTTCAAAGTGTTCTTGGGGGATGACATAGCCATGCTCCAGCATCTCTTTGATTCCATCTCGCAGTTGATTAAGCTCACGGTCTAGTGCCACAGCCACCTCTTGCTTCAGCTTCGGAAAGCGATCTACGTCGCTTAGGCTATCAAGAAGGATCTGTTTTTTCTCTTTTAGCTGGTTAAGGAAAACGGGTGCGTCTCCTTCAATTTCCTGAGGCATGGCTTGAATCCAATTTTCAATTTGTTCGTGCTTGGTGCGAAGCTCATAAAAGGTCAATCCATAATGCAAGCGAGCTTCGTCTAGCTTTCGCTCTACTAAGGTACAGGTTTTCTTAATCTCTTCTACCAGTCTGGAGCATTCTTCTTCCGCTATCTTGTTTTGGAATAGTTTACTTTGAACTTGACCAATCTCGTGGTCAATATGGGCTAATAAATCCTTTGTCTGTTGAATATGGTAAGCTGCCTTCCTAAACCGAAATCGCTCAGACATAGACTCTGCTTCAAGCAAGCTAAACTCCGCCGCAGGTAGGGAATCTTTGCGAATTCGTTCGGCCAAATTAAATCCTGGAGACTTAGCCTTGCCTTTTACCGGGTCCACTTTTAAGTTTTTTACCTTTTCTTCAATGGTATCCATCCAGACTTCGATTTCGTCCATTTCCGTGTTTAACTTCTTTCGTTGCCAATAAGCGTATGCTCCGAACGATACTAAAACGGCTATGATTAATAATACCGTAATCATCCAGGAAGACCCTTCTGTTTCTCCTTCCTCAGGAGAAGCTGAAGGTGTAGAACCATTCTGGATCGTATCACTAAATTGCTGTACAACGGTGGAGAGACCCGTCATATAGGATTTTTGCTTGGCATAAGGCGCCCAAAAATGATCAATGGTGTTAGCAACACCCTCTTCCGTCAATCCTTTTGACGTGAAGAAAGCACCAGCATGGGCTGCTAACTCTTCTTTCTGCTTATTAAATACAAGCAGCATCTCATCATTGGCCATACCATAGGTTTGAAAAAGCTGTTCTGCATACTCAGATGTGGAAAGCTCTTCAGTAGCCGGAATGATTACAATCTTATATTTCTCGGGCAACTTTACAACAATATCACCCAGTTGTTTGACCTGGGATGGATCCATTACGCTTTCATGGTCCTGGACCACTGCGTCTGTTTTTTCCGGGAAGGTCTCAGCACCTGCAATACTCGTAAGAATAACCATACTTGTATATAGTAATATCAAGGATTTTCGTATTATTGAAACCATGGGGGTGATTCTCCTTAATCAAATGAATTCAGATCTTTGATTAATTCTTCTCAAACAAAAAAAGTTCCTGCTTGACCAGAAACTTTTTTCAACATATTTCATCATTTTTTAATTGAATCAGCCAAATTTTCGACAAATGACTAACGTATTTTTGGCGATAGTTGTCGTCAAGGGGTTCAACATAGAAAACTTCTCGAATAATTTGGGGGTTGAAGTAAGGAAAAAATATACTGCTCATCATGTGGATAAGTTGCATGTCGACATCTACATCTCCTCTGAAAAAACCGCTATCGATGCCCCGCTCTAGATAATGGGCAAAGTATGACTTCAATCTTGTTATATAAGTGCTCATCACTTCCCGTACAAGCATGGAATCTACGCTTAACTCCCGTTGAATGATTCTTGAAACCTCGAGGTTTCTACATTGGTATTGGATTACGATATCTACCGCTTCCATGAGTTCCGAAAAAACGACGTCCTCTACTGCCTGTCCACCTTTACGAGACTCTAATTCCTTAAAAAGCCTCTCAAAATAATCGATCATAATCCACTCTAAGATCCCTTGCTTATTCTTAAAGTGATAACTGATTAATGCAGCGTTTACCTTCGCAACTTCTGATATCTCTCTTATTGACGTACCACCAAACCCCTGGATGGAAAAAAGCTCAACCGCTGCACGGACAATATGTACTTTCGTACGATTAGCTGTTTTGCTCACGATGAAAATCCCCCTTATATAGTAGTCCGATTTATCCTCTAATTTGGAATAACGGATGCGGGACGTCCTTTTCTCTATATTTTATCACTCTATCAATCGCGATGTGAACGATCCATCCTAATAGTGACCAAAGGACTAGATCCATAAACAAGAAGGTAAAAAGGGCTACAACCAGGGCAATGGAATAGGAATGGAGCAAAGAGACGACTACACGATGAACCCATTCGTAGGCTTTATTCCTGAGCCATGAAACCGGAAGTAGGTGTATCAGCTTAGGCATAGCTAGAAAAAACAGAAATCCCGTCCAAGTTGTACCGTAAATCAAAAACACATAAAAGGCAACCACCATTATGAAAGCGTTTTCCAACCGATATAGAACCCTTTCCATTTTTTTCACCTCCTTCCCTATATTGTATTCGATTTTACCGCCGAGAGTACATAGAAATTTTAACTTTTTTTCTATATTTTACAATAAAACTAATACTTTAAATGATTCAGTTAATTTGTTATTCTAAAATTAAATAAACTTGCCACAGGGGAGAAACATGAAAAAAACAACGTCGCTGATTTTTCTCACCACACTTTCCTTCATTCTCCCGCTATATCTATCATCCAGCCTTTGTTTCATCAGCAATCTATTTGATTATGAGCTTGACGAGGTTCAGCCCTTGAAGGTCATGACTTATAACATTAGAGGTGCACGTTCCTTCGATGGTCAGGTGGACCTAAGTACGGTCATCAGCCAAATTAGATCCATGGACCCAGATATCATCGCTCTCCAAGAAATTGATTACCGCTTGCCTCGAACTCACTTTCAGAATCAAGCCAAGCAGTTGGGTGTTCAGTTAGAAATGAATTATGTCTTCATTCCTAATATCAACTTCGTTATCGGCTCTTATGGAAGCGCTATCCTCAGTAAGTTTCCAATCACTGAATATGAATACACCGCCCTCCCCAGTCGTTTAGAAAAGAGAGGAGTGCTGCGGGCTCAGATTCGCAGGGGTACACAGAGCATTGATGTGTACGCTACGCATTTAGGCTTAAACTACCACGAAAGGACAGAGCAAATTAACACCCTCACTACGATGATGTCTAAAACAACCGGTCCTAAGATTCTTTTGGGTGATTTTAATGCGAAGCCAATGGAGACCTCCATGGAATTTATCCGCAGTCAATATATAGATCCTGTATTTGAGCAACAACTTCAAGTTACCACTTATAGACACCACGATAAAGATGTACAGATTGATTACATCTTTCATTCACCTAACTTCATATTTGAGAACGTATTTTCGGAAGCCTCCCTTATTTCCGATCACCATCCTCTGATGTACTCGTTAATTTTACACAGCCCAATGGAATAAGCCACCCAGACGGGTGGCTTATGAAGTAACCGCAACTCGAAATTGATTTCGCCCACTTCGCTTAGCCTCATATAAGGCGATATCCGCTGAATAGAATAAAGACTCAACGGTTTCCTCCTGCAGATCTTCACGCCAAGCGGCAACCCCAAGAGAAACCGTCACGCGCGGCTCTGTTTGCTGCTCAATCCTCGACCTTACACGCTCGGATACCTCCAGAGCTGTTTCCAAGGTTTGACCTGGGAGGTAGACGGCCAGTTCTTCTCCGCCCCACCTCGCTGCAATATCAGACTTTCTTACACTGTTCATAAGAATATCGGCCACTTGAATCAAGATCTCATCCCCAACCTGATGACCATAGGTATCATTGACCTTCTTAAAATGGTCAATATCTATCAAGATTAACGCCCCTTGTTTATCCTGCTTTACCGATATAGATACGCGGTCATTTAGAAACTTTCGATTATGCAGCTTCGTTAGATTGTCCGTTATCACCATCCGCTCCACTTCTTTATGAAGAGAAGCGTTTTTTATGGCTAAGTTTACATGTTGAGTTAATATTTCCAGCAATTTGAAGTCGTCAAAAGAAAAAGCGCTAGCCCTACTATCCGTCACTAGAATCGCTCCTTCAACATCTAATCCACTCACCAAAGGAACTCCCATTAGGGAGCGGTATGAACTAAGTAATGCTTCCCCCAGAACAGCATCTGAGACTATGAGACCCTCTCTTGATTGGGTCATGCGGGCTAACTCTCCTACATTTTTTACGGACCTTCCGATATGTTCTGGATGGCTGGAAGCAAGGACTACGAATCGTTCTTCTTTAGGCAAATAATGAAGGATTACGCAATACTCGGCTTCATAGGTTTCCAATAGTTTATCTAGTACATACTTCAGTATCTCATCAAGGTTAAGCGTTTTGGTTAGTTGCTTGGCCATGCCATTAATTAATAATAACTCCTGGATTAGTTTTTGGGATTGTTGATATAACTGAGCATTCTCAAAGGCATTGCCAGCTGTATCCGCGAGTATAGTAATCAATTCGATATCCTTAGAAGTAATTTGAACTTGCTGGTCAGCGTACATTTCCAACACGCCATAAATTCCCTGTTTGCCTCGCAGCGGTGCAGCTAACCGAACCACATGCCCATCTGACGGCTGTTCATTTTGGACCATCATGACGTTGCCTTCCATGAAGGCGCGCAAGCTAATTTCTTCCGTCCCCATATCAAAGTTAAAGGTCCGAAAAGACAACGTGGTGCTCGAGTCGTGGGAGAGCCACAAGTCCGTCTGCATAGAGGGAAACAGGCCATTGATGTTACTAACGATAGAATGAAGAACCTCATCAACATCAATAGAAGAATGTATCTTTTTGGTGATCTCAAACAGGATCTCATGACTTCGAGTTAGCTCGATTCTCTCTTCAATAGCTACCATAAGCCCTAACAAATACTCATGCAGACATTCCTGAGAAAATCTACCTACCACTTTAAGCCCCAGATAATAGGAGGTACCCTCGACATCACCAAAATAATGGATGAGGGAAGTAACGAGGTTATCGTCAACTTGAGTTACCTCATACCACGGATTCCTCTTATCAAGTGACATTTCTGCATTCTGCTGCACTTCATAAGACAGGCTCATCTCCTGATGGCGAACGAGTTGGCCTGCTTCGTCACACAAGAAAATAAACCCGCTTGTAGAGAGGAATCGCTGAGGAGACATTTTTGCCGCTATTGTATTAAACGCTTCAATAAGTACTGCTTTTCTTGAAAAAGAAAGTGGATGACTCTCTTCCATAGACACGAGCTAGTCCCTCATTTCCAGCTTCCTTATTCCAGGTGGGAAGCATCATTGACTGTATGGACACTCCAGTTCCCCTTCTGGTAAGTTAAATGATTATAGGATGTATTGTTAAGTTTGGTTTTCCCTGTTCCATGCTCACCCTTAGTCATTAAGGCAAGTAGAGCATTAATTAACCCGCCGTGACTAATGACCGCAATATGCGAGGAAGGGTAAAGGCTACTCAGTTCCTCAAGCTTTCTTAGAGCTCTGTCCTGCATGTCTTCTAATTTCTCGATACCATAGTGTCCCCCAAGCTTTTGACCGGGTTCATAAAAAGGGAATTTTTGTTTGATCTCTTCGTAGCTTAATCCTTCCCATTCCCCGTAGTTTCGTTCACGGAACTGCTCAAATTGAAGAAAAGGAATATGGGAGTGGTACGAGCTGATTTGTTTGGCTGTTTGCATGGCGCGTTTCAGGTCACTCGAACAAACTAACTTAAGAGGCAGTTTCGACAATCTTTGTGCAATTAACTCCGCTTGCCGAAGTCCTTGCTGGTTGAGTGGAATGTCGGTATGACCTTGAAGTTTCTCTAGACGATTCCAATCGGTTTCACCGTGTCGGATTAAGTAAAAGTGATTAGCCACAATAAAAACCCCTTAATTCTGATTCTTGTGATCATTATATGCTATTCGTGGCTCCTTTTCATTACCTTTTAACGACGTAGAGCATTTTACTTGACATTAAACCTAAAGCAGTTATAATGTTGTTTATGTGTTTTATTTTAGGGTAGCAATGATTTTAGGTAAAAACGGTAATCTACCCTCTTTAGTTTATTCCCATAGGGACCGCGGCTGGTCTGCCTTATGGAGCACACTGCGGAAACGCTACCGTCCGAATTGGGTGCAGGTTAAGAATAAACTAGCTTACCGGAAGCAAACACCTGATAATCTATAATAAAGGAGATATGAATAATGGCACGTTATACAGGACCGCGTCACAAACTTTCTCGCCGTCTAGGCATTTCCTTAGATGGTACTGGAAAAGATCTTAAGCGCAACTACCCACCAGGACAACATGGACAAACTCGTCGCAAACTTAGCGAATATGGTGTTCAATTACAAGAAAAGCAAAAGCTTCGTCATATGTATGGCATGAACGAAAAGCCTTTCCGCAAGTTGTTCACTCAAGCAACGAAGTTACAAGGTGTTGCTGGTGCTAACTTCATGAGACTATTGGAATCCCGTTTGGACAACCTAGTTTACCGTTTAGGTCTAGCTGCTTCTCGTCCAGCTGCTCGTCAATTAGTCGTTCATGGACACGTTACAGTAAACGGAAAGAAAGTAAACGTTCCTTCTTACCGTGTACAACCAGGTGATGTGATTGGTCTTCGCGAGAAGAGCCAAAACCTTGAGATCGTGAAAGATGCTTTAGCAGCTCGCACTCATCTTCCAGGTTACCTAAGCTTCAATGACAACACTCTAGAAGGTACTTATGTACGTCTTCCTGAGCGCGATGAGCTAACTTCCGAAATTAACGAAACGCTTATCGTCGAGTTCTACTCTCGTTAATAAGAAAGGCAGTCTCCCTAGGTCAGTACCTCTGACTTGTGGGCGACTAGCCTTTTTTTGTTTTTCACTATGATGGCCTGGTTAAAATGGACCAGAGCTTATTCGGTTAATTCTCTTTAACCGAATAAAACTCCGACTATATCGTCCATGGGCGTTATGAAAGTACAACTTTAGCAAACTTCCTCTTCCCGACTTGTACAATCATATCGTTTTCTACTTGAATCTGAGCTTGCACGTCCTCCATTTTTTCTTCGTTAATTTTGACTCCACCTTGTTGGATCATTCGGCGCGCTTCACCGGAAGAAGGCGTTAAACCGAGCTCTACTAATAGCTTGGCAATCCAAATTTGGCCATTCTCTAAGCTTTCCTGAGACAGCTTCACTTCAGGGATATCTGTAGGAAGAGCCCGCTGTTGAAATACTCGCTTAAAGTGTTCTTCAGCCTCCTCTGCTGCGGCCGTTCCATGGAACATCAGGACAAATCGCTTGGCCAGGTTCATTTTGGCATCGCGAGGATGTACACTGCCATCTTCTAACCCCGCTCGAAGAGCTTGTAGATCTTCATTGGAGATATCTGTAACTAATTCATAATACTTTAACATCAGCTCATCCGGCACGGACATGGTTTTCCCATAAATCTCATTGGGAGCCTCTCCAATCCCAATGTAATTACCCAAGCTCTTACTCATCTTTTGAACGCCATCTAATCCCTCAAGGATAGGCATCATGATCGCAATCTGCTGTTCTTTTCCATACTCCTTCTGTAATTGGCGACCCATTAGAAGGTTAAATTTCTGATCCGTTCCCCCAAGCTCGATATCACTTTCTAACGCAACGGAGTCATAGCCCTGCATTAAGGGATAGAAAAATTCATGGATACTAATCGGTTGATTGGTTTGGTAGCGTTTGGAAAAGTCATCCCTCTCGAGCATCCGTGCTACGGTAACATTTGCGGCTAAGCGGACCACGGCTTCAAAATTCATTGTGGACAGCCAAGAGCTATTGTAGAACACCTTCAGCTCAGAAACATCCATGACTTTGCCGAATTGCTCCACATACGTTTGAGCGTTCCGCTTAACATCCTCTTCTGTAAGCTGTTTTCTTGTTTCTGACTTCCCTGTCGGGTCTCCGATCCGACCTGTAAAATCACCGATTAACAGTTGAATCGTATGACCAAGCTCTTGAAACTGACGAAGCTTATGAAGGACTACCGTATGCCCAACGTGCAGGTCAGGGGCTGTAGGATCAAGACCAAGCTTGATTTTGAGCGGTTTACCTGTGGACACTGACTTTTCGAGCTTTTTTACCAATTCATCCTGCGGAACGATTTCAGCAATTCCTCTTTGGATCAGCGATAACTGCCGTTGAACCTCTTTTTTCTGCTCTTCCGTTAAAGTAACCTTGTTTGCCTCTGTTGACATGAAAGCACTCACCTTTCCTCTAGAAATACAAAAAAACACCTCATCCACTTAGGGACGAGATGTTTGCTCGCGGTACCACCCTAATTGAAGAATCGTATGGATTCTTCCACTCTTCAGTCGTGGGTAACTCCAGGGTGTAATTCTCTTCTATTCCTGGGACGGCTTGCACCTTACACCGACTCTCTGCAACCATAAAATAGAAAATACTAAGTCCTCTCACTGTTACCGTATAAAAGATCATATTAATATGATTACCATAAAACAAAAGGAAATGCAACGCAAATTCACCTTATTTTGCAAGATTGTGGTATAATAGAAGGTATGGGGCAACATCTAGGGAGGAATTTATGACCATGCAGAATCAATCCAAGGACAAGCCTACCAAAGGCCGACGTGTCTGGCGAATCCTCTGGGGAATTACACAATTAACCACATTACTTATTTTGATGGGTGTGCTTTTTGCTGGAGGTGCTGCAGCAGGCTATGTGGCATCCCTTGTAAAAGACGATCCTGTCCGTTCTTATGAGACCATAAGTGACGATGTATTCTCAAATCACCTTACGGGGTTTGCGTACTTCCGTGATAAAGCCTTGATCGGACAACTGCGAGCAGAGGAAGACCGCCGTTTAGTAAAGAAAGAAGAAGTGTCTCCCCATTTAATTAATGCCATCATAGCTACAGAAGACAGACATTTCTATGAGCATCGCGGCGTTGATCTTAAAGCTATTACCCGGGCCACCCTACAGGATATTATGGGAAGCCCCGTCCAGACCGGAGGCAGTACTCTTACCCAGCAGTTGATTAAACAAACGATTTTATCGCCTGAAGTCAGCCACAAGCGCAAGGCAAAAGAAATTTTCCTAGCTCTGCGTATTGAGCGGATGTTCTCTAAGGATCAGATCCTTGAAGCCTATATGAATGAGATGTACTTTGGCTATAGCGCAAATAAATCCAACATCTATGGGGTTCAAGCAGCAGCGAAGGGGATTTTTGGAATTGACGTAAAAGAGCTAAACATTCCACAATCTGCTTATATCGCAGGAATGCTCCAAGCTCCCTCCCGCTATGTACCTTTTGAAGAATACAATCCAGGGGGACTGGAGGCAGGGAAAAAAAGGCAGAAGATTGTCTTAGGCCGCATGCTAGAGAATGGCTACATAACCCAGCAACAATACGATGAAGCCCTTGCCTACGATATTCAAGCTAACCTTGCGGAAAAGAAAGCACGGGCCTATAGTCAGTATCCTTTTCTCATGATGGAAATTGAAGATCGTGCGGCGAAGGTCCTTGTGGACCGCGATATCGCGAAAGATCCTGCATTAAACCGAGACGACATGACTCGTCAAGAATATCGTCAGCTCATTGATCAAAAACGTACGGAAATCCTTCGAGGCGGTTACCACATCTATACCACCATTGATAAAGATATTATTGAAATGATGGATAGTATTGCTAAGAACCCTGAGTTCTTCGGTCCGAACAGAACCTACAAGGCTCGATTTGGATCTGAGTATAAAGAGGTTAAAGATGCACTCGAGGAAGTAGGGGCAACCTTACTTGATAATAAGACTGGTGCCATTTTAGGGTTTGCAGGTGGACGCAACTTTGAGGTTTCACAGGTCAACCATACGATGCGGCCTAGACAGCCAGGATCAGCTATGAAGCCCATTGCAGCCTATGCACCCGCATTTGAACTAGGATTATTGCAACCTGGCTCTGCCATTGATGATGCTCCCATTGCATTAGAGAATGGCGTTGGCAATCCGCCCCATTACCCAGCAAACTGGAATAACAGGTTCCAAGGGTTAATTACAGTCCGGGAAGCCTTAAAATGGTCCTACAATATCCCAGCTATCAAAGCCTACCTGAATGTAGGTATACCTGAGTCCCTCGACTTCGTGGAAAAGATGGGAGTAACAACCCTTGTAACACCAAAGGATAACGCTAGAGTGAATGACTTCCAAGCTAAGACTGGTGTGATTGGTGGTCTCACTCAAGGTCTGACCGTTGAAGAAATTACGAATGCCTACTCCGTTTTTCCCAATCAAGGTTCATTTTTAGATGCCTATCTAATCGAAAAAATTGAGAATTCGGATGGGGAAACGATTTTTGAACATGTGAAAACACCACAGATGGTTTTCTCTGAGCAAACAGCCTACTTATCAACAGATATGATGCGTACAGTGGTAAAAAGCGGTACTGGCGCTGCCCTGCAACGATTAGTCAAAGGCAACCGAGATTTTGCCGGAAAAACCGGAACCACAAACGATGACATCGATTCCTGGTTTGTTGGGTATACCCCCGAAGTAACTCTAGGGGTTTGGATTGGTTATGACATCCCTTACCCACTTCCAAAATCTAAAACGGCGAGATCAACGGAAATCTGGGCCAGGATGATGAATGGATTGTTTGAACTTTATCCTGAGCGCTATCCAACAGATTCGAAGTTTGTCCAGCCTGAAGGAATTGTGAGCAGAGCGGTTTGCAGTATATCAGGGAAGCTTCCGACAGACCTATGCCACGAAGCGGGAACGGTTGTCACGGAGTTATTTAACCAAAAGTTTGTGCCAACAGAAACCTGTGATGTTCATATTAAGGGAAAGGTCATTCCTTACAACGGAGATTTCTACTTAGCTAAAGCGGGAACTCCAGAGGATATGGTTCTAAACCGAATCGGCCTCAAGGCACCTGAGCCTGTACAGCTGCCGACTAATCCTGAAAAGTATAAGATGTCGTTTAAGACACTTGACTGGGATAAGAGACTCCCAAATAGGGAAGATCCGCGTGTGGATGACGGTAATGTTCCATCACCACCTCAGGGTGTCGCTGTTCAGTCTGGCAGAATAACATGGAATACTAACCCTGAAGCAGATATCGTAGGATATAGAATCTACCGCTCTACGCTAGGAACCTCATTCGAGAAGATCGGAGTGGTCCACCAGCCTAATGACAAAGCGATGAACCTAAGTCAACAAGGTGTATTCTATGTAACTGCAGTTGATGTATCAGGCAAAGAATCAAGTCCTTCACAAGCTGTAACCTATGGCAGCATTCTTCCTATTGATGAGGGACCTAAAGACGGTGATTTTTCACCTCCGGATACCCGAACGCCATTGGATGATATTGTTCCTTTAGATCCTTTACAGCAAGTACCTGATATGACATCTCCTCCTGTACCAAGAGGATAAGGGTAACATGATTTGAAGAAGAAGCCTTGCTTTAGTTTAGCAAGGCTTTTTTTGTTTGCATTAGAACTACTATGGAGATAATGGAAACAAATCCAATCTAACGAGGAGAACTCATGGAACAAGAAAAACCGAGAGTGTCGGCTGCTTTTTATAAAGGGTTATTCAATGGCATTATCCTAAGCTTACCCATTTGGATCATCATTTTCTGGGCAATATCAAGAGGATAACAAATACGAGCTGGCAAATACCAGCTCGTATTGAACGTTCATTAGTCTTCCATTGTAGATAAGTCACCAGTAGGAAGCCCTAGCTCCCATGCTTTTAACACACGGCGCATGATCTTACCAGAACGAGTCTTAGGCAGCTTATCCTTCACTTCGATCTCACGAGGTGCTGCATGGGCAGCCAATCCTGTTTTAACAAAGTTACGGATATCTTCCAATAGCTCGTCGGAAGGCTCATAACCTGCTCTTAATGCAATAAACGCCTTAATAATTTCCCCACGAATTGCGTCTGGCTTGCCGATGACGCCTGCTTCTGCTACTGCTGGATGCTCTACAAGCTTGCTCTCTACTTCAAATGGACCTACCCGCTCTCCTGCAGTCATGATTACATCGTCTACACGACCTTGGAACCAGAAGTACCCATCTTCATCCATATAAGCTGAATCTCCAGATACATACCATCCACTTAGTTTGAAATATTCCTCATACTTCGTAGGGTTATTCCAGATTTTTCTCATCATGGATGGCCAGGAAACTTTAATCGCAAGGTTCCCCATACGGTTAGGAGGCAATACATTGCCTTCATCATCCACGATTGCAGCTCCTACACCTGGAATTGGCTTACCCATGGAACCAGGCTTAATTGCCATAGAAGGATAGTTACAAATAATCTGAGCACCTGTTTCGGTCATCCACCAAGTATCGTGAATGCGCTTATTAAACACTCTCATTCCCCAATGTACGACCTCAGGGTTAAGAGGCTCTCCTACACTGAGAACATGGCGCAGCGTAGAAAGATCATAATCCTTAACCAACTCATCTCCAGCACCCATAAGCATGCGGAATGCAGTAGGTGCACTATACCAAACCGTTACGCTATATTTCTCAATGGTGGAGTACCAATCTTGTGGACTGAAGCGACCGCCTCGTACAACATTGGACGCACCATTGAGCCATGGTCCGAAGATGCCATAGGAAGTACCTGTTACCCAGCCTGGATCTGCAGTGCACCAATAGATATCTTCTTCTTGAAGGTCAAGCACCCATTTTGCTGTCTGATAGTGTTGAATCATGGCGTTATGCACATGAAGAACACCCTTTGGTTTGCCTGTTGAACCTGATGTATAATGTAGGATTAATCCGTCTTCACGGTCAACCCACTCAATTTCTAATTTGTTGCTAGCTGCCTCCATGGCTGCTTCGTAGCTTACTTGTCCTTCTTGAAGCTCTCCCTCGGAACCTACTAGGATAACATGCTTCAGTGCAGGAAGTTCAGCAACAGGAACTCTCTTCAATAATTCTGGAGTTGTAATGATCGCCACAGCTTCGCTATCAGCTAAACGGTCTCTAACTGCTGCTTCCATAAACGCTTCGAAAAGTGGTCCAACAATGGCACCTACTTTAATTGCGCCTAATACGCTAAAGTATAATTCAGGGGAACGAGGCATGAATACAAACACACGGTCTCCCTTGGCAACGCCTAAATTTCTTAAAACGTTTCCAAATTTATTAGAATTCTTTTTCATTTCAAGGAAAGTATATTTTTCATCGCGTTTCGCATCGCTATAGTATAAGGCCACCTTGTTCTTTCTAGCTGTTTCACAGTGTCTGTCAATAGCCTCGTATGCCAAATTCACTTTACCCGTCTCATACCAGGTAAACTCTTTTTCAACTTCTTTCCAATCGAAGTTGCTGTAGGACTCTTCATAGCTTACTAGATTGTTTTTTCCCTCAACAGCCTGTAATGTTATCGCTTGCATTTTGTTTCAACTCCCCACTACATTTTTTATTTTTGTCTAATTATGTCATTTATCTTTGCTGTCTTATCCCCTATTATATCATAATATTTAATTTTCTCAATTTTAATCTTAAACTTTTTTTATTTTATATTTGTGTCAATTTTCGCAAAGTATTCTTTTCATCAGGCAGATTATGTATAATTAGGAAAAGATGACTCATTTGTTTTAGGATAGAAGGGGGATTGGACGTTATGTTAATTGAGGACATTATGAATCGAAACGTCATTACCGTTAAGCCTAGTGACTCACTCCGCTTGGCTATGCTAGTTGCGGCCCAACATCGTATTCGTCACCTACCAGTAGTTGATGAGACAAATAAACTCGTTGGGATTTTGTCGGATCGTGATCTTCGTGACGCATGCCCCTCTAAGTTTGACTCGACAGCTAACAATGATATCTATAACCGGCCGGTCTCTGAGATCATGCATCGTGATGTTATCACGGCCCACCCCCTTGATTTCGTAGAAGAGGCTGCGTTCTGTCTATATGAAAACAAGATCGGTTGCCTGCCTGTCGTTGATCAGGATATCCTTTTGGGGATCATTACAGAGACTGATATTCTTCATACCTTGGTTGAGCTTATGGGCGTACAATATCCAAGTTCTCATGTAGAAGTCGAAGTAAACGACCAACCTGGAATGCTCGCTGACGTTTCCGCTGTGTTTAAAGGAATCGGCACAAATGTAACCAGTGTTCTGGTCTTCCCAGGCCGCCATCACGGGAAAAAGAACCTCGTTTTCCGAGTTCAGACTATCGATACGCGCAAAGTGAAAAATGCATTAGAATCAGCAGGTTATCATGTTATTTGGCCAAAAGAGCCGGGAGCAGGTATATGAATTCCTCAAGCCTTTTTATCTATACCCCAGAATACCTAAGCTATAAATTTAATGAGGATCACCCCTTCAATCAAAGAAGGCTCCAGATCACCTTCGACTTGCTTAAGAAATCCAATCTCATTGACGATTCACAAGTCGTTCCTCCACGTTATGCAACAGATGAAGAATTAGCCTTAATACATGATCCGCAATATATTCGTGTGGTAAGGGAATCAGGGCATAGTGAGTATCCTCTCCCTATTGCGGCAAGCTATGGGCTAGGAACCGAAGATACGCCAACGTTTCCTAACATGCATGAAGCCACCTCCCTAGTGGTTGGAGGAACCCTTAGAGCGGCAGAGCTCGTTATGTCTGGAACTTCTGATCATGCCGTGAATTTAGCTGGCGGACTGCATCATGGCTTTCGCGGGAGGGCTTCGGGCTTTTGCGTCTACAATGATTGCTCCGTTGTTATCGCTTTTCTTCGCAAGCATTATGATGCCCGCGTACTTTATATTGACACGGACGCACATCATGGGGACGGGATACAATGGTCTTTTTATGATGATCCTAACGTCTTATCGTTATCGTTTCACGAAACAGGCAAGTATCTATTCCCTGGCACAGGCAATGTGACCGAACGAGGCGAAGGGCAAGGCTACGGCTATACCGTTAATGTGCCATTGGAACCGTTTACCGAAGACGATTCATGGCTAGAGGTCTATGAAACCGTAACAACACAGGTAGCAAGAGGGTTTAAGCCTGATGTGATTGTTACTCAAAACGGATGTGATAGCCATTTTTTAGATCCATTAACTCACTTGTCTTGTTCGATGGAGATCTATCGCCAAATTCCAAAACTAGCCCATCATCTTGCACATGAGTTATGTGAGGGAAGATTAATTGCTACGGGCGGTGGTGGCTACGATATTTGGAGAGTGGTTCCAAGAGCCTGGTCGCTCTTATGGGCGGAACTAAGTGATCGCGCAATACACGGAAATCCCCTTCTGCCTGAGGACTGGGTATCCCATTGGCAAGCGGAAAGCCCGGTTCAGCTTCCTATGCATATGTTAGACCATCCTCATGTCTTGCCCGACATTCCCCGGAGAGCTGAGATCACCAGCAAGAATCGCTTAACGATGGATAAATCCATGTTGTTTTCTCCACGCGCTTGAAAAAATAAAGGACTGATTCCCAAAATTAAGGGAGTCAGTCCTTGTTTCCTATATGTTTGGCAACATTCGAGAAACCATCTCGTAGGAGCGCTTCGAGGCTAAAACAGTAAACTCAGGAAAATTAATATGTGCTGAACCGTCCGCTTTATCGGACATGGCTCGAACAATCACAAAAGGAACATCATTTAAGTCGCATACGTGAGCAACCGCTGCCCCTTCCATCTCCGTGCAATCTCCATGAAGCTCCTCGTGAAGCTGCTTTACCAAGTCGCGGCTGGCAACAAATTGATCTCCGGAGAGTATTCGTCCGGTAATGATATTACCTTCAATCACGCCTTTCCCTGCTTCCAATGCGAGTTGGACAAGCCCATCGTCAGCTCGGAAGATAGACTTCTCGGAAAAAGGGATCTCACCTCTCTTAAAGCCTAATGGTGTCACATCCATATCGTGATATTGGCAATCTGTCGATACCACAATATCCCCAATTTCTAACCTAGGATTTAAAGCGCCCGCGACGCCCGTAAATACCACGGATTGAACTCCAAATCGATCAATCAAAATTTGTGTACAGATGCTTGCATTGACTTTCCCGACACCAGACTTACACAAGACTACCTCTTTTTGATGTAAGATACCGGTATAGTAGGTAATTCCTGCTTTGGTCGTCTCTGAAACATTCTCCATAACCTCTTTATAGAGCTGGATTTCTTCATCCATCGCACCAATAATCCCGATCATTTGTTTATCCTCCCTTACCTAATTCAATTCCTTCGTCGACTGACGCTCCTCGATGCGATGTGGAAGAACAACAATATGATTATCCACCTTTTCATTATTCATGTATTTGGTAAGTAAACGCATCGCAACGGCGCCCAAGTCATACATCGGTTGAACCACGGTGGTAAGCTTAGGGCGAACCATCTCGGATAAACGGATATTATCAAAGCCTATAACCTCTAAGTCTTGAGGAACATTTTTCCCCATGTCCTGCATGCCATGAATAACTCCTACCGCCGTTTCATCGCTTGCTGCAAAAATAGCAGTCGGTGGTTCTTCTAAAGACATAAACGCTTGCGCAGCCTCAAGTCCTGCCTCATAAGAAAGCTTCCCACTAATCACATACTCTTGTCTAAAATCAAGGTTCGAATCCTTCAAGGCTTGTCTATAGCCCTCAAATCGCTCAACTCCAGCCAGAGGATCCTGGAACGGACCTGCTGCCATGGCAATGCGACTGTGGCCGCCTTGAATGAGTCGCATCGTGGCATCATAAGCTGCCTGACGATGATCGATATTAACAGAAGGATGTTCCTCCGAGCTTTCTTTAGTTCCTGCCAAGACAATAGGAACAGACGAAGTGTTAAACACTTGTAAATGTTCGTCTGTAATTTCGCGACCCATGAACACAATCCCATCCACCTGTTTCTCTAACAAGGTATTGATCAGATGAACTTCTTTTTCCAAGCGTTGGTCTGAATCACAAAGAATGATATTGTACTTGTACATACTTGCGATATCATCTATTCCCCTGGCAAGCTCAGCAAAAAACGCACTAGCGATATCCGGGATAACCACCCCAACTGTCGTTGTTTTCTTGCTTGCTAATCCGCGCGCCACGGCATTTGGACGATAGCCTAACCGTTCAATAGCGGCTAATACTTTCTTTCTCGTGGTTGGCTTAACATTCGGGTTTCCGTTTACAACCCTTGAAACGGTAGCCATGGATACACCGGCTTCTCTTGCTACATCATAAATGGTAATGGGCATAAATAACCCTCCTCAAATATCCAAAAATTGGTTTTCATATTTTCATAATTTTATTGTTATCATACGACAAAATTCTCCATCACGCAATTCGTTTTCATATGATTTTCAAGATTTTCGATTTAAGATGATTATGGTTAGTCTTAGCACATTGGGTCATAATCATACAAAAAAACCACCAACTCTTTCGAGCTGGTGGTTTTCCCATTCTAGATTGATGCTATCTTCGTATCCTTTAGTTGGGTCAAGAATTCATTGAATTGCGGAATGCTAAGCTGTTGCTTCGCATCGGATAGGGCAGTTTCCGGATCTGGATGGACTTCTACCATGACCCCATCTGCTCCTATGGCCAGCGCTGCTCTTGCTGTAGGTAAGAGCAAGTCCCTTCGACCAGTAGAGTGGGTAACATCTACAAAGACAGGTAGATGTGTTTCTTGCTTAAGAATCGGAACCGCTGAAATATCGAGGGTATTACGAGTGGCTTTTTCATACGTACGAATCCCGCGCTCACACAGCATCACATTTGTATTTCCATTGCTAAGGATGTACTCTGCCGCATAAATAAACTCTTCGATGGTTGCAGAAAGGCCGCGCTTCAATAGAATAGGGGTTTGGACCTTGCCTGCTGCCTTCAGCAGTTCAAAGTTTTGCATATTTCGAGCACCGATTTGGATAACATCCACATATTGTGTTGCGACTTCTATATCTGCAGGAGTAACTATTTCACTAATCACCTTCAACCCGAATTCGTCACCCACTTGGCGCAGAATTTGGAGTCCTTCCACACCTAATCCCTGGAAGTCATAAGGGGATGTACGCGGTTTATAAGCTCCTCCGCGAAGAATGCTAATTCCCTGTGCCTTCAGCGTTTTTGCCACTTCACGCACTTGTTCCAAACTTTCAACAGAGCATGGGCCTGCAATCAGCAGGGGCTTTCCGGCTTCCCCTACTTTAATATCTCCTAACTGAACAACAGTATCTTCCACTTGTTTTTTGCGGCTGACTAATAAGGTCTTCTTATTGCTCACTTGTTGAAGATCCAACGACGCCTTGAAGATCTGCTTGAATAAATATTGAACGGTAGCATCCGTAAACGGCCCGTTATTACGCTCTGTTATGAGATTTAACATATGTCTTTCCCGCTCAGGATCAAACTTGTTAGTACCCTGGGACAATTTCACTTTCCCAATTTCTTGAGAAAGGGCCGCTCTTTGGTTTAATAAGTCAAGAATCTGCAAGTTTAATTGATCCAACTGGGCTCTTAAGCTATCTAACTGCTCATTGCTCATGTTCTCTCTCCACCTTTAAGTTTTTATCATTTTTTCGAAATATTTGTATTATAACTTAAAGCATATTTATTGTCATTAGACGAAAGGGAAAAGAAAAAGTAGAAGAAGCCTCTTCTACTTTTTCTCCACTTCCTAAGAATTTACCTTACTCTCTGTTTTAGCTGCCGGAATATTCACTTGAGTCTCAACCGATGTCAGCTGGTCATAAAAATCAAGGTATTTATCCTTATCTTCGCTGTTGCGTAACGCCATCGCCACACGAGGATGTTCATTCAACATACCAGCGATGGTGTAAGGAATGATATATCCCCACTCTACTTGCTGTTGCAACGGAATCAATCTTCTTTCAATAACACCCATAATGGAACGTACATCGTATTTAGGATTCTCCAGGTAGTTGACCAGTAATTCTGTTGGGCAGTTACCAGCCGCTCTTCCCATACCATAAATGGATGCATCTAAGTAATTGACGCCTTTACTCTCTGCAGTAATAGAGTTGGCAAAAGCAAGTTGAAGATTATTATGCGTATGGATTCCTAATTCTTTGTTTGGCACGTGTTTCTTGAATTTGCTTACTAAGTATTCGATATCCGTTCCGTATAAACTTCCGAACGAGTCCACAATGTAGACAACATCTACATTGCTTTCATTCACTAAATCTAAGGCATTGGAAAGTGCTACTTCAGTTGCATTGGATACGGCCATAATATTGATGGTGGTTTCATATCCTAACGCATGGAATTTCTCAATCAATTCGAGTGCTTTATCCACTTCCTTGATATAGCAAGCAACTCGTATCATATCAAGATAGCTCTCACTGCGCGGTACAATATCATTCTCATCTACTCTTCCGACATCCACAAGAGCCGAAAGCTTCGTATGCGTTTTTTCGCCTATGGTCTTCTTAAGCAGTTCCTCATCAAGAAAACGCCAAGGCCCCACATTGTCGGCCTTTAATAATTTAGGAGAGTTCTTGTACCCGATCTCCATATAATCGACGCCGGCTTCACTCAGGGATTTATAAACATCTCGGACAAATTCCACACTAAAATCCCAATTATTTACTAGACCTCCATCACGGATGGTGCAATCAACAATTTTTGCAGTCGCTCTTCTCCTACTCACTGTTCTTCCTCCTCTTTCTCTTCATCGTACATTTACACTTTAATGCGTGTATGCGTTTAAGTGTTTAAGTGGTTATTGCCATTATATAAGAGGATAACAATAATTGCAAAACTTTTCTATGAAATTCTAAAATAAAGTTTAAAGCTTGGGATCAAAGGCATCTCGTAGACCATCCCCAATAAAATTAAAAGCAAGGACCGTAACCAAAATCATGAGTCCTGGAAAAAGGGGGTACCATGGCGCCAACACAAGGACAGATAAGCTTTGGGCTCCCTGCAGCATATTCCCCCAGCTAGGAATCGGGGGCTGAATCCCTAACCCTAAGAAGCTAAGTCCAGATTCAGCGAGTATGACTCCGCCTACCCCCAGGGTAGCGGCCACAATGATCGGGGCTACGGCATTAGGAAGCATATGTAAAAACATAATACGCATGTCCGACATTCCTATACTTCGCGCTGCCCATACAAAATCCTCTTCTTTTAATTTGAGAAACTCTCCACGGACCAGTCTCGCTGTACCTGTCCACCCCAAGAGGATAAAAACGGCCACAATATTAGAGAGATTGGGCTCTAGTAGCGTAACAATGGTAATGAGCAAAAAGATCGAAGGAAAGGAATTAAATAAGTCCACTACTCTCATTAATACGTTGTCCAGCCAACCGCCATAATATCCCGCTAAGGCCCCAATAAAGGTGCCGATAAAAAGAGCGCCGGCCACGGAAGAAAACCCAACTAGCAAAGAAACCCTTGCTCCATAAAGTACTCTCGAAAGAATATCTCTTCCATATTCATCCGTTCCAAATGGATGGGACCAGGAAGGGGATTGCAGACGATTTAATAAATTCTGTTCCGCCGGGTGAAAAGGGGTTATGAATGGCGCTAGCAGTGTGGCCATTAAAATGACAAACAAGATGAGAGCACCAGCCACAGCTAATCGATTCTTCGTAAACTTATTAACGACTTCTCTACTCCACCCTCGTTGAACTTCTTTGGATTCAATATGCATAAACTCTTTAAACGTCAGCTTCCGCAATGGCTTTTCACTCCTTTGGAATTGGCTGTCTATTTATATTCAATCCTAGGGTCAAGCAGTGCATAAAGGATATCGGCCACCAAGTTCCCGATGACCACCAAGAAAGCGGAAATCGTGGTAATTGCCATAATGACGGGGTAGTCCCTTTGAAACACCGCATCGAGGAAAAGTAATCCAATACCTGGATAGGAAAAGATCTTCTCTACAATCACCGCCCCGCCAAAAAAGGAGGGAAGACTTAAGCCAAACACGGTTACGATGGGAATCAAGCCATTTCGTAATCCATGTTTATAAATGACGATCCACTCCCTTAGTCCTTTTGAACGCGCCGTGGTCATATATTGCTGACCCAATACCTCGAGCATACTGGACCTGGTATATCGAGTGAGCCCTGCCATATCCGCTGTTCCAAGCGTCAGAGCAGGGAGAATGAGATGCTTGAGATAATCCCATACTCCTCCACTTCCACTCCCAAATCCGTGAATACCGCCCGCTGGGAGGAGATTAAAATAGACAGAAAAGGTCATCAGGAGAAGAATTCCTAGCCAAAAGTTAGGCGTAGCCAGTCCAAGAAACGCAATGAAAGTAGAAGTGTAGTCAACCCATGTATTTTTCTTTCGGGCGGCCAAGATACCAATGGGGATGGAGAGTACGGCGGCAAACAAAAAGGAGAAGCCCATTAATAAAAGTGTTTGGGGAAGCCGCTCCACAATCAAGTCCAAGACAGGCATCTTGCGAATAAACGAAGTGCCCCAGTCGCCTTGAATAAAGTTCCCTAACCATCTCAAATATTGAATCCAGGCCGGCTGATCAAGCCCAAGAGCCGCCATCATCTTTTCCTTGTCCTCTGGCTTAATTTTAGGATCCATCATGACGTCAGTGGGACCACCTGGCGCCAAGTACATCAAGGCAAAGGAAATCAGCGTGATCCCGAGCATCAAAGGGATCGCCTGGAATAAACGTTTCACGATATAGATCTGCAAAATCCTCACTGCTCCTCCGATGACATTTGTATTAAAAACATATGTTTAGGAGGACAAGTTTAGAAGAACAGAAAAGAGGAAGCTAAAAGGAAGCTTCCTCAATGATAACGCCAATGTTGGATCTTATAAAACCCTCCAGCAGGATGATTGAATACCCCTTCCAAGTTTACCGGATAGGCCATAATGGAATTCGCGTAATAAAGAAAGGTATAGGGCTGCTCTTGTGCCAGCCGTTCTTGCAGCTGTATCAAAATCCGCTTCCGCTTTTCTCTGTCCATTTCTCTGGTGTTCGCTTCGAGTAAACGGTCAATTTCTTTATTTTTAAAGGAAACAAAGTTTAAGCCTTTTTCCGCTTCCTTACTATGCCAGATTGCCGTAGGATCAGGATCAATGCCTAAAGACCAGCCCAGCATAACAGCATCAAACTTTTTCGTCTCCACATAATCGTTAATGAAGGCACTCCATTCCATCAATCTAGGCTTTACCTCGACCCCTATCTGCGCCCACTGCTCTTGAACGATTTGCGCGACCATTTCTCTCATTTTATTTCCTTGGTTCGTTTGAAGAACAAAAGAGAATTTCTCCCCATCCTTATCTAAGACTCCATCCCCATCCGTATCATTCCAGCCGGCTTGAGCCAGTAGCTCCCTTGCCTTCTTCGGATCGTAAGGAAATTTGGGAGCATGGGCTGCATAAGCCCAACTGAGCGGTGAGCCATGCGTGTGTGCAACCTGTCCCTCTCCTTCTAGAACAATATTCACGATTTGCTCCCGGTCCAAGGCATGAGTTAAAGCTTGCCTCACTCGCGTGTCCTGAAAAAAGGGATGGTTGAGGTTATAACCAATATACGTATAAGAAAGAGTAGGACTGGAGTGGAGCTTAATCTTTCCTTGCTTTTCGAACAGCTTTCCCACAGCCAAATCGGTAGCTGGTACCCCCATCACATCTATCCCTCCCGAGTGAAGCTGGATGAGCTGAGCGTTTTGGTCTGGAATAATTCGAAAGTAAAGCTTCTGGATTTGCGGGACTCCATCAAAATAAGATGGAAAAGCAGAAAGCTGTACAAATTGACCATCCTTCCACCTCTCAAAACGGTAAGGACCTGTACCAACGGGGCTTTTTGTACTAAAGGGGTGCTCTGCTAATTTTTCAGCCGGTACTTGTTTTAACAAGTGCGCTGGTAATATAGCATAGACGCAAGTGCTTAGAAAGGGCGCATAAGGCTCCTTCAGCGTGATATTTAGGGTATAGCGGTCAACTACTCTAATGTCTTTGATTTTTTCAAAATCCGATCCCCTAGGACCGGTATAGCCTGGCCGTCTCGGTATATTATAAGAAAAAACAACATCCTCTGATGTCAGCTCTTCCCCATCATGGAATAAGATCCCCCTCTTAAGATGAAAAGTCCAGCTATATCCATCCTTAGATACCTCCCATCTGTCTGCCAGGTCCGGTACAGGATTCAGTTTCTCATCAAATTTCACGAGGCCATTAAAGAGTAGGGATTCCACTTGAGCGCTTGATGCATCTGCAGAAAAATAGGGATTGAGTAAGGAAGGTGATCCAATCGAGCCCACAATGAGAGCTTGGCCTTTTCCTTCAGACTCCGCTGTCGACGTGGTGGGCTGAAGGGTGGAAGTCAATAAACCACACACAAGAATAAGAAAAAGTAATGGTCGAATTTGCCGTGACATGCTACCACTCCTTTTTTCTTCCCAGTGTACCCATAAATACGTAAAAAAAACTGACCTCTAAGAGGCCAGTTTAATTCTCAGTTGGTTTCTTTTTTGACTTGATAAATACGACTCCAATAAGTGTTACTGGGATAGCCATTGATAATACTAAACCAATCATCGTAATCGTTTGTGCATCCATTTACATAACCTCCCCTTCATTCATTCCCCCATAGTTTGATTAAATCACATGCAAGGAAAGGGAAGATATACATAACACGGTATTTTTCATCCATTGTCACAAATTTGATAGATTTATCTTTTTAAAATTTTCTTCTGGAAAAACGTCACAGCCAGCATACCAAGAGACGCCCCTATCACATCATTTACGATGTCGAACAGGTCGGGCATCCTGCCTGGTACAAAAGACTGATGCCACTCATCAGAAATCCCGTATAACAAGCAGAGTCCAACCGAAAGGAGCCGAATGTCTATCTTTCCGCTACGGAAAGGATATAAGGCCCAGTAAAAAAAGATGGAAAGAATAAAGTAGGCCACAACATGACCGAAATTAAAGCTATTAAAAAATGGAAACATTCCTTGAAGCTCGCTGCCTGTACGAGACGACAAGTAGAAGATTACGCCCATCCAGCCAGCTGCCGGCAACCATCTCCACCAATAAACCATAACAAAGACCTCCTCGTTAGCTCCTATCATTCTACACGAAGAGATCTTATGTCGACTAGTCCTTTAGTATTTGGCGTTTACACGGTCACAATCTGGGCATGTGGCGATGCGACCCAAATTTCCAAATTCGTCTTCCACCTTGTATCCTTTAAGCGTCTCCGAATCGCAATACAAGCATTCTGAGCGAAAATCCATATCATGGCTAGCCTTCCAAACATAAGGCTTAAAGGTTTGCCCCACATGAATTGAGAATATAGCGGACGGATCCTCACTCATATAACGATCTGCTTGTTCCATTGCACGTTCCTCCTTAGAAGTCTGGTAATATTCTTCATTATAGACAAAAGTCAGAAACTTCAAACCTTACTTAAACACAAAGTGCAATAAATGCCGAACAAAAACATTTGGTTTTTTCGTATTAGAAAGTTAGAATGAATAAGGGAAACGCATGAATATAGCAAAACAAATGAGAAATCTGGGGGGTAGTTATGAAAGATCCACGATTAGTGCAGCTTGCAAAAAACCTAATTCAATATTCCACTCGTATCCAACCTGCGGAAAAAGTACTGATTGAAATGAGAGGAGAAGCATCTGATCTCCTTAAATTAGTGGTGAAAGAAGTCTACGCCGCGGGCGGCCAACCTTTTGTTCAAATTACCGACCCCAAAGTAGTAAGAGAAATCATGCTAGGAGCTAGCGAGGAGCAGCTAGAACTGCAAGCGGATCTGGAAACTTACCGTATGAAGCAAATGGATGCGTACATTGCCATCCGGGCAGATGTCAATATTAACGAACATGCGGACGTACCCAGTGAGAAAATAAATCTCTATTCTCGAAAAGTGACCCGTCCTGTGAACGATATTCGTGTCCCTCATACGAAATGGGTCGTACTTCGTTACCCGAACTCTTCCATGGCTCAGTTAGCGAATACGAGTACAGAAGCTTTTGAAGACTTTTATTTCCAAGTGTGCAATTTAGATTACAGTAAGATGTCAGAAGCCATGGATGCCCTTGTTGAATTGATGACTCATACGGACCGTGTTCATATTAAAGGGGAGGGAACCGATCTTACCTTTTCCATAAAAGACATACCAGCCATCAAATGTGCAGGAAACCTGAATATTCCGGATGGTGAGGTTTTTACTGCCCCAGTTCGAGATTCGGTCAACGGAGTCATAACCTATAATACTCCTTCTCCTTACAATGGATATACATTTGAGAACGTTCGCCTTGTATTTAAGGACGGTAAAATTATAGAAGCAACAGCCAACGATAATGTTCGAATTAATGAGGTGCTCAATTCGGACGAAGGAGCCCGTTACATAGGTGAATTTGCCATTGGTGTGAACCCTTATATTCAACACCCAATGAAAGATATTCTATTTGATGAAAAGATCGATGGGAGCTTTCATTTTACCCCTGGCCAATGCTATGATGACGCACCAAATGGAAATAAGTCCTCGGTCCACTGGGATCTCGTTTGTATTCAGCGCCCAGAATACGGCGGCGGGGAAATATGGTTTGATGGAAGGCTTATTCGAAAAGACGGAAGATTTGTCATCCCCGAGTTAGAGGCCCTTAACCCCGAAAACTTAAAATAGACCTTAAGACGAAGACCTTGCATGGCTCTGCAGGGTCTTTACCATACTAGGATTCGATCTCACCACAGAATCTACCAAAAAATATAGATAATTTTTATAGAAATTATATTTAGAGTATATTAATATAGTTATAGTCTAAATATAGTTCCAGAATAAAACGACAATTACGGTAGTCCTATTACTAACAATAGATAATTTATATTAGGGAGATGTATCATCCATGGCCTATGATCTTCAAATTACGACAACAAGCTCTAAGCAAACCAAACCCGATCAAACTCAGCTTGGATTCGGGAAATACTATACCGATCATATGTTCATTATGGACTATGAAACAAGCCAAGGCTGGTATAATCCTAGAATTGTACCATTCCAGAACATAACCTTACACCCTGCTGCTAAAGTCTTTCACTATGGACAAACGGTCTTTGAAGGACTAAAGGCATATAGAACAAAAGATAATCGCATTCTTCTATTCCGCCCTGAGCAGAATATGAAACGATTGAATCATTCCAACGAGCGCCTTTGTATTCCAGCCATCCCGGAAGAGTTTATGATTCATGCGCTGAAGGAACTAGTAAAGCTAGATCAAGAATGGGTACCTTCTGAAGAAGGAACCTCCCTATACATTCGTCCATACGTTATTTCCACTGAGCCATCCCTAGGGGTTTCCCCTTCCAATCACTATCAATTATTGATCATTATGTCCCCTGTTGGAGCTTACTACGCAGAAGGCATTCAACCTGTAAAGATCTTTGTTGAAGACCATTATGTACGTGCCGTACAAGGTGGAACCGGTACAGCCAAAACAGCAGGTAACTATGCTGCAGGCCTTCGAGCTCAAGGGGGAGCGAATGAAAAAGGATATTCCCAAGTTCTTTGGTTAGATGGTGTAGACAGAAAGTATATTGAAGAAGTCGGAAGCATGAACGTATTTTTCAAGATTAATGGAGAGGTCGTAACACCTGTTCTAAACGGAAGTATTCTAGATGGGATCACTCGTAGATCTGTTATTCAATTGATTAAGCATTTGGGCTACAATGTCACCGAAAGAAGAATTTCGATTGAAGAAATCTACGAAGCTCATGCCAATGGCACCCTAGAAGAAGCATTCGGGACCGGTACGGCGGTTGTCATTTCCCCAATCAGTGAATTTAGCTGGAAAGACCAGCAAATTACCATTAATGATGGTAAAATTGGTGAATTAGCCGGTAATTTGTACTATACGTTAACCGGAATCCAGTTTGGTAATATTGAGGATCCATTTGGTTGGACCGTGGAAGTAAAGTAATAATGGTAGAGGGTGTCCCGAGCTTCGGGACACCCTTTATGAGTTTGCTTGAGGGGTTTTAGTTGGAGAATGTTCGACTATTTGCAGAATTAGATACTCCATCTAAATACATATCTGAAAGTATCGCTTCGCTGCTTCTTTAATCTCCTCTCCAACCAGCTTCCTCTTCTCCATATGATCGTTCTCTACCTCTATTAAGGTGTCCCCTAACAACGTTACTCTTCCATTTTCATATACACGAGAGAAAAATATCATCCTATTGAAAATAGATTGTGGAGAAGTCTCTGTCAGCACACAGATTGGTTCTATATCAGTGAGTGTCCACGCCTTTCTTCCCTTCTCAAACCGATATAAAATGAACCATTCCGCCTCTGTTTTTTTCTGGAGATAGAGCATATTCCCCTCACGAATTACACGATAGTCACCATCAGTATCTCTTACTTCCCTACCATCTAACGGAACGGCCAGACGAGGACTATGTCCACCGAATCCCACATCAACCAGATACTCCTCATGCTCCCAGACGACGATGATAAACATATGCCCGTCCTCCAGGGCCCAATTCCCGTCTCGTTGGAGCACCGTTCCCAATGTGAGTACAACATCATATCCAAGCTCTTTTAATAAAAGGTAAAACAAGCCGTTCAGTTCATAACAAACCCCTCCACGCCGCCTATGGACAAGCTTCTCAATCAGATCCTCCTCCTTTAGAGATAGTGGAATGCGATTGAGAATATCCCAGTTCTCAAAATATATCCTTAGGACATGGCATCTTTGGAGATAGGATACATAGTCCAGATCTCTGCTAGCTCTCTCTTCCGCCTGAATATGATGGAGATATTCTACTACTTTCATTTTCCTCACCTCAGTATAATTAATTGACATAATCTTACACTGTTTAGTAAGATGTTTCTATTCACAATAATCAAATAAAGGCAGGTGGACCGATGAATCGAGATCATTTCAGCTTCTCTCTTCAAGAAGCACAGCAACTAGATCAACAGGATGTCTTAAGCCGCTTTAAAGATGAGTTCTACATAAACCAGGACTGCCTTTATCTCGATGGCAATTCGCTTGGCTTGTTATCTCGCCGAGCAGAAAGATCATTGTTAGAATCCCTTGAAGACTGGAAGACACTAGGCATCGATGGGTGGATGAAAGGTTTCCATCCTTGGTTTACGCTTGCGGAGAAACTAGGAGAGAAAACCGCCCCTCTCATCGGAGCCCTTCCATCCGAAACCATTGTAACCGGTTCTATTACCACCAATATCCATCAGTTAGTTTCTAGCTTCTATCAACCGGCTGGTACTAGAACGAAGATCCTTGCAGATGCTCTTACCTTCCCTTCTGATATCTATGCCCTGCAGAGCCAGCTCCAATTACGCGGGTATGACCCGAGGAACCATCTGATACAAGTTCCAAGCCGTGACGGTCGCTTCATTGAGGAAGATGATATTATTACAGCCATGACAGAGGACGTAGCGCTCATTCTTCTCCCATCTGTCCTTTATCGAAGCGGTCAGCTTCTTGATATTCGCCGAATAGCCCAGGAGGCCCAATCTAGAGGTATCATTCTAGGCATTGATGCTGCCCATTCCATTGGGGCTATCCCACATCAGTTTCATGACTGGGGGGTTGACTTTGCCGTTTGGTGTAATTATAAATACTTAAATAGTGGTCCTGGAGGCGTTGGAGGCTTGTTCGTCCACCAGAAGCATAGGGGACAACTTCCAGGTCTGGCTGGATGGTTCAGCTCAACAAAAGAAAAGCAGTTTGATATGGAGTATACTCTTTCTCCTGCCGAGACTGCTGGCGCCTTTCAAATTGGAACCCCACATATTTTAAGTATGGCTCCTTTAATCGGTTCACTTGAACTATTTGAGGAGGCGACAATCGAACGAATTAGGGAAAAATCCCTGCAGCTCACGAATTACATGATGCATCTGATTGAACACGAGCTTTCCTCATTTGGCTTTAACATTGCCAATCCTAGAGAAGAGGCTAGAAGAGGCGGACATGTCTCTATAGAGCATCCAGATGCCATTCGGATCTGTAAGTCCTTAAAAGAACATCAAATTATACCCGATTACCGAAGTCCGAATATCATCCGGCTCGCCCCTGTAGCCCTTTATACTTCTTTTGTTGATGTATGGTCTGCCGTTCAGAAAATAAAAATCATTATGACAGAAAAGCAATATGAAAAATTCGAAAACAAGCGCGAAACTGTCGCTTAAAGGGGCCCAACATGAGTCTAATTGATATCTCGCAACGCTTGAATCCCAATGTACCCATCTGGCCTGGGGATACCCCTTTCTCTTTTGAACTTACATGGACGAAAGAACAAAGTGGGTCGGTGAATGTCGGGAAAGTTGTAATGAGTACACATACTGGTACTCATATCGATGCGCCTTACCATTTTGATACCGAAGGAAAGAAAGTATTGGAATTGGATCTCAACCTCTACGTCGGTAAGACCAAAGTTGTCCATTTACCTAAAAAAGAGAGCCTTGGGGCAGAAGATCTTTTTCCTTTTAATCTCGATGGAGTTACACGAATCCTCATTCGAACAGATTCGTGGGTAGACCCTACCCGTTTCCCCACCGACATTTGTTATCTGAGGCCTGACCTTGCTCCTTACCTTGCAGAAAAGGGAGTGCGTCTGATCGGCTTGGATGTCCCATCCGTTGATCCGCTGGATAGCAAGCACCTACCTGCGCATCATGCCCTCCTTCAACACGACATTCATATCTTAGAGGGCGCAGTATTGGCTCACGTAGAAGAAGGAGACTATGAATTGATTGCCTTGCCTCTACCTCTCGAAGGGGCAGATGGCAGTCCTGTGAGGGCCGTTTTACGAAAGCCATAAAAGAAAGGGTGTTCCAAACCAAAAATTGGAACACCCCTTTCTATTTATAATCCCAACCATCTAGGAATAAGCAAGGTTGTACTCTCCCAGTACGTGATAATAAAGAGGATGACGATACCTAATAAAAGCATTGGCATCGTTGCTTTCACTAGTTTTTCGAATCGAACCTCTGCTATGGACGAAACAATGAATAAACCTGTTCCAACGGGAGGGGTTAACAACCCTATCGTGAGGTTGATACAAATAATAACCCCAAAATGAATCGGATCAATTTGAAAAGCGGTAACCAATGGCATCAATACAGGCACTAAGATAATCAAGGCCGCAATTCCATCCAGAATCGTTCCAATTAACAGCAAGAAAATATTCACAAGGAACAGGAATACAAACGGGCTGTTGGAAATAGAGAGCATGGAGTTGGCGATAAGCTGCGGTATTTGTTCGAACGCAATCATCCAGCCAAAGATGTTAGCCATGGCAATCAGGAAGGTGACTGTAGCCGTACTGATCACTGTATTAATGAGGATGTCCGGAAGTTTACGCCAATCCAATTCCTTATAGAAAAACTTTCCCACGATAAAAGCTACAAGACATGCCACAGCTGCAGACTCTGTAGCTGTGAATGCTCCTGTTAGGATCCCCACCGTAATAATTAACGGAACGAGCATCGCTGGTAATACGTTTATGGACGATCTCCAAATTATTCTTGCACTAGATCTTTCACTTCTCGGGAATTTATACTTATATCCCAGATAAGCAATTAGCATAGTAAAACCAATGGCAAATATAATCCCTGGGATAATGCCTGCCATAAACAGTCCACCAATGGACGTACTAGAAAGCGTTCCATAAATAATAAAGATCATACTCGGCGGAATAATAGGGGCAACGATAGAAGACGCTAGGGTAAGCGCTGCGGAAAACTCTCTCTTATAGCCTTCCTTTTCCATCTCCGGCACCATGACTTTGCTCATCATGGCCGCTTGAGCATTCGCGGACCCGAGAATGGAGGCTAAAAACATATTGGCAATGACGGTTACATAGGCTAGTCCGCCTCGAACATGACCGACTAGCACCCTAGCAAATACGACAAGGCGACTGGTGATACCACCACCATTCATTAATTCGCCTGTTAGCATAAAAAGAGGAATAGCCAACAGCCCGAAGTTGTCTAGACCTGAGAATAATCGCTGGGGGGCTGAGTCCATTAGAACAGCATTACCCGCTGTGAAAAAGTAAACGACCGTGGTCATACCAAGAACCAGAGAGATTGGAATGCCGATCAATAGAAACAGGATAAATAATAGAACCACGATGATGGTCATTTGCTTCCCTCCCCCCTCACCAGATCTAAGAAATTAGAGGAGAGATGAATCGTGGCAAATAAAAGGCCTACAGGAACAGCCGAGTAGGGTATCCACATGGGGAGAAGCATAGCGCTTGACTTTTGAACCGCTACATTAGGGGACAGGATCCATTTGAAGCTATAGTACAGGAATACAAACATAAAGATCAGCATAAACACATGTCCCAAAATGAGAACCCACCTCTTCACTCCTTCCGGAATAAATTCGAGGACGATCGTTACCGAAGCCTGTGCCTTATACTTCAGACCTAAACTACCACCCAGAAATGTAATAGCGACTAAGAGAAAGATCGAAACCTCACCTGCCCAGACAAGCGGATTATTTAATACATAGCGAAAAAAAACAGCCAGCACAACCACGACGGCCATAGCAAACATGAGGGCCATAGCCAGTTTCTTTTCGAAACTGGCTATGGCATCACTAACAGCTTTCACATACTTCCCTCCCCATAGATATTACTTCCGGAACGTATCAATGAACTCCTGGATGAGAGGGTTTGTTGGTCCATATTTTTCATCAAATTGCTTGATATGTGATTCGAATAAAGCAACATCCATGTCATAAACCTTCATCCCTTTGTCGCTAAGCTCCTTCCTAAACTCCTCTTCTTGGGCAGCCCGCGTGGAAACCGCAAATTCAGCTGCAGCTTTGATTGAATCATCAATAATTTTCTTATCCTCATCCGGCATCTTTTCATAAGAAGCTTTGTTCATCATAGCAATTGCTGGCCAAACCATATGGTTGGTTACCGCGGCAAACTTCGTCACTTCATGATATTTGTTCGTGATTGCTGCGTCTAAATCCATATCCATCCCATCAATTACCCCTGTCTGTACAGCTGCATACACTTCAGGTAAGGCAATAGATTCCGGTGAAGCACCTAGAGACTTATAAAAATCCTGAAGAGGTGGGGATGGGGTAACACGGAACTTAAGTCCATTCATATCCTCCGGTTTTAGCACTTCACGATTCTTGAACAACATGACGCGTTGGCCTGCAAACAAGTAGTCTAGTCCTTTTAGGCCTTGGCTATCTAAGGTTCCTAAAATTTTCTTGGCTACTTCCGTACTGCGCGCATCATTCGCACTTTGCAAATCTTTAAAAGCATAAGGGGCAAACCAGGCCGTGAAGGAAGGTTCACGCGAGCTTAAATAGGCTGCCGTAATTAAACCGAAATCTACCGAACCCGCTTCGATTTGTTGTACCATGTCCGCTTCTTTTCCTAGTTGGCTATTCGGATAGATTTCCATTTTCATTCGTCCACCGGATCTGGATTCAAGCTCACTCTTAAATTTCTCGGCAGCTAAGTGCCACATATGGTCGGTGGGGGTAATGTGAGCGAGCTTAAAGTTGTATGTCGGCTTGTTTACCTCTGTCTGGTTAGCTGCTGGCGTGGCGGCATTGCTTGATTCTTGTGAACCTCCACCACCACAAGCCGTTAACACCATAGCCGCACTGATTAGGGTCAAGCTCAACCTTTTAAATTTTCTCATTAAATATTGCCCCCTTTTCCTTTGTATTCGTTTTCATTGACCAATTCTAAATTGATTATAATATCAGTCATTTAAGCTTAGTGTAATCTAGTTAACGTTTTTTAGGGATTTTAATATTAGCATGCTTGAATCATGGTTTACCTATCATCTATAATACTCTACTTATTAATCTATTTACAATATTATTAACTTTCGATTCAATAGAAAAGACGCTCACTACAGCTAAGCGTCTTTCGATTAATTTATTTACAAGAAAAGGATACTCCCCCAAGCTCTGCAAATTGTACGGAAATGGAATCCCCTGCTTCAAAGGCGACGGCTTCCGATATAGCACCGCTAAGCACAATATCCCCTTTCTTCAAACCTTTTCCTATCGCCCCTAGTTTATTTACCGCCCAAGCCACAGAAGTCGCTGGATGACCAAGCACAGCGGCACCGGCGCCCACTGTAACGACTTCACTGTTTTTGGACATCACCATCCCTAAGCTCGCCAAATCGAGACCGGCAGGAGATAACCACTTGTTTCCTATTACAAAACGAGCAGAAGAGCAGTTGTCTGCTATGACATCGGTAAGAGTAAATTTGAAATGTTGGTAACGGCTATCTATCACTTCAATGGCAGGGGCAACATACTGCGTCACAGACAATACATCCGCTGCTGTCACATGGGTTCCTTGAAGATCTTCTCCTATGAAAAAAGCAATCTCGGGCTCTGCTTTAGGGTGAATGAAACTTGTGAACGCCAGTGGCTTCCACTCGACCGCCAGCATATCATCTGTAAGATATCCATATATCGCTTCATGAACTCCCATCATTTCTTGCTTTGCCTTGCTTGTCAAACCCAACTTTAGCCCAATGCGTCTTGCACCTTCTTGCTCTTTTCTCTGGATCAGCTTTTCCTGAATCAAATAGGCTTCTTCGAAGGTCAGGTTTGGATATTGATCGGTGATCTTAGTGACCTCACGGCATTCTTTCTCTGCGGACAATAAATAGTCTACTATTTCTTCATCAACACCCCGTGTTAGATTCATCTTCTCTACACCTCCAGCTTTTGTGCTTTGGCCAGCTCAGCCGCCACGTCTAGAATCAAGTCCTCTTGGCCGCCCACTGTTTTTCTCTTACCCAACTCGATGAGTATATCTCTTGGATCTACACCGAATCTTTTTCCCGCTCTTTGCGCATGCAACAGGAAGCTTGAATACACGCCGGCATATCCCAAGACTAAGCTGCCTTTGTTAATTTCCTGTGATCTGGGAAGCATAGGCCCTACAATGTCTTCTGCAACATCCATCATTTGGTAAAGATCAATCCCTACCTGAAGTCCCATGCGTTCCAATACCGCCAACAATACCTCGGTTTGTGTGTTGCCGGCCCCAGCTCCCAAGCAACGGACACTGCCATCAATGCGAGTCGCACCTTCTTCAATAGCTGCAATCGTATTCGCAACGGCCACCGACAGATTATTGTGACCGTGGAAGCCTACCTCAATATCCAGGGCGGAACGCAATGCGCGAATCCGTTCTCGCACCTGATCCGGCAGGAGCGCTCCTGCTGAGTCTGTTACATAGACCGCTTGAGCTCCATAGCTTTCCATTAGCTTAGCCTGTTCCACTAGCTTCTCTACTGGAGCCATATGCGCCATCATTAAAAAGCCTAACGTTTCCATCCCCAATTCTCTTGCGGAATGAATATGCTGCGCGGATATATCCGCTTCGGTTACATGGGTAGCTACGCGCACCAAACCGGCCCCTAATTCGCGAGCTTGCTTTAGTTCATGTACGGTCCCGATTCCCGGCAACAATAAAACAGCCACCGTTGCTTGACGGCACTCCTCCACCGCTGCTTCAATCAGCTTCATTTCATCGATGAGAGATCGGCCATACTGCAGGGTCGACCCTCCCAACCCATCTCCATGACTTACTTCGATATAATGCATCCCCGCATCATCCAGAGCTCGAGCGACCTGACGAACTTGTTCCTCTGTATATTGATGAGCCATCACGTGACTGCCGTCTCTTAGGCAGACCTCCGTAATTCGAATCGGTTTATCGCTATTTCGTTTCATCGTGTCACCTCATTTTTGATTCCTAGCTTGCGACGGGCCAAGTCCTCTGCCACTCGTGCAGCGGCTGCTGTCATAATATCGAGGTTACCTGCATAACGAGGGAAGTAATCTCCAGCCCCTTCTACCTCTAGAAACACCGTCACTCGATGATCGTCAAACATGGGCTCTTGCTTCAATCGGTAGCCAGGAACATACTGGCTTACGGTGGCTACCATATCATAAATGGATTGAAGGATGGCCTCTTGATTCATTTCTTTCACTTCACAATAGACCGTGTCTCTCATCAGAATTGGAGGCTCTGCCGGATTCAAGATGATAATGGCTTTGCCTTGATTCGCTCCGCCTACCTCCTCGATCCCCCGACGAGTGGTAATGGTAAATTCATCAATATTCGCTCGGGTTCCAGGGCCTGCGCTTTCGCTTGAGATCGTTGCTACAATTTCTGCATAGGTCACGTTGGCCACCCGGTTCACGGCATGAACAATGGGTATCGTTGCTTGACCGCCGCACGTGATCATGTTTACGTTTGTGGCATCCAAACTTAAGGTTTGAATCACTGCCGGGCATACAAAAGGCCCGCGTGCGGCAGGGGTTAAATCTATGGCGATCTTCCCCATTTCTTGCAACACCTTCGCATGTCGGACATGTGTTTTTGCAGATGTAGCATCAAAAACAATATCCGCCAGATCTGGGTTTTCTACTAAACCTTGAATGCCATTAGAAAACACCTGATATCCTCTCTCCTTGGCCCGCTTTAGCCCATCCGATTCAGGATCAATCCCGATCATCGCAGTTAACTCTAAACAATCGCTACGTTCTAACTTATACATAAGATCGGTCCCAATATTGCCTGAGCCGATAATCGCTGTTTTCACTTTACTCAATGTCTCCACCTCCGTTTTACACAAAAGTAACTGAAACCGAACCCAATGGACCAAAATCTGCAGACACGCGATCTCCACTCTTTACGCTCATGGCCCCCGATAGGGCACCCGGCAGGATCAGTTCTCCCGCCTTCAGTGTAATGCCAAATGTATGTAGCTTATTAGCTAACCAAGCGACCGCTTCAGCAGGATGGCCTAGGGCAGCGGCACCGGAACCGGTGGCCATGAGCTCGCCATGGTTATAAAGAACCATCCCTAGAGCGCGCAAATCCAAGCCATCAATCGTGCTCAGCTTATTTCCGACAACCACTTTGGCAGAGGAACCATTATCCGCTATCGTGTCGATCAATTTGATCTTCCAGTCTGCAATTCGACTATCGATGATCTCTAACGTTGGTACTACGTATTTGGTTGCCATTAAGACGTCCAGATAGGTCACATGGGGTCCTGTAAGGTCCTGACTTAAGATAAAGCCAATTTCCGCTTCAATTTTGGGGCTTAACATATCCGCAATACTGACCTTTTCCCCATCCGACACCCGCATGTCATCAAGCAAGTGACCGTAATCCGGCTCATCTACTCCTAGCATTTTTTGCATGGCTAAGCTGGTAAGCCCTACTTTTTTTCCGATCACTTGTCGTCCTTCACTTCTTTTCTTCTTAATCACATCCAACTGGATTTGATATGCATCTTCCACCGTTAATTCTTCATAACGTTGAGTCAGCGGCGTGATTCCAACCTTTGTCCGTTCTGCTTCAAGCAATTCATTGGCAATCGATTCGATTAGTAGATTCATAGCCTGTTCCTCCTTATGAAAAGAAAGAGTGACGCTTTTAGGCCACTCTTTTTTATGCTATAGCTTCATGGTTATCGTCTTAGCTTCGGTATAGAATTCGAAACTATGTCTTCCACCCTCGCGGCCAATGCCGCTTGCTTTAGATCCTCCGAATGGCGTTCTTAAATCTCGATAGTACCAGCAATTAATCCAGAGCAAGCCGGAGTTAATGCGCGATGCAACACGATGTGCTCGACGCAGGTCGTTCGTCCAAACCACGCCGGCTAGACCGTAAATCGAATCATTTGCTATTCTAATGGCCTCTTCTTCTGTTTTGAATGGAATAACCACCAGTACGGGACCGAAGATTTCCTCTTGAGCCACTCTCATTTTATTATCTACATCGTAAAGAACAGTAGGTTCATAGAAATTTCCTTCCGGCAAACCTTCCACCCGCTTGCCGCCGATAGCTAGTTTAGCCCCTTCGTTCAAGCCAATTTGAACATAATTTTCGACCGTCTCTAAATGACTTTTGGAAACCAGCGCTCCCATATCTGTTTCTTCATCTAAAGGGTTTCCTACCTTAATGCCTTTTACGGCTTCTACAAATTTAGTCAAGAACGTATCATAGATACTTTCCTGAACAAGCAGACGAGAGCCAGCCAAGCAGATTTCTCCTTGATTTCTGAAGATAGCCTCAAGAGAACCCGCTACGGCTTCGTCCAAATCTGCATCTTCAAACACGATATTAGCTGACTTTCCTCCCAGCTCAAGAGAAACAGGAATGAGTTGGGAAGCCGCATTTCGCATCACTGTTTTTCCTGTCGATGATTCTCCTACAAACGAAATCCGTCGGACATGCGGATGAGTCGTCATGGCGGTTCCCACGGTTCCGCCTGGACCTGTAACTATATTTAATACTCCCGGAGGAAGACCCGCCTCATTGGCAATCTCTCCAAGCATCACCGCACTTAACGGGGTATAGGACGCTGGCTTTACAAGAACGGTATTTCCAGCTGCCAGAGCAGCGGAAGCTTTCCAGGTCATTTGCATGAAGGGAAGATTCCATGGAATAATCAGACTCGTGACTCCTGCCGGCGCATACTTGGAATAAGACATGTGTCGGGTCTGCTCATAGTGCTCATGATGGACATACTTGGCCATTTCCGCGAAGAAGCGCAGGTTCGATGCAGATCTAGGAATATCGAAGCCCTTGCTTTCCTTAATCGGTTTTCCAACGTCCATCGTTTCGACAAGTGCTAAATCCTCTACGCGCTCCATCACAAGATCGGACATTTTGCAAAGGATCTTTGCCCGTTCCTCGACTGGCATTTCACTCCAAACCCCGCTCTCAAATGTCCGTTGAGCTACTTCTATCGCTCGTTGGACATCCTGCTCGCTTGCATTGGCAACGGTAGCCAATTTTTGATTGGTGGACGGATCGATGGTATCAAACGTCTCCCCGGATATTGCATCTGTATATTCCCCATTGATGAAGAGCTGAGCATTCTTAAGAATCATATGGCACCCTCCTGCTATTCTTCTATTTCTACAATCATTTCTACTTCTACTGCATTATTGTGAGGGAGCTGGGCCATTCCAACAGCAGAACGCCCATGTTTTCCCTTTTCTCCGAAGACCTGGACAAGCAAATCGGAAGAGCCGTTCATCACCTTGGGCTGGTCCGTAAACTCAGGTGTACTGTTTACAAACCCTAGGATCTTAACCACTCGCTTCACTTTGCTTAGCTCCCCGACCTCTTCTTTAATAACGGTTAGGAGATTGAGCATGCATTGTCTTGCCGCAAGGTAACCTTCTTCAATGGATACGTCTGCTCCAAGCTTGCCTCGGTACTCATCTGTCCCTTGACCAGCGGTGAAAATCAAATTGCCTGTTCGTACACAACTCACATAGTTGCCAGCAGCTTTTCTCGGTTCAGGCAAGCGAAGGCCTAATTCTTCCAGACGCTCTTCAGGTGTAAGGGTTCGCTGGTTCATTTTCGTATCGCCTCTTTTACCGGTATATTTAAAAAGCGAAGGGCATTTGTGCCCAACATGGCCAGTCTTTGTTCTTCTGTTAATTCAAGCGTGTCGTCAATGACCTTGCCTGGTGGAACTTCTCTTAGCAAGAATGGATAATCCGACCCCATGATGACGCGGTCATAACCATAGTTGTCTACAAGATAGCGAATGTTGACAGGATCATTTACTAAAGAATCAAAATAGAATTTCTTTGCATAATAACTCGGAGGCCGTTGAATGAGACGAAGATGCGGCCAAACCTTCCAACCTTGATCCAAGCGATGGATGAGGTAAGGTAGGGATCCCCCGCCATGAGCAAAGCAAATCTTTAGGTTAGGAAACTTATCCATGACACCACCTAAGATTAAGCTTGCTCCTGCAAGTGCCGTTTCACTTGGCATTCCCACCGTGTACATCAAGTTGTGACGCGGCATCCGCTCTTTTCCTAGCGTTTCCCACGGGTGGATAAAGAGCGGAACTTCCCACTTCTCTGCCATTTCAAAAAACTCAAGGAAAGAAGGATCATCCAGATTATTTCCGTTTACGTTCGTGCCGATTTCAATTCCTTTTAAGCCTAGCTCATGGATGCAACGATCCATTTCACGAATAGCTGCTTCTGCATTCTGCATCGGAACCATGCCCAATCCGATGAATCTGGTAGGATTTTGACTTACGGTTTCTGCGATAAAATCATTTTGAATTCGCGCCATGAGCTCTGCTTCTTCTGCGGGTGCCCAATAGGAGAAGGTGACCGGGATTGGAGATAGCACCTGGATATCCACACCTTCACCATTCATATCGTGGATTCGCTTTTCGGGGCTCCATACTTGATCGGTCACTTCCCGGAATACCTTTCCAGCCACCATAATATTAGCGCCGCAGGCGCATGTGCGCTCAAGTCGAGGCCATTTATCACCTGTAAAATGTTTCGTCAGCTCCGAAAAATTTTCTGGAATGATATGGGTATGAAAATCTACTCGCATTTCCACTCACTCGCTTCCGGCGGCATGTCGTATCCGCAATTTGTGCACTTCCTAAGCTCTTCGTTGCTATTGAAGCTGTAAATCGCTTCTTTGACTTGTGTTTCAATATTCGTTAACTGTACCGTAACGCGGTGCATCTCGTGATCGCACTCGTCACAATACCATACAAAATCCTCCATTTCCCCTTCTGCCCGATTTCTCTCAATGACGATTCCGATCGTGTCAGGGACCCGATGAGGGGAATGCGGCACATTAGCAGGAAGCAAGAACATTTCGCCTTCTTTGACTTCAATGACCTCTCGTTTGCCTTCATGATTGATGATCTCTACAAAGCAGCTTCCCTTTAACTGATAGAAAATTTCCTCAGAAGGATCCACGTGAAAGTCCCGTCGCTTATTCGGTCCACCCAGAAGCATCACCATCAGCTCAGCATCCTTCCAAATCAGCTTATTGTTGACGGGCGGCTTCAGTTGGTCCTTATGCTCCTCAATAAATTTCCATAGATGTAATGGAGGCATGATACGCTTTACAGCTTCACTTTTCATCTTTCCAATCCCCTTTCATCGTAACCAAAGTGTTGTTCGGACCATCCCAGTAAGGAAAAAGATCGCTCGATCTCCCCTTGGGCAATCAACTGTCTAATTCTCGTGGAGGATATCCGCTGCCCTTCCGCGCAACAAACGGGATGGGTTATCTTAACTTGAAAATGCTGGTTAAGCAGGTTAATATCTCCTTCACGGTTTCTGCCAAAGCGAAAGTCTTCTCCCACCCTTACTTCAAGTGGATTTAATTTAGCTAAACGCTCAATAAACGGTCCTGCTCCGCAACGGGCGTAGGATTCATCAAATGGAGCCACAATCGCATGGTCCACTTGTAAGGCGGCTAACCGTTCTAATTTCACTGGAAGGGGCGTTAATATGCGAGCCCCTTGGAAAAACGCTCGAGGAGGAGGATCAAATGTATACACCACACTCGGCACCTGTAACTCCCTGCTCCGGTCAACCGCTTGCTGGATCACAGCCTGGTGCCCTTGGTGAACACCATCAAAGACACCGATTGCGATAACCGAAGCTGGCAAACGAAGAACGCCATCGGTATGTGTTTTCATTCTCAACCTCCTCCTAACCTCTAGTTATTGGATATTAGTGCTTTTTCTTCTTCTGCGCCCTTCAATGCTTCTTCAACCATCGTAAAGGAACGCTGCTTCTTGTAAGTGTTATAGAAGATCGCTCTTTTTCGAATCGGATCCCCTGTATAGTAACGCTCGTATTGCAGTAATCGCTGACCAAAAGCTTCTCCGCACAGATCCCATGCGAGCTTAAATACACTAATGCGTTCTGCTCCTGTTACGCCTGCTCGACCTAGGTAATATTTTTCAAAGTCTCCTGAAATTTCCGGACTCTTCATATCTGCCTCTGTCGGTGACATCAATAATCCGCCGGCTCCAATGGTTTGCATTACCTCAATGGCCCGGGGATACATCTTTGGCATTAATCCTCGGATTGTTTCAAGGGCGATCCAATCTGGCATAGCTTCTCCTTGCGCGGTTACCTCATGTTCATACTCAGCCACCTTCAACAGCGCCTTAATCGTTTCAACGGCCTGGATGAGTTCACCTAAATCGTTTTGAACATGCAAGAACCCGTCTACACCGATGGAATCAGCCACTTTAACCGCCACCTCCGTGGCAAATTGAAGCTTGATTAGCCCTCTGACACCAGACTGATGTGCAGGCTGTTGGGCAATTCCTGTCTTCGGATACAATAGATTGGCCGCTTCTACGTTGTTGTAGATAAAGACTCGATTCCAAGGAACAACTACATCATCAAAAACAAGCACAGCATCCATTTCCTCGAATCTTGATGCCAGCGGGTGATCGAACAAAGAACGGGTTCCATCCTGCATCGCTTCACGGCAGAGAATTCGCAATCCTGGAGTATCTACAGGCAAAGCGAAAGAAATCGCATAACGCTCATCGCCCGGCTGATATCCCGGGAAAGTATAGATAATCACTTCATCCGTAATGGGAGCAAGCGTAGCCAGCATCTTTGCACCTCTTACCACTAATCCTTCCGGTGTTTCCTTGACTACGCCCAAGTGAGTAAACATGTCTTGCTGTCCATGAGAAGATTTGCTACGGTCATTTTGGGGATTGATGATGGCATGCGTTAAGAATAGATCGTTATCACGCACATGACGGAAATAGTTCTGGATATTTTCTGCCCATTCTTTGTTGTATTTTTCAAAGAACCAGCTGTTAGATGCCATAGAGGTCAGTACCACATTCAAGAAGTCAGGAGTTCTTCCCATAAGACCAAAGGTAGCCTTCGCGAATTCTTCAAAAACCGCTCTTCTCTTCTGAAGATCCTCATAATTCTTCGGAACGAGGAAAGCGTTGTTGATTCTTTCTCCGGTTTCCTCACAAAGATGGGTAATTTTATCCTGGTACGCTGGATCATGCTGCATATCATAGAGCTTGGCAATTTCGAGAATCGGTTGCTTAAACACGGGTTCATCAAAAAGGTTGGTCACTTTCTTGCCGGATAGCCAGACTTCAGGTTTCCTTGATTTTAATGCTTCAATGTATTGAGCCCCCGTACGGATTCCCATGCTAATTCCTCCTCTTTATTTTAAGTTTTGACTTGTAGCATTTTGTTTGTTCACAATTGCATTATAATACCGAATGATCAAAACAACTGTAGCGCAATTAACGTATTTTCAAGTTTTTAGTTTGTTGGATTTTTTCACATAGTCATTGTAAATATTGTGTTAACGAATTATAATGAACGCAAAAGTACCATTTTCTTCTAAAATCTAGGATCTGGACAAAGGCAAGTAAGGCTGGCTTTAATTTCTTCTATCCGAGCATATCCAATCTATAACTATAGGAGTGATAGCATGGCAACTCTGTTTGAAAGCGCATACAATTGGGAGCCTTATTTGAGTTTAGGAACAAGACAATTCGTCAAGGGAAAAAGTATCATCTATAAGCAAGGCTCCATTGGAGACGGGTTTTACTATCTACATAAAGGGTTAGTAAGAGTTGTAACTGCTACTGCTATAGGAAAGGATCGGATTCTCAATATCGTCGTTCCCGGCCAGTTGCTTGGGGTACAGATCATGGACCAGCAGGCTCACTTCACGACAGCCCAAACGGTAAAAGATTCCGTACTTTATTTTTTCCCTTGCGACCAGTTCAAAGAACTGATTGCCAAGCATCCCGAACTAAGAATTGTGTTTGCCCAAACGGTCATTCACAAAATGCGCATTCTTTTAGAAGGGATCAACTTAAACGCCCTTACCTCCGAGCAACAAATAGCCGTTTTACTCCTCAATATCTTTGATGATTTTAAAAACCATGAGGTTCCTCTCACGCAGCAAGACCTCGCAAACTGCACCGGACTAACCCGGATTACCGTCTACAAGATCCTCAAGCAATGGAAAAAAGAAGGAATTATAGAAATCCAGGATCGCAAGTTTCACATCTTAAAGCCACATCTATTAAGGGCTCTAATCAAAGAATCTACTCCGTAGGTAACGGTTGCTTACGAGGGGCAAGAATACACTTCTATTTCGGACAGCGCGGAGAAAAAAAAGTCTGATCGAGTCCGAATTCAGGGCTCATTCGGACAGCCCGGAGCCCAAAAAAGCTTGATCGAGTCCGAATCCTGGGCTCATTCGGACAGCCCGGAGCCAAAAAAGCTTGATCGAGTCCGAATCCTGGGCTCATTCGGACAGCCCGGAGCCAAAAAAGCTTGATCGAGTCCGAATCCTGGGCTCATTCGGACAGCGCAGAGCCAAAAAAGCTTGATCCAGTCCGAATCCTGGTCTTATTTGAATTCATAATAGAATATCTTACTGGCTAAAATCCCTCCATAATAACACAAACAAAATTAAAGAAGGACTTCTTCATCAACCTAACAGTTGATGGAAGCCCTTCTTTTGTGAATTTCCATGTAATTAAAGTGTTAAAAACAACTTAAAGAGCGACTTAATAAAGCGTTTGTGAATACCCTTGCTTGCACCTCTTTTAAAAATTTCTCCACCCTTTTTTCTATGCTTCGCCAATTTGCGTTAGCCTTCTGACATCTAAAATCTTAATCTCCCTACCGATCATATCAATCAACCCCTGCTGCTTCCACTTCTGAAAAGTTTTATTCACCGTAATTCTTGATGTCCCGATATATTGTGCAAACGAGGTTTGATCAATCGCAACGGTCTCGTTTTCTTTAATCAGTTTAAGTAAGTAATGAGCCATCTGTTGCTCGACCGGGCTATCCAACATAGAAATGATCTCAGCCAAAACTCTAAATTTGTAAATTAAAGAATTCGTAAAAAGGGTAGCCGCCTCGGGATGATCCAAGCAAACCTTGGAAAGGGCATCGTCTGAAAAGTAATACAAAACCGAATCAGATGTCGTGACAGCCGAAGTCAGATAAGCCTCTTGGTACACTCCATGCTCACCTAACAGCATCCCTACTGGAACATAGTTGACAATGCGCTCGTCGCCATTGTCCGAAAGGACCAGAATCTTCACTCCGCCCTTACTCAAATAATAGAATCCTTTTCCACTCTCTCCTTGCCTATAAACCACCGTGTTCTTAGATAGTTCAAGTCTTTGTCCAAAGTCTAAAAAGGGTTCCCACTTATAGCGAAGCTCTAGCATGATCACACCTCTTTTTTCACAATAGAGTCCGAATACTCCATAATTCAGGGAAGAATCGATGGCTTAGTCTCTGCTGGAGATAGTGTACACCAGAAGAGCCTCCCGTTCCTCTCTTATAGCCAATGATTCTCTCAACCGTTTTCATATGATTATAACGCCATTGCTGCTGGCGGTCTTCAATATCGATCAATTTCTCTGCTAGTTCGTACAAGTCCCAGTATTGTTCCACGTCTCGGTATACGGATAGCCAGGCCGTTTCAACACTTGAGTTCGCTTGGTAGTCTCTGGACCAATCTCGATCCAAGCACTCCGGGTCGATCGAAAACCCGCGGCGAGCTAACACTTGTATGGCCACATCGTAAATGCTTGGCTGATGAAGGGCAGACTCCATCCTTCTATATAGATCCGCCTGGTGTGAAAAGACCTTGAGCATTTCTTCATTCTTGTGTCCCAATGCAAACTCAATTAACCGATTTTGATAGGATTGAAACCCGGATGAGTAGCCTAACTTATCCCTAAACTCCATATATTCCGCAGGAGTCAGTGTCGATAACACATCCCAAGACTGTATCAGTTGCTGCTGGATTCGCGATACACGGGAAAGCATCTTGAAAGAAGGGTCCAAATTATCAAGTCGGATGCATTCAATGGCAGCGTTCACTTCGTGCAAAATTAGCTTCATCCACAGCTCAGAGCTTTGGTGAATGATAATAAACAACATCTCATCATGATGATCAGACAACCTATGCTGACTGTTCAATACGTTCTCAAGCTGTAGATAGTCGCCATACGTTAAATCCTTTTTGAAATCGGTTACAATTCCTTCTTCTAGACCTGCAGGCTTTGTTCTCTCTTTCTCTTGATCGGACAAGCCTTTCACCACCTTTATCAGGATACTCTATCAAGTATACCATTTTTTGATAGATTCACAAAGGAACAGGATCAACCAAAAAATTTGTATGCTGTTTCATATAACAGAATTAGGTGGTTTACCCTATTATTACCCAGAATATATAATTTAATTTATTCAGTATATAGGCTGAATTTAAACAAAAGGGAGTATGAAACCAACACCTTGCAAGCGCTTCCTTTACTATTACATACTGAAAGGGGTATTTTCATGGCACGTTATGAAGACCTAAACCTGAGCTTTATTAATGGAGAATGGACAGAGGGCTTAAGCGATCGTACCTATGATATCTTAAACCCTTATGATAATTCTATCATCACCTCCGTACGCTTGGCTTCTGCCAAACAGCTTGAAGGCGCTTTCGATATTGCCAATCGAGCACAAAAAGAGTGGGCGAAATCTTCTGTTGAAGAAAGACGGGAGGTTCTGCACAAGGCAGCCGAATATCTAAAGGAAAATCGCCAAGAAATTGTGGGAATCATTGTTAAGGAGACAGGCGGAACGGTCTTAAAAGCCAATGTTGAACTCCATCTTACCCTGGAGTTTTTAGAAGAATCTAGTAAGTATGCGGACGAGATTTACAAAGTTCGCGAGGTCCCTGGTCACGTTGAAGGAAAACTGAATCATATCCATCGCCTGCCTCTTGGCGTCGTTTCATCCATTTCACCGTTTAATTTCCCTATGAATCTCTCGATGAGAACCATTGCTCCAGCCATCGCGCTTGGAAACAGCGTTGTTCATAAGCCTGATATCCAAGTCGCTTTATCCGGCGGATCCATCATCGCGAAGGCTTTTGAACATGCTGGTCTTCCTAATGGAGTACTAAATGTTATCTTAACGGATATTCCGGAAATTGGTGATGGGATGCTGACGAATCCTCATGCCCAGTTGATCAGCTTCACCGGTTCATCCGCAGTAGGTCGTCACATTGGCGGGATCGCAGGACAAAATTTAAAAAGAGTGGCCCTTGAACTAGGCGGTAACAGCCCATTTGTCGTTTTATCTGACGCGGACGTAGATCAAGCTGTCAAAGCTGCTGTATTCGGGAAGTTTATCCACCAGGGTCAAATTTGTATGATCATCAACCGAATTATCGTTCACCAGGATAAGCATGATGAATTCGTGCAAAAGTTTGTAGAAAGAGCGAAATCCCTGCCCTATGGAGATCCAAGCAACCCGGCAACTGTCATCGGGCCATTAGTGAATGAGACCCAAATGCAAAAAGCCCTTCAGTATATTGAAGATGCGAAGCGGGAAGGGGCAACCGTAGCCTTTGAAGGACAACGCGTGGGTAACGTTCTGACTCCGTATGTTTTCACAGATGTAGACAATTCCAGCAAGTTAGCCCAAACGGAGCTTTTTGCACCCATTGCTACCATCATTAGGGCTCAAACGGATGAAGAAGCGATAGCGATTGCCAATGATACGGCGTATGGTTTAAGCTCCGCAATTTTTACCAGCGATTTAGAAAAAGGAGAAGCCTTAGCTTTGCAAGTAGATAGCGGGATGACCCATATCAATGACCAAACTGTCAACGATGCTCCCTTCATTCCCTTTGGCGGAAATAAGGCCAGCGGTTTAGGCCGATTCGGCAACCCATGGGTGGTCGAAGAATTTACCGTTACCAAGTGGGTTTCCGTCCAAACGAAAAATCGTCAGTATCCATTCTAAACGGCAAATAAAGCGCTGGACTCTCCAGCGCTTTATTTGTTCATTCTTTACGAATCTCTCACTTTCATTTCCATTTTTTCTATGGGTTGGTTTGGCAAAGACGCAAGTTCTAGATCACTCTACATATTGCCGATGGTCTAATAAATAAGCCTCCTGGTAAAGAAAGTTGGAAATCTGAAAAATAAGTTCGATATTCATTAGACTTCCTCCGAGCCCAGGTCTCGGTGTCATCCTGCTCCAATGTACCAGATGGACCAAAAGAACCGTTATACCCTCTATACGCTTCTTCCTTATATTCCTCAGGAGCTGCCTAAAGCCAACGACAATAAGAAAAAGTTCACGAAGGTACAATGCCAAAGCCTCGATTGTGAAGGGTCCTTCTTCGTCCTATAAAATTACTGGGCTGAAAGTCTTCAAGAGTCAAGAGACTTAACCCTTTAGAGGTGGAGTGTAGCTACATCCCGTTAGCCATGGTAATTTGATCAACAAAATTGGGGCGTGACAGGCACACTACTTAAATCCCGCTTCTTTATAGTATAGCTCAGCTCCAGGGTGCAACTGGGCAGGGGAGACATTGGACATGATTTCCGGAGTGAGCACACTTAAGTTTTTATGGAGTGCTTTAATTCTCTCCAAGTTTTCTACCAAGGTTTTCGTTATGGTGTACGCTTCATCCACCGACATCTTCGGATCAACCACAATAATTGCAGAGGAAAGCGAAGTCTGGACATCTTCCTTTAGGAATTCATAGGATCCTGCTGGAATCACACCGGTAGGGACGCCTAGCTGCTCTTCCAGGAGCTTTTGGGCTTTCTCATTCAATGGGAGCAAGGCAATTTTCCTCGAGCCTAGAAGCTCTAGAATTTTGCCATCTGGGGCAAAAGCGGGAACACCAAAAAGGTCAATTTTATTATCCTTCATCAGCGGTATGGCTTGGCTGTAAGAATCAAAGTATACCTCACCGCCCCAGCTCTTGATATCCTCGTAAGTAAAGCCATTTGCTTCAAAGGACAAGCGATTGATCGTCTCGGTCATATTTCCCCTTTGATTGATGGCCACGCGAATGGGCGGTTTTTTCTCTGCAATGTCCTCCAAACTTTGAATGCCATATTTGTCCGCGAACTCTTGGGTGATGACAAACTGTTGGGGGGCATTATTGTATACGGTTGCAATCGCTTGAACTTCGGGAACTTTCTCCTTGTAGGGCTCCATTCCCGTTAACGCTGCTTTTACTTCAAAGTTGTGAGCCAGCCCCATTGTAATTTTTCCACTTGCCGTATTGATCGTATTGGGGACTCCAGCTCCTGGCTCATAATTGGCTTGCGTATTGGGAATGGATTCCCGAAGCACACTCGAAACGCCCTCCCCAATCAAAGACCAAAACCCGCCTGGATTTCCTCCTGCCAAAGTCAGGGATAGATTCTCCACGACCTTGGCTCCTTGTGGCTGTGCAGCTGGGGCTGCTCCAGGATTCTCCTTCGCTGTTTCCACTTGCTGTCCCCCGCAACCAGCTAAAATCAGAATGCCAGCCCATACCGAAATGAACGATGCAAAAAGCTGCTTTTTCACATTGATCCCTCCTTGATAAGTAGAAACGGCTATTTGGCCACAGCGGGAATGGATCCTGGCGGCAAGCCCTCCCACTGGTCTTGGATCACGTCGATAATGGCCGGCTTGCCGGAGGCAATGGCTCTTTCAATCGCTTGATCGAGCTGATCCGCGCTCTCGACGCGCTCCCCGTGAGCCCCCAGCAATCGAGCAAATTGGGCGAAATCAATATTCTGATAGTGAATCCCGATATACCTGCCCTGATGAGCGGTTTTTTGGCGATCTCGCGTATTCCCGTAGCAGAAATTATTCAATACAATGTTAATCACCGGAATGTTCTCGCGAACCGCCGTCTCCATATCTTGAGCCACCATCCAAAAGGCGCCATCACCTGTGACATTCACTACACGGCGATCGGGGTGAGCTAGCGCAATGCCCATCGCTGCCGGGAAGCCCCAGCCCATCGAGCCTCCGGCCGCAGCATAATACTGCCCCGGCTGAAACGAACCATATCTCAGCATCCAGGCCCCGAAGGTGGCCGCGTCCTCGACGAGGATCACGTCATGCTTTTCCATCATCCGGCCAATGGATTCCATCACAGCGGAAGAGGCTACCGGCGTATTTTCTTTCCATTCAGGAAGCCGTATCTCCGCTCGAAATCGCTCGCGATAGCCTGGGATGAGCGACCGATGAACGGAGTCCACTTGGTACCCATCCAGTTCGCGCAGCAATTCGGCTAACGTGGCCTTGGCATCCCCCAATAAGGAAACCTCCGACATGTACACCTTGTCAAGTTCGTTTTCGTCTACATCCACATGAATGATTTTGGTATGTTCGGAGATCGTCGTCCAACGGTTGGTGGAAAATTCGGAAAAATGAAGCCCTACAGCAAGCAACACATCGGCCTCTTTCAGCACATCCCAGCTGACGGGCGGACAGCCCGGACCCACATTCCCAAAATAGAGCGCATGGTCATTGGGGAATACATTCGCTTTTCTCCATGTGGTCACAACGGGCGCCTGCAACTGATCAGCCAATTGGACCAGCTCATCCGAAGCGCCTGAGATGGCGACTCCCCCTCCTGCAAAAATCACGGGATTTTGAGCCTCCTTCAATATCGGAAGAGCCTTCCGGATGCCTTCCACATCCACAATCTGATGATGCCTGCGAAGGGCAGGGCCAAAAGCAAAGTCAGCCTCCTTTAACTGGACATCCAGCGGAATCGATACAGCCACGGGTCGCGGCCGACCGGACATCGCAGTTCGGATTCCCCGCTGCAGAAGCTCGGGAATGCGATGGGTGTTGTGAACCTCAAAAGACCACTTGGTAATAGGCTCGAAAAATTTGACCAGGTCCATTTCTTCAAAGGCGTCGCGATGATACAGCTCATCCGATACTTGTCCCAATATCGCAACCACCGGTACAGACTCCGCGTAGGCATTATGGATGCCAATGGTTAAATTGGCAGCACCAGGACCTCGGGATGCCATACAGACGCCAACCTTCCCTGATGAACGGGCGAAGCCATCCGCCATAAAAGAAGCGACTTGCTCGTGTCTCACCGAAATGTAACGAATCTCTTCTTCATCATATAATGCATCCAATAGATGCATGATCGTTGTACCGGGTAAGCCAAAGACGTACTTTACGCCTTCCCGCTTCAATGTTTCAATCACCGCTTGGGCTCCGTTCACTTCCTCTACCTCCCATTATGTCTATTTCCGCAAACTCGCAAAGTAGCGGAGAACCTCTTCCATGGACACCACATCCGCATACTTTGCATCCAATTCCAGTAAGGCGGTCTCATTAATTAAGGGAGAACGATCACCTACTGTTTCCTTAGCGATAATGGGACGCAGTCCATGCTGTAGGGCATCAATCACCGTAACCCTGACGCAGCCGCTGGTACTGTTGCCCGCCACAATTGCCGTATCGATCTCATGCTCTTCTATCCAGTCGGCCAGCTGCGAACGAAAGAAAGGCGATACATAGGGACTAAACATCACTTCTTCAAATGCAAAGCTAGATAGCCTTGGATCGATTTCCGTCCACACGGAATCTTTGATCAGCAATTGATTGGATTCAATCTTTTTCGCCCAAATCTCTGAATAGCGATTCCCCGGTTCATAAAAGGTAATGGCAAAGATCACCGGAATCTGCTCCTCCTTCGCTTGCTCGAGCAAGATTCGGGTCTGCTCAATCACCTCACTCAAATCATAGCCAGCCTTCGATGATTCATCGGTAAAAGCTCTGATCAAATCCCGCACGATGATGCAGGGTTTTGCCCCGAAACCAACTTTCTTAGATACTCCCCATTTCTTGTACGCATACTCGACCTCATTATAGTAATACCGGCGTTGCCCGCCTGGCGTATAGTAAACATGGAGTCCGTACCCTTCCACCACGCCATCCTTTTCCAATCTCCTCAGCGTGCTTGAGGATACTCCCAGCATTTTAGCCGCTTCTTTAATTGTTAAATAATCCTTATCCATCTCGATCCCCTATCCCGGTGCCATAATACCTCTATTATTCCTGTACATGCAGACAGGGTCAAGATTCTTCCGATTAACCGATCATCACATTCACCGTTTTGTTTTGCGTAAAGCTGATCAACTCCTCAATCCCTTCTTCCGAATCCAGCCCGCTGCTCTTATGCCCTGAAAAAGGAACCCCAATAAAATGGCGCGCACTCCCATTAATCCAAGTAAAACCTGCTTGCAGCTGATCAATCGACGAAAACGCTTTATTGATATTCTGAGTCCACACCGCAGCTGTTAGGCCATAGTCTGTAGCATTGGCTAAGCGGATTACCTCTTCTTCATCTGACCAGGGGATCACGCTAAGCACAGGGCCAAAGATTTCTTCTTGAGCAATCCGCATGTCATTGGTAACCTGAGTAAAGATCGTAGGCCGTACAAAATATCCCTTTTCAAATTCCGCTCCATGCGGTCTTCCTCCTCCTGTGATGCACTCGGCCCCTTCATCCCTTCCAAGCTGAATGTAAGCATTCACCTTGTCGAATTGAGCTTCAGATACTAGGCAACCCATTTCCGTTTCCGGATCGAGCGGCTGACCGATACGTATTCCTTCTACCCTCCTCCTCAGCTTTTCTACAAATTCATCATGGATCGCTTGATGCAAGAACAAGCGAGTCGTGGATCCGCAGGACTGCCCCTGGCTCCAAGAAAAGTTCATCCCATTCGCCGCTCCTTCTACCGCCTTATCCAGGTCAGCATCTGGAAAAACAATCATCGGGTTTTTCCCGCCCAATTCCAAGCTCACATGCTTAATTCCCACCTCTGCTGCTGACCGCAGGATGCGCTGTCCCGTTTGTACGCTACCAATCAAGGCAATTCGCTTCACATCGCGGTGCCTGACCAAGGCGTCTCCTGTAGTTAGACCATCCCCTGATATGATATTAACGACTCCAGGCGGAAAAATGTCTTTTATATATTCGGCAAGAAGCAAGGGGGCTAAAGGCGTCTGATCCGGCACCTTAAGTACGAGCGTATTTCCCGTCAGTACAGGAGCCCCGATTTTCGCAGCGGCAAAAAGAATCGGATGGTTATATGCAATAATGCGACCTACGACTCCATAGGGTTCCCTGCGGGTGATATGCCAATGCTGAGAGGTGGAAGGAATCGTTGCCCCTTTGACTTCCATCGCAGCATTACACTGGTAATCGAGCATGGCGGCAGCCAGGTGGACATCGCCAATCATGGCCGTCACCGGGTTACCGGAGTCGACGGCATCAATCAGCCCTAAGATCTCTGCCTTTTCCTTCAACAGCGCAATCAGCTCACGAACCATTCTTACACGTTCCAAAACCGGCGTCTTGCTCCACGCTGGAAAAGCAGCTTTGGCCGCTTCTACAGCATGATCAACGTCCTCTCTTTTGGCGTATGGTACCGCTGCCAAAAATTCTCCGGTTGCAGGGGAATAGCTGCCAAAGGTCTCTCCCTCTTGCGCTTCGACCAATTCCCCGCCAATGAGCATCTTCCATTCTCGATCTAAGACCGTCCTTGCCCATGCTTCGTTTTCACTTCGCGTCCGAATCCCCATCACTCTTATCCCTCCTCTTGATTAATTTCTCATTAGAACTTATCTAAACTTACTTATTTTTGTTTATGTATGGTTTAAATATATAATTTAGTTAACTTTTTGTCAATTAATTTTCTAAATTTTTTCATAAAACAAAATCTAAAAAAGCAATATGGGCTTATAACATGTTCGATCCCCTTTGTGGCCAAGAGATATTTAAAGCGCAAAAAGCTACCTCAATGGCAGCTTTTTGACTTTATATGTTATTTATTTGCATGAGAGCAGTGGATCGGCATAGGATATCCTGCGTTACCTTACAGCGTATATTCTTCCAGCGTAGATTTTGCAAACAGATCTTCGATTTTCAATTGGTTTTTAATCATTCCTTGCTCATAGGAATAGGTCACGGCCGCTTCTAGTGTCTTTCGGTTTTTCTCTAAGCCGTACGGCCAGAAATCCTCTCCCATCAGCTCCCGGGTGTTCTCCCATTCGGATATGAACCAAGGCAAGGTAACCTTCAATGCAGCGGTTTGCTTGAACCCTTCATACACCTTTTGTTTGGCTTCTACGAAAGCCTGGTATAGATTGGCCGCTACCCACGGGTGTTTTTCCAAGATTTCGTCCTTGATCGCCACCACATGCATGATCGGGAAAATGCCCGTTCTTTGGTAGTAATCCTTTTCAACAGACATATAATCAGGAAACAAACGCTGTACGTTAGGCGATCCTTTCAAGAAGCAAGAGGGTGCGCGCGGGGCGATCAAAGCATCAATTTCCCCGGATTCAAGCATTTGGTTCAGGGTTTGTTCTTCGTTGATTGGACGAATGTTGATCTCTGGCGGCAACTCCAATTTTACTTTTTCGATTCTTCCCGGCGTTTCCTGTCCTCCTGTATACCAATTCATGTCCGCTGGATGAACTCCGTAATCATGATGCAAAATTCCGCGAATCCAAAGACAAGCCGTCAATTGGTATTCCGGAATCCCGATCCGCTTGCCGCGCAAATCTGCCGGTTCCTTAATACCCGAATGCTTATTGATATAAATGCCGGAATGGCGGAAGAAACGCGACATAAATACCGGAATGGCTGTAAAATTAGGATAACCTCGGTCCTTGGCAATCAAGTATGAAGACAGGGACAATTCGGAAATATCAAACTCCTGATGGCGCATCATTCTCCAGAATGTCTCTTCCACCGGCATATTCAACCAATTCAGATCGATACCTTTTACCTGAACCGTTCCGTCAGTCAATGCGCGGATCCGATCATAATCCCAGCATGCAAAGCTTAAATTTAATTTTGACATTTGTTCTGTTCCACCCTTCTAGTTTTAATTGCTTACCGTTTCAAATGGACTTTTCTTGAGTTCCAGCGGCTAGATCCTCCACCCGAACAGGATCCTTGTCCTTTTCGGATAAAGGTTGCTCCTTTCTGCTGCTGTGCATCCGAGTAAAGTAGGCTCCTAGCAGGATCACCACGCCGCTGAAAAGAAAGATCGATGAAACTCCTGCTATTCGGCCGACGGCTCCAAAAAGGAAAGGCGAAATAAATTGAGAAGCCCGATTAAAGGTCAAGCGCATGCCCAAAACTTCCCCTTGCCTCTCCGGTGGACTTACGTTCAACGCGTATACGAGGCTTAACGGCTGTCCCAGCCCTAATCCCGCTCCAAGAAACAGAGCGAGAAGCCCGAACACGACCGGCAGGGTTGTCAACGGAATACATAAAAATGCGAGGCCGCTGATGACCAGCGTGGTGGTTAAGACCTTCCCTCGACCAAAAGCTTGAACCAATTGAAATTGAAATAGCCGAACCAGAATCGCCATTGAAGCCATAAGGGACAGCGTAATCCCAACATCCCCTGCTGACATCCCTGCGCTTGTACCGAAGATCGGAAAATAAGCAACAAATAAATCCTTGGAATAGAGCACTAATCCACTAATTATGAGAGCTTTACGCAAGTTGGGATCTTTCAGCATCGTCCACGAAGAAGACATCTTACCCATGGGAATCTTTTCTGCTGCCGTACTACTCTTCCAAGATGCTGCGGGTATCCTTAGGCCAATCAATAGGGCGATTCCGATTAAAGCAGCTGAAACGGAAAAAGATACCCGAAAGCCAAAATGCTCATAGCTAAATCCTGTCAGGATCGGTCCTATAAATTCGCCGATGGAACCAGTAAGGCTAAACATCGCAATCAGCTTATCTCGATTCCCTGGCAGATTGCCGACGGTTTTCTGCAAAGATACCAACACGCAAACTTGACATCCTCCCATCAAGAATTGAGAGATAAACAGCGAAACCAGCGAAGGGAAAAGGATAGGAATGAAGATCGCCACCAGCATCCCCGTGCTGCCCAGCAAGCAGATACGACGCGCCCCATAACGATCCAACCATTTGCCGACCTTCACGGCCATCAGCATGGGAAAAAAAGCGTACGCGGAGACCAACATTCCAACGGTTGTCAACGATGCCCCCTGTGAATCGGCAAATAAGGATACAATCGGCCGCGTACCCTGTAATGCCACGCAGCATAAAGTGATGATGAGTAAAAAACTATAGAGTTTCAAGGTGAAGCTCCTCTTTTCCCGTTCGGGAGAATTGAACCCGATCAGCCTACACCTAACTTGTTTATTGAAACGGCTACTTGCTGAGATAGAAATATTTCTTTTCGTTCTTTAGCAGATTGCAAAACGGCGTTGCATACTTCCAAATTCGCTCTTCCCCATCTGCCGTCATGCAAAGGAGGGCGATCTTGGACAATGGCATCGTAGAATTCAGCCATCATGACGTCACGTCCAGTTTCTGGCTGCAGCTCCAGCTCCACCTTCTCATCCTCCCCATAAACAAACAAACCGTTCGGTGACTGGCGTATATCCCCCCGTTCACAGCTGACTACCGTCAAACCGAAAAACGGCTGATGATGCGCAACATTCTGATAATTTTTAGCTAGATTACCGCCATATCCTTTTTTACGCTTCAATGCTTTTTCCGTAGTGGGATCGCTCATCTTCCGGATGTTTTTCCGAGAGCTGGCATACCCTTCTGGCTTCACTGATGGCCCCCCCTCGCCGATTCCAAATGTCAGCTCGGTCGTATGAAAGCGATCATACCCATTATAAACCGCCGTTGCTGCGGTCCCATCCTCAAATTCCAGGAAAGCCGCATGCGCCCCTTCAGTTGGACGCGTCTCATCCCATTGCCCTGTCATGGCGCGAACACTTCGAAGCATCCCCCCACCAAGATAACGAATGATATCAAACTGATGGGATCCTTGACGGTAGGTGACTCCACCGCCTAAGGATGTATCTAATTCTTCCGGGGTCCGCAGTCGATACATCCAGTCATTAAAATACCAATTATGAATCATCCTCACTTTACCTAACGATCCTTCTTCAATAATCTCTCTTATTTTCCGTATAGGCGGTTCGAAGCTAAAGGAATGCCCCACCATCATATGTATGCCAGACTGTTCCGCTATCTTGATCAATTCATCCGCTTCTTCCATCGTGACCGCCAACGGCTTTTCAACAATGACATGTTTCTTATACTGTGCGGCCATCTTGACATGTTCCACATGATACTCCGTCGGAGTTGCTATGTAAATGGCATCGACTTGATCGCTTCGGCATAATCCTTCTACGCTCAAGTGATATTCGGCTCCATAATCAGAAGCAAATTTCTCAAGCGGTTCCTTGTTTCTCCCGCCTGCCGCGGCCACTCTGATATAGGGATGCTTGGTCATCGCCGGGAGAAGCGAACTGCCCGCAATACCCAAACCTAAAATTCCCATCCTGAGCGGATTCTCTCTACTTAGGTAGTTTGCCATCTTCTCACTCCTTGAACTTCACAGTTTTTAAATGATAGATATACACATTCCGTATTGCGAAATGCATTCCACATAGTGGATCTTTAAAATTATTATAGCATTTCGTTTGATTATTTTCAATATTACGATGATCATTAATAACCTAACAAAAACGCACCAGCCAATGTAGCCAGTGCGTTGTCACGGTTATAGTAATCCTATGCGGTAATCATGGAAGGATATCGATTTTTCGCCTGGATATCTCCCATGGCTTGCGATATTTGGTATGCGGTATGCATAACCTGTTGAATAACGAATGGGGTTTGGTCACCAGACAAGCGATGGATGGGACCTGCAGCTGTAACTCCACCTGCTAACTTCCCCTCATGGGTAAAAATGGGCGATGCGATAGCAAAGGACCCTTTCACCCGCTCATCGATCGAGATCGCATAGCCTTTCGTTCGAATGAGATCCAGCTTTTCTTCCAAGACACTCTGATCCATATCTAACTGGTTCTGTCTGACCGCTTCTTGCAAGATGTTTTGGCGTTCTGCCGCTTCCAGATTCGCTAGCAAAACCCGACCGGAGGCCCCTACCCATAGAGCATTACGCTGCCCGACCTTAACAATATTGCGGATCTGCTCCGAGCTTTCCACCATCTCTATACAGACGCGTTGGCCTCCTTCAATAATATTAAGGTCCACGGTTTCAGATATTTCCTCGCCGAGCTTTCTCATAAAAGGCAAAGCGGTTTCCCGTAAAGAGAGGTTTCCCGTAACGACGGAGCCCAAAAAAAACACCTTAAACCCTAGACTATATTTTTGGGTGAGATCATCCTGCTTGATATAACCGATCCCTTCTAACGTGCTTAATAAGCGGTAAACCGTACTCTTGGAGAGATTCGTCTGAGCTGCAAGCTCCCCGAGTGTCTGCTGGGGCTTTTCTAATGTAAAGCACTCCATAATCCGCATCGCTCTTTCCACGGACTGCACAGTCTGTCCTGATTCTTTCATTACTAGCCCCCTATCCTTCCCCTCTGTTTACCTATTATTTTAACACGTCCGCAAGATTTTCATAGCCCTGTCACAGGTTCGGCCGGTGGGATAGATGTTCTTTCACTTCGTCTAGATGCATGACATCGGCGTATTTATGATGAAGATCAAATAAGCTTACTTGATGAGAAAGCCAGCTGCGATCAAACGTGCACTCTTCTACCACGACAGCATGGAACCCATAGGAATAGGCATCCACCGTTGTAGCCCGGACACAACCGCTTGTACTTTCCCCGCAGATAATGAGGGAGTCAATCCCCATTTGGGTTAAATAAGCGATCAAAGGAGTTCCAAAGAAACAGCTAGCTCTTTCTTTGTATAGAATCACATCCTCTTTTTGTGGAGAAAACTCTTCTTTAATCTCGTAGGAATGATCAAAAATGACATTTTTCTGGCGATAGGTCGCCTGAATTTGGTTTGTGCCTTGCGTTGAGTAGATTAAAGGAATCCCCTTCGTTCGGGCCAAAGCGATCAATTGCTGGGTCGGTTCAACCGCTTGCCAAGCATGAATGCCACATGAACTCGGATAGTCCTTCACTACCTCCGTGACCGGACGACCCCCTCCTTCATACACCAAGTTATACAGATCAATCAACAATACGGCGGGCCGTTTCCCAATAAAAGTTTCCCGCTCATAGTGTTTATAAATCTCTAATATATCTGGAGTCACCATATCCTTCCAGCAGTGATCTTCAAATGTTCTCATATCCTTAATCCTCCATATTCCCCCGCTTTTACGCTTTAATCACTTCAGCTGATTCTTTTTTCGCCTTGAACTGATTCAAGCTGACGACAATGAGCGTGATGATTAAACCGGCAAGATCCGTGATCAAACCAGGTATAATCATCAAGATTCCTCCCGCAAGGAGTGCGGCGCGCTCCAGCATGTTCATTTCCGACTTAAACCAACCCTCGGCGGCGACAGCCAAAGCAAACACTCCAAAAACCGCCATGACAATACTTGTCGCGATGTTGAGGATACTTCCTTCTAATAATAGGGCTGAATCATAGACAAAGATGAAGGGGATGATAAAGGCCACGATCGCCAGTTTACAAGCGTTGAGAGCGATTTTGACCGGGTCCGCATTGGCAATGCTGGCTGCGGAAAAGGCCGCCACCGCTACAGGAGGCGTAATCGCCGACAAGCAAGAATAGTAAACAATGAACAGATGCGCACTCATAACCGAAACATTCATATTAATCAGTAACGGAGCAGCCAAAACAGCGGTTAAGATATAAGCTGAAGACACAGGCATTCCCATCCCGAACACAATGCATAGCACGGCAGTCGCCACAAGCGTTAGGAACATACTTCCCGATGTAACGGAGAAGATGAGGGATCCAAACTTGGACGCCAGTCCCGTCAGCATAATCCCGTCAATGAGCATCCCCGCTGCGGCACAGGCCATCGTTACCGGAACGATCCGTTGAATGATCTCCTCCAGGATTTGAATCAGCGACCGCAAGCCGATCCGATACTTCGGGGTAAACCAGCTGCAAACGAATACAATTCCCGTTGCCATTACCGCCACATAAGAAGCGGGTAATCCGTTCATAATTCCCACGACGAGGAACACCAGCGGAAGAAGATACACCCATCCCTCTTTCATCACCGTCCCGAACGTTGGAATGTCCTCGCCCTCTAAGGTCCCCATATTCTGCTTTTTTGAGCGGAAATGCACTTGGAGCATGATGCCCAAATAGTACAAAATAGCGGGTACCGTTGCGGCAATGATGATTTGGCCATAGCCAATTCCAGCATATTCGGCCATAAGGAAGGCGGCAGACCCCATGATAGGAGGCAAGATACTTCCACCTGTGGAAGCGGCAGCTTCCAAACCACCTGCATAGACCGGTGAATACCCCATCTTTTTCATCGTGGGAATATTAATCGATCCCGTTGTCAACACGTCTGCCGTCGGACTGCCGGAAATCATCCCAAACATGCCGGAAGTGATCACGGTAATTTTGGCAGGGCCGCCCACACTTCGTCCAGAAATACAGGCCGCTAAGCGAAAGAAGAAATCCCCGCCACCTGCGGCTGTAAAAACTCCCCCGAACAGGACAAACAAAAACACATAAGTCGCAGCAACCCCCAATGGCGTTCCAAAGATCCCGTTTACGGTAAATACCATATCGTCGAAAAAGTGATTCCAAGCAATGGGCCGGTGAGAATAGGCGCCTGGGACATGATGCCCCCAAAAGACATAAGCCAAGATCACAAGGACTACGCTTGTGAGGGTAAAGCCTAAGGTCCTGCGCGTGGCTTCCAGGGTTAACAGTACCGTAGCAATCCCCACCGCCATTTCCGTCGGTGTCAGTGGATTAAATAAGGGAATGCGCTTTAAATAGGTATCGATATTAACCAAGAAATACACACCAATAGCCAAGGAAATCAGGGCCAACAGGATATCCAGCCACGTCGGTTGATGTCCCTTCACCCGCCTCGTTGAACTGAACTGAAGAAAGGCTGCCGTGAGAACCAAAGGATAAAAAATGGTCGTATATTGGTACAAATCCATGGTTCCAATGGCACCCAGCCAAATCTCGAAAATACATAAAATGACGGCTAAGGTTAAAATGAGAGTGCGAAAGGTTCCCGTTAAATGCCTGCGATTGCCCTCTTTGAAAAACGCCTGGAACCAATTCAGCTCTTGTTCTGTCGATTGTGAAACCAAAATGCAGTACCACCTTTCTTCACCGTTATTTTTGGGCGTTAGGAATTACTTGATCGCTCCGATCTCTTGGAAGAATTCCTTGGCGCCAGGAGCGAGTGGAATGGATCCCGTATTAGCTATTTGCTCAGCTGTCATGTCTTTCATCGCGGGATGAAGAGCTTGGATAATGCTAAGCTGTTCCACGAGCGCTTTCGCCATTTTGTACTGATCGGTCGGACTCACTTTTTGGCTAACGAGAATAATTCCGCTTATGCCAACCGTGAAGACATCCTCCTGTTGGAATTCATAGGTGCCTTTTGGAATCGTTTGAGCCGGCAAATCCCACTCTGTTTTCATGGCATCCGCTGTCTTCTGGTCGATGGACCAAAGCTCCAAGGAAGTATGAACTGCTTTTTCCTGCACCTTCGCATCTGGTGCGAACACGAAGTCAATGGTAATATCCATCCGTTGATTTCCCATGGCATCCCACCGCTGGGTACTGCCAGCCCAGGTCAATGAACCGCCCCAATCTTTCAGATCCTTTTCCGTGATGCCGTTGGCAGTCAACGCGGAATGGGCTGCTAAGGAGTTTAGATTTCCTTGTTGATTAATCGCAATTCTGGCCGGCACTTTTTTGGCCGCAATATCCGCTAGGCTCTTCACCCCGTACTGATCCGCAAAGTTTTTGCGTACCGAGATCTGCATGTAAGCATTATTATAGATGGTTCCAATGGCCATCATCTCATCGTACTTTTTCGCAAACGGCGCCAATCCATTTTGAGCAGCCACCACTTCAACGTTTTGTACGAGACCTATCTCAACTTGCTGTTCATCAATGAGCTTGATATTTCCCGCACCGCTCCCTGGCTCATAGGTGGCCGCTGAGCCTGGATAGGTATCTGCAAAGGATTTGGAAATGACTTGGCCTAACCCAGACCAAAATCCACCCACAGACCCACCAGCCAAGGTGACCTTAAGCGGGTCCGTATTGGCTTTATCAATGCTTTCCGGCTGAGCCGTAGCCGCTGGCGTGGTTACGCCGGCATTCGTATTTGTGGTCTCGGGTGCAACGGGTGCCGTGCTCGAGCTGGAACAAGCCACCAGACTCACGGATAAGGCAAGAGAAACGAAAGCGGGAACATAAGCTTTGCGAGAGATTTTTTTCATATTTGACTCCTCCAATTAAGATAGTTTTCAGTCAGCTGTCCACCAATAAGTTGGCATCGTTTTCAAAAAATGCTACTCTTCCTCTTCCGGTTCGATCATGGTGATTCTTGTTACTTCAGCTACCTCCCAACGATTATGGCAGGAGTGGCACCAGCAAAAATAAACCGTTTGCTCCGACCGCCAATATTCCACGATAAAACTGCGCGGATCCAACATCGAATTTCCGCAAAAATTGCAGAATTGGACTCTTGTAAAATATTGAGATAGTTCCCCCTCATCCGGATGGATGAGGGAGGATGGGGCAGGACACTCGCTATGCTTTCGCAACCGATCCTGCATCATTACTTCACTCCCACTTTCGCGAACAGTTCAACAACCTCAGCGATCGTTGGAGAAAACCGCGTTTGAAAACGACTGAATACACTCTTAAACCCGGCACTAAAATGGTGCTTATGGCGCTCCAACGGAAGCTCGATAAACTGGTTCTTCTCTGGATCGCGAATGGTCCCGATCGGATCCTCCCCATGCTCAACCTTCGCAATCTGTTCCTTCAGCATCTGGCGATAGGCAATGATCCCCTTGTCGGTAGTTCCCAGCCGCTCATCCGTACGATCTGCAATGGTCCCTTGTGTAATCCAGCACATGATATCTTGCCCATCAATGTAATCGAGCAGGTAGTCTCCGTTTTCATCTTTATACGGGACCTCATACAACGGGATTTCCTTCAAATGTTCTGGAATTTCCACCTCTTCGCCAGGGGCATAAGCCATGTACCATACGTGCCAAGTGTTTTCGTCGTCTATCGGTACCCGGATCTGGAACTGATAGGCCCCTAAACCTCCGCTTCCTACGGCTAACATGTAAGGGAATACAACCGGGTGCCCAATTCTCCAGTCATCGCTTTCCTCGGTCTGCCCTTCTAACAATCGGCGCTTCACAATGCCATACTCAAAGGCATCAAATTCAATTTTGTTATGCTTTCGCTGGAATGCGTCTTCCAGGGACTTGCCGTCCCGCTCTAAAATATAGGCGTTGTAGTGTCCATGGAGCCATTCCGTATGAATCGGATCCATGGAATTTTCCATTATCTGCAGCCAATTGCATGGGATGACGGCATTTCCGATCATGCGAACGGCATTCTCTACTACAAATCCGTCAAAGCGGGGAAGCAAAGGAGCTGGCTCCGGTCCTAGATAGCCAAAAATCAGTCCTCCCATCTCTTGAACGGGATAAGCTTTAATTTTAATTCGGTCCTTAAAGGTACTGGTCGCGGGTTCATTGGGCTGCTCTAGGCATTGCCCTTGCTTATTGAAGCACCATCCATGATACTGGCATCGCAATCCATCCTTTTCAGGGATTCCATAGACCATCGATACTTTCCGGTGCGGGCATCTTTCGTCAATCAATCCGAGATTACCGGATCGGTCACGATACAGGACTAAATCCTCGCCCAAGACTCTCACTTTCTTCGTTGGTTTATCCTTCAATTCACTGGTGGCAGCCACGGGTATCCAATATCTTCTCAGCAGGTTGCCCATCGGTGTTCCTGGTCCGACTTTGGTTAATAATTCATTTTGTTGTTGGCTTAGCATACAATTCTCTCCTTCTTGAATAATTTAAAATTTTCCTTAATCAACAAGCCCCACTAGAGCTCCTTCTTTAACGGCCTTCTCTTCATGATAGGTCCAGACCTTTTGCACAATGCTCGGCTGCCAAGCCGTGTCTCGCGTACGAACCAGATTCTCTCCTTCCAGCACGCGAATATCGGTTCGCAACAGCATGGCATCATACTGTTTCTTGGCATTCTCTTCAATAAATACAGACTTGGCAAAAGCAGCCTTCACACTATCCGCGACGAGAACGGTTCCATGATGGCGAAGCTGTATGGTCGTTCCACCGCCTAATATTTCAGCCAGTTCAGCCCCCATCTCTGCGGTATTAACCAAGCTGGACTTTTCGTACACCGGCACATTCGCCACAAAGGAGCCGATCCCAAATACCGGTTTCATCTCGATATCCGCAATCCCAAGTACCGTTTGATAGTGAGGATGGTTATGAATGACACACTGCACATCCCCTCGCCTTTTATAAATTTCGGTATGTATGTGGTATTCACTCGGAGGTTCCGAGTCGCCCTCCAACAAATTCCCATTCATATCGCACAATACAATGTCCGATACCTTGACAGACGCGCGGCTGGCTTTGCGGGAATTAATTAAAAATTGGTCCGTTCCAGGAATTCGACAGCTCACATGCCCATTCATATCAAGCAGTCCGATATTCTCCAGCATCCGTACAGCCATGGCTACTTCAAGTTTTAATTTCTGGTGATCTTCACTCACTATTAAGAACCTCCTCTTAGAAAATCGATTGATGGTTTGTATGATAGTTCTGTTCATTCCACAATGCGAAACGCATATCGTATCGTGGTTTTATTATACTATTATTAGATAATTTTAACAATATAAACTTTGTAAAGTTTCAAACTGTGAAAATAGTGTTAAAATTCGTTTTAAAGATTTTGGAGTGACCTCCGTGGAAGCTAGTACGGGAAGTTTGACAGCCAAAAAGGCTATGTTTTTGAAAACATAGCCTTTTGCTAATATAAAATGGGGGATGCCTATATATCTACAAATCTCGGTGAGTGACAGTGACTCACCCAAAAATCGCCGAGATAAACAATTTACCTAAGTTGATCATCGAACGTTCGTCTACGTCAAACTTGGGGTGATGATGGGGATACTCCGCACCGATTTCGGGATTGGCTCCCCCGACGAAGAAGAAGGTTCCCGGTATTTTTTGCAGGTAGTAGGCAAAATCCTCGGCTCCCATCATGGGCTCGAATCGCTTGACATTCTCGGGACCCAGGAGTAGCTTGGCCAACTCTTCCACTTTCTTCGTTTCCTCTGGATGGTTCCAGACGGCGGGATAGCCTCTCGTGTATTCTACTCTTGCGGTGGCCCCTGCCCCTTCACAGGTGGAGGCTGTGATTTGTTTAATCGAATCTTCAATCAAATCCCGGGCGCTGTCATCAAAGGTACGAACCGTTCCCGTGATTTTGGCGGTGTCCGGGATCACATTAAACGCCTGTCCAGCGCTAAACGTGCCGACCGTCAACACGACTGGGTGCAGCGGATTGACGCGGCGACTAGCGATGTGCTGCAGATTCAGGACCAATTGGCTGCCCGCGACTAACGGATCAACCGTGAGATGCGGGGTCGCACCATGCCCCCCTTTTCCCTGAATCTCGATTTCGAAGGAGTCTGCGGCAGCCATCATAGCCCCTTCCCCTACTCCCACGGTGCCAAGCGGCTCGGCTGCCCAGACATGGGCTCCGTAGATCACATCCACCGCATCCAAACATCCGTCTTCAATCATCGCTTGGGCCCCTCCGGGGATCTGCTCCTCCGCAAACTGATGAATAAAAACCACTTTTCCTGGAACTTCCTCTTTTACTTCACTCAAGACCTTCGCTACACCCAACAGCGCTGCCGTGTGGATATCATGGCCGCACGCGTGCATCACGCCAGGAATGCGGGACTTGTAGGGCACTTCTTTTTCATCCTGGATGGGCAAGGCATCAAAATCAGCTCGAAGCGCCACCGTCTTCCCCGGCTTTCCTCCGGTCAAGATGCCTACAACCCCTCTTCCTCCCACTCCCGTATTCACGTCCAACCCCAGTGCCAATAAGTAGTCGGCCACCTTCTGAGGCGTAACCACCTCTTGGAACGAAAGCTCAGGATACATGTGAAGATCCCGGCGAAACTCCACCAACTCTGGATACAGCTCAAGGAGTCTCGAGAATAAACCATCCAGCTTCTTCATGGTAAAACCCCTTTTCCGCGAACCTCAACCACAGGATCTAATGGGAAGATCGGCCGGCGAAGGCGCGTATAGTTAAAGGAAGCAAAGTTACACGTGCTGAGGCCCGGTGAATCCACCGAAATAATTTCGTGAGCGATGGACTGAAACGCCGCACGGAAGTGCTGGCTGGATTTTAGAGCAACAATTTTATATTCCATGACATCGATGCCATGGAGCAGGAAAACCTGCTCATCAAAGGTCTGCGATCGTACGGAACAAACGATGATATCCACATGGCCAACCTGCAGCCTTGCGGACAATCCCAAATTGACTTGGATGCCGCGCCACATTGGAGATGACTGAATAAATTGGCCATCCGTCACACTTTTGACGTAAACCTTCAGCGATAACGGTTCACCGTGCAGGGAGTCAGTTTTTCCGCCTAATTTCACATCAATCATGGAGCCTGGACCCGCCTGATGGGCCAACTTCGCCACTTCCGGATCATAGATAAAGCCGAAGCAGGTATTCGGGGCGTTTTCTTCGATCATGGCTCTCAATAGATAGGTACCGTCTCCCGGCGTTCCTCCGCCTGGATTATCTGACGTTTCATTGATGACAATTGGCTGGCCCTCAGTAGCCAGGGCTTGGCGAATCCCCTCCGTAGGACCCGGAAGATTCGGAGCGAATTCCAGCCTCTTCTCCCAAATGCTCTGAGCTACGTCCGCCGCTGCTTTTTCAGCCAATTCCGCCTTCCCATTCGTGATCGCAAGCACACTCACGCCTACATCCGGTATGTCTGTGTACGGGAACCCATGGAAAAAAGTACAGTCGACGACATCGGGATGCTTTTCCCACTCCCAGCAGCATTCATTAATATCCTTGGCCGGGGACTGGAGGGTCGTAGACGTAGGGATGATCAAAGGCAATTGGACCAGATGCATGACTGGGTCCAATTGCCCCTGAATGATCTGAACCAGCAGCTCGATCGCTTCCATCCCTCGATCATAGGAATCGGTATGCGGATAGAAATTGACCCCTAAGAGGGCACTGGCTTCTTGCACCATCAAGTCCGTCAAATTGGCATGCAAATCGAGGGTTACGACAATCGGAATCTCGTATCCGACGGCTTGGCGTAATTCCTTTAATAGACTTCCTTCCAGATCATCGACGCCTTCGGCAACGCCTGCCCCATGCAATGCCAGACAGATCCCATCCAACTCGCCGGCACGAACAATATGGGTGATCAGCTCCTGTTTCAGCGCTTCATAGGTTTGCTGGGTAATCATCCCGGAAGGACCCGTAAAGGTGGAAAACGTAGGCACCAATTCCACCCCTAATTGCTTGCCTTTTTCAATCATGCCTCCGAGGTAATCCTCGACCCCTTCATGACGCTGCATAACCTTTTCGTGATGATCCCACTCCCAGGCTTGAAATAGCTCTACCGTTGTGGGCACGCTGGAAAACGTATTGGTTTCATGTGCAATTTGGCCTATTGCGATTCTCATTGCAACCATCCCTTTCTCTATCAGACTATTAACCTACTAAATGACAAGCGACAAAATGCTCTGGAGCCACTTCTTTTCGGACGGGGACCGCCGTTCGGCAAATCTCTGTGACATAAGGGCATCGGGTATGAAAGATACAGCCCGATGGCGGGTTTAACGGAGAAGGAATGTCACCCTTCAATACGATTCGTTCCTTTTTCGCATTCGGATTGGGTAAGGGAACAGCAGACAGCAATGCCTTCGTATACGGATGAAGCGGGGCGGCAAACAAGCTTTCTGTCGGTGCATCCTCGACCATATTCCCCAAATACATCACCCCGATGCGATCGGAAATATGTCGAACGACACTGAGATCATGCGCAATGAAGAGATACGATAATTTGAATTCCTTCTGCAGCTGCCTGAGCAGGTTGATAATCTGGGATTGAACCGATACATCGAGCGCGGAGACCGGCTCGTCGCAAACGATCACTTGGGGATTGGCAACCAATGCTCTGGCGATGCCGATCCGCTGCCTTTGGCCGCCTGAAAACTCGTGGGGAAAGCGATAATAGTGATCCTCCAGCAAACCCACTTTTTTGAGCATCTCCATCGCGATTTTCGTACGGCTTTGCTTGTTCCCCAGGCCATGAATCAGCATCGTTTCTTCCAAGGCATTCCCGATACGAATCCTTGGGTTCAGGGAAGAATACGGATCCTGGAACACCATCTGCAGATCCTTTCTCACCTTTCGCAAATCCTTATTTGATAAATCGAAAATGTTCTGCCCCTTAAACTCCGCCGTCCCTTCCGTCGGATCAATCAGCCGTAGGACCGTTCTTCCCGTGGTGCTTTTTCCGCAGCCGGATTCACCGACCAACCCAAAGGTTTCTCCTTCATAGAGCTTAAATGAGACATCATTGACCGCTTTGACTTGGCCTGTTGTCCGGCCCAGAGAATCCTTTACAGGAAAAAACTTTTTGAGGCCCTTTACTTCTAGAATGGGCTTTCGTTGCTCGGACATGGTTTACATCACCTCCTGCTGAGCGATTTTGTCGTAATGCCAACATCTGACCTTTTGTTTTGCTTCATGCAACCTAAGCTCCGGATTTTCCTTCAGGCACTGGTCATCGGCATAAGCGCATCGAGGGGCAAAGCGGCAGCCCTTGGGTACGTTGTACAAGGAAGGGACGACGCCTTGAATCACATGCAGATCCTCCGATTTGTCCCCATCCAAATGGGGAATGGACTTCATCAGCCCTTTGGTATAGGGATGGAGCGGGTTGGCAAAAAGACTTTGGACATCCGCTTCCTCCACCACCTGTCCCAAATACATGACCGCGACACGGGTGCATACTTCAGCTACCACTCCAAGGTCATGGGTGATAAGGATAATGCCCATATTCAGCTTCCGGTTCAGGTCCAGCATTAGATCCAGAATCTGGGCCTGGATCGTCACGTCCAATGCCGTCGTCGGCTCATCGGCAATCAGCAGCTTCGGCTCGCAAGCTAAAGCCATCGCAATCATCACCCTTTGTCTCATCCCCCCGGATATTTCATGCGGATATTCATGAACCCGCTTTTCCGGCGAGGGAATGCCGGTTAACCGAAGCAACTCCGCTGCTTTTTCATACGCTTCTTTTTTGCTGATGTTCTGATGCAAAAGCAGCGCTTCGGCAATTTGATTGCCGACCGTGTAAACGGGATTGAGGGAGCTTAACGGATCCTGAAAAATCATGGCAATATCGTTTCCGCGAATTTTTTGCATCTCGGCCATCGGAAGCTTCAATAGATTCTTCCCTGCAAATTTTATCTCACCATCATATTCTGCCGTGTACTTCTCATCAAACAAACGCAGGATCGATTGGGACGTGACACTCTTCCCGCATCCAGATTCGCCCACGATGCCCAGGATCTCTCCCTCTTCCACATGAAGGGTAATGCCATGGACGGCAGTCACCTTGCCTCGTTCCGTATTAAAATGCGTGAATAAATTGTTAATTTCCAACAGATGTGGTTGACCCAAGAGAATCCCCCTCCATAAATGAAATGTATGCCATCCAGATTATTTTTTCGTTTGAGTGGTATGGGGATCGAGTACATCTCGCAAGCCATCTCCGAACAGGTTAAGGCCCAATACAGAGAGAATGATCAAAATACCAGGGAAAACCGTCATCCACCAAGCATTGAATATGACCACTTTTCCATCGTACAAAATGTTCCCCCAGCTTGGATCCGGGGCAGGAACCCCTGCACCGAGGAAGCTTAAGGCCGCTTCCACCACAATCGCCTCGGCAAACGTAAACGTGACTTGAACAATCAAGGGAGATAAAACATTGGGTGCGATATGCAGCCAGATGATTCTCCACGAACTGGCCCCTTGGGAGCGAATCGCTTCAATATAGGTCTGTTCCCGAACGACGAGAGCCGCGGATCGTACGACACGTGCCACATAGGGGGTAAAGACGATGCTAAGAGATAAAATGACGTTTTCCGTCCTTGGCCCTAGGGCCGCCATTATCGCAATCGCTAACAGGATCGCCGGAAAAGCCATCAACGCATCGCAGATTCGCATCAACACATTATCCAAAAAGGAATAGTAACTGGCGTAAAGGCCAATGACCAACCCTAGTACCAGCGTAATCACTGCGACCGCAAACCCTACCCCCATCGAAACCTGGGCTCCATAAACGACACGGCTAAATAAATCTCGCCCAAAATTATCGGTACCGAACCAATGCTCAGCCGAGGGGCCCTTCAGTCTTTCCGTTACTTCCATATGATAGGGATCCGTCGCTGCGATGAAATCTGCGAAAATAGCGAGGCAGGCGAGGATGAACACGATGATGCTCCCGGTGACCGCCAACCGATTGGATAAGTAACGGCGAATCATCAGCTTTCGTTGCTCTTTTTTCATATCTTGTTTGATATTCGTACGTACCGTATCGTGAATCACTTCCATAAAGAAGCCCCCTTTCTATTTGCGACTTAATTTGACGCGAGGATCAACGACCCCATAGAGTAAATCAATCAATAAATTAATCAAGAGATAAGCGAGCGTAACAAACAGGACCGTTCCTTGGATCACCGAATAGTCGCGTCGGACTACACTATTGACAATCAGCTGGCCGATTCCTGGAATGTTAAAAATCGTCTCCGTCACGGCCGCCCCCGCAATCAGCGTCCCAAAAGACTGGCCGATCACCGTTAGAATCGGAATAAAGGCATTGCGCAGCGCGTGCTTATAGGTCACGCCCCATTCCTTCACCCCTTTGGAGCGAGCGGCTTTAATAAAATTGGCATTCAGGATTTCCAGCATGGACGCCCGCGTCATGCGGGCAATCAAGGCACCCTGCATGGCGCCTAATGCAATCGATGGCAAGATTAAATACTTCAAATGCGTCCAAAGCCCTTCGCTTAAGGGCTGATAACCGGCAACCGGCAGCCAGCGCAGCTGAACCGCAAACACAAGAGTCAAAAACAGTCCAAGCAAGAAGCTAGGCAAGGAAATGCCCAACAGGGAAAGCCCCATCACGGTCTGATCGGTCTTGGTTCCCCTTCTCGTGGCAGCGAGAATCCCCACAGGAATGGCAATGATGACCGCCATCAACTCGGCTAGAATAGCTAAAGATAGAGTCGGTCCCAAGTGTTCAAAGATGGCCTGGATGACGGGCTTATCCATGAAGAACGAGTAGCCGAAGTCTCCTTGAAAAATGCCCATCGCCCAATTCAAATACTGCAGGTAGATGGGAAGATTCAATCCTAGCTGTTCACGCAAGCGGTCGATATCCTCTTGACTCGCCTCTTCACCTAGCATGACCGAAACGGGATCTCCGGGCGTAAGGTGGATAATCATAAAGACGATAATCGATACGAGAAATAAAACAGGAAAAAGAGAAAGAACCCGTTTCAATACATATCCTTTCAAAATGAACACCCCTCTGTTGACTTATCGATTAGAAGACCGCTGATGGTTTTCTGCCCATCATCCTGATGAGGGTGATGGGCAGAAAGGGTAACGGGGTTATTTATTTTTTGTCGTATTCCAAAGAATAAGGCCTTCTAGGAAGCTATTCCCTTCCACTTTGTCTGAAAATGCATTCAGCAAGTAAAAGTCACCGAATTTTGTCATAGGCAAATATTCATAAGAATAGCCCTGCAATTCATCCCAAAGGGGCTTGGCTTCCTCGATCGTTGGCGTGGCGCTGATCTTAGCCATTAACTCGGCAATTTTCGGATCCTCGGTCCACCCGGCAAAATTCGGATTAAGCGATACGATTTGCGTTGGAGTGGAGAACAAAGGCATTCCGGTAACAAACGCTTCATATTCACCCGGCTTGGAGCGCTTGTCTACCAAGGTGGCCCAATCAAGAACCTCTAACTTCACCTTCATGCCAATCTTCTCAAGCTGATCTTTTACCACCACGGACGCATTATACACATGATCATAATCGCGTGACGTCAGGATTCGGATCTCTTCCCCATTGTAGCCCGCTTCTTGCATCAAGCGCTTTGCCTTTTCTACATCCTTTTCATTATATAATTCCTTACCCGCTTCGCTATACCAATCGACTTGCTCTTGCAGCATGTACCCATGGTCTAAGCGATAAAACTCTTCACTGGAGAACGTGCCTAACATGATTTGATCCATGTCCAAGGCGGCATTGACGGCTTGTCTCATGCGAACATCGGAAAGCACGCCTTCTTTCTTATTGAAGAAAATGTAGTGACCGCCATAGATGTCAATCGAAGTCTTTACATTAGGCAAGCTTTGCAGCATCGCATAGTTATCGCGCGGAAGCCAAGTGGCCCCATCGTATTCTCCCGTTTGCACACCTGCCAGTCGAGTGGATCCATCCGTTACAATATGGAAGAAGATTTCATCCACAAGAGCCTCTTTCTTTCCGGCCAATCCACTCGCCGGTGTCTCGAGTGCGCTGTATTCGTCAAACTTGGTGAGGTGGATATATTGGTCTTGCTTCCACTCTGTGAATCGGAAAGGACCAGTCCCCACATACTCTTTTACCCCTTCAGGACCTGCCGCTTCCACGATTTCTTTCGGCATAATCGCTGCGAATTGCGCGGCTCCGGCAATCGTGTCCAACACGCCCACCACCGGATTTGGTATCGTAAGCACCACGGTGTACTCGTCTGTGGCCTCAAAAGCAGCTCCATTCAATACCGTTTTTCCGCGAGTGGAAATCGTTACCCATTTGTTCATCGAAGCGACAACATCTTCCGCTTTCATTTCTTTTCCGTTATGGAACTTGACGCCTTTTCTTAGGTGAAAGGTAAAGGTCTTTCCATCTTCGCTCTGTTCTACGTTCTCAGTCAGCATCGGAACCGGCTTATAGCCCGCATTGACGGTTACGAGCGTTTCAAAAATGTTTCTTCCCACTTCCGATGTAGCCGTTGCTGTCGTGACATGCGGATCTAAGGTTGGAGGCTGCGCATTAATCGCGATATTCAGCTTCCCGCCCGCTTGGGGAGCCTCTGTTTGCTCTCCTCCCGTTTCGGTTTCGCTTCCTCCACCGCATCCCGCTAAAAGCAACACGATGAATAAGGTCATAAGGAACGGTTTCATTATTCTTGTCATGTTTATTTCTTCCCCCCGTGATTGTTTTTTGAATTTCAAACTTCCAAAAATATACTTATAAGAAGCCTAAACTTCACGATAGATATGATTATATAGAATCAAAATCAAACATTCAAGTTATTATTCTGAAAACAATCGGAAATTCGAATGTATTCAATTTTATGGACGGTAGGTCTTCGTCGCCACCGTATATTCTTCCACTTGGCAGCGGTTTACCTCATATCCGATCCCTGGCTGATCCGGAACCGTGATGAGTCCATTATGCACAGTGACTCCCGGCTCAATGATATCCCGATCCCAATAACGGGAAGAAGCCGCGGTGTCTCCCGGCATTATAAAGTTGTCCAGGGTGGTAATGGCGATGTTATGGGCTCTTCCCACGCCAGATTCCAGCATGCCGCCGCACCAGACAGGGATTCCATGTTCCAGGCAAAGATCATGAATCCGTTTCGACTCGCTTAAGCCGCCTACGCGTCCGATTTTAATATTGATGATTTTGCAGCTTCCAAGCTCAATCGCTTTTCTCGCATCTTCATAAGAATGAATACTCTCATCCAGACAGATCGGGGTCTGAAGTTCTGCCTGCAGCTTCGCATGATCGACAATATCATCCGGTGACAGCGGCTGTTCAATCATGGTCAAGCCAAACTCATCCAATGCCTTTAACCGGTCGAAATCAGTCAACCGATACGCGGAATTGGCATCGGCCATTAAGGCGATGTCGGGGAAATGCTGTCGAACTTCCCGGATCACATCGACATCCCAGCCCGGCTTAATTTTCACTTTCATCCGGCGGTAGCCTTCAGACGCATACTCTTCAATGAGCTTCAATAAATCCTGAACGGTTGGTTGAATGCCAATGCTGATTCCCACTTCAATCTCTTTCTTCTCTCCGCCAAGCACCTGGCTTAACGTTACACCAGACATCTTCGCATAAAGGTCCCAGATAGCCCCTTCAATGGCTGCCTTGGCCATATAGTTTTTCCGTATGAAGGCAAAACGGCTGCTGACTTCTCCAGGATGCTGGATCGGTTCCTTAAATAGAAGAGGAAGCAAATAATCCTCCAGCATATGCCAATTGGTCTTCAAGGTTTCTTCGTTATACCACGGCGAATGAAAAGCGACAGATTCTCCCCAACCCACTGCGCCTTCTGAATCCACCGCTTCAATCAGGATAAAATCCTTCGTTTTAAAGGTTCCAAAGCTGGTCGTAAAAGGGGCTTTCAAATCCATTTGAAGATGACGCAAGGTGACGCGCTGAATATTCATAGATTACCTCCGGTTTCTCTCTCATTCTAAAGCTAGACTTTCTCTCTTCACCAATACATAATACTGCACCGGTTCCTCAGGCTGGCGAAGCACATGGGCGACCGCCCAGCCTTCCGCGAAATGCTGCCTAAATACTTTCCGCGTTTTTAAGCGCCATTCGATCGCCAGGTCGCTGTCCCTTTGCTTCAGCTGTTGAAACCCTTCGGGAACTGGGACAAAGAGTATGGTGGATGGATTAGAATCCACCTCCTTGCAGATCGCTTGCGGAAGACCGTCGGACCGAAGGCTCCAGTCCAACAACAGGCCATCCGCCTGCACAGAAAGCTTGTCCTTCCTCTGTAAGGCATGAGGATGGTCAATCCACCATTCCACATTGAAGCGGTCGGAAGGAAGAGCTTTATTCAGCTCATCGTTCATTTCGCCATAGCAGTTTTCGATATAGTCGGAGCAGATGGCCCCCAGCTTGGCGATATTTAAATACCCATTCCGGCTCTCCAGCGGATCATAGGTCCACCGGATCCTCTTATACCCCATTTTTTGAGCTTCCTCCGCTTGCTTCATTTTTAAGCGGTAGCCGATCCCTTGGTTGCGGTACCCCGGATCAATCCCCATCATATGCGAGCAAAGATACGCTTCCCTGTTCGCGTAGCCCGGAAAGCTGTAGACAAAACCGACCAGCTGGTCCTGGTCAAACGCCCCGATGACAATGCCGCCATTTTTCGCTGCGGTCAAGGTCTGATGGTACGGAAGCGGATCCATCCCCCAAACTCGACGCTCCAAATCCGCCATGTGTTGGAACTCCATCAGCGTTTCAAGCTTCTTCAGCCAAATGCCCATTTGATGTCCTCCCCTGACCATGATGCCATGTCTCCAAAAGTACGGTCGCCAAAATTTCAATCCCGGTCATCAAATCGCTTCGATTAAACGACATCAGAGGATGATGCAGCCCCGGCTGCAGGTCACAGCCGAGTCCCAGCATCGTCGCCTTCAATTCAGGCTTAAGTACCGTATAAAAGTGGAAGTCTTCTCCCCCGGATGTAACGATAGGGGGAACACACTTGTCTTGGCCTACCACCGCTTCAATGGCTCGTTGCATCAAGCCCCGGGCGTCTTCGTCGACAACTGCCGCAGCGACACGAACCCCGGGCTTGATCTGAATCTCCGCCCCATAGATCAAAGACAGCCCTTGAGCGATCTTCTCCACTTTATCCACCAGCACATCCATGACCGGATTCGTCTGGGCTCGAACATCCAGGGTAAATTCGGCATAATCCGGAATGATATTTCCGCTTTTATCCCCTGCTTGGAATCGGGTCATTTTAATCGAGGACGGAACGATGGGATCTGTGTGAATTTTGCTGATTTCCTGAAGAAGGCTGGCTCCTACTTCGATCGCATTGACGCCCAGGTGAGGTCTGGCCCCATGGGCGGCGCTTCCGCGAATCTCCCCTTGCAAAAATTGAGCGGCCCCATGCAAAATGGCTGGCGCCGAATACCCGCTGGACAGCTCCTGAATCGGCCGAAGGTGGACGCCATATAAGAAGTCCACATCATCCAAGACGCCTTTTTCCACCATCTTGATCGCTCCTGTCCCTTTTTCTTCAGCCGGCTGAAAGATGACTTTGATTTTTCCCGGAAAGGAAGTGCCTAATCGGTTCAAAACTTTGATGACACCCAGAGCCATCGTCATATGAGCGTCATGGCCGCAAGAATGATTCGCCTGCCATTTCCCGTTCACTTCTTGCCATAAGGCATCGATATCCGCACGCAGTGCTACGGTAAAAGGACCTTCGCCTTTTTCCCCGACCACACCCGTGCAGTCATCAAAGGTTTGAACGCGATAGCCCTCTCCTTCCAATTGGCTGCGAAGGAACGCCGTCGTCGAATGCTCCTCCCAGCTCAATTCCGGATGCTGATGCAAATGATCAAAAATCCCGAAAATTTCGTCCTGCAAATGTAGAATAACCTGCTTCACTCACTTCTCCCCTGACTGATCATTTTGTCTGTAATAAGGATTCGTATCCCCTGTCGTATCGTACACTTTCATGCGCTGTTCCACCTTGTCCAGGTTTCTCAACGAGTACCCGGACAACAAGCTGTTGAGGACCGAGAACAAGGGAGCCGTTATGTCGATTGTTGAGGTTTGCTCGATTTCAAGCGGGAGCACCACATCCGCATGACTGGCGACAGGGGCAAGCAGTGAATCCGTAATAGCAATCACCTTCGCTCCTCTTTCCTTAGCTTTTTTGGCGATCTCGAGGCTTTCCTTGGCATATCGGTGAAAGGATAGCACGACGACCGTCCAGGTCGGATCCATCTCCGAGGATAGCAAAAAGATATTATCGGCATCCGGTCGATACGTCTTTGTCCGCCCTCTCAGGATATTCAGCGTAAAGCCTAACCATAGCGCCGCGGGATAGGACGCGCGCAACCCGGCAACTAAGACATCGGTTGCCTCTTCTAAAAACCGAATCGCCTCTTCGAATTGCTTTTCATCGATATTTCGCATCAGCATCGCGATATTTTCGCGATCCTTTTCCATCACCTTGGCATAAAAGTGAGGATCTTTCGCCAATATGCGCTTGCTTTCAACAAAGGTATCCAAACTGCTCTTCGAAATCACCAATTGGCGCTGACGCTCTTTTTGCACTTCGGTGAACCCCTCATACCCGAGCGCGTAACAGAAACGGATGACGGTGGTTTCACTGACCCCCGCTTTTTTTCCGATTTCCGCTGCCGACTCCATGGCTAATTCATCCGAGTTCTTTAATAGATATTCCGCTACTCGCTTCTGTCCCTCAGTCAAAGAGGCATAATGCATGCGAATTCGTTCTTTCAATAGATTAGGCATTGGATCCATAGGTCACCTTTCCATTGTGCGAGATTTGAAGTTTACACTTCAAAGGTAATAAATTTATGAAGTTTTTACTTTTTAAAAACAGTTTATATTAATCTGAAAACGAAGTCAACTACTTTTGGAAATGGATGCGATTAGTCACACCCGACCGTATTGGAGTCCATCCGCTCCACACTTATATATTGAAAAAGGCATGCCTCATCACGAGACATACCTTCATTACTCATAAACTATAAAAACATACTCAAGTTCATAACCCCTAGTACCGCTTGATCCGGATAAATGGTTCGGGACACTATCTTCCACTCATTCTCTACTCTTCGAATTACATCTACTCGCTCCCCAAATAGCTCTTCCGTATTAATATCCGATCCTCTGCTGCGCTTGTATAAGAAGTAGCTTCGCACCTTGAATTCATTGGCATCTGCTGTTGGTTCTACAAAGACGTTGCTAACAAAATGCCGTTGGCGCGTTGGCGGGCTCTCTACCCAGGCTGAAGAGGTATAAAGTCTCTTCACCCTTGTGGTAAGGGATGCTTTCGATTCTTCAAAGTACGCCATATCATTGTTGATATTGGCACCATCTTTCCCTTCTGTCGTGACACGCAGAGGCATTCTGTAAACGATATCATCGGAAAGAAGATCCAGCCACTCCTCATATTGCCTATGGTCTAATAGATATGCTTCCTGGTAAAGAAAGTTGGAAATCTGGTAAGCAAGCTCGAAATTCATTAGACTTCCTCCTTTAGATCAACTAAATCCTTCGTTAATAGCTCCAGCCAATGCTCATGCATGCTGCGTGAGATAGCATCAATATAGCAGGTTGGATAAGCGGTTCCAGGTCCAGGAAAGTGGGGATCCGGATCTACATTGCCAAATCCCATCAGGTAATTGGAGACGCTGTTATAGTTTAGCTCTTTATCTCTAGCCATAATGCCTTTATTCGCCTCCACAATACGAGCCCAGGTCTCGGTATCATCCTGTTCCAACGTACCCGACGGACCAAAAGAACCGATATACCCTCTATATGCTTCTTCCTTATATTCCTCAGGCGCAGCTTTATCAATCATGAACCAACACCATACTTCGACCTTATCTGGTCCTAGCGGTCTCCATACGCGGAAGTTCAAATAATTATGCAGATGCCCCCCTGTCCCATGTACCGGACTGACAAAGGAGAGATTCGGGAAAACGCCTCCAACAAACACCGTCGTACGGGAGGCAATATCTGCTTGTTCAGGGGTCAGATTTCTGTCAAACATCGGCCACATGGATTCTGGCATGCCTTGGTATGTATGCTTTGAGCGTCCCGTAGCGGAAGTAATGACATTAATCCCGTGCCCATTGCTCATCACCACTTGATGTCCATAACCGGCATACAAGGGATCCGATGGGCTAATTCCCATTTCTACTGTGGAACGGTGCGTGGTTTGAACATGATAAGGGTCAGCTGCGAAATTTTCACTTGTCGCTTTCCAGTTGGCTTTTGCCACCCAGCGATGAGGAACTCCCCTTACTTCCATTCCTCCGTCACTTCTTCCGAGCAAGATATCAAAGTACCACTTCATATCACCTAGATAATCTTCAAGAGGCATCGCATTCGGGTCCAAATTACCAAAAATCATACCTCGATAGGAACCTACTCTTGGAATTGGTCGCAGGCCCCACTCATCCTTAGCCAAGCCTTCCCCATAGACCTTATCTCCAGCCACAATCCCGATAAGCTTCCCATCATTGTTAAAGCTCCACCCATGATAAGCACAAGTAAACGTTTTCCTTTTTCCATAATCAGCTGTACATAAATGAGCTCCACGATGTGGACAGGAATTAAGGAACGCCTTAATTTCCCCTGAGTTGTTTCTCGTCACCAAGATCGGATCGTTTACCATCCAACGCGTGACATAGCTTCCTGGCTCTTTCAGCTCACTTTCATGCGCAAGAAATTGCCAAGTACGAGCAAAGATTTGCTCTTGTTCTAGCTCGTAAATCTCTGGATCCGTTGTTACCCATTGCGGGAGCAAGCCTTCGTCCATTTTTTGCTTTAAAACTTTAAATGTTTTCAAATCTAACTGGTTTCTCCTCATATTCTAAACCTCCTAGAATTTATCGTACTTATTTGTTTAAAATTCATCTAGTGAATCAATAATTCATCAAGTGACTTCATATATAAAATATATATAAAATTTTTCCGCTTGTCAAACGATTTAGACCAATACAAAAAGCACATCCTTATTAAAAGATGTGCTTTGAATAGCCCAATTGTTGAGAAATTTTGTTCGCCGTCGCAACAACCTGGTTGATTAAATCCTCCCTAGCCTGTCCTTCCATTTTGAAGCTTGGGCCTGAAATTCCAATTACAGCAATCACATCCTTCCCCTGAAAAACTGGAGCTGTTATGGCGGTGAAGCCTACAAACGTTTCATCTGCATCAACGTAAACGCCAGCTGCTCGGATGTCCTCCAGCCGATTCATAAACTTTTTCTTATCCACCAAGGTAAAAGGAGTCAAGGGCACGAGCGGATATTCATCAAGTAACGCTGAAGCAAAATCAGCACTCTGATAAGCTAACAGCACAATACCGAATCCTCCGTTATGGAGGATTCTTCTTCTCCCAATAAAATTACGGGGCTGAAAGTCTTCATCACTGTCAAACCTTAATAGATATTGAAGGCTCTTTCCTTGCTGTGCGGCGAGAACGGTTGAGTGGCCCGTGGCCTCAAATAAATCTAATAAGAAAGGTTCAGCTTCTCTTCTAATATCTAAATTCTCTAAGACAATGCCGCCATATTCGATGGATTTATGTCCCAAGCGATATTGATTCGCTCTTTGATCAAACTGGATCAGTCCGTTTCGTTCCAGGGTCCACAGTAAACGGTATGCCGTGGCTTTTGCTAATCCTGTTTTTTCTACAATCTCTTCTATTGATAGATTAGGTCTTTCGAAGCTGAAGCAATTTAAAATTTGGATGGCACGTTCTACAGCTCTAATCGGTTCAACATTTAAATCCCTCATCTATATTCTCCAATTCATGTATAAGTATTATCTCCATTATATCACCCGACCAGGGCGATGCTAGAGTGGATGCCAGGCAGGGTGTGAAAACAACCGGAGGGGATTGCGGTTATTCTAATGAGAGCATACAAAATAAACCATTTAGACGGAAGACATTCCGGTTATTTGGTCAGTGAGGAGTGTTTCTAGGGATTTATATTGAAATAGTCGGAGTTTCCTCCGATTATATCGTGTGTTTTACCCTATTTTTAGTAATTAGTCGGAATACGATCCGGTTAATCTTTTTCCGCGCCTCCATTCACCGGAGGGAGCATCGGAGATTATCAAAATAACCCAGGCGGTTTAAGACCTCCTGGGTTACATTAAGTTTATTGCGGAGTAAATGTCATAATGACATTTCCACTGCCTGAAGATTGACCGTAACCAAGAAACTTACTTTGATAGCTTCCTTCAAGGAATCCTAACAAAGCAGCTAAATGCCTTCCGCCAGCCTCAATACCCGCTGCTCTTGCATATTGAGGAAGCATCTCCCAAGCCGTTTGATAGTCATTCTTGTTAAGATATTCAATAAACTGATTATCCATCGCTTGTTCCGCCAAAGTAGGCATCTTTTCCGGACCACGCACAAGATTATGCGCAAGGGCACCACTACTTACAAAGACGATCTTTTTGTTGCTTTCACGACATACCTTTGCCATGACTCTGCCCCATTTATAGGTTTCCTCTAGGTTGGCAGCCCAGCAGCAGGAAAGCTCAATCACAGGAATATCCTCTTTTGGAACGAGATATCGAAGAGGCACGACCGTCCCGTAATCCAAAACGTAGGTTGGATCATTGACCTTCAAAATACGGAGATTCTCCTTCAATCCGGCTTCAACCAATTGGGTTGCTAGCTCCTCATCTCCCGGGTAATCATAGGCTACATCCGAGATGAGATCAGGTGCTTCAAAAGCCGTTAAGACTCCTTTATGCCGTGGTGTGGCATCGACAAAATGATCAAAGGTTGACTGCCAGTGAGTAGAAATGAGAATGACGGCATCCGGCTTCATCCGCTCAATTTGTTGTGCAACCTGTTTCATTCCTTGAATTAAAGGTTGATAGAATGCAGGTGCTCGATCTTCAAAGCAAATGCGCGGAACGTGTGCTGTTATTACGCCTAATTCAATGGTCATTCCGAGCCCTCCCCCAATTAGATTTTGCTTTTATCTCCCAGGAATATCGGACATGGCGGTCCCGCCGATTCCCCAATGGGTCTTGGGAACCTCTGTAACGATCACCCGAACATTCTGTTTGGGTGCTCCTAGCGTTTCTGACGCTGTGTTCGTTAAATTTTGGATCAATTCCTTAATTTGCTCTTCTGTTCTTCCTTGAGCAATTTGAATGTTGATGATTGGCATCTTGTCATTCCACCTTTATTATTCTGCAACCTTAAACCCGATTTCTCCTAGTCCGTCCAGCTTCGCTGTTACTGTATCTCCAACTGATAACAACACAGCACCCGTTATGCCTCCAGTTAGAATTACATCTCCAGCCTTCACTTTTTGTCCTTTTCTCGCCAACATATTAGCAAGCATGGCTACAGAGTTTGCAGGGTGACCCACTACCGCCGCACCAGCACCCAAGTCTTTAATTTCTCCATTAATAGAGAGCGTTGCCCCTACTAGATCTAGTTCTAGAGTTTCCGGTTTCACCATGCGATTACCGAACACGACCCTAGAAGTCGAGGCGTTATCCGCTATTACATCAGACAAGGTAAACTGAAAGTTCTCATAACGGCTGTCGATAATTTCCAAGGCAGGAATCACGTATTCTGTAGCAGCTAATGCTTGGGCACCCGTAACGCCAGGCCCCTCTAGATCTTTCCCCATAATGAAGGCAATCTCTACTTCCACCTTAGGATGAATCACATCTCTCATAGAAAGAGTGCCTCCGTCAGGGATCAGCATATAATCAAATACATATCCATAGATTGGTTCTTCCACGTTCATTTGCTTCATTTTCGCCTGGCTGGTCAAGCCCATCTTCGGCCCAATGATTCGATCTCCATTTTGAAGCTTTAAAGAAACCAATTCTTCTTGGATCTTATAAGCATCCTTAACAGATAGCTCCGGATGTTCAATCGTAATTCTAGTAACCTCTTTTTTTTCTAACTCAGCGCGATTCAAAAAATCGGCTGTTGCTTTGATATCTAATCCACTCATCGCTTATCCTCCCTTATCGAACGGCCACTTCTTGACGCTTTTTGGCAATCTCGGCTGCTACATCTACAATCATGTCTTCTTGTCCGCCGACCACTTTCCGCTTTCCTAGCTCAATGAGGATATCGCGGGAATCAATGCCGAACTTTTTCGCAGCACGCTGAGCATGCAGCTGGAAGCTGGAATACACGCCTGCGTAGCCAAGAACAAGGCTATCGCGGGTAATTTCCTGAGGAACTTGAAGAATCGGAGCCACAATATCCTCAGCAATATCCATCATCTTATATAGATCTACACCTGTTTCGATCCCTAGACGATCCAAGACGGCTACCAACACTTCCGTTTGCGTATTGCCCGCTCCCGCTCCTAAGCAGCGCACACTTCCATCTATACGAGTAGCACCTTCTTCAATCGCCACGAGCGTATTAGCCATAGCTAAAGATAAATTATTGTGCGCATGGAAACCGATTTCAACACTTAGACTTTGTTTGAGTGCTTGGATGCGTTCTTTTACTTGGTGAGGAAGTAGCGCTCCAGCTGAATCCACCGTGTAAACAATATCCGCTCCATAGCTCTCCATGAGTTTCGCCTGTTCCACCAGCTTCTCCACAGGTGCCATATGGGACATCATAAGGAATCCAACCGTCTCAAGCCCTAATTCCTTGGATTTATAGATGTGCTGTGCGGATACATCTGCTTCGGTGACATGTGTCGCGATACGAGCCATCTTGGCTCCTAGGTCCGCCGCTTGCTTCAGTTCTTTCACTGTTCCGATACCCGGTAACAGCAAGACGGCTACTTTGGTTTGATCGCAGACGGAAACAGCCGCTTCAATGAGCTCGAACTCGTTAGTGCGGGATAGCCCATATTGCAAAGAGGAACCGGCTAATCCATCCCCGTGCGCCACCTCAATATAGGGTACGTTGGCATCGTTAAGTCCCTTTGCCACGGCGAGAACCTGCTCGACCGTAAATTGGTGAGCGATCGCGTGACTCCCATCACGCAAAGCTACTTCTGTTAGATAGATATCACGTTGCTTGGTCATCTCCATTCCCTCCTTACACCACTTTATGGGCCATCTGATGTTTGGCCAGTTCTTCTGCTACTTTAACAGCTGCGGCTGTCATAATATCTAAGTTCCCTGAATACTTCGGCAAATAATCGCCAGCTCCTTCTACTTCCAAGAAAACTGTCACCCGATTTCCTTCAAAAATCGGTTCCGTTCTCAAACGGTAACCAGGAACATAGGACTGCACCGTATTGACCATATCCAGAATGGACTGGGTTACTCCCGCTTCATTCATCGTTCCTTCCTCAACTAAGGCATGAACCGTGTCTCTCATCAAAATTGGCGGTTCCGCCGGGTTAAGGATGATGATGGCTTTTCCTTTTTTTGCACCACCGATCACTTCAATCCCCCGTGAAGTAGTCTGCGTAAATTCATCAATATTCGCACGAGTCCCAGGTCCAGCACTTTTACTGGAAATCGTTGCTACAATTTCCGCGTAGCTTACAGGACTTACTCGGTTGATCGCATGCACGATAGGGATAGTTGCTTGGCCTCCGCAAGTAATAAGGTTGACGTTCGTTTGGTCTAAATGTTCGCCAAGATTAACAGGAGGAACCACCAGGGATCCTATTGCAGCAGGGGTCAAATCCAGTACGATTTTCCCCGCTTCTTCTAGTAACTTCGCATGGCGCAAATGTGCTTTTGCTGAGGTGGCATCAAATACGATGTCAGCTAGTTCCGGACGTTCAAGAAAACCTTCGATCCCGGTACTAATCACTTCATAGCCATGCTCTTTCGCACGTCTAAGTCCATCGGATTCCGGATCAATCCCGATCACCGTTGTTAATTGCAAGATATCCGATCGTTCTAATTTCATCATAAGATCTGTTCCAATATTTCCTGAGCCTAGAATGGCGACTTTCATTTTCGACATGATGATTTAGCTCCCCTCTATCGTCTTTTAGCTCGTAAAGCGTACGTTCACTTCACCAAGATGGGCAAAACGCGCTTGAAAATGATCTCCTGGCTCTGCGTTCACGGCAGCAGAAAGCGCTCCTGACAAGATCACTTCTCCCGCACGAAGGGTTATTCCGAACTCATGAAGCTTGTTTGCTAACCAGGCTACACAAGTAGCGGGATGACCTAGAGCCGCTGCTCCTACTCCGGTATTCATGATCTCTCCATTCTTGGTAAGAACTACGCCAAGCGAAGCTAAGTCTACCTGATCAACGGAAACGGGCTTACCGCCTAACACATAAAGACCAGATGACGCATTGTCTGCAATCGTATCTTGAAGCTTAATTTTCCAATCCGCTACACGGCTATCTACAATCTCCAACGCAGGAACCACGTAATCTGTCGCCTGCAATACATCCAAGACGGTTACGCGCGGACCCACCAAATCTTTCTTTAATACAAACGCGATCTCCGCTTCTACTTTAGGCTGTAACACTTTCTCGAAAGAAATCGTTCCGCCATTTTCCACGACCATACTGTCGAGTAAATGTCCATAATCCGGTTGGTCTACGCCTAACAGCTTCTGCATAGCAAGTGAGGTTAAGCCAATCTTCTTTCCGACGACACGCTGGCCGCTATCAATCAGATTGTTGATCGTCACGAGCTGGACTTGGTATGCTTCTTCAATGGTAAGCTCAGGATCCAAGGACGTCAGGGGGGCTACGCCCTGACGCTGGATGGTGGCTTGAGCAAGATGATTAGAAAAACGAACGGCTTTCTCGGTATGATTCGAACTCAATGTTATTCCCTCCTATAACTTGATACAAATATTCGTTAGTTCACTATAGAATTCAAAGCTATGCATGCCGCCTTCACGACCGATTCCACTCTGCTTCATTCCGCCGAATGGAGTCCGCAAGTCACGCAGGAACCAAGTGTTTACCCAGATAATACCTGCTTCGATTTGTCCTGCCACACGGTGGGCTCTTCGCAGGTCATTCGTCCAGATGGATGCGCTCAATCCATAATGAGTATCGTTTGCTTGCGCTATTACTTCTTCTTCCGAGTCGAACGGAATCACCGTGACTACGGGACCAAAGATTTCTTCTTGAACGACGCGGCAATTGCGGTCTAGCCCTGCAATGATGGTAGGCTCTAGATAGAATCCTTTTTCCAATCCCTCTGGGCGGCGACCACCTGTTAAGATTTGGCCTCCTTCTTCCTTCGCCAACTCCACATAGCTCATGACACGGCTATAATGCTCTTCCCCTATAAGAGCTCCAACTTTGGTTTTTGGATCAAATGGATCCCCCACCACTAGCTCCTTGGTCTTAGCCACAAACTTTTCTACGAACTGCTCGTAGACAGGTCGCTCAACATAAATACGGGAACCGCACAAGCAAACCTCACCTTGGTTAATAAAGCTAGATTTTAATGTAGTTTCAATCACTTCATCTAAATCAGAATCTGCGAAGATGATGTTTGGATTTTTTCCGCCTAGCTCATATGAAAGCTTCTTTAGAGACTGCGCAGCTGCTTTCATGATAACCTTACCTGTTGTCGTTTCACCTGTGAAGGAAATCGCATCGACATCCGGATGCTCCGTTAAAGCGGAACCCGCAGAATCAGGACCGAATCCGTGAACGATATTCACCACACCGTCTGGAACGCCAGCTTCCCGGCAAATCTCTCCTAATAAAGTGGCTGTCATAGGTGTCAGTTCAGCTGGCTTAATAACGGTGGTGTTTCCAGCAGCTAAACATGGTGCCAGCTTCCAAGTTAATAGTAGAAGCGGAAGATTCCAAGGATTGATCAACCCTACTACCCCAACCGGACGGCGGATGGCATAATTGATAGCTACATCATCCGTTTGGTAGGCTTCTGTACCCAATCCTCTTAAATAATCGGCGAAAAAGTGGAAGTTGTAAGCTGAACGCGGAATATCTATCGTACTGGCCAACCAGTAAGGCTTACCCGTGTCTAATGATTCTAACTTGGCTAATTCATCCTTTCTTTCTAGGATGATGTCACCAATTCGTCGGATCACTGCAATACGGTCATTTAACGTCATCTTTTTCCAAGGTCCATTTAACGCTTTCTTTGCTGCTGCTACTGCAAGATCGATTTCCTCTTTTCCACCCTCGGAAACTTGGCCTAGTACTTCTTCGTTGGCTGGATTTACGTTGTTAAAGGTTTTTCCATTGTGAGAAACGACGTATTGGCCATTAATAAAATGTAAGCAATCAAAAGCCTTAACTTCTTGATCAACTGTAGTCTGAACCTGCATGGGAGGACCTCCTTAGGATTATAAATTCATCAATTCGTGAATTTTCTCATTTCTTATATTCCAATAATAATTCACCTCAGTTCACCATGCAACACTGGCGTTCCGCTATACGCAACAATAAAAAATATTTTTATTAGTTGCGATAAAGCCTTAAAACTATTGAGTTTGCCGCTTTATATGTTAATATAATAGTTGTATACTATACAGGTTTAATGTTGTTTTATATGGAACAACTCAATGAAAGGAAGACTCAGATGGAAAATAAAAACCAAGACTATCTGCTTTCATCCGTAAAAAATGCCTTGCGACTCTTGCGCAGCTTTTCTATAGAAGAACCCGAAAAAAAGGTAACTGATCTAGCCACATCCCTTGGAATTGGAAAAAGTACAGTCAGCCGATTATTGGCTACTTTAGCCAGCGAAGGCTTCGTCGTAAAAGATCCAGAAACACAAAAATACCGCTTAGGTTTATCCATCTTACATTTGAACACGGTGGCCACTTCGAATCTAGAGATTCATCGTGAATCCCTCCCCATACTGCAACGTCTCGTTGACGATGTAGGAGAAACGGCCCACATTGCCGTGATGGAAGACTCCGATGTGATCTACCTCAATCGTGTAGAGTGCAAGCACCCCGTGCAAATTCTTTCTCATATTGGCAGAAGAAACCCTGTACACTGTACAAGCTCTGGTAAAGTCATCCTTGCCTATCAGAGTAAAGAGGAGATTAACCGCTTTATGGAAAGAGGCCTTGAAAAATATTCTGCCAAGACGATCACGGATCCCAATGACTTCTTGGAATCTTTAATCACGATTCGAAGACAAGGATATGCCGTCAGTATTGAAGAAATCACGGATGGTGTTGCCTCAATTGCCGCCCCGATTCGAGACTATACCGGGAAAGTGGTCTATGCCGTAACGGTTATAGGACCCGTCCATCGATTAAATCCTTATAGCACCAGTATTATTAGTAAGATTAAAAGTGCAGCAGCAGAAATATCCGAAAGTTTAGGCTACTGGAAATGCAACTAGTAGCCTCTACATATAAAACATAAAGGAGAGGTTCTTATGTACGATATGCACACCCATTTCATCCCACCCGCTGTATTAGACTGGCTGAAAGAAAATCAGGAAGTAGTCCACGCTAAGTGGGAAAGGAAAAGCCCTGCTCAAGCAGAATTTCTTACTATTAATAATAAGTGGGGCTTTGAATTGAAGGAATCCTTCATCAATCCTGCCCTTTACCTAGAAGAGCAGCAAAAAGCTGGAGTAGCCCACTCCCTGGTTTCACCAATCCCCCAATTATTCATGTATGACTTTCCAGCCGATTTAACGAGTGAAGTTTCTACTGTATACAATCGCGCTCTTGCCCAATGGGTAAGGGAACATCCTAGCCAGTTATCAGCCTTAGCTACCATTCCCCTTAACCACCCTGAACAAGCAGCAAAGGAACTGCGTGAGGCTATGAACCTAGGGCTTAAAGGTGCCATCATCGGTCCTGGACTAACGGATAAAATGCTTACTCATGAATTCTTTGCCCCGTTCTGGGAAGAAGCCAATCATCAGAAAGCCGTCATTTTTATCCACCCTTTGCTAGCCGAAGACCCGCGCCTCAAACAGCGGATGATGCCCAATCTCATTGGCGTTCCTTGGGAAACGACGATTTGCGCAACGGATATTTTGCTTAGCGGTATGATAGACCGTTACCCGGATGCCAAGATCCTTCTTGCCCACGGTGGAGGTTTCTTACCTTATCAGATTGGAAGATTGAACAAAGGCTATGAAAAATGGAGCATAGTCTCTCAAGCCTTGCAAGCGGAACCTATTCAATATTTACGCCGCTTCTGGTTTGATTCCGTTCTATGGAATGAAGCGAGTCTAGCTTATCTCATTGATGTTGTTGGCGAAGATCGAGTTGTCCCGGGTTCTGACTACCCCTTTGATTTGTGCGCATGGCCTCCTGCCGTACAATCAAACCTTGGGGTAGAAACACTACTAAGGTAAGAAATAAAACGCCTCTGTAATTTAGAGGCGTTTTATCGTTTTTTACCATTCCATAGGCAACCCGACGTAATTTTCAGCGAGACTTGTCATCGCGGCACGAGAAGAGGTCAAATAATCCAAATCGGCTAGCTGGATCCGGCGTTCAAAGGGAGAATGCTTAGGGTCCGTATGCAGCAAGGAAGTCATATACCAGGAAAAGCGCTCAGCCTTCCATACTCTTCTTAGGCATGTCTTGGTATAATCTTGGAGTAAATCTTTTTGGCCTTTTTTATAAAAAGCGTCTAGTGCGCGAGCGAGAACTTGAACATCAGCTACAGCCAAATTCAATCCTTTTGCTCCCGTTGGAGGAACAATATGGGCCGCATCTCCAGCCAAGAACAGCCTGCCATACTGCATGGGATCACAAACGAAGCTACGCATGGCAATAATGCCTTTCTGAATGATAGGGCCTTCAATCAGCTTCCATCCATCCTTCGTCGCTAAACGCTCATGGAGCTGTCCCCAGATTCGATCATCCGACCATTCCGCAATATCATCATTCGGATTGACTTGAAGATACATCCGCTGAATCTCCAGTGAACGGGTACTAAGAAGGGCAAAGCCTTGATCATGATTGGCGTAAATCAATTCAGGTGCGGACGGAGGTGCCTCCACTAAAATTCCCAACCATCCATAAGGATATATCTTCTGGTACTCCTTGCGGATACTGGAAGGAATCATCGGTCGGCTCGGGCCGTGAAATCCATCGCAGCCTGCCACATAATCACAGTTTAGCTCTTGCAAATCGCCATCTTGGTTGCGAAAACGAATTTTAGGTTGATCTGAATCTAGATCATGCAGGCTGACCTCCTTCACATTAAATAAGATCTCACCCCCCGCTTGGGTTCTTGCGGCAACTAGATCCTTAATTACTTCATGCTGGGCATATACGGTGACATTCTTCCCTTCCGTAAGCGCACTCATGTTAATCCGATGACTTTCTCCATTGAAGCGTAGTTCAATCCCATGATGGAAATGGCCTTCACGCATCATGCGCTCTCCTACCCCTATAGCATTCATTAAATCAACCGTTCCCTGCTCTAAAACGCCTGCACGAATCGTTCCCTCTATTTCTTCCTGGCTTCGGCACTCAATGATAACGGATTCAATCCCTTGCAGATGCAGCAGATGAGACAGCATTAACCCCGCAGGACCTGCACCAATGATTCCAACTTGTGTACGCATATGGATTTCTCCCCCTGACAGTTATAGAAATGTTTCAATCCTTCTGAATCCAATGTATAATAAAACCGTTCCCTATAGAAGATCAATCTTCTGCAATATGGAACAAACAAAATTTTTTTAGGGAGCTCTTATGGCCAGAGACTATCTCATTCATTCAGTAAAAAATGCTCTGCAGATCTTGCGCCTCTTTACCCCTGACCGACCCGAATGGGGGATTACAGAGGTGTCTTCAAGCCTAGGGCTCAGTAAAAGTACAACTCATCGGTTGATGGCAACCTTGACAAATAGAGGCTATCTTGAGAAAAACATAGAGAACGATCGCTACCAACTTGGACTAGCTTTACTAACGCTAAGCGGAGTATTGATGACTCACCATGACATCTACCGTGAGTCCATCCCGCTCCTGAACCGGCTCGTGGAACAGCTCGGCGAAGCCGCTCATATCGGCATCTTAGAAGATCGTGAGATTGTGTACTTACATAAGGTTGAAAGCCGCCATCCTGTACGGCTGCTTTCTCATATCGGCAAAAGGAATCCTGCCCACTGTTCCAGTGCTGGCAAAGTCATTCTTGCTTACCAAACGGAGGAGAGAATTCAGGAATTCCTTCAAGGAAACCCTCTAGCTCCCTATGGACCGAACACGATTACAGAAGCTGGTTCCTTTTTGAAAGATTTAAAGCAAGTTCGCCAGAATGGCTATTCTCTAGCCATCGAAGAGCTGCATGCCGGTGTTGCCAGCCTAGCTGTTCCCGTCAGAGACTATACGGGTGAGGTCACCGCGGCATTAAATATCGTAGGATCAACAGGAAGATTAACCCAAGAGGCGATTCCAATGTGTATCGAAAAGCTTAAACAAGCCGCTGCCGAGCTATCTAAGAAACTAGGCTACTAATCGAGGAGTGAAAGAAATGGAGCAAAAAAATAGGGCTAGTTCATTGGACAATGCTTTGAGTGTTTTAGACCTTTTTACTCTAGAAGATTCAGAATGGCGAATCAAAGATATCGCTGAGCAGCTAGGGGTAGCACAAGGTACGGCACATCGGCTCGTCACCACCCTAGTAAGTGAAGGCTTTCTTACCAAGGATCCCTTGTCTCACACGTATCGATTAGGGACTTCCATCCTAGCTCTTGGAAGCGTCGTTCATTCCAGAAACGTTCTCCACCGAATGAGCCTGCCCATTCTCGAAAAGCTGCGAAATCAATGTCAAGAAACGGTCCATCTAGCCGTTCTGAAAAATTTGGAATCTACCTATCTTTCTAAAATAGATTCCTCTCATCCCGTCCGACTCCTCTCCCATGTCGGCAAGCAGAATCCTGCCCATTGTACGAGCTCAGGGCAAGTGCTGATGGCGTTCCAGCCTTCTGCTATGATCGAGCAGTTTTTGGAAAGAAAGCTTGAGAAGTATACATCCCGGACGATTACAGAACCGGAAGCCCTACGTCAGCTTCTTATAAAGATTAGACAACAAGGTTTCGCAATTAGTGTGGAAGAATACCATGACGGAGTTTCTTCTGTTTCTGCCCCGGTCAAAAATCCGCAAGGCTACGCCATCGCTTGCGTGACGGTTGCGGGTCCGATCCAGCGCATACATCAAGGGACTATACCTAAGATAACGAAATGGGTGGTTCTGGCGGCGGAGGAAATAACGAGACATGTAATGAAAGCAAATAAAAAAAGCTGACGATCTGTCTAAGACAGATGTCAGCCTTATATACCTTCTAAAACAATACAATCATCGTTATTCCAGCTAAGACAGAGACAATGCCTACTACCGTAAGTAATCCGATCCCTTCCTGATTTTTCAACAAGAAGTAACTCATAGGCGTTACCAGTAGCGGCGTGGATAAGGTGATCAGCGTAGCAATGGAGACCGGAATATACCACATCGATGCAATTACGCAAATTTGAGCCGTAATGGTTAGAATCCCGCTAATTACATAGTAATAAAATCCTTTTCGGTCTGCTTGCTTTAGAGATCGCCATAAGTTCTTTTTATGGGCACTAGTGCTATAGTGAAGAAAAAGGCCCATTGCTGCTCCAATTAACCCTCCTAAAATGGGCTCATTCCATGTCTGAATGGCCGCTCCTCTCAGAACATTTCCTATAGCATAAGAGAGTGTACTGAAAAAAGCGAGGAAAATCCCAGACTGAAGTAAAAGCTTCCACTTTGAGGACCAACGCCTCTCTTGGGCAGGAGTATTTACTTCTACTACTTCTCTTGCAGCAGCCGTTTGCTTTTTGGAAAACAGCTCAGGATTATAGCTGACAAAAAATAATCCAAGCAGCACTACAATGATGGAAAGAGCATCCAACCAAGATAGCCGTTCACCTAAGAAGACCCACGCAATCACAACGGTAAATAAGGGGTTACTCACCTGAAAGGTGCTAGCCTTAGCAGGTCCAAGTATGGCTATTGAATCAAAGAAAAACCATCTTCCAAGATACGTATTAAAAAAACCTGCCAAGAGGAAAAAGAAAAAACCTAAATAATTCATTTGGAAGGGATCTTCTCGAAACCCAAACTGTACGATGAGCAGCAAAAAGGAAAACAAGACATTAACCGTGACGGATATTAGAAATCCCAGATGCAGATCAAGTCGTCCCGAAGCTACTTTCGTTAATATAATATTAGCTGAGAATAGAAACAGCGCAAAAATAGCTAAAAATTCTCCCATACGACTCCTCTTTCTCTTTTATTCTTCGCGTACTCTTTCCTTCAGGGCTGAAAAAAAGAAGGGGGAATCCACCTTTTTTCACTACAAATAGTAATATTCGCTAGTCCCTATCTTTCCTATCAAAAAGATCTAGACTAATATCCAGTGCTTCCACGGAATACGTTAAGCTTCCCATTGAGATGACATCGACTCCTAATGCAGCAATATCCGCAATGTTGTCAATCATAATCCCTCCGGAGGCTTCCGTCAACGCTTGGTCACCAATCAAAGAGAGTGCTTCCTTCATTAATTTGATTGACATATTATCAAACATAATAATATCTGCCTTGGCTTCAAGTGCTTCAAGCACCTGAGGAATGCTTTCAACTTCCACTTCAATAGTCATCGTGTGAGGGATAGCCTTTCTGGCTTGTTCAACGGCCTTCAAAATTCCACCTGATGCCTTAATATGATTATCCTTGATCAGAACCGCATCAAACAACCCATATCGGTGACTGGTACCCCCACCTACCGTAACCGCATATTTTTCAATCATCCGCAAACCTGGGGTTGTTTTTCTCGTATCCGCAATACGAATATTGGGATTCCCTTGTTTCGCTGCCTGAACCAAGCGATAAGTTTTAGTCGCGATCCCTGACATTCGTTGAATGACATTTAAGGCCACACGTTCACCGGTTAGGATGGAAGCTACTTTGCCATTCACCTCAGCAAGTACCGTCCCTTTTTCGACCCATTGCCCCTCTTCCACTAAAGGCTTAAACTCGAGCTGTGGATCTACTTCAGAGAAAATGGCCTGAACGATGGGAAGGCCAGCAATAACCCCCTGCGATTTTGCTCCGATTAAACCAATACCGTTATTTTCATTAGGGATCGTTGCATGAGTAGTTACATCCCCAAACCCGATGTCTTCTTCAAGCCAGATTTTAATCAGTTCTTTTAGTTTTATTTGATTTAGTATCATTTTATCTTTTCCCTTTCATTGTAAGAATTTATAAATTTATCTTATTTTATTTAATCATTGTCTAATATAAAAGATCTAGGTTCCTTCATGCGGGACAACAATATTTTTATGTATAAACTTAATGCCAGCTAGTCACACACATTCTTTTAGGCTATAATTAACAATACATAATATTTTTAACCTTTTATCTTTTCGGAAAGGAGTTAACTGCATGGAGCTTCAAACCGAATCCTCACAAAGGGACTACTCACTTGCTTCCGTTCGAAACGCTCTTCGGATTTTAAAAAGCTTCACCATGGAAGAGCCCGAAAAACGGATGGCTGATTTGGCCAAAACACTTGGGGTAGGAAAAAGCACGATTAGCAGACTCATGCTTACCCTTGCCAGTGAGGGATTTGTCGTTAAAGATCCTGAAAGCCAAAAATATAGATTAGGAGTTTCTCTCCTTTCACTCAGTTCGATCGTTACCTCTCAATTAGATGTACATCGGGAATCTCTACCCGTCTTGCAGAGGATTGTGGAGGATATCAATGAAACTACACATGTCAGTATATTGGAGGGTTCACGGGTCACATATTTAAATACCGTAGAATCTAGCCATAGGGTTCGGTTTTTTGTTCGAGTAGGTGAGTCCAATCCATCGTATTGCACAAGTTCAGGGAAAGCCATCCTCGCCTTCCAGGATGAACAAACCTTAGAAGAAATCTTAAGCGAAGAACTGGTGCCCTTCACGAAATCGACTATCATTAACCCCGATCAATTAAGGCAGAATCTAAAAGAAATAAGAGAGAAGGGGTATGCCATTAGCCGTTCTGAATTGCTAGATGGCGTAGTGGGGATCGCCGCTCCCATACGAAACCAATCAAGTCACGTGTTTGCTGCCGTTTCCATAGTGGGACCCGTCCAACGGATGAATTCAAAGAATCTAGCAACCTATGCGAACAAGGTTAAGGATGCTGCAAACGAAATTTCTCGGAGATTAGGTTACAAAGGGTAAAAGAAAATCACCCTTTCATTTGAAGGGGTGATTGATCTATTTATACTTTAGAATGCGATATCCTTCATACCTGTGGATAAATACTCAATGACCGCATCGTCTGATATCCCTTCGCCAAGCGATGGATCTTTCTCTTCTTCCACAGTGCAGTCTCTATTAACTCTGCCTCTCGTCTCCTCTAAATTGTCTAACCTCCTCATTACGGCTTCTTGCTGCTCTTTCAACTCTAGCAATATGTTCATCATGGCTTCTTGCTTCTCGCCAAAAGTATAGTAAAACTCCAACGCATTCCGGATATATTCGCTTTTTTTGCCTCTTCCCATTTCCTGAAGCTTCTGCAGATGCTGGGCCAGCTGCGTCCCCTCTTCCAATCGGCAGTCTATTTTCAATCCATTACCCCTGATTCATCGCGCTAACTGGCTGCAAGTTTCCAAGCGATGCATCTCCCTTTCTTTTCATTTGCTGGAGTCTCATCATATACAGCACTCCCCTTGCATCTGCAAACTGCGGATCTTCCACAAGATGGACATCATGGTGGAAAGAGGTCAAATCCACCGCATCCTTTAGATCTTCCACGGTTCCGCCAGAAAAAAAGACGGTTCGGATAAACCCGCTTTGGGCTCCCCATCGGCTTTTGATACTATCAAAGACCAGTCTGGTCAAATGCTTCTTCAAAACCGTAATATAAGAAGAAAAGTTATATTCTTTTCCTTTGTAATAAAAGAGGCCTTTATCTTGTAATATTTGTTCCGCCTCCAATACGGAAATGGTGTATCCTGTTTCCTTGCTAAACGTTTGCTGCAGCATTCTGCGAATCTCCATTGCCCCATAATCATCCAATGTAAATGACAGCTCGGGCTGGATTTGAAATGCGTCATCGACCTTAAATACGACCACGTCCACCGTCCTCGTTCCCCAATTGATCATTGCAATCTGGCTGCCTTTTCTTAACAGTTCCGGATACCGTGGACGACCATTGTGATACATCAGCGCATCATAGACACTACTGGCCCCTTGGGCAAAGATCGAAACCTTTTCAAAAGAAATATCTCTCGTCTTTCCGAATATCCGAACTTTAGCCCTAAAGCTGTGCAGCATGTCCTGCATTTCTTCTCGCTGAACCTTAAAATGCTCCAGCGGCAATCCGCATCCGATCCAAATCTTCTCTTGATCAGGTGCCAATAACAAAGCAGCCGAGGCCAAGAACACTTTGGTATGAATATGATTAATTTTGTTTTCATCGTAGGCAGAAGAAGCAAACCGACTATGCTTCGCTAGATCCCCTACGAAAAACTCGCCAGCAATATCTTCATCTTCATAGTGTACGACCAATTCCTTATATAGATCTCCGTTCCCATATGAGTCTAGCAAACCAGTCAGAAACCGGTCGTGCGAGGGGGCTGCCAAAGACGGAAACCGGACTTGCTTTCCAGATTCACTAATCGCCTTGACATAACCGTACCCTGGGTCTACTGAAATTTTATACATGTGCTTCTCCTTTCGGTTTCCGGTCCATCCAGCGATGGGTCAGCTGATTATCAATGCCTAGTTGATCTAAGGTCCGAGCAACAATGTGATTCACGATATCTTCAATCGTCTTAGGATGATTATAGAAAGCCGGAACCGGCGGCAGAATCACCGCACCCATGCGTGACAATCCCAGCATGTTTTCTAAGTGAATGTCATTTAATGGCATTTCCCTCGTTAACAAAACCAGTTTTTTTCGTTCTTTTAGTATTACGTCCGCTGCTCGGCTCACTAAATTATCTGCAAACCCCATTCGAATGGATGCCAGTGTCTTCATGCTGCATGGAGCGATCACCATGCCATCCACTCGAAAAGATCCACTGGAAATAGACGCCGCTTGATTCATCGAACTGTGCATAACAGAGGCTAGCGCTTGAACCTGCTCTACCGTATATTCCATTTCCAGCCGGATGGTCGTTTCTGCCCATTTAGACAAGACGAGGTGAGTCTCGATACCTGCTTCACCTAAGGCTTCCAGCAGTCTAATTCCAAATATAGCACCAGTCGCTCCAGTAATACCCACGATGATCTTCATGATCAACCCCTCTTTCTTTAGCTTAGCGTTAAATGTTCTTCCCCCTTTCGACTGAGGAGTTTTCACATCATCTCGAAAGGGCGAAGAGCGATTTAAGCAAAATTTGCTATAAATCGCTAAAAGCAACAATCAAATAAGGCCTGGTGGGAGAACGATAGGGTATTTTTCTTTGCGATCCATTTCCACCCTAAAGAAGGAATCCCTTTTCTGATGGACAATCGTCGTTTCTGGTTCCGTATCTCTCCAACTAAAAGAGCAGCTGTGGCAATAATAAATAGTCCAGACTAATTGATTGTTTTCATACCCCTTATGCTCTACTCGCAATTGCTTTTTCTCACAACGAGGACAGCCGCTCATTTTAACGCCTCCTCTTGAAGTCCTCTAATTTTCTTCGCTAAGTCATCAATGTGGCGTCCCGTAGGCGGGGTCACAATCTTGGCATCGTCGCCAGACGTATCGGGTGCTGCGTAGCTCGTTGCATCGATGATCAGATGATGGCCTTTTCCCGGAACCACTGCAGAGGGATCGATCGGGACCATCGGCATATTATCAAGAACCATAATATCATCTGCCCTCGTACGCGTGGATAGAGCCCACATGACTTGATTCAGATCAAACGGATCCACATCCTCGTCGACCATGATGATGTTTTTTAAGTACATCACTCCGTGCGGTGTACCCAAGGCTCTCAAGGCCACGGATTTGGCAAAGCCACCAAATCGGTTTTTTACCGAGATAATCCCTGTTAGCCCATGCTGATAAAGGGCATTGACTGCAACAACCTCAGGAAAGGTTTCTCTTAACTGGGCGTAAACCGGTACCGAGGTATGCAAGCCGATTAAAGTGTCATGTTCAGTCCAGCCTTTTCCAATATAAATATTCTCAAAAATGGGGTCCTTGCGATGAGAAACGGCCGTCACTCTAAACATGGGCGCTCTGCGCACCCCACTATAGCTCCCCGGGAATTCACCAAAAGGTCCTTCAAATATGCGCTCTTCAAGAACAAGTTCAGCTTCAATCACCATTTCGGAATGAGCTAAAATATCCAACCCATTGCCTGATTTCGTCAGATAAAGGGGGGTCCCCATCATGGCCGATGCATAAGTAAATTCTGATTCTGAATAACCAAGCGGAGTCCCGGCAAATAACGTCATCGCCGGATGGTTCCCTAGCATAATCGCAATCTTAAAAGGAGTGCCATCCTTTTCTGCCATCATGATTTGTTTGCCGATATCATGGCTAGGAATGGTCATTAATGAAAGCAAATCGGGCCCATGAACCTGAAGCCTGTAAATCCCCACGTTTTGCTTGCCGAAGTCATCTGGTTCCCGAGGATCTCGTGAGACAATGCTTGCCTTCCCAATATAAAACCCGCCATCATACTCGTTGATCCTGAACAATGGCAAGAGGTCATACAGATTAACTTGTTTTTCAATCCGCACTTCATGAACAGGCGCTTCTTCTGGAGGAACCTGAATCAGCTGTCCCTTAGTCGCTCCCCAGCGATCAGCCAGGTCATAGAATAGCTCCTTTACCGTCGTTCCTCTTGGATGACCCATTAATAAGGCAAGATTATCGAAGCTGCCATGGACACCAAGAGCCAGTCTTTTTCCTGGGTATCCTTTTATTTGATCAAACAGGATGGCAGGTCCCCCATTGGCATCCCGTGCCCCAGCTACCGCAATATTACGGATATCTGGCTCCGGCATGACTGACTCTGGCCAAGTAATGCATTGTGCATGCTTTTTGAGCAAATCAAGGAAGTCACGAAGGGAATTTATTTTTTTTTTCGATTCCTTACTATTTGGCTCCGCTGCTTCATGCGTTACATTGGAAAGCAAGAGCCCACTCTTGGGAAAGGTTCGGCAAGCTAAGGCAAAACGCTGGCCTCGCTCGGTCTCCGTTAGCACCGCCTTTGAACTGGTGCCAATCTGGTACTCCCCTTCTTGTACTTTAATTTTACACATTCCGCATCCGCCACTTCGGCAACCGGAAGGAATGCTTACCCCTTGCCGTTTGGCTGCAGTTAGGACATCCTCTCCTTCGTAGCATACGAAGGATACTTCTTCATGCTCCGCCAATTCAACCTTATACATAGGTCTCCCCCTCTGCTGTTAACGACTTAGAAACTCCGATACGAGATTCGTGAATGGCTTCGTTTTTTCGATTTGTGTCCAGTGCCCACATTGGGAAAAAACATGAAGCTCGGCTTCGGGTATCAACTGCGAGATTCTCCAGCTTGTATACTCAAGTGGAATAATCCGATCTTCACGTCCATGGATTAGCAATACGGGACAATCGATTTTCCTTAACTTTTCTTCAGTCAAGGCCAAGGCATTAACATGCCTTTGTCTAGGCGCCGGGAACATCGCTGCGTAGGATTCTTGAAAACCTTCTTGAATACTAGCCTGATAGCGCAGCTGGACAAGATCATCATTGTCAGCCAAGCTGCTGTTAGATGAAAAAGTAGCCACAAGATTTTTCATATTTTCAAAGCTTGGCGTATATCCCCAAACGGCATCCAATTCATCTGTTATCGGAAATTCAATCCCAACGCTTCCCATAAGTACCAATTTGCGAACAAGATCTGGCCTCCGCTGGGCGATCTGGAGGGCTAAAGCACCGCCCATCGAGTTGCCGATAATGGACACTTTCTCTAGACCCTTTGCTTCCATAAAAGAAATAAGGTGATTCACCCAAGTGTCGACAGAGTACGAAATGTCATGTGGTCTTTCCGTATAGCCAAATCCGACGACATCTGGCGCATACAGATGGTACTTTTCAGAAAGGATCGGAAATACCAGTCTCCAATTGGCCCAAGCGGATACTCCCGGTCCTGATCCGTGGATCAGGAGAAGAGGTTCCCCTTCCCCGCTTTCATGATAATGGGTATGAATCCCCCCTGCTGTTACGAACTTGCCTTGATCACTCATCTCTCCCCCTCCTTCTATACGTTTTAAGTTAATGCCCGCCCAAAGGACTCTAGCATTTCTCTTCGGTGGTAGAATATACCCTGGCCAATCTTATCTTCTGTCCAGGTAATCGTCTTAAAGTCAGGATACGTAATGTATCCGCTAGCAAATGCTTCATTTCTATTGCCGGATGGGTCAAAGAAATAAGTGGTGAGCCCTCTCGTAATCCCATGGCGAGTTGGCGTTACTTCCACAGGAACATTATTTTTGGAAAGGATATCGGCTCCTTTTAGCACATCGTACCAGTTGTCAACAAAGAAAGCCGCATGATGCAATTTCTTATCCGGACCTTTAATAAATGCAATCTCATGAGGTTTTCCATTATTCGTAAACAAGAAGCTTCCGATCGTAACTTCCCCATCCACACTCATGATCTTTTCACTTTGGTGGAAGCCAAGGGCCTCGATAAAAAAACGAGTCGTACTGTCGACATCATCGCCTGTCAGAAGAACATGATCAAGACGGTGCGGCGCAATGCCTCTTAGGTTATCTGGCCAAGGATGAGGGTTTTCCAAACCCATGATTTTCCCGACATAATCAATCTCGTGAAAGAGCTCCACCTGATGCCCTGTTGGAAGCTCGAAGCGTATTGCCTCTCCTTCTCCCAAACGGGAGCGGTTTGATACTCTTTTCAGCGTTAAGCCAAAGTGTTCAATCTTCTTCTCGTAACGAGCAAGATCCTCTAGCGTTTCAACCTTAAAAGCACAGTGATCCATTCCAGGAGAATCCGCCTCTTGAAGGATTAAGCTATGATGGTCATACTCATCCCAAGCCTTGAGATAGACACGACCGTCCCTTCTTCCCGTTTCCTCTAATCCAATCACGCGGGTGTAGTAATCAACAGCCTTTTCCATATCCATCACTCGGAGCTCTGCACGTCCAATTCTCATTACGCCCATTTAAAACAGTCCCCTTCTAAATTATTTTTTCACTTGACGCTCAGACATGGGGGTTCCGCCAACCGCCCAATATTGTTTGGGAATCTCGGTGAGTACAACTCGAATGGTCTCTCGAGGTGCTGATAAGGCACGCTCAGCCGCATCGGTCAGCTCCGTGATTAGCTGACGTTTCATCTCCTCTGAACGTCCTTCCAATATATCCACGCGTATAAATGGCATTCGCAGTGCCTCCGTTCCGCTAGAGTATCTTTAATCTATTACCGAGGTTTGATGGGATAAGTAGATTTCCTTTCTCTCTCTTGCTGAATTAAGTACAGCAATACAAACCTCCAAATTCGCTTTTCCCCATCGCCCATCGTGGACAGCTTTGCGTCCTTTATGCACCGCATCATATAACTCGGCAATAAGCACATCGCGTCCTGTCTCTTCATTTAAAGGAATCTCTACTTTTTCATCCTCACCATAAACGAATAATCCATTAGGTGATTGGCGAATGTCCCCTCTCTCACAACTTACAATAGTCAAACCGAAAAATGGCTGATGAATTTCTTCAGAATCATATTTTTTGGCGCGGGATCCGCCATAGCCTGCTTGGCTTTTTAATTGTGTTTCCATAGCTGGATCAGCTACTTCTCTAACTGCTCTTCTAGAGCTGGCGTATATACCAGTGGTATTTAAAGGACCTCCTTCACCAATCCCGAAGGTAAGTTCCGTCGTATGGAAATGATCATACCCGTTATAAACGGCAGTTGCTCCCGTACCATCTTCAAACTCCAAAAAGGCGGCATGGGCTCCTTCTGTGGGGCGATCTCGATCCCAAACTCCGGTCATAGCACGCACACTTCGCAATCTTCCGCCTCCGATATAACGGATAATGTCAAATTGGTGCGAGCCTTGTCGGTAAGTAACCCCCCCTCCAAGCCGGGTATCCAGTTCCTCGGGGGTGCGAGGACGATAGATCCAATCATTGAAATACCAATTATTAATCATGCGAAGGGAGCCAATTTCCCCACTCTTAACAATTTCTCGAATCTTTCGAATAGGGGGTTCAAAGCTATGGGAATGCCCAACAATCATCTGAACGCCATTGCTCTCTGCTGCAGCAATTAGTGCATCTGCATCCTCCAATGAAGTAGCGATGGGCTTTTCAACGATAATGTGCTTTTTATGTTCAGCTGCGATCAGGACATGCTCTTTGTGAAGCTCAGTCGGCGTCGCTATGTAAACAGCATCCACATTGGGGTTTTGACAGAGTTCCTCCATACTGTAATGGATATCTGCCCCGTAATCATGGGCAAATTTCTCTAGCCTCTCCTTGTTTCTGCCCGACGCCGCAGTAACCTCCACATGCGGATGCTTCTTGATAGCGGGAAGCAAGGAGCTTCCTGCTATGCCCAACCCTGCAATTCCAATCCGCAGCTTCATCGCTCTAACCCCCATCCCCTGTCCTCTAGCATTTTCACTTGATATCTCCAGACCCATTTATCCCCGTCTGGAAGCAGTGGCGCTAAATCAGGCAATTCTTCGATATCCTCCAACGAAATATGTTCCGCTGTTCTCCCTGTTTTAGCCACCTCTAATGTAGCTTTGGCTAAGACATCAAAATTCAGGGCGCGAACCGTAGCTTCCTCTACCGTTCTGCCCGTAACGGTAATACCGTGTCCTTTCATTAATAAAATGTGCTTATTACCCATAGCTTCAATCATCGGCGTGACCATTTCCGGACGCGTAATCAAAGCAGAGCTAGGAAAAAGCGGGATTCCCTCTAAAGCCATTCGCATTGCTGGGATGTTATAGGCACCAAAGATCGGCCGGAACTCCAATTCGGCTATACTGCAAAAAATGGCTGCCGGCGGATGACAATGGATGACACAGCCGACTTCGGGGCGTGCCTTATAAATTTCCCCATGAATAGGGTGTTCTTTAGGGGCTTTATATCGGTCTCCTAATTCCGGACCTTCTCCATCAAAATTCATTTTTCGAATAGCGCTAGGGGTGGTAAAGGGTAGCCCATACTCCTCCTCCCCTCGGCATCTGAGCAGCATCTCATCTGAGCCAGGAACTCTTACACTCACGTGTCCTAAAATATCATCTACCAAACCATTCATCGCAATGATCCGGCAGGACAAAGCTACCTTCTCTCTTAACTCTTGTAGGTCTGACATAATTTCTCCCTCCATTTTCTAAACGAGCTCTGGGGCTACCATTCGGGTTGTCTTAATAATGTCGCCCTTCCATGAACAGTTCTTGCACCAGCAAAAATAGGCCGTATCTTCCGAAATCCAATACTCATTCAATATGCTTTTAGGATCGTTGAGAGGGTGGGCACAGCTTGGGCAAAATTGGATTCCCTTTCCTGGGATCTTCTCTTCGTTCTTTGACATGCTGTTTCTCCTTTCTAGAGGGGGTTCCTTTGTATCCAAAGGAACCCCGATTTGATCCTTAGTCTACGTTTGCTGGCGACTTTTTCTTCTTTAAGATATCAAGAATTTCGTCAATGTTCGGGGCATAGCGGGTGTTCCATTCTTTGGCCACCTTGAAAAGCATCGGCCCTTCCATGAAAATATCATGCTCTTGCGGCAATTCTATGTTTTCGTTTTCCTCAGGATTACGGAAAACATTCATCGGATCTTCGCCATTCTCCACCTTCCTGATTTGCTCCATACAAAGCTGGCGGTACATAATGATCCCTTTATCGCTTGTTCCCAGCTTTTCCTCTGTTCGATCGGCGATTTCACCTTGTGTGACCCAAGCCATCGCATCTTGGCCGTCAATGTAATCGGTAACGAGCTCGCCATGTTCGTCTGTTAATGGGGCTTCCCAATAGGTGATCGGATAATCCTTCGGAATCTCTACTCCTTCTCCAGGAATAAAGCAGGAATACCAGAGATGGTACGTATTTTTATCATCCATCGGCACTCGGATTTGAAAAGAATGGATGGCTCCATCACCTACTCGAAGCATATTCGGGAATACGACTGGGTGGCCAATTTTCCAGCCATCGCAATCTTCGGTTTGCCCTTCCAATAAGCGGCGTTTAATAATCCCATGCTTAAACACGTCAAATCCGATTTTCACGTGATGCTTGCTGATATACCAGTTTTCAACGTCCTTGTTTTGCTGCTCAAAAACATGTTCAAAGTATCGGCCGTGCAACCACTCCAAGTGGACAGGATCAAGTGAATTCTCCATAATTTGAAAGAAGTTGCAAGGGATTACCGCATATCCGATCGTACGAATAACGTCTTCGCGGACAAATAGATCATATTTCGGCAGGAGCGGTGCAGGCTCTGGGCCGAGGTAGGCGAATAGCAAGCCACCTAAAGATTCCACAGGATACGCCTTGATCTTGATACGATTCTTAAAGGTGCTGTCCGCTGGTTCATTGGGCTGTTCGGTACACTGCCCTTTTTTATTGAAGCACCAGCCATGGTATTGGCAGCGCAAGCCATCTTCCTCAGGGATCCCATACACCATGGATACTCCGCGGTGTGGGCATCGTTCCTGTACAAGACCGTAGTTTCCGCTTCGATCTTTATATAAAACTAAGTCTTCACCTAGCAGTTTAACTTTTTTCGTTGGTTTGGTCTCAAGTTCAGAAACCGCTCCGATGGGGAACCAATACTTGCGAAGCAATTCCCCCATCGGGGTGCCTGGTCCTACTTGCGTTAAGGTATCGTTTTGCTCTCTTGTTAACATACGTTCTCCTCCTCGTATCCCTGATTATTATTTTTGAGAGTTGCTGCTATTTCATAGCAGCAACTCTTTAAACACCCTAATAGATAATTACTTGATAATGCCAGCTTCCTTATAGTAAAGTTCTGCCCCTGGATGTAGATTGGCCGGCGCGACATTCGCCATAATCTCAGGTGTTAAAATCTTAAGATCCTTGTGAAGCGCCTTGATCTTATCAAGATTTTCTACTAATGTTTTGGTAATTGTATATGCTTCATCGATAGACAAATTCGGATCAACTGTTAGAATAGCAGAGGCGTTCGAAGTCGCCACATCTTCTTTCTGGAATTCATAGGAGTTAGCAGGAATCACCCCAGCAGGAATTCCTAACTTCTCATGTAATAATTGTTGTGCCTTTTCGTCTATCGGTAGCATGACTAGCTTCTTAGCAGTCAAAAGCTCTAGCATCTTCCCGTCGGGTGCGAATACAGGCACTCCAAACAAATCAACTTTATTATCCTTCATCATGTCGGCAGCAGGCTTATAAGGTTCATAGTATACTTCCCCGCCCCAACTCTTGATATTTTCATAATTGAAGCCATTGGCTTCAAAAGCATAGCGATTAATAGCTTCGGTTAAATTTCCTCTCTGGTTCACAGCTACTTTAATTGGCGGCTTTTTCTCTGCGATATCTGCTAAGCTAGTAATTCCATACTTATCAGCAAATTCCTGAGTCATTATGAACTGCTGGGGTGCATTGTTATACATGGTTGCAATGGCCGTTACAGCCGGCAGCTTTTCTTTAAACGGCTCAGCACCTTCGAGGCCAGCTTTCACTTCAAAATTATGAGCCAATCCCAATTCAATTGTTCCGTTAGCAGCCTGAATCGTATTAGAAACCCCATTTCCTGTCACGTAACTAAATTGGGTATTGGGTACGGCTTCACGAATGATATTCCCAATACCTTCACCAATGAGGGACCAAAACCCACCAGGTGAGGCACCACCCAAGGTCAAAACCATAGAATCGACGACTTTTGCACCTTGCGGCTGTTGGGTTGCTGCAGGCGTTTCTGGAGCAGGTGCAGAAGCTTGTGGTGAAGCGGGTGTTGCAGGACTTGGTTCCTTAGCAGTCGGTTGTCCTCCGCATCCAATTAACAGCAGAGAACTAGCCATTACGGTAATAAACGATGCAGCAAGTCGTTTCTTCATACTTTTTCCCCCTAGGATTTTTATAGATTTATAGAATAATGCGGTTTAAGCATTACCTTATCGAGAATGGGTAAGGGCCACCGGCTGTTCTTCTGTGCCTGCCTTCACTTTCACTTGATGTTTCACCTGGTTTCGGCTCCTGATGTAAATGACAGCGATTCCAATGGCCGCAATGGCGTTAAGGGTGATATCCGGATAGATCATGGTTAACCCTGAAATTAATAATAGAATGCGTTCCACAAGGTTCAGCTGGGATATTAAGTAACCCTCAAATGCCGCTGCCAAGGCATAAACACCGAATAGCGCTGTAATTGCCGTGAAAATAATCATTCCTACATCCCCCTGCAGGAGTAAGCTCGGTTGATAAACAAACATGAATGGAATGACAAATCCGACGAAAGCCAATTTACTCGCTTGAATTCCAATGGAAAGAGGATTTGCATTCGCTATTCCTGCAGCTGTAAAGGCTGCAACACCCACAGGTGGCGTAATGGCAGATAGGGCCGCGAAAAATACAAGGAATAGATGTACGGGCAACAATTCTAATCCCAGCTGCATAAGAGCCGGAGCAACCAACGCTGCAACCAACACATACACGGAAGGCGTCGGCATCCCCATCCCCAATACAATGCAGATCATAGCCGAAACGATTAAGGAAAGCAGAATGCTTCCTCCAGTCAGCGTGAAAATGAGAGAAGTAAATTTTCCAGCCATTCCTGTTAGATTAATAACCCCGATAATAATTCCCGCCGCAGCTGTCGCTACCGTTAAAGGGGCAATGGAGTAGACCACGCTAGTAAATATCTCAACTAAATGCTTAGGTGTAATCCACGTGCTCCTGCGCACGAAGCTAAAGATGAAAATGGCAGCGATCCCATAACAGGCCGCTAACGATGGCGTAAACCCTTTATGCATTGCCCAGATAAGAATGATGATTGGGAATACATAGTAGAATCCGGATTTGAAGGTTTTCCAGAAGTCTGGAATATCTTTATCATCCATGCCAACCAGGTTCAACTTAAGGGAACGGAAATGAACTTGCATGTAGATCCCTACGTAGTAGAGGACAGCACATAAGATCGTTGCAATTGCTATATCTACGTACGCGATCCCTGTAAATTCGGCCATTAGAAAGGCAACGGAACCCATAATGGGAGGTAGGATCGTCCCTCCAGATGCTGCAGCTGCCTCTACGCCACCAGCAAATACCGGGGAATATCCCCTTTTTTTCATCATTGGGATGTTGATGGAGCCCGTTGTAGCCACATCTGCGGATGGACTTCCTGATATGCTCCCGAATACCCCTGCTGAGCTAACAGCAACCTTCGCCAATCCCCCTACCCGTCTTCCCATAAACACGGCACATATATCGAAAATAAATTGTCCTGCGCCTGCGGCCTGAAAAAAGTGACCGAAAGCGATGAATAAGAACGCGTACGTTGCTGCTACTTGAACAGGCGATCCAAAAATCCCATTTGCGGTAAACACCATCTCTTCTAGGAAACGCTCAAGTGTTACCGAACGATGTCCAAAGGTTCCAGGGATGAGATGCCCTAAGAAAGCGTATCCAATCCCAATTAAGAGAAGAGCTGTTAAGCCAAATCCCAGCGTCCGCCGCGTCAGCTCCAGGACTGCGGCTAGCAAAACAAAGGCAGCAGCCAAGTCAATGTTCGATAGGGGATCCACCCCACTGATTCTCGTTAGAAATGACTTGACGTTAATTACAATATAGGCTCCTGAAAGGAGAGTAAGCACCGCAAAGATATAGTCCATAACACTTGGATTGGCTGATGCTTTTTTCGTGCTTCTCGTCGTCAATAAGGTAATGGGCAGGATAAAAGTCAAGAATACAACACTGTAATAATAAGGACTCATATTCCCTACTGAACCTAGCCAGAGTTCAAAAGCAGACAGGACGAGTGCTAACCCAACAAATAAGTAGTAAGTAATTCCTTGAGGAACAGCCCTATACCCTTCTTGGAACAAGGATGTGAACCACTTTGCTTTTCCTGACATTGTTTTCACCACCAAAGATTTTTTTAAAAGGCCTACACCCTCTACCTTCATCCGAGGGTCTCATCACTCCCTTCAGCAACTCTTTATTCTCCATACCCAACATCTCTTTCACGCTGACCTAAACAATCAATATTCAATATTCTGTTTTTTGTTTGTTGTATTGGTTATATTCTGAATTCTACCTTCACTTTAGACCGTATAAAAGTACCTAGCACCTTCATGCGGGACAATTTGGTATTTATTTTTTGTTTATCACCTTGTTAATAGTATTATATTCGATTTCGTACACCATAAAAGATCTATGAACCTTCATACGGGACACTAATTAAAAATTTAAGACTATTTTTTCTTTTATGATTTGTTTTATAATGTTTATATATTAATTATGGGAGCACTTCCCTTCATGTGGGACAAAACAAAATTAGAAAGGAGAAGTATATGCAAATCAATCCGGACTACATCTTGTCATCGGTTGTGAATGCCCTAAGAATCTTGCGTTCCTTTTCCGCGGAAGAGCCTGAAAAAGGGATACGCGAATTATCAAAATCCCTTGGCATCGGGAAAAGCACGGTCCAGCGACTCATGCATACCATGGCGATTGAAGGGTTTGTTACCAAAGTGCCGGAAAGCCAAAAATACCGGTTAGGAACCTGTTTTTTATCTCTAGGAACCATTATTACCACAAATTTAGAGCTCCACAGGGAAGCGCTACCATTTATGAAAGTGCTTGTTGATCGTTTTTCTGAGTCTACGCATATCGGAGTGCTCGACGGATACGAGGTCATATACTTACATAAAATTGAAGCCAGTCATCCTATCCGCATATTTGCCCATATTGGAAAATATAATCCTGCTCATTGCAGCGGTTGCGGAAAGGTACTTTTAGCGTATAAAGATGATGAATTCATTGATCGCTTCATCACTGAAAAAGGACTCTATCCCTATACTGAACGTACCATTACCGATCCTGCCGCATTTAAAAACCATCTGAAGTTGGTCAGGAATCAAGGTTATGCCGTTGGAAATGAAGAGCTAGGTGATGGCATTCTCTCCATCGCTGCTCCAATCAGAGACTATACAGGATCCGTGATTTCAGCAATTAATGTCGTCGGCCCGAAAGACCGAATAAAAGAGCGAAACATCCCTATTATATCTAAAGAACTTGTTCGAGTGGCCAATGAGATCTCGGATAACTTAGGTTATTTTGGATAAAAAAACGGAATGCGGGATCCAGTCGTAGGAGTAGGAGTAATTACCAGTGATAAAATTGCATGGTTGTACCAAGCGAATCAGAAGAACTATTAACACAGAAGCACATACAAAAAAAGGAGCTCTTTCTATGGTCACTTTGCGTGTCCATTAGATTAGCTCCTTCACTATTTATAACTGAAAAATCAATGACTTCACCGTAACGGGAATCGTCCCTGAAGGTTGAAGCATTTGCCCAATATCAATAAAATCGAAGTCTTGAAGGGTAATACTATCAATCGTGAGCAAGTCATTTTCAACATGGAATTCCTCTTTAAGGATAGATCCTACAGTCCGCGCAAGGTCACCATCCAAGACTACGTAGATTGGCTTCTTATTCTGTATGGTCTGGGGCAGGGCTTCAACTAGACCCTCGGCGAAAGCAGATACCCTTTCGTAAGAAGGCTCTCCCACCCACTGAAAAGCAAGCGCGACCTCCGACTCCCCCTCTATCAAATCAAATGCTTCATAATGCTCCCTTATAGATCGTGCCAAGCTGATGGAATCTATGGGGCCCTTAAGTTCGTAGGAAGGTTTTAATACCTGCAAATTCTTTCTGGGAATCAAGCTTTCATTGGATAGGTACAATGTATTTCCACTGACTTGAACGCTAAATTCTGAAGCTCCGACTACTGTCGCTCTGATGCACTCTTTTGCCGGAAGCAAAGGCCAAGGAATCTCACCGGTTGCTCCCTTCAGCATTAGCGCATGTCCCAGCATCTTACCCAAGTCTCCAAATGATCGCTGTTCGCGGCCATACACATACTCCCCAACCCCTCCGGAGAACAAGACTCCTCCAATCTTTCCCACATTCATCAAGGGAGCAGTCAAGTAGAGTTCCATCAACGGCGAGTCGGATTGTTCGTTTTGGATGATATCCACAATCGCTTGAGCCATCCATGATGTAATCTTTCCAAGTGCTTCAGGTTCAAGTTTATCGCCGAGTTGGAGTGGAATACCTGCCTTCTCGGCGATAAAGGCTCCTCCTGGCTCTAATCTAGTAATTCGATTATTTTCATCATAAGCAATCAATCGCCCACCGATATGAACGGCAGCCGTTTCTACTACTCTTCCTTTTTCCACAATGGCAAGTTTTGTTGTGCCTCCACCGATATCAATGTTAAGTATCCGACATTCCCGTTCATAGGATTCATGGGAGGCGCCCGAACCATAAGCAGCCAAAAGTGCTTCCATATTATGTCCTGCTGAAGCACAAACAAACTGTCCGCCTTCCACCGCCAACACATCTGCAATCGCCCGAGCATTATGTCGTCGAATCGCTTCGCCTGTTAGGATAACAGCACCTGTATGTACTTCATCTGGTTTGATCCCCGCTTCCGTGTATGCATCTCCTACAATTTTTCCAATTGCTTGGTCATCAATTTTTTCGGAGTCTATATAGGGGGTCAGAGTTACCGGTGAGCGATAAATAGAATCCCTTGAAACCACAACAAATCTGCTGGAAAGATCTTTTGCCGCTCTCTTCAACTTCAGAAGAGAAAAAATCACCTGTGTTCCAGAGGAACCAATATCAATTCCGACTGATACTAGCTTGATATTTTCCATTTTATAGAGGACATTATCCTCATCTGTACCATCATCCACATTTTCATCATGATGGTGGTCGTGGTCATGTTCGTGGTCGTGGTCATGTTCATGGTCGTGCATAATACGCTCCCTCTTTCTATAAAGATATTAGTTATTTGAATTTTATTTTAATTTAGACTAAAGTAGGTTTGGTTGTTCTTATAGGCGGAACGTTTTTTTATATTTTTTAATCACCTTATTTTCCATATAGAAGAACAGGTCACTACACCCGTATCATTATTTATAATATTTTAAATTAACAAATAACGAAATGAGAAAGGATACTTATGGAAGCTAGAAAATCAAATGAGGAATACCTCCTTTGGTCCGTCAAAAATGCTTTACGTATTTTACGCAGCTTCTCGCAGGAGGAACCTGAAAAAAAAGTGACAGATTTATCCCTTTCACTTGGTCTTAGCAAAAGTACAATTAGTCGATTATTACTTACTTTAGCCAGTGAAGAATTTGTTACTCAGAATCCCAAGACAAGACGTTATCGTCTAGGCCAATCAATACTAACCCTAAGCAGTATCGCAAGCTCGGAGCAAAACGCCCTTACTGAGTCTCTACCTATTATTCATAAACTTGTCGCATCGATAAATGAAAGCGTTCAATTTATGATTCTTGAAGATCTGGAAGTGTCTTATATCTTTTCCATCGAAAAAAGCCATGCAGTCAAGTACTATGGTCATATCGGAAAAAAGGCACCAGCTTATTGTACGAGTTCTGGAAAGGTGATTATTGCTTACCAGGAAGCAGAATTAATTGACAAAATTATACATCACGGACTCCGACCCTTCACCAGGAAAACCATAACAACGGAGAGGCGCTTTCGTGAGACTTTAGAACAAATCAGAAGCCAAGGCTATGCGGTAAGTGAGGAAGAGTTCCAAGAGGGGATTGTTGACATTGCCGCCCCGATTCGAGATGCTGAGGGTTGTGTTTTTGCCGCCATCTCCATTCCTGTTCCCATTCAAGCAGTGAACCGGAAGAAATTAGCCCATCTGATCAAGGAAGCCCAAGCTGCTGGTAGGGAGATCTCCGAAAGACTTTCAATGGAAGATTAAAAAAGAATGCAGTCCTAGGAAAGGTACATGCCTACTTCTCTCCCGGGACTGTTTTCTTTGCAAGAATCTTCGAATTGCTACCAGCTCCGTATAACAGCAGTACAGTGGTACCCAAAAAGATAGGCATTAGCCCAAAAGTGGAGCCGAAAAAGCCAGCAGCAAGGGGAATAGTGACTTGAATGAGCTTATTTATGGTTACCCGCGTCCCAAGAGCTTCCCCCGTTCTCCCTTCCGGGGAATGATTGTAGGTTAACACAATCGATAAGGGTTGACCTGCGCCTAGCCCCAAGCCGAGCAGAAAAGAGAGGAAGGAAAGCGCAACTGTCGTCTCCGCAGACGGCATAAGTAAAAACGGAACGCTTCCGAATAGCATCGAACTAGCTAGGACTGTTTCCTCGCTCGTCTTTCGAACCAGGAATGGCATGATGACGCGCACAACAAGAAAGGCGCCGGAGTAAATACTTAAGATGATCCCGATTATCGAAGCTGATAGACCAATGGATGCGCCGTAAATGGGAAAATAGAATTGATAAAACCCAATTGCCGTAAGAATGATTCCACTTGTAAAAATGGCTTTGCGCAAGGGAGCAATTCGCAACAGCTCCATCATGCCGGAGCGATACCAAGCCTTGGCCACTTTTTCTTTTTTCTCCCTGGTGAGCCCCAGGGGCAGAGGAATCAGAAGCAGGATAACGCCCGGGATAAAAGCAAATAGGCTAAGCCAGAAATAGGTGAAGGAATGTCCCATATAGTCGATAGAAAATCCAACGAAGAGGGGAGCAATCAAGCCTGATCCTGCTCCCCCAAGGCTAAATAAGGAAAAGTTATTTGTTCGAGATTGATCATCGCTTAGAGCCCCGATTAGATTTTGGATCGCGACATGAAAAAATAGATAAAATGCCCCAATCAAAATTTGGGAAACAAATAAAATGCTTAAATTCTTAAAGATGAAGGGCAAAAATAATCCTAGCCCTACTCCCGCAGCCCCGCAAAGTAGAGGCAACCGATTCCCGAACACATCTGAAATCCGGCCGGCGTGGAAAGCCAGAAACAAGGGAAATAAAGACGAAAGCGCCACTAGAATCCCAAGGGCAACAGGACTAGCCCCTAACTCTATGGCAAACAAGGTAGTCAAGAATTTATTTCCTTTAAAGGCAATCTGGTTCAACACGTTCATGATTAAGATGTAATAGAAAATCATCCCGTACCTCCCTGCACCTCAACCCAACAGGCAATAGAATATGCTTGCCGGGAAAGGCAAGCATATTCCATTTAGTTATTGTACTTTGAAATAATTTCCCCATGCTTCTTAAATCGGTCAATATGACGGTTTACATGCTCCATTGCCTTCTCTGGGCCTGCATAATCGACGGTCCGCTCCTCTGTTTCTAACCATTTCTGGAAGCCTGGATCCTGTACTGCTTTCTCGATCGATGCAACAAGGATTTGCTTAATGTCTTCCGGAAGCCCAGGAGGGGCAGCCAGTAAGCGGTTCCCGCCAAGCCCAACCAGCTCAGGGTGCCCTGCTTCAACGATGGTTTGGAGGTCCGGCAAGCTAGGGTGTCTGGTTTCCCCAAAGTAAACAATCGGCACCACATCGCCGCGTTCAATATAATCGATTACGCTCTCCAGTGATCCAAAAGTAATATCGGAATCTCCCCGCACGAGGCTTAGAATGACCTCACTTGTTCCATCATGATAAATATGATCGAACCCAAGCCCTAATGTATCGCTAAAAATGAGGAAGGATGTGCCCGAAGTCCCTGAAAAGCCGGAGGACGAGTAAATGAATTTATTGTTTCTTGCCAGCAGGTCATCAAGCGTTTTGATGTTGGATTTCGGACTGGCCACCATGACCTGAAACTCGTCCGTCAATGAGGCCAGCCAAGTCCATTCCTTCATAGAATATTCAACGCCGGGTTCACCTTCGGTAGCCGCTAAGCCGGAATTGACAATATTGAAGAGATAGCCATCCGGAGCACCCCGGTGCAATTTGGTTGCCGCCACTTTTCCATTGGCTGCGCCATCATTTTGGACGATAATATTCACGTTATTGGGAAGATGCTTTTCAATGAATGGAGCTATGCCTCTTGCCCAGCTGTCATAGCCTCCACCTTGCTTGCTGCCCACGAGGAAGGTAATGTTCTTTTTCGGATAATCTGTCTTTTTCTGTTCCTGATCCACAGGAGCCGTTGTTTCCTTTGCAGGAGGGCTGCCCGTGGACGCGCTTTCATTTGACGACGAAGGGGCACCACCGCACCCGCTAGCGATAAACATAAGAGCGCCAATCATTGCCACCCATTTGAGGGAAATCCGATTTTTTGTCATTTAATAACCCTCCTTCTTCACTTTTTATTCGGTAAATTATAGTAAATCCATCTTCAAAAAGACTACAAAGAAGAGATAAAGGAATGCAAGATATCCTGCAGTCGCGTATATGCTCTTTAACCATGGAAAGCGGGCTAGGACTCGGAAATAGAATAATAAGCTCGCAAAGATCGCATATATGAACCCAAGATAGTAGACGAGTGCCGTGACGAATACAAGCCATAGGGAAAAATGGAGCCGTCTTTTTTTTTCCTCGCTTGTTTCCTCCATGACTTCAGCATCCATCCGGAAGGCTTCATCATTGCTTTTTTGTTTTTGAAGCGTCCATTCTTTCCATGCAGGAATCCATGCTTTGCCTAATTGCCACAGCAATCCCAAAAAGGTTGGGATTAGGATTAACAGCGGAACACGGATGCTGGCGAAGCTTTTCGCCTGGAAACAAATGATCAGGAAGGCCAAGGCGATCAGCGTCAAGCATGCGATAGTAACCTTTTCCTCCAAATGAGTTTTCATCGGTTCATCTCCTTCCCGTTATGACACATTCTCATCTTGCCATGGCTTTTGCAGCTTTTTCGCTTGCCTCCGGCTTTGCCATGAAGGGTAAAAGAAAGCGACTAGCGTTAGGATAAGCAAAATCAAACTGAACGGTCTGGTGAAAAAGCCCAGATACCCCATTCCGCTTACCGTTTGCTGAAAAGAGATTTCCGTCAGAGAGCCTAAAACAAACCCGATGACCATTGCAACTCGGGGAAATCCGTATTTCTTCATTTGGAAACCAAGCATCCCAAAAAACACCAGGACGAAGACATCGACCATGGATTGCTTTAGGGAGTATACGCCAATGATCGTCAAGAAGATAATGGCTGGCGCAATGTATTGGCTTGGCACCTTGGTAATAAACACTAGATATTTTCCAGCTATGGACCCCGCAATCGCTGTCACGATTCCCCCGACCATCCAGGCGACCATAAGTAGATAGACGACATCCAGATTTCTCAGCATCATCTCCGGACCCGGAGAGATGCCATGCAGGATAAGCCCTCCCAATAGGATAGCCATCGCAGAGCTGCCTGGTATTCCAAATGCCAGAGTAGGCAAGAAGGAACCAGCCTCCTTGGCATTATGAGAAGCCTCGCTGGCAATGACCCCCTCCACCGCCCCTTTTCCGAACCGCTCGGGGTGCTTTGAAAATTGGGCTGCCTGACCGTAGGCCAAGAAGCCGGCAACTTGACCGCCAACGCCTGGAACCGCTCCAATAATGATTCCGATGATGGAGGAACGCAAGGTCACTCCCCAATGCCTGAAGGCTTCCCAAAATCCTTTGAGAATGCCATCTACCTTCATGTTTTCATCGTTTTTTGAAACGGTTTCATTTTTGGCGTACAGTGAAATAGCCTCACCCAAGGCCATTAGTCCAATGACCACGGCAACCACAGCAAGTCCGTCTTCCAAATGGATATTGTGGAAGGTAAAACGCGAACTTCCATTGACTGGCTCGCGGCCAACAAAAGAAAAGAGAAGCCCAAAGCCCGCTGCAATCATGCCTTTTCCGCGATTTCCCTTGGTAACCATCACGATGACAGTTAAACCAAATAAGGCCATCATGAAAAACTCAGGATAGGAAAAGGCTAAGACAATTTCGCGCGAAAAGGGAATCAGGAAAATAAGCGCAATGAACCCAATAATGGTACCCAGGGCTGAGGACATCATGACGGCTCCGATGGCAATGCCTGCTTTACCCTGTTTAGCCAACGGATAGCCATCCAAGGTAGTGGAGGCATTTTCCCCGCTGCCTGGCGTATTGATGAGGATGGCAGGTATGCTTCCTCCTAACGGGTTGGCCCCATAGGCCGTAATCAGTAGCACGACGGCCATCCCCGGATCCATGCTGTAGGTTAAGGGCAGAAGCAAGGCAATAGCCATCCCTCCGCCAAGTCCCGGAAGTGCGCCTACGAGCAATCCCAAAAGGGCTCCCCCGATCATGAGCCAGAAGTGTACTCCTGTAAATAGAGTGACAAACGCCTCTATCAAGGGCTGCATTAGTCTAAACCTCCTCTCTTTTACAATGAAGGCTTGACCATATCTATTTATGATCAAGCCCGAGCAGAGTTATTTCGTTACCTTTTTTGTTAAGTATTGCTCGATGACTCTGTCATTGAGCTCTATCGATTCATCAAATTCAGGAGCATTTTCAATTTGTTCCAAGTCATTTAATCCACAATATTTATAGATGCGATTAATAGCTGATATCAATCGGACAGGACGATCCGGATTGGCATTAAAATGCTGATGAATCGTATTTGGGGGAATATAGATGACGTCCCCTGCCTTCCATTCGAATTTCTTCACCTCATCTTGAGGAACAAACTCATAAACGTCCCCGATTTCCACATCACAGTCCTGATGTAAATCATAGCCTTGCCCTTCTAGAACATAGAGGCATTCTTCCGCTAAATGGCGGTGCTTTCCTGATTTGCTTCCCGGCGGAATGATTTGCATATAAGCGTCAACCGTTTCCATTCGGGTGTTCATTTGTTCATTGATTAAATGTTTTAGTAATCCTTGGCGAGACATTTCCCACGGCATGTCCTTAGGCTTAACTATTTTTTTCCGCTGCTGGTCGCGAATCGGCTTAGTGGCCGCATCATCGAGCAGGTCCTGATAAAATTTTTGGTTTTCTTCGCCTTGAATCCATTTTTTTGATTCATCCCATGCCATCTTTAAAATCCCCTCACTTTTTAGATTATTCAGATATTAGAACCCACAAATTAGTCATCCAGATGATTAAAGTTATCCTCATAATGCCTTGGCTCAAATCCTCTTCCTTCAGGAGTAGGCTCTGTTGGGCGTGCTACCACATTTTTTTGGAAGAGCATATTCATGAACAGGTACATCGGCTTGGTTTTAATGACCAGCGCACGAGCTGGCTTATATTTGTCTGCATTAAAGTGTTGGTGAACGCAGTTGTTATGAACGATGGCCACATCGCCTGCTTCCCAATCATAGCGGATCGTATCATGGATTTCGTAGCCTTTTCCGTCCAAAATATAGAATGCAGCTTCATTTACGTGGCCATGCTTTTGATTGGTTCCACCTGGAGCGTATTCTTCCAAATGGATGTGAAGCGTTTGCGTCATGCCATCCACCGGCTCTACAAAATGCTTGCTGAAGGATTGCGGGCCGTCCATAAATTTGATTTCATCCCCACGGATGACTCTTGGCAAGGAACGGAGTCGTTTCAATTCTTCCTTTAGGTTATACTTGCCTTCCAGTCCTCTAACGAATACCCTAGGTTTCGTGCTTGTGTAATGCGATTCACGCCCCAATATTTCCAACCCCTTTTCTCGTTTGGTTTTCCTTCTACATTTCCAAGTATATACTCTTCTCTGTTTTCGTTGCATAGCGATGTAATAACACTAGTATTATTGGGAATGAACAGGAAATCCTTTCAAATTTAAGTAGTCCCTGACGAATTGAACTAGGGCAACAATTTTCTCGGATTGGATATGCTTGCGGTGGAAAACGAAATGAACATCTCTTGCCAGAGGTTTGGCAAGAGCCAAAGGGAGCACGGCCATTTGCCCATTTCTCACATCTTTTTCTATAGAAATCCAAGGAAGAAATGAGATTCCGTTTCCCTCCAGAACCATTTTTTTAATGCTATTTACATATTTCAATTCCATAATCGTATTGGAACGCAGGCCTTCTTCCCTGAACAAACTTTCAATTCTATAATTTAGGCTTCTGCCTTTTTGATACGTGATTAAAGGCTCATCCTTCAAGTCAAGAATTCTGATTTTTATCTCCTTGGCCAGAGGATGTGAGGGAAGAGCAACAGGATAAAACAGGTCCTGATAAAGCTTGGTTTTGATTAAATCAGGATGCTCCAGGTTCGTGCAGACAAATCCCATATCTACGACCTGATCTAGTATCATTTCAAATACTTCCGCGGTCTGACCGGTGTAAAGAGACAGGTCCAGGTCAAGCTGATGGCAAAAATCCGGGATCATTTCAGATAAGAAATAGTAGCTGACGGTATGGGTTCCGCCTAAAGAAAGATGAGGCTTGCTGTTTTCCCTAGGATTGCTCATCGTTTCCAGCCCATCGCGTAGAACGCGCAAAGACCGGTCGACGGCATCATAAAAGGCTTGTCCGGCTGGAGTAATTTCTACTTTTCTGCCCACGCGGATGACCAGGTCAACGCCCAATTCTTCCTCTAGCATTTTTATTCTAACGGTTACGGTCGGTTGGGAGATATTCATTTTTTTAGCTACAAGACTAAAATTACGATACTGAACCAGATTCGCAAAGGTTTCCAAATGAAGCAATTCCATGATGCTCCTCCCCTCTTGCATGTTGGGCGAACTCCATAAATAGCTTAGCGGCTTGGGAGAGTTCCAGATTTCTCTTGAACACAAAAACGGTATCCCTCTCCTTTATCGGCGGATTTGGCGGAATGGTGATCAGGCTGCCCTTATTCAAATCCCTTTTGACTGAAATATAGGGCAAAAAGGTGATAGCGCCCATTTTTTTCACAAATTTTTTCACTAGACCCACCTCATCGACTTCAATGACGACACGGGGTTCAATCCCCGCATGGGCAAACCAGTCCTTGATCACTTTCCATTTGCGAGTATGGCTAGCATACCCTATAAATAGATAAGGCTTAATATCTTCCGGGCATAGTGTCTTGCGTTCAGATAGAGGGTGGCCCTTGGCGAGAATGGGCACAATTCTATCCTTGAACCATAATTGGCTCGTTACGCCGCCTTCATTCACAAAGTGATTGGCAATGCCAAGCTCCATATACCCATCGCTGATCCGATCCACCAATTGATGATTGGAGCTTTGAACGATTCTAATCCTGATATAGGGATGCTGCTCTTTGAACCTTCTGATCAGGCCGGGCAGAATGTAATTCGTGATATTGGATGAAACCGCGATGTTCAATTCCCCCTCTTTTTTGGAGACTGAGATTTTTTCGCAGCCTTCATCAAGAATGTTCAGAAAACGCTCCACATAGACTAAGAATTTTTTGCCGTCCGCACTGATTTGCAGTCGCCTGCCAACCCGGTGAAAGAGTTCAATATTCAATTGGCCCTCCAGCTTTTGGATCCTCGATGTTACCGTTGAAACGGAAAGATACATTTCATCGGCCGTCTTCGAAATACTGCCTAGCTGAGCGACATGCTGAAACGTTTTCAGAAGCTCTATTTCCAATCAGAACCCTCCATTTTTAGGCATTTCCTATTTAAATTCTACACATGCCGATATTAACCTTTCCGAAAGAATAGATGAAAGAAATCGTTTTATTAATAAACCTATTAGAAATCCGACCGAAATTGCATACTGTATTTGTATTATGATGGTAATACCACGAAAAGAGGGGGTTTTATATGAATTCCGCCAGTACATTACTAGATGCGAAGACAAAAGTAAGCACCGCTTGTCGGCTGATTAATGAAAGTGGATTAGGGGATTACAGCGGCCATGTGAGCATGAAGGTACCGGAATTGGACGGATTCTATATTAATGGACGGACAACCAGCAGGGCTGCGCTGACCCCCAACGATATTCTCTTATGCACGATGGAAGGAGCAAAACTGCAAGGAAGCGATATTCCGCCTTCAGAGATTGCCATCCATACTCAAATTTATAAGCATCGCCCGGATGTAGGATGCGTAGCGCATTTCCATCCGCCGAATGCCGTGTTATTTTCCGTTCTGGATCGTCCCCTAATCCCCGTATTCCTCAAGGGAGCCATGGTTGGCCCCGTTCCGGTCCATGACAATCCTCGCCATATCAATACCATAGAGAAAGGCGACGCGCTCGCTACTTCGCTTGGGGATGGAAAAGCCATTCTGCTCAGGGGGCATGGCGTCGTTGTTGTGGGAAAAACGGTAGAGGAAGTGTTCTTCCTAAGCATTTGCCTAGAGGAGAATGCCAGGAGATACTATCAAGCCCTAGCCATAGGGGAACCGAAGCCTCTATCGTCGAACGAACAGCTGGATCTTATCGGTTCAGGCTATAGGCAGGAAAAATTTAAAAAGATCTGGGACTATTACTATTCCAAATATAGTTCGGAGATTTAGCCCAATAAAAAAATCGCTGCCTTGCCATTCCAGCAAGGAGCGATTTTTTTGCTTCCCTTCTGACAAATTATCTCCCTATCTTTGGCTTGGTCGGAAGGATATAATGAGAACTAGTAGAAACACATGGGGAAGTGAATAACGATGTCTGATTCAACCTTAAAACGGTTTGGCGTTTCAATGGATGAAAAACTGCTGGAACAATTTGATGAGCTGGTTAAATTAAAAGGCTATGAAAATCGTTCCGAGGCCGTCCGCGACCTAGTCCGCGATGCGTTAGTAAAGAAGTCATGGGAGGATGATGAGCAATTCGTCGCTGGCAGTATCCTGCTATTCTATGATCACCACCAGCGAGATGTATTGCATGAAATTACGGATATCCAGCATCAGATGCATGACTCAATCCTAGCCACCACCCATTTCCATCTAGACCACCATAATTGTTTAGAAATAATTGTAGTTAAAGGAAAATCCAAAACATTACGCAAGTTCAGTGACCAACTCATTAGCATTAAGGGCGTTAAGTATGGAAAATTCACCGTCGCTCCGATTACGGATACATTAACCTAGTTTTTGCTTCAGCCATTTTTGGGCCTCTTCCAGTCGAATCGGAATCTCTGAGGGAGGTCCATCCCAAACCTCCTCCAGCAACTGAGCGGCGATAGGGCGCTGAAGATTTGCTTCTTTAATCAATTCATGATTTGAAAAAAGTCTATGGGGAGAGTACGTCCCTAAACAGGATCCCGCTTTCATGACAACCACTTCATCTGCCCATTCGGCAACCAGCTGCATATCGTGAGTCGCTACGACTACTGTTTTACCCCTATTTGCTAACAACTCCATAACACCTTGAATTTCCCTTTTACCGACCGGGTCTAGAAATGCCATAGGCTCGTCGAAAATAACCACATCCGTTTCCAGGGTGAGCACTCCAGCGATTGCCACCATTTTTTTTTGACCATAACTGAGCTCACTAGGGTTACATTCTGCTAAGTGTGATAGATTTAATAGAGTCAGATAATAATCCGTTCTTCTTTCTAGCTCCTCTCGTGACATATCCTTTTGAGCAAGGCCAAAAGCGATATCGTCTCTTACCGTCAGCGAAACGATCTGATCATCTGGATCTTGGAAAACGATGCCTACGCGTTCCGTCATCTCATCTCGATTTTTTTTCGTAATGGATTGACCACAATATCGGACCTCACCTGAACTGGCCAAGAATAAGCCATTCATATGGAGCAGCAAAGTAGACTTACCTGCCCCATTTGCCCCAACAATCGCTGTTTTTTTCTTTTCGCTAATCGACAAAGAAACGTCCTCCAATGCCGGACGTTCCCCCTTATATTTATACGTGACTTTCCTAAATTCTATCATCGGCTCCACCATTTTTCCTCCCTACCATTTATCTAAAATAAACAGTCCAAACACAGGCAGTACCCAGCAAGCTACTTTCCACATATCACTTTTTAATCGAATATTCGCAGATATCCTGGTCACGACAATGCCACGGTACCCTCTTGATAACATTCCAATATACACTCGCTCAGCACGGCTAAACGAACGAATGAGCAATGCTCCAATTAAGCGTGAAAGCGTTACGTAACTGGACAGAGAGAACCAATGCCTGGTTTTAAATCCCCTGCTTTTCAAGCTTTTCAGCATACTTCTTGCTTCGGCCCCGAAAACCTCCATATAGCGTAAAGTAAAAAGAATCATCTCCACAAATATGGGAGGAACCTTTAACTGAAGTAAGGATTGGAAGAAGACGGGTAACGTTATTTGATAAAACATAAACGTGAGTATTTGGACAGTAAACAATAGTCGACCTGAATAGAGGCATGCCTTTTCAAGGCCAACAGCAGAAATAGAAAAAACATCGCCGATCCATATCTCCTTTGCCCCTTCGTAAAGAGGAAAAAAAACGAAAGTAAACAAGCAGAATGGCAGAATCAGACGAAGCCTCTTCCCAAGGAATTTAAGAGGAATTCTCTCCAGTGTCAGCCAGCCCTGTCCCAATAAGAGCAACCAAAATAGCGTTTCCAAGGAAGTGATAGAGACCCCCATTACAATGATTAGAAGGGCCCCAATCACCTTTAGTGGCGGACTTTGAATCCATCCTGTCATCTTGTATTTCTCCCTGCCCATTTCCCAAACAAGACAAATAGGACATAGGTTAAAAATACTCCTATCACACCAGCTAAACTATCGGATAGCCAAGAATCAACGTTAGGTAAGCTGTAGTCTGGAAAGGGAGAGGAGAGATAAGAAGTAGCCGTGTGAATGTAGCCGGTATCTTCCCCCGCCTTCTCAAATCCATCAGGATGGGAAGAAGCGAACAAAGAAAGTACTCCTGCCACCACAAACGATAGTGCCAGCCAAATCCTCACTTGTTTGTTCATTTTATGAAGCCGCCCTTTCCTCAAATATTGCACCAAATGAAGACTTTAATGCAAATGGCAGTACTGCTGCCGTTATCAAGCCTTCCCCAACCCCGATGAAAGCGTGCCAGAATAATAGAGAGCTCATCGCCAAATCGAGGGAAACCACGCCAGAAAGCGCTAATTGAACTGCCCCTATAACAGCAACGCCCATGACAGAAAACCAGCTGCAGATAAAAGCTCTTCCCGCTTCAGGCAATGACAGCCTTTCAAGCATCTTATAAACCAATGCTGCAATCCCCGGGGCAATAATGGCCATATTCAAGATATTGGCTCCCATTGCGGTAATTCCACCATCCTGAAAGACAAGGGCTTGAATAGCAACCACCGTTGTCATGATTAAAGTAGCCGGCCAGAAACCGAACAGGATAGCTGCCAATGCTCCACCGATAAGATGTCCGGAAGCAGCTGCGCCGAGTAAGGGAAAATTAATCATCTGCGCTGCAAAGATGAAGGCGGACATAGCCCCCAGGACAGGCACTGCCCTATGATCGAGCTTTTCCTTTGAATACTTGACACTCTTGGCTAACACAAATCCAGTCACAGCAGCCGTGCCCACCCAGACTTTTGGATCTAAGATTCCGTCAGGAATATGCATACATTTTCCTCCTCTAGTCATATCGGTACTACGAATTACATTAATAGTAGCACGATATAGGAGCACTTAGGTTTCATGCGTTCTTTTATGCGGAACAATTCGAAGTAATAATTTCAATAATTCGATTAATGAAAAAAGCCTCATCCATCTAGGATGAAGCTGTTGTTACCTCTTTTGGAATCATAGCTACAACAATATTACCTAGCAAGATCACAGCCGCAACAAAGTAAAAGGCAGCCATCATGCCAAATTGGTCAGCAAGAAGCCCGCCAATTAATGGGGATGAAGAAGACAGAATGGACTGAGTTGTAAATAGAAGGCTTGTTGTGGTTCCTGCCATTTTTTGCGATGTCCGCTCCATGGCCCATGCTTGCATAACTGGTCTTAAGGAATAAAGGAAGAACCCTAATAAACCAATACAAATGATTAATAACCAATCGTTTTGCACCAACACAAAAACTACAATCATAATCGAAGTCATGACCATTCCTGACATGATGACTTTCCTAGCTCCTACTTTATCGGAAAAGTGCCCCGCAACCGGAGCTGCCAGCATGCCCCCTGCTTGCAGAATGGTAACATAAATCCCCACCCATAATGGAGAAAGAGATAATTCAAAGGCCAGATATAACGGGATAAACGTAAGCAGACCATTCTGGGCCATAGATCGGATTCCACTCGCCAATGCTATGAATAAAACAGATCGATTCTTAAATAACTCCACTAGTCCTAGCTTATATTCCTCAAAGCTAGCACCTTGACCTTCTTTCTTCTGCTTCCCTGGAGCATTCAAATTTCTCAAGAGGATAAGGATAAAGCCGGCAACCAAAAGGCCAGGGAACACATTCCAGTAGATGACTGTCTTCCAGCTCATGGAAACTAACAGAGTTCCAATGATGACCGGCGCCAACAGGTCACCTAAGTTAGCCGCCATTCCATGAACACCAAAGGTAAATCCCCGCTGTCCAGGATAAAGAGCGGATAAACTGGAAAACGAAGCAGGATGCCATAATTCATTACCGATCCCCATAATAGCCACCCAGATAAGAAACATCCAATAAGTACTAGCCATCCCCATAAATAAATAAGGAAGTCCTGCAAGGCTAATGGATATGGCCATCATGATACTCTTTCGGCTTACCATATCGGTAACGGCCCCGATTGGCAAGCCAACAAAGGACTTCACCAAATACATAAAGGTAATAAGAAAGGTGGCTTGGGTGATCGAAAATCCAAATTCTAGAGAGATGAAAGGCAGCATGATATAAAAGGATGCAGGATACCAGTGGGTAAAGGTATGGCCCAAACATATCCCCCAGAAAGGAGGATCCTTAACGGGTTTGATCTGGGGTCTCTGCTCCGGCTCGGAGATCACAGGGTTCAAATGTAAACCTCTCCTTTCGTCTCAGATTTTATAGTTTACTGTAATGGTAGTCCCATACTTTTTGAATATTTCTTGGCTGCCATATAAACTTAGACATTTCCTCAATCTCCTGTTCTTCCAAGGAATGGGGATAACCAAGCTGCCCAGCCATATATTGACGATAGGCATTTTCTTCAAGAAATACGCTCCGTACAAATGTATCTACAATCGTTTCCCCGACAATAACAGCTCCGTGTGCTTTCATGAGAGCCATGTTATTTTCCCCAAGCTTATCCGCTAATTCATCCGCAATCTGAGTGTTACTGATAGAATGAGATTTCGCAAACACCGGTACATGACCCAGCACAGCTCCTTGGATCGTTACCGGCCTCAACGGAATTTTAGAAATGGTAAACAGAGTAGACCATTTGGGATGAGTATGTGCCACCGCTTGAACATCTGGTCTGCGCTTGTAAATCTGTGTATGCAAGGGATACTCATTAGGGGGGCGACCCTCACCTTCTACTACGTTTCCATCTAAGTCAATAGCGATAATATCTTCTTTGGTTAAGGCACTCCTGCTCGCCGAGGCCGAATTAATAAGGATCCATTCGCTATGCGGTATGCGCACGCTAAAGTGCCCGTTAAAATCAAGATGCTCTGCTTTTTCCATCATTCGAATCGCATCCGCTAACATCTGCTTTAAATCAGAACTCATTTTCCTGCTCCTTCCCACGTTTATTCCTCTATGAACCTAACGCAATGAATCCAGCTCCGGTCATCGCTACAAGTGAGGCTAGAATAACCGTACGCGTAATTCCTTCTTGCGTTTTAAACACCCATGCCGAAAGGAAAATGGTCAATATGACATCGGTAGAAGCGATAAGGGCAACTTGGGAAACTCCACTATATTGAAGAGCAATAAAGTAGAAAATTTGCCCTAGGGAAGTGGCAACTCCTGCCCCAAAAAGCCAAGGCTTAAATTCGGTAAAGGTGGATATGATCGATCTCCGATTAGCCTCTTTAAAAAGAGATATCAGTCCGAAAATCAACATGCCCACTATCGCTCCCAATAGGGTTCCAAAAAAGGGATCTGGAATTTCCGTTAAACCTTGTTTTCTCACAACATATCCGACAGAATAGGCCAAGGCCGAAACGATCCCATACACATAGCCAAGGCTGGCAATTAGTTTCCACAAGTCTTTTGCCACTAGTCTTCGTTGGGGTGGAGAACTTGGTTCAATTGCAGCGGCTATTTCTTTTTTGGCGTTCCGCCAATTGGCCAAGGATTCTCCGACCAACACAACGGTGCTGCCAAAAATCAAGACCATTCCTAAAATAATGAAGCTAGTAAGTGTCTCCTGTAGGAAGAGAATACCGATCATAACTGTAAAAAAGGGGTTTAACCGCTTAATCGCTGAAGCCCTGACAGAACCCAGATGCTGAATCGAATTAAACAGAAGGATCCTTCCGATAAAAGATGTTAGGACTCCTGCTAGTGCAAACCACAGCATACCTTCTGAAGTAAAATCAGGAAATCCATTAAACCATCCTGCTCCCAAAAAGAAAATTCCAGAAATAACAGCTGTGAGAAGAATGGAAAGAAATGCCCCATTCTCACGGGACTGAGGTGTCGTTCCTTTTTTCACCATGACATTCGAGCTGGCAAAAGAAAGAGCAGCCAATAAAGCAAACCATTCTCCCACGCTTTTACCAGACCTGGATAATATCCGCCGCTTCAACGGCTTCCCATAGTGTTCGCACCTCAAAACCATCCTGCTCGGCAAGACTCCACTCATCATCTACGGGGCGTAGACCAATGATCACTGAGATTTGCTGATTCCTGAGTTCCTCTGCAAAGGATTTCCCTCCGGTGCTGTAGCCTAATATGGCGACTCTTTTTCCGGTTAAATAGTTGGGTATGTTTACATTTTCCATAATGATAACCTCCACTTTTCTGTTAATTAAAAATGTTATGAGTAATTTTATTCTACAAGGTTACTCATTAGAAAAGTTGAAGGAGTTCCTTTATACGGAACATTTCTAATAAAAATGATGAAAGCCGAATAGGCAATATACCCATTCGGCTATTTTTACCTATTATTTTGAAGGCTTAGGCGGAAGATCTGATAATTCATTCGTGTAGGCTTCGTCCATCCGTGGCTCTAGTCCATACTTGCCTAGTTCCTCTCTGAACATATCGCGTACTGCTTGCTCTTCATCCGCATAGTCGATTTGGTCTCCTCCCACCCGCTGGCTAATCCAGGCTTTAGGGACTCCTTTGCTATTGCGAATCGAAGTGCCTTCATACTTTAGTGCTAAATAGCGAGCAGGCTTTTGACCTGTATTAAAGTGCTGGTGATACCACATGTTCGGCGGAACAATCATACTTCCTTCCTGCCAATCATAACGATTGATCTCGGAGTCTTCTGGCCACATTAAGCTATATCCTTCACCATCCAGAATGATGACATGAGCTCCTGGACCGTGACGGTGGGCTTTCTTATAGGTGGCTACGGGGAACTGGGAGATATGGCTGTTCATCGATCCCTTAGCCATATTAAATCGGATATGTCCTCCTCCCGCTCCGCGTTCTTTGGCATGGATGAGCTGCAAGCTGCGTGCATCCGCTACAAAGTTCGTCTCAAGAAGCAGGCCTTTCTGCTCTCCCCCATTATTAAAGTAATCCGGATCGCCATTAAAGCGATTCTTGAAATCATGCTCGGTATTAAAGATGAATTCCTCATCATCATAGATGTTGATCACAATCGGACCATTCGTTACCGAAAGAAAACGGGCAGGAGCTAAACCCGAACCATTAAAGTGCTGATGCCAGGCATTGATCGGAATCGCAAAAAGTGAACCCGCTTGCCATTCAAAGGTAACCCGCTTGCCCTCTGACGTCCATACCGAAGTAGATCCTTTGCCATCCAGGACATAGATCATTTCTTCAAACAATTGCCGCTGCGGCTCTAGTTTTTTGCCTGGGGGAATCTCGCACACATAACAATCATTAGAATGTCTTGATGCTTCATGGTTAATGAAGACTCCAGAACCTCCACGTCTTGCCCAAGGCTTGAGTTCCACGGTATGAAGATTAGGGATATAATGTCCAGCAATAATGTCTAGTCCTTCCCTTTTAACCCATCGGGTGTAAGCCGACTCCTTTTCGGTCGCAAACTTTTTCGCTAGATCCTCTGAAACTACTGCATCTTTCGCTTGTGCCATGTTATTGCTCCTCCCATCTATTCTGTTCAATTTAGTGTATGAATCGGGGGTTTACACCCCCTGTTACTCCCCTTAATTAGACTTCTTCACAATGATATCTTCGTAAAGTTTAGACCATTTCTCGTTTTCATCGAGTACAACGGCCGGATCGACAAACTTCATTGGCATATCATTCAGTTTTGTATCTACCTTATTGCTTGTTGGAACGAAGCTGAAGTCGCCCAGCATTTGCTGCCCTTCGGTACTGATCATAAAGTCATAGAACAGTACAGCGGAAAATGGATGTGGAGCATTTTTAGATACGGACACGCCATTTGGTCGTGCGATAGCCGGTTCAATAGCAAACCAATCAATTGGTCCACCCTCATTCTTTAACTGCTCAGCCTTATAGTTGTAAACGGTTAGGGCCAAAGGCACTTCACCAGATGCTACCATTTGGGTTAACAGGGTGTGGCCTTTTCTAACGGACAAGCCATTCGTAGCCACAATGTCCTTAAATAGCTGCAATCCCTTTTCTTCATCACCTGTATCCTTGATAACCTCTGCAAACCAGTCTAAATCCTCTGCTTCAATCGCCAATCGTCCCTTCCACTTCGGATCAAGCAGGTCTTCATACGTTTTTGGAAGTTCCTCTTTGGTTACTTTTTGTGTGTTATACGCCTGGACAAAGATATTCAGACGCGTAGCCACCCACTCCTTATGCGGCAGAATGGCTTCCGGAATCAAATCATTTAAGTATGGTGATTTGACTTCTTGCAGTAAGCCCTCCCGGTGTAAAGCCTCTTGTTCAGGTCCATTCGTTTCCACAATATCAAAGTCATGTCGTCCCGCCTGGGTCTCTGTTACGGCCCTTTGCACAACCTTCTCTGAGCCGGCTCTCCAAACATCCACTTTGATTCCATACTTTGCTTCAAAAGCAGCAACCATTTTTTGCATATCTTCAATCGCCATTGAAGTATAGATGGTCAGTTTTCCTTCTTTTTTAGCCCCTTCAATCAGTCTTTGCTCCCGATCAGCCCCTTCGTAGAGCGCAATGTCTTTTGCGGTCTTCAATTCAACTGTTCCCCCGGGAGAGTCAGCAGGGGTAGGCGTAGAGCTTGTAGGTTGGGTACTGCTTGCTGGCGGAGGAGAACTCGTTGACTGTCCACAAGCTGTCATTAAGGAAACAAGCATAGCGATAATGAGCATAGCAATTGGAAAACGCATCCTTCTTCTCATCATGTCTGATAACCCCCTATTAAAGTTGTTACAATCAACTTTCATTCATTTCTAAACCACACTCCTGACGCATCCCACCTTATGAAACCTCTTTAATGACCTCTACTTTTTCTTTTGAAGCCTGAGCATCTTGAATGACAATGCATTTTAGCGGATCTACCTCTAAGAAGACTTTTTGCCCCGTATCAATTCGGATGGATGGATGCACCCTTGCCTGCAGGATGGTTTCACCAATTTTGACTTGAAAGTCCAGGTATTCTCCAAGGAATATCTTTGTATCCAAAACTCCTTCCCACACATTGGATGTTTGCGGTCGTTCAGAAGTAACATGAAGGTTTTCTGGTCTGACGGAGAGCAACACATCTTGACCTTTTGACAGCGTCTCTAGTGAATAGGCCATTATAAGGCCGCATTCGGTTTTGACATGGTATAAACCTTGCTTTTCACCGGTACCAACGATCGTGCCGTAGACAAAGTTAGTACTCCCAATAAAGTCAGCTACAAACTCACTTTTCGGCTGCTCATAGATCTCCCTCGGCGAACCTAGCTGTATAATATGACCTGCATTCATGACCGCAATTTGATTTGAGAGAGCTAAGGCTTCACTCTGGTCATGCGTGACGTAGATCGAGGTAATTCCCAAATCTCGCTGCAGTCTTTTTAATTCAAATCTCATTCGCTCTCTCAGCTTGGCGTCGAGGTTACTTAGCGGTTCATCCAAGAGAAGCAATTTAGGTTCCATCACCAAGGCACGCGCTAAGGCCAAACGCTGTTGCTGCCCGCCGCTAAGCTTCGTAGCCGATCTTGATTCTAGGCCATCGAGTGCAACGACATGCAGTGCACGCAGGACTCTCTCATCGATCTGCTTATTGGAATATTTCGTTTTACCCACTCTCAGCGGGAAGGCAGCGTTTTCATATACATTCATATGAGGCCAAATCGCATAAGACTGAAACACCATTCCGATATCACGGCGATTAGGAGGAACAAAAATGTTCTTCTTGGATGAATATACGACATCTTCCCCGATATTAATCTCTCCACCACTTGGTTTCTCAAGGCCAGCAATGGATCGAAGCGTTGTTGTTTTTCCGCATCCGCTTGGCCCAAGTAAGGTAAAGAGCTTTCCCTGTGGCACTTCAAAGGTGATATTCTGCGCAGCTTTTACCACTTGACCCGCATCATTGGGATATTCCTTATATAAAGCGTTTACTCTTAACATTAAAGCACCTCCCAGTCTTTACATTTCTTTCACACCGTATCTTTTACTTAACACTTGGGATAACATGACAAGAATGAATAAGCCGATGATAAACATGACGCCTAAAGCACTTAGCTGAACATATTGGCCATTTTCCCACAATTCCCAAATCGTGATGGAAATAACTTCCGAACCTGGGCTATAGAGTAAGATAGAGCCGGATAACTCCCGGATGGAAACAATCAAAATGTAGATCCAGCCTGCAATGAACCCTGGCTTAAGTAAAGGAAGAATCACTTTCCTAAACGTCGTTCCCCAACCAGCTCCACTCATGGCAGCTGATTCTTCTAATTCCTTATGAATTTGCAGCATGGATGTCGTATTGTATCTAAGCCCATAAGGTAAGAAGCGAGTAAGATAGGCGATAAACAGAATCCAGAGTGTTCCGTAAACCCCGATATCAAAGTTTAGATAAAGAACCATGATAGACAAACCAAGAACGATACCAGGGAAGACCATCGGTAAGGAAGCGATATTATCCAATATCCAACGACCACGAATGTTCGTCTTGACCACGATCCAGCAAATCACTGCAGTCAAAAGCATAATCGTCGTTGCACTACCGACTGCTAAGATGAAGCTGTTCCAAACAGATCTGCCGATAGTCGGATAAGACCAGATATACTTGTAGTTATCAAAACTCAGACTTTTCAAGGCTTCTACCGTTGGAACGCTATAGAACTTCTGTAAGGAGGACCAAACCAAGACCAGGAAAGGCAGGATGACGATAAGCAAGAAGTAAACGATAAACAATCCTGCTGTGAAATATCTCCACTTTCCCAAATCCATCGTTCGCGGTCGGAATCCTTTTCCGGTCATCGTGGAATACTTACTTCCTGAACTCGAGAGCTTGGACTGCAAGTAAATTCCGCCGGTAGTAATCAGGATCAATGTTATGGCGTACGTTGAGGCTAATCCTATGTTGCTTGGGTAACTATGAATCGCCTTATAAATGGAAGATGTGAATACCTGAATGCCCACCGGCAACCCTAGCAAAGCTGGAACTTCAAATGATTCGATTGCTCTGACGAATAAAATAAGCATTGTAGCAAAGATAGCGGGCCAAGACAGCTTCAAGGTGATATTGTAGGCTGTTTTTAGTATCCCAGCCCCACTCATCATAGCGGACTCCTCAAGGGATGGGTCCATCGATCGGAAAGCAGCGGACAAGAGGAGGAAAGCCATTGGCGAGTAATGCAATCCATCTACCCAAATCATCCCGCCCATCGAGTAGATGTTAAAGAATACCATGTCCGTATTAAAAAGCTTTTGAAGCGCGATATTGAACAGTCCGATTTCCGGGCTAGCCAGTAAGATCCAGGAAACGGTAAACAAGATACCTGGGATAATGAGCGGTATAATGGATAAAGCATAGAACAGCGATTTAAACGGTGTATTCGTGCGCTCATTCATCCAAGCGAGCAGCAACCCGATTGTAAACGCCACAAGTGTTGTTCCAACAGCGAATTGAATGGAATTGAAGAATAAAGTTAGGGTTTCTGGATTGGTATAGGCTTTTACGTAGTGCGCGATAGTAAACCCTGAAGCTCCCTTAAAACTTTGCCAGAGAAGAAAGATCAAAGGTACAATGGCGAAGTAAGTTACCAGTATGATGGCGGTTCCAATTACCAGCCATTTGGAATCAAACCCTCCTCTTCTCTTTTGTGCCTCATGCTGTAAATCGGGAGGGGAGTTCAGCTTTGGCAAAGCCATATCTTTTTGTCTCCTTTCTTTTTTTAATCATTTAATTTTCTTTATCTTTTAACTTAATTGAATTATATATCTATTTTTGTTGGTGTTGAATCGCCGATTATTAAAGAGGTTATTAATAATTCGCTATAAACAGCTAACTTTTGTGTGATTTTTCTCACAACATTTTTACGAAAAGCGAAATACAATGGTCTTAACAAAATTACGAAGGAGAGACCCCAAATGGAACAGCTGCCCAAGCGAATGATAGACATGATGGAATCGTGCCACCCTTCCTTTCGAGATGAAGTTCAGTATGCCTGGAAACTGATTTTCCTTAAACGAATACTACCTATTCACCAGGATCAAGTTTCTTGCCCCCTCATGAAGCAAAACGTCCAAAGAGAAAATTGCAGAAACTGCGAATGGCTTATTGGCCAAGGGAATCCTACTGGAGATCAAATTTCCTGCCAGCCGCCAATCATGTAGGCATGGAACATAAAGAAAACTTGGCTGGTGCCAAGCCTAGAAGGCGCAGGCGGCTGCCTTAGTTGCACTTATGCGGATTATGAATTCGATATAACTTATAAATTCTTATACGCCAAATAAGCCGGTTTTCTCATGTTGTCTGAGAAACCGGCAAATTGTGCAACCCCGTAAATTCCACGAACTTCTTATCAAAGATGCTCATAAATTCAGAAACTGGAAACCAATCTTTATTTTTGGACTTGAAAATAATACTTGTCTCCCGATACAGCGGCTTCGGCATGTGAAGAGGAAGGATCGCTAGCTTCTTTTTATGCACTTCATCTTCAATTGAAATCCACGGTAAAAAAGCTAGACCATGCCCTGCTAGAACCATTCTTTTGATCGTATCGGAGTGATTCAGCTCCATCGCAACTTCGGCTTGCAAGCCTATTTCTCTAAACAGGCTTTCAATCCTGTATGACATGCTGCACCCCTTCTCATAAGTAATGAGTCTTTCTGTGCGCAGCTCAAAAATATCAATAGAAGTCCGTTGGGCAAGGGGATGGCCCGGATTTGCAACGAGATAGAATTGATCATGATACATTGGCATGCGAAAGAGATCTGGGTGATCAAAAAAGGAACTGATAAACCCAATATGCGCGACCTCATCCAACACCATTTCTGCAATATCCTTGGTATTTCCGACATTTAGTGAAATTTCCCAATCCTGATAAAGTTTACAGAACTGACCTAAGAAATATGGAGCTACGTAGGTCCCCACTGTAGGTGTGGCCCATACATTCAATCTTTTTTGGCTTGAACCTTGGGATACGGCTAAAGTATCCAACCCATTTCTTAACACGCGCAAGGAACGCTCAATATCATCATAATAAAGCTGACCAACAGGAGTTAATCCTACTTTATTCCCTGCCCTTAAAATAAGGGCTAACCCTAGATCATCTTCCAAGGCCTTTATCCGAATCGTAACCGTAGGTTGGGAAACTCCCATAAACTTTGCCGTACGACTAAAGGTTCCCTGCTGGACAAGGCAAATAAAGGTTTCCAAATGAATCAAGTCCATACGATCCCTCTTCTCCGGTGAGTTAACCCGAGCTTTGTACTCCCATAGGTTTCTTTTCCTCTGGCTTCCATGTCAAGAACCCAGTATCAAACGATCTGGAAAAAGCAATAAAAACATCTAGAGACAAAGAATCTTCAATATTGGATCGATAGGCAAATTGAACCTGTCTTCTCATCATGACCGGAGGTTGAATGGATACCTCAACCAGCTTCCCCTCACTTATTTCCTCTCTTATGGAAATGAGCGGAAGGAAAGCCAAAGCATCCACTTCCTCCATCAATTTTTTTACCATTTCAATATTTGCTAGGTGCAGCATAGCCGACGGCTTAAATCCAGCTCTCTCGTATGCACGTATTAGCAACTGCTCTTCCTGTTTGCTTGAAGTATACGCTACCATAGGATACGAGAGAAAATCCCGGATATGTAGACGTTTTAGTTTCGCAAGAGGGTGACGAGCGGGAATAACCGGTACCATTTGGTTAATAAACCAGTCTACTTTCTTCATTCCTTCCTCTTCGATCCCTCCATCAACAATGCCTAGTGTTGCAGTCCCCTGATGAACTAGTTTTATAACTTCTTGATTCGTGCCAGCCATCATCTTGATGCGAATATGCGGATATTCTTTTTTAAAGCGAAACAAAAGCAAGGGGAAGATATAATTGGCTAGAGTTGTGTTCACCGCTAGGCATAGCTCTCCAGTATGCCTTTGTTTCCAATCCCTCATTTTCTTGCGGCCAGCTGCAAGCATCTCTATGAAGCGATCTACACAATGCAAAAACTCCAAGCCTTCTTCTGTCAATTCAATTCGGCGGCCTGCCCTATGGAACAAGCTTTTTCCCAGCTCCTCTTCTAAACCTTTGATTCTGCTGGTTACGGTCGAAATGGACAAAAATAATTCATCCGCCGCTTTGGAGATACTTCCGATTCTCGCCACACATTGAAATGTTTTTAAGCTTTCAATTTCCAATGAAGGTTCCCTCCTTGGACTGTTCTTCTATATGGAACAGAGGCATTCTTTATTTAGCATAGTTGTGTTACGATATTTATAAATCGTAACACAACTATATGCTCCTTAAACAAAATAATAGATATCCAAGGCGACTACGAATATCAAATAAATCGCTAAAGTAAAGACAAGAGAATACAGAACCGACAGCTTCCACGTCTCCTTTGATATCCACTTTAAATAAATTAGTAAGCAAACGGCGATAGCAGCAATGACATTGACTAAATAGATTAATAGGACAAATAAAATTAACCAAGAGATAAAGATAAATCTAGCCATTTTTTCTTCTTTGGTTTCCTCTGAATCATCTACTACCCCTTCTCCTCCAATTGCTTCCTCAGCCGTCAACTTCTTGTTTAAGAGAGGGAAAAAGCGTCGGACACCAGGGAACAGATCGTTGGCAAATTGGATCCCTGAGAATAGAAGCAGCAAGGTACCCACGAGTTTGGGAACAGAAGCTACGTCCGTTCTCAATTCTCCTGTACTTGATAAAAGAACAACCGCGACCAAGAAAATAAATCCTGAGAACACCGTTTTTTCATTGACTTGTATCAAGCTGCAATACCTCCCTTTCCCTTCTTCATTTTCTTTTGGATGATAGGCCAAGTTAAAGAAAGAAGCGTTAAGGATAGAAGTACCAACGAAATGGGTCTAGTCACAAAGCCAGAGGCTCCAAACGTGGTCATCGTCTGGTGGTAGGAAGACTCGAGCAGAGCACCCAAGACCATGGCAATAATCAAGGCAATTCTCGAATAACCGTACTTCTTCATGTAGAAACCGATCAGACCAAATACCAAGGCTAGCGCCACATCACTAAAGTGGCCATTTTCAGCAAAAGAACCGACCAAGGCAATGGCGATAATCCCTGGCGCCATTAAGGAACCTCTTATTTTCGTAACAAAGATCAAACGCGTACCGATAACAAAGGATATGATGGCTGCGAAAACCTTCCCTACAAAAGCAGCGGCAATTAGCATATTCGTCAGGTGAATATCTTTAGTCAGCATTTCAGGTCCAGGTGCCAATCCATGCATCATTAGGCCGCCAACAAGGACAGCCATTGCGGAGCTGCCTGGGATCCCAAATGCAATCGTGGGCAACAAAGCCCCTCCTTCTTTAGCGTCGTTTGCCGACTCCACAGCGATGACTCCTTCGATTGCCCCCTTACCGAACTTTTCCTTGTCCTTTGACATTTGCACCGCTGTCCCATAAGCCAAGAAACTGGCAACAGACCCGCCCACTCCTGGAATAATCCCAACAAATATCCCAAGAAAGCAAGAACGGATGAACAACGTGAAATTTGTAAATACGGCCTTAACTCCATCCCATACCCCAGAATTCTTGGTATCAAACTTAACCATCTCACTACCTAATGGAGTATTCTGCCTAAATAGGCTAAAAGCCTCAGCTATGGCAAATAGACCGATAATAGCGGGAACTAAAGCAATTCCATCCCATAGAAAGTCTGCCCCAAACGTAAATCGTGTGTTCCCCATAATCGGGTCGGTTCCTATATAAGCTAGCATCAAACCAAATAGGCCCGAGATCAATCCGCGAAACGTATTTCCCTGCGTTACGATGGCGATAATGGTTAACCCAAATAGCGCGAGCATAAAAAACTCAGGATAAGAGAAAGAAAGAATTAATTTTCTAGCCACAGGAATCAATAAATCCAACACGAGAAGTCCGATGAAGCCGCCCATGACGGAAGCTACAATGGCAGCTGCAATGGCCATTCCTGCTTTTCCTTGTTTAGCTAACGGGAATCCGTCGAATGTCGTAGCCGCATTGGCCGCATCCCCAGGAGTATTCACTAAAATGGATGTAATTGATCCTCCATAATTAACCGAACTGTAGGCGGATAATAAGAGGACTATAGCCGCTTCCGGACTCATGCTGAAGGTAAGGGGGATAAGAAGGGCTAAAGTGACGCTCCCCCCTAGCCCCGGCAAGATCCCGACAATGAGTCCAAACATAGAACCGGCGAGCATGATGAGAATGAGTTCCCATTGCAGAAGACTCGGTATTACGGAAAGAAAGCCCATTGTACTCCCCCTCTTTTCGATACTTTATCCTATTTATCACTGCTCATTAATTCTGTAACCACTTGCTTATAGGCCTCAAAACTGCTCAACGTTTCATTAACAAGCTTTTGTGTATCATCCCCATTCAAATAACTCGAGGTAAGCTCCATTTTCTGCAAGACCTGATGAAACTCTGGATCTTCAAGGGATTTTTGAACGGCTTCCTCCAGTATAGCGCGAACATCAGCAGGTAGTTCTGGCGGTGCTCCGATTAGCCGGTGAGTGTTGAAGGCTTCATTTAATTCCGGCATTCCCGCATCCGAAGGAATCGGTACATCTGGGTAATCCGGATGGCGTTCAGAATCATAATAGAGCAACATCCTTAAATCCCCATTTTGGATATATTGCTTTTGACTGTCGATGGATCCCCAGGTTACATCCGCATCGCCACGGATTACAGAAAGTATCGTCTCGCTTGTTCCGTTATGGTTCAACGGCTGCCACTTTACCCCAAGCTTGTCAAACGTGACGGCTCCTGTCAGTGTCGCATTCGCTGCAAGACCTTTCGTAGACATAACAACTTTCTCTTTGCCTTTAAAATCCTCTATACTTTGATAGGGACTCTTGCTGTTAACGGTTACAATTGTAGGGTCTAATGATAGACGCCCTAGCCACGTCACTTTGCTCAGGTCATAATCTACTTTTTGGGCAAGTTGAGTACCTGCCAGGCCTCCCAAGTTATAGATCCCTATGGTATAGCCATCAGGCTTTGCTTTTTGAACATAATTGGCCGCAATCGCGCTCCCTGCTCCCTCCATATGCCGAACATTCACATTCACTTTATTAGGCAAGTGTTTTTGAATAAAGGGGGCAATCGCTTGAGCCCAATCGCTGTAACCTCCACCAGGCTTATAGCCTACAACTAGCTCAATATTTCGTTCTGGAAATTTGGACTTAGGCTTCTCCTGATCCGATTGCGTTGCCGTCGTAGTGCCCTGATTTGCTCCTGTTGTTGTGTTTCCGGTGGTTGGGCTAGAACCGCATCCTACCAACATGGCTAATAGAAAAATTGCAAGACTCGAAGAAAACAGCTTCTTCATGTACGAGACGGCCCCCTTAAATCTTATTGTGTGCCTTACTTATTGCCAGATTTCAGTCAATAGAATAAAATAATAGAATAGTAGGTAAGATGTCCCCCTCATGTCTTCCACACATAGGGGGGACTTTCAGCTATTTGGTTTCCTGTGCCTTCTGAATGTACTCCTTCACTTTGTCCGCTGTCAACGTTACACTAGGATCATATTCAGGGGCATTTTCCAATTGTTCCATATCATTTAAGCCACAATATTTATAGATTCGATTTATAGCAGATATTAAACGAACTGGCTTATCTGGATTTTTATTGAAATGCTGGTGAATCGTATTTGGCGGAATATAAATCACATCCCCCGCTTTCCATTCAAACCTCTTGATCTCATCCTGAGGCTTCCAATGATAGGTGTCAGTAATCTCTACATCACAGTCCTGATGAAGATCGAATCCTTCCCCTTCTAATACGTACAAGCACTCTTCTGCCAAATGACGGTGTCTTCCGGATTTGCTTCCCGGGGGTATGATCTGCATATAAGCATCCACAGTTTCCATTCTTGTGTTCATCTGCTCGTTAAGCAAGTGCTTCAGCAACCCTTGCCTAGCCATTTCCCAGGGCATATCAGCCGGCTTTACAACCTTTTTGCGCTTTGCATCCTCGATCGGCTTGTTTGTTGCATCATCCAATAAATCCTGATAATAAGTTCCGCTTACTTCACCTTGACTCCATACTTTTGACTCGTCCCATGCCATCTTTTAATCTCCTCCTCTATAACCTCTTATTTTTCTCCTTCTTCTCTTGCCTTGAAGCCTACACCCTCCGGTGTAGCCTCGGTTGCACGCGGCTCCACTTGGTGCTGGAAGAGCATGTTCAAGAACATATACATCGGCTTCGTTTTAATAACGAGTGCACGAGCCGGCTTGTATTTATCTGCATTAAAATGCTGGTGGACGCAATTGTTATGGACAATGGCAACATCTCCTGCTTCCCAGTCATATTTAATCTCATCGTGAATTTCGTATCCCTTCCCGTCGAGGATATAGAAGGCAGCTTCATTCACGTGGCCATGTTTTTGGGATTTCCCGCCTGGTCCGTATTCCTCTAAGTGAATATGAAGCGTTTGCGTCACGCCATCTTCCGGCTCGACATAATGCTTGCTGAACGCCTGAGGTCCATCACTAAACTTGATTTCATCTCCTCTAAACACACGCGGTGCGGATCTTAAACGATCAAGCTCTTGCTTTAAGCCATAGGACCCTTGAATTCCTCGTACGAAAATACGATCCTTTTTACTATGGTAATGTGATTCCAACGCCATTTATTTTCCCTCTTTTCAAAAAAGATTTTAAAATCAGAATTTTGCTGTCATGTCTTCTTTCAAACCTATTCTCCAATCCACGCCTTGCGGCAAAAAGCGATCACATGCCCGTACATTCCTATACGTTTCTGGGGTTACTCCTTTTGGCTGCTTACCATTTTCCACCTCCCTTGAAGCCTCAAGAAGCATTTGCCGCGCAGCAATGATGGCCAGGTCAGCCGTACCTAATCGTTCTTTGCTTCGATCTGCAAATGGCTTCTCCATGGTTTCCTGCAGAGCATAATCCTGTGTGTTGATTCCTGCAATACCGGTAAACGTCTTGGTGCGCTGTACTTCTCTATCGATTAAGTAATCATTGGAAGGGTTCCGCTTCAAGCGATAGCCGGGAAGGACATCTTCTGGACCCCGCCCGAACAGAACTTCCTGTTGATGGGCAAATTCAGGATCCAGCGGAATCGATGCTTCTGTGGTATATTTAAAATTCCACACCCAGACGCTTTCATCATCGATCGGAACCCATACATGACCGCGAATTGTAGGATAATCTTCTCGGCTTCCATCATGCCACTTGATCATCTGTCCACGCATTTGCTGAGCTGGCATGATAAACTGATAGGCGCGGATATAGTTTCCGTCGTCCTTCAAATCGCGAATTCCTACGTATTTAAATCCGTAATTGGTTTTTTCTACTTCTAACTTGGGGTTCGTGGCTCTGCTTCGCATGGAATTCTTATCTTGAATATTATTGTTGTGGGCAAAGGAAGAATGGGAAGTATCTATTCCCCCTTCAAGGGCTTGCAGCCAATTACATCCTTCAAAAGTCTTAGAAACTTGCACATGGGTTTCAGGAGCTCTCAGCCATTCATAATCCGGGAAGCTCGGCTGTTCATCCTTGGGTCCCATATACGTCCAGACAATCCCTGCTTTTTCCCATGTCGGGTAAGACGTTAACTTTACTTTATGCTTAAAGTTGCTGTCATCCGGTTCATTTGGCGTGTCGACACAATTCCCTTCCGCATCAAACTTCCAGCCGTGATACACGCACCGTAACCCGCACTCCTCATTTCGTCCCCAGAACAAATGCGCTCGACGATGGGGGCAATAGGCATCCAGTAACGCAACCTTCCCTTCCGTGTTGCGAAAAGCGACCAAGTCTTCGCCTAATAAGGTCACTCGCACTGGCGGACAATCTGCTTCAGGCACTTCTTCAGTCAGGATAGCCGGTATCCAGTATCTTCGAAATACTTCCCCCATCGGAGTACCAGGGCCTGTTTTGCATAAACGTTCGTTATCTTCTTTCTTTAACATTAGGACTCTCCCTTTCAGTATGTAATTTTCATATTTTGATTATAAGCAATGTGGCTTAAGTAGAAACTTATCGGTTCTTACATACGGAACAATAATCAGAAATTTTCGTTTCATTTTTTAAATCTAGAATCTGGCCCCTAATAATACATCAAATAAAACATACATAAATGTCAGCATTCCAAAGGCTACACCTAATGACGGAATGAAGGGAGCTTTTCCTACCTTCCATATAAACAATAGTAGGAACACAGGTACGGCCACGAGATAAGAAGTCCAGTGCAATAGGAAGGTAAAACCGATAAGCCAAATAAAAATAATTGATACCTTAGACCATTTGATTTCATCGTCTTCACTCATCTCCACAGCCTTCGGTTTGTTTTTGCTTATCATGCTCATGATTCGCTGAGAAAAGGAGGGAAGGGCATCACTCAACAATTGAATAAATGCCATGATAAGAACGGCATTTCCAACTGCAAGCGGGATGGAACGAGCAGTCGGATTATATTTAAGAGAGTAAACACTAAATATAGCCATGACGACCACAAGCAGGAAACTGAATATACTTCGTCCATTAATCATAGACTTGCCCCCGAAGACTTTTTGTTTCTTTCATTTATCACTTTCTTAGCCAGCGGCCATATAAGCAAAAGAACCGTGATGAGGAAGAGGGTAAGAGAAATTGGCCGTACAAAAAAACCGCTTGGACCCGATAAAGCTAAGGTCTGGTGGAAGCTTTTTTGCATTAATTCTCCCAAGACCAGGGCAATAATGAGAGCTACGCGGGAATAACCGTATTGGTGCATGGCGAAACCTAACAAACCAAACCCTAAAGCCGTAATAACGTCCCCAATTGATCCATCCGACGCGTAGGCACCTACAAGAGCAAGCATTAAGACAACGGGAGCTATATAGACTGTTTTTATCGTCGTCAATCTCGTGAGTGGAGCAGCGGCTAGGATTGTCACGGCACCTGCTATAATATTGGCAAAGACCAGGGCATAAATGAGCGTGAGCGCAATCTGAGGATGATCCATCATTAGCCTTGGGCCGGGCTGAATACCGTGAAGCATAAGCGCTCCCATAAGAATAGCCATCTCCAAGCTTCCAGGGATACCGAAGATAAGTGTCGGAACTAAGGCTCCCCCATCCTTTGCATTATTTGCAGCTTCAGGAGCAATAACGCCTCGAATATCCCCTTTACCAAAGTTCTCTGGATTTTTCCTTGTGGATGCCGCCTGACCGTAAGCTAAAAAGTTCGCTACAGCGCCTCCAACCCCCGGAATAATCCCTATTAAGGTACCAATGGAGGAGCTTTTGAGAAACACGCCAAAATGAGTAAATACCGATCTGATTCCGCTAGCCACTCCATTTAAGCTAGTATTAACTCGTTCTGTTGCAATAGCCCCTTTACGCTGAAAGAGCGTAATGGCTTCGGCTACAGCGAATACGCCTATGAGTGCAGGTACAAGTTTGATTCCGTCCACCAAATAATCGGTTCCAAAGGCAAATCGATCCACTCCCGTTACGGGATCGGTTCCGATAAAGGAAAACATAAGGCCTATTCCCCCAGCAATCATAGCTTTCCAGAGCGAGCCTTCAGACATCACGGCAATCATGGCTAGACCCATCAATGCCATCATGAAATATTCCGGGTAAGAAAAAGCAAGAACCACATACTTTCCTACCGGCAGGATCATCGTTAGGATCACTGCCCCAAAGATCCCTCCCATGACGGATGCGAATGCCGCTGCTCCAATGGCCATTCCAGCTTTTCCTTGCTTTGCTAGAGGAAATCCATCAAACATCGTTGCAGCGTTCTGACCCGTTCCCGGTGTATTCATTAATATTGCAGTCAATGACCCTCCGGTCGCAACTGCCCCTGCGGCACCGATCAGTAAGGTCACAGCGTGGGCAGCCGGCATACTGAATGTAATGGGTAGAAGGAGGGCTAGTACCTGTGGCCCTCCTAGCCCTGGTAATATCCCAAATAGTAAGCCAATTAACGTCCCAAGTACGAGATATAGTGGGGATGGCCAACTGAATATATCTGCAAGGGATGGAAGAATATGTTCTATCACCTTCTCATACCTCCTTTCTAGATTACTTGGAAGAATTCAATTTTTCCTTCAGCGGTTCTAGCTGCTTCAAGGAAGATTCCGCTATTTGTTTCGCTAATTCATGATCACCAGAATTACCATCACTCTTGGCATCAATTGCTTTCTTTTGGTATTCAGGATCTTGAACTACCTTTTGGAAAGCGTCGCGAAGGATCGTTAAGACCTCTTGTGGCGTTTCAGGAGATGCAATTAAAACGCGATGACCCGAAACGGTATCCAGCAATTCCCCATAGCCTAATTCTACGATCGTTGGCACATCGGGTAAATCCGGATGTCTTTCCTTCGAATAAACCCATAGCGGAACCAATTCCTTCGAATCAATAACGGAAGCACGAATACTCTCCATTGGGAACTGAATCCAGTCTACATCCCCTCGAACGGCGGATAACACAGCCTCAGTACTCCCCTCATGCGGAATCGTTTTTACATCAAACCCTAGCTTTTCTGCCGTAACGACAACACCTAAGCCATCAGATGAAGAGATGTTCGTAATTCCTGCGTTAATCGCTTTGGCATTCTTTAAATCGTCAAGAGTCTTGAACCCGGACTTCTTAGAAGCAGCGGCTACATAGATGGTGTCGGTAATTCGCCCTATGTACTCGAACTTCGTCACATCATAACTAGCGTCGCCTTGAATTTGTTTAACTACATTCCCTGGAAGATTAATAATACCTATCGTGTATCCATCGGGTTTTGCCTTATAAACATCACCCAATCCAATATTCCCTTGTCCTCCAGGTTTGTTGTCAACGATAACGCTTACACTATTCGGTAAGTATTTTTCCATAAAAGGAGCCACTAACCTTGCGGATGTATCAAATCCCCCGCCCGGACTGTAAGGTACTACTAATTTGATCTCTTTGGTCGGATAGTTCACAGCCTCCTGTTTTTCACTTGTTGACGGAGCAGGTGTATTGCTTGCTTCTTGTGTGTTGGATTGATTGGAACTGCAACCCATGGTTAAAGCAAACATCATCACCCCTACGGATAGAAAAGAACCCCACTTACCCAATCTCTTTCTCATATAGCCCCTCCTATATTTGCATAGTGTTAATAGTGTTATTAGAATATTACTATAAGTTTGAATATGCTCGAGACTATTAGTTCTTCTATACGGCACGATTGAGGTAATTTTTTTCTCGACTCTTTTGAAATAAAAAAAAGGGAATAACCCGCTATTCCCACCAAAAATATTACATACCTATGCGTTCTGTAATTAATCTACTGGCAACCTTAAGTTCTTGGACATATTGGTTGATTTGATTAGGATAGAACAAGGCTTTCGGACCTGTAACACTCACGGCTGCTATAACTTTGCCCATATCATTTTGTACTGGGACTGCCACAGAACAAACACCAACCCTTAGCTCCTCATTCGTCAACGCATAGCCGTTTTTTCGAACTTCAATTAGCTGTTGCTTGAGAACCGTTGGAGAGACGATGGTTTTGCTGGTATATTGGGTCAACTCTCCATCTAAGACACGGTCAATTTCAATATCATCCTGATAGGAAAGGAGAACCTTCCCGACAGCAGAGCAGTAGCAGGGAACACGGTCACCAATTTTTGAGATGGTGCCATTATCATCATCTGGAATGCGCTTGCAAATATAGACAGCCCCACCTTTATCATACACACTCAACCTAGCAACTCTCCGGATTGATTTTGCCAATCGATCTAAAATTGGAACTGCTATGCGTCTCAATTCCATAGAATGATAAACTCTAAATCCTAACTCAAATGCCCCGATTCCCAAATGGTACTTTTGTGTTTCTTCATTTTTTTCTACAAGATGGTTTTCTTGAAGCGTCTTCATTAAACGAAACACGGTACTCTTAGCTAATCCGAGACGTACGCTAAGTTCACTGATACCCAGCTCTGTTTCTGTGAGAGAAAAATTTTGCAAAATGCGGATTGCGTTATGGACTGATGACAACACTTCTTGTTCCTTTGCCATGTTCACTCTCCCCTTGTATACCATACTGCATTTTAATATTTAAAATAACAAAAATCTACAAACTATACAATACACAAAAGTATAATCTTTTACTTTTATAGGGGTATTTTTCCAACCATTACAACTATTAATCATACAAAGAAGATTAACTTATCAGTAAACAAAAAAAATACTGTTGAAGTCATTCAACAGTACCAAATTCTACTTATTTAAGTTTAAATCCCAGCCGGGCTTTACTTTCAGCCATTCAGGTTGATCTCCCTTCATAGCTTCATAGACTCCATAGATACCTGTCTGTATATTATATACCTCTTTAAATCCTTGGGAAACCAAATACATGGCCGCAAAACTCGAACGAATTCCTTGTGTGCATAAAACATACCAAGGCTGTTCTGGATCTAGCTTGTCAATATCTTTAGTTAATGTTTTCATAGGAAGACAGTAACTACCCTCGATATAGATTTGCTCCCACTCCCACTCCTCTCTTATATCTAATATTTTTGAGGAAAAATCCTCGAGAGAGAGCCGTTCAATTAATTCTATAGGATAAATATCAAACTCGTTTTGATATTCATCCCCGTGATCGTGGTCATGGTGGTGGCCGTGACCATGGTGATCATGATGGTGATGGCCATGATGATGCTTACCGTGGCTGTGAAGAACATTAAAAGTATCGCTAACCTTCATTGCCTTCCTTCCCCCTTTTTCGCCCCTGATTCGTCATTTACGCATCCTCTAGCTTCACATAATTCCACCTTAATAAATCCAGAGGAATTTCGCCTGTTTCCCCGTTATTTGTCTTATACCTGATGATGTTATCACCCAATCTTGCGACAACTTTTAATATGACACCTTTTCCCTTGCGGTCGGTAAGAAGATCTCCGATATTATATAAGTTAGCACTCATTTTTTCCCACCTACTCCCATGGGGATACGGTTACGAGTAAAGGAGAAGGCTCGCCCTCTCCCCCTGCCGTTTTGAGTGCGAGATCCGTTTGCTCTAGGCTATAGTTATGCGAATTCATCTTACTCAGTGGGAATCGACCTGACGCTATGAACTCTGTAGCCATTTTTACGGATTGATAGCTATGCCCTCGTACGCCTTTAACCGTCAAGGTTTTTTGAATGATAAGATCAGCGTTAAGCTCTGGTATGGCTTGGTACTTATAAGCTCCAAGAATGACTTTTCCACCTTTATTGGCCACTTCTAACGATGAAAGGATCGGAGCAGTTCCGCCCGATGTGACATCCAACACGACATCTGCCATCTTTCCTCCGGTAATCTCACGGACGCGGGACACCAAGTCTTCTGTCTGAACATTGATGATATGATCTGCCCCTAGTTCTTTTGCGAGTTCCAAACGGCGCAAGCTCGTACTCCTGCCGGTCATGATGACTTCGGCACCAGCAGCCTTAGCTGCTAGACAACAAGCCAAACCTTGCTGGCCCGGCCCTTGGATCACCACAATTTTACCTGGAGCAGCTCCGCCCTCGATGCACATCCAGTCAAATCCGTTGGCAAGGGGCAGGGTTAAGGCTGCCTCCACTGCCGGTACATAGCCTGCCATTTTATGTACAACTGCGTTGGGATGCAGATATAGGTATTGGCTAAACCCTCCCCATAGGGAAGGTTTTAGTGACACTGGGGTGGCGCCGTAACGGATCCCCCCCGATCGGGGATCCGTATAAAGACAAGAACGATACGAACCCGTACGGCAGTGCTCGCATTGTCCGCATGGAATATACTCTTCCATGGCTACGCGATCCCCTTCTTTTACACCCCATTTCTTTGCAGCCTCTGTTCCAATCTTCTCAATGTAGCCTACCACATGGTGACCTAGAATTCTGGCCTCTTGCTGTTTTTTATAATAAGAAACATCGGTTCCGCAAACCCCAACCACTTCCACCTTCAGAAGCCCTTCGTCTGAAGAGATGTCCGGCATATCGAATTCCTGAATCTCCGTTTGTTTTTCGCCCACAGCAACCGCTGCTAGAACTTTTACAGTCACACTCGTTCCCCCTTACTCCTTTTGCAGCAGGAAACTGCTATAATGTGTATTCTTCAAGTGCGGACTTTACAAAGAGGTCCTCTACCGTCAGCTTGTTCTTAATCATTCCTTGCTCATAAGAGTAAGCTACCGCTGCTTCCAGGGTCTTGCGGTTTTTTTCCAAACCGTATGGCCAGAAGTCTTCTCCCATTAATTCCTTTGTACTTTCCCACTCTGAAACGAACCATGGCATGGTCACTTTCAATGCCGCGGTTTGGTTGAAGCCGTCATACACCTTCTGCTTTGCGTCTACAAACGCCTTGTAAAGATTGGCGGCCACCCAAGGGTTTTTCTCTAAAACTTCATCTTTTATGGCGACTACATGCATGATCGGGAAAATGCCGGTTCTACGGTAATAATCTTTCTCTACAGAAACGAAGTCCGGGAATAATCGATCCACATTTGGTGAACCGTTAAGGAAACAAGACGGGGCACGAGGAGCAATCAGGGCATCGATCTCGCCAATTTCCAACATTTGGTTTAAGGTCTGCTGATCATTGATAGACTGGATTTGGATATCTGAAGGCAAGTCCAGTTTCACTTTTTCAATTCTTCCTGGCTGTTCTTGTCCCCCCGTATACCACCTCATATCAGAAGGATGAACATCGTAATCATGTTGTAGAATTCCTCGAATCCACAAGCATGCTGTTAGCTGATATTCTGGTATCCCCACTCGCTTTCCCCTCAGATCCTGAGGTTCTTTTATTCCAGAATGCTTATTGATATAGATGCCTGAATGTCTGAAAAAGCGCGACATAAATACCGGAATGGCCGTAAAATTCGGATACCCACGATCCTTCGCAATGAGGTAAGAGGATAAAGACAGTTCTGAAACATCAAATTCCTGATGTCTCATCATTCTAAAGAAGGTTTCCTCCACGGGCATATTCAGCCAATTCAACTCTATCCCTTTCACCTGTACAGTTCCATCCGTTAAAGCTCGAATTCTATCATAATCCCAACAAGCAAAGCTCAAAGGCAACTTGGACATATGACTCACCTCACGTTGTTTTTGTTTTCTAAATTTATTATGACTTCTGCCAATTTAAATAAAAACAATAAGTTCTTCTATGCGGCACAACCTTCAATTAAAAATTAATGGGCTTTTCTGCGTCTTTATCCAGACCGACTTCCTTTTTCGTCCTTAATGCGCCAAGTAGCAATATCACCCCGCCTACAATAAAGATCGGGGACAATCCGAGAGTCCCCCCAATTGCGCCAAAAAAAAGCGGGGCTGCAAATTGAGAACCGCGATTAAAAGTCAACCTCATTCCCAATACTTCACCTTGGCGATCCGGTGGACTAACCTGAAGCGAGTAGGCTAGGCTCAGTGGTTGCCCCAATCCCAAGCCCGCTCCCAGAATAATAATCAGGAATACCAATAGACCAAAGTGACTTGTTATAGGTACTAGCACATAGGCCAACCCGCTTAAAGCCAATGTAAGGACTAGCACCTTCCTTCTTCCAAGCCATTCAACTAAGTGAAATTGCGAAATTCTCACTACTAATGCCATGGCTGACATGACAGATAATAATAAACCAATCTCGCTTGGTGTCATACCCAACTTCGTACCATAAACAGGAAAGTAAGCACTGAATATGTCCTTAGAGTATAGAACTAATCCACTAATGATCAACGCGTGTCGTAATGACGTATCCTTTAACAAGTGCCAGGAAGGTTCTTTCCCTGACTTTCCTTCTCTAGGGTTACCCCCGTTCCAAGATTCACGATAGAGGAGTCCGCTAATAACGACGGCGGTTAGGACGGCCAACAAGGCACCAAAGAAAGTGGCACTAAACCCTAAGTGCTCGTAACTGAATCCGCTTGCTAACGGTCCCGTCATCCCACCCAAGGAGCCGATTAAACTTAAAGAAGCAATCCTTTTATCTCGGTTACCTGGGAGATTGCCAATGCTTTTCTGCAAGGAAACGACAACGAAGAGGTGGGAGATGCCCATGAACATCTGCGAGACAAACAAGGATGGAAGAGTAGGAATGAACTGGGGGATGAGTAAGCCACTACTGATGCCAGCCCCCCCAACGAATAACATCCTTCTCGCCCCATAGGTATCCAGTAACTTTCCTACTTGAATGGCAAAGAGCATCGGAAGAAAGGCAAATGTCGATACCAAGAGACCAATCGTGAACTCCGATGCTCCGATATCATGGGCATATAAAGAAATATTGGGGCGTGTTCCTTGAATCGTAAAAGAAAATAGAAAATGAATGACGAGCAACCCTAGAGCCGAAATGTAGAGCTTCCTCTCCTGCATGCTATGCCTCTTTTCTGATCGAGATCTTTTCGTTACTAGTAGCCGGTGTCAATCTTGTAAAGACTGCACCCATCATCAGGATTACACCGCTTACCCAAAAAATAGGAGATACCCCTGCCATTCCCCCAACCGCTCCAAATAAGAACGGGGCTGCGAACTGAGAAGTTCGATTAAAAGTAAGACGAAGTCCCAGCACTTCCCCTTGTCTTTCCTGAGGACTATGGTTCAGCGCGTAAACAAGACTTAAGGGCTGGCCTAACCCTAAACCGGCGCCAAGAAGGGCAGCGACTACTCCCAATATCAGCATTTGAGATGAAAAAGGAATGAAGATAAAGGAAAAGCTGCTGATCAGCAAGGTCGTAGTCAAGACTTTTCCCCTCCCAAACTTCTGTACGAGATAAAATTGAGAGATTCGAATCATCATCGCCATGGCAGCCATAATGGATAAGATCATTCCGATTTGGCTTGGACCTAAACCGCGACTCGTGGCATAGACCGGAAAATAGGCTATGAATAGATCTTTTGAAAGCAGAACTAAACCACTAATAATTAAAGCTTTGCGAAGGTTTACGTGAGTAAGGAGGCGAACGGTAGATCCTAGATCCTGCTTTTTATAAGCCGTAACGGGCGAGGCACTTTTCCAATGATCTTGCTTCAAGAGCAACCCCATGCCAACTCCTACTAATACCAATAGGAATGCCGTACCATAAGTCATTTGAAATCCATAATGCTCATACACAAAACCACTTAGTAACGGACCTAAAAGCTCACCCGTCGAGCCTGTTAAACTAAAGGCAGCCATCAGTTTATCCCGATTTCCAGGCAGGTTTCCTACGGTTTTTTGAAGAGCCAACAATACGCAAAGCTGTGTGAAGCCAAATAAAGCCTGAGATAAAAAAAGAGCTTCTATCCGTGGAAACCAAGCAGGAATCAATAAGGCTAAGGCCATCCCCCCTCCACCAAGAAGCGTAATTTTTCTTGCACCATAGTGATCAAGCCATTTGCCAACGGTAATAGCCATTAACATGGGAAAAAAGGCATAAGCGGAAACCAGGAGACCAATAATGACGGGGCTGGCCCCATGGTAATCAGCAAATAAGGAAACAATGGGCCTCGTACCTATCAGTGCAATACTGTACAAGGTATGCATCACCAAAAAGTAATATAGAATCATATCGATTCCTCTCCTCTACCTATATACTCTTACCTTTCTATCTTATCTAGAACGGAATAACTTAGGATAGCAACAGTTCTTTTATATGGAACGTCCTTAAGTTATGAACAGAAAAGAGGCAATCCATAAGTATGAATTACCCTTGTGTTAAAATCATTGTATTTTTATTCTGAAAATCAATGACTCTGTCGCAAATCCGTTGAATAAGGTTCCACTCGTGGCTAATCACAAGTACTCCCATATTCCTCTTTTTTGCGAAGGACAGAACCGCATGCCAAATCTGCGCCTGCGTAATCGCATCCAGCATGGTTGTCATCTCATCAGCGATCAAAAAGCGGGTATTCGTCCCCAACGCTCTTGCCACACAAAAACGCTGAAGTTCCCCCCCTGAAAGCTCATTAGGCCATCGGCTCAACCACTGTTGCTCAATGCCCAAGGAAGAAAGCAAATCAGGGTCTTGTTCTCCGCCCTCCTTTAAAATTCTGCCCATCGTCCACCGACTATTCACGGCTTTCTCTGGATGCTGAAAAACGAGCTGGACGGCATGGTAACCTGAAGAAACGATAGGCTCCCCATCTATCACGACTCTTCCTTCATGTGGCTGCTCATATCCTGCCAATATTCGTCCCAATGTACTCTTCCCACATCCACTCGGTCCCACCAGGCCAACAATTTCCCCCGCTTTCACGGCTAAACTGAAATCTTGGAACAACCATGGATTATGCTGATGACGATAACTGATGCCCTGGGCTTCAAGAAGCATAAAAACACCTCACAAGTCCTTGTCGTACTTCTCTCATAGGGGGCCTAGAATGACTGCATTCCTCTTTAGCCATTTTGCAGCGAGGAGCAAACAAACATCCGGGCGGCAAGGCATTCGCAAGAGGTTGCGAGCCAGGAATCGGCATAAAGTCATTTTGCGGTAGCGCCCTCCATAGAGCCCTGCTGTAAGGATGTCTTAACGATTCCCCTCTTCCGGAAAAGTCCTGAACAGGAGCCACTTCTACCGTCGTTCCAGCATAAAATACAGCAATTTTATCAGCAATCTGCAGCGCCGATTCGATATCATGCGTGATCATCATGACAGCACAACCCTGATCGGCAAGTTCTCGAAAGGATCGGAGAGCTTCTTGAATAACTTTCGAATCGAGACCGGGCGTAGGCTCATCAGCAATAATCAATTTCGAACCACTTATCACGGCTGTTGATACTAAAGCCCTGCGAGCCATCCCTCCGGATAATTGAAACGGATACAGCTTTTCCACGTCAGACCCCAATCCGTACCGATGAAATACTTCCTTTTGGACCTGAGTTGCATTTCCCTGCCTCACAGCTGTTCGTACTTGCGCTCCTACGCGCATCAGGGGGTCAAGAAAATTGACAGATTGGGGAATCAGAGCGATCTCCCTTCCCCTTAATTCCTCCTGTCGAGCAAGGGTTAGCTCCTCACCAGCAAAGCGCATACTTCCGTTGACAGCGGCATTACTAGGTAAAATTCCAAGTATGGCATGGGCAAGCAAACTTTTACCTGATCCGCTTGCGCCGACTACCGCAAGTATTTCACCCGCTTGAATCTCCAGGCTAAGATTCGTGATCACATTGAGCTTCTCCTGCCTTAATCCACTTTTGTATTGCTGAAAGGATATGGACAAATCTCGCACTTCAAGAATAGGCATCCTCGCACTACCTCCTTTTATCTAGTGTTGAGCCCGATGGGGATCAATTAATAAACGTAAATTTTCCCCAATTAGATCAAACACTCTGACTATAATAAGCAAGCTGATTCCTGGAAAAAAGGCTAGCCACCACATCCCTGTCGACAGGTACCTCATGGATTCAGAAAGGATAATGCCTAAAGCGGGCTGATGGGGTGACAATCCCATTCCTACAAACGTGATAGCTGCCTCATGCAAAATGGCATGGGGAAACAGAAGCAAAACGCCAACTAAAAATTGAGGAAGAAGATGCGGTGTGATATGCCGTGAAGCAATCCACCAGCGAGACTTTCCCAGTCTTCGGGAGATCTGAACAAATTCCGAGGAGCGGATCTGCATTACTTCTGCACGAATAACTCGGGTTAGGGAAGGCCAGTGTGTCAGCGCAACCCCAATTACTACTCCTTTCATTCCGCCCCCCATGGCAAACGAGATGAGAATGAGGATAACTAAGTGCGGTACGCTTAAAAACAAGTCAATGAACCAAGAAATTACGCTATCCACGGCCTTGCCCATCGTTGCAGCCATAACTCCTAGAACGAGTGCGATGGAGACGCTGCAAAGCGCTGCTAGCGTACCCACCCCAATACTTAAAGAGAGACCTTTCAATGTTCGAGTAAACATATCCCGACCAAGCCAATCCGTTCCAAATGGATTTTCTAATGAGGGTGGGGCATTGCGAAGCTCTAAGTTTGTCGCCACCCCTTCATTTCCTGTTATCCAGCCACCCAGCGCCACGCTGAACATGAACACCGCTGCAGTAAAGATGATACACAAAGTCTGTTGTCTACGATTCATTTTCAGTTGGCGTCCGAGGGCACGGAAATTCTGTAGTTTGGTGATGGTATTCATATCGATCCCCCTTCCCTTATCCTTGGGTCGACTATGCGATAGATCAAATCGGCCAAGAAATTCCCAACAAAAACGAACAAAGCACTAAAAATGACAAGTCCGAGCAAGAGGGGAACATCCCCTCTTAACCCTGCCTCTACTGTCGCCTGCCCTAGGCCCGGATAAGAAAAAACTTGTTCCGCAAGAACGGCTCCCCCAAAAAGCTCGCTGAAGGATGCAAACTGCAGCGTGATGGCGGGAAGCGCCACATTCCGCAGGCCATGTCTCCAAAACAGGATCAATCCTTTTTCTCCTCTTGCTCTAGCAAATAATATATAGTCGCTGGATAACACGTCAATCAGCTTCTGGCGCGTGTGCAATGCCACCCCGGCCACTCCAATGATGCTTAAGGTTAAAGCAGGCAGTATAAGATGTTTAATGCGATCTCCCATTGTAACTTCCTCCGCCAGAACTCCTGCTGGCACACCCAGCCCGATAGGAAACCAGCCCAGCCAAACCGAGAAGATCATAAGAAGGAGAAGCCCCATCCAAAAAGTAGGTGTAGAAGCCAGCGTATAGCAATACCACTTAATAAGACGATCTACCCATGTATCTCTTTTCATGGCAGCAATGACCCCTATGGCAAAGCCGATGAGTCCAGATAGCAGCCAGGCGGTACTCATCAGGGCAAGCGAGTTAAAGAACCGTTCATGAATGATCGTAGAAACAGGCTGCCGGAAAATCATGGACGTTCCTAAATCGCCGCTTAAAGCTGCCGATCCCCAAACTAAAAACTGTTCAAATGCCGGTTTATCCAAGCCCCAGTATTCAGCGATCTTCACCCTTTGCTCGGGGCCGACTCGCATCATGTCAGCTCCAACGTAGGCCTGGATAGGGTCAATAGGGGATTGCTTGATGAGCAAGAAAGAACACAAGCATATCGCAAAAAGCAGGGATGCGAACCGGAGACTTTTCCAGAATAGAAATGTGACGACTCTACTCATTCCATTTCCACTCTTTGATGTTATCTGTCACAGGCCAACCATGCCCATGCGGATGAATTCTTTGTTTTCCGATATCAAGCTTTTCCTTAACCAGATATAAGTGATCAATATTGACTAACCATGCCCACGGCGCATCTCCTTTTGCACTGAATCCGGTCTCTCCATCCCATTGCGCCTTCTTCCAATATTCCATTGCTTCTTCTTCACTGATAGCTGCAAGTGCCTTGTTCATATAATCGTCCACGGTTTCATTCTGATAGAAGCCTGTATTGTAATACTCAACCCCTGCGTACAAGCTGCTGTATAGATTATACATTTCAAGCGGGTCATGGCTGCCCCAGCCAAAAAGTACGGCATTGGAGTGCTTCATGGTTTTGATTTCATCCCAGCTCTTTCCCTCAACGACGATATGAATTCCAAGTGGTTTGATCAAGTCTGCAACGGCTATGGCAAGGGATTGGCGTGTTGAATCACTGGAAGGGTAAACCAAAGTAAATTCAGCCTTTAAGGATTTCTTCTCCAGGATACCGTCTCCATCGTGATCCTTCCACCCAGCATCCTCCAGTAGCTTTTTCGCTCCCGCCATATCAGCATCTACTATTATAGATTCAGGGTTCCACCAAGGAAGTCCATCGCTTGATGTATAGGCTGGCGTACCGTGCCCTTCAAGCACACCCTCAACAAGTGCTTTTCTGTCTACAGCTAAGTTAATTGCTTTACGAATAGCAGGGTCTGCTGTGACATCATTCCCCTTAGGAAATCCATCGCTTGTCACTTCTCCAGACGGAACAAATGGAAAAGCTATTCCTCGATTATCTACACTCTTGACTGCCTCAAGGCGCATTCCGGTTACTTCTTGTTTACTGAATGATGAAGGAATATAAGCCACATCTACCTTCCCTGCTTTCGCTGCTGCAAAGGCTGCATCCTCATTTAAAAATAAAAACGTCATTTTTTGAAAGGAAGGCTTTTCTCCGTAATATAACGGGTTCGCCTTTACGATCAACTGTTGCCCTTTATCCCATTGCACCAGCTCAAAAGGACCAGAACCTATTGGCTTTTCCGCGTAATCCTTGCCATGAGCATGCTTAGGAACTATACCGGTAGTAATCAGCGATTGGATAAAAGTTGACTGAGCTTCCTTTAGAGTAAACTTGACCAAGTAATCTCCAATTGTCTCTACTTTCTCCATCACATTAAGGTCTAGCACAGACCCACTTTTTGCTGCCGTTTCATATGTATACTGAACATCCGCTGCTGTAAGCGGCTTGCCATCCGAAAAATTCACATCAGTACGAATTTCTACTGTCCAAACCTTTCCGTCGCTACTTATTTCATAACTTGTTGCCAGGTCATTTACCACCTTCAGTTCATTATCCCTTTGAAGTAACGTACTTTGGAAAAGCGGAGCTCCATAACGCCCCCAACCTGTTGTAGGGTCAAAACCAGTTTCTGGTTCGGAGCCGACGGCAAGAATTAACTCATCTTTTTTTGTATCCGTTTCTTTTTCTACTTGCTCTGCACTATTACCTGGAACAGATGAGCCGGAGCACCCTACTAGAATACTAGACAGTACGAATCCAAATACCAGGACAAATAATAATAACTTCTTTTCCATAATACCCCTCCCCCTCTGTGTTACAATTATCTAAAATCGTAACACAAACCACTTCGAAAAGTTAGTTTTTCGTGCCGTATAACGGAACAGTAAATAAAAGTTGGTTCAGAGTATAAAATGGACACCCGCACATATTCCTTCCGCCCATGTCAGCCAATGCCCCTCCTACATATATTGAAGGTAAAGACCCGTTCTCGTTAAAATCCTTAGACAGATAGTGGAAGGAGGATTGGCCATTGAAACGCAAACCCATCTACTTTACCAATATAAAGTCCAGAAATCTTGCTTGTGATCATCCGGGTAATTACTTCGTGCCGATTGTGGAGCGTGCGAAACACAGCGTCATCTCGATTGAGACACGTGATCGAAAAACAGCTCGGCAAAGCGATTTCTTGTTTTCCTTTCTCTTTCCCCCCACGGAATCCATGTCTAGTCAAACGAAGAGCTTCGGTACCGGCTTCATCGTTCACCCCAATGGGTATATCCTGACCAGTGAACACGTCATTCACAATGCTGAACAAATTTTGGTTCGTCTTTATAGTGGTGAACAGCGTACCGCGAAAGTGGTATGGAGTGATGAAAAAAGGGACCTAGCCGTTCTACAGATCTCCACCCGTAAACCGCTTACCCCAATCCCTATCGGTTCTTCTTCAGATAGCAAGGTCGGAGAGTTCGTTCTCTCTATAGGTAATCCTATGGGACTTGAACATACGGTAACAAAAGGAATCATCAGTGCCAAAAACCGTCCTGTACGGATCTCGAACAAACTTTATGAAGATATCATCCAAACAGACTGTGCGATAAACCCCGGAAATAGTGGAGGTCCTCTCATTAACATGAACGGAGAAGTGATTGGGATGAATGCCTTCATTATTAAGAATAATCAAGGACTGGGATTTGCTGTGGGCATTGATGCGATTAAAGAGAGAGCGGGGAGATTCCTGGCAAGATAAAACGAAAAGAAGCGTTCCTAAGTTGGAACGCCTTTTCTGTGTTGTTTTACTTATCACTCAAATCCATCGTTTTATCTAGAGAATAAGCCGAGTTATTCACTTTAAGATACCCTGTAATTTTAGTGTTTCCAGTCAGTTCATACTTCTCGTCTACCCAATCGATAGCACGATTTAGATCAATGGATTGATCAGACAGGGTGACCAGTTCTTTTAGTTTTTGGAATTCAGGTAATAATGTCTGTCCGGTTGTTGTCCTTTTGATTCCATTTTCCGTTACTTCAATTTGAGCTTCATACCCGGCATTGGTTTGTTTGAAGCTATGACGAACGGTTTTGGCTCGGGATTCAAAACTAAACGTGAACTCCTGAACCGCTTTTAAGCTGCCTAGCACTTCATCTTCAGGAGAAACATTGATTTTTTTATCCACAGAGTAAGTGGTTCCACCCATGACTAGTTCCCCGCTAACATCTGCTACGCCACTTAAATCGTAGAGGTCATCAATTTTCGCCACTGCTTTCTCTAACTGAAGGGTATTTGTCGCGTTGGCTGCTCCCACAATGCTTTGAATTTCTCTAAAGGCTTCCGTGCCCGTTTTCTTCGTTGTCTTTGAGCCTACGATATTTTCCACCCATGCTGTATAGGTGGTAGCGGAATCCTTCTTGAAGTAAACCTTCACCGTTTCATCTGGTGTAACGACATTGATTTGGAACTGGGCTACTTGAGCTAAAGTCCCCCAAGCTACTTCTGGAGAAAGATTTACTTCCTTATCAATACTGTAATGGGTTCCATTAAATGATAGGCTGCCTTTCACCGTTGCTGTTCCGCTTAAGTCATATAGGGCATCGACCTTGGCCACCGCTTTATCCAGATCAATAGATTCGTTCACTCTTGCAGCTGTCATAATAGATTTGATGGTGTCGAGTGCTTGAGACCCGGTTTGCTTTACCGTTTGGGATCCGACTTTATTTTCCACCCAGGCATTATACGAGTTGGTTCCAGTTTTCTCAAAGAATAACTTCACGTTTTCATCGGAAGTTACCACATCCAATGAAAACTCGGAAACTTTGTCTAGGCTTCCCCAATTGACGCTAGTGTCCGTTGATAGATTTACTCTCTCTTTAACGTTATAGGATGCATCTCCAATGGACAACTTTAATTCGACATTCACTTGATCTTCAAGTTTATAAACTTGGGCAGCCTTTTGAACAAATTTGGTTAGGTTAAAATCTTGGCCCGATGCTTTTACACCAGAGGCTTCAAGTAGCTCTTTCATTTCAACCATAGCGGCATACCCTTTGCTCTCTACCTTTTTAGAACCAGAGGTGACCTCAATCTTGGCATCATATCCGCTAGACTTCTGTTGATACTTAAATTCAAGCTTCTTATCGCCACTTCGCAACTCTACATTAAAGTCTTTAACCGCTTGCATGATCCCTTGCTCAGGCTGGTCTACTTGCTCGCTCGTAAACGCATCAATAAATCCAATTTCTCCATCGGCTTGTAAAACAAGATATACTTTCATGCCCGCCTTGAGAGTGCTCCAGGACGCCAATTTTTTATCTACGTAAACGATCACATCATCATCGGCGGTATAAGTTACATTTCGGCCATTTTGGGTAACGGTTACGCTATCACCGCTGATAGAAGAGATGGTCGCCTCAACGGAATTTCCAATTTTTGTCCCTTGCTTCTCTTTGTTGGTCTTTAATCTTTCAATAAAGACCGCCATTTCTGCACGAGTTACGGGCTTATTAGGCTGGAAGGTCTTGTCCCCATACCCGACAACTAAAGAATTAAGAATGGCATAAACAAGATAGGACTGGTCTTCTCTCGTTAAATTCGCTACATCTTTAAAAAATAATCCAGCTTTATCATCTTGGTTCAATTGTGCGCCTAGAGCATTGACTAACAATTTCGTAACAAACAAGCGTGTAGCTGGCTTATTCGGTTGAGAAATTTCGGCACGGGTGACTATCCCATTCTTGATGGCTGCCTGTACACTATCTTGGGCCCAAACTGGAACGTTAGACAAGCTGCTGGAAGAAGAGGATTCTAACCCTAATAGACGAACCACCATCACAATGGCTTCAGCTTGGGTCACGTTGTTTTGCGGTCTGAAGGTGTTATCGTCATATCCCTTGACGATTTCCAGAGCTGTCATAAGTTCTAGAGTTCGCTTTGCCCAGTGATTATCAATATCCTTCAACTTAAGTTGCTTGGCCGCTTTAACTTGTTGATTTGCTTTTCCTAAAGCTTTTCCATTATTGCCATTACCGTTGTTTTCTTTCGCCTCAATGGCTCCAGCCATACTGAACGTTAACGTACCTGCTAGTAAAGCAGGAAGAATTTTTTGTGTCCACTTATTCATATGTACTCCTCCTAGGGCATTGCGCCTTTTCTATTTGTTACCATATGCTTCGCTAAGGTTTGTATTTTTTTGGGTGTCGAGAAAAAAAGAAAAAAGAAAAAAGCACAACCTCTTGTAAGATTGTGCTCTACATCCAATGCTCTCCCCAATACTGAATCGCTTGGATTACGGGTTCCAAGCTCCTTCCCTTAGGTGTCAGCTCGTATTCAATTCGAACCGGAGTCTCCGGGTACACCTTTCGGGTTAGGATCTGAGCGTCCTCTAGCTCCTTCATTCTCTCGGAAAGAACACGATCGCTCATCTCGGGAATCTGTTCTTTAATATCCTTAAATCTTCGTGGTCCACCTAGCAGTACACGAATGATAAGACCTGTCCACTTCTTACCTAGAATCTCCATGGCAGCTTCATACCGTGGGCACATAGACGAGTAATTCATAGTAAGCCCCCCTGCACTCTATGTTCTTACTTAGAGTATACTTGAAATTGAACAGATTGTAAAAAGTAAGTGAAAAAAACTTCTTTCCAACTGGCTAAAGGTAATTGTTTAACACAGTAAAAGGGCATACCCATAGATACGCCCTTTAGTACTCGTGTTACTTTTTTGAGACCCTTTCTACTAATGCCAACTCACTCACTTGATTGGCTGTGACTTGAGAGAGCTGATTTATAAACTCCTCCTGAAAACTGCCTGGCCGATTAGCCCCAACAAGCCCGACCGCTTGCTCAGCAGCGACACCATAAAAGGCAAGGGCAGCAATCGCTGCTTCCATCACATTCTTTTCCACCGCAGCGAAAGCACCAATTACCGAAGTAAGCAAACACCCTGTCCCGGTTACTTTCGTCAGAATAGGATGCCCGTTCTTAACCAGCACCGTTGTTGCTCCATCTGAAACTATATCCTCTTTTCCTGTAATGGCCACAAGACAGGAAAGCAAACGGGCTGCCTTCTCGGCTAAAACGACCATACTTCCTGCTCCCTGGCCGGCGTCTACACCTTTCATGCTCCAATTCTCCCCGATCACATTCGCGATCTCTCCCGCGTTGCCGCGGATAAGGCTTACCCGTACCTCTTTTAAAATTCTTTGAGCGGCTTCCGTCCGATATCCAGTCGCTCCTGCCCCAACCGGGTCATAGATAACAGGAACGCCGTTTGCGTTGGCTGATTTTCCAGCAATGATCATCGCTTCAATTTGAGTTTCATTTAACGTACCGGTATTTAAAACAAGGGCACCAGCAATCTTTGCCATATCTGCAACTTCTTCCTTCGCATAAGCCATGACTGGAGAAGCTCCAAGGGCAAGCAAGCCATTTGCCGTAAAATTAGTAACCACAACGTTCGTCATATTATGTACAAGTGGATTTTCATTCCGAACTTTATCCAGCTTTTGTGCCAATTCTACATTTGAATATAACATTAACAGTCCCCTCCTTGAAGGAATTGTATGTGAAAATTTCCTTAAGGGCAAGGAAATGAAAAAAGCGAGCGGAGTCGCTCGCTTTTTCTACTTCTTGCGAAACGCAATCAGATACACATCTTCGGCTTCTTCATTCAAATTACTTTCTGCTTCTTGTAAGATCTGTAATTGTTGCTCAGTCAGGTCTGCTAAGGGAACTTCGTCTAAGTGATTGAACTTATCCATAGGTAACAACTCCTTTTTGATACTTCACACATAGTTTACCCCTAAGAGCGTTGCCCTTATGTTTCACCCTTGTACTTTCGGCTTTTATGCTATAATTGATGATTAAAGGGATTAGAGTACATACTAAATCTGTCCTCATACATAAGGTTTTGACTTAGAAATCGCGATTATAAGGAGGGATAAATATGAACCAGGCATTTTCCGAACTATTTACGATTTTCAACCGGACGAAAGAAGACATTGAAATGTTCAATAGTATGCTTCAACCCGTCGTGGATCATGCAAAGGACGAACACGAACGTCTCTATTTTCATCATATCCTGGAAGAGGAAGAGCAGCGACTAGAGCGCCTTGGGGTGCTTTTACCCATGCTTAAGCTATCCCTCGATGAAGATCTAAGCCATCGCCAGCTCGTGCAGGTACTGCAAGAGCTCAATCTCGAAAAATTTGGCCTTCACAACTTCCGGGAACATCTCGATTTGGCCATGTTTGAGTTTAAAGATGAAGAAAGACAAGAACTTCTAAAGACCACAAGAGAAAGAACTCAAGCTGATTACCTGAGGGTTAAGGAACTGATGACAGAGTTAAACAATCGAATTGAAGATGTTTCTCCAGTCCAAGTATTCACGGATTTAGCAGTTGGGTCAGGATCAGCACCATCTGAGAGAAAACAAGGCAAGAAGCTGACCGTTGGCAGCTTAAAAATGAAATAGAGGAGGAGAACTAAACATGACGAAACATAATCGATTTCCGGACTCCCCACTGGGTGCCAATGAATGGGCGCAGTTAGACGAAACCATCGTTAACGTAGCTAGAAAACAACTGGTTGGGAGACGATTCATTGATATCTATGGCCCACTTGGCGAAGGAGTACAGAGTGTTACAAATGATATCTATGCCGAATCCCAAGGGGGTGGACTTAGTCTAAGAGGAGATACGCTTTCTCTATCCACTTCCATCAAGCGTGTGAATTTGACCATTCCGATCCTATACAAGGACTTCATGCTCTATTGGAGAGATCTCCAGCAAGCCAAGACCCTAGACATGCCTATTGATATGGGCCCCGCGGCGAATGCAGCCATCCAGTGCGCTCGACTAGAGGATGATCTGATCTTCAATGGATCCGAGGAGTTTGATTTGCCAGGGCTCATGAATGTAAAAGGACGTCTTACCCATATTCGCAGTGACTGGATGGAGTCCGGTAAAGCATTTGCCGATATTGTGGAAGCCATCAATAAGCTGTTGCAGATGGGCCATACGGGGCCTTATGCCCTGGCTGTTTCACCTCAGCTTTACGCTTTACTTCATCGCGTTCATCCTGGCACGAATGTGCTAGAAATTGAGCATATTCGTGAATTGGTGACGGACGGTGTGTTCCAAACCCCTGTGATTAAAGGGAATGCAGGCGTTCTGGTGGCTACAGGACAACATAATCTCGATTTAGCGATCGCAGAAGACTTTGACTCCGCTTTTCTAGGTGATGAGCACATGAACCACTTGTTCCGTGTATATGAATGCGTTGCCTTAAGAATTAAGCGCCCTAGCGCCATTTGCACTTTAGAAGATCACGAGTAAAACAAAAAGACCATCGGCTGATGGTCTTTTTTAACCTTTAGGATACTCGCTTTTCCATTTTCACGACTTTCGTATCGCTTACTAAATCCATATCTACATGCTGCTTCGCCGCTTCTGTTCCTATATCTTCAACGATCGCCATGACTTCTTTAAGAACCGGTGCTGTAAACCCGCCTTCATTCAATTGACAGAGCTTAGACAAATACTTAATCTTTTCATCCGTTTTAAATTGCTTATAAAAGGCGTTATTCACGCTCTTAATGTGCTTGTGGGTGGGTTGAGAAATTAAGCTGATATCATTGACATGAATAATGTATCTCTTACCTTCTTCGGTTACGAAGGAAACGGAGTAGATAATGGAGCCAGCCATATCCATATGGGTGACAACAATGTTTCGAAATTCCTCGCCGGAACGTAGACGAATGGATTCTGCTTCTACAGCTCCTCCAAGCTTTCTTTCATTCGTTAATACCGTATGAATATCCTTTAAACCATTAACCTGGTATAACATCCTTATGTCCCCCTCATTAGAAGTGAGAATTAAAGTCGTTATCAATGATACCAATTCTCACTATCATTTTACACGCTAACCATCTAGTTCGTCAATAGAGTTGAGAATGATTTTTAATTCTTTTTTCTAAATTTCGCTGCTACTACCCGTAGTATGGACAGTTGAGGGGAAATCAAAACAAAAAAAAGACCCGATATATCGGATCTTGTAAACTTCCGTGCTTACTTAAGTAAAACCACATGTACCTTTCCTGGTCCATGCACCCCTAGAGCCAGGTCCATCTCGATATCTCCCGTTCGACTAGGCCCGGTAATAAAGTTAATGCACGCAGGCAATCCCTGTGGCATCTGCTGCTGAATTCTTTTCATCGCCTGGGTAAGCCGGGGAACAATGCTGTCTTCAGATAGAATGCAAAGGTAGACAGGAGGGAGCAAGCTCACGGGTCTTCCCTTTCCTCCTCCATTGAACAAAACCACCGATCCCGTTTCAGCCAAACCCATGTCCGCATAGGTGACTCCTAGATCCACTCTTGCAGCCGTTTCTCGCAAGATAGCCTCTGAGGTGGATGAATTCCAAACCAGATGCTCTATTCCCTTTGAGTTGAAGGTAGACGGAATCTGGAGGCCATGCAACCTTTCGTCATCCCACAGGACACTAGACTTCACGTTAAACTTTTGAATCACTCTTTCTAGTACCGCCCCAAATTCCTCCCGATTTACTCGGTCAACCTCTGTATTTAAGGTATTAAGATTCTGGATAAAGAGCTGGATCAATTCTTCTTTGGTCTTATCTTCATACATTCCACTATAAGGCTGGCTTTCCCAGTGAGGAGGTGTAACCCCGGATTTCCGTTCTCGTCCCAATTTCTTTGCTAATTTATTCAGAAAGGCCTCTTGTTGTACCATCTTAACTACTCCTTTCCTTCCTTCTTCCACCAATCGCGGAAAGATTGCTTGGCTGGTTGAGGAAGATCTCGAACGTCCGTCCATCCCTTCACCATTCCTGGTCCTTGAGTAATGAGGCCGTCCTTGGCAATAAACCCTGTTCCTTTATGCGCCATACTTATGGCGAAGTCATAAACGGATGGTCGACTGGTAGCAAAAGCAAAACCCTTGAATGCCAGCTTCTCACTAAGTGGCGGTCTTCCTGCTTCCACCTGATCCTTACGATGTTCTATTAATAGATCATGGAGAGGAATCTTAACCGGGCAAACCTCCGTACAGGCCCCACACAAGCTTGATGCATACGGAAGCTCCTCCCACTGATCATAGCCTTCTAATAAGGGAGTAAGGACTGCGCCTATTGGTCCGCTGTACACTCCACCATACGCGTGCCCGCCAATATGTCTGTATACCGGGCAAACATTCAAACAAGCGCTGCAGCGGATGCATTTCAGGACTTCCTGATAGGCTGTTCCTAGACTATCCGATCGACCGTTGTCTAGAATGACTAAGTGGAATTCCTCTGGCCCATCTAGATCCTCCAGCTGCCGGGCAGAGTTGATAGCCGTCACATAAACACTAATTTTTTGGCCCGTCGCACTGCGTGTTAGCATGGAAACCACGACGTCCAACTCTTCCCAGGTGGGAACTAGACGTTCCATTCCCATAATCGCAATGTGAACTTTGGGTAAGGTTGTTGTTAATCGGGCATTACCCTCGTTACTGACCAAAACCACGGATCCAGATTCGGCGACTGCAAAGTTACAGCCCGATATGCCAATATCCGCTTGCAAAAACTCCTCTCGCAAGGTTTCACGCGCGAATTGACAGAGCTCCGTTGTGTCTTCCGATAGCTTTCTTCCCGCTTCCTTAGAAAATAATTCGGCAATCTCTTTTCTCGTCTTATGAATAGCAGGTGCGATAATGTGAGAAGGGGTCTCGTCTGCCAACTGAATGATATATTCGCCTAGATCGGATTCAATCACCTTAATGCCCATCTCTTCCAGATGCTTGTTCAAATGAATTTCCTCAGATACCATGGATTTCGATTTGATGATGGACTTCGCGTTTTTCTCTTTTGCAATTCGAGTCACGACATCAATCGCATCTTCAGCGGTCTCAGCGAAATGAACATGTCCTCCATTTTTGCGAACGTTATTTGCCAGCTGCTCCAAATAACTGTCTAAGTTTTCGATCGTATGACTGCGAATAGCAGAGGCTCTTTCTCTCCATTCCTCTACATTCCCTAGCTGTTCAACAGCGGTATTGCGACCTCCGCGGAGGCGATCCTGGGCAAAAGGCACGGCTTTTTTCAAGACCGGATCATCAATGGCTTTTTCCACACGCTGATCAAAAGATAAAGGATGAGCACTCATTTCTTCACACCTCCCTTGGCCAACACTTCTGCAACATGCATAACGGAAATCGGTTTCCCGGTTCGGCTCAGTCTTCCGCCAATATTCATTAAACAACCAAGGTCTGAACCAATTAAAACGTCCGCACCTGTTGACTCAATATGTTTTACTTTCTCATCTACCATTTTCTCTGAGATATCACTCATCTTTGCAGCGAACGTACCACCAAACCCACAGCAGTCATTACAGTACGGCAGCTCCTTTACCTCGAGTCCCTGGACTTGGGCGAGAAGCAGGTGGGGTTCTTCTTTCACTCCCAATCCTCTGCTCATATGACAGGATTGATGATAAGTTGCTTTTGCCGGAAGATAGAGATCGTCTAGCTTAACATTTAGAACTTGAACCATAAACTCGGAAAACTCATAAGTCTTATCAGCGAGGTTCTCCGCTCGCTGCAGCCATGCTTCATCTTGCTTAAATAGCTCCGGGTAGTAGTGCCGAATCATAGAGGCACACGAACCGGAAGGGGTCACGACCCTCTCACTCTGTTCAAACGCTTGAATGAGCTGCTTGGCTGCTTCCTTGGCTTCTGCATGGTAGCCGCTATTGAAAGCAGGTTGGCCGCAGCAGGTTTGATCGACAGGAAAGTCCACTTCCACTCCATACTGCCTCAAAACTTCTACCACACTTTTTCCCACTTGTGGATAAAACACGTCTGCTAAACAGGTGATAAATAAGGAGACTTTCATCATCAACACGCTCCCAAAAGCTGAATTTGAACAACGGACTTGACGTTTAAGCAATCTGCGGCAGAAGGAACAAACAAGCGAGCAGGAAATCCTTTCGCTAATGCCTCTCCTTTTTGTTTAAACACGAGAAAAGCCGTTGTTAAATCTGCACTCTCCACCTGCTGTACGAATCCATCTGCTGCTTCCACTTTAGCTTGCACAAAGTCGGTAGAAATCTGTAGTTCATTGAATATCTTAGCCAGATATACGGCCTCTGCCTGTTTACCCGGAACAACGTCCTCTACAGGAATGGCAGAATTCTTCCAAGCTTCCATTTGTTCGAAGCTAAGAGTATAGTTCTGCTGCTCTAAATCGATGATGGTTATCTTCCACTCCATGTTTCCTCTCCTCTTTCTTTGTTTGTTAATGTTCGGTGTTGCCGATCAAGATCTGCAAGGCGTGAGGGAGAACCTCCTCGATCACCTCGAAGCATTCCTTAACACCTTTTGGACTTCCGGGAAAATTAATAATGAGGGTTTTCCCCCGAAGCCCTGCCATTGCTCTTGATAATACAGCAAATTTGGTATTAGCCAAGGTCGCCGCTCTCATCCTTTCCGGTAACCCCGGCACTTCTCGATGAATAACCGCCTTCGTGGCTTCAGGCGTGACGTCACGAGGGGAGAACCCTGTCCCACCGGTAGTGAGAATAAGGTCACAACGTTTCATATCAGCAAATAAGATGAGATGTTCCTCAATCGTAGATTGATCATCCGGAATCACCTGGTATTCCGTTACTTCGCCGTCAATCCTTCTCACTAGTTCTTTTAGCAGTTCCCCGCTCTTATCCTCTCGTTCCCCTACACTCCCCTTATCACTTGCAGTCAAAACGCCCACTTTCCACCGTGCCATGGATTATCCCTCCTCGGAATGGCGTGCATAGTCTCCACTTTTCCCGCCTGTCTTGGTCATCAGATAGGTAGGTCCTAGAATCATTCCTTTGTCCATGGCCTTGCACATATCATAGATGGTTAATGCTGTGGCACTTGCAGCTGTTAGAGCTTCCATCTCCACTCCTGTAACTCCTTTGGTTTTCACCGTGACCTCGATATGAATGGTATTATCCGATGTATCGTCGAATTGGATATTCACGCCGTTAAGAGGAATCGGGTGACACATGGGAATAATCTCGGCTGTTTTCTTTGCAGCCATAATGCCAGCCACTTGAGCTACAGCGAGCACATCGCCTTTTCCGATCTTCCCTTCCTTAACCCTGCGCATAGTGTCCGGATTCATTACCACACGGCTTACAGCTACCGCTTCTCTTACTGTTTCTTGCTTGTCCGATACATCTACCATCTTGGCTCGTTGTTGCTCATTAAAATGTGTTAATTTATCATCCATACTCATTCCCCCATGCCGATAAATCTAAATAATTGAATAATAGTCATTATACCATTGATTTGTTATAGAAAAAGAAAAAAGCACTGTAAAATATTACAGTGCTTTGAATCCATTCTTATTGTACAGCCATTTTCTTCTTTCTTGAATTCATGACCTGCAAGGCAAATATTAGAGCCAAAGAGCCTAGGCCATATGTGTCCGTCCATAGTCCCGGTACAATCAAGCAAAGTCCAGCAGAAATCGCCCAAATTCTTTCCCATACCTTCATATGATCCATCCAATATCCGATTAATCCTGCGCTGATTCCCAACATACCGACTGTGGCCGTCATGATAACAAATAGAGATTCGCCTATTGTTGTATCGATAAGAAGGAGCTCAGGGGATAGGACAAAAATGTACGGGATAATAAAGGCGGCAATCGCCAGCTTAGTTGAATTGAGTCCCGTTCGCATGGGACTTGATTTGGCTATCCCTGCAGCGGCAAAGGCAGCTAGACACACGGGCGGCGTAATGTCTGCCACGATCCCAAAGTAAAACGTAAACATGTGTGCAGACAAAGTTGGGGCACCCAAAGCGATAATGGCTGGAGCTGCTATGGTAGAAGTGATGATATAGTTTGCAGTTGTTGGCGTACCCATCCCGAGAATGATAGAGGCAATCATGGTGAAGAACAAGGTCAACAATACGATTCCACCAGAGAAGGATAACAATCCATTGGCAAACTTTAAGCCTACTCCTGTTAAGGTCACCACTCCTACGATCATACCAGCTGTGGCTGTAGCTGCAGCAACCCCAAGCGCTGCTCTTGCTCCATTTTCTAAGGCCTGAAGGATATCGCGAGGAGACATTCTCGTTTCCTTACGGAAAGCCCCTACAATAATTGTTGTTAAAATTCCATATAATGCTGCTCTAGTTGGCGAAACACCTGCCATTAAGAACCCGATGATAGCTAGGATGGGCAATAAGAGGTAGGATCGTCTCAAAACCTCTTTCTTATCCGGCATCTCTTCTTTGGCTAAGCCACGAAGCCCAATTCGCTTGGCCTCAAAGTGAACCATGATCCAAATCCCAGTGAAATATAGGATCGCTGGAATGGCCGCTGCTTTGGCGATGTCCCAGTATGGGGTATTCGTGAATTCAGCCATTAAAAACGCAGCGGCACCCATGATTGGAGGCATTAATTGTCCACCGGTGGAAGATGCTGCCTCTACCCCACCGGCAAACTCTTTACGATAGCCCAGCCGCTTCATCATCGGTATCGTAAAGGAGCCTGAGGTTACGACGTTAGCCACGGAGCTTCCGCTTATGGTCCCCTGTAGGGCGCTTGAAAAGATGGCAACCTTAGCCGGTCCCCCTACCCTTCTTCCCGCTACGGCCATGGCCAATTCATTAAAATAGGCACCAACTCCGGTCTTCTCTAAAAAAGCCCCAAACAACAGGAAGAGGAAGATGAAGGTTGCTGATACGCTTAGTGGAGTTCCCAAGATCCCTTCTAACGTAAAATACATGTGACCGATTAAACGTTCGATAGAAACTCCTCGGTGGGTTAAGAAGCCGGGTAAATGGTTCCCATAAAGAGCATACAAGAGAAAGATCGTTGCGATCACTACGATCGGAATCCCTACTACTCTGCGAGTAGCTTCTAACACCAAGAGGATGACGATCCCACCGAAGATATAGTCTTGTTGATTAAAGGCACCAATTCGGGTAATTAGCTGATCAAAGTTAAAATACCAATATAAGCTGGCATAGATCGCAAGAACAGCGAGAATCCCGTCAAGTATGGGAACCTTTTTTCGCGTCCCTTTTTTTGTTGCGGGATATAACAGATAGATAAGCCCCAACGCAAAAGCCAAGTGTATGGAGCGGTGAACTTGAGCCGGCGGAGGAGGAAAGATAGATATGTACAGCTGATAAAGGGAGAACGTGATAGCCAAGATGGTCACAACCCATCCCATCGCCCCTTTAAGATCCCTGTAAGAAGATTCTTTATCATATTTTGAAAGCATTTCTTTGACTTGCTCGTCAGACATAGCTGTGTCCGCAAGAGCCTTTTTGTCATTTTCCATATTCCCATTCACCTTTCCATATCGTTAAAAGGGATACATTTTTTACTTGTATACGGACCCAGCTCCCCGGAGGATTAATTTGTGAAAAAGGGACCTTACGGTTGTGTATTTTTAATTGGTGGTTGGCCACCATTTGACCAATCGCCAAATCAATAAACTTTAGGCGTCTTTGAATATTGCTTATAATATATTTTCCATTTTCCTGCTTATAAGTCTGACCCGGCTCTATAGTAGAAGGCATGCCTACGCCATAGGATTCGTAAATTACTTGATCCAAGACAATATCTAATTGTTCATCTATATAGTATTCTTCGATAACCGGCGTTTTATGGATGGAATGAACAAATTCTATACCAAAAGAATCTTCCAATTCCATAGGGACTGCGAATCTTTGCTGGCCGCTTTTTCCGTCTGTAATCGTCAGAGCGAGCTGAGTGGGCCAAGCGAGAAATAAGATGAGCAAAGGGAATAGAATGGTGAATGCAACCTTTATTTTCATATGGATAATAGCAGAAGGGAGGTCAAAATACACCTCCCTACCTCACTGATCTTATTTTACGCCTTTTTCTTCAAAATACTTCGCAGCACCTGGGTGAACTTCTAAGCTAACACCTTCTAGAGCTTTAGCCAAGTCAATCTCTCCAGCCTTAGCGTGGACCGTTTTCATTTGGTCTAAGTTCTCGAATAGGGCCTTCGTCATGTTGTACACAAGTGTATCATCCAATTCAGCTCGAACAACCAACTGTGCTTTAACCGCTACTGTTTTAACCTCTTCATCAAATCCTGGATAAGTACCAGCAGGAATGGTTTGTTCAGCGTAGTATGGATACTTCTCAATGATCTGAGCAAGATGTGTATCGTCAATGTTGATTACACGAACACCTTTTGTTGCTGCTAATTCATTAACCGCTGCAGTAGGAGTACCTGCTGTTACAAACGCTGCATCTAGTGTTCCATCTTGAATAAAGCTAGAAGACTCTCCAAAAGCTAAACGATCAGCTTTACCTAAATCATCAAAGGTTAGGCCGTAGGCTTCAAGCACTTGTTGAGCATTAGCTTCTGTACCACTACCAGGAGCTCCTACAGAAACGCGCTTGCCTTTAAGGTCTTCAACAGACTTAATGGCACTATCTTTTGCTACGATAATTTGTACGGTCTCGTTATAAAGAGAGGCAATAGCCGCTAGATTCTCGATCTTGCCACCTTCTGTAAACATGACTGTACCTTTAGAAGCATAATCAGCAATATCGCCTTGAGTAAAGGCAAGATCTACTTGTCCGTCCTTAATTAAACGCATGTTCTCTACGGAAGCACCTGTACTTTGTGCAGAAGAGTTAACGCCAGCTTTGTCGGTAAAGATTTGAGCCATACCTCCACCAAGTGGATAATAAGTACCAGATGTCCCACCTGTAGCAATGATAATGGAATCTGGCGTTTCGCCTTTTGGTGCTTCAGGTTGAGCCGGTTGCTCAGCAGGCTGTTCTGCAGGCTGTTGCGGTTGGGCTTGGTTACCTCCGCCACAAGCTACTGCAAATAATGCGAAGACAAGAGTTAATACTAACATGGAAAACATACTCTTTTTCTTCATAACTTTACCCCCTTTGAAAAATTTTTATATTTCGTTAGAGATTTTACTATAATTTGGCTCTTTTATCAAATGTCGAGGTGGTAAAAAATTGCGCTGGTTTGCTTGTTTTCTTGCTTTAACATTGTCTATTCTGGTGTATTCTCCCTCATACGCACAGGAAGAAGGCGTTTACATTGTTATTGATAAATCATTGAATAAATTAACCGTGATCCTAAACGAAGTCCCTGTTTACGATTTTCCAGTCGCGACTGGAAAGTCCGAGGCAGCCACCCCTATCGGCGAGTTTGAGATTATCCGGAAAGTAAAAAATCCCTGGTATATTCCTAAGAATATACCAGGGGGAGACCCAAGCAATCCGATTGGCACTCGCTGGCTGGGGATTGATGTCCCCGGTACCAATGGGTATAAGTATGGTATTCATGGAACGAATGACCCGAGTTCCATCGGTCGATATGCTAGCCAGGGTTGTATCCGGATGAGAAACAGGGATGTTGAATGGCTTTTCCGCCACATCCCGCTAAGAACCAAAGTGCGCATCATACCTTAGCCAAACATGTTTCTGTAATCTTCTTCTGTGATCAAAACTTCCCTGGCCTTACTTCCGGACTGTCCAGAAATAAACCCTTCTGCTTCCATCATATCAATTAATCGCGCAGCTCGGTTATATCCAATACGGAATCTTCGCTGTAGCGAGGACGCTGAAGCTTGCCCTTGTTCCACGACAAACAAAAGCGCGTCTTCAAATAACTCGTCCTCATTGTCTGAACTGGAATGTACAGCTCGGGACAGCTCTTCTTTATCAAAGACGTACTGGACCTTCTGCTGCTTTTTAACATGATCGACAATGGATTCAATCTCATCATCCGATACAAAGTTCCCTTGCAAGCGAACGGGCTTAGCCATACCGCTTGGGTAATAGAGCATGTCCCCCTTCCCAAGCAATCTCTCGGCGCCGCCCATATCCAATATCGTACGGGAATCTGCGCCTGATGACACAGCAAAAGCGATTCTAGAAGGGATGTTGGCTTTAATCAAACCGGTTATTACATCAACGGAAGGTCGTTGCGTAGCTACAAGCAAATGGATCCCACACGCTCTAGCTTTCTGGGCAATGCGACAGATGGCCTCCTCTACATCTCCAGGTGCCACCATCATAAGGTCCGCAAGCTCATCAATAATAATGACAATGTAAGGAAGCTTCTCTAGCCCCTCTTGCTGAGCCAATTGATTGTATCGCTCAATATCTCTTGCGCCTTTATCAGCAAACTTTTCATATCGTCCATCCATCTCCTCCACGGCCCATCGAAGAGCAGCTGTCGCTTGCTTAGGATCTGTTACCACAGGAGTGAGCAGATGTGGAATATGATTATAAGGAGCTAACTCAACCACTTTAGGATCAATCAGGATCAGCCTTACCTCCGAAGGCTTAGCCTTATACATAAGACTAACTAGAATTGAATTGATGCACACACTTTTACCAGACCCTGTTGACCCTGCAATCAATCCGTGCGGCATTTTCTTCAAGTCGCCAACGATCGGCATTCCACCAATATCCTTTCCTAACGCTACCGCTAACGGAGACGGGTTCGATCTAAACTCCTCGGATTCGAGTATCGAACGAATAAAAACAGGAGCAGCCTTCTCATTAGGAACTTCAATCCCTATAGCAGAACGTCCCGGTATCGGTGCTTCCATTCGAATATCTTTAGCTGCCAAAGCCAGCTTAATATCATCAATCAAATTCGTGAACTTATTCACCTTCACCCCTGGTGCGGGCTGTAATTCATAGCGCGTCACCGTCGGCCCCTTCACCACCCCAATCACATCGGCACTAACATGAAAATTCTCCAGAGCAACAGTGAGTTTTTCAATTTGCTCATCCGTGAACCCATCATCATCTCCCTGCTGAGGAGGTTCTTTCCGTAAAAGGTGAAAATGAGGCAACTGATAGGTTTCCGTGATACTAGCTGCAGGTGGAACCGGTCTTGCCCCTGTCGATGAATAGAAAGTAGCCGGGGCAGTCGGTTGATGAGATTCTACTGGTATTTCTTGATTTTGTTTAAAATACGTTAAAGCCTGAGGGATCGCCTGAATACTCGCAGGCGGTTCAATCACAGTTGGTTCAACGATCGTTTTTTCCATAGGGATCATAACAGGTTGAGGTTGTGCCTGAGGGATTGAAACCACTGGGTTGAACGGTTGAGTAGGCGTATGAGCTTCTTTCTCCACCTCGAAAGTAACAGCTTGCACTTCTACTTCGGTAATAGCCAGTACCGGCTCTGCTTGTGGTGGTTCTACTTTCAGAACTTTTACTTCTGGGACTTCATCCTTTTTAGAGTTCGTAACGGGTATAGGCTGAGCTACAGGCAAAGACTGTGTTACAGGCTCATTGCTCGTCCTTAAAGATGGAGTATCTGGAGCTTGAGGAGGTTCCACTTGCATCTCTCTTTTACCCGTATGGATAAAGCCATCCATCGTCCTTGAGGTACTCTGCTCAGTTTTCATAGTCCCATAGATAGGAGACACGATCACCGTTGGCTTGAAGGATACCTTCTCTTTCGATGGAGCTGGGGCTTGTGCAGGAGCGGGCCTAGGCTCGGTAGCTTTCTTCGGCTGGTGCTGTACTGGCCTACGCTCGGCCATTCTCCTAGGTGGTTCTGCTGGCACTGGCTGTGCTGGTCTAGCAGTTGAAGGAATTGGTGCCACTCTTGGCTCTTGAAATCTCACTTCATCCGGAATCATCGGAAAACGAAAAGGAGAGGCACCTGGAGCCCCCTTCGGATAGATAGTCCTTGTTCTGACCTGAACCTCGGGCCTGAAACGTTCAGCTATCGGTTCTTTCTCATGGTGTGCTGTTTCTAAATCAGGTTCTTCATTATTAGATCCGAATGCATCGGAGATTTTCTTCCACCACTTCTTCAAATCAAGCCACATCCTTTTTTGCAAACCTTATCCATTTCATTCATTTCATTATCTTATCACGACTCTATCCCCTGTTGAAGTCTAAATGCATGATAAAGGAAGAAATAAGTAAATGGATCTAGAGTAAGGGAGTATCAATGTTTGTTGAGAAAGAGGCGGAGCTAGTGCTAGTTGGATTGATTATCGGATTGGGAGCAAAATGCACGATTGAGGCACTATTTAAGGAGATATCTGAAATCGCTCGAGTAGGTGAGGATCGCTTACTTACTTGTGGACAAACGGAAGAAACCGGTGAGCATACAGGTATAAATCGATCCGCTAGGGTCAGGGCACGAAACGCGGGCTTACGGTACCTCTAACGAGCGATCTGCCAAGTTCAGGGCACAAAACGCGGGCTTACGGTAACTCAGGCGCTCCAAATTCTGGAATCATTCTGAGTTTATATGAAAATCCCCGGCATTAAAGTTGGTGCTTGATCACAGGGTGATCCGGGATGCCCGATCGCTTCCCGAGAAAAAGTAAAGCAAGTGACTCCATCTTAATTGTATCCATTACGAGTTCGGGAGCAATTCCCCGAGTATCGTGACCAAACCCGCGAGATTAGCTGGAATGGTTACAGGTACGTGAACAAACGATACCAACTCGTGAGCAAACGCCACTTTTCCGTGAGTAAATCAAAAATTTTGTGAGCATCCGGACCCGGACGCCAGTAATGGGGTCCAGGATCGGACAAATATCATAAAAAAAAGCGGAATTACTAAAAAAAGCAGGTTAAAAATTAGATACTCTAACCCGAAGTTTAGATTGCTCTTAGAACAAGTAGACCAAAATTACTCCCAATCTCAAAAAAGCTGAGCGAGGTCTTGGAATCATTACCGGTTTTGAAGCAAAATCCTTAGTTTCTTGATCAAAGTGGACTGGTTATTTGGAGCTGTTCCAGGTATGTAAGCAAATCAGAAATTTGGTGAGCACCCGAACCCGGTACGGGCATGGGATGATAGAAAATACTTAAAAAAGCAGCTTGTGATTGAAGGCTCTAAACTAAAGTTAGATTGCTCTTAGAAAAAGTAGACCAAAATCACTCCCAATCTGTGAGCGAGGTCCTGGAATCATTACCGGTTTGGGAGCAAAATGCTCGGTTTCGTGAGAATCGACCATCTTTCCGTGAGCAAAACAAATTTTCGTGAGCATCGTACAAACTTAGAGATACATACAAAAAAACCGCCTAAGCGGTTTATCTCTTCATGTATGAATGGCAGGGGCAGTAGGAATCGAACCCACGCTGGAGGTTTTGGAGACCTCAGTTCTACCGTTAAACTATGCCCCTATTTGGTAGCGGCGGAGGGAATCGAACCCCCGACCTTTCGGGTATGAACCGAACGCTCTAGCCAGCTGAGCTACACCGCCATTTAACTATGAAACTATCATATCGAGAGCCTGGTGCTCCCGACAGGAATCGAACCTGCGACCTCATCCTTACCATGGATGCGCTCTACCGACTGAGCTACAGGAGCTTAAGGATGGCGGAGAGTGAGGGATTCGAACCCTCGCAGCAGTTGCCCACTCTAACGGTTTAGCAAACCGTCCCCTTCGGCCTCTTGGGTAACTCTCCATATATGGCAGAGAGGAAGGGATTCGAACCCTCGATACGCTCATCACGTATACACGATTTCCAATCGTGCTCCTTCGACCACTCGGACACCTCTCTACTTCTGGCTCCTCAGGACGGACTCGAACCGCCAGCCTACCGGTTAACAGCCGGTTGCTCCACCATTGAGCTACTGAGGAATAATATGAAATTTGGTGGAGCATAGCGGGATCGAACCGCTGACCTCTACACTGCCAGTGTAGCGCTCTCCCAGCTGAGCTAATGCCCCTTAAGACTAACTAGTTAACAATATAGCATGTAGAGACAAGCTCTTCAATACTAAATTTTTGGAAGAATGCTCTTCCAAAACTGAACAGAAACCATG
>NZ_SDLR01000078.1 GCF_004522215.1 Ammoniphilus sp. YIM 78166 | reverse complement strand
AAGTGATGATTCTATTACCTATCATTTATTTGATGATCAGATTCTATATCATCTTTTACTTCTTTAGCTTTAGCCTTTATTTTACCTTTTGTCTTTTGAGCCTTTCCTTCTGCTTCGCGAGACTTGTCTCCAGTAATTTTACCTTCAACTTCTTTAGCCTTACCAATTATCTTGTCTTTTAAGCCACTATCCATATTACTCATAAGCGGCTCCTTTCATT
>NZ_SDLR01000077.1 GCF_004522215.1 Ammoniphilus sp. YIM 78166 | reverse complement strand
AGGAGTGTTTTGGTTTCAGGTGAACATAAGCGCCATCCGACGTTTCAGCGTGAGTCTCCGGCAAATACAGGAGGTTTACAATGAAACGCGCGTCTTTGCTTACACTCACGCTTATCGGCGCTTTTAGCGCCATCCAGGCTGCCTGGGCGGTTGATTATCCGCTACCACCAACCGGAAGCCGACTGGTTGGGCAAAATCAAACGTATACGGTGCAAGAAGGGGATAAA
>NZ_SDLR01000076.1 GCF_004522215.1 Ammoniphilus sp. YIM 78166 | reverse complement strand
CGTATCGCTGGTCTGGAAGTAAAACGTATCATCAACGAACCGACCGCAGCTGCGCTGGCTTACGGTCTGGACAAAGGTACTGGCAACCGTACTATCGCGGTTTATGACCTGGGTGGTGGTACTTTCGATATTTCTATTATCGAAATCGACGAAGTTGACGGCGAAAAAACCTTCGAAGTTCTGGCAACCAACGGTGATACCCACCTGGGTGGTGAAGACTTCGACAGCCGTCTGATCAACTACCTGGTTGAAGAATTCA
>NZ_SDLR01000075.1 GCF_004522215.1 Ammoniphilus sp. YIM 78166 | reverse complement strand
GGTGTGGAAGTAGAATTGTGGACGGTAGTTTGAGAAGAATGGCGTATGACGGCCACCTTCTTCTTTGCTCAAGATATAAACTTCACCCTTGAACTTTTCATGAGTTTGGATTGAACCTGGTTGTGCAAGCACTTGACCACGAACAACTTGCTCACGGTTAACACCACGAAGCAAAGCACCAACGTTATCCCCGGCTTCACCAAGGTCCAACGTCTTACGGAACATTTCAAGACCAGTAACCGTCGTCTTCAGTACGTCTTCATGTAAACCAACGACTTCAACTTCGTCACCGACTTTAACAG
>NZ_SDLR01000074.1 GCF_004522215.1 Ammoniphilus sp. YIM 78166 | reverse complement strand
GATGGGAACGGGTGTGACCTCTTCGCCATCATCACCAGACCAATATTTAGGTCTTCATCAAGCGACAATCAATAACTTATCATGTTTTATTCATTTCAACAACCATCAAATTTTCCCATATCTGAAGTGAAAATAAAAAGGCTTGCGCCCATGGTTGTAATGAAAATTATATGGTGGAGCTGAACGGGATCGAACCGATGACCTCCTGCTTGCAAGGCAGGCGCTCTCCCAACTGAGCTACAGCCCCATTGAAAGGAATATCCCTTCAAAACTGAACAGAAACCATGTCAATGTCTTAAAATTCT
>NZ_SDLR01000073.1 GCF_004522215.1 Ammoniphilus sp. YIM 78166 | reverse complement strand
GCCATGTTCTGTTCCAGAAGTGACTAGGTACCACTTCCTTCGATAATCATCTGTCTACTGCATAGCAGTCAGAATGGTCCGTTCGTTTCCGGCCATCCCATGCCCCTACCAAAGTTTGGGTTGCTAGCTTGAGGGGTTTACCGCGTTCCACTTTTTAGGTTTCCCTAAAAACTCCGTCACTGTGGCACTTTCAGAGCTACTAAAACCTATCCGAAGACTTAGCCAGTTCGCTCGCCGTAACTTGAAAATCAAGTCCCTAGGCTTATTGATTCGCCTAGCACAAACACTACTGGCATCACAGCCAGTGC
>NZ_SDLR01000072.1 GCF_004522215.1 Ammoniphilus sp. YIM 78166 | reverse complement strand
CCTGGGGCATCGATATGCGCATAGTGACGCTTTTCCGTTTCGTATTCAACGTGGGCAGTGTTGATCGTGATACCACGTTCACGTTCTTCTGGAGCAGCATCGATATCTGCATAATCTTCGGCCTTTGCTAAACCTTTGTCAGCAAGTACCTTAGTGATAGCAGCGGTTAACGTCGTTTTCCCATGGTCAATATGGCCAATAGTACCAATATTTACATGGGGTTTAGTTCTTTCATAATGTTCTTTTTCAGCCATTAATGAAACCCTCCTGTATTTTATCGCAAGCATGACTAACTCTCGAAAACGAAAATT
>NZ_SDLR01000071.1 GCF_004522215.1 Ammoniphilus sp. YIM 78166 | reverse complement strand
AGTAGAATCGCTAGAAGGGTTCCATAGAGGTGACATAGAAATCGTTCCTCTTTCATCGGTTTTGCTTTATGAATATGAAAGATGGATTTCCATGTATTAAACACGATCTCAATTTGCCAACGTAAGGAGTATAGATCATAGATATCTTCCTTAGGTACTACATCTTGAGGAATATTCGTGATAAAAGCATGCAGAGCGTCTAACTGTTTGGTCTCATCGGAATAAGATTTTGTTTTCGTACGCTCTTTTTTGGATCGTATGAGCTGGCGCTTCTTTAGCTGTTCATCCGTTAATTTATAGAGAATGAGCCTGG
>NZ_SDLR01000070.1 GCF_004522215.1 Ammoniphilus sp. YIM 78166 | reverse complement strand
GAAAGATTATGCAATCAAGTTTAAAGAAATCTCTTTACTTGGGCCTTGCTGCATTGAGCTTTGCTGGTGTTGCTGCCGTTTCAACGACTGCTTCAGCTAAGTCATACGCTACTGCAGGTGCCTATTCAACGTTAAAGACGGACGCTACTAAGCGTAACGTCGAAGCTACTGGTACTAACGCTTTATACACGAAGCCAGGTACTGTTAAGGGTGCTAAGGTTGTCGCTTCTAAGGCTACTATGGCTAAGTTAGCTTCTTCAAAGAAGTCAGCTGACTACTTCCGTGCTTACGGTGTTAAGACCACTAACCGTGG
>NZ_SDLR01000007.1 GCF_004522215.1 Ammoniphilus sp. YIM 78166 | reverse complement strand
CCTATGAATTCAGGTGGTGATACTGCCCCATTACGGACAGTGGGTTCCCCCATTCGGAAATCCTCGGATCAAAGCTTGCTTACAGCTCCCCGAGGCGTATCGCCGTTTACCGCGTCCTTCATCGGCTCCTAGTGCCAAGGCATCCACCGTGCGCCCTTTGTAGCTTAACCAAAGTTGGTTTTGCTTCTTACTTAAGGTTTTAGGATTGTTTCCTAATTTACGCATTTTTTTACGGTGAAAACTTACGTTTTCGTTATCTAGTTTTCAAAGAACAATCGCTCTCAGAAGCGACAAGAAACAATTTAACACAGTTTCATTCATATTACAAGTGATTTTTTATAAAAATTTGCTCCCTGCATTTCTCAAGGAACAATTTCTTATAAAAGTAGATGGTACCGAAGGTCGGGGTCGAACCGACACTCCTTACGGAACACGATTTTGAGTCGTGCGCGTCTGCCAATTCCGCCACTTCGGCACGTTGTTTGTCGCTTATGGCGACAAAAATTATATTACCATGATCTTTTGATAAAGGCAAGAGTTTATTTCCAATTTTCTATTTTTAGCTGAGCTACCTACTTTACCCTCTTCTTAGTCAGAGTAGCTCCCGTTATATCTAATAAAATGGATGAGCGGTATTAAGTTAACTGGAATAGCTCCTGTTGGAGAGATTCAATTGTTCTCAACTTAATGGCTAAGCGTAGATACTCCTGTTACAGTTACTTGTCCCTTACATAGATCACCCAACTCCCCAGACCCCTTTAGCTCCCACTCCCCCACCTTTGCACATTCCTCACAAACTTTTCTGACGTAGTAGCTTTTAGCTTTAATGGGCTGAATTCCCTTATTCCGTTCGCTGATTAATCAGCTATTATGATAAAATGAATGATATTCGAATTCAAACGTATTTATAATATATACACTATTAAGAGCTGGAGGTCATGAATATGAATAACGATTTTATTCGTGTTAAGTCTCTAGAAGGAGAACTGAAGCTTTCTCAGATCAAGAGTCAATTCGGCTGTTCGATTACAACAAAGGAGCTTGTTTTCCTGAAGCCACATCATTCGTATCAAATCCAACTGCAAGACATTATCAGTATGATCCCTCATCAGTTGGATACACGTCCTGTTGCTTTTTCTACTCACGCTCCGAAAGAAGAGCAAGTGGTGGCGTCGTTTGGATCAAATTACTATAAAATTTCGGTGGATAAGGTAAAGATCTATAATCGTTCAGGTATACACGAAAGAGGAAAGATGGATTTCATTGTTCCCTTGAGCAAAAAGATGCTAGAGCATGTGGCACAGTACAGTAATCTGGTCATGGTGATTTAGAGAGCTTTTTCTAAGTTTTTTAAATATACATTTTAAACAAAAGCTGATAGAATGATATGAAATTGTTTTTGAGGTGGAGGGAAACTGAATGGCTAGAAAATTAAGAAGCGATACCATTAAGAGAGGATTTGACCGTGCACCGCACAGAAGCTTGTTGCGTGCAACGGGGGTAATCCAGGATGAGTCTGATTGGGACAAGCCTTTTATTGCGGTTGCCAATTCGTACATTGATATTATTCCGGGCCATGTTCATTTGCAAGAGTTCGGAAAGCTAGTAAAGGAAGCGATTCGCGAAGCGGGTGGAGTTCCTTTTGAATTTAACACCATTGGAGTGGATGACGGCATTGCGATGGGACATATCGGAATGCGCTATTCGCTACCGAGCCGCGAAATTATCGCCGATTCCATTGAGACTGTGGTTTCTGCTCATGCTTTTGACGGACTTATTTGTATCCCGAATTGCGATAAGATCACTCCAGGAATGATGATGGCTGCTCTGCGCGTGAACATTCCTACGATTGTTGTAACGGGTGGACCTATGCAAGCGGGTAAAACCTCCGATGGTCGCTCCATCTCTCTATCTTCCGTATTTGAAGGTGTTGGAGCTTTCCAGGCAGGTAAAATCAACCAACAAAGCTTAGACGAATTAGAAAAATACGGATGCCCAACCTGTGGGTCTTGCTCTGGTATGTTTACAGCCAATTCTATGAATTGCTTAGCAGAAGTGTTGGGATTAGCTCTTCCGGGTAACGGAACAATCCTTGCCATATCTGAGGAACGCAGAGAATTAGTGAAGCGTGCAGCCAAGCAAATCATGAACCTCATCGATATGGATTTGAAGCCTCGAGATATCGTAACTGAAAAAGCGATTGATAATGCCTTTGCTTTAGATATGGCTATGGGAGGATCTACGAACACGGTTCTCCATACGTTGGCTTTGGCTCACGAAGCAGGAGTTGAATACTCCATGGAAAGAATTAATTTAGTAGCGGAGAGAGTGCCTCACCTATCTAAGATTGCTCCTGCTTCCGATTACCATATGGAAGATGTGCATAATGCAGGTGGAGTTACAGCTATCCTTAACGAGTTAAGCAAGAAGCCGGGTGCTCTTCATACCGATACCTTAACCGTCACAGGAAAAACTCTAGCAGAGAACATTGCTGGACAAGATATCTTAAATAAAGAGGTCATCCGTCCTCTAGACAATCCTTATTCCGCAAAAGGCGGCTTGGCTGTTCTTTTCGGGAATATCGCTCCAGAAGGCGGCGTAATTAAGACAGGTGCAGTTGAACCAGGAATTACCAAGCACGAAGGCCCTGCCATCGTTTTTGAATCCCAGGAAGAAGCTTTAGAGGGTATTGCAACGGGTAAGGTAAAAGAGGGACATGTTGTCGTTATTCGCTATGAAGGTCCTAAAGGTGGGCCTGGAATGCCTGAGATGCTAGCTCCAACTTCACAAATCGTAGGTATGGGTCTAGGAACGAAGGTTGCGCTTGTAACTGACGGTCGTTTTTCTGGAGCCAGCCGTGGTATCAGTATCGGTCACGTTTCTCCAGAAGCTGCTGAGGGAGGTCCAATTGCCTTTATTCAAAATGGCGATATCATCTCCATTGACTTGGAAAACAATAAATTAGAACTCCAGATTACCGATGAGGAAATGGAGCAGCGTAAAGCGGCATGGCCAGGTTTTGAACCAAAAGTAAAAACGGGTTACCTTGCTCGCTATTCTAAGCTTGTGACTTCTGCAAGTACAGGCGGGGTTATGAAGATCTAAACAACCCAAATAAAAAACCCACCATATGGTGGGTTTCTTATTTTGCATGTATATAGTCTTAGCAGTGAGATTTTCGTTGTGTGGACAGTTGTGCAATTCTCGTGTTAATCATCTGTACTTGTTGATAAAGCTCCATTCGGGAATTCCAATTTAATTCTGGACTAATCACTGATTCTTTGATCCTATCCTTCTTTTCTCTTAAGATCCCTATGTCCTTTAATCCATCAATTTCACTTTTAAACGAACCCATAGAAACCTCCTCAATTCTAAAATCTACAAGAACCTTTTTAGTGACCGTGTTATCAGAATACCAAAATAAGGATACTTTGTCCACAGAAAAGCGTGAATAAACTGTGATTAAATTGTTAATTGCTTGTGAGTAAAGACTTAATAAATGTGGATAACTTTCTTGCATAGTTTCATCGTTCACTAGCCATACTAAAAATCCACAGCAAGGGACGGGGGACAAGCGCCCCACTGGAACGTCCGCTGTGGAGAGCTCTGGATTAAACCTGATTTGGTGGCCTTTAAGGTCAAAAACAAAAAAGGAGTGATTTAGAAATGGCTCAAAACAATTCTAACAACAACCAAAAACTTGTTCCTCAAGCTGCTCAAGCCCTTGACCAAATGAAGTATGAAATTGCTTCTGAATTTGGTGTCGAGCTAGGAGCAGACACAACTTCTCGTGCTAACGGTTCTGTTGGTGGAGAAATCACTAAGCGTCTTGTTCAGTTCGCTGAGCAACAATTAGCGAATTACCGCTAGTCTTTAGGCATAACCCTCCTTCTCTAGGAAGCGGAGAAATCCGCTTCCTTTTTAATGTGATCCATAGAAAGGAAGTATTCAGATGGAGCTAACCCTACTCTGCTATAATATCCACAGCGGCAAAACGATCTTTTACCGTCCAAGTCTTCACCATATCATTAACTTTATCCGAAAACAGTCGCCGGATATAATAGCGCTACAGGAGGTTCATAACAACTCTGGACAAGGGTGGCAATTTAACGAGCTCAGCCAAGCTCTTCCCATGCATGGAAGCTTCGGTGGAAATATCCAAATTAAAGATGGTCTGTATGGTAATGCAACCTTTACTAAGCCTCCAATTACTCTGTCAAACCAAACCTTTCTGCCCAGTGAACGCGAACAAAGAGGCCTGCTCCAAACGGCTATAGAAGTTCAAGGCCAGCCTGTATATATTTTTAACACTCACTTGGGACTAGGGAGAAAGGAACGGTCGAACCAGCTTGAACTCATTCGAGAAATAATGGTAGATTGTCCTTATCCTTGTATACTCATGGGTGACTTCAATACAACAAATCCCATGGCTTTACCTGATATGGTGGATATCGGCAAAAAAACAGGGAAGGACAGTCAGGCGACTATCTTCCCTCTCAAGAAAAGAATTGATTTTATTTTTGCTTCTTCTTCCTTCGAAATCCTTAGTTATGAAGTGCTCTCTCATATTTCTTATTCTGATCATTATCCCATTAAAGCTAAGGTGCGTTTAAGATAACAATTTAACAATATAATTTTTCAGATCGACAAGGCGCGGGTACTCGAAGGGGCGCTGATCCTGGCCTGCTCCACTAATTAATAAGGGTACAGTGGAATCTTTCCAATGCAAAGACCCATGACTGCCCCCGTTAAGATGGGTCGGAGCATAGGCAGACTTAAACTCGTATCCCGGCTTAGCGCTCAGTGCAACCATTGGGATATCCTGGGAGTATAAGGCAGTGGATAACCTTGCGAGTCCATCTGGATATTCGCCATAAGTAATCGTAGAAGAATCCTTCATTTGTAAATCAAGGACCTTCCATTCTCCTTCCACTGTCCAGGAGGCTCCATAGATATCTTGCAGGGAACCTCCTCGGCGATAAAACAACTTCCCCTCGCGATCGCCTGAATAAACGCAAACCCCATCCTTCTCCTTCCAACCAATCACATCAATCCGCTTGTCTTGCCTAGAACGCTCAATAATCTCTTCCATAACCCCGGATTTCAAAGGATAGATATAAGCCATCCTCTCATTATTAGCAATGAGAAGATCGTTTTCAGGCTTGCTCTTCTCTCCATAAGGAGTAATGTTTAAACCGGAATATAACTCCTCCAGGTTTACATTATGCTCACTGGTTGGACCCACTAGGGTCTGTCCGTGATCTCCTGTTATGATAAATATATAATCCTCGAGTGCCTGATCCCATGTGGAAAATTGATTCAACACCGACTGAAGCTTCTGATCTACTTTGGATAGGATGCCACGGGCTTTCCGAGGGTTTCTATGTACCTGATGATCGTTATCCGGCAGATAGACCATTGTAAAATCAGGCAGCAACTGATGCTGAAGCAAATGCTTCAGCATACGAATGGCGAAATCATCATTGATCCCGTAGGAACGAAAAAAGCTTTCATCCCAACCCCAAGGTAAAGGGGGACTAAAGGTTGAGCGGACTACCCTTCCTAAGGTGAACAGTTCAGGACCACTAATTTCATCTTCAAGCTTGCGGGAGCGAGTGGCCAATTTAAGCAGAAACGGAAGGTCAATCTTGTACTTTTTTTGCCCCCGATGAGCAATAAGATTAATGGAACCTGCTGTTCTTCCCCGTTCCTTGAGTTCCTCATAAATCGTAGTCACATTTTTACTTAAATGCGTATCATTGAGCGAACATATAACATCATAAGCACACTGCCCAAAACCAAGCTTTAAAACAGGCAAGGCTCCGTTCGTATAATTGATAATGCGGCGCTCTTCTGGCTTATACCAAATTAGAGCTGGAATGCGATGCTGGTCTGGATATTCTCCAGTAATAAGGGAACAGTCCACAGTTGCTGTCATGGTTGGAAACACACTTGTACAATGGCTCCAATACTGCCCTCTGTCTTTTAAAAATTGAAGTGCCGGCGCTTGACCATTTTTGATACAATCCTCTAAAACCTCAGGCATCAAGGAATCTATCATCAAGAAGATCACTTTTTTCACGAATAGTCCTTCTCCTTTTGGTTTAGTCACGTATGGAATAGTATCTTCAAGTTTAACCAGTCTATTCCATCATTTTCAGAAGAGAAAGCTCCTCTTCCGTCAATTCTCTGTATTCACCTAAAGAAAGAGCGGGGTCAAGAGGAAGGGCACCCATTTGAATTCTTTTTAGATAGTTCACCCGTTTACCGACAGCTTGGAACATTCTTTTTACCTGATGAAATTTCCCCTCCACAATCGTAATCTCAACTTGAGACACATCCCCGGACTGAAGGATAACAAGGTCAGCAGGGAGGGTCTGGTATCCATCATCCAACCGAACTCCATTCTTAAAGGATACAATATCCTCTTCCGTAACGATCCCTTCCACGTCCGCATAATAAGTTTTGGGGACATGTTTTCTAGGCGATAGGAGTTCATGCGCCATTTTCCCGTCATTGGTTAGAATAAGAAGTCCTTCCGTGTCTTTATCGAGCCTACCAACAGGGAACACCTCAAACGGCATGTATTGGGCATCAAGCAGGTCCACCACCGTTCTTTCAACTAAATCCTCAGTGGCAGAAATGACTCCTGGAGGCTTGTTCAGCATTAAATAAACGAACTCCCGATAGCGAATCACCTCTCCATCAAATTCAATGGTTTGATGATCGGGATCCACATGCTGGCTGCTATCCTTAACCACCTTTCCATCTACCTGTACCAAACCATCTTTAGCAAATTTTTTAATATCTTTACGCGTTCCGATCCCCATATTGGAAAGAAGTTTATCAATTCTCATTTTGGCCATACTGTTCATCCCACTCCCGTATGCTTTATTATTTGGTTTCCTTATTTTTCCCGAACGGAAGGCAAAATAAAAGGGTAATCCGGCAGGATTACCCTTTTAGCTCTTATTCTTCCTCTGGGTACCAATTATCAAGAACTTTTGCTTCAAGCACTTTTCCCTTTACAAATACAACTTGTTTATCCGTAAATCCAGTCGTCCAGTCTAGGCCCAGATCCTCAGCGATACCCGCAAGGGTTAGAAGCTCCTGCCAAGCAACATATCTTTTATACCAGAAGAATTGAGGATGTTCACTCATATACGGATAAAGGTCATCAAACTCCGTGTGTTTACAATCAATCGTACGCTCAAAAGACGTCTTAGCCTTATTGATCCTATCTTGAAAGAAATTCGTAATGTCTTGGTCAATTCGAATGGACATCCTGTTCCCTCCCATGTGCTTTCTTCTAATTATATTACATCTTGATGAAGAAAATCGAATGTTTTAAAAAATTATTCGCAATAAATTAATGGGAATACAAGATTAACCACTAGGTACTGGAGCCTCTAGTAGATTCGGATCCGTTTCTACAGGTGGCGTTGTTGGTGCTGGTGTCGGAGTTGGGGTCGGACTCGGTTGAATCGGCAACGCTGGATCCGGTACATTCCCATTCCCCTGGTTCGGATCTACTGGTGCTACCTCTTCATCAACTGGCGGCTCCTGCTCCTCATCGACCGGTGGGATATGCTCAGGGTTTTCCTCTACAGCAGGCATAAACGAAACCACATTGGAAGGAGAACCCTCTCTGCGATTTTGAGTATCAACAGGTACTACATAATAATAAATAGGCTCTTGGGAAGCCACATTCATATCCATCCATTCACTGTATTCCGTTTCGCCAATTAACTCCTTGTTGGCTGGATCCCCAACATATCGGTAGATGCGATAAAGAATGCGTTGATCTTGAATCGGTGACCAGGCTAAACTCACAGACCCCATAAGATCCTGAAGCTGCAAATCCTGAATCGGCGCAAGATTAACAGGAGGCTGTAATTCTTTAACCCCCTTAGGTTTCGTAAAGGAGGTCACTTCCCGTCCCTTTAGCGCTTCGGTCATTACAACGCTAAAGAACTTAGCTGGAATGCCACTACCATCGGTCAGAAAGTTGGTTTTCGAGTTAGGGTAGTCGTATCCCATCCAAACCGCACCCACATATTCCGGAGTATAGCCAACGAACCAAGCGTCACGATTACCGCCTTTGGTTCCTTCCATCTGGGTCGTACCCGTTTTACCTGCTACCGGGCGGTTCATTTTGGCTCTTGTTCCGGTTCCCTCGTTCACAACAGCCTGTAGCATCTTCGTCATGTAATAAGCGGTTTGATCCGTAACCACGGTAGTGGTCCCCGGAGCAGCTTCAACAATTGTACCTTCGCGATCTTGAATTTGGGCGATGGCATGAGGCTCCACAACCACTCCATTGTTGGCAAACGCACCGTATGCCTTTGCCATCTCTAAAACAGATACGCCGTGAGTCAGTCCTCCGAGCGCAATCCCTAGTTGACGATCCGCTTTTTTATCGTAAGAAACTCCAAATCGGTCGAGGTAACGAAAACTTGTGTCCATACCAATTTCATTTAATAGCCAAACGGCTGGAACATTCTTCGAGCGTTTTAATGCATCATACATGGACACTTGCCCAAGGTATCCATCGCCATTCCAATTGCTTGGGCTGTACCCGCCTGCGAAAGTCATCTTTTCATCTCGGAGCATGTCATAAGGATTCCAGCCCTGTTCCATCGCTGGCCCATAAACCGCCAATGGCTTAAAGGTGGAGCCTGGGCTTCGCTTGGTCAGGGCACGGTTCGTTCCCTTTGCTTGGTAATCCCTGCCTCCCATCATCGCAACGATGCCCCCGCTCTTAGGGTCCGTAATCACCATCCCTGCCTGCACGGGATCAACTGATTTGCTTTTCGGGAATAAGTCCGGATTATTAAAGGCCTTTACCATGGCATTTTGGGCCTGTGGATCTAATTCCGTATAAATTTTATATCCTCCGCGATAAAGCTCATTCTCCGTAATGCCAAACTTGTCTTCGGCTTCTTTTAGTACAAAATCAACGTAGGCACGGACCTCTTGATTTCCTTTCCCCCGGCCGACTAAGGTCAATTCCTCCTCGGCTGCTGCTTCCCGCTCTTCTTTCGTAATGGAACCGTTGCGCTCCATGAGAGCCAGCACAACCTTACGTCGTTCGAGAGATTTTTCATAATTATTAATAGGAGAATAATTATTCGGTGCTTTAGGAAGAGCCGCTAAAGTCGCCACTTCCGCAAGCGAAAGCTCGTTTAGATCATCCTTGCCAAAATAATACTTTGAGGCGGCCTTAATTCCGTATACCCCATGTCCAAAGAAGATTTCATTCAAGTAAAATTCAAGGATCTGCTCTTTTGAATAGTTTTGTTCCAGGTTTAGTGCAATCAAAGCTTCCTTTGTCTTTCTCCAAATTGACTTTTCGTGGGTCAAATAAACATTCTTGGCCAGCTGCTGGGTAATCGTACTGGCACCTTCCACTTTACTGCCGGCACGAATGTCCTTATATAGCGCTCGACCAATCGCGATAACGTCTACCCCTCGGTGGGTAAAAAAACGCTCATCTTCCACATTCACAAACGCGCTCACAATCATCGGGGGAATCTCTTGGTATTCCACATACTCCCGATCCTCCACGTAAAGACGGTATATCTCTTGTTCTTGATTGTCATACAGAATTGAGCTTTCAATTTGTTCTTTGACTTTTCCTTGATCTACGAGCGCACTTCCGATGGAAAACATAGCAGCGCATCCTCCGACAACAAGCAAAATGGTGAGCGCGGCTAGGATACCCAACCATTTCCAAATCTTTGGCTTATGTTTCTTTTTTTTCCTCATTTCTCTCCCCCCTGACAGACTGATCATTCTTCTTTACGTCTATCCATAGTTATTTACTGCATGAGGCCAAAAAAGTTTCACTCTTTGCACTATAAAATGTTCGTAGAGCCTTTCATTTTTTTTAGGGTGAAAAAAGAAGGAGAAGGTACGTAGTGTACCTTCTTTTTAGTAGGGACTTTCATTTAGCTCAGACTTTCTTTTTCGAATGGCCAATAAGGATGACCGAAAAATATCCGGATCGCCAAGAAGACCCGCTTCATGAAGCTCCTTCAGCTCATCTTCCATAAGGATGCAATCTCCCAGGGCATTACCGGTGTAGATCACGATTCCAAATGCCCTTAGCAGTTCTTTCACCTCAATAAAGGACATCGGTCTCATGAGACTTACCCTTCTTTCGTATATTCAACAACCACTTTCGTTCCAAGTCCGCCGCGTGCATTCCAATCCGCATCGATCTTCATATACAACGGATCACAGCACTTGACTAAGTCGTTAAGAATGCGGTTTGTAGCATGCTCTTGATAGATTCCTACGTTACGGTAGGAAGTTAGATAATACTTTAAAGACTTCATTTCAATTAATTGCTCATTAGGAACATACGTAACTTTGATATCCGCAAAATCTGGCAGTCCAGACCAAGGGCAAACAGAGGTAAACTCGTTGGTTGGGATCATTACTTCTGTTTTCTTCCCGACATACTCATATGGAATGGTTTCAAGAATATCAACTAAAATAACAGATTCATCTTGGATATCAAAACGGATTCCTTTATATTTATCATGATTATGTTCAACCTTCGCCATTTCCTAAGGTCCTCCTCTATAGATATACATGTGAAAAACCGCTCTCTTAGGAGCGGCAATAACCCAAAGTAATTATGCGACATTCTTATAACAAATGCAACCAGAATAATTTAGTTAAAAGATTGCTTCATGTAAGCCATTAATTCAGGATATAAGAAAGGATTGCTTGCTACCACCGTACTGGCTCCTGAAAAGGAAAGCTCTTCTCCCTCCAGGTTGCTCACGCTTCCCCCTGCCTCCTCGAGTATCACCTTGCCCCCAGCAAAGTCCCAAGGATTCAAGTGCAGACTCACATAAGCGTCGACTCTCCCCGCTGCAACATAAGCCATTTCTAAAGCGGCACAACCGTATACGCGAATTCCTCGGCATGTCCTTGGCAGGTCATAAACCACTTTTTCGAGACCGTACTTTTCTGCTCGCTGGTTCCAGAAAAGACTGGTGCAGATGAGGGCTTCCTGCTGCTTTACGGGAAGTTCTAAGCGCAGCCGCTGCCCATTCAAATAGGCTCCTTCTCCTTTTCTCCCGCAGAATAGCTCATCTCGTGAAGGATCGTAGATAATCCCGATCATGCCGACTTCCTGATGGACAACAGCAATAGAAATGACGTAATTTAGTTTTTGGTGAATGAAATTGGTTGTTCCGTCAATGGGATCGATGATCCATAGGGTTTCAAAGTCCTTTGGATCTCTTTCGAAGGTTCCTTCCTCCCCCACAATGCCATGGTCGGGATAATGCTTTAAGATCATATTCACAAGGAACTCTTCCACTTCTTTATCCACATGGGTCACCAGATCGGATGGAGACGACTTGTATGTAAATTGGATCGGAGATTCCAATCTCGCTAAGCTTAATTTTCCCGCCTCGATCGCCCATGCTTTTGCCTGTTCAAACATCTGGTTAAAATCACACATCGTAAGCCCGCCCTTTCTTCCTGTATGTTTATCTTATTCCCTTGTCTTTTTAAAAAAACCTGCTGCAGACATAAAAAATATTAAAGGAAACCAATGGACAAGCGGCGAAAAGATCACGTATCTATCCAAAATGGGGGAATCCAAGCGTATGAGTTTTCAATGGCATGAAGAGAGCGCCTTGCAATGGAATCGCATGTCTAGTAACTGGCACCAAAACAGCCGAGAGATGTGGGAAACAGGAAGCAGAAAAACCATTATCCCCTTGTTTTCGAAGCACGCCGTTCCCTCTTCTGGGAGGATGTTGGATGCAGGCTGTGGAGATGGCTATGGAACATGGAAGCTTGCTCAGATGGGATACGATGCTATCGGGGTCGATATTTCAGAAGATATGATCGAGAAAGCTAAATTGAAAAAAGGACAAGAGCTGACTCTAGATTTTGCCCAAGCAGACATTGTCTCTCTTCCTTTTTCAGCTGAATCCTTTTCCGCGGTCCTCTCGATTAATTGCTTGGAGTGGGTCGAATCCCCATTAAGCGGCTTAAAGGAGCTTTGGCGAGTCCTTCAACCTGGCGGAATCCTCTGCTTAGGGATTCTGGGTCCGACAGCGGCACCTAGGCAGCACAGCTACCACCGCCTATATGGAGAAGAGGTCATCTGCAATACCATGATGCCTTGGGAATGTGCTCGGCTTGTAGAGGATAACGGTTTTCGCATCATCGACCAAGAAGGAGTCTATAAGCGTGGGGTAAAAGAGGAGCAGCTAGGCCCTTTATCACTCGAACTAAAACAAGCACTAACCTTCATGTGGCTATTCGTCCTGCAAAAAATATAGGAAGTCCCTACAGGACTTCCTACTTCAATGCCTTTTGAATTCCCTTTAACGCGTTATGCACTGCCGATTCCGTGATTTCTCGATGCGTAACAAAACGGATGATCCCTTCATCAAACGGAACAGCAAGTACCTGCTCGGCCTTTAACCGTTCCAAGAATTCTTCGTTTGATAGGTTAGTACCTTTAATATCACAAAGAACGATATTCGTTTCTACACCCTCAATGGCCACTTTAAGGCCTTGGATGGCCGCTAAGCCTTCTGCTAACATTCTAGCATGCACATGATCTTCTGCTAAACGCTCGACCATCCGTTCTAAAGCTATGATTCCTGGCGCTGCAATGACTCCAACTTGACGAAGACCTCCACCCAGGCGTTTTCTCCACTTTCTAGCCTCACGGATAAAAGACTTGCTTCCGGCTAAGACAGAACCGATGGGAGCAGATAATCCTTTAGACAAACAAACCTGAACCGTGTCGGCATATTGTGTAAAAGCAGTTACAGGCTGATCGATGCCCACCGCTGCATTAAACAACCGTGCTCCATCTAAGTGAACAGGCACCTGCTTTTCTCTTGCGATTTCATAGATGGCTCTCATATTCTCCAAGGGAACGATTTTTCCCCCTGATTTGTTATGCGTATTCTCAAGACAGATCAGCCCGCTATAGGGGTAATGAATATCCTCGCCTCTTAGAGCCTTCTTGACTTGGATGGGGTCCATGGCCCCTCTATTCCCGGCTAACGGCCGGGTTTGGACACCTGCTAAGGCAGAAGCTGCTCCACCTTCATATAGGAAGATATGGGATTCTGCTTCCAACAGGACTTCATCTCCAGCGCGACAGTGTGTTAACACTGCAACCTGATTTCCTTGTGTCCCGCTCGTCACAAACAGTGCGGCTTCTTTTCCTAATTTTTCTGCTGCCAATTCCTCCAGCCTGTTAACGGTAGGGTCCTCACCATAGACATCATCTCCCACCTGGGCCGTGGCCATGGCTTGTCTCATTTCTTCCGTTGGCTTGGTGACGGTATCACTTCGAAAATCCATTGTATACTCCCTTACGCTTCTAATTTTTTATATAAGTCATGATGCAGAGGATGTTGTTCGATAATCACAAGCAGATTGTCCATCCAGGCTTCAATTCCTGACAAATGGTCTAGCTCTTCTTTTGTAAAGGACGTTGCGTGAATGTAAGGCTCCATTTCCCAAACGACTCTTTCCATTTTTACGTCAAAATGATTCCAACGAAGCATTTGTCTGACTTCTGCATCTCTTTTCATTAGCTCATGAACTAACTGATACATCATCAAAATTCGTCTCATGCTCTCGTATGACTGTCGGCGAATTTCAATACGGTTAGCCATGGATTGAGCTTTTCTCTCTGTTCGAACAAATAAAAAATAATAGTAAAAATGAAGAAGGGTCAGTAATAGGACTCCCCAAGTAACCGCAAGTCCTCCATAGTAATAATACGACAGCAGAGAACCATTGGATAGCCAAAGGATAAAATGATAAGTCAAGCAAAGCACCCATAGGATGACGATATAATGGTTTACTCTCGTAACCTTATCTTCATGGGCAAAATTCTTTGTGGATACAAAGATAAAGGATAGCAGGTATAAAGCTAAGAATAAAATGCTGCAGAAAAATAAGCTAATCTGTAATGTCTGGCGAAATGCTAAAGATTCTGGAATTTGCAGGTATCGTATAAGAAAGAATAACATGGTTATCCAGACCATCCCGACACCAACCAGAGGTAACACCACCGATTCCTTGCCTTGCTTGCCCTTATGTCTCTCTACGCGAGACATCAGCTCCATCTGTATCGCCCTCCCTTCTACTCGAAATGGGACATCAATAACTAATTCTCCTTAACTTCACGTTTTCCTCTTGACTAGGATCTTGACACAGCAGATAAACGGAATTTACCAACTGTGCCAAGACCCTACTCATTTTAATTTTGGGCTTCTATCTGACAAGTTTCAAGGGTAAAATAATGGCATTGATTTTTTTGAGGTGAAAACATGGGAATGATACCTGAAGATTTTAAAAAAAAGATGAAAAATCTCCTACAAGATGATTACTCGTCCTTCCTCGAGTCTTATGAGCAAGAATCGGAGCAAGGACTGCGTATCAATCTATTGAAAACAAGCGTAGATACATTTATGAAGCATTCGGAATTCAAACTAGAACCTGTACCTTGGTGTCCCAGTGGATTCTATTACTCCAAGGAAGACCGACCTGGGAAGCACCCTTATCATGCAGCGGGTGTCTATTATATCCAAGAGCCCAGTGCCATGTCGGTTGTGGAGTTTCTTTCGCCCCAGCCGGGGGAAGTGATTCTTGATCTGTGTGCGGCGCCTGGAGGTAAATCAACGCAGATTGCTGCCTATATGCAGGGACAAGGGCTCTTGGTAACCAACGAGATTCATCCGAGTCGGGTTAAAGCGTTATCCGAGAATATTGAACGATGCGGAGTCACCAACGCACTTGTCACCAATGAAACCCCAGAACGTCTAGCACCGCGATTCCCATCCTTCTTTGATCGCATTTTAGTCGATGCCCCTTGCTCGGGTGAAGGGATGTTTCGAAAGCTAGACGAAGCCTGTGAAGATTGGTCAGGAGCCAAAATTGAGCATTGCGCCTCTATGCAAGCGGATATTTTAGACGCTGCAGCATCGATGCTCAAGCCCGGCGGCATTCTCGTGTATTCAACTTGTACGTTTTCGCCGGAAGAAAACGAAAAAACGATGGCTCGTTTCCTTGAGAGATACCCTTCCTTTGAACTCGAAGAAATTCCACTCGTTGCCGGGATGCAGCCTGGGCGTCCAGACTGGGCCAGCGGTCAAGACGTCTTATCTAGAACCATCCGCCTCTGGCCGCATCAGCTTAAAGGCGAAGGACATTTTGTCGCCCGGCTGCGCAAGAACGACGGTGCAGAACCCTTAGATAGGAAGTCCCGTAAACCGTCGGCGAAGGTGGACAAGCAAGCGATCAAGGTATTCGAGGAATTTTGCAAAGCTACCCTGACCATGGACTGGGAGTTTTCCGGTGAGTATCTATTGTTCGGAGAACAGCTGTATGCAGCCCCATCAGAAATGCCCTCCATTGACAAGCTGAAGGTTACAAGACCTGGGTGGCATTTAGGCACGATCAAAAAATCAAGGTTTGAACCTAGTCATGCTTTGGCCTTAGGATTAAAAAAGACTCAAGCTAACTACCTTTCCTTTTCAGCACGAGATGAATCCATCTTTCGTTATCTTCGAGGAGAAGCCTTAATGGTGGAGTCAGCAGGTAAAGGGTGGACCTTGGTTTGTGTCGATGATTTCCCCATTGGATGGGGCAAGCTTTCTGAAGGGCAGCTAAAAAACCATTATCCAAAAGGTTTGCGATGGCCCTAAAAGGGGGCACATGAAAAGAGGAACCCCTCAACTCTTGAGGAGATTCCTCTTTTTTTATTTTTATTATCTTGCTTTGGTATCTCTTGCTTCTTTTCTTTTCTTTTTGCGAATCTGCTCGTTAATCGACTGCTGAATCTTTTTCCGTTTCTCCTGGGCTTCTTGTCGCTGTTTTTCAAACAATGCTTTTTTCTTATAGCCGGGTTTTACTTTTTTCTTGTCTTGCGACTTTTCTTGGGCTTGGGAAACTGACCTTGCCTCATTTGAAGCTTTCTTTATTGTAGGGTCATCCTTCTTTTTCCCGTCTCGTTGGAAAGCGGGTCTTGGCTTTTTCCGATCCTTTGTAGGCACTTCCGCAAAACCCTTGGTTCCTATGAGCAAACGCTCTTCAATCTTTTGCTTAATTGCATTTTCGATCTTAAGCATAATGGATTTTTGTCGAGGGGAGACAAAGGTAATGGCCGTCCCTTCTTGTCCTGCTCTCCCTGTCCTGCCTACCCGATGGATATAGCTCTCAGGATCAGAAGGTAAGTCGAAATTAAAGACGTGGGTTACCCCTTCGACATCCACTCCTCTCGCGGCGATATCCGTACAGACGAGAAATTGGAACTTTATCTTTCGGAAATTTTCCATTAACTGTTCTCGTTTATTCTGGGATAATCCCCCGTGCAGCGCCTGCGCATCGAACCCAGCTTGTTGCAGCTGTTCCGTGATGAACTCCACTCGATCTTGCGTATTCACAAAGATGATAGCCAGATATGGACGAAGCTGTTCGAGCAAGGTCTTTAAAGCTTCCGGCTTTTCACTCTGATTAACCACATAATAATATTGCTTCGTCGTTTCGGCCGTTGCTTGCTTCATCTCGACTTTAATATGCGGGGGTTGGAACATAAATCGATGTGCCAAGAGCCTTACTCGATCTGGCATCGTAGCAGAGAATAGTAAGGTTTGTTTTTTCTCCGGTGTCTGCTGAATAATGGTCTCCACATCTTCTTGAAAGCCCATTTCCAGCATTTTGTCTGCTTCATCTAAGACGAGCATCTTAATTCGGCCGAAATGCAAGGTCTCTCTTCTTAGGTGGTCGAGAATTCGTCCCGGAGTTCCTACCACGATATGTACTCTATCTTGAAGCTTATTAATTTGGGCTTGGATATCCCTTCCCCCATGTAAACAAAGTACATTAATATCGAGATGCTTTCCTAGATCTTCCACATCTTCTGCAATTTGAATCGCTAGCTCTCGTGTAGGAGTCAGAATCAGCCCCTGAATATGTTGAACGTTAGGTTGCAGCTGCTGCAGCATCGGAATAACAAAGGCTGCTGTTTTTCCTGTACCGGTCTGTGCTTGGCCGATAAGATCCTTTCCTTCTAGAGCAAGTGGAATCGCTCTTTCTTGGATCGGGGTCGGCTCCGTAAAGTATAGATCTTGGATGCCTGCCAAGATCTCTTGTTTTAAACCGAACTTTGCAAATCCTTTCATGGATTAGCTCCTTTCAATTGATATGCCCACCTTATTGTACCTTAATTTTTCTTCTAGGCAAGAATTACCTTTGTCATTTTACTATCATTGCCTGATTCTAACGGAGAAACTCCGCCCCCTTATTTTTTTTCATTTTTCATGGAAGGATATAGTATAATGTACGACAGTTATCCGCGAAAGAGGGAACCTGACATGTTTTTACTCGATACTTCTATACTAATCAAACTAGGGGCATCCATCCTGCTCGGAATCGTTATTGGATTAGAAAGAGAGCTGCGAAAAAAACCGTTAGGCTTAAAAACCTCGCTTGTGATCTGTGTGAGCAGTTGTATCTTGACCATTGTTTCTATCGAATCCGCGTATCGTTTCGCCGAACCTTACATCAGACCCATGGATCCTCTTCGCTTAGCTGCCCAAATCGTTTCAGGTATCGGCTTCTTAGGAGCAGGGGTCATCCTGCGCAAACACAATGATGTCATTATGGGCCTGACAACGGCAGCCATGATCTGGGCCGCTTGCGGTCTAGGTATTGCCGCCGGTGCTGGTTTTTATGTTGAAGCGTTTGTTGGCGTGTTTCTTATCATAGTTAGTGTCGAGCTGCTTCCCCACCTGTTTAAGTTCATTGGGCCGAAGGCTTTAAGTGAAAAGGAAATTAAAATAGAACTAACCATTGATAAGGAAGATAATCGCATCATTGAGATTATGGACGCCATCAAAGCCAAAGACATCAAAATTAAGCATGTTCGCATCCACGATATTCATAAAGATCCTACCAAGCACGGTACTCATCAGGTTCAGCTGGTCGTGATCGTCCACGAAAAACGCTTTACAGCCGAGATTTATCATGATGTCAAACAAATCGATCATATCCAGACTGTATTGATAGAAAATCTGTCTACAAGATAACCCTAAAAAAAACCAAGGTGTCGAATGAACTTCGACACCTTGCTGGTTTTAAGGCTGTATAGAAGACTCTTTTCCTCTTTCAAAATGAAAGCCGTCCACTACTTGCCCTTCATAGTGCATACGAATGTTAACCCACTCCATCGGATCTGTCAAAGCCTCGTCAAACACCGTTCTCATGATATGGTGAGCTGTATCCTCAGTAGGTTCAATCGCTAGCTCAATGGTCACATCCACCCCATCCTCGGAATAGTAAAAGGTGGCTTCCCCTAATGGATTGTCACTGGGATCAACGAGATCAAATTTGACTTCGGCTCGTTCTCTCTCCTCATAATCATCCGCTTCCTCTTCACGTTCGAGTAACTGGACTACGGCAGCCTCATCAAGTTCCTCTTCATCCTCTTCCGTCTCGATCTCTACTTCCTCGTATTCCTGACCATTCACGAAGAACGTAAAGTTATATTGATCAATTAAATCATGATCATAATCCTTCAACAGGATGGCTTCAACGTCTTCCATCTCTTTTTCAGTAGGCTCTTGGGTAAAATGGATATCCCCCACAACTCTAGTGCCACGAATATCCACTACCGCCTCGGCAACCAGGTTTTCATTTTCATCATACACTTGATATTCTATGCCTTGCTCTCCTTGGCCTACAATCCATCGCTCATACCCATAGACTTCTTCACCTTCATCGTCCTGGATATCTTCCTCTAGATCCTCAAGTCCATCCATATAATCTTCCATGAGCGAATATTGACCGTATAAAATATTGATATTATGATCTGCCACATTCAAAGCAAAAGCCAAACTCGTAATGTAAGATTGAACATCATCAATAATTCCGGAGAGTTCGCTCCGATCAACATACTCTTCATCCAAATGAATCGTACCCGTCAATAAATCATTCTCGCGGTAAACTAAGTAAACATCCCCAATCCACTCCCCTTCACGGTGAATAGACAAGGACTCCCCACCCGAAGTTCGCAGCTCGGGATATAATTCGATTCTTTTCATCTCCTGCACTCCTTCCAGCATGTTCTTCCTCTATTTTGGGATAAATAAGAAAAGGATATACTGTGGAGGCGATAGGAATGGAAAATATGAGCTTTACTGTACATGACGTAGCAAGAGACGTTGGCGTAAGTATCTCAGGCCCTGGTCAACACCCCTGTGGAGCCGATCTTTTCCTCAAAGCCATATTGGCCCTGATTGAGCAAGCGGATCTAAGCGCCATGGGAGAAGCGGGGTACCGGGATTTTGCTGCCCAATTTCAAGTGACCATTCTGAAACAACTCATTAATCGAACCTTTATGGATACACTACAGCGCATTCCTGATGATCTTAATTATTCAGAAGCCTTGATCCACGATATCGAGCATTACCGAGAAGAAGGGTTACTCTAAAAAAAGGGGCTTGTGGCCCCTTAAATGGCATTCTTTTCTTCATTCGTTTTTTCTCCATCTATTGTCAACACCTGAAACTTTACCCAGACGGCACTTAACAAGATCAATATCCCTGCACCAAGAAAAACCCCTCTTAAATGTATCCATCCGGACAGCCATCCTCCTAAGATCGGGCCCAGCATATTCCCCAGGAAAATGGCCATGTTACTATAGCCGTAGGTTCGACTCTCCATATTCCGTGGTGCATACTGACGAATCAGGGTATTCACGCTCGGCAGCATGCCGCCCACACACATTCCGAGTAAGAAACGACAAACAAGGAGCTGTTCAATGGAGACAACAAACGCGTGAGGGATAAAGAAAAGACCAGCCCCGATTAAGGAATAGAAAAGAATGTTGTGCGAACCTTTTTGGTCTCCCCATTTCCCTAAAAAAGGAGAAAAGATCATCGTAGCGAAACCCGTGATTGAAATCGCGGTGCCCGCCATAAAGGAAAGCATTTCTTTCTTTTGCCAGAGCTCTTGGACAAAGCTTGTGATGAAAGGGGTCGTCCCCAGCATTGCCAACTGAATCAAGAATCCTGTGGCAAAAAGCGCAGGAAGTGGTTTTGTCCTAAATATTATGATTAAATCATCACGGTACCCCGTTTCTTTCACTGATTTCTTATCCGGCTTATTCAGCTCCCTAACAAAGCAAGTAACCATAACAGCGGCAATCAATAGCAATAATCCTGTAAGATAAAAAATGCTCCGAAATCCTATCCAGTCCGCCATCAAACCGCCTAGGAAAGGTCCGCAGATGGAGCCCCCAACACCAGCCGCTTGAAGAGTCCCCAGCGCATACCCGGTTTTCTCTTTCGGGGTGTTGGTGGATACTAGGGCGATCGAAGCCGGTATAAATCCTGAGATCGTTCCATTGATAAACCGCAAAATGAGCAATTGCATCGGGGAGGTAGCCAACCCCATGCTTGCCACAACCAGCGCCATACCAAACCCGCTCCTAACGAGCATGATCTTGCGACCATGCCGGTCAGCGAGCTTCCCCCATAGGGGTGAAAACAAAAAGGCCGATAAGAAGTTAGCACCAAAAATAACACCCGTCCACAGGTGCAGTGACTTCTCATCGGCGATCCCCATATCCTGTTGTAAATAAAGCGGCAAAAACGGAATGATTAAGCTCATTGCTGCCATAACCAAAAATTGGGCAACACATAATATGATTAGATTTCGTTTCCAAATATCCACTGTAAATCATCTCCATCCCAAATACCATTATACGACGATTCAACGGTATTGAAAAGTAATGGGGATGGCATTCCTTTGGGTTTACCCGCCGCTCACTGGTGGAATAAAGGCGATCTCGTCTGTTTCTTTCACCGGATCTGCACTCATAGCATATTCCTGATTAACGGCAACCATGCTTTTCTCCAATAGGTCTCGGAGGGCAGGATAGCGTTCTGATAATTTTTCACGAACCGCTCGGACAGTCCATTCGGTATGATCCATTTCTAATGAGATCACCGATGAGCCTGCCACTTCCGCCAGCCCAGCAAAAAGTAAAATACGAACCATTACACTTCCTCCTTAATCTCTGGTTGTCCTGTGGGGTACGAAACCTTCTCCTTTTGATCCCCGATCCAGCTCTGACCGTCTTCCCAATTTTCTTTTTTCCAAATCGGTACAATTTCCTTGATTCGCTCAATCGCATAACGGCTTGCCTCGAACGAAGCATCTCGATGAGGAGTAGAAACAGCAATGACCACTGCCACATCCATAATATCCAAGTGTCCCACACGGTGAACGATAGCGACTCTTGCTTCCGGATGCTTGGCTACGATCTCATCCCCTATTTGCTTAAGCTTCTTCTCTGCCATTTCCTCGTAGGCTTGGTACTCTAAGTATAAAGTCTTCAGCCCTCTCGTCATTTCCCTCACCGTACCGATAAATGTACAAATGGCTCCTGCATTCGGGTGACTTACGTACTCAACCAAGGGTTGAACTTCAATTTTTTCACGGGTGATCGAAAAATTTTTCATTCTACTACCTTCTCCTCTCTCATTCTGTTTACATGTCCTTCTAAGATGGAAAAAAGCGGTTCAAATTGATCTTTCCCCACAACAGGAATTGTAGGATGGCTATAAGGAAACCAAGTGGCAATAGCTAAAATTTGAGACGTTTGCTCTAGGAGAGATAAATCCCCCTCATGCCGCAACAAAACCACTTTAGGGTAGTGCTCGAACTTATAACCTTCTACGATAACGATATCAATCCCTGTCATCCGCTCTAACAAACTGGTTAAAGTTGTAGTTCTCTGCTCCATGATTGCTGTTTTATGCTGGGAGGTAATGGCCACGACTTCTGCGCCTGCTTCGCGATGCAGCCAAGTATCTTTTCCCGGATAATCCACTTCAAAGTGGTGAGCATCATGCTTGACGCTCCCCACCTTCCATCCCATCTGTGAGAATCGACGGATCATCTCACAGCTTGTCGTTGTTTTTCCACTATTCTTAAAGCCTACAACCTGTATTACCACCTTGTTATCCATACGGTCAGCTTCACTCCTGCAGCATTAGCAATGTTATTTATTATTCTCCGTTACTTTCTTTACCGTCGTCTTGGCTTCATCGAGCTCCTCTCGGACATCAGAAGTGAGCTCGTTCGTCGATTTTTTAAATTCTCTTAGCGTTTGACCAAAGGCTCTGCCAATTTCCGGAAGTTTCTTCGGGCCAAAGATCACCAAAGCCAAAATCAGAATTAAGATAAGACCTGGGACTCCAATATTAGTTAACATCACGTAATCCTCCTTGTTTGTTTTTATGAAATTTTTTCGTCCGTCGGTTCTCCGTCGAGCCATTTTGCATCTTCTTCTAATTGCTTCTTATAGATTCCCTTTGAGAGCCAAACACTAAATTCATACAAAAGTAATAAAGGAATGGTGACCAAGAAATCGGAAATGATTTCCGGAGGCGTAATGGTTACGGCAATGATAACCAGGACAAAGTAAGCGACCTTCCTCATTTTCGCTAGGCGAATGGGATTGACAATGCGTAGTCGGGTCAGGAACATGACCAGAATGGGAAGCTCGAACAAAACGCCAAAAGGCAGAACGATGGAAAACATAAAGCTAAAATACTCTGTAATCCCGAACAGTTCTTGAGCTTGCAACGTTTCGGTCATCATTAACATAAAACGGGTGACCATAGGGAAAAGAATATAATATCCAAAGCCAATCCCTAAGACAAACAATAACGTGGCACCAGGTATAAAGCGAAGGGCAATTTTTTGCTCTGATTTTTTCAGGCCTGGCTTCACAAAGGCCCAGGTCTGGTAAAGAAAAAAGGGTAAAGAAATGATGAGTCCTAGAACGAGTGACACCTTCACATACACCGACAGTGCATCAGAAAGCCCGAATACATGCCAATCAATGTGCCTTGCTGCTGGGTCATTCTTGATATGGTTTACGACCCTGCCTGAAAACACGAAGCCGCCAATCATGGCGCAAAAGAAAAAGATAATACAGTAGATGATCCGTTTACGCAGCTCATTCAGATGGTCAGTTAGAGGAGTATCGTTGGTTTTTCCCACTGAGTCACCTCCTAATAGAGTTTGTACAATAAATCCCTTAAAGAAAGTATATCTAAAATCATTTCGTTATCATAGAACATATGATACTATTTTATTATATAAATCCGCGAAAGGGGGGAATGTATTGGAAAACATTTCAGATAAAACGTTCTTCCAATTAATACCCGATGAATTCCGCGAGGAACTCAATTCAATCAGTGTAGACGTTAACTACCCTAAGGATACCATTCTTTACATGGATGGTGAAAAAGCGGATAATCTCTACTTTATTCGAACCGGAAGTGTAAAGATTAGCAAAACCACCTTAGAAGGAAAAGAACTCACACTATATATTTGTAAGCCTGGAGAAATGATTGGTGAAATTGCTCTCTTCCAGCCTAACCTTACCTATACAGCAACTGCAGAGATGATTGAAGACGGGAGCGTTGGAATTATTGCTCGATCAGCCCTAGAAGAACTTCTAACCAAGAACAGCCGACTTGCAGTTGAGTTTATGAAGTGGATGGGTATTGCTTATCGAAGAAACCAATCTAAGTTCCGTGATTTGATGCTGCTTGGCAAGCATGGCGCCCTCTATTCTACGCTGATCCGCATGACCAATACCTATGGCATTAAGGTCAAGGATGGAATCTTAATTGACTTGTTCCTAACCAACAAAGATCTTGCCAATTTCATTGGAACTACACGAGAAAGTGTAAACCGAATGCTTAATGAACTTCGCAAAAACGAAGTTATCAGCATTGACAATGGTTTCATTACTGTTCATAATATCACATTCTTAAAAGAATTTTTAGAATGTGACGGCTGTCCTGAAGATATTTGCCGTATATAGTCCGCTTTCCCTAAAAAAAGATTCCTCTCGCAGGAATCTTTTTTTATTTCTTGACTTGTGACAGGAAACCTTTCAGCATAGGAAACAATCCGCTTTCCTCTTCAAAAAGATGTGTAATCGTCTGCGTAAGAAAGGTCTTGGCTTTTGAATAGATGACTTCCTCTAATCGTTCGGATTTATTTAAGATATGCTCGCGCAAATGCTTTTTAATTTCCTTGAGCTCCTCCTCCATGTGAGTATGCTCATCTTCCACATATCGCGCCATTTCTGCTTGAGGATGATACATGTCTTGCAGGATGGGGACAATTAATTCCTCTTCTTTCCTTCCATGCTCAACAAGTCGGGCTTTAAGTGTAATAAGCTTCTCTAATAAGAGCTCATAGTCTTCTGTTGAGGCGTTCTCCTTCGTCCGCTCTAGTACGGACATGGCCTCCTTAGCCAACGATCTAATTTCCTCATGTTGTTCAAGTAACAATGTAATAGCATCAGCGATATTCATCCCAAGACCTCTTTCTTGAAGATTTTGCAAAAAAACAGTTATTATGGTATAGCTTTAATTATATAAAGGGTATCCACAATCTTTGCATTGCCCTTGTAAATATACCATAGCCTCTTGAGCCTAGGTGTTAATTTCATCACACCTTTTGTCCAAAGAAAGGAAAAACAAACATGTCACTGGACCACGCCCTAGAACAATTTCGTTATGCCTTGTTTATTGGAGAGTTGCCTAAAGACGATTTCAGCCCTCTTACGCAGGAACAATATATTGAACTTTACGAGCAACAGATTGAACGAGATCCGGCGATGGAGAGGAAACTGATGGTTACTCTATCAGCCCCCATACTTTCTCCTTACCGAAAGCAAATGGAGCAGCTTGCCCGAATGGAGAATATGATTGCAGGTGAAGAGCGCATTATTGCATGTAGCGACGATGAAGTTCTCGAAGAGCTCTATGATGAAGTCTCCAATATGGAAACGGATGAAGAATGGCAACAATTTAAAAGTAGGTTATTATCTTAATAAAGAAGGGCGCCTCTGGAGTTGATCGCTCCCCGTAGGCGGCCCTTTTTCTTAACTCGTCCACAAACGTCCTTGCCATGTATTTCTTTGCCTAAGCTCCCGTTCAATTCCATTCAGGACTTCCCACTTCCTGCGACTCCACAACGGTCCTATTAGGAGATCTGGCGGACCATCGCCTGTTAAGCGGTGAATGATCATGTCCGGTGGTAAGATTTCAAGAATATCTACAACTAATCGGATATAGGTTTCTTGATCCAAAAATTCGAGCCCACCTTGCTCCCATAGCTTCACAAGAGGCGTTTTCTTCAGCAGATGCAAGAGATGGATCTTGATCCCTTGAACAGGGAGTTGGGCCACCGCTTTTGCGGTATCCATCATCATGGCTTCTGTTTCGCCGGGTAATCCTAAAATAATGTGAGAGCACACACGGATGTTATGCTTCCTCAGTTTCTCTACAGCCTCTACATAGGTCTGAAAATCATGGGCTCTGTTGATCAACTCAGCGGTTGATTCGTGAACGGTTTGCAAGCCCAATTCGACCCACAGATAGGTCCGTTGATTAATCTCCGCAAGGTATTCTACTACATCATCAGGGAGGCAATCCGGTCTCGTGGCGATGGATAAACCCACTACCTCTTCTTCAAGGATGGTTTCATAGCACTCCCTTAATTCTTCTACCGGTGCATACGTATTGGTATAAGCCTGAAAATAGCCGATATACTTGGCTTGTGGCCACTTTTTATGCATTCGTTCCGCAATATCGTGGAATTGTTTTTTCAAATCATCTCGGCGCGATCCTGCGAAATCTCCCGATCCTCTAGCACTGCAAAAGGTGCACCCACCAATGGCTACCCTTCCATCCCGATTTGGACAAGTAAAGCCGGCATCAAGCATCACCTTAAACACTTTTTCTCCGAAAAGCTGTCTTAAATGATAATTCCATGTATGATAGCGCTTGTCTCCCCAAAATAATGGTTGATCTGTCATATGCCTCCCCCTCCATTCTCTATGCTTATATTTTATTATTAGTATTACCTTGTCAATATGGTAAAATTATTGCTATATGATCTAAAATTGGAGATGATAATAATGAATCTAGAAAATCCGAGTCGTGAAAATATGGTTTATATGCTGAATGAACTGCAAAAAAAGCTAACGATGGCGAATACCTCTGTAATGAATCCGGACGCCTTTGAACTGAATGTTTATGAGGACATGTATGACCTGTTTGAGATGGTCATGAGAAAAGAACGGTTTAGCATTAATGAAATGGAGGCCATCGTAAGCGAGTTAGGAAGCTTGAGAAAAAAATAAAGGGATGGCATTCGCTTATGAAATATGACGTCATCATTATCGGAGGCGGCCCTTCCGGTCTCATGGCAGCTGTCTCAGCTGGACAGGCTGGGGGCAGCGTCCTCTTACTCGATAAGGGGGATAAACTGGGAAGGAAATTGGCCATCTCCGGTGGCGGAAGATGTAATGTAACCAATGCGGGAAGCGTGGACTTCATCATTAAGCATATCCCCGGCAATGGCAGGTTTTTGCATAGTGCCTTTTCTATCTTCAACAATCAGGATATTATTCACTTTTTCGAAGGACTAGGCATAAAACTGAAAGAAGAAGATCGCGGACGCATGTTCCCCGTATCCGACAAGGCAAAGGATGTAGTCCAAGCCTTAATCAATAAGATCAACTCCCTGAATGTCGACATCCATACCAACGCCCCCGTGGATCGGGTGCTGTATGAACATGGACAGGTTAAAGGGGTGCGTTTAAAAAGCGGGAATATAGTTTCCTCCGACGCGGTCATCATTGCGGTAGGAGGAAAATCGGTTCCCCATACCGGATCCACGGGCGACGGGTATCAGTGGGCACAAGAAGCTGGGCACACCATCACCGAGTTATATCCAACCGAAGTTCCGCTTACCTCGAGGGAGCCGTTTATTACCCAGCGGACCCTCCAGGGGCTTTCTCTAAGAAGCATTCATCTTTCCGTGTTGGATCCAGTAAAGAAAAAGAAAATCATTGAACACGAGGGCGATCTCATCTTTACCCATTTTGGTTTATCGGGTCCAGCGGCTCTTCGATGCAGTCAATATGTAGTGAAAGCCCTGAAAAAGCATCAAGTAAAAGAGGTAACGGTTGCGATTGACTTGTTCCCGCTCAAGAAGCCCACGGAAATAACCCAAGACCTTCAAGAGAAAATCGAGGCTGAACCCAAAAAACTGTTCAAAAACCTCTTAAAAGGCTATCTTCCCGAACGGTTTATCCCTCTGCTTCTGGAATGGAGTCAAATCGATGAGGATACGGTAGCCACACACCTTCCAAAAGAAGCTGTAGAACGGTTGATCAAACTTCTTAAAGCGATACCGATCCAAATTAACGGTACACTCTCAATTGAGGAAGCGTTTGTAACCGGTGGAGGTGTCCACTTAAAGGAGATCGAACCTAAAACCATGCAATCTAAATTAGTAGGGGGATTATTTTTCTGTGGGGAAGTCTTGGATATCCATGGCTATACGGGCGGGTTTAATATTACCGCTGCGTTTACCACAGGATATGCTGCCGGTAAAGGGGCTGTAGAATACAGTCGAAATAAAGAACTATTTCCCGTGGAATAATGTCTTAAATACGAGAAAAAGAGGCCCTGCATCCAACAGGTGCCTCTTTTACTTAATGGATGGAGTGGACTTCCTCTTCTTCCTTAATATCCTTTTTTTCCACTGGATACTTAATCGTCTTCACTTCGAGTTCCATGTGTTCTCGGTTCTTAGCCGCTTGCGTAATTCCTACCAAAAGGCTCGATAGACCAAAGCCAAACAACCCCCAGCCAATGGGATTGTCAACCAAATTTTGTTTAGGGTTGGTACGCTTCATAGGCATCATAAATAACCCTAACAGAAGGAACACCCCGCCAAACAGAAGCATCATTAAGCCTCTTTGCATTTTATCAGCCTCCTTTACAACTAGTATGAGGCCGCTTTAATTGAGGTATGCTTGGCAAGATTTACAATCCCTTAACCTTTTCACATATATTCTCTTAGGTGTTTGCTTTAAAATAGTGTATAATATGTAGGTTGAATGTAAAACTTTCTATAGTAAGTAGAGATCCAAAGGAGAACACTTCGAATGAAAAGAGAAGATTTACGGAATATTGCCATCATCGCCCACGTTGACCATGGTAAAACCACACTTGTTGACAAGCTCTTGCAGCAGTCTGGTATCTTTCGCTCCAATGAGCAAGTTCAAGATCGGATGATGGATTCGAACGATCTAGAAAGGGAACGTGGAATCACGATCCTTGCCAAAAATACAGCAGTTAATTACAAAGGGCATACGATTAATATTTTAGATACTCCTGGCCACGCGGACTTTGGAGGGGAAGTTGAGCGAATCATGAAAATGGTTGACGGCGTACTATTAGTCGTCGACGCTTTTGAAGGCTGTATGCCACAAACTCGCTTCGTATTAAAGAAGGCCTTAGAGCAAAACCTTACACCGATCCTCGTTATCAATAAAATCGACCGTGAGAATGCTCGTCCGGAAGAAGTTGTGAATGATGTTTACGACTTGTTTATTGATCTGGATGCCAATGATGAGCAATTGGAGTTCCCAGTGATTTACGCGTCAGGGATCAATGGTACATCCAGTACGGAGCCAACACGACAAGATGAGAACATGGAAGCCCTATTTGACGCCATCATTTCCCATATCCCTGCTCCAGAAGTGGATATTGATGGACCTCTTCAAATGCAGGCTACTATCTTGGATTATAACGACTACTTGGGACGAATTGGAATTGGCCGTATTCATCGCGGAGTCATCCGCCGCGGACAAATGGTAGCTCAGATCACGAGAGAAGGATCTGTTAAACAAGTTCGAATCGCCAAGCTGTTTGGCTTCTCCGGGTTAAAGCGAATTGAAATTGAAGAAGCAAAAGCAGGGGATCTTGTAGCAGTGCCTGGTTTATCCGATATCAATGTTGGGGAAACCATTGCGGATGTAGAAGCTCCAGAAGCCCTGCCACTCCTTAAGATCGATGAGCCAACCTTGAAAATGACCTTCTCCGTTAATAACGGTCCTTTCGCAGGAAAAGAAGGGAAGCATGTGACCTCAAGAAAAATTAGAGATCGCCTGTATCAAGAGCTTGAAACGGACGTAAGTCTTCGCGTAGATGACTCCGAAGGCGGAGACTCCTTTGAGGTATCTGGTCGCGGCGAGCTTCACTTATCCATTTTGATCGAAACGATGAGAAGAGAAGGGTATGAGCTATTAGTTTCTAAACCTGAAGTCATCATCCGTGAGATCGAAGGAAAGAAAATGGAGCCAACGGAACGATTAGTAATTGATGTTCCTGAAGAATTTACCGGTGCAATTATGGAGTCACTTGGCCATCGCAAGGCTGAAATGGTGAATATGATCAACAACGGATTCGGTTCAGTCCGCTTAGAATTCTTGATTCCTTCCCGCGGACTCATTGGTTATCGTACCGAATTCATGACTCTAACTAAAGGCTACGGAATCCTCAATCATTCGTTTGACAGCTACCAGCCTTATATTTCAGCACAAGTAGGCGGACGTCGAGTGGGCGTATTAATCTCCCATGAAACCGGCGTTGCTACCACCTATGGACTGCTTTCCGTTGAAGACCGTGGAGTGATGTTTATCCACCCAGGAACCAACGTATACGAAGGCATGATTGTCGGTGAACACAATCGTGATAACGACCTTGTGGTAAACGTATGTAAAGAAAAGCACGCAACAAACGTACGCAGTGCTACAAAGGATGATACCGTAAAGTTAAAAACACCAAGAAGCTTGTCTCTTGAAGAAGCTCTTGAGTACTTGAACGATGATGAATATTGTGAAGTGACGCCACAATCCGTTCGACTTCGTAAGAAATATCTAAAGAAAAACGAACGTGAAAGTGCCAAAAAGCAACAACGCTACGGCGTAACTCAATAATGGCAATTAAAAAAGAGGACCAATTGGTCCTCTTTTTTTATCTTAGCCCTGCGTTTCGGTTGCAGGTGGTTGTTCTACTGGAGTTGGTTTCGGAGCAGGCGGCTGCAGCATTCCTGATTGTTCTGCCGGATTAGGAACCGGAGAAGGTTCTGGTGTCGGCTGTGGTTGAACGACAGGAACCGCAACTGGGTCTGGACTAGCTGGCTTTGCTTCTTCCGCAGGAGCTGGCTCATTTGATGGTGTCTTAACTGCTGGCTGTGTTTCCTTTGGCTGCTGCTTTGTCCCTTGAGGTTGCTCCTTTACCTGCTTGTTAACAGGGGCTTCTTGTGCTTGGTTTTTAGGGGCCGTTGCCGGTTCTGCTTTTTTCACGGTTGTATTGGTTTTAGACGTTCCGCTATCTACACGTAAGGAGGATTGGAAAGTCCCACCTTCGATCCCCATTTCCGTTTGGAAGGCCGCTTGAATTTGCTTTAGGTTTTCTTTTGGAATAATCGTATGAGAGCTTGCTCTATCCCAGAAGCCTCCTGTATCAAGGCTGGCAATATTCTCTGAACCTATGGATTTAAAGTCTAGAATCAAACCTCTAATTTGATCTTTGGAAAGGTCCGTTTTCGCATGGTCGCCTGCTACATTTAATACGGTAAAGAAGCTAGAAATCCCTGTGAAAGATTTCATCTTATCGACCATAGACTTAATGACAATTTGCTGTCTTTGACCCCTGTCAAAATCAGAAGAATAATATTTAGAACCACGATTGTCCAAACGATGTCGAACATAGTCTAGTGTATTTTTCCCATCCAATTGCTGAAGACCTGGCTTGAGGTTAATATGTGTTCCATCCGTTGGATCATCATATACCATGCTTTTCTCTACTTCAATCTCAAGGCCGCCTAGTTTATCCACCACCTTGGTAAACCCTTCAAAATCGATAAGTGCATAATAGTGAATCGGGATGCCCAGTGCATCCTCTAAAGTTTTCTTCAGTAATGTGGTTCCGGTTTCCGTTACCGGCTTTCCCGTTTGCTCCGCGAGACGGCGTTCTCGTTCTCCCTTTGAATAGACGGAGTTAATTTTATGGTATCCTTTATATCCCGGAATTTGCACACCTGTATCACGTGGGATGGACATCATAGTCACATGCTTCGTTTTCGGATTGATGGCTGCAACGATGATCACATCGGTATTCATCAATCCTAAACCTTCCCTAGAATCCTTTCCAATCATGACAATCGAGATGGGTTCCTGGTCGTAATTAACTGGCTTGGTGGTATCGTCCTTCATCACTCCAGGCTCTGCTTCAGTGGTTATATCATCTAAAAAACCTTCTACCTTCCACCAGACCGCACCTGCAGCTACAGCAGTGAGAAGAAAAAAGCTTAAGAACAAATTGACCCATATTTTCTTTTTCTTCGACTTTTTTACCTGTTTATGTTTTAAAGATCGGTTTGTCTCTATCTGCATGTTGTGACCTCCAAGCAACTAAATAACACCCATTAAAGCATAATGTACAATATAAAATAAAGCAATAACTAATGTATAAATAACTACGAAATTCGACATAATATTAAATTAGACGGTGGCCAGGGTCATATGGTTGCATCTATACGAAAAAAAACTGCGAGATCCTCGCAGTTTTTTTCTTTTATCGGATAGCCTCTTCTGTCTTAACATCAAAGAAGTGGCATTTGTTCATATCAAAAGCAAGTTCTACCGCTTCTCCACGCTTTTGTTCACTTCTTCCCTTTACGCGAGCTGTGATGGTTGATTTTCCAACAGCAAGGTATAAGAACACTTCCGCTCCCATATTTTCTGCTACTTCAATCTTAGCCTTGAATTTTGCCTGTGGCGCAGATTCTAGGAAGACCAGTTCATCATGGATATCTTCTGGACGAATTCCGAAGATAATATCTTGTCCTACATATCCCTTTGTTCGCAAGATTTTCGCTTTGCCTTCAGGAATTTGAACAGATCCCCCTTCGCTCTTAAAGTAAACCTGTCCGCCTTCTTCAACAACTTTTCCTTCAATGAAGTTCATCGCAGGTGAACCGATGAATCCAGCTACATATTTGTTTTTAGGGAAGTTGTAGATTTCAGTTGGTGTCGCTACTTGCTGGATTACTCCATCATACATAACCACGATGCGATCGCCCATGGTCATCGCTTCGGTTTGGTCATGCGTAACATAAACAATCGTCGTTTCCAAACGCTTGTGAAGCTTACTGATTTCCGTACGCATCTGTACGCGAAGCTTCGCATCAAGATTGGAAAGCGGCTCATCCATCAAAAATACCTGCGGTTCACGAACGATCGCACGTCCTAGTGCAACACGCTGGCGCTGACCTCCGGATAAAGCTTTAGGCTTTCGGTCTAACAAATGCTCAATGTCCAAGATTTTGGCTGCATCTCTTACTCGCTTATCAATTTCAGCTTTTGGAAACTTGCGAAGCTTAAGTCCAAACGCCATGTTATCGTATACATTCATATGAGGATACAAGGCATAGTTTTGGAATACCATGGCAATATCACGATCTTTTGGAGCTACATCATTCACTACGCGATCGCCGATATATAGTTCTCCTTCGGAGATATCCTCTAATCCTGCAATCATTCGAAGTGTGGTAGACTTCCCGCATCCGGATGGGCCAACCAAGACCAAAAATTCCTTATCTGCTACATCTAAATGAAAGTCTTTTACCGTAAGCGCACTCTCTCCATACTTTTTCTTCACGTGATTGAACTTTAAGCCTGCCATGTTTTAGCCTCCCTTGATTTAACAACTTGTTATCTTTATTTTAGCTGGTGGAGAGTAAAACGCCTATTGGACAGGTTTAACAAACTTAACAGGCTCTATTTAGTTAATTTGTATGAAAGCCTTTGCAGAGCATGAGGGCGAGGTAAACCATGTAGGCATCCTGACCATTGCGAATATCTCTTCCGGTTTCCTGTTTAAACTTTTCAATTCGATAAAGCAACGTATTGCGGTGAATATAAAGTTTTCTTGCGGTTTCGCTGACATTTAAGTTTTCTTCTAAGAGAACTTGTACGGTAAGAAATAATTCATGATTTAAGGACTTTAGGCTATTCGTTCCCACAATATCTTTGATAAACAGAACAGCGCGTTCCTTAGAGATTTCAGAGAGTAAAAGCTCTAAGGTCATGTTCCAAGAAAAGTATACATTCTGATCCTCATGAAATACTTTCCCCGCATGAAGCGTGAGTTGTCCAGTCTGAAAAGACGAACCCCATTCTTCCACAGCGCTAACCGAAGGCATAAAGGCCATTCGCACCCCATCTATGCCTTCCTCAACCAAAAGTTCCCCTAGTCCTCTCCCTAATTCTTCCTGCGCCTCTTGGTCTTGGGGATCTAGGGAAAGCTCCTGCAAAGGGATTAGATAATAGCCACTATCATCAACCATCCCCTTAAAAACTTTCCGCTCAAAATAGGATTCTATGATTTGGACAACGGGTGGGGTAACCGCTAGGCTATGATTTACAATCATAGGAAGAAAAGTACAAGTCGTGTCTACACCTAGCTGTGTTGCTTGTTCCTGAATATGGGGAAGTGGCTTGCCATTAACAATATTTCGGAAAAACGCGTCCCAAACCGTCCCTTCCCCGCCGCGGGAAGCGGCTTGGTTAATCAGTAGTTCAATGAATTTAACAATCTGTTCATTTAACAAAGAACAAGGATAGGATAAGCACTGGCCTTCACCTAGATAAAAAAGCCTTTTTTCCCCATGCTCGATGCTCTGCCCTGCCAAAATGGGCGTTAACTCCAAAGCGTATTGTTCAATTTCTCCTATGGCTCCAATGATCTGATTGACTTGATCAACCCATGCGTATTTTTCTTTCATCTATATACTCCTACTTTTCATCCATTCAACCATTTTTCTATGTACCTCTTGTTTCTCTGGCTCATTCAATAACTCGTGATACAGTCCAGGCCATTCGATAAAATTCTTATCCTTTAATGAGAGTTGTTCAAACCACTTTCTTGATCTAGAGGCATCCGTAATCAGGTCTTGTCCTGCTTGTTGAATGAGTAGGGGAACGTCTGGAAAATTCTCACGCTCTTCCCAGTTTTTTTGCATATGGGTCTCCAGTTCTCGAAACCATCGTACGCTTACACCTTTTACATTGAGAGGATCTGAGTCGATCATTTTCCGGACGTCTTCACTTCTTGTGACATCCTTGGAGGTAACCTCTGAGCGAAGAGTAAGCGTGGGGTAAACCACATTCAGCATCTGGGCAATTGAGGCCTTCCAAGCAGGCACTTTAATCTTTAAGCCAAAACACGGAGAAGACAGAAGAACCCCTTTTACCTGTGGCCTTTTCGTTTCCATTAGCCGACTGACGACCAGCCCACCTAGGCTATGCCCAAAGACAAAAGGAAGCTGCCCGTTTCTATTTACGAGCTCTTGATACCACTGGTCAGCAGCATGAATATATTCTTCAAATGAATGGATATGTCCACGCCTTCCTTCCGACTTGCCATGGCCTGGCAGATCTCCTCCGAGCACATCAACCCCAGCCTTGTTCCATTGCTCAATCGCCCATTGATATCTCCCTACATGCTCACCGGATCCATGCACCAATAGTATCGATCCCCAAACCGACCCTTTACCTGGGGAAAAGACGGTATTCGTATGCACCGAGATCCCTCCCTTTTATAAATTAATACAAGCTTATCATTAATTGTCTTAAAAAATACACATAATTAAACCAAAAAGAATTTTCTTTTATGCTCTAAAACCTTTATAATGTAAGTTAAAGTGTTTTTAAGGAGGTTTATTCGATGATTGAATTTAACAACGTAGACGCCAGATTAGAAGGGCGCTTAATCGAATTATACAAGAGTCATCAAGAAAGAGCTAAAAATATTGATTGGAGCTACCATGACTTTATTCCATGGGGCCAAGCTCGCTGCTTCAAGGAAACGCCTTGGCATGAGAGCCAAAGAACTCTTCCTCCAGCTATCTATACAGCTATCGAGACTGCCTTGCTTACAGAAGTCAATCTTCCTTGGTTTACTACCCATCTGAACGTCACTTTTAAAGGCTCCCTTGAAGTCTTGAAGGATTTTATCCATACTTGGGTATCGGAAGAAGACCAGCACTCCAGTCTTCTTGAAACATACTTGATTGTGACCCGGAACGCCAATCCCCATGAACTGCGCAAGCTAAGAAAGCAGGTCGTGGAGCTTGGATATGAGAATGAATTCCCTGAGCCTGTTCAAGTCATGGCTTATACCGCGATTCAAGAATTAGCTACCATGGTTTACTACAACAATGTAGCCAAAGTGGCTCAGAATTATGATCGTGACCTTGCTACCTTGCTTCGCCGCTTAGCGAAGGATGAAAGCTTGCACTATGCCTTCTACCGTGATGCCGTAAAAGCTCACCTTGAACTGGATGCTAACTATATTCTACCTGTTTCCTACGTCCTACAGCATTTTGGTATGCCAGGCAGAGACATGCCTAATTTTGAAGAACGAATGAAGGTGATTGGTCAAGAAGCCAACTATGGTCCGGAACAGTACTTTCTTCAAGTAGTTGATGTGCTTGTCGAGTTCTGGGGAGTTCGTAACTTAACCCCATCCCATCCCGAAGCTGAAGCAGCTAGAACCAGTATGTTGAAACACCATGACCGATTAAAGCGTATTACCGAACGTGCAACTCGCAAAAAGACTAACGTATAAACCAGGATTATTCGCCTGGTTTTATTTTTTTTGATTAATGATATTGAATATCATTTATATTGACAATGATTATCAATATACCTTAAAATGAGATGGGGAGAAATCTTACATACTAACATACGAATAAGGAAGGAAGTTGATCAACATGAAGTCGAGGACCAAACTACTCCTCTCTCTCTTTCTTGGTCTAATCATGATTTTCCAATCCTCTGCGGTTGGAGCTTACTCTTATGGTAAGCCGGATCAGGAAGACATTGGAGAAGTATACAAGCTCGTATATGCCGAGCTAAATAAAAACACCCCCGATTGGGCAAAGATGGCTACGGAGTTTGCGAAGGTAAAAGCAGAAATCGCCAACCCCCATCATTATGGGCCTGTTTCCCCACAAATTGCGGCCTATATCGAAACCAAGATTGCAAACAAAGACAAGTCCGGTCTCATTGAAAATTACAAGGCTCTCATGGTCCTAAATATTGAAAGAAGACTAGCTTTCACCGGAAAATCTTTTTCAGACTATCCAACGGCCAAACTCATCCTGGCTAAAGGGTACGCTACGTTTCGTGACTTAAGACCAACCATTACAGATGCAATTCCAGCAGGTACCTTAGCCGAGCTTGATAAGGATTTTCATACGATGGTAGATGACGCAATCGGAAATCCTGGACTTTTCGGAGTAGGCAAAAAGGAGCCAAATAAAGCCCTCTATGATTCTCTTCAAAACAAAATTGTGAATACGCTTAAACCTAAGTTTCCCTTAAGTCTTAATCAAAGCCCTTCTTCCACTGGTCTTGTACTAACGATCGATCAGACTCGGGCAACCATCAATGGAAAAGCTTCTACCTTAGATGCCGCTCCTTATATTAAATCCGGTAGAACCTTTGTACCTATACGTTTTATTTCGGAAGGACTAGGTGCTAAAGTGACATGGGACGATAAGAGCAAAACAGTAACCATTACCGAAGGTACTAAGACCATTCGTTTAACCATCAACAGCACAACGGCAGTAAGTAACGGTAAGCAAGTAAAACTAGACGCACCTGCAGAGATTAGAAATGGCAGAACCTTCGTACCTGTACGTGTTATTTCTGAAGTACTTGGGTATAAAGTAGACTGGAATGCAGCTGCTAAACGAGTGACTATTCAATAAATGAGATAAAAAAGGATTCATCTACGAGTTGTAGACGGATCCTTTTTTGAATGTAAAATAAAAAGGACATCCTGCTTTTTGAGGATGTCCTACTTAATTAGTGAATAATAACTTCGCCGTTAAAGTAAGCTACTTTAGATCCGAGTACGTTGCTCACCGCTCGAACTGGAATGTAGGAACGGCCATTTTGGATCACAACAGGCTGGTCTAGTGTAGTTTTCTCATCTTTCTTTCCATTCACCACAACCTCGGTGCTGCCCACTACTAATTCAATGGTCTTGTCGGCTTTGGTAATGACCACTTTGTTTTCTGCAGCAACCCATTCTACCTTGGCACCTAGAGCTTCAGCAACAAAACGAGCAGAAGCTAGCGTGCGGTTGGTTTCTTTATTTAAGAACGAAACTTCCTCGTTAAAGGAAACGGTTTGCCCATCCAAAGTTAGGGCCTTCTCACCAATCCCAAATTGAACACCCTTCAATTGGGTAAGAATCGCTAAGTTTTCGAAACCAAGCTTTTTCGCTTCTTCTACCTTATTCGCTTTTACTGCTTCAAAGTAAAGCTGTCCATTCTCTAGAAGTTTTGCATAAACGTCAGCTCCAAGCTGATCTTTAACAAACACTTCTTGGGCTGCCGTGAAGGCATTTCCCTCGGCTGCCACTTCTAGCGCTTTAGCTTCATCGCCCTTTGCTAAGTTATCAAAGGTGGCCGAATAGTAACCGCTAACCTTTCCGTTAATCGCTTTAGCCAAATTTCCTCTAACCATCTCCGCTGTTACACGGGCACCTTCACCGCTCTCGAAAGCCAATTTGATGGCATCTGCGCTTTCCTTAGAAGCTCCAGCCAAGGAGTTATAGATCGGCAAGAAGAAGAAGTAGCCTTCTGCCATAAACTTAGCCACATCAGCGGTTTTTCCTTCCTTATGGGCTTTCTCAATATTGCCAGCGTAAAGAGCCGTTCCTAAAGCGAAAGTCTTGATTATGGTCTTATCTAAGTATTGGCGATAAACATTAAAGTTTTTCTTATCACCAGCTGCTGCTGCCTTCTGAAGCTCAGGGATGATGATCTTAAACTGATCTTGCATCGTAGTTTTGAATCCGTTGTCACGTTTCCCCGCTGTAACGAACAACGTACCTTCAAAAAGCTTGATGCCTTTATCCAAAGCTTCTAGTGCTGCTTGGGTATCTTCTTTGTCGAGTGCGGCCAATGTTTGAATGCGAACGTATTCTGTAATTTCTTGATAGAAGAACCACTGTAGTCCCTTATCAATAGCTTGCTTTACTTGATCCTTTGAATAGCTTCCTTTAATCCCGTTATCAAAGAAATGTAAGACCTTCTCATCAATTTCAGCATTTCTAGCTTTTACTGCCGGTTGAAGCTGGACGATGTACTCGGCCTTTACTTTTTCCAAATCTACCTTTTCTGCAGAAAACATTCCAACTAACGCGTTGTAGCTTGCCACTTGCTTTTCCTGGACACCAGTTTCTGCCTTCACTTGAAACACAGCTGTAGTTTCAGCAGCACCTGCCAATGGAGCAAATGCGGTAAAAGCAGTACCGAGTGTTAAGGACAACGCTAAAGTTGTCATGATGACTTTTCTTTTAATCATGTTCTGTCTCTCCCTTAGATACAAAAGTATGTATAATTGAAAATGATTATTACCTTCGATATAAATGATAATCATTATTAACAAAACTGTCAAGCCTTCTTTTTCATGAACTAGAAAATATAAGTAAATATAAGAAAAGCCCCGGTGAATACCGGAGCTAAAAGGGCGGGTCTTCATCAGCTGAAGCCACCTCTGTATATTGAAGCTTGGGTTCTGCTTGTTTTTTGGCAATTCGCTGTATCACGCTTTCTAATTGATCTGGACGGAGTAATTCGACTGGTGAGATTCCTTTATCAAATTGAAAAGAATCTCCTTCAATAACCACGACATAACGATGTCCCACTTTAGCAAAATGGATATTCTCTCCATAGTCAGCTAATAAAGACTTCACCATGACACCGTCTAGTTTAAACTTCATCTCTAGATCTGGCTTGGCTTCGACTAGTGCCTGCGTAGCGGCAGCCACTTGCTCATGGGTCCACTTTTCTTGCAGCTCTCTTTCTTTTTTCCCCACCCATACATCCAGCTGTTCCAATTCTTTTTGCTTTTCTTCTTCCTCTTCAGGATACGTTTCTTCGATAAATTCCTGAACCATTTCCACAACCTGAGTATTCATCATTTCAGGAACAGAAGGCTCATAATCTACATATTTTAAGAAGTCTTCGAAATATCTCGCATGAGAGGACTGAAAGATTTTCAATTCCCATTCACTGCTCATCCCCTCCTCCGGAATAAATGGATAGAGGATGGATTTGATACTTTTGGCACTAATCGCCATTTCTACTTCCTGCAACAGATATCGTTCATCCGCAATACGAGCAATCTTGGATTCAAAATCGCACTTCATGATAAAAAGAAGAGGCTCATCAGAGTATTTGGTAAGCTTGGCCCTGGCGGTAATGATGGCTCCTCCGCGACTCGCAGAAGCCTGCATATAAGCTCGAACCAGCTCATCGCTTGAAGCTTTAAACCCATCAAGGCTCTCTGCAGCCCTTAATTTAGCAAACATATTATAATTCGGATTACTATCTAACCCATAACCTGGCTCAGCGATAAACCTTCCTACCTTCGTGGGAGCTTGATCTGTTTTCGGCGTCCGATCTACCTTCCTGCGGACCGTCTTAGCAAATTCTCCGTCTAGAAACCACTTTACATTGCTTTCGCTATAGGTCTCTTCATCTAGTGTCTGGAAGTGCCGATAGGACTTTTGAGCGTGCTCTCCTTCTCCCTCCACTTTGACTACAAAAAAAGAAAGATATTCGACTTTAAATTCCATCTTCATGATTCCCCTCAATAAACTATCCTGTTTAGCTATTATATCAGCATTTTTTTAGTTTAGAGGACGATTTTCGGAATTTCTGAGTGTATATTTTTGTCATATTAACCCGCTTTTTTAGATATATATTTAGTAATCAGCTTTAAAGCCACCAAGCCGTAAAAAAGGAGGGTCTTACATTGGAAGAATTTCTAGCTGAAATCTATACCATTAATCAGATAAGCATTCTTGAAAGCATAAAGAAAAACATTAAGGACCAAGTCGTCGATCCCTCACTAGGCTGGCAAGATCGAATTATTCTATATCGGAAAGTACAAATTATTAATGAATATATCCTACACTTACAATCCGTTAATGAGCGTGTAGCAAAGCTGTAAGGATAAAACAAAAAGCCCCTACTGATTCGGCAAATCAGTAGGAGCTTTCTTAAGTATGTTAATTGTAAAATATATCGTCTAAACAAGCGAGCTCGCCGTTTTCATCTAACTCATAAAAATATATTTTATCGCCTAATTTCATTTCAATAAAACAGTCAGAGCAATAAAAATACTTAGGAGCAACCTGACCAACGTTAATTCTTTGGCAATTCGGGCACCTTACAATTCGATCTCCTTCTACACACCGGTCAAAAAACTGTTCTACTGGCATTGCTTCCATATTCATATACACCTCACTTATCATATCCTTCCTAATCTATCAATCAGTATGGTCAAAACTAACAAAATCTAATCACCTTTCCAGGAATAGAAGAAAGCACCTTTGCAGACAATAAGCATAGCTCGTAAAACACAGCAGCTAGGAAGGAGAGAACACCTGATGAACCGCCAAGAAAATCAAAACATGATTACTCAAACCGCAAAAACGATTAAAGATGGTGCAGACACCGCCTTCGATACCGTAGAGAATGCGGTTGAAGCCGCAGCACAAGCCACCCAAAGAGGATTAGAAACCGTTGAAAGCACGGCAATGAATGCCGTGGACGAAATGGCTGATGCAGCTAAAAATATGATGAAAAGAATGAACCGCGACGAATAGCTTGGAGGTTATCCAAGCTATTTTTTTTGTTTTGTATTGTGATTTTTATCATAGCTGGCATCCTAATTCGTGTGTTAGCATCATGGTAAGCGTAAAAACGTCAGAAATTTATTAATGAAGGGATGTCTTACCATGAAATTAGAATTACTATTGCCCATTTTCCGATCTTTGCAGGACGATACTCGCATTCGTGTTTACCATTATCTCGTGGACCAACAAGAAGCTTTCAATTGCCAAGACCTTGCAGCTGTTTTCTCCATTCACCCGAATGTCATGAGAGATCATCTGAAGACCCTAGAACAAGCCAACCTGATCACGGAAGAGCGAGCCTCGTATAGAACGAGCAAAACAGGTAGAAAACCTATGGTTTACCGTGCAAACCCCAATCTTTTCCATGCTCTTGATAAGTGGAATCAGGAAATGCGCGTGTTAGTGGGATAATGTAATAAAAAGAAAAAAGAACCGTGCTTCACGCACCGTTCTTTTCCGTACCTAGAACATACAAGGGGTCAACACGCTTATGAGCTTGCTCTTCCCATCAAAAGGGTTAGATATTCGGTGGGGGATGTCGGAAGGAAAATGAATGGCATCTCCCTCTTTCAAATGGTATTCCTCATTTTCCACCGAGAAAATAATTTCTCCCTCCAGCACATAGTAGAATTCTTCACCAGAGTGCTGATTGAATCTTTTCTGTTCTTCCTTGGATCCAAGCTCTACGATGAGCGGATCTAGCTTTCGTTCAGGAAAAGTTCCTGCTAAATGGGTTAATATGAAAGGAGAGTAATCAATGCTGGCTCGAACCTGCTCATCCTTTCTTACTACATAATGACTTGGAGTTGTCTTCGTAAAGAAATCTGAGATGGGGATATCCAAGGCCACCGCAATTTTTTCTAGAGATGCGATGGCTAAGGAAGATGTACCACGTTCAACCTGAGACAAGAAACTAACCGATAAGCCCGTCATTTCACTCAACTCTTTGAGTGACATCCTTTTCTCTGTTCTCAATTCCCTTATCCGTTCGGATATGTTTGTCAGGGTATCACTGCCACTTGCCATATCCAACCACTCCTCACCTTACTCGCTTCTAGTTTTTCATTCGCGGATCTAGCACGTCGCGTAATCCGTCCCCAATTAAGTTGAACCCTAATACCGTAAGCATGATGGACAACCCAGGGAAAATAACCGTCCAAGGGGCTAACTGAATAAATTGTCTAGAGTCTGCCAGCATCTTGCCCCACTCTGGTTCGGGAGGCTGTGCTCCCATTCCTAGGAAACCAAGTGCAGCTGCTTCTATTATCGCCGTTGCAATACCTAACGTTCCTTGTACAATGATAGGCGCTAAACTATTCGGTAAGATATGATGGAACAAGATGCGCTGATCCCTCATTCCTTGCGCCTTGGCAGCCATAATAAACTCTTCCTCTTTTAAACTCAGGACCTTTGCCCTTACTAATCGGCCAAAGGTGGGAATATTCACGATAGCAATCGCAATCAAGGCATTCTGTAATGATGGACCCAGGGCAGCAACAATAGCAATGGCGAGCAAAATGCCCGGGAAGGCCAACATGATATCAAAGAATCTAGAAATCACCATATCAACCCATCTGCCATAGTAACCTGCTAATATACCTAAGAAAGACCCAGCAATCATAGAGCCTATGACCGAGAAGGTACCGACCCAAAGGGAAATACGAGCGCCGTACAGTATCCGGGAAAAAATATCGCGTCCTAGATCATCCGTGCCAAACCAATGCTCAGCGGAAGGAGCCTGCAAGCGATTTATGAGATTTGGTTCCTTGTAATCATGTGTCGCAAGCACAGGAGCAAAAATGGCGATCGTGACAAAGAAGATGATGATAAATCCTCCAACCAAGGCCAACTTGTTCTTTTTTAATCCTTTCCAGGCATCTCTCCATGGGGAAGAAATTGGCTCTGGCTTGGTGTTAAGTTGATTATTCGTATTGACTTCAGCTGTTAATTGAGACAACATTCTCACCCCTACCTATAGTTAATTCGTGGATCAATCAAGGCATAAAGAAGATCGACAATCAGGTTAATTAAGACGAAGATGACAGCAATGATTAGAATTCCAGATTGAATGACAGGATAATCCCGAAAGCTTATGGCTTCAAAGATATATCGTCCAACCCCAGGCCAAGCAAATATAGTCTCCGTTAATACCGCTCCACCCAATAGAAGGCCTGTTTGTAGTCCAATGACCGTAACAACGGGTATGAGGGCGTTCTTCAATGCATGCTTGTAAACAACAGGAAGTTGGTTTAATCCTTTTGCACGAGCGGTACGAATATAGTCGGAACGCAAGACCTCGAGCATGCTCGAACGAGTCATGCGGGCAATAATGGCCATCGGGATGGTTCCGAGGGCGATACCTGGCAAGATCAGGTGCTTCGTAACCGTCCAAACCTGATCCCAGCGTCCTGATAGCATGGCATCAATTAAATACAAGTGCGTAATCGCTTCCACGGGATCTCTGGCGTTCATACGCCCTAACGAAGGCAACCATTTTAATTCTAAAGCAAAAATCCACTGTTCCATGAGACCTAGCCAGAAGATAGGCATCGAAACCCCAATTAAAGCAATAATCATACTCGCGTAATCAAACAGAGAATTTTGTTTCCAAGCACTTAAAATCCCTGCATTCACACCCACGAAAACGGCGATGGCCATACTGAAAAGGGTTAACTCAAGAGTGGCAGCAAGGTAAGGACCGATTTCCTGTACAATAGGTGTATTGGTTCGAATGGAATTTCCTAAATCTCCTTGGAGAAGCCTTCCCACATACGTGAAATACTGGACATAAACTGGCTTATTCAACCCGAGCTCTTCTCGCAAAGCTTCTTTCGACTCCTCTGACGCCTTATCACCTAGTATGGTTTCAGCCGGATCTCCCGGGATAGCATGAATGATGGAAAACACAATAATGGACATTCCCACTAGCACCGGAATGAGCATAAGTAAACGTCTGATGATATATGAAACCATCTTGAACAACCACCCACCTTCAAAAGACAATGTATTATAGGTTACCTTGACATAAACAAAACAGCGGGTACCCTTCCAATTCTGTCAAGCTTATGTCAAGGCAACCTTAGGACGACTGTAGTCTTGCTAGCTTCAGCAAAAAAAAAAAGAGGGAGTAGGTAGATCCCTACTACCCTCTTACCGATGATTACTCGAAGTAGACAGCTTCGTAAGACTCAGAACCCGTTGGAGAAGGAATGTATCCTTTCACGTTAGCTCCACCAGCCAATAATGGCGTAGAGTGAACGAGAGGAACCCAAGGAGCTTCTTGCTTGAAGATTTCTTGAGCCTTCTTATACAGTTCTACACGCTTTGCTTCATCTAATTCACCTTGTGCTTTAGCAACTAAATCGGAATACTCGTCATGCGCCCATTGGGAGTAGTTATTGCTTCCAATGGTCTGTTTTGCGAGAAGCGTGTAAAGGAAGTTATCAGCGTCTCCATTATCTCCTGTCCATCCAAGCATGAAGATATGGTCTTTCTCGCCTTTTTTCGCGTCGTCTAAGTATACAGCCCACTCAGGAGACTCGATCTTTGTTTTTACGCCAATCTTGTTGAACTCCGCTTGTAGTGCTTCAGCTACTTTCTTGCCATCTGGCATGTATGGACGTGCTACAGGCATGGCATAGAATACTAATTCTTCTTGAATTCCATTCGGATATCCAGCTTCAGCCAGAAGCGCTTTTGCCTTTTCTAGATCATAAGGGTAATCTTGAATGGCATCATTATATCCGAATAAGGATGGAGGCATTGGGTTCTTTGCCGGTTCAGCAAGACCTGCATAGAAAGCCTTGATCAGAGCTTCCTTATTTACAGCATGGCTCAATGCTTGACGAACCTTAGGATTGTCAAAAGGAGGCTTCTTCGTGTTAAAGCCTAGGTATCCAACGTTGAACGCAGGACGGACAAACTTTTGAAGATCTTTATTGGCTTCCAATGCAGCCAAATCGTCTGGGTTTACGCCTTCAATAAGGTCAAGTTCGCCCGCTTGAAGAGCGGTAAAACGTGCAGAGTTTTCAGGAATACTGCGTACAATGACCTTGCCCACCTTAGGATAACCTTGCTTCCAATAGTTAGGATTCTTTTCTAGCGTGATTGAATCGTTTGGCTTCCACTCTTTAAAGATGAACGCTCCCGTTCCTACGGGTTCTTTTTGGAAGTTGTCACCCTTTTCTTCTAATGCCTTAGGGCTAGCAATACTGAAAGCAGGCATTGCCAAGTTACGCAAGAAAGGGGCTTGGGTCTTATTCAAAGTAAACTGGACAGTGTACCCATCAAGGGCTTTTACTTCTTTAATCACACGGTCTTCTGGTGTACCAAAGGCACTTACGAAATAGTAGAATTGGCTCTTATCTCCAGCCAACCAGCGATTGAAGTTATACACAACAGCCTCAGCGTTAAAGTCTGTTCCATCGTGGAACTTTACACCTTGACGAAGCTTGAAGGTGTACGTTAACCCATCAGCAGACATCTCATGGGACTCAGCTAAGGATGGCTCAACATCCGTCGTACCTGGCTTATAATCTAGCAGCGTGTCGAAAACTTGTTGCGTAATCTTGATGGATTCTCCATCTGTTACAATCGCCGGGTCAAGGGCAGCCGAATCTCCACCGCGACCTACGATTAACGTGTCTTGTGCTGGCTTCGCAGGCTCAGCTCCTGGTTGTGCACTTTCTTGTGGCTTGGAAGCTTCTTGAGTTTGACTTCCGCTTCCACATCCGGCTAAGCCTAAGGATGCAGCCAACAGCATGGAAAGAGCAGAAAACATCCATTTTTTCTTCATACTTTTACCCCCTTAATGAATTTAAAAATATTAAAATATGTTATCTATAACCAGTTTTCAGAAATGAAGAAAACTAGTTATAAAGATGACACGAAACAAAATGTCCTTGACCGCCATCCCTAAATGGAGGCCGTTCCGTCTTGCAGATGTCCATTACCGCACTGCAACGGGTGTGGAATGCGCATCCCTTCGGCGCATTAGCTGGGCTTGGAACATCGCCTTGCAGAATAATTCTCTCTATCTTCGCTTCTGGATCCGGAAGTGGAACCGCAGAAAGCAGGGCTTGAGTGTATGGATGCTTGGGGCTCGCGTACAGTTGATTTTTCTCTGCCAGCTCGACGACTCTCCCCAGATACATGACTCCCACTCGATCGCAAATATGCTTTACTACACTCAGATCATGAGCGATGAAGATATAGGTAAGATCGAATTCCTTCTGTAAATCCTGAAGCAGGTTCAGCACTTGGGACTGAATCGAAACGTCTAGTGCCGATACAGGCTCATCCGCCACAATAAGCTTCGGATTCACAGCTAATGCCCTGGCGATACCAATTCGCTGGCGTTGGCCCCCGGAGAATTGGTGAGGGTAACGCTTCGCGTGATAGGCACTTAGGCCGACTACTTCAAGGAGATGTGCGACTCTTTTCTTTCTTTCTTGAGCATTCCCCATGCCATGGACAATAAGGGGCTCTTCCAAGATTTTCTCAACGGTGTGTCGAGGATTCAAAGAGGCAAAAGGATCTTGAAAGACAATCTGCATATCTCTTCGCATCCGTCGAAGTTCTTCCTTGGACATAGCTGTTACATCCTTGCCATCAAACAGCACTTGACCAGCGGTAGGTTCAATCAGACGGAGGATCGAACGGCCTGTAGTCGACTTCCCGCAACCGCTTTCACCCACCAATCCGAGTGTCTCGCCTTTACGCACCGTAAACGACACGTCATCTACGGCCTTTACTTGGCCAATTTCCTTGCCTAAAATTCCACCTTTAATAGGAAAGTACTTCTTAAGATTTTTAACTTCGAGTAATTCTTGTGCCACGTTAGCTTCTCCTCCTTCCTTATTGTTGCAGCCAGCATCGGCTCTTGTGTCCGAACTCTAGCTCGATAAGGTCAGGCATTTCTTCGCTGCACTTGCTGACCACATATTCACAACGAGGAGCGAATCGGCATCCTTTGGGCATCGAGCCTGGCGTAGGAACGTTCCCAGGGATTGAATATAATCGATCTTTATCATCATCCATTCGTGGAACAGATTGGATTAATCCTTTGGTATAAGGATGCTTGGGGTTCTTAAAGATCGTTTTTACATCTCCTTCTTCCACTACTTTGCCCGCATACATAACGACCACTCGATCACACATTTCAGCTACGACACCCAGGTCGTGAGTGATCATCATGATGGCTGCTCCGCTTTCCTTATTTAACTTCCTCATTAAATCTAGGATCTGTGCTTGAATCGTTACATCCAATGCCGTCGTCGGCTCATCTGCAATCAGTAACTCAGGATCACAAGACATCGCCATGGCAATCATGACCCGTTGCCTCATCCCACCAGACAACTGATGCGGGTATTCGTTTACAATTTGCTCCGGACGTGGAATCCCAACCTTACGAAGCATCTCGACGGCATGCTGCTTCGCCTCTTTTTTACTAAGATTCCGATGAAGACGAACCGTCTCCCCAATCTGGTCACCTATGGAATAGACGGGGTTCAGGGAGGTCATCGGCTCTTGGAAGATCATTGCAATCTCGTTTCCTCTTATCTTCCTCATGCGTTTTTCCGTAACTTGTACTAGATCCTCCCCTTTAAATACCATTGATCCGCCAACGATCTTTCCTGGAGGGTTCGGAACCAGACGCATTACAGATAAGGATGTAACACTCTTCCCACATCCGGATTCACCCACGACACCAAGCACTTCACCTTTTTTTATGTAAATATCTACACCATCTACTGCCGGCACTTCGCCATGATCGGTAAAAAAGTGGGTGCGTAATCCTGAGATTTCTAATAATTTTTCTGACACATGCACACCTCTTCCAAACATTCTGCAAGTTTCATAAGAACACTCACTTGTATTAAAGTGTTACTGCACGAAATCGTATCTATTTCCTATAATACTGAATATTTTCGAATTACAATTGTGATTTTAGCACCATATTCGTAGTATTGTAAAGAAAAAATTACCTACAATTTTAAATCCTTCCTTTTTTGTTTATAGATTAAATACTTTTATTTCGGTCCTATTCAATGTTAAAAAAACTGTTTTTCATACCGTTTACACATTATTAACGACATAATACGCAGACTTGTTGCAAAAATAACTACTTTGCAAATATACTCGACTTAAGCGCTTACATAGTAAGTGGAGGAAATCTAAGGGAGGTTGCATTATGGCGACTGCACAAGTGAATAAAAATGTAGTCAAGCAAGTCCATGCAGGGGGACAGGATCCTTCATTGACGACAACATTCGTGACAGCACAAGAGATGGCACTTGTCGAGAAATCGTTTCAAAAGCAGAAAAAACTAAGCTTTACATTCGGGTTTTACTTCTTCCTAATCACCTTGCTTGTTCCCACACTCAGCATCACATCCGAATGGTGGTACGCAAAACCAATCTTCATGGGCCTTTCACTCAACTTCTGGAACACCTTGCTCTTATTTCATATCTTCTATTGGATCCTAGCCTATGTATTTGTAAAGAAAGCCAACATCCTTGAAGATGAACTTAAAAATCTAAAATAAAAATAAGCCTTAGGGAGACGGGGGTTTTATATGTTAAATACTACAGCTGTATTCATGGTGTTTATGCTCGTAGCAGTCACCATTGGTATTTCCATCTACACTAGAAAGTTCAATTCCAATACCGCAAACTTTTATTTAGCTGGCCGTAAAGTCGGTATGCTAACCAACTCTACCGCCATTTGTGGAGACTATTTCTCCGCCGCTTCCTTCTTAGGGGTTGCAGCAGCAGTTTATGCTTCTGGCGTAGACGGAATGTGGTATGCGATTGGTTTTGGAGCCGCTTTCGTACCTGTTGTACTATTCATCGCTAGTCCACTGCGTAAGTTTGGAGAATACACGATTCCTGACTTCCTATTTGCCCGTTTCGGTAAAAGCCATGTGGCACGAATCATCGGCGTAATCTTAGTGCAATTAATCTGTATCTTTTATCTTGCTCCGCAAATGGTTGGTGCCGGTAACACATGGAACGTACTAGTAGGATTAGGATTCTTCGGATTAACTCCATACCAAACCGGGGTTCTTGCCGTAGTAGCCGTCATGATCTTCTATGTAGCTGTCGGTGGTATGAAAGGTACAACATGGAACCAGATGATCCAGTTCTGGGTATTGTTTACCGCTATGTTCCTTGTCTTTATCCTTGTTCTAGTGAATGGTGTCGGAAACTATGCTCAAGAAAGAAGCGTATTGACCAACCCTACTTCTATGACAGTCGAAAAACTGATGGCTGGCGAAGAAGGAAAACGTGCTTATGATAAAGCAAAGGCAACCATGAGTCCTGAAGCTTTTGCTAAAGTGGAAGAAAAAGTTCAAGCGGGTGATCCTTCCGCAACTGTTGCTATCGTACTACCACAAACCAACAAACTTCATCCTGACCGTGAAATGACATTCCAAGAGCCTGGACACCGCTATGACTGGTTGAATCAATTCTCCATGGTATTAGCCCTTGTTCTTGGGACGATGGGACTTCCCCACATCATGAACCGTTATTACACGAACCCATCTGGTAAAGTGGCTCGTTTGACTACGCTTTGGGTACTAGGATTTATCTCCTTCTTCTATGTCATGAGTTCTGTTGTCGGTTGGGGTGGAAGATCCATCATCTCTCAACGAGTTGCAGAGGATCCAAGCATACAAGCTCTAACCGTTGACGGCTTGCTTACTAAATCAGATCAGATCATGCCTATTCTAGGTAAACTATTATTCGGTGAATTTGGGCTTGGCTGGGTAGCTGCTGGTGCTTTTGCCGCGATGTTCTCTACTGTTGGCGGATTGCTGATCGCTTCTGCAGCTTCTTGGGGCCATGATATCTATGAAAAATACGTGAACCCTAACGCTCCGGACTGGAAAAAAGTATTGGTAGGTAAAGTTGCCGTTGTTGCTATGGGGCTGGTTTCCCTACTTGTTGGCTTCGCTATTCCTGCTCTAGGCTTGGATAAAGCTTACCCATCCTTAATTGCGATGATGGTTACATGGGCTTTCGCGGTATCCGGAGGAGCTTTCGTTCCGATGCTGATCATGTCCATCTGGTGGAAGAAGACGACTCGAAATGCGGCTATCGCTGGTATGTTCGTGGGTGGTTTTGGAAGCATGGCCTTTATCCTCATGAATATTCTAAAGGAGACTGGCGTATTTGCTCCTGGAAGCTTCGGTGCGACCCTGGGTGCAATGGCTTTCCCTTCCATTTTCATTATTCCTTTAAGCTTCTTGACCATCTACCTTGTTAGTATTCTTGATAAAAACGAACAACCTGTATATGTTAATAGCATCTGGGCACGTATCCATGGTTCCGATGACCTATCTGAGCGCGTTAGAAACCAAATGCAAGAGGCTGACGCAAAAGTATCATAATGCTAAAAAGCTGGACTTTACTGTCCAGCTTTTTTCTTTTCCTGAATGGGTCATAATAAGATATATCTAGACATATTTCTACTTCATTCCAAACAGGGAGGCCTTTCGTGCAACAAGTTATTGATATTGCATATGCAAATCTTTTATCACCGATGATTCTTTTCTTTATTCTCGGAATCATTGCCGTACTGGTCAATTCCGACTTGAAAGTTCCATCTGCCTTTTATACAGGGTATACCATGATAATCCTATTTACCATCGGGATTAAAGGAGGGGTAGAGTTAAAACATGTTCCCTTCTTATCGATGCTTCCTGCCGTTATTGCCGCGCTGACCCTGAGTTTTCTAATGCTAGCTGTAACCTTTCTGCTACTGCGTTATGTTTATCGCTTCTCACTTGATGATTCCACGGCTATCGCCGCTCACTATGGTTCGGTAAGCGCAGTGACCTTTGTTGCGGCATTAGGTTTCCTAGACAAGCTCAATATTCATTACGAAAGCTATATTGCCGCCATCCTAGTCATTATGGAAGGACCTGCCATTGTGACAGCTATTGTTCTCAATCGCGTGCTTTCTTCCGAAAAAAAGCATCAAGGAAGCTTAAACCATGTATTTAAAGAAGCATTTTTTGGGAAAAGTATTTTCCTTTTATTAGGAGGGATGATTATTGGTCTAATTGCTCACCAAGAAGGGATTGCCAAGATCAAACCTTTATTCGGAGATTTATTCTACGGCTTCTTATGTATCTTCCTTTTACATATGGGAATGATTGCTACGCAGCAGCTCAGGGCACTCCAGAACATCAACCTGATTTCGTTTTCCTTCGCTTTTTTCCTGCCATTATTCGGGGGGATTGTTGGGGTATTAATTGGAACCTTTATCGATATGTCGGTTGGCGGCGTTACGATGCTTGCAACCTTAGCGGCCAGCGCCTCTTACATCGCGGCTCCAGCAGCAGTAGAACAGGCGATACCCGAGGCGAATTCGGGTCTGTATATTGGTTCCGCTCTTGGATTAACCCTTCCTTTTAACTTGATTGCGGGAATACCCTTTTACTTTTGGTTGGCCAACTATATGGTTGCTTAATATTCGTTTTCATGCCCTCATATCGCTTGGATGGGATGAGGGCATGAAATCAATTGGCAGCTCTGCAGCTCTATTCATACCATTTAAGTTTATGATTCCTCCATCTTGACTCTCCACCAGTTTCAGTACATCATACATCAGCTATGATTCTCCATTAGGTTTCGGAGCCGTTTCAACGTACTTTTTTTCAATGTGCTGTTCCCCTATATTCCCCTCTTCCATTTTCTCTCCCGTATCCGTTATACTTAGAGATGTCTTATCCTTTTCCTTCCAAGTTGCAATCTCCTTCTTCAGTTTACTGATTTCCCATTGCAATGTATATTGTCGAAAAATGCCCAATAAACCGACCACTAGTCCTCCTAGGAGGGCTGAGCCCAAGATAACAATAATTAATGGGATCTCGGCTAAGCCTAATAGATAGTGCACGGTAACCGGTGCCACATTAGCCACAGCGAATACAGCAACTAGCAAAGCAAATAACAAGCCTAAAATAAGGCTCCACTGAACTTTCATTGTACCAGCTCCAAACTCGTTTCTTATATCCTACCATTCATAAAAATAAATAAAAGATTGTGGAGAGAGGAAGTCAAAAATATGACTAGTATGAAGGATATTTTAGATTATAATCATAGCTTTGTAGAGAATGCGGAGTATGAAAGATTTCGCACGACAAAATTTCCGGATCGCCGGATGGTCATCCTGACCTGTATGGATACGCGATTAATCGAGTTGCTTCCACATGCAATGGGCTTCAAAAACGGGGATGTAAAGATTATTAAAAATGCCGGGGCGATTGTTTCCCATCCTTTTGGCAGCATCATGCGAAGCATCCTGGTTGCCATCTACGAACTGAACGCCCAAGAAGTTTGTGTGATTGGTCATCATGATTGTGGGATGACAGGACTGCATTCTTCCTCTATTTTAGAAAAGATTAAAACTAATGGAATCTCCCAAGAACGGATCGACATCTTAAGCCATGCGGGAGTGGATTTAACCAAGTGGCTAACCGGCTTTGAGAATGTAAAAGAAGCCGTGACCAACAGTGTTCGCATGATTCAGAACCATCCTTTGCTGCCTTCTAGGATCCCAGTTCATGGACTCATTATTCACCCTGAAACGGGAAGATTAGATTGGGTGGTCAATGGCTATCCTGTGGAAACAGAACAGAAAGAGGCTCAACCCCTGGATTAACATCCAGAGGGATAAGCCTCTTTTGTTTTATCTACAATGAAATTTTGCATTCTCCAAGCGTCTCTTCACCCCAACGAAGGGATAGGTGATCGCCGTGAGCAATCGCTCCAACGCCTGCAGGGGTACCGGTATAAATGATATCCCCCTCACTTAAACCAAAATGCTCTGCCACAAAATCAATTTGAGTTTGCAGAGAAAAAATCATGTCTTCCACATTGCCGTTTTGAACGCGCTCCCCATTCTTCCATAAAGAGAAATTCGTCTTTTTTAAGCTTTCCTCCCCAGGGAAAGGAATAAATGGCGTGATCACAGCAGAGTTCGGAAATCCTTTGGCTAGCAGCCAAGGCAACCCTTTTTTCTTTAACTCTCCTTGCACTTCTCTAAGTGTAAAATCAATTCCGATTGCCATCTTATCTACAATCTCATCAACACTTAGGCCCAACTTGTACGGCTTTCCGATGTGAATGACTAACTCCACTTCATAGTGAACTTCACCTCTGTTACTAGGCAGTTGGATCTCCTGTCCCGTAGCTTGGATTAAAGCATGGGTAGGCTTCGTAAACAGAAACGGAGAAGTGGGAACCTCATTGTTTAACTCCTTAGCGTGCATTACGTAGTTTCGCCCTACGCAGTAGATATTTTGAATGGAATTCATAAGCATCTCCTATCTTTAAATCGATTTTACCTTGCCACCATCAATGAGGAAAGATCCTCCCGTCATATACGTGCAGGCGTCAGAAACTAAAAAGGTGACGACCTTTGCCAGCTCTTCAGGCTCTCCATATCGTCCTAGCGGAATCTGGTTTCGGGCCTGCTTGACCATGGCTTCATAGGTTAGACCTGCTTTTTTTGCACTCATTTCGTCAATCTGAACCACACGATCTGTATTGATTCGCCCAGGGGCAACCGTGTGGATTAAGATGTTGTAGGGAGCTAGCTCTTCCGCTAGAGACTTGGTTAATCCGACAATTCCAGGTCTTAGCGTGTTCGAGAGGGTTAACCCTGGAATCGGTTCCTTAATGGAAGAAGAAGCAATATTAATAATGCGTCCTCCTTCTTGCTTCAAATAAGGAAGCACTTCCCGTATCAATCGAATGTAGCTCAGAAGATTCAGCTCAAAGGCTTGCAGCCATTGCTCGTCTGTTAACTCGTCGAAAGTTCCCCCAGGAGGCCCACCCGTATTATTGATAAGAATATCAATTTTTCCATATGTATCGCGAGTTTGCTGCACTAGCTTTTGAATATCTTCTAGCCTTCGAATGTCTGCAGGAAAATAAGAAACCTGACCTACGCCCAGCTCTCCCAATTCCTCCTGAACCATTTTAAGCTTGTCTGCATCCCGGCTCGTTATCATTACAGATGCTCCCTCTTTCAGGAGCTGTGTGGCAATGGCCTTACCTAAGCCTTGACTGGAAGCAACAACCAAAGCAACTTTATTTTTCAAGTTAAGATCCATGTTTCATCCCCCCACGTTTATAGTAACAAGATTCAAATATTTGTCAATAAAGAAAAGAAAAGAAAAGACTGTCGAGTGGAACTCAGACAGTCTTTAGCTTGTGGATAAAGCTTCTTTATTTTCTCGAAACCACTTTATTTTTTCCCGGATCGCGACGACTTCTCCAACAATGATGATGGCAGGGTTCGTAATCTCACTTCCCTCCACAATCTCTTGGATATTGTCTAGCGTGCCGATTACGGTTAGTTGCTGTGCCGTAGTCCCCCAAGAAATAACTGCGACTGGCGTTTGTGGGGAACGACCATATTTCATAAGCTGAGAACAAATATGAGGGAGATTGGCGACTCCCATGTAAAAGGAAATCGTATCGATTCCCCTGGCAAGTGCTTTCCACTTTTCCTCTGAGTCATCCTTATCCACACCCATATGGCCCGTTACCATAGCAAACGTGGAGCCGTACTCGCGATGCGTTACCGGGATTCCTGCATAGGCTGGGACAGCTATTCCGGAGGTGACGCCAGGAACGATTTCGTACTCAATGCCATTGGCAGCTAAGGTCTCGGCTTCTTCTCCCACCCGACCAAATACGCAAGGATCTCCGCCTTTTAAGCGTGTCACCATTTTTCCTTCCATGGCTTTCTCCACAAGCAATTGATTGATCGCTTCTTGTCGCAGGGTATGATTATCAGGCAGTTTGCCGCAATAGATCAACTCAGCCTCTTCTTTTTTATGGTCGAGCAAGGCAGGGTTAGCGAGCCGGTCGTAAACAATAACATCAGCTATCTGGATACATTCTAACCCTTTCAATGTAATCAACTTCGGGTCTCCAGGTCCTGCCCCCACGAGATAAACTTTACCTTTCATGTTTTACGCTTCCCTTCTAGGCAGATAAATCTCCCAAATTACCTGATAATTATATTTATAATACCTTAGTTGAACGGTTATGGCACTGGAAACTTTTCATTAACTGTTCAATTTGGCCCATCTTTAAGTGTTTTCGAACATGTTGGGCTAATTGTTCAAATCCTTTTTCGCGAAGTTCATTAAAGGAAACCCTTTGGCTGAACGGAGCAAGCCCCTTCTTCAGGCGAAGATCATTGAGCAGGGCGTGACGGAAGGAGTCATTATGAAAGATTCCGTGAAAATAAGTGCCCATTACATCATGTTGGTCGTTCATGCCGCCTTCCACTCGATTCTCCATCTCAACAAAAGAAGACAAGGGTGCTATAGCAGTGGATTGGCCCATGTGAATCTCGTACCCGATCACTTCCATCTTGATGCCTTTATACCTAACGATACCTTGGGATAAGGTCGTCACTTTTTTCTTTTCTAGGGTCGTCTCGATCGGAAGTAATTGTAATCCTGGGATCTCACCACAGAGGGACTCGACTTCGTAAGGATCACGGATAAGGGCACCCAGCATTTGGTATCCTCCACACACTCCTACGATGACACTCTGGTGTGTTTCACGCAGTGCCAGTAGACGCTGATCAAATCCCTCTTGTTTTAGATATTGAAGATCTTCAATGGTATTCTTACTGCCCGGCAGGATTATCAGATCGGGTTCTCCTAGTTCCTCTGCTCTCGTCACAAAACGCAACTGACAATCCTCTTCGACAAAAAAAGGATCCAGATCGGTAAAGTTGGAAATGCGGGGGTACTGAATAACGGCTATATCCAGGTCTCTTTTTTGCTGCGGCCTGCCTCGATACTGTTGAAGGATTAAGGAATCCTCTGCATCAATATATAGATTGTGAATATAGGGGACTACGCCGAGAACCGGTTTTCCTGTGTACTCCTCGAACCAATCCAACCCGGGCTGCAGCAGGGACAAATCTCCTCGGAATTTATTAATAATCACGCCAATCACGCGGTCGCGATCTTCTGGCTCTAAGAGCTGCAACGTCCCTACTAGGCTCGCAAATACGCCGCCCCGCTCAATATCGGCAACAAGAATGACAGGAGCCCCTGTCATTCTAGCCACTCTCATATTCACCATTTCCCGATCATTTAAGTTGACTTCCGCAGGACTTCCTGCCCCCTCAATGACAATTCTATCATAATTCTTCGCGAGACGTTCATAAGCTTCCTCGATCAGCTTCAGTCCAATTGGAAAAAATTCGCTTCGATAGGCCTTTGCCTTCATATTCTGGTAAGGCTCTCCATGAACGACAATCTGCGATTCATTTTCTCTGGTTGGTTTAATTAAAATTGGATTCATGTCGGTTGTAGCTAAGATTCCTGCTGCCTCTGCCTGCACTCCTTGAGCCCTGCCTATCTCTTTTCCGTCTACAGTGATGTAGGAATTCAAGGCCATATTCTGCGATTTAAAGGGAGCCGTACGAAAACCATCTTCAGCAAAGATGCGGCACAAGGCCGTAACTAGAACGCTTTTTCCCGCATCTGAGCTTGTTCCTTGAATCATCAGAGATAATGCTCTAGACATGAGCTTTTACCTCCAAGCACTTCTCAATCCAATTCTTGACGATCTGCGGATTGGACGCAAAATGGAAATGGGTATAGCCTGCTACCAGATTATCCTGAAGCACTCCCTCCGACTTCGTTCCTCTGAGCCCTTTGGTTTCGTAAGCAAACTCCACTTCCCCATCCGTCGAGAACGTCGAGTAATGAAATTCATGTCCCTTCGCCTGGGTGTCTGGACCAAGCAAGAAGTTACCTTCCACGCCTGTAATCTCCCTGTAGCCAAGAGCGGATAAACGCTTTTGCATCGTGACTTTTCCAGGAATGATCCCCACCATAGGATAGCATGCCCCTGATGTGGTTACGAGTTCTTCCGTAAGGAACATAAATCCTCCGCACTCTGCTAGTGTAGGAACTCCTTTTTGAATGGTCGTGCGGAAGGAATCCAGCACTTCCTTATTGGAAGCCAGCTCCGCTGCAAACTCCTCAGGAAAGCCTCCACCGATGTATAAGCCATCCGCCTCTTCCGGCACGCTCTCCCCTGCTAAAGGGGAAAAGTACACGCACTTGGCTCCGTAGGCCTGTAGCAGTTCCAAATTCTCTGGATAATAAAAATGGAAAGCTGGGTCCTTTGCAACCGCAATGGTTACACGCGGTTCATCCTCTCTCTGCTCAAATAGGCAGGACTCAGCTTGCAAAAGAGGAGCCTGGGAGGCGATCTTCATGACTTCGTCTAAATCAATCGTGGCCGAGACGAGATCGGCCAAACGTTGAAACAAGGGATTGAGCTCCCCTCTTTCAATAGAAGGAACAAGTCCAAGATGACGTTCCGGAATTTCCACCTCTTCTTCTCGTTTGAGGTAGCCTAATACCGGAATCCCGCACTCCTGTTCAATGGCTGCCTTCACGATGCGAAAGTGTCCTTCGCTTCCGACTTTATTCGCAATCACGCCGGCAATGCGAGTCTCCTCGGATAAGCATTGAAATCCTTTCACCACGGCTGCGACACTCCGCGCCATACTCTGGCAGTTTACCACCAGAATCACTGGACTTTCTGTCAGCATGCTAATCTCGGCCGTACTTCCTTTGTTGCTGGTCGCTTCTTTCCCATCGTAAAATCCCATTACGCCTTCAATAATGGAAATGTCCGCTCCCTCGCTGCCTCTTTGGAAGATTTCTTTTAGCGTCTCGTGAGGGAGCATCCAGCTATCCAGGTTTCTCGATGCCCTTCCGGTCACAGCCGTATGGTAGGTGGGATCGATATAGTCTGGACCGCATTTGAAGCCTTGGACCTGATATCCTTTACGTTGTAAAGCAGCCATGAGGCCTATGGTTAAGGTGGTTTTTCCCGCACCGCTCCCCGTTCCTGCCAACACGATTCTTTTTTGTGCCAACTTGATTTCCCCCCGCCTAGGTAAACGACATGATCCCAACGGAAATCGTCACATTACCTGACTTCTTTTTGTTCATCAACAATTGATCGTTCCGGCTATAGAGCTTCGCCGCCGGTTCACTTACCCCATAGGCGCCTGTATATTTAAAGACCGTTTCCGATGGATCCTCGATAGGGACGCTATTGAGTTCGTCTGGAGCATAGGTTGCAAATTCCCAGCCATACTTTTGAGTGACAGCCAGCAGCCCTTCTTCATCTTTCTTTAAGTCGATCGAACAAATAGCTCGTACGCTACGAATGGAAACTTGCAGCTCATCCAAGGTTTCTTTAATCACCGCTTCAATTTCCTCAGCCGATGTTCCACGATTGCAGCCCATGCCAAGCACCACAACCTTAGGTCGGTAAAGAACCCCGTTTTCCAGGATAGCTTGCTCCTCGGGTCTTAAAAGTCGATGAGAAACAACCAAGGCGGCTTGCGGCTCCGCCTCTCTTGCTTCCTGTATCGTGGCATAGACCTTCAAATTCTCCGGCATGGCGGTATCATGCATCCACCAGTCTTTTTCTCCCGATTCCTGTACGATGGCCACATGTTCTTCATTGACGACCGAAGCACTCACAGGCGTCAGCTTGTCCGCTGAATCCCATTCCCAGCCAAAGCGTCTTCCGAACAGATCTACGGGTATCGTCTTTTGCACATCGGAAGCGGTCGTAATGATCGGTCTAGCCCCCATCGCGGCCGCCACTTCACGCGCCAGCTCGTTAGCTCCCCCTAAGTGACCCGATAATACGCTGATGACATTTTCTCCTTTATCATCGATGACCACGATGCCTGGATCCGTTTTCTTATCCTGCAGCAGCGGGGCAATCATTCGAATTACAGCACCTAAGGAAATGATAATAATTAGACCCTTATAGGCGGGCCAGAGCGCAGGGAAAAGCAAGCGCACACTTCCGCTGAATAGCTGGATGTGTCGGGATGCTTCATCTCCCCGCTCAAACTTGCTCATGTAATAAAGATCCGCATGGGAAAACTTCTGGTGAAGACCTCGCGCCAGTTCCACCCCATGCTTCGTGATGGCAATGATCGCATAATCGCCCTTCTTGGCAATCTGAGGGATTTCGCCTTCTTTGAGCTCGATCATGGATTGGTCACACCCCTGCGGAAACCATGAGTAAATTCTTTATCATACAGTTTGGAACGGTACTCTTCTTTCTCATAGATATCTGGATCCAATGCCCATCCCGCCAGAATCATCGCATGGGAGCGAATGCCATTGGCACGCATGTCATCATCTAGGTTCTTGAGCGTCGTTCTTACGATCAACTGATCCGGCCAAGTCGCTCGCTGTACCACGGCCACCGGCGTATCTTCGCTCCAGCCCGCTGCCACCAATTCTTTGACCACCTTCTTCGTCAGAGTCGCACTTAAAAATAAGGCAATGGTACAATGATGGGAGGCAAGGTCTTGCAGCTTTTCCCGCTCCGGTACCGGCGTTCTTCCTTCAGCACGGGTTAAGATCAAGGTCTGAGTAAGATCTGGAATCGTTAATTCCGCTCCCACAGCCGCCGCGGAAGCAAACACGGAGCTGACTCCTGGTATGACTTCGTAGCCTACTCCTTTTTTCTTTAACAACGCCACCTGCTCCATGGTCGCGCCATAAACCGAGGGATCGCCCGTGTGGAGACGGATGACCTTTTTCCCTTGCTGCAGCCGATCCACGATGATGTCTACCATTTCTTCCAAAGCCATCCCTGAGCTTTTTAAGATCTCCGCTCCCACTTTTGCCTTGGCCACCAATTCATCATTCACAAGCGAGTCGGTATACATGACGACATCCGCTTCCTGTAGGAGCTTCAAGCCCTTAACTGTAATCAAATCGGGGTCCCCAGGTCCTGCGCCAACAATATATAATTTCATTATTTTCTCACCACCATTAATGTAAGATATTCGAGCTCTGCTCGCTCTAATTCGCGCACATCTCTCCAGATCATTTCCTCTGGGGAAGTGACCTTGGTTACGACAGATGCCTTATCCGTCAAGTCCAAATCTCTTAAAATCATCAAAATCGTATCTAGCACTTTCGCCACTTTAATGAAGATCACACAATCATGCTCTTCGATAGCTTTGCGCATGGATTCTACATCATCGGTGGCTGGAATGATTCCGATCCGTTCGTCCCCGTCAGCCAGCGGCAAGCCCAATTGGGAGGCGGCCCCTAGGAAAGAAGAAATACCCGGCACCGACTTTACTTCCACTTCTGGATGCAGCTCCTTCATGAGCCTCATCATATGGATAAAGGTGCTATAAAACATCGGATCTCCCTCGGTGACAAACGCCACATCATGCCCTTGCTCCAAGTACTCCCAGACAATCGCCACCGTTTTGGTCCATTCCCGCTCCAAGATCTCCTGATCCTTCGTCATCGGAAAAACTAACCCCAGCATCTCTTTCTCGTCTTGGTTCACGTACATTTCCATAATGCGGTGGGCATAGCTTTTGCTTCCCATTCTTTTTTTCGGGTAAGCAATCACCGGTGATTCTTTTAAAATGCGAAAAGCTTTTACGGTAATCAGCTCGGGATCTCCAGGCCCTACGCCAACCCCATATAACGTTCCTAACTTGCTCATTTCTTGTCCTCCTCTAAGCGCTTAGCCGTGATGATATAGATCGGATTGAGTCCCTCGAAACGGGTCATATTCAGAATGGGTTTGCTGCGGGAGACTTGAGCCAGGATCACATCCGTGGAAAACCCTTCTCGGCTAAAGGCCTGCATCGCTTCATACAAATTCTCAATCGTCGCCGCATTCAGCACGATACGTCCGTCGGGCTTCAAGCGGGTACAGCAGATATGAAGCAGCTCGCCCATCTCTCCGCCTGTACCACCTAGAAAAACGGCGTCCGGATCGGGAAATTGGTCCAGTCCTTCGGGGGCCTTCCCAAGCAGCACAGTCAAATCCGCACGAAACTTCTGCATGTTCGCTTTGCAATTTTCCAAATCCCCTTCGTTTTTCTCGATGGCGTACACCGCTCCCTCTCGCGCGATCTTCGCTGCCTCGATGGCCACGGAGCCTGTACACGTTCCGATATCCCACATGACACTGTCTGGCTTCAGGCTTAATTGCGCAATACTGAGAACACGTACCTCTTTTTTCGTAATTAAGCCTTTGTCCGGCTTGCGCTGGGCAAACTCTTCATCTGAGATTCCTAGTGGCCAAACCGGGGATGGGCCTTTCCTTTTTAAAACCACCACATTCAATTCCGCGAAAGGCTGGTCCAGCATGTCTTCGAGGGAGTACCAGCCGGTCTTTTCTGCCGAGCTTCCTAGATTTTCTCCAACAAAAGCTTCATACTCCGTCATGCCAAAGGAAAGAAGGTATTTGGCAATTTCACTCGGGCTGTTGTCTTTATCCGTCAGCAAGGCTACCTTTTCTTTCCCATCGATTCGTTGAGCGAGCCCTTTTATGCTTCTTCCATGAACACTCGTAATATAGGCATCCTGCCAGGAATCTCCCATTCTAGCAAAAGCAAGCTGGATCGAGCTTGCATGAGGATAGATTTCCACCTTGCATTTCTTGGCGAGATAGCCGCCAATTCCATAAAACAAAGGATCTCCTGAAGCGAGAACAACGGTCGAACGAGAATCCGTCTGGAGTCTCTCCACGAGAGAAGACAAACCACCCTTGATCACCACTTTTTCGCCTTGATAATCGGGGAAAAATTCGAGGTGACGTTCTCCCCCAATAAGTACTTCGCATTCCAAGATCCAGTTCAGATACTGAGGAAGCAGACTTTCTGTCCCGTTATCTCCGATGCCTATAATTTTGATATGGTTGTTATCCATCTATCGTCATCCTTCCTAACAGCTCACCCTTCAGCGTGGTAAGAATCGTTTCTATTTCTACTCCGCCCTTGACCTCCTGCAACCCCTTGCGGCAACAATATTCACTCAGCTTCTGGAAAAAGGAGTTGTAGCCTTTTTCTTTCATGAGGTCTCCTACTTGGGAAGCCGTATTCGCTCCTAGGATGTCATCGACTAAATCTTCAGGTACCCCCGACTCCCTAGCCACTTGAGCCAAAAACCCGAAATCCACAGGTGCGCTCTTGGAATGCACCATCATGACTCCTTGAGCCACTTTAGAAAATTTGCCCATCATCCCTACCAGCGTAATTTTCCTTGCATTCTTTCTTTTGCATTGGAGAAGGGAAAAGCCGACAAAGTCTCCCATCTCGATAAATGCCTCTTCTGGGAGCTCCGGATAAAGCTCCATGGCATATTTTTCGCTTCTTCCTCCCGTGGAGAGCACCAAGTGGTCGCAACCGTTGGTCATCGCGACATTAATCGCTTGAACAATACTCGCTTTATAAGCAGAGGTGGAGAAAGGAACCACGATTCCCCGGGTGCCAAGAATGGAGATTCCTCCTAGGATCCCTAGGCGGGCATTCAGCGTTTTTTTCGCCATCTCTTCCCCTTGTGGGACAGAAATGACGACCTTCACTCCCCGATGAGCATATCCATATTGCTCTAAAACCTCACGGATCGTTTCCATGATCATCTGGCGAGGAACCGGATTGATCGCGGCTTCTCCTACAGGAACAGGCAAACCCGGCTTGGTCACCCTCCCTACCCCGATACCTCCGTCCAGCTCAATCCCAGGTTCATCCTTCCATCGGACTTCTGCTAAGATAAGCGCTCCATGCGTAGCATCTGGGTCATCTCCGCCGTCTTTGACCGTTCCCGCGACCGCGGCGTCTTCCCCATACTCACTCATTTCCATCGTGAAGGTGACTTCTTTTCCAATAGGTAAAAGAATGCTGGCTTGGCTTTGGGTTTCTTGCTTGATTAAAGCCGTCAAGGCAGCTTTCGCTGCAGCGGTCGCACAGGCTCCTGTCGTATAGCCGTGTCTTAGAGGCTTCGAATCCTTTTCTTCCATGTCTTACTCCGCACGGTCAGCGAGAAGGGAGATCGCATTCAGGGCCGCAACCGTCACTGGGCTTCCGCCCTTACGGCCTAAGTTAGTAATGAAAGGAACATCGAGCTTTGCCAGCTCTTCTTTGGATTCCGCAGCCGATACGAAACCTACCGGCATCCCGATAATCAAGCCAGGCTTAGCAACCCCTTCCTTTACCAAACGAATCAGCTCAAGCAGCGCCGTCGGAGCGTTTCCGATGGCAAAAATGCCGCCTTCCGCTTCCTTAATGGCTTTTCGGATGGAGACAATCGCACGCGTGGTGTTTAAGCGCTTGGCTTCTTCCATGACATCGCGATCAGAGATGTACACCTTCACTTCTCCGCCGTATTTCTCAATGCGTTGCTTGCTGATCCCTACCTGTACCATCTGGACGTCAGCCACCACCAATTTTCCACTGCGAATCGCTTCGATTCCAGCTTGCACGGCCCGAGGGTGGAACACCAAGCTGCGTCCCAGATCAAAGTCAGCCGAGGCGTGAATGACGCGTTGAACCACAGGATATTGCTCCTCCGTAAACGGGTGTTCTCCTAATTCTTCGGTAATGATACTAAAGCTCAAATCCTCGATTTCTTGCGGTTGTACCGTGACCGGCTTAAATTCCGTCTTAAAGTCCATGTGCGACTCCTCCTTGTAACGTTTGTTTTAATTGAGTTAACACGCCATCAAACGATGAAAATTTCGTTCCGTAATCAATCTGCGGCCGGGCAATGATAATGGTTTCAATCCCCATTTCCAGGGCGGCCTCGACCTTTTCGTCTACCGCTCCCACTTTTCCGCTTTCCTTGGTAATCATGAGCGTGACTTGATACTGATCGTATAGGGCTTTATTCAATTCCTTGGAGAAAGGACCTTGCATCGCGATGATATTCTTTTGCTCGACCCCTAGCTCTTCGCATTTCTCCATATTGTCGCGCCTCGGCAGCATCCGGGCGATCAGGGTGGTTTCCGGAAGACCCAAGAGGCGTTCCGTAAACACCTTCAGCGTCTTGCTGCCCGTGGTCAACATAATGTTCCCGCGTCTTTGCGCCGCCACTTCCGCTGCTTGAGCATAGTCCTCTACAATCGTCACTTTTTCGTGGGAAGGGTAGGCTAAGTTCTCTCGCTCATAGCGAAGATAAGGGACTTCCGCCGTTTTGGCACCAGCCATCGCATTCCGGGAAGCTTCCTCCGCGTAGGGGTGGCTTGCATCGACGACGGCTTGGAACCCTTCCTGCTGAATCAACTGGGTGATCTCCTCAGCGGTCAGCCGACCGACCCGTACCGGGATGCTGGCCTCTTCGATGGCCTTTGCAGCATTATCAGTTACCACTGTGGCCAATAAGGAATAGCCTTCCTCTTTGATTTTTACCGCGAGCTCTCTCGCGTCACTCGTGCCGGCAAGAACTAGAATCATCTAAACTCCTCCTTACTTTGTCGAGATCACGTGATCGTGGTCGTGGTCGTGATCATGGTGGTGGTGATGATGGTGTCCATGGTCATGGTCATGATCGTGGTGATGGTGGTGATCGATGTGCTTCATGGCTGCAATCCGATACTGGCACGTGTCGCAGTTCATCTTCACGTCACCGCCGAGAGCTTCTATCGCTCTGTCTTTAAAAACTTCCTTCAATTGAGGGTGAAACCCGAAGTAATGAGCTAGGGTAAATTGAATCTCCGGGTATTGTTCGTTAAACTGCTCTACCATCTCTTCCATTCTCTTGATGAGTACGCCTGTGAATAGAAAATAAGGAAGAACCACGACATGCTTGGCTCCTAACCGCACACAACGGTCAACTCCTTCATCTACTAAAGGCGCTGTCACGCCCATGAAGGCTGGCTCGACCCATTTCACTTTCCCTTTTTCCCAAAATAATCTCGACATCTTGAACAAATCGCTGTTGGCATCCGGATCACTGCTTCCTCTTCCAACCAGTAGGACTGCCATTTCCGGATCCGGCTGTTCTAAGTTCAATCCACTTTCCTGCAAGCGGGAGACGAGAATAGACAGGACTTCTTCATGTATCCCGATCGGGCGTCCGTATGTAAACTTGACTTGCGGATACTTCTCCTTGATCTCATCAATGGCTGCTGGAATGTGGATCTTGGCATGGCCGGCCGCAAACAGCATCATGGGGATGACAGCCACTTCACTTGCCCCGCGTTGGACACAAGTTTCCAACCCTTGCATCAGGGTCGGACGCTCAAATTCTAAAAAGCAGGTCTCGATGATCGGCACGTCTAGCTCAGGCAATACACTTTCAACGAATGTTCTAACCTCGTCATTGCCTTCTCGATCCTTACTTCCATGTCCCACAAATAAAACAGCTTTCATCTTCTTCGCCTCCTTAGTGATCTATCAATCGCCGCATGCCATCGGTTCAATCTGAATGGCAGGGACTTCCTGATACTTGAAGCCCTTGATCTCGCCTATGCGCTTAAAAAACTTATGAAACCTCTCGTTCGGATACGCTTTTTCCTTGAAGAAGGCTACAATATCTTCAACTAAAGGCACAATTTCTTCCGGTTCAATTCCTTCCGCTACGGGAATTCCCGCATGTGCATTTCTTCCGACGGTCTTGGCACCCAGGAATAAATCAAATTTTCCTTTGCGATAAACGATACCGATATCTTCCTTAACCGCTCCGTAACAAGCCATACCACAGCCATTAAAGCCAATCTTGAGTTCCTTTGGTACCTGCAGGCCTCCTAATGACTCCTGAATCTCATCCGCATAGGGAATGGAGTCCGTCTTCTCCCCGTCACAGAAATCACAAGCCTTAAGCTGGACTACATCGCCAATAGCAGAAAGCAAGAAGCCTTCGGAACGCAGTCGAGCTGTCACCGCTTCAGGCTCGGACGTAGGAATCCGCAAAATCATCTGATGATGGGGCGTATACTCGATACTGCCTTTTTCTCCTGCTACCTCGGCCAAGGCAATCATCTGCTGGGGGGTGAATTTTTTGTTGGCTACCCCTGTGCTGACGGCAAACTCAAAGATCGATTCGGGCTGGGTGGCCGCCTTTGTGATAATCGCTGGCTTCACAGCAGGCGTTGAGTCTTGGGACACCATCGATAAGGCCTCCGTTGCCCATTCCAGTGACGTCTTCGTTCCTTTTGGCGTTTCTTGTTCTAACGCCCATGGCTCATTTTCCTTTCTCAACCGCTGATGAAGCTTTAACGGTTGATCATCGGAGGTTAGCGTATATTTCCGCTGGTACCCGCGGGGCGTAATCATTAGTCCGTCATAGACAAACGTAGAGGAATTCCCGATAATGACGGTCGTCAGCATACCAATGTCATGCTCCAGCATGTTCTCAAGCGTAGTCAAAACCACCTGCTGTCGGTCGCGATAAGCACTCTTCACTAGCCCTACGGGGGTGTCGGGCGAACGGTATTTCAACAGAATGCGCTGGGCTTCTACGATTTGCCGCGTCCTTCTTCCGCTCTTCGGATTATAGAGGGCTACTACGAAATCGGCGTGACCAGCTGCCTCAATTCTTCTTTCTATTAATTCCCAAGGCGTTAAATGATCGCTTAAGCTGATGGTACATGCATCATGCATAACAGGTGCACCCAGGAGAGCGGCACACGAGTTGATGGCCGAAATGCCGGGAACAATCTCAACCTCTACTCCCGTTGCTTGTGTCCAGCCCTTTTCTACCAGAACCTCATAGACGAGTCCAGCCATCCCATAGACGCCGGCATCTCCGCTAGAAATAACCGCCACCTTCTTGCCTTGCTCAGCCTGTCGAACCGCTTCTCTTGCCCGGGTTACCTCTTCCGTCATTCCTGTGCTCACAATCTCTTGATCTGTGAGCAGGCCTTGAATGAGTTCAACATACGTTGAATACCCAATAATAATGTCACTTTCTTCGATGGCCTCTTTCGCTCGCTTTGTAATTTGATCAAAGCTTCCCGGCCCAAAACCTATGACTAGTAATTTCCCTTTCATCTCTACCACACCTTCCACGCACCCTCTAAGGGCAAATAAAAAGCACTTCTAACCATAGGGTTAGAAGTGCTTGTTCGGCGAACTCAAGAACCGACCCATCTTCTAAACCAAAAGATGGCGTGCACTCTAACACTTGCCTATTCCTCGTAGGCCTATCGTGTCCATAAGAAGCAGGCAGGTCTCCTGACTCAGGGCTCTTCCAGCGCCTTCCCAGATTGCTCCAGTGGCTCTTGCTGAAAATTCGACTTGAATAGCCTGTTTACCCTATACAGTGGCGGGACCGTGTCGGATTTTCACCGATCTTCCCTTTTAAGCTGACATTTCTCAGCACCTGTTTCTTTTTTATATCAATCATTTTTATGGCCATAATTTCTTATTATGCCTAAATGATACAGAAAGATGAACCTTCATTCAATAGAATGTTACAGTTCCAGATAAGTCCCATTTTTTACGATCCCTATCTTTTTTCCGTAATGTCTCGCAATCTCTTTGATGATGCTGCCATGCGTAATCAAGAGAATCCGGTCTTGCGGATAAGTTTCCCTCAAATTGCGCAAGCCCTTTTCTAGTCTTAGACTTAAGGAATCCATGCTCTCGATTCCGTGCCTTGCGTCTTTAACTTCCTCCACGTCCTCAATCTGGTAGCTCTGCCTGATTTCCTCCACGGTCTGACCCTCCAATATTCCAAAGGAACGCTCTTGAAATTCTTCTCGAAATTCAAGGGGAAGATTCAGCCTCTGATTACAAATGAGCGCAGATTCGACTGTCCTGCGTAAAGGGCTTGCGATCATACGGTGAATCGTTTTTTCATAATCATTGAAAAAATGTTCTCTAATCTCCTCTATTTGCTTCTTACCTAGCTCATTTAGAGCTACGTTTTGGGTTCCTTGGATTCTCTTTTCCAGATTCCAATCCGTCTCGCCATGACGCAAGAGAATGAGCTTCATAGGATGTCCACCCCAAGTCTCCCAATGCTTAAGATAAGAAGGAATAATACAGATACTAACTTCATGACCATCACCGTTTCCAAGATATCCTGAGCGCGAATGTTGCGCGTAGGGTCCCCTAGCTTAGCTCGGTTGGAAGGCACCCCATGATAGTAGTTCAATCCCCCCAGCTGAATCCCCAGCGCCCCAGCCATTCCCGCTTCGGTAAAGCCGCTATTCGGGCTAGGATGTAGCCTTGCATCTCTCTGAATGACCCGCCAGCAACCGGAAGCACTATGGCCCTTGAGCCAAACGGCGATCACGAGGAGCACCGCCGCCATTCGAGCGGGGATGAAGTTCACCAGGTCATCGAAGCGAGCGGATGCCCAGCCTAGATAAAGGTACTTTTCATTCTTGTAGCCCACCATGGAATCTAGCGTATTGGCCGCGCGGTAGGCCATCGCTAACGGGGCTCCGCCAATGGCCGCATAAAAAAGAGGAGAAAGAATCGCATCAACGATGTTTTCGGCTACGGTTTCCACCGCGCCACGGGAGATTTCCGGCTCGTCAAGCGTATTCGTATCCCTTCCAACCACCATGGACAAGGATAATCGCGATTGCTCCAGATTCCCGTTTCGAAGATGTCTGAAAATCTCCATCCCTGCATCGGCTAATCCTTTTGTCGCAATTGTTGTTGAAATGAGCCACACCTCCATTCCCCATGCAAGCCAGGGATGGATCTTCTCCAGTCCATAAAGAACGGTCCAGACGAGCAGATAGCTGCCGCCAACTAGAACCAGTGGAAAGGAAAGACCGGCCCATTTTAACTGTTGTTCTTTTAGCTGTAAGGCGCGAATTCGCTTTTCCAGCCAGGTGATCACATGCCCCATGAGAATGACCGGATGAGGAATCCACCGCGGATCTCCCCAGATCCGGTCAACCAGGTAAGCACAAATTAAAGCTAGGGCTTGCATCATGTTGCCTCCTCCTGAATGGACCAGCTTTTTCCATCCCACGAAACCACCATGAAGGAACCATGCCCAAGCCCCGGAACGTCCCAATAGCGAGTAGGGTCTTGGCAGACCCATCGACTGTGAAACCAACGTACCACCCCGCCGTGGCTAACGATAGCTGCCGTTTGACTATCCTGTAAAGAACGGTGCAATTGCCGCAGCCAATCATCAACTCGCTTACTGAGCATAGCAAGCGTTTCTCCCCCAGGGGGAGCGACTTCAAAGGGATTCTGGTACCACTGTTGGGCATGATGCGGATCAGCCCTCATAATGTCATCATAGCTAAAACCGTCCCACTCTCCGAAGTCCAGCTCTCGCAGGGCTTGGATTGGAGTGGGTTGCTGAGGAAGAGAAGCAGCGATTATTCCCGCAGTCTCCATACACCGTGTGAGATCACTTGAGTAAATACGATCTATCTTAACGTTTTTAAGCTGCTGGGCCAATTGTAGGGCTTGGTTTCTGCCCTTCTGGTTGAGTCTAGCATCCAGATGTCCCACATATCGCCCTTGGGCGTTCATATCCGTTTCCCCGTGGCGGATCCATATCCATTTCATCCTATCCACCTCCACGTCAAAAGAAGAAACAAAGCGCAGGCGGTTTCGCACCCTTCCACTAAAGCGCCGTAACCATCACCCGTAAGGCCTCCTAATCGCTTTACAATCCGGTGGGCCATCCACCAGCCTGCAAGTAAAGTAATAAGTAGGGCAACTACACCAATCATTCCGCATACACCAAAACTTACAATGCACGTAATAATAAATCCAAGTCCTAGCTTCCATCGGTCTATCTTCTCTCTCATTCCGTGCCCTAATCCTTGAGTCGAAAGGTAGGGCCAGCAGCGCATAGAAATCACTAAAAAAAGCCGACCTGCTATGGGGAGCAGGAGAAGCCAAGTATGTAAACCTTCAATTATTAATTCATAGAGAAGGGTTGCTTTCAAAAGCAAAAGAAGAATCGCTGCCGTAACCCCCATGGCTCCCACGCGGCTATCTTTCATAATCCGCAAAACTTCTTCGCGAGAGCGGTAGCTTCCGAGACCATCGGCTAAATCCATCCAACCGTCAAGATGAAGTCCCCCTGTGATGTAGACCCAAACCATTAAGGTGAGAACCGCAACGACGGGTGCAGACAAATAGGGAGACAAAAGACTCGCACAGGCAACTAATAGCCCTCCAATGATGAGCCCTACAAAGGGGTAATAAGGGGCACTTTTCAGCCAATCCTCCTGAGCGGAAGAAAGCTTCGGAACAGGTAAGCGCGTAAGAAAAGCCACAGCATGAAAAAATGACTTCATCCCTTGATCCTCCAAGGGATTCCCGATAGAACAGCATATACTTCGTCTGCTTCCTTCGCTACCCATTGGTTACATTCGCCTAGGATATCTTGGAACCATCTGCCTAATCTAGACATGGCTACACCTCCAAGACCCACTTCACTGGTGACTACGATAACGGGAATTTCAAGATCCTTGGCCGCAGCGACCCAACGCTGGAGATCTTCACGGAGAGTGAGGTGCACCTGCTCATCGCGCATCCGCTCCTCCGGAACCTCCATTAATCGATTGCTTATCCAAGTAGACAAGCAGTCAATTAATATCCCTTCGTATCCTTCAGTGCTCTGAAAAACAAGGTCCAGATGATGAGGGCATTCCGCTAGTCCCCAGTCTGCTGGTCTTCTTTCTTGATGCAGCTGAATTCGCTGTTCCATCTCTTGATCGTAGACTTTTCCCGTTGCTACATATAAAATGCTGCCGCCCAGCTCATGAGCCCACTGCTCCGCAAAACGGCTTTTTCCGGAACGGACTCCGCCTGTAATCAGGATTAGGCTCATCCTTCACTCCTCCTTTGCTGATCTACCTCGCGTAGGGCAGCAAGCAGACGGTTATTTTCCGCCCGGGTGCGTACCGCCAGCCGGATGTCCCTGGACGTTAGCCCTTGATACATCGAACAGTTCCGGATCATAATCCCTTTCGCTCCTAGAGCCCACTGCAAGTCATCCGCGGTCCAGTGCGAAGGTAATCGAACCAGCAGGAAATTGGCTTCTCCAGGCAAGACCTCGGCACCGAGGATCTCCCGGACTTGTTCACTTAAGAAGGACCGTTCTTCTTGTATAAGCCTTCTTGTTGCATCTTCGTATTCTCGTTGTTCCAGACAAAGCCCCCCCGCTGCCAGTGCCAGGCTGTTGACACTCCAAGTGACTTGCTTTCTTCTAAGGGCTGATATGTATTCTGGGTGACCTATGGCAAACCCAAGCCGCAAACCTGGGATCGCATAGAGCTTCGTCATAGACCGAATGAGGATCACCTTAGGAAATTGATGCAGAGTAGGCAAGAGCGTCACTTGCTTTTCGGGCGGAAGAAAGTCAAGGAAAGCTTCATCTACCACAAGAAACACTCCTCGCTCCGTTGCCTGGCGGGCCATTTCTAGCAACTCTTCTACTTCATACACGATACCGGTAGGATTATTCGGATGCCCGATAAACACGAGATCGGTCTGATTAATCAAGATTCCTAGCTCATCTGGGTCCGGTTTAAAGCCGTTTTCTGCTACGCCTAGGATTCCCGTTACTTCCGCTCCGAATTGTGCAGAAAGCTGGCTGTACTCGGAGAAACAAGGATAGATGAGGCCCACTCGCTTAGGCTCGAGAGCTTGCAGTACAAGGGCCATACATTCTGCAGCCCCGTTTCCGACTAAGATCCCCTCCGTGCTCCATCCTAATCGCTCAGCTAGGCGTTCCTTGAGCTTGCGGTGTCCAGGATCCGGATAATGAATGATGGAACTTAGACTGCTGTGCAAATAGGAGATTACTTGTTCGGGAGGACCTAATGGATTAATATTGGCGCTAAAATCCAAAAGCTCAGATGGGGAAACCCCAAAGGCTGCTGAGGCGGTCAATAAGTCCCCGCCATGTCCGAATTGCTCAATCCAGGCCATTAGAACTCAATCCCCAATACTGCAGGAATGCCTTCCTCATAATAGTGCTTCACTGGCTTCATTTCTGTCACAAGATCGGCAATGTCCAGCATTTCTGGCTTGGCGTTCCGACCGGTAATCACCATATGCATCCCATAAGGACGTTCCTTAATCCATGTAATGACTTCGTGCAAAGGCAGCACGTCCTCCACCGGGAAAGTCTGAATGGCCAAGGCATTGTTTAATTCATCCAAAATGACGACATCATAGTTCCCCTCTGCCACCTTCTGCTTGGTAAAATGCCATGCTTCCTGCAGCGCTGCTCGATGCTCTTCCGGGGTTTTCGTCCAGGTGAATCCGATACCCAATTGGTGAATTTCAATGCCCAGCTTATCAAAGATAATCTTTTCCCCGTAGGTCCGTTCGGGGGATTTAATAAATTGCAGCATCAGTACCTTTTTCCCTCTGCCCGTTGCTCGTACGCCGACCCCTAATGCAGCGGTCGTTTTTCCTTTTCCGTCTCCTGTATAGACAAGCACTAATCCACGCTGTTTATCTGGCTTCGACATTTGTCCCCTCCTTAATAGAAAAAGCCCTGGTTCCAATAGGAAATCAAGGCTTCAAAAGCTAGTGTTATCTGGCTTTTCCTTTGACCCGAAGGAAAAAACGAACCTTAGTAAACAGGCAGGTCTCCTGGCTCATGAATCAACGCTCTCCTAATCCTTCCCATCCCTTATGGACAGTGGACGCTAAAGGAGAACTCCTCATTTACAGTGGCGGGACCGCGTTGGAATCTTAGGCAAGCTCATGCTGCCAATTACCACTCTTCCCTTTTAACTTCATTCTGCTAGAATGAAGACCTGTTTCACCCATAATATGCTATTTTGTCTAATATTATATTGGAATCCTTCGCTTTGAGCAATAGTTTCTTGGACATGCACCTTCCATTGTTGCATTGACTAAAATATAAAACACTATTTTTCGAATATGCCATTTTGGTAAAAATGTAAACCCATTTTAATCTTCATAAAGTAGTTCTAAACGACCTGATCTCTATCTATATATGTTAACACGACAAAATCACCCCTCATCAGTGGGTAATCGACGCATAAGGATGAAAGGAGATTACGAATGACCATTGCAGACCGGAGAAAAGTTCTTCTCTTAGACATGGATGATGTAACTGTTGACCAGACTTCAACATGGGTAAAACGGATCTACGAAAAGACAGGGACTCTCTATGACCAGGAAGAATGGACAAAGTGGGATCTTTCGAGTATTCTCCCACCGGACATTATGCACATGATTTTCGAAGAGATTAATAAAGAGCCGGGATTCTTCCGTAATCTGCCCGCAAAAGAAGGGGCAATCGCAGGTATTCAGGAGCTGTCCTGCTACTACGATATCGTATTTGTAACCGCCAGTGAACACTATGCTTATCAAGACAAATACTACTGGATCCGCGAAAACCTGGGCTTCCTTACACAGCCCAGTCTAGTCCTCACCCACCGCAAGGATCTAGTACTAGGAGATATATTCGTGGATGATGGTCCTCATAATATTATGAAGTCCCCAGTGGAAACCAAGATCATTTTTGACCACCCATGGAATCGTCACATTTCCCAATTTCAGCGCGTGAACCACTGGGATCAGCTTGTCGATATGCTGTTAAGCAAGAAAGTCCTGATGAATATCATGTGACAAACTTCATAGTCCCCTTTGAAGTTTCCATATAAGATAATAGTTACTTTAATGGAAAGGTGGATACATCATGAGACCAACTACAACCTCTTCACAAGTAAACCAGTCCCAAACACCTCTCCATGTGGAATTTAAGAAAATCCTCGATCAGAAGCTTCGGGAGTGCTTGGCTCGGAAAAGGTAACAGCGCGTAAGGCCATTGTTCAGGGTTAGAACAATGGCCTTTTTACGTACTTGCAAGATTAAGGGGAGATTTACCTCCACGCAATTTGGAATCATTATCGGTTTATTGAAAATCCCCGGCATTAAAGTTGGTGCTTGATCACAGGGTGATCCGGGATGCCCGATCGCTTCCCGAGAAAAAGTAAAGCAATGACTCCATCTTAATTGTATCCATTACGGGTTCGGGAGCAACTCACCGAGTATCGTGACCAAACCTCCGAGATTAGCTGGAATGGTTACAGGTACGTGAACAAACGATACCAACTCGTGAGCAAATGCCACTTTTCCGTGAGCAAATCAAAAATTTTGTGAGCATCCGCCCACGTGCGAGAGTGTTCGGGGCCAAAAAACGGTATAGACGAAAAATAAAAGCAGAATTACTTAAAAAAGCAGCTTAAAATCAGAGATTCTAATCCAAAGTTTAGATTGCTCTTAGAAAAAGTAGACCAAAATCACTCCAAACCTCGAAAAACCTTCGCGAGGTCTTGGAATCATTACCGGTTTGGGAGGAAAACGCTCAGTTTCGTGAGCATCCTCCACGCCTTCAAACTTATACATACTAAAAAGCCGTCCCTAACGGACGGCCTTACTCCTTTTAGCCAATTTCGGCGTTCTCAGCTCAATCACTCGCTTCAACCCTACCATAAACAAAATCGCTATGAGCATGGTGGCTGCCACCCACCAGAAGCCATAGGAATAAGAGCCTGTGACTTGCTTGAACGTTCCTAGGATATTCGGAAGGAAGAACCCTCCCAAGCCTCCCGCCGCTCCGACGAACCCCGTCAGCAGTCCGACTTCTTTTGGGAATCTTACGGGAATGACCTGGAATAGCGCTCCATTGGCTGCCCCCATAAAAATTAAGGTTACAAACAGAAGAGATAAAGCAACATAAACTGGCGGCAGGGTGCCGACAATAAACATCGTGGCGGCCGCTCCTCCAAAGAGGAACACGAGCAGTTTCATACCCCCATACTTATCTGCTAGATACCCTCCAATGGGACGTACAAAGCTTCCAGCAAACACCACGAGTGTGACGAAATCTCCCGCCCTTACTTTACTTACTCCGTATTGATCAAAGAAAAACAGGGTCAAATAGCTGGTAAGTCCAACAAAGCCACCGAAGGATAAGCTGTAGAAGAAAGCGAACAGCCAAGGCTCCTTTTGCTTCATCACGCGCATATACTCGGCAAACTTCATGGGTTTCGCCTCTGTTGAACAATCCTTAGCAAAAGTAGCAAATACGATGAAGGCAATCACGAGAGGAATAAGGGCTAAACCAAATACCGTCTGCCAATCATAAGCGGTTGCAATCCGCGGTCCGAACAGCATCGCCAATACCGTTCCGCTGTTTCCTGCACCGGCGATTCCCATCGCTAAGCCTTGATGCTCCTTGGGATACCATCGGCTTGCTAGGGGCAGGGCTACAGCAAAGCTGGCGCCGGCAATTCCTAATAAAAACCCAAGAACATAAATTTCACTCAGACTATTGGCAAACAACCATCCCCACGTCAACGGAATCATAGTCAATAGCATGCCGATCATTCCCATCCGCTTTCCGCCATAACGGTCAGCAAGCAGTCCCATGGGAATCCTCATTAAAGCTCCTCCAAGAACCGGAATCCCTACCATCAACCCTTTCTGGGCCGGAGATAACCCTAGATCTTCTACAATAAACGTACCTGTTGCTCCAAGAATCACCCAAATCATAAAACTGATATCAAAGTAGAGAAATGCACTTAGAAGAGTGGGTGGATGTCCTGCCTTGGCAAAATCCTTCAACCTCATTATCGTCACCTCACATCAATATTCAGATAGGTGTACCTGTAAAGGTACACCTAAATGTTCTAACACTTCACTTCTGCATTCTTTCTTGAGTAGTAGTACCATGTAATCACTAAACTAATCGCGTAATACCCGATGAAAAGATACAAGGCTAAGTTTGCCGCTCCTGTGGTCGCAATAGACCATCCGAAGATTTTAGGAATGAAGAAAGCACCGTAAGCACCGATGGCTGCCGTAAATCCAAGGACTGGAGCCGCTTCTTTTGCCGGGAAGATGAAAGGAATCATACGGAAGGTTGAACCATTCGCTATTCCTGTTGTAGTAAATAAGATAAGGAACATAATCAAGAATCCAGTAAAGTTATTGGCATTTAAGAAATAGATAACTCCGAATGTTGCGGCAATCATAACGATGATGTCCCAGAAGGTAACGAAGGCTCCACCCAGTTTATCGGATAGCCATCCGCCGAAAGGTCGAATTGCAGCACCCACTAGCGGTCCTAAGAAAGCCAGGTGAATCACGTTCAAGTCCGCAAATTGAGACTTGATCAACAGCGGAAACGCTGCAGAGTAACCGATAAAGGAACCAAAGCACATTACATAAAGCCAAGTCATGATCCATGTATGTTTTCTCTTAAAGATAACCGCTTGATCTTTGAAGGATTGTTTTGCGGAAGAAAGGTTATCCATTCCAAACATTGCTGCAATAGTAACTAAAACGATCGGTATAACCCAGATAAAGGCTGCGTTTTGGATCCAAACGTCAGAGCCATTGGCTAATTGCTGATTGACTCCACCCCATGCACCAAAAATACCCGTCGTAATGACAATCGGGGTGATGAACTGTACTGTACTTACACCGAGATTCCCGATTCCAGCATTAATCCCAAGAGCCGTTCCTTTAGCCTTCTTAGGGAAAAAGAAGCTGATGTTAGCCATGGAGGATGAGAAGTTTCCTCCGCCAAGTCCGCAGAGTGCCGCTAATATGGCCATAGTTGTAAAGCTCGTTTCGGGGTTCTGAACGGCAAAGCCGATTCCTATTGAAGGAATGAGTAAGGAAGCTGTTGAAATAACCGTCCAGTTTTTCCCTCCAAAGATTCCTGGCAGGAAGGTATAAAAGATACGAAGCGTCGCTCCTGTAAGTCCTGGTAAAGCAGCAAGTGTAAAAAGTTGACTGGATGTAAAAGCAAAGCCGACATCATTCAAGCGAACGGCTACGACAGACCAGATTTGCCAAACGGCGAAAGCGATTAAGAGCGCTGGTACGGAGATTAGTAAGTTTCTTCTGGCGTGCCGTTTCCCTTCTGCTTCCCAGAATGTTTCATTTTCCGGATTCCAGTTTGCCCCGATCCGTCCACCAGTCTTTGTCCCGATGGTTTCCGTCTTCATTTTTGATTCCTCCTAATGGATAATAAGTCCTTTTGTTGATAATAAGTAAGACTAGCTTTTGGTTTGATGATCATCGATTCAGCTGTCCGGCTGATACTTATATCATAAGGAAATCAATAGGGCGCAGGTGTGACGAAACTCACAAATAGAACCGGATTCGTTTTTTGTTCACAAAGAGCCCTTAGAAGAAGCATAGGTGTGATTTTTTTCATCGACTATCCCGGTATCATGCCTTAGGATTAAACATCAAATGAAGCGAAAAAGGAGACGTAAGCCATGCTTTCTGCCATGATACAATATAACCCATCCCGCGATATAGATCAGGCCCTTACTGAACACGGGTTTAAAAGAGCGCAAGGCTATTATGTTTTGGAGACGAAGGACCAAAAGCAGCTGGCGCGACTAGAGCCTCAGGCCACCCCAGGAGAGGCTTCTATTGCCTTCCCTGGCAGCCTGAACATGTCGGAGTACACGGCCATCCACCTAGCATTAAAAGGCGTCCTGGGCGAGTTAGAGGGTACTATAGAGGATACGAACAGCTTGTTGGGTTACCTCCCCACCGGTGAAGGAGCGTACATTATCACCAACTTTTCCGCCTGGGAGCTGTTCCTCCTCCGTGCCAAACATCAATCCATGAAAGGTCAAAAGGTGAAAGTCCTAGACCCAGAAGGAAGGGTGATCAGTGAAGGCTTATTAATGGATTACACCGAGTCCTCCACAAACGGATTTGGGATTACGGAATGTACCCTAATCACCGCTGCAGGAGAACAAACCCTATCCAGACCCTCACTAGTCATTGAACCGACAGGGGCATGGTAATCGTTAAAACAAAAAGACTAGTCCATTAGGCTAGTCTTTTTGTTATCCTTTAATGTTGCTTAACTCATCCATGAGCTGCCGAGTCCTCTTGGCATTGCCTTCGGCAAAATTCTGAAGTCTTTCCCTAAGCTCCGGATCTTCGTGAATCCGCTCTGCCGTAATAATATATGTTCGCATTAACTCCGTTTCGATTTCTAACGAACTCTCTAAAATTTGCGTTAGAGCGTTTGCATTCATTTGATCTCTTGCTACTTCTTCATGATCACGATCATAGTCCTTGTCATGGTTCACGTGTTAGCCCCCTCATCAATCAATTCTATTTCATTTTTCTCTCGTTAAGAGTCAAATATACGAAAAAGACAAGGCGAATTTTAACAGCCTTGTCTTCTTGGTTATTTGCCGTATTCCGCTTTTCTCCATCCTAGGTAAGCAAAGAAGGAGATAGCCACAGAGACTAATGCCACAACCGTATACGTAAATACATGCTCATATTCTAAGCCATAAAAAGCTTCCACTGTCCAGTGCAGCATGACCACATTGACAGCCAAGGAAACGAAAATAATAGCCCACCACCCTTTTTTAGGCATCATGGCGAATCTTCCTTCCTATGGCATAGATCGTCCCATCCACTACCTCCACCTCAATGAGAGGAAGCTCGCGCTGCGGAGGCCCGGCAACGGGATGCCCATTCTCGACGCTAAAGAACCCTTGGTGGCATGGACAGAGCAAGACATCTTGTTGGCTCTCATAAAAAACCGGGCATTGAAGATGCGTGCATTTATTATTATAAGCCTTTAATTGCCCATCCTTGGTGTGAACCAAGATGGCAGGTTCGGATTCAGTAGGATAGTTAAAGTTTAACGCTTCTCCTTTTGGAAGGTCGGCTAATTCCCCGATCTTGACACGTTGTGTATCCCCCTGACCTTTGTCCATCATCGCCTTAATTGAAAAAGGTACGGTGGCTAAGCCAAGAGCCACCGTGGCGCCTACGGCCGTCTTTAAGAAAGAACGGCGGTTGTATTTTAAGTCATCTTCCCGATTCAAGTTATCGACAAGGTTGATCATATCATCATTCGTATCTTTTTGATTGCGAAGAAGTTTTTTCTCATCTGGCATGACTAATCCCTCCTCTGAACATTAATCTGAATACACACCGAAGAACTCAGGTACATAATCCCACTTATTGCCTTCTTTCGGTTTCTTTCCTTCGACTAGGTTCATCTGCGTGCGTCGGCGACGCAAGGCCTGCATTTCCTCGAAGTCAATAAAGCGGATCGCATCACTTGGACAAACGGACGCACACATCGGAGCAATATCATGCTTTGTGCGATCATAACACATGTCGCATTTATACATTTTGTTCGCTTCAAAGTCGAACTTCGGAATTCCGAATGGGCAGCCAAACGTACAATTTCGGCAACCAATGCATTTTTCTTCCATTGCAGACAGAACGACACCCTCTTCTGTAATTTGGATTGCATTAGCCGGACATACTCTGGCACATGCTGGATCCTTACACTGCATACAGAGCATCGGATACGTTTGGCGGCTTTCCATAAAATCTACATATTCTACATAGTTTCTTTCTTTATATTCATGATCACCGCATTCGCGGCATGCCGCTTGACAAGAGCGGCAGCCAACGCAGCGTTCGAATTCGAGATACATAATTTTATTCATGGCGGTTCCTCCTCTAATTTCCTATACTTTTTCGATCTTGACCGCACAGACTTTAAATTCAGGCATTCTGGAAGTCGGATCCAAGCACGGATTCGTTAATTGGTTGACCGCCAATTCCTTGCCCCAGTGATAAGGTACAAATACGGTATCGTTGCGTATTGCTTTAGTCAGACGTACGTCTAAGGTCATATGTGAACGCGGTGTGGTGAGCTTAACTCGATCCCCATTGCGTAAGTTATATTGACTTGCCAGTTCAGGATGGATTTCCACGTAAGGCAGTGGGCATTGCTCCATCAAGAACTCGGTACGGCGCGTTTGGCTTCCGGATAAGAAATGGTACACCACACGTCCCGTGGTTAAAATATGCGGATATTCTTTGGTTGGCGTTTCCCCTGGCTCCTGCCAATCCACCACAGCCAAATTTGCTTTGCCGTCAGGGTGTCCAAACTTTTCTTTAAACATCGTCGGAGTTCCTGGGTGATCTTCAGAAGGACATGGCCAGAAAACTCCATCCTCTTTATCAATGCGCTCCCATGTAATCCCGTAATAATCGGCCTTTCCACCCTTTGTCGCGAGACGGAACTCTTCCCAGATCTCTCTTGCATTTTCATAAGGGAAAAACTTGCCTTTACCCATGCGTCTAGCTATGGCTTGCATGATTTCCCAATCGGTCTTCGATTCGCCAAGCGCTTCTCTCACTTTACGGATGCGGATGACGCGTCCCTCTAAGTTCGTTGTCGTTCCTTCATCCTCGGCCCACGTCGTTGCAGGTAAGATGACATCGGCGAACTCTGCCGTTTCGGATAGGAAGAAGTCACTGACTACCATGAAATCCAGCTTGCGGAAAGCACTCCATACATACTCTGTATCCGGAGCAGAAACCGCTGGGTTACTACACATCACGTGCATAGCACGAATGTTGCCTGCATGAATCTCATCAAACATTTCAAACGCAGATACTCCTGGTTTTGGCATATCTTTAGGATCCATTCCCCATAGCGCAGAAATGTATTTGACCGCTTCTGGATCGATGAGCTTGCGGTAGCCAGGAAGCAGATCGGCTTTTTGCCCGTGTTCTCTTCCCCCTTGTCCGTTAGCCTGACCGGTGAATGTCGCGACCCCGGAAGCAAACTTTCCAATTTGTCCACGAAGGAGAGCCATCGAGGTATAAAGGGATACATTGTCTACACCCTTAGATTGCTGCTCGGCTCCGCGGGCAAACATCACGACGGATCGAGGGGATCGGCCATAGATATGCGCCGCTTTAATAATCTTGTCTGGATGAATACCTGTAATTTTGGACGTATAATCAGGCGTGAATTTATCGACGGCCTTCTTTAGCTCCTCATAGTTATTGCAACGCTGGCTGACATAGTCTTCATCTACATATCCGTCCATAATAAGAATGTGCATAATTCCATTCGCCAAAGCAGAATCCGTTCCCGGCTTGAGATCCAAGTGAACATCGGCAATACGGGCTGTCGGCGTTTCGCGAGGATCCGCTACAATCATCTTGGCACCTTTGTCTTTGGCTTTCCAGAGCCATTGGATGCTTGTCGGATGGCACTCGGCTGTATTGGAGCCGGCGATAAAGAAGCAATCGGAGTGCTCTAATTCAGGCCAAGGCAACGTAGAGCCCCGATCCGTACCTAATGTTTTCAAAAATCCTCCCGCTGCCGAGCTCATACAGAACCGTCCGTTATAATCAATAAAACGAGTGCCAAGAACCGCGCGGGCATACTTCCCTACAAGGTAGCATTTTTCATTGGTCATGGACACCCCGCCAAAAACAGAGAGAGCATCACGCCCATGCTTTTGCTGTAATTCCGCGTACTTCCTTGCAATAAGGTCTAACGCTTCATCCCATGTGGACTCAACGAACTGCCCATTTTTCTTAATTAACGGCTTGAGAATCCGTTCTTTATGCTCCACCGTCTGATAAGCAGTAACCCCTTTCGGGCACATTTTTCCAAGGGTGACTGGCCAATCATAGCGCGGCTCAACCCCTACCACTTTACCTGACTTTTCTTCAACACGAAGGTGCATCCCGCATTGCATCCCACAGTAGCAGCAGTGTGTGGTCACTAACTTTTCCCCTGGCTTGTGAAGATTCTTTACCCATTCTTTGGTTACAAACTGGCTCATGTTACTTCCCTCCTATTATTCTCCTGATACTTTCTTTTCTTTTTTATCTGGCAAGTCATAAAATTCGTCTGAACGTTTTTTGCCAAAGCCTGAAATATGAACATCATTCATTGTTCGTATTGGCCCGTAAGGATTTCCTTGCGGAGCCTCCATGTTCATTTGCTTCATAACGCGGATTCGACGGCGGCATGGTGGACAATAATCGGCAAGATACGTTCCATCTGCCATCTTTAAATCGAAACTTTGTGCCGCTAAAATCTCTTTTACGTCCGCAATTTGATCGTCACTACTATAGTTCGTTCCGCACTTCTTACATGCTCTTGTTTCCACTTTCAGAACCTCCTGGTAGTTCATTGGAACAGCTGTTGCCAACGGACGAATCGGCAAGTGGAACAGCTTCCCAAAGGGGAAGTAAACTAAGAAAACAACTACCGTCACTTGGTGAACTAAGGTTAGGTAATGATGCATCCAACCGTCTAAGAAGCTATAGGACACGGTGAGAAGCAATCCAGTGACCGTGACCGCAAGCAATAAATAAAGAGGGAATAAATCAAATTCAGCTCGCTGGGTCACTTTCAGGTCTTTTTCTCGAATCCGTCTTACAATCGCCATAGATACCCCAGCAAGAACCATTAGAGCGGTAATATTTAATCCGTTGTAGACCATCTTGGCAAATAGTCCGTTTGCGTCCATCGAAATAGTAGGAATTCCCATGACAACAATCTGATAGGTGACGGGATCAACTAATTGAAAATGCATCCAACCAAAGGTTAACGTAAACGTGATCGCTAAGGATCCCAAACACCCCCAAGCAATCAGGAAATGCTGTATTCCTCTCCAAATTCCTCTTTTAAAAATAAACTTCTGCAACACGATATTTTCAAATGCTGTGACCAGAATAGAACGAATGTTTCGGGACATTCTTTCCGAAGTTTTTAAATTTTGAATGGACCGCTTCACCACTTGACGAGTGGCCGGTCGAATCAGCCAAGAACACATCCGAATCGTGATGCCGATCGCAAAGATAAAAGATGAGATCATATAGCCTAGCAAGGCCATATCAATATGACTAAAGTTTTTTGTACCCATCCACATGGTAAAGAACAGAACCAAGGTCACTAGAAAAGCATACATGCTAGTCTTGGAATAAAAGGACCGTTCAAAGGATTTCATAGTCAAGCTCCTTTTCACTGATTTATTTTTCGTTTTCGTTTGGGCCACTCAACGAATGCTTCATGAGCTTATTGTAAAGGGTACCGAAAGAGTTCACTGTGAACTACATCACAGTCAACCGTGACAAACTTTTGAACGAAATCAGAGGTGTGATTAATGTCATAGTGGAAAAGTTCTCAAACTCTTAGGATAGAAGTAATCCCTATATGAGGAGTGAAAAGGATGTTAACCGGAGAAATTATCGCAGTTACAAGTGGAAAAGGCGGAGTGGGTAAATCCACTGTATCCGTCAACCTCGCCCTTTCTTTAGCTAGATTAGGCAAGCAGGTCGCTTTAATAGACCTAGATATATATGGATTTAGCGTGCCGAAGATCTTGAATTTGACGTCAAAGCCTAAAACGATGAACGGCAAGATTATCCCCGTCGAATCATACGGTGTGAAAGTCATGTCAATGGGCTTCTTGGTCAAAGGAAATGATCCGATCGTATGGAGAGGACCCATGCTTGGCAAAATTGTGGAGCACTTTGCAAAAGATGTGATTTGGGGAGAGCTCGATTATGTCATATTAGATCTTCCGCCTGGAACAGGAGATGTCGCGCTTGATTTGCATCACCTGATTCCAAATAGTAAAGAAATCATTGTAACCACCCCTCACCCGGCCGCTACTCATGTCGCGGAGCGTGCAGGAACCATGGCGTTGAAAACCAAGCATGAGATTCTTGGGATCGTGGAGAATATGAGTTACTTTACTCCCCCGAACAGCGAAGAACAGTATTTCCTCTTCGGTAAAGGAGGCGGTGACCAGTTAGCGCAAGAGCTTCATTCAGAAGTGATCGCTCGACTACCGATCGAGGAACCCAACACTTCCATTCTTACCCCTTCCGTCTATGAGCCAGGAAGTCTCCTGTATGATCATTACATGACACTAGGGAAAACCGTAGACTCTTTGGTGAAGGCCCCTTGCTAGTCTACGCGGAGGGCATCTTTGACCAAAAGAAGCCCTCTTTTTTTTTCATTTACCAAATCGAAGAGGGGATCATAATGAAAGAAACACTTTCCATTGAACTCAAGGAGCTTTTGCATTCCGCGGAGCATACCATTAAAACGAGGAAAGGCACGTATTTGTTTCAAGAGGGAAGAGAAGCAAAAGAGCTCTATGTCATCAGATCGGGTCGTATTCAAATCAGCAAAATCACCCCGGATGGAAGGGAGCTTACGCTGCGGATTTGTTCCAAAAATGATATCGTGGGCGAGCTGACTCTCTTCACCGAACAGGCCAAATATCTGCTTAACGCCAAAATTCTAGAGGATGGGGAGGTTGCCGTTATCAATAAAGAAGAATTGGAACAGAAGCTATTTGAGAACGGTGCCCTGGCCTTTGAATTCATGAAATGGATGAGCGACCATTTCCGCCGAACCCAAACCAAGCTGCACGACCTCGTTCTCCATGGAAAAAAAGGAGCTCTCTTTTCTACCTTGATCCGCATGTCTAACAGCTACGGTGTCAAAACGGAGAAGGGAATTCTTATCGATATCCCGCTTACCAACAGCGAGCTAGGAAATTTCTGCGGAGTGTCACGAGAGACCGTGAACCGGATGTTAAGCGAGCTGAGAAGCAAAGAAATTCTTAGCATCCATAAGGGACGCATACACATACACGATCTTGATTTCCTCAGACGGGAAATTAACTGTGAAGAATGTCCCATCCTGATGTGCAATATAGAATAGAGCTGCAGTCCATTGGAGTCTGCAGCTCTATTTTTTTTAGGTAAAGGACCAGTCACTGCCTTCCTGATCGTCCAGCAATAACACCTCTACCTCCATGCCCGCTTCATACCCTCTCGTCCCTCCTGGCAGGATCATCAGCGAATCGGATTGAGCAAGCGAGGTGACTACATTGGATTTATCCAGGCCACTGGGAGAAACGAAAACTTTAGCTTCCCGATAGCTCAACTTACTCCTTACGAAACGGGTAAATGGATTGGCCTTAGGGAAATCGGTATCTAAGATGGCACGGATCTTCTTGAGGTGTGGATTCGGGCAGCCTAGCAGCTTTCGGACCACCGGACGCACGAGCAATTCAAACCCTACATAGCAAGCCGAAGGATTACCCGATAGACCAAACAATAATTTGCCATTCCAGGTGGCTACCGTTGTAACGCTTCCCGGTCTCATCCCGATTTTATTGAATAAGACGGAGGCTCCGAGCTTCTCATAGATGGCTGGCATATAATCGTAGTCCCCAACGGAAACTCCACCTGTCGTAATCAACAAATCCACTTCATCCAGAGCAGTGCGGATGTTTTTATAGCAGGTGTCAAAGTGGTCCGGAAGCTTACCTAAGTATCGAGGCTCCGCACCGGAGCGAATAATTTGGGAACTAATCATATAGGAGTTACTGTTTCGAATTTTTCCTGGCACTAGAGGTTCGTCGATATCTAGAAGCTCGTTTCCTGTCACAAACAAACCGATCACTGGCTTTTTCGATACCATCACCTCGCTGTGGCCGAAGGTCGCGAGCAAGGCTTTAACCCCTGGGTTGATCAACGTCCCTTTTTCTACGAGAACCGTGCCTTGTTTTGCATCCTGCCCTTTAAAAATGACGTTGTCCCCAGACTTGACCGGACGCTTAATCCTTACTTTTTTCACTCCGTTGCAAACGAGCTCTTCGGTCAACTCCAGCATGATAACCGCATCGGCACCAATCGGCATCTGGGCACCTGTCATCAATCGAACGGCTTGTTTAGCCTGGACGGATTTACTAGGTACAGCTCCTGCACCGATTCCTTCGATCACCTCTAGTTCAATCGGGTACTCCATACTCGCGCTTTGCAAGTCTTCTGAGCGAACCGCATATCCATCGAAGCCTGAACGATCAAAAGATGGGATGGGCTGTTCCGCAATCAAGTCTGATCCCAAAAACCGCCCATCGCAAAATGAAATGGGAACTCGCTCGTATTCTCCAGCTTTGGTTTCTGCCATCACTTTTTGAACAGCTTCATTAACCGTAATGGCAACTCTTCTCTCTATCATTCATGTTCCCCCTTACACCACCTAAACCTTCTTAAAAGAAAAATACGAGTATCAATAGAAAATAGACGGAATTGACAATCTCTAATACCCCTACTTTTATGACCGACATTTTGCGCCCATAAAGTCCAATGGCTCGCACGGCGCTTGGCGCATAGGCCAGAGCTAGAAGAGGCAAGCCAGCTACCCAGCAACCAGCGACTAACACGATGTGGTAGCCCCAAGAAAGCCATTGGTACATCGGATTTTGCTTTTCACGAATCATGGTTTTCACATAAAAGGTACTCCCCACAAAAAACAGCACCGATAAGCTCCAAACCCAGAATGCGGTTAGATCCAACTGACCCGTTCCTACAAAATAACTTGCTAAACCGCCGATTCCAAACGCTGCAATGGCACAGAGGTCATTGACCAACGCACGGTCTTGATTCGCTTTGGAAAAGTACGAGTTAATCAAGAGAAAAGGAATCATGGCCACCCCAAACGCTATCAATTCTTTCACCTGTAGGATGGGGAGCGCTAAGGCGATTAGCGCCAGCCCCATATAAATCGTTGCCCACTTCACATAATACCCTATATTCTTTCCTTTGACAGCCAACAATAACGGATAGGAAGCAAGATATAAGAGCAGCCATCCAATAAATAAGGGAAGGTGCAGCCATGTCGGGTTTCCGGCGGTTACTCCTAGAGCGAATGGAATAATAAGCATGGCCCATGCCCCATGCTGCTTCGGCATTAACAGTTTCATAAGGTTACCCCCTTTGGGATATACACACAAAACGGTTCACTTTCCAAATAATCGCCTGTCATAGCAAAAGCTCTTGAACGTGATCCTCCACATACATGGCGGAACTCGCATACGCCGCACTTTCCTTTGAAGCCATCAGGATTTCTTAGCGCTTGAAAGACAGGAGACTCCCTGTAAATGCTCGCTAATCCCTGGTCCCGGACATTTCCCGTGACAATCGGGAGAAGGCCGCTGGGGTAGACATCCCCAATATGAGAGATAAAAACAAACCCATTGCCATCGTTTACCCCTTTAGGCGCGCGACCAAGCCCATCGATTTGACCTGTGAGCCCCTTCGTGAGGGCATCCTCATAGCGTATGGCATCCGCGCCTTGGGCCTTCTCTCGCATTTTTTGCTGAATCACGACGCGGCGGTAGTGCTGAGCGGCTGTGGTTTTAATGTCAAATTTGGCTTTTTTGCTTAACTCATACAGCCAGCGGAAAACACGCTCATGCTCTACGGGAGAAATCATGTCACTGTCTTTTCCCCGTCCTGTTGGCACGAGGAAAAATACACTCCAAAGAACGCAATTCAGCCGTTCCACTAACGCCGCCATGGCGTCTAAGTGCTCGAGGTTATAGCGGGATACCGTGGTATTGATTTGAATGGGAATCTCCAATTCATTTAGATACTCAATGGCTTTCATGGTTAATTGAAACGAACCCGAGGTTCCTCGAAAACGGTCGTGAATCTCTTCGTTCGGTCCATCTAGGCTGAACGCCCAGCGGGAGAGGCCGACTTCTTTTGCCTTGCGAATCGCTTCTCTCGTAACATTGGGAGTCGCACTAGGCGTCATGGATACCCGAACTCCTTGTTTGACCGCATAATCAGCCAAGTCGTAGACATCCTCTCTCATTAAGGGGTCCCCACCCGAGAAGACCAGCATGGGATTGCCCATTTGCCGAATCTCATCAATCAGCTTTTGCCCTTCCTGGAAGGTTAATTCTCTTGGATCTCGTATATATTGAGCCTCAGCCCGGCAATGCAAACAATTGAGCTGACAGGCGCGAGTCAATTCCCAAATGACAATAAAGGGATTTTCATTATAATTTGTAGGAAACATCGTGCATGCCCACCTTTCGTAATGCTTATGCCTTATTCTAACTCGGGGCCTTGGATGATGTAGTGATGGTCATCACAAGTACCTGTTACAGTTTAGTGAAGCTAAAAAAAGCGAGAAGCGTCCCTTAGGACGACTTCTCGCTTATAATCTCTTGGCTCGAGTCTATAAAAATCCGAGCGAGCTCGGGGTCAAATTGCGTACCTGCAAGCCTTTCGATTTCTTCTAAAGCTTCACCATGGCTCCTTTTCTTCTTGTACACTTGATCATGGGTCATGACATCAAAAGCATTCACGATTGCCACTAAACGAGCGCTAAAGGGGATTTGGTCTTGCGACAGCCCATAAGGGTATCCTGTTCCATCCCATCTTTCATGAAGGGCTAGGACCGCTTTAGCCACATCCTGTTCACCAATGGACTGGGCTACTCGGTAGCCTACCTCGCTGTGACTTTTCATGATTTCCCATTCTTCATCTGTGAGAGGTCCCTCTTTACCCAGTATTTCTTTAGGAATGGAGATCTTCCCAATATCGTGAAGCCTTGCCAATAAGTCAAGCTGTTTGAACTCAAACGAATGGGGTTCCACCCCAGTTAAGCCAGCAAATCTTAAAGCCATGTGCAAGACTCTTTGAGCATGTCCATCGGCTATATAACACTGATGGTCCAGCAGATGTCGGAGGTTGTGCATGATGCGTTGACGAAAGTCTAGGCTTTCTCGTAGTTTATTTTTATACATTCGGGCTTCGGCTATTTGCAGAAGCTCTTCAAAACTCATGGTTTCCTGCTTTTTCGTTGCGGCCCCCAAGGAAACACTGATCTCGACCGAATCAGTCCTCATGTTTTTCCCATTTTCCTTTATTTTGTCGATGAGCGCTTGGGCTTCGGTTTCATTCGTATTCGGAAGAAGCAGCAGAAACTCATCTCCTCCCCAACGAGAGATAATATCAGAACTGCGACAGCTGCTGCCCAGAAGCTGAGCAACCTGAACGATCAGCCGATCTCCTTTTTGATGACCAAATACATCGTTTGTAAGCTTCAATCCATTCATATCGACAACAACGAGGCTGAACGGCAAAAAGCTTGGCGCCATAAGCTGCGGGAGCACTTTTTCAACGTATGCCCGGTTATAAAGCGAAGTCAAGCTGTCATGAAAGCTCAGATATTCCAGCTTGGCTTTGGATTGAAGACGATCGGTGACATCGGTTAGGATCACCATCATGATATCTGCTTCTTCTCCATTATCCATCCATTTGTACTCAATACTAACGGACTTATTGTGGATAAACAGGATTTGCGGCAATTCACTTAACGCTTGATTCTGAGCTTCCTCGAATCGTTGCCGAAACATGCTGGTTAAAAGTTCCGCCATCTTATCTTTCAGCTCTAGCTGGTCACTGCAAAGCAGATCGGTAATCCGCTTATTCTCAATTCTTTGGCCAAATATACGAATACACTCTTCGCTATATTCTTTATGTACCAATAAGTTTTCACCAAAGGTCAGGAATCCTTGGCTAGAGTTATCCAAAAGACTTTTAATTTCTGCCTCTCTTTTTTTCAGTTCACGACCTTGGGCATCGCTGATTTTGAAAACCTTGCGAGATAATTTCAACAATTTTTCATAGTGAATCAACAATTCCTCATACTGGGACCTAAGCTCATGATCTATGAAGTTTTGGTTTTCCATATGGGCCTTGCCGCGTTCCAAGACCTTGAGTTCGGTTTCAAAAATAAGTTCGTTGTAATGTGGTGAGGTCATGCGGTTCTCTCTCCTTATGACCGATCTTTTATCTTTAAGTAATAATTATTAGTATAATAGCCCAACGAATAGATTGCCACGAAAAAAATAAGCCTACCCGTCATTCGCCGGGTAGGCATGGTTGATTTGAGTCTATCTATGCTTTTTTCCCTCTCATGGGAATCTTAAATACAGACCATCTTTCACTTTCCATTGGCATTGCTCTGTATTTGCCCAGTTCTTCCTGGCTCAATTGATAGCTAACCACTTCCCCGTGAACAGCATCAGATTGATGCACATCGCGCGGAACAGCCGTATGCTTAGCTACGTTCGAGATGCGGCCATGTGTCATTCTAGTTCCTCCTTATAAACGTACTTTTTGTTCGTACGGCGAAGTAACTAGGTGATTTGGAACATTCAGCATATTTTTCCAGAGCCTTTCCTTTCAGTGACCTGTATGCAAGCAGTAGGTACTTATGATTATTACATATTTTATAGGGTAAAGCAATCGGCCACCTTCTGGAAAGAGAGTTAGCGTACGAGGATCGCGTGATCTACCTTTATGCATTGATCCATTACGACCTTCATTCCATGCTGTTCACAATAGGCAGCTGCTTCCTCGTTAATAATTCCTTGCTGCAGCCAGAACACCTTAGCTTTTCCATATTTCACGGCATCTTCAGCGACAGGCATGATATCTTCGCTTCTACGAAATACATTGATGATGTCAACGGGCTCCTGAATTTCAGCTAACGAAGCCACTGCTTTTTCCCCTAATACTTCCGTTACCGCTGGATTGACCGGGATAATCTTATACCCCTTATCCTGCATCGCCTTGCTCACCATGTAGCTTGTGCGATCCGGTTTATCGGATAACCCTACGACTGCGATGGTTTTCGCATCGATTAGCATATTTTTTCGCTCTTCATTGCTTGGATTCTGAAATGCCATTTTCTTTCCCTCCAATTTAAAAGTAATCTTCCACATTCTATATTGTTCCATTTCGAAGCGGAAAATCCTTCCTGTCTGAGAATACAAATGTGCGTAGGAATTTCCAACGCAAAAAACAAGCTGCCGAGACTTGGTCGACAGCTTGTTCCCTTTTATGAAACTTTTTTCATTTTCTCTTGATTCGTAAGATCATTAGAAGCTTCCTGCTTGTATGCAAACATATAAAATACAAAGAATAGGCCCATAATCACATAACCTAGTGCAAAATCACTTGCCGCACCGATGGCAAGTGATGGCGCGTGCATAAGACCAATATAAGAAAGAACTGCCCCTACGAGAGAGAAAACCGCTGCATTCTTAAAGTTACGATCAATGATAAATACCGTAATAGCCCCTAAAATAATACCGGTAAACATGGCTCCCTGTCCAAGCGGTACAATCCCCGTTGAGATTCCTTCCACAACGTCTCCGGCTTTTCCATTGAAACGAGTCATGAGGTAGTTGGAAACGTATGGCAACATGGCGATAGCAACAGCCGGGAAGTATTTCGTCTCGTTGGACTGGAAAGCTGTGGATACCATCGAAACTCCAACAAATACAAGGATTGGCGCTACAACAGCCACAGGAATAATGGCAGACATCGCTGCCACCAACCCAAACATAGCAGCTAGCAGGTAAACGATCCCATTTAGGATACTATATCCACGACCCGCACCCATCCACTTAGAACCGATGGAAGCAATATAAACGGTTGTTGGGAATGGTCCCCCAAATACAGCTCCAAGCATCGTTCCTACTCCGTCAACGGCTTGGCACTCCTTCACATCATAGCGATCTCCTGTAACAGCTACCGCTTCTACATTGTTCATCGTCTCAATCGCATTATAGATAGTAATAGGTAATAGTACAGCAAACAGACCAATCATGGCTCCAAACAAATAGGTAAACCCATCAAAGAAGTCTAAAGACGGAAGAATCGGGTAAAAGCCAATATGAGATAGTCCTTCGGTCACTTTTTCCGGGCTCGCTTGACCCAATACGTAGGCTAGTGCTGTCCCAATCACGATGGCAAACAGAGAAGCCGGAATACGAAACGGCATGGCAATCTTGCCGACGATACCTAAAATGATAATGGCTAAAACAAGCAAGCCAACCACGGGAAGTTCAAACGTTTTAAAAAGCATTTCTCCTGCGATAAACGTAATGGCAACCCCAGCTAATGCCCCTAACATCGCCGCACGTGGAAGGTGATCGCGAATCCAATTTCCACTAAAGCTTACTAAAGCTTCAATTAATCCACTTAAGAAGCAGGCCGCCAGCGCAATCTTCCATGCCATTTCCGGATCCCCAGTTAACGTCTTGGCAGGCAGCAGAACGCCGAACAAGAAAATAAACATAACAGGTGTACTGATTCCATAGGATAAAGCCGTTACGTCGGTGCGTTTTTCTCGATGTGCTAAGCGATTCGCTAAGTGGGCATAATATAGGTTTCCAACTAAAACTGCAACTGCTGCTCCTGGAATAACCTTTCCAAAAACGATGCCAGCCGGAAAACCCATGCCCAACATCGTTACAGCAATGACCACGAAGTTAGCTAAGTTGTTTTGAAATAAGGCAAAAAAAGCATCCGTATCTTCTTTCTTATACCATGGGTACGAAAATGGTTTATTATTCATAGACCAATTCCTCCTCTAGAAATTCGACTTTCCCTTGCTGTAAGCTCTTGATTCTAGCCAATGAATACACATCATAGCCTGCCTTGGTTAGCTTTTCATTCCCCGCTTGGAATGACTTTTCGATTACGATACCAATTCCTGCAACTGTAGCTCCAGCTTGTTCCACAATAGAAGCTAGTCCTAGCGCTGCTTCTCCGTGTGCCAAAAAATCGTCTATCAATAAGATGTGATCATCAGGTGATATGAAACGTTTAGAAACAGTAATCTCATTTTCCTCTTGTTTCGTAAACGAATAAACTTTAGATACAAATAAATCATTGGACATCGTCAACGACTTTTTCTTACGCGCAAATACAAGGGGAACCCCTAGTTCCAATGCGGTTGTTAGTCCTACGGCGATTCCGGAAGATTCGATAGTAAGGACCTTCGTAATTTTTTTCCCTTTGTTAAAGTAGGCGGCAAATGCCTTGCCCATCTCAGTCATCAATAACGGATCGATCTGGTGATTTAAAAAAGAGTCTACCTTAAGAACCTCTTCAGATAAGGCCAATCCTTCCGTTCTAATTTTCTCTTTTAGCAAATCCACGTCTTGTTTCCCCCCAGAAGCTAAGTTTCTCTCTAAAAAGTAAAAAACCCGAATGATCGCCTTCTACACTACGCGTGAAAGACGATCATTCGGGCATGCCCATCGATACGTTTCACTCGTAGTCAATCAATTTACGGTAGATTGGTAGAGACTTGCAGGCCATATTCCTGCGACTATACGAGTTGTTATTCGTTTATGGATCAAATTATACCGAAAGATAACAAAAAAATAAAGCCCATAATTATAAAAATCACGAACTTTATTTTTACATTTTTAGATTTTATTCGTTTTTAGGCCCTTCCCATGGCCAAAAGGGCTAACGTTCGGACCATGGACCCTGTTCCCCCAGGGGGCGACATATCCGTATCCTTCTCTGCCCAGGAGGTTCCTGCGATATCGAGATGAACCCAAGGCGTTTCTTCGGCAAACGCGCCAATGAACAATCCAGCCGTAATGCTACCCGCGTATCGACCCCCTGTGTTTTTCAGATCAGCAACCTTGCTTTTGATCTGTTCTTTGTAAGGATCAAAGGATGGCAGTCTCCAAACCGCTTCGCCTGCCTCAGCGGCAGCTTCCATTACTTCTTCTACGAATGCTTCGTTGTTTGTCACCACGCCCGTTGTGCATGTCCCTAAAGCGACCAGAACGGCGCCGGTAAGGGTAGCCACGTCTACTAGATAATCTGCTCCCAGGCGCTTGGCATAGGACACCCCATCCGCTAGGACCAAACGTCCCTCCGCATCTGTATTGAGGATTTCCACCGTTTTTCCACTCATCGTGGTAATGACATCACCTGGCTTAAGTGCGGTTCCTGAAGGCATATTCTCAGCACAAGGAATAACAGCCAGTACATTGACTTCTGGCTTTAGCTGACCTATTACCTCTAGAGCCCCAATGACGGCCGCCGCTCCTCCCATATCGCCAATCATCTCTTCCATGCCCTCGCGTGGCTTCAAGGAGATACCACCGGTATCAAAGCTGATTCCCTTGCCTACAAAGCCAAGCACCTCTTCCCAGATCGGACGACCTTTATACCGTATGGCGACGAGCTTAGGAGGCTGTGCACTTCCTTGGGCAACTCCGAGCAATGCCCCCATGCCCAACCGAATCATATCTTCTCGCTCTAGGATTTCGTATTCCATCCCATAGCGCTGGGCGACTTCTACTGCCGCACTCGCGATCCCTGTAGGGGTCAGCAGGTTGCCCGGGATATTCACGAGTTCCCGCGCTAGATTGGTTCCTTTCGCCATCGCTTCTCCCAGCTTCCCTCCTGCCTCTACTTCCGATGTTTGCCCTTCCTGGCAAACGATAGACAAGCGGCTCAAGCGATGATCGTTTCTTTCCTCTAAGGCGTATCCTTTAAACCGGTAGCCTCCAAGCAGAGAGCCTTCAACCAACGCTTGCGCCGTTTCCTGTTCAGAAACACCATCAGTCATAAAGCTGTCTAGTGCAAGGGCCAGATGGGATACCTTACTTTTGAGCGCTGTTCGTACTGCGCGTGCCGCTATTTCGCGTAAAGATTCAAAAGTTACCGACTGACCCAAGCCGATAAATAAAATGCGCTTGCAGCTTATTTTCCCAAATGTATGTAGCAATAAGGTATCCTTGCTTTTCCCGGTGAGATCCCCCTCAGCCAATAACGCAGCAAGTTGTCCATCCAGCAGGGCATCCAAGGGTTGCAGCGGCCCCTTTGGCTGCTTTAATCCTTCTGGAATCCCTATGACTAAACAGTCCGTAGCCATCTCATTCCATTTATGAGTGGAAAATTTGACTTCCATTTTGACGCACCTCCAAAATTCATCCATCACTCTCCTATCTTACCAATTGTTAATAAGCATGTTCAACAATGGATAAAATGAGAGAATCTTATTGATAATGCCCTTTATTTCACTAGCCAGTTGTATTAACATAGATAAATAGGGACCGGAAAAAGAAAGGAAGAACTCCATGTCATTATTGCAAAACTATCCGCTATGGGCTTCATTAGCCGGAATAACGCTAGCTCAAGCGATAAAGATTCCTCTTCATTTTTTTACGAGCCGTACCTGGAAATGGGGGCTCTTGTTCAGCACAGGAGGTATGCCCAGCTCGCACTCGGCTGCCGTCACCAGCTTAGCCACCGCCGTAGGAATTACAGAAGGCTTTGGCTCCACCTATTTTGCCATCTCTGTCATTTTCGCCGTTATTGTCATGTTTGACGCCGCGGGAGTACGCCGTCATGCCGGTCAACATGCTGCGCTGCTTAATATCTTACTCGACGACTTCCATTTAATAAAAGAAGAGCTCAAGCTGTTTAGGACAGGTGCCGAGCAACAAAAACGAGAAAAGCTAAAAGAGCTTCTTGGCCATCAGCCGATTGAGGTGCTTATCGGCGGATCATTGGGTGTGGTTATCGCTCTTGGACTAGGTTATGTTTTAGAAATACCTTAAAAAAGGCTGTCTCTAGGGGTCAGAAACTGACATCTAGAGATCAGCCTTTTTAAATGATCATTAATTCACTTGCGTGTTGACTTGCACGACCTGCTTTGAATTTAGTTCTTGTATCATGGCGTCATTTACGTACCCATCCCCGCGTTTGACTACATAAACATCAACGGACTTCTTTCCCCATTGGCTGAACACATCTTCTTTAGTATCAAAATACAGGTCAATGATATTTCCTTTGATCGCCGAACCGATATCGGCAACCACGCCATATCCGTACCCCGGAATATAAAGAATGGTCCCTAATGGGAACAGGTTCAAATCAGCCGCAATGGTTGAGTATTCTCCCCGTACAACCTTCGCGCCGGAATATGTAATGCCATATTGCGGGTGGCTCGAATCCTTTCCCGTCGATTCAACACCAGCGTAATAACCAGTGGCGACGACGTTCACTTTCTCAAGTTGCCCCAACAAATTCTCTGGACTAGTCGTTCGATTCTCTTCTACCTCTGGCTTATGCTGCACTTGCTTCTGCTTCATCCCCAAGGGCTCTTTCAAAGGAACGGATTGTTCGGTTAATAAAAACACAGCAACGAACAAAAATATAACTGTCGTAATGACATAGGTTGTATGGACTAATTTCATATTTTTTTTATTCACCTTCTTCTCTATTTCCTCTCCGTATTCACATCGTCCCCAGAATGGAAGGGAAATATACGAAAAGAGAAGGGAAAAAGAAGGGGAAACAAAAAACAAGGCCACAAATCGTGACCTTGCTCCATTTAAAACATTCGATATCCTTTCGCCCTTAAAACGCGAATGGTCACACCACTTAACACGGCTCCGGCCAACCCGGAAGTAAGAATGATATAGTCAACAACAAGCAAACTTCCCATGCTTATGATTAAATAAACAAGCAAAAGAGCGTAAATGACCAAAGGAAGCCACGTGGTTTTAATCAACATATTCAATATAAATCCTATTCCAAAAGCCAGTACAAGAAATAGGGGGATGGAAATAATTAATTGGGGAATATTCATCTCTCACACCTCCTTAAACCTTCATTCCTCAGTTTACTGAATTCTTAAAGCTTGGTCAATGAAACCCTGAAAATAATCAAAAGGAGTGCAAAATGCACCCCTTTCCTCCTGTCAGCTTAAGTTGCCATTTCTTCGCGAGCTTCTTCTTTCTCGCTTCCTGTACCCTCGCAAGATGGACAGGTCTCAGATCCACCCGTAATGAGTTGAAAATACCCTCTTCCCACGCAATATGGACAATGTTGTTGTTGCATGCATATCGCCCTCTCTAACATATTTTCAGATTATTTTAACAAATATCACAGATAAAGCAACCTCCATTTTGGTTGTTCTGCTTTGATGAAAGCGTAACCACTTCATTTTTCCTATAATATGATAATCTCTTCAGCTCTTTATACTGCTAAACCAACTCTAATAAAAAAAGCGTGCTGCTCTAACTTGGAGAACAGCACGCCTTGCTTATTTCTCTTCACTTTGATTTCTAAATTCCTCTGTGAGCCGATCGCGCTCCTTGCTGCCTTCCTTTAAACGCTCAATGGCCGGTTGGATTAAACTGTCCACTTCCCGTTGAACGGTATACGCTAGATCGTAGCGGTTTTGACTTTCGAGGAATTTACCGACTTCAAACAAATTCTCATATCGTTCTAGTTCATCTTTGGTAAGCTTGGATCGAACTTGAATGCTGGCATGGCGCATAAGGATTCACCTAAAACTTTGACTTCTTTAGAACCAAACCTACTCCACCTAATAGATAGAGGTAGCGATGGTCAATGACCTTTTTCATCAATGCAGCGGTGTTACCGTAAATTTTCTTGTTTCCTACAATCCCAATCGCTTCCCCTTTACCTAAAGAAGCAACCGTTCCTTTAAGTTCTGGAACAAACTTCTTCAACTGTCCATTTCCGCGGACAATGGATACAAGGTTAGCGGCTAGGTTATCCCCTTGCTGCATCGCGATCTGTGCCGTTGGCGGATATGGACGGCCATTTTCCTCGTTGAAGATTAAAGCGCCGTCTCCTACGATAAATACATTGTCATGGCCTGGAGCGCGTAAGTAGTCATCTACCTTCACGCGGCCGCGCATTACTTCAAAGCCAGACTTCTCAATAATGGAGTTCCCGCGAACACCACCGGTCCAGACAATCGTTCCAGCTTTAATCTCTTCTCCGTCCGCTAAGATAACGCCATCTGGATTACATTCTTTAATGGGTGTATTGATCTTAAATGTCACACCTTTGTCACGAAGAATGTTCATAGCGTAGTCAACCAGTTCCGGATCAAATCCAGGTAGGGCAGTTGGAGCTGCCTCGATGTTGTAAATGCGAACTAAGCTTGGATCCACATCAAACTCTTTGCACAATTCAGGGATACGGTCGGCTAATTCCCCGACAAACTCAATTCCGGTAAACCCAGCTCCCCCTACAATGAAGGTAAGGAAATCTGTACGGTTCGGCTCATTGCGAAATCTCGAGAACATATACTCAATATGTTCTTTAATCATGCGAACACTGTTGATGCTGCGAATGCTAAAAGCATGTTCCTTAAGCCCTTGGATTCCAAATGTTTCAGGCTCACTTCCAAGTCCTACAACCAGATAGTCATAATCGATCGAAGTGCCATCAGCTAACGAAACGGTACACTGCTCTGGTTGAATGCTCTCAACCGTACCCTTAACGAAGTTAATTTTATTTTTATCAATAACCGTATCAATATCAATGCGGCAGTTGTCATGATGGAGAGTTCCTGCGGCTGGTTCATGGAGCCAGGTTGTTAGATAATGGTAATTATGTTTGTTCACTAATGTTACTTGTGCTTCATTGTAATTTAACATCTTTTGCAACTTCACCGCTGTCATAATACCGCCGTATCCGGCACCTAAAATTACGATTTTTGTACTCATCCCATCACATCCAATTTTATTTTTTTAAATGACTTTGTACCTTTTTTCACTTATTTTCTCCTGCTGAGAAAGGCTGACCCCCGTCAGTTTTTTCCTCAACCTGCAAGCAGATCTTGTTTGAGAAACTTTTCACAATTCGTTCATATTTCTATTGTAAGGTGAAATGGAAAATTTGACAAGTGAAATTTTGCACAAAGCACGTGAATTTCTATACAAAATTTTAAGATTAACAATAGCATCGTGTCAACACAAAATAATTCGGTATTCACTATTTTCTTAGAATTTAATCTTTCCTAACAAGACAGTCCTTTGTATAATGAGAAGAAGTAAAATTTTAACAGATAATCCTCATTAGGGTAGTGCTCTGGCCAGAAACATAAGAACCTTTGATCTTTAGGAGATTTTCCAATCTGTGGAGGTGCCTGAACAATGAGTCTTTATCGTGATGAGAAAGTCTATGATCTTACAATCGTCGGTGGGGGTCCCGCTGGCTTATTTACAGCTTTCTATGGTGGAATGCGCCAATGCACCGTAAAAATCATTGAAAGTATGCCCCAACTAGGTGGACAGCTCTCCGCTCTCTATCCCGAAAAGTATATTTATGATGTGGCAGGGTTTCCGAAAGTTCTTGCACAAGAGCTAGTGGATGCCCTTAAGGAGCAAGCGATGCATTTTGAACCCACTCTTTCCCTCGAGGAGCGAGTACAAAATGTAGAGAAGCAGGAAGATAAATTTGAAATTACAACTGATAAAGGAGTTCACTTCTCTAAAGCGATCATTATTACCGCTGGCGTTGGGGCCTTTGAACCACGTCGGTTAGATCATCCCAAGGCTTCCCAATTCGAGGGAAAAAACCTCCATTACTTCGTAACCGATCTGAACATGTTTGCGGGCCAACGGGTAGCTGTATTTGGCGGCGGCGACTCTGCAGTAGACTGGGCCTTAATGCTGGAGCCGATTGCCAAGGAAGTCCACTTAATCCATCGTCGTGATAAGTTTCGTGCACATGAGCATAGTGTAGAGAATCTCATGAATTCCAAGGTGAACGTCCTCACTCCGTTTGAGTTAAGCGACTTGGTGGGTGATGATGCTTGTCGACAGGTTAAGATCCAGAACAGCAAAACCCAAGAGGCAAAAACCCTTGATGTCGATGCCGTAATCGTAAACTTCGGTTTCATCTCTTCATTAGGCCCGATAAAAAATTGGGGCTTAGAATTTGAAAAAGGCAGCATTGTTGTTAATTCCAAAATGGAAACTAACATCCCTGGCATCTATGCAGCGGGTGATATTGCCACCTACCCCGGTAAAGTGAAACTGATCGCAGTTGGCTTCGGCGAAGCTCCAACGGCGGTTAACAATGCCAAATCCTACATTGATCCTGAAGCGAAAGTTCAGCCAGGTCATAGTAGCTCGATGAATTTATAAGAAAAATGGCATAGACAATACCCCCTAAGAGCTGAGCTAGGGGGTATTTGTCTTTCGAACCACAGTCAACATTGTTTCTTTAGGCTTCGAGAAGCTTGGAGGGCATCAAACGATCGCTTTGGTGACCTGATCCGGGCCTCGGGAGTCTTGGAGGGCACCAAACAACAGGATTGGTGCCCGATCCGGACAACCGGAGTCCTGAAGGGCACCAAACAACGGGATTGGTGCCCGGATCTAGGCTCAGAGAAGTCTGGAGGGCATCAAACGATCGCTTTGGTGACCTGATCCGGGCCTCGGGAGTCTTGGAGGGCACCAAACAACAGGATTGGTGCCCGATCCGGACAACCGGAGTCCTGAAGGGCACCAAACAACGGGATTGGTGCCCGGATCTAGGCTCAGAGAAGTCTGGAGGGCATCAAACGATCGCTTTGGTGACCTGATCCGGGCCTCGGGAGTCTTGGAGGGCACCAAACAACAGGATTGGTGCCCGATCCGGACAACCGGAGTCCTGAAGGGCACCAAACAACGGGATTGGTGCCCGGATCTAGGCTCAGAGAAGTCTGGAGGGCATCAAACGATCGCTTTGGTGACCTGATCCGGGCCTCGGGAGTCTTGGAGGGCACCAAACAACAGGATTGGTGCCCGATCCGGACAACCGGAGTCCTGAAGGGCATCAAACAACCGGATTGGTGCCCGGATCTAGGCTTCGAGAACTTGGAGGGCACCAAACAACGGGATTGGTGCCCCGATCCGGACAACCGGAGTCCTGAAGAGCATCAAACAACCGGATTGGTGCCCGGATCTAGGCTTCGAGAAGCTTGGCCGGCACCAAACAACGGCTTTAGTGCCCGCATCCCGACCTCGGAAAGCTCAGAGGACTTTAGAGTCAACCCGCCCCACAGCTAAAATCACACCCCTCATTGCTGCCCTATAACTTCACTCCCCTTATATCCATTACTTGATCCATAATCCTTTTTTTGGTCTTCATTACTTTACATATCATTCCTTCGTCTTAGGTAACTTAAAAGTAAAGAGAAAACGGAGGGACGGTCCATGTCACGCACAACCATCAACGCCTTATATATCGCATTTCTGGTCATCATGACGCTGGTTTTGCCCGCTCTTCTCCTCTGGGGCACTAGCTTCTCCATGGAAGGTATCATCGCTGCGATGTTGTCTTTTGGGGTTATGGCTACTTATGTAGCTTATAATTTGATACTTGGTGCTCGTAATTCCTAAAAAGCCCACCTGGGCTTTTTTTAATGGGCTTGTTTCTACATATAACAAAAAGAGCATCCCTAAATAGAGATGCTCCAACCAGCCTATTATTCACACTTCTCAGGGGTTCCTTCTTCTGTAGCTGTTTTAAAGCTTGTTCCACACCCACAGGTGGCAATCGCATTGGGATTATCAATGGTGAATCCGCCGCCCACCATGGATTCTTTGTAATCGATTCGAGTGCCTTTGAGCAGCTTTAGGCTATCTTCATCCACGACCACCTTAATGCCGTGTAGCTCGAATTCTTGATCTGTTTCTTTTTGTTCTTCGTCGAAGCCCATACCGTATGTTAATCCGCTGCAGCCGCCGCCTTGAACTCCAACACGTAGAAATAAGGCGGGGTTTTCCTGACTGGTAAGAAGTTCTTTAATTTTACTACCTGCACTTTCGGTAATTTCAATCATGGGAATCCCTCCTTTAGGGTTATGTTAAAAGTATACAGACAAATCCTATATTCCTCAAGGTTTCAACTGTCTACATACTGTTAAACTAACATATTCCTTGCATTCGTACGAGGTTCTCTAGGAAAGTGCTAAAAGCCTAGATCTCTCCATGCTCTGTCCTCTTCTTGCTTCCTTTTCACCTGGGCCTTAATTTCCTCCAGTAGTTCCTCAGGCGTATCCCCAGCTACAATGGAACCCTCCACCATAGCGAAAGGCTGGATGTAGCACTGTCCACAATTACCTAGACAGCCATATTCAATGGCCTCAATTTCCCCTAGATCATCAAGTAGGACAGAATCGGATTGTAGCTTCGCCATAACCTGATCTGAACAGGTAGAAAAATTAGCCTGACAAAATTCAATCATGATCGTCATGAAAGCTTCCTTCCCCTATTCCGACCTGGAGATACCTAGCTCATCCAGCTTTTTATAAATCACCTTTAAATCCGGATTACCCTCCGTTACGACGTCTCCTTGAATCACAACCACGGGATACCATAGGTCTTCCTCAATGACTCGTTTAGAGAAAAGCTGGTCCTCCGGGTTCTCTGGTTGATGGATATCAACATAACGAACCTCTATAGCATGCTCATCATAAACTCTTTTTAGAGCGGCATCAAGCCAGCTTGCAGTCTCCAACGAGGAGGGGGCGTGCAAACAGCTTGCGCAAAGCTCTTGCGCTCCATAGACAATTACTTGAACCACTTAACCATCCCCTTTATTTTTTGTTTCATTATACTCGAATTGTCAAATGTGCTCAAACTCATGGATTTATGCACAAAAGGATACTATAATAGAGAATTAGAAAGGGGTTGAATGACCATGGCTGAATTACATGAACAAGTTCAAGAAGTTCTAGATAAGCTTCGTCCGTTTCTACAGCGAGATGGTGGAGATTGCGAATTAGTTGATATCGAGGATGGCGTGGTGAAGCTTCGCCTTATGGGAGCTTGCGGAAGCTGCCCTAGCTCTACAATTACCCTGAAGGCGGGTATTGAGCGAGCATTAACCGAAGAAATTCCTGAAATCAAAGAAGTACAGCAAGTATTTTAAACAAGGAAACAGATCCAGAAAACCTCTCTGGATCTGTTTTTTTTTTTCTACAGTCTAACAGCGAATGATTGCTCCAAAAAAGCTGGAAATTCACGGATGAGGGTATCATTTCTTTTCAGGTCTGCGACCATATCTTGGAGGGTTAGGGATTCAGTCTCGAATCTTGCCTGTTCCAGCTCTGGATTTTCCTTTGAAAAGAACGAGAACAATGAGGAGGGTGGGTTATAGGCAACCTCTAGTTTTTTCATTACTCGCTCTGGCATATGAAACATGGCATACATTAGATAAAATTCCTCGGGCAGTAGGGGTGAAACACGGTGATAGCCAGATATGAAGGAATAAATTTGCTTTGGATTCCAACCAAACTCTTTTACATCGTCTTGAATAAAGTTTCCAATATCTCTAGCTCTTGTATCTTCCGCCCAGGAAAAAGGATCGGTGAACATGACACGTTCGTGCTCGGTAACGATAAATTGATGATGTCCAAACCGCTCATAAGCAATCCTTCCGACGGTCTGACAGCTGGAGCATAGCTCTTGATAGTTAACCCGCTGAAGATAGGAAAGGGCCGTTTGACAGGATTGTGTAAGCAACTGGAAGTTCTGAAGCAGGAAAGAATCCAAGGGAATCATTCTCCCAGCCCGTCTATGTGCCATTCGTTGAGAATGATATAAATTTCTCAGTCTTTTCAACCATTTTTGCTCCCACGTTCCTAGTTGAACGGATGATGACTCTCGCCTCTCTAGATATCGGCTCACTAAATGGAACTGAGCTAGCGCCTCGCCTAATCCTTCATAATCCACCCATTCAGATTCTTCCGCAGGCCACCGCATTAGATAGCTCGGCACTCCGCTAATCGTATTCACGAGCTTCTCTTCCTGACTCTGTAACAAGGGAGTCACCATCCCGGTATGTTGCATTACCCGGTATGTCACTTGAACTAACTCCTCTTTGTGAACCAAGGGGGAAGGAATGGCATGCATAACGGTCGGTCCCCGGTTGGTCTCCATCCAGATCCCTTGAGAGGTAGGCTGAAAACGATAAATATAGAGATTGTATTTTTGTTGAACTTCATCCATCCAAGGATACATGGCTTTGGCTCAACTCCCGCCCATTTTTTCTCCTAGTATCCTATGTCGTGGAGTTTGTTTCGGTGCTTAGCCTTTTCAGGAGCTGCCCGACCACTCCATCCTTCATGAATAGGCTAAATTCTTCCTGATTAAGATTCAAGTCTAGAGGAAATAAAGCGGCATCGATGGTTTCAAATTCAAGGGGACGTGCTCCCCATTCCAGGACCTCGGCCAGAAAAACCGCTTTACTAAATCCCAAGTCCCCATCTTTAACCCGATATTCCGCCAGTTGGGTTAATACCGATATTCTTGCTCCCGTTTCCTCCCAAGCCTCGCGTATCGCCGCTTCTTGTGCCGTTTCCCCTTCTTCTACCTTCCCCCCAGGCAGCTCCCACCCTCTCTCTGGATGACAGGTAAAAAGTAACTTATCTTTATATAACGGAAGGATGAGTACGTGATCCGGCAATGGAGAGAATAATTGAGGCGAAAATGTGAGATAAATATTTTGACCTAACGGATTAACAAAATAAAATTCGTTCATATCTTTCTTCCCTTTCTTTTCCCCACCACAATCAGGAAGGAGAGTTACTATGTCACCGTTAGCCGTTGTAAACGATGAAGTTGTAGCAAAGAAAACGAGGGAGCTATTGGAAGCTCGTGGCGTAACGATGGACGATTTAGCTGAGCTTGTCTTATTTTTGCAGAAGGATTATTTTCCAGACCTGACCAAAGAGCTCTGTATTGACAATCTGGAAAAAGTCTTAGCCAAGCGGGAAGTACAAAATGCGATCCTTACAGGGATCCAGCTAGACATGCTAGCTGAGCAGCGGATGCTCCTGGAACCATTGCAGAGCATGATCTTTAATGATGAAGGTCTTTACGGTGTTGATGAAATTGTGGCCTTATCCATCGTTAATGTGTACGGAAGCATTGGCTTCACCAACTACGGATATATCGATAAAGTAAAGCCAGGCATTCTCAAAAAGTTAAATGATAAACACGATCATCAAAATCATACGTTTCTTGATGACATCGTAGGTGCCATCGCAGCCGCTGCCTCCAGCAGGCTTGCTCATAGTAAAGGCCACTAAAATTGCTTGACCCATTCCAATAAATGATGAACTGCGTAGGTAGGGCGGATTCTCTCTAATTCAGGATCCTCAGGACGGGTAATGCCAGTATAGACCAGTAGCGTGTCCACCTGGGCCTGGACCCCGGCTAAAATATCCGTATGGAGATTGTCTCCGATTAACAGCACGTCCTTCGCCTTAACCTTTAATTTTTGCAAAGCCAATTCCACAAAGAGGGCTTCTGGTTTTCCAATAAAGATGGGAGCTGTTCCGCTAGCTGTCTGAATGGAAGCGGTCAAGGCCCCATTTCCCGGAACTAGTCCTCTCTCGGTTGGAACGGCACGGTCACTGTTGGTAGATAAGAAAACAGCCCCTTGCTGGATGGCCAAAGATGCTTTGGCCATCTTTTCATAGGTAAACTGCCGATCGATGCCAATAACGACGACCTCTGGATGATCCTCTGTCAGTTCACAGCCCTGTTCTTGCAAAGCGGAAACTAAGCCTTCTTCTCCAATGGCATAGACCCGTTTTCCTAAATTTAAGTGAATATATTCAGCCGCGGCCATGCTGGTTGTAAAAACATTCTCCGTCTCGCACGCAATGCCCATCCCTTGCAGCTTTTGAGCTACTTTCTGGGGAGGCAATGAGGAATTGTTGGTTAAAAACAAAAAGGGAATATCCTGATTCTTTAGCCAACGAATAAATCCAGGTGCTTCATCAATGACCTGATTCCCCCGATAAATCGTCCCATCCAAATCAATCAGATACGCTCCATAGGATTTCATGATCTTTCCACTCCTCTCTTTTCTCCATCATAGCACGATTTACAATCAAAAAAAAAAGAATAACCGCTCTTACGATGGGTCACTCTCTTCGGATTCCGATTCAGGATTCTTGATCACATAGACACACTTGTCTTCTCCCTGGGCTATACACTCATTCTGCTCTACTTCGGTATCAAGAACTTTCTTAAACAAGGAGAGCTCACACTCGCAAGCGTGATTGTATTCTTTTGCTACCTGAGAAATGGGGCAATTATATTCTTTAAAGATATAGTCACCAGACTTTGGGTCCTGTTCCCACTCTACCATATAGCCTTTTTCATTCTGAATTTGAGCCAATTGATCAATCTTTTTTTCAAGGGTTGTGCCTTTAATATGCTTGCTATATTTATCAGAAAGCCGTTGCTCTCTACGTTCAAACAAGGACTTGATTTTATCTTTTCCTTCCAGGTCTTCAAGATCCTGAAGAAAATCAAGGGCGAAATCGGAGTAGTGACGGGGAAACATGTGATCCGACTCTTCAGTTAGAGAATACACATTAGTGGGACGTCCCATGGATTGACGTACCATGGTGGATTCAATTAAATTATCCCGCTCCAGAGTACTTAAATGACGGCGTATCGCCATCTCGGTGATTTGCAGCTTAGCAGCCATCTCACTGACGGTAAGGGACCCATGGAGCTTCAGCAGGTGGAGAATTTGGTTTCGTGTTGAGGAGTTCCTTGCCTTTGACAATTGTAGCTCACCGCCTTTCTGCTGTACTTTACATCATATTCTACTCGATTTTATTAGATAAGTAAATTTTTATACAAATTTATATAAAAAATACCTAAATATTAATAAGTAGCAAAAAATATAGGCCCAGGAAGCATTCAACTCCAGGGCCACTCGATTTATTACCACAATTCTTTCTTTAAATACTGGCGAATTAGGCTCGTGTATTCCTCCATCACGCGAGCATGCTGCGAGTAGACATCGTATAACTTCCCGTGTTTAGGTTCAGTGTAATGGAGGACTAGATCGCGTCGCAGCAGGATAATTTCTTTGAAGACAGCAGCTTGCTGTGATGTATAGACCCTCTCGTCTTCCATGATATCGACGATATCTTCATAGCTTCCCGGATCCCTCATAATGAAACCATCGATCAGATGGTTTCCAACATCGGTCATGCCTTCAATAAACAAATGAAACATCCGTTCGGCTGCATAGGTTGCCATAGGCTGCTGGATAAAGTGATCTTTGGATTGCCCCATAACGGAAGCCAAAGTCGGCAAGATACTCCGATCGATATATGTTAAGATTTCATCTATTTTCTGCGTATTCACATTATACATAGGATCCACCTACTTTTTCTTTTTCCTAAGTTTAGCTGAAATAATGGTAATTGCAAACGTCAGCACGACGGCCAGCAAAATGACCATGACGTGCCCTGAGTTCTCATCCATATCGTCCATCCCCTCTCCACTTGCCTGTCCATCTTAGTATAGCGAGCTGCTTCGCGCTCATCAAGTGATTTAACATGTTGTTCATCATATGTTAAAATAGAGCAACATGAGTTTGTAGGGGGACTATAGAAGATGAGTAGTGAGAGTTTTTTCCTGTATGACCATAAAGAGGATACCGTTACCCGCTTTGTCAGCTTTATGGGAGATACGAATCGCCATGACCTAGCCATTACAACAACAACCAACTTCTATGGAAAAAAGCTGGTCGTTAATCTTCAAACGAACCGAGCAGCCATCCTAGGACAGGATGATTTGAAGGAAGAAGGGTATGTAGCCCATGCTTTTGGCGTGACGGATGAAGAAGCCGAAGAACTGATGGAATTTTTATATACCGTTCTCTAATCATAAAAGAGCAACCTGCTATTCGCTAGGTTGCTCTTTTATGAGTTCTGCCTTGGCGTCTTTTACCTTTTTCAAGACAAAATAAGGACAGCCAAAATTGCAGTATTCTTGAAGATATTCATCTAAAAAGCTGATTCGATTATCAAAGGTAGCCTTCGGATAGTGATCCTCAAAGAAACCCTTCAATCGCAATTGGCCATAGCCCCAATCCCCAACAATATAATCAAACTTGTTCAATATATCGCTATAACGGGTCTTAAATATCTCCGGATTCCAACCTTCACGATGGTTCTCCAACAACTCAAAGGATAATCCTTGCACGCGAATCACGTTCCATCCTCCCATGCTAGCCATTTCTAAGAATATATATTACCACACTTTCCTGTAATCCACATCCTCTTTCCATGCAAAGGCATGACCCTTTCCGGTTACCCTATGTTCAGGAGGTGTTCAAATGAACAAATGGAAGTCTTGGCTCGCGTTAACCGCGCTCTCCCTAAGTGTCATTGGATGTGCTCCTGCGGCAGATGAAGCAAGAGACACAGCTTACCACGGTGCCGGAACAGGAACGACGGCAGGAGTCAGAAACAACCTGGCCACCGATGACAATGTTGGCTTTCGCTTTGGCAGAAATCATGCCGCACCATTGGCGACAGGAAATGTAAATGATCAGATATCCCCAAGGTCTTATACAAACAACGCTATTTTTAAGGATGGCCGTACCGGTCAGATCTCAGCCCAGCGTACACGGAATGGGCAGAGAGGATACGGATATGCCACGTACAGCAAGCGAGACATCACCGCACAGCAGAACGGAACCTATTACGTAGATTACAATGTACTGGCTAGAGCGATTAGCTCCATGGTATCCTCTGTTCCCGGAATAGAGAAATCCTCTGTGCTAGTTACGGATGAGGATATCTTTATCGGAGTTCCTGGTGTAACGGATGCTGAAATTCTCAACCGAGCAAAGCTATCCGCATGGGCGATGTCACCCCGCTGGTATGAGATCTATATATCAGGTGACGAAAATACAATCGATCAGGTGAATACGCTTGTGAATCGAGCTGGATCCAATGCAATCGATCATGACCAGCTAGAAGCCGTTTTAAAAACCCGAACCTTAGATATGACGGGGATGAATGTTACGGATAATGGACAAAACGTCACCAACTATAACATGAATCAAACCTATCCGAATACTAATGGAACGCATCGTACCACAAATCAGTAAGACGTTAAAAGCGCAGGGCTATAATACTCCCTGCGCTTCCTTATTTCTTTATCCAACATGGCCCGCAGCTTGTCCTTGCTCGTGGGCGTGATAAGAGCTGCGGACAAGCGGTCCCGATTCTACATGATCAAACCCCATACTCATCCCTTCTTCCTTCAGTGCAGCAAACTCATCCGGGTGCCAGTATTTCTGTACGGCCAAATGCTTCTTCGTGGGTTGCAAATACTGACCAATCGTAACAATATTGACATCCACCGCACGAAGATCCTTCATCGTTTGAACAATCTCCTCATACGTTTCTCCTACTCCGATCATAATGCTTGATTTGGTCGGAATGGAGGGTGCGATCTCCTTAGACACCTTAAGCAATTCCATCGAACGTGCATATTTGGCCTTTGAACGTACACGATCAGAGAGCCGCTCCACTGTCTCAATATTGTGGTTCAAAATATTCGGCTTCGCGTCAAGGACTGTACGCAAGGAGTCCCAATTTCCTTGAAAGTCCGGAATTAATACCTCGACACTGCAAAGCGGAAGTTGCTTGCGAATCGCATGTATGGTTAAAGCAAAAACGGAGGCTCCGCCATCCTTTAAATCATCTCTGGCCACAGCTGTTACAACGGCATGTTTCAAGGACATTTGCTCTGCAGCTTCTGCCACCTTTTCCGGTTCAGCAAGATCGAGTTCAGTAGGTAGGCCTGTCGTAACCGCACAGAAACGACAAGCTCTTGTACAGATGCTTCCATTAATCATAAAGGTAGCTGTACGATTAGACCAGCATTCATATAGGTTCGGGCACTTCGCTTCTTCACAGACGGTATGGAGCGTTTTGCCCCGCATCATTCGCTTTAGCTCTTTAAAATTTTCATCTGTATTTAACTTTATCTTCAGCCATTCGGGTTTACGTTGGTTCAAAGTCCGCTCAACTCCCATCTAATTCCTCATGTTTTTATTGTAGATCTTGCCCCTGGAAATTGCAACAACACTAAACTTCATGCCAGCTTCTTCCGGTATCGAAAAATGATTCTGTGAGAAACTATCCCCTAGAAGACTTTCTTGGAGGTGAATCCATGGCTCGCCTGTTTTTGGTTTTCTTTTTACTTTTCTCACTGCTTGGTACATCCCTGCCGGTCTCGGCAAAAGAGTCCACTCCCGCACCTCAGGCTAAGCCTGCTGATGAAAGATTGGAACTCTTTCAGAGGATGGGCACGTTGACTGGAGTGCCATGGTACTACTTAGCAGCCATAAACCAGTATGAAAAAAATATTCAAAAGCGCTCAAAAAACGAAGAGCCTGATAAACCGCGCTATACCTCTATTAAGATCCCTCCTGAGAAATGGGGAGGCTTCCTCAATCCTAACCCGGATGAAACCTCTCCTGTCGGCATTGATTTCTTCCACGGGATGGGCAAAGACGGATCAGGTGATAATGTAGCAGACTCAACGGATGATGAAGACGTCCTGTTCACCCTGGCTACATACATCGCAAAATATGGCTTTACCGAAGATGACATCCGCATTGCGCTTTGGGAATATTATCGCAGTGATAAGGTTGTCGACATTATTTCAGAATATGCCCAAATTTACCAAACCTTTCAGACCCTTCAGCTAGAGGACACAGCTTTTCCCTTACCCTTGCGAACCGATTACAGTTATCGTTCTACATGGGGCGATGCTCGAGGCTGGGGAGGGAGAAGGATACATGAGGGGACCGATATTTTTGCGCACCACGGCACCCCTGTGCGAAGCGTTTGCTACGGGTATATTGAAGTGAAAGGCTGGAACCGTTACGGCGGCTGGCGCATCGGTATCCGCGATCTTAATAATGTTTACCATTACTACGCTCATCTGGGCGGGTTTAATAAGGAGTTTAAGATTGGCGACATCGTAAAGCCGGGTGACGTGATTGGCTGGGTAGGAAGCTCTGGATACGGAAGTCCAGGAACCTCAGGGAAATTCCCGCCTCACTTGCATTATGGAATGTACAAGTACAACGGTCGTACGGAATGGGCGTTTGACCCCTACCCTCATCTAAAAAAGTGGGAGAGAAATGAATATCGCAAAAAGAAAAAGAAGAAGTAAAGGACCCTTGAGCGTGGGTCCTTTTTTCTGTCAAAGCCAGCTTGAAAGCCAATAATAGTAACCGTACCAAATAAAAAAAACAAAAAAAGCACTCAATGCTGTATGGTACAAAGTCCACTTTTTCATGGCAAGCATTGTGGTATATGTAGAAACTAGATAGTCCTGTAAAGTAATAATGAAAACGAATTGGAGAAGGATGAACCAAAAATGATCCCACACTTCGTGGAGTTGAATCATCAGGAGAGCAAAGCCCGGCAAAAGCAAAAAGTCATAAATGATGTTATTTTGTGTCCAGTGAGGAAATAACCTCCAAGGGAATGCTAGATAGCCTTTTCTGACGAGCGCATTCGTTATTAGACTATTGAGTAGTCCAAGCGTCACCATAAACTGTACATAAACAGGGTAGCGTCCCTGCCATTCCAAAAACCTAAACATAAGAAAAAGTAAAACGACCGAGAAAAACAATAGCAAAAACCCATTAACCCTCATTCTTAGCTACTGCCTTTGCTTTTCGTCTGGTACATTCCTGCCGCTAAACTCCAACATATGCCCCATAACAGGATAAGAATTCTTGGTTTGGTCATCATGGCTAGTAGTCTGCCTGACACTCGTAATACATTCATGTTTCCTGCCCTCAAGATATATTTTCCTACTCCATCCAAAGGTTCCCAACACCGATGTCTTCTTTTTCTTCATAAAGATGAATCTGTCCAGTAAAGCCAAGTCGCTCCAGTTGATAGGCACAGGCCAGCCCTGAAACCCCTGCCCCGTAAATCGCTACTTTCATCCGTTCTGCCTCCAAGGTATCGTTTCTTGATATTTTTTCCTTTTATAAAAAAGACTAACCCATCAGACCCCAGGATCCGATGAGTTAGCCCTTATTATTTCTCCGTGGCAATATACTGGCGCCAGCTTCCATAAGAAGTGATGTCCTCCGCCTCTCGTGCTGCGTAAGCCTCGCAAACAAAGCCTGGGACCTCCGATCCATCCTTCAGCTCTACCTTGCCTATACCCAAGGGAGAAGGGATGGAAGTTGTAAACCAACCAAAGCTCTCCAATGGCATTTCCCAAATCTCCAGAGCAATCGAAGCCCCTTTCCCTTCCTTTTTGATCATCCCAGGTTTCGCTGGAGTCGTTGCCAACTTCACAAGCTGGTATTTTGCCGCTGAACGCTCCTCTCGAATAAAACGAGCTCCACACGCAATCATTTGCTTTTCTAGCGGATACCCGCGCATATGCAACCCGCACACCGCCACAGGCGTGGTTTGGACCTTACGGTGAACAAACACGTCAGCCAGACCGCAAGTCAAACTCTCTTCCTCCGCCAGACCAAAAAACGTAATCCCAAATGGCGTATCCTTTGCAGCCTCCCCAGCTGGGATAGCTACTGCGGATAGGTCCAATAAATTGCAATGGTTCGTATAGAGCCCCATCGCACTGTTCGTAGTGATAGGGTCTTTTCTCACCTGCTCCCGTGACCATGTCCCCCCAGCCGTTGGCATGACAAGGACAGCGCCTTTTAGAAGATTCTTTACTTCCATTTTAATGGACTGCAGCTGATGCATCGCATGGAAGACCGAAGAGGCATCATATTTTTCCTGTGCACCGGAACGAAGTACCTGCTCCGTCACGGGGAAGGTGACCCCAGGGTGTGCTTCAATAAAACCGCCTAAGTCAGCCCATCTTTCCGCTACCCAAGGCCCATCATACAGGATCGCTGCCGCCTCAGAGAACAGCTCCACACTCACATATTCAATGTTGATCGGTAAGGATTTTAGCTTATGAACGACGGCCGTCCAGGCTGCTTCGTACTCTTTGGCATACGGACCAAAGAACGTCAGCTCTCCCTTAGGCAAACAAACCTTATGAGGAAGCTTGTAAGAAGGCATGGGGTAAGAGCGAGACCACGGATCGCTTTCTTCCTTTCCCCTAGCAACGGCATCAACAGCTAGAGCATCCTCTAGGCTGTGGGCAAATACCGTGACACAGTCTAGACTTGCACAAGCGGGAACCACCCCTTTAGTCGACCATGCTCCGAGGCTGGGCTTAAATCCAACGAGACCGTTCAAAGCGGCAGGGACTCGGCCGGAACCCGCGGTATCAGTTCCCAGCGAAAAGGCTGCTTGCCCTCGAGCCACCGCAACAGCGGAGCCCGAGCTGGAGCCGCCGCTGATCAGCTCGGGCCTCAACGCATTATGCGTCTCGCCATGAGGGCTTCTCGTACCGACGAGGCCCGTGGCAAACTGATCGAGGTTGGTTTTCCCTACCGGTATAGCCCCAGCCTCTACAAGCCTTCTTACAACAGTAGCATGTTCCGAAGCTACGTAGCTAAATTCCGGGCAGCCCGCTGTTGTGGGCATACCAGCCACGTCAATATTATCTTTCACCGCAAAGGGAATGCCCCATAGCGGCGCCTGCTCCGGATCAATTGTCTTTAACCGATCCAAGTAGGGCTGAAGAAGCCCATAGGATGGAGGGGTGATCCAAATATTCCAATCCGCTTCCACGTGAGCACGCTGGACGATTTCTGCGATGATCTCTTCAGGAGAAATTTCCTTATTTATATATTGATCTCTCAATTCTCTAATGGACAACGTGCATGATACACTCAAGGTTTTCATTTTCTTGCCCCTCCCTTTTTATGTCCTCCACAAGGCTGACGATTAATTGTCCTGTATGAACTCCATCTCCTGGTTTAACATAGACCTCCAATACCGTACCTTCACAAGGGGCTACCTGCGGAAACTCCATTTTCATGCTTTCTTCAATGATTAGTACCTCTCCTTTTTGGATGCGTTGTCCCGGAGTAACTAATACCTTCCATACGCTTCCTGGCATTGAGGATCTCACCGCAACCACTCCTTCCGGTAACTCTTCTTCCTCCGTTCCGCTCCCTTGTTCTTGCTCGGAAATGTATTCGGCTAGACCCAACGCCTTCCAGTTTTCTCTTTCCATACGGAATGCCTCTTGTTGAAGTAAACGAAATTCCTCCGTACTTCCTTCTATAGATTGAAGAAACTTTAAGTATTCTCCTAAATCAAATGTCGTTTCGGTAATATCCGCTTCGAAGCGGCCGCGCAAAAAGTCCTCGCGTAACTGAAGCAATTCATCTGCTTCAACAGGATAGAATTGAATCTGGTCAAAGAAACGAAGAAGCCAAGGCTTACCGGATTGGAAGCTTTGGGTCTCCCTTCGGTGATTCCACATCTGAATGGTGCGACCGACGAACTGATATCCTCCCGGACCTTCCATTCCGTAAACACACATATAAGCTCCGCCAATCCCTACCGCATTCTCTGGCGTCCAAGTCCGTGCTGGATTATACTTTGTCGTTACCAGACGATGTCTGGGATCTACCGGGGTGGCTACAGGAGCCCCAAGGTAAACATCCCCTAAACCTAACACCAGATAATTTGCATCAAATACGACTTTCTTCACATCCTCGATGCCCTCTAGTCCATTGATTCTTCTGATAAACTCGAGGTTGCTCGGGCACCATGGCGCATCCGGTCGCACGTTCTGCTGATAGCGCTGAATGGCAAGCTGGGTGGACGGGTCATCCCAGGACAAAGGCAGTCGGACAATTCGTGATGGCACTTGTATGGAAGCTAAAGGAGGCAACTCGCGTTCAATGTCCTGAATTCTTTGGCAGGCTTCCTTTACCGAGATTTTGGTCGGATCAATATGAACTTGCAGGGAGCGGATGCCTGGCGTCAAATCTTGTACGGGTAGATCGGTTTCCTTAATGGCCTGAATCAGGGCATGAACCTGGAAACGCAGCAGTAGATCTAATTCCAAGGCACCATACTCTACCAATAGGTTCTCATCCCCTGAACAACGAATCGTAATGGGAAACGTCCGGTTTTCTTTTTCTTGGAACAATACAGGGTAATCCGGGGTCAGGACAGAACCCGATTGAGGCAAGACCACAGCCTGGAGTTGATTCCACTCTCCTCGAACCATTTCTTCTAGGTTCCTCTCTTGCTGCTTGCGAAGGGATTCCGCCTCTTCCAAAGTCAAGAGCTGGAAGCGAACCTTATCGCCAGGATGCAGCTGGCCAAGCTTCCAGAACTCCGCCGATGCGGTTGTCACCGGGCAAACAAAACCTCCTAGACTCGGTCCATCTGGTCCTAACAAGATGGGCATATCCCCAGTAAGATCAAGTGTCCCGATGGCATAGGCATTGTCATGGATATTGGAAGGATGCAAGCCTGCTTCTCCTCCGTCCTCACGAGCCCAGAGCGGTGCAGGTCCAATTAAACGCACGCCTGTACGAGAGCTGTTAAAGTGAACTTCATATTCAGTTTCTGCTAACTGCTTTAAATATTCAGGAAGAAGGAATTCTTCCGTACAATGCGGTCCTGGTATGACCCCAATGGTCCAGTTTCGCGTTATAACCGGGCGATGGCTGGATGGAAGCTCCACTCCCTCGGAGTTTAACTCACCCTTATTGAAATTTAGCACGTCGCCAGTGCGAAGGGCTCGACCGCCATGCCCCCCAAATCCGCCAAGGGTAAAGGTAGAAGAACTTCCAAGCAACTTCGCTACATCCAATCCACCTGCGATGAGGAAGTAGGTACGAAGACCTTCCTGCGCTTCCCCAAAGTTTAGCACCTGCCCTCTTAGCGCTTGCACCGGCTGATACATTGCCACCGGCACATCATCTAAAGTCGCGCCCATGTCCGCTCCCGTTAGACAAAACCAACTGTCACTCCGGAAGCGATACGATCCGCCGCGCAAGGTTAATTCTAATCCTGCGGCGTCCTCTTGATTTCCCAAAAGCTTGTTGCCGATCCTAAACGAAAGGGGATCCATTGGGCCGCAAGGAGGAACCCCCACATCCCAATAACCCGTTCGGCCAGGCCAGTCTTGCACCGTGGTCTGAACGCCACCGTCCAATACCTCGATGGCTCGTTCTGCAGGCTCAAACCCATTCAACAGCTGCGTATAGACGTTTCCTTCTCGGCATTCCTCCTCCTTGAGCAAGGCTTGCAAGTATTGCAGATTGGTTGTAATCCCATAGAGCCGTGTTTCCTCAAGAGCGTATATGAGCTTATCGATGGCGTCTAGTCTGTTCTCTCCGTGCACAATAATTTTCGCAAGCATTGGATCATAGAGAGAGGTCACGGTCATGCCATCGCGCACCCAGGTTTCAATTCTCGCTTTTTCAGAAAATAAGGCTTGATCCAGCTGACCGGCACTTGGACGGAAGTTCTGCAGGCAATCCTCTGCATAGATTCGAGCTTGGATGCTGTGTCCTACCGGCTCCTTCACCAACGTCGCCAATCCCCGTAAATCATCAGCTGCCTCTTTCACCATCCATTCCACTAGGTCAATCCCTAAGACTTCTTCTGTCACCCCATGCTCGACCTGAAGCCTCGTATTCACCTCCAGGAAATAAAACTGCAGGGAAGCAGGATCATAAAGAAATTCAACGGTACCCGCACTGCGGTAGCCAACTTCAGCCGCTAGGCGCTTCGCCGAAGCAAACATCGCTTCCCGAACCGCTTGAGGCAGGTTGGGTGCAGGACTTTCTTCAATCACCTTTTGGTTGCGTCGCTGGATGGAACAATCCCTCTCCCCAAGGGCAACGACTTCTCCGAATTGATTCCCAAAGATTTGAACCTCAACATGTCGTGCTTTCGGAATATATTTTTCAAGGAACACGCCGCCATTCTTGAAATTGGTCTCGGCCAAGTGTCGGACAGCCTCAAAAGCGGACCGCAGAGCTTCCTCATCTGAACAAACACGCATGCCGATTCCGCCGCCTCCAGCCGTACTCTTCAAGATCACCGGATAGCCAATTTCTTGAGCTTCGCGAAGGGCTTCTTCTAGCTCCACGATCAACCCTGTTCCCGACAATAAAGGAACCCCTGCTCGCACGGCAATCTCCCGTGCCGAGTGTTTAAGACCAAACATCTCCATCTGCTCTGGTGTCGGTCCAATAAAGGCAATTCCCTTCTCCCGGCAGGCTCGGGCAAAAGCCGCATTTTCACTCAAGAAGCCGTACCCAGGGTGAATGGCCTGTGCTCCTGTCTCTATAGCCGTCTGCAGGATCAGCTCCGCATTGAGGTAACTGTCCTTGGCAGCACCTTCCCCAATCAAGACCGCTTGGTCCGCATGATCCACGTGTAGACTATCTTGATCGGCCTTCGTATAAACCGCGACAGACTGAATGCCCAGTTTTCCTAATGTTCGCTCAATCCTTACAGCAATGGCTCCTCGATTAGCTATTAATACTTTTGTAAACATGGCAGTTTCCTCCTACTTTTCCCAGATGAGCAATCGAATGGGGGTTGGGTTATACGCATTGCAAGGGTTGTTCAGCTGCGGGCAATTACTGATGAGCACCGTCGTCCGGCAATGGGCTTGAAGCTCTACATAACAGCCGGGACCAGAAACCCCATCATCAAACTTCAGTCCGCCCTCTGTTGTGACAGGGACATTCATGAAAAAGTTAATATTCGGAGCCAAATCTCGTTTTGTATAACGTCCGCTTTCGTGCTGAGACATCTGCAGCATGAAGGTATCCCGGCAATTATGCATCGGCAATGTTTCATGAGCATAGCGGACGGTATTGCTTTGAGCGGAGCAGGCTCCCCCTAATGTGTCATGTCTTCCGCAAGTGTCGGCCACAATCGTTAAAAGCTCTTTACCCGATTCGGACCTAAGTACGGAACCCGTGGTCAAGTAGATATTTTTTTGCCCGGCAATGGTTGCCACCGCACTATAGTGATCTTCTGGATGATCTGCATCAAAGAACAGCGTATCGGCCGCTTGGTTTCCTTCCAAATCAATAATCCGCAGCACTTGGCCAGGCAGAAGCTCGTGCATCCAGCCATCTCCTGCCGAAATGATTTGATCATAACAAGCTTCCTCGGCCTTTCGCTGACTCTCTACTCGATTAAAAACAGCCATTATAGGCCCCCCCTCAGGCAATCGTACTGCCAAGTATTTTCAAACGCCCGGCGGTTCTCCGGCCGATAATTCACACAATAATCATCCGTTTCAACCGGTAAAGCTGGAAGGACTTCTAGTTTGACAGGTACAGAAGGAAATGACGTTCGTGGATCTAGGGGATTTGGCGTATTCGATAATACAAGCAATACATCCATCTCTGTACGCAGGGTGACCGTCGCTCCCTCTTCACAGTGGTCTAAGCAATAATGCATGTTTCCTTGGTCATCACAAAACACTTTGGAGAACAAATTCACCACAGGCACCATATCGCGTAACCCCAGACCGTTTCGAACCAGTTCCACAGCGAAATTTTCTTGACCGCTGCGCAGCCACTCATTCCTACGGACCTGATAGGTCGTGCGTCCATATTTTTCATCCGTCAACGCTCTTGTGGTATGACCACAAATCGGGTCGTGCCAACCAAGAGTATCCTCTACGATACTGGCCAGCACGCGACCATTATCGCTCATCAGGACATTCCCCTTCGTCAAATGGGAAGTATGTTGAGCCTTTAACGTATCAGGCATGTTATAGCGCTCGGTCAGATCCTTGGCATTAAACAGTAATAGAGATACATTTGCACCTTGCTGTAAGGCGGTAAAACGAATCCACTTTCCTTTTCCAATCGTTTCAGACCATTTTCCTCCAGAACCAAGCGTGGTACTCCAGTTGTTGTTCATTTTTGACCTCCCCTTATATCTAAAATAAAAAAGCCTAGGAGACGAATCTCCCAGGCTTTTATCCTTCCGTGTTATATAGACTGACGTCTATACGCCGTCTCTTGGACCAGCCTTACTGATTTCAGCAACGGAACCCTAGACAGCTTTTTTGTTCTTAAATTCAAGAACCTGTTTTCAGTTGTTGTTGTTTGCTCTTACCTGTATTATAGGCAGAATTATCAAGCAAATCCATTATTATGTTAGATTTTCTAACAGTGTTTTAGAAACGAAAAATATGTTAGATAACCTAACAGAATAATTGCGTCAACCGAATTTTTGATTCTACAATTAGCAACAAATGACGCACAAAAGGAAGAAGGGTTAAATATGAGAGAACATGCTACACTGGCAAAAACACTAACCGTACCCCATGTTGTTTTCGTAGGCTTGGCCTGGATGACCCCCATGATTTACTTTACGGTATATGGAGTGGCCTTCGAAGCTTCTCAGGGCATGTTGGTCGCGGCATATTTTGTTGCATTTCTGGCTATCTTCTTTACGGCCTACAGCTATAGCCAAATGGCCAAAGCCTTCCCCATTGCAGGCTCTGCTTATACGTATACAAAAAAGGCATTAAGTCCGTTAACTGGCTTTGTAGTAGGCTGGGCACTTCTGCTCGACTATCTGTTTTCACCGATTATCGCCTGTTTAACATTCGGAATATTCTTAAATGTACAATTTCCTTCTATCCCCATTTATGCATGGATTATTTCACTCAATATAATTCTTGCATTTGTAAACATTATCGGGATTAAGTCCGTAGCAAAAGTCAGTGGATTTTCTGTTATCTTTCAAGTGATTTTCATTATTTTTTTCTGTGCTTTCCTTATCAAAGATCTTGTCGGAGGAACGGGAGCAGGTTCGTTGCTTTCCATTCAGCCTTTCTTTAACAACGAGATCCCTGTCTCCACTATTTTTGCTGGAGCGGCGTTGATCTGCTTCTGCTTCCTTGGCTTTGACGCTGTAACAACGATGGCAGAAGAGACAATCAATCCATCCAAAACCATTCCAAGGGCCATTTTTCTCATTGTTTGTATCGCGGCCGTGCTATACCTTACCACCTCTTATTTCAGCAAGCTGGCCTATCCCTCGTTTTCTTTCATAGATCCGGATACCGCTTCGATGGAACTGGTCAAGCTAGTGGGCGGAAATCTGTTAAGTTCCTTATTCATTACCGTTCTGATTGTTGCAACGTTTACCCAAGGAGTTTCCTCCGTTACTAGCGTATCTCGTTTCTTATACGCCTTCGGCAAGGAATCCGTCCTTCCGGAAAAGATCTTTGCTTATATTCATCCAAGATTTCAAACTCCCGTAATTAATATCGTGTTTGTGTCCATTATCTCTCTATTAGCCCTTGTCGTTAATCTGGACACAGCTGTCATGTTTGTCAGCTTTGGCGCGCTGACTGCCTTTACTTTTGTTAATCTCTCGGTGATTGCTCATTACTATATCAAAGAAAAGCGTCGTTCTTTTAGTCAAACCTTTCTTTATCTCATCTTCCCGTTAATCGGTGCTTCCTTCATTGGCTGGCTGCTCACCCTTCTTGACGGTCAAACTCTCCTTGCCGGGGCGGTATGGATCGGTTTTGGTCTGGTTTATCTTTTCTTTAGAACAAACATGTTCAGAATTCCGCTTACCGACTTGAAACCCGGAAAAGTAGTTTATAAATAAAGAAAAACCCCTCTTGGCTAATCTGCCTCAGCCAGAGGGGATTTTTTATTGAACATCTTTTCCGTAAACCACCGCTTGGCTTTTTGCATGAACGACAATGGTATTTTGAAATTTTTTGGCGAACTTAATGGCCTGATCTTCATCCCAGAACCGGTTCATCCATTTTCTATGTCCGCCATGAAGCTGATAGACCTGATACGTTTCTCCATATACCTGTCGATTCTCTTGCTTTTGAAATCTTCTGGAATCCTTCATCTCTACTTTGTTCTTCTTAGCGTAATACTTAATTTCTTGGACTAAACTCTCCTCTTGCTGTTCACTTGTATGAAGCCTTAAACCGTAATAGCTTCCCTTGTGCCAAACCAGATTGGCTTCGTAACACAACTCGAGTTGATTGATCGTAAAGCGAACGGCAACGATTATAGCGTCATCTATGGGTATTTCCAAATGGGTAGAGAGCTTCATTCCACTGGGGCTGATGTCGATAATCTCTATTAACCCTTCAGAAGAGGCCACTTCCCTACCCATCACTTTAGCAATTTTTAATTTTCCTTGCAAAGGTGGCTTAAACTCGAACCGAAACCATTCTGTTCTTCTATACTCATCCATAGAGTCTCTCCCTAAATCACACCGACCATATAGGTATATTTTACTACAAGATTACTGTCCCGTACTAGGCATTTGAAAGTTCTTGCCATCAATTTGTAAAGGTGGCAGTAAAGTCGGCCCCGAACCTTCCCCTGGTATTCCACTGCCTTTAAAATAGAATTGTGGAACTTGACCCATAAAGAGAGCTTGTGTAATAGGGATCTGAGTTTTTACGATAGTCGGTTCGGTTGTGAAGGGGATCACGACCTGAACTTTGGCCTGAATTTGAATGAATACATTAATATGTACCATATTGATCCCAGCTTCCCTAATTTCAGGCACCATATTCACTTGTACGGAACCCATCGGTACCATTGTGATCGGCACGTCCGGTCCAATCATCGCTAAAATATTGCTGTCGAGCGCCTGACCAAGCGGTATGATGAGAGGAATCGATTCCAGCTCTTTTAAAGTGTTGCTGACTCGTGCCGTCGCCTCTCCCACGATACGGGTCTGTTCATTATAGTTAAATAAGATGGCACGAATCTGCCCTTCCGCATCCTCCTGGAAGTACACCAGCTCCTTGAAGTCTACTCCCTCCGCAATCCGCTTGCTGATCGCTTCGTTAATGGCATCCGCTGCAAGCTGCTCGACTTTTGTCATCGCAATTTTGAGCATGGCTGGTTCCAGCTTTCGTTCAATATATAAGAAGGTTTGAAATGAGATGAGTAAGAAGATGGTAAACGAAATGAAGAAGGCTGTCTTGAAGCTGAAGGGCTTCATTTTCATTCCGCTCATTCTTCGTCCTGGTCTGAATCTGGCCATATTTCACCCCCTAATACAACCTATGCTTGGCAAGGGGTATACCATGCCAAGGAAACACTCAAACTAAAACAACATTTATTAATAAGGAGAATCGGCCCATGCCAAAACTTGCTGTGAATGGAGCGATCCTTCACTATGAAAGCCACGGTGAAGGCGTTCCGATCGTATTTATCCATCCACCAACCTTGACTGGTAAGGGTTTTACCTATCAAGTAAGGGATCTCTCCCCTTTTTTTCGCGTGATTACATTTGATATTCGCGGTCATGGTCATAGCTCCGCTTCGATGCTGCCCATCACTTATTCCCTAATCGCGGACGACATCATCGCAATCCTAGATCAATTGGAGGTTGAAAAGACCTATATTTGCGGCTATTCGATGGGAGGTACGGCTGCTTTGGAATATATGCTTCGATATCCGGAGCGCACTTTCGGCGGGATACTCCTCGGAGGGATGTCTGAGGTACTGGATTGGAGGTTGAGACAGCAGATCAAGCTAGGTGCTAACATTGCGGCCACTGGCACTAAAGGCCGTGACCTCCTAGCCCGAGCCGTTTCCTGGACGAACTCCGATACCAAGGAATTATTCCAAGAGCAGATGAGCGAGGCGAAAAGAGGAAACCCCAAAAACATCGAACAATACTACCGCTACGGCTTGACTTACAATTGCTCTTCTCGGCTCCGGGAGATTGAGCATCCGGTGCTGTTGCTCTACGGAGAGAAGGACTACCGATTTATGTCTTACGCTCAGGTACTTCATCGAGAGCTTCCGAATAATGAACTCAAGTTTGTTTCCAATGTGAAGCATCACCTGCCCACTAAGGCTTCAATTGAGATGAATGATTTAATCAAACAGTTCATTTATACTCACCATCGCCCAGTAGAGGAAACCCCAACGGAGTTTTTTGCACCTTATCAGGAGCTGATGGATCTGCCGAATGATCCTGGGGTGTTCCCGAGGGTGTAGGGATTTGAGGGATAAATGAGGGATATATTCCTCTAATTGAGGGATAAAATCCATTGTTTGATGGATATCCTCTAGCCAACAAAAAAAGTAAGTCCGCCGTCGGACTTACTTTTTCTCGTATACGATGAATTCATGAGGATAGCTGTTTTTCTCATCCATTACGCCAGGCGTTCGGGAAACCTCCACCCAATCCTCCGGATGAAATTCAGGAAGAAACGTATCTCCTTCAAACTCCTCATCAATCAGAGTTAAATAAAGTTTGTCCACCAGCGGCAAAAATTCCTTAATGATCTCCGCTCCTCCGATCACAAACAGATCCTCCCCGTGAAAAGCCTCCAGGGCCTCCTCCATCGAGTGATAGACGGTGCAGCCTTCCGGATGATAATTGGTTTGCCTCGTCAAGATAACGTTACGTCGGCCTGGCAAGGGTCTGCCCATGGACTCAAACGTTTTCCTGCCCATTAAGATGGTATGCCCCATGGTGATTTTCTTGAAGTAAGCCAAGTCCGCAGGAAGATGCCATGGCATCTTATTATCTTTACCGATCACCCGGTTTTGGGACATCGCGACGATGACCGAAATCATACGGAAACCTCCCCCTTAATATGAGGGTGGGGATCGTAATTCTTTAGCTCAAAATCTTCATACTTGAAGCCGAAAATATCCTTGACTTCCGGGTTGAGCACCATTTGCGGCAGCGGTCTTGGCTCACGAGTGAGCTGAAGCTTCACTTGTTCAATGTGATTGTTGTAGATATGAGCGTCGCCAAATGTATGCACGAAATCCCCCGGTTCTAAATCGCAAACTTGCGCAATCATCATCGTTAAGAGAGCGTAAGAAGCAATGTTAAAAGGGACCCCAAGGAAAACATCCGCGCTGCGCTGATAGAGCTGGCAAGAGAGTTTACCGTTCGCAACATAAAACTGAAACATGGTGTGGCAAGGCGCAAGGGCCATCTGAGGGATATCCGCCACATTCCATGCACTGACGATGAGTCGGCGGGAGTCCGGGTTGGTCTTGATATCATGCACCACCTGTGCGATCTGATCCACGGTCGTTCCATCTGGACAGCTCCAGGATCTCCATTGCTTGCCGTACACCGGTCCGAGATCGCCGTCCTCCTTCGCCCACTCACGCCAGATCCGCACCCCCACTTCTTCTAGCTCGTTGTTGTTCGTCGAACCTCGAAGGAACCATAAGAGTTCATGGATGATGGATTTAAGATGCAGCTTTTTGGTCGTCACTAGCGGAAAGCCTTCTGCAAGAGGAAACCTCATTTGGTAACCAAAGGTGCTAATCGTTCCCGTTCCTGTACGATCTTCTTTTGAAACTCCGGTATCGAGTATATGTTGACATAGTTCGTGGTATTGTTTCATTTAAAGCCTCCTCCAGTCTATTGCTCTTCCATGATTTTAACGAAAGGAGTTGCTCCTCTGCAATAGCAAAAGATGAGGGAAAACCCTCATCTTCGTAAATTCAACCCATATCGCAACTAAATACTTTATTTCGCGAAACTATAAATTCTAATAATACGTTAGTCATATAGTGATCTATACTTTCATTTTCCCCGCGTAATCGATCATAAAACCACTGGTTGTTGCTGTCGTCGAGGACAATTGCATGTTTAGTTGTACTGCAGAGAATAATTTCCTTTACCCACATAAACCCTCACCTCTTTTATATTCTGAGGAAGCAAACATGAGCCTTGCTATATCTACGCAGGTCTGGAAAAGGTATTCGTCGGCATTCTGCATGCATTCCTGCAAAGAAATAGGACTCCGCGTGATCGAATGACAGCTTACGAAAAAATCATAAAGAGGTTCGATATCACTTCCTAATCCGCCAGAGACTAGAATCGCTTTGACTCCAGCCTCCTTTGCCCGAGAAGCGATATAATAGGGAACCTTTCCATATAAAGTTTGAGCGTCACTTCGCCCTTCCCCGGTTATCACCCATTGAGCTTTCAGCAGTTTTGAAGCCAGGTCTGTTTTGTCTGCAACCACTGCTGCTCCAGATGTGATAGTTGCCCCCAACGTTAACAAACCAAAGCCTAATCCTCCTGCAGCTCCAGCTCCCGGCGCATGCTGATGGGATACCTTTAAGTGTTCTTCGATTAACCCTGCATAATAACTCAATGCCCCATCCAGCCATTCGACTTGCTGCGGTGTCGCTCCTTTTTGCGGTCCATAAATGCAGGAAGCTCCTTGGCTACCGCATAAGGCGTTATCCACATCACTTGCAATCACCATGCTGCACTCCCGGATACGAGGATCTATGGTACCAAAATCAACCGATTTAAGGTGAAGAAGATTATTAGCCATGGGTTTAATCAGACGGCCCTCTTCATTTAGGAATTTCACGCCTAATGCTTGCAACAGACCTATTCCGCCTTCGTTTGTCGCGCTGCCGCCTAGTCCAAAAATGAATTTTCGGTAACCGCGATTCAGCGCATCTAGGATCACTTCTCCGATGCCATAAGTGGTAGCTATCAATGGATCTCTCTTTTCTTGCGGTATCATAGGCAACCCTACTATCTTCGCTGCTTCAACGATAACCGTTTCTTTATCGCCTAGAACGCCATATTCCGTGGAGATCTGTTCTCCAAGAGGACCTGTTGCCGTTACACTAATTACTTTTCCTTTTGTAGCATAAACCAAGGTATCTAGGGTGCCCTCTCCCCCATCTGCCATGGGGATGAGATCCACTTCTGCCTCCTTGATGACGCTAGAGAACGCCTTTCTCATCGTTTGGGCCACTTCAAGTGCACAAAGACTGCCTTTGTATGAGTCGGGAGCGATTAATATTTTCATAGGATGGAACGCTCCACGATTTCTGCAATGTCCAGCGTTTGAACTTGCGCTTCGACTTCTTTGGCTTTCGTTCCGTCGCTAAGCATGGTTAAGCAATAGGGACAATTGCTGCCAATCATGGTTGGGTTCAAGAGCAGCGCTTGCTCTGTCCTTTCAATGTTAATTCGTTTGCCCTGCGTTTCCTCGAGCCACATCATCCCCCCTCCTGCGCCACAGCACATCGCATTTTCGCGATTTCGATCCATCTCCATGACGTTCATGCCCGGGACACTCTTTAGGATCTGGCGCGGGATGTCGTAAATGTCATTATAGCGGCCGATATAGCAGGAATCGTGATACACAAGGGTCTCTTTTACCTCTTTGGTCGGTTTTATCCTTCCTTCTTCAATCAATTGATGGATGAGTTCCGTATGATGAAAGACTTCCGCTTCCAAACCAAATTCGGGATATTCATGCTTGAGCGTATTATAGGCATGCGGGTCAATCGTTACGATTTTCTTTACATCATAGGCTTGGAAATGAGCGATATTTTCTTGGCACAGCTGCTGGAATAAGAACTCGTTCCCAAGCCGCCTGGCCGTATCGCCTGAGTTCTGTTCCTCATTTCCAAGAATGGCGAACTTTACGCCGGCAGCATTCAGGATCTTCGCAAACGATTGGGCAATCTTCTGGCTCCGGTTATCAAATGAACCCATGGATCCGACAAAAAACAAATATTCAAAGTCCTCCACCTCTTGGACGGTAGGAACTACGATGTCCTCTCTACCTTCGCGCCACTTCACTCTCTCCTTGCGGTTCATTCCCCATGGATTGCCTTGGCGTTCGATATTTTGGAAGTAACGTGTCGCTTCATGCGGCATCTTCCCTTCCGTCAAGACGAGATATCGTCGCATATCCACTATTTTTTCTACATGCTCGTTGGCGACTGGGCATTGATCTTCGCAATTGCGGCATGTCGTGCAGGCCCAAAGCTCCTCTTCTGTAATCACATCGCCTATCAGCTGTGGACTCACCCACTCCGCCGCTGCAGCGACTTCGGCTTCCATCGGAAGACCCCCATTAGGCTTTGTGGGAAGCGAAGGCATCCACGGGCTCAATGAGGTGATCGACGCCCCTTTTTCCGTCAAGTGATCTCTCATTTTCGTAATAAGATCCATGGGCGACAGCGTCTTTCCGGTACCCGAAGCCGGACACATGTTGGTGCATCGTCCGCATTCTACGCAAGCATAAAGATCAATGAGCTGGTTCTGGCGGAAATCTTCAATTTTGCCTGCACCGAAAGTTTCCTGCGTTTCATCTTCGAAATTGATGGAGCTCAATTGCCCTGCAGGCTTCGTATCCCGCAAATAGACATTGACGGGGGCAAACAGGATATGGGCGTGCTTGGATTGTGGCACATAAACGAGAAACACAAGCAAGGTAAGCAAATGGATCCACCAGAAAACGTAAAAGGCTGCCGCTGCGGATGCAGAGCTGATCCCCGAAAAGGCTCCGGCTATTAAGGAAGAAATCGGCGCACTAGCGTGGAACCCTTGATACCCCAACCACAGCTGTTCAAAGGCTAGCGTAAGAAAGATAGAAAATAGAAGGGTAGTTAAGAAAATAATAACTAATCCGGATTTTAACCCCCGTTTCAAGCGGGGCAGCTTCTCGATATACCGCCGATAAAAAGCGTAAATAACCGCTAGGAGCACAAGAAACGTCATGACTTCTTGACTGAGGCTGAAAAACGCATGAGCGCTTCCAATAGGATACTCAAAGCCTTTTGCAAACCCTTTGATGATAATTTCCAAAGCGCCGAATTGCAGGATGATGAACCCATAAAATAAGATGAGGTGCATGATTCCGCTTTTTTTATCCTTAAATAGCTTCTTCTGTCCAAAAACATTGACAAGGGTCTCATTCAGGCGCTTTGCCGTATCCTCTTTAAGATTAGAGGGCTTCCCTAGCTTAATGAAGGTGATCCGGCTATATACGACATAGGCAAATAAATATACTGCATAGCCCGTTACAGCCAGAAACGCTAAGAAGTTGATGAAGCCAAGCATGATGTTCATCCTCTCTGTCACTACAGGACTAGATTTGGTGGAGTGTTTCCTTTTAAACCTTCCAGCAAGTTATGGGCAGCCAGTTTTCCCATTTTCGTCCGGGTGGCAATGCTTGCGCTGCCGATATGCGGAAGGGCGACCACATTGGGGAGCTGAAGCAGCGGATGATCTGGCGATACCGGCTCACGCTCGAACACATCAAGCCCAGCAGCCCAAATTCTCTTCTCCGCCAGCGCTTCATACAATGCTTCTTCGTCGACGATCCCTCCGCGGGACGTGTTAATCAAGATCGAAGTCGGCTTCATAAGAGAAAGCTCTGCGTATGAAATCAGGTGATGCGTTTGGGGCGTATACGGAGTCATCACGACTACGAAATTAGATTGCTTAAGCAATTCCTGAAGATCACAGTACGTGACACCCAGCTCTTTCTCAGCTTTTAGTTTTCGGCTGCGATTGTGGTAAAGAACGTTCATATCAAATCCCTTTGCTCTTCTTGCAATCCCTTCGCCAATATCCCCCATGCCAATTATCCCGAGAGTCGAGCCGTATACGTCTTGCCCCGTGAGCTGCATGGGCGACCAAGTCGCCCATTTCCCTTTTTTTACGTAATCCATGGATTCCTCAAAGCGACGTGCAGTCGCAATCAGCAGCCCGAACGTTAGGTCAGCCGTCGTTTCCGTAAGGACTCCAGGCGTATTGGTAATGAGAATACCTTGAGCCTTCGCGGTGCTGACATCGATATTGTTATATCCAACAGCCATATTGCTGATAATTTTCAACCTTGGACTTTTCTTCAGCAGATTTGCATCAATGCTTTCCGTCAGTAGACAAAGAATTCCATCGGCATCCTGCACCTGCTTTTCCAATTCCTCGTACGGTACGGGAACCTCTTCTTTTTCCCACATCGTTACCTGGCAGCTTTCATAAAGATCTGCCACCACTTCCTCAGGCAGTTTTCTGGTAATGTAGACTTTAGGTTTCATCTCGCCGTACTCCTCTTTTCTTCTTTTTTAAAGATGAGTAAACACAGGTTTTCTCTTTTCCAGGAAGGCCTGAACTGCTTCGCGGACGTCATGGGTTTCATGGACATGATAGAACATTTCTTTTCCCTTATCCCCAAAGCTCTGGGGGTCCTTGACGTACGCGCGGATTGCCTGCTTGATGGTTCTTACGGCAGTGCCCGGCAAATGGGATAAGGTATTGGCAAGCTCTTCACAATGCCTCCGGCCTTTTCCCGAAGCTGCCACCCCACTGGCCAGCCCGATCCGCAACGCCTCCTCAGCGGATATCTTTTTTCCGGTTAGCGCCAGCCGCATCGCGTGCGTCTCCCCCACTAATGAGATTAACCGTTCCAATCCCCCATTCCCTGGGAATACACCCCGTGCTACTTCAGGATATCCGACCTGTGCATGGGACTCGAAAATGCGCAGATCGAACGCGCTGGCCAGTTCAGCCCCCCCTCCTAAGGCACTGCCTTCTATGCAGGCAATCGTAGGCTGCGGCGCGTTGAGGATGGACGAAAGCATATCGTGGCCTCTATCCCATACCTCTCTAGCCTTTTTGTTTTGAATTCGCTCCGGGAATTCCTTTAGATTTGCCCCACAGCAGAAGTGATCCCCTTGAGCAAAGAAAAGAATGACGCGAACCTTTTCGTCTTCCGCAATCCGCCGAAACAACTGCGCGATTTCCTCCTTTACCTTTTCCGCAAGCAGGTTCATGGGCGGGTGATTAAGGGTAACCTTCGCTATGCCGCTCTCGATGGATACCTTCATATTCATGGTTTAGCAGCTCCCGCCTTCTGTCTTTCCGTCGGCCATTGATAAAAGTCACAGTTCATCGATTCATCCGCCTTCATGACTCTCAGACTGCCTTTCCAATGAGTATCGTCTTTTTTGGGGAAGTCTTCACGGTAATGGCAGCTTCGGCTTTCTTTTCTCTCACGAGCGGACAAGACAATGGATTTGGCTGTCGTTACCATATGGCGCAACTCGATCGCTCGCTTCAAATTGTCCTTGGATACGGCATATTGTCCTTGGAGCAGCTCCTGTTCCGTACGGACCAGGAAACCCCATACCTCTGCTAGCCTCTCTTCGCTCCGGATGATAAGACAATTCCTTGACATTTGCTGCTTGAGCTCTTGAATGCTTGCTTCGACTTCTTTGATTCCGTTGCGGCTCTTTTCCATCCAGCCCTGAATCTCCTGCAAGCCTTGAACGGTTCGATCAATAGAAAAGCTCCGATTCCCCACACCTGCTGCATATTGGGCTGCGGCTTTCCCTGTGCGGTAGCCAAACACTTGCCCTTCCGCCAAGGAATTTCCGCCAGGCCTATCCGGTCCCCTCAGTCCCCCTGCGGTTTCTCCAGCAATGAATAAACCCCCGATGCACGTTTCGCCCTCCTTGCTGATAATCTGGGCTCCTCCATTCATGCACTGGGCAACCAATCCAACTTCAAATTTATCCCGGTCAACATCGATGCCCTTCGACTTCATGACCCTTTTGGTTTTCGGCATCTTTTCTTCGACGATGGGCTCTGAGCCGGGAGCCATCTCGCACCATACCCCCCCGCGGGGAGAAGGATTCTTTTCGAATTCTTTCTGAATGGAATAATCGAGATAGAACGAAGCATTTGAAACCGTAAATGGGAAGGCCTTATGCTCATAAACTTCCTCAAGCCGGGTCTCATTCGGCAGGCTTTGTTCCAAGAAACGCTCACCCGCTTCATTCGTTAGAATGGGATGGGTCTTCCAAACTGGACCCGAAAGCAGAGTAACAGGCGGATGAATCAGTGCGGGCCCGATTTGCACAAACTCCATATTGACTAATGGGACGCCCAATTCATAAGCCATGGCATAGCCATCCCCAGTCATATCCGGGGTTCCGACTCCATACTCGTAGAGATAATGGGCCCCGCCGCAGGCCAAAATGACGGAAGGCGTTTCGTAATGGACCAATTCTTGCGTGTTCCCATCATAACCAAGTGCTCCAATAATGTTTCGGCTGTCATCCGTCAGCAGCCGGAAGATCATCATATGCTCGTCGATGGGAACCTTCCTCACTTTCATTTCTTTCGCAAGAATGTTGAGGATATGCCGTGCCGTTACCCCATTCACCCTGCATGTTCTGGGATAAGTGGCAAAGTCACTCATGCCTTGCACCAGTTTTCCATTCGCTTGCTTATCAAAATTAAGCCCTAATTCGATCAAGTCCTCAATCCGCTTCGGCGCATCCTCCGCTAAGGTCCACACCAATTCCGGATCGATAAAGCCGCGGGCGGCATCCATCGTATCATGGTAATGGATTTCCGGATGATCGCGCTCATCCCCGTGGCCTATGGCTGCTGCGATGGCAAGCAGTTCAGAAAAGGCTGTAGCAGTAGATCCGCTGTTCAACCAAGCGGACTTAACGGCCAGGCGTATGTCCGCACCGGATTGGGAAGCCGTGAGGGCAGCTCGCGCTGCCGCTCCGCCTCCTCCAACAACCAGTACGTCCGTAACAATCTTGCGGGTGATTTGTAATTGTTCCATTATGGAAAACCTCGCTTTTCTAGTGTGGGCGTGCTTTATTCCATAAACAAGTCAGCGTCCATTTCCTTTACATCGGGAGAAATTCTCACCTTGAAGTCAATGTGGGGAAGGATATCCTTCTCGATATCCACACCGGGAGCATATTCTGTTAGGGTTAACCCGTCCGCTTCAAGACGGAAAACCGCCCGCTCTGTGATATAAAGCACCTCTTGCCCTTTCTCAATGGCAACCTTTGCATTAAAGGTGAGCTGCTCTACCTCCTGGATCAATTTCTTGTGCTTGCCTTCCGTTTGGATATTCAGTCGGCCATCGCTAATCGAAACCCCTAACCCGCCGCTAGTCAGAGTACCGCAGAATAAGATTTTCTTCGTACTGTGGGTGATGTCAATAAATCCCCCTGAACCGCGGAATACGCCATTAAACATACTCACGTTGACATTGCCTTGTCTATCAATCTGCGCGAATCCCAGCAATGTAGCGGATAATCCACCGCAATGATAGAAATCAAAGACTTGAGGTGAAGTAACAATAGAAGATGGGTTGATATGGGCTCCGAATACTTCTTCGCCCATAGGTATACCACCGACAGCACCATGTTCCAAGGAGAACGTGATGTCATTAAAGAACCCTTCTTCAATGGCTAATTGCGGTAATCCAACCGGAATGCCTACCCCTAAGTTGACTACATCCCGTGCCTTGAGTTCTTTTGCTGCTCTTCTCAGAATGACCTTTTTGGAATCCAACGGAAGCCTCTTGTAGGCTTGCAGCGTAGGAATCTTGATCTCTCCCGTCCAACTGGGATCCTCCGTATCCAGTAGACTCTGCTTTTGGTTCGGGTCAATGACTACGGCATCGACAAGCATCCCTGGGATCGCCACATCGCGAGGATGCAAGGAGTTATTCGCCACCACTCGCTTGACTTGGGCAATCACATAGCCTCCATTGGCTTTGGCCGCCATGGCCATCTCCAGTCCGCTGAGGGTTACCGGTTCATCCTCAAGCGTAATATTGCCGTTCTCGTCGGCCGTTGTGCCGCGGATGATCGCTACATTGATCGGCAGCGACTTATAGAACAAATGCTCTTCCCCATTGATTTCGATGATCTTCACTACGTCTTCCTTGGTTTGGGCGTTCAATCGTCCCCCATCATACCGGGGATCCACATACGTATGAAGTCCTACTTTGGTTACTAATCCGGATTCCCCTGCAGCCGTTGCCCGGATCCAATGAAAGATGGTCCCCATGGAAAAGCCATAGGCTTCTATTTCATTGTTCCGAATCATTTGAGTCAGTCTAGGACTTTCCTTTACATTGAAACTCCCGCTAATTAGACGTTTGAGCATGCCGGATTGGGCCACATGCTCCAGCCCGGTGCTTTCCTTTGGACTCCATCCTACCCGAACTGGCGTTACGACCGTTAAATCTTTAGGCTCTGATGTAGCCGCATATCGCTTTTCCAGCTCCTCAAGGACTTTTTCCGGGCAAAGGACGGAAATGAGTCCCCCAATGGTAATCGTGGCACCATTAGGAATCTTCCGAACCGCTTCTTCAGCGGTCATCACTTTGGATGTTTCAGTCGACTGTATCATAAAGACAGCACCTTTCCTATGCGTCGTATTTTCGAAGATCAAACATATCCACCGTCATCTTCCCTTGATGAAGCTGCTTAATAATCTCTTTTTCAGCCTTCACTTTTTCCTCCGCCTTGGCGACAATTTCCTCCAGGCGCTCGCTAGGAATCACGACCACGCCATCTGCATCACCCAGGATGATATCCCCAGGATTTACGGTTACTCCACCCACGTTGATGGAAGCTCCCAGCTTCCCCGGGTTCTTTTTGTCCGTCCCTTTAATGGAGATGCCTCTCGTTAATACAGGGAAATTCATTCCGATAATCGGCTGGGTGTCTCTTACACTTCCGTCGATGACTAATCCAGCGATCCCTTGTTGAAGCGCGGCAATGGTCAAGATTTCGCCCCATGCCCCTCCCTCATAATGGCTGCTCATGGACGCGACCAGAACCTCACCGGGCTGGGCTTTGGACACAGCCAAATGGAGCGTCAGGTTATCGCGCGGAGGGCAAAGAACCGTAAAGGCTGGGCCGCACACTTTCTGATGCGGCGCCAAGGGCTTGATCCCCGCATCCATGGCATGGCTATTATCCTTGAAGCAATCGGAGACAATCGCTGTATCGTATTGGGCCAGTTGTTCTATCAATGCTCGCTGCTGAACTGAATCTAGTACTTTGCTCATCGTCTCTACCTCCTTTGGTCGAATTTTTTCTCAAGAATACTTGAAGCCAGCATCGTCCGGTGAACCTGAACCGTGCCGCCCGCAATCGATGCAGCCCGGGCACAGCGATAATACCACTCTAGCGGATATTGCGTAGAGAAACCGTATCCCCCATGAAGCTGGATGCAATCATCCGTGATTTTCTTTGCCGCTTCGGCGACAAACACTTTAGCCACACTCGCGGCATTCTTATCCGGCTTATTGTTGGCTGTTGCACTTCCTGCGCGGTACAAGAGCGTCCTTGCCGCTTCCAGCTGCATGTACATGTCGGCAATCATCCATTGGACCCCTTGGAACTCGCAAATTTCTTTACCGAATTGCTTCCGCTCTTTTACGTATTGAATCGTTCTGTCAAAAGCCGCTTGGGCAATCCCCAGCGTCTGGGCCGCAAACCCCAAGCGCACGCCGTTATACACTCCCATCAGAGCTTTAAACGCATCACGATTTGTCAACAGATTTTCTTTCGGTACGATGGCATCATCAAAGTAAAGGGCAGATTGGAACTCACCGCTCATGTTTTCTTCCGGCACTCCCACGGTAAAGCCTGGCGTTCCGCGTTCTACCAGGATGGCTCCGATATCGGATGGCTTTCCTGTATTGCCGAATCGGGCATACACAACAAACACGTCTGCCAAATGCGCTTCACTGACCCAGATCTTGGACCCGTTTAAGCGATAGTGATCTCCTTCCTCTTTAGCCGTTGTCGTAATATCGGTCGCTGCGCTTCCCGCATCTGGCTCGCTCATACCCAACCCGACATACAAGCGCCCTGAGATAATTTGCGGAAGGTATTTCCGCTTTTGCTCTTCTGTACCTAAATGATTAATGAAAGAAGCGATCCCGATGCTCGTATGGTAAACCTGCCGCCCGCTTGTCGGACACACTTTGCAAAGCTCTTCGATCATAAGCAGCGCGTCAAAGAGGGACAGATTCATGCCGCCATATTCTTCCGGAAGCGTTACGCCCAAAAATCCATGATCAGCCAATAAACGGGCATTGGACCAAAAATCTTCTCCCTCCAGCCAATGCGTTCCCATCTTCAATTTGCGGGACGCGAAATCGCGAGCTACGTCTTTCCATGATTGATTGACCTCTGTTAATACCATCTTGTCTGCCTCCTCATGTTTTATCTAGATCCCGAATAAATCACTTTCAAATCAGTAAAGAAATCTTTGGCTGTCGTTCCGATCGAGTAGGGTCCAACCGCGGAATGCTTAAGCCCGCCGAATGGGACATGCGATTCGCTGATCGTTCCGTTGTTGACATGCAGCATGCCGGATTGGACTTGTTCCACAAATTGCTGAGCCAGCTCCATATTGTTTGTAAAGCAAGCTCCTGCCAAGCCGTATTCCGAGTCATTGGCGATTTGGATGGCTTCTTCAAACTGATCCACAGGGGTCACCACTAAGACCGGGCCGAAAATCTCTTCCTTGGCGATTCTCATATCAGACTTCACGTTGCTGAATATGGTAGGCTCGAAGAAATATCCTCCGCTCGCGCTATCCACCCGATTTCCGCCGCATACCAGGGTAGCCCCTTCTTCGAGTCCGATCTTGACGTAGCGTTCCACCGTTTTCATATGATCTTCTGAAATGACCGGCCCAAGCGTGGTTTGATCCTCTAAGCCGTCCCCGATGACGTAGGCTTGGCATTTATCTTTCAATCTGGCAACCAGCTCCGGCATTAAAGGTCGCTCTACGATAATTCGGCTGATGGAGGTGCATCTTTGGCCTGTAGCGGCAAAAGCGGCAGGAACCATTTGATCTACGGCACTTTGGAGATCTTTGTAATCGTAGATGATGGCTGCATTCTTTCCGCCCATTTCCAGCTGAACTTGCACGATCCTTTCCGCCGCCAGCCGATAAATCATGGATCCTACTTCTGTAGAGCCGGTAAAGGTAATTCCTTTGACGAGAGGATGACTGATTAAAGGAGTACCCACTTCACGACCGGAACCAATCACGAGATTCAGGACGCCTTTCGGCAAGCCTGCTTTTTCAAACAGCTCAACGATCTTTGCTGCTGTAGCTGCGGTCACGCTTGCGGGCTTGAATACAACCGTATTTCCCGTAGCCAGTGCCGGCGCAATTTTTCTTAATGGCGTCACAATGGGGAAGTTCCAGGGTGAGATGGCAGCAATGACGCCTTTTGGTACCCTCACCGTGCGAACATCAATTCCGGGTCTTTCGCTTGGCAGCGTCTCGCCATTTAAACGCGATGCTTCTCCCGCCGTATAGCGTACTTCACGGATCGTCTTATCAATTTCTCCTAAAGCTTCCCTGCGCGTTTTTCCTTGCTCCTGCGTGATAATGCTGGCAATTTCCTCTTTTTCCGCTTCCAGCAGGGCTGTAAACTTATAGAGGAGATCCCCGCGAACCGGTGCGGGTGTCCGTGACCATGGGGCAAAAGCTGCGTGAGCAGCTTCCACCGCACGGTTCGTATCTTCAGATGTTGAATTGGGGGCTACAAATACGATTTGTTCCGGATTGGCCGGATTTTCCCTCGAAAAGGTGTTGCTATTAGATGAAGGAACCCAACTGCCATCAATGTAATTTTGAATTTTAATTGGAAGATTGTTCGCCATCGCCTTTTCTCTCCTCTTATAACGCTTTTTCTAGTATTTTTTTCAAGTCTTGAACGGAAACTGCTTTCGGATTCGCCAGTGCAATCCCGCTGTCGAAGGCTTCTTGCGCTACCACTTGCAATTCTTCAGGTGATAGTTTCACGTTATTTGCACTCAGAGTAGCATGGATTTCAAGGTCCTCTACCAGATTCTTCACGGCTGTAACCGAACGGTATGCCGCGTCTCTGAGACTTAATCCGCTGACATCCTCCCCTAGCAATATTGCGATTTCCTTAAATTTTTCAAAATTTGAACTTACGTTGAATTCCATGACGACCGGCAACAAGATGGAATTGGCTAGCCCATGGGGAATCTTGTAACGTCCTCCAAGTGGATGGGACAATGCATGCACGGCTGCAACTCTACCCCAGATAAACGCAGCTCCTGCAATCGTGCTAGCCAGCATCATCTGAGAGGCGGCTTCAATATCCGTTCTTCTGGCAACAAAAGGACGAAGATTCTTTCCGATCAGGCGGATGGCATGCAAACCTAGTGCTTCGGTAATCGGCTGGGCTTGATTCGAAGTATAGGACTCGATGGCGTGGCTCAACGCGTCCATGCCGGTAATGGCAGCTAGCCCTCTTGGCAAGGTGGTCAAAAGCTCCGGGTCAAGAATCGCCGCTTTCGGATGCAAGTGCTGACTGAGAATCCCCATCTTATATTGACGCTGCGTATCCTTTAATACGGTTGCATGGGTAACCTCAGATCCCGTTCCAGCCGTTGTCGGGATAGCAATGATATCCGGGCCGCGGTTTGGCAATTTATTTTTCCCTTCATATTGGCCCAAGTCACCCGGATTGGCCACTGCCGCCGATGCGCCTTTCGCCGTATCGATGGAGCTTCCGCCCCCGAGGCCAATTAAAGCTTGGCACTGATGATCTAAAAACAATTGCTTTACCTTGCCTATGACTTCTAGCGTCGGGTCAGGCTCGACCTCTTTAAAAACGGTATATTGAATTTCGCTTTTCTGTAAGATTCCCTCAACCTTTTCCAAAACACCCGATTGAGCAATGCCAGGATCTGTGCAAATAAGTACGCGGTCAAGGTCATAGTTTTTCAAGATGGCACCCAGCTCGTTCAATCGTCCTATTCCATAGTGGATTTGGGTATGCAACCCGAATTCAAATGTATCTAGCAGCAAGTTCATATGCGATCTCCTCCGATTTCATATTTTCATATTTTCATATTTTTATTGTTATTTATTCTTATTGACCTCAGCGATGAATTCATCTACCGATTCCTGACCTATCTCTTTGACATTTTCCTGATACACTACTTGCACTTTATCAAGGAACTCCTGATAGCTTTCCGGGGTAAGTTCCGTGATGGCCATACCACTGTCTGTAAGCGTTTTTAAATATTCTTGATTTCGATCGCGGTTCAGTTGACGCTGATGCTTGGAAGCTTCAATCCCTGCTTCTTTGATCATGTTTCTTTCTTCTTCAGACAGTTGGTCCATGAACTTCTTGGAGAGGACAAATCCCATTGGATTATAAACATGGCCTGTTTTCGTTAAGTATTTTTGAACCTCATAGAATTTATCCAACGCCATATTGCCGTATGGATTTTCCTGACCGTCCACTACCCCCTGCTGCATGGCTGTGAACAGCTCTGTGTATGCCATTGGCGTAGGATTAGCCCCTAAGGCTTTCCAGGTTGAGAGATGCAGCGGCGTTTGCATGGTACGGATTTTTAACCCCGCGACATCTGCCACACTTTTCACTTCTCTTTTATTGTTGGTCAGATGCCTGAATCCGTTTTCCATATAAGAAACTAAAATGAGTCCTTGCTTTTCAAGCTCCTGACCTGCTTTTTGCCCATATGGCCCATCGAGTACTTTGTCTGCCACTTCCTCGCTCGGGAAAGCAAATGGGAGATCATAGGCCAGCATGGGCTTGGACCAGTTTCCTAGCATCGAAGTGGAAACGCCTACAGCCTCAAGTGTGCCTAACTGCAAACCTTCAATCATGGATCTGTCATCGCCCAATACACCGCTATGGTAGATTTCAACTTTAATGCTTCCATTGCTTTTCGCTTCGACGATTTCCTTAAACTTGGAATATCCCTGGAATAAGGTATGCTTATCATTATTTACCGAACCGATTTTCAAGACTTTTGCAGGCTGCTTCGCATCTGTTGCCGCAGGTTCATTTTTTTGCTCACTTGCTGAAGGGGTAGTAGTTTGGTTCGAGCTAGAACATGCCGCTAGGGTACCTGCCATAAGAATGCCTGATAATAAGAACGAAACGAATTTTTTCAATTTACTTTACCCCCTTTTAATAAATGAGCTTTTCATCTTTATTATTTCTTGCTTTTGGTCATCCCTTTCTAAGTTAATTTTATCGGTTATCGATAATCTATATAAACCATAACACCTCAATTAATATTTGTCAAAATCTTTTTTATTGTTTACAAATCGGTAATCGATAATATATAATTTGCTTGCTAGATATTTCATAAGAAATTATTGGAGGTGGAAGACTGTGAACGTTCTAAAGAAACTCAATATGCACTTTGAAGAATATGTGTGTATGCTTTTGCTGTCCCTCATGGTTTTACTGATCTTGACCCAAGTCGCTTCTCGATTCCTTCTGAATATGTCTCTTGACTGGTCTGAGGAATTAGCCCGCTTTATCTTTATTTGGTTGATTTATATCTCCATTTCATTGGCGGCCAAGTACAATCGGCATATCCGCGTGGAAGCACTGAAGTTTGTATTGCCCCCTTTCTTAAGTAAACTCGTAGATTTATTCGCGCTCCTATGCTGGCTAGGATTTAATGGGTACATGATTTTCCATGGCGCTGACATGGTTACCCAAATCTTAAATACGACCCAAACTTCAGCTGCAATTGGCTTAAACATGGGATACATCTATTCCATTGTCCCTATCGGATTTCTCTTGATGTCCATCCGAATCTTGCAGCAAATATGTAAAGCGCTTCCACTTCTTTTTTCAAAAGAATTGCCCAAAAACATCATGCTAGATAAAAATCAACAGATCGGGGAGATTTAATCTATGGCGGCCGGTTTAATTCTTGGTGTTACCTTAGTCACTTGTATCTTTTTAAGCATCCCAATCGCCATTTCCATCGGGATAGCGGTGATCGCTTCCATCGCTGTTGCAGGAATCCCGCCGGCATTTTTAGTCCAAAATGCCTTCACGTCTCTGGACTCCTTTGCCCTGATGGCCATACCCTTTTTCATTTTGGCAGGGGCTTTAATGGAAACGGGGGGCTTATCCCGCCGGCTTATCGATTTCGCGAACTCTCTCATGCACAGTTTCACAGGCGGATTAGCCTTAGTAACCTTAGTGGCTTGCTTGTTTTTTGCAGCCTTATCCGGATCGTCTCCGGCAACCGTAGCTGCTATTGGGTCCATTATGTTTCCTGCGATGGTGGCCAAAGGCTATAACAAAGAATTTTCGGCCGCTGTATCGGCCTCAGGAGGAGGGCTCGGCATTCTCATTCCCCCCTCCATTCCCATGATTATCTACGCCATCATTGCCAATGCGTCTGTGAGTGATATGTTCCTGGCGGGATTTGCTCCAGGGTTTGTAGCCTTTGGATTCCTTGTAGCTACAGCAATCGTCATTTCTAAACGGAATGGATACCAAGGGAGCAATGAGAAGATAAGTTGGAATGAAGTCATGCGCACCTTATTGGAGGCCAAATGGGCGATATTTGCCCCCTTCATTATTTTGGGAGGGATCTATGGCGGGATCTTTACCCCGACAGAATCAGCTGTCATTGCCGTATTGTATGCTTTCATTATCGGAACGCTAGTTTATAAAGAACTAAGATGGCCACAGCTCAAACAAGCCTTAATTTCTACCTCCACGATCAGCGGCGCTGTGCTCATTATATTAGGTACAGCTTCCGCATTTGGTAAACTCATCAAGATGTACCATATCCCTGATGCGATCGCTGGCTTTATTGTTGGGATCACGGACAATAAAACCCTGTTGCTTCTACTAATAGGTGTACTAGTATTAATAATCGGAACCTTTATGGAAACGCTGTCCATTCTGATTATCCTAACTCCTTTATTTTTACCGGTTGTAACCGAGCTTGGAGTAAACCCTATTCATTTTGGCATTATTCTGATCGTCGCTGCTGAAATCGGCTTGCTGACACCCCCAGTGGGCATAAACTTATTTGTAGCTTCAGGGATCTCCGGGATACCGATCGAAAGAATATCCATAGCGATCATCCCATTTGTCGCCGCGATGATTTTTGCTTTAGCGGTCATCATTCTCGTCCCGCAGATCTCGCTGTTCTTGCCCGAATTTTTTAGGTGATTTGATCTTTAAGACTTGAGCGTGATAAGGTTACGGAGACGTCGAACGACGCCTCCATAACAGATACAGAATTATGACTAATGAACCGTTCTGATATTTACTGTGCTATAATATACATTATCGATAATCGTTGCGACTATATATAGGAGGATATAATGAAACTCTACAACAAATCATTGTCTCAACAAATTTATGAGACGCTGCGGGATGACATCATTAAGGGGGAACGCCGGCCAGGAGATCGCATCGTCGAACTGGATGTGGCTAGGGAATTCGGAGTCAGCCAAGCCCCGGTGAGAGAAGCCTTGCTGAAACTAGCTGAAGAAGGGTTAGTGGTGAGTCATCGCTACAAAGGCACGTTTGTCTCTAACATTTCCATCGATGAGATTGATGAACTCTATTCTTTCCGCATCATGATGGAGGAAATGGCCATCAGAAGGGCCATGGCTCGAACCTCACCTGCTGATGTGGAGAGCCTGGAGAACTTCTATCAAGAAATGGTGAAGTCAGGCCAAGAAAATGACTTGGACTCTCTAAGAACAGCAGACGTCAATTTTCACACACAAATCTACAAAATGGCTAACCACAGCTTCATGTATCAAGTTTGGGAGACGTTATCCTCGAAACTAAATCGAATCTGGTATCTGACAAGCCAAATGTATTTTACTGAATTAGGGGAAGTGGCGAATATACACTTTCCTATCCTGCAGGCGTTTAAAGACCGTGATGTGCAGGCATGCATCCAAGCCTTCCATGATCATGTCAATTACGAAAAAAAGCAAAGGCTGCTTTTTATGGAATCGGAAAATGATAGAGACAGCACAAATGAAACCCAGTCCAATATCTGAAAGACAATGAGAAAGGAGAGCTTGATTCCACTTTGTGGGATGGCTTTCCTTTCTTATTTAATCACTAAGATGAATGTGGCGGGCAGTAAGATGATGACAATCACAATTACAATTTAGATCATTCTTAATATTTTCTTGCTGTAAAAGCACGAAGAAAAAAAGCCAATTCTCCTTAACAGGAAAATCGGCTTTTCATTTACTTCGCAGAACTCATTAAAACTTTAGAGAATTCCTCCGTTAGCAAGGGAACGATCTCAAACAGATCTCCCACAATGCCATAATCTGCAATATCAAATATAGGTGCCTCTGGATCTTTATTGATCGCTACAATCACCTTGGAATTAGACATGCCCGCCACATGCTGGATGGCTCCGGATATGCCGCATGCAATATAAAGCTCAGGAGTGACCACTTTCCCCGTTTGGCCAATCTGCAAAGAATAATCACAATATTCAGCATCACAAGCGCCACGCGAGGCACCCACTGCCCCATTCAATACCTTAGCAAATTCCTGCAATAACTTGAATCCCTCTTCCCCTTTCACCCCTCGCCCTCCAGCGACAATCACCTTCGCTTCAGACAAATCAACCGCCCCGGATGCCTTCCTGACAATTTCCTTAATGACGCTCCTAAGCGGCACTTCCTGTTGAATAGTATAAGGAATGATTTCCCCAAGTCCTGCTTGCAAGACAGGAGCAATATTGTTAGGTCGAATGGTAACAAATGCTTTTTGGTCCGTAAACTTAACTTCTTCGAACATTTTTCCGGAATAGACAGGACGGGTTAAAACCATTTGATTCTCATCGTCGAGGGTCACCTTGATGCAATCACTCACTAAGCCGTAATCTAGTTTAGCAGCTACCCGCGGGGCGATATCTCTTCCATTTCCCGTGTGTCCAAGGATAACGACGTCCGGATCGATTTCTCGAATGAGCTGAGTATAAGCTTCTAGATATAAATCGGGATGATATTCGGTCAATTTATCATTCTCTATGACATAGATTTGATCCGCGCCATACTTGGCTAGAATCTCGGCATGTTGGCTGGATCCTTTCCCGATTATGGCCGCGACGACCTTCCCGCCGCCTGATACTTGCTTTGCTGCGGCAACCGCTTCTAAAGAAACATTCCTTAATTGCGAACTTTTCATTTCTGCGAAAACTAAGATATTTCTCTTCATCCTATTTTCCCCCTGCCCTAGATGATTTTGGCTTCTTCAAAGAGTAATTTTACTAATTTTGAACTGGCATTCTTAGGCTCATCCTGTATCTTGACACAGGCCTGCCGCTTAGCAGGCAAATAACGATTAATTACCGTCACTTTAGGGGCATAGTCCTTCAGGTTATCCAATTCCGATAGATGGATCCTCTCTAGCGGTTTCTTTTTCGCTTTCATGATATTGGGCAAGGATGGGTATCGAGGTTCATTCAACCCTTGCTGGCAAGATACAAGCAGCGGGAAAGAGGTTTCGATTTTATACAGTTCCCCTTCTACATCGCGATCAAGAAGCACTTTCTCTTCCTCTACTCTCAAAGCCACGATGGAGGTAACGTGAGGGATATCCAGTTCTTCCGCTAGTCGCACCCCTACTTGTCCAGCACCATTATCTATGGATTGATTTCCTGTCAGGATGCAATCATAGCCTTTATCCCGTGCATACCCAGCAATGACCTTCGCATAAGTTGACTCATCAGCTGCTTCTACGCCATCAATGAGTACGGCACGATCAGCCCCCATTGCTAACGCATTTCGCAGCGCTGCCTCTGCCCGTTCCGGGCCAATCGTCAAGACTGTAACTTCTCCGCCTTTTTCTTCCCTAATGGAAAGAGCTTCTTCAATGGCATATTCATCATACGGATTCACGATCCATCGAACGTTGTCGTCTTCGATCATCCCATTCCTTAAATCAAGTTTTTCTTCCGTATCAAAGGTTTGCTTTATACATACTAAAATGTTCATTAACATCACCCTTTCAAATTTACTACTATTTATTGATTATCGATAATCTATAAATTAATAGTATCACCTTTTTAAAAAAGTGTCAAAAATTTTAAATTTTTTTCTTGTAAATTATATAAACATGAAAATTTTAAATTTTATATTTACTAATAACTATCGATAATCTATAATCGAATTGAATTTAAATTATAAGGAGGAATCAATATGAAAAAATTCACAAGTTGTTTAGCCGTTGTTGCTATGTCTACTCTCATGCTGATGGGCTGCGGCACGGCAAGCAATGAAAAGGCTTCCACTCCGCAGCAGCCTACAAATGCAGAACCACAAGCGAAGAAAGTAGACTTTCCGAAAGGAGATATTACGTTCCTCATTCCCAATGGCCCTGGAGGCGCTAATGACTTGAGTGTCCGCGGTTTGATTCCAGGATTAGAAAAAGAACTAAAAGTGAAGGTGATTCCAGAAAACAAGCCGGCTTCCGGCGGAGCTGTGGCAGCGGTAGAACTAGCTACAGGTCAGGCAGATGGACAAAAGCTTTATTTCAATTCGCAAACCCTTATCCTTATGCCTTATAGCGGTAAAAAAGAGATCGAAATGAAGAATTATCAACCTGTAGCCCAAGTGGTGGAAGATTCTTCAGCGATAACCGTCAATGCCAATGCCCCATTCAATACCTTGCAAGAGCTCGTCGATTATGCCAAGCAAAATCCTGGAAAATTAAAAATGGCAATGAACGGTAAAGGAGCCCTGTGGCATCTTTCCGCTGCCACTTTTGCGAAAAATGCCGGAATTGAATTTCAATATGTTCCTTATCTGGAAGGTGGAGCGCAAATGTCCACTGCTCTTGCAGCAGGGGAAGTCGATGTTTCAGCCAATAGCCCAAGCGAAGTGAAGCCGCTTGTAGACAGCGGCAAATTGAAGATTCTCGCCATACAAAGCCAAGAGCGCCATCTGCTGTTTCCTGATATCCCAACCGCGAAAGAAGCCGGGATCGACTCCGCTTTCCCTGTATGGAGAGGTATCTTTACAAAGTCTGGAGTTGAGGCAGAAAAGCTAACCATTTTGGATAATGCCGTAAAAGCGGCCATGGAATCGATCGAATTCCAAGAGTTCCTGAAAGCGCAAGGAATGCCGGCGAAATACCGAGATCATAGCGAGTTTACTCAATTTGTAGAAAAAGAAGCCGAAACCTACGCCATTTTAATGAAAGAGCTGGGAGTAGAATAATAGGGCTACTTCAACTTAGGAAGGAGCATAACGATGAAAGATTTAGTGACTGCCATTTCGAGCATCCTCATTGGACTCTCAGCCTATTGGTACTCGAACACCTTCGCCAAGCCCTCTGGGGGATTTGCCCACGACCCTGCTCTTTATCCGAAGATCATATGCCTTGTTTTCTCTGGTCTTGGCGTGATCCTATTAATTCAGACACTCAAGAGGAAAAATTTCAGGCTGCAATTCCGAATTCCTTTTCGCGAACATCACGTAGCAAAAGTGGCAACCCTTCTTCTCTTGCTGGTATTCTATGCAGTACTTTTTGAGTACATTGGTTTCGCCATTGGCACCGTTCTCTTTTTGTTCCTTTCTATGCTGCTTTACGGAAGCAAAAAATCGACAGCTGGCTATTACAGCATTGGTATCACCTGTGTGCTTTACTTGGTTTTTTTCATTATATTCGGAGTACCTTATCCTAAAGGATTCTTGTACTAAAGGAGTGACAAAAGTGGACCTGAGTTTATATACGGCAGGATTATCGCTGGTCTTTGATATGAAAGTGCTCCTTTTCATTTTTTTAGGTACCCTGCTTGGAATTGTGACAGGCGCGCTGCCCGGTCTGTCAGCCATGATGGGGGTTTCGATATTAATTCCATTGACTTATGGGATGTCTCCATCAGCCGGCATCCTGATGTTAATTGGTGTATACCTTGGAGCGGTATATGGAGGATCATTATCCGCAACACTCATGAATATACCAGGTACTCCTTCAGCCGTCATGACGGCTCTCGATGCCTATCCTTTGGCCAAAAAAGGCCAAGCTGGGCGAGCCATTGGCATTTCTACAGTGGCTTCCGCACTGGGTGGATTGCTCAGTGTCGTTGCCCTAGCCTTTCTCGCTCCAGTGGTAGCTGACTTTGCCTTAAAATTCACATCCATTGAAATGTTTATGATTGCCTTGTTTGGGATCAGCATCATGGCTTATATTGCGCCCGGTTCCATGATTAAGGGATTAATCGCCGGTTCCATTGGTCTCCTCATCGCGACGATAGGGGCCGATCCCATGACCTCCGTTTCGCGCTTTACGTTTGGGGAAATCAATTTATTTTCAGGCATTCAGTTTGTATCCGCGATGATCGGCTTGTATGGAATAACGGAGATTCTCTTAAATACAGAAAGCAAATTCAAACCTGGAAACAAGGAGGTCCAAGTTTTGGACCTTCAGGTTAGACGCGTCCTTCCCACTTGGATGGACATGAAGAAGCTCTGGCTTAACATATCACGGTCCAGCATCGTTGGCGTCATTATCGGTGCGATACCCGGAGCAGGCGGAACCATCGCATCCATCGTTTCTTATGCTCAGCAGAAGAGATTTTCTAACGACCCCGACAAGCTAGGCAAAGGATCAATAGAAGGGATTGCTGCCGCTGAGTCCGCCAATAATGCCTGTACTGGGGGAGCCATGATTACCCTGCTCTCTCTAGGCATACCTGGTGACGCTGTTACCGCCATACTTATAGGGGCATTCATGATTCATGGATTAGTTCCAGGTCCTTTGCTTTTTCAGCAGAATTTTGATATCGTTTCGGCCATCTTCATCGGCATGGTTGTGGCGAATCTCTTTTTATTGGTGATTGGGCTTGGTGGCGCCCGGTATTTTTCGAAATTGCTGCTAGTCCCTTTTCCCATTCTGAATACAGCCATACTTGCGCTGTGCTTTTTGGGGACCTTTGCGATTCAAAATAACTTCTTTGACATTAAGACGATGCTGGTGTTTGCCATATTGGGCTTCGTTTTTTCTAAATTGGAAATTCCGCGCTCTCCGCTCGTCTTGGCCTTGATATTGGGACCATTGATGGAATCTAATTTGCGCCGGTTCCTTTCCATGTCTAATGACGGATCCTTAAATGCCTTTGTTGCTTCATTATGGAATCATCCCATTGCGGGAACGCTTATGATTTTAACGGCTCTTACCCTTATTCTTCCTCTTTTCCAACGCGGGAATCGGTTTACAGAGGAAGTGAAAATGGAGAAAAACTCATAGGAGGGAAATATATGCTGCTGGGGAATAATCACCCAGTCATAAAACCCCTCCCTTCTCCGGATCTTAATAAAGTCAAACCATAAGGAGGGATCAAACCATGCCTGACCGCAAACAACCTAACGATAAGCCTCAACGCAAAAACTCCATTGGACAAATCCAAGATCAATTGGATCGCCAGGCAGACGCTGGAATTCAGCGCCAAAACAATGATGCGAGGAAGTAAGGCTCCCACAAGAAAAAGCGTGTCAGCTCCCTGACACGCTTGTTTCCTTTATCTATGCCTATACCATCTTCAAGATAGCATCTCTTCCGGTCATGCCTGCGGTAATTCCCATTGCTTCTGCCGTCTTAGTCACGGATTCAAGTGGTGCGTCCAAAAGCTGCTCAATGGTTCTGACACCCAGAGCACGGCCGGCGATAATGTGGCGGTCGCTGAGCTTTTCGTTAAGCAAGGCGACGTCCAAAGCTCCACACATGATATAGCCTTTATCAGTGGTAACAACCAGCAAAGTTGTTTTTGGCAAGAATACGGATATGGCCACAACCTGATGTCCTTCAAGGGTGATCGGTTTTACGTCTATCACCGTTTGCTACCTCCCTAAATGAACATGATCTCAAAGTATCATATGCCCTATAGAGAGAAGTGGTGCACCTAATGGAAGGTGTCTCGTGTCGGATCGGTATCCAAAGTGCTGCTTCCAACACCTTCATTTGCCATTTTCTGTCTCATTAATTCGATCATAAACATGCTTAGCATCTGGAAGATTTCTTCTTCGTCCATGTCTTTAATAAGCTTGAGCATATCGCCTCGGTCCTGCTCTTGTAACACCCCTAAGACAATAGCAATTGCATCCTCGTCATCACCGGTTAAGTGGTCGCGATAAAGATTATACAGGTCGTCGATAAATTTCATTCCTTCACCTCCTACGCATGGATCCATCTAGGCTTGCTGCTTCGTTTCAGAGCATCATGGCTTTGAAGCTCTTTGGCTAGAACATCTCGAATAAATTCGGGAAGAAAATAATCAATATGCTCAGCTTCCCTAAATTGCGGGAAAATAAATCCGAACGTAAACATATCTATTGTGCCCACAGAATAGGTCTTTTCTTCGTCTAGCGGCTGATTATGGATGAAGACTTGCCCAAGGCGGGCACCTTCGACTTTATTTAAGTCATAGTGCAAAGTCATCCCATCCACACAAAGCCATCCCAGCACCTTCCCTCTAAACCCTAGCCCACGAATTTGGCGATGGATGCTTTTTTCCGTCAGAGACTCTTCCAAAATCCCCCGGATATGCCGCCCCTTAATTTCAAGCCGACAGGGGTTGATCGGGTGGGGGCATAGGGCAAGAAGGTCTTTGCGGGTTACGGCTCCTTTAGGCAATGAGAAAAGGAGCTGGCCTGCGTTCACCATACTGATGTCTGACCCTACCCAATCTCGGATTCCTTCAGCCAATAAGTTTCCTAAAGGGGATTCCGAGTTCCAATCAATCGGAAAATCATGATCCAACGTCGTAATTGAAGGGGAAAGCACCTCATGGGCAATTTGCTGTTGCTGCTCGATTAGTTCCTCAATATCCGGGGCTGGGTCAAAGGTATGGACGGGAAGACAGTTTCCTTTAATGTTTATAATCTGACGGGTTTTCTTTTCGAATTGAATGGTGGTGTGACCTAGATATTGTCCAAACTTCCCTGCCTGAATAATGAAGGTATCCTTAACTCGGATCCCCGTTTCTAGCAAATCATGGGTATGGGCTCCGATAATCAGGTCGATTCCCCTCACCTCTTGGGCCAGTCGTTGATCACTGTTGAACCCCGTGTGGGACAGCACTACCACAATATCAACTTGTTTCCGTAAGGCTTGGACAAGCTGTTGAATCGTTTGGAGAGGGTCATGGACGTTCCATCCCAATAATCCGTAAACCGGAAAAGCGGCGGTCGCACTAATCCATCCTACCTTGATATTCCCTACAGTCTTGATTACATAGGGCTTCATAAAAGGAGGAATCTCTTGTGTGTCTGCGTCGGTTACATTAGCACACAGAACTTGAAAGTCGGCCTCATTATAGAAAGAGAGGAGCTTGCTCTTAGGGAAGGTTAGTCCTTCATTGTTGCCTATGGAGGCAAGCTCGTAGCCTGTGGCATTCATGACTCGAACATTGGCCTGTCCCCAGGTTCCTTCCGTTAGAGGACTCATACGATCTGCATGGTCGCCTAGATCCACAATAACAACGGCTTCCCCTTTATCTTCGCATTCCTTTTTTAACTTACGGATTCCTCCAGCTATGTACGGCATTTGTTGAAAATGACTGTGTATATCGTTTGTATGCAAGATGTGGAGCTTTTCTGATGTCAACACCCTCTCCCCTTTCTGTCATCCAAACCCCAAAAGCACGTATACTTAATATTCATAATACTAGATATTTAGTTATTAAGAAACCTTCTTCTTCATATAGAGGAAAAATCCCGGAAAGTGTTCCGGGATTTTGACCTATCTTTCAATCTCAAACTTAGTTATTGGAGGGGTAATATTACAAAATAATATATATATAAAAGTCTATAAAGTCAACTTCCTAACTGTTTTCTCGCCATAAATAGCATCCTATCACATAAAAGGGTTACGCTATGATGCTGCGTAACCCTTTGTTTCCTATTGCAACGTTTGTTGGTACATTTGTTGTTGCTGTTGTTGCTGACCAACATTTTGTAATTGCTGCTGAGATTGAGAAATCATTTGATTCATTTGAGTAAGCATCTGGACAGATTGAATACCTTGGTTGGCTTGGTTCAATATTTGGGCAGCTTGTTGAATGGACTGTTGTAACTGTTGGAATACCTGCTGTTGTTGGCTCTGGACTTGGTTTCCAAATTGGTTCATTTGCTGCATAAGTTGATTGGTCTGTTGTTGATTTTGTACACCGCTTTGTTGTGGAGTAGTTTTGAGTTGACTAAGAGCTTGTTGCATCTGGTCTAGTTGTGTTCTTAGTGGTGTCAGTTCTTCAGCAATTTCCTCTTTTGCTATTTCTTCTGTTCTGCTCATCACATATTCCACCTTTTGTTGTTGGATTCGGTGCTCCCTTTCATAAATATTCTCTCGCCAATATTCCTTCGGAAACTGAGTCATATCGTTAACCCCTCCTATACATTGGCTAATAATAGGAACACAAAATTTAGTATGCGGTATGATTGATGCTTATATTCTTTTGGTTGGATGATAATTATCCCATGTGTGGCAATGGGGGGCAAAAAAAAATACGTGTCCGAGCGACTTCACACAAAGGTGTAAAGTCACAGCAGACACGTATTCAAAGTTACCCGATACTACCTTCCATCTCGAACTTAATGAGACGGTTCATCTCAACGGCATATTCCATTGGCAGTTCTTTAGTGAAAGGCTCAATAAAGCCCATAACGATCATTTGAGTCGCTTCTTCCTCGGTCAAGCCACGGCTCATCAAGTAGAACAATTGATCTTCACTTACTTTAGAGACGGTAGCTTCGTGCTCTAAGGTAACCTGATCGTTTAATACTTCGTTAAACGGGATCGTATCAGATGTAGAGATCTCATCTAGGATAATCGTATCACATTTAATGTTGGACTTAGATCCCGCAGAATTTCGTCCGAAACGCGATAATCCCATATACGTTACTTTTCCGCCATGCTTACTCAAGCTCTTGGAAACAATGGTGGAAGAGCAATCCGGAGCAAGATGGGTCATTTTGGCTCCTGCGTGCTGGTGCTGACCCTTACCCGCTACAGCGATGGAAATAACCACACCCTTGGCTCTTGGTCCTACCATGACAACCGCTGGATACTTCATGGTCAGCTTACTTCCGATATTTCCATCGATCCATTCCATGGTCGCATCTTCATGTGCGATCGCACGCTTGGTAACCAAGTTGTATACGTTGGCTGACCAGTTCTGGATCGTGGTGTAACGACATCGAGCACCTTTCTTCACGATAATCTCAACCACCGCACTGTGAAGAGAATCCGTGGAGTAAATCGGAGCCGTACAGCCCTCTACGTAATGCACAAAACTGTCTTCATCCGCGATGATCAAAGTGCGCTCAAACTGTCCCATGTTTTCCGAGTTAATGCGGAAATAAGCTTGCAATGGCTGCTCGCACTTGACTCCCGGTGGTACATAGATAAAGCTTCCACCTGACCATACCGCGCTGTTTAATGCAGCAAACTTATTGTCCGTAGAAGGAATGACCGTACCGAAATACTCTTTCACAATCTCCGGATGCTCGCGAACCGCGGAATCCATGTCAGTGAAAAGAATGCCTAGTGCCTCAAGGTCTTCCTGCATGTTATGGTAAACAACCTCGGATTCATATTGGGCAGATACCCCGGCGAGGAATTTCTGTTCCGCTTCAGGAATTCCAAGCTTATCGAACGTAGCCTTAATCTCTGCAGGAACCTCTTCCCACGTTTTTCCTTGCTTCTCGGAAGGCTTAACGTAGTAGGTAATGGATTCGAAATCCAAGTCCTTTAGTTCGCCGCCCCATTCCGGCATTGGCATGCTATAGAAAATGTCAAGTGCCTTCAAACGGAATTCGAGCATCCACTCCGGCTCGCTCTTAATGCGGGAGATTTCCTCTACAATTTCCTTTGTCAAACCTTTTTTGGTACGGAATACGGAAACGTCCTTATCGTGAAACCCATATTGGTATTCCGACAACTCAGGTTGTTTTTTAGCCATAATTCTCCCTCCTTATATTTCCTTGCCTAGACGGCAATTACTTTACTTCGCTTGCTCCTTGCTGCAAGGCTTTCCATGCCAGCGTGGCACACTTGATCCGAGCTGGAAACTTCGCTACTCCCTGAAGAGCTTCAATGTCCCCTAAATCCAAATCATCCTCTTCAATTTCTTCCCCCTTCATCAAGGCGGAAAAAATATCAGCTAGCTTGAGTGCTTCTTCCAGCGTGGCTCCTTTAATCGCTTGGGTCATCATGGATGCAGATGACATGCTAATGGAGCAGCCTTCTCCTGTAAACTTGACATCCTGTATGATCCCATTATCCACCTTCATCTGAAGCTGGATACGGTCCCCACAGGTTGGATTATTTAGGTTTATGGTAACCGATCCGTCATTCTCCAACTGTCCTTTATTACGAGGATTCTGATAGTGATCCATAATTACGCGACGGTATAAATCATCCAAGGAAGACATTGCCAAAATACTCCTTTGTCTTTTTTAAACCTTTCACCAGAGCGTCAATATCTTCTTCGGAATTGTAGATGTAGAAGCTTGCTCTTGCGGTTGCCGTTACATTCAGCCATCTCATCAATGGCTGAGCACAGTGATGACCCGCGCGTACAGCAATTCCCTCTGCATCTAAAACCGTAGCCACATCATGCGGATGGACATCGTCCAAATTAAAGGTAACCAGCCCGCTTCGTTCCTCGGGTCCAAAAATGGTCAACCCCTCAATCCCGCGCAATTGTTCCATCGCATAGCCAACCAGTTGTTTTTCATGACGCTCGATTTCATCCATTCCAATTTGCTGCAGGAAGTCGATGGCTGCGCCTAACCCCACGGCACCAGCGATGATCGGAGTTCCACCTTCAAATTTCCAAGGAAGCTCTTTCCATGTGGAATCGTATAATTCTACAAAGTCGATCATTTCTCCACCAAACTCATACGGAGTCATCTTCTCTAGAAGGTCACGTTTACCGTACAACGCTCCAATCCCTGTTGGAGCTGCCATCTTATGGCCGGAAAGGGCTAAGAAATCACAGTCCAGATCGCGCACATCAATTTTGATATGCGGTGCTGCCTGAGCTGCGTCCACACAGATCACCGCGCCGTTGCGATGGGCGATCTCTGCAATTTGCTTGATGGGATGAATGGTTCCCATAACATTCGATACATAAGCGATGGAAACTAATTTTGTTTGCGGTGTAATAGTCGCTTCCACATCTTCTAGCTTAACGGTTCCATCCGGCTGAAGCGGAAGATATTTCAAGGTTGCACCTGTTCTCTTGGCTGCCTGTTGCCAAGGAATGAGATTACTGTGGTGCTCCATAAAGGTAATGACGATTTCATCGCCATCCTTTAGGAATTCACGTGCATAGCTTTGAGCTACGATATTAAGCGCCGTGGTCGTTCCGCGGGTGAAAATAATCTCTGCCGCTTCTTTGGCGTTAATGAACTTTTTGACTTTTTCCCTCGCGCCTTCGTAGGCATCAGTCGCCCAGGTTCCTAAGGTATGGACACCGCGATGCACGTTAGAATTATATCTGCGATAGTAGTCTTCAATCGCTTCGATAACTGCAATGGGTTTTTGAGAAGTCGCCGCACTATCCAAGTACACCAAGGGATGTCCATTGATTTCTTGATTTAAGATAGGAAACTGGGACTTGATCTCTTTAATATTCATCGGGACACTTTCCTCTCAATTGTCCTTTCCAAAAGGTCTTTAACACCCGACTCTGTAATCTCATCTACTACTGGCGCCACGAATCCATTGATGATCAAGCGCTGAGCTTCCGCCTTCGTCAATCCGCGTGACATCAAGTAGAAGATCTGCAGTGGATTGATCTGGCCTGCACTTGCGGCATGGCCTGCTTTAACATCATCTTCGTCAATAAGTAGAATAGGATTAGCATCCCCACGAGACTTCGGACTTAGCATCAGCACATTCTCGGCCTGTTCCCCATTAGACTTTGTGGCTCCCTTTTCGATAAAGGTAAGCCCATTAAGAATAGCGGTAGCCTCGTCCTTTAATACTCCCTTTACAAGAAGCTGACTGTCGGAATGCTTACCTGTGTGTACGACCTTGGATACGACATTTTCTTTTTGTGTTCCTGAACCAATCGTTACAAGTTTGGAGTCTACAGTAGATCCATTACCAAGTAAATGGGTAGTATTCTGTGTGACGGTGTCACTGTCATTCATTTCTCCTAGAACCCATTCCATACGGCCATCTTGTTCAACGGTAGCGTGGCGGAAAATAAAGTCCGTGACGGACTGCTCGAAGGTACGAACAGACGTATATCTTACTTTCGCTCCCGGCTTAACGTGAACTTCCGCTACTCCATTGTGTACTCCCTCCGTGTCGGCAAGGTTCACATACGTATCAGTATACGACACAGAGCTGTGAGTTTCAGCAATAATCGTCACATGAGGGAATAATCCTGCATTTTTCCCGCTTGTATAGTAGACGGCTTGAACGGGGATCTTAGCTTCCACATTCTTAGGCACATAGAGGAACACTCCTCCGCTCCATACGGCGGTGTGCAAGGCAGATAGCTTGTGCGAATCCACTTTGCTGTCTTTTTGCATGAAGTGCTTTTGAATCAGTTCGCCGTGCGTGCTTAAGGCCGCTTGTAAGGATCCGAACACCACGCCTTGTGCTGTTAGCTCCTCAGGGATATAGGTAAAAACAACAGATGCATCATGCTGTACAAGAATCGCACGCGGCTGACCTTCTTCTTGGACCAACAGAGCCTGAATCTCTTCAGGTAATTGCTTTACGTCCGTTACGGCCTCATGCGTCTGGAAAGGAACAAAACCGTCTACATTCCACTTATCTAGTTTTGTTTTTTCTAACTTAGGAAGCGCCAAGCTTCCGTATTGCTCAAATCCTTGAAGGCGAAGGTTCATCATCCATTCCGGTTCACCGGATTGCTGGGAAAATTGGGTGATGGTTTCACGGTCAAATCGCAATTTAGTATCTACACTCATGTCAGCACCCCCTCTACGCTTCAGCGCCAACTGTTTCGTCTACAATTCCCAGCTCTTCTTTAATCCAGTCATATCCCTCAGCTTCTAAACGTTCAGCTAGCTCAGGACCACCCGATTTCACAATGCGTCCTTGCATCATAACATGGACAAAATCAGGCTTAATATAGTTCAACAAGCGCTGGTAGTGAGTAATCACAAGAACGCCTACCTCAGGGCTTAATAGCTCATTTACGCCTTCGGAAACGATCCTCAAGGCATCGATGTCCAAACCAGAGTCAATCTCATCTAGAATGGCGATACGAGGCTGAAGCATCAACATCTGCAAAATTTCGTTTCTCTTCTTTTCTCCACCAGAGAAGCCTTCATTGAGGTAACGGTGGCTGAATGATTCATCCATTTCAAGAGTCTTCATTTTCTTTTCCATTTCACGGATAAACTTCATTAAGGAGATTTCATTTCCTTCTCCGCGACGAGCATTGATCGCACTGCGCAAAAAGTCTGCATTCGTTACTCCGCTAATCTCGCTTGGGTACTGCATAGCAAGAAATAGACCCTTGCGAGCCCGCTCATCTACTCCCATTTCCAATACATCTTCCCCGTCTAAGGTAACAGACCCGCCTGTTACTTCATACTTGGGATGACCCATGATGGCTGAAGATAGCGTACTCTTCCCTGTACCATTCGGTCCCATGATAGCATGTACTTCTCCGCCCTTAATCTCAAGGTTAAAACCTTTGAGGATTTCTTTATCTTCGATCGAAACCCTTAAATCTTCTATTTTCAAATGTGGCACTTGTGACATTAACTTTCATCCTCCATTCATTATTCACAATTGACTGGAAATCTTCGTCATCCATTCTCAATTGATTATCAGCTCTTTTATATTATAGTATATCAGAGAATTAAATCAAGGAAACACTATTTGCATATTTTTTAAATATTTTTGTTTAAAAAGTGTGCCTCCCAGATCACCAAGGATTGTACATTTCTGCCTAATAGTACTATTGAATAGTATTTGTATCAAGACATAGATTAACCATCCGCACACAAAAAAGGCACCGAAACTCGGTACCTTTTTCTTCCTTACGCTTTTGGACCTGCTCCTAAAATCTCTGCGGATACACCTTGGAACTTCGTAAAGTTCTTCGCGAAACGAGAAGCTAATTCTTTTGCCTTTTGGTCGTAAGCGTCTTGATCAGCCCATGTATTGCGAGGAACCAGAACTTCGCTCGGCACTCCTGCTACTGCAGTTGGTACAGACAATCCAAAAATGGGATCCACCGTGTACTCTGCCTCAGCTAGGCTGCCGTTAATCGCAGCGGTTACCATCGCACGAGTGTAGGCGAGATTCATTCTCTTTCCTACTCCATAAGGACCACCAGACCATCCTGTGTTCACAAGATAAACTTGAGCGTTGTGTCCGGTAATTTTTTCCCCTAACATTTCTGCATATACGCTTGGCTGAAGCGGCAGGAATGGCGCTCCGAAGCAAGTAGAGAAAGTAGCTTCCGGCTCGGTTACTCCACGCTCCGTACCTGCAAGCTTACTGGTGTATCCGGATAGGAAATGATACATCGCTTGCTCTTTGGTCAGCTTCGAGATGGGAGGCAATACGCCGAACGCATCAGCGGTTAAAAACACAATCACTTTAGGGTGTCCAGCTTCGCCTGGGATCATGGCACCTGGAATAAAGTCAACCGGGTAGGCCGCGCGCGTATTCTCCGTTAAGCTTCCATTATCATAGTCTGGAATACGAGTTTCTTCGTCTAGCACCACGTTTTCCAGTACAGATCCGAACTTGATCGCATTCCAGATCTGAGGTTCTTTTTCTTCTGTTAAATTGATCGTCTTGGCATAGCAGCCGCCCTCGATATTAAACACACCAAGATCAGACCATCCATGCTCGTCATCGCCGATTAAGCGGCGGTTAGGATCAGCAGACAGCGTCGTCTTTCCTGTGCCGGAAAGCCCAAAGAACAAGGCAACATCTCCTGCTTCGCCTACGTTAGCCGAGCAGTGCATTGGAAATACTTGCTGTTGTGGCAATAAGTAATTCATGACGCTGAAGATGGACTTTTTCATTTCTCCTGCATACTTCGTTCCACCGATCAACACAGTCTTCTTAGAGAAGCTCACCATGATAAATGTCTCGGAATTCGTTCCGTGTAGAGCCGGCGTAGCCTCAAAGCCCGGAGCGGAAATCACCGTAAAGCCAGGAACATGGCTTTTCAATTCTTCTGCGGTTGGTCTGACAAACAATTGATGAACAAATAGGTTATGCCAAGCATACTCATTGATTATACGAATCGGCAAACGGTATGTCTCATTGGCGCCAGCAAAGCCATCAAAAACAAACAAATCTTTTCCATTTAAGTACTCTAGTACATCCTGATATAGCTTATCAAACGCTGCAGCTGAAATCGGCTGATTCACCGGTCCCCATGCAATGTCATCATGTACATTAGGCTCATCAACTATGAATTTATCTTTGGGGGATCGACCCGTATATTTTCCTGTTTCTGCTCGAAGAGCTCCGCTGGCGGTTAGCATCGCTTCTCCTCTTTGCACCGCTGCTTCTACTAACTGAGGTACGGATAGATTAAAGCGTGTTTTCCCCGCCGCAAGTACCTCATTAACTTCTAAGCTTAGCTTTGTATCCATTTGTCGTTCCTCCCAATTCGGATCAAATATATCCTATTCGCCATTTCTTTATGTTCAATAGTATAACACATTTAAATAATTAGTCCATAATAAATTATAGTCTTCTGCCAGGATTATGTGACAAAAAACAGTCCCATTTCATTTCACGTTTTTTCAAAAAACATGGAGTTCTTCCCCCACACCTTCCTTCATATTCATATCTTGGTATTTGATAACGATTTCTATTCTGTTTATAGAAGCGCCGCTGCCCGATTTACTAAAAAAAAAAAAAAGAAAGTGTCCTATTCCTTTAGGACACCCTCTTTAAGGATAGAGCGTACCAATCACTAAAACTACGAATAGGATGACAGAGAACCAAAAAATAAACCAATCCTCTTTACTTCTTTTGAACATCCCCATCACTCTCCCGTTCTAGTAGTAGAGAGGTGTTATAGTATTATATGCTTGGCATCCGCAGGATTGTGAAAAAATTGGACTCTTCCCCCTATTTAGTATCCATTTATTGTATAATAAGGACAAGGATCGACTCTATTCAGGAGGTTTGAATCATGGATTTTAATTGTCCAGCCTGCCAGAAAGTCATCAACCAGCAAAGCGTTAAGTGCAACAAACTTGCCTCTCATTTTCTCTCCTGGCAAGGAAAACGAATCTGGAGGATTCGTTTCCTCAATCGCTACGCCTATCAGTATCTTACCGAACATGAGTATCATGAATTAGTAGAAGAAACCCCCTTAATCTTATCTAACGCAACGTATTGGGATGATTTTAACCCCATCAACTTCACAGGCATTGATTCAAAGGGAGGACGCTCTTCGATTTTTGGAGAAGCAAGCTGCTAGAACAAAGGATGAAAAAAAGCCGCCTTATCGGCAGCTTTAGTCATCCTTTTTTTCTTTTTGATTTCCCTTATTCTCTTCTTTTTCCTTTTTATCTTCTTTTTTATCTTCTTGATGATTCGCTTGGCTATTTTCGTTGCCTTTTCCTCTCTCTTGCCCTTTAGGACCATCACGGTCATCGTCATCTTTCTTCTCAGACTGTGCGGGAGGCTTAGCTTGATCTTCATGTGGCTTAGGAGGCACCTTTTTCGGTGCCTCCTTTTCTTCCTTAGGTTTTTCTTTTGATTGGGACTCTTTCTTCTCTTCAGATTTCTTCTCTTCAGGTTTCTTGTCCTGCTTCTTTTCCTCACCCTTATTTGGGGCCTGAGAAGGGACGTGTTCTTGCTTTTTCTGTTGCCCTGGAGCGGAAGGGTTCCCTTTAATCTCTTTAGGCTTATCTTTCTTTGATTTAGGCGCGATGACCTTAACGCCTGTAACAGGAAGAATCTGCTCTAGCTTTACTTCATTTGCTTCCTCTTGCTTGATGGTAATTCCCTGTTGTTCCGCTTTCTTCACAAGCATATAAGCACCTGGAGGAACTTGCTTGGCCTTGGCTTCGTCATGCCATTCCTTCTTACCCTCCAAAATCACGAAGGTAATTTCCTGATCAGGATTAACCGTTTGCGAGGCTTCTTCCAAAAAAGGGTCCAGACTGCGTTCATGCTCCTCTTCATAATAGGTCGTGGTAATGAGCACACGTTGCTCCGTATTCATATAGCCTTTTTGCTTTGCTAATTGAATGATACTTATCGTCACCGTAGCTAATGGTTGGTCTTTCCAATTCAGCTCCTTGATCACATCCTGGCCTTCCTCGTCCATGGAAGTGATCTCCATAACCATTCCATCCTTGTTTACTTGCAATTCTACACTTGGGTTAATGTCAATGGTTACTGCTGCATAAGCGGAGCTGCCGCCACCCAAGGGGAAGAGTACAGCTAACAGCAGCAGACAGGCCGTAGCAAGCGACACGCCGCTCATCCATCTTGGCCATCTTCTTTTTTTCTTTTCCTGCAGCACCACGGCTTCAGGATGAAAAAAAACTTCCTTCCCCTCGATGTGTTGAGGGTGTGCTGGTATTTTTACAAATTCGCCTTGCGCAGTTAAGATGACCGTCCATTTATCCCCGGATTCCATCACGATACCTTTTCTCAACGGGATTTCACCCTCCTTTCTCATCTAGTTGAAGGTAGCTTTGAAGATAATGATAATCTTCCATTAATAAAAGAATGATGGCAACGATATAGTTTCGGTTTCGTTCCACTGTTTTGCGGCTGACTTCCACTTCATTCATCAGCTCTTTCATCGGTAATTTCTTTTTTTCTTTAAAAAGAGTCGCCAGTCTTTGATTACTAGCTAAGGTCCGAGCAACTTGGATCGCATTTTGCCTGGCATCGGCGTGCTTAGGAGAGATCTCCGGCAAATCCATCAGGTCAATGTCGAATTCTTTCAGCTTTTCTTTGTAATGGTCAATTTCTTCTTTTCTCAGGCTTGCTTCATAGTCAAGCTGATACTGCTGAATAGAAGCCTGCGTCTCAATAGGAGACAGTTCCGATTCTTCTTCGCCTTCCAGCGTCTGCTCCAAAGACAGCTGACCCCGGTGCCTTGCTTCCTTCCGGATAAAATCAATCGTCCTTCGCCGGATCACAAGGTCGGCAAAAGAAAGAAAAGAGCTACCTTTGCCTGCCGCATATTTATTGATAGCTTCATCAAAAGCTTCCATGGCCACGCTGAACTCATCGTCTCGAGATGGGTCAATAAATCGTTTGCAGACCTTCGAGGCGACCTGAGATATAAAAGGCGTATAACGTGCAATTAGTTGATTTCGGACGTCCAAATCTCCGTTCTGGGCCAGATAAACATCATGCTCGAGCTCGATCTTCACCTCTGACGGCTGTGAAGAACGCTTTCCTAGGAAGCGGGTTAAAAACATGTTTTCACCTCACACAATAGACATTCGATTTCCTATTTGCTTTTATGTCCGTATATGTAAAAAAGAAAAAAATGGATAGCAATGATGCAATAAAAAAAGCTTCTTTCGAAGCTTTTTTAACGTTGCTTTTGGCTTTTCCACTTGCTTAACCGCTCGCTTAAGCGATTCAATCGTTTTTTCAGCGCTTCTTCCCACTCACGGTCTTTTAGTTGCTTCGCAACAGATAAAAGGTCTAATGCAGAATCAATCTGTTGACGGAAAACTTCATCAATACGACCTTCATCAATTACTGTACAATTTTCAAAAATATTTTTCAACAGCTCGCTGTTCACATATTCTTTAAAATCCACTTCAGGTGTGTCATCTGTCTGGGCGTACTCGGAAATGATCTCAAATTCTTCTTCCACCTTCGGATGAACATCAATCCGGTTGCATACCGGGCAATGAAGGATCGGCACATTATTCACATACGTCTTATGGTGACGCAGGCTGCCGAGGGCGCCAATCATACTCGCTCCACAACAAAAACTCATTGCATCTCCTCCCCAACTTTCCTCAACCGCGGCTTCCCTCGAAACGTTTGGCCGAAACATTTTTTCAGATATATATTCTATTTTAATAGGGAGTATTCCGGTTTCATAGGCTTAAATGTTGGGGTGATTGGCAGGAAAACACAAAGGAAATCAAAGAAAAAGCTGGTGCCATTAGCACCAGCCTTCTTCACAATTATCCACATATTGACTAGGTTGCGGGATATTCGGATCATCCACTCTGAAGATCCGCTGATCATCCACTTGAAAGCCTTGGTCCATATGGACGCAGGCAGCGTCAAAAGGAATATGGCCTATGGACTTCCCATGCAAGGTGAGAACGATGTGATCCTCTTTAATCTCTCCTCGGATTCGATCTGTGATGTCTGTGCGCGGTGAAAGGTCAGCCATAAGTCCCATCAACTCCTTAGTATTAGAGGTTGATCTTAGTCTTCCTTAACCATGCTTTCGTATTCATCAGCAGACAATAGCCCGTCCACTTGAGAAGGGTCAGCCAACTCAACCACAATCATCCAGGCTTTTTCGTATGGAGAATCGTTCACTAGCTCAGGAGAATCTTCGAGTTCAGCATTGACCTCAAGAACCTTTCCGCTTACAGGAGCATAAAGCTCAGAAACGGTCTTAACGGATTCTACGCTTCCAAAGGAGCTATTCTGGTCAATCTCATCTCCTACGGAAGGAAGCTCAACAAATACGATATCGCCTAGTTCTGATTGAGCGAAGTAGGTAATCCCGATGTACGCCTTGTTCCCTTCGACGCGCACCCACTCATGCTCTTTACTATACTTAAGTTCTGTAGGATAACTCATTTTCAAACAGGCCTCCTTATGTATGATCTAGATTATTTTACCATAATCTCATAGCCCTATCATACACAATTAAGCATCTTTATAGCCAACCGTTCCTTGATAATTGGCTTCGTCAGCCGGATGAACTCTAAAGGTTTGCGCTATCGCGTCAAAGGAAGCAAATTCTGCCTTCATTTCTTCATCAATGGTTCCTGCCAGCTGATGCTCATATAAGATTTCATTTTTTCTCATCGTTCATTCCTCCTGCCTATAACGTGAGAAAATCCATTAGCTTCTATGCAGAAATTTCTATCTTATAACCCGTATATTTCTTAATGTTTAGAACAGCCTGTTCAAAAATAAGATATTGCCCTTTAATGCCGATAAGCCTGTCCTCAATCTCAGGCTGCTTATCAAGGTTGTACGTCTTGACCTTGCCCACGGATTCTAAAATAGGATACACTAATTCGATCCATTGCTCTTCCCGAATCGCATACGGTTCAAACTCTTTTGGAAAATGAGCAAAAATGGTTTCGCGAAGTTCCAGTAAATCCAATGACTCTACGTCCCCTTTGAGCATTTTTCGCCAATCGGTTTTATCTGGGACGTGCTGGGCAATCGCTACTTCCAGCTCCCCGGCCATTTTTCGGGTTGGAACCTCCGCAATGGGAATGGCCTGAATCGCTCCCTGGTCCACCCACCGCTTCATTTCATTGGTTTTTCGCGTAAGTCCTACCTTGACTCCGCTGCTCACCGCTAAATAGACATAATGCGGAATCATGCAATGGGTATCGCCAAACTCCGAATCGCGACAGGTGCCTAGGTGATAGTGACATTCATGCGGCTTTACGATGCATAAATCCGTCTCCGGCAAGGATATCACACAGGGATAGCAGTATCCCGTATTGTACGTTTTTTTAATTTTGCGTCCACAGTTTGTACAAGCCATCTCGCCCACAAAGGTGAGCTTGACTGTTTTTCCTAGCCACTCATTCAATACGACAAGGTCATCGCCCAACGGTAAATGATAAACAACAGGGCTGGTATATTCATGCTTCATCCCGCTCAAAAATCCACTAAAGCTCATGGTTTCTCCTCCTTAAAAAACAAAGCCCTGCCGCAAGGAACGTAACATTCCGTTGGCAAGGCATTATTCTTATTGATGATAACGCACACGTGCGTTCGGGGTCAAGACCTTGAGGTGACATTTTCAGCTTGCTGTTGGCCCTGTTGATAGCTGCGTTTAGACACGAAGCCAAGCAGGAAGAACCCAGCAAAGACAAAGCCTAAAAAGTAGAATAAGCTGTCCGGATGGATAAATTGGATGCCCATTCCCGCCATTCCTGGCCCCATGATGCTTCCAATACTAAACAGCATAGCCGCCAATACATTGGCACTTGGCAGCATGTGTTTGGGCAGAATATCCGCCAAATAAGCCAATCCGAGGGAGAAGAAAGAACCGACAGAACAGCCGGTGATAGCAAAAATAAGGATGATCACCGTCACATGATCTCCCGCTAAGGGAACAGTGGAAAAACCAACAGCCCCTATGGCACCCGCCGTCATCAGGACCCGTTTTCTCCCCACTCGATCGCTCCAGATGCCGAGAGGAAGCTGGGTCAGCAACGCTCCTCCTGCAAAAGAAAAAAGAATCAGGGACACCCACGCCTCCGAGATCCCAGTGCGTAAGGCATAAATCGGGAAGCTACCATTCATCACGGCTTCCATATAGCCATAGAGAAAAGCAGGAATCAAGGCATACCAACCATAGGAAAAGGTCTTTCGATACGACATTTTCTCTTCCTTTTTCATTACTTCTGGAAAATCATTTCCTAACCGAAGAACAAGACCAAAAGCAACAATATAAAAAAGAGCAATCACAAGAAAAGGAAGCCAGATATGAATCCCCATTAGATTGACTCCGAACGGCCCGATGCTAAACCCAGACCCATAGGCTAAACCATACAAGGAGATATTTCTGCCCCTGCGTTCCTCCGCACTGGTCGAGGTAATCCAAAGCTGAGAAGCATAATGCAAAGCGCTATCCCCTGCTCCAATCATAAACCTCAAGACAAACCACCATATTAAATTGTGCCAGAATGGGATCAATAATGACGCAAGAAGAACCATGATAATCCCAACTAGAATCATGGGCTTATAACCATACCTGCGCAACGGCTTCTCTACGAAAAAAGAAGCCGTAAACATCCCGATGTACAAAGCTGCGGCATTCCACCCATTTAAGACGGAAGAGTGACCCGCCTTTTCAATCATGATGGATAACAAAGGCAGCGTTAAGCCTTGGCTTAAGCCAGCGACCGCGACAGATAAAATTAAGATATAGAAACGATATTGTTCAGTTCGCGGATCCAAATACCGCTGTTTCATTCTTTTCATTGCTACCCCCGACAAATCCCAGATCATAATAGAAACCCCGCTTAAAATAGCGAGGTTTCATTCTATGTTTCTCTTATTAAATTATAGCGCATTTAGCATCATCACAACACATAAACCTGTTAAATACACAAGCGAGTACAGGAACATTTGGCGTGCCCACTTCATTACATCTTTTGCGAAGAAGCCCGCAACCGCCAAGGCTAGCCAGCCTAGTCCGAGCACAGCTGCAGTCACAAAATAGAATTTACCAACCACGCCCACGGTATAGAGGAATAGCGATACGGGAATCACAGCGGCTGTCCAGAGAAGGATTTGTCTTTTCGTTTCAAGGAATCCCTTCACGACCGGAAGCATCTGGTAGCCAGCGTTGCGATAGTCCTCCGATTTCAGTATAGCCAAAGCGAGGAAGTGAGGAATCTGCCAAAGGAACAAGAAAGCAAATAAGATCCAAGCCCCTTGCTCTAAATTTCCGGTTACGGCTGCCCATCCAATGATGGGAGGCATTGCGCCGGAGACGGCACCTACCACCGTGTTCAAATGGGTTGTTCTCTTCATCCAGGCCGTATAAACGACCACGTAAACAAAGGCCCCAATCAAACCTAGCAAGGCGGCTAACGCATTCGCGCCGACACCTAGAATCGTGGTTCCGGCTAGGATAAGGCCCATTCCATACATCAAGGCAAAGCGAGCTGACATGCGTCCGGAAGCGATAATTCGCTCTTTTGTACGCTCCATTTTCAAGTCCAAGTCACGATCCAAATAATTGTTTAGTACACAGGATCCCCCCATGACCAGTGAGCTCCCGATGACCGTCACTAAAAACAACAAGAAACTAAATGAGTCGCTCCATGCTGAAGCAAGCCAGAATCCGGTCACGATCACGATTAAATTTGATTTAACAATCCCAGGCTTCGTTACTTCAATATAATCTCTCCAGGTCAAAGGCAGAGATGCACGGTTATTCTCTGTTTCATCCGTCGTTGAACGTTCATAGGATACGGACGTTTCCATATATAAGACCCCTTCCTACCTTCTCTTTATCTTTTTTTCGTTAAAGTATATGTCGGTGATTTTAACCATGAATACAGTTATAACATATCAATTGTATGTGTGAGGCCCATCGATGTCAAGGTAAAGACGAGGACAACAATTTAACTCTTGACTCCTTTTCAGAAATTCATGCATAATAATACAATATAATTGAACTGAACAATATCCATCGCTATGATGGGGAATCAGTAAGGGTCAAGCGTTCCAGAGAACGACGGTCAATAGGCTGCAAGCCGTCGACGCAATTGCCTTCCTGTCCTGCCCCAGAGCCTCCAGGGAATGAACCTGGACAGGGTGAGACCCTGTTATCAACGAATCAAGTGGGCATGAATGCCAATTTAAGGTGGTACCGCGGAAGAAACCCTTTCGTCCTTTTTTATAGGGACGGGAGGGTTTATTTTTTTTGATTTTAAAGAAGGGGGTCCTACGGATGCAAAACCTATTGGGTAAGAAAAAATGCAGGATTGCCGTAAAAATTGGGAGCAGTTCCTTAACCGAAGATGAAGGCGGACTGTCCCTATCTAAGCTTGTCGACCATGTCAGCGCCCTTGCCCATATTCACAAAATGGGTCATGAAGTCGTACTCATCTCATCCGGAGCGGTTGCGGCTGGCTTTACCCTTCTAGGCTTTTCCAGCAAGCCTAGCTCCATTGAAATGAAGCAAGCATCAGCAGCAGTTGGGCAAGGCCAGCTCATCCAAACCTATGCCCATGCCTTTTCTCATTATCACATTCCTGTGGGACAGATTCTGTTGACCCGCCGTGATTTTTCGACGCGAAGACAATTTATCAACGCGCATAACACCCTATCGGCCCTCTTACAAAAGCGCGCCATCCCGATCATTAATGAGAATGACACGGTAGCCATAGAAGAATTGACCTTTGGCGATAATGACATGTTGTCTGCTCTGGTGGCGGGTGCCTTGCATGCGGATTTGCTCATTATACTCACGGACACCGACGGTGTGTATGACGCCAACCCTCGTGTAAATCCACAGGCCAAGAAGTTTGATTATATTGAAAAAATCACCCCTGCCATTGAGGAGATGGCCACCGGCGCCGGATCCAAAGTAGGTACAGGCGGGATGAGATCCAAAATTCTCGCAGCCAAAACCGCCCTATCCTTTGGCGTGAATGTGTTTGTAGGTCGCGGTCAAGGTAAAGAAAAGCTTGCCGACATCATGAATGGAACGGGACAGGGAACCTACTTCGGCTCCTCTTCCCTATCCACCATGAATAACAAGAAACAGTGGATTGCCTTCCACGCGGATGTGAAGGGCTCTCTCATTGTTGACCAAGGGGCGAAAATGGCGCTTCTCGAGCAAGGGAAAAGCTTGCTTCCTTCCGGGATTACCGCAGTTGAGGGATTGTTTCAAAAAGGGGAAGTCGTTGAGGTCGTCACCTCTTCCGGAGAACGGCTGGGAAAAGGAGTCGTCAATTACGCCTCGGATCTCGTTGAACTCGTGAAGGGAAATTCATCGGATTATGCGATGGCACAAGCTCAAGCCACTAAGCCCGAGGTCATTCATCGGGACGAATGGGTATCTTATGATTGGAGGGATATGTCATGAACGAACTAATTCAAAAAGGAATCGCAGCGAAAAAAGCAGCGAAAGTCTTGAACCGGACTTCAACCGAACAGAAAAATCGAGCCTTGGCCGCTATGGCTGAGCAGCTTTTATCGAATACCGCCTTTCTTCTGGAAGAAAACGAGAAAGATTTAGAAAACGCGCGTCAGCAAAACACTTCGGCAGCCATTATGGACCGCCTTTCCCTTAGCGAGAAGCGGATCCAAGAGATGGCGGAAGGACTGCGACAAGTGATCGAGCTGGCCGATCCTGTGGGCGAAGTCATGGAGACCTTCACGAGACCGAATGGTCTGCGGATCGAAAAAGTTCGCGTTCCTCTTGGAGTGGCAGGAATTATTTATGAGGCTCGTCCGAATGTCACCGTCGATGCCGCAGCCCTTTGCCTTAAAACCGGAAACGCAGCTTATCTGCGAGGCAGCTCGTCTGCCATCCATTCCAACAAAGCCATCATTCACTTGATCCAAAACGCTTTAGAAGAAGCGGGATTACCAAAAGAGGCAGTTCAGCTCCTAGAGGATACATCCTATGAGACTTCCAATCAAATGCTTCGTCTCAATCAATATCTCGATGTTCTAATCCCTAGAGGAGGAGCTGGCCTCATCACGCACGTCGTGCAGAACGCGACCGTGCCTGTTTTAGAAACAGGCGTCGGAAACTGCCACATCTATGTCGATGAAAGTGCACAGCTCGATATGGCTATCAACATTATGTTAAACGCCAAAACCCAACGCCCTGGTGTATGTAATGCAGTAGAAACGGTACTTCTCCACCCTGAATGGGCGAAACAGAACCTTGATGCTGCGATCGACGCGCTGGAGGCTAAAGGGGTCGAAATCCGCACTTGCGAAAAAACACGTGCACTGAAGCCTGGGCTTAAGGCGGCCGTGGAAGCCGACTGGGAAAGTGAGTTCCTTGATCTGATCTTAGCAGTAAGAACGGTAGACTTAGATGAAGCCATCTCGCATATAGAACAGTATGGAAGCGGTCATTCCGAATGCATCTTAACCGAAAACCAGGAGAATGCTGAACGCTTTTTACGTGAAATTGACGCAGCGGCCGTTTACCATAACGCGTCCACTCGATTTACGGATGGGTTTGAATTCGGGTTTGGAGCCGAGATCGGAATTAGTACACAAAAGCTTCACGCACGCGGACCTATGGGACTCAAGGAGTTGACCTCCTATAAGTACCTATTGCACGGCCAAGGCCAAACTCGATAATTTAGGAGGCACAACATGTTAGCTGATAAAAAAGTCTGCTTTTTGGGGGCCGGCGCCATGGCGGAGGCTGTTCTGGCCGGGATGCTCAACAAGAGGATCGTTAAGCCAGGCGCTGTAAGCATCACCAACCGCAGCGATCGATTCCGTCTCGATGAGTTAGTCTATAATTTTGGCGTCGTAGCAGATGCTAATCAAAAGGACAGCTCCATCCAGGATGCTGATATCCTGATTTTGGCCATGAAGCCTAAGGATGTTCACTCGGCCCTTGAGGAAATCAGACATTTGACGAATCCAAACCAACTCGTCATTTCCGTTGTAGCGGGAATCACGACTTCCTTCATCAGTTCCCTTCTGGGACATCACGCCCCAGTGATTCGGACCATGCCGAATACGTCGGCCACAATTGGACTATCGGCAACCGGCATCTGCCAAGGGGAAACGGCAACCGATGAGCACTTGGAGCTGGCGAAACATATCTTTGAGTCCATCGGTATGGTCGTGGTTGTAGAAGAGGGGCAGCTTGACGCCGTAACGGGCCTTTCCGGCAGCGGTCCTGCCTACATCTATTACCTGGTAGAAGCCATGCAAGCCGGGGCGGTGAAAGCGGGACTAGAGGAGCACACCGCTCGCGAACTCATCCTGCAAACCTTGATTGGCGCCGCGCATATGCTAATCGAGACAGGAGAAGATCCTGCCGCCCTTCGTGAAAAAGTGACCTCACCAAACGGGACGACGCAAGCTGGTTTAGATAAATTGCGTTCCTATCAATTTGAAGAAGCTTTAGTTTCCTGCATCTTAAGAGCAACAGAACGCTCGAAAGAATTAGGAGCATTATTATCTGAAAGCAAATCATAATATGAAAACAGGGCTTCTTGAAGCCCTGTTTTCCTTTTTCTGGACAGGGGCTCTTCCCTCCCCTCGTTTTTTACCTTATACTGGATGGTACGACCAATATGAATAAAGGAGAACTCATTGTGGAGATCTATGCCTTATACGGTCCTAGCGGAACCGGCAAAAGTACAAGCGCCCTGGCTCTTGCTCATAAATATAAAATTAATGCGATTATTGATGATGGACTACTGATCTATCAAGGAAAAAAAGTAGCCGGACAATCGGCCAAATATGAAAAAACAACCGTCCAAGCGGTGAAGCGCGCCATCTTCTTTTGGAAGGAACACGCTGAAGCCGTGAAAGAAGCCCTAGAAAGTCATCCGATCGAGCGGCTCCTCATTTTAGGGACCTCCCAAAAAATGATTCACCGGATCCAAGAAGCCCTTTCGCTGCCCGAGATTCATCATTACATTAATATTGAAGATGTCCGCTCTTCTGCCGAAATCAAGGCCGCCCTATTCGACCGCGGCACTCAGGGAAGGCATGTTATTCCCATTCCTCGCGTGCAAGTCGAGCAGGACTTTGTTCAAAGACTCATTGCACAAGTGGATAAGATCTTCTCCCCGAAAAAAGAGGAAATCGGAGAAACAACCATTGTCCACCCTCAGTTCCAAACGGGAAAAATCCATGTTTCGGAGCATGTGATGAAAAAAATAGCTTTACATAGCTGCCAAACGCTCCCCTTCTTACAGGAGTTTCGGAAGATCAAAATGGATATGGATAATGTCCCAAGCATTGAAGTCGACGTCCATCTAAAAGTGGATCTCACTCAAAATGTAAATGCCTTGGCCAGTCAGATTCAGGACCAAATTTTCCATGCTTTTGAGGAATATTTGGACCTGGAACTAGAACAAATTCGCGTATTGGTCTCCCATATCCAGATTCATTCTCCGGCTACTGCAGCAAGCCCAGTCCTCTAGACTGGGCTCTTTTTTTCCCAAAAACTAAATCGTCTAGATTCCATCCCCGGAGGGAAAAACATAACTGGTGCAGTTTTCACTGCCCTATCCTTGCGTAGGAGGGACTCGGATGCAAACAACGATGCAGCAGCCGCAGCAACAACAGCAACAAAATCAGCCCATGTTTATGACCCCCCCTCAAGTAGTCACAAGCAAAGATTTGCTTTACTTGAAGGACGCAATGTCTTGGCTTTTAGATGCATTTAAAAAATGTTCACATTTCTCCTCCCAAGTCCAAGATCCACAGCTCCGTCAGGAGATTGATCGAATTGGACAAATGCACCAGCGCCACTATAATATGCTGTTGCAACATTGCGCAAACAACAATATGCAGCAGATGATGGCCGTACAGCAGCAACAGCAGCAGCAGAACCAGATGTCTCAATAAAAGAAAAAGGAGGGATACAGATGCAACAACAAAACCAAAATGCAAACGTCATTAAGAACCCCAAGCCAGCCAGCGAGCCCAAAGTCAAAGGCCCGCAGATGAATGACCGCGATTTCCTCAACGATATCCTTCTCACGGAGAAGTATCTAACTGACAGCTTGAACGTAGCGGTGCGTGAGGCCAGCCATGATTCCCTCCACCAGGATTACATGACGATCCTCATGGAAACACACCAGGCCCAGCGCCACGCTTTCAATCTCATGTTTCAAAAAGGGTGGTACAAGCTTGAAGCCGAACAGCAGCAAAAGCTTGACCAAGCCCACAAGCAATTCAGCAATTACAGCAGTCAGTTTCCTTACCCTATCCAGTAAGCGAAAAGACAAAAAAAGGAGCGGTCCTCATGGGACGCTCCTTTTTTTTACCGCATAGGAGATTATATGTTATTTTAATTTATTTAATTTAACATAATCTCCTATCGGCAACAAAAACTTCCTCTAAAGAAGTTTTTTTTATTCGCTCTTGTTAAAGTTCGTCTGATGCTCGCGGATCTGTTTCTTGTTTTCTTCGTTTAAGCGCTGGATCTCCTCAAAGATCTCTCGAATCTTCCGTTTAGCGTCTTGGTGCTGCTCTTCCGACGTCCAATGCTTAACCAAAGGAGGCATAACCTTCAGCATATGACTGTATATCGACCAGACCTTTACCATCTCCACTCGTTCTTCCGTCGCCTCACCTGTCAGCAATTCAGTAAACTTATATAATAAGCCATCTAATTCAGGCACGATCTTTTCCTGTGACATGGACCTTTCACTCCTTTCCTAGAAGCAGTTAACCTTTTATACATAGTAGTAAAGTTACTTATATTCTTTCAATTTCCATTCAGAATGTCAATGTTATAATATGAAGTAAGGAAAAAAAACGGAAAGAAGGAATCATTTATGGATAAGCGTTACAGTGAAATGACAAAAGAAGAGTTAGACTATGAACTGCTAAAGCTGAAAGAAGCCTCCATGAAAAAGCACCAAGCAGGCTTTTTCTCGGAAGCAGCGGTTTTAGAGCAAAAATTCTACATGGCAAAATCGTATACGCTCGATCCTAGTCGTTACCTGCCAGGGCAAGCCTACCAGGTTACAGGATATGAGGGAGACTTTACGATCTCCTATATGAACGGGGTCATGGCGTGGGGGCATTTTAAAGATTCATCAGAGGAGGTTGCTTTTCCGATTGGCCGATTAACATCTGTGGCATACTAGGGATATGATACATGTAAAATTATTCCTGTTCATGTGTTGTTTGGTTGTTGGCGCCTCTTCCGCCCATGCGGCTACTCCTGTTGTGGTTCTAACGGAAACAGGGATCATTCCTGCTACCGTCACGGTGAGTAAAGGAGAAGAAGTACAGCTTGTCATTAACAGCAAGCTAGAAGGCATGCATCGATTCACCCTCCCGGAGCTTGGACTTCAGACGAGGTACTTAAGGGCAGGCGATATGGTCACGTTGACCTTCAAGCCTGAAAAGGCAGGAGAATTCACGTATTCCGTGCCACCGTCCCCATGGAAAGGGAAGCTGGTTGTGAAATAAGGGGATAATTCCGCTTAAATCTCAAAATGAAGGAATCTCTGACGGTTTAAGCGGAGTTATACGACTATATTGGTGAAAGTGTTACTAAAATCACCAGCACTGACACAATAGTCGTATTTGTACGATTAATTTAGCTTATTCAGAAGCAGGCTCGAGAAGTAAGCGGAATTCTAAGGCTATTTTCTGAAGAAAAAACAACAAAAGCTGGATCCCCCACCCACGGGGAACTCCAGCTTTTTATCTATACCGCCAAACTTGCAGCTTTATACTCGCGAATTCTTCCGCTGCGAAGCTGTCTCTCGAATGCGTCCTTATCCATTACAAATCCGAGTGTAGAGTCCATATACTTACATGCATAGAAATTTGGGTCCGCTTCCTCTACAATAAAGGGCTCAATTTCATAATTCCATCTAAATTGCTGATCCATCTGTTTCATTACAACCATCTCCTTTTTCGTTTTTCTCTTAACTGTATTATAACAAGTTATTTATGTAACAGCAAGTGTTTTTATAAATTATTATATAACAACAGAAGCATAAAAAGGGGTGTCCCTTAAAGCCGGTAAGATTGGCTGCTCGGGTCACCCTTTTCTTTGCGGATAATATGGATCTTATGCTTTTTCCTTCACCGTTGGAAGGATCTTATCCATCTTGACGGTACGTTTAATCTCCCATGTGGCTGGGTCGGCTTCATCATATTGCTCGAGATAATGAATGACCTCACGCGTGATGGGGGTTGGCGTGGAGGCTCCAGCGGTGACGGCCACTTTCTTTCTTCCTTTCAGCCACTCTTGTTTAATCTCGGTGACATCCCCAATGCGATAAGCTTCTGTACCGGCGATTTCTTCTGATACCTGAGCCAATCGATTGGAGTTATTACTCTTCGGGTCACCGACCACCAGAAGCAGGTCAGCTTCCTTCGCCTGTTCTGCAACAGCTTCCTGTCTCACCTGCGTCGCTAAGCAGATCTCATTATGAATCTCGGCATGCGGGTATTTCTTGATGCACGCATTCATGATGTGCTTAATATCCCACTGGCTCATCGTCGTTTGGTTTGTTACGATCAGCTTCTCGTTTTGCAACTCCAAGCGCTCCAGATCTTCTAAACTTTCAATTAAGTGAACATGCTCAGGCGCATTCCCTAATGCCCCTTCCGGCTCTGGATGGCCCTTCTTGCCGATGTAAATGATATGGTAACCTTCTGCTACTTTTTCCTTGATCAGATCATGCGTCTTCGTGACATCCGGGCACGTTGCATCCACCACCATCAGCCCCTTGTCTCTAGCCTTCTGCTTGACCTGCGGAGACACGCCGTGGGCTGTGAAAATGACCGTGCCTTTATCAATTTTCTCCAGCATGTTTAAGCGGTCCGGACCTTCTATCGTTATAATACCTTCTCGCTCAAATGCTTCTACGACATGGCTGTTATGCACAATCATGCCAAGGATATATATCGGACGAGGAAAGTCAAAGTTCTTTGCTGTCTGCAAGGCCAATACCATCGCATCGACCACTCCGTAGCAATAGCCCCGGGGACTGATTTTCAATACTTCCATGTTGGTTCCTCCCCTTTAACTTAGGTTCGACTACCATTATAACTTATCTTTTGCGAAAGGGCATGAAAAAACCGCTCCGGATGGAGCGGTCTTCCCGTTAGATGATCATAGCTAAAACGGTGCAAAAAATAAAAGTCAAGAAGGAAACGGTAGAGAACACAAAACCAAACGTGTTTCCTTGCTTCTTGGTTTGAACGATACCGTAAGCCGAAAGCAACGCTGTTGCTAAAAGGATTAAAATCATCACCATCGTTTATCACACTCCATTGCATAGGTCTGTCCCTAAGTATACACTTACCTATTTTAAAAGTTTTCCTGCTTAGAGTAAACTACTTTTTGAGATGTACATGATTCTGCCACAAATTTCTATTCGGAGTGGATGACGCCAAAATGCTTTTGCTGCTGGCAATTCGGACAATACAGCTCGGCAGCCGCCTCCGTTTGAAACTCTTGAAACATCTCCTTCGCTTCCTTCACAGGATCTCCACACCCTGGGCATAGGGTAGTGTGCTTCGCATCTTTTTTGGTCATGTGAGGCCCTCCGTAAAATCCCTGGATTTTCTATAGTGTTTCCTGAACCTCTTTATTAAATTCGATATAACGCGGATCTCCTTGGGTCGTCTCCACTTGACCGCTTGTTACATCCGTCATCCAGGTCAGGAGAGGCTCTTCCTTCCCTCTCTCTACCAGCACCGTTACCGTCACCATGTCCAAATAATCAATATGATCGATAATATATTCAGGCTTCGCGCGAAGCTCATTTTCAATTTTTCCGAGGAAAGTATAATCCACTTTGAAAAGATAGGAGTCATGTAATACCCGCTCAACTACACGGCCTGCTTTTAACGCTTCAGAAGCCCCTTTCCCGTAAGCGCGGATAAGACCGCCTGCTCCAAGCTTGATGCCTCCAAAATAACGAGTGACGACCACAACCGTGTCTTTCACATGGTTTTTCTTTAGAACTTCTAGGATAGGCTTGCCGGCCGTTCCGCTTGGCTCCCCATCATCATCTGCTTTTTGGATATGGTCATGCTCGCCAATCAGATAAGCCGAACAGTTGTGAGTCGCATCCCAATGCTTTTTCTTAATCTCAGCGATAAACGCTTGGGCTTTCTCTTCGGTTTCGGCACGTTGTACATAACAAATAAATCGGGATCGATTAATATCAATTTCCGTTTCTCCGTAGCCTTGTATGGTGAAATAACGTTGAAGCATTCGGCACCACCCCTTATTTTTCTACAGGTAGCATTATAGCATAAAAGCAGGAAAGACCGAAGGGAGCCCCCTTCGGTCTTCATCGTCACTATACGCTTACATTCTGGCCCGTGAGGATGGTTTCCACCGCCACAGGCGTATAGCCATGTGCCTCAGCAACCGCTTTGTACGTCACTTTGCCGTCTACAACATTGATCCCCTTCGCAAGAGCCTTGTTCTCAAGAGCGGCTTTTTTCCAGCCCTTGTTGGCAATCTGTACACCATAAGGAACAGTTACGTTAGTTAAAGCGATAGTTGACGTACGCGCTACAGCGCCTGGCATATTAGCTACAGCATAGTGCAAGACGCCATGCTTCACATACGTTGGATCGCTGTGAGTGGTAATGCGGTCAATGGTTTCAATGGAGCCGCCTTGGTCAATCGCTACGTCCACGATCACGGAACCAGGCTGCATGGCTTTCACCATGTCTTCCGTCACCAACTTAGGGGCACGGGCACCAGGAATCAGAACCGCTCCGACCACAAGATCCGCTTTTTTCACGGCTTCCGCAAGATTATAGCTATTCGACATCAACGTCTTCAGGCGACCTTGGAACTGGTCATCCAACTGACGAAGACGGTCTGCACTGATATCCAGAAGCGTTACGCTTGCTCCTAATCCTATAGCCATCTTAGCGGCGTTCGTTCCTACGATTCCACCGCCTACAATCACAACCTCTGCTGGTGCAACCCCAGGTACTCCACCAAGCAATACCCCTTTTCCGCCCTTGGACTTCTCGAGGAATTGCGCTCCGATCTGGATGGACATTCTTCCTGCCACTTCACTCATCGGCGTGAGCAAAGGAAGTGATCCGTTGTCTGCTTGGATCGTTTCATAAGCAATGGCAACCACTTTGTGATCTACTAAAGCTTTAGTCAGTTCAGGCTCTGGAGCTAAGTGCAGATAAGTATAAAGAATCAATCCCTCGCGGAAAAACCCATATTCCTCTTTTAGCGGTTCTTTGACTTTTACAACCATCTCAGCCGACCACGCTTCTTTTGCCGTAGCAACAATCTTCGCTCCAGCCGCCTGGTAGTCTTCATCTGTGAAGCCGCTGCCCATGCCTGCGCTCGCTTCTACCCATACTTCATGTCCATTATTTTTAAACGCCGCAACGCCTGCTGGTGTTAATCCGACGCGATTCTCGTTGTTTTTAATCTCTTTTGGAACTCCAATAATCATTCTAATCAGCTCCTTCAAATAGGTCCTGGCCGTATTATCATTTACTATTACAGTATAATGTAATAAAAATTTCTTCTCCTTATGTAAAAATCAAAAAAATCGGAGACTGCCTTGTGGAAATCCACAAAAGACCTATTCTACTTTAAACTGGCAAACTTCCTCTCTTAATCTCTCAGCGAGTTCACGGAAGGCATGAGCGGTTTCATAGATGGCGGACATCGCTTGGGCTTGCTCCTCTGTGCTGGCAGCTATGGTTTGCGCCCCAGATGCCGATTGCTCTGTAATGCTGGCAATACCTTCGATCTCTTCTAAAATATGACTCGATTCTTCATGAAGCTCGGTAAAGATGGATTGAATATGCAACGCGTCCTGCTCGGTCTGCTGAACATGATCGACAATAAGGGCGAGGGCCTCACCCCCTTGCTCCATCATTTGAACCTGCTTTTTGACCGAGGATAAATTATTCTCCATCATGCCTACTGTTTTCCCTGTTTCCTCTTGCATGCTCTTAATAAGGCTTGAGATCTGCTCAGCTGCCCGCTTCGATTCATCGGCTAGCTTTCGCACTTCCTCAGCCACGACAGCAAAGCCTTTTCCTTGCGCACCCGCTCTGGCCGCCTCAATCGCTGCATTCAAGGCCAGGAGATTAGTTTGGTTGGAGATATCGGTAATCGTCGTCACGATCCCCCCAATCTCTTTCGCCCGTTCTTCCAGACGATGAATCGAGTGATTGGAGCTCGAAAACAGCTGATTCATCTCGTGCAAATGAGAAATGGCTTGCCTCATGGTTTCTTTGCCGGTCAGGGCCGTTTCTGTGGACATCTGGGCATTGGCTGCGGTTTCCTCTGCTTTTTCCAATCCTACCTGCACTTGGAGCTGCGTGTCTTCCATTTTCTTCAACACTGAGGAGGTATGCTCGGATTGCTTGGTTGAACCAACAGCTACCTCGTGTAAGGTCTGCACCATGAGTTTCGATGCATCATGGGTTAAAGTCGCTTTTTCTGTCAGCGAACCCGAAAGGGAAGTAACCGAATGGGATTCGGAAAGGATCCGCTCTACGATCATTTTCAAATTGAATAAGAACTGGTTTAGGGCATAGGCTAACTGACTGATCTCGTCTTTTCCAGCGACTCTCAGCTGTTGAGTCAAATCCCCACCTCGCCTCGCAAGCCCCATCAGCTCTTGCTCTAGTATCTTTAACGGTTGGGTTATCTGCCTGGAAACAAGAATCGAGAGTACGATGGTTAGGAATATAGCCGCGGCTGATGTCAGGAGGATCCATTGATAAGCCGAAGAAATCGCGAGCAAGGTCTGCTCCGTTGCTTCATAGGTACTGGCTTCGTTTAACTCAGAAAGCTGGTTGATGGCTTCATACGCCTTCTCCCAGTTCGGCCTTACTGCTTGGTAATCCAAATGGGCAAAGAAACTATCCCCCTCTTCTACTCTTTCTAGAATTTGCGGGATCATCTCGGAGAAGGTGCTCCACTCTCTGTAAAAGGTATCATATAATTGCTGCTGTGCTTCATCCCGGATCATGGATTCATATTGCAGACGCTCGGTTTCTAGTAATTGAAGGGACTGCGCCAACTCTACTTTGCGCATCTCGGCGTGCTCCGGCTGGTTTTCTAGTGCAAGATCAAGTAAGAGGCGTGAAACATTCGATACCTCAGATTCCATCTTTCCTAGTACGGAAACACTAGGAATCGATTCGTTGGCAATGGTTTTGGTTTTTTCACCAATGGTAGAGAGGATAAAAAAGGAAAAGGAGCTAATGCCAATCAGCAAGAGCAAGACGGTAGCAAATCCGGTAATGAGCTTGGTTTTAATCTTCAATGTAATCAGACCCCTAAAATTTTGTCGATATTTGTATTTTAAGGGTCTTCTATAAATTTTAGATTAAGAGAATGTAAATTTTCGAATTTTTAAATCAAGAAACATGGAAAAACGCTGGTTGGGGTCATCCAAATCGAGGCCAGCGACCTCCGACACTCGCTTGAGGCGGTAAGCTAGCGTGTTGGGATGGATATGAAGACGCTGGGAAGCAATATTAATCCTTCCCGCACAATCGAGGTAAACCTCTAACGTATGGAGAAGATTACTTTGATTTTCCTCGTCGTATTTCATTAGCTTCTGTAGGCGATAGTTTTGATAGTCTTCCGCTTCATTCTTTTCTACGATATTCGGGAGTAAGCGGTAAATGCCTAAATCGGCGTAGCCTTGGATCTCCTTCGTTTCCACCGGGAAATTTCGTTTCATCCGAAGGGTAGCCAGTGCTTGATGGTAGCTCTGCTCTGTACATGAAAATGTAACGTAGGCCTGGCCAAATACCCCTTGAAACGCAAGCGCTCCAAATCTCTCACAGATCCGAGAAACGATCTCGGTGACAAACCGGTTTGACTTATGATAAAACTCTACTTTCGGATCGCCCCCGCCTCCCAGAATGATTAGGCGCTTCTGATCAGTCACGGTCAAGGGAAACTGAGTCAAAGAAAAAGAATCCTTCAGGTTATGAAGGAGGTAGCTGAGTTCTTTTTGTACGGAATCATAGTCTTCTGACTCAGTTTCAAAGATAAAGATAGAAAAAGGCTTGGGAAGCTTGATCCCGATATCATCGGCCTTGCGTTGGATTTCATGATGGGAGGTCAAGCTCCCGAGCAGCATTTCCCAGAAAAACTCCTTGCTTTTTTCTTCCCGCAGTCGGCGCTTCGTCTGCCGCTGATGAAGCTTCGGCATCGCTGCTCGGGCGGCTTGGCGAAGGAAGGACATGGCCGTATCCGAAAGCTGCTCATTGATTTCCTGGACCCAGATATAGCCAAGGACACTCTGCCCTTTTCGAATCGAGATGGCCACTCGATTGCCTAGACCGACTTCGTTCTTCGCTTGAATTCGAATCGGGTCATCGCAGCCCATTAATTGCTGGATGACCCCGTCCTGCCAAAGACGGTTCAGTACCGCTTCCGGAACCCCGCGGCCCATGATTGTTTCCATCCGAGCTTGGTCCGTCCAGTGACCATGGGTACTGTAAGCCAGGAGCCGGTGGTTGGCATCTTCTATCGTAATGGGGTTATTGACCCGCTTGCTGATGGCGTCTGCCAGTTCGTCTAGATCCACAATGTTATCGAACATGTTTACCTCTCTCGGGTTGATTTCTATAAGAAGTAGTTTATCACCGGGAAGACGAAAGATCGAGTCTTTGCTTACCCTGCACCCGCCGTTCTGTTCGATGCAGCCAGCAGGAACAGCTAAACGTGACGACTAATACCAACAACCCTCCGCTTACCACACCCGGCCAATACCATGCTTCCCAAAACCAACCTAAATAGCTGCTCCCCAAACTAGCCCCGAAGTAATAAAACACGAGGTAGAGGCTTGAAGCACTTGCGCGTGCGAATTGAGCATGAGCATTCACCCAGCTAGCGGAAGCGGAATGGGCGAAGAAAAATCCAAAGCATTGAATGAGGAGTCCAATCAGAATGACGATGAGGGAAGGGTGCAGCGTGCACAGCATGCCCAAAGCAAACAGCCCCACTCCCACCTGTATGCACGTTGTTTTTCCCCATTGCTGGGCCAGCCGGCCTGACAAAGTAGAACTAAAAGTCCCCGCTAGATAAGACACGAAAAGCATCCCCAAAAGGGTAGGGGACAAACGATAGGGATCGCCGCTTAATAGGAAGGTAAGGTAATTAAAGCTGCCCAAAAAGACAAAGAAATGCAAGCCTCCAATCACAAACGCCACCGAGAGAATCGGGTTGCGAAGATGCTGGAGCATCCCCCCCACAGCCTGCTTGCCGTTGAAAGGCACCCTGCGAAACTGCCGGGAAGGCGGCAGCATCCATACAAACAATAAGAAAAACGTAAGTCCCAGCAAGCCAATTGTGACAAACGACCCTTGCCATCCCCACCAGTCTGCCGCCACACCCGACATTAATCGTCCTGACATGCCGCCTAAGCTATTGGCGCTGATGTACATGCCGATACCCAGACTCAGCGCTTGGGGCGAAAACTCCTCCCCCATATAGGCCATGGCAATTGAAGGCAGCCCGGCAAGAAACACCCCTTGCAGCGCACGAAGCACAAGGATCCACTCAAAGCTAGAAACAAACGGAATGGCAAACGTAACGACAATGGCCCCCAACAGGGTCCAAACCATAATAACCTTTCGACCCAGAGAGTCGGAAATCGGGCCATAAAATAAGAGAGCAATACTAATAAAAAGCGTCACAACCGATAAAGAAGAGCTGGCTTTCGCCGGACTTACGCCAAACTCATCGGTAAACAACGGCAACAGTGGTTGCGTCACATACACCATGGCAAACACAAGAAACGAACCTAAGCTTAAAGCGAATGTAGCTCTCCAATACTCCTTAGTCCCCTGTTCAATCATGAAAATAACTTCCTTTTCTCTTTATTTGTACCGAAATCATAGCACGCGGTATAATAATAAACAAAATATATTATTTTCATCAAAACCATAACTTTAAGGAATGATTAAAAACGATGGAGCTCCGCCAATTAGAGTACTTTGTAGAAGTGGCTGCTTGCCAAAACTTTACTCGCGCTGCCGAAAACCTGCTTGTGGCCCAGCCAGCCATCAGTAAGGCGATCCAAAAACTGGAACAGGAATTATTCGTTACGCTGATCGATCGCTCATCCAAACAGATTACCCTAACTCCCGAGGGGGAGGTTTTTCTCCAGCACGCCAAAGGGATCCTGCAAAAGGTGGAAGAAGCCCAAACCGAAATGCATGAAATGAGAGGATTGGAAAAAGGAGAAATCCGCATCGGACTTCCCTCCATGTTTGGTAGCTATTACTTTCCTTCGATTATCAAGGACTTTAAGCGAAAGCATAGCGCACTGCAAATCAGCGTAGTAGAGGAAGGCACCCTGCAGGTTCAGAAGCTCGTCGAACGGGGGGAGATTGACCTCGGTGTGATCGTGATCGACCATCCTCCGGAACACCTGGATTATATTCCCCTACTAGACGAAGAGATGGTCGTTTGCGTGCCGTTAGAGCACCCCTTTGCGAAGCGGAACCGCGTCTCCTATCATGACCTAGTCCAGGAGCCGCTGATCTTGTTTAAAGAAGGCTATTTTCAGCGTCAGCTAGTCTTAGAAACCAGTAAGATTACAGGCGTCACGCCCAACGTGAGCTTCTCCGCGAATCAGCTGTCCCTCATTAAATCATTTGTGGGTGAGGGTCTTGGAGTCACGCTATTTTTACGATTGGCCGTAGCATCAGATCCTAAGCTCGTTCCTATCTCCCTCGATCCTCCTGTTTTTCTGTCTTTGGCGGTGGCATGGAACAAGAACCGGTATCTTTCGCTTGCCTCCCAAGCATTCTTAGCCTTTTTGAAACAAAGAAAAGAGTAAGGGATTTGCCCTTACTCTTACTCCTGCGTCAATAGCTTTTCCATTTCATCTAGCGTATCCTTAAACCCTTTCAGCGCCGTTTCAATGACCTTAGGGGAGGTCATATCCACACCTGCATCCTTTAACACCTCAATGGGGTCCTTCGTGTTACCGGAAGAAAGGAAATTCTCCAGGTACCTTTGGACAGCCGGTTCTCCTTCGTCCCACATCTGCTGGGCAAAAGCATTGGCTGCGGCAAATCCTGTCGCGTACTGATACACATAGTAATTGCGATAGAAGTGAGGGATGCGCGTCCAGCCAAGAGATGCGCCCGCATCCACGACGAGGCTTTCACCGAAGTATTTTTTCATCAGTGACCCGTACAACTCCATCAGAGACTCCGAGGTGAGGGCTTCTCCTTTTTGAGCACGGTCATGAATGATCTTCTCAAATTCAGCGAACATCGTTTGCAAAAACAGGGTCCCGCTATAGTCCTCCAATCGCTGGTTCAAAATTGCGATTTTCTCTTCCTTCGTTTTGGCTTTTTGATACATTTCTTTAAAAATGAGCGCTTCGTTGGTGGTGGAAGCGACTTCTGCGGTAAAAATGGGGTAACTGGCGTTCAAGTAGCTCTGCTTGCGGTTGGAGAAATAAGAGTGACCGGCATGTCCCAATTCATGGGCCAAGGTATACACATCATCCATTTCACCTTGGTAATTCATCAGGATATAAGGGTGGGAGTCATATCCGCCCCATTGAAACGCCCCTGATCGCTTGCCTGGCGTGTAATAGACATCGATCCATCGTTCTTTGAAGCTCTGATCCAGCAGGTCAGCATATTCCTTCCCCAGGATGGATAAGCCTTCCTTGACGGTACTCTGTGCCTCTTCATAGGGGATATAGCCTCGTTCCCGGTCATTTCCAAACTTTACATACAAGTCGTAAAGGTATAGCTTATCAAGCTTGGCCACCTTTTTCTTCAGTTCAATATATCGATGAAGATGCGGAAGCTGCTTGTCCACGGTTTCAATCAGATTATCGTAAACGGAAACGGGAATCTGATTTCCCTCCATGCTCGCCTCCCGGGTGGAAGGATACTTCCGGACCTCGGAATAAAAGATGTTTTTCTTGACTTCTGATTGAAGAATTTGAGCAAAGGTATCTTTAAACTGGTTGATGGTTTTAAAATAAGCCTCATAGGCTCTTCTTCGAATTTCCCTGTCGGGGCTTTTCATGAAGTTGGCATAATTGGCTGGAGTCAGCGTGATTTCATTGCCGCTTTGATCCTTGATAGAAGGAAATGTTAAATCTTTAGTGAGCATGCCAAAAATACTCTCAGGCGCATCGGCCAATACGCCGCTCTTGGCTAAGATTTGCTCTAATTCTTTAGGCAAGGTGTGCTCTCTGCTCCGAATTTGTGCTTCGATCCATCGCTGATAATCCTTTAGGCTCGGATCCGCCAAATATTTCTTTAGCTTTTTATCAGGGATGTTAATCAACTCGGGGATAAAGAAAGAGATTTTCTCACTCATCTTAATGGCTACATCATCGGCCCGATTAGAAAGCTGCTGAAAAATCGGTTCGCTCTTATTGGTATGAAAAGACAATTTAGCATAGGTATACGTCTTTTCAAACTTCCTGCTCAGCTGCACATAGGTCTCCATGGACTTGCGCAGATGCTTGACCGACTTTCCTACACGGCCGTTCATGTCGCTAAGCTGCTCCGTTAGCTTCTCTACTTCGTGCAAATCTTTTTCCCATTCCTCGACAGTCGGGTAGAGATCTTCGAGATTCCACTTGTACTGTGCGGGTATCTCATCCCTCGTACTGTAATTCGGAATGCTTCCCTCTTTCTCGACTGCTTGCGCGAACATCGCCATAGGTTGGACAAGCAGGAGAGCGAGCACGACTAAGAAAACAAACAGGGGATGTTTTGATCCTTTTACCACAAGAACTAATCTCCTTTCCTTAAAAAGGCACAACTTTCTTGTAGTATGCTTAAAAAAGAGGGAGATTATCCAAGCTTAGGAAAAAGGGCAAACCCGTATCGCACGGGCTTGCCCTTTCGGTTATACCTTCATTCTCTGGAGGAAGTCGTGCAGAATCCGCGCGGTCATTCCCCAGATCACTTTGTCATCATAACGGTAAAAATACTCGGCAATCTTCGCTCTTCTCCACCTGTAGGACTTCCCATTGGGAATCAGCTCGAAAGGGAAGTCTTCGGGAGGCTTCATCTCCAGCGGCACATAGTAGAGCTCCGGTTCATAATTCAACAGAAATTCCACCGGTACGGTGAAGACTTCGGCTACCTCTTCCGGATCCGGATGAAGCATTGTGCCATCCTTTAATTGGCACAGATAAGGATAAATAATCGTATGAGTGGTAACGAAGATATCCAACGGTGCAATAATATCCATGTCATTGGCATGGATGCCCAGCTCTTCGCAGGTCTCTCGCACGGCGGCCGATTCTTCTGTAAGATCATTGGGCTCTAGCCTGCCACCAGGAAAACAAATTTCTCCTGGCTGACGTCGCAACTGATGACCTCTCACTTGAAATAAAACAGAAAGACCCTTTTCATCTTGGATTAAGGGAACCATTACGGCTGCTTTGGACACACTCTCATGGCCCAAAATATGCGGTACCCGATTTCGGTAAACGGATTTAATCTGTTCGATCATACTCAGGTCCCCTTTCCTATTGGTAGTTCCTTCTATTTTATCTTATCCTAAAAAGCGATGGTAGAGGCTTTTTGCTTCCGTAATATCTTTTGTTCCATGGACGAGAACTCGGCCATCTTGAAAGATCGCCAATCGATGCGAACCAATGGTAAGCGAAACGAGGTAGGGATTCATCTCTACTTTGCCGTGCGCAGCCAGAGACTCCGCCAGTTCCGTAAGATTACGGCTAAAGCGACTTACCGGGCGAATTTGAACTGTTTCTCTTCCGCACAGAACGGCCGTTTTCGTATGATTCGATGCATCAAGATACGGATGTGTCGGATGCGTGCCGCAAGACGGACAGCCTTCTTTTTTCACCCGATCCACGCGTATGGAGGCATGTTGATTTTTCCATAAGTCAAAGGAAAGCAACGTCCCTCGCAGAGCATCGGTATCCTCCACTAAGATCTTGAGGGCCTCCGCAATTTGGTAAGACACTACCATCTGAACCGCAGGACTGATAATCCCAACGGTGTCACAAGTCGCCCCTCCTAACGGAACCGACTCCAGCAAGCAGCTCAAGCAAGGGGTTTTCCCCGGGATCACCGTATACGTCAAACCATAGCTTCCCACGCATGCACCATAGATCCATGGAATCTGGTATTTTTGTGAGGCATCGTTGATCAGGAGCCGGATATCAAAGTTATCCGTGGAATCTAAGATCAGGTCGACCCCTTCAACTAAGGAGTGAATTTCCTCCGTCGTCACATCGGCAACGATGGCCCGGATCTCCACTTCGGAGTTGATGCTTTTCAAGCGGTTTTCCGCTGCAATGGCCTTGGGGATACGATCTCTCGCATCCGCTTCGGTGTAGAGCTGCTGGCGCTGCAAGTTGCTCCACTCCACATAGTCCCGGTCGACAATCGTAACTTTCCCAACCCCAGAGCGAACCAGTGCCTCCGCGTTCCCTGTTCCCAGTGCTCCGGCTCCGATCACTAGTGCATGCTTCTGGCCTAATTTTTCCTGACCTGCTTTTCCTATCGAGGGGAACAATTCTTGCCTGGAGTATCGATCGCTCACACCTTGCTCATCCCTTCAACCGGGCTGCTTGCTGTCGCATAGCGCTTCTTCGCAATGCGTCCCGCCTCATAGCCCAAACGCCCCGCTTCAATCCCCATTCTCATGGCCAATGCCATCTTCACAGGGTCTTTTGCACCGGAAACGGCTGTATTCAATAGGACACCATCTGCTCCCATTTCCATGGCGATAGCTGCATCGGAAGGAGTCCCAATTCCCGCATCCACAATGACCGGAACCGTCGCTTGCTCAATAATGAAGCTGAGGTTCAGCGGGTTAATGATCCCTTGGCCGGACCCGATCGGGGAAGCACCCGGCATTACCGCATGCACGCCCAACTCTTGCAATCTCTTCGCTAGCAAAACATCATCAGATGTATAAGGAAGCACAATAAACCCTTCATTTAATAGAATTTCCGAAGCTTTCAGCGTTTCTACTGGATCTGGCAGCAAGGTCTTGGGGCAACCGATCACTTCTACTTTAATCATGTCGCATAGACCTGACGCCTTGGCTAAACGAGCAATACGCACAGCTTCTTCTGCTGTCGCTGCACCCGCTGTGTTCGGAAGCAGCGTATACTTCCTTACATCTAGCATTTCTAAAAAGTTTGGCTGACTGGCTTCATAGATATTCATGCGACGAACGGCAAAGGTGAGGATTTCCGATTGGGATACCTCTACAGCTTCCTTTTGAATCTCGAAGTTCGGGAATTTTCCTGTTCCTAGCAAAAGTCTGGAGTTAAACTCATAAGGTCCAATTTTCAACATATTTATCCGCCTCCTACGAAATGTACAATCTCTACTCTATCTCCCGCGCTTAACTGCGTGCGGGCATGCTCATCCTTTTGAAGGATGTTGGCATTCACTTCAATGATCACCACTTTATTCTCCAGCCCAAAATGATGCAACAAATCCGTCACCGTAGATACGGTTGCTGGCACCTGAGTCGCTTCGCCATTAATATGAAGGTTCAACCTGGCTAACCTCCCTTCTATACTGTAACGTTTCTTGATACCTGAAAAGGTCTAATATTTAAATCTAGGATTTCTTTTCCTTCTATTAAATCTGCTATCAATACCCCCGTCAACGGACTTAATAGAATTCCATTGCGGAAGTGCCCTGTAGCTAAGTAAAGTCCTCTGTGCTCCGGATGTTCACCCAGAAAAGGAAGACCATCTTCAGTCTGCGGCCTTACCCCCGCCCAAGCCTTCTCAAATTCCGCATGGGCAATGCCTGGCAAAAGTCGCTTGGCTCTCTCCATCAAGGCAGACACCCCTTCAATCGTCACCTTGCGGTCAAAGGTATGTTCCTTTACCGTTGCCCCTACAATCAATCTTCCCCCGCGCTTCGGCACTAAGTAGCAGCCATGGGAGAAAACGGTCGATTGCAGTAACGGGCGATGGGTGATGACAGAAAAGCATTCCCCTTTTACCGGGTAAACCGGCAAGTGCATGTTTACCTGTTCCATAAATTGTCCGCTCCAGGCCCCGGTAGCCACAATCACTTGCTCACAGCGGATGGTCTCCTCATGCGTGACAACGCCCTTGACTCTGCCTTGCTCGATAAGCAGAGATTTGACCTCGGCAAACTCCCGAATCTCTGTCCCAAGCTGCGCCGCTGACTTATGGAAAGCTATGGCGAGCTCCGGTGCCAGCACATGCCCATCGTGCTCGATGTACATAGCTCCAAGGATCGCATCGGATAAAGCGGGCTCGGTCTTTCGCACTTCGTCCCCCGTCAGCCAGTCCGCAAAGTGGCCGGCTTGACGCTGGCAAGCCATTACTTCCTTCAGCTCTTGCACATCCTCTTGCGTGGTCGCGATCCTTAGCATCCCCTTATTGATCAGGCTAATATCTACACCCGAACGCTCTCTGAGCTCCTCAGCAAGCTGAGGAAACATGGCACGACTTTGAATCGCCAGCTGGAACATAGGACCCGTTTCTCTCCCCATCTCCACTTGGGCAGCCAGCATCCCTGCCGCAGCGCCGGAAGATTGCTCAGCAATCTTTCCCTTTTCCAATACGACGACTTTCTTACCCCTTTTAGCCAATTGAAAAGCAATGGATCCCCCGATTACTCCACCGCCGATAATGGCCACATCATAGTTCAATCCCATGTTTGTTTCCCCCCTGAAGTAACGCTTCCCTATATTGTTTCGTCACGCTTACCGGGTCCATCGCATCAATAATGCCTGACATGACCGCAATCCCGGAAGCTCCAGCCTTAAGTACAGCCCCGACCTGCTCAGGTCCGATTCCCCCAATGGCGATCACTGGAATCGTGACCCTTTGCGCTACTTCAGCTAAAGCGCAAAGACCCCTTGCTTCCAGCCCTGGCTTCGATCCGGTCGGAAAGATATGACCATACAGCAGATAGTCCGCCCCCCGCTCTTCCATCTCTACCGCTTCCTCCACGGAATGAACGGACCGTCCAACGCGCAATGTTGGAAATGCACGTTTCGTTTCGGCAGAACCCAAGCTATGATAAGCCAGTTGCACCCCGCCAATGCCTGATGCCCAGGCCACATCTGCCCGATCGTTTATGTAGATCTTACTCGGAGGTATCCCCCTTGAAAGCAGGTCCATAACGCCTGCCCATAATTCAGCGGCTGTCTTCGTCTTTTCCCTCAAATGAATCGCTTGCACATGTGGATGAAGGCCCGAAACAAGATCGGCAAATTGGGGTAATGACAGTTTCCCATTACTTATCAAATGCAGTTCAGGTACAGGCATCGACATGCTCCTTTAATAGTAGATAAATGCAAAAAAACCACTTTCCGAATAGAAAGCGGCTAGCTTATGACTCTTGATCCATCAGCTATCCACTTCCCTACGCTGGAATTATCCAGATCAGGTACAAAGGGTCTGGAAGGTCCACTTCCATCTCAGCTCTTAGAGCTCCCCTAGGGATGAAGCTATTCAATTCCATCTTTAATGATAACACGGGGGGCATCAAAGTCAAGGTGTACACTCTCTTCCCAGCTATGGAGCATATTTCCATAACCAGCGACCATACTAAGGCTTAAAAGGAGGAATGCCCCATGCCACAATGGAACAGCAATGATCTAGCCGTCATCGAAGAAGCTCTCAAAGAAGCCATGGCCAATCAAGCAGACTATCAAGCGGTGCTTGCCTACCAGGAAGTGCTATCCAAACTGCAAGGAAAAGCCGGTGCAGCCGACACCCTCACCGCCGATGTCGGAGGACTGCCTCAGGATGGGTTCCGGTATGATTATGATGATGCATCGGACCTTTATTAAGTGATACTAAAAAAAATTTAGTTATCTCCTGTTTTTTGCTAAAAAAGAAAACAGGATTCCATGAATCGCGACAGCTGCGAGAAGCAGCAGGTAGTCGTTGGGGGTACCCCAGTCAAAAAAGAGGTAGGCTAACGCTGCTGCATGCAGAAGGATGGAAAGAGGAACCAGCGTTTTAAATTTGAGCTGATTGATCTTATGGTAATAATCCTTCATCCCGCGCCAAGCGCCTAGGGAACCCCCTAGAAAGGCGAGAGTGAGGAGTCTTTTTTCCGAGATCCTCCATTCCTTCTGGCGGGCCCGACGCTTGTCCTGAGCAAACTGGACATAGGTGATCAGATTCATCACTAGGATATAAAGTAAAAGCCATATCATAGGCAAAAGTCCTTTCTAAAAAAGAGGAAGCCCCCGGTAAGGGGGCTTTGGTATTTTCTCCGAATCAAGCTGCATTTAGAGTAGTTCGTGACCTGTACCGGGCGGGTCGCTGTCCATGAGGCGGGACACACACTTATCCGAGCCAGCTACCCCCCAATATGGGACATCTCTACTTTTTTGCGGTTCAAGCCTTTCGTATTCTTTAGTCTTTCTTCCGAATAGCGGTCTCCACGGACCGACCAGATTTCGCTAATAAACCGGGCAACTTCCTCGTCGCTTGCTCCGGATCGGACAACCTGGCGCAAGTCGTGCCCTTCGGAGGCAAATAGACAGGTGTAGATGCGCCCTTCAGCTGAGATCCGTGCTCGGGTGCAGGTAGAGCAGAAAGCTTGGGTAACAGAGGAAATCAGTCCAATTTCCTTGTCCGTGCCCACATATCGATAGCGGGCAGCTGTCTCGCCATAGTAGTTTGGATTGGTAGCTTCCAGAGGAAGCTCTTTATGGATCATTCTTACGATATCCGCGCTAGGAACGACCTGGTCTAGCTTCCAGCCATTCGAATTACCGACATCCATGAATTCAATGAATCTGAGGGTATGGCCTTTTTCATAGAAGTAGCGAGCCATGGGAAGAATATCCTGGTCATTGACTCCTTTTTGAACAACCATATTAATTTTGATTCCGAGTCCTGCTTCCGCTGCGGCTTCAATCCCATCCAAGACGGTTTCCACTTTAACTCCGCGTCCGTTCATCTTGCCAAATCGCTCATCTTCAAGACTATCCAGACTGACCGTTACTCTCTTTAGTCCCGCCTTCTTAAGCGCAAGTGCATGCTTTCGCAGCAGGGACCCATTGGTCGTCATGGCGATGTCCTGTACGCCCTCCACTTGGGTCAGCATTTCGATGAGCACAGGAAGGTCCACCCGCATCAGCGGCTCTCCGCCCGTAATACGTATCTTCTGTACCCCTAGGGAGGTAAAGATCCGGGTCACTCGCGTCAGCTCTTCAAAGCTCAGCAGCTTCTCTTTAGGAAGAAAGTTAAAATCAGGACCGAAGATCTCCGCTGGCATGCAGTATTGGCAACGAAAATTACAGCGGTCTGTTACCGAAATGCGCAGGTCACGGAGTGGACGCCCTAATGTATCCATGGTTTGATCAGACATCTATTCACCCACTCTCCATTCGTCTATTAAAAAGTTCGATAAACCTCCTTGCCCGTATCTCGACAGGAGTATCCGCCTAGCGCTTCTACCTCGGCCTTAAATTCTGCAGAATGAATTAAGGTAAGAAGTTTCCTTCCTTCTTCGCTCTCATAAAAGGATCGGCTAATTAGTAAATCATAGCGCTCTTCAGCGATCGGCACAAAATCAAGATCCATCGCTTGCGCTGCCGAATAGATGCCAAGCCCGGCATCTGCCGTTCCACCGGCTACCGCTGCAGCCACGCTCAAATGGGAAATGGCTTCCCGGTCATACCCGTAGATCTGCTGGCGGCTCACGCCATCCTGCTTAAGGAGATGATCAAATAACAATCTGGTTCCAGCCCCTCTTTGCCGGTTAATGTAGGTTAAGCCGTCTCGGGCAAGATCCGATACGCTGTCGATATTGAGGGGGTTGCCCTTGGGTACAATCCAACCTTGCTGGCGGTAAACCAGGTTGATGAGAATCGCTTCTTTCCCCTGCAAGTACTTATCTATAAAAGGAACATTGTAAGTTCCCGTCTCTTCATCAAAAAGGTGGACACCGGCCATATGGGCTTCATCCTTTTGGATAGACATTATACCACCCATGCTGCCCACATGAGAAGAAACCAAAAATTGTCCCGCATTTTTCTCCCGGAGCAAAGAATGTAAAACGTCAACGGAAAGATCATGGCTGCCTGTTACCACAACAGTTTGGTTGATTTGCTCCAACGGTCGGTAAAGCTCGATCTCAGCCATGTCCCCTTGCTCATAGCCTAAATTACCTGGAGGGATACGTAACAGTCCATCAGCCCGAACCATCGACATCGTCACGCCCGCAGCGCGAGTCAAAGGATTGGCTACATACTGACCGTCAATGCAGCCGATCGTCATCCGTACAAAATCCTCGGCGCCCATGACGGATACGACGCGTCTCCCCATTTTTACTTTAAGCTTAGGACGTTCAATTTCCATCAAGCCATAGTAGTGGTGCACAAGCGGACGGGCAAACCACTCCAGGTTGAGGTAAGCGGAAACGGGATAGCCTGGTAGCCCGATGACAGGTGTACCTTCAACTAAACCGATCACGACCGGCTTGCCTGGTCTTGTAGCCACTCCATGCGTGAGCACTTCTCCAAGCTCCGCCACGACATGGTAGGTAAAATCTTCGGTTCCTGCGGAGGATCCCGCGTTCAGCAGCACGATATCGGATTCTTTTACCGCCTCTTTTACCGCTTCTTTGATCTGTTCATAATCATCTTTTACGATGCCTCGATAAATCGGTTCAGCTCCCCATTCCTCTAAGTACGCACTAAAAACTGTTCCGTTAAATTCGATGATCTCCCCTAGCTGAACCTCTTCAGAAGGAGGGATAAGCTCCGTTCCTGTTGGAATCACGGCTACTTTCGGCTTCGCCATTACAGGAAGCTTCACATTCCCTCCGGCAAGCAAGGCCCCTAGGTCAACGGCACGCAGCTTGTGATGAGCCGGAACGATCATTTCTCCGACCACCACATCTTCTCCGATCGGTCGAATATGCTGCCATGGTGCAGCTGCATCTAGAATTTCTATCGTATCTGCATCAATTTGATGGATATTTTCAATCATAATCACCGCGTCAAAACCAGGAGGGATCGGATCGCCGGTATCGACAATGACATAATCCTGTTCACGGACCAGCTGGACAGGATTCAGCTCGTTGGCTTTGTAGGTTTTTTCCGCTTTGACCGCGACCCCGTCCATCGCGGAGGCATGGTAGTTCGGCATGGATACTTTAGCATAAACCGCTTGGGCGGTGACACGGCCTAATGCTTTTTGAGTTGGAATCCATTCTATCTTTTTTTCAAACATCGCTCTATGAAGAATGTCACGCTGAGCCTCATGAAGCGGTGTATCTTCTAAGTAGATCTTGCGCATGGTTTTCTCCCCCTGCTGTTAGCTGAATAGCTTGACTTTAACCATTTGTCCTTCTAGAATGCCTTCTTTATTCGCCGCAATCTCAACAATCCCATGACTGTCGGCCATCGTAGAGATGAGGCCTGACTTTCCGAAAACCGGTACGGCCCACAGCTCATGGCCTCTTTCTTCTAATCGAACGCGAACATAGTCGGAACGGCCCACGGCCGATGGGATATTACGTGAGATTCTAGCATCGAGTCGGGTATCCGGAAGCTCCTGAACCACTCCCTCAATCTGTTCTAGGATAGGGATGCCGAATAAATCGAAGATAACCATTGCCGAAGCCGGGTGGCCAGGCAGTCCCATAATCGGCTTTTCCCCCGCTTTTGCAAGAATGGTAGGCTTGCCTGGCTTAATCGAAACCCCATGAACCAAAACCCCTGGATCCCCTAAAGCGGCCAGCACTTGAACGGTAAAATCACGGGTTCCTACTGAGCTTCCACCGGATAGGAGCATAAAGTCAACTTGCTCAAAAAGCTCCTTTGCCCGCTGCAAAAACTCCTCATAGTCATCGCGAACAATTCCCGCATAAATCACTTCGGCCCCATATTCCCCCGCGGCGGCCCCAATGGTAACTCCATTAATATCACGCACCTCACCAGGAGACAGCGCTTTCTTCTCAGGAGGAACAATTTCATCTCCTGTAGACAGAATCCCGACCACAGGGCGAGGAAATACCTTGACCTCGGTTTGGCCAATGGAAGACAAAACCCCTAGATCCTGGGGCCTCAGTCTTCTTCCAGCCTTCATGACAAGCTCTCCCTCGCGTACATCGTCACCAGCTTGCACGATGTTTTCACCAGGCGCTACCTGTTTATATACATTTAATAGATTGTTGCCAAGCTCTTCTACATGCTCTATCATGACAATGCTATCTGCTCCCGGAGGGAGCATCCCCCCCGTGGGAATATACTGGGCTTGGCCTTCATACAAAGGGAGATCCGCTGCTTTACCCATTTCAATTCTCCCGGTAACGTCCAAAAAAGCGGGAAGAGAGTCAGAAGCTCCATATGTATCCCTTGCAAGGACGGCAAAACCGTCCACGGTTGAACGAGCAAACGGTGGTACGTTTTCAGTGGAGTATACATCCTCAGCGAGCACTCTTCCCAGCGAGTCCTGTAAGGAAACGAGAACAGGCTTGCGAAACGGCTTGTAGTACTCGCGAATAATGGACAGCGTCTCTTGAACGGTCTTTACATTAAAGAATTTCATGTGTGCCTCCAGCCGTTGAGATTATTATCTTACATTTTATCACAGATTCCTCCCCTGATTCTCTTATTTTCTATTATAATAGACTAAAAAAGGAGACGTTAAGAGATGATCGTAAAAGTGTTCGCGAACTTCCGAGAAATCGTCCGTGACAAGACCGTTGAAGTCCCAAGCCAAGAGGGCGATACGGTCATCGAAATTCTAGAAAATCTAATTCAGCTCTATCCTGCTTTTGAAGAGGAAGTATTTACCGAAGAACGCACCTTGAAACCTTTTGTACACGTTTTCCTGAATGGAAGAAACATTATTCATGAAGACGGCCTTCAAACCAAAGTCAAATCAACCGATCAGTTCGCTCTCTTCCCTCCGGTTGCAGGAGGATAAGAATGAGCGAAATTACCTTAGAGTTCCGCGGGATTGTACTCCACTACCTCTTGGAGTACTTAGAAGAGATTGGAGGCAAGAGGCTCAACGACGAGTTCCCCTTCCGATTTGAGGGTCCTTATTGGACAGCGGAGGTTTTGCGCGAGGAAGAAGTCCGCATTACATCTACCTTCGTGATCAATGGCGTTCATATCCGCTTTATGGCTCCCACGCAAGAACAGCTCGATGACCTCCTGATCCAATATCGAAAGAAAACCATGCGTGCAGGAGGATAGAAAAGCCAGACCGCCTTAAAAAGTAAGAGTTTACTTTATTCTTAAAAGAACATAGACTTTCCTATGCGGTAGAAAAAGGTGGGACCCATGGTCCCACCTTTTTCTCATTACTTACAGAATGCCAAGCTCTTTGAGTTTCGCTTCTGGAACCACTCCATCTTCCCATCCGCGAACTTGATAGTATTCATCCAACATAATATCCATTCGGCTGATATGGCCTGCACTGTTTCCAGTCGCGACTTCTTCCGTGAATCGCTTCGGCAGGAAGTCATCTTCACGCTTGTTAAAGCCAGCCAGGTTATTATAGTGGCGCTCTAAGTTATAGATGCGCTCTCCCGCCTTCATGACATCATCCGCAGTAAACGCAATCCCTGTCATGGTTGCATATTGCTCCGCATAGTTGTCCGCGTTCTCGGAGAAGGAAGAGAACTTGCAAATATTCATAGAGTCGGAGAAAGAAAGAAGGTCTTGGAAAATCTTAAGCAGTTCTCCCTTTCCTTCTGGCTTCAAACGATCCGTCGGCTCAGGAATCCCTGCAATCTCACTCGCTACGGTATACCCGCGCAAGTGGCAGGCTCCACGGTTACTTGTCGCATAACCTAGCCCAATACCCTGAATTCCACGGGGGTCGTATGCCGGAATCGATTGGCCTTTTACTGCCATAGCTAACCCTGGTTCACCGAATTGAACGGCTGCACGGGTAGGTCCGTCAGCAAGAATCGCTCCAAAGCCTCTACGGAAAGCGATATCTTCAGCTAGCTGGATCATGCGGTCCGCATCGCCCCAATCAATCTTCTCTTCAATGAGTCCCTTCTCATAGGCTTCCATGGCACAGGAAAGGGCGTTACCTAGCTCAATCGTATCCATGCCATACTCGTTGCATTGGTCAATCATATAGGCAATCGGCTCGGCATTGCTCAATCCGCAGTTGGCCCCCAAGGCCCAAGCCGATTCGTATTCGAAGCTCTCTACTCTTGTCTTATACTTGCCTTCCTTAACCTCCACTTCCTTCTTACAAGCTACAGGACAGGCGTGACAGGTATTGTCTGCAACGAGAAGCGTTGCATTAACCGTTTCTCCGCTGTGTCCTTCTGCCCCTTCGAAATGGGAGAATTGGGAGTTTTTTGTAGGAAGAGCCCCAACTTCATTAATGATACTCGTTAACACGTTGGTTCCGTAAACGGATAATCCGCCCTTCTTCGGAGCAGTTAAACCGCCTTCCATCACGGCCTTCAGGGCCTTCTGGTTCGCTGCCTTGTATTCATCCGCTTGAGCCGGCTGTGGCATATTGCCTTTTTGGGCGGCTTTAATCACGATAGCCTTCAGGTTCTTGGATCCAGCCACAGCTCCCGTGCCTCCACGACCCGCAGCACGGTCATGCTCATTGATAAAGCCAGCGTAAAGAACCTGGTTCTCTCCCGCTTGACCGATACAGATCACGCTTAAGTCTTCTTTGCCATAGCGGTCTTGCAGGGCTTTCACAGTTGCACGGGTTCCTTGTCCCCAAAGCTCACTCGCATCGCGAAGTTCCGCTTCACCATTTTCGATATATAAATAAACAGGCTTGTCACTCTTTCCCTTGAAAATGACATTGTCGACTCCCGCCCACTTTAAGCGAGCAGCAGACCATCCTCCCATGTGGGAGTCCGTTACGGTTCCGGTTAATGGAGACTTCGTCACCATACAAAGACGTCCGCTCATGGTCGATCTAGAGCCTGTAACCGGTCCGGTCATCATACAGAGAATATTGTCTTCTGATAGAGGGTCGACCTCTGGACCGTTATCCAATACATACTTAACCCCTAATCCGCGACCTCCGATATACTTGGTGACTAGTTCTTCGTTTAGGGGGCGATAACTCACTTGTCCAACAGATAAATCCACATAAATCTCCCGGTTTTTAAATCCACCTAGATTCATTCTTTACCCCTCCCTTTGTTTGAATAGCAAACATTGTAAGCGATTGCTTTACCAATTTTTATTCGACAGACCTTTGCGAATTCCTTCATTTTAGAAGATAATTGCAATTATTAAGCGTATCCCTTACGTTAAATAGAAAGAAAGAGGAGAGGTGGATCTATGGAACAGTTACCGAGCCGATATTCAAGACAGTTGTTGTTTCGACCGATTGGACGTTCCGGGCAAGAAAAACTGATTAATAGCCGAGTGGCTGTGGTTGGCATGGGAGCTCTCGGAACCGTGTTAGCCAATCACATGGTTCGCGCCGGGGTTGGTTTTGTTCGCATTATTGATCGAGATTTTGTGGAGGAAAGCAATCTACAAAGACAAATGCTCTATGATGAAGACGATGCCAGACAACATTTGCCCAAGGCGGCAGCAGCCGCTTCCAAATTGAAGAAAATCAACTCGCTGGTTGAGATTGAGCCTGTAATTGCTGATGTGAATGCAGGGAATGCAGAAGCTTTACTTACTGATGTCGACTTGATCTTGGATGGGACGGATAACTTCACCGTTCGTTACCTGATTAACGATGTTGCCGTGAAACATCGGATACCTTGGGTTTATGGAGGCGCTGTCAGCTCCAAAGGCATGTTTACCGCGATACGCCCGCATGAAACGCCCTGCTATCGCTGCCTTTTCCCCCAGCCTCCGAGCGGACGAGGAGAAACCTGTGATACGACGGGAGTTATTGGCCCCATTATTCATATCGTTGCGTCTTACCAAGCTGTGGAGGCGATGAAAATATTAACTGGAGCTACGGATCATTTCAATCCAAACCTGGAGCAATTTGAACTGTGGGATAACCAGCACATGCAGATGAACATCAGCAGAGGGCGCCATGAAAAATGCCCAGCATGTGGACAAGGCCACTTTGAATTTTTAAATCCACTAACGGAAAGCGGTGAAGACTTTAGCTCCCTTTGTGGAAGAGATACGGTTCAGGTTGTACCGCGGGAGCCGCGATCGGTTGATCTGGGGGCCTTGGCTGAACGATTAGAGGCTGTAGGAGCGGTGAGTCAGAACCCGTTTCTGTTGAGGTTTCAGGTAGACGAAAAAACCACCCTTGTATTTTTCAAGGATGGACGGGTGCTCGTGCAGGGCACAGACGATATTACCGCGGCGAAATCACTGTATGCGAGGTATGTGGGGAATTAAGGCGAGGGTGGGGATTGGGCGGGGGATTGACGATTGGGCGGTACCCGGCTGGATTTGGGCGCTTCTCCCTTGGGATTGGGCGATACCTTGGCACTTTTGGGCGGTTGCTCCAAGATTGGGCGGTATCCAGCTGAATTTGGGCGCTTCACTACTGGGATTGGGCGATACCCTGGCACTTTTGGGCGGTTGCTCCAAGATTGGGCGGTATCCAGCTGGATTTGGGCGCTTCCCCATTGGGATTGGGCGATACCTTGGCACTTTTGGGCGGTTGAGCCGTGATTGGGCGGTACCTAGCTGGATTTGGGCGCTTCTCCCTTGGGATTGGGCGATACCTTGACGCTTTTGGGCGGTTGCTATAAGTAGAAAAAGCCCACCTATTCCCAAATCGATCGCCAGCCCAAATGAACACATCATAGCAGCCCTAATTCACTTAAATCCACCTCGAAGCGAAGTCGAGGCTACAAAAAAGCACTTGCCCCTAGGCAAGTGCTTTTATAAACTTCTCCAATCGATCCAATCCCTCTTCCAACACTTCCATGGAGTAAGCATAAGACAATCTTACATAACCCTCTCCATACTCAGAGAACGCTGACCCCGGTACCAGCGCTACGCCACCTTTTTCTAGCAATTGTGTGGCAAATTCAAAGGAGGTTAAGCCAAACTTGGCAACAGAAGGGAATATGTAAAAAGCTCCTTCCGGCTTCACTACGTCAAGCCCCATGGCAACTAAGCGTTCATACACATAATCCAAGCGGGTCTTATAAGCCTCTTTCATTTCGTCCGCATCGTGTATGCCATTAGTCAGGGCTTCCACTGCCGCATGCTGGCTGATCGTGCTGGCACAGGTCGCGTTGTATTGGTGGACCTTTAGCATTTGCTGAGTAATATAAGCCGGAGCAAAGGTGAATCCAATTCGCCAGCCGGTCATTGAATGCGATTTGGATAATCCATTGATCACGATGGTCTTCTCTCTTAATGATGGTATGGACGCAATGGATACATGGGATACTCCGTAAAGCAATTCACTGTAGATCTCATCCGATAAGACAAAGACCTCACGATCCTTTAACACCTCAGCAATTTCTTCGATCGACTCCCGGTCCAGCACACAGCCTGTAGGATTAGAAGGATACGGAAGAATCACGCAGCGCGTCTTCTCGGTTAGGCTGTTGCGAATCATTTCGGCCGTCATCTTAAAGTCCGTTTCTCGCGTGTCGACATAAACCGGAATGGCACCACAAAGCTTAATGATCGGTTCATACCCTGGATAAACGGGACCTGGAAGAATAACTTCGGAACCCTCGTCAAGGATCGTGCGAAACGCAATGTCAATCGCTTCACTTGCCCCGTTTGTCGTGATGATTTCCGTATCAGGATCATAAGACAACCCATATTGGTGTTCCATAAAATGGCTAGCGGCGCGGCGCAGCTCGATTAATCCAGCATTATGCGTATAGGTCGTCTTATTGCCATCGATGGCCCGCTTCCCTGCTTCCTTAATATGCTCTGGCGTTGAAAAGTCAGGCTGACCAATCGTTAGCGAAATGGCATTCGGATAGTTAGCGACCATATTGGAGAATTTGCGGATACCGGATATCTGAATGTCCTGGACTCTTTTATTAAGAAGATGCTCCATACTCTCATCCTTTTCTTTTTTTCATACCATTATTGATGATAAAAGATGTTTTTACAAGTCTAAGAAGCTGAGACGACGTATTCGAGCTTCTTTTTTGTTTCTTCGCTAAGCTGGGTAGAGTATACGGTAAAGCTGCCTGGGAGCTGGTTAGGATCGCCTCCAACAATCACCGCTGCCCGCCCCGATTCAAGCACCCTTTGATTGTACACAACGATTCCCTCTTGAGCGATCCACTGTTGGATCATTGCTTCTTGTTCAACAGGATACGAGACAAAAAAAGCTGAACTGCTTCCGTCGGCCACCTTTTCTTCAAACTGCCTCGCCCACTCTGTTTGGGCTTGGAAAGGCTGCGATAACAGATAAGCTAGATCCTCTACAACGGCACTCGCGGTAGGAAACTCTCCAGCCCCTTTACCCGTGAACAGCAGGTCTCCAACGATATTTGCTGTAATCTGCACTGCATTAAAGGCATCTTGGACCTGAGCCAGTTGATGGTTCAACGATAGTAGAGTTGGACGAACAGATAGCTGAAGACATCCATTCTCCACCTTAGCCTGGGCAATTAGTTTGAAGCGATACCCGAATTCCCGCGCCAAGCGTAGATCCTCAAGCGTAATTCCGCTAATCCCTTCTCGCACAACATCCTCTGGTTGAGGAGCCCTTCCAAAGACCAACTGAGACAGGATCAACAACTTATAAAGGGCATCATACCCTTCCACATCGGAAGTTGGGTCTGCTTCGGCGTACCCTAGTGCCTGCGCCTCCTTTAATACGTCTTTATAAGAGCTGCCGTGCTGCTCCATTTGGGTCAGAATATAGTTTGTGGTTCCGTTGAGAATTCCTTGGATTCGAGTCACGTCATTTGTACGCAAAAAGTTTCGCAGCACACTGATAACTGGGATCCCTCCAGCCACACTAGCCTCATAGAACAAGTGAACGCCGTGGCGATTCGCAGCTTGAATAAGCTCTTCTCCACGTTTGGCCAACAGTTCTTTATTAGCCGTGACCACGTGACAGCCCTGGTGGAATGCCTGTTGTATGTAATCAAATGTCGGCTCCACCCCACCCATGACCTCCACGATCACGTCTACTTTTGCCTCTAGCACCTCATCAAAGCTAGTCGTGAGCAGACTAGAGTGCAGGTCAACTGCTCTTTCTTTAGAAAGATTTTTCACAAGTACCTTCACAATCTCAACTTTCTTGCCAAGCCTTTCAGACAATTTATGTTCTTGAATCCTCAGCGTTTTGACAACCCCAGTTCCCACCGTTCCTAACCCAAGCAATCCTACACGAATTGTACTCATTCCGTCGTCGCCTCCTTAAGTGAAATGAAAAAAACCTCTTCCGCAGAAGAGGTTTAAATAACACGCCTCCCCTTATCTTCAGGATTTGGCACCTTTCCAGCTGTTCGCTGGCGGTTGCCGGGCTTCATCGGGCCAGTCCCTCCGCCTCTCTTGATAAGAGTGTTACAGTTTTATACGAATATCTAGATGGAGAAACTCCACTTATTCTATCCACAAGCTCCTGAACGGGCTCGAATAGATGGAAAAAATCCACTAATAAGCTTGATATCGAGTCATTGTGAGGGATTAAAACCGAATTAATTGGAGAAACTCCATCTACTCCCCCATACTTCCGCGGCCCCTGCCCAATTAAGTGAACAATTTCCACCTACCGCTCGACCATTTTACCTTCCGAACCTACTCACCATTCCCCACATTAAAGTACTTCGCTTCCGGATGAGCAAAGACCATCGCGGAAACGGAGCCTTCTGGCTCCATCATGAACCCTTCGGTTAATTCAATGCCAATCTGACCTGGGTTGATCAGCTTAAATAGCTTTTCTTGATCTTCCAAATTCGGGCACGCTGGGTAGCCGTAAGAAACGCGAATGCCTTGATAGCGGGCACCGAAGCGCTCCAACATGGTCATATCCGGAGAATCCGGGAATCCCCAGCTGTCGCGCATCACGTGGTGCAAGCGTTCGGCAAAAGCCTCTGCTAATTCAAGCGCCAATGCCTGAACGGCATGGGAACGCACATATTCTCCTTTATCCTTCCACTCATTGGCGACATCGCGAATCCCATGACCTGCCGTAACAATAAGGAATCCGACGCTATCCATTACGCCGCTTTCTACCGGACGCAAGAAATCGGATAAACACAGATACGGCTCTTGCTGCTGACGCGGGAAGGTAAACCGCTCCACCACACGGGAATGGTCTTTCGGATCATAAATGAGGATATCGTCCCCATCGGCTTGAGCCGGGTAGAACTGATAGATTCCATGGGCTTGAACCAACCCGCCTTCTCTTGCCTCAAGTAGCAATTGATCCATCACTTCTTTTAATTCAACAGCTTTCTTATCTCCTTCTTCGATCAGCTTTTCGACGTTGCCGCGCAATCCCATATGCTTGCCAAGCAGCATTCTCCAATTGAGGTAAGGCTGAAGATAAGCCAGCGGATAGTTTTTCAACACATGCGGTTCAAAGTCAGGTGCCGTAAAGATCGGTGCGTTCCGATCAATATTGGATACTTTCGGCTGATCATCCGCTACCTTCGTTTCCGTCGGAGCTACCTCCTGCGCCTGCAACTTAGCCAGACGGGCTTCCTTCAGTTCTTGAACCAGCTGCTCTCTCTGCTCGTAGTCCATCAGCTGGTTAGCCAGATCTAATCCGTTCATGGCATCCTTCGCGTAAAGGACTAATCCCTCGTACTCAGGAGAAATACGGTTTTCCGTGAACTTACGGGTTAGGGCTGCCCCACCTACTAAGATCGGTACGTCAATGCCCGCCGCTTTTAAGTCTTGGGCTGTTAAGACCATTTGCTGGGCGGATTTAACCAACAACCCGGATAAACCAATCGCATCGGGCTTCTCTTCGCGATAAGCGCGGATAAGCTCCTCTGGCGGAACCTTGATCCCTAAGTTCACCACTTGGTAGCCGTTGTTGGATAGGATAATTTCTACCAGGTTTTTGCCGATGTCATGAACGTCCCCTTTAACCGTAGCCAAGAGGATCTTTCCTTTCACGGAGGAATCCGCTTTTTCCATATAAGGCTCTAAGTGAGCAACGGAGGTTTTCATGACTTCCGCACTTTGTAATACTTCAGCGACAATCAGTTCATTGTTATTGAACAAGCGACCGACTTCGCTCATCCCTGCCATCAAAGGTCCGTTGATAATATCCAAAGGCGCGTACTTGGTCAAAGCTTCATCTAGATCCTTGACCAACCCATCCTTCGATCCTTCGATCACATACTGGGCTAAGCGCTCTTCGAGCGTCAAGTTGCTCACTTCTACTTTTTTGGTTGCTTTTTTCTCCCGGTAGAAAGCGGTAAACTCGGCTAGGATCTCATCATTCGTGTTAAATAAAAGCTCTTCCGAGAGCGTTCTTTCCTTCTCTGGGATAGAGGCAAAGCGCTCAAGCTTCTCCGTATTCACGATCGCATAGTCCAGGCCAGCCTTCGTACAATGATAAAGGTAGATGGCATTGAGCACTTCGCGGCCAGCCGCAGGTAAACCGAACGAGACGTTACTTACCCCAAGAATCGTCTGACACTCTGGCATAGCTTCTTTAATCAAACGGATCCCTTCTACGGTCTCAAGGGCCGCTCCGATATAAGCCTGGTCTCCTGTTCCAACAGGGAACACAAGCGGATCGAAGATGATATCCTGCGGGTTGATTCCATATTTATCGACAAGCAAGTGATAGGAACGCTGGGCCACTTCCAGTTTCTTTTCGCGAGTGACCGCCATGCCGGATTCGTCAATCGTACCGACAACGACCGCCGCCCCGTAGGTTTGGATCAATGGAGCCACCTGCTCAAAGCGCTCTTCTCCATCTTCCAGGTTAATGGAGTTGATGATGGCTTTTCCTTGCGAAAACTTTAAGCTTAGCTCAATAACAGCCGGATCCGTGGAGTCAATCATCAACGGAACCTTAACCTTATTAACCACATAGCCCAAAAACTTGCTCATATCCTCTGTTTCATCGCGGTCAGGATCCGCTAAACACACGTCGATGATATGTGCACCTTTTTTCACTTGAGCGCGAGCAATTTCAGAGGCATCTTCGTATTTACCTTCTTTAATCAAATCACGGAATTTCTTGGAACCAATAACATTCGTCCGCTCCCCAACAAATAAAGGGCGATTGTCTGCTTCCAAATAAACAGGCTCGATTCCGGATACGACATGCCCATGAGGCTTGATCTCTGTCCGTGGCTTATACTCCTTTAATAGCTCCGCCATCGCTCGGATATGGTCCGGCGTCGTACCACAGCAGCCTCCCGCCATGTTCAACCAGCCTTTTTCCGCAAATCCAGCCAACTTCGTGGCCAAGGCTTGTGGAGATTCATGGTAGTGTCCATTCTCATCCGGGAGACCAGCATTCGGATAACAGCTGACGGCACACTGGGCGAGATCGGACAAGGTGCGGATATGGTCTCTCATGAATTCCGGACCAGTTGCACAGTTCAATCCTACGGAAATCGGACGCAAGTGCTCCAAGGAAATATAGAAGGCCTCGATGTTTTGACCTGCTAGAGTCGTTCCCATCGGTTCGATCGTACCGGAGATCATGACCGGAAGCTCCACATTCAGCTCTTTAAAAGCTTTTCTAATCCCAATACTTCCCGCTTTGACATTCAGCATGTCTTGAGCCGTTTCTAAAAGCAGCACATCCACGCCGCCTTCAATCAGGGCTTTCGCTTGTTCAAGGTATGACTCGACAAGCTCATCAAAGGTGATGCCGCCGGTAACGGATAGAGTCTTGGTTGTAGGTCCCATCGCCCCTGCCACATAGCGCGGCCATTCTGGCGTGGAATACGCATCTACAGCCTCTTTAGCAAGCCTTACTGCCGCAGCATTAATCTCTACCGCACGATCCTGCAGATCATACTCAGCTAATACTACACTAGCGGCTCCAAACGTATTCGTTTCAATAATATCGGCACCCGCTTCCAGGTACAGTTCATGAATTCCACGGATGACATCCGGACGCGTGAGGTTAAGCATTTCATTACAGCCGTCTAAGGCTTCTCCGCCAAAATCCTCCTCTGTTAGATCGGCCTGCTGAATCATCGTACCCATGGCCCCATCTAAGATAAGGATTTTCTTCTCTAATTGTTGTTTGATGCTCGTCTTGGACACAGGTCCTCTCTCCCTCCACCTAAAAACAGTCTATATAATTTAAAATAGTGTAACATTTATACACGCAGGTTTGTGCTGACAATTCTTAACAAAGAAAAAAACTTCCCCGATAAGAAGAAGTTTCGCTATCAGCTTCTTATCTTCCAGGACATCGCGTCAGTCCTGCTGGAATTAGCACCTGCAGTAGCCAAGCTCTGCGGTTGCTGGGTTTCATCGGGCCAGTCCCTCCACCTCTCTCGATAAGGTCGAATATTCACTTAAAATACATATATGTAAAACTATCATTAATGCTGGCCGTTGTCAATTCATTCCGGAAAAATTAAGCCTTCGATGCCTAATCCATTTCCTTTTCCCAATGTCATCTCGGACCCGTTATACTGAACGCCGCCTACTACTCGATTTTCAGCCAATAGCAGGGCGGAATCAAGATCCACACGTGTGATATTCTTTTTGGCAGCGGCCAGATGAGCCGCAGCCGTGATTCCAATGGAGCTCTCTAACATACAGCCGATCATGCATTCGACGCCATACGACTCTGCGATAGCATTGATCTTCAGCGCTTGATAGATCCCGCCCGATTTCATTAATTTAATGTTAATCAAGTCCGCGGCTCTCATCTCTAAAATTTTTAGCGCATCGCGAGGGGAAAACATACTTTCATCTGCTAGAATCGGTGTGTCCACTCGATCGGTAATCCATTTGAGACCTTCCAAGTCATGCGCTTTGACCGGCTGCTCCACCAATTCAATTCGCAGATCCATGTCTTCCATCTGGCGGATGATGCGAACGGCTTCCTTGCGATTCCAGCCTTGGTTGGCATCGAGTCGAATGAGCACATTCTTGCCAACCCTCTCGCGAACGGCCTTTACTCGTTCCAGGTCTAGGTGAACATCGTTTCCTACTTTAATCTTAAGCATGCAAATACCCTGGTCAATGGCATTCGCCGCGTCATCGGCCATTTCCTCGGGGGCGTTCACGCTGATGGTAATGTCCGTCTCGAGCGTGGAACGCGCTCCACCCAAGAGCTGATATAAGGGAGCGTTATGCTTTTGCGCCCATAAGTCATATAGTGCCATGTCTACAGCCGCTTTTGCACTCGTATTATTCACAAGAGCGGACGACACCGTATGTAAAAGGGATTCTAACTCATCCATGTCCTGGTTTACCAAACGAGGAAGGAGAAAATCCTCTATATTATGGCTGATGGACTCCAGCGTGTCTCCTGTGATGACAGCGGTCGGCGGAGCGGCTCCGTAACCGACTTCCCCTGTGTCTGCTGTTAGGCGAACAATGATTTCGTCCGCTGTGTAGGCGGTGCGCAGCGCCGTCTTAAATGGCTTTTTTAGTGGGGTAGACTGTTTTAAGAGTTCGATCTGCTTAATTTTCATGTCCGTCATCTCCTGACCTTTTCTATTTGAACATTCTACCAAAGAAGGGGTAAAATGCAACAGAACAGGCTGTATGAAAAAGTGTGCGCTTTTTCATACAGCCTGTCCCATATCCGTCCGCTATAAAGTAAAATTCATCACTCGGCTCCAGAGCCCTTTTTTCTTCTTATCCCGCATATCCCTTAGGTTGTCCATCAGAAGCTGGTCCCTCTTCGCCACTTCAACCTCCGTCCACTTGGCCCTGAGTTCCTGCACTTCTTTTTGCAGCGCTTGAATCGTTTCCTGCATCTCCTCGAGCAGCTGCGGCTCCACCATCACCATATCAACTTGTGGCGCAAGATGCTCTTGTTCTTCCCCATTGTCCACCTGCCCGCTCAGCTTAAACAGCTCTGCCCGGATATCATGGTGATCCATGCCTTTTTCCTTGGCCTCTTTAATGAAGCGAAAGATCTCAATGGCCTCTGGCCGGAACCAAGCCTGCTTGCCGGCGGTCTCCATAGGGACGAACTGGTAGTACTGCTCTTTCCAGCTGCGAATACTTTGCCATGTTGTCTCGAGTTCCTTGGCCATTTCTTTCAAGGAGTAGAATTGTTCCGTATTCATCGCCTTCACCCTTTCCCGTTGACTTCTTATTATGCTAATCATAACAAAATATGACGGAAAAGCTTGTCAGAAGGTGGGTGATTTTTCTGTAACATTTTCGGATGTTTTGTCTATTTTTTTGCGATTTTCCCCATGCGCTGCGCCGCGGCCATGACAGCTGGAGCCATCTCGATCATTTTATTTGTGGTCAGACGCTCTGCAGGGCCTGATACCGAAAGGGCAGCGATCACGTCCCCTGCCCGGTTGAAGACAGGTGCCGCAACGGCAGAGGTGCCTTGCTCCCGTTCCTCTACGCTCATGGCGAATCCTACCTGTTCGATATGGGCCAACTGCTGGATGTACTGCTCTTTGTCGATCGAATCAGGCCAGGCAGGATCCTGCAAAATCATGTCCTTGACCGAGGGTTCCGCAAACGCAACAAGGACCTTGCTCGACGCCCCAACCGCTAACGGCAGCCGAAGCCCGATCGGAGCTACACGCCTGATGGTATGCTGACTTTCTACCGCCTGAATGCGGATACGCTCTCGGCCATCCCGTACGTACAAGCTAATCGTCTCTCCAAGCAAATCTCGAAGCTTTTCCATCTCTGGCAAAAACAACAAGGCCGGGTCATCTTCCCGGATCAGATTGGCCGTCAACTCCCACAGTCGAAATCCCAGCCGGTATTTATCCGTGGTTTGGTCCCTCAGCAGAAAACCCTTTCCTTCCAAAGAAGCCAATAACCGATGCACCGTACTTTTATTCAACCCCACCTGGCTTGTAATCTCCGTTAAGGTCAGCTCCTGCTTATCCGTAAAGCAGATAAGAATATCCAGCGCACGTTCCACTGCGCGCACGGTCATTTTCTTCTCCTCCATGTATTCCACCTCCCCTTCCTTAGTTCGAATTGTATTTTATAGTAAGAATGGATACGATAAGCATGTGAGTATTAAAGGAGTTTCATACCATGAAACTGCATTTCATCTGTTAATATTATAACGTAGGAGGAGCATTTCGTAAATCGCTTCCTAAAATTGATGATTTTCAGGAGAAATTCCGAGAAAATAGTTGTGTACGGCTCCCAATTTTAAGTGTATAATGGGAACGTAAAAGAAACTCGGTTTCATCTGTTGAAACTTCAGGGGATCTTAGGATAAACATACGCAATCCATAAGGAGGTTATGACATGGCAAAGAAAGACCACTATGGCGTAAGATCGGAACTCCAAGTAGGTGGAAAAAGCTATACCTACTATTCCTTAAAAGGCCTAGATAAGCTTGGCCCAGTATCCAAGCTTCCATACTCTATTAAAGTTCTTTTGGAAGCAGCCGTTCGTGAATTTGACGGGAAAGCAATCACCGAGGAGCATGTCAACAAGTTGGCAAACTGGACGGTGGAGCGCGACCCGAATCAAGAAGTTCCATTTAAGCCTGCACGTATCGTTCTTCAAGACTTCACGGGAGTACCTGCGGTAGTAGACTTGGCTGCTATGCGTGCAACCATGCAGCGCATTGGCGGAGATGTATCCAAAATCAACCCTCTAGTTCCAGTAGACCTTGTTATTGACCACTCTGTTATGGTTGACAACTTCGGAAGTGTAGACGCACTAGAGCAAAACGAAAAGATCGAATTCGAACGCAACGCTGAGCGTTATCGTTTCCTTCGTTGGGCGCAAACGGCTTTCAATAACTTCCGCGCTGTTCCTCCGTCCACAGGGATTGTTCACCAAGTTAACTTGGAGTACTTAGCTTCCGTAGCTGCTACAAAAGACGTAGATGGCACAACCGAAGTTTACCCTGACTCCCTAGTAGGTACGGACTCCCACACCACCATGATCAATGGTCTTGGCGTTGTAGGTTGGGGCGTAGGCGGTATCGAGGCAGAAGCAGGAATGCTTGGACAGCCTTTATACTTCGTAACTCCTGAAGTCGTTGGTTTCAAATTAACCGGCACCCTTGCTGAAGGAGCTACCGCAACAGACTTAGCTCTTACCGTAACCAACATCCTTCGTAAAAAAGGCGTTGTAGGTAAATTCGTTGAGTTCTTTGGACCTGGCGTGGCGAAGATGAGCTTAGCTGACCGTGCAACCGTTGCTAACATGGCACCTGAGTACGGCGCAACCATGGGCTTCTTCCCAGTTGACCAAGAATCCTTGAACTACATGAGATTAACAGGCCGCAGCGAAGAGCAGATCGCTCTTGTTGAAGCTTACTATAAAGCACAAGACATGTTCTTGACTGAAAACAGCCCAGAGCCTGAGTACTCTGACGTGGTTGAGTTGGATCTTGCTACCGTTGTTCCTTCCCTTGCAGGTCCTAAGCGTCCTCAAGACCGAGTAGAGCTAACGGCTATGAAACAAACCTTCAATGAAGCGGTTCGCACTCCAATCGAAAAAGGCGGATTCGGATTGTCTGAAGACGACTTGAAGAAGGAAGCAACCGTTGAGCATGCTGGCGGCGAAAAGACCGTCATGAAAAACGGAGCTGTTGTTATTACAGCGATCACGAGCTGTACGAACACATCCAACCCTAGCGTTCTTGTAGGTGCTGGATTAGTAGCACAAAAAGCAGTGGCTAAAGGATTGAAGAAGCCTGCCTACGTAAAGAGCTCTTTAACTCCAGGATCCCGCGTGGTAACCGACTACTTGCAAGAAGCTGGTCTTTTAGATTCTCTTGAAGCACTTGGCTTCCACGTTGCAGGTTACGGCTGTGCAACTTGTATCGGAAACTCCGGTCCGCTTCCTGAAGAAGTAGGGCAAGCGATTGCTGACAACGACTTGACAGTAGCTGCTGTTCTTTCCGGTAACCGTAACTTTGAAGGACGTATTCACGCTCAAGTAAAAGCAAACTACTTGGCTTCTCCTCCATTAGTTGTGGCTTACGCGATTGCAGGAACTGTAGATATCGATTTAACTACCGAGCCACTTGGCTACGATCAGAACGATCAACCGGTTTACTTAAAGGATATCTGGCCAACTTCTCAAGAGATCCAAGAAGCTTTGAGCAAAGCCGTTCGTCCTGAATTGTTCCGCAAGCGTTATGAGAATGTATTCCAAGCTAATGAGCGTTGGAACCAAATCGATGCTCCAGAAGGCCAAATCTACGAGTGGGATGAAAAATCCACTTACATCCAAGAGCCTCCATTCTTCAAGGAGTTGGGTGACCAGTTAAATGATGTAGCTGACATCACAGGCGCACGCGCTCTAGCTTTAATGGGTGACTCTGTAACAACAGACCACATCTCTCCAGCTGGTAACATCAAGGCTGACAGCCCTGCTGGCTCTTACTTGCAAGAGAACGGCGTAGATCGCGTAGACTTTAACTCCTACGGTTCTCGCCGTGGTAACCACGAAGTCATGATGCGCGGTACCTTCGCGAACATCCGTATCCGTAACCAGATCGCTCCTGGTACAGAGGGTGGCGTAACGAAGTACTTGCCTACAGATGAAGTCATGTCTATCTATGATGCTTCCATGAAGTATCAAGCTGATGGCACAAACCTAGTCGTTATCGCTGGTAAAGAATACGGAACTGGAAGCTCCCGTGACTGGGCGGCAAAAGGTACCTTCCTTCTTGGCGTGAAGGCAGTAATCGCAGAAAGCTTCGAGCGTATCCACCGCAGCAACTTGGTAGGTATGGGTGTACTTCCACTTCAGTTCGCTGAAGGAACCAACGCTCAAACTCTAGGTTTGACTGGACGCGAAACCTTCGACATCACAGGCTTGAACAACGACGTTCAACCTGGCCAATCCATCACCGTGAAAGCGACTCGCGAAGATGGAACCAGCTTCGAATTCGGCGCTATCGTTCGTTTGGACAGCGTGGTAGACATCGAGTACTACCGCAATGGTGGTATCCTACAAACGGTTCTTCGCCAGTTGGCTACGAACTAATCATGATAAACAAAACGAGGTTTCCCTTGAAGGGAACCTCGTTTTGTTTTAATTAGTTTCGTGAGCATCCGAATCCGAACGCGAGCTTGCGGTACGTCATCCGAGCGATCCGCCAGCTCCCATCATTGCGCTCTAGCTCTTACTTTTATTTCTTATCGTCAAACATCTTCTCCATATCACTTAACAGCTTGCGAATGGCATCATCATCGTATGCCCCTGCCTGCTTAAACGCTTCTAGCTTTTGCTGAGCTTCTTGTCCCTTCGCAGCATAGTGCTCATAGTCGCCTTCGGGATTGGCTTCGAACCAAACCATCCCCTCTTCTCCTGTTCGCAAATAGCGGCCTTTCCACTCGTCAGGATACGTATACGATTTTTCCTCAAAAACATAAGAAAGAACATCATCGTTCTCGATGGGGAGCAGATGATGAAACAATTCCTCTGTGCCGCCCTCCGCTACATTCAGATGCAAGAAAGAATAGTGCAGATAATGCTCTCCCGTCTCACGATCCTTGCGTATATAATATGCCTCTGTGTCCGTTTCTTTCAATTCCTTTACGATTTCTAAACGGTCCTGAAGCTCTTCAAGCGAAACTGCCTTCTGCTCTTTAAAAGATTTTTTCATGTATTACACCTCCTAACAATATTCTACAGGAAAATCACGCAGGTACCGACAAGAATTTCATTTTAACTTTGTTACGATAGATAGTATACTGCTCTGCCCCGATAAAAGGAGGACTTTGATGGTACACAGCTCCTATTCTACAGAACAATTGATTGAAATACTAAAGCCCATGTCATGGGAACAGATCAAACAATTTTCCAGTGAAAACCCTGGCTTACTGACGTTAGAAGAAGAATCCGAGTCTCGCTCTTACTCCGTTCTCCAGCAGGTCATTCGCTGGTTTACCACCACTGAGGATGCAACAAGAGCAAAAGCTTGAATAAGCTAGAAGTATCTATTATTTTTAAGAAAGGAGGCACTGCCTTGGAGTGTGTCTGGTGTACGGAAAATCAAGCCTCAAAGGCTACCAAGGACTGTCAATGGATCGAACCCGGCGGTATAAAGGTAATTATGGTGACCGATGTCCCTGCCATTCATTGCCCTCGCTGCCGTGACACCTATCTCTCCGATGAGCTGAATGAGGAAATTGAACTGGCCCTTAACACGGTTGACCTAGATAAGCTAGGCCATACCTTTTCTTACGAGGAATTGCTGAAGGCACCCAAAATGAGCATTTTTAAAATGGCTGAAAACGGAATGAAGTTTTCATGCAAATAAGCAAAAAAACCACCTATGAAGGTGGTTTTTATTATGATTACACGTTGAACGGCTCGTCCTGAATCTTGATAGAGTCTGTAGGGCAGCCTTCAGCCGCATCGTTCATGTCATCCCAAAGGATATCAGGAATCTCAGCGATCCCCTTATTGTCGTCTAGCGTTACGTAGGCAATGCCTTCATCGTCATAATCATAGATATCTGGTGCTGTTGCTCCACAAGCCCCACACGCGATACAGGTATCTTTTTCAACCCAAGAATACTTAGCCATCGTTCTTCCTCCCCATGTATGTATATTTCCTATATATTATATCATACTTTTTTGGACAAGTATATGACCCTGCCGACTGGCAAGGTCATACGTTTAGTCAAACTAGAATTTACCTTGATAGTTTTCGATTTCCCAAGAGCTAACAGCGGTACGGTAGCTATCCCACTCCGCTCTCTTAAGAGCTACAAATTCATCATACACGTGATCTCCAAGAACGCTGCGGCCAAACTCGTTAGCTTCTAGCTCATCTAGAGATGCTTCTAAGCTTCCAGGCAAGTTATCGATGCCACGCTCCGCACGCTCATCATTGCTCATATGGAAGATATCTTCATTTACTGAAGCAACAGGAGCTAATCCGCGATCTACTCCATCCAAACCAGCCGCTGCTACTACAGCATAAGCCAAGTAAGGGTTAGCAGCAGGATCTGGACAACGCAACTCTACGCGCGTCGCCATTCCGCGTTTTGCAGGAATTCGGATCAAAGCCGAGCGGTTTGAACCAGACCAAGCAATATAGCAAGGAGCTTCATATCCAGGAACTAAACGCTTATAGGAGTTTACCAACGGGTTGGTTACCGCTGTAAAGCTCTTAATGTTATCCATTAATCCGGCAATGAAAGAGTAGGCGGTAGAAGATAATTGCATTTCATCGTCTTGATCGAAGAAAACGTTCTTGCCATCTTTGAACAAGGACATGTTTACGTGCATTCCAGAACCGTTGATACCAAAAACTGGCTTCGGCATGAAGGTTGCATGCAATCCAAAACGCTTCGCAACCGTTTTAACTACCCACTTATACGTTGTTGCATTATCAGCAGCACCTAACACATCAGCATATTTAAATCCGATCTCATGTTGACCTTGAGCCACTTCGTGGTGAGAAACCTCGATGGTAAAGCCCATAGCCTTCAGAGCACGGTAAATTTCTAAACGAACACGCTCACCTAGGTCGTTTGGAGATGGAGCGAAGTAACCCGCTTCGTCATGCGTAGCTAGAGTTGGTCTTCCATTCTCGTCTGTTTGGAACAAGAAGAATTCAAGCTCAGGACCTGCAGAAATGCTATAGCCCTTATCTTCTGCTTTCTCCACTACACGCTTCAAAACGTTGCGAGTATCTCCTTCAAACAAAGTTCCATCTGGATTCGTTACGCTGCAAAGGAAACGCGCTTCGGAATATCCATCTTCAACTGTCCAAGGAAGCACTGCGAAAGTGTTTAAATCCGGTAGCAAGTATAAATCCGACTTATTGATAGGAGAGAATCCAGCTACAGAGGATCCATCAAACATGATTTTTCCTTCTACTGCATCATCCAATTGTTCGGCTGTAACCGTTACGTGCTTAAGAATGCCCTCTATATCTACAAATTGCAAGTGTAGCAAGTCAACACTCTTTTCTCTGATTACCTTTTGAATCTCTTGAAGTTTCGTTTCAGTTCCAGTTGCCATCACCATTGTATATTTCCTCCCATTCAATGTCATGTTTCCTAACATCTCTTTATGAACTCATTATATTTATATTTGAACCGTTTTGCAACACTTTTTTTTCAGAATAGTCGTGTAAACCCTTACAATTAGGATCCAAGTGCAAACATTGTTTATTTTTGTCTAATCTGGTACAGTATAAGGTGGTAAAAGCGCAGAAAATTTGGCATCAATGCCGAATTTTTCTTAATGATTAGGAGGATGAACATAATGGATGCAAATCAAATCATCGAATTTATTCAGAAGTCGGTAAAAAAGACGCCTGTAAAAGTACATATTAAAGGAAGCATAGAAGGAATTGACTTCGGAGCAGAAACCAAGTCCTTCATTACAGGCAATGTTGGGGTATTATTTGGGGAGTGGAAAGATATTGAAGCGGCTATCCAAGCCAACCAAGGTCAAATTGAAGATTATATTGTAGAAAGCGATCGTCGCAATTCTGCGATTCCTCTTCTAGATGCTAAGCACATCCACGCTCGCATTGAGCCAGGCGCTATTATTCGTGATCAAGTCGAAATCGGAAACAATGCGGTAATCATGATGGGTGCTGTGATTAATATTGGGGCTGTTGTAGGCGAAGGCACCATGATTGATATGAATGTTGTGCTTGGTGGTCGTGCCACAGTAGGAAAGAACTGCCACATTGGTGCAGGTTCCGTCCTTGCAGGCGTGATCGAGCCTCCTTCCGCTTCTCCAGTCATCGTAGAAGATGATGTTGTTGTTGGAGCTAACGCGGTCCTTCTTGAAGGTGTGCGTGTGGGTAAAGGTGCCGTTGTCGCTGCTGGAGCGGTTGTAGTGGACGATGTTCCTCCTTATACCGTGGTTGCTGGTACCCCTGCACGTGTGATTAAGCAGATTGATGAAAAAACGAAATCCAAAACTGAAATCAAGCAGGAGCTTCGTCAACTGTAGGGAGTGACCAACATGGGTCTTACTGTATACCGAAGCATCCGCCGAACTCTTCATCAGATCCCGGAAAAAGGATTTGAAGAATTTAAAACGCAGCAGTTTTTAATGGATTACATCAAGGGGCTGCCTCAGGATCGAATGGACATTGAAACATGGCGAACGGGAATTCTAGTGAAGGTCAAAGGGACCAACCCTAGCCGTATTATCGGCTATCGAGCCGATATGGATGGACTGCCTATCCCGGAAGACACCAGCTACGACTTTCGTTCGACCCATGAAGGCTATATGCATGCTTGCGGCCATGACTTTCATATGAGCATTGCCCTAGGCGTCTTAACGCACGTGGTAGAGCACCCGGTAAAAGATGATGTTTTATTTATCTTTCAGCCTGCTGAAGAAGGTCCCGGCGGAGCCAAGCCTATGCTCGAGGAAAGCGAAGCCTTAGCTCGTTGGATGCCCGAGATGATTATGGCGCTGCATATCGCCCCTGAACACCCTGTCGGTACCATTGCCACGAGAGAAGGCATCCTGTTTGCCAACACATCGGAGCTCTTCATTGACTTAATTGGAAAAGGCGGCCACGCTGCCTTTCCCCATACGGCCAATGATATGGTGGTTGCCGCCAGCCACTTGGTTACGCAATTGCAGAGCATCGTAGCCCGCAACATCGATCCCCTCGATTCTGGTGTTGTGACCATCGGCAAGATCGAGGGCGGTACGAAGCAAAACATCATCGCTGAAAAAGCTCGCTTGGAAGGCACCATTCGAACCCTTTCGATGGAGTCGATGACGAAGATTAAAACTCGGATTGAAGCCCTAGTACAGGGCATTGAAGCCGGATTTGCCTGCCAAGCCGTGATTGACTATGGGTCGAACTACTGCCAGGTATACAATAATCCTGAGCGCGTTCGAGACTTTATGGATTGGGTACAAGCAGATGGCAAGGTTCAACTGATAGAATGTAAAGAAGCCATGACAGGAGAAGACTTCGGATATTTTCTGGAGAGGATCCCCGGTTTCATGTTCTGGCTGGGTGTCGACACCCCTTTTGGACTCCATCATGCGAAGCTTGAACCAAATGAAGAAGCCATTGATGTGGCGATTGATTTACTGACTCGTTATATCAGGAAAATAGCAACGTAAAAAGGTGGCCATCAGGCCACCTTTTTTCGCTTACTTAATCCACCGGATACACTAAGAAATACTCCCCAATAGAGTGTGCCATGGCGTCTACAAGCTGCGTTTGCATGGCTTCATCGGTCAGCATGGCCAAGTCCCTCGGATTGCTCATATAGCCCACCTCAACGATGACAGAGGGCATCTCGAGATGCTTCATTAAGAAGTAAGACTTACCCTTTAATGGCCACTTCTTCATCTTATAAACTTCGTTTAGATGCTGCTGAAGCAATTGAGCGACGGCATAGCTTTTCTCACTTGCCTGATAAATCACCAAAGGTCCTCTGCGGCTTTCTTTCGCTGCGGCGTTCATGTGGATGCTGATGAACAATTTCGGCTTCAAGGCATCAGCGATGAGCTTTCTTTGCGTTAAATCCCGTAAATGACGGCTGCGTATTCCTAGACGGCTATCATCGCTAAGGGCATAGTCGCGTAAACGTGTGATACCTACGTTATAGCCTTGATCCATTAACTTTTGATAAAGCTTTTTTCCAATCTCGAGGTTCAGGTCTTTTTCTAACATGTTATTCGGGGATACGGTACCTCCGTCAATTCCTCCGTGACCTACGTCTATGATCACATCAAAACGCTCCGGGTAGGCATAACCACTAGAGCTCCAAACGAACAGCATGAATATTAGGCATGTAAGAACATACTTTTTCATCTTCAATCTCCTACTCTTGGTATATCCATATCTTTTTCTCTCCCTTTCCTGTTCATGCATTCACATTTTTGACATAGGCAACATGAAAATGTGTGTTACATAGAGGGAAAAAATTTAGCAACGCTAGACCAATATGGTATACTATGGTGGGAAATTTAATTGCTTTAGAAGTCCCTAAAAAGGAGTTGTTGAACAATGAGTCAAGCCGTACAAACCTTAGAAGGATGGTATGTCCTTCATGACTTTAGATCGATTGATTGGAACGCCTGGAAAGCTCTTACTCAAGAAGAACGCGATCAAGCCACGAACGAGTTGCTATCTCTCATGTCTTCTTGGAATGAAGTAGAAGCAGAAAAAAAAAGGCAGCTATAGCCTTTATTCTGTGGTTGGACAAAAAGCCGACCTTGCTTTCATGCATCTAAGACCTACGTTAGAAGAGCTCGATGAGTTAGAAACGGCCTTTAACAAGACCCTTCTTGCTCAAATTACGATCCCTAGCTATTCCTACGTTTCTGTCGTTGAGTTAAGTACATATGTAGCTACAGACATTGATCCAGAGACGGATCCTTACATCCAGGGACGCCTGAAGCCAACCCTGCCAAGAACGAAGCATATCTGCTTCTATCCGATGAACAAGCGTAGAGAAGGCAACGATAATTGGTACATGCTTCCGATGGAAGAACGTCAAAGCATGATGAGAAGCCATGGTATGATCGGGAGAAAATATGCGGGACAAGTCACTCAGATTATCTCCGGATCCGTTGGTTTAGACGATTGGGAATGGGGCGTTACCCTTTTCTCCGATAATCCGTTAACCTATAAGAAGCTTGTTTATGAAATGCGTTTTGACGAAGTAAGTGCGCGCTATGGCGACTTTGGTTCCTTCTTTGTGGGGAACCTGATGGACGAAGAACGCGTAAAAACGTATCTTCAAGTGTAAATTTAAAAAAGACAAGGCCATCTTCCCATGGACCTTGTCTTTTTTTCTGCCTATACCGGATCAAAGGAATTCCAATCTACTTGATAAGTCATATCGGTTCCAAGCAGAGATACCTGCACTCCGCTTTCCCCTTCACGAGACTCCAGCTTAACTTCAACCGGTACCTTATCCGTTACTTCTTTTTCCTTCAAAACCGCATGGATGAATTGCAGGGCAGCAGCCGTAAGGGGCAGTCCTACAATTTCGCCGGTTTGGTCTGGCATATGCAACAGCTTGTGATTATCTACAAAGGATTCAACGGTATCAAGAAGAATCTCCACCTGCAACACGGAAAGCTCAATTTGATAATTCAACATGGTAGCACCTCACGATTACGAAAGTTCTTTTACAATATAAGGGGGAGTTTCTCCCTTCACCCCTTTGACTAGGTTCTCAGCCGCTACTCTGGCCATATCCATTCGCGTTTTCGCGGTGGCGGAACCGATATGGGGTAACGTCACCACCTGGGGCATCTTTAATAAAGGAGAGTCCGCAGCCACCGGTTCATTTTCGAATACATCCAATCCTGCTGCTCGAATTTGACCCGAAGCTAACGCCTCGATTAAAGCTTGTTCATCCACATTCTGCCCTCTGGATACATTAATAAAGATAGCAGAATCTTTCATTAAAGAGAATTGCTCTTTTCCGATCAACCGAGTCGTTTCAGGGGTAAGCGGCGTCATGAGCACGATAAAATCGGATTGCTTAAGCAAGTCTTCCATGGGCTGATAACGAACGCCCAACGCTTGTTCTGCTTCGAACTTTCGCGAGCGATTGGTATAGATGACATCCATATCAAAGCCAAATCTTGCTCGTTTCGCAATGGCCTCTCCGATTCTCCCCATCCCAATGATCCCAAGCGTAGCGTGGTGGACATCCAGCCCAAATAGCACCTCGTCATCGCCTCTTTGCCATTGGCCTTGTTTGACGTATTGATCAAGCTCTGGGATTCTTCGCGCACACGAAAGCATCAAGCCTAAAACCAAGTCTGCGACGCTATCATCCAACACATAAGGAGTATGAGTGCCGATCACGCCTCTCCTCTTCATCGCCTCAAGGTCAAAATTGTTATAGCCGACGGAAATGTTACTTACGATTTTAAGATGAGGTGCATGCTCCAGAAGCTCTTCATCAATTCTTCCTCCCGTAATTAGCAACCCCTCGACGGATTGAACCGCCTTCAGTAGCTCACTCCGAGGAATGGTCTCTGTACTCGACCAGGTTTCAACCTCACAATATTCTGCTATGTAGTCCTCGATCTCTTTAGGGACCGGTCTAGCAATAAAAACTTTTGGCTTCATCGAATGTTCTCCTCCCTAGCCGATTAGAAAGAAAATCCGGACATCTCTGCCCGGATTTACATCCTTCCCTTCTACTTTACCATCCTAAAATAGCTTTAAACAAGCTTGTTGCTTCTCCAGGCGTCCATAACACATAAAGAAGTACATAAACCGCTACTCCTGTAATAGCCGTACTGAACCAGATAATAGAAGTAATGGGACCTATTTTCTTATGAAGCTTCATTCGATTCTTAAACCCTGACCATAAAGAGGTCAAACCAAATACGGCTCCCGTTGTAGCGAGGATGATATGAAAGACTAAAAAGACGGTATAGTAGATCTTGATATCCTCCGGACCACCGAACGCGGTATTCCCGATAAATAACGTTCTAGAAGCATAGATAATGAAGAACAGTAAGGCAAAAGCCCCTGCCCAGGTCATCACCTTTTTATGAGTTTCAATTTTTCTTTGCGCGATGTAATACCAGCCAATCGCAACAAGAATGGCACTAATCACAATAAATGAAGTGCTAAGAAAAGGTAAAATCATGGCCTTTGCCATCCCTTCGTTTTCTATATAGTGAGGCTACTCTTTAACCCCTTGCGGCGCTTCCATAGCTGGCTGGTAAAGATCAACGGCGTCCTTAGGGTTATCCTTGCGAAACCAGCGGAAAAAGATAAAGGCCAAAGAGGATCCAAAGGCTACCTCCTGAACTAACTTCATCAGTACGCCACCCAGTTGTTGATCATCCATTGAAGGCAGCCACCAGAAAACCTCCGGCACGCCAACATACGTTTCATAAACGATGCTATCTGCAAAAATAATTAAAGCACATGCAGGGGTTAACAGTACCGCTCCACAGATAATGTAGGCCATTCTGCGAAGTTCAGTCAGATGCTGAACTTCCGGAAGCGGACTGATGATCGGCCACCACATTTGGAACGCGGCTAAGAAAAGGATTAAATGCGATAGAGACATCAATAATTCACTTTGCATGACCGTATTGAATACGATAGGCAGGTGGTACATAGAAAACATGAGGTTAAACGCAAAGATAGAAATGAGCATATTCGTCTCTAACATCTTTTTAGCCCATTTCACTTTGAAAAAAGCTTCTAGCATATATTTCGGCATCCCCACAATGAGCAGTGGTGGAACCACGAAATAAAGCAAGGACTGCTGAAGCATATGCGCACTAAACAGATAGTGATGTCCATAATGATTCAACGGGCTTCCCGCGGCCATATAGTAAGTAAACAAACCGAGACCAAACAGAAACACGTGGTGTGTTTTTACAGGGGTTACACGCTCGAAGCGTTGTCTTCCCTTCCCAATAAAATAAAGATATAAGCCTGCTATCACAAGCGTCAGCAACAGCTGCCAAGGATTCCACAGATCAAAAAAGCTTACCGTAGGGTCTATGCCATGTTGGTGATGTCCATGATTCATCACAATTCCTCCTATTCCTGGAGATCAATCTTATTACCCCTGATATTGTATCATTAGTCTTCTTGCCTACACCATAGGAAAAGAGAGGGGCAATCAAGCTCGCCCCTCTCCTGTAGATTAATAGCCGCCCAACCAGTAGACGAACGTAATAATTGTAAGGATCGCTACAAACAATCCCGTGTAAATTCCAAGCTCAGGAAGCTCATGTCCCTTTTGGTCCATATGCATCCAGATATATAGCTGGAATCCAGCTTGAATGATCCCAAGCACAATGATGAAAGGAATCACATACCCGCTGGTGCCGCCCACGATGACAGCCAAAAATGCAAGGGCTGTAAGGATAATGGAAACGACGAAGGCAACAAGATGTCTCTTTGGACTTTCGTGTTTTTTAAACTTAGGTTGAGTTTCATTCGTATTGACTTGTTGTCCCATGAACTTAACCCACCTTTCCCATTAGATACACAACCGTGAAGATGAACACCCACACTAAGTCAACAAAGTGCCAGTATAGTGCAGCAAGGTAAAACTTTGGAGCTGTTACAACGGTTAAGCCTTTTTTAGCCAATTGAATTTGAAGCAATGCGATCCAAGTTACACCTGCTAATACGTGACCCCCGTGGAATCCAACGAGCGTATAGAACGCGGATCCAAACGCACTGCTAGACATAGTATGCCCCATATGGTAGTAGTGCAAGAACTCGTAAATTTCAAGTCCTAAGAACGCTACCCCAAGCGCAACGGTGATCCCAAACCACCTTTGCATGCCTGCGACATCATGGCGGTGAAGAGCCATCACCCCGAATACGCTTGTTAAACTACTGGTTAGTAGCAGCAACGTAGCTACAGCTACTAAACCAAGATCAAACAATTCTGCTCCAGTAGGACCGCCTGCATAAGAGGTACGAAGAGCGATGAATGTTGCAAACAAAGAACCGAATAGAACAACTTCTCCACCTAAGAACAGCCAGAAGGCAAGAACTTTATTTTTACCTTCAAGGGTAGCTGTTTCAGGATGGTCGGGAAGGGTTGTAAAATTTTGTGCCATTACGCCTTTACCTCCTCTTCATCCGGATGCAGATGATAACCAGGATCGTCGTAAATGGAACGTAGGAACATACAAACAACTGTAGTTAACAATCCAATTATCACGATCAGGTAAGCGTGATACATGAAACCAAAACCTGCGATAAATAGTCCTAGGGACATAATAAACGGTAAGATGGATGGAGATGGCATATGGATCTCACCAAGCGGCTCGGCTGGCGTCATCTTCTTCTTGCCTGCCATTTTCTCTACCCAGAATGCATCCAACCCACGCACAAGCGGAGTTTGAGCAAAGTTGTACTCAGGAGCTGGCGAAGAAATCGTCCACTCAAGTGTACGAGCATCCCATGGATCGTTCGAAGCTTTTTCTCCACGAGAAGCAGTAACGATCACATTCGTTAAGAACGCAAGCGTTCCGATCGTCATACCAAAAGCACCAATGGTACTGATTAGGTTACCTAACTCTAAGCCTTGATTCGGCATAAAGGTAAATACGCGGCGCGGCATTCCCATCAAACCTAAGAAATGCTGCGGGAAGAACGTTAAGTGGAACCCGATAAAGAAGAACCAGAAACCGATCTTTCCTATTGTTTCATTCAAGATTTTACCGAACATTTTTGGCCACCAGTAATGAAGACCTGCAAATAGAGCAAACACCATACCACCAACGATCGTGTAGTGGAAGTGGGCAACAACGAAATAAGAATCGTGGAACTGATAGTCAGATGGCGGAAGGGTTAGCATAACCCCTGTCATCCCACCGATTACGAAGGTTGGAATGAATCCTACAGCCCAAAGGTTCGCAGCTGTGAAGCGGATATGTCCTCCCCACATGGTAAAGAGCCAGTTAAAGATCTTGATACCCGTTGGCACGGCGATTAACATCGTAGCAATCGAGAACAAGGAGTTAGCCACAGGACCTAAACCTACGGTGAACATGTGGTGAACCCAAACCATGAATCCTAAGAAACCGATCAATACAGTAGCGAAAACCATTGCGCTGTATCCGAAAATGCGCTTCTTAGAGAAAGTAGAGATAACTTCAGAGATCACACCGAATGCTGGCAAGATTAAGATATAAACCTCAGGGTGACCAAATACCCAGAACAAATGCTGCCAGATTACGATGTTTCCGCCCAACGCTGGATCGAAGAAAGCTCCACCGAATAAACGGTCAAACATCAACAACACTAAACTTACCGTAATCGCAGGGAATGCGAACAAGATAAGAGCAGATGTAACGAATACGCTCCAAGTAAACATAGGCAAACGCATGAAGGTTAAGCCTGGTGCACGCATATTAATGATCGTTACAAGGAAGTTAATCCCCCCGACCCATGTTCCGATACCGGCAATCTGTAGACCCAATACATAGAAGTCTACTCCCATACCACTAAATTCATCGGAAGACAATGGAACATACGCCGTCCAACCTGCATCAGGTGCGCCGCCTAAGAACCAGCTAAGATTCAAAAGGACTCCACCAAGGAAGAATAACCAGAAACCTAAAGAGTTCAAGAATGGAAACGCAACGTCGCGCGCTCCAATCTGAAGGGGTACAATCGCGTTCATTAAAGCAAAAATAACAGGCATCGCCGCCAAGAAGATCATGGTTGTTCCATGCATAGTAAGAAGCTGGTTAAAGGAACCACCAACGAATATTTCTTGGTTCGGATACATTAACTGAATACGCATCAGGAGTGCTTCCAATCCACCAACAAGGAAGAAGAAGCCACCTGCTATGAGGTAAAGAATACCGATTTTCTTGTGGTCAACGGTAGTTAACCAATCCCACAAGCCGGTTCTCTTTGGATGAGCATGTGCAGCCAAGGTAATACCTCCTTTATTTCGAGATTATTCAATAGTCAACGTGTTCATATATTCTACAAGATCGCTAATTTGCTGATCATTCAATTTCCCTTCGAATCCTGGCATCAAGTTTCCAGGCTTCAAGGATTGAGGATTTTTAATCCATTGAGCCAAGTTTTCATCATTATGCTCGACGAAACCAGCAAGAACAGTACGGTCTGCAAACCCAGCCAAGTTTGGAGCAATATCAGGAACCATTAATCCTTTGGTTGCATCCACAGCATGGCATCCAATACAGCTTTGGTTGAAGATGTCTTGACCCGCTTGTGCGCTAGCCGTAGCAGGAGCTGGCTTAGTTGCAGAAGCCTTCATGTTGCCAACCCACTTATCAAACTCCGCAGGTTCAAGGGCAACCACCTTAAAGTCCATAAGGGCATGAGATGGCCCACAAAGTTCGGCGCACTTCCCTTTATAAGTACCAGGCTTATCCGCATGCAACCACATGTTGTTGATCATGCCTGGGTTTGTATCAATCTTACCGCCAAGAGCCGGAACCCAGAACGCGTGCATTACATCTTTAGATGTGACTTGGAACTGAACTTTTTGCCCTGTTGGGATATAAAGGTCCTGTCCAGCGGAGATCTCTAAATCTGGATATTCAAACTCCCACCAGAATTGGTGAGCAACAACTTTAACCTGCAGCGCCTCTTCGCTGTTGTGCTTTTCCGCTAAATCAAAGGTTAGCGATACAGTAGGTACAGCTAAGACAGCAAGTAGAATAAGAGGAATAACAGTCCAGATAATTTCAAGCTTGTGGTTTCCTTCAACTTGCTCTGGGATTCCAGTTTGTCCCTTACGCTTGCGGAACTTCACCAGTACATACACGTAAATAATCATTACTACAGCGAATACGCCAATCATGATGTACAAACTGAGCATAATCAAGGACAGCTGTGCAGCAGCTACGGGTCCTTTAGGATCCAAAGCAGACAGATACGGGTCTTGTGCACACCCAGTGAGTACTAGCATTATTACCGCGAGCAACGGCAATAAACGCCAACCTAATTTCCATCGACTCATCAAAATTCAACCCCACTTTCTTGTTTGATCACTCTACCTAATGGTTAAGTAAGTAAAATCTATTCTCATCCAGAGAAAAGAATGGACCAACAGATCATGCCACTAAGTGCAAATCCGTTACCTTCCTGATAAAAACATAAAACGACATTATTACTTTCTATCCAGTTTTGTACTCCCTTAAACGAGAAGAGGAGAATTAGGTAGAGATTTGTTTGCTAACCAAGAATATTATGCACCTGGTGTCTGCAAGATTCCTCCCCATTAAAGTAGTAAGTACTTATCACACTTGATGATTATACATCATTGTAAGCATTATTTGAAGCGTGAAAAACGTATTTTTAAGGAAATACAAAAAATGGGGTTGGATTATTATTTTTTGCTTAATTAAAATTCAAAATATGTGAACTTCAATATATTTTGCCTATCGAATGTGACTAATTTATGAATTTTTACTCCTGTTTCCTACGACAAATTTCCACTTTTTTCGCCAACCCCCTAATGCAGGGTTCCTGTGCTATGGATGATATTTCTGACTCTCACATGAAAAGCAGCCTGAGCCAGCGATTCCGTCCACCGTTCTTTCGTCCATTCTCCACGATGACTCTTTCTCACGCACTCTCCCATATGGATAGGATCTATTCGAAGTCGTTGTACTTTTTCAATCAGCTGTTCTACCCTCTCCCTAAGTACTTGATCAATCTTTTCTTCTAGTTCCTCTATCTGTTTGGGATCTGAGAGGTCTCTTTTCCCCGTATATTCAAGCAGCTCCGATGTAAAGGTCAGAGAAATCCCGAATTCAGGCTGTTTCAAACCTCCTGAGCATTTACTCTTTACCTTGCTTCTTATAAAAGAAAGGACCAGACTCACAGGCTTGTCTTCCTTTTCCTCTTGAATGGTTACTTTTATATCCGGCAGTCGCGATCCAGTCGTCAAGGCCTGCAAGACCTTGCCTTCTTCCTGAGAAAGCGTCTCTACCATCTTATCTCAAAGAAAAAGCGCCAGCTTCGAGATTTGTACCGTATGATCAATCCTTTCGATATAAGGTAAGGTTGGATCTGATACTTGATCCGTCAAGGTATAAATAAAATCATGCAAGGTAGTAAAGGAACTAAATCCTGTTACATTCCGAGGGCGGAGCAGGTCATTTAAAAATGTCGTCACAATGGGTTTATTAGGGTACCTTCCCTTAATAACCTCCTCTGCAGATCCTTTTGCTACCGCTAGTAGAACATTGTCTCCAACAATCGGAGATCGATACAAATACTCCAGTACATGCTTTATACCGCGTTCCCGTGAAAAGGCTTCACTCATAATCACTACCCTTAGCTGGGCAAGGGTTAGCGTATGCTCGGATTGAGTAGACATCCTTCCGATTGCTTCGCGGGTAAGCTCTGCTTCCTCCTGATAAATCTGTATTTTTTCCTGTGCTTGCTCTGAAGGTTGTGGGACGGCAGTCGTGACCTTCATTCTCCCCTCTTCTGCTAAATCAAACCCAATGACGCCAATCATTCCAAAGTCTTCGAGTGTCGGCCTTTGAACAACTGTCCCGCAGCCGCTATTTAGGAGTACTAGCAACATAACAAGTAAAATGTGGACTAGAAGCTTCACGTCAGCTTTCTCCTTTTGTTTTGTATCCAGCTTAGGAATAATAGTAGGTTGGGATAAAGTATAATTGCATACCCCATCACCGTTGAGACCTTTCCATAAAGGAAGTCCTGAACAACTTCTGTTAGCGGTACGTGTACTAGAATAAAGGGAGGAATGAGGCAAAGTGGAATAATCCCATACGAGAGAACATGTAATTAATCGGCGCCCGCAGGATAAAGTTACCGAGGTCCGTCCACTTTCTAGGAATCGGGCTTAGATAAGGGGTCCCTAACGATGTCATATTCGACTCGGTTGTAAAAGTCTTCCGGGCTTGTAAACATCTCAAAAAAGCTGGCCGGTGCGACCGCTGCTTCCGGGCTCCCCTCTAATAAAACGATGATCCTTCCATCCATTAGGTAATGAACAACATTATCCGGACAACTGGTGATGAGAAATTGTGGAAAAGGAGAGTAAGGCTTGTCCTCCAGCATTTGCTTTAAGACCGCCATTCCGATAAATCCCTCGAACTCTACATTGCGAACACGATACATCACTCTGTCCAGATTTTCTTGATTGGCGATGTTAGACATATAGACAATGGAAACGGAGCTTCTTGTTTCCGTCCCCAAAAGGAAGGTTTGATTCTTTAGATTAGTCGTTTGCAATCTCCGCTTAATGAGGGAAAGATTAGTCCCTAGATCTTCCGTAAAAGCATCCTGCGGCCCTAAAACGTGGTTTCATTTTCAGTCGGCGTAACCCCACGTTGAGGTGGGCTATACGTGTGAATTTTAAACGCTGTTTCATCGTCATGAAACCAGATTACGGTATATCCAGTGGCTATATCATGCAAGAGCTTGGGCAATAGTTGGAGATCCGCCCATTGTCCACGAGGATGGAGTTGATCAATGGGGAGTCCAACCTTCATTCCATGGGAGAGATTTAACGGATCAAGCAACACCTGCTGCAGGACCTTTGGATCTACTAAGGTGCTAAGATAGATCATCGTACCTTTGCGTCCCTGGATGCTAAGGTCTTGAAACATGGCATCATCAATGTGATTGAACTCCGCACGAATAGCCTCCAGCGTCACCCTTTCCTTTGTCTCTGGAATAATGACATCTTGATCCGTCACCCGTTTGCTCACCTTTTGGTTATACTTTTTCCACCTATTCCAGACAGACAAATTCATCACCCGCTTCTCGACTCGTTGTGCCTTAGTTTGATCCAAATGCCAGCATTTATGTCTTTTATTACCTGTATACAATCATTTTCCCTTCATGCTTAAATATGGGTATAAAGGAAAAAAAGACAAAGGCAAACCCTTCGAAAGATGGGGACGCAAAGCTACAGGGGCTACCTTCGAAAGAACAAGCCAGCCAGTTGCCGGTATAAATCGCGATGTGCTTTGACTTGCCGGAATTAGTAGAGGGGAAGTCTTTTTGTCGTTTTTCCTATAAAACTAGCACCAAGAAAGTAGGGGAAAAACATGCTTAGAAAGTCCTTCTTGCTCCTTCTCATCATGATGTTCGCCGTTCTACCGTTCTGGCAAAGCACTTCAGCGAATGAGCCCAAAAAGATTTTAGGATTTTATACTGTCTACTACCAAGGAGATAAAAGTTCCTATCAATCGATTGCTAGTTTTGGTTCTTATATCAACCAAGTTTCTACCGTAACCTATCGCATGGATACCGCGGGGAAAGTCATCGGCACCGCCCCAACTGACGCCATCGCACTGGCCCATGCTGGGGGTATTCAGCCTTATGCTGCAGTAACGAATGAGGCGAATGGTCAATTCGACAGCCAACTCGCAAACGCCATCTTAAGCAATGCTTCGGTTCGTCAATCGGCCGTTCAAAATCTATTAGCATTAGTTCGAGAGAATGGCTATAAAGGAGTCAATATTGACTTTGAAAATATGCTTCCTAGCGATCGTGCTCATTTTACGTTGTTTATTACGGAACTATCTCAGGTACTTCGTGCTCACGGTTTTGAGACCATTGTTTCGGTTTCAGCGAAAACCTCGGATTCTCCAAACGTGGCCTGGGTGGGAGCCTTTGACTATCAGGCGTTAGGACAAGCTGCTGACTTCATTCAAGTCATGACCTATGACCAACATGGACCGTGGGGAAGCCCAGGACCTGTAGCGGGGTTAAATTGGGTAGAAAATGTAGTGAAATATGCAGTTTCGCAAATTCCTTCGTCTAAAGTTATGATTGGACTCCCAGCCTACGGCTATGAGTGGAATACCACAACGAATACCGGCAACCGTGCTGTTGCTTGGAAAAACATCCCTGCCTTACTTTCCTCAACTGGAGCTGTTTCGCAATGGGATGCTACCGCGCAATCGCCCTACTTCCGCTATACAGCAACCGATGGTACCTCTCGAACCGTCTGGTATGAAAACGAGCTAAGCATTGAGTTAAAGACAAAACTCGTAAACACCTACAATCTAGCAGGGGTCTCCATGTGGTGTATGAGATTAGAAGATGAAGCTTTCTGGAAAGCCGTTCATAAAGGTTTGGGTACGACAGTGCCAGCTGAGCCGACCGAGCCCGCCCTGCCAGCTGAAAGCTTCACCACGCTAGCAGCCAATAAAGCCGAGTACTTAGCAGGTGAGCAGGTTACCATTCAAACGACGATAAAAGATAAAAACAATCAACCGCTTGCAGGTGCGCAAGTAAAGGTAACCGTAACCTCCCCTTCCGGCAGCGTAACCCACTACTCCGGAACTACCAATAGTCAGGGAAGCTACATGATCTATATCAAAACGAACAAGCAGAAAGCAGAGAAAGGCTTATACGTTGCGCACGCTCAATCTAGCCTTCCAAATTACCAAGTCAGTACAGGTGAAACTAGTTACAGGATTAAATAGAAAGAGGGTGTCCCAAAGGTCGTTAAGACCCTTAGGGGACACCCTTCTTTTTAGGGACAACTACTTTGAGCGCAATTTGACAATCTCTTGAACAAACCACTATTATCATGGTGTTTACATTCGAATGAAGATATAATGATATAGTCTGCTACATAAAAAATCTACGCTAGGGAGGTACTCCGCTCGATGTTCTCAAACCCGATTGGTCGTCTCCGCACGATTGGCCTTATCGAAGGCATTTCTTTTCTCCTACTGCTCGGCATTGCCATGCCACTGAAGTATCTGGCTGACATCCCCGAAGCCGTCCGCATCGTAGGCGCTGTCCACGGCTTTCTCTTTGTCCTCTACATCCTTGCTGTTGCTCATGTTACCTATGTCATTCGTTGGTCGATTATGAACGTCATCGGCGCAATCGCCGCAGCATTTGTTCCCTTCGGGAATTTTGTTTTGGATCGAAAAGTTCTGCAAAAATACTAAAATAAAGGCTGTTACCATTCTCTATCAACGAATGGGACAGCCTTTTGTATAGGAAGGTGAAAAAGAAATGAAATACCTTGGCATCATTACAGCTTTTTTCGTAACGGACTTTTTCTTTCATATTATTGAAGCCGTTGCCGCCGGACTCAAAGCAGAAACCCCAATGCAGCGCTTAGGAGCGGTTTTCTTTGGTTTATCCGTGTTGCTCATACTCATGCTTCTCTTTTACCGATTCTTTTCCCGCGCTTTTTTCAATGGCTTTACCACTGCAACAGGGCTTTTCTTAAGCTTCGACATCGTGGTATTCCACTGGATCTTCCAGCTTCACCGCATCACCAACGGACCCGAAGCCAATTGGCTCGAGCCCATCTTTGTGGTAGTCGGCTGCATGTTTGTTTGGTTTGGGGTAAAGAGAGAAACGACGGTCCAAAGCTAGAAATCAAACCAAATTTTTATTAGATAAAAAGCGGAACTCAGCCCTAATCCTATAAGGGCGACTCTTCTTTGCTTCCCCTCCATAACCAGTAACCAAGGGATACCGGAAATAGTCAATCCTCCCATAAGGACAAGCATGATATTCCAATAAGCCTGATTGGATATGATTTGTAGGTCTCCTGCTAAATAGGAGAGTAACAAGGAGACTAATATAAATAACCCTATCGCCCAAACAAAAATCTTTTTAGCAACTCTCTCACTTAGCATGACTTTTCCTCCACCGCTGCCCGCATATCCATGAACATGCGGGCACATGTACGCCTAACACTAGTTTACTTATATAGTAATATGTTGAATATAGTTCGTATTGCCTGTATTTGCCATAGGGTAACAGTGATGACAGTAAAGAGAAGAGAGCTAAAGTACTATTTGCTTGATTTTTTAAAGAAATTTGTGGATGGGTATAAAGCTTAGGCTACCCGCACATTTTCGTACGTTTGCCTA
>NZ_SDLR01000069.1 GCF_004522215.1 Ammoniphilus sp. YIM 78166 | reverse complement strand
GATTCGACAGGCATTATGAGGTATATTTCGCGACTCATCGGCAGATGTAAAATGCCAGTTAAATATAACTGCAAAAAATACAAATTCTTACGCATTAGCTGCCTAAAAAACAGCCTGCGTGATCTTCACAAGATTGTTTGCGTTTTGCTAGAAGGTCTTATTTATCAGCAAACTACGTTTGGCTACTGTCTAGTTAGTTAAAAAGAGATTTATAGACTCGCTATGTGAGGGCTTGAGTTATGTGTCATCACCTAGTTAAATCAATACATAACCTATAGTTGTAGACAAATATATTAGCAGATGTTTGGACGTG
>NZ_SDLR01000068.1 GCF_004522215.1 Ammoniphilus sp. YIM 78166 | reverse complement strand
AATCCTTTTTTTTCATTTGATACCCTATATAAAGGATAATAAACCATATAGGCGCTACAACTAAGGCTATTCGCATTTCCGTCATAAATGCCATTAAGACAGTGACAAGCGCTAAAAAAGCGAGGGCCAAGTAGGAGGAAATAGGATAAAACGGCATTTTAAATGCTAGTTTTTCTATTTCTTCTTTTGTTTTTGATTGTCTGAACTTCAATTGTGCAAGCAGGATGATCGTCCAGCTGGTGATCACCGCAACCGTGGCGACGGAAGAAATATACAAAAACACTTTTTCAGGCACAAGGTAATTCAAAACGAC
>NZ_SDLR01000067.1 GCF_004522215.1 Ammoniphilus sp. YIM 78166 | reverse complement strand
TTTAAGAATCGTTAGCGCTGCTGCTGCTGCTTTACTTGCTGTTGCTCCAGTTGCTGCTTCTGCTGTATCTACTGTTAGCGCTGCTACTACTATTAACGCAAGTTCATCAGCAATCAATACCAACACTAATGCTAAGTACGATGTTGATGTAACTCCTAGTGTTTCTGCAGTTGCTGCAAATACTGCTAACAACACTCCAGCTATTGCCGGTAACCTTACTGGTACTATTTCAGCAAGTTACAATGGTAAGACTTATACTGCTAACTTAAAGGCAGATACTGAAAATGCCACTATTACTGCTGCTGGTAGCACTACTGCCG
>NZ_SDLR01000066.1 GCF_004522215.1 Ammoniphilus sp. YIM 78166 | reverse complement strand
TATCGCTTAATCTTTTTTACTAGGCATTTGCCGAAGAAAGTAGTACAATATTCAACAGAGAATTATCCGTTAACTTATCTCAACGGACTTCTTGCAAATTTACAGGAGGGTCATTTTAATGGCAGAAAAAGAACATTACGTTAGAACTAAGCCACACGTAAACATTGGTACTATCGGTCACGTTGACCACGGTAAGACCACTTTAACTGCGGCTATTACTACTGTTTTAGCTGAAAAGGGATTAGCTAAGGCTGAAGATTACTCACAAATCGATGCTGCACCTGAAGAAAAGGAACGTGGTATCACTATTAACACCGCCCACG
>NZ_SDLR01000065.1 GCF_004522215.1 Ammoniphilus sp. YIM 78166 | reverse complement strand
ATATTTTTTGCCTTTCACATTTTACTCAAAAACAATTAATGATGTCTATGACGCGTTAAATAACTTACACATGCTGCTGAGCCTTTGATAACGCCCATACTCCCACCGAAAAGAGCACCACCCAATGCACCAACTGCCTGACCAACTGCAGTTCCAGTAGCTGCACCGCTAACTGCACCCCAAGCCGTTGATCTACCAATTTGACTAGCACAATGTGCTACTTTAGGATTTCCTCCACCAATTACATAACTCAATTTTTCTTCATTTAATACCATTAACTTTTCCATTTTAGTTACCTCCTAAATAACTACTTTTTGAGATTTTT
>NZ_SDLR01000064.1 GCF_004522215.1 Ammoniphilus sp. YIM 78166 | reverse complement strand
CTATCGGGCAGTTTAACGAAACAGTACCAATGAATATTAGAAGATGTGGATGTTTGGAGTACGAGATTGTGATACATCGAGTTGATTTTAAATAGTGGTAAAAAGTCCACTTATCCGAAAAAATAAGAGGAAAAAAAGCAAAATAAGTGGAGAATCAACAACTAATGCTTGAAAACATCAAATAAATATGGCTTTCAGAGCAAATAGTTGGAGTTTTTCCACCTATATGATGAGGTTTCTATTTAATTTTTAATCATAGGTGGAGAATTTCCATCTATTCATCCTTGGTTTTATTACATGTCTACCATCAGTGTACTTTTGCCAATTATT
>NZ_SDLR01000063.1 GCF_004522215.1 Ammoniphilus sp. YIM 78166 | reverse complement strand
TCTTTCCAATCATAAGCAAACAGCAACTGACTTTTTTTTCTAATTTCCATCCCCATATCCAGTTCTTGCTCTTGTTTGACCCCTTTTTCAAACCTTTCTACAAATGCATACATCGTCGTTACCAGCTCGGTATTTTTGTCGACATCTAATACCTTTACCTGATCAAGCATTAAGCCCGTTATAATGCGCTTCGTTTCATCAGACAGGGAGGCTGGCGCGATGGTTGCCACGTGCTCTGGATTGGGTTGTTGCTGACAACCCAGCGTAAACATGAGAAGGAATCCCGTGATAATGGGTCTCAGAAAGTTCTTCATTACCATTCTCCTATCGT
>NZ_SDLR01000062.1 GCF_004522215.1 Ammoniphilus sp. YIM 78166 | reverse complement strand
GCACTGGCTGTGATGCCAGTAGTGTTTGTGCTAGGCGAAAAAATAAGCCTAGGGAGATAGCTAGCTATCTTACGGCAAGCAAAAGGGCTAAGTCTTTGGATATGCCTGAATAGCTTTGAAAGTGCCACAGTGACGTAGTTTCTAGGGAAATCTAGAAAGTGGAACGCGGTAAACCCCTCAAGCTAGCAACCCAAACTTTGGTAGGGGCATGGGATAGTTGGAATGAGAACAATCTATCCTGACTGCTTTGCAGTAGACAGATGATTATCGAAAGAAACAATTCCTAGTTGTTTCTGGAACAAAACATGGCTTATAGAAAATTGCATAATAGGTTAG
>NZ_SDLR01000061.1 GCF_004522215.1 Ammoniphilus sp. YIM 78166 | reverse complement strand
GGCTTACAAGTTTAACAAGCCGCACAAGGCCCAATTTGTGGCCATTCCAACCACTTCTGGAACGGGTTCAGAAGTTACACCGTTTGCCGTGATTACGGATTCTAAGACCCACGTGAAGTACCCACTGGCTGACTATGCCTTAACGCCAGACGTTGCGATTGTGGATTCCCAATTTATCGAAACGGTTCCTAAGAAGACGGTGGCTTACTCTGGGTTAGACGTTTTAACCCATGCCATTGAATCTTACGTGTCAAACATGGCTTCTGATTACACCCGGCCATGGTCATTACAAGCGATTAAATTAGTGATGGATAACCTGACTAATTCCTACAACGGTGA
>NZ_SDLR01000060.1 GCF_004522215.1 Ammoniphilus sp. YIM 78166 | reverse complement strand
CTGGATTCGACTGGTATAGGTTGCGCCCCAACTGCACTCCGTAGCGGCATCTACGTTAAAAGGTCCAGTTTAATTATAACTGCAAAAAATAATAACAATTCTTACGCTTTAGCTGCTTAATAGGCGCTTAACGTAGATCCTCCTAGGCTTGTCCGTGGTCTAGATCTGGGTCCTAAATTTAACGGACTTACGCTAACGACTCCCACCTGAAGTACGTTAGAAGAGAAAAATCAGGTTAGCTGTTCATGTGGGCCCTGACAGGCGGCAAGTTGGGCAGTGAAACCTTAAGTAGTCTGAATATGAGTGTAGACGTTGGGGTGGCAATATGCTAGGACGCGGG
>NZ_SDLR01000006.1 GCF_004522215.1 Ammoniphilus sp. YIM 78166 | reverse complement strand
CATTAGCCCCTACTTATTTCCAACGCTTGCGATATTGGACCCGTCTCTTACTTTGGGGTTGCCTCAAGGACTTACAGCAGCGACAGGCATGGATGCCTTAACGCATGCCATTGAATCCTATACCTCCAAGATGGCTAGCCCTGTTAGTCAGGGATTTGCCCTGCACGCCATGAAAATGATAGGGGAAAACCTAACGAAATCTTATTTTGTCGGAACGAACTTGGAAAATAGAGAAAATATGCTTGTAGCTTCCATGATGGCCGGGGTAGCCTTTGCCCAATCCCGCTTGGGCAATGTGCATGCGATTTCCCACACGTTCGGAGGGGTGTTTAATATTCCTCATGGTATCGCCAATGCCGCTCTGCTGCCGTTTGTTATGAAATTCAATCTGCCGGCATGTCCGGAGAAGTTCAGAGATATCGCCGTCGCATTGGGAAAGGATGTCAGCGGTTTATCGGTCACAGAGGCGGCTGAAAAAGCCATTGATGCTGTAATCGAGATGAATCGGGCAATGAAAATTCCGCTTACTATCAAAGAATTGGGTGTTTCCCTGGAAGCCTTGCCAAAATTAGTGGAGGACTCGATGCGAAGCGGAAATGTGCTAGCCAACCCTAGACTGACTAGGGCTGCCGACATTCAGATGATCATTGAGAAAGCTTATGAGGGTAATTTAGTAGAGTTGTAGAGAATGAATGTGACGAGGGACACTCCCCTACCTGGGGGAGTATCTCCGAAGTGAACACACTATGTTGAGAGGGGAAAAGAGAATGAGTGACAAGATGATGGCTGCTGTATTAGAAAAACCGTTCTCCATTGAAATAAAGACCGTAAACCGGCCGAAGCCGGGTCCGGATGAAGCCCTTGTGAAGGTTCATTGCATTGGCGTATGCGGATCTGACATCCACTATTATGAACATGGAAAAATTGGCCGGTATGAGGTGAAAAGCCCGATTATACTTGGCCATGAATTGGCTGGGGTGGTTGTAGAAGTAGGAGATCAGGTAACCAATGTTGCTGTAGGCGACCGAGTGGCCGTGGAACCTGGAGTAACCTGCAGCCGATGCGATTATTGCAAGTCAGGGCGGTATAACCTTTGTCCGGATGTTGTCTTTATGGCAACTCCACCGGTTGATGGCGCATGGGCGGATTATGTCGCTGTCCGCAGTGATTTCCTGTTTCCATTGCCGGATGAGATGAGCTTTGAGGAAGGGGCCCTTCTCGAACCTCTATCCGTTGGATTCCATGCCATGCGGCGGGGGAAGGTGGGACCGCAAGACCGCTTGCTGGTCGTTGGCTTAGGGCCCATAGGCCTTCTCGCGATTCAAGCCGCCAAGCTGTTTGGGGTGACGGAAATCTATGCCAGTGATGTGGTTCCTTTCCGCAGGGAGTTGGCTTTGGAAATGGGGGCGACGGGTGTCATCAATCCGCTGGAAGGAGGTGTAGCGGAACAGCTTGCGCAGCTATCCGGAGGCAAGGGGGTGGATGTCATTATCGAAACATCGGGGAATGCAAGGGCCATCTCCGACACGGTCCATACGGTCAAACGAGGAGGCCGGATCGTCTTTGTGGGCCTTCCTGTAACGAATGAAATTCCACTGGATATTCCGTTATTGGTGGATTCCGAATTAGACGTTTATGGCATTTTCCGCTATGCCAATACTTATCCGGCAGCGATCCAGGCTTTAAGTAAAAGCCCGGTCGATATCCGGAAGGTAATAACCCACAAATATCCGCTGGAACAAATTAAAGAAGCGGTGGAAGTAGCCAGAACACAGAAGGATACAAGTATTAAAGTGATGATTTATCCCAATGCAGGCGATATCATGTGACGAGGGACACTCCCCTACCTGAGGGGGGATCCCCGAAGTGAACAAAAAATAAAGCCCTTCAGTACTTGAAGGGCTAAAATGGCTTTATGGATAAACTTTATTGGCGGGTTTTTTCCAATTCAGTGAAGAATTCTTTTACCAGATCATCTCCGATTTGGCTGGAGAATTGCTCGATGACGGGTTTCGTCATCTCTTGCATTTTCTTCATTTCTTCAGGAGATATTTCATTTACTTCCATCCCCGTAGATTTTAGATTCTCAATCGTCTTTTGAGTGCTGGATCTATTTTCCCCACGTGAGAATTGGCCAGCTTCATCAGCAGCCTCTTGCAAGATTTTCTTTTCCTCTTCCGATAGCTGATCCCAAAACTTCTTGCTCGTAAGCAAAATAGCCGGTGCATAAACGTGTTTAGTTAAGCTCAAGTATTTTTGTACTTCGTTAAATCTACTCGTTTCAATAATTTGAACGGGGTTTTCTTGACCGTCAATAGCTTCGCTTTCCAAGGCGGTAAAAACTTCTGAGAAGGACATTGGCGTAGGATTGGCGCCGAATTCTTTAAATGCTTGCAAATGAATCTTATTTTCCATCGTCCGAATCTTCAAGCCTTTGAAATCCTCTGCTTTTGTAATAGGGCGTTTATTGTTCGTTACATTACGGAAGCCGGATTCCCACCAGCCAAGACCAATCCAATCATATTGCGGCAAAAAGTCAAGCATTTTCTGGCCGAATGATCCTTGGAGGAGTGCATCAATTTCTTTTTCATTGCTAAAGGTATAGGGCAAATCGAAGATACCAAATTCTTTTACAGTCCCGACCAAGGGCGCAGGGGACAGCATAGCCATTTCTTGCGTACCGTTCCTAACCGCTTCCGACATTTGCTTGTCGCCGCCTAGCGCTGCATCGAAATAAGTTTGAACCTTTATTTGGCCACCGCTCTTTTGGGAGACGATCTCTGCAAACTTGTCCATCCCTTGACCAGCCGGATGGGTTTTTGCAACCGTCGTTGCAAATTTGATCGTACGCTCTTGAATAACGTTTGAAGAGGAACTTGACCCACTTGTGTTTTCTGTCCCCCCTGTATTTCCACAGCCAGTTGCGATAAGCAAGCTAGATACGATAAAGCTTAATGCCAGATTCTTGCTCCATTTTTTCATAGATAACCCTCCTTGGCGTTTGTATACGTTCGAAAAACATTTCTATGTAAAATTTGACTAACCTCTGCTTGGGGGCATCCTAGCACGCGCAGGAGCAGCGTAAGGTGAGACCTCCCCTTCAAAAGATTTAATTGTGACGATATTAACACAATTAAATCTACAGAAAATTATACCTGTTGTCAATATAATTAATTATGTGTTGAATATAGTTGTTTAATTGTGGTAATATGTTCACAATTGAGATTTTATATAGGGTGATTCTATTGCAGCTTATTCTTCAGTCAGGCGATCTTGGGCCTAAATGGTTTCATGTTGCTTTACGTGCTATGGTTTTAATGGCCAGGTCTAATGATTTAGTAAAGAGCCATCATATTGCAGAAATCATTGGTGCAGATCCAACTTACCTCAGAAAAATATTGATCCAACTTTCTAAAACAGATCTTGTAGTCAGTCAGGGAGGGCGTTATGGGGGTTATGCTTTAAAAAAAGAATCCTGTCAGATAACGGTGGGAGCTGTATATAGAGCGCTCAGCGCAACTCCCCCAACACCTCATTGGACTGTTCCTGCGACAACGGGTTCAGAATTATTTATTTCTCTCATCATCTCAAAAGCTGAAGAAGAATTTCAGTCGATTTTAGACAGTTATACAATAAAAGACTTAGTTGAACAAAGTCATGTAATAAAATAATGAATGGTTACTTTCAAAGATGGTGGAATCATAGAGGTGGATTGGTAGTGGGAGAAAGTCCACTTATCGAAAAAAAATAGAGGATATAAAGTAAAATAGGTGGAGAAAAGACAACTAAAGCATGAAAATAGCTTATGAATAGGGCTTTCCGAGCTTATAGGTGGAGTTTTTCCACCTATAAGACGAAATCATATTCAATTTTAATCAATAGGTGTACAATTTCCATCTATTCATTCTTATTTTTATTACATGTCTACCATGATTCCTTGAAAATACCCAGTAGGGGGTATGTTTGGTTTGGCTATTATCCGCTATCGGGAATTGAATCAGTCAGATGCAAGCTTGCGGCAAAATCTATTTTATATCAATATTCGGTAAAAAAGGAGACAGCATAGATGGAATTGGGATTGCAAGGAAAGGTCGCACTAATCACAGGAGCGAGTAAAGGGATCGGATTCGAAACGGCTTTATATTTAGCTAAAGAAGGTGCAAGCGTTGCCATTTGTGCAAGAAATGAGGAACATCTAAAGGTAGCTCCAAGCCTTATTTTTGAGAAGACAGGTGTTGAAGTATTCTACATCCCTGCAGATGTCACGAAGGAAGAGGATTGCAAAAGAATAGTGACTCAAACAGCCGAACATTTTGGACGATTAGATATTGTAGTCAATAACGCAGGAATTTCTGCGGCACAATCATTTGATCAAGTGGGCACCGATCTATGGCAGCATGATCTTGATTTAAAATTATTTGCTGCGATTCATTGTTCACGCTATGCCATTCCTTATATGCGCCAAGTTGGTGGTGGATCCATTGTGAACGTGACGGCTGCGGCTGCGAAAACTCCTCCTGCATCCTCTCTACCTACCAGTGTCAGTCGAGCAGCTGGGATGGCTCTTACTAAAGCGATGAGTAAAGACCTTGGTTCGGACAATATTCGAGTGAATACGGTATGTATCGGTTTAGTACGAAGTGATCAAATAGAAAAAATGTGGCAAAGAGAAGCACCAGAACTTACATGGGAACAGTATGCAAGAGAAAGCAAGCATCAAATTCCTCTGGGGCGGATTGGAAATACGGAAGAGGCTGCTAAAGTCATTACATTCCTTGTTTCGGATGCTGCATCTTATGTAACCGGTACATCCATTAATGTAGACGGTGGTATGTCCGGGGTTCTTTAAAAAGGGTCGTGTTTGCGAATCCTTTTTATAGCCCCCAAAAAGCTGTTATCCTTTTTTAAGGAAAACAGCTTTTTGCACGGCATCGACAAAATTCGAGGAGTGACAGGCACTCTACTAAAAATGTTTTGAGGAAGTTATTGACAATCGTCAAGAATAATGTAAAATAAAAGTAAATTTAGTAAAAACGTTTACATTACATAAATCATTTTACAGTGGAGAAACGATATGACGATTACAATTAAAGATGTTGCTCTAGAGGCAGGTGTTTCTATTGCTACCGTCTCCCGAGTGATAAACGGAAAAGATCGGGTGAAGCTAGCCACAAAAAAGAAAGTGGAAGAGGTTATTAAAAAATTGAATTTTAAACCGGATAATACGGCCCGAACGATGATTGTGAAGGAAACGAAAACGATTGGGCTGATCGTTCCCTCTTTGAATGAATACTGGGCTAGGATTTCGGAAGTGATCCAGGAACGGTTGTGGGAGAGTGGATACGCTTTGATGCTGTGCGCGACGGGAGGGGTTTTGTTCGAGAAGGAGCGCTTCTATCTGAACAGCTTTATTGAAAGAAAAGTAGATGGAATTATCTATTGCGGCCGCCATTCGGAACGCGATGCGATCATCAATGATTATTTGACTGCAGATATTCCGATTATTACCTTTGACAGAAAGATCGATGGAATCGACCGAGTGTTTGGGGACCACATGCAAGGAGCGATGAAAGCGGTTGAGCATTTGATTCGTTTAGGTCATCAGAAGATCGCGTATATTGGGGGTCCTTTGTCATTCCCGGATCGAGAACTGGGTTACCGGAATGCCCATACGGTGAATGGGCTGTCAGTGGATGAAGCTTTGCTCAAACGGGGGGATTTCAGGTTTGAATTCGGTTATCTAGCGGCGGAGGAATTGTTGCGGGACAAACTAGATTTTACAGCGATTTTCTGCGGAAATGACTTAATCGCTTTTGGTGTCATCGAAGCGTTGAAAAAAGCATCAATCCGGGTTCCGGAGGATATCGCTATAGTGGGTTATGATGATATCCAAATGGCCTCCTTGGTTAAGCCGGCCTTGACGACTGTTCGCCAGCCGATCGTGGAGATGGGTTGTGCAATCGTAGAGTTATTGAAGGAATCGATGAAAAATCAAAATCACATCCCTAAGAATCTCATGTTTCCGATGGAATTGATTGTGAGAGAAAGCTGCGGCGCAGCGCATAAAAAGATGTAAACGTTTTTACAAATGATGAGATTAGCGAGCATTGAAGGGGGGGATGTGCACTTACAATAATGAAGTTTTAGGAATCATATTTTTTTAGTTTTATAGTTCTGAATATTTACAATGTACAAAAAGGGGTGAAAAGTGTGATTAAGCTAAAGAAGATTTCCACCGTCCTATTCTCAGTCATGTTTGCACTTTCAACTATTGTGGGATGTTCCAGCAGCCCTTCTTCGACGGGAAGCAATCCATCCTCCGGCGGGGAACCCAACAAGGCGCAAGAAACCGCCAAGGGAGCGGTCAATCTCCAGTTTTGGGATATGGTATGGGGGCCGCCTGAGTACATAGATACGGCCAAAAAATTGGTGGCTCAGTTTAACAAGGAGCACCCGAATATTCAAGTGACCTATCAATCCACCCCTTGGAATAACTGGTATCAAACCTTTAGCACCGCGATCGCTTCAGGTACAGCTCCTGATATTAGTACGGGAGGAGGATTCCAAGCTTTCCAATTTTATGATCAAGATGCCATCCTGCCTATTGATGATGTGGTTGAAGAGTGGAGAAAGGAAGGAAAGCTGGAGGATTTCTTCCCAGGCGCGGTTGAAACGCTGAAATATGATGGGCACTACGTGGCGTTGCCTTGGGCCTTGGATATTCGCGTTCCGTGGTACAACAAGGAATTATTTGAAAAAGCTGGTGTAGATGTTCCGAAGAATTGGGCTGAATTTAGAGAGGCTGCAAAAAAACTGTCTAATGGCAAGGGGCAGTATGGGATGGTTGCCCCGTCCGATACGGGAGGAACGCAATACCTTTACACCTTGATGTTGAATAATGGCGGGGGAATCTTTACTCCGGATCGAAAAGTGGAGTTCTCGAACGAACGGAACATGGAAGCGATACAGTTCTTTGCCGACATGGTCGCGGATGGATCCGTGAACCCTAACGGTTCGGGCTTCAAAGGGGATGACGCCATCAAATCGTTTGGCCAAGGGGATGCAGCAATCATTATCCGCAATCCTGGCTTCAGAAGCCATCTTCCTGAAATGATGGATAAAATCGGGATGATGGAACCACTGGAAGGTCCTCACGGAGACAAAGGAACCATTATGTGGGTCAATAATCTTATGATCTATAAACAAAGCAAGCACCCAGAGGAAGCAAAGGTATTCATGAAGTGGTGGTCTGAGAATAACCTGCCTTTGTGGTCGGAAGGACATTCTAACCAATTATCGGCAAGAGTTTCTTTCTCTAAGGATGCATTCTTCCAAAACAACCCGGATACGAAGCAAGTGTATGATCAGTGGGTACCGGTCGGGAAAACCCTGGCGGCTCGTTCTGAAGGAGCGTTTCCTGCTCTGAATGAAATTGAGGGTGAGGGCGTCATGCAAACCATGATGCAGGAGTTGATCATGGGTAAAGATCCAAAAGCAACATTGGATAAGGCAGAAGCTAAAATTAAACAAATTGTAAAAGAATAATAGAATTCATAGAGGGAAGAGGAACATCCTAAACACTCTTCCCTCCACTTTACAGGAAGGGGGGACAAAACGTGAGTCTCTCAAAATTAGAAACCAATCAAGCGGGCGTGCAGAAGCGTTCCTCCAAGCGGGTTAAGATTGATTGGATACAGTATCAATTTCTGTTGCCTTCCCTTTTTTTAATTCTGTTGATTAACCTTTATCCTTTCTTATCCGGACTTCTCTATAGCTTTAAAGAAGGGACATTAATCAAACAAGGGGCTTTTGTAGGCATTGATAATTACATAGCTCTATTGCAGATGTCTGAATTTTGGCATTCCCTCTATTTCAGTGCGATTTTCGGATTGTGTAGTGTGGTAGGAAGCTATCTATTCGGATTAGCCTTTGCCTTGATGCTGAATCAAGAGGTTTGGGGAAGAGGATTCTTTCGCGTGGCTTTGCTTGTGCCGTGGATCATTCCCTCCATCGTCTCCATCGTAGGGTGGCGCTGGCTGATCGGGGACCAAAGCGGGCTGGCCAATCAAGTAATTGGATGGTTTGGCATGGCTCCCATTAATTTTCTGGGAACGGAAGAGGGGGCGATCTTTTCCGTCATTCTGATTAAGATTTGGCGCAGTTTTCCTTTCATGATGATTTCTTTATTAGCCGCTTTACAAACGATTAATCACGATCTCTATGAAGCAGCCCAAATTGATGGGGCGGGCCGATGGAAATCATTCTGGTATATCACAGTACCTTCCATCAAAATGATATCCATCGTGTGCTGGATCTTAATGACTATATGGTGTTTTAACGATTTCGATACGATTTGGCTTCTGACGGAAGGCGGACCTGCCAATGCGACAGAAAATCTCATTGTTTTAGCCTATAAATATACGTTTACCAAAAATAATGTCGGGCTCGGCTCCGCAATCGCCATTATCAGTTTAATCATCTTGATGGTGTTGGCATGGCTCTTGCTGAAAAGACAAGAGAAAGATGAATAAGGGGGGAATTGGATGCGAAAGTATAAAAATCTGAAAAAGTGGATCTTATTTGTTTCTCTTTCCATCATATCATTCCTGGTGAACCTGCCGATCATCACGATGATGTTGAATTCGCTGAAAAGCAACTCGGAGATTTTGTCTTCCAAGAAGATTTTTCCACAGCAGATTACATTCGAAAACTATCAAATTCTGCACGAGAAAACGCTGTTCTGGACTCAGTTCAAAAACAGCCTGATCGTGGCTTTCTATGGAACCCTATTCAGTATTATCATTGCAGCTTTTGCAGGGTATGCCATTTCAAGGTTCCGATCCCTATTTATTACGGGATTTGCCCGATCCCTGCTGATGCTGCAGATGTTTCCCATCATCCTAGTGTTGATTCCGCTTTTTATCATGTTCCGCAACCTAGGGTTAATCAATACTTACTTTACGGTGATCTTGCTTTACATTACCGTTCACTTGCCCTTTTCGATTTGGATGTACAAAGGCTATTTTGATGCGATTCCAAAGGAGTTAGAGGAGGCGGCCTTGATTGACGGCTGTTCGCGATTGCAGAGCTTTTTCCGAATTATCCTTCCGATTTCAGGTCCTGGGATTGCTGCAGTAGCGATTTTTTCCTTCTTGTTTTCGTGGAATGAATATTTGATTGCCAGCGTCTTTTTGCGGCACGAGCAATTAATGACGATTCCGGTCGGTGTCCAATTATTTATGCAGCAATATGCTACGGATTGGGGAAGTTTGACAGCAGCCGCAACGTTGACCATGCTGCCAGTATTCGTTTTCTTCTTGTTCGTTCAAAAATACTTTATCTCAGGTAGTGTTGCTGGCTCTGTTAAGGGGTAAAGCAGCATTGCAAATGGTGGAAAATGGGAGGGACTACATTGAAAAGATTAAAAGTGGGCGTGATTGGTTTAGGGGAAGTGGCTCAAATCATTCATTTGCCGATCCTTGAAGAATTAGCGGATCGTTTTGAAATTGCAGCCTTGTGCGATATTTCTCCAGGATTATTGTACAGCATGGGGGAGAAGTACCGTGTAGCCGATCATTTGTATACGGATGCTAAAGCGTTGACGGAGCAAGCAGACCTGGATGTCGTGTTTGTCCTGAATAGCGATGAATATCATGCCGAGTGCGTGATTTCGGCTGTCAGGAACAAGAAGCATGTGCTGATTGAGAAACCCATGTGCTTGACGGAAAGAGAAGCGGATGAAATCATCCAAGCGAGGGATGAGGCAGGGGTTCAAGTCATGGTGGGCTATATGAGAAGGTTTGCTCCCGCCTTTGTCCAAGCCGTAGAAGAAGTGAAAAAACTAGATAAGATCAATTATGCGAGAATTCGTGACATCATTGGGCAAAATCGCTTAATTATTGACCAGTCCAGCGTGGTTCAGCGCTTCAACGATATACCGGAAGCCGCGATCCAAGATAAGGCAGACCGTGCGAAGCGGCTGGTTCAGGAAGCCATCGGCGAGGCACCGCCTGAATTGGTTTCCGCTTACCGCCTGCTCTGTGGATTAAGCAGCCATGATCTCTCGGCCATGCGAGAGATCATAGGAGTTCCGAACCGTGTCGTTGCCGCCACGCAGTGGAACGGTGGAAGATTCATCAATGCCATTTTTGAGTATGATGGCTTCAATGCTACTTTTGAAACCGGCGTGGACCAACAAAGGCGTTTCGATGCCCACATTGAGGTGTTTTCCGCCAGCAAACAATTAAAGGTACAGTACAATACTCCCTACATCCGCCATTTGCCAACCACGTTGGCCGTTAGTGAAACGATTGGGGAGGCTTATCAGGAATCGGTGGTTCGGCCTACCTTTGAAGATGCGTATACGCATGAGATCAAGTACCTGTATGATGTGGTGACCCAGGGCTTAAAACCGAAAACAACGCCTGAAGACTTTAAGGAAGATTTGAAGATTTTTAAGATGATCATCGAAGCGATGAGAAAAAATGAATCCGCTGCTGTTCTGTAACCCTATCAAAGGATTCGATGGAATAATAAAGGAGGAGAAAAGATGAATTATTGGAACGAGGAAGCTCAGCGTTGCTTAGATGAACAGGGGTATGTGATTTTTGAAAATCTTGTAGACGAGGAAACGGTCGCCCATTTGCGCCAAAAGGTGCTCGAATTGCAGAAAAGAGAAACCGAAGTCAACGGAAGCAGGAATCCAAGGATTTGGAACTTGCTGAATAAAGGATCTGAATTTGGTGAACTCATCCAACATCCAGATGTATTATCGGCCATGAGGTATCTGTTGGGCGAGGAAGCCGTGCTCAGCAGCTGGTCTGCCAATATCATACACTCCGAAGACCCAATTGGCTTTCTTCACGTGGACGTGCCGCTGATGGAATTCCCGGAACCGCTGCCGGACATGGCCTTGACGGCGAATAGCGTCTGGCTGTTAGACGACTTTACCGAGGAAAATGGGGCAACCCACGTCTTGCCTGGCAGCCACCGCTCTTTAAAAAAGCCGAAGCCGGGCGAAGAACAAAGGCCAGACTTGGTTAAACTGGTCGCTCCTAAAGGTTCGGTCATCATCTTTAATGGTTCTTTGTGGCATGGAAGCGGAAAAAATCAAACAGGGCTGGAAAGGGTTGGACTATTAGGTTATTTTTGCCGCCCTTATATTCGGCCGATGGAAGATTGGCAGCGAATCGTGGAGAAAGAAGCGATTGAAGGCTCAAGCTCCGTGCTACAAAAAATAATGGGCGTTGGACACGGGGTTCGACCTGGTTCACTGATCGGACATTCTAAAATTGGATAATTTGTACAAAAAGCTGCCATTTCATGAATGGCAGCTTTTTAGAAAGAGTTAGATGATCGAATGGCTCAAGAAGAAATCGTGAATAGAGGAGGAGTTAACATGTTGAAGCGCATCTCTTATTCGATGACGGACAAGGCCCCTGGCTGGCCAGGTAACCCCACCGTTAAAGTGGAACCGCACTCGCTCATTTCAGAAGGTGAGGTCGCCAACGGATTCCAAGTGACCTTTTTCAACCATTTCGGATCCCACATGGATGGCCCCAAGCACTTTAATGATGAAGGCCCAAGGCTGCCCGAATTGCCGATCGAAAACTTCTTCTATAAGCGCCCGCTTTTAGTCGATATTCCCAAAGGCTTCAAGGAGCTGGTGCGAGCGGATGATCTGAAGTCGTATGAAGAGCAAATCAGGGATGCCGATGTCTTGCTTATCCGAAGCGGATTCTCTACTACCCGCAAGGAGGATGCTGACAGATATGCAAGTGAAGGGCCAGGCGTCAGTGCAGAGGCCTGCCAATACTTAATCGATGAATTTCCGCAATTAAAAGCAATAGGCATGGATTGGATCTCTCTTGCCTCCTATGCTCATCTAGAGGACGGAATTCTCGCACACCAGTATCTATTGGGCAAGTTTCATAATCGGTTTATCTGTATCATCGAAGATTTGAATTTTGAAGGGCTTCCTGCTGGCAGGCTGAAAAGCATGTGTTCGATCCCTCTGTTTATTGAAGGGATAGATAGTTCGCCGGTTACGGTTGTTGTTGAAATTTAGCATAGAAAGCACCTATCCGCTCGGGAAGGTGCTTATGCTTTTGGCTGTGTGCACAAATAAAAACCCGAGAATCAGGAATTATCAGGCTTCTCTATTCCTGTTCAAGGAAAAATTGAATGGACGCCTCCAGCATCCTTGGGACAAATTCATGCGAAACCCCATTGAGCTTCACCACATCTAACCTTTCAGGTGTGTGTTTGTAACTCCCCTGTCGAAGCACATCCACAAAACGTTCGGCCCCATCAGGCGGAACCTGACCATCCTCCGCTCCGCAAAAGAAGCGAATCGAAGGCAAATGTTGATACCTGTGGAGATTGGATAAGGGGTTGCATCGATGGTAACAATGCCAGGCATAGGTATCTGCCTCTCCTTGCGGCTCCCAGCTGCCAGGACGAAGCCAATCCGGTGTAGCAATGCTAGCTGCTACCTTGCTGATCCTTTTATCCAGCCCCGCAGAAACAACGGAGATATCACCGCCCATGGAAATTCCACCGACCATAATGGGAGCCTTAGATGGAAAGGTTTCGCTGATCCAGTCAATGATTCGGCTCATTTCTTCAGACGTGATAGCAAGGATGGGCCAGAAATACCTGCGAAGATTTCCTTTGATTCTGCCTCTTAATTCATCATGATCCATCAATAAACGCTCTCCATGTTCATGAGGATCAAAGCTGAACGCCAATAATCCGTTATCGGCCATCGTTTCCAAGTACGGGATCATTTTTTCTTTATTTCCTGAAAATCCTGTTAACCAAATGACTACACCTTGGATATCCTGTTTGGGTTCTCGCCAAATGACGGGAATATGATCTACCTTTTTATAATTCAATGGAAACTCTCCTTTTATCGTATTTAAAACCTAGCTCCGGCAGCTTTCTGATATAGCATTCTATTATTTAGTAATTTTACTAGAAGGAAAAAGGATTTTATTTAGCAGATCTTTTTGTTTTTTTTAGCAAAAATTGCTTCAGGGAGGGATCTTTATGAATCAAATTGAGTTCATTACACCTTTTGTCCGAGACGCTAAATATGGATTCGCCCCGAATGATGGGGTATTAAAAGAAAGAGTGATCTTTGATTTTGAGATCCTGTACCTCAAACAAGGTAAGCTGAAGGTCATCGTTGAAGGAAAAGAATATACTGGAGAACCTGGAGACATTTTTTTCTTTCGGCCTAATATCAAACATTCGATCCAATCCATCAGTAAAATGAAGGTGCATCAACTCTATGTTCATTTCGGTCTGTTTAGCAGTGAAGAGAGGGCATTTTTTCGAAAAGATATTTTACAAGGTGATTTATTTATTCCTGAACACATCCGATTAAACAACTCGCTTCCTTTTGAAAATAAATTGCTGGACCTCATTCATGAATTCGATAAAAAAATCCCGCATTACGAGCTGCAGGTCAAAGCTAAGGTTACCGAACTGCTTGTCTATTTATGGCGGGAGTTTCACTGGAAAAAAACAAATATGGATCCAAACTACGAGACTTTATTGAAAGTAAAAGAATTTTTAAATGATAATTTTGCGAACAAAGTAACATTAAATGAGCTCGTAGATATTGCAAATATCAGCAAATACCACTTAATCTGTTTATTCAAAAAAACATTCGGCTACACACCTATGCACTATCACCAAATCGTAAGAATTGAAAAAGCGAAGGAACTGATCCGCCATACCAACTATTCATTATCCCAAATTGCGAGTGAATTAGGCTTTGAAACCATTCATTCTTTTAGTCGAAGTTTCAAGAAAATAGACGGGAATCCGCCATCTTTTTATAGGAAGAAGGTTTAGTAAGAGGATAACGAGCCGACAGGTTACTGACAAGGGACAATCCCGGTGTAGACCGCGCGGAAGCAGCGCCTATGTATATGCTTTACAAGATGCTGAAGTAACAACTACTAAATACAACACGTGCTACTAGCGTGATGAGGGCGTCCCCGGAAATTGCTTTTCAAGGGAGCCCTCTTTTTTTGTTTATTTTAGGAGTAAAGGCATGTCCGAGAAGGAAGAGTTGCTAGATTTGTCGAATATATCTGACAAAGGGGAATCGACAAAACTCGGGGAGTGACAGGCACTCTCCGAAAACGCGGGGGTAATAAAACATGGTGGTTTATCTGAAGGATTTTCTGCTTAATATTTTCTTGATTTTCTCTCCACTGGTATTTTATCCGTATATAAAAAGAGCACAGAACAATATCATCCTTTATAAATCCTTCCTCTATCTCTTTTTCGCGTTGGCCATTATTACTACGATGTTTTTCCCGATTAGTGTTAACGGACTCACCTATGATTTGCGGTCGATTCCCCTCGTGGTTGGTTCTCTATACGGTGGGCCGGTGGTTTCGCTGCTCTTGTTTGGTACACTGGTTTTATGCCGCTTTCTGTTGGGGAATGCGCACCAGTGGTTTTATATCGTCTCTATTTTGCCGACGGTGTTCGTTGTTCTCTTGGCTGTAAGAAGCTTTAGCCATTTAAAGCTGTATCAGAAAATGCTGGTTGCGGTCATGCTCTGTACGTTTATGAAGCTGATTATCTTTATTTCCTTTCTCGCCTATACGCAAAGCCTGCACTTGTTTACCGATAATCTGTTAGAAAATATCCGGACCTACCTCATACAGGGGATAATTATTGCTTTATATGTTTACTTAATTGAATTGGTCAATCGGTATTTCCGGCTGGAGGAGGAGGTGTTTAAAGGGGAGAAAGCAAGGATCGTGAGCGATATGGCGGCTTCTGTTGCCCATGAGATCCGAAATCCCCTTACAGCCGTGAAAGGGTTTATTCAACTCCTTGCAGATCCGGATATCCATGAAGAGAAGAGGAGGTTTTTCCAAAAGATATGCTTAGATGAGCTGAATCGCGCAGAGAGGATTATTTCAGACTATCTTTCCATCGCCAAACCGGATTTAGAGATCGTTGAAAGAATGAACCTGAATGAGGAAATCAGCCAAATCTCTAGTATTTTAGTTACGTATGCGAATTACAATAATGTACAAATCGATTTGATTCTTTCCCAAGACGATGAGGTCTACATGATGGGGGATAAGTACAAATTTCGGCAGGCGCTCATTAATATTGGAAAAAATGCCATTGAAGCCATGCACAATGGCGGTCTTTTAGAAATCAAAGTTAGCAAGGAAAACGGATGGGCTTCCATCACGATTAGCGATACGGGGGTGGGGATGACGACGAGTCAAATCAATCGCTTGGGAACCCCATATTACTCCACGAAGGAAAAAGGAACGGGACTTGGGACCATGGTTTCTTTTCAAATTATTAAAAAGATGCAGGGGAAAATCGATATTACGAGTAAGCTGGGCAAAGGAACTCAATTTATCTTGCGATTTCCGAGTGTATAAGGGGGAAGGGTCTCAGTCTACTTAAATAAGCCGAACTTCCCCCAGGGAGTTCGGCTTAAGTTATTCTTTGCTGCACGGCAAGAACAAAACCCAAAAACTAATGTGAATATTTAAAATTGACAAACCCAAAAACACATAGTACACTATCCTTAGTACTTAACTCGGAAATAAAAAGGAGAGGGCTCTCTTGATTATCTCAAAACAAAATGTCATCCCCCTAAATAACACTCACGCGCATCCCTTTACACTGCTTAAGAAGTGGGCTTTTACGATTGTAACTTGCATGTTTGAAGACAAAACCATAAATCAGATAAAAAACGAGTTGAAATAAAGATTCCGTAGTCCGTCAGAGACAGACCACGGAACACTTTATCACGCGCTATTAGATTGAGTATTCTATACTTCGTATGGAGGATCTAGAGGTTTCGTAGGTCTTCAGAATAAGGTCTAAGAAGGCATCGGCAGGGACGGAAGTAGGTTTATTCTTCTCATAAACCGCAAAGAAATTGCGGAGTAGGGAGATCCCCTGGATACGGATTGTTCGGAGGGAGCCTAATGCAAGCTCTTTTTGGATAGAGGATCGAGAAATAATGGATAAGGCCATACCGGACTCAACCGTAGCTTTAATGGATTCGGTGTTTCCGAGTTCTAGCACCACGTTTAATTTACCGGGATTAAGGTCATGTTTGCGAAGAGTTTTCTCGATGACTTGTCGAGTTCCGGACCCCGGTTCTCTCAATATTAGCGGCAAGGAGAACAGCTCTTCCGGACTGATGGCATTGCGCTCGCCAATAAGCGGATGGACTTCCCATGCGGAAGAGATAAGAATGAGTTCATCTTCCATGAAGGGAAGATGAACTAATTCCGAGTGATAGATAGGGGATTCAATAAAACCTAGATCAATGTCTTGATTTTTTAATAATTGAATGATCTGAGTAGAATTATAGATATCCATGTTGAGATTTACGCCGGGAAACTCTCTGCTATACTTACCAATCATAGGAGGGAGAATCGATTCGCCAATGGTCAGACTGGCTCCAATATTCAGATTTCCTTGGATGGATTCGGATAGTAGAGCGATTTCCTTTTTTGCCAGGTTCTCTAATTCAATAATCTTCTCCGCGAACTGAAAAAGTAATTTGCCAGGTTTGGTTAGCTTGATATTTTTAGTTGTTCTCTCAAATAATCTCGTATCTAAAACGGACTCCAGCTGCTGAATCTGTAAACTGACCGTTGGTTGTGAGAGGTGCAGAGATTTCGCAGTTTCTGAGAAGTTTTTCTTCATTGCTGCTACGTAAAAAACTTTGAGATGGTCTAAGTTCATGATTCCCCTCCATCGAATTTATACCAGCTTGAGAAGTAAAGGGCTTATGGCCGTTAAGGCGATGAAGCCGATGATCCCCACGATTACCGCTTTGTAACCTACCTTTTTAAAATCTCCAAAATTAATACTCAATCCCAAACCAGCCATCGCCATGGAAAGCAGGAAAACGCTTAAAGCGATGAACATCTGCGTCACGGTGCTAGACAAGAAACCCAGGGTATTAACCAAGCACATACCGAGGAAACCAAAGATAAACCAAGGAATGGGGAGATCTTTGAATCCTCTTTTTTTGCTTTCTTCTTGATCTTTAGAGGTGAAAAGATAGCCTAAGATCATCGCCACAGGGATCAGCAGTGCAACTCTCCCCAATTTAACAAGAATAGCGATCTCCCCGCTTGCATCTCCTCCAGGAATCGCGGCTGCAATTACATGAGCTAGCTCATGTAGCGTAGCCCCTACTAGCACGCCATACTGATAAGAATCCAAACCCAGAACCGGATAAAGTACGGTGTAAATAATGGTCCCTATAGTCCCAAGAATCGCAATACAGGCTACAGATACCGCGACAAACTCCTTTTTGGCTTTAATCAAGGGAGCTACGGCCACGATCGCAGCTGCACCGCAAACCGCTGTTCCCACCGCGATGAGAGCGGACAGATATTTATCCACGGATAGAACCTTTCCTAGATAGATCATGAGGGTCAGGGTAAAGGCAATCACGATGATGTCAACAAGGACGACCGAAAAGCCAGCTTCCACTATTTGTGAAAAGTTCAGCCGCAATCCCATTAAGATAATGCCTGCCCGGAGTAAGATCTTACTACTAAAGGTGATGCCAGCGCTGGCATCGGCAGGGACTTGCATGAGAGCCTTCCAGCTCATGCCCAGAATAATGGAGATAATCATAATCCCCATGATAGAGAAGAAGGGGAGTCGAGCGATATTGCCAGCTAGTAGAGCTAAAACTAGGGTGAGAATCACTCCTTTTAAGAAGCCTAGATTCTTATTTTCCTTTTTGGGGTCTGACTTAGGCATGGGATGAATCAAAGAGCTTGCTGACCTAACCTTATCTAAATGGGGTAATGACATTCTTTTCTCCTCCTTGGATAGTGGTTGTTTTGTCTTAACGATATCACAAGGAGGGGTCTGGGAATTATTAGAATAATTTAGCCCACTTATTGCATTTTACAATAAATTAAAATAGTTGAAAAGTGTTGAATATTATAAAATTACGTGTTTTAATATGTTCATGAGCGATTGGTTGGGTCACTTAACCATAAGTCCTCCAACCAATGAACCAAAAAAATAAATGAAAGATTGAGGAGGAGTATCGATGGCACACAAATTTCTTGTACATCATGTAGGGGATCATGTAGGGGTAGCGGTGGAAGATATCCAAGCGGGTGAGAAGGTTGAAGGCGTTATCATGGAGAATGATTTCTCTATTTTTGTAGAAGCAAAGAGTTTTATTCCACTAGGTCATAAGATTGGGTTAGCGGATCTCAAGACAGGGGAGAAGGTAATGGAATACCGTATTCCGATCGGTGTTACGACCCAAGACATTGTACCGGGTGACTATGTACATACGCATAACTTGAAGACGGCTAGATGGGATTATAAGAAATAGTGATCGAAGCAGGCTTCAGATTTGTACATTTCAGATTTTAAATAAAACTATTAAAATATAAGAGGTGGATATATATGTCAGCGATTTTTGGATACAGACGTGAGAATGGTAGAGTAGGAATTCGCAATCATGTAGTGATTATGCCAGTAGATGATATCTCGAATGCAGCCGCAGAGGCGGTGGCTAAGGTAGTACCTGGAACGTTAGCAATTCCCCATGCTTATGGCCGCTTGCAGTATGGTCCGGATTTAGAGTTACACTTTAGAACGATTATTGGAAATTGCGCTAACCCCAATGTGGCTGCAGTTGTGGTCATTGGAATTGAGCCTATCTGGACCCAACGAATTGTAGATGGTATTGCGAAAACCGGAAAACCTGTCGCTGGTTTCTCCATTGAGCGTCATGGTGACTTCGCTACGATCGAAAAAGCCTCCAGAGTAGCGAAAGAATTCCTGCAGCGAGCTTCTGAATTACAACGTGTCCCTGTAGACTTGTCTGAAATTATGGTCAGTATTAAATGTGGGGAGTCGGATACCACTACTGGATTAGCCTCTTGCCCTACGGTCGGAAATGTGGTGGATCGCTTGGTTGATGCCGGCGGAACGGTCCTATTCGGGGAAACGTCGGAGCTCACGGGCGGAGAGCACTTGATCGCTGCACGCTGCGCAACCCCTGCGGTTGGGGATAAGTTCTATAATATCTATAACGATTATATTGGAGAGATTGAATCGAAAGGCGTTGACCTACTGGGCAGTCAGCCTACGGAAGGGAATGTGCGCGGCGGGTTGACCACGATTGAAGAAAAGGCTCTAGGCAACATTGAAAAAACTGGAACGAAGCCTGTGGTGGATGCACTTGAACCAGCGATGGCCCCCACGGTGAAGGGATTGAATTTCATGGACACCTCGTCAGCCGCAGCAGAATGTATTACTTTAATGGCCGCGGGTGGTGCTGTTGTTCACTTCTTCCCAACCGGTCAAGGGAATATCATTGGTAACCCCATTGAACCCGTAATCAAGATTACGGCGAACCCGATTACCGTAGCCACTATGTCTGAACACGTGGATGTGGATGTATCAGGTCTCCTTCGCAGAGAGTTAAATCTTCAACAAGCCGGTGATCTTTTAATGGAGATGCTGATTCGTACGATCAACGGAAGATTGACTGCGGCAGAAGCCTTAGGTCATCGTGAGTTTTCTCTCACCAAGCTTTATCGAAGCGCATAAGGACAAGAACCTCAAAAATAGGGAGGTAAGGGAAACTAAACGCCCTTACCTCAACACTTCATGGGTGGGGGATGAATATGAAGGTACTAATTACAGAGCTGATCTGGCCCGTTGGAATTGATCGGTTATCCAGTGTTGCTCATGTGGAATACGATCCAACGTTATGGAATGATCGTGAAGCTTTGCTAGAAAAGGTAAAAGATGTGGATGCACTTATCGTAAGAAATCAAACGAGGGTAGATGACATCCTGCTGCAATCGGCTAAGAATTTAAAAGTAGTAGGGCGTCTGGGGGTAGGATTAGATAATATCGACCTGAAGATTGCCAAGCTATTAAAGGTTGACGTTGTATATGGAAGGAATGCCAATGCGATCTCCGTTGCGGAGTATGTCATGTCGGCTATGCTTGAAGCGAATCGACCGCTTTTTCAGGCTAACCAGGATGTAAAAAAAGGCAATTGGGACCGTAAGCGCTTTACCGGTTTTGAACTATATGGCAAGACTCTAGGTGTAGTCGGGATGGGGGAAATTGCGCATCGCCTGGCTAAAAGAGCAAAGGCTTTTGGCATGCATGTCGTTGGTTATGACCCCTTTATGACTCCCTATGACTTCCCAACCGCTGAAACCGGCATTGAAGCTGTGTCTTTTAGTGAATTACTTTCCCATTCTGACTTTATTAGTATTCATGTTCCACTTACACCACAAACGCGCTCCATGTTTTCTAGCGATCAATTTCAAATGATGAAGGAGACTGCCTATATCATTAACACCGCTAGAGGAGGGATTATCGACGAGGGAGCTCTACTTCATGCTGTAAACTCGAATTGGATCATGGGTGCTTTCCTCGATGTATTAGAGCAGGAGCCGATTGATCCCAACCATCCTCTTTTACAGAACGACAACATCGTTATTACTCCACATGTAGCCGGTTTAACCGATGAATCCCAAGTAAGGACTTCTATATTAGTAGCCGAAGAAGTGATCAAAATTTTGCAGGGACAATCGGCTCTTTGTGTTGTCCGCTAGCGGCTAGGGGTGCTGACGTGTTCGATACATTCAAAGTGGATAGGAAAAGCATTTCGGATGAAGTGGTACAGTATATTAAGGATCTTATCCATCAGGATAAGTTTTCGCCAGGAGAAAAGATTCCCGGTGAGAGAGAGATGGCGAAAAAGATCAATGTCAGCCGAAATACGGTCCGAGAAGCATACAAGATCTTAGGAGCACAAGGCTACCTTACGATTAAGCACGGGCAAGGGGTTTTCATCTCGGATGAAGAGTCTCAGATTCGAAACCTCACCTCTTCTTTTTTTATAAAGAAAGACGATGTACTGGAACTGTTCGCAATAAGGAAGGTATTAGAGTCGCAAGCGGTCATCTGGGCGATGGAGAATCCTCGTCTGGATCACCATCGTGAATTGAAAAATATCCTGGAGGACAATAAGACGGCCCTCAAAAATAAAGCGAGCTACGAGGAATTGGCTCTTCTCGATCAAAAATTTCACCTGGCGTTATGCAGAATGTCTGGAAATACCATCCTCATTCGTATTATGATAAATTTAATAGATTTACTTTCTGAAGTGAGGACTCAAACGATACAGATTCCGGGACGTTCCGAACAATCCTTGAAGGAGCATATTCTTATTGTGGAGGCCATGATTACAAGAGATAAGAAACGAGCCAAGCAACTGATACTTGAACATCTAAGTAGTGTAGAGGAATCGATAATAAAATATCAAGTTAAGGATGGAAAAGATAATGCCCTTGTATAATCCACTCGATATGAAGAGGTTTAGCCAACAAGTGTTTGAAAAGCTTGGAGCCTGTCCTGAAGACGCTTACATAGCAGCGGATGCCTTAGTCAGGGCCAATCTAGAAGGGGTAGATAGTCACGGGATCAGTCGATTAGCGATCTATGCGAGGCGGATGAAGGAAGGAAGAATTCAGGCTGCTCCTCACATTTCAGTCGAAAAAAAGGGAGAGTCTGTCCTATTAGTGGACGGGGATCATGGCCTAGGACAAATCGTGGCCGCCCATAGCGTGAAGGCAGGAATGGAACTGGCGAAGAAAACGGGATTAGCGGCTGTTGCCGTCCGCAACAGCAACCATTTCGGAACAGCTTCCTACTTTTGCCAGATGGCCTGTGAGCAGGGGCTGGGGATCATGGCTTTCACCAACTCGCCACCCGGCATTGCACCATGGGGAGGCAAAAAGGCCTTTTTTGGAACCAACCCGATTGCGTTTGGATTTCCTACAGGTACGGATACACCCGTGATTATTGACATGTCCACCAGTGTCGTGGCCAGAGGGAAGATCATCCTAGCAGCGAAGCAAGGCCAGTCCATACCGAATGGGTGGGCGATGAACGAGCAGGGGGTGGAAACACAGGATGCTCAAGAAGCTTTACGTGGGGCCGTTTTACCATTGGGCGGGGCCAAGGGATATGCTCTTGCACTAGCGATTGAGATTTTAACAGGTGTGCTTTCGGGAGCTGCTTTTGGGCCGCATGTCAAGAACATGTATGATGAGCATGATGAGAAATCCAATATCGGTCATTTCTTTATCCTTTTTGATATTGAGAAGTTTATGGACTTGAGTCATTTTAAGCTGCTAATCGATCAGTTTCTTGAGGAAGTAAAGTCGGTTCCCAAGGCTGAAGGGGTGGATGAAATCCTATACCCGGGGGAACGAAGATCCAAGGAGTACAGAAGACGATTAGATACGGGCATAGCTTTATCCGAGGAAGTAGAAAAGGAATTGCGGCTATTGGGAGAAGAACTAGAGTTATACTTGCCGGCTACCATTTTAATCTAAAGAGAAGGGGATTCATAAATGATAAAACGTTCGTTTTTAGGAGTCTTGGCTATTTCTCTCATGGTTGCGATTACAGGATGCGGCGGGTCCGACCAGCCCACAGCCACTAGCGGTACAAGCGGTACGAGTGCACCAAGTACGGAATTCACGTTTAAATTGGGCCATCTTCAAGGGGGAGACCACCCTTATCAAAAAGGAGCCGAAAAGTTTAAAGATTTGGTGGAGCAGAATTCGAACGGGAGAATCAAAGTGGATATCTTCCCAAGCAGCCAACTAGGGAATGGACGCGACCAAATTGAAGGGTTACAGATGGGCAGCATTCAGCTGCATGTGGGTTCGGTGGCGCCTGTAGCCAACTTTGCCCCGAAAATGAATGTTTTAAGTATGCCTTATTTATTTGATAGCCGAGAACATGCGGTGAAAGTATTGGATGGGGAAATCGGAGCGGAATTGTCCAAGGACTTAGAATCCAAAGGCATTGTCAACCTAGCTTTCTGGGAGAATGGTTACCGTCACATGACGAATAATACGCGGCCGATTAAATCCGCTAACGATGCAGCGGGTCTGAAGGTTCGTGTCCAAGAGTCTCCGGTCTATATCTCGATGATTAAAGCCTTAGGCTCCACTCCAACCCCGATTCCGTTTGGCGAGTTGTATACGGCGATGGAGCAAAAGGTGGTAGATAGCCAGGAAAATCCTCTGGCTCAGATTGCTACCAATAAGTTTAATGAAGTACAGAAGCATCTGACTTTAACTGCCCATACGTACGACGCCGCTGTCTTTTTGATGAGCAAGATGGCATTAGATAAGCTTCCCGCGGATCTTCAGCAGGTAGTAAAGGATGCAGCGATGGAAGCAGGGGCTTATGAGCGTGAGGTTTCTAAGGAGTCTGAATCGAAATTTTTACAACAGTTAAAGGACAGCGGAATGGCAGTGGAGGAAAAACCTGACCTGGACTCTTTCCGTCAAGCGGTGGTGCCCGTGTATGAAGAGCTCCAAGATCAATATGGCGGAAAAGAGCTGATTGATAGGATTAAAAATATGAAATAAAGGGAAGGCTGCCCTTCCCTTTTTTTAGGAGGAATGACATGAAGGCGCTTCATTTCATTAGTCATTGGACCGATCAGGCTTGCAGGTATGTGATGGTGCTCTTCATGGGATTAGCCTTTATTTGCACCATTTATCAAGTATTTTCCCGTTATGTCTTGCAGAGCTCTTTTGTCATGAGTCTGATGTCCGGAGCCAATCTTGCCGGCTTCAATTTTCCCTGGATGGAAGAGCTCATCCGTTATTTGTTTGTTTGGGTTGTTTTTCTTGGCGTCGCTACGGTTTATAAGTTGAAAGGGCATGCTCATGTGGAGATAGTGATTAATTTCTTGCCTAAGGTTTGGAAGCGCCGTTTTGCCATTCTTGTGGAAGCCATCAATGTGGTGTTTTTTGCGCTGCTTTTCATCAAAGGGCTAGAAATGCTCAAGATTACGAATGGTCAATTATCTCCTTCTCTTCAATTAAATATGGCTTATATGTACACAGCCATTGTCGCTTGTTCCTTGATTTGTTTCGTTCATGCCGTTTCTTTTCTCTTACAAGATCTAGGGGTGAATCGGGTGAAGAAAGAAGCAGGAAAGCATGCGGCTCCCGTACAACCGGAGACGATCGGGTAAAGGAGGGATGAATTAAATGATTCTGGCAGTTACGTCTATCTTATTTGCTTTTATGCTGATTGGGGTCCCCATTGCGATTGCCTTATCTCTCGCTGCTGTTTATGGGTTAACGTTTAGCGATGGATTCATTCCTTTAACTGTGGTTGTCCAACGTTTTTTCACCGCGGTGGATTCGTTTCCCTTACTTGCGATTCCTTTCTTTATGCTAGCTGGGGAGCTCATGATGGTAGGGACCATGGCCCAACGGATCACCAATGTCGCTTTTGCCTGTGTCGGGTGGTTGCGTGGAGGTCTAGCGCAAGTATCTACGTTAGCTAGTATGTTCTTTGCGGGAATATCGGGTTCAGGAGCAGCGGATACCGCCGCCGTGGGGAAGATGCTGATTCCTGCGATGGAGAAGAAAGGCTATGACAAAGGGTTTGCTGCATCAACCGTTGCGACAGCGGGTACGATCGCCGTCGTAATTCCCCCCAGTATACCCATGATCGTCTATGGGGTTACAGCGGGTGTCTCGATCGGTGCGTTATTTACAGCGGGGATTATCCCAGGCATTTTGATCGGTTTATCCATTATGTGCCTGAATTACTATACCGCTCGGAAGAAGGGGTACGATAGCGAAGGGGGAAAATTTGAGCTTATTACCCTGAGGAAGGCGTTAAAGGAAGGCATTTGGGCGTTATTGCTTCCTATTATTATCATTGTAGGAATTCGTACAGGGATATTTACGCCGACAGAGTCCGCCGCCATTGCAGCCGCTTACGCCTTAATCGTGGGTATGTTTGTCTATAAGGACTTGAAAATCAAGCATTTGCCGGAGGTATTCTTGCAAGCTGGTATTACCACGGCGATGGTGATCTTTATTATTGCCGCAGCCAACTTGTTTGGATGGTTGCTTACAGCCGAACAGGTTCCTCAAAAGCTGGCAGCCCTGATTATGAATTTAACCAACAACAAGTACTTTATCTTGTTGCTCATTAACATGGTTCTGTTTGTTGCCGGATGTTTCCTTAATGCCTCAGCCGCGATCACCATTCTTACCCCGCTGTTCCTGCCTTTGGTTATCAGTGTGGGGATTGATCCGGTATTCTTCGGGCTCGTGATGGTGGTCAACCTCGCGCTAGGATTAATCACGCCTCCGGTTGGACTCGATTTGTTTATCGTGCAAGGGATCGCCAATATCTCATTGGATCAGCTCGTAAGAGCAATACTGCCCTTTATCCTAGTACTTACGATTGATTTAATGCTGATTACTTATATTCCGCAAATATCGATGTGGTTGCCAAGTATACTGGGGCCTTAATAAGGAAGAAGACCTGTGAATCATCAGTTCGATGATCAACAGGTCTTCTTTTATTTTTCTTTAAGGGATAGGGACTGTTCTATGCTGGTTAGGTGTTCCTGCATATACTGACCTGCCTTTTGGATATCTTTTTCTTCCATGGCCTTTAAAATTTGCAGATGCTCATCTAAAGATTGTTTCGCTCGGCCGGGTATGAGTAAGGATTCATTTTGCATTTCGTTAATCATATCTACTAAATTCAGCATAATGCGCAACATAATTCTATTGCCTGACATCTGGGCAATGTGGATATGAAAATCCTGATCCAATGACTTCAATTCTTCATAGTTTCGATCTTTAATGAGGGTTTTCATATCGTCAAGAACATTGTGTAAATAACGGTAATCCTGTGGTGTTCCTCTTTGGGCGGCCCATTTAACAGCTTCCACCTCTAATACTTTCCGAATAGAAAGCAGGTCACGAACCTGATCCTCTTTCACAAATAACGATGCCGTTAACTTACGAATCTGCGATTCTTGATCGGCGACGAAAACCCCATTGCCATGCTTGATGATTAGGTAACCCTCTGCCTCTAGCATCTTATAGGCTTCACGGACCGTATTTCTGCTAACTTGAATTTGCCCAGCCATCTCCCGTTCACTCGGCAGTTTATCCCCGGGAGTGAGCTTTTCCTCATGGATTAATTGCTTAATATGTTCAATAACCGCACTTGAAACCGACTTTCGATCAACTTTCAGGGATTCGAACATAGGGTTTCCTTCGCTTTCTACTCAGTTTATTTCATTATACCTCTTCTTTCATTTATTCTGAATGATGAAATCTACAAATTTGTGAATCGGTTCTTGAGGAACGGCAGAACGTTTACGCATCATAACCAGATGCCGTGGCACACGGAAGGCAGAGCAGTTCGCAACGGCCAGCAGTCCGTATTTCAATTCCACTTTTTTACTATGAATCAATAGAACTCATCCTTCACTGTCAGAACAATACTTACGAATCAGTTTCGATGCTTTCGTTTGGCTGATATTCAGATCCATCGCCACTTTTCGTGAGCTTAGAAATTTTTTATAGGAATTGATGACCATCTCTTTTTCGAATTCTTCCAGGGCGACTTCTAGGGAGGAAGAATAGGAGCGGTGGGTTTTGGGCTTGGCGTTTTGAAGGATCATGTCGGGAAGATCGGATAGCTGGATGACCCCATCACTGGTGATGACCAGCCGTTCGATTACATTCTCCAGCTGGCGGACATTGCCTGGCCATTGGTGGTCTGAGAGGACTTCCAAGGCTTCCTGAGAGATGATCTGGCTGGATTGATATTTTTGGTTGAATTTGTTCAGAAAATAGTAGGTGAGCGGGATAATATCCTCTTTTCGTTCCCGCAAGGGGGGAAGCTTCAAGTCAATGACATTGAGACGATAAAAGAGGTCTTCCCTGAATTGCCGGTTTTCCACCATCTGCTGCAGGTTTTGATTGGTGGCGGCGATGATGCGGATATCGACTGTTTTTACCTCTCGGCCGCCAATCGGGAGGAATTGCCGCTCTTGAATCACCTGAAGCAATTTGGCTTGGACTTTTGGAGAAATCTCCCCAATTTCATCCAAGAAGAGGGTGCCTCCGTTTGCGGCTTCAATCAACCCTGTTTTCCCTCCCCGGTTCGCGCCGGTAAAAGCTCCCTGAGAATAGCCGAATAGTTCGGATTCCAGAAGGTCTTCCGGTATCGCGGCACAATTGAGGGCGAGGAAGGGTCCGCTTTTTCGTTGGCTCATTTTATGGATGTGGCTGGCGAGTAGGCTTTTGCCTGTTCCGGACTCCCCTTGAATCAGAATGGTGGTATCCACTCGAGCAACCTTATCGCAAAGTTTTAATAGCGCTTTCATCTTTTCGTTGTTGGTAATCATGTTGTTTGTGACAGGCTGAATCTCTTTGGCGGGTTCGCCCATATGCTCCTCTTCGGGATGATAGAGGGATTTAAAGGTTTGTTCATGTGAAGTGGTGACAATCAGTTCAATTTCATTCGTTTCCGCATGAAAAATGGGGATGGCCGTCGTCAGCAATTCTCCACCGATATACGTCGTTTGCTTGATGGTAACGGGTTTTTTCTCTTTGAGTACATAAGGGATAATGGAAGGACCCCAGTATCCTTTGGAGACAAATTCTCCATTGAGCCGGCCGATCACTTCGGAGGGCTTCAGGCCGTAATGCCTTTCGCACGTACGATTGACGTAAATGATGCGTCCTTCTTTATCGAGGACAAAAATTTCATCAGAAGAGTGATTGAGAATATTCATTAAAATCTCTGTGGTGATTTCTAATTCTTGATGGGTTTCGATCCTGTTTAACATATAGCCCCCGCCATTCTGAGTTAAAAGTAATTCATCTGAGTTGATTATAGTTCGAATTTTGAAATTTAAAAAGTGTTAATTATATAAAAAAGGTGGAAATAGGGCGAATATGGACTGGCATGGTTATTGCTTAGTAATTTATTGTAAAGAAGGGAGGGTGTCTGGATGGAATTACCAGCCTGTAAAAAGTTTGAATAGAGGATATAATCGATATTGTCAGAGGTGAAAGCGCTTATAACAAACTGAAGAGGGAGGCAAAATGAAAAATGAAACCACCCAGGATTGATAAAGTCATTTTTTCATCCGCTGTCGCTATTATTGTTGTTCTTTCCGTACTGCTTTTGGCTGACCCGGAGCAAGGGAGCAAAGTGTTTGGAGATGCCTTATCTTCTATCACAGGGAAGTTTGGTACGTTATATTTATGGGGATGTGCAGCGGCATTCGGTTTGCTCATTTGGCTGGCTCTCAGCAAATATGGCCATGTCAAGCTGGGGGACGAGGATACTAAGCCTGAGTTTTCAACTGGAAGCTGGATTGCGATGCTTTTTACGGCGGGGATTGGTTCGGGGCTGATGTATTGGGGAACCATTGAATGGGCCTGGTACTATCTGTATCCACCTTATGGCGTCGAAGCAAGAAGTGTAGAGGCGGCGGACTGGGCCGCTACGTACGGGATGTTCCACTGGGGATTCACGGCCTGGGCGATTTATTGTCTTCCCGCTTTGCCCATTGCCTATGCGATGTACGTTCGTAAATATAAAAATGTACGCTTAAGTACAGCATGTGCAGGGGTCATTGGGGAAAAGCACGCGCAGGGGCTCGTCGGAAAGGTCATCGATGTCTTTTTCATGTTCGGCATCATTGGTGGTGTGGGAACGTCATTAGGACTAGCTACGCCGTTGATCTCTGAATCTCTTTCGACCATGTTTGGCGTGGAAAAGAGCCTGACATTGGACACCTTTATTATTCTTGCTTGGACGGTTATTTTTGGACTTAGCGTTTATTCTGGCCTGCAGAAAGGTCTCAAGATCTTGAGCGATATGAACGCCTGGCTGTTCTTGGCCATTGCCGTGTTCATCTTTGTTTTCGGGCCTACCGTCTTTATTCTATCTCGCTTTACCGACTCGGTTGGCCTTTTGCTTCAAAATTTCACTCGCATGAGCTTCTACACTGATTCCGTTGGGGGATCCGGGTTTTCGGAAGGGTGGACCATTTTCTATTGGGCTTGGTGGGTGGCCTATGCGCCGTTTATGGGGATCTTCGTCGCCCGCATCTCGAAAGGGAGAACGATTCGCCAGTTGATCGCCGCTGAACTAGTAGGAGGGACGCTCGGATGTTGGATCGCCTTCGCGGTATTGGGGAATACTTCAATGTCCCTTCAGTTGGCTTTCCAAAAGGATCCTTCGACGGGTGCTGATATTGCCGGCATTTTGGAAAAGAGCGGGGAGCCGGCCGCGATCGTGGCTACTTTTCAAGCTTTGCCTGGCGGTGTGATCTTGCTTGCTGCCTTTACCATCCTCACGCTGCTATTCTTAGCGACAACACTGGACTCTTCGGCGTATACGCTAGCCGATGCGGCTTCGAGGGATTTAGAAGATGGACAAGAACCGGCCAAGTGGCACCGTCTATTCTGGGCGGTTACTTTGGGGGCCATTGCGATTATCCTAATGTACGGAGGCGGATTGAAGGCGCTTCAAAATCTATCGGTCATTACCTCCTTCCCGCTCATTTTCGTCCTGGGTATCTCCACTTACTCCTTCATGAAGTGGCTAAAGGAAGACTATGCGGCGAAAGTATCGAGTGAGAGTGTGGATGTGAAGAAGGCCGCAAAATCAAATGCGAAAACGAAAAGCATGACCGGGTAGTTACCAAAAAGGGTGTCCTCATTGAGGGCATCCTTTTTTCCGTATAGGGGTGGATTCGGACGAGGCGGGGCTTTTGTTGGAGGAGGCTGTCTGAATGAGAGGGGATTCGGACAGGGTACGACCGCCCAATCCAGCTAGGGAAACGCCCAAAAGTAATGGCCGATCGCCCGAAAAGTGAGGTGGATCGCCCAATCACGATGCGATCGCCCAATCCAGCTAGGGAAACGCCCAAAAGTAATGGCCGATCGCCCGAAAAGTGAGGTGGATCGCCCAATCACGATGCGATCGCCCAATCCAGCTAGGGAAACGCCCAAAAGTAATGGCCGATCGCCCGAAAAGTGAGGTGGATCGCCCAATCACGATGCGATCGCCCAATCCAGCTAGGGAAACGCCCAAAAGTAATGGCCGATCGCCCAAAAAGTGAGGTGGATCGCCCAATCACGATACGATCGCCCAAGGTATACTCCCCGCCCGAGTCATTTTGATTCAAAATGAGTTAGTTTTAACTCATATTCACGTTTTAAACCTTGAAAACCTACTGAATCCCCACTAGAAAGCCTTTCCCAACATTGGCATTACTATTGCAATAGAACTAAGCAAGAAGTAAACATCAAAAGGAATTCATGGGAGGGACTTGATTATGCAAAACCTTACAACAGAACAAAAATATAAAACCATGCCTTATCGTTTATATACTGACCCGAAGGTGCTAGAAGAAGAGCAGGAAAAGATTTTTTCCAAAACGTGGCAATACGTCGGGCATATCAGCCAAGTGAAGAAGCCAGGGGATTATTTTACTTGTGAAGTGGCAGGCGAGCCCCTGGTGATCGTGTGCGGAAGAGATGAAGTCGTTCGCGCTTTCTATAATGTTTGTCCGCACCGGGCGACTAAGCTGGAGAAGAACCAGGAAGGCAATAAGAAGATCCTTCAATGCGGATATCATGGGTGGACGTTTAATTTGGACGGGTCGTTGCATAAAGCGCCTAATTTTAAGGATGTCGACTCGTTCTGTGAAGGGGATGCATGTCTTCGTACGGTTCGGTTAGAGATTCAAGCCTCTATGATTTTTGTTAATTTGGATGATCAAGCGTTGCCGCTTAGAGCAAGTTATGGAGATTTCTTTGCGTCGCTGGAGGATGTCCCCTTCTTGGGAGAATTGAAAAGGGTATGGGGTAAGCAAAGGGTGATTAAAGGAAATTGGAAGGCTTTTGTCGATAACTACTTGGAATGTGACCATTGCCCGATCGCGCATCCGAGTTTTGTTGCTACCCTGGATATGAGCCAATATAAGGTGATTGCTTGTGAAAACTATTCCGTTCAGGGCACCGTGGTTAAGCCGGATAAGAAATATGGAAGCGTGGAATTGAATAAGGCTGAATTCCAGGGCGGACGTTTTTACTGGTTATGGCCAAATCTGATGGTGACCATCTATCCGGGTTCCGGAAATATGTCTGTCATCCAGATGATTCCGATCGACCATGAGACGACTTTAGGCGTCTATCACGTCTTTTTCCGCGACGAGAATCTGACCCAAGAAGAGCAGGATCTACTGAAATTTATGGAGCAGGTCCGTGATGAAGATATTGAATTAGTGGAGCTGGCGCAAATTGGATTCCGTTCGAAGGCCTTCAAGAGAGGGGTATTGTCTCCGACGGAAAATGGGGTTTTGCAATTTCATGAAATGATTCAAGAAGTACTGGGAGTTCAGGAATAAGGAGCGTGCAGAGATGAAAAAGAGATTATTTATCAACGGAGAGTGGATGGAAGCCACAAAATACAGTCCCTTGCTGTCCCCTTTTACGCAGGAGGTAATCGCGGAAGTGCCATTGGCATCGGTTCAAGAGACTGAGATGGCGATCGAAGCGGCATATCGCGCTCGCGGAGTGATGGCGAAGATGCCAGCCCACCAAAGGGCTGCGATCCTGGAAAAGCTGGCCGAACTTATGGGGCAACGTGCTGAGGAAGCCGCGAGGATCATTGCTTTAGAAGCCGCGAAACCCCTGGCCACAGCCAGACTGGAGGTAGCTCGGACGGTTCAGACTTATAAATTTGCTGCGGAAGAGGCGAAGCGCATTCATGGGGAGACGATTCCCATGGATGCCGCACCAGGTGGCGAAGGGAGGCTAGCTTTTACGGTACGGGAACCGCTTGGGGTAATTGGAGCGATTACGCCTTTCAATTTCCCTATGAATTTGGTAGCGCATAAAGTAGGACCGGCGATTGCTGCGGGGAATACGATCGTCTTGAAGCCTGCCAATCAAACGCCTCTATCGGCGTTGTTCCTTGCTGAGTTACTAGAAGAAGCGGGGCTTCCTGCAGGGGTTTTGAATGTGGTGACCGGGGAAGGCAGTGTGGTCGGGGATAAACTGGTTACGGATGAGCGAGTCCACATGGTTACCTTTACCGGAAGTCCGGGGGTGGGCATTGGTATCCGTAACAAAGCTGGATTAAAGCGCGTGACCTTAGAGCTAGGTTCGAATGCGGCGGTGATCATCGACCAGGGCGTGAACATCGATAAGATTATCGCCCGTTGCGTAACGGGGGCTTTTTCCAACCAGGGTCAAGTGTGTATTTCGCTGCAGCGGATTTATGCTCATGAAGCGGTCTACGAGTCTTTTGTTGAAAAGTTTGTTCGAGCTACTGAACAACTGACATTAGGCGATCCGCTAGATCCTGAAACTGATGTTTCTGCCTTGATTTCACCTAAAGATGTACAGAGAACCTTGGCGTGGATCGAGGAGGCGAGGCAAGCCGGAGCCCATATCGCCGCCGGAGGCAAAGCGGAAGGGAATGTGCTTTATCCGACGGTGATTCTAGATGCCGAAACAAGCCTGAAGGTCTCGTGCCAGGAAGTGTTTGGCCCCATCGTGCTTATCAACAAAATCCAATCCGTCCAGGAAGGGATTGAAAAGGTCAATGATTCTCGATTTGGCCTGCAAGCGGGCATTTATACGGAGAATGTCCATACAGCACTCGATGCAGCTGAACAATTGCATGTCGGTGGTGTCCTGATTAATGATATACCGACCTTCCGTGTGGATCATATGCCTTATGGAGGCGTCAAGGAAAGCGGCACGGGACGCGAAGGGATTAAATATGCCATCGAAGAAATGACGGAGATGAAGCTGATTATTTGGAATCGGAACTAAAAGGAGAAGGCAGATAAGATGAAAACCTTTAAAATTGCGGTAATCGCAGGAGATGGCATTGGACCGGAAGTGATTCGCGAAGGAATCAAGGTATTGGAAAAGGTGGCGGAACGGAGCGGAGACTTTCGGTTTGAATTCACGCATTTTCCTTGGGGATGCGAATATTATGCGAAGCATGGCAAGATGATGGACGATGATGGCATGGAACAGCTGGCGTCCTTTGATGCGATTTATTTGGGAGCCGTAGGGTACCCGGGGGTCCCTGATCATATCTCCTTGTGGGATCTTTTGTTGAAGATACGAAAGGGATTTGACCAATATATCAATATACGCCCGATTACGCTATTGCAAGGTGCGCCTTGTCCTTTGAAGGATAGTCAACGGGAAGATATCGACATGCTGTTCATCCGTGAAAATTCGGAAGGCGAGTATGCCGGTGCGGGGGATTGGCTGTTCAAAGGGAAACCGGAGGAGGTCGTGCTGCAGACGGGGGTGTTTTCCCGAAAAGGGACGGAACGCGTGATTCGTTATGCTTTTGAAACGGCGAGGAAAATGAATAAATCTTTGACCAGCATTAGTAAAGGCAATGCGCTAAATTACTCGATGGTGTTCTGGGACCAGGTGTTTGAGGAGGTAAGCCGGGAGTATCCGGATGTCCAAACCTATTCCTATCTCGTCGATGCCGCCGCGATGTTTATGGTCAAGCAGCCGGAGCGGTTTGAGGTGGTGGTGACTTCGAATTTGTTTGGGGATATTCTGACCGACTTGGGTGCCGCGCTTGCCGGAGGGTTGGGTCTTGCTGCCGGGGCTAATATCAATCCGGAAAGGGAGTATCCTTCGATGTTTGAGCCGATCCATGGTTCAGCTCCGGATATTGCCGGGATGGGAATCGCGAATCCGCTAGCCGCCATCTGGTCAGCCAGCCAATTGCTTGAGTTTTTGGGGTACGAAGCCTATGCGCATTCGGTGATTGAGGCTATAGAGCAGCTTTTGACGGAAAAGGAAACCTTAACGCCCGATATGGATGGAACAGCCTCGACATCAGAGGTGGGGGATCGATTGGTGAAGATCATGGAGGAAACGTTGATCCCCGTATAACGGATGTTTTCGTTTTCGTAAAGGCTGGTAATGACGATGGCTGATTTAGTTCTTATTTTTTTACTGGAAGCACTTTTCGTTACGGTTATGACCTGCAGATGGATCATCTTGATCCGTGGAAGCCGCTATATCGCCTCGGTAATTAGCTTCTTTGAGCAAATCCTTCAAGTTATTGCCTTAGGCATGGTCATGGTTCAGCTGGATGATCCGTTGAGAATTGCTGCCTTTGCCCTTGGGTATGCTGTAGGCTCTTTGGCTGGAAGTGTAATCGAAGAGAGATTAGCGATTGGCTATACCATTTTCCAAATTGTTACCCACCCTTATATGAATCTTGCGCCAAAGCTAAGAGAGGCGGGACTCGGCGTTACCGTGTGGAGTGCAGCAGGACGAGAAGGAGAACGTGAAGTCCTCATGGTTGTCGTGCGAAGAAAGTGGGGCGTCAACGTGATGAAATGGGTGGAGGAGATCGACCCCAAGGCGTTTATCGTGCGATTAGATCCGCAAGCCTTTAAAGGTGGGTTTTTGCTGAAGTATATTAAAAAGAGTGCCTGTCACTCCCCCAATTTTGTCGACGAGAGAGAAAGGGCTGAATTCTAAGGACACGGAAATCCGACGTTTCCATCGAAACATGAAGTTATGCTCGCCTTCACGTTCACGGTTAAGATCAATGCAGATCACGGACATATGGTGGGCGTAGGGTTGAATAATCAATGACAATGTTTAATTAGCCGAACTTCCACCTCTGGGAGTTCGGCTTCTTCTTTTTCCTGCACGGCATCGACAAAATTCGGGGAGTGACAGGCACAATTAAAAGTATTTACAAAATTCTAAAATGGTAATATAATACATGTATACAAGCACACAAGAACACAAGCACACATGGATGCAAAAACAAAAGGAGGTTTTTCGAATGCAACATCTGGATTGTGAGGTTCTCGTTATTGGAGGCGGTGTCACGGGAATTGCGGCGGCTACAGCGGCTGCAAGAAGTGGAGTAAAGACTATCCTAATAGAAGCGAAGCCATTTGTGGGCGGCAATGCCACAACGGGACTTTGTCTCCATAACTACATAACTAAATTGGGTCGCCAGGTTGTTTTTGGCATGGCGCAGGAAATTGTCGACCGACTCATTAAGATGGGGGGAGCGGTTGGGCATATCCCGTATGGGGATTTTGTTCATTCCGTGACACCGGTAGATGGTGAACTGTTCCGAGTTCTTTCCACTCAATTGCTGGCAGAAGCGGGAGTGACGGTGCTTTATGGCACGAACGTAATCGGAGTTGAAGCCGAAGGCGGAAAAATCCAGAGCGTTCAACTAGGAGTAAAAGGAGGCGTGCGCACCGTTCGCGCGAAGACTTACATTGACGCTAGCGGAGATGCCGATGTCGCCGTAATGGCGGGGGCCAATTACCGCAAGGGGGATAAGGAGACAGGAAAAATGCAGCCTGTGTCCATGGTGCTCCGTTGTTTTGGAACGAACAACCAGGCGATTGCGGATGCGATTGCTGTTAGACAGCCTGCGATGGCAACAAGGGCTGACCATCCGGTACCTTTTCCTGTATACTTTAATGGAGCGTTTAGCCAATGGAATGATATCATCCGTGAGAATAACATTTTCCCGAATGAGGATCATAAAGTGTTTTTCAATACCGTTTGGCCCAATCACATTAATGTGAACACCTCTGCTGTGGTTGGCGTGGATGGTACGGACCCGCTTGCGTTATCCCGTGCGACGGTGGAATTAACCGATCAAATCTATCGAATTAGCCAATTTTTAAAAGATCATGTGCCTGGATTTGAAGATGCCTACTTTGTCCCTTCTGTCTTCGCAGGAGTGAGAGAAACGCGAAATATTGAAGGCTTATATGAAATCAATGATGAGGATGTCAATTCCGGACGCAAGTTTGAGGATACTATCGGGCAAATTTGTTTCCCTGTGGATATCCATGACCCGGATACGGGCCAAGCTTATTTCTACCAAATCGGGGATGATGGAGCGTTTGATATTCCGCTGCGTTCAATGATTCCGAAAGGCTTAAGCAATGTGTTGGTGGCAGGCAGATGTATTTCTGCGACTTCGTATGCGCACGGCGCAACGAGAAATATGGCACCTTGCCTGGTAATGGGAGAGGGAGCCGGAGTAGCAGCAGCTCTTGCTGTAAAAGATAATGTCGATATCCCTGAGCTGAATGTCCCTAAATTGCAAGAATGTTTAGAAGAGCGGGGCGTGTTTCTTGGGGATCGAGAGAGAAGAGTAAAGCAAGTTAATCGTTAAATATAAAAGTTGGGGGGACAACAATGGAAACCTACGCAGATATTATTGACCAAGACATTGATATGGAGGGGCTGACGGATATCCCCTCTTTTGTTCCTCTAAGAGAAGTTGTTTTTCAGGCCATAAGAAAAGCCATTCTTGATGGAAAGCTGAAGCCAGGGCAGCTGTTAAGCGAGAATAAAATTGCTGCCAAGCTTTCTGTAAGCCGCACTCCGGTTCGTGAAGCCTTGCGTACGCTGGAAACAGAAAATCTCGTAACCATGCTCCCGGGTCGCAAGGTCATTGTCTCGATTCCTACGATTCAAGATATTATTGAAATTTACGAGATTCGATTGATGGTAGAAACCGAAGGGCTCAAAGCGATCTCTCCCAACGATCATGAGATCATACAACACATGGAAAGTTGTCTAGCTCAATCGGAAGTATTTCTGGCAGATAACAATATCCAAGGGTTGCGGGAAATCAATACCCAATTTCACATGGTTATTGTTTCAGCTTTAAAAAATAGGCGCCTAAAGCAATTCTTGGATTCTCTTAACGATACGTTTTCGCTCTTTCGCTATTACTCCTTGATGGACCCGGAGTGGGCAGAAGCGGGGGTGGAGGAGCATCATCAAATTCTAGAAGCGCTGAAAGCGGGCAACCCAGAGGAAGCGGTTCGAATCCTGAGACACCATTTAAGTACAGCACAAGATATCCTGGTTTCTATGTTCTCTAAGAGGGGGATCCATAAAGATGAAGAAACATAGTAGAATGTTTAGTCTTGCTTTGGGGTCATTGCTAGTCATGAGTACGGTTCTTCTCGGTTGCGGCGGCAGTTCATCTTCAAACTCCGCGCCCGCCGGTGAAGGAACGTCTTCTGCTCCAACTGCGGAGGGTTCTGCAAAAAAAATCGTGTTCAAGCTGGCCCATGTTCAGCCAGAGAGTCATCCTTTTCATAAAGGGTCGGTAAAATTTGCAGAAGTATTAAAGGAAGTATCCGGAGGGCAGATGGAGGTTGAAGTTTTCTCCAGCGGTTCCCTAGGGAATGAAAGAGATTTACTAGAAGGGCTGCAAATGGGCTCAGTCGATGTCGTGACGACCACTTCTGCGCTGACGGGCAGGTTTAATCCAGAATATCAAGTGTTTAGCCTTCCTTTCCTGTTCGGAAGCTATGAGGATGCCTTTGCAGCGATGGATAATCCGGCTATTCAGGACAAACTTCATCCTCCGCTTATTCAAAAAGGAATTCGTCCCATTGCCTATTGGATCGGTGGAGCCCGAAGCTACTATGGAACAACCCCGGTGAATGGGATCGAAGATTTGAGGGGGAAGAAGGTCCGAACGCTAGAAGATCCTTATTATATCAAGACGTGGGAAGTTTTGGGAGCTACTCCGACACCGCTTCCGTTTGGAGAAGTGTATACAGGTTTGGAAACGAAACTCATTAATGGAGCAGAAGGAGCTATCAATACGTATCTCAACAGCAAATTTAACGAAGTTGCATCAAGTGTAGCCTTCATTAATTATGTGTACTCCGCTCAATTGCTGCACATGTCCGAAGCCACTTGGTCGAAGCTGAACAGCGAGCAACAGGGATGGGTAGAGCAGGCCGCTAAGGCTTCTGCTGAGTATGAGCGGCAATTAATTCTCGAGGAAGAAAAGAGCTTGGAGCAAAAATTGGCGGAATTAAACGTGACCGTTACTCATCCTCAAGCGGATGCCTTCCGTGAAGCGGTGACCCCGGTCTATGAGATGTTCAGGAAAGAGTTTGGCGAGGATGCATACAAACTAGTTGAAGAGATTAGAAAGCGTTAACAAGGACCCAATTCATCCAGCCTACGAAACGTCCCATAGGCTGGATGAAACCCATACTTTATACTAAAGGAGAAGAGGATGAAGGCGATTCAACTATTCAGTCATTGGACCGATCGAATCTGCAGATATATCATGATCATCTTCATGGCCGTAGCGTTTGTGTGTACTGTTTATCAGGTTTTTTCTCGATATGTATTGCAAAGTCCGTTGGTCATGGATACGTTATCAGGCGTGAATTTATCTCTATTAAATTTTCCCTGGCTGGAAGAGCTGATCCGATATTTATTCATCTGGATTGTATTCTTAGGGATAGGTGTTGTCTATAAATTAAAGGGACATGCGCAAGTGGAAATCATCATTAACTTTCTTCCGCTCATGTGGAAGCGACGTGTTGGCATAGTAGTGGAATTGCTTAACATGACGCTCTTTTCTGTTCTTTTTGTCAAAGGTTTAGCCATGATGAAGATCACAAGCGGCCAGTTATCTCCTTCCCTTGGCATGAATATGGGGTATATGTATACGGCGATTGTGGCTTGTTCGCTCATCTGCTTCATCCACTCGGTTTCTTTTTTGCTTCAGGATCTGACTGGAGGAAAGGTGAGAAAAAACGTGAAGGAAGAAGAGTCTCCTGCCGTTACGGCAGAGAATGTCGGGTAAAGGAGGACATCATGTTATTAGCCGTTTCCTCTATATTGTTTGCTCTTATGTTCCTTGGTGTTCCCATCGCCATCGCTCTGTCTTTAGCTGCTGTAGGGGGCCTGACATTCAGTGATGCGAACCTTCCCCTGACCGTCGTTGTCCAGCGGTACTTTACAGCCGTGGACTCGTTCCCATTGCTAGCTATTCCTTTTTTCATGCTCGCTGGAGAACTCATGATGGTTGGAACGATGGCTCAGCGCATTACCAATATGGCTTATGCCTGCGTGGGCTGGCTGCGGGGCGGATTGGCCCAAGTATCGACGTTGGCGTCGATGTTTTTTGCTGGAATATCCGGCTCAGGGGCAGCGGATACAGCCGCAGTCGGGAAAATGATGATCCCGGCGATGGAGAAAAAAGGATATGACAAGGGGTTTGCTGCTTCTACGGTTGCTACAGCCGGAACGATCGCAGTCGTCATCCCTCCCAGTATTCCTATGATCGTCTATGGGGTGACGGCAGGGGTATCCATCGGAGCTTTATTTACGGCCGGAATCATACCAGGAATTTTAATAGGATTATCCATTATGGCGTTAAATTACTATACCGCGCGGAAAAAGGGATATGACACCGAGGGCGGGAAATTTGAAATCATTACTTTTAGAAAAGCTCTTAAAGAAGGTATTTGGGCTCTATTTCTACCCATCATTATCATTGGAGGAATCCGTACAGGGATCTTTACTCCAACGGAATCGGCAGCAATTGCAGCCGCTTATGCGCTTATAATTGGAATGTTTGTGTATAAAGATCTGAAGATCAAACATCTTCCGCAAGTGCTTTTGCAGGCAGGAATCACGACGGCCATGGTCATTTTCATTATCGCAGCGGCGAATGTTTTCGGCTGGCTGCTGACAGCTGAACAGGTTCCTCAGAAATTAGCGGCTATGATCACGAATTTTACGGATAATAAGTATTTCATTTTACTGCTGATCAATATGGTGCTTTTTGTGACTGGGTGCTTTTTGAATGCCTCCGCGGCTATCACGATTCTCGCTCCGCTATTTCTGCCCCTGGTTACCGGTGTGGGGATCGATCCCGTATTCTTTGGACTCATCATGGTAGTCAACCTAGCCTTGGGCTTGATTACGCCGCCTGTAGGATTGGATCTCTTCATTGTACAAGGTATTGCGAATATCCCGCTTGATCAGCTCATTCGAGCCATTCTGCCGTTCATTTTGGTGTTAACAATTGATTTAATGCTGATTACGTATATTCCCCAAATATCGATGTGGCTGCCGAGCGTGCTAGGGCCGTAATAATCTATGAAGGAGTTGATAGAATGGCTAGATTTTCATCCAGATCTTTAGAATTCAACCATTCTTACGAAGTGGTGGATCACTTTTTTGAACAGGGCTGGACAGATGGGTTGCCGATTATTCCTCCTACGCCGGAGCGGGTACAGGCGATGCTAGACTATGTAAAGATGGAGCCTCATCATATAGTAGGCGGGATTCCTGAGAGAAACCGGTTCATTTCAGCTGAAAAGATAGCGATTAATGCGGTCATGGCCGGGTGTTTACCCACTTATATGCCTGTCGTTATGGCTGCAATGGAAGCGGTGCTCGATCCCCAATTTGGCGTTCACGGTCCAACTTCAAGTACAGGGGGGGCTTCCATCCTTCTCATTGTCAACGGTCCTATCATCCACCAAATTGGGATCAATACGGGAAAAAATCTCATGGCGGGAGGTCATCGCGCCAACGCTACAATTGGCCGGGCTATCGGGCTTATCCTGAAAAATGCAGGCGGCTCTTCTCAATTCGATCAAACGACCATCGGACACCCGGGCAAGATCAGTTTTTGCATTGGTGAAGCCGAAGGCGCGGAGTGGGAGCCCCTCCATGTTGAGAGAGGTTTTAAGCGAAGCCAGAGTACAGTCACTGCTTTTGCTTCCGAAGGACCCCACCAGATCAATAACCATGTTGCTCATTCTCCAGAAGGGCTTCTCCTGTCCGTAGCCGACGTCATGACAGACGTGGCGACGTTTCATATGCAAAGAAGCACGCAAAGTGTAGTTGTGTTTTGTCCTGAACATTTGGATACTTTATTGGAATATGGCTGGAATAAATCACAAGTCAGACAATTCCTTTTCGAACATGCCAGAAGAAAGAAATCCGATTATTACCGATTTGGTTTGCAGCTCCAACCAATTGGAGAAGCGGAAGACGAATGGATCTCTGCGGTTCCTTCTCCTGATGATCTATTATTATTGACTGGAGGCGGTCCTGCTGGCCGTTTTTCCTCTTTTATTCCGGGTTGGGGAAGTATCAGTCAAACCGTTGCAGTAACGAAGCAGATTCACTTGTCAGGATTTACCTGAAGCGATTGCTAATCGGGTCGTTGGCCCGGTAAGGACATAACTTCGATAAAGGAGGAAGAGGCATGAATACCAATGAAAAGATGGTTGTACTCGATCCTACAGAAGGACCTGTGGAAGCGGAGAATCATTTGGCCCCAAGACTTTCAGAAGTGGACGGAAAAAGGATTGTCTTTATCAATAATGGGAAAAGAAACTCAGAAGTTCTGCTGTCGGCATTAGCTGAAGAACTTAAAAGAAGACATCGCCTGGAGATCATTTGGATCGATAAGAAAAATCCTTCCTTGCCTTTCCCGGAGGCCATGCTTGAACAGCTCAGATCAAGCCATGGGGTCATAGCAGGTATTGGGGACTGAGGATCATGCAGTTCAAGCAGTGTGCTTGACGGAATATATTTGGAAAAGATCGGCATACCATCTGCCGCCATCTGTACCGATAAGTTTATGGAGCAGGGAAGGCTGGCTGCCCAGGTGCAAGGATTTAGTCGCTACCACATTGTGGAGGTATTTCACCCGATCGCAACAGCCCTTCCCGATGCATTGAACCAGGAAGCGAAAAGAATTGCGGATGAAGTACTGGCTGTTCTGACAGGGGATTGGTTCGATCTTTAAAATAAATAGGGATTTTGGTAGAAAGACATGAGAGAAGATGGATTAGGATGATCCACTTCATTTTAAAAAATGGTTGAGTTTTAACAGCGTCCTTTATACTAAGGACGCTGTTTGTTATCATGCGGGCACTATAAACCCTTGTTTTTCGCTGAACTACATAGAATAGCCTTTTGGGCATACTTCCTTCTTCTAGTTCTGTCCTAATAGTGGAGACAAGTGAAGCACTGAATCCACTAAACGGATTTGGTCATTTGATCGCATCGATTATTTTAGTTGTTATCACACTGCTGTCAATAGACAAAAAGTAAGACGTCCGTTATCGACAAAAATCGGGGAGTGACAGGCACTCTCTCCTCTCTCTCCTCTCTCTCCTCTCTCTATATGCAGATATGAAAAACCGAAGATCATATCTTTGGATGTAAGCGCATACCTATAGATTGAGGAGAGCGGGATGATCTCATTACGCTTAGCAAACTCATCAAATTCAAACGAATGAGGCAAGGGGGCTGCGAAGATGGAAACTAAATGCGTGCATATGCCAAAACCAGGTGATCTGCAACTAGTGTCTCGTAATCTATCGTTACAAGAGGATGAAGTGTTAGTGAAGACGGTTCAAAGCTCGATCTGTGATGCGGATTTAAGAGCGTGGAAAGGGCTATTTATTCCTAGTGATCTGCCGCCTACGTGCTTTCCCTGGATGGGACACGAAGGTGGAGGCGTCGTGGTAGAGGTAGGGAGTAAGGTAAGAGAGTTCCAAGTTGGCGATCAGGTAATGGTCTTCGGGCCGGATAATAGTATTTCCACCTATTTCAAGTCCAAGGTGCAGCATCTCCATAAAGTCCCCGAGGGTTTGGATATGAAGCTTGCTTGCTTAGGAGAACCGATTTGTGTCGGGATGTACGGAGTGTACCAAAGCGGCGTGGAGCTAGGAGATACGGTGGTTGTGGCGGGCTTGAATTTCCAAGGTCAAATGGCGGTAGAAGGCCTGAAGAAAAAAGGAGCGGAAACCTTAATCGCCCTGGATTATTCGGATGCCCATTTGGAGTTAGCGAAGCAACGGGGAGCAGATATCGTCATTAATACGCAAAAGGAGGATGCGAAGGAAGCGATTCTGGATTTGACCAAGGGCAAAGGGGTGGACGTCGCTTATCATTCTTGCGGCTATTGGAACCCTCACGCCGAGTCATACTTTGACCTATGCCTGGATGTGACAAGAGATGAAGGGATTTTCGTTTCCATTCCAGATATTATGGCACCGATTAACGTCAATGTGCACCGATTCCATCACCACTCCATACAGGCGAGATTTCCGGCTTTTATGCATCGGGGACCGGAGTTTAGAATGCGGTGGATTTCTCGCTTAATGAATCCGGTAGCCAAGGGGATGATTGACATTGATTCGTTGATTACGGGAAGCTATCCTCTGTCCCAAATCGAGGAAGCGATGAGGGATTTTAATGAGAATTTAGACCACATTAAGATACTTGTGATACCAGACTAAAAGGAGGGTGCGAAATGACAAATTCAAAAGTGAGAATTGCCGTAATTGGCTTAGGAAGGGTTTCCCGTACGCATATCGATGGCATTCGCTATTGGCCTGACCATTGTGAACTCGCTGCGGTCGTGGATGTGCAGGAAAACTTGGCGAAAGCATTTTCTGAAGAATACGGTGTCCCTTATTACCTCAGTGTGGATGAGGCCTTGAAGGATCCCCAGATCGATGCTGTCGTGATCTGCCTCCCTCATTCTTTGCATGCGCCGATCACCATAAAGGCCTGTGAGGCCGGGAAGCATGTACTGGTTGAAAAGGTCATGGCAAACACCGTGGCTGAGGGTCAAAGTATGGTGGATGCCGCCGAGAAGCACGGCGTTAACCTGATGGTAGCCCAGAGCCGACGTTTTTTCTTAGCCTTACAAGAGGCCAAGAAGCGGATTGGCGAAATTGGGAGAGTGAATAATCTCCTCTATACCTTTGCCTGTTATTTTGACGTAAATGTAGCGCCAAAATGGTGGCAGTCCAAAGAGGCAACCGGAGGTTTAGTTTATCCGATGCTGGGGTCACACAGTATCGACTTTACCCTTTGGATGTTAGAGGATCGCCGTCCGGTTTCCGTTTATGCCCAAGGCTGTTCCAATAATCCCGACTTTGAAGGGGATGACGATGTGACCATTGTCATTGGGTTTGAGGATGGCACGCATGCTACAAACTTCCTTTCCATAAATAACAGACCTTCGAGGCATGAGGGGCTCATTATCGGAAAAGAGGGTTCGATTTACTTTACCCAAACGGGGGATCATATTGGCTTTATCGGTACGGCGGAAACCGATCTCTACATCAAGGGAGATCTGGTCATGACAGGGGAACCGCTGCCCCACAATTTTGCCGTACAAATGAAGGAATTTGTTGATTCCATTCGGGAGCATCGGACACCCATGGCTTCCGGGCAAGAAATCCTCATGCAATTAAAGATCATTGACGCCGCCCAACGATCAGCCGCAGAGAAGCGAGTAATCCTGCTTTGACAGAAAATGAAGGAGGCCTTGAGATGAGATCTCTCATAGCAATCTTGATGAGCTTGGCCATCGTTATCACGGGATGCAGCAATTCCAATTCCACCCCATCTACCCAGCCTAGTCCTGGCAATTCTACTTCTCCGCCTGCACCTCCAACAGAAAAAATGGTCCTAAAATATGCCCACCCTAATGCACCAGATACCATTGTAGGAAGATTTGCCACAGGTTTAGCTGAACAGGTAGCCCAGCGAACAGAGGGACGAGTCGAAATTAAAGTTTATCCGAATTCTCAGCTTGGATCCGTTAATGAGATGATTGAAGGTGTTAAAGCGGGCACGATCGAAATGGGCCACAATGATTTTGCGGCGGTTGCCAAGGTATTTCCGGATCTGGCGGTGTTTAATGTTCCTTACCTGTATAAGGATGTAGAGCATGCCAGCAAAGCCATGAATCCGAACACCTCGGACGTTTTGCAGGAGCTGAATGAGAAGCTGGTGGCGGAAGCTAATATGAGGATTATTGGTTCCAATTATTACGGCTATCGACAGCTCACAGCGAATATTCCGGTGTATAAGCCAGATGATCTGGCAGGCAAAAAAATACGGGCCATTCCCCTTCCGCTCTGGATCACCATGGTCGAAGGCATGAAGGCAATACCCACTCCGGTAGATTTTTCCGAACTATCGACGGCTCTGGCTACAAGAGTGGTAGACGGACAGGAAAATCCACTGACTACGATTTTGAACAATCACTTCTATGAATCTCAAAACTATTTGATGATGACGAATCACATGCTCGCTTTTCTAGCGGTTCATATTAATGAGCAGAGCTGGCAGAAGATCGCACCAGGGGATCAGAAAATCATCGAAGAGGCCATTCAAGAGATGACGCAAAAAAGCATCGAGTGGGGACTGGAGGAAGAAAAGACGAATTTGGAGCAGCTGAAGGAGAAAGGAATGAACGTGATAACGGACGCGGAAGGACTGGATAATGCAGCCTTTGAGCAAGCCGTAAGTACAGAAGTACTGCGTAAATTCCCTGAATGGAATGACTACATTACTCGAATCAAGTCGCTGGCAGGAAACTAAGGCATAGGGCCAGATCGTTCTGGCCCTACTATTAACTAGAGGTATGGGGGTGATGGTAGCCGTGATCGTGCGTGTATTGAGTCGTCTTGATATTTATCTTTCCGTTTTGTGCTTATTACTCATCGTAGGGCTCATCTCGCTGCAGATTGTATGCCGATGGCTCAGTGTTCCCCTCACTTGGCCAGATGAGGTGGCCCGTTTCTTTCAGATTTGGATGGTGTTTCTCATCCTGAGCAGGGGGGTGCTGCACCATACGCATATTCGAATTGATTATTTCTATAACCGGCTGCCAGGCAGGGGAAAGTGGATAACAGGGCTGGTTATCCAGCTCGTAAACTTCTTCGTAACCGCTTCTGTCGCGTATTCGGCTGTCCAATACCTAGAAAAGATCTGGAGCTTAAAAAGTTCAGCTGCCGGCATCCCCATGCCTCTGTATTTCCTTCCGATCCTCGCTGGTATGCTGCTTATGGGCTTCGCTTATCTCTATCAGCTCTATATTATGATGAAAGGAAAAGAAGGATAAGATGGGACTATTTGTACTAGCGCTTTTTTTCCTGTTCGTGGGTTTCGGTGTACCCATAGGCATAGCCTTGGTTTTTCCCTCCATTCTTTACATTATCATTCAAGATATCCCTATTTCCGTTGTGGCCCAGCGCATGACCTATGCCCTGGATTCCTTTACCCTGTTAGCCGTCCCTATTTTCGTCTTTGTTGGCTCGCTGCTGAATACGACGGGCATTACGACCCGAATTTTTACCTTTGCCCAAACCCTTGTTGGACACTTTACGGGCGGGCTAGCGCACGTGAACATCTTCTCCAGCTTGATCATGTCGGGGACATCAGGATCCGCTCTCGCCGATATTGGGGGAGTGGGGAGGACGCTCATCCACGCCATGCATAAAAACGGATATAAGAAAGAGTATGCGGCCGCGGTTACGGCGGCTTCGGCTACTGTTGGCCCGATTTTTCCGCCAAGCATTCCGTTAATTATGTTTGGTGTCCTTTCTCAGACGTCCGTCATTTCTTTGCTCTTGGGAGGGATCGTCCCTGCTTTGCTTACCGTGGTATCGCTGATGCTGTTGACCGCTTGGATTGCAAAGAAGAGGAATTTTCCCAAGAGTGGGAGAAGCTCGGGTAAGGAGATCGGAAACTCCTTCCTGCGTGCCCTTCCAGCTTTACTGACGCCGGTTATTCTGATTGCTGGGATGCTGTTGGGTTATTTCAGTCCTACGGAAGCCGCCGTTGTAACGGTGGTGTACATTATGATCATTAGCCTTTTTGTTTATCGCGAGTTTAGCTTAAAAGAGTTTTTCCGTGCGGCCATAGAAGCCGTTGAGTCAACAGCCGTCATCTTATTTATGGTAGCTAGCGCGGCCTTGTTCAGTTGGGTCATTACGGTAGAGCAGGTGCCTGAGATGATCAGAGGATTCCTGCAGCTCTTTGAGTCCAATCCTATTATTTTATTATTGATCGTCAATTTGATCGTTCTGCTTGTTGGCTGCTTCTTGGAAACGATTGCCTCTCTATTTCTTCTAACGCCGTTGTTGGTTCCTGCCTTGGTGGCACAAGGCTTCGATCCGGTTCATGTGGGGCTGATCATCGTCTTTAATCTGATGATTGGACTCCTTACACCGCCGATGGGCATGTCTTTGTTTTTAAGCAGCGAGATTGCTAAAACTCCGGTTGAGCAGGTGTTGAAGGAAGTGCTCCCGTATTATCTGCCTTTGCTACTGACTCTGATGTTGATTACTTTCTTTCCATCTCTCGTATTATGGATTCCTAATCTAGTAAAGTAAGCATAAGCTAATACTACCGAAACTAAATATAGAAGGGATGAAATGGCTTGATCAAAATACAAAAAGGCACTCTCGCCCAAGAAGTGATGCAAAGTATTTTTTCCTATATCCATCAAGGCCATTTTCCTCCTGGTTCCAAGCTTCCCCCGAATGAAGAGCTGGCCAAGCAATTCGGGGTGGGCCGTTCGTCGGTTCGAGAAGCCTTGAAAGAGCTGCAGACGCTGGGGGTTGTGACGCTGAAGCACGGGGAAGGGACGTATGTCTGCTCCCCTTCCTCCGAACAAAGCCCGATGGAGTATGTAGCCGAAGTGAGAAGGATGATTGAGATCTATTCTGTTAGTGTGGGGATTGAAAAAGCCAATGAGGAGGATCTTCAAGAGCTGGCGGACTTGTATAAGCAAATGAAGCAGCATTTTGACGATGATTCCAGGTTCATTTATTATGACCGGCTTTTTCATTATAAGCTCGCGGAGATTACAAGAAACCCTATGATTACGAGTATTTTAAAATCGATTGAAATCCTTTTTGCTCAACTTCAGTCTTCTCTGATTGATTTAGAAGGGCAAAAGGAAAGAGCATTGAACGAGCATAAGAAGATCCTTGATGCCTTCTTAATGCGGGATGGGGAAAAGACGTTACAGGCGGTTTATGAGCATCATGATCATATTTTGGCTGGGTGGAAGAGGTTGTCGAAGTGAAGCCCTCTGAAATTCTGTGGACTATAGATGTAGTTTAAGGTTTGAAACTTTTAAATAAGAGCAATTGGGCTTTATGGGTCTGATACTCCTTTATTCCAGGGATTTATCGAGACCTAATTTAAAAGAGATTCAGGAAAATTAGAGGTGACTACATATTAGACATATCTAAAATGTGGTCACCTTGTTTTTCAACTCATCATGTAAGGGAGTGCTTCTCAAGTGTAGAATGAATACTTGGGCGGTGTGCACATGGATTGTTATCAGCTCTATCCCACACCAAAGTATATTAATTTGTACATAGCTACAGATGTTACAGTATCTTGAGCTCTTTTATAAATTAACTTAACTATAACCTATAGCTATACATAACAATGTTTAAATAAGCCGAACATCCTCTGGGAGTTCGGCTTAAATTATTCCATCCTGCACGGCATCGACAAAATTCGGGGAGTGACAGGCACTCTTCAAAAAGACGGAGGCGGTGGTGCCTTGGTGGGGTTGGCTGTCGATGATGAGGTGCCCGCCGTGGTTTTGGATGATGCGCTGGCTGACCATAAGGCCTAAGCCGGTTCCGTCTTCTTTTGTGGTGTAGAAGGGTTCTCCGAGTCGCTTGATTTGGCTCTCGGGGATGCCGCAGCCTTCGTCTTGAATGCGAACGCATGCCAAATTGTCATTCGCGGCTTTGAGTTCTACACGGACCTGACCCCCGTTAGGCATCGATTCCATGGCGTTTTTTAAAAGGTTAATGAACACTTGCTTAAGTTGGTTCTCGTCACATGTAACGGTAGCCTGGGTGTTGAAATGGGAAATAAATTGGATTTTACTCAAGTTCGCTTGGGACTCCAAGAAAAGGATGACGTTTTCCACGATGCTTTCCAGACGATGTTCTTTAAACTGAGTTTTTTGTGGTTTAGACAGGACCAAAAATTCACCTACAATAAAGTTGATCCGATCTAATTCCGCTAACATAATATCGGTATGATAGGGGCCAATTTTAGGTCTTAGATACTGGATGAACCCTTTGATCGTGGTTAAAGGATTCCGAATCTCATGGGCCACGCCAGCCGCTAATTGCCCGACAGCAGCCAGTTTTTCGGATTGGCGGATCAGCTCTTCCGTTTGTTTGGATTCGGAAATATCCTTGGCGATGCCATAAACACCTGTAATTTGATTATTCATAACGATGGGGATCATTTTGAGGTTGATATGGACCGTCTTGCCGTTTTTATGAACAATGCAGAGTTCACCTTCTTGCGGTTCCCCTTTAATGGTTTTACTAAATTTCCTGAGTTTGCGCCCCACATTATCTGACAGGATCAAGGAGGTAATTCCTATCTCCTGAAGTTCCTCCAGGGTATATCCGGTTATTTTCTCCGTAGCCGGATTGGTTTGAACTAGATTTCCCTTCAAATCAAACGACAAAACGGCATCCGTATTATTTAAAAACAGGGACGTATACCGATTTTCACTTTCCTCCAAACGTTGCTCCAACAGCAGCCGCTTCGCTTCCTCGAGTTGAGTTATCTTGTCAAACAATTTACTGATTAGCCAATAAAAAAAGAAGACGGAAGCCGTTCCTATATAGTCCGCTACCGGAACCCTGCCTTCTGTAAGGTAGTGAAACGAAAAGAAACCGATAGAGATCGCGAAACAAAAGATTAACACAACCCTCTTCAATAATTTCATCAGCCAGAACACCACCTTTAATCAATACACCGAACGCTATTTAATTCACGAAGAAGATCGGGGTTCCATTCCTTAGAAAAATCCACATCTCGACGGCGTTTTTAATAATCTATGCGCTTTTCTCCTATTTCAGATCTAAACTTTCGTTTATATTACTAAAGGTGCTTACGTGTTCGAGCGACCGACTTGAGGCATGGCTAGGTCTAATTAAATGAGAAGCCAAACACCCGATTCTCGAGGGAGATCGGGTGTTTTTGTCGTCCACCCCCTCTAGAATATGGTAAAATAAAGTAAAAAGTGGAATCGACAAAATTCGGGGAGTGACAGGCACTCTCTAAAAACGTGGGGGTGAGAGGGATGGGGGTTGGTAGGTGTTGGTGGTTAGGATGTTGGGTTGTGGTGGTGTTGTGTTTTAGTTGGATGTTTCAGCCCTCGGGGTTGAGGGGTGAGGATGCGAGTTTGATAGGGTTGAGGGGTTCGTTGTTTTCTTCGGTTGCTTCGGCTGCGGTGGCGGTGTCGGAGGTGAGGTTGGATGCGGCGACGGTGCCAATGCTGTATGTCAATGGGCAGGGTTCAGGGCCGAGTTCGTTTGCGTTGACGCCGCAGGTGCTACCGGTTGAGGCGGATCAAAGGGTACGGTGGTCGTCGACGAATGAGAATGTAGCGAAGGTAACGGTTTCGACCGTCAACGGGGTGGACCTTGGTGTGGTGGAAGCAGTTGCTCCGGGGAAGGCGACGATTATTGTGAGTACGATGGATGGGGGAAAGACGGCTTTTCGAGAGGTGGAGGTTTATGGGCCTGTGACGGGGATTCAACTGACCCCAGCGACGCTCACCCTGACAGCAGGAGCTTCTCCTCAAGCGTTGACGGCAACGGTTCAACCAGCGAATGCCACCCATAAAGGAGTAAACTGGGTGAGTACCAAGCCAGAGGTGGCTCAAGTAGACCAGCAAGGAAACGTGACGCCTTTGGTTGCGGGCACAACCACCATTATAGCGACCAGTACGGATGGGGGCTTTAGCAAAACCTCGGAAGTCACGGTAACGGGCGTCGCGGTTAGTCAGATTACGTTAAACCGCTCGAGTTTGACCCTGAACACGGGGACGGCCACTACGACGTTGACAGCGACGGTGACCCCTGCGAATGCGACGAATCGCACCGTCACCTGGACGTCTAGTGATCCGGCTATTGTACGGGTGGTGAATGGGGTGCTTACCCCTGTGGTTGCCGGTCGGGCCACGATTACGGCTTCCGTAGACAATGGCCGAAAGACCGCCACCTGTGAGGTCACGGTAATCTCGGGATCAGGACAAGCGAAAGATTTAGTCATGAAACGAAGCAGCTTATCTCAAGTCGAACTGTCTTGGTCCGGGACAACCGGTAGTGCTTTGGTTCAGCTTAAACGGGGGAATACGGTGGAGGAAAGCGAATGGACGAGTAGCCGAACGATTTCTTTTCACGCTTTATCCTATGATACACGATACGATGTCTATATTAATGATCGGTACCTCGATTCCTTCCGACTTCGCGATTTAACGGGTACCGCCACCATTCGGGACTTTAAAGTCCAGGTGCTCAGTCCGACTAGTGCGGAGTTAACCTGGACAGGAACCTCCGGAAGCGTTCGCGTGGAGCTCATGCGAAGCGACCGAGATTCGGTGGATGACTACAAAAGTACGTCTAATCGAGCCGTAACTTTTACCGGCTTATCTTCTAGCTCCACTTACAACGTTTATATTGCGGGCGTTTATGTGGATCGCTTTACCACCGGGCAAACGGTTCGCGGTTTCACGGTGAAGAGCCGGACGGACTCGACTGCCGAGTTTACCTGGCAGGGAACCACCGGCACCGCGCGTGTAGAACTGCGGAATGCAGCGAATCAAACGTTGTTCGATCAGTCGACGACGAGCAGCAGTATCGCGTTTACCAGCTTGCAAGAGGATACGGAATACCGGGTGTATATTAATGGAGTCTTTATCCAAACGGTTCGTACGGAGATGAAGAATAAGCCGACGAACTTTTCCGCTGCTAAAAACTTGCCACAGCGTACGATCGAGCTTCGCTGGAGTGGAACCACCGGGCCTGTCGAGGTGGTGTTGAAGAAAGATGGGGTAGCCGTTCATACAGCGACATCGAGTAATCAGCGGGCTACTTTTCGAAACGTTGCCCCTAACCAAGACTACTCGGTTTATATCAACAACCGTTATATGGAGCATGTGTCCTTAACCTTAGGCGACATTGTCTCTCATTGGGCTAAGCCAGCGATCAACCAGCTGCTAGAGAGAGGCATCGTAAATGGTTATGAGGATGGGAATTTTCTCCCGGAACGCCAGGTGAATCGCGAAGAGTTTGTGACGATGCTGGTGAATGCGAAGGGTTATTCGTTAGCTGCTGGGGGAGCGACGTTCCAGGATGTGCAGCCGGGGTATTGGGCCAACCCATTTGTGGAGACAGCTGTAGCACAGGGGATCATCCTATCTGGTGAATACCGGAGATCCTTCGAGCCACGCAAGCCCATTACCAGAGAAGAAATGGCTATTATGCTGGCTCGGGCGCAGAAGTTATCACCGGCGGCAGGGGCATTGGTGAGATTTACCGATCAAGCCCAGATAGGAAACAATGGCTTAGTTGGCGCCGTCGTCCAAGCCTCTATTATCAACGGGTACCCAGATCAAACCTTCCGACCGAAGGGTGTACTGACACGGGCGGAAGCAGCGACGGTGATACAGAAGATCGTGCAACCATAAATAGAAGCGTTGAGAATAATGAGAACACAGGGCGCTATAACGGAAACACAACCTTACCGGGCCAAAATGGTTAATCGGGTTTGCTATATTAGCTGAACATTATCATTTATCGCAAGACTGTGAGTAAAAAAGTCCTCAGCTGGTGTACAGTTGAGGACTTTTGATATTTACTTAGTTTATTATTTAACCTTGATAGATTCTTCATGTTTAACTACCAACGACGGTGCTAAACGGTACAACAATGCGTTTCGTATTTTTATCTGTATCACCTTCAATAACGACACGAAGCACGTTGTTACCGAGGGATTTGAATCTCTGGAGGAGTAGCTGGGTCTAATGCTCTTTCTCTACTTACACGAACTGATACTATACTGCTAATGTTCGGGGAGGGAGTCCGAATGAAGGGGTGATACGGACAAGGGAGAGAGAAAAAGGTGTGGGGGAGTCCGAATCCATCCAGATTATTCATAATAAGTATCTCTTGTTTTTCCCCATGCCTTATAGTTCTTCTTTAAAATCCTGCAAACTGTCCTTTTATTTACATCCGCCTCGCAGCTAGTTTTTTGTGACTATCATTCAACATGGAAGGGTTTGATTTAAATCTTTCAAGAAGTGATTGACTTGGGTTTATAAAATAATAGGGAGATCCGTGGGGGCTTGATATAAGATGCTTCGACAATGTAATTTTGCTAGAGGTTTTGGAGCAGTTGGCGGAATAGAGTTTCGCTGCGCTTTAGCTGGGAAATGGGGATTCTTGTATTCGCGACCCGTTTTCTCGGCATAATAATCACCTTCATTATTTTTTATATCCGTAAAGGTGATTACACCCCAGTATAAATAATGTTTCAATTTGAAAGTGTCAAATTTCAGCTCTCCTTCATAGCCTTTTTCAATGCTTAAATACTGATACTTTTCCTTTTCAGTTAGCTTTAATCGTAGCCATTCCAATCAAAATTAAAAAACCCCTCTATCAAAGTAGAGGGTGAAATGATCTATTAAACCGCATCTTCCCATTGCTCTTCATAGTGGCCTCTGAGAAGATCCTTAGCAAACTCTTCAATCTTAATAGAATCGAATTTCTGAAGTAGTTCTTCAAGGTCAGATGGCAGAGATGGATTTGTACTTTGAATTTTCCATTTTGACATTGGAGTTCCTCCTTCAAGAATTCACTGCTTTATTAGTATAACATGAATTAATAGTTTTGTTAACGCTTTCAACCAAAGGAGATGGGTAAATTAATACTCAGCCACTACGCAATAATATTCTATTGACTTGTTACTAAAATGTTCGATGCTGACACTCGAATAACCTACTTCTTTCAGTAAGTTTTCAACTTCCTCTGCTTCAGGTGTATACAAAGAAAACCCATATTCAGCGGATGCTCTTTGCGCCATTATGGCTTTGGAACGAAATGTAATGACTAATCTGCCCCCTGGTTTAAGCACTCGTTTTAATTCGCGCAGTGCTAGATTCGGGTCAGGCCAAAAGTAAATCGTGTTAACTGTGAATATTTTATCAAAGATCATATCGTTGTATGGAATTTCTCCAATATCCCCCTGTGCGATACGAACTCTCCCTTGCTCTATAAAAGCCTTGTTGAGTTTGGTTGCAGCCAGTACCATCGTTTCGGAAAAGTCCAATCCAAAAACATGAGTCCCCTTGACTTTTTGTGCAATTTCTGCAATATACTTACCGTTTCCGAAGCCGATTTCTAGCACATAATCTTGCTCATCAATACCGAGCAATTGAATCGTCTTTTCGTTCATTTCTGAATTGATTTTGCTCATCAATTTTCCCATTAACTTACCGATGAAGCCCTCTGGTTTTCGAGATTGGCTAGCAAGGTATGATTTTAATCCCAAATAACACCCCTCCATAGGTCACTTAGTTCAGTTTGAGACATTCTCCCGTTACCAAAGAGTATGGAGTCCCTCTGTAATTTAGAAGCCATTTTTTGCTTCACAGGATTATACCTCCACAGTCATTATGAAAGTAACGTTTGTCCTAATGAGACCAGTAGTTGATATAGTGCACCAAATGAATGAATTCTTTACGCACCCCAAATTCGCTAAGCCAAATGCCCGGGACCTGTTTTTCTCAACATTTCTGTTAGCAATATCCGCATCTAAAGCAGCAGTTTAAACAAGGGATTCGAAATTGCATGCATTCTCTAGTACAGTCATCGTCAGGAAGACCACAGTAACCAGCAAAAAATGGATAATAAGGTCGCGGTATGGCATAGGGATAAGGGAGAGGTAGAAGCGGCTGAGGTTGAAGGGTATAGGGATAAGAGAGAGGTTGGTAAGGGAGAGCCCAAGGTTGAGGTCCAGGTCCAGGAACTGGATAATATTGAACTTGATTAATAATGGGTTGTTGCTCAGAACTGTCTCGATTCAATGTAGATTCCTCCTAAGTAACCTTAGTTTCTAAGTTATTATATTTAGATGTATACTTTCTAGACAATTGTCCATATACAATTGGGTGAATACCTACCTATGAGTGGTGAGATAAGAAAATAGGTCCAAATATTTACAGCACCCTAACCTAGGGTGCTGTTTCATTCCAATTTGCTATTGTATAGGCGGATAAGGTTGCAGCATCTGTTGTGACTCATTAATTTGATAAGTAATACGATTTAAGGTATTAATGGATTCAAGTGCTTGTTCCATATTTTTTAATATTTGTTTGGTTTGATGAACCGTTTGTTCTACATTAACTAACATATCTGCCATTTCCTGAACTGTTTGTTGGAGCTGTACGATTGTTCTTGATTTTTGCAGTTTTGCACGTATAATAACATCTTGCATTTGATCAAAAAGTTCATTATGTTCAATTGGATCAATTGATGAATTCATCTTTTGCTGACTGGGTTCACTAGAAGAATTCATATTATTTTCACTTGGGTCAAAAGCTGAACTCATATTTCCTTGACTTGGATCCATGGGTGGATTCGTATTATTTTCATTTGCTTCAATAGCTGAACTTATATTTTCTTGACTTGGATCCATGGGTGGATTCATACTATTTTCACTTGGGTCAAAAGCTGAACTCATATTTTCTTGGCTTGGATCCATGGGTGAATTCATATTAAATTCATTAGCTTCAATAGTTGAACTTATATTTTCTTGACTTGGTTCATTTGAAGTATTCATTTTAACTTGACTGTTTGTGTCGAGTTGACTTAAAACATCTTCTACCCGGTTTCTTAATGCTGTTAGTTCCTCGGCAATTTCTTCCTTTCCCTTTCCTGCAAATAATTTCTCGATTGTATCTATGCCTTTAGATTTAACGCCTACTTTGATAATTTGGGTTAGGAGCTTGGGGTCCATAGCGAATTCCTCCTTGAATGGCTTCTGTGAAAATAATAAAGGGTTGCTGACATAGGCTGGAGTAGGTGGATTACCCAGATGGTTCAGCAGTGAATCCTTTGATTTTTTTTGTGCCCTCTCCAACACTTCAAGACGCCCTGAGCGCAAAAATAGACGGTCAAATGTAAGAAGATGAAATCCAATAAAGACAGACCATATCAACGAAATGAGTGCGGCTGGCAATCCGTTTAACAAAAATTGGGCAATGGAATTTTGGTAAGAAACATTTCTGCTCAAATAAAAACTAAAACCGATCATGATAAGGAAGAGGAATAGCAGTATATTTCCCTTTTTAATCGGCTCATTCATCCATTGAGTGAATCCAAAATGGTAATTGGCAACTAAGGCTGCAAAGATAAGGGCAACAACTACAGTAATGATAATCTTTACTGATCGACTTAATCTTACAGCTCTAAAGAATGGTTTACTCCCGGCTTCGAGATGTCTCTCATAAAGGGGGTCAACGATGGGAGAGGAAATCCACTGATCGATCTTAAAAAATTGGTAATGCTTTGCCCTTAAGGATGTATTGGTGACGAATTGGTTGATATTCGTCTGGTTGATTTCATAATCACTCATTTTATAGCCATCTAACATGAGAGAAAACGCTTCGATCTCCGAAAAAGAGTCTAGATCCGTACGGAACCTCGATAGAAGATCCTGGACCTCTTCATTGACTCCAAAAGCCTGACAAGGCGGTTCGGCTTTATTAAGTACGGTCTCACTTTGAAGTTTATGGTATTTATCAAAATAGGAAATTTCCCTTACGGGTAATCCTTTTCTCAGATGCAAAAGGACTACATTTTGGGAGTGTTCCTTCATAAGTCTTGTCAGCTGCTGATCGCGAATGCGATCAAAGAGGATACTGCTCGTTCGATTTATAACGTGAGGTACTTGTACCCCAGGTTCCTTTTCGTCTTTCATCGGTGATGATGCATCACTGATAATAAAATGCGTACAATTTAATTTTTTATCCAGCAGGCCAACAATCCCTTGATTATCATGTGTACCGCCGTCAACCAGCTGTACACGGACCTCATCATCGTAAAGATCGCTAATAGCCAGGGGAGCAAAAATGCCTGGCACACATGCCGAGGCAGCAACGGCTAAACCCAGTTCAATATCTTCATGTTTGTAAAGATCTTCATAGGATTCCGCTTTTTTAAGTCTAAAATTTTTATCGATTGTTTCATTGGGCTCGTTTGATTCACCCATATTTTCTGCACTAAAACGCCAGTTGTGTCCATTATTTAAGATTGTAGCGTTTAGGAGAAGAACCGGTACTTTTGCTTTTCTCGTTTTGTTTCTTTCGGATGGGTCGAAGGAAGGTCCCTCACCGAGAGGTATTATTTTTAGATCCTTCATTTTTATCGGCTCTCTATTGTCAGGGTCCAGAACATGCCGATACAAAAATTTGTCATAAAGTTCTCCAATGTAGTCGCTCCGGGAGTAGTTGGGCAGACTCATTTTTAAATTTTTTAAGGGATTGAGAAAAGTGCGAAAACGTAAATTCCGTTGAACAACCCGGAGAAAGTCAACTTCAATCCTTCCAATAATATCCTGGTAATCCTCATCTTTAATACGGCTATCTTCCTTTTCCTCGAGCAATTTTTTAACATGAAGATAGTAAAGGGCCCCGATAATGGACCCCCCCGATACGGTGGATATTACATCCACGTGCCGAAGCAAACCCAGATCAGCCATCCTTGCAAGAACCCCGAGATGATAGAATGAGGCACGAAATCCCCCTCCGGAAAGTGCCAGCCCTAACTTTTTATTATCTCCCTCCAACATAACCCCATATCTCCTTTGTCCTTGAGGATTCATGTTACTATTGTTTCTATTTTGTTTTGAAAAATTCGTTATCTTAATCTTTTTTACAAAAATTTACATAACTGGTGTTACATTTGCCTAAATATTTCTTTCATCATTACTAAAAATATGGATGGTTGAGTCAAGTTGGAGTCGATCCATATACAAAGCGGAAAGTGGGAATGGATGAATGGCAACTGCTACAGCAATAAGAGTAACAGCAGAGCAGCTTAAAAAGTTTGGATGGGTAAATGTAAATGAGGACATGGTACGGGATTTAAACCTAACTTTAGAGAAATATCAAATCAATACTCCAGCAAGAATAAGACATTTTCTTAGTCAATGCGCTCATGAATCTGGACTGGGGAAATGGACTAAAGAACTTGCTGATGGAACGCTGTACGAATACAGAAGGAAACTTGGCAATGTAAAACCTGGAGATGGACCCAAATATAAAGGTGCCGGCTATCTTCAACTTACGGGGCGATGGAATTATCAACAACTTGCAAATGAATTGAATGACCCACGCGTTATGGAAGGGGTCGAGTATGTTTCGAAAAAATATCCTTGGGCCAGCGCAGGACATTTTTGGAAAGCAAACAATATCAATGCTTTAATTGATTCCGGAGCATCGGTTAGAGCTGTAACTAAAGTGATAAATCCGGCACTAAGAGGGTTAAAGCAGAGAGAAGAGTATTTTAGACGATTTGCTGGCTTCGTTGATTCCACACCTACTCAAGGAGCATCTGTATACGCCACGGCTAGAGGGGGAGGGGCCCAAGGGCTCGAGCATATAGTACAACCAGGTGAATCCCTCTGGACGATAGCGCAAAAATATAAAGTGAGTTTAGGTGCGATCCAAAAAGCAAATCCAGGGATTAACCCAAAGAATTTGCCCGTTCGATCTAAGGTTAAGATCCCTAGTGCCGGAGGACCTGCTACACCCGCTCCTCAAGGGCTCGAGCATATAGTACAACCAGGTGAATCCCTCTGGACGATAGCGCAAAAATATAAAGTGAGTTTAGGTGCGATCCAAAAAGCAAATCCAGGGATAAACCCAAAGAATTTGCCCGTTCGATCTAAGGTTAAGATCCCTAGTGCCGGAGGACCTGCTACACCCGCTCCTCAAGTGCTCGAGCATTTGGTACAACCAGGTGAATCCCTCTGGACGATAGCGCAAAAATATAAAGTGAGTTTAGGTGCGATCCAAAAAGCAAATCCAGGGATTAACCCAAAGAATCTGCCCGTTCGATCTAAGGTTAAGATCCCTAGTGCCAGAGGGCCTGTTGCACCCGCTCCTCAAGTGCTCGAGCATTTGGTACAACCAGGTGAATCCCTCTGGACGATAGCGCAAAAATATAAAGTGAGTTTAGGTGCGATCCAAAAAGCAAATCCAGGGATTAACCCAAAGAATTTGCCCGTTCGATCTAAGGTTAAGATCCCTAGTGCCAGAGGGCCTGTTGCACCCGCTCCTCAAGTGCTCGAGCATTTGGTACAACCAGGTGAATCCCTCTGGACGATAGCGCAAAAATATAAAGTGAGTTTAGGTGCGATCCAAAAAGCAAATCCAGGGATTAACCCAAAGAATCTGCCCGTTCGATCTAAGGTTAAGATCCCTAGTGCCAGAGGGCCCAAACCAAGCAATGGTCCTGGTAACGTATCTTGGATTAATAGTAACCATCAAAGAGTTTGGAACTTTTTTAAATCATTAGGATTTTCAGATGGAGCAACAGCGGGTATCATGGGTAACCTACAACAGGAGTCTGGAATGGACCCGACTAAAAGACAACTCAGAGGTGGACCTGGACGAGGACTTGCTCAGTGGGAAAAGGGACCGCGGGGACGTTGGAATCAACTAGTGAGCAAAGCTCAGTCTGAAGGTAAGGACCCATGGTCGTTAAATTTTCAACTTTGGTACATCTGGTATGAGTTAAATAGGGGTTATGAAAAGAAACTTTTGGATCGTCTCGGTGGTATGGAAAAATTCAAGAAAATGAATACTCATGAAGCAGTAAGAGTATTTGAGAAATCATTTGAACGTGCTGGTAATCCTGATTATCCTAGCCGCTATAAGTATGCGGATGCCATTTACCAGCGATTTGCAGGAAAATCTGTGGGGAGAGCAATGTGAAGGAAGGGGAAGCGCGGGCAAAGCATCAATGAAAACGATAAGCATATTGAGATCATGAGAATACAGACGAATAGAAATGCAAGAAGAACCCGGGATATCCCAGGGTTCTTTTTCGTCTATGCTAATAAATCACTGCATTCATATTCAAATAGCTATCAAAGGTTTTTTGAATCGACAAAAATCGGGGAGTGACAGGCACTCTCTAGGGGAGGACAGGCACTCTCTAGGAATTTATCCGGGTCTTAGGAATATGCTTGTAGTGAATGGATAAGGAGGTGAACCATGTCGTTAACTACTTGCATTCGTTGGCTTGGTTTATTTGCTGTATTGGGAGGTTTGTGCAGGGCCGCCATGACTCCGTTAGAGTTAGCGTGGGGGGTGGATAATACGCCAGCACTCCTCATTGGAGGAATTACAGGTTCCATTTTCATCATCTTTGGTACAGTCGGAATCTATCTCTACCAAGCGGAAAAAACGGGTTTGCTGGGCTTTATCGCATTTTTTATTAGCGTATTAGGAAATATTCTCGTGTGCACGATGGTAGCCGTAGCTCTTTTTGTTAATACCGAGTTGAACAATCCACAGATTTTGGATCAAGAATTTACAGGTCCAATTGTCCTCATTCGGATGCTAATGATGATAAGCATGTCAGTAGGTTATGTTTTATTGGGCTATGTTACTTTACGCGCTAAAATGTTGCCTAGTTGGGCCGCGGGATTGATGATCCTATTTGTCTTCATGGTATTTATTCCGTTCGTTGGGGATTATCTCGCATTAATATGGGGTCTAATCTACATTAGACTTGGCTGGGCAGTTTGGTCTCATTCGGCTAAAGATGACGCGAGTAAGGCTACTTCATAGTAATTCCTTATGTGGTCTTATTTACGTCGTTATAGACTTTATCGGCGGATGAATGAGTGGTGCTGGAGTTTATGACCAAAGGGATCGATATCGTTTTAAGCTTCCTCTTCAAAATCGGAAGACGTAAGCGATACAAGCCGTTGATTATTGACTTTACTTTGTTTCATAGACGGAGGTTGTGACGGCAAAATAGGGAGAAAAAATAGTAGAAGGTGGTCAGAGTTTAACTGTCTTCTACTATTTTTTATGCGTGAGGGAGGTGATGATGGTCGAAGGTGATATGACCAGTTTACGCTCCTTATTATTTGTGATGTAACCATGTTTTTAGAGTTTTTAGTTTGGTTGCCGGCTCCTGGTTAATTTAATTGAACTTTATGGTTCTTAATAAACCTATTGAAAATTAAAGAAAACAAGAGGAAAATGGAGATCCGATTCGTCATAGAGGGAGTATACTGTAATACTTAATCATCAAACAAGGGTTTCTACTAATTTGCCTAACATTCCATTTATGTTAATATTATCCAAGCTATAATTTAATGAATAGAGAAGGAGTTGTAGAGAGAGTGAAAAATCGTTTGGAATGGATGTTATTCATTGGAAGAATTATACTAGGAGCAATCTTACTTGCAAACGGAATTCAAAAATGGAGTAACATGCAAGCAACGGAAAAGATATTTGTTGATTTTGCTGGACTTCCAGCTTTTATGGCGTATGTTACAGCCGTTATGGAAACTGTAGCAGGTATCGGGTTATTGTTGGGCATTTTTGTAGAGGGGTCTGCCATGATTGCCACAATACTAATGATCGGAGCCATTCTATTTGTTCGTTATCAAATGGGTTTCTTAGGTACAGGTAAAGGTGGATATTCATATAATTTAGCCATTTTAGGATTATCTTTAATCTTAGCCGTGGCAGGTAGTAAATTCCTCTCATTAGAAAATCTGATTAAAGGAAATAAGGGAAGTGTAAATACTACAGGATAGGGCTATTCATTTCGTAAAGTTAGCTAGTTTTATAGTCTAGATTACCACATTTTTCAAAGAGGTTTGTATAAACAATGTGTAAAAACATAGATAAATGAATAGAAACATGTGGAATTAAGCGCATCTTTCTTTGGTGTTATTCTAGCCTGCACAGCATCGACAAAAATTGGGGAGTGACAGTGGTCTCTCTATTTGGCTTGCACGAATATTAGCCTAAATGGTGTTTTGGATATAAAGCACTACGGCCATTTCATGATCGAAAGCGAGAATGTATGTTCTCACATAAGCTTGTTGTGGTATAATTCACTTGTACATAATCGAATAGCTCACTCAAGGTGAGGTGGCTCACTTCCTGTTATCCATCATTTGGTGGAAGGAGGTGGGAATTATGACAGTATATGAAGCGCTGAATCTACTAAACGGATTTGGTCATTTGATCGCAACGATTATTTTAGTTGTTATCACACTGCTGTCAATAGACAAAAAGTAAGACCTCCCTTGAGCCTGACAGCTAGGAGGTCTTACTTCCAAGAATTGAGCCGATCCCTTTTTGTGGGTATCGATTTGTACATAGCTACAGATGTTCCCGCATCTGTAGCTCTTTTATTATTATCATAATTTTAACATAGAGCTATACATAAATAAAGTCAATTCAAATTCCTTTGATTTTTTTACATAAGAAATAAAATGTTCAGAAGAAGCAATCCTTCTAGGAGTTTGGATGCTTCTTTTTAGCCAATTCCATCAAACATGAAAATATGCCCGCCCCCACGGATGAAGGATTAAGCAAAGCCATACCTCTGTTAGGATGTTTAAGGAGCAGGTTTGCGGAGATAAGTGGTTGTGTAGAATCGATGAATCTATTGGATTGAACGAATCCATTGGACTGAAGAATCAATGACAATGTTTCGTTAGCCGAACATCCCTTTAGGAGTTCGGCTTACGTTATTCTATCCTGCACGGCATCGACAAAAATCGGGGAGTGACAGGCACTCTTCCTACACTAGTAAAAAGGGCCCAATTTTCTCCATTTATATTGACAATGATTATCATTACATGCAATATTATTAACGTGATTATGATATTAATTATCATTATCGTAATTAGAGAGCTACAAAATCATCGTACAGGGGGAAGTTACGCGGTTTCTAAGGCCGTCTACCCTACATCATAAATCCAACTCTATCTATCTGATGTATGCTTTGCGTGCAATTTACTAGAGTAATGGGTTAGTCCTTCCAACAATGGATGATAATGATAATTATTATTAAAAAAAATTCGAAGGAGGTAAGAGTTTATGATTCCTTATGTAACAAACAGGGAGTATCTCGATAGCCAAGCCAGGCGGGAGTCCAATGCGCGGTCCTATCCTCGGCGGATTCCGATTGCCATCAGTGAAGCGGATGGGATTCATGTGAAGGATGTGGAAGGGGAGACCTACATTGATTGTTTGGCGGGAGCAGGTACATTAGCGCTAGGTCATAACCATCCTGTTGTAATCGAAGCGATCAAGAAGGTGCTGGACGACAAGAGGCCGCTGCATACCCTCGACATGACGACGCCGATCAAAGAGGAATTTGTGGAAGAAGTGTTCGCCAGCTTGCCGGCTGGATTCAGCCGAAAGGCGCGGATCCAGTTTTGCGGCCCTTCCGGTTCCGATGCGGTCGAGGCTGCTATAAAGCTGGTGAAGACGGCAACTTGTAGAAGGAGCATCATGACGTATCAAGGCGGGTATCACGGCATGACCCATGGTTCATTGAGTCTTATGGGGAATTTGGGACCCAAGAAGGCGATTGCGAACCTGATGCCAGATGTGCATTTCCTTCCCTATCCGTATGGATATCGTTGCCCATTCGGGATCGGTGGGGAAGAGGGGGCACGGATAGGGAGCTCCTATATCGAGAGGCTGCTGAACGATCCGGAAAGCGGGGTCGTTGCGCCGGCGGGGATGATAATGGAGGTGGTGCAGGGAGAAGGAGGAGTCATTCCGGCACCGGATGAATGGATGCGAGAGATTCGCCGAATCACCGAGGAAAAGGAGATTCCACTGATCATTGACGAGGTTCAGACCGGATTGGGCCGGACGGGGAAGATGTTTGCTTTTGAGCAGGCGGGGATCGAACCGGATGTACTAGTCCTTTCCAAAGCCATAGGAGGCAGCCTTCCATTAGCTGTCGTGGTTTATCGGGAAGAGCTGGATCAATGGACCCCGGGTGCCCACGCAGGGACCTTTCGCGGGAATCAAATGGCGATGGCGACAGGGTTGGCAACGATTCGGTTCATCAAAGAAAATCATCTGGCGGAACAGGCGGATTTGAACGGAAAGAGATTAATGCGCCAGCTAAAGGAGATTCAAAAGCAATCCCGATCTATAGGTGACATTCGGGGCCGAGGATTGATGATAGGAGTAGAGATTGTGAATAAAGAGAAGCCAGCCGATCATCTCGGAAGCTATCCCGCGTATCCCGAATTAGCCAGCTCCATCCAAAAGGAATGCTTCAAGCGAGGCTTGATCCTTGAACTGGGAGGCCGCCACGGGAGTGTCGTTCGGTTTTTGCCGCCTTTGATCGTCACCCCTGCACAGGTCGATACCATAAGTGAGATCTTTTGTGAAGCCGTAAAGGAAGCAGAAGCCTCGGTTGGCAACAGTCAAAAAGCCGTTCAGGAGGTGCGCTGATGGCTTTGGAATCGATGGCCATTTCAACCCCGCAAAAGCCAGCCTTTACCCGTTTGTTTTTGCATGGCGGGGAAGAAAGTCAAGCGTACTATCGCCATGCGATGAAGTGGTCGCAGGAAGCTCTGCTGCGTGAGTTTTCGAACCGCCATCGGCCGTTCAGCGGGGTGTCTCCCCAAGATCTATCCGAGCTGCTCGACAGCGCCTTTAGGGAGGTATTGCCGGAAGAAGCAAGCGACATGCAGACCTTGGTCCGCGCAATTGGTGAAGTGGTGCTGCAGCATTCGATCGTCGTATCCGATCCGTCCTGCCTGGCTCACCTTCATTGCCCGCCCATGACGGCAGCCTTGGCTGCGGAAGTCATGATCAGCGGGAGCAACCAGTCCATGGACTCTTGGGATCAAAGCGCCTCGGCAACCCTGTTGGAGCAAAAAATGGTGGATTGGCTGTGCGAAAGGTTTGGCTATGGCCAACGGGCAGACGGCGTCTTTACCAGCGGGGGAACCCAATCGAATTTTATGGGTTTGCTTTTGGCGCGCGACCGGTACCTCCAGCATCGGTTCAACTGGCAGTCACAGCGTGATGGGCTGCCGCCGGAAGCTCGAAAGCTTCGGATTCTATGTTCTAAACAAGCGCATTTTACGGTTCGCCAATCCGCCTTCCTGCTAGGGTTGGGGGATCAGGCAGTGATCTCAGTGGAAACCGATGAGCGGCATCGGATGTGCGTAAAGGACCTTGATGCTCGCCTGCAGGAATTGCGGGATCAAGGCTTGCAACCCTTTGCCTTGGTCGCTACGGCGGGAACCACCGATTTTGGCAGCATTGACCCGCTGGAGGAATTGGCGGAACGGGCGATGAAGCACCAGATGTGGTATCACGTGGATGCGGCCTATGGGGGAGCCTTGGTGTTAAGCCAACAGCATCGCGGAAAGATTAGGGGCATTCATCTTGCGGATTCGCTGACGGTGGATTTTCACAAATTATTCTATCAGCCGATCAGCTGCGGAGCTTTCCTTTTGAAAAATCGCAATGATTTCGAATATATCAAGCTCCATGCCGATTATTTGAATCCGGAGGATGATGAGGAAACCGGCATCCCGAACCTTGTCACCAAGTCGGTGCAAACGACGCGGCGCTTTGATGCCTTGAAATTATTTATGTCCTTTCAAGCGACAGGAAGAAAGCTCTTTGGTGAAATGATTGACTATACCATCGACCTAGCGGCCCAGACCGCTCAACGAATCAAAGAAGATCCGGCCTTTGAGCTGGTGAATGAACCAGAAATGAATGCGCTGGTTTTTCGTTACGTCCCACAGAGGGAGGAGCGATCCAATCGGGTTAATGAGCTCATCCGTTCCATCCTCTTGCAGGAAGGCCGTGCTGTATTGGCCAGGACGCGGGTGAACGGAAGGGTTTGCCTGAAATTCACGCTGCTGAATCTGCGTACGTCGATCCAGGACATTCAAGATATCCTGAGCCGGGTGAAGAAAATAGGCGAACAGATAGAAACAGGAATGGGGGAATGAACATGAATGTAAAGCAGATTGCCGAACAGGCCACGATACAAAGCTTTCTGAATTGCTATCTGAGAGAAGCAGGTCAAACCCAGCTTCTGGAGGCCGAGAGGATCGCAGATGATCTCAGGGATCATCTGCCGCTGGCCAAGCAATGGCTGCATAGCCCGCTGCCCCACCAAGGGATAGATTTCTATCTCCCGCTGCGCTATTGGTCCATGACGGGGAGACATGTTTTTGGGTTTCCTATGTTCTATTCCGTCGCCGGGCAGCCTCGTTTCCTCGAGTTGGATTATATGACTTTAGTCTGCTTGGTGAATAAGGAATTGAGCATTATTCATAACAAAAAGGCGTCTCATCAAGACGAGCTCCTGATGCGCGTAATTCTCAGTTGCCAGAGTATCGAGCAATTTATTCGTGAACGAATCACGGACGCCCAGCAGCTGTATGAATGGGATCTGGAATTTATTGAGGCAGAACAGAGTTTGCTGTTTGGGCATCTGATGCATCCGACTCCGAAAAGTCGTCAGGGGATAGCGGACTGGGACGTTCCCGCTTACTCCCCAGAGCTTAAAGGGAAATTCCCCCTGTATTACTTTCGGGCTCATCGTTCGATCGTATGTCAGGGATCGGCATCAGAGCAGCAGACTTCCGATATCATTAAGCAGCTCGTGAAGCAGGATCCGGATATAGCAGATGACTTTAAAGAGGCGTATAGCAAAGACGATGCCTATGCCCTGATTCCCCTTCATCCTTGGCAGGCAGAGTATGTGAAACGAAAGCCCAAGGTGCAACAGCTCTTGCAAGACGGTTTGCTGCAAGATCTTGGGCTGCAGGGCAGAGGGTTTTATCCGACCTCTTCCGTGCGAACCGTGTACCATCCGGAATCGGACTATATGATCAAATTTTCATTGAACGTCAAAATCACCAACTCTATCCGCGTGAATAAATACCAGGAGCTCGAGCGGGGCGTAGAGATCAAGAAGCTTATGGAAAGTGAAATTGGAAAGCAGCTGAACGCGGCCCATCCTCATTTTCGGATTATTGGGGATCCGGCGTTCATGACGTTAGAGATCGAGGGGGAAAAGGAAACGGGATTTGAAGTGATTTTGCGGGAGAACCCCTTCAAAAGGGGTCAAGAAAGCAATGCGACGCCCATTGCCGCCTTGTGCCAGGATTCCATCGAGGGCCATACTTCCCGCTTGGCCCAAATCATCAAGCAGCTGGCGGAAAAAGAGGGACGATCAACCGAAGAAGTCAGCCGGGATTGGTTCAAGAAATACCTTGAGCTCTCGCTAAAGCCCATCATGTGGCTGTATTTCACCTATGGAATTGCCATTGAAGCCCATCAGCAAAACAGCATTATTCAGCTGAGAGCAGGCTATCCGGCGGAGTTTTACTATCGGGATAATCAGGGGTATTACTACTGCCAATCGTATCATGACCAGCTGAAGGCGATCTTGCCCGGCATCAGCGAAAAAAGCAATACGGTTTGCTCGGATGCCATTGCCGATGAGCGATTGCGCTATTACTTCTTTTTCAATCATCTGTTTGGCTTAATTAATGCCTTGGGGACGGGCGGGGTCGCCGATGAAAAAGAGCTGCTTCAGGAGCTAAGGAAGGCGTTGGAGACGCTGGAGATTCCAGGGGCCGCGTCCTCTGCCTTAGTAACCAGCTTACTCACGCAAGACCAGCTTCCCTGCAAAGCGAATCTGCTTACCCGTTTTCATGATATGGATGAACTGGTGGGATCGCTGGAAACGCAATCCGTCTATGTCCACATCGATAATCCTTTGAAGCAAAAGGAGCTGATCGGCAGTGCCCATTAACATTGCTTTTCGCCCAGTAACCTTAGAGGAAGACCTGCACAGGCTTCATTCTTGGCATCATCAAGAGCATGTGATTCCTTTTTGGAGGCAAAACATGCCCCTTCTACAATACGAGCAGCATCTGCAAAAGCTGCTGGCCGATTCTCATCAAACTTTGTATATCGGCTGCTTAGACGGCGAACCGATGAGCTATTGGGAATCTTATTGGGCCAAGGATGACATTATCGCCGGTCATTATGAGACGGATGAGGGAGACCAAGGGATTCATCTTTTACTCGGGCCACCAGAGTTTATCGGGAAAGGTTATGCCCTGCCTCTATTAAGAGCCATGACAGCTTTTCAATTTCGTCACCCGGCTACCCAGAAGATCGTGACCGAGCCCGATATTCGCAATGAAAAAATGATCCACATTTTCAAAAAGTGCGGATTCCAGCCGGAAAAAGAGATTCGTTTGCCAGATAAGCGAGGCTTGCTGATGTTTTGCCATCGAGAAACGTTTGAACGGAGGTGGCAGGATGTATGATCTAATCGGCATTGGGATTGGTCCCTTTAATCTCGGGTTGGCCGCCTTAGCTGAACCCGTGGAAGGACTGGATGCCTTATTTCTGGAACAGAAGCCGCATTTTCAATGGCATGCCGGTCTGTTAATCGAAGAAACCACCCTTCAGGTTCCCTTCTTTGCGGATGCCGTGACGATGGCGGATCCGACGAGCCGATACAGCTTCTTGAATTATCTGCACGAGCAGGAGCGGCTGTACAAATTTTATTTTCTCGAACGGTTCCACATCCCGCGCAGGGAATACAATCATTATTGCCAATGGGTAGCGGAACAATTGAGTTGCTGCCGCTTTGGCCAGCAAGTGGTCGGGGTGCAGCGGAAAAAGGAAGCGGATGGATCCGGCTACTTTCAAGTAGAGGCTTTGGATATCCATAGCAGAGAAAGGCAGTATTATCAGGCCCGGCATTTGGTTGTAGGGGTGGGGAGTGTGCCGTATTTGCCCGATGGCTTCTCCTCGCATCCTACGGAGGATGTCTTCCACTCAGCGGAATTTCTAACCCGCAAAGAACGCTGCCAACTCGCCAAGTCGATTACAGTGGTCGGCTCAGGGCAAAGCGCGGCAGAGGTCTTTCTGGAACTGCTCAAGGAGCAGTCGACCTACGGGTATCGGCTGGACTGGTTCACGCGTTCCAAGGGGTTTTTCCCGATGGAGTATTCCAAGCTGGGACTCGAGCACTTTTCGCCGGACTATACCCGTTATTTCTATCAGTTGCCGCAAGAGAAAAAAGACTGCCTGCTGCCGAAGCAGGATCTGCTCTACAAGGGGATAAGCGCCAAGACCATTGCGGACATCTATGATGTTCTTTATGAAGGTTCGGTGGGGGGAGCGAAGCCGCCGGTTCGCTTGATGGCCTTGACCGAGGTGACTGAGGTTCAAGCTTTGGAGGGGAAAGAAGGATATCAGCTGACTTGCCTGCAGCGGGAACAGGATGAGTGGTTTGAGCTTGAGAGTGAGGTCATCGTGGCCGCGACCGGTTATCGCCATGTGGTGCCCGCGTGCTTGAGGGATCTGAGATCTCTGATTCGTTGGGATGAATTCGGCAGGTATATTGTATCAGGCGATTATCAGCTCCAATTGACGGAGGAGATTGCGAATAAGATTTTTATTCAGAATGGGGAAATGCACACGCATGGCGTAGGGGCTCCTGACCTTGGACTGGGTGCTTATCGTAACTCCGTGATTCTTAATCAGCTGGCAGGCCGGGAGGTATACCCCGTCCGTCGCCGCCATGTATTTACCCAATTTGGGGTCTGAGGAAGCGATGAGGAATACCCAAAGAATTCAAGTCGTCTTGTTTTTTTGCCTGTTTTATTTTGTCTTTGCGGAAGTGGCCTTGTCACCGTTTTATCCTCAGTTTTTTGAAAAAGTATTTGATATCAAGGACTTGGAATATACAGGGACCTATATTTTTGCGGCCCGTCTGACCGTCGTTATCGCAGCGCCCTTATGGGGATGGCTGGCTCAGCACTATGAAGTGAAGCACCTGCTTTACGCGGGTCAATGGATCTCTGTGTTCATGCTGATCGGCATGGGGGCGTCTGCGAACGCCCAGCAATTTTTGGTGTTTACCGTACTGTTGCTCATCGGCAAAAGCAGCTTCTTGTTGATCTATCCCCTGCTGATCGAATGGGGAGGAAAGGAGCAGCGTGCTTCGATTGCTGCCTGTTACTATGCCGTTCTTCATTCTGCGATCATCCTGGCGACCCTAGCAGGGGCTTGGCTGATGAAGCTGGAACACCCGTTACACCTGTTTTATGGGTTGGCGGCAGGTGATCTTGCCCTGTGGCTCCTTTGTTGGCTGACCTTGCGGGAGGTGTCCTTCAAAAAGCGAAAGGAAAACCGTTCTTCTGGAGTGGAGGGTGGCTCGATCGGGTTCATGCTGGCGATAGGGCTGGTGATGTTCACCTTCCACACCGCCAATAATGTGGTCCGCCCTTACTTTACCACTTATATCGTAAACGATTTTGGCTTGTCTTTAGCGGAAAGCAGCTGGTTTTTCCTGCTTCCCAGCGTGATGGCGATGGTGGCCTATCCTTTCATCCGAACGGTTTGCATCCCGGAGCGGCTGCCCCTGGTTTATCTTCTGGCTGGCTGCGTATTGGCGGGAAGTCTGTTTTTGCAGGGAATCACCCACAGCTTGCTGCTTCTCTTTGCAGGGAGGGTGCTATACGGCTTTGTCCTTGCGCTTTCGCAAGCGGCATTAGAGATTTATTTGTTTCAGCAAAGCAAAGATCGATTGCACTTGAATTATACCGTGGCTACATCCTTTCAGAATGTGGGTCTGCTGTCGGCGCCCTTGCTGGCCTCATCATGGGTTTCCGCCTATAGCCTGGCGGCTCCGCTTATCTTTGCGGCCGTGATCGGCTTGATCAATCTCGTTTTGGCCCGATGGATCCTTTTTGGCCGGGAGCGTCAGCCTGCGGTTCAAGATAGGAAGGTACTTAATGAATAAAAAAGGGAGAGTGTAACCTATGCAAAACATGAAGGAATTGCGCGATGCGTTGAAACCGGAAATCTGGGAGGAAGCGGGGGTAAGGCTGTTAACCAAAATGCTGTCCGAGTTTATGTACGAAGACATCATCCACCCGGAAGTGATGGAAGTCAAAGGGAAACGCAAGGTGTACCGGCTTGAACTGAAGGCAGAGGAGCGGGTCGAATATCAATTTGAGGCCGAAGATCGCCTGATGGACAGCTATCATGTTTACCCTGAAACCATCCTTCGTTATGCGGAAGGCAAATGGGAAACGGCGGTTGATCCGCTGCAGTTTATTCTAGATATTCAGGAAACCGTCGGAATGAAGCCGCTGACCACCGGGCATCTGATTAAGGAATATAACAATACGCTGCTGGCTGATGCGCACATTCTCGCCAAGAAGCAAAAGCAGGAGCTGGATTTGGCCGAGCTCGACTATGCAGAGCTCGAAGGGGAGATGGAGGGTCATCCGTGGATTACCTATAATAAGGGGCGGATTGGATTTAGCTACCCCGATTACTTGGCTTATGCACCGGAGCAAAAGAAGCCGGTTCAGCTTTTTTGGGTGGCCGTTCATCACGATTTCGCAAGCTATCAGGCGGTGGCGGGCTTAAACCATGAAAAACTGGTTCATCAGGAATTAGGAGAGGAGCAGGTCCGTTTATTTAAAGAAGAGCTGGAAACGCAAGGATTGAATCACGCGGAGTATTTCTTCCTGCCTGTGCATCGTTGGCAGTGGGAAAATATCCTGGTTCCCTTTTTCCCGGGAGAATTAGCGAAGAAGGCGATGGTGCCGCTTGGAGCCGGATTGGATATTTATTTGCCTCAGCAGTCGGTTCGAACCTTTGTCAACCTGTCCCATAAGGAAAAGCATCATGTGAAATTGCCGATGAGCATTCTCAATACCCTGGTGTATCGCGGATTGCCAGGAGAGCGTACGGTGGTGGCGCCGACCATTACGGAATACATTCACTCCATTCGCGACAACGATCCGTTTCTGCGGGATGAATGCCGGGTCATCCTGCCGGGTGAGGTGGCCAGCATCAACTTTGATCATCCGTATTATTCGAAGCTGAAGGGAGCCCCTTATCAATACTTGGAAATGCTGGGCTGCATATGGAGAGAAAGCATCTACTCCTTCCTGGAAGAGGGAGAACAGGCGATTACGTTAGCCTCGCTGCTGCACGTGGATGGGAAAGGAAAGCCATTCATCGCTTCGCTCATGGAACGTTCGGGCTTACGTCCAGAGGCTTGGGTAGAAAAGCTGTTTCAAGTGGTGATGCCTCCGCTGCTTCATTATTTGTATCAATATGGCACGGTTTTTTCACCGCACGGGCAGAATACGGTTCTCATCTTAAAGGACGCTGCCCCGCATCGCTTGGCCATGAAGGACTTTGTGGACGATGTGAATGTGAGTCAGGAGCCGTTGCCGGAGTTGCAATCCCTACCTGAAGCGCTGAAGCCCGTCCTTCGCAGCGAGGCTCCTGAAGGGCTGTGCCAGTTTATTTTTACCGGCCTCTTTGTCTGTCATTTGCGTTATCTAGCAGATATTCTGCATACCTATTATGAGTATTCCGAAGTAGAGTTCTGGAAGCAACTGAGAGAATCGATTGAACACTATCAAGCGAGATTCCCGCAACTGCAAGATCGATTCCGCCTGTTTGACCTCCTGAAACCTAGCTTCACGAAGCTATGCCTTAACCGCAATCGGATGATCGATTACGGCTATGATGACGATGATGATCGTCCACATGCCTCTGAGTTTGGTCAAGTTCGAAATCCTCTGCACGCAGTTTCTGTTAAAGCTGGTTCCTTGACGTAAGGGATTCGTTCGTGGCTTAACAGAAACGGTTCTATTATGTAAGCTTTTTTTGTTGGCCTTGTTGATAGCCGGCTGAAGGATAGACCCATATTGAGGCAACATGTTGAATGGAGGCACCTGTGAAAATAATAGGTGCCTCCTATTTCATTACCGTGATCATTAAGCTTAACAGTTGCGTATGAGAGAAATTCTCAGACTAAGGATATGGTTGAATATCAAAAAAAACAGAGCATAATCGTTTAAGAAATAAGAAGCTCTAATAAGTCACGGCATCGACAAAAATCGGGGAGTGACAGGCACTCTCTTTATTTTCCTATGGATACAATTGTCTATTTAGGATATAATTTGGAAGGTGTTTAATAGAGTAGGTCTTATGGGCTAGAGTTTGAGAGGGTTAGGGTTTTTTTGGCACTCCAATCGACAAAAGTCGGGGAGTGACAGGCACTCTATTAAAGTCGTATAATGAAAGCTATAATAATTGGTACTCCAATCGACAAAAGTCGGGGAGTGACAGGCACTCTATTAAAGTCGTATAATGAAAGCTATAATAATTGGTACTCCAATCGACAAAAGTCGGGGAGTGACAGGCACTCTAAATAATACATAGGTAAGGGAGAAACCGATGGATCAGCAGGAAACTACCATTGAACTAAGAGAATTATTTGAGATTCTCATGAAGCGGATTTGGATTATTATAGGGATTACGTTTATTGCGACGGTGACGAGTGGGGTGATTAGTTTTTTTGTGATTACGCCCATCTACGAATCATCGACTCAATTGCTGGTGAATAAGAGTGAGAGCAAGAATGAGATGTTTGTTCCTACGATGAATGATATCCAGTCGAATCTCAAGTTAATCGAGACCTATAATGTCATTATTAAAAGTCCGCGAATCCTGGAGCAGACCATTACCAATATGGGACTGGATATGACGGCATCGCAACTAGGCGCAAAGATTAAGGTTAACGCAGTGCAAAACTCTCAAGTCATGGCGATTACGGTCAGTGATCCGGATCCAATGGCTGCGGCGAATATAGCAAATGGAATTGCGAATACGTTTAAAGAAGAAATTGTTAAGATTATGAATGTCGATAACGTACAAGTGCTTGCTGAGGCGAAAGTAGGAGTCAATCCTTCCCCGGTGAAGCCGAAGCCGCTATTGAATATGGTGATTGCGTTTGTTGTCGGTCTGATGACCGCGGTTGGTTTGGTGTTCTTGCTGGAGTACCTAGACAACACACTAAAAACCGAACAAGACATTGAGCGAGTATTAGGCTTATCCGTTCTCGGGGCTATTGCCAAGATTGATTATCGTCAAGAGGAAAAAGAGGCCGCCTTGTCGCCAGCGGGAGGGAAGCAAGTTGAAGTCTAAGATCATCGAAAAAGTCAAACGAAGTCTGATATCCCTAACGAACCCGAAGTCGCCCATCTCTGAGTCTTATCGGACCCTTCGTACGAATATCGAGTTTGCTGGAGTGGATACCGATCTTCGTGCCATCATGGTCACGAGTACCGGGCCTTCTGAGGGGAAATCAACGACCGTCGCGAACCTTGCTGTGGTCACGGCCCAAACCGAAAAACGCACGCTTCTCGTCGATGCGGATTTACGTAAGCCAACGGTTCATCATACTTTTGACCTAACCAATCGCTTGGGGCTGACTACAGTCCTAGCCGGACAAGAATCCATGGCCAATGTCGTTCAGAAAACATTAATTCCGAACTTAGATATCATTACAGCAGGTCCGATTCCGCCAAACCCTGCAGAATTATTAAACTCCAAGGCGATGACAAGGTTTATCCAAGAGGTCTCTGAACAATACGACCAAGTCTTATTCGATACACCACCGGTCATTGCTGTAGCGGATGCGCAGATCCTAGCATCGAAGCTCGATGGGGTGATTCTTGTCGTGGATTCAGGCACCACCAACAAGGATGTAGCCTTAAAGGCCAAGACCCAGCTGCAAAATGTTAAAGCCAATATTCTTGGCGTTGTGTTGAATAACAAAAAGATGCAAGGGGATAGTTACTACTACTATTACTACGGTGCCCGAAAAAAATAGAAATGCTTCGACATTTCTATTTTTTTTATTGTTTTATTCGACAAGGACTGACACGAAATGGAAAAAATAGTAGTTGTAAACCAGGGTTGCTGTCGATATAATGGACTTTGATAGGACTATTTTCATAGGATGCCGCCAACGCCTTCATAAGGCTTGACGCTAACCCAGTTTTCTAAGGAGAATACCCATGATCGACATTCATTCCCATATCTTATTTGGTCTTGATGACGGGGCACAGACTCCAGAAGACACACTCTCGATGGCCAGGCAAGCCGTTTCGGATGGAATCCGAACCATCGTAGCCACTCCTCATCATAAGGATGGCACGTATACGAATCCTCCGGAGCGGATCTTAGCCCGCTGCCAAGAAGTTCAAGCGTTAGTAAAGGAACAAGGGATCGATTTGACCATCCTCCCTAGCATGGAACTTCGGGTAAATGGCAGTGAAGTGGAAGATCTCAAGCAAGAACTAATTTTAACTTACAACCAAGGTCAACGATACATATTACTAGAGTTGCCGCGAGATCATGTTCCGCGGTATATGGAATCACTCGTCTTTAATCTTCAGATGCAAGGGATCATCCCGATCATCCCGCATCCGGAGCGAAATAAAGAGATTAGTGAAAATATTAACTTGCTTTATCGGCTTGTAAAACAGGGTGCCATGGCTCAATTGACAGCAGCCAGTGTTGTCGGAAAGTTTGGAAAGAAAATTCAAAGGTTGAGCCAAGACATGATCAAGCACCATATGGTCCACTTTATTGCCAGTGATGCTCATAACACCGGCAGCCGTGGTGTGATTTTAAGCGAGGCGTATAACGAGCTATCGAAGCGATTCGGAGCGGATTACGTGGATCTGTATTGCGAATACGCAGAGAAGGTGGTCGCGGGGAAGGACTGCGAGCTCATTCCTGTGCAGAAGTATAAGAAGAAGTGGTTTGGAATTTTTTAGCCTTATAGCTACGGTGATGTCTCCTTACCGTTATCAAGAGAGGCACTCGATCACGCTGTGGGTAGATCCTCTACCTTAGACTTGGATTGTCGAAGGTGTGGTGTGAGGTTGGGTTAGATGCCCTATACATAATAAGTCAGAAAAGAAAGGGTGTGAAAACCCTTTCTTTATCATTATACTTAAAGTTGTTTGTTTTTTCAATGTTTTAACTCTTTTTACGATAGAGTCCTTAGCTAGGCCATTTGTCATGGAAGTCAGATGGTGGAATTAAGGGTTCTATCGCGATTCTAACTGCTTTGTGAACCCTATGATTCCGACAGAAAAAAAGAAATAGATATGATTTTTCGTGAGGAGGAAGGTTAGTGTGACCTACCAGAGACGTCTGCTTACCTTAATATTGATCGATTCATTGATCGTATTAAGTTCAATCTATGTAAGCCATTATATTCTAGTTCCCAGAGAAAGACCGGGTTTCGTCATCGGCGTCAGCTCCCTCGTGCTTTTCTTTGGACATCACTTCTTTGCCAATCGGTATAAGCTGTATAAACGAGTATGGAAGTACGCGAGTGTCGGAGAATTAATTTCCGTCTTTAAAGGTGTGACGTTTTCCATTCTTCTTGCCTTGCTTATCCAATTGATCCTCGTACAAGAACTTTACTACCGGGCCATGATCATCACCTGGATGATGCACATCATCTTCATCGGAGGGGTTCGTTTCTCCTGGAGATTGTACCGGGATAGCTATGTCGCAACCGACCAGACGAATAAGAAAAAAGCCTTGATCGTGGGAGCTGGTGCCGCGGGAACCATGATCGCCAGACAGCTCAAGCACAACCCGAATGTCGAGATTTATCCGGTGGCCTTTATCGATGATGATCCGACTAAGCAAAGGTTAGAAATTCTCGGACTTCCCGTGGTCGGAGGAAGAGAAAAGATCGAAGAAACGGTTAAGGTATTAGGGATTCAGAACATTATTATCGCCATCCCATCCTTAAGCAAGAAGTCCTTGAATGGCATAGTAGAAGAATGCAATAAAACCCGTGCCAAAGCTCAGATCGTTCCCATGCTGGAAGACTTAATGACCGGAAAAATCGCCGTCAGTGATGTCCGAGATGTCCAGGTCGAGGACTTATTGGGAAGAGAACCCGTCGAGCTCGATACCGATGCGATTGAACAATATATCCAAGGGAACGTCATCCTTGTCACCGGGGCCGGAGGGTCCATCGGATCCGAAGTGTGCCGACAAGTATCCAAATTCTCTCCCAAAACCGTGATCTTGCTCGGGCATGGAGAAAACAGTATTCATTCTATTGAATTAGAATTAAAAGGGAATAACGTCCATCATATCGAGTACATCACCGAAATCGCCGATGTTCAGGACCGTGACAAGATGTTCAGCATCATGGCTAAACATCAACCACAAGTCGTGTTCCATGCCGCGGCTCATAAGCATGTTCCCTTAATGGAACGAAACCCGGAAGAAGCCGTGAAAAACAATATCATGGGAACGAAAAATGTCGCCGATGCCGCCGATACTCATCGAGTTCAGACCTTTGTCATGATCTCAACGGATAAAGCCGTCAATCCACCTAATGTCATGGGAGCGACCAAGCGCTTAGCCGAGATGATCATCCAAGACCTCGATAAGCGAAGTGCTACGCGCTTCGTGGCCGTTCGATTCGGAAATGTCCTAGGAAGCCGCGGAAGTGTCATCCCTCTTTTTAAAGAGCAGATTAAAAAAGGTGGGCCGGTAACGGTCACCGATCCCGAAATGAAACGCTACTTCATGACCATACCGGAAGCTTCTCGATTGGTGCTCCAAGCCGGAGCCCTTGCCCAAGGAGGAGAAATCTTCGTCTTGGATATGGGGGAACCGGTGAAGATCGTCGATTTAGCCAAAAATTTAATCAAGCTGTCGGGGTATACCGAGGAAGAAATCCCGATTCGCTTTACTGGGATCCGGCCAGGAGAGAAATTGTTTGAAGAGCTGTTGAATGAAAACGAAGTCCATGATCATCAGGTCTACCCCAAGATTTACATAGGAAAAACATCGAACTTATATATAGAAGAAATACACGAAGTCATTGAGAATGTTCATATGGAAACCCAGGAGTTGAAGAAGCGGTTGTTGGATTTGGCGAATAATCGGGTGGAAGTGAAGAAGAAGCTTGTAAGTGTGATGAAATAAATAGATTTAAGAGGAGAGTTTTCGATGAAAGTAAGAAAGGCCATTATCCCCGCAGCGGGCTTGGGAACAAGGTTCTTGCCAGCGACCAAGGCTATGCCCAAGGAAATGCTGCCGATTGTAGATAAACCCACGATTCAATACATCGTAGAAGAAGCCGTGGAATCCGGTATTGAAGATATTATTATTGTGACTGGTAAAGGAAAACGTGCGATTGAAGATCATTTTGATAACTCGTTTGAGTTAGAGCAGAATCTATTGGAAAAAGGGAAGATGGATTTATTAAGTGAAGTACAGAAATCTTCCAAAATGGTAGATATTCATTACATCCGTCAAAAGGAAGCCAAGGGATTAGGGCATGCCATTTGGTGTGCAAGGAAGTTTATTGGCAATGAACCGTTTGCCGTATTGCTCGGGGATGACATCGTACAATCGGACAAACCTTGTTTGAAGCAAATGATTGCGCAGTATGATCGTTATAAAGCTTCGGTTATCGGTGTGCAGCATGTATCGGATGATGAGGTGTCGAGATATGGCATTGTGGATGCTAAGGTCATTCATGACCGTTTCTACACGGTAAGTAATTTAGTGGAGAAGCCGAAGAAAGAAGTTGCTCCTTCGAATCTAGCGATTATGGGACGGTATATTTTGAGTCCGAAGATTTTTGAAATTTTGGATAATCAGAAGCCCGGTGCTGGTGGGGAGATTCAGCTCACGGATGCGATTGCGGAGTTGAATAAGATTGAGGCGGTTTATGCTTATGATTTTGATGGGACGAGGTATGATGTAGGGGAGAAGTTAGGGTTTATTAAGACGCAGGTGGAGTTTGCTTTGAAGAGGGATGATCTAAGAGCAGATTTAATAGAGTATTTACAAGGACTTGTAAATGAAAGTTTGGTGAAGTAAGGATGAAGAGCCTCTTTATGGAGGAGGCTCTTTTTTTTTACTTCATTAAGATTTAGTGGGTTAGTAGTTGGTTGGAGGAAAGAAGGTTGGGATCCAGATAAGTGCTAAGCGACTAAAGTATATTCATAATAAATGGAGTGGAAAAGATGATTAATAATCTTTTAATACTTGGTGCGGGTGGCCACGGGAGAGTAGTTAGAGAGACTGCGGAAGCAATGGGCTGTTTTGAAAGAATCGAATCTCTAGATGATAACTCAGAATCGGCAATTGGAAGATGCAAGGATCTAAAGAGATACATTAATGATTATTCATATGCCTTTGTAGCTTTTGGCAACAATAATCAAAGAATGAAATGGATAAAAGAAATAACCGAGGCAGGGTTCCAACTTCCAGTATTGATCCACCCTACTGCATATGTAAGCCCATCAGCCAAAATAGGAGTAGGTTCAATCTTATGTTCAAGGGCTGTTGTTAATACCAGTGCAGTTATAGAAAAGGGGTGCATTATTAGTATATGCGTTAGTAGATCATGACGCTTATATTTGTGAAGGCGTACATATTAATTCTGGTGCTATTGTAAAAGCAAGGTGCAAAGTGGAACGACTTAAGAAAGTTGACGTTGGTATTGTATATTCAAATGAATTGGAATTAGTAGAATATAGTTTTGTAAAGGTTGGGGTGTAAAAAAAATGTACTTTACAATTAAAAGATTAATCGATATTGTTTTATCTTTCATAGGTTTGATAGTATTATCTCCAGTATTTATTGTTCTAATTATAGCAATTAAACTAGACTCAAAAGGACCGGTTTTATTTAAACAAAAACGTGTAGGGATTAACAAGACTCACTTTAATATATTAAAATTCCGAACTATGAGGATTGATACACCAAAGGATAAACCCACTCATCTATTGGAAAATCCAGAGCAATATATTACCAAGGTTGGCAAGGTTCTTCGAAAGACTTCCCTTGACGAACTTCCACAGATCTGGAATATCTTTGTTGGTCAAATGAGTATTATAGGTCCACGCCCTGCTCTTTGGAATCAGTATGACTTGATCGCTGAACGGGATAAATATGATGCTAATGACGTACCTCCTGGACTAACAGGTTGGGCACAAATTAATGGTAGAGATGAACTTCCGATTGAGGTAAAGGCTAAGTTAGATGGTGAGTACGTTAAGAGAATTAGTCTTTGGATGGATGTTAAGTGCTTCTTTGGAACCATCATAAGTGTTGTTAAAAGTGATGGTGTTGTTGAAGGTGGGACAGGAACGAAAAAAGCTAATACAGAATCAGTGAAACAATAGGGGGGATTTCAAAATGAACGATACAACTATGATTCATATTGAGAAAGATATGTCATCGCATAACTCCCCTAAGGTATCAATTATTGTAGCAACATATAGACGAAAAGAAACATTGAAAAGAGCTTTACAATCATTAATTACACAGACGTACTCTAATTTTGAAATTATCGTAGTTGATGACAACGCTGATGCTGAATGGAATACTGAAATCGATAAGATTGTTAACAGTATGAAGAACTTAGACAATTTTGAAATTATCTATACCCAAAACAAGAATAATAAAGGGTCTGCAGAAACTAGAAATATTGGAATTAAGCTAGCTACAGGAGAGTATGTAACTTTTTTAGATGATGATGATATTTATTTACCTGACAAAGTAAAGAAACAAGTTGAGCATATGACTAAGGAAGGTTCAGATTTTTCACTCACAGACTTATGGCTCTATGATGAAAAGGATAAGCTAATTGAAAAACGTATTAGAGACTATATTAAAGATTTCTCATCAGAAAGTTTAATGAGATATCATCTAATGTATCATATGACAGGAACAGATGTGATGATGTTTAAAAAGAAATATCTGATAGATATTGGGCTGTTTTCTTCAATTAATGTTGGAGATGAGTTCTATTTAATGCAGAAGGCAATAGCAGGGAAAGGGATTTTCAGTTATTTGCCTGGATGTGAGGTTAAAGCTTATGTTCACAGTGAAACAGACGGGTTATCTAGTGGAGATGGAAAAATAAAAGGCGAGAATGAACTATATGAATATAAAAAGAAATACTTCGATAAATTAACACCAAAAGAACAAAGATATGTAAAAATGAGACACTATGCTGTTATAGCTTATGCAGAGTTTCGGAAGAAAAAGTATTTTTCCATGATTAAAAACTCATGTCTTTCTTTAATGTCTTCACCTACAAAATTTATAAATCTATTTATAAATAGGAAGTAGCAAAAATAACCTAATTTTCATCATTACACTTAGCAATAGAAAATTATCTGACGGGAATTGGTGATTGATGCAAATGACGTTCTGGATAAATTTGATTTGATGTTAGGGTCTATAAAGACAAAGGCTAAATTATCTAATTTTTCGGAATGTGATGTTGCATACTGGCGAGGGCAGACTCTATCAAGCGAAGATGGAAAAAATAGAGGCAATAAACAGCTATTTGAATATAAAAAAAATTTCGACGAATCGGTTGTCAAGAGGAGAAGGTTATGGAAAAAATTGGAATATCTACTGTACACACTGGATTTAATTATGGATCGGCATTGCAGGCATATGCAAGTAAGGTGATTTTGAATGAACTGGGATATCAGGGAATCAATATTTCATTAAAAGGCAGTCTTATCAAAGGAAGGGATGTAAGACTAAAGAAAGTCGCTGTTATTGCTGTTAGGCTCTTGAGACAACCGCATAATATTAAAAAAAGAGTTAACGTTTATAGTGATAATATGAGCAAACCCTATTCCGAACATTCAAAAGAATTATTCAAAAATTTTAGACTAAAGAAAATCCAACCATACCACTGTACATGGAATCAATTAAAGCGTCTTGCAAAGAGTGATGATTTTAAGGCGTTTTTGTGCGGGAGTGATCAGATTTGGAATGCAGAAGCATTATATGTAGATCCGCAGTATTACTTAAGATTTGCGCCTAAAGAGAAAAGAATTGCTTTTGCTCCAAGTTTTGGAAGAGATAAAGTTGCCGATTACAATAAGAATATTATCACAAAATACATTATGGATATCCCGAATCTTTCAGTGCGGGAAGAATCTGGTGTTTCTATAATTAAAGAATTGACTAATAAGGATGCTGCTCATTTGATTGATCCTACGCTGTTGCTAGATGGAATAAAGTGGGATAAATATTTAGAATTACAAGAAGCTGTGTCAGACAGTGAAAAGTATATATTGGCGTACTTTTTGAATGAGCCATCTGATTACGCAAAAGAGTGTATCAAGAAATTAGCTCAAAAAAATAAACTGAAGGTAATAGCCCTTCCTTATCAAAGAGAAGTGACTGATTGGTTGGATATTGCGCCAGATGCCGGACCTGTTGAGTTTGTCCAGTATGTTAAAAATGCATCTTACGTTTGCACGGATTCGTTTCACGGGACTGCATTTGCAGTTAATTATGAAGTGCCTTTTTATACATTTGAAAGACAATATGGCTCTGCTGGAAAACAATCATCTCGATTGGATTCATTCCTGAAATTGGTGTCATTAGAAGAGAGATTTAATCCAAACATGGAGTTATTAGATGCACCGATTGATTACAGTAAAAGTAAAGTTGTCCTTGAGAAAGAAAGGAAGAAAGCTGTGGAGTACCTTAAAAATGCGCTGCAGTAGATGGAGGGGAAAAAATGATAGGTAATTTAATTAATGAAACTTCAAAGTTCCTGGTTTCGATAATCGTTCCAGCATATAATGTGGAGAAGTATATAGAAAAGTGTCTTTCATCCATATTAGAGCAAACCTATACAAATATTGAAGTAATTGTTGTGGATGATGGATCAACAGACAAAACAGGACAACTTATAGATAATGTTTCTCAACAAGACAGCAGAGTGCGTGTTATACACAAAAAAAATGCCGGGGTTAGTGCTGCAAGAAATACTGGGATTGAAATATCGACGGGAGATTATTTGGTTTTTGTGGATGGAGATGATTTTATTGCACAGGATTATGTTGAGTACATGCTTAGTCTAATTGAAAATACAGGCTCAGAATTCTGCCTTTCAAAATGTTGCTATACCAAGAGTGGTGAAAAGCAAACTCAAAGTGAATATATAGAGAAATTACAACCAGAAGATGCGACAGCACTACTTATATCACCAGATGTTATTGTGGGTTGTTGGAATAAAATTTTTAAACGAAGTTTAATTGTTAACAACAATATATGGTTTTCGACTAATTTATTTTATGGCGAAGGACTGACTTTTATTACCACTGTTTCACAAATATCTAAATCTGTTGGTGTTGGAAATCGTAAAGTTTACTATTACAGACGAAACAATGAAGCTTCCGCAACAACAAAATTCGATATTAATAAACTATATAACGGTGAGAAAGCACTTAAAAACATTAGGAAGCAACTTATAATAAACAGCCCAAAAGTCAATACAATGCTTAACTTACATTTATGTCTTTTTAGTTTAGGCGCATTAGTAAAAATCAAGTCTAATCGCTTAGAAAAAGAGTATTTGAAGGATTATCAAAGGTGGAAATCATATATAAGACATAATTCTTTAAAATTCACATTTAATGGAGAAATATCAATTTATAGAAAGTTAATGCTCTTTGGAGGATGTTTAAGTCCATGGCTTATGATGAAGTTAGACACAACTAGACGGAGACATATTTCTGCTAATAGTGTTGGTGATTAGTATTTATCAGTTGGAAAAGTTCATTGGATTGTGAAACTACTAGGTAGTCCAATTGTATTTTATTGTTAACGTATTTATACAAATGACATTTTACAAAAATAGCTTACGAATAGTTCAATACACTAAGGAAGTAAGAGGAGGAAGAAATGAAAGTACAGATTCTTGTGTCAACAATGAATCAAAAGGATTACTCATTGTTGGATAAATTAAATATTCAGTCGGATGCAGTTATAGTTAACCAAGATGATCATTATGCGTATGATGTTTTTGATTATAATGGATATCGCGTAGAATGGATTTGCGTTAATGAGAGGGGATTATCTAGGAGCAGAAATTTGGCACTTTCAAAGGCTAGTGGTGATATTTGCATTCTTGTGGATGATGATGAACAATTGCGAACAGGGTATCCTGACATAATAAGAAATGCTTTCAGTTTTTATCCTGACGCAGCTATTATTGCATTTAATATTGCATCTATAGGAAACAAAAGTAATCGATATCACAACAAAAAAAATAAACGACTACACAGATTTAATTCAATGAGGTATGGCTCTGCACGTATTGCTTTTCGGAGACAGAAAATTATAAAAGAGCAGATCGGATTTCCAACATTATTTGGTGCCGGTTCATCATTTTTTAGTAGTGGTGAGGACTCAATATTTTTATCAACTTGCTTTAACAAGCGATTGAGAGTATATGCTTGGACAGAAGTAATAGCAGACATTGAGGATGAGGACGGAACATCTTCCTGGTTTAGTGGGTATAATAAGAAGTATTTTGTTGATAAAGGAGCTGTGTATGCAGCAATGACAAAATATTTTGCAATAGGATATTGTCTATATTTCGCATTTCGTCATAAAAAGAAATATTCAAATACTGTGTCCTTTCAACAAGCTATGCAGTGGATGCTAGAAGGAATAGCAGTATATAGGAAACTATAGTAATTGGTTAATTTTTTTATTGAGGAAGGAGTTAAGCTTAATATTATATAGAGCTAATTGAAAGGATGCTACTACATCTTACATGGAAAGAAATATAACTATTGAAAAGCGTAATACTGGTCCTTTCTAATGCGTGTTTATGTATCAAGGGGCTATGAATTATAAATCTAAAAAAATAGTAAAACCGTTATTATTATTTCGTAATAGTCTAATAGGTTATACAATTTAAAATTAATATTAAGTAAATTAATTTTTCTTATCTTCCGTGTACTATTTTAAAAGAAATGAGTGGAAAAAGTGTATCAATTGAGGGATACGAAAATAGCCCCTTTTTTTGTTCAATTAATAATAGTCTCTCTATGTTTTGGGGGATTCTATTTGAATATAGGTTTTGCTTTAAAACCATATATAATGCTTACCTTTTTAAATATTCTATTACTATTTAGTATCGCAAGATTTAGTAAATTATTACCTTTCGAAATGTTAATGATGTTTTTTATCTTGGTTTATTGTGCCTCTGCTTTACAGTTTAATTATCCTGATAAACATTTGCGTTTTATTTTTGCCTTTTTTATTATATTATTGTTTTATTTTTCAACAAGAGGCTTAATAATCCTATGTAAAATTGAGGATTTGCAAAGGATGATATCAATTTCTGGCATAATTGGAAGTTCTGCCTCCCTAGTATATTACCTTATCGGAATAGTAGAGACTGGGATGAACTTTTTTGGGAATGGCGTAATTTATCATGGATTAATGATAGATAGGTCAATACCGAGATTGATTGGTACAGCATCAGGGGATCCAAATATATTTGTGCTTTTTATGACCCTATACTTTTTTTACTATTTGTATAACATATCCACTACAAGAAATAAAATTGGCTTTTTGCTGACCACAATGTGTATTATTCTAACTTTTTCAAGAGGGGCATATATTGCCATTTTCATCACATCTCTATTAATGTTTATTTTAGGAGATAAACGCAAAGGGAAGTTTAAGAGTTTCTTGGCTATATCTCTCATATTCATTGGAATAGGTTATGTTATAACTTTGTTTGGTGTAAATTACATGGACTTTATTGGAAGTAGATTTTCAAATATTTCTAATGATGGAGGGAGTGGCAGGATAACTCTCTGGACGAATGCAGTAGAAACCTTCATAAATAATCCAATAATGGGTACAGGATTAAATGGAACTTTAGATTATAATGCAATAAATTATGGAAACTCAGTATATATACACAATACTATGCTCGAGGTACTTTCCGAAGCAGGGTTAATGGGTTTCAGTGTATTTATCTTATTGTGGATTTTAATACTAATTTTCTGTATAAGAATATTTAAATATAATAAAGCAACAAAATTTCTTTTAGCAACTTTTGTTGCTACTTTTATTCAAATGCTCTCTTTATCAATATTATTAAATGAGGTATTTTATCTGATGTTACTGTTGTTATATAGGTATAGTATAGAATATACAAAGAATGAATGACTTGCTCTCGCTATAGATGTGGCTTTTTTCTTGATGATAGTAATATAAAATATATAAAATTTTAACAATTAATTGAATACGTTATCTAAAATTAATTGTCATGGATAAAAAGAGGTTTTAGAAATGAAAAAGATAGCACTAGTATTAATGGTATTAACAATAATCTCTAAATCATTTGGCCTTATTAGAGACATTACTTTATCTTATTTCTATGGAGCCTCTAATATTAGTGATGCATACCTCATATCATTAACTATTTCAACAATATTAGTTTCTATTATTGGTACAGGTATATCTTCAGGGTACACTCCAATGTATACAAAAGTTGAAAGTATAGATGGAATTAAAGCAGCCAACAGGCTTACTAATAACTTAATAAATATAATTCTAATTTTCTGTACTCTAATCATAATAATAGGGTTAACTTTTACTGATACAATTGTAAAAGTATTTGCTTCAGGATTTCAAGGTGAGACTCTTATTTTAGCAATTAAATTTACTAAAATAAGTTTGATTGGTGTATATTTTACTTTCTTAATATACATTTTCAATAGTTTTCTGCAAATAAGAGGAAGTTTTTTCATAACTGGGATGATTGGTTTCCCATTGAATCTTATAATAATAACGTCAATTATTGTTAGTTCAAAAACAAATATATTATTACTATCAATAGGTACAGTTATAGCAACAGCTTCTCAATTATTATTATTAATACCGTTTATATATAAGAATGGATATAAATATAATTTTAGAATTGATATAAAAGATGAATCTATCAGAAATATGGCAAGATCTGCGATGCCAATTATTATTGGTATGTCAATAGTAGAGATTAATACTTTAGTTGATAGGACTCTAGCATCACATATTGCAATTGGAGGAATTTCAGCATTAAGTTATGCATATAGACTAAATGGCTTTGTTCAAGGTTTATTTGTTTCTACCATAGCAGTAGCTATCTATCCTATAATATCGAAAATGGCAAACAAAGGTAATTTATCTGGGATAAAAAAATCGATGTTAGAAGCAATAGGATATATTAATTTATTAGTTATTCCTGCAACCGTTATGTCTATGATTTTTGCTGAGCCAATAATTAGATTATTGTTAGGTAGAGGGGCATTCGATGAAAATGCAATAAAACTAACAGCCAGTGCATTATTCTTTTATTCAATTGGCATGATTGGTATTGGTCTTAGAGAAATACTCTCAAGGGCTTTTTACTCTTTACATGATACGAAAACTCCAATGATTAATGCAGCTATTGCTTTAGTTTTGAACATAATATTAAATATAGTGCTTTCCAAGTTTTTAGGTATAGGTGGACTTGCACTAGCCACCAGTATATCAGCAATAGTTTGCACTATGCTATTATTTTACAATTTAAGAAAAAAAGTAGGTCCTTTCGGAATGAAAAAAATACTTTATTCATTTGTTAAAATAGTGGTTGCTTCCAGTGTTACAGGTTTGTTATCGTATCTATTTTATGAAATACTCGTAAATAAGATAGAAGTAAATATTACATTACTATTGACTTTTTGTTTTAGTATTATAATGTACCTACTATTAATATACTTTATGAAAGTAGAAGAGGTTAAAGAAATTTATCTGTTAATCAGGAAAAGACTGAAAAGGGAACAATGCCAGAATAATTAACTCCCGGTCACACAGCGACTCCCTGGAACTTAGGTAGAGCAGTGAAGCAGTTTCTTTGGTTGCTGCTCATTTCCTTTTCTTTTGCAGCTTTGCAAGTTTTGAATATTTTGTAGAAAAGGAAAGAGGTAGATATTTTTTGTTTCTATACCATAAAACCACTTGTAATTAACTTCATTTCTTTTCTTCTTTACTTCTTCTTGAACACCATCATAACAATTCTGTTATTCCAGATCTCAATGTAAGTGGATAGATTACACTTAGAGGAGAATCAAATTAAGGGCAAGTAGACTAACACAAAACAAGTTTAGGAGAAACTACCATGTACCAAACAAGAAGAACGTTTTCAACAGAGTTCAAAAAACAAGTGGTAGCTCTATATGAAAACTGAAAAAGCCTCTAAGAGATTGTCCGCGAATGTGATCTTACAGCTTCTGCAGTAGATAAATGGATTACACAATTCCGTCAATCTGATTTTTTTAAAGAAAAGGACAACCGCCCTCCAGGAGAACAGGAAATAATCGAGGTACGTAAAAGAAATAAGCCGTTAGAAATAAGAGTAGATATTTAACAAAGCACACCTGTTGTTTCAACATAAAGTCTCTAATATTTTAAATAATAGTATTCAGAAATTGATGGTGTATATTGAAACGTTAAAACAGACTTTGATTAAAGCTCTAGGCAAAGAAGAGCAATTTTAAAAGATCTTTGAACACTGGTTAAGCCAGGCGATGTACAAGCTACATATGCTTCAACAGATCAACTGCAAAAAGCTGTTGGTTTTTAAACCAGAGACTGCAAGAAGATAGTCTTCAGATGTTAGTAGATTATAATAATGTAGAGTAAGTCTTTATATAGCAATTTACAGAAGAGGAGATACTTAACTATGAATATATTAGTAACTGGCTATATAGAATCACACACTAGTGTTGATCTTTTGGAAGCAGGGCATTCAGTAATAATTGCTGATTACCTTTGTAATAGCAAACGTTAGACCGTTGAGAAAATAATAGACATTGCAGGTTAAGAAGTAACTTTTTTGGGGATTGATATAACGAATGGACAAGTGGTTGATTCTATTTTTGATCAATAATCGGCAAGCACTCCGCGCTTTACCTCGTGAAAGGGGACTGACCCTCACTCTGCTAAAGTGTAAAGCGCGAAAGCAACTCTTTTTTAAGGGTTGCTTTTTCTATTTAAAGAGAAACGAATTAGAAATGTTTACACTTAATCAATTTGAGGTGAAATATGGCTATATTAGTAACCGGAGGAGCAGGTTATATTGGTAGTCATACCTGTGTGGAATTGTTAAATGCAGGATATGATCTAATTGTAGTAGATAGCTTTACGAATAGTAAGCCTGAATCTTTGAATAGAGTAAAAGAAATTACAGGTAAGGAATTTGGCTTTTATAAATACGATCTTCTAAATCGTGAAGATCTAGAAAATATATTCATAGAAAATAATATTGATGCTGTTATCCATTTTGCAGGGCTAAAGGCTGTTGGTGAATCGGTGGAGATGCCTTTGAGGTATTATCATAACAATATTACAGGAACTCTTATTCTTTGTGAATTAATGCAGAAGTATGGCGTGAAAAAGTTAGTATTTAGCTCTTCAGCAACTGTGTATGGAACACCAGAACGGGTTCCAATATCTGAAGACTTTCCTTTGAATGCTACCAATCCTTATGGACAAACCAAACAGATGATCGAGGAGATTCTGAGAGATTTACATCGTTCTGATAATGAATGGAGTATAGCTCTTTTACGTTATTTTAATCCTATTGGTGCTCACTCTAGTGGTCTTATTGGAGAAGATCCTAATGGTATCCCAAATAACTTAATGCCCTACATAACTCAAGTAGCAGTTGGAAAGTTAAATGAACTAAAGGTTTTTGGTAATAATTATCCAACTATGGATGGGACAGGTGTAAGAGATTACATCCATGTTGTAGATCTGGCGGATGGACATTTGAAAGCCTTAGAGAGGGTTCTATCAACTAGTGGAGTTGATGCTTATAATCTAGGAACCGGAAGAGGATACTCTGTATTAGAACTGGTTGTAGCATTAGAAAAAGCATCGGGAAGAAAGGTTCCCTATAGCATCGTGGATAAAAGACCTGGGGACGTCGCCATATGCTATGCAGATCCATCTAAAGCTAAAGAAAAATTAAGTTGGATAGCTAAAAGAGGAATCGAAGAAATGTGCCGAGACTCCTGGAACTGGCAATCCAAAAATCCTAACGGATATGACGACGTAAGAGTGCCTGTCACGACACCATAAGATAATGAGGTTTAAGAGTGTATTTTTTAAGAGCCCGACAGTTTAAAAAGCTGTCAGGCTCTTTTTTATTAGTGTTTTATGAAAACCAATGATAGGAAATAAACAGATAGGAGTAGAGTCTACATGGGCAAATATTTCGGAACAGACGGAGTAAGAGGTGTAGCCAACAAAGGGTTAACCCCAGACCTAGCATTTAAATTGGGGCGATGTGGAGGATATGTTCTTACCAAGAGCAATATGAAAAAACGACCAAAGGTCATTATTGGTCGAGATACCCGGATATCCGGACATATGTTAGAAGCTTCTTTAACAGCGGGAATGCTTTCTATTGGTGTGGACGTCATACGAGTAGGGGTGATTTCTACACCGGGTGTTGCGTTTTTAACTCGTTCATTCAATGCGGATGCAGGGGTGATGATCTCGGCCTCTCATAATCCATTCCAAGATAACGGAATTAAATTTTTTGGTGGGGATGGATTTAAGCTGTCGGATGAGATGGAAGCTGAAATTGAGACGTTAATAGAGGTAAAAGAAGATCAGCTTCCTCGGCCTGTTGCATCTGCCATTGGTACGGTTATGGATTATCGTGAAGGGGGACAAAGGTATCTTTCTTACTTAAAGACAACGGTGAAAAATCCTTTTCATGGTTTGAAAGTCGTTTTGGATTGTGCAAATGGTGCTTCTTATGCGCTTGCTCCGCAGCTTTTCCGTGACCTGGGAGCGGAGACCGTTGTTCTTGCTTACCAGCCTGATGGGATCAATATCAATGAGGGTTACGGATCTACTCACCCTGAGAACCTGCAGCAGGTCGTTGTGGAGCAAAAAGCAGATTTGGGACTGGCTTTTGATGGCGATGCCGATCGTTTGATTGCAGTGGATGAGCAGGGGAATATTGTAGATGGAGATCAGATTCTATTTATCCTCTCTACGGCGATGTCCAAAGATCTTCGCTTGAAGCATAATACTGTCGTCTCCACGGTAATGAGTAATATAGGCTTCTATAAGGCTTTGCAAACGAACGGTTTAGAAGCAAAGCAGACCAAGGTAGGAGACCGCTATGTCATGGAGGAAATGATTAGCGGTGGTTATAATTTGGGTGGGGAGCAATCCGGTCATATTATTATGCTTGACTATAATACTACAGGGGATGGAATGTTATCCGCCATTCAGCTGTTGGATGTCATTAAGACGGAAGGAAAGTCATTATCCCAGCTAGCCTCTGAGATGCGTAAATATCCTCAACTCTTAGCCAATGTACGGGTGGAAGATAAAACGGGGTGGGATACCAATGAAACCATCCAAACAGCCATCCACGAAGTGGAAGAAAAACTTGGGGATAGCGGCAGAGTTCTCGTCCGGGCATCAGGAACCGAATCCCTCATTCGCGTCATGGCCGAAGGTCCTAATGAGGAAGACCTTCAGCAATACGTTAGCAGCATCGCCGAAGTCATCAAACAACAACTCACTCCTCCCGTTATGGTATAGAGTGCCTGTCACCACCCGAATTATGTCGATGGGATGAAGGCATTTTAATGATCATGAAGAAGCCCTGACAAGGAATCAGGGCTCTTCATAAAGAAATAACCTATTTAACTACTGTGTGAAGGAGACTTCTCTCTACTATTTGATTTTGCGTTGTGAAAATTTTTTATGACCAAAAAAGAAAGCATGATCCCTGCGAAGTCTATTCCGATATCAAGTAACCGCCCATCCCGAGAAAAATAGAGCTGTAGGACTTCCGTGAGGATGGCTAATATTGTAGCTGCTATTAAGGAAATACCTGGTTTCCGATTCCACTTCCATAATAAGAAATAGAGGATGGCAAAACCAGTGAAATGGCCCAATTTAATAATGATCCACTTTTGATGGGTAATACGAAAGTCAATGTTGAAGAATTCTAGGAAATTTGGGTTGCGATTAAACGTAAAGGAAAGGGTTTGGTGAGTAAGGAATTGCTCTAGGCTGCTTACGCACGTTAATAGAAACAAGAGCATAATCCACAACAAGGTTTGGATTAGTCGTTTTTGCGAGGTGGAACGTAATTGGCGAAAGTACTGTCGACGGGAAGGATGTTTTCTTTTGCGCGTTTGGATGTTGTTATTCATTACCTTAATATACCATAAAAGGTTATGAAGCTTAAGGTAACACTTTTGATGAAAAGAGGATGAAAATGATTGATCATGTCGTAATAGTTAAATTTAGTGATTCGACAACGGATGAACAGATGCTCGAAGTTTGTAACAAGTTTAAGTTATTAAAAGGGAAAATACCTGGGATTATTGACGTTCAAGCGGGTCGTACGTTTTCTGTTCATCATCAGGGCTATCAAGTAATGTTGACTGCTAGGTTCATAGATAAGGCTTCTTTAGAGAACTATGGGCCTCATCTGGAACATCGAGCCGTTGCGTCTTTCATTCGAGAAGTAGGAAGAGTGGACAGTATTGTGATGGATATTGAGATTTAATAAGCACCTGGATAAGGTGCTTTATTGCCGGCAATAAAAGAAAAGCATAAGTTAAAAGTTAAACTTTTGAATAAAGTAACAGCCTTCACATGCTCTACCAATTTGCTTTCCAGTTTGTTCATTTAGATAGTAAACCTCGTCAGCTCCGCAAACAGGACATTCCACAGAATGCAATGCCTTTCTAGGACCAAAATGCTCATCAAGTAAGTCATGAAAACCCCTTAACATAGCTATCACCTCAATCTTAGTTTTCATCATTCTAACAGAATGTGAAGGAGAAGTTAGACGAAGCTTGTCATCAAGTTCATTGTTTTTAACGACAAAATTAGCTAGTAATGCAAGTAGTGAGGCTAGTAGCTTGCCACTCGCAGAAAATGTTGGCGATATTCTAAATTTTAAACTCGGCCGCACCAACAAGCAGAGCCTAAGAAAAAACCGGTGCTCGTCACCGGAATTCCCTTTTATGCATAAGAGCTTAGCATTCTAGTACATTCTGGTATAATAAACGAATAACAAAATGTAGTAGAAGGGACCAACATGATTCGATTATCCGGTATCACGAAAGAAGTTACTCAGGGGGGCACTCCTGTTTCGATTCTTCAATCGATAGACTTACATATTGCTGCAGGTGAGTTTATTTCCATTATGGGGCCTTCAGGCTCGGGAAAATCGACGTTATTAAATATACTAGGATTGCTAGATGAACCTTCTTCTGGAGAATATAGTTTTGAGGGATCTCAGGTGAATAATCTTAGCAGCAATAAGCAAGCCATGTTTCGCAATGATAGAATAGGATTTGTTTTTCAGTCGTTTATGCTGATCCCTCGGATGAGTGTAAAAGAGAACGTGATCTTGCCTCTGCTTTATACCAATGTGAGCAGAAGAGAACGGAATAACAGAATGGAAGAGGCATTGAAGCAAGTGGGGATGCTGGAAAAGGCCAAGGAGCCTATTATCAATTTATCCGGTGGACAGAAGCAGAAGGTCGCCATCGCTCGTGCGATTGTCACGGATCCCGATCTGATTTTAGCTGACGAACCGACGGGAAACCTGGATCAAAAATCTAAGGAAGATGTGTTGCAGATTTTCAAGTCGCTCCATCAAAGAGGAAAAACGGTCGTTCTGGTTACGCATGATTTGGAGGTAGCCCAGGTTGCTCAAAGAGTGATGACGATGAGGAATGGACAGTGGCTTGAGCCGAATTTGAAGCAGAAAGTAGGTTCGGTTCGATGAGCTTCTTTCATTCGTTAGGGATGGCGTGGAGTGGACTATGGAATTATCGGGTTCGTACATTTTTGGCTATGTTAGGGATTGCGATTAGTTCTTTGTTGGTCATCTTTTTGGTGACGGTATTATACAATTTCAAAACAAGCTTAGTTGGACAAATTCAGGGAGTAGGCGTTCAGCAGATTGTTGCTGTACCAGGGAAGCTGCTAAACAATCGGGCAATGGAGGCAGATCTGTCTAGTTTTCTCTCCTTTACCTCTATTTCTAGCACCTTAACGTATCAAGATGCCCAAGATGTGAAAGAGCAAGTTCCGGATGTGGAAGCCGTCGCTCCACAAATTGAAACCATCACCGCGGCGAGGATGTCGGGTGCTCATGGTGAGGTGATTTATACAGGAACAACGACTGATTATGCCGAGATCTTTACGCTGGAGCTGGAGGAAGGAAGATTTTTTACCGCACAAGATGAAGAAGAGGAAGCCTTGGTTGTGGTTTTGGGCCAAACAGCGAAGCGTGCCCTGTTTGGCGAGAACCCGGCTGTAGGCCAAACGATAAACATCAAAGGATTAGACTTCACCGTGATCGGTGTATTAAAGGAAAAACAGCTAATCGGGTTTAATTTTAATGAGCGCGCTTATGCTCCTTATAAGGTTGTGAGCGATACGGCAAATTTGCAAAACGCCTCGATGATCTTCTTTAAATCGACTACGACCGAGAGAATAGAGGAGGTTGAAAAGCAAATAGACGGGGTTATCGTGAAAAATCACGGAACAAAGGATTTTAATTTATTGAAGCCAGATGAGGCCTTACATCTGATCGATACCATTATGAAACTAGTCACAGCAATTACAATAGGGATTACCGGTATCTCCTTTTTGGTTGGAGGCATTGGGATCATGAATGTGATGCTGCTGACGGTAAAGGAAAGAACGCGTGAAATTGGGATTCGGAAAGCCGTAGGCGCCCGGTGGTGGCATATTCTTCTTCAATTTTTAGCGGAAGCAGCCTATATCAGCTTTTTCGGTTGTCTGATCGGATTGGCCTCAACCTATGGGCTTTTGCAGATGCTTCATGCTTATTTTCCTGTGATTTCGACTGAGTTACCTTACGAGATGGTGGGCATTAGCTTAGTTTTTTCTGTTGCTTTAGGGTTAGTGTTTGGGGTTATCCCAGCGGTGAAAGCCATGCGGATTAAGCCGATTGATGCTTTGCGGTATGAGTAAAGGAAGGAGAGCCTATGAAAAAAGGAAATGGAATAGGAATTCTTTTATTGTCTATGATGTTAGTGATCACTGGCTGTTCGTCGGATGGGGATAAACCATCCCTTTCCTTGCAGAAGGCCGAAGGTATGGGTGCAACGGAAAAGCATAATCCACCAGAAACAAGAGGAGCAGTAAAGGAAGTAGTGGAGTTGAAACCAAAAGAGACTGAGACATCAAGAAAAGTGGAGTCTTCCAATCAGGTACCTGCTATGGGGGGCTCTACAGAAGCTCAACCCCCTGCAACATCTATTAACAAGGTAGCTCTACAAACTAGTGGTGCAATCCAAGCAGCATCTAATCAGCCAACGGAAGAGCAAATTAAAGCCAAATACACGAAAGAACTTGTAGCCTTACAAGGATATTACAAGAGTCAATTACAAGTACTGTATCAAGGTGCACTTGCCGATATTAAAGCCAACGCCCAATCCAAAACCGCTATCTATAACAAATATGCCCAGCGGGGAACCACCCTTGAAGAAGAATCACAGGCTAAGGTCAACCAAGTCCTACAGGCAATGAAAAACGAACTCAAGACACATCATTATCCCGTTGATACCGTAGATAGTCTAAGGAGTTCATATTACGCAGAACTAAACAAATCCAAAAGCCAAGCCATGTCCCAAGTCAAGCAAGCCCTCGGTTTTTGAGAGAGTGCCTGTCACCACCCGGATTTTGTCGAGGGCGGTGATATTTTTTATTTTGGTTTATGAAAGAGAATGATTTTCAGTATTGTAGGGTGTTAAGTTGAATTTATGCAAAAAAAATGAAGTGGAAGTCATACGGGCATTAATGAGAACAAATTTAGCATTATATTTTCACCACTTTGTTGGAGGTTAGCTATGGCGAGAACGTACCGGAGTGAAGGAAGAAATGTTGTTAATTTATCTAGGGGCTTATTAGTAATTGCATCCTTATCCTTTTACTTTTACATATTAGAAAGTAATAATTTTTTCGTCCTGTTAACACTCTTGTTATTATGTATGGTTGCCGCCGAATTGATTGGGGCAGTTTGGACTAGAAATAGAAGAACTAAATCAAAGAAAAAAAAAGAGCAAAAAAAGGCCTCAGGGAAATTGTTGAAAAAAGCGTTAACAGATCAAGAGTTGTTAATTGCAAAAGTTGATGATTTATCTGGAACAGACTTTGAGAGATTAATGGAGATGTATTACATAGATAAAGGATATGAAGTAAAGCGAATAGGTGGTTCTGGTGATCATGAGGTAGATTTAATATTGAGAGATAAAAAAGGTTATACCATTGCCGTTCAATGCAAAAGGTGGAAACAGGATGTTGGTAACGACATTGTTTTGCGCTTAAAGGCAGGTAAGCAGGTACATAAGTGTTATGATGCATGGATCGTAACGACTAGTCATTTCACGAAGTCTGCTCAAGAAGCAGCGAAAGCTCTAAATATCCGGTTGATAAATGGTGCACATACACAAGACATGATAGCAAGTTGGAGGAAGGAAAGGTTGAAGAAGGTTAGGTGAGTTGTATGCCTAGTGAGTGTTTGTGGTGAAGTTGGGATTGGACTTTTCTGTGACGACATCCTATTGTGACAATATCTTAGTGATACTGAATTCATGGAATGTGATCGTTTCTTAGTAGCGCCCACATAACTTGAAGAGACCGCTTAGTAGAAAGAGAACATATACCCTTCTAATTTTGTATTATGGAATAAGGGCATTAGTCTTTGTTAGGGGTATTTGATAAAGATTTTACGAACAGTGTTTTAGGGTTACGTATAGTGCGATTCTAATATTCAGTAGGAGGCTTTACCATGGATATAGAGGTGCTTATCAAAGAAATTCAAAAACATCATATTGTTTCAGAAACAGAAGTCAGAACCAAAGTGGCTATTCCTATTTTTCAAGCTTTAGGGTATTCGGATTACAATAGGGCTGAAGAATTCCCTATCTATGGTTATGATGGTCGTAAACAACTGAACACGAAATTTGCTGATCTTTTATATTTTAACAGTAGTGAATATAATAAACATCGCTCGAGAGAAGAACGGCATTGGGTCAAAGATCATTCCCTTTTAATTGTTGAATTGAAGAAACCGACAGAGTCAATGGAAGCACAAGGTCAGGCGGAATTCTATTCCATGTGGGCAAGAGCCCCATTCTACGTAATTACAAATGGAAATGAATTTGCTGCATATCTTGTTGAAAGCAATTTTAACGATACTTTAATACTGCAATGTAGAGTAGAGGAATTGCCGAAGTATTGGCACGTTATGAATCAATGGCTAAATCGAGAGGTTGTAGAGAAATACTGTGAAAAGCATCAAAGAATTTTGGATCACGAATGGATTTATGAAGACTATATCAATGTTTCAATTATCGGGTTGGGGGCCCAACTCCAGGACGCATTGGCTCGAACTCTGAGTAATAATCAGAATAGGACCTCTTTCGCCTTTCCAATTAAATTAAGCGGAAAGATAGATGGAGAATCCTTCTGGTCAGAGCCTTATACTAGGCTTCTTCAAGCCCAAAATCCAGTGGTTGTACTTGCAGAACCAGGAGGTGGAAAGACTTATTTGCTACAGATGATTGCTAGGGAGTTATTAAATTCTCATGTGGTCAAATCTTCTTCTCCTATTCCTGTTTTTCTTAGTGCAAAGTACTGGAATCGATCTTTTAAAAGTATTATTGAGGGAATCTATAATGAATTGTATCCTCTTTTACCCACTATAACGATTTCGGCAGTGGCAGAAGATTTTAGAAAAGGATCCTATATTCTTTTAGTTGACGGATTGGATGAGGTTATGGATTCTGCTGATACTCTTTACCAAGAGTTATTGAAATATGCACAAATTCCAGGAATACATATAATAGTGACATGCAGAATTCATAGATACCACGAAGAATTACGGGAACGTTTCAGTACATGTACTCTTGATCCCTTAACGAATGACCAGGTTGAGAATTATGCAAAGGATGTATTAGGAGAAAACCGATTTTTATATCGGGTGGGGTCTTCCATAGCCAATTTAGTCCAAAATCCCTTATTTCTTTATATGACGGTACAGGTGATGAAGCACTCTCCAAATGGCGAATTGCCGAATAACCGAGCCGAACTTTATTCAATTTATACTAGATTTCTTCTGTCTGAATGGAATAAGTCTAAGGCTCTATCTGACAATCTTCTGGGTCAGGCTACTAAGGAAAAAATCCTTAGTGGATATGCAGTAAGAACCTTTAGAAAAGGGGGAGACCATCATATTTTTAACGAAATAATCTGCACCTATTTTTCACTCGATCGACTTGAGGATGTAAATGAGTATTTACTGAATTCCGGTATTTTACGTCTTGATCGTTATGGGCCGGAGTTTTACCACCCATCTTTTCATGAATACTATGTGGCATTATATTATGCTAACCAGCCTGAAGAAGAAATAATGGAGTTTATTCAAAATCACCATAATAATAGGTCTTATAAGGAATCCTTTGTATTTTTGGCAGGTATACTTCGTGAAGAGGATCGCCAATCTCTCCTTTTGGATTATCTTGAGGAAAATAATTTGTACTTGTTTAGACTCTGTCTACAAGGAAGATTTAAAAGAGATGAACAGATTGAATGTTACTGGCCACGTGATTATGTGATGAAATATTTAGAACAGGTCAAAACTAGTTATTATAGAATTATCAAAAGCCATTTCAGTCTATTGATGGACGCATTTAATCCTTGGAAAGTAACTGAAAATAGTGAAGATTCAGCTTATAATCTGGCAATTGAAGGAAGCATGGATCCAACTATACCGGCAGTATACTATCATTTTTTTCTTCTTCCCTCTGATTCGGAACAACCAATTATTCAGGTGAGTACTTTTAGAGGAAGCCCTAGGATTGGTTTTCCGTCTAAAGATGGGGTGACCGAAATTGTTCCCATTTCATTAGCATTTAATGATGAATATATGTTTTACGATCTTAGACAGTCTGCGTTAGGGATTGATTCTGCTCGTGAAGTGGCATTAGCTGCAGTCAAAAGGCAGCTTAACAAAATTATTAAAGGACGCATGATCTTTTGGGGGGAAGATCATGCTCTCGGTTGTGAATATGTGGAAAATGTACTAAATAACTTATCTTCAATGAAATTGCTTCCCATCCCGAAAGATATGGTCGGATTATCTTTATATACCCACAAAATTGAAGAAATTATTACTGTTTTGCAGAAGTACTCAAATATTCGAGGATTTCAATACCCAAGTGGTGTTATCAAAGAAATAAATGTTCCACTTATGCTGTTTTATCTTTTTCGTATGAAAGAACAAAGAGTTAATATCCAAGATTGTTTGCTTCCACCACCTAACATAAGTTGGGAAGACATTCCTGATAACGAGTGCTATGTTTGGAGTATTTGGAGTGATGAACAACTATGTATTAGAGTGGGAAAGTTTTATGACTATTTTCAGCAGTCATACCGACAGCTTGTGGAATCTTGTTTTCCTAATCTAAAGCATCAATTATATTTTTACCAGGTAGGTCCTGTTAGATTTCATGCAACTGTTTATCTAAAAAGAGATAATGAGGATGGTAATGCCGGAGGATATGTGAATCTTACTTGGGAGCCAGTACCTGTTGGTGAGGATAATACCACATATGTCCAGTTTAATAATAAAGAGCTCCAAGAGTCTTATGAAGCTCATACAGAAGAGTTCCAAAGAATTAGAAGACAATTGAGAGAACTTGGACGTGATTTTGACCTAATAACTACTGGTGGGGGTACACTTATTGGGAGCTACTTAGGAACGGAAGATTTACTATATAAGGAGGTATATGAGCAGCTTGTGAAGGATCTAGAGAATTTACTTGGAAATTTTTGATTGAGAATGGAGATGTTACCAACAAGAATAGGACTAAACTAAAGAGACTGGACTCCTTTAGATCGAATTTGGTCGAAAAGTAGGAGTTAGTTAAATGACTAAATAGTTTTTGCAGTGATCATTTAGGAACGAATATTCGCTAAATATCCGGTAACATGAATGTAGAGCCTTATTTTTGGGATAGGAGGGTTATTTGACACTTCCTTGCTCCAGAGATGGCTAGGATACTCAGATCTTAACGGAGAGGTGAGAATATGAAAACTTGGAGTAAGGTAGAAGTATCTGATCATATCCATATCTTCAACAGTTTATTCCGAAATTTAACGACAAATTTGGCAATATATGCTATTATGGGGATATATGATACTATAAATCGACTTAAATAGACGACATCATTTCCATATTGTGTAAGACTTCGACACCCTATTGTATCTATGATATTCATAGAATAATAGATTGGGGGTGATGGAAGTGGATGGAAATAATGACGATAAGAACCAAAGGGAGGAAGAAAATATGGTTGCTACACCTATGTCTTTTACTAATAATGATCGGAAAATTATAAAAGACGGAAAAGAAATGACTTTGTCTGAATGGAGAAAGTCATTAGGAATTGTTAAATCCAAAGGTATATTGTTAACCGATATATACAAAGAGGGAAAATAAAACATGCAATCTATCTTGAGCTACGATGAATGTCTAGAAAGAAATTTCCGACAAGCGTCTATTTACCTTGATGCTTGTTTTATTTTGGCTTTCTTAGATGAAGAGCATCCTAGATGTAATGATGTATCTAATCTTGTAATGCAGTGGTATGATATGGGAATTGATAAAATTGGACTAAGTAATCATATTTATTCTGAAGTTGTGTTTAACCTTTTTAAAAATAGAATAATCCGTGTTCTAGAACTTTCCCATTTAATGGCAACCAGAAGAAAAGTTCTATCAGATGAAGAGGCGTTGGAGATTGGCGACATCTCAACTGCAAATTATCTTAGAGGCTTGGTTAGTAAAGATAAGTTAGAACGGATTGTCAATAAGAAAAAACCTTATCATATAGACGTTATGGAAATAATTAAGATTGTAAAAGTATCCAACAAACATAGGGTAAATTTAAGTATATATTATGATAGTGCGATTAATGCATATGAATCATTTGTACGTGATCTGCAAGAGTCATTTAATTTTGAAACTGATTTTCTTAATTCAGATTTTATATCTCAAATTGGTGCGAGTAGACTATCTACTAATTTCTTGTTAGATATATATGATGCGCTACATTTAGCAATTGCAGAACAGCATGGATATTCATATTTAGCAACTTTAGATAGTGATTTTACATACTTAACAGGAAACAAAACAGTTATACTTAAGATTGGATAACCACTACAATGTGCAAGTAGTGGTTATTTATATTAGTTTGTACGTCGGCTCCACTTTTTTGAATTCATATTCAGTTATTTTTGAAAATATTCCTTATATCTATATAGAGTTGGGGGGCAACTTATGGAACTATTATACCTATGGATTCAGGATTATTATGGAGTTATCAGAAAACAAGGATTCAACTTTAGTAGTAAGTACTCTTTTAATTATGACGTTCATTTAAAGGAGCTTTCCATGGAGGAAAATCCACATTATATTGAAGGTTTTTTTCAGGGAAAGATCTCTAATGTTACAGGTATTGTAGGGGAAAACGGAAGTGGTAAGTCGACTATATTAGATTTTATAAAGAATGAATTGGTTACTGATATGGGAGGAGTTCAACATAAAGCCATTATCATTTTGTCAGATAACATTGGTAGACATCTCGTATACCATCATACAGGGATAGCCATAGAAAAAGGAAATTATGCAGAGTATGGATTTCAAATCCATACGTACGAAGAGACGCAGAATGATGGTATTATTACTTATCCTTTCATTCCAGAGCTGAATAATTGCTTATTTGTCTTTTTTTCAAATGTATTTGATCACCGTAAAGAAAGTGAAGGTGGGAATTTAGCTAATATATCCACGAATCATCTCGTTCAATCCGATTTAAAGGAAGATATTCGTTTGAATATTGCTGATCCAGGAGCAAGTGAAGTTGAGATCCATAAGTTAAGTGAACTATATAGGCAAATAGAATTTATAGAGAAATTCTATTGGGAAGATAATCTTCTTCCTTTTAAAATACCTAATGAACTTTATGTTATTCCACGAAGACTTCCAATAGAAGGCAAGCTGATAGAAACGCTTAAAAGGGATTATCCTGATTATTTGAACTTACTCGTGAATATTTTTGCAGCGCTTAAGAAGGAGAGTTCTCAAAGAAACCCATATAATTGGTTCTTAAATAACTTTTACAGGACATTGATTATTAACTTTTTATATGAACATACTCACTATATTAAGGCTCTCAAATTAAAGGGTAAAGTATTAAAGGTTCAGCGGTTGAGAGGCCGAAATATCTATTACAAGATCAACTCTTTTTTTAGGTCTCTCTATGGTCAGGAAAAAAGAGGTGCCGACAGAGAATCGGTGATACGTCGCATCGAGGGAATTATAGGGATTATAGATTTTATTCGGGTCTCTGTCAAAAAAGAGGATATAGATATGGAAGGGCTAGGGTTTAAAATGCTATTAAATGATGCCAGTTCGAAAAGCCCTGGAGAGTTTAAAAAGTTTATAGCAAACTATAAAAGGTCTTTTGTTTTCAACAGATTTCTAGACTTTCAATGGCGTAATCTTAGTTCAGGTGAAAACGCATTATTAAATATCTATTCAAGATTCAATTCTGTTTCAAACTTAATAAGTGAGGATAAAAATTCTACATATTCAGTAACTGTTTTGATAGATGAAGGGGAGCTCTACCTTCACCCTCAATGGCAGAAGAGTTTTGTACAAATATTGATTTCATTTCTTCCAAAGCTATTTACTAATTGCAAAAGTATCCAAGTAATTATTACTTCTAACTCCCCTTTTATTCTCTCGGATCTTCCTCGCTCCCATGTGATATTTCTAAAAAAAGATGCAGAAGGAAGGACTGTAGTTGCTGGTCTTGAGGAACATAAACAAACTTTTGCTGCCAACATTCATACTTTGCTTGTGGATTCTTTTTTCATGCAGAATGGTTTATCAGGTGAATTTGCAAAAGAGAAGATTAATCGTTTGATTGAATTCATCATAAATTCTAGCCGATCGCAATTAATTGAGAAGCGGCATGAAGTGGAAAAAATGATAAACATTATAGGTGAACCGATTATTAGGAATAAACTTCTGCAGATGGTCAAGGATAAAATACCTTTTGAGATGATGGATATAAACCGACGAATAGAAGAATTGGAAAGGCAAGTCGAGCTTCTAAGAAAAGAAAAGGAGGGGAAGCCGAGTGATTCAGATCAATAAAGACGGAAGGGCAAACCTTGCAAGTTTAACGCAGAAACATCTGCGCTACTATAAGGATACGTTCTTTCCGGAGCTAGAGGATCTATCAAAGAATGAGCCTGATCTTCCAGTACGAGCGTTATATAGATATCTTAGAGCTAACATAGACAAAGTGGTAATAGGGGAGCCGTCAGTCTTAAATGATATTATCCTTTATGTTGAGCAATATTACGGAAGGGAGGTTAAATTGGCCAAAGAGACTTTAAAGAAGAAGTTATTTAAGTACGAAAATTTTCGGGATCGAAAGCCCTCTAAGAATGATCCGGAAAAATGGGGGGCATACCAATTGGTCAAAGAATTGAAAGTACAGGTATGTCCATATTGTAATAGGATGTATACTTCTACCATTCTTACTGAGAGTGGAAAAACGCGTCCAGCATTGGACCATTTCTTTGACAGAGCAACGTACCCTTATTTAGGTGTTTCCTTGTATAATCTAGTCCCTAGTTGCAATACATGTAACTCTAGCTTAAAAGGCAAGACGATGTTTAAGTTAGACACACACTTGCATCCGTATATGGAGGGCTTCGGTGACAAAATTAAATTTACAATTAAGCTGTATAGCGGTAACCAAAAGAATGCAATGGACTTTATACTAGGAAAGCCAGAAAAATATAATATTAAATTCAAAGTATCGGAAGAAGCTAGACAGAACAAAGCATTTCTCAAAAGAGCATTTAATAACGTCAAGGTTTTTAAACTAACCGAACTATACCAAACACACAAGGATTACGTAAGTGATATCATAAAAAAATCAATCATTTATAATGAAGATAGAATAAATGAACTTTATGACCTCTACCAGGGTACACTTTTTAGCAGCAAAGAAGAGATCAAGCAAATGATTGCTACCAATTACCTTGAAGAAAACGACCTGGACAAGAGAGCACTCTCCAAACTCACCAAAGACATCTCAGAAGAGCTCGGCCTAGGCACCCCCTCCTTCTTATAAGAGAGAAAGTTGGATTTGACTAGAATCAAATCCAACTTTCTTTTCGACAATTGCATATGAAGATGACGTCGTTCCCGGAGAAAAGAATAAATCAGATCTTAGATGAAAGTAGATACTGAGAGTCTTAACATATCAATATAACGTATGCGATGTTCCATTACTTGAAGCGCAGTCGTTTATTGATATCCATTTACTGTGAGAGGTACAGGAATATGGATAACTTTTCTAGGTTCATTTATTCTTTTAATAGAACAATATTTGTTCTATAATAAGAATTAAATGAATTTTATCAAAGGAGATGCCATGAATAAGGAATATATTAAGCCGACCATTTTACATCATCAAAAAGTAACGTTTGAGACTTTAATAAGTAATAATAAACGGTGTGTTATCTGGTTTCATGTTGACTTAGGGCCAGGTCAAAGACAGGTATGCGGAGAATGGGTACAAGACCCTTGGTACATTCCATAATGGAGGACACCATAGATCTTAACTCACTAGCAGAAGTGTTGAAAATAAATCGGATTTTATGGAGTGGTGCTAGACTTCTAGAGTCTATGGATCATAAAGGGTGATTACAATGATCATTAAATCTAGTGAAGGAAAGCTAATAGATAGTATTGAGGCCTGGTTACAATATTCACCACCAGCAAAGAAGACTCAATGGCAAGATGGAAGAAGCGCAAAAGAGTTTGCGAAGGCTTGGTTTAGAACTGGTAAGGCACACTTACCTGATGAATTATTAACTTTACTCGAATCCCATCAAGTTACAAGAAGGTTAGAAGTTGAAGAGGCGATTCCTGAAAAGAAGACTGTCCTTGATAACTTTAGAGGGAATGGTCGGAATCATGACATGATTTTGATTGGTAAAACTCAGCAAGATCGTATAGTAATATCAATCGAAGCTAAGACTGATGAACCCTTTGGGGAGCTTATAGGTAAATATTTGGTGCGCGTAAAAAGCAATAGCAGAAGTTCCAGGATAAATCAACTCTCTTTGGCCGTTTTCGGTCATACTGAAGTCTCTAATCTTAGGTATCAGTTGCTTCATGCAATGGCTGGCACATTAATCGAAGCTAAAAAGTATGGAGCAACACAAGCCATTCTTATTGTTCATGAACTTGTGACAGGAAAAAAAGGAAATAGGGCGAAAAGAAACGATAAGGACTTATCAGATTTTATTAATGCTCTTTCCAATCTGTCCTAAGGATGTGAGATATTTACTAAGGGTGTTCTGATAGGCCCATTTTATGTACCAGGCGGGGATAGAGTACCTTCTTCTATTCCATTTTATCTTGGTAATGTGGAAAGTATATAAATTATGCCAGCAAGATTACCTGGCTTCCGCGAATGGTGACAGAATCTCTATTATAAACAAAGTTTGTGTAACAATGTCTTTAGATATAGTATATAGGTGCAGTGGATGATATGATTTACTATACCAACTAGATTCTTTCAGCAGAGGATGATTCCTATGAAATGGTTAAAGATTTTAGGTTGGCTATCTATTCCGTACATAATGATTATGTTTCAATGGAAGCAATTAGGTAGTGTAGGTAGAGGGTTGGGTACGCTATGGGCTTTATTCGTACTTCTCATAGCTATTTCAACCAATAGTAGTGAACCTCAACAGGAAAATGCGATATTAGCTTCTGCTCCTGCTAATCAAAAAGCGGAAACAGAAGCTAATGCAAATAAGGAACAACAATCTGATGTACAAGACAAAGAAGCCGTAAAGCAACCAGAAAGAGAAACTCCACCACAAACAGAAATGCTCCAATACAAGATTGGAAAAATTGGTGATTTAAGCGTGGGTAATGCTGTTCGGTTAGAGTATTGGATTGTTACGGACCCAATGATAACTGAAGAACAAATTAAAAAGATCGCTAATGAGGTTGTGGAAAAGGCTAAGAAAGAAAAAAAGTTTAATGCAATGGTTCTTTGGTTTATAGATGATGGAAGGCAGATAAATAATGGTTATACGGTAGCAAAAGTTGAATATTCTCCAAATGGTGTGTGGGAAGACGCTATTCATGTTAAGACAGGAGATTATTCGAAACATAAATTTGTTTATCATATGGGTTCGGCACTTACCGGAAAACTTCCTAAGGATAACGAAAACTACCCTACGAAAGAAGAATTAGATCTTTATTTTGCTTATAAGGTATTAATGGATAGTAAAGAAAGTCCCATACATGAAGAAATGCCTTTGGATACAAAAGATGTAATAAAGTGGATTAAGGAAAATCGAGATCGTTCTGATGCTTACGAAAAAGATGTTATGAGTAAAATAGCAATTCAGTATAACATTCCACTTGAGAAATTAGAGGAAATCATATTAAAGGCTAGTGTTCGTTAAGCCAAAGAAATGATAGATAAACACTAGTTATAAACTGACTAGTGATCGCCAACGGCAAAGCGTTTCGCGCTTTACCTCGTGATTGGGACTGTCCCGCACTCCGCTAAAGTTTAGAGCGTAAAAGTAGATCCTCCCGCATCAAGAATACAACTCTTGATGTGGAAGGCTATTTGCCGTTCTGACAGAGAAGCAAAAACGATCTTTTGTAACTCAATTTTAAACTTCACCTTATCAAAACTATTTTAATAAATGGTAGGAGGATTGGGTACGGATAGACTAAGGGAGAGAAATTTGATAGGATAGGAGAAGCAATTACATATAGCTGGATGGGCGGTTGGCCACTTCCCTAATGGAAGGGAGGTGGTAAAATGACGACGTACGAAGCAATAATGATGGCACTTACATCAAATTTAGTTTTGGTAGGAGTCTTAACAATTTTTGTAATGATCGTCGTACTAAGAAAAAAGTAACCGTCCCGCCACGGCCAATGGAATAGGATAGGTTACTTTTTTCGGTTGCTTAAAACTTATTCAATTCGGGTCAGCCGCTCTTCATGCGGCGTGTAGTTGCGCAGTCAGGTGTTACCAGCACCTGACTCTTTTTATTCTTTGGTTTTATCTAATTATATTATACACGGAAACTTAGCAGCGTTCAAATAATCGTCGAAGGCGAAGCTGTCCCTCACTCCGCTACTCGGCTAATGTCTAAAGTATGAAAGTAAACCTCCCGCATCAAGAATACAACTCTTGATGCGGGAGGTTATTTGTCATTCAACTAGGATTACAAAACCGTTGTTTTGTAATCTTATTATATTATCGTTTTCTCATTGATATATTTGATGTGTTTTAACTTCTGCCTCCTCGCTATTCGCTGTGGGTAGCTAGTTTTTAAGGCTTTACATGGAGTGGCGGGCATGATAGGCTGGTCTGTCTGATGAAGCCAATAGCTGCCTGCGTTCATAAGGAATCATGCCCGCAGAGGCTCCATGTCAAGCCGCCTAGCAAATTACTCTCCAAAACTGGTGTACCCATACTAAATAGCGAAGAGCCCAATAAATCTACGGTTTTTTGTTTCAAATCACGCATAGCTTGCTCTTCCTGATTAAGAGTTTTCTCCCCTCCTGCCATCTACTGTGGCTTCGGATAGACCCTTCGCTTACAAAGGGCAGAGATGTAGGTATGAGATAAATAGGGGAAACGATTGACAAGATTATGCATATAGGTGTAAATTACACTTATATGCATAATCTTTAAAATAATCCCACAATGTGGCATTAAAGATAAGGAACATATAAGAACATCAGCTTTGTCATTTGAAGTATGGAAACACTCAGAATCTTAATGATATGTTTACAAGGATAGGAAAAATGAGGTGATCACCGTTGAAAGGAATCAATTTGGTCATACAATGTAGGTTCTGTGAAGATGGAGTCTACGCAGATATATTAGAGGCCTACAGAAGCACATTATATGTAGTTAAATGTCATTATTGCGGAAAGGTGTATGAGATTTTGCAACATCATTATCAACCCAGACCCATAGTAAAAGAGGAGCTCAGTTAATAGATGGACAGATAAAAAATATAAAGGATATATTTTGTCCCCACTAAAAGCGCCATACGTTAATGGGTAAGTATAATGAGCGGTCCCATGGTAGAATTCCTTCTAGAATGGTCCATTAATTATATACTTAGCCTATTTCTCTAAGATGACAGTGATTAAAAGAGCAGCCAAAATTCCAACAGACATAAACCGTTTCAAAGAATGTTTTATTAAAAAACAACGATAACCATGCTATTAGGAGAAATTCTTGATAGATGGGGATGGCTAGCGCCGAGCGTCATAAGGATGCAAAGAGATCTCATCCCTTTGCATCTTTTCTATTATTTTTTGTTTTAAAAAGTAACTTATTTTCGGGACTACCGATAACGATTCCTGAATTCCCTCTTCTATTCATCCCAATAGGGGTAAGCTAATTCATATATTCTAGCAGGTTGGCTATTTAATCCATAATGTGTTTCTCCCGAATGTACCATGTAGGCTGACCAGCCTAGATCCCCAATATAATAAGTAACTTTATCTTTAAAGGTTACAGTTATCAAATCATCACTTTCCCCGATCTTTTTAAATCCCTTATTTCTTAAAAGTAAGTTTACGGTTTCTTGTTTCAGATTACGCATAGAACCCCCTTATACATGTCTATTGAGCTTTCGGGTACTTAAGATGAAAAAATTAACCCGCCATTCCTGGCAGGCAACCATGATTCTCTTGGAATACATGCGTAGGAAATTTTATTATAATGCACCAAATTCGTTATGAATAGATAGAACAGTTAGACAAATTACTGCGGTTGACATGTCTAAATAACTAGTAATTTGTCAAGATAATTGTAGATAAACTCAATCGGAACTAAAAAATTCGATATAGACAATAAAGGGTTACCAAAATACAAATAAAGGATACCTTTAGCTTTTTGAGCTATGGGTATCCTTTATTTATATTAATCTATGCGTCAATTTTCTCTAATGCATGTTCCCATGACGGAAAGTAAAACAGTGCATTTCTCATTAATACAGGATCAGATTGCTTTACTTTCTTTTTACTTAGTGATTCCCCTTTTGCTTTCAACTGCCTCAACTTCGCCAAAACATCTTCCATCTTCATGTCAGCTTGCATCGAACTTCACTCCTTATCGGTTGTAGTTGATGTCTGTTCATTAGATGTAATGCCTTGCATAAAGTGTAATATAAAAAATGGCTCGAAGCAAATGGACTAAGCCGGTTGATATGTCTAAAAAACTATTGATTTGTCCATAATAGTAATACATAATCTAGTAGGTATTAAAATAGGGGGCTGAAGCTGCACTATGGAGGGATGATGATAATACCCACCTTAATTGTAGAAGATCCTTTATCTTGGAATCCAGTGAAGGAAAAGGAATTTCGTTTAAGAATCCCTTGCTCTCGAATACTAGTTTTCATTATATTGATAATAATAACCATATTTTCATAAGGAGGGTTAAAAATGAACAAAACGGAATTAGTAGCCTACGTAGCAGAAACCGCTGAAATCACCAAGAAAGATGCCACAAAAGCGGTGGATGCGGTATTCGAGGCCATTGAAAACAGCTTGAAAAAGGGAGAAAAGGTACAGTTAATCGGATTCGGTAACTTTGAAGTTCGTGAACGTGCCGCACGTAAAGGTCGCAACCCACAAACAGGTCAAGAGATTGAGATCGCAGCATCCAAAATCCCTGCCTTCACGGCCGGTAAGAGTTTAAAGAGTTCCGTTAACGGAGAAGAAACAGCCTAATAAAACACAAAAGCCTTGAGAATTTGCTTTTTCTCAAGGCTTTTGTATGTTATAGGTACTAGAACTTCCGAAACTTATTGAATCCTTCCACTTAGGGATTGCTCAGCATAGCAACCAACCGATCCATTCGCAAGGGATGTCTGGTCAGCACCAAGCTGATTTCCAAAATGTGAAGTGAAATTACCTAAAATTATTAAACTATTGATAACAGAAAGGTCAAAAATTAACGGTATATTATTATTGTTTTTGCAAGTTCATAACCTTTATTTATTTTCCTCGATGTTCCTCGTTATTTGATAACGAGGAATTTTTTTAAATATGGATATTGATATCCATTAAATAGCTGTTAATGGGTAGTAAGTTGCTTTTAACCCATTCTACAATCCCATATTTCCTCATCTTTCCTCATCTTTCTCTGTCAGAGTACAATCCTCTATGAACGTCTTCATTTTTTTTTCAAAAATAGGACTAGTCATCTTTTTTTCTCAGACAAGGTCAAAGGTTTTTAAAAAAAGTTAATAGAATGGTCATAATTATTTGATATTATGAAGACGCTTGCAGGAAATGTGCTCTTATCACTGTATGGATCGTTAGGCACTTTCTTTCACATCTTCCGTAAATTCATACATAGTGCAGTTTTTTAGAAAGGATTCTACCATGAAGAAAAGATCTACTTTCCTCCTATCCTTTGTTTTCTCCATTTTTTTTGTTCCAAGTATGACACAGGCTGCCGATTCAGCTCAAGCTACTATTATGATCAATGGAGTCCCTGTAAAAACGGTGAGTTTTATCCAAAAAGGTCGTACTATGGTACATTCCAGGTTTTTTGAACATACCGGTGTAGCGGTAAACTGGAGTGATCGGTCTAAATCCGTTCAATTAAAGCGGAATGGGAGGATTCTTACCCTCCCATCGGGCAAAAGTTATGCCGAATTCTTCGTCAAGGAAACGGACAAATGGCAGCGGGACAATCTTGCTGTACCAACGGTAAACCGAAATGGTAAAACCTATATCCCTCTTCGTTATGTTGCTCAGAAGCTTGGCATGAAAGTATCCTATAATCCGAAGCTCTCTCAGGTGTCCATTCAATATCCAACAGCATCATCAAGATCGTCCCATGCGACTGAAGACAGTGATTTAAATTGGCTTTATCGAATAACCGAGGCGGAAGCAAGGGGAGAAAGCTATGAGGGAAAAGTAGCGGTTGCAGCCACTGTACTCAATCGCGTAAAAAGTCCGGATTGGCCTGATACGATTAAGGATGTGATTTTCCAGGTTACAAATAAAAACGGGGTTGATCACTACCAATTTTCACCGGTTGCGAGTAAACTAATTTACCGTATATCACCGAGCTCGGATACAATCAAGGCTGTACAAGAGGCCTTAAAGGGGAATGACCCTACTCGGGGAGCTACGCTATTTTATAATCCCAAAATATCTACGAGTCAATGGATGCGTTCTAGAACAGCAACGGCCACCATTGGTAACCATGTTTTCGCGAAATAACCTCCTTCCCCAAAATATATGAAAGGAATTTTTCTAATGTGGATTTCCTAACGAGAGACATCAATCAACTACCTATAGAGGTAAGAGGTGAAAGAAGAAGAGTACGAAAGAGAAGGAGAAAAAAGAAGGGGATCCGGAGTTTCATTTTTAACTTTATTCTTATTTCCTTCATCGTGAGCACCAGCACCCTCGGATATGCAGCTTGGCGGGTCGATAAAGCATTGGATCATATTTCTTTAAAGCCGGGTTATCAAACGGAAGGAAGATCTTTTTCCTATGAGTCAAAACATGCTATGGAGCAACCGAACGAAACAAAATCCTTTTCGGTTCTAATCATGGGCAGGGATTCTCGGCCGGAGACGAGAACGAATCTTACCGATGTTATGATACTAGCTGCCATTGATCCAGCGAAAAAAGAGGTCTCGATGGTTTCAATTCCTCGGGATACCAAAGTCATGGTACCGGAAGTTAGCCGGGAGCTCAAAGTGAACAGCGTGTTTAATGTGGGAGATCAATTAAGAAGGAAAGAAGAGAGATTAGGAAAGATTCCCGATACGGACGGTCCTACCTTGGCCAAACAAACGGTTGGACGCCTTTTTAAGATCCCCATTGACCATTACATAGTAGTAGATTTCAATAGTTTTGTAGAAATTGTTGATGAAATAGGTGGAATTACGGTCCAGGTAGAAAGAGATTTGATTTATAATGATCCGACAGATCATACCCATATCAATCTGCGTGCCGGCCTACAGCAGTTGGATGGAGAGAATGCGTTGGATTGGATCCGCCATCGGCATGATGATCGGGGAGTTGACTATTATTCCAGTGATTTTGATAGGAATCGAAGACAACAAGAAGCGATTAAAGCAATTGTCCAAAAATTAGCGGGCTGGTCGAGTGCTACAAGAATTTTTGATCTGATGGATACTATGGCTGAGCATATTCAAACTGACTTGGCAAAGGATCAAATCAAAAATTTGATGTGGAGTTTGAAATCTTTCGACCTCAATCATTTGAAAAGTATCGAAACTCCTCATGTTTATTGGGACAGCCATCGTTTGCAGACAGTAATACCGGAGGAGGATCTGTCTCTAGTGCATAATGAGTTGAATTTCATTTTAAACAAAGGGAAGGACAAATAGCGTTCTTTCCTTTATTGATTATGGAATATAGTTTCAGTTTTGATCACTCTAGTAACTGTTCACGGCCACGGTACAGACCTGAATTGATAGGGAATAGAGAAAAAATGAGCAAATATTTCGAAATGGACGGAGTGTTGTCAGTGGGAGATTATTGACCATGGCTCAAATTTTTATTCACGGATACAGAAATTATGCGAGATTAAAAAAATCCAATTTTAGTCTTTAAATTTTAATAATGTTATAACTTTTTTATGATGTAATGTAGTTGATGAGAGATTCTAAAGCTTTTTGGAAAACCAATGTTAGATAATAGATAGATAGGAGTAGAGAAAAAATGGGCAAATATTTTGGAACGGATGGAGTAAGAGGCGTAGCAAACAAAGGATTAACTCCAGAATTAGCATTTAAATTGGGGCGATGTGGAGGATTTGTTCTTACAAAAGATAATCAGGGCAAACGACCAACGGTTATTATTGGTCGAGATACGCGTATATCCGGACACGTGTTGGAAGCTTCTTTAGCAGCTGGGTTACTTTCAATTGGAGTTGACGTCATTCGAGTTGGTGTTATCTCCACGCCAGGTGTTGCTTTTCTGACTCGTTCATTAGATTCGGATGCAGGAGTGATGATTTCGGCCTCTCATAATCCATTCCAAGATAACGGAATTAAGTTTTTTGGTGGGGATGGATTTAAGCTGTCGGATGAACTTGAAGCAGACATTGAGGCATTAATGGATGCGGAAGAGGATCAGCTTCCTCGTCCGGTTGAAGCGGCCATTGGTACGGTTACGGATTATCGTGAGGGTGGACAGAGATATCTTTCGTATTTAAAAACTACCGTTAACAATACTTTTCATGGTTTGAAGGTCGTACTGGATTGTGCAAATGGTGCAGCTTATGCTCTTGCTCCCCAGCTTTTTCGTGATTTGGGAGCGGAGACGGTTGTTCTTGCTCATCAACCGGATGGTTTTAATATCAATGAAGGTTGTGGATCAACTCATCCTGAACACCTACAGAAAGTAGTTGTAGAGCAGAAGGCCGATTTGGGACTGGCTTTTGATGGGGATGCGGATCGTCTCATTGCCGTAGATGAGCAGGGGAATATCGTCGACGGGGATCAAATCCTATTTATCCTGGCTACCGCTATGTCCAAAGATCGCCGTTTAAAGAACAATACCGTCGTTTCTACGGTCATGAGTAATCTAGGCTTTTTTAAGGCTTTGCAAACCAACGGATTAGAAGCAAAGCAAACCAAGGTAGGAGACCGCTATGTGATGGAGGAAATGATGAGCGGAGGATATAACCTGGGTGGAGAACAATCCGGTCATATCATTATGCTGGACTATAATACCACAGGAGATGGCATGTTATCGGCAATCCAACTGTTAGATGTCATCAAGGCGGAGGGAAAGTCACTATCCCAGCTTTCCTCCCAGATGCGAAAATATCCTCAACTTTTGGTTAATGTACAGGTAGAAGATAAAACCGGATGGGACACCAATGAATCCATTCAAGCAAGCATCCGCTCCGTTGAAGAAAAACTAGGGGAGAGTGGCAGAGTCCTCGTTCGCGCATCAGGAACCGAATCCCTCATCCGTGTCATGGCCGAAGGTCCCAACGAAGATGACCTCAAGCAATACGTAAACGGAATCGCCGACGTCATCAAACAAGAACTCACCCCCCGTGTTTTAGTGTGAGTGCCTGTCACCACCCGAATTTTGTCGATCGGTGAAGAACAAAGATTGGGTATTGCTGTTCTCTTCAACGAATGTAATTATCTAATACTATTGAGAACCATTTGGTGGTATATCTTATGGAGTGACTATTAGCATGATCAGCCTTGCGCTAGCTTGAAGAAGAAATGGTAGAATTTATACCATAACCTATACAGCCAAATTCTGTAACGAAAAGTGCGTTAGTTGTAGTCCCTCATGATAGCAAAAATAAACAATAGCTTTTACAAGCATAGTCTAAGAACAACTAGGTGCTTTACACCAGGTTGTTCTTTTCTTTTGTGAGTACTATCCATTATTCATAAGAAAGGGAATGATCTTGTTTTGTCAGGGGGCCATTCGGGTTAGTTTCAAGCAAATTAAAAAAAAGCGTTGTCATTTTAGTTTTTCACTATTATAATAAATCCAACAAACAAAATAAAATTCAGAATAGCAGTTCCGTAATTCGGAACAAAGAGGATTGAGAAATTTTCAAAGTCAATGAAAATCATGAGTGTTCACCAAGTTGTGGAAGTCAGCGATATGACCAAAACATAGGCTTACCGCATGGTTCAATCCTTGGAAGAGTTTTTTGATAAAAACGAAAGGGGTCCTATGGTGGGGAAGTGTTTGAATATTCGTTAAAAACTTCTCTACTGGTGATGAAACGTTAAAAAATGGCTTGTCCGAGGCGATAGCAGATACCATCTGCATCCATGTGAATAGTCCCTATGTTTTGGACTTTGCCCGGTTATTTCAGCCAGGAAATCTAGGCATTTGGCTTCAAGGTGAGCCAGTTGGATTCCGTCTAAAATGGAGTAGAAATTGAAAGGAGAAGAGGCATGAGAACAGAAGTCGCTGTTGTTGTTGGGATTTATTTTTCCATATTAATCGGTTGGGGTTTGATTAACTTTATTAAGAATCTAAATAAGGGAAACAGTTTGCAGGAAAGCCAATATGTCGGAACCCGAAACTTTGGTGTCGGGCACCTGTTGGCAACACTTGTTGCAGCATGGGCGAGCAACTATACCTTGTTGGCTGCAGCGGAAAGTGGATTCCGGAATGGAATTTCAGGGCCGATCTGGTATGCCATCGGGGTTGCTGTTCCAGTCATTTTCTTTGTATGGCCAGTCAATATTGTTTCTAAAATTCGGGAATCCATGCCAAACGGTGTCACGATTGTAGAATATGTAGGCAAGAGGTATGACGAGAAGTCGCGTTTAGCATCTTTGGTTATTGTACTTATTTCAAACATTCTCTACATCATTTCCGTTGTCATGGCGATCGGGATTGTTCTCTCTTCGCTGTTAAATATTGATACCGCCACAGCGACTATCATAGGTGGAATTGTCCTCGTTCTTTATACTGCCCTGGGCGGTTTCGAGGCGATGGTATGGTCACATGTCTATCAGCTCGTACTGGCTGGTTTGTCTGTCATCGTAGCTCTTATCCTTACGATTCAAAATGTCGGATTTACCGATTTTGTTTCCAGATTGCCCCAAGAAAAGTTAAACATGTTAGCTTGGGGTCCCTTAAATATGGTAGACTTCTTCCTTGTACTAACTGCCTTGACCATTGCATCTCCGGTCATTTGGCAGAGAATTTTCTCGGCTAGAGACAGCAAGTCTGCTGAACGGGCCATTTGGTGGTTCGGCCCTACCTGGGCTCCTTTTGCCGTAGGTTCCGGAATCATGGGGATGGCAGCGTTCATGCTGATGCCGAGCATTGACCCGAGTCAAGCAGCCACCAGATTGGTCATGGATCTATTTCCAACTTGGGCAGCCGTGTTATTCCTTTTGGGAGGGATGGCCCTGGTATTCTCCTCCGGTGATGCGACAGTTAATAATGTAGCATCGATCGTACAGTTTGATATCATTAACAAATATGTGAAAAAACCTTTGACATCCAAACAAAATCTGTTCTTAAGCTTTGGGTTGCAGATTTTCCTCGGTGTGATCGGGATCGTAGGCGCCCTAAAGTTTACAAGCATTCTAGGTCTTCTGGTCATTAACAGTGCCGTGAACATTGCGCTAATCCTGCCACTTTACCTCGGGTTGGTCTGGAAAGGAGCTACTTCTAACGGGGCTTTCTGGTCCATGCTCTTAAGCATCGGGATTGGTGGGTTTATGATCTTAAATCAATCCGGCCCGTTAGCTAATCTGCTCTCATTGCTTATTTCTGTCGTTGTGATTGTTGGTGTTTCCTACATGGCAAAAAATCAGGAAGCCGGGCTATCCGAAAGAGGAGGGAAAACAAGTGCCTAAAGTTGTAAAAGGAACGATTCTTGCTGTTTTGATTTATTCCGTGTTTTATATCGTCGCTTCTTTTAACCAAGATGCCGTTATGCCTATCCCTGCCGAGACGATGTACCTGCTGTTCATTTATGCAATCTTAGGTAGCCTTGGTATGGTGGTTGTCCTTCCTTTCATATTTCTAACTAAGAAAAAGTGAGGTGTTCATTGTGAAAATTTTAGTGACTGGCTTTGAGCCGTTTGGCGGGATGGGATTGAATCCCACCGAAGCAATTCTAAAGGATATTGGGAAAGAGGAATTTGAAGGAGCGGAAATTTATACCGTTTTGCTTCCTGTAAATTATGATGAATGTGCAGAAAAAATCATAGGAGAGATCGAGCGAATTTCCCCTGATGCTGTCATTTCATGCGGACTCTATGCAGGCCGGACAGCAATCACCCCAGAGAGAATTGGAATCAATATGAAGGACACCATGGGGGAAGACCCGATTGCCGACAATCGAGGGATAAAGCCCATTGATGAAAGGATTAATCCAGAGGGGCCTGATGGGTTGTTTTCTACGCTTCCCAATCGGCAAATTACTTACAATTTGTTAAAGCGAGGAATCCCTTCGTTCATCTCCAATACGGCTGGTACTTTTATCTGCAATAATACCCTATACGCGGTTTTGGATTACATCCGGAGGAACGATTTGTCTATCATAGCGGGGTTCATTCATTTTCCGGCGTCAACGGCCATGGCCGTTGAAAAGCAGACCTTGCCCAGCTTGCCTCACCAAACGATGGTAGAAGGCCTGAAAATCATCATTGAAACGGTGATTGATGATCGAAAGCGCAAGTAGCGTGTTTGCGATTGAGGTTGCAAAACAGAAATCACGTATAAAAGGGCAATCCTTCTGGCCATCAGAAGGGTTGCCTTTTTTATCGTGAAGGGAAGTTTAGGGTACGGAGTCTCCTCCTATATCTGTTGATAACGCTCAATTACGGCTGTAAAAGAGCAGGGGGCTATGCTCAACAAGCAAAGGCTTTACAAGAAAAGACTTTAGGAGACCTCTTTAAGAGTTACCTAAAATCTTTTTCTTTTATAAGTTAATTGTGTTTAATATAGGATTTAAAATTTAATTCCGGGGGTTTCTTCCTTGATAAATCCTAAATGATCAGCCACTTCTTGGCAAGTTGTGTCCATAGTTTGATAGGTAATTTTTAATAAGAATTTAATTCACGCCACATTGGAAAAGGGACAGTCCTGCTGTTCTTTAATGTCCGGCTCGGGGGTGATACCCCCAGGTAGGGGACTGTCCCTCACTCCGCTAAAGTATGAAAGTAAACCTCCCCAATCAAGATTAATTTCTTGATTGGGGAGGTTATTGTCGTTCTAATATCGTTTCAAAACCGATATTTGTTACTCTAAAAAATGTCACGATCTATTTAATTTAAGGAGCAGATAGACTGCAGAAATTTGCTAGGATAAGAGAAGCAATTACATAATGCAGGGTGGGCGGTTGGCCACTTCCCTATAGAAGGGAGGTGGTAACATGACGGCGTATGAAGCAATAATGATAGCACTCACATCAAATTTAGTTTTGATAGGAGTTTTAACAATTGTTGTAATGATCGTCGTAAAAAGAATAAGTAACCGCCCTGACCTCGACCAAAGGATAATGGGGTAGTTACTTCTTTTAAAATACTACTTAACTTAGCTCAGCCGCTCTTCATGCGGCCTGTAATTGCACAGTCAGGTGTAGCGAGCACCTGACTTTCTTATTTTTATACTTTATCTACTTATATTATTCATGGAAACTTAATTCAGTTCAAATTACGGTTGAAATATGTAATCGCCCGTCGACAGCGAATCTAACGCTTCACCTTGCAAAAGGGTAGCTCCCAGAAGTCCTGTTCATATTAATCCGAAATGGCCTTACTTAGAGCTGTGTTTTTCAATTAAATTACTGCCTTAAGAAAACAAAGCTAGTCGATAAACGTATGTATGCTATAAAGGCCTGATTCACATCCTCTTGTGATGTAGATCAGGCCTTTTTCGTGTTTAGGGTTTCCACCACTCTATGTTTCCTTCCACCTATGAATCGCCTTGGTCATCTCGGCGATAGAGGCGGTTAAGTTATCCATCTTGTTCTCGACCCTTGTGAGTAAGTACCAGGAAACAAAAATGGGGAAACCCAGATTACCGATCAGTGGGATGATGTCCAACTGTTCCATGGGTTTCCCTCCTTCTTCTGTTGCTTCTGAACTGTCGAGTTACTCGTGCTCAGAAGCAATTGTAGTCCCTTTAGGGGCTTTTGACAAATTTCGGGGAGTGACAGGCACTCTATTATTCTTCTACGGCGAAGTCTGTGACTGATCGTTGAGTGATTCCGGCATCCTTAATGGATGTGATATCGAACAATCCACCGATGGCTACGACGGCTTCCATTTGAGTTTTGACAGAAGCGGATGTTAAGTCAGCTTTTGGAGCTGGAACATCGAGCTTCAAGGTCTTGCCATCTGTCTTGTTGAAGTACAGGGAGATGAGAGATTCATTGAGTTCACGAGGCATTATGTACACCTCCTTTCATGGGGGGATCAAAGCGGGGCACTGTCTGGGGAGTCATCGACAATTTCCGGGGAAATTCGGGGAGTGACAGGCACTCTACATGATTTCGATGATCTCTTGGGAGTTGGTCAGGATAACTTGGTCGAGTGGCCATTCGGAAAGAGCAGCCATGGCTTGTCCGAACAGGTGGACATTTTCAAGCGTGGCGTTAGCGGGGTTGACGTTTCTGTAAGTGCGGGACTTGCGGATGGCTTTACCATCTTCATCCATTCCGCTGATGAAGATCAACTTGATTTCCTTAACGTCTTTGGTTATCAGCATTTGTTTCACCTCCTTTCTTTGATAATTCTATAATAGCATGTTCAACGCTTTTTGTAAACAATAAATTTATAAATTTTATTGTTTTTGAGTACAAATTTCATGAATACAATGTTAATGAATACAACCATCATGAATGCAACAGTCGTGAATACAACCATCATGAATGCAACAGTCGTGAATACACCAGTCGTGAATACAACAATAACTATCCAGATGATCAGTTTACAAGTTCAGAAGTCACTTACTCAAATCCACCTTCTTACTAAGCTCATCCCACTTCACCGTATACCCCAGGGCTTCAGCAATTTTCCGGATGGGACCATAGGTGGTTCCGCTGTCTAAGTATCCCATGGCAATGGGCGTCCCTTGGTGACAGATGCTCACCATTGGTAGTGTACTCTCCAAATCTTTCATAAGACGGCTCCATGGAAAAAAGGGACCGGGGCAGCTCGGCTTGTTCACCGAATCAATTTCGTAGTGACCGATAATGTAATCTCGGGTTAAAGGGATCTTCCACCGAGCTGCGATCTGTTTGATCAACCACAGTCCTGCCTGGTACTGGGGTTCATCAATGGCACCGCCTCGGTCTTTTCCCTCGAATTCAATCGTGATTGTATATCGATTAGGGTTGCCGCCTCTTTGGATAATCTGGTCTGCGGATGGCTTGTTCACTCTTCCATTCGTCCAGGCGCCATCCTTTTCATCCACATACTGATGAATTTCCCCTTTCCGGCCGACTCCATAGTGGCTACTGACGAGAGAATGAGGACTTTGGAAATGGGCGAGTGTTCCAGCTAATGAGCCAGCCATTGTGTGAAGGACGATTAGAGGAGGTTCGGGTAAATTACGGTGGGGACGAACTAGAGGGGTAAAGTGAGGGCTTCCTTTCCATTCGATTAGCATGCAGCATCATCCTTTCCTATGCAGATAACCTTCCATTCCGTTTGTAATAAAGGCGCCAAGCAATAATCATGGACAAAATCCATGTGATCGGGCGATAGGACATATTGTCTTCCATTTAGGAATTCAGCAACCGTTAAGAAGCAGTACGGACAACATTGAATGCCGTATGTTAGGGGTGTGTTCATTTGATTTCCTCCAATGCAAGAAGAAGCTGATTAAGGATAGCTTGTTGATCTGGGCTTAGTGGTTCGAGGCTGGGCAAAGTGTTCCCTTCTTGATGGTTCCAAACCCAGTCTGGGATCAGAATAGTGGTAATGGCTGGTTTAATGGTTTTCAATGAGTTAAACATGAAAGCTCCTCCTTTTTGTGTGTAAAAATTTGAATGGATAGTTACCGTTATATAAAAAATGAGAATGATACGGTCTCAACCCAACTCCCCCAACTCGCGGAGAAGCCGGTCTGCAATAGCCTGTTGTTCGGGACTGAGCTTATCCGTATTCGGCGGGGTTAGACCCTGCTGCTGTTTCCAAACCCATTCCGGAACATCACGGGGGCGTTGTTGGGTGGAGGGGGATGGGGAAAAAGGAACGATGGGATGAGATATAGAATGCTGTGGGAGTTTCCATTCGTTATGAATGGCTTTTAACAGATAGGCGCCAAATCGTTTAGGGTCATGGGAGTAATTAATGCAGGTGATCAATTTCTTGTGGAAGAGCTGAAGGTCAAATCGGGGATCTGCTCGACATTGGTGGTAGACCTGGATGATATCGTTTGACCTTTCTCGAAGTCGGTGGTCCTGATTCATGGCTTCTTCGATACATAGTGGAAGTTCTTCAGATGGGAATTCTTCGGGTGGTAGAACAGGTGTGGTTTCATTGTTTTCCTGAGGGTCCTCCTGATCTTCAGGAGGATATGGCTGATGATCATGGTCAGAGGTGTAATCGGAGGGAACCGCTTGTGGAGCTTCGGGTTCAAGGTTATGGGATGCCTGTAAAACCGAATGCGCATTTTCTGGATTGTTTTCTGGGTAGGAATAGATAATGAGATGAGTTTCTTTTTGAGCTTCATTTTTGGGTTTGAGTTCAATCAGGCCAAAATGGAGCAAAGGGCGAAGTACTTTTTCATAGAAGGTGTTTTTTCCCATTTTCAGTTGCTTAATAATCTTGTTGAGAGAAAGGGAAAGGGAGAAAGGGGTGTCAGGGGAGCTTGTCTCCTTTTTCCAGCTGTGTAAGCGAAGCCAGGTGAGAAAGGCTTTTTCACCCAGCTTAGGGAGCCAATCACTCACCATAATCGAGTGGATTTGGGGGATTACGGGGGATGTTAGCATAATGAGGCCTCCAATGGTTTGATAGGATGTTATTTCGGGGGATGAAACGCGGTAGTGGCTTGTATGATCTGCTCGACAGCAGCAATCTTCTCGGCCGTGTTAAGCTGCTCTGCAAACCTTCTGGATGCAAGGTGAGCGGGGTTCTTTGACAGAATGTCCAAACATTCCTCGGTAAGGAGGTATTCAAGGGGAACTCGAAGAGCTATCGTCAATTGGCATAAAATGAAAATATCTGTCGGAACGTTTGAATCGTTTTCATATTTGGCAATCGTGTTCCGATGAATCCCGGCCTCTTCTGCCAAATTCTCCTGATTCCATCCAAACTCTTCTCTCCGTTTGCGAATCCTTTGCCCGACCGTGTCCATACCTTCGTCACCCGCCTTCCGATAACCCTAAGATACGTGAGAAGCCCGACTCAATCCATACACGAACATGTGCATTACATTACCAAAATGCACATTTTTGGAGAGTGCCTGTCACCACCCGAAATTTGTCGAGTGGTGAAAGAGGAAGATGATATCTATCTATCTTATTTATTAATTATCAATAATAAATAAAGATCTTTAATGATTAATTGAGACTGGTTCTGATTGGAAACTGGTTCTGTTGGGTGACTGGTTTAAAGCTGGGGCGGCAGAAGGTGGGGGACGGACCAAGCATAGCGGTATTGGATAGAACCGCTTGTGAATCACAAGATAGAACTGGTTCTGATCGGAAACTGGTCAGGATCAAAGTTATCGGTACTAGGATAGAACCGCTTGTAAATCCTCAAGAAGTAGAACTGGTTCTGATAGAAAACCGGTCAGAATCAAAGTTATCGGTACTGGGATAGAACGGCTTGTAAATCCTCAAGAAGTAGAACTGGTTCTGATAGAAAACCGGTCAGAATCAAAGTTATCGGTACTGGGATAGAACGGCTTGTAAATCCTCAAGAAGTAGAACTGGTTCTGATAGAAAACCGGTCAGAATCAAAGTTATCGGTACTAAGATAGAACTATTTGTAACTCACAAGAAATAGCACTGGTTCTACAGGGAACCGGTGCAGGGTGAAAGTTAATGGTACTGAGATAGAACGGCTTGTCAATCCATAAGAATTAGCACTGGTTCTGATAGGGAACCGGGTGTAGGGTGAAAGGTAGCGGTACTGAGATAGAACCGCTTGTTAAATCAAAAAGAAATAGCGGTTCTGATAGGGGACCGGTACAGGGTGAAAGTTAGTGGTACTGAGATAGAACCGCTTGTTAAATCAAAAAGAAATAGCGGTTCTGATAGGGAACCGGTACAGGGTGAAAGTTAGCGATATTGAATTAGAACGGCTTGTAATCATAAGGAATAGCATTGGTTCTGATAGGGAACCGGTACAGGGTCAAGGTTAGCGGTATTGAGATAGAATCGCTTGTTAAATCAAAAAGAAATAGCGGTTCTGATAGGGAACCGGTACAGGGTGAAAGTTAGCGATATTGAATTAGAACGGCTTGTAATCATAAGGAATAGCATTGGTTCTGATAGGGAACCGGTACAGGGTCAAGGTTAGCGGTATTGAGATAGAATCGCTTGTTAAATCAAAAAGAAATAGCGGTTCTGATAGGGGACCGGTACAGGGTGAAAGTTAGTGGTACTGAGATAGAACCGCTTGTTAAATCAAAAAGAAATAGCGGTTCTGATAGGGGACCGGTACAGGGTGAAAGTTAGTGGTACTGAGATAGAACCGCTTGTTAAATCAAAATATAGCTCGCACTCATATGCCACACCTCCCCATAATTTATTGTTGTCACTAAACATAGGGAAGGAGTAGATTTCTTATGGTACAGCATTTTAGCAAGTAAATTAGACGTTATATCTAATAACTAAACGAGCTCCTTTACCCTTTTGAATTGCATATATAACTTGATCAGTAGGTTTCATCATAGAATACATGACCGACCACGTAAAATGCCTCTGAAATTCTTGATGTAGTAGATGAACAAACAGAACTCTTGATAAAAGCCCAAAAAGGAAAGCAAGAAAAAGTACAAAATGGTTTTGATAAAACAAACTTCCAGTATGACAAATGTAATGACGTATATACATGCCCGATGGGTTATACCTTGAAGTTTAAATGGAATGGAAAGCAGAACGATAAAGACCACCAACGTTATACGTGTGAAGATTACATGAATTGTGGGAAAAAAGATTCTTGCACCTCCTCTAAAGGTGGGAGATCTGTTACAAGGCTTAAGGAAGAAGAAGTTATTGAAATCATAACGGCAAACACCCTGAAGAAAAACGATATTTACCTAAAAAGGGGATCCATTGTAGAGCACCCTTTCGGCACCATTAAACGACACTTTGGTTATACATATTTGTTAACTAGAGGGCTTGAATCAGTAAGCACTGAGGTAAGCTTTATTTGTCTTGCCTACAATATAAAAAGATTAATAAAAATTATTGGAGTTAAGGAATTAATAAGGAAATTAAAAGGGGATCTGGCATCTATATTAAGTGGAATGAATTACTTTTATAGAATATCCCCTAGAATTTCATGCTTTTAGTGATTTTCAAACTAATTGTTAGACAGACTCACGTACGGTTCTGAGAGGGGGAGCAAGTCGAGAGGCTTGCCTCTACTCGACCGCAGTTCATTAACGGATTTATTCCGATTTTAAGAAGCGCAGGAGGTGCTTCTTTTTTAGTATCGAGAAGACAGATCTAATAGCTATTGAACTAACTAAAAAAGAATAGCAAAATACATAATAATTATCGCAATATTGTTTATTTTTATTAAATAGGAAATGCGGTATTTTATATATAGAAGAATCAAATGGTTATTACAGTAGATTGGAATAGATTAACAAAAAAATTATAGAGGAGGAATGAATACTATGAACTACATTTGCATTACCGGAGCAAAAGTCTGGGACGGGCTTTCTGATGCGTCCTACCCTGCCACCGTCATCGTTAAAGACAACCGAATCGAATCGGTAATCCGCGGAAGTGAAGTGCCTTCCGATCTGCCCGCTGATCACATAGACGGAACTGGCATGACATTGATGCCTGGTATGGTGGAGGGACATTGCCACCCAAGTTTTACCGGTATCAGCACGAATGTAGAACTGGGCTTGATTTGCCCAGAGGAGCACATGCTGTTGACAGCACAGAACCTGAAGCTGCTTCTCAGTCATGGATTTACCTCGATTTTTGAAGCCGCTTCGGCAAAGCCAATGTTGGGCGTCACTGCCCGCAATGCAATCAATGCGGGCATAATCGAAGGACCCCGGATGCTGGCTGGAAGCCCCGAGATTACGACCACAGCAGGTCTGGGTGACGAGCGCAAGAGGCACATTTATCAGGAGAGCTTTGGCATGGTTGCAAACGGTGCGGACGAATTTCGCCGCGTGGCCAGGGAATGCATCCGTGATGGTGTCGATGTTCTAAAGATCAATATCTCGGGTGACGAATTCGTCAGCCATGCCCGGGCAGAGATCACGCCTCTCGAGGATGAGGAATTGGCTGCGTTTGTTTCAGTCGGTCATCGCTTCGGCAAAATAGTTGCAGCCCATGCCCGTTCCTCGCAGAGTGTTAAGATGGCTGTCCGTCACGGAGTAGATTGTATTTATCACTGTGATTTCGCCGATGAAGAAGCTCTCGACATGCTTGAGTCTGTGAAGGATCGCGTCTTTGTAGGGCCAGCCTTTGGTCTCGTTCACAACAGTACTATGGGCGGTATGCCGGTAGAAGTGGCTGAGAGCATGGGGCTGTTTCGTAAGTTTGAAGCCACCTGTAAGACTTATCATGAAATTCGTAAGCGCGGTATCAGAGTCGTGGTAGGTGGTGACTACGGCTTTACAATTACGCCTATGGGGCAAAATGCCAAGGACATTGAACATTTCGTTCGGTACTTTGGTTATTCGCCGGTCGAAGCGCTGAAGTGTGCTACAAGCGTTGGCGCACAGCTTATGCGCATGGGAGAAGAACTGGGACAGATAAAGGAAGGGTTTCTTGCTGATATGCTCCTTATTCGAGGGGATGTCACCAAGGATGTATCACTTCTCCAAGATCGCAGCAACCTGGCCATGATCATGAAGGACGGAAAGATATGGAAGGACCCCCGCGACAACGTAGAGACACGTCAGGGCTTGATCTCCATAGCTTAATAATCAAGAGATATCAAACATGTCAGGGAGGAAACAATGTACAGACTTATCGCATTTCCCGCCGCTCCGCGGCGGGTTTTACCAACAGGAGTGGGACGATGAACGTGCTGCACAGCCGGGATTACTGGGATGGCCAGTTACGGATGGCGAAAATTCTGCCGGACTTTGGAGTGTGGCTCGAATGCCTGGAAAGTCGGAGTCGGGCGGTGTCGGAGCGATCGCCATTAGTTAGCCATGTATATGGCGACGATCCGCGCCAATGGCTGGAGGTTGGGGAGATAAGCAACTCAGGGCTTGTAGTCCCCGTTTTTGTGCATGGCGGGTACTGGCGTGCGCTGCGAGCAGAGGATCACCGTTGTGTGCTGCCCGGCCTAACGGCATTCGGCCCAACGGTTGCGAACGTGGAGTACCGACTGATGCCAGGTGTCCGAATGGCAGATGTAGTCAGCGATGTGCGGACGGCAATTGTCCACCTCTTGACTCTCTTGCCAGAACGAACAAAGGTCTGCCTCGTTGGTCATTCCGCAGGCGCACAATTGGCACTGGCCGCGATCCAATCGCGTGACGTGGCTGATTACTGTGCTGCCGTTGTTGCTGTGAGCGGGGCGTTCGATCTGAACCTGGTCAGCATGTCTTTCCTGCAGGATGAACTGGCACTGACCGAAGCCGAAATCTCTGCCTGGACGATCCATGATATAGCGCATCGCGTGCCGACAGCACTCATCGTCGGTGAGAAGGAGACAGCCGTGTTTCATGATCTGTCGCGCAAGTTAGCCCAGCGGGACCACGCATCGATGGTTGTTGTGCGTGGCGCACATCACATGAGCGTTCTTGCCAATCTGTTTAATAAGCACACGCCACTGGTCGCTGCGCTATCCGCCTGGCTTGGCGGTGCCAGCTTGCCCGATTCCGTTGATGGAGTATCTGAATGACCGTTGACAGATGGTTCGATTGCATAAAATGCAGATATGCCGATTAGGAAATGAATTATTAATATAAGGATATTTCTACAGTGAGAGAAGATAGCGGTTCAAAGCTCATTCATAAGAGGGTTCCTTACAATACAAATTCCCCACTGGAGTTTTCAATTTTCAAATATTTCATATTATGAATGTAGTTGCCATGTGTGAACGATTCCTCCTGGTTTAGGACTAGGTTAAAAAGTCCAATAGGTAAAGGAGGCGGAATATGCCGATTATACAAGCTGTTGAGCGAGCACTTGATATTTTAGACTTGTTTAAAGAACATGAAACAGAACTGAAAATTACAGATATCAGCCAACGGATGAATTTGAATAAAAGTACGGTGCATTCGCTATTGAAAACTTTGCAAGTGAGGGGCTATATTGAACAGAATACAAAAAACGGTAGATATAAGCTTGGCCTGAAATTGTTTGAAAGAGGGAATTTTGTTATCCATGGGATGGATATTCAAAAGATTTCTAAGAGTTATCTCGTGGAATTATCTAGAAAGTCTGGTAAAACAACGCACCTAGCTGTTTTAGACGGTAAAGAGGTTGTATATATGGATCAAGTGGAAGGAACGATGGAGGTTATGTTGTATTCGCGTATTGGAAGCCGTTTTCCAGTACACTGCACTGCTGCGGGGAAGGTCTTGGTTGCTTTTCGTATACCGGAGGAACGTAGTAAAATTTTGGATGGGTATGTATATCAAAAATTGACAGGGAACACTGTTTTGAGTGAAGAAGAGTTTTTACAAGAATTAAATCACGTTTGTGAAGTGGGTTATGCTATAGATAACCAGGAAAATGAACCTAGCATTTATTGTATTGCTGTACCGATTAGAGATTGGAATGGTGAAGTTATCGCGGCAATTGGTATGTCAACCCTTGTTTCTCGGGTGGATGACCATAAATTGCATGAGCTTCTTAAACTATTTATAAAAGCGGGCGAACAAATCTCAGCACAAATGGGGTATGGTTCTAGACTATCCTAATAAATCTATCTATTATACAAAACTTAGTTTTATATGAAAGAAAGGGGAGGTTTACTATGCGTATTATTCGTTTTCTTAATGAAAAATTGATTCCTATCCTTGCTGCTCTAACTGATGACTCTAAAGTTTATGTACTTCCTCAACAAGATTTTATGGAGCTAGTAAATCAAGCTGAAGAACTAAACACGACACCGCGTGCTTTTATCGAAGGGGTTATCGCTGTTTCGAATCCATTGGATGTTAATGCCGAAGAGCTGCAGCTTCTTGTTCCAATTGAAGCACCTGAAGTTTGGGCATCTGGAGTAACCTATGAAAGAAGTCGTGATGCACGAAACTATGAAGCCACAGCAGGTAAGTTAGATGCGACCACGTTCTATGATAAAGTTTATGATGCGGTACGTCCGGAAATATTCTTTAAGTCAACTGCAGCTCGTACAGTAGGTACGAACCAGGATCTTTATATTAGAAGTGATTCTAACTGGCAGATACCTGAACCAGAACTTGGTTTGGTTATTACAAAAACAGGGAAGATCGTTGGTTATACAATAGGAAACGATATGAGCTGCAGAGATATTGAAGGAGAAAACCCGCTTTATTTACCTCAAGCAAAAATTTGGAGACGTTCTTGCTCTATTGGACCATCTATTCGTTTGGCAGAAACGGTAGAGAATCCTTATGATTTCCAAATCACTTGCCGTATCTATCGCGATGGAAAGCGAGTTGTCGAGGGAACAGCAAATACAAATCAATTAAAGCGTAAATTCAAAGAACTTGTTTCTTACTTGGTACTGGATAATGAAATATTTGATGGTACGGTATTGCTAACAGGAACGTGCATCGTTCCTCCTAATGAGTTCACCTTAAAAAATAACGATCTCATTGAAATAGAAATTAATGGTATTGGTATCCTGAAGAATCCGGTTAAGAGCCAGGTAAGTCAGTCCGTTGCAGTTTAATATTTTTCGCTGTTGGACGGCTGGGCCAGTAGATCTTCAGTCAAGTTGAGAAATGCAGGATTAGTTGAATGGATTCTATCTCCTAGCGTTAATACAGAACATTGTTTTATATTGTAAAAATGTTTTGGTTAAGACGTACCAAAACTTTATTAACGGTCAATGGGTTGGTTCATCCACAAATTAAGTGGATCCAAGCATTAACCCAGCAAATAAGAATTTTTTACTGCTATTAAAACCGTATTTGTAAAGGGATAAATAAGACAAGTTAAAGACCCGAAATTCCACTGCTAAGGAAACTCGGGTCTTATTTAGTGTCCATATTATGAATTAACGAGTAGAAGATTTTTTGGTAAAATGTATTCATAAAACTATTTTATCTATTGTTTTTTCTGAATTTGCCAGGTGAAAGCCCTGTTGTTTTTTTAAATATTAAATTAAAGTAGGTAGCATTGTGATAACCAACTTTGTAAGAGATTTCTTGTATTGATAGATTAGAGTGCAGCAGCATTTTCTTGGCTTCATCTATGCGATATTGAATCAGATACTGTATTGGAGAAATACCGATTTCATTTTTAAATGTGTGAGCTAAATGGTAAGGGCTTACAAAAATGACATCGGCTAACTCGCTTAGTGACAGATCTTTATTATAGTTTTGGGAGATATATTTTATTGCTTTTTCTGATATTGATATGTTCGAATGATTGTTCGTATTATCATTCAGGGAGCGGAGAATTAATATAATAAATGCAGTTAACAGAGAGTTGATAATCTCTTGTGAACCAAATGTCATATCCTGGTGTTCTGTATGAATATCCTCCAAATATTTACTGATCGCCATGTGGTTGGTTTGAGCTCCAAGTAGAACAGGAGAAGATTCAAGGTTAAAATGGCCTTTAGGAAGTTCTGAAATATGTAAATGGGTAAAGGTGAGTGAGAAACCTTTAATAGAATCATTAACTGATGAGATTGTTTCATGCTCTACAAAAGGATGAATCAGAACCAGGTCTCCTCTTTTCGCTGAAATAATTTCTTGGCCTACTAGGAATTGACCTTTTCCTTCTTGAATAAAAAAAATTTCTGTACTTTCATGTTTATGGATTGTTTTATTTTTGGTCTGTTGGTTATTGTTATTTAATTCGATAATGGATTCTAATCGGGGAGTATCTAACAATATTGGTAATTGTTGCACATTGCTATACCTCCACAATCAATAATTGAGATAGTTCATTAGTATTAAATATAATAAATTATGAGAATAATTCAAGGGAAAACTATAAACATAGCAAGAATGCATAATTTTTTAACAATAAATATAATTTTACTTTTTATATTTATTGATTAAACTTAAGGATATAATAACTCATATTAAAATGGGTGGTTCCAACATGATTTTTAAAATGGAGAATATCAGTAAATCATTTTTTGGTAATAAAGTATTAGATCAAGTCAATTTTGAACTGAAATCTGGGGAAGTGCATGCTTTAATTGGCGGAAATGGAGCAGGGAAATCAACCCTAGTGCATATTGCTTCTGGCATGCTTGAACCAGATAATGGGAAATTTTATTTAAATGATCGTCAGGTTGCCATTCATTCGCCTTTAGATGCCAAGAAATTGGGGATTTCTGTAATTCACCAGAATCCAAGCTTAATACCTGACATGAGTGTCGCGGAAAATATTTTTTTGGGAACGGAACCAAGATTACTAAAAATATTCGTGTATTCTTTGAAGATGAATTGGGAAGCAAAGAGAATTCTCAAACTGCTGGGCGTATCTATTAACCCAAACAAGCTTGTAAGGTATACCTCTCAACATGAGCAGTATTTAATTTCGATTGCAAAGTCTATTTGCCAGAAATCCAAAATCCTAATTATGGATGAGCCTACGGCAGGTTTAACTGAAAATGAGAGAATTAATTTGTTTAAACTGATTAACATGTATAAAAGTCAAGGAGTAGGGATCATTTATATTTCTCATCGGCTAGATGAAATCTCAAAAATCTGTGACCGGGTAACGATTTTGCGGGACGGTAAACATATTGTCACAAGCGATGTCCAAAATTTGCCCGAAAAGGATATGGTCAAGCTGATGTTCGGTAGGGACGCTAAATTATATTTTCCCCCTATTTTGAAATCTAGCAGAAACGAATTGTTGAAAGTGGAAAATCTTACAAAAAGGCCACTTTTTAATAATGTAAATTTCACATTGTATGAAGGGGAAATTCTTGGTATTGCTGGATTGGCCGGATCTGGGAAATCGGAACTGGCAAAGACAATTTTTGGGCATAAGCAGAGAGATTCTGGTAATATTTTTTGGAGACAACAGGAAGTTGTTTTTAATCATCCCATTCAGGCGGTCAATGAACGATTTGGATATGTTAATGAAAACCGATTAACTTCTGGTTTGATGATGAACATGAGCGTAAGAAACAATCTATCCATATCCAGTTTGAAAAAATTAAACCGATGGCAGTTCGTTAAAGTCAACGAAGAAATGGATGAATCATTGCAGAACGTTATCGATTTAGACATTAAATTGAGCCATGTGGACCAAAAGGTCAAGTATCTAAGTGGCGGTAATCAGCAAAAGGTGATGTTGGGCAGATGGTTAATGGCAGACAGCGCAATCTATTTGCTGGATGAGCCCACTAAAGGAATTGATGTTGCCAGCAGGAGCGATTTATATCTTAAGATTCATGAGCTTGCTGAACAAGGAAAAGGAGTTCTCATCATCTCTTCAGATATACAAGAGTTATTAGGCTTGTGTCATCGCATTTTAGTCATGAATCAAGGATGCGTGATTGGCAGTTTGCCAAATCATAATCTGACTGAACAAAAGATTGTCCAGTTAATGAATGCGCCTTAAGGCAATGCTTAATAATCTTTAAAGGAGAGAAGCCATGGGAAAAGGGGTGTTAAGGGTTGCGATATCAACAACTTGAATACGACCATAGCAGTCAAAAACCAGATGTTATACCAATTGAAGATAATGAAAATTATGTTCATCGAATGATCAAACAGTATATAGGCAGCCTGGGTTTATTTTTCATCATCATCGTTTTTTGTGTTATTCTTAGTTTTTTGTCTCCAGTATTTTTAACGAAAACGAATCTGATTAATTTGCTAATTCAATCTGCTATTCTTATCACGCTATCAGTTGGAGTTACTTTTGTCATGCTGACAGGAGGCATCGACTTATCTGTAGGCGGGGTGATGGCCGTTTCGGCGGCAATAGGTTTGGGAACTATTGTATATCATGACGTTCCTGTCATTTTAGGAGTTTTCATTTCACTTTTAATCGGTGCTGCATTTGGTTTATTCAATGGGATCATGGCATCCAGATTTCATGTTCCTCCTCTGATTGTCACTTTAGCTACAATGGGCATGGCCAGGGGAATTGTAACCATGTATACCAATGGCTCCAACATTACACCGGTACCGTATAGTTTCGTGGTTCTTGCTAATGACAGGCTATTTGGTATTCCGATTTTGATCATTGTTGTGGCTGTACTAGTATTAATGGCACATATTATATTGAAATATACGGTATTTGGAAGAGCGGTCTATGCTACAGGCGGTAATGAAGATGCAGCAAGACTTGCAGGTATTCGCACAAGACTAATTATTATATTTTCTTTTATAATCTCAGGATTGATGGCAGCGACTGCGGGTATATTTATGACCGCACTATTGGAATCAGCGGGTTCAAATGCCGGCAGAGGGATTGAATTGACCGTTATTACGGCAACTGTTATTGGGGGAACGAGTTTATTTGGAGGTCAAGGTAATGTTGCTGGAACCGTATTGGGGGCTTTTCTGATTTCGCTGGTAGCAAATGCAGTAAATTTGCTGGGTGTTCCTCCTGCATGGGAAACATTTGTGACCGCATCCCTAATCCTTATTGCAGCTCTGCTGGACGTTTATCGACGTAAATATCTAATTGAAAAAAATATGCTATAGGATGAAATGAAACTGGAACTTAATAAAAATTGACTGTCTGAAAGGGCTCTAAAATTAGAGCTCTTTTTACTTTCTTCTTTGCTTGTTTAGGCATATTTATCATTTCTCGCGATCAGACTTTATGGAAAACAGATACAGCAAAAAAGTGTAATAATTACAGCAATTTTGTTTATTTTTATTATACAAAAAATGAGGTATCTTATAGAAGAGAAGAAAACAACAAAAAAACGATGTGATATTAAAATGACAAAGGAAAGGAGACTGGAAGGAACATATAAATTATGATGAATAGGAGGTGATCTCATGGCTTTATTAAAAGCCAATGGCATTCATAAGCGATTTCAAGGGGTCGTCGCATTAAATGGTGTAAGTTTTGAGCTAAAGCCAGGAGAAATACATGCGCTGCTTGGAGCAAATGGCGCCGGAAAGTCCACTTTAATTAAAATTATATCCGGATATCATGCTCCTGACGAAGGTGAAATCCGAATGAACGGCGAACCGATTCGTCTCCATGATCCAAAATCCTCACACGATGCTGGCATAGCGACGATTCATCAAGAACACAATCTCATTCCTCATATGAATGTCATTGACAATATTATGCTGGGTCGATGGGTAGGGAGATATGGTGTTGTTTCGGATGATGAATGCAGACGAATAGCCATTCGTGCTATAGAAACGGTCGTTCCTGGCCTGAATTTAGATTTATTGGGTTATCAACTAACTCCAGCTGAAGGGCAGTTAGTCGAAATCGCGAGGGCGTTGTCTGAAAATGCCAAAGTGATCATCATGGATGAGCCTACAACATCGTTATCCCCAAGAGAAATTGAAAGATTGTTTAATGTAATGCGGGATCTTAAGAGTAAGGGGATTGGCATCATATTTGTATCACATTGGCTAGAAGAAATATTTGCGATTTGCGACAGAGTAACTGTTTTTAGAGACGGATGCTATGTGGGAACCGATGATATCCAAAATCTTGATGAAAACACCATTGTGCGGATGATGGTCAATACGGACGTGCCTGAGCTACCTCTCGTAGAAAGGATACCGGGCAAAGAAATTCTAAAAGTGCGAAACCTCTTCAAACAAGGGGTTTTACAAGATATATCTTTCAATTTGCGTGAGGGAGAAATATTAACGCTAGCCGGTCTGGTCGGAGCGGGCCGTACCGAACTCGTACGATGTATCTTTGGTATCGATGATTATGACTCTGGAGAGGTTCTAATGAATGGAGATCAGCTTCCTAGAAATGATCCAGGTGCCGCCGTTAAAGCAGGAATAGGATTTGTTCCGGAGGACCGGAAAGGGCAAGGCCTTGCTGGAAACTTGACGGTGAGAGAAAACTTTACCTTAAGTCTATTAGACAAAGTTGCGCCTAAAGGAATCATTAAATCTGACATGGAGGTGGAGATTTCCAACAAGCATAGTGAAGCTATGAAAGTCAAGGCTCCATCCATAGAAGCTAACATTATGACACTGTCGGGCGGCAATGCTCAAAAAGTTGTGATTGGACGATGGCTTGCCAGAGAGCCCCGAGTTTTAATCTTAGACGAACCGACAAAAGGGGTTGATATTGGCGCTAAAGCTGAAATCCATCGATTAATTGGGGACTTGGCGGAGTCTGGCGTAGCAGTATTATTAGTAACATCTGAAATGCCGGAAGTTCTTTTGTTAAGTGATCGCGTTTTAGTCATGCGAGAGGGAAGGATTTCTGGCGAATTAAAACGATCTGATCTTTCTCCAGAAAAGGTGATAAGATATGCAACGGCAGAGGAGGTAACCATATAAATGAATAAGAGTTCGGGAGTGTTGGCGAATTCTGTGCGTAAGTTGGTAGAATTGCAAGGTTTGTTGATTGCCATTCTTGTCATGGGAATCGCATTAAGCATCTCGTCTGATAATTTTTTCACAAGCGATAACCTAGTAAATATTTTATACCAATCGACCATTGTGGCTGTAGTGGCTTTAGGTCAAACGTTTGTAATCCTTGTTGGCGGGATTGATTTATCAGTAGGTTCTTTGATTGCGCTTACTTCATGTTTATCTGTAGGGCTATCAGTAAATAGTGGATTACCCGCATCGTTTAGCATTCTCTTTACTTTACTCGTTGGTATCGCATTCGGTCTTGTGCATGGGCTTGCTGTCACCAAATTGAAAATGCCGCCGCTGATCGTCACACTTGCAAGTTTAAGTTTGGCTAGTGGCCTGGCCTATGTATATTCTGGAGGGACAAACATTATCCCAGTCCCTGAAATTTTTGAAACAGTCGGAAATGCACAGATTTTTGGTGACCGGATTCCGGTATTTATTCCCTTTGCCATAGTACTCACGATAATCAGTTATTTTACATTAACCAGAACTCGTTTAGGAAGGCAGATTTATGCAGTGGGTGGAAACCAAATGGCTGCCCGTATGGCCGGAATTCCGACAGATCGCGTCATTATCATTGCTTTTATTATTTCCGGTCTATCCGCGGCCATCGGTGGACTGATGATGACAGCTCGTCTACAATCAGGAAGCCCGATTATTGGCACAGGTATGGAGCTGACTGTAATCGCTGCTGTGGTTATAGGGGGTACAAGTTTGTTTGGTGGACAAGGAAATGTAATAGGGACAGTGTTAGGAGTTCTGTTGTTGACCATGGCATCTAATGCGATCGTCCTTCTTTCTATACCACCTAACTATGACAAAGTTTTCACAGGAGTAGTCATCGCGATCGCGGCCGCTCTCGATATTTACCGCCAGCGGAAAAACACAAAAAACATGAGCCGAATGAAAAGAAATACAAGTGAAGCAACTACAAATGTTCCTTCCAAGTCTGAACAAAAAAACGCAGTATAGTGTAAGTCACAAAATTAAAAATATAGGGGGACAAATGATGAGGAAGCTTTCAGGGATTACCGGTATTTTATTAAGTTTTACGTTGGCTCTAACAGCATGTGGATCACAGCAATCGACTTCAAACACTCAACAGCAAGCACAGAGTACAGCTCAAAGCGAATCCAATACGAAAACGCAGCCTAGCGCTGAACAAACGTCGAATGACAAAAAGGTCAGCAGTTCCTTAATGGGGTTAGGTTTTGAGTTCATGGTGATGCTGAGTGATTCATCTAAGGAAATTGCTGACAAAAATGGCATGGCGTTGCAGGTGTTTGACGCAAATCTTGATGCCAACAAACAAGCGACTCAAATGCAAAATATCATCGCTACAAAACCTGATGCGATTTTACTTAGTGCCGTTGACGGCAGATTAATCAGTCCATCTGTTAAGGCTGCAAATAAAGCGGGAATTCCAATTTTCGCCGTAGAAGCTCAGCCGTTGGATGGGGGATATGAAACATGGGTCGGATATGACAACTACAAGGCTGGAGAAATGGCTGCAGACTATATAGCAAAAGCGGTCGGTGAAAAAGGGACGGTTCTGGAACAGCGTGGAATGGTTGGAGCTACCGGTGCGGACCTAAGGAGCTCAGGCTTTAATGATGCCATGAAGAAATATCCTAATATGAAAGTGGTTACGTTGAACAATGAATGGGTTGCCGACAAGGCATTCTCTAATACACTTGACGCCTTTACTGCCCACAATGATATTGTCGGTACTTTCTCAGCGAATGATGAAATGTTGCGAGGTGTCGTCTCCGCTCTTAAAAAGCTGGACAAATTGAAAAAGATTGGAGAACCCGGACATATCGTCATGGTTGGTGTTGATGGAACTCCGCTTGGCTTGGAACGTATCCGCGAGGGCATTCAAGACGTATCGTTGAACCAAGACGCCAATGAAATGGGCAAATTAGGAATGGAAAGAATGGCCATGTACTTTAATGGGGATAAGTCTTACCCAAAAGATACAAAACTTGAACCAAAGATCATTGACAAAAATAACGTCGATGATCCAAATCTATGGGGCAATGTCATGGCCGCAAAAATGAAAAAATAATAGTTTTACCGTTGATAGTTTTTAGGGGAGCTATCTACTGTTCTCCTAATTATTATAAGACTTTTCTTATTAACACCATTAGAAAGGAGTTGGAAATCGATGAGAATTATCCAAATTGGTGCTGGCTTTTGGGGCGGCGGATGGGCGAGTGTAATTAAAAATTCTCCTTGGACTGAGTTGGTCGCACTAGTCGATTTAAATGAGCAAACACTGCATACCGTGGGCGATCAAGTCGGACTTCCTAAAGAGCGAAGATTTACATCCTTGACAGAGGCTCTGAAAGTCGTGGATGCACATGCAGCGCTTGTGGTTGTTCCGCCTCCTGCGCACGAGACAGTAGCTATTCAAGCGCTTGAAGCGGGTCTCCATTGTATGATAGAGAAGCCTTTTGCCCCAACTTTAAGCGCCGCTAACAAAGTGGTTGAAGTAGCAGAGAAAGTCAATAGATTTGTCATGGTAACACAAAGTTTTCGTTTCAGACGAGGTCCTCGTACTGTAAAACGCTTAATTGAAGAGGGAGCTGTTGGAAAAATTGAAGCCATTTATGGTCGTTTCAGAAAAGCCCCTCCATTCGATGGATTCCGCGCAGAAATGGAAGAGCCTCTCATTGTAGATATGTCGATACATCATTTTGACTATATACGCGGTATATTTGGAATTGAACCAGATTATGTTAGAGCTCGCAGCTTCAATTCTAGTTGGACTTGGTTTAAGGGAAATGCATCAGCATTCGTAGAATTTGAAACCAAAGACGGCACAATGATCTCCTATACAGGATCTTGGACTTCTCGACGACCACATACTGGATGGGATGGAGCATGGGAAATTCATGGGACACATGCCTCGATTTTATGGGACAACAATCGTGTTCTTTTATATCCTCAGGGTAACATTATTGGTGAAACAGTATTCAGAGCAAGAACATTGGAAAAAGATAATGATATTTTAGAAGTTCCTCTTGAAGCCGTTGATGAAGAAGAAAGATGGGGTACAGTAAAAGAATTTGTTACAGCCATTAAGGAAAATAGACAGCCTGAAACCCATGGTAAAGACAACCTTCGAAGTATGGGATTAGTATTAGCTGCAGTTGAGTCTACCAAAAATGGTGGAAATCAGATTGATTTCAATGAATTTTATAATAAAAACATTAAATTATAGAGGAGGAATTATTTATGAAAATTTCTTTTAACAGTTGGTTGTATGGTTCTGCTTTTGGTTGGATGCCTTGTCGTTCATTAGAAGATACTGTGGATACGTTGGCAGAAATGGGTTACGATGGAATCGAAATTGGTGCTGCCGCTCCTCATGGATTCCCAGAACAAACAAGTCCAGCTCGAAGAAAACAAATTCTATCGTATGTAAAAAAACGCGGCATGGAAGTTTCGGCTTTATGTCCAGCACTGGGAGGTGGACCTGGATATAATCCAGCCTCACCGGATAAAGAAGAACGTGATGCAAGCTTTAAGTACATTTCTGAGTGTATTCAAATGGCGCATGATCTCGAGTGTGAAAATGTAATTTGGTTACCAGGTTGGAAGCGTTATAAACAACCTCGTCAAGAAGCATGGAACTATGCAGTAGAGGCACTTCAAAAATGTGCTGATGTTGCTCGTCCTCTTGGAGTTAAACTTGCAATAGAACCAACTTCTGAAGTTTCGGATGTAATTGAACATGCAGGTGATTCCCTGCGTTTAATAAAAGATGCAGGTGTAGAATCAGATGTTGCTGGGGTAATGCTTGACACTATCCATATTTTCTATAGAGGTGATGACGTAAGAGAACAATTTAACGAAGCAGGAGATCGCTTGATTTACATTCACATCTCAGACGTTAACCGTGATGCACCTGGTACACATACTGATTTTAGAGGTGCTGTAGATGAGCTTGCTTTGATTGGATACGATGGTTGGTTATCTATGGAAGTTGGATTCCCACGTCGTGATCGAAATCCAGATGGTATTACACGTCAATCGATTGACTATATGCGTCAAATTCTTGCAGAACAACAAGAACGTATTGCCAGTTGGAGAGAAGTAGCTGCTGCAAAGAATAAGTAAGTTTTATAACCAAAACCGCTTCCTATTAGTGGAGGCGGTTATTTATTTTAAAAGAAATAGTAGATTAATAGTCTTATGGGAAGGAAGGTTTATTGTTGCAAAAAATAAACACCTAAAATTACACGTTAGGATGTTCTAGATTCAGGAATCATGGATCATATTGAAGATCTAGACGAGCTTCGATTGATTTATAATGATACAAAGGAAAATCAAATGGGGCATCCCTTACGATTTTTAGATATTGAATAAATCATAGATGAATATTTTGAAAGAAAAAACATTTTTATTGGTAAAAATACTGATTAATTAGAATGGAGGTGAGGGAGCGGATTACGCGTTTTTTTTGTCAGTTACTTGATCAACTAAAAATTCATCTCACACATGGAGTTATATCTAATAACTAAACGAGCTCCTTTACCCTTTTGAATTGCATATATAACTTGATCAGTAGGTTTCATCATAGAATACATAACTTCACAGCAAGTAGCCATCCTATGGTTGCTCGATGGATACCCACCTAATTTTCGATGTACCTCACCAGAAATAATATCAATATAGGTTTTGCCTTCTGCTTTGGCATTGTTAATTAGTTGTTTGATTTCCTCTCTGAATTGTGATGCATTAGGAACAGTAGTGCCAAAATCTTTCCAGCTCTCAGTATAATTCTGACTAACCCACTCTTTTATCTCCTCGATAGATCTTGTACCGCCTAATTTAATATAAGCATCAACTATAGCGTCACATTGAGTAAACATCTAATAGATCCCTCCAAAAACTATATTAAAAAAATTTTCTCAATTAATAGTTACAGTAAAAATTTGTTGTTAACTAAAAAGTAATCTATAACCCTATAGTGTAGTCATGCTTATGGTAAATGTTCATGGTGCCTCCCTTGGGATATTTAATGCGCTTGTAATAAAGGAATTTGCTGTTCAGGCTCCATAAGCAATGTTTTCGTTGATGGGTTGTTGAATCCCCCATTATCCAGGATACCTTTAGTAAAGCTATTTACAGTAATGAAGTTCCACATAGACACTTCTGTTGCTAACGAAACTGTCTATTCTTCCTCTTCGCTCAACAGGTGAATTATATTAGAAAAGCAGCTGATGTAAGCCTTCCTTGGAAGGGGCTTAGATATCTCTACGAATCTCTAAGTGGAGGGAGGACATGGAACTTTACTTCTCGAATTAATGCTCATGGAGAAGTGTATTATGCGAGGTTTAGAGTGAATTTTTATTAATCGGAAGAATCAGGAGTGGGGGAGAGTATATGTTTAACCATGAGCAGAAGCGACTAATACTTAGAATCTTAATGAAGGAAAGAGAACGATGGTTTTCAAAGAATAAGGGGAAATTATTAGATAAGACTATCTCGGATTTATTTCAAATGATTCGTAATGAAAGTCACAATCCCTATGAAGGGTACGACAAGGCACTTGATTGGTTTGATAGAGATAGACGAAAATAACTAAGGATGACTCTAACTTCAAAGTTCTCGACGAAAGGAAAACAATGCGCCTACCTCGGGTTTGCAGTATTCGATAAAATACTGTTCACAGTGATACAAAGATTGGAGGGTCCCGGAGGGTTTATGGAGCTGGGCGAGACCGGGTACCGACGCAGAATTGGTTCCGAGATGCAGGCGCCAATAGTTGTATACCCTTAGCACAACGGATCGTGATGCGTTCGTCAGTGGAGGCGTAGAAATAAAGATCAAATAAACAAAGAAAAGAAGGGTCGCGATGAAAATCGGCCCCTCAGCTCATGAATCCCCTTTATCCCACGATTTCTTTTCCATGGAACGCTCTGTTTAATCCTTTTTTTTCATTTGATACCCTATATAAAGGATAATAAACCATATAGGCGCTACAACTAAGGCTATTCGCATTTCCGCCATAAATGCCATTAAGACAGTGACAAGCGCTAAAAAAGCGAGGGCCAAGTAGGAGGAAATAGGATAAAACGGCATTTTAAATGCTAGTTTTTCTATTTCTTCTTTTGTTTTTGATTGTCTGAACTTCAATTGGGCAAGCAGGATCATCGTCCAGCTGGTGATCACCGCAACCGTGGCGACGGAAGAAATATACAAAAACACTTTTTCAGGCACAAGGTAATTCAAAACGACGGCCACTAATAAAAACGCGGAGGAGAACAGGATTCCTCGTCTCGGACTTCCATTCTTGTGAAGCTGTCCGAAATATTTCGGACCGTTAGCTGCAGGGATAGNATTTTAAATGCTAGTTTTTCTATTTCTTCTTTTGTTTTTGATTGTCTGAACTTCAATTGTGCAAGCAGGATGATCGTCCAGCTGGTGATCACCGCAACCGTGGCGACGGAAGAAATATACAAAAACACTTTTTCAGGCACAAGGTAATTCAAAACGACAGCCACTAATAAAAATGCGGACGAGAACAGGATACCTCGTCTCGGACTTCCATTCTTGTGAAGCTGTCCGAAATATGTCGGACCGTTATGCTGCAGCGATAAGTTGTACAGCATTCTTCCCGAACTGAATAATCCACTATTAAAAGCAGATAAGGCTGCTGTTAAGACAACGAAGTTAATGAGATGAGCCGCGCTAGGGATGCCAACTTTATCAAAAATCAACACAAAGGGGCTGCCGTTTGTACCGATCTCATTCCACGGATATAAAATCATCATGATTGCTAATGCACCAATATAAAAAATTAAGATCCTCCAGACGATATTATTGATGGCTGTTGGAATCGATTTTCGGGGATTTTTGGCTTCGCCTGCCGTAATTCCAACCAGTTCTACCCCGCCGAAGGAAAACATCACGAGAACCAAGGACATGAAAATACCGTAGAGTCCATTGGGCATGAATCCTCCATGAGTCCAGAGATTGTCGAAACCGATGGGCTGGCCGTCGTTTCCTATTCCAAGGAAGATGATTCCTAATCCAAGCAGAATCATTCCGATAATGGCTACAACCTTAATCAGCGCAAACCAGAATTCAAACTCTCCAAATGCTTTTACATTCGCAAGGTTTATCATGGTGATGATCATCAGGACAGCCAGTGCGGTTAGCCATTGGGGAATATCCGCAAACCAGTAGTTCACATAGACACCCGCGACGGTTATTTCTGCCATTCCAACGATAACCCACATAAACCAATAGGTCCAGCCGGTTAAGTAACCCGCAAACGGACCTAGATATCGATTCGCGTATGAACTAAATGAACCTGCAACCGGTTCATCTACCGCCATTTCTCCCAGTGCTCTCATAATGGTGAAAATAACTAATCCTCCAACCAAATAAGAGAACAAAATGGATGGACCAGCCATTTGAATGGTTGCACTTGAACCATAAAACAGGCCGACTCCAATCGCACCACCCAGTGCAATGAACTGGATGTGCCTGCTTTCTAAACCGCGTTGCAGGTTTTCTCTTTCATGATTTACTCCCAACCCCTATTCCGCCTTTCTTGAAACTCTATTCTTTCTTTCCGTTGAGAGATTATAAGCTCTAAAGAATCTTCTAGCAATGGAAGAGATTAACGCTTTCTCTCATTAAAGTTTATGAGTCAAGTCGTTTAAGGCCCAATCCGGTATACCCCAATATAATCGCGAGGATCGGATTAATGAAACATAAAAATGAAAATAAAACATATTCCATGCCGATTCCAAGGGTAGACATAATAGCTAGTCCAAGATGGAGCATGTCATCTTATTATTGTATAATAAGGAAAAGTTAGTGGAAAGGGAAGGGTAAGATGGGTATTATTGTCATATTTACTGTATTGGAGTAAATATACAAGCTAGCTGCATCTTTGAGGGCAATCGGTCCAGTCCAACGGATAAGATAGGCAGCTCGGACAGTTCTGTACCCTTAAGTCTTTCTTCCACATACCACTTTTGGGCATTGGTTACGATCTGAATGGAAGGAGAAATGAAGATGATAAAAAGACTAGAACACGTAGGGGTATTTGTACAGGATATGGAAAGATCCATCCATTTTTATCAAGAGGCTTTTGGGTTGCTAGTGAGGAGAAGGGAGTTTATTTCGCCTCAGGTGGAGCTGTGCTTTCTTTATTTTGAGGAGTCTCCGGAAGTAGAAGTGGAACTCGTCTGCGGTCCATCCATCGAGAGTTCTGAAGGGCTTGTTAATCATTTAGCCTTCCGTGTTACGAACATTGAGGCCGAGTTAAATCGCTTAGAGCAGTTAGGGGCAGAATTAGTGGACAGGGCCCCGAGAACCATACTAGGCAATGTGAAGATTGCGTTTATGAAAGGCCCGAACGGCGAGAAATTGGAGTTGGTGGAAAGAGAGTAGATCATTTTGACGACGGGCGAAGGTGAAGCTTACGCTTCACCTTGCTAAAGGGGACGATTCTTTAAAATGTTAAAGTAAATCCCCCTCCAGGTATACACCCGAAGGGGGATTATTCACTTCGTAACTAAACCTGCATTTTGTATCTCTTAGTTTAGTTCGTCCTTATTTCTTTCTCTATCATTTTCTCAATTTCAAGATTAAACTGTTCTACACCCTTTAATACTTCTTCAGCCAAATTTCTATCAAAGAAAACCTCACTATTATAATCTGCATCTGATCGATAATCCATTAATTTATTATATAATTTGGCAGATTCTTTGGTTATTAACCCTTTGTTAGCTAATTCTTTATTCACAAAACCTCTAACATGCGTATGTTTATTTACGTATTCACATCTTATAATTAAGAGAGCAGATACCGTTTGAAATGCAGAGTAATATAAATTGCTAATACAGCTATCATACCTGCCACTCTTATAGTCATCTTTAGCTGATGCTAATTTCTCCTTTGCTTTTCGTAGCATAGCCTTGCTTGCTTGTTCACTGTAGGACAATTTCTACTCCCTCTCTTTCAACATTAAGTTTCAGTAAGGGATTTACATGCTCACCGGACTCCCAGTCTTTATCATTAAAATACAGGCAACTTAATGTAACGCCATAATCAATACTAATATCGGCCGATATATCAGACAATTTTGCTCTATCATTTATTGTTTTAGGTTTTTCTGTGAGGACTAACAAATCAATATCTGAATACTTTTCATCGGTTCCTCTTGCTTTTGATCCAAATAATATGATCTTTTTTACTTTTAATTCATCTTTAATTTTTTGATATAAGCTCTGTATTGCTATTTTTTCAAGTTCAGAGATGTTTGTAAGCATGTCCACACCACCCTTTACAATATTATTATTATGATAGTCGATAACACCATTATTATAACATAGTGGTGTACGGTGGATTACGCGCTTTTTTTATCAGTTACTTAGGGACTGTCCCTCACTCCGCTAAAGTTTAAAGTGTGAAATTAAACCTCCTGCATCAAAGTATTATTCTTAAGAGGAGGCTATTGTTACACCAAGTAGAATTGGACAGATATTAGATCGCCAGGCTCGTAGAGCAAACTTATATAAGAGGGGCCTGATGGGTTGTTTTCTACGCTTCCCAATCGGCAAATTACTTACAATTTGTTAAAGCAAGAAATCCCATCGTTCATCTCCAAATACGGCTGGTACGTTTATCTGCAATAATACCCTATACGCGGTTTTAGATTACATCCGGAGGAACGATTTGTCTATCATAGGGGGGTCATTCATTTTCCGGCGTCAACGGCCATGGCCGTTGAAAAGCAGGCCTTGCCCAGCTTGCCTCACCAAACGATGGTAGAAGGCCTGAAAATCATCATTACGAAACGGTGGATAATTGATCATCGAAAGCGCAAGTAGCGCGTTTGCCATTGAGGTTGCAAAACAGAAATCACGCATAAAAGGGCAATCCTTCTGGCCGTCAGATGGGTTGCCTTTTTTTTCGTGAAGGGAAGTTTAGGGTACAGGGTCATCCTCCTGTATCTGTTGATAACGCTCAATTACGGCTGTAAAAGAGCAGGGGGCTATGCCTGAATCAGCCACTCCTCGGCAAGTTGTGTCCATAGTTTTTAATTCACGCCACATTGGAACAGGGGGACTGAAAGAGGAAAACTGAAGAAAATAGCGAACCTGCGCTTTACCTTAGTAAAGCAGATGAAATCCAGCAGATTCAAGCCGGGAACCTGGATATGGTTTAATCGTATATTACAAATTTTCCTTCTTCACGCAACTTATTTATAGATGCAATCATATGATTTATTTGTTCATCGGAATGTCTTTCCCATGTACCTAATTCAGCTATTATCTTCAATGGTGATTTAGACCTATAGGAACGTGTTGGGTTCCCAGGGAATTTTTTGTCGGTTACGTTCGGGTCATTTTCAAATTCACCTAATGGTTCTACAATATAAATTCTTTCTTTTGATTTGGAGGTTGCTAATTCAGCACCCCATTTAGCAGCATCTAATGTTGCAGTAAAATATATATAGTTAGATTTTTTATCTTGGTAATTTGATATGTGTTGTGGTTCTAATAAATCTCCAATGTTTAGTTCTGCTTTAGTACCATGAAAAAAAGGACCATTATCTAAGATATCTTTTTTGGCAATCATGCTGATACACCTCTTTTATATTTTTAGATTTGTATAATAACATTATAGTATCCGGGTTGGAATAATAATTATTCCTGCAAATTTTCTTCTGGGTCTCCTCAACATTCAACATTAGTTTTCTTGGGAGAGTTAGCATCATTGCTTAAATTTTTAACATGTTTCAGCAATATATTTTTGAAAATTACATAAAACGATATAATTTACCAGTTTCTCTTGATAAGATAGAGTTGGTTTCCCCCATGGCGAACCTTCGCTCATGGAGTGTCAATTCTTGATTGAATAAACTTTGGCAAACCTGATAGTTTCGTTCCTGAGTATCGTGCCATAAGGTTTGGGCTACACATTATCTCAAAGTGAGGTGGAATAAAGTGCAACAACGTAAGGTAACCGTCGTCATTCCAGTATATAATCGTGAAAAATATATAAGTAAAGCCATTGAAAGTGTCCAAGAACAATCCTTTGAAAAATGGGAAATGTTGATTATGAATGATGGCTCTACTGATAATACGGAGCAAGTAATTCAGAACTATTTGTTGGATAAACGGATTAGATCTATTTCAAGTCCAATTAACCAAGGTGTAGGAAAGAGTTTAAACTTGGCCCTTCAACTTATAGACACACCTTACTTTACCGTGGTAGACAGTGATGACTGGATAGAAAAGGACACACTTTCCATTTTGTTAAAGGAAATGGAGAATCAACCACTTTCTACCTCCCTTGTTTGCGCTAACGCATTGGTATGGAGAGAATCTTTAGATGGCGAATTAATACTTACGCATCGTGAAATCCATCGGCCTTTTCGAGATAAATATGACTTTTTATTTTATGGGCCTATGTTAAGCCCTCGTTTTTTTAGAACAGATAGTGTGAGAAAAGTAAATGGTTTTGAGTCAGATGACCCTCTAGGTGGGCGATTAAACGAGGATCGTTATTTGCTTCTTAAATTGATTGCTCAAAGTAATTTTCATTATGTAAATGAAGATTTATACAATATTCTTAAACATAGCGGAAATTTAACCAAAGAGGATAACAGAAAGGTTCAAAATGAAACAAAGAAGTACATTGTTAACAAGTTATTAAAAGAATGGGGGGACGAGTTTGAACCTGTATTTTATTCAACTGAAGAAGGATGGTTGGATGTGAAGGAACTAGTTCCCAAAGGGGGAAGGAACTAGTTTAACCGAGCTTAGGCAGCCAGATCTACATTAAGTTTCTTACTAAAAATAGATAAGATCATTGAATTGCCATCGTTCTAAATATATGATAGATACAGTTATCGAAACGTTTTGCACGGAGGTTTTTAAATGGCTACGATGAAAGACATATCTAAAAAAGCTAATGTGTCACTTTCTACCGTGTCAGCTGTTATTAATCAATCGGCCTATGTCAGTCCGGAACTTACGAAAAGAGTGATGCAGGCCATTGAGGAACTTAATTACAGGCCCAATGCCGTAGCACGGAGTTTGAAGAAGAAGAGCACGAACACGGTGGGTGTGATCGTGACGGATATTTTAAATCCCTTTTATCCGCCCATGATCAAAGGGATAGAGGATGTATCGTTTAACCATAACTTCAATGTCATCCTGTGTAATACCTCAAATGAGCATAAAAGAATTAGGACTTACCTCGAACTCATGCTGGAAAAACAGGTGGACGGTATTCTGTTAGCCAATATCGCGAAAGCGGAGGATTTAATCGAGATTGAAAAAACAGGATTAAAATATGTGTTGATTAATAGAAAACCACCATTCTATGATAAACATTTTGTTGGTGTGAATAATCCGCTCACCTCTGAATTAGCTGTGAACCATTTAGTAACCCAAGGCTACAAAAGAATTGCGTATTTTGGAGGAAACTTGGAAATCAACACGGCGAGAGAAAGAAAAGACGGATTTATCAGCTGTATGGCTCATCATGGATTGGATGTGGATCCCATGCTCGTTTTTGATGGGGAATACTCCTTAGAGTCAGGATACGCCAACGTAAAAAAGATGCTCGCACAAGTGAAAAAGTTACCGGAAGCCATCTGTGCTGTAAGTGACATAGTCGCTTTCGGGGTGATCAAGGGTCTAAGAGATGCGGGGATTCGTGTTCCAGAGGACATTGCCGTCATGGGAAATGATAACAGCTCTTTCTCCGAAAATTTTCTTGTTCCCTTGTCGAGTATCGATCACTCCACGTATGATATGGGTAAATTATCCATGGAGCTGCTTTTAGAGATGATCAAGGAAAAGAATGAAATGCGGGCTAGACAAATCATCCTTACTCCATCCTTAGTTGTTCGTGAAAGCTGTGGGAAATAGTACTTGGAAAGAAAGTTTTCCGAAGTACTATTTGCTATTTTTACCAATACATTTTTGGGAAAATTTTAAAAAAAACAATTGATTTTGGAAGCGGGTCTATTTTATAATAACAGCAGATATGAACGAAACGTTTCGCTGGGGTGAAAGGTGGAATGATCCTAACGATTCTTCCGTTAACTAGTTTCTACCGTTTAAAACGACTAGAATACTAGTTAACTAGTAAAAAATGGACGGATAGTTATCATCAGCTTATCGATATTTTTTTAATCCTTATCGAAACGTTTCGCTAAACTGTGAACTTACATTGATCAAATGGAGGAATGAACGTGGAAAAACTAATCATTACGGTTGCTCCCACCGGAGCTCAAACTACTCGTAAACATACCCCTTATGTGCCTCTTTCCCCAAAGGAAATCGCCGATTCGGTTTATGAAGCGTGGCAAGCAGGGGCTGCGATCGCCCATATTCACGTGAGAGATGAAAGCGGAAACAATACCCTTAACTTAGATACCTATACGGAAGTGGTGGATCGAATACAGGATAAATGTGATATCATTCTGAATTTGACCACGGCCGGCGGCATCGATATGAAGGATGAAGATCGGCTTCGCGTGTGCGAATTGCGGCCTGAGATGGCGACCTTTGATGCGGGCTCCATGAATTTTGGATCCGGAGTATTTCTAAATTCACCTGTTTTTTTGGAACAATTAGCGATCAAGATGAAAGAGTATCAGATCAAACCTGAGATTGAGATCTTTGACGTTGGAATGATTCACAATACCTTGCGGATGGTCAAAAAGGGCCTCCTCGCGCCGCCGTTCCATTTCCAATTTGTACTGGGCGTACATGGAGGCATGCCTGCTACCCCTAAGAATTTGATGTATTTGGCCGAAAGTATTCCAGCTGATGCTACTTGGTCAGCGATTGGGGCCAGTAAAGACCAATTAGCGATTAATACCATGTCCATCATTTTGGGGGGGCATGTTCGAGTCGGCATGGAGGACAGTGTCTACTATCGACAGGGAGAATTAGCTCAAACCAATGCACAATTTGTTGAAAGAATCGTAGATTTATCTAGAACTTTAGGAAGAGAAGTGGCTACGCCAAACGAAGCAAGAGAGATTTTGGGGCTGGGCAAATCAAGCCGTGCCGTGTTAAGTAATTAATTACATCCAAGGAGGAGCACACATGAGAGTTGCGATAATGGGTTCAGGTTCCTTAGGTACCATAATCGGTGCTTTGATTACGGCAGGAGGGCAAGCCGTAGATTTAATTGATATCAATCAGGAACATGTCGAGGCACTTAATCGTTCCGGTGCCACCATTACGGGGTTTATGGATCTTTGCGTACCGGTAAAAGCCTTGTTGCCCCATGAAATGGAGGGGACGTATGATTTGGTCTTTTTGCTGACCAAACAGGTTTACAACCAAACTTCATTAGACCAATTGCTTCCACATCTTCACTCCGATAGTATCGTTTGTACGCTGCAAAATGGCATTCCGGAGGAGTTTGTTGCTTCTTATATCGGAAGAGACAGAACCATTGGCGGTGTCGTCGGATTTGGTGCGGCGTGGATCGGGCCGGGTGTTTCTGAGCTCGCCACCGAAATGGAAACGGTAAAAAATTATGCCTTTGACATCGGGGAATTGGATGGATCGATAACTCCTCGCCTGGTGGAGGTCAAAAGAATTTTGGATTTAGTTGGCCATTGTGAAATCTTGCCTAACATCATGGGAATCAAATGGTCGAAGCTATTAATGAATGCTACCTTTAGCGGGATGTCAGCTGCTTTAGGCTGCCGTTTTGGCGAGGTTTTATCCAATGAAGTTGCTATGTTTAGTTTAGCCCATATTGCCGATGAAACGATAAAGGTTGCCCGTGCTCATGGCATTCAATTCGAACTGATGCAAGGGAAAGACTTTGGATTTCTTGAACTCGAAGACGAACAGGATATCCCCAATAAAATGGATTTTTACCAGGAGGTTTGGGGACCGCATAGTAATACCAAAGCCAGCATGCTGCAAGACCTAGAAAAGCAGAGAAAATCGGAAATTGATTATATCAATGGTTTCGTTAGTCAGAAGGGGAGAGAATGTGGGGTGAAAACTCCTTTTAACGATTTGGTGGTTCAGTTCGTAAAAGAAGCTGAAAATACCAAAACGGTCCCTGATTTTACCACCAACCTGGCCCGTTTTAAATCGTATGGTGCTGTATTAAAATAGTCTTTTATCCCTTTAATAGGAGTGATCATGATGCTGGTAGCGTTTTCTATCTGGCTATTTACGATATTATTTTCCATCGGGTTTGGAACCTTCCTTTGCTATCGGATTGAAAAGAAGGGAGTCAAGCGCTGGGGGGCAACCGGTAAACTATTTAAGTCATAAAAGGGGGAAGAAGCATGAATTGGTATCTCGCTGTTTTTGGATTTTATATGGTCTTTCTCATCTGGACCTGTTTGCAAAGCTTGAAAAATGTCGAGTCGATGTCTGACTTTACAACAGGTGGGCATCGGATGGGTCTCTGGATCGGGGTGGGGACCTCGGTCGCAACCTGGGTCAGTGTGGCTTCCGTTATGGGTGTCCCTGGATATCTCTATAGCTCTGGCGTAGCGGCGATCATTGGCTGGGTAGCAGGCTGGTTTTTTGGAACGGCATTGATTCCGCTGGTTGCCTATAAAATTAGAAGACCGGAAACACCAGCTAGGACTTTTCCAGAATACGTTCAAATGCGATATGAGCCTTTTAAGAAAAGCAGTCCGATCAGGTCTCTCGTAGCAGCATTAATGTTGATTGGATATTTCGTTTTTACCCATTTACAGGTTGTCGGTTTCGGGATTGTATTCTCCACTATCACTGGGATTGATTATAAAATTGCTATTTTTGCCTTCCTCATCTTTTTACTTTTCACCAGCATTGGAGGATTCTGGTCTGTTGCTGTTACGGATTCAGTAAACTCGGTCTTAATCGTGTTAGGGGTAGTCTTAGGAGCCGGAGCGGTCTTGACCGCTACAGGAGGGTTCGAAAATATCTATAACACCCTGGCCACGACAACGGCTCCAACGATCGAAGGGGGAGAAAGTTTAAGTGCAGGAGTGCTTCTATCGCCGGTGGGTACCTTTGGAATTGGAGCGCTGTTCTCCATCTTTATCTCCAATTCGCTAGGGGCAGCCGTATCGCCTCACTGGGTAACGAGGATGTTAGCGCCGAAAAGTGTCAAAGTGGCGGTTATGCAAATGATGTTATCTGTTCTTGTTTTAATCGCGATTTTCCTTCCTTTAATCGTGATTGGGCTAGGAGCGAAGTCGCTCATTCCGAGTCTTCCTGCGGGACGAACCACGGATTATATCATGCCGATCGTCATCATGGAGTACGCCCATCCATTGGTTGGTGCTTTAACCTTGATCGCCTTATGTGCAGCGGCCATCTCTACGGCGAATTCCATGCTTCTGCATTGCGGTACTTCTCTGTACAATGATATTTATAAAAACATTTTTCCTAATAAGAAAGTAAGTGAAGAGACAGAAAGAAAACAGCTTCGATTCTGCATTTATGCCCTTGGGATCTTAGCTGTGGTCAGTGCGATTAAACCGCCCGTATTACTAGCCATGGGATTCACTTACGTCTATGGCGGGTTTGGAGCAGCCTTCTTCTTTGTCGTCTACTTAGGCTTGTATTGGAAGCGCATGAATCGTATGGGTGCATATGCCAACATTATCCTGGGTTCCACCGTGTATGTCATCGCAAAGGTAATGGGGGCAACCAATCCTTTTATTATTGGTTTAGCTGTAGCGTTTGTAGGCGTTTTAATTGCCGTTTATGCAACGAAAAAACCCCCATTGGAAGCTTACGAACCCTATTTTGAAGAACATACGAGCCCTTCCACGCAAAAAGTCATCGCTGCGATTCAAAAGGGCGAGCATACTCAGGAGGAGTACCTGAAAAGCACTAGTGCATAATGCGAGTGCCTGTCACTCCCCGGATTTTGTCGAATGTCCGCTTGGGGAAGAACCCAAGCGGACTTTTTTCATTCCATTTAGTGTACTGTTATGTAATGTTATGTAGTGTAGTGGAATGGAATGGAATGGAGTGTACGATGGAAACTATCAAATTTCTGAAACGTTCTCTATTACGCCATAGCTATTTTTCTCGCACCTCTTCATCCATCCCTTGACTGATCTTGGTGATGGAATACCTAGAAAAAAATTCCAAGGAAGCCACGAGACCTCCTTGGGTCACGCTACTATACTTCCACCCTATCCCAACCTTCTTAACGCTCTAGGTCAGTTGTCGGCGATGTGGACTTCCCATCTTTTGGCATGGTCTTCCCGTCAGAGGTATCAGTAGTGAGGAACTCCGAGCCAATGAAAACTGGTAACAGTCCTGCTAGGAGAGAACCACTTCCTTCCACCCGTGAATCGAAAGGCTTGACTCTACTCGACCCTTTCTTAAGATAAAGAACGAAAGTCATTACCGATAACGAATAATGTAACAAGGGGATATTACAAATTCATTAACTTGACATAATACAAGATATACCATATCCTTAATAGAGACAGACTAAACGAGTCGGTTCTTAAAAAATCCAGGTGGGTGAATAGGGGTTTATAATGAAACTGAACAACTCAAGCCAAAATCCTTTATATATTCAATTAAAGCAAATTATTAAAGAAGATATCCTTCGTGGTAAATATAAGCCTGGCCAGCAATTGCCTGCCGAATCAGAGTTGTGCAAGACCTATGGGGTTAGCCGAATTACGACCCGCAGAGCGATCACGGATTTGGTTGATGAGGGAATCCTTTTCAGTCATCAGGGGAAAGGCACCTTTGTCAAACAAGCCAAGGAAAAACGCGAACTGATTTCTGTTGGAAGTTTCTCTGACCTAACGTTGAATTCAGGGAAAAAACCAGGTTCGCAAATTTTATCTAGTTCGATTATCCAAGCCGATGAAACGTTAGCCGAGAAGTTTAAGTTATTCGAAGGGGAATCGCTGCTTAAGCTGCATCGTTTGCTGTTTATTGACGACGAGCCTTTCATTATCGAAACTTCGTATTACCCTCTCCAATTTTTACCGAATATTGAAAAACATATTTGGGAGTCCCCTTCCACTTATAGTATTCTAAAAAACAGATATAACATCGAAATTAAACGGTCTTCCAGAACGCTTGAGATTAATTTTGCCTCGGACTATGAAGCGAATATTTTCCATTGTGATCTCGGTTCCCCACTTTTTGCAACGGAGAAACTGAGCTATGATCAAGAGGATCGGCCGATTCATTTGTCTTATTCGTTATATATGTCGAATAAAGTCATCTTTACCATTGATAGCACGGAGAAGTAAAGAGGAAGAAAACTTAATAGGGTTGAAAAATCACATGACTGTAACGGATGGTTATAGGCATGTGATTTTTTGTTGGAAAATTTTCTTGATTTTCTATCTTTTCAGATGGTATATATTAGTATATTATAAGATATAACAACTTTTTTCTAAAAAAGGAGGGTGACTTATGAAGTTGATCGGTATTGGAGACAGTGTAGTGGATTATTATCAAGATCAAGGCTTGATTTACCCAGGTGGGAACGCTTTTAATGTAGGTGTGCTGGCTAAACGCAATGGAGCTCAGGCTTGTGCCTATCTTGGGATGATAGGAAATGATAAAGCGGCGGACTTGATCATACATGCGGCCAGCCTCGAAGAGATTGATATGACACGCGTTCGTCGTGTGTTTGGTCCTACGGGAGAGGCTGTCGTTTCCCTCAATGAAGAAGGAGATCGCGTGTTTGTAGGGACCAATAGGGGGAAACGTGTACAGTCCCTTTTGAAACTTCAGCTTACAGAGGAGGATCTCGATTATATTCGCACCTATGATTTGATTCATACGAGTGTCAATAGTGATATCGAACATGAGTTGATCCGATTGGCTGGGCAACCTATTTCTTATGATTTCTCTACGCCTAAACGATGGACAAGGGCTTACTTGGAGCAAGTTTGTCCTTATTTGACCTACGCTTTTTTTTCTGGCAGTGAGATGGAACTGGAGGATATTGAGAGGTTAATCGAGGAAGTCCATGGATGGGGTGTCCAAGTCGTAGGGGTAACCCGTGGAGCGCAGAGTGCAATTTTTTCAGAAAAGGGCGAGAGGTTTGAACAATCACCAATGCCTGCTCAAGTAGTGGATACGATGGGAGCGGGGGATTCGTTTATTGCTGGCTTTCTCGTGTCGTATCATGATCATCAGGACATGAGAAAGGCGTTACTTCAGGCTGCCCAATCTGCAGCGCAAACTTGTCAGACTTATGGTGCGTTCGGATATGGAACAAAGAAATAGACGTTAGGGTCAACACCTATTTTGTGAGATTATCTTACAAAATAGGTGTTCTTTTTGATTTGATAATAAAAAATGCAAGTTATGTTATATTAGCTAACAACTGCAAGCGCTTTAAATTTAAAAAATAGATTGACGCCTCTTGGTTTTGATGATATAAATTATAATATAACAAGATATGATAACAACATATGGCAAGTGGTGAATTGGCTTTAGTGTTTTGGTTCATTTATGGAAAGAAGGGAGGATTTTATGAGGGTTGCAGGTGTGGGATTTAATTGCATTGATCTCTATGAAAATTTGAACAAGCATTATCCTACAGGTAATAGTGTCGATTTTGTCATCCATCTCAGTCGAATGGGTGTAGACACGTCCATGATCAGTGTCATTGGGGATGATGTGTATGGGGGGCAGATGGCAGACCTGTTACAGAATGAGGGAATAGACATCTCCCATCTTCATGTTAAAAAGGGAAGTACCGCGATCTACAAGATGGATCTGAATGGGAATGATCGGGTGCATAAGGAAATGGTCGAAGGGGTCATGAGTAGTTTTTCCTTGACGGATGAGGATATTGCCTTCATTAAGGAGCATGATGTCCTACACACCAATTTATCGGGTAAGATTATGGGGCTTCTTCCGCAATTTAAAGAGCATGGAATTTTGACTGTTTTCGATTTTTCCGTAAGGGTAAATGAGATACCTGAATCCATCCTTCCTTCTGTTGATTATGCCTTTTTCTCCTATGACAAGGGAGAAGATGAGTTTATCTTGGATTACCTGAAATGGGCTAAAGATCTAGGACCCAAGGTTGTCATCGCGACGCTGGGAGAGAAAGGCAGTATTGCCTATGATGGTGAATCGTACTACAGGGAGGGCATTGTCAAGGTGGAAGTGGTTAATACCGTTGGGGCGGGAGATTCCTTCTGTGCTGGTTTCATGTATGGTATCCTCCAAAACTGGTCCATCCAGGAGTCTTTGCACCATGGGGCTAAGGTGGCTTCCCAAGTGGTCATGAAATTTGAGCCTTATTAAACTTAGGTTGAAACATCGGAAGGTGGTTTTCTAAATGATTATTGATGTACATACACACCCGATCTTTTATAAGGATATTTGCGAGGATAAAGAGGAGCTGAGTTTTCGCAAAGAGCAATTCGGAATCTTTAAACAGTCTCCTTATTCGTTAGAATCGGTCTTTATTGAAATGGATTACATGAACGTAGATAAATCGATCCTCCTTCCAGAAGACATTACGACTCAACAAGGGGGACACATCGTATCCAATGAACAGATCAAGACACTCGTCGATCTTGCGCCTCATCGGTTTATCGGGTTTGCGAGCGTGGATCCGTACCGTGGTGATGCAGTAGATGTGCTTGACTATGCGTTTAAAGAACTAGGGTTAATGGGATTGAAGCTTCACCCTTCGAAGCAAAAGTTTTATCCATATGATGAGATCCTGAAACCGCTCTATGAAAAATGCATCGAATACGATAAGCCGATTATGTTTCATGCCGGCATGACCTGGGAACCGGATGCTCCCGCCAAATATTCGCACCCTCTACATTTTGAGGAGGTGGCAATGGCTTATCCAACCTTGCGCATGTGCCTGGCTCACTTCGGATGGCCGTGGATCCATGAAACTATCATGCTCTTACTCAAATATCCAAACGTCTATACCGATACCTCCTTGCTGCACATGGATAATGCCCATGACTTTTTCGACCAGGTGTTTACGAAGAATATGGGACCGCTATGGATTGAGAGAAACCTGAATGACAAAGTCATGTTTGGTACAAACAGTCCGCGCTTTAAAGCGAAAAGGATGCTGCCTGCTTTAAGGAGTCTGAATTTACGGCCTAAAACGCTAGAGAAAATCTTGGGAGGAAATGCGGAACGATTCTTAGGATGGAAAGGATAGTCGATATGGTCAAAATCAAAGTGATGGTACTAAACACAAGAAAAGAATTTCAAATGATCAAGATTACGGAAGATGTTCGAAGCTTTGTGGAGGAGTCGGGGATTCAGAATGGATTGGCGGCCGTCATCACGGCCCATACAACAACAGGAATCATGGTCAACGAGGGTCTGACATGCGTAGAAACCGATATCGAAGAAACCTTAGAACGTTTAATACCGAAAGACGCGCCATATGCTCATGCTCACTTTCTGCCTTCCTATGGGGCGACAGGCAGCAACTCGCCTTCCCACCTCAAATCGATGCTGTCGGGCAACAGCTGTATGTTTGTCGTCCAAGATGGAAAACTCGTATCAGGGGATGCTCAGGATGTGTACTTCACGGAATTTGACGGTCCAAAAAGTCGGAAAGTTTATATTGAGATCATTGGTGAGTAAAGGAATTGGTAGTTTACCGCTAAATGATTATTTAGATATAATGGATTCTAAATCCTATTCAGGATGCTTGGAAGCTAAGAGATTTAGATCTATCCCATATTTTCAGATAAATAAAAATATTTTATTTAAAATGATATCAATCAAGAAACTGGAAAGAGCATTCGCGACAGAATGAAAGGGGGGATTTCACCGGGAAAGAATGACCATCAACTCATTTTCAAGTGCTAACGGGGGTTGCATTATTCAGCGTAAACGAGTCTTGTAGGAAAATATTAGACGAATGCGAGGGATTAGAAATGAAAAAAGAAATGAAGAAAAAGCTTTCCATGATGGTCATGGTGTCATCAATTGTAGCGATGCTTGCCGGATGCGGCTCCAATCCAACCACAGGCAGTTCGACGGGGGCACCGGATGCGCCTCCAACGGCTGCTAGTGATCTTCCTCCGCTGCCTGCCGAAGTGAAGGAGAGAGGGAAGCTGGTTGTGGGGGTAAAAATAGATTATCCCCCATTGGGATACCTGAATGAAAAAGGGGTAAACACCGGCTATGAGCCGGATGTGGTCCGGAGAATGGCCGAGTATGCTTTCGGTGACCCTGAGGCAGTTGAGTTTGTACCTGTCAATGCCACGAATCGTATTCCTTATCTGGATTCTAAAAAGATCGACTTTATTTCCGCTACGTTGGGCGTAACGGAGGAGCGCAAGAAGGTCATTGACTTCACGACCAACTTCTTTGACGGAGGCGCAGTGACCGTCGTTCCGAAAGACAGCCCGATCAAGGCGATCCCGGACCTTGCCGGTAAGAAAGTCATTGTCATTAAAGGTTCTACCGGATCCACTTACCTCGAACAGAATGTTCCAACGGCTGAGCAGATCAAGCTCGAGAGCAATGCCGATGCCTTCCGGGCTCTGAAGGACGGAAGAGGGGATGCGATGTTCCATGATGCGGTCCTGATGTCCGAATTCACGAAGACTTCTCCGGAATATGCGGTGGTGGGAGAACAAGTGGCTTTTGCTCCGATGGCCATGGGTGTTCGTAAAAATGATGCGGAAATGCTGGACTTCTTGAACGCATCGCTTGAAAAAATGAGAAAAGAGGACCATTTCAAAGTCTTGATTGAAAAGTACATGCCGAAAGCTGGCGATCTGGATCCGATGCAGATGATTCCTCGCCCATAAATTCCGTAGGAGGTCGTTGTATGGCAGCAAAACCTAAATTAGCCATTCGCAATTTGCAAAAACACTTCGGAGATCAACAGATCCTCCGAGGTGTGGATATTGATGTGTTTCCCCGCGAAGTGATCGTGATCATCGGTCCGAGCGGATCAGGAAAAAGCACGCTGCTCCGCTGTCTGAATGGGTTGGAGGGAATTAATGGGGGTTCCGTTTCCATTGACGACCAGCCCATCGAGTTCAACACGCCTTCTGCGCTGCAAAAGGTGAGGCAGCGAATCGGAATGGTATTTCAAAGCTATAACTTGTTTCCTCACATGACGGTCATGGAAAATCTGCTTCTTGCTCCGATGAAGGCTCAAAAGAAATCGAAAAGCGAAGTACTTCCCCAGGCGCGAGCGCTGCTGGAGCAAGTGGGCTTACTTGATAAAGAGAACAGCTATCCTTCCCAATTATCGGGAGGACAGCAGCAGCGTGTCGCAATCGCCAGGTCGCTAGTCATGAATCCGGAAGTTATTCTTTTTGATGAAGTTACCTCCGCGCTTGATCCGGAGCGGGTGAGAGACGTACTGGATGTGATGAAGGACTTGGCTGCGAGAGGTACAACCATGATGATTGTGACCCATGAGATGGGGTTTGCCCGTGAAGTGGGAGACCGGATTATCTTTATGGACCAGGGAGTCATTGTCGAGCAGGGAACCCCGGATGAAATCTTCGGGAATCCTAAGGAAGATCGAACCAAACAATTTCTCCGGAATGCGATGTAATGAGGAAAAAGAAAGGAGGAAGGTGATTTGAGTTTCGATTTCGCTTATATCCTGCAGACGCTGCCTCTGCTTCTTACCGGTCTGAAAATGACCCTATGGATCAGTGTGATCAGTATGATCCTGTCTCTTGTGATTGGGATCAGCGGTGCGGTGATTCGCACCCTGAAGATTCCCGTCTTGTCCCATCTGGTGACGGTTTATGTGGAAGTCATTCGGAATACACCGCTGTTGGTTCATGTATTCTTCTTATATTTTGGGTTGCCGGCGATCGGGATTAAATTGTCAGCCGTTACGGTAGGGATATTATCTTTATCCCTATGGGGCGGAGCCTTTGCAGTAGAGAATTTCAGGAGCGGTACGGATAACGTGCCCAAAGCCCTCATTGAATCCGGGCAATCCTTGGGTCTCAGCCGCCGGCAAATCGTGCAGCACATTATCGTGCCGCTGGGGTTTCGGATCAGCTTTCCTGCCTTCTCCAATACCGCGGTGTCCGTTTTGAAGAACTCCGCCTATATGACCGGTATTGGTGTGGCGGAACTGACGTTCATGGCCGTGGACCGGATCGCGTATGATTTCAAAACTTATGAAATGTTGTTCACGATTGCGACGATCTATTTAATTCTGATCTGGGGAACCTCATTCCTATTTAGCAGAATTGAACGAAAACTGGATTTTAATAAAAAAAGTAAAGACAAGGTGGTGAAGAACGCTGGAAACCATAGTAGCAAGCTTCCCCTTACTGTTAGAAGGGTTGATGAAGACACTTCAGCTTAGCGTAAGTTGTATTGTGATTGCTCTGGTTGTCGGGGTGCTGGTAGGGGTGATGCAGACTTCCAAGCAAATGGTGATTTTCTCCATCGCCAGGGGGTATGCCGAGCTGTTTCGCGGGTTGCCTATCGTCATTACTCTGTTTATGGTCTTTTTTATCCTGCCGGAAGTGGGGATTCGCGTGAACAGCTATATCTCCGCTATGCTTGCCTTGAGTTTATGGAGCAGTGCGAATATATCGGTGGCGGTTCGAGGGGCCATCCAGTCCATTCCGCCAACGCAGGTGGAAGCCAGCTTATCGCTTGGCTTAAGCCAACTGCAGACTATGCGTTACGTTATTTTGCCGCAGGCTTTCCGTCGCATGCTGCCTTCGATTATTGGCTTGTTGTCCAATTTGATTCAGTCAACTTCCCTGTCCATTCTGATCGGGAACGTGGATTTCCTCAAGTCAGCCCAGTTGATTATTGAACGGGTCGAAATTCTTCAAGGAGCGGCGATCGCGTTTCAGATGTACACGGTGGTCTTAGTGGTCTATTTTGTGATTTGCTATCCGCTTTCCCTTCTTTCTAGAAGAATGGAGAGAAGACTGCAATAAGGAAGTGATTAATGAGTGCTTTTGTGAGAAAGTATTTTCTGCATATTTACAATTATTTTTTCTATCTCGCCCATGCTGCTTTCCTTCCTTTCATCGGTTATTGGTTTGCGGAGGAAGGCTTGAATGCTCAACAGATTGGCCTGCTTTTCTCTATCGGACCGCTGGTTGGATTTCTGGTCCAGCCGATTTGGGGAATGCTGATTGATACCTTCGGAGTCACCAAGCTGATCCTGATCATTAGTACTTCCTTGACTCCTTGGATCGCTCTGTCCTATCAGCTTGCTGACCAGAATTTTCTGTATTATATTTTAATATCCGTTGTTCTGGCTGTTTTTGCATCGACCACGGTGCCGATTATTGATGCGATGACCGTCCGCCATGCGAAACAGAACAACTTGAGCTACGGGACCATCCGGGTGCTGGGATCGATCAGCTTCAGTTTGTCTGTTACCTTGCTCGGCTGGCTTTATAACCGGTCGGGAATCTCCCTGATGTTTAGCGTGTATATCGTGACGATGTCCATGATGTGTGCCCTAACTTTTTTTATCAAAAAGGAGGAGCATCCCAGGGGAACAGCAAGAAGCGGAATGCTGAAGCAGATGATTCCTCTTCTGAAGGAGCCGAAATTTTTATTATTTCTTCTTCCTGTGTTTTTGGCTGCGATTGGTCCTCAGCTACATAATGCTTTTTATTCCGTCTACATCAGTCAATTTGGCGGAGATGTTTCGGGGCGATTGGGCCAATTGTATGCCGTATCTGCGTTAACGGAAATTCCTGTTTTTTTCTTTTCTGGCTATGTGATCAAAAAGTTCGGCTATGTACCCACGCTTGCTGCCGTATCAGCAGTCGGAGCGATTCGCTGGTTTATTCTCTCATTGGAACCGAGCTTCGGAATCCTGGTGTTCAATCAGGTGCTTGCCGGTTCAACGTATGCTTTATTTTTCGCTGCAGGAATCAATTATGCTTATGATATGAGCCCGGAGTCGACGAAAACGACGGCCCATTCGCTATTTATCGTGGTTTACACCAATATAGCGGGAATTTTAGCAAGTAATGTGGGGGGCTGGGTCATCGAAGTAGGCGGGTTTACGATCCTGTTCGAATCGGCTGCGTTCTTAAGCCTGTTAGGCGCTATCGGGTTTATCTTATTAGGGCGGAGGAAAGTAGCCCCTTTTCAACACACGCAGAAAAATTACTGAACCGGGTTTAGAAAAACCAATTGACAGATTTTGCATAACTTGTTATAACTAACAATATGACAAGATATAACAACAAAATTTAGGAGGCCTATATCATGACCGTTTCAAACACATTAACCAAGGCTCATACGCAGGTGGAGCAAATTTTAGAAGCTTATAAAAATCGAAATATTGACCGTGTTTTTCTTGTAGCCTGCGGCGGATCTTCGGCGCTTATGTACCCCAGTAAATATTTGATCGATCGTGAATCCCAAACCATCACAGCTGAGGTTTACAATTCCAATGAATTTATCTACCGTCATCCGCAATCGCTAGGAGAAAGTTCCTTAGTCATTCTTTGCTCCCACAAAGGAAAAACTCCGGAAACAACCGAAGCGGCTAAATTCGCCAAGAGCAAAGGGGCTCTCGTTGTTTCTCTGATGTATGTAGCACACGCTCCTCTTGCCGATGAATCCGATTTTATTGTGAACTACAGCTGGGCGCCTCCGGGAGAAGTGGACCCGCATCCGGAAATCGCCAATTACGCCATTCTATACCGTTTGACCATGGGTCTGCTGTATGTGAAGGAAGGCAATAAGAAATACGAAAAACTACTGAATAGCCTTAATCACATGAGCAGAATCTTAGCAAAAGCCAAACAGCACTATACGGAACCAGCCAAGATTTATGCCAGTGAAAATAAGGATGAATCCGTCATTTACACCATGGCAAGCGGAGCGAACTATGGGATCGCCTATTCTTTTGCCATCTGTATCCTCATGGAAATGCAGTGGAAGCACTCCCACGCGATTCATGCCGGTGAGTTTTTCCATGGACCATTCGAAATCTTAGACAAGAATGTTCCGTTTATTCTCCTCATGGGATTGGATGAAACACGCCCGATGGAAGAGCGTGCGCTGAAGTTCCTGAAGGAACATGGGGAAAAATTGTTGATCCTCGATGCCAAAGAATTTGACATGGATGGAGTAGACGATGAGATGAAAGGATACTTGGCTCCGCTTGTGTTGAACTTCGTCCTGCGAGTTTACGCAGTTGAATTAGCGAAAGCAACCGGTCATCCGCTTGAAACCAGACGCTATATGTTCAAGGTGCCTTACTAAACATGAACACCCCAAATAAGAGACGGAGGAGCAGAAATATGAAGAAGATCAAATTCTTTGCCGTAACCTTATTAGCTAGTACTTTATTAAGCGCACCTTACATGGTACCATTTGGTTCTTTTACTGCTCCCGTCGTCCAGGCGGAGGAAGTCAAAGCTGATCTTCCAAATGTAAAAATCCTTGCTACTGGGGGGACCATTGCCGGTTCTGCAGCTTCCAATACCGATACGACGGGATATAAAGCAGGGGCCCTGGCGGTTGATATCCTGATCAATGCCGTACCGGAAATGAAAGCCATGGCGAATATCACGGGGGAGCAGATCGCAAACACCGGAAGCCCTAATATCAATAATAAGATTTTGCTCCAATTGGGGAAGAGGGTAAATGAACTGCTTGCATCTGATGACGTTGACGGCATTGTCATTACCCATGGGACCGATACGTTAGAAGAAACAGCGTATTTTTTGAACCTTGTTGTTAAAAGCGATAAGCCGGTTGTTGTGGTAGGCGCCATGAGACCAGCGACGGCAATCAGCGCGGATGGTCCCTTTAATCTTTATAACGCGGTCAAGATTGCCTCCAGTAAAGATGCAAAAGGAAAAGGTGTCATCATGGCACTGAATGATCGGATCGGATCTGCCCGATATGTGACCAAGACCAACACGACCATGACAGACACCTTCCAATCCGCTGAACAGGGATACTTGGGGGCCATTGCCGGAGGAAAGCTTTACTTCTACAACGAAATGACACGCAAGCATACGAAAGATACGGTATTTGATATTTCTAAGATCGAGCAACTTCCTCAAGTCGATATTCTTTATGGACATCAGAATGATGGAAGATATCTCTATGACGCAGCCGTAGCAGCGGGGGCAAAAGGGATCGTTATTGCCGGTTCCGGGAATGGATCGCTGTCCGAAAATGCTTTTACTGCTGCGAAGGATGCTATGAAAAAAGGCGTGACCGTGGTTCGTTCCTCCCGAGTAGGAGGTGGAATCGTGACCCCTTCTAGCTATTATGGTCCGGACCTGATTGCTGCAGATTCCTTAAATCCTCAAAAGGCTAGAATTTTGCTGATGCTTGCGCTCACCCAGACAAACGATCCGAAAAAGATCCAGGAATACTTCCATCAATACTAATGACATGAAAGGGAAGCGAGCCTATAAGGGATTTATTGGCTCGTTTCACTTCATCTAATGTTGAAGAAGGAGGATCTAACTTGAGAGAAAGATTGAAAGAAGCACCTGCCCAAGAGGTTATCTCGTATTTAATCAAACCTTGGATTCAAGCGGATTTAGAGACATCGTATGATAAATTGCTGGAGATTAATAAAGCCCATTTGGTCATGCTTGTCGAACAGGGAATGGTCTCCCCAGAGGATGGAAGAGAAATCATAAAAGTGATTTCGGAGTTAGAGGAAAAAGGGAGCTCTATCTTGCCCATTAACTATGAACTAGAAGATTTGTTCTTTAATATCGAATCGTACATCATTCAGCAAACAGGCATTGAAGTAGGTGGGCGCCTGCATACGGGTCGTAGCCGAAATGACTTTTTTGCCACGATGAACAGAATGAACTGCCGAGATCAATTGTTGGGTATTGGTTCACTTGTTAATCAGCTTCGCTTCACCCTGCTGGAGTTTGCCAAGAAACAAACCGACGTAGTCATGTCAGGCTATACCCATATGCAGCCGGCTGAGCCGATTACGTTAGGCCACTATCTGTCGGGTATTCTGCATTCCTTAGAAAGGGATTATGATAGATTGTACGGCGCATGGAAAAGAGTCAATGAATGCCCGATGGGTTCTGGAGCGCTGGCTTCCACTTCCTTTCCCATTCAGCGTGAACGGACAGCCCGTTTTTTAGGATTTGAAGACATAACAAAAAATTCATTCGATGGTGTAGCCTCGAGAGATTATCTGCCGGAAATTCTATCGGCATTAAGTATTCTCTCCGTTGGTCTAAGCCGACTTGCCCATGATCTTTATATATGGACTACATCCGAATTTTCCTATATCGAGGTAGGGAATTCCGTAGCAATTTGCAGCAGTATTATGCCGCAAAAAAAGAATCCTCTCACACTTGAGCATGTAAAAGCCAAAGCAGCCCATGTTCAAGGAGCACTAATATCGTGCTTGGGAAGCATGAAAAATACACCTTTTGGGCATAGCTGTGATACTGCCTTGGAGAGCCCGCGGTACTTTTGGGAAGCGCTTCGTGAAGTGGAAGCGTCCGTGTCCATCCTAATGGCTACAATCAAAACCCTTAAGGTAAACCGCGAACTCATGCTCGAACGAGCTCAAAAGAATTTCTGTACCGTAACGGAACTAGCCAATGTATTGGTTAGGGAAGGGGGAATATCTTTTACGGAAGCTCATCAGCTCGTGGGAAGTTTGGTGAATGATCTCTTGGAAAGGAAGGAAACGCCTGAACATATCACGCAGCACAAAATGCTTCACTTTTCTAAGGCGGTCCTAGGAAAAGAAATTCACTTAACGGATGATCAACTAAAGCTCGTGCTTCACCCTGTGTCTAATGTTCAATTGAAATCCACGGTAGGAGGCCCTGCATTCAACGAAGTGGAATCGCAGCTTGAATCGCTTTGGAATCAATGTAAAAGAGACGAGAGTGAACGCTTAGAGCGAGTAAGGCAAATGGCTGCAGCACGAGCTAGACTTCAAGAGAAGGTGAACGGGCTATTAAGCCTATGAGGAATGAATAAACAAGAAGGTTGATAGTACCGTCAATCCTATAACGATTCACATGATTGCAGTTATGCTAGAAGAGCTCGCATGGGCTATAAAGAAAGGGGCTATTATTATTATGATAGATATTTCACAGGTTGCAGCGGCAAACTATCATTACAGAAGATATTCATTGGATTATTTTTTGGATTCTGTAACAAGATTGGGATTTCGTAACATTGAATTGTGGGCTTCAGGGCCACACCTCCATTTAGATTATTTTACAAATCAAGATCTAAAAAATTTAAATAAAAAAATAAAAGACAGAGGCTTAAAAGTCATTTGTTTTACCCCTGAACAGTTTGTCTACCCAATAAGCATTAGTCATCCAGATAAAGAATACCGAAAGAAAAGCATTGAGTTTTTTTGCCGACACATTGAAGCGGCTTCTCTTCTAGACTGCGAGCAAGTGTTAGTCACCACGGGAATCGCGTATTTGGATGTTGATGCGGCAGACCAATGGAATTGGTGTAGGGAATCTTTAAGCGAGATCTGCAAAACAGCGGAAAAAGAGGGCATTTATCTCCCTATGGAAGCATTCACTAGCTTTACGACTCATGTATTTAATAGAGCCAGTCATATAGCCAAGATGATAGAAGAAGTCGGAAGCTCTCATTTAAAAGGCTTGGCTGATACGGACGTTATGGCCACTACAGGAAAAGATACCCTTCATGACTTTATAAAAGAGTTAGGAGATAATTTAACTCATGTCCATTTTGTAGATGGCAATCCTGGCGGACATCTGGTTCCTGGAGAAGGGATATTGGATATGGCTGGTTCACTAAATGTACTTAAAGAAATAGACTATAAGGGATATTTAGGTCTAGAATTATTAGATAGAAGATATATTTTAGATCCTGAAAAAGCTATGAGAGATACAATGAAATGGTTTGAAAAACACCTATAAAAGCCAAACTGCCTCTTGAAATAATGCTACGATCCATTGTTTTAGAAATGAGGCTAACTCTGGTTAGTCTCATTTTTTGTGCGGTCAGCACGGAGAAACCAGAAGACCACCATGGAAATAGTGTAATAAAATCTAACAATATTTTGAATATTTATAGTTGACCAAAAGCGGTTGTGGATGGTAAGATCTTACTAAAGATTCAATTAATTGTACGTACATACGTACAATAATCAAAAAGATACCTAAGGTTGTTGGTTAAGTAAGCTATGCTTCACCATTAGTTGTACGTACATACGTACAACTAACAAAAAAGTACTTATGTTTATTGGTTAGGTAAGCTATGTTTCATCCACCTAATTGTACGTACATACGTACAATAAAATGCACAAGGAAAGGGTGAACGTAAATTTGTTCGTACATTCTAACAAGCGATAATGGATGGAGGAGAAAATAAAGTGAGAGAACGATTGAAAGAAAAGCCGGCTCAGGAGATGATTCAATTTTTATTCGAGCCTGCCATTAAGAATGATTTGAATCGATCGTATTATCATATGCTGGCGGTCAGTAAGGCGCATCTGGTGATGCTGGTGGAACAGGGGGTTATCGAGGCTGAGGCTGCTAAGCAAATTGCAGAAGTGATCGAAAGGATGGAATCCGCTGGACCGGGGATCCTCGAGATCGATCCGAATCTAGAAGATCTTTACTTTAATATTGAAAGCTATATCATTCAACAGATTGGAATGGAAACGGGGGGGCGGATGCATACCGGCCGAAGTCGAAATGACCTCTATGCGACCGTGACCCGAATGGCAAGCCGAGAATCTTTACATAAGCTCTATGAACTCATCCTTGAGCTTCGCGGAACCCTCCTCGACTTGGCTGAAAAGCATACGGATACGGTGATGCCAGGCTATACTCACATGCAGCCAGCCGAACCCGTTACGTTTTCCCATTATTTATCCGGCATCCTTCATGCGTTGGAACGGGACTTCAGCCGGCTTGACCAAGCCTATGAACGGTTAAATCTTAATCCTTTAGGATCAGGAGCCATGGCTTCGACAACCTTTGCCATTAACAGAAATCGGACAGCTGAGTTTCTTGGGTTTGACAACATTATGTATAATTCAATAGACGGGGTGGCTTCTAGAGATTATGTGCTCGAGATTTTATCCGGTCTGAGTATCCTCATGATAAACTTAAGTAGGCTCAGTCAAGATTTATATACGTGGGCAACCGACGAGTTCGCCTACATCGAAGTGGGCAATTCGGTTGCTGCCTGCAGCAGCATTATGCCACAGAAGAAAAATCCCATCACGCTCGAACATGTGAAGGCAAAAGCCGCCCATCTTCAGGCCGCTTACATTTCGGCATCAAGTAGTTTAAAGAATACGCCTTTTACGCATTCCCGGGATGTCAGCACAGAAAGTCTCAAATTCTACTGGGAAGCGCTTTATGAAGTAGAAGCCGCTCTGAAGCTCCTGATTGCCACGCTTCAGACGGTGACCATTCATGAAGAGCAGATGCTGGCTAGAACGAGGACGAATTTCTCAACCGTGACGGAATTGGCGAACGTGCTGGTGAGGGAGCTTTCTCTATCGTTCCGCGAAGCTCACCATATTGTAGCGGGAGTTGTAACGGAGACCTTGAATCAAAAGCAAAGTGCGGATCAGATTGGTTCTGACATCATTGCTAAAATTTCACGCGAGACTTTAGGCAAGGAAGTGAACCTTCTTGAAGATCGAGTGAAACTAGCTTTGGATCCGATCTTGAATGTACGGGCGCGCAAGATCGCCGGCGGTTCTTCCCCAAGCGAGGTAGAACGGCAAATTCACAGGTTAAAGGAGCGGATGGAATTGGATAAGACGAGATTAAATGAGAGAAACGCAGCCATGGCTCGTTCCCTGAAGGAGCTGGATCAGAAGGTTGCTCAAATAAAAGAAGTACTTCGGGAGGAAACAGGATGAAGAATTTAAACCACGATGAAAATGGATTGCCGCTCTATTACCAGTTAAAAGAGATACTCAAGGAAAAGATCGAAGGTGGCGAATGGAGTCCCGGTGATCAGATTCCCAATGAGATACAGCTTGCGTCAGACTATAAAATTAGCCGATCGACGGTCCGGCAGGCTATTCTGGACCTCGTTCGGGAAGGACTGCTCAACCGCAAGCAGGGAAAAGGAACCTTTGTCGCTGCACCCAAGGTAGAGGGCAACTTCATTAGTTTTCGCTTTCCCCTAGAGTGGGGAACGAAGCACGTCCCTCTTAGCTTAAGGGAAATCCGTTGTTCGCCGTCTATAGCTTCATCGTTACACATCGTGCCGAATGAAAAGGTCTATGAGATTTTACGCTTGCGTTATTTTAAAGAAGAAACTGAACCCTCTGTCTTGGAAAAATCCTACTTGAGGATAGATCCTTACCCTGACTTTTTGAGTCATAATTTTGAGGGACGGGTGTTTGATCTCCTGGCTGAAAAATATAACGTGCACATTAGCAAGACCAAAACGTTTATTGAGCCCGTACTCCTTTCCGCTTACGAGGCGCAAGTGCTTGAGGTGATGGAAGGACAGCCGGCCTTGAAATTAACCAAGCTGGGCATGGACGCGCAAGGAAACCCGATTATTTTGAACAAAAGTATTTTTCGAGGAGACCGCTGCAGACTCTTGTTTTATTCTGAGGATCTCTAAACAACCACTATATCATTCAACCTAAGGGGGCAAAAAGGATGAAAAAGTATTGGACAGGAGCATTAATGAGTTTGGGTTTGTGTGTTGCCGTCATGACGGGGTGCGGCTCGAGTGAATCGAGTACGCCTCAGTCCCAAGCTCCGAGCACTCCTGAAGCTCCCGCAGAACAAAAGTCTGCGGGAAGTTGGGACATGCAGCGGCTCTTACTGGGTACATCCAGTCAGGGCGGTACCTATTATGTCTGGGGCGGCGGCTGGGCCAAGATCATGAATGAAAGTGTACCCAACACGGATATCTCGGTAGAGGTTACGGGGGGACCGAACACCAATATACAGTTAATTCAAGATGGGCAAATGGAGCTTGGATTTGCAACTACTTGGTTAGCCGGAGAAGCTTACAACGGAGTAGGCTGGGCTGACAAGAAGTACGATAAAATTCGCGGACTGTTCCCCATGTACTCCAGTGTTCTTCATGCGTACAGCTTAAAGGACGGTCCCATTGAGACGATTCACGATTTTACCACCAAGCATGTCAGTGTCGGGGCACCAGGCAGTACCAGCGATAAAGCAGGGAGGGAAGTGCTAGATATCTTGGGCATCGAGCCTTCTAAAATCAGCGGATTGCCTACCAATACGGCAGTGGGGAACCTAAGAGATGGCACCGTGGATGCAGGCTTTGCCGTTACGGGAGTTCCGGGTCCGTTTATGATGGATTTAGAGACGACCCATGAAGTGAATCATATCGGGTTAACGGATGAAGAGCTTCAAAAGATTACGGAGAAGTTTCCATACTGGTCGGCTGGCGTGATTCCGAAGGGGACCTATAAGCACCAGACAGAGGACACCAAAGTGGTAGAGTTTTGGAACTACGCCATTGGCTCGAGTGAATTACCTGAAGATTTTGTATACGAATTAGTGAAAAGGACTTTTGAAAAGCAGCAGGATTTACTCGCAGTGGATCCAAGCGCCAAGCAGACGGTTGTAGAAAATGTGACAAAGAGCAGTATCCCCTTGCATCCTGGTGCTGTCCGTTATTACAAGGAGCAGGGCATCGAGATTCCTGATAACTTGCTTCCGCCAGAGATGAAGTAACGGAAACCGGAAAGGGGGAGACCGCATGGCAAAGACGAAAGAGGCAGAGGACTACACGCAATACAGTGAAGTCAACGATGAAGGAAGTACGGCTCGCAGTCTCACCGGATTTCCAAGGAGGATGGTAACCGCGCTCGCGGTTGCCATGTCTCTCTATCATATTTACGTATTGGGCTTTTTCCCTGTCACCCCTTGGATCCTTTATACGGTCCACCTGGGGTTGGCTACCATTTTGATTCTATTTCTATATCCTGGGGGAAAACAGGAGAAGAACGCTTCGATCAAAACGCTAGATTATATTTTCGCCTGTTTGATGCTCGTGTCTGGAATCTATATCATCACCCAAATGGAAGAGTTGATTTATCGAGTAGGGATTTCTCCCACGGGTCCGGATTTGATCGTCGGCGTGATCTTGATCCTGCTCGTTTTGGAAACCACAAGAAGGACATCGGGCAAGATTCTGCCGATCCTGGCCATTATCTTTCTCCTCTATGCCAAATACGGAAATTACTTACCAGGAGGCCTCGGGCACAGGGGGTACAGCTGGGAACGCCTGATTAGCTATATGACGGGGATGGATGCCATTTTCAGCGTTCCCTTGGGAGCTTCGGCGAGTTTTGTTTTCTTATTTATCCTCTTTAGTGCTTTTTTGAATGCTTCAGGTGCAGGAAAGTTTTTTATTGACTTCTCCTTGGGAGCTACGGGTAGCGCAAGAGGGGGTCCCGCGAAGACGGCCGTCGTCGCCAGTTCTTTATTCGGGACGGTATCGGGCAATTCTACGGCCAATGTCGTTTCCACTGGGGCTTTTACTATTCCGCTGATGAAAAAGATCGGCTACTCCCCGAGATTCTCCGGTGCGGTTGAGTCCGTAGCGTCAACAGGGGGACAAATCATGCCTCCGATCCTAGGCTCCGCGGCTTTCATTATGGCCCAGCTGATCGGTGTACCCTATATGGAGATCGTTAAGGCTTCGATTATCCCCGCTTTGCTTTACTTTGCAACGGTTTTTATCATGATTGACCTCGAAGCAGCCCGATTGGGTCTGAAGGGTCTTCCGAAATCCAGTCTGCCCCGGCCGATGGAGGTATTGAAGAGAAGGGGGCACTTGATGATCCCCTTGCTCGTCTTGATCTATGTCTTGGCCGTCATGAATGCGAGCCCGATTAAGGCTGCCATCTGGGCCATTGCCGCGACGCTAATAGTCTCTGCGTTCCGAAAGGAATCGCGTATGGGCTGGAGAGCGATTCTCCAGAGTTTGTCCAAGGGGGCGGAATCCGCCCTGGGAATGATTGCTGCCTGTGCCACGGCGGGAATTATTATCGGGGTATTGAACCTTACAGGCTCTGGATTGAAATTCGCCAGTGTGGTCATCGCCTTAGCCGGAGATTCCTTGCCGATCGCTTTGGTCTTGACGATGATGGCTAGCATTATTCTAGGAATGGGACTTCCCACGACGGCTGCCTATTTGATTACCGCAGCGGTGGTTGCCCCAGCCCTTGTACAGATGGGGGTTTCCCCCATGGCGGCGCACATGTTTGTTCTCTATTTTGCCTGCTTGTCCGCCATTACTCCTCCCGTAGCTTTGGCTGCCTTTGCGGGAGCGGGAATTGCCAGAGCCAAACCAATGGAAGTCGCCTTTACTTCTGTAAAGTTAGGGATTGTCGCTTTTATTGTTCCGTTTATGTTCGTTTATGGGCCTAGCCTCTTATGGGAAGGAAGTCTATTCAAGATCATCTTGACTGCCAGCACGGCGCTCATCGGTACGTATTCTTTAGCCTGCGCCATCCAGGGATGGTTTTTTGGAGGGAGAGCGAATGTCATTTTGCGATTGCTTCTCGGCTTGTCTTCTTTGATGCTGATCAAGCCAGGATCGCTAACCGATTACGTAGGGGTAGGCTTGTTGCTTCTGGCGCTTGCTTTACGGGTATTTCTTTTTAAGGTGAAAACAGGGGAAACACCCATGATGGACCATTCACACGTAGAAAAAGCGACTCAAGGAGGAGTATAAAGATGAAATTTGCCATTATCGGAGCAGGAAACGGCGGTCAGTCCATGGCGGCGCATATGACCTTTCTTGGTCATGAAGTCAGTTTGTATGATATTCAAGTTCCCCTTACAGACGCCATTAATGAGGCGGGGGGAATCCGAGTTGAAGGAGTATTGGAAGGGTTTGCTGAGGTTCGGGCTACCAATGACCTAGCCGAGACGATTCAAGGTGCGGATGCCATTATGGTCACGACCACGGCAACGGCTCATAAGCCAGTCGCTCAGTCCATTGCTCCCTACCTTGTTGATGGACAGGTGATCCTCATCTTCCCAGGCTACTGGGGAGCGATGGAGTTTGTCAGCACTTTTAAGGATATGGGGATGGACAAAGATGTGGTCGTGGCGGAAACCGAGTCACTAATTTATACCTGCCGAGCGGTGGCTCCAGGTCATGTCAACATCCGAAAGATCAAAGAGGGCCTAGAGTTTGCTGCGCTGCCATCCCAGGAGTCGGCTCGGGTCATGCAAACGTTGGGTGGAGTGTACCCTCAGCTCATTCCAGCTGCGAGTGTCATTCGAACGACCTTAAATAATGTGAACCCTGTTTTTCACGTTCCCATTTTATTGATGAATGCGGGGAGGGTGGAGTCCCCGGGAGACTTCTATTTCTATCCAGAGGGAGCCTCTCCCTCGGTTGTTCACGTCATCGAACAACTGGATCAAGAACGAATCAATCTGGGGAAGGCCCTTGATATCGAGCTGGATTCCTCCCTGGACCTTCTTCGCAGGTTTTATCAGGTAAAAGCCGACACGCTTTATGAAGGATTCCAGAATAACCCGGCCTATAAAACGGGAAAAGCGCCAACCACCTTAAACTATCGCTATATCTATGAAGATATTCCTTATGGCTTGATTCCCATGTCGGCATTAGGCAAGGCTCTTCAAGTCGAGACACCGTGTACGGATTTACTGATTGACTTAGCCGCCATGGCAGTCAAGAAAGATTTACGAAGTACAGGTGCCGGTCTGAAGGAGCTGGGCTTGGAAGGAATGACGCCGTCGGATATTAAAAGGTATTTGGGGTAAACAGAGTGCCTGTCACTCCCCGGTTTTTGTCGAATTGAAGAAGCAGGGGGAGGAGTTTCACTCCATTGTGTGGGCGAACCGAACGTTATTTCATTTGAATATATTATCTTATTTTCAAAAGAACAGCGCCCGCTCTAATCGGCGTTGTTCTTTTTTTGGACAGGGGCGATATTTGTAAAGGCTCGTCCATGAGATAGCTCTTGGAGAAGGCGAAGTCTCATGAGAGATGGCGTAAGAGGGTGGTAATTCCCAGCTCATGTCGGCAGGTACCTAAATATAAAATTTGTGGTTTATAAGAACTACATATAATGTAAAAATTTCAAATGAATTGGAATAAAATATCTCTCATTACATAGAAAACCCATTACAATAAAAGTAACCATAATACTATTTGCACCGTGATAATAGGAAGAATGCTATGTTAGGGGGGAGCGGTATGAACTTTCCGTTTCGATCTTGCGTCCCAAAGTTTGTCAATAGCCCTGAAAATCAGGGAAACAAACGGGTACCTCATTTGCTGCGCCGCAGGTAGCCGGTATAGCAGCCATGATTCTCAAAGCAAATCCCTCTCTTCAGCCCTTTCAAGTAAGGTTCCTGATTAAAGCCACGGCTAAGGATTTGGGGAGCAAAGGGTGGGATCCTGAAACAGGTTTCGGATTAGTGAATGCAAAGAAGGCTGCACCTCGATTTATTACCACTGAAATCCAAGGGTGCCTTCAAGATAATTTAGGAAATTGGTATGTACTGGATGTCCCTTATGATGGAGAGCTTGAGTTTCATAGTCCAGACAAAAAATAGGTATACAGCTATATGATCAAGATGGGAAACGGCTTCAGGAAGCGAAGGGCAACTGCTTTCGAAGATTGGAAAGGGAAAGGTGTACGTACGAATACACTCGTTAGAGGGAGAAAAGGAATTATTCCGATTGTCTGTTTCCTTTCGGATTCGGTCCGGACTGGATGCGAATAACAAGAAAGAGAAATCCAGCTTAATCCAAGCAAAGGAATATATACAGGCTAAAGGAGAGTTTCCTAAACCCTATTCTGAAAATTGGTTTGTCGTTGATTATCCGCAACCAGGGAATTTAGAAGTGAAGATCAATACCGATAACCTTCGTATGGATCCGGTCTTGACGGTACAGGCGGGACGGATTTACTTTCGGTTTAAAGATTACTATGGTAATGCTGTGAATTCCTATCATGAGAATCACCTGGCTTTGTTGCGGTTCTTTATCTGGAATAGAATATTTAGTAGATTAGTATTATTATACCAACTATGATTGATCTTTCTGGTGGAAGCATTGTGATTCATAAGTAGAGGTGTTGAAATAAGCGGGTGCACGTTAATCCCGCTTTTTCGTTATGGGGAGAGTGGGTGGGATATATGCTCATCACTCGACATGTAGTCAGATGGAGCATCCTCGCAGAACCGTTGACTCAACAGAGTTATAAGTATTAGATTGAGCATTTGTCGGAAAAAAATTCTGAAAAGATGCTTTATCTGGTTTTGTTACAGGTATATAATGGTAATTAGTTCGTTATGAAAAACGAAAGGAGGTCTTTTGTTACATAAAATGAACGATACTAACAAGAAATAATTCCAAAGAATGGAGGGAAACAAGCTTGAGGAAAAAAGGAAAAGTTATTCTGTTTACTTTGTCGATGGCTCTAGTATCTTCTGGGGCTTTTGCCCAGATACCCTCTGATATTACGAGTCATTGGGCGGAGGGGCAGATTAAGCAGGGCCTTGAGAAAGGCTGGGTGAAAGGTTACCCTGATGGCATGTTCAAACCGAACCAACCGATTACACGAGCAGAATTTGTCACCATGGTGAATCAAGCCTTCCAATTTACTGAGACCTCAGTTGTTCCTTTTCAAGATGTTCCAGCAGAGGCATGGTACGCCCAAGAGGTCATGAAGGCAAGGGCGGCCGGCTATATTTCCGGTTATAGGGATGGCACGTTTAAGCCAACGACTCCGGTAAGCCGACAGGAAGCAGCGGTGATCATCGGCAGATTGATGGGTTTGCCGGAGGAACCCCAAGCAGCCAATCAATTTAGTGATGTCTTGCCTGATTGGAGTCGTGGAGCCATTGGAGCCGTTGTATCGAAGGGTGTGATGAAAGGCTTCTCCGCTGGAACCTTTTTGCCTTATCAATCCTTGACACGAGCTGAATTAATTCAGATCCTGGACTTGGTGATTGATAAACTGAGCGTGGTTAAAACCCTTTCCTATGATAAAGCAGGAATCTATGGACCGAAAGAGGGAAGTGAAGTTATCGAAGGAAATCTTGTACTAGACGCCGCGGACATCACCATCCAAAATCTCGTCGTACAGGGAAATCTTACGATTACGAAAAACGTGGGAGAAGGTAAAGTTACCCTGCGGAATATCAAGGTAAATGGAAAGACCATCGTTCGCGGAGGCGGACCACAGAGTATTCATCTTGTCGATACGGAGCTAGGTGAAGTTGAAGTGAATAAGGAGAAAGGAAAGGTTCGCTTGGCAGCATCCGGCTCCAGTCAAATCAATCGTGTCTATCTGAATTCTCCGAGTGACCTGCAAGAACATGAATTAAAGGGAAAAGGATTTGACACGGTTGTTGTGTCAGACTCCGTTCCAAAGGGTTCTACCCTTATGCTTAGAGGGGAATATGACACAGTAGAGATTTATGCTGAAGGAATTACGGTTAATATACCGAATGGCTCGAAGGTAAAAAAGTTGATCCTTCATTCCAAAGTAAAGATAGACGGAATGGGGACCATCGAAAAAGCAACGATACTAGCGAATGGAGTTAGCTTTGCAAAAAAACCTAACCAAGTGGAATTAGGCAACGGCATCATGCTCGTCTATTACGAGGAAGATCAAAGCTCAAGTGGCAGTGATAGTAGTTCAGGTGGTCAGCCCCCTATTGACACCTGGAAGGAGGCGCCGACTTTTGTCCTCACGAATATTTTAAAGGGAACTGTTGAGGCGGGTAAAGCGGATGAAGTGAGAATCTTCCATCAAGGTCAACCACTAGGCGCCCCTGGTCAATACATGATTGGTGGGGATGGAGAGTTTAGCTTCGTTATTGATGGAGCAGAACCTCTTGAGGTCTATGAAATTAAACTCTACAAGAATGGGTTGGAGGTATCCGGAACTCAAAAAGTGGTGACGAGATTACTCTAATCCTTAGCGGCAAGGAGAGGAGATAAAGGAGGCTAAAACTTGGGTAAAAAGAGGTTTTCTAGGTTCTTCATAAGTATCGTAGCGATGCTTTTGCTCTTGGGTCAAACCGTGGCGATGGCAAGTTCCGGAAGTTTCTATGATGATACGACCAAAAAAATATATCCGCAGGATCAAGCGATATTTCAGTTGGAATCCCTTCTGACCTCAAAAACAAACAAAGGGCTCTGGCTCAAGCAGAATGATGATCTATACATTAATTATGCTTTAGCTGAAGGAGCGCTAAAGCAAGCCATAGCTGATATGGGAGGAATACCGCCAGGCGGGTTTACCGCGGAACAGATTGAGCAATTAAAGGCACTGGCCCAATCGGGAGATTTCCTAGCGGATGAGGCCAAGAAACAAGAATTAGCGAAGTATTGGTCTTTAGATAAGCCCATCTTAGAACTAGAATCTTTGACCGTTCAACCGAACATGGTGGTGGTACAGACCGATACCCAAGTTCGCGTGACCATCCAGGTTCCCTACACCCTGAATGATTTGCACACGCCAGATGGTGCGACTTCACCCGTACAGCTGTGGGTGAAACGGGGAGCGCAGGAGTGGGAAGAGAAAGGATTCCTGCTTGATGACGGTGATCTAGCCAACCATGGGGACGAAATTAAAAATGACCAAGTGTATTCGAACTTCTTTAGCTTTAACGAAGAAACTACGGGTTCCATCCAGCTTAAAGCAACGGTAGAGACGTCAGCAGGGCTTGAGTTAGCAAAAGAATCTTCCATTCAAGTGGTGGCCACGACGGATGGGCAATCCGTACAAGAAATAATAACGATTCACCATGAAGTTGAAAATATGGTGGATGACATTTTCAATAGCCCCAATCCCCCATCAACAATTGATCAAGTTCTCCTACAGCTCCAGCAGTCACTTCAGAACAACAACTTGATCCAAAACACAACCAGCAGCGACAACGTCTTAGAAATACAATATGCCAATGGATTGACCAGTTTTATTGCCATTCAAGGAGAGGAAGAGCGGGGAGGAATCACGTCGATAGTACAGGAAGCTTCGGCTGAAACATCTCCTGAAACTGAACCCGTAGTAGAAACTGACAAAGAGGAGTTATCGGAAGGTTCTGACCTAGATCAAGAAGAGTTTGAACAACAGCAAGAGCCAAATCAACAAGAACCTGAGAGCGAAGAGCCCGCAGATGCACCTAAGGAAGAAGTTCAACCTACTAAACCTGTTCAGACTGAGAAGGACACGAGAAATGGTGAGGCTACGGTACCTGTAGAGCAGCAAACACGTGGAGATAACGTGGAACCTGTTGAAGTCGGATTGCGATCTTCGGTAAGTATGATGGGGTTATCCTCCACTGCTAACGAAGAAATGATCGGCTCACGGAATGTAATGATCTGGGCACCGTTTGCAGCGGAATTTTCTCCTTATGATGAAACTCAAGGCATTATTAACACCTTGGGGCAATCTGAGCTTGGTTTTGATTATACCGTTTTCTCTAATCAAGATGCCGACGTTGCTTCTTTGAAGAATATGACGGACTATGGCTTGATTGTTCTGGCTACCCATGGAGCAGGCGGAAGATGGGTCGGTACAGGAGAAATCGTGACGGATAACAAGAAGTATGAGGCCGAGCAGACAGCAGGCCAAATGGCCATTTGGCAAAACATGAAATTAAAGAAAGAGGGAGGAGTCAGTAAACTACACCCGGTTTATGCCGTGAACGAAAAATGGTTTGACAGTCAGTTGAATGGAAGCTTTAATAAATCGATAGTTGTTAATAATTCCTGCGAAAGTACCATCACCAATATCCTGTGGAATACGTTCCAATCCAAGGGAGCTGGTGCCTATTATGGCTACAATAAAGTGGTGGGCAGTGATTTTGCTGTGGATCGTGTTATTGATTTAGTCCATAAGATGGCTGTTCTGCACCAGACCACAGGGGAAGCCTATGAACAGCAAACAGGCTCAAATGGAGCTGTATGGCAAATGAGAGGAAACCCGAATCTTAAATTCCCTGCCGGGTTAGTAAACGGAAGCTTTGAAAAGGGCATGCAAGCTTGGGAAAAAGATGGCGATGGCCGCGTTATTTCCGGATTAGGTTTCCTTCAGCCTGTTCATGGGAACCGCATGGGGATCATTTCTACAGGGCTAGGTTATACGATAGAACATGGATCCATCGAGCAGACCTTCCAGGTCCCAAGTGATGCGACTACCCTTTCCTTTAACTGGAACTATTTGTCGGAAGAGTTTGTGGAGTGGATTGGAACAGCTTATGATGATCCGTTTAAAGTGACATTGGAAGGGGAGCATGGGGTAACCCTTGTCCTTGATCTCAGTGTAACCAAGATTGCGAACCTGTTTGGGGCAGCTCGCTATATCCCAGGCAATTTGATCCATGTGTCGCCCACCATTGTATTTGATCAGGGAGATGTATGGATGACAGATTGGCAATTCACCGAATTTGATATTTCAGCATTGCAGGGGCAGAAGGTAACTCTTAGATTCTATGCTACGGATGAAGGGGATACCATTTTTAGTACAGCCGTTCTGTTAGACAACATTAAAGTGGAGTAGACTCTATTGAACAGATTTTGGATCGTACTAGTAACTGTTTTCATCTTGATGACTACTGCTTGCGGGAATGAGATAAAGGAGAGTTTTCCAGTGAAGAATTACGAGGTTACGGTTTGGAGTAACGGAAAAGAAGAGACTGCTATGGAGGGGAGGGATGACGAGATTCATAAAGCCTTGCTACAGGTGCTTGAGAGTGTGACTGATCGCCCTAGGTTGTATGTGGACGGTGAGAGAGTTGAAGCGCTGCTTGCCAAGGAGAACCTGTGGGAGGTGAAGTATCACGAGCCCGAACGCGTGCAGATCGGCCGATTCAGCGAACAATCCATTAAGCGGATGCTTGCTCCCTTAACAGGTGATCTCGCACAGATGATCTTAACCCAAACCGAGGATGGAAGCTGGGATATTTGGATGTAGAGAGAGTAGAGAGTGCCTGTCACTCCCCGAGTCTTGTCGAATGAGTAAAGGTGAACACCCGATTTCCGAAAGGTAATCGGGTGTTCTTATGTGAGGTGACCTGGATGGTGTCACTTCCCGAATCTCCTCAAAATTTTTCGAGCGCACTCTTTATAACCGTCCTACAACTCTATTATCCAAAATAAAACATCCAATTTTATCCATAATATGTTAAATTATTACTAGACTATGATAAGGAGGAATGAAAGGAATGATAGCGATATTTATTAGAAAGATGTTGCTTTTAACCCTACTAACTAGCGCGGCTATAACCATGGCACCGAATCATGAGGCAGAGGCAAGTGCGGATCCTTATATCGGTGAGATCCAGCTTTTTCCTTACAACTTTGCTCCGAGAGGCTGGGCGGTCTGTGAAGGGCAGCTACTTTCCATCTCTACTAACACCGCGCTATTTTCATTACTAGGAACAAATTTTGGCGGTAATGGAATGACAACTTTTGCCTTGCCGGATCTTAGAGGAGCAGAACCCAGTCCGTATGTTCGCTATTACATTTCTCTACAAGGGGTATTCCCTGCTAGGGATTAAGTTAGGGTAGGAGATGAAGAGAATGAATCGGTTGCGGTCCAGCTTTTTGCGAATCTTTACGGTTCTCGTTCTAACGATTGTAGCTATCACGGGAGGCCTTGGTATCGACTCGGTACAAGCCTATGGAAATGTAGCTTTGGGAAAGTCCGTTACAGCAAGCGGGTATGTTTCCCCTTATGAACCCAGCCGAGTAGTGGACGGAAACACTTCTGCCACGAGCCGATGGTACTATGCTCCCGGACCTGAAGATTCTATGGACAAGTGGGTTCAAATTGATTTGGGAAGTTTCCACCGAATGGATCGCTGGGTCGTGAGGGGAATGGGTGTCGTACCAGGGTGGGAAGAGGACAGGAATCCAAGAGACCTTAGGCTTCAGAGAAGCTTGGATGGCGTTTCATGGATAGAGGTAGACAGGGTTGCGGGGAGTAGCACTTCTGTTATAGACAGCCAGGTTTCCCCTTTTGCCGCACGATATGTTCGTATCGTGGTGGACTACGGCAACCAGTGGAACAATCAGTGGACATCCCTTATGGAAGTAGAAGTCTATGGGGAGTTGTTTATTCCGGCGCCTCCACAAATTACCGGCGTGACGAACGGAGCGGTATACAATACGGACCGGACCCTTGAATTTATTGAGGGAACGGCCACCTTAAATGGTACTCCAATTGTTAACGGGACAACCGTACGGGAAGAGGGCGCTTATACCTTGATTGTGACCAACGAATTTGGGTATACGACGACAGTTCTTTTTGCCATCGATAAAACTCCCCCTGATAATCCGAGAATTACGGTAAGCTCATCCGATCCAACGAATGAAGAGGTAACGGTTTCTGTCTCCTATCCAGATGATGCGGTGGAGCGCTGGTTGAAAATGGGGGAGTTTGCAGATTACACGGCTGTCAGCGAGTTCACCGTAACTCAAGCGGTCTATGAAAACACCACGATTCTAGCAAAAGCCAGAGACGAAGCAGGAAACTGGAGTCAAGAAGTGAGCTACACGGTGACCAATATTGACCGGCTTTCTCCTGAACCTCCTGTACTAACCAGTTCTCCGCTTACTCCAGCCCAAAGCGTGATCGTCCATATTGAGTTTCCGGAGGATACCGCTCAGAAGGAATACAAGCTAAATGATGGAGAATATCAGTCGTACACTGGTCCTATCATCTTAGAGGAGAACGGGAAAGTGACCGCTCGCGGGCAGGACGAGGCTGGGAATTGGAGTGGAGAAGCGAGTATCCAAATTACAAACCTTGACCGCTTGCCCCCAACCGGAACAATCCTAATTGATGGAGGCAACGGCTGGACCTATCAATCAAGCGTAACCTTAACTTTATCCGCTGTAGATGAAGGATTTGGCGTAACCGCAATGAGAGCGTCAGAGGACGGACAAACGTGGGGAGAGTGGAAAACCTACAACGAGACCTGGAGTCCGTTCCCGCTCTCTTCTGGAACAGGGATGAAGACGATCTATATTCAATATCGAGATGAAGCAGGGAATGCTAGTGAACCCGTCTTCGCTTCGATTGAAAGAAGAGTGTATTCGGATTCCGGTTCGGGGTCGGACTCCAGCTCAGGATCGGGATCGGGTTCTTCTGTAACACCGCCTGCAAAAGTAACAGCAACACCCGTTCCTTCTAATAAAGAAGAGGCCCTCAGGCTAGTTGATGCAGCTAAGCAAGAGGCCCTTCAGACGCTCTCCACCCAGGCGGGATTGGAAAAAGCGTGGAAAGAGATTGTCGATGCTCGTGGGGAAGCAAGCCAAAAAGCTCCTTTATCGGTAGAAGAAATAGGAACGTACCTGGCCGTTATAGAGAAGTTAACAGAGGATAAAGGAAGATTGAAAGAGACGATAGCTTTAGCCCAGGAGCTCATTGAGCGAAACTATGGAGACGTTGGAAAAGAGTTCATTGCCCTTCTTGCCGATCTGTATGAAAAAGCGGGGGACAGATCCCCAAAGATTTTGGTTGACGGAAGGGTCGTAAAGATGGACAGGGAACCGATGAGCGTCAATGGACGGATACTGGCTCCTCTTCGTGCCTTAAGCGAGGTGCTGCAAGCGGAGGTGTTCTGGGATCAGTCATCCCAAACCGTGACGATTTATCGCGATGCCGCTGTGGTCAAGGTAACCATTGGCAGGAAGACAGGTATTATAAATGGACGAACTTTTGTATTTGATGTCCCTGCATTGCTTGATCACGGTCGTACATTCTTACCCCTACGTGCCATTAGTGAAGTGCTAGATGCAGCGGTTGATTACTTGGAAAAAGGGAATATTGTTATTGTTGAGCAGTAAAGGATGAAATGAAGATGGCCCACTTCGGTTGAAGTGGGTTTTTTATATGGGAAAATACTTGGTGTTACAGATGCTTGTAATATAGTTGGATAAGTACTTGTTTTGGGTAGAGGGTGTTTTTTCGTCAAGATTGGTTTGACGTAGGGTGGCAGCTTCCAGGTGGAAGTGTTTCTGGGTTCGACAAATAACGAGGGAATTCGGGGAGTGACAGGCACTCTTTAACAAAACTTTATATTATGAACGGAAACAACATGATATACTTAGGTAAAAAGAACTAATATCGACAAATTTAGTCAATTTTCCTCAGGTTTAGAAAGATGATGTTATGTGGAGGGGGGAGAATATCTTACTCTGAGATGGAGTTACTAGAAATAGAAATAGAAATAGAAATAGAATATAGAAATAGAAACAATGATCTACTTATCGAGATGAAAAAGTAGAGTTAAGCCATCAAAGATTTCTTGAGTATTGAAAAATGGGGGATATTTAATGAAGGAACGGTTAGGTAAACTTATATTAGCCACTCTATTGATCGTAAATCTAGCAATGTATGGAGTGCCATACCATACCCTCGCAGAGGAGCAACAGGAGAGTTTAAGCAGTACATTTTCTGTCATAGCCAACTCAATACATACCAACAGTGAAGCTGTTGCTGAAGAACCTATTATTTCTCCGAAAATTGATATTCATTCATCTAGAACGATTCGAGTCATCGTACAATTGCGAAACCAGCCCATCGCAGTAGGTGAATACTCTTCTAGTATAGGAATCCATTCGTTTGATGCTGAGTCAAGTGAAAAAGCAATTGATAAACAACAATCGTCATTTCTAAGTAAAGCCAACAATTTAGGATTGGATATTGAGGTTCATTATCAATTTGATACCGTTTTAAATGGGATGGAAATTTCTATTCCAGCAAGCCAAATTCCTCTATTAGCCGAGCTGACAGAAGTGAAATCGATTTATGAAAATCGAGTCTATTATTCTATTCCTGTATTGACTCCAGAAGCTAACACGACAGCTGACAGCGTAGTAAGGTATGATGTTACACCCCTAAAGCAAATTGGGGTGCCAGAATTATGGGCAGATGGCCTAACCGGCGCAGGATTAAAAGTAGGAGTAATAGATTCAGGGGTGGATTATTTACATCCAGACTTAGCGGCTGCTTACCGCGGAGGCTGGGACTCCTTTCATAATGATAACGACCCTTATGAAGATTTCCCTTATTCGGGTAATAACGGTACCTACCATGGTACACACGTTTCAGGAACTATATCGGGACAAGGGGAAAACCCGACTTCAGAAGTAGTGCAAAAAGGAGTGGCGTACGGAGCTGAGCTTTATGCCTATAAGGTATTAGGGTCAAACCCCGTAACAGGAGGAGCAACAGGTTCTTCCGCTCAGGTGATTGATGGGATCGAGAGAGCGGTAAAGGATGGGATGGATGTCATTAATCTTTCCCTTGGTTCTGACGATGAAAAAGACCCTAACAGTCCAGATGCGATAGCGATTAATAATGCGGTATTAGCCGGAGTGGTAGCCGTTGTTGCTAATGGAAATGCAGCGGATGATGGCCAATATTACTATTCTATGGGCTCACCTGCATCCTCTCAACTAGCCATATCGGTGGGTGCAGCTACGAGTGATAAGTATGATTATTCTTCGGAAACAACCAGCTCCTTAGCTGCCGACTCCTTTACCTTAAAACTCATTCAATGGCAGATTGGGCATGAAGATTTTGATTCTTATTTTGGCAACGATCCTATTGATGGAGTCTATGTAGGATTAGGTAGAAGTGAAGATTATGCGAACGTAGATGTTACGGGGAAAGTGGCCTTGATTTCTCGCGGTTCTAACACCTTTGCAGATAAGTTCCACCAGGCCATGCAGCATGGCGCAAAAGCAGTGGTCATCTTTAACGGAAACGCTAAAGTCGTAAATGGAGTAACTGTTCCTGACTTAGATTATATCGGTAGGGACGGTTATATTGGCAATCATTACGGGGAGGAGTTTAATACCATTCCTATCTTTGATATGGAAGGTATAAAGGGTCGTGCATTGGCTAAAGCCGTAATGAGTGATCCATCTACCCCGTTGCAGTTTAGCTTTAATATCAGTAAATCGGTTGTTCCTGGAGACGGAATGGCTTCGTTCAGTTCGCGCGGCCCTATGTCCGATGGTAATTTTAGCATTAAGCCGAACTTTGTTGCGCCGGGAGTAAGTATTTTTTCAACGATGCCAGCCTTCGGAGTCGTGAACCCCAATGCGAATTATCAAGAGGCGTACCAACGCTTGAGTGGTACAAGTATGGCCACTCCGCATGTAGCGGGACTTGTCCTGCTCTTGAAACAGGCTCATCCAGATTGGACACCGTTTGATATCCGAGCAGCTCTGGCCAATACAGCGGACCGTTTAGCCTACAATCCTGTCACTTCATATGATGTTTATTCCCAAGGTGCTGGACGAGTGAATGTGGCCAGGGCTGTTAAAACACCAGCTGTTCTCCAAACCGTAGAACAGCTTACCATCTTGGATAAGAACTTACAGCCTAAAAATGTTACAAATTTTGGCGATAATTTCAGTTTTGGAATGATGGAGGCTGGAGCCCAACCTAAGACTCAACCGTTGCAGGTGAAGAACTTTAGTCAAGACACGATCACCTACTCGGCTTCCATTGAGATGCACCCGAGTGTTACAACTGATCCGAATCCAGCTAAATCTATTCCTACACCGGATGTGCAAAACATTGTGGCGACATTGAGTGAAAACTCAATAACCATTCAGGGTGGGTCTACAGAATCCTTTACCCTTGCCCTTGCACCTAACTCTGCTGCACAAGATGGGGTTTATGAAGGTAGAGTCATTCTTGAACATCCAGACCATCCAACACTACATTTACCATTTGTCGTGCATGTTGGTGAGCGAGATGAAAATAATCGTCTAGGAATCCAAGATGTGACTCTTTCAAAAAATGTTATCATTACAAATGGTGTGGAAGCAGATAGACGCACTAACGTTTCATTTTATCTTAATTCAGATGAGTTTAATTATCTGGCGCTGAATGTTTATGGTTTAGATGATGAATTTATCGGAACCCTGCGAGAAGTTTATACCCGAGATGATAATGGGGATTTTGTAAGCATTTCGCGTGGTCTTCAGGAAATTGTAGATATTGACCACAGTTATACGGATATGATGGGAGATAGCGGGCACTATCTGATGGATGGAATTTATAAGCTAGAGGTTATGACAGCTAAATTAAACCGGAACGGAGTTCCCCTTCCGGATAGCAATGGACAAACCATCCATGTTGCTTATAAATCGTTCGGTGTAAGTACGCTTGATGGGGAAGTAATTAAGGTGATGCAAGCCAAAGACCAGTTCCAAGCATCGGTTTCAAATACCACAATCCTTAATCAGCCCGTCCTTACGCTGCCTACAGCGCCTGAGGGAATTACCTTTGAGGTGACGAACAGCAGCCAGCCTAATTATATAGGGAATAATGGAGTTCTTCTGTCCCGTCCACAGAGTGGAAGTGTTACTGTTGATCTAACGGTGACGATTGCCTCCGTAGCGAATCCATCTGTTTATATTCATACGGTGGTACAAGCGACCTTAAACGCTCCAAGCAGTCCGAGCGGTGGAAACAACAATGGCGGAGGGGGGGGCACTATGCCAAGCATCCCAAACCCTGTACCTAAGGGCATCGACGCGACGACGAAGGCTGTGATGACTCAGGGGCAGTTAAGCTCAACGATAAATGTTAAAACACAAACGGCAGGAGAAAAAGTAGCGGGAACGGTTACCGATGCAGATGTACAAGCTGCATTACAGGCTGCAGGTAATTCAAGGATGGCCCTTGTACTGAAAGTACCTGCTATGGGTAGTCAGGTAGCAGAGGCGACTCTATCATCAAGACAAGTAGACCTGCTATCCGAAGCGAAGGAAGGAAGTACCATTATTGTAGGTACGAGTTACTCCTCCGTTGCCTTGCCGGTATCGGTTCTGAAGAGTGTTCCGGAACAATCGGATGTGAGAGTTACGATTCAGTATGCAAGTGAGGAAAGTTCGGTATTTACGACCCAAAAACCAGGTTCCCAAGTATTGGCCACACCTGTTTCATTCGAAGTGGACGTGGTCAGTGGAAACCAAAGATACCCGATTGCTGTATCCAATAAAGACTTTATTAAACGTTCTTTTAAGCTCGATGCCAAAGTGGACCCAACTACTGCGGGTGTGCTATTTAGCAAGGATGGAAAGGTTTATCCGGTAGCAGGGACTTTTACAGCGAATGAAGATGATGACTCTCAAATCGTAACCATCAACCGTCCAGGATTCTCTACCTATGCGGTGGTTGGCCAAGCAGTTGATTTTACGGATATCCATACTTCATTTGCCAAGTCACAAATTCAAAAGCTCGCGCATAAGTTTTTGATTTCAGGTAAGTCGGCATCCATGTTTGACCCGAAAGCGAATGTGACCCGTGCAGAGTTTGCTTCTATGCTTACCCGTTCATTAGGTCTTCATTCCACAGGAGCGGCTCCGTTCAAGGATGTGAGTGCCTCAGACTGGTTTGCAAACGATGTAGCAGCGGTTTATGAGGCGGGGTTGGTTAAGGGAGCTGGAAATGGAAACTATAATCCTCATGCACCGATAAGCCGCCAAGAATTGGCCATCATTTTATCCAATGCTAGTGAGTTGATTAAGATGCCAGTAAGGAAAGCACCATCTCATCAAGCATACAGTGATACCCAAAGGTTCGCTGCTTACGCAAAAGACAGCATAGCTTTTGTCACGGAGAATGGACTAATGACAGGAAAAAGTGCCAATGGAACCATTCTGTTCGACCCTACAGCTCCTACTACTCGTGAAGCTGCAGCGTCTGTGTTGTGCAGATTGTTACAGAATGGTAACTTAATAGATTGAGTGCCTGTCACTCCCCGAAATTTGTCGAACACAACAAAGGCTGCCGAGATATCATATCTCGGCAGCTTATTTTATTACATACAATGACAATCCGATCGTTAAACCCTTTTATCCAGGCGTTAACTATAGCTGGAGGAGTGTGATCATCAGGTTCCCTTGGGCACTGTAACGAATGTTGCCTGATCCGGGTTCTCCGCGGACTCTTTCTGTCGAAACTTTAGCAAAACTTTAGATTTAAAGAAGAGACATGTCGAAATTTGGTATAGTATAATCTAGTCAAATAGTCTTATGTTGGGACTTTAGATGGGGGGATGGAGTTGAAGAAACAAGTTATTCAATGTGTATTAGCCACAAGCTTGCTGGCGAGTACATTAAGTCCTGTTACAGTTGCTGCTAGCGTTATATCCTTTAGCGATACAGAAGGAATAGATAGTGAAAAAATCGAGTCGATTGCGAAGGCGGTCGAGTTGGGGATATTCTCGGGCGATGCGAACGGGCGATTCCGACCGAATGACCGACTCACTCGACAAGAACTCGCCGTCTTGTTAACGAGGTTATTAGATTTACAGCTAGAAAAGGGACCGTCCTCCTTTCGTGACGTGAGAGAAACGATGTGGGGGCAGCCGTTTATCGAGGCCGTAAAAAAAGCAGGTATTATGGTGGGGGATGGGAAGCAGACCTTTCGGCCCACGGATTACATCACGCGAGAAGAATTAGCGGTACTGCTGGTTCGAATGGTTGAAGAAAAAACGAAAGAGCTTCGGCAAGCTAGCGTGACAGATCATCAGGCCATTAGCTCCTGGGCTAAGGGGGCTGTACAGACGGCAGTGGACGCTGGGGTAATGAAGCTAAAGGACCAACGCTTTCATCCTAAACAAACCGTGCAGCGTCAAGAAGCCGCTGAAATTTTTGTTCAGGCTTACGAATTATTGCAGCGCCCCGCTATCTTAGAACAGATCAAGGATAATCGAGTGACGATTAGCGGAGTAACTTATGAGTTTACGGAACGGGTAAAAGCTCTTTTTGATCCGCGAAATGCGGCCATCCTTGAAGGGGCGAACATTCGTATCGGGCTGCTCGATGGGAAAATTGATCAGATCAAGTACTTGGAAATCAAATCAGGTGGACAAGCAGCGCAGCCGCCGGAACGAGAGTTTGCCCGTAACTTGTTACTTGATGGGCAGGGCGTGATGATCGAGGGTGACTTAAAGATTGCTGCTGATTTTATATCGGTTAAAGACCTTACCATCAAAGGGGACTTGGTGATTACGCCGGGACTTGAGCAGGATTTCTACAGCGAAAGACTTCAAGTTCATGGCAAGACCTATATTAACGGTGGGGATAGCAATACGGTTGTTTTTCAAAATGCTATGCTGGGTCAAGTAGAGGTAAACAAGCCAGAGGTTCGTGTGGAAGCGCTGGGCGGTTCGCTAGTGGGAGAGTTGGTTATTAACACGAATACCGTCATCGTGGGTGATGCTTCTTCCGTGATTCCCAAAGTGTCCATACAGGATGGCGCTAACCGAGTGGAGTTGAACGCTTCCATTGACCAACTGATGATTACGAGTGCTACAGGTACGGAGATTAAAGGGGATGCCACGATCAATACGGTATCTGTTCAGACCAGTTCTCCCGTGGCCTTAAACACAAGTGGGCAGGTAGGGAACCTAGCAGTTGTGGATTCTAAAGCCAGTTTAACGTTAGGTACAGACACTAAGGTAGATAACCTCACGCTGCCGCAAGGGGTAACCGCTCAAAACGTGGTATCCAACTTTTCCACGGTTGCTCAGCAGATCTCCCAAGTGAACGGAACGACAGCCACAGCGGCACCGACGAGTTCGTCCTCCTCAAATAGTGCCCCTGTAGTAGTTAATAAAATCCCTAACCAGTTGGTTCAGTTTGGTGATGGGAAATTTACCATTGATCTAACGGGGGTTTTTGAAGATCCGGAAGACTTACCTATTGCTCGTTATACCGTTCGTTCCTCAAGAGCAACCGTCGCTACAGCATCTGTTTCTGGCAGTATCTTAACTCTGACGCCAGCGGCTGCAGGGGTGGCTACGATTACTGTGACAGCAGTGGACGCTGCAGGCCTTTCCACGACGACGAGCTTTACCATTACGGTAAATGCGGCTCCTAAAGCGGGTCTGTGGACGGATCAGATCCTGACCTTGGGGTTAGCGGATCCGACGATAGATTTATCCACGATTTTTACCGATGCAGATGCTGATCCTTTGACCTTCACGGCAGATATAGAGCATTCCGACATTGCTACGGTGGTAGTAAACGGAAAAATATTGACCCTAACTCCTGTAGCTGCGGGCTCCACTACAGTTACGGCAACCGCAGCAGACGGTAAAGGGGGAATGGGGACAAAGTCGATAGGGGTACTTGTGAATCGTGCTCCCCTAGCAGCACCCTTGGCAGATCGAGTCCTTACACTCGAGTCTGGTGAAGATCAGCTGGAGCTGGAGGGTCTCTTTACCGATGAGGACGGGGACAGTTTAACCTATACGGTGGTAACCGGGGACAGTATGATTGCTACGGCAAGCATTTCCGGTACCCTTCTGACTTTGACTCCTAAAGCAGCAGGCACCACGCTTGTCACCGTTACAGGCAGAGATGGAAAAGGGGGGCTGGTTAGCCAATCCTTCACCCTTTTAGTGAACCGATCACCGGTTGGGGCTGAGCTCGCCGAGCAGCTGATTCAGGTTGGGGGGACGGAGGTGGCCGTTGATCTTTCCTTTACGGATGCCGACAGTGATCCGTTAATCTTGACTGCCCACATTGACGACCCATCGGTTGCAAGCGTGCGGATTCAGGGCGAACAGCTGATGATTACCCCTCAACAGGGAGGCAGGACAACTGTTACGGTTACAGCGGAAGATGGAAAAGGGGGCCAGGTCCAAAAATCCTTTACCCTTGAAGTGAACCGCCCTCCTGTCGTTGGGACTGTGCTTACAGATCAATTCGCCACGATTGGCACCGATTTATTGATTGCACTAGATCAAACCTTTAATGACTTAGACGGGGATCTTCTCGCCTATGAAGCGGTTTCTGAGGATGAAGATGTGGTTTCCGCCACGATTGATCAAAACCAATTAATGATTAAGGGGCTTGCAGCACCCGGGGAAGCTGTGGTTCGGGTGACCGCTCGGGATGGAAAAGGGGGAGAGTTGACCCAAGATTTCAAAGTGGAGGTCAACCGTGCACCGGAAGTCGCTCAACCCATGGGGAACCAAACCGCTTTGGTTGGAGCAGGGGCAACGTCGGTGGATTTAACCTTGGCCTTTACCGACCCGGATAACGATCCATTAACCTTCAGTGCGTTGTCAGCGAACTCAGCTATAGCAACTGTAGCGGTTCAAAACAAGCAATTGCAGATTACACCCGTTTCTGGTGGATCGACCCTCATCACCGTAACGGCAACGGATGAAAAAGGCGGGAAGATCAGCAGCTCTTTTACGGTCGATGTTAACGAAGCTCCGCGAATCATGAACCAGATTGGACAGCAGATTCTGCAAGATGGCATTCCTGACTCCTCTGTCGTGTTGGATTTATCAGAGGTGTTCTCAGATGTGAACCCGGAGGATACGGTGACGATCTCGGCCGAATCGCTTAATGACGATATCGCTACTGCCACCCTGATCGGTAACGAATTAACCTTGTTGCCTGTGACGGGAGGAGTGGCCACGATTAAAGTGACGGCAGATGATGGCCGGGGCGGCAAGACCCAACTTACCTTTGATGTTCGTGTGAATCGGGCTCCAACGGTAATCGGTACCACCTCAGAGATTAAGGTAGGGCTAGATACCACTCGCAAGGTAAATCTAGATCAGTATTTTACGGACGCGGACGGGGACCCGTTAACTTATGATGCTACTTCCATGGATCCAGACATTGCGGTGGTTTCGGTCAATGGCTCTGGGCTTGAGATTTCAGGGATTGCGGAAGGTCAGACGGTAATTCAGGTGGTGGCGATGGATTCTTCCGGTCGAACCGCTGAAGGGACGTTGGATATCGGTGTATCTTCGAACCAGGAGCCTATAGCTTTAGAGAGCTTTCCTGAACAGGTAGTTGGAGCTGGTGTACCTTCTAATATCATATCGCTGAACGGCTTATTTAGCGATCCGGACGGCGATCCATTAACTTATACTGTTTCGGTGGGCGATGCAAGCATGGTCAGCGCCTCGATTACTGGAGACACGTTAACCCTTACGTCGAATGTGACAGCTGGTAAAACTACGGTTACGATTACGGCGGATGACGGAAAAGGAGGTACAGCGACCTCTACGGTTACCTTGCATGCGGTCCAAGTCGTTGAAATGAAGCAGATTAAGACGAAGAGTGGTGTAACAAATGATGTCATCTACGATCTTGCATCCGTTTTGCCAGGTAAAAACTCCTTCTTGGTTTACCGTCAAACGAAAGGGTCATTAACCCATAATGGCGTAACGACGCTCAATGGAACAAAGCTTCAGTTAAGTCCAAACAGCGGAAACTTTGGATATTGGGTGGTCACGGATGACTACCGAGCAGCGTTTGTAGAGCTCATGGTGGAGCCACAAACGGGACCAAATGTTTTCTTCACGGAGTACTTAGATGCAGGGAATGGACGTGCGGCTTTGGAGATTCTGGGGATAGGCGACGATACGTCAGGAATGCTTACAGGCTACGAGCTGGAAATTCATCAATGGAGGACCGACATTAATCAAGCGAAAGTCCACACATTGCCGCTGCTCCCGTTCTACCCCAATATGACGTGCAATATTATAGATTCTACGTTCTATGATCTCTTTGATGTCTCAAATGCATGGTACTACAATAATGAGACGACATTGAGCCAACCGACTCTTGTGCCCTATGCCCTTGTCTTAAAAAAGAATGGTCATGTGCTAGACATCATAGGAAATACAGATCCAGTTGCCCATAAACCGATATTTGCCAACGGGGGAACCATCGTGCGGAAGCAGGGGATTACCACAGGTTCCACATCCTATAGCTTAGAAGGAGAATGGGATTTATATCCTTCCGGCACCTTTACATTTTACGGAAGACATACGCCTTAATAGAATGCGAGGAGTACGTGCAGGTACTCCTTGATAGATTGATAGACAAGCTTTTGGAGGTAATTTTATGAAAAAGTTGGCAAAAAGTTTGCTAGCATCATCGTTGTTAGCCGGTTCGCTATTAGCACCTTATCCTTATGCAGCGGCAGCTTCTTTAATGGATATCCAGGATTCGTACGCGAAGGATGCTATCCTTGAGCTAGCCAGCAAAGGGATTCTGGCTGGGGTAGGGGATGGAAGGTTTAATCCGTCAGGAAATATATCCAGGCAGGATTTCGCGATTATCCTGGCCAAGGCCTTGAATCTCGATGTTTCGGCGCCTCCGGTAGCCCAGACTTTTAAGGATATTCCAACCGACCACTATGCGTATGCGTACGTTGAAGCAGCAACTAAAGCTGGGATCATAAGCGGAATGGGGAACGGTCAATTCGGTGTAGCCAGTCCGTTAACCCGTGAGCAAATAGCGGTATTATTTGTAAGAGCAGTGGGGGTCGATCCGAGCGGATACGGGGAAAAGCTGACATTTGCCGATAGTGCCTCTGTTTCGAGCTGGGCGAAGGATGCCGTAGGTTTTGCACTAGAAGCTGGATTGGTTAGTCCATCCGGGAATGGTTTCAATCCGAGGGGTCTGGCCGAACGTCAGCAGGTGGCCCTTGTTGCTTCCAACTTTATGGAGGTGACTACCCCTGCTAGCATCGAGTCAACCGAACGGATTGATAATCATACGATCCAAGTCGCTTTCTCAAAAAAAGTTTATATGGTGACTCCGGCCAATTTGGCTTTATTCAATAAAGTGAACGGCCAGACCTTAACCATTGAAGATATTGTACTGTCTGAAGATAAAAAGGGCGCAACGATTAAGGTCGCCGAGGCCTTGCCCTCAAATGCTACTCTTACTTTAGATTTTAAGGACACTTCTCCTTTCATCAGAAAGGATGTCGAGAACAAGAGCAGTTCTGATATCGTTGCTCCTGCACCAGCAGTGTTTACTGGAGGAGGATCAAGTTCATCACGTGATGATGGGCCATCCCAAAGAACCAATCGAGTGCCGGTGGTTGTAGATGGTTTTGGGAATCGAAGCATGATAGCTGGAGCTGCGCCGTTGGTAATCAATTTAAGTGGGCGCTTTACAGATCCGGATGGAGATGTGCTGACATTGACTGCCGGGTCTTCAAATTCGGCGGTAGCTACTGTGAGTGTGGATGTTAGTGAACTGACGTTAACCCCACTTGGGGTTGGATCTTCTGTAATCACCATAACCGCAAATGATGGGAAGGGTGGAATCACGAATACTACCTTTACGGTGACGGTGCAGGAACCGAATCAGGCTCCGACGGTAACGCAGGGTATAGCGGATCAGACGAAGACTGCGGGAGATGTGGCTTTTACGTTTGATCTTGCAGCGGTGTTTGAGGATGCAGAGGACGGAGACAACTTAACATGGAATGCCGTGTCGAGTACGCCAGGAGTGGCGAGTGTGAGCATCACCGGCAATACGTTAACGGTCACGCCTCTAAATGCAGGAACTACGACGATTACGGTCACGGCAACAGATAGCGAAGGAGAGACGGTGACGGAGACGTTTACGGTGACGGTGCAGGCACCGAACCAGGCACCGACGGTGACACAGGCAATTGATGATCTGACGAAGACGGCGGGAGATGCGGCGTTTACGTTTGATCTTGCAGTGGTGTTTGAGGATGCAGAGGACGGAGACAACTTAATATGGGATGCGGTGTCGAGTACGCCAGGAGTAGCCACGGTAAGCATCACCGGCAATACGTTAACGGTCACGCCTCTGAACGCAGGAAGTACGACGATTACTTTAACCGCTACCGACAGCGGAGGGAAAACGGTAACTACCACCTTTACAGTCACAGTGGATGAGGCCTCTAATCCGCCTGAGCCGATCAGTGCGACGATTGATGATACCTTTTCCCTTATAGAAATTACATTTGATAAGGACATCTTTTTATTGAGTAGCGGGGACGAATCGCTTGCTCTGGGGCTAGTTTATTTCGACCCGGCCTATAATTATGCACAGATTGAGAACTATGGCGGGGTTGCTATTATTGAAGGGAATAAGCTAATTATAACAGGATTAGTATTGGATGATATTCCTTTAGGCGTGCAAGAAGTCGTTGTTTCTTACATGGGGCCAATTGATATGAACGGAGATAATGTAATAGATCTTTCAGATGTTGCAGATTCTTTCATGGCAGGAATTCAAGATGCTAATGGAAACATAGTTTTGCAATTTGATTTAACCATTCCTCTTATGCGTGGGGGGATTCCAGGGCCTTAATCAATTAAGTAATACTGATGCTTGAAATCGCCGGGTCTCTTGAGTTGAATGATCACGGGACAGTAGTCATTAACGCCTGTTGAAGGAGTAGAGTGGGGAGAGGCGGAAAATCTTCCGTTACATATGGATGGGCTTCCTGCTATTTGTAATTTAGCATCAGAACTTTAGTTGCGTGATTTACCAATTTACGGTTCCCCTAATATCGGAGGAACCGTTTTTTACCACTTATTACGCTTCTTGATAGGATCTGGAGACATGGTACTCCGCTATTTTAACTATTTCTCTACTAGTCATTTAGTAATTCCCTCTTGGCATATTTTGTCGTAATTTATTATAAATGGAAGCGATTTTTATCGAAATTAGTATTTGATTAGTATGTGAGAAGCATATATTATGGATTTAGTAGGTTTATTAAGCAATATTTTACTCTGGAAATAGGAAGAAAGAACCACTTCTGAAATAAGAGTAAAAAAGTAAAGAAACAGATGGGAGTGAGACTCAAAGAATGATAACTTTCCAGAAATCTAGAAGGAAAATCAGTATAGTTACCACGATGTTGCTATTACTGAATCTAGTAATCCCTTCTATGTCCCTAGCGGAGGTAACAAGCAGTTCAACATTTAGGGACATTCAAGGCCACTGGGCCAAGGATTCCATCGATGGTTGGGTGGATAAAGGACTGGTAAACGGGTATTCCGACGGTACTTTCAAGCCGAACAATCAGATTACCAGAGCCGAATTCATGACCTTGACGAACAAATCCTATGGATTCGAGGTCAAGACAAGCTACAGCTTTTCGGATGTTCCGACAGGAGCCTGGTATGCAGATGAGATAGCTAAGGCTAGGGCGGCAGGCTATATGACAGGATATCAAGATGGGTCAATTAAACCGAACCACCCTATTAGCCGTCAAGAAGTGGCTGCCATTCTACTAAAGCTAAATCAATTAAATCATTCAGAGGAAACGGTTAAGGCTTTTGCTGATGCAGCCCAAATTCCTCAATGGAGCCAGGGAGCAATTGGTGCAGTGGTAGCGAAGGGCTATATGAAGGGATATCCTGATAAGACCTTCCAACCCACTAAACCTATTACACGCGCGGAAGCAATCGTTACCCTTGATAACGCGAAAGCAGACCTGAAAACGACCGTTACCTATAATCAGGCTGGTACATATGGTCCCGAGCAAGGTCAAGAAACCATAGACAATAACGTTGTGGTGAGTGCACCTGGAGTCACCCTGCAAAATGTTATGATCACAGGGAATCTGGTTATTGCTGAATCCGTAGGAAATGGTGACGTTCACTTCAATAACGTCACGGTACAAGGCACCACCACTGTAAAAGGTGGCGGAGAGAACAGCATTTATTTTAAGGATTCAACTATTAGCAGTGCCGTTGTCAATAAGAAGGACGGGGCTATCAGATTAATAGCTACTGGCAAGACCGAAGTGGGCAAAGTGACATTGCAATCGGGCGTGAAGCTAGAAGAAAAGAATGTAACAGGTGCTGGATTCACGTCTGTGCTAGTTTCCGAATCGACTCCGAAAGATTCGACCATCACTCTAATGGGCGGATTCAGCCAAGTAGAAGTCCAATCTTCTAACTCCAAGCTGAAGCTAGCAAGCGGTTCAATAGAGCAAGTAGTAGTTTCAGCCAAGGCAAAAGATATGACGATCGAAGTGGCCGATGACGCCAAAGTGAAGGCATTAACGTTAGATGCGGCAGTGAAGGTTACCGGTAAAGGAACCATCGATCTGGCCAATATCAATGTGAGTGGTACTGTCTTTGATAAGGTACCGACTAAAGTCGTCAAGCCAGATAGCGTTACGTATGAAGTGAAACCACCAGCTGTTGGTGGCGGCGGTGGTGGAGGTGGCGGCGTCCCTCCTGCAGGTAAAACCAACGAACAAAAGCTTAAAGATGGTGAAAGTGTAACAGGCAATGTAGAGATCACAGGAACAAACGAAGTGTATGGACCTGCTACAGGTACGGCTACTGTTACAGGTAACCTAACCGTACGTGGTGAAGGTAACACGCTCCGTAATGTCACGATCCAAGGAAATCTGATTGTTAGCGACATGACAACCCTTAGTGCACTTCTAAATGAATTTACGGCTAACAACGTTCAAGTTAACGGAACAACGCAAATTGATGGAGGATCGTCCAATACCGTTAAGTTTGCCAATTCGAATCTATCTAATATCAGTTTGAATAAGCCAGGCGTACGATTGGCCCTCACAGGGAATTCCTCTGTCAGTGGTGACGTTCAGGTTAACGCTGCGGTAACCCTTGAAGTGAATATCACAGGACCTGGGACGCTAAACAGCATTACCGTCAACGCCCCAATCACGTTACAAGGAAACAATATTGTCATTACAGGAAATTTTGTGGTCAATGCGGCAGTACCGGTTAATCTCTATACTCCAGGAATTACACTGACCAACATTACAGTGAATACCAATGGGGTTACTTTAACAGTCAGCGTACCAGTAAACGTTACAGCCGGAAATTCAGGGGTAACGCCGCCAACACCGCATATCATTCCAGTATGGGTTCTAGATGCCATTATGGCGATTGCAGCTTTACCATCCGTGAATGATCTTACCTTAAGTGATAAGCCAGCAGTTGACTCAGCTAGAGCATTAGTAAATGCAGCGAAGCAACAAGGAGCAACAGATCAAGATATTACAAACTTAGCGAAGCTCGTTGCAGCAGAAGCAAAAATGCTACAACTGGTAGGCGATATTGTGAAGCCTATCGTAACCTCGATCTCCTTTGGCGATATGGTATCCAGGATTGAGGGAGATACGTTCGCTGTTGATTTAAGAGGAGTTCCAAACCATTATACAACCGCTAGCATTACGGTTTCCGAGAAGAGCAAGCTGCATTTTGACCTTGGAGGATTAGGTACGATTGGTACCTTCGGGCTTAAAGAAGGTGCTAATACCATTTCGGATATTGATGTTTCTGAATTAGATCTTTCTGGGATCCGTGCAGAAAATGTGAATTTTACACAAATCTTCAATGTACTTAGAGATTCTCATATCGATCGCAACCTTGTATTTGAGGCTGTTAACTATTCTACGATTTTTGATGAAGTGAAGAAAGCTCAAATCGGTGCTCAAGTAATTGAAGCCGTTGATTTCACTACCCTCATTGGGGAGATCAAGAAAGCTCAGCAACAATCCACCTTATTTGATCAGCTTCACTTAAGTCAAGTGTTCCATACAATCAAGAATTCAGATATCAATGCCATGGATATTTATAACGCTGTTGATTACGTCACCATCGTAAATGCGATAAGAGCAGATACGGGAATTAATCAAACCGTTGTAAACCAAGCATTGGCACCTGGGATACTAGTCGCTTATAACAAAGGAATTATCAGCTTCTCGGATATCTCATTAGCTCTTGCAGGAGATCTCACGGCTGCTTTCCATTCGATTAAGCAAGCAAGCCTAAGTGATCAGAAAGCGATCTATGATGCTATTAATCTGACTCTACTATTCGAGGAGTTGGTGAAGGCAAACCCTTCAACGAAGACCATCATCTTTGATGCCATTAACTTTACGCAAGTGTTCAATACGCTAAAAGGGGCAACCAGTGATACGAAGCTTGAAATCTTCAATGCCATTAATTTCACGTCGATCTTCAACACACTGAAGAACCCTGCAATTAATAAGAGGACAGTCTTCGAGGCTGTAAACTTCCCGCTGATCTTTGGAGCAATCCAATCGTCCTCTGTTAATCGTGTACGCATTCTTAATGCTATTGATCTAAAGGCGATCTTTGATGCATTTGATCAAACAAACGGAGTAGGTCTAGCTGTATTTAGAATTCTAGCAGCCCTAGATCATGACCAAGATCCAAATGTATTGACCATGAATGCTATCCTTCGCGATGATGCGGGCAATACAAGTACGTACGTACTGCGAATTCAGCTTTAGTAGACAAACCCTACCTTATTAAGGTAGGGTTTTGTTTTTCCAATATTTATAGATAACGGAAAGAATTGATACTAATCTATTAAACAGGTAAAATGGTAGGGGGAAAATAGAACTACAAGTCGATGTAAACATATGAGATAGGAGTGAAGAGGGATACATGCGAAATTTTAAAAAATTAGCTGCTTTCTCCTCGTTTGTGCTTGGAGTAAGCTTGCTTTCTCCTTTTGGAACCCATGCACAATCAGTACAGCAGCCGAACGACATTAGCGGACACTGGGCCAAACAAGAAATTCAACAGTGGGTTGATGAAGGGCTTGTAAGAGGATATCAAGACGGAACCTTTAAGCCGAATAACAGTATCACAAGAGCAGAATTTATGACCATGGCGAACCAGGCGATTGGAGCTTCTGCCAAGGCATCCATCTCTTTCTCAGATGTGCGTGCCGGTCAGTGGTACTACGAAGAAGTTCAGAAAGCCCAAGCAGCTGGATACATATCAGGCTACACCGATGGTACAATGAAGCCCAACAGCAAGGTGAATCGCCAGGAAGTAGCGGTTATGATTGCGAAGATGGCGCAGCTTCAGGCTAATGAAGAAACCGTTCTATCATTTAAAGATGCTGCACAAGTGCCTGTTTGGAGTAAAGGCGCTATAGCTCAAGTGGCTGGAAAAGGATACATGAATGGGTATCCAGATCAAACCTTTCAGCCTCAACGATTCATTACGAGAGCGGAAGCCATTGTTACATTAAATAAGCTACTAAAGTCAAATTCTACTGTGATTTATAACGAGGCAGGTACATACGGTCCGGCTACAGGTAATGCAGTCATAGAAGGAAATGTCGTCATTGAAAAAGAAGGAGTAGTGCTTCAGAACACAACGATTCATGGAGATCTCCTTTTGTCAGCCTCGGTTGCCGAGGGAGAGGTCACTTTGCAGAATGTGGTGGTAAAAGGAAAGACAACGATCCTTGGTGGCGGAGCGAACAGCATTTATGTTAAAGATTCTGTACTGAGTAGAGTCATTGTGAACAAGAAACAAGGGGATGTTAGAGTGGTTGCCTCCGGATCAACCGTGATTGAGCAAGTAGAACTCCAATCAGGAGCGAAGCTTGAGGAGAAAGACATCACTAAGCAAGGGTTTAAGCAAGTGGTGGCTTCTAAAGCATTACCGGAGCAATCCAAAGTGTACTTAGCAGGTAACTTTGACCTGTTGGAGATCGAATCTAACCAATCCGAAATTCATGTGGTCTCGGGAACCATTACTTCAGCCCAAATTAAGTCCCAAGCTCTCAATAATAAGTTGAACCTAAGCGCTGAGTCCAAAATTAAAGATCTTTTGGTTGAAGCTGCCACTTCCATCACGGGAACGGGTACCATTGAATTGGCCCAAGTGAAAGTGTCCGGTGTAAGCTTTGAAAAAGAACCTGATCGTATTGAGAAGCCAGATTCCGTTGAAGCACCTAAGCTCGGAGGCGGTGGTGGAGGGCTTGCTCCTGTTCCGCCTGTGAGTGGGAATCCAACGGCATCCAACCTTCGACTAAGCAGCCAGTACGTATTTGAAGGAACAGGGTCCAACTTATCCGTTACCGTACCGAACAATTTTCAGATCCTGAACCTCTATGCGGATATCACGGAAAAACTCAATGTTCAATTGGTATCGGTCACGGCTGGGGGAATGACGATCCAAGGAAACAGCAGTTCTGACATGCAACCAGGTGTGCCAGCGAATTTAGTTCAGATGATGGACCTCACCGCGTTTGATACAGGAGAGCCAGGATTTTCGGGGTTGTCACTCTGTAAGTATTTTATCAGCCCAACTGCTACATCGGGACAATTCGTCTTTAACATCAAAGTCATGAAGTATGTGAACAATCAACCAGATCCTTCGACCGCGGTAGACTATACTCTTACATTAGATATTGTGGATCCTGCAAATTAATGCATCTCGGCCAGCTTCTGCTGGCTTTTCTTTTTGTATTTTGACGTGTCAGCGAAGTATGCTAAAATCGCTATAGTGTATTCAAGCCGTCCCTTGTGGAGGGCTTGATTTGTCTTGTGAGAGGGGGAAGTATTCCTGAGAGCAATTATACTCCAATTACGACCTAAGCAATGGACCAAGAATTTGTTGGTGTTTGCCGCACCGGTCTTCGCGGAGAAATTCATAGATATTAACGCTGTTGTAGCTACGATTCTCGCGTTTATTTGTTTTTCCTTGACCGCTAGTACGGTCTATATTCTTAATGACATCATGGATGTGGAAAAGGATCGATTGCATCCGGAGAAATCAAAACGACCGATTGCATCGGGTGACTTAAGTATTGGAATGGCGAAAGTACTGGGAGTGCTCCTTCTGTCTACGGCTCTTCTGGTATCCTACTGGGTGGAGCCCTGGTTTACAGTCATCCTTGTTGTCTATTTTATTGTTAATGTCTTTTACTCCATCCAACTGAAACACGTGGTGATCGTTGATGTTATGATCATTGCCTTAGGGTTTGTTCTTCGCGGATTTTCCGGTGCCGTCGTTATTGAGGTTCGCATGACGTCCTGGTTTATTCTTTGTACGATGCTTCTAGCTCTTTTCCTGGCGTTAAGTAAACGCCGCCATGAGCTGGAGCTCTTTAGTGGGGACAAGCTGCGCCAGCGTAAGGTGCTTGAGCATTATTCTACAGGTTTACTGGATCAGATGATCTCTATCGTAACGTCTGCGACTATCATGAGCTACTCCTTATACACCGCCACGACCGGGCCGAATACGGCGATGATGTGGACGATTCCTTTTGTCATTTATGGAATTTTTCGCTACCTTTATCTGGTGCATATGAGAGAAGGGGGAGGAAGTCCAGAGAAGGTGCTGCTAGATGACAAGCATATATTAGGGACCGTCTTGCTTTTCGGATTAAGCGTAATGATCATCAAAATTTATTTTCATTAGAAGGAGTCCAATATGGATGCTGACCGATTAATGAAGCGTTTGGGGATCGGATTCCTTCTGGGACTCCTTGTTGTGGCTGGAATTGGTGCTTGGGGAGACTTTTCTTCGCTTCGGAGCCACTTGGCGGAGGTTCCATGGTCCACGTTCCTCTTGGTGCTATGCTTTACTTCTGCAGCGTATCTCTTTCGATTCTTTAAGTGGGAGCTGTATCTGCGGGCCTTACGGATCCGGATTCCTCTCAAGGACAGCGCCATTGTGTTTGTAAGTGGCATGTCCATGTCGATTACACCGGGAAAAGCGGGAGAAGTGCTGAAATCCTTTCTTTTAAAAAGGAGGCATGAAGTCGATGTGGCACGATCTGCACCGATCGTGTTAGCGGAGCGGGCGACTGATCTTATGGCGATGCTACTGTTGGCGTCAATTGGCATCAGCCGATTTCCCTATGGAGGTTACCTCCTAGCCGGAACGGCCGTGTTTCTTCTTGGGATCATCCTGATCATTCAGTCGAAGCCGTTAACACTCGGAATTCTTCACCGACTGAAGAAACTCCCGAGATTGGAGAGAGGAATCGAGAAGGTCGAGATTTTTTATGAAAGCTCGTTTTTACTTTTTCAATGGAAGCTAGTAATCAGCGCGACTCTTGTGAGCCTGATATCCTGGTTTCTCGAGTGCGTTTCATTATTTTGGATTTTTCAGGGGTTAACTATTCCTTTGCCACTTCTAGATGCTATTTTTTCTTTTTCCTTTTCATCGATTGCCGGTGCGATTTCTATGTTACCCGGGGGATTAGGAGCGGCGGAAACCAGTATGGTGGGAATTCTGATGACCCTTGGAACAGAGAGGACGGAGGCTGTAGCGGCTACGTTATTGGCACGTTTCGGAACCTTGTGGTTTGGGGTGCTGTTAGGGTTGATTACGCTTGTCGTATATAGCCGATCATTTTTACGAACGAAGGAGACCACAACATGATCTACGCGATATTGCCTATGCTGGCTTGGTTGTTTTCGGGCTGTATGAAATTTGCTATCAATTACATCCGTTTTGGAAAAGAGGCGAAAAGCCGAATCGGCAACGGCGGGTTTCCCAGCACCCATACCGCGGTGGTCAGTTCAGCGGTGATGCTGATTGGTTTTAAAGAAGGCTTCAATACGCCTATCTTTTCGTTAGGAGTGGCTTTTCTGATGATCACGATCATTGATGCGACCGGGATTCGTCGAGCGTTGGGGGAGCATGCCAAGCATTTGAACGTCGTCGCGAAGCCAGCCAAGCTCCTGCGGGAGTCACAGGGACATAATAAATCGGAAGTGCTGGGCGGACTCGCATTAGGCACGATACTTGGGTATGTAGGAGCGATGTGGGGATGAGATCGATCAAAAGTACAATCGGCGGATGGGGCAATTACCCGAAGGAGGAAGCGTTTCTTTATCGTCCAGAGAAAAAACAGGAGGTTGCGGACCTTCTTACCTCCGGGGAACTGGAGCATTGGATTTCACGAGGGTTGGGCCGAAGCTATGGGGATACCGCATTAAATCGCAATCAAGGAGTGATTCTGCAAACGCGCCTGAATCGATTTCTTTCCTTTGACCCTGAATCTCGTGTTGTTGAATGCGAAGGCGGCGTCACCTTTGAGGAGATTATTGATGTGTTTCTGCCTCGTGGACTGTTTCTGCCAGTCACCCCAGGAACCAAGTACGTGACGGTTGGCGGCGCGATCGCTAATGATGTCCATGGAAAGAACCATCATGTGGACGGTGTGATATCGGATCATGTTCTTGAGATGACGTTGTTTCTCCCATCGGGCGAGGTTCGGACATGTTCTCGTGAGGCGGATGCCGACCTGTTCTGGGCGACGGTAGGGGGCATCGGATTGACAGGGGTCATCCTAAGCGCTAAGATTCGTCTGATTCCTGTGGATTCGGCCTACATTGATGTGGATTATCAAAAAGCTGCAAATCTGGAGGAAGCCCTCGACAAACTCGCGGCTACCAATGACCAGTATCCTTATTCGGTAGCCTGGATTGATTGCTTGGCAACAGGCAACGCCATGGGGCGCTCAGTACTCATGCTGGGCAAGCATGCGGAAGGAAAACCGCTCGCGATCAAGGCTAAGCGAAAATTGACCATGCCGTTCCATCTGCCTTCCTTTGCATTAAATCCTTTGTCCATCAGCGCCTTCAATGCTTTATACTATGGCAAATTCAAAGACGGCAGTCAGGTGACCGTGGATTATGACTCGTTTTTTTATCCTTTAGATGCAATTCATCATTGGAACCGGATGTATGGGACGAAAGGCTTTATCCAATACCAAATGGTCTTTCCACCGGAGACGAGCCGGGAAGGCTTGACAAAAATCCTGCAGATGCTCAGCGAAGCCAAGAAATCTTCTTTTCTAGCCGTGTTGAAGAGCTTCGGAGCCAAGGGGAACGGATGGCTTTCCTTCCCACGACCCGGTTATACCCTTGCCCTGGATATCCCCGTGCGCGGAGGCAGGAGCTTCGTCCATTTTATCAAACAGTTAGATGAAGTTGTATTGCACTATGGAGGAGTCCTCTATCTGGCCAAAGATGCCCTGATGTCACCCGACACCTTCCGTCAGATGTATCCCGAGTGGGAAAAGTTCAAGCAACTAAAGGATACGATTGATCCTAACCACCTCTTTTCCTCGTCCATGTCGAGGAGATTAGAGCTAACGGAGGACTAGAGATGAAGACGATTTTGATTCTTGGAGCGACGTCCGGGATGGCTCAGGCGGCAGCGCAACAATTTGCTCAGGAGAAGTTTAACTTGATTTTAGCAGGGCGTGATCTCGAGGAGCTTGAGGCTTTGGCACGGGATCTAGAGATTCGTTATGAGGTGCAGGTCAGGGTGGAGGCTTTTGATGCTTTAGCCTATGATACCCATCCTGCATTTTTTGAGACTTGCGCGAAAGAGGGCACGCTGGCGGGACTGGTGCTCGCTTATGGTTATATGGCGGATCAAAAACAAGCGCAGGCTCGATTTGCTGAGTCTAAACGTATGATTGAAGTGAATTATTTATCAGCGGTGTCCATCTTGGAGCAGGCGGCCTCCTACTTTAAAGAACAGCGCAGCGGCTTTATCTGTGTGATCTCCTCTGTAGCAGGGGATAGGGGGCGTCAGAGCAATTACCTTTACGGCTCGTCCAAAGGCGCGCTGACGGTGTATTTGCAGGGGCTTCGGAACCGATTGAATGCGGCAGGGGTGCAGGTGTTAACGGTGAAGCCCGGCTTTGTGGATACCAAAATGACGTATGGTCAGCAGGGGATGTTCCTCGTTGCGAAGCCACAGCAAATAGCAAGAGACATCAGCCGGGCAGTTCAAAAGAAGAAGCATACGCTCTATACGCCATCGTTCTGGGCGTTGATTATGTTGATTATTAAGATGGTTCCGGAGACGATTTTTAAGCGGTTGAAGTTATAAATGAAAAAAGACAAGGTGACTTTCGAGCACCTTGTCTTTTTTCATTGTGTGCTTATTTTTTCCTTAACAGAACTCGCTACCCAAGCAGTGAGTAACGCAAACATCGGATGGCACAGAAAGGAATAACGCGCATTCCCTTCAAAAATCATCGTCACGATCGTAAACAAGAGGGCCGGGAGACAAAACAGAACAAGAGCCAAACGCTGATCCCAGCCTTCTTGATCGACCCCTTTGCGAGTTCTCCTTCCTTTCCAGGCAGCAGCCCCAAAGCCCAACAGTAAGGCTGGATAAGCAATGAAGAAAACCGAGTTCACAAGGGCGTGAATACTGGGTATAGCCCGCATGAGAAAAGCCTTTGTTAGCTCCATCTCCCCTCGATCTTCCTCCTTCACTTCAAAAGCCCAGCGCCAATCCAAGTTGGTATAGAAGGTTTCATTGAAACGGTAAATGGATAACGCGAGGAATCGTCCAGGGTTTTCGCTAATCCACTGCTTCGCTTCTTCTTTCATTAACCGATCCATCTCCACTTCAAAGCGCGGATCGGTTTCCGGATAGGTAATCTGATAAATCGGACTTCCTGGAATCTTGTAGGGATCCATCCAAGCGCCTGTGGCGTAATCATTGTTGTTCACATACAGCACATAGCCTCCATTGGTCGTATTCGGGACAAAGCTGCCGAACACCACGTAATTGCGATAGGTCCACGGGGCAATGACTAATATCGAAACGATAGCTACAATACTCGTGCGAATCAAAGCCTGCCCCCAACCGCCTCTTTTATAGAACACCTTCAACCATCCATGGCGAAGCAACTCTCCGAAGAATACCACGAGGCCAAACAGCGGGGAGAGAGGCTTGACCAAGCTCATATAGCCTAAGATGAGTCCAGCTACAATCAGCCAGATCCAGTTTCCAGGCGTTCGCACTTGTTTCGGCCAAGAAGCGAAGTAACTAGCTAAATAGGCAAGAAGCAACGTGTTATATAAGATCTCTGTGGCTAAAACATTGACATAAAGGATTTCTTTGGGCAAAAAGACGTAAACAAGGGTCGCCAGCATCGCCGTCTTTTCACTCGTAAACCGCTTGACGATCCAATAAAACAGAAAAGCAGACACAACGGAAAGAATTAGGTTTAAGAGCTTGGCAAGCATGACGCTCGGACCAAACCAATAGAAAAAGAGAGCTAAAAAGGCCGGATACCCCACCCCTTGAAACGCCGTCAGGCGATCAAACATGACAAACCCATTTCCCTCTGAGAGGCTAATCGCCGCTTCATAGAAGCGAATGAAATCTGAAATGGGCTGCGTGTCTAGGTTGAAAACCAGAAAAGTACGCAGACCAACACCAACTATAAATAAAATCCAAAAAAGTAGACGCCAAATCACTATGCTATCCCCATTCTTAAGACTTACACCCTATTGATCGTATGAAAGACCTGAAAAAAAGTCAATCTTCCGTACTAGATTTTGTAAAACGAGAGGCAACATGTTAAAATAAGGGTAAAAGCTCACGGGGAAAGGACAAGGAGTAGGATGACTGATAAAGAAACCATGAATATCCAACAAGACGAGATTCTTTCGTCTTCGAAGGGCAACAAGAAGAATGTGAAATTTATCTTGAAGAACGGCGTACATATGGAGGGCTATGTAGAGGCTTTTGACCGTTATGTGGTGGTTATCCGCCAACAAGGCGATAAACAAGCGATGATTTATAAATCGGCTTTCTCCACGATCGTCCCTTAAAAAAAGAAAATCCCTCCAAATAACAAGGAGGGATTTTCTTTTTCTTTGTATGTGTTAAAATATTATGAAATAAAAACAAAACCAAAGGTGGAGAGACCCACGTGAAGAAGGAAAAAGTGTTGGAACTGCTCGTCCTACTCGAGCAGGATGCCCGCCAGACCCACGACAAACTAGCAATGATGCTCGCCGTTTCCAAGCAAGAGGTGGAAGAGGCGATTGCTCAATTAGAAAAGGATAAAGTGATTTTGCGCTACCCGGCGTTGATTAACTGGGATAAGATCCAAGCCGATGAACAGGTGACAGCTATGATCGATGTAAAAGTCACTCCTCAGCGGGATAAAGGATTTGATGATATTGCGGAACGCATTTATCGCTTCCCTGAAGTGAAATCCGTGTATCTGATGTCAGGAGCCTATGACCTTTCGGTAACGATAGAAGGAAAAACCATGCGTGAAGTCGCATTTTTTGTTTCCCAGAAGCTTGCGACACTAGACCACGTGATTTCTACAGCGACCCATTTCATCTTAAAGACCTATAAGCACGATGGTGTAGTTTATGATCAGCAAGATGGCGATCGCAGGATGGTTGTGAGCCCATGAATAGACGATTATCTCAAACCATTCAATCCATACCGCCATCCGGTATTCGTAAATATTTTGACTTAGCTAATACCATGGAAGATGTGATTTCTCTTGGAGTGGGTGAACCGGATTTCGTAACCCCTTGGTCCATCCGTGAAGCGAGTATCTCCACCATGGAGAGAGGCTATACCACGTATACCTCCAATGCGGGATTACCCGAGCTTCGTTATGAAATTGCCCATTACTTAGATCAATCCTTCCAAGTTCAGTACAACGATCGAAATCAAATTCTAGTGACCGTCGGGGCCAGTGAAGCGATTGACCTCGCGTTGCGAGCGATTCTAGATCCAGGGGATGAAGTCCTGATCGTGGAACCGTGCTATGTGTCCTATGAGCCTGTGGTGAAGCTTGCTGGCGGCGTGCCTGTAAGTGTTCCCTCCACGATGGAAACCCAGTTTAAGCTTACAGCTCACGATATCGAATCAAAAATCACCTCCCGAACAAAAGCGGTCATCTTCTGCTATCCGAACAACCCAACCGGCGCGACGATGACCAAAGAAGATTGGGAACCGATCGTTCAATTGATCGAGAAGCATGATTTGCTCGTTCTTTCAGATGAAATCTATGCCGAATTAAGCTATGATGTGAAGCATTTTTGCTTTGCTGCGATTCCGGGCATGAAGGACCGAACCATCCTCATTTCTGGGTTTTCCAAGTCCTTTGCGATGACAGGCTGGCGGATTGGATATGCAGCTGGTCCAGAGGATCTCATTTCAGCCATGACCAAGATTCATCAGTACACCATGCTCTGCGCTCCGATCATGGGACAATGGGCAGCGGTCGAAGCCTTGCGCACCGGTATGAAGCTCAAGGATGAGATGGTGACTAGCTATCGACAGAGACGGAACTACGTGAGCCAAGCGTTTCGACAGATCGGCCTTGAGTGTCTAGTGCCGGAAGGAGCCTTTTATGCTTTCCCTTCGGTTCGTTCAACGGGACTGACTTCGGACCAATTCGCTGAACAGCTTATTACCCATTCCCGCGTAGCGGTGGTGCCTGGGCATGTATTCGGCCAAGGGGGAGAAGGGCATATTCGCTGCTCGTATGCGACGTCGATGGAAAACCTAGAAAAAGCCATTGAGCGAATTGACAGCTTTTTAAGAGTGACCGTTTAACCGTGAGTTTTCCTCACGGTTTTTCTTTTTTCGACAAGTCTGATGGATAAAATCGCCAAGCTGTGCTATAAATATAGATGAAACCTTTTATAACAGAAAAACGTCTATATAGGTAAGGAAGCGTAATAATGAACAATAAAGTGGAGATATTAGGGGTACCATTTTCTAAATTGACCATGAAAGAAACACTGGACCTTTTGGAAAAGACTTTACAGGATAACCAAGACAAGCCTTTTCATTTGATTACAGCCAACCCTGAATTTGTGGTAGGGGCGTTGCAAGAGCCTATTCTAGAAGAAATTGCAGCGGAAGCCGATTTGATTACGCCGGATGGAATTGGCATTGTTATGGCCTCCAGATGGTACGGGGATCCCGTCCCAGAACGGGTGGCAGGGTATGATTTATTGCTTCAATTGCTGGAGGAAGGCAACCGCAAGAAGTGGTCTTTCTACTTCCTCGGTTCCAGTGAAGAAGTAAGTGAATTGGCGACCGACAAGATTAAGGAGCGTTATCCGAATCTTATTATAGCGGGGAGACACAATGGCTTCTTTAAGGATAAAGAAGCAGAGGTCCTTGCGGAAATTAATACGGTTAAGCCTGATTTTCTAATTGTAGCCCTTGGCGCCCCGCGCCAGGAAGTCTGGATCCATCAAAAGAAAGCTTTTTTACATACGAAGATTGCTATTGGTGTTGGAGGCAGTCTGGATGTCATCGCTGGAAAGGTCAAGAGGGCCCCGCTTTTTTGGCAAAAGTTGAACCTGGAATGGTTCTATCGCTTGATATCTCAACCATCGCGGTGGAAACGACAGCTTGCGCTGCCTAAATTTGCGCTCAAGGCTTATATTGCCGCGAAAAAGAAATGAATGCCATTTGACGGAACGTTACGAAGCGAATAAAATTATCCGATAGAAAGAGATACAGTGGGGGAGAGGATTTTATTGTTGATGTATTTCCTATACTTTGCTTTGGCTCTCGTGTTGACCTTAGTTGCAACTCCTCTTGTGAAGAAGCTCGCGATTGCCTGGGGAGCCGTAGATCAGCCTGATCATCGAAAGGTTCATACGCGGATTATGCCGCGCTTAGGTGGATTAGCCATTTACCTTGCGTTTGCCGTGTGCTTCTTATTGTTTATTCCCATTACAAAAGAATCCCTGGGGATCTTCATTGGCGGAACGATCATCGTTCTGACAGGAGCCCTAGATGACCGATATCAATTATCTCCGAAGGCGAAGATGCTGGGTCAGCTCATCGCGGCCTTTATCGTCGTATATATGGGACTTCGTGTAGAATTTATTAACCTTCCGTTTGAAGGACAGGTTTACTTTAAGTGGTTAAGCATTCCGATTACGGTATTTTGGATTGTCGGGATTACCAATGCGGTGAACTTGATTGATGGACTAGATGGATTAGCAGCAGGTGTTTCCGGAATTGCCATTGGTGCGACCATGGTGATGGCGTTCCTGATGGGGAATACTCTGGCTATCTTATTGAGTGTCATCTTATTAGGATCTGTTATTGGATTTCTATTTTATAATTTCCACCCTGCCAAGATCTTCATGGGGGATACCGGTGCGTTATTTTTAGGATTTAATTTGGCTGCTTTATCCATACTCGGGTTTAAGCAACTTACCGTCATTGCCTTCTTGGTTCCTATCTTGATCTTAGGCGTTCCGATTTCTGATACGTTCTTTGCGATCATCCGACGGATTGTGAATAAAAAGCCCATCAGTGAACCGGACAAGAATCACTTGCATCATTGCTTACTGGGCATGGGATTATCTCACCGTCGAACGGTATTAGTCATCTACATGGTCAGTGCGTTATTTGCTTTATCCGCCGTCTTGTTCTCTCAATCTACATTATGGGGAGCCGCTATTATCATAGGAGCGGTACTCATTTTACTAGAATTGGGATCGGAAGTAGTAGGACTAGTAGGCAAGAAGAATCGACCACTGCTCCGGATGGCAAGGATTATTCGGGTAAGGTATCGTTTGGCGAATCGTAATAGGTAGAAGAGTAAAGAGGCTAGGGATCCCCTAGTCTTTTTTTATGTTTAAGGCAACAGTGTAAATTATCCAAATGAACCAATACAATGGCAATACAGGAAATTTGTTAGCATTGGAAAACAGGTTGAAGCCACGTATACTAAGTCTTGTGAGAGGGACGAAGCACGAAGCCTTCGAACTGAAATACATAATTGTGATTCTGATGAAGAGTCAGAGCTACAAATCAACGTCAGATGACGAATACATAATTATAATTTCAGAGACAAGATTCGACTTCGGGAAAATATTTTTTAAAAAAATATTTAACCTTCCGCAACTTATTTCAAAACCACGCGTTTAATTAATCGAGTATAACTCAAGAGGGAACGTAGTAAACAGTTTGAAAAAAGCTATTTACAAAGTCAACTGGAAAAGTTATACTAGAGAACGTGTGAACTTCAAGCGTTGCAAGAATCTTCAAATTTCTACATAACTAGATTTTGTTGTTCTAGTAGCGGGAGAAGGGTAATACAAACAGATAGATAAATATATATAAAATAACTCTCAACCTAAACATAAACGAGGAGGAGAAACAAAGGTTATGAAAAAGTTTAACAAAAAGATGATTAACGTGGTAACAACTGCAGCATTGGTAGCTTCTGTTGTAGCTCCAATCGCAGTATCTGCAGCAACTGATGCACGTGTAAGTGAAGTTGTTGTTGTGGCAAGTGATGCTAAAAATGTAGCTATCTCTACTTTAACCTTTAAAGAAGATACGGATTATGCTTCTGATTTAGTAGCAGGAAAAACTTTCACTTTAACTTTCCCTCAAGGTGCTAAGATTAAGAATACTGTTAATAACTTAGTTAACCTAGGTGGAACAAACCTTAATGGATTAAATGGTGGTAAGGTTGAAATCGTAGGTGATTATACAGTTAATGTAACATTACCTAACGACACAAGCATTACTGATGCAGTTCAAACTATTAACATCACACCAATAGTTACTATTGATGGATTGACTGGGAATTCTGTAGATGTTGTTGTTGATAGCTTTGGATCTGGAGTAAAAGCTGGTACTTATACTCTTGCTCAAGTTGTTAAAGGTGCTACTACTTCTGTAGTTCTAAATACAAAAACTATCGGAGAAGCTGGTGGAGAACTTGGTTCTATCCGTCTAACTGAAAACTCCAATGGATCTTTGAAAAAAGGTAAAGTGACTTTCAAACTTCCTAAGGGTATCACTTGGAACGAAGATACAGCAGTTAAATTATCTGCTGGATTAGCTTCTATCGATGGAGACACTGATGAGTATACTGTTACAGGTTTTGGTACTTCCAGCCTAGTAATTAACTTCTTGAATGATCCTTCCACTTCTCAACGTGGTATCATTCAGGTTACTCCAAATGTTGATGTAGACACTGATGATGCTAAATATGGCGACATCACTGTTAGCTTGACTGGAACTGATGTAACTGATCAAGATCTTAAAGTTGGATCTTACTCTGATTTTGCTGTAGTTGTAAAGGCTGATGGTGATGCTAAGGCGTTGACTTCTGGCCTATTAGATACTGATGATTTAGATAAGCACAAGCTACAAACATTAGTTATCAAAGAAAACGTTCCTGGTTCTTTTGTAACTAACCGTAAAGCTAAAATTGAATTCCCATCTGCAGTTAAAGTTGCTGGAGTGAAAATTGAAGCTACAAACGCTTCAGACTTCCCAATTGGAACTTACCTATATGATGCAGATGAAAAGAAATTTGTAAATGCTGATGGCGATGCTATCACTAACCTATCTATCGATAAAAACACAGTTGAATTCACTCCAAAGAACGAAGCTGAAAAGAAAGCTGAATTGAAATTTACTTTCTATGTATCTGTAAAAGCTGATTACACTGGAGAAATTGAAGCTAACGTAACTGGTCGTGCTGGTTTCGATGGTAAAGTTGTTCTTGGAAATGCTACTGCACCAATAACTGTAACTGCAGAATCTAAAGAAGTTAAAGTTGGTGTGAAAGAGCAAGCTATTGGTAATGTTGTAATTACTGAAGCTAAGAAAGACATCCTTAAAAAGGATGAAGTTGTTACAGTAACATTGAAAGATGGAATTAAATGGAGCAAGAAGCCTACTGTAACTGTAACTGAAGGCGACCTTGAAATCGAAAAAGACAGTGTTAAGACTGACGGATCTAAGCTTTCTTTCACAGTTAAAGCTGAAGGAACTAAGCCTAGCGAAATCACTATCTCCAATGGATTTGTTGATTTAGATCGTACTGTTGCAGAAGGTCCAATTCTTGCTGAAGTAGCAGGAGACTTCATCCAAAACGGAGAAGGTAAAGATTCTGATCAAGTAGTATTTGATAAGAATACAATCGCTAAGTTTGAGATTGCTAAGGTTGTAACTCCAGCTCCAGGTGAAGCTCGTGCAACAGCACAATTCGTTATCGACAGCACTTCTTACAAAGTAAATGGTGCAGAAAAGACTCTTGATGTTGCTCCATTCATTCAAGATGGACGTACATTCTTACCAGTTCGATTTGTAGCTGAAGCTCTTGGAGTATCTGAAAGCAATATCATCTGGAACGCTAACACTAAGACTGTAACTCTTATCAAGGGTGACAGAATTGCTCAAATCCAATTAGGATCTAGCAACCTTGTAGTTAACGGTGTATCTGTACCAATGGACACTGTAGCATTCGTAAAAGAAGGACGCACAGTTCTACCTCTACGTTATGCTGCTCAAGCTCTTGGTGCTGACGTTCAGTGGGATGAAGCTACACGTACAGTAACAATTAGCAGATAATTTATCTATATAGAAAAAGGGTTACCGAAAGGTGCCCTTTTTCCTATTTATTGAAAGTTTGTTGGAGGTGATAGAATAAATGAAAAAGTTACTCACTTCTTCTATTATTACTATAATGTTACTGGGGGGATTAACCCCTAAAATACAAGCATTAAACTATACTACAGTTTCCGTTGTTATTGATGGAGTAAAGCAAGAGTTTGATCAACATCCAGTGGTCGTTAATGACTTTACACTCGTTCCTCTTCGTACGATCTTTGAATCACTCGGAGCTGAGGTTGAATGGAATAGTGCATCTCGGAAAGTAACAGCAACAAAGGATTTAACATCTATTGTACTAATTGTTGGTTCTAGAACGGTCTTGAAAAACGGACTACCTATTCAGCTAGATGTTCATCCACAAATTATAAATGGGAGAACGATGGTACCGCTTCGCTTTGTAAGTGAAGTTTTTGGAGCTGAGGTGAAATGGGATAGCTCAACAAGAACTGTAAGTATATCGTTAGCTCCTAAAATACAGGAACAAAAGAGTGTACTGTCATTGGAACAGGCTATTACGCTAGCCATTAATAGTAGCTATGACCTTAAAAATGTAGAAGCAGATGTTGAAAGATCAGACAAAGTAAGAGAAAAAGCTGCGGATAATCTTAATTACACACCGATAGATGGATCAGATGCGTTAGCGGTAGCTGCCTTAAGGGGGCTTGTTCAAGCTGATTTAGCTGCTCAAATATCTGTGAAGCAAGTGGAAGTAAGAAAAGATACCATTAGTTATTCAGTTAAGAGTGCCTATAATGAAGTGTTGCAACGTCTGCAAGAGAAAAGAATGGCTGAACTAAGCGTAGAACAGGCAAGATTGAAAAGAGACCAGACAAAAGTAAAAGCTCAGCATGGATTAGTGAGTTCTTTTGATGAAACCCAAGCGAATAACAACTACCAGGAAGCTGTAGAAAAACAAGAACTTGCCGTCAAGTCTCTAGATCTTGCCTACCTTAAGCTAAACCAATTACTTGGTATTGCAGAGAGTGAACGATTGGAATTAAGTGATATTCCGACTTTCGATAAGATAGGGGAATTTGATCTTGAGAGTCACGTTCGTAAGGTTAAGGATGACAGTTCTGCTGTTTGGTTAGCAGAGAAGCAAGTCGAACTAGCTCAGATGGGAGTTAACCTTTACACTTTTAATGATCCTATGAATGACCCATATCGTGCAAAAGAGATTGATGTTCAAAAAGCAAAAAATAACGTAACTATTACTAAACAACAACTGAACGAAGCTACCCGTTCCCTCTACAACAATATCAAGCAGTTAGAGAACCAATATGCTCTTCTAGAAGTAAATTTAGCTAAAGCAAATGAAGGGGTGAAGCTGGTTCAAGTGCGGTATGACCTTGGTATGGCGACAGGTCTTGAGTTAGCTGAGGCTAAATTCGGAGTGCAACAAATTGAGCAGCAGATGTTTAATATTATTATTCAATTAGACAATCTAAAGGCAGCTATTGAGAAGCCTTGGGTTATGTCTGGAAGATAGGATAGGAGCTAGTCACTTAATTGTGGCTAGCTTTTTGTATTTTAATTAATGATCGTCGAGTGTAGAGAAACACTCGTTAAAGGGTCTAATCCTAAACTGTCGAAACCTCTCCAGTGCGTTGTTTTTGTGAGGACTTCATGTGTTGGAAAACAAATAATCAAACATAACCCTATGGAACAGCTACATAGTAAAAATGGAGTTGAATCATCAAAGAATGACTTAACTCCATTTATATATGTTCACCACAGCATTAATATCACAATCCATTGCAAATCGATTTCTTCTGTAGGCTAGCCATCCTTTCGAAGAAAACCAATTATTGCTTTCCAGCTCTAATGGTCAATTTACTTAGGAACCAACTCATAATTAGATTGCTCAGTTAAATTTTGTAAAAATTTATGATAAACTTGTTTATTGTTTTCTACAACTTCACTCTTTTTACGTATAAGTTCTTTTAAGGCATCTTTTAAGTTTCTTTTAAGCCCATGTTCCTGCCACCATCTACTTTACTTTCATATATTAACAAATATTGCATAGTACCTGCTCACGTTTTTTCCTAATAAGAAGGAAATTAGGTGTATCAAGTAGATAGGGACAGTATATTACTTCTATTGGTAGCCCACTTTCCCCTCCACATTACGTTTTTGCTTACTCTGATTCATACCGATAACTCTCCTTAAATTTTAGAAAGTGTTGGGTTAACTATCGTCCATCTTTTTTCATTACTTGTACAATGATGGTGCTTGCAATATTACAGGATAGGTATATTAACCCATAACGTAGTTGTGGTATTATATAGTAAAAATATGACTTTTTTACTTGGTTAATTTTTTAGGTAGGAACAATTACTCTGGTCTATATGAAATTAACCTAATTACATATTGGTATTATCTATGACTAAGAGGAACTAGGTATAAAAAATATTATAGTTTGAATGAGTGGGTATGAAAGAAAGAGTCTAGTCTATCTAAAAAGGTAGTAATTGAGAGGAGGGATTAAATATTATCCTATATATCTAATTTCTATTTATTATTCTACGGGTTTATTTAATAAGCTAGCTGTTATCAATAAAAATTATTATCTGAAAGTTGTCAGGGATTATGTTTTGGTAGTTATAATTGAAAAATGTGAGGGTGTATATGAAAAAACTTATAGGGATTTTCATGCTATTATCGATCTTTCTATTCATTACTTTGTTACCAACTAATTTGTCTGCTAGTACTTTAGGTGAAGATGCTAAGAGTTTAGGAGATATAAACCCTCCAGGGCAATTTGATAAGGTATATAATGATAAGTTATCCTTAATGAAGGGCAATTTTTCCAGTCAACCTATTCAAAAACAACAGATGGAGCAAAAGGAAAAAGAAAAACGCGGTTTAGAGAATTTGAATAAAAGTGAAAAAAGTAGAAAGTATTTAGTTAAATTCAAAGATAGCACACCTGTTGAGGAGATTAATCAGTTACTATCTGAATATAAGTATAAAGTAATAGGTAATAAAGATAATCGTATCTTTAGATTAACGATTGATAATGTAGATAATTTTAAACAGCTAAAAGGTGAAATGGTTGAATGGATTGAGACGGACGAGGAGAGAAAAGTAAATATCCTACCCAATGACCCGTATCTTTCTTCACAATGGGCAGTAAATGCACTGTCTTTACCAAAAGCTTGGGATATAACTACAGGTTCTAATAATGTAACTGTTGCTGTGATCGATTCGGGAATTAACAGATATCATCCTGATTTTCAGTATACAAGAATCGCTAATGGTTGGGATTTAATTTTTGATGAGCCAGTGGATTGGGACTCAAGAGGACATGGTACGAGTGTTACAGGAGTTATAGCTGCTTCAACAAACAATAGTCTTGGTATTTCTGGAGTGAATTGGAATGTGACGATAGTGCCGTTCCGTGTAGTTTATTCCTCGGGGGCAATTTATACATCTGATGTTGTTCAAGCAATATACTATGCCGCCGATGTAGGGTGTAAAATAATTAACCTTAGTTTGGGCGGTTCAACCTATTCAAATAGTGAGAATTCTGCTATTCAATATGCGATTAGCAAAGGGTCAATCGTTGTTGCCTCTGCAGGTAATGATGGAAATTCTACTTTAAAATATCCAGCATCCTACCCTAATGTCGTTAGTGTGGCATCCATAAATCGATACAATAACCGCTCTTCCTTCTCTAATTTCAATAGTTATGTTGATGTAAGTGCGCCGGGAGAAAGTATATTAACTACTTCCAAGGATTACTATTATAATCCATATGTTTTTGTAGATGGAACATCTTTTTCTGCGCCTTATGTATCAGGAATTGCAGCATTAGTTGCTGCAAAAGTTCCAAATATAACACCCGAAAAGTTCTATAATGCTCTGACTGCAACTAGTACTGATTTGGGATCACCAGGTCGAGATAATTATTATGGTTATGGATTAGTTAACGCTGAAAAACTCCTAACTTACTTTATTAAGCCATCAACACCAGTTGGTTTTTATATAAGTTCACTTGGTGATAGGCGAGCTGTTTTAAATTGGATGCCAAATTCGGAATCTAATTTGGTTGGCTATCAACTTGAATACAAGACAGCCACTTCGACTGCGTGGTCTATAATAAGCGTTGGAAAGACTATAACGAGTTATTCAATAGCAAATCTTGTTAACGGAACCCCCTATCAGTTTAGGATAAAAGCAAAGGATACAGCAGGAAACTGGTCAGATTATTCGGAAGTGGTAAGCGGGAGTCCAATAGATAATGTAGCTCCTCCAATCCCTACAGGATTTAAAGTGACCAGAGTAAACGATAAGCAAGTGACATTGGGATGGACAGCTGTAACGGCTACCGATTTGGCTGGTTATCTGCTGGAATATAGAGGGGGAAATGAACCGGACTGGACAGAGGTGTCCATAGGAAAGGTCACTACTTATACCCTAACAGGATTAGCGAACGAACAAACCTACCTTTTCCGCCTCAAGGCTAGAGATACCTCAAATAACATGTCAGCGGCGTCGAACGAGGTGAGTGGGGTACCCGTAGATAAAGTGCCCCCTGCTGTACCTACAGGTTTTAAAGTGGGGGCAATCGGTAGGGATAAAGAAATAACCCTGATCTGGAATGCAAACAAAGAAGTAGATTTAGGAGGCTATGAACTAGCTTACCAACGATCCGGAACGACGACGTGGAGCAGTAAGCCAGTTGAAGCGGGAGAAACGACCGTGACTATAGATGGTTTAGTCCATAATGTAGCATACACGTTGAAATTACGTGCAAAGGATGAAAAAGGCAATTGGTCCAACTATACCCCAACGGTAAGTGCAACAGCGAAGGATCTGATGGCCCCGGCTCAACCAACCGGTTTAACCCTTCAGCCAAGCGACCGGAGCATATCTGTCACATGGGAAGCGAACCAAGAAACGGATTTGGGGGGCTACCAGCTGGAATACAAAACTTTCGGTAGCAAGCACATGGACTATTGTCAGTGTGGGCAAAACAACTAATTCTTACAAAGTACTTAGTTTAATAAACGGAACTCCTTACCAGCTTAGGTTGAAAGCGAAGGATACAGTTGGAAATTGGTCCTTATATTCTGAAGAGCTTAACGGGAGTCCAGGGGAAATAGGACTTTCAAATCCTAATGAGGTGGCACCAAACTTCCAGCTTGATTATACTCCTGGTGATGTGACCATAATAGCTGACGAAATAGAGAGCTAAGCAAGCCGGAATCGAGTTTAAACAAAGTATAGACTTCAAGCTAGATGAAAAAATGTTTGATCATCAACGGTGAAGCTTACGCTTACCTAGCTAAAGGGGTCTGGTACTAGCCGAAAGTTACCGAAACCTCTCCGGAGAGATGTTTTTATGAGGACTTCATTGTAGTGGAAAGAGAATAAACAAACTAAAAATGGAGTTGAATCATCACAGAATGACTCAACTCCATTATTTATAGTATTGATTTATGATCCACCGCAGCATTAATATCGCGATTGATGGCGAAACGATCATTTTCTGTAGCCTGACCATCCTTGCGTAGAGACCCATAATATTGCTCTCCCGCTTCAATGGTCAATTTACGTAGGTACTCATGATTCGGTTGCTCAGCTAAGTTTTGTAAAAATTTACGGTAAACTTCTTTATTGTTCTCAATAACATCACTCTTTTTACGGAGAAGATCTTTCAAGCCATCTTTTAATGATTCTTTTAAGCCCATGTCCCTGCCTCCTTCTTCTATACTTCATATATTAAAGCAAATTGCGCATGGTATCTACTCACGTTTTTTCCCAACAAGAACGAAGTCATATTTGATGTTTGTATAAAAAGACTACTAAAAACTTAGATATCTTTATGCAGAACGGAATCATTTTATTCAGTGAGGCTGATTTAATACTCTGACTAGCAGTTAGGATTGAAGAGTTTAATGAGAAAAAGATAGGTTATTTTTCGAAAGAACTATACTGCCCTGATCTGAGTGGATCTAAAATGAAAGATGGCCATAAGGGAAAGCCTATGCGTAAAGGGAGAATGCTATGTGTAAGAAAATTTGATAAATTGGAGGTTGAAAATTGAAAACCAACGATCTGTTAAAATTGATGTCAGAGAAAATAGCTGAACGGATGAGTGGAGGTAACCCAATTGGTGCTGAAGAAATCTACACTCTAATGGAAGACTCGATTTCCAGCTTGATTGATATGAAGACTCAGGAAATCCCTGTTTTTGTCCATATTGTCATAAAAAGAGATGATAAATATGGTTATATTGCCAGTTGCCCCGCACTTAGTAGGTGTAAGGGAAAAGGCAAAACAGAAGAAGAGGCGGTTACTAGGCTAAAAGAAGACATCGAGCTATGGACGCACTCTTGTTTACACGTGGAAAAAGAAATGGAGATGTAAAAGTTGGTAGAAGATCTGTTTGGCCATAAAGATTATTAAACTGGTCCTGAATGGTTTTGCGTTAACCTGATTTAATATCTTTTGTCGTAATAGACATACGAGGGACAATTCCCTCCATATAACTATCAAGAGAACAGGAGCGTATACCCTTGAATGAAAAGGCAACCAAAACGACTGTATATATATCATATCGCTGATAATACGATGATAGTTGGTTCAACAGTTTGGTAATTAAATGGTATAATAGAGGTAATGATGAATGGAGGTGAAGCAAATGGAAAATGTATTGGATAAGATACTTGAAAAACTTCAATCTTTGGAAGAAGGACAACATGAAACAAGAAAAGCGTTTCAATCGTTAGAAGTAGGGCAGCATGAAACGAGAGAAGCGGTTCAATCATTACAAGTAGGACAAAATGAATTTAGAAAAGAAATGGCAGAAGCAATCTCAACCTTAAATAAGAAATTGGATCATATTTCTGAGCAAGTAAGTCAAAATACGGTGTACCAAATCCATATGAATAACCTATCTAAAAAAGTTGAAGGTCTAGAGATAGATATTAAGGTAATAAAGAAAGCTATTACTAACCAGTGACCAGCTATAGCAGATCCTTCACGAAGATTTGCTCTCTCCCCCTGAGTTGGTCGCTTCCGTGCCCCCATATGCTCACTTCTCGGAACCTGTTCCCATAAGTTTTTTAGATTCATCGGTCTCACGCGATTTTTTTCTCTCTGACTGTAACCTTTTCCCGACTTTGCTCGTCATAGATAAATAGAAGCAAAAAATAACAATGCTGGAAGAACCACCGTTTTTTACATAAAATTTATATTTTCACGACGACTTGTCAGTTATAATGAGAGTATTCTTTCTGTTTTTTCTTGCTGTTATTTTTGATCCACCAAAAAAAGGAGCATTATCCTGTGAAATTACCAAGGTTTCTATCATCTATGATTTTCATTCTATCGATTTCCTCGACCACCCTACACGCGCAGACGCCTGTTATCAATCCAGAACGGGAGCGTATTCTCGAGGTATATGATCTGATCACGCAATACCATGTGGACAAGCCCATCGGGCAAAAGCTGAGCGATTCGGCGATCAAAGGGATGCTTCAATCGTTGATGGATCCGTATACCACGTATTTTACGGATGAGGAATTTGATAGTTTTCTCAATTATATAGAAGGCATCTACTCCGGGATTGGGGTGGCCGTCGCTATTAAGCACGGACAAATTGTGGTCGACGATGTGTATGAGCAATCTCCTGCACAGCGGGCGGGGATTCTGCCTGGAGATGTGATCCTCGAAGTGGATGGCATCGAAGCGGTGAACGAGGGTGTACTGCTGGCTATTGCTAACCTGCAAGGCCCGGAAGGGACACGGATCTCGCTTACGGTTAAAGGGAAATCAGACACACGTACCGTCGATCTGACTCGGAAAAAAGTGCAGGTACCTGTCGTACGGACAAAGGTACTACAGGGGCAAGTCGGGTACCTTTCTTTAACCATGTTTTCTGATGAAGCGGTGTCTACCTTCAAAAGAGAGCTGAACAAGCTCGAGGCCAGCCAGATTAAAGGGCTCGTGGTTGATCTACGCAATAACTCTGGGGGGACCTTATCCTCCGCACTCGATTTTTCTTCCGCTTTTATTGCCGAAGGGAAGATTGCCATTCTTCGGGATATTAATCATAACGAAGAGTTACTTAAGGTGGAAAAGGGAAGAGATTGGAAGCTGCCGCTGGTCGTTCTGGTTAATGAGAACACTGCTAGTGCAGCGGAGCTTGTGGCTGCGGCTTTAATGGATCATGAGAAGGCAATCGTCATTGGCACCCCTACCTATGGGAAAGGTACTGTGCAGGAAGGTTTCCCGCTGGAATTCGGAGGAACGCTGAAGCTGACCATTCAGGAATATTTTAGCCCTAATCATCGTGTCATCCATAACGTTGGGGTTTATCCGAATATTTTTGTCGGGGACCCTCAAGAGCAGTTGGAAGCGGCGGCTTTCGTACTTCAGAACCAAAACAAGGTTGTTCTTAACCCCGTAAATGGAGAAGTCCGAATCAATCAGAACCTCGACCAAAGCGACATCCCGTTTGCCATCCGTCATGAGGGGAAATGGTATCTGGCTATGCGTAAGATGGCCTACTTATGGAATGGAAAAGTAGGCTACGATGTAGAAGAAAGGAAAGTGGCTTTGCAATTGGGAACCAAGAATCGAGTCTATCCGCTTGGGAAGTCTCCTCAAGTACTGGTCCGCAAGGGGACTGCCTACTTGCAGCTGGATGAGGTGCTGCAGCGATACGACGCCATTCAAAAAGTCCATGAGAAGGATGGCCAGCTTCTACTCAAAAAAAGTGAAAGATAAAAAATCCACATAAACTGATTGACAACTTACCAAACTTTAGCTATTCTTATGCAGAACGGATTACTCTTATTCCGAGAAGGCGCGAGGGACTGGCCCGATGACGCCCGGCAACCCACGGTAGGGATTCATATTTTTTCCTTTGTTGGAGAGAATAGAATTATCCCGTGCAAGGTGCTAACCAGCAGGACACATACATGTCCTGGAAGATAAGAGGTAAAGGACGGAATTATGGCCTTTTCCTCTATAGGAGAAGGTCTTTTGTATTTCACCACCTCTTGAGTTGTTCGGAAAGTAAGAAATAATGAGTGCCGTATCTTATGGATATTTATCGTTTAAAAGGAGGTACGTGAACATGGCGTTGAAAAAAGGTCGTCATCTCTTCACATCTGAATCTGTAACTGAAGGACATCCGGATAAGATCTGCGATCAGATCTCTGACTCCATCTTGGATGCGATCCTTACGCAAGACCCGAGTGCTCGTGTCGCTTGCGAAACTTCTGTAACGACAGGTCTTGTACTCGTAGCAGGAGAGATCACTACAACTTCGTATGTGGATATTCCTAAAATTGTTCGTGAAACGATTCGTGAAATTGGCTATACTCGTGCGAAATTTGGTTTTGACGCGGATACTTGCGCGGTACTAACCTCTATCGATGAGCAGTCTCCTGATATCGCGATGGGTGTTGATGTAGCGTTAGAAGATCGCGATGGTCAAATGACCGATGAGCAAATTGAGTCCATTGGAGCAGGAGATCAAGGCTTAATGTTCGGTTTTGCGACCAACGAAACGCCTGAATTGATGCCTCTGCCAATTTCTATGGCTCACAAGCTCGCTCGTCGCATAGCGGAAGTGCGCAAGAATGGAACGATTGAGTACCTTCGTCCCGATGCAAAGACTCAGGTAACGGTGGAGTATGATGGAGCTAAGCCAGTGCGCATTGATACCATTGTTATTTCCACTCAGCATGATCCGGAGGCTACTCTTGAGCAAATTAAGAAAGATGTTCATGAGCATGTGATTAAGCCGGTTGTTCCTGCAGAATACCTGGATGATCAAACGAAGTTCTTCATCAACCCAACAGGCCGTTTCGTTATTGGAGGACCTCAAGGGGATGCGGGATTAACAGGCCGTAAGATCATCGTGGATACCTATGGCGGCTATGCTCGTCATGGCGGTGGTGCATTCTCCGGTAAGGATCCTACAAAGGTGGACCGTTCCGCAGCTTATGCAGCACGTTATGTAGCGAAGAACATCGTAGCAGCTGGATTAGCTGATAAGTGCGAAGTTCAAGTGGCTTACGCGATTGGGGTTGCTCAACCGGTTTCCATCAACGTGGATACGTATGGAACAGGAAAAATCGATGAAGATCAAATCGTAGGATTGATCCGCAAGCACTTTGACCTTCGTCCAGCGGGTATTATCAAGGCGCTTGACCTTCGTCGTCCGATTTACAAAGGTACAGCTGCATATGGTCACTTTGGCCGCACCGACTTGGATCTACCATGGGAGCGTACAGACAAAGCAGAACAATTAAAGCAAGATGCTGCGGCATTAGCGCAAGCGTAAAGAAAAGAAGCCCTTATCCGATACTAAAGGATAAGGGCTTTTATTAGATGGATTCGTTGTCCAATATTTAGTAAAATAATTTTAGCAGTCCAATACTTTCCGGTAGGGATTCTGGAATTCCTGTCGAAATGTGTAGAATGAGGTGATTCCTATGCGATTCGGCATCTTGTTAACCTTTATTTTGCTCCTTATGGGATGTGGACAACAGGAAGCTACGGAAACCGTCAGAGAACCATCAAAACCTGAAGCACTTCCTGTGGTCCAATCACCGGAACCCAAGAAAGAAGAGATCCCTTATCGGGTCTGGTATAGAGATCAGGTACTGATCCTGAATTATCATCATATAGCGGAAGACTTTGATTCTCCCCATACGATCAAACCAAATGAGTTTCGAGAGCATATCGAATTTCTAAAAAACCACCATTTTCACCCCCTTAAACTGGAAGAGTTCCACGAATTTTTAGATACAGGACTATTGAACCAGGAAAATGCAGTACTTCTCACCTTTGACGATGGATATGAGAGCGCTTATTCGAAGGCTTTTCCCGTCCTTGAGGAGTATCAGTTTCCCGCAACCGTTTTTGTCATATACGAGAATCTGCGGGATACGGTGGAGCGAAAAAGAGAAGGTAAGATTTCGCCACTTTCATTCGTCCAACTAGAACAGATGAAGAGATCTGGACTTATTTCGTTTCAATCGCATACCTATGGACTGCATTTTGTAGAGGATGATCGGCCAGCGACATCCCCGGAAGTAAAACAAGGAGATCAGGCTTATCGCTCCAAAGTCTTTGTTGATTTTATGATGGGGCGAAAGGCGCTCGAGGACTTAGTGAGGGAGCCGGTCTTAGCCATTTCCTATCCTTATGGTTATTACAACGATCGAATGATAAAGGTATCGAAGCAAGCCGGGTATCAATTAGGGTTTGCTGGTGGCAGAGGTCTGGTGAATGCGAAGACGAACCCCTTTAAGATTCCTAAAAACAATATGGGAGAACGAGGGATGGATATTTTTCAATTTGAACAAGAGATTAAAGCTATAATCCATGAAAGTAAAGGGAAGTGATGGCGTGAACTCGACGGACACGGTAGATTTTACGAAGCTGGACTCGGTGTTGAAAAAAACGATCCATGCGGTCGAAGGCAGCAAGGAGCAGATCTTTGGCATCTCCGAGAATGCGAGACGAGAAAGTGAAGATATCTTGAAAGAGCTGACCGCCATCAAGAAGGAAGTAGCCGATATTATCGATCAAACCGATGAGCTGGAGCAGAAGTTTAGAGCAAGCCGCCAGCGATTGGTGGAGGTCAGCCGTAACTTTCAGCAATTTGGTGAGGATGATATTAAGAAATCGTATGAATTGGCCAGTCAGATCCAATTGACGCTTTCCCTAGCTCGAGAGAAGGAAGCGAACTTGCGTATTCGTCGGGATGAGCTGGAACGTCGTTTAAAGAACCTGACTGAAACGATAGATAAAGCAGATAACTTAATGACCCAAGTGAGCGTGGTCTTGGGCTACTTGACGGGAGATCTCGGGGATTTTTCCTCGGCGGTGGAATCGGCGAGTCAGCGGCAGATGCTCGCGCTGCAAATTATTCAGGCTCAAGAAGATGAACGGAAGCGAGTGGCTCGCGATATCCATGATGGTCCTGCCCAAGCGATGGCCAATATCGTGGTTCGCAGTGAGATTACTGACCGGATGCTGTCTCAAGGGAGAATTCAAGAGGCGAGATCTGAACTAGCAGAGCTCAGAGGGACTGTTCGAAACACATTGTCTGAGGTTCGAAAAATTATTTTCGATCTGAGGCCGATGGCCTTAGATGATTTGGGTATTGTGCCTACACTACGAAAATATCTTGATGACTTTGGCCAACGAAATGGGATGTTAACGGAGCTGAAGACTCTCGGAAAGGAAGGGCGATTACCTGCTTCCATCGAGGTGGTCATTTTCCGTTTAGTGCAAGAAGCCCTTAATAATGCAGGGAAGCATTCCAGAGCGAAGCAGATCGAAGTCAAGCTGGAATTTGGCCCTAACCGAATTACAGGGCAGGTTAAGGACAACGGGGTTGGCTTTGATGATTTAGAAAAGACAGCTCAGCCTCAATTTGGTATTATGGGGATGAAGGAAAGAATTAAGCTCCTTGATGGCGACTTGAAGATCGAATCTGCAAACGGTCAAGGCACACGTGTCTTATTCAGCATTCCTATTGAACTCGAAGATAAATAATGGATAAGGGAAAGAAGGAGAGACTTATGGTTGAAACCATTCAAATTGCCATCATTGACGATCATCAGCTGTTTCGCGAAGGAATTAAGCGTATATTGGAAATGGAGTCACGGTTCCAAGTGGTTGGAATTGGATCCAATGGGGAAGAGGCTTGCGAGCTAGCAAAAACGTTGCAACCACAAATCATTCTCATGGACATTAATATGCCAAAGATGAATGGGGTAGAAGCAACAGAAAGAATTAAGTCCCTCTCTCCTACTACGAAGGTCATTATTCTTTCCATCCATGATGATGAGAATTATGTTCACCAAGCTTTTTCCTCTGGTGCATCGGGTTACTTGCTGAAGGAGATGGAATCGGACGCCTTGATTGAAGCCATCCAGGTCGTAGCTAGTGGAGAAGCGTATATTCACCCGCGTGTGACGGGAAAGTTGATCACGGAATTCCGCCGCTTAAGTTCGAAGCAGGAGTCTGACATTGCCCATGTGGAGCTTTCAGACAACGTTAGTGCAGAGCGCTTCCTGTCCTTAACGCCGCGCGAGAAGGAAGTTTTGCAGTTGATGGCGGAAGGAAGAAGCAACAAGGCGATCGGGGATTATTTATATATCAGTGAAAAGACAGTCAAAAACCATGTATCGAGCATCCTGCAAAAATTAGATGTTCAGGACCGTACACAAGCGGTCGTCATCTCCATCAAAAATGGCTGGGTAAAAATTAGTTAATCTTTTGCTCACTTTTTGTAGCATCACGGAATATCCTATACCAAAAAGGAGGGGTATCCGTGATTGCCATGTGGGTTATCTGGTTACTAGCTATTTACGGTTTAACCACCATCCTCGTGCACCTGTTTATGAAATGGAATAATTTTTTTGAGGAAGATCAGGAAGAACTGCGAGTCCATCTACTGCTCCACAACTCAGAAAAATGTTTGGAAGGAGCCATCCGTTCTCTTGTTCATCTTTCGCGTTTGAAGGGTCAACCGCTGCACCTCATTGCCTATGATTTCGGATCCACAGATAACACGGTGAAAATGTTGAACGCCCTGCAAAAAGAAAATCCTTTTCTTTTTGATCAAGTTCAAATTTCCAACCGTGGGCCCGTATCATTGGTCACTATGGATGAGGCAGAGAGCCAGAGACTTAAGACGATCGACCTGCGCCAAGGGTTAAGAAGAGGAACGATTCAGACAACATAAGAAAAGGTGGCTTGGTGTGCATCCCGGAGGGGTGCATTTTTGCTTTTTGACAACAAAAAGGCCTCCGCTAAGCGGACGGCCTTTTCAATCTTTTATTCAGGTGCTCGATTCGTTCGTTAATCCCTTGGATGGATTGATATAACTCCATTCTTTCACGCCAGTTCAACATGGGATCCATAACCGAGGTTTTCAGCTTCTCTTTTAGTTCAATGAGTTCATAAAGGCTTGTAATGAGTTCCAACCGTTCCAATTCTCGCTTCATAAAGGACTCCTTTCGGCAACCCGGCTGCCATGGTTGATCATACTTTAACTTTAGGCCCGTGGCTTTGCGTCTTCAGCTTTCGGTGAATTTGCCTATTTTTCGAGGTTCTAAAAAAATTTTACCATAATAGAAGGAACATGGAAACGGGTGGAAGTTGTCGTGTTCATTCTGAATTTGTAGAAAGTTGGCTAGAAGGAACCTGGGTTGTGATTAATTTTTAATACCAATATACACCGTCTTGGTAGGTTGATCCCAGAATAAAGGCTCCTGAAAGGACTCAGCCAAGAACCGGACGGGCAGGAAGGTCCTCCCGTTCACAATCAGTGGGGGAACATCCAGCTTGACAGGTCGGTTGTTTACATGTGCAACATCATGACCAATTCGCATGGTAATCGTGACCCCCGCTCGGTGTAAGATGACTTTATTTTCATTTCCTTGCCATTCAACACTTGCTCCAAGCCCTTGGGAAATGTGTCTGACAGCTGCTAAGGTACGCCCATCTTGAATAATGGGATCGACATCGAAGTGAATCTGATTGGAATTCACGATTACCTTCACTTTATCATCGTTGGCCATGACCACACCTGAAAAGCCAAACAAAAGGGTAAGCGCCATAAGGAAAAACGAGAACCATTTGGTTTTCATGAAATCCTCTCCTCTTTTAAGTTTTTTCATCAGACTCAATAAAACATTCGATCTATTTTGCTTTTTTTGATGGTTGACGAGCTCAAATGATTTGGATATTTATGTAACAATCGTACAAAATATTGGAGGTGGTGGAAGGAGGCATTGACGGATGATCTGGTTTCCGATTCTGACGATCGCGGTAAATCTCGTATTTATTTGGTTCATGCCCAAAAGAATGACGCGCAAGGAAATCTACACGACCTGGGCCTTACTTTCTATGCTGTCCCTCACTGTAGATACCTTGTTTGGACATTCAGGGGAAATTACGCTTCTGCATTTTCAAGAAGAGGGTCTACAAATTAGTGATTTGCTATTTGAAATCATGCTTGCTCCATCATTCGGAATCATCTTTTCAAACTATATGCCAGAACAACTCGGGGCGTTTATTAAATATACGGTTTACTGGACTGCTTTTTCAACGTTATATGAATGGGTTACCGTACAGATTGATTTTTTAATCTACCAAGGGTGGAAGCTTTGGTATTCGACCGTTATCTATGTCATTACCTTCTCGTTCATTCGCTGGCATCTGTATTTTCTTCGGACCTCGAAGTAGTGTATATCTTGGATAGCCCTGGGTAAATTAGTTAGACTACGCACAGTGATGAGGTATTGCGTTTTTACGTAGGGTGCAAGCTTTAAGGCCCATCTCGGAGAAAAAACGCGGACCATCTATTGACCCAATTGGCATTGATACGTCCGTTAAAGTTATCCCCACAGCTATGTAGCTGTGGGGATTTTGAATCATCGTTCATTGTAATTACCTCTTGAAATATAGGAACGTTCGTTTTGACATTATCTATATTTGATTTCATCAAGCAGGTAGTGAAACAGAAGGGCTATCCACCATCAGTTCGAGAAATCGGGGAAGCGGTTTAGCCTCTAGTTCCACAGTCCATGGTCATTTAGCTCGGCTGGAGAAGAGAGGCTTTATCTGCAGAGATCCAGCGAAACCAAGGGCCATTAGGGTTATGAATATTGGAGAAACTGAATCAATACCTAATGGGATGGTCAGGGTATTTTCGTTTGGCCGACACTAGAAGTGTGTTTAAAGCCCTTGATGAATGGATTCGCAGAAGACTTCGCGCGTGCCTCCTCAAACAATGGAAGAAGCCCGTAACGAAAAGAAGAAACCTTGTACGATTGGGAATTCCCAAGGACTGGGCCTCACTCATCAGCAGATCGCGAAAAGGCCATTGGCGCCTAGAAAAAACTCAACAAGTAAATAAAGCCCTTTGGCCTCGCTTTTAGTCGTGAAGTTAGGGAGTTTTATGTGAAGGATTGCAAGTATGCTAGGCCTGGGCAGTTCCTTGATGATAACAGCAAGAACACTAAAGAGGTCGTATCGAAAAAATAAAGGGTGCGTTTTGGACAAAAAATAAGAGCCGCATGATCAGCGGCAAGGTCAGGAAATTATTGACGTACAAGCACAACGAATCCAGAAACACTTGTCGTTCTTCGATTACAAGCGATCGAGAATCCATTTCTCAAAAGACATCTCACAGCAGGAATAGCTCTTCTTCCAATCCCTAAGAGGTTACCACAAGGGCTTGAACTTCCCACAACGCTAAATTGCACTATGGTAAGTGGGGATCTAGGTTGTAGAGGATTCCGCTGCCAAGCTATAAAGACAACGTCGGCAGGTCTTGGAATAGTGGGTAATTGGGGCATGATAACACCTCCTTTTAGTTTCCCTATATAAGAGATGCAATAAAAAGGTGATTTGAAACGGGCAAATGCTCATACAACGCAAATCAAAAGTTTAAGTTTTGACCCAGAGGGGATTATTGGGGGAAACTAGGGAAAATACAAAAAAGCCCAACAATTAGGCTGGACCTTTTTCCATAGTTCGATTATGGGGCTAACAATAACATCGCTAATCCTATTGCACAAAAGACCTATTTATAGGAGTTAAAGAAAGGTAGTTTTAAATACGCTTTTTCTTTTAAAGGCAGGGTCATGGTTATCAACTTATACTCTTCAATGTACGGCTTAATATTAACTCGAGTCAAATCAAACAAATAACGTTCACCCGTTTTACGATGTTCTATAACGACCATCCTACTTTTATCCATAAAATGTCACCTCAACTTAAGATTATGCTAGGTGCTTTGTACTTAATTCGTCAATGTTACTACAAAAACAACTGAGGGAAGTATTGCAAAGGCAATTACGAAAGCGATCGACCTGCACTGAAATGATATCAGAGAGGATCTTCCCCCTTTGGATTGGAGGTGGTTTTTTATGAATAATAGTGCCTTTCTGGATAATAAGGATAACCCTGGGTAAATTATTTATGATAAATTTGCCGTGGGGAGGAACTGAACAATGAACACTAATCTTGAAGAAAAATTATCCCAGCTATCGTAGGCTACAGCAAGCATTGAAACTACGCACAGTGATGAGGTGTTGCGTTTTTACGTAGGCAAAGCCCTAGATGAAATGATGAAACTGCAAGCATTAGGGCCCATCTCGGAAAAAAACGCCGACCATCTATTGACCCAATTGGCATTTGATTGCTTTCGCGTAGGTTACGTGGCTCATGAAGAAAAAGTTAATAAAGTACCTTTAATGTAGAAGCGGAGATTTTATTTATTTGGACAAAAATTGGTAATAATTCGCTCATAAATAACGATTATAATTTTTTAGCAAGAGCATCCGATTTTTCTCTCAATCTCAGTGAAACCCCCTTTAAAGCTTGCTACGGCAGGCTTATTTTTTTCCAAAAAAACAAAACAAAGCGCACCAAATAAATGCTGCGCTTAATTCAATTGAACTAGTGAAATGATCAATGATAGTACTGTTATATTATGGGAGATGTTTCTCCCATAGCACAATTTCCTATTCCGGCATCTTCCCATCGACCGTCTTCACAAATTTCCCAGGTTCCATTAGGGCCACATCTTTTATCACCCTCTGTACAAGTGGGTTGTGCAGGATCATTATGCGTTTGCTTTTGGCCGTCCATCATTATTTCCTCCTTTCTATCGTCTAAAGTTAGTTTGATGTAATAAGGACGAATTATTAGCTCAACTTTCACGGCTGATCAATGTGTTCAATCTGAAAGCTCATTTTGTGTAGTTCTGCACCTGTGCTATGCTAAAGGAGAAAGGAGGGGAAGCTATGGAATCTATTATCCCTCGTGGTAGAGCCTTGCTCGCCGAAGAGCTGCAAACCTTTTGTAAGGAAGGGTGGGAAGATGCCATTCAGGACCTGCATCAGCAAGGGAAGGTGCAAATCCTTCCGGGGGTCAACCTACAGGAGAAGAGATGCAATCGGTGCGGTCAGGAGCAGTTGATCTTTTCGGATTGCCACTCCTGCCAGCAACCCTGCGCCTACTGTCCATCCTGTCTACAGATGGGAAGAAGCAAGGCATGTACTAGCCTTTATTATATACAGGATGAAAATCTTACCGAGAAGCTCCCCATCCCTGCCCTGGAGTGGACCGGGAAACTCACCCCGGCACAACAAGAAGCCTCTGACCGAGCCGCCGCCCTACTCGATTCTCAAGCCCAAGAAATCCTGCTCTGGGCCGTATGTGGAGCAGGAAAAACAGAGGTGACCTTCCATCCGATTGCTGAAGCTCTTCTTCGTCAGCAGCGAGTCCTCCTCGTGACCCCTCGTAAGGACGTCGTCCTCGAATTAGCCCCTCGTTTCCAACATGCCTTCCCGGCAGCCCGCATCATTGCCCTTCACGGCAAAAGCAAAGAGAAATGGGAAGAGGCCCACATTACCTTATCGACCACTCATCAAGCGATCCGTTTCTATCAGAAATTTAACTTAATCATTATAGATGAGGTGGACGCGTTTCCTTATCATAACAATCCGATGCTTTATTACGCTGTACAGCGTGCGAAAAAGCCCCATGCCAATCTGATTTACTTAAGCGCAACTCCACCCGATTACCTTCGAACGAAGCCCCATGTGCGCATCCCTGCTCGCTATCACCGAAAGCCTCTCGCCGTTCCGAAACTCTTGATTGATTCCGCCTTGTCTAAAGTCCTTAGAGAAGGAAAGGACTATAGTTTATTTAGGCAAATCTTACATTTCATAGAGCATCACCGGAGACAAGCCTTCTTTTTTGTCCCGTATATTGAGGGAGTAGACAACTTAGTTAATCAACTAATTAAATTATGTCCATCTATTACAATAGAGGGAACCCATTCCCGAGATCATGCGAGGGAAGAGAAAGTAAAGCGGTTTAGACAGGGAGACACCCGAATTCTCGTAACGACCACCATTATGGAGAGGGGAGTTACCGTCCCTAAAACCGACGTCATCGTCGTTCAAGCTGATGCTCCCATTTTCGATGAGGCTTCTCTCGTGCAGATTTCAGGGAGAGCGGGACGCTCCGTTCAGGATCCGATTGGACATGTTCTCTTTTTAGCCCAAGAGAAAACAAAAGAAATGAAGAAGGCCGTAAAACATATCCAAGAAATGAATCGTATTGCCAAGAGAAAGGGATTGTTAGATACATGAGACTGATTACGAATCTTTTGTTTCCCCAACCGTCATCCTGTGCCTTATGTGAGCGTAAAGCCGCACAAGGGCTCTTATGCCGGTTATGTCAACAAGATATTGAGATGATAGATGGACAGCATTGTGAACGATGTGGCAGGCCTCATGAGGGCCTCTGTGATGATTGTGTCGGGCGCCCGGAAACGTTTTTTGTTATGAATCGAAGTGCGGTCCGTTATAACGAGAAAATGAAGGAGGTCATGAGTCTCTATAAGTTTCGTGGACAAGAGACCCTTGCTCCTTTGTTAGCGGATTTGCTCATCCCGGCTTTTACGAGATATTATTCTTCTCTTGCTGTTCAAGCAATTACGTTTGTCCCCATTCATGAGCAACGGTTAAAGGAAAGAGGTTTCAATCAAGCTCAACAGCTTGCTTTTTTGCTTAGCCTCAAAACCAAGGTACCGGTGATTAATCTCCTAGAGCGCAACCGCATGACCGAAAAGCAAAGTAAGCAGCATCGTTCAGAGCGATTACATAGGCTTGAGCATGCGTTTAGCTTGCGGCCAAATCCTCCTTCTTTAGGGAATGTTCTTCTTGTGGATGATGTTTACACGACGGGAAGTACTGTAAATGAGTGTGCGAGAGCACTTGCCAAGGCGGGGATGAAGGTGTACTCCCTAACGGTGGCGAGGTAGGAATCTTGTAAGTTAGGTAGCAGGGGTTGAACGGATTATCGTAACTGACATGGTCGTTTTTATTTTGACCAATCCCGATGATTTTTAAATTAAGAAAACAATATACTTTTTGTCTCAATGGATAAACCCTCAAAAGAAATTGCACCCTATAGTTATAATATGGAAGGGTGGGCATGAAATGTCGCAGAAGAACCAATGGATAATCAGTATTTCAATGGTATTACTTTCATGGCTTACACTCCCTTTACTGGGGAAACGAAACATCAAGAGGTTTCTTCCGGCATCGATACTCATTGTCCTAATAGAAGGACTCCATGTGCAAATGGGAAAAAAAAGAAAATGGTGGTTTTTTTACAATAAGCCACACTCCTATCTATCGGGAGAATTTCCTTTTAATATTGGTCCACACTTAGTGGGATCGCTGTGGATACTTAAGTGGACCTACGGAAATTTTAAACGATTTATTATGTTAAATGCGGTCATTGATGCCGTGTTTGCTTTTCCTGTATTAAGATTACTAAGAAAAATGAGGGTTGCAACTTTAGTTAAGTTTAACGAATTTCAGTTTTTTATTTACATTTTTTCAAAAGCCTTTTTACTTTATGGGTTTCAATATTTTGTTGAAAAGAAATTTAGCTCTAAAGATAATAAAAACTATAATCAAGAGCGAATTCAGGATGCTGAACAAGAAAGAACGGTTATATCGAACCATTAATTTTCCAATAAAAAATAACCTCATTTCTGAAGGTTGATTGAGAAGGAGTGGAATTGGTTTCTTTAATTTCGACAGAGGGAAATTTCATATTGAGGAAACAATAACATTACGAAGGAGGTGTGTTGGATGAATATTATAGATGGGATGGATTCCGCAAGGTTTAGATCAGAGAACGACCCTAATAACAAACAAAGAGAAGAGCAATTAAAGAAAGAAGAAAAGGAAATGCCAATGGTTTTAAGAAATCTTAAAAATGGGTCATAGTAGAGGCCTCACGGAGTATCGCATTGATACTCCTCTTTTCTTTTTCAATAAACGAATATGTATTGAAAATCTCATGGATATCCAGTACGGTTGTAGCTTATAGTGGGGAGGGTGGGTCCATTGTTGAAAATCCTCTTGGTTGCTTTTTAGATTAGATCATTCGGGGATTCACCAAGGATGATCTTCTTGTTTGAGCTAGCCGAAACCAGTTATGCTAAAAAACTAAGTATTAAACTCCTCCTTTAATATCAAAATGAAAATAAGGAAGGGGGCTTTTACATTGGAACTAGAAAAATTAATTGAGAATCTGGACTTTGCAAAAGGTGTATGGCTTCCAATTTTGTTTGGGATAATTGTTTTTCTATTTGCTTTATTTATGCCCAAAAGAATAAGTTGGAGAGATATTTATGTCACTTTTGGTTTGATTACGGGTTTAGCTTGGATGTTGGATGTTTTTATAGGAGCGATAATAGACTCTTTTGATTTAGGCGAACCACAAGCGATAGGGATTGGAGATATAATTTCTGTTGGCATAATCCCTTCGTCACTAGCTGTCATCTTCTTGAATTATTATAAATCGGAGAAAAAGTGGTTTCATGTGATTTTATTTTCAGTCATATCAGTGGCCTTTGAATGGGGTAGTGTACAAGTAGGTTTCATGAAATTGCATGGCTGGAACACTTGGTGGTCGATTCCAGTATATCTGTTCATGTTCGGATTTTATCTGCCTTGGCATTTGAAATTTATAAGAGGTGCATATAATGATGATGGAAATTCGGATCGTAAATTTAGTCTTAAATTAAACGGGAAAGAAAAAGCACGGTAATAAAAAGAAGTTAAAGATCCTCTTCGAATGATTCCTTGTATAACTTCTTGCTGCAATCTAAATTACCTCCAATAATTGATATACAGAGGTAATACCGCCAATAATGATTGGAAACCACTGGTTCTTGTATACCAATCGACAATACTCATTTTGTTGAAGCTAACGGGATGATCTTTAATTTTTAATCAAATTGATTTCAATGTAACTATAGTTGAAGTATTTCCCGAAGTAGATTACTGGAACTAAAGTTCAATTCCTGATAAGAAAAGAGCCTAGGTTATTTTCTAGGCTCTTAATTATTGAAATTGAATATGTTGTGACGACGGGAAGCACGGTAAATGAGTGCGCCAGAGTACTGGCCCAGGAAGGGATGAAGGTGTACACCCTTACGGTGGCCAGGTAGAATTCTTGCAAGTTGGGGAGTTTTTCTTGCAAGTTTGAGCAATAATCTTGCAAGTTGCACTGGTAATCTTACAAGTTTGAACAGTAATCTTGCAAACTCCTAAATCCACTCTAAAAAAATTGTCCTATTCTGCCGAAAAAAAGAGTAAAGTGTATTTCCTTTACAAGGATTTTCTAGTATCTTATACATAGAGAAGTAGAGAGAGTTAGGGGAGAACAATGGGAAGATTTAAAGGTTATTCTTTTCTTGCAACTATATTCTTTGTCATTGGCTTTTACGTGTACCATGTTCGCGAGTTTGGTTCGGATTCCTTAGTTACCCTATTAGCTTTAGCCAGCTGCATATCGTTTGTTATCTTCCTCGTTCTTTTTATGAGAGTTGGAAGGCAAGTGTAAAAGAACAGCCTGAGTCTTCCAGGCTGTTCTTTTCTATCTGGAGATAAAGCCCTCCACTAATTCATTAAATAGCTTTGGTTTTTCCACATTGGGTAAATGACCGCAATCGGGGATCACGGTCAACTCAGCATCCATTAATCGGCGATGGATATCCTGAGAGCAAGCCAATGGGATGAATCGGTCGCGCTCGCCGTGCAGGATTAAGGCAGGGGCAGACACGTTCGATAAAAGATGGCGTTGATCGTACTCCAGGAGTGAAGTGAAAAGTTTATACATAAAGTCCAATTGGTTATCCAGAATCCCTCTATGAAAACCTTTGGCAATGGCTCCTTGAGGATCCAATCCCATTTCATCAATGACGGTGTTTACCCAGCGCTCAGGTCCGTTGGGTTCATAAATCAAGTCGAAAATCGCCTTTCGCCGGCGCTTTTCGTCCTCATCCAATCCCACAAATGTGTCCGCCACCACCAGCTTCTTCACGTGATCCGGATAGCGAGCAGCAAAATCAAGGGCCACTCTCCCACCCATGGAGATCCCACATAAATAAATTTCATCTAACTGTAGCTCTTTTACCAGAAGTTCATGCAGTAAAACATGGTAGTCATGAAAGGTTAAGACATCTCCCCCAGCGGATTTCCCATGTCCGGGTAAATCAATCGCAAAGACCTGATAATTCTGCTTAAAATAATTCCGCTGATAAAGCCAATTGATGGAGTTCCCGCCTAGGCCGTGAATGAAGAGGAGGGGAGCACCTTCTCCTTCTCGGGTGTAGTGAATCTCAAATCCTTCATATGTAAAAACTGGCATCTCTTTCACCTCCACTCATATTGTACAGATACTTGATGAAAAATCCAAATCCAAGAGGATCCAAGAGCTAAGGTCGAAATATAGGAAAATAGGTCGATTGTCCATATCACTCTCTTGTAATATAGTATATTCATAGACTACCAAGAAACTAAGAGGAGAACCACATCGATGAAACGCATTCTAGCCACATGTCTTTCAACCATTCTCGCTTGTTCTCTGTGGGGTAATATCGCAGTAGCGAAGGAATACAAATTTCAAGATGCAGCACAACTGCCGTGGGCTGCCACGAGCATTGAGAGACTTTATAAGGAAGGCATTATCAAAGGCATGAGCGATACACAATTCGCCCCGAATGCTCCCCTAACCAGAGGTCAATTTGCGGCCATGCTCGCCCAACTCTCAAAAAAACCGAATTTACATAACGAATTCCCGTTTGAAGACGTACCTAAGAATCAATGGTTCTATGAACCAGTAAAAAAAATGTACAGCCAAGGTTTAGTCAAGGGCACAAGTGCCAACCAGTACTCGCCGGATCGCAACGTAACGAGGGAAGAGGCCATCGTGATCCTAGCACAAACGTTTGATTCAACGTTTGAGGGCCAGTACAAGCTTTCTTTTCGCGATCAAAGCTCCATTAGCTCCTGGGCTCAGAATAGCGTAAAGGGCCTCGTAGCACGCGGTCATTTGGATCTTTTTAAAGATCGCCTCGAACCGAAAAAGGCCATTACAAGAGCCGAAGTGGCCGTCATCCTTCATCAGATCTTGTATGGGGCACCAGAACCTTACGTGAAGCCGAAATTAACCTCCCGTTCCTCCGAGTTATTAGATCAACGCTTAAACCGAACCGTCCAATCCGTGCTTGGAGTCCCTTATAAATTTGGTGGCACGACCCCTAAAGGCTTCGATTGCAGCGGCTTTACCAGCTATGTTTATGGTCAGCTGGGCGTCGATCTGCCTCGCGACTCACGCAGTCAATTTGGGGTGGGCACCAGCGTATCCATGTCCGAGATGGAAAAGGGGGATCTCATCTTCTTTGATACCGGAAGTGGGGTAATCTCCCATGTTAGCATCTACTTAGGCAATGATAAAATTGCCCACGCCACAAGCACAGGCAAGAATACACGTATCGACGACATTGATTGGTATGTGAAAAATTATCGAGTAGTCGGCGTGAAGCGAGTAATGTAGAGTATAAGCTCAATCTCCTTGAACTAGGGGGTTGGGCTTTTATAATTTTAATTCCTTGACCTTTTTTTCCGCGTAGATCTTGTACTCATACTTCTCATAGGTTTCAAACAAGACAATCGACCGTTGGATGTGGGAGCGGGCTTCTTCTTCATTTCCGGTATAGTACTGACTTAGCCCTAACTGGTAGGTTGCTTCACCAATGAGTAGAGCACTCATGCCATCTTGGGAACGTTTTTTGGTCTGATAACAATACTGAATGGAGTCTTGGAAGTTTTCTAGCTGGTAGGTAACAATGGAGAGGTTATACAGAATGCGAGTATGAATCTCTTGGGATTTGGTGCTTGGGTTGCTCCGAGGATGAGGTGTAATGAGCTTTTGGGCTTCTAGTAACGCATGTTTCGCTTTTTCCAACTGACCTTGATGAATGTAAAGAATGCCAATACTATTCAGGGTTTCCGCCATCTTTTCCTTCTGCTTCGTTTGCTCACCGATCGCCTTAGCGGATTGAAAATGGTGATAGGCTTTCTCGTAGTCTTGATAAAGCTCCAGCTGTAAAATGCCTTCTATTCTCTCCAAAAAAAGCTTTTCCCTTGGATGCTTGAAAAGAGGACCAGAAGCGGCTTGATTGCGGTACTTCTGCAGCATTTTGAATTGGTCCTTCAGGAGCGCATTTTCCATCTTCTCCATCAGATACCCTCTGTTCTCATATTGCTGATAATCGAGTTGCTGATCAGGTTCATCTAGTAATTCCTCAATCGACAGCATGGTGAAGCCATACTTTCGGGATAAATAATGGAGTTCCTCCACAGTAGGAGCAGATTCCCCTTTCTCAATCCGGCTAATCCTCGATTGGCTGATCATTCCATCCTTCTCAATTTGAATTTGAGTGTACTCAGCTTCCTTCCGCAGCTTTCGTAAATACTGTCCTAACAAGCAATTGTTCATTCCATACCCCTCCATAAATAACGGATATTCACAGCGCTTACTTGAAAATATGACATTTGTAGCTATATTTCAACAATCTTTTTATTACAATTTTGTGAAATCTTCATCAGTTAAGCTTCAGCTTAAAAATGATGCGCTTTTTACTACCAAGCTAAAATTTCATAGGGGTTTGAATTAGTGACGAAAATATGCAAAAATCGCATAAAAATATAGAGGACGACAAAAACAGTCAAGAATTGGCAAGTGAGGATACATGTAACCTAAGAAAATAGTCCTAAATCAGCTTTTGTGATATGAAAATAGTCTGGTATCCTTAGGTCATCAGATAGAGAAAGGAGGAGCCAGATCATGACAAAATGGATATTAGGCATTTTTCTTTTCGGGGTCTTAATCCTCGGACAAGTCCAAGATACCAGCCAATACGCCTTCGAATCCCCCGGAACTGAACAACCAGAAAATCTCCCGCCGAAGCACTAATCCTATCCTTATATCCCCCAGCGAAAGAGACTTCAATTCTCTTCCAAGCCCCGACCGGGGTAGACAAAGGGCCGCCCAGTTCCCACGGGTAGGCTCTATTTTCTTAAAACTGGAGTAGTCATATTAAGAGACCTTAACACCTGTGCTGTGGTAAAATAAACATAAGAAGCTGCCGGAAGGGAGGTAGTGATTTATGGAACAAAACGAAGTGAATATACAAATATTAAAAGCATTAGAGAACATAAATGAAAAGTTTGTGGGGATAGACCAGAAGTTTGATAAGATGGACAAGCGTTTTGAGGAAATGGACAAGCAATTTGAGGTTGTGAATGGCCAGTTAAAAGGGCTTCAAAATTCGGTTAGTCGCATCGAGGATAAACTGGATAATCATGTCCATGAGTTCCGTTCACATTTTAAGCATTTGGACCGTTCTTTGAAGGAACATCGGTATGTCATTGACCATGTTAGCTTTAACGTAGAATCGGATATACGTCACTTAAAGGCTAGGGTGCAGGTCGTTGAGGAAGAGGTTTTTGGGGATAAGGGTTGAGGCTAAGTAAAAGCGGCTCCTTAAGTGGGAGCCGCTTTTATTAATATAACATATTGACTAGCAATCCTTTTACTTCACCAATGCTGCCAAGAAGGTCTATCCCTTTTTGTTCCCTTTGGAGGACCTCGTTGGTTACTTCGACAAGTTTTTCATCAATTTCGCTAATCATCTTATAAACTTTTGTTCTTCCTCTTCTGCCAAGTCCCTCGCGATCATCCATGCTCAAGCCGTTCTTCACGGCTTCTTCTATAAAGGATTTCACGAGTTTCTTGTACTCGGCTAAGTCTCTAATCGTCTTGGATTTCGCTAATCGTTCTCCGGCGGAGTCAATATCCGAAAGAAGTTTAGACAGGCGATCGGCAGGTGAGGATTCCTGATGTTCCTTAAGTACCTTGCGAAAGGAAATCATTCTGGTAGGTTCTTTATTGATATCCAATCCCTTTTTCATATCTAGAGGGCCGGCGATTTGCTGAGGATCAATTCTCACGATTCCACATCCTTACTCAACCAGGGTACTTGCATTCATGTTATCATAGGTAGGGATAGAATGGCTAGAAGTGAAAAAATAAGAACAAATACTATCAGTAAATGCTAAAGCTTTCGGCTGTTCGTGCCGATGTAATAAGTAAGATTAACGTTGGAGAGTAGGGTCTCCACTTTAGGTGAAAGAGAGGTGCCGTCATGAAAATCCATGGGTATAACAGGTTGAACGGAATCAACCCCTATCAGAAGCTGAATCCACCCGCTGTCGAAAAAAACAAGAAAGCAACCGGGGGAGCTAAGGATGAAATCCAAATTTCCACGGAGGCGCTTGAGATGCTAAACCAAAGCAAGACAGATGATGCCGCAAGAAAAGCGCGAATCCAGGAGTTGAAAGCTCAAGTCCAAGAAGGGACGTACCGAGTGGATAGTCAGAAACTTGCTGAAAAACTATATGATGAATTGAAGGGGAGATAAAAATGTCTACCCTTCCTTTGTTGAGAGCGTGTTTAGAGAGGTTACTGGAGGAGCATAAAGGGTTGCTGGATCTGGCCGAGAGGAAGAAGCAGGCATTGATTACAGGAGCCATGAAAGAATTACAGCAAGAGGTGGCTCAAGAAGCGCACCATTTGAAAAAAATTGCCATATACGAAGCTGAGAGACAGCAATTGATGAAGGAATTTCAAATCTTGCAAGGAATAAGAGGGCGTGAACTATCCCTGAAGGAATGTATTGCATATATTCAGGATGACAGTGAACGTCAGGTTCTGTCTCAATTAAGGGATCATATAAAAGCGGTGTTAGTTCAACTCAATAGAATGAACGAACTAAATCAACAACTTCTGGAACACTCCATGTCCTTTGTGAAGGAAACGTTAGATCTGTTTACGGAGGATTATGGAAAGAAGTTAACGTACGCCAATCCATTCGTTCAGTCGAATAAAACTAGTACCAAGGCATTTTTTGATAGCAAGATTTAAGTAGGGGAAGGGAGAGCGACTATGGGTTCTACGTTCGGGGGATTAGAAATTGGAAAACGAGCATTATTTGCCCAACGTTCTGCGATGACTACGACGGGGCATAATATTGCAAATGCGAATACCGAGGGATATTCCCGCCAGGTAGCAGTAATGAAGGCTACTACCGCTCTTCCATACCCTGCTACTCAAAACGACCGCCAGCCGGGGCAGGTTGGAACAGGGGTGGAAGTCACGAGTATTACCCGCCTGCGTGAAAAATACCTAGATGGTCAATATCGTACAAATAACAGTGAATATGGGTTCTGGGAAGGAAAAGCTAATGTTCTAGGCATGATCGAAGATGTCATGAATGAGCCATCCGATAATGGACTTCAGGTTACTCTTGATCGTTTTTGGCAATCCTGGCAGGACCTAACGAAGGAACCGGACGTATTATCTGCGCGGGAAGTGGTCCTTCAACGTGCCCTTGCTGTAACGAACACCATGCAACAAATGTCAGAATCTTTACAGTCACTGCAGGCTGATGTCGGCGAAATTATGAATATCAAAGTGAAGGATGTAAATTCTATCGCTTCACAAATTCGTGACTTGAACGATCAGATTTCAATGTTAGTCCCCCATGGCTATTCTCCTAATGATCTATATGATCAACGCGATCTATTAGTGGATCAGTTATCTAAGCTGGTGAGTGTTAAGGAGACCCCTAGCCCTAACGGAATGGTTAATATCTCGATCGAAGGAACCGGAGGAGAGTCGTTCTTATTGGTTAATGGAAGGCAGGAAATCGGTACATTTGATGAATCCTTTCCTGTGAAAAAAGGAGAGATCGCTGCGCTGAGAGCTGCTCTAGGTACAGAAAACGAGCAAGGAGATATTGATCGATACTTAGGTCAGATTGACCAGTACGCAACGGAAATGGCCAAAGAAATCAATGCTTTACACCGCCAAGGGGTTAATTTGGAGGATCTAAAAGGGAATGTATCGTATGAGAACGGCCACAGGTTGCCTTTTTTCATTGATCGAGATTGGTACGAAGCCAATCTGGACCTTTTTAACCCTCCTGACTATGCTGCAATTAGCGCAGCTGGCGCCGAAATGGATCCGAAGCGGGCTGGAGACATGATCATTAACCCCCTCATTCTCCGTGATTCCAACAAAATTGCAGCGGCAAGTAAAGACTCTCAGGCATTCGGTGACGGATCTACAGCCACAGCAATAAGTAAAATAAAATTTAAACCTTTGCAAGGCTTTGAGGACAAGGCAACATTAGATCAATTCTACCGTTACACCATTGCTAAGCTTGGGATGGAAAGCCAGGAAGCCCAGCGATTTATGGAGAATTCTAATATGGCCAGAAACACAGTGGAAGCAAGACGTCAATCTGTGTCAGGGGTTTCTCTAGATGAAGAAATGGCTAATATGGTGAAATACCAGCATGCTTATAATGCCGCTGCACGAAGTATTTCTGCCATGGATGAGATGCTGGACAAGCTCATCAATGGAACCGGGCGCGTTGGGCTGTAAAGGGAGGTGCTTTTAGATGAATCTGCGCGTAACGCAATCCATGCTTCATAATAATATGATTCGTAATGTTAATCAGGGTTTTCGGAAAATGGAGATCCTTCATGAACAGATTGCCTCGGGTCGCAGAATCTCCAAACCGTCCGATGATCCGGTAGGAGCTATGAGGGGAATGCAGTACCGAACCCAACTTCTTGAGAATGAGACCTATAAACGAAACGCAAATGAAGCAAAGAGCTGGATGGAAACGACAGATAACCTGATTAGCAATGCTGGTGAAGCCATGCATCGGGTAAGAGAACTGATGGTATTAGCTTCGAATGGTACTTTAGAGACCTCTGATCGGAAAGCGATCGCCAGTGAACTAGGACAAATCAAAGAACACTTAGGGATGATTGCCAATACAGCTATCGGTGGACGCTATATTTTCTCCGGCACAAAGACAGATCAACCTCCTTATTCGATAGAAACCGGCATGATGAATTCGAATTTGATCAATGACGGCGAGATGAAGGTGGAGGTTTCTAATGGCGTCTATATGGCCATGAATGTTTCGGCCAAAAGTCTTTTTGAGTCCGGAGAGGGCGTATTTAATACGATCGACAAGGTTCTTTCGGACTTAGCCGATTCAACAAAGAGTGGTAAGGATTTTACAACATATATGGAAAAGTTCGACCTGCAACATCAACATATGCTTACCATTCAATCTGCCCTTGGTGGCAGAATCAATCGTGTGGAATTGGCATCCGATCGTCTAGATTTTCAAGAAGTAGCCTTTACTCGATTGTTATCGCAAAACGAAGATACAGACTTTGCCAAGGCTATCAGTGAACTTAATGCTCAAGAAGCCGTACATAAAGCAGCGCTAGGGGCGGGTGCTCGGATCATTCAGCCAACATTGATGGACTATTTGCGCTAATTTCAGTCCCTTTAAGGGGCTTTTATTTTTAGAAAGGGGAAAAGACCCATGGTGATACAAACCCCCATATTTGGGGAAGTGGAGATCAGTGAAGAAAAGATCATTCAATTTGATAAAGGGATACCTGGATTCAATGAGCTGAAGCGGTTCACTTTCATTGATTTGCCTGATACCCCATTTCAAATTATGCAATCTGTCACTAATGAACTTTACTTCTTTGTTATCAATCCCTTTGAATTCTATAAAGAATATGAAGTGGTTCTACCTGATCCAACGATTGAGTATTTAGAGATTAAGAAGCCTGAAGAGGTAGCGCTATATAATATCGTCTCTCTCAAAGATCAGGTAGCTGATTCTACAACCAATCTGCAGGCGCCCCTTGTAGTGAATGTACAAGCAAGAAAAGGGAAACAACTGGTCTTAAATCAACCATCATACTCGCTGAGACAGCCCCTCTTCGCCCCTCTGGCCGTCGCAACGGGAACGGATTAGGGGGATTGGTTTCGATGCTGGTGTTAACACGGAAGAAAAAAGAATCCATTATGATCGGTGACGAGATTGAGATTACCATCTTGGCGGTTGAAGGCGAACAAGTTAAACTAGGGATTAATGCTCCGCGACACGTAGAGATTCATCGAAAAGAAGTATATGTAGAAATACAGAAAGCGAATCAAGAGGCCGCGCAACAGGCTACTAGAACCATTGATTTGAGTCAGATTCTCAAACAGTGGAAACAAGAAGGATAGACACCTAGGCATCTCCCATGAGGTGTCTTTTTGCGTTCATAAAAAAGTAACAAAAAATTTTACCAAAACTATTAAAAATAACCGTCAGTCGTACGATAATAATAGTATAAGGATATTCAAGGTTACAGCGCGCGGTAACTTAGAAGATTCCTATACACACCAAACCAACCACAAGGATGTGGGCGGTCCAAATTCAAGGAGGAAGATTCACATGAGAATTAACCACAATATTAGCTCGATGAACACTTATCGTTTGATGAATGCCAACAATACCAACTCTGCAAAATCCATGGAAAAGCTATCTTCCGGTCTTCGTATCGGTAAAGCAGCGGATGACGCAGCGGGTCTTTCGATCTCTGAGAAGATGAGATCCCAAATTCGTGGACTAGATCAAGCTCAGCGTAATGCTCAGGATGGTATTTCTTTACTTCAAACTGCTGAAGGTGGTATGAACGAAACCCACGATATTCTGCAACGTATGCGTGAACTAGCGAACCAATCTTCGAACGGTGTTAACAAAGACGAAGACCGTAAAGCATTGAACGATGAGTTTAAGCAATTGAAAGAAGAGATTGATGGTATTGCGAACCGTACGGAGTTTAATGGTAAGAAGTTGATAGATGGAAGTTTGAAGAGTGATGGAGCGACGGTTGGAACGAATACGACGAGTGGGGCGCAGGTGTTGACGCAGACATCGGCAAAGGCTGTTTCTGCTACTGCGACATTCAATGCTGCCGATTATACAGCGGTCAACTTAGCAACCCAACCTACAGATACTTTGAGTATCGATAGTGTGTCTGTCAAGATTGATTGGGAAAAGAAATTAAGCGATTCTGAAAAGCTACTCCTAGATCGTGACTATACAACTCCAATGACTCAAACGGAACAGAATGAAATTAAAGCAACGATGCAGCGCGTAATCAACGAAAGTATTGATGAACATAATGCTGCCAATGGAACCAATGTTCAGCACGTTAAAGTGTTTGAAGATTCCACTGGTGCCCTAAATATTCAGAGCGGATCTGCTGGTCAAGATTCTAAGTTATCTATCACGAGTGCAGCCGGTGGGGTTTTAAACACTTACATGGGTGCGGCTACGGTGACAAATGGGCAAAATTTAATGGCAAGCAATATTGCAGGTACAGAGACTTTGCAATTTGAAGTGAATGGGGTTACCTTAAAGACAGCCGCTCTTGGAGCAGCAACAGCAGGGACGACGGATGCTGATACGGTTGCCACTGACATCCAAACGAAAATGAGAACAGCTATTGACACCTACAATACTAATGCAGGACTAAAAGTAGGCGATGAAGGCTTCATTGACAAGGACAAGGTATATGTAGAAGCTAAAGATGGTCGTTTTAGCATTAAGAGTGAAAGCGGAGCGATTAATCTGAAGGAACAAGAAGGCTTTACTCTTGTAAAAGACCTCGGCCTTACCCAAGCCCAAACTGAAGGTGCTGGAGCCGGCGGCATGACTTTCCAAATTGGAGCAAACAAAGGTCAAGAATTGAAGCTGAGCATCGGTGATATGAGATCTGCAGCCCTTGGCGTAGCTAGTGCAGACATCGGTACGGCTGCTGGCTCTAAGCAAGCTCTTGACACCGTAGCTAAAGCAATCCAATCTGTATCTTCCGAACGTTCCAAACTTGGTGCTGCGCAAAACCGTCTAGAGCACTCTATCAACAACATGAGCACCTCTTCCCAAAACCTATCTGCTGCTGAATCTCGTATTCGTGACGTAGATATGGCGAAGGAAATGATGGAGTTCCAAAAGAATAACATCTTGTCTCAGGCTGCTCAAGCCATGATGTCCCAAGCGAACCAACAGCCTCAAGGGGTTCTACAGTTGCTTCGTTAATCTCCTTAAGATAAGAGACTCTAAGTTCCTTAGGGTCTCTTCTTTCTAAGTACCTCAAAAGGAGAGGGGGATCGTAATATGGAAAAGTATGCTTTAGTCATGAGGCAAACCATTGATTTGGCTGATACGTGCCTAGAAGGTATGGAGCATATCCATTATCGTTTGAGAGGCGGATATTTTAACGAGACGTATGTCATTCTTGGGGATGTAGTGGAAGCCCTACACTATATGGATAAGTCCTTTTCTCTTTTTGGAGAAGAGCTTCCAAGTAAAGCAGCGGATCCGCTAAAGCGGTTTTCAAAACAAGTATTTAAGGACCTACATCATGTAATAGAAGCCTATGAGAAAGGTATTGCAGAAGACGCTTTAGATACGATTGAATTTAAGCTCCTACCGCATTATCGCAAATGGAAAATCGAATTAGATAAATGTTTTCATTCTTATGTTTTAAATTGAACTGTCCTGAGAGGAGACTAACATATGAACTTAGATAATAGGACTGTTCTTCTTCCCCGCTATGTGCGGGATTTTTCTTGTATCGGTGCCGATTGTGAGGATAGCTGTTGTGTGGGGTGGTCGGTCCCTGTCGATGAGACGACCTATAGTAAGTATCAGAGAGTGAACGATGAGGAATTGAAACCTTCCCTAAGGGGAGACATCACACGAAACAAATCTAATAGAGGGAAAAGGGATTATGCCTTTATCACTCTAAAAGAAAATAGTTGCTGTCCCTTCTTAAATGAAGAAAAGCTTTGTAAGATCCAAGCAAAACTAGGGGAGGATTACCTTTCCAGTGTTTGTTTCACCTATCCGAGAGTAATCAACAAGATCGATGAAGGTTTTGAACGATCTTTGACTTTATCCTGTCCTGAGGCTACTAGATTAGCTCTATTGAATCCAGCAGGCATTGAATTTGATCACGTTGAAGAGACTAGTTATACAGGATGGAGTGCGAGCAAGCAGCTTCAAACCCTTGGGGTTAAGCAACAGAATGCTCAACGCTTCTTTTGGGAAATCCGAATTTATACGATTGAGGTCTTACAAAATCGAAGTTTCTCTTTACAAGAACGTCTCATTTTTTTAGGACTCTTTTACCAAGAGCTTCAAGAGCTAATCAGCAATGAACGTGTATCTTTGATTCCTCAGCTTATTCGGAGATATAAAGAAGGCATGACCACAGATCAGGTAGAAGAACTTAATTCTAACTTTGTTCTTCAGATGCAACTTTTACAGGAATTGGCGGAAGTCCGAATTCAGCTAGGTGTTACGAGCCAGCGCTACCTAGAGTGTTACGAGGAGTTTATTAAGGGTCTATCCTATTCGGAGGAAGCGGCTATTCAAGAGGTGGCAACTCGGTATAGGGAGGCATACCAAACCTACTATGAGCCATTCATAAATGAGCATGAATATATTTTGGAGAACTATTTAGTAAATTATGTGTTCCATTATCTTATGCCTTTTGGCAACTATCCTACGGTCTTTGACGAATATATGATGATGGTCGTTCATTACTCTTTAATTAAAATGCATCTGATTGGCATAGGAGCTTACCATAAAGGTTTAACTGTAGATCAGACGATAAAGCTTATTCAATCCTTTGCTAAAACGGTAGAGCACAGCCAGCCTTACCTGAAAAAAGTGTTCGAGCTCCTTCACCGCAATGGTTACGCGAAACTTCCTTATATTGTTACCCTGATAAAAAATTGAGGATCCTAGGGAAACTAGGGTCTTTTTCTTTTCTGAACAATTAAAGATTCAGTGCTATTCTACCGATATAAGAGATAAGGAATCGTTCGGAGGTGGCCGCATTGTCTAGTAATCTACGTATCACCGGATTAGCGACAGGAATGGATACAGAGAGCATGGTAAAAAGCATGATGCAAGTCCAGCGTATACCGGTGGATCGAATTCACGCTAAAAAACAAGTTCTATCGTGGAAGCAAGAGGCTTTTCGAGCTGTAAATAGTAAATTGTTGGACCTGCGCACCATGATGCAGGATATGCGTTTTTCTAGTAACTATAACACGACCAAAATTACCTCATCCCATGAGCAGTTTGTGAAGGTTGCCAACGGAGGGTCGACACAGGCTGCTACCCATCGGTTGGAAGTGTCTAAGCTAGCATCGGTAGGAACCACGGTGGGCTCCTCCGTGAATTCAACATCCTCTCTAGGCTTGACGGGTACTCCTTTGAAGATGGATGCAGCTGACCCTAACGTTTTTACCCTAGATGCCACCAATAATAGTTTTGCTATGGAGTTAGATGGTGTCTCCAAGACCATTACGTTAGATGCTAAAACGTACTCTATAGGTGGAGACGATGATCTGATTGCGGCTTTACAAACCAAGATTAATCAAGCCTATGGAGCAGGAAAAGTAGAGGTCTCTATCAATGCCTCCAATGAAATTTCCTTTACCCCTTCTGGATATAAACCTGCCTCAGGCAGTGAACCTGAGCAGCTGCCTCCTCAGCTTATCGTGAAGAACTCCGATTCCAGTACGTTGCTAGATCGGCTGGGATTTCAAAATAACCAAAGCTATAAGGTAGATTCGAGTATGACTTTAGAGCAATTAGATCAGAAGCTAGGAGCTGGGTCTATCACCTTTAATGATCAGGGCAATCTTACGTTCACTATGAATGGTGTCAATATTTCAGCTAGTAAGTCGGATACCATCCAATCCTTTATGCAAAAGGTGAACAGCTCAGAAGCTGGAGTGAAGATGAACTTTGACGTACAAAGCGGAATCTTCAGTATGGTTACCAAGACAACAGGAAGCAATTCCTCCATTTCTCTCCAGCAATCACAGAATGACAGTGGTCTTATGCAGGCGCTAGGTTTCCATAGTGATGTGAACGTCTCTGGGAGTAATGCTATTTTTAAACTTAATGGGTTAGAAACTCAGCGAAGCAGCAATGACTTTACCATCGATGGGATATCCTACACGCTGTTAAAAGAGACCACGGATCCAATTACGATTACGAGTCAGCAGGATACAAGCTCCATATTCGATAAAATTAAAGCCTTTGTTAATCGATACAACGAAGTGATAGCCGATATCCATTCTCGATTGGAAGAGAAAACTTTTAGAGAGTTTCAGCCTCTTACGGATGAGCAGAAGAAGGAAATGAAGGAAGACGAAGTGAAGAAATGGGAAGAAAAAGCGAAGAGTGGATTACTCAGAAGCGAGTCCTCCATCCTTGGTAGTATCACCAGTTCTATGAGACGTTCTCTCTCAGAGCCGGTACATGCGTTATCCGGAATGAAGATGCTCAGTGAGATCGGAATAAACACTTCAAAAAACTTCCGTGAGCATGGAAAGCTGGAGATTGATGAATCCAAGCTTAGAGAAGCGATCGCGAATAATCCAGATCAAGTCATCGATCTGTTTACCATTAAGGTCGAAGGATCGGACGGAAAAATTGACAGTTCTCAGTCCGGTTTAGCTCAGCGTTTATATGATAATCTCAATCTCGCTATTGATCAGATTGGTAAGAAAGCAGGTTTTGCCAATGCCAAGATTAACGTTGACAATTCAACTATCGGCCAAGAAGTTTCAAGGTTGAATAATCGCCTATTTGGTTTAGAGGATCGGCTGAAAAGAAAGGAAAACAATTATTTTAAACAATTTGCTGCGTTAGAAAAGGCAATAGGGCAAATGAGCGCACAAAGCAACTGGTTAATGAGTCAGATGGGGCAGGGAAGATAATAAGTAGAAGGCAGGGAGGCGAGTAAATGAAAATTTCAGGATCTAGCTCAATGTACCCAACGTCACCATTGGCTACATCTGCCAATCCCGTGAATGATGCAGAGGGATTTGTTGAGGATGTGCGAACGAAAGAGGTTGTAAATCAACAGATGGAACCGATAGATAAAAAGAAGGATTCCTCTGTTACCGAGGAGTCTGTAATTAAGGCCATTGAGAAGGCCAATAAGGCTTTAGAAGGTACTTACACGAACCTGAAATTCTCTATCCACGAAAAGACCAAACAAATTATGGTAAAGGTGGTTAACTCGCAGACCCAGGAGGTTATTCGAGAGATCCCTCCAGAGAAGGTGCTGGATATGGTAGCGAAAATGTGGGAGCGAGCAGGGATTTTAGTTGATGAAAGAAGATAGTAGGATGGTTAATTAGAGGGGGAAAAACTTATGAGTATGTTAGCTTACCAAAAATATCAACAAAATCAAGTGACCATGTCTTCACCAGCCGAGCTTACCTTAATGCTATATCGCGGAGCTGTTCGGTTTATTAATGCATCTAAGCAAGCTATTCTTGATGGTAGGTTAGATGATGCCAATACGAACAATTTAAAGGCGCAAGATATTATTCGTGAGCTCATGGTTACCCTGAATATGGATGTACCGATGTCTCAAAATTTTATGACCCTTTATGAGTATATATTGAGTAGATTGATCCAGGCCAATATCAAGAAAGACACAGAGATACTTGATGAAGTGAAGGGGTACTGCGAAGACTTTGCCCTTACTTGGGCTGAAGCAATGAAATTGGCTAAGAAGTAGGGATACCCAAATGTATATGCTTGAAAAAGAAAAGCTATTATACGACTTTATGGATAGCATTACTGTAATTGAAGATCTATTGAGAAGAGAAGAGTTTGAAGAGCTCGAGAGCTGTTTAAGACAACGTTACGTAATCATCTCACAGATTGATCGACTTGATGAGGGTGTTACAGTTGGTGAGAGAGAGAAATCAGCAGAGGAGTTCAATGGGCTTCTTAAAACTATTGTCATTAGAGAGAAAAAATTGATGCAGCTACTGGAAGAGAAGAAGTGCCAAATCGAAGCTGAAATGAACAAGTTGCATTCTTCAAAAAGAGTAAGTACCTTGTACTCAGGAAAACAATTTAGTAGCGAGGGTTATTTTATTGATAGAAAGTTAAGACCCTAAGTTTTCACTTAACATGAAATTTACAAAGAGGGTGTCCTAGAGCATGGCTACATAGGGACATCTTCTTTTTGGGTTTAAAGACAATAAATTAATGACATAGTAAGAGACTGAAGCCTAAAAGTGGTATTTTCCACTTTTGGGTTCAGTCTCATTGGATGAATACATATTATTTTCCGAATAAATTTTGATCAATCATAATCTTATAGACTAAAGCCCCAGCTTCCTTAATCGTCAATTTGTCATGAGGCTTAAAGCTCTTCCCATTCCCGGACATGATCTTGGCGTTAGTCACAGCACTGACATAAGGCTTAGCCCAGTTGGAAATTTCGGTATGGTCCGAGTAGTACTTTTCTAATTGTTTATCGTTTTTTTGTATTTCCTGTGTCGAGTAATTGCTTATTTTTAACTTTAAGGCACGTGCCGCAAATACAGCAGCTTCTTCGCGGGTCAAGGAGCCATTTGGATCCAATCGGATTTTACCGTTTGCGTCTGCCTTGCCCTGAACTAAGCCGTTAAGCAGTGCAGCCATAATATAGCCACGCCCATCATATTTGTCCTGTCTTTGTGAGTCGGTGTTTATACCTGCTGGTGTGATAACCTGTGAGCCAGAAATACCGGTAGAAGTTGCTTTGGCGGTGATAGTGATGCTGTCAACAGCCGTATTTGTACCAGTAGCTGTGAAGCTAATACGGTCCCCGATAGTGTTTCTTGATACCGTATATTTGCTGGTAACGGTAGAAGGTGCAGCTAGTTCAATTTTGCGTGCAATAGCTGTTGGGTCATCATCTTTCGCTACGGCGAAATCAAAGCTGAATAAGTCATCGGAATTGCTATCTTTAGCTGTTAATATATAAGCATGATAGTCTGGAGCACTCCCAGTAAATTCTACGTTATTTGTATTACTTGTAAAAGAGAGTGACCCTGCAACAGCAGTTTCAATTACAATGTTAGATGAAGTGACGCTACTATCTACCCCTGTAAAGAAAACACTTGAACTCGATAAACTGATATCGTAATTGCTCGAGATAGTTGCATCATTTATTGCAGTCTGCATAATTCTATTTGCAATTTGTGCGGCGGTATCTCCTTTTTGTACTGGGATGGCTAAAGGAGTACCGGAGTCAACTGTAACGTTCAATGTATGGGCATATGCAGCAATGCCTCGTAACGGTAACTCATTTACTAGAAATGTAGGGGAACTAACTGTTCCTCCGTGCTTGCTAAGATCGACAAACGCCCCATTATACTCTTGTGGAGCCCAGTTCATGGCTTTGGCTAGCATGACTATAAAGTCTAAGCGATTAATATTAGCCTCTAGGCTGGTCTTCAGTTTACCTTCAGAAGGGTTGTCGGGTAAGATGATCCCTTTATGTGCGAGTGCCATTAACGCAGGAGCTGCCCAATCTGTCAAATCTCTATAGATAATATTGTTGGAAACTACAGCATATTTACCAAACTGAGACATTGGAGCCGTTATTGTACGTTTTTTCGAGTCAACAATACCTCCAATTGGAATCCAATTTCCGTTATCATCTTCGCGAACTACTGTAACGTTGTATAGTGATACATCAGTGTTCATATTTCCGTCTTTTCTAAGCACATCGTCAAAGCCATAAGCTAAAGTAATGTACCCTGGTTGCGAAAAATCAGCATCAATTTGGTCATCAGGATCGCCGTTGGATGAGATGTAGAAAGATGGACTCAAGAATGTAACACCCGTATTGTCAGTGTTTCGATTCAATTCTTTCATTCCATCGAGGACGTTGAAGCCTAACGTTTGATTAGGCGCTAGGATATTATTATTGTCAATTCGGGTCAGGAAACTGCTACTAGGGAATTGAACGGACACAGAACCGTTAAAGGCATCGATTTTTGAACCACCGACATAATTCGTGTAATAGAACCCTCCAGGGATGGCCCGATTTAAGTACTCGACTTGGATATTAAATTTGTCTTTTATTTCTTTTCCGTTGGCATCCGTCCCCTCAATATTGATCACTAGGGTTTCTTTGCCGTTTTTGTTCATTTGATAATTTTGAATTACTTGTTTGTCAGTTAGGTCTTGTTCCTCCCCATTGGCGTTCACGTAGTATACCCTGGCAATGGTTACTCCAGAAGGAGGGTCGAGATCCAGTTCTAAATCGAAGCGATTTGTAGTTGTTTGTAGCGTTCTGTTTTTAATTTCAGCACCAGAAGACTTGATATTTAGCGATACACCACTTTTAGTTGACAAGCTTAAGGTTTCAGCACCTACAACTGAAAAAACAGGTAAAATCAAACTGGTACTTAAACTTAAAGCGAGTAAACGTTTAGTCCATACTTTTTTCATAAATTCTCTCCTCTTCCTAAAAATCGACTAGTAGTTAGTAAATTTTGTTGATCATTGTATATATCGGTATATATGGACCAAATTTTAACAAGTTTATAGAACTTCTTTCCTATAAATTAGAGAAGATATTAAGAAGCAAAAGAACTATACACAAGGAAGTTTCAAAGTCATACCAATACCCTATTCTAATAATTGACAACCCCCGCCCACCCATGGTATAGTTTTTCTAATGGAATCCACGCAAATTGTACATACTAATGAAGGGTCAGTTTGTAGTGCCCATTAAGTTTACACTTGAAAGGAAGTAAAAGCACATGCAAGGAAAAGTTAAATGGTTTAACGCAGAAAAAGGTTTTGGATTCATCGAGAGAGACGGTGGAGATGACGTATTCGTACATTTCTCCGCAATCACAGGAGATGGCTTCAAGACTCTTGAAGAAGGCCAATCCGTTGAGTTTGACATCGTTGAAGGCGCTCGTGGACCACAAGCTGCTAACGTTGTAAAGCTATAACATAGGCATCCCCAAGGCCCTGGATTTCGATCCGGGGTCTTTTTTGCATTTTAAAAGTGCTTTGTTCCCGCTTTTACCATACATAAAAAATGCCTCCTGTTGTTCACAAATATTTCATCAAACTTGATTAATTTCTGTCGTAATGTGGAAGGATTTTGATGTAAGATGGAGAAGTTAGTAAGTACACCGAAAGGAGGAGTTGCATTTATGAGATACAACATCCGTGGAGAGAATATTGAAGTAACACCAGCCTTGAGAGAGTATGTAGAGAAAAAGGTAGGTCGCTTGGAGAAGTATTTTGACAATATTTCCCCATCCACTGAGGCTCATGTAACTCTAAGGGTTTTACGCGATGAACATACGATTGAGGTAACCATTCCAATGCCTGGAGTGATCCTTCGAGCTGAAGATACGCATGCGGATATGTATGCTGCTACAGACTTGGTTGTGGAGAAGTTGGAGAGACAAATCCGCAAGCACAAGACGAAGGTGAATCGTAAGTTCCGCCAAGAAGGAAGCTTAAAGACCTTGTTTGCTGAGCCAGTGAATGGTGCAGTACACGAGGATGAAGAAGATAAGATTGAAGTTGTCCGCAACAAGCGCTTCGCATTGAAGCCGATGGACGCTGAAGAAGCGATTCTTCAAATGGATATGTTAGGACATAATTTCTTCGTCTTCGCTAACGCTGAGAACGATGCGGTAAGCGTCGTATATAAGCGTAGAGATGGACGTTACGGTTTAATCGAACCGGAAGTAGAATAGAATAGCAAGTGGAAGAGATCTCCTTCGAACGAAGGGGGTCTTTTTTGGTATATACGAGTGGATTCGTCGGACCACAAGGTGTCGGCACCCCGTCGGGGGCCGGTTCGCCGGACAGAGCCTGGATATCGCCGGACGAGGTGGCTTTTTTGCCGGACCACAAGGTGTCGTTACCCCGCGGGGGCGGATTTGCCGGACGGGGAGTAGATTTCGCCGGACAAAGACTGAGAATCGCCGAACGAGGTGGTTTTTTCGCCGGACTGCGGTGTAAAGGGGCCCCCTGGAGGCGGTTCCGCCGGACTAGGTGTGAATCTCGCCGGACAGAGCCTGGATATCGCCGGACGAGGTGGATTTTTTGCCGGACCACAAGGTGTCGGCACCCCGTCGGGGGCCGGTTCGCCGGACAGAGCCTGGATATCGCCGGACGAGGTGGATTTTTTGCCGGACCACAAGGTGTCGGCACCCCGTCGGGGGCCGGTTCGCCGGACTAGGTGTGAATTTCGCCGGACAGAGCCTGGATATCGCCGGACGAAGTGGTTTTTTTGCCGGACCACAAGGTGTCGTTACCCCACCGGGGGCCGGTTCGCCGGACTAGGTGTGAATTTCGCCGGACAAAGCCGGGAAATCGCCGGATAAAGTAGTTTTTTCGCCGAACCACAGCCCTGGGCGGGGACCCCCACCCCACCTGGAAACACTACCCGCAACTTTCCTCCAATTCCCCACGTATATTAAAGAAGAATATAACTATCCATTCCTTGTTTTGCATTCCTGTTTACAGTAAAATAAATTGTTAGGATCAGTTTTAAATTTGGAAGGAGCTATCTCCCTATGTTAGGACTAATGAAGAAGCTGTTTGGCTCTTCTGACGAAAGAGAATTGAAGAAGCTCTACAAGCGGGTAGAAACGATTAATGGCCTTGAGCCTCAAATACAACAACTAACGGATGAACAATTAAAAGCGAAGACGGCGGAGTTTAAATCGCGCTTGGAAAAGGGAGAGTCGCTGGACGATCTTCTTCCTGAGGCTTTTGCGGTGGTTCGTGAAGCTTCTAAGCGGGTTTTGGGCATGCGTCATTACGATGTGCAGCTGATCGGGGGAATGGTTCTCCACGATGGCCGGATTGCCGAGATGAAGACCGGGGAAGGGAAGACGCTCGTATCGACGCTTCCTACTTATTTAAATGCTCTTACGGGACGTGGCGTTCACGTGGTGACGGTGAACGAGTACTTGGCTGCACGTGATGCGGCGGAGATGGGGCAACTTCATAACTTCTTGGGCTTGACGGTTGGATTGAACCGTTCAGGAATGAGCCCAGAGGAAAAGCGTGAAGCTTATGCTTGCGATATCACCTACGGGACGAACAACGAGTTTGGCTTCGACTATTTGCGTGACAATATGGTTCTTTACAAAGAAAACATGGTTCAGCGTGACCTGTACCATGCGATTGTCGATGAGGTGGACTCCAACTTAATCGATGAAGCGCGTACGCCGTTGATCATTTCGGGACAAGCGCAGAAGTCTACGGATCTTTATCATGTAGCGGCTCGTTTTGTGAAGATGCTGAAAGAGGAAGAGCATTTTGCCATTGATGAAAAAACACGCGGGATCACGTTGACGGATGATGGGGTGTCTCGCATCGAAAAAGCGTTCAACATCGATAACTTATACGATGCGAATCATATGATTTTGAACCACCATATCCAAAATGCCCTGCGTGCGGAATATATTATGAAGCGTGACGCGGATTACGTCGTTCAAGACGGGGAGATCATCATCGTCGATGAGTTCACCGGACGGATGATGCAGGGACGTCGCTACAGCGACGGGTTGCACCAGGCGATTGAAGCGAAGGAAGGCTTGAAGGTTCAGAATGAGAGCATGACTTTGGCTACGATCACGCTGCAAAACTATTTCCGTATGTACGAGAAGCTGTCCGGGATGACCGGTACGGCGAAGACGGAAGAAGAGGAATTTAAGAAGATCTATGGCATGGATGTTGTGATCATTCCAACGAACCGCCCAGTGGCTCGTATTGATATGCCAGATATGATTTATAAGTCCGAAGCAGCAAAGTACCGTAACGCCGTGGAAGAAATCGTACAGCGTCATAAGACTGGTCAGCCGATTTTGGTCGGGACCACGACGATTGATAAATCCGAGTTACTTTCTGCGATGCTCAAGAAAAAGGGCGTTCCGCACACCGTATTGAATGCGAAGCATCATGCGAAGGAAGCCGATATTGTGGCACTCGCTGGGCAAAAGGGTGCGGTGACGATCGCCACCAATATGGCCGGTCGTGGAACGGACATCAAGCTAGGTGAAGGGGTTCATGAGCTTGGAGGTCTTCATATCCTGGGTACCGAGCGTCACGAGAGCCGCCGTATTGACAACCAGCTTCGCGGCCGTGCGGGTCGTCAAGGGGATCCAGGTTCTTCTCAGTTCTATCTTTCTTTGGAAGATGAATTGATGCGCCGATTCGGTTCGGAGAATATCATGAATATGATGGAACGCTTGGGGATGGAAGAAGATGTGCCAATTGAGAGCCGCATGGTTTCTCGTGCCATCGAAGCCGCTCAGAAGCGCGTAGAAGGAAATAACTTTGACGTGCGCCGTGTCGTTCTTCAGTATGATGATGTAATGAACCAGCAGCGTTCCGTGATTTACAAGCAACGTCGTGAAGTGTTAGAATCCACGGATCTTCGCGAGATCGTGATTAAGATGATCTACTCTCATGTAGATCGCCTCATCCAGCAGTTCTGCCCGGAAAGCGAAGTGCCAGAGGAATGGAACCTGGAAGGTTTAATCGAACAGGCGAATGCAACCTTCTTGGAAGAAGGCGTGCTGACGGTAAAAGACATCAAGGGTAGAGAAGCGGAAGAGATCACCGAGAAGTTCCATCAGGTGATCAACGATCTTTACGCTCAGCGTGAAGAGTATATCGGTGCTGAGAATATGCGCGAGTTTGAAAAAGTGGTCCTTCTTCGCTCCGTGGACAGCAAGTGGCTGGATCATATTGATGCGATGGATCACCTGCGCCAAGGTATCCACCTTCGTGCCTATGCACAGACCGATCCTTTACGCGAATACCAGTTTGAAGGCTTTGAAATGTTCAATGATATGATTGCGCGCATTGAAGAAGAAGTGGCGACTTATATCATGAAAGCGGCCGTGTCTGTAAATAATTTAGAGCGCCAGGAAATTGCTCGGGGGCAGGCTGTGAATCCTAAGGATGAAACGCCAAAAACCGTCGTTCGCCGTGAGGAAGACAGAATCGGACGAAACGATCCATGCCCTTGCGGGAGCGGGAAGAAATATAAGAATTGCCATGGGGAGTGATGCAGGTGGAAGTATCTGAACTGCGCAACGAGCTATCCATCATAGCTAAAAAATTATCTGAGATCAGGGGGTCTCTTTGACCTCGATTATAAAGAAAAGCGCATTGCCGAGTTAGAAAACCAAATGGCTGAGCCGACCTTCTGGGATGACAATGAAGCGGCTCAGAAGGTCATCAACGAAGTGAATGTGCTGAAAGATTCGGTTACGAAGGTCAACGAGCTGAACGGCAGCCAGGAAGATCTGTCCATGATGCTGGAGCTGATGGTGGAGGAAAAGGATGAATCCTTATTGCCTGACCTCGTAGAGGGCGTGAAGGGATTGATCAAGGACATGAGTGACTTTGAGCTGCAGCTCTTGCTCAGCGGTCCTCATGATAAAAACAACGCCATCCTGGAGCTCCACCCGGGTGCAGGGGGAACCGAATCGCAGGACTGGGCGGAAATGCTTTTGCGCATGTACACGCGCTGGGCGGGCCAACAAGGATTCAAGGTCGAGACCCTGGATTATCTTCCTGGGGATGAAGCGGGGGTCAAAAGCGTCACGCTCTTGATCAAAGGGTATAATGCCTATGGCTACCTGAAATCGGAGAAAGGCGTGCACCGTCTGGTGCGCATCTCGCCTTTTGACACCTCCGGTCGTCGTCATACGTCGTTCGTTTCTTGCTCCGTCGTTCCGGAAATCGAAGATGATGTCGATGTGGAAATCCGTACCGAGGACTTGAAGATCGATACCTATCGTTCCAGTGGAGCAGGTGGGCAGCACATCAACACGACAGACTCGGCCGTTCGGATTACCCACATTCCAACCGGTGTTGTCGTGACCTGTCAATCGGAGCGTTCTCAGATCAAGAACCGGGAAAAAGCGATGAAGATTTTAAAAGGCCGTCTCTACGAAAAGAAGATCGAAGAGCAGGAAGCCGAGCTAGCCAAGATCCGCGGGGAGCAAAAGGAAATTGGCTGGGGAAGCCAGATTCGTTCTTATGTGTTCCATCCTTACAGCATGGTGAAGGATCACCGCACCGGAGAAGAAACCGGAAATGTGCAGGCCGTGATGGATGGCGAGATTGATCATTTTATTAATGCGTTTCTGCGAAAGCAGATGAATGACTAAATGAAAAAGGCTAGCACTCGTGAAGTTAAGGAGTGTTAGCCTTTTTTTCCTTTTGTATGAGATGATGATAGACGATCTGCATTCCTAGCGTTAACAAGTAAATCGGGAAAGACCAGTACATCTGATAGCCTTTATCATAATGATAGAGTCCCAGTTGGACACCGATCCACTCCATGATCAGGGCGAGACCGGCCCACACGATGACATACAGGATATGCGTATAACCTTTAATACCTAGCTTTACATAGAGATAGATCACGAAATAAGAATAAGGACCAAACATGATGTAACTGAAAACATCCATGACTTGATAGGAAGAATTATCATTGACATCGTAGAAATCCCACGGCCTGACGCTGATGGTATGGTCCCAAAACATGCCGATAAAAGGTCCATAAAGATAATGGGCCAAGCCCTCCAATAAGGGGAGGATCTTGGGGCTAATGAGGATGAGAACATGCATGACGACTAGATTAAGGATGACAAACCATTCATTGGCGTCAAAAGATTGCTCATAAATTACGGTCATCTTGGTAATCCTCCGATTTTGCCAGAAATAAGAGGAGCTTGGCAATCCCTAGCCCGATGAGGAGATAAGCACCGTTCAAGATCCCAGCGAACCCCAAGTTCCACTTCAGGTGTTGAATCACCTTATAATGGAGAGCAACCCATTCCAGTCCTTGCAGGAAGACCCAAGCTGTCAAGAAAAAGATCAGTTTTTTCGCCCAACTATGGGGATGGGATAAATACAGATTAACGAAAATCAGAACCGTTAAAGGGATGAGAAGTTCTCGGTTGATAAGAAAGACGATGAATAAGAATGGATTTTCCGTGGTTTTGAGCCATTTCAAAACCATATTCATCGTGGTAAAGTAATTTCTCACCAACAATCCGATGAGCATAAACGTGATGGATTGATGCAAGAAGGATAGCTTCTTTTTAGAAAGAATGAATACATGCAACAAGAGAATCGTGATGGTGATGGAAAAAGAAAGAGCCACGGGAATCCCCTTTAGTTTTTAATACAAGTATCTCACGTAACCCTGACATTATTCGATGAAAAAAGGCTATCACCGGGGTGATAGCCTTTTTTAGGTTTTCTTTATTGATCTTGATTCTCTTCAGTAGTTGCGGTTTCCTCGGTTGACGTCGGTTCAATCACGACTACCGTTTGCGTTTCTTGCTCCCATAATACTTTTGCTTTTAAAGATTCGCTCAAGAAGCGAAGAGGAATCACGGTACGGCCGTTCTTGATTTTTGCAGGGACATCGAGCTTGTACTCTTTTCCGTCCACGGTAGCGATCATGCTGTCGATGGTGAGAACAACGGTTGTGCCTTCCTTCGTAACGGTGACGGTGCGCTTATCGGCGTCCCAAGCTACTTCAGCTCCTAAAGCTTCAGCCATAGCGCGGAAAGGAACAAGGGTGCGTCCGTTTTCGATTGCAGGCTGTACGTCCATAGTTGGCTCAGCTCCGTTAACGAGGGCTTTTACGCCTACTTTACCCATTTGCTTGAGGAGCTTTCCTACTTCTTTGTATTGCTTTAAGATTTCTTCGTCTGTTTCTTCATGAAGTTTCTTGGCTAGATCGGTTTGCACTTTGAGGGCTGCTTCTAATTTGCCAAGTTCCACGTAAACCGCGGCTAGAGAGTGCGTAGCCGTTTTAGCTTCTTCCCCTTCAAGAGTGGCGACTTCTTTCTCGATTTCAGCAAGCTCTTCTAGTTGAGCTTTTAAGGCATCCGTACGGTTTTGAATGGATCCCACTTTACCTTCTAGGGCAGTCGCTGGGACATCTTGAGCCGTGAACTGATCCAGTTTGGCCTGGATGCGTTGAACTTTATCTAAATATTTGTCTGCATTAACGTCAGTTGTTGCAGTAACGGTTGTTTCTGCTTCTGCTTCTGCAGTAACTACGGTTTTGTTTTCCTTGCCGGCTTTTTCGTTACTTGCTAAAGCCCCGTGGGAGAAAAGCAAGCTGGCAGCTAAGATTCCCATTGTTGTGATTTTGAAATGTTTGTTCATGTCGAAATCTCCTCTCTTATGTAAAAAAATGTTGTTAACTATAATTACGAAGCCGTTTGGTTGTTTATGGGGGTAGAGGATAAACTATGATAAATCAATTAATTTTTAAGATGGGTTGTCGATGAAGATGGCGCAAGTAGTGAATAAGCGGCGAGAGCGAAAAGAAGATCCATGGATGATCGTGGTGAGGGAGTACATCTTTTTGATTGTGGGCTCTTTTATGGTCGCGATCGCCTTTAATATGTTTTTGAATGCTTTTAATATTGCTTCGGGCGGGGTAAGCGGGATTAGTATTATTACGAAGGACTTGTTCGGATGGCGACCGGCCTTTACACAGTGGGGGCTGAATGCGTTGCTGATCGGATTAGGGTTCGTCCTGCTGGGGAGGCAGTTTGGGGTAAAGACAATTACGGGAACCATCATTTTGCCCTTGTTCGTTTTCCTCACGGAAGGGTGGCCGACGATTACCACAGAGCCATTGCTTGCCGCTTTATATGGGGGAGTGGGGGTCGGATTAGGACTCGGGATCGTGTTTCGAGGGAATGCGTCAACAGGCGGAACCGATCTCGTGGCACAGATCCTTCATAAGTATACAGGGATTTCGTTGGGAATTGCCGTGTTATTGATTGATGGGCTGGTCGTGATTGGCGCGGCGATGGTGTACGGACCGGAACTCGCGTTGTATGCCCTTATTGCTCTTTATGTGACAGGTAAAACCATTGACGTAATTCAGGTAGGGCTTGGGGTGTCGAAAATGGCGTTTATTATTTCGGAGAATCTGGGGAAGATCCAAGAGGCCATCCTCTATGATCTGGATCGTGGGGTGACACGTTTGCCGGCGTACGGTGGGTTCACGGAGAAGGAGAGGCCGGTGTTGTTGTGCGTGGTCGCCCAGAGTGAGATCAATGCGTTAAAGAAGCTCGTTCAGGAAACGGATCCAGACGCGTTTGTCATCTTTACGAATGCGAATGAGGTGTTGGGAGAGGGGTTTAGGAGGTAGGGGGAGGCGGGTGGCTAAAAGCGAGAGTGAGTCCGAATCGAGGCGCCATTCGGACAGGGTTTGAACCCAGTCTGCCCTCGGATGCGCAACTAAAAGATTAACCGTAGTTTAACGACTATTCTTCACGCTCGAGGAGAAACCAACCCCAATAGCCGTACATTTCCGCTTATTGAGCTCATTCTCCCCCTCCTAACTACCTTAACCCCCGGAATAGCCGGAAATCTACGACTATTCCCACTCCTCGACCCTCGTCATCAAAAAATAACCGGAATTCTCCGGCTATTGCCCCATCTTGGCCTTCCCAAGCCCCACCTACCCGCCCCTCGCCCCCTCCCCACTTTCCCTCCTACTAAAAATTTTGTAACTATTTTGAAATGACAAAATCAAACTTGACCACCCTTCGAACTATTATTATACTGTAAATAGGTTATTCGTTTTAAAAACGTCATATAAATATTGCGTGATAGGTAAGGGGGAGAAATGAGTAAAAAATGGCATAAGAGCTGGTTCATTTTGTTTCTTGCGACGCTGAATCTGCTCGCTTGTTTGGGGTTTGGGAGGTTTTCCTTGGGGGCGATTATTCCCTTTATGAAGGAAGGTCTTCAATTGAACTATAGCCAGACAGGTCTCATTGCGTCATCTGTTTTTTTGGGGTATTTGGCAAGTGCCCTGACGGTAGGATATGCCGTGATGCGATTTACCGCCAAGAAAGTGATTTTAGCTTCACTGTTCGTGACCATCCTAGGGATGGTGGGGAGTGGATTAGCTGAAGGCTTCTGGAGTGCTTATTTCTCCTGTTTGATCATTGGAATTGGGGCAGGGGGAGGAAATGTAACCAGTCTGGGATTGGTGGGTAAGTGGTTTAGTCAGCGGTATCGAGGGATGGCTTTGGGCGTAGTGAATGCCGGTTCGGGTATTGGTATGGTAATAAGTGGGATATTTGTTCCTTATTTAATGATGAACGATCCCTCGGAGGGATGGAGGACGAGCTGGTTTTTGCTGGCTGGAGCCGTGATGATCTTCTGGCTGCTGAATCTTATTTATATGAAGAATGAGCCAGGCGAGATCGGAATTGAACCCTATGGACAAGAGAAACAGCCGGCAAAACCTGCGGCGTCCACCCAAGGGGCAACCACCTCTGAAAAAACTCAAACCATTTACCGCAACAAGCTCTTATGGATGGTAGGCTTCATATACTTAACATGGGGCTTTAGCTATCTGGCGTTCTCGACGTTTTTTGTAGATTATCTCATTCAGGATAACGGGTTAAGTGAGCGATCGGCCGGGCAATTGTTTGCCGTGGCTGGGTTTGCGAGCATTTTGAGTGGGTTTATTTGGGGGAGCATTTCGGATCGGATGGGCAGGATGGCCGCCTTGTTTCTCATCTATTCTTCACAGTCCATTTTACTCATCGCCTTCACGATGACCCATCAACCGGCTATCCTGCTTGTGGAGACCATTCTGTATGCTGTTACCCTTTGGGGAGTGCCTACGGTAATGGTAGCGGCGGTAGGGGATCTGATTCATCCCGTGAAGGTGCCGGTAGCGATCGGCTTTATTACCCTATTATTTGGAGTTGGGCAATTTGTGTCGCCGGTGGTTACGGGGGCGTTGGTTGATCTAACAGGATCTTACCTGAGTGCGTTCCTTTTATCCGCGTTCGTTTGCTTCTTAGGCGGGATCGGTTGTATGGGGTTACATCTGCGGAGCAAGCGCGAATCGACGGTCATACAGGCTTGAAAAAATTAAGCCTTGACCCCCATTAACATTATTAATATACTAAAAACATAGGATACGTAAAAATAACGTTATATAAAAATAACGTTATAAAAATGGAGGAGATGTAAGATGGTAAAATTGATCGCGATTTATCGTAAACCGGAAAATGTAGAAGCTTTTGACCAACATTATAATGAAGTTCATGCTCCCTTGGCAGCAAAAATGCCTGGATTGCTCAAGCTAGAAGTGAACCGAATTTATGGCACTCCGATGGGGGAAAGTGACTTGCATCTGATCGCCGAGATGTATTTTGAAACGAAAGAAGCCTTGTTGCAAGCGTTGTCTTCACCAGAAGGAAAAGCAGCTGGAAAAGACTTAATGGGCTTCGCAGGAAAATTGGTTTCCATGCACTTTGCGGAAGTGCAGTAGGCGGTTCCATTGAAACCGAAATTGAATGACCGCGACGTTCATCAGAAATACTACGAACAAATTTGTGAGAAGCTGAAAAACGATCCGTTCGCCAGGTTCCTGGGGGTGGAATTGATCGAAGTGGGAGAAGGGACAGCTACGGCGGAGGTCGTCGTAAAGCCCAACCTACTCAACGTTCATGGTAGCACCCATGGGGGCGTGATTTTTTCCTTAGCGGACGTGGTGTTTGCGGTAGCGAGTAATTCCTATGGAAAAACCTCGGTGGCCTTGTCGATGAATATTGGTTTTTTGGCAGCTAGCTGGGAAGGCACGCGCTTGAGAGCGACGGCAGTGGAAGAGAATCGGACGTCTCGAACGGCTTGGTACCGGATTCGAGTCGAGAGCGAGAAAGAAACCGTCGCGATTTTGGATGCGTTGGTTTATCGGAAAAGCGATTACTTCATACCGGTCGAGGAAGCTTAAACAGGAAAGAGGGGCTGCCGAAGAGGCGGCCCCCTTCAAGAGAGGGGTGAGTGGGTGAGCTACGAAACGAAAAATAAGTTTAATCACTATCTGGGAATTCAGATCGAGAGCATTGATGACGAAGGCTGCACGGCTCTATTGAAGATTAGGCCTGAGCTTTACAATAGCATCGAAGGCGTCGTTCATGGCGGTGTGACCAGCACCCTGGCGGATGTCGCGATGGGACATGGGGCAGCTCCACATGTGGATGGCGTTCAGAAATGTGTGACGGTTGAAAGCAAGATCAACTACTTGGCGCCCGCGCGAGGAGAATACTTGAAGGCTCGGTCGAGAATCATCAAAAGCGGCGGCAAGCTGATTATTATGGAAGCGCAGGTAACGACGGATGACGGTACGCTGGTGGCCATTGCCTTAGGTACTTACGCTCGAGTGAAATAAAGGGGAAAAAAGCGATGAATCAAGAACCTGTAGTGTTAGAACAAAACGGCCATATCGCCACCATCAGGCTAAATCGGCCGGAAGAATTAAATGCCCTGAACTATGAGACCCTTGTCCGGTTAGGCGAGATCGTGGATCAGCTTCAGTTCGAATCCAAACAAAGCCGTGTGGTCATTGTGGCGGCAGAAGGTCGAGCCTTTTGTGCAGGTGCGGATTTAAAGGAAAGGCGTACATTGAACGAGCAGCAGGTTCGGCGCAATGTCCGAAAGATTCGAGATGTGTTCACAGCCATTGAACGACTTCCCCAGCCCACGATTGCGGCCATCAATGGATACGCTTTTGGCGGAGGATTTGAGTTGGCGCTGGCTTGCGATTTTCGATATGCTGTACAGGAAGCGATGATGGGACTGACCGAAGTGAGCTTGGGAATCATTCCAGGCGCGGGTGGAACGCAGCGTTTATCTCGACTCATCGGGCCATCGAAAGCGAAGGAGCTGATCTTGACCGCACGCAAAATCTCGGCAAGCGCAGCCATGGAGTTCGGTTTCTTGAATGGAGTAGCCGAAAACCAGGAACAGCTCACCGAACTGACGCATTGCCTCGCTAACGAGATTCTGGCCAATGCACCTTTAGCGGTGTATCAGGCGAAGTATGCAATTGACAAAGGCAGCAGTGTGGATATGCAGACAGGCTTGGATTTGGAATCCAAGGCTTATGAAGTCATTATTCCGACGAAAGATCGAGTAGAAGCGCTAGAGGCATTCCGGGAAAAGAGAAAACCGGTTTTCCAAGGGGAATAAATTTAATTGACTATAAATTCAGATAAAAAAGTTGAGAGCTGAGGAGGAGACAAAATGATATTCAATCTTGAGATGGAAACGATGGCCCGAGAGGATATGCAAAAGCTTCAATTCGAAAGGTTAAAGGAAACGCTTCAGCGCGTCTATGAAAACGTTCCTTTCCATAAAGAAAACTTTGACAAAGCGGGTGTCAAGCTAGAGGATATCCAATCCCTAGAGGACCTGCAAAAGGTTCCTTTCATGAAGAAAACGGATCTCCGCGAAAACTATCCATTTAAGTTATTTGCAGTAGAAATGTCGGAAGTGGTACGGATTCATGGGTCATCCGGAACGAAAGGAAAGCCAACGGTTGTAGGCTATACGAAGAAGGATATTGAAAACTGGTCGGAAATCGTAGCGCGTGCGCTGTGTTGTGCGGGCGGAGTGCCAGGAGATATTTTTCACAATGCTTACGGTTATGGCTTGTTTACGGGCGGACTCGGATTGCATTACGGAATCGAGCGTATGGGAGCGGTTGCGGTTCCGATTTCCGGTGGCAATACCCCGCGTCAAATTACGCTAATCGAAGATTTCGAGCCCCGCGGGATTGCGGCGACGCCGTCCTATACGCTCAACATCGTGGAGGAAATGAAGCGCTTGGGCAAGAATCCGCGTGAAACCAGCTTGAAATACGGAATCTTTGGAGCGGAGCCATGGTCCGAAGAAATGAGAGCGCAGTTAGAAGAAGAGTTGGATATTAAAGCCATCGATATCTATGGTTTAAGTGAAGTGATGGGGCCAGGGGTATCCATTGAGTGCTATGACGCGCAAGATGGCTTGCACATTGCCGAGGATCATTTTTTAGCGGAAATCATTGATCCGAATACCGGAGAAGTCCTGCCTTATGGCCAAGAAGGAGAGTTGGTCTTTACCTCTTTAACGAAGGAAGCCTTCCCTGTGGTTCGTTACCGTACAGGTGACATCGCATCCTTGAATCCAGAACCATGTAAGTGCGGACGTACGTCCTTGCGGATGTCTCGAATTAAAGGACGCGTCGATGACATGTTGATCATCCGTGGTGTGAACGTGTTCCCAACGGAAATTGAATCCGTTTTATTAAGCTTTAAGCAGCTGGCTCCTAACTATCAAGTGGTGATTGAACGCGATGGTGCGCTAGATCGCTTTGAAGTTCACTGCGAAGTGACCGAAGAGTTCATGAACCAAGCTGAAGATTTAAGTGCAAGTCCGGAAGTCGGCAAGCTGTTAAAAGCGATTGGCCATGATATGAAGAATGCCCTCGGGGTGTCGGTCGTCCTTCGTCTCCACAAGCCGAATGCCCTTCCGCGCAGCGAAGGAAAAGCGGTGCGAATTGTCGATAATCGCAATAAGGTGCTAGCTTAGGAGGAACGCTCGATGTCCTATGAGTTTATTAAAGTGTCGACGGAGGGTTCCGTAGGGATCATCACCTTGAACCGCCCGCAGGTCTTGAATGCGCTCAATCTCAAGATTGTGGATGAGATCGTCAAGGAGTTGGAGCGGATCGATCACGATCCCTCCATCCGCGTCGTGATTCTCACGGGGAATGACAAGGCGTTCGCTGCTGGGGCGGATATTGATGAAATGGCCGATGAAGCGGTCGTTTCCATTCTCTTGAAAGATCAGTTTAAGGCCTGGGACCGCTTGAGTAAGGTCAACACGCCTTTGATTGCAGCGGTGAGCGGATTTGTGCTTGGCGGCGGGTGTGAGTTGATGATGAGCTGCGACATGGTCATTGCCTCGGAAACGACGAAAATTGGCCAACCGGAAATCAAGCTCGGTGTCATGCCGGGTGCAGGCGGAACCCAACGCTTAACGAAAGCGGTCGGGAAGGTCAAGGCGATGGAAATGTTGTTGACCGGGGAGCCAATTTCGGCGGAAGAAGCGTTGAGATACGGACTTGTCAATCGAGTTGTTCCGGTGGAAGTGTATTTCCAGGAAGCGATGAAGCTGGCCCAGCAGATTGCCGCTCAGCCTCCCGTGGCTGCTCGGATGATCAAGAAATCCGTTTTAAAGGCGATGGACAGCTCTCTGCTCGATGGAATGGAATATGAACGCAATTGCTTCTATTTATTATTTGCTAGTGAAGATCGAGAAGAAGGGATGAAGGCTTTCGTAGAGAAGCGCCGTCCCAAATTCACAGGAAAGTAGGGCTAAATCGATGTACGAAACGATTCTTTATGAATTGGCAGGCCGTGTCGCCAAGATTACGATGAACCGCCCAGATAAATTCAACTCGTTTACAGAGCTTATGCATAAGGAATTGATGGATGCCCTCAAGAAATCGGATAAAAATTCAGAAGTACGCGCCATTGTTCTGACAGGGGCTGGGAAGGCGTTTAATGCCGGACAGGATTTAGGCGAAGTGCAGGGCGTCGATATCGACTTCGGAGAGTTCTTGCGCAAGCGCTACAACCCTTTGATTATGCAAATGCAGAAAACGGAAAAGCCGATCATTGCGGCGGTGAATGGCATTGCGGCTGGAGCTGGCATGAGCTTAGCGCTGGCATGTGATATCCGATTGGTTTCGGAAAAAGCCTCGTTTACCGATGTGTTCGTCAATATCGGGTTGGTTCCGGATTCGGGTGGCTGTTATTTCCTGCCTCGTCTGGTAGGTTTGGGCAAAGCGTTGGAGTTGGCCATGACGGGAGATAAAGTCACAGCCGAGGAAGCGTACCGCATCGGACTGGCAAACAAGGTGCTGCCGTTGGAAGGTTTCGAGGAGCAAGTGATGGCGTATGCGGATCGCTTAGCGCAGCTTCCGACCAAAGGGATTGGTCTGATCAAGCGCACCATGATCAAGGGACTCACGATGAATTTAGAAGAGACGCTAGAATATGAGGCTTACGCCCAAGAAATTGCGGGGGCAACAGAAGATCATAAAGAAGGCGTGCAGGCTTTCTTTGAAAAGAGACCACCCGTTTTCAAAGGGAAATAGGAGGAAACCATGAAGGCTTATCAAGTAGGAGTGATTGGAGCCGGAACGATGGGAGCAGGAATCGCGCTGGTTTGTGCTCGAAAAGGGTATCGCACGTGGCTGTTGGATGCGAATGCGGCTGTATTAGAAAAAGCGCAAGCATACCTGCAGTCCACCCTAGCTAAAGATGTAGCGAAGGGAAAGATCACGGAGCAGCAAAAAGAAGAAACCTATCAATTGGTGATTCCGGTTTCCGACATGAAGGAGTTGGCTGCTTGTGACGTCGTGATCGAGGCGGTGCCGGAACGATTGGAGTTAAAGAAGTCGATCTTTTCATCGCTGGTAGACATCTGTTCGCCGGACGCTCTTCTTTTATCCAATACGTCTTCCATTTCGATTACCGAGATTGCTGGTGGACTGAAGCATCCCGAACGTATTTTGGGCTTTCATTTCTTCAACCCTGCTCCGGTGATGCCGCTAATCGAAGTGATCCACGGGAAGAAGTCGAGTAAGGAAAACGTAGAGAAGACGTATCAGTTTGCCAAGGATCTGGGCAAGGTACCGGTACTGGCTGCCGATACCCCTGGCTTTATCGTGAATCGCGTGGCTCGTCCCTATTATAATGAAGGTTTGCGTATTTTAGGCGACCATGTGGCGACCGTAGAGCAAATGGATCGGATCATGAAAAAAGCCGGCGGCTTTAAGATGGGGCCTTTTGAATTACAAGATATGATCGGCATTGATATCAACTTTGCGACGACGGAATCGGTGTACTCGAACTTCTTCCATGAAGGCCGATTCAAGCCCAGCCGCATCCAGCAGCGGATGGTCCAGGCGGGTCAGTTGGGGAGAAAGACAGGGGAGGGTTTTTATGACTACAACGAATAAAACCGTATTGCTAGCCGGTAACAGCCCTCTCTATGCTGAGCTGAAGGCCTGGATGGAGAGTCAAGGGGTCAAGGTGGTTGGGTTGGAAGAGCTCGGGGGTCAAGCAAACATCGACCTTGCGATCGAAGTGACGAACCTGGATTTAGAGCTGAAAAAAGATACGATCCGTCAATTGGATGCAGGGCTCGCTCCACAGGTTCCGATTCTGACGACTTCGTTGGCGGTAACCGCAACGGAAGTGGCGTCTTGGACTTCGCTGCCAGAGCGCGTGTGCGGATTCGGAACGTTGGTGCCGTTGGCGGAGCGCGAGCTGATAGAGTTGGCTCCGGCTTTACAGACGTCAGACGTGACGCTCCAAAAGGTGCAAGGATGGATCGAAGCTTGTGGAAAAGAAACCGAAGTGGTAGAGGATGAAGTCGGGTTGGTTTTCCCGCGGATCCTTTCTCTCATTATTAATGAAGCGGTGTTTACGGTGATGGAAGGAACTGCGACACCTGGAGATATTGATATCGCCATGAAGAAAGGGACGAATTATCCTTACGGTCCTTTAGAATGGGCCGATCGCATCGGCTTAGACGAGGTATTTGCGATTGTTCGCGGCTTGCACCGTGATTTAGGAGAAGAACGCTATCGACCTGCCTCGCTGTTGCGCAAGATGGTGCTGGCGGGAAGAGTAGGACAACGAGCCGGTCAAGGCTTCTACATTTATAAAGGTGAAGAGGTCGGATTATGATGAAACCAAATCAAAACCCTGTTTATATTGTGGCCAGTGCGAGAACGCCCATCGGGAAGCTGGGAGGCAGCTTAAAGGATGTGCCGATGGATGACTTAAGCGCCATCGTCATGAAGGAAGCGGTCAAGCGTGCTTCGGTTGCACCCGAGGAGATCGATGGCGTGATCATGGGGAACGTGATTTCCGCGAGTCCCTTCATTAATATTGCGCGAGTCGGCTTGCTGAAAGCTGGTCTTCCGGAGTCGCTCCCAGGGGTGACGGTGAATCGGGTGTGCGCGTCTGGACTTGAAGCGGTGAATTTAGCAGCTCAATCCATCCAAGCCGGTCATGCTCATGTGATGCTGGCGGGAGGCGTCGAGAACCTCACGCGTTCTCCCTATATTATGGAGAAATTCTCTCAGCCCTACCAGCGTGGATCTCAAACGCTCATCGAATCGTTTGGCGGACCTCGTTCCGCTCCCGTTTCCATGTATGGAGATTTGACGATGGGAGATACGGCCGAGAATGTAGCGGAAAAATTTGAAATCAGTCGCGAAGACCAGGATGCCTTCGCACTAGAAAGTCAACGTCGCGCGATTGCCGCGATTGATCAAGGACTGTTGAAAGAAGAGATTGTTCCGGTTGAGATTCCGGCGAAAAAAGGGGAGACCCTCTTTTTTGATACCGATGAATTTCCACGTCGAGACGCAACGCTCGAGGCGTTGGCGAAGCTAAGACCGGCATTCCGCAAGGGAGGAACGGTGACGGCTGGAAACTCCTCCGGAATTAATGATGGAGCAGCGGCTATGATTCTAATGAGCGAAGAGAAGCTCAAGGAGTCTGGTGCCCAACCGCTCGGACGCATCGTGCACTTTGCCTGCGGAGGAGTGGATCCGAAGATTATGGGAATCGGTCCGGTCGTTGCGATCCGTAAGCTATTGGCAGAGGTCGGGATGACGGTGGATGATATTGATTTGTTTGAAGTGAATGAAGCTTTTGCCTCTCAATCACTCGCTTGTATTCGTGAATTGGGATTGCCGATGGATCGGACGAATGTGAACGGAGGCGCGATAGCCTTTGGTCATCCGCTGGGCATGAGTGGAGCGCGTTTAGTGAGTGCGGTTCTGTACGAATTGCGTCGACGCGGGAAGCGTTATGGTGTGGCTTCCTTATGCATTGGCGGAGGGCAGGGATTGGCTACGTTAGTGGAATCACTATAGGAAAAGATAGGAGGAGAGAGCCAGTGAAAACACCGGTCATTATTGATGCTGTGCGGACACCGATCGGGCGGCTCGGGGGAGCTTTAAAAGACGTTCGACCCGATGATCTAGGCGCCTTGGTCATCCGTAAATTAGTAGAACGCAACTCGCTCGATCCCGCGGTAGTGGAAGACGTCATTTTTGGCTGCGCCAATCAAGCGGGAGAAGATAATCGAGACGTGGCGCGAATGAGCTTGCTATTGGCTGGGTTGCCGGTTACGGTACCTGGTGTCACGGTAAACCGCTTGTGCGGCTCGGGCTTGGAGGCGGTGAATCAATCGGCCAACGCGATTTTGGCCGGACGTGGCAACGTGTATATTGCAGGGGGAACCGAGAGCATGACTCGTTCACCTTTAGTGATGATGAAGCCAGGAACGGCTTATCAGCGAGGCAATGTCCAGATGCATGATACGACTTTGGGCTGGCGCTTGGTAAACCCGAAGATGGATGAGATGTATCCGACTATTTCTTTAGGGGAAACGGCGGAAAACGTGGCGGAGCAATTTGGCATCAGCCGGGAAGAGCAGGATGCGTTTGCCCTCTCGAGCCAGCAAAAGTACGGAAAAGCCTTAGCGGAAGGAAAATTCGGGGCGGAGATCGTTCCCGTGGAGATTCCAGGACGCAAAGGGGATGTGACGGTCTTTGCTCAAGATGAGCACCCGCGCCCGGAAACCACCCTAGAGCAATTGGTGAAACTAAAGCCAGCGTTTCGTCAGGGAGGCTCGGTCACGGCCGGAAACGCGTCCGGATTGAATGATGGGGCAGCAGCCTTACTTCTGATGGAAGAAGAGACCGCTCGCCAGTTCGGCTACAAGCCCAAAGCTAGAGTGGTAGCATCGGCTGTAGCCGGGGTAGACCCTTCGATTATGGGGATTGGTCCGGTTCCAGCGACGCGTAAGGCATTGCAAATGGCGGGGCTCACCGTGGACGATATCGATTTATTCGAGGTCAATGAGGCGTTTGCCGCTCAGGCCCTTGCGAGTATGAAAGAATTGAAGATTGACCAGGAGCGCGTCAATGTTAATGGCGGAGCTATTGCCTTAGGGCATCCTCTGGGCTGCAGCGGAGCGCGCATTCTCACGACGCTTCTTCATGAAATGGAGCGAAGACAGGTTCGCTATGGCTTAGCGACCATGTGTATTGGTGTGGGGCAAGGAATTGCTACGATTATCGAGAGGGTTTAGCCGATGAAGGACGGGTTAAAACCGGGCGTTCAAGTCGAGTTTAAGATCGTAGTGGATGAATCCATGCGGCCGTCGTTTGACGGCCAAGTGGTTCATGACGTGCTGTCTACCGTAACGATGGTGTATTACATGGAAAAGGCCGGGCGTGAGGTCATTCTTCCCTATCTGGATGAGAGTGAAGAAGGGGCTGGCTATGGCTTGGATATTAAACATGTAGGCCCAGCGGTTGTGGGGCAGGAGGTACGTTTTCAAGCGATTTGCACCGAAGTGACAGAGAAACGAGTGGTCTGCGAAGTCACAGCGGAAACCGAGTGGAATGTCGTGGGCAAAGGAACCTTTACGCAAGCGATTTTTCAGAAAAAAGAAATGGCGCAACGCCTAGCCGATCTCATGAAGAAAGCCACGAAGGTCTAGCTTTCGTGGCTTTTAATTCGAGATAGATACAGTTGGATCTCTCCTTGGGTATAGAAGCACCCATCATCGCCTTCGTCGGGCAAGACAAGGGCCGGAGAAGCCGTAAAGATTTCGGCATAATTGGGAGTATAGAAGAGAAGCTGCACAAATTGGTGATTGGGGAACTGCCACGTAACTAAGCTGCACGGGGCTGTCGTACTGTGCTCCACATGGACGATATGTTCTGCAAACGGATAACTCTCCTCAACCTGTACCGCAAATTGGCTTGCCTCGAAGGCTGTTGTCATGGTCTTCATGGTAAGTCCACCTTTCTATGAATTGATTTTATATGACGATTGTAAACGATTTCGTACTAAATGCGTTATATTATCTCTTTACATTATATAAAATACCAGATGAGAATGCAAAGGGCTGTGAGGTTCTTCACAAATTGGAAAAGATTTTATCCGAACATAGGGTGCGCTGTTCTGGTGAGAAACATGCGATCTGGGGATTGGATAGTGTCAGGGGTATGACGGGTGAGGTCTGCGGAGACCGGGATCAGGGAATTAAAGGGGCTGTTTGATGCCCGCTAAGCGTGCTGGGGCTCGGATCTGGGCATCAAAGCGTCCGTTTGATGCCCTCTAGGCCTGCTGAGGCTCGGATCAGGGCACCAAAGCCTGCGTTTGATGCCCGCTAGGCCTGCTGGGGCTGGGATCAGGGAACCAAAGCGTCTGTTTGATGCCCTCTAGG
>NZ_SDLR01000059.1 GCF_004522215.1 Ammoniphilus sp. YIM 78166 | reverse complement strand
GGGGGACGGAGAAGGCTATGTTGGCCGGGCGACGGTTGTCCCGGTTTAAGCGTGTAGGCTGGTTTTCCAGGCAAATCCGGAAAACCAAGGCTGAGGCGTGATGACGAGGCACTACGGTGCTGAAGCGACAAATGCCCTGCTTCCAGGAAAAGCCTCTAAGCATCAGGTAACATCAAATCGTACCCCAAACCGACACAGGTGGTCAGGTAGAGAATACCAAGGCGCTTGAGAGAACTCGGGTGAAGGAACTAGGCAAAATGGTGCCGTAACTTCGGGAGAAGGCACGCTGATATGTAGGTGAAGCGACTTGCTCGTGGAGCTGAAATCAGTCGAAGATACCAG
>NZ_SDLR01000058.1 GCF_004522215.1 Ammoniphilus sp. YIM 78166 | reverse complement strand
GGCTGCATCAGGCTTGCGCCCATTGTGCAATATTCCCCACTGCTGCCTCCCGTAGGAGTCTGGACCGTGTCTCAGTTCCAGTGTGGCTGGTCATCCTCTCAGACCAGCTAGGGATCGTCGCCTAGGTGAGCCGTTACCCCACCTACTAGCTAATCCCATCTGGGCACATCCGATGGCAAGAGGCCCTAAGGTCCCCCTCTTTGGTCTTGCGACGTTATGCGGTATTAGCTACCGTTTCCAGTAGTTATCCCCCTCCATCAGGCAGTTTCCCAGACATTACTCACCCGTCCGCCACTCGTCAGCAAAGCAGCAAGCTGCTTCCTGTTACCGTTCGACTTGCATGTGT
>NZ_SDLR01000057.1 GCF_004522215.1 Ammoniphilus sp. YIM 78166 | reverse complement strand
GTTTCAGTTAATGCTGATAACCAAGGTCAAGTTAATGTTGCAAACGTAGTTGCAGCAATTAATTCAAAATACTTTGCAGCACAATACGCAGATAAGAAGTTAAATACTCGTACTGCTAATACTGAAGATGCTATTAAGGCAGCCTTAAAGGACCAAAAGATTGATGTAAACTCAGTAGGTTACTTCAAAGCACCTCATACTTTCACTGTTAACGTTAAAGCAACTTCAAATACTAATGGTAAGTCAGCTACTTTGCCAGTAGTTGTTACTGTTCCTAATGTTGCTGAGCCAACTGTAGCCAGCGTAAGCAAGAGAATTATGCACAACGCATACTACTACGACAAGGACG
>NZ_SDLR01000056.1 GCF_004522215.1 Ammoniphilus sp. YIM 78166 | reverse complement strand
CGATCGCTGAGCTCCTGCATTGACTCGCCTTCAGGAATACGCCCGTCAACGGTGCCATTGACCAGCTGCCGACGCCAGTTCTCTTCTTCTTCGGTCAGAGAATCGATATGTCTTTTTTCCAGCACACCCATGTTTAATTCACGCAGGCGAGAATCAAAGATGATGTCACAGCCGCAGGCCTGGGCGATGATTTCCGCCGTACGCCGGGTGCGTCCTAAATCGCTACTGATAATATGCGTAATGCCAAGCTCTTTGGCACGGGTTGCCACCTGCATCGCCTGTTGCTCACCTTTGGCGGTCAGCGGGCTGTCAGACTGGCCCTGAATACGTCGCTCGGCGTTCCACTGCGTTT
>NZ_SDLR01000055.1 GCF_004522215.1 Ammoniphilus sp. YIM 78166 | reverse complement strand
GCCGGAGCTCTGTACCCAACCGTTTTGCGTAAAGACAAAGCCATCCAGATGCTCGCCAAAGTATTCCACCATGTCATTACGCTCGGCCTCGCCATGTACCAGCACATCCAGTCCCAAACGTTCCTGCTCAACAATGGCCTGCTTGATATGTTCCGCAATGCCTGTGCGGTAGTTGTTGGCGTCGAGATTACCCTTTTTGAAATCCAGACGCAGGGTACGAATCTCCGTGGTTTGCGGGAAGGAACCAATCGTGGTGGTCGGCCACGCGGGCAGTTTAAAACGCGCACGCTGGGCTTCAGCACGCACTTCATAGACATTCGCACGCTGACTGTCCTGAGCGGTGATCGCCGCCAGACGCTTTTCTACT
>NZ_SDLR01000054.1 GCF_004522215.1 Ammoniphilus sp. YIM 78166 | reverse complement strand
CGAGTAGGCGCGGCTAGCTTTTGCTAGCTGAGGAAAGTCCACGCACGCACAAGCTGCGATGCTTGTAGTGATCGTATTCAGCTCAATAAGCTGGAGGAAAGTTATTTAACTTTTACGGCGGAAAAAGTGCTAAATCTTTGGACATGCATTACTATCCTGAAAGTGCCACAGTGACGTAGCAAAATCAGAAATGATTTTGGTGGAACGAGGTAAACCCTGCGAGCGTGAAACCCAAATTTGGTGGGGGAGTTTCGATCTAAGGAAATGAACTAAAGATCGGGTTATTGCATTAGCAATAAAGATAGATGACTACTAATAGTGATTTTGCCAAGAATCACTGGAACAAAACGTGGCTTATAGAAATTCACACAGGCAGAG
>NZ_SDLR01000053.1 GCF_004522215.1 Ammoniphilus sp. YIM 78166 | reverse complement strand
GGTGTAAATCCCTGTAAGCCATGTTTTGTACCACCCAACCGTTTCAGGCAAACGATCAGCTGGCAGTAATCATCTATCTCGAGAGTTTCCTCTCCCCCCACATTTCGTTCAATTCCATATGTGAAGCGCCCCTACCAAAAGTTTGGGTTGCCCGCTCGAGGGGTTTACCGCGTTCCACCGCCTAGGTTTCCCTAGGCGTATCGTCACTGTGGCACTTTTCAGGGATACTCAAGCATAGCCGAAGCCTTAGCCGTTTTTTCCCGCCGTAACGCTATTGCTAACGTCCCCCGGCTTATTTTTTCACCGAGCACGAACACTACAGGCATCGCAGCCTGTGCGAGCATGGACTTTCCTCAGCCGACATAAGCCGACCGCGATTACTCAGG
>NZ_SDLR01000052.1 GCF_004522215.1 Ammoniphilus sp. YIM 78166 | reverse complement strand
CTGCCTTTTTCATTTTGTTAGCGTTAGTGCTACGACTTATTATCTAAAGTTTGCAACCTTAACGTAAGTCTTGTCAGTGTTGTCACCGATCTTGTAGTACTTTTGGCCGTTCTTGAATGTGTATGAAGCACCGTAAGTAGTTACAACTTCACCCTTCTTCAATACAACCTTGTTAGCACGCTTCTTTGATGATGCGTAAACGTAAGCGTTGTGCTTCAAAGTACGCTTAGTACCATCGATGTTTGCAGCGTTGATGTACTTGTCAACAGCCTTACCGTTTTCAACTACTTGGTAGTAAGTCTTACCGTTGATAGTAGTAGTGTTTGGCAATACGCTTACTGAGTTGTAACGCTTAACGCTGTCAGTACCAACACGCTTAGCGTCCTT
>NZ_SDLR01000051.1 GCF_004522215.1 Ammoniphilus sp. YIM 78166 | reverse complement strand
TGATGAAAAAAGCGCCCTTGCCTATCTGGAAAAACACACTGCCCGACTGAAAAATCTCGGCGTTGAGGAAGTTGTCGCCAAAGTTTTCGATGTCAATGAGCCACTGAGTCAAATCAATCAGGCAAAACTCGCCTGACAGAATTTAATCAAGGGCGGTTAGCGCCCTTTTCATCCCTGTCTGAAATTTCTCAAATTCTAAAAATCTCAACCAAACTTATCTGATAACACTAAATTCGAAAGAATGCGTACAGGTAAGTAACAATGAAAAAAATTGCTATTGTGGGTGCCGGGCCTACGGGGATCTACACCTTATTCTCGCTTCTACAGCAACAAACTCCACTTTCTATTTCTATCTTCGAGCAGGCTGACGAGGCCGGTGTCGGGATGCCATACAGTGATGAGGAAAACTCAA
>NZ_SDLR01000005.1 GCF_004522215.1 Ammoniphilus sp. YIM 78166 | reverse complement strand
CATTCCGCGTCTATGATTTCGTCATTTTGGCTTGGGCCCAAGATGAGTGAATCATCCACTTCCAAGATTCCTCAACTTGGGCCGGGGAGCTGTGTTTCGTCTCATACCGGTCTATCTTGCGCTTGCTTAGGCGACACTGTTCCTTTTTTGTATGATGGGGCAGGAATTTGACTCCACAGCTAAGAATAATTTATGTAATAAACAAATAGTAGGGTACGAGAGGAAATTATATATGAGAGACTATCTAAAAGCTGATCTGGTGATGCTGGAGCACTTGCTAGATTGGAACGACAAAAGAGGCAGAAACTTAGATATCGAGATCAGGAAAAACAGGCAGCAGTGGGTTGTATGCTTTTATGGATCAAAAGAACTAGAAAACCCGTCCTTAATCGCCCAATTTACAGGGGACTCAGAGGATGTGCTTGAGAGATGGTCAAAGAGTATTATAAGACGATATCAAAGAAGGAAACTCCAGGGATCACTTAGGGCCTAGCCCAAGAGGAGACAATAGAGATGATAAGTTATGTTAGCTGCGATGCGGTGGAAGATGATCTTATTCATAGAGCGTTTAGCGTAGGATTTTCAGATTATCTAGTGAATATGAACTTTAGTGAAGGCGAATTTATTCAACGTTTTTTTGGTCCGGAAGGTAACAAACGAGAATTTTCTCATCTGGCCTTGGATAAAGGGCGCCCGGTGGGATTGATACTCGGAGGAATGAAGGAGTATGAAGGGATTAATACGCTGCGATGCGGGACTCTTTGTGTCGATCCTGATTACCGTCGAGCCGGTGTAGCTCAGTCCCTTTTCGACTTGCACCAGAGTATAGGGGTCCAACAGGGGTGTCAGCAGCTTTTTTTAGAGGTAATTACCGGAAATGAAAAGGCAATTCGTTTTTATGAGAAACAAGGATATGAAAAAAGATACGATCTACATCTTTATGTTCTGGAGGATGGGCTTCAAATTGCCTTCACGAATCCTCTCTCATCCGAGATCAGCCCCATCGGACTTGAGCAAATTCAGAAAATAAGATATGAAATCGATGTCCACTTGAATTGGCAAAATGACATTGAATTCTTAGAGCAGTCTAAACACCAATATCACTATGGTCTCTTTGCGAAGCAACAGGTAGTTGGTGTCCTAAGTATTAATGATAGTGGCCGCATCAGCTTTTTGTGGGTGGACAGGAGTTATCGTCAGAAAGGAATGGCTGCTTATCTTTTAAACTTTGCTGTGCGCGAGCTTAATCTCCAAAAATTAAGTACCTCTTTTCCTAATCACGGGAATCTCGAGGGCTTTTACAAGCGGATGGGGTTCAGACGCGCAACGATTTCTCAGCTGGAGATGTATAAAATGCTCCCTTAAGTTTTACATATTTTTGTTATTCACAGGGAAAACTCCATAGGAGAAATATGGAGGTGATTGTCCATGCAACCTTCGGTAAAATGTATCGTAAATACTTGCACTCACTATCTTTATGGAGATCGTTGCGGAGCAGGGAATATCGATATTATGCACGAAGAGGAAACCAAGATGTCTGAGATTGTGGAACAAACGATGTGCAAAACCTTTTCTCACGCGAGGAATCTGTTGAGCTATGTGGGTTCCGCTGATAATGTAAATTGGACCGGATCAGCTATTGGACTATTGAATCCCGATTATCAAGTTACACCTACGATCGCTTGTACGGTAGCTTCTTGCAAGTACTGGGGCGAGGGTGCAATCTGTATTGCAGAAGGTATTGAGGTCACTGGTGCGAACAGTAATGAATGTCAGGATACCAACTGTCAAACGTTCGTCAGGAGGGATGGCGCGTGATTTATCAGATCAAGGTCAAAGAAATCGATGAGGGGACAAACTATCCTCTTATTGTTTTATCCGGCATGACGGGGTTAAGTCAACAAACCATACACCAGCTTGTGGATCAAGGTCATTTTCCAATCGATCGACAAGATGGGCAAGAGGTCATTAGCGGGAAGGCCTTCTTAGAATGGGCTCAGAGTGTTGACAACGAAATAGAAGTTGAAAAAACCGAATACCACCTCATGGAAGTGGAAGATAGATAACCACGTGTTTGGCTGTCACTGCCTGTTGACAATATTCCTGACTTAGTGTATTATAATACTTGTCACAAACACTATGCGGGTGTGGCGGAACTGGCAGACGCACTAGACTTAGGATCTAGCGCCTATGGCGTGGGGGTTCGACTCCCTTCACCCGCACCATATTAAATCATTTTTAGACTAACTACATAAACATTTTAAGGGCACTCGCAGATTCCTTGTCGAGTCCCTTTTTTGTTTTAAGATATGGAGGGTAGCGCTATGTACTGTCGTTATAGAGAGATCTCCCCAGTCTGTGTTGGAAAGAATAGAGCATTGACACCGAAGGAGTCGACGAAGGAGCACTTAATTCCTAAATACCTGATGAAGGATGCTAAATTTAAGGCCAGATGGCAGCTTACTTTTAATGCGTCCGATGAGCCTAACGTGGACATTTCATGTTATAAGTGCAACAACCTCAAAAATCAGATGGCGGATGTACCATTTGCCTGGAAGCTACAATATCTTAATCAGTATGGCATCAGTATTAAGAGCAAGCGATCCCTGACTCGAAGCTTAACCTTTGACCCAGCCCTGCAGCTAACTCACGATGAGAAGGAAAAAGTTCTCCAGTGTGTACTCAGAGGGAATTTCTATAAAATAAATGACACCGATGCTCGATTTGAATTTCATCATATAGCTGTATTTACCAGAAAAGGATGTGTACTGGAGGTTACTCAACAAAAGAGAAAACTTCCGAGGAAATTAAAAAAGGCAATTTGTTGAAATTGAATGAAAGCGCTTTTATTTGTCTGTCCATTCTGCTATGATAAAGCTATAAAATCTTTTGGATAGTGGAGGTCAGAAATGGAAACTACATCAAATAATGAATTAGAAATCTATCGGAAGATGCTCGAAGAGAGATTAGACGAAGCGAAAGAGCTAGCGAAAAGATTTGAAGGAGATCCATTCCATTATGGTCTTCATGAAGGCAGAAAGTTTGCCTACCGGAAGGTTCTTATGGACCTTGAAGACCTTGGGAAGATGCTAAAAGAACATATGCCTTTGGTTATTGCAAAGGAGAAACAATAGAAGGTAGCAATTTGGCGATACCAGCCAGATTGCTTTTTTTGTTTTTTCTCTTTAGAATCTTCTCTCCTTCCTTTTCCTTACAGGAGTCTGCTTTTTCATGTCGAAACCTATAAGGGGGACTGTTTAAAAATTCCTTTTTTCAATAAACTAAATGACGAACAGATTTAAACTAAGATGGGAGAGAAACACACGCATGTCCATCCAAGAAAACGATTGGCGATATGAACGAGGCCGCCTGGAGCGGGTCATGACGGAGATAAAAAAGGAACTGGAGCGCTTGGAGGGAATCCTAGAACATCGTGGGGCAGAGGTTTTAGACATGCGCCAGAACTTCTGGGATGAAGTCTCGGTTAACCTATCGAATTATGATGACGTAGCTGAAACAGCTGCTAGCATTACCCAGCAGCAAGCCGTTTTATCCCAGCAGGAAAGAAGCTTTCGACATGCTGAACAGACCTTTCATAAGCTTCAGAAGCTGAAGAAGAGCCCGTATTTCGCAAGAATCGATTTCCGAGAAAACGCAGCTTCGAAAGCAGAAGAGATCTACATAGGAATCAGTTCCGTTGCGGATGAAGAAACTCATGATCTTCTTATTTATGACTGGCGGGCCCCGGTATCCGGCATGTTCTATGACTATACACCCGGCCCTGCTAGGTACCAAACGCCTGACGGAGAGATCCAAGGGGAAATGGAACTGAAAAGGCAATACATCATTAAGTATGGAAAATTAGAAGAGATGTTTGATACAGGAATCAACATTGGGGATGAAATGCTTCAGGTCATGTTGGCGAAGAGCGCCCACGAAAAGATGAGTAGTATTGTAATGACGATACAACAAGAGCAAAACCGCATCATCCGTGATGATGAGCATCCAATCCTTGTGGTTCAAGGAGCAGCCGGCAGTGGAAAAACCTCTGTAGCCCTGCAGCGTGTTGCTTATTTGTTGTATAAATATCGTAACAGCTTAAGTGCAGATCAAATGCTGCTATTTTCGCCGAATTCGATTTTTAACGATTATGTCTCGAATGTCCTCCCAGAGCTTGGAGAAGCCAACATGCTTCAAACCACTTTTCAAGATCACTTGGATCGAGGGTTTGAAGACGAGTGGAAGGTAGAAGATATCTATGACCAATTTGAATACTTGTTGACCGAAACCCAAAGGGATGAATATCCTATACGTTTAAAAGGTATTGAATGGAAAACATCGAGTGACTTTATGTCCTTGCTGGATCGTTACCTTGAGCATTTAAAGAAAGCGGATATCTTATTCCAGGATTTTTCTTTTCGAGATAAGGTGCTAATTAGTAAGGAGCAACTGGAGGAGCTGTTTTATATCGAGTTTGGACATGATCCTTCCATCAGCAATCGGCTGGATAAAGTGAAGGAAAAGGTATTGGCTGAATTGGATATTATACAGCAGCGCGTGGCTCGAAATGTTTTTAAGAGAATGAAGCAGAGTCCTAAATACCTAGGGTCGGACAAAGAGATGAAGGATGAAGCTGGAAAAAAAGCAAAAAGAGCGATAGCACCTCTACGTGAGATGGCCAAAAACTTGGGCTTCGTGGATATGATGGGGATGTATACTAGATTGTTTAGCGATCCTAAATGGGTATTAAAACTAGGGGAAACACCAATAGAAGAGTTTGAAAGGCTAGGGGCCTATACGCAAGAGAGAATTAGCGCGAAGGAAATACCTTATGAGGATGCCACGCCTATTGTTTACTTGCAATCAGCGTTCAAAGGCTTCAACAGGTTGAATCGGATCAAACAAGTGGTGATTGATGAGGCGCAGGACTACTCTCCGTTTCAGCTTGAATATATCCGCCGACTTTTTCCTCGGGCCAAGTTCACCCTTTTAGGGGATCTAAATCAAGGGATTTACTATGCGAATGTCCAAAGCTACAGCCGTCTAGGAGAGCTTTTCGGAGAGGAAAATGTCGGTATTGTAAGGATGAAGAAAAGCTATCGCTCGACTAGTGAAATCATCGAATTTACCCGACAGATTCTTCGGGATCCGGAGCCGGTGGAAACGATTGGCCGAACGGGGGAGGCTCCGAAGATGATCCAGGCTGCACAAACGGAGCAGCTTGCAGCTTCCATTCAACAAGCAGTTCACTCCCTAACCCAGAAAGGGGCCGAATCGATTGCAATTATCTGCAAAACAAGCCAAGAGGCGGAGCAAGCCTACCAAACGATGTTACCGTTATTGAATAACAATGTATATCTGTTTACGAAGAAGACGCGTACTTTCGTAAGCGGAATGGTCGTGGTTCCGGCTTACTTGGCAAAAGGCTTAGAATTTGATGGGGTCATCATTTATAACGCTTCTCAGGAGGTTTATGCTCATGAGAGTGACCGTAAATTGCTCTACACCGCTTGTACGCGTGCTTTGCATTATTTGCAAGTATTTTATATGGGAGAACTCACACCCATGCTAAAGGATGTTCCCATCGCTGCAAACTAAAAAACTGCTCCCTAGTATGGGAGCAGTTTTCTTACCTAACCTGCAGGTCGTCAAGCAGCTGGAAATAGTATTTCTCAATATCCTCAGAACGAAGGGGTTTGGAAAGTAAATAGCCTTGGGCTTCATTGCAATGGTTTTTTTTCAAGAACTCAAGCTGCTGGTCGGTCTCTACGCCCTCGGCGATAATGGACAAGTTAAGACTGTGGGCTACTTGAATGATGGATTGTACAATCGAAGTTTGAGCGGAACCCGTCACAATATCCTGAATAAAGGTGCGGTCAATTTTAAGATAGTCCACAGGAAATTCCTTTAGATAGTTTAGTGAAGAGTAGCCCGTCCCAAAATCGTCAATAGCTAGCTTAATTCCAAGGCGCTTCAACTCGGTCAGCTTCTCTATCACATAGTCAGGGTGCTTCATAGCTATGCTTTCGGTAATTTCAAGTTTAAGCTTGGAAGGATCCATCTCGGTCTCTAGAATTAAGCGGCGCAGGTTGGGAATAAAGTCTTCATGTAAAAATTGCTTCATGGAGACATTTACGGCCATCCTTAAGGAAGGAAAACGGGCAAGCTGCCACTTCTTCCGCTGCGTACAGGCTTCTCTAAGTACCCAGTCTCCAATCGGGATGATTAGGCCTGTTTCTTCAGCAAGAGGGATAAACTCAGCGGGTGAGATGACTCCCATGGTAGGGTGATTCCACCGGAGTAAGGCTTCTATGCCAGAGATTTCTCCGGTCTGAATGGCAAATTGGGGTTGGTAATGAAGCTCTAGCTGTTGATCTTCAATGGCCTTTCTCAGCTCTGTTTCCAGCTCTAATTTATACATGATGGAATCATTCATATTGGAATTGAAAAATTGATACTGATTTTTTCCGTGCTCCTTGGCTGCATACATGGCAGTATCCGCATGCTTAATGAGTGTTTTAATGTCTAATCCATCATGGGGATATACGCTAATACCCATACTGCCAGTGACGACAAATTCATGGGATCGCAGATGAAAAGGCTTCTGAATTTGCTCAAGGAGACGCTTGGACATCGCATCTACTTCTTGAATGTAGGTAATGTTGGGTATCATGACAAGAAATTCGTCACCACCATAGCGAGCAATAATGCCTTGTTCTCCGCATTCCTGCTTCATCCTGTCAGCCATCTGCTGCAGCAAAAGATCACCAAAGTCATGTCCAATTGCGTCATTAATAAATTTAAATCGGTCAAGGTCTATAAACAAAATGGCAATCAAGGCGTCCTGACGCTTGGCTGAAAATTGCTGGAATTGTTCTTTAAAATGATACCGATTGGACAGCCCTGTTAATTCATCATGGTGGGCGAGATACTCTAGGTGCTGCTTGGATTGTTGAATTTTTTTGGACATGAATTGAAAGTTGTCTACCAGTACCTGAATTTCTTTGATGGAGGTTTTAGGCCATGACACCCCTTCTGGGGGCCCGTGAGTCTCGAGAGATAGATTGCCCGTAATCTGGGACAAGTGTTCAATCGGAGACACGATCCTACGGCTAAGCAGAAAAGAAAGAGGCTGGGTTAAAACTAATATCAACAGGCAAATGCTAAAGATCTTAATATAAAGCTCATAGACTTCTGTCTGATAAGGAGACACCGATCCTTTGACAATAATAGACCAGGATTGAGGCGTATCCATAGGACTATGCTTCCAATAAAAGGATTTCTCCCATTGGAGCATGGGGGGAAGCTTGGTCTCTGAGGGCTGCCAAATTTGTATCCTTTTTTGAGTCCATAACCTATTCTCCTCTAGCTTCTTTAACGATGCCTCGTAGGAGTCTAGGGGGCGTAAGTGGGGCTCATTGGTCATAATGACTTGTTTCTTTGAATCAATGATTGTTACTGTATAGCCTGGTTTGGTTACTTTCTGCAAAATTTGATTTCGAACGGAATCCAAGGATAGCGCCCCGGCGATATAGCCAATAAATTGCTTTTCCTTCATCAGCGGCATGGCTAAAGCGACGATAGGATAGGGACTTCCCTTTGCTATTAAAACATCAGACATAATAGGCTCATTACTTTTTTTTAGTTCCTGGAAGTACACGCGATCTTCATAGGTTAAACCAATGAGAGATTCTCCTCTTTCATTCGTATTTGGATAGAAAGCATAAGACTTGGCTTCTTCATCTGCCGCGTACATCATGGTGAACTGAGGAAAAGACTGGGTGATCAGTTCTAAGTTTTGACTTAACTGATCAGGAGGTACGGGTTGGTACGTTTGTTGAATGGCAAGCTTGCGCAACGGAGTTAAGTGCTGATTCTGCCAATGCAGGAGTTCATCTTGGATCGTGGCTGTTAATTCAACGATCGAAATTTCCATTTCTTGCTTTACGTGTTGTACCTTATCGTATCCTTCATATAAAATAAGAATTAAGGTTGGAAATAGAATAAAAGAAACGATGAGATGAAATATTTTTTTCTGCAAGGAGTCAGTGGCCTGTTCGGGAAGGAACCATCTTCTGAAGGGACCGAATTCTAACAGCAGTCCAGCCACTAACGCGTTAAAGAGACCGTTTACACAATGCTTAAGTAAAATAACTAGACTAAAGGTTTCATTCATCCCAATCACATGATGATAACATAACCAAGTGAGCGGAGCACCAAGAAAAAACCAAAAAAGTCCATCCCAGAAAAGCAAATTTCGCCCAGCCTTGCGTCGTATAAATAAACTAAGAAAGACCACTTCACTTATGAGGATAATAAAGGCATAAGGGTGCTGCCAAAGAATTAAAGTTGATGAATAGATAATGAAGCCCGATAAGATGCCCCATAGTGGTCCATATATCCGCAGAATAAGCAAGACTGCCACCGAGCTAAAAATAATCCCTACACCAAAGAATAATGAAATACCATAAATATTGCCCAAGAAGCCCATAACAATCAGGAGCAGAATATTTCTCCAGTGGGGTTGAGCAAAGGAAGCTGTATGAAGCATAGGGGATCTTCCCTTCTATAATTGTAGGAGATGTGTTTCTATTTTACTAACATAACATTACAAATTTCAACATATATTCTTTTACTTAGTAACCGTATTAGACATATTGAAATGGGGGATGCGAATTGTTTACGTTAAGGGGCTTGGCTGGCGGAAGAATGGCACAAATGACTTGGCACGATGATGGGACGCTAACAGGGGATTCTTTTCTAGTTGATTTAATCAAGTTTAAGGCTGAACGCCTAGAAGGGGAGTCGGTAGGGTTTCCAGAAGGGCCTTTTACTTATCATAGCCATCTCTCCAACCCATTAAGTGTCATGTACTTGGCCTCGCAATATTATGATGTGATTATGGAGAGTCACGGAGACCTTCCTAGAAGGCCGGTTCAAGAGGAGTAAAAATAAAAAAGCGAAGGAAGCCTTCCAGTAGAAGGTCTTTCTTCGCTTCTTTGTTTTAGCGAATAGGGAGTACGTAAAAGAAAATGGTGAAAAAGTGGAACACGCTGCCGCCTACAACAAAAAGATGCCAGACCGCATGATGATACGGGAATAGGCGCCACATGTAAAAGATCGTTCCTAGGGTATAGAGCAGCCCCCCTGCTACAAGCATAAAGAGTCCAGTACTTTCCAAGCTCGTAATAACGGGTTCAAACGCGAAGACAATCATCCAGCCCATAAGCAAATAAATAACGGTGGAGAGGAACAGGAATCGTTTCGTAAAGAACACCTTGAAGATGATGCCAAACAAGGCAATACTCCATACGACGCTTAGCAAGGTGATTCCCAGCGTTCCTTTGACCACCACCAATAAAATCGGCGTATAGCTTCCGGCAATGAACACATAGATCGAAGCGTGGTCAATAATCTCGAGAATATCTTTTGCTTTTCCTTCGTGAAGGCTGTGTAGAAGGGTGGAACTCATATACAGAAGAAGCATACTTGCGCCATAAATGGTGAAGCTTACAACATGGGCAGTCGTTCCTTCTCTTGTTGAATAAACAATAAGCAGGACTAATGCTGCGATGCTAAAAAGCACACCAACACCGTGGGTGATCGCATTTGCAATTTCTTCTCGTCTGGTATAGGTATGGGAACCCATGATCGTTGTCACCTCGATTTTTTTCTGGTTTCTCTCCAATAGAATGTACCAAAGGGCGGGTACTTTATGAGTAAAAATCTTTTTAGATGCTTTTTTATTATCTCATAAGCCTGTTTGAAAAAGAATAACCTTTTCACTAACCAGAGGATTAATTCACTTTATGCATGCCAACATGTGGTAGTTATAGCGAATCTTGTCGGAATGTTTAACTTCTTTTATTGTGAGTTTTTACCTGTTTTTGCAAACAATAAGGTGGAGATGAGAGGAAGGATGGATGAAAGAGTGAAGCTCACGCGTTCCAGGACTGCTCTTTTTTGGTCAATCACTTTCCCCGGTTTTGGCCAATTTTATAACCAGCAATTTATTAAGGGTGCTTTCTTTATTTTCTTAGAATTCTTAGTGAATTTACAGGGTGAAGTTAATCGGGCAATCATTTATAGCTTTCATGGGGAATTTTCACTAGCGAGCGAAGTGGCGAATTGGAACTGGTTATTATTTTATCCCTGTATTTACATCTTTGGAGCGGCAGAATCCTATTATCAAGCCCACCTGAAGGAAAACCAATCGTTTGCTGGGGCAAGATTTATCCCGTTTATTCTCGCCGCTATGGTGGGAACCATCGGGACGATTTATGGGCTGAGGTGGGGCCTAGGACCTATATTTAACGGCTTGATTGGAATGGGCGTGGGAGCTATCATAGGCCGAATAGCGATGTCCTGGATCGATACGGACATCGATACGGACTAATCAAAAGGGTACTCTGTTTTGGAACGCGGAAGCGGGAGAACAAGAGCCCCTTTTTTTGTGCCATCAATTCCCAGAGAAAACAGAGAAACCAATCGCTTCCTAATTCGTATAAGAATGGAAAGCCTAATAGATTAATAGAACTGGTGAGGGGAGAAAACATGCGTAAATGGTTGTTATGGTGCTGTCTTTGGCTAACTGCTTTTGTGATGACAGAACACCAAGCGGGCTTTGCCCAGGAAAAAGAAATTGTTGTTCTTGTCGATGGTTCAAAGGTTGAATTTGATGTGTTGCCTATCCTACAAGAAGGTCGTACACTCGTCCCTTTTAGAGCAATTGCCGAAGTGCTTGGCGTGGATGTGAGCTGGGAATCAACCAGCCAAACCGTTACGGCCACACGTAATGGTTCGAGAATCGTACTTCAAATTGGGAATGAAACGGCATGGGTAAATGGAAACCCTATGATTTTGGATGTTCCTCCTGTCCTATCGGCCGGTAGAACCTTGATTCCTCTTCGATTTTTCAGTGAAAGCTTGGGGGCCGAGGTGGACTTTGATGCTGTGAACCGGGCGGTAAAAATTGTGTCCCCACCTAGCTCGATGAAAGTGCTTGGGTTTTATGCTTTAGGGAGTCGACAGAATGGGAGCAGCAGCTGGAGCAATCTATTCGGGGCAGAATTTCCGCAGCGTAGCAGTAATGGCTATACGGAACTTGTAGATGAGCTTGGCCTAGGCTGGTATTCACTAGACGCTGATGGAAGTTTGCTGCAAGATTCATCCACTGGTTGGAGGAAACCTGAGGGCTGGGAATCTGTTTTAGAAGCTGCCAAGGAAGAGACGATGACCACAGAGATGGTGGTTCACCTTCCCGACCGTGATTCAACAATGGAGAATATCTTAAAGAATGAAGCCGCTACCCAAAAAGCTATTTTAAGCATGGTGGAAGAGGCGAAACGTTATCATATGGGGATTAACCTGGATATTGAAGGACTCGGGTTCAATCAATCTCCAGAACAATTAGCCGAAACAAGAAGGATGTTTACCGAGTTCGTGCGCAAACTATCCAATCAAGCGAAGGAGCAAGGTTTAACGGTCACCTTAACTTTACATCCGCTAAACAGCGCCTATAGGGGGTACGACTATAAAGCGTTGGGAGAATTAGCAGACGCTATCGTTGTAATGGCCTATGAATACCATACATTAAAAGGAACGCCAGAGCCCTTGCGTAAAGTCCAAGAAGCAATCGTGATGGCCCTTGCCGAAGTCCCTGCAGAAAAGCTGATTCTAGGAATTACAGTTGTAAATGAAACGGGTAAGAGCATCGTAGAAAAGGTCGGCCTAGCCAAACGCTATAAACTAAAGGGGATTGCTTTATGGAGGCTAGGATTGGTTAATGAAGAACAGGGACAGGCCTTGCGTAAGAGTATCCTGCCAAGAAGCGAGTAAATCTTTGTATCACGTTTGATTTTGGTTTATTCATTTTTTATGCTATAATCCTAAGAAATTAGCTAGAATCGTTTATGAGCGGTAGATTACAAGGGGGTTATACATAATGAGTGAAATATCCAATTTACACAAGGAAGCGATGGACATGCTGCTTAAGACCAGTCGAACCTTCTTTATCCCGATTAGTCGCTTAACACCTGGCGTGCAGGAAGCAGTCGCATCCGCGTACTTGTGTATGAGAGCGATTGATGAAATTGAAGACCACCCCCAGCTACCTGCTGAACAGAAAGTCCATTTATTAAAGGCTGTGAGTCAAATCCTTCAGGGTCCCTTTGATCCTTCTGAATTCAAAGAACTGTTCCGGTCCTATGGAACGACTTTGCCTGAGGTCACCCTTCGATTAGGAGATTGGACGCAACTGGCGCCGGAGACGATTGCTGAAAAGATCTTTTCTTCAACCGCTACCATGTCAGATGGTATGGCCGAATGGGTTAAGAAGGATTGGAACATTCAAAGCAAAGAAGATCTGGATGATTATACGTACTACGTTGCCGGACTCGTTGGAGTGATGTTGTCAGATATTTGGGTGTGGTATGACAATACGGAGACCGATCGTGAGTTAGCCATTGGGTTTGGCCGCGGGTTGCAGGCTGTCAATATTATTCGAAATCGGGCGGAAGACCACTCCAGAGGAGTGAACTATTATCCAGAAGGTTGGGAGTTTAGTGATATGATTGCTTATGCTAGACATAATCTGTCCTTAGCGAATCAATACACGGAATCACTAAAGCCCGGCACCATTCTTCTTTTCTGTAAAATTCCCCTGGTACTCGCTCATGGCACCTTGGACGCCATCGAAGCGGGTGAAGCGAAGCTTAGTCGTGACGCCGTTAACCAGCTAGTTAGTGAGATCTCAGGAACAAGCTAAAATAGGGTTCTCAAGGGAGCAGTTTGCTCCTTTGAGAACCCTTATTTTTTCGCAGAAGCTTTTCTCATCTGAAAAAAGAAAGAAGACTTGCCGCGATGCAGCAAGTCTCAAGTTATATTATTAAGGGGGTTACTTGATAATCTTATCTTACACCTTCTATATTACAGTAATGTTACAGCACCTTTAAAATTGTGTTATATACAGGTGTGATAAGATTCACACCTTCCAAAAAGCTCCTCTGATAGAATAATGAATATACGAGAGGGGGAGAAATCATGTACATTCTAGTACCTGTTGACGGTTCCAATCATGCCTTGAAGGCTTTGGAATATGCGATTTCTATGGCAAGAGTTTTCCAGGATGAAATTATTTTGTTGAATGTCCAACCAACGTTTGAGACGATGAATACCCGACGCTTCTTCAGCAAGGAGGAAATCGCTTCTTATCGCAATGAGATAGCGGAAGAGGCCATGGAAGAGGCTGTTGGAGTGGTCGAGGAATCGGGGATTAACTATATAAAAACGATAAGAGCTGGAGTTCCTAAACTGGAAATCTGCAATGAAGTTAAAGAAAGAACGGGTATGGTCAGGGCTATCGTTATGGGTTCCCGTGGGAAAGGACCTATTGTAGGCACCGTTATTGGAAGTGTCAGTTATGGTGTGCTACACGAGGCACCTTGTCCTGTTACGGTTGTTCCATAAGGGATTGCCTAAAAGGAGAGAAGAGGGTGTCTCAAAAGCACCCTCTTCCTTCTTGTTTATACCCCCGTTCGGCGGCGTTGGTTATTCGCTTTTTTCGTTTGTTGACTTTTCATCTTTGCGTTTGAACCGGCTTGGTAGCTCGCATTCTTTCCACCAGACAATTGATCTTGCTTCTTGCTAGCTAACTTTTGTCGGATTGCGTCTTGTAGACTGATCTTTTTTCTTTCCGTAGACTCTGACATTCAAATAAATCCCCTTTTTAGTAAGAATAACAGTATTATAATACATTGTTACCCTTAAAAATACTCCCCACTCACATAATGGCTATCCTTTATGAACACATTATCCGCATGGAGGTGAGGACTTTGAAAAACGAACCTTTCACAAAGGTATATAACCTACAGCCAGTTGAAAATCTTCCCCATAAAGGTAGGGGAGAGGAGTATGAAACCTATGAGAAGATCTATGATTTGACACCTGAAGATCACGTTCAGCATGATCCTGATTATGAGGATCAGTGAGTGCGGTGAAATAACCGGAGTTCCTCCGGTTATTTCGCTACCAGCCCACTTTCCCCACACAAAAAGAAAAAGACTCCAGAGGTTGAAGTCCTTATTTTTCCTTCAAATAATTAAGCATTGATGACTTGGTTTAGCAAATTAGCTGCTTGGTCTTCTTCGATTCCCTTAACCAAGACGAGCTCGCTAATGAGCATGTGACGGGCATTATCTAGCATTACCTTGTCACCGGTGGCGAGCTTCTTGCTCTTCTCCAAGTACATTAGATCTTTAATGACTTCCACACCTTCGTAGATGTCCCCGCTCTTCATCTTGGTCATATTGACGCGATGCCTCTGCATGGGATTAGAGATGGGCTCGAGCTTTCCGTCATTGATATTTTTTAGTACTTTTTCTAAAATGTCAGAGCCAACAACTTGTCGCAGACCAAGGTTAGAGGTCTTGGCCATGGGAATCATGACTTGCATATTCTTCAGAGGCATGTTCAGGACATAGTATAGCTGTTTCTCCCCAAGAATTTCCTTCTCCTCAATGGCTTCAATTATGCCAGCCCCGTGCATAGGATAAACAACCTTGTCTCCGATTTGAAACAATCGAAACACCCCCTTATAGAGTCAACCTCTTCAGTATAGCATAATTTTGTAAATTTATCAAAAATAAGATATTTAAGTTAAATTGCGTCAGATCCTGTTTTTTCTTTGCGAATAGAATATTATTTGGGAGGAAAGGAAGGGTATGACCATGCACATTCGATTTTGTCTGGCTATTGGAATCCTGTTAGGAATGTTTCTATTAGGGGATAAATCTTACGCTGCCGAGGTAGGGGTGAGTGTAAATGATGAACAAGTTAACTTCCCTGATGCCAAACCGTTTATCAGCAGTTCTAACCGGACGATGGTCCCTGTTCGCTTTATTTCGGAGCATCTGGGGTACGAGCTACATTGGAATGAGAAAACCCAAACCATAAAATTTACGAAAAATAATAAGAACCTATACCTGCGGGTAGGATTGCATGATTCGGTGATCGTCGAGTCTCGAACGTATGTACCTCTTCGGTTCGTAGCGGAATCACTAGATGCAGAGGTACTCTGGGACCATAAAGGAAGGATAGCGAAGGTCTACCTTGACGAAATCCTCGAACCGACAGCTCCTGTAGATGAACCTGAGATCCCAGACCAACCGGATGAAGTACTGGTACCGGCAAAATCTAATCCGCAAGGATGGAAGCAAAAAGCATTGGAGATTATTGAGACGGCGGAATTGTTCTATGGAGTGGATTATCTTTATGGTGCTAAAGCAGGGAGAACCGATGTATTCGACTGTTCTTCGTTTACCCAATATGTATATTGGAAAAATGGAATTAAGCTTAAACGAGCCTCGCGTCCGCAATTTCTGTACGACGGTAATCAAGGATTAACTCGTGACGAACTGAGAATGGGAGATTTGGTTTTCTTCTCCACAGCTACCACCGCAAAAAAATATGATAAAGAAGATTATCGTCGCAATGGACATGTTGGTATAGTAAAGGAAGTAAAGAAAAATGGTGAAATTATATTTATCCATACATACAAAACGGGTGTGGGTGTGACGGATTCTAAGATGCATGCGGATCTGAAAAAGGGTTGGTGGAATCGTCATTTTCTATATGGTAAAAGAGTTATAGCGGATGATGGTTCAGAAGCTGCAGATATCGAGGTAATCAAAAATGAAATAAGGAAACTAATAAAATAGAGAGGGGCTTTTACCAAGCTTCCTCTCTATTTTTTTAAGACTATCGAAGTTCAGACACAGCCATGTATTTGCGGTTGCGCAAACGCTTTAACACAGGCATATGAATGGCGGGGTTTTTAGGTTGTTTTTCGCGATAGCAGTCGATGCATTCTCCTTGGTACTCTAATCTTTCGTATTCACTTAAACTGATACCGCAACTTTTACAAAGGATTTTGTATTCCATCATTTCATCTCCGGTTTCTTCTAATTTTTCTGTATATTTAAATAATAAACGAACTATCGACATCTTTCAACAATTTTTTTTGAAAAAAACAAAAAAAATAAAAAGGATGGAATAACAAGTGTTATTGCACCCTTCTAAATATTTGTCCTTAATCATTTTCTTTGAGAGCTACTTTTTTAGGATTGGGTTGATTTCGTAGAATAGGCTTGCCGTCTACTTTGGGGATGATCAGTTTTCCTTTGCTTAACTTACTTACAATCTTGCCTCTTTTAGCCGCTTTTTTTATGCTTTCTCGTTCTTTTTTAAGTTTTTTTAGTTTCTCTCTTCTTTGCTTTTCCTGTTTATCATTTTTTTCCGTCATATTATCCTCCTAAGGGCATTGCTTAACTAATATTATAATCAAAATCACAATGTGAATATATTACCATAAAAGGGATGGAACTCATAAGAGGGACGAAGTAAAAGGCTCTCTACTTCTCGAGAGCCTTTTATTATGGTTTAACCGTTTATCCGATTATAAACATCGTTTTCCTGTTCACTTAGATCTTCCATAAATCTTCCTAGCTCCAGAGCTTTTTCCCAAGTCAGTTCTTCTTTCAAGCGTACGTTTCCAACCTGATGAAGGACCCTGCATTCCAACCCTATATCTTCTAACCCTTCTTTGATTTGTAGAGCAACGCTTGGATGCCAGGTTTTCGCCATCTCAACCCAATCTTGCGTATCATGATTCGATACGGAAATGATCCAATTCATCTTCTCCATTATCATCCCTCCTAGGAGTAGTATGTCCATTACGACAATCCTAATCGACAAGAAGTCGGAATTAATTCATTGAATTTTTCGATAAATGGGCCTATTCTACAAAAAAAGTGGAATTTCTCCTTCGTCAATCGACACCATTTCTGGAAGGATGTTGGTAAAATCTAAACTAGCTTTTCCAAATAGAGACGATCTAACGTCACCAGGAGGGATAACTTGGATAAACGTGTCGTTTGGTTCATGATGTTCATTTGTTTCGGACTTGTTGGGAGTATGGGAGCCGCAGGGTATAACATGCACGATAAACAAACGGAAAAAATTATGGAGTTGGAAAGGAAATTTGAAGCAAAGAAGCAGGAGCTTCAAGAGCTTCAACAAAATGTAACGGAAAGCCATAAGAAAATAGATGAATATGAGATGCAAATTGCAAAGCATGTAGGTGAAATCAGCGAATTGAAGGAAACCATTAAGAATCAAGATAAGACCATTCAGGAGGTTAAAAAGAATCAGGCAAATTTTTAGCTAGCCGAACGAGTAAGAAAAATTCGATACAGCTTGCCTCTCGTTCGGCCAAGGAAGGCCCATGGTTGGATTTTACAGCAACATGGTATACCCCAGCAGGAGGGGTCGGGAATGGACTAACAACAGCCAGTGGTTTAAAGGTTTCAGAAGAGGTCGTTGCTGTTGATCCATCTGTTATTCCATTAGGAACAGTGATTGAGGTAAAATTTGAAGACGGCAGTATCGAACGTAAGATTGCCGCTGATACGGGCGGTGCTGTAAAAGGTCAGAAGGTTGATATCTTCTGTTGGAATCATCAAGAAGCGATTCAAAACGGAAGGCAGAAAGTTCAGCTTCGCATCATTGGGCATGCTCCTCTAGGCTAAGCTCAGCAATTTGTTCGAAAGGATCATGGTAAAAGAATTTTTGTGGATTAACAGGTACTCCGTTTAGCAAAAAGGCCAAATGTAAATGGGGGCCTGTAGAAAAACCTGTACTTCCAACAAAGCCGATGACGTCACCTTTCTGAATGGGATCGCCTTCTTTGACATTGAGTTCCTTCAGATGACTATAGGAGGAAACGAGTCCCATGCCATGATCAATCATCACGCGTTTTCCTGAGAGATAGAGCTCTTCGGCCATAATGATCTTTCCTGAATTGGCTGCAAGAATAGGCGTCCCTTGTGGAGCGGCTATATCAATGGCGTTATGGCGTGAAGCCCGTTTTCCGTTTACATAACGCGTGTAAGCATAAGGGGTGGTAATTCTACCCTCAACAGGCATAAGGAATAGGCCCTGAAATAAGGGATCAGCATGCAACGCTTGGGTTACCTTTGCCACTTTCGCATGGTCAGAAGCAATTTTCTCCTTGTTCTTTGTCATTTGTTCTTGTTGTTCGCTTACTTGAATATATTGAGCAGATTCTATCATTTCAGCATGTGCTGCAGGAATGGACAAGGGCAAGCCCAATAAAAAAGGCATAACGCTGCAAATTCTTGTGAAGTTTTTCATCTACTATCTCCCTCATTATTGCTTGGCTCAAGGCCAAGCTTTTTTCCATTCTTTATTTTGGTCGGTATAGGGATGTTCATCCATTTTAGAGTTTAGTTTTTATTTAAAAAAAATTTTTTTCTCTTCAAATTGTGACAAAATTCCAATAAATATTATGATACATTACTATTAATACTTCCTTCGGTCAGCTGAAAAAAGTCGAGTCTAGTTGAATTATTATTAATGGGGAGATGAGTGGAAGATGGATCAGGTGCTTGATCAAGAATGGGTAGAACTACTGATAATGGCAAAAGAGTTGGGTTTGACTACAGAAGAAATTCGGGATTTCCTTCAATCATCCACTGCCTTTATCTCCGGCGAACAGAAAATGGCAATCTAAACTGACCTGATTCGTTCTCTCCTCAGATTGGCCAGCTACTACCCTGGAATAGGATTGCTGAGAATGGGTATCATAATATTGACACATACGCTCCCTCCCTGAAAAATTTAAGGAGGTTTTAATTAATGTCAGTATTAGATAATTTTAACGACTGGAAATCCTTCTTAAATGAGCGTATCGATCAAGCTCAGTCTGCAGGTCTGGATGATACTACGATCTCAAACATTGCCTATCAGATGGCAGACTACCTTGCGGACAAGGTAGAACCAAGAAACGATGAAGAACGCCTTCTGAAGGAATTATGGGAGAGTGCAAGTCCAGAGCAACAGAAGACGTTGGCTTCCGTTCTTGTACAATACATGGACAGAAGACCAGGACAGTAATGAAAAAAGCCTCCTTTGGAGGCTTTTTTCTATTTGGGGGAGGAATTGGAAAACAAAAGGAGAAATAGTTTGATTGACCAAATAAATAAGGGGAAAAATCATGTCATTTAAAACAAGATTGTTTATTGGGTTTGGGTTCATCATCATGTTGATGATTATTTTATTGTATTCGATCATCAGTATGCTGAATAACCAAAATCGAACGATGAACGAGATCGTGGAGGATCGCTACCGTAAAATTCACTTGGCCCATGAGGTTCGATATGGTGTTAGTACCATAGGAAAAGAGATTAACGAGAGTGTTTTTCTCTCTAGTAATCGATCCGCCAGTCAGCGCTTAGAATTGATTGAGGCAGGTAAGCAGCAGGCAGCGTACGCTCTACAGGAACTCAAACAAATTATCGTGATTCCTCAAGCCAAGCAAATGTTAACGAGATTAAACGGAGAGTACCTAGCGTATGTGGCTACTGTCGATCAACTCATGATCCTGGATGGAACGGAACTAAATGAACAGATTCAAGAAAAACTGAAACTAGCGGAAAGTCAGAGAATAAACTTAATCAACACCGCTGAGAATATTGTGGAGTTTCAGGAACAAGTAATGGACCAGTCACTTCTTGATTTCAAGGAAGCGTATAGGAATGCGGTAAAATTAATTATCCTGGTCTCAGGTTGCGGCGTCTTAGTTGGCATTTTGATAGCCGTGTGGATTGTTCGCGGGGTGACAGCACGCCTCTATCGCGTGAAAGACGTCATGGCAAGTATTGTGACGGGGGAAGAGCAGCTTCCTCGAGCGGAGGTCTCTGTCAAAGACGAGATCGGTGAAATTGCCATTGCGTTTAATGAAATGGCGCAAGCTCTCGAGGATCATACAAGACTCGAGAGGGAGTATCAAGAGGGTATTAAAGAACAAGGCTGGCTGAAGGCTAAGCTTGCCGAGTTTTCGGTGCTCACTCAAGGTTTGAACGATCGTAATGTTCTAGGGTGTCAGTATTTGTCGGCATTAATCCCAACAGTGAACTCTTGCTACGGTGTTATTTATGTTAAGGAAAAGAAGAATCATCGTTTGTTTAAATTAGCTTCCTACGCGGATCCGAAAGCTTCAGAGAATGAAAAAGTCATGGATACAATTGGTTTAGGAGAGGGGCTCATCGGTCAGTGTGCAGTAGAAAACAAGTTTGTCTACATCGAGAATTTACCCGAGAACTACATTCGGATCAAATCAGGTCTAGGCTCTGCCAAACCTACCAGCTTGTTTATTTTGCCAATAGCTTTTGAGGGAGAGGTTTTGGCTGTTATTGAGGTTGCTTCTTTTAATAAGATGACCTCCCTCCATCAGTCTCTTCTTGAACAGGCTTCCTATCAGCTGGGCATTGCTTTTAATCGGATTGAACAATATACGCAGGTTCAAGAGCTTTTAAAGGAATCTCAGACTTTGAACGAGGAATTGCAAAGTCAATCTGAAGAATTACAGTTACAGCAGGAAGAGCTTCGAACGATGAATGAAGAGCTCGAAGCCCAGTATAAGAACTCTGAGCAAAAAACGAAGGAGCTAGAAGAGATCAAGCTTGCTTTGGAGGAAAAGGCCAGAGCGGTGGTTCTGGGGTCGAAGTATAAGTCCGAGTTTTTAGCAAATATGTCTCATGAGCTCAGAACACCGCTTAATAGTTTACTGATCTTAGCGCATATGCTGTTAGAGAACAAATACGGAAATCTAACCGAAAAACAACTCGAGTATGTGGGGACCATTTATTCCTCAGGCAATGATTTGCTCCAGCTTATCAATGATATTCTGGATTTGTCTAAGATTGAATCCGGGAAGATGGATATACAGCACGGAGAAGTAGACCTAGCAGAAATAATGGAGTTTGCAGAACGGCAGTTTCTTCCGGTAGCCAGACAAAAAGGGATCGACTTTACAATTGGGATAGACGAATCTCTGCCAGGGATCATTTATACGGATGAACAGCGACTCTGTCAAATATTAAAAAACTTGTTATCTAACGCGTTTAAATTCACAGAGAGAGGTAACGTGCATCTCCAAATTGCAAAGGCTTCTCAAAGAGGGGACCAGCATGGCTTTTTACAGCATGAGCTGTTGTTAGCTTTCTCTGTTACAGATACCGGTGTGGGAATTAGTCCTGATAAACAAGATCTTATTTTTGAAGCGTTTCGTCAGGCTGATGGTACTACAAGCAGAAAATACGGGGGAACTGGGCTCGGGTTATCTATATGTAAAGAACTAGCTCAATTGTTGGGAGGCTTTATCGAGGTCCAAAGCGTTGAAGGAAAAGGGAGCACGTTTACCTTCTTCCTGCCTAGTCAACCAGCTGAAAGCGTCATTGAGATTACCTCAAGCGAGAGAGAATCGGCTGTAGGGTGGACCGCTCACGTAGAAGAGCAAGCTCTTTCTCTTTCTGAAGAGCGCACCTTGGAGGTAGAGGTATCCCACGTTAATGAAGTGCTAAAGGGTAAAAAGGTTATGGTTGTAGACGATGATATGCGCAATATATTTGCTCTTAGCAGTGCACTTGAGGGTGCAGGCATGGACGTGATATTTGCCGAGAACGGACGCGAAGCTCTTGAGCTGCTAATGGAACAGCCAGATGTGGGTATTATCCTTATGGATATTATGATGCCGGAAATGGATGGATATGAGGCCATGCAAGCGATTCGGCATATTCCGGAATATCGAGGGTTGCCTATCATTGCATTGACCGCCAAGGCGATGAAGAACGATCGGCAGAAATGTATGGATGCAGGAGCCTCAGATTATATTAGTAAGCCTGTTAATCTCGACCAGTTATTTTCGTTGTTGAGAGTATGGCTTTATCAATAGGTGAATTTATGGAAGAACATAACCAAGGCTGTAGTGAGTTGGAAAAACTTGAAATGGAATTGTTGTTGGAAGGAATCTATCGATACTACGGGTTCGATTTTCGGAATTACGCTTTTTCGTCGATCCGAAGGAGGGTTTGGCATCGCATTCAAGCAGAAGGCTTGCGAACTGTAACCTCCCTGCTAGATCGAATTCTGCATGATCCTCACATGATGGAAAAGCTGTTTTCGGACTTCTCTATTAATGTAACTGAGATGTTTCGTGATCCTAGTTTTTTCAAAGCGTTTCGTAGGCAAGTGGTTCCCCAACTGAGGGAATTACCGTTAATACGAATTTGGCATGCTGGCTGCTCCACAGGGGAGGAAGCTTATTCGATGGCTATCTTACTCCATGAGGAGGGTTTGTATCATAAGACAAGGATCTATGCTACGGATATTAATGATCGGGTATTGGAAAAAGCGAAGCTAGGTGAGTTTCCAATCAATCGTATGCAAGGATACACTAGCAATTATGTTAAATCGGGTGGTCATAAATCTTTTTCAGAGTATTATCAGGCGCATCGGGATTTTGTTCGTTTTCATCCGTTCCTGGCAGAAAATATTGTTTTTGCCCAGCATAATCTAGTTACAGATGGATCCTTTAATGAGTTTCATGTGATTATTTGTCGTAATGTCATGATTTATTTTAATCGAGAGCTCCAGGAACGAGTTCAAGAACTTTTTTATGAAAGCTTATGCTCTGAAGGCTTCCTCGGGTTGGGAAGCAGGGAAGGACTATCTTTTACCCGGTATGCGGAATATTACGAAGAGGTGGATAGCAATGAGAGGATCTATCGCAAGATGACATATAAATCTAGGCAGAGGCGAGGATGATATGGATCAAATTGTAAACATCTTAATGGTAGATGATCGACCGGAAAATTTAGTGGCTTTGGAGGCAGTTCTTTCGTCCCCTCCATACCGTTTAATTAAAGCCAGTTCGGGGGAAGAAGCGCTCAAGTGGGTCCTTAAGCTAGAGTTTGCTGTTATTCTATTGGATGTGCAGATGCCGGGTATTGATGGGTTTGAGACAGCGAGGTTAATTAGGGCGAGAGAGAAATCGAAAGATGTGCCGATTTTATTTATTACAGCGTTAAGTCAGACCCTCGATCACGTGATGCATGGATACTCAGTTGGTGCCATAGATTATATCTTTAAGCCTTTTCATCCGGCTGTCTTGAAAAGCAAAGTGGCGGGCTTCGTTGATATTTATCTCAACCAGAAACAGCTGAGGGAGCAAAAAGAACTGCTGAAATCCAGAACGGAGGAGCTTGAGATAGCTTACAGTCACCTGCGGAGGAGCGAAGCGTTGGCCCGCGCAATTGCCGACTCTTCTCTCGATACGATCGTAACCCTTAGCGAAACGGGAAAAGTTCATACGATTAATCCAGCTGCACTTCAGATGTTTGGTTATTCAGAAGCGGATCTAGCAGATTTATATATTTCAAACCTGCTGCCTGTGTTAACGCTGCAATCCCTATTCGAGTTTAAGGAGGGAGTCACCGTAGAAAGCGAGGGGCTCCGTAAGGACAGGAGCTTGTTTCCTGTTGAAGTACAAATCTGTGGGGCTACGGTTCAAAATGAATCTGTACTGGTTTGCTCCATTCGAGATATCACGGAACGTAAGAATCAGTACCAGATGTTAAAGCGTTTAGTTGAAGAGCGTACGCAGGAATTAACGTTGAGCAACCAGACCTTGCAAAAAATGGTGAATCTGGTTCAGGAAAGCGAGCGGCGTTATCGAGAGCTGGTTGAAGAATCTCCGGAATCCATCTTTGTGCGGCTAGTTGATGCTGAGCACTTTACATTTGTAAATGAAACCGGCCTTAAGCTGCTGGGAGCTAAATCCAAAGAAGACGTGATTCCAAGAAGTATCTTTGATATTATTCACGCGGATTATCATCATCAGGTATATTACTTGAACGGTGAGATAAAAAAAGGAAAAAAGCCTGGTGTGCTCGAGGAGCAATGGGTTCGTTTAGATGGAGAAATCATCGATGTTGAGATAAAGGCTATCCCGTTCCTTTACTTAGATGAACCATCGTTACATATCGTTGTTCGGGATATTACAGAGTTGAAAAGAAGCAGAGAAATCATCCAGCATTCCGATAAGTTAACGGTAGTAGGAGAGTTAGCTGCGGGTATCGCTCATGAAATTCGTAACCCGCTTACAAGCTTGAGAGGGTTTGTGCAGTTGCTAGGTTTAGGCCATGACTTCGGCAAAGAATATAGTCATATCATGTTATCGGAGATCGATCGGATTAACTCGATCGTGAGTGAACTCCTTCTTCTGGCTAAGCCGAGAAATCTCGATTTTGCCCATCGGAATCTAAGGGAAATGCTCGACGATGTGATTACGTTGCTCAACGCGCAAGCCAATCTCCATGGAGTGCAAATCGTAACCTCCTATATAGAGCAATCTAATTCTATTATCTTTTGTGAAGAAAACAAGATAAAGCAAGTTTTTATTAATATCTTGAAAAATGCGATAGAAGCCATGACCGATGGAGGCCAAGTGACCATTGAAGTTGTTCCTACCCACCAAGAAGTTTGTATCTCTTTTGTGGATGAAGGATGTGGCATTCCGGAAGAACTTTTGCCTAAGATTGGTCAGCCATTCTATACAACGAAGGAAAAAGGAACAGGATTAGGGATGATGATTAGTCATAGCATCATTCAAAGTCACCAAGGAACGCTCAATATACATAGTCAGCTAGGGAAAGGGACGGTTGTAGAAATTACTCTGCCTGCGACGACGGAGGCTTGAGGAACGCTTTCCAGTATACAAATTTGTAGGTATTCTTGTATAATGTCAGATATGCCCGACCTAGTAAGGTCGGGTTTTTAGTGAGGAAAGGATCTATTTATATGAATCCAACAGGAACATGGAAACAAAAAACAAGACAATTTGGTACGATCTTGCTGCCCATCCTGATCACGCAGCTTGCGCTTTTTGCCATGACTTTTTTTGATGTGGTGATGTCAGGGCATGCGGGCCCGGAGGATTTAGCAGGAGTCGCGATAGGGTCGAGTATATGGGGGCCTGTGTTTACAGGTCTTAGCGGAATTCTCCTTGCCATCACACCGATCGTTGCTCATTTGATTGGAGCACAGAAGAAGGAAGAAGTTCCGTTTCAAGTGAACCAAGGCATCTATCTAGCCACAGGTCTGGCTTTAGTGGTCATTCTTGCTGGTTTTTTTGTAATTGATCCTATTTTGCATGCAATGAGTCTTGAAGACTCAGTCCGAAGGATTGCCACACATTATTTGATGGCCTTAGCCTTTGGGATTGTTCCCGTTTTTATTTACAGTGTGGTTCGATGCTTCATTGATGCTCTTGGGCAAACAAGAATAACAATGTATATTACTCTCTTATCTGTGCCTGTTAATATTGCTCTAAACTATGTACTGATCTTTGGTAAGTTTGGTTTTCCCAGACTCGGGGGTGTGGGGGCGGGTTACGCTTCTTCTATTACGTACTGGTTGATTTTACTGATCTCTTTTATTGTCATCTTTAAGATAAGCCCATTCAAGGAATATCAGATTTTGAAAAGATGGTCAGGAGTTTCCCTCATAACTTGGGGCGAACAGCTGAAAATTGGAATCCCGATCGGATTTGCTATTTTCTTTGAAACAAGTATTTTTGCGGCTGTTACCTTATTGATGAGCGAGTTTAATACGGCCACGATAGCGGCACATCAAGCGGCCCTTAATTTTGCTTCTTTTGTCTACATGATTCCGATGAGCATTGCGATGGCCCTGACTATAGCGGTTGGCTTCGAGGTGGGGGCAAGGAGATATGATGATGCAAAGAAGTATTGTGTTCTTGGGATTGGGGTTTCTTTGGTCCTGGCTTTATTTACTGCTTTAGGACTGTTCGCATTTAATGAAGAGGTAGCCCGATTGTACACGACGGATGCAACGGTTCTCGAGTTGACGAAGGTTTTCTTGGTCTATGCTATCTTCTTCCAATTATCAGATGGAATTGCTGCTCCCATTCAAGGCGCTCTAAGAGGGTATAAAGACGTCAATATCACTTTAATTATGGCTTTCATTTCCTACTGGGTACTAGGTCTCCCTGTTGGCTATGCTCTTGCCAAATGGACTAGTATCGGGGCTTACGGTTATTGGATTGGCTTGATAGCTGGACTCGCCTTTGGGGCGATATTATTATCTATTCGATTAGTAAGAATACAAAGAAGACAAAGAAGACAACTTCATACGATACAAGAGCCTAAGCTTGTTGGATGAAAAAAGGGGTATCCCACGTAGTCGCAGGCGGTCTTACCGGCCTTTTTGGGACACCCTCAACATGAGTAGTTGCATGGATTTATCACAGGCAACGCTTATCGGACGTTATTATCTGTCAGGCTTGGATTGCTTCCGGCTTTCTTAGCCTGGGCCTGTGATTCCAAGCTCCCTGTAATGCTTGAAATTCTTTGGATATCGGCCTGAAGTTCATCGGGAGAGTTCACATGTTCCTTAATATCTTTCGCGATCCCTTCAAGTTGATCTGCTAGCCTGTGAATGAGGGAGATATCAAATGGTTTCATAAAAAATGTCCTCCTTATCTTTTGCTCATGGTATGTACTCGCCATTTAATATAGCCAAAAGTGACAAAAATCATAAATCTGATTAATAATTTTCGCAATTTACTAATAAGATAGAGTTGGGGAACTTTGGTGCTATAATATATTTCAGATAATTACTAAAAACATTGAAGGGGGTACAATTTTTGGAAGCGCTTATAAATGGTCTTAATGACCTTATCTGGAGTCAGGCATTGATTTATCTTTGCTTGGGAACGGGGATTTTTTACACTCTTGCGACTCGGTTCCTTCAATTAAGACACCTAAAAGATATGGTGAAGCTCATGTTTCAGGGCAAGAGCTCGGATGCAGGAGTATCCTCATTTCAAGCCTTATCTTTAGCCCTTTCTGGAAGAGTAGGAACAGGGAACATCGCAGGAGTAGCTACCGCTATTGCATACGGTGGTCCTGGTGCTGTGTTTTGGATGTGGTTAATTGCCTTTCTAGGATCCGGTTCAGCGTTCGTAGAGGCTACCTTAGGACAGGTATATAAAACGAAGCAAGACGGGCAATTTCGTGGAGGTCCGGCGTACTATATTGAAAAAGGCTTAAAAATGAAGTGGTATGCGGTGTTATTTGCCATTGTAACCGTGATTGCAACGGGGGTATTGCTCCCTGGCGTACAAGCAAACAGTATCGCAGCTGGGATGAATAATGCATTTGGTATTAGCACGACAGTGACAGGAATTGTTTTAATTCTCGTGTTAGCAGCTATTATTTTTGGTGGTATTAAGAGAATAGCGGGCGTTGCCCAAGTTGTCGTACCTTTTATGGCAATTGGTTATATCATTGTTGCACTTATTGTTGTTATTGCTAACTTCTCCCAATTGCCAGACGTCATCTCCTTGATTTTTAGTAGTGCATTTGGAACAGATGCGGCTTTTGGGGGAATTTTGGGTGCGGCCATCGCGTGGGGAGTCAAGCGCGGAATCTACTCGAATGAAGCGGGTCAAGGTACGGCTCCGCACGCTGCAGCGGCAGCAGAAGTTTCCCATCCGGCTAAACAAGGCTTGGTTCAAGCGTTCTCCGTCTATATTGATACCTTGTTCGTTTGTACCGCAACAGCCTTTATGATTTTGGTCACGGGCATGTACAATGTCAAGCCAGATGGTATGGATCCGATTGTGAATAATCTCGGGGATTTGAAGCCAGGCCCTGGCTACACGCAACAAGCAGTTGAATCCGTCATTCCTGGTTTCGGTGCGCCCTTTGTAGCGATTGCCCTATTGTTCTTTGCTTTTACTACGATTATGGCCTATTACTACATGGCTGAGACCAACCTAGCCTATATTAACCAGAAGGTCAAACGTGTGTGGACTGAACATGTACTAAAAATTGCAATCTTGGTTGTCGTATTCTACGGAAGTGTGAAAACGGCTGAATTTGCTTGGACGCTAGGGGATATCGGGGTAGGTGGCATGGCTTGGCTTAACTTGATTGCCATCCTTCTTCTGACGAAGCCAGCCCTTAAAGTGTTAAAAGATTATGAAATGCAGAAAAAAGAAGGAAAAGACCCGGTGTTTGATCCTGTGAAACTCGGCATCACGGATGCGGAGTTCTGGGAAAAAGAATACCAATATCAGCCCGATCCAAAAGCAACGAAGTCAGGGAAGAGCATATCTTCCTAATAATAACAAAAAGGTGACCCTCGAAATAGGTAGGGTCACCTTTTTGTTATTTAGCTAGACAAATACTTCATGGTATTCATATTGTTCGGGTCATGCGTCATCATACGGGGGTCGATATGATTCTGACCTCCAAAAGTCATTGGATTCATTTGTTGTTGTTGACCATAGCTATTTACCATCGTATTGGTTGTCATTTCTTTCATTGTTGGAACTTGATAGTATCCTTGTTGGTTCATATATTGCCATACTTCATAAGCCATTTCGGAGCAGTTGATTGCACCTTGCTGCAACATTCTCCGCAGCTGGGGATCGGCACATTCTAGGGCAGCCATCATTTTGAACACGGTGGAAGATTTGTAGCTAATAAGCATCCCGCTGGATACATCGCGGTCGTCCATTTGCTGCATGGAAGTATTAGGTGCTTGGGTAGCAGGGTTGTTTAAACCGTATGTAGGTGAGAAGTTCCGGGGAGCGCGATAAGGAACCGCTTGGCTCATCCCTCTTTGATTTAAGGTTTGTACCATCATGTTGTATTCATTCAACATAAACTGAAGATGCCTGTCAATCATCTGGACGAGTTGCTGATCCTGAGCATGCGGACGGTAAAGCTGAAATTGGTTGATGCCGTTAATGGTATCCGTGAGAACTTCATGCATTTCCATTACTTCATGTGCTCCATATTGCGCTGTCATCTTTAGAATTCCTCCTCCAAATTTTCACAGTGAGGTGATACCCCAGAGCTATTATCGACGCTAATGTAGGTGGATATACTTCGAAAGGTTAGTTTGGGGAATATTACTTTAGAGGGGGTGAATGAAGTGAAAAAAGAGGCTTCATATGAAGAGGTTATTCAGCAGATAGTGCGTATACTTGACGCCGATGGTGCTTTTACAGAAGGAAACAAAGAGGAGCGGGCGCAACAATTGTTAAGCCAAGTCACTCAAGAGGGAAGAGCAGATTTTAGTCCCACTCGATATGGGGTCACTAGAGAAGAAGACGGCGTTCAGCTTCTGTCCGTATTTGAGAAGGGACACAATGTTTATTGGGATCAATTGCTTGAAGAGCTTCCGCTTCCACAGCAGCAGATGGAGCAAAAATCACCTTACATTCCGATTATTGAGGAAGTTTAGTTCGAGTGAGGTTAGAAGTTTCGACTATGGGTAGGATAAGAACTGGAAAAAATACAGGAGGATTAAGGTATGAATCTAACAGATGTCCTAAATAAGCAAATTGCCAATTGGTCCGTCATGTTTATTAAGCTACACAACTATCATTGGTATGTAAGCGGAGACCAATTTTTTACGCTGCATACGAAATTCGAGGAATTGTACAATGAAGGGGCATTACATATCGATGAGTTGGCAGAGCGTTTGCTGTCCATTGGAGGAAAGCCCGTGGCAACGATGAGAGAGACGTTAGCTGCAGCCTCTATTCAGGAAGCATCAGGAAATGAATCCTCTCGCGAGATGGTGGAATCTGTAGTTTCAGACTTTACTCAAATGATCTCGGAGCTCAAGAATGGCATGGAAATCGCAGAGTCAGTCAATGATGAAACAACGGGGGACATGCTTTTAGCCATCCACTCGGCATTGGAAAAGCATGTATGGATGTTAAATTCCTTCCTGGGCAGGTAAGTGAATGTACAACCTCGTAGGGAAACTTCTCTTGAATGGGCTTGTTATCATTCCCTTTTTACTGTGGTTTTCGGATGCTTCATTCGGAGTGGCTGTCGTAACCTCAATTGCCTTTTCGGTTCTATCCTTCTTGCTTGGTGACCAAATCCTGTTAAGGATGACTAATAATACAACAGCTACCCTAGTGGATGCAGGATTCGCGTTAGCCTTCTTCTGGCTAGCAGCCGTCGTCACCAACTGGTCGTTGACTTTAGGTGAGATCCTGACCTTAACGATTTTGTTAGGGAGTATCGAATGGATGTTTCATCGTTATCTTCGGAAGGCCAGCAGAGATCGAATGGAAACCTAAATAAGTTCTAATAGCTGATCCCATCTTGAGGGATCAGCTGCTTAGAGTCTATACTAGTAATTGATCGAAATACGGATGACCCAGCCAAAGAAGGCGAGTGTGGGGACGGTGCAAAGGACAAAGATTTCTAATAAGCTAGGAATGTCTTTATCATTTTCCATGAATACACACCTCCTGTTTGCCTAGTCATAGTATGCCCGTATCCTAAACTTCAAAAAGGCTTTATATATTGGGGATGACAGGAAGGTATAATTTGCTCAAGAACGGTACAAAATAATACTAATTGAATGGCCCGTAGCCAAGCGGTAAGGCAACGGACTTTGACTCCGTCATGCCCTGGTTCGAATCCAGGCGGGCCAGCCATACATAGTTAAGCAAAGAGCAAGGCCCATGGCCTTGCTCTTATTTTGTTGGTGTGACGGTTTTAAGGATAGCCCATAGGCGAGAGGTAATCCCTTCAGCACTTTCCTTCAAGGGCATATGGATAGTGTAGACAAACGTTTGTCCTGTAGGTAGTGTTTTTGCAAGATAGATCAGATTAACAGGATGTTCCTCTGACTCCACTAATAGATAAAACGGGGCATCATGGAAGTAAGGTTCAAAAATCTGTTCGGGATGAAGGTCATGAACTTTTCCAGTTGGCATTAGCGAGTTCATGAGCTGCTCTTTATATGAAGCGACTTGAATGGATGGATCTAGCTTTTCTATCCGAGCAAAAAAATCAGGATCAATATCTGTCAACAGGACGTCTTTTCCTGGTTCTTCAAAGTCGAGCGAAAACCGCTCCATCACATACAGGGTGTAATCAAAGGAACCGTGTTTTAAGGTAGCTTTTTCTTCCTCCTTCATCCCTTCCATTGTGAACTCTATCTTTTTTTCCTGTGGAAGATGTTCCCCGGCTGTAGAACTAGGGGGTTGCTGAGAAGCCTGTGGACTTGTTCCGCATGCTATTAGACTTCCAGAGAGCAAAAGAGTGAGTCCTAAAGTCATCCATTTTTTCATTCGTATTGACCTCCTTGAGTAGCTTCATCGTTTAAGACGGAGGTCATCTTCAAAAAGTTTCAGAAAACAAAAAAGCAAGCCACAAATTTAGGCTTGCTGACGAGACTTATCTTGGCATCCACATTTTACATAAAGCGTGCTTACTTTTTCATCTTGCATGAAATCAACGGTGGTATCACAGTCTTGGCAAACTAAAATGGTCATGTGATCAGCTCCTTTTTATTTTAAATAGTATCATCTATTTTTTATTAGTATGTCATATTTAAATTATATATGGTAATTTTGATGTTGAAAAGACTGCGTTTTTTGTTTGGGTAGGACCTTTTTTGTCCCTTTTCTTTCAAGTAAAGCCTATGTAACTCACTTGAAACCGAAGTTTAATACACTAAACGAGACATTAGGTGAGGGGGTTACTCGGTATGAATGACTTGAAAGTTAGAGCGAATGGATTAGACTTTCATCTGGTTGATTACGGGGGAAGTGGAGAGGTTGTTTTTTGTGTACATGGTCTTACAGCAAATAGTCGTTTTTGGGATGCCGTAGCCCTTGCATTAACAACTAGTTATCGGGTTATCGCTATCGATCTCAGGGGGCGGGGGGATAGCTGCAAGCCTGAAGAGGGATACAGTTTGGATGAGCATGCCAAAGACTTAAACACTGTATTGGAGGTCTTATCGATCGACAGGGTGATCTTCATGGGGCATTCTCTTGGAGCAATCATTGGCTGTTGTTTCGCAGCAAATTATAAAGAAAAAGTCTCCCATCTGATATTAGTGGATGGAGGGGCAGACTTTGAGCCCTTGGTCATTGATCTTTTGCAATCTTCACTGGATCGTTTGGATCGGATATTTCCAAGCCTAGAGGATTATCTTCAATTTATGAGGAAATCCCCATTCTTTTCTGATTGGAATCGGTATGTAGAGCAGTATTTTTTAGCCGATGTGATGGAGTTAGAAGAAGGGTCCGTACGATCCAAGGTAACGAGAAATGTAGTTGCTCAGGAACTTCAGGCACTTCAAGAGGTATCCATCAATCGTTTTCATGAGCATATTAGGGTTCCAATCCTCATTTTATGGGCCCCGCAATGCCTGCTTCATCCCACCGCTTATTTGATTACAAAGGAAAAAGGGGAGGAACTTGCAGGTCGGCACCCGTTCAGTCGATTTAGCGAAATCACAGGGAGTAACCACTTCTCTATTGTATTTTCCAAGCATGAAGCTCTTGTAAGAGAGGTAAAGGAGTTTCTATCATTCCCATAGAAAAGTATAAGAGGACAGTCAAAGGTTGACTGTCCTCTTCATGTTTATTAGGAATTTTTACCACAAAGAGTTCGAGTACAAGCCCAAACCCATTTCCAACTTATGAAAGCCCTACCTCTCTTCCATCCTTACGGCTCCGATGACCGATCCAGGGGAAAACATGGAGATTTATAGGGTTGTTACAAATAAAAGATTAAAGTGAAGTCGAGATTTAATTATATATGAGATGTATGATAAAGTCAAATCAAAAGACCGCATGACAAACGCGGTCTTTGATTAACCAGCTAAATTAAACGAAGAACCCAGGACGAGCTACAATTACCAACAGGATATAAAGAACCAAAATAAACCCGATTCCTGTGCCTAGACCAGCACCAGCAAAAGGTACACCCATGAGAAATTCCCTCCTTTTCATTCAATTAATACATCATATGTCCAAAAGCGATTTCTGCTTGTACAGATGCCCAGATTAGAGGGACTTGGGTGCTAGTGATTAAGCCCGTTGACAGGTCTTTCTTCCGTTCGTTATCATGGGGGAAGAGGGTGGTGATGGCCTTGTCCTTTTTAATTAAGAAAGTGCTCAACAATAATGTGCTGATGGCGGAAGCGTCTCATAGGGATGAGGTCGTTTTAATTGGTGCAGGAATTGGCTTCGGGAAGAAAAAAGGTGACCTTATCGCAACAGATTCGATTGAAAAAATGTTTGTACTAACAAATCCGAGGGAACAAGAACAATATAAGAAAATCCTTTCTCACATTGATGAATCGTTGATTGGAGTGATCAGTGAAGCTCTCGTCCATATTGAAAAAAAGCTCGGCATAGAGCTGAATGAACATATACATATCAGCCTGACCGATCACATTGGCTTTGCTTTGAAGCGAATACGGGAGGGGCTAGATATAGAGAACCCTTTCCTCTTGGAGACCATGCATCTCTACCCTAGTGAGTATGCTCTAGCCGAGGAGGTCGTGAAGCTGATCTCAGCTAAAACGGGGATCTTGCTTCCGGAAGGGGAGGTTGGATTTATCACGCTGCATATACACAGCGCTACATCGAATAAATCCCTAACGGAAGTCAATCACTATTCCCAGCTTGTCCATACCCTAATACAGATTATAGAAGATGGATTAGACATCCGAATCGATCGATCGAGTATTCATCATATACGATTGATTAGAGAGCTTCAGTATACGATTCAGAGGGTAAGCTCAGGAGAGCAAGTGAAAGAAGCAGAAAAACTGGCCATGCTATTGAAGGAAGAATATCCTATATGTTATAATGTTGCTTGGAAGATCATGAAGGTGATCCAGTATTCCTTGAAGCAGCAGGTTTATGAATCAGAGATTGTATACTTAACCCTGCATTTGCAAAGGTTTTCTGGCAAGTTTATATAGTGTTTCTGCGTGTTACTGATTCGATCAGGCATGAGCGGAAGAGATGTAGATTGTCTACATTTCTTTCCTCATGCTTTTTTTGTGTTCTAAGGAGGGTTCATCTTGCTAGAGAAAAGCATCTTGGAAGCCATGGGCGGAAAAGCCAACATCTTGAATGTGAGTTCTTGTTCGACACGCCTGAGATTTGAAGTAATAGATCCCTATAAGATTGACAGAGTCAAGCTTAAAGAATTGGGGGCTCAAGACGTGTTGCAGGTGCATGGGGAATGGCATGCTATTTTTGGTCCTCGATCCCATATCATTAAAGAACAACTTGAGCGTGTGAGGGTTACTCAACCTCATGTTCAATACGACGAAAAAATAGCAATTCCGATTCAAGGCACGATCTTGCCGCTGGAAGTGGTGCCGGATCCCATATTTTCACAAAAACTGATGGGAGAGGGGTTTGCTGTCGATGCTGTGGAAGGATTAGTGGTCTCTCCGGTTAATGGAGTTGCAGCGAGTGTTTTTCCTTCTAAACATGCGATTGGTCTTGAGTCCGATGGGGGACGAGAAATTCTAATCCACTTCGGAATCGATACCGTGAAACTAGGAGGACAAGGGTTTGACTTGCTTGTCAGGCAAGGGGATCGCGTTCGGATCGGTCAACCCTTGCTCCGTGTGGATCTGTTTAAATTGAAGGCTCTGGGATTTTCTTTAATAAGTCCCATCGTTTTTTCGAATCTTAAAGAAGGAGAGTATGTAGCGATTGTAGAGTCGCGGGTTGAGATTAAAACATACTAGGGAAAGGTGGAAGTTGGCTATGGGAGTAAATACTGTTGAAATATCAATGAAGGGGATTGCAGCATCGGCTGGAATCGCCATGGGGAAGGCGTATCTGCTTGAAAGTCCTAATTTGACGGTCACCCAAACCCCAATCACGGATCCAGAAGCGGAGATTGGGCGACTCACGCAGGCCGTTGAAACTTCAAAAATAGAATTGGAGAAAGTTAAAGAACACGCTTTACATAAACTAGGGCCGGATAAGGCTGAAATCTTTGCTGCTCATCTCCTTGTTCTTAGTGATCCTGAGCTCATCGATCCAGTTAAAGATAGCATTCGAAATGAAGGCTTGAACGCTGAGCTTGCCATGAGCAATGTGGCGAACATGTTTATCGGAATGTTTGAGCAGATGGACAATGAGTACATGAAAGAACGTGCCGCAGATATCCGTGATGTGACGAATAGGGTCATTGCTCATCTTCTTGGGGTTACGATTCCGAACTTAAGCTTAATCTCTGAAGAGGTCATCCTGGTGGCCGAAGATCTGACTCCATCGGATACCGCCCAATTAAACCGTCAGTATGTAAAAGGATTCGTAACCAATATCGGCGGACGGACGTCTCATTCTGCGATTATGGCACGTTCGATGGAGATCCCTGCTATCGTTGGAACTAAGACCATCACCAGGGAAGCGGAACCAGGGATGATGATCATCGTTGATGGTAACCAGGGACAGGTCATTATTAATCCCTCGGAATCCGTTGTTGCTGAGTATGAGCAAAAGAAACAAGCGTATGAAGCCCAAAAGGCAGAATGGGCCAAGCTAAAGAATGAGGCAACGGTAACGAGTGATGGAGAACACGTGGAGCTGGCCGCCAATATTGGGACTCCGGAAGATGTACAGGGGGTCTTGGACAACGGCGGAGAGGGAGTCGGGCTGTATCGTACAGAATTTTTGTACATGGGAAGAAACCAGCTTCCAACTGAAGAGGAGCAGTTTGAATCTTATAAAACAGTACTTGAAAGAATGCAGGGTAAGCCGGTCGTAGTCCGTACCTTAGACATTGGCGGGGATAAGGAGCTTCCCTACTTGCATTTACCTAAAGAGTTAAACCCTTTCCTCGGATTCCGAGCGATTCGCCTATGCTTGGAGGAAAAAGAGATTTTCCGGACGCAATTGCGAGCCTTGTTAAGAGCAAGTGTTTACGGCAATTTAAAGATTATGTTCCCGATGGTTGCTACAGTGGAGGAATTCCTTGAGGCAAAAGAGATGCTACTTGAGGCAAAAGAGGAGTTATTGAGTCAAGGGGTTAGCGTTTCGGATGAAATTGAACTTGGAATCATGGTGGAAATTCCTTCTGTGGCCATTCTAGCTGATCAATTTGCTGAACTTGTGGATTTCTTCAGTATTGGAACAAACGATTTGATTCAGTATACGATGGCAGCTGACAGAATGAATGAAAGGGTAGCCTACTTATATCAGCCGTATCATCCGGCTATTCTTCGTTTGATTGATCACGTGATCCAAGCAGCTCATAAGAACGGAAAATGGGTAGGAATGTGCGGAGAGATGGCAGGCGATCCGATTGCGATCCCGATTCTGTTAGGGTTAGGTTTAGATGAATTTAGTATGAGTGCTACTTCTATCTTGCCTGCAAGAAGCCAAATTAAAAAGTTATCCAAACAAGAGACCTCTGGGTGGAGAGACAAAATGTTGGCGATGCGAACTTCTGACGAAGTTGTCGCGTTTGTGAAGGGAAACATGGAGAACTAAAAGCAAAAAGAAGCTGAGGCTTAACGCTCAGCTTCTTTTTGCTTTGTGACGACTAATGTTCAATGAGTTGTGCAACGGGAACTTCTTGCTCGTTCTGTGGCTCATCTAACGGAAAGATTCGCGCAGTTTCATTGTTTTCATCTACGTGTTGAATGTACACCGGAGTTCCGTTAAATGTAACATGACGCATAACCGGCGATTCCGCAATCTCGTTTGCACGTTGAATATTCATGATCCATGCCCTCCTTTGGTTGGTTTGACCACAATAATACTCTTTGCACCAAAGGAAGGGAGTATACATCATTTTCCAGCTTGGAGATAGGCATCCGTACAATCGCCTGTCTAGGTCAGGGCATATACATGTGTTAGAAAGTTAAGAAGGGAGGAGAAATGTATGGGAGCTCCTGTAGCAGGTGGATTATGGGGTGGCCTTGCGTTCATCCTAGTCCTCTACATCTTGCTCGTAATCGTGGCCCAGCCTGGTTTTGTTGGCTACTAGCAAGCAAGAAAGAACAGTCCGAGGAGGGACTGTTCTTTCTTTTGTTTTATCGGACAAACCACCGTAGTTTTTTTAATCCGTTTTTTACTTGAGGGTAGCGCAAGGGAATGTCAAATCTAGTGGTTTGCTTGAGTATGCTTTTTTCATGGGAAAAGGTATCAAAGCTTCCTTTTCCATGATAGGCTCCGATGCCGCTTTCGCCTACACCTCCAAAGGGGAGGTGAGGGGAAGAGAGGTGCATCAGCGTATCGTTGATACACCCCCCACCAAAGGAAATGGATCCGAGGACGAACTCTTGGGCCGTGGGGTCTTCCGTAAACAAATATAATGCTAAGGGCTTTGGTCGCTGATTGACTTCAGCAATAACCTCCCCTAGCGTACGGAAAGTCAAGACAGGCAGGATCGGTCCAAATATCTCGTCTTGCATCACCTCGTCCTTCCAAGAAATATGTTCAAGTAAAGTGGGCTCGATCAATAACGTTTGACGATCGGCTCTCCCTCCCACAATAATCTCTCCATTAGACAAGAAGTGCTGAAGTCGTTCAAAGTGCTTTTCACTGACTATTCTTGTGAAATTCTGCTCCTCGAGTATTCGGTCCCCATAGATTTCTTCGATCGCTTTTTTCATTTTTTCGAGGAGCCGCTCTTTTATACTTTCTTGGACGTAAAGATAGTCGGGAGCTACACAGGTTTGACCCGCATTAATAAATTTTCCCCAGACGATCCGTTTGGCAGCTAGGGATAGGTTTGCATCCTCATGGACAATGCAAGGGCTTTTTCCACCTAACTCGAGTGTAACTGGCGTTAAGTGTTTGGCTGCCGCAGTCATCACGATTTTACCCACAGGAACGCTACCAGTGAAAAAGATATAGTCAAACTTTTTCTCCAGTAAGGATGTGCTTACCTCGATGCCGCCCTCCACTACGGAAATGTATTCTGGCAAAAAGACCTTCTGAATAAGCTCTACTAGCAGGGCAGAGGTACGTGGAGTAAGCTCAGAGGGCTTAAGCATAACACAATTGCCCGCTGCTATGGCCCCAATGATCGGAGCGATGGCTAAATGATAAGGATAGTTCCAGGGAGCAATCACAAGGACAACACCGTAGGGTTCAGGGTAGATCATGCTCTTGGAGCCGATGGTCATGAAGGAAGCCTTCACGGCGCGAGGCTGGGCCCATCGATCAAGGTGCTTGAGCATAAAATTAATTTCTTCAATAAGCACGCCGATTTCCGTGACGAAAGCTTCATATTCCGATTTATTCAAGTCTTGTTTAAGAGCTTCATTGATTTGCGGTTCGTAGTTTAAGACCATTGCTTTAAGCTTTTTCAGAGCTTCCTTACGAAAGGACAAGTCTTTGGTTTTTCCTGAATGAAAAAACTGACGCTGTTGATCGATTCTTTCTTGATAAGCGTCCATCGTGACCTCCAGATCTTAAAAATTACTCTAAGGGTTTGGGCTTATATTAGAAATATTATCCATCCTTGTCAAGTTTAGATGGACACTCCCGTGATGAATGCCTAGTGCATAAACTAGGATTAGATATGAAAGGAAGGGAAAAGCCATGGATAATCAGCAGCCGTTTTGTGCCACGCGAGATGACGAGGCTCCGCTATTTACAGCCCCGGCTCTTCTAGTGAATCAGGAAATGAAGAAGTTGAAGCTAGAGAATTGCAGAGGGTCTTGGGTGGTGCTTTTCTTTTACCCAAGTGATTTTACCTTCGTCTGACCAACCGAACTAGCAGCGGTCGCTGCTCTCTATCCTCATTTTCAAGCGGTCGATACGGTAGTATGGGGTATTAGTACAGACAGTGTTTTTTCCCATAAAGTATTCAAGGATGTATCGCCTAAAGCTAAACAGATCCAATTTCCTCTTCTCTCCGATCGAAATCTGCAGATTAGTCGTGCTTATCGAGTTCTAGATGAGAAGGCTGGGGCTGCGTATCGGGCCACCATTGTTATTAATCCGGAAGGGATCATCGTTTCCAAGCAAATCTATCCGCAAGAGGTAGGAAGAAATATCTACGAGATCCTCCGATTGCTTCAGGGACTTTACTATGAAAGAAAAACGGGGAAAGGTGTTCCTGCCAATTGGGTGCCTGGGATGCCAGGCATAGACACGAACTTTACTGATGTAGGAACAATCTAAAGCGGCTAGGCTCTCTACCATGTATGGAGCCTTTTTGTTATGATAACGGAAAATACGTTAAAGGTTGGTGGGAGATGGAGAATGAAGTTAATCCCAATATAGAACGAAAAGTGATTCCATTATGGAGTCTTACGGTATGGCTTGTCGTGATGAATACGACGATGTTTAATGTCGCCTTGCCCAGTGTAATCGGAGATTTTCAGCTTACCCCAACGATTGGTTCGATCATTGTTTCGGGCTACTCTATTGCCTTTGCGATTGCAACCATTACCTATAGCCGTCTATCAGACTTTATCCCAATACGCATGTTGCTCATTACGGCCCTGGTGATACTGGGTGTTGCATCGATGATTGGGTATATCGCCAATACGTTTTCCCTGCTGGTTACCGCGAGGCTTCTTCAAGCAGTAGGGGCAGGAGCCGTTCCAGGGCTAGCTATGGTGTTGGCTGCGCGTTATATTTCACTAGCTCGAAGAGGAAGAGCCATGTCGCTCATTTCCTCTGCTGCATCATTAGGTTTTGGCTTAGGTCCTGTTGTTGGAGGATCCATTACACAGTGGTGGGGATGGAATGCTCTGTTCCTAGTAACGACCCTAGTCTTGTTCCTGCTTCCATGGTTTAAACGCTGGCTTCCTGTAGAAGAACAAAAGCCTATTCAATTCGATCTTTTAGGTGCGGCCCTCACGGCCTTTGGAGTAGCGATAGCACTGGTATACTTAGTAACGTTTCAGAACTGGCTTCTTATCCTTAGTCTGGTGACTTTTTATGTACTCTGGAAGCATATCCACCGACCATCACAACAAACGCCTTTTATCCAGCCACAGTTGCTGCGACAAGGGTCTTACTTGAAATTATTGTTTATTGGCTTTTCGGCTTTCTCTACGCATTTTGCCATTTTGTTTCTTATGCCGATCATGCTCGCTGTCTTATACGGAAAAAGTCCTGCTGCTATCGGTCTTATTATATTTCCAGGCGCAATGCTTTCTGCTTTTGCAGCCATCTTTATTGGGAAGGCCATTGATCGATGGGGGAATCAACCGTTATTGCGGTTGGGTCATCTGTTACTCGGGGCCTCAACTCTTGCTTTTGCCTGGTTGTCGGTTTATTCGCCTCATATGATTTTAATCACTTATATGCTGACAAGTATCGGATTCACCTGCATGACTGCCAGTTTATCTAATGAGGTCTCTCGCATACTGGATAAACCGATGCTGGGTTCTGGCATGGGATTGATGCAGCTCATTCAATTTTTTGGAGGGGCCTTCGGAGTCACCGCAGCGGGGCTGTTCTTGGATGTTCAAAAGGAGCTATCACCGGAGGTCTTATACCGGAATGTGTTTATGAGTTTCTCCGTCTTAATCTTGTTCTCCTTTGGATTACTTTCTTTGTACTTGAAGAAACAGCACAGGGTTTCCGTCTAGTCCATTTACGAAGGACTGGGCTAATCACAATAGCGATTTATGTCGAACTAATCATAGGAAGGTTGGAGGTAGGTTGGAAATACTAGTAAAAACGAAACAGGAGTTTACATATGCTGTTTTCCATTACCACCTTTACCCTTGCTTGGCTCGCCTATATTCGATTTGCCGATAAAACAAAATTCCATAAGCTTTATCCAACTGTTTTATTAGCGATGTATTTAGCTAGTTCGGTGGATCTATTTGGCAGTCATCATTACAAGCTGTGGGATTATAGAGAGGAAGACAAAGAAGGAATAGAATATTTGCATCATCTCCTTCAGCAGCTGGGCATATATCCTGTTGTGACCTATTTGTTCTTGCAATATATTCCCTGTGAAGAAATCAATTGGAGGTTGCTGCGGTATATTTTCTACTGGACACTTCTTTCTCTAACAGTAGAATGGTTAGCGATCATCACAGGTAATATGTACTATTCTAAATGGTGGACCCTAGGCTATTCCTACTTGGCAGATTGGATTCTTTTTTTGATATTCTTTTTTCATTACCGTTGGAGAAAGAAACATGAAAGTGGTTGAAAAGGAAAAAGGCAGGGGTTACCCTTACCCTGCCTTTGTTTCGGGCTGCAACGTGACTAATAATACACCTAACAGGATAAACCCTCCACCTACGAAGAAATTAACACCCAGGTGTTCGTGCAGCAGCAACCAGCCTAAGAACGAGCCTACGATGGGCTGAAAGAAGAAAAAGAGCGAGCCAACACCGGCGTCCATTAGCTCAAGACCCTTATTCCAGAGGAAAAATGCACCTGCCGTAGAGACGATGCCTAGATATAATACACCAAGAATGATCAGTGGTTCATTGTAATGAATGGCTTCTCTTCGGATCTCCCAGAGCATGACCGGTGTCGTAAAGAGCAAGGCAAAAAAGACAGCATAGGTGGTAACGGTAAGCGATGTATGCCGCTGAGTAGCTATCTTCGCATAGATAGACAATAGGGCCCACGTGATGGCTGCTCCCACTAAGATCAGGCTACCTAATAGCGAGCTGTCCACGTTTTGCTCCCATCCGATCACAATGACGACACCTAGTGTGGCCAATGCGAGAGAAACGAGTTTGCGAGTCGTGAAGGCTTCCCCTAAGATCCACCGCGCAAAAACAACGATAAAGGCTGGTGTTGCAGACGTAATGAGAGCGCCAGTATGGGCATCAGACAAGCGCGTGCCGATAAACTGAAAGCTGATCGAAACAAAATACCCAATAAAGCCAATCCAAGCAAATAGATACCAATCTTTTTTCTCAATTCTTAATCGCGTTGTTTTTCGCTGTTGTACCTGTAAAAGGATAAACAGGACAAGGAAAGCGACAATATAGCGGAGCCAGACTAACGTAAGGGGTGGAATGAAGTCCAAAACATATTTACTGACAACATACATGCCTCCCCAAATACTAGCGGCCAATGATAAGCATATAGCTCCTAAAATGGTATTTTTCATGATTTATTCCTCCGTCTAAGGTAAAATGATGTTCCTACGGCTAGACGGGGAATCCCTATGCGAAGTCCCCGTCGTTTTACATGTGGGGATGGTCAATTTCAAATAATGTATAGTAGTACATCTTCTTTCTCCTTTCTGAAAAGTTCAACAATTCCTTTATTATAGCATTGTAGGGATGATCTTGTCATTTTCTGCCTAAAGAAGAATACAATAGCACAGAACGAAGAATAAAGGAGGCGGCGCCATGAGTGATGAGAACAAGGAAAAAACCTCCACAGGGCTAGACCCTAATGTTGCTGGATTTTTAAGTTATTTATTCGGAGCGATTACAGGTGTCATATTTTTATTGGTGGAAAAAGAAAATAAGTTTGTAAAGTTCCATGCGATGCAATCGATTTTGGTCTTTGTCTTTCTTTTTATCCTTAATTTTGTGCTAGGATTTATCCCCGTCCTAGGTTGGATTGGAAACATGGTCTTAGTGCCGGTGAGCCTGGTTTTATGGATTTTCCTCATGATTAAGGCTTACAAGGGTGAATGGTATCACCTGCCGATTGTAGGAGAGATTGCCGCAAAACAAGCGGAAGTACAAGTGAAGAGCTAGATGTTCTTAAGTCCTGCACAAGTGTGCAGGCCTTTTTAGATGGGGTNCTTAAGTCCTGCACAAGTGTGCAGGCCTTTTTAGATGGGGTGGAATGCGTGGCTTGATGCCCTCTAAGCTTCGCGAGGCGTGGATCGGGGCATCAAACCCGTTGTTTGATGCCCTTTGAGCTTGACGAGGCGTAGATTGGGGCATCAAAACCGAAGTTTGATGCCCTCCGTGCTTGGCGAAGCGCGGATCAGGGAATCAAACTGGTTGTTTGATGCCCTCTGAGCTTCACGAGGCCCAGATGAGGGAATCAAACCCGACGTTTGATGCCCTCCGTGCTTGGCGAAGCGCGGATCAGGGAATCAAACTGGTTGTTTGATGCCCTCTGAGCATGGCGAGGCGCGGATCAGGGAATCAAACCCGTTGATTGATGCCCTCCGAGCTTGCCGAGGCGCGGATCAGGGAATCAAACCCGACGTTTGATGCCCTTCGAGCTTGCCGTGGCGGGGATCGGGGAATCAAACCCGTTGTTTGATGCCCTCTAAGCTTCGCGAGGCGCGGATCAGGGAATCAAACCCGTCGCTTGATGCCCTCTGAGCTTCACGAGGCCCAGATGAGGGAATCAAACCCGACGTTTGATGCCCTCCGTGCTTGGCGAGGCGCGGATCAGGGAATCAAACCCGTCGCTTGATGCCCTCTGAGCTTCACGAGGCCCAGATGAGGGAATCAAACCCGACGTTTGATGCCCTCCGTGCTTGGCGAGGCGCGGATCAGGGAATCAAACCCGTCGCTTGATGCCCTCTGAGCTTCACGAGGCCCAGATGAGGGAATCAAACCCGACGTTTGATGCCCTCCGTGCTTGGCGAGGCGCGGATCAGGGAATCAAACCCGTCGCTTGATGCCCTCTGAGCTTCACGAGGCCCAGATGAGGGAATCAAACCCGACGTTTGATGCCCTCCGTGCTTGGCGAGGCGCGGATCAGGGAATCAAACCCGTCGCTTGATGCCCTCTGAGCTTCACGAGGCCCAGATGAGGGAATCAAACCCGACGTTTGATGCCCTCCGTGCTTGGCGAGGCGCGGATCAGGGAATCAAACCCGTCGCTTGATGCCCTCTGAGCTTCACGAGGCCCAGATGAGGGAATCAAACCCGACGTTTGATGCCCTCTAAGCTTCGCGAGGCGTGGATCGGGGAATCAAACCCGACGTTTGATGCCCTTCAAGCTCACCGCCGGCCGGATCGTGGCACCAAACCCATCACTTGAAGCCCCTACTCACCCTCTAAGGACATAAAATGTCCCGTATTTACATATTGCGTCCCGTTAGGTATAATAAAGGTATAAGATATTATTACATAAGGAGGCAGCTATGCCACTAGTATCGATGAAAGACATGTTGAACGAGGCTGTCAAAGGCCATTATGCGGTAGGGCAGTTTAATTTGAATAACCTAGAGTTTACCCAGGCCATTCTACAGGCGGCACAAGAAGAAAACTCGCCGGTGATCCTTGGTGTGAGTGAAGGGGCAGCTCGTTATATGGGGGGCTTCAAGCTGGTTGTGGCCGTGGTCAAGGCACTCATGGAAGAATATAAGGTGACGGTTCCAGTAGCTATTCACCTGGACCATGGTTCATCGTTTGAGAAGTGTGTGGAAGCGATGTATGCAGGCTTTACCTCTGTTATGATCGATGGCTCCCATCACCCGCTGGAGGAGAATATTCAAATCACGAAACAGGTGGTTGAAGTAGCCCATGCGCTGGGCGTGTCCGTTGAAGCGGAGCTTGGCCGCATAGGCGGACAGGAGGACGATCTGGTCGTGGCGGATGCCGATGCGATGTATGCCATCCCATCTGAATGCGTACAGCTTGTCCAAGCTACAGGCGTGGATTGCTTGGCTCCAGCCTTAGGTTCCGTACATGGACCTTATAAAGGAAAGCCTAATCTAGGATTTGATCGCATGAAAGAAGTTCAACAATTGACGAATGTCCCGTTAGTCCTTCATGGTGGAACAGGTATCCCTACCGAAGACATTCAACGAGCGATATCACTCGGAACGGCGAAGATTAATGTTAACACGGAAAATCAAATGGCTTCAGCAGCGGTGGTACGTTCGGTATTGAGCCAGAAGACGGATCTATATGATCCGCGTAAATACTTAGGCCCTGCGAGGGATGCCATTAAGGAAACGGTTAAAGGGAAAATGAGAGAATTTGGTTCGTCGAACCAAGCTTAATGGCAAAGAGCGTGGATTCCAATAGGATCCACGCTTTTTTGCCTTGTCTTTTGGTATACTCAGGTATAGAGGATTTTTCAAAGGATCGGGGGACGAAAGATGAACCAGTTCGTTATCAAGCGCTCGAGGTTGACTGAAATTGCTTATCCGAACCGCTTAAAAGGCTGGCGTAAAAAACAAGACAGTATGCCTTATCCGATTTACTACTTGCTCCCTGCAAAAAAATGGCTGCGAAGGGCTCGCCTGAGGCAGTCGGGTTTAGCTTTTGCTACGTTTGACGACTTGGCCAAGCTGATATTGGATTGCGCGGGACTTAGCTTTACCGAAACAACGGAGCACCAGCGTAAGATTTTTATGCAAGAACTGGCGCTGCGTCAATACACCAATGGAGACCATCGCGAGGAAAAGAAGCATGAGGCGATCGCCTATGCCAATACGTATGGACAGTTAAAGCGAATGGGCATCTCGCTCGATCAGCTTCCTGCCCGATTACATGCTATGAGACCTCTATTAGAGGAGTATGAGGAAAAATGGGTAAATCAGGGTTTCTTAGATCCCGAGAACCTGAGTCTCGAAGCTGTTGCCAGAGCTAGAGAATTGTCTGAACTGCCGATCGGACATCTCGTTGTGGATGGCTTCTATGATCTTAGTCCCTTACAATACCAACTCCTTCAAGCGGTGGTGGATCTCAAGATCCCTGTGACTATTTATTTACCGGATGTGCCGGGGGCGGAGCTGGTACAAGAAACGAGACATCACCTTTCGCAGATGGGATTTTCTGCTAGCAGCGGTCCTAAGTCTAACTTGAAATTAAAGCATCAGAGAGTGAAGCAAGCGTCCTCCGTAGAGGAAGAAATTCATGGGATGCTAGATGAAGTAGTTGAACAGGCAGGGCAGAGGGGCTGGGATTCGTTTGGTGTTTTACTCCTTAATGAGCAGGAGTATAGTCAGCCATTTCAACGGATTGCCAAGCATCGAGGGATCCCTCTGAAGCAACCCTCCTACATATCCTTTCAAGAAACGCAATTCTATCGTTTCCTGATTACGAGTTTAAAAGAAAACTATGCTCGAGAAGACAAATGGGGCAGGTTGGGGTTGTTTGATTTGTTCTTGCGACTCTTATATGTTTCACCGCAAGAATATACCAAGATGAAGCAAGGTTTTCTCGAAAGCGGGGTGTTGCCTGAAGAGCTTCAACCGCTATTCGATCCTTTCTTATTTCTTCATCAGTCCTTGTCTGAAGAGGGGACCCTCGAGAGCTATCTTCATTTCCTTCTCGAATTTCTTCAGCAGCAAAGGTTTGCTGAGCATTGGAAAAAGCGATTGGATGCCGAGAATACGGAGTTCTTGCAAAAGGTATGTACGGAATGGAAAGCCTATGACCATCTTATTCTTATGCTTACCTCCAAAAGAGAAGAGCTGCAGGATCGGGGTCTGGGGTCTTATCCTGTTTATTTGGATACGTTCTTAGCGTGGATGGAGGAATTGCTGCAGAGTACGAAGATCTACCAAGACCGTACGCCAATCGCAGGGGTAAGTTTGTATACCCTTCGCGACGCTGCCCTTTTCTCTGGAAACCATTTATACGTATTAGGCATGAATGATGGGGTGTTCCCTTCTCCCCATCAGCTTCAGGGATATGTTCAGGAAATCGACCTTGATCGAATGGAATTTCCTTTTGCCAGGCCAGACCGCCGAACCCATCTAGCGAAGCAAGACCTGCTTTTTAAACAACTCGCTTATTTAAGTCCGTTTTTGACCCTTTCCTATGTGGTAGGAAGCGATCAAGAAAACCCGCTGTTAGCATCCAAATATGTAGGCAATCGCAAGCGCCAGGTGGGTAGTCGAGCGCGGAAACGGACCTATACCTTCCAAAACAAGCAGCGTTTGAAAAGAAAGCAAATCCCTTCTACTCATACGATATGGAGTACGGCTTCTCGCTTCAGTAGAAAGAAGGGAGGGGAGTATCTATACTACAGCCAGACCGATTGGATGGAGAAGCTAGCTTATCATTTGGGCCGGGGAAGACAGCTCTCCAAAGTGCCGGATACTCTGCTAGAAATGCGAACACACCTTCAAAGGCTAGAAGATGGTAGAGAGACATTAACCCAAACATGGCAAGAAGAGTTGTTTAAGGATACCGTCGCTGTGACGGCATTAGAAAGTTATGCTGCCTGCCGCTTCCGCTATGCGATGGAGAGGCTGCTCGAAATAGAGGAACCGAGGGAACGTCTTGAACAGGTAGATGCAAGAGAGAAAGGCTCCTTGCAGCATCGGTTTATTCAGCGCTTTTATACCGAGCTTGGAGTCGTGGAGAAGCCTTTCTCTGTTTTTCGGGAAGAGGGGCTGGAGCCAGTGGCGGAGAAGCAGCTGGAAGAACTCTTTGCCACGCTTTGGAAGGAAGTAGAGGAGAAAAATAAGGAGTTAAGCCCCATCGTCCTGCTAAAGGAGAAAGACAGCTGGTGGAAGACCTTCAGGAAATGGTGGTCAGCTGAGCGCTACCACTTCTGGAATAATCCCGGGCTCGAGGGCATGAGAATTTCCCGCTTCGAAAAGGAAATTCGTCTTCATCTAGCTATCGACGAAGAGACGAACATTACCGTGGAAGGAAAGCTCGATCGACTAGACCGAGATGAAGAAGGGTTTGTCATTTACGATTACAAGTCAGGAAAAGCATCGATGAACCTTCATACCGAAGTGAAGCCGGGGTTAAAGTTGCAGCTTCCCTTGTATTTGTTAGCGGTGCAAGAAGAGTTTCAAAGCCTGTCTCCACACGGAGCTTCCTATGTTTCATTAAAGGATCCTGCCAAACGGGCAAAGAACGGCATCTGGGATCACGAGAAAGCTACCCGCTTCAATGTATCCAAGCAAGCCCAAAAAGTGAAGGAGTTAGACGCTTCTGTTTTTGTAGAAGAGCATCAATTGCGAGATCGGGTCCACACGTTATGGAAGGGGATGCATCAAGACTTTTCAGTCGCTCCCTTAGATTGTCAGCCGTGGTGTCCCTATAAATTGGTTTGTCGGGTGACGAAAACGCAAATAGAGGAGGGAGAAGATTCTTGGACATGAGTTTTGCTTTCGAGAAGCGGGGGCGGCTTGAGGCGGAAGGGTTCAATCCAGAGCAAGTATCAGCGATTCTGAGCGAAGAAGAACTGGTCGTCATTTCAGCTGGAGCTGGTTCGGGGAAAACAAGAGTGCTTACGGAGCGTTATGTGTATCTCTGTGAGCAGCGGTTGGCCGAGCTCATGGCTCATGAGCCTTCGCCGATTTCCGCACAGGTTGAAGAAATTGTGGCCATCACCTTTACTAAAAAAGCGGCTCGTGAAATGCGGGATAGGATCCGCAAGAACCTGTTGGCAAAGAAGAAAGAAGCCGCCAAATTATATGCGGGTCCGTCCCTGAAAGTAGCCGAGCAATTTTGGGATGAGCAAATCGAGGCCCTTGGCAGTGCCGCCATCACGACGTTTCATAGTTTTTGCCAGAAGATCATGCAAGACTACTCTTTTGAAGCGGGAGTTCTTCCTTCCTTTTCCGTACTGGATGAAGTGCAAGCGAGATTGTTGCAAGCGGATATCCTTGACTCTTTATTCGAAGAGCAAGCGAACTATCAGGAATGGTCCCCCTTATATCGCTTTTTTAATGAGCATACGTTAAAAGCGACCGTTAAGGAAGTCTATGGACAGCTTCAGGAGCTAGAGGACGAGGTCGATCTGCTTGATCTTTTTAATGCCGAAGTCATGGTGAAGCGGGCCGTGGAGCAAGAAATTTTGCAAAAGCAGAGGTGTCTTGATGAATTCTATCAGAAGGCTCAAGACTATATTTCTCCCCTTCAGCAGTTGTTAGGAGAGCTAAGTCAAAAGAAAGCCAGCAGTGCTACCGGTCATATTGAAAATATTCTTGGAGTTCTAGAGAACACAGGCTTCAACAGAAACCACGATGTCGAAGGGCAATTTGCAAGGGTCACGCAGGTGATGCCTACTCTGGCAGGAGCTTGGAAAAAGTCCGCACCAGCGCTCTACGGCTTCTTAAAAGAGGTTTGGTCGCCTGTGAGGGAGTTTTGGAAGAGCCATCCCGTTCGAGCAGTTGAAACACTGCGCGAATTGGAGTTGATCGTGGAGCTTTTTGGCCGTATGATGAAAAGTTTTCATGACCGGTACGATAAGGCCAAGAGAAACCAGGCTGCTATGGACTTCGCGGATCTACAGCGAAAGGCCGTGGGGGCACTGGGAAAAAACAGCGTGGCACAGGAATGCAGGAGAAAATACAAGCATTTCATGATCGATGAATTTCAGGATACCAATAGGTTGCAAATGAGCATGCTTGGGCGCATTCAGCCCGATTTTCGCTTTATTGTAGGGGATGGCAAGCAAGCCATCTATCGTTTTCGAGGCGGCGATGTGAGTTTGATGAAAGTGTATGCTGCCCAAGCAAAAGCGAGGTCAACCGGTCCAGCCTTTATCGATATGCCGAACAATTACCGTACGTGTAAAGGGATTATTGATTTTGTCAATCTTGCCTTCGCCTCGATCCTGGGGGAACAGGAAAGTGACTCGTCCTATCGCATTCCTTATTCTCCTTTAATTGCTGCCCGTTGCTCGGAGCGAGAACAAGAAGTACGTGTGGAATTACTGAAGGGGAGATTGGATCAGGAATCGGATCAAGTGGACGAGTATCAAATGCTCGTTTCCCGAATGGTAGACATGGTGGAGAATCAAACGCCAGAGGTTCAGGTTCAGGGCAGTTGGACTGCGCCGAAATGGAAGGACATGGCCATCTTAATTCCGAGCCGAACTCCCTTGACTCAGCTGGAGATGGCGCTACAGGATCGTAACATCCCGTACGTGGTCTACGGGGGAATTGGCTTCTATGAAAAGCAAGAAGTCCTTGATTTTCTAAGCTTATTACGTTGGATGAGCCGCCCGTGGGAATCCCTCTACATCCATGCCTTACTTAGAGGACCCTTATTTGGTCTCTGCATGAATGATTTTCTTGAGATTAAAAAATGGTCAAAAGGCGTCCCGGTTTCTTCTTTTCTATATGAAGGTCATTTCCATGATGCTGGCATAGAAGAGCACTTAAGAGAAAAGCTCGAGCGTTTTTATCGCTTCTATGAGCAGTGGGTGCCTTATTTTCCCCAAACGGATACTAAAGAAGCGCTATTCCAGCTTTTTGAACAGAGCGGCTTTCGTTACAGCTGTTACTTGCAGTCCAACGGCTTGCAGCGCATTCGAAATGTAGAGAAGCTCATTGGGATCTTAGCTGACTTGAAGCTCTATTCCTTTGACCAGATGCTAACCGAGACGGACCGGGTTATTGCTTTGTCAGAAAAAGAGGGAGAGGCCGATGTGGAGCTGGATGAGGGGGATGCCGTCCATATTATGACGGTTCATGCGTCAAAAGGGCTGGAGTTTCCCATCGTGTTCTTGCCCAATCTTAGTCGCAGCATTCAATCCGACCGCGGAAGCATTCGATTCCACAAGGAGTTTGGCCTGGCAGTCAAGTATAAAAAGGAAAAAGAACAAGAGCCTCACATTGAAGAAGAATTTTCTACTCCTTTGTTTGAGGCATGGAGTAAGCAGGCTCGGGATCAAGCGTTAGAAGAGTCGAAGCGATTGTTTTATGTAGCCACCACGAGAGCCCGCGATTATTTAGTTTTATCTTCTATTCATAAAGAAAAAGACAAGCCGGAAGAAGCGGATAAAACATGGTACCAGATGCTGCAAACAGCCTTATCTCAATCGGAATCGCTAGGGGAGCGCATCTTGGTTCGGGAAAATGAAGTCCATTCACATAAAGCCAAGATGGTAGAAGAGATCTATGAGGGGCCAACCTTATCCCTTGAGCCAGAGCCACCGATCGTTTTTTCCGTGAGTGAAGTGATGGACTTTATGAACGATCCCCAGTTATATTATCAGAAGCACGTCTTGAAGATGAATCCAGAGTGGCTGCAAGAACAGGATTCCACGCCAAACACGCCTTACTTCGGGATCGATGCCTCTCAATTAGGAGGACTTGTGCATCGCATTTGTGAGTGCTTAGACCAGGGCTGGCCCAAAAGACTCGCCTTCAAAGAAGCACTGAGCCGTCTGGAAGATCAAGAAAATCTGAAGCTATATGAACGGGAACTCGAGAAGCTCGTCCGTTCTTACCAAGGAATCGATCCCGAGCTGTTAGGGACGCCGATGGAAAATGAGTGGAGCTTTACCTGCGAAGTCGAAGGGATTCACTTATTAGGCACCATTGATAAGGTGGTTCGAACGGAACGCGGAATCTGCGTAATCGATCTAAAAACCAACCGAACCCAACAAAGAGAAGATCTGATTGAAAAGTATAAGCCACAGCTTTACCTTTACAAGCTAGCCTATGAGCAAATCAGGCAGGTTGAGGTAGCTGGCATGTCTCTACTCTTTCTCCGCGATGGGGTGGATGGGCTAGTGGACGTTCCGCATGAAGCTAGTTTTGAACAGGATGTTCGTCAGGCTGTCGTGATGATGGCGGATTTAAAGAGGAGAAGAGCCAATCGAGCAGAATATGTAGTAAAATAAAAAACAAAACATGGAGGAAACCAAAATGAAATTAGCGTTAAAAGAGTGGGGAGTTGCCGTAAAAGCTTTGGAAGAGGGTCAGCAGATTATCCTGCTTCGCAAGGGTGGCATTCATGAGGAAACCAAGCAGTTTGAGTTGGTAGATCAGCGATTCCTGTTATACCCCACCTTTGAACATCAAAAGGTAGAACTCGTTAAACCTCAATATGAGCCGGACTTCTTTGATTCCCTGAACCAGTGGGATTCGAGGAACTCCACGGTTCAAATTCGAATCGTCGCCGAGGTGGTGGAAGATATCGAAGTCTTTGATGAAGAAAAGGTACGTACCTTATCTCCCTATCACATCTGGGTGGATACCGTTGCCGAAGAGCGATTAAACTGGAAGAAGACACAGCCGCTTCATGTATTAGTCCTACGCATCTTTAAATTGAAAAAGCCGGTTACGTTGCCGATTGAGGAGGCTTACCTTGGTTGTAAGTCTTGGCATGAGCTTTTGCAAGAGATTGATACGCAAGAAGCTAAGCCTGTGCTTTCCGATGAGAAGTTTGAGGCGAAGCGGAAAAAGATTCAAGCAGTATTAAGCTAATTTATAGAGAAGAGAGAAGACTTATTGGAGTGGAGAAGAGATGTTAAGTAAAGTCAATCGAGCACTAGAGAAGAGTATGCCTCTGATCACTCCTGTCAGTGTTCTCGTGGGAGTTTGGCTAGGGGAGAAAATCATGGGTTTAGCTTTCTTAGTCCCTTTTATTTTTGCTTTTATGACCTTTGCCGGCAGTTTGAGTGCTGATTTCAAAAGCTTGGGGCGGGTGATATCCCACCCCTTCCCGATTTTGGTTGCCCTTTTTGTTTTGCATTTTCTAATGCCCTTATGGGCTTGGTCCTTTGGACACCTGGTATTTAGCGGCGATGCACTGACCATTACGGGATTAATTTTAGGAATGGTCATTCCAACAGGGATTACCAGCATGATCTGGGTAGTGATTTATAAAGGAAACATCGCTTTAGGGCTTTCTATTATTATCATTGATACCTTGCTATCTCCTTTTATAGTTCCTTATAGTCTGTCCCTTTTCGCCGGATCCATGGTTCAAATTGACATGAGCGCGATGGTCATGGGGTTGCTCGGGATGATCGTGATTCCTTCTCTCTTAGGAATGCTCTTTAATCAGGTGTCAAAAGGAAGGCTTCACCGTTCCTGGAGTCCTCGTTTATCTCCTTTTTCCAAGATTGGCCTTGGTGTGGTGGTTACGATTAATAGTGCCACAGTCGCTCCTTATCTGACTCAACTGGATGGCAGGCTCGCCACGATGGCAGGTATGGTATTTTTCATTGCCGCCTCCGGCTATTTTGTTAGCTGGCTCATTGCCAAGCAATTGAAATGGGACCGAGAAAATGTGATAGTTCTCGTATTCTGCGGGGGGATGAGAAATGTCAGTGCAGGTGCCGTAATTGCGGTTTCTTATTTCCCGGGTGCAGTAGCCGCGCCAATTATCTTGGCTATGGTATTTCAGCAGATCTTAGCTTCTTTAGCAGGTCATCTAGTGGCTCGCAATGAGCAGAAACTAACCGATGCTGCATGATGCTTGTGGAGTAGGAGAAAATGAAAGGTGTAGGATGTAAAAAGGAGGTTTTTACCATGAGGATACGACTTGGCGATGTAACCATCACGCAAGGCATTACAGACCACATGACGTTTGGCGAGCTTGATCCTTTCATTCAGCGCTTTACGGAAGGGGACTTCGGTGACTTTAACGTCTTGAACCAAAAGGACAATCCAGGCGAGAGCTATACAGGTCGCTATGAGTGGAAAGAAGGAGTACAGGTTCTTATCGATCATGATATTAAAGAAAAGCTAACGATTATATCACTGCCGAATGAGTTGGAGTAAGCCAATGAAGGAAACTAAAAAAGCCCCTTTCAACCCAGATGATGTTTACGGGATCTTGGAGCAAGAGCTTGAGGTTGATTCTGACGTGAACGAGGACCGCTTCCGGGAAAAGCAGCTAGATGCCTCCCTGGAAACCTTCCTTGAACAGCTCGAAAAGAAAAAGTAAGCAGGAGCTCATCCACTCCTGCTTTTTTTTACCGCATAGGAAATAATATGTTACTTTAAATTGTTAAAGTAAACATAATTTCCTATCGGCATAAAAAGCTTCCTTTTAAGGCGGTCTGCTACACTGAAAATGCTTCGATAGAAGCTTTTTTTATGCGACTGAGGATCGCCCACTTTCTTTGCTTTTTACGCATATATTTGGGCAGGCTTTTATAGATTTCCAGCGCCTCGTTAAAGGCTTTCGCGGCTTCGGCCCTCTGGCCTAAACGCGTGTAGAGTGTTCCTAAACGATAGTAGGTCTCGGCTGAGGAAGAATGGATCTCCTGAATCTTTTGAAGGTAGGAAAGGGCTTTTTCTATGTCGATAGGGCTATAGATTTCTCCTAATTCTAGATAAGGTTCTCCATACTTGACTAGAGGATTCCTTTCTAAAGCCTTAAGGATTAGAGCCTCTCCCTCCTTGATCCTCTCGGTTTTGACCAGACAAAGCCCTAGCTCATAATCAATTTCTGCTGAATCTTCGATAACGGCTTGGACCTCCTGCAGATAAGGTAATGCCTTTTGATACTGTCCTTTTTCCATATAAAGACGGGCCAGCTCTAGCTTGTTACTCGTATGATGCGGATTTAGGCGAAGCTCTTGCTGCAACTTCGAGATTCTTCTCATCTGCCGGAGGGGCTTCGTGATGCTAGGCGATAAGCCAATAAACCTTCTATCTAAGAAGTAGAATAGAATGAGAAGCAAGAGGATAGCCAGAAAGGGATTGCCTGTGATCCACCATAAGAAGGAAAAAAGAAAAAATTTACCCAAGCTTGTGTCACCTCCCTATCGTTTCCCTCTCTACAGCTTAGTGATAAGGAGCGCAACATATACCTGCAACCTAACTTGTTCCTGTTACGTCAAGAAGGTAAAGGGGATGAAAGGTAGGGGAGATATATGAAAAAACATGTAGGATGGATCGCACTCACGCTGGCCCTGTTAGTACCTGCTCAACCGTCCGTGTGGGCTTTTTCCGATTTACAAGAAAGTCAAGTAAAGCAGGAGATCGTGTCTTTAAAAGAAAGAGGGATTGTTAAGGGCTATAGTGATGAGGTATTTGCACCGCTAGAATCTTTAACCTACGCACAGGCGGTACAGTTAATAGTTAAGGGCTTTGACCTGAACCTGGATCATATCCGTTTTATTAAGCAACCTTTAGCGAGTGATTATTACACCGCCATTCCGAACGATGCTTGGTATTCATCAGCATTTGTTGTGGCGCATCACCATGGGTTGGACATAGATCAAGCGGTTCGTGCGGACGAGGTCATCACCAGGGAGCAATTCGCTGATTTATTGATGAAGGCCGTCCTGAAGACAGGAGAATATGCTTTTATTGAGATCTTCATGCTAATCGGGGATGAGGAGAAGATTGATCCTTCTAAGATGGATACGATTCAAAAACTCTTGATCACAAAAATGGCGGCATTAGACGATAGCGGCAACTTCTATCCGGATAAACCGATTACCCGAGAAGACGCTGCGGTGTGGCTTTACCGAGGATTAGAGTTTATACAAAAACATTCCTAACGTATAGCGATCGCTTCGGCCATCGCTTTTTTTTATGGGATAAATTATACTAAATGGGATTGATTGCAGTTTAACAAAAGGAGAAGAGCATGAACCCAACTATTGATCTACTACGTAACCATCGTTCGATTCGAAAGTTCAAGGATGAGCGACTATCTACCGAACAGATTCAAGCCATTGTCGCCTCCGCTCAAGCGGCTTCCACATCAAGCCATGTCCAAGCCTATACGATTATCGGCGTTACGGATAAAGAGAAGAAACAAAAACTGGCTGAGCTAGCTGGAAACCAAGCTTATGTGGCAGAGAATGGCCATTTCTTTGTGTTCTGTGCTGATCTCTATCGTCATCAACAGATTGGGGAATGGGCGGAGGTTGAGATAGAGGAATCCCTACAAAGTACAGAAAAGTTCATGGTGGCAGTAATCGATGCTGCACTTGCTGCCCAGAACGCAACCGTTGCGGCTGAGTCCATGGGGCTTGGTGTTTGTTATATCGGTGGAATCCGCAATAACTTGCAGGGCGTGCAAGAAGTGCTCCAGATTCCTGAGCTCGTCCTGCCTTTGTTCGGCTTAGCGGTGGGAATTCCCGACCAACAGCCGGACCTTAAGCCGAGACTACCGCAAGAAGTCATTTACCATGAAAATAGCTATAAAGCAGCTGAAGCAGAGGTCAAGCCTTATCTCAATCAATATGACGAAGTGATGCAGCACTATTATGATGTCCGAACCTCAGGAAAACGCAAGGATCGTTGGTCGGACCTTGTTATGTCTACCCTCAAAGGTAAAAGCAGAATGTACATGAAAGACTTTGTGGAAAAGCAAGGTTTTAACCGAAAGTAAATGGGAGTGGATTGAAAATGGCTATTGTGATCCGAAAAGCTGAAAACAAGGATGTACCTGCTTTATATGATTTAATGAACGATTATATTGTCAATTTTTATCAGAGAGAACAGCCTTCGGAGGAAGCGTTGACAGGTTTGATTTTACATTTGCTTGATCAGCCCGGCTCAGGACTGCAGTTTGTAGCGGAGGTCGAAGGGGAGCTAGTTGGTTTTGCCACACTATATAATTCCTTTAGCACCTTGTCTGTGAAAAAAGCCGCGATCTTAAATGACTTATTTGTAGCGGAGCCCGCCAGGGGAAAGAAAGTCGGGGAGAAGCTGTTCGAGCATTGCATCCGGTATATTCGAGAAAACGACTATGCTTACATGTCGTGGGAGACTGCTCATGATAATAAAGCCGCCCAGGCCTTGTATGACAAGATGGGGGGCAAGAAGTCGGAGTGGCTCGCTTATAGTATATAAGGGAAAAAGCAGAGGAGGCGGTTGCTTCCCCTGCTTTTTTCTATTGGTTAAGGATACGAGGAAAAAGGATATTATTCTCCAGATGGATGTGCATAAACGTATCTTCTTCAAGCTCCATTAGCTTTTTAAAAGTCAGTTGATACGTCATGCAAGCTTCAGCCGGCAACTCATAATCATGCGTAAGCTGACGCATGACCTCTAGCAGATTACCCGCTCCTACGTGCTCGCTTTCGAGCTCCTGGATGCCGTCTTTTACATTCTGCAGAAGCTCGGGGGCCGGATTTTGTACGTATTGAAGAATGAGGGGGAAGATTTGCTGTTCTTCCTTTAAGGCATGCTGCTCCATCTCCAGTTTAAACTGGTGGAACACCTCATGGAGCTTAACAAGCTCCTCGCGCTGGGAACCGTGTACTCTTGCCACCTTCGTTACATATTGGCTAATCTCGGGTAAGTGTTGCATTAGATAAGCATGGTAGCGATTGACAATGGTATTAATAATCTCCTGCTCACTTGCCTTTGACCAATCTTGGTCGGACTGTTTAGTGTCCGCTTGTTGCTGATACAGATGATTGACTTGGCTAAGAAATGCTTCCACATCTAACCCTTTCTCCTTAGCTACCTCACCAATGGGGCGATTACCTCCGCAACAAAAATCAATTCTATGCTTTTTAAATAGAGTGCTCGATTGGGGAAAACGAGTCACGATATCTCCGGTTTTATCACTAGGTAAAAAAGTGGTCATCATCTTTTTTTCCTCCGATCATCGTAGTGTTTGTCTTTCTACTTTGATCTTAAACGGTTTGACCTTTTTTCTCGGTGATGATTATCACGTTACACCGAAATTTTTTGCTCGTCTTGTTCGGATATTCTCTGAGAACGCGTGACGGCGAGAGCGAGGAGAATCGCACTCACTCCACTGAAGAGCTTGCCTATGATCATGGCAAAAACCATCTCTTTATTCATTCCCGCGACAAAACCGAGATGCCCTCCCAATACAAACGCGCCGCTAACCGCGAATGCCGTGTTGATGATCTTGCCTCTCGGTTTCATGTCTTTCATCATAGCCAGCATGGGGATGTTATGGGCTAAGGAAGCCACTAGCCCTGCTGTCGCGATTTCACCAATCCCTAAGGCTGAGCCCAGCTTTTCCAGATGTCGCCGGAAAGCCTTTGTAATGATGAATACCATGGGGAAAGCTCCAGAAAGCATGATGGCAATCAGCCCAACCGTCTGAATCCCTTCAGAAATGGGGGCAAGACCCGGTATCAGCGTATAGCCCGTCATCGTCTGAACCATGATAGCCACGAGGCCAATGAGGGTAATCAGCTCGACAATCCGACCGAAATAATGAAAACCGCGAATCAAATGCTGGGGAATCTTCCACAGTCCAACAGCAATCACGAGTGAAAACAGAACCGTAGGGATGAGATTGATGGCCATCATCTTAAAGCTGAAGCCGGCTATGCCTCCTCCTACAAGGCAGCCCAGAGGAATGGTGATGATCCCAATCAGGATGCCTTTAGCAAAATAGACATGGTCTTCCTTCTGAATGATACTTAAGGCTACAGGGATGGTAAACACAATCGTAGGCCCCATCATGGTGCCTAAGAAAACCCAAGCGAATAGCTCAGCTTCCTTGGACCCGGCTAACACCTGGGCAAGCGCATAGCCTCCCATATCAACAGCAAGCAGGGTATTGGCAAACATCGCTGGATCCGCACCGATCCAAGAGTAGATCGGGGTGATGACGGGCGTAAGCACACTTGCGAGGACTGGAGCTAAGGAGACAATGCCGATCATAGCTAAGGCTAATGATCCCATCGCCATAAAGCCATCCGTAAACCGGCTGCCCAATCCCCATTTGTTCCCAAGCCACTTATCAATGGCTCCGGTAATACTAAAGATAATCATAACGAAAACAATGACATCATTGATTCCCATAACGGATACCTCATGGCGATATATTGTTATTAATATATTGAATTGTAACACAAATGAAAAAAAACGGAAGGATAACCTCCCGTTTTTTCTATGTACAGTGTCTTACTGAATGGTTTCCATTCCTGGCTTCCAATTCGCAGGGCAAAGACCGCCTGTCTGCAGCGCTTGGAGGACACGAAGGGTCTCTTCCACCGAGCGGCCGACGTTCTCATACATAACAAGTTGATATTTCAACTCACCGGACGGATCGATGATGAACAGACCTCGTTGCGCTACCCCTTGTTCTTCTACGAGCACACCGTAATCTTTAGCCACCTGATGGTTCTGGTCTGCACCAAGAGGATAGTTGAGCTTTCCTAGTCCATCCTGGTCACGCGGAGTGTTAATCCACGCACGATGGGAGTATTTTGAGTCTGTTGAAATGCCTAGGATCTCTGTCTCTAGTCTCGCAAAATCAGGATAGGCATCACTAAGAGCCGTGATTTCTGTAGGGCATACGTAACTAAAATCTAAGGGATAGAAAAACAGAATCAGCCATTTCCCCTTATAGTCAGAAAGGGATACGGTTCCAAAATCTTTTCCATTACCTTCAGCAACTTCAATTGTAAAATCGGGTGCTTTATTTCCCACGAGACGTTGTGCCATTTCTCCATCCTCCATGTGTGTGATCATGTTGCCCCCATTATGTAACTCTCATATTAAAAAGTCAATACAACATTCTTTTTGAAATGATTGAATATCTATGTAATGATATCGTAAGAGGATGATTATCAAGGAAAGACGGGGAAAGCCAGTCATGATGATAAACAAAAGTGCTGATTGGGAAAAAATCGGGGAGGGCCGCAGTGCTAAGGTGTATAAGCTTCCTGGTGTGCCTAGAGTCATCAAGGTTTTTCACTCGGGAAAAGAACATGCAGCCGCTGCAGAAATTGCTGCGTACGAGGTAGTGGGAGGTCTTGAGCCTTATTATCTAAGGATGCATGATTACGGCAGCAATTATATTGTGTTAGATTTCTTTGATGGAAAAACGATCCACGAGATGCTCGTTGAAGGAAGGTTTATTCAAGAATCGATTATTAAGCACATCGATAAGGCTTTAGCTATGGCTCGGCAATATGGATTAAACCCAAAGGATGTTCACATTAAAAATATCCTTGTGCAGGACCAGACCGTGAAGCTGATTGATTTAGCCCGTTTTTCAGGGGAAGGGGTTTGTACCCGCTGGGAGGATTTAAAGAAAGCTTACTATCATCTATACGTAAACCCTTTATTCCCCAAAAAGCTGAGTGCCGCTTGGATCGAACAAATCGCTAGCCAGTATAAACAAGGAAAACTTTGGGGGTAGGTCGGGATGATTCCTGAAAACGTGTGTCCTCTATGTGGTCAAGAGAATCGCTGTGGCAATCTCGCCCAGACAACAGCCCCTTGCTGGTGTTCAAAGGAGAGTTTTCCTCAAGAGCTTCTTGACTCCGTTCCGGGTGAATGGGTCAGAAAAGCTTGTATATGTAAGAGGTGCCTTGAGGAGTATAAGTTGCGTAAAACTAGAGTCTGCGAATAACTACCGACACATCACCTTGTGAAGTGATCCAGTAGCCATATTTGTTTTTCTCTAGGTGAGCGGGGGATTGGCATAGTAGGACACAACCGTTATCGAACGTAAATTGAAGCTGGGCATCCGGTGTGATGGTAACGTCGTTTAAAATGGTCGTGGTTTTTAATGTAAAATGATGAGGTTGAGATAGCGAAAGAGTAATAGGATAACCTAATAGTGTATCGATTAACTCTTGTAAAAGCGGTTGGATACTCACACGTAATCCTCCTTAATTTAATAGAATAGGACTGACGAAATGACTGAAAATCTTGTCCATCCAGAATGCAGGCAAGCAATGAGAAGGCTGATGCAGTTAAAGAAACCAAGTTTTACAGATTTTGTGGAACTCAAAACATACGGAAATGACGCTTACTCCGCAATGGGGTGGGATGAACTCCAATGTTATATTAACGAAGAAACAATTGCAATAGTTGAGCAATTTGAGGAAGAGGCCAACATCCTATGCGCCCTGCGCTGGGTTGCCCGAGGTCTCCCGGTAACTTATGCCATCCGCAAGGCTAGAGCGGATCATTCGATGTATCGGTATAGGAGTCCATAGGTGGGCGGGCGATGTTAGGGGGGGGATGGTGTGAGGGCAGGGGAGGGGATAGTGCTTGGGGGCCATTTGAGTGAATCATTCGGCGGTCTATGATGCACAGAATTGGGCTTGGGAGCCATTTGAGTGAATCATCCGGCGTCAATGATGCACTGATTTTGGCTCGGGAGTCATTTGAGTGAATCATCCAGAGTCTATGATGCCTTGATTTTGACTCGGGAGCGATTTGAGTGAATCATAGGTCGTGCATGATGCCTTGATTTTGGCTCGAGAGCCATTTGAGTGAATCATAGGTCGTGTATGATGCCTTGATTTTGGCTCGGGAGCCATTTGAGTGAATCATTCGGCGTCTTTGATACACTGATCTTGGCTCGGGAGCCGTTTGAGTGCATCATAGGTAGTGTATGATGCCTTGATTTTGGCTCGGGAGCCATTTGAGTGAATCATCCGGCGTCAATGATGCACTGATTTTGGCTCGGGAGCAGTTTGAGTGCATCATAGGTAGTGTATGATGCCTTGATTTTGGATTGGGAGCGATTTGAGTGAGTCATCCGGCGTCTATGATGCCTCCATTTTGGCTCGGGAGTGATTTGAGTGAATCATCCGGCGTCAATGATGCACTGATTTTGGCTTAGTAGCATTTTGAGAGTATCATCCGGAGTGAAGGAGGGCATCATACTGTCTCTCTCTCCCTCATGCCCTCAACCGCGGCGAATGGGGCCCCGATCCGTCCCGCCTCACACACCCCCCACTCCTCACGCGGTCACCTGACCCTGTTCCTCCTTAAAGATCTTCTTCTTTCTCCAATCGCCAAGCAAGAAGTAGCTGCTCGCACAGATCGAGCTCACAATCAAGCTGATGCCCACACCGTAGGGAATCCCCTCTTCTCCCATCCATTCCGAGAACAGGTAGACGAGTGGAAAGCGGAGGAGCCAGAAGGATACCAGATTCAGCATAAGAACGGTCAACATAGCTCCGGAAGCTCGGATCACTCCGTTTAGCACAAAATTGATCCCAAGGAAAACATAGAAGAAAGCAACTACTTGCAAATAGTAGGTTCCAAATACTAAAGTTTCAGGCTCGTCAATAAACACACTGATAAGAGTCCCACTTAGCATGTAGACCAAACCAGCAATCGTGAGCATCATCGTGACGATCACGGCAATGCCAAGCCAAGCAATGTGGTTGACGCGGTCCCATCTTTTCGCTCCGATATTCTGGCCGGCCATGCTGTTGACGACGGAACCCAAGGTGTAGGCTGGGATCATGATGATACTTTCAATTCGGTTCGCTGCGCCGTATCCTGACACCACGATTTGCCCGTAGCCTGCGACTACGCTCATGACAGCCGTCATCCCGGCAGAAATAGCCATCATTTGAAGTCCTGCGGGAATCCCTAGCTTCATAATCGTTTTCAAATAGAAGAAAGAAGGAAGATAAGGGCGAACGAAGGGAGCTTTTCCGCTTCGAATACAATATACGATACCAAATAAAAAGGCGGTTCCTTGTGACAACACAGTAGAGTAAGCTGCGCCATTAATCCCTAAGCCGAGGGTATGAATAAACAGCGGATTAATTGCAGCATTCAGGATGACGGCTATCCAAACAAAACGAAGCGGGGTTCGACTGTCTCCCATCGCTCGCAGAACCGTTCCAATAAAGTTGTAGCCAAACAAAAAGAGGATCCCTAAAAAATTAATATGAAGATAAGCGCTAGCGAGAGGGAGAAGCTCGTCAGGTGTGCCTAACCATCGCAGGAGGGTGTCCGTTGACAGATACCCGACCAAACCAAGAACAAGGGTAAGGACAGAGAGCACCACGACAAAAGCGTTAAGCGACTCACTCAGACCCTGCTCATCTTTTTTTCCGCGCTGTTGGGATAAAACGGTTAACGTTGCTCCATTGATCCCGATGATAAAGGATAAAACAGCGAACAAAACGGAGCCGGATATGGCTACAGCACCTAAAGCATGGCTGCCGACTAGTTTGCCCACCCACATGCTGTCAACCAGCTGATAGGAAATCTGAAGAATATTGGTCAAGAAGATGGGTATGGAAAAAGCGATCATCTGTTTTAGCAAATTTCCTTCTGTAAAATCAAAAGGTTTACTCATTAGTAGCTCCTTACGACATGATATTCTACCATCATATCATAAAGAGTGTATGGGCTGAGGACGGGAATATGCTCCACTTGACTAGCGCGGGAATAGAAAGGCTACCTTAGGGCCTATCTTGGGAATGCGGAGGATATCTCGACGACGGACCACACGAAAGAACACGAGTAAACAGCTGTAAAGGAAAAGCGCCCCCGCAACAGACAAGCTAGTTTGTCCGATCAGACTTAGATCACTAAGCTTAGCAAACATCCACTTACCCAAGTATCCCATTAGTAAGCCTGCGATGACGATCTTCAGCATCTCTATTGTGTTCAAGCGGTATCCAATCAGTTTGACTTGGGAAAAGAAGTGAAGAAAGGTTTCTAGGACCACCCCGATGCTCATCGCTAATACGACTCCCATAATGCCGAGCTTCGGATTAGAGCATAAAGGATAAATCAAGAGCAAGCTTGTACAACGGGCGATCAGGTTATTGTACATAGCCGCTTTAGCGTATCCGAGGCCGACTAAGGTGGATTGCAAGGGAGCATGGAAGTAGTGAAACAAGAAAAAGGGTGCTAAAACCTGAAGCAGTACAGCAGCTTCAGAGGCATGATAAATCACCGTCATGAGCGGTTCAGCGAAAATGGTGAGGATCACGGTACTCGGCATCCCGACGATTAAAGCGATGCGAATAGCTTGGTAGACGCGCTCGTGGATAAGTCGGAAGTTTTTTTGGACATTTGCTTCGCTGATGGCCGGAACTAAGGCAACAGCTAAGGAATGGTTAATAAACCCAGGAAAAAAAAGTAATGGCATAACGAAGCCCGCCAGCAGGCCAAATTGCTTGGTAATCAGGACCGAGCTCATTCCGGCCTTGGCAAGGCCCTGTGTAATGAGGATCGGGGAGATCACGCGGGCAATGGAGTGAATAAAGCCATTGCCTGTAGTGGGTAGTCCCGTGTGGAGGAGTTCATAGAGTGTACTTTTTGACCCGGATGTTTCAAAGCTTCTTAATAAGGAGCCTTTCTTGAACATCAGGATCAAATATAATAAGGAAGCGGCTTCACCGACGACCGCGCACAAGATGGCACCTGCGGCAGCATATTCCACGCCATAAGGCAGAAGCCACTGAACAAAAGCATAGATCAAGCCAATTCGTACGACCTGTTCTAGTACCTGAGAGATGGCGATCGGATTCATCTGCTGTTTTCCCCGGAAATACCCTTTAATCACTCCTGACAAGGCAAAAATAGGGATAATGGGAGTCAAAGCGAGCAGAGAATAGTAGGCACGTTGATCGGTAAGGAAGTGGGTCGTAAAATGATGCCCAAAGCTCAAGGTTACCACTACAAGCAGGATGCCAATAGAGCCGGTGATGAGGAGGGAGACGGCTAGAATTTGCTTGACCTTTCCCTCTTGTTGCTGGGCTTCTGCCTCAGCCACCAGTTTGGAGATGGCCACGGGCAGTCCAAGGGTGGTCAGCGTAAGCAGAAGCCCCATGAGAGGCATGACCATCATCACTAGACCGATTCCTTCTGACCCAAGGATACGGGACTGTATGACACTGTTGATAAAGCCGAGAAGTTTCGTTATAAATGCGGCCGCTGTAAGGACAAGTGCTCCTTTGACCAAGCTTTGCTTTTTCATCCGTTCACCTTCTTGTCTTATATAGGACATGTATATGCGAAGGTTATTATTTTAGGAATATATAGACTCCTCTTTTCTGACATAGTATAAAGATAAGGTAGCTGCCATTAGAGGGGGGAGCGTTTTGAAGGAGACCATCCTGGATTGGGATGCGACTAAGCTGGCTCATGCCATTCAAGCGGGGGTAGTGACATCATTGCAAGCAACGGAAACCTATATCGATCATCTTCAACGGGTTAATCCAGAGTTGAACGCTATGGTGGAAGAGCGATTTGAACAAGCACGGATCGAAGCCGAGGAATGCGATCGGTTATTAAAGGAAGGGAAAGCGAAGGGAAAATGGTTTGGGGTGCCCATCAGTGTGAAGGAATCTTTTCATGTGAAAGGCATGAGAACGACCGGTGGCCTGATCCATCGGAGAGATTGGATCGAACAATCCGATGCGGCCGTGGTTCAGAGGCTCAAATCCGAAGGAGTTATTGTATTAGGAAAAACGAACACGCCAACCTTATGCTTCTGTCAAGAATCGGTCAACAAGCTTTATGGTCGGACCAATAACCCTTGGGACCTTACCCGGACAGCGGGTGGTTCAAGTGGAGGGGAAGCGGCACTTATCGCTGTGGGAGGGGCAGCCGTTGGCATTGGCTCGGATATTGGGGGGTCGATCCGGTTTCCTGCCCATTTTAATGGAGTGATTGGATTTAAGTCTGGGAAACATCAAGTGTCTCAAGAAGGGCATTTTCCTTTTGTCACAGAACCCTTACAGCAGGATATGTTAGGCATAGGAGCGATGGCGAAATCGGTGAACGATGCTGAGACAATGAATGGGATCATAACGAATACACCGGCCCCTCATGTAGACTTGAACAATTTCCAATTGTGTTTCCCACCTTTTCACACGTTCATCCCCTTAGGAGAGGACACCCAACAGCTGCTCCTAAACGTAAAATCGGCTTTGGGCACGAGTTTTTCCATCACGGAGGAATTTCCCTTCAAGCCTCAAACGCTGGCTCTTTTATGGCAGCAAGTAATGTCCATCGATGCGGGCAAAGGCATTTCGGACGCAGCCTTTCCGGAGAAAGGAATGTCTCCGATTCCGCTGTATCTCAAAGAAATCTTGTTTGAAAAGACCTCCTATCATCGTTTTTTGACGTGGGCTTTAATCGGTGCATCCTTATTTAGGCCTCGAGGTAAGCAAGTGAACAAGCTGGTGGCCACCTTAGAGGACATGAACCAATGGAGCGAGCAGAAACTCGCTAAACAGATTTTGCTGCTTCCTGTTTATCATCGGGGTGCCCTTCCACATGGACAGCTTTATGGTGAACTGTTTTCTATTCAGAAAACCTTTCTTCGTTACATCCCCTATGTGGCTCTCGCCAATCTGTTGGGACTGCCCTCGTTGACCATACCGATTGGAGTGGATCAGTCAAATATGCCGATTGCCCTTCAACTGGTGAGCCGAGTAGGAAATGAAAAGGCCTTATTCGACCTAGGTAGAATCCTAGAGTCCACCTTTCGAGGATATATCCGTTGTAAAAAATGGGATCCAGCATGAAACATTTACCATCATCTCTTCGTCAAAGGTAGCATGAAGAAAGAGGAGATGATTTTCGGTGAAAAAATGGTCCATGTTTCTAATGAGTGTTGTCATGGTTCTTTCGTTTATTAGCTCGGTTACCTCAGCGGCCCCTTCCGCGCAAAAGGTAGAGAAGCAAATAGGATACATTACGCAGGTGCAAAAGCAGAAAAATGGAAAATATAAAGTAACCATCGATTATATTCAGTGGTTTTCGGGGGAAGCGGCCAATCGTGCGATGAGAGAGGATGGGAAGTGCAAGGGTTTCGAGTCAGAGTGCTTCGCGCCGAATGATTTTTATATTCGTAACGTGAATCCTAAATTGCGTACGTTTGAGCTGTCTAAAAAGGCCGTCATTAGGCTTCAAACCTTCGGCCGTAAAGATGGAAATTTTTATTTTGATCAAAAAGTATCACTAGACAACTTTGCAAACCACTTCAATAAAAATAAGCAGCATCAGGCCCACATCCCATACTGGATTGAACTTCAAAGTGGAGTGATCGTAAAAGTAACAGAGCAATATGTTCCTTAAGTAGATAAAGGAGATTGAACAATGGATGAAGCCATTTGGTTTAGAGAGTTGCACGATTTAGAGCTGGAGGAAATACGCCAGCTAAAGATGTATATCAGACAAGGCATGTTCCCGGAGAGTGATTGGCATAAGAGACCATCCGAGGAGAATCCGGATGGGGTTACGATGGAAGAGTGGATTGAAATACTAGAGCGGGAGTTTAAACGGCTAGGCTTATAGAAGAAGGAAAAAAGCACCAGAAAGAAAGCCTGGTGCTTTTTTTCATTTATCTGGGTCTCAAAAAATGGAGTATAGAGGAGGACATAACATAGCATAAACTGAGAATGAGTCCACTCCGCTGCCAACTTTATTTCCATGCATTCATATAGGCTAGGACTCAGTGGCTTTTCTACTAAAATATGGTATCCTTTAGTTAGGGCCTTCAGAATCGGGTTATAGTGTTGTCGATCCTGAGTGGCCATAATGACGGCATCTCATAGTTTCGGCAGGCTAAACAGCTGGTCCCAAGAATCGAACTGATAGGCTTCGGGTATACTGTGCAGATCGGTAAACTGGGTTCAACGAGTCACGTCAGGTTTCTTTTATAAAATTATCTTATGTATATGATAAAATAAGTTGACGTACATTGTATACCCGAAACTTTAGCCTAATTGAAAAAAAGCCAAGCATGGAGTTTATATCTCCTGCCTGGCTACTCTCGCTGTATTATTTTTTGACCGTTCCCCCAAAGATGAAGCGGTGTTCCCAATGTGTTCCCGCAATGGAATCCGTTCTTACCCCACCGGAAGCTTTAGAATAGGTATGAAGGATTTTTCCATTTCCTAAATAGATTCCTACATGGGTAATTCTTTGGCTGGACTTGTTGATTCCTTTATAATCGGATGCTTTTGGCCCTTTATAGGACATGAAGAACATCAGGTCCCCACGCTTGAGGTTTTTCCAGTTCGTAGATGTTTGTCCCATTTTTTTCACGGCATCTGCCTGGGTGCGAGAATTAGAAGGTAGGGTAATCCCAGCTCCTTGAATAAATGCACGACGGACAAAGTCAGAGCAGTCAAACGTTCGGGTGCTTGATCGGTTCGAACCGAACTCGTATGGGGTTCCTAGGTACTTCATCCCTGCAGAGATAACCCTTTCCACGTTTACGGAAGAAGAGGGTGCGGTTGTTTGAGTCGTTGTATTCGACAGACGCTTGGCGCCTAGATAGTAGCGTGAGGCTACCGAAGAATTTAAATCCATTTGCTGGACGGTTTTATAAGGCTGATAGGCAATAATAAACTTTTGGTTGCCTGTATAGATACCGACAGCCAGTAGGTCAGAAGGGCTTGTCCCAAAAAATAACAAGTCACCTGGACGAAGATTGGCCTTGTTCGTAATTAAGCTTCCTTCTTTGCTCAATGCTGCTAAATTGCTAGGTACTTTTACTCCTTCTTTACCAAGGAGATAAGATACAAAATAGCCAGACGTGTGATTGTCTATTGGATGCCCGATATAGGTTTTGGCTCGGCTAGCCGCTTTCTCGCCCACTGTTAGAGCAGCCGCATCAGCTGCTGCGCCAAAGACGCTGGAAAACAGGAGACCTGTGGCAAGGATCATGCTCATCATCTTTGTTTTTTTCATACTAACCATCCTTTAAGCGAGTATTTGGGGTCAGGATGTCCCCGTCCGTTAGAGGGTAACATGAAATACCCCATCTGGGTATGGACCAAATTTTGCCTATACTGATAAAACCCTATGTTTAAAGGGAAAATAAGAGATAAACCACCAGCAAAGGATGATTGTTTTGAATGCTGTTGTATTCGATTTGGAGCTCGTTAAACGATATAGAAAAGGCCAATTAAGTGAAATCGTGGAAATTGGCGCGTGCAAGGTCGATTTAAAGTCGGGGACGATAACGGATCAATTTCAAATTTATATCAAACCCAAGAGTGGGTATGTGGCGAAGAGTACAAGGAAATTTATCAACATGACGAAGGAAGATCTAAAGCAAGCTGTCACCTTTAAAGAGGGGGTGGAGCGTTTTTCCAAATGGCTAGGGGATGGGTATTACCTCTGTTCATGGGGGAGAGACGATCGTCTTCATTTTATTAACGAATGCTTGCGCAATCGGATGCGCCTGGATTGGCTGATAAACTATAACGATATTCAACAGCAGATTGGCAAGTTATTAGGCATAACAAAAAATCAAGTGGGTCTAAAAACAGCATTAGATCTCGCTGGAATAGAACCAAAGGGAATAGCCCATAGGGGGATCGATGACGCGGTCAATACAGCGGAATTATTAATTAGATATCTAAGCGAAGTTAAATTGCAGAAAAACGCCCTCACGTCAAAGGAAATCGCCCAGCATAAAAGAGCCCAGCGGCTTCGCCAGCAAGAAAACCGCAGTCACCCCAAAAATCCACCGGAGAGAGGACGCATGAAACCGAAAGATAGCGCTTAGAAACTACATGAATTCATGATAGAATATCACTATCAGTGAAGTAGATAGATGGGGAAAAGTGAAATGAAAATTTTTGCTTGGTTAAGGGGTCAAAAAGAGAAAAAGATTGTGCCTCAGGTTGTTGACGCCCCTCCCCTTCCTCCCTCTGATTATTGCATAGCTGATCACTTGGTCGTAACACGATTAGGGAATTCTCATCATGGTCTTTACTCTGGTGAGGGAAGGGTGATTTTTTATAACTATTACTCTGGGGTTATTGTAGAGGCCGGTTTACAAGACTATGCAAAAGGAAATGCCATTAAAGTCGTCTACAGTCCAGTGAGTTTTAAGAACTCTACGGTCATGGAACGGGCAAGAAGTAGGATCGGGGAACGGGAGCATAATCTTTACCATAATAACAATTACAGCGAACAATTTGTAAGATGGGCACGAGGAGGAGGGTTATGGTAACTCTTCTTTTTTTTCGGCAAGAATCTCCATTTTAGTAGAGAGTATGGTAGAATGGTTGAAATCTCGCGAAAGGAAGATTTGAAAATGGAAGCCAAATCAATGAAGGAATCAAGATGTATTAAGATCAGCAATGTGTTTCCACCAGATACCAATAACCACAATACTTTATTTGGTGGGAAGCTGATGAGCATGATTGATGACATCGCGTCACTTGCTGCGAAGAGACATTCGAGAAAGGATGTTGTAACGGCCTCCACCGATTCTGTTGACTTTTTGCGACCGATTCATGCTGGTAACTCTGTATCTTTAGAAAGCTATGTAACTTTTACCGGTAGAACCTCAATGGAAGTTTTTGTGAAGGTTGTGACTGAGGATTTAAAGACAGGAGAAAAAAATATTGCAGCAACCAGCTTCTTAACGTTTGTTGCTTTGGATGATCAGGGGAATCCGGCGGAGATTCCGAGTATTTTCCCAGAAACAGAAGAAGAAAGGAAGCTTCACAGCTCCGGTCCTAGTCGTGCGCTTCGACGCAAAGAAAGAAGAAAGGCGAGTAGTGAATGGGCTCAGGATCTAACCCTATAAAAACGAAGAGGGTGTCCTCGCTGTACTTAGCAGGGGACACCCTCTTAATAGTTAATTATTGATTACCTTATCAAGCAAATGGGTGGCTTGCTCTCGTTCAATGCCTTTGACGAGAATCATTTCGCTGATGAGAATTTGTCTGGCTGTATTCAACATCATTTTATCGCCTGCGCCCAGGTTTTTTTGTTTGCCAATGCGTGAAAGATCTCGGATAACCTCAGCTCCTTCATAGATATCGCCGGTCTTCATTTTATTCATGTATATCCGTTGACGATGCAGAGGATTGCCGATAGTCTGAGATTCTCCATCATGAAAATAAGTCAGCACATTTTCCATGATATCGGCATCTACCACTTCACGGATTCCTAAATCAGTTGTTTTATTCTTAGGGATCATCACTTGCATATCTTTGAGAGGTATATTCATGACATAGTAAAGCTGCTTTTCTCCAAGGATTTCCTTTTCCTCGATGGCCTCAATCACAGCAGCACCATGCATTGGATAAAAAACTTTATCTCCAATCTCAAACATAAATCCACCTCCTCATATAATCACAACTTTTCAATTATAACACAAAAATGATTAAAAGTTAATATTTTAACATGATATTTTATTTTGTGTCAATCCATTTTTGGCACCGTTTTCATTGGGGTTACTTAACGCTTTTTTTACACTCGCTTTATTAAATTTCAACAAATGACGTGTATAGTTAGTCCTGTACCAAAAAAATAAATCGAGTGGGGTGCGAAACATCGTGAAAAAGATCAGGAAGGCAAGTAGTCTCGTAACGACGTTAGTACTAGCAGTTGCATTAATGACAGGTTGCGGAGGAAGCAGTCAGCCATCCAATGCACAACAAAATGGAGAACAACAGCAAGCTGGAAGCGAGAGCCAGCCTGAAAATAAACTAAGTGGTAGTGTTGTTGTCGACGGCTCTTCCACTGTTTTCCCGATTACCGAAGCGGTAGCGGAAGAATTCCTGAAGGTTCACCCAGAAGTACGAACCACGGTGGGGGTATCCGGAACTGGCGGAGGCTTTAAGAAGTTTGTAGCTGGTGAGACAGACATTAACGATTCTTCTAGACCCATTAAGAAAGAAGAAGCCGAATTAGCGAAGCAAAACGGAATTGAGTGGGTTGAGCTTCCAATTGCCTTTGATGGATTGTCTGTTGTTGTGAATCCGGCTAACGATTGGGTGGATCATTTAACGGCTGAAGAATTAAAGTTAATTTGGAACCCGGAGAGCACCGTAAAGAACTGGTCTGATGTGCGTCCTGAATGGCCAAACGAACCAATCAAACTCTATGGACCGGGTACAGATTCCGGAACGTTTGATTACTTCACAGAAGCGATCATGGGAAAATCCGGACAGAGCCGTGCCGACTATACAGCTTCTGAGGATGACCATGTATTAGTTCAAGGGGTTTCTCAAGATAAATATTCTTTAGGCTACTTTGGTTTTGCTTACTATGTGGAGAACAAGGACAAGATGAAGATCGTGCCAATCAAAGCCAATGCGGATGCTCAAGCCATAGTGCCAACGCCTGAAAGCATCAATGACGGATCCTATACTCCGCTGTCTCGTCCGATGTTTATCCATGTAAATACCAAGGCTATGGCTGAAAAGCCACAAGTAAAGGCTTTTGTTGAATTTTATTTAGAAAATGTGCCTGAGCTTTCCGAGACTGTTGGCTATATTAAACTTCCGGATAATATGTATCAAGAAGCGGTTAAGTTGATTCAATAACCGACAAAGAAATAGACGCACCTTCGCCACAGGGTGCGTCTTTTGCCCATTTTAGACAGGGTAATCGATCTTGGAGTTGGCGTAAATGGTTAAGCGCTTGGTGGCGTGGTCATACTCCACGGAACCATCTCGCGTGTAGTACCAAGACTTTTGATTGGCCTGACCTTGTGCGACTTCAAAGATGTTCAGTTCATCACGATGCTTCAAAATATCGTGGGCTAAGTGATCATCCGGCACATGAATATGAAATTCCCAGCAACCGTCCTTTTCCACGATTTCGTAGCTAGCCTGGTGCAATTTCGTATCCAGAAATAATTTTCCACCTACGGTATGACGAATATACAGATGATTCATGGGTGCCCCTCCTATTCTTCAAGGAACTTGACAAAGCTAAGTATAGCACATTAAGATACTTACATAAAGTTAGTTATCTGGAAAGGGGAAAGGATATGATTAAACTATACCCTGCTGCTTCGAGGTATTCTGCCAATCATGGTTGGCTGCAATGTAATTTCAGCTTTTCTTTTGCCGATTATCATGATCCCACGAATATGAACTTTGGTCCCTTGCGTGTATTTAATGATGATTTCATTCAACCGGGGGAAGGCTTTGGCACCCATCCACACCGCGACATGGAAATTGTAACCTTTGCCTTGAAAGGTCAATTACAGCACAAGGATAACACCGGCGGGGAAGAGGTGCTTCGACCGGGTGAAGTTCAGCGTATGACGGCGGGGACGGGAATCTTGCATTCGGAGATTAATTCATCCCCAGATGAGGTGGCCAATACGCTGCAGCTCTGGTTTTTGCCATGGGAAAAAGGGCTCAAGCCATCCTATGAACAAAAAGCCTATAATGTAGAAGCAACGAAAAATCAACTGCTCCCTGTGGTGTCTAGCCGGATTAAGTCGGACGAGATTACCTATATCCACCAGGATTTGACCATTTTTATGGCTTCACTCGAAGCAGGAAACACTATCACCTTTCAGCAAGAGGTAGGCAGAAAAATCTACCTTTTTGTGACAGAGGGTCAACTGGAGCTAAACGGGGAGTATACGTTGAATAATCGTGACGCAGCCAGGATTACAGACCTAACGGAACTTACTATCCGTTCCCATGCAGGCGCATCCTTTATGCTGATGGATCTGCCCTAAACGTACATAATTGAGGAGGTTAACATGGAATACCGGAAATTAGGAAAAAGCGGTCTCGTGGTTTCCGAGCTTTGCTTAGGGACGATGACCTTTGGAAGAGAAGCGGACAAGGAAGAGTCTTTGAAAATGGTGGATTCATTTCTAGGGCAAGGTGGGAACTTCATTGACACCGCGGATGTGTATAACCGAGGGGTGGCGGAGGAGATCGTGGGAGAGGCGATCCAAAGCAGAAGATCGGAAGTGGTGTTGGCGACCAAGGTACGAATGAAGGTCGGACCGCATCCGAATGATGTTGGCTATTCCCGCAGACGGATCATGGAAGGAGTAGAGGCCAGCCTTCGCCGACTGAAGACGGACTATATTGATCTGTATCAATTGCACGTATGGGATCATATTACGCCGATCGAAGAGACGTTAAGAACGCTTGATGATCTTGTGTCTTCCGGAAAAGTCCGATACATCGGCTGCTCCAACTTTTTGGCTTGGCAGATGATGAAGGCTCTTGGCATCAGCGATTTCCGTAATTATGTCCGGTTCATCTCGATCCAGCCACAGTACAGCCTTGTCAATCGCGAGATGGACAGGGAAGTCATTCCTTTGTGTTTAGAAGAAGAAGTCGGCATTTTGCCATGGGCTCCGCTTGGCGGCGGTTTTCTGACCGGCAAGTATGAACCAGGGGATGCCCCTTCCTTTGGACGTTTTTCCATGGGCTTTACTGGAGAGTATGATTGGGAAAATAAAGCGCTAAGGAAGAATTTTGAGATCTTGGACAAAGTCAAGTCGATCGCGGCAGCCAATCAAAAAACGCCGGCCCAAGTCGCGTTGAACTGGTTACTGGAGCGAGAGGGCGTTACTTCTCCGATCTTTGGGGCTTCCACCATGGAACAGCTCGAAGAAAATATGGGCAGCGTGGGCTGGAGACTAAGTCAGGAACACTGGAACGAGCTTCATGAGACGAGCAAGCTGCCATCGGAATACCCGCAACGCTTTTTAGAAAAGTTCCGACGTCAAGTTTAATAAAAACGACTTTAAAGGTTGATTGCCTTTGAAGTCGTTTTTTTGTTTCAAAAAACGATGTAAGATTATGTAACACAAACTTAACTGATTTTGGAGAGAGTGGCTATAATTAAAAAATGTTAGTGAATATTACATAACTGTATAAAGGTGGAAGGGGGAGTTGGAAGATTATTTTTCAAGCTGGATGAATGTTAACAAAGATAAAGGGGGCTTCTACATTGTTAAAGGTAGTCAAAAACCGAATTGCACTTTCTATGCTCACCATTTCCCTTTTGCTGACGGCTTGTGGAGGGAAGGAGCCAGCATCCAATGCAGGAAGCTCAGAGCCAGCGGCACCCGCAGATACAGTAAAAGTTGGGATTCTTCACTCACTAAGCGGGACGATGTCGATCAGTGAGGTCTCCTTGAAGGATGCTGAGTTAATGGCGATTGAGGAAATCAATGAGGCCGGCGGCGTATTGGGCAAAAAAATTGAGCCTATTATCGAAGATGGAGCATCGGATTGGCCAACGTTCGCCGAGAAGGCGAAAAAGCTTTTACAAAAAGATCAGGTAGCGACCATCTTTGGCGGATGGACTTCTGCAAGCCGGAAAGCCATGCTGCCCGTTGTGGAGCAACAAAATGGACTGCTGTGGTACCCGGTTCAATACGAAGGAATGGAATCATCCCCTAATATCTTTTACACCGGGGCGACCACCAATCAGCAAATTGTTCCTGCTGTCACCTGGTTACTTGAGAATAAAGGAAAGAAGTTCTTTTTAATTGGGTCGGACTATGTTTTCCCTAGAACCGCTAATAAAATCATCAAGGCCCAGTTGGATGCGGAAGGCGGAGAACTGTTGGCAGAAGAATATACGCCGCTTGGTCATACGGACTACAATACGCTGATTAGTAAGATTAAGAGTGCCAAGCCCGATGTGGTTTTTAACACCTTGAATGGGGATAGTAATGTCGCTTTTTTCAAGCAATTAAAGGATGCAGGGATTACGCCTGACCAGTTGACGGTATTGTCTGTCAGTATCGCTGAGGAAGAGATTCGCGGGATTGGCGGAGATATTCTGGCAGGACACTTAGCCGCTTGGAACTACTTCCAAACCACAGATACTCCAGAAAACAAGGCCTTCGTAGAGAAGTATAAAGCCAAATATGGTCAGGACCGTGTCACCGACGATCCGATTGAAGCAGCCTACAATGCCGTTCATCTTTGGGCAGCTGCGGTAAACAAGGCTGGATCGTTTGAAGTGGATAAGGTGAAAGAAGCGGCTCCTGGCATTGAATTTAACGCACCAGGCGGAACCATCAAGATTGAAGGAGCCAATCAGCATGTATGGAAAACCGTTCGCATTGGAGAGATTCAGGCAGACGGTCAGTTTAAAGAGCTTTGGAACTCTGGTGAGGCGGTAAAGCCAGATCCTTACCTAGAGAGCTACCCATGGGGAAGCGGCCTTAGCCAAACAAAGTAGATAAAAAGGAAAGAGGGATATGGGGTCCCTCTTTCTCCTGATTAAGATAGGAAAGGAAGGTCAGAAACGATGGAAACGATCCTTACTCAAGTTTTTAATGGTATCAGCCTAGGTTCCATCATGCTGCTGATCGCATTGGGGCTAGCCATTACGTTTGGACTGATGAATGTGATCAATATGGCTCATGGAGAGCTGATTATGGTGGGTGCGTATATGACGTATGTTACCCAGATCATCTTTTCGCAATATTTACCCTCCTCCTTATTCGGAGCTTACTTCCTCGTTGCTATTCCCATTGCTTTTATCGTTGCTGCACTCATCGGACTTTTATTAGAACGTTACTTAATTCGCTATTTATATGGCCGTCCGTTAGATAGCTTACTCGCTACATGGGGTATCAGTTTAATATTGCAGCAGGTGGCCCGCAGCATTTTCGGTGCGTCGAATGTCGCCATCACTTCCCCAGAGTGGCTCAATGGAGGGCTGACGGTCATGGGAACCGTCACGTTCCCCTATAAGCGATTATTTATTTTATTTCTTGTTTTTTCCTGTCTCGCAGCCTTGTATCTGTACTTGTACCGAACTACAGCAGGACGTCGCATGCAGGCGGTCACCTTGAACCGAGGGATGGCTTCATGCTTAGGAATATCCACCCGAAAGGTGGATGCTTATGCGTTTGGCCTAGGATCGGGCCTTGCAGGGGTTGCCGGTTGTGCTTTAACGTTGATCGGTCCTATCGGGCCCATGATTGGATCCTATTATATTGTAGACTCCTTCATGGTCGTGGTCTTGGGTGGTGTCGGAAAATTAATCGGTACGGTGGCGGGAGGATTAAGCATGGGCTTACTTGGTACCTTCTTCGAATACACTACCAGCGCTACACTAGCTAAGGTCCTTGTTTTCACCCTGATTATTGCTTTTTTGCAATGGAAGCCATCCGGCATTGTCAGCGTGAGAACAAGAACATTAGATTAACAGGGGGAAACAGAACATGAACCGAGTATTTTCGTTTGGCTCTCGTGGTCAATGGTTGGCTTACGCTGCTGTGGTGTTGGTGCTTATGCATGCCCCGCTGTTCTTATCTGAATTCCGATTGAACCTATTAGGGAAGTTTTTATCCTTTGCCATTCTCGCGATCGGAATCTCGATGATCTGGGGGTATACGGGCATTCTGAGTCTGGGGCATGGTGTGTATTTTGGGCTAGGAGCGTATTGCATGGCCATGTACCTGAAGCTCGAATCGTCAGGAGGACGGCTACCTGACTTCATGGAATGGAGCGGTCTTACGGAATTGCCGTGGTTCTGGAAACCGTTCAGCAGCTCCATTTTTGCCTTAGCGGCTGCGGTTATTGTTCCTGTTGCACTCGCAGCGCTTTTAGGGTATTTAACCTTCCGCAATCGAATTCGCGGCGTTTATTTTTCTATTATTTCGCAAGCACTGGTGATTATTTTCGTGACCCTCTTTATCGGTAAGCAAGAATTAACCGGCGGAACCAATGGATTGACGAACTTTTCGACCCTGTGGGGGTTACCCATCGCGTCGACTGATGTTCAAAGAGGAATTTATTGGATCACGCTCGCCACCCTTGCTGTGTTATTTGTTTGCTGTTCTTGGCTCATTCACAGCCGGCTGGGCCGGGTGCTAATCGCCATTCGCGACGGGGAGAATCGAGTTCGTTTTACCGGCTTTAATCCTACTGTCTATAAAGTTTTTGTGTACTGCTTATCGGCGGCGTTGGCTGGAATCGCCGGTGTTCTCTTCGTTTTGCAGGTTGGCATTATTTCTCCTGCGATGATGGGCATTATCCCGTCGATTGAAATGGTGCTATGGGTAGCTGTAGGTGGACGACAATCGCTGAGCGGTGCCGTGCTTGGAGCGGTTTTAACGAACAGTGCCAAAAGTTATTTTAGTGAATCCTATCCGGAGATTTGGTCCATTTTCCTAGGTGCTTTGTTTGTGATTATCGTTTTGTTCCTACCTAACGGCATAGTTGGAATGGTAGAGAAATTGAGGGATAAGTTTTCACTGAAAAGAGAAGGGAGATCGAAGGATGAAAAATCAGCCCATACTGTCGTGTCGTGATGTAGTTGTGGATTTTGACGGCTTCAAGGCGATTCAAGGGGTTAATTTAACGATAGAAACGGGTGAAATTCGCTTTTTGATCGGACCCAATGGAGCAGGAAAAACGACGATGCTGGATGTGATTTGCGGGAAAACCAAGGCAGCCAGCGGGCAGATCCAATTTAAAGATCACCCGGATATTAGCGGCAGTCAAGAGCATGAAATCGTCAACTTAGGTATCGCGAGAAAATTTCAGGCCCCCTCTATTTTTTCTAATTTGACCGTATCCGAAAACCTCGAGCTGGCCCTCAAACAAGATCGCGGTTTATGGTCTCTTCTCCGCGCCAAATTAGGAGGGGCTGAGAGGGATAAGATGTGGGCGGTGATGGAGCAAACGGGGCTTCTGTATCACCGTGACGAGAAGGCAGGCTTATTATCTCATGGACAGAAACAGTGGTTGGAAATTGGCATGCAGCTCATGCAGGAGCCCGAGCTGTTGCTTCTTGATGAACCCATCGCCGGGATGACGGGAGTAGAGCGAGAAAAAACAGGGGAACTCATCCATGAAATTGCGGCATCTTGCTCGGTCGTGGTTGTCGAACATGACATGGATTTTGTTCGCCAATTTTCTAAGACGGTGACCGTGATGCATGAAGGCCAGATCCTCTGCGAAGGAACGATGGACGAAATTCAACAGAATCCTATGGTAGCAGAGGTCTATTTAGGAAGGAGGAAGGACCATGCTTAACATCTCTCAACTGGATGTCGGTTATGACGAGAGCATGGTATTGCGCGACATTGATCTAAGGGTCGAACCCGGAACCGTGGTGGCTCTACTGGGACGCAATGGGGTGGGAAAGACGACCCTGCTCAAAAGCATGATGGGATTGCGCCCTCCCCAAAAAGGGTCCATTCACTTCATGGGAGAGGAGATTACTTCTCTCCGGCCAGAGGAACGGGCCAAACGAGGTATCGGGTATGTGCCTCAGGGGCGAGACATTTTTTCGACGATGACCGTAGAGGAAAATCTCTTGCTAGGTCTGGAGGCTTTGCCTGGAAAACAACCGAACGGGACCATTCCAGAAGAAGTTTTCGATATGTTTCCGATTCTGCGGGAAATGCTTCATCGCAAGGGCGGGGATCTGAGCGGCGGACAACAGCAGCAGCTCGCCATTGCCAGAGCGTTAATTGGTAAACCCAAGCTGCTGCTGCTTGATGAACCAATGGAAGGCATTCAGCCTTCCATCGTGATGCTGATCGTGGACGTGATTAAACGGATTGCTGCGAGCAAAACGGTTTCTATTGTCCTTGTTGAACATAGCCTAGACTTGGCGCTAGAGTGTGCCGATTATTATTATGTTTTGGATAAAGCTCAGATTGTAGCGGAAGGTACAGCGGCAGATTTGAACCAGCAGGCCATTACGCAGCACCTCGTCGTTTAATAGTTGGAAGGAGTAAAAAGTATGAAATTATCCCCTCGAGAACAAGAAAAGCTACTGATCGTGGTAGCGGCCGATCTGGCCCGCCGCCGCAAAGAACGCGGATTGAAGCTGAACTATCCCGAAGCGGTAGCCATCATTACCTATGAAATAATGGAAGGTGCGCGGGACGGAAAGTCCGTGGCCGAATTAATGAGAGACGGTACCCAAATTTTAACGAGAGAAGATGTTATGGAAGGGATCGCTGACATGATTCCTGATATCCAGGTGGAAGCCACCTTCCCGGATGGAACCAAGCTGGTCACTGTCCATGAACCAATACGGTAAGAAAGGAGAAGAAAGCATGATTCCTGGAGAATATCGCTTAAGAAAAGAAGAAATTACCTGCAATGCAGGAAAAGCTGCCATCACGTTGTCCGTCCTCAATCGTGGTGACCGGCCGGTGCAAGTGGGCTCGCATTTTCACTTTTTTGAGGTGAACGCAGGGTTGGAGTTTGCAAGAGATCAGGCCTTTGGCATGCGTTTAAATATTCCAGCGGGCACGGCCGTTCGGTTTGAGCCAGGCGATGCTAAGGAAATTGAGCTGGTGCCATTTTCGGGTCGGCGAGAAGTGTATGGTTTAAATAATCGAACGGATGGACCATTGGACGGAGGGAAAAACCACCATGAGCTTTAAAATGTCAAGAAAGCAGTATGCCGATATGTTCGGTCCTACGACCGGAGATGCGATTCGGCTAGCCGATACCGAGTTATTCATTGAAATTGAAAAGGATTATACGGTCTATGGAGATGAGGTAAAGTTCGGCGGAGGAAAAGTCATTCGCGATGGCATGGGGCAGCATCCTTTAGCTACTCGGGCAGAGGGCGCGCTTGATCTGGTTTTGACCAATGCGGTGGTGGTCGATTATACAGGGATCTACAAAGCCGATATTGGCATCCGCGATGGCCGGATTGCTGGGATTGGAAAAGCGGGAAATCCTTTGCTGATGGACCATGTCGATTTGGTGATCGGCGCTTCAACGGAAGTGATTGCGGCAGAAGGAAAGATTGTCACTGCAGGCGGAATCGATGCCCATATCCATTTTATTTGCCCACAGCAAGTGGAAACCGCGCTCGCGTCAGGAGTTACCACGATGATTGGCGGGGGTACAGGTCCTGCGACCGGGACGAATGCCACGACATGCACACCAGGAGAATGGAATATCCATCGCATGCTGGAGGCGGCGGAAGCTTTTCCTATGAATCTAGGGTTCTTGGGGAAGGGAAATGCTTCAGCGGAAGAGCCTTTAAAGGAACAGATTCGGGCAGGGGCGATTGGACTCAAGCTGCACGAGGATTGGGGAACCACGGCCTCTGCCATTGATCATTGTCTTCACGTGGCGGATCAATATGATGTGCAGGTTGCGATCCACACCGATACGCTAAATGAAGGGGGATTTGTTGAAGACACCCTGGCAGCGATTAATGGCCGGGTCATCCATACCTATCATACCGAAGGAGCGGGAGGCGGGCATGCTCCAGACATTATCAAAGTGGCCAGCTACCCGCATATTTTGCCTTCTTCGACGAATCCCACTCGTCCTTATACCAAGAATACGCTTGATGAGCACTTGGACATGCTGATGGTCTGTCATCACCTGGATCCGGATGTGCCGGAGGATATTGCCTTTGCAGATTCCCGGATTCGAAAAGAAACCATTGCTGCCGAAGATATTTTGCATGATTTAGGGGTCTTTAGCATGATTAGCTCGGACTCCCAAGCGATGGGACGGGTCGGGGAAGTCATTACTCGTACGTGGCAGACCGCGGACAAGATGAAAAAGCAAAGAGGCAAGCTTCCGGAAGACACAGGGGTCGGAGATAACTTCCGAGTGAAGCGGTATGTGGCTAAGTACACGATTAATCCGGCCTTCACTCATGGAATTGCCGATGAGGTAGGCTCAGTCGAAGTGGGAAAATTAGCCGACTTGGTGCTGTGGGATCCCGCTTTCTTTGGGGTGAAGCCCGATCTCATGTTGAAGGGCGGGTTGATCGCCCACAGCTTGATGGGGGACCCCAATGCGTCGATTCCAACACCTCAGCCTGTTTTATATCGACCGATGTTTGCTTCGTTCGGTCAGGCAAGATACAAGACCTCCGTAACCTTCCTGTCTCAGGCCGCGATTGAGGAAGGCGTTCCGGAAAAATTAGGTTTAAAAAAGATGATTAAGCCCGTTAAAGGGATTCGCAAGTTATCTAAACGAGACATGAAATTCAACGGGGAAACCCCTTCCATTGAAGTGGATCCACAAACATACGAAGTTAAGGTGGAGGGGGAACTCATCACCTGCGAGCCTGTCGATATCGTACCGATGGCACAGAGATATTTTTTATTTTAGGGGGAGAAGAACGTGATTATTGAACGCATCGTAGGAAACCTAGCAGAGGTAGATTGCACAAAACGGCATATGGAAAAGGTTTACTTGGCTAGTGATGATCTCGTGAAGCGAATTCAACGAGTCACTACTGACCACGGTAAGGAAATTGGGATCCGTCTAAAGGAACCTAAAGATCTACTGGATGGAGATATTCTTTATATGGATGAACGAAACGTCATCGCCATCCAAGTTCGAGCAGACGATTTGTTGGTCATTCGCCCCACCTCCATCCGACAAATGGGCGAAATTGCTCACCAATTAGGCAATCGGCATTTGCCTGCACAGTTCGAGGGGGAAGAAATGCTGGTGCAATATGATTATCTAGTGGAGGAGTTGCTTTTACAGTTGGGGATTCCTTATGAGCGATCGAACCGAACGGTGAAGCAGGCGTTCCGCCATATCGGACATCACCATGGATAGGCCATTACTGACGCTTTTGCAACTTTGTGATTCTAACTTCCCATCTGGGGCGTTTTCTCATTCTTTTGGTCTCGAAACGTATATCCAAGAGGAGGCAGTCGTCAGCAGAGATTCGTTTGGCATGTGGTTGAGGGCTTATCTGTCAAGACAACTGGTGTACACAGACGGATTAGGGTGCCGTTTGGCTTATGAAGCGTTGGAACAAGGAGTAGTTGCAGAGCTCTGGTCCTTGGATGAGCAGTTGACCGTGCAAAACATTCCGCGTGAATCTCGTGAAGCTAGCAGAAGAATGGGGGAACGGCTCGTAAGGCTGGGATGGGATCTGTTCCAGATTCCGTTGCTCGAAGAATATCTGAAGCGAATCAAAGCAAAGGCGTCGTATGGTCATCCTTCCGTCGCATTTGCCATCATTGCCCATCATGTAGATATTGCGAGAGAACAGGCGCTCTTAGCTTTTCTTTATTCAAATCTAGCATCCCTCGTTCAAAATGGAGTCCGCGGGATTCCTTTAGGCCAAACCGATGGACAGCGGCTGCTGCTAGAGCTGCAGCCTAAATTACTAGAAGCTGTTCGAAAGATTGAGCTGCTGGATAAAGAGGACCTTGGGGCGGTATCTCCTGGGCTGGAATTGGCCCAGATGCGCCATGAGCGTCTTCATGTCCGGCTGTTTATGTCTTAAATATAGAAAAGGAAGGATATGAGGAGAATGGAACCCATTCGTATTGGTATAGGAGGTCCGGTGGGAGCCGGCAAAACGATGTTAGTGGAACGGTTAACAAGAAAGATGCATCAGGAATGGGACATGGCGGTGGTAACCAACGATATTTACACCAAAGAAGATGCCCAGTTTCTGATTAAAAATAGCGTCCTGCCTGCCGATCGCATTATCGGAGTGGAGACCGGCGGGTGCCCGCATACAGCCATCCGGGAAGATGCTTCGATGAACTTCGCGGCGATCGAGGAATTAAAGGAAAGGCATCCTGATCTCGATATCATCTTCGTGGAAAGCGGCGGAGACAACCTAGCAGCCACCTTCAGCCCGGAGTTGGTTGACTTTTCCATTTATATTATTGATGTAGCCCAAGGCGAAAAAATACCCCGTAAAGGGGGGCAAGGGATGATTAAGTCCGATCTCTTTATTATTAACAAGATTGACTTAGCACCCTATGTAGGGGCGAGTCTTGAGGTCATGGAAGCAGACACCAAGGTGGCGCGGGGAACAAAGCCCTCCATCTTTACGAACCTAAAAGAAGACACCGGTCTTGATCAGGTTGTAGACTGGATTAAGAAAAACGCCCTGCTGGTGGGCTTGAATTAGGATGAAGGGTTGGACCGGTTATTTAAAAGCAAGTTGTGAGAAAAAAGGACAGAGAACGATTTTGAAAGATTCCTACTATGAAGGGGCCTACAAGATTACCCGCCCCGTCTATCTGGATCAAACCGGCCAGGCTTGCCTGTATGTGATGAACCCTGGCGGTGGTTATGTGGACGGAGATACTTATCACATGGAAGTGGAACTGGAAGAAGGGGCTGAGGTTCTTCTTACGACGCAATCTTCAACTAAAATTTATAAGACAATGAAGCAGCCTGTTCTTCAATCGATGGAGGTGCATCTGGGGCAGGGGAGTCTTCTCGAGTATTTTCCGGATCCGGTCATTGCTTATCAACATGCGAAATTCAAGCAAGAGTTGGTGGTTCGGATGGAGAAACGAGCTGCTTTTATTGGTAGTGATATTTTTACGCCTGGGTGGGCTCCAGATGGCTCCTTGTTTCGCTATGACTTGCTTCAATCACGGATGAAGGTGTTGATCGAGGATAGGCTCGTCCTGCATGATTTGCTTCGCCTCGAACCAGATAGTGAAATCCACGGCCTAGGGAATATGGAAGGTTATACGCACTTAGGCTCGATGATCGTGATCCAGGAGTCAATGGATCAGGGGTGTGTGGATGAAATCTATGAGATACTATCCTCTTTATCCGGGATTCGAGTGGGAATCAGTTTGCTAGGTGTGCCGGGCGTGGTAATTCGGGTTATGGGACATCGGACGCAAGATATTGAAGCCGCCTTTGGGCGATGCAGTGGGTGGATAAGGGAAAATAAGTTTAATAGGGAAAAACTTTTTTTAAGAAAATATTAAGTCTGACAGTAAGACTCTCTACTCGGGAGTCTTTTTTTTCAGTATGGTTCAACTTGGAGCTATATTTTTATACCCCTTATACATTATTATAGGTATATACAGAGAGTACAGTGTTTGAGATGGAGAGGATTCGTTTGGCCGGTACAGAACAATTACTTCTGAATATATTAATTATTGTGTTATCTATACTTATTTATTTTTCACTAGGGCCCCAATACAAGTACAAAAAGGCAGTGGCTGTTTTATTGCCTGGAACAGCGATGCTCCTGTGCATGACCTTTCCGTTTAATGTATTAGGAGGCTATAAGTACGATCTGCGCGTCATTCCCTTATTGCTTGGCATACTATACGGAGGGTACGCCAGCGGCATTCTGCTCAGTACGGTGATGATTGGTTATCGATACTATCTAGGAGGACCAGGATTTATCTTAACGTTATATTCCTTCCCTCCAGTTATTTTGCTGGCATTCGCCCTGCTTAGAAGATTTGACCAAATGCAGAGTAAAACGAGATATTTAGTCGGAAGTGGATTGGCGCTATTATGGGCGTTTATTTGTACTCTAATCTCGTTTTTTGGGTCTAAGGGAGTTCCCGTTACGCAGGAAAACATTTTATTTTATGTTGCTTTTTGCTTTCTTCATGCCTTAGCTATGTGGATGTGCATGTATCTCATGGAAACCTTGAGAGAGAATGAACAGATGAAGGTAGAAATCCAGAGAACGGAAAAGTTAAATGCACTTAGTCATTTAGCGGCGTCGATTGCCCATGAAGTTCGAAATCCTCTAACCGTCGTCAGAGGTTTCATGCAACTATTAAAAGAAAAGAAAACCGATGAATCCGAACAAAGATATATCCGCTTGATGATCGATGAATTAGATCGAGCAGAGGAAATTATTCATAACTTCCTTACCCTGGCCAAGCCACAAAATGAAGATGTAAAATGCTTCGATGCGGCCGTTGAAGTACGCCATGTGGTGAGCGTAGCTTCCGCTTACGCTTCTCTGCGAAATGTGGAAATCCAATTAGATCTAGGCGCTCCCTTAATGATTAAAGGTAACCCCGCAAAATTTAGTCAGGTATTGCTAAATATCATTAAAAACGGAATTGAAGCCATGCCGAAAGGTGGGACCCTTCAGATTATCGGACTGCAGGAAGAAAACTCAGCTATTATCGACGTCATCGATATGGGAGTAGGAATGACGCAGCAGGAAGTTAACCGCCTAGGAACCCCATTTTTCTCCTCCAAAAGCGAGGGTACTGGGCTGGGGCTATTAACTAGTTTTCGTATCGTCCAAATGATGAATGGAACCATAAAAGTGACGAGCAAAAAAGGCAAGGGAACCCATTTTTCCATTCGCATCCCTATGGCTTCTTAGAGTGGGAGGAGGGGGATCGTCAACGCAGGTAGGTCATAATGCCCTGAAATCTGATTCTCTAGCTGTTCCTCTAAAGCCTGCTGAAGCCCCGATTAGGGCACCAAAGTCGAGGTTTGATGCCCTCCAAACGTGCCGCGGCCCGGATCAGGGCACCAAACCCGTCGTTTGATGCCCTCCAAGCGTGCTGAAGCCCGGATTTGGGCACCAAACCCGTCGTTTGATGCCCTCCAAGCGTGCGAGGGCGTGGATCAGGGCACCAAACCCATCGTTTGATGCCCTCAAAGGCTGCTGAAGCCCGGATCAGGGCACCAAACCCGTCGTTTGATGCCCTCCAAACGTGCTGAAGCCCGGATCAGGGCACCAAACCCGTCGTTTGATGCCCTCCAAGCGTGCTGAAGCCCGGATCAGGGCACAAAACCCGCCGTTTGATGCCCTCAAAGGCTGCTGAAGCCCGGATCAGGGCCCCAAACCCGCCGTTTGATGCCCTCCAAGCGTGCGAGGGCGTGGATCAGGGCACCAAAGTCGAGGTTTGATGCCCTCCAAGCGTGCTGAAGCCCGGATCAGGGCCCCAAACCCGTCGGTTCTCCGTCTTCGACCCCATCATCATGACCTTGATAGACCGTTGTCGAGAGAAGCATCCACCTCTACCATGACCTAATTCTCACTTTTGTGTATCTAGAGTTCCCTTCACACACTCAATCTCTCTATTCCATCACTCACGTACGTTTAGCCCCAATGATGTTATCATTGGGGCTAAAGTGCATATGCGTACCCTCATTCTATTAGCCTCCCACCTGGCCAGCGCCGGCCCCCAACGCCCAGCCCTCCATCCCCTTCCATCACTTACACCGATCAATAAAGTGCCTAAAAAGCGGGAGGTACGAAGCATCATGATGGACCATCATTTCAGGATGCCATTGGACTCCGATAATGAAGCGCTGTGGATCCAACCCTTCGATTCCTTCGAGTACACCATCAGGAGATGTCATGGTAACGCGCAAGTTTTCCCCGAGCTCCTTGATGGCTTGGTGATGGAAACTATTCACACGCAATCCAGTCTCATTGTAGATCCCATGGAGGATGGATCCCTCTACAATCTCTACTGGATGGGTGGGATGATGCTTGGGCGAATGTTTAGGAGCATGATTGAGGCTTCCGGCTCGTTCTCTTTCAAGGTCTTGGTATAGAGTTCCGCCATAAGCGACGTTTAGTAGTTGACAGCCGCGACAGATCGCCAGGATTGGGATAGTGGTTTGCTCGATTACCAATCTAAGTAACTCTAATTCATGGTGATCTCGCTCAGGGTCTGTAGCACCCAATCCGTAGCGGGGAAGTTCGCCGTATGTTTGAGGGTCTAGATCATGCCCACCGGAAAAGAGAATGCCATCTAGCAGAGGCACCAATCGAGCTGCTGTAGCTGGATCTCGCGTAATCGGAAGGATGAGTGGAATGCCTCCTGCTTTTTCAACCGCTTGGATATAGTCGTCTGCAAGAATTTGCCACTCTTGATTTTTAGCACCTATTCCTTCGTTTGTTCCAATCTGTTCATTGGTTGAATAGTTGGCTGTAATGCCAATGATGGGTTTCATAGTAGAGCCTCCAAAGCCGTGGTGTAGCAAACATTGAACTTATCATACCACGGCTAAGAAAGGACTTGAACAGCTTCGTTAACTTACTTACCAGTCCACTTTTTTTCGACCATTTCGGCCAACCGTTCCTTATGCTTTTGGGAAAGCTTTTCGATGAGCTCCTCTTTGCTGATTCCTTTTTCTGCGGCAATTTCAACCAGGCTCTTTCCTTCCTTGAGCTTAGCGCGCAGTTCGTCCACTTTCATGCCGAGTAGGGTTGCTGTATCTTCAATATAATGGTGCCCCTTATGCTTATGTCCTTTTCCTTTATGACCCAACCATCCTTTTTGCTCTACATGTTTCGGAATGTGCTCCCCTAGGTATGCTTTCTTCTCATTGGCCTGTTCCTGCGTTATCTTCCCTTCTTTTACGGCCTCATCTATACGACTGGAAGCTTCATTGAGGAGAAGGTCGATGACCTTTTGTTTCTCCACGCCTTGAGCAGCGGCAATATCAGTTAGGGATTTTCCGGCTTTAAGCTCCTGATGGAGAGTAGCACCATCCATCTTAAGTAACCTTAGCAGCTCTTGATTATCCTGGATATGGGCTTTATGCCCGTGAGGGTGCTCAAAAGCTACTGCCTGACCACTGTAATGAGTTGTTGAAGCCAAGCCGGACGTTGCCATCACAAGAACGGCAAATCCAGCCAAGCTAAGTGACACTAATTTTTTCATACGTTTTCACTCCTTATCAAAATGATGTTTGCTACACCTTTAATGTTCACAGGAAAAATGAAAATTTGGTGAAAAATAACCTGTTTTTGACATTTTTTATATGATGGGCAAAAAACTATGGTTTTCATTCTTTTTTCACCAAAGTCAGTTATGATGTAATATTAAAGAAAGGGGGCTTTTCGCATTGAATATCTTGTTGGCTGAAGACGATATGAGACTAGGTGAATTAATCGCTCATTTATTAAAGAAAAAAGGTGGCTATTACGTAGAGTGGTTGACTAAAGGGGATGAGGTTTATGCGCATGCCATGGAGTCCCACTATGATGTCTTGATTCTAGATTGGATGATGCCGGGTGAGGAAGGAGTTGCGATTTGCAGCAAGCTTCGCAGGAGGGGCTATAGCGGTGCCATTTTAATGCTGACTGCTAAGGATTCTTTAGAGGATCGCATTATTGGCTTGGATGCTGGTGCAGATGATTATTTAGTCAAACCCTTTGAGATGGATGAGCTTCTTGCGAGGGTACGGGCACTATCTCGTCGCAATTTTGCCCCTTTACAAGAACAAATGGTAGAACTCGATACGATGAAGGTGAACCTCACGAATCGAACCGTCGTTAATGGTGAAGAGGAAGTGGCGCTTACCCCGCGTGAGTTTCAATTGTTGGAGCTCCTGATACGTAATAAAGGACAGGTGTTATCTCGTGAGATCATATATGATCGCATATGGGGGTATGACGCTGATGTATCCATGAAAACCATTGATGCAACCGTAAAGCTATTGCGCAAAAAGCTTCAAGGTAATCGTGAGAAAGACTGGATTCAGAGCATTCGGGGAGTAGGTTATAAGCTTGAAATTTAAAAAGAGAGACTTATTTATTCGTACACAGAACCGATTAACCTTGCAATATAGTGTCTTGATCATGATCTTTATTACGCTATTTATTGTTATCGTTTATTTTTTAATGAGAATGATGGTTAGCTTTGAACAAGAGCGCCTTCTGTTTTCTAATACAGATCAACAACTTAAGGTGATTCAAGAGGTGTTTAAAGACAAAAAGGTGAATCAGCAGGAACTAGAGCAGTTAAGCACCATAAGGGAAAGTGGCAATCAATTCTTTTACCTTGTCCTGGCACCCAACGGCAGCCTACTGTTTGGAGACTCTTCGATTCCCCGAATTCAGCCGCGAATTGCGCGTCTCCTTGAGGGATGGGCACCTGAACCCTATGAAATACGATACGATAAACTCATCCTCTCTGCTCCTCCTCGAAGAGGACCCCAACCCGTTCCTCCTGAACGAGAGCTGCGTTTCATGATGATGGGCGTGCCCATCGTAGAAGGTGGACAGGTAGTCGGATATTTTTATACAGGAAGAGATATTACTTTTGTTTACGAGCTATTGAATCGGCTCATGATTATTCTCGTTGTGCTCGGCATCCTGTTTTGGGGAGTAGGTCTCCTGCTCAGCTACTTTATGTCAAAGAAAGCGATGGTCCCTATTCGAGGCTCTTTTCTACGACAGCGTGAATTTGTCGCCGACGCATCGCATGAGTTGCGAACACCCTTAAGTATTCTGCATACGTCTTTAGATGTTTTAGAGATGGAGGACGGAGAAAAGCTATCCGATTATTCACATAAAGTCCTGGACAATATGAGGGACGAAACGAGACGGATGACCAGCATGGTAGGAGATCTGTTGACACTAGCCCGTTCAGACTCTGGATCCCTGGGGCTTTCTTTTACAAGGTTTGATTTAATTCCCCGGATCCAGCAGCTGATTCAATCCGCCAACACACTGGCAAAAACGAAAAAGATTGACTTACAGTTAGAATCGCCTGTTTCCTTTATGGTACAAGCAGATGAAGAAAGGCTAACGCAGCTACTCTATATTCTTTTGGACAATGCCATTAAGTACACTCCAAATGGGGGGAAAGTCAGCTTGAGGGTTACTCCTGAGCCGCAGCATGTGAGACTGATTATCAAGGACACGGGCCTAGGGATCCCAGAAGAGGAACAGTCACGCATCTTTGAACGATTTTATCGTGTAAATAAAAATCGTTCACGAGAGATGGGGGGTACGGGCCTGGGGTTAGCGATTGCCAAATGGATTGTTGAGGCTCATGAGGGAAGCATTGAGGTTTCCAGCCAGCCAGGTGAAGGGGCAACCTTCACCGTGAGACTGCCGACGGCCAAGTAACAGGAAAAACTCCAGTTCATCCGCTTGGGATGTTAACTGGAGTTTTGTTTTATGCCCCTAACTCTCTGTCACCCAGTCTCGCTGCAAGGTTAACAGCTCCTTCAATTCTTCTCCTGAAAGCTCAGTAATCCACTGATCCCCAGAACCAATAATTTGCTCGCTAAGTCCCTTTTTTCGCTCCATCATCTCATCGATTTTTTCTTCAAGGGTACCGAGAGTAATAAATTTGTGTACCTGAACGCGACGAGACTGGCCAATCCGATAAGCGCGGTCTGTCGCTTGGCTTTCGATGGCCGGATTCCACCAGCGATCAATATGAAATACATGGTTGGCTGCGGTTAGGTTCAGCCCCGTCCCGCCGGCTTTTAGGGAGAGGATAAAAACAGATGCGCGCTCTTCTGGAACCACATCTGCTTCCTGAAAACGCCGAATCATCTCATCTCGCTTTTCTTTAGGAACGCCTCCGTGCAGGAAGAGAGCCCTTTCTCCCAATTCTTGTTCTAAGCTTTGCTGCAGCAGGTGACCCATTTCAACGTACTGAGTGAAAATGAGGCATTGGTCACCTTCCTGGCGGAGTTCATCGACCATCTCGAGCAATCGCTGGACTTTAGGTGAGCGGTCATCCTTCGCCCGTTCGCGTTCTTCTTTCAGAAATAGACTCGGGTGGTTACAAACCTGCTTCAGCTTGGTAAGAGAAGCCAGGATCATGCCTCTTCGCTCCATCGGTGTCGCGGTTTCAAGCTTCTCGAACATTTCTTGCAGCACGGTTTCATACAGAGAGGCTTGTTCCACAGTTAGGGCTAGGTATTCTTTCATTTCTAGCTTATCCGGCAGGTTGAGTTCAATGGCAGGGTCCGTCTTGACACGACGAAGTAGAAAAGGGCGGACCATACGCTGGACCTGTTCAATTAGACTGGTGTTCTGCTCTTTTTCAATGGGACTCACGAATCGCTGAGTGAACTCGCGAAGAGAGCCCAAGTAACCCGGGTTAATGAAATCAAAGATAGACCAAAGCTCGGTGAGCCGATTTTCGATCGGAGTTCCGGTCATGGCAATTCGGTGGTGGCTGTTGAGCTGGCGTGTTGCCATGGCTTGTTTCGTATAGGCGTTTTTAATGTTCTGTGCCTCGTCTAGGCCGATTGCATTCCACTCGATAGACTGAAGCTCTTCTTGGTCCAGATGGGTAAGCGTATAGGTAGATAAGACCACATCAACACCAGCTAGGGCTTGTTGAAATTCTTCGCCTTTTTTGCGCCTGGAACCATAATGGGCGTACACCTTTAAGGATGGTGCAAATCGCTTTAATTCCTTTTGCCAGTTGCCCAACACGGACGTCGGACAAATTAACAAGGAAGGAGGGGAATTCGGTTCATTTTGTTTAACGGCTAGGAGGTAACTAATCATTTGTACTGTTTTACCTAGCCCCATATCATCAGCTAAGCACGCCCCCAGTCCGAAACGACGAAGAAACATGAGCCAAGAAAATCCTTCCACCTGATAAGGCCGAAGGGTAGCTTGCAGAGACGCAGGCGGTTCGAGAAGAGGCAGAGACTGGATGCTTTGCAGTTGATGGAGCATAGATAGAATCGAACCATTCAGCTCGACCTGCAGCTCATTATCAGGCTCTTCTTCCTTCTGGAGAAAATGGGCTTCCAGAACCTCTCCAAGGGTAATACCTTGCTTTTTTTCGACTCTGCGCACAAGGTTTTGCAGCTTTTCAAGCATGGAGGCGTCCAGTTGGATCCATTGTCCATCGACCTGGATCAGCTGCTTTTTCTGTTTTAGGATCTCGGCGAACTGCTCTTCCGATAAGGATTTATTTCCAATCGACAGCTTCCAGTTGAAATCCATGAGCTGAGAAAGACCCACGGAACTTGGCCCGACCGTTGATTGAATGTTCGCAACTAAACGGGGCTTACGCTTCTCAACATGCGCCCACCAGGAAGGGAGGAGTACGCAAACACCTGCTTCTACGAGGCGAAGACTTCCTTCCGTCAAAAAAAACCAAGCCTCTTGATGGGTTAACGAACGATCCAATTCCTCCCAAGGGAGCAGCTCCTTCATTTTTTGCACCGCTTGTTCAGCGCGGCGCAAATATTCATTCCATTCTGGTGGAACATAAGGCAGTTCATCGGGGTAAGCATAGAGCTGCTCTGCTACCTGTCGGTTCGAAAGAACGACGCGAAGCTTCCAGTGGTCCTGTTGATCCGGTTCAAGCAATTGAAGCGCAGGACGAAAAGGGGCAGGATCTTCTTTCCACCCGATCGCAATCTGCCACTCTTCTTCCGTCCAAGCCTCCCGCTGGTCGAGACTGATCTTGAGAAGGGGATGTTCTTTGAGCGCTTGCCATTCACTTGGATTGGTTTCCTGCAGCCAGGCTTCTCCCCATTCTTGAATAAAGGGTGGTGCTGACTCCACGGATACAGGAAAAACCCACCCCCATTTTCCTTCCTGCCACTCCTTGAAATGAGGGTAGTAGGATTTTTCCTCTAGTATATTTCTTAATTCCGGTGCGATGGCTCGGATGCTTGATGCTTCCTCGTTCCATTGAAGATCCTGGTGGGCAAGCGGAGTGGGAAAAGAAAAGTAGTCAAGCGCCATCGCAGGAGAGAGCAGAATACCTTCCCATCCTCCAAAATTATGAATATCCAGGAAGGTCCCGTAAAAAGAAGCTTCATGCCAACTAAATAACCTTGTTTTCAGTTCGAAGGGATCGACGGCATACCCTCTCTCATCTCGGGCCCAGACAGCGAGTCCTTCTCCCGATAACCATTGGGCATGTAAGATTATGGTGCGACTGCTTCTCATGGAATTAACTTTCCTTTCCGTAGTTCTTCGTGCAAAGCTCGCAAGCGCTTATGTCGATCGGCGAGCTGAGAGATAAAACTCTCAAAGCGCTCTTGTTGCTTTAACCGTTTATAATAAGTCCGAAGCTTCTTTAGGAGTCTTACGGCATCCTTATATCCTGGACGGTTCTTTTCTCGTATCGATCCTTCCACAGCTCGGTGATAGAATGGGAGTAAGGCCGGTAAGTCGGCTCCTTCAATTTGCTTGAGCGTTTCCTTCGGAACCTGGAAAGGGGTGAACCCTTCCGCTAAGTGAAAATCAATCCAAGCCGCGTATTGCTGTCGACGAAGAAGGTAGTCCGTATAATAGCTTAGACTGCCTGGCAGGAGAGATAACAGGACCTCCAGCCATCGCTCATCATCAGGATGTTCATCAGCCCATAGGGACCAGTAACGTAAAATAAGATGCAAATCACGACGAGAGGCTTCCTTTAGGTAGGGATAAACCCAGTTCAGCCACTCCAGCATGCGTACCCAATTCTGCTCATCCACCATCATCCTGAGGTAGAAGTGAAACATCTCAAGGTCCTTTGCCGTCATGATCGGAGAAAGGTACCGGCGCGCGGTTTCATCATGTTCTTCTATTAGCTCGAGATGGGCCAGCGCAAAGCGTAAGGTCCGCTTCTGCAGAAGGGGCAAGGAGGGATGGTTCCATAAGCTTTCTAAGCGCAACCGCTCCTGCTGAAAGGATTCATTATCCTGCAGGAAATGTGACCAAGCAAAGCGATAAACCGTGAGCCAGTCCACATTGACTAGGTCCGAGGACAGCATTTGCAAGGTCAGTTGGGAAGCCCATTCTCTTCTTTCATCTAACGTAAGCAAGCTCTCTGGGCTACCAATGTCTTCTATTAAGATCTTGGTAAAATAACGAGTGGCATCTTGCACATAGCGATTGTTGGCATAAGATGCACGAGAGCCTTGCTCCTCAATTTTTTGTAGACAGAAAAAAAGCAGGTAAAGTCGATACAGATATTGATTAGATGAGGACCATCCTTCTGCGTGAAGAATCATCTTGTCATAGAATCTTTGGTACTGAGCGGTAAGATCATAGGAATAGCCTGAGAAGATCTGTGAAAAAGATTGCTCATAGGCTTGCAACCAATGGTCCGTTGTATCCTTCTCCGCAATGACCTCAACTTCAGAAAAAGGGATGGCGCTTGCATTATGGCCATTCCCTGACAAAAAGAATTCCAATGGATCACCTTCAGCGGATAAGGCTTGACAAAGTGTTGCTATGATATGTTTACAGATTACGCCATAGGGGCAAGAACATTCGCTGTTGAAAAAGTGATTCAGGTCAAGGAAAACCCGATAGGATTTCGTCCCTTGAACCACGGCTTCCACCGTATGGTCAGGATGCGACCACAACTCGGTGACTTTCCCGCGTTGGTAGTAGTTGAGACCCCTCTGTAAAATCACTTCATCGACCGCTTCGAGGGCCATTTCAGCGGTATGAAAAATTTTATCTTTGTCTAGTTCATGATTTATCATGGTTTCTTCCTCCACAAGGAAAAAGGTGCGTCTTATTACGTATACTTTATCAGAAAAAAGCAGGGCATGGAAAGGTAGAAGCGTTTCGAGCCGTTTTTAATATGGTAAAATAGGAAAAAAGAAGAAAAGAGGAATGATACATGGAGTTTATATGGAATCAATTAGCTTTTGTCCGAGGCGCAACACTAAAGGCCGTCGAAGACTTGGAAGAAGGTCAGGCAGACATTATTCCTCAAGGATTTAATAATCATATTCGCTGGAACTTAGGTCACATCTATCTCGTACAAGAAAAGTTTGGCTTGGGTTTTGCTGGAGAACCTATGCGGTTGCCAGAGGGTTTTGAGAGCTTGTTTGGCAATGGGACGAAGCCTGCCGATTGGAGGACTCCTGCACCACCTCTTTCTCAAATCGTGGACTTGCTCCAGGAACAGCCTAGGCGTATGGAGGAAGCCTTAAAGCATCGCCTAGCCGAACAAGTAGCCCAACCCTTTACTACCCGGAGCGGTTTAACCTTGTTGACGATTGGTGAGTGTGTGAATTTCACCCTCTATCATGAAGGGATGCATTTTGCCTCGATGAAAGCTATTCGGCGCTTAATATAACGGGAGGGGGTTACAGATGAGCATATATTCGTTCTCAGCCAAAACTCTACAAGGACAGGATATGTCGTTAGTCCAGTTCCAGGGTAAGGTCATCTTAATTGTCAATACAGCGAGCAAATGCGGCTTTACCCCGCAATACAAGGGACTTCAAGAGCTTTACGAGCAATATAAGGATCAGGGATTCGTTGTTTTAGGCTTTCCCTCCAATCAGTTTGGGGCCCAGGAACCGGGCAGTGAAGACGAAATCGCCCAATTCTGTGAGCAGAATTATGGTGTTTCTTTTCCAATGTTTGCAAAAGTAGAGGTAAAAGGGGACCAAGCACATCCTCTGTTTACCTACTTAAGTGAGAGGGCACCCGGCATTCTTGGAACGAAGCAGATTAAATGGAACTTTACAAAATTCCTTGTGAATAAACAAGGAGAAGTAGTTAACCGTTTTGCACCCAACACGAATCCACAGTCGCTGCAAAAGGAGATTGAGTCTTTATTATGATTAAAAATGAGAAAATCAAAGCAAGTGAAGTTCAACTAACCGGCTTGAACGGAGAGGATCTAGGAATTGTACCAACGAAAACGGCCCTTCAAATGGCAAAGGAACAACGTGTCGACTTGGTTTGCTTATCCCTAAACGCCAGTCCGCCTCCATGCCAGCTTGTGGGTTCAGCAGAGTTTAAAAAACAACAGGATCAAGACAAAAAGAAAGAGCGGGTAGCTGAAAAAGGGATTAAAACAAAGGAAATACGGTTAACCGCCTTTATTGAAGATCATGATTATGATACCAAGAAAAGACAAGCAGAGCGGATTTTAAAAGGTGGAGATGCCGTCCAGTTTGTGGTTCGTTTGGAAAAAAAGGAGAGCAAGGAAGCAACAGCCCTCGTCGAGCATCTTGTACAAGATTTAAAGCATTGCGGCAAAAAAGAAAAAGGAATTCAAGTCAGCGGTAAACAGGTGGCTGCTGTGTTATTGCCATTGTAGATGTATACAAGTTCAGCTGTTGATGCTCGTCGACAGTTTTTTATTTTTCTAAATTTTTTGACACATAGTTCTTCTAATTTTGCTATACTGGAATTAGTATCTAATTTTCTTTAGGCAAGAAAGGAGCCCCAATGCCGATCTACAATAAACTCGTACGGGATCGTATTCCAGAGATCATTGCCAGGTCAGGAAGAACATTTACGTTGAAGGTATTAGATGAAGAGGAGTATAGACGAGAGCTGCAGAAAAAAGTCCGGGAAGAGCTTGCCGAATATATGGGAGCTCTCTCCAACCAAGATGCATTAGAGGAATTGGCTGATATGTTAGAGCTCGTTCATGCTTTAGCTTCTGTACATGGGTTTACTGTAGAGGAGCTAGAGGAGGTTCGCAACGAAAAAATGGAGAAGCGTGGCGGGTTTCAGGAACGGCTGTATTTGATTGATGTAGAGGATAGATAGAATCATCTAATATCATGCACTCCTCCATTGAGAGGAGTTTTTTTGTCTTGGGGTGATCGTTATCACTGAATACTTTTATCATCTCCCTTACACTAAGATTATAAATCGTTGAGGAGGGATAAGGATGAATTCAGTATTTGGTTGTGGACATGCAGTGGAAAACCAAGAAGTAACGCTTTGTAAAGCACTACAACAGTTAAAAAATGAACATGGACCCTTACGGCAGCAGATGGATGCATTCTTTGTTAAGGCTAAGCAAGTAGTTGAGCTAGAGGAATCCAACAGCAGCATCCTAGGGGAAATGACAGAACTAAGAAAACTAGTGGTGGAATTCGAAAGGCAGCTGGGGCCTCATTCTGAGCGTGAAGAGGGCATTTTATTCCCGGCTATGGTGAAATACATTGGACGAGAAACAGGTCCCATTGCTGTCATGGAGTATGAGCATGACCAAGCGAAGAACAACTTAGCTTGTTTTCTAGCAAGTACGGAGGAACTAACCGCAGGTATGGATTATCGAAATGTCGCTCATTACGCCATCCAAGCCTATTTGATTTTAACCGATCATTTTATGAAGGAGGAACGTGTCCTCTTTCCCATGGCTCAGCAAATCTTAAGCCACGAAGAGAAAAAAGAGCTGCTACATCAGTTTGTCAAGAGCTAGAACCCATTAGTTTTGGGTTCTTTTTTATTTATTAGGGCATTGAGACTAGCGCAACAAGTCATTACACAAAAAGGAAAGATAAGGATATAATTGAGATGACATAACTTAAGGAGGGATTAGAAATGACATTACAAGCGTGGTTTGAAAAGGGCATGACCTTCGAACAATATCGCTCAAGCATGAAGGTAAATCAACAAGAGCTGACAAGAGTTTATGAGGGCTTGGAGCTTCTGCAAAAAGATTTAGCTTTTTTACAGGAACTGCGTGAGCGCAATTGGCGAGGAGTTGTACTTACCGCTGACTGGTGTGGAGATGCTGCGCTCTGCGTTCCAATCCTGCAGCGGATGGCTGAGGAAGCGAAGCTCGAATTGCGATATCTCATCCGTGATGAGAATCTGGAGCTGATGGATCAATATCTTACCAATGGAACAGCCCGCTCGATCCCGATGTTTATTTTCATCAACCAGGACGGAGAGGAAGCCCGAGTGTGGGGACCCAGATCTCCTGAGGTGCAAGCCATGGTGACAGAATTGCGTGCAGGACTTCCAGCCGCAGATGCACCTGATTTTGCCGATAAGCAACAGGCAATGTATCGCCAGTTTAGAGAAAAGATTACGTCCGAGCCAGCAATTTGGGAAACGGTTGTAAACAGTGTGAAAGAGAGATTAACTTAAATATTAAGCAGCCGATCTAATACAGCATGAGATCGGCTATTTCTTCTTTCTGAAATAGGGCATACTCTTTCTGATATCAAGAAGTAGGAGGCTAGTTTATGAGCAGCGTCAAGTTGACTCCATCCGATATTGAAATAGCATCCAATGCGAAGATGAAACCGATTACAGAAATTGCACAGGAGATCAAGCTAGAAGAAGTGGAGTGGGAGCCGATTGGGCGTTATAAAGCCAAACTAGATTTGGAATTATTGAAAAGACGGAAGGATCAAACAGATGGCCATCTCATTCTCGTAACGTCTATTAATCCTACCAGTGCTGGGGAAGGGAAGACGACGGTGACGGTCGGTTTAGGTGACGCTCTTCAACAGCTGGGCAAAAAATCCGTTATTGCCTTGCGGGAGCCGTCTTTAGGACCTGTTTTTGGGATGAAGGGAGGAGCGGCTGGTGGGGGGTATGCGCAAGTCGTCCCAATGGAAGATATCAATCTTCATTTCACAGGGGATTTTCATGCCATTTCAAGTGCACATAACCTATTGGCAGCGCTAATTGATAATCATATCCAGCAAGGAAACAGTCTAGGAATCGATCCGCGCCGCGTGGTTTGGAAACGTGTCCTAGACATCAACGACCGGGCATTGCGGGATATCATTATAGGGCTGGGTGGAAAAGCAAACGGGGTGCCGAGAGAGGATGGCTTTGATATTACCGTAGCCTCAGAGATAATGGCCATCTTATGCCTCGTGGAAGGGGTGGAGGAGCTAAAGCAGGCATTATCCCGCATGCTTATCGGATACACCAGTGAACAGACACCGGTGCACGTTAGGGATCTTAAAGCAGAGGGGGCTCTTACGGTCCTTCTGAAGGATGCCATCAAGCCCAATCTTGTGCAAACCCTGGAAAATACGCCAGCACTCATCCACGGTGGGCCGTTCGCTAATATTGCGCACGGGTGCAACAGCTTGCTCGCAACGAAAATGGCGTTGAAGCTAGGGGAGTATGTAGTTACGGAGGCCGGATTTGGGGCGGATCTGGGTGCGGAGAAATTTATACATATCAAAGCTAGAAAAGGGAATTTGCGTCCTTCGGCCGTTGTAATTGTAGCAACGATCCGTGCGCTTAAGCTGCATGGCGGGGTGGCTAAGAGCCAATTGGCTCAAGAAAATTTGGCCGCATTGGAGGGCGGGTTTGAGAATTTAGTGAAGCATGCAGAGACGATAAGACGCTTTGGCTTGCCTTTTGTTGTGGCCTTGAACCAATTTCCAACAGACACAGACTCAGAATTACAACGTTTTCTGAAGTTGTGCCAGCAACAGGGGATTCTCGTAAGTCAAACGCAGGTCTGGGAACAGGGCGGGGCCGGGGGAAAGGATCTAGCTGAGAAGGTGGTCCAATTGGCGAAAGAAGGAGGATCTGTTGCGGATTTCCGTTTTCTGTATGGGACGGAAGATTCAGTGGAGGCCAAGATGGCGGCCATCGCCAAAGAGGTTTATGGCGCAGAAGGTGTGATTTTTAGCGATAAAGCCCAAAAGCAGATACTAGAATATGAGCAAAGAGGCTGGAGTGACCTACCCATTTGTGTGGCCAAAACCCAATACTCTCTATCGGATGATCCACAAAAAGGGGGGAGACCCGCAGGATTTTATATTACTGTACGTGAATTTAAACCTTCTTTGGGAGCGGGTTTTTTAGTAGCATTAACTGGCTCCATCATGACAATGCCGGGTTTGCCTAAAGAACCGGCCGCACTTTACATGGATGTGGATGGGGATGGAAAGATTAAGGGGTTATTTTAAGTCGCCACGCTAAACCTCCTTTAGCCGTAGAAAAAACTCCCCACGAAGTTCGTGGGGAGTTTTACTACACATACATATTATTTTCATGTCTAGCCAAATACCGGATAGACAAACACCAGCTCATGAGATCTTCTCGCTCTTTGTCTGTTTGGGCCAAGAGGATAAAGGAAGGGAAGGTACATTGATAGCGTTCTTCCATGAGGGATATCGTGCGGCGATGGAGGTTTGCGGAGTCTTCACGACGTGCCTCTTCGTAGTCTTCTTCATCCAAGTATTCGATCTCATAATAGCAATCATCATCGTAATACATGCGTGAATCCTCTCCTCATCTTAAAAGATCTGAATATAAAATCATTTTATTACAAAGGGACTAAAAATGCAAGTATGGACTTTTTTTGTCCCGAAAGAGTATTCATCAACCTTCTTTCCTTGCATCCGAGGCCTTAACCAAGTATATTTTGGGGAGCAAGGATTTCTGTTAGGGGGAAATTTGATGAGTAATAAGCTGCCTCCAGGGCAATTTGAAACCGATTCATGGCCCATTCTCCATGAAGGTGATGTATATCGATTTGAGGAGGACCAGTGGAGCTTCCGGCTTTTTGGGCAAGTAAAGGAAGAACGCGTCTTGTCCTATTCTGAGGTAATGACTCTTCCGAAGACGACATCAACGATTGATATGCATTGTGTAACCACCTGGTCAAAATTCGATACCCATTTTGAGGGAATCGCCTTCAGGGAGTTTTTGAATCTGGTCGAGTTAAACCCAGGTGTAAAATATGTAAAAATATATGGTTACCTAGAAGGACATCGTTTCGGGTACTCAGCGAACCTGCCGCTGGCCCCGTTACAAGGAGATGACGCCTTGTTCGTTTACCGATGGAAAGACGAGAATCATGAGTGGCAAGATTTATCGCCGAAGCATGGCTATCCGCTTAGATTTATTCCTCCTGCCAGCTTTTACCTATGGAAAGGCTCGAAGTGGGTATCGGGAATTGAGTTTTTAACCGAAGATGAAGCAGGGTATTGGGAAGAAAGAGGATACTCAATGACCGCTGATCCGTTTAAAGAAGAACGCTTCTCTGATCCAAGAATGAGTTTCTAGCACACTTAACAAACCCATCGACTAGCAGATGGGTTTTATTTTGTGTATGATAGGACAATATCCTAGAAAAAGGAGAGGGAAGCCTTGCTAAGATCGATGGGAAGGATGCTATTAATATTAGCCGTAGTCGTATTAACCGCGTGTGGAAACTCGAATGCAACGGATGAACCGAAGAAGGTCTTCCAGCTAAAAACGCACGAGAATCAGGAAGTGACGATACCAGGGGATAAGCCTGTTCTATTATTTTTCTTTACGACTTATACCTGAGGCACCTGCCAACAGCAACTCGTGGAGTTGCATCACCATTTAGATCACTTAGCCGAGTTTAATACTGATATCTATGCTATAAGTGTGGATGAGCCAGATGAGCTTAAGCTTCTGTCAGATGCGATTAAGAAGGAATACCCTAGAACAGACAATCTTGAAATTCAATTTTTATCCGATCCCCAGTTCCAATTGATTGGTCACATGAATATGAAAAATGTGGACGTCGCCCATCGCGGGTACGGATTGTTAGATGCATCAGGTAAACCTGTCTTTGTCCAAATTAACGACCACTTTGGCGAGGAATTTGACCAAACCGCAGAACGAATTCACAAAGAACTTGAAAGGCTACAGAAATAAATCATTCCAAAGTAGGTGAAGACTTATGAAGCTAACGGACAGGCAGTATGAGAAATTGGCCGAAGGCGGGTCCAGACGACTTTTTGATTTTGAAGGCTACCGTTTACTCGATACGATGGATGCAGAAGACAACCAGTCTTACATCATGATTAACTATGATGAGGATGAGTTCTATTCGATTTCTTTACAAGAGGCTTATGGTTTATTGGCTTTATACGTAACGGCACAAAATGGGGAGATCCTCGAGGTAGCCATAGCAGAAGCTATTGAACAAGTTTTAAAAAAGCATAAGGAATAAAAGGAAAAGCTGTCCCTTGATGAATAGGGGCAGCTTTTTAATCATATGTACAACAAAGGAGGCGATTACAGACATGATTTTCCTGGGGGCGATCGGGATTTTACTTGTGCTCGTCGGTATTTACACTTTATTTCGAGTAGGCAGGCCGGCAACAAGCAGTAGTCAGGCGATGGCAGGAACGGGATTAGCTGGTGGAACACCCTCTTTATTAAAGGATGATGGATCAGCGGACCTTGGAGAATGATGAGTATTCTTACTTACCTGGGAGTATCTGTTGGGAATTGTTTATCTCTAGGAGGTGAGTAGCTCTCTGCATTCTATACCCTTAATCCTCCTTGTTAATCGTGCCTCAGGCAGTTTGCTCAAAAGTGCTCTAGCATGGGAAAATAAAGGGAACAAAAGAAGGAGGCGATTCACATCGGATTCAGGAAAGAAAAGACGACCCCCATGTTAGAAGCTTCTCTTTTTCGGGCACGTGGAGTAGTTTATGCGGAGTATGCAGCAGATTTTGAAAAAAAGCTGCAGGTAGCGAAAGAACGCGAGAAGGAATATTATGAGCTTAAAGCCAAGGGCTTTGCATAAGTCAAAAAAGAAGAATCGGGTTCTTTCGATTCTTCTTTTTTTAATTGCCTACTACCTACCGGTTTCCATTTGCAAATTATAAGATAGGATTTCATTCGGTGTCGTGAGCTTAAAACCGAAGGATCCGTAATCCATGGTCACTTGTTCTCCGAGGACTGCTCGCGAAGGTCCGTCAATCATGAGGACGACCCCCTCTTCTTCTGCAACTACTTCTTCTCTATTGGGCTCATCCAGAGCCAATGTCAGCCGAAGCCCTCCACCTCAGCCATTAGTGAAAATCGCTGTTAGTCGAACCGCAAGTCCCGAGTTTCCTATTTTATCCTTCAATTTCTGAATGGCGGCCTCTCTTAGGTTAAATTTCATAACAACCACCTACCCTCTTATTTCTTTTTGTTATGGTAGCAGGAAAAAAAACAAGCGTCAAATGATGAAATCAGAATATGGTTGGAAGATAATATGCCACATTTGTAGTCGTAACCTAATAGGTGTCGTAAAATATGGTAAATCCGAACGTGTTTTATGGAATTTGGAGGGAGAATTCACCCCGTGAGTAATCTACTAATCAAGCAGGGCCACATTGTCACTGGAGATAACCAAGAAAAATGAAAAAGCTAGAGACTTGTCCTCTGTGCCAAGCCCCACTTGTGAGCCATACTTTACTAGATAAAAAAGACAAGGTGAGATATTTATGGTGTTCCAAGCAGCCATTGCACTTCCGCTGGGAGTATCCTGTTGAGCGCTCACAGAAAGAAGGGGGAGGAGGAAAAAGGTGAATCCCATTTACGATTTGTGAACCATCGAAAAAACCGATGCATATCATCCGAAACCTCTATTTTTTAGATGGAGAGCGAGCTGATATGATAAGTGTAATCACACTTATTGGAGGTTTGAAAGGATGTTTCTCTCGAAAATGGCTGCACTCATCATTGTTGATGTACAAAAGGCGTTTGACGATCCGTCTTGGGGGCAACGCAACAACCCTCAAGCGGAGACGAATATTAAGCAACTATTAAAGAAGTGGAGGGAGACGGAACGGCCTGTTTATCATATTCAGCATGTTTCGAAGCGGAGTCCATCCTCCCTGTTTTATTTTGAAAAAGAGACCTGTGAGATCAAAGAAGAAGCGAAGCCATTAGAGGGTGAGCCCGTTCTAACGAAAAGTGTTAATAGCAGCTTTATTGGGACTCACCTAGAAGAGTTTCTTCGAGAAAGAGGCTGTGACACTGTGGTGGTCGTGGGATTAACCACCAATCACTGTGTGGAAACCACAACGCGCATGGCGGGTAATCTAGGTTTTAATACCTATCTGGTATCAGATGCAACCGCTACATTTGATCGGGTGGGTCCGGATGGACGGAAATATCGAGCCGCCGATATTCATCAGATGACGCTTGTGAACCTTCATGAGGAATTTGCAACGATTGTAGACACAAGAAGCATAATCGAAATGCTCTAAAAACCAAGGAAAGGCTAGCTCTCGTAAAAAGAGCTAGCCTTTCCTTGACTCTCATTTTGATTTAAAGTGTTCCTTCAGAATCTCCAGAAAGTTTTCAGCGCGTTCTTTATAGCAGAGCTTGCCGTACTGTTGATGCAGTTTGATGTTTTCATTATAAGAATCTAAAAGTGAGTCAATTAATGAGTACCTTTCATCATCTAGTTTTAGCTTTTCCATACTAATCGACCTCCTTTTATTCCGCGGTTTACCTTATTAATTCCATATTACGATAAGAACAAGCTATAATCAATCAGAATTATTAGATAATTAGTTACAAGAATCGAGGAAAATACCCAAAATAATAGAGTATAGGACAACAAGGAGGAATATTCCTCCTTGTTGTTCAATTTAATTTAATAATCTCATCAGGATATGCTCAATGATTTCTGCATCAGAACCTTCGATAGATAGTTTTAGCTGATCCTCGGGGTGTAAAGATAAGGTGACTAACCCCATGAGATTTCTTCCATTCACTATATAATCATCCTTCACGATCAGAACTTCCGATTCAAAGCGGGAGCATTGAGAAGCGATCTCCTCTAACAGGTGATATGGGATGGACTTATGAAGGGTTACAGACATCATCTTCATCTACTCCTTTCGAAGAATAGGTTTAATTTAGTAATTTAAATATATAGCATGGAAAGAAAGGATACATGGATTGTGGAATATAATCTAACATAGAAGTTTGGAGAGTTGATACCTAAGTGAGAGATTATTTTACATGTCAAAGGTAGAGCTTTTTCACCAAAGGATTCGACACCGCCTGATGTCGAATATATTAGAAGAGGCAGATATCTAACAAAGGGAGGAATCAATTCGATGAAACGTGTGGTGTTAACAGATGAACTCCTAGAACAATGGGCTTCGGATTATTATGATCACTTGGTTCGGATTAGCTCAAAGGGTATCACCTTTGAACAATTTATTGAGCGTAAGCTAGGTCAACTGCGAAAAAGGCTGGTTTGTTTTTAGTTCTGACAAAAAAATGCGTGCTTTCCAGCAGGAAATCCTATATATTGAGGTCATCTAGACTAGACAAGAGGACTGGAGAGAGGCATAACATGATTTTCTGGAATGTGGGGAAATTAGCGGAGCAGATAAAACAGGGGGATCTCTCCTCGAAGCAAAAGGTTAAGTATCTCATAGTAGTATTTGTGTTTTTGGGTATTACCCCTTATGCCTATTTGGGTGAAGCCTACAGTTCGGCATACGGATTAGAGGTCCTGGTGGTATTATTTGCAACGATATGGGGCATTTTATATTGTCATGAAGCGAATGAAGAAGGTGACGGCAAAGATTTTTTTGAACGATTTATCTGTATTGGTGTGCCGGTAGGGGTAAGGATCATGGTATTTAGCTTGCCTTTCTATCTCATTTTATCTAGCCTATTTGCTTTTTTTACGCCTATTGAGTATGATACAGCCTTTCAATATGATTATGGGGACGTCCTGTTTACGGTTATCATTGAAGTCGTGTTTTATTTGCAGGTTAGGAAATGGATCTGCTTTATCTCAACACCCCAAAAGACCAATGTCGAGTGACGTTGGTCTTTTTGTCAACAGTTTTCTCACCGTCCATTAGAGGTCCTAGCGTGTCTTTTAAGATTTTCAAATGGCTTCATAGTGGGCACTCCAAGAATTAGATTTTGGTTTTAGAATGAACCTTTTTATTTCTAGCTATACATATGATGTGGGAGAGAATAGAGGGGAAAGGAGGAGAAATTCTTACCATAATCCTGACGTAATCGCTTAAATCAACGGAAATAACTTAACATAGCATTTGAAATATTTCCCTTTTTTGTTTATATTTAAGCAAAGATCATCTTCGCTTGCATTCAAATAAGAGGGAGGAGGGCGCATGTGATCTATTGGTCGTTGCCGTTTGTGGTGATCATTAGCCAGTCCCTATATGACCTTGCGAAGTATTATAGCGAAAAAGGAATCGACGACTTTCCATTATGGTATAAGATCTATTTTGTGTTAGGAACGGTTCTCATAATTGGAATACCAAATTTTCTTGTGTATGACGTTTATATGCATTCCAATGTTTCTTTCTGGCGAGTATTTATCCTTATCCTGTTCTTGAATACCATCATTTTTTACTGGCTAGTAAAGCTATTTAGCTCCTGTCGGATATCAAGAGATGAATATAATGAGGACTAAATCGAAGGGTACTTAAAGCTAGTACCCTTTTTCCATCTGCAGAATCCATTCTACGCATTCCTTCCCGAAGCTTTGTTCAAGAAGTTCTTGACTCCAGGTCCATGCTGGTTTGAAATTTTTTAAGGAGAAAAGCTCAGGGCTCAGCTCAGCTTCCTTCCTTTTTTGGTAATTCACGCAGAAAAAGTGTTCATAGTCTTTGCCCCACCGTGAAAAAGGAGCCGTTTCTGGAGTAATCGCTGTGATCAGGAGTTTCTCCCCATCTTCGATGATATCAAGAGGAAAAAGAGAACAGCTAAAAGGCTTGAGAAGCCATGGGCTCAGTTTGTTCTCCAAGGCGTAGCGATGGATGCTGCAAAAAGATTGACTTTCTTGCTTGCCAAGGAAAAAGCAGTCCCCCTCGCAGTCTTTGATGGTTGGGGAGAAGGTTTCAGATACTGATTCAATATACCCTGTTTCCTGCGCTTCTTTTTGCCGTTTGGGATCTAAGTGAGTCTGGATAATCTCCTGTGCATGCAAATGGAGGCGGTTGAGGTTATCTGGTTTCATGGAGTAGGGCTGACCGCCTTCACAACAGGTCGTTGAATGAACGAGCTTGCAATTAAGACAATCCAGGTTCACTGGAGTGAATAGCACGGGGTCAAAGTGGAAGCGGCCCATGGTTTGGATGTTCGCCCGTTTCATGTACTTTTTGTAGTGGTAGGCCTCTTTCGAGGATAGGGCATCGTTTGTGCCATAATAATTAAGGGATGGCATAAAACCTCCTGAATGTTTTAAGAGGGTGTCCGATAAGCCTTAAGCCTACGGACACCCTCTTCGATTTATTGTAAGTTTTTTTATTTTGCTAGGCTTAGAAAAGAGCGTTCAACCACTTCAAATTCGCCCGTACCACGGATCAACTTTTTAGCATGGGTTGTTTCCGGCTTAAGAACGCGTACCATGTATTCAATCGCTACTTCTGGATCCACGGTTTCCCCACAGGTATAGCAATCTAACGCAGCGAAGCCGCGCTCAGGGTAAGTATGGATAGAAAGATGGCTCTCGGATAAGAGGACTAATACTGTTGCCCCTTGAGGGTCGAATTGCTGGGCTTGTACGGAAAGCACTGTTGCGCCACAGGCTTCAGCTGCTTCAACCATCTGTTTTTGAAGACGCTCTGCGTTGTTAATAAGTTGGAAATCTACACCCCAGCAATCGATTGCTACATGTCTTCCAAAAGTTGAATATTCCATCTTTCTATCTCCTCTCTGAATATCTTAATGAACGAATCATTTTTCACAACGTTAGTAACTATAGCATGTTTCGACACGGTCTTCAATCGTAATTTTTGCATAAAAAAATAAATACCCCCAACCGCAGTTGGAGATATTATTTTTTATATAGTTAAAGAGCCTCTAGGACAAATAATTCATGAGATAGAGCTTTTAGCTTTTGATCAATTTCGGCAACGAACTCTCCCTTCAAGCGCTGGTCAAGCAGTTGATTGATCTGCAGCTGGATCCATGCAATTTCATCCTCAACGGTGCGATCCGCATACATGCGTGTGATTTCACCTAAGGTGTCCTTATACTCATAAATCAGACGGGTATGCTCGCCACGACATTCTTGAATTTTCGTGACATTACCATAAGCATAGCAATATTCCATATGATAGCCTTCATACATCCTGCGGACCTGTGCATGTCCCTCGAATTGCTGTACAGCAGCGCGGAAAGTATTGGCTAGCTTTACGTCCTTTAGGATAAAGGATCCCTCAAAGACATAGCGCTGACCATAAGGATGGAAGGTCAAAGGTATCTCAAGCCCTTGATCTTGGATGATAAGCTCCTGATCTCCGTTCTCTAATACAAGAACTTGAGTAGGAGTTTGTTGTGTGTCAAAAAGCTTTAAAAAAGATTGCACCTGGGACCGTGTTAAATCTAGCTTCAAGAATAAGTAATGAGTGGCTAACCGCTTAGCCATAGTATCTCTCTCCTAATTAACCGGATATCTATATTATATATCATTTGCCCAAGAACTGCTTGTGAACAGAGTGTGTGGATTTGCAAGGAGAGCGAATCTAGGAACAAATTTTGTGAGGAGCTCGTGGAGATAAATAGAATCCTCGCGATTTCTTTGTTTTGCTCTTGATCTCTCGATAAATGAAGAAACCAGCACATTACCTCGTCCATGGATTTATAAACTTTCCGAATTACGATGACGCGTGTGTATAGATTGCCTCTCTTTTTATTCGTTGTTGGAGCATGATGACATAGAGGATATCAAAGAAGAATGTAGCGACATAGAGAAAGGTAAGCAAGGAGGAGGCTGGATAGAAAGAGTAGCTCACAATGGAAGCAAAAATCGTCCCGATTAGCTTAAAGACGGCAATATACATGGATTGTCCTCTTATATCATCCCTGCGAAGAAGCATGAAAACAAAAAGAATCGACATGAGGAGGTTCAAGCCATAGGCTGAGTAACCGCCATCCTGATTGGCGAACTCGATGGCGATAAAATAATGCAAAGAGAAGGCAATCACAAAAGCGCTAACGAGTGTAGGCAGAAACCAACGATCGGATAGAGGGTTTGGGAGATCATCTCTGGAATAAAGAATAAATTGATAAAGAATGATCATATCGAGTCCTAGCCATAGATAAATAATGTAGTTAGCGGGTGGGGCATGTGGAAAAAGAAAAGAATAGATATATTCCCATGTGACATTTCCGCACAAAGCAGCAAAGGGCATTCCACAACGCTTATCAATAAACCCTCTGTAAATAATCATCCCATACGTTAGGATCCAAAAAATCCCAACCATGATCGTGAACAATAACTCCAATTCCGGCGGGAGCAGATGCTGTCTAGTCAACCCCATAAAACCCCTCCTTATTGTTCATGAAGAAGCAATTACTCCAGTATACAAGAGAAAATAAGGAAATATGTTCATCCTTGTCCTAAACTTCTATTTTAAGAATAGATTGGTGGGAGGAGGGGAGAGTATGGATTGGAAAAGAGTATGCTATTGTGGGCTTACGATCGCTGCTGGGGGAATGGTTTATGTTCTGACGGATTCCCTCCCAGTAGCTATCCGGATTACGCTTGGTATTTTTACAATTGCCTTGATCTTATGGCTGACGGAGTGGGCTCCTTTTTTCGTCACTTCGTTTCTTATCTTATTTTTGGAAGTCGTGTTTCTCCAGCCCTCTCTCCATAATAAAGGCAGTGAATTGTTTTTTGAGCCTTTTTTTAGTCCGGTAGTAACTCTTTTCCTTGGCGGATTTTCCCTTAGTTATGCAATACATAAGTACAAGCTTGATCATGTGCTGGCCGTGTGGTTGCTTAAAAAAAGCGAAGGAAACCCAGAGAGGCTCCTAAGCTTTCTCCTTGTGTTCAGTGCAGCCGTTTCGATGTGGTTTTCGAACACAGCCACGACCCTTTTACTCATGACGCTCATGCTCCCAATTATCAAGCAAGGCCTTTCCCCGATGCTGATACGATCGATTCTACTGGCCATACCGATTGGATCCACGGTTGGTGGTATGGCCACTCCCGTGGGCACACCGCCCAATGCCATTGCAATGGGCGTGCTGGTAAAGTATCAGATCTCGTTCTCCTTTTTGGAATGGATGGTTGCAACGGTACCCATTTGTGTAATCACCTTACTTCTGGTGAGGCTTGGATTGAGTGTGCTGTTTCCCCTAGAGAAAGGGGCGTCCTTACGAATTGAGCTTACCCAGCCTCCTCGTTTGGCTATTGAAGCATGGGGAGTATTGGTGATTTTTCTGATTACTGTCGCCTTATGGTTAAGCGCTCCTTTTCACCATATATCTGAAGGGGTGGTTGCCCTGGTACCGTTTATCCTTCTGTTCCTGTCCGGTCTATTGCAACCAAGGGAATTTAAAGAAATGGGCTGGGATACGTTGTTTTTAGTCGGGGGTGGAATGAGTCTTGGAGTGGCGATGAAGGAATCCGGCCTAGTGGATTGGGTGGTTGTCGTTGTATCCGATGGACTTCTTCCTTTTTCTATGCTTATTGTATCCCTAGGTGTGCTGACGCTTGTCTTATCAACGGTGATGAGTAATACAGGAGTTACAAGCTTAGTCATTCCCTTAGCCATCGTGCTAGGTAACGAGGGAACGATTTTATCTAGTGTCATTTTTATTGCACTTTCCTCTTCTCTCGCCTTAGCTTTGCCTGTTTCCACACCTGCTAATGCCATTATTTTTTCCACGGGCTACGTAAGATCGATGGACATGATGAAAATGGGAGGATTGGCTTCGCTTGTCGGATTGCTCACTTTATATTTGGCCTCCGTTCTCTATTGGCCGTGGTTGTGATAAGAGAAAAGCGGAATATGGTACAATAGGTAAGAGAATCTCCAACAAATTTAACAACGGAGCGAGACAGAATGGACGAGCAAAGAACGAAAGAGATGGTGGAACCCATCGAGGAAGAGGATGATCTAACCCAGGAACTCCTTGAACGAAGCCAGCGTCGGAGAAGGCGCGTAAGACAAGTGGTATCGGTGGTGTTAGTATTCGCTCTTACCATCAATATTCTTGCTATATGGCCGCATGTCCTCAAGTGGGAAGCCGTAGAATTTCTTCGAATCTCATACGGGCTATACCAGGATGAGCAGATGCAAGCCAAAAAGCAAGCCGTGGTATCCGTGGTTGGACGTGACCGCAAGGGAACCGGATTTGTAATCGATCCTTCCGGGATCGTTATAACGAATCATCATGTGATAGAAAATGAGTCGGGGCTCTATCTGAATTTTGCTAATGGAACTACACTAGTACCAAAGATAGAGCAGTCATTACCTGAGCATGATTTAGCGATCTTGCGCATAGAAGAATCCCACTTGCCTTCTCTAACACCAAATTACGAGTATGTATGGGAAGAGGGGGAGCCAGTCACGTTTATTGGAAATCCGCTGGGCTTTCCTTGGGTGGCGAATGCGGGAGAGCTGATCGGTGAGATTAGAGTAAGAGACATAGAGCATCCGGTCATGATGATCAGAGCTCCTGTTTATCAAGGCAACAGCGGCAGTCCTGTCTTTAATCGAGAAGGAGAAGTAATTGCTGTCCTTTTTGCCACGTTGCCTCAAGGAAAAGAAACCGTGGGATTAGCGGTTTCTATTCGTCATTTAAGAGGCAAGTTAAAGTGAAAATAAGATCATCGATTCTGAAGGCCCATAAGAAGTTCGTAGGATCGCAGCCTGTCCTGATGATCATAGATGTGGCTGGCGACCATTAGTTCATCAGCCTGAGTATCGTCTAGAAAGGCTTGCAATTTTTCCTGCACCGTGGCGGGGCTTCCCGCAATCGTGGATTTTAGCTGCTTATGGACAATGTATTTTTCTTGTTCATTCCAAAGGTCGTCCATTCCTTTTACAGGAGGCTGTAACAAGCTAGGTCTGCCTCGAATAAGATTTAAAAAACTTTGTTCTAGTGAGGTGGAGAGCCAAGCTGCTTTCTCGTCCGTGTCTGCCACGATTACATTTAACCCTACCATCGCATAAGGTTCTTGGAGATAGGCTGATGGTTTGAAGCTTCTGCGGTATTGGGCAAGTGCGGGAAGGGTGTAATCGGGTGAAAAATGGCTGGCAAAAGCAAACGGTAAACCCAATTGTCCTGCTAATTGGGCGCTGAAGTCGCTTGAGCCTAATAACCAAATCGGGATAGATAGACCTTCTCCAGGTATCGCCCTGACTTGCAGATGTGCCTCCATGGCTGATGGGTTAAGATAGGAGCGAAGCTCATGCAGAAGTTCCGGGAATTCCTCTCCTCCACTCATGAAGTCGCGGCGGAGCGCACGAGCGGTGGTGGGATCTGAACCTGGAGCCCTTCCGAGTCCAAGATCGATTCGACCAGGGAACATAGATTCCAATGTTCCAAACTGTTCAGCAATCACTAAAGGAGCATGGTTAGGAAGCATAATACCCCCGGCTCCAATTTGAAGGGTTGAGGTACCTGCAGCTAAATAGCCGATTACGACTGAAGTGGCTGAGCTAGCAATTCCAGGCATATTGTGATGCTCGGCTACCCAGTAACGCCGGTACCCCCATTTTTCCGCATGCTGGGCGAGATCTAGACTATCTCGGAATGTGTCCGCTGCCGTCCCGCCTTCCACAATGGGACACAAGTCCAGGATGGATAATGGAATGTCTTGTAGCCGATTGGTATTAGACATAAGTTACCTCCGTAACGTGAATTCAAGATCTATATTATTATAATCCTAGAGGCGCTATGTTAGTAAGAAAGGATAGAGAACTGATGCAAGTAGGTCAAAAATTGTTGTAGGGAGTATGTGTGATGTCAAAGATAGCCAAAACCAATGCCATGCGTATATTGGATCAGAAAAAGGTTGTGTATCAAGTTTTAACCTATGATTCTGAAGATGGAAGAATCGATGGTCTAGCTGTGGCTGAAAAAGTAGGGAAAGATCCTGATCAAGTATACAAAACTCTCGTCGCTCATGGGATAGGTGCAAATATTTATGTATTCGTGATTCCCGTTGCCGATGAACTCGATCTAAAAAAGGCAGCGAAGGCTTGTGGGGAAAAAAAGCTTGAGATGCTCCCAGTAAAGGACATTTTAAAATGGACAGGCTATATCCGCGGGGGATGTTCTCCGGTTGGCATGAAGAAGCTGTATCCTACTTTTGTTGATCGAAAGGCGGAAGCTTTAAACGTGATTATTGTTAGCGGCGGGAAGATTGGAGTTCAAGTGGAGTTAAGTGTACAAGACCTCTGTCGCATCACGGATGCGAGGGTGGGGGACGTGGTGAAGGAGTGACGGGGGCCTTCCGAAGTATTCATAATCATCATGAGCGTCAGAAAAACGCTCATGATGTGAAAAAGTTGGCATCTACAAATCCGTCACTGCCCCTTGAGACGCCGATGATACAAGTCTTGCGTATTTATTGAGCACCCCTCTTGGATAGCGTAGGGGAGGTTCTTTCCAATCTTTGCGCCTATTGGCCATTTCCTCTTCCGAGACGTCCATGCTCAGTTCCTGGGTTTCGCTGTCAATGGTTATGAGATCCCCGTCACGAAGAAGGGCGATCGGTCCGCCGACCTGAGCTTCTGGAGCAACATGGCCAACCACTAAACCGTGGGTTCCGCCGGAGAAACGGCCATCGGTGAGTAAGCCAACTTTTTCCCCAAGTCCCTTTCCGACAATAATGGCCGAGATGGAGAGCATCTCCGACATACCTGGGCCGCCTTTAGGGCCTGCATAACGAATCACCACGACATCCCCAGGCTGGATGTTGTCTTTTAAAACGGCATCTGTTGCTTCTTGCTCGGAGTCGAAAACGCGGGCTGGTCCCGTAATTTTCTTGACTTTTAAGCCAGACATCTTGGCGATTCCGCCCTCAGGAGCCAGATTTCCTCTAAGCACGTAAAGCGGTCCTGTTTCGCGGATCGGATTGTCCATGGGTCGGATAATGACCTGGCCTTCTTTTAGTGGAGCTACTTCTGTCAGGTTTTCTTCCAATGTTTTTCCGGTTACGGTTAAACAGTCTCCATGGAGTAAGCCGGCCTCAAGAAGCTGTTTCATGACCGCGGCAACGCCGCCAACATGGTGGAGGTCCTGCATGACATAGCGACCGCTCGGCTTCAAGTCTGCCAAGTGCGGGACCTTAAGGCGGATGCGCTCAAAGTCATCGTATGACAGCTCTATACCCACGGAATGCGCCATGGCGATAAGGTGAAGAAAAGCATTCGTTGAGCCTCCTAGCGCCATGACTACCGTAATGGCATTTTCAAACGCTTTTTTTGTCATAATATCTTTTGGATAAATCCCTTTTCTGAGAAGTTCCACGACGGCTTTTCCTGCTTTTTCACAGTCCTCTAGCTTAAGTGGGGTTTCCGCGGGATTGGAAGCACTACCAGGCAAACTCATCCCCATGGCTTCAATGGCTGAGGCCATCGTATTGGCTGTATACATTCCTCCACAGGAGCCCGCTCCTGGACAAGCGTGGCATTCAATATCCTTTAACTGCTCTTGGTCAATCGTACCTGCACTATACTGACCTACGGCTTCGAAAATAGAGACAATATCAATATCTTTTCCTTCTCTTGACTTTCCTGGGGCAATGGTTCCCCCATAGACAAAGACTGCCGGCACATTCAGTCTACCGATAGCAATCATGCAGCCGGGCATGTTTTTATCACAGCCGCCAATCGCCACGAGGCCATCAAGCCGCTCAGCACCCATCACGGTTTCAATCGAATCAGCGATAACCTCCCGACTTGGCAAGGAGTAGCGCATTCCCTCATGGCCCATGGAGATGCCATCTGATACTGTAATGGTGTTAAAGATAATGGGAGCACCCCCATTGGACTTTGCGCCTTCTTTGGCCTTAGTCGCTAAAGCGTCTATATGTACATTGCAAGGGGTTACTTCGCTCCATGTACTTGCGATGCCGATCATGGGCTTTTTGAAGTCCTCATCCTTGAAGCCTACGGCTCGAAGCATTGCTCGATTGGGGGCGCGGTGCTCGCCTTCACTAATATCGATACTGCGAATTCTTAAATCCTTGTTTTCTTGATCAGCCAATTAGAACCCTCCAGTTGGATATTTTTACCTCTCACTTGTATAGTATCCACTTAATTCAATGGATTTAAAGCATCCTGTAAAAGAAATTAACGTGAAAGGAGGGGCCCAGTCGGGCCCCTCTGCTTCTTATCGATAAACTCCCCATGGTGGTCTTGGTCCCCATGGCGGTCTACCCCACGGAGGTCTATGTCCCCACGGAGGCCTAGGGTAGCCCCACCCTGGAGGATAGGCCCCCCAAGGCGGCGGATAGCCTCCCCACGGCGGAGGCGGGGGATAATAACCACCCCAAGGAGGTGGTGGCGGATACCCACCCCAAGTTGGAGGGGGATAGCCGCCAACCTGTGGACTAACGCCTGCTTGCTGCCTGACACTTTCCTTTTTCCATTGGCCCATTCGCATTCTCCTCTCTTTAACTTCAAAGACAGGATATTCATCTAAAGTGGGTTTTGATTTAGACGATCGCCTGTTTATTCATCACTGTTAGATTCGTTCACTAGAGTAGTGTGAGATTATATAACCATAAAAAGGTAAAATTACACTCGAAGGAGAGATCACTCTTTAAACGGGGATGTAATCGTTTAATTGATGTTAATTTAACTGCCATAAGTTTTGTTGTTTTTTCCAAAATGTTCTATAGTTGAACTTATCAAAGAACATGGAGGGATGATATGAAGCTTTTATTTGAAGTTCTCATCCTCAGTGTTTTATATCAGGTTAGTGTTTCGATTACTAATCTGCTTAACCTGCCTATACCTCCAGTCCTTGTTGGGATGGGATTATTGTTCATTCTGCTTGCGACTGGGATCATTCGTCCTAAACACATGGATCGGTCTAGCCAATTTTTCTCCAGGCACCTCTTCTTCTTTTTTATACCGGTGGTCGTGGGAATCTTGCCCTACTGGGAGGTCATGAAGCAAGGAGGATGGTATCTGCTCATTACGGTGATCATTAGTACGACTGTTGTACTTCTTTCCACGGCTTTCGTTACCATGCTGTTTAAGAAAGGGGAGAAAATGTAGATGATGGTTTATCTGTTTTGGTTGATTGTGACGCTGATTATCTATATAAGTGTTGTTCTTCTAAAAAAACGATATCCTAATGCATGGCTTAATCCCATTGTCGTTTGTCCGATTGCGCTCATCCTTTTGCTATGGTTAACACACACTGATTATCTCGTGTATCATTCGGCTACGCAACCCATTACTTTTTTTCTAGGACCGGTGGAAATTGCACTCGTCATCCCATTGTATAAGTACCTTTCGGTGTTAAAACGGCATTTTTTTCAGGTGATTACAGGGGTTTTAGTTGGTACGGTTGCTGGCGTTTTTATTGTCATTTGGGTGGCAAACTTTTTTGACTTGAGTCCGTCCACGGTGGTTTCGCTGGCCCCTAAATCCACCACAGCACCCATGGCCATGTCGGTATCTCAATTCATAGGAGGATATCCTGAGCTAACGGCTATTTTTGCTATGATGACAGCCTTGATAGGGATGATGATTGGGCCGCCTCTTATTAGTTGGTTGGGTATTAAGAACAAGGTTGTTAAGGGCTTGGCTATGGGTACAGCGGCATCGATGGTCGGTGCTGTCAAGGCTGCGCAATGGGGTGAACTCGAAGGAGCCATGGGCGTATTGGGCATGACCTTAGTAGCCATCATCATGCCGATCATTGCGGGACTACTATTTGTATATTTATAAAAGCAAAAAGTACATCGTTAGGATGTACTTTTTTCATGAGCAACTTTAGGAATCGATCGTAAAGTCAAAGTAGGGATGCTTATAGACCCGAATAAACTCAGGGTGTTTTTCCAGGGTGACTTCCAAATCTTCAGGGGAAAATAGGAAGTGATCGTTTTCTAGTTTAATCTTAGGTCCGTAGGCATAAGCGATCCAAACCAGCTTAGAGCAATAGGTAGATCTCCGAAGGTCATCTAGCGGGATACTCTCGGAAAAGGAGAACGAAGGTCTTTCAATTCCTTTTTTGCGATTCCTTCGATAGTAATTTAGGTACTTTTCTGCAGTGTTCCTAGCGATTAACCCAACTTTCGGATCCTTGGGCCGATAGTGGGCATGTAAGGGATGCTCTTCGAGAAAACTAGCGACAGAATATTTACGAATGTACGGCTTGGTAGAGACGGCTTCAATTATTGTTTTCTCATCATAAACAATGGCGGAATGTCCCATCAGACCAGGAGGAAGGGATCCTACGTTGTCGCAGGCGACTAAAACATCTCCTGGTAAAAAAGTACGATCTCCAGGCTCGATATGATCCCCCTGTACGATAAATTCTCTGGTTAGGGTCGATTCATCTTGCAGAACTCCTTTACAGAGAACCTTGCTTTTTTGATTTTGCGGTAAGCTTAAGGGAAATTGAAAGGTCCGCGCCGTGCCAGGAAGCGCGCCAATATAACGTTCATCTAAATAAAATTCGACTCTTGTTAAAGGGGGATTGGTAGTATTAATGCTTACTTCCAGTAATCTTCCTTTTCTAGATATATCCACAAACATACTCGTCACTTTTATTTCACCTCCATTATAGCCTATTCCTAGTCAGGTGGAGGTGTGAGAAAGGAATGAGTACATGAAAACAGTATCCCTGCACAAAATATCCAAAAGGAGGCTTGATCTACAAATGGAATGGATTTGGAAGGCAGTTCTTATGGTGGTTGGAGGAACCATTCTTCTAAGAATAGCTGGTAGAAAATCGATTGCCCAGATGACCTTGGCTCAAACGGTTATCATGATCGCCATCGGTTCCTTGCTTATACAACCTGTTGCCGGAGAAAATATATGGATAACATTCGGAGTTGGAGCCGTGTTGGTTCTTACCCTCATTGTGTTGGAATATGCACAGATAAAATCAGATCTGTTGGAAAAATGGATCACCGGAAAGTCTGTCGTCTTGATTGAAAACGGCCAACTAGTTGTAAAGAACCTGAAAAAATATAGACTAACGGTGGATCAGCTTGAGATGCAGTTAAGGAAGTCAAGTATAGGGAAAATCAGTGATGTTCAGTGGGCTACGATCGAACCGAATGGTCAGCTGGGCTATATGCTCAAAGAGCCTAAGCAGACGGCGACGAAGGAAGATATTAAAAAAATAATGGATATATTGGAAACCCGCTTGCCTGCTATGAACTTTATGGCCACCCAGTCTCAAGCACAGACCCAAGCTCAAACACAGGCCTCTCTTTTTAGTGAGGTTGCCAACAATGGTCATAAAGATTCACCCCCTCAAAAATTGCAATAGAAGAGGTGCGTGTTACATTTCCTCTTCTTTTTTGTTATGCGGAAAGAGATGATGATTTTCTTCCCTTGCGAGGGGGTTCTTGCACTAGGATGACGGCAGTAATAACCAACACCACACCACCATATTGCCAGAATGTTAAAGTCTCTCCAAATAAAAGGAAGGACATGAATGCAGCGATAACCGGTTCAAGTGTCGCCATGATGGAGGCCCGGCTGGACTCAAGCATCTGTAAGCCTTTAGTGTAGAAAATAAAAGCTAACGTAGTCGAGAAAAAGCCAAGCCCTCCGATATAGAGCCAGACTTCTCCATTTAAAAGTAAAGGAAACACCTTCCATACCTCACTGAAAGGAGTGATGGCTATAGCTGCAAAAACAAAGGTGTAGACGGTAATGGTTAGTGAATCTAATTTGCGTAAGGCCATTTTTCCAAACACACTGTAGAGAGCATAGAACAGCCCTGAACCTAGGCCAAGAATAAGGCCATAGAGGGAAATGCCCTCGGTGGTATGAGGGAAGATTCCAATAACTAAGGTACATCCTAGTAAGGTCACGAAGAGTGCTATCATCTTTCTGGTCGTTAAAGCCTCTTTAAAGAAAAGCTTAGAAAACAGTGTCACAAACGCAGGTGCTGTATACAGCAGAATGGCGGCGATTGAAATTGAAGTCTCCTGTATCGCATGGAATAAGCACAAATTAAAGAAAACAATGCTTACAATCCCTGTGCCTACAAAATATTTGGCATCCGTAAGTTTAATTATTAGTAGGCTTCGATTTTTATAGAGAACATAGACAATAAGGAATAGGCTCGCAGAAAGGGCTCGAACGGACACGACTTGAGTAGGTGTAAAGCCTATTTCATACAGATAGGTTACGAATACCCCGATAATTCCCCAAAAAAATGTTGCGATCATAATATAGACATAAGCTAGGTTTTTATTCATTTCAATTCTCCTGTTTCAGTTATTCGTATAGGAAAGTGTAAAACGACCAGAGTGGTTTGTCCATCTGTATTTAAGGTCTTTTTTGTTGTAGCAGTTTGTGCTACTGTTTAAGTTATCTCAAATCAAAGGAAAAAGGAACATGGCTATCTATATTACGATCCTCATCAATACATTCCTTATGATAACTACAAGCGGCATCAAGCCGGTTGTTTCCCTATATGCTTTCACGCTAGGTCAATCTCCAGCAGAGATTAGTGTCATCATCGCCAGTTATGCTTTGCTACCGGCTTTCTTAGCCTTGCAAATTGGAAGGTGGGCAGACCATTACGGGACACGTCCGGTGGTGACAGTCGGTAATGGTATGTACATCATAGCTTTATATGTGAGCGCCTTGCATCCCGGTTTTATAACTTTTTTATTCCAACAAGCGATGTTAGGGGTTGCTTTTACCTGTATCGTTCTGTGTCTTCAAAAAAGGATGGGGAACTTTGGAGGGAACGTTGACCGTAATGTAGCTAATTTCACGTTGTTTGCCTCAGTAGGGACCATGATTGGACCGATTTTAAGTACCTATTTGTATGAACACTACGGGTACTTCATCTGCAGCACGGTGAATATGGTGTTTATGTGCATTGCTCTGGGAAGTGAGTTCCTAATAAAGAATCCAGATGGTGAAACAACTACCCCTCGTGCTTTAGAGCTTGAACAGGACTTAGCAAATCGGGATTCAATCTGGACATTAATGAAAGACCGTACCTTAAGAAATTCAATTTTAATCGGGGGACTGGTTCTAACAAATCGTGAGTTGTTTTCGGCGTACTTCCCGCTACTTGCCGATAATATGGGAATTAATCCAACAATGACAGGGCTGATCTTATCTTTTAGTGGACTCACGATGCTCTTAATTCGATTCAGCCAAACGAGACTGGTTGAATCCTTTGGACGAATGAAGGTATTAACCTGGTCCCTCTACATCAGTGGTATCGTCTATTTCCTTATTCCTTATTCTAACTGGCTTCTCGTTTTATTCGTATTAGTGGGGATATTAGGCGGAGGCTTGGGGCTTGGACAACCCTTGAGTATTGCCTCCGTGTTAGAAGTAAGCCCGCCTGAACGACGCGGGGAGGTGCTAGGCGTTAGACTTACGGTTAACCGGATCTCCCAATTCAGCATTCCCCTAGTGTTTGGCGGAATTGGCGGGGTGCTCGGTGTTTCTTTTATCTTTTGGGTCAGCGGCTTGGTATTAATGGGCTTTGGTTATTTTACGCGAGCGAAGCCGGTGATTGTCTCTTATGATTCTTCAGAAAAGCAGATACTTTAAATGATAGGGATAAATATAAAGAAAATGGGTTATCATAAGAGGGCAAGAATAATTTACCATCTAAACGTATGGGTACATCTTAGGAGGAAAGAAATGGAACACGGCAAGGTGAAATGGTTTAACAGCGAAAAAGGATTTGGGTTTATTGAGCGTGAAGGCGGAGACGATGTATTTGTTCATTTTTCCGCAATTCAAGGTGAAGGGTACAAGTCGCTAGATGAGGGTCAAGAAGTGACCTTTGATATCGAGCAAGGCCAACGTGGTCCCCAGGCAACTAATGTACGCAAAGCATAAGGATAAAAAAACAGACTCCTAGCGGGGTCTGTTTTTATTTACTTTACCTGGTCTTTTTAATACTTTTCTTGGTTAAAGGTTTCATGGTTGAATTCTGTCTTTTAATTTCCAGGATGCGACGAAGCATAGTCTTGTCTTCAAGCTTTCTGAACAAAGAAAGACCAGGATATACGTTGGCTTCAATCAGCCAGAGTCCTCCACTCTCATCTACGCCAATATCAAAGCCAATGATTACGATTTCGGGATAGTACCTTTCAAGAAGCTGTACGGCCTTGATGGCTAATGTTTCCATTCGCTCAATGACTGTTTCCTTCTTTGAAGGATTAATATTAGATCTCTCTACGGCTTCTTCTACAGGAACTGCGGTTCCGTTGCTTTGGCAATTATTTGTGACAAAGTAGCCTACTCCTGCAATTTTTGCTACTTTCCCTGTGACCTGCCAAGGTGTTTCCTTGGTTCGCTGAACCATGACTCGAAAATCAATTGGGCGGTCTTCAACGGTTGCTAGGGTAATATAACGTTGAATAATATAAGCTGTAGTCCCTATTTTTTGGGAGATCTTGTCGTAGGCTTTCTGGACCCCATTCACGATCACTTTCATATCATTATAATGTATCTCTAAAGCCTGTTTCCCAAGAGCCGCAACCTTGATGATACCTCGTCCTTTGGCTCCTCCTGTTGGCTTTAAGACAATAGTTTTATGCAATTGAAGCATGCTAAGGAAGTTTTGTTCGTTAAAAACGCGGGTATCTGGTAAACTTCCAGCAATCTGAGGATCTTGTTGAAACAAAGCATGCTTGGTCCACTTCGATTTATTTATTTTGCGCTGCATACCAATCCTCCTCAAAAGGTAAAATCTATCTCTTCCTAAGGTATGAGATGGTAGAGAGGATGGTTTGGATTTTGGGTAAAAATGGTTGAGTAACATCTAGGTATGTTTGGGGATAAGAGAGAAGGCAATGGAGGGATGTATGAGAGTCCTTCTATAAGAATAGGATTCCCATGCAAATTGACGATAAATAAGGAAAAAGTATCTATTCATTCCAATGATCAACTAATGCAATGGCCGAGACAGTATGATAAATTAAGTCTTGTCGCTAAGACAAACGTGAACAAACATGAGATGGTGCGTAGTTGCGCTAACCTGGATGTAGGTTGGTGAGGAAAGTCCAGGCTCGCATGACCTGAGATGGTTATAGTGATCGTGCCTGCCGCAAGGCAGGGCAATTCGGCGGAACGCTGAGTTGACGGCGGGAAAACAAGCCTAAGGCTCACGCTAAGGCTGGAGTACCCTGAAAGTGCCACAGAAACGGTGCAGCTTCCGAAAGGAAGCTGATGGAACGGGTAAACCCCACGAGCGAGCAACCCAAATATGTTCCCAGAATGGGAATTGGTAGGGGCATCATCCGGAGGGAACATAGAACTGATGGATGGCAGGGGAGTAATCTCCTGAGTCAAATGACTACACCTAACGTGCGAGGCCAAGGCGGTCGTAAGCAGCACAATAGGAACAAAACCTGGCTTACAGCCATTTCATGAAGCCTTTTGATTCACTACAACACTTGGCGCTTGTCGTTCAATGGATAGGACACCAGATTCCGGTTCTGGCAATGGGGGTTCGAATCCCTCCAAGCGCGCCACATAATTGTTTAACCAAAATTACATACCGTGCTAGATGGGGAGATGGCGGTGCCCTGTAACCTGCAATCCGCCTTAGCAGGATTGAATTCCCATCTAAGGTACAATGGTGTAAGGTCTGCCTTGTGCAGATTCGTGTTGACAGTCAGGTCCTGCGCAACAGAAACCCATTAACCTGGTCAGATCCGGAAGGAAGCAGCCATAAGTGGATCATTCTGTGTGCCGCAGGGCAGCCTGATTCGAGCGAATGCTCACAAGTAGCGCTTGGATCATTGGAATCGAAGGTGGGTGCACGGTGTTATTACATAGTATGTAGAAAAATGGATATGGAAAAAAGCCTCTTTTGGATGAAGGGGCTTTTTTTATGTAAAAAATCACTCAGGCCCTACGGGCAGGCGGTTCGCGGCGGGTTGAATTTGGGAAAATGGGTACCTTCATTCATACTGTTTCCAGCACGTCACATGGTACGGCCACCCTAATACGCCATAAATTTAACCTCCTTCCTTCGGTTTCCCATTCCGCCATCCATTCCCTTGGTACGACAGGGATATCCTCGTAGAGATGGAGGGAGTTTAAGATTACACACTGAAGCATATCATTGGAGGAAAAGCCAAATGTATATACAACAAGTTCAAGAAAATAACAATAATCAAAAGTTGGTCCCAAGTGCTGGATTGGCATTGGATGCAATGAAGTTCGAGATCGCCCAAGAGTTTGGCATTCAGTTGGGGGCTGAACAAACGGCGAGAGCGAATGGAGCGGTTGGAGGAGAGATCACTAAACGGTTAGTGCAGTTTGCTGAACAAGCACTTGCGAGTAGTCATATAGTTCACTAAAGGGGTGTGTTTTACCCCTTTTTGCTTTGTTTTAAAATGATGTAGATCGAATGAGTAAGAATGCCTTGTCCTACAATCATGGAGATCACAAACAAAATCCAGATGGTGATGACTACGGCTTGGCTTGGTCCGTTCCCAATGGGCCCAACCTTAGGGGCAAAGAAATGATGGAGTTTCCAGAATGAATAAGCCAAAAAAAATATCGCTGCGACGAGATTGATATAAGGATTCATAAAAGGTAAGACTCTCCTGACCGTTATTTTGTATAATTATAGCAAAATAATACCTGGTGGAGGACGGAGATTTCCGATTATTCCTAGACTCATTATTATCATTATTGATATTGATAATGATGAGTCTATGGTGTATACTAGAAATAATATCACTTTTGATAATGAAGGGGCTAACGATGAAAAAGAATGCTGATATTATCCTTCATCCGATACGTATGAAAATTATACAGGTGCTTGGCGGAGGAAAGGCGTTGAGTATCCAACAAATTGGTTCCGTACTTTCCGATGTGCCTCCCGCTACGCTATACAGACATGTAAATAAACTGCTTGAGCATGGGTTTCTAGAGGTTGTACAGGAAAATCAAGTACGCGGAACGGTGGAGAAGATTTTAAAGATCAACGATACCGCCTTTAGCAACCAAAACTTAGGTGAACTCTCGCCACAGGAACATCTTTCGCTATTTACCACTTTTATGACCAATCTTGTCGGCGAATTTAGTCAGTATGTAGAACACCCTGATTTTTCCCCCGTCGAAGACGGCGCGATGTACAGGCAAGCCTTGGTGCACTTGAACGAGACCGAGTGGCAGGAATTCTTGAGTGAGCTGACTCAGGTGTTACGAAAAGCGATAGAAAAAGAGCCGCGAGAGGATCGGAGCGTACGAACGATTTCAACTATCATTATCCCACAAAAGAAGAAGAAGGAAGGATCTAAATGAATAACTTTACCGAACTAGAGGTTATATTCGAAAGCAGTGTTGAGTTATACGGTACCATAACATTGCCTCAAGACGAAGACACAGAGCACCCTGCCGTCATTATAATCCCGGGGAGCGGTCCGGTGGATCGGAATGGAAATATTGGTCAGGGTAAGCTCACTACAAACCTGTATCAAGAACTAGCCCATTTGTTTGCCGACCAAGGGTATGTTACGCTCCGCTATGATAAGCGTGGAACAGGAAAAAGTGGGGGTGAATATCTAAGCACAGGATTTTGGGACCTGGTCCATGACGCAGAAGAGGCGCTATTGTTTCTCCAGCAACATCCCCAAGTAGACTCTTCCAAGATCGTATTAGCTGGACATAGCGAAGGAACCGTTATTGTGACTGCTGTTGCAGAGAGGAAAAGCCAGGTTGCCGGTATCATGCTTCTAAGCGGGGGAGTAGATAATCTGGGAGAGGCTCTTGTTCATCAACGCAAGCGATCCTATAAGGAGCTGAAAAGCAAGAAGGGCGTTATGGGCTGGTTTTTTCGGAGAGTCATTGATGAAGAAAAGCAAGAAAAAAAGGTGTTTAAGCAAATGAAGCCTGTCTTTGAATCGGATAAAGATGTAGTAAAAATCCAGGGGTTTTTTAAGCAACCGGCAAAATGGCTACGTGAACACTACGCTTACAATACAAGGGAAGCGTTATCCAAGATCAGCTGCCCTATACTAGCCATTCAGGGAGATAAGGATCCTCTTGTGGAAAATGAGGTGCTAAAGGAACTTGCTGAGCTTGCAGCAGGACCTTCTGAATACTACATTATTCCGGATATGGAGCATGCTTTGAAAGAGCAGCAAGAACCACGAACGATCTTAAACTATAAGAAAGTAGTGAAGGATACGATCAACAAGCCCATTCACCCCCTAGCCAAAGAGAAAATGTTAAGTTGGTTAGAACGAATCTAAAGAGTCTCTTCAGGACTCTTTTTTTGTATAGAAAAGAAGCGAATCGCACACCCTTTAATTGGAAAGAGGTGGCAGCATGGACTCTGGGGATTCTGATCGTGAACAGCATAAGCTTACCCATAATCTAAGAAAAAACTTGGAAACCCTTAAAGAGGTTTTTAAAGATAGTTCTGATTTTATCGTTCGAGAATTTACATTTGCTGAAGAAAGTCGTGCGTTTCTCGTTTATCTTGACGGTATGGTTAATTCAGACGCAATCAGTGACTATGCTCTAGGACCACTCTTGATGCGTTTAAGGCTGCCGTTGGATAATGGCTACGAACCAGATTGCCGACTGAAGAAAATGCTAGAAAACAATGTTTGGGTAACCGAAGTAGTCGAAACCGTGGATTTGGATCAAGTTACGGTGGGGATCTTAACCGGTAACGCTGCGTTGTTCGTCGAACGTTATGAAAAGGCTATTTTGTTGACCGTTCGGGGTGGGACAAGACGAGGAGTACAGGAACCAACCACCGAATCGGTTATTCGTGGCCCGCGGGAGGGCTTTACAGAAAATCTCCGAACCAATACGGCTTTGGTTCGCTTTAAGTTAAAGACGACAAAGCTTAAGCTCATTAACCACTCCTTAGGAGAGCACACCCAAACCGTGGTTACATTGGCTTACATAGACGGACTTGCCGACCCGAAAGTGATTGAAGAGGTTCAGAAGAGATTGCGTGACATCGAGATTGATGCTGTGTTAGAGACTGGTTATATTGAAGAATTAATTGAAGACAATCCTTATTCTCCTTTTCCTCAGTTGCAATATACAGAGAGACCCGATACCGTAACCGCACAGCTGCTAGAGGGACGGTTTGCGATTTTTGTAGATGGAACTCCGTTTGTTTTGATCGGGCCGGTTACATTTGGCCAATTCATGCAAGCATCAGAAGACTTTTATGAAAGATATATGATTGGAAACTTTATTCGTTGGCTTCGCTATCTTTTTTTATTTGTGTCGCTGCTCTTGCCTTCCATCTATATTGCGGTGATCACCTATCATCATGATATGTTGCCTACGAACTTGCTGTATAGTATAGCAGCAGCTCGCGAAGCGATTCCTTTTCCCGCCCTTATTGAGGGGTTGATTATGGAAGTATCCTTTGAAGCGCTGCGTGAGGCAGGTATACGACTTCCGAAAACCATCGGGCAAGCGGTAAGTATCCTTGGTGCGCTGGTCATAGGTCAAGCGGCAGTAGAGGCTGGCATTGTCTCTGCGCCGATGGTTATCATTGTTTCTCTGACAGGGATAGCTTCCTTTACCATTCCTCGCTATAACTTTGCCATATCTATGCGGATTTTGCGGTTTCCACTGATGATCTTGTCTGGAATATTTGGTTTGTTAGGCATCGTGGTGGGCGTAATGTGGGTGGTAATTCACTTATGCCATCTTCGTTCTTTTGGTGTTCCTTATCTTTCCGGTATTGCCCCCTATAGTCAATCTGCAATGAAGGATATCTTTATCAGAGTGCCGTGGTGGAAAATGATTCTGCGACCTAGATTTTACAGCCGTCAAGAAAATTATAAGAGAATGAAAAAAGGGATGAAACCCACACCTCCGGCAGAAGAGAATGGGGGTCTTTCATGAAAAGCCGAGTACGAACTTGTCTTATTTCTCTATGTCTGTTAATCATTCTTCCTGGCTGTTGGGATCGAGTAGAAATCAATGATGTGGCTTTAGTTGCAGGGACAGCTATAGATAAGCAGGGTGGGGAATACGAGGTCACCATTCAAATTCCTTTACCGGGACAGATGGGCGGCAGTTCGGGCGGCGGAGGCGGAGGAACGGCGGGCAGCGGTATGTGGTATGCCGAGTCTAGTCGTGCTCCGACTATTCGAGAAGCGAATGAACAGCACCAGAAGCGAGTTTCTCGAGAACTAAACTTTTCTCACCGGAGAATTTTTATTATTGGAGAAGAGGTAGCCAAAGAGGGAGTGGCCCCTATCATGGATGTAACGGTCCGGGTTCCTCAGAACCGGCTCAGCTCGCTCATTGCCGTTACTAAAGGAAAGGCGCAGGAAGTACTAGGTGCGGACGCTCCGATCGAAAACCTGCCATCGGAAATGATTCGGGAACTCACTCAGAATTCAATGGTTCACCCTCCCATTATTAAAAACTTTGTGCGAATCCTTTTAAGAGAAGGGATTGACCCCATCATTCCTTACCTTTCCGTCGTCCAAACCGCACCAGGAGCAGAAGGCAAGACACAAACCACGATCCAGTTGGAAGGTATGGCTGTATTTAATGGAGACCAAATGACAGGAGTATTAAAAGGTGAGCAGGCTAACGCATTAATGATGGTGATGGATGAGGCCCCCAACCCGAGTGTCAAGGTGAAGCCACCGAGAGGGGAGGGGGAAATTGTCATACAGCTGCAGGAAATAAAGGTGAAGCTGTTGCCGCAAAAAAAAGGTCCCCATTACCATATGAATATTCGACTCCAGGCTCGAGGTAGGATTACGGAAAATGAATCTAATTTTGTGATTTCCAACCACCGAGAAATGGAACAACTCTTTAACCAAACGATCCAGAAGAATATTGAAAAGAGCATAGACGTGCTACAGCATGAATATCATTCTGATCCCATAGGGATGGGCCAGTTGATACGCCATCGCTACAAAGAAGATTGGGAAAGCTTAAAGACAGACTGGAAAGAGCATTATGCAAGAGTCAAGACCAACGTGGACGTCCAGATTACCATCGAAAATACAGGATCGATTACATCGAAGCCTTTTGGGTACAAAGAAGGAGAATTGATACGATGACAGTGAGCTTGGCCTACGGCGTAGCAATCGCATTAGTAATCTTGGTGGCTCAATGGTCTTCTCTAAAAAAAGCCTCAAAGGCGACCCGCTGGATGTGCGGCATCTTTCTTGGTATCCACTTGCTGATTTGGGGATATCTTTCCTTGATGCAAGAGCATGTTCGACCTGCCCTTGTGCTTGAAGCTATTTTAAACTGGTTTAGTCCTGTTTAAGGAGGGAGGGATTCATGGAGAGAATTTCTTCAAGACAACTCATGATCATAGGCTCAGCAGTGGTCATGGATGCAACCTTAATCAGTGTTCCGGGCCAAATGGTTGGGGTCGCAGGCCAGGATGCTTGGATGGGATATTTATTTGCTCTAGCGGTCCCCGTTGTCATTTGGTGGACGATTACAAGGGTGTTGAAAAGATTCCCGGGGGAGGATTTATTCTCCATCCTGGTGAACCAGCTGCCTGTGTGGGGACGAATGCTCTCGGTCGCTTATCTTTTGTTTTTCTTTTTCATCCTTGTTCGGGATTTAAGAATGTTAACTGATTTTATTGATATCTCGCTTCTTCAGCGAACGCCAACTGTAGCAATCGCTCTTCTCATTATTGTCACTGCGATGTTTATTGCCCAAGGCGGAATCGAGATCATAGGTCGAATGTCAGAGATCTATCAGACGATACTCATACTTTTGGTTTTTAGCTTGCCTATAACGCTAGCACGAGATTTTGATCCGAGTGAACTGCTCCCGTTCCTGGAGAATGGGCTGCAACCTGTGGTTGTAGCCAGTTGGTATGCCTCTTCCTACCTAGGAGAAGTCGTTGTGCTTGGTTTTTTATTTGCTAGCCAGACCGTTCCTTTTCGCAAAGGGTTGCTTGGAATTTTTCTAGGTGTTGCTTGTCTGGAAACACTCATCGTCATGAATCTCTTCGTGTTAGGTGCTGAGCTGGCACCTCGGTTTGTTTATCCGAATTACGAACTGGTTAGGGAGATTAGACTGACAGATTTTCTTGACCGTCTGGACATTCCTATCGTGGGGGTGTGGCTCCCGGCGTTAATCATTAAAATTGGTATCTTTTTGTATGTGGTTATTCATGGAATCAGCAGGCTGTTGCCATCTTCCTCCCCTAAATTGCTGGCGGGGCCTGTTAGTTTAGTCGCATACAGCTGCTCTTTTTGGTTTTTTCCAGACACCAGTCAGATATTGAATTTTAATCGTCCCTGGCCGGTCATGGCTCTCTTCTTTGAGTTCGTTCTTCCTGTTCTTTTATACATAATCCTATGGTCTAAACCAATAAAGCAACAAAACGAAGGGCGTTCCAAAAGTGTCTGATAAACACTCTAGGAATACCCTTTTTTTAATTCTGTTCTGTGAGGATCAGGGGTCCATTGGAAGTAATGGCAATCGTGTGCTCATACTGGGCGGATAGTTGGCCGTCCAGAGTTCGAGCAGTCCAGCCATTAGAATCTAGCGATGACAACCAGGTTCCTACATTCACCATGGGTTCAATGGTGATGACCATACCTTCCTTTAAACGGAGACCTTTTCCTGGAAGACCATAGTGAGGAATATTGGGAGGTTCATGAAGGGTAGGACCAATTCCATGTCCAGCAAAATCTCGTACAACAGAATAGCCCTTCCCTTCTACGTAGGTTTGGATGGCGTGACCAATATCTCCAATTCGGTTCCCTACTTGTGCTTGTTTGATACCCAAATAGAGCGATTCCTTCGTTACTTTGAGCAAGTTCCTCGCTTGTTCTGATATAGTCCCTACGGCATAAGTCCAAGCCGAATCTGCTAGTCCGCCCTTGAGATTTACTACCATATCAATGGTAACAATGTCTCCATCTCTTAGAGGGGTAGCGGTTGGAAAACCATGGCAGATTTCATCGTTTAAGGAGGCGCATGTGGCATACTCGTAGCTCCGAAATCCTTTCTGCTCAGGGGTGGCCCCATTCTTGGCGAGATATTCTTCAACAAACGTATTGATTTCTAGAGTGGTAACGCCCGGCCTGATTCTTTTCGCGATTTCTCTATGACAAGAAGCTAATAACTTTCCAGCTTGGTGCATCAGCAAAATTTCACGTTCGCTTTTTATGGTAATCACAATGGGATTCGCTCCTCTGCACGGAATTTTTTATTTACTTGGGAAAGATTGGGTGTTAGTATGTATTTTATTATTCTATACGAACTATACGAAAAGGAGTGAGGAATATGCCTATCGCTCGGGTACGAGAATTTCTTAAGCCCCATGGACTAGAGCCGATCGTTTTTGATGAGAGGCTAAATACGTCTGAAGAGGCGGCTAATAAACTAGGGGTTGAATTAGGGCAAATTGCGAAGTCCATTTTATTTCGTTCCAATGAAGATCAGTTTGGTTTATTTGTAGCGGCAGGAGATGTTCGCATTCACCCGAAACAGGTAAAAGCTCTGATCGGTGGAAAAAAGCAAAAGATGGCGAATCCGGAAGAAGTAACAGCAGTGACTGGATTTCAAGTGGGGGCGGTTTGTCCTTTTGCGTTGCTGCAGGATATCCCTGTGTTTATTGATGAGTCCATCCAACGCTTTGACGTGGTTTATACAGCAGCGGGTATTGCCGAATCTCTTCAGCCCATTTCGTTCGATCAGCTAGTCAGCATTACAAGCGGCACTTTGTTTAAAGCAAGCGGGGAAGAATAGATGATAACCATTCATAAAATGTACGAGCACTTAACTTGGTCTAATCATCGGATCTTACAAGCTTTACAACAAGAAAGCCAACTCAATCTAGAGGTGTTACGTTTATTTTCTCATATCCTGCAGGCTGAGCAGGTATGGATCGCACGCATAAAAGGGAAGGACAGCTCTCGTTTGCCGATCTGGTCTGATAGCAATCTAGCCCATTGTGAACAGCTTATCGAACAAAATCAAAAAGACTTGCAGAACATTCTAGCTGGGATTACAGAGGTGTCGTTGGCGAGGCTCATACCTTATAAGAACAGTAAAGGTAGTGAATTCAGTACTTCACTCGAGGATATTCTGGTTCATGTTGCTCTACATGGTCAATACCATCGGGGTCAAATCAATTCCAAGCTTCGGTTGGCAGGACTGGAGCCGGTAAACACGGATTATATTACCTTTGTGAGGTGACAATAGGATGTTATCTTTGTATGTTTTGGGCATGGGTCTTATCCTATGTCTATCTTTTGTATGGGGAATTTTTCTACTTTATCGGCGCCGATGGGTGAGCGGGGGGATTACCGTGGGACTTCCAATTCTTGCCGTTGTTTCGGTCATGGGGTTGTACCAATGGGCGTTTTATGAGTCGGACCCTTCGGCCGTGGACCTGACGGTTCAAGAGGATGGTGACGAGTTCATCATTCAAGGAAAGTGGAATACGCGGTTAGAGCCCTATCAGTTTGGAACAGATTTTCTCGTGTTCTACACACCTAGCGATGAACCGGTTGAACCGATTCAATACAACAAAGGAGAATGGCAGCCTAACTATTGGAACTTCCAAGAGGAGATTGTAGCGGCGGTGAAGGAAAGTGCTCCTCTAGATCGCAAAGCCCAGCTGTTTGATATCAAGGCGGAGGAGGAGTTTCAATTCCGCTTCCGGGTGAATGAGAGGACCCCGTTAGACCTAGTGCAGATCCGTTATGTTCACGTTCATTCTGCACCGATGAGCTCCTTTACCTACTGGGTAAAAGAGGTGCAATAAGGAGCAAAATGCGATATATTGGTTAAGAGGTGATTGATCTTATGCGTCCCATTATCTTAGGGATCCTTGCTGCGTTCTTTTTTGCGTTTACGTTCGTACTGAATCGAGAAATGGAGTTGTCGGGGGGAAGCTGGTTATGGAGTGCTTCATTGCGCTACTTTTTTATGATCCCCTTTCTTGTGCTGATCGTTATGGGGCGCAAGAATCTTCGACCGCTCTTTCAAGAGATGAAAGGGAATCCTAGAGCTTGGCTGCTGTGGAGCTTTGTAGGCTTCGGTCTTTTTTATGCCCCCTTGTGCTATGCCGCGGCCTATGGTCCAGGTTGGCTGATCGCAGGAACCTGGCAAATCACGATTATTTCTGGTTCTTTGCTTATTCCCTTGTTTTTTAGAGGAAACATCCCGCTTAAGGGATTAGCGATGTCGATGATTATATTGCTAGGTGTGGCTCTGATGCAGTTGGAGCATGCAACCGATTTAGCACCTAAAGAAATCCTTTTAGGCGTGTTGCCTGTGGTGGTGGCTTCTTTTGCTTATCCGCTAGGCAACAGAAAAATGATGGAGTTGTGTGAGGGGCGTCTAGATGCCTATCAACGAGTCTTGGGAATGACTTTGGCTAGCTTACCCATTTGGTTGGTTCTTGCCGTCATTGCCTTGTCAACGGCCGGCTTGCCTAGCAGCGGACAGGTTACGCAATCGCTGCTGGTCGCGATATGCTCAGGTGTGATCGCAACGGTTCTCTTTTTCCAAGCTACGGATATGGCGAGAGGAAGCTTGGCCAAACTAGCAGCGATCGAAGCGACTCAATCGATGGAAGTATTATTCGCTGTTGCGGGCGAAGTATTATGGCTAGCGAGTCCTTTGCCAGCTGCGCTCTCTTGGCTGGGGATGCTCTTGGTGGTAGTCGGAATGGTCTTGCACAGCTATGTTTCTCATGTCAAGAAGCCGATACAGGCGTCGGCCCAGGATATCTCTTCTAGTGCAGCGCCTTAATCGTATCTAAAATAACCGGAATTCTCCGGTTATTTTATTATTTACGGACAGAGACCGAAAGGGCATCTTCCAAGTGGGAGTTGGTACTTTCTACACGAGATAGAAAAGAAGGATAAGTCCATTTTTAAAGCTGTTCTACTTAAAACATGAAGCACCACAATTTCTGTGTGAACCAAGAAGATTTGAAACTGAGATAAAAAATATGATTTATGTTTATTTGATGTTGTTCTCATGAAAAGAGTAATGGGGATAATAAGATCAACGCTAATTTAGGAGTGCGCACCATGGAAAAAAAGCATCCCAAACAAAGCTTTCTCAGAGCGGTGTGGGTCGAGATTAGGGATTCCTTGATCGCTTCCTTACTCTGGAATATGATATCCTTTATACCTAGAATTATTCTTCGTTTAATCAAGATGATGTTCTAACGATAGGAGTATAAACATGGAAGACGGAAAAAGAATTAGCTTTGACAGAGGTATAGAAATCCTTCAGGAGGTGCGTGAGTTATGTAAGGAACTTCCCCAAGTAGAAGAGATCATAGATGGCTTTGGTCACGTGAGCTTTAAAGTCAATCGTAAATCGTTTATTATCATGGGTGAAGATGAGCAAGGTCAACTTGGGCTATCTTTTAAATCTGACCTAGAAACACAACAGCTGCTCATCCAACAAGGAGGGTTCGTAAAAACGCCTTACATTGGACGACACGGTTGGGTTTCGGTGAAATCATCCGATCTAGATTTAGATAAGGATGGACTCTGTGATTTATTAAAAGAAGCTTATTACCGGGCTGCACCTAAACGGTTGAGGTCTAAGTGAGTCTTCATACGAAGTCAATGATGCCCTGAATACAGGAAAAACACGAGGTGAGGGAATCAAACGAGGTCAATGATGCCTTAACCACAGGAAGATTGCAAGGTGAGGGAATCAAACGAAGTCTATGATGCCCTGAACACAGGAAAATCGCAAGGTGAGGGAATCAAACGAGGTCTATAATGCCCTGAATACAGTAAAATCACAAGGTGAGAGAATCAAACGAAGACTATAATGCCCTGAACACAGGAAAATCAAGAGGTGAGGGAATCAAACGAGGTCCATGATGCCCTGAACACAGGAAAATCACGAGGTGAGGGAATCAAACGAGGTCCATGATGCCTTAACCACAGGAAAATCACGAGGTGAGGGAATCAAACGAAATCTTATTCGGTGCCACCTAGCTTTTTCACGCTCTGTTCCCATTCATCGCCTAATGCATCATACCCACGGATATGATAAATTAGTTCTTGTAAGCGAGACGACATAAACAACACAACATGAAATGGTGCGTAGTCGCGCCAACCTGATGAGGTTGGTGAGGAAAGTCCAGGCTCGTACGACCTGGGATGGTCGTAGTGATCGTGCCTGCCGCAAGGCAGGGCAACTTGGCGGACGCTGAGTTGACGGCGGAGAAACAGCCTAAGGCCTATGTGCTACGGCTGGAGTACCCTGAAAGTGCCACAGAAACGGTGCAGCGCCCGAAAGGGAGCTGATGGAACGGGTAAACCCCACGAACGAGCAACCCAAACTTGGTAGGGGCATCATCTGGAGGGAAAAAGGAACCAAAGGATGGCAGGAGTCTTCATGACTCTTGAGTTAAATGACTACACCTGAAGTGCAAGGTTAGGCGACCGAAGCAGCACGACAGGAACAAAACCTGGCTTACAGCCATTTCATGAGCCATATACATACCGTGCTAGATGGGGAGATGGCGGTGCCCTGTAACCTGCAACCCGCCTTAGCAGGATTGAACTCCCATCGAAGGTGTGTATCATGTAGGGTCAGTCTTAGTCAAGCGTGTGTTGACCAATCGGGTCCTGCGCAACAGAAATTCATGAATCTGGTCAGATCCGGAAGGAAGCAGCCATAAGTGAAACCTTCTGTGTGCCGCAGGTTCGCCTGATTCGAGCGAGCTTGCCTAAGAAACGCTTGGATGATCATATCGAGGATGGGTGCACGGTGTTTAAAAAACACTAACGAAAAATTTCGTTAGTGTTTTTTATTTGGGTTAGAAGCTCACGAAGCCCCCTGGCCACCGTCTCCAGTGAAAATTTCCTGCTTTCGTTTTCTCTCTAAGGGAATTTTCATATAAAACTCGATTAACTTGCTTTCAAACCGGTAATGATTCCAAGAAGTTGGAGCACTTGAGGTACCGCGAGCTTGCGGTTCGTGCCCTGAACCTAGCGGACCGCTCGTTTGAGGTACCGCAAGCCCACGGTTCGTGCCTTGAACTTGGTGGACCGCTCGAATGAGGTACCGCAAGCCCGCGGTTCGTGCCCTGACCCGGGTGGATCTCTCGGATGAGGTACCGCAAGCTCGCGGTTCGTGCCCTGACCCGGGTGGATCGCTCGTTTGAGGTACCGCAAGCCCGCGGTTCGTGCCCTGACCCGGGTGGATCTCTCGGATGAGGTACCGCAAGCTCGCGGTTCGTGCCCTGACCCGGGTGGATCGCTCGTTTGAGGTACCGCAAGCCCGCGGTTCGTGCCCTGACCCGGGTGGATCTCTCGGATGAGGTACCGCAAGCTCGCGGTTCGTGCCCTGACCCGGGTGGATCGCTCGTTTGAGGTACCGCAAGCCCGCGGTTCGTGCCCTGACCCGGGTGGATCTCTCGGATGAGGTACCGCAAGCTCGCGGTTCGTGCCCTGACCCGGGTGGATCGCTCGTTTGAGGTACCGCAAGCCCGCGGTTCGTGCCCTGACCCGGGTGGATCACTCGTTTGAGGTACCGCAAGCCCGCGGTTCGTGCCCTGACCCGGGTGGATCGCTCGGATGAGGTACCGCAAGCTCGCGGTTCGTGCCCTGACCCGGGTGGATCGCTCGGATGAGATACCGCAAGCTCGCGCTTCGTACCCTGAACCTAGCGGACCGCTCCGATGAGGTACTGCCTGGCCGAAGTTTTTTCAAGGTTTGGGTAATTTTAATTCTAGTTTTTTTGAGTGCTATCTAAACTTACGTTTAGAGCCTTTAATATGAAGCTGATTTTAAGTAATTACGCTCCTTTATTTTCCTGACCGAAATTCAGACCCATTCGCTTGCGTTCGCTCTGGATGCTCACGAAGAGGTACCGTCTCCAATGAAAATTCCCCTGTTTTCACCAGTTATAAGTATATAGCTTGTTATTAATGTCCATAGCCAATTTTTCTCTTCTGGGGGATTTTTATATAAAATCAAGCAACTTGATCCCCAACCGGTAATGACTCCAAGTAAGTCTAGCCCCCACTGCTCAATCTGCTTCTATCCAAAGTAGGGATCCCAACCATCATCTAGGAATTAATAACCATTTTTTTACATCGCGTGAAACATCCCATCCTTTCCCAACGTCAAACAATCAGAAGGCATGAGGAGGGAAAATGATGAAGGGTTATTGTCGTGCAGTTTATGTAGTTTGGTCTGTGTTGATCTTTACTTTTATGGTTATGGGGGCTGTTCATGCGAACCATGAAGCGGTTACCGGGATCACGTTGAATCCGGCTCAACTCACATTAACAGTAGGAGATGCACCTTATCCTATAACAGCTACTGTTACCCCTAACCACTCTAATCAGGAGGTGCGATGGACCTCAAGCGCTCCATCTGTAGCTACGGTAGATGAAACGGGTAAGGTAAAGGCTGTAGCAGAAGGAACAGCTACGATCATTGCATCTACCGTTCAGGGAGGAATGACGGCGGTAAGCACGGTTACGGTTAAACCGCAAGAGAAGAAGGTAACCGGATTAGCTTTAGAACAAACCTCCATCAGCTTAACTCTAGGGAAACAGACGGCAACGCTAAAACCAAAATTTACACCGACAGATGCAACGAATCAACAAATCAATTGGACCAGTTTACATCCGCAAATTGCAAAAGTAGACAGTAATGGGAAAGTCACAACTGTAGGTGTAGGGACAGCTACGATTATTGCTACCAGTGTGGACGGTGGGTATACGGCTACGTGTCAAGTCAAGGTGGTAGGTGTGGCGGTAACGGGCATCTCATTAGAACGTACGAAGATGACACTGTATGCAAATGGAGATGCGTTCACACTCAAAGCGACGATTACGCCAGCCGACGCAACGGACAAAAAAGTTTCGTGGCATTCCAGTGATACGGCGGTCGCAACGGTCAATGCAAATGGCGTGGTTACACCTAAAAAAGCAGGAACGGCAACCATAACCGTGACATCGGCAGATGGAGGAAAGAAAGCCACTTGCGTTGTGACGGTACTACCTCAATTTACCGATGTTTTCGTGGATCGGGATAGCGACAGCAAAGTTACGATTACATGGGAAGGTTCTTCAGGTTCAGTAAAGGCGGAGCTGAAAAAAGGCTCCACCCTCGTTCAGACGGCTTCGACCACCCAAAGAAAAGTGAGCTTCTCTAAACTAGATAAAGGCACAGAGTATAAATTGTATTTAGACGGTCAACATGTGAAGACCTTTGTCATTTCGCAATTGATCCATACTCAAGTAAAAGACTTGCAATATACGAAAGAAAGCTCAACAACAGTATCCATTACCTGGACGGGGACTTCAGGATCCGTGCCGGTTGACCTCATCAAGGATAGCCGAAAGGTGGATGCGCTCACGACGAGCCAGCGTACGGCTACTTTTTATAACCTTCAAGAAGGGGTAGAGTACAAAATCTACATCAGTGGAAAACTAGCAGGGACTTTTAAGATCGAAAACATTAATCAAGTGAAAAATTTTACAGTGGAAGAAAGAACGACTTCTACAATTAAGGTAGCATGGACGGGTACCTCGGGAACGGTCTATGTAGAGCTAAGAAAAGACGGACGCAGAATCGATGCGATGTCAACAAGCAATCGAAGAGCGAGCTTTACCGATCTAGACCGAGATACGGATTATGATGTATACATTGATGGTAGTTATATTCGAACCATCCGCACAGAAAAAAACCAAATCGTTCGGGATTTTACTGTTACAAGGAAAGCAAAAGGTTCAGTCGAGATGGGCTGGAGTGGGACGACGGGGCAAGTAGAGGTCACCTTGCGAAGAGAAGGGATCTACTTTGATTCCCAAACTACAAAGGATCGAAAAGTAACCTTTTCCGGCTTGGATGCGAACCGTGAATACGCCATCTACATCGATGGCCAGCACATTCGCTCGTTCACGTTGGATGAAAAAACGTTCCGAGATGTTCAGCAGCATTGGGCCCAAACGGCAATTGAGCGTTTGGCGTATTACGGGATCCTGAATGGATTTGCAGATGGAACCTTTAGGCCAGATCAGTCGGTCACTAGAGAACAGTTTGTAACGATGCTAATTTCCGCTAAACAAACGACCTTGAAAAAAGCGCAAAGTTCGTTCACGGATGTGCCTGCCAATCATTGGTCCGCTGCATTTATTACTACGGCAATGGAACAAGGCATCATTGTAAAGAGTGACTATGGCACTCATTTCCATCCGCAGCAAGCGATTTCTCGTGAAGAAATGGCGATTATGATTGCCCGTTCCTTGAAGCTTAAGGCTGATGCAAGTGTGATTCGATTTACGGATAAGCAACAAATCTCGAATCACGGTTTAGTCGGTGCTGTAGTGATAGAAGGGATCATTCTAGGATACCCAGACCAAACCTTCCGCCCGAAGTCTCCGTTAACTCGAGCAGCGGCCTCTGTTGTGATTAACCAAATCTTCAAGCCTTAACATGAGAAAAGACTCCCTCTCGGAGTCTTTTTCTAGTTTACATAGTGAATAAAATCATTCATCTTTGTCCACGGGTAAATCCCGTAACGAGGCATTTCAAACCGCTGAACTTTAGGAGTCACTTTGCTATTCTTTGTGGTAAAAGCCATTCGATATCCGCTTTCCTTGAGCAATTTCGTCGTTGTTTGGTTGTATTGTCCATACGGGTAGGCAAAATACGAAGCGTTTAATTTACTCTTTGAAAGGGCTAGGTCTGCTAGAATTTCTTGGTTAGGCTTAAAGAGTAAATATCCCTTCAGATTCACTTGCCGGTGCATATCGTAGGTATGACATTCAATGGAAAATACATCGCTATGTTGGTTAATCTCAGGCCAACTGATATAGTTTAACTGATCCGGATGAAAGCGCTCAGGCTGCTCGCGAATAAGAGAGGTAACAGCAAAAATGGTAGCAGAGAAGCCATAATTTTTTAGAATCGTGTATCCATAATGATAGTTGCTCAAGTATCCATCGTCAAAGGTAATGATCACGCTTTTTTGGGGGAGATGAATTTTTCCGTCTAGGTACTGCTCCAGTTCTTGTAAGGTAAAGGTGGAGAAACCATTTTCGTATAAATATTTCATGTGCTGTTCAAACATCTCTACGGAAGTGACAGCAGAGTTCGTGCGATACAGTTGATTTTCCTGATCACGCAGAAGGTGATGGTAGGTGAGCACGGGAACACTGTCTGCAAGGTGACGGTTGTAAATCTTAGAGGGAATCGGAGTTGGAGCTGTGTTCCGGTTTTTAGCAAAGGCTTGCTCATTGATAATAATATTTACGATTCTAGCGGATGAGTCCCAATGAATGGTACCGTTTAAATTTTCAACAATCGCACGTAGAGGGAGGTAGGTTCGTTGATGAGTTAGTTCAGCAGGTGCATCAATTCGGATAAAGTGTTGATTCAGCCCTAGGTAAGGACTTCCAATGTTTAAGTGCAACATATTAGCTGCTTGGATCACCACGAGTTTAGTCGCTGGATCCCAATGAATGTTTTCTTCCTTGACTCCCAATTGATTAGAGATAAATCTCAAGGGAACCATCGTCCGTCCGCTTTTAAGGTAATAGGGCTGAAGGTCTCCATCTGGAACGGTAAAGGGAACGCCGTTGATTTGGATGGTGAAGTCTGGTTGCGCGGCGTCTATGTCTTGGTGATAGCATAGAAAAATGAAAAAGAAGAATAAGAACGATCGATAGTAGGTATGCATTCTATACTCCTTGCTTCTATTAAAATAACTATTTTAGTATACATGAAGGATAATAGATTGACAGCGAAAATGTTTGGCAGAAAAAATAATCGGCCCGCTGAGGAGAGGGGGCCGATTCGTCATTCGCTTTGGGTACGTTCTTTTCCTGTATTAGTGACGGCAAATTTTCTAACCATAGTCTTGATATGTTCTACCTTTTTGAAGCGCAACGCAGACCAGTCTTCGTCAATGGCCACTTGGCGAACAGGCTCAAACCCTTCATTGGCAAGCATGCCGGCTACAGTGTCTCGGCTGCAGTCCGATCCTTTATAGACCTTGGATGATTTTTTAGGGTAACAGAGCCAGAGCAGCCCGTTTTCCTTTACCAGCTGGGAGGCCTTCCTTCCAAGTAGTTGAAGCTCCTCATTGGAGGTTCCAAACACTTGAACAAAATCATAGCTTTCCAGTTGAGGTTCTTGATGAACGTCCCCCTGGAAGGTGGCCATGATTTCCTCATATACTTTAGGGGCGTTTAAGATGAGTACCGGCTGCCCCTGATCTTTAAAGTTTAATTTCTTTACCACAGGATGGATTTCCATGGTTTACATCCTTTCAATTGAATTGTAATACCCTTACTATAGTAGACTTTTTTGGAGGTCTCAAGTATAGTCAAGGCATTAGATAAAAGAGATAGGAGTACCGATATGGAGTTGAGGGAGAAAACGGAAGTTCAACAGGAACGGAATGCAGGGTTGTTCGCCGATGTGACAATTCAGAGTGTGTCTACCGGATTGATTTCAGCCACGCTGCTTATTGCTGGGACCGCACTGATTATACTGGAAGCTGCTGCATATGGAGGCTTTACCTCTGAACAGACCATCAGCTGGATGTTTGCTGTTTACTTCTTCGGAGGATTATTTGGCGTGGTTATGCCCTTGTGGTTGCGAATTCCCATTACTGGGGGTCATTCTTTAACTGGGGTCGCTTTTTTAGCTACAGTAACGGCTCAATTTACCTACCCCGAGTTAATTGGCGGATATGTCATGTCGGGGTTGTTTATTTTTTTTGTTGGAATTTCAGGCCTTTTTACCAAGATGGTGGAGTGGGTTCCGAAGGAAGTCATCTCCGCTATGCTGGCAGGTTTGGTCGCTAGTTATGTGGTTCGTCTCGTTCCTTCCGTAAAGGAGCTTCCACTAGTGGGAGGAATTGCCCTCTTAAGCTACTTTATTTTTACTCGATATCGCAAGCGATTTCCTCCGGCATTAGGGGCCATTGTAATTGCCATTATCACTTGGTTGTTGACACAAGGAACTTTTGCGACGGAAACGTCACAGGTATCCTTTATGCCTTCTGTGCAGATACCAGAATTTTCTTGGCTATCCTTTGTGACGCTCGCGTTGCCATTGGCCATGCTGATCCTAAGCAACGATGCAGCGGTGGGAATAGGGGCATTAGAAAGCACGGGCTATAAGCCCCCGATCCGAAAAATCGTCACAATGAGCGGCGTTTTTTCTACCATTACTAGCTTGTTTGGAGGGCAATGTGCGAATATCGCGGGGATGATGACGGCGATTTGTTCAAGTAGAGATTCGGGGGAAAGAGCGAGACGTTATACAGCTCCGGTAGTTTGTGGAGTGGTAACGATGATCTTTGGCATCTTTGCGTGGAAGATTGTTCCGTTTATCCAATCGTTGCCGCAGGCGATGATTTCCATGCTGGCTGGCTTTTCCCTGATCGGCGTTCTATTGGCCAACTTGCAATTTTCTTTTTCGGCTAAGAATTATTCAATGGCGTCGTTGACCGCCTTCATTGTGGCTTTGTCCAATGTTTCTTTCCTGCACATTAGTGCGCCGGTCTGGGCGTTATTACTAGGGGCTCTGTTATCCAGAGCCATGCCAAAATGACCACCTCAGCTGAGGTGGTCATTTTACTTCCATCAGCCATTCTTCATCCGTTGCAAAACTGGAGCCAGGACGTGATTTCGCCAGTTTCTTGACTTTGGCGGCGAGAGCGGCTATTTCCGAGACATGGCGGAATTGCCCCGGTTCACATTGAATGCCTGCCATCGAAAGGGAGAGGCAAACGCGTTCACAATCAGTCTCTTCGCATACAAAATCCTGCATATGGAACATAAACTGCTCCTTTATCCGCTCTGCTAAATGATGCACAAGTGCTGGGCACGTGATAAACAGAAAATCGTCCCCTCCAATATGCCCTACAAAATCACGGGGATGACCGTGTTGAATGACGTTTCGTTGAATGAGATGAGCTGTCCGGAGGATGATCTCGTCCCCGCGCTCGAAGCCGTAGGTATCATTAAATAGCTTGAAATGATCCAAGTCACAATACACGATATGGAAAGGCTGCCCTTGCTGAATCCGTCTTTCCATCTCCCGTTCAATGAGGATATTGCCTGGCAGCTGGGTGAGGGGATTTGTTAATGTGGCCCACTCGAGTTTGGCTTGCGCAATTTGCTCTAGCAGCCGTTGGATCGTAATGGAACCGCAATAATCCCCTTCTTTTGTAATAATCACCGCATCATAAAGCTTCTGAGGGTCTCTTGCCATAGCGGCCTTGGATGCCTCCTCAATGGGGGTATACTGGTCTACCTTAAGCGGAGTACTGTCCATAATGGTGTGGATCTCCTTTTCCCGATAAAGAGGAACCCCATACTGCCCACCCAATAAACCATAGAGATGCTGCCTCATCACAAGACCTGCGGCTTTTTTTCCATCCAGAATGATGACGTGATCAAGCAAAGGTTGTTCCTCAAAAATCTGGTGTATTTTTTTGACTTTCGTGTCAATCGGAAACGTTGGCGGAAACATAGTGAAGTGTCTGACCAAATGTCTAGGCTCATAGGGATGATCTTGTTGTGTACGTGTTTCAAAAAAGGTCATGGCTTGTCCTGAAGCTTGACAGAGCTGATGAGCTGGACGGCCTAAAAAATAACCTTGTCCAATATCCACTTGAAGTTCGAGAAGTGATTCTAATTCGCTCTTGGTTTCAATGCCTTCCGCAATGATTTTACAGCCGACTTTTCGGGCAAAGGTTACGAAAGCCTCTACGATCGCTTTTTTCACGGGGTCAGCATCTACACTTCGGGTGAGAGACATATCTAGCTTGATGAAATCTGGATAAGTTTGCACAATCGTTTCTAAGCTTGAATAGCCGGCACCAGCATCATCAACAGCGATGAGATAGCCTAGCTTACGGTATGTCCCAATCAATTCTCGGAATCTAGTGAAGTTTGTAATGGCATGGCGCTCCGTAATTTCAAGTACAATATTCTGAGGTGAGAGTCCGTGCCGGTCAAGTTGGTAGAGGGCTTCCCTTTGGAAGAAGTTGGTATCCTCGATACTTCTTGGATCCACATTGATGAAGATTTTCTGATCAGCTGAGATTTCAGCAAGCCTTCCTAAAACTTTCCTCCTGCAGATGGAATCTAGCATAAGGCTTCGACCGGTTTTCTCCGCATAGTCAAATAGGCGGGAGGGTAAAAAGAACTCTGAATTTTCGGGCCCTCGGATCAAGCCTTCCCAACCGTAGACAGAGCCGTCCTTTAAAGTAACCAAGGGTTGATAGTAGCTATTTAGGTTTTCCGCCTGCAGGATCTGAAAAAAATGACGATGCTGTAGAAATTCTTTGGTCCTCACATCGTACTTTGCCATTTGACTCGCGGACTTCACTGCTTGGTAGATTTCCTTGTTCACATCTTTTCCCGTAAGCTTGGAGAAGCCGATATGGAGTCGTATGCTATCTTTGGCGGGCAAGGAAATTTGTTTGTTCAGGTGTAATTCTATACGATCTTTCAGTTGTATGCAGAGCTCATGGATTTTATCTTGCATGTGTTCCGGGGCATGATCAGCTTCCCATGACATACAGAGACAATAGTCATCCCCCCATAAGCGGTGATGGTGGATATACTTAATGGGATGAAAAGCCAAGCTGGAGACAGCGCGCGCAATGGATTGATCGAGTGCATGAATGATGTTGCTGGACTGATCAAAGCCGTATTGGAGCTCGATTTCGGAAAGCTTGGCGACATCTATATAAAATAGGAAAATGGGGTAGTGTTTAGTCATTTCTTTTTCAAGCAGATATTTTAATTTCATTCGAGGATCACGAATGAACCATTTTCGCATTATGTTATTCTTGAAGAATTTCATTACCTGTTCACACTCCAACTCTAGTTCTCTCTAACGATACCTAAATAGCAGGCTGTAAAGGTTAAGAGTGTGTAAATTTAATGTGAGATATTGGTATAATGAATTCATACAAAAACAAGTGGAGTTGAGCTTATGGAGTTTCTACAAGAAACGTTAAGAGAGTCCGTCCGGAAGCTAGCCAATATCGGGGAGAGTCATTTCTTAAAAGGTGCACTGTCCTTAAAGCGATTTCATGAACGGTTCGGCTGGAATGAGGAGATGCTTTCTGTTTTAAAAGCTCGAAGCAAGTGGCAGGAGTATCCTTTGGTACAAGGTCAATTTAGTCCTTTAGTCAACAAACAGGCCATCCAACCCACTCCCCAAATGGCAAAAAGAATGATAGGAAGAGGTATGTTCCCCCAAGCCTATTTTACTTCTTTTGCATGGTATCAACAGGAAGGTTTAGAAGCTATCATAATGAGCTTTAGGGACCGTGCCATTCATGAAATGAGCTATTTAGGCCATAGCTGGAGTGTCTGGTGCAGTTTCTTTGAAATCATTCAAGGAGATTTAACAGAGGAAGATCGTTTATATACCCTGGAGCGGTTCGTAGAATTTGCTGCAAAGACCTTTCCTGGCTATCCTACGTCTGACTCGAAGTGGGTACCACCTGTCCAAGAAGATCCAGGTCCATTGCACTTTAGTGAAGTACTCGATCAAGTGCTAGAGAAGCCAGGCTTCTATGGGCATCATTTATTAACCTTAGGCTATCTTTATCGTCATCAATCCCTTTTAGAGGAGAGGGAATGGAATGTTGGGCTTCATGAAGTGAAAAGGATGACAGAAAAGGTTTACATAGATAATGAAGATAATGTATGGGTTCCTCGAGATCAGGTGCAGATAACAGTGGTGACAGAAGAGGATTTGCTAGAGTCGATACAACAGCTGCTACAGAATGGCCCCAAGGATCTGCATGCTTTAACGGTGGCAGATATCTCCTATGACATCTGGCAAGTGGCTGATGATAGGCAACGAAACCATTTGCTAGCATTCCTTCAATCTTTAACTTAGGTATATCTTTCTTCTCCCCCCTTAAATCAAGCTATCCGTTCGAATTTATGGGTAAAGAGGGGGATATCAGATATGAAAACGAAACTAGGTTATATTAGTATTGGTATGGTCTTTACGCTCATTCTATCCTTTGCTTGGTTGACTTTTGCGGATAAAAAAGCTGATCCATCAACCGCGGAAGAACAGGTGGCAGACCCGTCAGTCCAAGCAGAACCACCCAAAGAAGTGGTGGGTCAACCGGTCTTTATCGATCAAGATGCAAATAAAATTGCAGTTTTTGATGGTGCAAAGAAGTGGGAATACACCATTGATTCTGGAACGACCATTTATAGGAACGATCAAAAGGTAGAGCTTGCCGATATCCAATTCACGGATGAGGTTCAAGTCATCTTAAACTCAGGGCAGCAAGTTCGGTACATTCGTGCGATAGGGGAAGCTCAGGCTGAGGTAGCTGCTGCGGCACCTGCGCCTACATCTGCCCCTGCGTCTGTTCAACCAGCAGTCCAAGCAGCGGCTCCAGTGCAGAAGACTAGTGTTGGTCAACACGGAGTCAAGCCAGAGGAGATTGAGGAATTAAAAATTAAATTAGAAATCGGAAACAAAAAATACAAGCTAGAATACAAGCAAGATGACGATGATATCGAAAGCGAAATCGAGATCGAAGAGGGCAAAAATAAAACCAAGATTACCGGATCTAGGGCCGTGTCCTCGGCAGAAGAAATACTGAGCAGAATGGTATTAACAAGTGATATGGACAGCCAAGCCATCCTACAAAGTATACTCGCGGCGATTGGCGAAGAGGATGGGCAGGTACGAAAAGTAGAGATCGAAATCGAATTTGCTAATGGGGCTAAACTTAAGGTGGATTCTGAAGGAAAGAAAGCAAAAGGGCTGTCTAGAGCCATGGAGAATGTGCAAGGAACACCGGCAGAGGCTGTGATTGCTGAGCTGCTGAAAAAGTAGAATGATAAGAGAGAAAAGACTTCTTCCGAAGGGAAGGAGTCTTTTGTTGTTTGCCCCCATTTTCCTCATTAGAGCACCTTGCTAAGTTTTTTGAGGTTTATGTGTGATATTAATTGAACCGTATGGCTACTATGAGGGACTGAATGCTGACAAAACTCCCAAGCCCTCCTGGCCACGTAGCCTGAACCTAACGGATCGCTAAGATGAGGTACCGCAAGCTCGCGATTCGTGCCCTGAACTTAACGGATCGCTAAGATGAGGTACCGCAAGCTCGCGTTTCGTGCCTTGAACTTGGCGGATCGCTAAGATGAGGTACCGTAAGCTCGCGATTCGTGCCCAGAACCTGGTGGATCGCTCGGATGAGGTACCGCAAGCTCGCGATTTGTGCCCTGAACCTAGCGGATCGCTCGGATACTCACGAAGAAATGACGTTTGCTCATGTGCCTGGTATCTTTCCATAAAGTAAAAATCCTTTACCTGGAAAAACTAACAAGGAACGTTCATTTTTCCACGAGGAGTTCCGAAAAAAATGAAAAAAGTGTTCCTGATGTTCACTCTGTTTTGTTTTCTGCTTGTTATGAGTGGCTGTGGGCTAGAACCACGACCTTTCCACATTCAGACTGAAGCAACGGGTTCGAAAAAAGTCATCCTTATCATTGTTGATTCTCTCATAAAGAACCCTTTGACTACGATGATGGAGGAAAGGAAGCTGCCTGCGTTCCGTTTCCTAAAAGAGAAGGGGTGGTATACGGATGAGTTGGTTAGCGTTTTTCCAACGATGTCGGTGGTCATTGAGAGCACCTTATTAACCGGTCATTATCCTAATCATCATGGTGTTCCTGGATTGCGCTGGTATGATGTTGAGGAGAGAAAGCTCGTTAATTACGGGGACGGTACTGTTTCTTCAATAAGAAGCGGGGCGGTTCAGACGGCCATGAATGGTCTTCTTCACCTCAATAATACGCATCTTAATCAGGACCTGCCCACGATCCATGAGGAATTAGCAAGCATGGGAAAGCCAACGGCTTCGATTAATGCTTTGGTTTATCGGGGAAGTGAGCAAAAGACTCTCCATGTTCCAGGAATGGCTCCCCTTGCGACGATGGCACCTCCTTATTTTGTGCTAGGCAGCTTTCATCATTATGTTCAAACCGGCTTTACCCATCGCTTTTTCCCTTCTTATGGTGTGAATGATCGGGTGTCGGTCGATCATCTGCTGGATCTTATTCAAAATAAAGCTTTACCCGACTTTACCATTATGTACATGCCTGATTTGGACAAGGAGTCTCATGAGGAGGGAATCAATACTAAGGACACCATTGTGAAGGTCGATCAGCTGCTTCAGGAAGTATTGCATGCTTTTGGTACATGGGAAGAGGCTTTGAGGGATCATGTATTTATTGTCATGGGGGATAGTGGCTTTTCGCGCATCGGGGAGGATAAGGCTAAGTCGGTGATTCCATTAGACACGTTGTTTCAACCTCTGAAGATTGCGGAGCCAGATCAAACCACTGCTGCTGATGACTTAGCGGTTGCTGTCAACTCCAGGATGGCTTATGTTTACCCTTTGCGGCAAGATCTTGATATGGATCAGGTAGTGGAGATGGTGAAAAAGGACGCTCGTGTGGATATGATAACGAGAAGACGCGGAGAATGGATAGAAGTGATGCACCCAGAATCCGGTCAACAGCTTCGCTACCGCCCAGGGTTATCCTTTACCGATGTCTACTCCCAAACGTGGGATATCGAGGGGGAAGAGAGTGTACTGGACTTAGATATCGATACAAGAAAGAAGCAGATTGGGTTTGGGAAATATCCAGATGCCCTTATGCAGTTGTATGCCGCGGCTCATTCTCATTCCGGTGATTATTTCATCATGACGACAGCTCCTGGTTATGAGATGGAGGGGGCCCATTCGCCTATTCACCCCGGGGGCGGAAATCATGGTTCGTTGCACAAGGAGGATCTATTGATTCCTATGTTTGTCGCGGGAACGGACAAAAGACCGAAGACGCTGCGCGTCGTCGATCTTAAGCCTTTTATCTTAGGGTTACTTAAACAAGAAGGCTAGGGATGCGGTCAAGATCCACGTTTCCGCCTGACACGACGGCAACGATTCGTTTGCCTTCCGGTGGGTGGGCTAAGGCCGCTGCCACGGCCACCGCCGCGGAAGGTTCGATGAGCTGTTTCATTCGGCTCAGCACAAGCGAAAACGCTTGTTTAATCTGATCTTCCGATACGAGTACGATATCATTGACAAAGCGCTGGACAAGAGGGAAGGTTAATTCTCCCGGTATGGAGGTTCTCAAACCATCGGCGATGGTTTGGGTAGGCGGTATAGAGGTCCTTTCTCCTTTTTGAATGGAAAGATAGGTATCTTGGGCAAGGGCTGGCTCCACCCCAATCACTTGAATGGTAGGTTTTAACTCTTTAAGCGCCACGGCTACACCGGAGATCAGCCCGCCGCCACCAACGGGAACATACACAATATCCACATCAGAAAGCTGTTCTATAATCTCTAGACCAATGGTTCCTTGCCCAGCCATGATAGCAGGGTCGTCATAAGGAGGGATAAAAACGGCTCCATTCTCCTCGCTAATTTGCGCGGCTCTTTGTAAGCGTTCCGGAGAGTTGGTGCCGAAGAGTTCCACTTTTCCCCCATAAGCTTGAATGGCTGCCTGCTTACACAGGGCGGCGTCCTCGGGAACCACGATAGTGGATTGCAGGCCCAGCTGACGGGCGATGTAGGCGACGGCCTGTCCATGATTGCCAGAGGAGGCAGCGACGACGTGCTGGGCACCTTCATTGGCTGTTAGTAAAACTTTATGAGTTGCTCCTCGAATCTTAAAGGAGCCCGTTTTTTGTAAGTGCTCTGATTTAAGGAAAAGTTGGTTGCCGTGCTCAGCTGAAATGGTTTGGGACGTAAGAAGGGGTGTCCTCACGACTAGACTGGCTATCCACTCTTGTGCCTTTTGAATATCGTTTAATGAGATCATTTTGGAACTCCTCATGTTTGTCGTAATGGGATTATTCCTATATAGTATAAGAGTTTCCATTATTTTTCTACAGCTAGGAGGTATTTATATGATTGAAGCAAGAATCGACGAATTAGGACTGAGCCTTCCTCCCGCAGCGGCCCCACTTTTTCAGTATGTTCCCGTGGTTGTTCATCAAGGGGTTGCTTATGTGAGTGGGCAGCTGCCAAGAAAAGATGGTGAGCTCCTTCATACGGGTAAAGTAGGGGAGGATGTCACGGTCGAACAAGCCCAAGAAGCGGCAAGGGTATGTATCCTAAATGGGTTGGCCAGCTTAAAGCAAGAGCTCGGCTCCTTAGACCGAATCGAGCGCATTCTTAAAATTACAGGGTTTGTGAATTCCGCGTCTGGATTTACTAAACAGCCCGTAGTCATGAACGCAGCTTCTGAGCTGTTGGTTGAGATTTTTGGAGAAATGGGGAGACATTCTCGTTCTGCCGTGGGAGTAGCCGAACTTCCAAGCAATACGCCGGTCGAAATTGAGATGATTGTGGCCGTAAAGTAGGAGAAGAAAGTCTGGGTCTTGATATCAAGGTGCAGACTTTTTTCCTATTTTTCAATTCTAGTATTCATCATCATTGCTCTTGTAATATATTTCTAGTAATATATTACCAATAATAGTTTAAGGAGGAAGATGATGGTTAAATTAAAGAGTTTTGTGATTGCTAGTTTTACCTTCTTCTCCTTGGTAACGCCAGCACTAGCTCACGTGCCAGGTGTAGATCCTACCATGGAGGCAGCTACGAAGGGAATTGTGGCAGTTGCTCATCCGCTAGCTGCAGAAGTAGGGAAGGAAATTCTAGCTAATGGAGGTAACGCGGTAGATGCTGCCGCGGCCATTCAACTATCGCTAATGGTCGTGGAGCCTATGATGTCAGGTATTGGCGGCGGTGGTTTTTTGATGGTCTACCTCAAGGATCAGAACAAAATCACCATCATCGATAGCCGTGAGATGGCACCTAAGGACGTTACGCCTAACTATTTCTTAGGGGAAGATGGGAAGCCTATTCCATGGTTTGAGCGTCATACTAGCGGAAAAGCAGTAGGAGTCCCGGGTACCCTTAAAGGTGTAGAGGTTGCTTTAGAGAAGTACGGAACAAAGAAGTTAGCTGAAGTGATCCAGCCAGCCATTGAACAAGCGGAGAAAGGGATTACTGTGAATTGGTCTATGGCTCAATACATAGGTGAAAACGCTGACAAGCTTAAGCAGTACGGTACAGCTGCCGAAGTGTTTTATCCAGGCGGGGTTGCGAAGAAGGAAGGTGATTTCCTCGTACAGCCTAATCTAGCCAAAACTTTAAAGCTGATCCAAGAAAAAGGGACGGATGTATTTTATAAAGGGGAAGTGGGAGAAGCCTTGGTTGCGGAAGTGCAAAAGCGCGGCGGCACGATGACGATCGAGGATTTGAACAACTATGTGGTCAAAGAAAGAGAGCCTGTTCTAGGAGAGTACCGGGGTTATCAGGTAGCCTCAATGTCACCACCTAGCTCTGGAGGTCTTACCGTTCTTCAAATCTTGCAATTAATGGAAGGCTATGATGTGAAGAAAATGGGGGTAAACTCTGCAGATTACCTACACCGTTTGATTGAGTCCATACATTTGGCTTATGCTGATCGCGCAGCTTACATGGCGGATGAGGACTTCTACCCGGTTCCGAAAAAGGGGCTGATTGATAAAACTTATATTGACGAGAGAAGGCAACTCATCAACCCTGCAGAAGCGAATGCGGTTGTTAAAGAAGGAAATCCGTGGAAGTATGAGGACGAAGATCTATCTGCTTTAGCAAAAGTGAAAGAGAAAGAAAACCCAACGGGTGAGACGACTCATTTTTCCGTAATGGATCAATGGGGTAATCTTGTATCTTATACAACGACCATTGAGGCTGTATTTGGTTCGGGGATCATGGTTCCGGGATATGGCTTCATGCTTAACAATGAGATGACAGACTTTGATGCGACACCTGGCGGTGTAAACCAAGTGGAACCAGGAAAGCGCCCTCGTAGTAGCATGACGCCTACGCTCGTAATTAAGGATGGTCAGCCTTTTATGGCTGTAGGCTCACCAGGCGGTCCAACGATTATTACGTCGGTAGCTCAGACGATTATGAATGTCATCGACCATGATCTAAATATTCAAGATGCTATCTTAACACCTAGAATCTATTCTAGTAATTATCCGGATGTTCGCTGGGAGTCGGGTATTAATCAAGACGTTATTCTTGAATTACTCGGTAAAGGACATCGATTTGACGAAGCACCACAAAATATCGGAAATGTACAAGCAGTCATGTATGACTTTGAAACAGGAAAAATGTACGGTGGCGCGGATAATACACGCGAAGGTTCGGTGTTGGGCGTAGATGCGGTGAAGATCGTGATGGATAAGCCAAAAGCCGCTGAACCAACAGAAAAAGGGTCATTTACTCTGAAGGTGAACGGTCTATCCTATCCATTTACAGCTTCTCAACTGCATATTCAAGATGGTACAAGCTATGTTGAAGCCGGAAAGCTTCTATTAGGTTTAGGTGCGGAAGCAAAGAATCTAGCAGTTGACTCTATCCAGGTGAATGGAATTGAGGTCTTGCCTGTAAGAGCGGTTGCGGAAGCTCTAGGCTATCAGGTTTCTTGGAACAAGGAAGAGCGCGCTGTACTCCTTGCCAAGGAAAAAGCACAAACGTCTACACCTGTTCAAAACCACTACAGCGAGGATAAGTTTAAGATTACAAATTAATAGTGCCTGTCACTCCCCGAATCTTGTCGATTCGATCGGAGTGACAGTTTTTTTGTATAGCTGAAACTTTACCTTTGATAGACTCGTCTATTGCAATAAGATAATAGGATAGAAAAGTTGAGAGTTTCATGTCACTAAACGCTTTGTTATTTGCAGTCGTCGCGGGAGTACTTTCGTTTCCTTGTATGGATGCTGTACTCATATTCAGGGAATCAAAGCCCTTGAATGATGCCCTCATTTTGCGAATATCCTGTTTCGGGTGCATCAAACCTCTGTTTGATTTTGTAGTTGGCAGTCAGCCGCGTGAGAAAGACCTGTTGCCTATACTATGAATTGACCTCCACGGAGGAGTTTTTGTGCAGGTGTCCTAAGAATGCAAAAACCAAGTAACCTCACGAAAGGCTACTTGGTTTTTTCTTTTTTGGCAAACAGACGCATAGGGGGAAAGGACGGTTGCTCTTCCTGCTGTCTGAAATGGATAAAAATATTGATGACCCACTTAGAAAGCACCACCCCGGAAAAATACCATAAAAAAATATGGAAAAAGGTGGTTCCCTCGAATATGACAAACAAACCGAGGACGGATAATAAGGGCTTCAGGCCGAAGGCGAAAACGACACTAAGAAGGGTTAAATAGAGGTAGTAGTTCTTATTGCGATTTAGTGTCCATTGATACGTTAACATAAAGGATACGGGGATTAAAACGGCATCTATAGAAAAGCTTGCGGGCAGCACAGGTACGGCTTTGTAAGGAAATCCCCAGAGACCCTTACTGGTACCGAAAGCATCAATATAAGCTGCAAGCATGTGCACGCAAAAACCGTAGAAACCTAAAAAATAAGCTTTCTTCCGATCAAGATAAAAATAGAGAACGACAAGGGGAACGATGATAAACGCGACGTAAACCCAGAATTGCCAAGTCCCTGCTACATATTGGAACCAGTAATCGGTCCACATGTCATAGGTCTTTTTTTGAAGTCCATATAGTTCCAAGAACTGTTTTTCTTGCCCACTGGTCATGAAAGATCCCTCGATTCCTGGTTACTAAAATGTTTATTTAGTTTGTGATTTGATAAGGAATATTATTCCGATGTGAAAGAATCAGCTAACGAGTCTCGTCGTAACTTCGGTGATGAAGAAATTTTTAATAAAAATCGAACGAAAAAATAAGATCCTACCAATATACAGTGAAACCGATGAGAGGAGGGAAAACAAGTTGGATCAGGCAAGTGATTTACATGAGCTTATTAACCGTGCGATATCCGGAAACCGGGCAGCTTTTGGTGAGTTGTATGAGCAAACAATAAAGCAAGTCTATCAGACCATTCATTTTCTTGTGGAAGAGAAATCAGAGGCGGAGGATATTGTTCAAGAAGTTTACATTCAATTGCACAAGTCTTTACCCAAATACGATGTTCAGCGCCCTTTCCAGCCCTGGTTAATGGGGATTGTAATGAAACAAATACATTCTTATCGCCGAAAGAGATGGATGAACTTCCGAATCTTGTATAAGTCAGCTGTTTATGAGAAGGAACCTGTTGCTGGTGATTTTTCGGAGAGGATCGTTGAAGATCTATCTCATGGAGACCTACTAGAAGGAATCTATGCACTGCCCTTTAAACTAAAGCAGATCATCATTCTTCATTATTTTAACGAGTATAAGCAAGACGAAATGGCTGAGATACTTGATATTCCGATTGGAACGGTAAAGTCACGCACTCATTCCGCACTAAAGAAGCTTCGTCAAGAGAACGAGGAAAAGAAGATTACGATTAGAAAGGTGGAAGAGCGGCATGAGTATTAATCACCAGATTCGCCAGGCTTTGCAATGGGAGGCTGAACGGGTGCAACCTAAACCTGAGATGAAAGAACGGGTCCTGCAAAATATAGACTTTTCATCTCCGACGGGAAAATGGAAACGAAGACTGGTTCCCACGGTGTTAGCCACATGTCTACTCCTTCCCACGGCGGCTTTTGCGGGTTATACTTACTTGTCTGATAAAGTTTGGGGATCTGTTGAAAATTTGGAACGGGTGGGTGGTACCCAGGAGGATTACCAACACTTTGAATCCAAATTAGTGCATGCTCAAGCTACGCTAGGACCAAAGGAGTTTGCTCAATTTCTTCTCTTACTCAAGGACTTAACCTATTATAATATTAAAATGGCGGATTTGAAGGGGAATCTACATCCCGAGAAGCTAAACCCTGAGGATAAAGTTGCCTATGAGAGGCTTTTAACTCAGATTCAGCCTTATTTCGATAAACTTAATGAAGCATTGTCTTCTGGTAAATAATTTTGAGCCACTGTTCCTTCATATGAGAACAGTGGTTTTTCACGTTATCTTATTTCTTTGCAAAAAAACTCATTATAGGATATATTATATTTAGATATTTATCTAAATATCTAAATAGGGGGCGCATGATGAACGATTCATTTAAGGCTTTGTCCGATCCTACGAGACGGGAAATGATCAATCTGCTCAAGGAAAAGAATATGACAGCGGGCGACATTGCGGCCCATTTCAACATTTCAAAACCGAGTATTTCGCACCATCTTAATATCTTAAAGCAGGCCAGACTTGTCATAGATGAGCGACAAGGTCAGCATATCGTGTATTCGCTAAATACAACGGTGGTTCAGGAGCTAATGGGCTGGTTTTTTGATATCTTGGATAAAAAAAAGGAACGGGGGAGTTAGCATGACGAAGATGAATCGGACGGATGGATTGATTATCTTGGTATCTGCGATACCTATCATCCTATTTTTGGTCTTTTTTGGTGACTTGCCTGATCAGATGGCTGTACACTTTGGTGTGGACGGAAGTCCCAATCGCTATCAAGGTAAAATTTCTTTCTTATTAATATTTAGTTTGTTCTTATTAGCTTATCCTTTTTTGTTTAAGGGATTTAGAAAGATTGATCCGAAAAGTGAGAATTACAAGAAGTTCGGTCGTACCTATGAAATCTTTCGATTTTCCTTATCTGTTTTGTTAAGCGGCGCTTTTACCTTTATCATTCTGTATAACTTAGGATATCCAATCAACATTCAACTGTTTACTTTATTGGGTATAGGACTCCTGTTTCTCATTATCGGGAACTATATGGGACAAATCCGTCCGACGTACTTTATTGGCATTCGAACGCCGTGGACCATGGCGAATGATGAAGTATGGAGGAAAACCCATCGAATTGGCGGTCCATTATTCATGGTGACTGGCGTCGTGTTTCTGGTTGCGGCTTTTTTGCCTGGGCCTGTGACAGTTTGGCTATGCAGTTTCTTCCTGTTTATAACGGTAGCTGTGCCTGTAATTTTTTCGTATATCCAGTTTAAAAAGGTAGAAGGGAAAGGTTAAGGCTATTCTCGTCGTGAGAATAGTTTTTCTTGTTGTTCAAAATTAAACACTTATTTCAGAAAAATAAATATGTACAAAGTTGTTTAATTCATTGTATAATCAAAATACAAAGAACAACAACGAGTTGAACAAACCAATAATGTTTAATTTTGAACAGGAGGATACCCTCATGGAACTATTAATGCGAAATATGTTTCAGGCGTTAGGAAAAAACCGTTCCGCCAACAAATGGGCGAAAAAATATGGGCTTAAATTTGGTGCAAGTCGCTTTGTAGCCGGCGAATCAATAGAAAAAGCGATCAACGCGGTGAGCCAATTGAATAAGCAAGGAAGAGTGGCAACCTTAGACCACCTTGGGGAATTTGTGTTTACGAAGGAGGAGGCGAATGAGTCGGCTTCCATGTGTATTCAAACGCTTGATGCGATTGCAAAAGCAGGAGTGAACTCCAACCTTTCCCTGAAAATGACTTCCCTTGGATTGGATATTAGCAAGGAGTTGTGTATGGCCAATATGCGACGAATCTTGGATCGTGCGAAAATGCACGGGAATTTTGTCCGCATCGACATGGAAGATTATGCTCACTGTCAGATTTCTTTGGATATCTACAGAGAACTTCGCCAAGAGTATGATAATGTTGGATTGGTTATCCAAGCCTACCTCTTCCGTACAGAACAAGATATGAAAGATTTAAACGAAATCAACGCCAATCTGCGTTTAGTAAAAGGAGCTTACAAAGAGTCTCCAGAGGTCGCTTACCCGGAGAAAGCAGATGTGGATGACAACTATAAAAAGATCATCAAGACTCATCTGTTAAACGGTAACTACTCCGCAATTGCCAGCCATGATGAAAGCATCATTAATTATACGAAGCAAATCGTTCGCGAGCATAACATCTCCAAGGAACAATTTGAGTTCCAGATGCTTTACGGAATTTGTGTGGATTTGCAAAAACGCCTGGTTGATGAAGGATATAAAGTGCGTGTCTATGTCCCTTATGGGATGGATTGGTTTGGTTACTTTATGCGCCGCCTAGCGGAAAGGCCAGCGAATGTTTGGTTCGTATTAAAGAATTTATTTAAATAAAATATTCAATTGAGAGAGGATAAACCGAAATGACAACATTAACTAAGATCACTCCATTTGTAAACGAAGCTTTTGTGGATTTTACTCAGGAAGCAAACAAGCAAGCTATGCTGGCGGCTCTTGATAAAGTAAAGAAAGAACTAGGCCAAGAGATCCCGTTACATATTGGTACAGAAAAGGTGATGACAGAAGACAAAATCGTCTCCATCAACCCTGGTCAAGTTGATATGATAATTGGCCGAGTGAGCAAGGCAACGCAAGAACTAGCTGAGCGTGCCATGCAGGTGGCGCTAGCTACTTTTGAAACGTGGAAAAAGGTTCCAGCTCGCGAACGTGCGGAGTACCTATTTAAGGCTGCTCAATTAATGAGAGAGCGTAAGCATGAGTTCTCTGCCACGATGGTCTATGAAGCAGGAAAGAACTGGGGCGAGGCAGATGCGGATACAGCTGAAGCCATTGATTTTATGGAGTTCTATGCTCGTGAAATGATCCGATTAAGCGAAGTGAATGAGCATCAGCCATTAGTGAAGATCCCTGGTGAAGACAATCAATTAAGCTACATTCCATTAGGAGTAGGGGTTGTGATCCCGCCTTGGAACTTCCCGCTTGCGATTACTGTAGGGATGGCAACAGCTGCGATTGTTTCCGGAAACACCGTGTTGCTTAAGCCAGCTTCCATTACTCCTGTAATTGCTTATAAGTTCGTAGCGCTAATGGAAGAAGTAGGATTACCTGGTGGGGTCCTTAACTTTATCCCCGGAAGTGGAGCGGAAGTAGGGGATTACCTCACGACACATCCGAAAACTCGCTTTATTAGCTTCACAGGTTCAAAAGAAGTAGGCTTACGCATCAATCGCTTAGCAGCACAAACAGCAGAGGGCCAGATCTGGATTAAGCGTGTCATTGCGGAAATGGGTGGAAAAGACGGAATCGTTGTGGATGAAACAGCGGATCTCGATGCTGCTGCAGCAGGAATTGTGGCGTCAGCCTTCGGTTTCCAAGGTCAGAAGTGCTCCGCCGGTTCTCGAGCGGTTATCGTGGAATCCGTTTACGATCAAGTGGTTGAAAAGGTAGCTGAGCTTACCAAACAGTTGCAGATCGGATTGCCTGAACAGAATTTTGCGGTAGGTCCAGTTGCAGAGAAGAACGCGTATGAGAAAATCCTAGAATACATTGAAATTGGAAAGTCAGAAGGACGTTTGATCGCTGGTGGAGGAAAAGCGGAAGGAAACGGATATTATATCCAGCCAACTGTTTTTGCCGATGTGGACGGGAAAGCTCGCATCATGCAGGAAGAAATTTTCGGACCCGTCTTAGCGATTGCTAAAGCAAAGGATTGGAAAGAAGCGATCGCGCTCTACAACGATACTGAGTTTGGTCTAACAGGGGCATTCTATTCGAACATAGAAGATCGTATTGAGTATGCTCTTGACACCATGCACTGTGGAAACCTTTATATTAATAGAAAATGTACGGGAGCATTAGTAGGCGTACATCCGTTTGGTGGATTCAATATGTCTGGTACCGATTCTAAAGCGGGTGGATATGATTATTTGCTATTATTTACCCAAGCCAAAATGACTTCTCGTAAAGTAAACTAGTATAATGACAGGATGACTCTCTTTTTTGAGAGGGTCATTCTTTGTTTCATATTTTTTGGAAGGAAAGAAAGCGCTTTACATCAGGAGGGAGATATGCAATGGATTATCAATTACTCATTTCGATTGTAATTTATATGTTGGGGATGTTATATATAGGATATTTCGCTTATAAGCGGACATCTAACTTATCTGATTATGTCTTAGGAGGAAGGACGCTGGGTCCTGCGGTTACTGCGCTAAGTGCAGGAGCCTCTGATATGAGTGGATGGCTCCTAATGGGATTGCCGGGAGCCATGTTCGCGCAAGGCTTGAGTGCATCCTGGATCGCAATTGGACTGGTGATCGGGGCATGGGCCAATTGGATCTATGTAGCCCCAAGATTAAGGGTGTATTCGGAAGTTACCAATTCGATTACGATCCCGTCATTTTTAGAAAATCGCTTTGGAGATGGGTCGAATATATTGAGACTTATTTCAGGGTTGGTTATCCTAGTATTCTTTACTTTCTATGTATCGGCTGGGATGGTATCCGGAGGCGTAATGTTCGAGAATACGTTTCAATTGGAATATCATACGGGTGTTTGGTTAATTACAGCGGTGGTTGTGGCTTATACCCTATTTGGAGGGTTTCTGGCCGTTAGCTGGACAGACTTTGTACAAGGACTTATTATGTTTATTGCCTTAATTCTCGTGCCTGCTGTAACGATCATGCATGTGGGTGGAATTGGACCTTCCTTTGAGACGATTCAAGCTGTGGATCCAGCTCTATTTGATATGTGGAAGGGAACAACGGCGATTGGAATTATCTCTTTGTTTGCTTGGGGACTTGGATACTTTGGGCAACCGCATATTATCGTCCGCTTTATGGCCATTTCTTCGGTAGGGGAGATTAAGAAAGCGAGACGTATCGGTATGGGGTGGATGATCTTCTCTATCATTGGCGCCATGTTTACAGGTCTAGTCGGAATTTCTTACTACAATCAGGGTGGATTGAGCTTATCCGATCCGGAAACCGTGTTTATTCAATTAAGTGAAATCTTATTCCATCCGATCATTACTGGATTTTTATTAGCTGCAATTCTCGCTGCAATTATGAGTACGATTTCTTCCCAACTGCTTGTTACTTCTAGTTCTTTAACAGAAGATCTGTACAAAACGTTCTTCCGTCGATCCGCATCCGATCGCGAGCTGGTGTTGATTGGTCGTCTATCGGTCTTATTGGTATCCCTGTTCGCCCTCTCATTGGCTTGGTCGAAAAACGGAACAATCCTATCGTTAGTAGGGTATGCATGGGCAGGCTTCGGTGCCTCTTTTGGACCGGTGATTCTACTCAGCTTATATTGGAAAAGGATGACAAGATGGGGGGCATTAGCTGGAATGTTGGCTGGGGCTGCTACGGTCATTATCTGGACTCAATTCCCTGCGCTAAAAGATATTTATGAAATGATCCCAGGCTTTGCCGCAAGCTTGATTGCTATCGTGATTGTAAGCTTGCTTACGCCTCAGCCGAAAGGATCCATACAAGAACAGTTTGAAAAATATAGCAAAGCGGCATAATAGCCCTAAAATAAAAAAGCGTGTGTTCTCCTTTCGGAAGAATACACGCTTTTTTACTGTTTAAGAAAGTTTAAGTTCACTAAAGCATTAAAGTGAACAATCTCTAAAGGCGGTCTGGCTACCCTGAAAATCGATAGAAGTTTTTTTATTATGATAAATTATAGTCCCTCATTTTGTTATATAGCGTTCCTCGAGAGATGCCTAGAAGCTTGGCAGCAGCACTTTTATTACCATAGGTTTTGCGTAAGGCTTCTTCAATAATGGAAGCTTCTTCTTCTGTTGACACCTTAGCCTTCAAAACAACTTCCTGAGGTTCAGGAGCAACGGCAGGGGCTTTGTCTGCGATGTTTCGCGGCAGTTGCTGTATTGTTACTCGGTCACTGTCGACTAATAAGATACAGCGCTCCATCACGTTGCGAAGCTGACTGATGTTGCCTGGCCACTCATAGTTCAGCAAAGCGGTCATGACTTCAGGTGGCAGGGTTGGCTGAGGTTTCTCGTATTTAATGGAGAACTCCTTTATAAATTGATGAACGAGCTCTGGGATATCTTCTTTTCGTTCACGTAGAGGAGGGATCTCTATGGTCATCATATTTAAATGGTAATAAAGATCATGATGGAATTCACCCTGTCCCACCTGCTTCTCAAGGGAAGGGGGAGCTGCAGCAATAATCCGCGTTTGCAGTGGTAAGGCTTCTGTACTACCAACCGGGTAGAAGGACTGTTCGACTAAACATTGAAAGAATTTGATCTGGACATCCATGGGCATGTGGTCAAGGTCTTCAATGAACAAGGTACCATTTGCGGCTTGCTCGAGTTTGCCTGCTTTACCAGAGGCTTCCCGACTAAAGGCCCCCCCCTGGTAGCCGAACAGCTCCGCTTCGAGGAGTCCAGAAGGAAGGGCTGAGCAATTTAACGTTAGAAAAGGACCATCATTTCGCATACTGTTGTAATGGATCGTTTGGGCAAGCATTTCTTTTCCCGTGCCGGGTTCGCCTAACAGCAACACAGGAATATCCTTGTTGGCTGTCATTTCGGCAATTTTTAATGCTTGTTGTATCTCGAATCCGACTCCGATATACGACGAAAAAGATTTATCTTGTTGGAGTTGATCCGGGAGGAAGGAATATAGCTCTTCGTTAAGTTTCACAATGCGCGTAATATCATGTTCCGTTGCAATACCACCGATAACGGAGTGTCCTTCAATAATGGGAGAAGCATTAATCAGCACATGGGTATCGGGAGTGGGCTGATGGTATGCTCCCCGGACGGGACGGCCTTCATCGAGGATTCGGTGCAATACAATCGATTCCATTTGAAAGTGTTCTCCGATTTTGCGGCCAATAATGGTGTCCCGCTTGATACCATACGTCTGCTCCGCGGCACTATTCCAGCTAATGACACGTCCCTCTTGGTCTACAGCCGTTACCGCATCATTAACGGTCTCGAGAAGGGTGTGAAAATAAGCCATTATTCGTTGATTTTCTAGTGCTAGGTGTTCAACCCAGGCTTCAGCTGTCACGACCCCGCAAATCTGATCTTGGTGGCTAATAATGGCAGGGCGCCGCCAATCAGCAAAGGCAAGTTTACTTTCCGTACACAAGGAAGAGGGTGGCCACTTGGTTTTCTCCAGCCATTCTTTTAAAGTGAGTTCCTCATGATCGAAGAGGAGCTCTTTCTCATTGGATTTGATAACATAGTGCTGTTGGTTGGTGATGATAACACATGATACCTGATCTAATTGTTTTTTTATTTCCGCTAAGGATGGAGTCGGAGGGAAGATCCGTATATCATCAATTATTTTCAGTTGTCCAAATTTGAACATCGTAAAAACCCTTTCCTGTATTCTCTTCCCTTACTGTATCATGTTTTGTAACGAATCGCTAATATGACGTTGTCTTGTACAGGTGTGTGCATAGTAATGTGACATTTTTTACATTCCCTCTCCCTTTTTCTTAGTAAGATATTCGTAGGAAGGTGGGAGACCATGAATATTCTATCTAGTGTAGTGGGCGGAATTGGCTTATTTTTGCTAGGGATGACGCTGATGACCGATGGATTAAAAGCCATGGCAGGAGAATCGCTAAAAAGATGGATGAGCCGATTGACGGGTGGGACGTTTTCCTCTATTGCTTCTGGGGCATTGATCACAGCCTTGGTTCAATCTTCAAGTGCCGCAACCTTAATGACGATCGGGTTTGTGAGTGCAGGAATACTTTCCCTGACACAAGCGATCGGACTCATCATTGGAGCAAACATTGGGAGCACGAGTACGGGGTGGATGGTATCCCTGCTCGGACTCAAGATAAATATTAGCATCTTGGCCATGCCTATGATTGGTCTTGGAGTCTTTATGAAGCTTTTTTCAGGAGGGAGGTATACGTCACAGGGCTTAACAGTGGCGGGATTTGGACTCATCTTTGTTGGGATTGACCTGATGCAAGCTGGAATGAAGGGACTGGCTGATGCCTTTGACTTAATCGGCCTGCAGGGAGATGCCTTAGGGATTCGCATCTTGCTTGTTTTTATTGGAATTGCCATGACGGTAGTCATGCAGTCATCGAGCGCAGCGGTGGCTGTTACGCTGACAGCGCTATATACACAAACGATAGATTTATCCCAAGCTGCTGCTCTCGTTATCGGTCAGAATGTTGGAACGACGGTAACCGCTGCTTTAGCGTCTTTAGGCGCTGCATTGACAGCCAAGCGTGCTGCATTGGCTCATATTTTGTTTAATTTGGTTACGGGTATAGTTGCCTTTCTCCTATTGCCATTATTCATCCTGAGTGTTCGAACGATGGCGTCCGCTTTTGGATTTTCAGATGAGGTGTCTTTAGCCGCTTTTCATACTTTATTCAATCTTGTTGGTTTAATCATATTTGCACCGATGTTAAAGGGATTTGCCAGGTTGATCATGCGCGTAATGCCAGATCGAGGGGATAATTATCTAAAGGATTTGGACCCGACAGTAGCCGCGGTAGTGCCGGTCGCACTTGAAGCGGCTAGGAGAACGGTTTTGCAATTGACTGCTGAGACTTACCGGGTCATTTACACAGAGATTCAAACCAGCAGTCATCGCCATGGTTTGAAAATCAGATTAGAGAAAGTGGAAGAAGCTATACGGAAAGTCCGTCAATTTCTAGCCACATTGCAAAATGATCCGAAGCAGCAGGAAACCTATGAATCGCATGTAGCTATTCTGCAAAGTTTAGATCACTTATCGAGGTTAATCCGTGTAACCAAAGAGGGCTTTTTGTTAGAGGGGTTGACAGAGAAGCCCAAGGTAGCCTGCTTAGTGACATCGGCTCATTCTGCGCTGTTAGAAGCAGAAAAAGAGCTTGCGTTCTCAAGAGTCGGTGGGCATGTAGGCAAGCTAGAACAGCTATCCACCTCTATTGCAGAGGTTCGCCGGACTCAAAGACGGGAAGCATTAAAAGAGATGGCACAAGGCAGGGAAGACGTAGAAGAGGGGTTAAGGTATATCGACTTCTTATTGTGGATTGATCGGTTAGTGTTTCACGCGTGGAGAACACTACATCATGTGTCTGTTGGGAAGGAAGCTCCCAAGTCCTCACACGAGGACTTGAGAAAGAGATAACTAAGCAGGTGGAAATAAGCTCTTGAGATCTTCCCTAAACTCAGGAGGTATTTTTACCTGAGGGCGTATAGCTTGAATCATGGCTTCCGCTTCGTCAATTGAATGTGCCTTTTTAAGGGCAAGCAATACACCCGCTGCCACGCTACCTGCGCGGCCTGCTCCGCCTTTTCAATGAAGGACGGCTTTTTCTCCTTTATGATAGGCATCAACAAGCTGATCAATGGCTTGTTTTAATTCGTGGGATTGGTGGGTTTTGCCGCTTTCAAGTGGGATATTTACCCAATTGCCGCTACCTGAACCTGCGCTCTGTTTAGCATCGGCTCTCACGTCCACAATGAGGGTTGCTTTTTCATTGGCTTGAACAAGAGGGACATCGGCCTCCCCGCAAATAAATAATCCTTCTAGAAATGATTGATATGATTGCAAAATTTGTCACTCCCATTCTTTTGAAGATCATCCTTATGATAGCGAGTTTAAGGGTGAAAAGCTAGGGTGTATAAATTCGACAGATAAGTAGGAAAATAATACTTGGATTTGTGATGTTGGTACGAAGGGTGCGAAATTGTAGATTTAAAGAAGCTATTGAAACCACCTACCAAGGTGGTTTTTTCGAGATCGCAAAAAATTAGTCGTTTTATGCGCAAAATTGATTTGCAGCGCAAAGGTTTTAAGCACCTAAATACAGTTAAAAGAACCGGAATGCAACTCTTTGTGGTTTGGTATGATTCTTGCTTTAAAATACAATGTATACGCTATCAAAGGAAATGTCATCGAGATGGAGAGGGTGGGTATAACTCATGGGAGCACCACAAGTAAGAGTAAAACAAGATCACAAAGAGCAGGCTTATGGCTTGCGAGATTATTTAAAGTTTATCATACCTTCGCTTATCGGAATCTTTCTCTTTATGATTCCTATTCCCTACCAAGACGGATGGACGATTCCGGTTGCGATCATGGCTAAGGAGCTAGAGGGAGCGCTGTCTGGTATTCTAACGGGACTGGTAACCTTAGTCATGGGTTTGGCTTTGGCTGGGACTATCTTAAGTAAGGGATTTAAATGGCGAGTCATTCAAAAATCGGGCTTTTTGTCTAAATTGTTTGATGTTGATGCCATATTTGTTGTATCACGTATTCTGGGCTTTGTCTTTGCTTTGTTAACGTATTTACAGTTCGGTCCAGAATGGATCTGGTCTGAAAATACAGGTGGCCTTCTCCTGACAAGCTTAATTCCAGTTTTGTTTACGGTGTTTTTATTTGCAGGCTTATTTTTGCCCCTATTATTAGATTTTGGTTTGCTCGAGCTTACTGGAGCCTTGTTTGCTAAAATTATGAGACCTATCTTCACTCTGCCTGGGCGTTCCTCCATTGACTGTTTAGCTTCCTGGCTGGGTGACGGAACAATCGGGGTTTTGCTAACCAACAAGCAGTATGAGGATGGATACTATACGAAGCGTGAGGCTGCTGTGATTGGGACCACGTTTTCAGTCGTTTCCATTACCTTTTCCATCGTTGTCTTAGCCCAGCTTGGACTTAGTCATATGTTTTTTCAATATTATTTAACGATCCTGGCAGCGGGATTAGTACTGGCTATCGTCATGCCTCGGATTCCGCCACTCTCACGGAAATCGGACAGCTATTATCAAGGGAAAGAAAAGCAAGAGGAGTCCATTCCTCCTAATGTTACCCCATTCCGTTGGGGAGTACGTCAAGCTGTTACTCAAGCAAGTCGTAACGAAGGAGCAGGCGGATATTTTCGGAATGGTTTTCAAAACGTTGTTGATATGTGGCTTGGTGTTCTCCCTATTGTAATGGCGATTGGAACCCTCTCGCTGTTGATTGCCGAGTACACGTCCTTCTTTACCTGGTTAGGAACGCCCTTTATTCCTCTTCTTACTTTATTGCAGGTACCCGAAGCAGCAGCTGCAGCACCCTCCGTCGTTGTAGGTTTTGCCGATATGTTCTTGCCGGCAATTCTAGGAAGTAGCATTGAGAGTGAATTGACGCGATTTGTTATCGCTTGTCTTTCGGTTACTCAATTAATTTATATGTCAGAGGTTGGAGGGTTATTGCTTGGATCTAAGCTTCCCATTAGCTTTAAAGATTTAGTGCTGATTTTCCTGCTTCGTACCTTTATTTCACTTCCTATTATTGTATTTATGGCGCACTTGTTTTTCTAAATGAAAAAGCCCTGCTTTTAGCAGGGCAGGCATTTACCTCTAAGCCCATATGCTTGTCATTTGGGCTTCTTATATTTCTTCACAAGCTCAGGTAAGTGTTTCACGCTTCGAATCGTCGGTCCATTACACAAAGGACAGGCAGGTGAGGGAGAAGCAGCCAGCTCTTCCCGCACGAATGCCTTACATTCGCTGTTTCTGCATCGCCAAATGGGTACTGGCACCAGGTTTTGCTTAGGTTCCTGCGTAAGCAATTCAAACACCCCCCGCTTTAATCTGCCCGGGAAAATCCCTCTTCATGCCAAGAGAGACAATTAGGATTCCGCTCTTGTATAACCCCGATGACAGACCATTCTTTTCCCTTATAAGCGTTGTAGCCTTTGGTACGGCAAAAGGCGAAAATCTTTTCCCTGCCAGCCTGTCTTTCAATGGTATAGCCAAACTTCTCGCCTATGAGAAGTTTTTTTACTGCTCGTAGCGAGCTTAAGTCTGTTTCCAGTATGCCTTTTTTGGTTCTAGAACCCTAATCCTTTTATATTGTGGAATCATATCATAATTCGCTAGACCATTGCGAGGTTTGTGAGAAAGTCTAACAACTTATAGTCTGTACAAAGGGAAGATAGCTAGGCTAAAATGAGTCTTGAAAAATTTATGCGGCAAGGAGACAAAGTATATCAAAATGAAATTCGTTTCTTGGAATGTAAATGGACTGCGGGCATGTGTGGCGAAAGGCTTTTTGGATTATTTTAAGGATGTAGATGCAGATATCTTCTGCCTGCAAGAAACCAAATTGCAAGAGGGACAGATCTCTCTCGATCTTGAGGACTACTTTCAGTTTTGGAACTATGCGGTTAAAAAAGGATATTCCGGCACAGCGATTTTTACGAAGAAAGAGCCAATCTCGGTTCGGTATGGGATAGGCTCTGAGGAATATGATGCTGAGGGAAGGGCTATTACTTTAGAGTTTGAGGATTTTTACATGGTAAATGTGTATACTCCAAATGCCCAAAGAGACCTAGCCAGGCTCCCTTATCGCTTGAGATGGGAAGATCTATTTCGTAACTATTTGCTTGAACTGGACGCGAAAAAGCCTGTAATCCTTTGCGGGGATCTTAATGTGGCCCATCAGGAGATCGACTTGAAAAACCCAAAAACCAATAGAGGAAATTCAGGTTTTACGGAAGAAGAGAGGGGGAAAATGACCCACCTGCTGGAGTCCGGATTTACAGACACTTTCCGTTATCTGTATCCAGACCGTGCAGAAGTTTATTCCTGGTGGTCCTACATGGCCAAAGTTAGAGAGCGGAATATAGGCTGGCGCATCGATTATTTTATTCTATCTGACCGCTGGAAAGAAAAGGTGAGGGATTCCCACATACACTCGCAGGTGATGGGGAGTGATCATTGTCCTATTATGCTTGAATTGGAGTTGGAGTGTGGCAGCGGCCGAGAGGAGTCTGTTTGATACACTGAAATTGCTCATATCTTAATGTCAATTGTTTGCCCAACTATAGAATTAGCAACTTTGAGCTGAAATAGTGAAGAAGCAGCTTGATTGGAAGTCTTGGGGATATGTCGTGGTGGTTTTGAATTGGATTGGCGTGGTTTAGATAATGAATCCCAGAGATGGGGTATACGATTTACTGGTGGTACCATAGTGATCCCCTTCCTTGTTTGTTGTTAGGATAAGATTCGATGGCTCGGATGGGGGAATGTCCGTCTACTGCCAGTTTGTCCATAAAATGGTATGATAGAACTATGTGGGACTTTAGAATCGGGTGCAGCCATGCAAGACATATTAAGGTTAATCCCTATCGAAGAATGGTTTGGGACGGTGTCTGTACCGAAGCTTAAAAAGGAGGATCCAATGCCAAAAAAGAAAGTGGAAGTAGATGTCCGGCTTGAAGAGGACAGAACTTGGGATGTTGAGGTTTATTCCTCAGATAAAAATGAGTGGGTACTCGATGAAGATTTGTCGGATGCCCACTTCCCGACGAAGGAAGCAGCGTATCGTTACATAGACGACTTAAAGAAAAATCCTACGATAGAAGTAGGCAAAATATCAGAGACAAAATAAAAAAATAAAAAACTCATGAGATTGGCTCATGAGTTTTCACATCTATATCGGGTATTAATTTTCTTGGCAGCAGGAACACTTACCATAAAGAGTAGCTACCTTTTCATCCTGCATAAAGTCAATGGTTGTTTCGCATTCTTGGCAGATTAAAATTGTCATGGTTTGAGCTCCTTTTTTAAATTAGTATCGTTTATTTACCGTTTAGTATGTCATATTTGTATTATAAAGGGGATCTATTAAGCTGCACAGACTGCATTTTATGTCTTGGTTGGTCAATTTTCGTCCACTCTGAAAGTCTTGTATCTGGATGGAGGAAGATATGGTAAAATCAAGAAAATGCTTAGGTGTGGAGGCGATGGAATTGATCCCTAAAAAAGAGTTAATTGCCCATTTCGAAGGAGTTCGGAAACGCACCTTGAATTACGCGAGAGAAATACCGGAAGAGCTAATAGACTGGCGGCCGGGGGAAGATAAGTTTTCGATCGGCGATATCATTCGTCACCTAGGCTCTGCAGAGCTTATGTTTTTACATGCTATCACCGAGAAGGAGTGGAAGTATCCTGGACATGGTCTAGATAAGGGACGAACAAAGCAAGAGGTCCTACACTATCTTCAGGCCTGTCATAGCGCGGTTATGAGCGGACTCCATGCATTGGAAGAAGAACATTTAACAGCCAAGGTAAAGAATGGCTTAGGCTACGAAATTAGTGCTTGGCGTTTAATTATGGCAATGGCAGAGCATGAAATTCACCATCGAGGGCAGCTTTCCGCGTACATGCAAGCCAATCAGGTAAATCCTCCGCAGATCTTTGGGTTAAGGATTGAGCAGATTCCTCAATAAAACAAATAGCCCCCGTCTATTCAATAGGCGGGGTTGTTTTGTTTGTTCTTAAGTATAGAAAATAGAGTAATGGTACTTACATGTGCACAAATAGCAATGACCGAAAGGACCTTTTGGTCATGATTCATCAAGAGAAACCCCAGTCCAATCACTAGAAAATCTAGAATAAAAATAATGAGGCCGAGATTGACATTGAGAGAATGGGAGATGAACAAGGCAAAAAGATCAAGGCTATCTGTGCTGATATTAAATAGAAACATCAGTCCGACTCCGCATCCTAAGAGCAATCCACCTAAAATGGCCGACAACAAAGGAGAAGGATCGAAGGGGAAAGGAACATCATGGAGAACATTGACCATCAGCGAAGTCATGGAAATGCCTAGAACTCCCTTATAAACAAAGGACTGTTTATAAAACCAAACGATAATAAAGATAGGAACACTAAAGACTAAGAGTGCACTCCCTATTTTGACATCCCAGATATAGTTAAGAATTAAGGCAAGCCCAATCATCCCGCCATCTACAAGTTGGCTGGGGACAATGAAGAAGTTCAGTCCGATACTAATCAGGGTACTTCCACACAATAATAGAAGGAGAATTTTGATTAGGTGCATAGTTATCCTCGATTGATTTGATGTTTATATTTATGTGGTACAAGGCCAAATTAGACATGAGAGAAATTTGCAGGATCAGTATTGACGGAAACTAATCCCATTAGTTATAATAAAACTAATAGGATTAGTTTTTGTGGGGAGCGTGTTAAATTTATGAAAGTAACAAAAAACGGAATGGTTTATCAGCTCGCTTTTCTGCCGCGTTTTTTCCCAGTGAATTGTTATTTGGTAGAAGAGGAGCATACTCTTACGCTTGTGGATGCAGCTCTACCTTATAGTTCAAAGGCCATCCTCGCCACAGCTGCTGCCATCGGAAAGCCCATTACTGAAATTCTTTTGACACATGGGCACCAAGATCATGTGGGTGCTCTTGATGAATTAAAGAGATCTTTGCCTGAAGTTGTGGTTCGTATTTCCGCTAGAGATGCACGATTGTTGGCTGGTGATCGGAGCTTGCTTCCCGATGAAGGGGAAGCGCCTATTCGCGGTGGGGTTCCGAAACGAGTTCAAACCCGCCCCGATTGTTTGTTACAGGAAGGCGAAGGAATCGGATCCTTGCAAGTGATCGCGTCGCCTGGTCATACACCTGGGTCTATGGCTTTTTTGGATTTGCGCAGTCGAGCACTTCTAGCAGGAGATGCATTTCAAACAAGAGGAGGTACAGCAGTTTCGGGGACGTTCAAGCTATGGTTTCCGTTTCCAGCAATGGCGACATGGGATAAGGAAAAGGCAATGGAAAGTGCGGAAAAATTGCTTGCGCTTGAACCTTCTTTACTTGCAGTCGGTCACGGAGCGATGCTCAATCAGCCTCAATCGGTGATGCAACATGTTATTGAAGAAGGAAGGAGAGGGGCTTAAGATGTCACCAAGAATGGGTCTGGACTTAACAGGATTACTGCAAACTGCTGCCGAATTGGTGGATGAGCAAGGGATAGATTCGCTTTCGCTAGGCGAGCTGGCAAAAAAGCTGAACATCCGAACGCCTTCTTTATACAACCACATTGACGGTTTGCCTGACTTGAGGCAAAAGCTAGCGCTGCATGGGCTTCATAAACTTTACGATCGGATGTCGGAAGCAGTACGCGATGTGACAGGGGACGAGGCTGTTCGTTCGCTGAGCTATGCTTATGTGAATTTTGCCAGACAGCATCCTGGGTTGTATGATGCCACCTTTCGTGCTCCCCGCTCTGCTGATCCTGAACTTCAGGCTGCCCAGCGACGTGTGGTTGAGATAGTAGTCGATGTGCTGGCAGCCTATGGATTGAAGGATGAGCTCGCACTTCATATGGTGCGTGGTCTGCGGAGTCTGCTGCACGGATTTGCGGCCATTGAGCAAGCGGGAGGCTTTGGATTACCTTTAGACTTGGATATCAGCTTTCGTCTATTGGTCGACACTTTTCTTGCAGGAGTCCATGCAAAATGATGATCCTTCAAATGAGCAATATTGCCCTGCGATTTGCGATAGAGTTAGTTGCATTAGGGATTTATGGCTACTGGGCGGCCCAGATCGGAAGTACGTGGTTTAGTAAGTTTCTATGGGGCTTAAATGTGCCCCTTGGGATTGCCTTACTTTGGGGAGTATTTGGCTCGCCCAAAGCGATGGTCCTTTTATCAGGAGGGTTGCACATGGTATTGGAACTTATGGTGTTTGGACTCCCGGCACTTCTCCTGTGGACGGTTGCTAAGCCGAACTGGGCGATTGGGTACGGTGTCGTCGTTATGCTCAATAAGGTGTTGATGACGATTTGGCAGCAATGAACTCGGCTCATTACCTGAAATAAAACATGCCCCAGTGACCAATGTCTTGAAATCCTAGTCGCTTATAGATGGCCCCTGCTAAGGGGTTATCGTAGAATAAACATAGGGTTTTCCCCTCGGAAAGCAAGTCATGGCATAGCTTATTCAAGCACAAGCTAGCGAGACCTCTATTTCTTGCTTGAGTAAGAGTACAAACACCAACGATCATGGCTGAAAAAGAATTTTCTGCAGTTGTTGAGGCACTAGAGAGCACTTGTCCCTCCTCTTCATAGAAGTACGTTCGCCCCGTTCCGGAGCCGATGGTTTGGCGGAAGCTCGCGCGGGCGGTCTGGCTCAGGTTGAACTCCTCTATGCTTTCCTGGAGTTGGAAGACTCGATCACAGTTTTCTATAGTAGCTTGTTGAATTGGTGCGGACTCTGAAACGCTCTGTAAGCTTTGTGGTTCGGTTAACTCCGCGAAAAAAAGCTGCTTTCTGTTGGAGAAGGACAGTGATGAAGAAAATTGGTTGAGTACTTCTAGCTTTCCGGAGAGCATTTCTGCTTCCTCATTTCCTAAAATGATCTGGCTAAAGGCTTCGACATCGAAGTTTCCTTTCGTGTAAGGAAGATAGCTATTATAGTAGCGAAGGAGAACGGCCTGCAGCTCCCCTTGTTCATTAAATTGACCCCACAGTTCTTGAAACTCCTGCTCAAACCCAAAGTTTTCGATATCCCCGATGATAAAAAGATTAAAAGAAGCTTCTTCTCCTAGGTAGGAAAGCAGGGGCTCCCTGTCCTGCTCGAATAGTTTTCTAATCATGTGACAAAATCCTCCAAAAAATGAATTTGTCTATTAGACGCGACTATAGTCTAAAAGGTTTCTATTGCTAGGAATGTGCATTTCACTATAATTAAAGTTATATTAATACGAAGGCGGAGTATCATGAATTTTCAGGATTACTTTGTAAACCTCGCTGTTTTTTCTCTGTTGGTCAGTACACCTTTAGTCATTCGATCTTTTGTAGCCCCTAAATCTATTGATCTGAAACCCAACCATATCGTTTGGATTTCATTGTATACAGGGTTTATTGCCTTTATTCTGATGCATTTTTCTATCCAGTCCGAGGGATTCGTTTATGATATTCGCAGCATGCAGAAGAACTTTTAAGAAGAACAGAAAAATTTTCGGTAGTGGGGGAGTTGGCAGCGGGCATTGCCCATGAAATTCGGAATCCTTTGACTACGCTTAAAGGCTTTATTCAATTGCTCAAACAAGAACACCCTAGCATGTCCCACTCCAAACTTTTATTGGAGGAGCTTGAACGTATTGAAGGAATCACTAATCAGCTGCTATCTCTGGCCAAGCCACAAGCAATTCAACTGATGCGGACTGACCTTGTCATGCTACTGCAAAACACGATTGAGATCTTGACTCCACAGGCCCATTTGAATAATGTTCTCGTAAAGATAAACTTAGGAGAAATGGATGAGTCTCTGTATATCTTATGTGAAGCGAATCAGCTGAAGCAAGCCTTTATCAATCTGCTAAAGAATGCGATCGAGTCCATGCCAAACGGGGGATTAGTACAACTTACTCTTAATAAGGAAAGCAATACGCATGTACGGCTTACGATGCAAGATCAAGGCTGTGGTATTCCTCAAGAGCTCTTGCCTCGCTTAGGCGAACCGTTTTATACCCTAAAGGAAAAAGGGACAGGCTTGGGATTAATGATTTGCTATAAGATTATTAAAGAACACCAGGGCACCATTCTTTTAGAAAGTAAAGTCGGAGAAGGAACGAAGGTTCGAATTGAGCTTCCATTACTAGTGTAAGAGGCTGTTTCCCAAAGGTCAATTACGATCGACTCTTCGGGAACAGCCTTTTTATTATTACTTCTTGCTCTTGAACTCCTTAATGACCTCGTTTAAGCGATCAGGGTAGTTGGTGAACATTCCGTTCACGCCCCATTCCAATAGTCGTCTCATGTCTTCTTTTTCGTTCACCGTATAAGGGTGGATCATAAGCCCCATGTCCCGGACTTGCTTAACATAATTTGCGTCGATCTGTTTAAAATTGGGACCGACTCCAATGGCATATTGCTGCACTTCCGCTAACTGTCCGGGTTGTACAACTCCTAGTTGAACGAGTGGGAGGGTTGGGTTTAAGGCGTGAAGCTTTTTCAGGCTTGCAGGGCTGAAGGACTGTAATAGAACATGTCCAGCACGGGCATTTGGCCCAATGAGTTTGTAATGAGACAAGACTTGAACCAGCTTTTCTTCCATACCCTCCACTGTGGTGTTTCCAGCATTCTGGGCTTTCGTTTCGATATAGTAGTGTGTGTTCAGTCCAAACTCCTCAATTATTTCCTCCAAGGTTTGTACCTGTAAACCGACATAGGAAGGGTTGGCATATTCAGGGTATGTGTTGTTAAACCATGTTCCCACATCCAATTGCTTAAGCTCCTCTAACGTCATATCCTTGACTAGCTTGTCGACGCTACCCGTACGTTTAACATTCGTATCATGGAAGGAGACAAGATGTCCGTCTTTCGTCATCTGCAGATCCAACTCAATATAATCGGCCTTCATTTCCTTACCCAACTGGTATGATAGGAGGGTATGCTCCGGGGCATATCCCGAAGCTCCGCGATGGGCAACATTAACGATTTTTTGTTCAGATACGGGGAGATGGGATTGATTTTTGGCTTGTGCAGGTGGAACTGCAGTTAACATGAAGGCTCCAAGCGTTAATGAGGCAAGAGAAAGCGTAATGCCTTTGAATAAAGGTTTCATTTTACCACTCCTATTTGATAGACTTATATTTTCATAACCAAATATAAAATAGTAGTTTTAAGCTGAAGTACAGATTGTGTAAAAAATGGATAAATACTCTAATTGATACTTAGGGCCTATTGAAAAATGATTTATTGAAAAAAGAATTCATAGTAAGTCTTTTGGATTAGAATATTCGTTGCGTAAGGGGAAGTAGGGCCTGACTCGAGAGAGTTGTGAAGATCTCGATAGACCTATTTTTATGGATTAATGAAAAATTAATAATTGGTCTTCTAGAAGCGAACGTAGTATCATGATATCGATAGCTTTTGACCGTGAAAGGATGAAATGGAATGGTTGATACAGAACAACTTTCCCTTTTTGGAGGAGAGGACGAACCGATAGAGGAGAAAAAAACAGAAGCTAAAGTGGCTCCCATTGTGGAGAGGAAATCTACTGGCTGGCATGCTGTAGATATTCTGCTGGAGAACGGTCTGCAGAGTGCAAGAGAGATATCAGAACAGCTCTTAAGGGATGCTGGATCATCGGAGGATCGATATGTGACGGGGAAACCCAGGGTATTTGTAAAGGTATGCCGATATCTAGATAGCAGGGAAGACCTAACGGTGTTGGAAGCGAAAGAGGACAAGAGTGACCGTGTGTATAAGGCGAAGTTTGTTTAGCGCCAGTTTGGGGAAAATAAATTCTATATTTACATTTTCAGGAGGCAATATCTATGGAAACAGGCTTACCTTATCGAATTCTTCTTTATTATAAATTTGTACCGATTGAGAATCCGGAGGAGTTTGCAGCGGAGCACTTAAAGTTCTGCAATGAATTGGGGTTAAAAGGTCGGATCTTGGTGGCGAGTGAAGGGATTAATGGGACGGTATCCGGGACGATTGAACAAACGCAGAAATATATGGACCATATGCATGCGGATCCTCGTTTTGCTGATCTGTGGTTTAAAATTGATGAGGCAGAGGAGCCTGCCTTTCATAAGATGTTTGTTCGTCATAAGGAGGAGCTCGTCACGTTTCGCGTGGAGGATGCTCCCAAGCCTTTTGAAAAAACAGGAAAGTATCTTAGTCCCAAGGAATTTCATGAAGCCCTCCAAAATGAAGATGTGATTGTGATTGACGGGCGTAATGATTATGAATATGACATTGGCCATTTTCGAGGAGCGATTCGTCCAGACGTGAAGTCGTTCCGGGAGTTTCCAGAATGGATCCGTGAAAACCTAAGTCAATATAAGGATAAACCGATTATTACCTATTGCACGGGCGGCGTTCGTTGCGAGAAGCTGACGGGATGGATGATGGAAGAAGGTTTTGAGAATGTGGCTCAGCTGCATGGCGGAGTCGTTACTTATGGAAAAGATGCTGAGGTTCAGGGACGCTTATGGGATGGAAAGCTGTATGTATTTGATGAGCGAATTTCAGTCCCGGTGAATCGCACAGAAGAAGACAAGGTGATTGGAAAATGTCATTACTGTGGCGATCCCGAGGATCGGTATATCAATTGTGCTTATCCGAAGTGTAACCGCAAAACGATTGCCCACACGCACTGTGAAGAAGAACATCGCGGCTATTGCTCCGAGGAGTGCGAAAAGCATCATGCGGCACAGCAAGATATGGAAGAGGTAGTGGGTTAAGATGACCAACCCTTTGTTCGACAGGAACAGAGGGTTTTTTTTATGCAAAATAGAGGAAGGTATATCCATATCTCCTAGCGAATAGTAATTAATACTAAAATTAGGTCCCGTAAGTGGAGGAGTCTATGACGATGTCTGTCCCGTTAACCAAATCGTTGAAGGTAAGTCAGGGATCCCATATCCTGTATTTTTATAACTCGTTGGAAGGATATATCGAGAACGCTGTATCTTATATTTTAACCGGAATCGAATTGGGTCATCATATTGCCTTCATTGACAGTGAAGAGAGATACCATATGATCCTAGAGAAGCTCGGTCCTGTGGATATGAGCCAGGTGCATTATGTGAGCAACTATGACTTTTATGAAATGTATCAAGACTTTCACTTTGAGCGGATCCTATCGAACCTAAAGAGTATTGTTGAACCTTATCTTTTAGAAGAACGAATGGTGCGTATCTGGGGTCATGTAGATTGGATCGAGCAAGACAACATGGTATGTAAGCTACATGCCTACGAAAGCAAAGCGGATATTTCCTTAGCTGGGCTAGGTTACACCACCGTATGCGCTTATAACGGGGAAACGGTACCCTCAAATATCCTGATTCAGATGACTAGATCTCATGAATATCTAATGACGGACGAGGAGCTTGTTCGAAGTACCTTATATAAGACTTCAAACCAATTCAATCCCACAGTATTTCCATCGCTTTCTGTACAGACCTCCATAGATTCCGAGATGGATTTGTATAAGAAGAAACTTGACTTTGTCCATGTGGTGTCGCACGAGGTGCGAAATCCTCTAACCGTAATTAAGGCTTATGCTTCGCTTCTCATGAAGGAAGAATGTGGAGAAGAGCAAAGGAAGAGGCTTGAGGCGATCCGGAATTACGCCGTTGTTATCGATAATGAGATCTCGCACATCATTAATACGGAACAAATGCTTTCTACGGATGCCCTGTGGCAAAAAAAGCTGATCTTAGTGAGCCCAGCTGTTGCTGAAGTGTTTGATATAATGAAGGTCAAAGCGCATACGCAAAACATCGAGCTAGTAGCTGATATTCAGCTTAATGGTAAAGAAATTATACTGAGCAATTTAATGGGCTTTAAGATGGTTCTTTCCAACCTGTTAAGCAATGCGATCAAATATAGTTTAGAAGGCCAGAGCGTTTACTTGAAAGTATATAAGGAGCATGATTTTTTATTCTTGCAGGTTCAAGACGAAGGGGTAGGCATGTCCGAAGAACAGCTGGAAAAGTTGTATCAGAAGTATGAGAAAATGAACCAAGAACAAAGCGGTCAGGGAATTGGATTGTTTATGGTAAAGAAGCTGGTGGATCATTTTGATGGGGAGATTGAGGTGCAAAGTCAGATAAATAAGGGAACCACCTTCCTCGTTAAGCTTCCAATCCATCCGTAGAGAGTAGGGTTGCAGATCGGTTTAACTGGAGTATAATAGGAATGAATTGCCAAATTATCCACTCTAGGAGCTGTTAATATGACGTTGCGAATGAACCCCTATCTTATCATGGATGGTAATGCGAAGGAAGCGATTGACTTTTATCAAAAGGCGTTGGGGGCTACCATTTTTGGTATTCAAACCTTTGGGGAAATGCCCGCGAATCCGGAGTTCCCGATTCCTGAAGAGGCCAAGGCTCGTGTTTCTCATGCGATGCTAAAGGTTGGAGAAACGGACTTGATGCTTTCGGATACCTTCCCAGGTCAACCGTTGCAGGTCGGTAATCATGTCACAATCTGCATTACAACGGCAGGAGCGGATCACTCAATGGAAATCTATGGGGCTCTGCAGGATGGAGGTAGTGTCGTCATGCCGCTTCAAGAGACGTTTTGGAGCCCAGCCTATGGGATTGTTACGGATAAGTTCGGCGTGACGTTTCATATTACTACGGAAACGAAATAAACTAAAGAAAAAAAGCCTGACAGGGAGTCAGGCTTTCTCCTATGTATTAAGCGTTCAAAGCTGCTTTAGCTGCTTCAACGGCTGCTTCATAGTTAGGATGGTTCGTTGCTTCAGATACATATTCCGCATAAGTCACTTTATCATTTTTGTCAATGACGAAGACAGCACGAGCAAGCAAACGCAATTCCTTGATGGCTACACCATAAGCTTCGCCGAAGGAAAGATCACGATGGTCAGACAAAGTTTGGACCTTATCAATGTCAGCAGCACCGCACCAGCGCTTCTGGGCAAACGGTAAATCTACACTAACGGTAAGAATGGTAGCATTCTCTAGGTTAGCCGCTTCTTCATTGAATCGACGAGTTTGCTGGTCGCAAACGCCGGTGTCGATGGAAGGTACCACACTGATGATGCGAACGGTTCCTTTTGAATTCTCAAGCGTAACAGGAGACAGATCGTTAGCCAAAACCGTGAAATTTGGGGCTTGATCTCCTACCTTGACTTCATTTCCTAGAAGGGTAATTAGGTTTCCTTTAAACGTAACTTGTGCCATGTGGATAAGACCTCCAGATTAGGAATTATTATTGATGCCATAAAGTTACTTTATCACATTATCTATAGGGTTTAAAGGGAGAAAGCACATTTCTGTTTTGATTTTTGGAGGGAATTCGGCGAAAATAATGGTAAGGAACTTCTGGAAAGGTGCTCGATGGAATGAAATCGATAGAGTTAGAAAAGGTTCAACTCGCCTTGGATGGGTTTGTCGGGACGGCTTGCTATATTCACTTAGAGACGACGCAAGGGGCCTATGTGAATCGACCAACAGGTGCATTCATCCGCAATGCACAAGTACAGATCGAACGCGCTCAAATTCGTGGGTCAGATCCATATCGGGTCGGGTTAAAAATAACTTTGGGCTGGATTTATGCCGAGGGGTTAAATGTTTATGATCTCGATGAGCATGGACGGTTGCTGTTAGAAGGTCATGATGAAGATGGAAAGCTGCAGGTCGCTCTTCATCTAAGCCATCAGCCACTGTAGCTAAAGGGAGGGCTCTATGAAGAAGGAACACGTTATACTGGTATTCCCTCATCCTGATGATGAGGCTTTTTTCTGTTCAGGTACGGTGATGGATTTTGTGAGTAGAGGGGTCCCGGTCACTTATGTCTGCTTGACTATGGGAGAGTTGGGAAGAGGCTTAGGGGGAGCGAATCGGCAGACTCTGCCCGAGCTCCGGTTGAAGGAGTTTAAGAAATCCTGTAGTATTCTTGGGATTACCGATATTCGGCTTTGGGGGTATCTGGATAAGACGATTGAATTTGAAGAGCCTGAGCGGATTCTTCAGCGTCTTCTAAGGCTTATGGAAGAGGTGCAGCCGACCCTTGTGATTACGTTTTATCCGGGTCACAGCCGTCATCCGGACCACGATGCTACGGGAGAACTGGTGGTGAAGGCGGTGAGGCGTCTGCCTGAGGAGTTGCGCCCTACGGTCTATGGTTCTGCCATTTTCAAGAAATTTATCGAACATGTAGGGGCCGCTGATGTCGCCAACGATGTTACGCCGTATCTTGATCGGAAAACGGCCTCTATTAAGGCTTATCCCTCTCAGTTTATGAAGTATATCAAGAGCATCGATGCAGGGCATATGGAAGGTGTGCCAGATTATCGGATCGAAAGATTTTGGATTTTGGAGTAGATGGGAGACTGAACATGAACATCATGAATACAACGCATTGTGACGTACTTATTCTCGGGGCGGGCTCCATGGGGATGGCGGCAGGGAATTATTTAGCGAGAAAAGGGATTCGGACGATCCTATTGGACGCTTATGATCCGCCTCATATTCATGGGAGTCATCATGGGGATACCCGTTTATTCCGTTACGCTTACTCCGAGCATGATCCTTATGTTCCGCTCGCCTTGCGAGCGTTAGAGCTGTGGAAGGAGCTTGAAGAGGAGAGTGGGATGTCCATTTTCGAACAAACGGGTGTTCTGAGTATTGGAATTGATGGGCCGGATTCACTGGAAGATAAACTGGAAGCGGCAAGAATTTATTCCCTTCCGGTAGAACGCTTTTCAAGAGAGGAGCTTATTCGCCGGTGGACTGGATTGGTGCTGCCAGATGGAGCGGAAGGGTTGCTAGAAACGAAGGCGGGGATCTTATCTCCGGAGAAGGCCATCCGAGCTTATCGACAGCTAGCAGTGGAAGCAGGGGCCATACTATATACGAATACAGTGGCAGAAAAAATAATCTATCATCAGGATGGGGTCACAGTCCAAACCAAGAATGGGAAATTTACGGCAGGCAAATTATTAGTTTGTTCCGGGGCAGGCAATGCAACCTTATTTCCAGAGTGGCAACTCCCGTTGAGGGTAGTACGAAAAACGGTAGGATGGTTCGAAACCAGAGGTGATCAATTCCGCTCACCGGCTTTTCCTGGCTTTGTCATAACGAAAGGGAGTATCGACTACTATGGCTTTCCTGATTTTGAGGGAGGAGGACTAAAAATTGGGCGCCATGATGGTGGACAAGAAGTGAAGTGGGGCGAAGAGATTGCGCCGTTTGGAAGTTATGCGCAAGATGAGCACGAGCTACGTGACGCCCTGGATTGCTACATGCCACAAGCATCTGGTCAGCTGCTGCGTGGGTCAACATGTCTCTATACCGTAACGCCAGATGAGGATTTTATTATTGATCATCATCCTTCCTTTCCTCATGTGTTGATTGCAGCCGGTTTTTCTGGGCATGGATTTAAATTTGTCAGTTCGCTGGGTGAAGTACTAGGTCAGCTTCTGATAAATGGGAAATCAGATATCAATCTTCATCGGTTTAAGTTGAACCGATTTAAGTAATCGAAGAGCCTTCTCAAGGGAGAGAAGGCTCTTCGACATGTTTCGAGCAATTTCGGGGAGTGACAGGCACTCTAGGTGGTCCACTCGTCGTGTATGATGCCGACTACAAACCATTGTCCGTTGTATTGTTCAAGTACAATTCTCAGGCTTCTCCAGTCCATGCCCTCATACTGGGGATCAAAGCCAGAAAAGTGATATTCAATGATCGTGGCATTAGGGTAGAACTGAGCACTATTGTCGATGGAATTGCCCTGGCCGAGGCGCTGGTTCGTAGATATCTGCTCGGGTTGAGCATAGTCTTGGTCATAGATGAATCTGGCAAAGTAATCGGCAAAGGTTAAATCCAGGGGGTCTCCACTACCATCGTACTCCCCCCAGTGATACAGCGTAGAGTCGCTCATGATGACGGCGATCTGCTGTGAGCTGAACGTTAAGTCGGTGCTCTGAACATAACTATAAGGGGTAAAGCGGACACCCTTGGATGGATGAACAGATTGAGAAAACTGGTTCATATCCTGATTTTTCAACGCATGAACAACTAAATTTGCAAACTCCTCAGGGCTAGCAGCCTGTTGATCTTCATCTGGGAGTTGGATTGGTTCCTGGTTTGGCTCTTTGACCGGCTCTTTTACCGGCTCATCGATTGGCATTCCAACTGAATTTTCAGCGGGAACTTCAACTGGATTGACAGGGGGCGAAGCAGGTTGGTTTACCTGACATGCTGATAGGACTAAACTCGCCATCAGAACGAGACACGTAATTAACTTTTTCACTTTTACAACCTCCCTTATATACATATAAACGAACAAAAGGAGGGAGATGTTGCGCCTAAAAAAAATACCTTCCAGTTAAGCTTGGAAGATAAACCAAGACTGGAAGGTAAACGCTCTCAACCTAGTACTTATGTACTGGTCACACCATTATATACTAAGTTTAATATACTGTCATCTAGCACTTATTAAATTGTGGATACCGTGGTATAATGTGGATAACTTCTTGGAAACGGTTTATGTGAGAGTTAAATTGACGATCCTTTACAGGATCGTCAATTTTTTGGGTGAATTCATAAGGCATTTACTCTGAATTTTCCTCCCGCCACCAATCATAACAAGCATTATGGAATAAAAGAGAGGGATTCTCACCATGGGTTTCGTAGTATTCATCTGGTTTAAATGTGGCATTACAGTAGGTGCATTTGTTTGAAGAGTTAACATCGAGTGGCATTGGACTTCCCCCTTTCATGGTATGTTTCTATTTTACCATTTTCTTCAAAATTTTGCTCTACATCCCTCAGAATTTGGGTAAATTATTATTATTGTATAACCTACTAAAATGATCTTAGAATTATGTTCATATTTTGAATAAAAAATAGCATGTCCAACCCGATATCAGAATAAGTATAAAGGTAAAGCTCACCCTAGGAAGGCGGTGCAACAATGGGACTAGTAAGATGGATGGTAGTTTTACTGTGTGTATTGTTTATCCCCATTTCGAATGTCCAGGCGCAAAGCCAGGATTGGGATGTTCAGCCGTTTATCGACATTCAGAGTAAACGTACAATGGTACCAGTGCGATTTATTAGTGAAGCGCTAGGTGCCGAGGTGAAATGGGATGCGCAAACTCGAATTGTCACACTTGAGGCCTCAGGGAAATCAATTCGCCTCAAGATTGGCGACCACCAAGCATGGGTGAACGAGAAGCAAGAGATGTTGGACTCTAAAGCGATCATTCGAAATGATCGAACATTCGTGCCTCTACGGTTTATTAGTGAAACCTTTGGGGCCAAGGTAGATTGGATCGGTACAGAAAATAAGGTAGTAGTTAAAACCGAAAAGAAAACGATTGAAATGGTTATCCGCCAATGGGAAGCAACGATGGCAGGACAAGTGATAGGTCAAATTGATCCTCATTCCATCGAAGTAGAAACCAGTGAGGGTACCAAGGTTATTCAGCTTTCGTCGGATGTAATGAAGCAGATGCCAACCTGGCGAGAAGGAGCTATTATTTTCTTTAAATCTTATAAAGACTCCCACAATAGACAGATCATGACTGAATTGATTCAACGGATCCTACCTGAGAGTCTGAGTGAGAAGGAGAAAAACGATCGTTTTTCCCATGTTCATGTCCTGCAATATGAAGGTCAGTATTGGGTAATGGGGAAGGCTAGAGTATTTGAAGCGGTGTTAGGCTATGTAGTGGAGGATGGTCATTACGAGCTGGCAGAAGGCTTTGCGAACGCTAGCCAAGGCGCACCGGGATGGGGTTTTTTCCTTTTCAGCCTGGACGTGAAGAAAGTGAACCCTAACTCCACTCTGATGCTCATCTTATTTGAGTCCAGTCCAAAGGACGGTAGTCGTCAGCATCAGCTGTTTAAAGTGTTACCATAACAAAAAGTTCGTCACGACCTCAAGGGGCTCTTGCTGATATGCATAATTATTTCCTTTAGTGGAAGGTTAATACTAATTTCTCTAAAGGAGGCAATACCCATGCAACAGCAAAACAGAAATTCTAATCAAAAGCTGGTGCCAGCGGCAGCAAGCGCCTTAGATCAAATGAAGTTTGAAATTGCACAAGAATTTGGAATTCAGCTTGGTGCGGATCAGACTTCTCGTGCGAACGGCTCCGTGGGTGGTGAAATGACAAAGCGCTTAGTGCAATTTGCTGAACAGCAACTAGCTGGTATGAATCGAGTACAATAAAAGCCCGTATTAACGGGCTTTTCTTTCTGTTTGGGTCATGAGGGCAGGCAGCTTTAATTCTACTAGTGTGCCTTCTCCTTCTTTGCTTTCAATCTGGATTAACCCATTATGTCCTTCCATGATCTTAAACGTCATCATCATGCCTAGACCCGTTCCTTTTTCCTTAGTGGTGTAGAAAGGTTCTCCTATTTTCTGAAGACGTTCCTCGGAAATTCCACAGCCTTTATCTTGAATGGCTATCGAGATGTATTGTTCTTGTTGAGTTAAAGTCACGGATATTTTTCCGCCATGCTCTTCCATGGAATCACTCGCGTTACGGAGGATATTAATAAAGACTTGCTTTAATTGATTTGCGTCTCCCTTCACAAAAGCAGAGGAGGAGTCACCGACCCAATCCACATCCACGTTTTTAAGGAGGAATTGGGGTTGAAGAAATTGAATCACTTGTTGGCTCACTTCTGCAATATTAAGAATCTCTTCTTTTTTCTCCTGAGGCGGTCTGGCCAAAAAAAGAAATTCGCTTACAATTTCATTGATTCGGTCGAGTTCATTTAACATGATGATAAATGAGGGGTGGGTGTGCTCTGGGCAGTCGGCTTGAATAAATTGTAGAAATCCGCGAATAGAGGTCAGCGGATTCCGAATTTCATGGGCGATACCAGCGGCTAAATTGCCTGCAAGAGATAGCTTTTTTGTTTTTTTCAATTGATTCATAGCCCATTTGGTTTCGCTGATATCCCGAATGACGGCCGAATACCCTATGATCTCACTTGCTTGATTGCGTATGACTGAAAAGGTAATACTAGCATCTATTATTCTTCCATCCGAAGTTTCTAGAGTCCGCTCGATATTCCCTACAGATTCTCCCTTATTGACTCTATAGACGAAGTTTGTAAAATCCTGTGCCTGCTCAGAATCTAGTATATTTCTACCGATGACACTCTCTGCTTTACAGCCTAATATCCTTTCGAAAGACGGATTGGCCTGAGTGATCATTCCATGCTGGTCTGTTAAGATCACGATATCCGCCGTATAGCGAAAAAAGGATTCAAACAGGTCTTTGGTATAAGAGTACTGTTTCTCTTCTTCTTTTTGCTTCGTGATGTCTTGGGCCATGCTAAAAATTCGAATTTCACCGTCTTCATTCGATATCGTAGAAGCGGAAAAGGTCACATGAATCTCTCGGCCATCCTTTGTCAGGCCAATGGTATCAACGTTGCGAAAAGATTCTCCCGCCACCAAACGCAGGTTCCATTGCTTTACATCAGGGTGCATCGTAGGAGGAACCATGGGCAAGACTTTGTCTCTTGCTTCCTCAAGGTTAAAGCCATAGATTTGGGTAAACGCAGGATTAACATCTAACACGCGGCCTTCAATATCCGTCACTGCTATCGCATAGGGACTGTTATTGAAAATGGAACAGTACCATTCTTGACTTTTATGCAGAAGCTGCTCCATCTTCTTGCTTTGGGTAATATCTCGACCAATTGTAAGCATCGATTGTAGGGAACCATCCTTGTTCCATAAGGGGGCTTTAATGATATCATAACAAATCTCTTTCCCATTTCCCGATGGAAAGCTGATTTCGGTTCGTTCAAGGCTTCGGGATGCTATGGCCTTAGCTTCTGCCGCCAGACAACTAGGGGTAAGCGGAACCTTAAATGGAGTGGTTTGCGATATCTGAAACAGATCGAGTGCAACCTTGCTTCCACTGATCCACTGGTTATCAGCATCCTTAATTACGAGCAAATCGGGGAACGTATCAAGAATCGTTTGTAGTTCCTCCGCTTTTTTTTGCCATTTCAGTTTCTCTAATTCTACCTTTCTTAAATATGAGTAAGTGAGAAGGAACAGGCTTAAGCCAGAAAAGACGATGAACGTCCCTAGGTTAGATAGCCAAGTGATCCAGGCCCAAGCGATTATAGAATATGCAAGAGGTATCCAAATATATGGCTTGATATATTGCATCATGAGTATAGTCCCCTATGTATAAATATGAAGTACAACTTTAATGATATACCAATTATCGTAATATTAAAACATTATTTTGCAAAGGAAACAAACAGCCCTTCATAAGGCCTAGAGCTTACCTGGCCTTTATTGTGTTGAAAAAATATTAAATTTTTCAAAACATATAATGTGAAAGAAAGGGGCGTGTAGTGAATGAAAGAGAAGGTGTTTTTGATAACAGGAGGAAGTAGTGGGATGGGGTTAGCAATGGCTAAGAAATTTGCCATTGAGGGTTCTTATGTTGTCATAACGGGGCGCAACAGGGAAAGACTTGAGAAAGCGAAGGAGGATGTGCAGCAATTTAACGGTCAGGTTCTTTCCATTTCGATGGATGTCCGCGAGCCGGATCAAGTTCAAAAAACGGTATGTCAAACGCTAGAGAGGTTTGGCCGAATTGATGGATTAATTAATAACGCTGCCGGAAATTTTTTGGTTCGGGCGGAGGAACTGTCGATCAATGGGTGGAATTCGGTGGTGGATATTGTCTTGAACGGAACCTGGTACTGCTCTCAGGCCGTAGCCAAGGAATGGATTAAGGAAGGATTTAAGGGATCGATTGTCAATATCATTGCTACCTATGCTTGGACAGGTTGTCCTGGAGTGGTGCATTCGGCTGCAGCTAAGGCAGGTGTCCTAGCCATGAGCAAGTCATTAGCGGTCGAATGGGGCAGAAATTATGGGATTCGTGTGAACTGTATTGCTCCCGGTTTTGTAGAGGATACAGGAGGAGCAAAAAAGCTGATACCTGATAAGCAAACCTTTGAACAAGTTGTCAAAATGATTCCTAATAAACGATTCGCCAGAAGTGCGGAAATTGCTGATGTTGCCTATTTTCTCCTTTCTCCACAGGCGGAGTATATCAATGGAGAAGTCATTACGGTGGATGCAGGAGCAAGCCTAGGGCAAGGGTTATTCTAGGGATGCAATAAAAAAACGAACGAAAAATCGTTCGTTAAAAATCTTCTTCCGTTGGGAACATACTAGGGTGTTCAAGGGTATCCGGAAGATCTTTTCCCACTCCTCTACGAAGCAGTTCTTTCATGATTTCAAAATTTTCGTGCTCATAGTAAGCACTCAGTCTTTCAAGCTCTTCGATGGTTTGCTGACGATAATCCTGCATTTTAAGCCCACCTTACCATAAGATATTTGTTACTATAACCGAAAAACAAGAATCAAATGAGTTGGTTTTTATTGGAATGAGAAAAACCGGCGACATTAGTAGCCGGTTCTTTCTCAATTTAACTGTAAGAACGAATCACGTTATGAAGACGAGTAGCCGTCGCTGAGACGCCCTGGTTAATTTCATCAAAAGAAAGGAATAAAGATACCTTGGATTCATCAAGGTCTAGACTCTCAGCAAGAAGAGAAACAAGGCCGCGAGCCTTACGGTCAATTTCCATCATGATTCGAATCCCACGTGGTTCAAGAAAGAAAACCAATTCCATCTCATCGAGCTTCCCTCTGAAGGACCCGCTTGTTGGTACAAACTCAAACTCTTGGATTAATCCAATCGGACTGCGCCGATAGGGTAAGTTCTCAACTTTTCTTAAAACAAAACCAAGGGAACGTGTGGCTTCCAATAAAGTATGAACAGCAGGGTGAGGTTTAATCGTGATAAAGTCCTGGTCTGTTGGATCTAATGCGAGTGAGATATCTAAAGCAGTCTCCAGCCAAATTTTACTATTACCTAGAGTAATGGGTGTGTCAGTAGGTATCGGAAAGGAGAAGGGCAACTGCTTTTTTTCACCTTTTCGAATCAGGAAGCCGGAAGCAACTCGATAGGTTACAAAGGATGTGTGCTGTTTGACCTTTTTGTCATCGACTTCCCGGATCACTTCCGTAACAAGGTGAAGATCGATTCCATTTATCTCTTGTTCAATAGTTCCACCCTGAATAAGCAAAGTGCCTGTTAGGTTTTCCCCTGCGGTGAATGAACTTTGATCTAGCTTCGCATCCACTTTAGCCGATCCAATTCCGATACTCGCTTTAACCTTATCAAATAACGACATGCTTTTGTTCCTCCCCGTTGCTATGGAATCTTCTTCCTTTTGATAGTACCATTTTGCGTTGCTTTTCGTCACTAAGTTTCACGATCGAGCTTTCGGTAGATCCAGGCTTTCTCCTCGTCAAGGATTAATCTTTTCTTCCATAAATGATCCATGATGACCTTTAGGTCGTTTCCCCTGACATTTACCCCATTGAAGCGAATGCGTTTGATTCGGATACGTCTCGAGACGGAAAGCAAAAGTTCCCGAACGTAGTCTAACTCCTCTGGGGTTAAGCTTCGTCCGTTCCAGTGAATATCTTCTTGTATCGGAAAAGGTATAACTTGTCCCATCTTACCTACCTCTTTATGCATGGTTGTATTTGAATTGTACAATAAGAAGGCTAAAGCTGTTAAGCCTAGATGCTTTTTTTCGTTAGCGAAATCACCTTTAGAGTCACCGGTGAATATACCTATTCCAGTAAGATTTCAAAGGGAAGAAAGTGGGTATGCATATCAATTGAAAAAAAATTCCGACTTGACAGATAAGAATAGTGCAAATAAGATGGTAACAGGAGTAGTAATTGGTTTTTTTTCTTAAATCTTGACTGGTTCACTCGGGTTTAAAGGAGGAGGAAAGGGTGAAGGTATCAAGTAGAGGTGAATATGCCCTACGGGCACTCTTGGTTCTAGGTCAACATGAAGGGCAAGTCATTTCTATTAGCGATATTTCAGAGAAGACGCTAATTACAGTAAGCTATCTAGAACAAATTCTTCTTCAGCTTAAGAAGCTCGGTTATGTCAAGAGTAAACGAGGAGCACAAGGGGGTTACAGTTTAAAGCTAACCCCAGCAGAGATTAATATTGGAGAGGTAATCCGCAATATTGAAGGTCCGCTTTCACCGATGGGCTGTGCCAGTATTACTGCCTACGAGCCATGCTCGCTTGAGCCCAAGTGTTTATTGAAGCCTCTATGGACGCTGGTGCGGGATACGATTAGCCATGTGTTGGAGCAGACGACCTTACACGATTTACTTAATCAGAATATTGGGGAGTGGAATGGAGGAAAATTCCTTGTCAAAACGTAACATTGATGAGGCCTTAGTGGAGAAAATAATACGCTCTCTTGAAGGGCTCGAATATGGCTCAGTTCATATTACCGTACATGATTCCAACATTACTCAAATTGAAAGAGTGGAAAAACAACGCTTTCCTGTGGAGAAGAAGGTGTTGAAAAAGGAAGTGTAAGCTATTATTATTCTAAACTCATACAGTTGCCGATCGGGTCACCGAAGATTCCTTTAACTTAGCGATAACTCGTCGCGGGATTATAGGAGTCTTTTTTGTTGTGACGGCGAATTAATTTGTAAAGGGAAAAGGAAAGTAGCCCTTCCGTTGGAAGGGCTACTTCTCGGTTTATCCACGGCGTTGTTGTTGCATACGAGTATATATAGCATCTTGTATGCTTTTGGGGGTAAATATCAGATACCGAATGATAATAGCCGGGGGAAGAAGATAGCCAATAGTGGCCTCTAAGATGGCAACGGCTTTAGATAAACCAAAAGGGGTAACATCTCCGTACCCTACGGAATATAAGGTGATAAAACTAAAATACAGGGAGCGGGTAAATCGGTCAAGGGGTTGTTGTTGATGGTTTGCTGAAGAGTTGTGGTCAATAATAGGACCAAGCTCATAATAATCCAGGATCATATAGGCGATGGAAAAGAAAAAAGCGACTAATACATAGATAAGAGATATAACCACGAGATTAGAAAAAATAATTTTCCCCTTTTGTCCCAAGACAAGTCATCTCCCTCATTTTGGGAATGCTTGTATCAACTATATGCGAAGAGGAGTCATTTCATTACGATTGGATTTACCTCCAAACATGGTGAAATCCAAAACAAAAGAGACAGCATGGACTGTCTCTTTTTGTTCAAGGTACAAGCGAACTCATATTTTTTAATGTCCGGAAGGAGCAGATAATCCTACTTGGTTGACTAGCTGCTGACTCTCTTCGTTTAATCCGATAATCTTAACGTGCTTATTAAGCTTCTGATATTTATATATGACCTTTGCGATGGCAGTAACGGCCGAGTGATCCCATATATGGGATCTGCTAAAGTCAATGACGATACGCTCAGGGTCTTCGCTAAACTGGAACTGGTCAACAAAGTGGCTCATTGTTCCAAAAAACATCTGACCAGAAACTTGATATATTTTTGATCCATTGTCTATGCGAGTGGTTGTCTTCATTCGAGCCATCTTCCAGCCGAAGATTAAGGCACTTAAGATTACCCCAGCAATAACACCTTTAGCTAGGTCATGCGTAGCAACGACGATGGCTACCGTCACGATCATCACAAGAGCATCAGCTCGTGGGGTTTTTGGAAGACTTTTGAGTGATTGCCAGTCAAAAGTTCCAATGGAAACCATAATCATGACCCCGACTAACGCTGCCATTGGAATCTGTCTCACGATATCACCTAAAACCATAATCAGGAATAAGAGGAAGACTCCGGCGACGAGAGATGACAAGCGTCCTCTAGCTCCAGATTTAACATTGATAACCGACTGACCGATCATGGCACAGCCAGCCATCCCCCCGAAAAATCCCGTGATTACATTGGCAATCCCTTGACCTTTCACCTCTTGGTCCTTAGAGCTCTTGGTTTCTGTCATTTCGTCGATGATAGTCGCTGTTAATAGGGATTCTAGTAAGCCGACAATAGCTAGTGTTACCGAATAAGGAAGGATAATCCATAACGTTTGGAGGGACAATTCAATATTAGGTAGATGGAACACAGGCAGTGCTCGCGTAATCTCTCCCATATCTCCAACCGTGCGTCCATTGAAGCCGCCATAGATGGCAATTACGGTCATCACGATGATCGCAATAAGAGGGGAGGGCACGGCTTTGGTGAAGCGAGGCAAGATATAGATAATCGCCAGAGTCGCTGCAACCATGACATACATCTGCCAGGACTCTCCCACAAAGTGTGGAAGTTGCGCCATAAAGATGAGAATCGCTAAAGCATTCACGAATCCAATCATGACGGAGTGAGGCACAAAGGTGATGAATCGGCCCACCTTCAAGGAACCGAGGATCAATTGAATAATCCCTGTTAAAACCGTAGCGGCAAGGAGATACTCCAGGCCGTGTTCCTTAACGAGGTTCACCATTACGAGTGCCATCGCGCCCGTCGCGGCGGAAATCATCGCTGGACGACCACCTACAAAAGCAATCACAACCGCGATACAGAATGATGCGTAGAGTCCCACCATGGGGTCTACGCCAGCAATGATGGAAAACGCAATCGCCTCCGGGATCAAGGCTAATGCGACAGTTATTCCTGCCAATACATCACCTCGAATATTGGAGAACCATTCTTGTTTGTAAGTCATAAATAACCTCTTTCTATTCAATTTTAATTGTGACTTTCCTCTCTCAGAAAAGTCGGAGCCGTTGTACCTAATTGTGAATTATACGTGAACATTTAGAACTTGGCTACATAAAGAAAACGGGATGTAAGCATATTCATTAGGGGGAAGGTCTCTATTGCTGTTAAATTCTCTGGTATTAACCAACTTAAGATCTGATTAGTGCGCATGTAAGATGGATAAATCCGTAATACGAGTTCTCATATGATTTGCCACTCGTAAGGTGTGCTCATGGTCCCAATCTAGCGGAATGAGCTTGAAATTCTTCCAATTCTTATATTGGGTTAACGTAGGAATGAAAAAAGGATCCTTCAGCTCGATCGAGACATTTCCCTCGAGTTCCGTTTTCACCACATGGATCCCGCCGATTCCACCCAGTAAGCGGTCAATGCCTTGTTGAGCGGATATAAAATTTCCTAAGGAATACATGACATAGGTTGAGTGTCCTTTGGCGTTCGTCACCCATGCCGGAGGCTGAAGCACATGGGGATGGTGCCCGATAATAATATGAACGCCTAAATCAGAGAGTCTCTGAGCAAGGTCCTGCTGCAAGGTATTAGGATGAAGTTCATATTCATTTCCCCAATGCATGGAGACGACAATGACATCAGAGATCTGTCTCGCTCGCTCAACATCAAGTTGGATTTGTTTCCAATCTATTAAATTGACATAATAGGGTTTGTCTTTAGGTATGGGAATTCCGTTGGTTCCATAGGTATAGCTAAGGAATGAAAAGACAATGCTATTTCTTGTCAGTGTTCGAATGTGGTCTCTGTCCTCAGTAGAAGCGTAGCTACCGGTATAAGGGATTTCAATTTGGTCCCAGTAAGCTAAGGCTCTCTCAATGGCCCCGTCTTTATAGCGATCAATCGTATGATTATTAGCCAAGGTGACAAGATCGAAGCCTGTATCTTTTAGAGCATCTGCCACTTCAAAAGGGCTGTTAAAAAGAGGGTAGCTCGACAGTCCAATTTCTTTTCCGCCAATCATTGTTTCCTGGTTGGCGATAGCCAGATCCGCTGATTCAATGAAGGGCTTTACTTGTTCAAACATGGGAGTAAAGTCAAAGGTACCATCGGGCATAGCAGCATCTTGATAAACCGAACTGTGAACAAGGATATCACCTACGGCAACCAATTTAGCGGTTGTAAGGGTAGGCACGGGTGCTGGTTCTGTTTCTGGTGGCGGAGGTTCAACTGTCACTTCAGTCGGTTCCGTAACGACAGCTTCTGCAGTCGGTGGTGTAATCTCGTACTGGCTGAGCTCTTGTTGGAAATGGCGGATAGAAAGTATGAGGACTAGTAGAATGCTAAGAGAAAGTAATAGTTTATATCTCATAGATGACTCCTTTGTTTACAGTAAATTACTTATTATATTATATCTGTAAATAAAGGAAAATGGGGAAAAACTTCGAAAATTGTTTCATAGGGAAGATAAAAAGCCGAAGGAACCTTGACATTACGACTGTTTTTATGTTATTAAAATAGATGTTAGCACTCTCTTTATAAGAGTGCTAATCTGTAGGCTTCGTTTTACATATCATTTCAATATAGAAATAAGAAGGGAGAACCATCCATATGGCGATCAAACAAGAATTCAAAGCCGAATCGAAACGTTTGTTAGAAATGATGATCAACTCCATCTACTCACAGCGAGAGATTTTTTTACGAGAATTAATTTCCAATGCAAGTGATGCCATTGATAAAATCTACTACCGCGCTTTAACGGATGACAGCTTAACTTTTGATAAGGACAGTTATTTTATTAAGGTAGTTCCCGAGAAGGAAAACCGCACTTTGAAGCTTATTGATACAGGGATTGGGATGACCCAAGAGGAATTAGAGACCAATCTGGGTGTGATCGCCAAGAGCGGTTCTTTAGCCTTTAAAAAAGAAAATGAAATTAAGGATGGCCATGATATTATTGGTCAGTTTGGTGTAGGATTCTATTCTGCATTTATGGTGGCGGACCAAGTCACAGTCATCAGTAAAGCGCTAGGGCAGGATCAAGCGTACAAATGGGAATCGCAGGGAGCCGATGGGTACACCATTGAGCCGGTAGAAAAGGATTCCGTTGGAACGGAAATTATTCTTAAGATTAAAGAGAATACCGAAGATGAAAGCTTCGATGAGTATCTAGATGAGTATCGCTTAAAGGGAATTATTAAAAAGTATTCTGACTTTATTCGTTATCCAATCAAAATGGATATAACCACCAGCAAGCTCAAGGAAGGCACGGAAAATGAATTCGAGAGCGTGAAAGAAGAGCAGGTTATCAACAGCATGGTTCCGATCTGGCGAAAGAATAAGAGCGAGCTGACTCCGGAGGATTACGAGAACTTTTATATGGAAAAGCATTACGGCTTTGATAAGCCGATTAAGCATATCCACATTAGTGTGGATGGGGCCGTTCGCTACAATGCCATCCTCTTTATTCCGGAGAATATTCCGTTTGACTACTACACCAAGGAGTTCGAGAAGGGGCTAGAATTATACTCTAATGGAGTCCTTATCATGAACAAATGTGGAGACCTCCTGCCTGATTACTATAGCTTCGTTAAAGGGATGGTGGATTCGGAAGATCTTTCGCTAAATATCTCTCGAGAAATCTTACAGCACGATAAACAACTAAAGCTGATTGCAAAGAACATTAAGACGAAGATTACGAATGAGTTGCAAAACCTTTTGAAGAACGATCGTGAGAAGTATGAGCAATTCTTTAACTCTTTTGGCCGACAACTAAAGTATGGTGTATACAGCGATTACGGTACCAATAAAGATACTTTGCAAGACCTGCTGCTGTTCTATTCCTCAAAGGAGAAGAAGCTCGTGAGCCTAGACGAGTATGTGTCTCGTATGCCTGAAGATCAAAAGTATATTTACTATGCTTCAGGGGAGACCAATGAGCGCATCGAGAAAATGCCCCAAACCGAGCTGGTAGCAGATAAAGGCTATGAAATTCTTTACTTTACAGATGAGATCGATGAGTTTGCGATTCGTATGCTGATGACTTATAAAGAGAAGGAGTTCAAGTCTGTTTCTAGTGGGGATTTAGGCATTGAAGCGGATGAGAAAAATACGGATGCAGAGCAGAAGGAACATCAAGAGCTATTTGACCATATGAAACAAACGCTGGCAGGAAAGGTCAAAGATGTTCGCGTTTCAAAACGCTTGAAGTCCCATCCGGTTTGTTTGTCTACGGAAGGCGAAGTGTCGATCGAAATGGAGAAAATCCTTAAGGCGATGCCAAATAATCAAAACATCCAAGCAGATAAGGTATTGGAAATCAATAGTAACCATGACGTGTTTAAGTCGTTAAAAAATGCCTTTGAACAGGATAAGGAAAAACTAGATCTCTATACCAACCTTTTATATAATCAAGCGTTGCTCATCGAAGGATTGCCGATTCAAGATCCAGTGGAGTTCACTAATGATATTTGCAAGATGATGGTCTAGAAAAAAGGAAGGAGGTGCCTAATAAAGGCTCCTCCTTTTTATACGAGTGGAAAAGCGTGAATCAACACGCCGCAATTGATAGGATTAACCCTGATATAGTACAATGAAAAACAGAGAGAAGATAGGCCAAAGGGGATGAAGTGGGACCATGAGTTTTAGGGAAATCTTGCTGCAAGAAGCTAATGAGCTAATAGAAAGAATTAAAGCTGAAGAAGAACCGGCCAAGAAGCATAGCTTCTGTAGTCAGCTTCTAGAGATATTGGAAGAGTTGGATATTGATTATGTAAGAGATTCCGTTTTTTGGGATGAATTACAGTTGGATTATCGTGATTTTCTAGTTTCATAGCGCATAATGTTTAAGCCCTCCGATAAGTGTTTCGGAGGGCTGTTTTATTAGGCGGACATTTCTTTTGGGATAGGTCTTTTCGCTTGCGTTTTCCAGGTACTAAAGCTATAAATCGCTAGCGAAACCCAGATAAGGGAAAAGCTGAATAGCTCCGTTTGGGTAAACGGTTCATGAAAGAGAAAGATGGCTAACAGTAGGCTTGTTGTGGGTGCCAAATATTGAATGAAACCGACGGTACTTAGCGGCAATCGCTTGGCAGCCTCGGCAAACCACAGCAGGGGCAGCAATGTCGCGATTCCAGCAGCAGCTAAGGCAAGCTGAATCGGTAAGGATAGATGAAAGAAGGTTTCTGTGCCCTGTGATTGAAGATACATCAGATAAATGAGGGCAAGAGGAAAGACAATTAAAGTTTCCCAGAGTAACCCTACCATCGGAGCCACCTGAAGCGACTTTTTAAAATAACCATATAAAGCAAAGCTAACCGCTAAGGATAAGGAGACCCACGGAACCTGCCCATATTCAAAGGCCATGATAGAGACGCCCAGCCCTGCTACTGTGATCGCTACCCATTGGCCTTTATGGAGTTTTTCCTTCAGGAGAAGCACGCCTGCCACTACATTAATTAGCGGGTTGATATAATAGCCCAAACTGGTCTCAATGACGCGATCTACATTAACAGCCCAGATAAAAATCACCCAATTCATGGCAATTAGGAATGAACAAGCCACAATAGCTAGGATTTGTTTGCGGTTGGTAATTGATTGTTTGATCTTTTCCCAGCCTATGGTTAGGGTTACGACAATGCTTATGGATAGAAAAGACCAAAAAATTCGATGTGATAATATCTCCCAAGCCGATAATGAGGCAAATAGCTTCCAATACAACGGCAATAACCCCCACATAAAGTAGGCGCAAATAGCATAGATGAATCCTTGTTTCATGGAGCTCTCCTAAATTTTGAAAGTTAAGTTCGACTATACTATAATCCTGCGTTGAATTTTTGTCAAAGGTTGTAAATGGGAGCAAGTTCATACGCCAATCAGGTTAGGGGATAGGGTGCATTGACGACTAGCAGCTGCTTAGAAAGGGGATACCTGAAAGTAAAACGATAAAGAGGGATGTTCATTGGATTATCCATTGGAATCAATTTTCGTCGAAACAAATGGGATTCGACTTCATGTAATGCAAGCTGGTCCAGCTGATGGGACGGTTTTGCTCCTGCTGCACGGATTCCCCGAATTTTGGTATAGCTGGAAGAGGCAGATTCCTTTCTTTGCAGAGAAGGGATACCGGGTGTGGGCGCCGGACTTGCGGGGGTATAACAAAAGTGATAAACCTAGAGGCATTCGGGCTTATCGAATGAACCACTTGACCGCAGATGTGGTGGGGCTTATTGAGGCCACAGGGGCGAAAAAGGTGATTCTAGTTGGTCATGACTGGGGAGGTTTTCTCGCATGGCATGTTGCTGAACAGTACCCTCATTTAGTGGAAAAGTTAATCATTTGTAATGTCCCCTTGATGCCCGTGATGCAGCGTAATTTGCGCCGAAACCCTTTGCAGATGATGCGGAGCTCGTATATTCTGTTTTTCCAGCTGCCTTGGATACCTGAATGGTCGGCTAGGGTATCGGATTGGAAGCTACTTGTGGGAGTGATGAGGGGCAGCAGCCGTGAAGGAACGTTTACAGACGGAGATTTTGAGCGGTATCGGGAAGCGTGGTCACAGCCGGGAGCCTACCCTTCCATGTTGAATTGGTATCGGGCATTCGTACAGCTTAAACGAAAGAAAAGTGCGAGCGAAAGAATCAAGCCACCCGTGTTGTTGCTGTGGGGAAAACAGGATGCATTTCTGGGAGCGAACATGGCGGAGGAAAGCATTGTTTTGTGCGACGAAGGTCGATTAGTTTACTTTGAGAATGCTACACACTGGATTCAGCATGAGGAAGCGGAGCGGGTGAATGAGTTGATTTTTGAGTTTTTGGGTAAAGGGGAAAAGGATGAGGGCGTGATTGGGGTAGGGTTGGGTGATGGTGCAGTCATAGGGGCCCACGATCAACTTCAATGAATCTTATGCACTCGATGATTCACTCATTCGTCTCACGTTCAGATTTGAGTGAATCATCCGCCTCACCCATCCATCTATCTCAACCGATGCATTTGATCATTTTCAAAGATTTGCGTGCCTGGAAGGAAGGTCTGGGCCATTCTATGCATGATTTCGGCTACTTTTGCTCCTTGTATCGGGCGGTACTTTAAGAAAGAACCTGTAAACAAAAACGAGAGAGGCTGGCTGATCCAGGCTGAAAGTTTTTCGCCAAAGCGAAACTCTGCGCGCTCTCCGAGTAGAAGAGAAGGGCGAAAGATCAGGAACGAGCGAAGTCCAAGGTTTTGGATTGCTTTTTCCAGTTCGCCCTTTACTTGGTTATAGAAAAAGCGAGAGTGCTCGTCTGCTCCCATAGAGGAGACGAGCAGATAGCGTTCGGCTCCTTGCTCTTTCGCAAGCTTAGCCGCGAGCAGCGGAAAGATGAAGTCTACTTCTTTGAACCGTTCTTGTGTTTTAGCTTTTTTAATGGTCGTGCCTAGACAACAGAACACATCGTTTACGCCAAATTCATTCTGATATTGACTCATCTGATGAAAATCTTCTAATTGAATTTGACGAAGTTTCGGATGTGAATGTGTTAAATTCCTACGCACAAAGACAACCACCTCTTCGTAGTTATCGTCTTGTAATAACTGCTTGAGTAATTGGCTTCCGATTAAACCCGTTGCTCCGAGTAGTAGTGCTTTTTTCATGAGCTTTCCCTGCCTTACACTGGAATACGATCGTTTAATCATGACATGACGCTAGGGAGAAGTCAATTCAACCTGCTTGGAGGCTGTTGCTCTTACCTTGACTCCAAATAACCAGCGCATCACGGCGGTTCGTTTAATGATCCATTCGTAAAGGAGAACGGAAAGAACAAGCGTGAGTACCATGATCAAGATAAACATGGGGTATACTCCTAAATTAAGCGGCAGAACATAGTAGCCTACAACGACTAAGACCGTTTGGTGCAGGATGTAGACCGGGAATGCGGCTTCATTGAAATAAGCAAGGCACTTATGGGGAAAATTCATCCATTGGTGGCCATAACCCAGGATAACAATGAGCGTGAGCCAAGTATTTAGCGAACGTAAATAAGGGAGAAGAATTCCGGCATAAGGCAAAGTTTCTCTTTGTTGCATGAACGCGAACATCAGAGGCACTAAAATCAAGGTGGCTAGAAAGGATCGGAAGCGAATCCGATTAAACAGGTCTTGATAGCGAGCATCGCTGCAAGAGATAAATCCCATAATTAACAGAGCTAGAAAAAAGAAAGGGTTTTGCCCACCGGGAGCAGGTAAGGCTTGGAGTAATACCAAGACGATAAAAAAGGAGATAAAGGTCGTCGGTTGGCTAAAAACATGGTGAAACCTTTGAACGGTCTCTGCTCTTTTGGGGTCTGTAAAAAAGGTAAAGAAAGGCAGAGCGACAAGTGATAAGACAAACAAGTAAAGAATAAACCACAGATGCGCAGGGGTGAAGGTGCCAAAATACCCGGATAAGTCGCTAAAATCAGTAAAAAAGGTGCCTAAGAAGGTAAGGTAAGAGCCTGCTTCACCGGTGTGAGCTAATTTAGCATAGTAGCCTTGTGGCGGTATGACTAGGAGTAGACCAAAAACGAACGGGATGAACAGCCGCTGTATTCGGTCCTGACGAATCTGTTTATTGGACCTTACACGAAGCGCATACCAACACGATGCTCCAGCGAGCCAAAACAATAACGGCATAAACCAGTAGCTGGTTAACGCGATAAACCAGCTTAGTCCCCAATCGAGCTGCTCGCTTTTTACATAAAAGGGATTCCAGTGATCAAACACACGAGCGGAATGGAAGGGGAAAAGGAGTAAAATTCCAAAATTTCTTAGCCAATCGATATCATATCTTCTTTCCATATGTACTCTCCCATATTTTACCGACGTATAACATAACACCCATTTTGGATTATCGGCTAAAAGCAAGATTTTGTAAATACATAAAAAACCACCTTTCGGTGGCTTTTACGTTTTATCCCGCAGTTCACTGTTCATGGTTCGGTTGGACATTTCCTCAGCGACTCCTTTGGCATCCATCATTTCTTCGATTCGCTCTTCGATGTTGTTTTCTCCACGGATGTGCTTCGGTTGCATTTCTTTGCGGTTTCTTGTTGGCATGTTCGATCCCTCCTTTTCCTAATGAAGATCCATTGTTAGTATGAGGAGGAATCTGGAACGATATGTACAGATTAGAAATTACTACGGGATTGACCGCCGTCTACATTGAGGGTGGCTCCAACAACCCAGGAAGCCTTTTCGGAAGCGAGGAAAACGACCACGTTCGCGACTTCCTCAACGGTGCCAAAACGACCGGCAGGGATTTCCTGTTCGACAAACCGATGGATTTTTTCTGGATCTTGCTCAAGACGCTTTTGCCAATTGCCTGTGGGGTGCAGGATGGAACCGGGGGCGACTCCGTTTACGCGAATGCCTTCTTTAATCATTTCATCGGCAAATGACTTGGTAAAGCTGATAAGAGCAGCTTTGCTATTATTATAAGTGACCTTACCTCCGGACTCTCTTCCGAAGATGGAGGAGATGTTGATGATTGACCCTCCGCCTGTTTGTTTCATCTGTTCAGCAGCGAGTTGGCTAAGATGTACGGCAGAGAAGTAGTTCAACTGCATCGCTTGTTCAAATAAGGACAGATCGGTTTCCATCGCTTGTCCGCCATTGCTGCCTCCCACATTATTGATGAGGATATCCATTCGTCCGAAGTCTTCAAGCAGCGCATGAAAGACCCGTGCTCGCTCCTTGACATCGGTTAAATCGCCTGCGTACGTACGGATTTCTCCGAGCTCGTGCCGTGCGCTTTCTAAGTCTTCTTGGCTCCTTGCAGCGATAGCTACAAGGGCTCCTTCCTCTACAAAGGCTCGGGCGATCGCTTTGCCAATTCCTTTTGAACCGCCTGTAATCAATACAATTTTTCCAGATAAACCAAGATGCATAAGGTGTCCTCCTGCTTTTCTAATAGTATTATTCTATTGGAATTAACTTGAAAGATAAATTTTCTAAAAATTGTGTATAATTTCGACTGATACTATAGTAAAATATAATCGATGGTAAAATGATGCAAGAGGAGAGGATCCTATTGGCACGGATTGACGAAATTGCTCCTGATGTTTTTCGAATCTCCATTTACGCCCCCCAACAAGAGATGCAGTATAACCAGTTTTTAATTCGCGATGAGGAACCGCTCCTGTTTACAACAGGATTGAATGCGTTTTTTCCCGAAATGAAGGAGGCCGTAGAGCGCCTGATGAAACCAACCGATTTGAGATGGATTGGGTTTAGCCACTTTGAGTCGGATGAATGCGGTTCACTGAATAAGTGGTTGGAGTTAGCCCCTCAATCGGAGGCGATTACAGGAATTGTGAGTGCGTTTGTGAATATCAACGATTTTGCCCTTCGGCCAGCCCGCATTTTACAGAACCAAGAAGTGTTTAGAACAGGCAAAAAGCAATACCGCTACATAAGTACACCGCACGTCCCGCATGGATGGGACGCAGGTTTGTTCTTTGAAGAAACGGACCACACACTCTTGACCTCTGATCTATTCCATCATAACGGTGATGTTGTTCCCCTAACGAAAGAGAGCTTGGCAGATCATTGCCGTGAAACCTTAATTCAATTTCAACAAAGCCCCTTCGCCAATTACATTCCTTATAATGCCAAGACCGGACAGATTTTAAAAGATCTTGCTGAGCTGCGTCCCGTTACGTTAGCGATCATGCATGGCTCATCCTACTATGGAGATGGAAAAAAGGCCATTGAAGAGCTCGACGAAGTATGGAAGGAAGTACTAAAAGATTGATAGGAAGTGTCCCCGGTCAAGGGGACATTTTTTTTCTGGGATCTAATGCCAACAGGATGAGGGCTAGGAGAGAACCTTTGAAGCTTAGAGCGGCATAGAGGATGGGATACATGAAGAACAATTCCATGCTGAGGGAAGCCTTCAAGTGAAATAGAAGAATCACAGGAGTGAGTAAAAAGCTCCCTAGAGGAATGAAAAAACGCAGGTGTCTCTTAAATAAAATCAGTTGCAGGGCAAATCCCAGAATGAAAAAGATCAATGGATAGTAGATTAGCAGAAGCTTAAATTCCAAAGCGTTCCCTCCGTGTGTTAGACTTAAGTTTAGTTTAGCAACCCGTAGGTCAACTCAAAAGTACCTACTTTTTTTGGTACCTCTGAAAGGTTGTCAAAAGGCTACCTGTCTACTAAAATAGCAGAATGAGAAACGATAAACCGACCGTATTAATGATGAAGACGTTATACTCTCTTCTTTTGGAAGTAGGGGAAAACCTGGAAGCGGCTAGCCTTTCCCAGCTTACACATGAAGAAGCCAAGCAGTGGATTGCAAGGTTAAAGCAGCTGGCACGAGTGAAGGCCAAGAGTTTTATGGATTCTGACGTCTTTCATGAGAAAGCCATTCGAAGTTTGGATACAAGGGATAATAAGGAACTCGATTGGGTTGGCAATCAGCTAAGCTTACAGTATTTTGGACGTCCCTGTAAGGTGCCGATTGAGTGGGATAAGTCGTTGAAAAATGCTGCAGGGTATTTTTCTTTTGACCTTCGTACACAGAGACCACTGCGCATTGTGCAGAGCATGTGGCAATATAATCAATTCGGTGCTCAGCATGTGATCGGGACCCTTAAACATGAGTTAGCTCACTTTCATTTATTCATGGAGGGAAGGCCTTTTCGTGATGAAGATGAAGAATTTAAGCAGCTTTGTCACCAGATTGGAGCTCCCCTGTACGCTTTGGCGATGAAAGAGGGCTATGTGACTTCCTGTTCGGCTTGCGGTGGCTTTGCGGGATTAGAGAAAAAACCGAAGAAAAAGCTCATCAGCCGCTGCTGTAAGAGTTCGTTAGACTTTGGTTCATTTGTCTTAATCTTTCCCAATGGTCAAGTGGTGGAAGTGGAGAAAGAATAGTAGTTCGGAGGAAACGGCATGCTTCATCAAGCAAGGGGATTGTTAAAACGAATTTATGGATACGATGATTTTCGCCCGGGACAGGAGCGGGTGATTCACGATATATTGAGCGGGCAGGATACGGTAGGGATCATGCCGACGGGAGGCGGGAAGTCGATTTGCTATCAAATTCCCGCCTTGCTTTTGCCTGGCACGACACTGGTTATCTCTCCGCTTATTTCCCTTATGAAGGATCAAGTGGATGCGTTGGCGGAAGTGGGCGTTTCGGCTGCTTATTTAAACAGCTCGCTCGGCTGGAAGGATACAAGGGAAACGATGGCAAAGGCTGTTGCCGGGAAGTATAAATTGCTCTATATTGCGCCGGAAAGGTTGGAGGCTGACAATTTTGGTGCGCTTGTACAGGGATTGACCATTCCGTTCATCGCCATTGATGAAGCGCACTGTGTATCGCAGTGGGGTCATGATTTTCGGACGAGTTACGTAAGGATTGCGTCATTTATTGAGAGTCTGCCGACTCGTCCTAAGGTTGGTGCGTTTACGGCAACGGCAACGGATGAGGTTCGCCAAGATATTTGTAAGCAACTTGGGTTGCAGCAGCCTTGCGTACATATCACGGGCTTTGATCGGCCGAACTTGACGTTCTCGGTATTGCGGGGGGTCAACCGAGAAGCGTATTTGCGCCAGTATATAAAAGAGCATCGGGACGAAGCCGGGATTATCTATACCGCGACTCGAAAGGTGACGGACCAGGTGCATGGCTTATTGTCAGAGATGGGCATTGCCGTTGGCAAATATCATGCTGGTATGAGCGACCAGGAGCGGGAGCAGCAGCAGCAAGCGTTTTTGCAGGATGATGTTCGTGTCATGGTAGCTACTAACGCTTTTGGGATGGGGATTGATAAGTCCAATGTGCGCTATGTGTTCCATTGGAATATGCCGAAAAACATGGAAGCTTACTATCAGGAAGCGGGCCGCGCAGGTCGAGATGGAGAGCCTGGGGAATGTATCCTATTCTTTCAGCCGCAAGACATCCTGACGCAGAAATTTTTGATCGAGCAGTCCGTATCCTCCCCGGAGAGGAAGGCATTGGAGCTTAGCCGTCTGCGTCGAACCGCAGATTATTGTCATACGAGGCATTGTTTGCGCCGATATATTTTGGAGTATTTTGGACAGGCGGTGGAGCAGGCGGACTGTGGTCGTTGCGGGAACTGCAACGATGACGGGGAGCTTGAGGATATTACGATTGAAGCGCAGAAGATTATTTCCTGTGTACGGAGAATGAATGAGCGGTTTGGCATCACGTTGGTGGCACAGGTGTTAAAAGGCTCGTCCAACAAACGCGTGTTGGAGCTTGGATTGGAGAAGCTGTCCACTTACGGCCTGATGAAGGAACGAACGGAGAAAGAAGTGTATGACTTAATTCAACTGCTTGTTGCGGACGGCTATTTGGGTTTGTCAGACAGCCAGTATCCGATTCTCAGCTTGCAGCCCTCTGCTGTGGGTGTGATTAAAGGGGAAGAAAAGGTTTTTCGACGTTCCCATAAGGTTCGCAGCCATACGCAGGAAGGGGAAGACATGTTCCAGTTGCTCCGTTCCCTTCGTAAGAAGCTGGCTGATGAGCAAGGCGTTCCGCCTTATGTGGTTTTCTCGGACAGCACCTTGCGCGAGATGGCGATTCGAAAGCCGATTACCCTGCATGAGTTACTGCAAATCAAGGGAGTCGGGGAGTCCAAGCTGGAGCGATATGGTGATGCCTTCTTGGCGGTGTTACGGGGAGAATTGGAAACGTCGGTGGGGTGAGTGTCACTGGGGGATGGGCGGGTATCGGGTATCTAAAGCAGAGGCAGTAGATGGAAAAGCTCCTCTTATGTTGGTATCGCTCCTAGGTACGCTGCTATCCCTCCTATATACGCACCCGATACCTAACAGCAGATTTGAAACAGAAAAAAAGGCTTTTTCCCTTTTAGAAGGGAAAAAGCCTTTTGTATGTTCACAGCCAATTCAGGTATAATTAGGTAATGCTTTCGACAAAAACCGGGGAGTGACAGTGGCACTTATGATTTATCAGCTGAAGATTACACTGAAGAAATCTGGGTGAAGAAGGAGGAAGCTTACGTCATTTTAGCTCCCCTGACAAAAAAACTCGGCATTGAACTTCGCTTAGTAGATGAACTGCCTATGCTGCAAGAAGCGGCAGACGAGGTGAAAAGTCAATTTGCATTTTAAAGGAGAGGAAACAAAACCATGATCAAAAAAGTAGAACATACCGCCTTAATTGTAAAGGATATGGATCAATCCATTGAGTATTATCAGCGCCTATTCCATTTTCAGCTTCGTATACGTGGAACAACCCAAGCAAGAGAGCTGGCCTTTCTTTTCCACCCCAACCAGCCCAGCTTTGAAATTGAGCTGATCCGAGACATCGAGTCCACTAACGACTATGCTAGCAAAGGGATCGTGAACCACTTGGCTTTTACCGTAGAAAATATTGAAGAATGTATAGATAAACTTAAACAAGAAGGAGTCACCTTTTTAACAGAAACGCCCAACTCCTCGATCGACGGAGGAAAAACTATTTTCTTCTACGGTCCGAATGAAGAATTACTCCAGCTGGTCCAACCGGTAGGTAGATAAGAGAGGGTAGGGCAGTCCCTATGGTGGCTGCCCTATCCTCTTTTTATCGATTGAAAATCTTATTTTCGTAACACCCCTTATTGCCGGACTCATGATACACTAGAATTACGGCAGGAAGAGAAATTACGGCCAATCGCCTGGAGGCAGGTCGGATTATTATTGGTACGCAATACGAAGATATATTTGAAGAGATGACGCTGGTGCGGGCCTTCCTTGATGAGGAGGGAAAACTAAGGCTGAAAGGAAAGAAAGGCTGATCCCCTGTTCATGTGAGGGTCAGCCTTTAAGTTTGTCTTTTACGATTTGTTTAGGGCTCCAGCAATCAAATTGATATTTCGGATGGGTGCGGTAGCCTAGCCTTGCGCACTGATAGTCAACCTTTTGTCCAGACTCTTTGATCACCTTAAAATGTTCACAGCTTGCACAGCAATGATACCGCGTGTTTTTCACATTCCAGTCCACCAATACAGGTTATTTATCTATATTATAGGAAGAATCTGTTAGAATAGGAAGGGTAAAAAGATGAAAAGAGGTGCAGCAATGATTACCTTAAGTATATTGGACCAATCGCCGGTAATTGAAGGCGGGACGGCGATAGAGGCCCTAACTCGTACGGTTCGACTGGCGCAAGAAGCAGAAAAGTGGGGTTATCACCGCTTTTGGGTGGCTGAGCATCACCATACCTATAGTCTAGCGGGATCAAGTCCAGAGGTGCTCCTGGGTTATATAGCTGCGAAAACCAATCAAATTCGCATCGGTTCTGGTGGGGTCATGCTGCCGCACTACAGTGCTTATAAGGTGGCCGAGAATTTTCGTGTGTTAGAAGCGTTAGCTCCAGGAAGGGTAGATCTGGGGTTAGGCAGAGCGCCTGGCGGTATGCCGATCGCAACCAGTGCGCTTCAAGAAGGAAAGATGCAGCAAGGGGACCCCTATCCTGAGCAACTAGATGATTTAATGGGATATCTTCATGATCAACTCGATCCCCATCACCGTTTTTCTGGCCTCTACGCCACACCAGTTGTTGCGACCGCACCGGACGTTTGGTTGCTCGGTTCAAGCGATTATAGTGCGCAATTAGCGGCGGAAAAAGGAGCAGGGTTTGCTTTTGCCCAATTTATCAATGGAGAAGGAGGGGCAGGGGCGACAAGAGCATACCGGAAATTTTTCAAGCCTTCTCTCTTAGGAGAGATCCCTCGTACTCTCGTCTCCATCTTTGTGATCTGTAGTGAATCCGAAGAGGTAGCAGAACAGTTAGCAGCGAGCTTAGATCTTATGTTATTGCAGTTCCGCAGAGGAATCCGCAATGTAGGGATCCCAACTCGAGAAACTGCCCTTCAATATACGTATAGTCCGTTGGAACGCGAGGTGGTTCGAGAAAACCGCAAGCGCATGATTGTGGGCACTCAAGAGCAGGTGAAAGCACGCATTTTAGCCTTGAGTGAAGAATATGAAACCAAAGAATTTATGATTATCACGAGGACCCCTGACTTTGAGGCGACGCTGAAGTCGTATCGGTTGCTGGCGGAGGCGTTTGCCATGATTCCATAATTTCCGTAACTCTAGAGCGGTCCGTGATGCTTGCTGCATAGTAGGTGAGGTCATGAATTTTCATTTTCCGAATGTGGAACAAAGGGACGTGGTGAAGGTCACACAGTACCATGATGTCATTAAACGACAAGGCAACAAGAATAATCCAGGGCTCACCGTTCATCCCCCAGCCCCCCTTCGTTCCCATGATAAGAGGCAAGGGCTTGTCCTTGTTCTTGACATAACGATAAACCCATTCTTGTTCAGTCAGGGGTTTTTGCTTCATCATCGTACGGACCTCCGTCATTATTGGCTCGTCTCAGTTTTTGCCGGAACGAAATTTCGAATACAAAGGAGATTGAACTCATGAACATCAAAATCCTCACGGTCGGGACGAGAGGAGATGTGCAGCCCTTTGTCGCTTTAGGAAGGGAGCTTAGGAGAAGGGGTCACGAGGTGACGATTTGCACAGGGGAGAATTTTAAAGCGATTGTGGAAGGGTATGGGGTTTCTTTTTCGCCGGTTCGTGTGGACTATCTTAAGCTTACGCAATCCGAGGAAGGCCAAAAAATGATGAACGGAAATCCGCTGGCCGTCTTGAAAAATATGAAAACGTTGGTCTACCCCTTGATGGAGCAGATGCTGGAGGATTTATGGGAAGCTGCCCAAGACGCGGAGGTGCTGATCTACCATCCTAAAGCCTTTGGGGGATATGACATAACCGAAAAACTGCAAATTCCCGTGTTTGCAGCGCATCCCATTCCCGTGATTGCTCCCACCGGCTTATTTACTAATCCGGCTTTGCCCGTTTCAGCGTCGATAGGCTGGATCAATCAGTTAAGTTTTAGAATGAATCGGTTGTTTATGGCTGCGTTTTTCAGTATCATTAACCGCTGGAGGCAGGATACATTAGGGCTAACAACGAAGCGAACGCTATTATCGGATGATCTTAAGATTAAAGGGAAACAGATTCCTGTTTTGTATGGGTGTAGTCCCCGGGTAATTCCCTATGATCCGACCTGGAAGGATCAGGTGTCGATGTCAGGATTCTGGTTTTTGGAAGAGGAGGAAGGCTGGAAGCCGTCTGCAGAGGTGTTGCAATTCCTAGAAGAAGGTCCACCGCCTCTTGCGATCAGCTTTAGCAGCATGCCGCTAAAGGATCCCAACCGAGTCCGGGAAATGCTGGTCGAAGCATTGGAGAAAACGAACCAGCGAGGGGTACTGATGACCGGTTGGAGTGGGATGGAAAGCAGCCCTCTTTCGCCGCGTATCTTTACCATTAATGCTCTTCCCCATACGTGGTTATTTCCGAGAACCTGCGGGGTGATTCACCATGGAGGGGCAGGGACTACCGCTGCGGTTCTCAAGTCGGGCAAGCCGATGATCATTTGTCCCTTTTCCGCAGACCAGCCGTTTTGGGCGAAGAGAATGAAAGAGCTAGGGATCGCCACTTCCCCTCTTAAGGAAAAGGAAATGTCGGTAGAGAGCTTTGTTCATCGCATCCAGGAGTTGACCTCGAATCCTTTGTTAAGCAGGAAAGCAGCCATGTTAGCCAACGATCTGAACCGAGAAACTGCCCTGGAAGACACCGCGCAATTTATCGAGAAAAAAGTAGAGAGATGGAGGGAAAGAGGATGAACTCGAATGAGGCGTTATTAGCTTCGTGGATAAAGCAATCACAGCGAACCGTAGTTCTAACGGGAGCTGGTATGTCGACGGAGAGCGGTCTCCCCGATTTTCGCTCGAAGAGTGGCTGGTGGAAAAACATAGACCCTACTACGGTGGCTACTGTCGAAGCCTTGGAGAGAAACTACGAGCTGTTTCACGAGTTTTATAAAACGAGAATGGAAAATCTTCAGGATTGTCAGCCTCATGAGGGTCACGCTATTCTTGCAGAGTGGGAAGCAAAAGGTTGGGTCCACGCGGTTGCCACCCAAAACGTAGATGGCTTCCACCAAAAGGCGGGGAGTCAACTCGTCTTTGAACTGCATGGTTCGATTCGCTCTGCGCGCTGTCATCGGTGTTCGACAAAGGTTAAGATCGAGTCTTTTCTATCGGGGCAGACCTGCGAACGTTGCGGGGGAAAATTGCGGCCGAATGTCGTCTTGTTTGGAGAAGCCCTACCAGAGGTGGCCTGGGACCAGTCTTTATCTGCCATAAGATCCGCCGATCTAATCCTTGTCATTGGAACCAGCCTACAAGTTTATCCGGTGAACCAATTGCCGCGGATGACGAAGGGGAAGATCGCGATCATCAATATGGAGCCAACGGATCAGGATGACCAATTTGACCTAGCGATTTATAATCAAGCCGGCCAAGCGCTGAAGGTAGTGGACCATTACCTGGCTGCTGACTAGAAATAAGCAGGAATCTGTTGAACAGGCAGCTTGGAAACTTCCTTGAATATCGCAGGCTCTGCACGCAACATACACACAGATTTAGCATACCGCTGCTGATATGCGGGCAGCTCTTTAAATTGAAAAGAGTAGTAAAAACTGGGATCAATATCACTATAAAGAAGAAAGGCCGGGACTTGCTTTTGGAAGGTGGAGAAGCAGCTGTCCAGCATTTGTTTCCCATAGCCCAATCCTCTTTTTTCGGGGATGATAACGAAGGAACCAAGCCCAAACACTGGGAGACTCAGGTCAGCTAAACAAATTTCATAGGAGATCAAAATGAGCGACCCAATCAAGTTGTCCGATCCATCCACGAGCACGTATCGGGTTCCTTTATCCTCTTCTTTTTGATTTTCTTTTACATATTGTTTATAGGTTCTTCCTTTAGACCATTCTCTATAGCCCATCTGGTAAACCGGGGTGGTTTCATCCGGTGCGATCTTTCGAAATAACATAGGACGAGTTCTCCTCAAGTCAAGCAGTTTAGTAATGACAAATTTATGACAACTAACAGTAAACTATCGACAAATGGCCAGATGTTCGTATAAGCTATAGACTATCTCTTTAGTATTGATTCAATATATGTTATTCTCCGTATACCCCTTAACGGTGAATCCTACTGACTTGTCAGTGGGATCTTTTTTTGTCTATAGCTTACGATACTTATCTTATCAGAGGCCCCTTCAAAAAAGAAGAGCTTTTATGAATAGGTAGATAATGGCATCATAATGCCAAGACTCTTCATACATTCTACATATTTTTTGTCTATACTCATATTGTAACGAGCTTTTTCCAGCTTAATCATGCATGGCTGACAGGAACCATGGCAGTCACGGTGGGCATTAAAAATACTCTTTAGTCAAAAGCTTGGTTGAGTGAGCAGCCAAGTTTTTTGGCCATTTATAGGATGGTGAGATTCATGAAAAGCGAAGAAATCAGTATCTTGATTGTCGATGATGAGTGGAATATGCGAAATCTCATCAAAGCTTATCTTCAGTCCGAGAACTGGAAGATTAGCGAAGCGGAAAGCGGCAATCAAGCGCTCCAACGGTTTCAACAGGAGCCGTTTGACCTGATCATCTTAGATATTATGATGCCGGGACTAAATGGGTGGGAAGTGTGTAAAATGATTCGGGAGAAAAGCCATGTCCCCATTTTATTGCTCACGGCCATTAATGAGACGAAAGATAAAGTTTATGGTTTAAATATCGGGGCAGATGACTATTTAACCAAGCCGTTTGATCAAGAGGAGTTAATTGCCAGAGTGAAAGCTTTAATCCGTAGAAGCAGTGTATCGAAGGAAACTCGGTTTACGCTTCCTGAGATTGAGATTAACCCCCTTTCAAGAGAAGTTCGAGTAGGTGAAAAACCTGTTATGTTGACAGCAAAAGAATTTGATTTGTTTTGTATCTTTGTAAAAAAGCCGAATCAAGTTTTTAGCCGAGAGGTGTTGCTTGAGCAAGTATGGGGTGCAGAATTTTACGGGGATGACAGAACGGTCGATCAGCACATTAAAAATATTCGGGAAAAGATGAAAAAAGCAGGTTGCACGTATAATCCCATACAAACGGTTTGGGGAGTGGGTTATAAGCTACATGCTCAAAAATAGCTTGAATTCAATTGTCGTTAAACTAGGAATGGCCATGGTGATTCTTCTATTTGTTGTGTTACTGCCCTTGGGGTATGTCGTGAACCAAGTTTTTTTAACTTTTTATTATCAAGAATCCCTTCAAGCACTGGACCGTCAAAGTGATAAAATAGTCAATATTATCGTGGAATCCCAGGAAAGGGGGATGGCGAACCAAGTGGTCATAGCTATGCAAATGATAGATGACGGGGTCGCTATCCTTAATTCCCACCGGCAAGTGGTGATCGAAAGAAACGTCGAAACAAATCTGCAGAAATTATTAAATGATCAGGATTGGACCCAGCTCATTGCCGGAAACAGATTGATCAAGGAAGAAGGAGGGGGATCTGGGCAACTTATTTTAATGGGAAAACCGATTAACCTCAACCAGCAATTCCATGGGGCTGTCGTAATAATGACGGGGATGGATGCGATTGAACATTCCGCATCCCAAATTCGAAACGTATTAATGTTGTCAGGGGTAGGAGCCCTTTTGCTCGCTTTGGGGTTTACCATCTTGATGGTACGAAAGCTTTCGATTCCAATGCTTAACATGGTCGATGCAGCCAAGGCTATGGCCAAAGGAGACTTAAACGTTCGAGTCACGGTGGAGTCCCATGATGAAATTGGATCCTTAGCTCAAGCTATTAATGAGCTAGCATCTGATTTAAAACGCTTTGAAGATAGTCGAAAAGAGTTTTTTGTGAATATTTCCCATGAGCTGCGTACGCCTCTTACCTATATTCAAGGGTATGTAGGACTTCTTGAAGGGCAATCGGGGAATGAGGAGCATATCCGAATTATAAAAAATGAAACGCAGAGGCTTAAACGTTTAGTCGATGATCTTTTTGACTTATCTCAGCTTGAAGAAGGGAAGATGGCTCTTACTCTAGAATGGGTGGATTTGCCCGAGGTATTGCAAGGCGCGTTAGACAGTGTACACCTGAGAATGAGGGAAAAGAACATTTCCTTGGTCGTGGAAGAAGAAGAAACTCCTTTGCTCTTATTGGATGGGTATCGGATGCAGCAGGTGTTAATCAACCTGCTTGATAATGCCATTCGTTATACGAAGGAAGGAACCATATTGGTAACCACCCAAAAAGTGGATGATGAGGTTCACATCTTGATCCGCGATACAGGGATCGGGATCCCTCAGCAAGAATTGCCGTACATCTTTGAACGGTTTCATCGGGTTGAAAAGTCTCGCTCTCGAGCTTTTGGGGGGACGGGCTTAGGACTCGCAATCGTGAAAAAGCTGGTAGAGCATCAAGGAGGCACGATATCCGTCCAAAGTAACGTTGGGCAAGGTACGGAATTTAGAATTAGCTTTCCTATTGGAAAAGAGGAGAGGGATTTATGAAATATCTGGTTAGGGCCGTGGCAGGGAGTCTCATTGTGGCGGGTTTAATTTGTTTATCAATGGCCCCTGCCGCCATGGCAGGATTCCCAATGGGGACTTTCATTCATTCGTTTGTTGTTGTCTGTTTTTGGACGGCGGTACCCGTTCTTATCCTCGGATTGCTGTATTATATGGTGACGCGGAAGAAGAAATAAAGAAGGTGTAGGCTCTTTTTCTGGTGCATTTGGCATTTCCTAACATATTTTCATCCCAATTGAGAAACCCTATGGTTATCAGAAAGAGGGGATGAATCGAATGTACTGGAGAAGCAAAGTGCTCTACGATGCTTTATGGGAGCAGTTTCATCCTTCACAAGATGCTAAGTTATTAATCTCCAAGAACGAGTATGAGGAAATCCGGCTGATTTATTTTAAATCGTTAACAGATGAAGCTAAAATCCAAACTTTAATCTTAAAGCCTTTTTATGAACTAGTGAGCAGGAAAGACTTCTCGCGCTATATTTGCTCCCTACCCAATACGTCTGAATATCAAGAAACCGATGATCTGTCCAAAAAAATCTTAGAGGGCAACCTCATCTTATTCTGTGGGCTCCATATTTTAATTATCGATGTGAAGAAGGCGGTCAATAACGCGACAACCCAATCCACAGTAGAAAGTGTAATTCAGGGACCCCAATATGGATTTAGTGAAAATGTGGAAGTGAACTTAAATCTGATTCGTCATCGCTATCCTCAAGAAACCTTGATTGTAGAAGCGCATCTCCTCAACACTCAAATCCCTCAAACGGTACACCTAGTTTATGATTCTCAATTTGTCAATGAGGATCGTCTGCAAAAAATTAAGGAGCGCTTAGGAAAAGTAACTGGGAAAACCTTACAAGCGATTGGGGAATTAGAGCAAAAGCTAAACCTCCAGAAGATTACTTTATTTCCAACATCGATGATAACCGAACGACCGGATCGGGTGGCCTTAAATTTATCTCAAGGCAAAGTGGCTTTAATGATTAACGGGACGCCATTTGTACTTCTAGCCCCTGCTGTTTTTTATGACTTTATATCGTCGATGGAAGACATTTATCAGTCATGGGGCGTGAGTCGCTTTATAATTATGCTGCGTTATATAGGGCTTTTTATCAGTTTAATCTTGCCGTCTATGTACGTCGGGGTTACTTCTTTTAATCCTGAGCTGTTCCAAGTACAGTTAGCGCTGTCTATCGCAGGAAGCCGAGTAGGAGTTCCTTACCCTTCCTATCTCGAGGTGCTATTCATGCTGATTATGATGGAATTGCTTACTGAGGCCTCGATTCGTTTGCCTAAGACGATAGGCTCAACAGCCACGACGGTAGGGGGGTTGATCCTAGGTCAAGCGGCAACCGATGCGGGGTTAGTTTCCAATATCATGATTATCCTCGTAGCAGCTGTTGCGATCTCCAATTTCGTCATCCCGATTAATGCCATGGGCTTTGCGCTCCGAGTCTCTAAGTACTTCGTGTTGCTCTTAACCACCTTCTTCGGCTTAGTGGGAATGGTAATCGGGCTAATTTTCTTGATTGGCTACCTATGTAAACTTGATAGCTTTGGCCAGCCTTACCTTCGATTATTTTTAGGGGCTAATGATAAGGATCTGTTTAATGAAAAGGAAACCTCCTCATGAAAACCCGCTATATCTACTATATTATTATCTTGAACATGCTATCAAACGTTGTGGCCTATGTACCTGTTATTCTGATTAGACACCGTTTTGACGGAGCAGTTATGTCCATTGCTGTTGGCTGCATCTTAAGTACACTTATCGCCATGGTTTTTTTTAAGAGTTTTCAGGTATTTCCCGAGCAAGGCTTTCCAGAGATTCTGCAGCAGCATACCACCTCGTGGGTAAGGCTTACGATTCTGATTTATTTTAGCATAACATGGTTTTTGGCTGGATTTATCACCATTGCTTCCTATAGTGATATAACGGTTCGGTTTATTAATCCGGACATATCAGAATGGCTAACCAACCTTCTATTTGTTCTGGTTGTCATTTTTCTTGCGAACTCTACGACGAAACAAGTGCTTTACATACTAGAAATTCTTCTGATAGTAAACGTTCCGTTGATCATTTTAATTTTCATACATGGATTGAGAAGTCCATATATGGATTGGACTGCGGTAAGGCAAATTCTTTCCTACGCTTGGGATTGGCCAGCCTGGGATACGGTGGCAGCTACAACTTATATTTTTACGGGTTACGCGAACATGGTTATTTTTCATCGGGTGTTTACCCAGCACATCTCTTTAAAATGGTTTCCATTAGTAGGTGTCGTTGGGTTCTTGAACCTTGCCACGACCTTTTTTCTTCCTATTGGATACCATGGGACCGAAGGAGTTGGCTCTTATATTTACCCTTGGATCGCAACGGCTGACTCGATCAGAATGGAGTTGGGCCCTGTTGAGCGGATGGTGTTTATATTTCTTTTACTGTATTTAAGCATTTCACTCTTAAGTACCTTGGTTCATTGGCATGTCGGCTTAAGAATTATCCAAAGCCTATTACCTCCCCCGAGCTCAACTAAAAAGAAAGCTTGGTATCCTTTACTCGTCCTAGGAAGCTTTGGCGGAATTACCATTGTTGCAGATATCTTACTAAATGAGGTTGATCTCTATAATTTGTCAGTATGGTGGTTGCGCATTCGTTTGCCGAGTGAGATCATCCTTGTGTGCTTATTGTATTGGATTGCTAGGAAGGTGAAGCATGAAGCGAAGTCGACTTCTTCTGCTGCTAATCGTCGCTAACGTCATTTTCTTATCTGGGTGTGGGTTCAAAGATATCGATAAGCGTTTTTTCGTTGTCAATATTGGAATCGACAAGCCAGATGATGACAAGCAAAAATATAAGGTTATTCTAAAGCTAGCTATTCCTACAGGGGATATAAAGAGTGGTGACAGTGAATTTATTCTAGTAGAGCAGGAAGCCAGAACCATTGCGGATGCGGTACGTATCATGAAGTCAAGAGTAGATAAAGAGTTTGATTTTAGCCAGGCAAAGGTCATTGTTATCGGTGAAAAAATGCTTGATCAAAATATGCTTGACATAACCGATTGGATGATTCGACGCCGCGACATACAAAAGATTGCTTATATGGCAGCAGGGGTGCCAGATGCGAAAACGATCTTAGAAATTAAACCAAAATCGGAGAGACTTCCTTCCAATTCCTTGTTTTTAACCTTCGGTGGTGAGGGATCGGAGTCGATCTTCACGGTAACCTCCTTTCTCTTTGACTTCAGAAGGAGATTGTATGAAAAAGGATTGGATGCCTTTCTGCCTGTGATTGAGCAAGGGGGAAAAGACTTGTTTCAAATTAACAAGCTCGCGATGTTTAATCCCGATGGATTTCAAGGATTTCTTAATCCACAAGATACAAAGTTTTTTCATCCATTACTTTCTTCGGCTTTTATTCGCAGAACCAGTGTAACCGTTCAAGAAGAGGATTGGGAATTTGTCGTTGATGTCGGGGGAATTCAGGCAGGTTTTCAAGTGAACGAAGGAGAAAAAGGGAAGGTAAAGATATTAGTAAACTATGAGATACAAGGGATCATTGAAGAATCAACGAGAAACGTGGAAAGTCAAGAACTAGGGAAGATTGGGGCTATTGTAGAAAAAGAAGTAGAGAAAAAGGTTCGCGACATGCTATCCAACCTACAAAAAAACGAGTGGGACCCAGCAGGATTTGGTCTGGCATATATGGCTCAGCGCTTTGACAACGAAGGGGAATGGGAGGATTGGAGAGAACGTCTGTATCCTAACGCAACCTTTGACATTCAAGTGAAAGCGGACATCCTCGGGACAGGCTTTACGCATTGATGGAACAAGGGAGTGGCTTAACAGCTGTTCCTCTTTTTTGTGTGTGAGTTTAATCACTCCGGGTACTTTCCCTTTTTTGGTATTCTGAAATCAGAAGAGGCTTTATACCAGAGGGGGATGAGGATGGACGAGAAACATGAGTATGCTTGGCATGAAATGAAGAGCGAGGAAGTGAGCAGGAGGTTAGAAACCTCAACCCAAGGCTTAACCGCGGAGCGGGTGGATCATTTGAAGAAGCAGTATGGAAAAAACGGTCTACCTGAGAAAAAGCCACCGACCACGTTGATGATATTTCTACACCAGTTCTTTAACCCATTGATTTATATTCTTGTCGTAGCGGGAGTCCTATGCATCTTGATCGGAGAGACAGCCGATTCCGTATTTATCTTTGTGGTGATTTTATTGAATGCTTTATTAGGGACCTTCCAGGAGTGGAAGGCTGAAAAGAATGCAGCAGCTCTGCAAAATTTGCTAAAAGGGATGGCACGGGTTAAAAGAAATGGGCAAGAGTTCACCGTTCCGGCTGAAGACCTTGTACCCGGTGACTTGGTATTCCTAGAATCAGGCAGCCGTGTAGCCGCAGATCTCCGTTTGGTTCAAGCGAGTAAACTAACCATTGATGAAGCTCTTTTGACGGGTGAGTCTATCGCCAACACTAAAGGGGAAGAGTTAGTCGCACGGGATACGCCATTAAGTGAGCGGGTCAATATGGCTTACGCGGGTACCACTGTGTTATCGGGTCGAGGATGGGGTTATGTAACAGATACCGGATTAAAAACAGAGCTCGGCAAGATTGCTGTTGAGGTTTCCGGTTCCACGGTCAGTAAGCCTCCCTTGATCATCCGAATGGAAAAGTTCTCTAAACAAGTAAGCTATATTGTACTGGCAGCTTGTATCTTGCTGGTCGCCGTCGCTGTATCGAGAGGGATGCCTTTCACGGAAGTGTTCTTCATTGCCATTGCCTTGGCCGTCGCCGTAATTCCAGAAGGACTTCCCATTGCGATGACAATCGTGCTCTCCATTGCCACCAGTCGAATGCTGAAGCGGCATGTGATCGTGCGCAAGCTTACGGCGGTTGAGAGTTTAGGAAGCTGCACGTATATCGCCAGTGATAAAACAGGGACTTTGACAGTCAATAAACAAACGGTCAAGATGATCAAGCTTCCCTCCGGAGAGTCTTTTTCGGTAACGGGTGAAGGCTATGATGGGGAAGGAAGGATCGTTGCAACTAGAGACGAGTCGCCGTCCGAATCGGAACGGCAGATGGTAGAGAGATTAGTACGCGCAGTGGTTTGGTGTAATGAAGCCCAGCTGACTAAAAAGGACGATCAATGGCAAGCAGATGGGGATGCTGTGGATGTGGCCTTGTTAGCTTTGGGTTATAAAGCTGATCTTTCTTCCGAAAGGGTCAAGGAGAAAGGAACGTTTCTTAGCGCGATTCCTTATGAATCGGAGAATCGCTATGCTGCGGTATTTTACCAGCAGGGTGAGAAGGGTTATGCGGCTGTGAAGGGAGCAGTAGAAACCTTGCTCCCCTACTGTGAAACAATAGCGACGAATCACGGTATACAGGCGATTGATCCAGCTGTTGTCTTGGAAGAAGCCAAACGGATGGCGGAGGGAGGCTATCGGGTATTGGCAGTAGCTGATGCGGTCACGGATCATCCGGATTCTTTAGTAAAGGACCCGAAACTACCCGTACTAACGCTCGTCGGGTTAGTGGGACTGATTGATCCTCTTCGTCCGGAAGCGAAAGAGGCGGTAGCAGATTGCCACCGCGCAGGGGTCAAGGTCTCCATGGTCACTGGCGATCACCCAGCCACCGCTTATGCTATTGCGAAGGAGCTAGGCATTGTCAGCACTCCCTATGAGGTTGTTACGGGCGAGCAGTTAGAGAAGCTGGGAAAGCCAGCTTCTCCCGCCTTCATTGAAGCGGTCAATAGGGGGCGGGTGTTTGCTCGTGTAACTCCATTACAGAAGCTGCAGATTGTAGATACACTTATGAACTCGGGTCACTTTGTTGCCGTAACGGGAGATGGAGCGAATGATGCACCGGCCATTCGCAGGGCCAGTATCGGGGTTGCGATGGGGTCCGGGACGGATATTGCAAAGGACACAGCTTCCATTATCGTCACGAATGATAACTTTACGGCTATCCGAGCAGGAATTGAAGAGGGGCGAGTCGCTTATGATAACCTGCGTAAAGTCGTGTATCTTCTCATTGCTACAGGATTAGCTGAGGTCCTTCTCTTTACGTTATCGATGTTGTTTGCCTTGCCGTTGCCTTTGGTTGCTGCCCAGCTGCTCTGGCTCAACCTTGTGACAAACGGAATTCAGGATGTAGCTTTAGCCTTTGAAGGAAAAGAAGAAGGAGCCATGGATCGTCCTCCGAGAGATCCTTCTGAGGGCATTATCGACAAGAGAATGATCCAACAAGTACTCGTGTCGGGCCTTACCATGGGTGGAATCAGCTTCGCTGCTTGGTACGGCATGTTATCTGCCGGCTGGGAGGAATCTGCCGCTCGTAACCTCCTATTGCTGCTGATGGTGCTGTCCCTTAACTTCCATGTTTTAAACTGTCGTTCCGAGCGCAAGTCGGTGTTTAGTATTCCGATAAAACGTAATGTTTTCTTGATTGTAGGTGTATTCGTTGCATTGACCCTTCATCTCATGTCGATGCAGATCCCGCTCATGCAACAAGTACTTAAGGCGGGTCCTGTGAGTGTCACGGAGTTTATTGTCATTGTTATTCTTGCATCGAGCGTTTTGCTGGTCACAGAACTGTTTAAGCTTAGCCAGAGAATGAAAGGCAAGAGTAAGTCGTTAGAATCACCCCAAAGCAAAAAAATGGCGAGTTAGAAAAAGAACCAGGGTGAGAATTTCTCGTCCTGGTTCTTACTTTTTGGTGAATAAAGAAGGTACTAAAAATTTTTGGTACTCCCTCATTACCAACGATTACGTTAGACTTAAGGAGGGAGGGGGTAAGGCTATGGATGAATTTGAACGCTTGTTCCAAGATCATTTTTACGCTACCTACGACTATGTGTATTACATGCTGGGTAATCCAGCGGACACCCAAAACATAACCGAAAAGGTTTTTCATAAGATTGCCTTATCGTATCACCAGTGGCAAGAGGATGAACCCGTGCATGCATCGGTGTTTAAGCTTGCTAGAAGGACGACTGTTGATTTTTTGGGCAAAGGAAAACATCATGCTACAACAATTACACCCCTATCAGAAAATATGCGCTCCGTACTTTATCTTCGCTTTATTAAAGGGTTATCTGTGCAGGAAACTGCCAAATATATGGATGTGACTCCAAAACTCGTAAGTGCTATAGAGAATGAAGCACTTGCAAAGCTACCCAATGAAGCCAACACAACAGAAGCACCCTCTCGGCTAAACGGACGAGTCTGAGAGAAATGGATTAGCTAGATAGAAAGGGTCCCCAAAGAGTAGGGGGCCTTTTTAGCATCCTACTGAGTTTTTTCGGTAATTAGGGTTTTATTTTTCATCAAGCCTGGTCCAGCACGGCATGACTATTGCTCGGGTCGACCCACAACTTAGTTCTAAACCATTTCAATTAATTCACGCTCTTTGATCACGAAACCAAGTTACTTGCTCCCAAAACGGTAATGCTTTCAAATAGGTTTAGATCTTGCAAAGTTTGAAAAGAGCTTCTTCCTAATGATGCTTTGAAGAAGTTTTGCCAAGGGAGTGAGCATCAGGGCACCGGAGGGGCCAGTGTTGGTAGGGCAATGTTGGGTCAAATAGTCCTTCCCAAGATTCAGAAAGTATGATACAAATAAAGCATGAAGCATTTCATGCTTCAAACAACTTATTTTGAAGTTTTTAATTCTTTTTTGGTGGACAGATGCTTCGTTCGCCCTATGGCAGGGTGTTAGCTATTAAGCAATCTATAGTGGGGTGGACAATGAACAGTCTGGAGAAGATCATTAAGGAGAAATATAACAAGCTTTCTCCTGGCCAGAAGAAGGTAGCGGAATATTTGATTCAGAGCAAAGATGAATTTGCTTTTAAGACAGCTTCACAGATTGGGCGCCAGGTAGAGGTGAGTGAGACGACTGTGATCCGGTTGTCGTATGCACTAGGGTTTAACGGTTTTAGCGAGCTGCAGTCCAGCGTTCAACAATGGGTATTGAATCAGACTTATCGCAGCAGCAATGAGGAGCAGCCTCTTCATGATGCGTCTGTTTCCCCTTTCGCGAAGTGTATGGAAAAAGATATCACGGCGATGCAGCAGACGCTTCATCAGTTGGATGAAGAGGAGTTGTGGAAGGTGGTTTCAACCCTGATTGAGGCGGACCGGGTGTTAGTGATTGGGATGAGGGCATCCTATGCTGCGGCCTACTGGTTGTCCCTTCAATTAAATACGCTTCGTGATCACGTTGCCCTTTGTGCAACAAGTGGGAATGTGAACGAACAGCTTTGTGACTTGACGGAACGCTCTGCAGTTGTGATGCTTTCTTTTCCACGTTACTTGAAGGAAACACTGCACTTAGCAGAGTGCATCAAACAACAAGGTGTACCTTTAATCTGTATCACCGATCGATTGTTGTCGCCGGTAGGCCGACTCGCGGATTTAACTTTGACCACAGAGGAAAATGTGGACTCGAATTCCCTGTCGATTACACCTGCCATAAGTGTCATTGACATGATCATTCATGGTATGACCCTAAAGGACCGAGATCGCATTCAAGCCCGCCAGCAAAAACTAGAGGAGCTATATTCTGCGCACGGGGTATTTATTGAATAGATTCAAGTAAAGGAGAGGGTGTCCTTGATTTCCATTCGAACGATCCATACGGTAGAAGAATTGGGACTAGTCAGGGATTTGGAGAATCTGATTTGGGCTGGCGATGATGCCGTGCCAGTTCACCAAACCCTGACGGCAGTGAAAAATGGCGGAATGGTGATTGGGGCATTTCTAAGTGAACAATTAATTGGGTTCCAGTACAGCTTTCCTGGATTTAACGGAAAGGAAGCCTATCTTTGCTCTCATAGCATGGGAATTCACCCTGATTTTCGCAAGGCAGGGATTGGAGAAAAGCTCAAGCTGCGTCAGCGAGAAGAAGCGCATCAGATGGGGTATCGCTTGATTACATGGACGTATGACCCTTTAGAAACCGTCAATGGATATCTAAATTTAACAAAGCTTGGGGCCTACTGCAGAACTTATGTGGAAAACTGTTACGGAGAAATGACAGATCTGTTTAACGCTGGGCTTCCGTCTGATCGCTTTTTGGTCGAGTGGGACACAGCAGGGGATTCTCCCTGTGAACGGGTAGAGAGGCATCCAGCGGATCTCGTTGCCATTGAAGTAGATACGGTGTCGCTTCCCTATCCACTCCCAGTCCAAACGAAACTACATACAACGGACCAGGCAACGGTCATTTGGGTTCCCGTACCCAGCCAGTTTCAAGAGATCAAAGCCCTCGATATGAAGACCGCTATTGAGTGGAGGATGAAAACCCGTGAGGTGTTTACCACATATTTCGACCGGGGGTGGAAAGCCACACAATTGAGCAAAGGCGAAGGTTCAGGGCTGCATTATTATGGTTTAGTCAAGCAAAGGGGGGAATAAGATGAAACTTGATCGTGTGGTTCTGCGACATATGAAGCTACAGTTGCTTCATCCATTTACGACTAGCGTTGGAACGGAATATGATAAGGATTTTATCTTGGTAGAGGTACGAACAAAGGATGGTTTGGTGGGATGGGCCGAGTCTGTAGCAGCTGGTGATCCTTTTTATAAAGAAGAAACGGTAAAGACGAACTGGCATATGCTTCAAGATTTTCTGATCCCGATGTTGGCGAAGGCCCCTATTGACCATCCAGACCAAATATCCGAGCTGTTTGCCCCAATTCGCGGCAATTATATGGCAAAATCCGCTTTAGAGGGCGCGATTTGGGATCTTTATGCGAAAAAGCAAGGACTTTCCTTGGCGAAAGCGTTAGGGGGAAGCAAAGAAAAGATTGATGTCGGGATTAGCATCGGGATCCAGGATCACGTAGAGCAAGTGTTGGATATTATCGACGAGTATGTAGACAAGGGTTATAAGCGGATGAAGGTGAAGATTCAGCCAGGGTGGGACCTTCATGTACTCGAAGCGATCAGAAAAAAATACCCGAAGATTCCTCTTATGGCCGATGCCAACTGTGCCTATACCCTTAAGGATATCGAGACCTTAAAAGCGATGGATGAGTTTCATTTGACGATGATCGAGCAGCCGCTTGGGTTTGATGATATTGTGGATCATGCCCAACTGCAAGCTCAAATTCAGACGCCCATTTGCTTGGATGAAAGTATCCACTCCGCGGAGGATGTTAGAAAAGCATTATATTTAGGCAGCTGCAAGGTTGTCAATATTAAGATCGGCCGCGTCGGTGGTCTGACAGAGTCCAAGAAAATTCATGATCTTTGCGAAGCGCATGGAATTCCCATTTGGTGTGGAGGGATGTTGGAAGCTGGAGTGGGAAGAGCGCATAACGTCGCCATGACCAGTCTGTCGAACTTTACCCTTCCTGGAGATACGGCGGCATCCTCACGTTACTGGAAGGAAGATATTATTGACCCTGAAGTCACCGTGGAGGATGGGGTGATCACGGTTCCACAAACGCCTGGAATCGGTTATGAGCCGAATCGGGAGCGAATAGAAAAATATACGTTGTATAGCCAGACGTTTCGATTGTAATCCCAGTCGTTAACAAAGGAGTTCGATCCATGAACATTGAAAAATTCGTTTTCAGAAAAATGAAGCTTCAACTGAAAGCCCCTTTCCAAACTAGCTTCGGCACGCAAACGGACCGTGAATTCATTCTTGTGGAAGCTCATAGCGGAGGGCAGATTGGATATGGGGAATGCGTGGCGATGACTGAGCCTATTTATAATGAAGAAACGGTTAAAACATGCTGGCATGTGATGGAGGATTTTCTGATTCCTATGTTGTACCGCCAGGAAACGCTGGAACATCCTGATCAAGTGAGTGAAGTGTTTGCCCCGATACGCCGCAACAATATGGCTAAGGCTGCAATTGAGGGAGCGGTGTGGGATTTGTATGCGAAGCAGCAAAACCAGCCTCTAGCAAAGGCTTTGGGTGGAACGAAGTCGGAGATTGGAGTGGGCGTGAGCATTGGGATTCAGGAAAGTCCTGAAGATCTATTGAAGGTGGTTGAAGGGTTTATAGCGGAAGGCTATCAGCGGATGAAGATTAAGATTAAGCCAGGCAAAGATGTGGAAATGATTCGGGCCGTTCGAGAGCGGTTCCCTGATGTTCCGATGATGGCGGATGCAAATTCAGCGTACACACTGAACGATGTGGCGGTATTCAAAGAATTGGATCAGTTTAATCTAATGATGATTGAGCAGCCGTTAGCTCATGATGATATTATCGATCACGCCAAGCTGCAAGCACAGATTCAGACTCCGATTTGTCTTGATGAAAGTATTCATTCCTTAGAGGACGCTAGAAAAGCAGTGGAGCTTGGCAGTTGCAAAATTATCAACATAAAAGTAGGTCGTGTAGGCGGTCTAACGGAATCGAATAAGATTCATGACTACTGCTTGAGTCAAAATATTCCCCTATGGTGTGGAGGGATGCTAGAATCGGGAGTGGGTCGTGCACATAATATTGCGATTACCAGTCTAGCCAATTTCGTCATGCCCGGGGATACGTCGGGGTCCTCACGCTATTGGCATGAGGACATCATTGAACCGGAAGTCGTCGTGAGTGCAAAGGGAACGATTGAAATTCCGGCTACGTCAGGGATTGGCTACCAGCCTGTACCTTCTTTACTTGAGAAGTATACACTAGAGAAAAAAGAAATTCGTAGATAGGGGGAGAGAACATGAGGGAAAGTGCGGAACAGCTTAGGGCATCTATACTAGAGATCTTTGAGCATCTTCACCAGCATCCGGAGGTCAGCTGGAAGGAGTATAATACCACCAAGTACCTGGCTCATCGTTTGGAAGAACTGGGGTGCAAAGTGACAACCTTTGACGATTGTACGGGCGTCGTGGCTGAGATGGGCTCCGGCCCGTTGACCGTGGCCTTGCGTGCGGATATCGATGCCTTGTGGCAGGAGGTGGATGGAGAGTTTCGAGCCAATCACTCCTGCGGGCATGATGCGCATATGACACTCGTATTAGGAACATTGATGCTATTAAAATCAATGGACTATGAGCCGAAAGGGAAACTCAAGCTAATTTTTCAGCCGGCAGAGGAAAAAGGCACGGGAGCGCTCAAACTGGTAGACAAGGGCGTGATTGATGACGTTGATTTCCTGTATGGAGTCCATCTTCGTCCGTTCCAGGAAGTCGTACAGGGTAAAGCCGCACCGGCCATTATCAATGGGGCTGGCGTGTTTATCGAGGGAGAAATCCGAGGAGCAGATGCTCACGGAGCCCGTCCACATTTAAATGTCAATGCCATAGAAGTCGGAGCAGCCATCGTACATGAGCTCAATCGCATTCATCTCAATCCGATGGTTCCCTACTCGGCCAAAGTGACGAAGTTTATGGCAGGTGGCGAAAACAGCAATACCATCCCAGGAAATGCCAAGTTCTCCATCGATATGCGCGCGCAAACGAATGAAGTGATGAAAGAGCTCGTTCGGCGAGTGGATCATATGATTCAATCCCTTGCCCAGCTGTATGGAGCAGATATTCGAATCCAATATGAATCGCAAGTCGCTGCAGCGGAAGTTCACGAAAAAGCAAAAGCTTACATGGCGGAGGCGATTGCGGAGGTGCTAGGTCATGAGAATCTAGTAGACCCCGTGATTACCCCTGGCGGGGAAGATTTTCACTACTATACGATCAAACGCCCCCAGGTCAAAGCAACGATGCTGGGTTTAGGCTGTGGACTGAAGCCTGGTCTCCATCATCCTCATATGACCTTTGAACGGGAAGCTTTGCTAGATGGGAGTCAAATCTTGGCTAGAGCAGTCATGACCACCTTTGATCAAGAAGCATAAGTTAAGAAAAAACACTAGAGTAGGACGATCTGCTCTAGTGTTTTTTTACCCATTCAAGGTGATTGATCTTCCAGGTGTTATCGGTGAAGGCAAGGGTGATGATTTCAAGGTGAGGAGCATACAAGCCATCTCCTACGGGATTGGTAACAGTCATGGTTTTGCCGTCAAAGGACACTTCAACTTTTAGCCCTTCAAGATTAGGTTCATTAATAAAGCTCCCCTCGACAAGCTCTCCACCCCGATAAGCAAATATCCATTTCTCGTTTTCTCTTTTGAAGTTTCCGGTTCCAAGAATGATGCGGTCCACGTACTGTTGGGTATAAACCGACTGGAAATGGGCGTAGACCTCATCTGTTGTTAGGGATTCTGTGTCATAAAACACTTGTTCAAGTATTGCTGCTTCGCTTAATAGGGATACAACTTGTGCTTTTGTAAGTGGATTTATATCTTCTTTGGCTTGGCTGGGCGGTGCCGGCGGGGTGTCCACGGGGCTTGTGCAGCCACTAAGGAGTAAGGCTGCCGTCATGATAGGAACGGCAAAAATTTTAAGGTGTGTCATGGTTCCACCATCCTTTGGAAGGTATCTAATGTTTTGACGTATAAGGGACTCCTTTTGTTTCAAGATGGTTAATGTTAGTATGGAAGAAGTTTACAAATTGTCCTGAAAGGAGGAAAATGAGTGGCGAAGTGGAAATATCTTCTTATTGGTTTAGTGGTCACACTCCAGCTGCTCGCGCCAATTTTCTTTATATTCAAGCTGCCTTATGCTTTTTTTGTATTATTGGGGTACTTAGCTTCGATCGTAGTGTTAGTGGTCATCCTGATTATGGAAAGAAGAAAAGAAAAGAAGGAGGAAGATGGAAATGATTATCGTGACTACTGAATTTGTACCTGGAAAAGAGGTTAAAGAACTAAAGGGGTTTGTCCGAGGCAGTACAATCCAATCCAAACACGTAGGTAAAGATATACTAGCCGGGCTGAAGACCATTGTGGGCGGGGAAATCAAAGAGTATAACGAGATGATGGAAAAAGCCCGGCAGGTGGCGATAGGAAGAATGGTAGAGGATGCTGAAGCCAAGGGGGCCAATGCGATTCTCGCTTTCCGCCTGCAATCCTCGGCTGTTATGGCTGGGGCAGCTGAGATTATTGCTTACGGAACTGCTGTTGTCGTGGAATAATAAATCCCCTTAAGAAAATAAATTAGGGTATACGGATGCTTGGGTGAAAGGGAGAGTTTAATGAATGGTCTGGAACCGCTTTTATTAAATGTATTGTTCTTAATTGTGCTCTTGTTATTTGTCCCCTTTCTACTGGAAAATAAGTTTTACGCTTCTGGCACAACCCATAAGAAAAAATGGATCATGACCCTGGCGGGTGGTCTAGCCATTCTTAGTTGTATATCGTTTCCCATTACCATGATTGAAGGTTATATTTTTGATTTGCGGTTGGTTGCACTCGTCATTGTTGGTCTCTACGGAGGCGCTCCAACCATCCTCTTCTTGGGTGTACTCACGATTACTTATCGTTTTTTGCTCGGGGGCTTGGGCGCCTATGCGACCATTATCGTTGTACCAGCCACTTGCATTCTGTTGTTGCTTTTAACTAAACGCCATCTAGCATCGTCAAGGAAGAAGAAGATTCTTATTGGTAGCAGTCTATCAACGTTCGCAGCCATATTTGCTGTTCTGAACTCCGTCTTTCTTTTTGGAGTCCCCTTCAATGGACAATTTTTGTTTATGTATGTAGTCATAACGTTCGTGACGACGGTCTTCATCTTATATGCTTTTGAATGGATCACAGAAACGATCATGGTAAATCAACGCATACTTAAAGCAGAAAAACTAGAGATTGTGAGTCATCTAGCATCTTCTATTTCCCATGAGGTTCGAAATCCACTGGCGGTAATCAAAGGCTTCTTACAAATGATGGAACAAACCGATATTCCTGCCAATAAAAGGAAAGAGTTCTTAAAGATTTGTCTTGAGGAGATTGATCGAGCGACGGACATTATTCGTAATTATCTTACGTTTGCAAAGCCTGCACCGGAAAATTTTGAAGTGTTGAATGTGCAACAAGAGCTGCAACGAGCAATCAGTGTGATTACACCGCTAGCCAACATGAACAGCATCGAAATCGAAACCACAATTGAACCATGTTTTATTAAGGGGGAAGCACAGTTCTTTCAGCAATGCGTATTAAATCTTACTAAAAATTGCATTGAAGCCATGCCAGATAGCGGCAAGCTTTCGATTCATACAAGAGTAGAGCAGGGACAGCTATGTATCGTTGTATCTGATACCGGAAAGGGCATGACAACGGAGCAGCTTTCTCGTATAGGGGAGCCATATTTTACAACCAAGGGAAGAGAAGGCACTGGATTAGGAATGATGACGGCCATACGGATCATTGAGATGATGAATGGAAAGCTTACCGTAACCAGTGAAATAAATGAAGGAACGAAGTTCTATATTCGGTTGCCTTTAATTGATAAGGGATTAATGGTTAAAGACAAAACTCCAGTCGCATGACTGGAGTTCAGGTTAAAAAAAAGCGCGAACAGATTTAAGATAAATGATAAATTCTTGTAAATTTATCATCAAAATAACGAACCAGATACTCCGCATTCAATTTCTCCCCTGTTGCACGCTCAATCAGCTCGCTAGGCGTATACAGCTTACCGTGCTGGTGTATATGGGTATGCAGCCAATCCAGTATCGGTTGCAAGTTGCCCTCCACTACCAGCTGGTCGAAATGAGGGAATTCTTTCCGAACCTTCTGATACAGCTGTGCAGAATAAAGATTGCCTAATGTATAAGAAGGGAAATAGCCGATAGCAAAGCACCAGTGGATATCTTGGAGCACCCCCACCGTATCGGTCGGAGGGACTAAGCCAAGATACTCCTCTACCTTCTGGTTCCAGGCTTGCGGCAAGTCTTTGGCATTCAACTCGCCTGCCATCATCGCTTTTTCCAATTCATAGCGAAGCATGATGTGCAAGTTGTAAGTGAGTTCATCGGCTTCGATACGGATTAGGGAAGGTTCAACAATATTTAAGGAACGCTGAAACTGTTCCATAGAAACTGAACCAAGCTCGTCAGGGAATTGTTCTTGTAGAGCTGGATACAGGTGTTGCCAAAAAGCTTCGCTTCTTCCGATCATGTTTTCGAAAAATCTGGACTGAGATTCATGGATGCCCATCGAAGCTCCATCTCGGACAAAGGTGCCTTCGTACTCCTTCAAGATATTTTGTTCGTACACGGCATGACCCAGCTCGTGGATGACACTGGTGACTGCAGAACGAATATCATCCTCATGGTAATTGGTCGTAATACGGACATTTTGCAAAGAGATCCCTGTGGCAAAAGGATGGGCACTTTCTGCAAGTAAGCCTGCATCCGTTTGATAACCAAGCTTGTGGAGGAGACTCTGGCAAAACTCCTTTTGCTTGGCTTTTGGATAGGTTTTACTGAGGAACCCCGTCTCTGGTCGATAAGAGGATTGTTGGATTCGGTGGAGCAAATCTAAGGTTTTAGTACGCAAATTGTTAAACAGCTCATCGAGAACCTTGACCGTATAGCCTGGTTCGAATTGGTCGAGCAAAGCATCATAGGGATGTTCTTCATAGCCATAATAGTTCGCAAATTCGCGGTTGATTTCGATAATCCGCTGTAGGCTCGGCTCAAACAAAGAAAACTCGTTTTTCGCTTTGGCTTCTTGCCAAATGCGCTGGGCGTTCGCCGTCAGGATGGAGTATTCTTTATACAGTGCTTCCGGAATTTTCTTGGTCTGATCGTATTGACGCTTGGCTTCTCGCAAGGAGGCTTGAGTGGCCTGATCAAGCTGCTCGTAGGTGCCTTGGGCAGTGAGTATGCCTAGATACTCCTTCATCTCGTCGGAAGTCGTGAGACGGAATATTTCTAATGCTAGCGTGCCTACTGCTTCAGACATATAGGGAAGGCCGAGCTTGGGGGAAGTCGTCTCCATATCCCAGTGGACAAGAGATGAAATACTATTTAAGTGGCAGATTCTTTGTTCTAGTTCTTTATAGCTTAGCAGCGTTTGTTCGATCGTCATATCCATGTTCCTTTCGTTTTAGGGGGTATGGCTTTATTTTATAGCAATTGGAATATTTAGGCAAATGGTTCATTCCATGTTATATTGTCAGAATACTATAATAGTAGTTTAATAGACTGAAGCTAGGGGGGATTCTTCTATGAGAAGTCGTTCGAAGTATCTGAACCTAAGCAACTTAAAAGCAATTCATGCATGGATAAAGAAATTAGAACAACGTAAGTATAAACCTAAAAAATCATTATGGGAAAAAGCGCATAAGAAACTAAAACTTCCTTATCCTATAGTAGGTCATGGAAAAAAACGGCTGGTTTATGATTTGAAGAACGGTTTGGTGTTAAAGGTTGCGATTTCTGTTAATGGAAATGAAAATAATAGGACAGAAGTAGATCTCTATCAAAATGTACCATCTAAGCTAAAAAAGCATCTTGCTAAAGTAAAAGAATATGGTCATGGTTGGCTAATCATGAAGAAGATAGAAAAAGCGCTCCCAAGGACGAAGCAGAGTGTACTAGTCGTAAAAGAGCTACAGAGAAAATTCAAAAAATGTAAAATAGACCCAGTTGACTTGATTTCTAAGAATAAAAAGATAAGATGGAACAATATGGGGTTAAATAAAAGAGGGAAATTTGTCATACTGGATTATGGTAATTTTATTATGACCAGGTGAATGAAAAGTTGGAAGGATGAAAAGGAAATGTCACTTGACAGTGTAAAAGCTCATTTCCAGCAATGGAATCGGCAACAAGATGTAATGGAGTTTGAAACCTCAAGCGCAACGGTGGAACAAGCGGCGGAGACGATTGGAGTAGAGGGTGCTCGCATTGCGAAGACCTTGTCTTTTCGAGGAGAAGGGGAACTCGCTATCCTCATCGTTGCAGCAGGCGATGCTAAAATTGATAATAAAAGGTTTCGTGAGTTCTTTGGCTTCAAAGCGCGCATGCTTACACCGGATGAAGTGTTAGATCAAACAGGACATGCTATCGGTGGTGTTTGTCCCTTTGGTCTAAAGAACCCGCTCGAAGTCTATCTAGATGTTTCGATGAAGCGGTTTGATACGGTATTCCCAGCTTGCGGCAGCACTAACTCAGCAATTGAACTCACCAGTGAAGAACTTTACTTGTATTCATTGGCCAAAGATTGGGTGGATGTCTGTAAAGGATGGCGAGAAGAGGAAACGATGGAATAGGAATGCGAAAGACCAAACAACGGGTACATGTTGTTTGGTCTTTTCTTTTAGCCTTTACTTTTGATATTGAAAATGGTTCTAAGTTTATGAGACATTCTCCATTCTTTGTTTCGAATTACACCGCTTTCCTCTAAGCCGAGTTGGTGCTGTTCATAGTTGCGTTGTGCTTCAAAATCATTCACCCACATTAACATGAGGAACACCTGCCTATTAAATGTTATAAATTCTTATATGTAACTATTATAATTAAATAACATTTAGTTGTCAATATTAGGAAGGGAATTTAGTCTTTTGTCTCGAAAAAGGTAGACAAATAGGAAAAAAGTGTATAGAATACAGTAATAATCATTATCAATGATAAAATTTGTCATTGGTAAGCTGTATGGACGTGGTGATCATTCAAAAGAGGGAGCATTAACGTATGAATATCTTTGAGGCGATAAGAAACCGAAGAAGTATAGGGAAGGTAAAACCAGATCCGGTAAGTCGAGAGATGATTGAACAATTATTGGAGGCAGCATCTTGGGCTCCATCCCATCGTAAGACGGAGCCTTGGAAATTCTTTGTCTTAACCGGGGAGGGCCGAAGACCGCTTGGTCGGGCATTGGCTGAAATTTCCAAGGAAAAAATGGAAGAACCGTTAACCGATGAGAACCAGGTGATGCTGAGAAAGCAGGAAGAAAAGCCGTTCCGCGCTCCCCTTATTATTGCGGTTGCTGTTACTCCTTCCGATGATCCGAAGGTGATCCCGATTGAGGAGATTGGAGCTGTCAATGCAGCTATCCAGAATATGCTGCTCGCAGCACATGCACTTGGCTTAGGTGCTATCTGGCGTACGGGGAAACCAACCTATCATGCGAAAATGAAGGAGCTTTTCGGACTACGTGAACAAGACGAGATGCTTGGGTTTATCTATGTCGGCTATCCGGATATGGAACAGCCGCAAGGACGGAGAAATCCTTTTGAGGAAAAGACCGTTTGGATTAATTCGGATAAGAGTTACTGTTAATGAAAGAAGAGGCTGTCTCCCTTTGGGGAATTAGTCTCTTCTTTTTTTGCGAAAAACGTGCATCTTTGGCAAAAACCACACCCTGTTTGGCAAAAAAACTTACTTCTTTGGCAAAAACGGCCCCATCTTTGGCTTATCCACCACCTGAACTATTAGAAGCTTCTTTTTAGTACAAAACGACGAAAGCACACTCAAAATTCGCGCTTTTATTTCTATATTCAGAAAATACCAGAGGTTAAAATAAGTATACGCTTACAACAAACCATAACAAGGGGCTGATGTGTAATGAGTATTATGCGAATTGGTCGTGCTGAATTAAGAGTCATGGATTTGGACAAGTCGGTAGATTATTATACCAATATTATTGGGTTAGATGTAGTGGCGCGGGACGAAAATCGTGTGTACTTGAAGGCGTGGGATGAGTGGGACCATCATAGTTTAATTCTGCAAAAGGCAGACTCGGCGGGGTTGGATCACTTGGCGTTTAAGGTAGAGAAGGTGGAAGACTTATCCGTGTTGGAAAAACGAATTGAACAATTCGGCTGTACTATCAAGAGGATGTCCAAGGGAACAAGAGTGGGCGAAGGAGAGGCTCTGCGCTTTGAGATCCCGAGCGGTCACCAAGTTGAGCTGTATCATGACATTGAAAAAGTAGGAACGAGAACAGGAGTCCTGAACCCTCATCCTTGGCCGGCTGAATTAAGAGGGATTGCTCCTCATCGCTTAGACCACTGTTTGTTGACAGGGGATGATTTAGAAACGACAACCAGATTTTTTACGGAAGTATTAGATCTTCATCAGAGCGAGAAAATCATGACCGTAGACGGCGAAGTTATGGTGGGAAGTTTCCTGCATGCAAGAAACGGGAAGCCCCATGACATTGCTTTTGTAAAAGGTCCGGATAAAAAACTACACCATGCTGCCTTTTTTGTAGATAACTGGTATGACGTGCTAAAGGCCGCGGATATTTTGACGCGCCATGATGTCACCATTGAGGTGACTCCAACCAGACACGGAATCACTCGAGGTCAAACGGTTTATTTCTTCGATCCATCTGGCAATCGAAACGAAGCTTTTGCAAGTGGTTATATTACGTATCAGGATTTCCCGACCATTACATGGACGGAGGATAAGATTGGCCAAGGGATTTTTTATCATCGTAGAGAGTTGATCGAATCGTTTGGAAAAGCCTTAACTTAATTTGAGGAAGGGGTGATCAAGATGTCGGCAGAAGCTTCTTTTAAGAAAATGATCCGTGAACAGCCGTGGGATTGGAAAACCAAAAATGAATATGAAGAAGTCACTTTAAGGCAGCAGCCTTATTTGCATGGCCACTATCGCCATATTTACGATCAGAGAGACTATGATATCTATGATCCTCGTTATACCAAGTTGAAATGCTCGGACTGGGAGGGTTTTCGAGATCCGAAGAAGTTCTGGTATACGACATATGTCAGCAATCGTAAGAAGCTGGCAGAAGAAGTGGAAAAAGGCTTTGAGTATGCCAAAGAGCTTCAAGTCATTGAAAATCTGTCTCCTCAGTGGGTCAATGCCCTAAGGGATGTGTATACACCCTTGCGACATCTCGAGTATGGAGAAAATGTACAAATGCAATACGTCATCCGCTATGCATTAGGAACGCCGATAGAGCAGTGTGCGACATTCCAAGCCTATGATAAAACAGGAAGGGCGCAGTGGATCTCGCTATGGGGCATGAACATGGAAGAGGAACATGGAGATTTTCTCGCACATGGCAAGCAGGTCTTAATGGAAGAGCCGGCTTTCCAGCCGTTGCGAAGCTATGTGGAGGAGATCTTGGTGACTGAGGATTGGGCCGAAGTGCTGGTCGCCGAGAATCTTACGTTTGATTTGCTGTTAGGCAACCTCATGTACCGTGAGCTGAATAAAGAAGCAATGAAAAATGGGGATACGCATCTGTCGATTCTCAATCTAACGATTAGCAAACAAATGGATTGGCATCGAGATTGGGCGTTTGGGCTATTCAGTTATCTAGCAAAGGATTCAGCCCTGAGTCGTTGGGATTATCTGAAGTCGCTAGGATACGAGAGTTGGCCAGGAGACTATCGATGGGGACTGGTACTAAGCGACCCGCGCGAAACGCCGGAAGAGGAGCAGTCCAATGAGGAGATCATCGCCGGATGGATCGAAAAATGGTACCCCAAAGCTTATGAGGCCGTTCTTTCCCTATCTACTCTGTTTGAGAAGCATGGTCTGGGGATCCACGTCCCTTCAACGCTAAGGAAAATAGAAGAGGAAGTGATTATTCCAACCTTTAAGAAGCATAAGCTGCCGTTTAAAAGCTATCAATTCGTGGAGTAAAGGAGAGAAAGCCGATGACAGTCAAGCAGGCCTATGTTGGAATGGATTTGGACACAAGTGGCGGCGATATCGTACGTGCCATCATAGAGGCCGTTCAAGCCGACAACGAAGGGGTAGTGGTCGAGGATTACACGGTATATAAAAAAGTAAAATCTCCTGGGCACATGGTGTTACGCCGAGAGACGGTAGAAGAGTGCCTAGGCAGGGATTGGGATATGGACGGGGTTCATTTGTATATGACTTCGTACTTTGGATTTATTGAGGATTGGGACGAAGAACAGCTCATTATTAGCTGGGACAACAAAGAATAGAAGGAGGCGATGGAATTGGCAAAAATGGGAGTCAAACAGCAGTATCATGCGATGACCCGGGATTTAATGTGGAATCCAAAGGACTTTGACATGAATCGAGTATACCCCTTGCTAGAAAAGGAAGGGATCATCTTGAAGGACCCGAGTCGCTGGGAAGATCCCTTCCGGATGACCTACAATCAATATGTAAAGGTGCAAGCAGAAAAAGACCTTCTCTATCATGCGGTTCGCAATGCTTTCGAAGCGAATGACGGACACGCCAAGGTGGTCGATGCCCGCTGGTATGAAGGGGTGAAGGCGTTTGCTGTTGCGGTTCAGCCTGCGGAGTATCAAGCCCATCGCTTAATGGCCTATGTGGGACGCAATATTCCCATTGAAGCGATTCGTTTTGCCACGTTTAATCAGTGCATTGATGAGCTGCGCCATGCGCAGATCGAAATCAAGCATTATGCGCACATGAGCCGTCAAATTGATGGTCTGCATGCTTATGCCCAAACCAATGAAAACAACTGGTTCAATACGGTACCGAAGTCGTTTTTTGATGATGCCCTAACCTCAGGTCCGTTCGAAGCCTTGATGGCGATCTCATTCTCCTTTGAATATGTATTTACCAACATTCTTTTCTTGCCATTTGCCCAGTCTGCAGGAGCGGTTGGGGATGACAGCTTTGTGGCGATCGGAAGAAGTGTACAATCGGATGAGTCGCGACACATGGCGCTAGGGATGTCTGCGCTCAAGATGCTACTGGAGGAAGATGACCGAAACATCCCGATTATCCAAAAGTGGCTGGATAAATGGTACTGGAGAGCGTATCGCATTTTCTCCGTGATTGCGACTCTAGTAGACTACTATCCGAGAATTCGCCCGATCTCCTGGAAGAAGGCGTTTGAGATCTATGTAGAGGATCAGGTGTTTGATGGCTTATTTAAGGATCTTAGAAAATATGGCATTCGTCCGCCGTTACACGCCGAAGACAGCATCAAGGAGAAAAACCACTATTCTCACGTGACCATGCGCATCTTGGATCACTACAAGCACGCCAATGTCTTTAGAGGATTCAAGTTGCAGGAAGATGATTACGAGTGGCTGTCCAATGAGTATCCGGATACCTTTGAGCGATACTATGCACCGTTCTATCGCCGGATGGATGATCATGTTCTGGCGGTTGCAAGCCCAGGAATACCGGCGGTCTGCTGCGTGTGCCAAATACCAAACGAATTCCCGGATCCGGACCATCCGACGAGATTGTGGACGCAGTACAGCGAATACAACAATAAAACGTACATGACCTGCTCGCCAGGATGCAAGCATATTTTTGATCAGGAGCCAACGAAATACATGCAGTTCTGGTGGCCGGCCGAAGCGTATATCAGCGGGGAGTTTGGTGAGAATCTGCCTGGAGACCTCTTTAAATACTTGGGCTTCTCTCCTGACGAAGCGAATGAATACTATTCATCGAGAGATTATGAACGCTGGAAAGAGCACCGGAAGCATCTCGGCATGGAGAAAATCTTTGTCACACGTTAAAGAAGAAAAGAGGGGAGAATCATGGCTAATTATTTGAAGGATCCGAATCACTTATTGGTATGGCCAGTATGGAAGGAAGTCACGCAAAACGATTTGTTCTTCTGTAACATTGGAATTCGAGCGCGCTACGATATGACTGGCAAAGAACTGCTGGATGCTTGCGTTGATGCGTGGCAACTTGCCAAGGATCGGAGCTATAAGTTATCCCTCATTCGGGCGGATGGACAACGGGTGATCCCGCTGGATACCAATCAAAGCATTCGAGAGATCGGATTGCGAAATGGAGACCCTATCGAAATCGATATCGCGTAAAAATGAGTCTGCTCCCCTCTTTTAGGATGGCGGTCCTAAAGGAGGGGCTTCACAACCATGCTTGAAAGGAGAATAACCATGAGTTTATCTCAAACAAGGCTAGAGACTTACGAGGTTACCTTAGAACCCAGCGGTAAGACTATTATAGCAAAAGAAGGGCAAACCCTGCTAGACGCAGCCATTCGTAACGGCATACAAATCCCTTACGGCTGTCGACATGGAAGCTGTTCGGCTTGCAAAGCGCAAGTGATTGAAGGCGACTATAAGCTCATGGATCGGGTGTCTGAGTATTCCCTCATGAGCTTTGAAAGAGAAGAAGGCTTTGTCTTATTATGCAGTACAGTTGCGGAAAGTGATTTGGTCGTAGAGATTGAGGAAGAAGAATCCGATGTACCTTTCTTTCCCGTATACGATTTTCAAGCTGCTGTTGTAGACAATGTCCCCTCCACCCCAGACATTCATATCATCACCTTAAAGCTGACAGAACCCACTACGCTGCGGTACGCAGCCGGTCAGTTTTTTGAGTTCGATATTCCGGGTTTAGAAGACACGAGAGCTTATTCCATGGCTAATCCATGTAGGGAGGATGGCACCGTTCAATTTCACGTCAAGCGTATTCCAAATGGTAAAGGCTCTAACTACATGTGCGACTTGAAGCCGGGGGATTTCGTCACCGGTTCTGCACCCTATGGAAAAATGCAGCTTCGAGATCGCTCACGAGATATGGTTTTTGTAGCCGGTGGATCGGGAATGGCACCGATCAAAGCTTTGATTGAGGAATTGTTCTCTTCTCCTTATGAAGGAAAGGCTTATTTCTTCTATGGTGCCCGTACAGTAAAGGATTTGTACCTAGTAGAGGAATGGAAAGAGCTAGAGAAGAAGCATCCGAACTTTCGATTTATTCCGGCCCTATCGCATTTGGATCTAGCCGAAGGCTGGGCGGGCGAGACGGGATTTATTGCCGATGTGGTCAAGCGTACGCTTCCAAGTATGAAGGGAATGGATGCCTTTTTATGCGGTCCTCCTATCATGATTGAGACTACAGTCGATGCTTTGAGCCAGGGCGGAATCAAGGGATCCGATATACTCTATGACGAATTCTAGTTGGGGGGTTATAATATGTTTAAGGTGAGAATCACCGATGCAGAGCAGGATATTACTTGCAGCGACTCTCAAACTCTATTAGATGCTGCCCTTCGTCAAGGAACCCGTATCCCTTATGCCTGTAAGGGCGGGGGATGCGGTATGTGCAAGATCGCCATTGAAGCAGGAGAATTCGAGAGAGGGGCAAGTTCTAAGGAAGTATTGCCTGACGAGGAACGAAGGATGAATTATACCTTGGCGTGTAAAACCTACCCAAGGAGCGACATGATGGTACGCATTCAAATCGGATAAAATCGAATCTTCTTTGGGGTGAGACTGTAAATGAAAGCTTTGGATCTTAGTCTAAGAGAATTCTATCCACAGCAAGGTCACGAGCCTAGTTATGAACGCGTCATTACCGTGCCAACCTCAGCGTTAGGGACCTTGCGAAGAGAACTGATGGAGACGATTGGCCATGAACGCGCCAAGGGGTTCCTGCTTCGCTATGGATGGCATTGTGGGGTAAGCGACGGTGTTCAAGCGAAGCAAAAGCCTTGGGTGAATGAGCTGGAACTGATTTTGGCAGGGCCGCGTCTTCATTCCCTTCATGGCCATGTGGAAGTCATCCCGATGATTTCAGAGGTGGATGTGAAGCAAGGGTTGTTGCACTTTGAAGGGCATTGGAAGAATTCGTATGAAGCGAGAGAGCACGTCAGGCTGTTCGGTCCTAGTGAAGAGCCGGTTTGTTATTCGCTCGCGGGCTATGCAAGCGGTTACCTTACCGTGGTTATGGGAAAAAAGGTGATTGCTAAAGAGGTTCATTGCGAGGGGATGGGTCACTCCCATTGTCATTGGGTCTGCAAAACCGAAGAAGAATGGGATGCGGAAATCGAGAAAGAGCTTAAGTATTATGAGGCGAATCATATTATTGATGAGCTGGATCAAACCTACCAAAAACTGAAGATTGAGCGAGATAATTTGACTAAAGCTCATGATGTCCATCAAAAACTGATGAAGGAAATTCTTCGTGAAAACGAGTTGAAGTCTATAGCGAACACGTTGTTTCAACATATAGGAAGGCCCGTTCTAATTGAAGACAGCAACTTTCACCTGTTATCGGTGGGGGGGATGAGCCATAAAGAGGCACTGGCTTATTCCGAGGAGCTGAAGGGATATCACCAGGAGATTGAAAAAACCTGTTTGGTGGAGGTGTCTACCGAGCATCGACGGGCGATTACCCCCATATACCGGAGACAAAAAGTGATCGGCTATTGTTCCTTTCTCTACAAGGAGCCTACGTTAGAAGAAATTGATAGTTTAATTCTGGAGCATGCTTCCATGGCTTGTTCTCTATATCTGCTGAACGAGCGGACTCGGATACAGGCCGAGCAGCGGATGCGCGGAAGTCTTCTGGAAGATATTTTGAGTAAGCGAATCGCTCATGAGGAAGTGTTGAAGCGCGCTCATCATATTGATTTTAAATGGAAAGATTCTGGCTTTTTTATGCTAGCCTTTAATCGACTGACGAACCATCGGACGATCAAAGAAGAACTGGAGTTTAATGACCAGTTTATTAATGACATGACCCATTTTTTCCAAAGCCGAAAGCTGAATGCCTTGATCGGTCAAAAGTCCGGCCATGTCATCGTCCTTTTGACAGAAGGAAAAAAAGAAGAGATCGGTGCGAGCTTGCACCAGTTTTGTGCGAAAAAATATCGGAATTACCGAATCAATATAGGAGTAAGCTCGACCTCAGAGTCGATCGACGACGCTTCGAACCTCTATGAAGAAACCTTAGCTTGCTTGAAGATTGCGGGTCAAAATCAACATATCGTCTTTTTTGATTCTTTGGGAATTGTGGGTATTCTTTTCCAAACGAGGAATCAGGATGGCTTACACCGTTTTGCCCATAAAATGCTAGGCAGCTTACTCAAAGAAGATAAGCCTAGGAATATGGAGTTAACAAAAACACTCTACCACTATATAAATAACGCTTGTAATGTCAATAAAACGGCTCGTGCCTTAAATTTTTCCGCTAGCGGTTTACGATATCGCTTACAACGGCTTTCTGATATTTTAAAAGTAGATATAAATGAGTCGGCAGTCATGCATCAGATCTATCTGGCCTTGCAGTCTTTGATCGTATTGGGAGAGTTGGAAATTGATGGAGTAAAGGAGGATGGGACTCATGAAGAAGTTCTATGAGAAAAAGGCGATTTCTCAGCAGGTCGTCATGAGAATGCTTGAGGCGGCTTGCCAAAAGGCAGAAGAGCTAGGGATTCGTGTCAATGTAGCCATTACGGATGATGGCGGAAACTTAAAGGGGTTTATTCGGATGGACGGAGCTCCGTTGCTTAGTTCAGAGATTTCCCAAAATAAGGCATATACCGCTTCCGCCTTCGGGATTCCCACTTCTGAATGGTATCCTTTAATTAAAAATCAGCCGGAGCTCCTGCATGGGATTGTTCACACGCCCAAACTGACGATATTTGGTGGGGGAGTGCCCATCTATATCGAAGATCAGCTGGCTGGAGGCATTGGTGTTTCGGGTGGTTCTGCAGAGCAGGATATGGTTTGTGCAGAAGCGGCTTTTGCTGTTTGGAATCCGTCATGGACGGGCGGGGAAGAAAGATGATTACAGTTTGTAAGGGGCATGTTGTCAAAGGCTTACGAGCCATTTCTGTTCCGCATGTTCAATCATTAGGGATGTATACCACAAAAACGTATTGCTATTGCGGGAAGAAAGCAGAAGTGAAGCTCTTTCTTCCAACGATGATTACGGCGAAAGCGATGTGATTGAGATGGCAGAAAACAGTAAATTTATCTTAGCCGGTGGAATCGAGACACACTATCATGAAGCGGGGCAGGGAGAACCCTTGCTATTAATTCATGGGTCTGGTCCGGGTGTATCGGCTTGGGCGAATTGGCGGTTGGTTTTTCCAATCCTATCTGAGCACTTTCATGTGATGGCACCAGATGTGGTAGGGTTTGGGTATACGAAAAGACCTGAGGGCATTCATTATTCAGTGGATCGCTGGGTCACGCATATGATAGATTTCATCGAAGCCATGAGGCTGGAGAGGGTTTCCATTGTGGGAAATTCCATGGGAGGAGCCTTGGCGCTGCAGATTGCTCATCGTCGGCCAGACCTCGTAGATAAACTCATTCTTATGGGCAGTGTTGGGGTATCTTTCCCGATTACGAAGGAGCTGGATCAAGTGTGGGGATACACGCCAAGCTTTGAAAATATGAAAGCGCTCATTCGGACGTTTTCTTATGATCAATCGATGGCAGAGAACGATGATCTCGTAGAGCTACGCTATCAGGCTAGCATGCAGGAAGGGTTTCAAGAAGCTTTTTCTGCGATGTTCCCTGCTCCGCGACAACGGCATGTGGATGCTTTAGCCTTGCCTGAAAAAGCCTTAAGAGATATTCAGATTCCTACTCTCCTTATTCATGGGCGAGAGGATCGCGTCATTCCGATAGAACAAACGAGCTGGAAGCTGGCCGGACTTCTGCCCCATGTGCAGTTGCATGTATTTTCACAATGCGGCCATTGGACGCAGATTGAACAAACGCAGGGGTTTGTGGATCAGGTCATGGGGTTTTTGAAAAGCGGCCCTGTGAAGAGATGACATGAACCGGATCGTGAATATACTGCCTAGAGAGGGCCAAATAATCGGAGTAGAATCCGCTTATTTGGCCCTCTTTGAGCTTATGGTCTGGAAACAGAGCTACAACACAATACCCAAATGCACCACAATCGCGATGACGAAGACGAAAGCAATCCACCGGTGAACTTTTCGGCTGAGGAATGGGCTAACCATAAGACCGATTCCATCAATCGCTAGTAACAACAGAGTAGTCAGACTAATGGCACCTGTAATAGCCGTCCAGTTCCACTTCCATAGACCTGTAAAGGAGATCGCATGAAAGATAGCCAGTCCAAGACCAACCATTCCTGTCATCATATGTAGAGGACGGACGATACGGATGGAATGGGACAGGAAGCGCTTGATGGGAGGTGTTAGCGGAAGAAACGCCCGCGTCAATACCCACCATAGGATTCCGTGAAGGCTTGTCAAGGCAATAAAGACCAACGCGGCGAAGCCAAAGGCTGTTGCATTGGGCGACCAATTGGGACTAGGAAGGGGGGAGAGCTGCCAGGCGGACAAAGCGATGATGCCTAGCAGCAGGTAAAGAGCCACACTGTTCCCAAGTTCTTCTATACGAAAAATCATTTTTTCCCATTTCCCTTGAGGCTGAATCATCATTTTTGAATCTGCTCCTTTTCTTTTTCAGGACCATCGTCTACCAAACCATTGACGGAAGACTTGAATTCCCTTAGTGTCCTTCCTACTGCCTTGCCAAGTTCAGGTAGTTTACTGGGGCCAAAGATGATCAGAGCAATCGTTAAGATAAGAATTAAGCCTGGGATGCCGATGTTATTGAACATTAAAATCACCACCTTTGAACGGGATGTTTCTACTAGGTATATTCTGCCTAAAGGATATTAATCTCAATTTTATAAATAGTTAAAAATATATTACATACTGGAATAGCCATTTGGGTGCGAGCATATCTTTTAGGAGAATTGAAAGCGTTTGCTTAATTGCATCCTATCATAGATTGGAAGATGGGTGATGTCGTGTGCTGAATAAGCAGTGTCCTGAAGAGCTTTCCGTGACGCTTTATCTCAATCGCTTTGAATTGGCTACGTTGCAGCTCAGTTCAACGGATTGGGAGGATTGGACTATAGGTTACTTGTTTTCCGAAGGATTCGTTCAATCGCCCCACGACCTTAAGAGGTTAATTATAGATGATCATCGCCAGAAGGTTTGGGCTGACCTGTTACCAGGCATTGATGTGGAAAGTTATTTGAAGCGCCGTCGTCATTTAACGGCCGGCTGTGGGAAGGGGGTTACCTTTCATTCCGAATCCGATGTTCGAAATTTCAAGCCTGTAGTGGGCAACAGAAAAGTAACCCTACCGGAGATCCAAGAGTATATGCGGCAATTTGCTAAACTAACTCCACTGTACCATCAAACCGGCGGAGTTCATGCCGCATGCTTGGTGGATGAAGAGGGAGGTTTCGTGGCGGTACGAGAGGATATCGGTCGTCATAATGCCGTAGATAAAGTGATTGGGTATGCGCTCAAAGCCGAACAATCACCGAGTTCCTTGATTCTGATGACCTCTGGGCGTATCTCCTATGAGATGCTGGCGAAAGCAGCACGCTTCGGAGTGGGAATTGTGGTTTCACGTACGGCAGCTACGAATCAGGCGGTCAAATTGGCCCAAGAACTTCAAGTGGAAGTGATCGGTTACATAAGGGGTCAAATGGCTACTGTTTACACATCCGTGGGGCGCATTCATGATGGCGATGAACAATGGGTTGGCGGGGACGATCAGCAAAGAAAACTCCAATAAAGGAGGAAAGGTGAAAAATGGGTCAGATTTCACGCCGTGATTTTCTCAAGCGAACGGGGGTAACTGTAGCTGGATTGACCGTCGCCTCGATGGCCGGTGTAGACCTAAAGCCTGTTCGGGCACAAGTCACCCGAATTAAGCTAGAGGTCAGAAAGGGCAAGCAAGTGCCAAGTGTATGTCCGTATTGCGCAGTGGGCTGTGGCATGATTATTACGGAATCTGGAGGCAAGATCATCAATATTGAGGGCAATCCGGATAGCCCGGTGAACCTAGGGTCTCTTTGTCCGAAAGGGGCAGCTGCCTATCAAATGGTTGATAATGCGGAACGACAGACGAAGGTCTTGTACCGAGCCCCGTATAGGGACAAGTGGGAGGAAAAGCCACTGGACTGGGCGATGCAGCGGGTGGCGGAAAAGGTAAAAGAAACCCGCGACAAGTACTTTATTGATACCGCAGATGGAAAAACGGTGAATATGAATCCCGCCATCGCTTCCCTTGGCGGGTCGACGATGGAAAACGAATGGAACTATATTCATCAGAAGCTCATGCGTTCCATCGGCGTTGTCTATATGGAAAATCAGGCCCGTATTTGACACAGCTCTACAGTGCCCGGGCTGGGTACTTCATTTGGTCGTGGCGGGGCTACGACGACGCCAAGAGATTTGGCAGAGAGCGATTGTATTGTGATCATGGGCTCAAATTTTGCAGAGAATCATCCCGTAGGTTTCCGATGGGTGATTCAGGCGAAGAACAAAGGAGCAAAAGTGATCCATGTGGACCCTCGGTTTACGCGTACGTCCGCACTGGCTACCGATTACATACCGATGCGGTCAGGATCAGATATTGTTTTTCTAGGTGCGCTGATCCATTACATGATCCAACATGAAAAATATTTTAAAGAATATGTGGTTCATTACACCAATGCGCCTTTTATTGTAAATGAGAATTATCAGGATACCGAAGACCTGGAAGGGCTGTTCTCCGGCTATAACCCAGATACCCAAACCTATGATCGTTCCACTTGGGATTATGAACGGGAGGAAGTGGAGCTGCCGGAGGGAGAGGGGGCTACATTAACCGACCAATTAGCTCGGCAGAGAAAGGTGGGCCGACCGAAGCGGGATGAGACGCTTCAGCATCCGCGTAGTGTGTTCCAAATTATGAAAAGGCACTATGCCCGCTATACTCCTGAGCTAGTAGAGGAAGTATGCGGAACGCCAAAGGCCGACTTCTTGAAGGTGGCAGAGGCGCTAGCGGCCAATTCAGGCAAAGAACGAACCAGTTCGTTCTGCTATGCCATGGGGTGGACGCAACATACGCTTGGCGTGCAAACGATCCGTGCTGCAGGGCTCTTACAGTCTTTGCTGGGCAATATGGGACGTCCAGGCGGAGGGATTATGGCCTTGCGTGGCCATGCCAATGTACAAGGGGCGACCGATTTAGCGACACTTTACGATGTGCTTCCGGGATATTTAGCGGTGCCATCTGCCAAGAAAAAGCACGATACGCTTCAAGACTACTTGTTGATGGAAACGCGTCCAACCGGTTGGTGGGTGAACTACCCTAAATATATGATCAGTCAGCTCAAGGCCTTTTTCGGAGATGCAGCCACACCGGAAAATGATTTCGGGTATGATGCGCTGCCGAAGTTGGTGGGCAATCATTCCCATTACAACATGTTCCAGAGTATGTATCAGGGCAAGATTAAAGGCTTTTTCGTGATGGGTCAAAATCCGGCAGCGGGAGGGCAAAATGCACGCTTCCACCGGGAAGCGATGGCAAAGCTCGATTGGCTGGTCATTCGCGATCCATTCTTGACCGAAACCGCGACCTTCTGGTACCAAGCACCGGAAGTGGTCAATGGGGAGGTTCAGGCAAAGGATATCGGGACGGAGATCTTCTTCTTCCCAACCGCGGTGTTTGCTGAAACCGGTGGCAGCTTCACCAATACGAACCGTATGGCGCAGTGGAAGGAAAAAGCAGCCGATCCGCCAGGTGACTGTCGATCAGATATGTGGTTTACCTATGAACTAGGCAAAAGTCTGAAGGATCTTTACCGAGGCAGTACACAACAACGCGACTGGCCGATTCAAAATCTACTGTGGAATTATGAGCCAGATCTTCATGACGGGTTTCGGGTTCATGAGCCGGATGACCATGCCATCCTTAAGGAAATCAATGGATACGAAGCGGATACAGGAAAACCGATTGCCAGTTTCGCGAATCTGAAGGATGATGGGTCGACGGTTTCGGGAGCTTGGATCTATACCGGTATTATGCCGGATGACAAGACTAACCGTGCAGCGGCTCGAGAGGGAGATGACTATGTCAGCTTAGGCTGGGGATTTTGCTGGCCAGCTAACCGGCATATCCTTTATAATCGGGCCTCGGCTGCTCCGGATGGTCGCCCGTGGTCTGAACGGAAGAAATATGTATGGTGGGATGCGGCGGAGAAGAAATGGACCGGTCTGGATGTCCCTGACTTTGCTGCTACAAAAGCTCCCGATACGCCGGCGAAGCCGGAAGGATTGGGTCTGGATGCTCATTCCGGGTCTGAGCCGTTTATTATGAATTTGGATGGCCGAATTCAGCTGTTTGGCCCGTTGGCCGATGGTCCGTTGCCAACGCATTATGAACCGGTAGACACTCCGATTGCTAATAAGCTTTACCCTAAATATCCCCATAACCCTGTGGCTGTGTATTACAAGGATTTGCCGCATAACGAAGTACATGGCATTGGAAATCCGCAATATCCGTATGTCATGACAACGTATCGGGTGACAGAACATCATTTGAGTGGCCCAATGTCACGCTGGCTTCCGTGGCTTGCAGAGATTATGCCGGAGGTGTTCTTGGAAATTAGCCCAGAATTGGCGGGACAGCTGGGAGTTCGAAATGGAGAATGGGTAACCATTACAACGGCTCGCGGCCAAGCAGAAGCCAAAGCGCTGGTCACTCGTAGAATGAGGCCGTTTAGGTTGGGCGGCGAATTGGTCCATCAAGTCGGAATGCCGATTCACTGGGGCTATGCGGGCATCGCTACAGGATCTGCGTCCAATGAATTGACGGCGATTGTTGCGGATCCGAATGTATTCATTCACGAATCCAAGGCGTTCACGTGCGATGTGCGAAAAGGCCGAATTCGGATGGGGGTGTAAGGGGTGGCCGGAAGTAAAGGGATGTTTATTGATACATCCACCTGTACAGGTTGCAAAGCCTGTCAGGTGGGGTGTAAAGAATGGAACCAGCTGCCGATGGGTGAAATGGCGTTTACCGCCAATAGCTATGATAACACGGGAGCCTTAAGTGCAGAGAACTGGCGTCACGTGAAGTTTATTGAGCAATTTTCCGATGACCGCTCGAAGCAACGCTGGCTTTTTTTGAGTGACTCCTGTAAACACTGTCAGGATGCCGGTTGTATGGAGGTTTGTCCGACCAACGCCATTATCCGGACGGAGTTCGATACCGTGTATATTGACCATGACGTCTGTATCGGTTGCCGCTATTGCATCTCAGGCTGTCCTTTCGGGGTAATTGGAATTGATCATATTACCGGAACGGCGCAGAAATGCACGCTATGCTATGACCGTCTTCAAGAGGGAGAGCAGCCCGCTTGTGCTCAAGTCTGTCCGACGGATTGCATTCAATTCGGCGAAGTAGATGAATTGCAGGCGATGGCGGATGAAAGGATGGATCAGCTGAAAGTAAATGGGGAAGAGGAGGTCTCCATCTACGGGAAAAAAGATGTGCTTGGTGGCTTGAATGTATTTTATCTGCTCTTGGATAAGCCGGAGGTGTACGGTTTACCTTCGAATCCGCAGCTCCCGAGCAAAAAGCAAGGAATGGGCTATTTCAGCAGCTTACTTGGGTTTCTCGGGGTGGGACTGGTCGGGCTGTTAAGTTTTCGAGCGAATCGCATGAAAGAGCGGGCGGAAGAACAACACAAGGACGATCGCTAGGGGGGACGTCAGATGGGACCGATAGGATACGTGTATGAAAGCGGGCTGCAGAATCCCCTCTGGAAATGGGAGATCGTCGTGTACTTCTTTGTAGCTGGGATTGCGGTGGGGACGTACTTGTTTGCAGCCTTTGGCCAGCTGTGGGGAAGCCGTTTAGATCGACAGCATTCGATTTCAGGCTATTATTTCGCCATGCCGATGATGATGATCAGCGGCTTGATGCTCATTCTGGATTTATCCGTACCGGATAAGTTCAGCAAATTTCTTCATATGATGTGGAACCCGAGAGAAGGGATGCTGACTTTCAAGGCGGAATCGGTCATGTCCTTGGGCTCCTGGGTCATAATGCTGTTTAGTATCATCGCGACGATTTCTTTTGCCTACGCTCTCATTAAGCATAGGCAGTGGGAAGACCGAGTTCCTTTTGCACGATGGTTGGTTGGTTTGCATGAAGGGCGGGTTAAAGGTTTGTTTCTGGGCATCGGAATTTTATCTGCGGCTTATATCGGGACCTACACAGGCATATTACTTTCCACCACGCATTGGCCGGTCTGGTCTACGAGCTCCTTGATTCCTCTTCTGTTCTTAATATCGGGGGTATCTACGGGGTTGGCGGCTATGGTGCTTTCTTTGTCCAAGAGGTTGGAACAGGAACAGACCAAAGGGTACATCCACCGACTGGAAAAAGCCGATACCTACATCATGGTGGGAGAGATTGTCATCCTAGCTGTTTTTTTAATCAGCTTAGGACCGTGGGCCAGTGTGCTATTGAGCGGAAGCAATGCCTTCCTCTTGATTGGCGGGGTAGTCGTAGCGGGCTTACTGGTGCCTCTGTATCTCCGCTACAGACCCGTCCTTGGGGAGAAAAACAGTTTAATACTATCTAGCTCCTTGATTTTATTCGGCGGATTAATACTGCGGTACATTATGGTCGTCGGGGTTCAATAGAGTGCCTGTCACTCCCCGAAATTTGTCGAGTGGTGAAGCCTTGTTCACCACTCTTTTCCTATACGAGAGGAGAGAGTTGCGATGCTGACCGATGTGGAACAACGCGTGAAGAAGCTGAAGTCTCAACATAAATCCATAAAGGGGCTTGCCGATATCCAGCTGGACTTGATCAAGCGGATGTTGAAGTGGAGTCCAGACCAAAGTATCGTCCCGTCCGTGGAAGAGGAACTAAAGGCCGATAAGCTCGCCTGCGGAGACTATCTCATAAAAGGATGGGAGGACCGAGTGGATCTTTCGTTTGCTCGCTGCCTTTTTTACGAACTACTGCAATGGGATGGGGTGGGGAAGGCCAAGCGAGGGTTGAAAAAGTTTGGTAAAACCATTGCGGATGAAGAAGTGGATGCCCTCTTGTGGTCTGGGTTAACGAATGATGAACCGCTTTTTGCTTCTTTTACTCATCGATATGAATTAGAACCGGACATGCTTGCGCTCTTGGTGCAATACAGCTTGTTGCCTACCTTAAACCAGATCAATAAAGAGTGGACGAGAGGTTTTTCAATCGATGACTGGAATCAAGGGTATTGTCCCGTGTGCGGTTCTCATCCTATCATGGCAGAGTACCGGGACTCGGAGAAGTTCAGGTTTTTGCGCTGCGGATCCTGTGCTTGTGACTGGGTGTTCTCCCGAGTCGGTTGTCCGCAGTGTCACAATCGCGATTATCATACATTAGATTATTTATACCGAGAAGGGGAGTCTAAATATCGTGTCGATGTATGCGAGAAGTGCCATAGCTATGTAAAAGGAGTGAATGCCCTGTCTGCGCAAGAATATCCTCACCTCTTAATAGAGGATGTCGCAACCATCCACCTAGATTTGATGGCTCAGGAGCATGGATATAGTCGTTATTGAAGAGTCCTTTAAATTAAAATGTTGAAAGATTGGAAAAATGCGGTACAATCATTAAGATGGTAATTTCTGCACAGATCTAAGGAGGGAACTCAGCATGGAACTAACATTGAATCTAGCTAAGAAGTTGATAGAGATCGGGAAAGCAAAAGCCATTCAAGATTTTGGCCGTCCGATTTGTATCGCAGTTTGTGATCCAACAGGCGCTCTCCTAACTTTTGACCGCATGGATGGTGCTCCGCTCCGCAGTATCCGCATTTCTCAATCTAAAGCTTACACAGCTGCCCGTATGGGGATCCCAACAGATGCCTTCCTAGCGAGATTGCGTCAAGACAACCTAGATATTGGTTATTTTTGTGACCCTGAATTTACCGCCCTTCCTGGTGGAAACCCATTGAAGGATAGCAGTGGGAAGATTCTCGGTTGTGTAGGTGTCAGCGGTCTCGCGGCCAGCGAGGATCAGGCCATTACAGAGTATATCGCGCAACTTGTGGTTGATGGGGGCATTGAATAATAGGGTTGGTAGACGTGCACTGGGGTAATAAGAGCCCAGTGCTTTTTCTTTGTAATGATCACTGGATTGTGAGTAAAACCATTCATTGTGTGAGCAAAAGGTAATTCCTATAGTATGTGAGTAAGGCTTATGGCTCTATGAGTATACCCGGCACCAAAGTTGGAACTTAATCAAATGCCCGGCCGTTTCATTCATACAAAAACCGCACAGTCTTGCGGTACCTCAACCGAGCGATCTGCCAGGTTCAAGTTGGTTTTAACGATAAAATGCAGAGTTCCGTTTGACTAATTCCTTAACTCCAGTTAACTTATAACTATCATTAGAATAAAGGAGTTAACGACTTTGAAGGAGTATTCCTTACGCGAGATAAAGAAAGCTAGAGGCAAGATTTCACTGTTAGAAGCAGGGCTTAGTCTAATCGGTGAAAATACCTTTAGGGAAGTTAATTTAGAAGAATTGTGCAGGAAAGCGGAAATTTCTAAAGTTACGTTTTTTAAGTTTTTTCCTCAGAAGGAGGACCTGCTGGTTTACTTCATGAGGATCTGGTTGTCTCAACGCTTGCTTGAACTTCATCTCGAACCAAGGAAGGGCGTGGCCGCCATCGAATATTTGTTTCAATCCATTGCAGATGGGTCGGAGGAACGACCAGGCTTGATGTTGAGCTTAATTAGTTTTCTAGCGGAACAAAGGATGCACCCCCATATGCCAACGTTGAGTGAAGCTGAAATACACCTCTTTTTCCCGGGACATGAGGACCTAGTACATGCAGAGCCTCCCGATTTAGCTGCGTTTTTCTTTCATTATGTAGAAGAGGGGAAGGCCGCTCATGAACTAAGGACTGATCTAACTTCGGATGAGATGGTTAATGTGTTGTTCACTATCTTTTATGGGGCGTTTCTCACCTCGCATCTTTGCCAAACGAAGGATATCATGGAGATGTATCGGCTTCACCTCAAATTAATCAAAATCTAAAGCAGAGCCCCTGGGGTTCTGTTTTTTTCTGTTGACACAAAACGTGTATTGAAGTTAAATTATTAACAACAGTTAACTTATTTGGAGGTGCGGACATGAAGAAAGCATTAGTCGTAGGGGCTTCCGGAGGAATGGGTTATGCCTTAACTTGTGAGCTTGCTTCAAGAGGAGTGGACGTGGTGGCTTTTGCAAGGAGAAAGGAGAGGCTCGAGACACTTTTTCAAAATCAACGAAAAGTCACTCTTATCCCCGGGGATGTCTTGAATCAGAGTTCGCTACACCAGGCCGCCAAAGGGGCGGATGTTATTTTTCACGCTGTAAGCTTTCCGTATCCGGAGTGGGAAACGAAGCATGTAGCCTGTCTTGAGAACGTGCTAAACGCAGCGAAAACCGAGCAAGCGAGGGTTGCTTATGTAGACAATATTTATGCCTATGGTAAGCAAAACACGCCACGGGTGACAGAAGAAGCCGTAAAAGAGCCTCATACGAAAAAAGGAAAGCTTCGGTTAAGCATGGAGAACAAGCTGAAGGACAGTTCTGTACCGACTCTCATCGTTCATCTACCCGATCTTTATGGTCCCAATGCAGAGAATACGATCCTTCACGAAACGCTAAAAGGCGTCGTTCAGAATAAAACCGCCAATTTTGTCGGCAGTACCAAAGTGGCGAGAGAATTTCTCTTTACTTTTGACGGAGCGAAGGTGATGGTGGATTTGGCATTCGATCCTCAAGCCTATAACCAAAACTGGAACATTCCGGCCGCACATCCGGTCACAGGAGAAGAGTTGATGGATATCCTACGTGATATTACGGGATTCAAAGGAAGCGTGCGATCGGTATCCACTATGCTTATTCGCTTGATGGGATTGTTTTCGCCTGCGATGAGAGAGGTTGTCGAGATGATGTATTTAACTGAAAGCCCCGTCGTTTTAAGTGGGGAAAAGTTTGAAAGAGAAGTAGGACCTCTGCCGCGAACACCCTATCGTTTAGGATTAGAACAAACCATTGCCTGGATGAAACTTTAGGCCGATCACCCTCGTCTAATCATCGAAATGTGTTAACTAGAGGAGGTGAAAACGTTTATGCTTAAAAAATGTATAGGGTCCTTGGCCCTGATGTTAACCTTAACCGTATTCATCCATTATGCTCAGGCTGCAGACGTCAAGGGATCACCTTCTGTCCAGATCAATGGGCAAAAGCTGAGCACGAGTGCCCTCATCGAAAAGGGGTCCACCATGGTCCCGTTAAGAGCCATTTTTGAACGCTTTGGTGCAGAGGTCCAATACGAGGCTACGACGAAAACCATTGTGGCGACGAAGGGAACGACTCAAGTCACGTATAAGATAGGGGAATTAACGGCGAAGGAAAATGATCAAACCATTACATTGAAAACTTTACCCATCATACGCAATGGGGTGACCTATATACCCTTGCGAATGGTAGCGGAGGCCTTCGATGCCAATCTTCTCTGGAACGGAACGGCGAAAAGTGTCATTATTCGTTCACCAGAAAACAATGTACATACCCCAGCATCCGAAATCCTAAAGAGTTATGCTTCCGATCCGATGAGTAATGTAAGTAAGGCACTAGGGTTCCCAGGTCAACCCCGTCTGATGTTTATTAACGCGGATCCACTGCAGAAAATGATCACCCTGACCAATGTCTCAGATAAGGAGCTGGATTTATCTGGCTGGTACCTAAAAGAGTTTCAGAAAAATGGAAGCTATGTGTTCCCCATGGGTTTCATCCTGCCTATAGGCCAAAATGTGAGGATTGCCGTAGGAAATGACAGAGGGGATCTGAATTGGAATTCAAAAGGGATCTTTCGAGAAGGGGCACCAAACCGAATCGATCTGTATAAGCCAACAGATAAAAATGTGCCAGTTTTGATGTGGGAAGGGTAAACGCATGGTTTTTAAGGAAGCAGCTGCACTTAGGCAGCTGCTCGCTTGTTCGCAGAAGACTTGAACGGAAGATCTGAGATCAAGAATATACTAGATAAAATGATGATCAGTCCGCCAACCATGCCTGCAGTAATTTCCTCTTTCAAAAAAATCACACCCCATATCATCCCGAACAAGGGAATGAGAAATGTAACGCTTAAGGTTTTGGTTGGCCCAACGCTTTCTATTAGATAGAAGTAAAGAAGGTAGGCTATGGCTGTGCAGAAGAGTGCCAAACCTAAGACGGAAAAGACAACCACACCTGTCACATGCTCTGTGGAAGAAGGTAAATACCCCAACGTGAAGGGGAAAAGCAACAGGGCGGCCCCTGCTTGTTGTCCAATCGCCAGTGATAGGGGTGGCACCCCGGCAAACGTTTTTTTAGCATACACCCCTGCAAACCCATACGAAATGGTGGATAAAATGGATAACCCGATCGCCATCATAACTTCAGGCGTAAAGGGGATGGGGCTCCATCCCACAAGAACCATCACTCCAATAATACCAGTCAGAATGCCCATCCATTTGCGGAGGGAGAGCTTCTCTTTCATCCAGACCCAAACCACAAGGGCCGTAAATAATGGTGTCAATGAGTTCAGTATGGCGGACATCGATGCGTTCAGATAAAGCGCCGCTGCAGCGATGAGCATAAACGGAATGGCGGCATTAAGGGCTCCGATCATGAGATATTGCTTCCAGCGCTGTCTAAAACCTGCAGAATTCCCTAGCAGCGTCAGGTAAAGGAGAAGGGCAAGAACAGCGAGAGTCACCCGGCCTTGAATCGTAAGGAAGGGGCCTAATACGGGTGAAGCGATGCGAATGAATAAAAAGGATGCGCCCCATAAGGCAGCAAGTGCAAAAAGGGCGGTGATGTCTTTGATTTTCATAGGAACCTACCTTCTCTATAAGTGGTTGGGGACATCCCGATATGCTGAAGAAAGAGGCTTGCGAAATGAGCGGAGCTCTTATACCCCAACAAATGGGCGATGTCCGTAATGGTGTGATCCGTGGAATGCAGCAGCACAGATGCTTCTTGCAATCGTAAAGCCGTGATATACTCCAATGGCGTTTTTCCTGTTGCTTTCTTGAACAGGCGCTGCAGGTGAAACTTACTCATGCCAACTTCTGCTGCGATCCTGTCTAAAGTTAAAGTGGTTCGGTATTCTCGCTCTATCAGCTGAATCGTAGCCTCAATAAGCCTATCATTGCTAGGGGGATCGATTAGATCAGGACGACATCGTTTGCACGGACGATAGCCCTTCTGGATGGCTTGGTATAAATTGGAGAAGAATGACACATTTCTTCTCAAGGGTGTACGAGATTTACAAGATGGGCGACAGCAAATTTTCGTGGATCGGACTGCGTAGAAAAAGATCCCGTCATACTCCTGACTACAGTTCTTGACGGCTGACCACTTGATCTCATCATTTAATGGGTTCATCAGCTCACCTCTCTTTCTTTGTTTTATCATAAAGGAATTGGTTTGTGCATTCGGTTTATTGCTTTTTAATTCGAAGGAGGTCGCCATGAAATGTAAGGACTGCGGGTACGAGCATCACTTGAATACGCAAAAATGGGTATATATCGGTGATGAATGTTATGTCATTCAAGCGAATTATTTGGATGAACCCAAGTTAACGGAAATTGCCGACCATGCCTTGTCGCTCAATCCAGAACAAGATGCCATTTACATTGATAGAGGATACATTGACATTCTGAGTTGTGAGGCTTGCTTCTTAACGAATACAAGAAATCAGCTGTTAAGGATTGAACAGAAGTATTTTGAGAATAATGGCTTAAGTATAATCTATTATTTCTAGCATAGGGGAAGTGATCTCATGTACGAGCTAAAAACCAAAGAGAATGACAATAGTGTCCTTGCGTTTATTGAACAAGTGGAAAATCCGAAGAAACGGGAGGATGCTTATCGGTTACTAGATATCTTCACGGAAACGACCGGCTATCCAGCGAAGATGTGGGGAACAAGCATCATCGGATTTGGAGCTTATCATTATAAATATGAATCCGGTCATGAAGGCGATGCACCTTTAGTAGGCTTTTCCCCTCGAAAGGCCAATTTCAGCTTGTACCTTGCACCGGGAGACATCGAAAGAGAAGAATGGCTCGCTCGTCTTGGAAAACATAAAGCGGGTAAAGGCTGTGTATATATTAATAAGGTAGCAGATATTGATGTGGAGGTACTAAGAGCACTGATTATTCACTCTATGGATCTGTTGCAACATCGATATTCGAGTAAAGCTCGGGAATGAAAAAGGCACGACTAGTCTTTCTACTTCTACCCCTACTTCTTCTGGTGAATTTTTCATATAATAGAATTCAAGCGTATGGACCTGAACAAACCATCGTAAGAGCTTTTGAGTCAGTTAAACTGGGAACAGATACTGCTCTCCATCAAGAAGCTAGGGAACAGATGAGATTGATTCTTGACCATATTGACGTTCCGGGCTTTTCAGAAGCAACCTTTAATTTTCAAAAAGTTAGTGAGCAGCCGCTTCAGTTGCGACATTGTTCCCTCCTACTCACTTTGGAAAAAGCCGGAGTATGGAAATGGGAGATTGGGAGCGTGGAAGGTAAAGCTCACTGTTTTAGGGAGGGAGACAAAAAGTGATACAAGACCTTAAGCTGATTGCATTAGATATTGACGGTACGTTGCTCAATGATCGAGGGGTGATTCCAGAGGAGAATCATCAGGCCATCCAACTAGCGAAGCAAAAAGGAATCCATGTCGTGTTGAGTACGGGGAGATCTATCATCACTTGCCGGGAGTATGCTAAGTCTCTGCAGTTGGATTCCTACCTGGTGACCTCCAATGGTGCAGAAGTCTGGGACAATAAAGGGAACCTGCTACAGCAGCATATCTTGACAGCTTCTCTTGTCGGCCAAATGTACGAAATGGCACAAGCTTACGAAACGCGTTTTTGGGCGATCTCTACGGACCGCATCTGGTCCGGTGAAATGCCAGAAGATATTTTTTCTCGACATTGGCTGAAGTTTGGTTTTGAATTGGATACCATGCAAAAGAAAGAAAAAATAGCCAGTCTTCTTGCAGATACTGGTGAACTGGAGATCACAAGCTCCACTCCAATGAATTTGGAAATTAATACAAGGGGCGTTCATAAGGCCAGAGGACTTCAGTATGTTTGCGAGCAGCTAGGAATTGGAATGAAACAGGTTATCGCCATGGGGGACAGTCTTAATGATTTGGAGATGATCAAGGCAGTCGGTTGCGGAATTGCCATGGGCAATGCTCAAGAAGAACTCAAGCGAGCGGCAGATTGGATTACCGACACCAATGAGGAAGCTGGGGTAGCGAATGCGATTAAGCATTGGGTTCTATAGATTTACATGAAGTAGAGAAAGATTTTACAAAAAAGTTACATAAAAGAGATTCTCTTGTATGGTTTCCATTACCTTAGTCACAGTTTTATTTTTATGGGTAATTTTCATCTTCCTAAAAGTCCATATCATCCAGGTCCACTAACCTATAAGTCTAAGGATATATCCCCTTTTATCTTCATGATATAGGTACTATTTTACTATTTTTCTACCACTAACAATATCTTAATAGTTTTTATATAAGTGTTTAAACTTCATTTGTTAGCCTTTTATATAGGAGTTAGCATCCTAAATAAAAGGAGGAGGCAATGCAAATGAAAAATAGTGGTATGAACAGACGGGATTTTCTAAGAGTGGGTGGAATGAGTACGCTGGCCTTAACCTTAGGCTCAACGGGCTTATTCTCTCTAGGTGGACAAGCTAGTATTCTAGCTGCTGAAGGAAAAGCAAACAATCCCACGAGCGGTGCGGGCGGGTATGGTCCCTTAGTTAAAGACCCCATGGGTTTTCTTGACCTCCCGCAAGGCTTCCAGTACAAAATCATATCGACAACCGGACAACCTATGGCAAATGGAAATGGTGATCTGGTTCCCGGTCTGCTGGATGGAATGGCCGCGTATCAAGGGGCAAAAAATACAACGATCCTTGTGCGAAATCATGAGTGTGGGACGAATCACCAATTCCCGGTAAATGGTAAAAACCCCTGGAGCAAAGGGGCAGCAGGTGGAACAACAGCTCTCATTGTTACTCCTGACCGCGAAGTGGTGGAGGAGTACGTCACCAACTCAGGAAACATCCGTAACTGTGCAGGCGGTGCTTCCACTTGGGGAACCTGGTTAACCTGTGAAGAAACGAGAGAGATGGGACATGGCTTCGTTTTTGAAGTTAACCCACTTGACCCAGAAAATGAAATGTCTAGAACGCCTATTCGCGACATGGGATATTTCTCCCATGAAGCATGCAGTGTAGATCCATCTACAGGAATATGGTACTTAACGGAAGATAGTGAGCCTTCCTTTTTATACCGTTTTACCCCTCATAACCGCAGTCAAAAGCTAGGCTCCCTTCAAGAAGGAGGAATTTTGGAAGCTGCTGCGTTGGATGAACTTCCAAACAACTCAGCAAGTAACTTTACACCAGGACAAACGGTGGGAGTGGTTTGGAAGCAAGTCAATCCTGAGCGTGCGAAAGAAGATGCGAGAGATCTTGGCTGTATTCGATTTACTCGTCTCGAAGGCTCTTGGTTTGGAGGAGGGGCACTCTGGTTTGATGATACCAGTGCAAGAACCACAACCGCGTCAGGAAGGTTTGGACGAGTGTATCGTTATTTCCCAGCGACGAACACATTAGAGCTTTTCTTTGAGTCTCAAGATACGAATCAATTGCATGCACCGGATAATGTAACGATTACGCCTTGGGGAGACCTATGGATTGCTGAAGATGGCAACCCACGCGGGGACCGGATTATCGGTTTAACGCCAGAGGGCAACGTGTATGAGTTTGCACAAAATGTATTTAACAACTCGGAATTCGCTGGGGTTTGTTTCTCCCCTGACGGAAAAACCATGTTCGTGAATATGCAAAGTCCTGGTTTTACAATTGCGGTTTGGGGACCCTTTGCTCGGAGAAATTCGGCTCGCCAGTTTTCCATGAGTCATGCTGCGCCTCCTGCTGGATTTGCACCGCAAATTTCGGACAAAGTTGCTCAGTATGCGGAAGAAAAAGGAATCTCTCCTTTGGCAGCTGCTGTTCTTGATCGCCATGGTGTCACGATTTAATCGTGTAAATAAGCTCTCTTCGAACGATTGAAGAGAGCTTATTTGTATACTTTTTGGACCTTCAAAGACGGCGTGGATATTCGGAAATGGCCAAAACAGATGATGCGCCAGCATATGGGGATCGTGCTCCAAGATCCGTTCTTATTCACTGGAACGATCGCTTCCAATGTGTCTTTGAATGATCCTACAATTACTCGTGAGCAGGTAGAAGAAGCTTTAGCCTCTGTGGGGGCCACTCGCTTGCTCGTACATCTGCCGCAAGGGATCGATGAGCCAGTGATGGAGAAAGGAAGCACCCTGTCTGCGGGTCAGCGGCAGCTAATTTCCTTTGCCCGGGCTCTTGCCTTTGACCCAGCCATTTTAATCTTAGATGAAGCCACTTCGAATATTGATACGGAAACGGAAGCGTTAATTCAAGATGCGTTGGAGGTTGTGAAGAAAGGGCGAACGACTTTTGTTATCGCGCATCGACTGTCGACGATTAAAAGCGCCGACTTGATCCTTGTCCTAGATCGTGGAGAAATTGTGGAGCGAGGAGATCATGAGTCGTTGATGCAGCAGTTACCTTGTTAGCATCCGGAGGTCCGTTATTGGCGAGAATCGGTAGTTTACCGGCGACTTTGGTAGGTTTATCAGCAACTCTGGCATGTCTACCGGCTATTTTTCCTGTAATACCGTCAACTAGAAAAGAAGAATGTGCATTCAAGCGGAAGGGGGAGGGGGTATCTGATCAACTAATGTGGAAATGGTTCAGTCAGTGTTAAAAATTCTTCATGCCGTATTCGAGCCGAGGAGAAATACCGGCAACTTTCTTCATTTACCAGCGACTCCGTTCCTCTTACCAGCAACTGAAGCCTCTTTACCGGCAACTCGAATTGTAGGTGGTTGAGAATAGGTGGTAGGGTATGTTTTAATCAGACACCCTCTATCCTTCATCCACTAATTCCTTTCGCGCCATCCGCACCAGCCCCAACAAAAGAATCATAGCCGAAAACAGGAGGATGACCAGAGGAAACATAACGAGGTTAAAAGCCGGCTCTACGTTGATGGAAAAAGGGGTATAAACGAGCATTACGGCAGTTGCGAGGAAGTAGAATTTCCATCGATATTCTGCTTTTTCCTGGAGTTGTTTAAGTTCTCTTTGCATAGCAAGCTCGCCAATTCCTTTACACAACCAGTAGAGCATAAAAAGGTCGAGTACAATTAGGACTTGCCCCAACAAAGACCAACCCAGATCTTGGCTGGAGGGCGGATCCTCTAATAGATTCATGCCAGGGGTGACGACTAAGGACGTTAGTGACAAGAAAATCAAGGTTAGGGTAAAAGGACGGGCTTTCAAAAAATAGGAGTGCTGTCCGGCTAGTGTACCCAAGGCCCGAAAAACGAGGATGTACCCAATAAAGTCCGGGAGGATATCAACATATTGTAAACGAAAGTCTAGTAACACAAGCAGCAATCCTATGAAAATGCGTTGAAAGGCATCTGCCATCATTTTAGCTCTCTCTCCTTTCATCGAGGATCGCTCGTATGTCATCTATACTCCAATTGGGGGTATAGTTGATAAACATCAGCCCTTCTTTTAGCTGCCCATCTTCTGTTTGTACTTCGACGACAGACATGCTTCCATAGATATGTTGCGCTCTCGGGTCATCCTTGGAAAACTTGAAAGCATAGTTCACTTCTAGGTATGGCTTAAAATCGAAATGAATGGGATCGACCTCGCCTCCAAGATCTTGACCGTTGACTCTAAAGGTTAAAACGTTGGAATCGAGACCAGGTGGTAAATGCTTGATACGAATCGGCTTCAAGGTTTCTTTTTCTCTAAAATGTGAAAAGCCGGTGTTATCCGAGGATCCCCCACTGGACTGAGTATGGATATAGGGGTCTTCACCTTCTATTCGGCGGATCAAGATTTCACCAATGTCCACGAGTTGACGAGTACCATCGGAGAATTGCACTTCGAGCTCCGTGATCTTTTCCTGAGCGCCAAGATCGTTTAGCATCGCTTCATTCCATTCGAATCGTACGCTCTTGACTTTATGGTACCGTGACCGGCTGCGTTCGTGTTCCCACGTCGGGTAGAGATCGTGGTTAAGCGAAGGTATCCTTACATTGTAGATTCCTACGTCTTCATTATGATTCACCAAGTAATACAGCTCAACATTCAGTTGATCTCCTAAAGTCCCTATATCGTAATAATGCTTCATAAAAAGGGGCTCATTGAGTTGATGGCGTTGGAAGTAGGCAAGATTACCAACCCATAGCAGAACAAGGACAAAGAGGCCGAGTCCTATTTTTGTGCGATTCATCTGCATCCCTCACTTTCTTAGGGTTAGACGAGAACCGGTGTCGATATGTTTCACTTACTTGAAATTAGTCAGGCAAAACGGCAAAATAAGGATAGAAGTTAAGGGCGACATAAGGGGGCATACAAAATGGAAATAGGGATTAGTACGTTCGTAGAGACGACACCGGACGTTCGGACCGGCGAAGTCTTGAGTCATGCAGAGCGGTTGCGTCATGTTGTAGAAGAAATTATTCTTGCCGACCAAGTCGGGTTGGATGTTTTTGGCGTAGGTGAGCATCATCGTCAAGATTTTGCGGCATCGAATCCGGCGGTGGTCTTAGCTGCAGCAGCTTCTCAAACCAAGCGAATCCGGCTGACAAGTGCCGTTACGGTCCTTTCGTCGGCGGATCCTGTACGGGTATTTCAGGATTTCGCTACGGTAGACGGGATATCCAATGGACGGGCAGAGATCATGGCAGGACGCGGGTCGTTTATCGAATCCTTTCCTTTGTTTGGATACGATCTAAAGGATTATGATGCGCTGTTCGAAGAAAAGCTCGAACTGTTATTGAAGATTCGGGCTTCAGAAAAGGTGACCTGGAAGGGTGGGCATCGGCCGGCCATTAATACTTTAGGGGTATATCCGCGACCGGTGCAGAACCCTTTGCCGATCTGGATTGGCAGTGGCGGTAACGCGGAATCTGTCATTCGCGCAGGCTTGCTCGGGTTACCGCTCGTCCTAGCCATCATTGGTGGAAGTCCTCTACAGTTTGCTCCGTTAGTGCAGCTTTATAAGAAAGCAGCAGCCCAGGCGGGTCATGATCCATCTAAGCTCCCGGTTGGTTCTCATTCGCACGGCTTCATTGCAGAGGATACGGCAACCGCAGCGGACAAGTTTTTCCCATCGACTCAGTATGTGATGAACGTACTCGGAAAAGAGCGAGGATGGGGGCATTACGACCGAAGAGCGTTTGATGCTGCGCGAAGATTTGAAGGAGCGCTATATGTAGGGGATCCGGAAACGGTGGCGGAAAAAATTATCCACCTGCGCAAGCAGGTGGGCATTACGCGTTTTATGCTTCATTTACCCGTCGGTTCGATGCCTCATCAAGAGGTCATGAACGCCATTGAGCTGTTGGGGAAGGAAGTTGCGCCTCGCGTGAGAGCCGAGGTTTCTCGCTGGGAAGCCGAAGGGAATTAATTGAAAAGAGAAGGAGCATCGACACTCATTCGATGCTCTTTTCTTTTTAAGGCTTAAGTTTTTCATAAAGCTTACGCAACACAATAGCCACTGCCCAGAGCGGGAGAGCTTGGTCGATTGTTTTCTTCCAGGCTGGATCGGTTAATAAGCCTTCGTCGTACATCCACTCTACGGAATCGATTTTCCATTGGGGTGTATTCGGCGGATAGAGATCAGCCGGGGAAGTCTTGGGGTGGAATAAAATGGCGGCTCCAAGCTTTCGTTGATCTTTATTGGCGCTGATAGGTTGGCCATATTGGACCATAACACTGGATTCACCGCCATCAGCATTCAGTGCTTCCACTGCTCCCAAGTAGATCATCACGGCAGCCAATTCATCCACCCGCAGCCCTGCGTCCCATGTGGAATCGCCATCTACAACGATAACAAGCAAACGTTGGTCCTGGGTAAAGCCCAGTCCTGTTCTTGGCCTGCGATTCGCATAAACGTCAGGTGGTGTTCCTTCGCCAGCTGTGTTCACATAAATTTTACCATTCTTTACAAGCTGAGGGGTAGAAGAAAAGGCTATTTTAATGCCTTGCAGGGCATTTCGATTGAGTTGATCCACCTTCATACTATGGTCTTGATAAAGGATAAAGTCGGCCCATTTCTCGGCGGATACGGTGTCATTGATTAGTTTTCCGTCTTTAACGATGAAGCCAATCGGTCGGACGTTATAGGAGAAGGGACCATTAATGGCCAGTTCTGCTCCCGCATCCGAAGCGATTTGAGGAACGGTATGGTCGGGTTTAATTACAATATCCATTTCGTAATTTTTAAAATCAACATAAAAATACCGGATGTCCGTCCAACCATTGGATGCGGCATAGTCTCCGCTATAGGGGAGTTTTCCATCGGCTTGTTTTGGTGCGACTTGCACTCCATGCTGAGAGGTCCATCGTACTCGTGTATGGGTTACAGTAATGGCCATTTCTATTTTATCACCAGCTTTCTTTTTAATAGAGTATGCAATCCCGTTAGTTTAGGGTTGTGTCATTGTACTACTCTTTTTTTCGAACACGGATGGAGTAGAAGAAAATGGCAAAATCTATAATAAATTGTAAACTGAGGACTGACGAGCCATGCATATTATTTATAATGTCTTGCTGTTATTGGCTGCTTACCGATGGGGCGATTGGCGAAATGGGGAGAAGTATTATCCCACCATTCTCTTTATCATCCTATGTGATTTTCTACATAACTTCTTGTCCTATGATCATCAATTGTGGACTTTCCATGAGAAAATGCTTCAAGGGCTTCTTCCTAATCATACTATTATTTCTTTACTCATCATGTTTGTTGGTTACCCTTCAACGATCTTAATATATCTATACAAGTTTTTTAAGACGAATTCTTGGTGGAAACGAACCGCCCATTTTCTATTTTGGGTGATCCTCTACTTGTCCATAGAATTTATTGGGTTTCGGACTGGGTATATTACTTATCACAACGGGTGGGAATTTTGGCATTCGATACCCTTTGTTTTCGCCATGTTCATTATCATTCCACTTCACCATAAGAATCCGCGCCTAGCCTGGGGGTTAGCGATAGGGATTACAACTTTGATTCTTCATTATTATGGATTTAGCATAGATAAGATGAAGTAGTTCAAGGAACAATATTACTGAGATCTTTAAACTTTCAATTCAACCTACAACCAGAAAAGGAAGATGTCACTTATGCCGCAAAAACGTGCGATTACGATTGCAAGAGGAGATGGAATCGGTCCTGAGATTATGGATGCCACGCTAAAAATCTTAGAACAAGCGGGAGCCATGATTGAGCCGGAGTTTATTGATATAGGGGAAAAAGTGTATTTAGCTGGTCATTCGTCGGGGATTACCGAAGACGATTGGGAATCATTAAGACGAACCAAGGTTTTTTTCAAAGGACCGATTACGACCCCACAAGGGGGCGGTTACAAGAGCCTTAACGTAACAATTCGAAAAACCTTGGGATTGTATGCTAATGTGAGGCCGAATGTTTCGTATGCGCCATTTGTCAAAACCAAGCACCCTAATATGAACATCGTCATTATTCGTGAAAATGAAGAAGATCTCTATGCAGGTATTGAACATCAGCAAACCCCAGAGGTCGTTCAGTGTCTGAAGCTCATTACTCGTCCAGGCTGCGAAAAGATTATTCGATATGCTTTTGAATATGCAAGAAAGAACAATCGGAAGAAAGTCACCTGCTTTACCAAAGATAATATCATGAAGCTAACTGATGGCCTTTTTCACAAGGTGTTTAACGAGGTTGCGAAAGAATACCCTCAGCTGGAAACTGAGCATTGGATCATAGATATTGGAATGGCAAAAATTGCGGATACTCCACAGGACTTTGATGTGATCGTGATGCCTAATCTTTATGGAGATATTGCCTCTGATGTAGCAGCTCAAATCACAGGCAGTGTGGGATTGGCAGGTTCAGCAAATATCGGGGACCATGTTGCCATGTTTGAGGCGATTCATGGCAGTGCTCCTGACATAGCCGGGAAAGGAATCGCTAACCCGTCAGGGTTGATTCATGGTGCGATAATGATGCTCGTCCACATTGGACAACCAGAAGTAGCCGCGCGCATTCACAATGCCTGGCTGAAAACGATCGAAGATGGGGTTCACACGGGGGATATCGCCAAAGGAGGCACTTCCGTGGGGACTATGGAATTTGCTGAAGCCGTAATTGCACGACTCGGGCAGAAGCCTACAAGCTTTGAACCTGTGAATTATACTCTTGAAAAAGAGCCGGAAGGTGCAACAGAATTCCAGCTAGCTCCGATGGTCAAGGATCGCCCGCCGGCGGATGTCGTCCGGGAATTAGATGGGGTCGATGTTTTTTTATTCAATAATGAGCTCACCCCCGATGAGATGGGTGAAAAAATGACAGAGCTTGCTGGTGATGATTTTGAACTCGCTGTGATTACCAATCGAGGTGTCAAGGTTTATCCCAACAGCTTTCCGGAAACTTTTACGACAGATCACTGGCGTTGTCGTTTTCAGAAAAGCGAGGAACAGGAAGCTGTTACCAATGAAGATATCCTTGGACTATTAAGTCGAGTAGAGCAAGCAGGACTCGATTTTATAAAAGTGGAGAACTTGTACCGTTTCGACGGAGAGTTGGGATATTCGTTAGGGCAAGGGCAATAGGGATTTATAAAAGAAGGTGTCCTAAAAGGGCACCTTCACTTTTGGATTGACATATAGAATCTTTGAAATTTGCAAAATATTTGTTTGATTTTATGTTAAGTACAAGGTATCATTTTTGGTATATATACCAACCTTTGTGCAGTATTAAGGGGAAATCAGCGATGTTGAAGTGGAGAGCTACACAGTTTTATGCTCCCTTCGTTTTTTGGGGGACTTTATTTACGGTTTTCATTATTACGAGTCATACTTATATGCTGCATGTGATTGAAAAGGAAAAAATGCTACAGAAAGAGATTAATGACATCCATCGTGATATAAATGAACTGTACATCTCTGTCCTAAACCAACAGAGCGGGCAAAGAGGGTTTAATTTAACGGGGGACCCTAGGTTTTTAGAGCCATTTCATGAAGGGAAACAAGCTTTTGACGAGATCGAGAAAGGCTTGTCGCTGAAGCTCCAAGCGTATCCCTCTCTTGCGGAACATGTAGAGGGTCTAGTCCAGAGGGGGGAACATTGGTATTCCCATTATGGAAACTATCAGGTGCAATTAACACACCAAGGGATCCATCCTAGCCAAGAGTCAATGGAGAAAGGAAAAGAAGCTTTTGATTTTTTTAAACAATCCTTTACGGATACCCACATCATAATAGAAGCAAAGCGAAGACAAATTGAAGAGAAGTATACCGAAACGATTAGCTTGCTTATCTTTTTCCGTTCCATTCTCCTCGTTTTTCTATTCATTATCATTTTATATTTCATTTTTAGGCAATTCAGTTCTATCCGCGTGTCGAAGCAAAAGTATCAGTCTATTTTTGACTATAATAATGTGGGGATGCTGGAAGTGGATTTGAAGCAGAAGATTATAAAGGGCAATGACTTGATCGAAAAAATTGTGGGATACACGGTAGCTGAGCTCAAGTCGCTCGGATTTTCCTCTCTCATTGTGCCAAAGGATATGAAAATTAGAACAGAACATCATCAAAAAGCCCTTGAGGGGCATACGCAAGAATACGAGATTTCTGTCATTCACAAGGATGGTCATATTGTAGACATCGATATTAAAGTCATTCCGATCATCATCGATCACCAGGTGATTGGCCTGTTTGAGGTCATCAAGGACCTGACCGAATCGAAACAATTAGAAATGTATCTCCGCCAATCAGAAAAGCTATCTGCCATAGGGCAATTAGCGGCTGGTGTGGCTCATGAAATACGTAATCCATTAACAACGATCAAGGGATTTATTCAGCTGCTGGAGTCTAGTCTTGATCAGCGCCATACGAAAGTTTTACTTGAAGAGGTCAGTCGAATTAACTTAATCGTAAGCGAATTTCTCATGCTATCTAAACCGCAGAGCGTCTCGTTCAAAGCTACAGATCTTACTCAAATCATAAAAAACGTCGTTTACTTCATAGAGGCAGAAGCAAATTTAAAAAATATTCAGGTCTCGGTCATTGATCATTCTGATTTAAAAACCGTGAATACTGAAGAAAATCAAATGAAACAGCTATTTATTAATCTTCTAAAAAATGCAATGGAGTCGATGACTCAAGGAGGAAAAATTACCATAGAAGTAAGCAACAGAGATTACACAGGGATTTCTGTTGTTGTGCGAGACGAAGGTTGCGGCATTCCTCAAGACGTAATCGAAAGGTTAGGTGAGCCTTTTTTTACCACTAAGAAAGAAGGAACAGGTTTGGGCGTCATGATTTGCCGGCAAATCGTTAAAAATCACGGAGGGACTTTCGAGATCATGAGCGAATTAAACAAAGGAACGTCCGTTCAACTTGAGTTTCCTTTGTTAAGGGAAGAAACGGAGTAAATATGTTCAAAAAACAGAAGAAATGTAGGTAGCAAGCATGCAAAAGATGTAAAATTATTGTATATTATGATCGAGGGGGGTGGTTTAGATGGCAAATCCATTCGAATTTGTCCACATCAGTATCGTCTCATGCAAAGCCTAATGAGGGGCGATTCTTTGCATGGGTGGATGGATTAATATTATCGTATCGCCCAATAGCGCTTATTTCGTTCCTAATATTTGGCTTTGCCCCTTATTAAACTTATCTATTAAGAATAAGGAGCTGGACCTGATGTGTAAACCATTTATTAGGAATCACCAATATAATCTTATTAAGAAGCAAGCGCGCAATGTTCAGTATGCTTCCAAGACGGTGGCGGACCCAAGAGTAATGGAAGCTATAAGATACAGTGCAGAGACCCAAATACTTGAAGGATTTCCAAGCCTTACGTCAGATCAAAGGCAACTATTAGAAAAGGTGTCGGTTTTGCATGAAGCAGAAGACCTTCAGCAATACCTGAATTCTTTAACCCCGAATAGAGTGGCTTTTTCACAAGTGACGGAAACGCAGCTTCGGAAATTGTTCCCGAAAAACAAAAAGCTTAAGCTTCCTGATTTTTCGTCTATTGATTTCCTATCATTCACTTACTTGAGTTGGCTGGATATAGCCTTGAATAAAATGTTCTTGGTGTATAACCTCGATGATCAGATCGTGGGGATCGAAGGGAAGTATATCCCAACTAATAAGAAGGATGTATGTTCTTTATGTAAAGGGCATGGGGAAGTTGCATTAGTGACGGCTCTAACCAAATCAAAGCCTGCCAACGCTTCTGTTGATTATTATAAAGCTGTAGGCAACTATATGTGTATAAACAGTGAGAAATGCAATGATAATATAACGGATGTTACGTACCTAGAAAGGTTCATTAAAAGTATCATTCGTTAAAACAAATGAACCCCCTCTGGCTGTAACCTAAGCCTAGGGGGTTTAATAGTTGTTCATGATCTTCTCCTTTACTTGATTTTGTGAATCCGGCTGTAATTCATTGTCTTAAATAGATTCTTCGCTTTCTTAGCTGCCAACTTTTCCGCCTTTCCTCCAAAAAGCCAATTCAACCAGTTTAACATAGAGCAATCCCCCTTATTTGTGATTCTTACTATAATTCATGGTTTTGCTTAAGGATTTTTCCTTTCTTGCTACCAATTTTTCTACTTGATTTCCAAATATCCATTTTAACATCTTTGATTCCTCCTGATTGTTGTATTATTTTCTTATATCTATGGTATACAGTATACCAATTAATGATAATCATTGTCAACTGGTATTTTACAGGTACTTGTGAAATTATATGTGGCAAGTACGGGTTGTGTCTGATTAGGGGTTGTCTTGACATGAAACCCAAAGGTTTCATATAATTAAAAAGGAAACCTTTTGGTTACATATTTACTATTGGAGGAATGAAACATGCCATTACAGGATATACGAAAAACCACGATATTTAATGCACCGATTCAGAAGGTATGGGAAGCGGTATCCACATCTGACGGTATTGCTTCTTGGTTTATGCCTAATGATTTTAAAGCCGAACTCGGCTATGAGTTTACGATTCAGTCTCCTTTTGGGCCGACTCCCTGTAAGGTATTGGAACTTGCAGCTCCGCATCGACTGGCTTTTTCTTGGGGAGGTAATGGATGGGAAGTATCGTTTGAATTGAAAGAGACAGACGGCAAAACAGAATTTACCCTGACTCATTCTGGGTGGGGCGAACCTGACGATCTTATGCCGCCAGTGCAAGAAAAACAATCTGTTATCCGTGACAGAATGGGGAATGGATGGGAGACGATTGTTACCGTTAGGCTTCGAGAAGTGGTTGAAGGATAATGTCAGCGCTGCACAAGCATGATGTATTCGATGCGATTGCTGATCCAACCAGGCGAGAAATGCTTAAACTTCTTGCTTATGAGGAAATGCCTGTTACCATGATCAGCCATCACTTTCCAATCAGTCGAACGGCTGTGTCTAAACATCTGCGCATCTTATCAGAGTCGAAGCTTGTGAGTATGACTAAAGTGGGACGAGAGACACGCTATAAGCTACACCCCGAGGCATTGTTGGAACTCAAGGATTGGTTATCGTTTTTTGAGCAGTTTTGGGACAACAAGCTTTCCATGCTCAGGCATGTTGTGGAGACTTCTACAGATGGTGAAGAATAAGCTTAAGGAGCAGCTCAGTGTGGCTGCTCCTTAAGCTTATTTACTATCGACGTGAATTTGACCTTATAGGTACAATTTGACCTCTCATCTCTCCAGGCGCAGGGTTTTGCTCGGTATGCGCATTAACGTAGGTTAATCCTCTTCTCATAGCCCTTAGCAAGTCCCTGACTGTTCGAATACCAAGGTCATTAGGTACGATGTCCCGATCTGTGATTGTACCTGTGATCACCCCTCTGTTTGTGGTAATCCCATTTTGCTGTTCGAGTGTCTCTAGGTCTGCCCCGAAGAGGAAGACGACTACGGGTCCATTGACTCCTCGTTGACCCACGTGAATGTGTGCTTGAACAAAATTCCGAATATTTCTTACATCTAGGGCAAACCTTATTCGGGTGTGGTTTCTATTTGTTACAAATTGGGCAAAGCCAAAGGCATTGGTTTGTACAGGAGGGACTTCATTCCTCCCTCTCAATCTCGCACGAAATATTCTCAATATCTTCACCTCGTTTTGTCTGAATCGTACATAATATGTAAATTTATGTGGTTTGTATGGTTATCAAACCAAGTACTGAAAGAAATAGGTAGTAAAAAGAGATCATCCACAGTGTTTCTTTCCCTAATCGAGAACGGTATAATATAGTGTGACTAAAAAATAAGGGGAGCCACGCTTTGAAAACATTTAAGAAAGTTTATATCGAAATTACAAGCGTATGTAACCTTGCTTGCACCTTTTGCCCGCAGACGGCTCGAAAGGCGAATTTTATTAAACTAGATACGTTCAATCATATATTGGATCAAATTAAGCCGCATACGAACCATATTTATCTCCATGTGAAAGGGGAGCCACTTCTCCATCCCAAAATTGATGAGCTGCTTGACCTAAGCCATGAAAAAGGCTTCAAGGTCAACATCACCACGAATGGAACGCTGATCGCTAAGACGAAGCATAAGTTATTAGGAAAACCAGCGCTGCGCCAAATGAACTTCTCGCTTCATAGCTTTGATGGGCATGAAGGTTCAGAGGATCGGGAAGGTTATTTGTCTCATATTTTATCCTTTGTTAGGGAAGCGGCGGAGCATAAGGTGATCTTTTCCTTTAGACTATGGAATTTAGATCAGGACAACGCAACGAACCTGCAAAAAAGCAGAAACCGAGAAACCCTCGAAGTCCTTGAGAAGGAGTTTAACCTTGACTTTAGAATCGAAGAAAAAGTAGTGCCGGGCAGCGGGGTTAAAATAGCTGAACGGATTTATTTAAATCAAGATCATGAATTTCAATGGCCGAGCCTAGAGGCCCCTGAAGACGATGGAAAAGGATTTTGCCATGCGCTGCGCAGCCAAGCGGCGATTCTCGTGGATGGAACGGTGGTTCCATGCTGTCTGGATGGCGAGGGTGTCATCAATTTAGGAAACGTACACAGCACACCGTTCTCTGACATTGTGGAAAGCGAAAGAGCGAACAACTTATTCTATGGATTTTCCAAGAGAGAAGCGGTGGAGGAATTGTGCAGGAAGTGCGGGTATAGAAAGAGATTTGGCGCTTAAGGATTGAGTCTGAAGCATCTACTGACACCGGGGTAGATGCTTTTTTTGGTATGGATTTAGCATGGACAGGGGGCTTGAAATAGGATAAAGTGAGGAAAAGCTAAACACAACATGGGTGAGATTAATGTTTGTTCATAATTTTATATCCAATTTCTCTATCTTAGTGGCCTTTCTTTTCGTCGGACACCAGCTCGTAAAACGGTTTCCAAGGCTTGTAGAACCCCAAACCAGCCTAAAACAGCTTGTTCATGGTGTTATGTATGGTTTCTTGGGAATTGTCCTTATGGGGTTTGGGTTTAAGACGATTGATGGCTCCCTCTTGGACTTACGTCATGTTCCCATCATTTTATGTTTAATCTTTGTGGGAGCGATGGCTGCCTTTACGGCTGCTTCCCTGATTGCGATAGCAAGAATCTTATTATTTGGATGGAGTGAAGCGGCGTTTTTCGCCGTCGTCGCTATTATTCTCGTTTATATTTTTGGCATGATCTTATCCAAGAAAGTAAGAGGGGTATGGAATCAATGGGCGATGGCAACGTTGTTTTCCTGTATCATTCTGACGATTACTAAATATTTTGTTCTTGTTCATCATAGCTTAGAGTTATATATAGGGGTTATTGCGGAATATTGGTTTTTCTCCTTTTTTGGAGGATACGTATCCGTATCTTTGATTACAACCCTCCGCAGAAACGAAGAAATTTTAAAAGATCTTGAGATGCGAGTCAAGAAAGACTATCTGACGGGGGTTCATAATGTACATTATTTCGAGGATTCGTATCGGCAATTGGTGAATCAATCCAGAGAACTGCATCAGTCATTAAGTCTGATTGTTCTAGATATCGTTTTTTCAAGAAGATAAATGATACATATGGGCATAGTACAGGCGACGAAGTGCTCAGACAATTTGCAAGTATCCTTCAAAAATCTGTTCGTAAAGAGGACACCGTATCAAGAAACGGTGGAGAGGAATTCTCAGTCATTATGGCGAAGACAACGAGCACCGAGGCCTTTGAGATAGCTGAACGAATTCGGAAGAATGTGATGGATCAACGGATCCAGCTTGCTGATGGGACGATTCTAAGCATCACGGTCTCCATCGGGATCGCCACCTATCCGGAAAATGTGGAAGATGGATTCAAGCTTTATCATGAAGCGGACAAAGCTTTGTACCAAGCAAAAGCTCAGGGTAGGAACTGTACGATGGTGGCTGGATGAAAATCTATAAAGGGACCATTGAGATTACTGGTTAGTTATGGTAGTGTATAATCTATAATTAAATATTTTTGCTTTTATGGTGCTGTTAGTAGGTTAACAGCTTAATAGGGAAGCTCGGTGCAATTCCGACACGGACCCGCCACTGTAATGCTGACATCTATTTTAGGATACCACTGGTTGTTGCAACTGGGAAGGAGAAATAGATGGTTGAAGCGAAGTCAGGAGACCTGCCACAAGAGTATAACACTGTGCAAAACCTTACGGGAATTAGGGGAGGTGTTACGTAACTAATATTGTTATTGTGCGTAATGCATCTTTCGTTTAGAAGGATGCTTTTTTTATTTTTCTATTTTGGGGGTTACGACGTGGAAGAAGTAGGATTACTGTCTATTCTAGTTTTTGGATTTATTTTAGGTATTAAGCACGCCATTGAGCCGGATCACGTAATAGCCGTTTCAACGATTGCCAGCCAGAGCAAAAAGCTATGGAGATCTTCTTTAGCGGGTGTGTTTTGGGGTGTGGGACATACGGCTACTCTATTTGTTGTTGGGATCGTCCTGATTCTCATGAAAGGTGAGCTACCGGAAAAGTGGGCGATGTCGTTGGAGTTCTTAGTCGGGATTATGCTGGTTTACTTTGGGGTTGCTGCCGTGCGATCGGTGAAAACCGCACGCAATCAGGGGCATGAGCATGTTCATCAGCCAAGAGATGTTTCTTACACGAAGTCGATGTTCATGGGCCTTATTCATGGACTGGCTGGAAGTGCTGCCATGGTTTTGCTCACGATGAGTACAGTTAATACCGTTTGGGAAGGCGCCGCCTATATATTCATATTTGGCGCGGGCACGGTAGTGGGAATGCTGTTCTTTACTACTATCATCGGCATTCCGTTTGTTTTTAGTGCAGGCAAGATGAGAATTAACAAGGCTCTTACGCAAGCGACCGGTGTGATCAGTACGGGTTTTGGGTTTTATTATATGTACAACCTTGGCATCACGGAGGGTTTGTTTCAGCTTTGGATGCAGTAGCGAATCGAAGAAAGAGCAGTGGAATCACTGCTCTTTTTTTCCTAGCCATAGAAGTATCGTAATCAAAGTAAAGGCGATCAAAGCTAGAAAAGGAATGGTGATAAAACCTAACCAATTGATATACTGTCCACTACAGGGTACGCCTACGGTACAAGGAAGCACCTGATCAAACATCGGCACCTTTTGTTTAAGATAATGGAATAGAGAAACTCCCATTCCGATGATGCTTAAAGGCATCGTATAAGGGATAATTCCACGGTCACTCCTAAAGGTTGCAATTCCTAATTGAATAACAAGAGGGTACATAAAAATGCGCTGAACCCAGCATAGTGAACAAGGAATAAAGCCTACAATTTCACTAAAATAAAGGCTGCCTCCCGTGCCAATAAGGGAGACAAGCCAGGCTAAATAAAGGCTGTACTGTCTGATCATTGTGAACCGTTTTGAGCCTCGAGAATGGCTGCTTTAAAGGCTTCATAATTAAAGGTATCTTGGATGGGAAGCTCTTTACCGTTGATAAACAGGGTTGGGGTGCCTCTTACACCAGCTCGGTTCCCAATGGCGATATCTCCTTTAACTTGCTCGGCAAATTGGCTGTCCTCGATGTCCTTTTTTAATTGATCGAAGTTAATCGGGAGGTTGGCCTTGCGTGCAATCTGCACTAGGGTATCTGGAGTAGCCCAAGTTGTTTTCTCATCTTGCTGGTTGGCAAAAACGGCATCATAAAACGACCAAAATGCTTCTGGATTCTGATTATAAACTGCTTCGCCAGCTATCGCTGCGGTGGTAGAATCACCATTCGGACTCACGATGGGATAATTGATAAAGTAGAATTGGGCGATGCCGGTATCGATAAAATCTTTCTTTACCAAGGGAAGGATGTCTTGATCAAATAGCCTGCAAGAAGGACATTTGAAATCGGCAAATTCTACAATTCTAACAGGTGCATCCTTTGACCCCAGAAGAGGCTGCTGGTCATACTGAAACACGGCTTCATCTAAGGCAGACTTGGTCTTCGGACCGGAAAAAGCACTGTATAAGATCGCTCCTACGCATAGGAGAAGGATAAGGCCAAGGGTCCACCCCATTAATCGCTGCGATTGCTTTGCTTTTTCAGCTTCGACTTGTTTCTTCGTTTTTTTCTTTCCCATTTACTTGTTCCTTTCTATAAGTCTGATATCCTTCAAGTCTAGGTTATTTGGTCAAGCCTTGTCAATGAATGGAGTTTTTTGTGGAAGAAAATAAACTAGGCTGTTATAAGCCTAGTTTTAAAATGCTGTTATCGGAGTTTTTATTGCGTCTAATATGCTCCATACGTGTGCCCGGTAAATAGGGTACTCTAGGCCTTCATAGGTGAGGATCTGGCCATGGTGTTGGTAGCCAATTCGTTCTAGCAGTTGTTTCCCTTCCTTGGAGACAACAATGGCCCCTAATTCTTTTATGCTCACTCCTGCTTCCATTAAGGAGTTAAAGAAACGAGGCATGTCTTGTACAAGTGCTTTACTATAAAGTTTCTTCTGCTCATCCTCAATATCAACAATGATAGAAACACTGTATATGTAAACTTCTTTATGGTGTCGGTAATGCAGAACATACTCGGATAGCTCGCCTTCTTTAAGTTCTCCACACAACACCTTTTCATAGGCATCCTTGTTTAGAGGGAGTGCAGCATAATATCCCTTGATGCCTTCCGCGGTACCTACCACTCGTGCGAGCTGGGTTCCCTTGCGGAAGGTTTGTTTCACGGCTTCTAAGTCTATATGCCATTTCTGTGGATAGTAACGATAATCTAACTGCATCATCTGATCTACATCTTCTACGGTAGCTGTTCGAACCCATAACATTGTTTATCACCCCTCCCTATCATTAAACCCTGAGTTCGGGGAGAATGCAAGAAGGTGTCGAATTCGAAGTCCTCTCTTGACCTTTCAAGAGGGGCTTTTTTTTAGAAGAAAGCCATTGCTGAGCTGTCTAACTAGTGTATAATAATAATTATTCATTTTTGAATATTTTATTTATTATTTGATAAATGCCAAACGCTAATAGAACCAATGTTCAATCAAAAAACCAACTCGATTATCCATTTTTGAATAATGAAGGCGGGATATCCATGACGAAACCTTTTGCAAGGGAATGGAATGAGCATGAAGCCATTCTTCTTTCCCTAAAAGACGATATTTTAGTGACGAATGTCGACGGGACGATCTTAAAAGTAAGTGAAGCGACGGGTTCCATATACGGTGTAAAGTCGGAGGAGCTAATCGGCAAGTCTGTGTACGACCTAGAGAAAAAAGGCCTTTTTACGCCACTAGCCACTCCAATGGTCGTGAAAGAAAAGAAAAAAGTAACGTTCGTCCAATCCACAGGAGAAGGAAAGAAGCTTTTGGTTACAGCGATTCCCGTATATGATCCAACAGGAGTGCTGGCTCGGATCGTGAGTTATTCTCACGATGTAACGGAATTGCTGGAGATGAGGAAGTATTTAAACGTCATGGAAGAAGAAATGCAGCGAGTAAAAACAGAACTGGAAATCTTGCGTCAACGCCAGTTTGATACAGATGGAGTCATAGCTCATAGTGTCGAGATGTCACAAGTGCTGCGGACCGCGCTGCAGGTGGCAGAAGTGGATGCTAACGTACTGTTGCTTGGAGAATCCGGAGTAGGCAAAACCTTGATTGCCAAATTCATACACAATAGAAGTACACGAAAGAGCGGTCCATTTATCGAGGTGAACTGCGGCGCCATTCCAGAAAGCTTATTTGAGGCTGAGCTTTTTGGGTATGAAGCAGGGTCTTTCACAGGTTCAAGTAAAAAAGGAAAACCTGGCCTCGTGGAGCTGGCGGAAGGAGGAACCTTGTTTCTTGATGAAGTTGGTGAACTGAGCCTAGCTAATCAAGTGAAAGTCCTCAAATTTATCCAAGAAAAACAGTTTTATCGTGTGGGAGGAACCCAGCCACGAACGGTGGATTTTCGACTGATCTCCGCGACGAATCGGGATTTGGAAAAATCGGTTGAAACAAAGGAATTCCGTGAGGATCTATTTTTTCGACTTAATGTCGTTCCCTTGCTGATTCCGCCGTTACGCCAACGGACAGAAGATATTATACCGCTCGTAGATCATCTGCTTAAGCATTTTTCCGTGAAGTATAAGCGAACACGTGAATTGCAAGCAGATGCACTGCAAGTGTTGTTGAACCAAGAGTGGAAAGGGAACGTGAGGGAGTTAATTAATCTGATGGAACGCCTCGTGGTGACCTCGTCTGTGACGCTGATTACAGTCGATAACCTTCCTGCCTCCTACCGGCAGTCTTCTTCAAATGATCCTCTTACTCAGGACAGACTGCGCCCTTTAAATGACATGATCGATGAGTTTGAGCGAGGCGTCCTCATGCAAGCGAAGAAGCGTTATCGGACCCAAATGGAGATGGCGAAAGTACTAGGTATTAGTCAACCTTCCATCGTCAGAAAACTGAAGAAATATCGTATTGAAGAATAGAGATTGGCATGAGTTTTGCAGGAATAATAGACGAAATCAAAATTAATCTCTAAACGAAGGGGTGTTGTCATGCAGCCACAACCACAAAAAGAAGTGGTATTACAGGAACCAGTAATGACGAAATCTGCCGAACGTTGGTCCCTTGGGGATCTGATGAAATTTATCATTCCGTCGTTATTGGGTATTCTCCTTTTCCTCGTTCCGATTTCTTACAATGGGAAAACCACCATCATCATCGGTATCGTAGCAGAACTTACGCAAGACTTTATTGGCAGCGCTTTACCAGGTCTGATGACGGCCGTACTTGTCATTTCTGCCGTATTTTCTCTTTTGGCGATTGTGTTAAAACCGGCATGGATCACAAAGTCCTATGTGATGAGCAGCTTATTCCACGTCGGGAAAGGCTGGGCTTTTATTCGTTTGTTAGGAGCGGTATTTGCCCTTCTTACCGTATTTAGGGTCGGCCCTGAATGGATCTGGTCGGAATATACAGGCGGTACCGTATTGAATGCCCTAATTCCAGTATTGGCTACGTGGTTTTTCTTTTCAGCTCTATTTATGCCTTTTTTGATGGAATTTGGTTTGATGGATTTTATTGGGACCGCCGTCCGCAAAATCATGAGGCCCTTATTTAAGCTACCCGGTCGTTCCTCCATTGATGCCATGGCATCTTGGATGGGAAGTGGGACCGTAGGGGTCCTCATTACCACACAGCAATATGAAAAGGGTTACTATACTCAGCGTGAAGCTTCGGTTATTGCCACGAACTTCTCGATTGCCTCTATTGCCTCTATTGCCTTTAGCTTAGTGATAGCCACGTTTATGGGAATCGGGGATATGTTTGTCCCATTTTATATCACGGTGGTGGTGGCTGGACTATTCGCAGCTATTGTATGCCCAAGAATTCCACCGTTATCCCGCAAGAAAGACATCTACTACGAAAAGGCTGGTAAACAAATCTCAGAAGAGGTTCCTGCGGGAGTATCTGATTTTCACTGGGGATTAAAGACGGCGGTGGAGCAGGCTCGTTCTGTAAAGAGTTATAGGCAAGTCGCAAAGAACGGGATCCATAACGTGATGGACATCTATTTTGGCTTGATTCCATTAGTCATGGGATTAGGAACCATCGCCTTGGTTATTGCCGAATTCACACCAGTTTTCCGTTATCTTTCTTATCCCCTTGTCCCGATCTTGGAGTTATTGCAGATTCCTGAAGCACGCGCTGCGGCACCTGCCATGATTGTCGGGTTTGCGGATATGTTTCTACCAGCTGTAGTCGGAAAAAGCATTGAAAGTGAACTCACGAGATTTGTCATTGCCTGTTTATCGTTGACCCAGTTGATTTATATGTCGGAAATTGGAATCTTGTTAATGAAATCTAAGATCCCATTAAACTTCGGTGAATTACTGCTTATTTTTTTACAGCGAACCCTGATTACGCTGCCGGTTATTGCTCTTATAGCTCACTTATTTTTCTTTTAGATACTGGAGGAGGAACACAATATGACAAACGATTGGAGCAATCTCGTAAAGAAAATGCCAGAGCGTCTGGCACCTAGTATGGCCAAAGACCATCCGAATCTTCCGGTGGTGAAAGAGGAAGGCTGTTATTATTATGGACTGGACGGAAAGCGTTATTTGGATTTTACTTCTGGAATTGCCGTGGCCAATACGGGACACAGACATCCGAAGGTGGTAAAAGCGATTAAGGATGCCGCTGATCATTTAATCCATGGTCCCTCTGGTGTCATCATCTATGAATCCATTTTGAAGTTGGCTGACGAGCTGGCTGCGGTTCTTCCAGGAAATCTCGATTGTTTCTTCTTTGCCAACAGTGGAACGGAAGCCATTGAGGGGGCAATCAAACTAGCTAAGCATGTGACCAGAAGACCATATGTGGTTTCCTTTATCGGATGCTTTCATGGACGTTCCCTTGGTGCCTTGAGCGTGACGACTTCCAAAAGCAAATACCGGAAGTTTATCCAGCCGTCTGGGCTGACCTACCAGCTGCCTTACGCCAATATTAAAGAATGCCCTGAGCATATGAATCCCGCCGTTTACACCGTGGAAAAGCTTGAGAAAGATTTTGAAACCCTATTCCAGCACCAAGTGACTCCAGAAGAGGTAGCGGCTGTGATTGTTGAGCCTGTTTTAGGTGAGGGGGGCTATATTATTCCTCCTAAAGAGTGGCTTCAAAAAATTCGCCAAATCTGCGATCAGCACGGGATCTTGCTCATCTTTGATGAGGTGCAAACTGGGTTTGGACGAACAGGAGAATGGTTTGCCGCCCAAAGCTTTGGCGTGACCCCAGATATTATGGCTATAGCCAAAGGGATCGCTTCCGGTCTTCCGCTAAGTGCAACGGTGGCGTCGAAGGAACTTATGCAACAATGGCCGCTAGGTTCCCATGGAACGACGTTTGGAGGAAATCCCATGGCTTGCTCAGCTGGTATGGCTACTTTAGAAGTCCTAAAGGAAGAGAAGCTGATTGAGAATTCAAAGAAGTTGGGTGTCTATGCCCTTGAGCAGTTGGAGAAAATCAAAGCTAAACATTCGGTTATTGGCGATGTACGGGGGATAGGGCTAATGATCGGGATTGAAGTGGTGGATCCTCAAACCAAGAAGCCGGATGGTAAGGGACTCAAACGGATTCTGGATATCGCCTTGGATAAAGGAGTTTTGTTTTATCTTTGCGGAAATTACGGAGAAGTAATTCGAATGATCCCCCCTCTGACTGTGAGTAAAGAGCAGATTGACGAAGGATTGAAGGTACTCGAGGAGTCTCTTGTAGAGTTTGAAAAGGAGATGCTGATTTGCAATTGACAAATCGCCGTTAATGGAGTATGATTTCAGAAATATCAATTTAAAATACGTTGAAGAGGAATAGTAAGATTTTATCGACGTTCAGAGAGCTGTTGGGTGGTGCGAAACAGCCGTAAGTAAAATCCGAACTCGCCTTGGAGTAGCTCGCTGAACATAATTAGTAGGTGGAGCCGGAGCCTAACCGTTACAGTAGGTGGATATAAGGTTCGTTAGAACCCGTATCTGTTAAAGGGCATACCCTTATTGGGTATGAATTAGAGTGGTACCGCGTAAGCTGTTAACAGCCTTTCGTCTCTAGGTTTTAGGGATGGAAGGCTTTTTTGTTTTTCAAAAAAACATAAAGAAAAGGGTGGATGAAAATGAAAAGTCATACTAAATATGCTAGAGGGTACTTTATGCCTCCGGTACCAAGCTTAAAATGGACAGAGAAAGAGTATATTACAGAACCCCCAACGTGGTGCAGTGTCGATCTTCGGGACGGTAACCAGGCCTTAATCATTCCCATGAACTTAGAAGAGAAGCTGGAGTATTTCCAGTTACTGTTGAAAATTGGCTTTAAAGAAATCGAGGTTGGTTTCCCTGCTGCATCAGAAACGGAATTTGCATTCTTACGTACGTTAATCGAACAAAACTTAATTCCAGATGATGTCACCATCCAAGTGTTGACGCAATCCAGAGATCATATTATTGAAAAAACGTTTGAAGCCCTGCGCGGCGTAAAAGGTACAGCTGTCGTACATCTTTACAATTCTACTTCCGTTGCTCAGCGTGAACAGGTGTTTAGAAAGTCCAAAGAAGAAATCATCGATATCGCCGTCTCAGGAGCGAAGCTGGTTCAGAAGTTCGCTGCCCAAACCGAAGGGAACTTCCGATTCCAGTATTCTCCGGAGAGCTTTACGGGGACCGAGATTGAATTTGCTTTAGAAATCTGTAATGCTGTTTTAGATGTATGGCAGCCGACAGCAGATAATAAAGTGATTATCAACCTTCCGGCAACCGTGTCGATGTCTATGCCGCATGTGTACGCAAGTCAAATTGAATATATGAGCGACCACCTCAATTACCGTGATAACGTGATCGTTTCGGTTCATCCTCATAATGACCGCGGAACAGGGGTAGCCGATGCGGAGCTTGCGATGCTGGCAGGAGCGCAAAGAGTGGAAGGTACACTGTTTGGAAACGGAGAAAGAACAGGGAACGTGGACATCGTCACTCTTGCTCTAAACATGTTATCTCACGGAGTCAATCCTCAGCTTGATTTTTCTCATGTCCCAGAGATCATCGCCATCCACGAAAGGCTGACCAGAATGAAGGTGGGCGAGAGACACCCTTATGGTGGCGAGCTAGTCTTTACCGCATTCTCTGGTTCGCATCAGGATGCGATTGCCAAAGGCATGAAGTGGCGTGAGGATGAGGAGTGCCAGTACTGGACCGTTCCTTATCTATTAATCGATCCAAAGGATATCGGCCGAGAGTATGAAGGAGATATCATCCGAATCAATAGCCAATCGGGTAAAGGCGGAATCGGTTATATCCTCGAGCAGTCCTATGGACTGGATTTGCCACAGCAAATGCGCGAGAGCTTTGGCTACCATGTGAAAAACGTATCGGATCAGCTGCACAAGGAGCTTATGCCTGATGAAATCTATAACATATTCCAAACGGAATATGTAAATGTGACAACGCCAGTAGAGTTCATGAACTATAGATCTACCCAACAAGCTGGGTTTGAAACCATTGTTTCCATCCGTAATCAGGATCAGGTCGTGGAATATGTCGGTACAGGAAACGGAAGTTTGGATGCCATTAGTAACGGTCTGCAAAAAGCACTCGGCATTAGCTTTAGCAACTTGACTTATAAGGAGCACGCACTAGAGATTGGTTCTGGATCTCAAGCGGTCACCTTCATTAGTATTACGGCGGCAGACGGTACGATCTATTGGGGCTGTGGTATGGATGTCGATATTATGACTTGTACGGTAAAAGCATTGTTTAGTGCCGTGAACAGGATGTTGAAAGGCGAATAAATAGAAACGTTGACTACTAAGTGACGGAATAACCGGAGATTTCTCCGGTTTTTCTGTGTTATAATTAGGTATACAATATACCAAAAGGAGTTAATGGCATGCTTACTCAACTTCAATCTACCAGCATTTTGCTGTTAGCTCTGTTTTATGTAGTTTATTTCCTTTTTCCATCCAGCGTCTTGTTTGGCTTGATTCTGTTGCTATTGGGAATCAGCTTTATCTTCGGCTTTGGACTGATTAACAGAACTTCTAGAACGCTTTGTGTCCTCATGCTCATCATTGGGCATGTATTGTTTTTTATTTCTGGAGGGACCTGGAGCCTCTGGGTGGAAAGCTTGACGAAAAATATGCCGCTGGTGACGTTTCTCATTCTTATTCCTCTGTTATCGATCCCGTTTCGGGTGGAGGGGCATTTTCAGGCAGTTCAAGTGATGGCAGCAGGGAAACTGGATGGCAGGCAGAAGTTTTATGCGACCGTTGCCACTCTTACGTTTATGTTGTGTACCCTGTTAAATGTAGGTGGGATGCGTCTTAACTACGAGATGTTCGATAGCTATTTTAAAAGGTATACGAGAACAGGGATCCAGGCCATGCTGCGGGGGTATGGAGCAACGATGTTGTGGGCGCCCTATTTTCCGACGGTCATCCTCATTCTCTATTACCTGGATATCCCAAGCTATGTGTATCTTGGACCAGCTTTGATCTTCGGTTTGGTGAGCCTTGGATTGATTATCCTTTACGGGTGGCTTGTTCATCGCAACATGAAAGAGAACGAAGAGCTAGCTGTCAGACCCCATACGCATGACATGGACCCTACGGGGAAACAAAAACTCATGGTACTCATCTCTTTAGTGCTCATGATCATCTTTCTTTCCCTCGTATTAGAGCGGTGGGCTGGTTTTCCCATCATGATGGTGATCGCGCTGATTTCTATAGCATTCCCTATAGTAATGTGGGGTTTTTCACGTCGGAAAGGGGCTTATCGAGTAGCTGCCGGGGAATATCGGGTTCAAACGCTGCCTCGTATGATAAACGAAGTAAGCTTGTTCATCAGTGCGGGGTTTTTAGGGGAAATGGTGGCAAGAACAGAAATTGGGGAGATGTTCCCCGTTCTTTTTAGTGCTGTAAGCACAGTGTCGCTATGGGGAATGATTTTTCTATTGATTGTGATCATCCCTCTTCTCGCTATTTTAGGTATACATCCACTGGTTACGGGTTCAATCCTTGGTACTAGTCTTTCTCCTGCAATACTTGGAATAGAACCTGTCTCGTTAGCCGGTGCCCTAATCGGAGGGTGGGCTATGGCCCTGATGCTGTCTCCGATCTCCGCCATTAATATCATTGTAGGGGGAATGGTGGAAAAGCCCCCGTATGTTGTCGGATTAAAGTGGAACGGGGTGTACGGACTATGCTGGGCTATTTTGCTTAGTACTGTGCTTTATGGATATCATCTCTTCTAAGAAGAAATCACTTCCTGATCGCGATAACTCTTATTTAAGAACCTTCATTGCTTCTGCCACTTTTCGAGCAAAGCTTAAGGGAGGCTCTATGGATTGAAAATGAATGTAGAGGATGTTTGGTTTGGCGAACAACCAGTGATTATGGAGGGCACTTATGAGAATCCCGTTTCTCACCAGCAGGTTTACGAAATAGGGGACTTCCTCTTCCAAAATGACGGTTTCCCCCATATTCAGAGCGTTTCCTTTGGAGTCTAAGGATTCGAACATGACTTCTGCATGGAGTTCACCGCGGCTAGGACGACCTTGTATCGTGACCTTAAGATCTCGGTGTAGTTCTACCGAGCAAACTCCATGTTCGATATTTGGTTCTGCATTCAGGATTTGACCGAATTGTTCACAAAGTGTATGGAAATCCATTCCAAACACCCTCCCTCATTTTTTTATAAATTATGCAAGGGGCAGTTGTCTAGTGATTCATTGTTGCATGAAAACACCCACCACTCTAAAACCGAATGGTGGGTGTTTTCGTTACTGTAAGCTTTTGATCTCAGCATCAATGATGTCTTTTTGCTTCTTCATGAGGGTAATGGCCTGATCGCTAACATGGCTTAATTCCTTGTACAACGCAAGGGATGTAGAGCGATCTCCCTGGTCCACTTCCGATAGGATTTTTTCTACTAGTTCACGTCGGTGATGTCCTAGACCTCGCAAAGCTTCACCGATATCTTCTAACGGGTTCACTTCGACGACCTCCTTTAACTGGCTAATCCTTCATATCATGCTTGAATGCTGTTGTTCCTATGCAAACATTGCCGCCAAACGACCCATGCACTGATTCCATATAACAGGGCACTGGCGTAGAACAGAGCATGAATGGTGAGCCAATCAATGACATAGCCGCCAATGAGAACAGCGAATCCGGAAGCGACAGAGGTCCAAAAATGGTAAGAGCCTATGAGCTCCCCGCGGGCTCCTCGTTCCGTAAAGTCGGCCAACAGCTGTCTTTCACTCATTTTTTGCATCGCGTTGCAAGCACCCATGACAATCTGGAGCAGAAGAACCCATCCATAGGACGCAACAAGCGGAAAAGCAAGCATAGCTGCCATCATTCCTAAAGAGCTGAGAGCAAGCAACTGTTGACTCCCTTGATCCAACCGACGGCCAATCCATTGTGACATGATAGCCGAGCTTATCGTAAACACAGCGAACGCTAGGCCGTACTTGGAATAGCTATTGCCCAGGTTCTTGAGAAAGAGTAGGTAATAGGGATAGATCATCCCTGCTGACAAGGTAAAAATACTTTGGGACCGAATCAGCCATGGAACCGGCATATGTTATTCCCCCTTATAATGTTCATAAAAGTTGTTAGTAAAAAGCTCGTTGGGATCATATACAAGTTTCTTTTCGAAAAATTCTTTGGATCTTGGATAAACGGTCTGAAACTGCTCGATGCTCGGGTAGGCTGCGTAGGGTAGATAGTACGATCCTTGGTGAGCAATGACGGCATCAAGAACACGTTGAATGCTATGTTTGAATTCGACTTGCGCTTGATTAGACAGAGAAACGTTAAATAAACAAACGAGGGCGAGCATATCGTCCTTTGCATAGGACAGTACGGCTTCCTCATCGTGATTTACATACCGGACGGTAATGTTCAACAAATTCAGGTCTTCTTCCTGCAAGATCTGCTTATATTGAGAGACAAAATCTGGAAACTGTTGAACAGGGATAAAATACTCTTGGAGTAAGTCATTCTGACCAACTTTACTGTATTCCATAAAGGCGGACTCGGAGCCCATGGCCTGATTTCGGCTGATTACCGTCTGTTGCTGGGTGTGGAAGTACTGCTTTTGCGCCTGCCAGAAAACATCCTTTCCCCAGTCAAAGCTTCGATTTAAGTTGAAAAAGAACTTGGTTGGAATGACTCCCTTTTCATGGAAATCAAGCTTGCGATCGAACTCTAAGGGAATAGAGGGCTCTAAGACATAGTTAACGGCATACATCTCTTCTAGAAAGCTGCCCGGCGCAATGGATAAACGAGCGATATGCATATGAATATCGGGGTTTGCGAGTACTTCCTCTATGAAATAACGGCTATAATCCTTGACGGAAAGCTCCTCGCTGGTGACCACGTACATCGCATCATCGGTTAGGGCTAAGGTCACGTCTAAAATCACCCCAAACAAACCATAGCCTCCAAGCGCTAACGGGAATAATTCGGCATTTTGAGTGCGACTGACTTCTTTTATCTCTCCCTCGGCTGTCAGCAGACGAAACGACTCTACACTCGAAATCATCGATCCTTGGCGGATGTCTCGTCCATGAGCGTTGATACTGATGGAACCCCCTATGGTAAAAATATTTTGAGATTGTGTGGTTTTTAGCGATAATCCATAAGGGTGGATGGTGTCTTGCACCTCTCGCCAGGTAGCGCCTGACTGAACGCGTATTGTTTTGCCTTGGGGATCAAAGTCTAGAATCTGATTGTAGGAGGTCATGTCGATCACGATCCCATCTTTGTAGTAGGTATGTCCACCTTGACTATGACGCTGTCCGGCGATGGAGATCTTCAGCTTTTTTTCGCTCGCTTCTTTTACGAGCTTGATCAATTGCTCTTCTTGCTTCCCTTGAACTAAGCGCTCCACTTTGACGGGGTGTAGACGGCTAAAATCGGTAATCAGATAGGGATCTTGATCGGGCGTGTCGCTATAGACATACTGGAAAAAGCATAAAAGGATTAAGGTCGCTAACGACAATCCTTTTTTCATAAGAAAACCTCCCGTGTAACGTTCATGCGATCAGTATACGGGAAGATGGCAAAGAAAAAAGGTACCAACTTTTTGTGGTACCTTGGTGGGAGTTTATTTCATTTTCTCAAGTGAATCGGAAACGGCGGATGGGAGAGTTTTGTATAGAGCAATCCACTTTCCCCTACGGTTTCTAGAACCGGGTAGAGGCCGATAGCCGCTGCGCTGGTAAAACGCTCGAAGAGTGGCGTGCTGCTTTAAAGTCTGCAGCATGACTCTGCTCCAACCACTTGCCTTCGCTTTGTTTTCTGCGAATGTTAAAAGCTTTTTTCCAAAACCTTGTCCTCGGTATTGATCCAATACTGTTAGGGAGCAAATCTCTAGACTATGATTTCGTCTCCTTAATGCTACGGTTCCTATTATTTCGTCATGATATCTTAAGACATAGAATTGGTCACGTCTCATTCTAAGAAGTAGATTGCGTTGGCTGATTCTAGAAATAGGAAAGTAATAGCCATTTCTTCTGTTTTTTGCATGGGCTAAGTGTATGACTCTATGAATTTTCGCCAAATCTTTTTCCTCGGCAGCTTGAATAGAGATACTCATAAAGTGATCACCTCTTTTATATATTCTATTCTTCTGTTAGTAGAAAGGGTTGGACGATTGGCAAAAAGAAAAAAGACTGACGAAAGTTTCGTCAGTCTATTCCTCTATTTAACGGCTTCAGAAAGATTTAATAATTCTTTTAATTGCTTCCAATTTTCTTCGGACCATTGGCCACCGCCAATCACCACATCATCGCCAACTTCGACTACAGGTGCTTTACGAATACCGTATTTGGCCTCAATGATATCTCGAAGAGAATCATCTTTTTTCATATCTTGATTCTCATACGTAATTTGATGCTCCTCGAAGAATAGCTTGAGATCAGTGCAAAGCTGGCAAGTATAAGAGCTCCAAAGTACGACTTTCTTTTCCATGAGAAGTACCTCCATTGTGTAATTAATTTTGTCTATTGTATACAATATACCATAAAAACCAACTAATAAACAGAGGTAAACAGCATTTTGGTAGAGTTTAATGATAGGCGTGGTAAAATTAGGATAAATAACGGAGGCGAGGGTGGATATGACCGCGGGTAGCGCTGGTGGTTATGCTGCGGGGGAAGTTGCCAAACCTTGGAGCAGCAAGAGAGTTTGTAGATTGCAAAGGGACTCTCTACTGCGAACCTAGTGTTCAAGCGCTAGGAATACTGCACCACATCGAGAGTCTTGTTACTAGCGGTTGCCGGTAGGCTGCCTAGGGAAACTCCTTATACTAAATTTTTGACCATCAAAACATGCGGAATGCCGTCCTCCATAAATACTGGGGACTTGGTTTCATAGCCTAGTTTGTGGTAAAACCCCTCTGCATGGGTTTGACCATGTAATTTTGTCTTGGTTAAGCCTTTCTCGCTAGCCAACTGTTCAAGTGTCTTTATGATTAATTTGCCTAATCCATATTTTCGATAGGGAGCGAGGAGGCAAATACGTTCTAGTTTGGCGATATCGTCTACTACTCGCATTCTTCCTGTACCCACGGCTTGGCCTTCAAAATAGACCAAGATATGTTCAGCATGGGCTTCATGCTCATCAAATTCATCTTCTAAAGGAACTCCTTGTTCTTCTACAAAAACAGCTTTTCTAATATTAAAGGCTTCATCTAATTCTTCTTGACTTGTAACACGTAAGGCTTCCACTGATATCATCTCTTTTCTCTTTTATTTCCATTACCAGTATGGTCGTCAGGTGAATATAACATCTCTTGCCAAAGAAATCAATTAGGGAGAAAAGCATGAATGTTAAAGTAGTAATGCGTTAAGATGACAGTTGTGGAATATCGATGTAGAATAGGTAGGTATTACATTTTCTGGAATGGAAGTGGCTGTGGCTGCCACAAAGGCAGCCCTTTTTAAGTAGACAATGGAAGCTGAACATAGAGAGCGATTTCTCCATGGCTAGGCCAAGGCGTGGCCTCCTTGGATGCGTATGGAAAGGTGTGATTATAACAAGGAGGAGCTATGGACCGTTTTTTTAAATTAAATGAATTAGGAACAACAATCCGAACAGAAATCATAGCAGGGGTTACAACGTTTTTAACCATGGTATATATTATTGTAGTTAATCCTGCTATTCTCTCGGCTGCAGGTGTACCGTTCGAGCAAGTCTTTATCGCGACGATTGCATCAGCTGTTGTAGGCACCTTGATCATGTCTTTATTTGCCAAATACCCGATCGCTATTGCTCCGGGTATGGGGATGAATGCTTATTTTACGAGTGTTGTCGCCACAAACGGTATAAGTTATCAAGTGGTATTCGGTACCGTCTTTTTGGCGGGAGTCTTGTTTCTTTTATTATCCCTAACCCCGATTCGTGAGACGTTGATTCATTCCATTCCCTCTTCCTTAAATATGGAATTACCTCAGGGATTGGCTTATTCATTGCCTTTATTGGACTAAAAATGGCTGGAATTGTGGTTGCTAATCCTGCAACCATGGTCTCCTTCGGAGACTTACATCAGCCTGTTACTGTTTTATCTTTGGTTGGGTTGTTTATTACGCTGATCCTCATATCAAGAAAGGTAAACGGGGCATTGTTTCTAGGAATGCTTGTGACCGCGGTGATAGGCTATTTTACAGGTTATCTAAAATTTGAAGGCATTATTGCCGCACCACCGCCTGCTGTCTTCTTTGACCTAGATATTGGCGGTGTATTTTCAAACGGTTTATATACCGTTGTCTTTGCCTTTTTACTTGTTACTATTTTTGACACGACCGGCACCATGCTAGGGGTGGCAGAGCAAGCTGGACTGATGAAGGATGGGAAATTCCCAAGAGTAAAGTCTGCCCTGATGGGGGATGCAGTGGCTACAACCGTCGGAGCGACGCTCGGAACAAGTCCTTCTAGTTCTTATATTGAGTCATCTGCAGGAGTTGCTGCAGGAGGACGCTCAGGGTTAACAGCACTCGTAGTGGCGGTCTTATTCTTGATTGCTTTATTCTTTTCACCTTTTGTATCGGCTATATCTGCTCTTCCAGCGATAACGGCTCCTATCTTAATCATTGTGGGATGCTTCATGATGGAAGGGTTGGCTAAGGTGAATTGGACGGACTTCGATGATGCCTTTCCCGCCTTTGCTATTATATTAACCATGCCTTTAACCTCTAGCATTGCAACCGGAATTGCCATTGGCTTCATTACCTATCCTTTAATGAAGCTGGTAAATGGAAAAGGCAGAGAAGTTCATCCCATTCTTTATTTTTTTGGAGTGATTTTTATCCTTCAAATGATCTACTTTCCTGCACATTAGAGAATGCTTGACCGATCCTACTCTTGAGTAGGATTTTTTTTAGATATTTCTAATGTGGGTAAATAAATATAAAAGTAATGAATGAATATTCATTCTGTATCTGGTATAATTTTCAAAAAAGAGTAGAGGTGAGATTGATGAAATCTTTGACTATTGGTGACTATCGTTTGACCTGGCTTAACGGTGGTAAAATTGCGTTAGATGGGGGAGGCATGTTTGGCGTCGTCCCTAAAATGATGTGGAGTAAAAAATATCCCTGTAACGAGTCCAATATGATAGAGCTTCGTACGGATCCAATCCTAGTTCAAGCCAATGGACAAAATTTGCTCATCGACACCGGGATGGGTAGCGGTAAGCTTGATGATAAGCAAAAGGCAAGGCATGGGATTGTGGAAGAATCGGACTTGGAGAAATCTTTGGCTGAAATGGGTCTGACTTTAAAGGATATCCATCATGTTCTGTTAACTCACTTTCACAACGATCATGCGGCAGGTTTGACTAAACTTGAACAAAGTCAATATCTACCCGTGTTTACGAAAGCAATCCACCACGTGAACGTTACAGAGTGGGAGGAAGTGCGTTTTCCTAACATCCGCTCTCGCAATACTTACTTTAAAGAAAATTGGCAACCAGTTGAAAGCATGGTTCGTCCTTTTAAAGAAAGGGTGGAAGTAACGGAAGGAGTCGAGTTGATTCATACGGGTGGCCATTCGGCAGGACACGCGATCGTTAGAATCGAGAGTGCTGGCGAAATTGCCTATCACTTGGGGGATATCATGCCAACACACGCTCACAAAAACCCGCTGTGGGTCTTAGCTTTTGATGATTATCCAATGGATTCTATTTTTGCCAAGGAAAAGTGGATTCATCAAGCGATTGAGGAAAAGGCTTGGTTTATCTTCTATCACGATAACCTGTGCCGCGCGATCAAGTGGGATACGGAGGGAAATGTGGTGGATCAAGTGAGGGTGTTGTAGCTCGTGCTCGAGAGGTAGAAACGGTTACTGGGGATAGTTGGAAGCCAAGAGATGCTCTTGGCTTTTTTTACAGACTAAGAAAGTATAAACTTCGTTGATTTATCCTCCTTATTCTGCATAAAAAACTTCCTCTAAACGCGGTCTGGCTTCTTTGAATTTACTCCGATAGGAGTTTTTTTTATTCCCCAATCTAGTCAGGCAAGCTCTTAAGCCCGTTTCAGGGCCTTTTCACCATTGTCTAGGGACAAATAATGTCCATGGTTTACAAATATAGTCCCGATGTAATATAATGAATTTACACAATATACCTTCAATTCCAACCACATAGCAGAGGAGAGAATGAAATAGATGGGAATTCAGTCGTTTGAGAAGCAGGTACAATACCAGACGTTGGTAAATGGAGAATGGAAAGACAGTAGTACTGGTCGATGGATTAGTATCGTGTCTCCATCGACTCAACAAACGGTGGGTGAGATTCCTGCTATGACAGCAGAGGAAGCCGAAGCAGCAATTCAAGGGGCGGTGAAGGGCCAGAAGAAATGGGCGGACTTCCCTGTTCATGAACGAGGAAGAATTCTTTTGGCGTGGGCGGATCGATTAGTTGAGAATGTTGAGCCCATTGCAGAGATGATCATGAAGGAAGTAGGGAAGAAAAAATCGGCTGCGCGAGACGAGGTAATCCGTACAGCGGACTTAATTCGATACAATGTGGAAGAAGGGAAGAGACTGCACGGGGAAATGATGAAAGGAGATTCGTTTTACGGGGGGAATGCCAAGAAAATGGCTGTGATTGAAAAGGAGCCTCTCGGTGTTGTGTTGGCGATTTCTCCCTTTAACTATCCGGTTAATTTATCAGCAGCTAAAATTGCACCTGCTCTTATTTGCGGTAACGCCGTCGTGCTGAAGCCAGCCACGCAAGGAGCGATAAGTGCGTTGATGATGGTTGAAGCTTTACATCAAGTGGGTCTTCCAGAAGGGGTTTTGAATGTTGTTACCGGAAAAGGATCAGAGATTGGAGACTATCTTGTTACGCATCGCTCCATCGACTTCATCTCGTTTACGGGGGGAACACAAACCGGAACAGATATCGCAAAAAAGGCGAAGATGATCCCACTTGTTCTCGAGCTTGGCGGGAAAGATCCTGCGATTGTGCTGGAGGACGCGGATCTTGATTTGGCTGCGAATCAGATCGTTAGCGGTGCATTCTCCTATTCTGGTCAGCGTTGTACGGCAATTAAGAGAGTGCTGGTGATGGACCAGGTGGCGGATGAGCTTGTATTGAAAATCAAGGAAAAGGTGTCCCAACTGAGCGTGGGTCTTCCTGAAGACAATGCTGATATTACTCCTTTGATCGATTCGGCTTCTGCCGATTTTGTACATGGGCTAATTTTGGATGCGTTGTGGAAGGGTGCCAAGTTAGTGATCGGAAATCAGCGTGAAGGTAATTTAATAGCTCCTTCCGTACTCGATGGAGTAACGAAGGAAATGCGTGTGGCGTGGGAAGAGCCGTTCGGACCGGTATTGCCGATCATTCGGGTGCACAGCGAAGAGGAAGCAGTAGAGTTGGCCAATGAATCGGAGTATGGCTTGCAGGCAAGTATTTTCACGAAAAACCTGGATAAGGCCTTCCTCTTGGCTGCCAAGCTTGAGGTGGGAAGCGTCCAGCTCAATGGCAGAACGGAGCGCGGACCGGATCATTTTCCATTCTTAGGAGTGAAAAACTCAGGGATGGGCGTACAGGGGGTTCGCCGAAGTATTGAATCGATGACGAGAGATAAAGTGGTCGTGTTAAATCTTTAATGAGAAGAGCCCTATTCTTTTACCAAGAGTGGGGCTCTTTGTTTGCTAGAAATCAAGAAATTGGTAGAATATAAGGTAGTGCAAAATAGAGGAGGTTTTAGAACATGACTATGGAATTGGCGCAAGTGGCGCCGGACTTTACCCTGCCTGCGAGTAATGGAGAAAACGTGACACTGTGCGATTTTAAAGGAAAAAACGTAGTCCTTTACTTTTATCCAAAGGATATGACCCCTGGCTGCACTACGGAAGCTTGTGACTTTCGCGACGATTATGAAGCCTTTCAATCTTTAGATACTATCGTAATCGGGGTAAGTCCGGATCCGATTACTCAGCATCAAAAGTTTATTGCCAAGCATAACCTAAACTTTATCCTCCTTGCTGATGAAAATCACGAGGTGGCTGAGACCTATGGCGTTTGGAAGCTTAAGAAAAACTATGGCAAGGAATATATGGGCATTGAAAGAACGACATTTGTGATAGATCAGGAAGGGAAAATAGCGAAAGTCTTTCCAAAAGTAAAGGTAAAGGGTCATGTGCAAGAGGTTTTGGCATTTATTAAAGACAACCTTCAATGAAGCTTAAGCCACTGAAGCTGTATAGTTCATTTAACTTTTTTCAAGATACTCAAGTACTCTTTCCAAGGCCCTACGTCCATTTGGTATCTCAGGGCCATAACTCTTACGATCTGGGCGATATGCGTTAAATCATGAACAACCCAAGTGGAAAGCAGCTCTCTTAGCTTCACTACGCCTAGTGCGGGGTGTGAGCCGGTTAATTCAAGATGCAGATCAGGGTTGACAAGATGCTTCAGCCTCGCGATACTTTGGAGTCTAATGATTCTAAATTCGTGCAAGCTTTGTTCGATGGATTTTTCCATCTGATTGTTTAAGTGTGAAAAGCGGTCAAATGGGGGGAAGGTTCGGCTTTCTCCCTCTACTAAAAGAAATTCTACCCTCGGGATCCAATTGGTTTTTTCCCCTTCAATGAGGTGTTTGATCACCTCAAAGACGTTCCACGTTCCCTCACCTTCGTTCGTTTGAAGCCAACTATTCGATAAACCGCTCAAAAAGTATTCTAATGTTTGGGGGGTACGTTCCAGCACCTCGATGGCTTCTTTCATTTGAAAGTTCAATCTAGACTCCCCTTTCCTACAAAAGTCCAAAGTTTGTTTATATTTATTTCTATGTTTGTTGTTCATCATTAAGATTCTCATGACAAAAAACGACATAATATCTTCTGAGGATGTAGTAATATAGTAATATATTGCACCTATATTGAAAAAAAGGGAGTCATTTATTATGCTCGAAGCCACAACTGCTAAATTTGATTTTGTCCCCGAAGAAGGCAAGGAGAAAAGCCCCTTTTACATCCTTGCAGGGGTTTTGTCGCTACTCTTAGGATTAACACTTGACTTGTATGTTTTTCCAGAAAACATGTTAACTTTAGCCTATATACCTTGCATGATTATGACTGGATTAATTTTTCGACACGCGATCACTATTTTCATCCTCTCTGGGGCTGTTATCATTTCACTTCTGGTTCATTCTACAACTGAAGTCTGGACTATTGAATTATTCCTGCTGAGGTGGTTTATTTATTTTTTCTTAGCGATTGTTATACGGGTGTTGGTAGTGAATTTTCAGAAGGAAAGAGAGCATATTGTTAATCTTACTTCTACCTTGGCGGAAGCGTTAGATGCAAGAGACAAATATACCTCTTTTCATTCTCAAAATGTCGCAACGTATTCAAGAAAGATTGCAAAAGAAATGGGGCTGTCCAACAAGCAATGTCAACATATCTATATAGGGGGGTTGCTCCATGATATAGGAAAAATTGGTGTACCTGAGCAGATTTTAAATAAACCCTCCCGTTTAACGAAGGAAGAGTTTCAAGTTATCAAGAAACATCCTGAAATCGGCTATAAAATGTTAAGCTATATACCGTTTTTCAAGAACAACAGTATATTGGACATGGTGCGGTATCATCACGAACACTATGATGGAAAAGGATATCCACTCGGTCTAGTAGGTGATGAAATTCCTTTGGTTGCCCGGATCATGGCGCTTGCAGACGCTTTTGATGCGATGACTTCAAGAAGGGCTTATCGTGAAGATATAGACTTGGAATATGCTGTTGCCGAAATTAAAAGGAATAAAGGATCCCAGTTTGACCCGGAGGTTACAGATGTTTTCTTAGAGCTAATTAAAGAAGGTAAAATAAAGATAGTAGGTTCAAAGAGGGATTGAGTTTTCTCCAAAAATGATTTCCGGTAATGTGGTAAATACTGATAAGGTAACCCGAAACCAACCGGAAAGTGAGGGACAAATATGAAGGAAGTGACAAAGGTCTTCTGGATCTCACTTGCAATTTCTTTAGGATTTGTTCTCTGGGGAGTGATTACCCCTGAGCACCTTGGTCGAGTGATGAACGTATGGCAACAATTTTTCTTGGTAAACTTTGGATGGTATTATCAGATTGTCGCTACTTTCTTTCTCCTCTTTGCTCTGTTTCTGATCTTTAGTCCCTATGGGAAAATTAAACTAGGCAAGGATGACGACAAGCCAGAGTTTAATCGCGCTTCTTGGTTTGCAATGCTCTTTAGTGCTGGAATGGGGATTGGGCTACTTTTCTTTGGAGTCTCGGAACCGATCTCTCATTTTTCTAGTCCACCTCTAGGCGAAGCGGCGACGAGCGATGCTGCCAACATTGCCATGAGATACACTTATCTGCATTGGGGTTTTCACGCGTGGGCGATCTATGCAACGATTGCACTTGCGCTTGCTTACTACAAGTTTCGCAAGGGACTCCCAGGGCTGATGAGCGCCGCTCTCTATCCAGTTCTCGGGGAGAGGGCTAAAGGTCCTATCGGGATCTTCATCGATATAGTAGCCGTATTTGCCACGATTTTTGGGGTAGCCGCTTCCCTTGGCTTAGGAGCAACTCAAATCAATGGGGGATTGAATTATGTTTTTGGTATCCCGAATACGTTTACGGTTCAACTGGTGATCATTTCGGTCGTGACGATCCTATTCCTGCTTTCGGCAGGTACCGGAATTAACAAAGGAATCAAGTATCTCAGTAATACCAATATGGTTCTTGCTGTTGTCCTGTTTTTTGTATTCCTTTTTATGGGGCCGACTGTTTTCTTGTTGAACCTGTTTGTATCCACTTTTGGATCGTATTTGCAAAATCTCCCGAGTATGGGACTTCGCCTGGCCCCTTTTAATGAAGAAAGAGCCGCATGGGTGCAAGGGTGGACGATATTCTATTGGGCTTGGTGGATTGCCTGGGCCCCTTTTGTAGGAACCTTTATTGCTCGCGTCTCCAAAGGAAGGACGGTTCGGGAATTTGTCATTGCTGTTTTGGTGATTCCAACCGTTGTCTGTTCTCTATGGTTTGCGGTGTTTGGCGGGACGGGTATTCATATGGAGTATTTTGGAGGACTTCCTGTTTCGGCTCAATCTCTTGAAACGGCGTTGTTCTACGTGTATCAGCATCTTCCTTTAACCATGGTGTTGATTGTGTTGACATTGTTCTTGATTTCCACTTTCTTCATTACCTCAGCAGACTCAGCAACTTTTGTATTGGGCATGCAAACCACTAACGGTAGTCTTAATCCGCCTACCTTCGTCAAGCTTGTGTGGGGCATCATTCTATCGGCTTCCGCTGTGGTTCTGATGGTATCCGGAGGACTTAGCGCGATGCAGACTGCGATCATTGTGAGCGCATTTCCCTTATCGTTTGTACTCGTACTGATTGCCATTTCTATGCTGAGATCGTTTAAAGGAGAGGTAGCGAGCAAGAAGAAGAAAGAAGATAAGGAGCGGAAGGAATTTAGGCTTTGGAAAGAGAAAGTGAAAGGAAAATAAGTAGGTCTTAGCCCAGCTACGTAATGGTAGCTGGGCTTTTTTGTGGGTCGTCGACAAAATTCGGGGAGTGACAGGCACTCTCTGCCCAGCATAGAGTGTTGAAGAGAGATTTTTTTGAACACCTTTAGCTTTTTTATTTCGATAGGTTGGTGAAGCCAATGTACTCACAGGTTGTAGCTTCTGCAAGAGGGGATGTAAATGGCGATCGAATTCCCGATTATGTCTATTTATCAGGAATAAAGACGGCAGATAGCCCGTTTACACAAAACATCTCCCTTCACGTACAAGATGGGAAAACTGGCAGGACGATGAGTGTAGCGCTTCGTCCGAATGTAGGCTATGCGCCGTCGTTATTTTTAGGGGACTTTACGGGGAATCAGGTGAATGACATTTTAGTTAGTATTGCTACGGGAGGAAGCGGGGCTATCATGAATCACTTTATTTATTCCTTCCTCAATAATGCTCCCCAGTTGTTGTTTCATTCCGATCGATATAACGAGCAATACAAGTACCGGGTAACCTATAAAGACTACTATAAAGTCGAGGTGGTAAGTGAGCGGAATAATAATATGTTCATGATCGACATCTCGACAAGGGATGCCGATTATTTAAACGAAATCTATGATACCAACGGGAAGTTAATTTCTCCTATTCAAGGCTTTGTCAACCCACTAAGTGGGCTCTATCCTGTGGACTTCGACTCGAATGGAGTTTATGAGCTGCTTGCTTATCAGAAGATAGCGGGAAGATATAATGCGGATTCGTTAGGCTATGTACTAAACACGTTAAAATGGCAAGGCAATCACTTTGGGTTGGATAATCAACAAGTGGCAATTTGGGGAAGTTGATAGCCCTCTAGCGAGGATAGAGCCAGGACATCGATCCTGGCTCATTACTTTAAGTATTTCGATGTCGATGTTACAAAAACAAAGCGAAGCTGGGATAACAATAAACGACCAAACAAGTAACCAAACGGCAGCCCTAACCGTCTAATGAAGTAAGATTAAACGGAGGTGTCGGATGAAACGGGTCGTTCTTTTCATTTTCCTTATCGTAATGATTCAATCAGGTTGCTCTAACCATTCAAATCCACTCGAGATCGGAGAAGCAAGTCCCCCTTTTACGATTATGAAGTCTGGATCAGACGGTAGGGACGTACCCTATGGGCTTCGAGGAGTGGAAGGGAAGCTTGCGATCGTGGATGCTCCCGTTAGGGAGGGTGCCGATAATAAGCAACTCCTTCATTTATGGGGCGACTCAGCGGAAAAAACAGAGCAATTATTTGATAGACCGGTAACTGTAGTCGGGACGAGTCAAGAGGGCAAGACGATTACCGCTTTTGAAGGGGTGGTTGGTTTTCCCAACGAAGACATCATCAAGCCTCCTCATTTCTATGCGGAATCGGTAGGCTACTTGACGTTACCTTCAACAGGTACATGGAAGCTGGATGCGTACATTGATGAAGTGTGGTTCGGCAGTATCGTCGTGGAGGTCCAACCGGGTGAATAAGTAAAGGTTACGTCAAGGGTGCTGGTAGAGCGTATAACAATGTATAGATCCTAGTGGGACTTTTGTGCTTTAATAGAAGTAAGGAAAATGTTAAAGATTGGATGTGTTAAGATGCTTACTTCGTTTTGGCTAACCCTTTACCAGGTGTTTTTGCCCCTGTCCTTTCCTGTCATAGGAGGTGCCCTGCTGTATCGGTTCCATAAGTTGGATACTAAGGGCCTCGCTCTTCTAGCCCTCTACATTCTTAGTCCGGCCTTGATCTTTGACTCGATTTACAAGGCGGAGATCTCGGTCCACGATGTTTCTACGATTCTCTTTTTTTCCATTACCAATCTATTGGTTCTCTGGGGGATTGCTAGCTTTCTGGGTAGGGTATTTACGTTATCAGCCGCGGAAACGGCGGGCTTGACGATGGTTTCGACCTTTACGAACTGTGTGAATTATGGATTACCGTTGGTTCTGCTTGCCTTTGGAAAGAGTGGAATGCATGTGGCAGCCATCTATGTAATTGTACAAATAATAATCGTCAACACCATAGGGGTATATTTTGCTGCACGTTCTCAATTTACAATTAGGCAAGCGTTAATCAGTGTGTTTCGTATGCCCGCTATCTATGCGGCTATTCTAGCCTTCGGGTTCCGCAGCTTCCATCTAGACATTCCTTTAGCAGTAGAGAAAGGACTTCTGATGCTGTCAACCGCTTATGCTCCTGTTGTACTTGCCATTCTGGGGGTTCAAATGATGAGTGCAAGGCAGATGGAGATTGGGGAAACTTATCGAAAAGCGTTTAAGGCAGGAATCGGAATTCGTTTAATTGCGGCTCCAGTGATCGCTTACTTGATCTTGGTCGTTTTAGGAGCGAAGGGTGTGCTTTTTTCCGTTTTATTGCTGCTGGCCTCCATGCCCGCTGCTGTTAATGCGGTTATTCTAGCGGAAAGATTTAATGCTGCACCACAATTTGTTAGCAGGTGTGTATTATGGACGACGGTTTGTTCCTTCTTTGTGCTTCCTATTTTTTTGCGATTATTAAACTAAAAATTGAATAAATATTGACTATTTATTAAAATATTGCTATTATAAAAATGTCGACAATCGACTACAGGGTGGAACGCAGAAAAAAGGAGTGAGCTTGGATGCAGGTCCTCATTAAGAGAGTGGAAGACGGGAAAATTACCTTCCAACAAACCTCCAAAATTGCTATTGTGACGTTCAATCGTACGGCGTCCAGGAATGCACTGAAGGCAGACATGTGGAAGGAGCTTGCCTTGATCGGCAAGGAAATCAGTCAATCCAAGAAAATGAAAGTCGTGGTATTAAGAGGGGCGACGGGGCAGTTTACGGCAGGTTCCGATATCAAAGAATTTGCAGAAATGTCCCTTGAGGAGGCGAATGCGGCATTCCGCACAATGGAAGAGGCCATTTCCACATTTGAAAACCTTTCCATTCCGGTGATCGGAGCAATTGATGGTCCAGCCATGGGCGCAGGTTTTGTACTATCTCTTGCCTGTGATATGCGGGTGGGAACATCTCAAACCAAAATGGGCATCCCGGTAGGGCGGTTAGGCATTACGTTAGGTCCCTCTTTTATGAGGCGCATTGTCAGGGAGCTAGGTCCAAGCCGAGCCAAGGAACTGGTTTTTACGGGTAAGATTTATCAGGCGAAAGAGGCTTATCAGTTTGGGCTACTGAATCAGCTTGTTGAACCAGAGGAGCTGGACCGAACGGTCTTGAATCTAGCCCGAGTTATGATGCGTCAGTCTACCGCATCTCTGCAAGCTGTCAAAAAAGCGGTAGAAGTGTGTGAATTACGTCCGGATCTTCCCTGGAGTTATGTCGATCCCATTGATTTTCCAGAAGGATGTCGGGCTTTCTCAGAAAAGAGACAACCAAGATTTCAGTCCTAATAAATATAAAGAGATAAATAATAGAGTGGATTTAACCATTACTTCTTTGTAACTTATACTGTAAGCGGAAACATAACGTGCATAAGCAAGGTGAATATCTTTGGGGGTGTATTGGATTGGTCATTTATGGTGTAGCCTTGCTGGCAGGGTGTATGTTGGTTGGCGTTTTCTTAGGCGATCTGCTTGGCATGGTGGTAGGAGTGAATTCCAATGTCGGTGGCGTTGGTATTGCCATGCTGCTATTGGTCCTGCTTGTCGACTATTTAACCAAGAAAAAGAAATTAGCGATTAAATCACAGGAAGGGATTGCGTTTTGGAGTGCGATGTACATACCGATCGTCATTGCGATGACGGCAGGACAAAATGTGGTAGCTGCGGTTAAAGGAGGCCCACTAGCGATTTTGGCGGGTGTGATGGCTACCGTTGTGAGCTTTGCCCTCGTGCCCTTAGTCGCTAAGATTGGAATGAAGAAAGAAGATGCGGAGCAAGCAAGTGAATGGAAGGAGGCTAAACAGGCATGATGGAGACGTTAATAGGTATTTTGGAGAAAAACGGATTAGTTACCGCCTTTGTTGTGGTGGGGATCACGATGTATGTCTCCTATCTCATTTCTGACAAACTGACAAAAGGAAGAATACACGGTTCTGCAATCGCTATCATCCTTGGGTTGGTTCTAGCCTATCTAGGTGGGATTAGTACGGGAGGAAACAAAGGGCTGGCCGATCTACAGATGTTTTCCGGCATTGGATTAATGGGCGGCGGTATGCTGCGGGATTTGGCCATCGTATCTACGGCGTTCGGTGCAAGTTTCGATGAAGTGAAAAAAGCAGGAATCAGCGGAGTGATCTCTCTGTTCCTAGGTGTAATCGTATCCTTTGTCGTTGGTGTTTTGGTTGCATTGAGCTTCGGGTATACGGATGCAGTGAGCTTAACCACGATTGGTGCAGGAGCGGTTACCTATATTGTTGGACCTGTCACTGGGGCCGCTGTTGGGGCCAGCTCCGAGGTTATTGCTTTAAGTATTGCAGCTGGACTCGTCAAGTCGATTATCGTTATGGTGGGGACGCCCTTTGTCGCAAAATACATTGGATTAGACAACCCTCGCAGCGCGATTGTATTCGGTGGACTCATGGGGACGACCAGCGGAGTAGCTGGTGGGTTAGCAGCGACCGATCCCAAGCTGGTTCCTTATGGAGCCATGACGGCTACCTTTTACACAGGATTAGGCTGCCTGATGGTTCCCTCCGTTTTATTCTTGGCAACAAAAGTGTTCTTTAATTAATTTCTATAAAAGAGGAGAGGAAATAAAATGGAAAAAGCTTTAGCAGGTGTACGCGTATTGGATCTAACAAGGGTATTGGCTGGACCTTATGCCTCCATGATTCTAGGTGATCTAGGGGCAGACATCGTAAAAATTGAAAATACTCAAGGCGGAGATGATTCGAGAAGCTTTGGCCCTTTTGTAAACGGTGAAAGTGTATACTTCATTTCGTTGAACCGCAATAAGAAAAGCTTGTCGTTAAATTTAAAGAGTGAAGAGGGAAAAGCGATTTTTCTCCAGCTTGTTAAAGAAGCCGACATCGTCCTTGAAAATTTCCGTCCAGGTACGATGGAAAAGCTCGGCCTTGGCTATGAAGAGCTGGAAAAAGTGAACCCGGGCCTTGTTTACGCTGCCACCTCAGGCTTTGGCCATACCGGACCATATAGCCAAAAAGCGGCCTATGACCTTATCGTTCAAGGAATGGGTGGAATTATGAGCTTAACGGGAGAGCCTGAAGGCCCGCCAACTCGAGTAGGGGCATCCGTGGGGGATATCACGTCCGGTTTATTTACTACTATTGGGATTCTTGCCGCCTTGAATAAACGAAAGGAAACCGGTCTTGGTCAAAAGGTAGATGTCTCGATGCTCGATTGCCAAGTGGCCATCTTGGAGAATGCGATCGCTCGCTATGCGGTCTCCGGCTCATCACCTAAGCCAACAGGAAATCGCCATCCGTCCATCACTCCGTTTTCTGTCTTTAAAGCAACGGATGGTTACGTGGTCGTAGCAGCGGGAAATGATACACTCTGGCAAAAATGGTGCTACACCGTTGGACGTGAGGATTTAGCCCAAGACCCACGCTTCAAAACAAACGGCAACCGCACCGATAACTGGGATGCGCTCGAGCCCCTTATGAGTGAAGTCATGAGCCAAAAAGGAGTCGAAGATTGGCTAACCATCCTCGAAGAAGCAGGGATTCCGGCCAGTCCGATCAACGATGTAGCCAAAGTAGTGGAGCATCCGCAAGTCGTAGCAAGAGATATGATCGTCCACCAGGAACATCCAGTAGCGGGATCCATTATGATGCCAGGCATCCCGATTAAGCTATCTAAAAATCCGGGTTCCATTGACACACCAGCACCTACACTAGGGGAGCATAATGAAGCTATTTTAAAAGGCTTAGGGTATACAGAGGAGGATTTGATTCGTTTAGAGGAAGCAGGAGTTATCGTGGGGAATGCAGTTTTAAATAAATAGTCGACAATCGACAAATATTGAAGTTGTGGGACAGGGGCTTTCCGAGGTTGGGAGCCCCTGTTTTTTTGTGTGGGAGGCGGGGAGAGGAAAACACCTGTTACCCTGTTAAATAAGGGATAAGCGATGTTACACAGGCGGGATTAATTCCCGCTTGGATGTTACTAGAGCGTGGCCCCATGGGTGGTGAGTTCCGCGTATGAGCAAATTCGCCGGGTATTTCTGTAGAGGGGTGAGTGAATCATAGAGCGTCAATGATGCTTTGATTTTGGCTGTGATGGGTTTTGAATGGTTTTGATGCCCCCATACATCTTGTATGGGGGCACTATTCTGGAGACCGCAAATTTTCATGGCCCCATAATCGACATTCCACATCAATAACGACGGTCCTTAAAGTAACTCCACTACATGTTAAACTTCTTCGTCATCTTTCGTAGCTCGTCGGAGATTTCTGCAAGCATGGTAACGGAATGGTTCATTTCCTCCATTAAGGCCAGCTGCTCTTCGGCGGAGGCGGAAACCTCTTGGCAGCTAGACGAGGTTTCTTTGGAAACCTGGGACATGGTGGCTACAGAAGATGTAATTTGCTCGGCACCGGCTGCGAGTTGTTGGGCAGTTCCGGATACTTCTTCTACTTTTTGTTGCATGGAACCCATGGAAGATAGAATTCGTTGGAAGCTTTGTTCTGTTGTATTGACGACAACAAGGCCAGATTCTACTTCTTTTTTCACGTGACCCATGGCTTCAAAGGAGCGCTGCGTATCTCGTTGAATTTGTTCGATCAGTTTTGTGATCTGTTGAGCCGAAAGGGCAGATTGTTCGGCTAGTTTTCGTACTTCATCTGCCACCACAGCAAAGCCTCTTCCTTGATCCCCGGCTCTGGCCGCTTCAATTGCGGCATTCAAGGCGAGTAGGTTGGTTTGGCTTGAGATGCCCGTGATGACTTCTGCCATTTGGTTGATTTCTTTAGAACGTTCGATCAGTAAGTTAACAGCTTCACTGGACTCTTGTACTGAATCATGAATGGAACGAATTTGCGTAACGGTTTGCCGAACGTATTGCTCGCCTTGGGCAGCTTGGCTGGTGGTATCCTGCACCGCATCGGCAACCTCTAAGGAATTCTCGGCAATGCGCTGAATGCCGTTATTCATGGCATGCAAGGACTGCGAACTTTCCTCTACGTCCATCATTTGAGATTCGGCACCGCTCGCGACTTGCTGGATGGCCAGCGTGATGGATGCCGTGGCTTGTGTGGTCTGCTTACTGCTTTCTGAAAGGGTCTGAGAGGAAAAGGATAATTTATCTACTGTATCCTGGACCCCACCAATCACAGATCGAAGAGAAATAATCATGGCATTAAAGCTACGGCTCAAATGCGCAAATTCATCTCGACCTCGTACCTCTACCTCTTGGCTTAGATCCCCTTGACTGATTTCATCTGCGACCCGCACCAATTGAAGAAGAGGCCGATTAATAGAGACAATAATAAGGTAAACAAGGAGAGCGCCCGCCAGGATAGAAATGGCGATGACGACCACCGTTCTTTCAAATATCGTCTGGGCCGCTTGCTCAATTTCAGAAGCGTACATGGTTCCCGCGAGCTTCCAGCCTGTTTTCTCATTGGTTACGAAGGTCATGATTTTGCTTCGATCTTCATGCAAATAATGGAATTCACCTGATTGATCCTGCAGGACTTGGCTTGTCCAACTCTCGTCTGCTTGTGACCCGATTTCTTCTGTAGGGTGAACAAGGTAGACGCCATTCCTATCCATTAGGATCGGGTAGCCTTCACTTCCAACCTTAACTTGCTCGACCGTATCGGCTAACTTATTTAAATTCAAGTCAATGCCTATGACTCCCGAGCCATCCGCGAGCGCTTGTGAGATCGTAATGACGAAATCACCCGTTGCTGCATCTAAGTAAGGATCCGTAATAATTCCTTGTCCTTTCTTCGCTAATGCCTCTTGATACCATGGGCGCTTTCTTGGATCGAAGTCTGCCGGCAAAGAATCCTCGGGAGACATTAGCATCAGCCCGGTATCTGTACCTACGTATGTAAAAAGAACTTCCGGATGTTGAGCCGCATACATATCAAGCCGCTCTCTCACCAACGGGCTTTCGAGGCCATCATAGTGAGTCGAGTGGATCGCTTGGGAAAAATATGCCGCGTCAACTAGCTTGGCATCAATCGTGTTGTTGATGAGTGAATCTAGGATTTTGATGCTTTCGTTGGCTCCTGATAGAAGTTCTCGTTCTAAGCTAGACTTCGCGCTTAGGTAAGAAAGGCTCCCGATAGCTAGACTTGGAAGCAGCAGGATAAGAGCAAACGAAAAAATTAATTTGTACTTAATCTTCATGATAACCCCCTGGATATATATATCTTTTTATAGCAAGTACAACTTATTTTAAAACTTTTACGTAAGAAAATCACTGCAAAAAAGTTAATCCATTATTTTTTGGCTTCTCCACTTTATCTCTGCCGTCAATACGCCGAGCAAGACTAGGCTAGGTAGAACCTCCTAAAATAACCACTTTATTACCGGATGTAGATTTTGAACAAATCTATGAGGATGAGGCTCATCTAGTAAACGGGAAGGTGACAGGGGTGCGAGCCGATCATCAGACATTGAACCAACCAATTATTTCCAAGGTAATGTTTAAAAATGCTTCGTTCATTCATGTAGGCTTGACTAAAGGGGACCTGACGGATGTAATTTTTGAGAATTGTAACCTTTCTAATGCGAGGTTGACCGAAGGGGTTGTAAATCGAGTTGTGTTTAAAGATTGCAAGTTAGTTGGCCTAGATTTTTCAGGTGCCTTCTTGGGGAATGTTTCTTTTGAGAAGTGCGAATTGAATTTAAGTAATTTTACAGACGCCAAATTGAAGCAGGTACGGTTTGATCAATCGTCGATAAGAAGTGCCAATTTCTACGACTGTAAGCTCAACAAGGTGGCTTTTGAGAGCTGCGACTTAGACGATGTGGATTTTAAACAGACTTTATTGAAAGGGATAGATATTAGTACCTGCAGATTTAATCAGCTGAATGTGTCCATCGACCATCTCGCTGGATGCGTAGTTTCTTCAGAACAAGCCATTGAGTTTTCTAAGCTATTAGGGTTAAAGGTTAGAGATTAATAGGCAAAAGGACACGGATTCCGCCCGTGTCCGCAGTTTTGCCATTTGAATCCTCTGTGGGCAAGATCTTTTTATTTCCCCTTAAACAATTTCTTCAACTTATTGATCTGGGTGTTCACATAGTCGGCGCTAAAATCGGAGCCTAGGATCGCCACAATATTGCCGGAATCGTCTTTAATTGGAGCGACGCTAGACTTTAATTGTCCAAATATATCTTCATAGAGTGGCGTTACGCCGACCTTTCCTTTCATAGCTTGGTACATGCATTTCATAATTTCTGGCGGGCCAAAATATTCTTCTCCTGGATAGAGCTTTAGCCGCTTGTCCGCTACAAGGTTAATGACTCCGCGATTCGCATTGACGGTAAAAATATAGTTCCATTCAATCTTTCCTTCTAGCTCGCGGATCATAGTTAGTTTGTTTTGCAGTTTAAGATAATAGGGGTTATCCGCAGAAAGATTTCCGATTAATTGCTTGACGTCCGAGGCATCGATGGATGTCGCCGTGACAATGGCCACAGACATCAATTGCTTATTTAGTTCTTCTTCTAGAATACTGGTGTGAGCACGATCAGCTGGATTCATATTTTGATGTTGAAGTTTTTCTTTGATCTTCTGATATTTCCTGCTCATCGTTGGCTGGCTGACCTCTAAAACTTGGGCGACCATTTTCAACGATTTATATTGTTCCATCGCCATGAGAATCAGCTGCTCTTCTACATGATCCAACGCTTCTTGCAGCGGCATGATATTAGTAACGATCGGCTTGGAATTCTCCACGCTTTTCTTCCAGGGGATCATTTGGTTAAGAGCTTGGGCGCAGACTTGTTTTTCTTCGCTGGTCACGACTACCCGCTGAATGACATTCTCAAGTTCCCGGACATTGCCATGCCATGGGTAGACCTTTAGCAGGTCGATCGCATCGGGAGTGAGCTCGACTTCTCGTTTGTATTGTAGATTGTATTTGTTAACAAAATGATGGGCTAGAAAAGCGATATCTTTGGCTCGCTCACGCAGGGGAGGAATTGAGATCGGAATCACGTGTAATCGATAGTAGAGATCTTCTCGAAAGGCACCTTTCTTCACTAACTCTTCTAAATTTTTGTTGGTGGCTGCAATGACTTGCACGTCAATCGGGATGGACTGGATTTCTCCAATGGGCGTGACTTCCCTTTCTTGAAGCACCCGCAGCAGCTTTACTTGAAGATTCAGCGGCATCTCGGAAATTTCATCTAAGAAGAGGATGCCGTGATTCGCCTGGGTGAAATAGCCGATCTTTCCTTTAGGATCAGCACCTGTAAAAGCGCCTCTCTTATACCCGAAGAGTTCAGACTCTAACAAGTGCTCAGGTATGGCTCCACAGTTGACTTTGACAAAGGGTTGGCTAGATCGTTCTCCTAGCTGATGGATGGCTGACGCCACCATTTCCTTACCCACGCCAGATTCTCCGATTAATAGAACCGTAGCAGAAGCACTTGCTACTTTTTCGGCTTGCTTGAGCACTTCCTTCATATTGTCACTGTATACAACAAAGGACTTTGATAAGCGGTTTTCTAATACATCGAGTTCCTGCTTTAATTTTTCTGAATTACTTTTGACCTGCTTCAGCTCATTTTTAAGCTTGGAGGTTTCCGTAATGTCCCGGGACGCGACGACGATTCTCTCCAGGTCTCCATTTTCATTGAGGATAGGGGTTCCGGTAGCGAGAATTCGGCGTCCGTTCCAGGTTTCCTGGATAATAGAGATCTTCGTCTTATGCTCTAGGACTTGATGAGTGACCGAGAGGTCAATTAACCCTTTGCTCTCTAGCTCGAGGATGTTTTGTCCGATAATTTGATCAGGCTTTACATTCCAAAATTCTGCGAGGAAATGATCGCTCACGCGGATAATCGTCCCCTGGGGATCCACCACTAAGATCTCATCGTAGATGGAGGAGAGGATGGCATTTAAGTCTTTGTTGGTTTCTAGTAGTTCTTTCATTTCAAGTTCGGTTGGATAGGCTCCGTGTTTCATAGGTAAATGCCCCCTCGATGTGTAAGCCGTTTCATTCTATTATACTACGATTATTCATAAATGAAATACAATTTGCAAAAATGAATGTTACATTTTCTAACGTAATCCCGCGCAGTTTCTGCTTTACCAATTCACGTTACGGTAGTATACTTTTTTTGGAAGATGATTCTTTGCTTTCCAATTAAAATTCGGTGCATCCCGGGAAGGGGTACATATGTTAAGAATTATGTTGTTTTATCTCCCTATGGGGACATCATCGCTTCTTGCTGCGTTGACACATGTCATTATTAACGGGGTTTTGGCTCGTTCGGCAGAACCGAATATTACGATTAGCAGCTATGCCGTGGCGGTTAGTTTAGCCTTTCTGATAGATTTGCCGATTAATGTCATCAAGCAGACCTCGAGCAAATACTCGCGGGATCAGATTTCGTTTAAAACGGTGGCTCATTTGGCTGGGATTGTAACCGGTGTCTTGGTTCTACTGAGCATCATCATTGGCTGGACACCTGCGGGTCAGCTGCTGTTTCATTATATCTTCGGCGTAAAGGATGATCTGTTGTTGCCGACGACGCAGGTGTTTCAGTTTCTTGCCTTTCTCTATTTATTCTCCGCCCTGCGAAGTCTATTTCAAGGCCTCATTATCAACCAGCTGCGTACAGGGTGGATGACGGTGGGAATGGTCATCCGCGTAACAGTCATGTTTATTATGTCATGGTTTTTCATACGTATGGGGTGGACGAATGACGGTAGGGTAGGGGCGCTCATTTTCATGACTGGACTTGCGATTGAATGCGTAGTTACCGTCTGGGAAGGATTGGTACTGAAGCGTGCCCTCCCGGAAACCCAAAAAGAACAGATGGTGGTACAAACCAAACAGCTGCTGCCTTTTTATTTGCCCTTATTGTATTCTTCAATGGTGCTCGTGTTACTGAATCCTTCGATTCAGGCAACCTTAAACAAAACCGAGAATCCGACGCTCGCTGTTGCTTCCTATGCGGTTGCCCTTCAGCTATCCAATATGGTGATTTGGTTTTGTGCATCGGTACATCAGATTGTTCTGCAGTTTTACGAAACGCAACCTAGAGAAGTTGTGCGAATCGTCACTTTTCTTTCGTTGCTAGCTCCCTCTATTCTGTTGACCTTCGCTTCGGATGCTTTGGGCGGGTGGATGCTGAAGGGGATTCTAGGCCTACAGGGTTCCCTTTTGCAAAATGTGCAATTGCTTCTCATCTTTTTAGCGGTACACAGCTTCTTGTTTCCATGGATTGATTTTGTGGCGGGAAAATGTATGCTGCGCGGACAAACACGGGCGATTATGGCAAGTAAAATGATTTCTGTTACCCTTTCTATCAGCTTATTAATTCTGTTCTTGTATGGGTTCCCTCAGTTGAATGGAGCGCTTGCGGGGTTGGTTGCCGCGATGATTGCACCGTTGGAATTGCTCGTGATCTATCTCTGGCTACGACACTTGGAAAAAAGACAAAGTGAAAATCCGATTGAAGTCACAGTGTCCTCCACCTAAAACCTGGTGCAAACCAGGTTTTTTTATTTGTTAAGTTTTTGTTAAACTGGTATGTAGAGTCAATATCCCACGGTATAATGAGAGAACTAGAATACCAAAGGAGGTGGCGATTGTATGGAAAAGAATAACAAAGGCCGATTACAGTCCTTACTTGAAGTTTTAAGTGTATCCACCAAATTAGGCTTCACTTCATTTGGCGGTCCCATTGCACATCTCGGTTATTTCCATGATGAATATATTCGTCGCAGAAAATGGATGGATGAACGAAGCTACGCTGATCTGGTGGCTTTATGCCAGTTTCTTCCTGGCCCTGCTAGCAGTCAGGTAGGAATTGGGATTGGCGTGATGCGGGCAGGTCTTTTAGGCGGCCTTTTTGCTTGGATTGGGTTTACCCTTCCTTCCGTTGTTGCCCTTATTTTGTTTGCATTTATCCTTCAAGGGTTTGATGTAGGAAATGCTGGGTGGATTCATGGTTTAAAGCTGGTTGCAGTTGCGATTGTTGCCCACGCGATTCTGGGAATGGGGCAGAAGCTTACGCCAGATCGAAATAGAGCAACGATAGCGATTGTTGCTGCTACGATATCTTTGCTTTGGCAAACAGCGGTAACACAGGTCCTCATTATTGTTGTTGCTGGGATTATAGGCTTGATGTTATACAGGGACACAAAAATTCCGGAATTGCCGGAGATGCGGGTTCCTATTCGTCGCTCGGTTGCTGTGGCTAGTCTCGCTTTGTTTTTTGGCTTACTGTTTGGATTGCCAATCCTTCGCAATCTAGCGTCCTATGAATGGTTGGCTGTTTTTGACAGCTTTTATCGTGCGGGGTCTCTGGTGTTTGGTGGCGGACACGTCGTTTTGCCTCTTTTGGAAAGGGAAGTGGTTCCTACAGGCTGGTTAAGCAAGGAGACTTTTTTGGCTGGTTACGGTGCCACGCAAGCTGTCCCCGGACCATTGTTCACCTTTGCCGCTTATTTGGGTGCGGTCATGGGTGGTTGGTTCGGGGCAACCATCGCAACGATCGCTATATTTATGCCGGCCTTCTTACTCGTGATTGGAACGCTCCCTTTTTGGGATACTCTTCGCCGGAAGCCGAATATCCAAGGAGCATTGGTGGGTGTGAATGCAGCGGTTGTCGGGATCCTATTAGCGGCTCTTTATGATCCGATTTGGACGAGTACGATCCTTGCCCCGATCGATTTTGTCCTAGCGGCCATCCTGTTTATCCTGCTCGTTTTTTGGAAGACGCCCCCTTGGGTCGTGGTCATCGCCGGTGCCGTCGGCGGAACCATTATTGGTTTATAAAGAAGCCCTCCATTGCTGGAGGGTTTTTTGTGTGCCACGAGTTAATAATTTGTTAATAGTTTATTTAGATGATTTCAAGAACCCCTCTTTATAATGAAAGACAAGGGAACGTTTCCGAATATGAAAAAAAGGAGCATGTATATGAAGTTGAGTAAAAAGAAAATGACGGTTTTATCCTTTACCCTTGGAGCTTGTGTGTTTGTATCAACTGCTTTTGCCGATGTAATGTTGGGTTCGGGCTATGACCGCTTAAAAAATTCCGCCAAGCAAACCGCGTCCCAGATGGAAAAGGGTCTAGATAACTACACCATTGAAGCCTTGTTCACTCTCAAAGATAATAATCAAACGCTGTTCCAAGCGTCTAGCGTGCAAAAATACGATCCCGCAAAGAAGACGTATGAAAGCCAATCGGTCACGCAGCAATCGAGTGGAGAAGTGGTGGCTAATTACTCCTATGCAGATGAAAAGATTTCGATTTGGAAAAACGGAACGGAAAACAAATATTATGTGACCACATTCCCTGATGATTTTGATAGAACAAACTGGAATCGATTTACGAATCCTTTTAACGAGAAGGGAGCGCCAGAAGTCGAAAAGATTGTGGATGCGCTGGTGGGTAATTTAAAGGATTATGTCCAGGCGGAAGAAAGGCCGGAGGGCGGTAAAGTCTACTCCGGAACTTTATCTGAAGCGCAAGTGCCAGCGGTGATCAGTGCTGTGTCCTCCTTTGGTATTAAGAAGATGATGGAGGACCATGGACGCATGGAGCCCAACTCTAAGCTTCCGGAGGTAGAAAGTGATATCTACGTGAAAAAGGTATCGGGTACAGCGATTGAAAACAAAGCCGGCTTGTTGGAGAGTGTGACTGGCGATGTGGTTCTGTCAGGTAAAGACAAATTCGGCGTGGAGCATGAATTGATGCTAAATATGGTTTTTAAGCTTTCCGATATCGGGACAACCATGATCAATAAGCCTAGCATGGCCGGAGCAGAAGTGGAGGAAGTGAGCCATTCCAGCGGCTTTACCAGCAAACATGTAGGGACATACAAGAATAACATTGTGATTGAGAAAAATGGGAAATTCGTTAAGATTGGCCAAAGAACACTGGAAATTACCAAGGTAGAAAAGAATAACGTGACGGGTAGGTATGTCGAAACCATCAAGCCTGGCTTTGAAGCAGACTATCCTGAGGTGTATCAGTTTGACTTTGAATATGACCCAAGTTATCAGGAGCCACGTTCCTTCTTTAAATATACCAATCCAAAAGGTGAAGAAGAACAAGGTGAAATTCATCCGAGCAGTAACGGAAAGCTTTATGTAAGCTTAAATGTTGTGATTCTGGATCAGAACTCTTATCGATCCAATGATCGTCCGAATTTCGACTCGGAATTTAACCGCGTATTTGAAGAATAAAGGGGAGAAAGCCCTCAAGAGGAAGTAGAAACTTGAGGGCAACTCTGCCAAATTCATAAGGAGAGGAACGCTATTTATGATGAAAGCGATGGAAATTACCGGCCTGACTAAGGTTTATAGTAATGGGAGGGGCATTAGCGATTTGAATTTAGAGGTGAATCAAGGGGATATTTTCGGATTTTTAGGGCCGAATGGCGCCGGAAAAACAACCGCGATGAAAATGATGGCAGGCCTGATTAAGCCGGACCGTGGCGATGTAAAGATTTTTGGTGCGAGCATTATAGATGATTATGTTGAGGCCATGAAGGATGTAGGCTGTATTATCGAGACGGCAGAATCGTATCCGTATTTAACCGCTAATGAAAATTTGAAGCTCTTCGCTCGCTATTACCCTGGGGTGGATCAAAGGCGGATTGATGAATGCCTGGAGATTACCGGCATGTTGAAATATAAGCATGAAAAATCTAAGAAATTCTCGCTGGGAATGAAGCAACGTCTGGGGGTGGCGGCAGCGATCCTGTCCAAGCCTAAGTTGTTAATTTTAGATGAGCCTTTGAATGGGTTGGACGTTGAGGGCATGTTGGATATGCGTAAGCTGATCAAGCAGCTGGCCGAAGAGGAAGGGACAACGTTTTTTATCTCCAGCCATCTCATTCATGATGTTGAGCTGACTTGTACCCGAATCGGCGTGGTGTACAGCGGGAAGCTAGTGAACGTGGAGTATACGAAAAACATTCTTTCCAACTATGCTTCTCTTGAAAACTATTTTGTTAGCGAGGTAGACAGAAATGGTAGGGTTTAGGGCTACTTTTATTAATGAGACAGTTAAACTATTAAAGAAAAAAGAAATCATGGCTGCGGCGATTTTATCTGTTTTTGCCGTGCTGATCGGTCAAGTCGCTGTCACGGCGATTAAGCATGGCCTGGGTTTAAGAGTGGTGGGCAACACTGAATTTCCGTTTATGGTTTTATCCATGATTATTTATACCATTTTGCCCCTGTTTGCCACCTTTGTGGCCATTGACATGTTTAACGGGGAAATGTCATCCAATACGATGAAGATCACGCTCACTCGACCAGTGTCCCGCTTGGGCGTGTTTAGTGCGAAGGTATCCACTCTAGCCTTATTCATTGCGGCTAACTTGCTGTTTGTTATGCTTCTTTCCTTAGTAGCCGGAATTTTGTTTAATCCGTCTTCCGTTAGTTTGATTGGCATTGTGAGGGTAGTGTTATCGTATACCACCACATTCCTTCCCATATTTGTGTTCGGTCTGCTCGTCGTCTTGCTGGCAAATATCGTGCGAGGAGGATTAGCGGTATTTTTCCTCTCCATTCTTGTGTTCATAGGATTTAATTTTTTGGGCATTTTCTTTTCCCAGTACTCGAGCTTTTTTATTACATCGATGTTTAATTGGTACACCCTGTGGATATCAGAGTCCATCAATGGATTTAAAATTTTCCGTCAGATTCTTATTATGGTAAGCTCTGGTATAATGTTTTTTACAGCGGGTTTTTATTTGTTTGACCGCAAGGAAATATAGGGAAGGCGAATTGCAATGCAATTAACCAAACGTTTTTTCTTGATGAATGTGCTAGCCGTTTTAGTTTCCATTACCTTAACCGTGTTGGCTGTCATCATCTTTGTTGCCGCTTATACGAAGGTGTTCGGTTCGCAAGCGGATGCCCATGATTTAAGACGGATTTTTGAAGTTAGGTCAGGACTTGGGGAGATCACGAGGTCCGCACAGACCATGGAATTTGATCAGCTACTGGATCACCGCTATCAGCAAGAGCTGTCTGATAGGGTGAGGACATTAGGATCTCACGCAGTCATTTTAAAAAATCGCGAAGTTATGTATTCGACGCGAAAGCTCAACCTCATTGATGTGGAAAAGAGCTTGATGCTCTCGAACCAGGGATCGAACCTGGATACGATCGAGCTAGATGGAAGAACCTTTATGTTTACGCGAGCAGATTATTATCTGTCTGGAGGGGATAAAGGCGTACTACTGCTGCTCGCCCCCATCCAGCTGAAAACGGACTTTTACTTTTATCTCGGGATTTTTACGGTCAGTTTTTTTATTCTGTCTTTTTTGGCGATGAATTTTTGGGTGTCCTACCGTTTCTCACGGGGGATCATCGCACCGGTGTCGAGGCTGAAGGATGCGGCGGTAAAAATCAGTGAAGGAGATTTAAGCTGCGGGATTGCAGAAGAAGGGGATGGAGAGGTCAAGGAGTTGTGTCGAACACTAGAACTTATGCGAATTAAGCTCAAGGAGTCTGTTTATCTGCAGCAGAAATACGACGACAACCGAAAGTTCTTGATCTCAAGCATCTCCCACGATTTAAAAACCCCGGTTACTTCCATCAGAGGCTACATTGAAGGGATTCTTGATGGGGTCGCGCAAACGCCGGAAAAAAGGAAGCAATACCTTGAAACGGCCCGGAACAAGGCGATGCTGGTCAACGTGATGATTGACGATCTTCTATTATACTCCAAGCTGGACTTGAACCAGATTCCGTTTCATTTTGAGAGAACGGATGTCCTGCAGTATTTTGAAGATTGTGTGGAGGATTATCGTTATGAGTACGACCAGGCGAATATCAAGTTAACACTGATCAATGAAATGAACGAGTCGGTCTTGATATTAGTGGATCGAGAAAGATTGAGGCGTGTTATTCAGAATATCCTGGATAATGCCAAGAAGTATATGGAAAATGAGGACGGGCAAGTGGATATTATCCTAAGGGAAACCCGGACATCCGCGATTATCGAAATACGAGATAATGGCAAAGGCATTTCTGAGGACGATCTTCCCCATATTTTTGATCGGTTTTATCGAGTGGATCCATCCAGAAAAAGTGCGGACGGAAGTGGCCTTGGGCTTGCTATTGCCAAACAGATTATTGAAGGACACGAAGGAAAAATATGGGTAACAAGCACAGTGGGAGAAGGGACTCGCATGATGATCTCCCTGAAAAAGGTATAGGCTGGTTGGAGGAAAAGGATGAAACGAATTCTTATTGTTGAAGACGATCAAAGTATTGCTGATCTGCAAAAGGATTATCTGGAGCTGAGCGGCTTTTCTGTTGCTATAGAAAACACCGGGACTGACGGCTTGCAAGCGCTGGGGAAGGAAAAATTTGATCTCGTGATTCTTGACATTATGCTGCCGGGGGCAGACGGCTTTGAGCTGTTGAAAACAATCCGCGAGAAGGAAGATATTCCGGTTTTGCTTGTCTCGGCCCGGGCAGAGGAAATTTATAAAGTCAAAGGCCTCGGCCTTGGCGCGGATGACTATATTACTAAACCCTTCAGCTCCGGCGAGCTGGTCGCCCGTGTCCACGCGCATCTCAATAAGTTTGAGAGGATGAAGGAGCGCTTTGGCAAGGGGGAGGAAGGAAGTAAGGTTCAGGTCAGGGGTCTTGAGCTTCATAAAGAAGCACGAAGAGTGTTTGTAAATGGGGGTGAGGTCACGATGGCTCATAAAGAATACGATCTCTTGCTGTTCTTGATGGAACATCCCAACCGGGTATTCAGTAAAGAAGAGCTTTTTGAAAGGATTTGGGGGATGGATGCTTTAGGTGACGCCTCCACTGTGACAGTACATATTGCAAGAATTCGAGAGAAAATTGAGGAAAATCCATCTAAACCGCAGTATATCGGCACTGTTTGGGGATCGGGGTATCGGGCGCTGGTGTAGATAAAACAGCTCTGAAGAGACTTTACAATATAGTAGAGCACAAGCATCTTGGAGATAATCAGCCGCGGGTGTAGGGCAGGTGAGGGCGAACAGCTGGTTCACACCTTCTATATTAGGTAATGGTGATTCTCAGCTTTACCATTCGTATCCGGGTGGTAAAGCTGGGGTTCACATGTTTGAGGGCGTTGTCTAAGAGGTTGAGTTGTATGAAATGTGGCATTAAGGTAGTGGAGGTAAAACTGGGGTAATCCAGTAGGTAGATCCCTTAGATTGCATCTTCCCATTGCTCTTCATAGTGGCCTCTAACAAGGTCTTTGGCTAGTTCATGGATCTTAGCCTCTGAGTTGAACTGTTCTAGCAATTCTTCTAAATTAGTAGGAAGTGGTTGGTTTGTACTTTGAATTTTCCATTTAGACATTTGCAACATCCTCCGTAATCTTCTATCCTTAGACAGTATAACATAGATTCATAATATTTGTTAACGCTTACATTTAGACAAAAATAGACAAAATAAGAGAAAAAGCAATAACTGGAGCGAATCCGGTTATTGCTAGGTATGATTATCTACTCGTTGCGAGATAGCCTCTTTGCTTTAATTCTTTGACCCATCTTCTGACTGTTCGTTCCTGTCTGCCGAGTGCTTCTGCAATCTCTTTAATGGGGGGGATCTTGCTCTTTTCTTTTAGATACATCCATATTAGGTAAGCATTTATTCCGAGTTCTTGAATGATTTGGGCACCTATCTCTTCCATCTCTATGACCTTTCTCTCTCTCAGTTTTTTGTTTTTTTTAGTATATTATAAAAATTATTCTGGGAGATTGGCAATAGGAAGTATTTCCTAAAGACAATCAAAGCAAAAAGGAAGCTGAGAGCTTCCTTTTATCACGATTACATATGCAGTTTGCCTGTCTCCAAATTGCGCAAAGGCATAGGTGGACAAATTTTTCGAGTGAAGTAAGAAACGGTAATGATAGTCATTAAGCTGCTTACCATGGCAAAGGTTCGGAACGGGAAAAGGACCACGCCGTCTTCGATCATGGGATAAGGGAGGAAGGGCGGTAAGCCAAGAAGCGGTTCTCCTCCACCCACTCGGAGGAGTAAGGCAACAGCAAATCCGGCAGCTGAGCCATAGGTATTAACCCCTTTATTAAACAGGGCCAGCGTAAGCTGCGGGAACAAAATACAATAGACTAGATCACTCGATAGATACCAAAGAGCATAGACGCTTTTGGCAGATAAAGCGATAATGGTGGATCCGACCCCCACTATAATAATGCAACGCTTAATCATCTTGTCCAATTGGATCTTGTTGGCGTTAGGCTTTACTAGCGGACGGTAGACATTCCATGCGGCCATAGAGGAAGCGGATAGCATGGAGGCCGCTACGGAACCGATAACAGCTGCAGCGAGTCCGCCTAGAGCAAGAGAGCCGACTAATCCAGGTGACATAAATTTAAAGACATACGATAGGATCATCGAGGGATTTTCAGGTGCCGAGGTTCCTAAGGCAGACCAGTCGGCATTGTATCCGGCAATCCCGATAAGTGCTGGCGGTACGGCGGCAAGCATGCAGACTAAACCAGCGCTAATCGAAAGCCACATCGCTGTATTCTCGTTTTTAGCAGCAAGGACGCGTTGGAAGTAGATTTGCCAGGGAATCCCTCCTAACATCAGGAGAAGGGCGAAATCCCACCATTGCCAATAGTAATTGCCCCAATTCGGATCCGTCCAGCCCATAAGGGGAGGGAAGAGACTGAGCGTGTCCCCCATTCCTTCGGCATACTTGGAAAAAGCCACTTCGATTCCTCCGACATTGGCAAACGCAAACGGCAGTACAAAGATTAATCCCACAAACATAATGCACAGCTGCAGCACATCCGTGTGGGCGATGGCCCATAAGCCGCCAATGACGGTGTAGGCGATCGCGATGAAAGCAGAGAAAATAATAGAGACTTTAAAATCCAGGCCTAAAATGACGCCAAAGGTCATGCCGAGAGCGGTAAGGTAAGCGGCAATACAAAACACTTCGCCTAAAAGAGCCGGGAAGTAAAGTAGTCCACCCATTCTCTTGCCAAAACGGGACTCTAACGGGTCTAGCATGGTCATAAATTCGTACCGGCGCATCTTCCTTGCGTAAAAAATTCCGCCAAGGATCAAGCTGATGGAGAATGCCCAAGGGGCTTGGGTCCAGACCATGCCATAGTTGTACACGTTTTCAGATGTGCCGGTAATATATCCGCCGCCCACCCATGTGGCAGTCATAGTAAACATGGCAATCCATAGTGGCATGGAGCGGCCGGCTACCAGCATGTCGTCATCTCGTTTTTTCTCGGTAGATTTAGCTCCAACATAATAGAATAGAGCATAGAATCCCAGCATCATAAATAATCCAGGCCAATAGATTTCCTTTTCTGTAACGGTGGAATAACCTAAAGCAACGACAGAAGCGAGGGTAAAACCGGTCAAACACGTTCTCCAAGGTGTCCAGAAAGTCCTCCTTAGAGGGGGAGAGGCGATCTCAGCTTCCAGGGTCGCAGCTTCTTCTCTTGCAACAAAGGAAACTTCCTCGATTTTATTTTTTAGATTCATTCCCGTTTGTCTCCTTTATTTGAGGAATCGGAATTTTAATTATGGCAGCACTTCATATTGTGTTAAACTAGTAGTAATCCTTAGCAGGATCTCCAGCTGAGGAGGCGGAATAGAACAAGCTAGGCTGGGCAAGCTATCTGCTTTGTTCTATTCCTTGTCATATGTTTTGACTTGGTGCCTCTGGGCACTTTTTTTTTCGTGAAGGAAAGTCTAAGTTCGTTAAAGCATTAAAGCGAACAATACTTTCCTGGAGCATGAAAAGCTTCGGCTATTGATGAATCCGACTACTTCTCCGAGTGGGCTTCGATAGAAGCTTTTCTTATTTTATAAGAGTAAAAATCTCCTTACTGCGGAAAGCCTCCACAAGCTTGACAAGCCATTCATAATATTTGCGCGACTCTTCTAGCTGTTTGAGATTTGCTTCTGCTTTTAACCGAATGGAGGTTGGCGTGTTATTGTCTTCTAGTAATTGGTTGAAGATATCTGTAGCGTTTTCAATTGATTTGACGTTCAATAAGATCTCTCGTTCCCACTTTTTGCAGAAAAACTGAATAAACGACTGGAAAAAATCTTTTTCTGCGACGTATAAATCCTTTCTCACCCCTTTCATCCAGACCTTTTGTACCATGAAGATCTCCAGTAAGGCATGGATACCCGTGGACATGGAGGGTTTGCTCATGCCCGTTCTCTCACTCATCTCATCTAAACTAAGCGGTCCATCATTAAAATACAAAATCGAGTACAGCCGTCCAATTGATGGAGTAACCCCATAAAGATCCATGGTCTCAGCAATCGAGTCCATCACAAGTCCTTCTCCCATTTCCAACAAGTTTTGATGGTCATACGCCACTTTTGAAGAAGTTACCATAAATGATGGATATTCATCCACACCTCCTTGCTCTTATTAAAAAATTTCTAAATATTTGGTATGGAATAAATATAAACAGAATGGTGGAAGATGTCAATTTATAAAATTCAGACTTTTTGGTATTGACCGTAAAAGCCTGCGATGCTATAATTCGAATTGTTAAGAACGTTTGAAAAATATTTAACGTAAATTAAGGAGGGATTGTCATGAAGAAGATGTACATCAATGGAAAATGGGTGTCTTCCCATACGGGCCAAACCAAGGAGGTTATTAATCCCTACAATCAGGAAGTGATTGCTATGGTGAGTCGTGGCGACCGCCGAGACGCGAATGACGCTATACTGGCTGCTCGACAAGCCTTTGATCAGGGAGAGTGGCGCAACACAACGGCCTTTGAAAGAGGCTCGATTCTCCTTCAAGTCGCAGAAAAGATTCGCAAGTATAAAGATGAATTGGCGGAGCTAGAAACACTAAACACCGGGAAAACCCTCACAGAAAGCCTGGCCGACATGGATGGGATTGCGGGCGTGTTCCAATATTATGCCGGATTGGCGGATAAACATGGCGGTGAGATGATTGAGTCACCGAATCCGAATTCCGTTAGCCGTACCGTGCGTGAACCCGTGGGAGTCTGCGGCTTAATCGCTCCGTGGAATTATCCTTTGCTCCAAGCTTCGTGGAAGCTAGCTCCTGCTTTGGCTGCAGGGAACACGGTGGTGCTGAAGCCTGCGGAAATCACCCCTTTGACTACCATCAAGATGGCGGAAATTTTTGAGGAGGTAGGGCTCCCTCCTGGGGTCGTGAATGTGGTGTTAGGTCCTGGATCTTCAGTCGGTGCGGAGCTGGCAGAGAATCCTTTTGTGGATTTGATTTCTTTTACTGGAGGAGGGGTTGCCGGTCGTCAAATTATGCAAGCGGCAGCCAACAATTTTAAAAAGATCTCGCTGGAATTGGGCGGGAAAAACCCGAATGTGGTGTTTGCAGATGCAGATTTTGAAACCGCTGTCGATTACGCCATTAATGCTGTATTTTTCCATGCGGGTCAAGTTTGCTCAGCTGGAGCGCGACTCCTTGTAGAAGAATCCATCCACGATCGATTCGTCGAGGCGATGGTGGAGCAAGCAAAGAAGATCCGGATGGGCAGCGGCTTTGATGAACGAACACAAATGGGACCTGTGATATCTGCAGAACAGCTGGCTGCGATTGAGAAGTATATCGAAAAGGGTGTTCAAGAAGGAGCAAAGCTGGTTTTAGGAGGAAAGCGAGCCAGCCAGGCTGAACTGCAAAACGGATTTTTCATCGAGCCTACGATCTTTGTGGGTTGCCATACGGATATGCATGTTGTCCAAGAGGAATCCTTTGGCCCGGTCATGACGGTGGAGACCTTTAAGAATGAAGAAGAAGCGGTTCGGTTAGCGAATGACAGCCGTTTCGGCTTGGCTGGCGCCGTCTGGACGCAAGATATGAATCGGGCAGAACGTGTGATGAAAGCCATGCGGATGGGCACGGTCTGGATCAATGACTATCATCCATATTTCCCTCAAGCACCATGGGGCGGGTACAAGCAGTCAGGGATTGGTCGTGAATTAGGCCATGTGGGCCTAGAAGAGTATACCGAGATTAAGCATGTCTATACCAACATTAAGCCAGCGCCGATGAAGTGGTTCGGTTAATTCATAAATAGGGAGGAGAATAAAGGATGAACATGAGATTTGAGCGTATGGGGAGATTAAAAAGCTTTGAAATGCCGACGGTGGTGGTACATGGGATCGGCGTGATCAAACAGGCTGGGGAACAAATTAAGAATTTAGGAGTGAGCCGTGTGCTCCTCGTGACGGACCCTGGTGTTCAAAAAGTAGGATTGACGGAAGGGGTCATCAAAAGCCTGAAGGAAAGTGATATTGATGTGGTGGTATATGATAAAGTAGAGCCCAATCCTTCTATATATACGGTAGCAAAGGGCAGTGCGATGTATGTGGAAAATGGGTGCGATGGTTTAGTGGCAGTTGGGGGAGGAAGTTCCATGGATACGGCCAAAGCCATTGGGGTGGAGGTTGTCCATGGAGAGCCGGTGCTGAATTATGAAGCCGCTCCCGGGAAGAAGCCGCTAGCAAAGCGTATCCCTCCTTTAACCACCATCCCCACAACAGCGGGTACGGGAAGTGAAGTTACCCAATGGGCGGTCATCACCGATCCTGCAAGAGAGTTCAAATTTAATACAGGAGGGCCATTGATCGCCGCCCACTTGACCATTATTGATCCGGAGCTTCATGTGTCCATGCCAGCGCATATTACTGCAGGAACGGGTATAGACGCTCTGTCCCATGCCATCGAGTGCTATACCTGCCATTATGCTCAGCCGATGACCGATGCGGTAGCGTTGTTAGCGATGGAATACGTAGCCAAGTATCTTCGTCGGGCCGTTTCCAATGGTCAGGATATCGAAGCGCGCTATGGGATGGCGAAGGCAGCGATGCTCGCCGGCTTGTCCTATGGAAGCGAATCGGCAGGGGCAGCCCATGCAATGGCACAGACGCTAGGTGGAATCATCCCGGTGGCTCATGGTCCTTGTGTGGCCGCGATGCTGGGTCCTGTTATGGAATATAATTGGATGGGAGAACCGGAGAAGTTTGCTCGCATCGCGCAGGCGCTGGGGGTAAATATCCACGGAATGTCACAGGAGGAAGCGGCGAAAGCGGCGGTCCGCGAGGTGTATCATCTCGTGAGAGATGTACAGATCCCTTCGCTCGAGCAGCAAGGGGTACCGGCTGAGATGATCCCTCGTTTAGCGGAAGAGGCGTATAGAGATCCCCAAACAATTGGGAATCCGCGCGATATTAACGTGAAGGGCTATGAGTGGGTCTATCGACGCTGCTTTAACCTGGAGCCATCGACGGTATAAACGAATATAGGTTGCGGGAGCCATCCTCGAAGCTGAAGTGAGGATGGCTCCTTATTACGTGGTGAGGTGAGCGCTGATATGACTTATGCCATTATGGGGTTGATTCAAGTCCTTTATGTAGCCCTTTATTCGATACGCAGTGTATTTATGATCAAGGGAATGAAGTATTTAGCGGCCTTCATTAGCACGATCGAAATCTTTGTTTACATTACTGGCTTGGCTATCGTACTAAAGTATATGGATTCGACACTTGGGATTATTACGTACTGCGGATCCTACGGGATCGGGATTTTATTGGGAATTTATATAGAACAGAAGATTGCCTTAGGCTATATTGCTTTACAGGTCATATCAGAGCAAGCCGAGATGTCCCATGAGCTCCGGGCAAAGGGATATGGTGTTACCACGTGGACAGGGCAGGGTGCGCAAGGCACGAGGATGGTCTACATCGTGTTAGCCCGCCGAAAGCAGTATGTACACTTAAAGGCGCTTATTCAGCAGATTGATCCTAAGGCGTTTATGATCTCGTACGAGCCGTCGAACTTCGTCGGTGGCTTTTGGACTAAAAGCATAAGTAAGTGAAAAATGCCCAGGACTGGCTAGCGCCTAGTTCTGGGTGTTTTTTTGGTTAAACTCTTCCACAAGCTTGTCAATCTCCTTGCTTTCAAAAAGCTGGACTACCTGCTTTAGCCATTCATAATACTGGCGGGATTGATTCAACTGTTCAAGATCCGCTTTCGCTTTTTCGTGAATCCACACAGGGGCATTCGGGTCTTGTACAAGCTCGGTGAGAATTTCTGTGGCTTTTTCTGTTGCCTCCAGGTTGATGGCAATTTCTCTGCTCCACATCTTGCTGAAGAAGGAGGTAAAGGTCTTGAAAAAATCTTTCTCTGCTAAGTATAAGTCTTTCCTGACGCCTCTCTGCCACACCTTATGGACAAACCCGATCTGCTGCAGAGCTCGTATTCCTGTACTCATGCTAGGCTTGCTCATCCCTAGCTCTTGACTCATTTCATCTAAGGTTAGCGGTTGTTGCTTGAAGTAGAGGATGCCAAATAACCTCCCAATGGAGGGGGTGACCCCATATAAATCCATGGTCTCAGAAATCGCATCAACCACTACACTTTCAGCATCCATTAAGGCTTCTTCATGTTGCTTAGAGGACCCCATAGCCATCACGACCTTTTTGTTTATGTTCAATTCGTTCGCTTTTTTCTTAATATAATAAATATATCAAATCCGTATTGTATGTCAATAAAGTCGATCGGACATTCGTTCCGCTATCGGGGTCACTAGATGGATTTTTTGATTAATACGGACATGGGTTCCTCTATTCTAAGAAATAAGGCGTCCTTCTACGCATTTCCATCCAATCAAAGGATCCTATGTCCTTTAACATGGTGAAAGTGCTTATTTGGGGTAAATAAGTCTGTCCCTTAAGGAATATTCAAACGAACCTAAGCTCGATTAATCTAGAAAAAATAGTCTGCTGGCGTTTTCAAGCTCATAACTTGGTAATTCACCTGTAAACCCAACCGATGAAACGATGATAATAATGAATAAAAACACCATACCAATTAAAAAGTGGATCTCCCGAAAAGTTTTCTTCATAGAAATCAGCCCTCGCTAAAGTAAGAAATTGTTTTTACAGATATTACAATAGATAATAGAGTCACACAACAGGTCTTTTTGTTAAAATGATTCTGAATATTAAATTTTTATTGAACTAAATATAAAAATATATTATAATGAATATAACATTAACTAATGTACTGTACCACTAAAAGGAGGAAGCGGAGGGAATGGTTCTGTCGAGAAAGGCTGGAAAGTTGATTTTATTTTTACTGATAGGAGTTATTATTACATACCTCTTACTGCCTTTATTGTCCGTGTTCATCACGAAGAGTCCGGCAATGATCATGGAGAAACTGCAAAGTCCGGTGATCTACCAGGCGCTGAGCTTAAGTTTAAAGACCACTAGTATTGCGCTCATTTTTATTGTCGGGTTAGGTACGCCTTTAGCGTACTGGTTGGCGAAGTCGGAGTTCAAAGGAAAGAAAGGACTGGAAGTGGCCTTGAAAATGCCGATCGTCGCACCCACCGCGGTGGTAGGGGTAGGCTTGCTGCTCATCTTCGGTCAACGAGGAATGCTAGGGGGGACGCTCAGTGTGTTGGGAGTAACCGTCCCTTTTACCTCGATTGCGGTCGTGATGGCTCAAGTGTTTATGGCTTCCCCTTTTTACGTGACCACGGCGCGACAAGCGTTTGAGGCGGTCGATGATCAGCTGATTGCGGTCTCCCAAACCCTGGGTGTCAATGCCTGGAAAACGTATTGGCGCGTCACCACGCCGCTCGCCTTGCCTGGTCTTCTCACGGGGGTAGCTTTAAGCTGGGCACTGGCTCTCGGGGAGTTTGGAGCAACGATGATGTTTGCGGGAAATTTGCCAGGAAAAACGCAAACGTTGCCCCTCGCCATCTATACCGCAATGGAGTCGGATGCGGATGTGGCCGTATCGATTGCTGCTCTTTTGTTGACGGTCTCGTTTTCCTTGTTGCTGTTTGTGAGCTTTATCGAAAAATTCTTAGGCAAGATTATGGGCACGGCTCGATAGATAGGAGGAAGTAGGTCATGTTATCTTTTCAATTAAAGAAGCGGCTGCGTCATTTCACAGTCGAGCTCTCCCAAGAGATCGGTGCGGAAACGCTCGTGTTGATTGGACATTCAGGTTGTGGGAAAAGTACGATGCTCAAAATGCTGGCAGGTCTGCTTTCCCCAGATGAAGGATCGATCCACCTGGATGGACGAACGTTGTGGGATGGATCACAAGGCATTCAACTGCCGCCGGAAGAACGGAATATTGGCTATGTGTTTCAAAATTACGCGCTCTTTCCACATCTCACGGTTTTTAATAACGTAGGCTACGGCATTTCCCACTTAGAAAAGGAAGAACGGACACAGCGAATTCTAGATGCCCTAGACTTTCTAGCCATTCGCCATTTAGCCCATGCGAAGCCAGCCATGCTGTCTGGTGGTGAACAACAACGCGTCGCTTTAGCGCGGGCACTCGTTACTCGGCCAAAGCTGCTCCTGCTCGATGAACCCCTATCCGCTCTTGATGTCTCGACCCGTTCGCATGTTCGGACGGAATTGAAGGAGCTCTTGCAAAAGCTGTCCATCCCAAGCATTGTTGTCACGCACGATTATGAGGATGCCCGTGTACTCGCGGACCGGGTGGCGGTCATGGATCAAGGGGTGATTATCCAATCTGGGAATTCGAAGGAGATTGCGCAGTATCCGGCCAGTGACTTCGTGGCGGAGTTTATCGGTACGAACCTGCTTCCCCATGTGGTTCCAGGACAAGAGCAGCCCTCCTTTGTTTCGGTCCATCCTTGGCATGTCGAGGTAACGGAAGAACCGCAGACTCGAGAATACCAATGGTCAGGAAAAATCAGAGATATGGCGTTTCAAGGGGGATTTGTTCGCCTGCAAATTGAAGGAGAGGTTTCCATTCTCGCGGATGTACGAGTGGAGTTGGTAGAAGCCCAAGATTATAAAGTCAATCAAGAGGTCTTTGCTTCGGTACGAGAAGAACATGCACGAGTGGTAGAAGGAGCGGTGGTGAAGAAACGTACGCGCATCTCCGTCAAATCCGAACCCACCCCGATGCCAACGGGAGGAAAACCAACTAAGTGGAAGGGGCTGCTGGCCGCAGCGGCGGTCGTTCTCGCCGTTGGGATAACCGGCTATGGGTTGAAAACGAATGCCGTCAATACCGCTGCCACCGCGGCACCCACGAAGGAAATGTTCGCCTTAGTAGCCGCTAACGCGACGTACCCGTTTAACGAGCTGATGGAGAAGTTTGAGGAAGAGCATCCTTCGGTGAAGATGGGGGCTACCTTTGCTGGGACCCAGATCTTAAGAACACAATTGGAGCAAGGGGCCAAGGCCGATATCTTTCTTTCCGCGGATATCGTTCATATTGAAGCCGTTAAGGAACAAGGATTGATCGATGAGTTTTTCCCAGTTTCTAAAGGGCATGAGGTCATTGTCGTACCAAAAGGGAACCCAGCAGCCATTCAGGGCTTAGAGGATCTGGGGAGCAAATCGGTGAAGCTCGTGATCGGGGTCGATAATGTACCGATCGGGGCATATACGCGACAGATTTTTGATAACGCGAAGGCTGGATACGGAGAGGATTTTCCACAGCGGGTATTAAAGAATGTGGTGTCCTTTGAAACCAGCACGAAACAGGTACTGCAAAAGGTGGGGCTAGGTGAAGCTCAAGCTGGGATTGTGTACCGTACGGACGTGACGCCGGACTTCCAGGAAAAAGTGGACATTGTGGACATTCCAAAAGAGTATAACGTTCAGGCAACTAACTATATCGCAGTGACGAATGTGTCCCCGAATCCAGAACTGGCTCAGGAATTTCTTGAGTTCTCTCTTTCTGAAGAGGGGCAAGAGATCTTCATTCACCATGGCTACGATCCATTGGATTAGGAGGTTTCCAAATGAACACTGGATATGTCATGCACATTAACCTGAACAGTTGCAGCGGCTGCCACGCCTGCTCCGTGTCTTGCAAGGCGGAGCACCGAGCTCCTTTGGGCAACTTCCGGCATCGGGTACAGGTCATCGAACAGGGGACGTTTCCTCATACGTCCCGATCGTTTGTTCCGACGCTTTGCCAACATTGTGAGGAGGCGCCTTGTCTTGAGGCCTGCGGGGTGCAGGCTTGGAATGATACGGTTGTAAGGATCCATATGTTTTGACTTGGTGCCCGTTTGGGCACTTTTCTTTTGAACTAAAAATTCTAAATTATTAGTATTGACCAGATGCTGCTCCGTTGGTATAATTCTAATCATAAAGAACGTTTTGAAAATATTAAACAAAAGAGATCGTTGTGAGAAGGGTACCAATTTTATCTCTGACTAGGTCTCTATGCTCAACCAGTGTTTAATGATTTCTCAACGTATTATACAATAATTACATTTATTAGGAAATGGTGGTGGTGAAAGGATGAAGAAAGTTGTAATCCTGGGTGCAGGCTACGGAGGTTTGATGACTGCGGTTCAGCTGCAAGAGAGGATTGCTGGTGACGAAGCGGAGCTGATCCTCGTTAATAAACACGATTATCACTCCCTTACTACCTGGCTTCATGAGCCTGCAGCAGGAACCTTGCACCACGATCGCTGCCGGATCGATATCCGATCCCTTCTGCGGACAAATCGAACACGTTTTGTCAAGGGAGTGGTTGAAGCAATTCAACCGGATGTAAGCGCTGTCCGACTCGCCGATGGGGAGAGACTGGAATACGACTATCTTGTCGTGGCATTAGGCAGCGAGCCAGAGACGTTTGGGATTCAAGGGCTAAAGGAGCACGCGTTTTCGATCCGCAGCATTAACAGCGTGAGGATGATACGAGAGCATATTGAATACATGTTCTCGAGGTTTCGCAATGAACCCCATCGCTCTGATTATCTCACCTTTGTGGTCGGGGGAGCAGGATTTACTGGCATTGAATTTGTAGGAGAATTAGCCGATCGAATTCCCGGATTGTGTAGGGAGTTTGACGTAGAGCCTTCTCAAGTCAAGATTTATAATATCGAAGCGGCCCCCACCGTTCTGCCCGGATTTGATCCGGAACTGACGGAGTATGCGATGAAGGTGTTATCGGAAAAAGGAGTAATTTTTCGGATCAATACTCCCATTCAGGAGTGTAGTCCAGAAGGTGTGGTGTTAGCTACGGGAGAGAAGATTCCTTCTTCCACCGTGGTGTGGACGGGAGGTGTCCGAGGAAGCTCCATTATAGAGAAGTCTGGCTTTGAAGTGGTGCGGGGAAGGGTAAAGGTTGACCATTACTTGCGATCACCTGGATATTCAAATGTGTTTGTGATTGGGGATTCATCCGTCCTGTTTGATCCAGAAACAGGTAGACCCTATCCCCCAACTGCTCAGATCGCGATCCAGCAAGGCATTCATACTGCAACGAATATCAAGTCTCTACTAGAAGGGGGAGAACTTCAAGCTTTTCATCCTGAACTAAAAGGGACGGTGGCTTCGCTAGGAAAGGGAGAAGCGATCGGGATGGTGGGACAGCGAAAGCTGGTTGGTTCGAGTGCCTCAAAGCTGAAAAAAATCATCGACAATCGTTATTTATTTACCCTTGGTGGATTTAAATTGTTATTGCAGAAGGCAAAGCTCTAGTGATAGCTATTTTTTTTCTTATTTTGTTAAATATATTCTAAATGTATTGAATATAACGGTCATAGGGGTTGTCGATATGAGATTGGAAATCGGAAATTTTTATGTGAGGGATGTTGTTTTCGGGAAGGTCACGTCCTACAGGGACGGGGTATTGACGATCAACAAGGAGGAAGCGCTTCAGGTGGTTCGGGAAGATGACCACATCATAGAAGCGGATATTATCCTGGCGAAGCCGGGGGACCCGGTGCGGATCACTCCAGTAAAGGAAGCGATCGAGCCTCGCTGTAAGGTTTCTGGCGGTGTGATGTTTCCGGGGGTCTTACATAAGCTGTTGCCTGCGGGTAGTGGACGAACGCACGCGTTGAAAGGAAGTTGTGTACTTGCGGTAGGAAAGCATTGGGGAGGATTTCAGGATGGTCTCATCGACATGAGCGGACCGGGAGCGGAACGCACCGCCTTTTCCCAATATCTCAATATTTGTTTGGTTGCCGATACGGATGAAGCATTTGAACGATTCGAGCAGCAAAAGAAAAACAGGGCCCTGCGCTGGGCGGGAATGCGTTTAGCAGAATATCTCGGGAATTGCGTCAAGGAACTCGTGCCGGAGGAAGTAGAAGTGTTTGACTTGCCGCCGATTCACGAAAGGCCAACAGAGGTTCAGCAGCTACCCGGGGTGGTTTATGTGATCCAGCTGCAATCCCAAATGCTTGAAAACGGCTATAATGCTTTGGTTTATGGCTGGGATGCGAATCGGATGGTACCTACTCTGATGCATCCAAACGAGCTGCTGGATGGGGCGGTGATTTCTGGAAGCTTTATGCCTTGTTCATCGAAAATCTCAACCTACCAGCATGTAAACAACCCGACCATTAAATGCTTGTTTGAAGAGCATGGGAAGACGATCAACTTTTTAGGCGTGATCGTGTCCAATCTGAATGTGCAGCTGGAAGAAAAAACAAGATCTGCCTTGTTCGTTCGTCAGCTAGCCACCCAGATCGGGGCACAAGGCGCGATCGTCTGCGAAGAAGGATACGGGAATCCAGATGCGGATTTTATCGCGGTGGTCAACGAACTAACGGACGCCGGCATTAAGGTGGTGGGGATTACCAATGAGTGCACCGGCCGAGATGGAAGATCTCAGTCGCTCGTAGATCTCTCGGAAAAAGCGGACGCCATTGTGACGACAGGAAATGTTTCTGAATTCATTCGCTTGCCGCCGATGGAACGAGTGATTGGAGAATTAGTTGCCCTCGCCCGCGACGGAAATTCCGGGGGGTGGGAAGGATCGGTCAAAGAAGATGGATCTATTGAAATGGAAAATAACGGCATGTTTTGCTCGGACGATAACACTGGTAGTTTCTATAAAACCGTGGTGGAGTACTAGGAGGTGATGAAAATGAAGAAAGCCGTTCATTATATTAACCAGTTTTTCGGGCAGATCGGAGGTGAGGATAAAGCGGATTTTGAACCGGTTATCCGGGAAGGCGTTGTCGGACCTGGAATGCTCTTGAAAAGCTTAGTCGCCCCCGAAGTGGAAGTGACCCATACGATCATTTGCGGGGATAACTTCTTCGGCACTCATAAGCAGGATGCGATCGAGATTATCCTTAGTTACCTGCAGGACCTTGAATTTGATTTATTCGTGGCGGGGCCAGCGTTTATGGCTGGACGCTATGGCTTCGCTTGCGGGGAGATTTGCAAGGCGGTCCAAGAACGATTCGGTGTCCCTGCGGTCACCAGCATGTATGTCGAAAACCCAGCAGTAGAAATGTTTCATAAGGACATCTACATTTTCTCTGGGGGAGACAGTGCGGGAGCGATGCGTAAGGACGTTCCTCCGATGGCTCAATTTATTAAAAAGTTAGCCACGGGAGCCGAGCTTTTTCCCGCCAAGCAAGAAGGTTATTTCCCAAAAGGCATTCGAGTGGAATCGTTTAAACATCCTGCCGTACCCGCTGCGCAACGCGCCGTTGATATGCTGCTTAAAAAGTTGAATAATGAGCCGTTTGAAACGGAAATGCCCATGCCAAAAGTGGATCGCGTACCGATCGCACCTGCCATTGACCTGAAGCAAGCGACGGTAGCGCTAGTGAACTCCGGCGGCATCGTGCCGGTCGGCAATCCCGATCGGATCCAGTCGGCGTCGGCTACGAAGTGGGGCAAATATGACGTCGCTTCTATAGAACGATTGGAAGGCGGAGTTTGGCAGACCATTCATGCTGGGTTTGACCCTTCCTTTGCTAACGATAACCCGAACATCATTGTTCCATTGGATGCTGTTCGTGATTATGAGAAGGAGCGAATCTTCGGCAAACTTCATCCTTATGTGTACTCGACGGTAGGAACGGGAACGACGCAAGCGGACGCTAGTCGGATGGGACGAGAAATTGCCCAGGAACTCTTGGAGGCCAATGTTTCGGCCGTCATCCTCACCTCGACCTGAGGGACATGTACTCGTTGCGGGGCAACGATCGTAAAAGAAATTGAACGAGCAGGCATCACGATTGTGCAAATGGCCAACCTGGTATCCATTGCCAAGACGGTAGGAGCGAACCGAATTGTTCCCACGGTTTCCATCCCTTATCCATTAGGAAATCCGAATTTATCCCACGAGGACCAATGGAAGCTGCGCAAGCATCGTGTAGGGGTGGCCCTGCAGGCTTTAGCCTCAGAGATCGAGGAGCCTACCATTTTTGAAGTGAAAATCTAGCTCAATACAATACAAGGAGGAATAGAAGATGAAGATTCAAGGAAAAAAAATCATTATTGTAGGAGAACGTGACGGGGTACCCGCTCCATCCATCGCGGCTTGTGTAGCCACTGCCGGGGGCGAAACCATATTCATGGATACGCAGTGCTTCGTCTGAACGGCCGCAGGTGCAATGGACCTTGAGGTTCAAGGTTCTTTATTAAAAGCAGTCGAAGAGCATGGAAGAGAAAACGTCATGGTCATCTTGGGTTCGCCCGATGCGGATAGCGCCGATATCTATGCAGAAACAGTCACGGTAGGAGACCCTACGTATGCCGGTCCTCTAGCAGGTGTCGCTTTAGGTTTGCAAGTCTATCACATTTTGGAAGATGAAATGAAAGAGCAGATAGATCCGTCGATCTATGAAACTGAAATTGGATTGATGGAACTATCCCTAGATAAGGACGCCATCTGCGAAGCGATGAAAAGCGCACGGACGAAGTTTCTATAACGAGCGAAGGGGTGAGCCCCACCCCTTCCTTCTATTTCATAGGGGGGATCTAAAGATGAGCATGGATAAAGTGTATGATGTCGTGATTGCAGGTGCGGGACCCGCTGGCATGACGGCAGCCGTTTATACCGCCCGCGCCAACATGAGCACGCTGATGATTGAAAAGGGGACGCCTGGCGGTCAGATGGTGAATACCGAGGAAATTGAAAACTATCCCGGGTTTGCGTCGATCCTAGGTCCGGAGCTATCTAAGCAAATGTATGAACATGCGCTCAAATTTAATGCTGAACACCTGCGAGGAGAAATTCTCGAGATTCGTGACGGATATCCCTATAAAACGGTGGTCCTCGCCAACCAAGAGATTCAAGCGAAAGCTGTCATCGTGACGACCGGGGCGGTCGCTCGAAAATTAGGCGTCCCGGGAGAGCTGGAGTTTGCTGGAAGAGGCGTATCGTATTGTGCCGTTTGTGATGGAGCCTTTTTCCAAGATCTCGAGCTGGTGGTCGTCGGGGGAGGGGACTCAGCGGTGGAAGAAGCCCTGTTCCTCACACGCTTCGCTTCCAAGGTCACGATTATACACCGCCGGGATGAGTTCCGGGCCCAGAAGATCATTCAGGATCGTGCGTTTGAACATCCAAAAATTGAAATCATCTGGAATCATGTGGTCGAGGAAATTCAAGGGGATGGATTGGTGAAGGGCGTTCAAATCCGAGATCTCGTCACGGGAGAGAGTAGCGAATATGACTGTGACGGGGTATTTATTTACGTAGGGATGGATCCGATTACTGATAGCGTCAAGTCTTTAGGGATTACCAACGAGGCGGGCTATATCCCGACCGATGAGCAGATGCAGACCAGCAAGCCGGGGATTTTTGCCGCGGGTGATGTGCGGGAAAAAACACTCCGCCAAGTAGTCACGGCGACCGGGGATGGCAGTATCGCGGCCTTAAGTGCGCAGCACTATGTGGAGGATCTAGAAGAAGCATTAAAGCAAAGCACGCAGGAAATCCCTGCTTAAGACGGAGGTTAAGATGAACACACCAGTAATTAAAGGGGCATCCTTTGTTTTAACTCATACACCGAGTCTTGTTCGCCACGGCTCCAAGCCGATGCGAGAACTAGAGAAAAATCCGGAGCTGCTCGACCAGATCCATGCTCACCTGCGGAGCTATGAGGCCGCCGTAGCCTATCCGCCGAATCAAGTGTTTATCGGGAACATGAGACCGGATGAATTAAGAAAGCTAGAGGGGCCTTGGCACCAGTCCAAGGTTCTAGAAGCGAAGCGGTTTAGCCCGAGCGGCGAAATCATGCCAGAAGATGAATTTTACGGTTGGTTAAAGATATCAGATGAATACAATCTGGTCTTGCTAGAAGAAGGGTTCGTCTCGGAAATCAAGTTCAAGCTCGAACAGCATCCTCTTATAGAAGCGAGCGATTTAGGGAGATTAGGCCAAGGGGTCAGCCTAGCGGTCATCGAAGATCGTATTCAAAACGAACACCACACAATACCGCTTTATGTCAACCGGACCCAATTGATTGGCTGCGTGATTACAGGTCATGAGGAAGATGAGAATTTAGCCGGGCATATCATTCTTGAAAACCTTTCCAATAAAGCCTCCGGTGTGGTTGCTATGCGCCATGCGTTGAGATCCTTTGCGGTGAAGCCACATGAGATTGATTATGTGATCGGCTGCGATGAAGAAGCCGTAGGCGATCGGTACCAGCGCGGCGGAGGCAACATGGCCAAATCGATTGCCGAATTGGCGGGGTGCACGAAGGCCAGCGGTTCCGATATCAAATCGTTCTGTTGTGCACCAGCCCATGCGATTGTCGTAGCGGCGAGCATGGTTCAATCCGGACTGTATGATGAGGTGTTGGTCATCGGGGGTGGATGCTTAGCGAAGTTGGGCATGAAGTACGCAGGTCACTTGAAAAACCAGATGCCGATCCTCGAAGACCAAATGGGCGCCATCGCCATCCTCGTAGGAAAAGATGACGGAAAAAGTCCAGTGGTTCGACTCGATGCAGTTGGAAAGCATAGCATTGCCTCAGGATCGTCTGCACAGGCCATCTATCAATCGCTTGTCGTCGAGCCGCTGGAGCGGATTGGCAAGACAATTCTCGATATCGATAAGTTCGCCGTGGAAATGCATAACCCTGAAGTCACCGAACCGAATGGAAACGGGAATGTACCGAAAACCAATTATCGAACGCTGGCGAGTATGGCGGTGATCCGTGGAGAAATGGAGAAAGCGGAGATAGGCAATTATGAGATCCAACACGGCATGCCAGGCTTTTCCCCGACTCAAGGGCATATTGCCGCAGCCATTCCGTTTATGGGTCATGCCAGAGACATGATCATGAATGGAGAAATTGAAACGGCCATGTTTGTAGCGAAGGGAAGCTTATTCTTAGGGAAAATGACGAAGCTCTCGGACGGCATGTCTTATCTACTCGAAAAAAATAAGGGAGGGAATAAAGGATGCAAGTTGTAAACAAAGAAAATTTCCAAGCGGAAGTACTTGATTCGGAAAAACCGGTGGTGGTCGATATTTGGGGGCCTTCCTGCGAGCCTTGCTTAGCGCTGATGCCTGCAGTAGAAGTGCTTTCTGAAAAATATGCCGATGAGGTGAAAGTGGTCAAACTCAACAGTGCCGAAAATCGGCGGCTCTGCATCGACTTAAAAGTGATCGGATTACCGACCTTCCTCTTGTTCCAAAGCGGAAAAGAAGTGTCTCGACTCAGCGGAAAAGACGTGGATATCGAAGCGGTAGAGCAATTAATCCGAGATGTGCCTAGCGCAGCTAACACAAACTAATAAAGAGGGGGAACCGGATTATGAATATGAGATTCGAGCGTATGGGAAGATTAAAGAGCTTTGAAATGCCAACGGTGGTCGTCCATGGGATTGGGGTTATTAAACAGGCTGGCGAGCAAATCAAGAACCTAGGCGTCACCCGCGTGCTTCTGGTTACCGATCCGGGGGTGCAAAAGGTAGGTTTAACAGCAGGCGTAATCAAAAGCTTAAAAGAAAGCGACGTCGATGTTGTGGTCTATGACCAAGTCGAACCCAACCCATCGATCCACACAGTAGCTAAGGGAACGGCGATGTATGTGGAAACAGGCTGCGATGGCTTGGTCGCGGTAGGCGGAGGAAGCTCCATGGATACGGCTAAGGCCATTGGGGTGGAGGTCGTACATGGAGAGCCCGTGCTAAATTATGAGGCGGCGCCAGGGAAAAAGCCATTGGCCAAGCGCATTCCTCCGTTAACCACGATCCCGACCACAGCTGGAACGGGAAGTGAAGTGACACAGTGGGCTGTGATCACGGATCCAGTTCGCGAATTTAAATTTAATACGGGTGGTCCGCTCATTGCCGCTCACTTGACCATCATCGATCCAGAGCTTCATGTCTCCATGCCCGCACATATTACCGCAGGAACAGGAATCGATGCGCTGTCCCACGCCATTGAATGCTATACCTGCCATTACGCGCAGCCGATGACGGATGCGGTTGCCTTGCTCGCGATGGAATATGTTTCCAAGTATCTTCGCCGAGCCGTTTCCAACGGCCAGGATATCGAAGCCCGATATGGAATGGCCAAAGCCGCGATGCTGGCTGGCTTATCCTATGGAAGCGAATCGGCAGGAGCCGCCCACGCTATGGCGCAGACTCTAGGCGGCATCATCCCGGTCGCGCATGGTCCATGTGTAGCCGCGATGCTAGGGCCCGTGATGGAGTACAATTGGATGGGCGAGCCGGAAAAGTTCGCGCGCATTGCCCAAGCTTTAGGTGTGAACATCCATGGGATGAACCAGGAGGAAGCAGCCAAAGCGGCAGTACGCGAGGTCTATCGCTTGGTGAAGGATGTGCAGATTCCAACGCTCGAGCAACAGGGGGTGCCAGCGGAAATGATTCCGCGTTTGGCAGAAGAAGCGTATCGTGATCCGCAAACGATCGGCAATCCCCGAGACATCAATGTCAAAGGATATGAATGGGTTTACCGACGTTGCTTTAACCTCGAACCATCAACCGTTTAAAAAAAAGGAGAAAGCTCGACGGTGGGAATCCACGACCGTTGAGCTTTTGACTTAAGAAAGGAGACTATGGATGTACCTTTATCAAGTCATTCATTTAAAGAAGGAAATCGCGCATCGCAAGGAAAAAATCTACCACTTAAAAATCCTGCATGGTGAATCAGATTGCAACGTGATCCGCCTTACCGGTGAAGTTAACCAACTAAATCAGGAATACCAAGCCATCCTTTCACAATTCCCCGCACATGAGCGATTGACAATCTGGAATAAATAGCTTATTATTTTATTTATTATGAATGTTTAATAAATTTTTAATTAAGGTTAGAAGCCTGTGAATAGGACGGATGCACGATGAGCTTTGTTTACCTGATTTTAGCTATTCTTACCGAGGTTTCGGGCACAACAGCGATGAAGCTATCGCATGGCTTTACCAAGTTGCTTCCTTCTCTTCTGATGTTTGTTCTTTACGCGCTAAGCCTTACCCTATTAACACTCGCCTTGAAGACTATTGATGTCAGTGTAGCTTACGCCATATGGTCCGGAGTCGGTACAGCGCTGATTGCAACCATAGGAATCCTATGGTTTAAAGAGAGCTTTACCTTCCTTAAATTGGTCTCCATCCTGATGATCATTGCGGGTGTTGTAGGCTTGAATGTGAGCAATGGGGATAAAGCTACTCCACCTACTGAAGTATTGATAGAGAAAGTCTTGAATAAATGAATCAAGCTGGTATCGCTTAGGTGATAGTAGCTTTTACTTTTTTCCTCTTCTAAGCAGGGACATTTTAAGGTATAAATAAGCTACCAGGATAAACAGGAGGGGATCAGATGATTGGGAAATTGGTGAAGAAGCTCTTGTACAAAATGCTAGGAATGAAGACCTCTAACAAATATTACAAATACAGCAGCAGCGATTATCGTAAAGGGAGAAGGCCTTACGGTCAGGGACACTCTTATTATGGAAAATCTCATTACAAGAAGAAAAAGCACTCCAGCTTTTTTAGCAGCTAGCAGGGATGCGGTGGATGAAGCGGATATGGGAGAGAATGCTAGATCGCTCGTATCCTTGCGGAACGATTGTTCAAGGGTATGAACTTTTGAACGTACTCGGAATCGGCAGTTACGGTATCACGTATCTAAGCCAGGATCAAAGAGATGGCAAGCTCTGTGTCGTCAAGCAAGTCAAGCCTAGCAAAAAAAACACGAAAAAAGGGATGCAGGCCTATTCATCCGAAACCTCCCTTTTACAACAGCTCGATCATCCGTCGATCCCGCGCTTCTATCAGCGTTTCAATTTCGACGGCCATTTCTTCTTTGCGATGGAATATATGGAAGGAAAGAACTTTGAAGAACTGATTTTCATAGAGGGAAGGGAGTATTCCGAACGGCAGGCGCTGTTCATTCTTCAACAATTGCTTTGCATTTTCGACTACCTTTATCAAAATGGAATCTCCCATCGAGATCTGCGCGTCCCCAACGTGATCATGGACGAGAATGAGGAGTTAAAGTTAATTGATTTCGGCTTAGCCAAGGTAATGAACGATAAGGATGTGAAACGAGATTTTCAGGATATCGCTCACTTCCTTCTATTCCTTCTATATTCTACATACGTTCCGATACAAAAGAAAAGTAAGAGCTGGGAGGAAGAGCTGCGTATCCATCCTATCACGAGGAGAATCATTCGTCGGTTATTTGGGCTTGATACTCCGTATCGTGATATCAGAGAATTAAGCGCTGAACTTGCGAGTGCTTTAGAATGAAGCTGGCCTTCTCTATGAACGAGAAGGCTAGTATTGTAATAAAATGCGAGTAAAGATTCGTTCGAAGGGAGAAGAGCATATAGAAAGATTACATGAAAGGCGTCCAATCCTTTGCTATGTCAGGTTAATATAATAGTAGTAGATTCATAAGGAAAGGAGGACCCAAATGAAAAAGCCAACAGCCGAACAAATGAGGAAAATGAGAAGTATTGTGAATCAATTAAAGGGAAAGAGACTCACGATTAGCGACTCCAGGGGTAGAAAATACCGCATGGAAGTGGTCGGGATCAAAGGGAATTTTCTCGTTATGCGACAAGTCGGCCCCCGTCCCTCTGGAGCGAAATCCAGCCTCATCCCGCCGTTCTTCCCCTTCTTTTTCTTCCCGCTTCCCTTTTTCTTCCCTTTCTTCTTCTTCTTTTAAATTTATGCTGTGTCAGAGCAGTCGGCCTCACAAGGAGGTTAGGCTGCTTCTTTTAATCTGTGTTAAATTCGAACATTAGTGTTCCGAATCGGAACATCTTCATCTCAAAATAAAATGAACATACCTAGATTTACCCAAATTTGTTAGTTGGCATCGTAATTGCAATAAAAATAAGTCGAAAACAAGGGGGAGGTATACGAATGCCAAAGTATGTTATTGAACGTAAAATCCCGAATGCAGGAAACTTAAGCTCAGATGATTTAAGAGCGATCTCGCAAAAATCGGTAGGGGTGCTTCGAGAGCTTGGTCCTGAAATTCAATGGGTCAACAGCTACGTTACGGATGATACCGTGTACTGTGTGTATATCGCACCTAGTGCCGAGCTTATCAAAGAACATGCCGAACGCGGGGGATTTCCGGCAGACCAAGTGTCAGAAGTACGCAATATCATTGATCCGACTACAGCCGGGTAAAAGTATGGGAAGCCTGTTCCTTGTGGACAGGCTTATTTTGATTTCACGTAATGATTCAAAGTAGGTGCTAGCAGGGGGTACCAAGAATTGTTGGTACTTTTCGCCTGCTCGTTTCGTTGATACACTCTTTTTAGAATCATAATTCTCTAAAAAGAGGAGAACGAAATCAATGAAAAAACGTGTACGGAATACATCTGCGTTTACTTTTCTAGCTTGGGCTGCGTTTAGCTTGGCTTGCGCTTTTTTCTTCATTGGAATCTATAACATGGACGCTCCACTTGTGGAGAAAGGGTACTATAGCGTCACAGGGTTGTTTTTGATTTTTAGCTCCTTTGTTTTGCAAAAGGTCATTCGGGATAATCAGGAGGACGCGGATTACGAGCCAGCCGTCAAAGAAGATCACCAATAAGTAAAGCTTTCATTTTTTAAGCCATTGCGAAGGCGTACGATTCTGCTCATTACCCATGAGATGGATTTTGCCCGCGAAATCGCTGACCGGATTGTTTTCATTGACGCAGGCCGGATCTTCTATTCTTGATCAATAGGGTTACTAATCTGATCCTGATAGAAATCAAAGTAAAGCTGCTTGTTCGTTCCTCTGACAGCATAACAAATATCGGATAAGGCTACTCCGCGGTTCTCGATCTCATTGAATAGCCATTCTTTAGATAGCTGATTTTCAACTAAATTTTTATCAATAATTTGACCATCCATTATTAACTCAACGGGGAAGGAGGATGGATGGGATACGAATATCCCGATGTCCTGTTTAGTCAGAGTGCGGTAAGGAAATTTCTTAAGTACCGAGATATGTCCGTCACTCTCTAAGGTACAATATTCAACCTCTTCGATATCAAAAATATCTTTTTCTCTTAGCGCCTGATTTAGATAGTCCAAGGTGTAGTTGATCTTTTTCATATTTCCTTCTAAAATTTGGCCTTCCTGTATCAGAACTGTGGGGGCTCCGGATAGCCATTTTCTCATCTTGCGGCTTTTTCTAGATGCAATTGTGGCAAAATAGGAGATAGTACCAAAAATAATAAATGCGGTGACAATATATTTAGCCTCAATCTTAAGGTTGAAGGTTAGGTTGCCAATAATTGCTCCTAGAGAGATTGCGGCGATAAAGTCATGGAGAGTCATCTGGGATATGGTTTGTTTTCCTAGCGCTCGAGCTACAAGCATAAATAATACGAAGCCCCCGATGGTCCGCAAGGCTACTTCCAAAAAATCAGACATCGAATCACCTAATTGCTGTTTATTTATATTTAGTATTAGAAAAATCCTAATGTCTATCCTATTTTTCCAATTCAACCTATACAAGACTCAGGACAACAATCACGAAATGAAGTCGGCCTGAGAGGACAACTAAGTCAAAAAAACCCAACGGCAACCGTTGGGTTTTTTTTTTAATAGTAGAAACAAATTCCTGCCACTCCTGCCATGACAATGAGAAAGGCGGGGTGAAGCTTCGTAAAGAGGAGAAGGAGGACGGAACCGATCATGATCAGAATAGCGGTAAAATCGATAGAGTAGCTAATAATTCCATTATTGATAGCAAAGCGGACTGCTGCATAGGCAATCAATCCCGTAATGACAGGTCTTAGGATATAAAAGGCCGAGTAAAAGCGATGATGATGCTGAATCCGATGAAATAAAACAGCGATAAGAAAGACCGAAATGAGCGACGGGAGGGAGATGGCGAGAGTGGAGAGAATGGCGCCGAAAATCCCCCCCATTTTGTACCCTACAAAAATGACGCTGTTGGTCGCGATCGGCCCGGGTGACATTCCCGCGACGGCAATCACATCGGTAAACTGCTGAGAGGTAAGCCAGCCGTGTTTGAGTACCTCATATTCGATGATGGGAATCATGGCATAGCCGCCGCCGAAAGAAAGAAAGCCAATTTTAAAGAACGAGATAAAAAGTTCCCACCACATTTAAATGCCTGCTCCCATATAGTAATCTAGATCCAGCTTCCTCTTGTTTTCGGGTGGTTCTTTCTTGAAAAATAAAGCCCCAATAAGTCCTCCGAAAAGAATGACAAACATCGGATGGATGGAAGACAATAATAAAATCAGCAAGACGATCCCGGCTACGGCAGCCGTTGTTTTATCCAGAATCGAGGTTTTTGCCGTTCGGTACGCCGCATACAGGATGAGTGCCACGATCGCTGGTCGTATGCCTAAAAAGGCCGCTTGCACTAAGGGGGAATGCTGCACACTCAGGAACAGGGTGGTCAGGATGAGGATAATGATAAAAGTGGGCAGGATGATGCCGACAGTGGCTGCAAGGGCCCCCCATGGACCTGCCAAACGATATCCGATAAAGGTTGCGGCATTCACGGCAACCGAACCTGGTGCGGTTTGGGAGACGGCTAGCACATCCGTGACCTCCTCTTTTTTCATCCATCTGTTCTTTTCAATAATTGCTCTTTCCAGTAAAGGAATCATGGCATAGCCCCCACCGAAGGTAGCCGGTCCTAGCATGAAGAACGTACAGAAAATCTTCCAAATCATCATCAAGGATCACCTACCTTAAGCAAGATTCAAAAACCATACTTCCTGCGCCAACTGCTATTGCATTTTCCCCTAACCTTCCCCGGCTGAAATGAATAGGATAATCTGGATAGAAACCCAGCTTTTCCTTCGCGGTTTGGGTTGTTACATCATAAAAGTAATCCATTTCCGTCACGAGTGCCCCTCCAAGGACTACGAGATTCGGGTGCAAAAGGACCATCATGTTCGCAAGGCCAATCCCATAATAATAAGCAGCCTCGTGGACGACTTCGCAGCAGAGAGGATCTTGTTCTTTAACAGCTGCGCAAATCTCCGTGAACTCGATATGTTCAACGTCAAGCCCTTTATTTCTTAGCAGGGAAGGATGTCCCCTCTTAAGACGTTGCATGACTTCTTCCTGAATCGCTAAGGTAGTGGAGTAGGCATTGAGACAGCCATATCTTCCGCACGTACACTTTTTGCCATGGATATCAACGGTCATATGCCCATACGCTCCTTCCATATCCACGGGTCCCCGGATGACCTGGCCATTGGCTAAGGTCCCACAGCGAATCCCCACCCCTGTAATGTTGTAAACCATGCTGTCCGCTTCCGTCCAGAACCCATACCTATATTCTCCCAGTACAGCCGTGTTGGCCCCATTATCCAATAGCACGGGGCGGTCAAAATAATCGCCAAGGATCTGGCAAATAGGGACATTCCTCCAGCCTATAGAAGGGAAGTTCGAAGGATTCGTGATCATCCCGGTTTCCCGATTCAATGGGCCGACAGCTCCGATTCCCAGACCTAGAACGGAGGAAAGAGGAATCTGGTGCTTCTCCAAAAGGCGGGTCACTTCCGCTTGAATCCAGTCGATCGTTAACTCAGGCGTACTGTTTTCTCGCATGGACATTCTAGCTTCGCCAAGAACGGAAAGGTCTAGGTCCATCAACAGAATTTTGGAATAAATACGAGAGATATCGATCCCTATGAGATAGAACAGTCGCGGATTAATCTGATAGGTAAGGGGTTTGCGTCCGCCGCTGGACTCAGCAAGACCACTCTCCAGGATCGCATCTTCCTCCAATAGCTCTTCAATCAGCCTTGCGCAAGTACTCTGCTTAAGACCTGATAGTTCAACTAAGGAGCCTTTCGTAATCGGACCATGTTTATGAATTAGGCTATAGAGTTGTTTTAAATTATTAATCTTTTGAGAAGAATCTTTAAAAAGAGGGATCATAAAGAGCTCCTTACTCCCGATGTTCTTTCCCTTACTATAACACTTTTACCCAAAATGAGCAAAAGATATTATTCTGCTACCCTTTTTTAGGGAACTAGAGTGGGGCTTATTTCCTTATTTTCCACTTGGAATTAAACCTTTTTATAAAAATGGGTAAAAGCTTTAGGGATATTGACCGGTGGAGCAAATTAGAGGAAAATGAAACTACCAATAATGCATAGTGGATTACTTGGTATTTGAGGTGGGCGATTCGATGGCTAAGTATAAAAAACGATGGTTGAAGATAGGCTTGTTACTGTCCTTTTTGTTAATAGCAGGAGGCTGTACTGAGGATAAGCAAGAGATAGAAATCAAAGGGATTGGCGTCCCTATGGATTCTCTTCTGTTTGTTCAAGGAAATACCCAAGCCGCAATGTTGCTGGACGAGGCCACCATCTTACAGAAGGTGATCGAGCGTTCCCTTGACTATGGATATGTGAGGATTGAGCTTGCTATAGATCGATATGTAAATGGTGCCCCCATCGTAGCATTATCCGGTGCTCAAGATCCCGATCAGCAGATATGGATGCTGGTAGCACATCGAGATATGCTTCATACGCAGCCCGAGCGGGTGAAAGAGTTTGTTCAACAGTTTGCGGAGGATACAAGGAAGCGTGGCTGGACGCTCGTACCATGGTCGGAGAACGAGATTGTAAAGACCCTTGGCATCAAAGAAAAAGTGAATTTAAGCTGGTTTGTGGATCCTTATTTTTATAAGTGAACCATTATCGTAGAGAGTTGGCTGCCGGTTTGAACTGGCAGCCTATTTGGCTTGAAAATCATAGAGTGGACAAATCCGGAATATATATAGTTGTATGAGAAAGTACTCCCATGAAAAGGGTGATAGATTTGCAACGCAAATCAACAGAGGAATCGCTGGATTTAGCTAAGGAGATTCTAGAGTTTATTCAAAGTGAGACCCTGAGTGTCGTGCAGAAAAGGAAAATAGTTACGGATTCCATCGAGAATTTTGAAAATCATGTAACCAAGGCGATTCTGGCTCACCGCAAGTCGGTTTCGACGGATTACTCTGTTGTAGAGTGGGAAGGGGAGGGTGCGGTCTTTCGGGATACGATGGGCGATGAATATATCGATTGCCTAGGAGGGTACGGAGTGTTTCTTCTCGGTCATCGAAATCCTAGAGTTGTCCAAGCCGTCGAAGCCCAAATCAAGCGGTATGCCTTGCACAGCCAAGAGATGGTGGATCCTTTACGCGGGTACTTATCCAAACTGCTAGCGTATATTACCCCGGGTGATCTGCAGCACAGCTATCTCGTCAATTGTGGAACCGAAGCCAACGAAATGGCTCTAAAGCTCGCCCGATTGGCCACCGGTAAGCGATGCTTCATTTCGATGGAGAAAGGCTTCCACGGAAAAACGATGGGATCGTTGTCCGCTTCTGGCAAATCGACGTTCCGTGAACCCTATTATCCGCTTGTACCCGGTTTTCAGCATGTACCGTTCGGAGATGCTGACGCCGTCGAGCAGGTCATCCGTATGCTAATCGCCACGGGAGAGACCGTTGCAGGGGTAATTGTAGAACCGATCCAAGGAGAAGGGGGGGTGAATATTCCACCGGATGATTACTTCCCTCGTCTTCGCGAGATTTGCGATCGATATGAATGTCTCTTAATTGTCGATGAGGTCCAAACCGGCATGGGCAGGACCGGAACCTTGTTTGGGGTTGATCATTGGAATGTCGTGCCGGATATCATGACACTCGGGAAGGCACTAGGCGGTGGGGTGATGCCGATTGCGGCGATGGTCGCGAAAAAGAAGTGGTGGAGCAAAATGGAGGAAAATCCTTTTCTGCTAGGGTCTTCTACCTTCGGGGGGAACCCGCTCTGCTGTGCGGGGGCGGTAGCAGGAATTCAGACGATCCTAGAAGAGGATATTCCAAAGCAAGCCAAAGAAAAAGGAGACTACCTGTTGGTTTCACTTAAAGAAATGCAAACGCTCTATCCGGATGTTTTAGCAGATGTGCGTGGGATCGGTCTCTTAATTGGACTGGAATTTACGAACAACACCCTTGGTTATTCGTTAGCTAAACACTTGTTCAGCAAGAAGATATTGGTTAGTGGAACGATTAACAATGCAACCGTGATTCGCTTAGAACCCCCTGCTGTTGTATCGTACGAGCAGCTGGATTATGTGCTGGCTTGTATTGAAAAAGGATTGGGGCAATTATCCAAGACGGTTAGATAACTAGAGAGAAGAGGCTGATCCCAAGAAGTATTCCGGGTCAGCCTCATTTTTTTTGCTTTACCTTCGTAAGCTCTCTCCTAATCGGGTGACTCCCCAATAGTCCGCTCTAAAAGTGGTATACCGTTCCTGATAATTGAAGACCCAATAATCCAGATCGTGCAACATGCGGTGAAGACGAATCAGATCAGCAGTCTGTATCCAATCTGGGCTACTGGCTGATTTTGCAATTAAGCCTAAGACTTCATTCAAATCCTTAGCAAGTTTGTCGTGATGGGTTTGCTCAGCATAGGGTTGCAAGGCATAAGCAAGGTGCTGAAGTTGAGCGTTAATCTCTAGGTTTGTTAAATTAGGCTCTCCGCCCTCTTGAGGTCTGCTGCTATTAACCAACTCCAGACTTTTCACTCGGTTCCAGCCTACGGTCTCATTAAGAAAAGTATGAGCCTCTGCTATCGTTTGTCTGAATTTTCTTTGATCCTCTATGCCATCCAGGATGCTGGAGTCATAAACGAATTCATGCTCCGCCTGAATGAAGGTCTGATTTAATAGGCTAAGCAAAAAGTTTTGTGCACTCCACCCAACGACCACCACTAAGAATAGTAGGCTTGAGGTAGTGATTGCCGATTTTCTCTTTGTAATAACAGATTTCCAGCGATTCAACACCATCGATCCCTCACAAGTTTATGGTATATATACCCTAATTCTACAGGTATTGGAATGTGTTGACTATGGAAGATTTGACCATATGCGCTCCATCATCTCGCTTACCCTCATTCTCAAGGTATCCCAGCTCGGTTGAAAAAGATGTTGATAGCCATGGTACAGATATCTTACCTCAATCCCTTTCTCTGTTCTTTTCTGGGAATAGACCTTGATCCCATGAAGCCGAAGGGTCTTGCGATTGTGATGTACGGATTGCTCGACTGTCTTTATTGTGAAGTCAAACAAGCTCAGGTAAGGAGCCTTAATCTTAAGTGGGGTGTTCAGGATGATTTTCTTATCCCGTTCCAGTACGGTAAGCAGCAAGGGGAGCACGATGTATTGAAGAATGAAGCCTTGCTCTTGTTCAGATGGGAATTTCATGGTACACCTCATAATAGGAACTTATGTTCTTATTATATGATGAGGATGGAGAAATTTAAACTTTTATTTTGTAGTAGATGGAAAAGTTCCACTTATTGAAGATGACGGTCACGATGCAAGTGTCAATAGATGGTAAAATTCCACTTAAAGGGCTGGAATCCGATAAAATAGGGAGTGTAATTAAAGATAGTTGGAGAAAAGACAATTAAATGGATCAAAACTAGACCATCTATTTCAAATAGATGGACTTTTTCCACTAAGAGGGGACCCTAGGGGTCACCCTTTTTCCGTATGGTAGAAACGGTACGCCAGTAAAGCGACTTCCAAGGTAATACGTCTTTCCGGCGAGGTTAAGTCATAGCCAAGTAAATCGTTTATTTTCTCCAAGCGATAATAGAGCGATTGCCTAACAATGGAGAGCTTTTGGGCGGTGGCTTGTTTGGAACAGTTTTGTGCCAGGTAAGCCTTTAAAGTATCCAATAATGCGCTGCCTTTAGATTGATCTTCTTTAATTAAGGGTCCCAGATGTTTTTGTATAAAGCCCTCTAACGCGTTTCCTTCGCGAAGGGTTAATAATAATTGGTAAACGCCCAGATCGTCGTAAAAGACGATCTCTTCTTCCCAATAGGGATACATGAGTAGTGCTTGAGAAGCTTCCTGATAACTTAGATGCGCGTTATGAAACTGGGTGTACAGGCCGCCCACACCAATTCGCAATGGTTGATGCTGCAGCTTTTGATCTCCATTAATGGTCTGTAAAGTATGGAACACGTGGCTAAGTCTTTGCTTTGGAGGGACTTTCGTTCCTAAATCATGGGCAATGACGTTCATGCGGTTATTTTTGATCGTGATGAGGGGTTCAAAAAAATGCTGCTTAAACACTGAACGTAGCAGGGCGGAAAAATGGAATTGAATCGACTCCATCATATCCTCCGTCTGGGGCAAGGCAATTATACAGACATAGTAAGGAGTTTGATTCAATTTATGATAATCGCCACCTAGTAAGGCTCTTAATTGATCCTCATGCTTCATCTGATTGTTTAAGAGATCATTGACCCATAGATTTTCAGCATGGGCTTTTCTTTCTTCCAAATAACGTTTCCTCATTAATTCCTGTGCGATGGAAATGGAGGCGGAATCGAGGATCAGATAACCAAATTCGTCGAACGGATGATCGCTGAGGATCCCAATGTAAGCCCAGGTCTGACCCATGGCACCGACCGGCTGCAAGAGCAGGTTCTGGTCCTTATATTTCCATTCCCCTGTCTGGCCGGAGAGATCACGATGTTTCTGGATAAATGCCAGCAAAGCCTCCTGTTCGCTAGGATTCATAGCAGGGACAAAGGCGGCCGGTCCTTGCAATGGATAGTAAACTACCTGCATGTGGCTGCTTTGGTAGAGCAGTCTTAACACGTGTTGTGTTCCTTGGGAGGTCAGGGTGAGTCGATGAAATTCTCTTGATATTTTTTCTAAATCGTGAAGGCGTTGAAAATGGTGATGAATAAGAGAAGAGTGCAAGTCCTGGGTGATATCCACAAACCGTACGACCTCTGGAAAAATGATGATAGGGAAATCGTATTCGTTGGCGATGTCCATCATTTCCTGCGGAACCTCGCGAAAATATTTTCCCATCTCAATACACAAGCATGAGGCGTTGGACTCGATTAATTCCCTCAAATAGGTTAAGCAAGATTCCATATCGGTCGAAAACCCGATCCCTGTAGTAAGGATCATTTCTTCCCCGTGGATTAAGGTTTCGACTTCTGTTGTCTCTAAGACATGAACCCAACGAACCCGGCGCTTCAACCCCTTGTGACCCGCAACGAGCTTGGCATTCTTAAAAATGGGACGGCTCAGGATCTCGCTGACGTCTAATGCTAAGGCTGTATGCACGTTTATCTTCTCTCCTTAAGCGTAAAAGAAATGATTCACATTTTCTTACACTCTGTCTAATGAATTCCTGCCGCATCAGCAGTATAGTTAACTCTATCAAAGCAAATTTGCAATATTAAATCAATTGTAAATTTAGAAGAGGGGGCTAACCGATGCAAAAAGTGAAAAACTTCATCCATGGCGAATGGATCGAGTCTGAGTCTCTGTATGAGGAAGTACCTAATCCGGCTACAGGGGAAGTGATTGCCCTCGTCCCGCTGTCTACGAAAGAGGCATTAGATCAGGCTGTGTTGGCTGCGAAAAAAGCATTCGATTCATGGAGGAAAACTGCGGTGCCCAGGCGGGCACGTATTTTATTCGCTTATCAGCAACTGCTGTTGGAAAATTGGGAGGAGTTAGCTCGCCTTATTACGATCGAGAACGGGAAAAGCTTCGAAGAAGCTTATGGGGAAGTGCAGCGCGGCATCGAATGCGTGGAATTTGCGGCAGGAGCACCGACGCTCCTGATGGGACAACAGCTTCCTGACATCGCCTCTGGTGTGGAATCGGGGATGTATCGGTACCCCCTTGGGGTCGTGGGCGGCATCACGCCTTTTAATTTTCCCATGATGGTGCCTTGCTGGATGTTTCCTTTGGCGATTGCCTGCGGCAATACGTTTGTCTTGAAGCCCTCGGAACGGACGCCGCTCTTGGCGAATCGGTTAGCTGAACTGATGGCGGAAGCGGGGTTGCCGGCGGGGGTGTTAAACATTGTTCACGGCGCTCATGATGTAGTGAACGGGATGTTGGAGCATGAAGAGATTAAGGCGGTGTCTTTTGTCGGATCTCAACCAGTAGCCGAGTATATTTACAAGAAGGCGGCCGCCCAAGGCAAACGAGTGCAAGCGCTTGCGGGGGCAAAGAACCATTCCATCGTGATGCCGGATGCGGACCTGGATAACGCGGTGACCAATATTATCAATGCCGCTTATGGGTCAGCTGGCGAACGCTGCATGGCGTGTTCCGTGGTCGTGGCCGTTGGCGACATTGGGGATGAATTGGTCAACCGTTTGGCAGCAGCAGCCGATCAGATTCGGATGGGCAATGGTTTGGAGGAAGGTGTATTCCTTGGTCCGGTGATCCGGGAAGCGAACAAGACTCGGACCATCGAATATATTGAGCATGGAGAAAAGGAAGGGGCTGCCCTGGTACGTGACGGACGAAAAGATGCAGCGGTGAACGGAAAGGGTTACTTTGTCGGCCCAACGCTGTTTGATCAGGTGAAGCCGGGGATGAAAATTTGGACCGATGAAATTTTTGCTCCTGTGCTCTCGGTAGTCCGTGCCAAAGATTTGGAAGAGGCTATCGCCATCACAAACCAATCGGAGTTTGCCAATGGGGCGTGCATTTATACGGACAGCGCCAAAGCGATTCGACAGTTCCGGGAAGATATCGACGCCGGCATGCTTGGGGTCAATCTGGGTGTTCCTGCACCGATGGCATTTTTCCCTTTTTCCGGCTATAAGAAATCATTCTATGGAGATCTTCATGCCAACGGCCGAGATGGAGTGGAGTTTTATACACGCAAGAAAATGTTGACCGCAAGATATTAAGCTAAAGGGGGCAGGATTTATGTCCATGCTGAAAGGGTTCACTGAGGAGATGCTGGAAAAAGACCGGAAATATCTTTGGCATCATATTTCTCCCTATAATGAAAAGGTTCCACCATTGGTGGTGAAGGAAGCTCAAGGCTCCTGGATAACCGATACTGAAGGGCGCAAATACCTCGATGGAATGTCGGGCTTATGGTGTGTCAATGTGGGGTATGGAAGAGAGGAGCTGGCGCAAGCTGCTTACGAGCAATTAAAAACCATGCCTTATTTTCCTTTAACGCAGAGTCATCTGCCTGCTATTCAATTAGCCGAGAAATTAAATGAATGGCTGCAAGGGGAGTATGTGATTTTCTTCTCCAACAGCGGGTCGGATGCCAATGAGGTGGCTTTTAAAATCGCTCGTCAGTACCATCAACAAAACGGACAGCCGAACCGATACAAGTTCCTTTCCCGTTATCGTGCCTATCATGGAAACTCGATGGGAGCCTTAGCGGCAACCGGGCAAGCGCAGCGTAAATACAAGTACGAACCGCTTGGAGGGGGATTTGTCCACGTCCGTCCACCAGACAGCTACCGCAGACCAGTAGGCATGAGCGTGGAGGAATTCAACCTGCAATGTGCCCAAGAAATTGAGGAGACAATCATTTGGGAAGGAAAAGAAACCATGGCCGGCGTGATCATGGAGCCTGCGATTACGGGAGGGGGAGTGATTGTCCCTCATCCGGTTTACATGCAAAAGGTTCAAGAAATTTGCCAAAAGCATGGCGTCCTTCTTATCATCGACGAGGTCATTTGCGGATTCGGAAGAACCGGAAAAGAGTTTGGCCATATGAATTTCGGAATCAAGCCGGATATCGTGACCATGGCAAAGGGCTTGACCAGCGGGTATCTACCTTTATCCGCGACAGCGGTTCGAAAAGACATCTACGAATCGTTCAAGGAACAAGCGGACTACGCGCACTTCCGCCACGTGAATACCTTTGGAGGAAATCCTGCCGCTTGTGCACTTGCGCTGAAGAACCTCGAGATCTTGGAAAAGGAAAATCTAATCGAGCGGGCGAGGGTGCTTGGGGACCGTCTGCGCGAAGAAATGAGAGACATCGAGGACCATCCTCATGTCGGGGATATTCGCCATTTTGGGTTCCTTATGGGAATCGAGCTGGTCGAGGATAAGGAGACTAAGGCGCCAGCCCCTCTCTCGATGGTCGGGCAGGTGATCGGCGAGTGCAAAGCTAATGGACTCATTATCGGCAAGAACGGGGATACCGTTGCGGGATTTAACAACGTCCTGACACTTTCTCCGCCATTGTCCAGTACGGATGAAGATTTATCGTTTATCGTAGACACCCTGAAGAAAGCGATTCGGAAGCTGGGATAGTGTATTGGGGAGATTCGAGCGGTAGGTTCGGATCTCTCTCCAACTCCGCCTTTCTCACTTATTACTGGCTAGTTTTCATTACAGGGGCCATTGGACTCTTAATTATCGCTGTAGCGGTCATTCGTGAACTAACGGTACAGGCCAAGAAATGGACGCCCGCAAAAAGAGAGGGAGAAAGTCCCCAAACGGAAAAGCAGCAAGATAGTCAAAAAGGGAAGCCCAAAGATTGAATCGGCTTCCCTTTTTGCTACCTTTTCATTTCTGTTTCGTCGACGGGGGATAGTTCTTTCACATCTTTTTCAAGCGGCAGATCTTTTTCATCGTACTCTACATGGTTCTGCCATTTTTGTAGATTTTGTTCCAGTTCATCCTTTTTTTCTTTGTAAAGGCGCAGGTATTCTTCTTTGTTCTCTTAATATTTCCGACAATCATTTTCGGACCCGCACAATTTGCACTTGAGGGGGGAGGAGGCGCATGAGGCGCATGAGGCGCTCATTTGAGATTGGGTGGGGTGATGGGTGAATTGTTCTGGGAGTGAGGCCAATGATTCCTTGATATGTGTGAGAGTGGTGGGTTGAGTGAATCATAGAGCTCCTATGATGCACTGATTTTAGTTTGGGGGCGAGATGAGTGAATCAAAGGGCTTCTTTGATGCACTGATTTTAGTATGGGAGCGAGGTGAGTGAATCAAAGGACTTCTATGATGCACTGATTTTAGTATGGGTGCCAGATGAGTGAATCATAGAGCTCCTATGATGCACTGATTTTAGTATGGGAGCGAGATGAGTGTATCATAGAGCTCCTATGATGCACTCATTTTAGTATGCGAATGAGGTGAGTGAATCAAAGGGCTTCAATGATGCACTGATTTTAGTTTAGGAGCGAGGTGAGTGAATCAAAGGACTTCTATGATGTACTGATTTTAGTATGGGAGCGAGATGAGTGTATCATAGAGCTCCTATGATGCACTCATTTTAGTATGCGAATGAGGTGAGTGAATCAAAGGGCTTCAATGATGCACTGATTTTAGTTTAGGAGCGAGGTGAGTGAATCAAAGGACTTCTATGATGTACTGATTTTAGTATGGGAGCGAGATGAGTGTATCATAGAGCTCCTATGATGCACTCATTTTAGTATGCGAATGAGGTGAGTGAATCAAAGGGCTTCAATGATGCACTGATTTTAGTATGGGAGCGAGGTGAGTGAATCAAAGGACTTCTATGATGCACTGATTTTAGTTTGGGGGCGAGATGAGTGAATCATGGTACCTCATGATTTACTCAAATCCTGAAAATGACGCCTCCAAAACCCGACCACAGACTACTCAATGGTTAGCCAAAAACACAATGAAATAATTCCGACTCTAAAATCATATTATGGTATAAAAAATGACCCATTGATGACCCGTTCGTTTGGAGGAAAGAGGGCAGCCTGTGATCCCTTATCATTCCGACAACCTTGTTTACCTATTCAACCTGCCAGCCACCTGAAAAGGGTGTGAGGCGATGAAGGAGTATAAACATGATTAGTAAAGAACTCGTCATTCGGCTAAAGGCCGAAATCGAACAAGGATATGCAGCAGCAGTGGCCACGATTACTCGACATTCCGTTGATGAAGAGAAGGTGGGGCAACGCTACCTTGTCACGCGTAGGGATGAGGGACCGGGGGACGATCCTGATTACCCTCGTATTCATCAAGCGGTTACCCCTTTACTGCTCCAGGGGAAAAGCAAAACGATTAGTATTCCGCTTAAGAGCGGTGAGGTTGAATGCTTCGTAGAAATAATCCAGCCCCAGGACCGTCTCGTTGTCGCAGGGGCTGGGCATGTCGCGGAATCGATTAGTCGAATGGGAAAATGGCTGGGCTTTCATGTTACTGTGGTGGATGATCGAGAGGTGTATGCCTCAAAAGAGCGCTTCCCGGATGCGGATGAGGTAGTCTGTCAGTCGTTTCGTGATTTTTTTGAACAGCTGACGCCTACACCTCAAACCTACATTCTCCTGTTAACGCGGGGACATAAATTCGATGTTCTCATACTGCAGCAACTTCTTCAAAAAGGACAGAAGCCGGCTTATCTTGGCATGATTGGGAGCAAACGGCGAATCTCAGGAGTCAGGAGCCAGACCCCATTATGGGATAACGTGCATGCCCCGATTGGACTCGATCTAGGTGCAGAAACTCCGGAAGAAATTAGCGTGAGTGTGTTTGCAGAAATCTTAAAGCTCAAGAATGGCAAGAGTGGACGGTCTCTTTGTGATTTGTAGTGAAGCAGGGGAGGAGCGGTTATGAAGGAAATCGAATGGCTGGAGAAAATGCTTGAAGTTCAAACCCGTGGGGAACCGGCTGCCCTGGCTACGGTGATTCGAACCAAGGGTTCAGTCCCAAGAAAAGCAGGGACCAGGATGATGATTTGGAACGAGGGGAAGCTCTTGGGGACAATCGGGGGAGGTTGTGGGGAAGCTGAGGTAATTGAGCGGGCCTACGAGGTCATGAAGAGTGGAAAAGCCGTACAGCATCGAGTTGATTTAACATTAGGTTTGTTCTATGAGGATGGCGGAATCTGCGGCGGGGTGATGGATGTGCTCATCGAACCCCTCGTAAAGCGAACAAGGTAGTGGAGTCACTTTACTGGGTGATTGTGTTGATGGGTTCAGCGGTGATGATCCTCGCCCTTGCATGGCTGAAAAAGACCATTTGGGGGAAGGAATGGGATCCGAACAAAGAGCTAAAAGAAAAATGGAAAAAGAGGCGATGAGCAATGGATCACATAAAGTGGATGGAAAAGGCCCTGCAGATTGCCCATGAGAATGTCTTGAGCGGTCATGGAGGCCCGTTTGGTGCGGTCATCGTCAAAGATGGTCACATCGTCGCAACTGGTTGCAATGAAGTGACCACAAATCATGATCCCACAGCCCATGCTGAGGTGCAGGCCATTCGAGCCGCTTGCAAGCAGCTGAACCATTTTCAGCTGACGGATTGTGACCTCTATACGAGCTGTGAGCCTTGTCCGATGTGCATCGGAGCAATTTATTGGTCGCGACCTCGAGCGGTTTATTATGCCTGTACCAAAGAAGAAGCCGCAGCCATCGGCTTCGATGACCATTTCATTTATCAGCAGCTTGCTATACCGATGAATCAACGATCCATACAAATGGTACAAATCGATACGTCCGGCCGCAGCCTGGCTTTTGACGCATGGAGAGTATCCCAGCAGAGGATCTCTTATTAACGCTATAGGTTAACGACAGTGTTACGCCCATTGGATTTCGCTTGATATAAGGCTTGGTCCGCTTTTTCAATAAGATCCTCTAGGGTTTCTGAATTATACTCCGTTACTCCTAGACTTATGGTAATAGGAATGATGCTGTCGCGATATTCTATCTTGACTCCCTGGATGGTTCTCCTGATTCTTTCGGCCAATAAGACACCTTCTTGTAGGCTGGTGTTAGGCAAAAACAAGGCAAATTCCTCTCCGCCCATTCTTATAAAGACATCCGTTTTCCTGATCGTATCTCTTATATTGGTAGCAAGCTGCTGGAGTACGAGATCGCCTACATTGTGACCATATAGATCATTGATTTTTTTAAAATGGTCAATATCTACCAGAAGGAAACATAAAGGCTGATTTTTTCGGATCGATTCGGAGAAAAGTTTCTTGCTGTGCAATTCTACAAACCTTCGGTTATAGGCTTGAGTTAGGTTATCCGTTAACGAGAGGTGTTCTAGTTCTTCAACTAGACGCCTATTTTTTATGATGAAAAAAGTAACTGTGAGTAGAATCAGCCACCCTACTGTGGATGTAGAAACAAGCCGATAAAGATAGTCGATGGGGATATTTCCAGAAAAAGCGGCATAATGGGTGCCATATCGTATGATGACTAAAAATACAATACAAAGGTTCCCAACCAGCCACTTGGGAAAGAGTACAATAATCCCGAACATGGGCATTAAAAATAACATCCACAGTCCCAGGAAGGGATACAGGAAGTTCAGAGTAATAGAGAGGAATAAAGTGACAAAGACAAACAGATAAACAAGTAATCGATTTACCATTTTTATTCCTTTCAAATTAAACGATCATTTTATTTGGGTTAGAAGGAAATATATAACTATATTAGCAAGATAGAGTAAAGATTGATACTAGCAATTCTTACCTACTATTATATCAACATCTATATTCTTTTGAATAATAGTTTACCGATTGCCCTAATAGGATAAAGCAACACCAGGGTTACATGTCTTTGGATGGGGCCCTATCTTTGGACCGATTATGATATCGCTTATGCACCTATTTCTTATAATCGATCGTCGTGGGCGATTTTTTCTGTAGGTGGTACAGAAGAAGCTGTGGAACAAATAGCATAGTTTTACCATTTACCTCCGGTTTGATGCCGCAGGCTTTCGTTTATTAGGCTGAATAAATTCAAACTCGCATTACACAATAATAATGTTAAATTTAAAACAGGCTGGAAAGGATCCACCCAATGATAAGAGTGATTACACTATGTTGTTTCATGTTCATCCTATTTGTCAATGCAACATCTACTCAAGCAGCCAATGATCAAAGTAATATTTATACTGTTAAAACGGGAGATTCCTTATGGGAAATTGCAAACCACTATGGAACTTCTATTGATGAGCTTAAAGTAACCAATGGATTGCAATCCGATCTTTTACTGGTAGGTCAGAAATTATGGGTCCCTATCATGTACCAGGTGGTTCCTGGTGATACGCTATGGAAGCTGTCAGCAAGGTTTAATTCTTCCGTACCACTTCTAAAATCAGCCAATCAAATTTCCTCCGATTTACTACATATTGGGCAAAAACTATGGATTAAGCCAAAACGATTAAACATGCAAGGACAGTATATCTTAATGACAAGGGAAGAATTTCGAAAGTGGCTATTCCATCATCGTTTTAATCGAAGCATCAGTATCATCCACGAGCACCATACGTGGGACCCGAACTACAGTAAGTTTAACGGCAATAATCACTTTGCCTTGCTAAAAGGTATGGAAGATTTTCATGTAGAAGGGATGGGTTGGAAAAATATTGCTCAAAACATCACAACGTTCCCGGACGGGAAAATCGCGGTGGGCAGACCCTTTAACATGGCTCCCGAGAGCTCCCTTGGCTTAAAAAATAAAGCTGTCAGTGTTCCCATTCTTGCAAGATCCTTGCTTATCGAAAATCTAGGGAACTTTGATAAAGGTGGGGATGTGATGACACAGGAGCAAAAGGAAACCATTACCTACATGACCGCCTTGCTTTGTATCAAGTTCGGCCTAACCCCTTCGGTTGATTCTATCAGTTATCATCACTGGTGGGATATTTATACAGGAGAACGGGTATTGGATCAGAGTGAGGGGCATGCGGTTAAAACCTGCCCTGGCACGAATTTCTTTGGGGGCAACAAAACCTATGATGCTAAAAAATACTTCTATCCATTAGTATCACGTAAGATGCAAGAAATATTAGCGACTTTACACTAATAACCGGAGAATTCCTACTCTTTGACAGAAGCTCTTAGTATTAGCCTTGGCCGGGGAGTATACAAGGAAAGAAACGACCGCCGACCAGATGTGGATGAAACCTTAAGAGTATTCTTGACATTGTTGAAAGGGCTATCAGGGACTGCTCCCTAGAACGATGGCGTGGTCCTTTTTATTTAAATAACAAAACATAAATTAAATAAGATAACAAACCCGAGGTCATGATAAGGATGTGAGTTGACTTTTCTATGTGTTAGAACTAGAATGGTTACAACGGTGGTGGTTAATATTGAAACAAATTAGCACCCGCTTTTCGATTGCGGTTCATATTCTTTCGGTTATTGCCGTCAGTTCCAACGATTGCACCGGTGACTTCATTGCAGGTAGCGTTAATACGAATCCCGTGATCATACGGAGAATTATGGGAATGCTGAAGAAAGCGGGTTTACTGGAAGTCCGTCCCGGAGTGGGAGGTGCGTATTTACTCCAGAGTCCTGATAAGATTACCTTGCTTGATATTTATCGGGCTGTAAACGTGACAGAAGAGAACCAACTCTTTCGTATTCATGAAGAGCCGAATATTCAATGTCCTGTCGGGCGCAATATCGAATCAGTGCTTCAGTTGGAACTAAGAGAAGCTCAAGACGCAATGGAACAGAGACTGGCACAAACCACGCTGAGACAGCTGACAGCCAGATTTGACTAAATGAGAGCTCTTTTAGAGCTTTTATTTAAAAGGGAGTTGTAACTATTAATGTTACAACCTCAATACATTAACATAGGGGAGGAACAGAACGTGAAATTACTCGTGACAGGTGCAACAGGAAAATTAGGAACGAAGGTTGTTGAGGCTTTATTGAAGACTGTACCAGCTGATCAATTAGTTGTCAGTGTTCGGAATCCGGAGAAAGCAGAAGGGCTTCGCGCACGAGGAGTGGAAGTCCGTCAGGGAGATTTTGACCGTCCAGAGACGTTAGCTACAGCTTTTAAAGGAATTGATCGCCTGTTACTCATATCCGCCGATGGAGACAATGAAACAAGAATTCGCCAACATACGAATGCGGTAGCCGCAGCTCAGCAAGCCCAAGTTGGGTTTATTGCTTATACGAGTTTAGGAAACGCAAGCGAGAGCTCCATCTTCCTGGCTCCTGTTCACCGAGCCACAGAAGAAGCTATCCGAAACACGGGCATTGCCTACTCCTTCTTGCGAAACAACTGGTATTTGGAAAACGAGACAGGGAGCATTCAAGGGGTCATGGCTGGTGCTCCTTGGGTGACATCCGCAGGTTCCGGCAAAGTCGGATGGGCGCCACGCCAGGATTTTGCCGAAGCGGCAGCCGCCGTATTGGCAGGCAATGGGCACGAAAATACGATTTATGAACTATCTGGTACGCTGCACACACAAGAAGAATTCGCCGCTGCTTTGGGTGGTGTATTGGGCAAAGATGTCCCCGTGCAACAGGTTGATGATGAAACGTATGCCGATATCATGAAAGGGGCGGGCGTACCTGATTTCGTAATCCCGATCCTCGTAGCAATACAGAAAGGCATTCGCGACGGCGCATTAGAAGTGGAGAGCAACGATTTTGAAAAGTTGCTTGGGCGTCCGGCAACCCCCATCAGCGAGGGACTAGCTCAATTGGTGAAGGAATTATCTTAAAGAAATGCATAGAAAAACGAAAGCCCGCTTGAGCTCAAGCGGGCTTTTTTAATACGGACGATTATAAATAGTTTGAAGTTTTATAGATAAAAATATAAAATGTCTATATAAATAACAAACGTTTTAAGGATGTGTTTGATTTTGGACGTAACAGAACAGTTTTGGGAAGCTTCGCTAGAGGAACTGAAACATGGGTATATCCAAGATGGAGAGGTCTTTCGCTGTCTGCTCTGCGGTAGGGAGACGGAGAAAGGGATCATCTATCCGGAGGATGGGAGGTTTTATGAGGCAGAGAGGTTTATGCGACACCATATCGATAAGGCGCATGAGTCCGTTTTCCACTATCTCCTTCAACTCGATAAAAAGCTCACGGGATTGACGGAACACCAAAAGGCGCTTCTTCAGCTTTTTTATCAGGGGAAGAGTGATCGGGAAGTTCAGGAGGAAATGAAAATTGGCAGTTCGTCGACGATCCGCAATCATCGTTTTGTGTTAAAAGAGAAGGAACGGCAATCGAAGGTGTATTTGGCCATGATGGAGCTTCTGAAAGAGAGGGATCAGCATGCACCAAGTTTTATTGGGATACATCAGACGGCCAAAATGGTCGATGATCGCTACAATGTGACCGAGGAAGAGAACGATAAAATCCTGAAAAAATATTTCCCAGAAGGTACCGAAGGAGCATTGAAGAGTTTTCCCCCAAGAGAGAAACAGAAGTTGATAGTTCTGCGGGAGATCGCTAGACATTTTCAACATGAGCGAGTCTACACCGAAAAGGAAATTAATCAGGTGTTAAAAGGGGTTTACGAGGATTATGTCACGATCAGAAGATATCTGATTGAGTATGGATTTCTTGACCGGAAATCGGACGGCAGCCAATACTGGCTAAAAAGTTGAGAGTAAACAGGAGGAAAAAGCGATGGACCGCAAAAAAGAGCTTAAACTGCAATACAGGGAAACAGAGACAGAAGCAGGGGTTTATCAGATAAAAAATACAAGGAATCAAAAGATCCTGATCGACAGCACAACCAATTTTAAAACGATGAATGGGAAGCTTCTGCAATTGAGACTAGGTAGTCATCTGAATCGATCACTTCAAGAGGAATGGAAGCAATTTGGAGAAGAAGCCTTTGTCTTTGAAGTGCTTGAGGTGTTAAAAAAGAAAGAGGAAGGCTACTTTGATGCCAAGGATGAGCTCAAAAAGCTGGAGCAAAAATGGTTAGATGAGCTTCAGCCTTATGGGGAACGGGGATATAATCGATGACTTTGGTGTAACTTCTTTATCACAACAGGCGTCTAATATTACGTGATAACGGAATATTGGATCCGGAGGGAATTCTATGCAAATCAAACCCAAATACATAGTAGCTGGATTGCTTGCCAGTTCTCTATTGTTTGCAGGAACTGGGTATACTAAAGCTTTGACCGAAAAAATTACGGCTCGTTTCGCCAATATCCAGCTTATTGTCAATGAGCAAGTCATTCAAACGAAAGCGGAGCCCTTCATTTATAATGGAAATGTGTATGCACCGGTAGCGACTGTTGCCAATATGCTTGGCATTAAGCAAGAATGGGACAATAGTGTTCCCGCCGTACGCTTTTCGACATCTCCTTTAAAACGCGATGAAAACCCGAATTGGGTTGGATATAGCTCAATGGGCGAAGGGATTTACCTGATTTCCATGAAGGAGTGGCCAGGGGAGTACACGCTAGATGATAAGGGGAAAAGAATAAAGATCCCACATACGGCGGAAACAGCCATCACTCATGTTACCCCCTTCTTAAATCTTACGGGACAAAGTTACCCCGAGGAATTTCTTGTAGTAGAAAGTGAAAAAAATGCTCCTCATTCGGTTTATTTTACGGTTTATCAATATCACGAAGGACAAGTAAGAAAAATATACAGCACGAAGCTCGAAGCTTCGAGTACTGAAAGCAACATTCATTTCACTCATGAGGGTGGACATATCGTTTATTTCCACGAATTCGAACATGACCATTTGGTTGATACGCAAGCCTATCGGTGGGATATGAATAAAAGAACTTATCAAAAAGTGAAAAAAATGATTAATGAATAAACCATTTGGGCCACATTTTTACAGATAATCTTCCCCAGAACATATGTTAAGATAAAGTGAGAGTGAAACAATATAAAGAGAAGGTGTAAGAGTGGGGAAGAGAATCGCGATTTATTTAGGTGGATTGGGCATTACATCACTAGGTATGGCCTTGATAATCCTGCCCATGGTCGGAGCTGGACCGTGGGATGCGGTTGCTGTTGGATTGACGAACCATTTTGGCTTTACCGTTGGCATGTGGTCCATTGTGGCTCAGACCATGGTGGTTTTGTTTACAGGGTGGATTGAGAGAAAGCGGCCTTCATTCGGCTCGTTTGTTACGATTGTGATTCGGAGTTGGATGTTAGATGCTTGGATATACCTTGTTTTAAAAGATGTTGATTTTACCTCTTCATGGGAAATGCAATGGATTAGCTTATTCATGGGTGTGACTTTAGCGGGAGTGGGCATGGGAATTTATTTAGAGGCTCGATTCCCTAGGGCGCCTATTGATGGGCTCATGATAGCGTTGCATAACCGATTTGGCTGGACGCTCACGGTTTCACGTACGGTGATTGAATTCTGTGCAGCCTTCTTAGGCTTTTTCCTCGGAGGTCCGATCGGTTTTGGAACGATTGTGGTTGTTTTCTTATTAGGAAAAGTGATTCAGGTTTCCAATCAGCAGACAAAAAAGGTGATGAGCAGGCGGAGAGTGCTTGTTCCCAAGCCATAGACAGGGGGAGGTCAATCACAATAGTGATTGGCCTCTCTTTTTTGCTACTAACATTCGCCACACGGGGACAGGAATGTTAAAATAGAGGATACTACTTATGGTTTAGAAGGTGGACATATGACATCAAACCGAAAACTGTTAGGCCATGTGCGAGTCGAAGGAGGAAAACTCCTGATGATTGATCCCGTTCATTTGGATCAATGGGAGTCTGGGGAATTTGATGAAGACGCATCAACTTATCCGACGTATGGTTACGATGAAGCGAGCCAACTGGCTTTGGCTGGAAAGGAACACGGGACGATTTTCCGTAACTTCGCTGTTCTCACACGTGCTCCCCAAGGGGAAATTCCCGTATACGGCCTATTTGATGAGCAAGGGAAGCTGCTTAGGATCGAGATGGAATTGGTAAAAGAATAATCCAAACAAAACCCAACAGGTAAACGCTGTTGGGTTTTCTCGTTCATATTCAGTTCATAATCGCGATTTATAGTATCCCTAAGAAGAAATTGAGAAATTTTAACAAAATTTCTCCGCGCTTCGTCAAGAACCTGTCCCTACGTTGCAAGGGGCAGTGAAACCGATTCACGATCCGGCTAAGCCAACCGTAACGGTTGTGTTGGGAAGTGAGGTTACGGAAGGGTTGGACTTCACGATACCTTACGAGATTTTCTCGCGGACGGGTGCCTTTAATGTGTATGCTGTGGCTGAGGATACCCAGGTCAAATCCCTAACGAGAGGATTAGATGTTATCCTGCACTATTCTTTTCGGGAAATGGATGAATTACTTTATGACATGCAGTTTGAAGGCAACCCGTTTCCGCTTGAAACCTACCTTCACCTCTTGTTGACTGGTTTATTGGCTGGGTTGGCCGCTTACTATACGGATTGGCGATTATTCAGGAGGGTAAGAACAGAGGAGTTTGACTCTGCGGCTCGAATACAAGGAGGAGAGGTTTGAGAAAAGAGGGGAAACCATGAATCATAACTATCAAACACCTTTGTTACTCAATCGAATGATCAGTTGGGAGCGAGAGTTTGCTAGTCAAGTGAAGTATTTAGAGAACCCAACAGGACTTTTCTTAGGGATTGATTTTCAGGAGAAGCAAGGTTACTTTTGCACACCGGTGGATTCTTTTCCGTTTGCTCGTACAGGAATGGATGGAATACATTACGCGTTATTAACCGATTTTGGCTTTGTCCAAACCTTGGATGAAGCGCCTGTGATACGTATATCACCAATGGATAGAGAGAAAATACGGCTGGTTGCACGGAATCTTTCCGAGTTCTTCTCCTTGCATTTCTTCGATGAGCTGCTGTTGCTAAATGAATTTACGAGCGAAGAGGACTACCTTAAGTGTAAGCGCAAGGAGGAAGAAAAAGATTTACAGTCAGAGTGGTTTGATTATGCACGCTGGAAACGGGAGAAAGCGTTGGTCATGAACGAAGTTCGAGACCAGTTTAAGCTTTCGCCGATTGTAAACGCGTTTCAATACATCCAGGAGATACGATCCGAACGGCAGGCAGGGGTTACGGTAACGACCGAAGATTCTCTAGGTGTACGGTCAATTCTTGCTGGAAAAGAATCGCTGCTTGCTTCTATACGTGATTTACAAGCTTCGGCTTGTTCTGATCGAAGCCTAGTTGAACGCCATGCACATGAACTTATTCGACTGGGACTGGTCCATGAGGCGGAGTCTTTGCTTATTCGTTTGTTGGGCTGATTCGGAAGTATACCCCGCTACCTATTTCGATCAACTTGCATTTCAGGTTGCCGCTAAAGTGGTTTTAGTTGCCGGTAAGAGGGCCTGAGTCGCTGATAACTGAAGAAAGTCGCCGGTAGACCAGGTATTCTCGCCGGCAACCCTTTGTAATTTCAGCCTTTTCATTTCGTCTTATTGTTAGGGGGTGTCTTATGAAAAACTGGCTGATTGTCATTTTTTTAACTTTATCTTTAATAGGATGTAATTCAACTCAAGTAAACCCCGATACGGAAGAATTTAGAGAACCTGAACCGACTGAGTGGGTCCAATACATGAAGCCGGTTCGTGAATATTTATACTATAGAACCCAGGCGGTCGTAAAAGGGGATATTGAGATCCTGTGGACCAGGTACCCGGATTTGAAGAACAATGTAGACCCAAAGACTGGTGTAAATAATGAAATATATGAAGTTGATTCCCTGCGAGCAAGTTTTAACTTGATTGACGCTAATTTTCACCCGGAAAGTTATGAACGAATGAAAATCCAAACAGTAAACGATAGGGAAGTCATTGTTTTGATTCACGGTGGTATTGGATATTTGAGAGAGGATCTTGATGAATCGGGAGGCGGGATATTAATTAAATTGTACATAGAGCATAAAGATAATCAATGGATTGTGGTTAAAACAGACGAGTATCTTATCCATGAATTCAAGGAATGGATAAAGAATAGTGAAGAATAGTAAAGGAGGGATCTGGTCGAGCACATTTAATCGACACTTGTAGCAGGAAAATATGATTTGCGAAGTGAAATTTATGGAGTAATTGCAACGGACACGTCGCTCCATGCCAAATACTGAAGAAAGGTGGTAAACAAACATGTCTAGATTACCACTGGTGCCGATTGAAGGTAGCCCGTTTCAGCAAGCCTTTGAAAATACACCGAAGCTCAGGTCAGCTTTTCTTTTAATGGATGAAGCATTAAAAGAGATTCTTGATCCTGTATTGATGGAACGGATCCGCCTGCGCAGCGCGGCGAACAACCATTGTGAATATTGACAAGGGGTTCAGTATATTGCTCTGGAAGAGCAATGGAGTGAGAGAGAACAAGTGGCTCTTGAATTGACAGACCACATTATGGCTTACCATGGACAACTGCCAGAAGAATTGTATCAAAGAGTAAAGAAGCACTTCACCGATCAAGAGATTATCGCTTTGTTTTGGCAGATCGGCAGCAAAAACGCAGCCAATTGGTTCTTGATAGCCATGCAAATAGAGCAGAATAAGAATTAAGTGTAGGTTCCCTTATTTCAGTTATTAGACAGATTAACATTGCGGATTTTATCCAGCGGTTGGATGCCTTAGGTGGTGCGGTTCTTTTTATCGGGGGATTTTTTAAAATGACCATCTTTTTCAACGCGGCAGTATCTGCTGTGCATTCCCTATTTAAAAACAAACGTCGGCATCTTTCGATTGTGTTGTTGTGGGTTGCCTCGATCGTTTTTGTAAACCTCTTTTTTGAAAACTATACTTTTTATCAAGAAGTAGGAATTGAGGTTAATCAATATTTACTGTATCCTTTCCAACTCCTGATCCCCGGATTCCTGCTTCTCCTCATTATCATTAAGAAGAAGGGTCAAAAATCCACTAAGAAAGAGGAGGGGCGACCATGATAGATCTCCAATAATTATTAAGTGCCCGTGTGATTCCCACCACTCTGCTTCTCGGCGGGGCTTTAGCCAGTCTTCTTTTAATTGGGGTTACGATATTTACCTTCCTACGATCTTTTTTAAAGAGTAAATGAAGTGTATCGGCGGGCAAGCCGTCAAGCGGGAAAAGAAGTGGTATAATCATCCATACAGATTATTATAGTTTGTGGCAAGAAAGGAATGAATGAATGAATATGAATCACGGCTACACGGCAAGGAAAGAAATTCAGGTATTATATTCGGACACCGACATGATGGGGGTCATTTATCATGGCAATTACGTGAAATGGCTGGAACTGGGAAGAACCCAGTTAATTGAAGATGTTGGTTACGATTATTTAGATATGGAACGAGCGGGTTATTATGCCCCTGTTTACAATTTGGAGATTACCTACAAGAAATCTATACGGTATGGGGAGCGTGCCTTCGTCCAAGCTTGGGTCGAAGAAAATCAAGGATTGCGAACCGTTTATGGATTTCAGATTGTGAACGGGGACGAAGAAGTATGTGCAGAGGGTTCCACCACTCACATCTTGGTGAAGAAAGACGGAGATCAATTCAAGCCTGTTAGCTTCAAGAAGGCTTTCCCGGAATGGTTTCAGAAGTATGAAGAGATTAAGAAGCAATCACGGTAGTAGGATCCTATAAAGGTCCCACCATGGCAACGGGCACCGTAACCGCCCTTCATTATATGATCTAATGAGTAGAGAGGGGAAACCCTCTCTATTGTTTTGGTCCGGCGAAAACAAACAAAGTCCTAGGATCACGTCATAGTGATTTCTAGGAATTCTCTACTCATCTTTAAAATATTTTGTCCCGCTGTACCGACGCAATCGGTTGGGCATTATCTTGCTCAGTGGCTTGAAGGGATTCGATGGTTTCTGCCTGATGATTCAGCTTCTCTTGCAATCGGGTATTTTTAAATTGTTGTTGCTGATTTGGTTGTTTACGACCTGGCATTGATATCCTCCTTTCATGAAATGCACGTCCTTCTATAATATAAACGCTGGGAAAGCTTTTATGTAAGATTCGGCTTCCTCATCAAGTAGAGGTCCTTTTATATTCTAAGACTAAAATACTGGCTAGCAGCCAAATACCTCCTCCTATCAGGCCGGCAATAACATCACTGGCATAATGAACGCGGCTTAAGACGCAGCTTAATCCAATTCCTCCCACTAAAAGGATACCAATCAGGAGCACATGCCAGGTGGATTTTCCCTTTTCCTTCAGGTTTAAGTAAAGAAGATAGCATAGTGTTCCGTAAAATGCCAACCCTACCATCGAATGGCCGCTGGGAAAACTGTAGCCATCTGCTTTAACCAGATGTTCGAGACCCGGACGTTCTCGTTTTAATAACATTTTCATCATCCAACTTAAAAGAAAACTCCCAGCCAGTGAACCGGCTAGAACACCTGCAGCCCATCTATCCTTTTGTTTCAGTAAGAGGTAGCCGACTGCAAGAAGCGCGATAGGGATCTCAACATAGGCAGTTCCGATATAATAGAAAACGACCGCAAGTTTTTCAAGGATGGAGTTAGAAGCGTCCTTAAACCAACCTGCGGCCCATTTATCGAAAGCATTGATTTCCTTATCCAAAAGGTCTTCGGTTACTAGGACTAATAAGAAAATTAAAATTAAGAGGGCCATCCATATCCATAATTTTTGTTTTTTTTCACCCAAACAATCATCGCTCCCGTTTTCTATTTTTGTCTTCTTTGTTTGTCACGCTTCTCTCTATTTTTACCTCCCGAAGTGGATTGTAGATGCTTCTTAAAAGTATGTGGTATTATATTGTATGAATTTATCTTCAAGCTAATTAAACGGTAAAAGAAAAGGAGGTGAATAGAGTCATGAACGGTCTAGGTCATACGGTTATGGGTGCTAGCTTTGGTGCTTTCGCCAGCGTCATGACTACAGGTGCAATTGACCTCCAAATGATTGCTATTTCAACTATTTCAGCTTCTTTCGCTGATTTTGATACTGGAAGTAAGGTTAGAAATAAACTGTCCGGGAATCCATTACGAACCAAGATAGCCCTAATTGCTACTGGTTTGGCTAGTACGGTTTATCACTTTTTGCACTCCTATAGTTTGACTTCTTTCAGTGTGTTAGCAAGTATGACTATTGTAATAGTTGGTTTATTTATGAATCATAGGCAAGCTAAGAAAACGTTTATCCATGTTATTGCTAGTGTGATCGGTTTTACTGGGCTTTATTACCATCAATACTGGGTAACCGGCTTAGCGATTTTTATTGCCCTTGCTCCACATGCCGCTCATCGAACGTGGACTCATAGTATTTGGGCCCTGATTGCGATGTATTTTATCTTCGACGGTGCACAAGAGGCTGGGGTAAAGGGAGCGTTAATTGGAGGTATGGCTGGTTACGTTTCTCATATTGTCGCTGATATGTTTACTGTTAATGGTGTGAAGCTATTTTATCCTCTGATCGATAAAAATTTTGGATTTAAGATTATGCATTCCAACCAACTATGGTTACAGTGGGGGATCATTGGTGCTACCATCGTAGCTTTTCTCGGGATTCTATTCATAACCGGAAAATTGGATGCGATTCTAAACCATCCTGTTATTAGAGTGTAAGCAAGGGAGTAAAATTAGACTCTCCCTATTTATCCCTAGCCGCTCTTGTTTGCGGTAAAAATAGGTAGGAAGGACCAACGAATGAAACCTCAATTGACCCTTGGGATCATTAAATCTTTGTGCGGCCAGGTTTCTTTTAAGACGGGAGAGGCATACTACCGGGCTAAAAAAGTGACGTTGACGAAATATGACCCGATTTCTTTCCTATACAATGGGAGGGTACAGGGTAACAGCCTCTTTGATGTACACGTGAAAATGGATCATAACGGGCATGTAGAGGCGGATTGCACCTGTCCTACGCTGGATTCTTATGATAAACACTGCCAACATGTCGCGGCGGTCTTGTTGTCGATCTATGAGCGTCAGCAGGATGGTTGCTTGGGCCCTGCCCCCCATAAGGAGTCGGCTGGAGATCATCAACTTACTGATCGGATGTTGGATTTATTCAGCGAGAGCCTGGCTCCTCAACGCTATTTCCGCCATATTAACGATACGAGACAAAAACTGGATGTAGAGTTTACATGCAGACCCGTAATTTACGCGGATAGGAAGTACTTATTCGGCATTGAGATCAAGGTGGGGCCCAAAAGGCTCTATACCGTAAAGAACATCGGAGATTTTCTCGACCACATCGAGAAAAGAGAGAGCCTGGTATTCTCCAAAAACTTTCAGTATGTTCCTACGCTGCACTGTTTTGAAAAAGAAAACGATGCCGTTATACAGCTGCTAATACAAATCAACGAACAGGAAAAGTTGTTTCGTGAAAGGCCTCAAGCGCAACGGATGCTCATCGTTCCGCCATCCTTCGGGGACTCCCTTCTTCCTTTGCTTGCCAGAGTGCCTAAGGTGCAGGTGAATCATGAGGGGCGGTCGTGGGATGGATTCCAAGTGGTGGAGGAGCCCCTGCCGCTTGTCTTTACATTTGACCAGCTAGAGAACGAAGGCTGTCAATTAAAGGTTGAAGGTTTGAAGAGAATGACAGTGATGGAGGCCTATGGGCTAGTCCTTGTTGATGGGAAACTGGTGAAGCTGCCGACCGATTTAGGCAGGCGACTATCTGAGCTTAAGTTCATGCTCGAAACGTCGGAGTACCCCCACATCCCGATTGCTTCGGAGCAGATCGACCTTTTTATGGAGAAAGTGATTCCAAGTTTGAGGAAGGTTGGTACAATCCAGATCACACCGGCTGTTTCCCATCGGATGGTGCAAACCCCGCTCAAGGCTAAGCTTTATTTAGACCGGGTAAAGGATCGGTTGTTGGCAGGATTAGAGTTTCAATACGGGGACATCGTGATCAATCCACTGGAATCTCGAGATCAGAAAGAGAGCAGAAGCCGTATTCTGGTGCGGGATGGGGAGCAGGAGCAACAAATTTTAGAGTGGATGGAGCGGAGCGCCTTTACCCAGACAGAGGCGGGCTATATCATGCATGACGAAGAAGGGGAATACGACTTTTTGTACCATATCGTTCCTCAGCTGGAGAAGTGGGTCACGGTTTACGCTACCACGGCCGTCAAGATCAGACTCGTGACGGGACACCTGGCCCCAAAGGTCACGGTGAATCTTGCCCCAAATCGTCCCAATTGGCTGGAATTTCACTTTGATATACAGGGGATTGCGGAATCGGACATTCAGCAGTTGTTAATGTGCCTTGAGGAAAAGCGCAAATACTTCCGGTTGACCAACGGTGCGTTATTGCCGTTAGAGAGCCAAGCGTTTGAGGAAATCCGATCCTTCATTGACGAGATGGGAATTCACCATAGGGAGATCAAGGGGACGAAGGCCCTGCTTCCCATCGTCCGCGGCGTTCATTTAATGGAGGCAAACAAACCAGGACAGGCCGTTCAATTCGGGAGATCCTTCCGTCAGCTGTTGGAAAACCTGAGACATCCAGATCATCGGGACTTCCCAGTGCCCCACAGTTTGGAACCCATCCTACGGGAGTATCAGAAGTATGGCTTCCAATGGATGAAAACGCTGGCTCACTATCAGTTCGGAGGGGTTCTGGCTGACGATATGGGGTTGGGGAAAACATTGCAAAGCATCGCTTTTCTCCTCTCCGAGCTTCCCGATATCCGCAAGCAGAAGCGTCCGGCGATCATCGTTTCTCCTGCCTCCCTTGTATACAATTGGCAAAGTGAACTTAAGAAATTTGCACCAGAGATTCGCTCCGTTGTCGTTGACGGGAATGGCGCCGAGCGCATGCGCATCGTTAGGGCGAAATCTCAGGTCGATGTGATGATTACCTCTTACCCGTTGTTGCGCCGGGATATTGAGGCCTATAGCCAGTCATTTTATCACACACTCATCTTAGATGAGGCCCAGGTCTTCAAGAATCACCACACGCAAACGGCGAAAGCGGTCAAGGAATTGAATGCCCAGTATCGATTTGCTCTCTCCGGAACGCCAATCGAGAACCGACTCGAAGAACTTTGGTCTATTTTTGATGTGGTGTTCCCAGCTTTATTTGCCGGAAGAAAGGCGTTCCATGGGTTATCCCGAGAGCGCGTGGCCAAGAGAGTCCGTCCCTTTTTGCTGCGTCGGGTCAAAAGCGACGTGCTTCAGGAGCTGCCAGAAAAAATGGAGTCGCTTCAGGTCACTGAGCTTCTTGCGGAGCAGAAAAAGCTGTATGTGGCTTATTTAGCTCAACTACAACAGGAAACCGTGAAGCACCTGGCGAAGGATTTTCAAAAAAACCGGATCAAAATCCTGGCCGGCTTGACCCGACTCCGCCAGCTCTGTTGCCATCCCGCTCTGTTTGTCGATGGCTACACCGGCAGCTCGGCTAAATTCGAGCAACTGATGGAGATTTTAGCGGAATGTCAAAGTGCCGGCAAGAGAGTTCTCGTCTTTTCCCAGTTTACAGCGATGCTGAGTTTAATTAGTCAAGAATTGGGGAATCAAGGCGTACCGTTTTTCTATCTGGATGGGAAAACCCCTACTGCTGAACGGATGGAACAGTGCAACCGATTTAATCTTGGTGAGCGAGACGTATTCTTGATTTCATTAAAGGCAGGAGGTACAGGGCTAAACCTGACAGGAGCAGATACCGTTATTCTCTACGATCTTTGGTGGAACCCCGCTGTGGAACAGCAAGCCGCCGACCGGGCCCATCGCATCGGGCAAAAGAAGGTGGTACACGTGATTCGCCTGGTCAGTCAAGGGACTGTAGAAGACAAGATGTACGAGCTCCAACAGAAAAAAAAGAACTTGATTGAAGAAGTGATCCAAGAGGGGCATCAGGAGCTTGCTGCCTTGAGCGAGCAGGACATTCGAGAGATTTTGATGATATGAGGTTGGTTGGCCGGTCGTGACACACAATCCCTTATTTCCCCCAAAATAGACACTTTTTCGAGCTAACGGAAATACAATCCTCTATTTGGCAGAAAAATATCAAAAAGGAGCCTCATTTCATATCAGAGGATCTCATGTCCGTAGGCGTCGCATGTCGATCGAGAAATGTAAAATGGAGGCTCATCAGCCTTTTTGCAGAAAAAATGGATCTTGGTTTTTAAGGTTTCTTTAAGGTTTATAGTTTATAATAGCTTTATGTCTAGGAGGTGCAGGATGAAGGTTGTTTTTAATAAATGGTTGTTAAGTTTTTTCGCACTATGTGGGATTATTGTCGGTATCGTTTTTGTTCAGGATTCTGTCATGAGTAAGGAAGCGTCCATTGCCATGGGATCGAGCAAAGTGGCCGCGTATGTCAATGGGGAGTCCATACAGAAAGAACAGCTTTTTAATGAATTGTACAAGCAGGACGGAGAAAGAGTACTAGAGGGATTAATTAGCCAAAAGTTAGTAGAACAAGAGGCCAAGAAATCCAATATCCAAGCAACAGAAGAAGAAGTCAATCAAGAATTGGATAAAATTAAAAGCGAATTAGGCGAGAACTACAACAATGCACTCACAGCAAGTCAAATTACGGAACAGGAACTTAAGGATAATATTGCGCTTAATGTCGTACAGAAAAAAATGTTTGCTGATAAGGTTACTGTTTCTGAAGAAGAAATCAATCAACAACTAGCTCAGTTTCCAAGTGAGATGCAAGAGAGTCAGAAAGAAATGGTCAAAGAGTACCTCCTCAATGGAAAGATACAGGAAGAAGCACAAAAATGGTTGGCAGAAGCACGTTCAAAAGCAAATATCCAAATCTATATGCAAAATTAATCAGGTACCTACCAAACCCGTCACTCAGTTGAGTGACGGGTTTTTTGGTGTGGATGTATTTGAGTTTCAACCCTTTGTTGACAATTTAGCGTTCGGTAACCGAAGCGGATTTGTTTGCTGCCAGGCGTTCGCTACTTGAAGTAATAAGGGTTCTGTATGATGGTCACCAATGAATTGCATGCCCATTGGGAGCCCTTTGCCGTTCAGTCCCATCGGCACGGAGAGACTAGGCATTCCGGTTGCATTGGCAGGAGAAGTAAACGGCATGCAGCGTTTCGTCACGTTTAGATTCAGCTTGACTCCGTCTTTTTCAAAAGAAGGAGGGGAAATCGGAACGGTAGGTCCAGCCAGCACATCGACTTCTGTGAATGCTTTTTTAAGGGCATGGAGGAGTACACGACGTACTTGCTGGGCCCTAAGGTATTGAGGGGCAGACGTCAAGACACCAGACTTAAAAAAGATTCGTACATCCGGGGCATACTCCCGCGAGCGAGTTTGCAGCCAACGATAGTGGTAAGCTGATGCTTCTCCGGTGGTAATGACATATCCCGTATAGGCGGACATCGATAATGCTGGGATGTGGAGCTCTCTTACTTGTGCTCCCAGCTGTTGCAACGTTTGAATCGCGTGTGAGAAGCCTTTCTCGACATCGGGATCTAAGCCTTCTAGGTAGAAGGTAGGGATTCCAATTTTCAGGCCGTTAATGCCTTTATTTAGAAGTTGGGTATAGTCCGGAAGAGGGGCGTGGATGCTTGCAGGGTCCTCGGGATCATAGCCTGCTATGTAGTTGAGCATCAAAGCCAGATCGGGCACCGAACGGGCCATGGGTCCGGCATGATCTAGGGACCAGGCAAGAGGAGTTACTCCCTTAGTGCTAACTAAACCGTAGGTGGGCTTTAAGCCATAGACGCCACACATTGATGCAGGTACTCGAATAGATCCGAATGTATCGAGGGGCCTGAGCCTGGTTTATGGTATACAGGAGGTGCTGTAGATAGGGAAGATCTGCTTCATAGACCGGTATCCCCTGTGCAGCTAAGCCTTGCTCTATCCAACGGGCGTCAAGCATATCGAATCACTCCTCTATATAGGCTACTATCACACTATGAAGTAACGGGAGGAAGGTGCTTATTTATGGAAAATGTAAATGGATTATGATAAGGTAATCCCATCAATCTACTCTATTAAATAGAAACGGTGAGCGTGTGGAAAAAGCGATCATATTAAAAGTGAACAGTGAAGAAGTGAAAAGGATAGGGCAATCAGACGCTAGACTGGGTCAGCTAATCTCATTCATTGGCGATCTGACCATCCCTTTACGGGACAATCGTTTCGAAGCCCTCGTAAAGTCTATTATTGGGCAGCAGCTTTCTGTCAAAGCAGCAGAAACGATCTATACGAGAGTCGAAGCCCTCTGCAAGAGAGTAACGCCTGAATCGATTATTTTAATGGAAGAAACGGAATTGAGGGCCGCTGGACTGTCTAAACCGAAAATTTCTTATGTCAAGGATCTAGCGGAGAAAGTGATGTCGAAGGAAGTGGACTTGTATCACTTGGACCAATTCGGCAATGATACCATCATTCGATTAATGACCCCGATTAAAGGCGTAGGAAAATGGACAGCAGAAATGTTCTTACTCTTTACCTTGGGGCGTATGGACGTTCTGTCGCTTGGAGATGTGGGACTTCAGCGTTCAGCGAAATGGCTATATAACCTTGATAAACAGGAAGACGGCAAGAAGTGTCTAGAGAAGAAGGCATCGCTTTGGTTTCCTTACTATACGGTTGCTTCGTTGTACCTATGGGAGGCGGTCAATAAGGGTTATGTAGATTCGTTTGAATCGCTGGAGGAGATTTCAATGGATGGAACCTCTGTCATTAATTAAAACTTCTTTGGCAAAAAATAAAGAAGCAGAGACGGGTTATGAAAAAGCATAAGGCCAATGGAGGGAAGTCATGAATAGGTCACTTTTATTTGGAGCCTTAGTTCCGCATCCTCCCTTGCTGATACCGGATATTGGTAGGGATGAGCTGGAGCTGATTGCCCAGACCCATGATGCTATGAGAACTATAGCAGCGGAGGTGGCATCCGCAGATCCGGAATTGCTCGTCATTATCTCCCCTCATGGGCCAATGTTTGAGGATGCCGTCACGGTGATGGGAGGTCCATCCTTAAAGGGAAACCTCCAAGCATTTGAATCCCTTGTAGCTATGGAGTTTCCTGCAGACGATCCTCTCGCTATGGCGGTAGTGGAAGAGGCTCAGGCTAGCGGCAGTCCAGTTTTTTTCATGGAGGACGATCTGAAGGATGAGTTTGACGTAGAGATGGAATTAGATTATGGAGCCTTAGTCCCTCTCTATTTCGCCCGAGAAGCGGGTTACGGGGGATCAGTGCTTCATATTTCACCTGGTTTTCTCGATGTAGAGTCCTTATACCGCGTCGGCATCCAAATTGGGAAGTCGCTGAGGGAAAGGGGGATTAGAGCAGTGGTTATCGCAAGCGGGGACAACTCGCATGCCCTTAGCCACGATGCCCCCGAGGGCTTCCGGGAGGAAGGACCAAGGTTCGATTCCATCGTTTCCGCCTGCATAGAGCGTAAATATTGGCTTGAGTTGCTAACCCTCGACCAGGAATTCCGGGAAAAGGCTGCTGAGGATACGATTCCATCGATGGCGCTGATGCTGGGAATGTTTGATGAGATCGAACTCACAGGAAGTGTCATTTCCTATGAGGGGATTACGGGAGTGGGGTATACGGTCGCCAAGATGTCTCCTGGCATAAGAACTGAATCGCTGCTTCCGCAGATCGTCTTCGTTCATCAAAAGAAGATGGAGGCTATCCGTAGCCAGGAATCCTTGCCCGTTCGCCTCGCCCGTTCGGCGTTGGAAACCTATGTGCGGGAACAGAGGGTGGAGGATTCACCAAACCCTCTCGCTCCCATGTTGGCTAAGCCTGCGGGCTGTTTTATTTCAATCAAGCGTCACGGGCAGTTAAGGGGATGCATCGGGACCGTTGACCCCGTTATGGATCATTTGGCTGATGAGATTATTCGTAATGCCATTGAAGCCGGTATGGAAGATGACCGTTTTTTTCCGGTAGAGGAAGAGGAGCTCGACCAGCTGGTCTATTCCGTAGATGTTCTTGGGGAAGAGGAGCATGTTCATGATCTAACACAACTCAATCCGAAAGTATATGGTTTGATTGTGATCCAAGGGGAAAAGAACGCATTGCTTCTTCCTGACCTGGATGGGGTAGAAACCGTAGAAGAACAGATTATGCTTACGAAAGAAAAGGCGGGTATTGGTGCGGATGAAGAAGTAGAATATTACCGATTTAAGGTCGATCGGTACCAATAGGCCAGCTTGGCACGCCGAGGACAAACTTATGAAAGATGACCCGGTATTGAATGCTGATACCGGGTAACTAATCCCTTTTTTGGATGAGTGTCGTGGACCGTTTTTCACATTTAGAGTGCCACTTGGAACGAGACCAAGAGAAGACGGTGGAGATCCGTTCTTTATTATTCCAAACCAGAAATAGGATCCGTGTGACCCCTACAGAAAGAAGGGCCACGATGGCGAATATACCGTATTGTAGAAGTGCCAGCTGGGATGGATTCCAAACGACAACGCAAAACCAAGAGATGAAGAAGCATAAACCGATATCCTCTCGATTTTGTTGAATGAAAATTTTCACCTTTTTTCCGGAAATCCATGAAAAGACTATGATTGTAAATACTGCCATACGTAGACCCTTGATCAGCCAAATGCCCAGTCGACTCCTCATCTATCGTATACCCGCCTCTTCATCCTTTTTTGTTAGTATGTGAAAAATGAAGAGTTTCTACCGGATGCTTCGGCGTGGATTCTAGCTGGGGATCATTCTATGTGAGGATCCCGCATGATTTTGTAAGCATCCTTTATAGCTTCAGATGATCGTACGCTTTTTATATGAAAATCCCCGGCATTAAAGTTGGTGCTTGATCACAGGGTGATCCGGGATACCTGATCGTTTCCCGAGAAAAAGTAAAGAAAATGACTCCATCTTAATTGTATCCATTACGGGATCGGGAGCAACTCATCGAGTATCGTGACCAAACCTCCGAGATTAGCTGGAATGGTTACAGGTACGTGAACAAACGATACCAACTTGTGAGCAAACGCTACTTTTCCGTGAGCAAATCAAAAATTTTGTGAGCATCCGCCCACGACGCGAGAGTGTTCGGGGCCAAATAAGGGTATTGACGAAAAATAAAAGCGGAATTACTTAAAAAATCAGCTTGGAATGAAAGCTTCTAAACCGAATTTCAGATTGCACTTCTAAAAAGTAGATCCAAATCAGTTCATTTCTCGAAAAAACATGAGACCAAACCGCGGATGAAAGGAGATTTTCATTGGAGACGGTGGCCAGGAGGGCATAGCTCTCCTGACCTGGGGGTTTCGTGAGCTAGATGCCCTCTTCATATAAAAAAAGAGCCGAAAATCTATTTTACCTCATAATCGCGGGAAGCATCTGCTTCCCCTGTGATACAAGGGAAACACCCGTCCCAACCACAAATGGAAGTCCCAATGACCCAGATGGGTTCTCCACATTGTTTGCAGCGGGCATCTATTTTCTTGCGCTTTAAATTGGCTTCGAGATTCTTGCTAATCACTTTGGCATTTTCACTGGGGTTGTTTGCGATGTACTTTTTAACAAATGATGAAGTGGAAATAGGAATCATTCGAGCCTCCTGTTTATCCTGATTATTCTTCTACTATTATAAGAGAAATCGTCCGAAACAGTTGGGTTGACTTTACGTCGACCCGTGCATAACGGAGGCTTTGGATGTCAGGGCAAATCAGTCGGAGTGGCTCAAATGCTGGGAGTGCGGCGAGCGTTTCGTGTTTGAACCGGGGGAACAACAATTCTTTAAGATTCGCGGGTTTGACCCTCCGAAGAGATGTCCGGATTGCAGAGAGAAAAAGTGGATGGGGGAAATGGGGATTGATTCATTTTAAGATTAGATGAATTGGAAAAATCAATCGACCCGCTTTCCGTGAGGAAGCATTAGTCCAGGATCTTCTCTTGGATGAGCATTACATCCGCCTCTAGACCTTCTATTTTGTCAGCAGCGATTGCTTGACGTTTTTCGAGTCTTTCCATTCGATTGACAAGGGGAGTTAACATCTCGACTTTGACATCAAATAAATCTGTTTTGACTCCAAGTATATCCCCTTTTAATTCATTTCGGACAACGTCTAGCTTTTGATCTAGTGCGTCAAATTTACGATCAAGTTGACTAATCCTGTGGTCGAGCGAATCAAACTTATTGTCAAGTACGTTAATCCTTTGGTCGAGTGAATCAATCTTATTGTCAAGTTGGTTAATCCTGTGGTCGAGCGAATCAAACTTATTGTCAAGTACGTTAATCCTGTGGTTGAGCGAATCAAACTTATTGTCAAGTACGTTAATCCTGTGGTTGAGCGAATCAAACTTGCTGTCAAGTTCGCCAATCCTATGTTCGAGCTTGATAATCCGATTGTCAAAGCCCACAAACATATGGTTTAGTTCGACAATTTGATGCTCTAATTGATCAAACTTTTGATCCATGGAAACTATTTTTTCAAAAATTTGATTAAGGAGTTTTTCCAAGCCTTCATCAGCCCCTTCTTTGAAAATATCGTACTCTTAATTTATACCACACCAAATGGACAAGGTAAATGTTGTGGGGAGGACGGCTTTTCCAGACATACAGTGGGGAGCATTAACAGTAGTCTAAGTGGAAAAAGTCCATCTAAAGGGTAAAGTTGATAGAACAAAGCATAGTTTACGTGGACTTTTTCCATCTATTTTGTTGTACGCCGCTATAGTCAAGGATTTCAAGGGTAATAAGTGGACTTTTTCCATCAACAGCCATGGCAACCTGCTCCCCACGAGAGATGGGTTAGATATGTCCTGGCGAGGCGTTTAACTTGGAAGGTTCAGTGGCAGAATTTATAGTGGAAATAAACAAAGAAACGGAGCTGTTAGACATGAAGATTACGAAATTTGAAACCTTTATTGTACCGCCGCGCTGGCTATTCTTAAAAATTGAGACAGATGAAGGCATTGTGGGCTGGGGAGAGCCTGTAGTGGAGGGAAAAGCCCATACAGTGCAAACGGCTGTCGAAGAATTGATGGATTATCTGGTCGGTGCTGATCCCTTGCGGATCGAAGATCATTGGCAGGTTATGTATCGCGGGGGCTTTTATCGCGGGGGTCCAATCCTCATGAGCGCGATAGCCGGGATCGACCAGGCTTTATGGGATATTAAGGGCAAGTTCTATAATGCTCCCATCTACCAATTGCTCGGAGGTGCTTGCCGGGATTCGATGCGTGTCTATTCCTGGATTGGCGGAGATCGCCCCAGCGATGTCGGGCAAGCGGCATTGGAGAAAAAGCAAGCGGGCTTCACCGCTATTAAAATGAACGCTACCGAAGAGCTACAATATATTGATACGCATGAAAAAATTGATCAGGTGCTCGAACGGGTCGCAGCAATTCGGGAGGCCGTAGGGCCTTATTTTGGCATCGGTGTAGATTTTCATGGGCGTGTACATAAACCGATGGCAAAAATCCTGGCCAAAGAATTAGAGCCTTACCGCTTGATGTTTATAGAAGAGCCGGTGCTTCCCGAAAATAATGAAGCGCTTCGTGAAATTGCTCGCCATACGAGTACCCCGATCGCGACAGGGGAGCGGATGTTTTCTCGCTGGGATTTCAAAACCCTGCTTGAGGGCGGATGGGTGGATATTATCCAGCCTGACCTGTCCCATGCGGGAGGAATTACGGAATGCAAAAAGATCTTTGCCATGGCCGAAGCCTATGATGTGGCAGTCGCCCCGCATTGTCCGCTTGGCCCCATTGCACTAGCCTCTTGCCTACAGGTAGATGCTACGGCTTACAACGCCTTTATTCAGGAGCAAAGCTTGGGGATTCATTATAATCAAGGAAATGATCTGCTGGATTATGTGCAGGATGCTTCCGTCTTCGCCTATAAGGACGGACACGTTCAAATTCCGCGTGGGCCAGGTTTAGGCATTACGATCAATGAAGACTATGTTCGGAAAATGGCGGAAGAGGGACACCGCTGGAGAAATCCAATCTGGCGCCATAAGGATGGCAGCGTTGCCGAGTGGTAGGTAAAGGAGACTGTAAAAGTCTCTTTTTTTTGGAGATGAGAAAGGGAGCCCACTTTTCGTGGGCCGATTGTTGGTTATTGAGGAACAATAAGCCTTACGATATCGGTTATTACTCGGTTGGGGCTCCACAGATTGTATTCGAAGGTTTCTAGGATCCATAACAGGAGTGCTCCCCCCATAATAACGGAATAGGCGTACAGCTCCTTTTTCTTTTGCTCGCGATGCTTGATGAGCTGAGGTAAATCCAATAGAGTCAAAAGACCAAATACGAGTAGTATACCAGCTACCCTCATATCTATAGTTCCTCCTATTTCATTTTTGTTGTTGTTGGTTCTAGGATTAAGCCTGATCTTCGAATACTTGACTTTACTTCGATGTTCAAGGCAACCTGCTTGAGATGAGTGTCCCAATCGCGTCCCATTTTGCGCCAGGCTTTAGGATGATACCTTCTTACGTCCCGACCAATGCCGAATATATCTGCTCCATGTTCCGCAGATTGACTGAATATTCCTTGGATAGACTTTTTCACCTTGGTTTCGACCAGTTTTTCAACTTGATTCATATTGTCCGGATCAATAAGGTCTTGTCCACCGGTTTGGTCACTGAGATTTCCTTCGATGAAAATTTTCATGCTGACCGTGATTTGGTCATTCTTTACGGAAGTCCGAATGTTGTTCTTCAGGTCGGTTACTTGGTAGGAAAAAAATTCGTCCTCCTGATCCAGAGGGATCGTCATGATGCCATATTTAAATTTTTTAAATACGACGTCGACGCCTAATGTCTCCGTACCTTCGATAAAATCGACCAGCTTATCGCCTTTCATTACAGCAACGTCGGAAAGTTCATAGGTTTCCACTTTTCCGCGGATCTTTTTGGGATTGATCACATCCAAGGTGGGATCGACACCGGGCGAGGTGAGTACATTCATTAAATCGCGGAGTGTCGTCCGCCTGGCATCGATCTGGCGCAGCTCGGAGGTATCGAGAAGGTCGGCAATTGCTTTGGCCGGGACATTCCCCAATTCAATCTTTTGGTTTAAGAGGTCTTCGGCCTTCCCTTTGGTAACGATTATATACGTTCCAGATCGGCTGTCCCTGTCTCTTTCGAACCACGTCAGGACAGGGGAAATTCCTTCCCTAGCCAATTCCTCCCCAAAAACGATAATCTGCATATGTGGCCAGTAGATCCGGCGAGGGGCGATTTGATTCAAGTTTCTCACCGCATCCATTATTGTATTTCCGTTGGCGGATAGACTCCAAGTGGGAAGCTCGGAACCGCCTGAGCCTCCTTGCTTAGATGGTTGTGGCTTGATAACCTGGGCTGTAATCTTATACCCTTGGTCATCCGCTTTATCCACACCGGCTCCAATGACCACTGCGACTTCGTTAAGCTCTTTTTTATCCCAACAGCCGCTTAAGAGGAGCAGAGAACAGAGTAGCAAGATCCATTTTTGCTTCACCTTTTCCCTCCTCCTTGCTGAGGCTTATTAGATGGCATGCGAGAGTTATTGGCGCCTGCGATTTCCTCCGGTCTCTGCTTCATGGCCCACCATGGGAACCGGACAAACAGATCCTTCCAACCTTTGCGATGGAAAGGGGCCACGGGAGAAAGAAAAGGTACACTAAAAGATCGTAGGGAGTTCAAGTGGATAATGATCAGGATTAAGCCGAAAAACAATCCAAAAGCACCCAGCATAGCAGTGAGGGCCAAGACGAAAAACCGCAGAAGCCGTGCCGCGATGGCAAGATTATAGGATGGCGTACAAAAGGATGCAATGGCAGTTATGGATACGGCGATCACCGTACCGGCACCAACTAAGCCAGCTTCGACAGCAGCTTGACCCAAAACTAAGCCACCTACAATGGATACAGCGGAACCAATGGTTTTGGGCAATCGAATTCCGGCTTCCCTTAAGATCTCAAAGGTTATTTCCATCAGAGCCACTTCGATGGCGATGCCAAATGGAACCCCTTCCCGTTGGCCGGTCAGCGCTATGAGCAGAGGGGTCGGGATCATTTCCTGGTGGTAGGTGAGAACGGCCACATAAAAGCCAGGCATGACGATCGACATAATGAAAGTAAACGACCGTAGTATTTTAAGAAAGGAGGCAATATCATACCGCTCATAGTAATCTTCGTTGGAATAGAGAAACATCCCTAAGGTGGAGGGAACAAGTAATCCGATGGGGGTTCCTTCCAAAAGAATCGCGATGCGCCCCTCCAGCAAGCCGGCAGCGATCCGATCCGGCCGTTCCGTATTGAAGATGGTAGGAAAAGGAGTGTAGCTTTTCGAATCCTCGATCATTTCCTCTATATAAAGGGACTCCAGTATTCCGTCAATTTCGATTTGATGAAGACGGTTTAACACTTCTTCCACGATTGCTTGTTGCGCAACGCCTTCGATATGAAGAACAGCAACAGGGGTGTTAGAGAGCTTTCCTATTTGCAATTTTTCGATTCGCAGACGATGGGTATTCAGCCGTCTCCGGACTAATCCAATATTGGTTTGCAGGGTTTCATTGAAGGATTCACGGGGGCCACGCACGACCGATTCATTCGTTGGCTCTGACACCGATCGCCTTTCTCCGCCGCCTGTTCCTGCACAAATCGCTTCCACATGGCTGTCGAGCAACACCAAACTATTCCCTCTCAGCAAGCATTGAATCGCGTCCCCTAGGGTGGAGATGATCTGCATTTGATGGGTAAACAGATCAAACTTGTCGGCATTCAATGGTAAAACGTACCCTTCCGAAGCTAAACGATCCAACTGAATCTGTAACTCCTTGATCACAAATTCATCGATTAGGGCGTTATCGATCAACGTATCTAGGTAAATCACGGCTGCTCGGAGCAGCCCCTTACTGTGTACAGGGCGAACAACCAGGTCGCTTTTGTCTCCGAAGAGAGCGCGGAACAGCTCCGTATTCTCCTCGAGATTAGCGGAAAGCGGTTGATTCAGCTCGGAAGCAAGCATGCCCGTTTGTTGATGTGACCTTTTATTCTTTTTCAATCTTTTATACATGTCGGTTTCCTCCAGGGTGTCCACCGCTGCCGAAACGAAGTCGTGCGGTGACGAGCAGGATCATTGGGATGAGAAAGGCAATGGTGAAGGAGTAATAAGGATACGTATCCTTGAAAAATCTGAAAATCTCCACAAAGCTTTCGCTGTTTAACAAGGCTGTAACAATCATGAGAACCCCAATTGGAACGGATAGGACACGGTAATCGGACAATCTCAGGCATTGGGCTAACCCTAATGTGGTGGCATAAAGAAATAACGTAATCTTGGAAAAGGATCCCATGCTCCACAGCAAAATCCCCAGTAAATCAAGTCTTTGCAGCTCACCGACCTGCATGTCTCGCAGGATCTGAAACGAGGGAAAGGTCAAACCTATGCTTCGCTCGGGACCAAATAGCGCAATCGGTCCGGTTACCGGACCAATAAACATCAGGATCAGAATCACCATGGTAAGCATGCTGAACCTTTTTAGTTTTTTTGTATTAGAAATGTACGGAAAAATCATGCCCAGTACGATAAATGTACTATAGAGCGAAACGAGGCTGAACGTGCCCATCAGCATGGGTTCCGGTCCATACTCCAGGATGGGAAGGAAATTCGCGTAATCCTTATCCTTCTGAGTCATAATCGATGCCATTATTCCAACGGGGATCATGGTAATGAGAAAAATCTGATTCGTTCTCGCCAGTACCTCTAAGCCACTTCGAACCGCATAAACAGCCATGAACACAATGGCCGAAAAATAAACAACAATCGGGGTTCGCGGGGTGATAGCCGATGTGTAGAATTCACCGAAACCGCGTAGCGCCAAAGAGGCATCGTGAAAAAAGTAAAAAACAAAGAGAAGAGCGATGATCTTCCCCAACCATTTTCCCAAAATATCCTCCGAATACTCGATCAAGGTACGCCCCGGAAACAGCTGGGCCAGTCTGGCCACCACATAGCCAATCATTAAGGCGGGCACGAGCGTCAAGAAAAGGGAAAGCCAGCTGTCTTTTCCTGCATGATTCAACAACACTGGGATGAATAAAAGATGTCCCATGATCGTTACACTTGCTACCCCAAGCATGAGGGCCTGGACAGTGGAAATTTTTATTTTTTCCATAAATGCTCCTGAGTTTTAAATTCGATGATTAGCTTTGGTTATTTTATCCAAGGTCCACGATTCTATTACATGAACGAACCTCTGCCTAGAGATGGACATATTCTGGAGTATATATGCTCCACGAACTAGGGGGAAATATGTCTACAATCCAAACCTTTCGCAACCCTGTTTTATCCCTATGGCAATCCGCCATTTCTAAAGCCGGAAAAAACGGGGTTTTCTTAAGCGCCAACGAGAATCGTATGAATCACTTTGTCCAGGTGGCCCAAGCTTGTATGCAAGGTAAAAAGGTGCCCTCATCAGACACCAAGGGAGACATCATTGATGAGTGTCTGAAAATCATTGTGGGTTTAGCCATCGCTGAAATCCATAGAGATGTTAAACGGTATACAGAACTTATGAACGAGTTTCAAATGTCTACCTGCGACCCTGGGTGGCTGGAGACGCTAAAGCTGTACTTGGAATTTAAGAAGCAAAAAGGGACGATACCCTATATTCGCTACCGTCAACTCTCAGATTTTATTATTCCTATTCCGAATACCCTAAAAATAGCCTGTATAGCGGATTGGGGTACCGGTTCACAAGCCGCTGAGTGGCTATTAAAGGAAGTCGTTGCCCATCAACCGGATTTGATCATCCATCTGGGGGACATCTATTATTCGGGCACCATGGATGAGGTCCAAGATCATTTTCTGTCTATCATCCAAAAAGTGGCTGGCAACATCCCTGTTTATACCCTATCTGGCAATCACGATATGTACTCTGGAGGGAAAGGCTATTACTGGTTGCTTAGGGAATTGAATCAGCCAGCCAGCTATTTTTGTTTGAGAAATGATTATTGGCAGTTTTTGGCTATGGATACCGGCTTACACGACAGCAACCCATTTACCATCTCGAATAACGTAACCTACCTGGATCCAAGTGAAGAAATTTGGCATCTTGATAAGTTAAGCACCGCAGGCAAACGCAAAACGATATTGCTGTCCCATCATCAGCTATTTAGCTCTCTTGGTGTGGGAAAGGATGAACTAGGTCAGCCAATTGGCTTTAACCCTAATTTGAAAAGCGCCTTCCACCAAGTGCTTGACCAGGTTTCCTTGTGGTTGTGGGGGCATGAGCACAATCTGATCGTATTCAATCCTTACCTTAATCTAAAGAAAGGCCGTTGTATCGGATCCGGTGCGATTCCCATGATGCTCGAACAAAGACCTTACAAACCCACCCCTAACCTCAACCTGCAGGGGCTAAAACAGCCACCGACCATGAACCTAAAAAAGGCAAAACTAAGTGTCAATCGGGACGGTTTCTATTTCCATGCTTACGCCATGCTTTCCCTTAAAGGTAGTGAGGCCATCATTCGTTACTATCAGGTGAATTCCATTCAGCGAGGTAAGAGTCGTTTCGTGTTTAGTGAGTCATTAGGGCCATAACAGGCTAAATCGTCTATTTTGCAAAAATATAGAATGTCAAAGGAGACAGCCCTGATCGGAGCTGTCTCCTTATTCAATCTTCATGGGAGAGACCTGAATCTAGCGATCACTAGAGATAGCAGGGGCAAAAACAAGCCAGATATGGAAACAAGTATAGGTAAAATATTTTTATGAAAATTACTAATAAAAACGTTGTTTGGACCGTATAGAATGGAGCCGATAACCAGGACGATTCCAAAAGGGAACGTAAGCTTTCGATAATCCTTTAGGTTGATGATTTGATTTAGACCCAGGCAAGTTCCATACAGCAAGATCGTTGCTTTAAAAAAAACCGATAATAACCAAATTCCGGTTACTACGGCTTCTATTCGCTGAATAAAATCCCCTACATTGATTTTTCTAGCTAAAGTGTAAGTTGAATAAATATGTCTTGCTGATGTCTCAACCCCAAGAATGAGGATACTAAAGGTCGCAAGTAAAACCAACAGGCCTCCTCCAATCCATGTCCCCACATAAAATGCTTGTTTTGCTTTAGGTATCCGGTTTACATAAGGGAAAATCATTAATAGAGCCACATTTTGGAGAAACGGGTATCCGATCAATGCATAGATACCTTCAACAATAGGTTTGAAGCCATCCCCCAGAACGGGTTGAATATGTTCGATGTTTATTTCTGGGAGTAGCAAAGCAAATAATATGAAAAAGAGTAATGCAATCCATGGAAAAAAGATCTCTGCCGCTCGGGAAAAGGTTTCTAAACCGAGGGATGCGCCCATAACCACAACGACGACAAACAGGGAAGCAATATAGAGGATAGGAGTTTCTGGAATAATTTGGGTAGCTAGAAAGTCTGACACATTTCTTATCGTACCTGCACCAGTAGTGATAAAAATGATGAGATAATAAATAGAGATCAAGGTTCCGATCCATTTGCCAAATAGTTTTTCATTTATTTCTATTAGCGTCATGTTTGCAAAACATTCGCCCAAACGAGTGTATAACCAGACTAAAACTAATCCGATAGCGAGACAGAGGCTTCCTGCAATCCAGCTATCTTGTTTCGCTGTACCTGCAAGCATGGAAGGAACCACTAAGATATTTCCTCCAAGATTTAACAAGATGGTTAGTAAGGTAAATTGTGAAGGACTTATTTTTCCGTTTTCAACCATATAGAGTCCTATCTCCTTATTCGGTATATGGTTAGTTTAACCAGTTAGGCATTATTTTATGGAATTTGCCGTTGAAACTATTAAAATTTTGTGAAATTAGACATATTGATCGCTTGAAACTTTTATATTAAAGTCAAAATAACAACGTTATTATTTTTGCTGTTGTTGTTTTAATATTTTTTAAACTTCCAATGGATTTAAAGCGTTTTCTTTCTACTAACCTCGCGGAGGAGAGCCCCCAGTGAAAGACCGTACGATCTCATATTCTATCCGATTGATGCTTTTTGGTTTTACTATCACTTCACTGCCTGTTATTTTATTAGGTCTTTTTTTCTATACTCATTCGTCGGGTGTGGTACAAAAGAATGTAAATGCTCAGAAAGAGTTAAGTGTTGCTCAAGTTCAGGCTCATGTTGAACAAATATTAAAGATGGTAGATCACTCCTCAACTCATTTTCTAGGTTCCTACACCGTTCAGGAAGTGATAAACAAACCTTTAGACCCACGTGAATTTAAGTTCTTTAATCAATTGAAATCTGAGCTGAATTATCTGCAGAGGATGGACACGGGCATTTCAGATATCACGTTGTTCAGTACGGCCGGCCATTGGTTCCTCAATAACAAGGGGATCTACCGTTTGAGTGATGTGCTTGATCCGGACTATGTCCATCTGATGAAACACCCTTCTTCATCCCGGTGGCTGGTCCGTGAGAATACCAGGAATGGGTCGTCCACTCAGGCGAGTTGTGGTCAAGAAATCCAGCTCGTGAAAAAACTCCCATTAACGGCTTTCGATCCTGTCGGTATGGCAGTCATTACTATTCCTGCTTGTTCTCTTGTTGATAAGATCTCCTTCGATTCAGAGCACGAATCGCTGCTTTTATGGGACGAAAATCAAAACGTGATTTGGACGCAGGGACGAGGCACCCTGGATACGGCCGTGATTCGTGAGAAGCTCGTCCAACTTACTCCATCTGAGGGACAATTGCCCATTTCGTTGGATAACCAAGAATACACAGCCACCTATCGTAAATCGGATTTTAACGGCTGGACCTACGTATCGCTTGTTCCGAAGGCCCATCTGAATCAACAGTCCCATGGCATTGGCTGGTTTACGCTGTCCTTATGCGCAGTTCTTTTGCTTCTTTTTATTTTCTTGTCCTGGATGGGTTCCAGGCGAATGATGCGACCAATCTTGTCCCTGTATCAGCTGCTTACTGATCAGCTCGAAGAGCCTGCTAAAGCGAAGCACACGGATGAGATTCACGTGATTGGCGACCAGGTTCAACGGCTGTTCCGCACCCAGCAAGAATTGAGAGAACAGCTGCAAGGACAGATCGAGCAGCTTAAAACCTTCTTCATGCTTAAATTGGTTCTGGGCGGGACCCATGAAGAGGAAGTGGCGGAAAGCATGGATCGATTTGGCATCCCCAGCGACTTTTGCCATTTGGCTGTTATGGCAACAGAGATAGAGAGGAAGGATACGTTTTCTCAAGATGAGGACCTGTTCATGTTTGCGGTCAATAAGCTGATCGCTGATCGGCTTCCTCAACATCAGCGTATGCAGCCGATTGTGATTGGCCGTACGCAAATTACCATTATGACTTCTCATGGTGAGCAAGTGGAAGCGTTCCGCCGAGAGCTATTTGCTTTTGCAGAGCAGGTACAAGAAGAAATTAACCAGCATCTGGCGGTTCCGGTTCAGATCGGAATCAGCTTAACGCACCAGCGGTTGAGCCAGATTCCGCGAGCTTATGAAGAGGCGGTAGAAGCCTTGCATTCACGCAAAAGGTTTGGCGAACAAACCATTATTGACTTCGCGGACTTAGGAGAAAATCACCCTCTCCATTATTTTTATCCCTTTGCGCTTCAAAAAGAGCTTTTTGATGCGATTAAGCTGGTGGATGGAGAGGAATCGAAGCGCTTGCTACGTCGGTTAATCGGGGAAATATGCGAGAATAACCCTCATCCTCACGATCGGCAGTTTAATGCCATGAGGCTTTTCATGAATTTAACCACACTGGCTCACAGCTACAACATTCAACCGCTGTTCATCAACGGACAGCAGAACTTGTTCGATGAGTTGTTCTCGCTTGATCTGCCGAACGAGGGGGAGCGTTGGATGCTTGAGTTGCTAATTGAACCGATTTTGATCGGGATCGAAGAACGTACGGAAGTACGCCATCTTCACGTCTCCAAGGAGATGGTGGAAATCATTCATCGTGAATTTGAGACGGATTTATCCATTGAAGCCTGTGCCGAACGGCTGCATTATAACCCTAGCTATTTGAGTACGGTTTTCAAGAAAAGCATGAATGTCCCGTTTAGTGTGTATCTCTCTCAATATCGTCATGAAATGGCGAAAAAATGGCTGATGGAGACGGACATGCCGGTAAAAGTGATAGCCGAAAGGTTGCGCTTTACGAATCCGCAAAATTTTATCCGTTCCTTTCGAAAATGGGAAGGGGTTCCGCCGGGCAAATACCGCGAGCTTCAATCACAAGGTCTACAACTTATGGAGAGTGAGGGGTGAGAAACCAATGTTTCAACAGGGCATGAGAAAGATTTTCGTCATGAGTTGCATCCTGGCTTTGATCCTGGTTTCCGTGGGATGTGGGGGAGAGCAGGCAGAGCGGGACTCCTCCCCAGCGGAAATCTCCATGATGCTGGCGCTTTACAGCAACGAAGTCCCATCTGATCTGCTTCGGCTTGCCCTGGAAGAGAAAACGGGTACAAGCCTAACCCTGAATTGGATACCCGATCCGATTTACTCGGATAAACTGAGATCTGCCTTGACGACAGGCACCCTTCCTATGGTCATCCAAGTCAAAGTGGTTGATCTGCAAAAGCCTGCCGTTGTTGGCGCCATTCGCTCCGGAATGTTTTGGGAGATTGGCCCTTACTTAAATGAGTATCCGAACATCCATCAGTTCATGAATCCCATGATCATGGACAGCGGGGCCTACTACGGGAAGTATTACGGTCTATACTGGGAGTTGCCGATGTCCCGCCAAGGAATCCAATTCCGCAAGGACTGGTTGGTTAAGCTGGGACTCCAGGAGCCCAAAAGCCTTGATGAATTATATCAAGTGTTGAAAGCCTTTACTATTCATGACCCTGACGGGAACGGCAAACATGACACCTATGGGCTGATTGACCGCAATGACTTAGTTTACGGGGCTTTTAAAAACATCGCTACGTATTTTGGCGCTCCCAACCATTGGGGATGGGTGAACGGCAGACTGACCCCAGATTTTATGACCATAGAGTATAGGAATGCGATGAAATTTATGAAGAGGCTTTATGAGGAAGGGATCATAAATCCAGATTTTACGATAACTAGTAAAACGCAGCAGGAAGACCGTTTTGCTTCGGGAGAAGCGGGGATGATGATTTCCAACCTGCTGGTTCTTTCCTCCAACAATCGAGTCAAGAAACAGGATCCTCATGCGGAAGTGGATATCCTTAATCGCATCAAGGGGCCATTAGGAGAGCGGACATGGGGAGGAACGGGTTTGGGGGGGCTGTATTTATTCCCCAAGACCAGTGTCAAGACAGAGACCGAGCTTCGCCAGATCTTGCAATTCTTTGACCAATTGCTTTCTGAGGAGGTCAACAACCTCATCACGTATGGGATAGAGGGACGGCATTACGTGAGGACGGAAGACGGTGCGGCAAAGGTAACGCCCGATACGAGAGACCTTCGGAAGCAAGAAGTGGAGGCCTACAATACCGCCTTTCGCACCTCGGATATCAGGTATCTGACTCAAGGAAGCATGGGTGAGCTTCAAAAGAAGATCTACCGATTGATTGAGGATAACAGGCAAATCGTGGTCCATGATCCTACAAGCGGCCTTCTCTCCCCAACTCGTGCAGAAAGGGGCGAAGCTCTTAGTAGAATCATTACCGAAGCCACGTATGATTTTATCCTGGGTGTCATGAATGAAGAAGGATATGAGCGAGCATTGGAAGAATGGCGAGCCAACGGCGGCGACCGGATCATCGAGGAGATCAATCAGGCGTATCAGGAAAAGATGAAGTAATGACACTCTCTACAGTCTCCATCGGCGGTCTAAGGCCAATAATCATGAGATATCCAACCAGATGATTATAGCAAAAGGAGCACGTGCTATCGATAATAGGGCCAAGGGCGTCCAAAAAGAGGGGAGTGTGCAGAGCGTAATAGAGTAAGAGAATGGTAGATTTATTGAGTGATAGATAACAAGGAGGTTTAATACAACATGCACCAGATCAAGAAAATGATTCGCGTGATACTTTGTCTGCTCTTGCTGGCTACTAATCTTCCCATGGTGGGGAATGTACAGGCAGAGGAAGCGGTTGTTTCATCTGATTACTCCGCCCAGTCTGATAACGCGAATGAAACAGAACTATCGCAAACCCAAACCCAGGCTTTCATTCTTAACGATGATTTCGAAAGCAGAACGCTTGGTGTCACCCCACCTGGGTACAGCTCGCTTCTCGAACAGTCCGAGATCAATAACTTGACAGTAGTGAACACCAAGGATCTCGCATCGAGAACCAATAGCTGGTATTCGCCAACGGAAACGGCACCTGCTTCCAATATTTCGCCGGAAATTGCGGGCAATTCGACGAATGTATTGTGGGTCAATGATAACGCGAATGCAGGTCGTAGAGGAAGCGTGGTCTATGAATTTACTCCGGTAACGGGCCAGACGGGAATCACCGCACAGCTCGATTTCATGGAACCCAAGGTGATCGGCGACTCTTATGCGTTAGAGTTAGTGGACAATAATAACAAACTCGCTCTATCCTTGAATGTCGGGTCTTCTCCCGTCAAAATCGAAGCGAACAAATGGTACACCGTGAAGTATGTGGCCGACATCAACAGCAATACGGCGGACTACTATATTAATGGCGAATACCAAGGCAATGTGAAATTTTCCAATCCCGTAAGCCATATTGCCAAGATTCAAGCCAGAACGGCAGGATCTTCTCTCGGGAGCCTGTATCTCGATAATATTATCGTCTGTGAACAAGCCGTCACTACGCCCCAAAATCTTAAGGCTGAAGGTGCAAACCGCCGTGTGGAGCTGACTTGGAATGCGGCTAGCGGGGTAGACGCTTACAATGTCTATCGCAGCGATGTCAAAGGCGGCGCCTACACCATGATTGCCAGTGGGGTGCCGGGCAACCACTATTCCGATACGGAAGGGTTGACCAACAACCAGTCTTATTATTACAAAGTAACAGCTGTGGGCGCCAACGGGGAAAGTGATTTCTCCAATGAAGCGGAGGGATACCCGAACAGCGTGGAACCCCCAACGGCGGATATCCAAAACTTTAAGGCTGTAGTCAGAGACAGTCAATTGACGTTAACCTGGGACGAGGTGCCTGGTGCCACTTTCTACAAGCTTCAGAGAAGCACTACGCCGAATGGTCCGTTCATCCCGTTGACGAAAGGCGACTCAGATAAGCTTACGGTTACTTCCTATTTGGATACGAAGCTATCCAACGGAACGGAATACTATTATGAGCTTTCGGCAGGAAATGTCGGCGGACTCGGTTCGACCGCGTTGCTGTCCGCTACTCCCGCGGCACCAATAGGCGCCCCTATATTAACAAGTGTCGTACCTGGAAACCACAAGGTGGACTTGGAATGGACCGCTGTTGCCAAGGCAACCCATTACGAGGTGAAACGAAGCTCCGTAAACGGCGGGCCGTATGAAGGGCTGAGCCATGTGAACGGGACAAGCTTCTCGGATACGACAGCGGAGAATGGCATCGTGTATTACTATGTGGTCACGGCGGCTAATACGGAACAGGTCAGCATGATCTCAAATCAGCAACAGGCTAAGCCTTACGTTCCTGTACCTGGTGCACCAAGGAGACCGGTTGGGGTTCAAGCAATGGCGGATGAAGGAAGCGTAAGCCTATCTTGGCCGCGTACAGCTGGTGCCGTTTCCTATCATGTAAAAAGAGCTTCGACAAGCGGCGGTCCCTATAAAACCCTAGCTTCCACACGTGAAACATCGTTTGTGGATGCAAAGGTTACCAATGGAACCACGTACTATTATGTGGTATCTGCCGTGAATCCGAAGGCGGAAAGCCCGGATTCAGAGGAAACCAAGGTTCTTCCTGCCAAAGTGCTTACGGTAGACAAGAACGCAAACGCAGATGGAATCCAAGTTTTCTCCACCGTTCAAGCAGCTGTGAATAGCATCCCGGCGAATAATACGGAAAGAACCGTGATCTATATCGCACCGGGAACGTATACAGAAAAGCTAGTTGTCGATCGACCTTATGTTAGCCTCGTCGGCGCAGGCATGGATAAGACCACCATCACGTATGGAGATTATGCCGGTACCGCGGTGACCCAAGGCAAGCCAGGTCATACTGGAAACACCTTCCTAAGTCAAACGGTGGCCGTCGCGGCAGATTATTTTACCGCAACTAATCTCACGATAGAAAACAGTGCAGGCCCCCGTTCGGAAGTGGCCCAAGCGGTTGCTGTGTCACTCAAGAGCGACATGGCGGTATTTGAATCGGTAAAATTAGTAGGCTACCAAGATACCTTGTATAACGGCTTGAATCCTTCTGGAAAAGGACGCCATTACTTCCGCAACAGCATCATCCAAGGGGATGTTGACTTCATCTTCGGGGAAGCTCCAGCGGTGGTGATGGACAATGTGAAGCTCGTGTTGGTCAGCCACACCGGTGGAGGTGGACATATCACGGCCGGGGCGCAAAGAAATACAACGGACAAAGGGTATGTCTTCCTGAATTCTCAGATCGTAGATGATCCTTCGGCTCGAGGTTTGTATGATCTGGGTCGGGCATGGAAGGATTATGCCAGAGTGAGCTTCATTAATACGTTGATCGATTCGAAAAACTTCCTCGATGCCGGTTGGGCTACATCTTGTGCGGGAAGCTGCAAAGAAAGCTTTTTCTCGGAATATAACAGCTATGGCCCTGGTGCGAAGCCTTACGCGCGACAAATCGCTACCCAACTGACAGGGGAAGAGGCTAGCATGACGATTCCACAAATTTTCGATGGATGGGATCCTTCCATTCCGGTCGTAATGCCGAAGGTTCAGTTGTCACCTGCCATCGTCGTCACATCCTTGACTTTTGATAAAAATACAGCCAACCAAGCTGATTTGGAAGTAACTGTCCAAAACAACGGATATGCTTTAACTCGCATCACGAGCGGTGAAAAGGTACTTCGAGCTTCCGATTATGCGGTTGACGGAAATATGATTACCCTTAAAACGTTTTACTTAGCGCAATTGCCAGAAGGTGAAACCACGCTTCACTTCCACTTTGGCGAGTTCTTGGTACCTGTGACGGTTCATGTCTTGGATACAAGCACAACGGATATCGGCAAACAGACGCTTGGCGTGAATGATGGTTGGGGCTCCTTTACGACGGGAACCACTGGCGGAGCAAATGCCGACCCATCCAACATCCATATCGTGACTAAGCGCAGCGAACTGATTCAAGCCTTAGGCGGAGATAACAGCAAGAATGCTGCCAACGCCACACCAAAGATCATCTACGTGAAAGGCACGATCGATATGAATGTAGATGAGCAAGACCAGCCAGTAGGGAAGGAATATTATCAGGATCCGGCCTATGATTTTGAAGCCTACCTAGCGGCGTATGATCCGGCTGTATGGGGAAGAGATTCCGTACCGACCGGATCGCTGGAAACGGCTCGTGCTGCTTCAGAAAAGAACCAAGGAAAGAATATCCAGATTCATATCGGCTCCAACACGACCCTTGTAGGGTTGCCTGGTTCAAACGCCAAGATTCTTGGCGGAAACCTCATGATTCAAAATGTGGATAATGTCATTATCCGAAACATTCAATTCGAGAACACGTTCGATTATTTCCCGCAATGGGATCCGACGGACGGCAGCACCGGAAACTGGAATGCAGCGTTTGACAGTATTACAGTGAAAGGCGCGACACATATTTGGATTGATCATAATACCTTTACGGATGGCGGTCATCGAGATCGAAACCTGGAGTATTTTGGAAAGCATTACGAACAGTATGACGGTTTTATGGATATTACAAATGCTTCGGATTTAATCACGGTTTCCTATAACTTCTTCCATGACCATGACAAGACTACGCTGGTCGGAGGAAGTGACAGCTATACCGCAGATGCAGGAAAAGAAAGAATCACGTTCCATCACAATTACTATAAGAATGTGACCCAGCGCGCACCACGGGTACGTTACGGTCAAGTTCACCTTTACAATAATCTTTATGAAGCGTCGCAAAATCACGAACAGTACCCTTATCTCTACTCCATTGGAGTCGGACATGAATCGAAGATTTACTCCCAGAATAACTACTTTGCGCTCGCAGAAGGAACACCGGCAACATCCATCGTTCAAGTATGGGGAGGTACTCAATTTACCGACGAAGGATCCGTTGTAAACGGACAGGAAGTCAACCTGGCGGAAGCCCACGGAACATTGAGTCCCGTGAACTGGACACCTACCTTGTATACTTCGATGGATTCAGCAGCCGACGTGCCAAGCATCGTTCAGGCTCAAGCGGGAGCGGGAAAATTACAATCGGGTAAGCAAACAGGGAGCAAGAGTACAAAGTAAAGGTATGCATGGGAACAAACCCCGCTACAAGTTGGCGGGGTTTGTTCTTGTGTTGAATTCCTTTTTCTGTGAAACTCGAGTAAGTGGAAAAAGTCCATCTATTAAGTAAAGATGATAGTAAAATGGTCCTGTTAGTTGGATTTTCTCCATCTATTCTACTTTAGACCTCCTTTATATATGGGTTTCTAGTTTAGTAGGTGGTCTTTTTCCATCTATTCAAGGTTAATCAGACACCTTTAATCTAAATAAGTGGTGTTTTTCCATCTAAATGAGAAAGAACAACGATCAACTCCACTTTCTTAATTAGAGAATGGGGTTGATATTTATTATCTTTTATCTTCCTTTTCAGCTTGCTCTTTCTGATATATGGCCTAGTACAATTCTTCCTCTGTGTAAGTAGCATTTATTGGGATTCTATTAATCACGGGACGAATGGATGGTATTTAAACCATTCTGTTGAGAGAGTGATTGTAAGAACCCCAATCTATTTATAGCTATCTGATCCTTTTTTATATTATTACTGATAATTATAAATTTTTTCTTTTTTGGAGAAGGAATTTCGTCTGAAATGGAGAATATATTAAACTAATAACAAATATTGACACTATTCATATAGGGAAAAAATGTCTAGGAAGGTCCTAAAAATGTTATCAACTGATACCCTGAGAGACCCGAATCTTGTATATTTTGTCGGGAATGGAAGTGTTCCAGTCAATACTGCAGTAGGCCACCTACACCCGCATATCGCTGTAGGGCTCATCATTGATATGCGCTCTTCACAAGTGCTGGATGCACATGTGACCTTGGCCAGCCCCTTAGCTGTTGATTTTATTAAGGCACAAATAATCGGGAGAACGTTTGAACAGGAATTTGATGAGATTATGAATTCAATGGAACGTTATCAGGGCCCAGCTCAAAAGGCCATTCTTGTTGCTTTGCGTTCCGCATATGACCGTTTTCGGAATTACACGCTTAAAATGAACAATTCAATAGGATCCGTTTAACATCAGGGTTTGTTGTATTGGTTACTCCATTGCCTCCCTTATAAGGAGTTAGTGTAAAAGTTACTGATGAGCAAAAGGCCCAACTATCTAGTGGCAGTATGTCCACTAGGCGGTTGGGTCTTTTTGTTTTCTTTCATCTTGAAAGGGGGTGGGATTGGATCAATATCATGGTTGCACAAGGTGTTTTGATGTTAGAAGAATAAGGAGGGTGAATTGATATGAAAAAATGGGTGTCTGGATTACTAGTTACAGTTTTGGCTGCAAGTTTAATTGGTTGCGGAAGCGGGGGGAATTTGTCATCATCGTCGGATTCAGGCGGTTCAACTGCAGGACGGCCGGACTTTTTGAAAATTGGCGGGGGAAGCACGGGTGGGGTATTCTTCGCCGCGGCAAGTGGATTCGCCCAATTGTTTTCTGAAAAGACAGGGAATATAAAGGCTTCTGCCCAAACCACTACCGGTGGTGGGCAAAACATTCTATTGATGGCAGACAAAGAGCTGGACTTAGCCATTGCGGATTCTCTTGTCACGCATCAGGCCTTTCATGGGGAAGAGAGCTTTGAGGGGAAAGCAAACCAAGAGATCCGAGCTATAGCGGGAGTCTATGGAGGATACTTTCAGCAAGTAGTTCATCCGGAAAAAGGCATTGAAACGTTTAAGGATTTTAAAGGGAAAAAAATGGTGGTTGGAGGTCCTAGCAGCGGAACGGAAAACACGACCCGGATTGTTTATGATGCCCACGGCTATAGCTATACCGATCGAAATGATCTGATTCCTGAGTACATTGGGATCTCAGCTGGTGCTGACCAAATGAAAAATAAGCAAGTAGATGGATTGAATGCGCTGGTTCCTTATCCATTCTCAACGTTTGTTGAACTTACTATGACCAATCAGGCAAAAATGATTTCCCTGGAGCCTGAAGCCATTGCAAAATTAACGGCAGGGGAATCGTTCTTTTTGCCCGCAACCATCCCTGCAGGCACTTATCAAAATCAGCCGGAAGACATCCATACCGTCATGCTTCAGGTTATGCTAATTGCACGGGAAGATTTGGATGAGGAATTGATATACGAATTAACCGGGTATATTTTTGACAATCTGGAGTACCTGCAGACACAGCATAATGCATTCAAGGAGCTGACGCTTGAAACCGCTGTCAAGGGGCTATCCATCCCTCTCCATCCTGGTGCTGAACGGTACTATCGTGAAAAGGGCGTTCTAAAGTAAAGGTGAATCTTGTGCCATTAAGGAGGAATGCCAATGAAAAATCCGGATCTGATATCCAGCGAGTTGCAGGAGGAGGTTTCGAAAAAGTATGACACGGAATCGACCTTTAGAAACCCTGCAGGTATCCTCGCAGCAGTAATACTCGCCTTGTCCCTGGCGATGGCTGTTTTTCACCTTTATACCGCGGGTTTTGGTTTGCTGGAAACGATCAGGCAACGTGCCGTTCACTTAATGTTTGTGCTTGCTCTCGTGTTTCTTCTTTATCCTGCTAGGAGAAAATCCAAAACGAACCGCGTTACATGGATGGATATGCTTCTAGCAATGCTTTCTATCATTTCTGTAGGGTACGTAGTGTTCCAGTATAAGGATATTCTGATGCGGGGAGGAATGCCTAATCAAGTAGATATTTTCATGGGCAGCCTCGCAATCGTTCTTGTATTGGAAGCGGTCAGGAGGGCTGTGGGAAAAGAGCTTGCCATCATTGCGATGGTTTTTCTGGCCTATGCTTACTATGGTCCCTACATGCCCGGGATTTTCGCCCATTCAGGTGCAAGTTTTAAGCGTCTTATCGATCATCTGTTTATGATTCCGGAAGGGCTTTTTAGTATCGCTTTAGGGACTTCTGCTACGTATATTGTTTTGTTTATTATTTTCGGAACGTTCCTCGAGCGCAGCGGACTTGGATTATTAATTCAAGACTTAGCTCTTGCTCTGGCGGGGAAGACCATTGGCGGACCAGCTAAAGTTTCGGTAATGACGAGTGCGCTGTTCGGTTCCATTAGCGGAAGTGCGGCCGCTAATGTGGTCACGACAGGAGCTTTTACGATCCCCTTAATGAAGCGAATCGGGTACTCCAGGGAGTTTTCGGGTGCAGTGGAAGCATCGGCTTCCACTGCAGGTCAGCTCATGCCGCCCATTATGGGTTCTGCAGCCTTTATTATGGCGGATTATCTGGGAATCCCCTATTCCACGATCATTCTAGCGGCCGTCATTCCAGTTGCACTTTACTATACGGGTGTATTTACCATGGTTCATCTGCGAGCTAGAAAGTTGGGGTTGAGAGGCTTATCTGCACAGGAACTCCCATTAATAAAGGAGGCATTAAAAGAAAGAGGCCATCTCCTCCTTCCTTTTTTAGCGGTTATCGTCCTGCTGATGATGCAGTATACTCCTTTATTTGTTGGGTTTTGGGGGATTATTCTAACCGTTTTGGTTTCTGCCTTAAGGAAAAATACGCGCATGTCGATTCAGGATATTCGGTGGGCTCTTGAAACTGGTGCTAAACGGACTGTGCCAGTTGCGATTGCCACTGCTAGCGTTGGCTTGGTGATTGGGGTGTCCACCTTGACAGGTGTAGCCTCTGCGCTAGGGAACTACATTTTACACTTTTCGCAAGGAAGCTTGCTCTTGACGCTGATTCTAGTGATGCTTATTTCCATCCTTATGGGGATGGGGTTGCCGACGGTAGCCACGTACGTGCTATTGGCAACGGTTGCTGCCCCAGTTATCGCTAAATTCGATGTCCCCTTGCTGGCCGCTCATTTCTTTGTCTTTTACTTTGGGCTGATGGCAAATGTGACCCCTCCTGTTGCTATTCCGGCTTATGCCGCAGCGGGTCTTTCGGGAGGGAGCCCAAGCCAAACTGGCTGGGAAGCATTAAAGCTAACGCTGCCAGCTTTTATCGTTCCCTATATGTTCGTCTATTCTCCCCAGATCTTATTTGTGGATTACACCTGGATCGGGGTAATATCCATTGGCTTATCGGCTATGACTGGCGTGATTATCCTTTCTTGCGTAATAGAAAATTATCTCGTTGCTCCTTTGTCCAAATGGCAGAGGGTCGTAATGCTTACTGCAGGCTTGTGCATGATCAAGCCGGGACTGCTCACCGATACGTTTGGAATTACCGTATTGCTTTTCATCTATTTTTTACAGCGATTCGAGCTGAATAAAAAAGCTGCAGTAGATATTTATCAAGAATGAAGGAGGAAAGATCATGATTGATGCAAAGACCTTGAAAAATGCGGGTCCCAAAAACAGGCTAAATGGGATCATTGACTGTGATGTTCACCCCCATCCGAAGAGTGTAGATGAAATCAAAGCATATATGCAGCCGCCATGGAGAGATCGCCTGCAGACAGCCAATACCAGAGGGATTTACATGAATCCTATTCATCCGAATCGCTTGGACTCCTTTACTCCGAATGGAGGCTTCCCTTGTTCGGATCCTGATTTCATGCGACAGCAACTACTGGATGAATATGGAATAAATTATGCCATTCTACTCCCGAGGGCTTTTGCCACGATGTATCCAAATCCAGAATTCGCAACAGCTGTTGCAGCCGCTTATAATGACTGGCTGGCAGATGTTTGGCTCGACCATAACAATGCGGATGGAAGATGCAAGGGATCAATCACGGTCGCCCCTCAAGATCCGATGGCAGCAGCAAAAGAGATTGACCGATGGGCTGATCATCCTCATATGGTTCAAGTCATGATCGATGGAGGCTCGAGGGCGCCATACGGGCATCGGCAGTTCTATCCTATATTCGAGGCTTGCGAACGCAACGGGTTACCTCTGGCCCTGCATCCAGGAACCGAAGGCGTGGGAATAAATGATTCTCAGATTAGCGGGTACCCGGCTACCTACATCGAGTGGCATACAGGCTTGATGCTGTCCTTCCAGGCACATCTCATTAGCTTTTTGACCGAAGGAGTCTTTGAGCGCTTTCCCAAACTCAAGCTTGTGCTGGTGGAAGGAGGTTCAGCATGGCTTCCACCTTTACTATGGAGACTAGATTCCGAATGGAAGGGGCTTCGCGAAGAAGTGCCGCGGGTAAAGAAAAAACCGAGCGAATACATTCGCGATCATGTCCGCATCACCTCCCAGCCCATTGAGAGCCCGGAGAAGCCTGAGCATCTCTTACAGATTTTCGAAATGATGGATGCCAAGAATATTCTCATGTTTTCCTCTGATTATCCGCATTGGGACTTTGATTCCCCGAGCCGAGCGTTTCCTAAAATGCCTGAGGATTTGAAACAGAGGATCTTTTTTGAAAATGCAAAGGAATTATATAATCTAGATTAATTGTGGGGGGAAAGGGACTTGAAAGAATATATAGTAGCCACGGTAGAAGAAATTCCTACTGGTGAGAAAAAGCATGTGAAAATTGAGGGAAGGTCCATATGCATCTTTAATGTCAACGGTGATTATTTTGCCTTAAGAAATAGCTGCCCTCATCAAGGTGCCCCTCTCTGTGAAGGGAGCGTCGGAGGGATGACCGTCTGTGAAAGCACAAGTCAGGGCAGTTTGGATCAATTAGTTTTTATCAAGGAAGGGGAGATCCTCCGCTGTCCTTGGCATGGTTGGGAATTTGACATTAAAACGGGAAAATCGATCAACGACCCTCAGAGGTGTCTAGTAAAGACGTATGATGTGAAAGTGCAGTCCCCGCCAGAGACCTTGCAAGCGGAAACCTATCCTGTTATCATCCGTTCGGATTATGTGATTGTAACAATATGAGCTCATATATGAAAGAGGTTCTTCAGGCGATTGAAGAAATCTTGCACTCTTAGACCACGGGAATCCCCTTACAGGGATTCTTTTTTCTGGTTTTTGAATGTAAACCTTGCTATACTATTATTACAAAAAATATTGTAATAAAAAAGGGGGCTCAGATGCGAACACTACACTTAACCTTAGAAGAAGCCCTTGAGATCTGCAAGGCCCTCGCCAATGAGCGCCGGATCACGATCCTGAATCTTCTCAGCGAGGGTCCTCAAAATGTAAACGATCTTTCAGAAGCGCTTGAAATTCCCTTCTCAACAGCAGCCGTCAACATCCAGAAGCTTGAAGATGCCGGATTGATAGCTACGGAGATCGTCCCCGGCCGTGGCAGCCAGAAGGTTAGCTCGAGGAAATATGACCGGATTGTGATCGATCTGCGGCCAGATGAGCCAAGCCATGAGCAGTCCATCCTCATTGACTTGCCTATCGGGGAGTATATTGACTGCGAGGTCGAGCCTACCTGTGGCCTAGTCAGCGAGTCTGGTATTATCGGCATTATGGATGACCCAAGGACTTTCTATGAAACCGAGAGGAAAGAAGCACAGCTGTTATGGTTCCGGGCTGGTTACATTGAATATCGCTTTCCTAACCGGATCCCGTATGGCGCTTTAGCAGAAGAACTTGAATTTTCCGCTGAGATCTGTTCGGAAGCCCCCTATCACAAGCTGGATTGGCCGTCCGATATCACCGTATGGGTCAATCAAGTAGAAATCGGAACATGGACGAGCCCGGGCGATTTTGGAGGAGAAAGAGGCTTCTTGACCCCCCAGTGGTGGCTGACCACCAATACACAATTCGGCTTATTAAAAAGATGGATGGTTAGCAAGCGAGGCACCTTCCTAGACGGGGTTCAGATTTCTAATATTACGCTGGACGATCTGAAAATTGAACATAAGCCTTTTCTATCCATTCGGTTCGGCGTCAAGAAAGACGCGATGAATGTGGGAGGGCTTAACCTATTTGGGCATCGGTTCGGCAACTATGAGCAAGGGATCATTATGAAGATTCGTTATTCTAATAAAGGATGATGAAATATTCAATTATTATATCTTTTTATATAATAATAAGTAGATTATTTTAGAAATCCTCTTGTTTTGGGGATTTTTTCTTTTTTATTATAATAATTATTGAAATAAAACAAGATAGTATGTTACAATAAAATTGTCAAAAACATTCTATTAATTTAGATAAAGGGGGACATTTATGAAGAAACTTAGCGGTCTTTTGGCGTCCATGCTAATCACGGCTTCCTTCCTTACCGCTTGCGGTACGGGCAGTGGGACATCGGGAACACCACAAAATGAAAGCGCTGGCAAGCAAGAGCAAGCCGGAAGTGGTGCATCTGAACCTATTAAGCTCAATTATTGGGTTCCATTCAGCGGCGGCGATGGCGATTTTATGAAGGAAATGGTCAACAAATTCAATCAAGAGAACCCCGACACGAATGTGCAAATCTTGAATTTAAAGAACGAGGAATATTATACAAAATTATCCACGGCCATGGTATCCGGACAGGCACCTGACGTGGCCATTGCCCATACCTCCAAGCTAGCCGAGCTCGTACCAACCGGAAACTTGGAAGTGATGGATACGATTGCCACGGATTTGGACTGGAGCTCATTTAATCCGAACATCCTCCAGGCAACTGTGTTTGATGGCAAGCATATGGCGATTCCGCTCGATACGCATGCTGAAATTATGTTCTATAACAAAAAAATATTAGGGGACGCGGGACTGCTGGATGCCGATGGGAAACCCAAAATGGAGCCTGGTGCTGAAGGGTTCGTGAACTTCTTAAGAGAAATCAAGGCCAAGGCGCCAGCGGACGTGATGCCATTGGCGACCACCTCCAAAGGAAATCAGCCTTATTGGTTATGGTGGACCTTATATAGCCAGATGGGGGGGCAATTGCTGACAGAAGACGGTAAAAAAGCGGACTTTAACAATGAAAAGAGCAAGCAAGCTCTTCAATTTTTAGCTGACCTGGTCAATGAAGACTTATGGCCGAAGAACATTAAGAACGGTGGAGAGATTTTTGCCGCAGGAAAAGGCGCCATCTCTCTCAATGGAGTATGGTCCACCGGAACCTTTGAGAAAAACAAGGACACCTTGGACTTTGCTGCTATTTCCTTCCCACAACTGTATGATCAACCGGCAGCCTGGGGGGATTCTCACACGCTCGTGATCCCTGTACAAAAGAATAAGGATGAGAAAAAAGCGGCAGCAGCGGCGAAATTCGCAAACTGGCTGGCAGACCATGGCGCGATGTGGGCGAAAGCGGGCCATGTGCCAAGCAAAATCACGGTTGCCGAATCCCAAGAGTTTAAGTCTCTCCCGTATCGTTCCGATTATGCCGAAGTGGCCAATGTGGTAGCCTTTTTGCCAAACTCTGATAAGGTAGGGCCCATCAAGGAAATCTTAGTGCCGAACTTCGATAAGCTTATGACCGGGCAGGCAACCGTCGATCAAGTATTAGCAGATGCTGAAAAGCAGGTCAATGAACTACTAGCTAAATAAAATCTGATGAAGGGGCTACTCCATCTGCTAGCCCCTTCTTTTACTAAAAGTAGGGGGTGAGTCTTGTGAATGTCCAACCCGAAGCTTCAAAACAAGAAGTAATGCCAGTTGAGAAAAGGCGAGGAATTCTAAGTGTTTCACTTCGGAATCATATCGCTGCTTGGTTATTCTTGATTCCATATCTCGTGCTGTATGTATGGTTTATGCTGTATCCGATTGTAAAAGGTTTCTATATCAGTCTTCACCAGTGGACGATTGGGAGGGAGCCGGTATTTATTGGCTTGCAGAATTACTCCTATATGTTTAAGGATAAGTACTTTTGGGGGGCTTTGTGGAATACGCTGTATTTTGTTATTCTTTCCACCCCCACGCTTGTCATCGTAGGCCTGCTCCTTGCATTAGTCGTTAATGCGAAAATGAAGGGGACAACGTTTCTTCGCTCTGCATTTTTCTTGCCGCACATCTTATCGATTTCTGTAATCAGTAGCATTTGGGTGTTCATGCTTCAGCCCTATACGGGTTTTGTCAACAGCATGCTGCACAAAATTGGAATTTCTCAGGAAATTTTTTGGCTGGATGATGTTCATTTGGCATGGATTTCGATCCTCATTGCTACGGTTTGGTGGACTGTTGGATTTAATATGGTGCTTTATTTAGCTGGTTTGCAGGAAATTCCCGAAGAATATTACGAAGCTGCGCGAATCGATGGAGCAAACAGTTGGCAATGCTTTTTACATATTACGCTGCCGTCCCTGAAGGGCGTAACGCTATTGATCGTCGTCCTGCAATCAATTGCTTCCTTTAAACTCTTCGGACAGCCCTGGCTGATGACGCAAGGAGGACCAGGCACGGCTACCCGTCCATTGGTTCAGTACATTTACGAGACCGGTTTCCGGAGCAATGAAATGGGCTTATCTGCAGCCATGTCCTACTTCTTGTTTGCTGTTATGATTGTGTTCGCACTTATTCAGTTCAAATTCTTGTCCAAAAAAGACTAAATAGGAAGGAATAGATGCCACATGCAGAAGCAGCGGCTGAGCATCGGAAGACTAGCACTTTATATTATCAGTTATTCCGTTATTATTCTATGGCTCGTACCTATGTTATGGATGGTCTTAACCTCAATCAAGCCGGATGGGTCGCCGGTGACCGTGTTAAGCGCATTGGTCACGCCTCCTTTTTCGCTAGAGAACTTCATTTTTATTACAGAAAGCGCTTCGATTTGGCGATGGACGATCAATAGTGTCTATATCGCTGTCGTCACGACGGTGGCCACCCTCACCGTCACATCACTAGCTGCTTTTGCGCTGTCTAGGATTCCTTTTAAGGGGAAGAAATGGGTGTTTTGGGTCATCATTGCCGGGCTCATGGTTCCAACAGAAGCGACCATTGTTCCGTTATTCTTGATGATGGTAGAAAATGGACTGATCAATTCTTACAGCTCTATTATTTTGCCAAGCATAGCAGCGCCGCTTGGGGTACTGATCCTCAAGCAGTTCTACGATAACATTCCCAAGGAGCTCGTGGAAGCTGCAACGATTGATGGGGCAGGGCTGTTCCGTGTTTACTGGAGCATTTTTCTCCCGCTATCCCGCTCTTCCATGGCGGCTTTAGCCATTTTTACCTTTATCAGTTCATGGAATAACTTCCTGTGGCCTTATCTAGCCATCACTTCGGAGGAAATGATGACGTTGCCGGTGGGCATCCCGTTATTTCAAAGTGCCTATACAGGAGAATTGACTCGGCCAATGGCGGCCAATATGCTGGCCAGCTTACCCGCGCTGATTGTCTTTATCCTGTTCCAAAGACATATTATCAAAGGGATTACCATGACAGGAATCAAGGGGTAACAGAAGGAGAAATGGAGGAGGAAGGATATATGAGGAAGCAGTGGAATTTGAATGGTATGTGGGGTTTTGAAATCGATCCAAAAAATGTAGGGGAAAAAGATCGATGGCATATAAAGGGGTTGCCGGCTGCGAGATCGGTAGACGTCCCGCACATTTGGCAAAGAGAAGGGGGACAATACCTTCATTATAATGGTGCGGCCTGGTACAGCCGAGGCTTCTCTGCTTGCAAGCAAGAGAGCAAGCGACTGATCCTGCACTTTGACGCGGTAGACTACCACACGCGAGTATGGATCAATGGAAACTATGCCGGTGAGCATGAGGGAGGCTTTACTCCTTTTGAGTTCGATATTACGGATCTTCTTTCACCTGAGGGAGAAAATACGCTCGCCGTTCGTGTGTATGACCCACAGGATAACGCGGAAATTCCGATTGGAAAGCAGGGGAGCTGGTATACGCGAGTAAGCGGGATATGGCAATCGGTATTCCTGGAGGAACGTGCGCAGCTTTATGTGCAGGATGTCAGGATCACCCCGGTTGTTGATGAGCAGAAGGCGCACGTCCGAGTGGAGCTCAATACGACACCTTGCGGACAAGAGAAGGTGCACTACGTGGTAAAAGATCACGTGGACCCGAAAGGGGAACTAAATTCAGGAGAGTTTAACTTAGAAGGTTCAGTGGTAGAATTTATTGTGGATATGCCGGAGGCCATTTTGTGGGAGCCTGACCATCCGCACTTATATGAGTTGACCATTGCCATTGAAGGATTAGATCAATCTTCATCAACTTTTGGCATGCGAAAAGTAGAACACCGCGATGGGCTGGTTTGCCTAAACGGAAAGCCAATCTACCTCCGCGGAGCGCTGGATCAGGCGTTTTATCCGGATACGGTTTATGTGGCACCTTCGGATGAATATATCCAAAACGAGATTCGTTTAGCCAAGGAAATGGGCTTTAACCTCTTGCGAAAGCACATTAAAGTAGAGATTCCGCGTTACCTCTATTGGGCTGACCGGATGGGGATGTTGATTTGGGCAGAGCCTCCGAATTACGTGAAATGGACGCCGCAAGGACAGAACCGCTTTAAGAAGGACCTGACGGCCATGATCCGGAGGGATTATAATCATCCATCCATACTGATTTGGTCGATTTATAATGAAGAGTGGGGACTAGAATGGGACCTGGCCAAGGATCCAGCGAAGCAAACGCATGTGGAAGAGCTGTATCAGGAAGTAAAAGAGCTGGATTCTACACGGTTGGTTTGCGATAATTCCGGATGGACGCATGTCAAAACGGATATTAATGATCACCATCGCTACTTTGTCTGCCCGGATCAGTTGGATGCATGGAAAAAAGATTTGGATGAGTTCGTTCTGGGTAATCCGGATCAGAATTTTGTCGGCGGTAGAAAGTCCAATGGTGAGCCGATTATCATTTCTGAATTTGGCATATGGGGGCTTCCGAGTATAGAGAAGCTCAAGCAGCACTATGGAGGAGAGCCCTGGTGGTTCGTTAACCAAGGAGAGGAGTCGCATCAGGAGGATTATAAGAAGCCGACGACGGCGGAAGCGAACTTTTCCAAGTTTGGGTTGGACCGGATCTTCCCAACGTTCGAAGAACTGGCGGTCTCCTCACAAACCCGGATGTTTCGAGCGGTAAAGTCGGTGGTAGAGGAAATGCGCAAACGTCCTGCGATCGCGGGATATGTCGTGACGGAGTTTACCGATATCGAGTGGGAAACGAATGGGTGGCTGGACTACATGCGGAATCCGAAGGAAGGATTCGAGAACCTAAAGGATTTCAACGGTCCCCTAACCGTCATGGTTGATGGGGTAAACCATAATGTATGGTGCGAACAGAATTTCCAAGGTGATATCATCCTTTCAAACCATGACCTCAAAGCTTTCGAGGGGACGATCGAGTGGAGAATAGCAGGAACCGGGCTAAGCGGACAGATTCCGGTTACTGTGCAAGGGGAAGTACATATTCATTTGCAGAAGGCCATATCTTTTAAGGTACCGACAGTCGAGGCTCCAGGATTCTATGAGCTGCATGTAAGTCTTCTCGTGAACGGAGATATATGGGCGAAAAATAGCGAAGAGCTGACCATTTCACCTATGGTAATCAACGGGAAGGAAGGCTTGACCTTAGTACCTTATCAGATGCCTGAATCGTTCGTTCAACAGCTGAGGGCTCAAGGGTGTACCATTGGCGAGTCGTTCGATAAGGAAACGGTCGTTGTCACCAATTGCCTCGATGAAGCGGTTCTCGCGTTTGCTCGTGAAGGCGGACATGTTCTTTTCATGGCTGAGCAGGGCGATCAGCTTACATCAAAGGGACAGTATACCTTCCGTCATCTTCCAGAAGGGGAAAGCTGGCCGAGAGCTTCTTCCTTTAACTACGTGAATCCGAACGAGTTTCCCGGTATTCCACTCCTGCCGGAGATGGGATGGGAAGTGGATGAGCTGATTCCGCATTACGTTGTTCCTTTTCATGATTATAAGATTGCCGGCGGGCGCCGAGCGATTCACTTATTCGGGAACCCCGGACTGGCGGAGTCTTGCGAGATCATCTCCGGGTATTTCCAAGGCTGGATCGGCCAGGTTGGAGGGTCCATTCTTCGCCACCATTACGGCGAGGGTTCAATTACCTTAACGACTTGGAGATTGACGGAGCATTATGGTATTCATCCGATTGCTACGCAGGTAGTGCATCAGCTGATGAAGATCAGCTTGAGGCAGCAGCAGAGCTCGGGTGCGGAAGAAGTGAGGCTGGCTTAATCTTCATCAACATAAAGGGAGGTCCGTCCTCCCTTTTGCATATTGAAAAAGAAACGGAGCTGAAGACATGAAGATTACAAAATTTGAAACCTTTATTGTACCGCCTCGCTGGCTCTTTTTAAAGATTGAGACGGATGAAGGCATCGTGGGCTGGGGAGAGCCTGTGGTGGAAGGAAAAGCCCATACCGTGCAAACGGCCGTGGAAGAAATGATGGATTATTTAGTCGGAGCTGATCCCTTGCGGATCGAAGATCATTGGCAGGTCATGTATCGCGGAGGGTTTTATCGCGGAGGCCCGATCCTCATGAGCGCGATAGCCGGGATCGACCAGGCTTTATGGGATATTAAGGGCAAGTTCTATAATGCCCCCATTTACCAATTGCTCGGAGGGGCTTGCCGGGATTCGATGCGTGTTTATTCCTGGATTGGCGGAGATCGACCAAGCGATGTTGGGCAAGCGGCATTGGAGAAGAAGCAAGCAGGCTTCACGGCCATTAAGATGAACGCCACGGAAGAGCTTCAATATATTGATACGCATGAAAAAATCGACCAGGTGCTAGAACGAGTCGCAGCGATACGCGAGGCCGTCGGGCCTTATTTTGGCATCGGTGTAGATTTTCATGGTCGTGTACATAAGCCGATGGCAAAAATCCTGGCCAAAGAATTAGAGCCCTACCGATTGATGTTCATCGAAGAACCTGTGCTTCCTGAAAATAATGAAGCGCTGCGGGAAATCGCCCGCCATACGAGCACCCCGATCGCGACAGGCGAGCGGATGTTTTCGCGTTGGGATTTCAAAAACCTGTTAGAGGGCGGATGGGTGGACATTATCCAGCCTGACTTGTCTCACGCGGGAGGAATTACGGAATGCAAAAAGATCTTTGCCATGGCGGAAGCCTATGACGTGGCGGTTGCCCCGCATTGTCCGCTGGGGCCGATTGCTTTAGCCTCTTGCCTACAGGTAGATGCCACGTCGTACAACGCCTTTATTCAAGAGCAAAGCTTGGGTATCCATTATAATCAAGGAAATGACCTGCTGGATTATGTACAGGATGCTTCCGTTTTTGCCTATAAGGACGGACATGTTCAAATCCCACAAGGGCCAGGTTTAGGCATTACGATCAATGAAGACTATGTGCGGAAAATGGCGGAACAGGGTCATCGTTGGAGAAATCCAATCTGGCGCCATAAAGATGGCAGTATTGCCGAATGGTAGACAAAAGAGACTGTTAAAGTCTCTTTCTTTTTGGGGATGAAAGATAAAAGAAGGGGAGTTCGATAAGGATGGCGAAATGGGGAGTAATTGCAGATGATCTGACGGGGGCGTCTGATGCTGGAATCACTTTTGCAACGCGTGGGTTCCAGACGTCCGTTTACCTATCGGAAGAGGGTTCAAGCCGCCAATTTACCGCGGAAGTTGCCGTGGCGGATACGGACAGCAGAGCACTTAAGTCCACCGAAGCCTATCAAAAGGTCAGCAGGGTGGCTGAAGAAATGAAGCAGGCAGGGGTGGAGCGGATTTATAAGAAAGTAGATTCCACCTTACGCGGCAATCTTGGTGCAGAAATCGATGCCATCCTTGACCATATGGATTATGAATTTGCATTTGTTGCCCCTGCTTTCCCTGCCCTCGGGAGAACCACGAAACACGGCATGCATTATGTACGCCAGAAGCCTCTTCATGAAACCGAGTTTGCCCGGGATCCGAAAAACCCGATGAAAAGCTCTAGCTTGACGACGATCCTAGCGAGTCAGACTCGCAGAAAAATGGGATTGCTCGATCAGTCCATCTTGGATGGCAGTGAGGAAGCTATCACACACTTTCTATTAAAGATGAAAGAAGATCAAATTGCCATCCTTGTGTGTGATGCAGAGACGGATTCCGATTTGCTAGACTTGGTTCGTAAAGTGGAACCCTTAGGGTTCCGGACATTATGGGTCGGATCCGCTGGCTTGACCATCCCCCTCGCTGAGAGTTGGAATACAGGCAGAGAAGCAAAGAAACAACCGATTTCCTTTCAGCCCGTGGATGGACCGGTTATGCTCGTTTCCGGGAGCCTATCACCGGTTACCAAACAACAACTTGAGGTGTATACGTCACGGCCATCCGTTCGATCTGTAGAAATTCAGCCAATAGCACTAATGCGGGAAGAATCCCGCCAGAGCGAACTAGCGCGCTGCCGCGAGGAGCTTGAAGCCGCTCTAAAAAGCGGAAGGGATGTGAGTTTGTCGGTAGCTCCTTGCCAACTTAACCCGGTGGAGGACTCGACCGTCCTGTTCGCGGAGACTATTTCTTCGGCATTAGGAACCGTTACGGCAGAAGTGGTTGAGAAGGTTTCAGTACAGGGATTGATTCTTACGGGCGGGGATACGGCCAAGGCGGTGTGCAAGAGCTTGGGGATCACGGAATTGCAGTTAATCCAAGAACTGGAAACAGGGATTCCGTTGAGCAGGGCTCCTGAAAAGGATCGATTATTTGTGGTGACGAAAGCGGGTGGCTTTGGCCAGGAAAGCTCTCTTTGGAATGCGAGGAACTTGTTGAAAGGGGAAATGACAGATGTATAGGCCGATGATTGGAATTACCATGGGGGACGCCGCGGGGGTTGGGCCTGAGATTATCATAAAAGCCTTAGAAGACCCATCCCTCTATCAAGCATGCAGACCTTTTGTGATTGGAGATCGCAGCATACTGGAGCGGGCCAAAAAGCTAGTGAGGAGTGAATTCGCTATCCTAGCGATTGAATCCCCCGAAGATGGCCGGTTCTCACACGGCGTGATTGATTGTTTGGATTTAGCTCTTGTTTCCGCTGATTTACCCTATGGGAGGGTATCGGCTGAAGCGGGACATGCAGCCTTCTCCTATGTGAAAAAAGCCGTGGAACTGGCTGACGCGGGCCGCATCGATGCAATTTGTACGGCTCCCCTGAATAAAGAAGCCTTGCATAAAGCCGGCCATCTTTACCCTGGACATACAGAAATCCTGGCGCAGCTTACAGGGACAACAGACTATGCGATGCTTCTATCGTCTCCTCAATTGAAAGTGATCCATGTAACCACCCATATCGGCCTTATTGATGCGGTCAAACAAATTACGGAACAGCGGGTGTACACCGTCGTCGCACTAGCGGATCAGGCCTTAAAGCGGTCAGGCTGTGAAAAGCCCCGCATTGCCGTCTGCGGGATCAACCCTCATGCCGGGGAGAATGGCTTATTCGGGTACGGGGAAGAAGAGGAAAAAATTGTACCGGCGGTAATTCGGGCCCAAGAAGAAGGCATTTGCGTGGTTGGCCCGCTTCCGGCTGATACCCTCTTCTATCGGGCGGTAAAAGGCGACTTTGATATGGTCGTCGCGATGTATCACGATCAGGGACATGGCCCGATTAAGGTGCTAGGCTTGGAGACAGGCGTAAATATCACCGTGGGGCTCCACGTGATCCGCACCAGCGTGGACCATGGAACAGCCTTCGACATTGCAGGAACAGGGAAAGCCGATGAATCAAGCCTGAAGGAAGCGATTCGCCAAGCGATCCTGCTTAGTCCTAAGGCGAGTAGGCTGACATAGGCGGTTACATCATCTGAGGATTGATTCATAAACATTCGAGAATCCGCCTGGTTCAGGGCACGAATCTCGGTCCTCAGGCGGTTTATATGAAAATCCCCGGCATTAAAGTTGGTGCTTGATCACTACTCGAGAAAGAGTAAAGCGAGTTAATTTGTATCCATTACGGGTTCGGGAGCAACTCGCCGAGTATCGTGACCAAACCTCCGAGATTAGCTGGAATGGTTACAGGTACGTGAACAAACGATACCAACTCGTGAGCAAACGCCACTTTTCCGTGAGCAAATCAAAAATTTTGTGAGCATCCGCCCACGAGTGAGAGTGTTCGGGGCCCAAAAAGGGTATAGACGAAAAATAAAAGCGGAATTACTTAAAAAATCAGCTTGGAATGAAAGGCTCTAAACCGAAGTTTAGATGGACTTCTAAAAAGTAGACCCAAATCACTTCATTTCTCGAAAAAACATGGATCCAAACCGTGGACAAAGGGGATTTTCATTGAGACGGTGGCCAGGATCAGAGCTAGATAAATGCCTTCCCAAATCAAAAAATGCAGCCGAAAATTTCATAATTATGGCATTAGAGCAATGAGGAAAGGGAGATAGCCACTGTGGGCTGTCTCCCGTGCTTTTTCCTATTCTTTTGTTTTTAGCCAATTGGAGAAATGCAAGAGAGTATCCGGATCGGTGAGTATACCGTCATGGTTGCATCCAGGAACGAGGTGTAGCTGAGTATTTGGATAACTACTAAGCACATTCGCATAACGATCCGCATAAAAAACCTCGTCCTCTTCACCCACCAATACTAAAGTTGGTTTTGTTAGCTTGGCAAGGGCGCGTTTGTAACTTAATGGAGAGCGGGAAAACAGTAGCCGATAGCTGAGCGACGTGACGATCCCGTCATGCAACTCCTCGGGGTGTTTGGTTACCTCCAAGGCAGGGAGCCCGTGCCAGCGCTTAATGCCAAATGCATGCAGGAAACTCAGGAGGATTACCCGTCCTAGATGGAGCTTTCTGTGTTCGTCTGCCGGTCGTTCTGTCGGGTTCCCTGCACCGAGGTGCGGGGCGAGAAGCAGGTACGAGTCAATGCTGTCGGCATATCGGCTGCTGGCAAACCGTATGGCTGTCCCCCCACCAGCCGAGTGGCCGGCCATCACCATGCGCGTCACGTGGGGAAGCTCAGTCTTAATGTGCTGAACAAGATCCGCAAGATCGTCCTCAAGCTGGCCGATATAATGGATGTCTCCCAGTCGTACAGCTTTAGCCCCATAGCCTCGAAGGTCTGGCGTAAAAACATGAGCAAGTCCGCTTGTAGACACCTGCTTGGAAAAAGTATATAGGTATTTGCTGTCTTCTGATATTCCATGAAGTAGAATGATGGCCGTCGGCGTTGGAACGGAATTTTCATAAAAGCGATAGTAAAGCTTGCTTCCATCGCGAGTAATATAAGACTGCAGATCAGGAACGGGGTGTTGGGACGGATTTACATACACCAAACAGGTTTCCTCCTATACGATGATGTATTAGTCTTCAATATCTATACTTTGAAATCCTGCTTCGATTGTTCGACAACGGGGTGGGATCAAACTTTATCCTTTTCCTTCCTTCTTCAACAGTTTATAATGTTAGAAAGTTGGCATTTTTATGTCATCATGAGGAGGCATCACCGATGGGCTCAATGCCAGTAAAGACGGATCAAGGGATTGGGAATCCAAGCATAAAAAGCTTGAGGAGAGAAGAGTGGACCGTACGCGGACTCACGTTTTCCTACTACGCTACCAATGCGATCCTGGTCGTGTTTTTACCTTTGTATTTTTCAAATCAAGGTTATCATGCAACGCAAATTGGTTTATTAATGATGTTTGGACCGTTCGTTGCGATGTTCTCGCAACCGGTATGGGGATATCTCAGCGATCGTTATCAGTCGATTAAAAAAATTATTATATTCCTCTGGAGTATGACGATCCTTTCTAGTGCAGGATTATTTTTATCCCATGGATTTGCCTTGGCTTTATTCTTTGTTGTTATGCTTTACTTTTTCTTTCTTCCGTCTAATCCTCTATTGGATAGCCTTGTCATCAAAACGACGATGAAAACCGGCGCTAGTTATGGCTCAGTGCGTCTCTGGGGTTCTATAGGATTTGGCGGGGTAGCGATTCTAGCCGGAATGGTCGTTTCCGTTTTCGGTATTGAAGTGATTCCAAAGCTGTACTACGGAATATGGGTACTTCCGATGCTGCTTTTGCTGTTTATGAAAAATGAATCTGGTTCGGGTCGCGGCATCTCTCTGACTGGATTACGGGCGATTGGAAGGAATACTGCCTTCCTTTGGTTTCTATGTTTAGTTTTTGTCCTGACCGTTCCTCACCGCATGAATGATTCGATGTTCGCTCTCTATTTAAAAGCTGCCGGAGGAGGGGATGCTCTAGTAGGCTGGGCGTGGGCGATCGCAGCCATAGGAGAGGTAATAGCCTTTGCTTTGGTAAGTCGCGTGATCCCTCACTATAACGAGTTGGGATTGCTCGCCTTTGTCGGCTTCCTCTATACCGTTCGCTGGACTTTGATGGGCTGGGTTTCTGATCCATTGCTTCTTCTTCTGCTGCAAGGAATGCACATGGTTACCTTCGCTATCTTTTGGATTACCGCCATCCAGTATGTTGTAAAGCTCATACCTGAAGAATTGCGTTCGACAGGACAGTCTTTGTTTTCCGCTGTTTTTATGGGCTTAGCCGGCATCACCGGTGGAGGGGTTGGGGGATGGATTATGCAGGAATGGGGCGGTGAAACAATGTATTTTGTTGGAGCATCCATGACTTTTCTCGCTACTGTACTCTTAATCGTTACCATGATCTCCTATAGAAAGACGGCAGTGGGGGACAGATAGGATTGGAATAATTTGGGCCTACTTTTTAGTGGGCTCCTTTCTTAGGTATGACGTGCATTCGGACCCGGCCTCTCTTTTTCTAGGTAATGCTAATAAGGGGGAGTTTTTAAGAATGGCAAAGCATTGAGCATAGATGTTATAATATTGGTAATTGATCGGAAGGAGTTGATGTTATTCTTTCAGTTTTTGATTTGAGAATGGTAAAAGTTAATTGACAAAAAGAAGGTTACCTGCCACCATCCCTCCCAACCTTTCCCTCTCTCATCCCACTTTTCCATATCTTAATGAAAGGCTACTTCGCTTTGGATTTTGATTTTAGCTAAAAGGGGGATACTGATGTTTTTTACCTTAAATTAGTCTTTTTGTTTACTCTTATCCTAAGTCACTTTCTACTAAAGCATCCAAAAATGATAGGCTACATCGGGGAGAAGAAGATTCAAAGGAAGCTAAAGAAACTAGATCCCAGTCAATATATTGCCCTGCACGATATCATGATCTCGACTTCAGAAGGGAAAACTAGTCAGATTGATCATATTGTTTTATCCCCGTACGGTATTTTTGTGATTGAAACGAAGAATTACCAAGGATGGATCTTTGGGAAGGATCAACAGCAGTATTGGACACAGACGATCTATAAAAGAAAGGAGAAACTTTTTAATCCGGTATGGCAAAACAAGGGTCACATTATAGCATTACAAGATCTCCTCTCTGATTTTCCTACGGTACCTTATCATTCGATCATCGTATTTGGCAATCAAGCCAATCTCAAGGTGGAATCGACCTCCCCCGTAATTTATGCCTCACAACTTATTTCAACCATCCAAAAATATCAGGACCAAACGCTACAAGACCAAACGATTCATGCCATCCACCAACGCATTTTGGGGTCGAACCAGACGGATAGAAAAAGAAGAAAAGAACATGTCAACTCGATCCACCAGAAAATGAAGGAGACAACGTTAAAGGTGGCCGAGCTTATTTGTCCCCGATGTGAAGGAGAATTAGTAGAAAGAAAGGGTAATTTCGGCGATTTCCACGGCTGTTCTAATTATCCCAGATGCCGGTATATCGTAAAAGAGAGAAAGGTAGTAGGAATGAATTCTTATAGAAGATAGAGTTTGAAGGGACATATGTCTTCCTCGAGGAATATTGGAGCACTGCATGCAATCGTGGGATCAGAGGAAGAACACCCGACATACGATATGGCTCGCATAAGAGCGCTAGGCGTTTGCTACGACATTCGCCATGCGCTGATGGGAAACCGAGAAATGGAATTTGTGGAGAATGGGTTGGATGATAGCTCTGCGGCGAGGGAGCAGGATAATTGAGGATTCAGATGATTTAGATTGATGTCTAGATCTATTTTCCGTATAGTTAACATTAGGCAGGATAGGGATAAAAAAGGAGACAGTCACTCATGATTACGTTAGAAATGCTGCATGGACAAGACATACAACGCTATATTGAACAGCTCGCTTTGTTTCGGGTAAAGGATTTCAGAGAGTTTCCATACCTGTACGTGGGAGACCTTGAGCGCGAAAAAGGTTATATTCAACATTATACGAAAAACGAAAAAGCCTTACTGGTTGTTGCAAAAGAGGATGACCAAGTCATTGGAATTTCTTCCGGTATTCCCTTAGAGAAATTCTTGGGTGAAGCCATTACCGAGCAACTCGCAAGCATCGGTTTGGATTCTAACGATTTTTATTATTTTGGCGAGACGATTCTATTGCCGGAATATCGGAAAAAAGGCGTAGGCCGAGACATTTATAAAATGAGGGAAGAATACGCGCGGAGTATAGGATATTCCGAGGTTTGCTTCATGGCCGTGGTCAGGGAAGAGGATCATCCGCTTAGACCCATGGATTACAAGTCCCCAGAAGACTTCTGGCTTCATATGGGGTATGAAAAATTGGACATCACGGCCGATTTTGCCTATCCAACCGTCCAAGCCAACGGACAAGTGGAAAAAGCCAACAATAAGATGGTATTTTGGAAAAAGCATGTAGGATAGCAGGTTGAGACCTTCCGAATTTGGGAGGGCTTGTTCCATAGAAACGGATTGAAGGGATGAAATGAGCTGTGGCGGGTCTGGCTATTGGTAATCATTACCGGTTGGTGAGCGAAAGTGCGGTATTCGTGAGAATCAGGACTCGACAACAAGATTCGCACCTCTTTAAGTGAAATGGCTACCGGATTGTAAGTAAACTCCTTAAATTCGTGATCAAAAGTAACTTCTAATTTGGAATCATTCCAGTAACATGAGTATCTTGGCACAATATGTGAGCAACGGACCTAATTTTGTGAGGATATGAAAAAATTCGTGAGCATCCACTCTAACTCTGTGAGACTCAGCATGGCTCGGCTTATTATCCTGCCACTAATTGGATGGATAATGAAAAAATAAGCACTTTTTAGTAAAGATCAGCCCTATGCGGTTCAAGGAACCCATGTAATCAAGAGCTCAATAAAAAAAATCGATCCCAAATGAACCGATTTTATAAAAAGTAAATGTAATTGGAACAGGGTCAAGCGGTATTTAGTCGATCACATTTATTGCGAAAGTTGCCTATAATGACCTTCTCACGAACGAAGAAGGAAATAAACTCGTTTCGGATTTTGTACGCTCCAAAATTCGGGAGATTGTGAAGGATCCCGAAACAGCCGATAAGCTGATGCCTGACCATTATTATGGTACTAGGCGAGCGATTATTGATACGGACTACTTTGAAACGTATAACTGTGATAATGTCAGTTTAGTAGATGAAAAGAAAGCGCCGATTGTGTCTTTAAAGGAAAAGTGGAAAAATGGGGCGGCGAACCGAACCTGTCTTGGATTAGCGTCAGTAGGATTCCCGAACCTATTTATGAGTACGGGACATGAAAGTCCTTCCGTACTAGGAAATATGCCGGCTGCGGATGCAAGGGATGAAAGCCGTGGAACAATCAGCAGCTGCTTTAAAACGTGCATTAGGTAGGTAAAAAGAATAGGAATGCAAGAAAGGACACTTCCCATGATGTGTCCTTTTCTTGTTTTATTATTTTAATCTTTGCCTTCTCATCCATTGAGAAGCCGCCCATTTTTCCCCCGTGATCACTGGTGCGCTGCCGTGTAAAGTTCGTTCATTTAAAGTAGGGTCATGATAGAAGTACTCAAAATATACTGCCATCCCTTTTTGCGGATAAACCGAAAAGTTCAGCTTGGGGAAAAAGGTCTCGCCGCCGTCGAGGGGATCGTTCAGATACATTACCAGCGTGCTAATTCGGGGGTTGCTGACGGATTTATTAGAGAAAAAATCAAAATGAGCCTTATACTCTTGTCCGATTTTATAATTCAAGATGTGAAGACCTTCACCATGTTCTATTGGTATATTCATAATCTGAGACATCCTTCTTTCGACTCTAGCAACAAGTTCGTTTTCGTCTCCTTCTAAAAACAGACCGCTACTTGTTCTTAAATCATTCACCTCACGGACAGCCCCAATTCTTGAACGCTCCATTTTGTGTCTTGACAACTCGATGAGAGCATCGCATTCTTCCTCACTTAATACATTACCTAAAATAACAATAAGGGGTTCTTCTAGCTTGGCTATAATGTTAATTTGTCTATCCTCTGTTTGAATTTTATTTCCACTATGATTAAAAATAGTAGGTTCCCTTGTTGTTATGTTATTGCTGGTTAGATCATGAATCGTTAACTCATTTATTGTCGACTCATTCAGTGACATCTCTCATCTGCTCCTTGAAAAAGGTTGATTATCTTCGACTCGATATATTTTACTATTATGAAAATTAAAAAATAAATAGACCTATTTGAGAAAATATCATACTATCGTTGGCTTGCGGTACGCGTCTCGGGAGCTCATCTGATATAATATCTTCATAGATTGGACCGGGTAGAAGAATGGAGTGATAAACATGTCAAAGCTGCCGATCGTAGAGGTTCTGCCGGAATTGAAAAAAGTGCTTCATTCTGGTGTTAACGCCGTCCTTATTGCAGCACCGGGAGCGGGGAAAACGACGCAGGTTCCGCTGGCACTTCTGGAAGAACCGTGGCTGCAGGGAAGGCGGATTCTGATGCTGGAACCGCGCCGTCTGGCGGCTAGATCCGCTGCTACTTATATGGCAATGCTGCTTGGGGAACAAGTAGGAGAAACGGTAGGGTATCGAGTCAGGCTGGACACCCGGGTTAGTGCCAGGACCAGGATTGAAGTTATTACTGAAGGCGTTCTGACTCGGATGCTGCAGGCAGACCCGGCTTTAGAGGAGGTCGGAGCGGTAATTTTTGACGAATATCACGAGCGAAGCTTGCAAGCGGATCTGGGTCTGGCGTTCTGTCTGCAATCCCAGGCGGTACTGCGCGAAGATCTGAGGATCCTTGTGATGTCGGCAACACTGGAAGCCGAACCTGTGGCCAAGCTGCTAAAGGATGCGCCGGTCATCATCAGCGAAGGCCGTAGCTTCCCGGTTAACACGCATTTTCTGGATCGTAGAATTAAAGGTCCGCTGGAGCCAGTAGTGGCACAAAAAATTGGAGAAGCTCTGGAAAGTTGCCAAGGGGATATTCTTGTTTTTTTACCAGGAGCAGGGGAAATCCGAAGAGTGGAAGCCCGCTTGAGGGAGCAGGAGTGGGGAAAAAACATTCGGATTGCACCGTTATATGGAAATCTGCCTCAGAAAGAGCAGGATGAAGCGATTGCTCCTAGTCGCAGGGGGGAGCGAAAGGTGGTTCTGGCTACCTCGATTGCGGAGACCAGCCTAACGGTGGAAGGTGTAGAAGTTGTCATCGATAGCGGCTTGATCCGTGTCCCGAGGTTTTACCCGCGTACCGGTATGACGAGGCTGGAGACGATACAAGTCACACGATCATCGGCAGATCAGCGGAGAGGGAGAGCCGGACGGTTGGGACCGGGGACCTGCTACCGCCTCTGGACGGAAGAGGAGGACAGGCAGCTTGCGTTTTCTGCCAACCCCGAGATTTTGCAGTCTGATCTGTCACAACTGGCGCTTGAATTAGCAGCCTGGGGAGTTTATGACCCTGCGGAGCTGGCCTGGATGAATCCGCCTCCCCAAGCCGCTTTGTCAAAAGCCCGCGAATTACTGATGCATCTTGGTGCATTGGAGGAGGACGGAAGGTTGACCGCCCATGGAAGGTCCTTAGCGGAGTCTGGTCTTCATCCGCGGTTGGCTCATATGATTCTAAAGGCTATACCCGTAGGACTAGGAGGTTTGGCTTGCGAGGTCGCCGGGCTTCTGAACGAGCGTGATCTTTTGCGAGGCGTCTCGGATGCGGACTTTCGTTTAAGGCTAGAAGCGCTACATGAAGCGAGAAGGGCTCTTCGGGTGGGAAAGGGAGAGCCGGGAGATCTGACGATGGCTAAACGGATCCTGGGGGAAGTCGATACCTGGAAGCGGTATTTTGGGATCCATGAGGGTGGAGAACAATCTGCGGAAGCATGCGGAGTTCTTCTTGCTTTCGCCTATCCCGACCGTATTGCCCAGCAAAGGGGGGCAGGAAGCTACCTTCTTCGCAACGGCAGGGGAGCCGTATTGTTGCAAGCGCAGAAGCTTTCGAACAGCCCCTTCCTCGCGGCAGCGGAACTCGATGACCAAGGAACAGACAGCCGCATCTTGTTGGCTTCACCCGTGTCGTTGGATGATCTTAGGTTATATTTTGGGGACGAAATTCAGAAAGAATCGCTTGTATACTGGGATCGGGGGGTTCAGGCCGTACGCGCCCGAAGTCGGGAGAGACTGGGTGCGCTTATTCTGAAGGAGATTCCGCTTGTCCATCCGGATCCGGAGGAGTGTTTATCGGCTATCCTGGAGGGGATAGGCAAGGAGGGCTTAAACCTGCTGCCTTGGACAAAAAACGCGCGCCAGCTTCAAGATCGGCTGATGTTCATGCATCAGCATGTTCCGGGGTGGCCGGATCTGTCGGATGCTGCCCTACTGGCCACGCTTCGGGATTGGCTCGGCCCTCATCTTTACGGGATGAAGAACGCGAATGATCTAAAAGACCTGAGCCTCGTAAGCTTATTGGAAGGTATGTTCCCGTGGGATCAGCGCCGTGAATTGGATGAATGTGCTCCGTCACATCTTACTGTTCCCAGCGGTTCCAAGATCCCTGTGGATTACAGTGACCCCACTTCCCCGGTATTGGCTGTCAGGCTGCAGGAAATGTTCGGTCAAGAGGAAACCCCTCGAATTGCGCGCGGCAAAGTACCGCTTACGTTACATCTGCTATCGCCTGCTCGCCGCCCAGTCCAAATAACCCGAGACCTAGGCAGCTTTTGGCAAACCACCTACTTCGAGATCAAAAAGGACCTGAAAGGACGCTATCCTAAGCACTATTGGCCCGATGATCCGACGAAGGCGGTAGCGACAAACCGGACGCGTCCGGGATGAAGATATCGCCGTTCGGATTATTTTTAAAGAGCAAAAGTTCAGGTTTCGTAAGAATCTGGCTGCCTCAACCAAAATCGCACCGACTTAATTGAAATGACTATAGGATCGTGAGCACAAGGTTTGAATTCGTGACCAAACAGATCCTTAAATCTGGAATCATTCCAGCTACGTGAGTATTGAGGCATAATTTGTGAGCATCCGGGCTAACTTTGTGAGTATATGAAAATTTTCGTGATCATCCACCCAAACTTCGAGAGTATTAGCACGGCGCGTCTTATCATAGGTCTCTTATTTTGGGAGATGGTGAAAAAATAAGCATTTATAGCAAAGAGAACACCCCGAATTGGGATATAAAGATCCGAATGACCATGAGCCGAGCAAAAATGGACCCTAAACCATCCGATGTCCCAAAAAAGTAAAAGACCCATTCGCTCATTTTCTTGTTATCGAACGGTTGCCAGTATATGATGCAAACATTTGTTGTTTTCGTTATTGCCATTCTTCATTATGAACAAACAGAAATAGACCACCCAGTGAGCTGACGACTCTGTGGTCTTCTTCTTACTTCCTGAGGCGATCCCTTCATGGAAACGTCTATTGTGACCGGTAGTGTTCGTGCACTGTCGGTCTCTTTTTACTTTGGAGATAGAGAAACCCAGAGGAAAGCAGGATTTGCCATTGATCCGCTAGTGAAAGGGCATGACAGCTACAAACTGTAGTTAGAGAAGCAGGGTTATCAACAACGACTGATTCAAAAGTCATAATCCATATAGGGCAACCGCCATGCGACAAAAAAGGGATTGACCTTCACGCATACGTAAAGGTGTAAAGTGAAGGTGTGGAGGTGAAAGGATGGAATACACCGTACAGAAGCTGAGTCAGTTGGCAGGAATTAGTGCCAGAACACTTCGGTATTATGATGAGATTGAGATTCTTAAGCCGGCAAGAATAAACACATCAGGATATCGGATTTATGGTCAGGAGGAAGTGGATCGCTTGCAGCAGATCATGTTTTATAAAGAATTAGGCGTTAGTCTTGATAGGATAAAAGAAATAATTAACTCCCCTTCTTATGACGAAGCTCAGGCACTAAGGGAACACCATCAACAGCTCCTCGACAAAAGAAAGCAGTTAGATGTATTGATTGCCAATGTGGAAAAAACAATGGCTTCTATGGAAGGGAGAATAATCATGAAGGATGAAGAGAAGTTTGAAGGATTTAAGCAGCAGTTGATTGATGACAACGAGAGGAAGTACGGGAAAGAAATACGTGCGAAATATGGTGAGGATGTCGTTAAGCAATCTACTGATAAATTGAAGAACATGACGAAAGAAGAGTATGAAGAAGTGAACCGTCTAGCGGTTGATATCGTATCGACACTTGCTGAAGCTTTTGCCCATGGCGATCCAGCCAGCAACCTTGCACAAAAAACAGCGGAGTTGCATAAGAAGTGGCTAACGCATTACTGGAGTGAATACAGTAAGGAAGCGCATGCGCATCTTGCTCAAATGTATGTAGATGATGAACGGTTTAAGGCTTACTATGAGAAGCAAGCCGGTATGACAGAATTTTTAAGGGACGCGATCTACATTTATACCGGTATATCAAAGTAGTCAAGGATACATGTGGATGAATCGACGGGGAGGGGCGGATGTTTTCGCTCCTCTTTGCGTTTTACAAATAACGGGATGGATATGAGAAACTAACGTTGGAAGACTTGAATTAGAAAAAAGGGGTATGAAGTACCTATTGTTGTTATATAAGTGATATACTGTTGAAAATGCCATCTAAAGCGAGGAGAGGGGATAAGAGTGTGGTTCCAAGCCTTTAGTAATCAGCACGAAGAAACTATAATACAAGCATGGCTATCAAAAATAGAAGATAATTTCCCTGGAGTGTATAATCTTCAGGATTTATACCAGAATGGAAAAAAAAACATAAGGTTATTAGTAGATATACATATACCTTTAAAAGAACATCCTCTATTCGAAATCGTCCCTATCATGTGTAAATATCATGCGCAACGAGGTACTCCTGTCGAGCATGTGCTTCACAGTAGCCATATGTGGAGAGAAGCACTATTAGAAACCATTTGGTCCTATCACAATGACAAGATGATCTCTCAAGATGAGGCATGGAGAATCACCCCGATTATGCACAAAAGAATTGATGAAGTTCAAAGGATTATCTCCAGGTTGTACTGGGATTATGCTCAACAAGTGATTCACCAAAAGCAAAAGAAGATTGAGGAGTTGCATAATGACCGCTTGAGTCTGTTAGGCAAAATGGCAGCATCCATGGCTCATGAGATTAAGAATCCTCTTTTTGCTATTGAAGGATTTCTCAAATTGATAAAGAATGATTTGACTTGTTTATCTTGTAGTTCTCATTCCAAAATGCGTACTTATATTGATGTGATAGAAAGAGAATTTGAAGGATTGTATGGGCAAATTACATCGTTTCTAAGTTTCTCCAAAAATAGCGGAACCGAAGAACCTTATATAGAATGTTCTATGAGGGATCTCATGGAACAAGTGTTGAGGCTCATACAACCGCGGGCTGTGAATGAAAATGTTGAAGTTGTGCGAATTAATGAAAGTGATTCGAAGATTATTGTTCAAAAAGTTGCGATTCAGCAGGTATTATCTAATGTAATCAATAATAGCATGGATGCTCTGAGTACCGTAGATCACCAGAAAAAAATTATCGTTCGAAGCTGGGAAGATCTCGACAAGTTTTACATAAGTGTTTCTGATAATGGACCTGGCATACCTGAAGAACTGAAAGAATCCATTTTTGAACCTTTCGTAACCAGTAAGAAAAACGGAACAGGACTTGGATTAGCAATCTGTAAACAAATTATGGAGAAAAATATAGGGGATTTAGATTTTACTTCCTGTAACGGGGAAACCGTATTTACACTATCTTTTGTTAAAAATTGTGGACTTTCCGCATCTAATAAGGAATTGGCCTGAATTTTCGTTTGTAGATAACGAGGGCTTTTAATAGTGGTAGAAAGTCCATCTATTCAAAAAAATGGGAGATAAAAAGGAAAAATAAGTGGAAAATTGACAACTAAAACCACGAATATAGCCTATAAAATAGGATTCTAAAGTTAATAGCTGGCTTATTTCCATCTATAAGAAGAAATTTTCTTCCTTTTTAATGAATAGGTGGAGTGTTTCCATTTATCCATCTTTGTTTTTATTAGGTGTCTACCACCAGTTAACTTTTTTGATGTTTGTCTTTTAAAATACCCCGGAAGGGGTATTTTCTACGCTATCGAGGACCAAAAGTTAGGAGCCAGTTATATGGGGCTCCTGTTCTGCTGTTTACTTCCATCGTCTTACCGGTGATTCTGGATTCCTCGGCCAGAGCCGCCAGCTGATGACTCATAAAGATGTTCTCGAAGTCCTGCAACTCGGTACGCGCTTGTTCTCTTACTTGCTTGACGAAGGCCTGAATTAAGCCAAAGTCCCCGCCCGCATGCAGTCCAAACGATGCAGGGTTAACGCCTATGCGTTCTGTTAGTTCTCCAAATCTAGTGACATGAATCTCGTTTTTTTCCATCTCTCCTGATATTTCCCCTTCAGATCCTAAGATCCGTATCATTCGGGTTAAGTTCTTCGTGAAGGCGCTCATGGTCAATGTAGCCGTGGCTCCTTTTTCAAATTGAAAGAGAACGGTTTGATGATCCACAACATCATTGTCACATCGGTACACACATCGCCCGTAGGGACCTTCCTTCAATGCCTTCCGTCTTCCTTCTAAAGACAAGTCTTGAGTGATCGTTGAAACGGGCCACCCTATGTTTTCTCCCAGGTACAGGCTTTTTGCTGAATAGGGACAGCTTTCCTCTATTTGGCACCCGCTTAAGCAGTGCTCAGTGGATCCTGGGGGGGCCTTATCCTGCTTGAAATGAACGAGGCTGCCAAAGGAGGAGATCTGGGTACAGCGCTGATTGATTAGATGCAGGAGTATATCAAAGTCATGACAGCATTTTGCCAGGATCATAGGGCTTGCCAAATCGCTGCGTCTCCAATTTCCACGGACAAAGCTATGAGCAAAATGCCAATAAGCTACATTCACATCTAATGAAATATGGCGAATATCCCCAATGATATTATCGTTCAGCAATTGCTTTATTTTCTGAATAAAAGGTGTAAACCGCAGCACATAACCAAGCATAAGCTGCTGAGTTGTTTCTAATGCGGTATCGATCAAGTTCAGGCATTCGTCTACGTTCGGGCTCATCGGCTTTTCGACTAGAACCGCGTACCCTTGACGCAAGGCTTGAATGGTTGGACCGTAATGCATTTGATCTTGAGTGGTTACCAGCACCGCATCACAAAACTTCGGTTGGGCCAAGAGGTCTTCCCAGCTACTAAAAACTTTGTCATCGGCTAAATCATAGTTTTGGACAAAGGATTCTCTTCTTACGGGATTAGGCTCAGCGACAGCAACCACTTCCATCTCATGTGGGGAGTGCAATGCATAACGGCTATAGGTATTTCCTCGATCACCGGCACCTATGATCGCAACCTGTACTGGCATGTTTTCCCCTCCTTACCTGGTAGGTTTATAACTAATTATTATAACGCATATAGATATATATTATTACAATGAGCCAGTTTATTCAACGATACTCGCCCAGAAAATACTAGGTTGGATAATTAAGGTACAACTTTAAAGTATTCTTAGATTCAACAGGACGGGAGGAGTTTGTTTCTCACGCAGGGTAGGCCGACCAAAAACGTATGTACAACATTTAATGGCTCAAAACGCATCCGAGTTAATCGACATCCTCGAACGTGGAGGAAAGCTTTATGTTTGTGGAGATGGCAGCAAGATGGCGCCTGATGTGGAGAAGGAATTGACGAAAGGGTATCAATGTGTACGTGAAGTTGGAGAACAGGAAGCTGAAAAATGGTTGGAACGTCTTGAGGCGAATGGAAATTATGTGAAAGATGTGTGGTCGGGAATTTAAGAGGAAAAGCCCTCCATGAACTGGAGGGCTCTACTATTGAAACTATTTAAATTGGCACTATCTAATAAAAGGAGTAATAGATTTTGCTAATTCGACTAGGGCAAGAAATGGTGCTGCAACGGCAAGTGCTAGACCTTTCTTGGCGTAAGCGCAAGTAAGAATCTAGGGGTGATGAAAAGTGACTAATGGCAATAACGAACAACAGTTTCTAAGTTCGGTGGGATATTCCCGCCAATTTCCATACTTCTGGCCATACTATCCATATCCTTTCGGCTATTATGTTCCCCCGTTTTATAATCCAATAGCGCAAAACCCATTACAACAGCAAGCCCCATATCAATCATGGACTCAAACGTATCAACCGCCAATTCCTTTTACGCTTGGAACACCAGCTCCCATACCAATTCCGCAGACACCTCATATGGTAATCCCCCATACCCCGTTCCCTCATATTAGAATTCGAAAATAAGGTTTTCTCATGTTCGAAATGTCAAATGGATGTGTTCACAGTCTTCCTTCCTAGGATCAGGAGGTATAAACATAGGAAATGGTATGAGTACGAATGGCTTTTTTTCCTTAACGAATATGAATGCCACACTCGTAGACCACGAAACATCACACAATTTATGAATGGTTAAATCTTGTTTCATTACTTATTGTATTCGACGACCTTCTCAAAGATATTATCCGACTTATTATTTTTAGGGACTTGGGATGCTTGTTGATTTAAGATCATGTACAGTTCTTGCTTCGTAATCGGTTGGGCATGGGGCATGAGTTCATACCCAAAATCACCATTGGATTCTACCGTTCCGACTTTAACGTCAGAGATGTAGGCGATTCCTTTTCGTCTTAAGCGCATTTCCAATTGCTCGTTTGTAATTCTAAGCTTTTTCAGGTTTTCTGGTATAATTTCTCCATTATGAATCACGAGTGTGGCTTGGCCAATAAAATACTGTTCAAACTTTCGGAACCTCAACTGAAGCTTTTGAACGATGATTAAAAATAAGATGTATACACTTAAAATGATTACAATCTGCCATAGTTTATTTTCTTTAATCACGTGTCCCATTGTTGTCCCAATGGCTAAGATAATGATGATTTCTAGATGAGTCATTTGAGCAATTGACTTTTTCCCAGCGATCCTTAACAAAAGCGTTCCAACGACTAAGAGTATTACCGAATCCAAAATATCATTGCTATTCATATGATTTAAAATCACCTATACATGAGTTATTTGTTATAGCTTTGACAAAACGAGCATAGATCAAACTTATGTTGGGCAAATTACACACTATGTTGGGGTATTATCATATGCGATTACGTGACCGTAAACGCTCTTTATTTAGCAAAGAAGGAAGGTCGAAATCAGACAAGAGTATTCGCGAATAACAAGCCGACAATCAAATGATGGTCGGCTTGTTCCTTTGTCTTTTTTGTATGCGGCAGGATTATTAAGGATTATTAGAGAGGAAATACAAAAACCAAACGGCATGATTCTGCTCGTCTGACGCTGCTCTTTTGAACCGTTCTTTTATATACTGGTCTTGAGTCTTATCGGCAATATCTAAATAGAAATCTACTGTTTCTTGTTCATCCTTAAAAGCTGCCCTAAGTCCTTCCTTATAAGTCTTGGGACAAGCCTCCGTTATTTGAGGGGTAGGCTGTCTCCCTGTAAGAGAAAAGTAAATACGAGAAAACTCTTGAAAATGACGAATCTCATCTTTTCGGATTTCTTGTATTTGACTTTTTTCTAAGGGATTACTTGCATTCCTGGCAATTTCAGCATAACAGTGAATGGCACTAAATTCTCCATTTATCGCCTTCATTACATCATGAATCAAACCTGTATCGGGTAATAAGCGATATCCTTGATATAAATGCAAAAGAAATTCCTCCCCAATGGTTGTATTTAGTCTATTTCTATTCACAAGATTCTCAAATGTAAATTGTCCGCATAATCCTATTTAGGTTGTTTGTTATCAAGTACCACTAGTTGCGAAGTGGAGCTTTTTGCGATCATCTTTGTATGGTGAACAAGGGTGATAATATCTTTGTAAGCATGTTTTGCCCCCATGACTAATAGCGGTACCCCAATGAAATCAACCCTTAACCAACGGGAAAACATCCCCCCAAAGGTCATAGGAAGGGGAACGGTAGGGGACGTATTGGACAAAATGATTTTTTCATGTAATAACTGTTCCTCATGAAGCGTTCGAATAAAATTTTCTATACCCGGAATTAGGATTTTAGATCGACCTCTACCTATTGTATAGACGGAATTCCCCTCTTCATCCACCCCATGAAAATAGAACTTCCCCCGATCCTTGTATCTAAGCTTATTAAAATGGTGTGCAGACAGTATTTCTTCTTTGGTAGGTTCCCTTGTTTCATCCAACTTTTTCAGGTGGTAAGAGGCAGCTAAAACCGTCGAGTGCGTTCCACCAAAATCATTATAAATAAAGATCACTATTTTATTCCTCCAGAGTATAGAAATACAATTCACCCTTATTTTGGTAAAAAAATCGGAAAGTATAACCATGCTGATGATAGGAATATTGGATAAGAAAGGAAGTTAGCTCGTGTTCTAAGCGGAAAATTGTCAGAGGATATGAAGGATCTCAAAGCACTGTTTAGTCAAACTCCTGACTTGATCATAAGGAATATTCGTCTCGCATTGACATCCGCCCAAAGGTTCAAATAGACAGTATTGGAATCATGCAGTAAACCTCCTCGGGTAGCAATATTGTGCTATCTTTACGCAAATTCAACTAGATGAAAACGCATTCTGATCTTTTAAAATAAAGATAAGACTTTAGCGTTCAACACCATAAGAGGAGGTTTTGTATGAGTCAACCACAGCAACATACGGGAGAAATTAAACCAAGGATGGAGAAAAATTTTAGCAGTATCTTTAAATTTTTCTTTTTTAGTTCCATCGGCATTTTCATGTTTTTTATTCCTATTTCCATCGGCGGCAAATCAACCATTCCCTTAGATCACCTTGTAACCGCTATCAGGGCTGCAGTACCCACCTTGGCTCCCATTTACGCGCTTTTTGTCATGCTGCTAGGTAGTATTTATCCATTTATCACCAAGACATGGAACAAGGGTGCCGTCAATACGGTGTTTACCGTGCTGAAGGCGTTGGGCTTTATCGTCGGACTGATGCTTTATTTTCACGTGGGTCCCGCCTGGTTGTTTGAAGCCGATTTAGGTCCTTTCCTTTTTGAAAAATTGGTGATCCCCGTTGGGATATTGGTTCCTGTTGGCTCTGCTTTCTTGGCTTTATTAGTCGGATATGGATTAATGGAATTCATTGGAGTATTCTGCAATCCCATCATGAGACCGTTGTGGAAAACACCTGGGAGATCCGCCATTGATGCTGTTGCTTCTTTTGTTGGAAGCTACTCGATTGGTTTATTGATTACGAACCGAGTATTTAAAGAAGGGAAATATACCGTTAAGGAAGCTTGCATTATTGCAACCGGATTTTCAACCGTTTCAGCCACCTTTATGATTATCGTGGCGAAGACCTTGGATATTATGGATCTATGGAATTTATATTTCTGGACGACATTAGTCATTACGTTTATCGTCACAGCCATCACCGTCCGAATTCGACCTCTAAGCCGAAAGAGTGAGGATTACTTTACAGAAACAGGGGACCCGGATCCGGAAACGAAAGGTCCTTTATTACAGACGGCTTGGGAAGAAGGGATGAAGGCAGCTCAGCATGCACCTGGATTAGGACCCAACATCCTGAGAAATTTAAAAGACGGCTTTGTCATGACGATGGGAATTCTGCCTTCCATTATGTCCGTTGGACTAATCGGCCTTGTCTTGGCAAAATTTACGCCTGTGTTTGATTGGTTAGGCTATATCTTTTATCCCTTTACTTGGATTCTACAAGTACCCGAACCCTTATTAGCGGCTAAAGCATTGTCCGTTGGCATTGCCGAAATGTTTCTTCCGGCCCTGTTGGTAGCGAGTGCCCCGTTAGCGACGAAATTTATCATTGCCGTTGTATCGGTATCATCTATTTTATTCTTTTCTGCTTCGATCCCTTGTATTTTGTCAACGGAAATTCCGATTTCGATACCGGAACTGATTGTCATCTATATTCAGAGGGTGATCTTGACCTTGATCCTTGTTACCCCCATTGCCATGTTTATACTATAATTTGAGCTAAGCCATTCCTTTTGTCCTATGGGCAGATGGATGGCTTTTTATGCATGTGACATTATTGATGGAGGAAGAGAACCGTAAATGAAACAAGATCCATTGAAAGCCGCATTTTCTCACTTGCTCCTTTCGGGAACGGTTGTACACGAGGCTGCATTTTCTAAACTGCAAGAAGTATATGGCCTATCCATACACCCTCATCTCGTGATGGTTGTTTCTATTGATCGTTATCCTGAGCTATCGGCGGGAAAGGGATTAGCGTGGACCATCGAAGTGGGCCATACTGTAGCCGATGCCGTTTGCAAGGCCATCAACATTCCTTTTGTTTGGGCATGGGTTTCGGAAGGAGTCCTTGCATTACTTCTGGAAATTACGGCGGAACCGCTTACCAAGGAGAAGGTGAGGGAAGCGTGCTGGAAGATGGCGAGAGATATCCAATGGTCAGCGAACGGTGTGGATATTCCTGTATCCATAGGCATTGGCACCTATTACGATGATCCCTACATGCTTTACCATTCTTTTGATGAAGCCAAGCGTTCTATGGTTGACCGGTTTTTCCAGGGAAAGCAGATGATCTTCCAATTTGAGAAGAAAGCGAACGTAGAGGAACTGAGACAGACATCTTTTAGCCAACAGGAGAAAACCGAGCTATTGGCACGAGTCCGGATTGGTGATGAAGAAGGGACAGTTTCGATGCTGAAAATCCTTATGGAGAGAATGGCCCATGCCTACAAGTTTAATGTGGATATGTTTAAGTCGGAAGTAGTGGATTTGGTAATGTGGATGTCTAGATTTGCCCTGGAGACTGGAGTAAGTCCGGCTACCATTCTGTCAGAAAACGCTCATTTTATTCAGGATTTATACCAAACCATTCGTTATGACAAATTTGCCCAGAAGGTGTGTGAATACGGTTATCGCCTTACGGAGCAGGTTGCACAAACCCAATCGGCCGGGGTGTCGCCCGTGATTCGGCAAGTGATTCAGTATATGAAGGAGAACCTGGAAAAGAAAATGGCTTTAGATGAATTAGCACGATTTTGCTGTTTGAGTAAATACCATATCAGCCATTTGTTTAAGAAAGAGATGGGCATAAGCATGTTGGACTTCGTTAATCGAATGCGAGTTCAAAAAGCTTGTCTTTACTTAGAACAAACGGAGTTAACCGTACAGCAAATTGCCCATCAAGTGGGGTTTGAGGATGCCAATTACTTTAGCCGAATGTTTAAAAAATACACCCAGTATAGTCCTACTGAATATCGAGAAGTAAAAGTAAATCCATAATATAAAATAAAAATCCAGATTTGTTGTGAAAACATAATAAAAAAGCGATATCAATAGACTGAAATCTTCAGGATTTAAAAAGTCACTCTTCTATTTTCTCATCCTAGATGCTTATAGAATGGAGGTAAGAAAACTTAAAGGAGTGACAAAAACGAATGACAACAACGGAAAATAAAAGAGTCTATAGAGCGCCACGCGGTACAGAATTAAATACAAAAGGATGGGTGCAGGAGGCAGCCTTACGCATGCTGATGAATAACCTTGACCCGGAAGTAGCAGAATGGCCGGAAAAACTGGTGGTTTATGGCGGAATCGGAAAAGCGGCGCGCAACTGGGAAAGCTTTGATGCCATCGTCGAGACGTTAAAGAATCTTGAAGATGACGAGACGATGCTCGTTCAATCTGGGAAACCGGTTGCCGTATTTAAATCTCATCCGGATGCGCCTCGTGTACTCCTTGCCAATTCCAATTTAGTTCCTGCTTGGGCAAACTGGGATACCTTCCACGACCTGGACAAAAAAGGACTCATGATGTATGGGCAAATGACCGCGGGAAGCTGGATTTACATTGGAAGTCAAGGAATTGTCCAAGGAACCTATGAAACCTTTGCGGAGTGTGCAAGACAGCATTTTGGAGGAAGTTTAAAAGGAACGATAACGGTTACAGCTGGTTTAGGGGGAATGGGTGGCGCGCAGCCGCTTGCCGTGACCATGTGTGATGGGGTGGTCATCGGGATTGACGTGGATCGCTCGCGAATTGAAAAGCGGATTGAAACTCGTTATACAGATATCCTGGTAGAAACGCTAGACGAAGCGATTGTACGTGCGGAAGAGGCGAAGAAAGAAGGACGAAGACTTTCCATTGGGTTGCTGGGGAATGCAGCCGACATCTTGCCGGAGATGATCAAGCGCAACTTTATTCCGGATATTATTACCGATCAGACATCGGCGCATGACCCGTTAAACGGATACTTGCCTGCCAGTATGAGCTTAGAAGAAGGAGCCGAATTGCGCAAGAATAATCCAGAGGAGTATGTCAAGCGTTCGAAAGCAAGTATGGCGGTTCATGTGAAGGCGATGCTGGAGATGCAGGCCAAGGGCGCTGTAGCTTTTGACTACGGGAACAATATCCGTCAAGTCGCTTACAATGAAGGGGTAAAGGATGCCTTTAATTTCCCTGGATTCGTTCCTGCTTTTATCCGTCCACAATTCTGTGAAGGCAAAGGTCCCTTCCGTTGGGTAGCCCTATCGGGTGACCCGGAGGATATCTATAAGACAGATGAAGTTATTTTGCGAGAGTTTGCTTATAATACGCATCTTTGCAACTGGATCAAAATGGCCCGGGAGCGTATTGCCTTCCAAGGCCTTCCTGCCCGCATTTGCTGGTTGGGTTATGGAGAGCGCGCCCGATTCGGAAAAATTATCAATGATATGGTACGCAGCGGTGAGCTAAAAGCCCCGATTGTTATTGGTCGCGACCACTTAGATTCCGGTTCTGTCGCATCACCAAACCGTGAAACAGAAGCGATGAAAGACGGAAGTGATGCGGTGTCTGACTGGCCGATTCTCAATGCCATGATTAATGCTGTAGGCGGAGCAAGCTGGGTATCGCTTCACCACGGAGGCGGAGTAGGGATGGGGTATTCCCAGCATAGCGGTATGGTGATTGTCGCCGATGGTACGGAAGCGGCGGAGAAACGCTTACAGCGCGTTCTTACCACCGACCCTGGGATGGGTGTCGTTCGACATGCGGATGCCGGATATGAATTAGCCATCGAGACAGCGAAAAATAAAGGGATTCACATTCCCATGCTAAAGAAATAGGGAGGGAAAAACAATGAATAAAAGACCGGTATTGCTTCGTCACGCTGCCCAACTCATTACTCTTCAGGGAACGTCTGAGCAGCCGGTAACAGGGAAAGCGATGAGCGATTTACACATCATTGAAGATGGAGCCGTCTGGATCGAAGACGGCTTCATCCAGATGGTGGATACCGACGAAAGTGTAACCGCTTTTTACCGGGATCGCCTTCATGAAGCCCATGTTATCGATGCCACAGGGAGGGTCGTAACCCCTGGACTCATTGATGCCCACACGCACCTTGTGTTTGGCGGAAGCCGGGAACAGGAGTACGAAATGCGTTTAGCCGGAAAATCCTATATGGAGATTATGAACGCGGGCGGGGGGATTCACAACTCCACCCGTGCCACGCAAGCGGCTAGTGAAGAGGAATTATATGAGCTGTCGTACAAGCGTTTGAATCGCTTTTTACAATACGGGGTAACGACGCTTGAAGCGAAGAGCGGGTATGGCTTGACCCTGGAGCATGAAATGAAGCAACTGCGGGTAGCCAAGCGTTTGCATGAAAGCCATCCGATCGATATCGTTTCTACGTTTATGGGGGCGCATGCTGTACCTGCTGAATATAAACAGGACCCGGATCGTTTTGTAGACATCGTAGTAAACGAAATGATTCCGGAAGTGGCGAAAAGCGGTCTGGCTCAATTTAATGATGTCTTCTGCGAACACGGAGTGTTTACACCGGAGCAATCGGAGAGAATCCTGCGAGCGGGGATGGAGCATGGATTGCTTCCCAAAATTCATGCGGATGAAATTGAACCCTATCAAGGAGCGGAGTTGGCAGCTAGATTAGGGGCGGTATCAGCGGACCATCTTCTTCGGGCATCGGACGAAGGGATCCGGCAAATGGCGGAAAAAGGAGTGGTTGCTGTTCTGCTCCCAGGAACGGCGTTCTTTTTAAAGGCAGAAGCAGCCAACGGACGCAAAATGATCGATGCCGGTGTGGCCGTGGCCCTATCTACAGACCGAAACCCTGGATCTTCTCCTACGGAAAATTTGCCGTTCATGATGAATTTGGGATGCCAAACGATGGGGATGACCCCAGCCGAAGTTGTAGTCGCGACAACAATTAATGCAGCGCATGCGATTAAGCAAGCCCATCGTGTAGGAAGCTTGGAAAAAGGGAAAGTGGCAGACTTAGTCGTGTTTGATGCGCCAAACTATGCGTATATGCAATACCACTATGCCGTGAACCTGGTGGAGACCGTGATAAAAGCCGGACAGATTGTGGTGGAGAAAGGGAGATTAACTGATGACTTATCCGTATCCTCAGCTTAAACCGCCTCTTTTCCGCTGGTCCCGTGCAGAAGGAAACGAGCCCAAGGTGAACGAATGGATAAGAACGCTCACCGGTGAAGAGCCAACCGTTGATTTTGGCTCCGTGGATGTGACGATTCTTGGGATTCCCCTTTCCCGTTCTTCCATCAGTGCGTCTGCTGCGAGCGAAAACCCAGAGGCGATGCGCCAGGCCTGGAAATCCTTTCATCCTTACCATTTGGAATATGACGTTGATTTAACCCCACTGCATGTGTTGGATCTGGGGGATGTGCGTATGCATGTAACGGATATTTCCCTTTCGCACCAGCGGATTACTGAAGCCATGGTTTCCATGCGCCAACACCATGCTCACGCACTTCCGATCATGTTAGGGGGAGATCATTCCATTACAGCCATGCTGGTGAAAGGCTGGAAAATGGCCCATGCGGAACAGCGAATCGGCATCTTGCAGCTTGATACGCATTTTGATTTGCGCAGTCTCGAGGATAATGGACCCAGCAATGGGACGCCGATCCGGAATCTAATTGAAAGTGGCACCATCCTGGGGGAGGATGTTTATAATATAGGTTTACATGGATTCTACAATGCGAAATCCTTGAAGGAATACGCAGATCAAGCGGGCGTAAATTATGTAACCTTGCGTCAAGCAAGAGAGAAAGGGATTTCTTCCACGATTCAAACGGCATTAGATCAACTGGCGGCTAAAGTCGATGTCATTTATTTGACCGTTGATATGGATGTACTGGATATTGCCTATGCGCCTGGAGTGCCAGCGGGAACACCGGGCGGCATGCGGACGGATGAATTGTTTGAAGCGGTTTATCTGGCGGGAAGGCATCCTCGGGTTCAGGCCATGGATATTGTTTGCCTAGATCCTTTTCGTGATGTGGCGCTGACCACTGTAAAAGCAGGGGTTCATGTCATGCTCACGTTTTTAACAGGATTTGTACAAAGGAAAGGTTATTAAAACCATAAAGTGGAATATTAGGGTCAAATCCTTCTTCTGCAAGGATTTGGCCTTTTCATATAGAAAAGGAATTTACTATGAGAAAAGACGAAAGGACGTTTCTATGCGCCTGCTAATTGCTGATCGAGACTCGATGGAACGGACAGGGCTTGAATGGCTCATTACTTCTTATTCGATGAGATTTTCTGAAATTCGCCAATCCGGAGATATGGCGGCGCTCATAAAAGAACTGGAAGAATATCAGCCGGATATCCTCATTGTAGAGTTGGAAATGATTCCTTCCGGTAGTTGGGATATCTTTATTCGTGCTGCAGAGAGATATGCAGGGGCGATTATTGCTTTAACAGCTGAAGCCGTTTTTGAGCGAGCCTGGCAAGCTATACAGCTGCAAGCCACAGGACTGCTAATCAAACCCTTATCACCGGATCGGATCAGACAGACTCTCACGGCAGTCGTACGCAATAAACGAAAAAAAGAAGGGGAACGAGCAGGAAGCGAAAAGGAAACCCTACAGCACCTGTATCCTTCTTTATTTTACGATACCGATGTACCCTTATCTGAGGGGATGGGCATGATGGTTGTGCATCCGGAAGATCGAGAGGAGATCAGGGAGCTTGCCGAATGGATGGAGAATTATTCCTTTGTCCAGCAAGCTCATATTTTGCCGTTGCGTGAACATATCGTCTGTCTGTTGCCTGCTTATACCAGTGAAATGCTGTATCAAGAAGCACAGCGGTTGGTCAGGGAGGCCCTAGGGAGAACCGGAAGCAAATTGTTTATCGCTCTTTCTCCTATAGGTCATCCTTCCAATAGCATCCATACCTGCTATGAGAGAGCCTTGCAGGCCGTTAAAATGATATTCTTCAAAGGACATCAACAAATTGTTCTGATTCAAGAAGTACCTGTTTTTCTTGACATGGATCCATTTTTAACGCCTGCAGAACAGCGAGTGTGGATGGCGATGCTTGAAGAAGGGGATAAAGTGGCGATCAAGCGATGGCTGTACGAGCAGTTTACTGAATTTCCGGAAGGATTTCCTGAGCCCGAATTATTGCGTATCCGTTTAACCAGCATCCTTGCGCACTTACGCCGTTTCATGCAGACCTATCAGCTTGAAAAAATCCCTCAAGTGGAAATCCGCTATCAGGAGATTTTCCAGACCATTCTACATGTTCCCGTTCTGTTTCGAATTGTACAGGAAATTCTTTTATTTATTTATGATATTCTTCAAGAGGCAAGCAACCAAAAGGAGCATGCCCACGGAGATTTTATCGAGAGAGGTCTGCGTTATATCGATGAACATTTTCACCGGTCTGATCTGAGTCTAGAAGAAGTAGCAAACTATGTACAGCGAAGCCCCAGTTATTTTAGCCATATGTTATCCGTGAAAAGGGCTCAGACCTTTCGCCAATATGTAACCGATGTGCGTATGAAGCAGGCTAAGCATCTATTATCTACATCATCGTTAACCGTTCGTGAAGTCTCTTTTGCCGTAGGGTATGATGATCCGAATTATTTTAGCAGGTTATTTAAGGAATATACGGGCTGTTCGCCTAGAGCTTGGAGACAAAAATAAATCCCGTCGCCTGGCAAAATATAATAAAAAATGGTTATTGACAGCTTAGCTTCTATGGAGTAATCTGGATATAGAGATTAGTAGATTGCTCCATTTAGTTATTAGTTATTTAGAAAAGAGCTTGGCGCAAAAGAAACCATTTTATGTTTTCTTTTGGTGCGAAGTTTTTTGTTTTTTTTATTGGAGGAAAAAACTGTAAATCTATATAAAATACTTACACTTGAATTGTAAGTGAATTCAGCAAGGGAAGGGAGTCCAATGGACAATCGTAAAGATCTGAGATTCGCCGACCATACGAAGTTTTCCTTGGGAAGATTAACTTCATTAATGGTTCTCTTACAACATGATGCTGAAATGAGCAAGGTTATTGAAAATGAGATGATTAGCAGGGAATATCGCTTTACAGTAGGGAAGGTCGGTGCGATGGATCTTACCAAGGTTGTAGCGGCGTTAGAAACAAGCGCTAAATCGAATAAAATCATTGATGCCAACTCTTACCGTGAAGTCCATTCGCTGTATCATGCGATCATCGAAGCCCTTCAGGGAGTGGGCAGAGGTACCATTCAATTTGGAGAGATCTTGCGAACCGTAGGGTTAACCTTTTGTATTGCAAGAGGCCAAGTGGATGTCTCAGGTCAGGCTGGGGAATGGCTGAGTGTTTGTATTTATGGAACGATCGGTGCTCCACAAAAAGGGTTTGAGCATGATGTGTTGGGATTTGGGTATAACCATATCTAATATAATTATACTAGTTTAGTTAGCCTATAGTGATTTAGTGATCAGGGGGCTATACCAAGACGAGAGTTTTCTTGGTGTAGCCTCCTTTTTGTATTCTATTTTATTTAACTAACAAAGGAGATAAGATCACGATGACGATTCAATTAAATGGAAACCAATTGACTTTAGAGCAAATTAGAGAAGTGATTACGAATCGACAACCGGTAGAAATAGCGGAAGAAGCTTGGAAAAAAGTGGAGAAAAGCAGGGAAGTTGTTGATAGGAACGTATCGCAGGGGAATGTGGTATACGGCGTGACAACCGGATTTGGGAAATTCAGTGATACCAGTATTTCTCGCCAGGACGTGGAGGATTTGCAATTGAATCTGATTCGAAGCCATGCTTGTGCCGTCGGTGAGCCGCTATCGGAGGAGGTAAGCCGGGCCATGTTGCTGCTGCGAGCGAATGCACTGGCAAAAGGGTATTCCGGAATCCGAAGAGAAACCTTGCAACTGTTGGTGGACATGATCAATCATGGCATCCATCCGGTCATCCCCAGCCAAGGCTCTTTGGGAGCTAGCGGTGACTTGGCTCCGTTATCCCACTTGGCCCTTGCAGTTATTGGTGAAGGAGAGGTTGTATATAAGGGGAAGAGGCTAGATGGTCTTGAGGCACTTCGTCAAGCGGGATTAAAACCAATTCGTCTGCAAGCTAAAGAGGGGCTAGCTTTAATTAATGGTACCCAAGCTATGACGGCGATTGGCGTGATGGCCTATTTAGAAGCGGAACACTTGGCCCTCTTAGCTGATGGGGTTGCGGCCTTAACCTTGGAAGGCTTAAGGGGTGTAGTGGATGCTTTTATGCCGGAATCCCATTTGGTTCGCCCTTATCCGGAACAAAGACAAGTAGCGGAGCGAATCCTCTCTTATATTGAAGGAAGCCAGCTTACGACGAGGCAAGGGGAGCTTCGCGTTCAGGATGCCTATTCCTTACGCTGCATCCCGCAAGTACATGGTGCGATTCAGCAAGTGCTCGCGTATGTCAGAGAAAAGCTGCTGATTGAAATGAACTCAGCCACAGATAACCCGCTTATTTTCTCTGACTCTGGAAAAGTTATTTCTGGCGGTAACTTTCATGGCCAGCCTATTGCCTTCGCGATGGATTTCCTTGGCATAGCCGTGGCGGAAATCGCGAGCATTTCAGAACGACGAATTGAACGTCTCGTCAACCCGCAGTTAAACGATCTTCCTGGATTCTTGAGTAACGATCCAGGGTTGCAATCCGGTTTAATGATTACCCAATATGTCGCAGCCTCCCTGGTCTCTGAGAATAAAACCTTGGCACATCCATCCAGTGTGGATTCAATCCCTTCTTCTGCGAATCAGGAGGATCATGTCAGCATGGGAACGACGGCTGCTAGGCACGCTGCGATGATTATTAACAACAGCCGAAAAGTATTAGCCATCGAAGCGATTTGTGCGGCACAAGCTGCTGACATTCGCGGCAAGGAGAAACTAGCTCCGAAAACCAAATGCCTGCATGACGCTATCCGTGCCGTGGTTCCGATCATTGAAAAGGATCGTGTATTCTCCAAGGATATCGAGAGTCTATCCGAACGGATGAAAGAGCGAGAGTTTGTCATCGATCGTAGTATGGTAACCGTTTAAGCTGCTTTAAATAGAATTCTAGCCGGGATTCATTCCCGGCTCTCTTTAAAAGATTGTGTGGAAGCGCTTAAGTCATAGTTGTAGAAAGGGTGGTTTTATGTTCAATGCGGTGGTGGTTTCTGTCCTTGTCATGTCCCTATTAAGTCTTTTCCGTGTGAATGTGATGTTTGCCATTTTAATAGCAGCGGGTGTTGCAGGTTTAATAGAAGGGTTGTCTTTGTCCGAAACCATGAATATGCTCATCTCCGGGATGGGTGGACAAGCCAATACGGCACTAAGCTATATCATGCTTGGGGTATTTGCTGTGATGATTGGATATTCAGGAATTACGGGATTTCTTGTAAAAAGACTTGTAAGCATTTTAAAAGGAAAACGTTTTGTTATGTTATTGACGATTGCTGGGGTCGCCTGTATGTCTCAAAATGCCATTCCGGTACACATTGCTTTTATACCGATCTTGATTCCCCCTTTGTTACATTTATTTGATAGAATGAAGGTCGACCGACGAAGCGTCGCCACCGCATTAACGTTTGGATTGAAGGCGCCCTATATGATGATACCAGCAGGGTTCGGGTTAATCTTCCATGGGATTATTTCCGATGAAATGAAAGCAAGCGGGATGGAAATTGGGCTTTCCTCTGTTGCTTATGCGATGTTAATACCGGGATTGGGAATGGTTGTTGGGTTGCTGATTGCCATATTTATCTCGTATAGGAAAGATCGGGAACTGTCATTGGATGAACAAGCGATGATAGATTATCAAACGACTAATGAGATTGCTGTTGCAGAAGAGATGGAATTGACATTTACTTACCGTCATTTCTTTACGATCATGTCGATTGTCGTTGCACTCATCGTTCAACTGTTAACGGATTCCCTTGTCTTGGGAGCAATGTCTGGGATTGTACTCATGTTTTTATTTGCAGTTGTCCCATTCCGAGAGGGAGAGAAGGTGATTTCGGAGGGAATCACGATGATGGGCATGATTGCATTCGTGATGCTAATCGCCTCCGGCTATGCCACGATTTTGAAGGAGACTGGAGCTGTGGAGGATCTGGTGCAAGCCGCAACGGGTATCTTAGGAAGTAGTAAACTGATTATTGCTATCATGATGCTACTAGTGGGACTTTTAATAACGATGGGAATTGGGTCCTCATTCGGAACCATCCCTATAATAGCGGCCTTATTCGTGCCCATTTGTGCAGCAGTAGGGTTCTCGCCATTGGCAACTGCAGCATTAATTGGTACAGCGGGTGCTCTTGGGGATGCAGGATCACCTGCTTCTGACAGCACGTTAGGTCCCACGGCAGGGTTAAACGCAGATGGTAGGCATCATCATATATGGGACACTTGTGTGCCTACATTCTTACATTATAACATCCCCCTTATTCTATTCGGGGTCCTGGCTGCGATGATTCTGTAGATATGATACATGCTTAAATGATTATGTCATGTTCTGATGCGGGTTAAAAGATAATAGATTATTAAAAGCTAAGAGAGTTGAGTGTAGGCGTTCCATACAGCGAATTTTAGTCGAATTCCCCCGTGTAGAGTCGGATGGAGGAGGAAGGGATGAAAGCAATCGTATACGAGAAGTACGGACCGCCGGATGTACTTCAGCTGCGAGAGGTGGCCAAGCCTGTACCGAAGGACAACGAGATATTAATTAAGGTCTATGCTGCAACTGCTGCAGCGGGGGATTGGCGCATACGCAAGGCAGATCCTTTTCTTGCGCGGCTGTTTAACGGTCTGTGGAAACCGAAAAGAGTAAATATTCTCGGATTTGAACTGGCGGGAGTGGTAGAATCGACAGGCAAAGGCGTTACTCGGTTTAAGCCGGGGGATGCTGTTTATGGCGCCTGTGGATTCGAATTTGGCGCGTATGCTGAATACAAATGCCTGCCCGAGAACGGCGCAATCGCGCTCAAGCCCGCGAACATGACGTTCGAGGAGGCGGCCGCAGTTCCAGTTGGAGCCTATACCGCCTTGCAATTTCTTCGCAAAGGCAACATCCAATCCAGCAAGCGCGTGCTTGTCTACGGTGCTTCCGGAAGCGTCGGGACGTATGCAGTACAGCTTGCTAAGCATTTTGACACGGAAGTGACCGGAGTATGCAGTACGTCGAATGTGGAGTTGGTTACATCGCTGGGTGCCGATCGAGTTATCGACTATACGAAAGAGAAGGTTACCGATCATGGGCCGACCTACGATATCATTTTCGATACGGTTGGGAAAAGTCCATTCCGTGCTTGCGTCAAGCGTCTGACACCCCACGGCTTCTACCTACGAGCGGTCCATATGAGCCCTCTGCCTATCTTTCTAGGGCTATGGACCAACTTCACAAGCAAGAAGAAGGTGATCGGAGGAACAACGAAGGAGAACGCAAAAGACTTGATATATCTTAAGGAGTTGATCGAGGCCGGTAAGCTGCGTTCGGTCATTGATCGCCGTTATCCGCTGGAGCAAGCAGCAGAGGCTCACCGCTATGTGGAGCAGGGCCATAAGAAAGGTAACGTGGTTTTAACCGTTCGACCAGGTTGAAGGCAATGGCTTTTGCCGCTTTTCTTACAGAGAGATTAAGTTCAATAGCTAAATATCAGAGACAAAAGGCTGCCATTGAAAAGGCAGCGTTTTGTGTTATTGGAGAGGTGAAAGCAAGTTGCTATGTTAACAGGTAAGCCATCCTTTCAACCGAAAAAGAAATTCAACCGACGATTATCGATAGTATGGGAAGGGGGTTGGCTTCCTTCCCCCGCATTATGCTGCGCTAAAGGGGAGCATTACTGTAACTTCCATCTCTTCAAAACGTATTACAAATTATAACAAAGGGAGATTCTTGTACGAGGAGGAATGAAAGTGAAACAAACACCAAAGATTTTATCTTTCTTAATGATTGTATTGCTTATCTTAAATGGCTGCAGCCCAACCGATGTGCATAAGGAGGATGATCTATTCCAATATAAAAATTCTTATGTTGGAGATAACGGGGCTGTTGGGAAGATCGCTTCCCGATTACCGAATCCAAATGGTGAACATCCAAATGGAATGGAACTCCAAACGAAAGAAGAACCTTTTGGAATCATTCTAAATTATATCGAGGCTGAAAAAAGCGATGGTATGGAAACAAACTACAAAGAACTTGCTCTATATAACGCAACCTTTATCCTTGCATTAGTCCATAACGCTGAATGGGTTCAATTTAATTTTGTCGAAAAAGAGTTCATTGTGACCAGAGAAAAGTTACACAGTTTATACGAAAAAGACATCAGGCAGTTTAATAACGAGGAGGAACTAAGAAAGGTCATTATTGAAAAATTAGAGGATGAAGATAGAGTTCATTCGTTTTTTAATTAACGGGAATTCGGACGAATAAATAAACCCTAATCTCTTGGTTGATTTCAAGAAGATTGGGGTTTTTAGTTATCTTTTTTGTTGCAAACTCAATAATTTTATAGTAGATTATTTTTATGTAATTATTGCATTTGCAATAAAAATAGGAGCTAAGGAGTTCATGATGAAGGAAATTCTTCGTGAAATTGGGATGATTGCAAGGGCATTAGATTCTATAAGTAATATAGAATTTAAAGAATATGACCTTACAAAAGGGCAGTATTTGTACCTTGTGCGAATCTGTGAAAACCCAGGAATCATTCAGGAAAAGTTAGCTGAGATGATAAAAGTAGATCGAACAACCGCATCACGTGCAATCAAAAACCTCGAAATGAATGGCTTTATCGAAAAGAGAGAAGATCGACATAACAAAAAAATTAAGAAACTGTTTCCGACAGAGAAAGCGAAGGGGGTATACCCTTTTATAAAAAGAGAAAATGATTACTCCAATAGCGTGGCATTAGAGGGGTTTTCCCATGGGGAAGTAGAAACCATTTTTACACTTCTTCAGAGAGTAAGAAAAAATATAGAAAAAGATTGGGAACATGTTAAAAAGGGAAACAAGAGAAATTATTGATCAATAGAGGAGCGACATATTTATGACTATAAATATAAAACCGTGCACCCTTGAAGATTTACGCACACTACAAGAAATTAGTTATGAAACATTTAAGGAGACATTTGAGGATCAGAATTCACCTGAAAATATGAGTGCCTATTTGGAACGGGCATTTAACTTCAATCAACTAGAAAAAGAATTATCCCATCTTTCTTCGCAATTTTTTTTGGTTTATCTTCATCATGAAGTTGCTGGGTATTTAAAGCTGAATACGAATGATGCTCAGTCTGAAAAAATGGGGGATGAATCACTTGAAATCGAGCGGATTTATATAAAGAAAAAATTTCAAAAACATGGACTTGGTAAACATCTGCTAAATCAAGCATTGGAAATGGCGACGGAGAGTAATAAAAAGAAAATTTGGCTAGGTGTATGGGAAAAAAATGAAAATGCTATTGCCTTCTACAAGAAGATGGGGTTTGTTCAAACGGGATCTCATTCTTTTTACATGGGGGATGAAGAGCAAATGGACTTTATCATGACCAAAACACTCATGTAACTCTATTTTAAAAAACTTTAAGGAGAGACTTATGTATATTCCTTCACACTTTTTAATTGAAGATGTAAACATTGCTTATAAGGTTATGAAAGAATACAGCTTTGCGACCTTATTCTCTCATCATAACGGAATACCCTTTGCTACACATTTACCTTTAATTTTGGATCAGGAAAATCAATACTTATATGGACATTTTGCCCGTCCAAATCCACAATGGAAAGATATTCAAAATCAGGTGGTTTTAGCAGTTTTTCATGGTCCGCATTGCTATATCTCCCCCTCATGGTATGAGACGAATAAAGCAGTGCCAACCTGGAATTATGTGACGGTTCATGTAAACGGAGAAATCGAACTTATTGACGATGAGCAGCAGTTAATGGAGTCCTTTCATGAAATGGTACAGAAGTACGAAGCCCCTGGTAGTCCATACCGATTGCAAGATGTGGACGCTGACTATGTGGGAGGATTGAGCAAGGGTGTTCAAGGATTTAAAATGAAAATAACCAAGATTGAGGGCAAAGCAAAGTTAAGTCAGAACCATCCAGTAGAACGACAAGAGCTTGTCATCCAACAACTGGAACGGAGCTCAGGTGAGAATGAACGAAAGATTGCCACTCTCATGAACGCAAACCTACAAAGAATGAAGTAAGGATGAGCCGACTATGCTCCAAATCGAACAAACTTTCCTATCGGCATGAAAAGCTTCCGATAATGATGGATACTACATCTCCGAAAGGGCTTCAATAGAAGCTATTCTTATATCGGAGTATGAGGAGTCTACATGGTGAAATTTCTACTAGGATGTGTTAAGATATTGCTAAGGATTTCCATACGCTGGAAGTCCTTGTCTTTATGCTATTTTTTAAGGAGGCGAACATGATGTCAGTAAGTATGAAATTCTGCAGAGGTTATAATCCATCCAGGGGGTGTATCTATGATGAACCATAGTTATAACCATCCATTAAGGAGTGGGTTAGTCAAGCAACTGGTTTTTATTGATGAAAATCGAACCGAGTTATTGAATCAATATCTGTCTTCTGCTCCAACTCGGGATAGGAATCTCAAATTTTTCGAACAGTATGTTTCGGAGATTGAACATTTGATTTCCAGTCTTGGAAATCAGGCTTCAGCTTGTTTAAATAAAGTCTATATCGGAACCGAAGTCTCCGTATTGTATGAAGATGATCAGTTTACCGATCAGTTCACCATTTGCTTTCCAGAACAGTCGAATCCTGAACAAGGTTGTATATCCTTTCTATCCCCAGTAGGCAATCAGCTTTTATTAAGAGAACTGGGGGAGAGAGTCGTTTTATGTACTCCGACTGGTGAAACTTCGGTAGTCATCCAGAACATCCAATACAATGAAGGGATGGTCTGGTGATGAACCATCATTTGCAATGGACCCAGGAATCGATTCCCAACGTACCCGATGATAAACAGATCCAATTTTTACAGTCTAACCGCAAAACAACATCGATTACTTGGGTCGGACATTCTACTTTTTTGATTCAAACCGGTGGATTAAATATTCTAACAGATCCAATTTGGACCTCTTTTATGGGCTTAAAGAGAAGAATTTCCGCCCCGGAGATCCATCTGGACGAATTGCCAGCCATTGATGTGGTGTTACTTTCTCATGGACAGCATCTTTGGTTGCACTTCCATACCTTTCACCGAATAAAGGGAGATCCCCTCTATTTAGTACCTAACGGTTTGCAGGAAGTATTTATTGGAAAGGGGTTTAATCATGTCAAAGAAGTATCTTGGTGGAACCACTTTGTAAAGATTCCTCTTCAATTTACCTTCGTTCCTTCTCATCGTGGAACAAGGAAAAGTCTCTTCGATGAAAAAAAATGTTCCACGGGGGGATGGATATGTCATAATCCTAAGACAAAGGAACATATTTATTTCGCTGGAGATACCGGATATTTTCCGGGTTTTACTGAGATCGGGAGGAAATATGCTATAGATATTGCAATCATCCCCATTGGGCCTTCTAAACCCCAATGGTTTCGCAAAACAGATGTTATGCCCTTAGAAGATGCTGTTCAAGCCTTTATAGATGTGCAAGCTAAACAGTTCATTCCCATGCAAAATGGAACCGTTGCATTCAGCGAATCTGAACAGGAGTTGTGGACGAGACTAAGAGACGAATGGCGTAAGCGTGGTTTGCTAGATCATACGTTGAGGCTCTTGCGACAAGGAGAAACTTGGAAGATAGAAAGCAGCCCTTCCAATCCCGGTCCAGGAGGTGGTTATCTACAATGAACCGCAGCCTCCTCTCACCTAGCCAATGGACGTATGTCTGGATGGGAGTAAAGGATGTTCAAGATTTAGAAGATATGAAGGAACAAATCAAAAACCAAATAATCGATCCGAGCATGGATTGGAAGACCCGGATGGATCTTTATTCTCAGATTCGATTGATAAATGAGCATATCATACAATCAAATCAACGTACTTCTTATTGAAATGTAAGGAGGTTGTTCACCTTTAGTGAACGACCTCCTTCTTGTTTTACGAATGGGACATTCGAACACGTCTTCAAAGGATTTACCGGGTTGTGGGTGCAATAGTTTAGGAAGATTTTTAGTCATCCGAAGATAACTGAAGTTATACTAAAATTTTTATATTGCACTTATGGTTATTAAAACCTACAATGAAGATGTTTTATCTCATACCTCGATAATTTAATAGGTGATATGGATGTTCAGTGATTTATTTATCAATACTTGTATTATCGTTTCACTCATTTTCTTAGTGAGTCGTTTTTTCAACCAGTATCATCCGATTTCACCTGATTCCCCATTGGGTGTTAAGTTGGTTTTAAGTGTCCTTTGTGGTGTGTTAGGGATTGTATTAATGAAATTTTCCATTCATGTTAATCCCACTACAATAGTGGACTTACGCCACATTGGTATTATATTAATTGCAGCCTATTGCGGTTTTTTTCCTTCTGTTATTGCGGGATTAATTGTAGCTATAGGGCGATTGTTGTTACTGGATGTCACGCATAATGCCATGGAAGCCTCGATGGTGATGTTCATCTTGGGGATGGGATGCGGTATCTTGTTTAACTTCACTACTCGCTGGTCTGTCCTTCAAAGACTGATCCTCATGAATACTTTCTGTATGACGGCCATTTCGTTCTTAATCGTACACATGTTAAATCATGATATTGAATTCAATCTATCTACTTTTTGTTATAAGATTTTGCCTATTCACTGGTTTTTTTCCTTTGTGGCGATGTATTTTTCCTACTATACCATGGAGTATATTCGGGCTAGAAACTCCATCTTTAAAAAGTTGGAAAAGGATTCTGCTACGGACTTTTTAACGAGTTTGAATAACCAACGACAATTTGAAACGTTGTTCAACGCCTATATGTTCAAAGCCAAGCAACAGCAAAAGAATCTAACCCTTCTCCTTCTTGATATTGATCACTTTAAAAAAATCAATGATAGGTATGGACATGAAGCGGGAGATGCTGTATTAAAGGAGATCGGGGTCATCCTGCAAAAGGCTACCCGTCTAGGGGATATTGTGTCTCGAAACGGCGGAGAGGAATTTTCTATCATTTTACCAGATCAAACGAAAAGCCAAGCCCAAAATATAGCTGAACGAATTAGGAAAACGATGGAGGAACATTATTTTTTATTACCAACTGGCCTAAGTATTCAGATTACCGTTTCCATTGGCATCGCAACCTATCCCGAAACCTGTGAAACGAAAGATTTGTTTAAAAAAGCGGATGAATCCTTGTATAAAGCTAAAAGCTTAGGTAGAAACCTTGTAGTTGTACAAGATTCACTATAAAAGAGGATGAAAAGAGGGTGTCCCAAAACTTATGGGACACCCTCTGCTTTTTAATTAGTCAGAGGCAAGTGACTGTAAAACCATCTTTTGGCTAGATTTCGACTTAAAGGAAGAGTACATAGAATAGCCATGAGAACAACGGAACCTGAAATCAAAAGGATCTTTTCTGCATCCGATCACTGCAATGATAGCGGTTGAAACAAGGATTTGCTTGAATTTTACAAGTTCCGAAACAAATAAAGCCGACATCTAGATAGACTACGTAAAAATAGTCATCAGGTTGTCGACTTTTTTGTAGTTGGGATTCTCGCCTTCTGCAGTCAATGGCTAAAACTACCTCCCTCTCTGTTCTCCCTTGGTAAAGAAAAAGATAAAAATACCAAGCGAAAGTGCGGCCATGAAAATGAGGTCCTTGGATGGTGTTAAGTCATTGGAAGCCATTTTGCACACCTCTTTCTATTCTTTCCCACACCCTGGGGTGGTGTTTAAACTGTTTCTTGAGAATTGCGCGTAATGCCTTAAATCTTTTGACTACATTTAAGTTCGGTTCATTTCTTGGAATACCAAAAATGGGACCCGTAATGTTAATGGTAAACCTGCCGGGACCAATAAAAGCACCTTGAACATTAATCTGGTTCACAAGTAATAACAGTCCGATTGTTACGCTTATTCCTCTGATTACGAGATTCTCTACTGCGCTTCCTGATTTGCTCACAAGGCGTCCCGTTCCTGTTATGGGCCCGCCGACGGTCACACGAAACCCTCCAGAAGAAATAACAGTGGAACTAATCGTGATTTGGTTAATGAACAGTAAATAAGCAGTTGCAAGATCAACGGTCCGCTGTATTTGAAGAATGCTCAGTGTTTCTTTTTCCCGTTCACCCTTTTTCATTCATAACATCCACCCTCTTATTCACTGTATTCCAATCCTCGATTTTTGGCATAAGCATCTATCCAATAAGGTATTAGAAGGAGAAAATGTAATGAATGATCGCTAGCTATCATAAAAGTCTAATTAGGATACTAGAGGCGGATTCCTAAATGGGTTCATGAGCTAGGTCTACCCTGTTGAACCCAGTTTAATGTGCGAAAGGAATGAGTGATCTTGGATACGGTTATTGGAAAAAGTGTGATTCGAAAAGAAGCTAAGGAAAAAGTAACCGGGTCGGCAAGATATACGAATGATTACTCCTCACGCGATATGCTTCACGCAAAGATGGTGACCAGTCCTTACGCTCACGCCATCATTAAGGCTATCGATACGAGTGATGCCTTATTGATTCCTGGAGTGCGGGCGATTCTACTAGGGCAGCCGTCTCCCTTGACGGGAGAAGAGATGCGAGATCGGCCGCCGATTGCTTATGGAAAAGTTCGCTACTATGGAGAGACCGTGGCGCTTGTTGTAGCTGATAGCCCGGTCATAGCCAAACGGGCGGCTGACATGATCCGTGTTTCCTATGAACCACTTCCTGTGGTGAACTCCCCTAGGCAAGCACTCGAGCCAAATGCCCCTCTCGTTCATGAGAATGTCATGAGTTATCGACGAATTGAAGGGGTCTATCCAGAGCCAAATTCCAATGTGGCGAGCCGAACGAAAATTCGCAAAGGAAATGTAGAAAAAGGATGGAAGGAAAGCGAAGTTAAGGTGGAGGCCCATTTTTCCTTTGCGCCATCTGATCACGCGGCGATGGAAACCCGATGTTCATTTGCGGAAATTCAATCGGATGGAAAGATTATCATCACGACTTCCTCCCAAGCCCCCTTTATGGTGAAAAAACTGATCAGTGCTTATTTTGGAGTGGAAGTAGGGAACATTATCGTTCACACACCGCTCGTTGGAGGGGCTTATGGGGGCAAGGCCTCTGTCCAGTACGAAATTCTCACGTATATGGCCTCAAAAGCAGTTGGAGGCAGACCCGTCAAATTATTGTACACAAGAGAAGAGGATATGACGACAGCTCCCTGTCACATTGGTCTTGATGCAACCGTAAAGCTGGGCTGTACACGGGACGGTAAGCTCAAACTAGCGACCCTTCTTTATTTATTTGATGGAGGGGCCTATTCGGACAAAGCCATTGATTTAAGTCGAGCGGCCGCTGTGGACTGTACGGGTCCTTATCATATTGAACATATTTGGTGCGATTCGTTATGTGTGTATACCAACCACCCTTATCCTGCACCCTTTCGAGGCTTTAGCCATTCGGAAGTGCACTTTGTCTTTGAGCGGACGATGGATATCCTGGCCCAAAAGCTGGGCATGGACCCTCTCGTCTTACGTGAAAGGAATGCTATTCTTCCAGGACATCGGACGCCTACGCAGGTTCTTCTGAATACCAGCAATGTTGGGAATTTGCCTGAATGCATTCGACGATTGAAGGGTCATATGAATTGGGAAGAAGGGCAGCGAATCGATCTAGGGAACGGGAAAGTGCGAGCGAAAGGCATCAGCTGTATTTGGAAAACTTCCACGATTGATACGAACGCGAGCTCCGGTGTCATTCTCACGTTTAATCCGGACGGCAGCGTAAACCTTATGTCTGGTGTGATCGAAATCGGCACGGGAACCAAAACCATTCTAGCCCAAATCGTAGCAGAACGGCTAAAAATGCCCGTGGACCAGGTCCATGTCCGGATGGAAGTAGACACCCAGACCACACCGGAACATTGGAAGACGGTTGCGAGCCGAGGAACGTTCATGGCCGGAAGAGCCGCCTTGGTAGCAGCTGATGACGCCATTCGACAGTTAAAGGCGATAGCCTCTTGTGTCTTGCGGTCTCCTGTGGAGGATCTTGTGGTTGCCTTCGGTAGAGTCTTTTTGCGTGATGACCCCAAAATGGGATTGGACTTAAAGGATATTGCCTATGGTTATACCTACCCGAATGGAAATGCTATTGGGGGCCAAGTCATTGGGAGGGGAACCTACATCCTTAGGCATATGACTCTATTAGATCCAGAAACGGGGGCAGGGAAGCCAGGGCCGGAGTGGACCGTGGGGGCCCAAGGGGTGGAAGTTGAATTCAATACACTAGATTACACCTATCGAATTGTTAAAGCGGTCTCCGTCATTGATCTCGGAAAAGTGTTGAATGAAAAAGCGGCAAGGGGCCAAGTGATGGGGGCCATGAGCATGGGATTAGCGTTCGGCGGCAGGGAAACATTCGTATTTGATCAACAGGGAAGGGTCCTGAATCCGCAGCTGAGGACCTACCGGCCACTTCGGTTTGGAGAACATCCGGAGTATATCGTAGATTTTGTGGAAACGCCGCAGTTGGATGCTCCTTATGGGGCAAGAGGTGTAGGGGAACATGGTTTGATTGGGATGCCTTCCTGTTTGGGGAATAGCTTGTCGGTGGCTGCCGGAGTGTCTTTGCATCACTTGCCATTGATTCCTGAGGTAATCTGGAGAACGAAAGAGAAGGGGAATGCCAAATGATCCCCTATGACTTCAACTATTATCTGCCCTCATCGATCCGAGAAGCAATAGAGATTTATCATTATTTAGAAAGCAAGGGCCAAAACCCAGTCTATTATGGGGGAGGTACGGAGATCATTACTCTGGGACGGCTCAATCTTGTTCCAACAAGGGCTGTCATTGATATTAGGGATATTCCCGAAAGCCAAATCCTTGGCACCCATCATGATCATATCTCCCTTGGAGCTGCCTTGTCCTTGACCCGCATTGAAGAAGCTAATGTTTTTCCGCTCTTGACTAAGATATCCAGCGAGGTTGCGGACCACACGGCTCGTAATAAAATTACGCTAGGCGGAAATATTTGCGGACGGATTTTTTACCGGGAGGCTGTTTTGCCTTTTTTACTTACGGATAGCGAAGTCCTGATTGCTGGTCCAAGAGGAGTCCATTATTTTCCCCTACATGAGCGTTTTGACCAGCATCTTCGGTTGGATAAGGGAGAATTCCTGGTTCTACTTAGAACGAAGAGAGAAGATACAGGCTTGCCCTATGTTGCTATCAAGAGGCGACAGCAATGGGAGACAGGATATCCCTTAGTTACGATAGCGGCCATAAAGAAGGAATCGCATATTAGAGTTGCTTTTAGTGGGGTTTGCCCATTTCCTTTTCGTTCTAGAAGATTGGAAGAGGAACTCAACAATCCAGAACTCCCTATGAACGAGAGAGTACGTTATGCCACTCGGCATCTTCCCAGTCCCATTTTGAATGATGTAGAAGGATCCTCTGATTTTCGACTGTTTGTTATTCAGAATCTCTTGGTGGAAATATTAACTACGCTGGGAGGGGATCGTGATGCAAAAATTTGAAGGCGATCATATCTCGTTACATCTTGAAATTAATGGGGAAACCAAAAGGGTATTTGTTAGACCGGCGAATACGCTTTTGTACGTGCTTCGAGAACAGCTCGGGCTTACAGGAGCGAAGCCCGGCTGCTTAAATGGAGACTGTGGAGCCTGTACGGTTCAAATAGATCGCTTACCGATGAAATCTTGCCTGATGCTTGCTATCGAAGCTCGGAAGAAAAAAATAACGACAATTGAAGGGCTAAAAAACACTCCCCTACAGCAAGCTTTTATTGACCATTTTGCTTTTCAATGTGGTTATTGTACACCTGGCTTCATCCTGAATGCCCATGCACTCCTTACCCATCATCCCCAAGCTAGCGACAGTCAAATGAAGGAATGGCTAGAGTCAAATATTTGCAGATGTACAGGATATAAAGAAATTGAAGAAGCCGTGAAGTCCGTGATGAACCAAAATCATCCCAATAAAATGTAGGTCTTAAAAGTGTGATGGCGACGTAAACGATCTTGAGGAAAATGACCGAAGGCTATCAGAACAGGTAAAAGGTCCATTCGATAAGGAATGGACCTTTTCCTTTACCCATCGAGGGTTTTCCTGCATGATTAGATTTTCCGACGGTTTTGCTATGAATATAAGAAAGACTAAATCCGTAATGAGAATGTTGGATGGGTCTGGTTTTTGAAATTAAATCTTAAATCTTCTTTATTGGTTATTTGTGGTAAAATATAATTTGAGAATAGCTAATAAAAATTAAAAGCCAAGGAGAAAAAGATGACAATAGGTGCATTTTCTGTAAGTCTAAATGTTAAAGACATTATGGTATCGAAAGAGTTTTACGAAAAGCTTGGGTTCCATGTATTGGCTGGCGACATGACAAAAAACTACTTAATCATGCAGAATGACGATTGCACGATTGGATTGTTTCAAGGAATGTTTGAAAAGAATATGTTGACCTTTAATCCGGGGTGGAATAATAAAGCTGAAGAAATCAATCCGTTTAAGGATGTAAGAGTTTTACAAGAAGAATTACGCAATAAGGGAATAAAGATCATTAGTGAAGCAGACGTAAAAACGGAAGGACCAGCCCATATTTTTATTGAAGACCCCGATGGAAATCCAATTCTTATAGATCAACACAGATAGGTTAAAACGTAACCTTAGTTTTTAGAAAAAAAGAAAACCGCTGAAGAGCGGTTTTTTCTTTTTTGGCAACAAAGCATTCAGGAGGGAGTCTTTTTTCTCCCAGTTCTCCTGATGAACATTTGTTTAAGATGAATGAGAGACTACGGAATTTAGAGAACGAAATTAAACTCCTGAAAGATGTGGAAAGATCTAGAAACATCATCGTGGAAAACTTGAACATTGAGAAACTTATTGTGGACAAGGTAAATTATGAAAATAATATAGGCACAATTGGAATTAAAGAACTAGAAGGGAAACTGAACATAGGGGCCAATTATGAGACAGATTCCCCTATAGCTAAAATGAATGAAAAGAACAAAGGTTTATTAAAGAAACAAGATCAAAAAGGAAATCTAAACAACGGCAATACCGTTGGCGTGAATAAATCTGATTCGAGTGGACCAACAATCCATTTAAAAAATAGAAGTTCATCAAATTAGCAATTGTGTTTAAGAGGCGCTTTGCAAATGGGTATCTAAAACATGAGGTTGTAGAGGTAGAATCTGTAAAGCAATAGAGAATTGATTTTTCCGATCGTTATATAAGTAATTCCGAGGACTACGATTTACGTCTTTTTAATAAAAGTAACTTTAGCTTTTTTGAGCTAAAAGTCGCTGAAAAAGGTTGCCTATATGAAAGGACTATGACAGAATGAATAAAAATAACGAATGGAGAAAATAAAACGGTGTCTATGTTGCCAAATTGCCCAAAATGTAATTCAGAATACACTTACGAAGACGGAAGTCTTTTTGTTTGCCCAGAATGTGCTCATGAATGGAATTTACAATTGGAAACCCAAAATAGTGAAGATAGAAAAATCATTAAAGATGCAAATGGAAATGTCTTAAACGATGGCGATTCTGTTACAGTAATTAAAGACCTTAAAGTAAAGGGAACTTCTTTGATTGTAAAAATTGGTACAAAAGTTAAAAATATTCGTTTGATTGATGGAGATCATGATATTGATTGCAAAATTGATGGGTTTGGAGCTATGAAATTAAAATCGGAGTTTGTAAAAAAGATATAAATGCAGGTTTAGGAAGCCCTCCGACATGGAGGGCTTTTACTCTTGCTGCCTCACTTTTCTTTACTGCTTGGTTAAAAACGGAGAATCATATCAGAATACAAAAGTGTTGGTTTTTACGACGGGTCTCGATCGTTCAAAAATGGCTATGAATGAATGCAAAAATCGTACATAGATATTGGAGAATATGTCATTAGAAGGTGAGACGGGATAAAGTAGATGTTTCGTTGGAACTGCAGTGTTAGTGCACTTATTTAGCTCTATAGGCTATAATTGCCGTTTTTAAAGCGGCATAACTTCCAATTGTAGCATAACCATAGAACCAGCCCATAAAGATACCTGCTACTAAGTTGTTTCGATGACTTATGAATATTGAAATGATTAACCCAAGTAATAGTGCTATTGAAGGTACAAATTTTTTGGGTACATGTAAAAAAACTTTAATTATTTGAGTAAGAATCATAATGACAGGGACTGCAACTACAGCATCCCAAAAGTTTGTATGTATTGTCGGAAATAGATTCATAAGACCACCTCATAAAATAGTGTTGATTTATTTCCGGATTTTAAACATATTTAGTAAAAAAAACCACCGAAGTGGTCTTTGAAATAACAGATGTTCTGTGAGGTTAGATACAAAAACCAAACCTACCAAGGCAAATAGCATTTCAGTTGTTTGAAATGCTATTCAGAGGCTGATTACACATCAAATTCTATATCGGATATTTTAAATGGATACATTCTTGAACTGAAACGACCAGTCAGCAAATTTTCTACTCTAGCAAGGACATACCAATCTTTTTTCTTTTGGTTCCAAAAAGGTTCACTAATATCATTGAGTTTACGACCATTAAGTTTTTCATCATAAGAATGAGTTATGACTATTCCTGTTCTTACTATTGAACAAGTTTTTATCGCTAACATTTGATCCATCTCCTTAAAATTAATACTTTTAGGTTACTGAGATAGGATCAATCGTTAGCTGTCTCTTCCTTGTAAAACGTAAATCTAATAAATCGTAAATAAAGTTTAGAAGAAAAGACAATAGAAATTGTTAACCAGTTTATGTTGATGTTTGTAAAAATAACTTTGATATCGGTACATTTATAGGAACCTATATCTCTTTTCGTCTTTGTCCAACCGTAAACCGAAAGAGAGACAATCCCTAATACAATTGATAGCGATGAAGTGAGGAGTTCCCAATCAAATAGGGAAATGATAATTTCCCATTCCATTAGTTCAAGTCTCCTTTCTTAATACAATGACTTCATTATAGGAGAGGACAGACTAATTAAACAATAAAAAATAATTAACAAAACTAGTTAAATTCTATAGCGATTGTGTAGACTTCATGAAGATAAAGAAAAACATGAAGTCAAAAAGAAAAGGGTAGAGCTGATTGACGCCAATGTTTTATTCCGTCAGCGGGGGTCTATACTTTAATATGGAGATGTGTGGGTACCTCTTTTGTTTTAAGGGTCAAGTCTACTACATTATAGATGGAGGAAATAATAATGTTCAAGAGTGGTAATGTAACTCTAATGGTAGCTGATTTGAAAAAGGCAGTACAATTCTACGTTGAAACCCTTGGATTGAAATTGCAATACGAAGTCGAAGGACATTGGGCGCAAGTTGAGACCTCTGGGCTAACAATAGGGTTACACCCCATCAGTGAGAACGGCTCCCCTGAACAAGGGAAGTCGGAGAGTCTGTCAATCGGACTTGAACCGGAGGATTTCAATCATACGTTCGAAATATTGAAATCTAAGGGGATTGTCTTTGCTGAAATAATTGATGAAAAGGCAACCCGGCTCGCCTACTTCAGTGATCCTGACGGCAATCCCCTTTACTTGTTTGAGATAAAACCTGAAGCGGGAGTACCCGAAATGTAATTAAAAGCAAAGGCCTTTTGCAGGATTCCATTGGTTGAGAGCCATACGATTCGTGATTCGCCAGAACGAACGAAATCGGCTATGAATAATTTTCTATACACGGTGGGGATTTCATATTTGCCGCTACATGAAAAGGCAGTGGAGACCGCCAAGGAAGTAGGTACAGTAGAAGTCAAACGGGACAAGAAAAAAAGCAGTCTCCTAAACGCTTATGAAAGTATTCAAAAAGAGATGGATAGGGGGAGACTTGGTTTCAAACGTAAATATGTAAGATGTTAATAATAATGGGGAGAGAATTATGGATGTATCTATCCGAAACGCACACCTAGATGAGTTCAGGAAGGCTGCATATGCAGCCTTCCTTCTTTTTTGAAATTGTATTTCTCAGAATTAACTCTGTTTGAAATATTTATTGCTCCATTTGTAATGAGCGTAAAAGAAGGTAAAAAGAATCCCATCGGATAAATAAGACCATCCTAGATTCCACCACATCTGATGCTTTATGAACCCAACTTTTAAAGCAAGGTATTCAATGAGGATGGCAAAAGTCGACCAGTAGAAGATATGGCGTGTCATCCTTAAAATAGTTTGCTTTTGAGGAAGGAGTTGAAGGAATAAGAATGTCGTAACAAAATAGATCCCAAATGCATTCATCATCTCTATCCAAAACAAATGCTCTTTAACCCTCACAGGATATTCCCATAAGGGTCTTGTGACCATGAGGAGGTCCGTTATAAAGGCTAATATCACAGCAGTGTAACAAGTGGAAATATACAAAGGGATTTTCTTTTTATCAGCAAAAATCAGAAATAAAATCCACGAAGTAGAGAATAAGACAATAGAAAATCTCATGTTGCGCTGGTCCCCTGTTTATTAAGGTAGTAATACTAATTAGTTTTACCGTTTTATGAAGGAAATAATTTTGATCTTTATTATTGAGCTAAAGGGCATCGAGAGCTTCATAGAGCGTACTCTCGTTTTTTGGTTTTGCAACATTTAAGATTTTCTTAAGAAATTCTGTAGGTTTATTTAAGATTTTGAAACGATAATGATACTTATGAAATCTCTTAAAGGAGTGAGGTATATGATGAGTATAACAAAGGAGCGTTTCACGTTTTTAAATAAATTTATTGAATCACCAGCACAAGTGGGAAGTATAACCCCTAGTTCAAAATTCCTTGTAAATAAGATGTTTGAGAATGTATCTTGGGATAACCTTGACACCATTGTTGAATTAGGTGCAGGGACCGGAGTGTTTACGAGCCACCTATCTAAACATAAAAAGGTTTCAACAAAGGCAGTCATTATTGAAAAAGATAATCAAATGAGGCGAAATTTAGAGACAGCTTATCCCTCGTTAACCTTTGGATCAGACGCAGAGAGGCTAGATCTATTACTTCATAAACTTAACATTCCCCGAGTGGATTGTATTGTCTCCGGTTTACCGTTTGCTAACTTTCCACTAGAGCTTCGAAAAAATATCATGAAGGCTATATCCAAAAGTCTCAAGCCGGATGGTCTGTTTATTGCTTTCCAATATTCCCTGCAGATGAAAAGCATGTTAAAACAATACTTCGATCATGTGGAAGTTGGCTTCGAGCTGCGTAATATTCCACCTGCTTTTGTTTATACGTGCGCAAAGAAGAAAGAGGGAAATTAGAATGGATATAGACGTAATCTTACAGGGGGTCGAGCATTATGGTTATGCTGCTTTATTTTTCTTTTTGTGGCTAGGGATCGTGGGGATGCCAATTCCAGATGAAGTGATTGTCATGAGTGGTGGTTTTATGACTTCCATGGGGATATTAGAACCTCTACCGGCCTTTTTTCTTACGTACGCCGGGGTCGTATCAGGACTTACGATTGGATACTGCGTAGGAAGAGCCATTGGTTTTCCAGCCCTTCATTATATGATGAGAAAGAAGAAAATGGGTAAATATATGGAGAAGGCCCATGACCTAATTAAACGCTATGGGGCTTTTTCATTGGTTCTAAGCTACTTCTTACCCGTTGTTCGTCATGTCGTTCCGTATATTGTAGGAATGAATAAAATGCCATTTTATCAATATGTCCTATTCTCTTTTTCAACTGGCTTCTTTTGGACATTGGCTCTTTTCTTCACCGGAATGTATTTTGGTCAATCTATAGATGTTATTAGCCATTATCTTACTCAAGTTGGATGGATAGCCATTTCTGTTTGCGGCATCGCGGCTCTATTGATTTTTTTGGTTAGTAAAATAAAGAAAACGGGTGAACAAGTGGAATGAAAGATAAAGAATCCATACTCATTATTGATGATGACAAAAATATACACAAGCTTATTGAAGTTTATCTAAAAAACGAAGGATTTCACCTACTTCAAGCCTTCGACGGATTGGAAGCATTGGAAATTCTGAGCAGAGAAGATGTTCAACTTATCATCCTTGATATGATGATGCCAAAAATGGACGGAATGGAAACATGTATGAAAATACGGGAGACTAAGAACATCCCAATTATCTTTTTAACCGCTAAGTCCGAAGACACGGATTTAATTCGGGGCTTGTCTATCGGTGCTGATGATTACATGACGAAGCCCTTTAATCCCTTAGAATTGGTCGCTAGAGTAAAATCTCATCTTAGAAGGTATTTGACGCTGGGTCAAAGGGACATCGGTGACAACAAAGATGAAATAAAAATTGGAGAATTGGAGATTAATAGAAAAATGCGAGAGGTTACAGTTAGAGGGATAGAAGTAAAATTAGCCCGCAGGGAATTCGATATTCTAGAGTTGTTTGCTCGAAATAAGGGTATTGTCCTAAGCATTGAGCAAATATACGAAAAAGTATGGAATGAAGCATTTCTTGGCTCGGAGAATACGGTAATGGTTCATATTCGAAAACTGAGAGAAAAAATCGAGGAAAATCCCAAAGAGCCCAAATACATTAAAACGGTTTGGGGTGTGGGTTATAAACTTGAATCGTTTTAAGGAGCAGAAGTACTCATGAGAATTGTTACCAGACTACTCCTGATTATAACTATTTGTTTTGTAGTATCGTTTTTATTCTTTTATTCATACGCTATTTGGTTTTTAAAAAAATATCTCGAAGGCGGAATTATTTCGCCTGTTGAACACAACTCCATTATCATCACTGGTTTTTTATTGGCCGTTGGCTTATTTATCCTTATATTCATCTTCAGTATTCGAAGTAAAATTAAGTATATTGAATACATGGAAGAAAATATCCGGAATATGGCTGATGAAAACCTTGGTTCTACCATGATTGTGAAAGGAAAAGACGAATTGGCAACACTTGCCAAAAGTATAAACGGACTTTCGTTGGCATTAAAGCAAAAAATAGATGAAGAGCGAGAAATCGAAAGATTGAAAAGTGAACTGATCACGAACATTTCTCATGATTTGCGCAGCCCTCTGACTACTATTATAGGATTCCTACGCATCCTCAAAGATAAAAAATATGAAGATGAAAAATCCCATGATATTTACGTAAATACAGCATTCGAAAAGGCTGAGCGATTAAAAAGACTAATGGATGATTTATTTGCTTACACAAAGTTAAATCATAAAGAAATCCAATTATACCTTATGGACATTAATCTAAAAGATATGCTGATGCAATTTATTGATGAAATGAGTGTACCTGGAGAACACCAGCTTGTCATCAAAAGTGAATTTCCAGATAGTCCCGTCCCCATTCAAGCTGATCCTAGCCAATTGCTACGGGTTTTTGAGAATTTAATGAGTAATGCCGTAAAGTATAGCGTTAAACCTGGAACTATCCATATAAAATTAAAAATACAAAATGAGTTTGCCATTATTGAAATTGGAAATAAAGGAGATCCGATTCCGGAAGAGGAATTACCCAGATTATTTGAACGGCTTTATAAGCTGGACAAAGCGAGGTCTGTTGATGATGACAGCTCTGGTCTTGGGTTAGCCATCTCAAAAAGCATTATAGAAATGCACGGTGGACAAATATGGGCTGAGTCTTCAGGTGAATACCTTGCAATTAAAATTAAATTAAAATTGTCGTTATACGTTAATTAAAAATAAACCCTTCTCAAACCTATGAGAAGGGAAACCTATGGAAACGTTTATGAAATTAACAACTTCTTGTCAGGTTCAATATGAATATGAACATGGGAAACATGATGTTTTTCTGACATCATCTTTTCAATTTCATCACAGATGGCATGACACTCCACAATATCCCTACTAGGGTGAACATGGATCATTACACCTACAAAGATATCTTATCAGTAGAATTATTCAATCCATCTGCTTTTAACAATGCCATATCAAGTGGGTCTAGAGAAACGTTTTTTTATCGATCAAAATACTCTTTGCTATTAGAAAAAAGATTGAATGCAGGAAACTTTTTAAAAATGGTAATTCAGTCTTCGCTCGAAACGCAATCGGACCCTATTCGTATGTTCAAATATTCAATGTGAAATAAAAGAAAAGACGGCTCTCTATTCAAAGAAGTTGAATGAGAGTCGTCTTTTTTATTCCATGATCAATTCATCGGTTTTGGTGATTTGGTTTTCCCAGCTAATCCGATAGATCTTTACGCCGACAAGTTTAGCCTTCCCGTTTTCGGCTTTATGAATCCTTTCGGTAAACTCCCGCGTGGCTTCATTGAAAGTTAGATGACCCTCAACTGGCTCGATCTCACGGGAAAATACTTTGGAAATGGCGGTCTTCACTTTGTCGATCTTGTATCCATTGATAAATGTACCCTTAGAATTTCGCTCCAACATATAAAACATATCAGCGTGAACCATGCCCGAGATCGGATATAACCTTCCTTCACTCTCATTCTTAGGAATATCAAGCTCTTTTTGATTTGTAAAATTGACAACCTTGTTATATAGTGAGCCCTCTCTCATGAAATTGTCATCCCTCAACGCATAAACATAGTCCAGGGGATAATATTGACGTCCGAATGTACCCATGTACTGTGGCGCGCTTCCTACCCGATCAAGGCTTTCAAAACGAACCGAAGGAGGATTATTGCCCCATTCTTGACTAACTCCCAACATATTCGCGATAGTAGCCACGGGCGCATAAACATTACCATTATAGACAAACGGCTCGGCTTTTGTTTCGATCGTCTTTCCGTTGACGATTAGCTTGATATTGGCGAAAGTCACTTTGATGTTTTTGGTGTACGACGAATAGGCCAACGCGGATCCTCCCAATAATAGAGAGGACGCGATAACCCCTAAAGTAATCTTTTTTGATAGTTTCACTAAAAAAAACACCTCCAATTTTTAGACGAACCAGTAGCCAAAAAGTTGCCGCCAATGGCGGGTAGGGAGTTTATTTTAGATATCATATTTTAGGGGGAGTACTAATAAAACACGGAAAACATACACTAACATGGTCTATCTTAGTTCTTAGGATGTTAATCTAGTTCATTTATACTAGCCACACTGTATTATTTAGTCTGGAAAAATATGTAATAAGTAATATTTAACTATAGTAAACTATGTTGGTATAATATGTATATCGTTATCTTAATAATTCATATATTGAGATAATAATAACAGAATATGTGTTGAGACAAGGAAATAGGCTTTTAGGTCCTGTCTCTTTTTGTTCATCACAATCAGGTACGGAAACAGTTAGCCTTTAAAAAATTGTAAAGGAGACAAGAAATGAAAATCAGAAGAGGGTATTTAAGAATTTTATATTTGGTTTTGACTTTAGCTTTGTTCATTCCATCTATTGCTTCACCGGGAATGGCAGCTAATAATATGAACGGAGTAAAAGAAGGTGCAACGGTTAAAGTAGATAAAAATTCACCTACGGGCTATACGGCCACTTTTGTTTATAAGGACCCCTTAGCTGATTATGTCGTCTTTAGTGGAGATTTTAGATTTTATAAACCAGAGGAAAAAGATCTTAAGAAGTGGTATTCGCCTTACCAATGGGAACCAGGCATGCTCCCTGCTAAGACCGATAGATATGAAGAGAAGATGACAAGGATTAAGGGTACTGATTTGTGGATGATTAGTTTGCCCATTCCAAGTGGTTCATTCTGCTATCAATATAAGGTAGCCTATGCATTTAACGGGAATGACAAGGATATAGATATCACGATTCCAGATCCGGCTAATATAGCGCCTTTAAGCAATCTGGAGCGTTATCCTAAAGAACATAGTGTTGTTTACGGGATGTTTGATAAGCACAAACAGATAACAGACAATTCAATTTTACTCCCAAGAAAAGATGCAAAAGTTGGACAAGTTCATTATGTTCCATACACGGATATAAATGGAGATAGTAAATACTTAGGCGTTTATCTCCCTTATGGCTATGACAAAAACAGAAAAGAATCTTATAAAGTGATTTATCTTTCCCATGGTACAGGTGGAGATGAAACGGAGTGGTTCGCTTTTGCAAATGCAGGCAATATTATGGATCATTTGATTGCAGAAGGCAAAGTAGAACCTGCAATAGTGGTTGCTATTGATAATAACGATTATCCTCCAACAGCTTCAGTTTTGCATACATCTGATACTCCATGGGATTACCAAGAAGGAGATATATCGGATAATCTATGGGATTACTCTATGATTAACCGAAATTTCTTTAATAAGGTTCTACCCTATGTAGAAGAAAACTATAATGTTTCAGAAGAAAGCGACGATCGTGCATTTGCTGGATTATCAAGAGGAGGCTTTTTAACTTCCATTTTATATGCTGAGAACCCTACTGAATTCGGGTATTTTGGGATACTGAGTGGCGTTTGGAAAGGACTTATTGAGGCTGGTGCTTTAGATAAGTATAACGAACTGGATGCCCCAAAAGTCATACTGGGATATGGTGAGTATGATAATGTTATTAGTCAAGCTGACATTCATGCTTTCCATGCTAAACTTAAGGCACTGGGAGTTGATGTGGCTGAAAATCCTGTGTTTGGAGCACATGACTGGTTTGCATGGTCTCAGCTATTTGAAGATTTGGTGCAAGATTTCGTAGGGAAATAGGATAGAGTAGACATAAATGCTGCCAATGATATGGAAGAATATCGTTGGCAGCATTATTTATTGAGGGGCAGGGTGTCATCCTACTTCCTTTTTGTTGTTGAAGTAAAGGATACTCAATGTCAGATAATAAATGGAGTTAGGTTAAACAATGGTTCCGCATGTGTATTTTGTATACTGGAAAATGTATATACTATACATGAGTTAAAGGGGGAGGGACATTGTGTTTTTTAATTTTGTCATTGGGTTTATTATTCCTTGGATTCTTGGTGTATGGATATATAAAAGAAATTCTATAATTGTCATATTAATAGCACCAATAGGGGTAGTTGCCGCCACAGTAATAAATGAATGGGGGTTTAATTATCTTTGGAAGTTCAAACCCTTCCTAAATAACCAATCACTTTCTGCTTTACCACTTGATTTAGGAATTTATCCTGTCCTTGCATGTTATTTTATTTATTTAGTTAATCGAGGAATTGGAAATAAATATACTTTACTCTTACTCTTCGCTATTTTTATTACTTTACTTGAATGGATTGCTGTAAAAAGTGATAGGGTTATTTATTTAAACGGCTGGAATATTGGATGGACATTCTGTGTCTATTTACTCACTTTTATGGTCATTTACAGATATTATAAGCTACTGCAAAATAAAAATTATTTAAAAAGGCAAGATAGTTCAAGGGTGGTGAAACTATCCATATAGCTATTGAGTTAACGGGAGTCTATTGCTCAGGAAGGCTTCTTATGCAGTATTCTTTCTTTTTTGTTGCAGGCAGTAATTCTAAATGGAAATGAATTAATTTTTAGTTTAGGTAAAAAATATAGGTAAAATTTCCCGTGCGAGGTAATCAATGCATATCATAGGGCAGATTTTTTGGATACTTGCAGTTTGGCGCTGGGGTGACTGGAGGAATTGGGAGAGATATCATTCCACAATGCTCTACATGATTGCCATTTCCTTATTGTATGATGTACTTTCGTACCAGCATACTCTGTGGGAGTTTAAAGATTTTTGGTTGCCGACCCACACTTGGAACAGTATTGTTGTAACATTTATTGGTTTTCCTTGTTCTGTATTAATATATCTTTCTCGTTTTCCTCAAAATTCAATTGTAAAACAGATCAGACATATTATTTATTGGATATTAATATATTCAGCCATTGAGTTATTTTTTGTTTCGATCAATTTATTTGATTATCATAATGGATGGAATTTTGGATTGTCAGTTTTGTTTAATTGTGTGCTTTTCCCGATGTTACTATTGCACCACAAGAAACCATTATTAGCATACTTACTGACGGTTCCAATAATTTTTTGTTTTTTAATTATATTTGATATTCCCATTAGTAAAGTGAAATAGATACATGAATTAATTTCCTTTGGTATCAACCGAAGGAAGTTTTATTGCATGAGTGCTTATTAAATCAAGAGTTAAATAGAACGAGAAAAGGCTTTCCAATCTAAGGGAGCCTTTTTATTGTACTGTAGGCAGATTAGCGAAACAATAATTAATCTAATCAAATTATTTGTATCCGCATATTGGATCTAATAAGAAAAGTCCATGCTTTTTGACATGGACTTCTTACTGGGTTCATCTACGTCTTGGATTTCGTATAAAAAACTAAAAATCTTCTTCAACAGGAAACATGCTTGGATGTTCAAGAGTATCTGGTAGATCTTTGCCTACCCCACGGCGAATCAATTCTTTCATGATTTCAAAGTTTTCATGCTCATAATGAGCTGTTAGCTCTGCAAGTTCCTCCACGGATTTTTTGCTGTAATCTGTCATGAAATTTCACCTCGTTTATGGAAAGTTATGGGATAATTTTTTTCGTTAGGTGTTAAGATAACCATAAATTAGGATATCAAAACAAAAAACGGAGTGAAAAAAGTGAATTATTTTCCGAAAAAATTGTTTGATCAAATTAAACAATGGAATGCCATAAGAGAGGAACTGGACGATAAGATTGACTTTATTTATGAACTTATTGATTGGGACAAAACGGATAATAAGGAGGAGTTATTAAATGAAATCAAGGGATTAAATACTCAGCGGGATGAACTTGATGATTTGGTTGATGTAGCGTATGAACAGATAGATAGATACATTTACAATCAAGCTATATAGTACCTAAAGATAGGAATAGTATGTTTTTTTCATAGTGTCGATCTTACGGTTCACTGTTCAATTCGTTTTGTTGGATGGCCTTTTAGCCTATATTCGGGAGGCAACGAATAGCTACAATGCTACCTTTTACTTTTTTTTCCTTTCTTCTTGTCTTAGCTTTGGTGACTTCGTTTTTTCTCAAGCGAAACATTGCTCAACTACGGACGGGAAGTGAGAACAATGTAAGGAAAGCTTCTTAATTAGAATCAATCACAGATAATCCCAAGGTATGATTAAAATGGAAAGCTGATTTCCGGACTAAAAATTGAAGTGTTGCATTTTAAGTTTTGAAGAAGTAGACTATGGTATAGAAAATTCCATATATTTCGGGAGCCCGTGGAATCGAGCTGAGAGGATGGCTAATCTGCCATTGACCGTTGAACTTGTTGGGTAATGCCAGCGTTAGGAAACTAGTCATGAGTCAAATCATAGGCACTTTGCTTACGCAAAAGTGCCTATTTACGTTTTTATCAAGCCCGTAATTGAACTAATACTTGGAACTACAATAAAGGCACCGCATAGAGGGAGGACCCAAATATGAACGAACAACAAATCCTTATTAAAAATATCCTAGCTTTTATAGAGAGTAACGATTCTTCCGAAGAGTCTTTTAATCAGTTAGCCTTAAATCTATTTCGATATCAGTACAGTCAAAATGCTCCTTTCCGGTCGTTTTGTATGCAGAAAGGGAAGACCCCTAGAACCATCAAATCGTGGAAGGATATCCCGGCGGTACCGATCAATGCTTTCAAAGAATGTACCCTCAGCTGTAAGGATCCTGATAGGGCAGAGAGAATTTTCATGACGAGCGGGACAACGAAAGGAATCAGCGGGAAGCATTTTCATCCCACCATGGAAGTGTATGATCAATCCATGTTGGTGAATTTTAAGAAGCGATTCATGGGAGATACGGAGCGGATACGCATGGGGATTTTATTTCCGATCGAAGAGGCGATGCCAAATTCCTCTTTAGCCCATTATCTTGCGTTGGCCCTTCGCGAGTTTGGAACAGACGACAGCCAGTATTTAATGGGAGATAAGGGGATTCTCGTTGACCGTTTGATTGAGGAACTAGAACGAGCGGAACGGACGGGAGAACTTTATGCCTTGTTAGGGGCGAGCTTCAGTTTTGTGCATATGTTGGAAGAGTTGGAGCGTAGGGGTAAGTCTTATTCACTGCCGCAGGGAAGCAAGGTTTTGGATACAGGCGGATTTAAAAATCAGTCCCGTGAGTTGGAACTGGATGAGTTTTATACTTTGCTGTCTCGTTCTTTAGGAATCAGCCGGGAACATTGCCTAAATATGTACGGCATGACGGAACTTAGCACTCAATTTTACGATTTCGGCAATGAGACGGTGCCTTCCGTAAAATCCGGTCCGTTTTGGATTCGAACCCGCGTCGTAAATCCTCTAACCGGTGAAGACGTACCGCGCGGGGAGAGAGGGGTGCTCATCCACTGTGATCTCGCCAATTTTAATTCGGTGACCACCATCCTAACGGAAGATATGGGGATGGAGAAGGAGGACGGCTTTTTGCTATTAGGGAGGGCTAAAGGAGTAGAAGCAAGAGGCTGCTCCATTGCCGTCGATGAATTTATTCAAGCAACAAAGGGGATGCCTTCATGAGAGAGATCGCAGGGTATATTCCCTCCATCGGGGAAGAGAAAATCGAAACGAAAATCTTAACTTTTCAAGGAATGGATGGTCCTGTGGAAGTGGAGGTTCCTCTTCTAACCATCCAACAGATGAACAAGGTAGCGGATAAAGTCAAGCATGCAAGTTCCGATGTTCTCAAAAGCTTCACCACATCGGAAATCGTACACATCATTGATCAGGCCATTGAACGCTTGTTGGACAGGCAGTCGCCCTATCGAAAAAAGGCGGAACAGCTTCTTCCCGCTGTCACGGGCTATGATGCCGAAATGATCCGGCTTGGGTTGACTTCTTTTTTAAAAACGTTCAGAAAGCCGCAACTCCAGCGTTTTCTAGTGGAGGATTTTGGGAATCCTTTGCTGCTTGACGATTTTCAACCCCGTCCCAAAGGGGGATTTTCCAAGGCCGTCGGTCCACAGTTGGTGGTCCATGTTTGGGCGGGGAATGTTCCTGCCTTACCTCTATGGAGTCTCATTTCCGGATTGCTGGTGAAGGCAGGGAACATCGGAAAAGTATCGAGCGCGGAGCCTTTATTTGCCGGTTGGTTTGCTCAGGTTTTAGTAGAGGTTGAACCTCGTTTAGCCGATTGCCTGGCGGTGGTTTGGTGGAAGGGCGGGGACGCCGAACGGGAAAGTTCCCTGTTTCGCCAAGCGGAAGTCGTCGTGGGCTATGGCAGTAACCCATCACTAGAGGCGCTTTCGAAACAAGTGCCTGTCACCACCCGATTTTTGTCGTTTGGCCATAAAATGAGTTTTGGATGGGTCTCTAAATCCTGCCTCGATCCGAGAAAGTCTTGGGAAGTCGCTCACCAGGCCGCCATCGACATCATGCGCTTTGACCAGCAGGGATGTTATTCCCCGCATCTCTTTTATGTGCAAAAAGGGGGGAAGATCTCTCCTAGGGAATTTTCCAGGTATCTGGCGAACGAATTAGCTGCTTTAGAAAAAAGATATCCACGTCGAAAGCTGTCATTGGAGGAAGTGACTTCTATAGCCAGTTGGCAGCAGCAGGAGGAACTGAGTTTACTTTCCCATCCAGACAAAGAAATCATGGGCGGTGATTCAGGAAGCTGGGCCGTGGTATATGAGGAAAACGGAGTATTTTCTGCAAGTTGCCTCAATCGAGTAGTCAAAGTGGTCGCTATAGATCAGATTGAGGAGTTGATGCCGCTTATCTCCCCTTATCGATCTTTTTTGCAGACGGCAGGGGTAGCGGCCAGTCCAAAGGAGCTCTTTCATGCCGCTCATTTGCTTGGACAAGCGGGAGTTACCCGGATCACGTCCTTAGGCAAGATGACCTCTCCGGAGCCGGGATGGCACCATGACGGCCGCTTTAACTTAACGGACCTTGTACAGGTGGTCGATATTGAACGTACAGCGGAAGACGTGGCGGAATCATTTGCCCCGTATATCGATTAGGAGTGAGGAGATGAGCTTTTTAACGATTCAGGAAGTAACCTATGGATATGAAAATAAAGGGCCTGTCCTGCAACATATCCATTGGTCCATTCCCCAAGGCGAATTTCACTGTCTTCTAGGGAAAAGCGGGTGTGGCAAGACCACTCTGTTAAAATTGGCTTCCGGGCTCTTGCATCCCGACGAAGGGATCGTTTCCCTTGATGGTCAACAAGTGAAGGGCCCATCCCCTTCATCCGGATACGTATTTCAAGCGCCGACTTTATTGGAGTGGAAAACAGCGCTTGAAAATATCCTGCTCCCCATCTCCTTGAAGCGGAAACCGACTCAGGAAGACCATGATTATGCCAGGCATTTACTTGATCTGATGGGTCTGTCAGGGTATCAGGATCAATATCCCAAACAGTTATCCGGCGGTCAGCAAAGTCGCGTGGCGATAGCCAGAGCGCTGATCCAGCGCCCCGCTATGCTATTTTTGGATGAACCTTTTGCCGCTTTGGATGCCATCACCCGTGAAGAGCTTCAGGATGATTTGCTGCGGCTTTGTCAACTGAACCAGACAACGGTTTTATTTATCACCCACGATATCGCTGAGGCGGTTTACCTATCGGACCGGGTCACTGTGATGGCTGAAGGCAAACTGGTGTATGAATTAGAGGTCCCCCTGCCCAAGCCGCGCCATGTAGAAATGAGAGTACAGCCGTCCTTTAGCCAGCTTTGCTGGAGCATCCGGCAGGCCATGAATGGAGGCCGCAAATGAACAAAACCTCCTTTTATTCCTTGCTCCTTCTTGGCCTCCTCTTAGCTATATGGGAGTGGATCGCAGGACATATGTCTGAGCTTGTCCTTCCGGCCCCCTCTGTCATTCTCTATACACTGGGAGAGGGGCTGATCAGCGGCTATTTTCTCCCGCATATCCTACGAACCTCTGCAGAGGTCTTACTGGGGCTCTTCTTCGGTTGCGCCTTTGGATTTGCCATCGGTGTGATAATGGGAGAAGTGGAAATGCTGCGAAAGCTGTTATTTCCTTATGTCATTGCTAGCCAAGCGGTACCGAAACTGGCACTAGCTCCCTTATTTATCCTTTGGTTCGGGTTTGGGATGACATCCAAGGTGGTCATTACGGCTCTAATCTGTTTTTTTCCGTTGCTTGAAAACACCCTGACCGCGATTCACTATACGAACGGCCAAAAGCTTGAATTATTTAAGGCATTAGGAGCCAGCCGTTGGCAGACCCTCACGCAGCTCAAAATCCCTGCGGGTTTGCCCGGCATTCTGTCCGGACTTCGGGTAGCCGTCGTCTTGGCGGTTGTTGGGGCCGTTGTGGGTGAATTTATCGGGGGAAGTGAAGGTCTTGGCGCCCTGATCATTGCCTCCCAGGGGATGATGGACACACCGCTGATGTTTGCGGTCTTGATTTTACTTACACTTTTAGGCATGACCCTTTATCAACTGGTAAACTTGTTAGAAAAAAAATGGCTGAAAACTTATTTAGAGGAGACCAAGAGATGAAAGCAAAAAACATTTTTACTTCCTTATTTCTATCCATGTCCGTTTTACTATCTGCGTGTGCAGGCAGCGAAACACCGAATCAAGCGGCTCCTGTTACCGAAACACCGGAGAAGATCAGGATGGCAAGCTGGAGCAAGCCGATTACCGAACAAACGAATTTGCTCGTGGATCAAGAGAAAGGATTTTTTAAAGATAAGGGATTAGAGATGACGTTTATTCCCGGAGCCGGTGGGGGAGATGCGATTAAGAACATTCTGTCAGGTCAAGCCGATATTGCCTTTACAGACCCTGGATCGCTATTCTTTGCCCTGGACAAAGGGGAGAAGCTTCGCGTGATCTACAACATCTACCCGCAGAATGTGTTTAATGTCGTTTCGTTGAAAGAGAACAACATCACCAAACCAGAAGATTTGAAAGGAAAAAAGATCGGGGTCTATAGCTTAAGCAGCGGGACGAGACAAAATCTATTAGTTCTCCTCCACCAAGCAGGTCTTACCGAAAAAGACGTTACGATCGTAGAAACCGGATTGCTTAACTTTGCTCCTTTAATGCAGGGACAGGTCGATGCCACGGCTGCCACGGATACCGGCCTGCTTATCGGTAAACAAAAAGGGCTTGGCGACGTGAACGTGCTGGAGGTGAAGGATTTTCTGAATGTTCCTAGTGACGTTTTCGTTGTCACAGAAAAAGCCTATCAGGAGAAAAAAGAGCTGCTGGACAAGTTTCTGGAAGCTTACCAGATCAGCGCCCAATGGATGATTGAAAATCCGGAGGAAGCCGCATCGCTTGCGGTCAAACATGCCATTGATGGGAAAGATGAAAACATGAACCTGGAAATTATCAAGTTGCGAAATGCCTCCAGCCTTTCTCCCGTGACGGAGGAGAAAGGACTTGGCGCGTTGGAAACAGAAGTGCTTCAGCAGGCAGCAGATACGTATAAAAAATTAGGTCTTATTGAGCATGACCTCAATATGTCTGATGTGGTCATAGATCTATCGTCCAACCAGTAAGAGGAGGAGAAGGATGAATCTTCAAGGCAAAGTGGTATTGGTAACGGGATCTAGTCGGGGAATTGGGGCGTCCATTGCGAAAGGTTTTGCCCGAGAGGGGGCGACAGTGGCCATCAATTATGTGATAAACGAATCAGCAGCCGACCAGGTAGTCCAATCCTGTTTGGAAGCAGGAGGAGATGCCTGGGCGATCCAGGCTGATGTTACTTCGGAAGATTCCGTTAAGATGATGATTGAGGAAATCCTGCTCGAAACGGGAAAAATTGATGTGGTGGTCAATAATGCGTTTAAACCCTATACGTTCAATCCAGATCAACGCCGGATGGCTTGGGAGTTAAAATGGGAGGATTATCAGTCGCAGTTGGATGGAGCACTGAGATCCACCTATTATGTGTGCCAGGCGGTCATGCCCGTCATGAGAAAACAGGGGCGTGGAAGCATCATTAATATGGCCAGTGATTTGGTGGAACGACCCATTGTCCCCTATCATGAATATAATACGGCCAAAACAGCACTCATCGGATACAGCCGAAATTTAGCTGCCGAACTGGGTCCCTTAGGCATTCGGGTAAATTGCATAGCACCTGGGTTGGTCTATCCAACAGATGCCAGTCGCGAAACCAAAGAAGAAGTCAAAGAAATGCTGATTGCTCAGACGCCTTTAAGAAGAATAGCTACACCTGAAGACGTTGTAGGACCCGTCCTTTTTTTTGCATCGGATTGGAGCGGGTTCATTACCGGCCAGACCTTATTGGTCGATGGCGGACTGATGATGAAGTAAATGACCAATAAGGAGTAAAACGAATGCTTATCGAGAAAATCATTGATACATTAGATCGTGTACGAACTACGAACCCGCTGGTGCACAATATAACTAACGTGGTGGTAACCAACTTTACCGCAAATGGCTTATTGGCCCTAGGAGCTTCCCCGGTAATGGCTTACGCGAAGCAGGAGGTCCAAGACATGGCGAGCATCGCAGGAGCTCTCGTGCTGAATATGGGAACGTTGAACGAAACGGAAGTCGAAGCCATGGTGCTTGCCGGACAAGCAGCCAATGAAAAAGGGGTTCCCATATTATTTGACCCAGTTGGTGCCGGAGCGACTCCCTATCGAACGGAGACAGCCCAAAGAATCCTACGGGAAACAAAGGTATCGATTCTGCGAGGAAATGCAGCAGAGGTAGCTCATGTGATAGGCGAGCAATGGAGCATCAAAGGGGTAGACTCCGGTGAAGGCCATGGGAATGCGATCTCCCTAGCCCAAAAAGCAGCGGCGCAGCTAAACCTGGTTGTGGTGATTACAGGAAAAGAGGATGTGATCACCGATGGACAAAACACCTATGTGGTTCGAAACGGAGATGCTTTGCTCACCAAGGTGACAGGGGCTGGGTGCTTATTGACATCCGTTATAGGCGCATTCGCTGCGGTGGAATCTGACCTGTTGATGGCGTCCGCTTCCGCGCTGGTTAGTTATGGGGTAGCAGCGGAAATCGCTGCAAACAACAAGAGAGAAGAAGGTCCCGGGAGTTTCCAAATCGAGTTATTAAATCAATTAGCCAAAGTCAATGGGGATCATATTAGGCAAATGGGATTGATTGATAAACATTAGAAGAAGTTCCGCACTCCTATGCGGTCTATCCGAATATCATTGTCGGAATCAATGAAAGGGTGGTGGGCTGGAAGCCTGGTCCAGAAGAGTACTACATCATCACCCACAAAACGGATGTGAAGTAATCGGTTTGCAATTGGTCAAAGTACGCCTGCTTCAGCTTGTATTCGTACTGTTTCTCCTATCGCTGATAACCCTCACGCTTAAGCGGTAAGATTGATGAGCGATCGGATTATCGAAATGAAGGATGGTAGAATTGTAGATGAGTTTGCCAGCCGCAATATTACGAGTGAAGAGCGCCATGAATACACACGTAAGTTAATGCGGTAGTGAGTTAATGTTTCACAACAAAAAGGGATACAGATTGTATCCCTTTTAAGTTTGCTGAGAGAGACGTAGAAAGGAACAAGGAAGAGAATGACAATGCTATTTCTGCCGTGCTACTACTTGTAGGGTTGTCATTCGAAACTAGTGGCAAAGACTTAGAGATACTTTGACAAGGGATCGAGACCTTTTGGTCATTCCCGCACTTCTTATTAAAAAGTAATGGTTTCGATTTATTGATTTTCAGCACTTTACTTTTTGAATAAAAAAAGATAAGATATGTAAAACAAAACGTAATGATAATGTTTATCGAAAGGGTGGTAGAAGGTGGCTAAAAAGTCCAAAGTAGTTAAAGAACAGAAAAGAGAAGCGCTTATCGCTAAATATGCAGAACGAAGAAGAGAGTTGAAGGCGAAGGGAGATTATGAGGCTCTTCGCAAGCTTCCCCGAGACTCCTCTCCTACTAGGTTAACCAGAAGATGTCAAGTTACGGGTCGACCCAAAGCGGTACTAAGGAAATTCAAGCTATCCAGGATTGTGTTCCGTGAGCTTGCCTACAAGGGACAGCTTCCAGGAGTGAAAAAGGCTAGTTGGTAATGGGTTGACGATGAAACCTACAACCCCAGTCATGATCCTTAGCGGGTACATGGGCAGCGGTAAGTCTTCCGTAATTAGGCAGATTCTAACTAGGGAAACTGGCACTGACTTCGCTATCATTCAGCATGAACCTGGTTTCGAAACCCTAATTGAAAAGATTGATCAAAAAAGAAAAATAAAAAGAAAGCTCGTTCAATCTCTACATGTCACCCAAACCTATTCAAATAAAGACTTATTGGTTGCCGTCGATACTCACACGAAGGAAGCAGATTATATTATTGTAGAGTTAAATGGAACCTCAGCTCCGTTTAAGATAGCTGAATTACTGAATGAAAACTATATCGTGGATGCCATTATCAACGTTGTAGATGCTAAACATTTTTGGCTTGATTTTACCTCTGATAGCCTCCTGGTTGATCATCAAGCTGAGGAGCAGGCGGTGATGGTCACTAATCGATTAACTGAACAGATTGAATATAGCAATGTTCTTGTTCTCAATCAATGCAACGGCCTGAGTGAGGAAAGATTACAAGAGCTCGAATGGTTTTTGGGAAAGTTGCAGCCGCATGCTAAAGTAGTGAGGACCTCGTATGGTTTGATCGGTCCTACAGAGCTGCTCCACACTGGCCTATTTGACGCGAAGGACATGAGAGGTGCGGTGGGGTGGATGACGGAAATACTTCAGAAAAGGAGGCCTCTTCAGCTTGTCGGCAGATATGGAATAGGCTCTTTTGTTTATGAAAAGCAGATACCTTTTGATTCAGACCTTTTTTATCAATGGATAGAGGAGCTTCCACAGGAAATTTTGAGAACTAAAGGAGTGGTTTGGCTCGAAGGAGAAGAACATCCCCTGGTCTTGTCTCAATCTGGCCCCTCAATATGCATTGACGAAGGTCAAGAAGGGGAAGTTGCTCTGTTCTTCCAGGTTCAAAAGGATCGATTTACCTCTATAATACCAATTAAAACCGAACTAGTTTTTATTGGAATTGACTTAAATCGAGAGGAAATTATTCAAGCGCTGGATTCGTGTTTGGTTCTGCCTGTAGGAAGTCCCAGATGCGATTTAGTTGACAGAATTTAATTAAGCTGCTTCTTTCAGAAATTCACGAGGAGCTTCAGTGGGACGGTGTCTATTGCACCACTTTGTTATTTGTTTACAAGCAAAGGAGGTCATAAGAAATGGAAGGACTAGAAATAAGCCACATCAAACAGGTGAGCAGAAGCGAGATCCCGCTGGTATTGGATTTTACCATGGAAGTCATCCGGGAGGTATTTCCAATGTTTGATCCGCAGATCCCTCCGAAGGACCTGCAGAAACTCGAAGAAACCTATCTTCTGCCTGAAAGAGCGGCCTTTTTTGCTGCTTATTCAAAGGAAGGGAAAGTGGTCGGAACGATAGCTGCCCGTCCCTATGACGGAAGAATTCCGCAATTAATGGGGTGTTATGACTTGACGACAACGACCGAGATTGTCCGATGCTTCGTTTCTTCGGAATTTCGCAGGACGGGATTAGGTTCTAAGCTGGTGGCCAAGCTTACGCGTTTTTGCAAGGATGTTGGGTATGAAACACTTTATCTCCATACCCATCAGTTCTTGCCAGGAGCCGTAGACTTTTGGCAAACTCAAGGGTTTGTGATTACGTGTGTGGGAAATGATCCAAAATGGCAAACCGTCCACATGGATAGGAGTGTATCAGGACAAAGATAATGAATGGGTTTCAGCCTTTTTCTGATAACGTTTCTTTAAATAATGGAAACGCCCGAATAAAAACAACGCCCGCCAAAGATCATCTAGAAAAATGCCAATCCAGACCCCGATTAGTCCCCAATTTAAAAGGATTCCAAGACCATAAGCAGCGACTAATCGGACAAACCAAGTACCAATGGCGGTGGAAATCAGAGGCCATTTGGTATCACCTAGTCCATTTAAGGTTCCAGTCAAAACGAGATTGATAGCTTGAAATATTAGTGAACAAGCATGGATCTTTAATACCATATCCACTAGTTCAATGACTTCCCGGTTGTCTGTAAAATGCTGTGCCCCCCATGAACCAGCGAAAAATAAAAAGAATGAGAAGGTTGACATGAGGCAAACAGCAAGCAAAACGGAATAATTGCTGTAGATGAATGCTTCTCTGATTTGCCTTGCTCCATAGCTTTGCGCAACTAAGGTGGTGACTGCTACGGTGAATCCTGTCCCAATGACAAATGAAAAAGACTCCAAATTTCCAGCGATTTGATGAGCCGCAAACGTAGTGGTTCCCAATGATAAAATCAGACTATAATAAATGACTTGGCCTAGGCGCATAAATAGTCGTTCAAAGGCGATGGGTGTACCCATTCTAATAATTGCCCGTAATGTTTGCCAATCATTGAACCATTTATGGGGTAAATCCATCCCAATTTTGGAAGGACTTTTTTTGAAGTATGAAATAAGGATGAATAAACCTGCCAACCGAGCAAGCACCGTGGCGATGGCAGCTCCTGTTATACCTAAGCCTGGAATAGGGCCGAGACCGAAAATAAGCAAGTAGTCTAGGGGAATATGAATCACGTTCATCCAAAAGCCGGCTTTCATCGGGGAAACCGTATCTCCTATACCTCGGAGTAAACCGCTATAAACGAACATGAGAGAAATGATAATCGAAGGAACGGCTACGATTCTGAAATAAATAACTCCATCTTTTAGAATATCAGCCTCTGCCCCCATCGCTTTGAGTATAGGCTCAGCCAAAAACAAACTAATAACCCCGACGAAGAGGCCTATAAGGCAGGCTAATAAGATCGATTGTTTGGCCACGCTTCGTGCTTTTTGTATTTGATTAGCGCCGAAATATTGGGCAACCATGACCGTGCTGACCGTTCCAATGGCAAGAAATAGAACAAAATAAATGTTTAATAAAATTTGTATAAGTCCAACGGCCGCCACAGAGGATAACCCCAATTTTGATACAAAAAGGGTATCGACAAACCCTACAATAAACTGCAGGATATTTTCCACGATGGCCGGAAGGGCGAGGGAAAAAATAAAGCTTATTCTTTTCACCATTTTGTTTCTCCTCAGAGCTCCTATAATCGTCATTGTTCCTATTATAGTATAAGAAAAACGAAAAAGGGTATTTTTCTGGTATCAGAGGGCACAAAAATTCGCTTTGAAGCGGGATCAGATCAACGGGAGTGATTGGTAATGGATAAGAAAGTGTTTATGTACTCTCAACCTGGCTGACCTCCATGTTTTGCAGCCAAGGCTTGGCTATCCAATCAGGATATTCCATATGAAGAATGGGATATCCAGCAGAACTCTACATATATGGAGGAGTTTCGTAAACTAAAAGCCAGAACAACACCAGTTTTTTTAATCGGAGATGTCGTAATCGCTGGATTTAATGTTCATAAATTGAAAAGGGCCTGGAATGTGCATAAAAGGTAGATGAATTGACAGATTAGTAAAAAATTCTTATACTTTAAATCGTAATAATTATCATTTGAGTGTAGTAAAATTAATAATAAAGTAAGGTAGATTGATGAAAAAGCAGGGGGCACGCTCTGCCTTTTCTATTCTTTGTTTAAATCGTAATATTTATTGTTTACCTAGAAGGTACACCCGAGGTGGAGAGGGAGACGGGCAGCAATCTTACATAAGTTATCCTATCAAGAGGATCACTTTTCACCGTCACCTTAAAGTCCGATAGGGATATCTAAAACCTATTTTGGAACAAACAATAGTTCCTTATTTCTAGATAAATAGGTAAATGAGATCGCTAGTTAAATTGAGGTGAGAAGAATTGGAACCGTGGTATGAATGGTCTTTTCAAGAAGATTATCTAAAGATTTACGCCCATCGTGACGAGAATCAGGCGATGAGGGAGTTAGAGAAATTATTAACCTATATCCCTCATAAGCCTAGACAAAAGGTTTTGGACTTATGTTGTGGACAGGGACGACATAGCCGCTGGTTAGATCGGCAGGGTTTTGATGTAGTCGGGGTTGACCTTTCTTCCGTATTATTACAGGAAGCGATTAAAAATACACTAGATCTCCCCGTTCAATACATGAGAGCTGATGCTCGAAGAGTACGATTTAACGAAGAAATGGATCTTGTTGTTAACTTGTTTACCAGTTTTGGTTATTTTGATGAGGATGAAGAGAATGAACAGGTGTTGCACGCGGTAAGTCGTTCCTTGAAACCACGCGGATATTTTTTATTGGACTATTTAAACCCTGACTTTTTAACAACAAATTTAGAACCTTTTACTCAAACCTTCATGAAGAATATAGAGATTTTACAATATCGAACGTTAACAGAACAGTACGTACACAAAAGGATTATTATCAAGGAAGATGAGACGGAGAAGAGTTATGAGGAAAAGGTTAAATTATACCGTTTAGAACAATTAGTACCTATGTTGGAACGAAACCATTTACACCTCCAATATGTGTTTGGTAATTATGACACTAGCGGGTTTATTGCATCGACTTCTCCGCGTATGATCTTAATCTGCAGAAAAAATAAAAATTTATAGCCTATTATTATAATGGTGGTACCTACTTACCTCATCCCAATATATCGATCTGGTTACGGAATTCGATTGGATTATCTATGGGTTTGGCAGATCGTTCATGATTTATATGGGTATGGAATGTAGAGGTAAACACTTGTAAATTAGGTATAAAACTGGCAGTCTACCATTTTTGTCTGAGGGAAGAACCCAAACGTATATGTATTGAAAATTATAACTATAATGATTTGCAATTCCTCTACTTAAATAGGAATGGTATCTATTATCACAAAGGAGGTTCTATGGATAAAAACATTAACTGGAAGTTTCTTGAAACGGAATATGGACTCATCGATCAAATACGAAGAGATGCTGTGAAACGGTGCTCACTCTCCGATTTAGTAGAAAGAGAAACCGCCTATTCCTTTACTCAAGAGCTAATGCCCCTTATAGGTACTAAGTATCCGGAGGTGGTTGCCACGCACTTCACCAGCTGGTTTGGCGCAGTGTGTGCAGGGTTACAAGCGATGGTTTCTTTATTTGATGTTGTCTCAGAGGTCCGGTTAGAACATTTAACTTTTCAGTTACACATGGATGAAAATCAAAGGAAAATTTCATTTGCTCATAAGAGGACAAAGGTAACGAAGGCCCCAGAAGAAGAAGGTTTACGTAATGAATGGCGATCGCAAATTTATGATCATTTTTATGCGAATGAGGTCAAGCCCATTATCAAAAGTCTATCTGCTGTGGCAGAAATAAGTGAAAACCACCTTTGGGCCCAGTTCGCAACCCGACTCCATAATGAAAAGGACAAATGGCTAGCTCATGACTTGTTTCTTGCACGCAGACAAACCATAAACAATGACTTCTATGCGTTACTGAAGGACCTGGATCTAACGCGTTTAGAGCTAAAAAGCAATCCATTCGACGTATCCTTCAAGTGGATCGAGGATGCTACAGTACCGGATAAGCAGATTCGTCAACGTTCCACATGTTGTCTGGCTTATAAGAGGAGTAACCATCCTGGACACTGTTATAGTTGTCCAAGAATGAGTGCCGAAGAACGCGAAATCAAGAAACAGCTGATACAAACCCAAGGCTAGCAAAAAGAGCTAGAGAAGGGACATGGATGATTGAAATGATAATCTTGAACTAGGTGGGAATCGGAGTCAGTCGAAGCTTTTCACTGAATGGGTCCAGTAAGAATAGTGAATGGATAGACTTTGTGTTTGACAACTATCCAATTCATGGAATATAATTACAATAATTATTCGTAATCATTTCGATTTAAAAGGAGGGACAACGATGTATCAAAAAGATGAAATAGGGAATAAAGTACCCGTTACTGTACTCACCGGCTTTCTAGGGGCTGGGAAAACAACACTATTAAACTATATTCTTACACAAGATCACGGACAAAAAATTGCTGTCATTGTAAATGAGTTTGGAGAAGTCGGGATTGATAACCAACTGGTGGTTGGAGCAGATGAAGAAATATTTGAGATGAATAATGGTTGTATTTGCTGTACCGTCCGCGGGGACCTCATTCGCATCTTAGGAGACTTAATGGATGCGAAGTTAGGGAAGAGTGATCGTCAGGTAGACTTTGACCGTGTCCTGATTGAAACGACTGGACTGGCTGACCCCGCCCCGGTTGCACAAACTTTTTTCGTGGATGAGGAAATGGCGAGCTTTTATACCTTGGATGCCATTGTCACTTTGGTTGATGCAAAACATGCGGAACGACACTTAGATGAAGGTCATGAAGCACAAGAGCAAGTGGCCTTTGCGGATGTGATTTTATTAAATAAAGTTGACCTAGTGGATGAATCTTGTTTGAATCAGTTAGAGCATCGTTTAATTTCAATGAATTCGGCAGCTAAAATATATCGTACACAGAATAGTCAGATTGACTTAAACAAGATCCTAGGCATTTCAGCTTTTGACTTGGATAAAAAATTGGAAGTTGATCCTGGTTTTCTGGAAGAAGAAGACCATGACCATGATGACACAGTCTCATCCATTGTACTCCGCGAAGAAAGGCCTTTGGACTTGAAGAAGCTGGAGAAGTTAATTGGGAAGTGGATCCAAGATTTTGGCGAGAACATGTTCCGCTACAAAGGGATTTTATATATCAAGGATGTAGAGGAAAGAGTGGTATTCCAAGGTATTCATATGTTGTTTGCCTCAAACGCCGATCGCAAATGGAAATCGGTTGAACAGAAAGTGAGTGAAGTCGTGATTATCGGGCGCGAATTAGACCCAACCTGGTTCCAAGAACAGTTCGCTCAATGTGTAGCGAGTTAATCAAGCGTAGCCAATCATAATGTAAGCCGAGTGTAGATATGATCCGCTCGGCTTTAAATGCGAAATTCTAAAGACGGTCTTTGTAAATCTCGCGCATGACGTGACGCAATTCAGGTAAAATGATGCGTGTCATCGCAAGCCGAACGGCACCGGAAGACCCGGGCATGGAAAAGATGGCGGTATTCCCGCACACGCCGGCGATGGCACGACTTAATATAGCGGCTGAGCCGATATCCTCCGCAAAGCTAAGATATCGAAAGATCTCACCAAATCCAGGCATCTCTTTATCTAGACTATCTCGTACAGCTTCATAAGTTGTATCTCGAAGCGCTATGCCTGTACCACCATTCAGCAATACAGCTTCGATTTCCGTTCGGTTACTCGCTTTTCGCAGCAGGGATTTGATTTCTGCATATTCATCTTTCACAATCTGGTAATCCACAAGAGAGTACCCATTTTCTTTGAGTAGTTCCATTATCAGCTGTCCACTCTTATCCGACTCTTCTGTTCTTGTGTCTGATACGGTAATGACCAAGCATTTTACCGAATCGGGAGCTTGACGGCGATGTTCTTGGACTGACATACTGCATTCTCCTTTCCATATAAACCGTAATTATTCCTATTATATCGAATTGTGGGTGCACTGGATAGAGTTCTTTTAATCAAATAATGTGGAACCATGTGCAGGTGAGGATCATCTGTTATGAGAGATCGATAAGTGGGGTTGTAAGAGGGGTAGAGAAGGAGTGGATGCAATCCATTCGAGTAGTAGAATGCGTAAGTAAATCGGAATAATTATGAATATATCATTCAAGGAGGGACATCCCCATTGGTAAATCAATGATTAAAGAGACCTTGGGGATTGAAAACATTGCCATATGACACATAGAACACAGACTCCAGTTATTGAATTACATGATGTGAGCTTTGGGTATGATTCTGCCTCTATGGTGTTGGAGGATATTCATCTTGCCATGAACCAAGGGGATTTTCTAGGCCTCGTTGGACCGAATGGTTCAGGTAAGTCAACCCTCATTAAGATCATGTTAGGGTTGATAAAACCCCAACAAGGCGAGGTGAAACTGTTTGGTAAACCGATTCGATCCTTTCGGGATTGGAGTCGTATTGGCTATGTATCTCAAAAAGCCAATAGTTTTAACACAGGATTTCCTGCAACCGTATTTGAAGTAGTTTCTACAGGTTTGTTCGGCAAAATGGGTTTATTCAAGTGGATAGGAAACCAGGAAAAGGAATGGATAGATCAGGCGATCGAGAGGGTTGGACTTGGGGACTTAGCAAAGCGAAATATTGGGAGGTTATCTGGAGGTCAACAACAGCGTACGTTCATCGCCAGAGCCCTGGTTAGTCAACCTGAACTTCTCATCTTAGATGAACCTACGGTAGGGGTTGATGCTGAATCAGAGCGACGTTTCTTTGACCTCATTGAAAAGCTTCGAGTAGAGTTGGGGATCACCATTTTGTTAGTCAGTCATGATATCGGCGCCATCACAAATAAGGTAAGCCAAGTCGCCTGTCTGAATAGAAAACTTTATTATCATGGAGATTCACGAGATTTTGTCCATCAACAAACACAAATTCTTTCCGCTGCCTATGGACAAGAAGTGCGGATTTTGCAACATACGCATTAAGCAAAGGGAAGGAGCAGTGATAAAAAGAATGATACATGCGTTAATGAATTTTGAGTTTATGCGAAATGCTTTAATATCCGGAGTCCTCATTGGATTCATCGCTCCGGTTCTCGGAGTATTTGTTGCAGTTAGGCGAATGTCTGTCATTGCGGATGCCCTTTCTCATATTACACTATCTGGGGTGGCTTTCAGTTTATTGTTGGGGAAACATCTTTCTTTTTTCTCCGGATTAAATCCTGTCTATTTAGGCATTTCATTTTCTGTGGCCGGATCATTAGGAGTAGAGCAACTTCGAAAAGTTTACCGGCATTATCAAGATATGGCCGTTCCCATTACCTTATCTGCCGGAATCGGGTTTGGTGTCGTATTTATTTCACTCGCAAATGGATTTAACGTAGATTTGTACAGTTACCTGTTCGGGAGTATTACGGCCATTTCCCGATCGGATATGTTTACGGTTCTTCTTACGGCTATCCTAGTACTTACGGTGGTTCTCTTATTCTATAAAGAGTTATTTTCCTTATCCTTTGATGAGGAGAATGCCAAGATCAGCGGGATTCCCTCAAGGAGAGTCAATTTAATTTTTACCGTCTTACTGGCACTGGTGATCGCTTCATCCATGCGGATTGTGGGGATTTTACTTGTTTCTGCTTTGATCGTCTTGCCGGTTGCCGCCAGTATGAAAATTGCCAACAGTTTTAAGCAAACGTTCTTCTACTCGATCTTGTTTGCCCAATCTTCTGTGTTGTTTGGCCTTTATGTTTCGTACATATGGGATTTAGCGCCAGGGGGTACGATTGTAATTATTGCCCTGTTGATCTTATGCGTAGTGATTTCTTTTAAGAAATGGGTATTGAAATCAGTCTAATAATCGAAATGATGGTTCGGACCGGGAAGGTCACTTCTACTTCTGCACCTTGTTGGTGCATACGTTCTGCCAGCTCTTTCGTAAATTTACATAAATGAGGGAGGTCGGCAATCCAACCTTCTTTATGATACTGATCCAGCTGCTCGGTTAAACGGCTCATGTTAATCCCTTTTGCCTCACGAATTAAACGGGTCGTTAATCGAAAGGTTCCAATAGTCGTTTGGACCTGAGGCTCTGCATCTGAGTGAATGGTTATGGGATGTTTGACGTTGCAGATCCCAACGGAGTCTAAGGCAAAGAGAAAATCATTAGGTTTGTTTTGTAGATCCACCATCGCTTCTTTAGAGGTGGGTTTAGACCCCTTAACGGGTGGTACAGAACCAAAGAGTTTATGCCGTTCTTCTTTTGTAGGTAGTATAAGCGGTTGATTGGGTATCATTGTGTCTCCTTATTCTGGTCTTATTTGTGCCCTCATCATGTAAGCACTATAATAGTTATATTATCGTAATCATTATTATTTATAAAGTATAAAATGTAAATATATTTGTTATAGAAAGGAATGATAACGATAATGGACAAGCCTTTGCCTGAGGTGTATGTACTTACATGCTTCTTGGGGAGTGGTAAAAAACCTTATGATGACTCTGACCTACCTCCCGGCGGTGGAGCTATTAAGAGTAAAGTGTAGTAAAATTAGATTAGATTGTTTTCAAGTAGGAGAGGTTAATCATGTTTTATAAATTGAAAGCATGGGCTAAAAAGTTAAAAAGTCAGGTTTTCGTACTTTACTTTGCTTACAAAGATAATCGCACTCCTTTGTATGCAAAGGTATTTGCTATTTGCGTTGTCGCTTATGCTTTTAGCCCAATTGATTTAATTCCCGATTTTATCCCTATATTAGGCTATCTGGATGATGTGATATTGGTTCCTCTAGGCGTAATGTTTGCGTTAAAGATGATACCTGAATCGGTTATTGCGGAATGTAAGATGAAGGCTGAAGAACTCATGAAAAAGGGTAAACGAACAAACTGGTTTGTTGGAAGCCTATTTATCTTAGTGTGGATATTAGCGGCTATATGGATAGCTCTTATTGCAAACCGTTATTTATTCCGTTAACGAGGATCGATACTTCGAAAAAGAGCTGTCTCCCAGCTCTTTTTTTAACAGCTAACTTCGTAATGACGACGAGGTATGACAATAGTGGTGCTAACTTAACTAGGCCGCAATTGAACTACTGATATCGATAGCAATGAACGGGATGCTTCGGTATCCCTTCCCTCTTTCGGTGCTACTTTAACAGGCAGCATGTTGAATAAAGGTTTTAGCTTATTGTTCCGAAGGACGGAGATCGATAGCGGGGGAACGGGTTCGACATACATCCCCTGCTTTATTGTTACTGTGGTATGGGCGGTTTCCTTAAGGCTTAAATTTGAGACCATGATATGAGTGCGAGCTATGTTTCAAATAGGAGGACAGCATGGACGAGTTTGAAAAAATGATGACAGAATTCGATGAATGGGCAGTGGATGCAAAAGAGCAGATAAAGGCTTCAGGACAAATCAACCCATCGAGATTAGATGCTTTTATTAAGATTATAGAAGATTTGGTCAAAATTAAACACGAGAATGCTAACAAACTATTCGAATTACGGGCTGCTGCGGAAGAGAAAATTGTTAGGTTGGAGTATTCTAAAGGCGGAGAAACGATCCACCGTGGTTTTTATTGTCCAAGCCCAGTTCAGGATTTAGTCATTGGCGGCTTGAAAAGAGGCAGATTGTTCAAAAAGAAGATACCTGAGTTTGGGAATTACTCGTACGAATATGGCTTTGATAAGGACGGCAGACTGCTTCGAGTAAAGGGTGTAATTGAGTTTTCAACGAAAGACAGTGGGTTTAACGAAGAATATTTAATCTACATCGGAGATGTGGTTTACGGTTTTGAATTTACACATTTAGGCGAACTAGAAGTGGTGTCCAAATGCATTTACGATAACGGAAAATTGAAGAAGTATGAACGAAGTGTGTGTGGAATAGAGAAATTTTCTGACCTTCATTATGAGGAGTACAGGTATCAGGGCGAGTTACTATCGGAAGTAGATTTCTTCTTCAACATTACACCGCAATTGGGGTTATATGAAAAGTACCGATTTCGAGTGGAACATGATGAAGATGGAAATATCATTCGATTGGTTAGCGGTAGTAATTCCTTGTGAAAATGTTCCATTGAACAAAATTCATCCACTATATATGATGGAAGAAAAACTTGGAGTCGAAACATAAATGAAGCTTTTTGAAGAATTTAAAACGAAAAAGTTATTCTATATATGGAACTTCATTCTAGCTTGTATGGTTCTTTCCTTCTTGCTTTTTAGAGGGTGGATTTATCAAGGTGGATTTCTATATTTTTATATATTTTTAACGCTTGCCATCACTATGACACCATTTGTAGTCTTTAAAAAGGAATACGACGGTTACAAAAGACTGACGGGAACCTTGTTAATAATAGTAGCTCTAGTTGTTGGTTATCGTGGATATGTTGATATCCCAGCTTTTGTTAAGGACGACTTGATTACGGTTCAAGGGATACCCAAAGAGCTTGAAAAAACGGGATCGAAAATGACAAGGAAGTTATATGTAACAATAGAAAACGTAAAATTAGCTTTACCCAGCGGAGTTGAAGATGATCTTAAGGACAGATGGGTCATTGTTGAGTATCTTCCTTACTCAAAAACCGTTATAAACTATGAAATATTATCAATAGAAGAAACGTCAAAAAAGGTTAATAATGGAGATAAAAACCATGTTTTCTAAAGCTTCAATAAGTAACTCTTTGTTATTGGGTGGGTACTCTTTTCTTCTTTGGTGTTGGACGATGATTCTTTCAGGGGATATACCCGTTTCTATTTCTATTGGGGAATTATGGTTTACCTTGATAAGCATATTAACTTTTGCAATCATAGGCTTATTCAATACTAAGAAAACGAATGATCCATACTTATCTTTGTTATTATTAAGTCTCCCTGTGTTTTTGTGGGGATTTTCAATTGTACAAGATTTGACTTATCATTATCACATTTATTCCACAATAATTAGTATTACTGGATTTATTGTTAATCTTCTAATAACTGGTCTTTTATTATTAAAGATTACGAATAGAGTAATAAAGGAATAGGATAGATCGCCATAGATATGACTACAGTCAAATCATTATGACGGCACCCCTGGAATCCTCCAACTTGGGTACTATGTTTTGATTGTCCTTAGCATAATCTTTGTATTTATAATTCGTTATTGCGCTAAGGGATTCGTTAACTTTGGGAGCAGTCGCCACGGCTGCTCCTCTTTACGTTACGCAACTAATGGGTAGGTAGTTGAGGAAGGTTGGAGGATTATCCATTAGGGTAAACATATACATAACGAGTGAAATTATTATGAGGATGGATTAGATTATGGGCATTATTTCGTTAATCAGACCGCTTAAGAAATTGGTTAAATCACCTTATGGAACGACAAAGATACGACAAAAGGTTTGTAAAATTAGCAGTTCTAAAAAGTGTTTTAATTAAATGGGATTTGATAGCATAACGGTTGCGATACATTCATCTTCCTATTTATTGCTATTGGGAGGATCGTTCAAGAATATGGTATGAATGAGTGTGAATATTCTAACATAGATATTGGAGGAAGATATGTCATTAGGAGGTGCATTATGGCGAATCCAATTGTCGTTAGATCCTTGGATGAAATTAAGTTTTGGTCTAGGATCATGAAGGAACATGCTTTATTTTTAAGCTTGGGATTTACCTATCAACAGACACAATTAATTGCAGAAGCCCAACATTTCATTAGCCTCTTTGAACGAATAGAGGAAAAGTTAGCAAGACTTAATGTAAATGCGGATTTACAGCTTATTCAAGCCTTTAACAATGAGGTTTATCAAGCAGCCGTTGCCATTTGGGGTTACAAGAGAAAAGTATTAGGTTTAGTTATACGCTGCGAAATCCCAACACAAAACAACTATCCATTATTAGTTGACCATGTCAGCAGAGAAGCAAGTTATTTTGCCAAACGGTTAAGAGATCTCAACGAAGGCAGACTTGCACCCGAACCTGACACCATCATTCAAGAAAATTTATTTTTCCTTAAGATAATGGCTGATCACGCCAAATTTATTGGACACCTATTAGATCCTTCCGAAAGAAAACTAGTGGAACAAGCGAGAGAATTTAGCCATGATTTTGATCAATTGGTTTTTCAAGCCATTGATTTGGATTCTATGCGTCCACAATCTGAAACTGTACCACTTCTGGATCAGTTTTTGGATCAAAACAGAGTTTCAGTTGTTTCGCTAAGGGATTTTAAGAAAACAGCAAGAGAATTAATAGAGGCTTGTCGAATTAAGAGCAATATTCATCCACTCTTGGCAGATCATACATTTAGAGAAGCAGAGAGATTTTTGGAAATAATAGATTTATTTGAAGCGCATCTATCGAAAACGAAAAAGAAAAAATAGACTTGTTCATCGAGGGCTGCATCGACAGCCCTCTATTTTGCTGAACTTTTGGGCAGAGCCTATTTTTTAAACTTTCCTAGCTCTATAGTTACAGGGACCGCTTGATTCGGAGTGGGTGCACAACATAAAGACATATCTCTCGGGTCTCCGGCTGATTCAAACTCGGAATCCTCCTTCGTATAGAATATCTCCCAAGCATTGTTATCGGGGTCATAAACCCACACTTTATCCTGAACCGCATAGCAACAAGTCGTTCCCATCTCGTCAATGGTTAGAAGTCCAGCTTCTCGCAATCTTTCTCCCATAGCTAACACTTCTTCCGTGTTGTTCACCTGGAATCCTAAATGGTTCAGCGATCCTTTTTGTTCAAAAGGTCTTACATTCAATGAGAAGTGTAGGGCTGGTTCGTCGAGTTCAAACTTCGCGTAGTTATCTTTCACCTTTGTGGGCTCTGTGCCAAAAAAAGCACGATAAAACTTTAAAGATGCTTCCAAGTCACTGCAATTCACAGCCACATGCATTCTTTTAATCATGGATAATAACCTCACTTGTATGATATTTATTTACCTTCTTTTGCGAACTGCTCCATACGAGCCTTAATTTGGTCCCTAACGGTACGGAATTGAGCCATAATTTCCTCTTCCGTTCCGGTTGCTTTCGCGGGGTCATCAAAGCCCCAGTGCCATCTTTCCGCTTTATCGTTACGAACCACAGGGCAGTTGTCATGAGCATGACCACATAAAGTGATAATATAATCTGCACGTTTTAATGTTTCAGGGTCAATGACATCGGAAGTATGGTGGCTAATATTTACCCCTGCTTCTTTCATGACTTGGACAGCACGAGGGTTCAAGCCGTGGGCTTCAAGCCCTGCACTTTGTACTTCGTATTTATCCCCGGCAACGGCTTGTAACCAACCATGTGCTATTTGGCTACGGCAAGAATTCCCTGTACATAAAAAGTAAACAAGTGGTTTTGTCATGTTCTTTTCCTCCAATGAAGGGTATTTTTAATAAATAATATTGAGCCATAGATATAGACCCAAAAGGGTGATAAATAATGTGGGTATCGTCAGGACAATTCCAGTTCGGAAGTATTGACCCCAAGTGATCGTAATATTTTTTCGAGACAATACGTGGAGCCAAAGCAACGTAGCTAAAGAACCAATAGGTGTAATTTTAGGTCCCAGGTCCGAACCGATCACGTTGGCATAAATTAAGGCTTCACGAATGACACCTTCTGTTGCTGTACCTTGAATGGCTAAGGCATCGATCATAACGGTTGGCATATTGTTCATGATCGAAGAGAGTAGGGCTGCGATAAAGCCCATTCCCATTGTTGCGGAGAATAATCCGTAATCTGCTGTCCATTGAATTGCTTGACCTAACATATCCGTTAAACCTGCATTTCGAAGTCCATAAACGACGACGTACATACCAATGGAGAACACAACGACAGCCCAAGGCGCTTCCTTAACGAGTTTCCAAGTATTTACTTTCTCACTACCCTTGGCTACAATAATGAAGAAAATAGCTGCAATTCCAGCGATAAAGGATACCGGAATGGCTAAAGTTTCACTTAAAAGGTACCCGAACAGAAGAACGGCTAAAATAAGCCAAGACAAACGGAACAACCTCATATCTCGAATGGCTTCGTGTGGCTTTCTTAATTGAGTCATGTCATAAGATTCTGGTATGCTCTTTCTAAAATAGAAATAAAGCACTCCTAGACTGGCGAATAAGGCAAAAAAGTTAGGCACAATCATTCGGCTTGCATATTCTAGAAATCCGATACCAAAGAAATCAGCCGATACGATGTTGACTAGATTACTCACAACAAGGGGCAATGAAGTGGTATCTGCAATAAAACCACTCGCGATAACATAAGCGATAATCATTTTCTCATCGAACTTCAACGCCCGAACCATCGCCAAAACGATTGGGGTTAAGATAAGGGCTGCTCCATCATTGGCAAAAAACGCGGCTACCGCTGCTCCAAGAAAAATGACGTACACAAACATTAATTTTCCGTTTCCCTTTGCTAGGCGAGCCATATGCAAGGCTGCCCATTCAAAATATCCAATTTCATCTAATATTAATGAAATGAGGATGATGGCCACGAATGCTAATGTGGCGTTCCAGACGATCCCGGTTACGGTCCATACATCTTGGAGTGTAACCACGCCAAAAGCTAGGGCAAGCAGTGCCCCGACGGAGGCAGACCAACCAATAGAAAGACCTCTAGGTTGCCAAATGACAAAAACTAAGGTAATGGCAAAAATAATAGCTGCTAACATGTTTTCTCTCTCTCCTTACGTTAGGCGTCGCAATTTACGAGGAGTCCTTTTTCCTCTAGCTCCTGGAATTTCCCTGAAAGGTCGGGAAGATGGCTTAGCGAAAAACCAATCACGTCGAATTGTTCGCGGTTTAACGAATAGAATACCCATTGACCTTTTCGAGTTTCCTTTACAAGCCCTGATGATTTCAAACGGTACAGATGCTTCGAAATCGCGGGTTGGGAGATGCCAAAGATAGGAACTAACTCACAAACACAGCATTCACGTTGATGTAGCAAAGCGATGATTTGAAGACGTGTAGGATCTCCAAGTGCCTTGAGTGAATCTGCTATTTTTTCGATTTCCAACGAACATCCCTCCTCACGTTTATTATCATAATATAACCATATGGTTATATCAATATGTAGAAGATTTTTTTACACAAACTTTACAAAAGGATTTGGGCACAAAAGAACTAAAAAAATAGTTGCATTTTACAAACAATGATGATATAAATAGATTAGGGGTAAAAAGATTGGAAAACATTAGAAGCTTATTTCAAGTCATGACTAGACGTTTTGGTCTTCTTAATAAAAATTGTTGCTCAGTGGGAGGAATTGAACTTTCTTTAATTCATAGTCATATTCTTTACGAAATTGAACGACAAAATCAACCTTCCATGCAACAAATAGCCGACACATTATCCATAGACATTACAACTTTTAGTCGCCAGATTCAAAACCTGATCAAGATGGGATTCGTTCGAAAGAGACCTATGCCAGAGGATAAGCGAGTGTATATTCTTTCCTTAACCACCGAAGGGAAATTTGTTGCTACCGCCATTGATACAGAAATGAACCAATATTTAAACGAAGTGTTTTCGCACATGAATGAGTTTGAAAGAGAGACGGTCATTCGCTCCATTAAACTTTTGAATGAGGCCATGTCCAAATCATCGGTTTGTTGTAAGCCAATAAGATGAGCAAGATGAACTCTTGCTCAAAAAACTGCTTCAATACTTGCAAAATACAAATAAAGGAGTGATTATGAATGGATAATTTTTATTCCGTTGAGAAGATGGTTGAACAAAAAATGAAGGAAATGGAGCCGTATTATTCATCTCCCATTGAACGAAGAAAGCCGACTCTTTTTATTAGGATTTTTGAATGGTTTCAATTAAAAGAAGCGGAGACCGTTAGTTGTGAATCTTGTTGTTAATCAAAGGAGGTGAGTTAACGATGTGGTTGGAGATTATGAAAAGCTTTTTGTATATTGTACTAGAATTAACCCTACTCTTTGTGGCGATATCGTTTGTAATTAGTCTTCTACAAGGGATTATTCCTTACAACAAGATGGAGCAATGGCTGGAGAAAAGCCATCCATTCATAAGTGCAGGTGTAGCTTTATTATTTGCCTTCCTTACACCTTTCTGTTCGTGCTCAACGATACCCGTCGTTGTCAATCTGTTCAATTTGGAATCGTCATGATCTTCTTGTTTGCCTCACCCGTTCTCGACCCCACTATTCTGACCTTAATGACAGCCATCTTGGGGGTAAAGATAGCGATAACCTATACCCTAATTACCTCTGTTTTATCTGTGGTGATTGGCATCTCCCTCGAGAAGTTAGGATTTGAGAACCAAGTTAAACAAGTGATTTTGAAAGGCTATCAACCGACAGAGAAGAAATTTGATGTAAAGCTCGCTCTTGCTGAGACGTTGGATTTAATGAAGAAGGTATATCCATTTTTGCTTATTGGTGCAGCCATTGGTTCGGTTATTCACGGTGCCGTTCCTACGGATTGGATTACAACCTATATGGGAGGTGATAAGTGGTGGTTAGTTCCTCTTGCTGCCGTCATTGGAATCCCGCTGTATATTCGACTTTCGACCATGATTCCTATATCACAAATTATGATTGCAAAGGGTATGGCGTTGGGTCCTGTAATGGCACTGATGATTAGTTCAGCTGGTGCTAGTCTACCAGAATTAACCTTGTTGAATAGTATCTTCAAGAAGAAATTGGTAGCAGCTTTTATGGGTTCCGTGTTTTTAATGTCAACCATATCCGGGTTCTTGTTTTATGTGATCTAAAAAAATGGAAGGAGGTAATGATGATGCGTATGTTTAAAAATTGGTTTGGTAAGAAGGAAAGTTCCTGCTGTGATATCAAAATGGAAGAGGTAAAACCGGAGGAGAACTGCTACTCAAACGAAAAAAACGACATTTGTTGTGGTGCGAACCAAGAAAGAGATCAGGTTTACCCTGACTTGTTGCGCCAGAGCAAGTAAGGGTATCAAACGGTTGGTTGTATATGCTATATAGAGGGGTCGTTCTGTTCGTGGGAGCGGTCTTTTTTGTTCTTGGCTTATTACGGGGATCGTTAGCTTCCTAGGGCTGTTCGGCAGCCCATCTATCAAACGGGGGACAGGTGCTTATAATAATGATGGAACCCTTAAGGTTGGCGCTCAAGTTCTTTATGAAACCTCTAAGAACGCACAAACCGTAACTCTAGATGTCATAACCAGCAGCTCAGGAGCTTAAACCACCGGTGTTGGCATAGGTAATATTCTAAACCTGAGACAAAAAGGCTATGATAAAACACCGCTTGCCATGCGATTTATTGGAAAAATTACAAATACTGACCTGAATGGACAACTAACCAGCAGCGGATATCTTCAAGTAAAAGGTAAATCGAATTATTCGGAAATGAATATGAAATTAGAAGGGATCGGAGAAGATACATATGCGTTGAGGGATCGCACGAAGGATAGCCATGGTGCTTGGTCGGAATGGGCATACCGAAGCCTTACCATTGATACCGTTGCACCCGTAACCACCGACGATGCGCCGAATGGCTGGGTCAATAAAGATGTAACAGTGAACTTTATGGCTAGTGATATGGATTCAGGTGTGGCAGTAACGTATTACACAATGGATAATGGAGCTCCACAAACGGGCCAATCCGTTACCATTACTTCAGAGGGCATTCACAGCCTTACTTATTGGAGTGTGGATCACGCCGGTAATGTAGAAGAGAAGAAAACGGTTTCGATCCAATTGGATAAAACCGGACCAACGCTTCAGGTCGAATTGGATCAAACGATCCTTAAACCTGCTAACAATAAGCCTGTTTCAGTAACGGCATTCGTTGATTCAAGTGACAGTTTGTCGGGGATTGATTCTGTTGTGTTGTCTTCGATTATTCCAAGCGAACTTGATGATGCGTCCGAACCATTGGTGGGAGATGCTACGTACGATACGTTAGATCAGACGTTTACGTTGCTCGCTAAAAAAGCGAACAAAAAGGCTGATCTAATCTATAGCATAACGTATACAGCATGGGATAAGGCAGGAAACCAGACAGTCACTACCGTTACGGTACGAGTACCTCACAATCAGTCAGAGAAATAAAATTAGGTATACTCAAAGGGGTTGTCCCAAAAGTAGATGATTTCTACTCAGGGCAACCCTTTTTACCTTTAATATTTTTAGGTGCAGTGGACGAACGAATTCTTCTTATTCCTGCAGAAGAAAAAAGGCCCGCAATTTATAGTTATTTGTTTTTGGCTGGCTTGCCCCACCATCCCTTTTTCCTAAAATACCAAGCAATGCCTGCTCCTAATCCAAACATGAGGATCAGGGCATAGACATATCCATATCTCCATTTGAGTTCAGGCATGGACTCGAAGTTCATACCATACATCCCAGCAATAAACGTCATCGGGATGAAGACCACACTAACCAGCGTCAAAGTCTTCATGATGGCATTCATATGATCGGATTTAAGGGAGATCTGCAGGTCGAAAATTCCAGAGAGGGTTTCCCTGAATGTGTCGAATGCACTGACTACCCTTGAGAAATTATCTTTTAAATCCTGGAAGTAATAACCACTATCTTCATTGATATAGGGAAAGTCCGATCGCCCGATGGTTTTGATGACATTTTCTTGGGCCTCTACGACCTGTCTCAGATCATGCAGCTTAACTTTCCACCGATAAACCTGGTGACCGATTTCATTGGCAAAAGGGGTTTGGAATACCCGCCTTTCAAGCTCTTGAATTTCATCGGAAATGTTATCGACAACTTTTAAGTAATACATGGCTACCTTATCCAATATGTGATAAAGAAGATGACCAGGAGTGGACATGTGATCCGGATGGTCGCGAAAATCCTCCTTGAGTTTAGAGAATAAGGAAATATCATTTTCCTCTTGGTATGTAATCACATAATTTTTACCGGCTAAAATGGAGATTCTTGCAATGGAGTAGTCCTCCTTGATGGCTGCGCTTGATACGAAAGCATAGTTCTTGTAAATATCTACTCTGGGAATTTCAGTAAAGGAGTTCATGGCTGCATTGGCAAGAGGATGTACATTCAGTTTTTGAAGATATTTTTGCAAATCATCTTTCTTTGAAGGATCTAAATGAACCCAGGTCACTTCACCGGGTGGGGTCGGTTGATCGCTGGTATCTTCCTCAGTATTAAAGAGTAGCATAGGATTTGGTAAATGATTCTCGTGGTCAAGCTGCATATTCATAATTCCTTTCAGATTGGAGGAAATTAATCTTAGTATGAGGCAAAGCAAAAGGGACTATGAATGGGGGAAACACGAGGATGGAAGCGGAGAGTGAAAGCTTTTTAAAGTTATTGAAGAAAGGGAATAAATCCTCAGCCATCGCAATGGGTGGAAATGCCGTGATTGCAGGAGCAAAAGGAATCGCTGCATCCATCAGTGGAAGCGGTGCGATGTTTGCTTCATCCATGCACTCCTTGGCGGATGCGCTTAATCAAGGCTTTGTCTTTGTCGGAAGCGTGCTTGCCGAAAAAAAGCCAACCCGCCGATTTCCGACTGGATTTGGGCGCGTCATTAACATTTTCTGTATGATTGCCGTGATAGTCGTCACCATCATGGCCTACGAAACCATTCGCGAGGGTTGGCACCTGCTCCAGCATCCTGTTCATACCGGTAGCGCCTTCTGGCTTAATGTTGGCGTCCTGATTTTAAATCTCTTGATCGATGGGGGCATTTTAATCAAAGCTATGAAGGAAATCTTAGTTGAAGCGAGAGTGCAATCGAAGGGACTGGGAATCATCGCTGCCTCATTTAAACACGTGGGCCGTTCAGCCCCTCCAACCCGTTTGGTATTTTATGAAGACTTGGTGGCCGTTACAGGAGCACTATTGGCACTGATCGCGGTCGTAATTACCGCCTTTACTGTTTTTGCTGCGTTGGACGGTGTCGTCACGATTCTGATCGGCTTATTGATGGTTGGTGTAGCCTTTCGGGTTGGCTATGACAATATGGTTGGCTTAATCGGTGTAGCAGCCCCAAGGGATGTGGCAGAAAAAGTATCGAAGATTATTCTTTCGGATCAAGATGTCACAGACATAAACAATATTCGAATCACGCAGGAAGGACGTTATTATCACGTCGATGTGATGATTGAACTGCGTGAAGGCTTATCCTTAGCCGTGGCTGACGATATTAAATTCCGTGTCCAGGATCAGTTGATGGCTGACCCTGACATTACCGATGTCGTACTGGGCATTATTGAGGACAACGGCGTAAAAGACTGGACACCGGAAAGCTTGAATCAGTTCGGATAACCTGGATCATGACGGCCACCTTTGTGGTTATTTGTATTCATTAGTGGTTGGTAATCAAAAGTGAAGTTTTCGTGAAAATCGGGCCGCAACACCTTGATTTTCACCTCCTTAAGTGAAATCATTACTGGACCGTGAGCAACATGATTGAATTTGTAACCAAAATCCACCTCTTATTTGGAGTCATTCCTGCTACATGAGTATCTAGGTGTAATTTGTGAGCAACCGCCTCAACTTCGTGAGTATATGAAAAAATTTGTGATCATCCACGCAGTACAGCTTAAGATCATCCCGTTATTGGGTGGATGAGGAAAAAATAAGCCCTTATTCGTAAAAAACACCCCGTATTCCGGTCAAAGAACCCAAATGATTACGAGCTGAGCAAAAAATGGACCCTAAAATCAGCTGAATCCTAAAAAAGTCGTCGTGGAACGGGGGATGCTAGGTACGGTAGGCTGGATCAGACGTTTACCTTGATCTTACCTCAGCATGGGATAACCAGACAGTCACTACCATTATTGTACAAGTACCTTCTAATCAGTCAGAGAAATAAAATAGGATAAATACAAAGGGGTTGTCCCAAAAGTAGATCATTTCTACGGAGGGCAATCCTTTTTAAGAATGAACGTCATTTTAGATGAATTCTAACGCTATTAGGTCACTTCAGCTCCTGATTGCAAGGAAGGCACTCTCGCAACTGAGCTCAGTCAACGTCCATAACAAGGTATTATTTGTTGTATATCGAAAGTAAATTACAAGCATATAAATGGAGGTTACTATGAAACCCAGAATTACTGTGATTACACTTGGCGTCGATGATTTGGAAAGATCCTTGCAATTTTACCGAGATGGAATGGGGTTGCTGACAGAAGGAATTATTGGTAAAGAATTTGAACATGGTGCAGTGGCCTTTTTCGACTTACAAGCAGGGTTAAGGCTCGCAATTTGGAAACGCAAGGACATCGCTCACGATACAAAGCTTATTCAGACTGGACCAAGCCCTACTGAATTTACCATTGGACACAATGTAGGGAGCAAAGATGAGGTTGATAAGGTAATGGAACAGGCCAAGAAGGCGGGTGCTACTATTACGGTTGCGGCACATGATACTTTTTGGGGTGGTTATTCAGGCTATTTCCAAGACCCTGATGGTCATTTATGGGAAGTAGTCTGGAACCCACAGTGGGAAATCACAGAATAACTACTGCCTGTGGTTTAGGCCGAATTAGATAATGTTTAACGTTAAAATACCCAAGATTCAACTGTGAACCATAACAAGAAAAAATACGAGAAGACAATAAATAATAGCCAAAAGAGGAGTTTTCTCACTGTACAGACTCCTTTATGAATCTTAACAGGTCTTACGGGGTAACTAATGGTTACTCTTTTTTTCGTTTTCTCATTTTCAAAGGAGTGCAGCCTTGTTGCAGTCAATAATCATTTTATAATCGAAAGGATCATTTTAGAAGAAAGTTTTCGAAAGATGATATAAATGGTCCTTATATAGTTGAAAGGATAGGTGTCATTTCATAGACGGAAGTTATGACACGAGATGATTATAGCGCAGATCTCCTGCAACCGACATAATAAGTTTGGTAGAAAGAGACTAACGCATCATCAGGGTCTAATTCATTCTAATATTGAAATGAAAGGGGTGTCATAATGCAAGCTAAGTCAAAGAAAGCGATCAGCCAATTACTGAGTTTCATCATGCTTTTCACCTTAGCCTTTAACAACGTCGGTGCATTGGCCAGCGAACCATCGAACAGCCGAAAAATTGACGTATGGGATTTTGGAGGAATCCAAACCTAGGGAGAGTTATACAACAATCATATTACTGCGGAGGTTCTTAACAGTAAAACGACTATTAAATCCGGTACCTTTGTAACCACTGCCTTTGGAGATTTAACCCTAGCGAATCCGGTTACAAGTGATAGGTCCTACTATTATGAGTCAGATGGAACTACCGTCGGTGTAAATTCCTCTGGATTCTGGGGGACTCAAAAGAATTATATGGCCACTCTTAAGGATGTGACGAATTACAGATTTTCCAATGAAACCAAGGTGGTAAGCACGTCCACTTCTGATATCTCGATGGGGAAACAGGTTAGCTTAGATGTGGTGGAAAACCAGCTAGTCACCATCAGTGGTAATCTTAAGAGCTTTGACAACAGTTACAATGTAAGTAATGTACAAATCAAATGGACTCCTCCAGCGGGCACCCTTGCCTCAGCGGTTACAGCTACAGTGAATACACAGGCTATGACCTTTACAGCGGAAGTTCAGGATGGAGTAGGCGTATACAGCCGTTATTTCTGGGGTCAACGATTATGAAATTGTGGATGGCGGGAGTATCAATTTAAGCGCTGACACCGTGCAGGATACCACAAAGGATATTCTGTTTGTGAACCAAATGGCTCTAGAGCCCTTTGTTTGGGTTCCAACTTTGTATGTGGGCGACAGCTCGAGGCCCCATAATTTCAGTACAGTGAAGGATGCTCTTGCTGCAGCAGCCCGAATGAACCCAACAGATGAAGCTCATAGAATAACCATTCATATTGCACCGGGTGTATACAGGGAACAGCTTATCATCAAAACTCCTTATATTACGCTTGTAAATGCAAATCCCAATCCAACCAGCGACCCAAGTACGCAGGTTAAAATTACGTGGTATTACGGTATTGGGTACAAATATTAAAGCATCGGTTCTGACGGTTTCGAGCTAAGCATCGGGCCGATACAAGGTGTCCATCCGAATCCGAAGGCTACCCCCATGAGTCCAATGCTCCAAACACTTCTTTTGCCGTTAAATAAGGCATGGAGCCGATATTCTCGGTTAAACCAGGTCATGCGCAACCATCCTAGCAAGTGAAAGCCAAACACAACAACGAGTAATCCTAAGATCTGGGTCAAGAGCTTTTGGTAAGTGGACAACCATTGTCCTAGCGTTGATGCTGACATCCCCAGCAAGGAGCAACATTAAGGTTGCTCCTCCATTTTGTCCAATAAAATAGGGTTTAAGATTTCCTAACGATGTAATAGTCCAGGGTTAGAAATTTCATTCCAAATAGCCACATGTGATGTTTCGCCTGAATGCTTCCTTTGGGTGAATGCGGATCTTTCCACACGGTAATGGTTTCGTTAATAGGAAGACGGATGGCTTTCTGATTGAAAACAAGGTACACGCCTTGATCTCCTGTTGCCTGTTCATTGGGCCATGAGGTTAAGATGAGCTCTTCTCCAGGTCCATGCCGCAAGCATAGTATGCTTGTCATTTGGGAATAGGGAAGGGGAAATGCAATGTTCATATAGCGCGTACGTCCTGACAAATGCGTGGAGTATAAGGCGGCGTAAATGGCCTTTTGGGTTTGAGTGTAGGTGCGTACCCAGGCTCGGACATTCTTCCTGCCGTCTTTATTGTCTTGAATCGGCAGGATTTCGCTCTTCACCTGCTGTTCACTGGTTTCCGCTTCTAGTGGGAAGTTCATTTGCTCTAGCCATTGACTTATGAATTTATAGCTTCTGGCCGGAAGTTGAAAAGCTCTGCTCCAGTATGGCGCTAAACGCAATTCATAGTGATCCGTGTGTTCATAGAAATCAATGATATCGGGGTCAAGCCGTTCGGGATGAAAGGGTGGGCTGTGGTAATCCTGCAGGTCATCGATTAATCCTGTCGGCTTTTTCTTGGGTTTTCGGTCGAGAACGTCCAAATGAGTGAAGACGTTGGCTCCAATTTTTCCTCTTCCTTGTATGCGGCTAAACGGGATTCCAGCCGTAGCCTGATCCATCAGCGTTGCGTGCCAAGCTAAGACCCCCAAAAAAGAGAAAAGAACCGCATTCCCCCAACCATGGAATAAGATCATCGTCGAAATCGAGAGGGTCGGTTTTCCGATCCATTGTCCAAACCCATAGGCGACAGCTAGCGCCATGGTCATCCAGATGACCCCGCTGGATAGAATATGAAGTCCCCTTGTCCATCTCGTCGCTTTGGGGATCACATAAGCAAAGACAAGGATACTATACAGGATTAGCGTTAAGGCGAAGATGACGACGGACACCCACTCCAGCATGGAGGAGTAGGTCATACCAAGCGCAATAAGGATGGGCGCCATACAGCCAAGGCCAACCACGATACTAGATAAGAATCTGTTCGGTTGAGTCTCATGCAAGAAGCCGAACAACACGGGAGCGACAAAGCCGGCATAGTGAAAATGATTAACAGTCAGCAGCATGATTTGTCCTTTGAATCCTAGCAGGGGAAAGCCAAATTGGTGTGCAACTAACCATACACCGCCTATACTGATATACAGGAAGCCAATAGACTTGGACACGTCTGCTAAACTTGCTGAACGTTTGACGAGAAGGAAAACGCCTAAGCCAGCAATCAGCAGGGTTACCAAACCCCAAGGAATCGAAAGTAAACCCGCAAAGATCCCTGGTGATAGGATAAATGACCCTGCTAAGGCTACTGCACCTAGTGGTATCAAGTAGATGAGGAGTTTCAAAGCGATAACTGGCTTATTTACCGCAGAATCTACTACTCTATACAAGGTTAACGGCACGATGACAAAAGCTGCGAATAAAATGATTCGTTCCGTGTGGTCATAATGCGGAATGAACCAAAAACTGAACCATAACAACATACCCGCAGGAACGTAGGAATGGATGATTTGGATGAGATGACTTGGCAAGATGATTACCTCCGGATATACAGTTAATGAATGGACACATATCCAGTCTCTTCAAGAATGATTTGGCCCTGTCTAGATAAGATCCACTGGATGAAAGGCTCGATATGAGGATTGACACTTCCTGCCGTCACGACATACATCTCCATGGCAGCAGGATAAGACCCATTCCGAATAGACTCTTTGGTCGGGGCAATGCCGTTTATAGCAAGGTTGCGTATCTTTCCATTGTGGGCCATCTCTTCGGAGAAATAACGGAAAGAAAACCCGATGGCATTCTTTTTGTTTTGATATTCCGCAACTTGATCCATGATTCCGCCCATCCCGGCCGCCACTCTTTCGGTAGTGGGCTTCATAATCGCCTGATTCCCCATAAAACGGATGAGCGCTTGTTGACTGCCGCTTTCTTCTGGCCTTTGGAAGGCTTCGATGGAATCGTTTCTTCCACCAACCTCTTTCCAATTTCTAATGTTTCCAGAGTAGATTCCTTGAACTTGCTCAACGGTTAAGGAATGAACTGGATTATCAGCATTCACGAAAAAAACGAAGGCTTCTTTTCCGATCGGGGTCATTTTCAATTCTTTTCCTCTTTCTTTCGCTAATTCCATATACTTATTAGATGGCTGTGGAACGAAAATCATATCGACCTCACCAGATAGTAATCTTTCATAGGCATTTGAGGTTTGGGTGGACATGACTTCGCTATGATAAGGGTCATATTCTCGTTTCGGATAAACGGCCTGGACAAACCCGGCATAAACTGGATATAACGCGGTTGACCCATCTAATCGCGGAAGATTCTCCTTGATTTTAAAAGTAGATTCCTCTTGGAGGCCAATCGCTTTGGTCCTTGGGAGATTGGGCATGTATTCGTATAAATTCACATCTTGTTTGGTGAGAATTTTTAGGCTCTCCACTCGTTTCTGATTGAATTCAAAGATACCCACACTGATCAGACTCAAACTGATAAACGATAGGAAGCTGATTTTAAACCATTTTTTCTTTCCTTGCCCCCAAATAGCCAAATTAGAGAAAATAGCTACAATCACAACGACGGTGATGACAAAAGGCATATAAAAGGGCCCATGGCCTGAAAAAGCAGCAAACAGCATGCCAAAGAACCCAAGGATGGCTAAGGCAGCTGTTACCAAAATGGAACCGACAATTCTCATGGTACTCCTCCTCATTTTTATTTGCAGGAACACTCTCATTCTACCGCAGAAAGCCATAAGGATGGGAGTACCAATTATGTTTAGTACCTGTCTTCAATGGAGTGCAGCCTTGTTGCAGTACCCATTCCAGTTGCTTGATATATAATGAAGATAACAAAGTAGATAGAAAACTAAGGGGGATTGTAACTATGTTTAAAGAAACCGTGTCAACAGAAGAAGAATTACGTTCCATTATTGGCTACCCAAGTGAACTGGTTCAGAAAAAAGTGATTCATGTTCTAGATGAGCATTGTCGAGAATTCATTTCAAAATCTCCATTTCTAGTGATGTCAACCTCTGATCATCAAGGGATGTGTGATGTGACTCCAAGAGGAGATTCACCGGGATTTGTACATATACTCAATGAGAAGCACCTGATTATTCCTGAAAGACCGGGAAATCGCCGAATTGATTCGATGAGGAATATCCTTTCCAATCCTAGCGTAGGGCTTCTTTTTATCATTCCGGGTTTGCAAGAAACACTAAGGGTAAATGGGCGTGCTTGTTTAGTTCGTGATGAACATCTACTTCAACAATTGAAAGCCAACGGGCGTCCCCCAGTCATAGCCATAGGGGTGGAGATCAGTGAATGTTATGTTCATTGTGCAAAAGCGTTCATAAGGTCTGATCTCTGGAATCCAAACTCCTGGTTGGATCAAGAGAAGCTACCTCGTGCATCTCGAATGTTAGCAGACCATGCAAACATGGCTGCCGAATCAATAGCAGATCTATTGAAAGAAAGCTATACGAAACGACTTTATTAATATAAAGAAAAGAAGTCCGCAACGGTACGGACTTCTTCAGACTGTAGAGAAAGTAACGATATGTTATATTCATGCAAATTGGCGGTTTTTTCGTAATTTGGTTGTTCAGCTATCGGGTTAATAATCATTAATATCTCCTTTCTACCTGTAACCATTGTCTCAATGATTCACCAAATAGATTAAATGCAATAACGACAAGAAAAATTATTACGCCTGGATACATCATAAGCATCGGGTGACTTCGAAAATATGGCTTACTATCATTAATCATCATTCCCCATTCCGCATAGGGTGGCTGTACCCCCAGCCCAAGGAAGGACAGACCTGAAATTGATAAAATAACACCACCGATATCCATGAAAAGTAATACAATTACAGATGCTAAAATTGTAGGAATGATATGTTTTATGGCAATTTTAAGTGGGCTTGTTCCACAAATACGTGCAGCCATAACAAACGAACGTTCCTTCACACTTAGTACCATCCCTCGAACAAATCGTGCGTAAAAGACCCACTGCACACAGACCATTGCTAAAATTAAATGCCCATAGCTAGGACCACCAAGCATCCCGACAAATGCTAACGACAATAAAAAGTTTGGAAAAGCCATCAACATATCACAAATCCGTATAAACCAAGCATCTATAATTCCTCCCATATATCCCGCAAAAACACCTATTGGCACACTAATACAGAAAGTAATGCTCATCACGATAAACGCAGTACTCAAAGATGTGCGTGCACCAAATAATAAGCGCGACAGTTGACATCGCCCTAAATGATCTGTACCAATTGGAAAGTCCTTAGAAGATGGCTGTAGTTTTTGTGTCAAATCTACAAAATTTGGATCATTTGGAGCTAGTAAGGGTGCAAAAATAGCTACCGCTGTAAATAGCACAAGTACTGTCGCACTGGCCATTAATATAGAATGCCGGCGAAATGTCTCCATTTTATCGGTCACCTGCCAGTCGTATACGAGGATCTAGCAAGCCACAGAAAATATCTACAATTAAATTTATTAGGACAAAAGCCATCCCTAATAGTAAAACGCAAGCTTGGATCATTGGATAATCCTGATTGACAATAGATTCTACTAATAATTTCCCCATACCTGGCCAAGCAAAAATGTTCTCCACGATAAACGTTCCACCAAGCATATTACCAAAGCTCATGCCAAGGCCAGTTAATGTTGGGGAAGCTGCTTTTTTAAGAATATGCCGCCAAACAATTGTACGCTCTTTCAAACCACGTGCCTGTGCATATAATACAAACGGCTCCTTCAACACTTCGATTGTACCGGCTCTTATTAAACGTAAATAGGTTCCAATATAACCAAGAGCCAATGTCGTTGCTGGTAACACAAAGTGCGCTACTGATCCCTTTCCAAGTACGGGTAATAGGTTCAGCTGTACAGAGAATAAGTACATGAGTAAAAACCCTAACCAAAAGGTGGGTAACGACACACTACTAAAAGCAAAAAGCTGCGTCAATCTATCAAACCATTTCCCTTTATGTAAAGCAGATGTAACGCCTAGGGGTATACTACTAACAATAATCAAGATAAACGCAACTGATGTCAACTGCATAGTTGGTATAAAATGAAGCATTATTTCGTCTAAGACCGACCGCTTTGATATAAAGGATGTTCCAAAATCAAACTGCAATATATTGGTTAACCATTGTATATATTGCGTGACAAGTGGCTGATCTAGTCCCATTTCAATGCGTATTGCTTGGACAGTTTCCTCAGAAGCTTGAATATTAGATACGCGTAAATACGTTAATACAGGGTTACCCGGAATTAGCTGCACGAGTAAAAATGTAATGATCGACAAGCCAAAAATAGACGGTATGGCTCCTAGCAATCGTTTGCATATAAAGAGAATCATAAGTCCACACCTCTCTGAATAACAAACGCCCATTCCGAAAAGAAATAGGCGAATTTCGTTTAGTTTATTCTATCAATCTTTGTTGTTGGTATTTCTACTTCTTGTGGCAAGAAGTTTACGCCCGTTATATTTTTCTTGTAAACTGCGATATTTGATTGATAGGATATTGGTAAATAGACAGCTTCTTCATGAAGCATCGTTAAAATTTTATGATATTGTTGAATACGATCTTCTTCATTTGTTGTTAATAATACTTGCTTAATACGCGCATCTAACTCTTTTTTAAAGGATAAACCCGATAATGCATAGTGATCTGGACCACCACCAGAAGAATTGGTTGTGATGGAAGCTAAATAAGAGTGCGGATCAAATGGCACAGCCCAAGTTGCTGTGAATAATATATCATAATTGCCATCAAATGCCGCTGTCCAGAATGTATTTAATTCTTGACTCGTTAATTTTACATCGATGCCAATTTTGCGTAAGTCTCCTTGAGCAAATTCCGCAATTGACTTTTGAATATTATCCGTACTTATCAATAACAGTTCGAGCTGTAAAGGTTGACCGTCCTTTTCTCGGAATTCCTTACCCTCTACAGCTTTCCAGCCAGCTTCATCTAATAAAGCTTTTGCTTTTTCCACATCATACTCATACGGATCAACTGCTACATCTGTATAAGTTAAATTTTGCGGGAATAACGTATCTGCTTTGTTTTCTATACCATAGAAAATATGATCAATGATCGCATCCTTATTAAAAGCGTGCTGCAGTGCAAGTCGTATGTTTTTATTACTCATTGTTTCACGATTCGTATTGAATAATAGTGTACGTGTAGCCGTTGGATCTGAAATCTTTGTTTCGTATTTTCCAGATTCTTTTAAAAACTTAAATGAATCTTGGCTAATGACACCATTGCCAAAAATCATATCCAGTTCACCTTTTTCAAAGGCTAGCACCCGAGATTCACCGTCTGTAATTACTTTGACAACTACTTCGTCTACTTGAGGTTTTTCACCCCAGTAATGATCGTTACGCTCAAAAATAGCATACTCATTTTCTTTGTGCTCTTTTAATACCCATGGACCTGTACCAATAGGCGCAGTTAAGCCATCCTTAAATGTATCACCACTTGCTGGGAAAGCTGACTCTGCAACAAAACGTAGTGGTCGCACATATGTTAATTCTTGAAGCGTTGGATAATAAGCATTATGTAAAGTCAACTTAAATGTATAGTTATCGATTACCTCTGTTATATTAATCTGATTAATCAATTCAATCCAATCATGCTGCTCACGGTTGGCAAGTACGGTATCAAAATTTTTTTTCACGATTGCTGCATTAAAAGTAGAGCCATCAGAGAACATCACATCATCGCGCAAATGGAATATATACTCTTTTCCATCCTCCGACACATTCCAGCTTTTTGCTAACCACGGCTTAATTTCTCCACCTTCACCATAATAGACAAGTGATTCATACACCATTGCTTGCGAGTAAAATTCGTTTGGAAAATAAGTGTGGGGATTTAAATCACCAATATCCCCTGACCAAGAAAAGGTAAATACTTTTTTGTCACCTTTTGTAGCTACTGTTTCTTTTGCATCCTGCTGCGAACATGCAGCAAGTGATAAGAAAACAGTCATCACAATGAGAAAAACTGCCAATATACTTCTTTTTTGCATCTTTTCACCCCTAATTTTTTCATAAAAAAAAGTATTTTTAACCGATACAGTTAAAAATACTTTAAAATTCTATATTAAATATTTCTCACAGTACCTCCCTATACACCGTAGGTTCAATGGTATCTCCATAAAATAGGCAGGTCTTCTGACTGAGGTTCAACATCTTTTGCGTCTTCCCAGATATCATGATCCAGTGACCTTTACAAAAGACTTCCCTTTACAGCGGCGGGACCGTATCGGATTTTCACCGATTTCCCTTTTAAGTATCTATTTATCATAGATACACCTATTCGACACAATATTTAATTTTCGCTCAACTATCTTACAATAAATAGCTCGAAATATCAATAAGATATATTTCTTTATAAATATACGGGTTTATCGACAGGCTGAAGAAGTCCGCAAACGTAAGGACTTCTACGCAAATGATTCTATTTTTAAAAAAACAAATATTTATACATACTAAAACCAATAGGAATAAGAACAATTAAGGGGGAAACTACCGTGACAAATAAAAATGAAGTGAAAAGAGAGTTGTCACTAGAGGAATGTGAAGAGTTACTCAGAGCATTAAAAGCCCGTTTTGAGAAAAACATGAACCGCCATCATGGTCTTGAATGGTCTAAAGTCCAAGGAAAGCTGGAAGGGAGTACTGAAAAAATGTGGTCGCTCCATGAAATGGAGAGAACCGGCGGAGAACCGGATGTTGTTGGATATGATGAGACGAAGGACGAATACATATATTATGATTGTTCAGCGGAAAGTCCTCAAGGACGCAGAAGTGTTTGTTATGACCGTGAAGCGCTGGAGTCAAGAAAAAAACATAAACCAGAAAATAGCGCTATGGATATGGCAACTGCCATGGGCATTGAGCTCCTAACGGAAGAACAATATCGAACGTTGCAGAAACTTGGTAATTTCGATAGGAAAACGTCGAGCTGGGTGCAAACCCCCTCTGATATTAGAAAACTCGGTGGTGCTCTTTTTTGCGATTTTCGCTTCGGACATGTCTTCGTGTATCACAACGGTGCGGACTCCTACTATGCGGTCAGAGGGTTCCGTGGATCTTTACGGGTTTAAATGTTGCCCAAGTAAAATAAGGGAGATATAGATATCATGGAATTCTGGGAATCAAGTTTTATAGAAAAACAAACGATGTGGGGTTTTGAACCTACAGAATCCGCTATCCTAACAAAGGACTTTTTCCTTGAAAGGAATGTTAAGGATATGCTAACTGTCGCTTCCTTTTGATACAGGAAGCTTTTTTATGTTGCTATAGATAAAAACTATAGATGTCATAGTTACCATATATTTCAATTATAATTTTAATTCGATTATGATTTAGAAAAATAACCCAAGTGAAAATAAAGGAGGTTGTTTGAATGGATGATAGGAAGAAAGTCGCTATTAAATTTGATGAAATTGCAAGTCAATATGATAATCAAAGAAGGGAACTGATTCCTTGTTTTGAGGAATTTTATTCTATTCCTGTAACGATTGCGGATATAAACGATGACTCTCCAAATATATTGGATATAGGAGCAGGTACTGGACTCTTCTCAGCTTTTATGTTGAAGAAATACCCAAATGCAAACCTCACTCTTATCGATATTTCTGAGAAAATGTTGGAGGTTGCGAAGTCGCGCTTCTTGAATCATCCAAATGTGAAATATATTACTGATGATTACACAAAATATAATTTTGATGAAACTTATGACCTTGTCATTTCTTCCCTTTCTATTCATCATCTAACGAATACAGAAAAAAAGGATTTATATCGTCATATTTTTACCACCATGAAAAGTAACAGCTTGTTTATCAATGCAGACCAAGTTCTTGGTGATACTCCATACCTTGACTCTCTTTACAAAGAGGAGTGGAGAAGAAAAGTTGAAAATAGTAAGTTATCTAAAGAAGAAATCTTGAATGCATATGAAAGAACAAAACTAGATAAGATGTCAACTTTAGATGAACAATTGAATTGGTTGAAGGAAATCGGATTCACAGATTTGGACTGTATTTATAAAAACTTTAATTTCGTTGTTATCCTTGGAAGGAAACCATTCGTCTGTTAGTCTTTTCAAGAAGGGCAGTTGGGTTACCCCGATACTAGACTGGACATATGGTATAATTAGGATAAAAGTGGTGGGGTGAAATATGAAATCGAACCTATGGGAAAAAGAGGGGTTTTCAATTTCTACTGATAGGGAACTATTAGACAAACAAGTAATTTTTAATTACTTAAATAGAGAATCGTATTGGGCAAATGGAATACCGATGGAAATCATAACTAAATCCATCGAGAATACTTTTTTATGCTTTGGCGTTTATGAGGGTAATCCTCAAATTGGAAAGGCAAAGCAAATTGGCTTTGCAAGGGTAATTTCTGATTTAGCTACATTTGCTTATTTAGCGGATGTATTTATTTTAGAGCCGTATCGTGGGAAAGGATTATCTAAATGGTTAATGCGTGTCATTGTAGAGCATTCAGAACTCCAAATGGTTCGTAGATTTATGCTGGCTACGAATGATGCACATACCTTATATTCACAATATGGGTTTGAACCTTTGAATAACCCAAGTCTGTTCATGCAAATCGTTCGTAACCATATTTATCAAAAGAATAGTTGAGGTGAACCCTATGCTCAATATGATTATAGGTATTGCTCTTCTAATTGGTGGCGGGTACTTTTTGTTTAAGTTCTTGGGAAATTCTCCAAGCCTCAAAAAAAGAGATGAACACAGTAAGAAAAATCCTTATGATGACTCTAACCTACCTCCCGGCGGTGGTGGCGGTCAAGGCAGCATCTAGGTTTGATAGGGAAGCATTCTAACGATTGCTTCTTTTTTTTGCATTTCAAAAGGTGATCTATAGAGAGTAAGCGTGTCTCATCCTAATTTAATTATAGCATATAAAAAAACGTCAAAATAGACTGTTTATTCTCACTTATTACTGCTAAAATGCAAGAGACTTTAATGAGAGTGGTTGGAGGGATAGCATGGGTGCTTTGGTTCTCGGGTTTCAGGAGATGGAAAACAAGCAGCTTTTGCTTGTTGGCGGAAAAGGGTTTAATTTAGGAGAATTATCCAACATTCCAGGAATACATGTACCAGAAGGATTTTGTGTTACGGAACGTCTTGTACAAGCCAACGTGATTCGCGAAAAAGAAGATATATACTATCTTACATTTGAAGAACTTCACGAAGTGGTGAACACATATAAACTGGGTTACCAGATCATCAGCCAACGAAAAGATGAGTACAAATTATTTGAAAAACTCACTCCACCACGAGTGATCACGTCTGATGGTGAAATCATAGCAGGTGAGTATAAACGAGAACATCTCCCAGCCGAGGCGATAGTAGGTCTAGCGGTTTCTTCCGGAGTGGTAGAGGGACGAGCACGCGTCATCTTACGCCTGGAAGACGCCAATCTAGAACATGGAGATATCTTAGTTACTGCTTTTACTGACCCTAGTTGGACACCCTTGTTTGTATCCTTAAAAGGCCTAGTCACGGAAGTTGGGGGACGGATGACCCATGGCGCAGTGATCGCACGTGAATATGGCTTACCCGCCGTTGTTGGGGTGGAAAAGGCCACCAAACCGATAAAAGATGGTCAACGAATTCGCGTGCACGGAACAGAGGGGTATATCGAGATCTTGTAGAAAGTTGATGTACGGATGAGTCCATCTTAAGTTCTATTATCCCAAGGATCTTTCATCCGGGACACTTCACATTTCTAAAGCATCGGGAAAAGGAAAAAAAGCTTCAACACGCTGAAATATTGACAAATTCTATATATAGGTGTAAAGTTCATTTCAATTACATATCTTGTGCGAATGGGTTCCTTGCTGTTAATCAAGGATGAAAAGGGAAGTTCGGTGAAAATCCGACACGGACCCGCCACTGTGATAAGGGAGTTCTTATCCTCTAATGCCACTGATCCATCAGGATTGGGAAGGCGGATAAGAATGATGATCTTTAAGTCAGGAGACCTGCCTGTTTCACGTTTAAGCAACGAACCTACGGGAGCCTAGGGAGGTGTTGAAATGGACATTCCATGGGCTTATTCTCATGCAGTGAAGCATTTCTTCCCTTTTTTAGGGGAGAAGTGCTTTTTTTGCGTTTAAAAGCTAAATCATTATCAGGAGGATTTCATGATTACCATTATCAAACGAAACGGAACGGCAAATTCCTTGGATATCGAAAAGCTTAAAATCGTAGCCCAGTTTGCGTGCGAGGGGCTGGAGAATGAAGGCTATACGCCGGAGCGTTTGGTCAAAGAAGTGCAAATTCAGCTAAAAGACCACATGTCTACAAGGCAAATTCAGAAGACCCTAATCCAGACGGCTGTAGAACTGACTTCGATCAGCGAACCGAAATGGCAGCAGGTAGCAGGAAAGCTTCTCACTTACGATGCTTACAAGGAAGCCAGTTTGAATCGCGGCTACAGCGCATTTGGATATGGCGATTTTTTTGAGTTGATCCAGGATTTGACAGAAAAAAGATGGGTTGGCTCGTATATCTTCGAGGGCTATACCCGCGAGGAGATCGAGGAGTTGGGTCGCTATATTCGCCCGGAAAGAGATTACCTGTTCACTTATAGCGGTCTGAAGATGATTTTGGACCGTTATGTAATCAGGGGATATGATAGGGAAATCCTAGAGCTGCCGCAAGAAATGTTTATGGGCATTGCCATGCACCTGGCCTTATCCGAAAAAAATGAGGAAGATAAGATCGCGTGGGCAAAAAACTACTATGACCTATCTTCTACGCTGCGGTTTACCTTTGCGACTCCTACGATGAGCGGCGCTAGAAAAGTACACCATCAGTTATCCAGCTGCTTCATTGATACCGTGGAAGATAGCCTTAAAGGGATTTACTCCAGCATCTCCCATTTTGCGGAGGTGTCCAAAAACGGTGGGGGTATGGGGCTTTATTTCGGAAAAGTCAGGGGTAGAGGATCTGATATCCGAGGGCATAAAAATACAAGCGGAGGGATCATACCCTGGATTCGCTTGGCCAATGATACCGCGACCTCTGTGGACCAATTGGGCCAGCGAAGTGGGAGTGTATGCGTGTGGACGGACATGTGGCATGCGGATCTTCTGGAGTTCCTGAAGCTGAAAACAAATAGCGGGGACGATCGGGCGAAAGCGCATGACGTTTTTCTGGGATTATGCGTGCCGGATCTGTTTTGGTGCTTAGCGGGAGAAGATATGGATCAGCTTTGGTATTTGTTTTGTCCGCATGAAATTGAACAGCTAATGGGTTTTCGATTGGAGGACACATGGGGCGAAGAATGGGAAGAGAAATACCAGGCCTGCATTCGTAATCAGAGCTTGAGGCGCACGGAAGTGAAAATCAAAGAGCTGGTCAAGCTGATGCTGACGTCCCAGCTAGAAACCGGCACCCCGTTTGTTATGAATCGGGATACGGTCAATCGATTGAATCCGAATGCTCACCTGGGGATGATTCGCTCTTCCAACTTATGCACAGAGATACTGCAGAATATGAGTGCAGGAGAGTATCTAGAAACCCGTGCTGAGACGGCAGACGGGGATGAGGTAATCATCACGAAGGTCAAAGCGGGAGATTTTGTAACCTGCAATTTATCGTCCACCGTCATAAGTCGAAACTTAAAGGTTGAGGAACTGAAGGAAGTGGTCTTTGCGCAGATCAGGGCCATGGATGCTGTCATTGATCAGAATGAATACCCATTGAAAGAGGCTGAAATCACGAATAAGAAATATCGGGCGGTCGGCTTAGGAGCCATGGGGTATCATCATGCCCTGACGCAGCTTGGAATCGCATGGGAAGACGATGAGCATTTAAGATGGGCAGATGAGTATTTTGCCAAGTGGTCCTATTATGCCATTCAAGCGAGCATGGAATTAGCCAAGGAGCGTGGAGCCTACCCTGGATTTGAAGGAAGCGATTGGCATACAGGAGCTTATTTCGATAAGCGGGGATTATCCGGATGGCAGTATGGGCTGGATTGGGATGAGCTGAAGAGGCAGGTGCAAGTCTATGGGGTCCGCAACGCCTATTTGATGGCGATCGCGCCGACGGGCTCCACATCGGTCATTGCTGGAACAAGCGCCACCATCGATCCGATCATGGATAAGTATTGGCTGGAAGAAAAGAAGGGATTGACGATTCCACAAACGGCGCCCGATTTATCCTCCGAAAATTTTTGGTTATATAAAGAAGCTCATCGAATCAATCAGGGCTATTCGATTTCTGCCAATGCGATTCGCCAGAAATACATCGACCAAGGGCAATCCTTCAATCTTTACATTAACCCGGAAGAAACCAGTTTGCGCCAAGTCTTCAATCTGTACTATGAAGCGTGGAGGTCAGGCGTGAAAACTGTATACTACGTGCGTTCCAAATCATTGGAAGTGGAAGAATGCGTAAGCTGCTCAGCTTAGAGAAGGGATGGATGAATTGTGGAAAGCATGACCTTAAGACCGTTGTTCAATCCTCATGGGGATACTGATATTTCTAAGAAAAGAATCATGGGAGGGAATACTACCAACCTGCAGGAGTTTAACCGTCCTAAATATGAATGGGCGATGAGATGGTATCGTACATCGATGAATAACTTCTGGATACCAGAAGAGATTCCAATGAGTGCGGATGTCACCGACTATCGGAACTTGCCTGACGATTACAGAGAGAGCCTGGACAAGGTTCTATCGTTCCTGATTTTTCTTGACAGCCTTCAAACGGCTAATCTGCCAAACATCAACGATTATATTACCGCAGCGGAGGTCAACCTTTGTCTCACTCTTCAGGCGGCGGATGAAGCCATTCACAGCCAGAGCTACAGCTATATTCTGGACAGCATATGCCATCCCCATGAGCAGCAGAAAATCCTCTATCAGTGGAAAGATGATCCCCTGCTTCTGAAAAGAGTCTCGTTCATCGGGGGGTTATACAATGAGTTTATCGAGCAACCGAGTGAATGGGGCTTGATCAAGACCTGCATGGCCAATTTCATTCTGGAGGGCCTTTATTTCTACAGTGGGTTTGCTTTTATATACGCCTTGGGACGATTGGGAAAGATGAGCGGCACCGTCCAGGAAATCCGTTATATCAACCGGGATGAGCTCACCCATCTGGTCCTGTTCCGCAACATCATGAAGGAAATGAGAAACGAGAATCCTAAATACTTCACAGAAGAGCACCTGGCCGAATTGCGCGGCATGGTCAAGCAAGCCGTTGAAAATGAAATCGAATGGGGACATTACGTCATAGGGGATAAGGTCGAGGGGCTGAATCAGCATTTGGTTGAAGCCTATATCAAGCATTTAGCGAATGAAAGATTAAGGATGCTAGATTTCGAGATTCTCTATCCGGAAATTACGCAGGATCCGCTGCCGTGGATCTCTAAGTTATCCAACATTAACGGAATCAAGACCGACTTCTTTGAAGCCAAAGTTACGGCTTATACGAAGGCCGCAATTGTGAAGGATGATTTATAGGATCACGTTTCAACCGTTTGAGAGGGGACAGTAACGGCTTGTTATCACTGCAGGACAAGATCTAAGATATCAACTTTGGATGAACAATCGATCACAAATGTGGAACGTAGATATAAAAACTTTACATTCGTTGTTATACTTAGAAGGAAACCATTCGATAACCTATTCATTCGATACTGATCGATGAATAGGTTTTCCTTGTGTATCGATCGTGATCTGATCAAGGTCCCGCCTACAAGAACTCTGGTTGAATAGAAAGGAGGAGTACCATGGAAGATGCCATTATGTGGGGACCCTTGCTTGTAAAGTGGAAGTGGGTGGTCTTGTTGGTTTCCGCAGGGGTGGGGTATGGGTTCATCAAGCTGAGGTTAAGAGGGTTTGAGCAGGTTGAAAGAGCAACTTTACTTGACACCCTAAGCCACTCCGTGTGGATGAGCATAGCAATTTGGAAATTTAGCTTCATCCTCTTTCAACCGATGTCCGTGATCGCTTATCCCGTGACCATCGTTTACTTTACAGGGGGTTACAAAGGTTGGATCCTTGCTGTGATTTCTGTATTTTTCTATCTTCTTTATCAATCTAACAAACAGAAGATCTCGATGAACCTCTATATATCCTTGCTAGGGCTTGGTTATGGAGGCGCTAGCACCGTTTATCATGGAGTTTCGTGGGTGATAAATGATAGTAATCCATTTTTTTACCTCGGTGAGATGTTCTTATCTTTATTGTTTACATGGTGGTTTTTTCGAAAGGAATCGGTCAGTCAAGCTTTTGATGGTATGATCTGGTTTGGGATTAGCCAAATTTTTATTCATTATTTTAAGGATGTCCATGTTGGGATGTGGTGGGGGTTATCGAGAGATCAGCTCATCTTTCTCGTGATTTGTCTGATTTGTTTTATCGGATCAGGTCGTTCAAGATTTACTCGCACGGGTTAGGAGGTATGGATGATGGTAAGAAATATGTTGGCACTTCTAGTTTTAATCGGTTTAGTGATTTGGGGAGTGTATGATTCGGGCAAGGACTCGCAAGTAAGGGGCAAAGAAGAGCTTACTCAAGAGGAAACAAAGGTGTCGGTAGGTGTAAAGCAAGGGAACCTAGCTCCAGATTTTGAACTGAAAACTTTGGATGGCAAGAATATCAAACTCTCAGATCTGCGGGGCAAGCGTGTGGTTGTCAATTTGTGGGCTACCTGGTGTCCGCCTTGCCGCGCGGAGATGCCGGATATGCAAGAATTCTATGAAACCTATAAGAATAAAGGCATTGTGGTCTTAGGAGTCAATCTGACGACAAAAGAAAGACAACCAGAAAGCATCGCCAAGTTTATTGAGCAGTTTGGTCTAACCTTTCCTATCTTACTAGATGAGCAGGGTCATGTTGCGGATCTCTACCAATCGGTCGCCATCCCTACAAGCTATATCATTGATAGCAAAGGCATTATTCATCGGAAAGTGGTAGGTCCAATGAACAAGGAAATGATGGAGGACATGTTATTGAGTCTGGATTGACGGGGTATGAATGAAGGTGGAGGAGCAGTCTCTGAGGCTTTATCTCCACAATAGGGAGACAAAGCCTAGAAGTATCGGCTATTTCATTTTAGTTATTGGAATCTTAAAATAAATGATTACAAAGATAGCAAAACAGAGACATATGAACCACGCCCACTGTGGTTTGGTATGGTGTAGGCGCAGCAAAACGAACATAACCATCCAGACTACAAATGAAAATAAAATCGTTCAACCATGATGATAGGTCAAAACGGAAGGCTAAAAGAAGAAGTAAAAATGTTATAACAAATGGTAAATAAAGACAGATTTCCTTTAACAATAAGATGTATCCTCCTTTATTTTGCTTTTAGTATGTGCAATTTTCAGTCTTTATTTCCAAATGTTGGATTAGAATGAAGTGAGTCTCAAAACACAAAAATAGCTAGGCAGCAAAAGGAACTTCTGCAACCTAGCTATTTTTACATTCATAATTGTTAGATTCTGATCTTTGTTCCATCAAATTTTGTAAGAGAAAACCCATGGAAGTATTGGTTATAAGTTTTTCTGTAATCCCTAAGGATACCAATTGCAATCTTTTCTCCAAGTACTAGACCATTGATATCACTCGTTCGAAAGTGAATCCCAGCAAAGTTACGACCAAGTGCAATATTAGAGGCAAGTTTATTCAGCTCCCCACCGACAGAAAGGGGTGGTCCTTGATAGGGCAATAAGGACTTTCCATCGGGACTGGACACAACGGGGTCAGGAATGATAAAGGATTCATTAAAGAAAGCTTTCAGCATCGTTACCATTGCTCCGATAAATGATGCATGCCCGCTCGGGTAAGCTGGATGAGTAGGGCTGCCTTCTGCATAAGCTTGTGGTAATAGATAAGTTCCATATTTTTTATATATTTTGGTCAATGCCTTTGAGTTTAGCACCTGTGGATGAATAGGGTAATCTCGAGCACCAATTAAGGTGTTATGAATTCTTCCTCCAAATTCTTCAGGACGGAGACGACGATGGACGAGCCATTTCTGGAACCAAGTTGCTTCTAAAGCAGGGCGTGCCGCTCTTGAAACAAAATCTAAAATATGGGGAGGTCCAAAGGTTGCGAATCCAACTTGTGTTTTAGAATGAAGGTAAGGATTATTTGGATCCATTGCAGCATTTCCATAACTAAGGAGAAGTAAAGCAGCGTTTAAACCACTTTCAACGGTAATATCAACATGAACAAACTGTCCTAAATCTCTTCCATTTCGAAAATAACGAGGTTTAGGATCAAAGACGTTTGGACTTGGAGGTAAAGAGCCGTTTTGTACGCTCAACCAATCCTGATATTTTGTTAAATGGTCCACACCTGGAACTGTAGTTCGATACCGTTGAACAATAGTAGTTCCAAGATAAGGAATATTTTTCAAAAGGAATTGCGAAACATAAGGACCTTCTAGAGCTCCTGGTAGATGATCCCGAAATATAGTTTGTGGAGTGACTTTTCCTTTCATTTTAGGTCCCTTAAAGTCCTTTAACTTAGAAAGTTCTGCTGCAGCTGCAAGTATAATCGGATTCTTATGATATTTAGCAAAAGGAACATCACGTGCTAGTGCGCTCCAGTATAGCTCAACCATTTCCGCAGCAATCTCAGCACTACGAAAAGTTCTCCTCCCGAAAGGGGAGAGATTTCTGCCGGAAGATTCAGCAGTTTGGATTGTACCTATAAGGCATGGTTTCTTGGACTTTAGCAAACTGCTGACATTGTATATCAATGCCACGGAAAAGAAGGTTTACCGTCACACAAAAAATTGGTCCAATGTTGAAATCAAAGACTTCTATCCTAAATTAAATAAGGAAGAAATCCAAGTGAAACTCAATCAACAATATAAAGATAAGGCTATCCAAGTTGGGTCTTTGGTTATTACTTATTCCTATTATAGAAAACGCCCGGTTCTAGCTTATGTGGTCCGTGTTAATCAGGATTATCAATTCGTAAATGCGAATACCGGTAAGACAGAACAGATGATAAGTGATGCAAACCGTCAATTGTACTGGATTCTTCAACAAACATTTTAAATACGTAGTTGATTCCGAGGGAAGCCCAAAAGTAGAGATAGATCTGACAAGGCTGTGGCGGGTTCGAGCTATTTGTACTACTTAGCGCTTGGTGAGCAAAAGCTTAAATTTGTGACCAACCGAAGTCTCTAATCTGGAGTGTTTCCAGTTGCGTGAGCATCGAGCCACCATCCGTGAGCAACCGCCCCAACTTTGTGAGTATATGAAAAAATTCGTGATCATCCGCTCTATCTTGGTGAGGATGAGCACGAAGAGGGTTAACATCCATCCACTATTTGGAGCAATGAAGAAAAAATAAGCACTTTTTTGGAAAAAAAACACCCCTAGTCGTGGAAAAGATCCCAGAAGAGAACGTTCAGATCAAAAAATTCAACCCAAATGAGTCTAATTCCCCAAAAAGGCTAAGCCCTAACCAGACATCCCCGTCTGGTTTTTTTATTTGTATATAAAAGCTTTCAAAACTGAAAGGTACGATTTCAGTACTGCAATGAACGGGTCACGTAAAAGCAAATTTCCCACGTTCCATCAGGGTAAACCATTGGCGAGCTTCTTGCAATTCAACTGTTTAGAAAATTCACTATTAAAAGAAGGGAGAGAATCTATCATTAAGATCGAATATGTGTATACCTTTCAACTTACAAGAGAGCAGGTCTGGAGCTGTATCCAGGATGAAGAAGCTCTAAAAAAAGCGATACCTGGGTGCAAGACGTTCCAAAAGCTAGCCGAAAATGAGTATTCCATTGAAATGGGCCTTAGTGTGGGACCTGTTAAAGGGGTGTTTACGGGCGAGGTCAGACAGACCGATCAAGAAGCGCCTTCGTTCTATCGCTTGCACCTCAAGGGGAAGGGGAAGCCTGGCGAAGTCGATGCGGTTGCGGATATGCAGCTTCAGGACTGCGAGGAAGGGACTCAGATCATATGTAGCGCGGATGTGAATGTAACCGGGGTTCTGGCTTCTGTCGGACAACGGATTATGAATGGAGTCGCGAAGCTCATGATGGGCCAGTTCTTTAAGTCCATGGATAAAGAAATGAAGCTAAAGCTGGGAGCATAAAGTTTACGGAGGTGGTTCAAAGGTGGAAGCGGGAAAAAGAAAGGTTTCTGTCAACGTAAACGGCGAAGGAAGAAGCGCCGAGGTTGAGGCTAGGCAATTGCTCGTTCATTACCTGCGCGATGAATTACATCTCACAGGAACCCATATCGGTTGTGATACCAGTCAGTGCGGGGCTTGTACCGTTCTGCTGAACGGGGAGGCGGTCAAGTCCTGTACCGTCCTTGCGGTTCAAGCTCAAGGAGGGGAAGTGACCACCGTAGAGGGCTTGGGGAACCGAGAACAATTGCATCCGATCCAACAGGGTTTCTGGGAAAAGCACGGATTGCAGTGCGGGTTTTGCACGCCGGGCGTCATGATGGCTGTCGTCAGCTTGCTAGAGGATAACCCTAACCCTACCGAAGAAGAAATCCGCGAAGGCCTAGAAGGCGTCATTTGCCGCTGTACCGGGTACCAATACATCGTAAGTGCTGTACAGCACGCGATCCAGCTGATTGCACAAGCCAAAAGCGAAGAGGTACATATGGGAGGAGGAAGCTAGCATGGGAGACTGGATTGGGACGAGGGTCAAACGAAAAGAAGACCCCAAGTTGCTTACCGGCAACGGTTATTTTACCGATGATATCAAGCTTACGGGTATGTTATTTGCCGCTGTTCTCCGAAGTCCATATGCCCATGCGCGCATCAAACAGATTCAGGTTGATGAGGCCCTGAAGTTGCCCGGAATCCAAGCGGTGTATACGGCAAAGGATCTGATTGGAAAAGTAAAAGCGGTTCCAACGATTTGGGCGGTGCCGGATTGCGGGTTGAAAAATAAGGCGCGAAGCCCCCTTGCCCTCGAGAAGGTTCATTATGTTGGGGAGGGAGTTGCTTTTGTTGTCGGGGAAAATCGTTACGTGGTAAAAGATGCGTTGGAGCTGATCGAAGTCGAATATGAGGAACTTCCTGCTGTCGTCGATCAAGAGACGGCTTCGAAGGAAGGAGCGCCGCTGGTTCATGAGGACGTCGAGCGCAATATCGCTTTCCACTGGCAACCCACAACCGTTCCAGACGAAGTGTTTACTCAAGCGGAGGTCGTTGTGAAACAGCGCTTTATTGAACAGCGCGTCGTTCCAAGTCCTATGGAAACGCGGGGAGCTGTCGCTCAGTATAATGCGGGAAGCGGAGAGATGACCATTTGGTGTACCTCTCAAAATCCGCATATTCACCGCATGACCTATTCCGAGATCCTTGGCATCCCGGAGTCTCGTTTGCGGATCATTGCGCCAGATGTGGGAGGGGGATTTGGGGCCAAGATTGCCGTTTACACGGAGGAGGCACTGACCGCCCATGCGGCAAGGGACTTAAAGCGCCCCATAAAATGGATCGAAGACCGTCGCGAGCATTTTGTAGCGACCAATCACGCTCGCGATGAGATCATCGACGTAGAGCTGGCGGGAACGAAGGATGGAAAAATCACGGCCCTGCGTGTACGGAACACCGCGAACCTAGGGGCCTATGTGTCCACCATGGGTGCGGCCGTCCCTACGCTTTGCTTCGGTTTAATGGCACCTGGTGCTTACGATATCCCCAAGGTAGGGGTTGAAGTCTGCGGTGTGTTCACGAATACCACGCCGACGGACGCTTATCGTGGGGCAGGAAAACCAGAAGCCACCTTCCAAATTGAGCGAATTGTCGATGTATTCGCGGAAGAAGTGGGCCTAGACCCCATCGAGGTGAGAAGAAAGAATTTGATTCCGCCGGATAAAATGCCTTACCCAACCGCCATGGGCTGCTTATACGATAGCGGAGATTATCATCACGCTTTGAATGTTGCGTTGGAAAAGATCAATTATGAAGATTTTCGTAAAGAACAGGAAGCCCTTCGTCAGCAGGGACGCTACGTGGGAATCGGCTTTTCCACCTATGTCGAGCTTTGTGGACTGGGACCTTCAAAGGTCGCTGGGGCCACGGGTTTTCAAGGCGGTCTGTGGGAAAATGCCACGGTTCGCGTTCATCCTACCGGCAGTGTATCCGTCTTTACCGGGATTTCTCCGCATGGTCAAGGAGAGGGAACCACCTTCGCTCAAGTGGTGGGGGAAAAGTTTGGCATACCGATAGAAGATATCGAGATTGTCCACGGCGATACCCAGAGTATTTCCATGGGCTGGGGAACCTACGGCTCTCGGTCAACGGCAGTAGGCGGAGCCGCCGTTTCGATCGCTGCTGACCGCGTCCTGCAAAAGGCCAGAAAAATTGCCGCGTTTGAGCTTGAAGCCAACGAATCGGAATTGATCTTTGAAAAGGGCGTGTTCTCCGTCGCTGGAAGTCCGGACAAGAAGCGGACCTTTAAAGAGATTGCGAAATCTGCTAACTTTGCCTGGAATTTGCCAGAGAAGATGGAGCCTGCTTTAGAAGCCCAGTCCTTCTTCGATCCAGAAAATTTCGTGTACCCCTATGGCACTCATATCTGCATCGTGGAAGTCGATGGGGAAACAGGGGAAGTGGAGCTGAAAAGATATATTGCCGTCGATGATGTGGGACGCGTCATTAATCCGATGATCGCTGAGGGTCAGGTTCATGGTGGCATCGCTCAGGGAGTAGGGCAGGCGCTATGGGAAGGCGCTATCTATAGTGAAGGCGGCCAGTTGCTCTCGGGCACCTTTATGGACTATACGATGCCGAAGGCTCGATTCTTCCCGACCATCGAAACAGCGTTTACCGAAGTGTTATCTCCGGTGAATCCCCTAGGGGCTAAGGGAGTGGGAGAAACCGGGACAACCGCGGCTCCGCCAGCTGTAGTGAATGCGGTTATGGATGCGTTGAAGCCGTTCGGTGTGAGAGACTTAGCGATGCCGCTCACTCCAGAAAAGGTCTGGAAAGCCATGCAGAAGGGGAGGTAGAAGGTGTGATACCAAGCTCGTTTGATTATATCCAAGCCACGACCGTGGAGGAAGCCATTCAGCTGTTGCAAGAAACGAATGGGGAAGGGAAGCTGATTGCAGGCGGTCACAGTTTAATTCCGTTAATGAAGTTTAGATTAACGTCTCCGAGCAAGCTAATTGATATCGCTCAGATTGCCGAGCTGCGCGGGATCAAGCTCGAGAATCAGCGGCTGATCGTAGGGGCCCTCACGACCCATCGGGATCTTTGCAAAAGTTCACTCGTACAGGAGCAGATTCCAGTGCTAGCCGAAACCGCGCGGCAAATCGGAGATTTGCAAGTGAGAAGCCGTGGAACGGTGGGAGGCAATATCGCTCATGCGGATCCCGCCGCTGACTTGCCTGGTGTGGCTCTCGCTCTGGATTGTACCGTTACCTGGCACGGTGAGGAGGGAACGGAGCAAGCTCAAGCCGAGGACTTTTTCCTAGGTCCGCTCATCACGGCTCTTCCTGAAAATAGTGTACTTACTTCTGTAAGTTTCGCCGTACCTCCCAAGCATGCCAAAAGCGTGTACCTGAAGTTTCCCCACCCGGCCTCGGGGTACGCCGTCATTGGGGTTTGTGTCCTCGTAGGGAAGAACGAACAAGGTGCGATTGATTTTATTCGGGTAGCGATTAACGGAGTGAGCGATATGGCTTACCGTGCCGTGAGTGTAGAAAATGCCTTGCTGGGAGAGCAAGCGACAGAAGCCAATGTGTTAAAGGCTGCCGCTCAAGCGGCTCGGGATGCAGAGATGGGTGAGGATTTATTTGCCTCTGCTGAGTACAGACAGCAGCTTTGTCGCGTATACACCAAACGCGCTCTAAGTCAGGTTTTGCTTTAGGAAGCCCTTCGTCATAACCCTCAACGGTCTTACCGACCGTTGGGGCTATGACAAAAACCAATTTCAGGGGTGAATAGCCGTGGTACGCGGAGAATTAAAAGAGATGATCGAAACCGTTGAAGAAAAGAAAAAGAGGGGATCGAAGCTCGCCTTAGCACGTGTCATCCGGGTCATCGGCTCTGCCTACCGAGGAGAAGGAGCCATGATGCTGATCGATGACCAAGGCAAGACCATGGGCATGATCTCTGGCGGGTGCTTGGAGCCGGATGTGGCCCAAACCGCGTTGCACGTGATGGAGCAAGGGACCTCCCTCATCAAATCCTATACCTTGGATGAAGATCTGATGTGGGGCTTAGGTTTGGGCTGTCCCGGAACCGTCGAAGTGCTGATTGAAGCTATGCCGTTATCCGATCCCCCACTGGACGCTTGGATAAACGGGATGAAGGAAGAGCAAGCAGGGGTGTTGATCACCCTATTAGATCGTGAAGAGGGAGGGCGACTTTATGTTCCTGTCTCGGGGGAAGAACCGGTGGGAAGCCTGGGAAACCCTCATTTCGATACACTCGCTATTAAATACGCTCGCAACAAACTAGGGGAGCAAAATCCAAAATCTGAATCTCGCATGATGGGCCCTGAAAAAGGGAGGGAAGCCCGATTATTTTTTGATGTCTATCAACCGCCTGCGAAACTGCTCATTTTTGGTGCAGGGCACGACGCCATCCCTCTTGCAGCGATGGGTCATAGTCTAGGATTCCAAACCACCGTAGTAGATCCTCGGTTGGATTATAATACACCTTTTCGGTTTCCCCATGCGAAAAGAATCTTGGTCCATCCTGCTTCGTTTTCGACGAAGGTCAAGGTCGATTTGCAAACCTATGCCATTATCATGAACCATCACCTGGAACGTGACATCGAGGCTCTTCATTATACCCTTCAATCCCAAGCGGCGTACATTGGGGTCCTGGGCCCTCGCTCCCGGAGAAACGGAATGCTGGATCGTTTAAAGCAAGAGGGGAAATGGTTTGCGCGGGAACGATTGGAACATATGTACAGCCCGGTAGGTCTCGATATTGGGGCTTATTCCCCGGAGGAAATTGCGGTAAGTATTTTGTCTGAAATCGTGGCCGTTCGAAACCGGCACAGCGGAGGATTTTTACGTGATCGAGCCCTAATTCACCATCCTTCGAGTAAGGAGGAGCATACCGCATGAAGCCACGCGTGGCCGCGCTGATTCTTGCGGCGGGTGCCTCTTCGAGGATGGGGAAGCCCAAGCAGCTGCTGGATCTGGGAGGAAAAACGATGCTCGAGCATGTACTGTCCCCTGTTCTGCGCATGGACTTTGCTGAAATCGCCACAGTCATCGGCCATCAGGCGGAATCGATTCAATCCCGTCTTTGCATTCGGGATTCGCGCTTTCGATGGGTCCTAAATCCCCACTATGCGAAAGGACAAAGCACCTCCTTACGAGCGGGAATTGAGGCTTTAGCCGATCATTGCCAAGGCGTCATGGTATTCCTTGGGGATACCCCTTGGATTGAACAGAAAACGATGCAAGCGGTATTCGATAAAGGGGGAGAATTGCTCGCGTTCACCGAAGGCCCGTTCGTGGTCCAGCCGGTATTACAGGGAATGCCAGGACATCCTGTATTTTTTGGCCGGGTGCCTATGAAGCTTTTTTCTCAGTTACAAGGAGATCGAGGAGCTAAACCCTTGATCCGTCAAATCAAGGACCATTACCTGCTCCCTGTAGCCGACGAGGGGGTTCTGCAAGATGTGGATACACCGGAAGATGTCGTTCGTCTTCTTAAAAAATAATGGATTGAGGTGGGACATTTGACACGGTATGAATATGGCGGCGATGAATTTATCTTTGTCGAGCTGGCCGAAGAAATGACCTTGGAAGCAAATTTCCGCGGGATGGCGATTACAAGAAAGTTAAGAGATAAGGCCCTGCCTGGCGTGCTCGATATTTGCCCTTCGAATGCTTCTTATATGGTTCGAGTGGACCCTGATGTTCTCCATCCAGACCTCTTGATTCAAGAACTCAAAGAGCTGGAGAAATCAGCGTCAGACTTAGACGATATCGAGATTCACTCCCGTCTTGTGGATGTGCCGGTATGGTTTGAGGATCCTTGGACCCACGAGGCCGTTATGCGGTTCCGCGATCGACATCAAGACCCCCGTGCCACCGACTTGGAGTATGCGGCACGAGTGAACGGGTATTCCTCGAAGGAAGATTTTATTGAGGCGATTACCAGTTATCCCTTCTTGGTTTCCATGGTCGGTTTCGTACCCGGTTTGCCGTGGTGCTTCCAGATGGTCCCGCGTGAACAGCAGATTGAAGTACCTAAATATGTCCGTCCACGAACGTATACACCGGAGAGGACCTTTGGCTTTGGCGGGGCCTTCGCCGTCATCTATCCGGTTCAAGGTGCCGGGGGATACCAAATGTTCGGGGTAGCGGCAGCACCGATCTTCGATAAGGACCAACGTTTACCTGACTTTCAAGATTCCATGACGTTCCCGCGTCAAGGGGATATTTTCCGCTATCGTTCGGTTCCTCAAGAGGAATACGAGGCGCTCCGCAAGCAAGTGGAGGAAGGAACCTTCCGTTACCGCACGAAGGAAATGAGCTTCAGACCAAGTGAAGTGATGAAGGATCCCAAGGGCTTTTCCGAAAATGTGTTGAGGAGGTTATATCATGATTAATGTCATCAAACCAGGTCTGCAAACGACCGTCCAAGACCTTGGCCGCATCGGCTATTATGACATTGGGATGCCGCCTTCGGGAGCCATGGATACCTACTCCTTTACCGCAGCCAATTGGCTCGTGGGCAATGAGGAAAACGCAGCTGCCCTCGAGATTACGTATATGGGTCCGGAGCTGGAGTTTCAGTCCGATACGACCATCGCACTTACGGGAGGCGAGATCCCGCCCAAAGTCAACGGCCAGCCGATCCCGATGTGGGAAACCGTCGAGGTCACAGCAGGAGATACCCTGAGCTTTGAGTTTATGAAAAGCGGGGCCCGCGTTTACCTGGCAGTAGCGGGAGGGATCGATGTTCCCCTTCTCATGGGATCTCGTTCCACCTATACCCTATGCGGCATTGGCGGGTTTGAAGGACGGGCGCTGCAGGCGGGAGACTGCTTGAAGCTCGGCAGCCATCCAACCAAGCCCATCCAAGCAGGAACGCGGGTGTCAGCCGAATTCATCCCCACGTTTTCCAAACAGCACGAAATCCGTGTTGTGCTCGGACTGTGCAGCTATCGCCTCACGGATGAAAGCAAGGACCGCTTTCTCACGTTAAATTGGACCGTGACGCCGGAGGCGAATCGTATTGGCTATCGGTTTAAAGCAGAACGCCTGCATTTTGTTCCCCGGGAACAGCCTTTTGGAGCAGGGAGCAACCCTTCAAATGTAGTGGATCTCGGCTATCCCATTGGCTCTATTCAGGTTCCGGACGGCGTAGAGCCGATTGCCCTATTGAACGATGCCGTGACGGGGGGCGGCTATGCGACCATTGCCACGATTATCAGCACTGACCTGAATAGGATGGCTCAAGTCAAAACCAACGATCAAGTTCGCTTTACTTCCGTTACCCTCGAGGAAGCCTTGCAGGCACGCAAGGAACACAAACAAAAACTGCAAAGACTGAAAGCCCAAATCGAAAAAGAAGGGAGAGGCTTTTAACATGACGCTAAACCGATCCGTCGTTTCTCCTATTCCCGGTGTATTCTACCGCAAGCCGAGTCCAGAACAAGAGGATTATGTAAAAGAAGGTCAAGAGGTGAAAGCAGAGGACACCATTGGATTAATCGAAGTGATGAAAAATTTCTACGAAGTGAAAGCAGAGGTCGATGGGATTGTAGAAACCTTCTCGGTGGCCAATGAAGAGGTTGTTGATGCAGGGCAGGCCTTGGCTGTGATCCGGCCCCTATGAGTTACTTTAAAAAAATCCTCATTGCCAATCGAGGCGAGATCGCTCGCCGAGTCATTCGTACCTGCAAGCAGTTAGGCATTGCGACCGTTGCCGTTTATTCCGAAGCGGATGCCGAAGCCCTCTTCGTAGACGAGGCTGATGAGGCCGTCTGTATCGGACCGGCACAAGCGAAAAAAAGCTACCTGGATATTGATAAAGTGATCGAGGCGGCGAAGCAAACGGGAGCCACGGCTATTCATCCTGGATACGGGTTTTTGTCGGAGAACCCGAACTTTGCTCGTCGATGCGAACAAGAGGGAATGACCTTTATTGGACCTTCTGCTCGGATCATCGAGCTGATGGGCAGTAAAATTGAGGCGCGCCGCCAAATGCAAAAGGCAGGGGTACCCGTCGTACCCGGCTGGGACGGACAGCTGGAATCGGTGGAGATGGCTGTAGAAATCGCCAACCGACTCGGCTATCCCCTCATGTTAAAAGCAAGTGCCGGGGGTGGGGGCATCGGGATGCATCTGGTTCAGGATGAGGAAGAGCTCATCAAAGTGTTTGGTTCCACAACGCAACGCGCCCACTCTTTTTTTGGAGACGGCACCCTTTTCCTGGAAAAGTATATTCAAAACCCCCACCATATCGAGGTTCAGGTCGCCTGCGACGCGTATGGCCATGCGGTTCACTTGTTCGAGCGGGAATGCTCGGTGCAAAGAAGAAACCAAAAGGTGGTTGAGGAAAGTCCCTCTCCCTTCTTAAGTCAGACCACACGGGAGAAGCTCTTGGCTGCAGCCCTGAAAGGGGTAAGGGAGATGGGATACACGAATGTCGGAACGATGGAGTTCATTGTCGATGAAACCGAACAGTTTTACTTCTTGGAGATGAACACGCGCCTACAGGTCGAACACCCGGTAACCGAGGAAATCACAGGGATCGATCTGGTCCAGCTTCAGATCCAACTGGCGGCGAAAGAAAAGCTCGCATTTAAGCAAGAAGACATCGAAATGAAGGGTCATTCGATCGAATGCCGCCTCTATGCCGAGGATCCTCGTACCTTTTTTCCTTCCCCTGGTACGATCCAAAGTCTCACCTTGCCTGAACGCGAGGTGAGATTAGACTTCGCCGTGAAAGAGGGGAGTGTCGTCTCTCCTTATTATGATCCGATGATCGGAAAGATCATTACCAAAGGAGCGGATCGGGATGAAGCTCTACGCCACATGGAGCAGGCTCTATCGAGTCTTCAGGTAGAAGGAATAAAAACCAATGTGACCTTACTTGAAGCGGTGATCCAGCATGATCAATTTCGCAAAGGCGTGTATACGACCCGTTTTCTAGATGAGCTTCTCACCCAAAAGGAGGTGTCGAAAGGTTGAAAGTAGACTTGAATTGCGACATGGGGGAGAGCTTCGGCTTATTTTCGATGGGCCAAGACGAGGACATGATGCCGTATATTTCTTCGGCCAATATTGCCTGCGGTTATCATAGCGGAGATCCACATGTCATGCGTAAAACGGTGGAGCTTGCTAAGCAATATGGCGTGGGCATTGGGGCTCATCCTGGTTTTCCGGATCTCTTAGGCTTTGGGCGACGACATATGAATTGCACCCCTTCTGAGGTAAAAGACTATATCACCTATCAGATGGGAGCGTTGCGCGAATTTGCATCGGCGGCTAAAATGAAGCTGCAGCATTGTAAACCACATGGGGCGCTTTATATGATGGCGATGGAGGATGAGACCCTTGCCAAGGCTTTCTTAGAAGCGATTGCGGCTGTAGAGGAGTCGGCCGTGGTCTATGCGTTGAATCAATCGGCCGTAGTGGACCTGGCAACGAAAATGGGAATTCCGGTGGCCAGGGAGGTTTACTCCGACCGGGAGCATACCGCCAACGGCTCCATCGTTCTCACCAGAAAGGGAGTGGCCATTGATGACTATGAACATATGGCCCAACGCGTCGTTCGAATGGTCAAGGAAGGGGTGGTCGTCACCCATACGGGGGAGGAAACCACGCTAAAAGCCGAGACCGTCTGCATCCACGGAGACACGCCAGGGGCACCCCTGCTCGCGAAAGCCATTGTAAAGGCACTAAAGGAGATCCATATCCAAGTGGCCAGCATTAAAGAAGTGTTAGGCGTAAGCTGTTGAGGATTCAACAGCTTTTTTATTATTCAAATATTTGTTAATATAGAACTAACTTTTTCTTTTAGGAGGCCTACCCAAGTTGATTGTATGGAGTGAAATACTAGAATCCATTCCACCGTCGGTGGATGTGGCTTGCACCATAGCGGAGGCGCTAGCCCTATTTCAAACCATTCCTCACAAGCTTGCGATGGTACAACAGGAAAAACGTATCGTCGGTTATATCGACGTATCCTCCATTCTGGAGCAATTACGGAGTTCACTTGATATCCAACAGGTTATTCGGTATGACCAGGATATGTTGATGGTGCCCGAGCAAAGTCCAGTGGAATTCTATCATAATATCTCTGTGGTACTAGGAGTGAATGAAAAAGGAGAGATTACAGGCTTTATTCGGATGGAAGAGGCGCGAAGCAAGCTCAATGAAACGAAGCTCGAGCAGATGAACCGCATTCTGAATGGGGCCGGCATTGGGATTGTCACCACAGATTCCCATTTTCATATTTCTTTCGTGAATGAAATGGGAGAAAAGATTCTAGGAGTGGACCGTTCTTTTCTGATGAACCGCAATTATAAGATTCTACTAGAGACCAATCGGGATCTAGGAGAAGTTCTAAAAGGAAAGCAGTTGTTTAACGTGGCTTCTTCGTTCAACTTCAAGCAAATCATTGGGAACTGCTCTCCGTTTGTTGTCCAAGGTCAAATCTCGGGTATGGTTCATATCTTTGGACAGCGAGAGCAATGGGAAGAAGGGGTATCCGAACTCGAATTCGTTCGTCACCTGTCGGAAGATTTGCAAGCGATTTATTCGTCCTCCAGAGAACAAATTCTTGTCGTGGATGGCACGGGAAAAATAATTCGGATCGCAGGTACGTTTCTTAAGGAGTATTGGATGACGGAGGATCCGCAGGATCTGATCGGCCGAGATGTGAAAGAGTTAGAAAAGGAAGGACGCTTTGGGCCAAATGTCGTAGAATTATGCAAGCGAAAACAAGGCAAGGTCAGCAGTATCCAAGAAACCGTCGAGGGAAGAAAGGTCTGGTCTGTCGCCAATCCCGTCTTCCATGGAGATAAGCTGGAAAAAGTGGTGATCATCTCCCACGATATGACCGAGATGGATCGTCTTCGCCAAAAGCTCGAGATCGCCCAACAGCAGTCCGAAAGCTATAAACACGAGTTGGAAGATCTAATGGAAAGGACAGGGCAGCGAAAAACCCTCCTTTATCGGTCTCAAATTATGGAAGATACGGTGGATGAAATGCGCCGAATCGCTTCCGTAGATTCCACCGTGATGCTATTTGGGGAATCTGGCGTGGGGAAAGAAGTGTTTGCGCATGCCATCCATGAAAGTAGTAAGAGAAAAGACCAGCCTTTTATCCGAGTAAATTGTGGTGCGATCCCTGAAAATCTCATTGAAAGCGAGCTGTTTGGTTACGAAAAAGGGGCTTTTACCGGTGCAGATTTAAAAGGAAAGCCGGGCTTTTTTGAACTGGCCCATAAGGGAACCCTGTTCCTCGATGAAATTACCGAGCTGCCACTTAATATGCAAGTCAAACTTCTGCGCGTGTTACAAGAGCGAGAGATCGTTCGCGTGGGAGGGATTCGTACGATTCCGATTGACGTTCGCATTATTTCGGCCACGAACCGTGACATACGGGAGCGGGTCGAGGAAGGTCAATTTCGCGAAGACTTATATTACCGATTAAATGTCATCCCCATTTCCATTCCTCCTTTGCGTGATAGGCCTGGCGACATTGCTTCGCTAGCGATGCATTTCTTGCAAAAATTTAACCACACCTACGAAAAAGAGAAATCCCTTTCCCGCGAAGCCCTAGAGATTCTAGAAAACTATCACTGGCCAGGAAATGTAAGAGAGCTGCAAAATGTCATGGAACGGATCATCGTGACGACTCGCCACGATTACATTGAAGGACATGATATTCTCCCCATCCTTTACGCGGATCGAAGCAGCAAAAAGATAAAACCGATGGTTTTCGACCTGATGCCCATGAAGGATGCAATTGCCGAGCTTGAGAGCCAGTTGATTCAACTCGCGCTGCGCAAGCACGGATCAGCGGCAAAAGCATCCCAAATCTTAGGCATAAGCCCTGCTACGATCAGTCGACGCATGAACAAAAGTAGGTAAGGAGGATTCCTTTGTATACGCTGCCAGAAACCCGTTTTGATTTTGCCGGAGACGAGTACATATTCGCCGAGATTTCTCGCGACATGAGCCCATTAAGCCATTTTAAGGCCCTTGCCATTACGAATGAATTAACTAGAAGACAGATTCCTGGCATTCTAGAAATCTGTCCATCCAATGCTTCCTACTTGGTTCGTTTTAACCCAGACTTGATCCCTGCACGAGAGCTTCTAGATGACCTGAAGGAGATCGATCTGACGAAGAGCAACCCCTTAGAGCTTCATCTGTCCTCAAGGATCGTCGAAATCCCAACCTGGTATGACGATCCCAAGACAAGGGAATATTCTCGAAGATTTAAAAATAAGCATCATCATCCCGAACTAACCGACTTTGATTATGTGGTCAAAATCAATGGCTACCGCGACAAGAAATCTTTTATCGAAGCGCACTCCTCCCTTCCTTATCTGATCACAATGATGGGGTTTATGCCGGGAGCCGGATGGCAATTTCCGCTGGGCAGTGAAAAAGAGAGGACGATCCAGGCCCCAAAATATCTCAGCCCTCGAACCGATACTCCTGAACGAGCCGTTGGTTTAGGCGGGGGGTTCACCTTTTTATATCCTGTTGCTGGACCCGGAAGCTATCAATTGATTGGCCGTTCTGCCGTTCCCACCGTTCGCGTATCCCCGAACCCACCCGACATCTTTTTCTTGGCAAGACCGGGAGACTTGTGGAAGTACCGTTCGATTGATGAAAAAGAGTACATGCGAATTCAGGAGGAAGTGGCATTAGGCACTTACACCTACAAGCAAAAGGATATTGAGTTTTCGGTAGGTGATTATCTCAAAATGGAAAGAAGCTATATCGAAGCGCTATTGGAGGGTTTCTCGTGATCAAAATTCGGAAGCCTGGTTTACATACCACGGTTCAAGACAGGGGTCGCCAAGGAAGCTATCATTTAGGAATCCCCCCATCCGGGGCTGCCGATCAATATTCTTTTCTGCTGGGCAATCTCCTTCTTGGTAATCCAGATCATTGTGCTGGTCTTGAAATCACACTGCTGGGTCCAGAAATCGAATGCCTAAAAAAGACATGCCTAGCGATTACGGGTGCCCCCATCGAATGTCGCTTGAATCGGCAGCCTGTTCCGATGTGGGAGCCGATCCTCGTCCAAGAAGGGGATATCCTTAGCTTGGGCAAAGTAGACCAAGGGGTTAAGAGTTATATCACCTTTGCAGGAGGGATTCAGGTTCCGGACGTTCTAGGCAGCAAGTCCACTTTTGTCTTAGGTAACCTAGGCGGCTATCAAGGACGAGCGGTGAAGGAGGGGGATGAATTAGCGATCGGAGATCCCCTGCCAGAAGTTTTTAAGAGAGTAGGAAAAAACATTCCGACTTCCTGTCTTCCTTTATTTGAAAAAGAAAAAGAACTGCGAGTAGTCATGGGGCTATCGGGTCACCGCATCTCGGATGAAGGATTAAAAGCCGTCCTCCAATCGGACTGGCAGGTGGGGCTAGAATCGAATCGAGTGGCTTATCGCTACAAAGGAAACTCCATCTCATTCAAAAAAGTGGAGCCTCCTTTTGGGGCAGGGACCCGTTTATCCAATGTGGTCGACATCGCCTACCCGATTGGCGTAGTAATGGTTACCAATGAAGAAGAAATGATCATCCTCTTGCGAGACGGAACGTCAGGCGGGGGCTTTGTTACCATTGGCACCGTCATCAGCCCGGACTTGGACCTTGTTGCCCAATCTAGACCGATGTCGTCGACTCGTTTTATTGCGGTTACTACGGAGCAAGCGATGGAGGCGAGACGAGAAAGGAGTAAGAAGGTTAGACTTGTTTCTGAGCTGCTTAAGGGAGATTGAGGACGATGATTTTCAGGTAAGGTGGAAGTTAATGGTATTTTTTATTTGTTTATGAGAAAATAGAATAGAGATATGTTTATCGTAGGTACCAAGGAGGAGAGCCATGATTCGTAAAAGTGGACAAATGTACACCTATAACGATTACCTATCTTGGGATGATGGCAAGAGATCGGAACTCATCCATGGTATTTTTTATAATATGACGCCTGCTCCTTCACGAAAGCATCAGGAGATCGTGGGTGAATTGTTTGCAGAATTTAGAAATTACCTAAGAGATAAAGAGTGTCGGGCATATGTAGCTCCTTTTGATGTTCGATTGCCTATTGGAGATGAACAGGATGAAGACATTCATAACGTGGTTCAACCTGATATTGTTGTGGTTTGCGACAAGTCGAAGCTGGACGATAAGGGGTGCAAAGGCAGCCCTGACTTAATTGTTGAAGTATTGTCTCCAACAACGGCGAAGAAGGACAGGAATGAAAAACGAAAATTATATGAACAAGTAGGGGTGAAGGAGTACTGGATTGTTGACCCTCTACATGAAACCATTGAAATTTTAACTTCGGTTCATGGAAAATATGGTCATGCAGAAATTTATTCAAAAGAAGATCAAGTAAAGGTTAGCCTATTTGAGGATTTGAGTATTGATCTGCAGACTGTTTTCAAGGAGGTATAGGTGCCATCAAAAGAGAAAACCGCCTGAGGGCGGTTTTTTCACAACTTCATTCAAAAAACGCCAGGACAGAAGAAAGCAATTCAACAAAAGGTAGTCCTACTAAAAATAGAATAACTTCATATGCTAGGAAGTTCAGCTACCATCAAGCGATGGAGATAAAGGAAGAGCTTATATGGATAGGTGATGGTGCGCGACAGCCAAGTCTATTATCTCCGAAAAGGCGATCAATAATGGAAGGGGATGGAATCATGAAACTGGAGACGAATGTAGAAGGCAGCTTTTATGTAACGATTGCCTGCATTGATTGTGATCAGTGCAGACAGTTGGCACCGGAGACGTTTTCGGAGGTAAGCGGCTATTCTGCGGTGATCAAGCAGCCTATTCATCCAACGGAAAAAGCCAAAGCCTTTCAAGCCCTCCTGGCTTGTCCAACGGGAGCGATCCATAGCGAGGACAAAGAGGGCCTGCGGGAAGCCATGCAGGATTTTCCTTTGCTGATAAACGATGGGGTCTATTATTGCGGCTTTACCTCCCATCGCTCCTATGGCGCCAGTAGCTATTTGATCGTTCACCCGGATGGAAACTGGCTGGTGGATGCTCCCCGTTGGCATCCCCATTTGGTAGAAAATATTGAAAAGCTAGGTGGCATAAACTATATTTTCTTAACCCATCAGGATGATGTCGCCGACGCGGCACGTTATGCCAGTCACTTTCAGGCAGAACGGTTTATTCACGAGAAAGAACTTTCGGCACAGCCTGATGCCGAACATATCATGAAAGGAACGGAACCGATCTCGTGGCACCCCGATTTTCGGTTGATCATGGCCCCTGGACATACTCCTGGACACATGCTGCTCCTGTATCGCCAGCAGTTTTTGTTTACGGGGGATCACCTCGCGTGGGACCGGGATCAAGAGGATCTAACGGCTTACCGGGATCACTGCTGGTACTCCTGGACCGAACAGACTCGTTCCATGCAGCGACTTGCTGAAGAAACCTTTAGCTGGATCTTGCCCGGCCACGGGGACCGCATCCATTTGCCTCCGCTTCAAATGAAAGAAGCGATGAACAGACTAGTAAGAAGGATGCAGAAACAGTAAATGTTATTATGGAGTGGGACTAATTGAAGTGATTACAGGAACGTGAGCAATAGGCACCAATTCGTGACCAAAAGCAGCTTCTAATTTGTAATCCTTCCAGCCACGTAAGCATTTAGCTATAATTCGTGAGCATCCGCCCAAACTTTGTGAGCATATAAAAAAATTTGTGACCATCCACTCTAGCATCTTGTAAAGCAGGGCAGCTCGGGCCCTATTCGGGGGGAATGATGAATAAATAATCGCTTTTTAAGGAAGAAAACATCCCGTATTGACTTCAAAGGGGCCAAATCATCATGAGACGTAGAAAAATCGACCTCAAATCAACGGATTTCTGAAAAAAGTAAAAGAGCCATCATGCTAGTATTGAGTTATCCACCAGGTCAGCATCCTACAGCAAAGCAAAGCCCATCGTCTTTTAAGAGAAGATAGGCTTTTTTCTTTTATATCAAAAAAATGGTTTCGAATCGAAGTTTAATTCATCCTAGGTCACATCAGACTGCCATATTTGCGCTGGGCTATTTTTTCATAGGAGTACACATGATGACGAACATTCTACTTGTGGATGACGATATCTTAAAGCTAGTATGTATCCACTTATCTGAGCAAGGTTTTAGAGTATTTAAAGCAAAGGACGGAATGGAAGCTTTACAGTTCCTTAAGAAGGAAATCTGTCATTTAGCCGTTGTGGATGTGATGATGCCTTTTATGGATGGCTATACTTTAACAAAAAAAATTCGAGATCAGTATAATATCCCGGTCATCCTCTTAACCGCAAAAAATCAAATCGAGGATAAAGAGCAGGGGTTTCAAGCAGGTACAGACGACTATCTGGTTAAGCCGTTTGAACCCAAAGAATTAATCTTTCGTATAAAAGCCCTGTTGCGGCGATATGATCATCAACTAGACGAATCCATTGTGCGCATAGGCAGCACCACGATAGACAAAAAAAGCTATGAAGTTCAGACCGGAGACCGGACTATACTTTTACCCTTAAAGGAATTTGAACTTTTGTATTTTCTCATGTCAAACCCTATGCAAGTGTTTTCCAGAGACCACCTCATTGAACAGATATGGGGTTTAGATTATGACGGGGAAGAACGAACCGTCGATGTTCATGTAAAAAGAATAAGAGAACGTTTTTCCAAGTTAACAGATGATTTTCAAATTAAAACCGTACGAGGGGTTGGATATTCACTGGAGGCAAAGCGAACATGAAATCTCTTTACGTAAAATTTGTTCTCCTTACCTTTGGAATCATGATGTTGAGTAGTATTCTTGCTTTTTTAATCTCCAATTCGTATTATCAGCAAAAATTAAAACCCTCTAACGATCAAAAAATAACAGATATTGCACAATCTATCGCTTCGTATGTTGACGGACACCCACATATCAACTTAGCAGAATACCTAGAAAATATTTCTTCAATGGGATATCAAATCTTCCTGACTGATGATTTTGGTGAAGAAGCTTATTTTGGCGCACCATTCAGAGAAACAAATATCTCTGTTTCAACTAAAGAGTTTGTACTAAACGGGAATGTTTACCATGGGATTCTTCATTTTCCACAACAAATGTTTGTAACGGGCTTTTTTGCTAATGAATTGAAGTATACCATTGGTGTTCCTTTAAGACATAATGAAAAAAATTATGCTCTTTTCCTCAGACCGGATATTAAACTTCTTTTTAATGAGATGCATCGTTTATTTGGCTTCTTGCCTTATAAAGTATTGTTTATATTTGGGAGTTAACTAATGATAAGCAGTTTAAATGAGATTCGTAGACCAATAAAAAAATCGCTATCAAGGAATTTTTTATATTCAACTTTAATATTTATCGTAGGGGTTATTTTAGGCATAATTTCCAAGGTGCTTGATACAACCCCAAGTAATTTATTACCCTATTTTCTTGAAATATTAGATTTTAGGAACTTTTTTTCTCGCATGGGGGCTTGGATTTTCCTTGCGGTAGTAATATCTGTGTATAGCAAATCACCTGTTAGATCTGCCATAAATGTTTTTTTGTTTTTTGTAGGCATGGTAGGTAGCTATTATCTATACACAGTTCTGGTAGCTGGATTTTTCCCTAAATCATATATGATGATTTGGATTGTCATGACTGTTATTTCGCCATTTTTGGCTTTTGGTTGTTGGTATGCAAAAGGAAAAGGTATAATTGCTGTTTTTATTTCATCCGTTATTTTTATGTTTATATCAAGACAGTCGTTTGCATTTGGATTTTGGTATTTTGGTATTAAAAATAATTTGGAATTTTTACTCTGGATAGCCACGATTTTTGTTTTATATCAGTCTCCAAAACAAATAATCAAGGTGGTGACTGTAGGATTGCTTCTCTACTTCCTTACTGCTCAAATCAATTTATTTTGGGGAATGTTGTAGCGTCTATGTTCACATTATTCTTAAATAGATTGTGAAACAATTGAAAGAGCAACAAAAATCGTTATCGACTTTTTGAACGTATTATCATCTCAAATGATCACAAAAAACGGAAGCAATGATTTGCTTCCGTTAGAAAATCAGGATAGGCAAAAACGGATCTAATCGAATCTATCTCTTTCTTGAAAACTTCTTTAGACCCGATCCCTGAGCCTTTAGAAAAGTCCACCTTGTTTCTCCAAAACCACCTGTTTGGTTTATTAATCGAAGTTCTGTATTAGAGACAACCTCAATTCTTAACGTTCCACGACCAGTATTTACTCCACGAGGAACATCGACCCAGCTGCCCGAAATCTCCAAATCTTCAGTATCTAAAGTTCCGCGAAATACATTAGTAAAAGAAGTGCCACTACCAGCATCGCTGAGTCCAGCCCACCAAATTATTCTCCCAACTTGTCAAATATAGTAATGTGCTCCAGTGCTAGATCTCCATACCCCAGTTAATGACTGTTTGGTGCGCGCCTTTCTAACTTGTTTTTTCATTTCATACCTCCACTCGTTTCTAATAAATCTTCTCCATAACATATGAATGTTTATTTCGACTTGATTAAACAATTGCATATCATTACAAAAATTGGGTTTTCTTAACTGTATCTCATCCAGAGAGGGAGTTTTGACACTAGCTTAGAGAAAACTTATTTGGTTTTCGGGAAATCCATTACCCCTTATGCTGAGAACAATTTGTACAACTACACGGATCGTTAAATCCTTATTCACTTAGGGTTGGCGGTCTTTTTTGTTTGCTTGGCTTTATTGAGTTAATGGGAGTCCATAGTTCAAAAACAGTTGCTTATCTGCATCCGTTTTTTGTTACTCAAATATAGGGTTGGTTAATGCAAAAAGACTCAAAATTACGGTAGTTTAAAAATTATTAATACTGTAAAATTTATCTAAATCTAAATTAGGAGGGAGTTATTATGGAACATGAACTAAAACATTAGATAATAGAGAAGTTGAAAAGTAGAAGCAGTAATACATAGCAGGAGAAACACTTATGATGACTCTAACCTCCCTCCTGGCGGTGGAGGCGGTCAAGGGAGCATCTAGGTAGAGTTGAAAGAGAACCTGTGTTACTCTTTTATTTTCTCTTTAACTAATCCGCCAAAATAGTTAATATCCTCATTCTGGTCACGAAGGAAACAATCCGAGAGTTGAGTAAGTGCATCGCTGTCTAGAGCGAAAAAATCGGATAAGGCGTTTGTACCTTCCGCAACCGAGCGTCTTACTTGTTCGTTGGGGTGAGAGCTTAGTATCAATAACCTTTCAACAAACCAGGTGAGGGAGTCTGTATCGATTTGGTATGGTAAGGTATCCAATGCTCTGATGATGTTGTCTATGTTGTCTGTTTGTATGGCCATTTGCAAATCATGGGTCGTGTATAGATTTAAATCTGATGAATCTACTCCCGTTTCTGCTATATAAAGATGGTCAAGAAATTCTTTAAAAGTGGGGGAGAGTAAGACTACTTGATCAGGATCTAAATAGATAACGGTCGGCTCAGTTTTAGTGTTTCTATAATCTAATGCGATAAAAGAATGGCCATCACCACTAAGGATAATGATCCCCTCGGGTAAATCCCACTCTTTAATCAAGTAGGGACTGCTCAGTATGCTTGTCCCCTCACCAATGCCTCTGATATGATCGATATAAACCGAATGATCACTCCATGAAGTAGGAACTGGTGACGGATGTGCATTATAAAGAATAGATCCGCCATTCTGTTTCTTTAAAATAGAGATATAGTCTATCGGTAATTGAATATCAAAGAAAGCTTCTGCTCTTTCAATATCAGAATCAGTAAGTGGTTTTAGTTTGAATTCATCTTCCTCAATATCTGATCTCCAGATCATCATTCTTCTATCCCTTCTATTTCGATGAACTCACTAACTGACAAGAGGGGAGGAGGTAGGGTGGCGTAGATCCCCCCCCCTCAGGTAAGGTTGTCCGCAGCCAGCTTCATTGTCCGTTCAACGGCCAACGGCATTGACGTGTCATCTGATGGATGGTCACCCACATCGCCAGTTTTTCATAAATCGCACGATCAATATGAGATTCCCTCACAATTTTATTCCCCTGAATGTAAGCATCGAGCAACGCTTGGCTCCATAACGTAAGAGGAACCTCACTTTAGGTACAAACATCTTTTTTACTGTTCTTCTTCCCAAAATAAATCATCTAATGTTCGAGATAAGGCTTTACAAATACATATGCACAAATTTAATGAAGGGTTATATTTTCCAGCCTCGATTAATCCAATGGTGTTCCTAGAAACTCCGACAATCCTAGCCAATTCTTCCTGTGACAAGTCGGTTAAAAAGTAACAGGATTTGAAGTAGGTAGTATACCATTGGTTGGTCTGAACTTACCTTTCGTTATAGATAAGTACCTATAGCACTACCCCTTCATTGACGGAGGTACTGGAGAACGAACTTGTACACTAAAAATAAATCCTCGAGCCTTAGAAGAAATAAATAGCGTTGAATTAATCTTTGGATAGGTTAATGATTGTTGTCGCATTTCATTTCTTTTTCAACAAACGAGTTTAACTATTATTAGTAGGCGATACCTACACGTGATTTTACATAATCGCTTGTTTTTATCTGTCTATATGTAAATTCTGCTGTATCCGGTACGGATATTTCAACTCCACCTTCCGGCAAAAAATCTCGCTCTACTCGATATTTGCCTACCTTTTCTCCATCCGGCAAGTACGTAGGACAGACAATCGTCCATTCAAGGGTTGATTGTTTGAGAATATCGTATACTTTATGATGTTCTTGCGCTGCACGGGTTGACTTACGCTTTGATTCACTTGACTGATAACGTAGAGAATCTGGCGTGGTTCTACTTTGCAGGATACCTGCAGTTCCTATTGTTATTATCCGTTTTATACCTTCGTTTTCCATTGCTTCGATAATAACTGGCATACTTTCTGATAGCGTGGTTGTGCCATCAGTATTTAGTGCACTAATAACTACATCAATGCCATGCATTGCACGTTTGATATCATCTTTATTTAATACATTCCCTTCAATAATGGTTAAATTTTCATTATTTATTTCAATCTTCTCTGGAGTGCGAACTAATGCAGTAACTTGATGTCTGTCCTGCAGGGTATAAGTAACGATTTGACTTCCAACTCGTCCAGTTGCACCTAAAAGTAAAATTTTCATAAGAACGAGCCTCCTTTTGCAAATAATAATATTATACAATAAAAGTTATTTTATTGTCTTTTTCAACGGGGATCTAGAGCGAAGTAGGGACAGTTAGTAGCAAATTGTAATTTCGTTTGCTTGGCGTCATTGAGAGACGGGATTCGATAGCTCAACAACAAAAAGCCACACCCTTGCAGTTGCAGTAAGGAGTGGCTTTTTCTTCATTGAGGCCACAAAGTCTTATCATCCCTTCATTGAAAAAGATGTTACGTATGCAGAAAGTAGGGATTAAAAAATATAAGTAATCATTATGCTATTGGTTATCTTTCGTCTGACAACGAGGAAGGGAGATATTGGTATTTAGGATTTTATAATGATGAGGCAAGCGAAGAAAATATAAAGGAAATGTATTCAAGGATTTTTGCTACGATTGAGACTTACAATTAATGCTTTATTTAATGAGACTGGTTATTTCCAAAGGGCTGCTTCGGGCAACTCGTGTTTGTTATTCTGCTTATTGGGCAAGTTACTGAAACATCCAACTGATGGGAACGTATAAAAAGTAAAACAATTTTATCTAGTTGGAGGAGAGAAAATGCGTATTGTATTTCTAATAATGATACTACTTACATTAAGTACCACAGGTTGTACAGAAAAAAATCCCCCACATTATGTAGGTACTCCTGTTGTTTCACAAGAACAAGCAAAGGAGGTTGCTGAAACTCTATATAAGATTAAAGATGTGAAGAAAATAGAGTTGAGACACCTTGAAGAAGTTGAATTGGAAGGAATGCCAAGTGAAGCGAAAAATCTCAATCCAATTTATTATGTTATTTCAGGAAAGAATGCAGATGGAACGCAGACAATTGCATATGTATCTTCTGGCAATCCAGAACATCATTTTCAAATTTTATATACTGAATAAAACATGGATTTCTTCAAACCACAAAGGATATTCTTTATTCCGTGAACGGGAGTCGTTACTTCGATAACACAACAATGGAGTGTTACGGAAACTGCTTTTATTATTAAGTATCAAATGTCGTTTTTAATGTGAGGAGGACTAATTGTTAATGAAAAAGATAACCCTTCCTTTCACTCCAGAAAACCTTAAAAGTTTATTAACCGAAGTAATATCTAAACAAAGTACATTTACCCATCAGGATTTAGCGGAGTGGTGTTGGGATTATACAGTTGAATTAGAAGATGTTGATTTTGAAAATGAATATGAATATGATGCAATTTCTGTTGCAAGAGATATAGAGTGTCAGTGGGACTTATATCTATGCAATTCTTATAAGTGGGAAGAACTACAAAACTTAGATATGTCCAATGTCCTATTACCTTATGAATGGTTTGTAGAATGGTTAAATAAACTGGAGTCGGTTAAATAGTTTAGTTCGTTTCAAATCCCCATTTTTTCAACTAACGGATTTCAACAATAAAAAATAGGTGACTACTCAGATCACCTATAAACGTTTAAAAATCCTATATTTATTAGTTATCTAGAGATATTTCAGCAAGAACATTAATACCATCTAGAACAACAAGAGTGGCATCTAGAGCATGTTTTTTTACTTCATCTAAATCGGCTTGATCCTTAATTTCGTATTCAAGATGGAAAGCGGCTTCTTTTTGTGGATCGAACCCCCCAGATCCACCATAACCCCTATGCTGCATCTTTTTATACTTTGTATTTGTTTCCATTTTCATAAGTGATTCTAATTTCTCATTAGGTCGAACTACCACCTGTAAGCCAAAAGGATGGTGACCGGGATAATCAAATTTGCTTGTAATTGGTTTATTGCTAATGTTCTTGATTCTAAAATCGTATCGAAGAATCTTCTCGCTTTTAATTAAAGTGGTTTCGATATGAGTTATTGTGAGGTCCTTTTGATTTTTAAATCCCACAAGCAAAATCAAAGGTATACAAAGTAATAATAATGTAATTAACTTCTTCAATTTTTCCTAGTCCTCCTTCTTTTATTTGGGTATAGTGTTCCACAGTTATTGGTTTTTATTGTATATTTGTATTTCGATAGCACAGGGACGGGATGGCATCCGTCCCTCGCTTTGTTGCTCCGGGAAGGGCAGTTTACGAAAAAATAGGACTATATTAGTCCTATTTCAATTTGCACCACGACCCGAACTATTATTATTGATACGAGTGATTGACTCACTATTATATTGCTCTGACATGACATTTGTTTGGTTGGAATAATACCGCTCGTCATAGTGGTTTCTGGATTTTTTCCGTTTGTCGTAAAGATAACCGAAAAGAAGCATAAGGACTATTACTATAAAAAAGTAACCAAATACTGACATCCAATCCCTCCTTATAATCTGTATTACCATATTTTGTTATTGTACTACTGGGAATCGTTACTTCCAGAGGGCTACTTTGACAGCCGTTTTTCATTTCTCAACATAACGGGGGTTAATGAAATAAGTGTGACTTTTGATTTTATTTGGCGGTGTTTTTTTAAGATTATTTGTCGTATTAATACGTCCTTCTTAAGAGGTAGCAACAAAAAAGTGAAAACCATTGCAGGAGTATTAATAAGAAAAATCCGATACTTCACGCATCGGATTTTTTTGGCTATCTTTATTATGGAGTTAAATATCGCTAATTACAGCTTTCTTTGGCTGTAATCCTTTTGCTTTATTTTGATCATTTATCTGTATTAATTCATGTGTGAAAGTAGCTGTATCAATAATAAGCTTATTATTCTTTAATTTTCCATTCTCTTCTTTTAATTTTCCCTGGAACTGACCAACCACAAAATAGCCAAAATCGTCTTTATCTGGACGATTACCTTTTTCATCAGTCAAGAATAGAAACGAATAAAAAGTTGAGGGACGTGAATGTGAATTTTTACTCTTATAATAAACCATCTGAAAGATGAATAAGTATCATAGGAACGATTGCAGTTATGGTTGGAGCAATCTTAATAGCTTCTTATTCCTATATGAGTTATTTAAAAGTGACAGAAGCGGTTAATGGTTGTTATGACCTAGGTGGTGTTCCAATTATCGAAAAATCTGGGTTAAGAATGACTAACTTTCACTGCAATTTGGAATAACTTATTCAACGAGGATCGATAGCGGGGGGAAGGGAGGCACCCCATCCCTTCTTTTGCATTTGTGAGAATTATGGTTCATGGTACAATGGTTGAAGTCGACAAAATCATTTTTGAATGGGGGGCTGGGTGATGGTAAGGGGTCTCATATTGTTTGTTAGCTTGTATTTTCTATTTAATTTGCTTCCGCATGATGTAATCGTTCAGCTTTCCTCTTTCTTGCAAGTAAAGCCACACCATGTAGAGCATAAATTTAGTGTGGTATTGATGTTAGGTTTCTTTCTTTGGCTGGTGATAATGACGATTCGATTAAGCTATCATTCATTTTGCAAAAAGAAGCCTGTCATTCTTGAAGAGAATAACTAAACTCTCTCCAAGCTAACGATCTTATTTAACGGAATTAAGCTTTTTACCAAAGTTTTATTTCTTCTCTCTATGATTTCGATATAATCAGTTCCAACATGAACTAATCCCGCCGTGAACGTTCCTCTAAAGGTTGTTCGAATACTAACCCGAATCGTACTTGTTCTAGCAGCTAATGCATGAAGAAAAATTTGATCTAACGTAGAAGGGACAAAGAGCTGACCCGTTACGCGTATAAATTGTCTGCCTACACTTTGGAGCAACCCGGGTTCACTAGCAAAGTCCTTGGCTACCAAGGAGACATTTCGACCTACATGCCGGCGAAGCCGCTGTAGTAGCGTTAGGCGAATCTTTAGCTGTCGACTCATCTGTATACACCTCCTTTTTTCGAAAGTTACCAACAGATTATGCACTTTGGCCTAATGTGGGGTCTGCCCAAACGTGAAAAAGCCTGACTTTTCTTCCTAGTGGAAAAAGGTCAGGCCTACTTCTATTTCAGGTCGAGGGTTTCAATTCCGTAGATGGCGCCCCGCAGGTTGATCTTAGACACGCTGATCAGCTGGTTCTGGTGGTAGAACAAGAAGTCCGACTCCCCGGTTAATTTATGAACCTTTACCGGCTCCCAATCGGAATATTGGTATTCAATGATCCGATTTTTGCTGGCGAGGTAGAAGCGGTCTCCCGTCAGATGGAAGGCAACGTCGCTAAAACTTCGCTGAAGGTTCGTGACATAGTGCATGGAGGAGGTGAAAATGGTTCCGGCTCCATTAAAAATGTATCGGCCATCTGGTGACAAGCGCATCAACGGACTCATGGCATAATCACCGTGGTAGGGAGAATCTTTAACGTCTATAAATTGACCCTTGCTAATCTGAAACGATTGCATGTCCCTTGGGGAGCTATCGGTATCGATACTGATGATCCGATCGCCCTCGGGATGGAGCTGTAAATAGCTGCCCTGACGGATCAAATGGGAGGCTATTTCGAGCTTTTTGTCCCGGGAATAGCTTTTGATCCTCGTCCATTGCCCGGATCCCGATGAAACATAGAGGACACCATCAGCGACAACAAGATCAAAAGGATCGATGTCGAGTTCAAATTGATCCATTATTTCCCAGGCAAGGGGATTGATGATCGCAATCGCTCCTGTTTGCTCGTTATCCCACCAATACGAGCTATGGCTTCGTGTGGCTAGCGCTACATAGAGCTCGTTGTTAGCATAAAACAGTTTTTCGGGCATCAAAGGAAGCCTCAGAAAGCTGCTTTGTTTGGTTTCATAATTGATGCGGTAAATGCCTTTTTCCTCTTTATTAATCACATAGAGAATAGGGTCCACCGGGTGAAGGAGGGCATCCTTCACATATCCGTTCACGGTCATCGCCAGCTTGCTGTCTGGCGGCGTCAATTCTACAGGCTGCTCGGCTGCGGGTGGCACGGGGGATTCATGCACGGGTTGCGATGCAATTTCTGGATAAGGAATCGTCGGGATCGAGGCCAAAGGCATCTTGGTTAGCTCATCGATCCACGGTTTGGCATGGTCGATGGCTATGGCAAAATTCAAATTTCCCTGCTCGTTTCCGAAGGAGGTCATGCCCACCACCAAGCCGTTCATCGCAAAAAGAGCACCCCCTGAGCTGCCGCTGGTAATCGGAGCGGTGATCTGGATCATGTCTAAAGTAGCCCCTTCTGGCGTAAAGGGAATTTTGCGAATTCCGCTCACCAGCCCATTGGACAAGGTATTAATAAGTCCTTCCGGACTCCCAATGGTGACAATTGGATCGCCTTTTTGCACCATACGGTAGCTGCCAAGCGGGGCAGCTTGAAGTTTCAGCTCTTGGCTTACTTTGAGTATCGCCAGGTCGAGGTCCGCATCATAACGAACCAAGCCCAAAGCTTCGATTTCGGTTTCATCCTGCGTAACGATGCCAATCGACCCCGCACCTTCCACGACGTGGGCATTGGTGAGCACCAGACCGTTTCCAATGCTAATCCCACTGCCTAACGAAAATTCCTCCCCGTTTTGATCATAATTGACAATCATAACCACACTTTTTTCACCCAGGTCAGCAATATCCCGGAAGGAAAGCGGTTTTCCTTCGACTGGCTGCTCCGAAGAGGGCAATGAAGGAAGTTGAGATTGGGGGGTCGCCTGGACCGGTCGGGGCTTTAGCTCTTGCATCCCGCTTTCGGTTAGATTTTTTACAAACTGCACTGCCTCTGCGCGGGTCAAAGCATCCTTGCCTTTAAAGGCCTCGATACTCATCACGCCGGGCACCTTCCCTTTCGCATAGCCTTTGCTTAACACGTACTGGATGGCCTGTGGTCCGGTAAAATGAACCCCATCCACCCCGGCGATCAGTTCAGCCACACGCTCTCGATTCAGCGCCAGATTTCGGATTTCCACCTTTTGGTAGCCCTGAGCAGGGTAGTTTCGACTTTGCGCAAAAAGGTAATAGGGATCAGACCAGTGTCGAGTTGCTTTAAAGCTGTGAAGTCCAGCAGGTTGGTAGGCCTCAAACAGCATCACCATAAACTCCGCTTCACTCACTTGCTTCGCAGGTCGGAAGGTCCCATCCGGGTAGCCCTTCACCATTCCCGTGTTCTTACCCCAGAGGATGGCGTTCTCAGCCCAGTGGGCGGGCGGAACATCCTTGAATCCCGTGGCTAAGGTCGTCGCATGGGACGAAGAGGGAAACGAAGGGAAAAATATAAAAAGTGCTAAAACCAAGGGTAGCCATGACTTCATGCGTCATTCCTCCATATCAAACTAGTAAGCCTAGTATTCCATAGAGGAAAAGTAAAGTCAGCATGAAATTGCTGGGGAATCGCTCTTGATGGTAGTCCCCATTTCCACCTTCATACCTATAAATCATATATAATCAAGTCTGTCATTATCAAAATTTTTAAAACTTTGTATGCTGTTATTAGGGTGATTTTATATAATTTATATAGAATATACCTTGTGTAACCGCTTAATAAGAGGATTTTCTAATTTGAATTCATAAAATTATATACATTTATGAATATTTGGTGTTGACTATATATTTAATAATTGGTATTATTTTCTTAAATCATATATGATTTGATTTTGACTTTGATAAAGTTTAAAACCATGTTACCAAAAGGGCAGTAGAAATACATGAAAACCAATACGTGTGGGAAAGGAGGGAATCATGATTATTAAGGAGAAGGAACGGGGAGAGACGACAGAATTCGTATACACCTTACTGAAGGAAATGATTTTTGGCTGGCATTTATCCCCGGGACAGAAGATCAATATTAGTCTCTTAGGCAGGGAGATCAACGTAAGTGCCATTCCTTTAAGAGAGGCACTATCTCGCCTTCACTCTGAGAATCTAGTAATCTTTGAGCCAAACAAGGGTTATCGCGTGAGTGATATTTTGGATGAAGTGAAGATGGAGCAGATGCTAGAAGCCCGTATCCTATTAGAGACGTATGGGGTTCGCAATATCATTCGTTTCAACCGCTTAAACATAGTAGAGGAGCTGTCCCGTTTAACGGAAAAGATGATGTCCATTAAAATTGGGGCTTCCTATAGGGAAGTTCTTGAGTTTAACCATTATGATCATCAATTCCACTATACATTGGTTGCTGAAGGCGGAAATTCTTTTATTACAGAGGCTTACCAAGGTATGCACTGCCATCTCCATATTGCCCGGTTTTACCACGTGAGAGGTGAAGTGGACCAACGAGAGGCAGCGATGGAACATTGGGAAATTATCGAAGCGATCCGAACTCGCGATATTTATAGGGCGGAGGAGGCTTTGGCCAATCATATCTTAGATGCTAAAGGCCGTCTAATGGAGAAATATAAGAGGAATAAAATGAATTCCTTAGAGTAGCCAGAATGCTTAGCGCCGGCTGCCGTTTCGCAAAGTATAGGGGAGGAGAAGAAATGAGAGTATCCAAACAAGAATTGATAGAATTAATCGAGACCAAGTTACATAAGGCCGGTCTGAGTAGGGAGCATGCTGAAGGAGTAGCAGATGTGCTTGTGTTTGCTGATTCAAGAGGGATTCATTCCCATGGGGCCATTCGAGTAGAGTACTACTGCGAGAGAATTGCTAAAGGCGGCATCAATGTGAATCCCTACTTCTACCTAGAAAGAACAGGACCGAGTACAGCTGTGTTTCATGGGGATAATGGCACCGGTCATGTCGCTTCCAAGTTGGCTATGGATGAAGCGATTAACATGGCCAGAGAATCTGGAATTGCTATGGTAGGGGTGAAGCGAATCTCGCATAGCGGGGCTCTAGCTTACTTCGTGCAACAAGCGGCAAAAGAAGGGATGATCGGTATTTCTGTTTGCCAAGCAGATCCTATGGCCGTTCCCTATGGCGGTGCGGAGCCATATTACGGGACCAATCCAATTGCCTTTGCAGCGCCGGGAGAAGACGGAGAGATGATCACATTCGATATGGCAACGACGGTCAAGCCTTGGGGCAAGATTCTACAGGCCCGTGCAAATGGAGATTCCATTCCTGAAACATGGGCAGTGGATGAGCAGGGGAATCCGACGACAGATCCCTTCGAAGTCAGCGGTTTATTGCCTATTGCAGGACCTAAGGGCTTCGGATTGGCCATGATGGTAGACATCTTATCCGGGGTATTAATGGGGCTTCCGTTCGGAAATCGCGTAAGCCCTTTGTATGGGGATCTTTCTCTGGGACGAGATCTTGGGCAAACTCATATTGTGATTAATCCAGCCTTCTTCACGGCTGTCGATGAATTTAAGGGAAATATCACACAGAAGATGCAGGATATTAATGAGATTAAGCCCGCCCCAGGTTTTGAGCAAGTCTCTTATCCTGGCCTAGGAAGCAAACTCAGGGCTGCGGAGAGTGAACGAGTAGGAATTGAAATTGCAGATGATATCTATCGATATCTGGTCTCTGACGTTATTCATAGTAATAGATACGAGAATCTAGACGCTTTTGCCAAATAAAGAGGACGGAGGGCGAGTAATGGAAAAATACGGGCATTTTATTCAGGGGGAATGGCATGAGGCTGAAGCTTATATGCCAGTACTGGATAAGTATTAGGATAAGCTCTTGGTGAAGTAGGAAAAGGGACAAGGGAAGAGGTGGATCGCGCCATCACGTCAGCTTACGAGACCTTTAAGCAGGTGAAGTTTAGTCCCTTTGAGCGCTACGAGATCCTTAATCGCGCGGCGGAAGGCGTGAGGAGAAGAAGGGACGAACTTGCACTTCTCTTAATTAAAGAAGCTGGCAAGGTAAGAAAAGATGCCTATGCGGAAATTGAGAGAGGGATTCAAAACGCTGATCGCCTCAGCAGAAGAGGCTAAGCGAATCTCAGGGGAGGGTGTTCCCCTCGGACAGCCTGGAAATGAGAATAAGCTCGCTTTTAACATACATGTACCAGTAGGTGTAATAGTTGCAATCAGTCCTTTTAATTTTCCGTTTAACACCATAAGATTGGACCAGCGATAGCAGCAGGAAATGCTGTAGTACTAAAGCCTGCAGCCGCGACTCCACTGATTGCATGCAGGTTAGCAGACATTTTTAATGAAGCTGGGCTTCCTGCAGGGTATTTCAACCGGATTAGTAGTCGGAAATCCGGAGGATCAAGGTACCGACATTGGCCCCATGATTTCACAAAAGGAAGCCGAGCGGGCAGAAGCATGGATTCAGGAAGCGATCTCTCAAGGGGCCCGTGCTTCCTTTGGCGGCAAGCGGGTTTCTTTACTTCGAATTTGCAGCTTGCGATGAGGGCTGCCCAGGAACTGGAGTTCGGCGGCGTGATCATCAATGATGTATCGACTTATCGGGCGGATGTGATGCCCTATGGCGGAGTGAAGGATAGCGGGATCGGCAAGGAAGGACCGCATTATACGGTCCAGGAGATGACCGATGAACGATTGGTTGTCTTAAACCTATAGCAAAGGATGTCATGACTCATGAGAACAACGTGGGATTATTATTCTACTGGAAGAATTGTTTTTGGAAACGGTTCAATCCAGAGGTTAGGCTCCGTGATCGACCGTTTGCAAGCGAAGAATGTTTTGCTGATCACAGATCCAGGAGTAAATAAGGCAGGCATTACGTATCAAGTGACGGCTGCCCTTAGAAATCACAGCATCGATTTGACTCTTTATGATAAGGTGGTTCCCGAGCCTCCCGTTGATACGATCATGGAATGTTACCGGTTTGCCGCTTCTCAGGTGAAGCCCGATGTCATTATCGGCTTGGGTGGAGGAAGCAGCATGGACATGGCAAAGGTGGTTGCCCTATTGCTGGCGCATGGGGGAAGCCCTTTGGATTATGCGGGAGAAAATCAAGTGCCGGGTCCTATCACCCCGTTAATTGCCATTCCGACGACTGCGGGTACAGGCTCGGAGGTAACCTCCGTTGCCGTTGTGACCGATGTTGAAAATAACCTGAAGGTAGGCATTTCGGACAATTACTTGCGACCCTCGGTCGCGTTGCTCGACCCTGAATTAACGATAGGGCTTCCCCCTTATGTTACGGCTTGTTCAGGAATCGATGCCCTTTCTCATGCCGTTGAGGCTTATATGTCCATGGATTATAAGTATATTCAGGCCGAGGGAGAGCCCTTGTTCCAAGGCTCGTTCCCCTTATCGAACGTCCTTGCTCTTGAGGCCATCAAGCTCATTATTAAGAACATTACCTTAGCCGTGCAGCAAGGCTCCAACCTTGAAGCAAGAAGCAATATGATGCTAGGCAGCTTATTGGCAGGATTAGCTTTTTCGAATACAGGAACGGCCATAGCCCATGCTTTGGCTTACCCTCTAGGCGGACTGACCAAATCGCCTCATGGGGAATTGACAGGATTGCTGCTTCCCTATGTGATGAAGTTCAATTCGACCGTAGAAGTGGAGAAGATGAAAGAGATCGCTGAATTGCTGGACATTAATACCGGTCAGATGAATCGTCAGGAGGTGGCCCAATCGGTCTTTGAAGCGATGCTTCAACTGCTTGATCATATCGGGCTTCCGAAGACCTTATCTGAGATTGGGATAAAGGAAGAACAGGTAACTGAAATCGCCAAAAAGGCTTTAACCATTGAACGTCTCATTCGAATCAATCCGCGAAGGCCCAAGCTTGAGGATTTTGAAGACCTGCTTAAGCTAGCCTTGTAAGCACCAAAGGACTTTCAAGGGAAAGGAGGAATGCTTACACTTTGTGAAATCAGATAATTTTAATGTTTTCAAAACTTCAGGTAACTATAAAGGTTGTTCTAGCGAGTCGTAATGAATAGGGATGCTCATTAAATTACACAAAACTCTGAGGAGGTAAAGAATATGATGAACTATATCTGCATTACTGGAGCAAAAGTCTGGGACGGCCTGTCGGATTCGGCTTATCCTGCCACCGTTATCGTTAGAGGTAACCGAATCGAATCGGTGATCCCTGGAACTGAAGTACCTTCTGATTTGCCCGCAGACCGTATCGACGGAACGGGCATGACCTTGATGCCCGGTATGGTTGAAGGACATTGCCATCCGAGTTTTACCAACATCAAGAGCATGACTGAACTCGGTCAGCTTAGCAACGAGGAGCACATGCTGTTGACAGCGAAGAACCTGCAATTGCTTCTTAGCCATGGATTTACCTCGATCTTTGAAGCGGCTTCAGCAAAACCCATGCTGGGTGTCACTGCTCGAAATGCAATTAATGAAGGCATGATCGCCGGACCACGGATGCTTGCAGGAAGCCCTGAAATGACGACCACTGCAGGGTTGGGTGATGAGCGTAAGCGTCACATTTATCAGGAGAGCTTTGGTTTGATTGCGGATGGTGCAGATGAATTCCGCCGGGTGGCTAGGGAATGCATTCGTGATGGCGTTGATGTGCTGAAGATCAATATTTCGGGTGATGAATTCATCAGTCATGCCCGAGCAGAGATTACTCCACTCGAAGAGGAGGAACTGGCCGCAGTGGTTTCCGTTGGCCATCGCTATGGTAAGTTAATTGCCGCCCATGCCCGTTCCTCTCAAAGTGTGAAGATGGCGGTTCGGCACGGGGTAGACTGTATTTATCACTGTGATTTCGCGGACGAAGAGGCGCTAGACATGCTCGAATCGGTGAAGGATCGAGTCTTTGTTGGGCCAGCCTTTGGTCTCGTTCATAACAGCACGATGGGCGGTATGTCGCCACAGGTGGCCGAAAGTATGGGATTGTTCCGCAAGTTTGAGGCTACTTGCAAGACCTATAAGGAAATTCGTAAGCGTGGCATCCGAGTTGTGGTGGGTGGGGATTATGGTTTTGCCATTACGCCTATGGGGCAAAATGCCAGGGATATTGAACATTTCGTCAACTTCTTTGGCTATACTCCAGTCGAGGCGCTGAAGTGTGCGACAACCGTTGGAGCTCAGCTCATGCAAATGGGACACGAGCTAGGGCAGATCAAAGAAGGGTTCCTAGCCGACATGCTTCTTGTTCGAGGGGATGTTACTGAGGATGTCTCACTTCTTCAGGATCGCGACAATCTGGCGATGATTATGAAGGACGGGAAAATATGGAAGGATCCCCGCAGCGCAATTGAGACACTTCAAGGCTTGATCATTGCAACCGTATAAAGGGAGGGAACGATGAAAATGCTTCAGAGCAGGGATTACTGGGATGGCCAATTACGCATGGCGAAAATTCTTCCGGACTTTGGCGCGTGGCTTGAATGCCTTGAAAGTCGAAGTCAAGCAGTGTCAGGTCAACTGTCATTAGTTCGCCATATGTATGGCTCCGATCCGCGCCAATGGCTCGAACTAGGGGGGAATAACCAGCCAGGACCTGTAGTCCCCGTTTTTGTGCATGGCGGGTACTGGCGTGCACTGCGAGCTGAGGATCACCGTTGTGTGCTGCCTGGTCTAACGGCGTTAGGCCCAACGGTTGCTAACTTGGAATACAGATTGATGCCAAGTGTCCGAATGGCGGATGTAGTCAGCGATGTGAGGGAGGCGATTGCCCGGCTCTTGACTCTCCTACCAGATGGAACAAAGCTCTGCCTTGTTGGTCATTCCGCAGGCGCACATTTATCGCTTGCCGCGATTCAATCGCGTGAAATCGCGGATCACTGTGCGGCAGTTGTTGCTGTGAGCGGGGCATTCGACCTGGAACCAGTCAGTAGGTCCTTTCTGCAGGAGGAACTGTCCTTGACGGACACCGAAATCTCTGATTGGACCATCCGTGACATACCGCATAGCGTACAGACAGCCCTAATCGTCGGAGAAAAAGAGACAGCAGCGTTTCACGAACAAGCTAGTAGGTTGGCCGAGCGGGGCCGGGCAGCGAAGGTCGTGGTGGGCGGGGCTCATCACATGAGCGTGCTCGCCAGCTTATTCAATAGGGATTCGTCACTGGTCCGAGCGTTATCCGCCTGGCTTGTCGGTGCCAGCCTTCCTCATTTCGTTGAGGGAGAAGGCGAAGACCAACTGAAACCTATATAAAAAGATTAAGCCCTTTGGAGGTTCATCCAAAGGGCTTTTGAATTGTGTAGATCTCTTGTCTGACCCGCAAAAGGTCAAATGGAACAAGCCATTCGTGTTGATTTGGTCAAAAATATAGGGGTTTTTTGAATATACACGATTTAGAAGATTGATTATAATCATAAGTAAATAACAGGCTGGAGGTGAAAAACACCGAGTTGCTTTTGTTGATAGGGGGAAGAAATTGTGGAATGGACCATTCGAATCCAGGATGTGACTTGTTCCTTTTCGATTATGGGTGCCCATGTCAGAGGGATAGACCCGGGTTGGAAATACAGAATTCATCATCATCCTACATTTGAGCTTTTGCACTGTTTGGAAGGCACCTCGTCGATGCGGGTGAATGGAAGGAAGATTTTACTTGATAGTGGAGACTTCATCCTATTGAGGCCAAATGAGATCCATGACTTGGAAAATGATTCTCCGGAAACGTGCAAATATTTTACTTTTCATTTCGACATGGATGATCCTGAAATAAGAAAGCTGTTATGCAGCGGAAATGGTTTAATCCCTTCTGCTGGGGAAAATGCAACGGAATTGAGAGACCATGTGCATCAATTTATCAAGCTGATAAATGAAGCTGGTTCAAGAGAACCGGTAAGCTCTAATCCAGCCATGCCGACCATGAAGCTGTCTTCGATGGAGATTCTGAAGATTCAATCTCTTCTGCCCGAGATTCTATTAGATTTGATTTCGGTGTTTGACTCGATGGAGGGTTCAGGAGATGTGCAATCCAATCGAGCCGTCCGCTCGAGAGAACATGTAGAACTGGCATGCAAAATTGCAAATCTGTTGGAACAGAATACAGAGTCCTCCGTTCGAATCCAAGATATAGCAGAGAAATTGTGCATTAGCCTTTCTCTTTGTAATAAGGTATTTAATGATGTATACGGCCTGTCGCCCCGCAATTATCTGACGAGAGTCAAATTGAACCAAGCGAAGAGGTATTTGATAGATTCGGAATTGGCGGTGGAAGAAATTGCTGACCGTCTGGGTTTTGCTTCGATCAGTCATTTCAGCAGACAGTTTAAACGATGGACAGGCGTATCGCCATCCGCTTACCGGCATCGCCAATTTGTTGGAAGTTAAAAAGTTAGTGAAAAAAACGAAAAGGAGTGGATTTTTTTGAAAACATATCGAGTGGGAATTATTGGCTGCGGGAAGCCGCAAAAAATACAGCCGGGGGTTTCGGCGGGTTACCGTATCGCCTATTCGCATGGAATGGCCTATCAAGCAACAGAGAGGGTCGAGATCGCAGCCGCTGCGGATGTTGTGGAAGAAAATGCGAGAGGCTATGCAGATGCTTTTGGGGTTCCAGCTATTTATACAGATTACAAGGACATGCTGCAAAAAGAGCAGCTTGATTTTGTGAGTATATGCACATGGCCCTCCTTGCATGCCCAAATGGTAGTGGATGCCGCGGAAGCGGGGGTGAAAGGGATTCTTTGCGAAAAGCCAATGGCTTTAAATATGGAAGAAGTGCAGCAGATGCTAGACGTTTGCAAGAAACATGAGGTCGTTCTGCTGGTGGCTCACCAGCGCAGGTATCATCCTATTCATCAATATGTCAAACAAGCCATTGAGGCTAATAGGATCGGAAAAGTCACCAGGCTCGAGGGATGGGTCGGCAAGGGCTGGGATCTCATGTCTTGGGGTACGCACTGGGTCGATATGCTCCGTCATTACTTGAACGATCCTAAGGTTGAATCCGTGTTTGCCAAAGCCGATTGGACGAAACAGCAAACCCGGTACGGTCACCCCGTTGAAGATGAAATGCTTCTGCAAATCTCGTTTGCTGGAGGGGCAACCGGGTATATTAATCTGACTCCAACAGCTCCGGAGGTTGCGGGCACGCTAATCGTCGGTACGGAAGGCATCATCGAGACAAATGAAGGCGGAGTGGTGAAGGTCATCAATAAGGATGGAATCACGCTGCCCGAGTTAGAGCAGCAAGCCACCTGGGATAGCGTGTATATCGATCTCGTCCTCGATCTGATCAATAGCATCGAGACGGGTCAGCCTTCGATCTGTTCCATAGAAAATGCAGCGGTATGCACGGAAATTTTGATGGCTGCCTATGAATCTGCCGTGACCAACAAAAGAGTAACATTGCCGCTGGAAGCGCGGGACTTTCCTCTGGAACGGGTGTTTGCAAAAAGCTAATTATAAAAGGATGAGCGTAAAACCGCTTTAATTCGGGAGGTTATGATATTGAAAGAGACGATCGTTGCGGTCCTTGGAGATTATTATCACAGCCGAGAAGCGCTGCAAAGCACATTAGAGCAATCCATCCAAGGATTAGAGGGCGAATACGAAATTTCTTACCTAACGGTACAAGAGCTGGCCGGTGCTTTAGCGGACCGTCCTGCAGCTGTGATCTTTTCTGCTGAAAACCGAGTGAACCCGCAGGACAAAGAGGTACGGCGCTGGATGGATGATGGGGCAGCCACCGCGATAAGGAATTATGTAGAAGATGGAGGAAGCTGGCTGGGGTGGCATTCCGGTTTGGCCAGTTACGATGAAGTGAGGGATTATGTTTCTCTGCTTCGTGGACAATTTAAATACCATCCAAAGGAGCATCAGACGGTTACTTATACCCTGAACCACAACGACCTGGGTATAGAGGATCATCATAGTTTCTCTGTTAAAGACGAGCACTATTTCGTAGAATGCGATGAATCTAACACTCAAGTTTTTCTCCATTCTTCCTCTGTAGACGGGGACTCCATTGCAGGTTGGTACCATTCAGTTGGCCAAGGGCGTGTATGCTGCTTCACCCCTGCCCATACTACGGAAGCATTACAGCATCCGTCGATGATCGCCATGCTATCGCAAATTCTAAAATACTTGCGCTCAAGCTGAGCTTTGCCTTGCTTATGCGGCGTTCGAACACGAGACGAAAAGTGAATATGCACTGCACTAGGCCCACATTGTTTATCGGTTGTACAAAGTCTTAGGTAGATGTTATAATGACAATTGTAAGTAAAGTCATACCATTTCTAATATTGTTAATAAAATGATACGGGAGACGGAATCATGCTAAAAGATTTGCAAAGTACGACCACATTACATAATGGCGTGAAAATGCCATGGATAGGTTTAGGCGTTTTCAAAGTGCAAGACGGAGAGGAAGTTGTCAATTCTGTAAAAGCTGCCCTGGAAGCAGGCTATCGGAGCATTGATACCGCGGCGATTTATAAGAATGAAGAAGGCGTAGGGAAAGGGATTGCTGAATCTGGTGTTCCTCGGGAAGAGCTGTTCATTACCACGAAGGTCTGGAATGCCGACCAAGGTTATGAAGCTACTTTAGCGGCTTTTGACCGAAGCATGGAGAAATTAGGTTTAGACTATTTAGACCTGTATTTGATTCACTGGCCTGCTCCAGCTCTTGGGAAATATATTGAGACATGGAAAGCCCTCGAGAAGCTCTATAAAGAAGGACGCATTCGCGCCATTGGCGTGAGCAATTTTAAGATTCACCACCTGGAAGATATTATGGACAATTGCGAGATTGTCCCCATGGTCAATCAAGTTGAATATCATCCGCGTTTCAATCAAAGGGAATTGCATGCGTTTTGCAAAAAGAATCAAATCCAGATGGAAGCCTGGTCTCCCTTAATGCAGGGTGGTCTGCTTGAAGAACCGACCTTGGTCGAGATCGCAAATAAATACAATAAGTCAACGGCTCAAATCATTATCCGCTGGGATATGCAAACGGGAGTCGTAACCATCCCGAAATCCACCAAGCCTCATCGCATCGCAGAAAATGCGGATGTCTTTGATTTTGAACTTACGCCAGAAGATATGGATAAAATCAATGCCCTCAACCAGGATCAACGCATGTTTGCTGATCCTGATGAATGGAACCGGGTTTAGTTAAAAAAAGCCTTACCTTTCACATGATGAAAGGTAAGGCTTTTCATTTAATGGACTTCGGGAACCAGGAAAACACAGCCGAAAATAAGATACGATGCCTAAGGGAAGTCTTGGCAACATATAAAAAAAACCAAAACCTAAGCCACTTGATCCTTGGAAACGGATATCGTAACATTCCTTCCTGCTCCCAGTCCTACGATGAACTGTAGTATGCTGACCGTCAAGAGAAACAGAAGCGATGTATTCCAAGAGTGAGTAAGATCGTGGAAAAATCCAAATAAGATCGGTCCGCCAGCAGCCAGCAAGTAGCCAATGGATTGTGCCATTCCCGAGAGTTCTGCTGCTTGGTGCGCGTTCGTTGAGCGAAGACCAAAAAGAGTAAGGGCAAGGCTAATACTAGAGCCTTGTGCAAGTCCGAGCATAAGAATGCTTAGTGTTAGCCATTCGGTGTGACCGCTGAGAAGACCCGTGTATCCAACGATGTACAGAATGGCAGTAACGGTCACAATGCCGCGCTGGTTAGGAAGACGGGCGGCAAGCAGTGGAACACCGAATGCAGCCGGAAGACTGATAAATTGCATCATGGAAAGCATCCATCCTGCGTGTGATAAGCTGATTCCCTTATCGTAAAGGACTTCAGGTAGCCATGCGATGGCAGAGTAGAACGCTATCGACTGCAGCCCCATAAACAAGGTAACCTGCCAAGCCACTTTGGAATGCCATAAGGGACTCCAAGCCTTGATGACTTTCATCGGGACTTTAGGGGGAGTGTGTCTTAGCTGTCGAAACCAAACCATAAAAGTAATGACTGATAGCCCGGCCCAACATAAGAGAGCGACCCGCCAGCCATAGCCCAGACCTTGGGCGATAGGCACACTCACCCCTGAGGCGATCGCCGCCCAAATACTCATAGTCAAGGTGAAGCTGCCCGTAAAGAGTCCAATGCGATGAGGAAATTCACGCTTAATGAGACTTGGCAGCAACACATTCCCTGCGGCAATGGCTAGACCAAGCATAGCGGTCCCTAAGAATAAGCTGGCCACTGATGGCACAGAACGAAGGATGATTCCCAATGTCAAGATGAATAACGCCGCAAGTAGTGTAGCCTCCGTACCGAACTGTCGAGCGAGTTTGGGCGCAAGAGGAGATAGGGCGGCGAAACCGAGCAGGGGAAGAGTGGTGAGCAACCCAGCCATAGTATTGGACATGTGGGTATCTTCTATGATGGTACCGACCAGCGGCCCAACTGCCGTTATCGGAGCTCTAAGGTTTGAGGCAATCAGCAAGATTCCGAGAACTAGAAGCATTAGCTCAATTCGGGAGCGCTTCGCTGAGTGTGACATAGGTATGGAATCTTTTTTCATCTTGTTCATAAATTAAAGCGAATATAAAAAGGAAAGCAGAGCACGGTTTACTGCATCAGGAGCCTCTACGGTTGTCCAATGTCCGCAATTTTCAATGACTTCCAGTCTAGCATTCGGGAATCCTTGTAGGAGCTTTTTGGCCATGGGAAGAGGGGTTACCCGATCTTCATCTCCAACAATTAGTAGAACCGGCACTTGGACCTGCCCGTGATTAATGGCCCTACCATTGGCTAATGCTCGACAGGCAGCCGCATAGCCTTCTGGATTGTTCCTCTGCAGCAAGTCACGGACGAGTCCAATGGTGGCAGCATTCGCATGTTTGGAGTAAGAGGAAGTTCCTCCTTCAATGACCGCATCAGCCACGGTATCCATCCCATTTTCACGGACAAGGTTGGAGCGATCATAGAGTCCTTTTTTCCCCGCTTCCGGAATTTCCAGCAATCCGCCCACTAGAGTAAGGCTTTTTACGCGGTCAGGATAATCAACGGCAAAGTGCTGGGCAATCAGGGTTCCCATGGAATGGCTGACCAGATGGGCCTCTTTGATTCCTTCTGAATTCATTAAGTTCTTTAAATCTTCCACGAAAACTTCAATAGAATATTCCGGAACTGACAGCTCGGTACGACCAGCTCCACGGAGATCATAAGCCGTAGTCTGGAAAAAGCGGGATGTCGCATTCACCTGGCTATTCCAGATATTAAGGCTTCCGCCCAGCCCATGGATGAAGATAATGGATTCTCCAGTCCCTTTGGTTTCAACATTGAAATTTAAATTTTGGATTTGCTTAATCAAGAATTCAGCCTCCTCTGATATAATGGTGATACGGAAAAAATTGGCTTTACCAATTCCAAAGTAATATTACAACTTATTTCCTATTCAGTCAACGTAAAATATATAATTTATTCGGAAAATTGGATATTGACTAATTTTTTGGTCAACCCTATACTTTTTATTGGTAAGGCCAATAGGGAGGACTTAGAACAATGGACATCCAAAATCTACCGAATAAGGCTTTTTTGGAAATTGCTAAAACCATACAGCAGCAGTTAAAGGAGGGGCTGCTTCGTCAAGGGGATAGACTGCCTTCGGAGCGGGCATTAGCTGAAACGCATCAAACCAGTCGGGCAACCGTGAGAGAAGCCCTTCGAGCACTGGAAATTATCGGCTTGATCGAGAGCAAGGTTGGGCATGGTACGTTTATAAAATCAGAAAGTATTCCTGCCAACGATCAGTTGTTCACAGAAATTGCAAATGAAACCAGCCCCTCAGAGGTGTTTGAAGCCCGGTTTTCCATCGAGCCCTATTTAGCGGAGTTGGCAGCCGTCCGAGCGACTCAAGAAGATTTAAAGACACTTGAGCAAATTCTCGAAGATACAAGGGATTGTATTGACTTTGAGGAGCTGACTCGCGACATTTTCCATAAGTTCGAGAGATTGGATGGCCAATTTCACTATCAAATCGCTTTGGCCGCGAAAAATTCGTTCCTCTTGCGAGTCATTGACATCATTAATAGCGTGCGTTTGGAAAAGTTGTGGGGCACCCTGAAGGAACGCAGCCTAACCAAGGAAAGGATGAACACCTATTTTAAAGAACATTGTGAAATTTTCAAGGCGATAAAGGATCGTGATAAGAAAAAAGCGGCTCATTATTCACTTGTCCATCTGAAAAATGTTCGAAATAATATGTTAGAAGAATAGGAGGAAGAGGTCAATGTATCTGAGTACCTTTATTCATCATAATCAATCTAGATATGGCTACTTAACCAATGACAAAAATTCCATTATAGATATTCTGAAAGCAGAGAAAGTCATGTTCCCTTCCACAATCCTGCCGCTTGAATTGGTCGATCTCATTGGAGACCCTCAAGCCATGGAAAGGGTAGAGGAGATTCGAAAACAACTAGCAAGCCAGCAGCCAGAAGATTTTGTGATTCCTTTGACAGAGGTCAGGCTTGCGGCCCCGATTCCCCAGCCTAAACGCAATATCATTTGCCTCGGGATCAATTATCGTGAGCATGCTTATGAATTTGGGAAGACGACAGATGATTCCAAGGCCATTCCGACTCACCCGATCGTTTTCACGAAAGCGACCACAACGGTAATCGGTCCGGAAGAGCCCATTCAATCCCATCCGGACGTGACGCAAGAATTGGACTATGAGGCCGAACTGGCCATCATTATTGGTAGGGAAGGTTCGAATATTTCTAAAGGCGAAGCCTATGACTACATTTTTGGCTATACGATGGTCAATGATATTACCGCACGGGATTTGCAGAGGGATCATAAACAGTGGTTCTTGGGGAAGAGTCTGGATACTTTCTGTCCTATGGGGCCTTATATAGCAACAGCAGATGAAATTGGTAACCCAGCGATGCTTGAGATTCAAAGTCGCGTGAATGGAGAAGTACGTCAGCAATCGAATACCGAATTGCTCATCTTCGACATTCCCACCATTATTGAGACAGTCTCGAAAGGAATTACCCTAAGGCCGGGAGATATTATCGCCACTGGAACGCCAAAGGGAGTGGGAATGGGATTCGAGCCGCCCCGTTTCCTGAAGGCAGGAGATGTTGTAGAAGTGGAGATCGGAAGTTTAGGCGTTCTTAGAAATCCGGTAGCTTAAATGTTAAGGGGATGGCAGATTAAGCAAAATGGAGCCATTACCCAAAGGAGCAGCCATAGGAGAACCGCCCCATTGGGGCACGTCTGTTGTACGTGACCGATAGTGTGACCGCACTGTCGGTCTCTTTTTGCTTGCTTCGGGGATACCCCCTTAGGTTTAAGGACTGTCCCTTTTTATATACGCACAGGTTCAGGGCACGAAACGCGAGCTGCTTTACGATAACGTTCACAGGAGCCGAAATGGAGGAGTCATAGTAGCCGAATGATGCACTGAAACTGTTAGGGAGTGGAAGTGGAGGAATCATAGAGGCCGAATGATTCACTGAAACTGTCGGGGAGTGGAAATGGAGGAGTCATAGTAGCTCAATGATTCACTGAAACCGTCCAGGAGCCGAAATGGAGGAGTCATAGTAGCCGAATGATGCACTGAAACTGTTAGGGAGTGGAAGTGGAGGAATCATAGAGGCTGAATGATTCACTGAAACTGTCCGGGAGTGGAAATGGAGGAATCATAGTAGCTCAATGATTCACTGAAACTGTCAGGGAGTGGAAATGGAGGAGTCATAGTAGCTCAATGATGCACTGAAACCGTCCAGGAGCGGAAATGGAGGAATCATAGTAGCTCAATGATTCACTGAAACCGTCCAGGAGCCGAAATGGAGGAATCATAGTAGCCGAATGATTCACTGAAACCGTCCAGGAGCCGAAATGGAGGAGTCATAGTAGCCGAATGATTCACTGAAACCGTCCAGGAGCCGAAATGGAGGAGTCATAGTAGCCGAATGATGCACTGAAACCGTCCAGGAGCCGAAATGGAGGAATCATAGTAGCCGAATGATGCACTGAAACCATCAAGGAGCCGAAATGGAGGAGTCATAGTAGCTCAATGATTCACTGAAACCGTCCGGAAGAGGAAATGGAGGAATCATAGTAGCTCAATGATTTACTGAAACCATTCGGGAGTGGAAATGGAGGAATCATAGTAGCTCAATGATTCACTGAAACCGTCCAGGAGCCGAAATGGAGGAATCATAGTAGCCGAATGATTCACTGAAACCATCAAGGAGCCGAAATGGAGGAGTCATAGTAGCCGAATGATTCACTGAAACTGTCAGAGAGTGGAAGTGGAGGAATCATAGAGGCCGAATGATGCACTAAAACCGTCCAGGAGCCGAAATGGAGGAGTCATAGTAGCCGAATGATTCACTGAAACCGTCCAGGAGCCGAAATGGAGGAATCATAGTAGCCGAATGATGCACTGAAACCATCAAGGAGCCGAAATGGAGGAGTCATAGTAGCTCAATGATTCACTGAAACCGTCCGGAAGAGGAAATGGAGGAATCATAGTAGCTCAATGATTTACTGAAACCATTCGGGAGTGGAAATGGAGGAATCATAGTAGCTCAATGATTCACTGAAACCGTCCAGGAGCCGAAATGGAGGAATCATAGAGGCTTAATCCCCTAATTATGGAGGCCTCCTCGTCAAGCTGACTCATTTGTAGTTTTGTTAAGTTCAATAATTGATTGTTGAGGAGCAGTGTGGCATCACTGTTCCTTATTGCTGTTTAAGTATATTAAATAACGATTATCACTGGATTGAATAAATTGGAAGGTGGATTGCATTTTGCTGCCGGGGTGTTATCGCTCGTAGGATCTTTCCTGATTGCCTCTACCATGTTGAGTTATTTTGAATGGTCAATGGCTGGATGGGAGCCAGATCTTTCGTTCTTGGCTTATGTCACTATAATATTTAGCTTTGACCGGAAGCACGCTTTTAGCCTTAGATAAGACTCTAATTAATCCCTTTTCGTTTTTCTGTTCACATGGGTTTAATACTTGGATGCGAAGGGAAGCGTGGGAATGTATATTGCAAACCATTTCAGGAGGGTTAATCATGCCTGTCAAACTTGCGATTGTTTATTACAGGTTATTCGAGCACAATGGGCTGCTTCTGCCGGTGAGGAGGCTGGAGCCGAAGTTAAAATCTTAAAGGTTCCTGAACTCGCTCCTCAATCGGTAATCGAAGGGAATCCTGCTTGGAAAGCTCATGTAGAGGAAACGGCATGTATCAACACCGTAACACCTGATGATATCGTATGGGCAGATGCCATCATCTTCAGCACTCCTACTCGATTTGGAAATGTGGCATCCCAAATGAAGCAATTTTTAGACACGACGGGCGGTATCTGGTTCCATGGTAAAACCGTTAATAAAGTCGTAAGCGCGATGACTTCTGCTCAAAACGCTCACGGCGGTCAAGAGGCCACCATCCTTAATCTATACACCACCATGTATCATTGGGGAGCTATTGTTGTCGCTCCGGGATATACGGATGCTTCTTTGTTTGCTGCTGGAGGAAATCCGTATGGTACCAGTGTATCCGTTGATCAAAACAATCAAATGGTTGGGGATGTGGGGGCGTATCAAAACGCCGTTAGGCATCAAGCTAAACGCGTAGTTACCATTGCTGAGTGGGTTAAGAAAGGTATGCAGTAATTTAGTTAATTATTTATGAACGAAAACCACAGCGCGAACTGTGGTTTTCGTCTGTTGATTGCGAGTCTTTGTAAGTTAACCGGTAACTGAATTTTTTCGCATGGGGCATCCCTTCTTAAATGGATGACCCGGACATTAAGAAAGGATGATGTTTATGTCTATGCGTGTTTTTTCAACAGATCAACAGGTATCAGGTGGGTTTGACGAAGGAAAACTCGTGGAGCAGAAGCCGATTGGATTTCCAGGTGAAGGATCAACTGTCGATCGTGTAGGAACCCTATTTTATTGGGCGTGGTTTCAAGCAAAAGAAGATGCATACCTCCCTCCTCATCCACATCGAGGATTTGAAATCATTTCGTACCTTCTTAAAGGAAGAGTACATCATCAAGATACCCTTGGAAATGAGAGAACCCTTAACACTGGGGGCTTACAGGTGATGCAAACAGGTAGCGGAGTTCAACACTCCGAGAAATATGAAAAAGGTACATCGGGGTTTCAAATTTGGTTTGAACCATTCATGGGAGAATCCAACTATGCTACCCCAACCTATGCTGATTATGAGGATCACGAACTGCCAGTAACAACAAAAAATGGTATCACCGTTAAAACCATAGTTGGCCATCACTCTCCCGTTCATTTAGTTGCTGACTCCAAGATGTGGGATGTCACGATATCCGCTGGACAAAAGTTCGAGCATGATATACCTGACGGCTACTCCATCGCCAGCCTTGTTGTTGAAGGGAAATCGAATTGGCATTTTCAAAATGAAACCAAGTCAGTAGATTCACATATGTTTGTCGTAGTTGAAGCGACTTCACTTCATTCTTTAAAAATCGAAGCAAGTACAAACGAGGATACCCGCTTAATCCTTATTCAAATTCCAAGTGTACTCCCTTATCCCTCCTATAAAGAGGTCAGGATAAGAGCTAAAGTGAAAAAAGATGAATAGGCTACTCTCCTACCGTTTGTGAACTACTCGCCATTTTCAAACAGCATTACCATAAACTCGGCTTCACTCACTTCGACGGTCGGAAGGTCCCATCCGGGTAGCCCTTCATAAAGACTTTGGAATGTCCTAACGGGAGATAGCGGAATAGGTCTAGCTCATAGATAGCCTTTTCACCAATTCATAAAATGCTTGTGAGGTGGGGGAAAACAAGTCATCTTTTCTTGAACAGAAGTAGATGGGTCTCTTAAGATCTATGCCCTCTATAAAGACACGCCCAATTTCTCCTTTTTCGATCATACTTTTCACTACAAGAGCAGGAGCTAACATGGCTCCATATCCCTCTTGAATGGTTTTTATGGACATATTCATCCCATTATATCGTAGGGACATCTTCGGTGGAGAGATATCATGGATTCGGCATAGGGCTAAGAGTTGTTCCCGAATACTACTTCCTTCCTCCCGCATGAAGAAAGGTTCTTCCATCATTTCTCCAAGGCTCGCCTCTCTCGAATCTAATTGGTGACCCTTTGGTACAATAAACCAAAGTTCATCGTCGAACAGCTTTTCATAATGAATATCTGGATGCTTCGATATACCTGCTATGAAAGCCAAATCAGCTTCATAGTGTAATAACTGCCTATTGGCTTCACTAGAATTGACAACAGTTAAGATAATATCAATATCTGGATTTACTTTCTTAAAAGAAGCCACCCATCTTGGGAATAAAACATTAGCAGGTAGTCCAGTCGAAGCTAACTTCAATGTTCCAATTTTCCCCTCCCGAAAGTCATCGATCTTCCTTTCTAATTCTTTCTCCACAGCAAATAGACGTTGGGCGTGGAGAAAAATCAATTCACCAGCCTCGGTCAAACGTATACCTCTTCCATACGCTTCAAGAACTTTTAATCCAATTTCTTTTTCCAGCTTACGAATCTGAGCGGTCACGGAAGGCTGACTAATGGCAAGGTGAATAGCTGCACCCGTTACACTTTTTCTATTAGCAACCTCAAAAAATACTCTCAATGCATGTAAATTCATCGTCACTCCTTAAGATATATAGATATCATCTATGAATACTATTAAATTATATATTAGACTGATGATTCCTCGCAATTTATGATGATGTGAGGAGGTGTTTATCTTGAATGATGTAACTGTTGAAATGTTAATCGCTTTAGTTGGATTGGGTTTCTTAGCTTCTTTTATTGATTCTGTTGTGGGGGGAGGGGGACTCATTTCTATTCCTGCTCTCTTACTTACCGGACTTCCTCTTCCAATGGTATTAGGAACAAACAAGCTGGCTGCTACAATGGGTTCATTGACCAGTACCATTTCTTTTATCCGTTCGGGAAAAATAAACTTTCACTTGGTAAAATACCTCATTCCTTTTTCCTTGATAGGAGCGGTCTTAGGATCCATTACGGTCCGACAAGTGCCATCTTCTTTTCTGAAGCCATTAGTCATTTTTCTGCTTATTGGAGTAGCAATATTTACCGTGTTTAAAAAAGATTGGGGAAAAAGTTCCACGTATTCAGGAATAAACAAAAAGACAGGCTACATCAGTACTTTGGTTGCGTTCGTTATCGGTTTCTATGACGGATTCTTCGGAGCAGGAACGGGTTCATTTTTGATTTTTGCTTTTCTCTCGCTTGGATTTGACTTTGTAACTGCTGCGGGAAATGCCAAAGCATTAAATTTTTCTAGTAATGTGGCTAGTTTAATTACGTTTATCTGTTTAGGTTCTGTTAATTTTTCATATGGATTAATGATGGGGTTAGCTATGGTTGTAGGGGCGCTAGTTGGATCTCGAATTGCCATCCGTAAAGGTACAAATTATATACGTCCACTATTTATTGGAGTAACGATTGTTTTGATCGGTAAGCAATTATGGGATGTCTTTTAATAAATACGAGAGGAAGTAAGACGAACCCTCGATTGTCTTTCCTGAAAAATATCCAGCAAGAACAAAAGCGAACTTGCTACTATAAAAGGAAGATCTAGTAACCTGCTTGCATCTGTCTTTTTATTTGTTCCGATCGGGGCAGCAGAATAGTGCAATCATACTTATAAGGACATACGATCCACTATTTGAGTTGAAAAGGGGAGTTTCTCGATAAAAGCGGTCTATTGGTTCCGTTAATTCTTCATTTTAGAGGATCTACTTTTGAATTTTGATGAAATAAAGGAACGTATGTCCGTGAACTCCTCTAAAATGAGGTTTTATGGATGGAAATAATTTTTGCATTAGGGGCAGCCTTATACAATTCATAGATATCATCATCCCCCATGACTAGAGAACCGCAAACAAATGAAAAAATGAAAGGCTGTATTCTAGTCCACACTGATAAATTCCTTCGTCTACTTCTCTTAACCAACGACCGCACCACACTTTTAAAGTTTTCTCGGCTAATATCGGCACTTTAAAGATGATCAGAAATTTTTTGTTGTATCCAGTGGCTTGCTGAATATACAGGGATAATTATGACAAATGCATGCAACATCTTGCATACACTGCAAAAATTTGCAGATAAAGAAACAAAAAAACGAGTGTTATTGTGATAACGATTATAAGGAACTTTTTGGTATTAATCTTGCAATAGAAAAAAATAGATCTATTAAATTTACGTGTACAGAGGGATGAAGGGAGCAGCTTACAAAGCTTTCGAATCCAACAATTTGACCGGTTTCACGAGGAAGGGGCTAAGCTGATTGTTACGGACATTAACATGGATCGTATCAATTGCGCGGTTCGCCCTACGCGTTAGGAGGGGTTATTAATGATGAAACGATTCCCCAGTTAAAAGCGGAAGTGATTGCCGGGGCGGGCAAGTTACATTTACCGTCAATAATACGGGCTCGTTCGTTTGGTCCTGTCTACCCCGATTATTAATCAACCGCAGGCGACGATCTCGAGTGTCGAAGCGAATGTCAAGCGACCGGTAGTCATTGACAATATGATTGGGATCCGTGATATGATGAATCTCTGCCTGTCTCTTGATCACCGCGTCAGACAGGGAGAATGAACGAAGCACAAATTGGAGTACTGGAGTCAGTGCCTTCCTGCTCCTGCCCAACCTGCATGCATGATTCGTAAAATGTGGTTAGATGATCCCGATTCTTAAAAAAGAACGGGAGGGGGAGGATACAATGAAGCAAATATCTGGAAAAGAAATGGTAGCTATAGGATTGATGTTATTTGCCCTGTTTTTTGGTGCGGGCAACCTCATCTTTCCCCCAGCTCTCGGGCAGGCGGCGGGTACAAGCCTTTGGGTTGCCATGGTGGGATTTTTGATTACCGGGGTAGGGCTGCCGCTTTTATCTGTAGCCGCCGTTGGGATGGCAGGGGGCAGTTTGCAAGCCTTAGCTAATCGGGTTCATCCTGTTTTTGGAATCGTATTTACCATTGTTGTTTATTTGGCCATCGGTCCGCTTTTCGGTATTCCGCGAACCGGTACAGTTGCTTTTGAAATGGGAGCTTCCCCTTTTTTGCCAGAGGAAATCCGACTGCAGCCCTCAGCACTTTTTCTGTACTCGGTTGTATTTTTCGGCATCACATTTTGGTTTTCTATCCATCCGTCCAAGCTTGTCGATCGAATCGGAAAAGTATTGACACCCCTATTGTTGGGAACTATCGCTTTATTGGTTATCAAAAGTTTCATCTCGCCGATCGGCGAATTGGGAAATCCGGAGCCAGCGTATCAGGAAGCGCCTTTCTTCAAAGGGTTCATTGAAGGATATTTAACCATGGATACGATTGCTGCTCTCGTATTCAGCATGGTTGTTATTTCCGCCATTGAAGAACGGGGTATAAAGGACCATAAAGTATTGGCGGCAACGACGTTGAAGGCCGGAATGATCGCCGGGGTGGGTTTGGCCCTTGTCTATCTTTCCCTTTCTTTTCTTGGAGGCTCCAGTTCTGAAATCCTTGGTGTTTCCGAGAATGGCGGGGAAATTCTCTCGAACGTAGCCTACCTGCTATTCGGCTCGTCCGGTACCATGCTGCTTGGACTGGCTGTAACGTTGGCCTGCCTAACGACATCGGTCGGATTGGTTGCAGCATGCGGGAGATTTTTTGCGAAAATTTTTCCCGCCGTTTCCTATAAAATAATCATTAGCATATTGACTCTTTTTAGTGCATTGCTGGCAAATATCGGTTTGACGCAGATCATCAAACTTTCTGTTCCTGTCCTGATCGGCATATATCCGCTCGCGATCGTGCTGGTCCTGCTGTCTTTTTTTCACCATCGCTTTAAAGGGCACGCAGAGGTTTATCAAGGAGCTTTGATCGCAACTATTTTTGTCAGTCTTGTGGACAGCCTGAGTCAAGCCGGTCTTAGATTGGAAACGATCACTTCGATTTATCAACAATATCTCCCACTATATGTGGTAGGCATTGGGTGGGTCATTCCAGCTTTTGGCGGGGCTGTTTTAGGATACCTCGTGGCTAGACTCAAGAGAAAAGAAGGGAAAGCAGAAAGAGATCCCGAGGAAAAGGTGGGTTAATAACAAGGTGATGGATGAAATGCAAGTCAAGGTGTTATTCTACAATCGTCCAAGTGTGTTGGTCCGTTTGGTGGGTTTATTATCAAAACCAGGACTCAATATAGACAACATGGTGGTCAAACCTTCCGAACAACAAGATTTATCTAATATGTTGATTATGGTCGAGGGGAATCAAGAGGAACTTCAACTTATTTTTAAGCAAATAGAAAAACTGGACGATGTTATCAAAATTGATCGAGTAGATTGATTAGTTGATAATAAGATTCCCCCTTCTAATAAATGTTATGGGGCTTCAACCATAATCCTGGAATGGACACCTTGACTGCTAATGTTCTCTGGGTTTTCGTGGAATGGTTAATGATCAAAAAACATTAATTACTCAGGCTATAACCTTTTTGGAAAACCAATAACCTCCTTTGGTACAGCACCAAAGGAGGTTATACATGATTCGCTTAACCTATAACAATCTGAATGAATTGTGAATGTATATTTAAGTACTGGAATTGATACTTTCCTGAGGCTGCTTCGATAGGCACTGCTGTTGCTAAACGGGAGGATAACACAATAATAAATCAACTCTTTCATAATCTCAAAGTTTTCGTGGTTATAATGAGCGGTTAACTTTTGCTGTAATCAGCCATGAAATTTCATCTCATCATTGGAAAGTTATGGAATAAGTTTTTCTCTTATGTGTTAAGATAACCACAAATTAGGATATCAAACAAAACGAGATGGAGTTGATTAAATGAATTTTTTTCAGGGCGAATTGTTTGATCAAATTAAGCAATGGAATACCAGAAGAGATGATCTGGACGATAAAATTGACTTCATTTATGAACTAATTGATAGGGACGAAACGAATCGTAAGGAGGATTTATGGTTAGAAATCAAGGTATTGAATACTCAACGGGAGGAATTGGATGATTTAATCGATGCAGCGTATGAAGAAGTAGATAGAGTCCTTTACAATCCAGCTATGTAGTTATCTAAGGCACGGAATAATTACTGTTTATCATAGACAAAAAAATAACAGAGAAAAAATTCTACTGAAGATCCAATGCATTAGTCTTTTGGGTTATGTTGGAGAATATTACTAATAAAAGTATTGCCATTCTATTGGATTTATGGTTAAGTGGGATTGTGTATTACAATTGTATAGTCTTCATTAGGTGCCCTAATATGGGAGAATAGGGAAGTTTTGAAACAACGCGGAGCCCGCCACTGTAGTCGAGGAGCTGCTGCAATGCCACTGGGAAACTGGGAAGGCGCAGCATGTGAGGAATCGGAGTCAGGAGACCTGCCTAAGAGAAGTTTGCAAGTAGGGTATGGCACAACCCCAGCTTATTTGAAGCTGGGGTTTTTTGCGTGGTCGGGAGTTACCAACAAAGGGGGAAGCATGATGCAAAAACTAAAGAAAACGATGAGCTTGATTGATGGGTTGGATACTCAAGTGCAGAAACAAATGGAACAGCACTTAAATAGGCTAACAAAGCCACTGGGAAGTCTTGGGGTATTAGAAACACTAGCCATTAAAATAGCCGGGATAACCAAGAACCCACGACCCGATATTGATCCCTCTGTGGTCGTGGTCATGGCAGCGGACCATGGTGTAACGACGGAGGAGGTGTCTGCTTACCCATCCGAGGTGACGCAGCAAATGGTATGTAATTTTTTAGCTGGTGGGGCAGCGATCAACGTTTTGTCTCGAGTCTCCCATGCCTCCGTACAGGTTGTGGATGTGGGTGTAAACGGAGTGGTGCAACTACAAGGCTTACTGAACAGGAAGGTACGATACGGTACCCATAACATGGCTCAAGGACCGGCTATGACAAGGGAGGAAGCGGTCGAAGCGATAGAGATCGGGATCGAGGTAGCAGAAGAAGTGATTGAGAAGGGCGCTAGGCTGATTGCGTTGGGGGAAATGGGAATTGGAAATACGACGGCGAGTAGTGCGATGCTCGCTGTTCTTGGACAGATCCCAGTTGAGCAAGTGGTTGGACTTGGAACGGGAGTGGATGATGAGGGGAAAGAAAGGAAAATTAAGGTCATTAAACGAGCGATCGAGGTCAATTCACCCCACCCGGCCGACCCGGTAGATGTATTGTCTAAAGTAGGAGGGTTAGAAATTGCAGGACTTGTGGGTCTTGTATTAGGGGCAGCCGCGGCACGAATTCCTGTATTGGTGGACGGTTTTATTACGGCCGTGGCAGCACTAACCGCGGTTCGAATGACTCCTGACTGTGGGCATTACCTCATTGCCTCCCATCAATCTGTGGAGCCAGGTCATGTCCTAGTGAATAAACTTTTAGGATTGCAACCACTCGTTCATTTCAACCTTCGTCTTGGGGAAGGAAGTGGAGCAGCGGTTACCCTTCCTATTCTGAGATCCGCCGTACGAATTGCACATGAAATGGCTACTTTTGAGCAAGCCGGTGTATCTGGTTCATTGGATGAGTTAACCCAACGCGGTGTAGATGAAGTGGCGGTTACGGTTCATTTACCCATTGAGACCCGCCATGAGTTTCAAGCGCATCACAGACAAGGTGTTTATCAGGCGATTTATAGTCGCCGCGATGTCCGTTCTTTTTTAAACCATCCAATCGAGGAGGAGAAGCTTAGAAGAATTTTGGAAGCAGCCCACCATGCACCTTCCGTAGGCTTCATGCAGCCATGGAATTTTATTGTGGTTCGTTCTCAAGAAGTGAAGCAACAGCTACATCATGTGATTTCAAGAGAAGTAGAGGTGGCAGGAAGATATTTTGAGGGTCAACGGGCGCTATTGTATCCTAAACTAAAGGTGGAAGGTATCCTCGAAGCCCCTGTTACCATTTGTTTTACCTGTGACCCTGTAAGAGATGGAGAACATGTACTAGGGCGAAATACCATACCTGAAACCGATGCATACTCGGTAGTGTGTGCGATACAGAATCTATGGCTTGCTGCACGGGCAGAGGGGCTTGGGGTTGGATGGGTCTCGTTTTATAAGAAGCAGGATATACGAAGGATTCTCCATATTCCCCCCCATATTGAGCCCATTGGTTTACTCTCTATTGGATACACAGATCAATTCCAAGATCAACCCGAGTTTGAGACTGTAGGGTGGAATAAACGGTTGCCTATTGATAACTTAATTTTTAAGGAGCAATGGGATAAACAATAACGCTATTGGATGTTATTCAGGGATGCTTGGACAATAAAATACATCTACAACGTACATTTACGGGAAGAACGCCGAAGAGAACTTTATTAGAAATTTCTAAGGAGCTGAGAGGCTCCTATTGGGTATCAATGGTTCAGCATCCGTCCCTTGAGTTCGTTGCTGTGGTAGCGGGAGTTTAGCGCAATAGGATGTATCATTAATCTACCTGGGACAGATTAATAATTGTTGAATGGGAGAAATATTGGTATGAACTAGACCAAACCATAATAGCGATATATGGATGCCAGCATCCTCCTTTGTGTTGCTGCACTAAAAGGAGGATAGATTGAAGTATGTTAAATAAAGAGCATCTTCTCCTATTAATAGGAAGATGCTCTGATAAATATTAATCCTTAGCTATTTCATCTCTGTCAATCGATTGTGGGGGTTGTTCCATCCAACCATGTTTAATCATAATGTTTACCCCATCTTCTACATACTGTCCAACCTCTGTATTAAGTCGGATATAATGAGTTACCAAATCCCTTCGTGTTGTTGTAGAAATCGCTGATCCATAGTTACCCATTCCACTTGAATTTAAAGAAAATGTATGAAACATCATTAGTTTATCTGAAAATGCTGGAACGGTAGAGTCCATTACATCAGAATCCCACGTCATAGGTACAGGTAGGTCATTTTCAGTTAGGAGGGAATCAAAAATTTCTATGTGTTTGGTTGAAATCTTTTTTCCTCTTACCATATAATCACGAACATCGGCTGTCTTGGCTACTTGACTAAATCCCATTACCACTGCTTTACCGATAGCATTGGTTTGTATGTTGTGGTGTAGTTGCATAATTTCGATAGCAAGTAACGGCTTTCGTTCTCCAAACCAACCTGTGAGGAAACTTTGATGTTTAACGAAATCAACTGATTTTGGAGTTGTAATATATGGCGGTCTTATATATATCCCTTTTGAAAGCTGTACACCAACTGCTCTATGCTGTAACTCTATACTGGAAGCAATACACTCTGAATAATAGTCGCGGACATCAGACCTTGCCGCTAAAGATAACGCAAGTGTATCAGAAGTAAGTCCCATTTTGGTCATATGGTAAACATAATTTAAGTGGAACGTATCTGAAAATAATCTTGGCGCTTTTAAGTCCACATCTTCGGTTGTAAAACCAACAGGAATAGGATAATTTTCATGATTAAATATATCGGTAATGGTTTGAATGTGCTTTTTAGATAAACTCAAGGCATATTCTAAAACTGATTTTATTTCTGTATCCTCTGTTTTCTCCAAAAAGAAGGAGAGAACGCAGCTACTAAGAGAGTCATGCATGTAATTAGTCCACAGATTAGCTATCTCAGTTGAAGTAAGTCTAATATTATGTTCAGTTTTCAAAGTAGTTTCCTCCAAAACACGGTTTAGTTATCCAAGTATTTACAGTATCTCACTATTAACGGTAATTATTAGTATCTCTATTTCAATAATAAAAAGGCTCACCACTTGGAAGGTGAACCTTTAAGGAGATACTTTGAAAACTTACACAGGATATTCTGAACTAATTTTCTGCATTCTATTCAACTAACCGGGGATCGTTACCTCGGAGTAGTCGTCACGGCTGCTCCTTGTTTCATTACTAAGCTATCGGGCAGTTTAACGAAACAGTACCAATGAATATTAGAAGATGTGGATGTTTGGAGTACGAGATTGTGATACATCGAGTTGATTTTAAATAGTGGTAAAAAGTCCACTTATCCGAAAAAATAAGAGGAAAAAAAGCAAAATAAGTGGAGAATCAACAACTAATGCTTGAAAACATCAAATAAATATGGCTTTCAGAGCAAATAGTTGGAGTTTTTCCACCTATATGATGAGGTTTCTATTTAATTTTTAATCATAGGTGGAGAATTTCCATCTATTCATCCTTGGTTTTATTACATGTCTACCATCAGTGTACTTTTGCCAATTATTATCTTTAAAAATACCCTGTAGGGGGTATATTAATTTTTAGTCATTTATTAAACTAAAGGGATTCGATAGCGGGGAAACGCGACTAGCATTCGCCTCCCTACTTCGATGTTACGGGCAGCGATTAATCCAGGTAGCCCTTCACCATACCCGTGTTCTTGCCCCAAAGGATGGCGTTCTCAGCCCAGTGGGTGGGCGGAATATCCTTGAATCCCGCTGCTCGTCGTAGCATGGGACGAAGAGGGAAACGAAGGGAAACATATAAAAAGTACTAAAACCAAGTCATGCGTCTATTCTTCCATATCAAACTAGTAAGCCTAGTATTCCATAGAGGAAAAGTAAAGTCAGCATGAAATTGCTGGGGATGATAATGACCAATGAGGCTCGACTAAAATAGAGGATCAACGTGGACAGCCAGGGCACAAAGCAATGACTAACCTACTTATCATGACCCTGCGATCTTTGTTATGGTATTAATGAATCAAAGGTGTCAGTATACGATACAATCATTGAGGCGTTACGCCGATGGGGCTGTGAATCAAGCGGAGGATAATCCGGTTATGTTGCTAAGCGTATGCTAATACGGGTAACAACCGGAGTCCGTTCCGGTTATTTGGCTTCAGAGCCCTCATATTGATAATCTAACTGCTAAACAACCGAATTCTCGTCCGCTTAACCTATCATGGTAAGGCACTCTAAGCTAAATAACCTGAAGCTAGTCCGATTAATGGCCTGCGTGCTTCATTTGAAATAACATAACGTTGGACTATACTATTTCTTTAATTCATATTATAGACTGTCAATAAAATCATTTGGATTTTAGGGGTGTGGTTATGAATCAGACCATCTTAGTCACAGGGCTACCGGGAATATTGGCTATCCCGTTGTTTGTGAGTTAGCACCAAAAAAAGAAAGTGAGAGTGGCCGTACGCAGCGTGGAAAAGGAGAGGGATAAATTCACCCGTCTGGACGTGGAGCTTATGGAGTTTGACTTCTTGAGACATCACACTTTCGAGCACGCTCTAGATGGAGTTCAGAAGGTATTCCTCATGCGTCCTCCTCAATTGGGAAAACCGAAACATGATATGCAGCCGTTTATGGATGAAATGAAAAAAAGGAAGCTTGAGCATATTGTGTTTGTTTCCTTGATGGGAGTTGAAAAAAATCCCATTGTACCTCATCGGAAAATCGAGGATATGATCCGGGAGTCTGGAATCGGCTATACCTTTTTAAGACCCGGCTTCTTTATGCAAAACTTAAATACAACCCATCGGGATGGAGCGAACCAATCTATGAAGAAGAAACTTTTAAGTAGCTTCTTATTTGTTGTAGGCGCAATTCCTTTACTATTTACTCCTATAGTCTTAATGGCCAACATTATGTCGTTGGCAGGAGAGAGGACGGGGAACGAAGGGTTTTTTACCCTATTTGTTGTTTATTCGTTTATCGCTGTGTCGAGTACCTATTTTCTCACGTATCTTGGTTGTTTAATCTATCGATTTACAAGGAAGGGCAAGGAAAAACCTGTGCTGTTATCCGTCATTCCCCTGTTCCATCTTGCCTTAGCGGTGGTGTTGTTCAGTTTATGGAGTTCTGGTAGCTAACCTTGAGGGACTTATTTCCACTAGAATCCACTTCCTAAATCAGGTAGTGTTTTGGGGAGAATCGACATTACTAGAGGAAAGGCAGTCGTCCCATTGTGAAACGGAATAAATATTGGATTCCCCTTATTGCTCTGCTGGTATTGTTGACGATCTTTTCTTTCTTTCAGAATCGGATGATCCGGGAGCAAAAACAACAGATCGCATGGTACCAAGAGAAAAATGACCATACCTTTCTATATCTCCTAGAAGACAGCCCCTCCCTTGTTTCATTGGCCGGACAGCTTGAGAAACTGAGCAAGGTGGATGAAAACGATGAGGAAGCCTTTTGGGATCTGCTCTCCCATGCGAAGAATATGAATCAAGCATGGGAACAGGTCTATACAAGCTGATACATCTAAGCGATGACAATTCCCAGCTCTTGAAGATGGAATACGGTATTAATCAGCAGGTGATGTCTTCAGAGTTGCAAAAAGGATCTCTGGATTCTAGCTTTTAGAGCTGACACAAGAAATGTCCTTCATGTTATGGGATACCAGTTCAAGGATAGAGCTTCCACTAATTTGGATAGTAAAACGAGAGAAACCTTAAAAGGGATCTCAGAACAATTCCTGTTGATTGATCGCAATATTAAAGAGTACCAACAATTGGCGGGAGGACGTTGGGGGGATGTCCGCTTCCAGGAGGAGTTTAAACGAAGATTTTTGGTAGACATGAGTCCCTATCTTGAGTCGATCAAAGACCTCTCTGAAGAATACCAGTCCCACGTTTCCACTTCTGTCAACCAAGGAAAATAGCATTCGGCTTGACGGCAAGGTGGCATAGAATCCATATTAGCATGAATGAAAAAAGTTGCCTCAGGATTAATGAGACAACTTCTTTTTTGTATTGGGGTCTCCACTTCTGCCAATTCCTTTTCCACCGTCGAAGTTATATATATCCTTATCGTGGAAAAGATGGTAGAAAGGATAATAAAATGGGGGATTTCAATGACTGTACTCCTTTGGGTTTTGCTGTTGGTTTTGGTGGTCGCGTACTGGGCTAGTCTAAAAATAGGAATCAAGAAACATCCGGACTTGCCCGCTGAAGAAGGAAAAAAAGTCATCTTAATTGTGGTCGACTCTCTTTTGTCGGAGCCGTTAGAGAGCTTGATGGCTCAGAACAAGGTGCCGGCTTTTTCTTTTTTGAAAGAAAAGGGGAGCTACTCCAACCGGATGGTTAGTTCTTTTCCTACCATGTCAGTCACGATCGACAGTACTTTACTGACCGGTACATACCCCGATAAGCATCGTATCCCGGGTCTTCGCTGGTATAGCTTGAAGGAGAAACGTCTGATTCATTACGGAGATGGGGTTTTTCCAACGATAAAAAGCGGGATCAAGACGGTGATGAACGACGGCTTGTTTCATTTAAACAATACGCATTTAAGTACCCAGACACGAACCATCCATGAAGAATTGGCTGTTTCAGGCCGATCCACCGCATCGATTAACGCCATAGTCTATCGTTCGAATCATATGAAAGATCTAGCCATTCCATGGCCTTTTTCCAAAATCCAAACCAAGGCCCCAGACTATTTTGTACTTGGCAATTTTTATCGATACATGTCTTCGGGATTCTTCCCATTTATAAATTACTATGGAGTGAATAACCGGGTTTCTATTCAACATTTGGTAAGAATGATACGAAAGGATCAGCTTCCGTCTTTTACGGTGGTTTACCTGGCGGATTTGGACCATGAATCCCATAAGCAAGGTGAGCTGTCAAGCGAATCGGTTGTTCAGGTCGATCGTCAGCTTCAGGAGGTCTTTCATGCTTTTGGCAAATGGGATGAAGGCCTTGAAAAGTGTGTTTTCATGGTTATGGGAGACAGTGGGGTCTCTCGAATCAAAAACGATAAGAAGGAAGCCATTGTAGACTTGGATCAAACATTCAGTAAGATGAGAGTCGCTCCGCTAGGGAGCTCCGGCCCCACAGATGAGATGGCTCTGGCTGTGAATGAAAGAATGAGTTACATCTACCCCTTACAGGATCAGGTGGAACTCCAGGCTATGGTCAAGGAGCTTAAACATGACGAGAGGCTTGACCTGATTAGTTGGAAAGACAAGGACTGGGTAAAGGTGATGCAAGGGGGCTCGGGTAAAGAAATGCGCTTTCGCAAGGGGAATACCTTTGTGGATGAATATCACCAGCAATGGGATATAGAAGGGGACATGGAGGTTCTAGACTTAAAACGCGCCCCTAAGGAGGAAGCCATTGGATATGGTTCCTATCCTGATGGGTTGATGAGACTTTATGCTGCTCTCCATTCCCACGAGGGAAAATTCCTACTTGTGACTATACAGCCGGGTTATGAAATGAAAGGCACAGGTTCGCCGACCCACGTGGGGGGCGGATCGCACGGAGGCCTCCATGAAGTGGACAGTTACTTTCCCATTTTTATCGCGGGCACAAAAGAAAGACCAACCTATAACCGGATTGTAGATTTGAAGGATTTTATTCTGAGGCAAATGTAACCCCGCCGAGAGGAATCATCCCTAGAAGAAGACCTCAAGTAGAGGTCTTTTTATATTTTCCCGCCACCCCGACCTTTTATCCATTTTGTGTTATGCGTAACTTTCATATAAAAGTGAGTCTGCATCTGGTGGACAAAAAATCAAGGCATGTAAAAAAACTGGGTTGGATGATATCCTAATAGAATATCATCTCAGAAAGTCGAATGTCTTCTGCTGGTATACAAAATATAGAGTAAAGTGCCCTGTTGAATTTGCTGAAAACCCTAAGTATTATACTGTTTATAGAGAATATTTATAATCTTATCAAATACTTGATGGAATTTTGTCTTTTCTATGTAGACAAAATAATGGGGATGTGTTAACTTGGATACAGGAGTTTTTGGTGAGTTTGAAACTATTCATGATTAAATTTTGTCCTCTCCAGAGACACAAACATCTGTGTATAACAACGAAAATTCAATCAATAAAATGATTCGATGCAAACGGTTTCAGATTTCGCTCAAGATGAAGAAGGAGTTTATGCGAAAGTGAAAGTAAGGAGGAATGTCTGATGAAAAAGGTCTTAGTAACGGGGGCTTTAGGTCAAATTGGTTCAGAATTGACGCTGAAAATGAGGGAGATTTACGGATCTGACAATATCATTGCGACAGATATTCGAAGAACGGACAGCGACGTGGTCCATTCAGGTCCATTTGAGATTTTAGATGTGACAGATGAAAAAGGGATGTTTAACATAGCTAAAAAACATGAAGTGGATACGATTATACATTTAGCTGCTTTATTGTCTGCTACAGCTGAAAAAAAGCCTCTTTTAGCCTGGCATTTAAACATGGGCGGATTGGTGAATGCTTTAGAAACGGCACGAGAACTCCACTGTCAATTTTTCACCCCTAGCTCCATTGGTGCTTTTGGTCCAAGCACTCCTAAAAACGGCACTCCACAAGACGTTATTCAACGGCCGACTACGATGTACGGAGTAAATAAAGTATCCGGAGAGTTATTATGTGACTATTACTATCATAAATTTGGGGTTGATACGAGAGGGCTTCGATTCCCGGGATTGATCTCCTATGTTACACTCCCTGGCGGGGGAACAACCGACTATGCAGTAGAAATTTTTCATGAAGCGATAAAAAATAAGAGATATACTTCTTACCTTGCTAAGGGCACATTTATGGATATGATGTATATGCCTGACGCTTTATATGCCATCATAGCATTAATGGAGGCTGATGCCTCTAAGCTGAAACATCGGAACTCTTTCAATGTATCTGCTATGAGCTTTGAGCCGGAGCAAATTGCAGCCGAGATCCAAAAGCATATTCCGCAATTTATTATGGATTATAAGGTCGATCCTGTAAGGCAAGCGATTGCCGACAGTTGGCCTAATACAATAGATTCAACTTGCGCTAAGGAAGAGTGGGGATTTAAAACGGATTTTGATTTAGAGAAAATGACGGAGGATATGTTGTTTAAGCTGAGGTCAAACCCGCTTTTAGTTACCGCCTAGATAGACTGCTAGCTGAGTTTTCGCACGATTAATCATTTAAACTATGGGGGAAAGAAAAATGAAACGTTTACTGGAAAAGTGGAGTCAATGGAGTCTGGTAAAACAAATCATAGTTGGTTTGATTTTGGGTATTATACTAGCGGTTACGATCCCCGAAGCAGCCCAACCTGTTGCCATATTAGGAACTTTATTTGTAGGTTCTTTGAAAGCGATTGCACCAGTGTTGGTACTCATCTTGGTTATGTCAGCCATCGCTCAACACAAACGTGGTAACCAAACGAATATGAAGTCCATCATTGTCCTATACCTTATTGGAACCTTTGCAGCTGGATTAATCGCCGTGATCATAAGCTTTATCTTCCCTGTAAGCTTAACCCTTGCAAAGGGTGCTGAAGGCTTGACGCCTCCTGGCGGTGTCGTAGAGGTTCTCCAAACCTTACTTCTGAACGTGGTTGATAACCCCATTAAGGCCATTTATAATGCGAACTATATTGGTATTTTAGCTTGGGCCATCCTGCTTGGACTCGCGTTAAGAAATGCCGCAGATACGACAAAAACGATGATTACTAATTTTGCAGATGCCGTGTCTAAAATGGTTAGATGGGTGATTATGCTTGCCCCATTCGGAATCATGGGGTTGGTATTTGAATCTATTACGGCCAATGGAATGGAGGCGTTACTAGGCTACGGGAAATTACTTGCTGTTTTGATTGGTTGTATGTTAATTGTAGCACTGGTTGTCAATCCCATCATTGTGTATGTCATGATTAGACAAAACCCTTACCCGCTTGTTTTGAAGTGCTTGAAGGAGAGCGGCATTACCGCATTCTTTACCCGAAGCTCAGCTTCAAATATTCCTGTAAATATGAGATTATGTGAAAATTTAGGCTTGAATAAGGACAGTTATTCGGTATCCATTCCGTTAGGTGCAACCATCAATATGGCTGGTGCCGCAGTTACCATTTCTGTTTTGACGCTTGCCGCGGTTCATACCCTTGGCATTCAAGTGGACATCCCTACAGCTATTATCCTCAGTGTACTATCAGCGATATCCGCTTGCGGGGCTTCGGGGGTTGCTGGTGGATCCTTGTTACTGATTCCTCTAGCATGCAGCTTATTTGGGATCCCGGCAGATGTCGCTATGCAGGTAGTCGGAGTCGGCTTTATCATTGGTGTTTTACAAGACTCGTTTGAAACGGCGCTTAACTCATCTACGGACGTCCTTTTCACAGCTGCAGCTGAATTTAAAGAAATGCGTAAGGCAGGAAAAGAAATCAATATCAACAAGGTAGCATAAAGAAGGCAGTTGGCCATAATATATTTAGGAATGTGGGTGTCCCCAATGGGGATGCCCACTTTTTTACATTAGCGACGATATCACTGAAAGAATCTCCATATATGCTCGGTTGCTTTTGGACCGCGGGGATCGGTATAGGAACCTTCATCACTTCCACCAGACCATTTATGCTCTAATCCTTCGATCATCCGAAGTTGGACTAAGGGGTATCCACTTTTATCCTTATAGATATATTCTTTATAGTCTCGTCCATTTTCCTGGGCTTGGATAGGACTTTGAAAATGGATAGGTACTCGTCCATGACCCCCTTCAATGCGAAAATTCGTTTGCGCCCATTGGATAAAAACGTGATCCCCATTGATTCGACGTACGATGCTATCATCCGTGCCCTGCAAAATAAGAACAGGTAGGGTTCTTGTTCCTCCTTCTTCTTTATACGCCTTTTTCATTTCCTCAAATGCCTTGTCACCACATGCATACGGATCTTCGACACCCTTTTCCATCACAGAAACAGCATCGTGAAAAATATGTTTAAGATCAGCTTTGTTATGCGGCTTCGCTGCATGGTAGGGTACACCAGCACAGATGGCAATTTTACTAAATATATCGGGATAGGTGGCTCCGAGAATGGCAGTCATGGCCGCACCAGCCGAGAAACCAGCAGCATACGTCTTTTTCTCATCAATATGTATTTGATATTCCTTTTTTAAAAAACGTTTTACTTGGTCGATGATTCCAATGATGATTTGAGGTTGCCCTTTGTCACGATGTTGATTTTCATCAAAAAACCAATTCCAGCAATCTGTTGCATTTAATTCCTCATAATAGTCCCTAAAAAATGGGTTCATCTTTAAATGCTGATTTACCCAATCTAACCAACCCGGAGAAGACTGTAGAACATTCTTTTTTAACATCAGCCCATTTTGCCGAATAGAATCCCTTAACAACCTTACCTGTAAAGGGGTCAGCAAATAAAAAAGGTAAGGATTAAAAAGCAAAGTTCTAAAAATAAACCAATCCGCAACATTATTCATTTCCGGGTATAGGACAATAAAGTTTTCTTTTTCAGCTAACTCGTTCATTTGCGTTCCTTTTGCAAACGACTCTGGAGTTTGGCCACAACCATGAAGCATGACGACCAAAGGGACTGGCTTTTCACTAGAGTGACTTCGTATACTTTTAGGTATATAAAGTCTGTAGCTAAAAATATCGATATCTTGATTAAAAATGGATTGAGAATAACTTTCTGAATCAAATGTTACATACAAAAATTCCGGGAATTCCTTTTGCGAATGGTCGATGAGTATGGATTGAGGCATACGAAGAATTCTCCTCCTACTAATATCAATCTTTCAATCTAGCCGGTCCTTAATCAACCAAATATTAACATAATTAGGGAAATTGTTAAAGATTTTTGGCTAACTATGAGATTAGAAAGCAAAAAGCTTTAGCTGAAAATTTAAGAGATTGATTTGGTAGAACAGAGGGGGAGGAGTATGAATAGCTATCCTGCTTGGCAGTTGCGGACACTAGATCCCTTATTTGCCCTAAAACCGCAGTGGTGAAAAATGGAGGGATCCTTTATTTCATAGAAATATGGTAGGAAAGAGCTTAAACTCCTAAAATAAAGGAACCCATGTCCGTTTGCGCCTAAAAAGGCCTGAAGGGACATCAAATAGCGGAACCTTTTGTCCGACTTAACCGGTTGAACTTCCCTGATATTGCCTACTTCGGGATACCCTTCAGGTACTTCGTTCCCTTCTAGGCTGATAAATCCGTCTTGCTTTTTACTGAGAGCAAGCTCTTGAAGTTTTCCTTGTAATGAAATAAGAGGGTGGATTCGAGTAATACCACGACCATGGCGATTGGGAGAAGTTCAGGGTCCACGAAGATATGGAAGGCCAGAATGTTTACGATCAGCGGCAGGAGCATGAGCAATGCTAAAGGGATGAATCTTCGCGTTAAAATCAGCAATCCACCCAAACATTCAACGGTTTTCACAAGCGCGAGTAAATATCCAGTACCTAAAAACTCCATCGCTTTAGGACTTGTAGGAAATATAGGTTCAAAACCAAACCATACCAAATATCCGTTTAGACCAGCTCCCAAAAAGATAAGAGCCAACAAAACTTCGCAGATGCGATAAAAAGCACGCTTCATTCCTATTCCCTCCTCGCGCAAGATTGACCAGGTGGTCATTACATGGTAAATTATAGCTAAAACTGACCGTGTGGTCAATATAATCATAACATCACGAATGGAGCGAAATCATGAATCCAATATGAAACGATGAAACCGACGTGAAAAAAAAGCAACTGCTTCAGGCGGGACTAGAGGAATTTGCGGAGAAGGGCTATGATCTGGCATCTACTAACGCGATCATAAAAAAGGCAGGAGTGTCGAAGGGGCTTTTATTTCATCATTTCCAAAATAAAAAAACACTGTTTCTCTATATTGGAGAACGGTGTATGGAGTATTTTTTTTCTTATTTGGAAAGTGAATCTTCTTCTATTTCGGCTGATCCGCTAGAGCGATTAAGAGACCTAAATTTGGTAAAAATGAAGCTTTTTATACAAAAACCCCTCATCTATCACCTAGCTATTTATCTATTAGTGGTAAAATCGGAAGAAATTCAAGAAGAAGCCGATCGGTTTGAACAGCGCTTTAATGAGCGATATTTTCGTTTCTACCTTAATGGGATGAATACGGAAATCTTGCGCAACGATATTTCCTATGAAAAAATACTGGCTATTATTTTTGAATCGGTCGAGGCTTTAACCAGAAGATATGTAGAAAAATACAAGCAGGTAGACGACAAAGCACTAGCTCTATTAGAAGAGCTATATGAAGATTTAACGGATTATATTGATATCTTAAAATATGGGATTTATAACAGATAGAAGGATCAACGAATGAAACTTCAATTGACTCTTGAGACTACCGTGCTGCAAAAGGCAGACAAATTAACAAAGTAAGCTATTGAACAAATCAAACGTAAAATATAGTTAAATTCATGCCTAACCGATGTGGTTTGGCTTGTTGGAAAAAAAGGGATTTTAAAGCCATTACCTTAAAAATCCCTTTTTTTGTTCGCTTTCCGCATACACATTTTGCGATCGCAAATGAATGATACTTTTCGTGCGGCATTGTCTCATTTTATTAGCTTGAGCGACCTGATGACCGAATTTTCTTATCGAATATATTTCAGTTAACTTCATAAAAGTGAGCAATAGGCACTCGATGAGTATGGCAGACCAGTAAGGGGCACGTCTGTTGTACTGACCGATAGTATTCGAGCACTGTCGGTCTCTTTGTTTTTGTCGTGAATTATTAATTCCAGTATACATTGGGGAAAGAAAATGATAAGTAGAGGGTTAAGTAATAGGGGATTGGAAAGGGGACCACAATGTTCGCCCTTCCAACCTACCTTTTCAACTACTGCGCCGGACTTCTGCTACTGCCTAACTTGTAGATATATGCGTTTTCAATATAGTGTCCATTAATCATATTTCGAGATATCCTTATTCCATTGGTTAGTTCAGGGGAGAAGGTCAGCCCGTTTCCTAAACCTTGGATTAGGTCGTTGGATGGACTAAGTACAGCCATTCAACATCAAGTTGAGTTTTTAGACCGTAACACAATGCTCGGAGTGTATCTTTATCATTTTGGTTACGGTAGTTTAAATAGTGTCTTTTTTCCTTTATCAGTAATTGCAAAAGCATTCACCGAAACCAGTTTAATATCTCTACGCTCACACAAAAAAGCTAATCGATCAGGGAGTTTAGGATCACCAATTTCAAGATAGAGAGTATGTTTATCGACAATTCCCTTCTGATCTAAAGACTTCAGAATCTGCTTCATTAGAATCATTATTAATCACCTTTATATACTTGTTTATGTAGTTTGGTATCAACACAATGTCCTATGTTGTCGGGAATAAGAAATTCATGAAAATCATTAGTTTGTTCACAGTCTTGGCAAACTAAAATTTCCAGTGTGTTCATTTCCTTGCCAAATGACATGTCACATTAACGAATAAGTATGTCATAATTAAATTTTAATACTTTATATAAAAATTAATAGACTGCAATTTATGTCTTTGTGGGACAAGGTGAGTCCCTGAATAAAACACAAAAGTTTTTCTATATCCGCGAAGATGGTTGTACAATATCATCTGGGATGAAACCAAAAAGGGGACTACTTAAGAGAGAGTTGAGGAATTAGTAAACAAGTATGCTGGACTAGGCTAACCTAAGTGACGCATGGACCATCCCCAATCGAAATGCCTAAGGCTTGGAAACCAATCTTTTCCGAATGGATTCCGTCAAATGAGTATGATGTTGCTGAAATGCCAGCCATAGAAGCCTATATTGATCCTGATCCACATCATGCCGATTCATCCAATCAAATTTGGCTTGCAGTTATACTTAATTACAAATTAGAAGAAAATGATAAAGTAAAGAATATCTATTAGCTAATAAAAGGAGTCTGTTCATAATGGTAGGAGTAGAAATTGATTTGGTTGTTACAGATAGTTTAAAAGCATTGGAATTATACGAAAACATATTTGAAGTCGAACGTGTTGAGGTTTCAGATTTACCCAAAGGTACAAATGAAGTAGTTTTTACCCTTTACGGCGTACGCTTTCACATGTTGGATGAAAATCCAGAATTTCAATTGATAGCACCAACCCAAGCCGACCCAAAAACCATTTGGTTTAACGTCTCTGTCCCTGATATCAAGGAAACATTTACAAAGGCAATGAGTTTGGGGTGCACGGAGATACAACCAGTTACTGAGTTACCTGATTACGGAGTGTCAAATGCAATATTTATGGACTCTTTTGGCTATGTATGGATGCTTCACCAAATCCATAAAGTAGTGAGTCATGAAGAGCGTATACGACTTTGGGAGGAAAAAAGAAATAATTAATTAAACAACCCGAATGTCTCAAAACCAAGTAGTTTGGGACATCGCTTACGATTCATAAGATTCTAAAGGGAGCATAGTTAAGGAGCCAATGTGGCTCCGTTTTTCTTTGTTCAGCTATGGTCCATTTACAGGAAATTGCAAGATTAGTTCACTTTCTTTCAAGTCCTTTTTCAAAGGCTGCGAGGTGATTCATTGAAGCGTCATGTAATCGGCTGAAAACCAATCTAACATCGTTTGGTATCTGATATCTTAGGAACTTTTCATACATCGCGATGTTTTCTTTCTCCCCTTGAACACCTGCAGCAAAGGCTGCCTTAATGTTATCAGGAGTAGAGACGAAAGACTTTGATATATCTTCAGGTAAAGGAACCTGATAACGTTCAAAGAGTGGTAATAATGCATTAATATGCCTTAGTTCGGCTTCTTTAATTTGTGCAAAAGTAGGAATATATCCAAAGGTTTCTAAAATGTTATCATACCTAGATTGTGCCAAGTATTCGTCCTGTAGTGCGTAAGTCAGCATTTCAGATATGGTTAACAAAGTAGCATTTAGTGCTCCTTTAGCACCGTAATTCTCAATTTGCCGTTTCTTATGCGTTACATTTGTGGATTTAAAAAAAAAATAAAAACCATACAGCGTGATTTTGTTCATCTGATGCTGCACGTCGAAATCTTTCTTTAATAAAAGTATCCTGTGCTTTATCTGCTATATCTAAATAGAAATCAACGGCTTCTTGTTCATCTTTAAACGCAAATTCGATTCCAGCTTTATAATTGTCTGGACATTCCTCAATGATTTTATAAGTCGGCTGTCTTCCTGTTAAATTTATATAAATCCTGCTGAACTCTTCAAGATGACGTTTTTCGTCTTTTTGTATCTCAAGTATTTTTGTCTTTTGATCTTGTGTAGGTGCCATCTTAGCTAACTTTTCATAACATGAAATGGCACTATATTCCCCATTAATTGCTTTCTGAATATCATTTATTAGTTGAGTGTCATTTGTTGCTCGAAAATAATCATTATAAAATTGTCCACCATAATTATAAACATATTGATTGGAATACATGGGAAACCCCCCGGTTGCTAAAGTTTTCAACCTATCATATGCGTATTCGTTAGGTAGGTGTCTACGTTCATTTTTAGTTCGAGAGAAACGGGCGCTTATCTCATAAATTTGTCATTCAAAACGGAAAAACTCTATACCTTGGATTACTTAAATTAGCAGTTCCTATCGAGCTTATTATGGATCGACAAATCATGATATAAATTCAATTTCTTGTAAGGAACTACTCGATATAGAGTATTAGGATCCAGTTATTAGCAAAACATAAATTGGGTTTTTAAGGATACTTTCATAAAGGAGTGTCAACTATGATCTCTATAAACGGAAAGACCGCGCTCATTACGGGCGGAGGCAGAGGAATTGGACGAGCCACGGCGCATGCCTTAGTAAAAGAAGGGGTTCAGCTTGGACTCATCGGACGGAATGCATCTCATTTAGATCGAGTGCAGGAGGAGTTAACGGTTTATGGAGTCCAAGTGTCAACGGCAACAGCGGATGTGGCGGATCTAGAGTCAGTAGAGAACGCCGTCGAGAAAATCAGGTCCGACTTAGGCGCTATCGATATCTTAATTAACAATGCAGGGATTGCTAAATTCGGAGGCTTCCTTGATTTATCTCCTGTTGAATGGGAAAGCATCATCCGTGTGAATCTGATGGGCGTATACAATGTTACCAGAGCGGTTTTACCAGAAATGATTGAGAAAAAAGCAGGGGATATCGTAAATATTTCTTCTACGGCGGGTCAAAAGGGAGCTCCTGTTACAAGTGCTTACAGCGCCTCGAAATTTGCGGTGTTAGGCCTGACTGAATCCCTGATGATGGAGGTAAGAAAGCATAATATTCGGGTCACAGCCCTTGCTCCTAGTACGGTGACGACGGATTTAGCCAATGAACTAAATTTGATTTCGGGGGATGTCGATAGAGTCATGCATCCTGAAGATCTGGCTGACTTGATTGTAGCAGGCTTAAAGCTTCACCCGCGAGTGGTGTTAAAAACAGCTGGTCTATGGTCAACGAATCCTTAAGTAGGGTAAAGTAGGAACGATAATAGGTTCCTGCTTTTTTAGTTTAGATAGAAATATAGAGGGATTGGGCCTGCTTAACAAGGGTCTTGAAGATAAAGCTCTTTGCCATTCTAACATTCATGACCAAAGCGACTTTGAACTATTCCCTAACTTCATGATCGACTAGACTACAACTGTATCAATTATACATCTGCAAGTATAGGTTTATAAATTAAACCCACACGGCATGAAGGAGCGATGGTTGTCCAGTCATTACCTATGGTGGCGGAAGAGGGGAGGCGTATTAGTTTTTTAGCATCGACATTCTGACATTCATGACCAAAAAGAAATAGACCACCTATGAGCCAACAACTCCGTGTAATAAAAAGCTTTACCTTGTCTAGGAGATAAAGCTTTTTGTCATTCTGAAATTGATGAATCCTTTTAATGATGTAAGAGTTATACAACGGTTAGCTTAATAAACGAAACAAAAAACTCGGTTCCTAAACATCGTAAGGAACCGAGTTTTCTATGGTGTAAACTGCATTTTTCTGATGCTCCCTTTTTTAATTCATGATTTTATATATTGTAAGGATTAATCGTATATTACATTTTTTCCTTCTTCAGTTAACTTTTTTAATGATGCAATCATATGATTAATTTCTTCATCGGAATGTCTTTCCCATGTTCCCAATTCGGCTAAAATTTTTAAAGGTGATTTAGACCGATAAGAACGTGTGGGATTTCCAGGAAAACGTTTATCAGTTAAATTCGGATCGTTTTCAAAATCACCTAATGGTTCTACGATGTAAATTCTTTCTTTCGAAGTAGACTTTGCTAATTCGGCACCCCATTTCGCTGCTTCTAATGTCCCAGTGAAATAGATAAAGTTTGATTTTTTATCTTGGTAATTTGATAAGTGTTGCGGTTCTAAAAGGTCTCCAATTTTAAGTTCTGCTTTAGTACCATGAAAAAAAGGACCATGATCTAAGACATCTTTATTATCATTCATACGGATACACCTCTTTTTCAGTTTTGTAAATAATAGTATAATGTGGGATCAATTGTAAGTAAAGTCTATAAAGAATTGCGAATTTGTAGTATAATGGAAATAGATAATATACCAATTGGCAATATGGAACGAGTTCTCAATAAAAAGAGGGTCGTTCCATATCTATTTACTTAGAAGAGAGTTTTTTTCAATTGCTTAAATACGGAAAATAACTCCGAATGAGGAAAGAGAACGTATTTATAGAAAATGGTCAATTACAGTTGAGTAGAAGTCACATAGAAAGGAAGTGGATTAATGCAGAAAATAAAATATGGAATTATGAGCACTGCACGAATTGCTGATAAGCAGGTAGTTCCCGCCATTCACTCCGCTGCCAACGCTGAGGTTATCGCTGTCGCCAGTCGTGATGAGAAAAAAGCGAGGATGTTTGCTGAACGCCATCAGATACCGAAAGTATATGACAGCTATGAGAAATTACTCGAAGATCCCGATATTGATGCGGTATATATTCCGTTACCTAATCATCTACATGCAGAGTGGACGATACGTGCTGCCGAAAAGGGAAAGCATATCTTGTGCGAGAAGCCAATCGCATTAAATGCCAAACAGGCTATGGAAATGGTCGAAAGTTGTAAACAGCACGGCGTAAAATTCATGGAAGCTTTTATGTATCAATTTCATCCTCAATGGAAGAGAGTGAGGGAGTTGATAGATAAGGGTGAAATCGGAAAGGTGAAGAAGATTAATGCAGCCTTTTCGTTTTTATTAAACCAACCTAACGATATACGTCTTGAACCGTTAAAGGGAGGAGGAGCACTTTATGATGTTGGCACTTACTGTGTACATGTAAGTAGTCTCTTATTGGGTGGCGAACCATCTCAAGTACAATCTATTGCAAAATTCTCTAATCAAGTTGACCTGACGCTTAACGCCCAACTTGTTTTCCCGAATGATGTAATGGTTCAGTTTGACTGTTCATTTGAATATGCCCAAAGACAGTTTGTTGAAATTGTAGGAGAAATTGGAGTAATTAAGGTTACTTTGCCATTTAGACCTGACAAAGGGGTACCAGCCATCGATATTTCAGGTCATCTTGGTCATCGAGTGGAAACATTTGAAGAGTATGATGCCTACACTCTTCAAATCGAACATTTTTCCTCTTGTATCCTTTACGATCAGAAACCATTTTACTCTCCGGAAAAATCCATTGCAAATATGAAAATAATTGATCAAATATACAGTATGGCAGGGAAAAGAAACAGTGAGTAATCGACTAACCTAAAACAATACACCTGGAGGAAAACCTGTGCAGGAACTCATCCATGAATTATTAGTCTTTCGAAAAGAAAGAGACTGGGAACAATTCCATACACCCAAGGATCTCGCGATCTCAATCTCTCTAGAAGCAAGTGAATTACTAGAGAACTTTCAGTGGAAGGAAAGCCAAACGGCAGTGGAACAGAACCTTCCCAAGATCAAAGAAGAGCTGGCGGACGTTCTCATCTATGCGTTATACCTCGCTCATGATTTAGATATCAATATTCAGGAAGCGATCGAAGAGAAGATCGAGAAAAACAAACAAAAGTACCCGGTGGGAAAAGCTTTCGGATCCAATAAGAAATACAACGAGCTCTAATTTTTTGCCGGCATTATAACGCGAAAATCGGTCGCATTAACGAAAAAGAAGTCCGGGCTGGGGTTTTCCTAAAATCAACAAAACATATGTTCGTATCATTTTCATTATGATATAATAGACTAGTACAATAGAATCGGCTCCTCATGGGTGGTCGGCTCATCCCTGTATGAAAGGGGGTGAGAATATGGTGTCAGTATATGATGCAATAGATTTAGCATTAAATCTAGGCATGTTCACATTAACATTCGTTGGTGTCGTCATTGCCATTCTGACATTCATGACCAAAAAGAAATAGACCACCCGTGAGCTGACAACTCTGTGGTCTATTTCTTCGACATTGAGCCAATCCCCTTTTTGGGAACGTCTGTTGTACGTGACCTGTAGTGTTCCAGCACTACAGGTCTCTTTTTTATTTTGTGACTTGTTAATTTTATTATACATTGGGGATAGAGAAATGTAAAATAGAGGCCGCGTAAACCTCATGGAAAATGAACTCCAAAGAGTAAGAAGACACCACTTGATAAAAATCGGGGAAGTAAATAATTCTTGTGGAGAGGAGTTCATAACAAAACATGAGACAAGCCTTAGAAGCCTCGTGGCCATACTCTAGTATTTTAGGTATAGGGGCAAGCAAGTTCAAAAGGTACCTGAAAAGAAGCAACCGTCCGTCCAAATCCGTAAGTACTTAACAGGAAACGGGGTTGTCTTCTCAGGTTGATCCAATCGGCTTGGGGGGACAACCTCGCCATCATTAAAATTTGAAAATTTTTACACCAGAACATCTTCTGCATTAGAAAGCAAAAAGCTTTACCTCCAGTCTTGGAGATAAAGCTCTTTGGCCTTCTGACATTCATGACCAAAAAGAATAGAACAATGGGCTGTAGCTCTGAACTATTCCCTAACTTGATGATCGACCACAAGCTAGCAACTCATGGTCTATTTCTTACTACCTGAGCCGCGCCCTGTTTGGGGAACGATAGTCTTATATTACAGCTTGTAGTAAAGTTAAGTTAGTGAAACCTAACCCGGATAACGCGATTCTAAAACGACGACATGGCCTTTTAAGCGATCCCAGGTGACACGAGACATTTGAAGAAATATCGGTCTATGGGAGTCATCCCAACCTTTGAGAGGATGCTATAAATATGATTATCCGAATACAACTGATGCTGGCAGTTTTGCTGGCCATTACCATCCCGGTTTTGTTTACGGGATACTATCTCATTCATCAGTTGGAGGAGTCCTTGCTTCAAGAAAAGGAAGCGCGGCTGATCTCCATTGCCAGAGGACTTGACAATATGTTTATTGGGACATGGAATGATCTGCTCGGGGAGGGTCAGTTGACACGAGAACAAAAGTTAGCGGTGCTTAATGAAAAGCTTCAGCTGATATCGGATCGAGTGGCTGCAGATAATCCTGGGGTGGGAGTCGGCTATTATTCGAAAGAATTAGACGCGGTGGTCACCTACGGGCCCAGCCACGAATTAAAGCATAAGATTGGCGTTTCGATCGGGGCCGACCATCCCGGTCGGCTTGTTCTGGAGGATGGTCAGCCGAGAGTATATACGGGTGAGCAGGTTCGAGGCTACATCATGAATGCGATGGTTCCGCTGCAGCGCGAGGGGGAGATTATCGGGTACGTTTGGGCAAACGAGCTTATGAGCGATATCCAAATGCAACTCGCTGACATGGAACGGAAAATTCTATCGATCCTTGCGATCGGGGGACTCATCAGTATTCTTTGCTCCCTTTATGCAGCCAACCGAATTGGAGGGAAGATAGACCGGATCATCGGGGCAATTCAAAAAATCGGGGACGGCGGCGACTTATCCAAGCGAGTGCCGGAAGAGGAGGGAGAGCTTGGTCGCATCCCTCAAGCGGTGAATGAGCTGCTCCACCGAATTGCGAGGATCAAGGGCCATACGGATGCGATCGTGAGCAGTGTAAGCGATGGAATTATTACGCTAGATCGGGAAGGGAAAGTGACGGAGTGGAATGAGGCCGCCGCGCAAATCACAGGATATTCGATAGAGGAAATGATGGGAAAACGCTACGAGCTCATTTTTCCTCCGGGTGTGCAAGCCGCTCAGCAGAGCGCTTTGCTTCGGACGCTGCAAACGGGAGAAGCCTATGCTTCTATTGATCTTGAATTTCCGTCCCGAAACGGCGAGCTGATCCCGATTAATAGCAGTACGGCGTTTCTAAGAGATGCTAAGGGTCAGGCGATGGGGGTTGTGGTCGTTTTTCGGGATTTGAGAGATCGAAAAAAAATGGAAGAGCGGATGCGCCGTGCCGATCAAATGAGAGCTCTAGGGGAGCTGGCAGCCGGGATGGCTCACGAAATTCGAAATCCTTTGACCTCCATTAAGGCTTTTAGCCAGATTGTAGAGGAAGGCCTCCAGGATCCAGATCCAGAGGCGAACCGGGAATATTTGTCAATTATTGCCAAAGAAGTGGATCGCATCAACCGTTTGGTGGAGCAACTGCTTCTTTTTGGGAAGCCGTCGATCCAACAGGAAAGTCCCGTCCGACTTATTGAGGTGTTTGAGCGATCCTGGCTGCTCATCGAGCACGATGCCCGAAAAAAGAGACTGGCGGTTCAAAGAGAGTGGGAAGCCGTGGTCATGCAAGCTGATTTTCACCTCCTGCAGCAAGTGGTGATCAACTTGCTCATGAATGCCGTTCAAGCCGCTGAACCGGGAGGAGACTTGATCCTGCGGATATTTCAAGTGAACGAAGTCCGAGGCTTTTCTGTGTTTAATACGGGTGGGCCTGTTCGAGACGACTGCTTTCAGCCTTTTGCCACGAGTCGGTCGGAGGGAACCGGATTGGGGCTTTCCGTCACGCAGCATATCGTTTCCCTTTACGGAGGGCGGATTTTCTTTGATAATCAAGAAAAAGGCGTTTTATTTCAAGTGGAATTTCCTATGAGAACGGAGGAGAGGGTGTGACCCGTTTATTAATTGTGGATGACGAGTTCCATGTGCGCAAAGCGTTAGGGACCGTGTTTAAGCGAGAGGGCTTCCTAGTGGAAGAAGCGACAAATGGAAGGGAAGCCTTAGGGTTCCTGAAGGATAACCCTGGCCAATATGAGCTGATGCTACTCGATCTTCATATGCCCGAGATGGGAGGGATGGAACTCTTGCGCACCGTCCGCGAGGCATTTCCTACCTTATTAGTTATCGTGTTCACAGCTTATAATACGGCGGAAACGACCATGGAAGCAATGCGCCTGGGAGCCTATGATTACATCGTGAAACCCTTTGATATCTCCCATATTAAAGAGATCGTCGCTAAGGCAAGAGAACGAAAACGCCTCATAGAAGAAGTGAAGGATTTGCGAAAGAGTGTCGCTGTTCAGCCGGATGGACTGGTGGGGCAATCTCGATCCATGCAGGAAATCTATAAGCTAATAGGAAAAGTGGCCGCTTCCTCAATCACTGTACTCATCGAAGGGGAAAGCGGCACGGGAAAAGAGTTATTAGCTAGACAAATCCATTTGAATAGTCCACGCGCGGCCCATCGTCTCGTGACGGTGAATTGTGGAGCGATTCCAGAGAACCTATTAGAAAGTGAATTGTTTGGCCATGAAAAAGGGGCTTTTACCGGTGCTGTGACTCGGAAATTGGGAAAAGCAGAATTAGCGGATCAAGGGACCTTGTTTCTCGATGAAGTGGGTGAAATGCCCTTGTCTCTTCAAGTGAAGCTGCTTCGTTTTCTACAAGAAAGAGAGATTGACCGCGTCGGCGGTGACCATACCGTGAAGGTCGACGTGCGCCTCATTGCTGCCACCAATCGAAATTTAAGAGAGATGGTAGAAGCCGGACAGTTTCGAGAGGATCTCTATTATCGACTTCATGTAGTGAACCTTCAGGTTCCTCCCCTGCGGGAGAGAATGGAAGATTTAGAAGAGCTTATTCAGCATTTTCTGAGTCGATATGCAAAAGAAATGGAAGTGGAGCTCCCTTACCTGGCACCGGAAACGTTGAAGCAGCTGCGCGCTTATACTTGGCCAGGGAATATCCGTGAACTGCAGAATGTGATTTGCCGCTCGATGATTATGGCTTCAGGGGACATTCTCTTACCTGAGCACCTGCCCGAATTAGGAGCGGTTCAACAGGCTGCAGCTAGTAGCCACGCGTTTACTTTACAAGAAACCTTTTCTTATGGATTTACCCTTCGAGAGGTGGTTGAGCGGGCTGAGATGCAGGCGATGCAATGGGCTCTTAGAGAAACGGAAGGAAACAAAGCTCAGGCCGCAAGACTTCTGCAAATGTCGCGGAAAGCCTTCGTGTATAAGTGTCAGGATTACGGCCTAGCCGATTAAGTGAGTAAATTTTACCCAGCTGCTGGCGAATCTTTACTCGGTTGAATGGCCTAAAGCTCTCCTATCAGTCTATAGAAAGGCTTTAAAGACCTTGGCATCCTTTTTGCTTTAGATAGATGGGAAATCATTTCTATCATCTAAATAGGAGGGAAACTATGTTTAGAGCCATGACTCAAGCCAGTGTCAGCCTGGTCAATCGTTTTTTGCCTGATCCGTTTTTATTTGCTGTCATTCTAACTGTCGTCGTGTTTGGATTTGGGCTGTTTGCAGGGAATACGCCGATCCAAATGGTTCAATTCTGGGGAGAAGACTTTTGGAATCTCTTAGCTTTCTCCATGCAAATGTTGCTGATACTCGTAACGGGATACACGCTGGCCAAGACGCCATTGTTCAGCCGACTTTTGCAAGCGATTGCTTCTACGGCTAAAACACCAGGTAGAGCCATCATCTTGACAACCGTTGTATCAGCCGCTGCGGCATGGTTAAACTGGGGCTTTGGTCTGGTCATTGGAGCGCTGCTTGCGCGCGAAATCGCCAAGAAAGTAGACGGGGTTGACTACCGCCTGTTAATCGCAAGCGCTTACAGTGGGTTTATCGTTTGGCACGGGGGCTTCTCCGGCTCCATTCCTTTAACCATTGCCACAGATAAGCATATCGTGGTCGATCTCATTGGGGTCATCCCAACCAGCCAGACGATTTTTTCGCCGATGAATTTGTTCATTCTTGCTGCTTTGTTCATCACATTGCCGATCGTGAATCGATTGATGATGCCGGAAAAAGGAAAGGCTTTTGTCTTCCGTGGTATCCAAGACGAGCCTGTGGAGAAAAAGGAGGTCGCAGCGGCAACTGCTCTAACGCCAGCTGATCGTCTTGAAAACAGCCGTCTCGTTTCGCAGATCATTTCAGTTATGGGCTTCGGCTTTATAGTCTATTACTTTGGAAAAAACGGCTTTAAATTAAATCTGGATATTGTCAATTTCGTCTTTTTGTTCTGCGGTATTTTGCTTCATGGCACTCCTCGCAAATTTCTCGATGCTGCCGCTGAAGCAGTAAAAGGAACCACAGGGATCGTGATTCAGTTTCCATTTTACGCTGGAATCATGGGGATGATGGTCTCTTCAGGCCTAGCCGCAAGCATGTCGCAATGGTTCGTCAGCATTTCCAATGCCACGACATTCCCGCTCCTGTCCTTCTGGGCTGCCGGATTAGTCAACATTTTCGTTCCTTCCGGCGGCGGACAATGGGCGGTTCAAGCCCCTATCATGATGCCTGCGGGAGCGGAGTTAGGTGTTGATGCAGCCAAAACAGCCATGGCCATCGCTTGGGGCGATGCCTGGACGAACATGATCCAGCCATTCTGGGCACTTCCTGCTCTTGCCATCGCAGGACTTGGCGCAAGAGACATCATGGGCTATTGCTTGATCGTGTTATTTGTCTCGGGAGCGGTGATTTCGTTAGGATTTTTGCTTTTTTAACTCGCAGAACGTCCACTGGCCTATGGAGAGTCAGTGGACGTTTTATTTCATTTCTAGGATAAACCACCCACTATATGACCCTTGCTCGGAGGAAGGGACTGTCCCCTTTTATTAGGTAAAGCACGGAGCGCTTTACCGATGGCGATCATAGAAAAATTGCCAATGAATGGCAGTTTTTTTACATTTATTCATTTTAAGCAGCTAGACCAGCTGCTTTAAGGGGTGGCTAACTCCCACACCCGCAAGCGCTGTATCCGCCACCGCCGCGTCTACGTCTGCGGTGTCTGCGGCGTTCATCGTCTTGGCGCAGATGCACAATCTGCCCCCTGATCTCTCCCGGGGGATTTTGTACCGTATGCACATTAACATACGCGTTTCCCCTCCTCATTTCACGGATTAGCGCAGCGAGAGACCGTCCTGCTAACGGCCCAACTAGATCAGCTCTTGTAATCGTACCGCGGACCACTCCGCGGCCAACCGTAACTCCCCTTTGAATGGGGCCAAACAGGAACACAACAACAGGACCGTTTTCCCCTCTTCTCCCGAGATGGATGTGGGCCTCCGTTGCTCTGCGGATATTTTCCACTTCCAGTATAAATCGAAGCCTCCTGCCATCTCGGCTTAATCGGAAGAAGCTTCTTCCTCTTGCAGCAGTAGCCACGGGAGGAACTTCTTCAGAACCTCTTAAGCGAGCAAAAAAGTTTTGCAAATAGATTTCCACCTTTCCATAAGATGGTATAATCTATTCTTTGAGATGAGAGGTGGAAATAATAGAATGGCCTAAAAACCTTACATTAGACTTTATTCCACTCGAAAATTGTATCTGATTCTATTTCGCCAAAAAAAGAGCATAGAGAACCCGATCTCTACACACTATACTCGCTTCGGGGATACCCCCTCAGGCAAGGGACTGTCCCTTTTTAAACGGCAAAGCGCTGAGCGCTTTACCGTTGGCAGTCTGAAGGAAGACCCGCTAGAGGCAAACCGCCTAGTAGTCGTGGTCATCCGAAACACCTACCGAACCCTCATTTCTCAGGTAGAGTCAACTATTCGTATGAAAAAAAATGAGTTTTTTAAGCCGGTAATGGGGTGGCGGAGGAGGGGGAGGAGTATAAGATCCTAGAATGTATGAACTACGGGATTTTGGTCTATATTTATGATAGGGAATAGATGTTCTATTCTTTTTGGTCATGTATGTCAGAATGGCAAAAAGCTTTATCTCCAGAAATGGAGGTAAAGCTTTTTGTTTTTTTGTATTCGGACCAAGCAGGGACTTATTACCTCTAGAATCTTCTTTTTAAATTAGGTAGTGTTTGGGGGAGCACGGATATTTTAGCGGAAAGGCGTTCCATTGTGAAACGAAATCCTTATTTCATTACCCTTGTTATTTTGCTGGTACTCGTCACGATTTTTTCTTTCTTTCAGCACCGATTGATCCGGGAGCAAAAACAACAGCTCACATGGTACCAGGACAAAAATGATTATACTTTTCTATATCTCCTAGAAGATACCCCCTCCCTTGTTTCATTGGCCGGACTGCTTGAGAAACTGAGCAAGGTAGATGAAAGGGACGAGAAAGCTTTTTGGGACCTGCTCTCCCACGCAAAGAATATGAATCAAGCCTGGGAACATCGTCTCTACAAGCTGATCCATTTAAGCGATGACAATTCCCAGCCCTTGAAGACCGAATACGGTATAAATCATCAGATCATGACTTCAGCCTTGCAGCAAGATCTCTGGCTACTAGCCTTTCGAGCGGACACAAGAAATGTCCTTTATGTTATGGGATACCAGTTCAAGGATAAGGCTTCTACGAATTTGGATAGTAAAACGAGAGAAACCTTGAAAGGGATCTCAGAACAATTACTGCTAATGGATCAAAGTATTCATGAATACCAACAATTGGCGGGAGGACGCTGGGGGGATGTGCACTTTCAGGAGGAGTTTAAACGCAGATTTTTGCAGGACATGAGGCCCTATCTTGAGACAATCAAAGACCTCTCTGAAAACTACCAGACCCATATTTCCACTAACCAAGGAAATCATTAGCGTGAGTGAAATGGTCCATCCCAAAAGAAGATGTAAAATTTGAAAGTAGCCCCTAACAATAAGGGGCTACTCTTTATCATTTATTATAGATTGCAGTCCTTAACCTAGTGAAAAAAAGTAAGGATAGCAATTCCAATCGTACACATACTGAGCAGAAACCATCCATTATCCCGAGTCCCGACTTCAATGCTTGTCCTCTTCACTAGCGTGCTTACCAATAGGTTGACGGGGTTCACTGGACTTAAAACTGAAGAAGTGGCCCATGCCAGCATAATGACCAGCGCTAAAATTTCTTTCGTTGTACCCATTAAAACGGGGTCCATTTGTGTCGCAAGTACGGTCACTACAACGACTTGATGTATCCCCATATAAGTTACGCCCACCATAGTGATCAGGATAAACAAAGCAAACAGTAAGAATGAATGCTGTGCTAAGTCTATCATGAATTTACTCAACCCATACCCAAAGCTTGTCCCCGTAAGGGATTGACCAAAAAAGCCAGCACTAATGTACATTATGATTTCATTGTTCATAATAGGAACAGAGTGATCTCGGTAATCCAGAAGATATTGCTTCAATGTTTTCCACTGATTGGAACATAAGGTCCATAACACAGGGAAAAGAATGGCTACAAAACTAACGAGTACAAGCATGGACCAATGGGTAATCATTTCAGCGATAATGGTTACAGCCATTAAGCAAAAGATAATCAAAGCCAGGAGCTTTATTCTTTGTCTGTGCTTAGGAGAGACGGGTTCTGCATCGGGTTTCGCTGTGCCAAACTTTTGCTTTTTAGCCCACAGACTAAACATGAGGTTCCCTAGGATTAAAAACAAAATCGCTAGCCCTAATCCATAAGGTACATAATCAGCAATCGACACCTGCAAATACAGCAAGGTAATCGCTACGGCAGCATAGTAAGGTGACCATAATATAGTGGATGAAAAACCAACCAGGTAAGCCTTGGACAAAAAAGTGGAGTTCAATTTTAATTTTTGAGCGAATTCATGAACAATGCGAATGGCGCCGATGTTGAGGATCGGACTTAAAAAGAAGAGGACGGTCGTAATTCCCAGAAACAGTTTTCTCGGTTGGTTCTCAAACTGTTTAAGATAAGACAAAATGGAATCAAAAAAACCACCCATCTTCAGTGGAATGGATAGCAACGGAACAAGAACAAGGAGGGTCAACAAGGGAAGATTGGCGGTAATGCCTTGTACAGCAGCTTCCACTCCGTCTCCTTTTAAAATCGTAAAAACCATTCCAGCCAAAAACATCAGGATGCTAAAAAACCGCGGCGTGCGCCGGGCAAGAGTAATGCTCCCTAAGAAAGCAATCGTGGCAAAGATGGCTAATGCATATTGTAAGACCTGTGAACCCACAAAATATTGAATTAAAAATAAACAACACATCGCAAGGATAAAATAACTACGCAACACAACCACCTCTTACTACAGATTGTATATTGTATACCTAGAAATTAACAAATATTCTTTGTTGAATTTGGTATGCAATATACTGATAGTTTACCGAATTTTATTTTATTTCGTCAATGAAATTATTTGATGTAAGCATAATAGTAACAGTGCAATGTATCTGAAAATAGGAAAAGGGTGAACCAGGTGGAAGTAGTATATGAGGAGTCTTTATTGCGAGTGAGAGAGTTGCAAGATCAACTGGTTCAACTTGATGTCGAGCGTTGGTCACTATATGCATTTCAAGCATGGAACTGGTGGCTGCTAGTCGTTTTTCTGATTGTTCCGTGGATCATCTGGATCAAGCTGGTTGATAAGAAGAGAGTTGTAGAAATTTTGCTTTTTGGTATGGTCATTATTTTGATTACGGTAAATCTAGACTCATTGGGAACTCACTTGGGTTTTTGGCTATATCCCGTGAAGCTTATTCCTATCATTCCTAAGTCGTTACCCTTCGATGCAAGTGTTGTCCCTGTTGCGTATATGCTTATTTACCAATACTTTCGCAGCTGGAAATCGTACACCCTAGCTCTGGTTGTTATGGCGATTGTGTATGCATTTTTCGGGGAGCCGTTAGCCCATTGGTTAGATCAAGCCCTTTATCTGAAATGGAGATACACATACTCTTTCTTCTTTTATATCGTAACGGGAATTGCTGTGAAGTGGGCGGTTGATAAATTGGTTAAGTTAGCGAAAGAGTAACCGACCAACGTATACTTGGTGGTCTATTCCAGAAGAGACAAGGTTCAAAGAACGGGTCAAAGATTCTGTGATATCGGAAGCGAGTTTATTTGGACAACTAAAATGCCCTATCATGTGATGTCCATGACATCATGAATAGGGCATTATATATGTTCTTAGCTGCCTTTAATGACTGCTCCTTCCTCACCCTCAGTCTCCATTTCATCCATTACGGGCAACCTTATGGTCATGGTCGTCCCTTGATCGATTTGACTCTCGACGAGGATGTCTCCGTGATGGGCATGAATGATCTTTTGCGCAATCGTAAGTCCCAATCCGCTTCCCATGGTTTTTTCGCTTTTGGCTCGCTGATCCCTGAAAAAGGGGGTAAAGATATTCTTGATGTTTTCTTCCGTAATCCCTATGCCTTGATCTTTAAATTGAATATAAATCTCTTGATCTTGCTGGAAGACTTTAATATCGACCATGATTTCTTCTTTATTTCTTGAATATTTGATGGCGTTTTCCAAAATATTGACGAAAGCTCGATTGATTTTCTTGCCATCCACAAAGAGCAAGGGGAGATCCGGTTCAATTTGCGAGTGGACGGTAATCTTTTGCTTTGGGGTATTTGCTATGACCATGTCCAAAGAGTGTTCCAGCAAAAATTCAATCGGGATCCATTCTTTTTCAAAGTGCATCTCATTGATGTCCATTGCGGTAATGTCAAACAAATCATTGACGAGCTGGATCATATGGTTAAGCCGAAGCGAAATCAGCTTCATGAATTCCCTTTTTTGTTCCTCGGACAGTTGATCATATTTCATCAGGACTTCATGGTAACCTTTGATGGAAGTTAAGGGCGTCTTGAGATCATGAGAAATCTGGATGATGAGCTCGGAACGGAGTTCTTCCGAATTCTTAAGCTTCTTATAGGTCTCCCTCAGCTGACTGTTCGCATCCTCCAACTCTTTCGTTCGCTCTAACACTTTATCTTCGAGCTGATCGGCTCGATCATGTAGTTCGTTGATTAACTGCTGGATCGTGCTGTTCATGAAATTAAATGTCTCGGTTAGCTTGCCGATTTCATCCTCTTGTTGAACAGGGATTTTCTTTCCAAGGTGTCCGCTTGCACTCTCCTTGAGAGCCACCGTTAACTGCTTGATTGGATTCGTAATAGTTTTCGAGAAACGATAGGAAAATATTACTAGCACGAATGTGCCAAGTACTAACAATAAAAATAGTTTTTGAGAAAAGGAAAGGATTTGCATCGATGTTTCTTTTTTTACATCATTAACGATAGGATCGATAATATCTGATTCCGGGACCGCAAAGCTTAAGATCCATCCGTTGTTTTTGATCGGCGTGGACAGCAAATAGATATTTCCTTCATCGAGCTTTACTTCCGATATTCCTTTCTTGGTGTTCAGCGCCGCATTTATTAATTCGGGCTTCTGGGCATCATCGGGATTGTTTCGCTGCCCACCGATGAAATGGCCCTGCTGGTCGATGATAAAGGCAAAGGCATGGGGTTCCTCAAAGCGAATGTCATTGAGTTTCATTTTGATATATTCGATCGGAAAATGGACTCCTACTACTCCTCTTAATTCCCCAGAGGGGAGATACACCGGGGCTGCTGCTGCGATGACCCAGTTCCAATGGGAAATATCCTGAAAAGGCTTCGTCCATTTTACGGTTCTGCTCGGGTTATGCTCCCTGTCTGCAATATGATAGAATTCATAGTCTTGCAATCGAATGTTTGGCGGAAGCTTATGGGTTGCCACCTCGAAATCGATATTCATGGCCGGATAAGTAAGCCAGGCCGATTCGGATAAAAAGAGGTAAGCGGCTTTTAGAATGGATTCGTTTTTAATCGTCTGTTTTAGCAAAGGCTCTAGCTCCTTTGCTTTTTTCAGATCTGTCATGATGGCAGAGGCATCGGCCGCACGGGAGCTGACAAAAAAATTGGCCTTATCATACCTATCGATGATATGCTGAGGTTCCCTTAAATACCCTTGAGTGCTTTTCACCAGTTGGATGTCGGGCTCGTGTGAGAACGTGTGATTCTCCTTCGAAAATACCATTTCCGCTTGCTTCTGAATTAATTTTAGATTATTTTCTACTTTTACTAATTCAAGGCTTACAGTTTGAGCTTCTTTTTCCAAATAGGAGAATTTCTGGGATAATACGCTGGCTTTGGTCTTCTCAATTTGTTGATGCATAATCTTCTCAGATAAATGTTCTACTTGGATCAGGCTGTAGACACCTAATAAGAGAAAAGGCAAGAACGACAGCAAGGTGGTGAAGAATAGGATTTTTAGAAAGAATGACTGTTTAATGGTTTTGATTACCGGCAAATTTATATCCCACCCCTCGTACCGTCACAATATATTTGGGGTTTAGCGGATCTTCTTCAATTTTTTTTCGCAGATTCGAAATGTGAACGATTACAGTCCTCTTCTCACTAAAGGAATCAATACTCCAAATTTTGTCCAAGAGCTGCTCCGGTGAGAACACTTGATTAGGGTGTTGAGCGAAAAAGGTGATCAGATCAAATTCTTTGGTCGTAAGGTCAATGATTTCTCCATTCCGGTACAATTCGCGGGAGGAAGTATCGATCACAATGTTGTCGAACGCAAGCTGACGGGAACTTGTTTTTTGCTTCTGAATAATTCGATTTCTTCGCAAGTGAGCGCGGATTCGAGCCAAAAGAACACTCGTGCTGAAGGGCTTCTCAATGTAATCATCCCCACCGAGACTAAATGCAAGTACCTTGTCGCTATCTTTATTGTTGCAGCTGATGAAAATAATAGGGGAAGAGGTCAAGAATCGAATTTGCTCGCATACTTGCATTCCGTTCATATCCGGAAGCATAATATCGAGCAATATGAGATCAGGAACTTTCTTCTTCACGCTGTCAATGGCGTCTTGGCCAGTGGACACTATAGAAAAGGGAATTCCCTCTTGCTCTAAACAAATGGAGAATAATCTTTGAATATCTCGATCATCTTCTACGATAAGTATTTCCTCCAATGCTATTCACCTTCTCTCGTTGAAATGGAATGGATAGAGAACCTTAACAGCGTATTTATAGTGTTTATTAAATAATTATAATAGTAAAACATTATTAATCAAGGATGAAGAAGAGAATTGTTTCTTTCTCTTCTTTTTCCTTTTTTAAACTTAATCAAAACTTGATCTAAACTTGACTGTAAATTTCCTAAAACTTTAAATAGTTGCATTACAATGAACCGCAAGACAAAGTTTAAACAGTGATTGAAAACGCTTAATATTTTGCATCCGGGATGCAGAGGAGTGAATCAATGGACAAGGAAAGAATGAAAGAGGCTTTTCAACAAATGCTTGAAGGAATAAAATGGACAGCTATGAGTGCGGGGAAGCAATTTCCGCATTATGCTGACGGAAAAACGGGAAAGTGGGTCTTTAGCCCAAACGGTGATTGGACGGGTGGGTATTGGTGCGGCATGAATTGGTTGGCTGCAGCCGCAACAAAGGATGTCCTGTACCACCAATGGGCCCAGAAATGGATTGGCCTCTTGGATGAGCGTGTACATTCCAGAACGGTATTCCGCGGGTTTTTATTCTATTATGGCGCTGTACTTGGAAGTATTCTGCTTAAAGATGAAAAGGCAAGAGATCTGGCCATTCGCGCAGCCAGGTCCGTATATTCGGCCTATGATGAGAAGGCTGGATTGATCCCGCTGGGGGAGGAGGCAGAAGAAGCGAGCAATGTTGGAAATGCGGAGGCGAATATTGATGGCGTTTGCGCAACTCCCTTATTGTTGTGGGCTTCCCGGGAAACAGGGGAGCGTTCCTTGGCTGAAGTTGCAATTCACCATGCCCTGCAGCATCTGAAACTATGTGTCCGCAAGGATGGATCCGTATGTCAATCAGCAACTTTTGATCCGTCAGGAAACCTGGTTAGGCGCTACACCCATAAAGGCTATAGTGAAGAAAGCACTTGGGCGCGTGCACAAGCTTGGGCCATGATGCATTACACAGTTGCTTATCAATGGGCTCCACAAGAAAAGAAACTATTGGAAATCTCGCTTCATGTTTCAGAATGGTGGATCAGCCATCTTCCGGAAGACGGTGTAGCCTTTTGGGATTTCGATGATCCTGAAATCCCCCATGCCAATCGCGATACCTCTGCCACCGCGATTGCAGCTGCTGCCTTGCTGAAGCTTAGCCATCTTGTAGGAGATGAGGAGAAAAGCGAGAGGTACAAAGCGGTTGCTCTTCAATCCATTGAACGGCTTGTTAGCCACTACCTTACTCCCACGTCGAAGGGAGACGGAAGGAGACCAGGTATGCTATTGGAAGGATGCTTTAACAAGAAATTAGGGGTGGCTCTGGAAAGTGAACTCATTTGGGGGGACTACTACCTCTTGGAGTGCTTAAGCCATTTGTTGGGGCATACAGAGCCTACCATGTTTTAGGATCGGGGAGGAGATTATGTGAAAAAAACAACTGTATTTTTGGGGAATTTGCTGAATGTGCTGATGGCGGTTTCCTTAGCGGTAATGGCCGTTCTTGTTTTTGGCAATGTAGTTCTTCGTTACTTGTTCAATTCAGGGATTACCTGGTCAGAAGAAATGGCACGCTTCTTGTTCGTTTGGATGGTATTCCTGGGGGCAATCGGTGCGCTGTCGGATCGCAATCATTTAAGTGTCGATATGGTGGTTAAAAGATTGTCACCGAAGATGAAAAAAGCAGCATACGTGATCACTCACGTCTTGATGCTTTATATCTTATGGCTTGTTTTGGATGGAAGCTGGAAAATGACGATGATGAGTCTCGGGACTAAAGCACCTGCAACGGGATTGCCTCAGGCCTTCATCTACGGAATCGGGATCGTGATGAGCGTCAGCATGTCTTTTATTATATTAAGGAATGTCTATCAAACGTTATTTCCGCGCACCGTGAAAGTTGAGGAAAAGGTGGTCACTGCGCCTTATCAGCAAGCAGCTCAAGGAGGAGGCTCGTCATGACATTAGGCGTTTTTTTAGGATCATTGCTCGGCGCCATGGCACTCGGAATGCCTATTGCATTCGCCTTATTGTTCAGCGGGGTCACCTTAATGTATTTTTTGGATTTGTTTGACAGCCAGATCATCGCGCAAAATCTGATTAGCGGTGCGGATAATTTCCCCCTCATTGCCATTCCCTTTTTCATCCTCGCTGGGGAATTGATGAATGCGGGAGGGATTTCCAAACGGATCGTAAATTTCGCGATGTCTCTTGTCGGACATATTCGAGGCGGGTTGGGCTATGTTGCCATCATGGCTGGTGTGCTCTTTGCCGGGCTCTCCGGTTCTGCGGTTGCCGATACGGCGGCACTTGGAGCGATTCTGATCCCCATGATGGTGAAGGCCGGTTATGACCGAAACCGTTCCACCGGCTTAATCGCAGCGGGAGGGATCATTGCGCCGATCATTCCTCCCAGCATCCCGATGATCATCTTCGGGGTGACCAGCGGAGTATCCATTACCAAGCTGTTTATGGCGGGGATTGTTCCGGGTCTTCTCATTGGTTTGGCATTAGTCATCGCTTGGACTATTGTCGTTCGAAAAGATAAGGTTCAAGTGTTCCCGAAGAAATCCGCAAAAGAAATGTGGGTAGCCACCAGACAGGCGGTATGGGCGCTTCTCTTGCCGGTCATCATCGTCGGCGGATTGCGGGGAGGGATTTTTACTCCAACGGAAGCCGCGGTTGTTGCCGTATTCTATGCCTTGTTTGTCGGGCTTGTTGTTTACCGTGAGCTCAAGATCCGTGAACTCTATCAGGTATTGGTAACTTCGGCGAAAACGACGAGTGTCGTGATGTTCCTAGCTGCAGCGGCCCTGGTTTCGGCTTGGCTTATTACGGTGGCAAACATTCCGGCAGCCATCACCGAAATGCTTGGACCACTGATGGAGAAACCATTGTTACTCTTGTTGGCCATCAATCTATTGGTATTTCTTGTAGGGATGGCCATGGATATCGTGCCTTCAATCCTAATTTTGACTCCCGTCCTCATGCCGATCATATTGGAGGCGGGAATTGATCCGATCTATTTCGGTGTGCTGTTCATATTGAATTGCTGCATTGGATTAATTACTCCACCGGTAGGGACGGTGCTCAATGTCGCTTGCGGAGTAGGAAAGATCGGTATGGAAGATGTGATCAAGGGAATATGGCCGTTCTTGCTGGTGGAAGTGTTAATTTTAATCTTGCTGATTCTGTTCCCTTCCATTGTGACGGTCCCGCTGGGCTGGCTGACGTAGTTTGGGAAGGCTGAATAAAAACCAAAAATTGAGGAGGAATAATCATGAAAAAATGGGCAAAAAACTTAACGATTAGTTTGGTGATCCCGAGCTTGCTTCTTCTTGGAGGATGCGGGGCCGGAAACAACGCGGGAAATGCCAGCGAAGCAGGGGCAAGCCAAGAAGCTGCCAACAGCATTCAAAAGAGGACGGTCAAAGCTGGAATTGTTCTGCAGCAAGATCACTCGACAGGCAAAGGCTTAAAAAAGTTTGCCGAGCTAGTGGAGCAAAAGAGCGGAGGCTTGATGAAGGTCCAGCCCTTCTATTCCGGCCAGCTCGGGGATGAGAAGAAGATGATCGAAGCCGCGCAAGCCGGCATGCAGGAGGTTGCAATCACGACAACTCCGCCCCTTCGGGCGAATATAAAGGAATTTGGCATCTTTGATTTGCCTTTCGTATTTTCTAACGTGGATGAAGGAGCGGCTGTTCTGGATGGTCCCGTCGGGCAAAAGCTTATCGACAAACTCCCGGATCAGAATCTAGTCGGACTCGCTTATTGGGAAAACGGTATGCGTAGCCTAACGAACAGTAAACACCCCGTCGCTTCAGTCAAGGATTTCCAGGGACTAAAGATTCGAACGCAGCAGAATGAGATCCATCTTGGTGCTTTCAAGGCACTGGGGTCCAATCCAATTCCAATGCCTTACACGGAAGTATTTACCGCAATGGAGAGCAAAACCATTGACGGAGCTGAAAATGCGCTGCCTGTCTTCGAATCGGATAAATATAATGAAGTTCAAGAGTACTTAAGCCTAACGGAACATCTCTACTCCTCCTTTATCGTTTTGGTGAGCAAGAAGTTCTGGGACCAGCTGTCACCAGAAGAACAAAAGATTATGGAAGAGGCGGCCGCAGAAGCTCGCGATTTCCAGCGCGAAACGAACCGGGCAGACGTGAACCAGTCGCTTGATAATTTAAAGGCAGCAGGAATGAAGGTCAATGAGATTTCACCGGAGGAAAAGAAGAACATGCAGGAAGCGGTTCAGCCGGTGGTTGATAAGTTTGCCAAGGATCTTGGCGAAGAGCTAGTCCGCGAAATGTATGATGAGGTAGAGAAGGTACGCAAGTAAGAATCAAGATTTACCAAAAGGGGTCGAGGACATTTCCTCGACCTATTTTCCCGTTTGCACGATCATATCCGATATTCCGTATTTTTCCCCTAGATAGCCCCTAACCGGCTTCACCGCTTCGGCCATTCTCGCCCTTTCTTTCTCGCTGACCATATGAATTTGGACCCCTTCGCTTTCCAGCTTTTTCATCTGTTCTCCTTCCAGCACAGGGTAATAATCCAAATAGTCCTTAGAGACTTCTAATGCCGTCTCTTGGATCACCTGGCGAATATCATCCGGAAGGGATTCCCAGAACATATTGTTGATGACAATGGCTTGGGTGATTAAAATATGCTGGGTTGTGGAAACATGCTTTGTTACCTTATAGAACTTGCCCGTATAACCCAGATCATAAGGGGCCTCCGCAGCCGCAACCACCTTGTTTTCTAATGCTACATAGACCTGTGGCCAGGCGAGGGGAAACGGATTGGCTCCGAGACCGTTGAATGCGTGGAAGTAGGCGTCCGATTCAGGGGAACGAATCTTCAGCCCATTCCAATCCTCCAGGGTGAGAATCGGATGTTCGGCTGAAAAAACGTTGCGAAAGCCTTCCGCAAACCAGGTAAGAACGCGGAGTCCCTTTTCATTCAAGAGATCATTATTCAGTTGCTTGCCAATCTCTCCATGCAACATGGAATAAGCGAACTCATTACTCTCCCAAAGATATGGCACATTCAGCAAATTAAAGCGAGGGGAGAGCCCTCCTAGAATGGGGGCAGAAATTTCCGACATCTGGATGGTTCCCGTGATTACGTTTTCATTGACATCCTGTTCCCCGCCCAGTTGGCCATCGGGGTATAGATCGATTTGTACTTTTCCATTCGTTCTTTCATGGACCAATTTGGCAAATTTTCGAATGGCCGTTCCGCTGCCGCTGCTATCGGACATGTGATGGGCAAATTTGATCGTAATCTTATCCGTTTCTTTCATTCCAGAAGTCTTCCTTGCATTGCCCTCATCGGGAGAGTCGGCTGAAAAATTGCATCCTGTGATTAGTAAAATCAAGCCTATCGCAATCCCTGCTAAAATCGTCACTCTATTCACGGAAAAATCTCCTCATTTCGCTAAAGATAGCGGTTTCAAATTTAGCAAAAAACAGTAAATGATAGCTATGAGCAATATTATAATAGTTGGAATCTAAAATCAAAAGAAAATTATTACAACTTAATCTATTCTTGATGTTCATTTAACCTGCTCTTTACCTGCCGATGATACTATTTATTCAAGCAACATCACAGTTTATATACAAATGAAACCGTTTTTAGAATGTTGTTATGTCCCAAATTCATCAAAGGAAAGGTCGGAAAATATGGAGTTATCGACAAAGAAATCTAAATCCGTGCTCAAACAAGGGGTGATCGATTGTGATTTCCACCAAACCCTTAAAAGCTTTGACGACTTGAAGCCTTATCTTCCCCGGGTCTGGTGGCCGCGATTAAGTGAGCCTGAGGCCACCTTGCCCATTACTATTTATAAACCCGTTCCTCTATCACGCCGGGATGCAGCGCCTGGGAAAGGACTTCCCCCGGGATCGGACCCCCAATTTGCCATAACGGATGCACTGGATCGCTACAATATATCCAAAGCGGTACTGACCGGGAGCTTGCTTACCGTGTCGGCGCACAACAATCCGGACTATGCGGCAGCGGTGGCCTCTGCGTTCAATGATTATACGTTTGACACCTGGCTTCCCACAGATGAGCGTTGGCTTGCTTCCATCCTCATTGCGACGCAAGACCCCATCCTGGCAGCGAAAGAAATTGATCGACTAGGCAAGCACCCGAGGGTGGTTCAGGCCATTTGTACAGTATCGTCGCGGGAACCTTTCGGGCAGCGCCGCTTTTATCCCATCTATGAAGCTTGCGTTCGCAATAATTTGGTTCTTGCCCTCCACGGCGGTGGCGAAGGAGATGGGATCAATCCACCGATTTCTGCCGTCGGTACGCCAACGACCAATTTTGAACGTCACAATATTTTGGCTATTCACCACATGTCCCAGCTGAACAGCATAGTTTGCGAGGGCGTGTTTGAGAGATTCCCAACCCTTAAAGTTGTTTTCGTTGAAGGCGGATTGGCATGGGTTCCGCATCTAATGTGGAGAATGGACAAGAATTTCCTCGGCATGCGCAAGGAAGTTCCGTGGCTGAAAAAGAAGCCAAGCGAATATATCATCGAGCATTGCCGCTTTACGACGCAGCCGATCGAAGAGCCGAACAATGAGGAACTTGTCCAGATGCTTCGCATGATGCGGGCGGAGAAAACGGTGATGTTTGCGACCGATTATCCGCACTGGGATAATGATACTCCGACCTTTGTGCTGAATAAACTACCGGAGGATTTGCGCACGCGAATCGGGTATGAAAACGCAGCTGAACTTTATCAGCTAAACAGCAGCCAGCTTGAAAAGGAAGGTGAACTCGTATGATAAAACACGAGGTAGCGGAAGTAGGAGAGATTGAAAAAGGAAGCTGCAAGATTATGAAAATCGAAGGACGAAGCATCGGCATCTATTTCGACGGCGAGAATTATCATGCCATCCGCAACGTGTGCCCACATGAACAAGCGGAGTTATGCAAAGGCAAATTTACCGGAACCACCTTGACCTCGAAGCCGCATGAATATATTTACGGCATGGAAGGGGAAATTCTCGTTTGTCCTTGGCACGGGTGGGAATTCGATGTTAAGACAGGCAAGTCGCTGGCGGATCCTGATCGGTATAGGGTAAAGATCTATGATGTATCTGTTGAAGATAACCGGATTCTAGTACACATCTAGTAGGTGAACAATTCAAAACGAGAGGATGTAATGCAAGATGTCATCATTGCCGTACAAGTATCTGATGCCGACGCGAGTGGAATGCGGGAAGGGTATTGCTGAAAAAACGGGGGAATTGATTCGAGATTTAGGCGCTTCCCGTGTACTAATCGTAACGGATAAAGGCGTGCGTGCTGCCAATCTATTAGGAGTAATTGAAAGATCTCTTCAGTCTGCCGGCTTGCCCTATGAAATTTTTGATGAGGTAGAGCCCAATCCATCCGCGCAAACGATTCGAAAAGGGACTCAAGCGTTGAAGCAGAATGAAAGCGATGCCGTACTTGCGGTTGGCGGCGGAAGCAGCATCGACACGGCCAAGGGAGTTGCCCTCATGGCGAAGAATCCTGGCGATATTCTGGAGTATGAAGGGGTAGGAAAAATCGAGGTTCCGCCGCTTCCGATCATTGCCATACCGACGACGGCTGGAACGGGAAGCGAAGTGACGAATTCCACTGTTGTGACGAATAAAGAGACTTCCTTCAAAACGGCAGTGATCAGTCCTTACTTGTTCCCGACACTGGCGATATTGGATCCGGCCCTAACGCTGAATCTTCCTCAGCCGATTACAGCGGCAACCGGTATGGATGCGTTAACCCATGCGATCGAATCTTATACATCCAAGGCTTCCAGCCCAATTAGCCAAGCCTTCGCTATCCATGCGATTAAAATGATTGGCGAAAATCTCATCCCTTCTTATTTCGTGGGAACGGATATCGAGCAGAGAGAAAATATGCTGGTCGCTTCCATGATGGCTGGGGTTGCTTTTGCCCAGTCCCGCTTGGGGAATGTGCATGCGATTTCCCATACATTTGGCGGCGTATTCAATGTTCCGCATGGCATCGCCAACGCAGCCCTGCTGCCTTTTGTCATGAAATTCAATCTTCCGGCATGTCCGGAACGGTTCAGGGATATTGCCGTTGCATTAGGAAAGGATGTTGCCGGGTTATCCCCGATGCAAGCAGCTGAAAAAGCCATCGAGGCCGTCCTGGAGATGAACCAGGCGATGCAAATCCCGAACAATATCAAAGATTTAGGAGTCTCCTTGGAGCTCCTGCCGAAATTGGTGGAAGACTCGATGAGAAGCGGAAATGTGCTTGTGAATCCACGACTGACCCGAGCAGCCGACATTCAGATGATTATTGAGAAAGCGTACGCTGGTAGTTTACAAGATTTATAAAGATAGTATGGGAGGGAAATCAATTGAAAACTTATAGGAACTATATTAATGGCGAGTGGGCAGCTGCTTCTACGAATGAAGTTATTGCGAGCGTGAATCCGGCCAACCGAAATGAGATCGTAGGCTATGTTCAGAAATCGGGAAAAGCGGAGCTGGATCAAGCGGTAGAAGCTGCCAAAAAGGCTCAGGTCTCGTGGAGAAAATTATCGGGATCAGCAAGGGGAGACTTGCTCTATCGAGCAGCCAACGTGCTCGAGAGCCGGTTGGATGAGATCGCGAAGACAATGACCGAGGAGATGGGCAAGACGTTTCCCGAAGCGAAGGGGGAAACAGCTAGAGGAATTGCCATCCTGCGTTACTATGCAGGGGAAGGCCTTCGGAAAAATGGAGACGTGATCCCTTCCACTGACAGCGAGGCTCTCCTGTTTACCACCCGTGTTCCCCTTGGTGTCGTCGGGCTGATTACTCCTTGGAATTTTCCCGTTGCGATTCCCATATGGAAAATGGCTCCTGCCCTCATTTATGGGAATACTGTGGTGTTAAAGCCTGCCCAAGAAACATCCGTAACGGCGGCGAAAGTTGTGGAATGCTTTGCCGAAGCCGGATTGCCGTCTGGAGTTCTTAACTTGGTTACGGGTACAGGGTCAGTGATAGGGCAAGGCATCATAGATCACCCTGGCATTAACGGTATTTCGTTTACCGGATCTGATCAGATTGGCAAGCAAGTGGCACTGGGAGCTGTAGCGAGAGGGGCAAAATTCCAGCTGGAAATGGGCGGGAAAAATCCAGTGATTGTGGCCAATGACGCGGACCTAGATCAAGCAGTGGATGCGACGATCAGCGGAGGACTGCGGTCTACAGGGCAAAAGTGTACGGCAACCAGCCGAGTCATCGTTCAAAGTGAAGTGTACGAGGAATTCAAGGCTAAGCTTCTCGCGAAGGTAAAAGAAATTAAGGTGGGCCATGGGTTGGATGCGGACACGTGGATGGGTCCTTGTGCAAGTGAAAGTCAATTGAAGACCGTACTATCCTATATTGAAAAAGGCGTTGCTGAAGGAGCCACTCTTCTTCACGGAGGTCAACGGGCGGAAGGATTCGGGTTGGAGCAAGGATTTTTTGTAGAGCCTGCGGTTTTCGAAGATGTAAATTCCAGCATGAGTATTGCTCAAGAAGAAATCTTCGGGCCAGTGCTTGCCCTGATTAAGGTAGATTCCATCGAACAGGCGCTGGAAATCGCGAATGATGTTCAATATGGCTTAAGTGCGTCGATTTTCACCCGAGATATAGGTAATATGCTTTCCTTTATACAAGATATGGACGCTGGGCTCGTGAGAGTCAATGCGGAAAGCGCAGGGGTGGAGTTGCAGGCTCCGTTCGGCGGCCTCAAGCAGTCGAGCTCCGGTTCCCGCGAGCAAGGGCAAGCTGCGATCGAGTTCTTTACCGCGATTAAGACCGTGTTCGTCAAAGGTTCCTAACGTGAGCTTATAATTCTACTAGAAGGAGTGATACTCGTGGAAATGACCGAAAGCAAGAAATCAGAGAAAAAGTCAAAGATGAAACGAAGCATTATCGATGTAGACATCCATAACTATACCCCATTGGATGAAATCAAGAACTATTTGCCCCGAGCGTATCGCGATCAGATCGATCTGTGGGGATGGAGGCTTCCAGGCTCATTGTATCTAAACGGAGGGATCCGAGTGGGCCAGATGGCCGACTCCATTCCTCCGGGCGGAGGCTTTCCCGGAAGCGACCTGGATTTTATGAGAGAACAATTATTAGATCCATTTGATATCGAGTACGGAATATTAACTGGCAGCGATTACTCAAGCCAAGCCACGCCTGATTTGGATTACGCGGCAGCGATGAGCCGGGCCATCAATGACTATACATTTGAGCATTGGCTAGCGAAGGACAGCAGGCTGAAAGGGTCCATATTTATTCCGAAGCAGGATCCCTTACAGTCAGCACAAGAGATCCGACGGGTGGGCTCCCATCCGGACATGGTTCAAGTAATCGTTTCGAGCGGAGCAGAAAAGCCGTACGGAAACCGGATGTATCATCCGATATACGAGGCTTGCGTGGAGCATAATCTGCCTTTTACCATTCATGTCCTGATGGAAGGAGTCGGCATTAATGGGCCTAACACCGGAGCCGGTTATGTTACTTACTACCCCGAATACCGGGCTAGCCGACCCATGGTGATGGCGGCGCACCTGGCAAGCTTTATCTATGAAGGCGTATTCGAAAAATTCCCGACACTAAAAGTGGTTCTTCAGGAGGCCGGCGTGTTCTGGCTAGCGCCATATTTATGGAAGATGGACGAAGATTGGAAAGCGTTGCGCTTCCAAACGCCATGGGTGAAGAAAAAGCCGAGTGAATATTTCCGAAGTAACGTGAGAGTGTCTTCCCAGCCATTGGAGCCCACGCCGAATCCAGAGATGTTCCGCCAAATGATGAATGCGGTTTATGCGGATGAGACACTCATGTTCTGCAGCGATTACCCGCATTGGGATTTTGATTCCCCGTTGTTGGCTTTTCCTAAATTAGAAGACTCTTTATGGGAAAAAATCTTCTATCAGAATGCAGCTGACTTGTATGGTTTTCCTTCAAGAGGAGTGGGAAAGGGAGGGGCGGTGTAATGTCCGGTTATTTAGTGGGAAAGGCATCCGAGATACCTGTAGGAGAGAAGAAGATCATTGAAGCGAACGGACGAAGCATCGGTGTTTACAACATCGGAGGAGAATTTTTTGCCATCCGCAACACTTGCCCGCATCAGGGTGCACCGCTTTGCAAAGGGATTAAGACTGCGTTCATTACCTCTAAGGGTCCTGGAAACTTTGATTACGAACGCGATGGAGAAATCGTGCGGTGCCCCTGGCACCAATGGGAATTCGACATTAAGACCGGGTGTATGGTCGTGGACCCGAAAATGAGGACGAAGAGTTATGAAGTGACCGTGGAACGATACGATGTCTCCATTGAAGAAAATAACGTCTATGTTCACCTTTAACCAGATATGTACTCAAAAATAAAAACGGTTTAGGAAAGGAGGAGTGATGGATGAATTTTGGAATTTTCTTTTCATTATTATTAGTGCCCTTGCTCATACTCGCGCTTGCTTATTACTGTTTCATCGTCACCCGAGAGGATGAGGAGGAATCCTACGTCAGCATAGGAGACAGAGAGGAGGTTGAAGTGCAATGAGTACGAGTTGGATAGCGATAAGCGTCATCGTCTGCTATTTAGTTGGGCTGCTAGTGATTGCTTTTACCAGTTCCAAAAAAAGTGCGGGAGGCTTGGACGACTTTTTCTTAGCCGGCAGGAGCTTAAACAAATGGACGGTTGCCCTGTCAGCGGTGAGTTCCGGACGAAGCGCTTGGCTCGTTCTTGGCGTTACGGGCACGGCTTATGCGACAGGTCTTAATGCTATGTGGTCGATTGCCGGATACATTACGGTTGAAGTTCTCATGTTCTTCTTTGTCGCCAGACGCTTCAGGAACTATAGCGAAAAGATGGGGAGCATTACGGTTCCCGACATTTTGGAATCACGCTTTCAAGATAAAACCAATATATTAAGGCTTGTCAGCGCGTGTATTATTATCTTCTTTATGGTTGCCTATGTTGGAAGTCAGTTGGTAGCCGGCGGGACTGCGTTTTCCGCAAGCATGGGCGTGTCTTCCTCCACAGGAATGTTGATAACCGCAATTATTTTATTGGTTTACACGATGTTGGGCGGATTCCATGCCGTCAGTAAAACGGATGTGTTGCAAGCGGGTTTCATGTTTACCTCCTTAGTAGTATTACCTATCATCGCCATTTTTGGTTTAGGCGGCTTCGGCCCGATTCTTGAAACGATGAATGCTCAGCAAGCGGGCTTCATCGATCCGTTCACGTTTGGTTTTGGCGCCATCATGGGTTTGCTGGGAATTGGTTTTGGAAGTCCTGGAAATCCTCATATCCTTGTCCGTTACATGTCGCTTAAAAATGTCAAGGAAATGAGACAAGCGGCATTCATTGCCACGGTTTGGAACGTTGTGATGGGGTGGGGGGCCATCATGATCGGATTGGCAGGACGCGTTTATTTCCCGAATATCGAAGCTCTTCCCAATGCAAACAAAGAAGCCTTGTTCACCACGCTAGGAGCCGAAATCCTGCATCCGTTCTTCTTGGGCATCTTGCTCGTTGCGATCTTAGCGGCGATTATGTCCAGTGCGGACAGCCAACTTCTAGTCGGGGCAAGTGCGGTTGTAAGAGATATCTATGATAAATTAATCGGCAAAGGAAAAGAAATTCCTCCAAAGAAGCTCGTTCTTTACAGTCGCTTGTCCATTTGCGCCATTATGCTCTTATCGATTTGGCTTGCCTTCTCCGCTCAGGAATTCGTATTTTGGATGGTGCTGTTTGCTTTCGGAGGGTTAGGGGCTTGTTTTGGACCGGCTCTCTTGCTTACCCTCTATTGGAAAGGTGTCAGCAAGGCCGGGGTACTGTTCGGAATGATTACAGGATTAGTTACGGTTATTCTTGTCAAAAAACAACCCGAGTGGACCTTTACCTTCTTGCCTGATGTAAAAGCATTGGTGGGAAAAATTCTATTCGGCATCACTTATGAAGCCGTTCCCGGTTTCCTTGTTGCTTTAATCGTGACCGTTGTTGTCAGTTTATTCACGGAAAAGCCAAAGAACGCTGAGGAGTTACTCAACAGCATTAAATAAGGATGTAAGAATATAAGGCGTGTCATAAGACCTAAAAAATAGACCTAAAAAAGGCAACTGTCACTACAGTTGCCTTTTTCTCTATTTATATTTGCATAAAGAGTTTCGTTTTAGTTAGGAATAAATAAGAGAGAACGATGCTTTTTGCCAACCTGTTGTTGCATATGAGGAAGGATAGGCTGGGTGCGTTTTAAAGTTTAAGTACTGCTTGCCTTGATCGTACAATTCCTTCCGGAATGGATTCAGTCTCTGCTTGGCCATAGGTAAGTCGGATATGACCGGTTGGGGAACCGAGCAAGCCGCCTGGGACAAAGTTAACCTCATTTCTCATAGACTCTTTGAGCAGTCGATATTATATATCCTCAATTCCCATAAGTTTAGAATCGCCAATATGGATCGGGGACCCGTGCATATTGGGGTATTTAGCCGTAATTTCTACAGCTGCCTGTTCATTGAAATGCCCACTCTTGTCCTCGCTGAGGGGATGAAACCAAGAATCTATCAGGGGTTAGCCTATTCTTCCGTTAATACCGCTACGGCCAACTATCGGAGAATGAACAAAGGTTTACATTAAGGGGATGGACCATATCGTTAATATCGAACTTTTTATTGTCTTGAATAGTTATTTCATTATAAATAGGGGAGATAGGGAAATGTAAGATAGGGGCTACGTAAACCCTCCATGGAAAGACTCGGTTTTTCCTACTACTCTTTAGATAAGACAATAAGCTATGAACCATGAATATATCTTGTCAGATAGATGCTGAATCAGTTTTACAAGCTCCTGTCTTTTTTCAGTCGCTCCTATTGTTATCACCTTCTTAACCGTCAACGGCAAAGGCTTCGCACCTTACCTTATGATGAGGGACAGTCCTTCAGTTGAGTAAAGCACGATAGTGCTTTACGATCGCGTTTAATATACCTGAGAGTAGGAAAAGGGGGAACCAGGTGGAAGTAGTATATGAGGAGTCTTTATCGCGAATGAGAGAGTTGCAAGGTCAAGCTTATTCCTATCATTCCTAAGGCGTTACCTGTCCCTGGTTGTTATAGCGGTTATGTCTTCATTTTTCGGGGAGACGTTAGCTCATTGGTTCGATCAAGCCCTTTATCATGGAGATATACATACTCTTTCTTCTTTTATATCATAACGGAGGAGTTCCTTAAGCGGTCTAGAATAAAGAAAGTACAGGACGGTTTAAAGCGATCAATGGATGAAAGGAAAAACAACAATGATTAGAAAATTAGAAGATCAGGACATAGAGCAAAGCTTAGCGTTTTCTCAATATGCTTTTCAATATCATCTGAGCCCTGAGCAAGCGGTGGAAAGAAGGGAAAGAGCGAAGCTTCATGAAATTTGGGGAGAATTTGAGGGGGAGCAATTAATTTCAAAGCTTCATATTTTGCCTCTGAAGATCTACATAGCCCATAAGAGCTTTAGCATGGGAGGGGTTGCCGGAGTGGCGACTTGGCCGGAACATCGGAGAAAAGGGAGCGTCAGTCGGCTGATTAGGCAGGCCCTGGTTTCCATGAAAGAAACCGGACATTCAATCAGTCTGCTTCATCCCTTTAGCTTTGCCTTTTATCGTAGGTATGGGTGGGAATGGTTTGTTTCCTATAAGACTTATAAGCTTGACGCAGCCCATCTGACCTTGTTGACTCGTACAAAGGGAAGAGTAGAAAGGCTAACGGACAGGAGCGGCACAAGCCTCTTGCAAGAGATGTATCAGCGGTTTGCCTTGGGCTATTCCGGCATGCTGGATCGGTCGCTGGACTGGTGGGACTATCATGTCAAGCCATTCAGCTACCAAGTAGGGGTGTATCGCAACAGCGAGGATCAACCTAGGGGGTATGTGCTCTATCAGGTCAAGGATCGTGTGCTGGAGGTGGAAGAATATATCTTTTTAAACGAAGAGGCTAGAATAGGGATGTGGAATTTCTTGTGTCAGCACGATTCTATGGTGGATCAGATCAAAATGAGGGTGGCGGAGGATGACCGTTTGCCTTATCTGTTGGCTAATCCGAAATTCCAGCAGGAAGTCACCCCTTATTTTATGGCTCGAATCGTAGATGTAGAGGTGTTTTTGCGTCATTATCCTCTGGCAAAGCAAGCGGGGTCTGTTTCCATTCAAGTAGAGGACCCATGGGCCAAGTGGAATGAAGGTATCTATGAAATCCAAGATGGACAGGTGTCAAGGATTCATGCCACACACGCGAAGGCAGCCTTAACTTGTGACATTAGTACCCTAACCGCCATCTTTCTTGGAGTGCAAAGCGCGAGCTTTTTCTATGAGTTAGGTAGGCTGAAAGGGGAGAGCGCCGATGTAATCGAGCTGGAGCGCCTCATTCCGAAGCAAGCGACCGCTCTCTTTGACTTCTTCTAGCATCCAAACTTAGGCGGATAACGTGTAAGCTTTTGCCCCTTCTTAGGTAGTAAATTGCTGAATATTTAAGAGAGAGTATAAGCAGACCCGTTACCTAGGGTGTGAAAGAGGGGGAAGGGTATTAGATTTTAGCATTGCCCTTCTCACATTTATGACCAAAAAGGAATTGACCACCTATGAGCCAAAAACTCCGTGGTCTATTTCTTTCTAAACTGAGCAGCCCCCAGATTGGGGCACGTCTGTTGTACCTGACCGATATTTTGCTAGCTACGGGAATACCCCCTTAGGTAGGGGACAGTCCCCTTTTATAAGGTAAAGCGCGGAGCGCTTTACCGTTGGCGAGTAAAATTTCGCTTAGTGTACGTTTTCCGAGTTTTGTCGGCCGTATCCGTTAATTACTTGAAAGCACCATTCCACTTCAATTTTCGAGCGCTTTCGATGAAGAACGCTGAGCTGTTTATGCAGCTCATTTTTTAATAAACGGGCAGCAGGATAACAGAATTAAGTTCAAGAATTTATGAAGATGGATGGAAATGTTGAAAAGAGGTAGTAAAAATATGGGATGACCTTTCTGTTTTCCTGGATCAGATACAGAACACTGAGTCGTTCTCAGTAATAAATATTGTTTATTCGTTCAAAAACCTCAACAAGTCTTATTAGGTTCAGGTTTAATTGTACCAAGAGTACACAAGTAAAATGGATTTGATCTAACTTCTCTCGAATGGCAAACTACTTTTGATCTTTTACATCAAGTTAGAGCATTGCTTGATAAAGAATATTAGTTAGATGGTTACAATGAAGTGGGTATGATTATAAAGGAAGGTTATGCAGGAACTGAAAGCGCTCGGCAAGGAACGAATTAAAAAGACTTACATAAGCAATGGTGCACACGAGCCGCTTTCTGACGTGGCTACAGGCGAAATGAAGCCACTCGCAAGCCGAGGAGCTTAGAATGTCGGCAGGCTGGAGTTGTTACTGCTGGTTTTTGGGTAATCGCCTGGACAGTGAATTTAGCGCAAGCAAGATTACCAGTATGCTTGATGAGGTGGAAAATACGATTCACGATTCTCCTGATCGAACTAAATCCTAAGGAGGTATTGCATGTTAGCGGTTGTACAGCAGGTACAGAATGGATATGTTGCTCGGTTCGAGCGTAATCTAAAGCACACAGTTGAGAAAATATGGTCTTCGTTGACGGAGAATGATAAGTTGGAGAAGTGGTTCTCTGAGTTACAGATCGACGACCTCCGAGAAGGAGGAATAATTAAGTTTGACATGCAGGATGGTACATTTGAGGAACTTGAAATTATAGAGCTTAAACCAAACTCCGTTTTGGAATATACATGGGGCGAAGACCGTGTTCGTTTTGAGCTATATCCTGAGTCCGATGGAAGTCGCTTAGTCTTAATTGAAAAGATTAATAAGATAACAAACCATACTTCAAAGGATCTTGCCGGCTGGCATGTATGTTTGGATGTCATTAACGTATTGTTGGATGGAAGGGCAATACAATCACGTGAAAACGAATGGAAAATATGGCATGAGAAATATGAACAGCTTCTCGAGAACTTCCCTAAAGACTAGGTCAAAAAATATATCCGATAGACCTCAGGTTCATCGTTTTGCGCAAAAACATATAATAGGACATGATAGACTACCGGGAGGTATAAATGAAGAAGCTCCTTGTTGAAAAATCAATTGAAATCAATGCTCCGGCTGCGAAGGTTTGGCAAGTTTTGACGAATCCGGCTCTCAGCAAACAGTGGATCGAGCAATTTTGGCCTGGTTTCGGTGCACTGGAATCTGATTGGAAAGTCGGCAGCGCCATGTATTGGAAAACCGCCGAGGGAACTATCGACATCGAGGGGAAGATTCTCGGGATCGAGCCGGTGAAAATGATCCGTTACAGCTTCACGATGCCGCAAGACATTGTCATACTCACGCTCGATGAACGAAACAGAAACACCGTATTGTCCGTTGTGCACGGTGATTTTGCGGAAAAACCGGATGGTGAAGAGTGTTACCTCGGTGCGCTTGCGGGCTGGGATATGAACTTGCCGAAAATCAAAGAGCTCACGGAGAGGCTAAACATTTGAAAGCCGTCGGACTGTCGACCACTTTCTAAGTAGTAATGTAATTAGGCTTTTCTTGGCTCTGCCCAAAAAATAGATTTTGTTAAAGTGGACAAATATGATGTTTTTCTTCTTCACCCATCCTGAGCGGGTGGTCGCTCGGTCGATGTTAGTGGAATTACTCTAAGGATTCGCGGTGAATTTGAATGCGATTTATGAACATAACGGGAGATACAATGCTTTGGTATCAGAGTGATGCAAATAATGGAAAGATTTTTTCAAGTAAATCTGGAAGGAGCAGAACAGAGGAAATATCAGATTGTTAAAAGAGATGCTTTCCAAGCCGTTGGTGTAAAACGTGAATGTTCTTGTGGCGCGGAGGCAGGAGCTCAAGGTATTCCAGAACTTTGGGATGAAGTAAATAATAATGGAACAGCGAACATGTTAGTTGAATTAATGAATGGAGAATTTAAAGGTTTATTAGGGATTACTGACAATTATGACGCAGAGAAAAACACGATTGATTACTGGATTGCTGCAGAACATATTGGAGAGTTGCTAAATGGTTTATCGATCATTCAATTTCCCGCATCCAAATGGGTCGTTTTTGAAGTGTATGGACCAACCCCAATCGCAATGCCTAAGGCTTGGAAACAAATTTTTTCCGAATGGATTCCGTCAAATAGGTATGACGTGGCTGAAATACCAGCCATAGAAGCCTATATTGATCCTGATCCACATCGTGCCGATTCATCGAATCAAATCTGGCTTGCAGTAAAATAAGATCTTGGTACTAAAACCTCGAGATCACTATGGCTTGAGAAACAAGAGTTCCTTGATGACAGGAGGCTGCCAGATCAATGGCACCTGCTGAACTATCGGGCAGTTTAACGAAACAGTACCAATGAATATTAGAAGATGTGGATGTTTGGAGTACGAGATTGTGATACATCGAGTTGATTTTAAATAGTGGTAAAAAGTCCACTTATCCGAAAAAATAAGAGGAAAAAAAGCAAAATAAGTGGAGAATCAACAACTAATGCTTGAAAACATCAAATAAATATGGCTTTCAGAGCAAATAGTTGGAGTTTTTCCACCTATATGATGAGGTTTCTATTTAATTTTTAATCATAGGTGGAGAATTTCCATCTATTCATCCTTGGTTTTATTACATGTCTACCATCAGTGTACTTTTGCCAATTATTGTCTTTAAAAATACCCTGTAGGGGGTATATTAATTTTAGTCATTTATTAAACGACGGGAATCGATAGTTCAATAACACAGATAAAATTAAAGCAGGGCTTCTTCCAACATAACAGTTGAGAGAAGTCCTGCTTTTGTGATTTAAACTGCGAAGTTTGATGTGATTATAGTGGTGAAAACACCTTGAAAACGGACTTGAAAATCGGTTGTGTATACCATTGCTTGCACCTCTAAATGGAACCCGTTACTCTTAAGCAGCCCTCTTTGTTGTTTTATCCCGTAGGTTTACATGCATAAACCTCTAAGTTCACGACAGAAATTTTCCAGTGGTTACTTTTAGGGTCCATAGTCCCAATTAATGATAATAATGTTCCATTGCAAATTTAATTTGTTCGCCACGGGTAATACCGATGGAATATTCTATCGGCTGATCATCCTTGTCATAGGTTGTTGATTTTAATAGAAGGGATGGCGAGCCTGCAGGGACATGAAGCAGCTTGCTCATGGCCTCATCAATTAAGAAGGGTTCAACGGATTCGACTGAACGGTGTATATTCACTCCATATTTGGTCCGAAGAAGCTGAAATAAAGAGCCGGAACAATCCTTTTGCTGGAGTCCGGGTGCCACTTTCCAGGGGACGAAGGACGTTAGCAACTGCAGCGGTTCTTCATTGGCAAAGCGCAATCTCTCTAATTTAAACACGGGATCCTTTTCATCTATTTGCAATATTCCAGAAATTGGAAGGGGAGCAGGGATGACTTCAAAATGGATTACCTTCGATTTGGGATATAAGCCAATATCTTTTATTTGTTCAGAGAAGCTTTTACTAATGGTACTGAATGTGTGCTGGATTTTGGGTTGTGCTACAAAGGTGCCTTTACCCTGAATTCTCTGTACTCGGCCCTCTAATTCCAATCGTTGCAAAGCTAGCCGTATTGTCGTCCTGCTTACGCCCAGCTTTGTGCATAATTCATGTTCCGTAGGCAGTTTATCCCCTATCTCCAGCTTGTTCGAGTGAATCATTTCTAAAATTTTTTCCTTAACGAGATAATATAGGGGTATTCCAGGACCTTCTTTTGTCATACAATTCCTCCGGTTGGGTAACTAATTGGTTGTAACAACACTCGGATTGTGTACCCAATTTTGATACAAGTTAGAATAATATTACCACTATGTATCGAATATAGCTAGGTAATGTTGAAGGTATAGTAATCATTGGAGGATGTTATTGTAATAACAAATTCAAGATGTGTTGAATTATGATGTTTTTATAGGTTTTTTTATTTTTATTGACTTCGTATACAATTGTAGTTACAATTCAGTTAATGTTATAACATATTTAAAAAATAAGGGAGATTAGTAGTGAGGTTACTACCATTTTCCTCTAGGCTCACCAAAGCTATGAGCTCTACTCTGATAAGTGTTTTGACAGCGTTTTCTCTTGTGGGCTGCGGTGACGATTTGGGAGTTTATCGGAAAGACCGCAGTGCCCATAGCTTTATTTTTTTACCGCTATAACTTAGGCGGGATATACAACTGGAGGAGTAAAGGAGGAATCTGCATGAGATACATTATGGGAGTTGATGCAGGGGGGAGCAAAACCTACACCGTCATCACCGATGAACAGGGGAATACGCTTGGGGAAGGCCTTTCAGCAGGAGGGAATCATGAGGTCTTTGGACTTGAAAAAGCGCTAACCCATGTGAAGGAATCGATCGAACAAGCCTTGGCAAAGGCTCAACTGAGGTACGTTGACATATCGTTCGTCCAATACGGGTTTGCAGGGGCGGACAGGGAATCGGACTTTCTCATTCTTCAACCCGCATTATTCAACCTTTTTCCTTTTGGGTCCTGGAATCTTGTCTGCGATGCCTTGGTGGGTTTGAGATTAGGCAGTCCGAGTCATACGGGTGTCGTTCTGATCTGCGGAAGCGGTACGAATGCAGTGGGCAGGAGCAAGGAGGGCAAGGTGGTACAAACTGGGGGGCAGGGTTACTTATATGGAGATGCGGCAGGCGGAAAAAAGATGGCACTGGAGACGTTCCGATCTGCCGTTAGATCGTGGGACTACCGGGAAATTCCATCTGTTTTAACGGACCTCGTGCCGAAGTTCTTTGAATTTAAAAATATGGAAGAAATGCTCAACCACTTTTTGGATCGGGAAGTGAAAGAGGTTCCAGGCCAATTAACGTTGATTTTGCATGAAGCCGCAGACTTAGGGGATGAATTGGCCATTCGCATTCTCCGTAATACAGGGTATGAATTGGGGATTTCGGCAAATTCAGTCATTAAAAGGTTAGGCCTATCCAGTGAGGAGGATATTCCCGTTGTTTTGATCGGGAGCGTTTTGCAACAGGGAAAGAACCCTTATCTCCTGGGAACCATGCGGGAGACGATTTTACAAGAAAATAAAAAGGCTCATTTGGTTACACCAAGTGTGGAGCCTGTTTATGGGGCGATCCTGCTTGGGATGGATCATCTGAAGATTCCAGTAGGGCCGGAGATATATAGGAAATTTGATCTTTACGGAGGGGTAGCGGGTGAGAAAAGGTAGCCTTAAAATTGCGGTTATTGGCGGTGGATCTTCTTATACTCCCGAGCTGATAGAGGGTTTTATAAAACGATTCCATGAGTTGCCTGTTAGTGACCTGTATTTGGTAGATATTGAGGCTGGCAAACAAAAATTGGAGATTGTCGGGGCTCTAGCCAAACGAATGATAGAAAAGGCCAATGTGCCGATTAACTTGCATTTAACCCTAAATCGCCGGGAAGCCATTGAAAATGCCGACTTTGTTACAACTCAAATGCGAGTGGGTTTACTGGATGCCCGTGCGCGTGATGAGAGAATTCCCTTGCGCTATCAATGCATTGGCCAAGAAACGACTGGTGCGGGCGGGTTTGCCAAGGCGCTTCGGACCATTCCGGTCATTCTGGATATCTGCAAAGATATCGAGGAATTGGCTCCTAATGCCTATATGATCAATTTTACAAATCCCGCGGGTATCGTGACGGAGGCTGTCATCAAGCATTCACAGGTGAAAACAATAGGCCTTTGCAATCTTCCGATCGGAACCAAAATGCAAATGGCTTCGTTAATGGATACCGAAGTATCGAAAGTCGAAATTGAAATGGTCGGCATTAACCATCTCAACTGGACTACACAGATTTATGTGGACGGGAAGAACGTAAAGGATGAAATCCTACAAAAAGTTAGCGAAACCAAGGGAATAACGGTGAAAAATATACCCGATTTTGGTTGGAATCTCGATTTCCTTACATCTTTAGGGGCTCTTCCTTGCAGTTATCATCGCTATTATTATATGAAGGAAAAAATGCTAGAGGAGCAATTGGAGTCCTTAAAGGCCAAAGGGACGAGGGCGGAAGCCGTAAAAAAGGTAGAGGAAGAGCTGTTCGAGCTGTATCAGAATGAACAGCTTGCCGAAAAACCCGCTCAGCTGGAGAAACGGGGGGGTGCCTATTACTCTGAAGCTGCGGTTAACCTCATGGCCTCCATTTATAATGATAGGAAAGATATCCAGACGGTGAATGTAAAAAACAATGGAGTCATTACTTGCCTGCCGGATGACGTCTCTATTGAAGTAAACTGCATCATTGATTCGAACGGGGCTCATCCTGTGGCCATCCAAACACCGCTTCCCCCGCAAATTCGTGGATTATTGCAAGTCGTGAAAGCCTACGAGGAATTGACGGTGACCGCAGCCGCAAAAGGGGATTATCACGCTGCATTGCAAGCTTTATCGATCCACCCGTTAGTCGGTTCGGCAAACATGGCAAAAAAGCTGCTAGACGATATCCTTGAAGAAAATCGGGAATATTTGCCGCAGTTCTCGGCTGTTTTAGGGGAAATTTAAGACGTGAATATTCGAATATTTGAGAACTATGAAACGGGCAACAACACTCTTTTTGAAGATGGCTGTTATTCTTATAGAAATACCAATGCTCGCTTTGTGCATATTTTTAGTGCCTAAGATTAAAGCAAATCATTCTGTATTACCACCATATGAATACAAAAACTCCTCATCCTTCTTTCGGAAATGAGGACTTTTTGTATTCTTCCATTAAATTTTGAATTAATGTTTGTAATCCATCTTCTGTTTTAACCATATCTAAAAATTCCTTGAGGGTGTCTGGCAGTAAGGAATTCAATGGATGCCCCCTCCTTACACATACTGTCTTGATTATATTTTCCTTAACGCTACTCTCCCTTTGGGTGTAATTTCATATTCATTCTTTCCAACTTCATTTATGTATCCACTTGATCTTAAAAATGTTAATCGCTCATCGATCCGTGTATCTTCGAGTGCATCGGCTAAGGTAATGGTATCCAAGATTTCATGCTGATTTAATAGATATAAAATCATTTTGGCTAAAATCATATAATATTACTCCTATAAACATACTTGGAATTAGGTTTGAATTGATTATACACTAAGGATTCATATATGAAAAGATTAAAAAGATACAATCGAATTACAGTAAGTAAGTATGAATCGTGAAATTCATAGTTCCGTATAACTCCAAAAACAGCACCTTCTTTATTGATCTCATCGATCAGTGGAATGTTGCTGTACGGATGATAAAAAACCATGGGTTTGGAATTTTATCATTATTTAAAGAATTACATGTCTACCATGAGTGAACTTTTGCTGATTAATGTCTATGAAAATACCCGGTAGGGGGTATGCATGGTTTAGTCATTATTCCGCTATGGGAATCGATAGCGCAGAAAGGCTGCATCAGCAGTCTTTTTTTATTTAGGTAATGGAAAAGCACAATTCGATTAAAACCACCTTATACTTGGTAATCCTATTAGTGAACAATACAACGAAAGGTAAAAGTTGGACTGTGAACATTTAATTTTTGAAAAAGCACAGAAAATTAAAAAATAAAAGGATGACCAGAATGGTAATGTTGGTTGAAAAATTACTCGGTTATATTCCTCCGGGTCTTTTTCCTTAATGTATGGGCTTTTTCTCCCTTTGCTATTGTTAGGTATAGCTATATACGGAAAAATGGCACAAAGTTAACGGACAACAAGCCGAATACTAAGATGATATTCGGATATGGGGTAAAAGGGGCTGTAGGATTTGCAAAAAGAATATATTGATAAATATCAATTATTTGCCTTGATTATTATATTTCAAATAGGAAGTACCACCTTATTTGCTTTGGGGATTGATGCCAAACAAGATGCTTGGATGGTAATTTTAATCGCTCTTGGCGCTGGGTTAGGTTTAACTTGGCTTTATACTGAAATACAGAAACATTTTCCTCATCAAAATTTAATGGAAATTTTAGTTTCTGTTTTAGGAAAATGGATCGCAATCCCATTTATTATCTTGTATGCGATCTTTTTTTTCTATATCTCAACCTTCATTTTGTATGAATTTGCCCAATTTATGATAATAAATTTTTTTCAGGAAACACCCATTCAAGCAATCCTACTTATTACCATATCGCTTGTGATGTACTGTCTGTTCTTAGGGATTGAAGCCAAGGCTCGTTCTAGCCAAATCGTTTTCCCCTACCTTATGTTTTTTATATTGTCCATTTACTTTCTTTCTTTGATTTCAGGTATTGGGAAAATTGAACAATTATCGCCAACTTTAGAAAATGGAATCATGCCCATTATGAAAGCAACACCTTCAGTAATTACTTTTCCTTTTGGGGAAATGATTGTATTTCTCATGTATTGGTGCTATGTAAACAATAAGCAAGAAATCCGGAGGATATCTTTATTGGCAGTTGGTATTTCAGGGATACTTTTAACCATTTCGCTGGGTTTTATGATAGCTGTATTAGGGGTTCATGGAGCTGCTACGGCACAATTTCCACTTTTCAAGATAATACAAAAAATTAATATAGGGGACTTCATTCAAAGATTGGATGCCATTGGAGGAGCAATTCTTTTTATCGGTGGCTTTTATAAAATGACCTTATATTTCAATGCCTCCCGACTAGCAGTGGAAACACTTATAAACAAAAAAAATCAAAAATGGTTGATGGTCTTAATGGGCGTTTTATGGTATTGGTTCATCCTTGTGTATTTTCCTACTTTCTCTTTTTATCGTGAGGTAGCGATCAACGTAATTAACCCATATCTTATGCTCCCATATCAGTTCATACTTCCATTCTTGCTCCTAATGATTATCAAATTAAAGATAAAACTACAACAAAAGCAAGGGCGTAATATCCATGTTAGATCTTAAAACATTAAATCAAGCGGGAATCACTCCAACTATCCTAGTTTTTGGTGGACTGTTATGTGCCGTCCTTCTCTGTTTCGTTTTGATTTATTTCCTCTGTTTGCTACTTGTTAAACGTATTAAAAAAAACGAATCATAATAATCTTTGTGAAATTTCCAATAGTTGCATTGGCTATTTTTATTTTATTGAGTTATGGAGTCAGCTGCCTATTGAATCAGACATATCAGTCAATTAAGGAAGGACATTGAACATATGGATTCCATTAAAATAAGTTTAATATTAGTGTGGTTCCCCCTTAGCGCTTCTGACCATGTACGATCATCGAACGATTCATGTTCAAAAGTAGGGGAGCAAGGTCCCGTTTGACTCTTGAAATGTTTACTTGTTACTATAGAGTAGGAAACCAATGAATGAGCAGGGATAAAGCATTGCGAGAGTTAACTTGTGCCTAGAATAGGTGGGACGAATGGAATCAAACCAAAATAAACAATTGATAACGAATTGGATATCATTAACCCATATTCAAATGAAAATCACGAATAAATTAGAAATCATACTTCAAGAAAATCATCAATTATCATTAAACGAATTCTACGTGCTTTTATTTTTATCTGAAGCCCCGGAAAAAAAATTAAAGTTACAACAATTACAGAGTATGGTGGGGCTTAGTCAAAGTGCTATGTCAAGACTGGTCAGTCGATTTGAAGCAAAAGGCTGTGGAACATTAAAGCGATATGTTTGCGGAGACGATCGAAGGGCCATCTACACTTCCTTAACAGCTGAGGGAGAGGAAAAGCTTAAAAAGGCGACCGTTACGGTTCATGAAACCCTTGAAAAGGCTTTTTCTCAAGATATGATTCATAAAGAACTGCAGCGATTATTTGACCAATTAAGACCATGATGGGGTAACAGGACTTAAAACGCTCCGTATGTTATCGTTGACGAAGTGTTTTGTCATATGCTAATTTATATGCATGCACATACATTTAAGAGTTAAGTGCTTTTTCCTTCTTTAGTTAAACTGCCTGCGCCTATATGAGTGTAAAATCAAGCAAGCTCTTAACATCCTAATGGAAAATGATTGTTGATAGAAAGGCGAGAAATACTTGAATAAATTAGCCGGGAAGAAACGATTACAACTTGCTTTACTCTTAGGTTCACTGGGACTCTTAGGTCCTTTCACCATTGATATGTATTTACCTGCATTCCCTACTATCGTAAAGGAATACCATACTACTGCTTCTTTAGTCCAGATTAGTTTAACGACGTGCCTTTTAGGATTGGGATTAGGCCAACTGATTATTGGACCCATGAGTGATGTTCAAGGACGCCGTAAGCCCATGAGGATTTTCCTCATCCTGTATTTAATCGCTTCTGTTATTTGTGCGTTTGCCCCCAATATTTACACCTTTATTGGGGCTCGTTTTCTACAAGGTTTTGCAGCAGCAGGTGGCCTTGTTATATCTAGAGCCATTGTTCGCGATCTATACAGTGGAAGGGAACTCACCAAGTTCTTTGCTTTATTGATGTTGGTGGGGAACCTTGGGCCGATTGTGGCACCAATTGCTGGAGGTATAGTATTGGCGTTTACCAATTGGTCAGGAGTTTTTCTTGTTCTAGCTTGTATAGGTATTATTTTGTATTTCATTGTTTCATCTAAACTGGAAGAAACGTTACCAGAGGAAAAACGCGTCCCAAGTAATTTTTCACAAATAATGAAGAATTTTGGCACTTTGTTAAAAGATCGCCAGTTCATGGGATATGCGCTTACTCAAGGTTTCATCATTGCAGGTATCTTTGCTTATGTTTCGGGTATTCCTTTCGTCTATCAGAATATTTATGGGGTAACGCCCCAGGTGTTCAGTCTATTATTTGGATTGAATGGAGTTGCCTTAATCATTGGAACTCAGGTGGTTGGCCGCTTTACAGGTGTCATAGCTGAGAGAACCTTCTTAAAGATTGGGTTATTGATTTCGAATCTAGCAGGTGCTGTTTTACTAGTGGCTCTATTATTAAAAGCACCGCTTATAGCAGTCGTGATTCCCATCTTCTTTTTTGTTATGTCGATAGGAATCATTGCTTCAACTTCTTTTTCTTTAGCAATGGAAACACAAGGACATATTGCCGGTAGTGCTTCTGCACTATTAGGACTCCTGCCCTTTGTATTAGGGTCATTAACGGCTCCACTCGTAGGATTAGCCGGAGAATATTCTGCCATTCCCATGGCAATGATTATTTTATTAGCAAGCTTAATGGCTTTCCTTTCTTATTATGGATTAGTAGGAAAATCTTCTTTAAGGGTTCAAGTTTCAAAATAATATCTCGAATAATAAAAGGAGAATTGGACGATGAATTTGGTTACGCTGAATAATGGTTTAAAAATGCCACAGCTTGGATTTGGTGTATGGCAGGTTGCAGATGATCAAGCCGCACAAGCCGTTGCTACTGCCATTAAAGTTGGCTACAGATCGATTGATACGGCGATGATCTATAAGAATGAAAAGGGCGTTGGGCAGGCTATTGCTGAATCATCTGTTCCTCGTAATGAGTTATTTATTACAACAAAAGTTTGGAATAGTGATCAAGGGTTTGAAAATACGTTACGTGCATTTGACGAGAGCTTGGAAAGATTAGGTCTTGATTATGTTGATATATATTTGATCCACTGGCCTACTCCGCAATTTGACCAGTATATCGAAACCTATAAAGCGTTAGAAAAGCTTTATCATGATGGCCGAGTAAAAGCAATTGGGGTTTGTAACTTTGAAATTGAACACTTAGAGCGACTTTTAAAAGAATGTGAAGTGGTACCCGTATTGAATCAGATTGAGTGTCATCCCTACCTTGCTCAAAACGAGTTAAAAGATTTTTGTTCAAAACATAATATCTTCGTAGAAGCTTGGAGTCCTCTTGACCAGGGAGGAGAGGTGTTGCAAGACGAAGTCATTCAAAAGATTGCTATGTCACATAGCAGAACGCCAGCTCAAGTGGTGCTGCGCTGGCATTTACAAAATAACACCATCGTCATACCGAAATCTGTAACACCATCAAGAATTGAAGAAAACTATCATGTATTTGATTTCGAATTAACTTCAAATGAAATGAACGAGATAAATCAACTGAATCGTAATCGACGTAAAGGTCCACATCCTAGTGAGATGAATGTTCGATAAAAATAACACAAGGATCCTAACCCATTCTAGCTTTCCGTTGGAATGGGTTTTTTCAATGATGGAATATTTTTCTTTAACGGATGTAAGATTAATTGATTAAATTTGTTTGATCATTCATTCATACAGTAAAGAAAATGTTAGAATGAAATACAAACTGAAGACGAACACCCAAATGTAAAGAGTTTGCAAACCAAAACGGGGGAGATGAAAGCTACTCCCGATGGATACAAATATGATTACCGATTAGAATTCTTCGTAGTGAGTCCTCAATAGAAGAGTAGGAGTTGTTAATGTATGACTAAACATAAGATCTATACCATGAGTGTCGCAAGTGTCTATCCACATTATGTTACGAAGGCAACAAGAAAAGGACGGACGAAAACAGAAGTAGATGAGATCATCCGTTGGTTGACAGGCTATAGCCAGGAAGAGTTCGAAGCACAACTGGAAAATGAGACAGACTTTGAGACTTTCTTTGCGAAGGCTCCCCAACTAAATCCTTTACGAACTTTGATTAAAGGAGTGGTATGCGGTGTCCGAGTTGAAGACATTGAGGAACCCACGATGCAGGAAATTCGCTATTTGGATAAGCTGATCGATGAGTTAGCAAAGGGAAAAGAGATGGAGAAGATTTTGCGGAAGTAGCAGAAAGTCCACTCCCAGCGAGCAGCTGATTACATCCTTGGGGTAACAATCCAGGAAACCGAATAAAAACGGCCCGCGCTTGTTAAGCACGGGTTTTATCATGGTATTAGAAGTTTCATATGGTGAGGCCATCTTGCATCTTTTGTAGTTCGATGAATTTGTTGACAGATGCTTTAGAGATTCATTTCATGGAGCTGCCTAAGTTGTTAATTAAATGGCGAAATGGGGAAGTGAATCCACGGGAAAATCGTTTGGTACGTTGGTTATTATTACTTGAAGCCTCTGAAAATGAGGAAATCACGCAAATATTGGAGGAGATCGCTATGCAAGAAGATCAAACCCTAAAATTCACTTGTGTGTGGTTCACATTAAATGTCATGAAATAAATGCTAGGATATAATACACATTATTTATCTAGTTATTTGTGGATATTGAATGATACACAAATTTCGTTGTGTATCATTCGTAAAAATCGTGCTGATCGACGATATACCACTAAACGGTTCATTCAACCGGATATAGGAGCCGATTAAGCCGACTCGAGATCGTGTAAACTGCTGCTTTTGTTAAATTAGAATATCAGGACATAGAGCAAAGCTTAGCGCTTTCTCAATATGCTTTTCAATATCAGCTGAGCCCAGAGCAAGCGGTGGAAAGAAGGGAACGAGCGAAGCTTCATGAGATTTGGGGAGAATATGAGGGGGAGCAATTAATTTCTAAGCTTCATATTTTGCCACTGAAGATATACATAGCCCATAAGAGCTTTAGCATGGGTGGGGTTGCCGGAGTTGCGACTTGGCCGGAGCACCGGAGAAAAGGGAGCGCCAGTCTGCTGATTAGGCAGGCCCTGGTTTCAATGAAAGAAACCGGACATTCATAAGCTTGACGCAGCACATCTTACTCTGCTGACTAGGACAAAGGGAAGAGTAGAAAGGCTAACGGACAGGAGCGGCACAAGCCTCTTGCAAGAGATGTATCAGCGGTTTGCCTCGAGCTATTGCGGTATGCTGGATCGGTCGCTGGACTGGTGGGACTATCATGTCAAGCCATTCAACTATAAAGTAGGGGTTTATCGCAACAGTGAGGACAACCCTAGGGGGTATGTGCTTTATCAGTTCAAGGATCGTATGCTAGAGGTGGAAGAATATATCATTTTAGACGAAGAGGCTAGAATAGGGTTGTGGAATTTCTTGTGTCAGCACGATTCTATGGTGGATCAGATTAAAATGAGGGTTGCGGAGGATGACCGTTTGCCTTATCTGCTGGCTAATCCGAATGGTGAGGAACCGCGTCAACCATCTTCCCGGAAGTAACATTCAGGTAAAGATCGAATTACTGTTGGCTATACTAGGCAAGAAACCTGTGGTTAAAGAAGGGATCTGAGAAAATGATTTTTGCTAAAAATACCCCGAATAATATGGGCATAGCTGTCTATGGGGATTATTTGGATATTGAAGAACTCTACGAAGCGCTCCATGCGATAGTGGGAGAAGAGGAAGAATACCCCGCATACGAAACAGCTCGCTTAAGAGTGCTGGGCGTTTGCTATGACATGCGCCATGCGTTGATGGGAAACCGAGAAATGGAGTTTGTGGAGAATGGGTTGGATGATGAAAAAAAGAAATGGCTGGGAGTTATCGCTCCTGACAAAAATATATACTTAAAATTTCATGTCTTTTGGCCCGAAATGCTGTTTGTATTGATGGCACTCAATGATTTTGTAAAGCTTTATGCTCGGAAGAATGCAAAAAAGAGTTATGATGTCATGGTAGACAAGCGTAATATATGGGACCCTTCCATTGCCATGGTGAGAGTGTTCCAGTCATCGGTCATAAAATGTATTAAAGAGACCGTTTCCGATGCTTCCTTTCCCCGCATGATGAATCTGATGAATAAGGACTATACGTGGTTTGATCATTATGCGACGCAATATGTTGACATCCTGAACTGCAGGTTTATGGACATGGACAAAGATAAACGAATCAAGAGTATACCTACCATGGCAAAAAGGTTAGCGGAGTTTGGGGATGAATATCAGCAAGTCAAAAACCATGTTTTCGTTGTTGCGAGGGAGTATAATTGTCCGATATCTGCGATAAGGCCAAATGTGGAATATCCCGAGGAATTTGAGTGGTAAAGAGCAGCCAGTAGGAAGCATGTCACCCCCCCTTTTTATCCTTATTACTTTATTCCTAAGGTGAGAATACATTCCAGAGATTGTATAATAGATCAAAACATACCCCTGGAGGAAAACCTGTGCAAGAACTCATCCATGAATTATTAGCCTTTCGAAAAGAAAGAGACTGGGAACAATTCCACACTCCCAAGGATCTTGCGATCTCGATCTCACTAGAAGCGAGTTAATTGCTAGAGAACTTTCAGTGGAAGGATAGCCAAACAGCGGTGGAACAGAACCTTCCCAAGATCAAAGAGGAGCTCGCGGACGTTCTCATCTATGCGTTATACCTCGCTCATGATTTAGATATCAATATTCAGGAAGCGATCGAAGAAAAGATCGAGAAAAACAAGCAAAAATACCCGGTGGGTAAAGCCTTCGGATCCAATAAGAAATACAACGAGCTTTTAAAGGGAAGGGTCGGCCATGATTGTATATGAAGTCAACGAAAAATCAGGGATGTTTCAAAACCTGGGAGAAAACCAAACCAAAGAAGTCATTGAAGCAGCATGTGAGGTTAAAAGATACCGGTAGTCTAGCTGACATTCAGAAGTACGCCAAACAAAACGGGGCCGTCATTAACATCATGAATTTAGGCGTGTTCACATTAACGGACATACATGACCAAAAAGAAATAGACCACCCGTGAGCTGACAACTCTGTGGTCTATTTCTTCCTAAACTGAGCCGCCCCCAAATTGGGGAACGTCTGTTGTACGTGACCGGTAGTGTTCGAGCACTGTCGGTCTCTTTTTTATTGTTGTGACTAGTTAATTATATTATACCTTGGAGATAGGGAGGATGTAAAATAGAGGGTCGCATCAAATCCCCTTTTCATTCTTTTTCCTCACGCAGTCTCGTGATATTTACTTAAAAAATTTCCATATATGCTCGGTTGCTTTTGGACCGAGGAGATCGGTATAAGAACCTTCATCACTTCCACCAGACCATTTATGCTCTAGCCCTTCGATCATCCGAAGTTGGACTAAGGGGTATCCACTTTTATCTTTATAGATATATTCTTTATATTCTCGTCCATTTTCCTGCGCTTGGATAGGATTTTGAAAACTAATAGGCACTCGTCCGTGACCACCTTCAATGCGAAAATTCGTTTGTGCCCATTGGATAAACACCTGATCCCCGTTGATTCGACGTACGATGCTATCATCGGTACCCTGCAAAATAAGGACAGGCATGGTTCTTTTCCCTACTTCTTTAAATGCCTTCTTCATTTCCTCAAATGCCTTGTCACCACATGCAAAGGGATCTTCGACACCCTTTTCCATCACAGAAACAGCATCGTGAAAAATATGTTTAAGATCAGCTTTGTTACGTGGCTTCGCTGCATGGTAGGGTACACCAGAACAGATTGCGATCTTACTAAATCTATCGGGATAGGTGGCTCCGAGAATGCCCGCCATGGCCGCACCAGCCGAGAAACCTGCAGCATACGTCTTTTTCTCATCAATATGAATATGATATTCGTTATTTAAAAAGCTTTTTACTTGGTGGATGATTTCAATGATGATTTGAGGTTGTCCTTTTTCACGATGCTGATTTTCATCAAAAAACCAATTCCAGCAATCGGTTGAGTTTAATTCCTCATAATAGTCCCTAAAAAACGGATTCATCTTTAAATGCTGACTTACCCAATCTAACGAATTCGGATAGGACTGTAGAACATTCTTTTTTAACATCGATCCATTTAGCTGAATAGAATCCCTTAACAACCTTACCTGTAAAGGAGTTAGGAAATAAAAAAGATAAGGATTAAAAAGCAATGTCCTAAAAACAAACCAATCCGCAACATTACTCATCTCAGGGTATAGGACAATAAAATTTTCTTTTTCTGCTAGTTCGTTCATTTGCGTTCCTTTTGCAAACGACTCTGGAGTTTGGCCACAACCATGAAGCATAATGACCAGAGGGACAGGCTTTTCACGAGAGTGGGTTCGTATACCTTTAGGTATGTAAAGTCTGTAGCTGAAAATATCAATATCGTGATTAAAAATGGTTTGAGAATACCCTTCTAAGTCCAGCGTCACATACAAAAATTCCGGGAATTCTTTTTGCGAATGGTCGATGAGTATGGATTGAGGCATGCGAAGAATTCTCCTCCTTCTACTGATAAATTCCATTAATATGGCCGGTCTATTAATCAACCAAATATTAACATAATTAGGGAAATTGTTAAAGAATTTTGGCTTTATACATGAAAAGTTAAGTATGAGATTAGAAAGCAAAAAGCTTTACCTCCTGTCTTGGAAAATAAAGTTTTTTGCGAGATCATGCCGCGCATCGTATGCGAAGGTATCCTGTGCATGCCGGATCGGAAAGAATCCGTTTGTCTCCTATTTTCTGAAGAGGATGGTAAAATGATAGTTGTTAATAGATAAAATGAAGCCTATTACTCGGAGGAAAAGGAATGAATAGTGCTGTATCAGTAACCCAAAAGCAATTGACGGAATTGCTGTTAAATACGGCTGTGATTCGACCCGTGTTCATTTGGGGGGCACCTGGAATCGGAAAATCCTCTCTCGTTGAGCAATTTGCAGCGCAGGTGGGTCTGCCCTGCGTCTCTCTGCTGGGAAGTCAGCTTGCTCCGGAAGATATCCTAGGTGTTCCGCAAATTGTTGACGGAACGAGCCGCTTTTGCCCACCGGGCATGATTGCCCGAAAAGAACCTTATTGTCTGTTTCTAGATGAATTGAATGCCTGTTCCCACGAGGTGCAGAAGTCTTTCTACAGTCTCATTCATGAAAGAAGAATCGGGGAATATCAGCTTCCCGAGGGCTCCATTGTCATTGGCGCAGGAAACCGGGCGCAGGATAGTGCGATCGTCAAACCGCTGTCTTCTGCACTGATCAACCGGATGTTTCATGTCCAACTGCGGGTTTCTTTTCAAGAATGGCTGAATTGGGCTTTTGAAAACGGCCTTCATCCGCTGGTGCTGGAATATTTGCAGGTACGCCCGGATCATTTATGGAGCCAGCCCCCTAAAACGGAGGAACCCTTTTCCACCCCCCGGTCCTGGCATATGCTAAGCGATGCCCTCTATGAATTCGGGGAGAATCTCACGCACGAGTGGGTCGGTATCCTGGCCCACGGCAGTTTGACTCCGCATCATGCATCGCAATTTAAAGCTTTTCATAAGCAGCTGAGCGGAAGATACCAATTGAATAAAATCATTGAGGGGGAAATGTCTTTCCCTCATGCCCCGGAAGACCGGGATGTTTTGTATTTCTTATCCCAATCGTTCCGAGCACAAATCATCAAAGAATTGCCGGCTCAAAAACAAGAGGTGACGGATGCCCATAAGCGGTTCGCCCACCGCGCCAAAGCTCTGATTAAGGAGTTAAGCTCCATCAGTCTGGAAATGGCGCAAATGGTGGTGGCCAAGCATGGGGAAGGGAATGCGCTACCGGATTGGTTCATGGTGGAAATCGTGCGCGATCTGCCCCGATTGGTGGATAGGAAGGAAGCCTAGCCCATGAGCAAAAGAAAAAAGCCTGAATTGGATATCGCGTTGAAAAATTACTCGGAAGCGCTGCAGATGTTGCATCAGCATCCGATGTTTGCCCCGTTGGCTTTGCATGCCCGTTTTTACCGGCAAGACAGCCAAATATGTCCCGACGACGGCTGGGCCGTTGTTACCCGGCAGGGGGCCATTCATGTTCACCCCACTCGACGCGGTGAAGTGAGCGAATGGATGTACGTGCTGGCTCACTGTCTTTTGCATCTCGGGTTTGGTCATTTTCAGGCCAAAGAAAACAAGGTGGCATGGAATACCGCGTGTGACTGTTTCATAGCCAAATTTCTTTCCGACATGAAATGGGGGACTCCTCCCAAGGAATTGAGCGGCATGCTCGATTTTCGTTCCAAAAGTGAGGAGGATTTGTATCTTCAGTTTTCTGAACGCGGGATTCCGGAGCCTCTGCGTCACTGGGGAGTAGGAGGCTCGCAAGGAGATTTGGTGTTCTCCGACAAATACCATTATTGGAACCGAGATGTGGATTGGGAAGCCTGCCTGGGAAAAGGGCTGTCGATGGCAGTGACCAGTGCGGTCAAAGTGGCTGCTGGTTATACGGCTTTTTTGGGGGAGGAAACGCACGAATTAACCCCTGCTGCAAAAGCCCGAAATTGGTTCATCGACCATTATCCTCTGCTGGGGTCTCTTGCAGCTAGCTTTAAGCTCATCGAAGACCCGGCGATCTGTGCCCGGTTGGACATCTCCGTTGCCGCGATTGATATCGAAGACCGGGAAATTTATATGAACCCGGCCTCCGGATTGGATGAGCACGAATGCAAATTCGTCATTGCCCACGAGCTGCTGCACGCCGGACTACGGCACCATGAACGCTGCCAGGGAAGAGATCCCTATCTGTGGAATGTGGCCTGTGATTATGTAATCAACGGCTGGCTGGTGGAGATAGGAATAGGTGAGTTTCCCAAAGTCGGAGGGCTGATGGATCCAGAGCTCAAAGGGTTGTCCACGGAAGCCATTTATGACCGGATCGTTACCGACATAAGAACCTATCGCAAGCTTTATACGCTGCGGGGGATCGGGTTGGGGGATATGCTGGATAAAGGGAATCCGGGTTTCTGGGAAGTGGGGGAAGGGACGACATTGGATGATTTTTTCCGGAATTGCCTGACCCAAGGGTTGATTTATCATCAGGAGCAGAACCGCGGGTTTATCCCCGCAGGCCTCATCGAGGAAATCCGGGCACTGGGCCAGCCACCGATCAAGTGGGATGTGGAGTTGGCGAGGTGGTTTGACCACTATTTTGCCCCGCTGGAACAAAACCGAACCTACGCGAGGGCGAGCCGACGGCAGTCCTCCACACCCGACATCCCCCGGCCAAGATGGGTTCCCAGCGGAGCGTCGGATGACGGAAGGACGTTCGGCGTGGTCCTAGATACATCAGGTTCGATGGATAAAAAAATACTGGCCAAAGCTCTCGGTGCAATCTCCAGCTATAGCCTTTCGCGGGATGTTCCGGCTGTTCGTGTGGTGTTCTGTGACGCCGCCGCTTATGATGAAGGATACCTGGCGCCGGAGGTGATTGCCGACAAGGTTAGGATCAAAGGGCGTGGGGGAACCATTCTCCAGCCGGGAATAGACCTGCTGGAAAACGCAGAAGATTTTCCAAAAAAGGGGCCTCTTCTCATTATTACAGATGGGTATTGCGAGAGGTTGAGATTGAAACGGGATCATGCCTTTCTGCTGCCGAAAGGGCGCCATCTACCGTTTATCCCAAAAGGGCCGGTGTTTTATCTGGATTAAAAAGTTATTTGTCCTGCTGATGAAGTGGGGAATAATTAAGAAGCAGAGAAAAGCTAAATAGTTTTTCCCTGCTTCCTAGAATCTACTTCAACAATTTATCTAATATATTTTCAGATCTACCAAATATAATTTGAAACCATCACGTAACAAGAGCTTAGAACCTCTACAGTCAATTTCATTAACCTTTATTCCATGTCCCGTTGTAAGTCATAAAAAACATCAAGGGTGTATTTTTTACTTCCGAGGAATTTGTTGAACATACTTGTACCTCCTAAAAATAAGTTAGCGAGTCCAATGTCCCAGCTTATTCCAATTGCGCGCATCTACTGTATTGGTGTACTATTAACCCCATACAATTTTTAGTAGGGGGTTTTCCGTAATGACCGCATGGTTAAGTCTAACCAAAAAAGAGCTGCGATTAGGAATGCTAGCCTTTCTACTCCCTTTGATCGCCTTTCTTCTTACTACAAGTGTTGCTTATTACATCGGCTCTCAGTATGGGTACCAGTGGGAAGCTGTTCTCGGTGTATCTATTTTTATTTCGGGTTTTCAAGCGTTTTACCTAGTGTATTACCTGTTTTTTAGCTTGCGATCGGAAAGAAAAAAACTCCATTTATGGCTGCATAATCCCATGACAGGTTCCTCGCTATTATCATCGAAGGTGGTTGCTGGACTTATTTCCATGTTCATCACGCAGGCGATCATTGGAATTACCTTACTTCTGGCATTACATTTATCAGTCAATATCCCCAAACCAGTACCCTGGTCAATCATAATAGATTTCGGACTGTTTAGCGCAATTCAGCTTTTCCTAGTTGCCATTAGCATGGCTAGTTGGTTTTTGTTTTACTGGGGAATCTATAGGATCATCGCTAGCAAACTGGGTACATTTTTAAGTATTCTATCCACGTTTATCATTGTCATTGCAACAAGAACATTATATAGCTGGCTTTTAGAGTCTCCCCTATATGAACGGCTTACAATGTGGGGTGCCTTTGAAGCCACGAGCATGATGGAAGCCATGAATTTTATTCAACGCTTGGAATATAGCCCAGAAATGATGATGGATACCGAACCATTCAGCCTCTATTTGGGTACCTATGTCATGGAAGGAGCAATGGTTCTTTTACTCTTCTTCGCTGCTTGTTGGATATTGGACCGAAAAGTTGAGGTGTAAAGAAATGACAGAATTTCATTCATCACACCCTATTTATCTTCAACTGGCAGAACGCATTAACGAGCAGATTCTGCGCGGTGAAAGGAAGCCAGGTGACAAACTTCCATCCGTACGGGAGATGGCTATTCAGGTGAAAGTAAATCAAAACACGGTACAACGAACCTACCGAGAATTAGAAGGAATTGGAACGGTAGAGACGAGACGAGGGCAAGGCACGTTTGTCACGGAAAATACAGGCATATTAAACCAAATGAGAGAACGGCTTAAACAGGAGAAAATCTCACAATTTGTCCAAGGCATGCAGGCCATGGGGTTCTCAAACCAAGAAATTGAAAACGGACTCCAAATATTTTTGCGTCACAATGAAGGGGATGCCAAACCATGATCAAGCTTAATCAGGTAACCAAGAAATTTATGACCAAGGTTGCACTCGATGATGTTAATCTTGAGCTGACGAGGGGGAAAATCGTTGGGCTCGTCGGAGAAAACGGTAGTGGAAAATCAACGACATTAAAATTAATAGCGGGTCTCATTCAACCATCTAAAGGGAGTGTTACCGTAAACGGGGTCAGAGTCGATCGCCGTATCGCCAAGCAAGTTTCCTATTTATCGGAGTCGGATGAATACTACGGATTTTACAATGTCGGTCAAACGATTGATTTCTATGCATCACAGTTTCCGGATTTTAATAAAGAGAAAGCGGAAGAAATCCGCACATTCATGAAATTGGATCCGAACGCTAAGCTAAAAAACCTTTCCAAAGGAAACCGCGGACGGTTAAAAATGGTACTTACCCTTGCACGGGAAGTCCCTGTCATTTTAATGGATGAACCTCTTTCCGGGCTCGATCCGATGGTTCGTGATTCCATTGTAAAGGGATTAATTGAATTCATTGATCTTGAGAATCAAATTGTGCTGATTACAACTCATGAAATCAAGGAAGTTGAAACGATTCTTGATGAAGTGATTGCGATCAAGGACGGCCATATTATTGGACATCATAACGTGGAATGGCTGCGCAGTGAACAAAACATGGGGATCGTTGAATGGATGACCAAAATCTATCAATAATCTCCCACGGAAAAAAGCATCTTTTTATAAGCTGCTTTTTTTGGTTAACCACTATCTTCGCTCTCAGGAAGTTAAGTAAAGACTCATGACGGGTTCTTTTACTTGGTAGAAATAATAGGGGAACAAAAAAATAGTAACGCTAGATCCTTTTATGAAGTGGATGTCAAGGACGGTAGCTTGCGTCCTTGACATCCGGATTGCAGGGAAAGGATACAAAAAACTTATTGGTTTTCTCCATACCTTGCAAGCGCTTTGGTTGAGCTTTCCAGCATGCGACTTCGCAAGTATTCACCCTCGATAATCTTCACCCTTTGCCCCAGAAAGCGAACTTTGGATAAAACATATTCGGCCTCGTTGCCTTGAAACGTAATCCGAATGAGGTATCGATCTGATGCGTCATCATATTCCACTTCCTTCTCGAAGCAGGAGAAGGCATATAAGATCCGGGATAATTCACGGTTATACCGCCTCACGACCTCTATCGTCGCCGTTCGCTTCCGCTGTTCCAGCAGATTTTTTATATGCGCTTGAACCCGTTCGATCCGCTCAGGCGGAAGGGGGTGGGAGAGAAGTGCGAATGAATCGATTTGATTCAATCTCGTGGAGAGAAGTGCTTTATAATGAAGGTGATACCAAAGTAAATACCATTCCCGCTTTACCATGGAATACTCAAGCTTATATGGGAAAGCGGGCTCGCGCTCTTTTACACGCCCGTCCTTTAATTTGGTTGTTAACTGAAGTCCTGTTTGATTGGCGATGATCTGACGCAAGGCTCGAAGATGCGGGTGAAAAGGCTGTTTTTCGGCGCTGCGGGCTTTCTCGATAAAAGCAGCCGAAAGATCAACCACTTCCTCTGTTTCAAGAGCGGCTACCAGCTTAGAATATAGTGCAGGCGAAAGGGCCTCGGATGCGACAGGGAGTTCGATCATCGACTTCAACCAAGCTCTCTCTTGAGATGTGGTTGTGGATGTCCCCGAATCCTCTAGCCGCGACAAGATTTGATAGTTAAAGATCTTCTCGAACAGATTCATAATAGGAATAAATCCCCTTCCATTCTGCGATCATGTCATTCCGGAATTCACGAGGCTCAAGGACCTCGCAGCTCGAGCCGAAGCTTCGGATCCACGGTCGAATTTCGGTCGTACCGTTCACGACGATCTCATATACGAACGAGTCCTCATTTTCCTCGATAATAGAACCCCATTGGCCTTGCAGCCGTACGCGCTCTTTTATAAAATTGGCTTTCCCCGGCTCAGGGTGGAAGAAGCGGACACGTACGGTAACCGGATTTCCCGTGTCGATGAGCCAGCTGTGCTCAAGTGCTCGGTCCAACTCGGCAACCTTTTGTGCAAAGAACTCCTCCGGTACGACCTCGTCTTCTTCAATCTGTGTGATTCCTTCGACGCGGTATTTGCGGATTCCAAATCGTCCATCGAATCCAATTAAATACCAACGACCGTATTGATGATCATAGATGACCTTCAGCGGCAGCGTGAGAGCTGTTTTTCCTTCCATTTCGCGGGCAAACAGAGGGTTCGTATTTTTGGAGGCGTAAGCCTTCTTCGTCTTCGGTGAAAAGTAAAGAAAACGTATCTTCCGACGCTCCTCAATGGCTTTCAAGAAGGTGAAGAGATGCGCCTCGTCCAAAATACGTGAGTAGTAATGATATTTATATAAGAAAGGCTCGACAAGCGTCTCCTTATCGTTTCGGCGTTGAATCTGTTTCTTCAGTCCATCTCGAAGCAAATAACCAATAACGGAAGGGACTTGCGTGTTAGCCATAATGTCCACAAAGTCGTAAAGCTCCAACAATTCCTCGTTGGTTAAATCGCGTACGAGATCGTTATGTACCCGGTAGCGGTATGGCCTTGGTCCCGGCTCCTTCCGGATTACGCCGACTTGCTCCAAATATTTCAAATCGGAGCGTATCGTTTTCTCGTCCGGCAGTGCAGCCGCTGGATCGAGGTGTTCGCTGCATACATCCAACAATTCTAAAGCCGTATGGGGGCGTTCATTCATGGCCGCTAGCAACAATGAAATCCGAACACTCTCCGATTCCTTCATCGACTTCGCGCGGTACAGAAATAATAGAATCGGATCCGTCGAATCGTAGTAACTAAACCGCAGAGTGTCTGCGAACTGTTTGCGTTCCGTGTCCGCAATGTACTGGTAAGCCGCTTCAATAACCTCCTTCAGCCGCCGAAGCGTCTTATCGAAGGTATGCACGGAGATACCGAGTCGTTCCGCGTATTGTTGACGGCTGTAGGCCCCGCTCGTTAAGACGAGCATCCGCAGAAACTGTATTTCTTTATCAAAGCTTTCCTTGGCCATCGTACAACCTCGCCTTTATCATATCTTTCTTTATATTTTATCAGACGAATGGAGCCCTAGAACATGGGAAACATTTCATTCGGTCGTAATACTTTCACCATGTTCGTTTACTGCCGGATGAGCGAAGATAGAACTAAGCCACAAGGAAACGGAGGCAAGCGAAACATGAAACGATTGGAAAAGAAACACGGGAACAACCATTACGAGATAGAACTTGAGCATGGCGCATTGCATGTATTCGCGAATGCTGAGGTCAAGGAAAGCTTTGAAGACAAGGTGTTTGAGATGGCGGACAATAATCTGCGGATCCCCCGCAATCAGTATATGAGCTACACACCGGATGCACATGTCGGCATCGGTACCTGCATCGGCACGACCGCTGTATGGAACATGAAGGACGGCTTTGTCTCGCCGTCGATCGTAGGAGTAGACATTGGCTGCGGCATGCGGGTGCATACGACGCAGCTTCATAAACGGGATCTACAGGATAAAGGTGTAAGGCGGCAATTGATCCAAGCCATTGAAAAATACGTTCCCACGAACGAGCGGACGAACACGCATTATGAGGACATCGACATCATGGACGTGGTACGAAGCGGCTTGAAGGGATTGCCGGAGCGTTACGTCCCGAATGAGCGCTGGCTTACGCACGTGGAAGAATCCACGTTCACGTTCAGCCACGGCTACCTCGAGAAGCTGCCAGAAAATATTCGCAAGTATGCACACGGTCAACTAGGCACGCTTGGCGGCGGGAACCATTTTATTGAAATCCAGTATTTAGAGATCGAGGAAGAAGCGAAAGACGTTGCGGCGTCCTGGGGATTATTTGACGGGCAAGTCGTCGTCATGATTCACTCCGGTTCCCGGGCGTGGGGGGCGAAGCTCGGTCAAACGTATACGAAGATATTCCGCGAAGCGATGTACAGCTGGGGTGTTACCAATCCGGATCGCAACCTGTTGTACGCCCCGATCGGTAGTGATGTCGGGCAGACGTATCTTCATTTAATGTACTCGGCTCTCAACTTTGCGGTCAGCAACCGGCACATGATTGCTTTCGGGGTGCAGCAAGGCTTCCGTGATGTGTTCGGTGGAGAGACGGAGCTGCCCGTCCTATACGATCTCATGCACAACTACGCTCTGAAGGAGTTTCACCGGAACGAACCCATGCTTGTTCACCGGAAGGGCGCGACGCGGGCGCTTTCGCCTGGGCACTTCTTAAACGCGGCGGTTTACAAAGAGAGCGGACATCCGGCACTGATCCCGGGATCGATGGGGACCTCATCCTATATCATGCGAGGACGGGCGGAGGGTGAGAAAAATTTCTACTCCATCTGTCATGGCGCGGGTCGGGCTCGTTCCCGGAAAGCAACGAAGGAACTGGTTACCGTCGATCAGTTTGAAGCATCAATGAAGGTCGGAACCGACGAGGAGATCTTGGTCAATCATCGCTCGCTGAAGACGATCTTGGATGAATGTCCGCAGGCTTACAAAGATGTGGATCTCATCATTGACAGTATTGTAGGCGCCTCCTTGGCGGATGTGATAGCCAAATGCAAACCGATGGCCGCAATCAAAGGAGTATAACACCCTTTCTATTTGGGTTGGTGGTAGACGTCGATTGACGTTTTATCATAGATTATGATTCTTATTCGGACGGCTGTAACGAGGCTGGGATTTCTGTAACGTCCCACAGTGCCGCGCATCATATGCGACGGTATCCTGTGCATGCCGGATCGGAAAGAATCCGTGAAGGGGTTCGATTCCCCAATCGCTAGGGCGCGATTTCTGGTAGAACACTCGACTTTTAATCGAGGACATCAGTACGAAGAGGCCAAAGGATGGAATCCCTGGCGGCTAGGATAAGCGCACTGCGGTAAGGCTTTGCAATCCGTGGATATCGAACGGAGTCTCTAGTAAATCCCGCTTGGATGAGAAGAGATGGAATTGTGGCTGCAGTTCGGCCATATCCTCCTCTTGGACATTAAAGCAGGAGAAATCGCACGACACTCCGTTCTTAAACGAGATTCCGCCGGAATCGCAGCGGGATTCCAAACCTAAGGTTCTATGAAATGAGGGGGGCTAAGATGATGTTTCGAAAAGTAACGATTCGAGCTGACGAGCGCGGTTTGCTCTTTCATAAAGGCAGTTATGTGAAAATGTTGATTCCTGGAACGTATCGATTCATGCTGTGGTCACAAGATACGGTAATTGTGTTAAATATTGCGAAGCCTTTTGAAGTAGAAGGTAAGGACTTACAGCTGTTCCTCCATGATGATGAATTGTTGAAGCAACTCGATATTGTCCGGATCCAAGACCATGAATACGTCCTGCATTACGAGGACGGGAAGTTCGTGCAACTGCTTAAAGCGGGTATCTACGCCTTCTGGAACGTACTAAAGAAGCACACCTATTTACGTGTGGACATCAGACAACCTGAATTGCCGGCTGAGGTGGATCGTTCCATTCTGCAGAAGCTTACAGCACACGTCCAATCTTTTGAAATCGAAAGCTTTGAATCCGGGGTTTTGTATTATAACCACGTGATGCAACGGGAGCTCGCTCCGGGAAAGTATTACTTCTGGAAAGGACCGACTTCGGTGTCGGTGAAAACCATTGACTTGCGTCAGCAACAGATGGAGCTTCTAGGTCAAGAAATGATGACCGACGACAAAGTTACGCTGCGGCTGAACTTTGTATGCCAGTATAAAATCATGCAACCGTTGCGCGCATTAGAAATAAAGTCGTTCGATGAGCAAATCCATATCCAGCTGCAGCTCATCCTGAGGGAATACATCGGGGCTCTCAAGCTTGACGAGCTGCTGAAACGAAAGCAGGAAATTGCTTCGTTTGTTTTGTCTCGATTGCTTGAGAAGGGTGAGGAGTACGGGGTACAGTTCATAGGTGCGGGCATTAAAGATGTTATTCTGCCGGGAGATATGAAGGAAATTCTGAATACGGTGCTGTTCGCGGAGAAAAAGGCGCAGGCGAACCTGATCACCCGTCGGGAGGAAACGGCTTCAACCCGGAGCCTGCTCAATACGGCAAAGCTGATGGACGAGAACCAGACGTTGTTTCGATTAAAAGAGCTTGAGTTTCTCGAGAAAATATGTGAAAAAATCGGCTCGATCTCACTCTCGGGCGGCGGCGATTTGCTAGAGAGACTGAACTCTCTGCTAGGAGAGAAGAGAGCAGGGTAAAAGACGGCTGCAAAAGGTGTTCCGCCAGGGTCATTAGGAAAACTAAACCCACCATGAAAAGCCATGGTGGGTTTTTGGGCAACTGAATTAAGCACGCCGTGGTTCAATCGTTGTGGATGCCAGTGATTTCAGAGGTTTATGGTTAGGTTTTGTTCCTCCCAGCCAACTCGCCTTCGGTACCCGGTTGATCAAATAGATCCCTAATGAGCTAGACAGCAGTGTAGCCGTCCAGAGATAGAGGATTCCGGACGTTCCTAACCAAAGGGAAGCCGCATTGATTTGCTGGTCGAAAAGGACAAGAAGACTTAGGCACAACGGATGCAAAAGATAAAGAAGGAAGGATTGGCCTGCAATCTGTTCGATGCCTCGCGTGATGGCCAACTCCCATCGGGCCCGCCGCTCCCCATCAAGAACATGGAGCAATGTGAAGAAGAGAAGGAAGCTGGCCACGGAATAGAACATCGTACTGGGTTTGACAGAATGGGCATAGGTTTCAGTCACATACCCGTCAACAAGATGGAGAGCCAAAGCTCCGACCCATACAAGGGATAAGCAGAGGATCAGCCGATTCTTTTTATTCATGTCTATCATCTTCTGATAGTTTTGCGCCACATATAAACCAAACACAAAGTAAAAAATCCAATTCAGGGCTAGTGTCGTATAGGCAATTTTGATCGAAGGAAGCGTGAACCACCCTATCTGGTGAAAATAAATGGCATGGGCCGCTGCAGCCTGAATGAAAAACGAGGCGATCAGGAGTCTCTTCGGATACCAAGTGATCCATCGATAAAAAAAGGGAAACACCGCATACAATTGAATCATGATTAATACAAAATAAAGATGGACGTAGCCAGTTCCGGTCAGCAAGTGCAGCCCAATGTTTGGGGTGACCTCGATGAAAGCGCCCAGCGCCCCATTCGTTAGCCAATCCTGGCGATGATCAAAGATTGAATAGATGAGAGTCCACAGAAGATAGGGGACGGCAACTTTGCTAAAGCGGTGCTTAAAGAAATAGAAATAACTCGGCGACGGCTTTCTTTTTTCTAAATAGTATAGAATGAACCCAGAAATCATAACAAAGATCGGGGAGCCAAAACGAAACACCTGGTTGAGGATAAAAGCAAAGCCGTTGGTTAAAACCTGGCCGGAAGTGACATGGATCGTGATAATGGACAGGGCCGCAAAAGCACGGAGGATACTCAATTGTAGGATACGTGATTTCATTGTGTTAACCTCATCGGATCGGAAGTTTCCGCAGATCTCTTAAGAAATAGCTATTTGTTTCAATTCATTAATTCTTTTATTGATCAAATGAACCTGCTTATATAAAATCATCCGCACTTCCCAGCTAACATCTCCCATCAATTCGTTTTTGATCGTTTCCTTTTTGTTAATCAACCATTTAATATCATCTATCGAACCCACTTTATAATTAAATTGATGGATATCAAATAACAACATGGTTTAATTCCTCCTTGGAAAATATTTTTTCATACAAAAGAAATGGACGTTATGAATGGAAAACCCACCACGGTGGTACCATGATGGGTTTGTATGTCTTGGAGGTTAGGTAGGTATTTAATGGTTATGGCCCTGTCGTACCAGAAGGATCGGTTCCTTCGGTTTGTTCGGATGGATTGATCGTTTCTTGCTCACCACCTGTAACAGCTTCACTGCCATCGGTTTCCGCGTCATGACTCATCGTGGAGTCTGGAGCCGATTCGTCTGAACCGCCCATCGAAGGATCAGTTGTTCCGTTATCCATTCCATCTCCAGCTTCCCCTTCCACCGGAGGAGGAGCCATGTCTACTCCTTGCTGCTGGGTCGAGGAGGGAAGCACTGGCTCTGTCCCTTCTTCTCCGGAAGAGCAAGCAACAAGCCCCCCTAGAATCAACAGAGCTGACATCGGAATAACGATTATCCTTCTTTTCATTTTCATTCTCCCTTCAACACGTGTTTTCATTTGCATTATCAATATATCCAGAAAATGTAACCACACTATGTCCAAATGGAGTAAATTCTTTTAAACGTTTATGAAAGGATTATGTCCGGCTCAGTAGTTATATTGAACGCTTCGGGGATACCCCCCAGGTAGGGGACGCTTTGCCGTTTAGCGAGTCTGCTCTAACCTTTAGCGGATCCCAGTCATCCAGATGTGTTATCACTAAGGAATTGTCGTGTACTGAGAGAAGAACGGATGATAACGGATAAAGGTAGATTTTAGAAAAATATAACTTACTCCTGTATAATAGATCTCATAACAACACCTCTGGAGGAAAACCTGTGCAGGAACTCATTCATGAATTATTAGCCTTTCGCAAAGAAAGAAACTGGGAGCAATTCCACACTCCCAAGGATCTTGCGATCTCGATCTCACTAGAAGCGAGTGAATTGCTAGAGAACTTCCAGTGGAAGGATAGCCAAACCGCAATCGAACAGAACCTTCCACAGATTAAAGAAGAACTAGCCGATGTCCTAATTTATTCGTTATACCTTGCTCATGATTTGGATATCGATATCCAGGAAGCGATCCAAAGCAAGATCGAAAAGAATAAGCAGAAGTATCCCGTGGGGAAAGCCTTCGGATCGAATAAAAAATACACTGAGCTCTAAAGGGAAGGTTCGGCCATGATTGTATATGAAGCAACAAAAACGGAGTTTTTGGAAGATGTGTTTCATGATGAACTGGTCAACAATATCGTCCGGAACTACAACACGAAAATAGGCCGTATTAACGAAAGAGAAGTTCGGGCTTGGGACACTTCGATGCAATATATGTACCGGGTGTTAGGGGATGAAGCCATTCCCCAAGATTCGGGAGTGGCGATTGAGTTTCGTATTCCCCATACCTCGAAGCGAGTCGACTTTCTGATTTCCGGTAAAGACGAACAGAAAAATAACGTAGTCATCGTGGAACTCAAGCAATGGGGGACGGTGGAAGCCGTTCGGGGAAAAGAAGCCATTGTTAAGACGGCGATGAATCGCGGAAAAATGGAGACGACGCATCCTTCCTATCAAGCGTGGTCCTATGCGTCTTTAATACGAGACTATAACGAAAATGCGCAAAACGAGGACATGGCTTTTTATCCTTGTGCCTACCTTCATAACTATCTAGATCAAGGGGAAGAGGATCCTTTAACTGATCCGATGTATGAGTATTACTTGGAACAGGCGCCTGTCTTTGTAAAGGGACAAGCGAAGGATCTGCGTGATTTCATTAAGCGCTACATAAAGATAGGGGATAACAAAGAAAACCTCTATAAAATAGAGAGTGGACGTATCCGTCCGTCTAAATCCTTGCAGGATGCGTTGAATCGCATGCTGCAAGGAAATAAAGAGTTTGTCATGATCGATGACCAGAAAGTGGTCTATGAGGAGGCTCGCCTCATGGCGCGAGAAGCCTTGCGAACCCACACGAAGCAGGTCTTGATCGTACAAGGAGGTCCGGGGACGGGTAAATCCGTTTTAGCAGTAAATCTTCTCGTCGAACTCACTAAACAAAATATGGTCTGTCAGTACGTCACTAAAAATGCAGCCCCTCGAAACGTGTACGCAACGAAGCTGAAGCAAGACTTTCGCAAGGGACATATTGATAACCTGTTTAAGGGGTCTGGCAGCTACATCAACGCTATTCGCGACGAGTTTGATGCCCTCATCGTGGACGAAGCCCATCGTCTCAATGAGAAGTCGGGGATGTTTCAAAACCTAGGAGAAAACCAAACGAAGGAGATTATCGAAGCGGCAAAGCTTTCCATCTTCTTTATCGATGAGCGACAGCGGGTCACTTTAAAAGATGCCGGCAGTCTAGCCGACATTCAAAAGTACGCGAAACAACATGGTGCCGTCATTAACATCATGAACCTGGACTCCCAGTTCCGCTGTAATGGATCCGACGGATACCTCGCTTGGCTGGATGATGTGCTGCAAATCCGTCCTACTGCGAATACCGACTGGATCGGGAGCCACTATGATTTTCGAGTGTATGATGATCCAAACGAACTCCGAAGAGAAATCCAAAAACGGAATCTCAAGAACAATAAGTCTCGCATGGTGGCCGGCTATTGCTGGGATTGGCTCAAAGAAGGAAAGAACAATCCCAACGTGTATGACATCGTGCTTCCAGATTATCAATTTAAGATGAGCTGGAATCTCGCAAACTCTGAAACCTGGGCCATTGACGAACAATCGGTTCAGGAAGTTGGTTGTATTCATACATGCCAAGGACTTGAATTTGATTACGTTGGCGTCATTATTGGTGATGATATGCGTTATGTAAATGGGCAGGTGATCACCGACCCTACGAAAAGGGCCAAAACCGACTCTTCTTTGAAAGGTCTGAAAAAACTCCAGAAAGAAGATCTGGTAGAGGCTCATCGCCTAGCAGACGAGATCATCCGCAACACCTATCGAACCCTCATGACCCGCGGGCAAAAAGGCTGCTTTGTGTTTTGTACCGATCCGGCTCTGGCTGAGTATTTAAGAGAGAGATTTGGTAGAAGCAGCTATCAGTATAAGCAGAATGAGTTTTTTAAGCCGTTACCCATGGTGGCGGAAGAGGGGGAGGAGTATTAACAAACAAAACGTATGTTTGCTTCTGTGACATCATGATATAATAAACAAGTACAATAGAATCGGCTCCTCATGGGTGGTCGGCTCATCCCTGTTAGAAAGGGGGTGAGAAAATGGTGTCAGTATACGATGCAATAGATTTAGCATTGAACTTAGGCATGTTCACATTAACATTCGTTGGTGTCGTCATTGCCATTCTGACATACATGACCAAAAAGAAATAGACCACCCGTGAGCTGACAACTCGGTGGTCTATTCCTTCAGCATTGAGCCGACCCCTGTTGGGGAACGTCTGTTGTACGTGACCGGTAGTGTTACAGCACTGTCGGTCTCTTTTTTATTGTTGTAACTTGTTAATTATATTATACCTTGGAGACAGGGAGATGTAAAATATAGTGATTTAATAGTTCAGTATGAGGGTATTGAATCCTGATCAGTGACACCTATCGAACAATTGGCTTAACTACTGCGATTATCTATACTCTGGCAGAGGATCACGACTTTTCAATCGAGGAGTTAGAAGTGTTTCGAAAGGAGAAAACGGAAAAAGGGGAGGCTTCCAGGTAAGATTGTTTTTAATTAAGGTGGAGGAAGACAAGAATTAGTTGTTTGAGCGTTCCTACAGCGGTATTATTATTAAAATAAAGTACGAAAACGAAACATCAATATAATCCAATGGAGTGTTAAATGATGACTTGTCCTTTTTGTGAACTGCCTGAGGAACTAATCGTAATGGAAAATGAATGGGCTAAAGCTTTCTATGACAAATTCCCTGTTCAAAAAGGTCATCTACTCATAGTACCTAAACGTCATGCAGCAGCTTATTTTGATGCCACAGATGAGGAAATTCTTGCTATACACCAGTTAATCCGGCAAGGGAAAAAGATGCTGGATGATCTTCATCAACCGGATGGTTTCAACATTGGCGTGAATGTGGGAGAGTATGGGGGGCAAACCGTGATGCATCTTCATTTTCATTTGATCCCCCGCTATAAGGGGGATATTGACGACCCTCGTGGGGGAATACGGAAGGCGATTCCGAATCTGGTACCTTATCCCTAGAAAAACTTAAAAAATGACGGAAGCCTGACCCATTCGGTCAGGCTTTTGCTATACTAAAGAGAGTTAATAATTGGGAATCGCTTGAGGTGGAGAATGACAAGAATAAAATTGATAACGGAGAATTTACTAGAAGATTTAGTTCAAGCCATGGAACAAGCTTCTTCTATTTACTTCATCACTTCCTTTGTAATGGAATCTGGAGTTCGCCTCCTAGAAGGTCGATTAAAGCAAGCTATCCTTCGTGGAGCTGAGGTAAAAATACTCGCTGGAGACTATTTGTTTGTCACGCAGCCGGAAGGTCTTCGTAGATTGATAGATATCGATGATTCTATTGAAGTGAGATTATGGCGCAGTAAAGGAATCTCCTTTCATCCGAAGGCTTATCTTATGCATGCTGAAAATGGTGAAGGTTTGCTTATCGTAGGTTCTTCGAATCTATCTCGTTCCGCTCTTTCTTATGGGGTGGAATGGAATTTAGCTATGCAAGCTGGTGCGGAACCGGTTACGTTTGATGCGGCTCTCGATCAATTTATGAAAGCATACTTGGCTGATCAAACGATCCCCGTAAACAGGGAAACTCTTTTCCATTACGAAAAGGAATACGAAGTCTATCATCAACAGCATCCTGAACTGTTTCGAACGTGGACCGAGCGGGAAGCAAGGGAAATCATGTTTTCAGGAAAAGCGGATAAGGAACCTACGGAGATCCGAGAAATGACAAGCGGTTATCTGTCGCTAACACCTCGGCCTGCTCAGAAGGAAGCTTTAGAGGAACTGGAAAAAACCTTGGATGAAGGCTACCAAAGCGCGATGGTAGTTATGGCCACTGGATTGGGAAAGACTTACCTTGCTGCGTTCTTTGCGCAGCGGTTTCATCGTGTATTATTTGTGGCTCATCGAGAGGAAATTCTCTTTCAAGCCCAAAAATCATTTCAACACGTGATGCCCAATCGAACGGTTGGGATCTATAACGGAAGTCGCAAAGAGGGAGAAGCGGATTTCGTGTTTGCCTCCATATATACATTAGGGATGAAGCAGCATAGGGAAAGCTTTGCTCCCAAAGCCTTTGATCTCATTGTTATCGATGAATTTCATCACGCTGCTGCCCCGACCTATCAGAGGATTCTGGATTACTTTGAGCCTTCCTTCTTGCTTGGCATTACGGCGACACCGGACCGGATGGATGGGAAGGACGTCTATGCGATTTGCAGAGGAAATGTGGCCTATCAGCTTCATTTTATCGAAGCGATTCAACGGGGCTGGCTTTCCCCTTTCCACTATTTTGGCATCTATGATGAAACCGACTACTCCCAGATCAGCTGGTTGGGAAATCGTTATGCGGAAGAAGAGCTCTTAACCGTCCAATTAAGAGAAGACATGGCGGAGAACATTTTCTCAGCTTGGAAAAAGCATAAACAAACCCGGACTTTAGGCTTTTGCTCGTCCATTCGGCAGGCTAATTTCTTGGCTGATTATTTTCAAAGAAAAGGAGTTCAGGCTTTAAGTCTCCACTCTAAGACAGTAGAGATGAGCCGTGGAGAGGCCTTACGTCGACTGGAACAAGGGAGTTTGGAGATTATTTTTACCGTCGATTTATTCAATGAAGGGGTAGATATCCCAAGCGTCGATACGCTGCTCTTTACCAGACCGACCGAATCCCTCACCATCTTTACCCAACAGATTGGCCGAGGCCTTCGACTATATGAAGGAAAAGACCATTGTACCATCATTGATTTAATCGGAAACTATCGAAATGTGGATGTGAAACTTGGATTATTTCATACCCAGACCGATTCAGTGGTGGACAAACCTTCCAGACAAGCTTTTGTAGAACCGGTTATTCCTGATTCATGTCATTGGGAAATGGACATCCAAACGATCAATCTATTAAAAGAATTGGCCAAGAAAAAACAGCCGCGGAAAGAGAAACTGCGAGAGGCTTATTTTGAATTAAAGCAAGAGCTGGGCAGGCGCCCCACTTATTTGGAGCTTCATTTGCATGGAAATGTGGATGCAAAAGGGTACAGACAGGAATTTAAATCATATCCGGGATTCCTTTATTGGGCTGGTGAATTACCTGAGCAACAGAAGGAAGCGTTTATGCGAATGGAGCCTTGGCTCAGAGAAGTAGAAAGCACAGGGATGGCCAAGAGCTATAAGATGGTTGTGCTTTTATATATGTTGGAAAAAGGGGTGGATCATTGGATGAAACCAATCACAGCAGAAGAAGCAGCAGCATTCTTCCACCGCTACCTGACAGAAAAAGAATACCGGAAGAGGATCGACTTCTCCGATAAGAAAACCAAGGCCTTGTGGGAGTATGATAAAGAAGATGTAGCCAATCTCATTGCCGATATGCCCATGACGAAGTGGAGCGGCAGCTCGAAGGGATTGGTTAGCTTTAAGGATGGGATCTTCAAATTTGAGTTTGATATTGCGCCTGAAGATCAGGAATTGGCTTACCGGTGGACAAAGGAGATCTGTGAGTATCGGCTTCATGAGCATTTTGAGAGGAAGGGTAGGGCACACTAGTTTTACCTTAAATCTACCATTAAAGAAGGAGAATATAAATGACTCTGTATTTTATTATATTAATTGCTTTTAGTATATTTAGCTTTATACTTAGAAGCCCAAAAGTTAAGGGCTACATTGGGGAGAAAAAAGTTCAAAAGAAACTCAAAAGCCTAGATCCGAATCAATATATTTCTGTACACGATATCATGATCCAGATATCAGAAGGGAAGACCAGTCAAATTGATCACATTATTCTGTCATCCTACGGCATCTTTGTGATTGAAACTAAAAATTATCAAGGATGGATCTTTGGGAAGGACCAACAACAGTACTGGACACAGACGATATATAAAAGAAAAGAAAAACTTTTTAACCCCGTCTGGCAAAACAAGGGTCATATCAAAGCGTTACAGGATCTCCTCTCCGATTTTCCTACTGTACCTTATCATTCGATCATCGTATTTGGCGATCAAGCGACACTGAAAGTAGAGTCAAACACCCATGTGATTTATGCTTCACAACTCGTTTCTACTATCCTAAAGTATCAGCAAGTGGTTTTAAACCAACAGGATATTCATACCATCCAACAACGAATTTTAAGAGCGGATCAAACCGATAGAAAAATGAGAAAAGAACATGTTACTTCTATCCACCAAAACATGAAGGTGAAAACTTTAAAGGTGGCCGAACTCATTTGCCCTCGATGCGAGGGGGAGTTAGTAGAAAGAACGGGAAAATACGGTATTTTTCATGGTTGTTCTAATTATCCGAAATGCCGCTACGTTGTAAAGGAACGAAAAGTCGTTGGGATCGGGTCTTATAAAAGAAAATAGTAATAACTTAGCCTGACAATACCTGTCAGGCTTTTGCTATACTATTAGTAACATTTTCCTACCACAGGAGGAACAGCATGGCTTTACCACTTTCACTAGCAGGCATTTTTAAAAATAGACAAAAATCATATAAGATGGTGCTCATCTTGTCCGTACTTGAGGAAATGTGGACTTCTGAGACCCAAATCCCTCTTCATCGGATAGCAGATCGGTTTGTTTCGTTTTACTTAGATAGGGAAAACCAAGGGCTTCCAATAGATGAGGCACCTAAAAACATGGCGAGCAGTTGGAGGGAGATGACAACTACTAGAGTAATCAATCTACTCCAGACCCCTATCCAAGCCTTATCCTCGGTACTCATAACAGACTCTCAAAAAAGCTGGATCGGTTTTCGGCCGGATGTATTGGAAGAACTCAGTACAAGTGTTCGAAAAGAGCTCAAACAATATGCCTTGGATGAGATTGAGGCTTATTTTGGTCAATCGAAATCTTTTTCTTTAAGAGATCATTTAACCTACATCCTATCTCATTATTTACAAGCCAAAACAGAAACGTTTAAAGAGCATCCCTTAGGCATAAGAGTAAGGCAGCAGATTCCACAGGATCTGCAATCCTTGTCTTTTATCGATCAGAACTATAAGGTTCAGGGGTCAGTAGGCCAAGGGAACTGGGCTACAATTCCCTGGATCGCGATTATGGACAAACGGATCACGGAATCGACGCAGTATGGAGAATATATTGTCTATCTTTTCTCAGAGGATATGAGTTCCGTTTATCTAACTTTAGCTCAAGGCGTGACTGTTCCGCTCAAGGATAAAGGGAAAAAAGAAGGCTACGATTACTTAGAACAAAAAGTCCGTGAAATGAGAGATTTATTATCACTAGAGTCGTTTCAAAAAGATGACAATATTCACTTGACTTCAAGCGGAATCGGACGTGATTACCAGGTATCTACCGTTGCTTATATTCGGTATTTCCTTGAACACATGCCCGAGGAAGATCGACTCATTTCGGATTTAAGAGAATTGATGGAAAACTACCGACTCTATGCTGAGGGTAGTCAAAAACAGGTGGGGGCCCAACCCGTTAGCTTTAAGTATACGATGGCTTACCTTCATTATATCCAGGGCATCCTTCACTATTTAGGTAGTCAATCGCCCAGGATGGTTGATATGGATGAATTGGTTTCTCAGCAAGCTCTTATTCTTAAAAAGGGTGATGAGGTCAAGCATCCCAAACAACGAATCCAGCATATTGGAAGAGCCATCGAGGAATTGGGACTGATTCAAATTGAAAAGTCTTCTTATTTATTAACTGAACTAGGACAGCAATACTGCCATTCTTATCAGGATAGTTCAGACATATGGAACCTGACGCCTAACCAAAAGGGGATTCTACAAAATCAGATACAAACTACTAGCCAAGATTCAAGTAATTTAAGAAGGGTTATCCTCTTGGCAACCAACATCGCTAAGGAGCTGCAGCAATTTACCCAAAACGAATTTCAAGCCCGATTTATTCCTGCTATGGAGCTGGATGCAGAATGGGGAGACGTCACCCAAGCGAATAGGGCAAAGTTTATGCTGAATTGGCTTCAAGAAATAGGATACATAGAAAAAGTAGACAATTTATATATCTATCTTTATAAAGAGGATGTAGAAGCAATGGAACATGTGGTAAAAGTCGATGAACAGTTGTCCCTTATCAAATCCTTTATCCTGCAAAAAGGATTCTACTATCCAGATAACATGATAGAAAACTTCTACCTATCCCTCAAGACGAAGCCTTTTGTAATTTTAGCGGGGATCTCAGGGACAGGAAAGACAAAGCTGGTTAAGCTATTTGCCGAAGCTCTGGGTGCCAAGATGGAACTTATTCCGGTTCGCCCAGACTGGAGTGATCCTACGGATCTTCTTGGTTATCGCGATTTATCAGGTCACTTTCGAGAAGGAAGGTTAACCCGAGTCCTGTTGGATGCCTTACAGCCACATAATAAGAATCAAATCTATTTTATTTGTCTGGACGAGATGAACTTAGCCCGTGTCGAGCATTATTTTAGTGATATTTTAAGCGTCATGGAAACCGAGAGATGGGAAGGAAGACGTATTCTCACAGATTCCCTACTATCAGGTGAAGAGAACTTGGGCAGCGTCTATATCCCTGATAATGTGTACTTGATTGGAACCGTTAATATGGATGAGACCACGCATCCCTTTAGTAAAAAGGTCTTGGACCGGGCACAAGCGATTGAATTTAACTATATTAATCTCAATTCTTTTCCTGGTGATGTTATAGAAATGAATGAACAAAGACCGATGAGAGTGGCAAATTCTTTTCTTAAACGAGAGTATCTCACGCTTCAAGATGCGTATTCAAATTATCCAGAGCTCATCAAGCGTACAACAGAGAGACTAGTAAAAATGAACAATATTCTAGAAAAGATTCATGCCCATGTTGGATTTAGGGTGCGAGATTCGATCTGTTTTTATATGGTTTATAATGAACAATTCGGTTTAATGAGCGAAAAAGAAGCCTTTGACCTACAATGGCTGCAAAAAATACTTCCTCGTATTCAAGGGAGTAGTTCTTCAGTAAAAAGAGTGTTGATCGAATTTATGCAGCTGGCAACGGGACAACGAACCAACATTGAGGAAATGTTGAGTGACTCTTCCGAGCTTTTCAACGTGAAGCCTGATGCTCCGTTTCCGCTTAGTGCCCGAAAAATCGCCTATATGCTTCGGAGGTTTGAGGAAGATGGATTCACTTCATTCTGGCTATCTTAAACAGGAAACCGAGCTCCTGAAGATCGAAACAAATCTCTTTGATTTGTACATCCAAGGCAAGCCGTTTCATCCAACCGTTGAGTCGTTACAGCTTCATCGTGATAAAGCGCAGGAATGGGTGGAGGCGAGATGCGAAGTAGTTAAGGCTGGTTATCCCATTGAGCTAGAGAGGATCCAGCTTTTCTCTCCTATTCATTATCAATTAGTAGAACTTGGTGATGAGAGAATCCTCCCGTGCTTTTATGAAAATCAATCCTATCAGCTCGTTATCCAACGTAAGAGTGAGAAACTCATTGGTTTCCACCATGACAATGTGCTGCTGCGTCAAGCGATCAAACCCTTGGGAAAAGACCTTCTCACCGGAGTCCTAAATTTTCAAAATGAAGTCGGTTATACGGAGCTCATCATCCTTGTGGAAGGCCAAAGAGCCCTTGAAATCCGATTGGAAATATTCCCTTCCAAGATGGATTATAAGAAGGACTACCAATTAATCCTCCAAGACGTTAATGAGCAGATCTATAACTTGTCCTTTGATTTTCTTCGAAAAACCTATCAACTAACTGGCTTGAAGGAAACTAGAAACCAAAGTTTAACTGAGTTTCTGGCTATCTTAAAGCAGCTCTTTCAACAATTGGTCCATTCAGTTGAGAGACTTCAAATAGCGCCCCATCATCGGTTAGCTTCTGAAACAAGATGGGTGGGGGCCGATCGTGTAAAACGGGCAGGAAAAGAAAATGTAGCAGCACTGGCTAAGAAGCCTCATTTACTTGTTCCGAATCAACAATATGGATTGTTCAATATCAATGGACAAGGCTATTCTCCAACCAAGTTGATCGAGATGAAAAGAAGGATAGACTTCGACACCCACGAGAATCGTTTTGTACGATGGGTACTTGAGAGAATAGAGATGAAATTGAAACAAATCCAGCAGCGGCTCAACGATAAGCATCGAACCCAGGATCCCCTTTTACATAATCAAATTGAACAGATGCGAGGACAAATTCGAAGGCTATTACGGTTTGACTTTCTTTCGGATTTAGGTGAGATGAAGCAGATGTCAGTTACCCTTGTATTACAAATGGCACCCGGCTATCGAGATATTTATCGGAGTTACTTGATCTTGATGAAGGGTCTGTCTATTCAAGGGGACTTATTCCGCTTGTCCATGAAGGATATTGCTCAGTTATATGAATATTGGTGCTTCCTGAAGATTCATAGTTTATTAAAGGAAAAATATGAGTTGTTGAAGCAGGACATCATTCGGGTTCACCGCCATGGTTTATTTATTACCTTAGATAAATCGAAAAAAGCTAGCGTTACCTACCGAAATCCTCATAATGGAGAGACCTTTACTCTGTTTTATAATGCCCTGCCGTCCGAAGATAGTCGAGACTTTCCTACGCTTCCTCAGAGGCCAGACAATGTACTCACACTGAAAAAACAAGATTCAGATGTGGTATATAAATATGTCTTCGATGCCAAGTATCGATTAAACCCTGCCTACCAAGGGACGCCATACTTTGAACGATATCAGTCACCGGGCCCAGAGGAAGATGACATCAACACCATGCATCGCTACCGGGATGCCATCGTCTATCAGGAGGGGCGATCCGGGGAGTATGAGAGAAGTATGTTTGGTGCGTATGTCTTGTTTCCTTATCCTGATGAAGAAAAATTTGAGGAACATCAATTCTATGGAAGTATAAAGAAGGTAAACATCGGAGCGTTACCATTCCTACCAAACTCAACTAGGCTAATGGAACGGTTTCTAGATGAGCTGATCTTAGATAGTCCTGAAAAAGCCTATGAGAGAGCGACAAGACCTCGTGGAACGAAGGAGTACTACCAGGATAAATTAAGTGGGAAGAACGTGTTGATTGGGTCATTGCGAGATAAGGAACAACTTGGTATCTGTTTAGACAATCGAATCTATTATATGCCTCTCAAGAATCTAATGGACAAGCAGCATATGCTAAGCAATCTTGAGTTTATTGGGTTGTGTCAATCGAGACGTTTATTTGGTGAACAAAATTCTGGTATTCATAGGGTGGGGAGAGTAGAGAGTTGGCAGGTGGTTCGTCGTGGGGAGATCTATGAAAGACCGGCGAGAAGGGGAACAGATGGTGAACTCTATGTTCGATTTACTATTGGTAAGTGGGAAGAGAGAAAAGAGCCGATTGAGTTAGGGGGATATGGTGTGTACACGTTTCTCTTAACATCGAAGTATATGCTAGACCGTGCAAGGGAGATTGCGGAGTTAAGGTTAGAAACGGAAGAAGATTTAATAGAATGGCGGGAGAAGAGAAGACGAGGGAAGGTGAAGGTGGAGTTGGATCGGGAGGAAGTGGATTTGGCGGGGAGGGTGTTGAGGGTTAATGTGGTGGATTGAGATAGATTAAGGATTAATAGGGGAGAACCGTACCATAAGTAAATGAGGTTTAAAAGAGCTGTGTCTTTGGTTAAAGACACAGCCTGTTTTTTATCGATTATTTTAGTATCGCTTAATTTCCAAGACATTATGAAACCTTCTTTAGAACCAAAAGTTGTTTCTTAATCATAATTTTCTTATTTAAATTGTTATTAATATTTCTCTATCTTCTTTTTATGGTTGCAATTACACAATAATTAATATAGTATCTTCAATTATTAATCGAATGGATTTATTAGATATCTTTGTAACTTCCTCTGTCTATTGTACATCATCTCAATAATATCTTATTGTTTATAGGTTTTTTAGATTTGCCCTACTTTTTAAACAGGCAAAGAATCCAACATTCCAAATCATTAATAATTATATTTGTTTAAATGAGTTATCTATAAAAGTAAACAATCGAAAAAATATCTGAGTTTTGTTAAAATAAATCATAATGGAAGCATTTTCTATATAGGAAAGTTTAAGTGAATTAACAATAGATATATTTTTTGATGGGATTGGTGTGAATTGGATAAAAAAATTATTATTACAAACCGTGCAATATCGCCTTTAGAAAAAATAGCATATAAAAATCTAAGGGACTATGATGGTGGCGAGTATCAAGTTAAGCATTCTGTGGAAATCTCTAAAATTGTATTTGAAAATAATATAGTACATAATTACACTCCGGTTGAACTTGGTATAACCCAGGAACAGATAGATGAATATGTACTACATGCACAAATAATTAATATTAAACATTCGGATTTTAAGCCAGGTATCTTTGCTGAAAGAAATTCCTATGAGTCATCTTTTGCTAAAAAAGTATATTTTGATTCTGAACTTGAATTTATTGTAAATCTATTTATATCTCATCATAATATCCATGCATTCGAAGATGGTAATAAGAGAACTGCTTTAAATTTATTTATAGATTTTATAGATAAATTAGCAAATATGTATATTTATAATATTTTAATTGTTCAAGATGCACAAATATTATATTTAGAAAAAAAAATTACAGAAGATCAATTTAAAAAAATCTTATACTTTGAAGTGAGGAAAAAAATGTTTAAAACAAATATAAAGTGTAATTTAGAGCACCTAATACCGAGAAGTAATGTTGAAGATAATAATAACAGTTCTATTTCTCAATCAGATAGAAGAAGTAGTTTTAATTTAACAGAATTAGAGAAAGGTCAGTTTTTTTATGAACAGTTGCGAAAGCCAATTTTTCAACGAGATACAAATCAATGGACTGTAGAAAGATTAGAAAAGCTAATTTTAACATTTTTAGATGACGGATTAATTCCAGCTATTATTTTATGGGAAGACTTAGATGGTTCTATATATGTTATAGATGGAGCACATAGAATTAGTTCATTAATAGCTTGGGTAAACTCAGATTATGGTAAAGAAAATGAACTGAATGATAGTAATCATACTGCTATTGAGGAATATATTAATAATAAAATTGGCAGTTATGAAGAAATTAAACGTTCTAGAGACGAGAAGTATAAAGCCGAAAAACAAATAATTGCTAAGAGGTCTATTGCTGTTCAATGGGTTACGGGGGATTATAGTAAGGTAAAAGAATCGTTTATTAGGATAAATGAACAAGGGGTAGTAATTACTGAAGACGAAAAAGAGCTGATTGAGAATGATCAACTACCAACTTCAATTTTAAGTAGGGCGATTCTGGGGCATGGTTTAGGCCAAATTTCCAATAGTCAAAATGAAAAAACTAAAGAAATATTTAATCGTTTCTTTAAACCATTTTTATCTTATGAGTTAAATAATTATCCTTTAGCAGGTTCAATAAATGAAGATTTTGTGATATCTAAAATATATAATGTAGTGAAAATAATTGATAATGGAGAAAAACTTGATGTACTTAGTTTAACAGATAAAGTATTAGGACTTTTAAAATATGTTCAAGATTATCTTAATATTTCACAAAAAATTTATTTTTATGGAGCAACTAAAAAGCATAAAACGAATTCTTTTTATGGGTTTATTAGATTTTCATTATTGTTAAATGAAGATGAAAATTTAAATCGCCTTTTTATTGAAAACAGAAAGATTTTTGAGGAATATTTAGTAGAGAACGAAGGACACATTCAAGTAATAGCAAGAAAAAAACGCCAAGCTAAAAGAGCGTATGAAGAAATAGCTAAATATTATCAATATTTACTTTTAGCATGTACATCAAATAATTTTGAAGAGATAGAAAGCGAGTTCTCATATTTGGATTTTGGAAAGAGAAAATATTTAACGAAGAAAGAACAAAACATTCGGGAAAATTATGAAGAATTTATATCAGTTGTTCCTCGTTGTTTAGAATGTCAGGGATTCATCGATGGCGATCTGACGACTGAGAAGAAACACAATTGCTGTGATTAATTTTAAATGTTAAGAAGATAAAACCTCATTTACATAAGTTACGGTGAACCGTACCACAAGTGATGGTAAAGCAAAAAGTTGAGATTATTATTAACAAAGAAATTATATATAAAATATTACTGGAATAGCCCTTATAATGAAATGGAATTTGTGAAGAAGGAGCTAACTTAATGGATTCAGGGGAAAGCATAGTATTACCTCAAGATGTAGAAAAAAGGATAATTGAGACCGAATTAGATGTGGATAACATAATACAAAAGGCTGCAGTTTTTCAAAAAACAAAATTAACAGGGAATATTTCTTTTCGTTTTGAACAGAAAGCAGATAAGGATATTTTAGATGATTTTGAAATGGCGCAATCAGTCTGTTTTGTACTTAAATATGAATATTTACCCATTCTAGAACGGGTAGAAATACTTGAACATAATGGGAAGTATTATATTGGAAATATGGAGTCTGTAAGACATGTAATAAATGAGTATAGATCAATTATTGCTAACCAAAGAGATTCAATATATTATACAAGGATTCATAAGTTATGCAGGGAGAAATTAATTAATAATGATGCTTCAATTGGACTGAAAGTTACTGTATTGCACGAAAAGGAAGGAGACATTACCCAAGAGTTCGTAAGATATTTGGATGAACGAAATAAATCCATTAGATTCTTACTTGAAAATAGTGAATTTGACTATTTATATAATGGAATTTTACAACATTCAGATCACAAATATACTTCTCGTTTTTGGGATGATTATTATTCTGGGAAAATAAATCATATTTTTATAAAACATTCTTACATTTTAGGATATATTAAGGAATATTTATATTGGCATTATAAAATAATCAACAGTTTAACATTTCCAAAGATCGGGCCTATATAGATAGACATGGAGGAGCTAGAGATACTGCTTCTCTTTTTGCTTTTATTGAAGTGATGGATTAAATAGAGCTTTACTTAAAGTTGATTTTAGACAAAAAAATAACCTACTGGCAGTCTTTTTATTTGTCTAAAAAATTGAAGGGAAATAAATAAATTGTTATAATTTGTAAGATATACAAGGAATATCTGAGGGGGAAGTGTATTGGCCAAAAAGAAACATAAAAAAAAGAATAATAATAAACCAAGAATTAAAGATAACTATAGTATTAAAGAGATGGAAACAAACATTAGAGGAATGCAAGGTTTACAAGAATTGTTTGCGATTGCTGAACAATTTGGTTTAGGTACTTCCGTTAACCAAGAGTTATTTAAGGATGTACCGACTTTAAGTAAAAAGTTTAAGGAACTTACTCATACAGTTGATAGGTTTAATCATTTCTTCACTAAAAAAGGCTGGATAGCGTTTGAAACACTTAACCATGAGTTAATGAAAAAGTGCGTAAAACTTGCTGAAGAAGGAAAACCAGATGATGCTGAACGGGAATTGATTGGCTTTTTTACGGAGAGGGAAAATGTTAACTTCCTTGCAGCTCGCCTAAAGAATATCGAAGAATTTAAACCACGCAGAGATTTACTCATAAACGCATTAGACGATCATTTTAGTGGTAGATACTACGCAAGTGTACCGCTATTTTTAATGCTTATAGATGGCTTTGTTAACGAATTTGAAAGTTATGGTTTCTTTGCAGAAAAGGTAGACCTTAACGTTTGGGATACAATCGCAGCTCACGAAAGTGGGATAGGTACAGTAGCAAAAATATTCGGTAAGAGCCGAAAAAAAACTACAAATGAAGAAATTACTTTACCTTATAGAAACGGTATATTACACGGGAGAGATTTAGGCTACGGCAACATTCAAGTTTCCGCAAAAGCATTAGCTACGTTGTTATCTTTAGCGGATTGGGCTAGAAGTATAAAAGAGGGGAAAAAAGGTATTACGAAAGAATATAAACCGCCTACAATAGAAGAAACAACCGAACAGTTAGCAAAATCGTTGGAGTTATGGGAAGAAAGTAGACGGCAAAGGGAGTTTATGGAAGACTGGAAACCCCGTAAAATAACAGTAGGGAAAGATATACCTGCCAACGGTAGTTTAACTGAATACGGTGACGATACTCCTGAAAAATCCGTTATGCAATATCTTAGTTATATAGGAGCTGGCAATTATGGCAATCTTGCCAATATGACTACGAATTATGATAAGGATTTAACAGTAGGTAAGTTAGCAGGTAGGTTGCGCGAAATATTTAAAGATAAAAAATTAGTTAGTTACGAGTTGGTAAACGTAACAGATAACGCACCTGCTATAAGTGAAATTGAAACAAAGCTAGTATTCGATTATAACGGTGAGCAAATAGAGGATAATCGTAAATTTAGGCTAATTTATGTTGATGAGAACTATGATCCTGTTGCCCGTGGGTACAAGAAAGCAAATTGGAAGGTAATGTTAGATTACTACAATATTGAGTACCTAGAATTCTTGGGGAATAGCTGAACAAAAGAACTGCGATGTTCAGCCCAGCTTATCGAATAATCGTTACCAAATAGCAAAAATTGTTCCTATCAAAGAATTAGCTATCCATTAAGGATAGCTAATTTCTTCTATTGGACTTTAAGTGAATAATTGTTATAACCTTGTGCCAAATCAGTGCTCACTTCGGGGATACCCCCTCAGGTAGGGGACTGGCCCCTTTTACAAGGTAAAGCGCGGAGCGCTTTGCCGTTGGCGAACACTTTCCTACGCTTCCTCAGAGGCCAGACAATGTTTTCACACTGAAAAAACAAGATTCAGATGTGGTATATAAATATGTTTTCGATGCCAAGTATAGGCTAAATCCGGCCTACCAAGGGACACCCTATTACGAAAGGTATCATTCACCGGGCCCGGAGGAAGATGACATCAACACGATGCATCGTTACCGTGATGCCATTGTCTATCAGGAGGGCCGGACCGGGGAATATGAGAGAAGTATGTTTGGTGCTTATGCTCACTTCGGGGATACCCCCTCAGGTAGGGGACTGACCCAGTGGCCTTGCACGACTTTAAATAAATCCCATATTTTCAAAATCTAGTATTTACACACAAGAAAAAAACTCCTATTGTAGAAGTTGTTGACCTTGTTTTGTTCCCTTAAACAAACAAGTCTTCTACAAAGGAGTTTTCCCATTGAATAGTAAAAGTATAGGTCGAGAAATGCTCATTTGTCAATGCTTATCCCTTCTCCCAACAGAAGATTTTGACTGCCCTTTAATAGATTATGGAAAGTATAAGCTTACGACCAAGTCTTTATTGAAAGTTTTTGTAGCTGCCCAATTAGATCAGTGGAGTTCTTATGCACATATGGAAGAAAAATTAAGAGCCTATCCTAAACTTTGTAAAGAGATTGGGATGGAAAAAATCAGTGGCTCTCAATTATGTCGGCGCATCAATGAACTACCCACCGAGTGGATTCAGAAGCTCTTTGTTCGAGTGGTCGCCATCATAAACCAGCTAACAGAAGATAAGAAAGGACTTCCAGGTGGAATTGGTCGCCTGAATATTGTGGACTCTACTGAAATTAGATTACCAAAACAACTCTGCGACTGGGCATACATTTCAAAAGACCATCATGCAGTAAAAATACACACAAGATTAGTTGTGGTTTCACCAGACGTAGCCTACCCGGATAAGATCATTCCTTCCACAGGAACGGTGAGTGACTATGAGAGTTCAAGTTTCCTCGTCGAAGAAGCGGACGCCACGTATGTCATGGATCGAGGGTATCCTTCAAAAGACAATCTCATGGAATGGCAGCGGAAGAACATCTCCTTTGTCGTTCGAATCTCCAAAAACCTTCGGTTAATTACATTAGAGAACCATCCAACTACTCATCCATCTGTTATACAAGATGCCAAAGTAAGGTATGGTTTATCTAAAACACCCGTAAGGTATGTTGAATTTAAGGACGAAAAAGATCAAACCTTTAGAATCCTAACGACAAGATTTGATCTTACAGACGTACAAATCATGGAGATTTATCGAAATCGGTGGATGATCGAATTATTCTTCAAATGGGTGAAACAACATCTAAAGCTAACCAAGATTTGGAGTACAAAGCCACAAGGGATCTGGAATCAAATGTTTCTAGCTCTTATCGCCTTCTGACTCTCAACTATCCTAAAATTGATCACCAAGTCGACAGAAACACCTTGGGTATTCTTTAGGATATTGCAAACGTATTTGTTTCTTCCTGGTAAGAAGCTATTAACCGAACTTAACAGAAAGAAGAAAAAATCAAAGGGAAGACAAAAGGTCCCTATACCATTAGAAAAGGAAAAACCATGGTTCGGAACTGTCGCTTTGGTAAAAGAATTAACTTACAAAACAAAGAGAAGGAATGAGAACAAAATAGGGAATTACTAAAAACCTCATAAAAGTAAAAAAAAGGGAACAAGGTCATTTTGATACCTTACTCTCCTTTTTTCAATATAGTACAAAGTGCAAATGTAAATTTTTTGAACTTGTTCCAGTTGGTAACATTCATGCAAGGCCACTGGGACTGTCCCTCTGTTGAGTAAAGCAAGAAAGTACTTTACGATAACCTCCATTAGAGGAGTGGTCAATCGAAACCGGTTTTGACTGGAGACTGGTTTTGGTTGAGGTGATTCCCCTTAATGGGGAGAGGGGAGGGGTGCTATAGCATAAAAACAAAAAACCTCTCCGCAGGGGAAAGGTTCTGTTTCTGGATAAGAACTGGTATCCATTAAGAACTGGTTTTAGTAGTAAGAGGTTCTCTTTAATTGAGAGATCTATCCTAGACGAGGAGAAAGGAGTAAGTCTATGCTCTGCTAACTCGTATAAAATGGTAAAATATAACTACACCATTTAGAGGAGGGTTTTGATGCTTTGGATGAACGTAGATAAGCCAACAAAAAGATGCACACTTCACCTTTCTCAGTGCCGATTTGTAAAGGGAAAAAAAGAAACCACCTATAAAGGGGATGGTGAGATCAAAAGAGACGGTGGATGGTTATCTTTTCAAAGTTTAGAAGGTGCCGTGGAACATTATGAATCTAGGTATTCGAATTACGACCTTATCAATTGTTCGTGTTCGTAGGAGGTTGGGATCCTTGTCCACATTAAGAGAAAGAATACTTGAATTGTTAAAAGAAATGAACGTTCTTACAGATCGAGAAGTAACAACGAACTACTAGGTTCACCTGCCCCACAACTAGAGGTTAATCAGTATGCAGGTCATTAGCTGCCAATGGGTTCTTATCTCGAAAAAAGAGACCATACGGCTTGATTGGTAATTTTAAGCTAGAACATTAGAATGACCGAAAAAAGAACCTCCAAAGGTTCATATAAATCAAGAAAACAATATGAGTGCACTGTCAACGATTTGGCCAGTCAAGGGTCGGTAACCAAGGTAGCGTGGGAGCGGGCAAGAGGCATTGACATTGACGCAACCAAAGAAAATAAGAGGTAGATCATCGAAGTAAAAGTTCCAGGATCTCTTCAGCCAATGAGGGTGAACTACTTCCTTTCTGTATTAGGAGAGACGCTTCAAAGAAGGGACGACGAAACCGCTAAGTATAGCATGGCCCTGCCTGACTTGGAGCAGTGCCCGCTTCGGGGTATACCCGCTCAGGTAGAATGTCTGACCCCAGCCGAAAGTAGTCGAAAGGGCTTGTGTATAGGCTCTATTCTCCCACGACCTGCCACCTGCAGTTTTTTTTTTCTTTTCCACACAAAAAAGGATCCCCCACCCTCCCTCTAGAATTTTTCCGTTATTTGGTAATAGGAAAGAGTACCTCCCTTGTCAGAAAAACTCATCCGCCTTCTAAGAATCATATCTCTTATACAATCCAACCCGGGTATCCTAGCTAGGGAACGGGCTGAACGCTGCGAGACAACGGAAAGGAGTCAGCTATTATGAAGCAGGGCAGGTCCGGCATCCACCTGCGCATCCAGTCAAAGAGTGGATACCACCGCAGCCGGCGATGCGTTTAATGCCGGGATAGGGGTAGCATGGGCGGAAGGCTCCGGGTTTGAAAAGGCTATTGATTATGCTCAGAGGGTAGTATCTCTAGCGGTAACGAAACGCGGCGCGCAGCCTCCTTACCGTTTCGAAGCCAAATAAACGTTTAACTCAGAGAATGGCTCCATACGGAGATTCATCCCACAGTTGTTTCGTGGTGACGAGCACAAAGTGGGATTACAGCGGCGCTGAAAAGTCGTGGGTGAAACTTCTTCCATTCCTGGAACGTCTATACAAGAGGTATCATTAATTACGATAGGAGAATGGTAATGAAGAACTTTCTGAGACCCATTATCACGGGATTCCTTCTCATGTTTACGCTGGGTTGTCAGCAACAACCCAATCCAGAGCACGTGGCAACCATCGCGCCAGCCTCCCTGTCTGATGAAACGAAGCGCATTATAACGGGCTTAATGCTTGATCAGGTAAAGGTATTAGATGTCGACAAAAATACCGAGCTGGTAACGACGATGTATGCATTTGTAGAAAGGTTTGAAAAAGGGGTCAAACAAGAGCAAGAACTGGATATGGGGATGGAAATTAGAAAAAAAAGTCAGTTGCTGTTTGCTTATGATTGGAAAGAACAAGAAGATGAAAAAGAGCATTGGCTTCGCATGAGGGCATCCGTAATCGATGGAGGGAGTATCGGCGCCACCGAAAAAGACGTCATTTTCAAGGGCTCTCGTGGAGGGAGTGTCACCCATCAGCTCAGTATGTCTAAACCAATAAAGCTTAATCAACCGCTCACGGTCATGGCCGTTTTAGAGGACAACAAACAGGGTATCATCTTTCGAGAACAGCTCGTCACTCAGTATGACGAAACGGGTGAGCTTCCTTCAGAATTCCTTGAGTATGACCGAGTCATCCTCTTCCGGGTGAAGCTGATGGAGGGCAGGTCCTAGACCACGATACAAGCCCGCCATTTCAATGGGAGGAAGACAGCCGCAATTAAACAAAACGAATGAAACGAGGAGCTTTCTGTTCGTAATCGTAAAGCGCTTCGCGCTTTACTTTGCGACAAGGAACTGTCCCTCACTCCACGTGAAGCTGTTAAAGGGTAATCGTTATTTATGAATACTCTTTTCATTTATTTGATCCGCTAACGGTAAAGTGTGGAGTAGTTTGCCGTTGACTGTCACAACCAAATTTATTGGTAGTATAGCTTGATGACATTGAGGTCAGACCCCTACCTGGGGGGTATCCCAGAAGCCGGCATGAACCGTACTACTCACACTGTCATCAAGTGTTTTCCCTCAATCTACGTTAGATCATTCAGTTCATTCCTTGAGAGTAAAGTATAAATTAGTATGATTGTTTATATGAAATGGAGGTGTGTTAGTAGAAATGACAAAAAAGGTTGTACGTAAAGAAAAGCCAATCCAGATTGGCAAAGAACAGCTCCACTATCTTGTAGACAGACTCTCTGAACACGATATACTGTTAGCGTACAACATGCTCCGTCGAATGGTGGCCAGCCCTGGAGTTGACTTTGTCGCTGAGGACCGTCTTTCAACACCCAGTATGATGGATGAAAAGAAAAACCATAACTCGAATGACAGACTATTTGAGGATCCTGCCTTAGATCAGGCCTTCGATTATGTGCTAGATAACTATGAAGAAACGATTAAGAATTTGGTTAAGAGATGAGATATCTTACGGAAAGTGAAATCGAAAAGATAAATCGTCGTCTCATTGAATTATATAGTCCTGGAGAAATGATTGGCGTCAAAAGTCGAAATGAATTAAACTCTGCAGTGATGCGACCCCAGCAGTCCGTTTTCGGAGAGGATGCTTATGCAGATCTATTCAGTAAGGCTGCAGCCTTGTTTGAATCCCTCGGCCAGAATCATCCTTTTCAGAACGCTAAAAACGAACTGCTTTTACTGCCCTAGTCGTGTTTCTCCAGATGAATGGCAAAAAGCTCGTCATGACTCAGCCAAAGGCAGAAGATTTCACTGTTCACATGGTAAACAAACAATATGCATTCGATACTCTTGTTGATATCATTCGAAATCATTGCGTCTAGCAACTTCCCTTACTTTTGGGAGCATTTTTTATTTCTCCGTTATGTCGCCACTGCCAAAAACTCAAAGAAAATACGCTTCCCCAGACTTAACCTCAGTTGACCTCTAACGAAAGGAAGTTCGTGAACAGAACGAATCCGTGATTTTCTGTATTTCAACAAGCCTGATGGCAAGACACTATAGCTTGATGTACCTGCTTCATCTGCTTCCGTGAAAACTCAAATGGATGCTGTTGTTACTATTGGTCAGTTGTTTGACATCGCATCCATCATGGATGTAGCAGCAGAATGAGGAACAATCCCTCATCATAAAGTAACGTGTGGAGCACTTTGCTGTTGACGAACAGGGCATGCAAAAATAATAGAAGGTAGGCTTTAGTGGATAGCGTCTTCACATACTTATCTTGCTAGAGTATTTCCACTTATTGTATAAACTTATAAAAGAGGACTGTCCCTCTTTCCGTTAAATAATGCAGGAATTCGGAAATCGCTTCCGCTTACCTGGGAATATGGGACTACCGAAGATATGCATCTTGGAATCAGTAACCAACCTTGTATAGGCAAATTCTTTGCCCTAAGAAGATTAATCCTTCACTCCAAGATACTTCTTCAAAGCATCCTGTAGTATATGGGAAAAATTTACGTTGTTTTCTTGGGCTAAATCATCAAGCCACTTTGGAATGGTCAATGTTTTCTTTACGGCTTTGTTTTCCATTTCGTGACGAAATGGAGGCATCCATACTTCTACGAGTAATACGGCCTGATTATTTTCTGTTGCAATGAGTTTGAATTTTGAAGGTTCTGGAATCGACTCGCCTTCTTGCTCCATACCGTATAGGTGAAGAGCCATTGCTTCCTTAGCCTTTCTTAGTACTTCTTCTTCCGAGTCTCCGTAGGTCAGGCATCCTGGCAGATCCGGAAACTCTACAGAGATTCCATCCTCGGCATACGCCAATAATGCGGGAAAAATGTATCGATCCTTCATATAAACAACCCTCCAGTGTTACTATAAATTGACATTCTTGAAAAAAATCTATCCCTGAATTCCAGGTTGTTTTAAGATACTTCTCTGTGTTCTAAGGGGAAAGTCCTTTTGGGGATGAGGGATGGTAACTAGTCCAGGCTTCGTTGGGTGTTTGAACTGGTAGTGATCACCTTTTACCCGAACTAGCTTCATTAGTTCACTGAAGAATATGCCTTCATTTGTCCGCTCCTTCTTATATTATACATATTAACACGTATAATTACACGTATTCAAAATAAATAACGAAGATTGTAGTTAGGGAGAATCTTTCGTTGGATTGGGAATGTGAGAAAATATGATGAGCTAAAATGAGAGATTGTTTAGCGGAGCGCAGGGAAGATGCTAATGGGGCGAGGGCGAGGCCCGTAATCGAAAAGTTTTACTAGAAGTTAGAATGGAAATGCTGACTGGACCTGTTCTATCAAAGCATAATGGATAACCTCCTATTTTTGTACATTCATTTTAAACGCAAAAAAGTAGGGGAAGAAGATACATTTTAGTATTTGTCTGAATTTATTCTTAAAAGCTAAAAACCCTATCCATCATATTGTGTTGGGTAGGGTTATATTTGTTTATTCAGTTAGGGTCTCCACCAGCTAAGTCACCTTCTGCCATCCATGAATCGCTTGCGTCATCTCGGCAATCGAGGAGGTCAAGGCTTCCATCTTACTTTCAACCCTTACTTGCTTCGGGGGATACCCCCTCAGGTAGGTCTGACCCCTTTTACAAGGTAAAGTGCGGAGCGCTTTGCCGTTGGCGAACACTGCAGGACCATTCGCAGGTATTGTGGGAATGATCCTCGCTATCCTGATCTATGCCGTGGGGAAAGTAATTGTTACGCATATTTACCGCTTGTGGAAAGTGAACCCCTATTGGCGGGATGGAGATCCTTCCACTTAACTTACCAATGCTTTCTTTATTTCGAGGAGTCTCCGGAGGTTGAAGTGGACCTCGTCTGCGGTCCATCCATCGAGAGTTCTGAAGGGCTCGTTAATCATTTGGCTTTCCGTGTCACGAACATCGAGGAGGAGTTAAAGCGCCTAGAGCATTTAGGGGCAGACCATGAAATTAAAAAAGAGTCTCTTTAGACGAACAACTGACATCTCTTGTGGATCTATTAAAAAAGATCAAGGATATTGACTGGCAGGGCGTAGCGAACCAAATCAGCGATATCGCCCAGAAGGCGAACGCATGGCTGGCGAAATAATCTCTTGAGTCCATCCCTTCTGCTTAGTCCTAGGATATAAGAAACTCCCCAATCTTGACCACAGTTTCTCCACTCTTGATCGAACAAATAGTATTTCACTGATAGATTCACTTATGTTTACACTTAATAAATTAAGTTGTATAATTCAAAATGTATATAATTTACCAAAAACAAAAAAGATGAAGAAGATACAATGAATAATTGTTAATTAGTAAAGCGATATTTTGTTGAAGGTGGCGGGTGAACCCATATTTGCGTGGAAGAAACAGGGAACCTAAACGGAAGACACTCTTATTTATCCAAGGTTTTAACCAATGTAGATTGGTTTGGAATAAACTAGTTCATTCTATTCTTGAAAACGAATTTCATTTGGTATCATTCGATGACCGCCCTTATGGATTGTCGCAGTAACCCAAGGGGTGTCTTTTAAATTCGTGCACATCGAGAATTGATGTAACTTATGCAACTACGGAATCAGAAAAGGAAGTATCCTTTTTTCCGGTCGAAATTATTTTTCTGATAGTGTAAGTAAATGTCTGTATGTGCTAGAGAAGTTTGTTCAACTTTGCACATTTTGCGAACGAACCAAAGATCCAATTGTATTGCTCCCTCATGCACCTAGGTTAAAAAATCACTAACCCATAGAAAATGATGAAAAGATTGATAAGGAGGAATCAACTTGTCAACGGTTATTTTCACATCACCTTATAATGAAATTACGGTCATGGCTTCAGAAGTATCTAAACAAATCAATCTGGAAATGACGATCCTTGAGTCCGCATTAAATGAGGCTGTAGATCTCGTCAGACCCTTTATTCAGAAAGATGTTCATACCATCCTGATTAGCAGAGGGGCTACGGCAAAACTTTTAGAAAAAGAATTTCCCAGCGTGAAGCTGATTAAGGCAGAGGCAACGGAATTCGACGTCATACGGGTTCTGAATGAAGCGAAGATGACGGGGAAAAAAAAGATTGGATTGCTGTGGTCCAAAGAAGAGGAAATGAGATTTAAATTGGACCACCTCAACGAAATCTTAGAAATGAGTGTGAGGTATTATTTTTATGAGGATACGCTTGACTTTGACTATCAAGTGGATCGTGCAAAATATGACGGAATAGAGCTTATGATCGGCGGAGGCATACGTGGCCAAAAGATGTGTGCGGAACGAGGAATGAAGCATATTTCTTTAATTCCTGGCATAACGACGATTGAACAGGCTTTAATAAGAGTCTCTGATATTCTATACACCAGAGCGAAGGAAAAAGAGACATCTGAATTTATTAGAACCGTTATTGATCTTTCTCATGAGGGAATCATAGCCGTGAATGAACGGAATCAGATCGTAGTGTTCAATCCCAAGGCTGCTCAGTTATTTGGCATTCAGGCTTCTCAAATCTTAAATATGTCCTTGACGGATAAGGATATCTTACCCACACTGGCAAAGCTGTTCAGTGGCCCCGCGAACAATATGGAAGAAATACATGAAATATCCGGCAGCAAGTTTTTGGTCAACCGAGCTTCTTACATGGTTACGGGAGAGAAAAAAGGAATCATTGTTACGTTTCGGGATGTGACTCAGATTCAAGAGTCCGAACAGCGAATCCGGCGTGAATTATATTCCAAGGGATTAGTGGCCAAATATACGTTTGATGATATCCTGCACAGCAGTGCATCCATGGAAAGATTAATTGAAAAAGCAAAAAAATATTCTCATGTTGACTGCAATGCTCTAATTATCGGTGAAAGCGGGACTGGAAAAGAACTGATGGCACAAAGCCTTCATAACGCACATCCGATGAGAAAAAATGGACCATTTGTCGCCGTTAACTGTGCTGCGTTAACGGATACGCTGCTTGAAAGTGAACTATTTGGATATGAACCAGGAATGTTCACAGGAGGACAAAAACAGGGGAAACCAGGATTGTTTGAGGTGGCTCATGGGGGGACCATTTTCCTTGATGAGATTGGAAAGGTTTCTATGGATCTTCAGGATAAGCTGCTTCGGGTCATTCAGGAAAGAGAGATCCGTCGGATTGGAGGACAGCGCAATATTCCTATCGATGTGAGGGTCATTGCTGCCGTCAATGATGATATTCATGATTTAATTAAGAAAGAGAAGTTTAGAGCAGACCTGTACTATCGATTGGAAGTTTTAGTTTTAGCCATCCCCCCCTTAAGGGAGAGAAAAGAGGATATACCACTCCTGGTTTCTTATATGGTCAGAAAATATTCGATGAAGTATGGAAAATATAATATTCCGCTAGATACTTCCGTTATAAATCAGCTATGCTCGTTTGATTGGCCTGGGAACCTGAGGCAGCTGGAGAATATGATCGAGCGATGCTTAATCATGGCAGATCATTCGGATCCATTTTCCGAAATATTAAGAGAAATATTAGAAGATGAATTCGGAAGGACTTATTTAAAACACTCTAGTTACTTGAAAAGCGACCAAACCCAATCCCTGAATGTAAAAACCAGAGTGGACCAGTCAAATTTAAATTATGATGATCCCCATATACTGAAAGTGTCTATCGGGACAATGGAAGAAATGCAGCGCAATTTAGTAAGACAGATGATGGAAAAGATGGATTATACAAAAACCGAATTAGCACTCAAATTAGGTGTTAGTAGAACTACATTATGGAAATATCTCCGATGATCAAAATTTAAACAACGTTTGGGTGTCCGTTCAGATATTAAACATTGAAGTGTTTAATATCTGAACGGACTAGGGAAATCTCGTGAATAATTATTGGCATAGAAATTGCTTTAATATTGGTGTGAGAAGACGACATCGATGTTGAGAATGACAGCGCTTGCGAATTTAAAAGATCACGTTAGAAAGGGGTTGTAAATGAGGCGTTGAATTCTGCACTCGTCTTAAAAGCTGATTAACAATATAAAGGGGATTGAAAAAATGAAAACAAAGAAAGTAATGAGTCGGGTCATCCTTTCTATTGTGCTGTTGATCGCTCTTGCTGCATGCAATCAACAAACGGGCACATCCGTATCTGATAGCAGCAATAAAGATGAGGTGTTCACTTTAAATCTTGCCTCTTCCATTGATGGAGGCCATATTCAAATGCAAGGGATTCCGATATTTAAAGAAAAAGTAGAATCCTATAGTGATGGCAGATTAAAGATCAATTATATTGGCGGGCCTGAAGCCATTCCAGGTTTTAAGCAGGGAGAGGCTGTTCGATCAGGCGCAATTGATATTTCCTGGATCTATGGTTCCTATTATGCTGAACTTGTCCCTGAGGTTCTAGTCGCCAACTTTACCGAACTGACTTATGAGGAAGAGTTAAAACGGGGGAGCTTTGATTACTTAAATGAATTGCATAAGGATATCAATGCCTTAATCTTAGGACGAACTCTCCCCTTTAAGTATAAGTTGTATTTAAAGGATGAAGTCAAATCAGCACAAGATTTATCAGGCAAAAGAATTCGAGGTACAGCGACTTATGTCCCGACTCTTGAGGCATTCGGAGCGGAGGCCATAGCGATGGAAGCAGGGGAGATCTATACCTCCTTAGAAAAAGGATTAATTAATGGCTTAGCCTTTGCCGAGCTTGGCATCACAAGCAGCGGTCTGGAAAGCCAAATCAAATACGAAATAGCACCTGCTTTTAATACATTAGATGGACTTGTCTTGATGAACTTGGATAAATTCAACCGATTGCCAAAGGATCTTCAAGATATATTGAAAAAAGCAGCCATTGATACGTATTACGAGACAGAAGGTGCGACCAAAGAATTCATTGAAAAAGAAAAAGAAGTTCTCAAAAATGCTGGAGTTCAGGTCGTGACATTATCTAATGCAGAGGAATTCATTGAAACGGCTCGTGAAGCCTCCTGGAAATGGTTGGGGAATAAGGTGAAGGATCCGGAAAAGCTAGCCGAATATTTTAGGAAATAAGGAAATACAGGGTTGATAACCCCAGGATGCAGGCTTTCATTCTGGGGTAGTAATCGTCACAGTAAGGAGAAGAGAAAGGGAAAAAGGGGGTAAATGAGTGGGAGAAGATCGTCTGTTTCATAAAGCGTTGCATTCTATGAATAGAATTCTAACTTTTTGTGAGTGGTTTTTATTAGTTTTCGCTTGCGTTAGTCTTTTTCTCATTGTTTTCGTTGTTTTTTACGGTGTTATAGGAAGAGAACTTTTAAGCCTTCCTGTTTTATGGACCAATGATGCTGCCGCTTACTTGATGGTTTATTTGACATTTTTCTCTATCCCCTGGATTCTTCAAGCTGGTGGACATGTTAAGATTGATATTTTAATTTCTTCTTTGAACAAAGGAAAAATAAAATATCTTAACTTGATGATTTATACCATCTGTACAATGGTTATGGCTATCTTTTTTTGGTACAGCCTAAACATTACAATCGATAGCTTTCAAAGAGGGACGGTCAAACTGGATTCCATTCCATGGCCGGAGTATCTGTTGATGGTGCCCATACCAATTGGAAGTTTTTTACTTTGTGTGCGCTTCTTTTTTTATCTCATTGAAATTTTATCCAGAATGGATAACGACATTCAAAAATTAACGATATTAGCGTCTTCTGAAAGGCATGAGGTTAATCGCAAATAACAGGAGTGGCTAATCTGATGGAGGTGACGCTAGAGTGTTAGAATGGTGGATTGTATTAATTCTCTTTTTTGTTTCTTTAATCACGCTTATCTTTTGTGGGATGCCGGTAGCCTTTTCATTTTTATCCGTGAATCTTATGATCGCCTCGATTGTGATTGGGTTTGATAGTGGTATTAAGACCTTAGTATTCAGCGCTTACCAATCCATCTCAAGTTTTTCACTTACGCCAATACCACTGTTTGTCCTAATGGGAGAATTATTATTTCACTCAGGGTTAGTGATGAAAGTATTAGATGTTCTTTCTAAGCTGATGGGAAGGATCCCAAGTCGGTTAAGCATTTTGACCATCGTAACGGGAACGATGTTTTCAGCATTAAGCGGTTCCGCTACGGCTAATTCAGCCATGCTAGGGTCTGCTTTAGCCCCTGAGATGCGGCAAAGGGGTTATCATCTCAATATGATCGTGGGTCCTATTCTAGGAGCTGGAGCCTTAGCCGCGATTATTCCGCCAAGTGGGAATGCGATTCTTATGGGTAGTATAGGAAGAATTTCAATAGGGGATTTGCTGATTGCTTGTGTTATTCCCGGATTAATTATTTCCATTCTGCTTATTGCTTACTTTTTAATTATTGGAAAAATGAATCCCTCATTAGCACCTGCATATGAAATGGAAGAATCCGATCGAAATGATCGTTTGCGCTCATTTTTCATGTATGTCTTTCCCTTGTTGCTTTTAATTGTCGGCGTTCTCGGGATGATCTTCTCAGGATTTACTACACCTACAGAAGCTGCGGCAATTGGAGCGCTAGGGTCATTAATGCTGCCTATTTGCTATGGCAGGTTAAATAGAACCGTTTTGAAAAAATCAGCCATAGGGACGGTTAAAGTAAGTGGGATGATTTTGCTCATTCTTGCGGCATCCGCTGGTTTTAGTCAATTGTTAGCCTTTACTGGCGCAACACGAGGCTTGGTGGAATTTACGATGTCAATGGAGACTCCGCCTATTCTCACGATCATTGTCATGCTGCTTATCGTTCTTATTCTGGGAACCTTTATTGATCCGATCTCGATCATGATGATTACCATTCCATTATATCTACCGATCGTCACGGCACTAGAATTTGATCTTGTTTGGTTTGGAGTACTCATGCTCATTTGTCTGGACCTGGGCAATATAACTCCGCCTTTCGGATTGCTGCTCTTTGTCATCAAGGGGGTACTGCCTGAAAAGGTTTCGATGAAAGAAATTTATAAAGGAGTCATAGCGGTTCTCGTTTTGAATCTGGTGGCTGTAATCTTGATTCTCGTATTTCCGGAAATTGTCCTTTGGTTACCTTCCATCTCAGGCTCAAACGGTTAATCATATGATATTGGTTGCGATCAAATAAAAAGGAGTTGTAAAAACATGGAAAATAATAATGGTGTTAAACGCTATCAAATGTATATTGGAGGCCAATTTATAGATCCTCATGATGATTCATACATCGAATCGGTTAATCCAGCCTCTGGAGAACTATGGGCCCTTATCCCTAAAGGTGAAAAAGAAGATGTCGATCGAGCTTTTCAAGCGGCGCGACAATGCTTTGAATCAGACGAGTGGCGGGGCATATCTCCTACCCAACGCGGAAAATTACTGCGAAAGCTAGCGCAAGCCATTGCAGATCAAGCGGAACATCTAGCAAGAATGGAGACACAAGATAATGGCAAGCTATATCGGGAAATGCTGGCTCAGATGAAGATTATTCCTGCTTGGTATGAATATTTTGCAGGCTTGGCAGACAAGGTTGAAGGGAGCGTCATTCCGCTAGACAGGCAAAGTGTTTTCAATTATACATTGCGGGAGCCCCTAGGAGTGATTGCTTGCATTACGCCTTGGAATTCGCCGCTTCTGCTTGCCACGTGGAAAATGGCCCCTGCATTGGCTGCGGGGAATACTATTGTGCTTAAGCCATCGGAATTCACTTCGGCATCATCCCTGGAATTTGCCAAAATCTTTGATGAGGTCGGTTTTCCACCTGGGACACTAAACGTAGTTACAGGATACGGGCATACGGTTGGAGACCTTATTTCTAAGCATCCAATGGCAAGCAAGGTGGCCTTTACGGGCGGCACGGAAACAGGACGTAAAGTGGCGATGAATGCGGCTTCCCATTTAGCTAGTGTCACATTGGAATTAGGGGGAAAAAGTCCCAATATCGTGTTTGCTGATGCTGATCTTGATGCGGCAGAAGCAGGAGTCATCGCTGGTATTTTCGCCGCCAGCGGGCAAACGTGTATTGCCGGTTCCCGTTTATTTGTTGAAAGCTCCATTGCGGATCGATTCATTACTAGACTTGCAAACCGCGCGAAAGAGATTCGCCTGGGAGATCCCATGCAACCAGATACTCAAATGGGTCCTGCAGCCACACCTGGCCAATTAAAAAAGATCGAAGAATATGTCGATATCGCAAAAAATGAGGGGGCACGTGTGCTGGTAGGCGGAGAAAGACCTTCACATCCCGAGCTGGCGAATGGATTATATTACTACCCTACCATCCTAACAGACGTGAACAACTCCATGAGAATCTGCCAGGAAGAAGTATTCGGTCCCGTATTAAGTGTTATTCCCTTCGATAGTGAGGAAGAAGTCGTAAAAATGGCCAATGATACTGAATTCGGACTCGGAGCAGGGATATGGACAAATGACCTGAAAAGAAGCCATAGGATGGCGCGGGTCTTGGAAGCGGGGACGGTTTGGATCAATACCTACCGTGCTTCCGCTCCCAATTCTCCTTTTGGCGGCTATAAAAATAGCGGAATAGGCCGTGAAAGCGGACTAGAAGCGATTTATGATTTTATGCAGACGAAAAGCGTATGGGTGGAGCTTTCGGATGAGATTCGGGATCCTTTTTCCATTCGAACCTAGTTATATCAAATCAGATGAGGAGGTTTTACTATGAAAGGGAAGGTAGCGGTGATGGTTGAGCCGTTAAAGCTTGAATATCAGCAATATGATTTGCCGTCTCCAGAGAAAGAGGCCCTATTACTAAAGATTATAAGAACCAATGTTTGCGGATCGGAACTGCATATTTGGCACGGAGATCATCCCGTAAAAAAAGATGGCATTCTGGGCCATGAAATGGTAGGGAAAATTGAAAAAATGGGTGAGGGCGTTACCAAGGATCATGCTGGCAGACCCATTCGTGTTGGTGACCGTGTAGCCGTGACCTATTTTCAGGTATGCAGAAGGTGCAATTCCTGTGTGAATGGAGAATTCGCCTTATGTGAAAACACCTATGAGTATTTTAATAAGCAGCCAGAAGAATCTCCCCATTTTCATGGGGCTTTCTCCACACACTATTATGTGCACCCGAATCAATTTTTTTACAAAGTACCTGATAACATTCCAGATTCCGTTGCAGCAAGTGCGAACTGCGCGATTTCTCAGGTGTTGTATGGAATAGACAAAGCTCAGCTGAAAGTGAATGAAACCATCGTGATTCAAGGGGCTGGCGGATTGGGTCTATATGCTGCAGCCATTGCTAAGGAAAGCGGAGCTAAAGTGATTATCATCGATGGGGTGGAGGCCCGATTAAAACAGGCGAAAAAGTTTGGTGCTGATTATCTAATCAACTTGCACGACTATGATACGGTAGAAAAAAGGAGTGCTCTAATAAAAGAGATCACGAATGGAAGCGGTGCAGATGTCGGTATGGAGGTCTCAGGCGTTCCCGATGCTTTTAGTGAAGGAATTCATCATATTCGGCCAGGCGGAAGATATATATCGGTTGGAAATATCATCATAGGTGCGTTTACGGCCTTTGATCCTGGTTTATTGACGAGAAAATCCATTACTATCTATCCAGTCAATCGTTATCAGCCATGGTTCTTAAATAAAGCGTTGGAATTTTTATCAAGTAATATCAATAAGTATCCATTTGCAGAATTGGTCGATGCGCATTTCGGGTTTGAAGAAATTGAAGCCGCTCTAAACAAGTCCTACAGAAGAGAAGTGACAAGAGCCTCTATCGTAATGGATTAGCGCATAGGCTGGAAGGAAGCAGGTTGAAAGCAAGGGGATGTACGTCAAACCCTTGCTTTTTTTAAAATCCATTAAAGGAGTGATGAAAGTGACGTTAGCTTGGGATGTGGCGAAGTTTGCGATTCAAGATGCAGTGGGATGGATCAGTGAGCAGCACAATGAGCGTGCAATTGAGCATATATTGGATACTCTTGGCTCGGCACTAGCAGGGAATATAGATCCTGTGGCTTCGATATTACTCAACTATACAGCAGACGTAGAGGAGAGGGGATCCTATACGATTCTTGGGAATTCCACTTCTACTACATTATTAAATGCTGCCTTTGTCAATGGTGTTCTATGCCATGCTCTGGATTATGACGACTCCTCTTGGCGCTTAATAGGGCACCCCAGTGCGGTAGTTCTTCCAGCGGTACTTGCTGCTGCGGAAAAAATGGATGTTAGTGGACCTGAACTTCTGAGGGCATATCTAATTGGAACGGAAGTTTCGTGCAAAATCGGAGTGGCAGCCGAGCCTGAACTTTATCAATCAGGATGGCATGCTACAAGTGTTATCGGTGTCATCGGTGCGACAGCAGGAGTAGGTTATCTGTTGGGATTGAATATCGACCAAATGACGCATGCTTTAGGAATTGCTGCCTCCTCGGCTAGCGGCTTGCGACAAAATTTTGGCTCGATGACTAAACCGTTCCATGCCGGAATAGCGGCTAGAAATGGAGCGAACGCCGCCTTCCTAGCAAAACATGGCTTTACCTCTAATAAGGAAGCGTTGGATGGAAGAATAGGTTTTTTCACTACCTTTTCTAATAAAAAAGCCTTTATGGATGAGCGCCTTGGAGAGCACTTTGACATTCTATTGCCAGGATTTTTTATTAAACCCTATCCGTCTTGCGCAGCGACTCATACCGCGATTGATAACATGCTATCCCTTCTGAGGGCACATGCATTTCAAGCGAACCAAGTCGAGAGTATTTATGCTGGATGCGGTCCTGTTGGTCCGGTTATGCTCGTTCATAATCGCCCCAAAACGGGAGCTGAAGGAAAGTTCAGCATGCCATTTGTTCTCGCGGCGGCTATTGTGGATGGTGAAGTGGGATTGGATACCTTTACAGAAGAAAAAATTCACCATCCCGTCATACAAGATCTCATGAATAAGGTTGAGTTTCGAATAGATGAGCAATTTGAATCTAGCAGCATGGAAGAAGCCCCCTCTCTTATTAAGGTAAGAATGAAGGACGGTCGGGTTTTGGAGAAGAAAAGAGAGTTAGCCAAAGGCAGTCCGGAATACCCCTTAAGCCGTGAGGAATTAATCGGAAAGTACCGGAATTGTGCTTCTCGAGTTCTCAGCCAGGAGCGTGTTGAACGAAGCCTAGAAAAGATCCTATCGTTGGATCGTTTGCAGAATATCTCATCACTGATGAGAGAGTTGAAGAAGGGATAAGTGAGGGGGCATGAAGCCTCCTCTTTTTTGTTCATTTTTTAAACTACTTCTGGACTATTATGAGTTTGTTTAAATATTAAACATCCATTGTTCAAAAAGTATACAAAATCTTATGGAGCAATGTGAAACTTAATTGGCATTAAAATTGCAATATCATAATGGTAATTAAGGAAAGTCATTTACATAAAGCTATCCTTTCGCAAGGTTATCAGGGAAAGCTGCTCTTATAACCGCAAAACCAAATGAAAAGAAAAGGGGAATTGGAAAATGATCGTTAGGTTTGAGTATCAAGGCCATGTTCATCACGGGCTACTGGAAGAAGGTCAAATCACAGGAATTGAGGGTGATATTTTTAATGAATATTATGCTACTCAAACTAGGATTCCTTTGTCCGAGGTTAAGCTATTGGCTCCCGTTCAACCTTCGAAAATTGTTTGTGTGGGGTTAAATTATATCGATCATGCAAGAGAAGTGAATTTGGAAATCCCGAAGGCACCATTGTTCTTCCTGAAGCCATCCACAACGGTAGTCGGACCTGAGGATCGCGTTGTATATCCGACACAGAGTCAACGTGTCGATTATGAAGCGGAATTAGGGATTGTGATCAAGAAAAAAACCTATCAAGTTAGTGAACAGGAGGCATCAGATTATATTCTAGGCTACACATGCGCCAATGATGTCACGGCTAGAGACATCCAGTTTGCAGACGGTCAATGGACAAGGGGAAAATCATTCGATACGTTTTGTCCGATCGGACCTGGCATTGTCCCCAATCTTGATCCTAGTAATCTAGAAATCAAGTTGATGTTAAACGGTGAGGTGAAACAGATCTCCCATACAAGCAATCTTATCTTTTCTGTTCCTTATCTTGTTCATTATATCAGTCAGGTCATGACTCTGCTGCCGGGTGACGTGATTATCACGGGTACTCCTGCAGGAATTGGACCTATGGATATCGGTGATGAGGTATGCGTTTATATCGAAGAAATTGGCGAACTGAAAAATTATATTGCTAGCACGGAGTCCAGATAAGGGCGAAAGTTTCTGCAAGAAACTCCACGAGAAATTTATTTCGAGATAGCCATGATAAATTCTACTTGTGAGAGCGGAAAAAAGAAAAAGGGTGGGGAAGTGTAATGCCTGAAAATCGAGTATGGATTACCGATGTTTGTCCTAGAGATGGGTTTCAAATAGAGCCCGAGTTCGTTTCAACCGAAATAAAAGTGAAAGTGATTGATGCTTTGTCAGCTGCTGGTTCAGCGGCAATTGAAGTCACTTCCTTTGTTCATCCGAAAGCCGTCCCACAAATGGCTGATGCCGAGGAAGTCATGTTGAACATTAAAAGAAATCCAGGCACAAGCTATGAGGTCCTTATACCCAATTTGCGAGGTGCCGAACGAGCATTGAGAACCAACCCTAACCAACTAAATTTAGTGGTCTCTGCAAGCGAGAGCCATAATCGATCCAATCTTCGCAGAGGAACCTTTGATACGTTAAATGATTTTGTAGAAGTACCTAAATTGGCCTCCAGTGCTGGAGTTCTGGTTCAGGGAGGTGTCGCTACGGCCTTTGGCTGTCCGTTTGAAGGAGAGGTTCCTGTATCTCGAGTACTTGACGTCATTCACAGGTATCTGGAAATGGGGGTCGATACGATTAAGCTGGCTGATACCACCGGGATGGCTAATCCCGAGCAGGTGCGGAACATGATTCGCGAGGTCAAAAATAGGTGGCCTGAACTGAGGATTCATTTGCATTTCCATAATACACGCGGGATGGGACTTGCCAATGTTTATGCTGCGTATTTAGAAGGAGTTCGTCATTTTGATGCTTCGTTGGGTGGGATTGGCGGTTGTCCCTTTGCCCCAGGAGCGTCTGGAAATATTTGCACAGAAGACACTGTGAATATGTTTCATGACATGAAGATCGTGACGGGAGTGGATCTCGACCAACTATTGGCTGCAAGCGGACGTTTGGAAAAGCAGCTTGGTCATTCGGTTCCGAGCCAAGTGCTAAAGGCGGGGAAAACGCTTGACTTACATTCTCAGCCACAATTTTAATAAATTTCGGAAAGTGAGGGATAGCATGAGGGGATTATTAGAGGAAAGATTGGATCAGGGGCGTATTGTTCTGCTGACATTAAATCGTCCAGAGGTCATGAACTCGATCAATACGGAGTTGGGCTACGAGCTAAGAGATACATTGGATCGCTTAAATGAAGATCCAACCGCCCGAGTCATTGTTTTTACCGGTTCAGGGGAGAGGTCCTTCTGCACGGGAGGGGATTTGAAGGAACGAAATGGTATGACGGATGAGCAATGGCTTAAACAACATCGGCTTTTTCAAGAAGTATTTCGTAAGATTCGTCAATCATCCAGGCCAGTTATTACAGCAGTGAATGGTTATGCTTTAGGCGGAGGATGCGAGCTTGCTTTTAGCGGAGATATCATTTATGCATCTAATTCCGCAAAGTTTGGTTTGCCGGAAGTGACCAGAGGCATTATCCCTGGGGTTGGAGGAACTCAGACCATCGGGAGATTTCTTCCCCGAGGAGTGGCCTTAGAGATGCTCCTTACAGGCAAGTCGATGACGGCAGAAGAGGCTTATAAATATGGCATGGTAAACAAACTCGTTGAGCCAGGCCATTTAATAGAAGAAACCATCAACACTGCACGCGTGATTGCCCAAAATTCTCCTTTAGCTGTCCGTATGGCAAAGAAAGCCTTTCGTCGGGGAATCGATCTTCCTTTGGAAGAAGGGGTTGAGTATGCACTTGAATGCTACAACCGTACAGTTTCACACTCCGATCGGCTTGAAGGTGTGCGCGCTTACAACGAGAAAAGATTGCCTAATTTCCAAGATATTAGCTAATCCAAACTATTATTTTTAGGAGGAGAACATATGAAAACAACAGAAAGTGAAATTCAGATCATTCGCGAAAGTATTCGCGCTTTATGTAGAAGGTTCCCTGATGCTTACTGGAGAGAGAAGGATGAAAAAAAGCTATATCCAGAAGAGTTTATTGATGAGTTAACCAAGGAAGGATGGTTAGCTGTACTGATTCCCGAGGAATATGGCGGTGCAGGACTAGGCATGTTGGAAGCAGGGATTATTTTGGAGGAAATCAACCGGTCTGGTTGCAATGCCGCTGCGGGCCATGCCCAGATGTATACGATGGGAGCGCTGCTTACTCACGGAAACAAAGAACAAAAGGATCGATGGCTTCCCAAAATTGCTTCAGGCGAAATTCGCTTACAAGCGTTTGGCATCACCGAACCGACAGCCGGATCTGACACGACTAGCATCACCACATTTGCCGAAAGAAAAGGTGATAAGTATATCCTGAAAGGTCAAAAAATTTGGACTTCTCGGGTTCAACATTCCGATTTAATGATGGTCTTAGCACGGACGACGCCTAAAGATAAGGTGGCAAAGAAGACGGATGGACTCAGCTTGTTTATTCTCGATCTGCGGGAAAATGTGGGAAGGGTCGATGTTCGCCCTATTGATACCATGATTAACCATGAAACCAATGAGGTCTTCTTTGAGGGAGCGGAGATCCCTGTTGAAAATCTGATTGGCGAAGAAGGAAAAGGGTTTAAGTATTTGCTTAGCGGAGTCAACGCTGAACGAATCCTGATCGCTTCAGAATGTATTGGTGACGGATTATATTTTGTGGATAAAGCTGTGAACTATGCGAATGAAAGAGTAGTCTTTGGGCGTCCAATTGGACAGAATCAAGGGGTTCAATTCCCGATCTCACAGGCCTACATGGATATTCAAGCTGCCATCTTAATGCGTAATCTGGCCGCAAATAAATTTGATGAAGGAGATACTCGTGGACCCGAAGCCAACATGGCGAAGTACCTTTGCTCGGAGGCATCCTGGAAGGCGGCTAACGTGGCGATGAATACGTATGGCGGATTTGGTTTTGCTACGGAATATAACATTGAACGAAAGTTCCGTGAAGCCCGTCTCCCGTTAGTGGCTCCGATCGCCAATAATTTGGTTGTCAGCTACGTGGGTCAGCACGTCTTAGGACTTCCTCGTTCCTATTAAGAGGTAAAATTCAAACCGGACAAAAGTATAGGAGGAAACATGTGGCCTTTAGAAGGAATTCGAGTCGTAGATCTTACCCAAAATGTGGCAGGCCCTTATGCGGGCATGATTCTTGCTGACTTCGGAGCATCGGTGACAAAGGTGGAGCCTCCAGGAGGGGATGCAACCCGTTCCTGGGGACCCCCCTTCTGGGAAAATGCAAGTCCTACCTTTTTAGCCATGAATCGAAATAAGTCGCAAAAATATATTGATATCAAAACACAAGAAGGAAAAAAGGAGCTAGATGAGCTGCTAACGGAAGCGGACGTGTTGTTAGTCAGCAGCAGACCGGGAGCAATGGAGCGTCTGGGACTGGATTACGAATGTCTAGCCGAGAAATATCCTCGTTTGATTTATGGGGAAGTGACGGCATTCGGCAACCATGGACCTAGACGAATGGAACCGGGCTATGATCCCCTCATGCAGGCAATGGGAGGCATCATGAGTGTAACGGGACATGAAGGGCAGGCACCGGTAAGAGTAGGGACATCCATCATCGACATGACCACAGGCATGTGGCTTGCCATTGGAGTATTTGGGGCTTTGCATTTACGTCAACAGACAGGAAAAGGACAGCGAATCACAAGTTCTTTGTATGAAACATCGATTGCCTGGATGTCCTATCATATTCCATCCTACTGGGGTACGGGAGAGTCTCCTCAGCGATGGGGATCAGGGCCGGCCATGATCATGCCGTATGAGGCGTTTCCGACGAAGGATAAGTGGCTCGTGATCGCGGCTGGAAACGATGGTCTATTCCAAAAGCTTTGTTCCGTCCTTGGTCATGATGAATGGATCACCGACCCGCGATTTATGAACAATGCAGAACGTGTGAGAAACCGAAACGAGCTAAGAAGCCTGATTTGTGAAATGACGCAGAAGGAGGATTCAGCTTACTGGATTTCTAAGCTTGGCGAAAGGGGAATTCCTTCTGCTCCTGTACTTAACGTCGAGGAAATGATGAAGGAGCCGCAATTGGAAGCGAGTGGCATTATCCAATCTATTTCCCATCCGCAAATTCCAGATTTCAAATCGGTAGCACTGCCTATTCGGATGAATGATGAGCGTCCGCCGTTGAGAATTCCCCCTCCACTGTAATTTTACTACCTTTCATAGAAGGTGAGGGGAGAGCTGGATGGATCTGTTTTCAGCTTCAGCTAATGCAGGAGCTGAAACAGTCTTTATGAGTTTATGCAAGAGAAATAAATGAAGGGGATGGAAAGAGAGTGTTAGGGTTCATTAACTTTTTAGCTTTTCTAGCTATTACTGGATATGCCGTCTACTTGTTTGTCCATCTAGTATACAGCAGATATTTGTTTGTGAAGCTGGGTAAGAAAGCGGCTTTTGAGCCCAGCCTCAAAGAACGGATCTATGCTGTGCTCGTGAATGGGTTGGGTCAGCGTAAATTGTTTAAAGACAAGAAAAGCGGTTATATGCATCTCATTTTGTTTTATGGCTTTTTTATCATCCAAATCGGACTTATTGAAATTACTATCAAGGGATTTATAAAAGGTTATGAATTCCCTTTCGGCGAAGCGCACAAATATTTCAGCTTCTTGCAAGAGTGGACGACGTTCCTTATGCTGTCCGCCGTGATTTATGGCTTTTACCGCCGTTATGGCGAGAAACTGAAGCGACTGCAGTGGAAGCGTGATGGCAAAGCCGCCTTTGTCTACATTGCGCTCGCCACCCTTACTCTATCGATTCTACTTCTGCTGGGCTTCGAAAAGGTAATGCTCGGTCACCACCCCGATTTCATCTATGCACCATTCTCAGGAGTCATTGCGTTCGCGTTCTCCGGCATCAGTACAACGGCAGGGACAGTATGGTTTTACGCATTTTGGTGGGTGCACATGCTGACGGTATTCTCCTTCATGGTATTTGTCCCGCAGTCGAAGCAGGCACATGAGCTATTCGCTATGTTCAATATCTTTTTTAAGAAAGTCGGACCTGTTGGCAAATTGAGAAAGATCGATTTCGATGATGAAGAAGCCGAGGAATACGGCGTAGGAAAAATAGAGAATTTTACCCAGATGCAATTGATCGATCTGTACGCCTGTGCGGAGTGCGGACGATGTACGAATATGTGTCCCGCATCAGGGACCGGTAAGACCTTATCTCCGATGGATCTCATCGTTAAAATGAGGGATCATTTGACGGATAAAGGAGCGGTTGTTACCTCCCGAAACCCTTGGGTACCAGGCTTTGCGTTTAAAAATACCAGGGCAAACCAATTGGCGATGCAGGCAGCTTCACAGGAGGTGGCAGCCGCTATTGCATTGCCAAGCCTAATTGGAGACGTGATTACCGAAGAAGAGATCTGGGCTTGTACGACTTGCCGCAACTGTGAGGATCAATGCCCTGTTGCCAATGAACATGTGGATAAGATCGTGGATATGCGCCGTTACTTGGTGTTAACCGAAGGGAACATGCCGCACGAGGCGACTCGCTACTTCCAAAATATTGAACGTCAAAGCAATCCCTGGGGCATCAATCGGAAGGAACGCATCAAGTGGCGCGAAGGCCGAGAAGATATTGTGGTGCCTACCGTCGATGAAGTGGAAGATTTTGAGTATCTGTTCTTTGTTGGTTCCATGGGATCTTTTGATAATCGCAGTCAAAAAATCTCCCAATCCTTTGCTAAGATCTTGAATCTAGCGGGTGTTAAGTTTGCGATCTTAGGAAACGAAGAGCGTAATTCAGGAGATACGGCTCGCCGTATGGGCAATGAATTTTTATTCCAGCAGTTATGTCAAGAAAATATAGCTAGTTTCCAGGCTTATAATGTAAAAAAAATCGTGACCATCTGTCCACATACCTACAACACCTTTAAGCATGAATATCCGGAATTTGGTTTACATGCAGAAGTGTATCACCATACCGAACTCATCTTCAAGCTGATCCAGGAAGGCCGCATCAAGCCTACCTATGAAGTGCAAGAAGCTATTGCCTATCATGATTCCTGCTATATTGGCCGCTATAACAACATTTACGATATTCCACGTCAGATATTACAATTCATTCCGGGTGTCAACGTGTTGGAAATGGAGAGAAACAAGCAGGATGCGATGTGTTGCGGAGCTGGTGGAGGGAATATGTGGATGGAAGAAACCCAAGGAAAGCGAGTCAATATAGAAAGAACAGAACAGGCCCTTCGTCTGGGTCCAACGACAATCGGAAGCAACTGTCCGTATTGCTTGACAATGCTAAGTGATGGAACAAAGGCGAAGGAAGTGGAGAATCAAGTTAAAACGTTGGATATTGCGGAAATTGTAGAGAGATCCCTTGTATCCTAATGAAGATAGCAAATAGGAGGAGGTTTAATATGAATATATTAGTCCTATTGAAACAGACCTTTGATACGGAAGAGAAGATTGTCATTCAAAATGGGAAAATCAGTGAGGATGGCGTGAACTTTATTATTAATCCTTATGATGAGTATGCGGTCGAAGAAGCTGTGAAGATCAAAGAGGAACTGGGAGCCGAAGTCACGGTCTTGACAGCAGGGCCTTCCCGAGCGGAAAGTGCTCTGCGGACCGCCCTTGCCATGGGTGTGGATAAAGGGATATTAATTGAACTTGAGGAAAGCGGGGCGGATGAGTACACGGTTGCAAAAATGATTACTGCAGCGATCGAAGGAAAAGAGTTTGACTTGATTCTAGGGGGGAACATGGCTGTTGACTCCGGAGCAGGTCAGGTAGCCATTCGTGTAGCCGAGGAGCTTGGCATCCCTCATTTATCGGCTATTACTAAGCTTTTACTAGAAGGCACGAAGGCAACCGTTGAACGAGATGTTGAAGGCGATGCTGAGTTGGTGGAGGTGAACCTGCCATTTTTAGCAACGACCCAGCAAGGGTTAAACGAACCTCGGTACCCTTCCTTACCTGGAATCATGAAGGCTAAGAAAAAAACTTTGGAACGTTTGAGTATGGATGATTTAAATTTATCACCTGATGATTTAAAGGGAAAAACGGAGGTGAGGGATCAATATCTTCCATCGAAGAAAGAGGCTGGAAAGATATTGAATGGAGAACTAGCCGAACAGGTAACGGAATTAATTCAATTATTACGCAGTGAAGCGAAGGTTGTCTAAGTTATTTTTGAATAAGGGAGATGAGAAAGGTGACGAAAAGGGTTCTTGTACTGGCAGAGTTTAAGGAAGGCAAGTTAAGGAATGTAACGTTTGAGGCATTGACAGTAGCTCAACAGTTGGCAGATGGGGGAGAAGTGACAGCGGCATTATTAGGGTCGAGCGAGGCCGCCTTCACTAAAGAACTCAGCAAGTATGGGGCAAGCAAAATCTATACCGTTGACCATGAGGCTCTTAGCGTTTATTCAGCAGATGCTTATACCCAAGCCCTTTGCCAGCTTATTGAGGAAGTTCAGGCCGATGTCATTTTAATGGGTCACACCGCCATCGGCAAGGATGCCGCAACGAGAGTGGCTGCTAGATTGGGACAGGGCCTCATTTCTGATTGCATAGCCGTAAATCTGGAAGATGATGAGCTGATTTTTACTCGTCCGATTTATTCTGGGAAGGCTTTTCAAAATAAAACAATTAGTGACGGAAAAGTCTTTGCTACCTTGCGTCCGAACAACTTTGAAATGATAGAAAAACCGGTTCAGGCTGAAGTTATATCTATTCAACCCGTGATTCAAGACATAAGGACGGTGATTAAGGAGATCGTTAAAAAAACAGCAGCCGGAGTTGATCTTAGTGAAGCCAAAATCATTGTCTCTGGCGGCCGCGGAGTAAAAAGCGAAAATGGATTTAAGCCTCTATATGAATTAGCGGAAATATTGGGTGCAGCTGTCGGATCCTCACGCGGAGCGTGTGATGCTGGATATTGTGATTATTCGCTGCAGATTGGCCAAACCGGTAAAGTTGTCACTCCTGATCTATATATAGCTTGTGGGATTTCGGGAGCCATTCAGCATTTGGCTGGAATGTCGAATTCCAAAATCATTGTGGCCATTAATAAAGATCCTGAAGCTCCGATCTTTCAAGTGGCGGACTATGGGATTGTAGGGGATTTATTTGAGGTCGTTCCTTTGTTGACTGCTGAATTTAAAGAGCTCCTTTTGGTTCAGCAGTAGAATACATGAGACAGCCTATATAATCAGTTAATAAGAAGGATTGCTAAATAGGATGTATTACATTATGTACAATCTAACAGAAGAGATCATTCATAACGATATTGATCAGGTGGCCCATTTTCTTCTACAAGGGTGGAGGTTAAATGGTTACACAGATCATGATCAATTAGCTTACTCTCTTTTGTATGAGTGCAAGTATTATTAAACTTATTAAACGTGGCGAAGGATGTAGAAAAGAACATGAGAAATCTTAAAAGAGAAAGGATCATTGAAAATATTATTCAGCAATTGCAAGATCTAGAGCAAGATCAGTTAGAAACCGTGCAGCAGGCTATCCTTTCTATAAGTCCACAGAACCCCTCAAGACTTCATAGCTTAGGAAAACTCTTAGGTTTTTCATGGAACGAAGACAAGGAAGAAATGATCATGGAGTTAGGGCCTTTTAATGCAAATATTTATGGAGTTGCTCAAGGGGGAGCTTTGTATACCTTTGCTGATGTGGCCATTGGTTTCAAAATACTAAATCAACTAAAAGAAAAACAGAAGGTATTCACCTTAGAAATGAAAATGAATTTTATTAAGAAGGGTTCGGGAAGCAAGTTAATTGCCCAGACGGAAATCCTTCATTGGGGGAGAAAAACGATTATAGGGCAATGCCGGATTTTCGATGAATCGAAAGATATCATAGCCCAATCCTTAGGAACATTTTATCTTGAAGAAGAAAAGTGAGGCTAACGGAAGGAGGGAAAGTGATAACTTTCGTGCCAGGCCTCTGGGGTCTTTCATCATTATTAATTCCATCCACTTTTCTAGTTATTGCTGTCAAATGATAAAAAGTAAGGCCTCCCTTGAGTCTGATGCCAGGAGGTCTTACTTTAGTAGGTTTGAGCCGATCCACGAATGGGAATCTGATATATGCTGTAATTCTTAGCTGCCTTTACCCGGATTCTTTCCGATTTCATGGCAGAGGCTCTTCTACTCACTTCGGGGGATACCCCCTCAGGTAGGGGTCTGACCCCTTTTACAAGGTAAAGTGCGGAGCGCTTTGCCGTCGGCGTTCAGTTACCCAACCGAGCTAACCGGAAATGAAGAGCTTGCAAAATGATAGCTTCGGCATTATGAAAGAGGGACCTGCAAATGGCAGGTCCCTCTTTGTTGTGTGGTGGAAGCTCTACTCGTTCCCATCAGTCTTGCATTATCAGCATCGCGGCACCCGAGGTATTGCTGCCCATCCTTCGGCTTATCGGATTAGAAGCAAAAAAAGGAAATGTTCCTTACAACGGGAGGCGTAAACACCCATAACGGATCAACATCTATCCATCTACGTGATTTTTCATTTCTTTTAATGAATAAAATGTTCCTCTCCAAATAATGCCTCCTCTAATGTAGGTTAAGATACAGGATCGGACAACGACAAAAAGAAATAGTAGAACAGATATCGGCATGAACAATAAATCCCAATCCAGCCCATAGGATAGCTTATTCATATAAATGTAAAATAAAAAATAAGCAATCAATACAGAGAGCAAGGTTAACCCAAAAATCCAACCGGTCGTGAGAAATAGAGCAACGAAAGGGTAAAAATATAAGGTTAGAAACGCAAGGATAAAAACGACGAGAATGAAACTGGAAAATTCCAGAGCGGCAAAGATATTCTTTTCGAATCCCTTTATGGCAGCTCTAAAATTAGGATACCATTCGACAGAAATTAACTCTTTACCGACCGCGAACCTCTGCTTTTGTCTTGTTTCTTTAATTCGTTTCCCCAAATGCACATCATCAACTGGATGCATCGGCATAGCTTCATGGGTCCCAATTTTCTCATAGGCTTTTCGGGAAAGGAGGTTAAATGCCCCAATACCCATCCCATCTTTATGGTGAAGGTCGTTATTGGGTTTCCATGGTGGCTTATAAAAAAATGCTCCGAACAAAGAAAATCGAAGAAACAGCTTTATCCAAATCCCTTTAATAATAAAGTGTGGGAGAAGAGTCAAGTGATCAACCTGCTGATTCTGAATAAATGATATAGCTGAACGAATACTGTACGGATGGAAATCAATGTCCGCATCAGTAAATAATAGGTATTCACCATCGGATATCAACTACCCTTGATACAATGCATGATTCTTTCCCATCCATCCAATAGGGAGAGAGCAGACATGAATTGCTTTTATCCGTGGATCACCAGTGAATCCATTAATCATTTCTTGGGTGTGATCTACCGATCGGTCATTCACTAGGATGATTTCTAGATTGGAATAATGTTGTTTTAATAGAGAGTAAATGGTTTTCTGAATATGATCTCCTTCATCTTTAGCAGCAATGATGACCGAAACAAGCGGTTCATGACCAACCTTTTCTTTTTGAATGTCAACTCTAGGCATTCTGGGCAAATGGTAGATATGATATCCAAGGCTTAGAATCCAAAAACACATAATTAACACAGTAAGTATAGAAAGAAACATCGCGTGCCTCCCGTCTTAAAAACTACATCCAAAAATCGATGGAAAATGTACTGTGATCCTCTTCAGCTCCTTGTTTATTTACTATATAGGTTTAATGCATTTTATTCAAAGACAAACATTGGACGCTTCTTTAAAGAGTAAGAAAATATATAAAAAAAGACTGGGAATTTCCAAAAAAGGGAAAAAGGGAATTTATTGATCATGAGGATATTCGTTCACTACGAGTGGCGGACCCCAACATTTTGTGTCTCATCACGCGTTTTCACAAGGCGGGCGTCATAGAGAACGGAGAATACTCTACGACCAATGAAGGGACTCCGCAAGGTGGACCTGTGGTTTGAGAAAGCCGTACGCAAAAGCTGCAAGGGAAAAGCATACATGGTGAGATACGCGGATGACTTTGTCTGCTGTTTTCAATATGAAGAGGACGTTAAAGCTTTCTACCAGGCGCTACTTACAAGACTTCGAAAATTTAACCTCGAAATAGCGGAGGAAAAGACGAAGATCATTTGCATACGCCAGGAAAGGGACAAGAACGATCCTCCAAATACGGACTCATTCGACTTTCTGCTCGCTTTGGGGATACCCCCTCTTCCCCGGGGTCGAAGCCCTTGGCACGTTACACAATGTTATGACACGGCAACTCGGGAGATCCTATGCGCTCTTCACACAGAGGGAGTATGGCTACCCAAGCGATACAAAGCAAGGATGCCAAACGGTGGTAGGAAGTCGGATCATCGCATAGTACCCATGAAGTGGGGTAATGCCCATGGAGGGAAGGCGTATGACGCATTATCGATCTTGTTAAGGAAACATTTCACACACGCAGAGGTGTATCACAAATGCAAACGAAATTGGCAAGAATAGCAGAAGTCGCTAGAGCGAAATCGAACGAAGTGTTTACCGCGCTCGCGCATTTTATTAATGAAGAAATGCTCAAACAATGTCACCGCGAAATGGCAAGAAAGAAAGCGGCTGGGGTAGATCAGATGACCAAGGAGGAATACGAAGCCAACCTCGAAGGAAATATAGCTGACTTGCTCACAAGGATGAAGAAGCAAGCGTACTACAAACCATTACCAGTACGTCGTGCCTATATTCCTAAGGCAGGATAAGATGAGACCGCTCGGTATTCCAGCTTACGAAGATAAGCTAGTCCAGAGTGCACTTAGTAAAATTCTGGAGGCTATCTACGAACAGGATTTTCTACCGTGGTCATTCGGTTTTCGACCTCATCGAAGTGTCCATGATGCTCTGAAGATCCTTGAACACATCTTGGATAGACAACCCATCCACTATGCCCGCTTCGGTGATACCCCCTCAGGTAAGGGACTGACCCCATATCCATCAAGTTATCATTAAACAATTTTTCAATTCTGTCAGGATGTCATCTTCTTCACATAATTTTAGGTTCAATGTATAATTTTGAGCATACCCAAACAAGCCTTAGGTAGGCTTGTTTTTTTCTGTTACTACGCAGCGATTTTGGACTCTTTATGTCTATGCTCATATACTATACCCAATATGTCAAAAACCGTTTTCTTCGTATAACGATGGGATTTTCGAGCATTCTTTTCAATCATTGAGGAGATCTTAAGCAAGACATCCTTGATTTTTTCGGTTCCCTCACTTCTTAGAGCACTATCTATTAAGTTAAAGTACTGCTTCATGATGTCCATCGACTTTAATTCACTGATCTCTAGTTTCTTTCTGCGAAGTAGCATTTCCCTCATTTTATATATGAGAGAAGAACTCAGTAGAATCGCTAGAAGGGTTCCATAGAGGTGACATAGAAATCGTTCCTCTTTCAACGGTTTTGCTTTATGAATATGAAAGATGGATTTCCATGTTTTAAACACGATCTCAATTTGCCAACGTAAGGAGTATAGATCATAGATCTCTTCCTTAGGTACTACATCTTGAGGAATATTCGTGATAAAAGCATGCAGAGCGTCTAACTGTTTGGTCTCATCGGAATAAGATTTTGTTTTCGTACGCTCTTTTTTGGATCGCATGAGCTGGCGCTTCTTTAGCTGTTCATCCGTTAATTTATAGAGAATGAGCCTGGCCTCCAACTTCTTTTCACGGCCAATTAAGGCTTCCGGAATTTCTTTTACTTCTCCCGGTTTCATGGAATCCATCATTTGTTTCAAATTAATGGGATTATACAAGGAAGATTTTTTGACTCGTCCATCTAATAAATATTGAACTTCTCCCGAGTTTCGGGTGAAGACGTAAGTCTTAGGCTTGATTCGGCTAATAAAGTAAGCTCCAAGTTGATCCATTTGGATGAAATCGTCAATTTTAAAATAACCAAGATCACGTAAACAAAGGTCATTTTTTTCAACTCTTTTTGCTTGTAAGGTACCTAACTCACAGTCTGAAGTTTTTCCGCTTTCAACATCAACGAGTAAATACTCACCACTGATCAGATCGTACTCCAACTGAATTTTCATTCCTGCTTTGTCCGGGGTACAGTTTGTTGCAGGATAAGAGGAAGCATAATAAGCTGGAAGCCCAAAAGCAGTGGCGTCTAAGATTCGAATGCGAGAAAAATAATGGTAGGGCTTACTCAGAGAAATAGCTGACGAAAGTTTATTTTTGCATAATGTTGCAAAAAGGGTTCGAATAAAATTGACCAATGCATTGGTAAATCGTTGATTAAGTCCTTCTGTACTTAGGGAGACATCGAAGTGAGCATCGAGTACACTACATAAATTTGTCAATGATTTAGAAGACGCCTCATCACCTAGGTAAACACATAATGAAATGAGATCTTCTGCTTTTATCTTTCGCTTTCGTTTAATTACTCCAAGATTTCTTGCTAAATGCTCTAATTGAGTAGGGGAAAATTGACGATACAACTCTGTAGCCAACAGTCTCAATTCTTCATTAATAGAAATTGGAATAGGTTTCATAGTAGACCCTTCCTTTCATAGAAAAATAGTTTCCCTATAAAAAGAATAGCCCATTTTTTAGACTTTGAGATTACTTATTCCTTAACTTGATGGATATGGACTGACCCCAATCATAAGGTAAAGCACGAAAGTGCCTTGCCGATAGCGATTACTTTCAAAATGTGCCATCATTATTACTCTTGCATGGCGCTGGCAATATAAATAGACAATAAAAATTCCGCTCTGCTAAGGTCGGCAAGAGGGAAGGTTTTCCGGGCAACTTGTGGAATTAATGGGCATAACTGATCAATCTGAGTCGGATATCCAGTAGCGAATTACAGAAATCCAACATCAATTCCGTGCAGTAGTCGATCAAGAGTTCTATGTGTAAACCTCCTCCTAGTAAGGTTTATTTTTTTTCACTTATTGTTCGGTTTACGTGCTAGGCAATCCTGCATATAATGTAAGTGAGTAATCACTCATTTTTGAGGACTGGGAGGGAAGAGATGGATGGCGCGGTGGAAACCATGGGCTCTTATTATATGTGTTATCGGTTTAGTAGGCTGCAGTTCAAGCGAAACGGACCTGTATTCAGGTACGATCGAAGGAGTCGAGGTGCCGGTTCTAACTGAGATTGGGGGTTCCCTTGACAAAATCGAAGTCGAAGAGGGGCAAAGAGTGAAGAAAGGGGATGTTCTTGCTGCATTGGATCCACGGCTACTGGAGCAGCAGGTTCGTGAAGCAGAGGCTCATTTGCTGTCTGCCCAGGCCCAACTGGAAGGCGCGAAAGCAGGGACACGATCCCGGGAGCTGTCGAAAGCTGCTTCCCAGATCGAGCAAGTGGAAGCGCAAATTCGTCACCTACAGACCCAACAGGATAGGTTTCAGGCAGCCATCGTGCAGCGGGAAGCCATGCTTGCCCAAGTGCAGGCGCAGTGGAAGGGCGCTGTATCGACATTAAGATATCAGGAAAAGAGACTGAAGGATGTTGAAACGCTAGCCGAACAAGGGGCAGAAGCGCAAGAACGTGTGGAGTTGCAGCGCGAAGCCGTACACCAGGCTTCTATAGCGGTAGAAAGCCTACAATCCCAGGTGGATGCCCATCAAGCCCAATTAGCCATTGCGAACAAGGAAAAGGAGGCGTTGGGACCGCAAATCCAATCGGTGAATGCCCAATTGAAGGCGGCGGATGCCCAGTTCGGCCTTTTGCAGGAAGGGGTTACAGTCCATACCCTCAAACAGCTCGAAGCGCAAAAGGCCATGGCAGAAGCCAAGCTTGAGCAAGCCAGGCTGCAGAGGGAAAAAGCCGTAGTGGTTTCACCAGTAAATGGGGTGATAGCTAGGCGAAATGTTTCTGTAGGGGAGATTGTCAAACCGTCCTATCAGCTGTTTACCTTATTCGAGCGAGATCGGCTTCAACTAACCGTGTACGTACCCGAGAACAAGCTGAATCTCGTTCAGGTTGGGCAAATTGCGGAGGTAGCCGTTGATGCTTACCCTAATCAGTTATTTAAAGGAAGAGTGAAACACATTGCGGAGAACGCCGAATTTACCCCGAAAAATGTGCAAACCGCGGAAGAGCGGACCAAAATGGTATTTGCGGTTACGCTGGTCATGGAAGAGGGGCTCGATAAACTAAAGCCAGGCATGCCGGCAGATGTGAGCTGGAACAGGGGGAAGAAGCCATGACGAAGCGGGAGCTTGCGATTGAGTGCAGGGATTTATCAAAAAAGTTCGGAGACCATATGGCTGTTGATCAAATTAGCCTCTCGATCCCGAAAGGGGCTATCTATGGATTTCTTGGACCCAACGGATCAGGCAAGTCAACAACGATCCGGATGATCTGCGGGCTCATGACCCCTACATCAGGCCAAGGCAGGGTGCTCGACTATGACATTGTCAAAGATACGGAGATCATTAAGCACCAAATTGGCTATATGTCGCAAAGATTTAGTCTTTATGAAGATCTTACCGTTCGAGAAAATCTAGACTTTTACGCGGGGATTTATGGCCTCGGAGGGCAATTAGCTGAAGATCGAAAACAGGAGCTCATTAGAATGGCAGGGCTTGAAGGAAGGGAAAACCAGCTTGCCTCCTCCTTGTCTGGAGGCTGGAAGCAGAGATTAGCCTTGTCCTGTGCGTTGCTCCATGAACCGGATATCCTGATTTTAGATGAACCGACGGCTGGCGTTGACCCGGTTTCTCGCAGAATTTTCTGGAGCGTTATTCGCACCCTTGCTGTTAAAGGGATTAGTATTCTAGTCAGCACTCATTATATGGACGAAGCCGAGACCTGCGACCGGATTGGCTTTATCTTTTTTGGCAAGCTGCTCGTCGAGGGGACACCTCAGGATTTAAAGGAGAAGTATGGGCTTTCGAGTTTAGAAGAGGTATTTGTCTATTTGGTTCAGCAAGAAGAGAGGAGTCAATCGCGATGAAAACGGAGCGTAGGTTTCAAACCGGGTTCAGCTTCTTGCGCATGACCGCTATCATGCGCAAGGAAATCGTTCAGATTCGCCGGGATCCACCTTCCCTCGCAATAGCCCTGGTGATGCCGATCATGATGCTTTTTCTGTTCGGATATGCGGTCAATACTGATGTTGACCACTTGCCCATGGCAGTGTGGGATCAAGATCGAAGTCAGCACAGCCGTGAGATCATTCAGCATTTTGTAAATACCGAGTTCTATGATTTTGTCTATCAAGCGGAGGGTTATCGGGAGTTGCAAGCCTTAATGGATGAAGGCAAGATTAAAGTGGCTTTGATCATTCCCTCAGCCTATGCAACAAGTCTAGATATGGGAAAAGAAGTAAAGCTGCAGCTGCTGGTGGATGGGGCAGATCCGAATGCAGCTCGCACAGCCTTGTCCAACGCTCAGCTGATTGTTCAGCATCAGTCCACCTCCATTCAAATGCAAAAACTTGAAAAGCAGGGGATGGGAGCCATGGAACGTCCGCTTTCTCTTGAACCGAGAGTTTTATATAATCCCAATATGGAGAGCTTGGTTTTTAATATTCCTGCTTTGATCGGTCTTATTATGCAAAACGTGACCGCAATCCTTACGGCCTTCTCCCTCGTGCGGGAAAAGGAACGAGGCACGATGGAACAGTTGGCTGTGACGCCGATCCGGCCGACGGAGCTCATTCTCGGCAAGCTCCTGCCTTATGTGGGAATTGGCCTGTTCTCCTTTAGTATTGTTCTTCTCACTGGGATTGCCTGGTTTGGTGTCCCAGTTAAAGGGAGCATCCCGTTGCTCATCCTGTTAAGCGGCTTGTTTCTCATTACTACTTTGGCCATCGGCATGCTCATTTCAACCGTTGCCAAGACGCAGCTGCAAGCTATGCAATTGGCTTTCGCTATTATTCTTCCTAGTGTCCTGCTGTCCGGTTTTATGTTTCCGCGTGATACCATGCCAACCATCATCCAATGGATGGGTGGAGCCATTCCATTAACTTATTTCTTGGAAATCTTGCGCGGGATCTTTCTGAAGGGAGTCGGGCTGGAGCAGCTGTGGCAGGAAACGATGATCCTATCCGTGTTTACGGTGTTTATCTGTACCTTGGCGGTTGTGAAATTTAGGAAAACAATGGATTAAGCTGGAGGAGTTTCTTATGAAAGAAGAAGACTATTTTGATGATATTATGCAAAAATTCCTGGATGAGCTAAAAGACGAAGACAAATTGACGGATAAACAGCGGAGGATTATGGAAGCCTCGATTAAGCTGTTTTCCGAAAAAGGGTTTCACGCCGCATCCACCAGTGAAATAGCGAAAGAAGCGGGTGTTGCGGAGGGGACGATCTTCCGTCATTTCAAAACCAAAAAGGATATTCTCATTAGTCTTGTCGCGCCCTTGGTCACACGATTTGCTGCGCCGCTGATTTTAAGAGATGTTAAGAAAATCATGGAGAGCGGTCTGCCTATGGATCAGCTGCTCAAGTGGCTGTACCAAAATCGACTCTCCCTCCTCGAGAAAAATTGGGAAAGAATACGACTCATCCTACAGGAAATCCAATTTCAACCTGAACTCAGGGAAATCATCGTGGATAATCTCATTCGTGTCGTCCGCGATTGGGCAGAGGTATTTATCGCCCAAAAAATCAGGGAAGGCGAACTGCGGCAGCTCCCCCCTTTAGCCATCACTCGGTCCATGGTATCCATGATAATCGGCTATGTATTTTTTAAATATATCCTCTTCCCGGAAGAGGGGATGCAGCTTGACGACGAGAAGGAGATTGAAACCATGGTCGATATATTGCTGAACGGGATTTTAGCTTAGCAATTCAAGCCATGGCGACAAAGCCTGGGTTTAATGATCGCCAACGGCAAAGTGCTCCGCACTTTACCTTGCCCGCTTCGGGGTATACCCCCTCAGGTAGGGGTCTGACCCCAGTCGAAAGTAGTCGAATGGGCTTGGTCTAGACTCTATTCTCCCCACGACCTGCCACCCGCAGGTCTTTTTCTTTTCCACACAAAAAAGGTTCCCTAACTCTCCCTCTAGAATCTTTCTATTATCTGGTAATAGAAAGGAGTACCTCCCTTATCAGAAAAACTCATCCGCCTTCTAAGAATCATTTCTCTTATACAATCCAACCCCGCGGCATCCTAGCTAGGGAACTGGCTGAACGCTGCGAGACAACGGAAAGGACAATCTATCGTGATCTCGAGAACTTAAGTGGGTCATTTATTCCTGTCACGAACCTAGGACATAGTAAAGGCTATGAATACACGGGGAATTTTTCAATGTATCCCATCGCTTAGAACGATCAAGAAGCGTTGGCTTTTTCACTGCTACCTTCCATTTTGAACACAGCCCACTCTCTTGTTCCGCCAGGCTTTGATACGACTTATGAGAAGGTGATGGCTACCCACCAAAAGGAAAAGCGGAGAAGTCTGGATATCCTGCCGGGCTAGGGGTAGCATGGGCGGAAGGCTCCGGGTTTGAAAAGACTATTGATTTTGCTCAGAGGGTAGCAACTCTAGCGGTAACGATACGCGGTGCACAGCCCCCCTTACCGTTACGAAGCCAAATAAACGTTTAACTCAGTGAATGGCTTCATACGGAGACTCATCACAAAGTGGGATTACAGCGGCGCTGAAAAGTCGTGGGTGAAACTTCTTCCATTCCTGGAACGTATATACAAGAGGTATCATTAATANTATTAGATGTCGACAAAAATACCGAGCTGGTAACGACGATGTATGCATTTGTAGAAAGGTTTGAAAAAGGGGTCAAACAAGAGCAAGAACTGGATATGGGGATGGAAATTAGAAAAAAAAGTCAGTTGCTGTTTGCTTATGATTGGAAAGAGCAAGAAGATGAAAAAGAGCATTGGCTTCGCATGAGGGCATCCGTAATCGATGGAGGGAGTATCGGTGCCACCGAAAAAGACGTCATTTTCAAGGGCCCTCGTGGAGGGAGTGTCACCCATCAGCTCAGTATGTCTAAACCAATAAAGCTTAATCAACCGCTCACGGTCATGGCCGTTTTAGAGGACAACGAACAGGGTATCATCTTTCGAGAACAGCTCGTCACTCAGTATGACGAAACGGGTGAGCTTCCTTCAGAATTTCTTGAGTATGACCGAGTCATCCTCTTCCGGGTGAAGTTGATGGAGGGCAGGTCCTAGACCACGATACAAGCCCGCCATTTCAATGGGAGGAAGACAGTCGCAATTAAACAAAACGAATGAAACGAGGAGCTTTCTGTTGTTCGTCTACAGCAAAGTGCTCACTTCGGGGATACCCCCTTAGGTAGGGGACTGACCCCTCTTACAAGGTAAAGCGCGGAGCGCTTTGCCGTTGGCGAACATGGATAGGGTTTCTATTTAAAGCCAGAGGACGAACCCCAATCCTAACTACTTCAAGGTGAAGCGGTAGGTTTGTTTCGCTTGCTCTTCGTTTGAAGTGATCCAAAATTCCAGGGTGTATTCACCCTTAGGTAAGACCTCAGTCTTGTCCGTTAGGATCCATTCTTCCCCTTGCTTTAAGGTCTCCTCTCCTAATGCCTGTATGAAAAGTTTGTCTGCCGCGTAGATTTTCACCACGTCACCCTTAGCATTTCGAATGTTATAGTCAAATCGCTGTCCGCTAGCAAAAGTTAGAGTTATTTCTTGTTCGGTTTGATTTTTGACAACAAATTTGAAATCAATACTTCCATCTTTATTTGCTACATGTGAAATCTTGGATTCTAATGAGCCAGCGACAATACCCGTTGGAGGCTGCTTATCATTTTTAAAGTTGATTACGCGGTTGTACCCATCCCAATCCACTTGATAACCAAAAGACTCCGCTGCTAAGCGAACAGGAACATAGGTCGTACCTTCATAAATCATCGTGGTTGGAACGTGCTTCTTCCCATTAAAATATTGTCCTGATTTTTCATCAATCCCATGACCTTCGAGTAGCTTCCCGTTTACATTCAGACGAATGGGATCCAAGCTAACTTGAATCGAGCTTAATGAAGAAGCCGCAAGAACCGCTCCCGTTGTTCCTAGAACACCAATAACCATCCCCAAGGCAACTAATTTCATAGCTGTTTTCTTCATAGTAACCACCTTTTCATTGTTCTTATTTACTCTGACGTGAAGAGAAAAGGAAAGGTTGCAAGTACGAGGATGCTAAAGGTGGACTCTATTGATGGGATATGGTGCTGCTTTAAGAAGGCTAGGATCTTTTACTCCCTCTTGCAAGGTATAGCGCCGAGTGCTTTACTGTTGGAAATCTACTGCTACCAACCTTCCCGCTTATATAAATCCACCCGCCTGTTAGTAAGGTAATCGAGCACACCTTTTGATCGTTCAATATCCTCAAGGTTCAGTTCAATTACAGAAGTTACTTCATTGTTGCCTGCTTTTGAACGTCAAGGGCAAAGTGCTGTGCACTTTACCTGGGTGAGGGACTGTCCCTCAGTTGAGTGAAGCACGAAAGTGCTTTGCGATAAGTTTACATGGCGTCATAAATAGCTGAGGAAAAAGAAATAAATTACCTTAATTACAATAAAAGGAACAAGGCCAACTCTTATTCGAGTTAGGCCTTTTTAGTCATTAATCTCAAAGTCCAATTGGAAAAATTCATTAGGTGTATTTTATTGTGTAGCTAATCTTTGGGGGAACTATTCATTATCAGCTTATTTGCAAGACTAGTGGGCTAAGGGGCTTGTCTCATTAGGAGAAAAAAGCGATTTTCACTCGATTTTGAAGCTATTTCGGGGTTAAGAGAATAGACTTTTTGTCTCCAAGGCGATGCGTAGTTTCCGCTTCCATTTTTCTATCAACGCAGTGATCTCCTATATCCTGCTTCAACAGCTTCCTTTTCTGTACAAAACATTTCTTCAGCTTCAGTTCTTTCGTAATATTGCCCCTCAGGAACGTGGTATATTTTTTCCCCAGTTGAGCTAAGATTACCTTTTATTTTTGGATCCGGACAATTCGGGGATACCACTAGCCCACTATCTGGTGATGGCTGTTGGCTATCATCTTCAGTTGGTGGCGGTGGAGTATTTGTAACACCCCATAGACCGCGTTTGGCATTCTTTGCATCCGCCTGAAGGTGAGTAAAAAGGTCAACCCAGCGTACATTAGGAGGGAAAGTTGCTATTTGGGCATATCCTTGTGCTACCAGTTCAGCATTAAAAAAAGTACCGTTAGTTAAGGATACATATCCAAGTAAGCGGTCATACCGATCTCGCTCTCCGACATCAAATTCAATCAGCACTTGTTTACCCTCTAGTTGGGCTTTTGTAAAATTAGAAGCCTCCTTTCCGTATGCCTCTACCCCCTTGTCAGGGTGAACGGTCTCCGGAGTATCTATACCAATCAGCCGGATTTTTTCAGTTTTCCCCTTCCAATTTACCTCCAATGTATCTCCGTCAACGACTCGAGTAACGGTAAGCATTTGCTTGGCTACCGAACTAATCGTTATGACCCTGCTTAAGCCATTCCAACCTACCGTGGATCCCATAGCTTCACTTACAAAACGTAAAGGGACCAATGTTCTGCCATTAATAATCACCGCAGGTTCATCCAACATAATCGCTTGATTATTCTTAAAGGCTGTTTTCTGACCAATTGTTAATCGGATTGCTGTACTCCCCTTAGCAGCTGTAACTGTTCGGGTTTGTCCATTCCAATCGACTGTGGCCCCAAGCGATTCAAATATAGCACGCAATGGAACTAAGGTACGGCCATTAACAATAGTGGGTGCGACTTCAAAAGTAAGTCTTTTTCCATCTAAATATACTGATATTTGGGACGCTTGCGATAGAATGTTTACCTTATTGTCCCTATTCTCCGACAAAGGGTTTAATAACTGGCCACAGCTTGTTTGAATAATAACCAAGAATACCAACAAGAAGATCCAATATACTCTCTTTTTCATGTTGTTCCCTTCTTTCTTGTTCTATAGGGTTAGTATCACCCAAGAAAGGCAATCATGATCCCAGTTACCTACAAATGCCATAAGGATGAGTACATAAGCAAGGCAGAAAAATGAAATATTTTTACCTATTCTAAAGTTAGACTCTACCGATTTACTCACAGCTGATCTCGTTTACGGAAACCCAGAGTGGGCAGAACAAATTGCCGAACGAATGGAGGGTTCCGGACCTTTGTCGGGCATTATTAATGTAGGGATCTCGCAGGTGTGAGCCATGGGGGTGGCAAAGCACTTCCTGCTTTACCTTATTAATGGGGACTGTCCGTGTGTCCGAGCAAGGGCGTGTCATATAGGGGGTGCGAATCCCACCCAGAAAGGTTGAGCCGATCACTGGTAGTTAGTCTTGGAGCCTGGACGGTAACGTCTAGGTTTAAGCGTAGGTAAACAGGTAGTGGGCCGTAAGCCAGAGAGCTGAATGGAGATAGAGCCCTGAAATTCCTAATCGGGAAGGCTGATGTGTTGTACTGTACAGAAAGCAACATCATGTTCGACGATATAGGCTAGACGAACATGGCTTCCCCGTGCTTGCTTCGGGGATACCCCCTCAGGTAGGGACTGTCCCTCATTCCGTTAAAACGTAAAGCACTAAAGTGAAGCCCTCTCAAAGCGACATAATCCAATAATACACAAATAAACCTATCCATCATTACAAGAGGGCACTGAAAAACTTGCGTTTTTAGAAATATAAG
>NZ_SDLR01000049.1 GCF_004522215.1 Ammoniphilus sp. YIM 78166 | reverse complement strand
CTGCTGGTCCTGAGCCTGCTGTGCTTGCTGAGCCTGCTGACGTGCTTGCAGTTCTTCCTCTGTATAGAAGAAGCTACTGCTCTGGATGCCGAAGCTATCCATTACACTGTCAATCAATGCATCTACGTTAGTACGAGCAGTTGCTTGTTGCAGTACCGGCACAATTAATTGCAGGCTCTGAACTGCTTCCAGTAATCGGTCAGCCTGAGCAGACTTATACAGGCTAGCAGTACCTACCGTTACATCCAATTCCATGGCACCGAGTTCAAGCATAGGCTTAATCTCAGGGTACTTGTTAATGATGTACAGGTACGCGAGCTTACGCAGCCAGTTATCTGCTAATGTAGAGTAAGCGTCACCCAAGGCGTTCTGAGCTTCCTGTGCAGTCTGACGAATCTCATACGCAGTTACACGCT
>NZ_SDLR01000048.1 GCF_004522215.1 Ammoniphilus sp. YIM 78166 | reverse complement strand
CCAAATGGGCCATTGAAAGAAAAATGAAGTTGTAACAAAGTTGCCATAGCGATTCTCCTTCTGATAACGCATACGAAGACAGTGTAAATCTTTTAACGTATTGGATACAGAGAAGAAACAGAGGGAAAAAGGAGAAGACCAGATTAAGAAAATCTGGTGCGTCCGAGTGGACTCGAACCACCGACCCCCACCATGTCAAGGTGGTGCTCTAACCAACTGAGCTACGGACGCAGGATGGTGCGTTCAATTGGACTCGAACCAACGACCCCCACCATGTCAAGGTGGTGCTCTAACCAACTGAGCTATGAACGCAACGTTGTAGGTGACAACGGGGACGAATATTAGCGGCAGAGTGGGAAGGTGGCAAGAGGCAAAACGTAATTTTCTGCGCTATTTCGACCGTTTGCAGAGCTCCGGC
>NZ_SDLR01000047.1 GCF_004522215.1 Ammoniphilus sp. YIM 78166 | reverse complement strand
ATGTCAACGTAGCGCTCTAACCAACTGAGCTAATCGTCCTTGTATGGTGACCCGTAAGAGATTCGAACCCCTGAATGCATTTGCTACCATTTGACAAGCATGATAACCTATACTATCATGCTTGTCAAATGGTAACAAAGTGAAAGGCATGTGAGTTAAGCCACTTCTCCAACGGGCCATTTAATTTAAGAAGGAAAAACCCTANGCCATTTAATTTAAGAAGGAAAAACCCTAAACCTGGCAACGTCCTACTCTCCCAGGGCATGAGCCCAAGTACCATTGGCGCTGAAGAGCTTAACTTCCGTGTTCGGGATGGGAACGGGTGTGACCTCTTCGCCATCATCACCAGATCATCATGATGATGATCGTTCTGCGTTCCGCACAGGACGTGCGGTGAAGTTAGCAGAACTCCATCTATTGAGGATTATTCCCTCAAAACTAGATAACAACGTAAG
>NZ_SDLR01000046.1 GCF_004522215.1 Ammoniphilus sp. YIM 78166 | reverse complement strand
CATGCCAGCAGTTTCTCGATCTTAGCAGCAGTACGGTCGCCCGGTGCGCTCAGACCCAAGTGGTCGGCAATTTCAGCATAACGACGGCGAGCCTGCGGACGGTCATACTGGCTGAATGCAGTCTGCTTGGTCGGGTTGTCGTTCGCATTGTAGCGAATAACGTTACAAATCAGCAGGGCGTTTGCCAGACCGTGCGGAATATGGAACTGGGAANTCGGGTTGTCGTTCGCATTGTAGCGAATAACGTTACAAATCAGCAGGGCGTTTGCCAGACCGTGCGGAATATGGAACTGGGAACCCAGTTTGTGCGCCATTGAGTGACATACACCCAGGAAGGCGTTCGCAAACGCGATACCCGCGATAGTCGCTGCACTGTGAACACGTTCACGCGCTACCGGATTTTTAGACCCTTCGTGGTAGGACGCTGGCAGATATTCTTTCAGCAGTTTCAGTGCCTGCAGAGCTCCGGC
>NZ_SDLR01000045.1 GCF_004522215.1 Ammoniphilus sp. YIM 78166 | reverse complement strand
TCCGTTTTTCGATCTCGGAGCCTGGCATGGTCATCTGTTGCCAGACGGCCCTAACACCATGGGCGGCTTTCCGGGCGTTGCGCTGCTGACGGAAGAGTACATCAACTTTATGGCCAGCAATTTCGACCGCCTGACCGTCTGGCAGGACGGCAAGAAAGTCGACTTTACGCTGGAGGCATACAGTATTCCCGGTGCGCTGGTGCAAAAACTGACAGCAAAAGATGTGCAAGTCGAAATGACTCTGCGCTTCGCCACGCCGCGCACGTCACTACTGGAAACCAAAATCACCAGCAATAAACCGCTGGATCTGGTGTGGGACGGCGAACTGCTGGAAAAACTGGAAGCGAAAGAAGGGAAACCGCTTTCCGATAAAACCATTGCTGGCGAATACCCTGACTATCAGCGCAAAATCAGCGCCACCCGTGATGGCCTGAAAGTCACCTTTGGCAAAGTGCGCGCCACCTGGGATCTGCAGAGCTCCGGC
>NZ_SDLR01000044.1 GCF_004522215.1 Ammoniphilus sp. YIM 78166 | reverse complement strand
GCCGGAGCTCTGATTATGGCTGCCCGTAATATTTGCTGGTTCGGTGACGAAGCGTAATAAACTGTAGCAGGAAGGAACAGCATGACAGATGTAACGATTAAAACGCTGGCCGCAGAGCGACAGACCTCCGTGGAACGCCTGGTACAGCAATTTGCTGATGCAGGTATCCGGAAGTCTGCTGACGACTCTGTGTCTGCACAAGAGAAACAGACTTTGATTGACCACCTGAATCAGAAAAATTCAGGCCCGGACAAATTGACGCTGCAACGTAAAACACGCAGCACCCTTAACATTCCTGGTACCGGTGGAAAAAGCAAATCGGTACAAATCGAAGTCCGCAAGAAACGCACCTTTGTGAAACGCGATCCGCAAGAGGCTGAACGCCTTGCAGCGGAAGAGCAAGCGCAGCGTGAAGCGGAAGAGCAAGCCCGTCGTGAGGCAGAAGAATCGGCTAAACGCGAGGCGCAACAAAAAGCTGAACGTGAGGCCGCAGAAC
>NZ_SDLR01000043.1 GCF_004522215.1 Ammoniphilus sp. YIM 78166 | reverse complement strand
CTCCACGCCTTTTAAGTATCTTATGCCAACGCGAGTAGAATGCGGGAATGGAATCTCTCAAAAAACAGGAGCATGGATCAAGGAATTAGAGCAAGAGTACTGATTGTAACGGATAAAGGAGTCAGAGCGGCTAACCTTTTGGAAGGAATTGAACAATCCCTTTCGGCTGCCCAAGTGAATTATGAGATTTTTGATGAGGTCGAGCCGAATCCGTCCGCTGAAACGATCCGGAAGGGAACCGGGATCCTGAAGCAGCATCAAAGTGAGGCTGTATTGGCTGTAGGTGGAGGAAGCAGTATTGACACGGCTAAGGGAATCGCCGTGATGGCTAATAATCCGGGTGACATTTTGGGACTATGAAGGGGTGGGGAAGATTGAGATTCCTCCTCTTCCCCTTATTGCTATACCCACAACGGCAGGGACCGGGAGTGAAGTCACCAATTCCACCGTCGTAACCAATAAGCAAACTTCTTTTAAGTTAGCGGTCATTAGCCCCTACTTATTTCCAACGCTTGCGATATTGGA
>NZ_SDLR01000042.1 GCF_004522215.1 Ammoniphilus sp. YIM 78166 | reverse complement strand
TCTCCGATTTTATATTTTTAAATATTAAAATACTATTTAGGGAGTCCCTCTTTATGTTTTATTACCTTTGGTAACACCAAAACATACACGAACTTTTATTCATATGTGTTACCATTTTACATCTTTCATATTGAGATATTTGATTAGCAATACCTCCTTGACTAACAAAAATTACTAACACATCTAGGGGTATACCCTAGTTTATATTTGTTCATGATTACCTCAAGCAAGCATGCGCTAATGGTAATGAACTATTACCACATTGTCTGTCTTCCTTAAATTATATAAGGACTTATGTGTCACCGTTACTGTAGCGACCTACATCTAAACCTAACATAAGTGCCCCTCCAACTATTTCTAGGAAATGAAGAAAACTTCAAATCCTTGTGACTGTTTGCAACATCAATGCATTGATAACAATTTTAGTGTATCGCCATTCTTATAGCGACCCATATTAAAAATTAACATAAGCGCTACCTCCATTAACTAAAGTTAGCTTGCCTACCAATCTTTCTTTTGGAGACTAGTCTCCATTCTTATACCTAGAGATATTGTAATA
>NZ_SDLR01000041.1 GCF_004522215.1 Ammoniphilus sp. YIM 78166 | reverse complement strand
AACTTGCGTTTTTAGAAATATAAGTTTGACCAAACAAAGAAAAAGGTACTTTCTTATTTGTTTTTAAATAAGAAAGTACCTTTTTTATCTATTTTCACTGTTCCTTTTCTTTTAGAAGGGTGAGAATTCTCTTCAGATTGACTGCGAATATTGTTGTGGCACCTTGGATTTCCATGCCAAATAGACCCGCAGATAATGCTTTATCATACCCGTGTCCATGTTTTAACTCACTATTCTTCGCTTCGATTTTATAACGTGAACGAGCAAGTTCTTTAAACTCATCACTATCTTGAAACGTTTCTTGCTCCTTATGTTCGGTCGATTTAATGGTTACCGAATATGTTTTACTCTTTGCTCCTTCTGTATAACATCCTTCACGGAAAGGGCACATTTGGCATTTTTCTATGTCAAAGTAATACTTTTGACGTTGATTTTTCCCTACATTCTTCTTATTTGTACGCGCTTTTCGAATGGCCATATGCCCAGCTTTACATACGTACATGCCAGTATCTTTATTAAATTCAAACTCATCTTCCTTAGCCCGTCTACCTTGTGTGATTTGTGGATTTAACTTTGATACTAGTTGAAATTCTTCCT
>NZ_SDLR01000040.1 GCF_004522215.1 Ammoniphilus sp. YIM 78166 | reverse complement strand
CTGAACATTGAGCCTTGATGTGTAGGATAGGTGGGAGGCTTTGAAGTGTGGACGCCAGTCTGCATGGAGCCGACCTTGAAATACCACCCTTTAATGTTTGATGTTCTAACGTTGGCCCGTAATCCGGGTTGCGGACAGTGTCTGGTGGGTAGTTTGACTGGGGCGGTCTCCTCCTAAAGAGTAACGGAGGAGCACGAAGGTTGGCTAATCCTGGTCGGACATCAGGAGGTTAGTGCAATGGCATAAGCCAGCTTGACTGCGAGCGTGACGGCGCGAGCAGGTGCGAAAGCAGGTCATAGTGATCCGGTGGTTCTGAATGGAAGGGCCATCGCTCAACGGATAAAAGGTACTCCGGGGATNAGCAGGTGCGAAAGCAGGTCATAGTGATCCGGTGGTTCTGAATGGAAGGGCCATCGCTCAACGGATAAAAGGTACTCCGGGGATAACAGGCTGATACCGCCCAAGAGTTCATATCGACGGCGGTGTTTGGCACCTCGATGTCGGCTCATCACATCCTGGGGCTGAAGTAGGTCCCAAGGGTATGGCTGTTCGCCATTTAAAGTGGTACGCGAGCTGGGTTTAGAACGTCGTGAGACAGTTCGGTCCCTATCTGCCGTGGGCGCTGGAGAACTGAGGGGGGCTGCTCCTAGTACGAGAG
>NZ_SDLR01000004.1 GCF_004522215.1 Ammoniphilus sp. YIM 78166 | reverse complement strand
ACTTCATATGTCCATTATAAGGGGTCCGACCACTGTCACCCCCCGAAATTTGTCGACTCTATCCCCCACTCTACCATATTTCTATACTCAAGGACTACCGGACTGCAGTTTGTCCCATCTCAGGGGCCAAGGACGACGGAGCAAAAACCTAACTCCCCACTGCTAGCATTACCCTCTTTTACTAGAGTCACCCTCGTTAACTTAATTTTTATTTTTGGTATTTACTATGCCATATACAAAGTGTATATTAAAAGTTATGAATGTTCATGAAACTGGAGGCTGGTTTAGTATTAGTATAGAAAATATCATCGAGATATCATCTTGGATTATTATGTTGATTCTACTTTGGAAATTTGTTCCCAAAGAGAAGATACGCCAAGCCCACGTCGCCTTTCTCATCATGCAAGCTTTCACCTGGTTCATTGGCTTCCTCGTTGTGGAATTAAAAATGATTGAATATCCCATTCGTTTCTTTGACTATGCTTCGCGAGCTTCCTTTACGTTTGAGTACTTCGTCTATCCTGCTATTTGCGTCATTTTTAATTTGCATTATCCTGAAGCAGCTTCCCTCCTGAAAAAAGTGCTATATTATCTTTCTTATATAGTGACACTCACCATCATTGAAATCGGTTTAGAAAAATACACGCTCCTCATTACGTATATAAGCTGGGATTGGCGTTGGACATTTATTTCCACAGCGCTAACGCTATTCTTATCACGCAAATATCTAAAATGGTTTTTTCAATAGCGTGCCTGTCACTCCCCGGATTTTGTCGAACAAAAAAAAGAACCATCACAACTGCAACGGCTCAAGGGTAAAAGAGAGAATAACCGCACCACAGAGGATGCATGCAGTTGAAAACACTTACACTAACTATATTAATCGTTTAATCATTCCTTGTTAACAACCACAGTCCAGATAGAGGAACACCTGTAAAAAAGATTACCCGAATGAAGCTCGGCGGGTTCTCCGGCAGATCGTAAACGGGGTAGGGACGCTTCAAGTACCCATCTGCCATCCTTCCCCATATGATACACACCAAGCCGCATCCGAAGCGATATAAAAAAAACCAGATGCCCCCACCATTCTGTAGTTGCTCCTCCCCTTAGGGGGCTCGGTTCCACACAAATCGAAGTAAGATCTCCTGGGCTTATCTGGCCCGAGGCAGGTCTTACTTTTTTTCAATAGACAGCATAGCAACAACAGCTAGAAACAGAGTGGCGATCAACATCCCAAACCCAATCAGTAGATTCAAAGCTTCATATACTGTCATCCTCTCACCCCCATCCGTAAAAAGGAAATGCCACATTTATTCGTACCTGCATTATAGCACACTTGCCCAAAAACAGGAACATACGTTCGTATTATTTCCTCACGCCGGACAGAAAAAAACCTGCGCCCAGCTGCACAGGTTTCTTTTGACGTTTCTTTTAGATCATCTTTTTACAGGCAAAATCACATCTACGATGGTCCCTTCATTGTTCTCACTTTTGATCTTTAATTCCCCATGGTGGGACTCTATAATTTTATAGCTCACCATGAGCCCTAGACCTGTACCCTTGTCCTTTGTCGTATAAAAAGGTTCCCCTAGCTTTTCCATGCGTTCCGCGGGAATACCAGAACCTTGATCAATAAACTGAATGACTACCTTGTCAAGTCCTAGCCTTTGAACTCTAATTTCAACGATCCCCCCGTAGGGTGTTGCTTCGATCGCGTTTTTCAAAATGTTAATGCAGACTTGCTTAATCTGATTTTCCTCACATTCAATCACGGGAATATCCGATGGATACGCCAAAGTGATTTGCACATGGTTTAAAATAGCTTCCGATTCAAGCAAACCGATGACATTTTGCAAGATGATCGACAGATCTTTTTGTTCAAAATTCACCACCTGTGGCTTGGCCAGGAGCAAAAATTCACTCACAATGAAATTAATTCGATCCAACTCAGATAGCATGATTTCAAAGTACCTTTGCTGCTCATGATCTTGCTTTTGAAGCAATTGGACAAAGCCTCTAAGGGATGTTAATGGATTTCTAATCTCATGAGCCACACCCGCAGCTAACTCACCCACGACAGCCAACTTATCCGATTTGCGCAACAGCTCTTCCGTCTTTATTCTATCGGTTATATCAAGTAAAGTACCAATGATAGCAGGCTTTCCATTATAAAGGGTTGCCGTTCCGTGGACTTCCAAGTTAATGATACGACCGTCTTTTCTTACCCCTCGATAAAAGTAGCGAAGAGTTTTCACTTCACCAGAAATGCGTCTGCGTATGTTTTCAGTCACAAGAGGTTTATCTTCAGGAAAAACCAATTCCATAACATCCATGTTTAAAATTTCCTCTTGGGTATAGCCAAAGATTTCGGCATAACGAGGGTTGATGTAGGAAAATTGACCATCTTGGTATAAATAGACGCCAACCAATGCTTCCTCAACCAGGCTCCGATACTTGATTTCAGCTTCAGTTAGGGATCCTTCCACTTGTTTAACCTTGTTTACTAGTCGAGCAATCAGAATATAAAGTAGCCAAGCTGTTACAAAAATAAACAGTAAGGCTTTTAACACCCCCATGATGTAAAATTCCTTTATATCTTTAGCAAAAATAAGCAACACTTGATCGGTCACGAGTACCCATATCCCAGCCGTTAGCAAATAGATTAAAATAATCTTAATCACAGGCCATTTTTCTTTTAGTTTCATACTCTCCCTAACTCCTCTAACCCTATTCAACTCGCCTCTAACATTATCCGATAAAAAACAATTTCATTCCACTACCACTTGCAACCAATCCAAATCTTGGTTAAAATGCAGTCCACCACTCGTAGACCATACTCATCATGTATAAAGCACCTAGTGAAGGCTCTTAGCCTATCCTTATACATGTAATTCCCAACAAGGGAAAAACTAGGGAAAAAGCCCCAAAAGGTGGAGCGTATTATGGAAAGCGAACAAATAAAAAAACTGGATGAAATAGGCAAGTTATATGAAAAAGCCTCCAAGTTAACCATTGACTACTGGCAAAGTTATTCAAGCTTCAATACCTGGCAGTTTTGGTTCCTTCTAAGCCTTTTGGTTTTACCTTTAGTAGCGTTGTACTTTTTTCTCGACAGAAAAAAGGCTTTTCATATTGGATTTTATGGCTATAGTGTCCATATGCTTTTTCATTACATAGACACCTATTTTTACACTAATCGACTAGCGAATTACCCTTACAAAGTAATCCCCTTTCTGCCAACCAGTCTAACATTGGATACTGCCTTTATTCCTGTATCCTTTATGCTTCTTTACCAATGGACATTAAACAAAAATAAAAATTACTATTTATACGCAACGGGACTCTGCCTTTTCTTATCCTTTCTGTTTAAACCTGCCTTGGTAGCCTATGGGTTATTTAAGATGTATAAATGGGTCAATTACTTCCACTTATTCCTCGGTTATTTGACCGTCGCTTTACTTTCGAAATGGATAACCAACGTTTTTCTGTACTTTCAAAAGGAAGCGCAAGCTTCAGAGCCACGAGATGAGGTGAAAGCACCCCGAGAACGAAGGTTTTTTCTAAGCCGATTGTTCTCCTTTAGGAAAAAGGCTAGATAGAGCACTCCCAGCAGCCAGCACAACAAAAACACCCGATTCCTTATGGAACCGGGTGTCTTCGACAAACTTCGAGCAAATTCGGGGAGTGACAGGCACCCACTGTTAAAAACGTAGGTTCGGCCTATACTCTATTCTCTTTTGTAAGAACTTAAAGAGAGTCACAGCTGACTCCGCACGGGTCATCGACTGCGCAGGGTTAAACTTACCATCAAAGCCGTTCATGATGCCGATTCCGCTGACGATGGCAACAGCCCCCTTGGCCTTTATCGCACTTTCATCACTATAAGCCAGCTTGAACATGGCTGGGTTCTCCGCCAACTTGGCATAACCCAGAGCCTTAACGATAACAGACGCGGCATCCTCACGGTTCATCTTCTCGTCTGGACGGAAGTTTCCGCCTTTATCCAATACGCCTCGCTCTACGGCCCACTCTATCGCAATCGAGCTCTTATGCGTTGATGGAACATCACCGAACGACGGCTGGGCTGGCGTTTGGCCCGGATAGTAGTATCTTCTATAGTTTCCATCAATCACGCCCATCAACATCTCCACGAACTCTCCACGGGTAAGCTGCTCGTTCGGAGCTAGCTTTCCATCCTTCACTTCCAACACACCAGCTTCCGCCAAATACGTGAGCCCTTTTTCCGCCCAATGCCCTTGGATATCTTGAATCGCGGGTTTTTCCCCTTTAGATACGACCTCTTCTCCGGTCTTTAAGCTCAACCATTTTCCCGTCGCAGCATCAAGGTAGATCGGTTCGCTCTGGCCTTCGCGAGTGATGCGGTAGACCAAACGAGCCTCTAGAGGCTGCTCTTCTGCACCAACCGGCCTACCGTAGCGATACAAATCCTCCATAATCACCTGATACTCTAACACCACATTTACATCCTTCATAAAGGTATCCTTGGCTTGAGCGGGCTCTACCACTTGACCAACCTCAGGTAGCTTCAAGTTCCAATCCCAGTTCTGGCGATACTCCACCACCTCGCCCGTGTCAGCCGATACCGCGACAGAGACATTATGGAACGGAACGGCAATCCCGCCTAAACGGCGCTCCAGATTAAAGCGGTAGAACGGATTATAAGCGGTTGGTTCCTCTTGTGCTACCGGATACAGATAAAGCTGGTGCAGCTTGTCTTTACTCTGCTCCCGAACAAAGGCCAAGGCCTTTTCTTGTGCTTGCTCTGTCGTAACCGCGAACGTCTTTTTCTCAGGTGCAGCGGATGCGCTATCAATTCCCTGTGAAGCCTTTTCTCTTAAATACGAAGAGATATCAAAGTAGATCACTTCCCCAGTCTCCGCATCGATGCTTCCGCCTTGCCAGCCCATCCCGGATCTTGGCGTATGGTACTCGAAGTGGAACGTCCAGGTCTTACGTCCAAACATCTCCTCTGAACGAACCGTAGATACATTCACTTCCTTCGGAATTTGAACGAATTGCTCGATCTTCTTCATCGCCTGTTCCTGCGTAAGTGGAGCGGCTAGCTTCGGCAGCGGATCCGCTTGCTTCGTTTCCGCCAGTTTAACTAGGTCTTGATCCTTCGGGATGGGCTTTCCACGATAATCAATCGCCTCTCCCGTCTTGGCATCCAGCATATGCAGATACGGAGATGGCTGATAGCCCACATACACCTTCGGCTGTTCGCTAGATTGACTAGGTACTGGGTACGGATAATACCCTTCAATCTGATAGGCCAGCTTCATATCGAGAGAGTCAGCCAACCTTTTCAGGATCTCGTCTTTGCTCAACACACCCTGAGCAGCGGCAAAGGTCACATTGCTCATCGAATTATAGTAAACGTAACGAATTTTTCCATCTCCACTAATCTGAATCGACAACTGGTTGTTGGAAAACGGAATGCCGTTCACTTGCTCAACAAAGGCAACCTGATAACTATCATGGGGTGAACGAATCACCTTGCCCCAATCCTCACCCTCACGCGGATTGTACTTGAGGTTTCCGAGATGCTCCGCGAAGTGCTTCTTGACAAAATCATTCGCAATCTTCACCGCATCCTCGTACTTCACCTTCGGCGGCAGGGCAGCTTCCTGCTCCCCCTCCACGTGACGCGAATAACGGCGAATCACTCCCGTATCGGCATCAACCGCTACATCCACATGGGAAAATTGTGGACCACGCTTCATCCAGTTGATTTCCCAGACATTTTGATTTTGATAAGGGCCCATTCGGTCCGTCCGGCGAGAAACATTCGGTTCATCAAAACCCGCCAAATCCCCTGCAATCCCTTTCGCAATTTCAAGAGCCTTCTCGCGAGAGATCTTCGCTTCTTGAAGCGGGGTGGTTTCCGCCTGCGCTTGGGTTGAACCGACTTGCTGAGTCACCGTCGTCACTGTTTCTGCCCCTGCAGCAACAGGAATTGCTGTCACCATCAAAGATGCCGCCAATGTAGAATAAAGCAGTCGAGACCAGATTGGATTTTTCCTCATAATTCCTCCTCTGAAACCTTTTATATTTTTGTCGCAAATATCCCCAACATACCCTTAGACGAAAGAAGGTGGTAAAAGGTTACAGTTTTTCGTAAAGATTTTCCAAAAAGATTATAGCCTTTATAACTCAGTCTTATAAACTTTGCCACTTCCCGCCGTCGAAATTTCCCGGAAAATGATGAACCTCACCATGTCTAATCAGAACATCGCCGAGCAGTTATCCACATACTGTGGATAAATATGTGCATAACCCTGTGAATACCATGTTAATACGCTGTGGAAAAAACCAAGAGAGTTCTCACCTCTCGAAAATCTTTGGAGTACGACTTCAACCTCTGGCATTCACTTCTATGGATTTCGCTTCTTACGCCTGTTATAATAAATTGTGTAATCGCTTACAATATATTACTATACAACATAAAAAAAAGGCAGTCCCAAAACAAAGGATCTGCCATTACTCTGTAAATTGTGCCAAATAATCCAATGAAACACCGTAACCTTCCGCAATCTTTACCATAATCGTAAACGAAATATGGACGCGCTGTCCCTTCTCTATATAGTTCACATACTGCTTAGAGATTCCGATTAATTTTGCCGCATCCTCTACCGACAGTTGCTTCTCTAGCCTTAGGCGTCTTAGCTCATTTGCTAATTTCATACTTCATTCCTTTAAATTAGGTTTATGGTATACATTATAGCATGAATAACGTTTGAATAATATGATCTTTTTTATGATAGTTTGAGAACTAAATTAAGACAACAGTTGTTGTTTTCGACATGTAGACGTGAGATAATATGTCATTATGAAGATGAGGGAATAAAGCCGTGTTTACCATTCAATCCGTTTCTCAACTCAGCGGGATCCCAGCCAGAACGATTCGCACATGGGAGACTCGGTATCAAGCCATTTCTCCACAACGTACGGAGCGGGGTTATCGCATTTATTCCGAACAGGATATTCAGGATCTCAAATGGCTGCGCGATCAGGTTCAACGGAAAGGGACAAGCATCAAGCTCGCGGTCGAAATGTTACACAAGAGAAAACAGAACTCCCTCCCGTTGCGTTCAGACGAATTGGTCCAGCCATTGGTGGATTTACTTCTTCAATTGGATTCCCATGCTTCGAACAGACTATTGGACTTATACTTTTCCCAATTCGATTATGAGTATGTCTTCCATGATATTATGGCTCCAGCACTCATCCGGATTGGCGACCAATGGGAACATGGCTTGGTGTCCGAGTCAGAAGAACACTTTGCTACCAATCTCTTGATCCATCGGTTCTATCAATATTTTCGGATCTTTGATGTGAACCCTTCTCTTCCCAAAATTCTTTGCTTCTGCCCTGAAGGAGAGACCCATCAGATCGGACTTCTTCTCTTTGCCCTATTCTTGAGAAAGCAAGGAGTGGACACCATCTTTTTGGGGGCTGGCACCCCGTATAACGGGGGATTGAAGCAGATTATGAAAAAGAAGGACATTGAATGGTTGGCCATTTCGGTTACGATGAGTACTGTAGACCCAATTTCTCAACTAATTGATGCGATTTCAACTGATTTTCCAGCGGTTAAATACATTTTAGGTGGTCAGGGATTATTGCATGCTCCTGAAACCATACAGAAGTGGATAATTGGCGAAACCAAACTGGAGTGGATGGAATGGTTTAACAGCCAATTTGGCGAGAGGTGAAGATGGGATGAAAAATGAAACAACCGATATTAGAGAACTTATTTCCTTAAAGGAACAACTGAAAGACCAGGTAGTCAATCATAAATTAACATGGCAAGAACGAATTGAGCTATATAGTCATATCCAGATCCTTAACGAAAAGATCAATACCATGAAAAATGAATAAAAACAGAAGAAAGTAAAACCACCATCGAGGTTTTACTTTCGATCCTTAAAGTTACACACATCCTGTGTATAACCCTGTGTATAACTATGTGGGTAATACCTCGTAACTTGTATATAAGTTGTGAATAACTGCTTTTAGAATACAACCCAAGCATTCGGCAGCCATCTTCCCCGTTCATCATCATTGCTCGATGACGTCAGAATCTTTTCCTTCGTCACCATCATGGAAGAAGTCCCTCCATCCAATGCCATGGCATTCACCGCCCCGAATTCCTCCATGAGGTTCGCCATATCCGTCATCGAAGCTCCTAAGCTGTGCGTCGGCTGCCGTCCATCGATCACGATAAAGATAATAGCCCCCTCCTTGGTTTGGCCCATGGCCGTTCGAGGGGCAATGCCCCAACTGGTCGCTTCTTTTCCCGTGAAAAGGTTTTCGCCGTTAACGATGAGCTGTGGCTTAAACGATACCGCGTCTCGAACCTTCATTTCTTTTACGAGTTGTTCAGCCGAATAATTCCCCGTAATCAGTTTTCCGTCAAAGGTAAGACCAACGACCGTTTCTCCTTTTCCCGTGGCAGCACTTAAGATCTTCCCATCCTGGATGACCAAACCCGAAGGCGTTTCCCCGTATCCCATCCAGTTCGGATCATAAAAACCACTCGCATTCACAGCAGCCAAAGCCCCCGTGCGTTCCACAAACTCACTGATAAACTCCCCTCTCGGAAGCCCTTTACCCGAACGCTTGGTCCCCGTGGTCTGAACCAAATGCACTCGACTCGGATCATGCACAATCAAAGCGTGGCCTTTAAAGTAATGAACACCGCTGACTTTCCTCTCGACCGGAATAATTTCGATCGGTTCTTTCGGCGCATGTTTTTGCGTTGGCGGCTTAGCCTCTGTGGTCGGCGAGTCCCCTGTTGTGGAATTCTCCATCTCCGGATTCGCCATATCTTGGCGAAGCTCTTCTAGCTTTTTCTCCGGGATTAAGGTGTACTTTGCCCAGTGATGGTGCTGGGTCACAAGCAAACTGCCGGCCAACCAGAGTCTAGCGTTATAAGAAGCGAAGTAGCCCCCTGCGAGGATGGCGATGACGATCAACCCTAGCAGCCAGACCTTCCCTTTCGATTTTTGTTTCGTTCGTCTCGTAGACTTTACTCTTGATAACTCCACTGTTCCCTACTCCCTTAAACTATGATCTCTACTATAGACGATAGTTAGGGGTAAAAAGTTACACTTGAGGTGGGGTCGCTCCTTGTAATGATTACGGGTTTGGAACCAAGTTAGCGGGTTTCGTGAGCATCCCCCCTACTCCCATTCCTGCCCAAAACTGGCTACACGCCCACACCCGTTCTAGCTTCCCACATATAGTGTAATGTCAAAATCCATCGATGAAAGGCGTGTATCCATGTATTACTCACATTATGTCGATATGAGCCGGCTGAAAAGAGAAACCTTAGCTACGGTTAGTCCCTGGGTGCAGTATGGACTGCGCGAAGCCCAATACACCTCGGTTCACCATGCCATGACGGAAATTGCCGCTATTGCCTACTTGATTGGCAGAGGCTATGACCCCAGAGTCGCCCATCAAATCGTCGAATCCTGGGAAGTCAGCGAAACCTTTTATCGTATGTAAGACTTGCCGTGCGTACCAGCAAGTCCCGTCCATCCAAGACTATAGAAGGCGAGGAGAGGAGGTTTTGTCGCCTTCTTGTATATCCTATTCTTGGATTGCCAACTTTGTATAGACAAAAAACACATGAAAAAAGCCCTTCATTTCCTGAAGGGCTATCATCCTTTATAAACGGCTCTCCCAATACTTCAGATGCTGGAAAGGATTGACGGGAGTGAAGCCATTGGCAATATCATAGATTCCTACATGCAGGTGGGCCACAAACTGGCCGGATGTTCCCTCAGGTCCATATCCCGTATCTCCCACGTAGCCGATAAGCTGGCCCTTGGTGATGCGGGTGCCTACCTCTACATTCGAAGCATAGCGCGACAGATGGGCATAATAAAGAGCATATTTACCATCAGGCGTACGAACAGTTAGACGCCATCCGCCTAGGGTGTTCCATCCTTTATTCGTGACCACGCCGTCATAGGCGCTATAAATCGGAGTACCTTTCTCCGCAATCACATCGACCCCTTCATGCTTTCTGGTCGGATTTCCCATCGAGTCAAAGCCACGTCCATCCCCATAGTTGTCATCGAATGGGGTGTACGAACCTTTTCGCAAAGGGAATTGCCCATCAGCCAGATAAGTTGGAGCTTTCACCGCTTCAGCAGTCTTCTGTGGAATTTGCACGGTTAGGCCAGGGTACAGATTCATCGGATTAACGGTAGGGTTAGCCGCTACGATATCGTTATAGGGAACACCAAATCGTTGAGCGAGAGTCCAAAAGGTATCGCCGGATTGGATGATGTATGTAGTGGTAGTTGCCTTTGTTGTCGGCGTGGATGTTGATGTTGGCGCTGAAGTGCCTGGAATATTCAACACCAGACCCGCGTAGACATTGTTTGGTTGTACATTTGGATTTGCATCTATTAATTGCTGCAATTCTACTTTTAATTTTTGAGAAATAGTCCAAAAGGTTTCCCCTGCTAGAACCGTATAAGTCGTGGAGGCAATAGGAAGCTTAATCACCAACCCCGCATAGAGGTTATTTGGATTTTGATCCGGGTTGGCCGCTATGAGCTGATTCATATCTAGCTTAAACTTTTGCGAGAGGGTCCAGAAGGTTTCGCCGCTTTGAATGGTATAGTTGGTCAAACTCTGGGCGCCCGTGCCATTCACGCCTACCCCTAGCAACGCAAAAGATAACGCCAAACTTAATACAAGTCTCTTTTTCATGTTGTCCTCCTCATGTTGTCTGAGATCTAGTAAGAAAAACTTCTATTGAAGCCATTTCGAAGATGTAGTATCCATCATTAGTGGAAGTTTTTCATGCCGATAGGAAATTAGTTTCACTTTAACAATTTAAAGTAACATTATAATTTCCTATGCGGTAAGTGGAAGTGGAAGTCTATTACTCTCTCAATTATAAAATAAAATAATAGGAAAAAACATAAAAAAAAAGAAATTTATTTAACAATTGTAAGCTATGGATTTTATTTACATTAAACTCCTCTTTCTGGAAAAGATACTAAATGTCAATGAAGGAGGATCGATTAATGATGAAATTTACGAAAGCTTATTTGTTCCTGTTTCTTCTTCTGCCCTTGCTCACGGTCACTGTGCATGCTCAAGAATCGGAGCTACCTTCGGCTCCCATCTATATCGACAACAAACCCATCTCAACGAAATATCTTATCCGAAACGGACATCTACTCGTACCCGCCATTTTTCTAAAGCATACGGGAGCCTTCGTCGACTGGAATGAAACCCATCGTGCCGTCGTCGTCCATACTAAGGATAAGATGTTCTCCATGCCGATGGGGAAAAAGTACACAGATGACTTTATCCGAGCCACGAACACATGGAAACGCAATCCGCTATCCATTGAAACGGTCGATTTTAACGGGGTACCGTATGTCCCTCTCGTGGATGTCGCAGAAAAGCTCAACATGGACGTAAGATACGATGCCGCCCAGTCGCGCACGCATATCACCACCCACATTCCAGGGGTGCAAAATCGGCTTGACCGTGCCAAAACGTCCCAGAAGCTTGTCGCCTTAACCTTTGATGACGGACCTGAAGCCCGTTATACCCCAAGAATTTTAGATGCGCTCAAAAAGAAAGCCGCTCCCGCCACGTTTTTCGTGATGGGAAAGCAAGTCCAATCGTATCCTGAGATTATGAAACGAATCGTGACCGAAGGACATGGCATCGGCAACCATACTTGGGGTCACCCGAATCTCGCCAAAACCTGGTCGGCACAAGTCAAAGAAGAAATTCGCCGCACCCAAAACGAACTGCAACGAGTCACCGGCAGAAAGTCCGACCTCTTCCGTCCCCCTTTTGGCGAGTTGACCAAATCGGATCTCCTCATCTTGCATGAGCTAGGGATGAAAACCATCATGTGGTCCGTCGACACCTTGGACTGGAGCGGCTTATCCGCCGAGGAAATCGTCGACGTCGTCGAGCGGGAGATTACTCCAGGCGGGATCGTCCTGCAGCATAACTTTCAGTACGGGAACGAGGGGCTCTTGGAAGGAACCGTAGCAGCCATCCCCAAAATTGTGGATGAGCTGCGGGCGCGGGGATATACGTTTGTGACAGTGCAGACTTTGTTGGAGAGTCAGAGATAAACAAATCCCCTTCCTTTATCACCATAAGGAAGGGGATTTATCATTAAGGATACACAACCGATGGCAGCCACAGTGCTATTCCTGGAACCAAAACCAATAAGATGAGGGTAATCAAGGATAAAAGGACAAACGGAACGGCAGCCCGTGACAGGGTAGCGATTGGCATATTCATAATCGTCGATCCCACAAAAATGTTGAGTCCAAAGGGAGGGGTAAACATGCCAATCGCGCAATTCACGGTAATGAGCACCCCTAACAGTACAGGATCGATTCCTGCATTGTGAGCGATAGGGACCAGTAACGGCGCCAAAATGATGATCAAAGAAGAGCCATCTAAGAACATGCCGCCAATTAAAAAGGCGAGGTTGATCATCAGCAGGATGATCATGGGGTTGGAACTGATACTAGAAACCATGTGCGCTACATCGCGCCCTACACCATCCGTCGTGATGACCCAGGAGAAAATGGAGGCAGTGGCGATGATGATCATCACTTGCGCGGAAACCTTGCATGAATCTAGAATAATCTCGCCTATCTTCTCTGCATTCGCTTCGCGATAAATGAAAAAGGTCACCACAAGGGCATAGATTACTGAAACGCCCGCAGCCTCTGTCGGGGTAAAGATTCCTCCGTAAATCCCACCCAGGATAATAACGGGAACCCCTAGGCCCCATGAAGCTTCTTTAATCGTCTTCCACACATCCTGAAAGGTAGGCTTGACCGTTTCATTCGCAATGTCAAACTGACGCGACTTCCATAAGATATACACTCCGATCACAAGAGCAAACAGCAACCCTGCCCCGATCCCCGCCATAAACAAGCTCCCAACCGATACCCCGGTTACCGCACCATAAATGATCATCGTAACACTGGGCGGAATAATAATCCCGAGGGATCCTGAGGAAACGATCAACCCGCCAGCAAAGCCCTTCGGGTAATTTTGGGCCATAAGCTTAGGGAACAGTGGCTTTCCGACGGAAGCCACGGTAGCAGGACTCGATCCGGACACCGCACCAAAAAACATGCTCGCCATAACCGTCGTGAGGGCTAATCCTCCTCGAGTTCGGCCAACCATTAAGTTTGCCAGCTTTACAATTCGATCGGCCATTCCTCCTGCAGCCATAATGTTGGCAGCAAAGATGAAAAAAGGAATAGCCATGAGAGAAAACTTATCGATTCCCGCAAAGATCCGCTGTACGCTGACTTCCAATGGAATGGTGCTGAACAGCATCAAGGATAGAAGTGCGGAGAATCCCAATGCGATATAGATTGGTACCCCTAAAGCAATGAGCAGGACACCTACGACAAGAAGAGACGATGCCATTTATACTTCCCCCCTTACGAGCAGTCGACCATCTAGATAAAATCGATGCATATATCTCAAGGCGGTTAGCAATGAACCAATGGGGATGGCAAGGTAGGGTATATAAGACGGAATTTGGAGAGCAGGCGTGTTGGACATCGTGAGCTTCTCAATCACTCCTGCACTATAAACGACAAGGGCAAAGGAAAACACGATACCGATCAGATAAATCATAAGATTCATCACCACCTTGATTTTCTCCGGACATTGCTTGATAAAAGCATCCATGGATAAATGCTCTCCGGAGAGCACGAGACTACTTCCTCCGATAAAGATGTTCCAAATGATTAGATAACGAACCAATTCCTCAGAGCCGACCACCCCACTATTAAAAAAATACCGGAGAATCACATTAAGGAAGATGACAAACGAAGCAATCAGCAAACTGGCTATCAGGAAATAATTAATCAGCTTTGAAAGTAGTGCATCCACCTTATCCAAAAAAATCCCTCCACTATTTTCAAAAGGCCTCTAGTGAGGCCTTTTGATCCGTTACTTTATTTGTTAAACGTAGCAATCGTTTGGGCTGCCTGATCTAATAGTTCTTTACCGATGACGTCTGCATATTTTTCATGCACCGGCTTGGCGGCCTCCATGAATTGTTGGGTTTGTTCCTCCGTAAACTCATTCACCGTAGTTCCCGAATCCTTGATGGTTTGGATGTACTTCGCCTCGTTTTCTACCACAGCCTCCCGCTCCACCTTAGCCGCTTCTTTGGCGGCGGTCTTCAGGGCATCTTGTATTTCAGGGGAGAGACTATCAAACCACCCTTTGCTAAATACCACGGCATAGCCCAGGTAGGAATGGTTGGATAGGGTCACATATTTTTGAACTTCATAGAATTTCATGGTTGTAATCGTGGAAAGCGGGTTCTCATGACCATCTACCACCTTCTGCTGCAACGCGTTATAGACCTCTGGGAAGGAGATCGGCACCGGGTTAGCTCCGAAGGTTCTGTAGGTATCGATAATCAGAGGGCTTTCCATCGTTCTAAATTTCAAGCCAGAAAGATCACTTGGCCCCTCGATGGGATTATTGGAGGTAAATTGCTTAAATCCACTTTCAAAATACGCAGCACCTACTAGATTGGTTGATGCTAACGTAGAAAGAATTTCTTCTCCGACTTCACCATCGAGAAGATGGTACACACTTTCGCGAGTAGGAAATAAGAAAGGCAGGTCAATCATCTGGAAAGCAGGGGATAGATTACTCAACACTGCTGTGGTAATCATTCCACTGTGGATTCCCCCGGTTTGGATCATTTCCATAACTTCCTTTTCAGATCCTAATTGGGCGGCTGGGTAGATCTCCACCTTCACTTGCCCTTGCGTCTTTTCTTCCACCAGCTTTTGGAACTCTAGAGCACCGATATGCTGCGGTGTTTCCTCACGCAATTCATGGGCGAATTTAATGACCACGGGATCGGCGGCGGGGCTTCCTTGTGCAGGCTGAGGCTCCGTATTGGCTTGCTGTGCGCTATTCCCACATCCGGATACGATCAGCGCGGTTAAAAACATGGAGATAAGAAGCTTTTTCATTTTTTCCCCCTTAAATTTTCGTCCTGTATACTCAAAATGTTACCAAGTACCCTCCTTTAGGATCTATGGCGAATCGGACAAAAGTCTTTTCTCATTTCCGTCCATAAAGACAAAAGAGGATCGGCCATGCCGATCCCCACATCCAACTTAATACCGATTATTCTTATTTCTTTCGATGAATTCTTTCAGATTAATCCCTTCGCTGCCTGGAATGTACGGCGCCTTAAACTCCTCCAGTTTGCCAAACGGAGCCGTAGCATCCAATCCCATCTTGTCACTCGTGCGCTCAGCCGGCGCGGAAGGATCTAACGTCGGACTATACATGTTCGGCAACACAATCAGATCGGAACTCGCCTGAAAACGGGTATTGATCGCCCACTCCACTTCCATCGGGTTAAATACGTCAATATCCTCATCCACGACGACCACATATTTCGCCCCAATGGGACTAGCGAGCAAGGCCGTAATTAAATTCCTGGCCTCTGCATGATGTCTCTTCTTAATGGATACCACGATATGGTGACGGATGGTTCCGCCCGGCGTGACATTAATCGCCTTGACCTCTGGACAAACTTTATAGGCCTCTTGATATGCCAGTGCTGTAACGGCCGCTTGCATCATCCAATGATTCTCGGTCATTGGCATTCCGGTGAGGGCATTCGTATAGATTGGATTTTTCCGCATGGTAATGGCCGTCACCTTCAGAATTGGTGCGTCTTTCACTGGACTATACGTGCCTGGATACTCTCCGAACGGGCCGTCTGGTACTCGTTCGTGGGGAATTGTCACCCCTTCAATCACGATTTCGGTAAACGCAGGCACCTCCACGTCAATCGTTTTGCATTTCACCATCGGAACAGAAGATCCCATGAGCCCCCCTGCCACTGCAAATTCATCCACTCCTAGCGGAACTCTCGCTTGGGAGGCAATCGATAGAGCCGGTGCGTTACCAATCGCCGTCACAATTTCCGTTCCCCTGTTGTCATCCTCATTACGCTGGATAATACGACCGAGATGTCTTCCCGGAGGGGCATAGACTGACAAGGTATCTTTCCCCAACAAAAGCATGCGATGAATGGATACATTTCGTACGCCGGTATCCGGATGCTTGGCAATCTGCAATCCAGCTGTAACATAAGCCCCTCCGTCTTTCTCGTAATGGGTCAAGATCGGAAGCTTATAAAGATCAATATCGTCCCCCGTCCAGACGATCTCCTGGCACGGAGCCTCATCCTCCACGGTAGCCTCGATTAATTCCTCTTCCTTTTTCATGTAGTAGTGGATGAAGTCCTTCGGCTCCACGTTAAAAGCTTGGGCCACTCGTCTTTCAGCGGAAAACAAACCGCTCAAAACTGGATAGCTATAGCCCTTTACATTGGTGAAAAGCAGCGCAGGACCTTGCACATCCGATGTTTGTCTTGTTAAGGCCACAATTTCATATTCCGCGGAAACCTCGTCATTAACGACCACGAGGTCATCTTGGTCCTGTAAAAATCTCAAGTAATCTCTTAAGTCCTGCCAAGCCATTCGTTAATCCCCCTTTATATTCTTATCCCGCTATGCGGGTACATCACTCTCTGATTTTACGATCACCTTGTTAATCACCAGCATGACAGCCAGAACCGCTAACCCTATCAGGTCGGTGTAAAGGGATGGATGAAGCATGAGAACTGAAGTCAAAAATAGGACTCCTCGCGAAGCCATCCCCAGCGTGCGGCCCAACCAGCCAATGATCGATGATGAGATTAAGAAACAGCCTAAAAGAGCGCTTAGGAGAGCTCCTGCAATGCTATACCACTCTCCCTGCATCAAGAGAGCAGGACTGTAGATAAACATGTACGGAATGATAAACGCGACAATTGCCAATCGAAACGAGGTAAATCCTGTTTTCATGGGGGGTGAACCCGCGATTCCTGCCGCCGCAAAAGCCGATAGGGCCACGGGCGGTGTAATCGTCGATAGGCAACCGAAATAGAGAATGAATAGATGAGCCGCCATATCCGGTACTCCCATCGAAATCAAAGCTGGGCCTCCCAGGACCGCTAGAATGAGATAGGCAGCCGATGTCGGCAATCCCATTCCTAAGACGATCGACACGATCATCGTGATCACTAGAGCAAGAAAGACATTGTTGTTGGATAGGGAAACAATCAAGGTTGATAATTTCAGCCCTAGTCCACTTAGGGAAACCACACCAATAATAATCCCAGCGCACGCGGTAGCCGCTGTAACCGTTAACGCAGAAGAAGCCGCATCATACATGGACTCCAAAATGACTTTAGGATTAAAAGGAATGTTCCTCTTCACTAGACCGATGACCACCACCGATACGATAGCGTAGAAAGCAGCCTTCATCGGGCTTGCCCCTGTAAACAGCAGGTAAATGATGATGAGCAAGGGCAAGAAATAGAGAAATCCTTCTCTCAATGTCTCCTTTAGCCTAGGAAGATTCTTTTCATTCAAAAGGGTAACTTTTTCTTTTTTCGCTTCCATATAGACAGCAAAAGCCACAGCGATAAAATATAAAAGAGCCGGGATGGTTGCAGCAATCGCAATATCGATGTAAGGGATCCCGAGCAATTCCGCCATGAGAAACACCGCAGCCCCCATGACCGGAGGGAGCAATTGTCCGCCATTGGAAGCCACAGCTTCCACAGCCCCTGCAAAATGCGGCTTATACCCCGTTTTTTTCATCAGCGGAATAGTGAATGTCCCGGTTGTAACCACATTGGCCACCCCACTCCCCGAGATGGATCCCATCATGGCACTTGAAGCCACCGAAGCCAGAGCAGGCCCTCCCGTAACCCTTCCCGTAGCAGCCAAAGCCAAGTTGACAAAGAAGGTTCCTGCCCCTGTTTTATTCAGAAAACTTCCAAACAAAATAAATAAAAAGATAAAGGTAGCCGATACGCCTAACGCAACACCATAAATCCCATCGGTCGTGAGGTACATAAAGGTGAAGAAACGCTTCGCGGTGACTCCGTTATGCCCTAGCAAGCCCGGGATCCATTTCCCTAGAAAGGCGTAAAGAATAAACGCAAGCGTAATAAGAGGCAAGACCCAGCCCATGGTTCGTCTCGTTGCCTCTAGCAAGATCGCCACAGCGATAACACCTAAGACAACATCCGTCGTGTTGAAATTCCCGTAGCGCGAGATAATCGACTCATAACCGAGTATGAGGTAGGCACCCGTTGCCACCGCTAGAATGACCAAGATGCCATTAAAGAACGCCTTTCGTTTCACCGCCGTTTCGCTCGTGGAGATGCCTAAAAGAAAAATCATCACAGAAACAATCATCCAATGGACCGATCTCTGGATCTGCCCTGGAAAAACGCCAAAGAATGCTGTGTATAAATGAAAAACGGCTAGAAACACAGCCAACATCTTTATCGCATGAGAAGCGAACTGCGGAATATTTGTCATGGCAGACCACCACCTTTTATGGGAGGTTCACAATTCCTTTCTCCTCAAAATATTTTTTCGCGCCTGGATGCATCGGAATTGGAATCTGATTCGCTGTTTCTAAGGCAATATGCTTGGCCACAGCGTGGAAGCCATGAACCTTGTCGAGATTATCGTAGATACTCTTCGTAAATTCGTACGCGGCTTCTTCAGAAACCTCTTCGTTAGCAATAATCATGGTTGGCAAGGACAGCGTCACCACATCCGTGGTTTGGCCCTTGTAGGTTTCCGCTCCAATGGTAGCCTCCCCGTAGTACTTGAACTGATCCATCAGCTTTGCCCTAACTTGGTCATCAATGGATAGAAGCCTGATGTTTTTCGTAGCCGATAAGTCTAGGACTTGTGAATTCGGATGGGCACTCATGACAAATAGGGCATCGGCATTCCCATCCTTTAGAGCGTCCGCTCCTTCCGCAAAGCTGATGGTAAGTCCTTTAATATCCCCTTCCTTGATGCCGTACTCCGCTAATACCTGCCAGCCCATGAGCGCCGAGGAAGAAGCAGGTGGGCCTACCACTACTTTTTTGCCTTTTAGATCGCTCATGGACTCAATACCGGAATCCGCTAGAACGACGACTTGCAAGGTACTTGGATATAGGTTAAACATGCCCAGGATCTTTTGCTTCCCTTCGGACTCGAAGGGACCTTGCCCATTAAACCCGTGAAAGGCCGCGTCATTGTTGACAAAGCCAAATTGATTGGTATTGGAGTTGACTAGCCGGACGTTTTCTAAGCCGCCAGATGTCACTTCTGCGGACATTTCCATATTGTTGTCTTGCTCATTTACTACATTAGCTAATCCGCCTCCTACCGGGTACCAAGCACCTCCCGTACCTCCTGTAGCCAAGGAAACACGTGTGACTGGGGTGTTGGAAGCTGCCTTTGGCGCCTCTTGTCCTTGTTGAGAACTTTCTGACTTTGGGGTAGAGGCTTGTTCGTTGGTACCGCAACCTGTCAATGCAACCGACAAAGAAAGCAAGGCCATACCAAACACTTTTTTCAACATTGTTATACCACTCCTTCTCCCTATTAATTGGACCTCAAACGTTAACTTTAGTAACACCGTCCCCCTTTTCATTTATCTTAAGAAACTATTCTACTTGGCCAAGAAATTAACCTTTGTCATTACAGACAAGAAGTAACCCCAAAGTTTTGTCTTATTCGCTAATTGTGTAAAGTTTTCTAACATGTAATTATAGTAGTAACAAACAACAGGGGGGAAATGGAATGAGACTCATTGTAGGGATCACAGGAGCGACAGGGGCTATTTACGGCATACACGTACTGGAAGCGCTTAAGGCATGCGGCGTGGAAACCCATTTGATTCTAAGCACGTGGGCTGAAACGACAATTAAATTAGAAACTGATTACTCGATAGAAGACGTTAAAAGGCTGGCTTCCAACGTCTACTCTTCGTCAAACTTAGCCGCCTCCGTTTCCAGCGGTTCATTCCGCACCGATGGCATGATCATCGCCCCTTGCAGCATGAAGACCTTATCCGGAATCGCCCACGGCTATGCGGATAACCTCATCGTCCGAGCGGCAGATGTCATCTTAAAAGAGAAGCGTAAGTTAGTTCTTCTCACACGCGAGGCTCCATTAAATGAAATTCACTTGGAGAATATGCTGAAGCTCTCTAGAATGGGATCGATCATCCTTCCGCCTATGCCGGCCTTTTACAATCACCCCAAAAGCATTGAGGATATCATCAAGCATACGGTGGCCCGCACCCTGGACCAGTTTGACATTGAAAATAGCTTAACGAAACGATGGTTGGAAAAATAACAGGCCAATAGACGGATTTTCTCCGTCTATTCCTACAAAAAACCACAAAAAAGGATGCCCCCAAAGGAACACCCTCCAATTTACTACTTATTCCACATGTCACGCCAGTCCATTAACCCGAACGTTTTCTTGAATGTGCTGTAATCCAGGTCTAAAATGGCGCAATACCTCTCTACTTCCTCGAAGAAAGAGTTGTTCGCTCCCTCATTAATAGGCAGATCTCGACTTTCGGAATACAAATTAACGAGCTCGGATAGTTTGTGAAATACGGCGACCTTCTCTGAACTATTCATGTGATTATCCCTCCGATAAAAGTGTTATTGAGATGCAAAATATCGATTGACCAATTCATCAATCTCTTGACTAATGACAAGCACTTCATCACTAGTCAACCCGAATTCTAATCCGACCTTATGCATTAACTCTCTTTTTTCTTCAATCTCTTGCAAGAGATCCGTTAACGGTACTAACATAGCTTGTTCCTTTTACTCTGTAATAGCTAAGCCGTCATGGCAATGACGGCTGAACCGGCAATAACAAGGGCCATCGTTAGCCATAAAGTCCGGGACAATTCTTCCTGTCCTTTGAGAAACAGGGCACTCAGCAGCACCGTAATCACCGGTTCCGTGCCGGCTATGACCCCAGCATAGGTGACTTGGGTTAAGCTTGCAGATAGGAAAAAAAGAAAAGGACCGAGGCTCGTCATAACGCCTGCAGCTAAAAAATAACGGTTGCCGAAATCATAAATGGGCTTATCTCCCCTTAATTGACCCCGCAACGCCTTATAGATTAAGTAAAATATCAAGGAAGCCAAGGCCCCCATGAACGCCCCATAAAAGATGTCATCTAAAATCAATAGCCCCTGCTTGCGAACCCCTTGACCCACCCCAAAGCCCAAAGCGGAGATAATTGCCAAGGCATAGCCCAGCCATTGTCTATGGACTCCTTTGGTTGATTGATCATGCTGTCGAAAGAGGTACCAGCCTTGCAAGCCAAGTCCAGCTATCAATAACGCAATCCCATAAAGGGAGGGGAGGTTAATCGTTTCATTCAGAATGAACAGGGCAAACAGCAAGGTGAAAATGGGAGACCCATTCTTAATGGCCGAAGAGCGTGAGGGCCCTAAGATGGGAATACTGGCAAAAGCCGTGAGTCTTCCAAGACCGGTCGTCAGCATTCCCGCCAAGATAAAGATGAACGTTGCCGTCCAAGAGATTTGAAAAACAAATCCCTTTACACCTAAGGCAATAAGAAAGAGTAAGCCTAAAAGCACCGTGTTAATCATTACACAGGTGAGAAATCCAATCTCAGCCCCTTCGTCATCCTTAATACCCTTTTTAATTAAAATATTTGCACTCGCAAATGAGAACGCACTTAAAAATGCTACCAAGATCCCCAATGGGTTCTCCTCCGTCTCCCGTACACTTCCATTAATCCTGTCTATCTGTCGTACGCTGGACCTCTACTTTTCCAATGAGATCATTGATATCTTCGATGCCGTATAATTCCATATACTGCTTGATCTCTTCCAAAATATCGATCATCGCCGTGGGATTGATGAAGCTTGCCGTCCCTACCTGAACCGCGGTAGCACCAGCAAGGATCATTTCAATGGCATCTTCCCCCGTGCTTACGCCCCCGCAACCGACGATTGGCAGCTTTGTTACCTGATGGACCTGATAAATCATGCGGACGATAATGGGCTTTACCGCAGGACCCGATAACCCTCCCATGACATTTCCGATTTTAGGCTTGCGAGAATGGATATCGATGGACATCGCCAGAATGGTATTGGCTACATTAATGCCATCCGCTCCCGCCTCATCGCAAGCTAAGGCAATATCCTGGATTCTCGTTACATTGGGAGTGAGCTTCGGGATAAGGGGAAGATCCGTAACCTCTTTGACCCGTTTAATAAGCTTATACGTTACCTCGGCGTCCATCCCAAAGGCCAATCCATTCCCCTTAAGATTCGGGCAGGAGATATTCAGTTCAAACGCTTTGACGACATCTTCTTTCCCGATGATTTCGCACATTTCAACGAATTCATCAATAGAATCCGCGGAAATGCTTGAGATCAAAGGAGTCGTGTATTTCCGGTAATTCGGGATGGTTTTCTGCAGGTAGTAGTCCAGACCTTTGCTTTGGATTCCAATCGAGTTAATCATCCCGGCTGGTGTCTCGCATACGCGCGGCGTGGCATTTCCTTTCCTCGGAAACTTTGTAATACTCTTAGGAACAACCGCTCCCAATTGGTTAAAGTCCATAATCGCTTCCATGTCTTCACCGAAGGCTCCGGAAGCCGGCATCACCGGATTCTGTAGACTAAGCTTGCCGATCTTGACGTTTAAATTCAACTGAGTAATCATGTCAGCACAACCCTTTCCAACGGGAATACTGGACCTTCCTTGCAGACCCGCACCGTTTGCGTTGTATTTTCTCCGTCCTTCAAGTCACAAACACAGGCGAAACATACTCCCATGGCACAACCCATATGCTCCTCCAGTGCAATCTGTGAAGGAATCTGATGTTTGGCGGTAACATCTTGCAACAATTTAGACAGTCTTTTGGAACCGCACGTAAACGCCGCATCGACTTTATGCCGAGATAGGATCGTATCAATCAAAGCTTCCACATTCCCGACCTGGCTGGTTCCTTCCTCATCTGTTACTTTATACACTTCTGCCCCGAAGCCCTGAAGCGTCTCGGTGGCTAATAAATCATTCTGGGATCTGGCACTTAGAATGGCTACGCATTGAATACCTTTCTCACTCGCTTCTTGAGCTAGAGCTGCTAGGGTTGCAATCCCCACCCCTCGGGCTAAGAGGAGGATTTTTCCCCACTCTTCTTTTAGGCTGAAGGACGTTCCTAAAGGTCCAAACACATCAGCCTCTTGACCGGCTTGGATTTCGGTCATCCGTTTTGTACCCAAACCCTTGACCAGGTAAAGAAATTCTAAGGTTTCGTTTTCCTGATTAATCCGATAGATACTGAAGGGGCGTCTGAGAAAAGGATAGTAGTCCTCCGTGCAGCGAATATTGAAAAATTGGCCCGCCTTCACTTGCTTCGCCAATCCTGGAGCATCAACCACCATATGCCAGTAACGACGGCTCACTTGCTCATTGGATAATACTTTCAATTTTACGGCTTTCACGATATCCTCCCCATCCTATCCTGTTGTTTAGCTACTGCCCACTTCATAATTTCTTCCTGCAAAACTAAGATTCCCACCTCAATATCCTTCAAACTGGCATGCTCTTCCGGATGATGACTTACCCCATCTTTGCAAGGGATAAAAATTAAACCCGTCGGGCAAAGCTTTGCCATATTCATCGCATCATGCCCTGCACCGCTTAGCATCTTGTGATAGGGAATGCCTAGTGTGGTGCAGGTTTGCTCGAGCGAAGCTGCCACATTAGTGTCCAGCTCCACTGGCTCCTCCTTGCACAGCAATTCCCAAGAACAAGTCAAGCCTCTATCTTTTTTCAGGATTTCGAAATATCCAATGATTCCTGCCAGTACCCGGTCCTTGGAAGTACTAGATGAGCTGCGGATATCAATTTTCAGTTCTGCCCGATCTGCAATGACGTTCATGGCTCCCGGCTTGATCTCACAGCAGCCCACCGTGGCAACCGTTCCACATGCGGCTTCGCTTTTGGCCAATCGTTCCACCTCTAAGGCGAGCTGAGCCATTCCCAGCAGCGCATCCTGGCGCAGATCCATCGGGGTCGTACCCGAGTGAGATGCTTTCCCTTGCACCACCACCTTTAATCTTGTGGGGGCTGCGATAGAGTGCACAAGCCCAATCGTTTTTTTCATAGACTCCAAAAGGGGACCCTGCTCGATGTGCAATTCGAAAAATGCCTTATAGGTGCTCTTGCTCTGTGCAGCTAGATGGATACGATCCATATCTAACTGGCAACCAGCCATGGCCTCACGCAAGGTTATCCCTTCCATATCGTTCAAGCTCTCAATCAATTCTTTCTTCACTACACCGGCCATTGCTTTGCTTCCAATCGTGGCGACCCCAAATCGGGACGATTCTTCACAAGCAAAAGCGATGATTTCAATGGGATGCAAGGTCTGAATTCCTTGATCATTTAAGCTGCGAACCACCTCTAGCCCGGCTATCACTCCAAGGGTACCGTCATATTTCCCGCCAGAGATCACGGTATCTAAGTGTGAACCGCAAGCCACTGCAGGCAAATTGGGGTTGAGCCCTTCCCGGCGTGCGATCACATTTCCTGCTGCATCCGAGCGAACCGACATCCCGGCCTCTTTACATAACCGAATGAAATGTTTGGTTGCCGACTGCTCCGCTTCCGAGTAGGCCAGCCGGGTCACTCCGTGGTCTAAAGCACCATACTGATTGATATCGGCAAGGGTTTGTTTGATCCGATTCAGATTCATGTCTACCTCCGACTCCAAAGATTTGCCTTTATTATACAGAGGGACAAGGCACTTTCTCTTCGTCGGATCAGACAAAATAACATCCTATTAATTATCTAATCCGCTAAAAGCACTAGCTGTTTAATCTTTAATCCTAGCTGCAAATGAAACCGACCCTCGGAATCATAGATATTGCATCCGGTGATCGCCACGATTTTTTGAAGTCGGTATTTCAGCGTATTGACGTGAATAAACATCTTTTCGGCTGTTTCCGTCAAGCCCCCATTACTCTCAAAAAAACGCTCGAGTGTTTCAGCCAAATTGGCATTATGATTTTGGTCGTAGAGGTTGAGCTTTCCTACGGTTTCATCGTAAATAGCTTGAAGCTCGCTTTGATCATGGAATTCCCCCAATATACGATAAATTCCCAAGCTATTAAAATGATGGATTGAATTTCTACCCTTCGCTTTCCTTCCCACTTGGATGGACTGTATAGCTTGCAAATACCCTTTTCTTAGCCCTTTCATCCCCGGATGGAATCGCCCAATGCCTACGGTGAAGGTAACATCGGATACCTGACTTTGCAATCGGTCTTTGATTCGCTGGGCTAGTTCCTCCTGATAATGAATAGCAGGATAAAGGATCACCATTTTATCGCTCCAGAGTGCCACTATCACCGAAGGATCGTACTGCTGTACGATGGACTCTGCTTTTAGCTCAATATTTCTCTTAAATTCTTGAATCGATACTTCATCATATTTCAAGGCTTCGACTATGCTTAAGAATTGATCCATATCCAATACCATGACTTGATAGTCTTTGGTCAAATCCCAGCCATAGATCTTTCCTTTTTCGATTGCCTCTTCTTCACTAAGCGTGTTGTTCCCTAATAGAATAGAAGAGATGAGTTCATTCTTATATTTCTTTTCCACATCGATCTTAGTTTTTACTTTTTGAAATTCCAAACCAAATAAAGGTACTGCCCGCTCCATGATGTGAAAATCTCTCCTGCGAAACTCTCTCTTGGTACTCCAGCAGGTAATGACTCCATTAATTTCGTTATTTAGAATCAGCGGACTTACAATACAAGGGGTGCTTTCCCCATTGAAGGTTCTTACCATTCTTAAGGGACGTCTAGACTTCCACAGCTCGTTCGTTTGCTTGATGGACAGCGCTTCTATACTACCTGATATCGGAGACATGTAGACTTGCGGCAGGACCGATTCAATAGTGACCAGATTGCCCATCATCTTACTCAGCGCCTGAAGGATCGAATCGACCCCTCTGCCGGCTAGGGCCAGCTCCGTAATCCAGGCAAACAGCTCTTCATAATCCTCCGGTTCCGGGGAGGCATACTCTAGGATCACATTCATTAAGGGTGTCATGATGTCTAGGTAGGAGGTATCGCTATTGATTTCAATGATCGGAAAATCCAACAGATTCCCATAGTATAATATGGGCTCCGGTATTTCTTCGAAATATCGGTTCGTTTTGATCGCTAAGGCCGCGCTGCCCTTCTGCTTCAGCTTCTTGACCAGATCCTGGAGGGCTACTTCATCATCTTTAATGGGATATAGGCTCGTTAGTAATAGATCCTGCCCCTTCAACCATTGAATGACATCGGGTACCTCCATCACCGTTACATAGCTGATTTCCCGGTGCAGCCCCTTCTCTCCGGCTACCACCTTACACTTGGCCAGACCCCCGATGTTCATGGCTTCCTTAATGCTCAGTCCCAAGTCTGCTCCTCCTTTGTCGCTAGAATTTGTTTAGCGCGGTCAGGATTTTTTCCGGTGTAATCGGCAGGTTCGCAATCCGAGCCCCCACCGCATGCTGAACAGCATTGGCAATCGCTGCTGCTGTAGGCACGATGCCTTGTTCGCCCACTCCCTTGGCCTTAAACGGTCCTTCGTTATCCAGGTCTTCTACAATAATAATGTCCATTTTCGGAATATCGGCGGAGGAAAGAATCTTGTAATCTAGGAAACCGGGATTTACATTTTTCCCTTCCACTTCGATGATGCCTTCCGTCAGCGCATAACCGATTCCCTGAACGATGCCTCCTTCTAATTGACCTTCGACAGAAGCAGGATTAATCGCTTTTCCGACATCATGGGCAGCCACAATTTGGAGCACCTTGACTTGCCCCGTCTCCATGTCTACTTCGACTTCAGCCATTTGGCAGCCATAAACCAAGTTGGGGAAGTTGTGAGCTCCTTCCCCTCTTGCGAATTTAGGGGCTTCCGGATCGAAGTATCTTCCTTTCCCAGAAATCACTCTTCCTTCCTTCTGGGCAGCAAACCGTGTCACATCAGCAATGGAGACCGCTTGGCTCCAATCCGCTCTCGGACCAATTTTTCCTTCTTTTATCTCCAGCGCATCTGCCGGCAAGTCAAATCGAAGGCCTGCTAGCTCCAGCATCTCCGCTCTCGCTTGCTCGGCTGCATCCTTGACGGCCAACCCGTTTACATACGTGGTTCGGCTTCCCCAGCTTCCCAAGTCATAAGGGATAATATCAGTATCATGGTCGATCACTTGGATGTCTTCCAATGATACCCCTAACACTTCACCCGCAATTTGACTCAATACCGTTTGCGGTCCTTGTCCCATCTCCACCGCGGGTGTAATGATGGTAACCTGGCCATCCTCGGAAATTTTGATAAACGCATCGGTTGAATTATAGCCGTAGCCGCGGCTTCCCCCGCCGGATTGTAGCATGGATGCGATGCCGACCCCTCTTCGCTTGGTTGCATGCTCCGGTTGATTGTCGTACTGGCTGCGTTTTTCCTCATAATTAAGCTTCGCCTTCGCCCGTTCCAACGTTGTCAGCATCGATTCCGTATCGACTACCTTGCCGCTGCTCGTCACATCCCCCTTTTTGTTGGCATTGATGAGCCGGAACTCCAGAGGGTCAAGTCCTAATCTCTCAGCAATCATATCCATTTGCGATTCAATTGCAAAAGTTACCTGAGGGTTTCCAAAGCCACGGAAGCCTGTGCCGTATTGCTTATTGGTATAAACGATATACCCGTCAAACTTGGTATGCTCCACATTATAGAAAACGGAATTCACGTTTTCGGTGTACTTCATCGTACCCCAGCCTTTATCACTGTAAGCCCCATTATCCACAATGACCTGAGCATGACGGCCTAGAATCTTTCCATCCTTCCTCACCGCAGTTTTCAGCTTAAACGTATAAGGATAACGCGGGCGAGCGGTCATAAACTCTTCTTGCCGGGTGTTGGCGATTAAGACAGGCTTTCTCGTCTTTTGAGAAAGAAACGCCGCAATCGGCTCCTTCATATCCATGACCAAGCGGTTTCCGAATCCTCCGCCAATCGGCATGCGGATGACCCTCACCTGAGAAACGGGAATGGCCAGAACCTTCGCAATCTCTTTTCTTAAAGTGTGAGGCGTTTGGGTTTGCGAATAGATCGTCACTCTTCCCGAACGCTCATAATCAGCAATAACGGCTCTTCTCTCCAGTGGACAATGCGCTTGCTTGGAGGTGTCGAAGCGATCTTCAAAGATAAAATCCGCTTCGGCAAAGGCTTTTTCAATATCGCCATAAGAGGTATGAAGCTCGGCAGATACATTGTTAGGCCGATCCTCATGAATAAGAAGATCAGAGGTCAATGCTTGCTCCGGGTCAAAAAGGGCCGGGAGTATCTCGTAATCTACTTCTATTAATTCAATCGCTTTCTGAGCAAGCTCAGGCGTATCACAGGCTACGGCAGCGACTTCATCGCCAATGAAACGGACAACCTCATCACAGAGAACGAGATTATCCGACTGTGATTCAATGAAGCTAAATTTGACCTTAGGTGTATCAGCCGCCGTAATAACCGCACGGACCCCAGGCAGGCCACGGGCTTTGCTTGTATCAATGGAACGGATTCTGGCATGGGCGTGGGGACTCCTTAGAATTTTTCCATACAGCATACCCGGCAACACCATATCCTCCACATACCGAAGGTCGCCTGTAGCTTTTGGAATGCCATCGAATTTAGGGGTGGATTTACCGATTAGCCAATGATTTGTTTCCATAGGAATCCCTCTCTTCCCGCAAAGTTTTCGCTGCGTCTTGGATTGACTCGATAATTTTCACATAACCTGTGCACCGGCATAGATTACCCGCTGTAGCATGCTTGATTTCCTCGTCGGAAGGATTCGGATTGCGATCCAGCAGTGCTTTGGCCGCCATGATAAATCCAGGTGTGCAGTAGCCGCATTGCGTTCCCCACTTTTCGGCGAAGGAGGTCTGCAAAGGATGGAGATTGCCGTCTTGAGCCAATCCTTCGATGGTTGTCACTTCCTTCCCATCGCACTCCACAGCCAATACTAAACAGGATTTTACGACTTGGCCATTCATCACTACAGAGCAGCTACCGCAGTCCCCGGTTCCGCAGCTTTCTTTCGTCCCTGTCATTCCGGCATGTCTGCGCAAGTAATCGACAAGCGTCATATACGCCGGAATGTCCTCCATGTATACCTCTTCATTAATGGTTAGCCTTGTTTGTCTTTTCATTCGATTCCCTCCCCTTTAGCGTTCTGCCTTTGCTAGAATATCGCGCAAGGCTCTCTCTACGAGTACCCCTACCATTTTTTTGCGGTAACTGGCGCTGGCTCTTACGTCCGTAATGGGGCGAGACTGCTCTGCTGCCGCTTGTGCTGCCGCTTTGATCACTTCTTCATTTAATGGGTTTCCGTTTATTAACTGTTCAGCCTCGGTTGCCCGGAAGGCGGTTGGAGCAGCTGCACCTACAGTGACTCGTGCAAAGGAGCATATCTGGGTGGAAGGATCGATTTCTACCTTCACAGCGCTATTTAATAGAGCGATATCATCATAGGTTCTTCCCAGCTTTTGAAACGAACAATACTGGGTCGGAGCAGGCTTAGGAATATGAATTTCCCTCGCAAACTCATTCGGTCGGAGCGTAGTTCTGCCCGGCCCAGCAAAAAACTCTTCCATCGGAATCGTCCGTTGACCCTCCACAGATACTGCTACCACACGGGCATCATAAGCGAGAAGGACGGGAGAAGAATCCGCGGCCGGAGAGGCGTTGCATATATTACCGGTTAAGGTCCCGCGATTGCGGCATTGGACATCCGCCAGCTCCGATATCGCATGCCAAAGCGCGCGGTAATCCAGCTCCACTGCGGTTGTATCCAGCAATTCGGTTAGTGTGGTGTTGCAGCCAATCACAAAATGATCACCATCATACCTCTTTTGGTTTAACCCGGGGAGTTCTTTGACATTAATAATAGTCTTTTGGCTCCAGCGGTTAAGCTTGAGCTGCAGAATCAAATCGGTGCCTCCCGCCAATAGCTTAGCCTCATCCTTATAATGATCCAGCAGGTCCAGCAGCTCCTGGACCGTGTTCGGGCTATGATAGTCAATCTCATGAATAAACATCCCTTTGCCTCCTTCAGCGTTCTGTATCCTCCCGATCCAGCCCCATACCCAAGGCTTTTCGGTAATCTTCTTCACGGTTTAAGTTCAACAATACCTGCGGTTCTCTAACCTCCATCAACTGAATATACTCCTGATTACTCTTCATGATCTGCCGCAAACCTTCCGTTTGCTCATTGACCTCGCGTAATTCGGGGAAGAAACGGTCGGTAAACACAGGAGGATGACCCCTTTTCCCCTGATACACCGGGATACGTATTTCGGGCCCCTTATCCCCTACCCCTAACAGGAGCGAATCTATGGTTTTTGCTAAAACAGGCTGATCCACACCGATGATGGCTAACGCTTTGACTGGCCTCGTCAGGCCTGCAAGTCCAGCTCGGATGGATGCCGTTTTACCTTCATCATAATCAGGGTTGATCTGAATGATGATGTTCAGCTGATCTCGATACTGGGTTTGGAGCTTCCTGATCACCGGCTCCAAGCGCTGATGCTCATAGCCTAGGACGACGACGAGCTGTTGAATAACGGAACGGCTCATTTGCTGCACTTGATACTCAATTAGGGTAGTGTTCCCCCAGGGTAAGAGAGCTTTTAATTGACCCATCCGAGTGGACTTTCCTGCGGCCAGCAAGATGGCCCCCCACACCCTACAAGCTCTCCCTGACCAGTGGTTCAATAAAGATATCCTGGATGCCTCCGCAGATCCCGCCATCCTCATAAAACAGTCCTTTAGTAAGATCCACTTGATGATGGATACAAGCTCCGCTTACGATCGCTTCTTGTGCTTTTTTGATTACTTCTCCTTCTCCACAGCCTCCACCAATGGTTCCCACAATGGAGCCATCTTCAAATACAATCATCTTCGCCCCGGTTTTTCGCGGGGTAGAGCCTTTCGTTCGGATCACGGTCGCTAAAGCCGCTTTTTTGGAAGATTGTTTGGTTTTAATGATGCATTGGATCAAATCGAGTTCAGACATACCAATCATTCATCCGCCTTTACGATAAAATGTCCAACCTTTTCTCTTAACGATACACCCGACTTCTCATTCTTCACTTTCAGGATTTCAGCCATGATGCTAACGGCGATTTCCTCCGGAGTTTGGGCCCCGATATCCAACCCTACTGGGGCAAAGATATGATCAAACGATTCCTCCGGCCTCTCTGCTTTTAACTGGGAAAATACTCCAGATATTCTTCTGCGGCTTCCGATCATGCCAATATAGCTGGCGGACTTGCTCATAAGCTCCCGCAAAATCATCACATCAAATTGATGACCGCGCGTAACCAGAAGAATATATTTCTTCGCCGAGCGGGTGGGATTGCTGAAATAGTCCATATACTCCTTGCATATCACTTCATCTGCTAACGGAAACTGTTCTTCATTGGCATATTGCGGTCGATCGCAAATGACCGTAACAAAAAATCCTAGCATTTTTGCGATCTGAACGACCGGTTTGGCCACATGCCCCGCCCCAGCCACAATGAGGTGCAGAGGCGGAGGATAGACCTCCACATAATACTCCAGCTCCCAATCCTCCTGCTGATGGACGAAGGTCTTTGACGTCCCTTCTTGAAGAGCCTTTAGTGCATCATCAACCAACGCAGGGGTGAGAAACTCAGGTAAGCCCACTTCCAGCTCGACCTGCCCATTGTCCCATACCAGCGCTTTACTGCTTGTAATCTCATGGTCCTTCAGTGATTCGCCGTGAGTCCTGAAGCGGCAGCTTGTAATGGTGATCATGGCGATTCCTTCTTTCTTGCTTATCGCTGACAACAGCAACTCGTAGCATTCATTCCGGTTCATCGTACGGCGTCACCCTTTATCGGCTGCCCAGCAATTCTCATCAGCATCTCATAGAGCTTTGGCTCTTCTTGCTTGATTTGATGGTAATCCTCTTGACAGCGCTTCAACAGGGAAACTCCTCTTTCCATCGCTTCTTCATAAATCGCTGCTTCATCGACGAACGTCACTTTACCGTCTTCCACTACTTTTTTCCCGCCTACGTAGACGGCTCGGATGCAGGAGTCCGCTTTCCCGTACACTAATTGCCAGATCAGATTATTTAAGGGAACAAAAACGGTCGACTTCTTATCCAAGAACACCAGATCCGCCTTTTTTCCTGCTTCAATGGAACCGATTTGATCCTCCATGCCTAAGGCTGCCGCACTTCCTTGCGTTGCCATGGTCAGCACATCCACCGCTTGAATCCAACGCTGAAAATCAGCGGTATGCGTATTGCTCAAGATCGCAGCAAGCTTCATGGACTCAAACATCGATTGGAAACCGCAGCAGTTGGAGCCATCCGTACCTAAAGCCAAGCGAACACCTGCTTCTTTCATCGGGATGATGGGGGCCACTCCGCTGCCAAGCAAGAGGTTGCTTGCTGGATTATGCACAACCGTCGCCTCAAACTCCCGGATCAGCTCCATATCCCGAGAGCTCAGCCATACGCCATGCGCGAGCGAGACTCTACGATTCAAGATTCCTAGTTCAGCTAGATGCTCAACCATTGTTTTTTGGTAGAGACGCTGCGCGGTCACTTCCTGTGCTCTCGTTTCGAGCACATGCGTATGCCAAGGCAGATCATATTTTTGAGCCAGCTCCATGGAGCCAGTCAATAAATCATCGCTTGAACGCTGAGGACCGGAGGGACCTACAGCAACCCCGATGCCTCGGTCCGGATTGGCGAGTTTCACAATCACTTCTTCTACCATATCGATTAATTCCTGTGCAGAAGCGGAAGTCTTGGACTTGGGACCGTGAGAGGTGGAACCCATCCCTCCTAAGCCTATTTTCTCAGGCAAGCTGTCGGCATAAGGGAGATCTCCAAACATCGGGGTCACGAACGCTCGGATCCCAATAGACTGGTACTGCTCCGCAACAGCGGAGAGCCCCTCAAAATCCTGGGCTAAATGATCCAAAAAGGTCGTTGTTCCGCTCTTCAGCATTTCAATACTGCCTAAGGCTGCACTGATCACATGATCTTCACGAGACATATGCTTCCCCTCTGCCATGATGTACAGCATCCAGATTTCAAGGGGTATATTTTCCGTGGTTCCCTTGACCAAATTGGCATAGGAATGCGTATGAGCATTAATCAGACCTGGGAGTATAATCCGGTCTTTCCCATCCACTATCGTCAATCCTTCCCTCGGCCCCGTGTAATCCCCAGCCCCCATTTCCCGGATGGAATGTGTATCAAAGAGCAAGAAGCCTTTCTCAATGACTTGTCGATTCCGATCCATGGTGACAATCGTTGTATTTTCTATTAAGGTTATCATCACATTCTCCTTTTCTTCCATTAATTAAGTAATAGCTTAGGTAGCCATAAGAATAATTCTGGGAAATACGTAACTAAAATGAGAACAAACAAACAAGCGCTTAACAACGGGATCATCGGCCGAATGGTTTTCGTAATCGACACACGTCCGATCGAGCAAGCGGTAAACAAGGTAAAGCCCAGCGGTGGTGTGGCCATCCCGATGGAGAGATTCGTCGTTACGATCAGTCCTAGATGCAAGGGATCAATGCCGAATGATTTCCCAATCACGAGCAATGTAGGTACCGTTACTATCAGAGCGGAAGTGGTATCTAGAAAACAGCCAATTATCAATAAGAGAATGTTAAGCAATAGCAGAATCAGAATCTTGTTATCCGTGATGCTTTGCAGTGCCTGAATGATTTTCTGAGGTCCTTGCTCGGCACTCAAGATCCAGGCGAAGGCGGCAGCATTCGCAGTAAGGATCATAATCACGGCAGAGGTGATAACGGTATCCTTTAGAATGATGGATAAGTCCTTCATGCTCAGGTTTCGCTGGACGAGTCCGGAAATTACCAAGGCATAGACCACACTCACGACCGCCGCTTCTGTTGGAGTAAATACCCCGCCCAGAATTCCTCCTACAATAATCACGGGCATCAATAAGGCCCAAATGGCCTTCCGAAAAGCCTCATAAACCATAGGCCACTCGATCTTGCGTGGTTCGGTTTTAATTCCCATTTTCTTAGCCCGAAAATAAGCCGATATCATCAGGGCAAGGCCGATCAACAAGCCCGGCAAAAGTCCGCCAATGAATAATGCTCCAATCGAAGTGCCCGCAATAGCCCCATAGATGACCATCGTGATACTAGGAGGAATAATCGGTCCCATCGTTCCGGAGACCGCAATGAACGCAACGGACCATTCCTTTCCATAGCCTTTCTTCTCCATTTCCGGTAGCATTGTTCCTCCGATCGCCGCCGTTGTCGCCGGTCCCGATCCGGAAATAGAAGCAAAAAACATGGAAGCCAAGGAGGCAGACATGGCCAATCCGCCAACAATCTTATCTAATAAAAGAGAACTAAATTGGATCAGCTGCTGGGAAATCCCTCCTCTTTGCATAATCAGTCCGGATAAAATGAAGAAGGGGATGGCAAGAAACACAAATTTATCTAATCCGCTGAACATCTGCTGAACCACCAGCAAGAGCGGAAATTTTCCATCAATCAGCAAATATAAGGTGACCGAGGAAGCCAAGGCAAAAGCGACAGGCATATTCAAAACAAGCAGGATAAAGAAAAGGAGGATTAATAATCCCATGCCTAGTTCACCTCTTCCTTCGGTTTCGCATAGATCAAATTCCAAATCATTTCAAACATCATCAAAAACGTGCCCACCGGAACAGCCATATAGGGATAGGCCATTGAGATTCGCATAGCAGGCGATAACTGACTTTTCATGGATTGGGCCACTTCAAACCCTTTACTGAAGATCAGTCCCAATACTACAAGGAGCAAGGCCCCGACCATCCAAGAAACCCATCTTTGGCCCTTACCTGGCAGAAGACCAACAAAAAAGTCGAGTCCTAGGTGGGCGTTCGTTCGAAACGCAATGGCTGCCCCGAGAAAGGTCAACCAGATCATTAAATAGCGAGCTAGTTCCTCACTCCAGGAGGGAGGGGCGGAAAATAGGTATCGTGCGACAACCTGGTAAAAACATACAAGCGTTAATACAATCAATAAGGTAAAGGAAAAGTAGTCCAGGCTTTTATCAAACATCGTTTTCAGCTTAGAGATCATGCTGCCCCCCTTTGTTTTGAAAAAAAGGCGAGGGTCGATACAAGACCGCCCCCTCCCCTTCCTAATTTAATGTTTGTCCCGCTTCTTTCAAGATTTCTTCGAGCAGTTCTTTTCCGCCTTGAACCTGTTCGGCGCTCTTCGTCCAAGATGATTTCGCCAAATTGATAAACGGCGTTAAGTCCTCGACTTTGTGAACCGTAATACCATTGTTCTCGAGCTCGGCATAGATCTCGGTTTGAAGCTTCTTAATCAACTCATTCTCATATTTCGTCGCTTCCAAGGCAGCGTCGGTTACAATTTCCTGCAAGTCTTGAGGAAGCTTTTGATAGAAGTTTTCGCCGACGAGATACATCATGGTCAAGTACACATGCTTGGTTTCGGAATATACCTTAGTTACTTCAAAATGGCGGCTGCTCTGGTAGGCTTCTGGTACATTTTCAGCGGCATCTACTACTCCTTGCTGTAGAGCAGTATACAATTCAGAATAACCCATCGGCATAGGAGACGCTCCTAGGGCATTGAACAAATTCAGGTGAGCTGGCGTTTCCAAGGTTCTGATTTTTAAGCCTTTTAAATCTTCAGGCTTGTCAATTGGCTTCTGTGCGTAGACATTCCGGAAGCCGGCATCTAGATAAGCTAATCTTCTGAACCCTGACTGGATCATCTTTTCATTCAGTTGGTCTCCAATTGGACCATACAAAATCTTCTGGGCGGTTTCACCATCTTTAAACAGATATCCTAAATCCAGCAGAGCAAATTCGGGAACAAACCCTGAAACGGGTCCAGAAGAGATAATTCCCATTTCTAGTGTACCGAGCTTCATTCCATCGAGCATCTCCCGTTCATTCCCCAACTGGGCATTCGGATAGATTTCCACCGTGAGGCGGCCGTTGGACTTTACCTCTACCAATTCCTTAAATTTTTTCGCTCCATCGGTATAATGGTAATCTTCTGACAGTACATGTCCGATCTTAATCGTAAACTTCTCATCGTTCGTCTGGCCGCTGTTTCCACCCGCTTGCGGGGTAGCCCCGCCTGTGTTCTCTGAAGATCCCGTACAACCGCTGATGACAAGCAGCACGATTGTGACCAACGCTAGAATGGATAGATTCTTCTTCATCCTATTTCCCCCCTATATTTTTAATGAAACTATAGCAAATGACTCTTGACGTGATCTATGTCCGAAAAGACCAAACCACCGCCTTTATTTAGTCCGATCTGACAATGCCCTTCGCTAATAAATGCTCTTAGGCAAGAAAGTAGAGATGGCGGGAAAATACGTAATAACGATCAGGGCTAGTAACGAAACAGCAAGGAATCTAGTAATTCCCGGCAGCGATTCTACCAGCTTCATTCCCGTAATACTATTGGATACAAAAATATTCAAGCCAAATGGCGGAGTATACATCCCGATGGCAAGATTGGTAATCATGATGATGCCCAGGTGAACCGGGTCAACTCCAAGCGACATTGCGGCAGGAAACAGCAAAGGAGCCAGAATGACAATTGCCGACGAACCGTCCATAAACATCCCGACAATCAGCAAGATCACGTTCAAAAATAAAAGAAATTGCCAAGTGACCGAGAAGTGCTCCGCCAAATACTGAGCCAATGCCTGCGGAACTTGCCCCACCGTAAGCAACCAGCCGAATACAGAAGCAGCGGCAATTAAGATCATTACTTGCGCCGAGGTAATCGCGGAGGATAGGCACAGATCGTAGAGCTTTTTCAAGCTTATTTCCTTATAGATGAACATCCCGACAAAAATGGCATAGATCGCAGATACACCGGCCGCTTCGGTCGCTGTGAAAATTCCAAAATAAATGCCGCCTAAAATGATAATCGGAACCATGAGCGCCCAACCGGCTTTTCTCGTGCTTTCCCATAATTCCTTAGCCGTAGCTCTTGTCTGGCGGGGCATCTTATTCCTTTTTGCATACACCCAGATGTAGCCTAAACCGAAAATTCCAAACACGATTCCGGCGGACAAGCCAGCCAAAAACAAAGCCCCCACAGAGGTATTCGTCACCGTGGCAAAAATGATCAAGGTTAAGCTTGGCGGTATGATCAGGGACACCGAGCCTGTAGAGGTAATCAAGCCGCTGGCAAAATGCTTGCTATACCCTTGGCGAAGCATTTCCGGATACATAATCTTCCCAATCGCAATGACCGTAGCTGGGGCGGATCCGGATAGGGAGCCGAAAAACATGGAAGCCACATGCGTCGTCATCGCCACCCCTCCGCTAATATGACCAACAAGTGCTCTTGCCCATCTTAGAATGCGTGTGGATAACCCGCCGACATCCATGGCATTAGCTGCCAGAATAAAGAAAGGCATTGACATTAGTGTGAACTTGTCTATCCCGCCAAATAACCGTTGAACCATGATCATTGGGTTCGTTTCCGTAAATAGCAGCATCGCTAGGAAGCTCGATAACGAAACCGCTGCAAAGATCGGAACGCTGGTCATCAGCAAAACAAAAAGCAGGGAAATCAAAAAGTATATCAAAGCCGTTTCACCCTTTCAGCTGGTTATCCTGGTTAGAGGTTATGGGATGTCCTGTTTTGAACAAGAGGATCACTTGATGAACATACCTAATCATCATAAGAAGGGTGCCGATGGGAACGCTTAGGTAAATGATATACATGGGAATGCCCAGAGCCGGCGCAATTTGGCCATTCTTTTGGTTAAACTGGACGAGTTCAACACTGTACTTAAGAAGGAAGAGAAGAAAAAGGATAACAATCGTGTTTACGATGAGGGCCAGGAACTTTTTGATTCTGTCGGGCAATAACTCCGGCAGCAGCTCGATGCCAACATGCTCTCCCTTTCGGACACAGATGCTAGCCCCTATAAAAGTAAGCCAGATAATCAAATATCGGATTAATTCCTCCGACCACGTCGTGCCCATTCCAAACAACCGCAAAACCACATTAATAAAGACAAGAAGAGTGGCTGCAAAAATGGTGATAACGACAAAAGCATCTTCAATTTTATCAAGTACCTTCAGCATGACTGTCACCTCTATTGTTTCTAACTAACCCTCCTGAAGGCTAATCCTATTGTGCTGCTTCGACTTCCTCGTATACCTTTTCTAGGATTTGCTTCTGACGGTCGGTTTTGCTGAACTCCTGATGAACAGGGAGGGATAGCGTGCGGAAAGCTTCCCGTTGTTCATTGTTCAGGACAGTCACCTGAAGTCCTGTTTCTTCCAACTTCTTCAGATATTCAGAAGCCATCTGATCCGCTATATCTCTACCCAAATCCCTTGCTTCTTTCTCCGCCTCAATTAGCAACTGCTGTTCTTCCTGAGTAAGGCTGTCAAAGAAGCTCTTGTTCATAGTCGAGATATAGGCTAAATATCCATGGTTGGCAACGGTTAGGTTCTTCTGCACTTCATAGTACTTCTGCATGAAAATAGTTTCCAGCGGATTCTCTTGCCCGTCTACCACTCCTTGCTGCAAGGAGTTGTACAATTCCGCAAAATCAACCGGTACAGGGTTAGCTCCCCAAGCCTGATATTGGGCAATCAGCAGAGGAGAAGGAATAACCCTCATTTTTACTCCCTTCAAGTCTTCAGGAGACTGGATTTGCTTATTGCTGGTAATCGCCTTGAAACCACTTGCCCAGAAGCCTAGACCCTTAAAGCCTGCATCTTCCATCGTGCTTAAGATCTGCTGGCCCGCTTCTCCATCGAGCACCTTAAACATTGTCTCTTCATTTGGCCAAAGGAAAGGAAAATCCACTACCTGAAGATCATTCACGAATGGGGTCAAGGTAGAAATTGGTTGGATCGTCATCTCAATCGAACCCATCTGAACACTTTCGGTTTGCTCTCTCATGGAGCCTAGCTGGGAATTACCATAAATTTCAACCTTAAGACTTCCGTTGCTCTTGTTTTCCACCACTTCTTTAAACTTATGGGCAGCCTTGTCCGGTCCGCTGTCCGTCGGCATGTTATGGCTTACCCGAATGAGCTTCGCGTCCTTGGCTGGCTGTTCAACACTTGCTGGTTGCTCCGCGCTCGGTGATGGCTGAGCCGTGCCCTGCGTGTTCCCTCCACAGCCAACCAACAGGACGGCTGCTGAAAGACATAACCCGAAAACCTGGCTGAACCCTTTTCCAAACTTCCTCATGTAAATCCCCCTTCATTATCTGAGACATCAGAAGAATACTAGAAATATATTACTGACTATAAAAAAATAATTTGTATTTGTCTACCTTTTTGATAAATACTTAAAAGAAAGATAAGTATAAATCCTTGCTCCCTCGACTAAATCATCCACCGTTAATAGCTCATTATCCGTATGCCACATGTCCATTTGCCCTGGACCGAACATCACCGCAGGAATCCCACACTTGTTTACATAGCCTGCATCAATCGCACCGTTAGAGAAAAAGCATTTTGCCTCGGTTTCCCGAATCTCTTCGATCGCTGTCCTTAGTTCCTGAATCACGATCGAATCATCCGGCACTTCCGACGGGAAGGTAACGGGACCTTCCTTGACCTCAATCCGGTAAGGATCCATATTCCCCAACGCATCCCGAATTTCTCCCAATGCGGTTTCCGCTTCATCTCCCGGCAGCAAGCGGCGGTCAAAGACTAGTCGGCACTCGTTTTGAATCGTATGGGTCGCATCGGGAAAACTCTTAATGGAAGTGGAGGTTAAAGTCGGGCGACCTAATCGCGGATGCTCGCCAGCAGGAACCAGACCTTGCAATTTCTGAACGACTAGGGATGCTCCTTCAATGGCATTGATTCCGCTTGCTGGTGTACTGCTGTGACAGGATTTACCGTAAACGTGGATGTGCACATCTACTCGCCCCTTATTCCCTTGACAAATATCCCCGTTCGTCCCAATCCCGACGATCCCAAGATCCGCCTTAAGATCCAGCGTCTTGCAAATGTTATCTACCGCTAGATGCCTTCCTGTTTCTCCTGCTAAGCTAACGGCAAATATCAGCTCACCATCCAATTGGTCCTGATGCTTGTTCAAAAAATCAGCAGCGGCAATCATGCCTGCCAGTGAGCCTTTTTGTTCAGCAATCCCACGACCGCGCAGGGCCTTTCCCTTTACCGTGTCAACTACTTCCCCTTTATACGGGTCTACCATGGAAGATGCGGGGTGATTCATAGCATAGCCAAGGAAAAATATCTTTTTCTTCGCATTCTTGTTTCCGATGCGGCAAATCAGATTGCCCATATCATCCAAGGTTACATCTTCGATATTTCGCTGTTTTAACTCATCCACTAACGTCTCCCTGATGAAGCTTTTCACCAACGGTTCAAACTCCATCTGATCGGTCTGGGGGCTTGGCCTGCGAATCAGCCTTAAAGCCAAGTCCATCAGATCCTCTCGGTTGATCCCTTTTTCCACTAGCTTGAGTAATGCGCTCATTCTATTCTCCTCCTTTCTTTCGCTATTTTTTCTTCCTTTGGTTGGTAAAGGTTAGATCATGGAGTGGATATTTCGATGCATTCTTGATTACGAGGTCATCCTGAGCCAGCTCCAAACAACTCTTGGTGACTTTGCCATTCACATGAATTATACAAACGGAGCATAATCCCCTGCGACAGGATGCTTCGTAAGCTAGCGTGGAATCGCAATTGTTGCTGATATAATCAAGTACATTCAGCATACTCATTCCCCGTTCCAGCGGAACCTTATATTCCTGGGTATAAGGCGTCTTCTCCGGCCCTTCTCTTCGTTCGATCGATACTTGGATCGTATCTTTCATCGCGTTTTCCCCCTCTTTGATCCCGCAACCCAAATTATAGCCACGGAAAATTTCACTTTCCATTACCTTGTCAGAAAACCTCACCATCCGGTTCGATTCACTTCGGCTGCAGTTTCGTAATCACAAGCGGCGAATCTTTGATGACCATCTCTCCGTTTTCATTCACAACAACCAGATTCCGCAATTGATCTTCCCTCGCTTCTGGAATTTCCTTCAGGAAGTGGGCACCCCTGCTTTCCTTGCGCTGGACAGCACTTTTCGCAATGGCTTCCAATAATGTAACAATATTTTCAAGCTGAAGGCATTCTAGCAATTCTTTATTGTACAGTAAACTATCACCCTTGCATGCCAATTCGGGGAGCCTTTGCTCACGAATCAGCTTCAGCTCGTCAATCGTATTGACTAGATTCTCTTCTTTTCGAACCACACCCAAATTGTTCCAGGATAGCTTGGATAGCTCTTGCCGAAGCTCATAAGGATTGGTCCCGGATCGTCGGCCTAGGATGCTCTGCTGTTTTTCATGTAGTTTGTCGATCTGTACGGAATCCGGTTCAAGCATATCCACATCTCTGGCATAAGCTGCTGCTGCTTTTCCTGAAATCACACCCTGAACAAGCGTTTCTGTCAACGCATTTCCGGAGAGGCGATTAGCCCCGTTAAAGCCGCCGGTAACTTCGCCTGCAGCAAATAATCCTGCGACATTCGTTGCCCCATTGACATCGATCCGCACCCCTCCCATGAAGAAATGGCTGCCTACTCCGATCTCCACCGCGTTACCCTCTAGCAGCTCATCGACCAAGCCTTTAAAATTAATCGCTTCATACGTCCAATCGGGCGTCAGAAAGGGATACCACTCAGGGAAGCGTTGAATTAAGTTTTTAGGAAGATGAGCAAAGGAATAATAGACTCCCCCGTCCGGTGTTCCTCTTCCTTCCACAACCTCATTCATGATCGCAATCGCAAGTTTATCCCGCGTACTTTTTTCCATATTCACGGGATCCCAGTACTTCATGAACCTTTCGCCGTACTTGTTCAAAAGCCAGCCTTCAATCCCGTTCTTGCTCCCGAATCCAATCTCATAAATAAATTGGTTCCCGCGCCAGGCTGGAGGATTAATCAAGACTCCCGGCATAAACTGGGGCATTTCCATATCAATTAGCTCAGCCCCTGCTCTCCATGCCATCATGAAACCGTCTCCCGTCAACTCGTCTGGAGCTGTACGAATAGGAAAAGCTGCCATTCCCCCGCCTGTAGCCAGGACTACGGCTCTGGCTCGGATCGTAATAAATTCTCCATTCCTCAAGTCATAAGCGTAAATCCCTACCACTCGTTCATCCTTTTTCAGAAGCTCAATCACCATCACCTGTTCTAGAATGGTGATATTTTCATTTTTGCGCATATGACCAGCCAGCTTACGGGTGAGCTTCAAGCCAGAAACGATTAATCCCCGAGGATAGCGATGGCCAGGCGTATGTATCAGCTCTTCAGGCTCAATTCCACGATCGATCAATTGCCTAACGACTTCAGGGACCTTCTCCACAATGGATTCAACCAGTTTTTGGTTATTTAGGTATTTTCCGCCTGCTACCGTATCTTCAAAGAAAGCTTCAATGGAATCGGCTGCATCCCCCGGAAACCCCAATGCCTTTGCAGTTCTGCTGTCTACATTGATGTCCGCACTTGCCGTCAAGGTGGCCCCACTCATACTCACTTTTCCCTTTGTTACTACGATCACCTTTACACCATGCTGGGCTGCAGCCAATGCAGCCTGGGCTCCTGAAGACTCACTCCCGATTACAAGGACGTCTGTTGATAGCATAAATCCTCCTTTTTTTTGCGTACTGTTCAAACAAGTATACCAAAGATATATCGCTGGAATAACTTTATGATACTTTCCTACCCTTTATTCGTCAATACTTTTGTAATATACTGATAACTCTTGTGAAAAAAAATACAGCCATAGCTAAAATGACCGTATCTTCTGCATTACGTTTGCTTCCGACTTTGAAATACTCTCTCTTTTGCTTTTTCAATTTGCATTCGTACTAGCTCCAGAGCCCCTTGGCTATCCCTATCCCTTAGAAAAGCCAACAACTCCCGATGTTCTTCAAACAATTCATCAAGGTCCTTCTCATTAATTTTATGAAAGAGGGATCGCTGCATCTGCTGGACCACCTGCTTAAACACATCGGCCATCCACTTATTTCCGCTTGCATCGGCTATAATCGAATGAAATTCAAAATTCAACTTTCTGAATTGAAGACTTAAGTTTTCTCTTAGATCTATAATTCCCTGATCCGTTAGCCCTTCTAGCTCTTCTAGCTGCTGGCTCGTAATATTTTGTGCTGCCAGTCCGGTTATATTGGTTTCTAGAATCAATCGCAACTCAAATAGATCGACCAAATCCTGATAAGATAGATTGGTCACGAAATACCCTTTGTACGGGATGACTTCTACTAGACTCTCATACCGCAAACGACTTAATGCTTCCCGAACAGGAGTCTTGCTGACGTTATAATACTCCGCTAGCTTGTTTTCAATCAGAAAGTCATCCGGCATAAAGTTAGGGTATCCATACAGAATGGCTTTTTTCATTTCTGCATAGACCATATCTGCCCTGGATTGAGATTTTGTCGTGTTCATTTATAGACTCCTCCGGAGTAATAGTTTAATTGATTTATTGTAACAGATCACTTGAAATATATCAGTGATATATCTTATTAATATAAAGTCTATTTGAATTAATAGATATAGTCAACATTTCTTAAATTAGTAAATCTGTTACATTTTCTAACAAAGTCAATGCAAACTGAACTCCCATTATGTAAATTATTACATAAGCACTATCGTTTCAACATGAGGAGGGTAAGATGAAACTATCAAAATTAGAGACAGCCGTCCTGACCCTGCCTTTACTTTTTGCAGGAAGTGTATCTGCGAGCTCAATTTCTGAAGACATGGATAAAGCCAAGCAGAATGGCTTTTCTAACCCTCTTCCAGCAGACGCTCCGATCAGTCGCGCTGAGTATACGAAACTCGTTGTACAAGCACTGGACCGATCTAGTGTCTCGATCCCCCCTTCGTTCGATCAGCTTCCTTTTACGGATGTGTTGAACGAATTAAGTTTGGACAAGGCCCACCAAGCCGGTCAAGGGTCTGCCGGATGGCACTTTCTTGCCAAATGCACCCATTAAACGTTCTGAGGCTGCAATTATTTTTGGTAAAGCTATAGAGTTAACTGAACAAGAGAGCCCTCTTCCTTCGGTCGGTACGGGTTCCTCTCCTCTATCCATTCAAGTAGAGCTAGCTAGCATCTATCAGTTTTATCTGCATCAGCCGTTCACTCTGCTAGAGTCTAGCATTTCAGATCTGTCTGCAGCCTTGGAAAGTGGAAAAATCACCTCCAAGCAGCTCGATCAACAGTATTTGGATCGAATTGAAGCCTATGATGATCAAGGACCTGCTCTTAATGCTATCCTGGTCGTGAATCCTGAGGCACTTACGTTAGCCGAGCAATTGGATCTGGAACGCCAGGAGAAAGGCGCTCGTGGGCCACTTCATGGGATTCCAGTAATTTTAAAAGATAATTATAATACGAAAGACTTGCCAACCACGGCTTCATCCAAAACCTTAGAGGGCTTTGTTCCAGCAGAAGACGCGGAGACGGTAGGTAAGCTGCGCGATGCGGGGGCCATTATTCTCGCCAAGTCCAACCTGCATGAAATGGCCATGTCGGGTACAACGATGAGCTCCCTTGGCGGCCAGACGTTGAATCCTTACGATTTAACTCGTACGCCTGGCGGCTCCAGCGGGGGTAACGGCGCAGCCATCGCAGCGAACTTCGCTGCAGCAGGAACCGGAACCGACACGGTGAACTCTGTTCGCTCTCCCGCTTCCGCCAATAGCTTGGTCGGGATTCGTCCTACTAGGGGCTTAGTGAGTTTATATGGAATTGTTCAGGTTTCCTCTACGCAGGATGCGGCTGGACCGATTACCCGCAACGTAGCGGATGCCGCCAGCTATACAGATGCCTTGGACGCATCAGGACTAAAAGGGGCCCGGATTGGAGTCCTAACCAACCTTTTTGGAAATGACCCGATTCACCAAGACGTCAATACCGTTATGATGCAGCAATCGAGGACATGAGAAAGCTCGGCGCCACCCTGGTCGACATTAAGGTACCGGGTCTGAATACGGATGAGCTGATTCAGGAAATGGACGTCCAGCGTTATGAGATTAAAGAAGAACTAAATCGTTACTTTGACCAATACAACGCCCCAGTGAAGACACTGGAGGATATGCTAGCCGGTGGGCTATTTGATACCAGCATTGCCAATACGCTGAATCAAGCCCAAGGAATTGAGAATCCGCTTCAGCAAGAGGATTACCACGCAAGACTCGCTAAAATGGAGGAGCTCAAAGAAACCATACTTAAAGTCATGGATGAACAACAAGTGGACGCCCTCCTCTATCCGCATCAGAAGCGACTTGTCGTGAAGGTAGGTGAAGGCCAAGCGGAACGCAACGGAATCCTCGGCGCCTTAACGGGCTTCCCATCCGTCACCTTCCCAGGAGACTTCTCCAATCCGAGCGCAAACGCTCCGGTAGGGGTGCCGGTCGGTATCGAATTATTTGGTCGTCCGTCTAGCGAAAGAACCTTAATTAAATACGCCTACTCCTTTGAGCAAGGTACAGGCCATCGGAAACTACCGGGCTCGACGCCGGCTTTAAAGCAGTAAACCTCGAAGAAAAAACGCCCTTCCATCTAAGGGCGTTTTTCTGCTTGATATTGCGAAGGCAGCACAATCTCCACCATCGTGCCCTTTCCTTCTTCGCTCTCGATGTGCATCCTCCCTTGATGGTTGGCGATAATCCGTTGACAGACGACAAGACCGAGTCCCGTTCCGGTGTCCTTCGTCGTATAAAAAGGCTGGCTGATGCGTTCAAGGGCATCCTGAGGAATGCCGGTCCCTTCATCCCGGATCCGAATCCACACTTCTTGCCCTGCGCTGATCGTCTGCACGGTAATTTCGCCAGTATGAGGCATGGCTTCCAGGGCGTTTTTTAGGATATTGACAAACACTTGCTTAATCTTGTCTCCTTCACAGTAGATCAACGGGAGCCTTGGATCAAGAATCGTGCGAATCTGGATGTTGCGCAAGTTCGCCTCCGCTTGGAATAAGGTGGTCACTCGCTGCAGCTTTTTCGAGAGGTCCATGTATTCGTATTTTCTTTTTTCCGGCTTCGCCAACAGCAAAAGCTCACTGACGATCCGATTGATGCGATCGACCTCAGAAAGCATGATCGAGAAGTACTCTCGATGCCCCTTGTTCGGGTCTTCTCTTTGGAGAAGCTGGACAAATCCCCGCAAGCTCATCAGCGGATTGCGTATTTCATGAGCCACCCCGGCAGCCAGTTCGCCAACCACCGACAGCTTTTCCGACCGTCTCAGCAATTCTTCGGTTTGCTTTGCGTCCGTAATATCTTTCGCAATGATATAGATGCCTATGGTTTCCCCATTGACTATAATCGGAGAGGAAGCAGACAGGAGGTCAATGCGCCTCCCATCTTTATGAAAGATAGTGAACTCCACGTCTTTGACTTCTTGAGAAAAAGCATCGTAAAACAGCTTTTCCAACCAAGGTATATCTTCTGGAGAAAGGATCGATCGGAAGTTCATCCCGCTTAATTCCTCAACCGAATAGCCAGCGATTTGTAAGCAAGCCGGATTGGCAGTCATAAATTCGCCTTCGCGGTTCAAACTGCATATCGCAACCGGTGTATACCGGATCAGCGATTTGTGTCGCTGCTCGGTTTCTTGGAGCTGGATCTCCATTCTTTTCCGGTAGGTGATGTCCCGCGCGACAGCAACGATAAGGTAAACTTTCCCCTCTTCATCGAGCAGTTTGGTGATCGTCGTCTCGCACCAAATATCGAAGCCATCCTTATGGCGAAGTTGATAGGTTAGCCTGTCTTCCCCCGCATCCCGAGGGAGCAAAAGGTCCATGCCCTTAGGGCCGATGATCTCCACTGGGTCATAGCCTAGCATGGACCGTACAGCCGGTGAGACGTAGTGGCATGTCCCATCCGGTGAACCAAAACAAATCATATCTTGGGAATTCTGCGATATCAACCGAAACAAATCTTCAATCTCTCGCTTTTTTTGCTGCTCCTTTTTCCGTTCTGTAATATCTAATATATGGAAAATAATAAACAAAGGATGCCCTTCGGAATCCTCGAACAAGCTACCCGTAAGCAACCCCCATACCGTTTCTCCTGATTGATGTGGATAGGCCTTCTCCAGTTGAAAAGAACGAATCTCCCCGCTTAGCAGCTTCTGCAGATCCTCCTCCTCGGGTTCTGTCCTCTGATAAGCAGTGCCTATTAATTCTATTTCCTTATATCCTAAAAACCTGCATAAGGCAGGGTTGACTTTCATCCATCGACCATCTAATGACACCAGCGCCATTCCCACGGGGGCGTGTTCGCAGAGTTGATCCAAAAGTCCCTGTTGAAAAGTGGTTTCATCCAACATACTGTCCTCCATGCGACCGTTATCCATTAAGTCCCATTTTAACATGTATCCTGGGAATTTAAACCAAAAAATACTAAAAATGATACGAAAGTTGCATCTATTTTATAAAGGGAGGTGTGGTCTCGATCAATAATAGGAGAATCTCCACTTATTTGACCCTAATAGGAGCCACAAACAGGCATAAGTGGATATTTTCCATTTACCAGCGCCTAGACTATAAGCCTCCGGCTTTATCAACAAAACCTCGCCGAAGGGAGGCCTCTCTTAATATTCAATAAAGAACTCTTGAATCTTCTTCGGATTGTTCGTTTTCTAGATTTATGCGGATTTAAAGAGTCTGCGGCAACAAAGTTGTTCTCCACATCGTTTTTCCGGTTATTGACCGTACCGTCTCCCACATAAGAAGAGCGAACGATAACGGCCTTTTGCCCGCTTCCTTTGCTTTATCCGTGGATGTGTGGACATTCCTCCATCGCCTGAACCGGCTACAACGATTCCTTTCGCACGAGCTTGGAGGGCTGTGGGCTGCATCATAAAAGTAATCACCGATGCCCGGATATTCATAAACGATATCTACTTGGGGAAGAGAGTCCATGTTGGAACATCAAACACCGACCTGGTCGTGTTCGTCTTGGACACAAAGCGAGCCGCAGAAATGCGATTATTCAAAACCACCAAGTAAGTAGAGTGGATACTAGGACTTTTTTCAAATTCATTGTGAAGTTTTCTCCCCTACTTGGAGTCATTACCGGTTGGGGAGCAAATGGATGGGTTTCGTGATCAAATGGAGGTCGTTATGTGGAATGGTACCAAGTATGTGACCAAACAGTACCTACTCGTGAGCATCCACCACTTTTCCGTGAGCATATCCAAAATTTCGTGAGCATCCGGGAGCGGACGACATCTACAGGTGTCGCGAACGCGCAGGGATGATAAAAAAAGGCTTAACTACTTAAGAAATCAGCTTAAAATTAGAGGCTCCAAACCAAAGTTTGGTTTGCTCTTCTAAAAAGGAGCCTAAAATCACTCCAAACCTCGAAAAAGCTTAGCGAGGACTTGGAATCATTACAGGTTCGGAACCAAGTCTATCGTTTTTGTGACCAAACCTCCTAGATTATCTGGAATGGTACCCGTTACGTGAGCATCCGAACCCAGAAGGTAGCCATGCGGTTCCGGAACAGGCTATGATGATAAAAAAAAGCTGACTCTAAAAGTTAGCGAAACCAACTTTTTAGAAATCAGCTATTTTAGGTTGAGGTAACAAACTATTCTTCGAGCCAGACCTTTGGAGATACCTCTTCAGGATCTGGATCTTCATAAACCCCATCAACAATCTGGACTCGATGCTCTAGATGATACATTCCACCACCCCTGGAAGGTTTCCGTAACGCTTCTCTAGAGCTGCAACAGCTTGCTTCATGAGTCCATCAAATAAATCTGCATGATGGATGGCATCTCGTACTTCTTTTTGACGCACTAACATATATCCCGCGTCCTCTAAGGATTTCATCTGCAATGGGCTAATAATTTCAAGTATTTGTGGATCGTCGTAAATAGGCATGGAAAGATCTCCTTTAACCGGATTTTCCATTTAGTATATCCATACCCTACAAGTCCCGCCCATCCATATTCTAGAGTAACTCCAAAGTAGCTTACTCTTTCTTTTCTGCTGGCTGTTCTTCTGCTGGTTTTTCCTCTGCTGGCTGCTCTTGGTTACCCTCTACCTTTTGCTCCTGCTCCGTCGTCGGTGGTTCCCCCTGCACAGGCTCTTGACTGTTACAACCAACCAAACCTAAAATAGCTAATGCAGCAATACCTGATAATAATAAGTTCTTCTTCATCACTCAAACCCCCATATTGTTTTTATGGAATATTGCTATTCCTAAATGGGATTATAGTAAGTTTTGCCATTTTTGTATATATCTACAAGCTAAATTGAAGCCTTGGTCCCAAATCATGCCTTGTAGTAAATTCTTACCAAACAACGATTCGATGGATTCTATTATTTTCTGTCTTAGATAGCCCCCACTTGACACTTTCTTATTGGTTTTGCCTTCATCGATTTAGTTCGTCAATAGACCATGGAATCATCTCTTCGACAGGCTGGGCAGAACCTGCTGTACTCTAATTAACCATAAATGAATCAGACCCGCGTTCCTGATCGCCCGCCGCAGGCAGCATCACATAAACGGATGTTCCCTTATGGATTTGACTTTCGAAAAGGATCTGTCCGCCATGATTTTCCACAATCCTTCTGCTGACCATCAGCCCCAAGCCCGTACCGCCTTCCTTCGTCGAGTAAAAGGGCTCGCCTAACCGCTTGATCTCCTGTTCCGTCATGCCGCGCCCTTCATCCCGAATCTGCACAGCCATCATCTTGACTCCTGGCTTCAGCTCCATCTCAATCGTGCCGCCTTCCGCCATCGACTCCATGGCATTTTTCAGGAGATTGATGAATACTTGCTTTAATTGATTCTCCTCACTTTTGACATAGAGCGGATCGGATGGCAGATGGGAAATCACTTGGATATTTTTCAGATTCATCTGCGCTTCCATAAAAGCAATCACTTGAGCGATCAAGCTTTGAATGTGGACCTTTTTTAACTCGACAGCCTGAGGCTTGGAAAGGACTAAAAATTCACTGACAATAAAATTAATCCGATCCAGCTCAGATAGCATGATATCGGCATACTTTGTCCCGATTTTGGATTGCAAAAATTGAATAAATCCTTTAATGGTCGTAAGCGGATTCCGTATTTCATGAGCCACTCCCGCTGCAAGCTGCCCCACCATCGAAAGTTTATCCGATTGGCGAACCCACTCTTCCATCCGCTTCGCTTCCGTGATATCCTCTACGATTTCAAAAAGCCCCACCATCTCATGACCGACAATTAAAGGATAGATTTTGCAATTGATTGTAAGGATTCGGCCATCCTTATGAAAAATAGAGCTTTCAAATTCCTGAGCCTCCTGCTTCAACACCTTTTCGATCAGTGAACGTTTCTGGTCCACCTCTTCAGGAACTGTAATCGCAAGGCAGCCCAACTCCCTAAGCTCCTCAAGGGTATACCCTGTGATTTGTTCGATGGCTGGATTTCCATCCAAGAGTTTGACATCCAAATCAAAGATCATAATGCCATCGACCGTATTTTCAAAAAGCAATTGATAGCGCTGCTCTCTTTCCTCCATCAACTGCTCCACCGCTTCTCTTTTAAAAGCTGTGAGCTGATCTTTTTCTTTGATGAGCTTCATAAACCCTATGAAAATCAGGATCACTCCGATTACATTCCCCAGCTTTTCAAGCGCATCAAAACAGAGAGAAAGAAAGGGAATATTAAACTCTTCCAAGATCCCGCTCAGAAGGGCAGAAGCATAGAGGCACCACCCCACCGTAAGGATCCGAATGTTTTTAAACTCCAAGACGGTAAGCAAAGGGTACAGAAAAACAATAAAGATAAAAGCATCGCGCAAGGCATCAAATACATTCATATCAACGCCATAAAAGTAAAGGATAAGAATCGCCGAAACCATCACGATCCCGATTAAAGCTACAGTCCACAATTTCTTAACCAAAAAACGAGCCACCCCCAACTTTTAAAGAAATGGATGATATCGTTATTATTATTTTCAAAAATTTGGAACAATATTCACATCCACCTCCCGGCGAACTTAAAAACAAAAAGAACCCGACCAAAATCGGGTTCTTACTGATGATCCACCGTAAACGACACCTTATTTGAAGGCAACAGGGAGAGCGAGCAATGAATCGGTACACCTTCCCGATCATAGGCGATCTTCTCAACCTCAAATAAAGGAATGTCGGGAGTACAATGAAGCAGCTTCGCTTGCTCTACCGTCGCACTGACAAAGTTAATCGTCTTTTTATTGCGTACGGCCTGAACACCATAGATATCTTTTAGAATGCGGTAAGTCGAGCTTGTCGTTTCAAGATGCTGGTCAAATCCAGGAAACCGGTCCAAAGAATAATAGCTCGTTTCGTAATGGATCGGTTCATCCTTGATCAGGTGCAAGCGCCTCAGCTCCACCAGGGGTGTATCCCGTTCCACTAACAACGCCTCAGCTTGCCGCCAGGAGGCCGCCACAATTTTCTTAGATAGGATGTGGGACTGTGGATTTTTCCCTGATTGCAGTAAAAAGTCCGTAAACCCGTCGACCGCAATGAGCTCCCGCTTCAGCTTGTTGTTGGTGACAAAGGTTCCTTTGCCATGCAGCTTCTGAAGAATCCCTTGCTCCACCAGCTCGGTGATGGCTCTTCTGGTCGTAATTCGGCTGACCCCGTACTTTTCGCACAGCTCCGGTTCCGGCGGCAACTGGGCGCCCATGCTGTAGATTCCCTCTTGGATATCTGTCTTTATGGCATCCATCAATTGCTCGTACAAAGGCTTTAAGCTTAACTTATCTAGTTTCATTCTTTTCTCCTGCCACTCTCAAAGAGATATATCTATTATTATAGTATACTTTTTGAATATTCTACACTTGCAAATGGTCTACGCTTTTCTGAACCGCCTTTTCCGGCTCGACGAGGTACTGCGTTCCTATGAGCTCCAGGGTCAAATGTCCCTCATAACCTAGCTCCTTCAAGCAATCTTGGAACTCTTCTAAAGGAAACATCCCCTCCCCCCAGGCTAAATGAGCGGAAGAAGTATCGTTGCCGTCGACAAAGTGCACATGGACCAGATCCTTCCCAAATGCCGCCGCATAATCGTTCAGCGAATCCCCGGTCAACACCATGCAAGCCGTATCGACCATGGGCTTCAAACACGGCGACCCTACCTCCGCCAGCATCCGCTTCGTCGTCGCTAGATCCGTTAAGACATTCGTATACGGATAGTAAAAGGGCTCCAGCACCAGGGTAATCCCCGCCGCTTCCGCTTCCCGAGCCACTTCTTGCATCGACTCCACCGCACGCTTCCACGCCTCTTCCTTCGGCTCACTAAACAACCCATACCCAGCAGAAACCAACAGCATCGGGCAATCCAGCGCCCCCGTCACTTCGATGCATTTCTTAAAATACTCGATGCTTCGCCGACGACTTTCCCACCGCCCCGCTGCCAAATTAATCGGGTAGGCACATTGCTCTGGGGTAAAGCACACGAGGTTGAGGCCTCGATCGCGAATGGCTTTGCCAATCGCACCAATCTCCTGCGGAGTCGCATCCTCCACATTCAGATGCGGTTCGCCTCCCCACAATTCAATATCCTGCAAGCCCAAGCGGAGCGTGGAATCCAAAAAATACTCCAAGGAATACCGCTGATAAATCAGATTCATGTTAGCGTATTTATACATCCTTCCGTACTCCATAGCCGAAAGCACCGTAGTATCCGCAGACTTCAGCCGCATACTCAGCTGCCGCCTTCAAGGCGCCCTCCATGTCTTGACTTGCGTGATAGTTCGCCAAAAACGCCCCGATAAAGGAATCGCCTGCTCCCATCGTATCCACAACCTTCGCTGCAACGGGCGATTGCACAAAGCGTCTTCCCCTCTCGGAGAACACCGCCGGTGCCGACCCCCGGGTAATCCCCACTACCGGAATCCCCAGCTGGTGCACATACCCAATCAATTCCTCCACATACGCCTCGGTAAAATCACTGCCTGAGAAAAAAGCATACGTCACATAGGGGCTCACGAAATCCAGGTAATCCTTCGTCCAATATTCCGGTGAGGAAAAGTCAAAGGAAACCGGCATCCCCTGGATCTTCGGCAGCTCGAGCTCCAAGCCGCGGTTAATGCTCACGCAGGTGTGTATCAGATCGTACGAGCGAATATACTCGACGTCGGCCGGGTTCAAGGTCAAAGAAACGAGGGACGACACCCGGGTATCTTTATTCGTCCCGACAAAGATGCGATCCCCTTCCTCATTCAAGGTCACGACCGCTTCGCCAGTCACCCCTTCGACACGGCGCACCCGGCGCCCATCCACACCTTCCTCTTCTAGACAGCTCAAGATATGCCTTCCCGCTTGATCGGTTCCGACCATGCCCAGATACGCAGCCGCCGATGCTCCATTTCGTTTGGCCGCCACTGCCACATTTAGCGAACTGCCACCAGGATAGATTTTCCCCTGGTCTTTATAAAAATCAACTACACTGTCTCCGATGCCAATAATCTTCATACGCTACCTCTCCCTTTTTGACTATCCTTTAACGCCACCTTCAGCCAATCCTCGGATAAATGATTTCTGCATCAAGATAAAGACGATGATCAAGGGAAGAGCCGAGATCACGAGTCCTGACATTAACACACTCCAATCGGTGTACATCGCATCACGAAACGCGAGGAGTCCGGAAGTGATGGTTTTATTCGCGTCGCTATCCACGAAGATGATGGCAAATAAAAATTCGTTCCACGCCCAATAAGCCGTTAGAATCCCAGATGTGAACAAGATCGGCAAGCTTAAAGGCAGATAAATCCGGCAAAAGATCCCGAAGCTCGAGCACCCCTCAAGGTAAGCCGCTTCTTCAAACTCCTTCGGGACCGATAGGAAGAACGAGCGGATCAACAAGATAATCAACGGCATCCGAAATCCCAAGTAGGGCAAAATGAGAGCCCAAAGGGTATCGTGAATACCCAAGATCTGAACCAGTTTATATAACGGAATCAGGCTGACCTGAGGAGAAAACATGATCCCCCCAGATAACAGCGCCAAGACCACGAATTTTCCGCGGAAGTCAAAACGAGAAAGGCCATAAGCAGCAAAGGCACTAAATAAAAGGGTGAACACTACGGTTACTGAGGTCACAATCACGCTATTTAAAAAGTACTTAGAAACCCCTTGATTCCAGGCTTGCACATAATTCGAGAACATCCACTCCGTCGGAAGCGCCCAGCTATTGGTAAACATCGCCTCCGTGGTCTTTAGCGAATTAATCACCATCCAGAAGAGGGGGTACGCAATCACCAAGAAGAAGGTCAACAGCACCAATGACACGAACCCTGTGGCCAGCCATGAGCCAATAGGGCGTCTTGTTTTGACCGCCATCGGCGTTTTACTATTCATCTCAATTGAAGACTCCACCGTTATCCCTCCCCGCCGCTTTTAAATACTTTAGTTTGAATCATGAAAATGATAAAGGTAATTCCTAAAATCACATTGGCAAGGGTCGAGGCATAGCCCATTTCATTGTCCACGAACGCTTTTTGATACAAATAGGTACTGAGCACTTGAGAAGAATAGCCCGGTCCGCCTGCCGTCAACACGTAAACATCACTAAACGTTAAGATGGACTGGCTGACTGCGATGATGACCGTAACGAAGGTCATCTCCTTTACCTGTGGCACGGTGATGTGCAGGAAAGATTGAACTTTGCCCGCTCCGTCAATCTTTGCTGCTTCATACAGGTCAGGTGCGATCTTTTGAATGGCTACAATATAAAGCATCGTGATATATCCGATTCCCTGCCATTGCCCCATCGCAACGACCGCGTAGAAGGCGGTTTCGCTGTTACCTAACCAGCCCGTCGCAAGTGAACCCAGGCCGATCATTCTTAGGAATTGATTGAGAAGACCGATTTCTGGATTATAAATAAAGGTAAAAAGCAACCCGATAACCGAGATGGAAATGAGCACGGGGAGAAAGTAAACCGTACGCAATAGCGGAGCCACCCGCCTGAACACGACATCTTCGAGGATCGCAGCGAGGATCAGTCCGCCTCCCACTTGGACGAGTAGAGAAATGACCATATGAATGGCGTTATTTTTCAGCGCAACGAGAAACACATTATCATCTAGAAGTCTCTTATAGTTGGCCAATCCAATGAAATCTCTTGAATCGGAGAAAGGTGACCAGCTATAGAAGCTGGACTGCAGATTTTGCAGCACGGGATAATAGACAAAGATAAAGGCAATAACAAGACTCGGTGCAACGTATAAATATGGAGACCATTTGGCTGTTTTCATCATTTTCCCCCCTTAACTTGCAAATGAAGAGAGGTACAGGGATAGTTTCTCCCTGTACCCCAGGGTTGCTTTCTTACTTCGCAGATTCTCTTACTTGCTTGGCTCCTGCCTGGACTTCTTGCATGATTTGCTCTGGTGTTTTCTTGCCATTCAATAATTCTTGAATGCCTGCTAGATAGGGGTTAAAGATTCGACCATCCAACACGGTATCAATCCAGATCGCCATATCGTTGGAAGCTTCCACCTGCTCGATAATATCAACCATTACAGGACTGGAGTTGGTAGCGTTCACGGCTCCCTTAGTCGTACTGATAACGGACGTTTCATTGACCCATTTCTCCGCCATCGGCTTGGACGTGATAAACTTTAAGAAGTTAACTGCAACATCCGGATGCTTCGTTGTTGGAGAAACCATAAAGCCTTCCGGTGCTCCAGTGATCACCGATGCATCACCAGGTGCTCCTTCAATGGAAGGGAAGTTAAAGGTCCCCATTTCAAATTTTGCATCTTTCACATACGGGAACTCAACGGTGTGTAGCGGCATCATCGCAATTTTTCCGTTCACAAACATATTGCGCTCTTCCTCACGGCTTAAGGCGTTCGGGTGCTCGTTCACATAAGGAACCAGTTCTTGCAGCTTTTCCAACGCTTTTACATAGCCCGGATCGGTGAACTCCCCTGTTGAATAGTCGTTATCCTTCTTTAGTACGTCACCAGCTACCATCCGTTGATTCAAGGTGGTGATAAATAGACCGCCGTTCCACGGCTCCTTATTTCCTAATCCTAGCGGAGTTACCCCGCTCGCTTTAATTTTATCCATCACTTGAATGAATTCGGACCAGGTTTGTGGAGCCTCTAAGCCCAACTGATCAAAGATTTCCTTATTGTAGGTCATCGTTCTTACATCCATAAAGATCGGAACACCGTAATATTTGTTATCTAAAGTGAATGGTTTAAAAGTAGAAGGGATAATCTGATCGGACCAAGCTTTATCCGCTTCCACATAGCTCGTGATGTCGAGGGCTTTGCCACCGCGAATGAACTTGTTGGCATACTCCCCTACCCACGTGAAGTAAATATCAGGGGGATTATTGTTACCCAGAACCACGTTGATCTTCTGCTTGTACTCGGCGTTTAATGCGGTTACGACGTTAATTTTTACACCTGGATTTTGCTTTTCAAACTCAGCGATGGCGGACTCAAAATACCCTTTAAACGGCTCGTTTGGCCATCTATGAAATAACGTTAAGGTGACGTCTTCCTTCTTTTCTCCTTCGCTTGGGCTTGGCGTGCTGGAAGGAGTTCCTTGCCCACCACAACCTGCCAAAATCAACATCACAACGAACAACATGCCGGATAACCATTTTTTCATAAAATACAATCCCCCTTATCCTTTGTTTAATATTGAACTTTTTTCATGTATCTTCTAGCTGTAAATAATGGGTGCTGACGGAGCTCCGCGATATGGCTGACGAACTGCCACATCAAGTTATTGAACAGGATCGGCACGATGTAGCCCTTCACACTGTCTTCGATGCCTTCTAATTGAATATCCTTCGCATCCACCACCAGCGTTTTCTCCCCAAAACGATTCAAGAAATCAAGCGCTCTCTCTTCCAACGGTCGAGTTTCATCCAATCCCATCAAGAGGACGAAAGGTGTTTCTTTATCCACAATCTCAAACGGCCCGTGGAAGAATTCTCCCGCGTGAATCGCGTGCGAGTGAATCCATTGCATTTCCATTAGATTGCATATCGCATGGGAATAGGCTGGTCCATAATTGGCCCCGCTGGCTAGCGTATAGATGACTTTTTCGTCCTTCCACTCCTTCGCCACGCGCTGGAACGTTTCGTCATATTGGGCTTTGGCTTGGTCAATCGCTTTCGCTAGATTCTCTAAGCTCTTCAAGAGCTTGGGAAGGATATTCTTGCCTTCCACCACATCCAACACCCCTGCACCCAACTGATACATAATGGAGAAATTCCCGTTGAACGGATTAATCGGCTTCCCATCAAACGCATTCTCATATCCTACGGCAAACTCGGCCGCTAGGCCCAGCGGCGATTGAGTGTCACACGTCAAAGCTACCGTTAAAGCCCCTTTGCTTCTCGCAAACTCCGCTGCTGACGTCGTTTCCGGCGTTGTCCCTGTTAAGGATAGCAAAATCACGACAGAATGTTCATTTAAGGTTCTTGGGTTCAACTGAACAACCTCGGCTGCATTGTAATAGTGAGCAGCTACACGATCCGCTTCCCGATCGATAAAATACTTATTCGGAACCATCACTGCAAGCGATCCTCCGCATGCAATAAAGAAAATATTGTTAATCGATCTTTTTTTAACCTCATCTAAAACTTCCTGAACACCTTGACTTAAAACGATTTCATTTACCATAACAAACTTCCTTTCTTGTTTGGATGAGTAGCTTGAACCAAAAACCTAGGTTCACCTCCTGGACATTTATATGTCGTCATGTGACGTCATATAGAAAGTGAATAAGTTGGTTAGGATCGCGTTGTTTTGATAACACGTCATATTACGTTATATAGGATAGAAAAAATAAAGACCATTCCAAGATCCCCCTGTACTTTCCGCCCGACTCCCCATGTCGTCATACGACGTTATAATCTAACTTTTCTCAATTATATATCGTCCGCCTGTGGTTGTAAAGAACTATCGGAGAAGTTTGAAAAATCAAGTTCAAACCAAAAGCTTCCCACCTACATGGGAAGCTTCAGTCTGTCGAGATTATCACGGTACCCGTTTTCCCTACTCCAACACCGGAACCCCCAGCGTCTCCGCCAGTTGCTTCAACTCATCTAACACACTCTCACTGATTGGAATGCCGTTTTGCAGGCGTTTCTCCTCGATCGAAAACTCGATCTCTCCCGGAAGATAGAGTTCTTCGACCCCACTAGCCTTCACCGCCTCTTTCACATAGGAGGAAAGGACGGTTGCCATTAGCTTGAAGCGATCGACGTCCATGAAGGAAGCGATGTCAATAGCTAGCATGAAGTGGCCGATCGACTGCTTTTGGGTCAGGTCATACATGGATGGGATCATTTTGGAGAACTCACCGCCGGACAACACGCCGGTCAGCATTTCGATCATCAAGGCAAGGCCAAATCCCTTTGGTCCCCCCATCGGTAAGATAAACCCGCCATTCAACACGGCCGAAGGATCGGTAGTCGGCTTTCCTTCCTTATCAACTCCCCAGCCTTCGGGAATAGAGGTTCCTTTCGTCTTCGCAAACAAGATTTTGCCCAAAGCCACATTACTCAGTGCCATGTCCAATAACAAAGGATACTTATTATTCGTTGGAGCGGCAATGGCTAGTGGATTATTGCCTAATACCTTTTCCGCTCCGCCTACCGGAGGCATTAACGGTGCGGTGTTGCTCATTACGATACCGATCATGTTCCGCTTGCTGGCCATGAGCGCGTAATGAGCGGCGATGCCGAAGTGGTTACTGTTTTTCACCGTGACTGCGCCGATTCCGTATTCAGCGGCTTTTTCCATGGCCTTCTCCATAGCTTGGGTGGCCACGACTTGACCAGCGGAGAAATCACCATCATAGACAGCGATCGCCTGATGGTCTTTTTCAACGATCACGTTGGCCACACGTCGGATGTATTCCTTTTGAATGCGTTGAATGTAGATCGGCAGTCTCATCAGGCCATGACTGTGGATGCCTCGTGCATCGGCCTCAATCATGGTTTCCGTAATGATTTGTGCTTCTTGCTCCGGCACACCGGCCTTCATCAGACAGCGGTTGGAAAACTCAGCTAGTTGGGTGGTATTGATGTCCATGTTTTTTCGCTCCTTTAGACTTCTACAAAAACTTGGTTATCTTCGATCGTAACTTCATACGTTTTCACCTTGACCTTTTCCGGGTCAAACAGCGATCGGCCGGTCTTAATATCAAATTCCCAGCTATGCCAAGGGCATCGCAGGACTTCCTTTTCTTGTTCAAAAATGTATTCGCCTACCTCATTACTGCTACAGTTTTTATCCATCATGCCTGCCGACAGACATGGGCCCTTATGCGGGCACACATCGCGGAGCGCATAGACCTCGCCGCTCTGGGAATGAACGACTACAATCGGCTTTCGGTCAATGGAAACGGCTTTTTTTCCTTCTTGCTTTAATTCCTCGTAGTTGCAGATCAAGTGTTTCATGTCCTCCACTCCTTATAGCTGGTAGAAATTCTTAGCATTGTCAAACATGATCTTTTGTCGCACGCTGTCTGGTGTTCCATGAGGTAAGGTACGCTCTGGCGGATCGAAGTCCCAATGAGGATAATCGGAAGCGTACATGATCATCTCATCGGAGCCCATCATGTCAACGATATTCATGAACTCTTTGGCCGTCAGATCGTCCCACGGCTGAGTGGTAAAACGCAGATTATCGCGGAAATAATCGCTTGGCATCCGCTTGACCCAAGGGGTTTCCTGACGAAGTCCCTTATAAGCGGAATCCATGCGGTGCATCATGAACGGAACCCATTCGAACCCTCCTTCGACTAAAGCGACCTTCAGGTCAGGGAATTTATCGAATACGCCGTTGGTGATCAAGCTGATCGTTTGGGTCATATAGGCTTGTGGATGCAAGGAGCGCCAAGCCACATAGTATCTCAAGAAATCGCCGCCCTGAGCGGTAATCGTAGCTGATAAATGCATGCCGATCGGCAATCCGTGGCGGTTCGCCGCTTCAAAGATCGGATGGTAGTACGGATCCCCCCAAGCAAAATCCCCGATTGGAAGCATCACTTGCTTCATTTGCGGATGGGCAGCCATGCGATCAATTTCACGAACCGCGGCAACCGGATCCCGTGGAATCGTGATGGAGCCTAATAGACGCTTATCCTTAGCTAGCCAGTGCTCAACGGTATAATCGTTATACGCGGATGCCCGAGCTGCAGCAAATTCATACCATCCATTGCACATCGTTGCTTCATAAAACCAACCCGTCAATACCGCGTAAGTCATGTTGTGCTCATCCAACAGCTGCTCTTTCATCAGTTCATAGCTAGAACCAGGAGTCGAGCCATCTTCCGGACGAGTATCCATGCGGTATTTGGTTTCTTTTCGGATCTGGTTAAACGGAATGGATCTTTCAGGCACCCACCCATATTCAGAGATGTATCTTTTCCATTGATCAGGCAAATAAGGTAATAGATCCTTCAGAGAACGAATTTCGTGATGCACGTCGGTATCGATAAGGCCTGTCGGCTGTCCTTTTTTGCGGTTGGTTTCCAAGCGGTTGTCTAATTCAGTCGTCATTTCACTTTCCTCCTTACAGGTTTTGGTCGATGCGTAAGACCACTTTTCCGATATTTTTGTTTTGCTCCATATATTCATGGGCTTCCATGGCTTGTGCCCAAGGGAAGACCCGGTCAATGACAGGGACGATCTTATCGCTTTTAAACCGCTCTTCGGCGAAGCTCAGGAAAGCCTGAGTCAATTCCATTTTGTTTGGTTCGGTACGGGATCGTAAGGTTGACCCGATCAGGTGGATACGTTTTCTCATGAGCAGCTGCAGGTTCACTTGCTCCAGTTGATAGCCGCCCATGCCGCCAATCACTAGCCATCTGCCGTCCACTCCAATGGATTGCAGATTCTTCTCCCAATAGGAGGCGCCGACGGGATCGAGGATCACCTGGACCCCTTTGCCACCCGAGATCTCAGCAACCTTTTGAGAAAAATCTTCTTCCTTGTAATCAATGACATGCTCAGCGCCGAGACGTTGGCAAACCTGTAATTTTTCCTTCGAGCCAGCCGTTGCGATCGGAATAGCTCCCATCTCCTTAACCAGCTGAATGGCGGCCGTTCCTACCCCGCTTGCCGCGGCATGAATCAAGACATAGTCTCCAGGAGACACCCTGCCCAACACCACCAAATTCAAATACGCGGTTAGAAAGGCTTCCGGAATGGCCGAGGCTTGCTCGAAGGAAAAATCATCGGGAATAGAAATCGCCATGCCTGCGGGGATGACCACCTTCTGCGCATAGCCTCCTCCCGGAAGCAACGCACACACACGATCTCCCACCTTCCAACGGGTCACGTTGCTGCCTACCTTCTCAACGATTCCTGCCATTTCTAAACCAAGAATGGTGGAAGCGCCAGCAGGAGGAGGATACTTTCCTCTTCTTTGCAACAAGTCCGCCCGGTTCAACGCGGTCGCTTCTACGGATACGAGCAGATCCTCTTCCCCGGGAACCGGATCTTCCGCCTGGCCGATATACAGCTGGCTGGTCCCTTCTTCCACTAATACCGCCTTCATCATCCCCACTCCCTTTCTTTAAATAAAACAAAAAACCCAGCAACAAAGAGCCTTCACTCTTGTTACTGGGTCTTATCTACTTCGTTTGAGATAGAGTTTAGCAGCTCTACCCCCATAGATAACCAGTTGTCATGTAAGTTATTATCGATTCGGTTTGGATTCCTGATAGCGATCCCACGCGGATCGCAACGCCTGAACCAAGGCCCCCTGCGAAGGAATAATGCAATGCTTCTTCACGGTATCTAAGAGAGGATTGATGCCCTGCTTCAGATCATAACCCTTCACTAAATCACTCAAATAGTAGTTCATGAGGTCGGTGGTACAGGTAAATTCCGCATCTTCAATCACTTCGGTCTTGAGATTAATGACCATCGCAACGGCCATCGTTTTATATATTTCATAAAGTGTTGTCCCTTTCGGAACTTGCGCAAAACCCGTGACCAATATGGTGTCTTGAGTTTTCATTTGGCTCTCCTCAGTCTGACAATATATTATATACAAAATATTATATAATCAGATACTGAGAAATTCAATAGCCAACTTTTGACTACCCCATGAACCGCCCGCCATTAACATCCAATACCGTACCTGTCATGTACTTCGAATCCTCAGACGCTAGGAAAGTGACTACTTTTGCTTGGTCCTCCAGCGTTCCCAATCTTCTCAAAGGGATATCGTCCAGCACCGACGTTTGCTCGGTCTCATCCATCTTGTTCCAAGTTTCCTGCAGTCGTTCTCCGCTGATCACTAAACCGGGGGCGATGGCATTAACGCGAATTTGATAAGGTCCCATTTCCTTCGCAAGTCGCCGGGTAAAGGAAATAATGCCGCCTTTCGCTGCAGCATACGCTACTCCCGTCACAATACTGGCGGTTCTTCCCCCAATAGAAGCCAGATTAATGATACTTCCGCCGCCTGCCACTTTCATCAGAGGAAGCGCCGCCTGTGAACACAAGAACGTTCCTTTCAGATTTACGCCAAGCACCAGATCCCAGTGTTCTTCCATAATGTCCTCTATTTTTTTCGGTGTCCGCAATTCTCCGCCAGCATTGTTGACGAGAATATCGAGTCGGCCGAAGCTATCTCGAATAAAGTCCATCATGGTCACGACTTGCTCCTTATCAGCAATATTGGCCGCATGACCATAAACGGAATAGCCTTCTGCGCGCAAGGACTCGACCGCTGTCGCCACCGAGGCTTCATCGAGATCATTGATCACGACCGTAGCTCCTTGCTTGAGCATATCGATCGCCATGGCATACCCCAATCCCCGTGCGGATCCAGTAATACAGGCAATTTTTCCTTCCAGTTTCATAACTAGCCCCCTGCTCTACGTTTTGGAGGGATTAGGTGTTAATCCCATGCTCGCTTTTTTCGATTTTGAATTTCTCATCAGCGTGAAAGCCGTACAAACCACAATCAAGAGGATAAACACCAAAGAGATCGGTCGGGTGAAAAAGATCATATAGCTCCCGTTTGAGATAATCAGCGCTTGCATTAGAGATTTCTCCGCTAGTGGCCCCAAGATAATCGCGATGAGAAGCGGTGTGATGGGGTACCCATAGCGAGGAAGGATGTAACCAACCACCCCAAAAAACAAAGCGATACCTACCGAATACATATTGTTGTTCACCGCAAACGCGCCAACTAAACAGAACCCTAATACAATGGGCAAGAGAATGAAGGTCGGAACCGCAGAAACCTTAGCAAAAAGGCGAATTGCCAGCTTCGCTTGAAAAAACAAGATGATATTGACAACGAGAAACCCAACCATTACGGTATAAGCGATTTCTCCATAATTCGTAAATAATTGAGGACCAGGATTTAACCCCTGAATCAAAAGGCCCCCAAGCAATACCGCCGTAACGGTGTCACCTGGAATTCCCAGCGTCATCATAGGAATGAGAGTAGCTCCCGTCACTCCGTTATTCGCCGCTTCCGATGCGGCCACGCCGTCGGGATTTCCTTTTCCATAGCTATCCGGATCTTTTGATGTCCGCTGCGCTTCACTATAGCCTAGAAAAGAAGCAATTGCCCCTCCCGTACCCGGAATGGCTCCAACGATAACCCCGATAATACTGGACTTAAATATTGTCTTCTTGTAAGGAGCGATCTCCTTTAATCCAAACTTCTCCTTCTTGTACTCCGTATTCACAGAGATGGATTTCGCACCCTTCTCGACTTGATTAAAGATCTCCGCAATGGCAAACAGTCCAATCAACACAGGAATCAAATCAATTCCGGACAGCAAGAACGTACTGCCAAAGGTGAACCGGTACACGCCTTCGATTGGATCCAGACCCACCGTCGCCAGCAACAACCCCAGACAGGCCATTACTAACCCTTTGCTCATCGACTTGCCGCTAACTCCCGCGATAATGGATAACCCAAACAAGGCCAATAAGAAATACTCAGGAGGACCAAATTTCAAGGAAAACTTAGCCACCTGCGGAGCGATCAAGAGCAACACGATTCCGCTGATCAGCCCACCGGCTACGGAAGCATAAATGGAAATGTTTAAGGCGAAGCTTGCTTTCCCTTTCTGCGCTAAGTGAAAACCATCGGCAGCGGTTGCCGCAGAAGCCACGGTACCCGGGTTGTTTAATAGAATCGCAGAAATGGAACCTGCGTACGTCCCAGCACAATAGATACCAACCAGAAGTAGGATGGCTGCAGATGGTGGCATACTAAATGTAAGCGGCAGGGCCAAGGCTACACCCATCGTTACACTCAGGCCAGGTAAGGCCCCGATGATCATACCGACGGCTACGCCCAAGAACATCGTTAATAGATTCTGCCATTCAAAAATATGCACGAATGCTGAAAGAATATAATCTAGCATAGATCCTCCTTTCCCCCTTTAATTAAATCAATATCTCAGGAAGAGCAATATGAAGCAGAATGGCAAATACATAATATACCACTAAAGAAAAGGCTAAGGGTACCCATCCTAGCGTTAATTTATTTCGGCAGCCGATCAGGATCATCGCAGCCATCGTCACGAGCGTGGTGGTAATAATAAATCCAGCGATGGGAACGATCAGAATCCAAAATAGTATGCAACCAAATAGAAGACCTGTTCGAAGATAGTCTTTCTTGCCTTCAGTTTCTCCTGTGCTTTCCTGTTCTTCCTTAGGAATAGCAGATGGCTCTTTTTCCGTTGAAAACATCGAGATCACACTAAACAAGATAATGCCTATACCCAATAAATAGGGAAAAAACCTAGGCCCCAGAACGGCCCCTCCGGACGTTTCGCTAATTTGGTAGGGTATGACCAAAATAACCAGCAAACCAAGTAAAATCATGATGATATTGGGTAGATTCGCCCTCATAGATTCCTCCCCTTTTTCCAATAAATGAGGGAAAGGCATACACCTTCCCTCCATTCCATTACTTCTTTAATCCGATAGCCTCTAATACATCCCCGTTAATCTTGTAATCTTCATCAATCTGCGCTTGGAATTCGGAAGGGCTCTTATACACTCCCGCAGCCCCGATCTTCTTAAATTGATCAACAACCGCTGGGTCTTCTAGCGCCTGCTTGAAAGCCTCATGAAGGATGGCGATGACTTCATCCGGTACATCTTTCGGAACGACAATACCTGTCCAAACATCTCCTTTTACATCGATTCCTTTCTCAGACAACAAAGGTACATCCTTCAGCTCTTCGGGCTTAAACGTCCCTGCAATGAATAACGGGCGAACCGTTCCTTCTTGAATATGCGGAAGGGCTTCTGTGGTTTGAACCACTGCCCCTTTCACGTTATCTCCAAGCAACGCCGTCAGCGCTGGCGAACCGCCTTGGAACGGTACATGCTTAAGCTTTGCGCCTGTTTTAACAGTGAAGTTCTCCATCGTAATATGCTGCGTTAACCCTGCGCCGCTTGTAGAATAAGTAAAGACTTCCGGATTCCCTTTCACATATTCCAACCACTCTTCAAAGGTCTGCCAAGGCGCATCCGCTTTTACTACAAGGACGTTTGGCGTAGCGACAACCTGCATGACGGGCTTGAAGTCTGGCGCATCATACGCAATTTGTCCGCCGTGTGGCTTAATGGTGATCGGGCCGGATGTAGCCATCCCGATCGTATACCCATCGGCTTTCGCCTTCGCCACTTCCGTCATGCCTATGGTTCCCCCGCCGCCATCCTTATTGACAATCGCTACAGATTGCCCATTCGGGAGGTAATTATGAACAACAGAAGACAGTGATCTGGCCGCGATGTCTGTCGTCCCTCCTGGTGCAAAAGGAACAATCATTTGAATCGGCTTGGTCGGGAAATCCGCTTTTGGCGCTTGTTCGGCGGGTGCATTGGTAGCCTGTGTTTCCTGACTACTGCTTGAACAGCCCACTAGATTAAAAGCAAGCGCTCCGACCACCGCTAAGGTCGATAAGAATTTCCATTTTTTCATACAGAATCCCCCTTTATGTTTTATTAGATGGTTTTGTTCGTTACTTTGTTGGATAATACACCGATTCCGTCAATTTCCACTTCAACCACATCCCCCTCAAGCAAAGGCGACACGCCGGATGGAGTTCCTGTGATAATCACATCGCCCGGCTCTAACGTCATGACTTGAGAAACGATGGATACGATTTCAGAAGCGGAGAAGATCATATCATTGGTATTAGAATCCTGTCTGACCTCACCGTTAACGCGAAGTTGAATCGGAGAGCGATCGGGATCGATGTCGGTTGCAATAACCGGGCCAAGCGGCTTGTAGGTGCTAAAGGACTTTGCGCGAGTAAACTGTCCGTCTCTCTTTTGCAACACGCGGTCCGACACATCATTACAAATGGTGTAACCGAATACATATTCAAGTGCTTCATCAATGGCCACTTCGGACGCCCGCTTCCCGATAACAATCGCCAATTCTGCTTCATGGTCATTACGGTGCTCCGGGTTAACCAATTGAATTGTCTCTTTGGGACCCACTACAGCGGTCGGCGATACTAAAAACATCATCGGTTCTTCCGGAAGCGACTTACCCATTTCCTCCGCATGCTTCTTGTAATTCAAACCAATTGCTACCAATTTACCTGGAATCACCGGGGCAAGCAGCTCCACTTGATTCAAAGAAATTCGTTGATCAGTAAGCTGATATGCTTCGAAGATCGAACCATTAATCTTGATAATTTCTTCCCCTTCAACTACTCCATAAGAAATGACACCGTTTTCTAGAAATCTTGCAAATTTCATCTTTTTTTCCTCTCTCCTAAATGTAATAGAATAAAGTACAACAAAAATAACCCATTGACAAACAACACCCTAAAAATCAGGCACTGTTGTCGCTGAGTTATACCTACGAATCGAGAAATTATTTGCGGTAATTCCCCAATAGATATTCAGCAATACTAGATATTTGTTAACTATTTGAATTTTACCACATCATAAAAAATGTTGTCAACATGATTATATTGTTAATACTACAAACTATTGATCAAACCATATAGAAGTGCCGTTCTTTCAGGAATGGAATCCTTCCAAAGAAATTCTTTCGGAGAATGGGCATATCCTCCCACCACACCTAATCCATCTAAAACCGGTACACCCGTAACCGCAGCAAAATTGCCATCGCTGCCTCCTCCCGTCGTCACTTCGGATAAGCGAATGCCAAGCCTGGATGCCTGTTGTTGGGCAAGATCAAACAACTTCCTCGTCTGCTCCGTGCGAACCATCGGAGGGCGATAAATGGATCCTTCCACCTTTAGCCGCGTTCGAGGATTACGGGCTTGCAAGCTATGAAAGGCCTGTTCCAGACGTTTGGCTTCCGAAGGGTACAACACCCGCACATCGATCTCTGCCATGGCATAATCCGGTACAACATTGAACAGCGTTCCCCCTTTGATCTCCCCTGTATTGATGGTCGTCCCCAGGCTTTCATCCGCCCATCTGTTGATCTGTACAATCTGATAAGCTAATTCTTCAATGGCATTCGCCCCATCCTGCGGATTGATGCCAGCATGGGCAGAACAGCCGAACACCTCTAAGCAAAATTTCCCGCCACCTTTGCGGGCCGTTTTCAATGCCCCGCCTTCCGCACTAGGCTCCAACACGAGGACCACCTCGCTTTTTCCTGCCTCCTCCATCACGATATGCCGACCTGTAGGGCTTCCGATTTCCTCATCCGAGGTGCACAGCCATACGAGGCGGAATTTCTCTGAAAGACCTCGCTCCTCAAGCAACGAGAACAAATAATACATCATGACATAACTGAACTTCATATCGTAGACTCCTGGACCGAATATCCGCTCTCCTTCCACCTTAAAAGGCATACTGGACAGTGTCCCTCGCGGATAAACCGTATCCAAATGGCTTAATACAGTGATTTGGCGATTCCCCTTTCCCCATGTGAAGCGCACATGGTTCCCGTAGGTTTCCTCCTTAAAGATATCGACTAGAAGAGGAAAATGTGAAAAAGTTTGGATTAACTCCGCACTCAACCGATCGATTCCTTCCTTATCATAGGAGAACGATTCGATCTCGGTGAATTTTTGAAGCAGCTCGATCGAAAGGACCTCCTGTTCAATCAATCGCTGTTTGATTGAGTTTAGCATGGTCGGTATACCTCCTATCCTTCGTAAACATGTTCCGGACGTCTGCCTTGGATGGCGTTCAAGACATTGCGAGCGGTAATCATCCCCACTTCACGCAGCGCTTCATAGGTATATCCGGCCATATGCGGGGTCGCGATAAAATTGGGCAACTCCAGCAGCGGTGACTGTCCGGCAGGCTCTATGGAAAACACATCTAGGGCAGCCCCGCCGATCTTACCTTCTTTTAGTGCAACGAATAAGTCCTGCTCATCAATGATGCCCCCTCGTGCCGTGTTCACAATAAAGGCTGTTGATTTCATAGCTTCAAGCTGCGGAGCGGCAATCATCGCTTTAGATTGCTCATTTAAGTCGGTATGGACTGTAATAAAGTCCGACTCCTGGTATAGTTGATCAAGTGGAACATACTGGACTTCGCTTAATTCCTTGTCAGGATACAGATCATACGCCAATACCTTCATCTGGAAGCCCTGAGCCCGGCGGATGACTTCTTTCCCAATTTTACCGGTGCCAATCACCCCCAGCGTCTTACCAAACAACTCAAAACCAATTACGCGAGGCCATTCCCCTTCTCGAACTTGGGTGAAAGACCGAGGAATTTCCCGCGCTAAGGACAGCATAAGGCCTACAGCCAGATCAGCCACAGCATGACGATTTGCTCCCGGAGCAAAAGCAACCGGAAGATCTTTTTCCGCTGCAGCTTGGAGATCGATATTGTCTACGCCAGCTCCATGCTTGGCAATCACCTTCAATTTTGGGACATTGCGCAAGACGTTGCGGGTGATTTTTTCTACCCCGACAATCAGTCCATCGACATTCTCCAGCGCTTTCGCCAGCCGTTCTTCGTCATGGCTGATTTCTGCGGGAAGAATGACGACCTCGCAGCCCTCTGATTCCAGCAGACGTACCGGATCTAACGAATATTTGCCAAAAGTGGGGGATGTAGATACAACTTTGAACATGGTTATTCCTCCTTTTATATGTTGAGCGCCCAAAGATAAAACGGAATGAACATCAGCATTATTAGTGCGTATTTCAGATTCCAGCGGATGGATACATCCAGCACATTCTCTTTTAATAGATGAGACAATAAGTTGTTGACGGCCGTAGCAGGAGAAACCGTGTTGGATATTCCCCAGCTGGCCAGAAGCAGGACCGCAAAATATTCGGGACTGAGTCCAATCAATCTGGGGTCAATGCTTGTAGCCAGAATGGTCACAACGACAATAGGATGAAGGCCAACAACAGCGGTCAGAACAATCAGGAGCGAAAAGAAAAAAGCAATGCCCATCGTGAAAGACCCAAACACCGCATTCATGGCCTCAATCAAGTACCCACTTAGTTCAGCCTGTACGATAGCACCACTGAAAAAGCCAGCAATTAAAAACAACACAATTTCCTTTTTCATGCGAGGGATGCCTACATCCAGATGCTGTTGTAACTGTTCTATCAAAGGAGCCGCTTTACCGGAAAACCCACACCACAGCAACGGAAAAATCAAGGACACTAAACAAATGATGAGAACCATAGAATAGGAAGTCATCCTCTCCACAAACAGAACAAGACCCATAATGAGAGTTAGAAGGATAAACAACTCGATGACTTTACGTTTGGCTTTCTGGAGATGGATAGGGTCGGTTGTTTCCCTTATTCCTTCTCTATGCTTCTGCTCCTGCTCATTCGAACGAATCACGGAATGATCTAACCCAATACTGACTACCGTACTTATGAACACCAAGCCCAGTGAATAGAGAACAATAGATGACCAGGTGATGTGCAATTGGCTTAAGATGAGGGCCATGGCCGAAAAATACGGAGACCAATAGATGCTTGTGACAAATCCCCGATTGAGAGCATTGGCAATCAGGCGAGACGAGGTAATATTGGATGCTTTCGTCAGTTGATAAACAATGGAAACCGCACCAATATTCAAAACTACCCCAAGCATATGGGTCAACAACTTGGAACCGATGTAGAAAAATCGTGGTTCATTCATGCTCCGAGCCAGTACTATTTTCAATGCCTCCACATATCCTCCCGTCCGAACGGGAATTCCCAGAAGAGGGACAAACAAAAACAAGGCGATCAGCGTAAGATTGACCCGCGCTGCTTGAAGCCATTCCTGTACCGAGGCTTCGTAATAAACCATTAAACCCACAGCAAGCAGAAGCAGTACCGTGCTGATCGTCAACGTGGATCCCCGAATTCTTGGCATGACCCAGACGATGACGCCAAGAATGATTACGCTGACCACAGCCTCCATCTCTTGTCCTGGATAAATTTGCAGCAGTAAATAGCTGATGGCTAGTAAACTAATGATCCTCCCTTGCCATTTTTCCGCATTCGCAGTAGAAGCAGGCGTTGCCTTTTCCACCGGAACAGAAGATTGTACACTCACAACCCATGCCCCCTCCTGTAAAAGCAAAAAAACTCAGTCCAATGGCATGGAACTGAGTTTATCTACTAGATGAGAAAATCGTTGAATCTTCCCGATAGAAACCCTTGTTAAGGCTATATGATGTTACTGTGATTATAAAAGGTTTTTTGCAAGAGTTCAAGGGTTAGCGGTTATCGATCCATAAATTCGGCAAGAATGGAGGGGTAATTTCCCGAAAAGATAGGAGTATCATTATGAAACACTTCGGCATGATTGCCCTTGAGTTGTCCTTCGGTTTGGTGCTACTGTTTCTGGTCCTCAAGATGCTTGGAAAAACCCAAATTTCACAGATGCGGCCATTTGATTTTATCTCTGCCTTGATTTTAGGAGAGCTGGTCGGCAATGCGGTTTATGATCATGAAGTCAGAATCACGGAAATCTTATTTGCAACCATACTCTGGGGCACGATGATTTTCCTCCTCGAATATATCACGCTGAAATTTAAAAAGACAAGAAAGATCCTAGAGGGTGAGCCCAGTTTGGTGATCCAGCAAGGGAAGTTAAAATTTGATGAATTAAAGAAGAATAAAGTCGATCTCAACCAACTGCTCCTGCTCCTTAGGCAACAAGGCTACTTTTCCGTCCAGGAGGTGGAATACGCCATCCTGGAATCCAACGGAAAAATTAGCGTCCTTCCTAAGTTCCAATATGATTATCCTCGAGTGAGGGATTTTCAGTTGCCTCTTAGAACAGTCTGCTTGCCTCTTCCCCTCATTCTGGACGGTGAGGTCGATTACCGCAATTTGGCGAAAGCAGGACTGGATGAGGAATGGTTGAAAAACCAACTAGCCATGCAAAACATTTCTGATTACCGGGATGTTTTTTACGCAGAATGGCAAGAGAATGAGCCTCTTTTTGCTATGAGGTATGAATGAGCAGCGCATCTGGCCTTAGGGTCCCTTTGCGGGGCCTGAATCGGCTAGCTTTAGGTTTGATTGAATGATTACCTAATTTTGGTTTTATTTCTCTATTTTAGCAAAAAATAAAGACGTAAATAACTAAACCCTAGGAGGTAGAAAAATGACAAAGCCATCAAAAGTTTTCTCTTTCATGCTCATTCTCTGCTTCATGTTGATGTCGATTCTCACCCCGGCGTCTCATGCTCAACCCGAGCCCGATTATGCAAAATGGGGCAAGCTTGCTATGGAAGAAGTTATGAAAAAATATCCTGGAAGCCAAGAAACGGATTACGAATACCTAGGCAGAAAAACTCTTTCCAGTACAGAAACGCAAGATGCTTTTGATTTTAAAGTAGTCGACAATTCAAAGAAGAAATTAGTAAGAGCCTATGTGGTATTCAATCCTCAAACAAACAAGCTAGTCAAAATCAACCTTGTTGAGATTATGGCTTAACTCCTAATAGGGCCTTTACCCAAAGGCCCCTTTCTGAATTTGTCACATCCTTCGCTATTTAGAACCTATTGATTACATATCCTTCAAACCTTTCCAAACACTCTGCAAAACTCTTCCTGCCATACCCCATGCGAATGTAAGGCTCTTCTACGTCATACACCGTCGCTGGCAACAGTAGCACGCCTGTCTCCTCCACCAGCTTTTCACAAAACTGCTCAATCGGCTGATTCGTATGGATTCGGTGAAACGCCACAGGTCCGGACTGTGGGACGTTATTGGTGAAAATCCCCGGATACCGCTGAAAAAAGGAGTTCGCTATTTGTTGGTTTCCCTGGATGATTTCTCGGTTCCTCTTAAGAATTCGGTCCCCATGATTCAGTGCAATCTCCGCAAGAAACTCACTCGGCCCGCTGGTGCAAATCGTCGTGTAGTGCTTGAAGCGAACCATTTTATCGTAGATTTCTTGGTTCTGGGTGGCAATCCACCCCACTCGCAATCCAGCCAACCCGTACGCCTTGGACATGACACCTAGGGATACGGCATTTTCATAGAGATCGGCAAAAAAGGTAGGCCGAGTTTCTTCTAGTCCTTGATAGACTTCATCCGAAAAGATGAGGCAATTATGCTGACGAGCCAATTCCGTAATGGCTTGAAGCTCAGCCGGGTTGAGCGTATATCCTGTAGGGTTATTCGGTGTGTTTACCACAATCAGCTTCGTATTCACTTGGATGAGCGACTTCAGCTCGTCTAGATCCAACTCCCAACCGTTCTCCCCTTGCTTGATCTCCCACATCGAGACCTCACAGCCAAGAGATTTCGCCACTTCATAAAGAGATTGATAGATTGGAAACTGGCAAATAATATGATCGCCCGGCTCCAGCGCCACATGCATAAAATTGAAGATCGCCTCTTGTGCTCCCACATGAACCAAGATGCCTGACTCATCTACTTGTTGATAAAGCCGAGCAATCTGGCTTCGCAAGGAAGGGTTTCCCGGCACTTCCGTATACCCCAGCCCAAGCTGCTTCAACTGCTCCTCCGCCCCTGCTTCGTAGCTCAGTAACTCTTGAATCGACATAGACTCGCAATCGGACTGTGCAAGCAGATACGGTGCCGTGAACTCATATTTGTTGAAAAACACTTCAAGCTTGAAGTCATTTAAACGCATCGTTTGTTCTCCTTTATATGTAGTGGTCGAGTGGAGTTGGGGGCGCCCAATTCCCGGTCGAGAGCGCCCATATACAACGGGTAAGCGCCCTTACCCGGCTGAGGCGCCCAATCTGGCCGGGCTTCCGCCCAATTATCCGGCCGAGTCGCCCATATCCCCAGACTGAGCGCCCATTTATCGGCCTAGTTCGCCCGATCCAGGCGACATCTTACACTCCCACCCATTTATTGGATATTGTATCACCAAACACCATTCCCCACTATCCCCTATCCCAAATACTTTATTAATTAACCTATAATGTGCGGTAAAATGTGGCTAAGTGTTGACTAAATGATTAAAAATATATTATTATTCAATTAATTCATAAACACATACAGAGAGTAGGATGAACAGAGATGGAGAGAAACAACAAAAGAAAATGGTTTACTGGCTTGGCGTTGGCAGCCACGATGATGCTTACAGCGTGTGGTGGGAACTCGGTTGCACCAGAAGCAGGCGGAACGGCAGCTCCAGCGCCAGCAGCGGCAACAGGGGAGCAGTTCACTTTTAAGATGGGGAACGCCCAGAAGCCTGAACATCCTTATAACATCGTTCTAGAAGAGTTTGCGAAGAAGGTTGAAGAGAGAACCAACGGAAGTGTAAAATTTGAACTTTACCCGATGAGTGCCCTTGGAGCAGAGCGCGAGATGATTGAAGGCATGCAGTTGGGAACGATTGATTCTGCGATGGTATCTACTGGGCCACTTGGTAGTTTTTCTCCTAGCATGGGTGTACTCGACTTGCCTTTCTTATTCACTTCCCGTGAGCAAGTTTACAATGTACTTGATGGTGAAATTGGACAAGGACTACTTAGTGAACTAGAAAAGTCGAACCTTGTTGGTTTAGCTTGGGCAGAAAATGGCTTTAGACATATCACCAACAGCAAGCGTCCTGTGCAGTCCCCTGCTGATTTGAACGGATTAAAATTGCGCACGATGGAAAATGAAATTCACTTAGAAGCCTTTAAGCAAATGGGAGCCAACCCAACGCCGATGGCTTGGACTGAAGCTTTAACCGGAATGCAACAGGGCGTAGTGGATGGACAAGAAAACCCGCTGGTTATCGCGGATACCTTTAAGCTTTATGAAATGAATCAAAAGTACATGACTTTAACTGGTCACTTGTACTCTCCTGCTCTCATTGTATTTAGCAAATCTTCTTGGGACAAGCTTCCTGCTGAATTCCAAGCCATTGTTCAGGAAGAAGCGAAGGTTGCTGCGGACAAAGAAAGACAGTTAATCGTTGAAGCCGATGAAAAAGCCCTTGTTGAGCTGAAGAACAACGGAGTAGAAATCATTGAAAACATCGACATTCTTCCTTTCCAAGAGGCGATCAAGCCTGTCTATGAAAAGTACGAAGAGCGCTTTGGAAAAGAGTTAATTGATAGCATTTTGAATACAAAGTAATGATACCGAAGAAGGTGAGCCAGGTGGCTCACCTTTTTTTATCTATATATTGAAGAATGGTGGGCTAAGATGGCAAGACTAGTTACTTACGCCGTTTTGGGAGCTAACTCTAGCTTCTTAAGTTCGAGGAACTTTTTAAATTCTTCCTTGCTTACTTTTCCTTCTGTAGCCATTTTAGCCAAATCTTCAATTTCCTTATTCAATGGAACTCGCCCCTTATTTATCGTATTACCCAAATTATAACATCAAGTATCGACTTTTTAAAGAACAATTTGTTCTTTATTGTCGAACAAACGAATCCATAGTCCTACTGCCTCTTGGAATTAAATAGTATTGCTGTAAAATCGCACAAATATTATGATATAATCATGATAAATAGTAAAAAAGTCCTATTTTTAATTCAGGTTTAATTTTAGGGGGATTTTTCAATATGAGTGGAAGAGGAATTGTCTTTAAATCTATTTTTTCATTGTCATTGATGGTCATCCTTCTCGCTTCTGTTTACGGAGGAACCGCTTACTGGTCCGAGAGGAAGCAATATTATCAAGAAATGCAAAGCGTTCAAAACATCCTACATAATCAGCTTTCCCATCATGTTGCTCATGTCGAAGCAGCGATGGAGCGTATTCCTAAAGATCCCGCTGCCTATAAAACCCATGAGCTTATCGTCGATCTTCAAGAAGAGCTTGATCATCCTATCGGTGCCGCAAAAGTAGCCAATAGCTATCTCTTCCAACCACAGCTACTAGTAGAAGGGAACAAGACTTCTTTAAAAACGCTGCTCAGCAATCAGAGCCTTCGAGACGGCGGGTTTGAACCGAATACATCCTATGAGCTGCCCCAATCGTTTATTGCTGCCTATAACCAAGCGCTTGAAAAAGGGATTGGAGTGACCGATCCTTACACGGATGAGTTTGGAAGCTGGGTCTCGATATTAGCTCCTATAAAAAATATTCAAGGGCAGGTTATTGCCATTCACGGCATCGATTTTGACTATAGCGACGTAAGCGAGGAACTGCGAAATAGTCTCCTCTTTTATATCTTACTTGGTGTTATGATGGGGGGAATAGGGACTGTCATCCTCGGTCTTGTCGTTCGTCGAACCCTGCAACCTATTGTTCAATTATCTGGGCTCGCTCAGTTAGCTTCACAGGGGGACTTGAGCGTCAAGGCGGATGTATCGAGCAAGGATGAAATTGGCCTTTTAGCCCATAACTTTAATGAAATGCTCGGCAACTTCTCAAGTATTACCCAGCAACTCCGTAAAGTGAGTAAAGAAATCGATGAATCTAGTCAAGTGGTGAATCTCGGATCAGAGCAAACGAAGCAAGCTTCTAGCGAGGTCGCAGCGTCCATTCAGCAGATTGCCATGGGGGCGGATTCAGCGGCAACGGGGGCTGTTGAAAGTGTGAAGGCAATGGAAGAGATGGCTATAGGCATTCAGCGTATTGCAGAATCGGCCTCTCATGTGGCAGAAACCATTTCAGATGTGGCAAAGGAATCGGTCGAGGGGAATGCCGTCGTCCAATCCACCGTCGTGCAGATTCGCACCATGGCCGATCGGATAAAGGAAAGCACGCAACTCATAGAATCCTTAGCCGTTCAAACGAAGGAAATCGATCAAATTATTGTCGTGATCTCTGAGATTGCCAACCAAACCAATCTCCTTGCCCTTAACGCAGCCATCGAGGCCGCCAGAGCCGGAGAACATGGAAGAGGCTTTGCCGTTGTTGCATCGGAAGTGCGTAAGTTGGCAGAACAGTCCAAGGAATCTACAAACCAGATCGCCACTTTAATTGAAAGAATACAGTCCCATACGAAGCAGGCCGTGGAATCGATGAGACTAGGAGTGGAAGAGGTCGAAGAAGGGGCTAAGCATGTCTATCAAACAGGTGAGCGATTCGAACGGATTAGCCATTCTATTCAAGGCGTGAGCAGTCAGATAGAAGAAGTATCAGCTTCTACCGAGCAAATGTCAGCGGGATCTCAAGAAGTCACTGCTTCGATCGTCGAGCTTTCCCAGTCAGCCACGGAAGCCTCGAGATATGCCCAACAGGTGGCCGCAGCCACAGAAGAGCAGCTCGCTTCCATAGAAGAAGTGGCAAGATCAACAGAAACCCTCACACAAATTGTTAGACAACTAGATACGATGATGATCCGATTTAAGTAGGGCGTGTACCCTCCAATTGAAATAAGAACCCGGTGACGAGAGCACCGGGTTCTTTTGTTTTGTACATTCCCCTAGCAGGCCTAATCATCCGACAAAATTCGGGGAATTTCGGGGAGTGACAGGCACCGCCAAAAGGGAGCCTGCTGCTTTCGCCTTGATCCGAATGACGTTGGAGGGAACATAGGCGACCGGTACTTCTTCCATATCGATGAGTGAGACCGTAGAAGGGTCTGCTCCGGCATCGATGGTTTTTTGCTTCACGAGGGTTTCGACTTCGGCGACTACTTCTTCCCGGCTTCGACCTACGGTAGAAAACATCTTATCCACTTCCCCGCTGACCTGGGCGATGGCGGCCCCGATGGCATTGGCACAGCCCGCATTGGGAGGTCTCAGCACTTGTGAGGTTCCGTCTAACTCCCCTTGAATGAGCAGCGCTCCACCCCCTACGAGGATGACCGGCAAGTCCTGATTACTCGTTTTAATCTTATCAATCACATCAGCCACTTGACCTCGGATGACTTCCATCGCTTTTTCCCAGGTGCTGCGTGAGATAGCATCTAAGCGTGACAAGTCACACTTGGGATGGTCTATCAACGCAAGTCCCGAAGCCAGAAGGCAATCCGTTGCGGTTAACGTACTTCCTCCGAAGGCAATGCTCTCGTTTACGATCTGATACCCCACACTGTCAGGTCCGACCGTGACCTCCCCCTCCTTCTCCCGCACGATACTTCCGCCGCCAATCCCAATGGAGATAATGTCCGGCATACGGAAATTAGTCCGAACCCCACCGATGTTCACAGCAATGGAGGATTCACGTGGAAAGCTCTTAACGAGAATCCCTACATCTGTGGACGTTCCGCCAATATCGCAAACAATACAATCCTCCAACCCACTTAGGTAAGCGGCCCCGCGGATACTGTTGGTGGGTCCAGATCCGATCGTTAAGATCGGATATTTTTTCGCGTATTCCAGGGACATTAGCGTTCCATCGTTTTGGGCAAAGAAGATATCCGCCTCGATCCCGTATCGTTCTAGCGCTTTCTCGAGTCCCTTTGCGACCATGTCCGCAACTTTTACCAAGGCCGCATTCAGGGCAGCGGAGTTTTCCCGCTCTAATAAGCCTAAATTGCCGATCTCCGAGGAGAGCGTAACGGGAAAATCTTCGCCAAACCGTTGCTGAGCTAGGCGGGCAAATTCTTTTTCATACTGATCCACTACGGGGGAAAAGATGGACGTAACCGCGATCGACTCCACCCCTGAAGCCTCCATCTGATCAAGTATCCTCTCACATTCTTCCTCAATGAGTCCCGATCCGTTTAATGGCCGGCCGTCAAACTCACTTCCTCCGTGGATGAAGTAATACTCATTTCCCACGGCCTGCTTTAAGGATTCCTCCCAGGTAAACATCGGTTCAATCGCTTGCCCTGCCGGCAGGCAAATCCGCACCACCGCGATTTTTGCCAACCGTTTTTTCTCGATAATCGCGTTCGTGGCATGGGTCGTACCCAGCATGACATAACGAATTCGACTAAATTCAACCTTACTATTCTTCAGCACTTGCTCTAAAGCGTTAAATATTCCCGTTTCCACGTCTGGCGTGGTGGCTGCTTTGGTCGAGGAAATGACCCGATTCTCCTGATCCAAGATCACCGCATCCGTATTCGTTCCGCCGACATCAATCCCAATCTTATAGATCATCGAACTCCTCCTCCCTGTTTGGCCATCAGCTCAACCGGAACATAGTCATAATCATAGCCAAAGTAGCGGGGCCCCCACACTTCGATGGCGGCTGGACTCCTCATAATGTCAGGGGTAGGAATGCCCAGGCAAATCACGCGAAAGCCGTATCGCAACCCTTCCGTTGTCAGCGGAACCCCTGTCTCATAGTCCAAAAAGCTGATCAGGTCGGGAACGATAGCGACCGGCGTATCACCAATCTTGGCAATGAGGTTCTCATTTTGAAAATCCACATGCAACTGATCTCCTGTATATTCCTCAAACCCATCCACGACCGCTTTCCCTCGGACAAAACCATCCGTTGATCTGCGTTCCACATCCACCACCTTGCCTTTAAAAAGGACGATAGCTTCTCCATAGATGGACTCCCTCGTCACTCGCTGAATAGCCTCAATGGGGTTGCGTTTTTGCTGATTGGCCTCACGAATGGCTTTTCCCAGCTTGATACAAAGGCTGATCGTATTAGGGATTGCCGTACGCCTGACCTCAGCCCCGGTCATCGCATATTCTGCAATATGGGCCACGCCCCCCATCCGAACAGCAATTCCTCTTGAAATATGCTCAAGCATAGGATTATCCAGCGTTTCTAGCAAACAATAATCGCCGCGTTCATTGTGAAGTCCCATCGGGGTGCCCTTTATACCATAAATATGGAAGGTTTCCATCTGCAATTCGGGAAAAGCCCGGCCCATCCCATCCGCATCCACCAACGGAATACCGGCTTGGGACGCCACCACAAACGGGATCGTCGAGTTTAATCCCCCGCATTCAATCGGCATGGTGGCAAACGCTTTTTTACCGAGCCGCTCTTCCACCAATCGCAAAGATTTCAGCGCTTCATCCCCGTTGGGAATCTTCTCTACCATGATGGTTGGAGCTCCCATCATCGCCGTAGGAATCACCCATTGATCCTCCGGAACCTCAGACGGGTCGAGCAGCTGGATCGGGCCATTTTTCCGAATAAACTTTTGCACCATGAGTTTTCCTAGGTAAGGGTCTCCCCCTCCCCCGGTTCCTAACAACGCCGCACCAACGGCTAAATCTTCAATCTCTTGCTCACCTATCCATGTTGGCAATGTCTTTCTCCCCTTTCACTTAGAATCCGGTGTAATCTTCGACGTACGTCCCTTTTCTCGCCTGAATACCCAACTTTTCGCAGAGCTTCACGATCGCAATATAAGCGACAAAAGCCACGATAATCGAGTTAAGAGAAGGAATACCCGCGGTTACGGTATACCCGGCAAGAGAAGCAATCGCCCAAGCAACAAAAGCTGCCCAATTTACCTTGCTGTATTCCGTTCCCACTCCGAATCGATAGTTTCCTTTTTGGATCACATAGTAATCTGCAATCAAGATTCCCGCAATCGGCGGGACGAAAATCCCCAGGATACTGAGCCATGGAACAAAATAATCGGCTATGCCCAGAAAACCGAAAAAAGTAGCAATAAGACCGGATATAATAACGATCGTTGATTTTTTAATCTTGATAATATTAGATAGCCCGAGAGAAGAGGAGTAAAGGTTATTGTCATTGGTCGTCCATTGAGCTGCAATCAAAATCAGCATAGCGGGTATGCCCAATCCAAGCGAAATCATCGCCGCTGGTAAATCTCCGGATTCCGTTGCTGCGTAGGTCACTGCCCCAGCAATAATTACGAACGAGTTAGCCACAATGTAACCAATGAGCGTAGCGATCCAGGAGGTTTTTCGCGACTTCGCATATCGTGTAATATCGGCTTGCACCACTGCCCCTGCTGCGAAACTGCCAACGGCCATCACGATACCCGCGGACAAAGGGATCGGGTTGGCAGGAACCTTATCGAATAAGCTTGCCCATCCTCCTGCCTGACTCACGGAAGCAGCTATCCCCCACCCGGCAAGGATGACCAGAGCAGGAATCGCAATGCGGCTAATGACTGCTAACCCCTTGTACCCAAAGTAGGCAGAAAGGATCATCAGAATTCCGCCCCATAAGGCTGCAATCTTCGGAGATGTCAATACCCCTCCGTCAGGCACCATGGCGCTCACCGTCATCCCGAAGAATCCAGTTTGCACGGAAAACCATCCCATGAGTGAAATCGCCCAAACGGCTCCGATCACTTTCGCCCCTTGCCGGCCGAAAGCATGCCGGGAAAGCATGGTGGTGGACACGCCGTGCTTGGCTCCTGCGGCTCCAATCAATCCCCCATAGATCGCGAGAATGGTGTTCCCGATGAGAGCAGCGAGAATCGCCTGAGCTAAGGTTAGCCCCGCCGCCATCGCAGATCCGGTGAACAACCCCGACATGGCAATACAGTATCCAGCCGTCACGAGCGAAACATCCAAGGCACTCCGCTTTTCGTGCGGCTGCACAGGTGTCACCGCATGATCACCAAACACATCCTGAATTTCCTCTACCTTATTGATGGTATGGACATTACTGTGTTCGACCTCTGTACTCATTCCTTGCACCTCCCTTTTTTAAAATTATAATGATATATTAAAAAATTTAAAATATTCTATAGACTAAAAATTACATGCTTTTCTTGTGCAGGTGCATAACCCCTCTTACGACAACCTTTTGAATAGAATGGCCAGCTCAAATTGAAGACGATGGGGATTGATGAACGGATCCACCTGCAAGATTTCCTTGATCCGCTGCCGTCTATACGTCAGTGTATTACGATGTACATTAATTTGACTTGGCAGCTGCTGTACATCTGGACTGAATAACAGCCATTCCAACGTTTCAGACAGATCCGTCTGATATTGTCGATCATACTCTTCCAAAGGTTGAAGCAATTGTTTGATCCGATCCAAACGGGGGTGATAGGGCAACGAATGAAGAAAAGCAAAGGCGGGAAAGTGAGCTGCATCCAGGACAGTTGGCAAAACCGGCATCCTCTTTCTCAATGCCAAAAGATCCAACAATTCCTGGTATAGCTGGCCTCCCTCTTGAGCGATTTGGGTCTCTTTTCGAAATGCAATCCCTACCGCCCCCTCTTCTTCCAGCTTCGACAGTAGGTAACCCAACCATTCCGCATAGAAAGATTCAAACGTTTCCCCCTTATGTAAGTCAGGAGTGGGTAACAAAAGAAGGACACGCTGTCCATACATCAAGGAGATGCAGCGGCTATGTTCTTTTTCCAACACTCTTTGCAAAAGATGGAAGATACGTTCCGTGCTGGACTGCTCTTCGATGGGTTGAAGGACGGCCATTCCTTGAATGTCCTTCATCTTCCACCCCAATTTAGAAGCTTGCAACATTAAAGAATCCGCAGAAAGGTTTCTTGCAATCAACCAATCATCGAGCAAGCTGTTTTCGTGCCTCCTTTTCGTTTCCTCGATTACGGCTTTCTGTGAGAAAAAGAGAGCAAGGCTAGTCGACACATATTCATGTATCAACCGCTTCAGAGCTGAGTTTTCCTTTTCCATAATTACAAGAAAATAGCCATAGACATCTTCTCCCGTGCGGATGGGCCGAGCATAAAAATTCCCCTGTGGTGTCGCCCAGTGGATGGGGTTGGCAATTCCTTTTGTACAAAGGGGCTGTCCATGCTGCCGGATGAGCCGACCGAGTTCCTTTTCAGGAATGGATCGCTGCTCCTCCCAAAAATTCCAGGCCATTAACTCTAAATTCCGGTCGAGGATCACGATGTTTTCACGTAAAATCTGACTCATATTTTTTACGATTTCGTCCAAGCTATACTGCATTGCAATCCAATTATGAAGATCCTTTTGGATTTCTAAAGCCTGTTGCAATTCTTTTGTTTGTGTTTTTTTGATCGCCTCAAGTACCGGTGATATGACTTCAATATAAGCGACATCTTGGGGAATCTCGATGATGGGAATCTGAAGTTCATTCGCCTTTGCCACCACCTCTGGTGACAACTGCTCGTAATACATGCCCGGATAACAAAGACCTAGCGCCGAGACGTTTCTTTCCTTCATCCTCTCCAGAAGCAGAAGCTGGGCTCTTCGATCGTCTTGAATGGTATAGAACGCAGTTAGAAAAAGCTCATTTCCGCGAAACCACTGGTACGCCTCTGGGACCTCGATCACACTCACATGCTCCAGCAGGTTGTTCAGCCCACCGTGACCCGCGAGTACCCTCGCTTTCTTTAGTCCCCCTAACTCCATGGCCTCTTTCACCAAAATCCCCATTTAGATCCCACCTTTTTTCACGCCTTTTTTATTACATTACCTAAGAAACGCTTGGAGATGAAGGAAATAAGTCATATTTTCTAACAGTCGATGTGTTCTGTTAATAGATTCAATTTTCTGAACCAAAAACCTTTTTCAGAACAAAAATAGACCCACTCTTCATGATTTCATGATAAGTAGGTTTAACTTAATAAGTCATTTAACTAACTTCAATACCCCAGAGCGCGGGGATGACAAGATCTCACTCGGCCACCCCCTCCAACAACCCCATTTCCAAACAAGCCGCAATCAAAAGGACTTTCACCCCTTTTTCAAAGTCAACTTTAATCTGGTCTTCGTTAACTTCCAGGATCATCCCCTGTCCAAAAGCCCGGTGCTTAACCACTTTCCCAACGATTAAATCCGCTTTATCCTTAATCGCATCCGGATTATCCTGTTTTGAAGGCTTCACCATATTTTTGAGATCCACAACAAAGATGGACTCATCCACCTTTTTCCCATCTCTTTCTCTATACACGATGAACTCCAAGTGCTGCTTCGCCCGGGTCATGCCGACATAAAACAGACGAGCAGCTTCCTCCATTAAGGACTTATTGCTCGCCGTCAAGTCATCCTTGAAATCCTCCGAAGAGGGGATAATCCCATCGATCAGATCAATCATATAAACGCGCTCAAACTCTAACCCCTTCGCACTATGAAAGGTAGAGCATGTCACGACATTTTGACCTTTCCGGGATTTGGAGGACTTCAAGACCGATTCCAAATGCCTCAACCTTCTTGCAAACTCCTCCAAGGACTCGAGCCCGTTAGCAATCTCCTCCAACGTGTTCAAGATTCCGATCAGGTATTCCTTTCGAAATCCAAGACGCTCGCACATCTTTTCAAGGGCCTTCTCGTAGCCTAATCGTTTACGAATCACCTGAATGGCTTCAAGAGGAGACAGGCTCTTCATCTGCTGAAAGGTCTCTTTACACTCCGTCAACGCTTTGACTTGATAATCCTGTACTGGGACGTACCGAAGCAAGTTATCAAATACGGATCCCTGATTCTTGATGTCCTTCAACGCCGCCATCTGTTGCTTCGAAATGTATCCATTAAATTTCATATGGATGCTCTCCAAAATGTCAGCTCGTTTATCCGTAAAGGACATCCGCATGAAGTTCAGGATATCTTGCACGACCCAATGCGAAAAAAAGCGATGATCCGCATCCTTCATATAGAAAGGGATTCCTGCTCGATCAAATTCATTCATTAGGGCAATGGAGGAGGAATGGTTGCGGTACAAAACCGCCACCTCAGACAGCTTTTCAATCTTTTGGATTTCTTGTACCAAATATTTGGCCTGGTATTGATAGTCAGCAAAGCTTTTGATGCGGACCGGCTGGGATGGAGGATTCCCGGTAAACATATTTTTTTCATATCGGTTCTTGTTTCGCTTAATGAATTGGTTGGCTGCCTCTACGATGTTCTTCGACGAGCGATAGTTCTGCTCCATGAACAAGACAACCGCGTTTGGATACACCTTCTTAAAGTTCAGCAAGTAAGACGGCTCTGCCCCCCTCCAACTATAGATCGATTGATCATCATCGGCAAAAACACAAAGATTCCTATGCTCTCCCACTAATTTCTCAATAATGGCATGCTGAACCAAGGAAGTATCTTGACTCTCATCGGTTAATACATAATCGTACCTTTGCTGATACCTTTGCAGCAGCTCCCGATCCCGTTCTAAGATCTTATTGCCGATCGTTAGCATATCATCATAATCTAGCAAAAGCTTGTTCGAACCCGACTTCTTAAAAGCCTCATACTCCCGCAAAATCCGCTCAGCTTCGGGAACGTCCACTTTAACCCCCGGCCACTTTTCTGGAGGGATCATTTTGTTTTTGATAAAGCTAATATACGTGGTCAGCTCCTCCATTTGGTCATCTGTGATATGTTCGCCCACCAACGATTGATATAGCTTCCGTAGTATCAGCTTCTTGTGCAGCGGCTGTTGATCCGCACCTTGGGATTCCTGGGATTCCAGGTCAAGGTCTCCCTCAATAATTTGGAAATCTAGATTTTTCTTCCGAAAATACTCTCGCACGACCTCAAAAGCCAAACTGTGTATCGTTGAAAAATCCACAGGCGATAGGCCAGGAAAAAAACGTTTAAATCGTTCCTTCATCTCGGTTGCCGCAGCGCGACTAAATGTAACGGCTTTAATCCGCGAAGGATCTACTCCTCTTTCTTCTATTAGATAGCCGATCCGCATGATCATCGTTGTGGTTTTGCCCGATCCTGGCGATGCCAATAAGAGCACCGGTCCTTGCGTTTGAAGAACGGCTTTTAACTGAACCTCATTTAACGAGACGCCTATTTCATTCTTTTTGCGTACAAAGAAATCTTCCCTCATCATTCTCTACTTAACCTTTCATTCGACTATTCCTATGCTCATCATTATAGCACCCTATAGGAAATGAAGAACAAGGGGAGGACAGGTTTTTTATAGAAAAGGAAGTGACCGACTTTCTCTCCTGTGCCTAGTGTTTGTTTCCATTCATCCGACAAAATCCGAGCAATTTCGGGGAGTGACAGGCACTCACTTCAGCACCAAGCACACTAAACTATTGTCTTTACTTAGATTCCAATCCACAAAAATATCGTCTATGGGTTGCTTAAAGACCGCTTCAAACCGCCCTTCACGGTCAAAGTAGCTTTTCGTCAAATCCTCCATGGTAACGAGAAGAGTCTTGCTAAAACCTTTTGAGATTAAAGCTTTTTCCAGAGGAATCAAGACCCCCATTCGTACCAGCACAATGATCTTTGGTGATATCTGATAAACAAACGTGCTTTCTGGTGTTTTTTGAACGATGGAACTAACCCGATTGACCTCGTGAATCAATGCGAGTCTTTCAGGAAATCCCTCTCTATCATCCTCTTCTACTGGCAAAACGTCTCGTTCAAAAACGACCGTAATCATTCCCGAGTTCTTAACATAATTCCAATCGTGGTAAAAATCTTTAACCTCTTCTTCGAACTCCAATTCAAGGATCCCTCTAAGTTGTGACAAGACCGTTTCCATCACAATATTTCGTGAGATCTGGAGGTTATCGCGGTTCCCGTTTTCAAGAAGAACAGCCTCCATCGGTGAAACAAAACCTTTCAAGTAAAAAACGAGATATCGATATTTAAGATACGCCTGACAGAACTCAGGTCCTCTGCCAAAATTTTTTCTCAGCAACTTGCTAGTTAGGTTACTTATGTTTATCAACTTTTGCTGTAATGGGGACAACATCGATGTCCTACCTCACCTTCCACAAAGAAAGACAACAACTCAACCAATACCCCCTTAGGTATAAATACAAAAAGGGCCAAAATAATAGCTAAAGCTAGCTACTATTTTGGCCTATGAATAGCTCAATATGAATTGTCTATAACATCTTCCAAAAGGGTCTATGAAAGTTTCATTTCTTTTATAGTTTAAATGTAATTATCCCTTATTTTACCCAAGGCTTTTTAACAATTCAATCTTATTATTCAAGTTTTATAAATAAATAAATCCGGTATACAAAGAAAAGACCAATTAAGCGAAGTTTGCTTGATTGGCCTTTTTTGCAGCGATATATAAAGCAGCGAGACAAATTACTTTAGGCAAGGAGGGAGCCTTTTCATAAGGAATGGTAGAATCCAGGCTGCCGATCGGGCGAAACCTGAAAAAATGATTGCTGCCGCTCATATAACAATCATAGCGATAACCTTCTTTAATAAATTTTTCGACGATGATCCAGGATGCTTTTTCATCTTTTGAATACTGAGGTATGTCTTCTCTAGAGGTTTTCTCCAAAACTTGATGAGCCACGAGTTGGTCGAGTTCATATCCTGCTTCCATTTCATCAACTCCCTATGGTCGCTAAAATCTTATGTTCATTATCGGCTTTTTCTTCGGTGAATGCGATAGTATTGTAATATTATGTAACAAAAAACCTTGCTGAGCACCCCATGGTTGTAAGAGATCCTCCGTAAAGGCAACCTTAGAGTTGTGCGGACATGGATCCCTTAAATCGGATGGCCAAATCAGATAGAGGAAAGCCCTGGAGGTCGATACTACTGGCCTCCAAGGCTTCCTCAACTTCTCCTCAACTTTTCCGCTACTGCACGGTTACTTTAAAGGTTTGTGTAACATCTCCATCTTTAATCGTAACTAGGATAACATCATTCGCTCGGAGGTCAAGGGTAGACAACCCGGATGTCACTACATACCCGTTGAGTTTGACGTTCACATCAGCGTATCGATCCTTTGCTTCAGCTACGATTCCTTTAAAAGAGTCCACTTTTACAATTGCCCCATTCGATGTGGTTAACCCAGCCCATGTTCGCAGTTCATGCCCGCCAATGGTCAGTCTCTTCAGCAGATAATCCTGCTCCCTCACCAACTTAACTTTTAGGTTTCTACCAGGCTGCCATTCTTGACTTCCACTACCACGCGATCCCCTGAAAGGAACGGAAAATTGCTAAGCTGACTAGGAGTGTAGATGCTATCGTTAATCTTTACCGTAACAACGGCCGCACTGTCTTGGGCTCTTACTTCTAATCCATTATAAGAGGAGAAATCTTGAACTTCTACAATTGCACCATCAGTCGTGGTGAGTCCGGATAGATTTCTAATATCGACTCCATTGATCCTGAAACGGTCTAGGGATAAGTTTTCAGCCTGGACGAGCTTGACTTTATATTCTTGAGTCGTAGTTCCGTCTTTCACCACCACCTGTACCACATCCTGGGCATAAAGCCTGTAATTAGCCAGTTGGGAGCTAGAGATTTGGGTACCATTTACTTTGACCGTGACGGAGGCCTCTTGATCCTTGGTTTGGAGGGTAATTCCTTTTAGGCCGGATTGATTCACTTTTAGAACAGCCCCTTGACTGGTCGTGAGTCCAGCCAATCCATTCACATTCATCCCGCCGATGGTAAATGTCGACAAGCCCACCTCATCCGCATGGACCAGATTCACGGTGTACTGTTGAGTCCGATCTCCATTTTTCACCGTTACCACCACTTTATCTCCAGAGCGAAGAACATAGGTTGAAAGACTGCTGACCGGTACTTGAACGGAATTTACAGTGGGTAATTTCTACCACAGGGTTCAATATAAATTGAGTAGCTATAACCGTGATATTCTCCGCGGCAAATCCGGTCGGTAATGGCCAAAAGCTATTACCTTGAGTCAGAAACCACAGTCCCATCCCTGCAGTGCCTGTACACTGTCGAGGACCCGACTTGGCGCTATCGCATCGATGTGGGCGTCAATGGAAAGGACATAAACCTGGCTCCCCCATTCCTTCCCTAGGCATTCTACAGAGCCAACAATAATACTACAGTCACCACCCAAAATTAACGAAAAAGTCCCTGCCGAAAACAAGGTGTGACTTTGCTTCGCCATCGCTTCCCACACCTGCCGTGGAGCTGGCCAGTTTCGTATCGGCTCGATGTTATGGCGTGGTAGATATGGGGGAAGTTCCAGATCACCCACATCCTCGACATCACAGCCTCCATCTAATAATCTATCAATTAAGCCCGCTACACGAATCGCTTGAGGAGCATTTTCCGTCCCCGGGTATAGCGCTCCAGAAAATGTCGGGACCCCAATAACCTTTATCCTCATATCTACCTCCGATCAACCTTTTTCCAGATCATCATACCGCAACTCTCAACTCAACGGTTATTGTTCAGAGTGATATTTTTTGACAAATTTCGGGGATTTTCGGGGAGTGACAGTCACCCATTAAGGCAGGGGTCCAAGCAATTCTTCCTTCACTCTCATATGCTTGTAGGAGAAACAAATCTAGTTAATAGAGGAGGTTTGGAAAGATGTTGCTAGAGATTTCTTTTGTCGTTGGCGCTGCCATGATGGCAGCTGTGGCTTACTTTTTACATGAACAGCACCTAGACAGTAAATTCCAGCCTCATAAGCCTAACGAATTGGTCGTAAAGTTCACAGAAGGCACGTCTGCAGAGGAGATCGATCAGATCCATCGAAAAGCCCGGTGTGAAGTGCTGGAAAAAAACGAGGAGCTAGGGACGTATACTGTGAAATCGACTCGTAAGATGCGGCGGATGCTGAACCATTATGAGAAGCTTTCACAAATCGAGTACGCCGAGCCAAACTATACGTTTAAAGCTTTCTATACACCAAATGATCCTTTCTTCTCTTCTTTTCAATATGGATTGCAAAGGGTTCAAGCTCCTTCCGCCTGGGATGTCACTCAAAGCACCCCCACTACCATCATCGCCATTCTCGATACCGGTGTTGATCCCAATCATCCCGACTTACGGGGCAAATTGCTCCAGGGATATGATTTCGTCGAGCGCGATCTTGCCCCCAATGATGCAAATGGCCACGGCACCCATGTAGCCGGGATTGCCGCGGCCGTTACAAATAATGCTGTTGGTATAGCCGGGATGGCTCCTCGCGCCTCTATCCTTCCCGTTCGAGTGTTGGGCAGTGACGGCAGCGGATCCCTGCAAGCTGTTGCGAATGGTATTATTTACGCCGCAAACCAAGGAGCCCAGGTCATCAATCTAAGCCTTGGATCACCAGCCACCTCCACTACCCTTCAAAACGCCATCCAATACGCCTGGAACCGAGGCACCGTAATTGTTGCCGCAGCAGGAAATGAAAACTCCCGAACCCCGAACTATCCGGCCAACTATCCTCACGTCATTGCGGTTGCCGCAACCAATCAAAATGACACTCGTGCCTCTTTTTCCAACTATGGGAGATGGGTCGAAGTGGCTGCACCCGGTCAAAGCATTCTCTCCACCTATCCAGGTAGCCGCTATACGTATTTAAGTGGAACCTCTATGGCCGCTCCATACGTTGCAGGTCTTGCCGCATTGCTTGCCGCACAAGGACGTTCACAAACCCAAATTCGTGATGCGATCCTTAATACCGCAGACCCAGTCGCCGGAACAGGCGTATTCTGGGTGCACGGAAGAATCAATGCCGCGCGGGCCGTGAGATCGCCATAGGATCGACAGGATTCGAGGAGTTTCGGGGGATTTCGGGGAGTGACAGGCACCATTTGAAACAAAAACCACCAGCTCCGACTTAGCGGACTGCTGGTGGAAATCTCTCTTTCAATGCATCTAACATCCTTTTACTCGTTGTGATGATCTTCCCCGGCAATTGATCCAAGGAGAAATAACGAAGCTCCAGTCCTTCATGATCCTTTTCTAGTTGGCCCCTAACATCCTTGGTAAGGAAACTGACGATCACATTGTACACTTGGTCTCCATTCGGATAGGTGTAGAAAAACTCTTCACCGGAAAAAATCTCAAAAAAATTCAATTGACCAGCGGTTAATCCTGTTTCCTCTAATAGCTCTCTTCTAGCTGCTTCCTCTACGGTTTCCCCGAGTTCCATAAATCCCCCAGGAATGCCCCAATCCTGTGTGTCAACCCGATGTTGCAGCAAAACTTTATCCTGCTCATCCATAACCATTACAGCCGAGGCCACCAAAATCAGGGGCCGATTTCCTACAGCCTTACGCAAACCTTCTATGTATCCCATCCCGTTCCTAACCTCCTAGGTTACTCTCCATCCCTTATATTTTACCGTATCTTTCCACCAGTCTCCATTCGGTTTCTGGACATCACACCACTCTTTCATTAAACTTAGGTCGAAACACTACTCCGTAACCTAATAAATAAGGACTGAAGCGAAACATGAATTTTCTAGATAAAATCGAACCCTTTATCCTTAGTGACGATCCCATTGTCCAGGAATATATCCTACATACCTTTAGAGATTACCCTGATGTCCCAGAGCAATGGACCGAAAAGCTAATTAATGAAGCGTTGCATTCCAAAGAAAAAGAAACCAACATTCTCATCAATATAGAGAATCACAACCTGAGTGAAGGAGCTGTACAAGCTCTCCTAAAAGGGTTGAAAAACGCAGACCGTAATAAAGTTCATCTTTTTGCCCAACTGCTGAATCATGTCGAGCCTGACATCGCCATGAAGCTGAAGGATGAATTGACCCCTTTGGCAAACAAGGAAGCATGGTCGTTCTATGAGTTACTCCTAAACGGTTCCGAGGAAGAGATCTGGGAAGAGTATGGGGCGACATTGGGTGAGCTTGAGGACTCCACGGATTTTGTACCCTACTTATTTACAAAAGCGAAGAAACTAGCTCGAGTATTGGCTCGTAAAGGATGGATCACCGAAGATGAACTTGACATTGTCATGAACGAGCAATTAGAGCGAGAATGGTTTTCTTATGAAGGAATCTTAAATATCTACTTCATCCAACTTCTTAAAGGTAAAAAACACATCCCAACCCTAGCCAGCCTGCTCGTAAGGGATGAAGATATTCTGCTGGAAGAAGTGTCAGATGCGCTGATCTCCTTTCAGTCGGATGAAGTCGTCCAAGCCATTTCGCCATACCTAACTAAAAAAGAATCCTTTATCTTCGCCTTCTCTATCCTTGAAAATACCAAGACTCCTTCTGCCATTGAAGTCCTGCGTGATTTACAGATTGATCAAAAGAATGAAGATCACAAGGAACTTTATATCCAGTCCATTTGTTATCAGCTCAACCCCGATCTGATTCCAGAGCTTGAAAGGACCCTTCAACAGGGCTATTCCTCCTTTCTTACGGATACGGAAAGGAATCTTTATAGTTTTTATACTATACTCGGCGAGAACCATCCTCAATTACAACGCTGGGGCCAAGTCGTGCAGGAGAAAGAGCTCCATTTCCAAAAACAGCTGCAAAAAATGAACGTCGCGGGGCCAAAAGTAGGAAGAAACGAGCCTTGCATTTGCGGAAGCGGGAAGAAGTATAAGAAGTGTTGTGGGGCTTAGTCTCGATTCGACATAATCCGAGGCGTGACAGGCACCGCTTAAATGCATATACAAATAAAAATGGTTGCGAACACTCGCAACCATTTTTCCATTATTCGACAATACCCGAGCAATTTCGGGGAGTGACAGGCACTCTTAAGAAAACCAATACACCCCATTCTCCACTTTCTGCAGCTTCACCACTTGCCCGATCAACACCTGCTCCAGCTCGGTTCTCGCGGTGACCCGTAATCCGTTTTCCAACTCCACCAGGAGAATCGGATACGGTATCTCCGAGGAGAACGCCCCAGGGGCGACGCGAATCGTGGTGTGTGAAAACACTTTGCCCTTACCCGGGATCTCGACTTCACTCAAGCTCTCTTCATGGCAGTTCGGGCATGTATATTTTGGAGGAATCGCTCGATATCCGCAAGATTGACAGGCTAATACCGTAAGGTTCATCATGATGTCTTTCCCCCTTCAAAAATATGGACAGTAGAGTACGCGCCGGTTCCGCCGAGGTTTTGTGCCAGGCCAATTCGAGCCCCCTCAACTTGATTACAAGCCGTCCCTCTCAGCTGCGAAACCACTTGATAAATCTGAGCTAAACCCGTCGCCCCAATCGGATGACCGCGAGACAGCAAGCCCCCGCTCGTATTCACAGGCACCTTTCCGCCAGGGCTGAAGCACCCCTCTTCCAACGCAACCCACCCTTGGCCTTTTTCGGCAAAGCCCAACTCTTCCACCGTAATCAACTCCGTCATGGAAAAGCAGTCATGCACCTCGACCACGTCCACATCATCCGGCCCCAACCCTGCCTGCTCGTAAGCTTGGCGAGCCGCCTCCCCAATCGCAGGAATCCGCAGCAAATCCGGGATTTCCTGCATCAAAGGTGGACCTGAAGCCTGGCCGGAAGCCAACACACGAACCCCCTCGCCACCAGCTTCCAATAGCATCGCCGCCGCCCCATCCGTCACCGGAGAGCAATCGAACAAGCCCAGCGGATCCGTAATCGCCCGCGCCGCCAGGATCTCCTCCAAGGAAGTCGGTTTCCGGAACTGAGCTAAAGGATTCTCCAGCGCATACGTCCGATTCTTCAACGCCACCCTCGCTAAATGCTCCTTCGAAGCGCCCGTCTCATGAAAATATCGGTTCGCCACCACCCCGAAGAATCCAGGGAACGTCAACCCCGCCAACCCTTCATTCGAGTCATTATCCATTGCCGTGTTGATCGCACCCGTAATCTGCTCAATCGAGCCATGGGTCATTTTTTCCACCCCGACCACCAGCACCCGCTCATACACCCCGCTGGCAATCAAGTGATACGCCTGTCGAAAAGCAATCCCACCCGAAGCACAAGCCCCCTCGACCTTTGCCGCCGGTACCGGACCCAAGCCCAGCTCATTAGCCAACATGGAACCTAGAATCTCCTGCCCCGCTAAAGAACCGCCCATAAAATTTCCCACATAAATCGCATCCACCTTCGGATAACCGGCATCCTTCAAAGCTTGGCGGGAAGCTTCTACCGCCAGCTTTTTGATGGAGCCCTCATGCTTGCCAAACCGGGTCATTCCTATCCCTTTGACCGAGACCTGCCTCATTTACGCATTCCTCCTATATTCCTCGCGAATTTCCTTGCGCAGGATCTTACCGTACGAACTCTTAGGCAGCTGAGCCACAATCCGAATCCCCTTCGGTTTCTTAAAACTAGCCAGATGCTCCCGACATAGCTCAATCAACTCCTGCTCCGTCACCGACACCCCGTGTTCCTCCCGCAACACCACATGGGCAAAAACAGCCTCGCCCCACTTGTCATCAGGAATCCCAAACACACACGTTTCCTTTATCGCCGGATGGAGATTCAGCACTTCCTCCACTTCCCGCGGATAAATGTTGGCCCCGCCGCTGATGATGACATCCTTGGCTCGATCCACCAGGTACACATAGCCCTCCGGATCCATCCACCCCAGATCGCCCGTGTGCAGCCAGCCGTCCTTCAACGTGTCGCTGGTCGCCTCCGGCTGGTTCCAATACCCCTTCATCACCAAGGACCCCCGGCAAATCACTTCACCGATCTCCCCCTGCGGCACCTCATTCCCCTCTTCATCCACAATCCTCACGTCCACAAAAGGACCAGCGGCCCCACAAGAAGCCGGACGATGCTCCAGCTGCTCGCGCGGCATCATCGTAATCGTCATCGGCGCTTCCACTTGTCCGTAGGTTTCCACCAGCTTCGGCCCGAGTAGCTCCAAGGCCAGCTTCAGCTTTTCCACCGCAATAGGCGATCCTGCCATATTGATCGTGCGCAACGAGGACAAGTCACGGTCAGCAAAACTCGGCTCGTGTATCATCAAATTCACCATCGTCGGAACCAGAAACACCGTCGAAATCTTTTCCCTTTCAATGGCTTCCAAAAATCCCTTCGGCTCAAACTGATTAAACACCACTTGCTTGTTCCCTAAGATATATGCACACTGGGACAAAAAATTGCTCCCATGGGTCAAAGGTGCCACATGCCCCATCACATCCCGCTGCGTCAGCCCGCAACCCACAATCAACGAAAGAGCACCCGCAATGAAATTCCGATGCGAAAGCATGACCCCTTTTGGCCGCCCCGTCGTCCCTGAGGTATACATGATGGCAAATAGATCATCTTCCTCAACCGGAACCATCGGATCTTCCTCTGGATGCGCAGCTACCCACTCCTCATACTCCTCACCCACCCGGATCACTTCCGGCAAAGCCTCAATCCCACCCAGCAGCTGCTCTTCCGCAATCAACAGCTTCGCTCCCGAATGCTGAAGGATATACTCATGCTCCTTTGGATGCAAACGATAATTCAACGGAACCTTAACCAGCCCCGCCATTGCAATGGCAAGATCCAGCTCAATATGCTCCGTTCGATTCGACATCAGAATGGCCACGCGATCGCCCTTGGTCAGTCCTTTGCCCAACAACGCTTGCGCCAACTTCAACGTCCGCGAACGAAGTTCGTTAAAAGTAAACGATTTCATTCCATCCGACAGCGCGGGTTGATCCGCGTACTGCCGGCAGGTTTTCATGGCTAATCGATGAATCGTCTCCACAGCTCATCACTTCCTTCTATAATTGATAACCGGAAACCCCAGCTCCGGGTCAAAAGAACGAACCGCCTGAATGCCCTTGCTTGTCTTCACCGTAAACTCCAGCGTGATCAACACCGGATTTTTTCCCTTGAGAAAATGTCCCCCACGAATCTGCCCTTGTTTGTCCACCACGAGCCCATGAAAATGAAGATCCAACCGCCCCGCCTCATCCCGGCAAAGGAACCCCGTTCCGTTCAAAATCTCCATCGGTCCTCGGAACGTGACAGGATCGCTGTAGGCCGGCTTTCCGTCCGGCCCTTCCACCCCATGGACATAATACGCCTCGTCTAAGGAACCGATGCACGTGACCTGCCCTGCATCGATTCCATGCCGCTCACACTGCTGCAGAATCCCTTCCATGAGGTCCGTCCCCTTGGTCAAAATCCCCCATAACGTCCCTGTTTCCTCATCCAAAATCGAATGGTTCTCTCTCGCCACGAATCCCGCCTCCTATACCATCTGCCAACCACCGCATACATTGAGGGACTGACCGGTAATGTAGCGCGCTTGATCAGACGCCAAAAACAACACCGCTTCCGCCACGTCCGTCGGCTGACCCAGCCGACCCATGGGAATCGGTCCAACATAATCCAGAATCGCTTCCTCTGGCGAACCGCCAAACAGATGAGCTCGCTCCTGCCCTATCCGCTGCAGCATCTCCGTATCCATCGCACCCGGGCACACCGCATTGACACGAACCCCGTGCTCTCCAAAGAAAGCCGCCATCGACCGAGTCAAGCTCAAAACCCCGCTCTTGGAAACCCCATACGGCATGGCCAACGGACGCGGCCAGCGTGCCGCCACCGAGGCAATGTTGACAATCGATCCTTGCTTCTGCTCCATCATCTTCTTCCCCACCGCCTGCGAAAGGAAAAAAGCCGCCTTCAAGTTCACCGCCAGCACCCGGTCCCAGTCTTCCTCTTCGATTTCGAAGAACGACTTCGTCTGCATAATGCCGGCATTGTTCACAAGAACATCAATCGGGCCGAGGACTGCGATCTGGGCACGTACAGCTTCGACGTCGGTAATGTCGAGGGTGAGCGTTTCTACCGACTCCGCCCCCCTACACTCCTCAGCGGTCTCCTTCAAAGCCGCCTCATCCCGGTCCACGAGCCATAGCTTCGCCCCCGCTCGAGCTCCCGCCAACGCGATGCCTCGTCCGACCCCTCGGGCAGCCCCAGTAATCATCATGGATTTTCCCGCTAGATTATCCAATGGCCAACCCTCCACACACTTTCAATACCTGTCCCGACACATAGTTAGAAGCCGGAGAAGCTAGATAAACCACCGCTTCTGCAATATCCTCAGGCTCTCCCATCCGTTGGATCGGCTGGTTATCTACCGGATAGTTCATATTCCGTGTCAACTCCGTCACGACCGACCCAGGCGCGATCGCATTACAGTAGATTCCGTATTTCCCCACTTCTTTCGCTACCCATTTGGTAAAAGCATTCACCCCACCTTTGGAAGCTGCGTAAGCCGGGCCGGAACGACCGGAATCCCCGCCTTGCACCGAGGAAACAACGCCTCCAATCATCCCAGAAATCGAGCTGATATTGATGATCTTGCCATACCCCTGCTCCTTCATATAAGGAAACACCACCGCTTGCGTGAAGAAAAAGCTGCCCTTCAGATTGGTGCTGATATCCCGATCCCAATCTTCTTCCGTCATTGCTTCTAGACTCAGTCGCGAGCACGTCCCCGCGTTGTTGACCAGGATATCAATATGGCCCCACTGCTCCGCCGTCGCTTGAACGGCTTGAACTACCTGGCCTTTGTTGCGAATATCAATCTCATAACCTAGCGTTTGCACCTCGGGAAAATCCGTTTCAATCTTCCCCCGAATGTCGTCTGCTGGCAGCAAATCCACAATGGCAACGTTTGCACCTCTTCGAGCAAGAGCATACGCGCAAGCCGCTCCAATCCCTCTGGAAGCCCCCGTTACGATCGCTACTTTTCCTTTTAAATCCTCATGACTACTTAAAGGCCACATGATAAAACCTCCTTTTGTATGTTTAATAGATAGGCCCCGCTTCATTAAGCGGAGACCTATCCGGTCATTTTCCTAATCCCACCAAGCGAGAAGCCATTAACCTAATTCCACTCCGGTTAATGCTACTTCACCCCCAACAAATCTGGCAACCAAGTCGAGAAAATTGGGAAGTAGGTTAATAGAATCAAAACCACGATCCCTGCCAAGATAAACGGCCCGACCGCGGAGGAAATCTCTTTGATCGACACCTTCGCAATCCCGCAAGCCACATAGAGATTGACCCCAACTGGAGGTGTAAACAATCCAATTGCGAGATTCACGGTCATGAATACACCAAACACCGTGGGATCAACACCCAAATGCAGCATCACCGGAAGCAAGATCGGCAGGAACAAATAGTAGGCAGAAATGGCATCAATAAAGGCACCAGCCACCAACAATAAAATATTGACCATCAACAAAATCAAAATCTTACTATCCGTAATCGACAGCAACATCGACGAGATGCTTTTGGCAATCTGCTCGGTGGTAATAATGTAAGCAAACACTGAAGCAGAGCTGACAATCAGCATGATCACCGCCGTTTGAATGCCGGAATCCCCCAAGATCTTATACATATCCTTGAGCTTGAGGTCACGATAAACCAAAAAGCCAATCGCCAACCCGTAGAACACAGCCACCACCGCTGCTTCGGTCGGCGTAAACACCCCGCCGTAGATCCCGCCCAAGATGATGACCGGAATCATCAAGCCCCAAAACGCATCGATAAACGCTTTAAAGATTTCCTTCAAGCTCGGCTTCTCGCGAACCACCGTGGCAGCCGACTCCATGGCCCCAAGCCCCTTCAACCCAGCTTTCTCCCGACGATTCATCACGTACATCGTCGCTACGATAAACGAAAGCCCCAGCATCAACCCGGGTACAATCCCCGCGATAAACAACCTTCCCACAGATACCGGAATCTGGTCCCCCGCGACGACGGCAAAGACGATAAAGGCAATACTCGGCGGTATGATAATCCCAATGGACCCGGAGCTCGCCAGCAAACCCGCTGCGGTCGCCTTCGGATAGCCATTCTTTACCAGAGCCGGAATCAAAATTGTCCCCAGTGCCGCCACCGTTGCCGGGCCGGAACCTGAGATGGCGGCAAAAAAGATTGCGGTAAACACGGTGACGAGGACGATGCCTCCTTTGCGATGGCCAATGCAGACATCAGCAAAGTGAATCAGCCTTCGCGAGATGCCCGCATACTCCATGATGACCCCCGCCAGAATAAAGAACGGAATGGCCAAAAGGGTAAATTTCGCCGTACTGGCATACATGATATCGGTGAGCAAAGAAAGAGAGGAAAATCCGTTCGTAACCACCAAAGTGATTCCCGCAGCAGCAGCCAGCGCAATGGCAATCGGCACATTCGCTAAGAGAAGGACAGCAAAAAGACCAAATAAGATCCAACCTGTCATGACACGGCCCCTCCTTCTTTCGCTAACATCTTCGCTTCTTGCCAGGTGACTTGCAAGGTTCGAACCAAACAAAACAGGCTACCCAGCGGAAGACCTAAGGAAAAGATCCATTGCGGCCAACCGAGAGCGGGTGTCATTTGGTTGAGCTGTTTTTGGAACAGCACCATATCCACGCCGTAGTAAGTCAGCGATACAAAAACAAACGAGGTAATCAACCCAATAAACAGGAGAAGCACCATCTGCATTTTGCGTCCGGCATTTTCAAATAAGAGATTAAACCCCAAATGACCTTTCCGATGAATCCCCACAGCAGCCCCCATAAACGTGACGACGACAAATAGGTTAATGGTGATTTCTTCAGTAAACGCGAGCGAGTGCGATAAAAAATAACGGGAGATTACGTTGACAAAAGCTACAATACACATAACGGCAAGGCTTAGCGCCAGGATGCTAAATTCGATTTTCTCAAGGAGCTTACTCAAGAGTCGCTCACCTTCCTCTAGATAGAATAAAAGGCAGGTATAATGGTTCTACCTGCCTTCATTTTTTTACTTCGCTTGGAATGCATCCAATAAATCTTTTGTCCAGATGGACTCGTACTGAGAGTAGATCGGCTCAACCGAATTCTTAAATGCCTCAAGCTGTTCTGCTGTCGGCTCGTAGAACTGCATGCCCTTGCTCTTCAGATCGGCGATTTGCTCGGCTTCCTTCTCACGGGCTAGCTTGATCTGAAATTCGTTCGCTTTCGCGGCTGCTTCTTGAACCACTTTTTGATCTTCTGGGTGCAAGGAATCAAACTTCTTCTTGTTCATTCCTAGAATCAGCGGGTCATAGGAATAGTTCCACATGGTGACATACTGTTGAACCTCATTCAGCTTAGAAGAATGGATGACATCGACTGGATTTTCTTGTCCATCGATCGTCTTCTGCTGAAGCGACGTAAACACCTCGGAGAACGTCATCTTGGTCGGGTCAGCGCCCATCGTTTGCCATAGATCCACATACATCTTGATTCCCGGAATCCGGATCTTTAACCCTTTAATATCCTCAGGGCCTTGGATCTCCCTTACACTATTAGTGACTTGACGGAACCCGTTTTGACCAAAGCCCAGCGGCTCCACGCCCTTTTCGCGAAGAAGGTTCTTAATCGCTTCTCCCCCGGCTCCGTTCATCGCTTTATCCACTTCTTCTAGATCCTTGAATAGGAAAGGAGCACTCACGACGCCCAATCTCTCATCTACAATAGAGTAAATAATGGTGGAGTGATAAGAAAGGTCGGTATTCCCCTTGATCACAAGCTCAACGCCTTTACCCGAGTCGCCTCCGGATAACTGTTCATTTGGGAATAAGGATACGGTAATGCGCCCATCGGTATTTTTGCTAACTTCATCGGCAAAAAGCTGTCCAGCTTGGTACCACGTGGACGTGTCTCCCACCGTGATGGACATTTTCAAATTATGCTTGTCTGTCGGCTTATCAGCCGCCTGCTCAGCTGGGGCGGAACTCCCTTGAGTCGCTGGAGCGGAATTGTTCGAGGAGGAACATCCTACGAGGGTTAAGGAAAGAGATAAGGCCAAAGACATAAACACTTTACTATACTTTTTCATCATGATCCCCACTTTCTTTTTCTATTAAATCCTCTTGATCACTCAAGAGGTTGATGCCTCTGATAAAGCAGCTCCCATCCGGCTCGAAATCTGGGCAGCCATGCGGCGAACGGTCGGTGACAGTTCCACCAATCTCTCTTCTGTCAAACGGAGGGAAACCCCAGCCACACAAATGGCCGCGATAACACGACCTGTCAAATCAAAAATCGGCGCCGCGATCCCGCGAAGCCCCACTTCATATTCCTCATCATCGGTGGCGTACCCTTGCAGCCGGACTTGTTCTAATTCCTCCAAAAGGGCTTCCTTCGACTGAATCGTACGGCTGGTGATGGGTTGAAACTTCAGTTGATTCAGATAATTAAAAAGCTGCTGCTCCGACAAATGGGCAAGATAAACCTTCCCTGAGGCCACACAATAGCACGGTGCACGCTTCCCCGCTTCCAGTACGATCCGAACCGCATGAGGGCTCTGCACCTTGTCCAAATAAAACACTTCATGCTGACTGAATCCAGCCAACAGCGTACACTCCCCAATCTCCTGCGAAAGCTCCACGAGATACGGCTTCGATACTTGCGTCAGCTCGAGATGGCTTAGAGCGCCCAAGCCCAGTTGAATAAACTTCTGCGACAGGTGATATTCATTCGTTGGGGATTGTGTAATATAATCCTGCTTCTCTAACGTATAAAGAAACCGATGCAGGGTGCTCTTGTTCATCCCTAATCGTTCAGTGAGGGACTTGGCCGTGGCCGGCTTTTCCGAAAGAGCTTCGAGGATTTCAAAAGATTTCACTACACTCTTGATCGTATAATCCATGTAAAGTCCCCTTAGTTTCACTATGGTAAACCGCGGTTTTACAAGAAGATCATACCATAGCCCTATTTAACCTGTCTACTCTGAATTGTCAAATTATCTGAAAGATTTGTTGCCAAACTTTTTTTAGAAAGCTGCAACGCAACATAAGCCCCCACCGACAAATTCACCACCATATTCGCCACTGCAGGCACCGCCGCCGCCGCACTGATATGATCGAGAGCCAGCAACGCAGCCAGAGCCGTATTGCAAATCCCGGTTTCAAACAAGATCGCCCGGCACTCCTCTTCTTTCAGTCCAAACCATTGGGCCAGCTTATACCCCAACCACATGGGCGCTGTTACTTGAATCACCACGGCTACACCCAATACAGGCAGCAAGTGAATATTTTCCGCCAGCATCGCCTGCGAATTCGAGACCACCGCGAGAACAATCGTAAACAAGCAAAGAGCCGACAAAACCGGCATCCAAGGGCGCACCCGTTCTACATGCTGACCCCACTTCCACTGAATCAACAATCCCAAGCAGATCGGAAGAAACACGATCAAGACCATCCTTGCGAAAAGCGGCCAAAACTGCACATCCACAAACGTCCCAGCGGAAACCTTCACGATAAGCGGGGTCAAAAAGGGGCCAATAAACGTGTCAATGGCCGACATCGCAATACTCAGCGCCGCCGCTCCATTGGCCATAAACGTATACAAATTCGCCGACGTCCCGCTCGGAACTGCCCCTGCCAAAATCACTCCGGTCGCCATCTCCGGCACATCCCGAAACGCCACATAAGCAATCAGGATGGAAATCCCTAACGTCACCGTCCACTTTAATAGAATTCCGATAAACATCGCCCTTGGATTACGGATGACTTGCCAGATGCTCTCCGTTTTCAAAGAAAGACCCATAAAAAACAACACCAGCCCCAGCGCCGGCCCTGTCCAGCCATGCAGATCCTGGAACCAAGCGGGCTTCCAAAACGCCACCACCGAACAGACCACGATCCATAGGGGCATGAATTTCGTTATCAACCTTACCAACCTTCCACCTCCCCCTCCTTCACCATTTGCTGGATATTGTATCACTAAAGCGTGGGGGATGGTATCCCTTCCTTTTCACAAACCCGAAGAAGCTCCAACAATAGAATATATGAACATTTTTCGAAAGATATTGAGTAGGATTAACTACCTATTGTATAATAAAGGAAATAGGAGTTAGGTACTAGGAAGGAAGTTGAACATGGGAATTCAAGTAGTAGATGAGCAGGCAGTCTTGGACTCCCTCCAACTCGAAATCCAGCTATTACAAGAGAAAATGTACGAGGCCGTTTCGCGATTAGGTTCCTTTACCCATCCTCAGGTCGTCAGCATCAGTGTAGATATAGATAAAAGAGTACTAGCATTCCAGCGAATACTGGCTCAACGATAAACTAGTGAATCCTCTACTTGTATGTAGAGGATTTTTTCAATCCTATCTGGTTGCTAGCTTCCGCATCCAGCGAAGCTTAAACCGCTTGCGGTCATGATGCTTTTTCCATTCCTTTGGATCTGCTAGAGCATCCATCATATGTCCAATCTCGAATGTTGTTTTATTTAATTGCTTTGTCAAAGCTACACATAGAATTCTTCCCGGTACACTTGCCCCGACAAGTGCAAGGTCCCACCGGTCTTTCGCATTTTTGAGCTGATTAAAAGTTTGAGTTAAATGGTAATAGTCAGGGAGATCCACTGCCCCGGCTACAGGGAGGTTCCTTTTTCGCAACTGCTGGGCTGCTGCACTAGCCGAACGCCCCACGAGTACGACCCGATGGCTACGAATCAGGCGGTGAATATAACCATGATCATACATTAGATCATTAATAAAAGAGTCGGTAATCAACCGTGGAGTCCAGCCTCTTATCTTCATATAGTCCTGAAGCTGCATCGCCCGCTTAGGAAAATAGGTCACCCCCACCACATCTGCCTGCCTCACCGACCAGTCAAGCTCATGAAGCAGCCTCAGCGTAGGCGGATAGGGAATACCTAAAAAGGGCGAAGCCTCTCGTAAACTAGCTAGATCTCTTTGTGATAACAGCTTTGCCATGACGTCCCCTAAACGAATGACAGAGATCGCTTTTTTCTTTTCGATGGAGGATCGAATCAACCGAAACACTTGATGCGGACGAAGCAGGTCACGCTTATACAGCTTTTTCATCAGAACAGCACGTTTTTTGGTTTCAAGGATCACCGTATTCACCACCTTAAGGATAATACATAGTACTATACTAGCTTTTTCTAGTCAGAGGGTGACCCCAAATAAATTAAGAAATTATATAATTGACAATTTTGTGAACAGCTTGTATAGTAGGACTAACAGCACCCCCGGAGGACTGTTAGGGATGAGATCATCAACATTAAATCTAGGCCTGCTCAAGCAAGAACTCATGAAGGATTACCAAGAGATTAATCAACAGCTTTTTGGCAATGGGACGAAGCATCAGCGCGTAGACATTCTTGGAGACAAGATTATGTTTATTGCCGCTCACCGGCGGGCGCCTGCGATTCGAGCCCTTGACGGCAAGAAGCGCGAAGCCACCCGGATGATGGATATCCTGCTGATTGATGAATTCAAGGAACACTTCAAGCAGAAGTTAGAGAGCAAATATCCTTTTAAGGTGGTCACCATCCTCAAGGATTACGACCCGTTTGTGGAGATATCCGCAACAGTGGTTGTATTAGATCGGATGCTGGAGACCAGCCTGTAGCTATTAAGTACTGAATGGACGAATGAACTCCCTATGAGGAGCGCAGGAACGCCGTCAGTTAAGTTAAACGTACCGCCCAAGTATGCTTGAGCGGAGGCGTTTTCTTACTGACGGCTTTTTTCATTATCTAAGAAAGGAGAAACATCATGACAACTTTACAAAACGTCGTAGAAGAACTGAATCATTTAACAGGAGGAAGAGTCCTGCTCCATCGGGAGCAATCGAAGCCTCAGCATCCCTTTGTTATTTTGAAGAGCTCTGGCATCGTCGGGAAGGAAGTGCTGGAAACCCCCGGGCTCGTCTACGGCGATCCGAAGCGACCAGTCAAAAAGCTCGCGGTGGCCATGACCTTATCGGAGCAAGACATTGAGCTAGCTGCTGCTACAGGGGTGGATGCGATTGTCGCTCACCATCCGATTGCAGATGGTGCCAGCTCAGGAGGAGTAACACTGCGCAACTATCTGGACTTGTACAACATTGCCGTTCTTGAACTGCATGAGGCCTTTCACGGTTTACACCCGGGAATCCCGTTTCTTCACGGTCATCGTGTACATCATGCGGATATCCACTTTGGGGGAAAAGAAGGCAACGTCCTCTACGCGGGGCGCACCCTACCCGAGATCGACGTGTTAGGGGATATCTTGGATCGACTGGATTCCTTTATGGGACTGGAAAAAGACGAAATGCTCCTAAAAACCGAGCAAGCTCTTCGGGATTCCTCTTCCCTCATTGAAACTTCTCAGGTCACCAAAGGACGCATTGTCCTAGGGGCTAAGGACAGTCCTACAGAGCATATTTTGCATATTTTCCCGCATACAGGGTTTACCCCTGAAGACTTGCGCCAAGCCAAAAAGCAGTTTCCAGCGTCCGATACGGTTCTGGCCTCCATCAGCCGCGTGCCAAACCATCATGCCTTAGTCCAGGAAGCGCGCAAGCTGGAACTGAACTTTATCATTGGAAACTGCCATGTCCTCGAAATCTTTGAAAACGGCTTACCCTTGGCTTATGCCTTAGATTATTTACTACCTGAGGTGGAGGTGGTGGTGTTTCGAGAGAAAGTCGTATCCTTCCCTCTCCGGCAGATGGGCTCTCCCCTGCTGAAAGAGTATGCACAACAGATGGCCATGCAGCATTTAGTCAAAAAGGTAAACGTTTAACACTATATTCCTTAAAGGGGGCTGTCCACTTATGGCACAAATTCCAGGCAAAATTCAACCCATGTACGATCTACCCCAACAGCAGGCGGAACCGCAGAAAAATAGGATGGCCACCGTCGGGCTTGTTCTTGTTGGAGCTCTTTTACTCCTCCTCATGTTTAAACCGGAGTGGATCGGAGGAGCCTTTACGGCTATGCTGGAAAAAGTCCAGCCCATGGTTGTCAATGTATTCCTAACCGGATCGGTCGGCGTCGCAATCATCCTTAGTGTCATGACCGGTCGGATGCTCGAGCGCCTGGGCTTTACCGATGCCTTGATGCGCCTGTTTGTCCCGATCACAAGTAAGCTAGGAGTAAATTCCTCCGTCGTCATCCCAGGAATCTATAATATCCTAGGCGATATCAATGCCGCCGGCCGGATCGGCGGTCCCATCCTTCAGCGAGCCCAAGCGACCAAAGACGAACAAAAAATTGCGATCGCGACCATGGTGCAGTCCCAACAGTCGTTCTCCTGTTTTATGCTTGGATTAATTGTCCTTTCTACTGCAGGAATCCACGCGTTCCCTTTAGTTATATTGACCATTTTTGCTCCCTTGGTCGTCGTCCCCTTTGTCTTAAGCAAAACCATCTGGCGGGATACTCGTTCGGTTTCACTTAAAGAAATGCCTTCTTTTACCCCGCGGACCCCTTTTTTCACTACTCTTTTCAACGGGGCCAAAGAAGGGGCGGAACTCCTGTTCCTCCTTGTCATACCAGCCATTGCAGTCATCTTTGGCATCATTGGCTTACTTGATTACATTGGCATTTGGAAGTCGATCGAGACCAGTATGTCTTTCGTGCTCGCTTGGATTGGCGTCGATCCCCAAACCGGAATCACCGCCATCATGGCCTCCCCTACCTTGGCTATGGCCCAGCTCAAAGACATCGCGGCCTCCATCGATCCACGGCTGGTCGTCGGCGCCTTTGTCCTAGCAGCTTCAGGACTCCCTCTTTCTGATATTTTTGGACAAATTCCAGCCATCTGGTCCACAAACTCAGACCTGAGCGCCAAGGAAGCTCTAACCGCTGCTTGCCTAGGCATGGTCATGAGATTAGTGACCGTTGCCATCATCGCTTATGGACTAACGCCCTTTATTATTAAATAATGAACAACGAAAAAGCTGTTCCTCAAGGGAACAGCCTTTTGTTGTGAACCTGGGTAAGTGGAGTTTCGACCATTATTTCCAATATGCAGGACGATCTCCCCATAAATAGATGGACATTCTCCATCTACAGCCGTGAAACACCCTAAAAACTGACTGTTCCTCGGATTTAATTAACGATTCTCCATCTACTGCCGCATGATTAGGGCTGAGCGAACTAAGTAAGTGGAGAATTTCCACTTAACCCCCCCTACCTCACTCCACCCTAAAAACATTCTCCAATTCAATCCTCATCTCTTCCAAAATACCGACCGGTAGAATATCATCCTTAAAATAAACCCCACTTGGCTTAAAGCTGCCCCCATCCCCTAGATAAACCTCAACGGAATGGTTATAAGGATCCACGATCCAATACTCCCTGACCCCTGCTTTTTCGTAGCTCTTAAATTTGATCAGCCTGTCATTCTTCGCTGTCGAAGGAGACAGCACCTCAACCACTAAATCAGGCGCTCCCACAATATTCTTCTGCCCGATCTTATCCTTATCGCAAACCACCACTAAATCAGGTTGGACCCAGTCTATAATATCCTCATTCCGTGTTGTCCGATCAGCAAACAAGCAAACCTCGATAGGGGCCGCGAATACCCTGCATTCTTTGCCCCTCAAGTACATCGTAAATTCAGCCGTTAGTTCAACAGCTATCGCCTGGTGCTGAGGCGTAGGGGAAGGAGACATGCTGATAATATCCCCATCAATCACTTCACATCTGTCGGTTTCGTCCCAAGTCAAATAATGAGCATAAGAGTATTTGCGCTGACCAGCAGGCATTCCCAATTTGAGCACCTCAACCTTCTATAGATCTCAGTATTTTCCATTATTATACCATATCCGCGAACCTCACTACTCCCCCCACACCACTCCCCGTTCCCGGAAAAACCGCTCCGCTCCTGGGTGGTAGGGTACGGGCAGATTGGCCCATGCACGCTCTAACTGAATATCCTTCGCTGCTTCATGATAGTCGGATAACTCCTCCAAGTTCTCAAAAAGCACTCTCGTTAAGTCATACACCTTTTCCTCAGGCAGATCCTGCCTCACCAGCATCATGTTTTGGATCGACACCGTGGGGATGGCTGCCTCGTTATGATACATTCCTGCTGGGATTTCCGAAGGCCTAAAAAAAGGATACCCTTCCGCTAACCGCTCTGCTTCCTCCATCGGGATAGGGATCATTCGCACGCCATGGCCATTAGCGGGGAGCATCTCTAACACGGTAGGATTGGGCAAACCAGACGTTACAAACGCGGCATCAATTGTCCGCTGCCGCAGTTGTTCCATTGCTTCCGCATAGGACAAGTAATGGGGCTCAAAATCCTCATACTGAATGCCATACGCATTCAACAACGACCTAGAGTTCGCCTCTACACCGCTATTTGGCGCACCGACTCCCACCTTTTTCCCACGCAAATCCTCCACCCGATGAATTGGGCTTCCCTGCAGTGTAACGATCTGCACATGATTCGAATACAAGGCAGCCATCGCTCGCAAATCCGTAGACGGTCCCCCTAGATAAAAAGAAGCCGTATCCGCCATCGCCAACGCCATCTCCACTTTGCCCGCTCGAAGCAGTTCTAAGTTTTCTACCGTGCCATCGGTCGATTGAACCGAAGTGGCCACCCCACCCGCCAAATCTCTCTCATAAATCTTCATCAGCCCCGTGCCAATCGAATAATAGGGTCCTTGAGGACTGCCTGTGGCAATCGAGATCCCATCCGGTACGCTGGGTGGAGGAACCAACCGCGCCCCGCCTCCCCATCCACAAGAGGAGAGCAGCAAACAAAGCAACACACACCACACCACTCGCATCCGCTACTCCTCCTCCTCTCCTTCACGGTACTTTTTCAGCTTATCTCGTAGACCTCGCTCACTGATTTGAAGCTGATCGGCCGTTCGCTTACGCTGCCCTCCGCACTCGTCCAAGGTATGCAGGATATAGCGTTTTTCCACTTCCGCCATGGGCAGACCGGAAGGGAGAAACAGTCCATCCACCGAAGGTCCACCCTCTTGCTCTTTCGCACGATCCCCCATCATCCCCGCGGGCAGATCGCGAACCTCCAGCACCTCACCTTCGGACATCGCTACGGCATACTCCATGATGTTGGAGAGCTCTCGAACATTGCCAGGAAACGAGTAGGAGTACAGCCGTTCCTTCGCCTGATGACTCAGGGTTAAGCTCCGTCGTCCCATCCGCAAGGCATATACCTCAAGGAAATGCCGAACGAGCAACGGAATATCCTCTGGTCGATCCCGGAGGGCAGGCAAGGTGACAGGGATGACGTTCAAGCGGTAATACAAGTCTTCTCGGAAGTTTCCTTTTCGTACTTCTTCTTGCAGATCCCGATGGGTCGCCGAAAGTATTCGCACATCCACTTCTTTTCGTTGCACGGACCCGAGCGGGGTAATTTCCCGTTCCTGGATCACGCGAAGGATCTTCGCTTGCAACGGAAAAGGCATTTCTCCAATCTCATCGAGGAAAATCGTCCCTTGGTGGGATTGCTCGAACAGCCCTGCTTTACGCATGGTAGCACCAGTGAAGGCTCCTTTTTCGTAGCCAAACAACTCACTTTCCAACAAGCTCTCCGGGATCGCGGCACAGTTGATGACGGAAAAAGGCGCTGACCTCCGAGCTCCCTCCTGATGGATGGCCCTCGCCACCAACTCCTTGCCCGTTCCACTTTCCCCCATGATCAACACGTTGGAATCAATATCCTTGACTTTGCGAATCAAGTCAAACACCTGCTCCATCCGAGGGCTTTGGCCAATGATCCCGGCATAGCCCACCTGGGGGTGGACAACCGAATGGAGGCGCTTGAACTGAAGACCTTTCTCGAGAAGCAGCTTGATCTCCTCGAGATTCAGCGGCTTGGTCGCATAGTGATAGGCGCCCTCTTTCATGGCGCGGATTGAGGTGTCGATGCTGCCGTAGGCAGTCATCATGATCACCACCACTTCCGAGGATATCGCCTTCAGCTGGGGAAGACAGTCCAACCCGCTGTCTTTTCCGATGCGGAGATCGAGCAAGACCGCGTCCATTCGGTGTTCTTGCATGAGCGCGAGTCCGGTCGCTACGTCCGTCGCCGTCCACACGTCATATTCATCCTCTAAGGCAAACCGGATCGAAGAGCAAATCGCCTGCTCATCATCGATTACGAGTAACTTCATCATAGGGTGTTCTCTCCTTTCGGAAAAGACAGCAGCATCTTCGTGCCCGCATGCTCTTGAGATTCCACGGTGATTTCGCCGCCGTGCTCTAGCAAAATATTATAGCTGATATACAGTCCTAGCCCCACGCCGTTTCCTTTGGTCGTATAAAAGGGCTGAAACAGATTTTCCATCTCCCGCTTGGTCATCCCTTTTCCCGTGTCGGTCAGCTCCAGATAGCACATCTTATCATCTTCCCGGGTCTCGATGCGAATTCGCTTCTCAGCAGCATCGGTCACCGCATCCACGGCATTGGCGATCAGGTTAATCAATACCTGCCGCACACGCTGACGGTCTCCATACACACGAGGACTACCCTCCAAGGCCAATTCGAACTGAATGTGTTCTTGGGCAAAACGGATTTCAAACGAACGCACGATGGAGTAAAGCAAGTCTTCCCACTCGATCCATTCCTTAACCGGCTCTTTTCTGCGCGTGTAATCCAACAGATCCTCGACCAAGTTATTGACCCGATTCATTTCCGCGGGAACGTGACGGAGCAGCTCCTCCCGGTAACGAGGATCGTCCACCTTTTTGGGCAACACATCCAAAAACATCTTCATTGAGGTCAAAGGGTTCCGCAGTTCGTGGGCGATGCCCGCCACCAGCTGTCCTAAGGCACGCAGCTTTTCTTGGACGCGCAGCTTTTCCTGCAGCTGAAGCTGTTCCGTCCGATCCTGCAAGCTGATAATCCAACCTCCTGAAGGAAGCGCCGCAATGTAATAGTAAATGTACTGGCTCCCAGACGACTGCATCCAAGTCACTTCTCCGCTTTCGCCTTGACCCGGCTTCGTATGGTCGAGCTTCTCCCAAATTTCCTGCCATCCGGAGCGATCCTCGTTCACCCCCAGAATCTCGTGGGCCCGCCGGTTCATCAAGGTGATTCGTTTCTCACTGTCACAGGAGATAATCCCATTGTCGATCCGCTCCAACACCTCTTGCTGAAAAGCCAACGAATGACTGAGCTCATTCGTACGCTTGTCCACTTCTTGTTTGAGCCGTTTGTTCCAGAAGAAGCTGAGAAACGCCGCCAGCAAGGCTGACAAGAGCCCCCCTCCCAACAGCCACGCCATGCGCTGCCACCAAAGGGTCTGGGAGTCGAACGGATCAAACCATTTGCGATAAATCGTCGCATACTCTCCGGATCGCTTAAACTGCTGAATTTGCTCATTGATCTGATCGAGCAGCTCCTTATTTCCGGCTTTGACAGCAAAAGAATATTCCGCAGGCTGGATAAAGCTAATCCGGATATCGTACTGGTCGGCAACTCCCATATGTTCGAGCACGGTTTGGGCGGTCCATCGGTTGCCGATAAACGCCTCCGCACGATCCTGCATAAGCAGGTGCAAGGCATGCGGTTGGGTCGTGGCCGCGTTCAGCTTGACTTTGCGAACATTGTCCAGCATGTCCACGGTGGCGGTTCCCCGCTGAACCGCGACGACTTTTCCTTTGAGATCGGTAAGATCATAGATGGCGTCATTCGCCTTAGGGACAATCAGGGCCTCGGACATGGTGAAGATGGAATCGGAAAAACTCAACACGGGCTCGTAGGAGCCTCGATATTTCATCCCAATCACCACATCGACCCGGCCGCTTTCGAGTTGGGAGACAAACTCATCCGCCGGAAGCGGGATAAAGTTGAGCAGCCACCCCGACGCTTGAGCCATTTTGCGAATCAGCTCTACGCTATATCCATCGGGGATTCCTTCCTTGGTAAAAGAAAAAGGAGGAAGGTTCGGGTCATACCCCACCTTCAAACTATTGCCCTCCAAGGTCGCTCCCGTTTCACTCATCATGAGGAAGAACAAACAAAGAAGCAGCACCCATTTTTTCATGTCTTCCTCCTTGAATCGCCAAAAGGGAATACGCGCGCGTATTCCCTTTTCGTATTAGGCTTCGACCGAGTGCTGCTGTTTGCGCTGCACCCAGAATTGAGCTCCTAAAATCGTTAATACAATCACTAATCCTATGATGTCCGTACTGCCTTCCGGGATAATCATCAGAAGCGCACCCGCGCCTAGGATGAGACGAGTCAACCAGTTAAAACGAGATTTAAAGTATCCTTCCACCGCTGCACTCAAGGCAATAACCCCAAGGAACGAGGTGAAGGTCACGGCGATAATATCTAGGACCGGCGGGAGCGGAAACTCCTTGGCATTCATCGCGAGCCCTGTGGTGTCAATCATCAGCATCGTTGGATTATAGACAAATAGGTAAGGCACGATAAATCCAGCCAGCGCGAGCTTCAAGGATTGGAAGCCCGTTTTCATCGGGTCTCCCCCCGAAATCCCGGCCCCCGCAAAAGCCGCCAACGCCACTGGCGGGGTGATGTTCGCAAAAATTCCAAAGTAGAATACAAACAAGTGTGCCACGAGCACCGGAACGCCAAACTCAGCCAAGACCGGAGCCGCCATCGTCGCGGTAATGATATAGCACGGAATGGAAGGCAGCCCCATTCCTAGAATCATCGAAGCAATCATCGTAAAGAAAAGAGTGAGGAACAAAGATCCTTGACCTAAATCCAAAATGGAGGACGTCATGACGGATCCAAAGGAAGTCAAGTTCACGACCCCAATGACAATCCCCACGACCGCACAAGCGACCATAACGGATAGAGAACCTTTCGCCCCGGCTTCCAATGCTTGCAGGATATCTTTGACCGACATACGGGTTTCTTTCTTCAGCATACTCACCAACACGGTGATCACAATCGTATAAAAAGCAGCATATCCAATCGGCAAACTAATATACAAGAAGTACACCAACGCTACAATCGGCAACAGTAAATGGCCGCGCGCTTTCAATACTTCTTTGACCCGAGGCAAACGATCCTTGCTTACCCCTTTTAGATCTTCCTTGCCTGCACGGAAATGAACCTGCGCGATGACGCCTACATAATACAGCAAGGCAGGCAATAACGCGGCTAGAGCAATCGTACCATAACTTACGCCTGTCGTCTCGGCCATGATGAAGGCACTGGCCCCCATAATCGGGGGTAAGATCTGCCCACCTACAGAAGCACTCGCTTCGACCGCTCCGGCAAATTCTTTTTTGTAGCCAATTCGCTTCATCAGCGGAATGGTGAACGCTCCGGTTCCTACCACGTTTGCAACAGCCGCTCCGTTGATACTTCCCATAAATCCGCTGGAGATAACCGCTACCTTTGCCGGTCCCCCTTGTTTATGTCCCGCGAGTGCAAGCGCCAAGTCGTTGAACAGTTGGCCCATTCCGGATTTTGCCAGGAAGGCTCCGAACAGGATGAACAAGAAGATAAAGGTAACAGACGCTCCGATCGCGGAGGAGTAAAGTCCTTCGGTTTTCAAATAAATTTGCCCAAAAATATCGCCTAGATCATAAGGTCGAGTCAACAGCTTATCCGGCATCCAATCCATATGACTGACAAACGGATACGCTAAGAAAATCAGGGATAGGATCGGCAAAATCCAGCCGGTAATGCGTCGGGCCGCTTCGAGCACGAGCGCCACCGTCAAGATCGCAAAGCCAATATCCGTCGGAGTCGGAATTCCTCCACGTGTGGTCACGATGGCTTGATACTCAATAAATAGATACGCCGTCGATGCGATCGAGAGGAGAAAAAGTACCCAATCGATGAGGGCAATGCGGCTTCGGTCCGAATTTCGGCTAGCCGGATAGATCAGAAAGATTAGGGCCATCCCTAAACCAACGTGAACCACTCGTTGTTTGAGCTCCGGCATCGGGTAATAGGTATTGTATAAATGGAACAAGGAATAAAGAATGGCTAGACTCGAGATAAAAAGAGCAATTTTGCTGTTGGCTAAAGTTCGAACGACGGATTCTCGGTCAAATTTTTCGAGTATTTCTTTTGTATTAGGTTCACTCATGGGGAATCCCTCCTTTTTCAATCAGATACTTAACATAGGCATAGGCCGGCAAGTGCGCCGGTTGGATGAGAACTTCTTCGTACGGGTCGGTGAGCTCGTATAAGTTGGTACGGCCCGACGTGGTTGTAAGCGTTGATTGGACGAGAGGAGAAACGACCAGACGGATCTCTTCCATCTCGCGTTGGACTTGCATTTCAATGTAACCGTCCTCGGTTAAGGTGGTGGGGCCTGTTACAGGGACGCCTGCCCCATAGGTTTTGAAGCGTGTTTTTTCTAGTGTCAATCCGGAATCGGTTTTATGGTAGGCTTCTATCCACTCTTCCTTTTCCACAGAATGAATCCACTGGATCGAAAACGAATCTTCGTTGAGATAATGAGTTTGATCCTGCCAGCTAACCTGGATCAGCTGCAACGGAAAGAAAAGCAGGGGCAGCATGAGCGTCAACACAAGCATGGCCCCTAAATTTCTCTTACTTCTTTTCGTCATAGTACTTTTGGGCACCCGGATGAAGCGGAGCAACCAAGCCGTTTTGAGCACCTTCTAGGGAGATTTCCTTCGCAGATTGGTGCGCATTGGCCAACGTATCTAAGCTTTCAAAGAAGGTCTTGGTCAACTTGTAGACATCCCCTTCACTTAGGTCAGAACGCACTACCAACGCATTCATGATCGCCGCAGTCGGGATATCCGCTTCATTCTTATACGTGCCAGCAGGAATCGTACCCGTTACAAAGTAGTTCTTCGTTTTCGCCAGCTCTTCAATCGCCGATCCTTCGATAGGAACAATCTTCAGGTCAAAGCTCTGCGCCAATTCCATCAAAGAAGAGTTCGGAATCCCGCTCGTTAAGAAAGCTGCGTCCAATTTACCTGCTTTTAAGCCATCCGCCGCTTCGGCATAGCCCAAGTAGTCGACTTTAATATCGTTGTACGTGATGCCATGAGCTTCTAAAAGGGTGCGGGCATTGACTTCTACCCCAGAGTTTTGTGCTCCAACCGCGATTCTCTTTCCTTTTAGATCAGAAAAAGTTTCGATTCCCGTGCTGTTGGAGGTCACGACTTGCACATAGTTCGGATAAAGAGCCGCGATCTGCTGTACGTTGTCTACTTTCTCGGTAAAGCTTCCTTCTGCATTGATAGCCTCGCTCAATACGTCACTCATCACGAAGGCCATCTCCACTTTGCCTTGCTTCAAAAGATTCATATTTTCAACGGAAGCCCCCGTGGTTTGGGTCTTCGAATTCACGCCATAAGTCTTGGAATAGATGTCCGTAAGGGAAGTGGCAAGGATATTATAAGGACCAGATGCTCCACCTGTGGCCACGGTGGCAAACTTCGTCTCTAGCTTGTCATCCGCTGCTGCTTCCTTCGGCGCTTCTTGAGCGGCATCCGTTTTAGCCGGTTCGATTGTCGTCGTGTTGGAACCTCCTCCACAAGCGGTGAGAACGCTTCCTAGCAAGAAAATCATAGATACTCCTGCAATAAAATGCTTTTTCATCTGTAAATCCCCCTTTGTATGTGTGTAAGCGATTTTAATTCGTTGACACATTACTATATAGCAAGAATGATGCCAAGTTAAAAAACACGATAAAAGGGAGCGTTCGAGGGGGAACGGCGGGATATACCGGCATTTTTTGCCGCTGGGTGGAGGTTTCTTCCGGCTGAAATTGCCGGGTTCTCGACAAAATTCGGGGAGTGACAGGCACTATCTAGTACCTAAGACTCTCTTCACAACCCTCTCGTTTTATGGTAAAAATATCTTATAACCTCGATAATCGCAAACTCACTGAAAGGTGAAGACGCAAAGCCACGGGCCTAAAGTTCCTTAAACAAACTATGGCAGCCGGGTTGCCGAAAGGAGATTCGAATATGTATACAGTCAATGACATTGAGATCCTCATTGAAACGAAGGAAAAGCTGAAGGACAATATCATGGACTCTTCACTAAACTGGAGAGAACGAATGGACCTATATCAATCCATTCAAGGCATTAACGCACAAATTCAAAAGCTGAGCAGCAGTATAGAACAAAGACCCTCTGCATAGAGGGTCTTTCTGTTTGTGAAATAGGTCTACCCTATTTCTGAGCAATGCGAGGTTTTGCCGGAACAAACAAATCGGCAATTCCAATAACCAAGGCGGCTAAGATGGCGCCCAAGATCGTCACTCGCATCCCGGCGAGGAAAAACTGGGTAAAGTAAATCACCACAGCACTCACGATAAAGCCAACCAGCCCGCGGCTGTAGGGAGAAATTCTCGGTCCCATCAGCGCTTCAATCCCCCACCCAATCAGGGAGATCAGGATAGCGGCCATAAACGCGCTCCAGAACCCAACGAGCTGAAAGCCAGGAACCATCCAGCCTACGATTAGCAATACAATCGCAGTTACGGCAAATCGAATCAGATGACGCATAATTGTCATGATGCAATCCTCCTTTCGAGTGTACCTTATGTTTTGTCCCTTTTTAAAAATAATATGTACGCTAGGCCCTACTTTCTATTTTTTTCAGCTTTTCAATTCCCCATTTAGCCACCACCGCATTCATCACATAAATGGGAACAGAGTAAATATGCTTCCATTTGATGGGGTCGTAGATCCCCATCCATTCCAGGAGCGGCTCAGAAATATAAGCAAAACTAAACGCAATCACAAGATTGACCCCCAAAAATGCCTTCCAACTCCTAAAAAACTGATAAACAAACATTTGTACAATTGGCAAGACAGAAACATCAAATGGCAATAAGGGGATACATACCGGAAGAAGCTGAATCGGATAACGCCACATCCCCCGATTCCAGCCATAAACATCCTGCAAAGAGGCAATGGTCGCGACAAAAAGTCCCACCGCTAAAATTTCTATGATTCTCCGTTTGTCCACCACTCTCCACCATAAGATCCAAGGTACGACAGACAAAACGACCAGCAACCACCATTGCCAAGTAAACAGTTCATAATGTAGCCAATGCTCATAATTAATCTGAACAATCTCGCTCTCCACTTGCTTCAGCCTATCGTACATAGTATCCCGTTTCCCCTCAACTATCGTCATTCCCTTTATTTTTTCCCTTTTGCGTACAAGCCAAACTACAGCCATCAAAGATGGTTACCTAAACCTCACAAAAAGGGTGTCCCCCAATTGGGAACACCCTCATTTTGCTTCGTGACTACGCGGCATGATCCTTTCGATCCAGACCATCATCCAGGCTGGCACCCTCTTCGCGACGTTTCACGGCCGAACGGAAGAAGAGATAAGTCACCACTACGGTAGTCGCGGCCGCTGCTACATAAGATAGATTCATCGGCAAGTTAAACCCGATTTTGGCATTGAAGATGTACGTAAACGTAGCCATCGTCATAAACAAAGCGGGAATCACGGAGATCCAGTAGTTTTTCTTCGCGATGAACAGATACATCGCCCCTACCCACAAGGCGATCATCGCTGTGGATTGGTTGGCCCAAGAGAAATAGCGCCATAAAATGCCGAAATCAATTTTCGTTAAGGCAAAGGAAATCACGAACAACGGCACAGCAATCCAAAGACGGCTGGCAAGCTTTTTCTGGGACAGGTTAAAATAGTCCGCAATGATCATTCTGGCGCTACGGAATGCCGTATCTCCAGACGTGATCGGGAGAATAATAACGCCTAGAACCGCTAGCGTACCCCCAACGGCACCCAGCATCATCGTCGCCACTTCACTCACGACCGCTCCTGGTCCGCCATTTTTCAATACTTCATTTAATCCGTTTCCATCTCCGAACAAGCTCATGGCAGCTGCAGCCCAGATCATGGCGATAATCCCTTCCGCAATCATCATGCCGTAGAAAATGCGGCGGCCTTGCTGTTCATTTTGCGTGGTACGAGAGATAATTGGCGACTGCGTCGCATGGAACCCAGACAATGCCCCACAAGAAATCGTCAAGAATAAGAGCGGAAAAATCGGTAAATTTTCAGGGTGCATATTGGTCAGAGAAAGCTCAGGAATCGGAGCTCCCGTCAGGATCAGAGACCCCCCAACCCCGATCGCACTAATCAAAAGAAGCGCGCCAAAAATCGGATAGAGGCGACCGATCACCTTATCAATCGGCAATAGGGTAGCAATAATATAATAAACGAAGATAATTCCAACAATGACACTTAAACTCATCCAGCTAGAAGTCAGGTTGTGCAGCAATCCGGCTGGTGCAGAGACAAACACCGTACCTACAAGCAATAGCAAAAGCACAGCAAAAACGTTGACCACATGCTTCATCGCAGAGCCCAAAAACTTTCCTGCCAGCTCCGGCAAATGCGCACCGCGGTTGCGGATGGAAATCATCCCTGTCAAATAGTCATGAACCGCTCCAGCGAAGATACATCCTAAGACGATCCAGAGGAAAGCAACAGGTCCATAAAGTGCTCCCATGATCGGTCCAAAAATCGGTCCAACCCCTGCAATATTCAAAAGCTGAATTAAAGAATTGCGATGAATGCCCATCGGCACGTAATCGACGCCGTCTTTCTTCGTGATCGCAGGCGTAGGCCGCTCTGCCTTCACTCCGAAAACCCTTTCAACAAACTTTCCATAGATGAAATAGCCAACGATGAGAAGAATAATACCTGCAATAAATGTATACATGTGAAATCCTCCTTCCAATGATTCGTGCCTTCAGTATAGCGTGAAAGCGTGAACACAGGAGGTTTTCACCAACAAGATGCAGAAATTGCCCCTTAACATGTCCGTTTTACCAATTAACATGCTACAGCTCTAGGCGATCCCGAAGCGATTTCACATAATTTCGGCTGACTGGTAAGGTCTCTTTTCGTCCCATCAGCTCCAGATGGTAGGCTCCATTAAACCAAGGGATCAGCTTTTGGATATAGTCTAGGTTGACGAGGAAGCTTTTATGAATGCGGACAAAGGCGTAATCCTTAAGCCGCTGCTCTAGCTCTTTTAAAGTCAGCTTGATCTCATACATCTGGTTCTCCGTGTAGATATGCGTACTATTTTCCTCACGGGATATATAGACCATTTCGCTCGGAGAAAGATAGACAATTTCTTTTTCTCCTTCCACCGCTAATTTTCCTTTTGGAGTCGCCTCCGGCTCTACCGGGGTCATCTGAAGCGCCCGTTCAATCCGCTGAACCGTCACGGCCAGCTGTTCTTCATCAAACGGCTTAAGCAGGTAATCGATCGCCTGGTAACGGAAGGCTTCCGCGGCAAAATTTGGATAGGCGGTGGCAAAGACAACCAGCGGGGGCTTTTTGAGCTTTTGAATCACTTTAGCCAGTTCCATCCCTGACATCTTGGGCATTTCAACATCGAGAAAAATTACATCTGGCTCCATGTCCGCAATCTGAGCTAGGCCCGCCGTCGCGGATTCCTCTGCGCCCATCACTTGAATCGAGTCATGGGCCTCTAGCAAATGCAACAGCTCCTCGCGAGAATAGCGTTCATCATCGATAATTAGCGCTTTGATACGTTTTTTCATCCGTCGATCCCTCCTTCTTGAATTTGGGGACATTAAAATAAACGAGCGTGCCTTGGCCTAGATGGCTTTCCACTTGAATGGCCGATTCTTCCCCTAGCATCATCGTGAGGCGCCGATTCGTATTATAAAGTCCAATCCCCGTTCCCTCGGCGGAGGCCAGCTGCTCCTTTCCAAGCTTCTGAAGCCGCTCACTCCCCATGCCTTGACCATTATCCTGCACACTGACCCGTGCTCCATCCTTCCCCTTTTCCACCCGAATCACGATCTCACAATCCTTCTCCATCCCATGGATTCCATGCTTAATGGCATTTTCCACGATGGGCTGCAGGGTCAAAGGGGGGATCTCGTAATGAAGAACTTCCTCATCCACCTCATAGCTTACTCGAAGCTTGTCCACAAAACGGGCTTCTTCAATATTCAGGTAAGCCTTCACCTGATTCAGCTCCGCTTCGATCGTGGTCCATGACGTGGTGGTACCGGTAAGATTTTGCCGGAAAAAGTGAGATAACGAAACGAGCAGCTTTCGCGCCTTCATCGGATCTGTACGAATGAGCGACACGATTACGTTCAGCGCATTAAATAGAAAATGCGGACTGATCTGCGCCTGCAAGGATTTGATCTCCGCTTCCTTGGCCAACTTATGGTAGCGGTCGGCTTCCGCAATTTCTAGCTGGTGGCTAAGCAGGGTGGACAGTCCTTTGATCAGCTCCATAGCCAGAAACGAAACCTCCTTCCCTTCTCGAAAATAAAAAATGATCGTCCCAATCGTCTCCTCCTTGCGTTTCAAAGGAGCAATCACAGCAGATGGGGCTTGTACGACGGCCAGCTCCCCAGCTTCGAGCACCCTCCTGATCTCCGCCGCTCCGATCCTTTCCCTTTCCCTTTCCCTTTCCGCGCCCACATGAGCCAGGATCACTTCGCCATCTGTCATGGCAACCGCCTTGACCCCCACCTCATTATGCACCAGTTCACAAGTCGCGCGGGCCGAATCAGCCGTCAAACCTTTCCGCATATGCTGTAAAGTAAGACTGGCCAGCCGCAGGGCTTTTTGCGCTTGAATGGCACCCGCGCGCTCTTCTTCGTTTAATACATTTCGAATGATCAAAATAAATAAACTGCATCCGACTCCATTTGCGAGGATCATGGGCAATCCAATACTTTGCACGAGCAGCCAAGCCTCCGTAAAAGGACGCGCCACCAGAAGAATTACCAGCATTTGAATCGCTTCGGCAAGCGCCCCAACTGCGAATGCCGTGGGAAGCTCCAGCCTGCGCCCTGGCATCTTGTGATGGAACCATCCTGCCAACCATCCCGCAAGTAGAGCGGCCCCCCCGCACGCCACATTCGTGAAGCCTCCCAGCAAAAATCGGTGAATCCCTGCGATCAGCCCTGCTCCCAAACCGACCCGGTAACCTCCTAACAATCCTGCCGCAACCACGCCGATTACCCGAGAATTAGCCAAAGCTTCTTCTTCATCCAAGGCAACGGACCATCCGGAGAACTCCCCTAAAGCGGGGTTGAAGGCAACCCCGGTATACGTCCCGATAATGCCAAAAAAACCGAACATCAGCATCACGACGCCCTCCCGGGAACGAGTGACCTGCTGCCGGTTCATCGTCTGGCGGAAAAAAGCAAATCGGGTCATGACGAAGGCCACCGTCACAATAATACCCATACGCTCTAACATGACGATCAGCAAGTCATACACAGCGTTGTTCCTCCTGTCGTTTTTTTTATAATCCACATAATAAAACCTCCCCAGCGTTTTACGCAAGGGAGGTTTTATTATGGTGCAGCAACATATTCAAAATAATTCTTCTCGGTCTCCCAGATTCCGATCTTGTGCAGTTGCGGTAAATGAGGTTCGAGCATCTGATACACCACCATCGCAACGACTTCTGACGTCGGATTCAAATGCTTAAACTCTTCCACCTCATAATTCAGATGCTTATGGTCAAGCTTAGAAAGTACTTCCCGCTGCACAATCTCATCCAAATCGGCCATATTCGTAACCATCCCTGTGACCGAATCGATTTCCCCTTTGACGCTGACTTCGAGGTAATAATTGTGGCCATGACCGTAGGGATTATTGCACTTCCCAAAGATTCTCTGGTTTTCTTCATCGCTCAGCTGGTCGCTATGCAGACGATGCGCCGCGCTAAAGTGGTATTTTCTCGTGAATTGCACCAAGGGTCCTTCCTCCTTCTCGGCAAATAGGAATGCATGTTCATACAGCCTGATTTTCTGAAGGGTATGAGGCCTAAATTTATCCTTCAACGTATTCCAAAGGTATTTTACGATATTCTCGGTAGTCGGTACGACCGTTTCAAAATAAGGATGTTCCCGATTCAAGAACCGCCCATCAAACTCGTTTTCGATGACATCCTTGATTACTCGATCCATATCGGTAATGTTGACAACGATCCCAGACTTAACATCTAAAGCTCCTTCGACCGTCACTTCTAAACTATAATCATGCCCGTGGCCATAGGGACTGCTGCATGGCCCAAAGATCTGTCGGTTCTTTTCCTCACTCCAGCTCGATATCCGGTAATAATGGGCAGCGGAAAATCCAACCTTTCTCATCAGTCGCATAGACATCTCTACACCTCCTTTCTACACAGGTAACATTTACCTATTTCAATTCGACTATATCCAATCAATCCCTTTAGGACTTTTGTCACATTTTGTCGGATTAGAAAGAAAAAAGGGACTCCCACGAAGGAGGCCCACTACACTTTCTTATTTTTGTTAAACCTTACTGATCTTAGTCATGGCAGCTTCTTGAATTCCCTGAAACAACCGATTAAAGTCTTCAACCGATAACGGCTTGCTAAACAGATAACCCTGTGCCTCATTACATTGGAGTTCTCGCAAGAGATCAAGCTGCTCCTCCGTTTCGACTCCTTCAGCAATCACATTTACCTTGAGCTGGCGGGCCATGGCCATAATCGTACTAATAATCATCGCATCGGATTCATCGCCAATATCCCGCACGAAGGATTTATCAATTTTGAGGCAGTCAATTGGAAACTTCCTCAAGTAACTTAAGGAAGAGTAGCCTGTGCCAAAATCATCGATGGCAATCTTCACCCCAAGGTTTTTCAGGGCTTGAAGCTTAGAAATCACATATTCCTCGTTATACATCGCGATGCTTTCCGTAATCTCAAGCTCCAGGTACTGTGGATCTAAGCCAGTTGCCTCCAGCGCCTCTTTGACTTGATCCACCAGGTTGATTTGCTGGAACTGGTGCACGGACAGATTGACGGAGATCCGCATAGGCGGGAATCCGTTTTCTTGCCACTGCTTATTTTGTTTGCAGGCTGTACGGATGATCCATTCTCCCATCATGCTGATTAATCCCGTTTCTTCTGCTAAGGGAATAAACTCCATCGGGGAAATCATGCCCAAATCCGGATGATGCCAACGAATCAACGCTTCATTCCCCGTGAGAATTCCCGTCTGAATATCCACCTGGGGCTGATAATGAAGAATGAACTCCCCTCGCTCCAGCGCTCGGCGCATCCCTTTTTCCAACAGCGCTCTTCGCTGAATCGCCTCATTCATATCCGAACAGTAGAACTGGTAGTTGTTTCGGCCTCGCTCCTTTGCCCGATACATGGCCATGTCCGCATTATTGACAATCGCCTCTACATCCGTGCTATCGGTAGGATAAAGACTGATTCCGATACTTACCGTTATGAAGAACTCGTTACCTCCATAAACGAACGGCTTTTCAAACTCTTTCTTGATACGTTCCGCCGTCTCCTTCGCCCTCTCCCGCTGACTATTCGGAAGCAGCAGCAAAAATTCATCTCCGCCAATGCGAGCCAAGGTTTCTCCGTCCTGTAGAAGACTCGTCACGCGCTCCGCTGCCGCTTTGAGAATATGATCTCCCGCGGCATGTCCCAGCATATCATTGACAAATTTGAATTTATCCAGATCCAAAAACAAGATCGCAAACGAGGATTGGTTGGCTTCAGCGGCCTTTTCCGAAGTGATCTGGTTAAACAATCGCAGGTTAGGCAGACCGGTCAGATAATCGTGATTTGCCTGGTATTGAATTTCGTTTGTATAGTTGAGCAGGTTAGTTGACATCTTATTTACACCGTTGGATAGCAAGCCAAGTTCATCTCGGCGGTCAATTTTCACCTGGGACCCAATATTGCCTTCCGCGATCTCATTGACTTTCTGCAGAATTCGGTTGAGTGGCCTCACAATGTAGTCGGCCAAGAGATAGCTGATGCAAAAAACAAAGACAAGGACAATCACAGAAATAATCAGACTATTGAGCAGCTGCTTATCTAGCACTTCTTGTACCACCTTATAATCGGTAACAATTCCGATCACATAAGGCGTTTCAGCCAGAATAGGAATAAAGCTCTTTAAAACAGCTTGGCCACTCCATTCCGCTAAGAAGCTAACGACGTTTCCCGATTCCATCGCCATTCTTACCGCTGGAACATCCAACTCTTCTTGTTGAAACTTATAATCGCCAAATTGGATTTCTTGATTAGCCAGCTCCACAAACTTTTGGCCATTCTGTTCGGTATACACAGGCGGGTGTCCAAATGTCCGTGGATTAAAGCCGGTAATGGATAATAAAACCGGGTTGCTGCTTAAAGTTTTTTGAATGACGGCTACGGGACCAATCTGATCCTTGAAATCCATGATCTGCTTGTCTCGCATATAGGGGCTGATGATATAGTTGGTAGTCCCATCGTAATAATAGCCCCATTTATCCACATGATTAGGGTCGGAAGCGGAGACGTTCATCGGGCCTGCCCAATAATTTTTGAGCTTTTGCCCTTCAGGGATCGTCACCTGCTTGTGTTCAAATAACTGCTGGAAGGCTGTATACCAATAGCCCCATTCCTTGGTACTCAGATCTCGTTCTTTCGGATCGGATGATTTTACCCCTCTGATATCATCCTGCTCCTGAACCATTAAAGTGATATAGGATACGCCAAGCTTTTCACTTAGAGCAACCAGTTCTTCATCAGAGACCTTCTCGATGTCTGGATCCAGGGCATACTGGGCAGCCAAGCCAGCCACACGCAACTTTTCCCCAATCAAATCTTCTACGTAATTCGCTCCATACTGAGAGTGCTCAATGGAAATGCTGATCTCCTTAGCCAACAGCTCCATCTGCTTCACTTGGTCCTGCTGCAAGAGATCTTGGGTATAAAAATAGAATAGGGTGTTATTGATGACCAAAACAATGGTTACAACTGAGGAAAAGATAATGGCTAATTTCTTTTTTAACGACATAGCTACAGCACTCCCTTAGGAGGTGTTACCGTGATATCATCTATTCTCACATGGAGGGGGGTCGTTGCAATAAAGCTGACCACGCGAGCCACATCGTCAACATGAAGCATATCCTCAGCCGAAAATCCTTCTGCATCCTTCCAAATATCCGTATACGTAGCTCCTAAATGTAGATTCGTAGTAAAAATATGATACGGAGCCCACTCTTCCCCTAATACGCCGCCAAATCCCCTAAGCGCATGCTTAGAAGCGGCATAGACGGTATTGAAGGGGAGCTTTCGTTCGGTGGCAATCGAACTCACATTGATAATGCGACCGCCCCTCTGCCTTAGCAGTGGAAAAGCTTTTTGCGTGCACTGTAAAATCCCCAGTACATTGGTCTTGAATACATTCTCCCACTCCTGAGTCGTGATTTCCTCGAAGGCTTTAAACACGCCAACTCCTGCATTATTCACCAGCACATCGAGTGATAGCCGATCTTTTCCAATCTGATTCATTGCTATTTCCACATCTTCTTCACTTGTAACATCCAGTTGAAGAGGAATCAGATGTTCACTCCCGGTATCCGCTACTTCCTCACGAGTGGTGGCATACACGGTAAAACCATGATGGACTAGATCCTGACTAATCGCCCGCCCAATCCCTTTTAGCCCTCCAATAACAATAGCTGTCTTGCCCAATTCTCCCCCTCCTTCCTTTCTTTTCGGACAACATACGAGTGGCCGAAGATATCTATCCATCTCTCATAATGATCATATCGTTTTTTTTCCTTAATCCAATTTCCATTAAGTCGGAGAAGAGAACGTTTCACTCGATCCTCCATCTCTCCCTGATCCACATGGTAATTATACTCTTCAATCTTCCCATGTTTCAGATGAAAATATATCCACTCAAAAGGAGCTGAGACCCTCAATCCGTCCCCTGCTGGCACTGGTCGGGGAACCCGGCTGCTCTTGCATGACCTTCCAGGCATTATAAACTGATAGACTACCGAATGATCCCCTATCAGATCAATATCATCGGTATAATCAAAGGCATTAATCTTAATAGGAACATCCCCTAGCTCCCGTTTTAGTCCCTTAAGTTCATAAAGGGAAAAAGGAATCTCTGAACGTTTTGTATACTCTTTCTCCTGCAGATACTCCAGGTTAAAGTCTTCGATGATCTGATGAACCGAGGCCTCAATACCTAGGGTTGAAAGTCTCTTGACAGCCGTTTGAATCGCAATCCTTGAGTTATCGCTTGCAATCCATCTCCGATTCATTTTTTGGGCGACAAGGGGCAGCGTTCCACTTCCACAGTAGAAATCACCCACGAGTGCGCCGGCCTCGGTCGTCATATCGAGTATCCGCTCGATTAGCTTTTCAGGCTTTTGGGTAGCATAATAGGTATTTTCTGCTTGCATGTCATCGTAAGTTCCAATATCATCCCAAACGGAGGAGTAGCACTTCTCTGCTTTCTTCGTGAACGCTTCCGATTTCGCATAAAAAAACAAGGTTTCATGGTTTAACCCAAACTGAGCCTTTTGGTAGACCGGACCATTAGCAAACTTCCAAACCACTTCGCCGAGAAATTGTCTCTCTCCAAACACCTCATCAAGGATGACCTTTAAATAATGCCCTTCTTTTTGTGAAGTATGAAAGACCAAGATCCCTTCATCGGCTAACAGATGCTTGGCGACCTCTATTCTCTTTCTATAATCATTGCGATAATCCCCGGGATTAAAAAAGTTTCTTATCGTTTTCCATTCGTTCCACGGATCCACAATCTCTTCTTTTAATTCCTCACTGTATGACGAAAAGACCCATCCTGAATTAAAAGGTCCATCAAAATAGATCATACTAAATTGCCCTTCGTATCCTTGCTTCTTTAATTCTTGCATGATAAGAAGATTATCACCATAAAAAAGTCCACATGATGAGGACCACTCGGGTTGAATGACCATAATAGATACCCTTTCCAATATGCTTCTAAGCTTATTTTAAAACCAATAAGGAATAAAGACATGAATCTATTATCCTACTTATTATCCTATAGTTCGTACTAAAGTTCTATATAAGTAAAAATTGGATAAAAAATATAGCAAATTTTGTTAATACGACTTAGAATAAGATTATCGTAATAATATTGGCGGTGATTCGATGCAGTTCAAGGGAAGAATGATAAGCTCCCTTTTCGTCCTGTTTCATACTTTCTATTTTCTACTATTCTATGATTTATCCATCTCAGAGCATCCCATTTCCTTTTACTTGATGACAGGCAGCTTCACTCTATTTGGATGGCTGTTAGGCTTTCAATACGATAAAGCAATGTACTTCTCAGCGAAAGACCCCTTAACCCGCGTCTACAACCGCAGATTTGTCACCCAACGCTTCGCGAAACTTGCCAACCATGCCTTAAAGAACAACAGTACCTTTTGCTTGTTCATCCTCGACTGCAATAATTTCAAAACGATCAATGATACCTATGGCCATAAAATGGGAGATAACGTACTATCCGGCCTCTCGAAAATTCTTAAGGAAAACACCAGAAGACAAGACATTGTCGCTAGGTGGGGTGGAGATGAATTTGTCATCCTTGCCTGCCTGCACCATCCGTCCGCGATCTCAAGCTTTCAACACCGCTTGGATCAAAACATAGCCAAATTATCTCTCTCCATGAAAGTCGACATCAGCGTGTCCGTCGGTGTCTCGGTTTCTCAAGGAAAGATGAAGTCCCTTCAGGAGATGATCCATGAGGCGGATGAGAATCTTTATAGTCAGAAACGATTGTTTCGTCATGGAATAAAAAAAGAGATGGCTGAGTAAAGAGTCACGATATCCATGAAACCTATGTATTATTATACAATTATTGGATATTATAATTCACATATACAATAGTCCGTCAAATAAAGAAATTTGCCGTAGAGGACTCCTTATACTGTTAAATGGAGGGCGACAATTGAAAACCGAACATCACTCTAGATTAACGGCCCCAGAAATAGGTAATCTTTGGACCCAATATTTAAATGATACGGCGGCAATTTGTTTTCAAAAGTATGCGGTCGCGAAAATCGAGGATGAAGATATCCGATTGTTATATCAATTTGCCCAAGAGCTATCAGAGCGTCATGTAAAAAGGATTAAGGAATTTTTTATACAGGAAAACTTTCCAATTCCCCACGGTTTTACTGATCAGGATGTAAATATAAATGCTCCGCGCCTTTTTGACGATGCACTTTTCTTAAACTATTTGTATGTCATGTCATTGCACGGCATAGATGGTTATGGAGCGGCTGTGACTACTTCTATTCGCTCGGACCTTAGATCATACTATATCAAGTGCAATATGGAAGGCATGATTCTCTATCATCGAATTATGGAAGCTATGCTGGCAAAAGGGCTTATGGTCCGCCCTCCTTATATCAATCCTCCTGAATTGGTGACTTTCGTTAAACAGCCTGATTTTTTAACCGGATGGATTGGAGAGCGACGTCCGCTAACTTCTGTAGAAATTAATAGCATCACGTTTAATTTGATAAAAATGAATCTGCATAGCACCTTAAAGGTTGCCTATAGTCAAGTTGCTCAATCACAGAAAGTCCGAAATCATCTGTTGAGAGGACTTGATATATCAAATAAGCATATCGAGATTTTCAACTCGCTGCTTAGTGAAGATCACCTCAATTCCCCTATTTCTTGGGAATCAAGAGTGACAAACTCCACCACTTCGCCTTTTTCGGATAAATTGATCATGTTCCAAATCCAAATGTCAACTATCACAGCCGTAGCGTTTTACGGGTTAGCTTTATCGGTATGCAGCAGAAAAGACCTGGGCACACATTATTTGCGCCTTATGGGTGAGGTGTTAGAGTTTGGTAAAGATGGAGCCGACCTCATGATCCAAAACGGTTGGATGGAGGAACCTCCAACAGCCGATGACCGTAAAGAATTAGCGAAAAGATCATAATATTAAAAGAACCTGGTGAGTTCACCAGGTTCTTTTAATTCTGTAAATCCACACCACGAACTACTGTATAGCTTTTTCTTGCGTGCTAAAATCATACTCATAACAAACCTGATACAACTGAACAATCTCCTCGTGGGTCGGCACCTTCGGATTGTTGCCCGGGCTTCCGCTCGCCAGCGCATCTGTCGCCATCTTGGAGACCAATTCCTGGAACTTCGCTTGGTCAATCCCCCATGTCTTCATGTTCGGGATCTTCAAGTCTTGGCAAAGCTGCTTCACTTCAAGGATCACAATATCCGCTAGCTCTTGGTTGGATAGGTCTTTCCATTCTGGCTTGATGATTCGACCAATCTCCGCTAAACGTTCCACTGCGCTCTCCTTCGTGAATTCCAAAACGGCTGGAAGCAGCATCGCATTAGAGACTCCATGAGGCACATGGAAAAGCGCTCCGATCGGACGGGACATGCCATGAACTAAGGTAACGGAAGCATTAGAGAAAGCCACTCCAGCCAACATGGAGCCTAAGGCCATTTTATCTCTAGCTACTACATCCTCCCCTTGGTTGTAGGCTTGACGGAGGTTATTCATGATCAGCTCGATCGCTTGCAATGCCATCGTGTCCGTGACCGGCTGGGAACGGCGGGATAGATAGGCTTCTACCGCATGGCACAAAGCATCCACTCCGGTTGCCGCCGTGACGGATGGTGGGCAGGAAAACGTCAAGACAGGATCAACAATGGCGATCGCTGGCAAAAGTTCCGGCTGCTTAATCATCATTTTGACATCCGTCGCTTGATCGATAATGACCGTCACAGAGGTTACCTCTGACCCTGTCCCTGCCGTCGTAGGCACCGCAATCAACGGCAACGGCTTCTGAGTAAAGGGCTTGGTGTTGCCCACATAGTTGCTGATGGTCCCCTCATTGGTCACCATAACGGCGACAGCCTTTGCCGTATCAATACAGCTTCCGCCACCTACAGCGACGATCACATCGCACTGCTCTTCATGACAGATCGCTAGCGCTTCCTTAACATGAACGTCCGTCGGCTCCGTGTCTACACCGAGATATTTGGCAGTCTCAAGTCCTTGCTCTTCCAGATACTTCTCACAAAGGGCTACATTGCCGATCTTGTCCATGATCGGATCGCTGATAATTAAGACTTTCTTGCCCAACAACTGGGCTTGCTTTCCTACTTCACCGAAAGATCCTTCTCCATATAATATCCTGCTTGGCATAAGTAATTGATGAAAGGCCATGGTTATCCCCCTTTGAAATGCTGATGACGCTTTCTTTTAAATGCAATTCTTATACCAAAACATCCCATGGCTCTATACCAAGCCTCCTCTTCAACGGAGTGTAGGATCTCCCTCCACCATCGAACAAAAACCAGACACTTTAAGACACACCAACAACATTACAATTGATATTTCTTCAGCTTTTCATAAAGCGTCGATCGATGAATCCCTAGTCGCTTCGCCGTCGCGGCCTTATTGCCTTTTTCTTCGATTAAGGCTTGCACAATCCATTCCTTTTCGTTGTCCACAATCAATTCTCGCCAATCCCTGTCTTGCGGCACTCTGCTAGGTGGTTGCGTCACCGCAGGCTCGGGCATGTCCTTAAGATAGGGAGAGAAAAAATGTTTGGGCAAATCCCCTCGCTGAATCACGCTTCCTTCTGCCATTCCAATCATCAGCTCCAAGGTATTGACCAGCTCACGGATGTTTCCCGGCCAAGAGTAGCTAAGCAGGACTTCCATGGCCTCCTTCGTGAAATCCTTGGGCTCAAAACCGAACTTTCGGCACAAGCGATCCATGTGAAACTCAATGAGAAAAGGAATATCCACTTTTCGTTCTCTTAGGGCAGGGATATGCAGGCGGATAATGTTGAGTCTGTAAAATAAATCGTCCCGAAACAGCCCTTTGTGTACCATCTCCTCAAGGGGTTTGTTAGTGGCCGTAATAATCCTCACGTCCACTTCCGTTTGGGTTAAGCCTCCGACTCGCTCCACCACTCGCTCCTCTAGCACACGAAGGATTTTCGCTTGCATATACAGCGGCATATCGCCGATTTCATCTAAGAAGATTGTCCCTTTATGAGCCAATTGGAACTTACCCGGTTTACCGCCTTTTTTAGCCCCTGTAAAAGCGCCCTCTTCATAGCCAAACAGCTCCGCCTCCAGCAATTGTTCGGGGATGGCCGCACAATTCACGCCGACAAATTTGCCATCCGCATACGCGCTTTTTTGGTGGATCGCTCGCGCAAACACCTCTTTTCCCACGCCGCTCTCTCCGGTAATCAGGACTGTCGAGGGCACTTTTGCGGCCCGACTGGCAATCCGCTTAATCTCGGTAATAGCGGGACTTTTCCCAATAATCCCATCCAATTGATTTTTTTCCTTATCGCCTGCCTTCCGAGACAGCCCCTGTAAACGCTGTAGAATCTTATAGACCTCAGACACACCCTGAAAAATCAGCATCCCGATGGCCCCAACGACGACGCCATCCCGCCAGATCGGGATGCGATGAACGACCATGTCCTGTCCAAAAATCCGCTGAATCACTCCGCGCTCCGCGATGCCCGTTTCAATGCAGCGATGGACTTTGGTATTTTCAATGACTTCTGTGACATGCTTGCCAATCGCTTCTTCTCGTTTAATCCCTAAAAACTCACTGTACGCCTGATTCAGTTCTTTAATGATGCCTTGAGCATCAATCACTACTACCCCTTCAAAAGCAGAGTCCAGTACCGTCTTTAATGTTTCGACCATGTTTTCTGCGTCTTGCAGGCGTTGAGATAGAGACTCCAAGGTCGGTTCCGACTGCAACATGGTTCACCTCGTAGATTTGACTTTCTCTAAGTGTAAAGGAACCCTTGATTGTTGGAAAGCAAAAAAATAGGACTCCACACGGAGGTGGAATCCTGATAGCTTGGGCGGGGTGACCCGACCTTGGGGCCGCCCAATTCCGGCGGGCGAACGCCCATTCGAGGGCGGGATGCGACCAATTATTCGGTGGTTGCGCCCAATCCAGAGCGAGTCGCCCAATTCCGGCAGCTAAACGCCCAATTAAGGGTCTGAAGCGACCAATTATTCGGTGGTTGCGCCCAATGCCGACGGGCGAACGCCCATTTGAGGGCCGGAAGCGACCAATTAATCGGTGGCAGCGCCCAATCTATTAATACCTAGCCGTTAACATCTTCTTACGTGTATAGAATTCCACTCCATCACGACCATTGGCATGCAAGTCGCCGTAGAAAGACTTCTTGTAGCCGGAGAATGGGAAGAACGCCATCGGTGCTGGCACGCCTAAGTTTACGCCGAGCATCCCCGCATCAATATCCTCGCGGAATTGGCGAATAGCTTTTGCACTGTCGGTGAAGAGACACGCGCCATTCGCAAAATCGGATTTATTCGTCAGCTCAATCGCTTCATCCAGATCGTTCACGCGAACAATCGATAATACCGGAGCAAAAATTTCATCGTTCCAGATGGTCATACCAGGCTTCACCTGATCAAAAATGGTCGGTCCAACAAAGTAGCCTTCCCCGCTCACTGCTGCGTCCAAGCGACCGTCACGAACAAGCTCTGCTCCTTCTTTTTCCCCGATCTCGATGTACTTCAGCGTACGCTCTTTGTGCGGATCCCGAATGACTGGACCCAAGAATACGCCTTCTTCCATTCCATTTCCGATGCGAATCTCTTCAGCTGCTTGCTTTAAACGGCTTACCAGTTCATCCGCAACATCGCCAACCGCGACTACTACTGCGCATGCCATGCAGCGCTCTCCAGCAGATCCAAAAGCAGCACCGATGATGTTGCTTACTGCGTTATCTAAATCAGCATCCGGCATCACAATGGAATGATTTTTCGCTCCAGCCAACGCCTGAACACGCTTGCCGTTAGCAGCTGCTGTTTTATAAATATACTCTGCCACTGGCTGGGATCCCACGAAGGATACCGCTTTTACATCTTCATTTTCCAAGATTCCATTTACTACGTCATGTGCCCCATGAACAATGTTCAACACTCCTGCTGGCAGTCCAGCTTCTGTGAACAATTCGGCTAAACGATTGGCCAATATCGGCGTACGCTCGGATGGCTTCAATACGAAAGTGTTTCCGCACGCAATTGCCAGCGGGAACATCCAGCAAGGTACCATCATTGGGAAGTTAAACGGAGTAATTCCCCCTACTACTCCGATTGGGTAACGATACATACCAGATTCCACTCCGGTAGCGATGTCTGGAAGCTGATTTCCCATCATCAAGGTTGGAGCCCCTGCCGCAAATTCCACACACTCGATTCCACGTTGTACTTCTCCGTACGCTTCTTCATAGCTTTTTCCGTTCTCTAGCGTTACTAGGCGCGCAAGCTCTTCCCAGTTTTCGACCAACAGCTGCTGGTAACGGAACAAGATACGCGCACGGCGAGGAACTGCAACCTTCTTCCAGGATTTAAACGCTTCATTTGCCACAGCCACCGCTTGGTCCAAATCTTCTCGGGACGACAGAGGCACCCTTGCTAAAACTTCCCCTGTCGCAGGATTTGGAACCGTATCCACCTTTCCGGAAGTGGCTTCTACCCACCTGCCTCCGATATAATTCTTCAACATTTGAACTTCAGTCATGGTTGACATGATCATAACCCCTCTCCGTGAACTCACTTTATTTCATTAGCAACTTTTATGCCAAGTCTCGAGACAACATAAATCAACACTTCTACCCTAGCCCCCCTGAACACACCCCATCAAAAAACCGACACTAACCAGACAGACCATTTCATCAGCCAGACACTTTAACCATGAAGCACCTCTTGGACGCGGCAAACAAGAGCTACCCTGTCCCAATGCAACCCTCTCCTCCGAAATCGCATGAATTACGATCATCTCGGACGGACCTCATACCCCTCTACCTTCACTCCATACGAGATCGACTCCAGATACTTTAACAGGTCCTCTTGCTCTTTCTTACTGATCGCGGTAACCTGGTTGCTTTTGATATAATAAGGCTTGAACTCTAATCCAACCTTATCCTTCTTCAATTGCACTGTTAAAAGCCCCGTTTGGGCTGTTGGTCCTTTCACATAGTCCGGGAAAACGAAGTTTCCGATCGAATAGGCAATCGGCTTTCCCTTGTAATATTCAAACCCCTGAAGAACATGCGGATGAGCTCCGACGATCCCATCTGCTCCGGCGTCAATCATCTTTTTAGCAAAACTCCTCTGCCAAGCTTGAGGGCGGGTATCCCGTTCGACTCCCCAGTGGATGTAGACTAGTAAGTAATCGGTGTCCTTTTTCTCTCGCTTGATGGCTTCGAGTACTGGACCCTCTTGATAGGCGCTGGCCATGCCTGGACGATTTTTCTGAGCATACCAAGTCGTAGACGGGAGGAACCGTGAGAACGCCATGAATTTGATCGTCTTTCCGTTGATCTCCACTTTTTCCGCACGAAAAGCTTCTTCTAGATTGATGCCTGCCCCAATAAACTTCAAGTCCTGTTCTTTTAGATACTTGAGGGTATCCAGGAAGCCCTCTTTTCCGTAATCCAGCGCATGATTATTCCCAAGCGAAACCATGTCAAAGCCCGCGTTTTTCACACCCTTCAGCGAGATCGGATCCGACCTGAAATTAAACTTTTGTACAGAATCCTTCTCCCCACGGTTCGTCACAGCAGTCTCTAGATTAACTATGGCATAATCTGCTTTCTGTACTTCCTCTTTTACAAATAAAAAAGGATAATCTGGTCCGTGCTTTCGTACCGCAGTCTTAACCGACCCATCAAACATCGCATCTCCGGCAAACAGAATACGAATCGGAGGCAGAGCTGCTTCGTACTGTTTCCGCAGGTTGTCGAGCTTGGCTTGGTCCATTCCCTCCTGACTGACTACGATGAACCCTCGATCATACGTGACCTTCCAATCCAGTACTTCAACTAACGCACGCAAAGGAAGATACGTTCTTCCCTTGATTAATTGGACAGGAACGTCAAGTTCCACCCACTGTTCCTGGACTTGCATTCTCGGTTGTCCGACAACCATGGAAATCTGTTTGCCCTTGACTACGATGGTAATTGATTGATTCGTCTCTTCCCAACCTACGGTGGCCCCTAGCTGCTCCGCGATAAACCGGGCAGGTACAAGCGTTCTTCCCTCTTTGACAAGAGGAGGATCAATCGGTTTGGTAGATGCGCCAATCAGAGCATAGGGCTGATCTTTAGCCAACAAAATGGGGGGAGCAGACGTTGCTTCCGCCCGGAAGGTGGTGGTTAACAAGAAAAACAATAGGAAACCTAATCGGAATATCATACTTTCCTCCAGAGTTGTTAGTTAATCAAACTAATTTGACACGGAGGAGGTGCTTTCCTTCTTTTGGCTGCGGCATGTTGCTTGGAGATCCATTTTTCACAAGGCTCCTGATCATCCAGGCTCTTTAATACAATGGTTATTGAGCCAAGCCGTGCTAATTCTCATGAAACTCACCCACGGTTCGTGCCCTGAAACGGAGGGATCGCTTGGTTGAGGTACCGCCTGGCTCAAGTTTTCGGGTAATTTTAGTCTAGTTTTTTATGAGTACTCTCAACTTTGGTTTAGAGCCTCCGATTTCATGCTGATTTTTTAGGTAACTAGGCTTTTATTTTTCATCCTCGCCAGGTCCGGGAAGGCTTGTTTCCCTTTCGGGTCCGGATGATCACGAAACCGACCATTTTGCTCCCATACCAGTAATGATTCCAAGACCTCGCGAAGGTTTTTGAAGTTTGGAGTGATTTTGGACTACTTTTTCTAAGAGCATCTAAACTTCGGGTTAGAGTCTCTGATATTTAAGCTGCTTTTTTAAGTAATTACGCTTTTTTTTTATGATCCTTGTCCGTTCTCGAACCCCATAACTGGCGTCCGGGTCTGTTTGGTCACGAAAATTTGGTTTTGCTCACGAAAAGATGGCCGATGCTCACGAAAGGATGCCGTTTGCTCCCATACCTGGAACAATTCCAAATAACCAGCCTACTTTGATCACGAAACCGAGCGTTTTGCTCCCAAACCGATAATGATTACAATGAACTGGAGGACCTCTTTATGTTTTTTCGAGGTTGGGAGTNGGACCTCTTTATGTTTTTTCGAGGTTGGGAGTGATTTCGGTCTACTTTTTCTAAGAGCAATCTAACTTTGGTGCAGAGCTTTCAATTTCAAGCTGCTTTTTTAAGTAGTATCATCCCATTCCCATACCGGGTTCGGATGAACACTTATAGTCATTTCACTTTGGTTGCCGGGCCCCCATTCTCACAGAAACCGCACTTTTGCTCACTGATCCGCAACATAAAAAGCCCTCCCAGAATCGGAAGGGCTCACCTCCATATTATAAATCTACAAACACCGTCCGCGACTGTGCATCCCACTCTACTATGGCCCCCAAGGCTTCACTAATAAAGCGCAAAGGCACCATCGTCCGACCGTTCTTGTTCCGTGCAGGGGCATCTAGAGATACCTTCTTACTATTCACCTGGGCTACCTTTGAACCGATCTGCAGCTGAACGATCGTTGCACCTTTAAACGCGGTTACCGTCTTGGTCCTCTGATCCCACACCACGTCTGAACCCAACGCCTCAAAAATTCCCCGCAGTGGCACCATGGTACGTCCTTCTTCGATATAAGGCGCGATGTCATAGGTTTGTACTTCATTGTTTACGACCACACGAATCACCGGCTGAGCCGTATAGTCAGACCTACTTGGCAAAGGATTTTTTGGTTCTTCCTTCACAGGTTCTTCTTTCACAGGTTCTTCCGGCACCGGCTTATCCTGTACTACCTTCTTGCCCACCAGCTCCGTACCTGGAAAATAGAAACCTAGAATATCTCTATAGCTGTGTCCTTGGTCCGCCATACTTTTCGCCCCATATTGACTCATTCCCACACCATGGCCGTAGCCTCGGCCTGCAAACTGAAAGACCGTTCCATTATCGGTTAAAGAATCTATGAATGTACTTCGTAAAAATCGAGTACCGATCATGTTACGAATGGAGCTGATTGGAATGTCTTCATAAAATACCGAGACTGGCAAAACCGCCCCGTTCTCTCTCACCATAAAATCAACAGCCATGCTGCCCCTCGTCCTGCGTTCTCCACTCGTTCGCTCTTCGGAAATCGACAAATGAGGGATGGAGACAATCTTGATTTCTTTTCCGGCATATCCATTTTGCATAAGCCAAGCCTTGATGGACTGGGCCATTTCCCCGTTCACCTCAGTGGCTGCTCCCCACCAGCTATCGGGCTGGGTGAGATCCTTATCGGTCAAGTCGATTTGAACCTTATGGAGATCTAGATTCCATTGGATTTTCGGGTCATAGGGATCCGGCTTTGCAGATAAGTATGCAAGGGGTGGGCTGTTCCAGATATGATGGTTGGACTCTAGCATCCCCCCGTTGCTGGAGGAGTAGACGGCTTCCACCCATTTTCCATTAAACTTCAGCACTTGCCCTTCGGTTTCTTCGACTGCTTTTCGTACATTGGAATTGGTCGATAATCCTCCGAATACCTGATACCTCACCGTATCATCTATCGTTTGATCTAATTTCCCCATCACATAAGTCCGAGCGAGAACCGCCTGGGCTTTCAATGCTTCTAGATTCCAAGCTACTGGCATTTCCTGCGGGACGACACCGAGTACGTAATCTTCAAGCAGAAGTCGATTGGTGGGACGGACCCGATTGCCGTTTTCTACGGTAAACGTCATTTCCCCTAAGTAGGATCTGTCCTTTATCGTTATGTAGTGATCTCTATTGTAAGTCTTGGGTGTAAAGGTGACACTTGTCCCCTGGTTCGTGTTCTCATTCCATGACAGCTGTCCATTATCTACTCTGACTTTCACCGAACTTCCTGATGGGATCAGGGTACCTCCTGAGGTGACGTAATCTCCTTTCACTTGAATCGAAAGCTCGCTAGGGCTACCAACATAATTTACGAGTTTAATAGATACATAGTGCGATTCAGCCGCTGCGTGGGGGGACGGAATAATCAAGCTGAACACAGTAAGCATCATCATAAGTAAAAATCCTCGCTGCACGTTTTTCCTCTCTCCTTTTTCTACTGTTTTTTTCCATACTATCATAGGTTGAGAGGAAAGTTGCAACAAAAGTTATTTTGATTAGTCCATTAACTAATTCTCATCATTCACCATTTTTCTATCGCCACTTTTCAGTGAACCCGTCGAAATTTCCCGGAAAATGTTAGACTTTCGATCTAACCTTAACTCCTTCTCAATATAGTATACTAACGTATCGAGTAGATTCCCTATCACGACATTTTTGTCACCAGATACCTGAAGAGCAGCATCTGCCATCGATAACTGCCCTACCGAGATCATAGGAGCTCCCTTTTCTATTAATTCAAGAATAAAATTGGAAACCTCGCGGTTATACCCATCCTGGTCTCCTTGCATGATTAGAGAAAATGCACCCTCAGCCACCTGAACATCAATTTCCAATATTTTTCCTCTCGATGCGGCGAATTGGTTCAGTCGCTCCATTGTCCCGTTCACGGTAGCTGGATTAGTGAACACCAGCACTTGTGAGCCTGGATAATCACAAACGAATGCAAAGAAGGGTTCATCTATTTTGATAATGGGTGTGGAAATAGACATCTCTTGAAGCAGAGCGATATAATTCGTGCACGTGATCAGGATTGCATCCACTCCACATTTATCTATCCATTCGATCTGTTCTTTCACTTTTGCCTGTGCCGCTTCCATAGTGAAGCTCTCATCATGCGAGACACGATAAATTAATCCAGGCTCCACAAAATGTATCAACTCAACCTCATAAGGTCCAAAAGCCCTTTCCATGTACTCAATATTGGAATGATGAACATGTAAACAACCGATTCGCTTTTTCAACTAATTCACAACCTTTCTTAAGTGATAAAAAAAACTTCTATCGAAGTATTTTCAGGGTAGCCAGACCGCCTTTAGAGGAAGTTTTTTATGCGTTTAAGAAAGTTTGTTCACTTTAATGCTTTAGTGAACTTAAACTTTCTTAAACAGTAAAAAACAAAAGCCTCAATCTTGATCAGATTAAGACTTTTGCTTCAATATTCTTATTATAGATTCCAGTTTCTTCTTGGCTTATAGCCGGCTTTTTCCAAGAAACTCATTTCAGTTTCACGCGACAAGCCATTCATTTCAATGTTAGCTGTGCGAGAAACAATGAGCATTTTGCAGGCCATCTCGAGGGTCTGCAGCGACATCCGGGCTTCCTGAATGCTAACGTCATAAACGAGTACCCCATGGTTTTCCAGCAGCAGGATGTTGGCCGCTTTTGCTTTTTCAGCCACTGCGTCCCCTAAGTTCGTACTTCCTGGGTGATGATACGCCACTCGCTCTACTCGCTCGAGATAATACATCGTTTCCACAAACCAGTTGGAAGGGATCTCAATTGAAGAACAAGCAACAAGCGTGCTGTAAAATGGAGAGGCATGCAGCACCGCTCCAATATCTGGGCGGTTCTCATAGATCGCTCGATGCATCGGCGTTTCCTTCGAAGGTTTTTTACCGTTTGAATCTACAATTTGTCCAGAAAGCGAGCACTCCACCAGATCCGTATCCTCTAACTCACCCAAGAAGGTGCCGCTGGCGGTAATGAGATAGCGGTCATCCGTTGTACGAGCGGAAATATTCCCTGCATTTCCCCAGGCCAACTCATATTCCATCATATATTTCCCTGTTTTTCTAAGTCCCTGTCTTACAACTTCAATATCGGGCACGAACATTCACCTTCCCATCTAAGATTTAAACAGTTGGACTAAACCGATAGACAGCTGAGGGATAAAGGTAAGAAGCAATAGCGTTACCAACAGCACCGCGTAATACGGAAGCATTCCCACAGAGATTTGATCCAAACGGATTTTCGCCAGTTGCGCAGATATGAACAAGTTGACACCCAATGGAGGCGTACACATCCCTAAAGCCAGGTTTACAATCATGATAATCCCGAAGTGAACCGGGTCAATTCCCATTTGCATCGCCACCGGCAGAAGCAATGGAGCCAAGATAATAATGGAGGCATTGGTCTCCATAAACATTCCGACAATGAGAAGGAACAGATTGACCAGAAGCAAGAAGATGATCGGATTACTGGATATACCGGTAAAGAATTCAGCGACCATTTGCGGTACATTTTCACGCGTGATAATCCAGCCAAACAAACCGGCAGTGGAGATGATAAACATGATGATGGCTGTCGTTATACTGGATTGGGTGAGAATCGTGACAATTTGCTTGATCTTGATTTCTCTATAAATCACGACACCGACTATGAAAGCATACCCGACGGCGATTCCCGCGGCTTCCGTTGGAGTAAATATCCCCCCGTAGATTCCGCCTAGGATAATCACAGGCATGAGTAAAGCCCAGAACGCTTCCTTAAACGCTTGAAAAACTTCTGGCATGGATTTTTTCGGCTCGCGCGTATAACCACGCCTTTTGGAAACCACATAAACCGTCATAATCAAGGCAAAACCAATTAGGATTCCCGGAACAAAACCTGCTAGGAACAGATCCCCAATGGATACCGAAGCCGTTACCCCATAAAGGATCATCGGGATACTTGGCGGAATAATAATTCCGAGCTCACCCGAAACTGCCTGGGTGGCACCTGCAAAATTGGCATGATACCCACGATTAATCATGGCTGGAATCAACATACTACCCAATGCTGCGGTTGTAGCCGCACTTGAACCGGATATAGCAGAAAAGAACATGGCTGTCACTACAGTTACGATGGCAAGTCCTCCAGGTAAATGCCCCGTGAGTGCATTAGCAAGAGCAATTAATCGTTTGGATATTCCGCCATATTCCATTAGGGTTCCCGCTAATATAAAGAACGGAATCGCCATCAAAGGAAATGAATCGATGGAAGTGAAAGACCGCTGCACCAAGACAATGATCGGCGTTCCCCCATCCCACCAGAGCGCTATGGCGGAAGCCAAACCGATGGAAACGGCAATGGGGACACTCAAGGCAAAGAAAATCAACATACATACCATTAATATAGTGAACATTATTTTGCCTCCTCTTTCCCGGAGGTGAATACATCAATGATAGCCGCAAGGGAATTTAAAGCTAAAAGAAAAGCTCCAATGGGGATCGACGCATACGGAATGGCCATCGATAACTGCATGCCAGCTGATGACTGCGCTTTCACTCGGTCTAGCATATCTATTCCTTGCTTAAACATGATAACGAAAAAAACAATGGAAATCAGCATAACCAATGCCGTTACGAATTTCCGCTTATGCTCCCCTAGCATTTCCGGGAGCAATTCAATAGAAATCAATCGATTATGCCGCATAGCGAGGCTCGCTCCCAGAAAAACAACATAGATCATCAAAAAACGGGACAATTCCTCCGACCAGTGTAAGGGTAAATTAAAAATAAAGCGGCTAGCCACTTGGATAATAATTAATATGGACATGACACCCAACATCAATGCGAGAACATATCCCACCACTTTATTCAATGCGTCAATCATTCTTACCACGTGATGCATGGCACAGCTCCTTTATTTTCGGTCATATGACCGGAGTAAAAAGTGAAGACGGTACCCGAACACTTCCTAAGGTTCGGGTAGCCGCCAGGCCAATGGATTACTGCGTGTTTACAATGCTTTCATAAAGCTCTTTAGCTGCATCTGACTTATTTGCGAAGTTTGGATGAACGGTTTTTGCTTTTTCCATGAATGGAGCCGTATCCACGTCCACAATTTCCATACCTGCATCCGTCAATTTCTTCAAGACTTCTTTTTCCTGTTCATATACAATTTCGTTCTCGTAGGTTGTTGCTTCTTTTGCGGCTTCCTCAATCGCTTGCTGTTGCTCAGGAGTCAGCTTGTTATAAGTTAAGTCACTCATGGTCAGCATGACGTAACCATACACATGGTTCGTGTTGATCAGATATTTTTGCACCTCATTGATCTTAGAGCTCTCAATTAACGCTACCGGGTTTTCTTGCGCATCAATTACACCCGTTTGCAAGGAAGAATACACCTCACCGAAAGCCATTGGCGTTGGGGTTGCTCCCATCGCTTCCCAAGCTGCAATCGATGCCGGGATTTCAGGAACACGGATCTTGATCCCCTTCAGCTCTTCCGGCGTTGTCACTTTCTTGTTGGCGGTGAGCTGGCGCGGGGTGCGCTCCCAGAATTGAAGTCCGCGGATATTGGCGCTAGCAAGAAGATCTGCCTTCAGCTTGTCGCCAACAGGTCCGTATAATACCTTCTCCATATGTTCCTTATCACGGAATAAGTACGGTAGCTCTAAGATGGCGTAAGGCTCATAAAAGTTGGAAAGTACGCCTGCAACCAAGGCAAAATCAACGGAGCCCAACTGCATCCCTTCAATAAGATCGCGGTCATTCCCGATCGTGGAGCTTGGATACACATCCACCTCCACTGTCCCATTGGTTTTTTCTTTTACTAGCTCAGCAAATTTTTTCGCACCCAGGTTCCAAGGGTCATTTTCTCCTGCAATATGCCCAAGCTTAAGCTTAACCGGCTGCTGTGCACCCGCTTGCGGGTTTTCAGCTGGCTGCCCTTGATCTGCAGTCCCTCCGCCACAAGCCGCTAAACCTACACTCAGAGCAAGAACCATAGAGCTAATTCCCAGTTTTTTGAACAGTTTCATTCTTATTTCCCCCTTTATTTGTGTATGATCCATTAGAATTCAACAAGCACTTTCAACGAGCGGTCTTCCTTCTTGTCTACCATCTCAAAGCCTCTTGCCGCCTCATCATATGACAGCTTGTGCGTCACAATTACGTCTTCTTGGACATGCCCAGCAGCAATCAGGTTAATTGCCGCAATCGTATCCTCGCGAGTATAAGTCATGCAACCGACAATTTCCTTCTCACCTTGCTGCAAGTTCACGATATCGAAGGTCTGCGTTCCATGAAACATGGCAATCGTAACCACGCGTCCACCTTTGCGAAGCAGTGAAATCGCCTGATCAATAATGCCCGGCACACCTACCGCAACTAATACCTTATCAAACTCTCCGCCCACAAGCTCCTTGGCTTCGGTTGTCCATTCAGGCTTGTCCATGATATTCATCGTATGGGTAGCTCCCATGTTTTGAGCCCCTTCTAAGGCATAATCGATGACATCTGTGACAAGAACCGTAGTAGCTCCCGCCGCTTTCGCTGCAGCCAGCGTCAATAGTCCAATTGGACCTGCCCCCAGGATCGCTACTCGGTCACCAAGCTGAATATCGCCTTTTCGCACAGCATGAACCCCAACTGCGAACGGTTCAACCAAAACCCCTTGATCATAGGTCATGCTATCCGGAAGCTTGAAGACACATGTCTCAGGAGCCGCAAAATATTCCGCCATGGTACCATACCAGCCCTTGATTCCTGGTGCTCCTCGATCTCCGCAATAGTTTACGTTTCCGGTCAGACAGTTCTCGCATGTTCCGCAACCGCTCTGTGGTTCCACCGTCACCCGGTCTCCTACCTTAAACTTCGTGACAGCCTCCCCAACCTGAACAACTTCTCCCGCAATTTCATGACCAATGATCACCGGCGGCTTGCGGAATAAATGGAGCCCTTTATAGGTGTGGATATCCGATCCGCAAATCCCGGTTACCTTTACTTTAATCAGTACTTCATGAGCAGCTAGCTGTGGCATCTCCACATCTTTAACAACTACTTTGTATGCATCTTCTACAAATACTGCTTTCATGATTTCCTCCACTTTGTTTGTATTTTTATAATAATAATTTTTGTTTCGATTGATGTAGATGTTCGCGAATTAACTCCACGCTTTTGAAGTCCCCGCTCTTCAGACACGAATAGATTTCTACATGTTCTTGCCAGAACTGCTTCATTCGCTCTGGATCTTTTCGCAAGTGACGATGGGTGATTCGCTTGAGCTGATCCTGGTAATTCAGTAGGACCTTGTAGATTTCTTCATTTCCTGAGCATTCGCAAAGGAGGAGATGAAACGCATGATCCGCCTGAGCAAATCCTTTGATATCTAATTCCCTTGCCGTTTCTTCGGTTTCCTTCAAATTGGCTTCAATTAATTCGCTCATGTCTTTCGTGATCTTCCCAGTAATCTCGGCACAAATATAGGTTTCCAAGGCAATTCGCAAATTATAAATATCGACGATCTGGGTAATGGACAAGTCATTGATAATAATGCCCTGTTTAGATGAAACGGTGACAAATCCCTCGGTCTCGAGTCGAACCAACGCGGCTTTGATCGGTGTCTTGCTCATTTCCAGCATTTCGATCAGTTCCCGTTCTGATAGAAAACGGCCGGGAGCAAACTGCTCATCCAGGATCTTTTCCTTAATAAACTGGTAAGCCTGATCTTTTAGAAGGGGGGCTGATGTGCTTTTGGTCTGTTCCATTCCATTCCCTCCCTAGTCGCGAGCAGCGTTTCTCACATCCGAGAAGTAGTTCGGCCCACCCAATTGGCCGCCCTTCAAAGCGACTTCCATGCCATCAATTTCCCCTTCCAAGGAATACGCTTGGCATAATGGAGCACCCGGTGAAACAGGCAGAAGCAACTCCAACCCATAGAGTCCCATTTCACGACTCACAAATCCCGACGTATCTCCACCCGCTACGATGACCCGACGGATGCCGGTAGCCTGCATGACTTCACGCGTCCATTTACCGAGTTGTCTACCTATGATCTCGCCTGATTGTAATTCTGGAATGCCCAACTGGCGGAAGCGCTCACGTGTAGCTGTAATCGATTCATCCTCTGGCCCAAGCGCGGTGTAGAGAATCACGCTTTTTCCTTCTTTAATAAGCTGGATGGACTGATCGAGCAACTCGCGAGGAACCGTCTCTGTATCCACAATCTGATCCACGGATACGCGAATACCATGGAATCCGTCCTGGATGGCATTTTCAATTTGACGTTGAGTTACCATGGAAGCACTTCCGGATACAGCAAATACCTGCTCTGCCGATTTTACTGGTCTGGAAACTTCCTTATTCTCACTTATCTTAAACCCTGCCTCTTTCCAATAAGCCGTCAGGGCATAACCCAAACCGGATGAACCTACCACGAAGTGGCTGTTGCCTGTTGCCGATTCCCAAATCAATTGTCCGCTCACCCGCATTCGGGCATCATCTAGAACATCGAACAGAACGACACCGAATTCATCCCATTTCGCACGGTACCGATCGTTTACCGCCTGCCAATCACCTTCAAGCTCTAGAATGTTCATTAAGCCTATCGCTTCCGGTGTTTGTTTGGCTAAGTGCAATCGCAAATCCGCTTCCTTCATTGGAGTAATGGGGTGTCTGGACATGACCGGATGGCGATCCAAACGATAAACCGTGTCCTGCATTCTAGCAAAATGCTGACCGAAAAGCGTATAGCGCCCTAATGGAGGGGCACCGACCAAAAGGGGAATCACAGGCTGATCCTTAAAATAATCCTTGGCTACTTCGATTGCTTTCCCTATGTTGCCGACTTCCACTGCAGAATCAAAAGTAGAACAAACCTTGTAATGGATAATCTGCGGTTGAATCTCAGCAAATTGCTGGTACACGGGGCGCAGCTCTTCTTCCATCTCAGCCGGGCCTTTCGCTCGGCTCGTCCCTGCTACACCGATGCAACGCAAGCCTTCAAATCGCTTTAATAGCTCCTTTGTAGGCGGTTCAAAAAACAATACCGTTCGGTACCCGCTGATGGCTAGCGACTCCATGGCATCTGTAGATCCGGTAAAGTCATCTCCATAAAAAGCGAGCAACAGTCCGTTTTCTTTCATCGTTGTATTCCTCCAGCCTTATCATTTTGCAAACTTCTGCATTGCTGCCGATAACTCAGGATGGGTCTGACTGTAAGACTCTAGCGAGATTCCCTTTACAGCTGCCTCCCAGCCCTGTCTCATGCTCAATACGCCTGCTGCGATTCCCTCTGGATGGGCAAGGATGCCTCCCCCGGCCAGATGGATAACATCCGTCGTTGGTACAGCTTGGTAAGTCGGAATAGCTGTAGCTGCCCATTGCCCTGAAGATAATACCGGCATAATGGGGTACCCGCCTAGAAAAGGAGTCAAACTATCCTGAATTGCATTCGCTACTGTTTCATTGTCTTCTGAAAACTTATTATTTAAACCGTTCGTATGCAGATGATCCACACCTGCAAGGCGACACAACTTCTGATACACCCTAAAGCTCATTCCCAGCAACGGACTGCGGGACATGGCCCCCCACTGCGTGCGGTGCCCATGGATCGGGAGTTGGGAATACTGCCGTAGAAAAGCGGTTCCAGGCAACCCCACACTGTTAATGCAGACCATGACGCAGGTTCCACCCGCCTCCTTCACGAGATCATGGTTTTTTCGCAACTCATCAATATCCCCGGTGATGTTGAAGGCATACATCAATTTTTTCCCGGTCCGATCAGCCACTCGCTCAATCTCTTCCATGATGACCTTTACTCGCTGTTCTAGCGGAGCAAATGACGGATTGGCACAAAGCTCGTCGTCCTTGATAAAGTCAATGCCGGCTTCTGCTAATTGTCGAACCAACGGGCCATAATCTTCGGTATGAAGGCCAATACTAGGCTTAATGATGGTTCCTATCAAAGGTCTATCATACACGCCGCATAATTCCCTCGTCCCTTGAATACCAAATTGAGGACCCGGGTAGCGATGGGCAAATGGGGCAGGCAATTCAAGATCGATTAACCGAAGCCCAGAAAATTCACCTAACTCATACAAGTTCCCGGCGACGGTAGACATCAGATTCGGAAGAGATGGACCGATATTATCGATCGGAAAGGATAGTTCAACAATTGCCCGCCGATAGGTTCCATCCCAGTCCTTTTTCGGAACACGGGCACCAGGCAAAGAAGGCTCCCGGACTTCTTCCAATTCTTGAATGCGAACCACCCTTGCTCCATGCTTTTCTTTCAACTCAGGCGTCTCCCCAGGTACGGAAACGAAGGTGCCGGTAGATTGTTCTCCTGCCATCACTTCAGCTGCATACTCAAGGGGAAAAGCGGTTTCTATTAAATAAGTGGCTAAGATCCGATGATTCTCCAAATCGAATCCCTCCTATCCTAGACTTCAAAGCAAAGTTCTATCTTAGATCCATGTTAGATCTATCTTAGATCTAAGTTAGATCTTAGTGTAAATCGCTTTCATTGTCAATAATTTTTTCTTTATTTTGAGCTAAAAGAGCAAAAAAAAACCAAGAGTATATACCCTGGTTTGTAGCAAGAAATAAATTCTTCCAAAAGAATATATTTATTCGTTATAATGAACATATAAAGAGGAGGATGGATGCTCATAAAACGTATTAGTAAGCATATCTACTTAATGGTGTTGCTTTTATGTATCTCCGATGCTGTTTTTACCGATCTGGGCTTGCGCGCGGGTCAAATATCGGAGTTAAATCCACTGATGAATCATGTTTACTTCCATACCGGGATTACCTGGTTTTATCTCATTAAGGTAGGGCTTCCTCTTCTTCTCTTCCTGTTCAAGGCACACATTCCTTTTAAGAGGGTCTACAAACCACTGGCCCTTACTTTAACCCTCTACCTTCTAGTAAATGGCTTGCATTTGGTTTGGTTTTTTAGCCTTCACCCATGGTGAAGGCTAGCTCTCATTTCCTAAAGGCAACCACACTTCCACCCGGGTTCCTTCATCGACTTGGCTAGAGATATTCATCTTCCCGCCATGCGCTTCGATAATTCTATAGCTGACCATTAAACCCAAACCCATCCCTTTCTCTTTCGTCGAAAAGAAGGGTTCCCCTAGCTTGGCTAACCGCTCCTCCGGAATCCCTGGACCTTCGTCAATAAACCGAATGAACAGACGATCTTCCTGTCGGCCTGCTTGGATTCGAAGCGTTCCCCCATCCGTCATCGCTTCAATGGCATTTTTGATTACATTAATAAACACCTGCTTCAACTGGTTTTCTTCACAGGAAATCAACGGGAGATCAGGTTCAATGTCGGTTTCGATAACCACATTATTTAAGATCGCCTGTGTGTTGGCTAGGGTAATTACATGATTGAGAATAGTGCCGACTTCTTTGGGTTGGAAGTTGAGCACATGTGGCTTAGCCAACAGCATAAATTCACTAACGATGAAATTAATGCGATCGAGCTCGGAAGACATAATGTCATAGTAATAGCGGTGGCCTAGGTTCTGTTCCTTTAACAATTGAACAAATCCGCTTAATGTCGCTAAGGGGTTGCGTATTTCATGGGCAACTCCTGCCGCCAATTCCCCCACAATCGAAAGGCGATCCGACTTTCTCAGCCATTCCTCCGCTCGCTTCCAGTCAGTAATATCTTTGGCAATACCGTACACGCCTACGATCTCGCCGTTCACCACGATCGGAACATTTTTGATGCTCATATCGATGGCCTCTCCACTTTTATGACGAAACTTCACCTCAAAGGTCGGCTGCTCTCCAGCTAAAGTGAGACGAAAGTTATGTTTGACCATCTCCCAATCCGGCGGGAATACCAGGTCGGCATAATCCATCGTGTTGAGCTCTTCACAGCTATACCCGGTAATCTTCTGACTAGCGGCATTCGCACTGACAAACTTCCCGTCTCGATCATAGGAAGCAATGGCTTCGGGATTTTGCTCAAAGAGGGACTTGTACCGCTCTTCCGCCTCTTTGAGTTCCGTAATGTTGCGCCCGATTACCGTGAGTCCTTTTCTCCTCCCATCCGGGTGAAAGGTAGGGACTTTAATCACATCAAAAACACGTACGCTGCCATCGGGCTTCGGAATCACTTCTTCTAGCCGAATAATCTCATGGGATTGCAATGCTTTCTGATCAGATTCATAGCAGTAAAGCAAGGCCTCCTGGTAAAAATCAGAATAAGCGGCAAGTTCCTGATCGGTTTTCCCTTTGTATGGAACTCCCTCTAGCTGGAACAATTGCAAGGCAAAAGGATTGGCTTCGACCCAACGGCCTTTTGCATCTTTATAACAAACAAAATCAGGCATCGTATCCACGACAAAACGGAGCTGCTCTTCTCGTTCCTGGTAGAGGAGTTTGGCCTTTCGCTCCTTGGACACTTGTCGAAAAATCAAGAAGGAAAGAACCCCCACCGTAACAAGCATGAAAATTAGTTCTAAGATCACATGGCTCCAAAAAGGATGTTCCGTCGTTAAAAATAATTGGGAGGATATCAAAATCCAAACAATGGAAAGGATAAAATATATAAAGGGTATAGTAAGATAAGCTCTAGATTCTTTCAAATTGGTTCGCCTTCCCCCGAGTGCAAAATTTTTTGCATGACTCTGAGATTATAGCATAAAACACAAAAAAACCCCTACAACTCTGCAGGGATTTATTATGCATCTTCTGGCAGGCGATCCACCACGAGCTTCGTTACAGAGGTATAATCTCCCTCCGCTACTTCTTCATCGGTTGCCTCTGCTTCCAGCTCATCCATTTCCAGACCGGGAGCCACTGTGGGTTCCCCTGCTTGCTTCCTCGTTTCACGATCTTCTGGCATCATCTTCAACTCCTATTCCATCGTAGTATGTCTAGAATCGGTTCTTTTATTCGTTACCATTTCGTGAACTTCTTTACAGTATGAAAAAAGGGCGGTAAAATTTACCTAGTAAAAGGGCAAACTTGTCGAAAGACAAGGACGCAAAGCATTGGGCCTAAGCGATCACCATCCATCGTATGGTTGCCATGCCGCCAGGTACTCCTAGAGAGGGTCTTGGCCTTCATCTAAGGAGGTGCACGTATGAGAGGTATCATTATGATGGTATTATTTACTTTACTTTTTTCCCCTGTTCATTTCGCACAAGCCAAAGCCTCTCCAGTACAGAACCAACCCCACCTCAGCACCTGGTTCTGGCATACGGAGATGATTGAAACTCACCCATCTGACGTGCTTTCCTTTATCAAACAGCAACAAGTGAAGACGGTTTATCTCCAAGTGAACTCTAGCATTTCGCCCCAGTCCTACCAAACCTTCATTCAGAACCTGTCGAAATGGGAAGTAGAAGTCCATGCGCTAGATGGCTCCCCTTCGTTTTCAGAAGAGCAGCTCGCCAACTTTTATACATGGCTCACCACATATCAGGAGCAAGCCGCTCCTAACCAGAAGTTTAAAGGAGTGCATTTGGATGTCGAGCCTTACCTCCACTCCGACTGGCAACAGGATAATCCTAACGCCATCCTTCGTTATCAGGAGTTTGTCATCCAAGCTAAGGACGGCGCAACTCGTTTAAGCCTCCCGCTGAGTTTAGCGATCCCGTTTTGGTTTGATGAGTTCACCTACAGTAATCTTTATGGGTCAGGGAATCTGGCGAAATGGATTATTGAACAAACCGATGCCATTAGCATCATGGCCTATCGCGACTCCGCCGATGCTATTATTCAAATTGTCAAAGAAGAAATCAACTGGGCTAATCAGCTAGGCAAAAAAGTCATCATTGGCGTGGAAACCAACCAGACCGATGAGCCATCTTTTATCACCTTCCACGAGGAAGGCGAAGCCTACATGAAAGATCAATTAACAAAGGTTGCTTTGCACTATCAACAAAGTCCAAGCTATGCCGGCATTTGCATCCATGATTTGAAGAACTGGATGGTCATGAAAAAATGAAGAAAGAGCCTCCATGGTTTAACGTGGAGGCTCTTTCTTGTCAAAGAAGCTTTCTAAGCACTTTTTTCCCTTTCTCGGTTATCCTGAATTGATCCTTTTTTATTCGCTCAATCTCTCCATGATCAAGCAAAAGTTTCATTCGTTCCTTTGTTCGAGGGTCATTTATCTCCAGATCAAGATCCCGCAGAGTTAACTCCCCATTTTTATCTAGCACATCTAATATTCTTTTGGATAAGATCATTTCTACCCCTTAATCTTCCGTTCTTATATTCATTTTGATATGATCAGGTTTAGGAAATATGCTCATCAATAGATCTATCGCTTACTTTTGCAAGCACTTATCATAAATTACCCCACTTAGGAGGATCTATGAACGCGAGAGCCTTTGGTGCTTATCTGCGAGAATCTAGAAAACAAAAAAAGCTATCGATTCGTAAGGTTGAACGCCTGAGTGGAGTATCAAACGCCTATATTTCTCAAATTGAAACGGGCAACCGTGGCATCCCTTCACCCGAGGTCCTGCGAAAAATAGCGGAGCCACTAGGGATTACTTATGAGGAACTCTTAGAAAAAGCAGGCTATGTAGACGCTCCACCCTCCGACTCGACTGACCTAGAGGATATCTTTCGGAATATGACGGTGACCTTCAAAGGAAGGGAATTAAACGATCATCAAAAACATTCCATGCTTAGCTGTGTGAAGACCCTTATTGAAATGTCGGAGGAGGAGTCATAACGGTTTCCCCTCCATCATTTTTTTCAGCATCCCGACATACGCCTCAAATAGCTGCGGATATTGTCGCTCCTCCACAACAACGACAAACGTTTTACTATGTAAAGTAATAGGAGTTCCCTTCTTCGTCCAAGATTCATACTGAAACTCAAAGCTTCCCTTTGTTTTCAAAAAACCTTCGTAATGTTCAAAAATCGTATTCCTGGTATCCTCATCCATCACCCGAAAGGCTGGTGTCCCCACCACTTCCCCAGGGGCATAGCCCAGTACATTCTGAATGCCAAAGGAAACATATCTTGTCTTTTTTGATCGATCCACCAAGCAAATAAATTCGTTCAACCGATTATCCCAATACTCAATCCAATCCCCCGATATCCCCTGAATCACTTTACTAATTTCCATATATTCCCTCCCCTCTTAACTATAATTTACCATTTATTTATAAACTTGTCTTTCTTTGTTTTAATAGCCATCCATGCATCCCATACTCCACCATCCCTAAGGATAATCCCGTAGCAGCAGCGCCCAAGAGGGTAACCCCATTCCCTGGTACGAGAAAAGGAAGAACCCAGGTTGCCCCTGTCATAAAGAGAGCTCCCTGAATCGTCGCTTTCTCATTTCCGAACATCGGCAAGATCGTTTCATCTGCAAAAAGCCCAATCAAGATAAAGAAGCCACTAAGCAGAAGAGGCGGAATCCAAGAGGAATAGTGAATTTGGGAAGGAAGGAGCGCCCCTGCCCCGAAAATTATGGTGGGAAATAGGATGATTTTATACATGAAATTGATTGCCATGCGTTGGCCAAGATTCATTTTCCAACGAATCCTCCTTTTTTCTTTCATTCTCGACAGAATCCCCCCTGCTCATGCAAAAACTGTTGATCGAAACTCGTTTACCTACCAAATATTACTAATTTATAATTAATTTTGTTACTTTATGGGAAGGAGAACGACAAGTGAAACGGATATGGACTTGGATTGTCGTCTTATGCCTGCTCGCGGGAGCCGGCACCTCGGTAGGAGCAGCAGAAAAGAACACGCAACTCATCATTATTAATAAGGCCACCAATAAACTAGCCTTTTACCAGGACGGAAAACTGATCAAATCATTCCCTGTTGCCACCGGCAAGCAACAAACGTATACACCTGAAGGAACCTTTGAGATCGTCAATAAAATCAAAAACCGCCCTTATTACAAAGGAAAAATTGCCGGCGGCGACCCGAAAAATCCCCTCGGCGATCGTTGGCTGGGTCTGAATGCCCGTGGTACGAAAGGGGACACCTACGGAATCCATGGCAATAATAATGAAAAGTCGATTGGCAGCTATGTTTCCCTTGGCTGTGTTCGGATGCGCAACCAAGATGTCCGGTGGTTGTTTGACCAAGTCAAGGTGAAGACTCCCGTCATTATCACCACCTCGAAGCTAAGCTTTGCTGATATTGCCAAGAGCAAGAACTTTACGGTTGAAGCTGAGCCAACTCCAACGAAGCAGCCTGCAGCGCCTGTCAATGCACCACTAGAAAAGGTAGATGTCCGTCTGACCTTAACCAAGAAGGCCGCTTTATATAGAAAGCCCGGAGTCGAGCCTACTCCCCATGCCCTATCGCCACAGCCCATTCAAGCTTTTGAAAAGCAAGGCGATTGGTATCGTGTAAAAACCTGGACGGGGGACCTTTGGCTTTACGCTGACCAAGTTCTAATAGGTGAAGCTAAACCAGTCGATAAAAAAATCCGTGTAGATCAGTATGTGCCCATTTTTGAGCAGCCCTTAGTCTCCAGCCGGAAACTCGGCGGGCTATCCCCTCAAGTCGTCTCCGCCTTCGAAGAGTGGAACGGCTGGTATCGCATTCAGAGCTTTGCCGGAGAGGTTTGGTTCGATGGACGCACAGCTTGGTCCGAGGTCCCTGTCACCATTGCAGAGCCTGGCGAGCTTCCTGTGGAGCTCAGCTCCGATCAACCTTCCGTCCATATCTGGAATGAAGAGAGCTTTGTGTATATCCCTACTGGTCATGTGAAAAGTGCTTGGGAGAACCGCCAGGAAGTCGTCGTCACGATAGAGTCAGGCGGAATCCCCGCCCCAGCGGTATGGGTGAAGCTCGAGCAGGTGCCGCAAGGGAAAGGAATTAGGTTTGTGTTGGAATAAGAAGGGGCAAATTTAGCGGATTCTGTTCCGGTTAATGATTGAGGATGCTACTCAGAAGGATGAATAGACGGAGTAAAATCCGGTTAAATGGTTAGCTAAGGGCTGTCTTTAAATATCAAAGCAAAATAACCGGAAGAGCTTCCGGTTATTTTGTTTATTTTAACTTGTTCCTTTACATTAAACGGAATCCACTCCGCTAAAAAAAAGAGGCAATCACCTCCAGGTGACTACCCCTTGCGCTTATTCGAATAGTATACATCTAGAACGATAGGATGGCCCTTCTGTGTCTCACAAATGTTACAAACGTGCAAGGTCTCACTCATATATTCACTGATTTCACGTCCACAATCGATACAGTATTGACTCTTCATGACTATCCCTCCACTATGTATGAATTTTATGTTTATTTATATGCAAGATGGGTGCCAACCATTCAGAGCCCATTATTCCGCCTATCAACCACAAAAAACGCCCAATTTCCAGCACTAAGCCGAAAATTGGGCGTTTTACTAACTGATTTGACGCTGCAAACGGCGGATAACTTTCCGCTTTCGATAAAAAACTAGGGCCCCATACACGAGTCCATAACACACCAGTGAGATCACTAAGCCATCAATAGCGCTGCCCGTAAGAAACACTAAGCCATTTTCTTTCAGAGACTGCAAAGAAAGGTGCAGGGCCGGAGCACCTGAAGAACCCGGGTCAACCAACAAGGCCCCCACTTTATAGTTCAGGACCAAGAAAAACGGCACGATAAACTTCCCCATCACGAAGCCAATCAACGCCACCGGAAGGGATCCGCGGAATACCTTCATAAACGGATATAACAGAAAAAAGGCCAAGCCCATGGTAGGCAGGGTGATAAACTCAATAAACATTCCGATGGCAAAGCTGCGGGCGATGACCGTGGTGGCCCCTTTGCTGCGGATCAACTTTAAATATTCCAGCTTGATTTTTCTATGCATAAGAACTTCCTCTCTCTTATGAAAATGGAAGGTTAGGGAATCCTACATTCTATAGCGTTTACTGTAGGAGGCTTTTTTATGGTTAAATATTGCATAATGTTGGGTCTCGTCGTTCTTACTGGATGCGGCGCGCAAACTGTGCCTCAAGATCACTCATTCATTGTCAACCAATTGTCCGGTACGACAGGCACTTCCTTTAACGGCGAAATGCTCCGCACCCGCAGCTACGATGGCGTTCGCAATTACTGGGATGATAATATTGCTATTTTTGTTACGGATGAGCGTGGGGATACGGCTATCCTCCATACCAATCCACCAAGGTAATTCATATTGTAACAGATATTTGTCCTACTCACTGCATAAACATGTCCAGAAGATAGGTTTAGGAGGTGGGTAGTTTTTGTCATGAGGCTCAACCGTTACCGTTTACGGCAAAAGTTGTCACAATACGGCCTTTTTGCCATGGTCGCCCTTCTCGTCGCCACGTTGCTCATGTTCTTTTGGTTCGGGGGCTCTTCACCCTCCATCCCCGGGAAAATGACGCCCCCCCAACAGGTGCTGGAGCAGTTTTATCAATATGAGCAAGCCGGAGACTTCGGGAGCTCTTGGGAGCTATTTCATCCCCAGATGAAGGAAAAATTTAAAAAGGATTCCTACATCCAACAGCGTGCCCATGTGTTTATGCAGCATTTTGGTGTCTCTTCTTTTGACTATCAGTTGGGTGCAGCCACCACGCTAAACGATTGGGAAATGAGCCCAGGAGCAACAACCTTAGCCGAGGTCATCAAGATACCGGCGACCCTTTCCTACTATAGCTCGTTTGGAGACTTTGTCATCCAGCAGGATGTGTTTTTGGCCGTTGATCAAGATCAATACACCATCCTTTGGGCTTATTCCAAAGCCAAATAGCTTCCGACACCATCGGAAGCTATTTTTCTAACAGCACTTGCTTGACCAGCTTGGCTCGCTGAACCCTTTGGCGCTGGTAAAACTCTTTTTCTGCCCTTTTCAGCACACTTCGTTGAATCCCCTCTTGGTTGGCACTTCTCTTCATCTGGATCATCACCTGCTCAAACTGCAGATCCACCGCTTGTCCTAGTTTATACATCAACCAATAATGATGAACGTTACCCTGTTTGGCGTAAGAAAGCAGCTCTTTTAGCTCTCGCTTATATTCTTTTTCAATGTAAAGCAGCTGCGGCACATATTTCTCCCGAAACTGCTGATAAGCTTTGTCCTTAGGCCGATTCAACCGAACGACCTGTGTTGCCACTCCTGCGGCTTTCTCGCTGCCTGGAACAAAAAAAGGAGTCGGCGGCGCCTTCGTCGTTATCAGGACGATGCCCGTAAACAAAGGAACGAGAAGCAACACCGCTGGGATCCAAGTCAAAAGGGGAACTGTTCCCTTCCTCAATTCCATACGGTGCAGAATAATGGGCACCACCAGCCCCGTTACAATGCCCGCCCCATTTGCCAGTACATCCAAGTATTCCGTATCCCGACCCGGGAGAAAAAATTGCCGATATTCATCCAATATGCCCACCAAAAACAGCAAGCACGCCACCCCAAAAATCCGCTGCAACGCCCTTCCTTTCGGCGAAAGCTGACAAGCCACGGTCCCTAAGATCAATGCTATGATTCCATAAAAGAAAAAGTGATAAACCTTATCTATCCCGATCACAACGCAGATCACCTCTACGTCCAGTATTTCCCATATGGACGGGTTCCTATCCTTTTTATGGAAGGATTACGATATTCGTAGACACAGGTCTTTCCTTCCCATCCGAAGGTCGGTTCAGCACTTTACCGTTATAGTAAAAAACACTCGAACCTCCTCCATCCAGGTTATAGGCATCTCTCACTTTAAAGTCCAGCAGTTTTTCCTGCGCTTCCTCTAGTGTAACCCCCTCACTCCACCCTTTTCTGCGCCCATCGATCACAATGAACAGCAAATCCCCATTGGAAAAGTGGCCGATCAAGGTTCTCGGGTGCTTTTTCTTCGCCCACTCCGCAGGAATTGGCAGCTTCTGGCCTCCTTGCAAGAGGGTCGGAAGAAAGCTGGCTCCTTGCAAAATCCCCACCTGCTGAAGCTGCTCAGGGGTCGCGATGTTGCCTCCTACTAACCTTCCTTGCTGATTAAAACCCACGAAACTCAGAGACGTGGAATTCGAAAAGGTCCGAATCTGCCCATCCACCACGGTAATCCCCAGCGGAACCAGCTGTCCCTGCGCATCCGTCCGGAATCCTCCCGCGTTAATGCCCAATATTGCTTGCTTACGTCTTGCGGCTTGGCTCGTCGTCTCCCCTTTACTCATCACCGCATCCTGTGCCAGAATCATTTTCAAGGCCTGAGGATCATGAAGCTTGACCTTAGCCATATACCCCTTATAGCCTGCCTCCTCCAAAGAAAACACCTTAATGGTCGCTCGTTTGCCAAAGGTTTGTCCAATCGGCTTGCCCAGCATATTGGATAGTATCTGATCCAGAACGTCTTCGGACTTCTTTAACTGCGTTTGACTGTTCTCAAGAAGCTGGGCCAATTGCTGGTTTTGTTGCTCAACATCCTTTTTCTCCGACTCGGCCCCTAACTGAATTTTAACGATCAGGTCCTGCGTTTGTTTAATCTTTTCCTCCACGTGCTGAACGCCTTCTGTTAAGTGTTCGACCGGAAGGTAGAGTCCCGCGGGCTCAGCGGGAAAAAACGGATGATCCGTTTGATAGAACGCGAGCATAAACCCGATGATCGGCGCCGTCAGCCAAAACATAAACAAAAGAACTTTACTGGCCACGGGCAGCTTCCTCCAGATGCTTAAGCGAGGTTTTTAATTGCGTCAGCTGGCTATCCAGCATCGCCATACGTTCCTGCAGCGCGTGCTTCGTCTGATTCGTTCCATTCAAGGTCTCATCGGCAAAAGCAAGCTCCTCCTTAATCAGCCCTAACTCCTCCTGCATCTTCAACAGCTCTGTCTGCAGCAGTGCCACCTGCTGTTCATTATGCACCTTCACCTCTTGGATTTGCTGCTGGACATAAGCCTGGGTATTTTTAATGTACTGATTCGCTAGATAGTAACCGCCATAGAGAAGCCCTCCCCAGACTACTAAAGTCAATACTCCGATGAGAAGTTGTTGGTTGGCATTCGCTTTTCTGCGCTTTTTCATATTAGATTCTTCGATTTGCATAGTTTCACTTCCTAATGAAAAACTGACAGAAACTAGTATAGCACCCTTTTCTTCATTTTTTCTACATAGTTAGATGAGATAATCTAAGTAAGAAAAAGAAAGGAGGGTTGGCATATGAGACGATGGATGATAGCAGGAATCGTTGGAACGCTCGTGCTGATTGGTATGACAGGGGCTTGGGCAGCTACCGCAACCCCCGACTTTGAGCGGATGCTGCCGCATATGAAAGAAATGCATCCCGAGATGGGCGATGCGGAAATGAGGGCAATGTTTGAGGCTTGTCATGCAGACGGCGGTCACGGCATGATGGTTGGGATGATGCACAGAAAAGGAAACTAGCAGTTTTAAGACACGGGGTAGGTGGATGGCACATAGCATAGTAATTGTCCCCTAGCAGGGTGTTCGGCCTACTTGGAATCATTACTGGTTTGAATGCACTTGCTTGATTCTGTGAGCAAATGGCATGAATTATTTGGAATGATACCAGGTACGTAAGCAACCGACATCTCATCGTGAGCATCCACCACTTTTCCGTGAGCATATCAGAATGTTTGTGATCATCCAGACCGAACAGCAGCCATGCGGCCGTTCCAGGTTATGTAAAAAGAATAAAAGCCTAAAAACCAGACTAAAATCACACTAAATCTTAAAAAAACTTAGAGAAGGTGCTCCAACTCCTTGGAATGAACAAGTAAAGGCTCTCCCTTGCGGGTGAGCCTTAGCCGACTAATCTACATCTGGATTGAACGGTGCAAACATACCGTCAGGATTGGGCTTCCAGATCCATGCGTGGAGGGTGTAGGGTATATCACCATGGGGAGGATCAAAAGTTTCGCCGAACAACTCGTTTTCCACTGTCGATATATATTCCACCCCTACGAGCTTAAATCCATTTTAGTTTCGATATAAAGTAATGCTTCAGGTTTAGTAACATCTACTTCTTCATCAATTAGGATTGGTTTAACATAGTGGATTCCCATTCCGGGAACTGGAGGTGAACCAGGTACATATCCATCCTCTTCTGCTTTATTAATATCATGATACTTAGCCGTCGCTTGTTTCGCTTTCGCTAGATCCTTGCTCACATCAGATTTACTCGGTTCGGCACTGACGAATGACACAACGGATAAAGCCATGGCAGCAGTCAAGCAGAGAACTTTAACTTTTCTTAAATGTTGTTTCATACCTACAACCTCCCTAGACAAAAAAATATTTTGTACAGGTAGATTATATTGTCGAGGAACCGCAAAAATTGCTGAAGAAAAACAAATAATGACTTGTTTTAGGAGTAAAACAGATATGTTGTCGATTATTTTTTGGATCAACAAAACAGGGTGACCCTTAATAGCGGGTCACCCTGTTTTAGATATTCAATTACTGATTAGGTTGGGTGTTGTCTGTTGGTGCTGCTGCTGGAGTTGTAGCTGGAGTCTCTGTAGCTTCAGCTGCTGGGGTCTCTGTTGCAGGAGCTTCTGTTGTTGCAGCAGGAGTTTCCGTTTGTGCAGGTGTCTCCGTAGTTGCTGGAGTTTCAGCTGCTGGAGTCTCTGTCACAGGAGCTTGTGGAGCCTCTTGCTCTACAAAAAATCCTTTATCATAAAGATTGCGAAGAACGGTAGCCATTTCTGCACGGGTTAAAGCTTTTTCAGGGCTGAACTTATCGTTCCCTGTTCCATTCATTAATCCCATGTCTTTTGCCCATTCTACGTTTTCTGCATACCATTTTTCTTTAGCCACGTCTGTGAAATAGTTTTTGAAGGTATCTGCTGCAGCCATTCCCAAACCTGCTCCTACAGATACTGTAGCTACCATACCAAGGATGAATCCTTTAACTGTGTGCTTGTTCATGTTGTTTCCTCCTGTGTACGTTAGAGTCCTGTACATCGTAATACAGTTAGGGGGCCCTTTCAATATGTAACCATTGGAAAAACAAAGGTAAGATGCTTCACCTACTTGGAACCATTACCGGTTTGGTAGCAAGTGACTTGGTTTCGTGATCTAATGGTGCGAGTTATTTGGAATGCTACTAAGTACGTGAGCAAAGAGCACGTCTTCGTAAGAATCCTCCATCTTTCCGTGAGCATATCAGAATTAACGTGAGCATCCGGACCCAAGCAGCTGCTATGCGTTCCTAGACCAGGCCAGGATGAAAAATAAAAGCCAAATTACCTAAAAAATCAGCTTGAAATCGGCGTCTCTAAACCAAAGTTTAGATGGCACTTTTAAAAAACAGGCTAAAATCACCCCAAACCTCGAAAAAAATGGAGTGAGGCCCTCGATCCGTCTCTGATTTGATGCTCGCAAGTAAAAAAGATCATCCCTCTGCACGGGATGACCCTATTTATATAGCCTACTTAGGCTCTTCCATATTGCTGATCAAAAAACTTCCATCCTTCTGCTTCGTCACGGTAACCACATACTCAATCTGGGAGATTGCGCTATCCTTTGTCAGCTCACTCGTAATGGTTCGGTTTGAGCTCAGTGAATATTGAAAGTCTTTTCCAGAATGCTTGATAAATTTGATCTTCGGCTCTGTTCCAGTCACGACCGCCTGTGAGTCGATAATAAACTGCTTCATACCCGCACGCATTTCATGGTATTTCTTCGCATAATCAGCGGTTAGATATGGGTCCCCTTTCTCAAAAGAGCCAGGGTCACTGTACGTCACACTTGCCTGTGTCCCTTCAAAAGCTCGGACTACTTCTTCTGCCGCCTGTTTATCTTTTTGAATATCCTCTGCACTTTGTTTAGCACATCCCACAATCATCAAAGTAAATATAGTCAATAGAATAATACCTAGTCTTTTCAGTGTCATAGTAAAGCAGCCTCCTCAAAGAACATCTCTACCTCATTCTGCCATAGGAACAACCAACTTTAAACCATTAATAATTAGCAGAAATAGAAAAAACAGCCCCTTATCTCTACTCAGGAAGCTGTTTTCCCTATCTGGTGACATTTCACACAATGTTTGAAAATGTAGAAGGGATGGGCGTTGTTGGTACCTTTTGGGGGACCCGACTCTATTGGGCGTTCCAACTTGGATTGGGCGCTTCCCACCGCTTTTCGGGCGCCTCAACTCCGCTTTTGGGCGACCGAGCACCACTATTGGGCGTTCCAATCTGGATTGGGCGCTTCCCACCACCTTTCGGGCGACTCAACTCCGCTTTTGGGCGACCGAGCACCACTATTGGGCGTTCCAATCTGGATTGGGCGCTTCCCACCGCTTTTCGGGCGACTCAACTCCGCTTTTGGGCGACCGAGCACCACTATTGGGCGTTCCAATCTGGATTGGGCGCTTCCCACCGCTTTTCGGGCGACTCAACTCCGCTTTTGGGCGACCGAGCACCACTATTGGGCGTTCCAATCTGGATTGGGCGCTTCCCACCGCTTTTCGGGCGACTCAACTCCGCTTTTGGGCGACCGAGCACCACTATTGGGCGTTCCAATCTGGATTGGGCGCTTCCCACCGCTTTTCGGGCGACTCAACTCCGCTTTTGGGCGACCGAGCACCACTATTGGGCGTTCCAATCTGGATTGGGCGCTTCCCACCGCTTTTCGGGCGACTCAACTCCGCTTTTGGGCGACCGAGCACCACTATTGGGCGTTCCAATCTGGATTGGGCGCTTCCCACCGCTTTTCGGGCGCCTCAACTCCGCTTTTGGGCGACCGAGCACCACTATTGGGCGTTCCAACTTGGATTGGGCGCTTCCCAGCCTCTATCGGGCGCCGCCCCCCACCTTCCGTACCATCTCCCACCAAGTCGAATACAATAACACGAGGTGATCTAGCGTGTCGTATCGTATCATAGTCTCCATTAATAAACGGCAGCTCTACTTGTTAAGGGATGATATTGTTGTTCGTGGCTTTCCTGTAGGGATTGGAAAAATGCTTACTCCAACGCCGACAGGCGACTACACCATCATTAACAAAGCCCCAAATCCGGGAGGCCCGTATGGAGCCATGTGGATGGGGCTGAATAAGCCTGGCTATGGCATTCATGGAACGGATGCACCATGGAGTATTGGTAAACAAGTGTCCAGGGGATGTATTCGGATGTACAATGATGACGTAGTAGAACTTTCGAAAATTGTGCCGATTGGCACAAGGGTCACGATTAGGCCCAACTAGCGGGAGAACGGGACGCGAGCCGAGCGAGATACTCACCGCTTTGAACCATCGGAGTACAATCTTCTACATTCTCCAAGCCAATTTCAAAAATAAAATCTTTAGCTCGCAAAAAAGGCAACAACGCTCCCCAGTCCACATTTCCTTCCCCCAACGAAAGGGAGTCATGGCCATAGCCCTGACTATCCACCACATGGTAATACTCGATGTACGGATAGGCTTCAGCGATGGATTGCTGGAGCTTTTTGTTATCCCCCTTGACAGCGATAAAAGCATGACTGACATCCATGCATAACGAAAGAGCCAGGGGTCGAACTACGTCCGACATAAGATAAGGATTTTCCTGCGAAAATAAGCCCTGGGTCGTGTTTTCCCAAAGGAACCAATCCGGTGCCCGGTAGTGGATTTGCTCGATGCGTTCCCGGAGCTGCCGCGAATGTTGATAGGGGTCCAATCTCGTGCATTCGGTATGGGCATAGTGAGCGTGGACAACGCACTTGACCCTTTCACGCTGACACAGCTCGCTCAGTTCGGCACAGGACCAATCATAATAGTCTCGACGTTCGGGATCCTCACTCAAGATGTCAACATATTCTCCTTTCCACCTCATGGGGTGATGCAAATAGACAGTGATCCCTTTGTCCTTTAACATTCGAATGACGCTCGCTACTCTCTTCGGCTCATACAGGTCTTGTTCAAACAGCTGGAGCTCTAGGATTTCGGGATGGTGTCGCAACCGATCGGTCAGTTGCCGGATATGGATCGCAGATTTTAATCGAATGTAGTTCATTTTTTGCTCACCTCTTTTTACAGACCTATTCGGTAAATTCCTATTTTAGAAATATTTTCATAAAATCCATTGACACTTATGACCACATAGGTGTAAATTACACATAAGAAGATAATTCGCAGGGAGGTACCTCCGATGGTGACGAAAAGGAGAAGGAAAATGGGGAATATAAACGAAGAGCAGAATGTAACTGAAGTCGTAGAAGACGTGGTAGAAACCAAAACTGAAATTTCAGATGAGGTCGCGAGTCAGATTGAGCAGCAACTTTTAGACAAGCATCCCCTCGCCGATGAGACTGTTGTTGAACCCGTTGTCGAACCGACCGCAGAACAAGAAGCGGAGACCCATGAGCTTCATCCTTTTGTAACAAGCTGGAAGCAACAGCTTCAAGCGATGAACTCTATCCACGATCAATGGGAAAAGTGGAGCCTTGAGGCGTTAGAACAGCAAGCCGCTTTTTCTCAAAGCCTGATGAATTTCTTACCGCAGCATGAACTTTTTGTACCTGCCCATGAAGCAGTTAAGACCACCTGTGAACAAGTGCAATCCTCTACAAGAAGCTTTTTCGCTCAGAGCAGACAGGCTCGCAGCGAGTGGCTTGACCGAGCAGAAACCTCGACCTTACCTTTTCAGAAGATGGGCCAGCTTTTTTGCCCATATAAATAGGGAGCCATTTGGCTCCCTTTCGTTTTTCCTCCTCTATGTAAGTTTTTGGGTTAGATAAGCTTCTAGCTGGAATATCATCTCTTGAATAATTTCCTTTGCTTCCAGTGAATGTTCACTTTGTGCTTTTTCGTAAATGCGGGTTAGAATTTCCACGATGTTCTGAGGCTCTAATCGATGAAAGGATCTACTCACTAGGCATCTCCCCTTTTTACGAGTAAACTACTGTATTATATGTACCGAAGGTCAAGTTGGTTAGCTTTTTTCATCCACTTCATGGCGGAGTTGGCAGAATGCGTGGGTTGAACGCTCTCCTTGAACGCTTGTATAATGGCACAGGAAAGGGGAGGAACTATTGATGAGAAAATCGATGTTGTTCACATTCTTCGTTCTAGCCGCGTTACTTTGGACCATGCCCGCGGAAAAAGCAGAAGCCGCGCCTACGCTAACTGTAGGAAGCCAGGTCGGAGATGTATGGGACGTTCAGTTCCGTTTAAATATGTTAGGATACTACCCCCAACCGCTGGATGGCGTTTATGGCATAGGTACTGCCAATGCCGTTCGCCGTTTTCAGCAAGATTATGGACTTCACGCGGATGGCGTGACAGGTTCCCAAACCTGGAGAGCACTAAGACTTCATTCGGTTAACCAGGCCGAGTTAGAAATTTTAGCCAAAACCGTATACAGCGAAGCGCGCGGAGAATCCTATACAGGTCAAGTGGCCGTCGCCGCTGTGGTCATGAACCGTGTAAAATCCTCACAGTTTCCCAACAATGTAAAAGATGTAGTGTTCCAGCCACGGGCTTTTACGGCGGTTGATGACGGACAGTACTATCTAACGCCAAACCGATTGGCTTACCAAGCAGCAATTGATGCGATTCGCGGTTGGGACCCTAGCAAGGGAGCCCTATACTACTTTAACCCAGACACCGCTACTTCAGCATGGATCTGGAGCCGACCGCAGATCTTGAAAATTGGAAAGCATATTTTCTGTTCTTAGATAGAAGGAAGGGTCGCTACCGAGTAGCGGCCCTATTTCTTTTGCTGCTTCTTGTTGGCCTGTTCATCCAGCTCTTTTTGCTTTTGGTTGGTTTCCTTGCTAATCCTCACATAAGGGTGCTTGCTGCCATGTTCATTGATATTCATGAGTCCCGTGACTCCCCTCAATTTGTAATTGCCTTTAGGATTCCCCGTTCTCCACTTTCTATAAGAAAAGCTTCTATTGAAGCCCTTTCGAAGATGTAGTATCCATCATTAGAGGAAGCTTTCCCCCTACGGGGACAACAATTGCTTCTGAGCAGGATGTTAATCGACGAAGTCCAGAAGCAACAGAGGTTGTCATGCCGATAGGAAATTAGGTTTACTTTAACATTTAAAGTAAACCTAATTTCCTATGCGGTGTACGAAAGAGGGTGTCACGTTAGACCAGCCTTGGTCTAGCGAGACACCCTCTCTATGAATTGCAGTTCCTCTCCCCTAAAACACTTTTTCTCTCTTTTGTTTTTTTCTCTTTAGCCCTAACTTTTTGTCTCTAGTTTCTCTCCATCTTGCTTTTTGGGAATGTGATGTATTTAAATTGATTATATAACAAATTTTCATTCTTTTATAAAAAGAGTCGTAAAAGGTTCATTTTGCTGTCTGAATGGCTGATTCTCGAACGTGATCGGCTAATAAAACCCTAAACGACTAGCGTCCGCTCCGCTTTCCCACTGCTGTTTTTGAGACTTGCGAAGATCGTTTTGCAGTTCAGCCAAGAGCTTGTTCACATCCACTTGTTGATCGTAATGATAGTGTAAGGCTGCACTAATGTACAACTCGTTCAGCTGAGCCATCGAGCATCCCGCCAGCTCCCGCGCCATGTGTTCGACCTCGGAAGTACTCATGAACCGCTCAAAGCCGCGCTTGATCAAATAACGATGACGCATCTCGGTATTGGGCAACTTAATCTCATACGCTCGGTCAAACCGACCCGCACGGTTCATCAGGGCTGGATCGATTTTTTCCGGATAATTCGTGGTCCCTATCAGAAAAATTCCTTCTTTGGAGGTGGCTCCATCCAAGGTATTCAAAAAGACGGAACGAACGCCCTCCGGCATCGAGTCAATGTCCTCAATCACTAGAACCATGGGGGACATTCTTAAGGAAGTTTCAAATACCTCTTTGATGGAGTAGCTATTGGTGTATTCGGTTATTTGCCAGTAGGCTACCGGTGCCGAAATGCTATTAGCAATCGATTTGACCAGCGTCGTCTTCCCATTTCCCGGCTTCCCGTAAAGCAAAATGCCTCGCTTGTATGGGATTTGATAGGTGCGGAAAAACTCCCCGCTATCATGGAAGAACTCATCAATCGAGCGGTAAATCTGAACCTTCAGCTCCTCCTCCAACAACACGTCTTCACGTTGAACCATGTGGGTGATGCTCACTTTCTTACGGTCAAGCCCATCTTCGGTATCCGTAAAAACCGTCACATGGTTCCGGTCATGTTCCCGTTGACGACGGTTTACATAGCGGATAAACTCCAACACATCCAAGTCTTGCTCAGCAAAGATAAAATGATGCTGATACGGGCCTGAGGCATGGAACACCGTGGCTCTCGCTAGTGCGACCCGAAACCCGGGATAGTAGTAAATGGCGTTTTCCAAGAACGGCTGTACTTTAAATTGAATCTGATGCTCTTCTTGGATGGAGCTCACGACTCGCGTTTCTACTCCGTCCATAATATAGCCGACCAGCTCTACTTTCTGTTGCTGGGCCTCAATATCTTCAGCCAACACGTTCCAGATATCGTGCTGGTTTTCGTGATCAATATACATCTGGCAAGCAAAATCATACTGATCCATCAAAGCATCCTTAATCCGTTTGACTACATAGGCGTAATCATAGTAATTGGGGAGCTGCCCTGAGGATATATCACCGAACTTTATGATGAATGGATTCATGGTTTCTCCTCTTTTTTCTTTTATCAAACTATTTTAAAGGGTAGGTGGGTGGTTCGCAACGCTGAAAAAAAGGAAAAAGACGGACGGATAGGTCCCGTTCGTCTTGTCAACTTGCCACTGAGGATTTCTTTTGCTTCCACTTCACCCGCGTTGAATCCAACCAACCGCTTCCTAGCAGGACTCCGCTGACGATGAATAGAAACCCGATCACATGAGCGAGTCCGATGCTTTCTCCAAGAAAAAGAGCAGACCCCAGTAAGCCATAAAATGGCGTCATATTAATAAAGATCACCGTTTGACCCGGCCCTAGCTCCTGAATGCCGCGGTTCCAGATCATCCCGCCGAAGGCTGTGGCGAGGAGGGCTGATGCAAATAGGAGTAACCACATGGAAGGGGTGAGGCCGCTAAGAAGCGCTAGAGGTGACACCCGCTCCACAGCGAGTCCTGTGAAGGTGAGCATTCCCCCGCCAAGAAGCAGCGTATAGGAGGTCACCTGGTTGACGGAGACGGTGGAAAGCAGCTTCCTTACAGCCAGAAAGCTACAGGATTGGACGAACATCGCGAAGAACATGTACAGGTCTCCCTTTTGGATCATGAGAGATTCCGCCCCGCGCAATACAATCGTGAAGACGCCCGCCAACCCAAACGCTACCCCCGCTGATCGGAGCCACGTCAGTTTTTCCCCTAAAAACAAATAGGCGAGAACGACCGTAGTTAACGGGTTTAGGGCAAGAATCAGAGTCCCATTGGAGCCGCTCGTTTCCTTGAGGCCATAGGCAAGAAAAACTTGATGGATATACACACCCGATAAAGTAGCTAGGATCAGATACAACCATTCCTTTTTCTCGAGTCGACGCACGCCTTCCGACCACCAAACAAACAAAAAGACAAATGTTCCTGCGATAAGGATACGAATCCCTGTAATGCCGAGTGGCAGGTACGCGGTGACCAGCACTTTGATGGCAATAACATTTAATCCCCAGCACATCATAGCCAATGTGAGAGCGAGATAAATTCCTTTGCCTTTCATATAGGCTTCCTTCTTTCCGTTCTGAAATTCTATTTCCTCATTGTAACTCCAGAAACGCTAAGAAGCCATGAACGAACGTTCAATTAATTTTCTCGCGAAAACGTTGTAGCACGATGGCATAAGCCCAAAGCGGCAGCGGTTCCTCCAGCTTTTCTTTCCACATCGGATGCGTAAGTAGGCCTTGCTCGTACATCCAATCCATCGCTTCTTTTTTCCACAGCGGAGTCTGGGGTGGATAACCATCCTCGACTTGCTGAACCTGCTCAAGAAACCATTCCTTAGATAAACCGGAGCCCGGGCAAGTTTTTCCCGAATGCTCGCGATGAAAGACGATATCTCGCAACTGCAGATTGAACCGAGTAAGGAGCAGCCTCACCAGATGAACTGTAGCCTCAAGCTGACTACCCTCCAGCCTCTCCTCTCCCTGGTCAAAGTTTCCGATGATCTCAATCATGATCCCGCCGGTATTATGGCCTTGAATACCAGCTGGAATCTGATCCAGCGGTCTCCCATCCCAGATCAACCCATCCGGAGAAACCGTAAAGTGCTGGGCAATATCCGCCCATCCATTCGTCTGGGTATGATATTTCCACATGTTATAAATTGTCTGCTCTCCTGTATAATCCGTTATTCTCGGCTTCCACGTGTGGTGGATTTGAATATGATTGATGGGGCGAGTGGGGGTCGGGAGATTTTGCAGATACTCTTGAAACTGATCGATCGAGAAGGAACGGAAGGTGCGATCTTTAGAAGGGGCAGGCGTAGGGGCTGGGGTGGTTTGGATCATCCTTTGGTAGATACGGATAATGAGCTGCCCGTAGGACTCTCCAGCAGCCATGGCCGCTTGTAAACTGGAGTATTTGCGGGGATCATACCCGGGAACAGCCCATTTGCCCGCAAGGTCCTCCCAGTTAGGGGCACTCCCTCGCTGCACCAGGTGGAACCTCGGACTAACAAGAGGCTCTCCTGCTGGTAGGGGATCACGCGTCGCATAAGCATACAAATGTTGAATCTGAGCCGTCACACCCTCTTCAATGGTAGCAAAGCTATGCCCTGGGTTCCCCCCTCCCGTCGCGCCAATTCCTCCAAAATTGTTTTGATTCGGTTTCACGTCACCGCCGAATCTAAACCAGTTCGTTTCATGAATCGATTGACAAAACGCAATATCTCCACGAACGCCGTATCTATCCCCTACACGTAAAAAGTCACTCGCGATTTCTGGGTTGAAATTCGGATTGACCCCTCTCACAAAACTGACCATCTGACTGGCGGCAGCCTGACTTCTTCCCATGATTGGATTTTTAGATGCCATGAATAACCTCCTTTACACGCAACTAGTCCTTATTCTAGTGTATGAAGAAAAAACCCGTCTCGCAACGGGTTTCAACGGGATTACAATAAAAAGGCTAATGCAATAATCACAACAGAAATATAGAATAGAATGTCTAGCCAAGGCTTTCTCCTGCCTCGATTCAGCAGCTTAAAAGCCGCATAACCACATCTCACAATCACAATGACCCAGGCAATCTGAACGAGTAGTGGAATCATAGCATCCTCCTCGACTGGTGGGGATTGTTTCTATGTTTATGAGGGGGAGGCAGAAGGTATTCAGCGAATTGGAGGAGACGCGGAGATTTAACCGTAAATTTACGGTTATTCTTCGGTTTGGGGGTCTTCTGGTCCATTTTAACCGGAGATTTACGACTATTTCATCTCCAGCGCTCCCCTATCGGCCCTTCCCAGCCCACTAGTCGGAGCTAGTCCGACTATTTCTCCTCTCTACTCAGCCTCCAGACCATTTAATCGGAATTTTACGACTATAGCCGCCATCTGCCCACCACCCGCCTCAGCTACCTGGCAGCTAGCCTTAACAGGATTGAAAGAGACACGGAGATCCGCTCGGCCATCTTAACCGGAGATTTACGACTATTTCATCTCCAGCGCTCCCCTATCGGCCCTTCCCAGCCCACTAGTCGGAGCTAGTCCGACTATTTCTCCTCTCTACTCAGCCTCCAGACTATTTAATCGGAATTCTACGACTATAGCCGCCCTCTGGCCACCCTACTATAGACGAAGTCTCACCTGTTCCCTCAATCGGTAAGATGTGACCCTAACCTTTCCTGAACTCGGCACAAGAAGCTTCTTATCTACCAACCCCCCCAATATTTTTTTAACCGTCTTGTCCGATACCTTTAACCATTTTTCAACATCGCAAGGTCGTATATCTCCTGCTTGGACAGCCAAGCGAACCACATCTCTCTCGAAACTTGATAATGAAGCCATCTCATCATCCCACGCTAACAATCTTCCCATCATCTGCTGGATCGTCTGTTGACAACGGCGGGGGCGATCATTAACAAGATCATAGGAAAACCTTAAGATAAACCAACCATCAATCATTAAATCATTTTGTCGTTCGAGGTTGTCCGAAAACTGCCATCTGCTAACATTCCTAAAGTGGGGACCGTATCCATCAATTTCGATACAGATACTTAAAGTGGGGCGAATATAAGCGAAGTCTAAATACCTTTTACCATCCTTGAAGTCATCAATCTCATATTCTGGATGGAGATAGTCAAAATGCTGAAACAAAGGCCACCAAACCTTTTCCAAAAACATCTTCTCGGCATTTCCTAGCCCTTCTTCCACTCTTCGCCGACGCTCACCGGTTCTCTCCAGCACGTGTCGGTTCAGAAATTTCCCATATTCCTCTTCAAACCCCATAACACTCCTCCTTTCAAAATAATGGTAACCCTTTTTGTCCCTCCCTTCAACAAAAAAACACGCCCTCCCAAAGGAGCAACGTGTTCTACCGACTATCTCTACTTCCCATACCCCTGCGGCCTGCTCTTGTGCCAGTTCCAAGCATGAGTAACAATCGTCTCCAAATCTGGATACTGTGGCTTCCAGCCTAGCTCTCTCATGGCTTTATCCGAAGAGGCGATCAGCACCGCGGGGTCTCCGGCGCGGCGGGGTGCGACGACAGCCGGGATCGCCTCCCCCGTGACGCGCCGGCAGGTCTCGATCACTTCCTGAACGGAGAACCCCGTTCCATTCCCTAAGTTGTAAATTCCACTTACACGGGTTGCACGCAGCTTCTCCAGTGCCAGGTAGTGGGCCTGAGCCAAGTCCATGACATGGATATAGTCGCGGATGCAGGTTCCGTCGGCTGTCGGGTAATCTTCACCAAATACACTGACGGACTCTCGCTGGCCTAGCGCGCATTGCAAGACAATCGGAATCAAGTGGGTTTCGGGGGTGTGGTCTTCGCCAATTTGACCCTCGGGATCGGCTCCCGCTGCGTTAAAGTAACGCAAACACACCGACTTCAACCCATAGGCTTGATCCGCCCACTTCAGCATCCGTTCAATCGCGAGCTTCGTTTCGCCGTATGGATTAGTTGGAATCGTAGGATCTTCTTCTTCAATGGGCACCTTCAAAGGTTCACCATAAGTCGCTGCAGTGGAGGAGAAGACGATGTTTTCCACACCACGTTCGACCATTTTCCGGACCAGTAAATAGGAGCCGACGACATTATTCTCATAGTAAGCCAACGGGTCCTGGACACTTTCGCCGACCAAGGAATTGGCTGCAAAGTGAATGACAGCATCGATTGAATGCTTCGAAAAGATCTCGTCTAATTGATCCTCATCGTGCAGGTCTCCCCGATAAAACACATCGCCCAAAACGGCCTCCCGATGCCCCTTTTGCAGGTTATCGTAGACGATGACCTCTTCCCCTGCCTGTTTGAGCCATAATACGGTATGACTACCGATATAGCCAGCACCACCTGTCACTAGAACCGCCATGCTACCCTCTCCCTCTATGTACTGAAATTATTCTTCCTGCTCCTTCATCCACTGAAACATGCGTTGCCAGGCCCGCTCCATTTCCATGGGTGGAAAATGGTGACCCAGCCCCTCGTAGATCATCATCTCAAAGGTTTTTCCCGCCTGCGTAAGGGCTGACGCCAACCGATTGGCATGCTCCACCCCCACGGAGCGATCCTCACTCCCATGGACAATCAACACAGGACACGTCACCTCATGGATCCATAGAACCGGACTGCGCCGTTCATATTCCTCCGGCTTCTTCCATGGAGGTCCGCCGATCACTCGCTTTAGCATCCGCCTGAGATCTTCCCGTTCTTCGTAGGTTAAGACCATGTCTGATACCCCACCCCAGACCGTTACACTGCGAAAGCAGGAAAACTTCATCGCAGCGAAAAGGGCGGGCACGGAGCCTCGAGAAAAGCCGAACAAATGCAGACGACTTGGGTCCACCATCGGCAGCCCGATCACCCAAGGAATAGCCCCCAGCACATCCATCCGGTCGTCTCCACCAAAATCTTCACGCCCTTCTCCTCCGCGATTGCCGCGGTAGAAAGGAGCAAACACCACAAAGCCTTCCTGAACAAACCGACTGACCCAAGCGAGCTTCGTCATGCCAACATTTTTAATTCCGCCCCGGCAGTAGACGATAAGGGGAAAAGGCCCCATCCCATGAGGGACCGCCAGATAACCTTTGACTTTGAGCCCAGACACTACATAACTAACTAAATATAACTTAGCCTGTAGGTGAAATTCTGGGATTTCTCGTTGCTCAAGCATGCGCCTCATAATGCTGGGCCAGCTCGATGATCATCGCACCCATCCGTTCGTTTTCCGGTGCCAACAGGCGATGGACGCCCTCTTCGCGGAGCGCCTCTGCGCATACTTTACCCACAGCCACTGCTAAAACTTGAGTTTCAAAGGCCTTTAGCATCTCTTCCAGCAACCCGTGTTGCTTCACATATTCAAACAGGAATCGAACTTGAACCGCAGCTGTAAAGCAAACCGCGTCCACTTCTCCTGCCAAAACTTCTTTACAAAATTGGGATACGGTCGCTTCCTCCGGCGCGATGTGCTGATAGGGAAGCAGCTCCGATACAACAGCTCCTTTTTCCTCGAGAAAACGAATCAAACGAGGAGCGGGGTCGCCATGCAGCTGAACAACAACGCGCTGGCCGCTAAAGTCAAACGGCTGTAACGCCTGAATTAAGCCTTGTGTAGTTCCGTCATCATCCTTCGCAGCAGGAAGAATGTCTAGCTTTTTCAACACACTGTACGTTTTATACCCTCTCGCAGCTACTTTTGCCTGCGCCAACATCGAAATAAACCGATCTCTCTGTCCCATCTTCTCAGCAATCCCAACCAGTGCTTCCGTACCGATCCCCGTGGTGAGGATGATCCAGTCCGCTCCTTTTTCCATCAACTCAGCCATCGCGGGCGCAACTTCTTGCTCGGCTAAAAATACCGTCCCTTGCAAGGGGCGAATCAGCGCTTGCCCACCTTGCTTTTCCACCAAGAGACTCATCTCCTCGGTCTTTCTTGAGCCGGCAATAACGACTTGTTTTCCTTCTAGCCCTTTACCCATTTCTCTGCCCCTTTATTTTCAGTCTATTTTTACCTATTTTATAGCTTCCACTCCCCAAGCTCAAGATGCATCTGCTGTTTTTCGTCAAACCTTCTCATAAAAAGACAATACAAGCCCCTTCTCAAGCAATCGTTTTCAGAATATAATGATAAGTAATAGTGATCTGTATGAAGAACATTCGAAAGGGTGTGAACCGTGTGGAGCATCGGGAAGGAAACCTATCGCTCGGTTTGTTTTGGGGCATTACGTTAAGCATTCCTCTATGGGCTTCACTATGGGGTTGGATATTGCTCTTTCACACTCTACTCAGGAACATTTAAAGGCAGCACCTCTTGGTGCTGCCTTTTAGTATGTGATGCTATATAAAGATGGTTCAGCCACCATAAGGAACGATTCGATACCGTGCTCGAAATAAGGGAAGTAGAATTCATCTTGATCACCCACGTAAGTCATCCAAAGTTGCATATCAACAGGTGTGTAGTACATTGTCAGCCCTCCCTAGAATCATTAAGTTTATCTCTTTGTACCCTCATTATAGCTAAAGTTTGAATCGTCGCGCAAATGAAATTAAATCCAATTGAAGAGGGTAATCGTCCAACCCCCGATGGCCGGGCTTACATAGAATGAAGCAGGAGATATAATACTCCAAAATTCTAGGAAAGGACGTATGCAGCGATGTTTTGGCTCGTATGGGTCATCGTCAGCTTGTTAGCTTGGTGGGGAATTGATCAATGGATGGAAAGCAACAGCGGATTCGGCAGCTGGTGGGCCTCATTAATTATGTCATTAGCTGGAGCTTGGTTCGGAGATTGGCTCTTTGGAAGCATCTTTATTGTCCTGTGGGACTTCAACGTGGTTGGTGGCCTGATCGGAGGGGTATTCCTCACCTGGCTGTGGAATAGGCTAAAGGCAAAAATGGCCTGAACCAAAATGGACGGGCTGTAGGCACTAGCTCTCCCTCAAGTGCCTACGGTCCCCCTTTAAAAAGAAAGCATCAAGCGTTGAGTCTTGACAGCTGACTCCTTCTCCACCTTACAGGTTCCTAACGGAACCTTTTTATTATCCAATAAAGTATATCCTGAACGAAAAATGGTTGCTTGCTTTATTTCTGTTCTGTGTATGTTATTACAGTGAAGACAGTAAAACATTTCTACACCCCACCCTTACCTTTTTTCTCCATAATTCATTTTAGGACAAGATATGGGGTTTTTCCACACGAACCGTTCGCCAAAAACTGTCATAAAACCACATTAATTTAGCAAAGCTTTAACATCTTGTACGATTTCTTCATAAGGGGTGTTGACAGAGCCGCTATATTTCTTCACAATCACTCCCTTTTGATCGACAAGGAAAAAGGAGGTACCGTGGGTCACCTGGTCAGATGCGGCGGTTTTTTGGACAGGAGTCTTAAAGCTTTCCTTGGCAAACTCTTCAATCTCTTGCTGCGAATAGCCCGTTAAAAAGTTCCAGTTGTTAAAGTCCGCTCCAAATTTTTGCGCATATTCCTTTAAGACTTGAGGTTTGTCCACCTCTGGGTCGACACTAAACGATACGAGCTGAGCTTGAAGTCCTTGCTCCTGTAGGTCTCTTTGGATTAAGGACATATTCGCCGTCATTGGCGGACAAACTGTCGTACAATTGGTGAAGATAAAGCTTGCCAGCCAGACCTTTCCTTTTAAATCCGAAAGCCCAACTGGCTGTTCATCCTGATTCACAAAAGTGAAGTCATTTACTTGCCAATTCAATTCATTGGGCTTTTGGCTGCCGCAAGCGGCAAGTACAAGAACAAATACAAGAATGATGGCTTTCATCCCGTGCTTTGACATAACAAACTCCTTTAATTAATGACATAGAGCTAAATTATAGGCGATCATTTTCGTTTGTATTAAAAGGACGGCTATCCATGTAAAAACAATTCCCCAGCGGATGAACTTTCTTTGATGCATTCCATATAGTCCAATCGTCAAAAAGCTCACGATAAGGGTTAGTCCTAATAATCCCTTAAAGGGGGAGACCCAGTAAAATTGATCGAGCTGCACAACTAAGCTTACCCTCTTAAAATAATATTCGATAAAATATAGACCTATAGCCCACGAGAAGATCATCAGGGCTAAAGAGATCCTACGGACCGCCATGAAAACTCCCCCTTCACTAGAGTTATTTTAATCAGTCCCCTCGATCTCGTCAAATTGGCTTAATTTGTCGAAAAATTCTATGTTTTTATGTAGGGGATAAATGGTAAAATGGAGATAGACAAGCTATCCGTTTAAATCTATTTCTAAAGGTGGTGTTACCATGCGAATCCTAAGTACTGAACAGATGAAGCTCTATGACTTTGAGCGGGGCTATTGCACCCTAGTTACGTATTATAAAGTATTTGGTTTCACCATCCATAAGCGAGTGTTTAAGTGGAGTACTCGAAATGTAGGCTGAAAAAAGAGGACTGTCGCCTGACAGTCCTTGTTCATTCGATCAGTAACCAATCCGCCAGCTTCCACACGCCCGGGAAGGTGCTGCTACCCGGCAGTGGATTCACTCCTTCTTTTCCAACCACAAACTCAATCTCATAAGGCATGGATTCTTTTACCGTGCGCTGCGTCTCTAGCTCTTTTCCATTCAGCTTGATTCTGATGCCTTCTTTCATCTCCTTCCTCCCTTCAAATCAAGCAACCCATCCCTAGTTATTTATGATTGAAGAGATTGTCTATAGACCCATTTAGGCAAAAATTTACATACGTTCGATCTCCTGGGCCACGACAAAGGCCAGTTCCTCATTCCCAAACAACTGCAATACGTTCAGCACCGTTTGGTGGGGAATGTCTCCTGCTTCTTCCTTTGGAACGGTGAGCTCCAGCATTTTTTCCAATTGAGCATTTGCCCCTTGCTCCGGATACGCCTTCTTATAAATTTCTTGGGGATCGAGATCATGATTGACACACCATTGGGCAAACACCATGATCATCATGCCCTCATCTTTTTGATATTGGCCAATGATCTTTTGTTCAATTTCTTTACTCATCGCTAGACACATCCTAACATAGCATCTGAATGCCAAAGATTGTATAATAATCAGTATACTCTTAAAGGAGGATATCACAATGGCCCAAAACCAAACAACAACCCTATCCGATTTAGATGCTTACCTACAAGGGGAAACCTTAGTTTTCCTGGCTACCGTGGATGCAGACACCCAAACGCCTAGCATTTCTGCGATCTCATGGGTCAAGAAGAAGGATGACAATACCCTTCGTTTCTCTGTGGCAAGCCAGTCCCGCATTATCGAAAACCTAAAGGCCAACCCTCGCGTAACCCTCTCCCTTATTGGACTTGAGAGCGTATACTCTATCGTTGGGTCCTGCGAGATCTTAGAAGAAAAAATGGAAGCTATTGCCATTAAACTTGCGAAGATTGAAGTAAAAGTGGACAATGTATTCAACAGCATGTTCTGGGGATCTAAGATTACCCAGGAGCCGGTTTACGAGAAAACGTATGATAAGGAAAAAGCTCAAAAGCTTGATAACGAAGTGTACGAAGAATTAATGAAATAAGGTGCCGTCAGGCACCTATTTTCCTTCCTGCACAGGTATAGAAAAGAAAAACCTACTCCCCTTCCCCAGCACACTTTGAACATCAATCCGCCCTCCGTGCCGTTCCACAATCTCTTTGGTGATGGCCAGTCCAAGACCCGTTCCTACGTTTTTGGAATGACGGGAGGAGTCCACTTTATAAAATCTCTCAAATAAATGCGGAAGATTTTCCTCTGCGACCCCTCTTCCCGTATCGGTAACAGAAAACAAGATCTCCTCTTCCACCCGCTCTGCTTCGATCCAAACACTTCCTCCCGTTGGTGTATGTTTCATCGCATTGGTCATCAAATTGGTAAACACCTGCTCCATTCTTTGACGATCGATCTTAATCAGACACGTCGCGACAGCTGCGCTAACCTTTACAGTAAACGCCAGCTCTTTTTCCGCCATTTCAATCTCAAACTGCTTCTCCACTCGCTTTAACAGCGTCTCGACAGAAGTCATCTCAAAGGAAAAGGAAAGCTTCGCATCGAGCTTGGCCAATTCAAATAGATCAGCAATCAAATGGTTGACGTATAAAATCTTGTCATAGATTAAACTGAGATACCGTGGATCATTCGGATCGATCACCCCGTCCTTCATGGCCTTGACATACCCCATAATCGATGTCATCGGCGTTCCCAGTTCGTGGGAGATATTGGATACCAGGTCCCGACGCGAGACATTCACCTGCTCGATTTCCCTTGTTCGCTGCTTTACCTTTTCCTCTAGGGAATGATTAAGATCCTTTAGCTCAATAGATAGCTTCTCCACTTTTTGAAATGTATTTGCGAAGCGTGAAGCGAGAACGAGCATTTGAGCAAAGAGAAAGGCAAACATGCCAATCGGTGCAAAATCAATGGAATCAATGTAATAGTTATAATAGAGAATATCATTTATCCCAGCGACAAACACCACAATCCAAGCCAATCCACTGATCAGGGCTCCCTCCCGGTTTCGGCGACTGGCTCTCATGCATACCCAGATTCCATAGATAAAGGAAAAGACGATCACGACCTCATACATTTGCAGGGTATACGTGTAAATACGAGCAGGAAACACCACCACAAGGAAACTGAAAAAGCCGCCTAGCGCGAAGATCCCTCTTGTAATGAAGCGTTTCGCTTCCTCTGGATATAAGGCGTGGACGAAGGCCACCCCCAAGGGTATTCCCGTATAGACCGCTAGATATTCCAGTTTGACCGCCAACTCCCAAGGGATCACTGGAAAAAACCTTACAAGTAGGGTTTCCCCTAAGAGCAATCCACGCATGGCAATCAGTAAGCAAATCGTGCCTAAGAACACGCTAGGCAAGTCGTGTCGTCGGAACAGGAACAGAGCATAATGATAGATCCCCATAATAAACAAGGAACCAGATACGAAGGATTGGAAAAAAACGCGCTGATCTCGGCTAAGGGTAACGTCCTCTGCGGAACCCAGCTGGATGCTTTGCCAGAGCCCGCCTTTTCTCTGTACAAAGTTCGCGACCTGAACGACCACTTCCAGCTCTGTGCTTGGCACGGTGAAATACAGCACTTTAGCATAATTTTTAGGGAGCATCTCTTCCGCTTGCTCCGCCACGTGACCGTTGGAAGCGAGAAGCCCTCCATTTACCCAGAGCTTATAGGAGCTAGCGACACTTGGCATATAGATCGCTTTAACCGTTCCAACCTCCTCAGGCCCCAGCTTAACCTGTAAAACATATGTCCCGTATCCCTGATTGGAAAGCTCTTGCTTGGACCAAACCGAAGGAACTTCGATCACTCGCGCTTTCTGCCTTTCGTCCAGCTGCTTCCAATAAAATGTCCATTCACCATCCAGAGGGACCATCCCCTGTTCCTCGAGGTTCCAGTCGCGCAGATCCATCACTCCACCTATGGCAAGAGGAGGTGGAGTTGGGGCATTCTTGGATAGATTGATATAGAATATGCCTGCAGATAAAGCCACTAAAACAAGGGTAAAAACAAGATAGACCGTACTCTTTCGACTAAGCAATTTATGACCCACACCTCGAGCTCATATTGTATAGCTTTATCATAACGATTTGTATTTAAAAAAGGAACCAGCTCTTCGGCTAGATTCCTTTCCACTATTCCCCCCCTTAAGAAATGCTATTGAGAAATTGCTTGGCTCGCTCATGCTGTGGCTGGGAAAAGAACTGCGCTGGCCGAGCCTCCTCCAAGATCTGTCCATCTCCCATGAACACCACCCGGTCAGCCACCTCTCGGGCAAATCCCATTTCATGGGTCACTACGATCATGGTCATTCCTTCCTGAGCCAGCTGTTTCATGACCTGGAGCACTTCCCCCACCAACTCGGGATCAAGCGCCGATGTCGGTTCATCAAACAACATGATCTTAGGCGACATGGCCAGAGCCCGTGCAATCGCGACCCGCTGCTTCTGCCCTACGGAAAGCATATCGGGATAGCAATCAGCTTTTTCTTTTAAGCCGACTTTTCCGAGCAGCTCGTACGCTTTAGGTAGGGCCTGTTCCATCCGCATCTTCTTCACATACAGCGGACCCTCTAGCACGTTTTCTAGCGCCGTGCGGTGCGGAAACAAGTTGAAATGTTGAAACACCATCCCCACCTCTTCCCGCACCTTGTTTAGGTTCGTGTTCACCGGGTTAATCCGCTCTCCCCTCAGCCAAACTTCTCCCTCATCGGGAATCTCCAAAAAGTTTAGACAGCGAAGCAGCGTACTTTTCCCTGATCCACTGGCCCCAACCAGCACCACCACCTCCTTTTCCTTCACCTCCAGATTGACTCCTTGCAGAACCGTCAAACGCCCAAACGACTTCACCAGGTTCTTGACCATAATCATGAGAACCTCTCCTAATCTCTTTGGTATGAACTCATCATATGATCGAAAATATAGGAGTATTCGGATTTTCCCCCAACGCCAAAAGACCCACCCGGCATCCGGATGGGTCCATAAAATAACTATGCTTCTAAACTAGCTTCCTTCTTTTTCTCGGACGGTTTAAGCTTGACAATCGTCAAACCTAGCCAAGCAAATAGAATGGAAATGATTGGAACTGCATAATTTAAAATCGCATAAGGCGCGTACTCTAGGGTCGATACGGATAGGGTACCCGCTATAAATAAAGCACAGGTATTCCAAGGGACGAAGACGGAGGTAATGGTTCCACCATCCTCCAAGGCACGGGACAGATTTTTCGAGTGTAGGTTTCGATCCTGATAGGCCTTGGCGTACATCCGTGAAGGAACAACAATAGATAGATACTGATCCGCTGCCATCACATTCGTTAAGAAGGAGGTTCCTACCGTAGAGGTCAATAGTCCTCCGTCTGATCTCACCAAGCTTAAGATTTTACGAACGATGGCTTCTAGCATGCCCGTGTTCTCCAACACGCCACCGAATACGGCAGCGACTAGAATAAGGGAAACCGTATACATCATTCCGTCAATTCCCCCACGGTTCAGCAGCTTGTCTACCATGGCATTACCGGACTCGAAGCTAAATCCGCCTTGCAAGGTGCTAAGAGCTTCTCCTGTTGCCCCACCTTGCACACCGATATGGGCCAATACACCTAAAATTACTCCAACAATTAAAGCAGGCAAAGCTGGGACTTTCCGTGCTACCATCACGATAACAATGACCGGAATGAGCAACAGCCATGGAGAAATCGTAAAGCTCTCCTGAAGAGTCAATAACACGCTTTCCATTTCCTCCGCTGGAACGGTATCCGCATTAAATTGTCTGCCTAAATACCAGAAGACGCCTAAAGCAATCAATAGTCCAGGGATCGTGGTATACAGCATATGACGAATATGATCAAACAGCTGTGTTCCGGAAAGCCCAGAGGCAAGGAGTGTCGTATCAGATAAAGGCGACATCTTATCTCCAAAATAAGCACCGGAAATGACTGCGCCTGCAATCATGGGAGCTGGAATGCCCATGCTTAGTCCAATCCCCATTCCTGCTACCCCAATGGTTGCCATCGTAGACCACGAACTTCCGATTGCAAGCGACACAACGGCGCAAATTAAGGCAATCGCGACTAAGAAGTACGAAGGAGACATGATTTTCAAACCATAATAGGTCATGGAAGCAATAATGCCTCCGCCGATCCATGCCCCGATAATCATCCCTACTGTGATGAGGATTAAGACGGCAGGAAGAACGAGACGAATGCCGCGGTACATTCCTTCTTCAATATCAGCCCATCGGTATCCCACACGCCAAGCTACGAGAGCTGCCACCAAGCTACCGAAAACTAACGGTACATGAGGACTTCCTTCAAACACAATGATTGTAATGGCCATTCCTGCAATCATGGCTAGTAATGGAATAATAGCTAAACCAAAGGACATTTCTCTTTTCGCGTTTGCCAACTACTTAACCCCCTTAGATAATTCTGTATATTCAAATTTTAGAGATGCAATTCTCGTGCCATCATTATACCATGCAAAAGTCCTAAATCTCCTTTTTAAAAATAGCCAAAAAATTTGCATGAGCAAAGTATTTTTGCGCAAAAAATTTAGGTTTTTCCTTTGTGCAATTAGGTCTTTTGCTTGATCGATATTCCCTCCCTTCCATGCTATATTAATGCAATCAACTCTCGTAAAAGAAGGTGCTCACTTATGCCGCCCGCATGGCCTTTATACTGTCCTTCCTGTGAAGAAAGAAGCTGGCTTTCTAGCCTGACCGCTATCTGTCCTTCCTGTCATAAGGAAATTTTGCACGATCCCAAACCCGACGAAGAGAACCATCCCCTCCGAAAATAATCGCAAAGCCAACCAACACCCACTTCTTATAGAATGGGTGTTATTCGACATTTTCTGATAAATCTTGTGTTAAATTATGCTATAGTTATTACGACTGTAACACCCAATAGAAGGAGAACTATACCATGAAAAAATGTCCCTTTGCGCTGGCTTTTTCCTTTTTGCCTCTTAAGAAACCCACATCCTCTCTGATTGAAAAAAGCGAACATGAATCTTCCAAGCTGGACGTTTCTGACGAGCAGTTAACTAATCAGATTCGTATGCTTTCCCTATCTGAAAAAGACTTAAAATTTATAAAACTAATTCAACCTATCATTATAGAAAACATCGAAGAAATCGTTACCTACTTTTACGCGAATATTCAACAGCAGTCCCACTTGCTTTCTATTATTGAGGAGCATAGCTCCATTGATAGACTGAAGAAAACGCTAGAGGTTCATATCAAAGAGCTGTTTAGCGGGCATATTGATGAAATTTTTATCGCGAAACGAATCCGCATTGCTCATGCCCATGTGAAAGTTGGGCTGCAGACCAAGTGGTATATGTGTGCTTTTCAAGACTTATTTATTTCGATTATGAACCTTCTCGAAACTAAGATTTCTGATAGAATAGATTTAATGTATGCCATTCAAGTCACAAGCAAGCTTTTGAACTTAGAACAGCAGCTTGTTTTAGAGGCTTATGAGCAAGAGCATCAACGGATCCAAGCCTTACAAGAAGAGAGCAAGCGCGAACTGAGAGAAATGGTCATGCAAGCCGCGGAAGAACTCGCCGCTGTCTCCCAAGAGACAAGCGCTTCCATTGAAGACCTTTCAAATCAAACCGATAAAGTCGTCGAGTTTGCCAAACGCGGAACCGAGCTCGCCATAACCGCAGAAAACCGCTCCCTCAACGGCAAACAGCTCATCGACCAACAAAAACAAAGCATGAGCGGCTTACAGATCAGCATGGACCAGATCCTCCAGGATTCAACGGAGTTAAAAGATATTTCCACCAAAATCTTTGATATCGTGGGCATGATTAAGGCGATCGCAGACCAGACGAACCTTCTTGCCCTGAACGCCGCCATCGAAGCTGCACGTGCGGGAGAGAATGGCAGAGGATTTGCCGTGGTGGCTGATGAAATTCGAAAACTCGCAGACCAAACGAAGCAGTCTACCCTTGGCGTAACGGAATTAGTAACGCAAACCCAGGCCCAGGTCACCAGTGTGTCCCAATCCGTTCATTCGATCTACCAGTTTGTGGAGGAAGGGAACCAGTACACCGCTCAAACCGTGCAATACTTCTTAGAGATTCTTGAAGCCATGACTGAAACCAAAGCGCAAAATCGAAACATTGAGCTGGAATTGGAATCCTTCTTAAAAAATATAAAAGAAATTGCTTATGCCTCCACGGAGATTGCCCATTCAACCGATCGCTTGAGCCAACAGGCTACGGAGATGATCGATTAGAAACCGACAGTCATGGGGCAGTTTGGAAAGGACGGAACTCATGCTGGAGAAACGTGAGTTTTTTGAAAAAAAACTAAAAGATATCGAGTTTGCTCTCAATGAATCCACGATCGTGGCCATTACCGACGAAAAAGGAATCATCATAGAAGTAAACCAGGCCTTCTGCCGCATATCCCAATATTCGCAAGAAGAACTCATTGGCCAAGATCATCGAATCTTAAATTCCGGGTATCATCTACCTACTTTTTTCGCTGGAATGTGGAAGACCATCCTAAGAGGGAAGGTTTGGGACGGAGAAGTGCGGAATCGTGCCAAGGATGGCTCCTATTATTGGGTGAAGACTACTATCGTTCCTTTTCTAAACGATGAAGGCAGACCTTATCAGTTTATTTCCATTCGAACAGACATCACAGAGCAAAAAAAGGTAAAAGAGCAACTCAAGGAAAGTGAACAGCTCTTATCTACCCTCATCGATGTGATGCCCGACTTTGTCTGCTTTAAGGATGCGGAAGGTCGGTGGCTTAAGGCGAACGATTTTGCTTTATCCCTTTATCGTCTGCAGGATGTCGCTTATGTAGGGAAAACCGATCAAGAGCTCCTAGCGCAGGCGGAAGCCCAGTATTGTATGGTATCGGACGAACAAACATGGCAGCAAGGCCAAGTGAGCCGTGTGGAGGAAGTAGTGCCCCAGCCCCATGGCGAGAACCGCACATTTGATGTGATTAAAGTCCCTGTTTTTCATGCGGATGGTTCTAGAAAAGGGCTTGTCATCGTTGGACGGGATATTACGGAAAGAAAAAGGGCTGAGGGATTAAACGAGTATTTAGCTTACACCGACCCTTTAACCAATTTGCCTAACCGACGGTTTTTTGAGGAAAAATTAAATGAAATGCTGATTCAGGCAAAGGAAAAAAAGGAAAAGCTAGCGGTTCTTTATCTTGATCTCGATCGCTTTAAGTATGTAAATGATATCTTAGGACATGCTATGGGGGATAAAATCCTTCAAATGTTTTCAGGTCTCCTTTTAGAAATCAGGGGTCCTAAAGACTTCATTGCCCGTTTGGGCGGAGATGAATTTACCATTCTGTCTCCTGGTATCCAAGATCGCAATCAAGTGGTAGAGTTGGCCAAGACGCTTATTCAAAAGCTGGATCAGCCCTATATGATTGATGACTATGAGCTTTTTATTCAAACGAGCATCGGCATCAGCTTTTTCCCTGACGATGGGGAAGATGACCAAACCATTATGAAATACGCAGATGCCGCTCTCCACCGAGCCAAAGCAGAAGGAAGAAATAAATATCGCATTTATAACCCTTCCATCTTTAGTGAAACTAAAAAAACCTTTGCCATCGAAAAAGAGCTTCGCCTGGCCGTCCAAAAAGGGGAGTTCCATCTACACTATCAGCCCAAGGTGGATAGTAAGACAGGCAAGATATCTGGAGCCGAAGCCCTCCTTCGGTGGAACCACGCACAATGGGGTATGATCTCTCCAGCCGATTTTATTCCTTTAGCCGAAGACACGGGTATTATCTTTTCCATCGGGGAATGGGTCATGCAAACGGCATGCCGCCAGAGCAATGCGTGGCGGGATCAAGGCCTTCCTATTGTCCCCATCTCCATTAATGTTTCAGCAAAGAGCTTTATGCACCGGGACTTTGTCACGATATTTAAGAATCGTCTAGAGCAATGGGGAACCAGCAGTGAACAGATTGAGATAGAAATTACCGAAAGCTGTCTCTTACATAACCCAGAAGAAATCGAGAAGACGATTCAAAAGCTAAAAGCGATGGGAGTCAAGATCTCTCTCGATGACTTTGGAACAGGGTACTCCTCCCTTTCCTATCTAAAGAAATTTAACATGGATACCTTGAAGATCGACCGCTCCTTTATCCAGGACCTGGACGACCCGAAGGTCAACACCATCACCACCTCCATCATCCAAATCGCCAAAGGGCTGAATATGAGAATTGTAGGCGAAGGAGTAGAGACTCTTGAACAGCTAAAGTTTCTCCAGGCCCATCAATGCGAGGAAATTCAGGGCTATTTGTGCAGCAGACCGGTTTCGGCTGAGGAGTTTGGGAAAATGCTAGAATCCGAAGTATGTTTGCTATAGGAGATCGACAATAGGGCCCTCTTTTTGGAGGTCCCTATCCTTTTCCTTACCTACCTATCGGCTTTACCCATAGGTTCATATCTTCTAGCTTATCAAAGATGTTGCAGTTCTTCGTTAGTCTCCCCGCATACGTATACCCTAAATGACGGAACACCGCATTCATTCCGAAGGATAACGCCCGAGCCAAGGAGTAATGGCAAAAGATCTGCCGTTGAATCAATTCGTGTTCGAGGGCATGAATTAAGATCTTCATTAAGCCATGCTTGCGATGCTCCGGTAAGGTCGCGCAATCGGTCAACTCCGCATTATGATAGGTTTGGTTGATCTCAGCGGAAGCGGCACTTACGATCTCACCATTCCATTCGATTACTTCAAACACCGTACCCTCTTCCATCACTTTTTGCACATAATCCGCTTGGTCCATCGGTGTGGGATACACCGGGAATACCTTTCGGTATAGGTCAGCTAGCTTACCGGCATCTTGTAGTTTTGCTACTCGAATGGAGTATCCTTCAGGCAAGACCGGTAGCGGTCTGTCATCTTCGATTTTGAGCACGGCCTGCAGAATATCGTCTTCTTCCATCCAATGCTCGCTCGTCCTACGTTCTTCTGAGAAATATAAGGCCATGCTATAAGCATCGCTCCCGTTGAAATAAGCCTTAAAGATCCCTTCCATCATGTAACCATGGGCTAAGAGATTCGACACATCTTCTACCCGCGTCTTGATAAATACCTTCGTCGCTCCGTGCTCTTGAGCTAGCTCCCGTATGCGTGCTGCGATGCTGCTCACATTCCCTCGGTAGTCATCTACTCTGATTCTTGCATTCGCAGAATCCAAATAGATTTCCATAATAAAATCGCTGCCTATTTCCGTACGATTCACATAGGGTATGGTTTCCAAGGCATGAACCTCCTTCCGTGGTCCAGGGAGTAATCACCTGTCAATTAACCGGACTATTTCCGTCTAATTGCCCCATTTGAAGCTCTTTCTCTAGATATCCGGAATTTAATCCGGTAAGGACGAGAGACTCCCCCACAAGTTTTTCACCGGAGCCTTCAATAGATCCTCATAGCTAAAGACGTCCGCGTAAGCACTTAAGTCACACATATAGAGATGTTCTTCCACCTTTTGATTGGTCGCATCGGATAGATAAGAGCCGCAAGAAGGGCAGCCAAGAGCTGGTACCTGCAAGATCTGCACCGATCTTCTTCCATCCGGCATGATCCAATAACAATCCTTTTCTGTCTCTTGTGCGGTTGTTTCCCCGCACCATAAGCACTCTGTCATAGCGGGCTCCTTTCCCTTAAGCTTCACCCGAAGCTTTTGATTTCATTAGCTTTGCCTTCATTTCGTCGCGCTTCTCGCGACGGTCCTTGAGAGAGCTATGATCTTCGGCACCTTTGTAAGCTTCCCGCTTGTTCATGCGGCGCAAGCCTTCTGGGACGAGATTGAACTTTTCATCATTTAATAGCGCTGAGATGCCTACGGATTCTTGCTTTTCTGTGATGCCATAGGCTTCATTAAAATAGGAATCCGCACGGCCGGGAACGTAATTTTTCGGTTCTGGGTAGGAGGTGATGACCCCCTCAAAGTTACGCAGAACCACTTTATCCGGACTTTGGGCAATGAGGTAGTTCGGAGAAAGAGCAATCTTTCCACCTCCACCCGGCGCATCCACAACAAAGGTCGGTACGGCATAGCCAGAGGTGTGACCACGCAAGCCTTCGATGATCTCTAGCCCCTTCGCCACAGGAGCGCGGAAATGGCCAATGCCCTCGGACAAGTCACATTGATAGATATAGTAAGGTCGGACGCGCGTTTTGACCAGGTCATGCATCAGCTTTTTCATAATCGGTACACTGTCATTGATTCCGGCTAGGATGACGGCTTGGTTTCCAATCGGCACCCCGGCAAAGGAAAGCATATCGCACGCTTTTTTCGCTTCTTCCGTAATTTCCAAGGAATGATTAAAATGGGTATTCAGCCAGATTGGATGGTACTTTTTCAAGATATTACATAGATCTTCGGTAATGCGCTGAGGGAAGACGACCGGTGCACGAGTTCCAATCCGAATAATCTCAACATGGGGAATGGCCCGTAGGTTCTTTAATATATATTCTAAAATCGTATCATTAATGAGTAACCCGTCTCCACCCGAGATGAGCACGTCTCGAATTTCTGGGGTATCACGAATATAGGCGATGGCCGCATCTAATTGTTTTTTGGGAACGCCCATCCCCACCTGTCCGGAGAATCGACGACGAGTACAGTAACGGCAATACATAGAGCACTGGTTGGTGACGAGGAAAAGCACACGATCTGGGTAACGATGAGTCAAACCTGGCACCGGTGAATCTTCATCCTCATGAAGCGGGTCCTCTAGGTCATATTTGGTTTTATGAATCTCGGCTGATAGAGGTACGGATTGCATGCGAATCGGACAGCGCGGATCATCCGGATTCATTAAGGATGCGTAGTAGGGAGTAATATTTAAGGGAATCGTCTGGGTGGAGATGCGAACGCCCTCTTCTTCCTCCGGAGTGAGGTTCACGACTTTTTTCAAGTCCTCTAGCGTTCGGATCGTGTTCGTTAGTTGCCATAACCAATCATTCCATTGCTCATCGGTAACATCTTTCCACAGCTCGACTTCACGAAAATGACGGCGAACACCAGGTGCCACTTTATTAGATTGAAGGTCTTTTTCTAATAGGCTCATAAACATATCCCCCTCGATTGTTTGATGCCTATTACTATCGCAAGAGTCGTGCCATAGAAAAAAGAGGGGTTTCCCCCTCTTTTAACGATGAAAGTGCCGAATATCTGGCGATTTAATGAAGCTCTTGCAGCCATTTTCCTGGCAGTTCCAACCTGTAAAAATAAAACCCAAAACGAGCACACATGGGTCTAGCTGTTGGATATGTGTTTGTTTTGGATATCATTCATGTCATGTAATCCTTCAATATAGCCTTGCAGAAATTGATAATCTTCCATTAAAAGAAGAACGATAGCTACTATATACACACGGTTTCGTTCCACCGTTTTTCGGCTTACCATAATGTAGCTTAACAGCTCTTTAATGGGAAGCTTGCCTTTAGCGATAAAAAGCAACCGAAGCTTCGCATTATTCACTAGGGTTCGTGCGATGTGAAATGCATTTCGCCTAGCGTCTGCATGTTTAGGAGAAATATTCGGCAGCTCCGACAGCTCAATATTAAATTCCTTCAGCTTGTCCTTGTAATGGAGAATTTCCTCTCTGCGCATGATGGCTTCCTGCTCCAACTCATAGTGCTGAAGGGATGCCTTGATGTCGATAGGCGACAGGTCGCCTTCTGCTTCCCCTTCTTTCCAGTATTCCAATGAAAGTTGGTTCCCATGCCTTGCTTGCTTACGAATATAGTCAATCACCCGACGACGAATAACCAAATCGGCAAAAGAAAGAAAGGAGCTTCCCTTCTCCTCTGTGTAATGCATAATGGCTTCATCAAAGGCGATGAGGCCTACACTGAATTCATCATCTCGAGAGGGGACGATGTATCGCTTGCAAACCTTTGAGGTTACTTGGGATACAAACTTTTGAGACTCCTGAATCAACAGGTTGCGTACTTCCTGATTCCCTTCTTGGGCAAGCCGTACTTTTTCCTTTATTGCCTCTTTTTCTTGAGGGGGATAAGAAGAACGCTTTTTAAGAAAGGTTTTTAGAAACATATTCACACACCTGACCTCGTTTTTTCACTATTGTCACGTTTGTTTTATTTAATATAGCAATGCCTACTCAAAAGGGATACCCCCAAAATGTGGTTAATCCCCATGATGTGGTTGTGCTGGGGGCTTGTCTATATCGAAAGGGAGCCAGGCTTCATGATGAGATCGCTTAAACGTTGACAGCTTTGAATGAATGCAATTAGCTGTTTTTCCGTCTCATGGGGAGGGCGAGTAAGGTAGAGCTGAATCCCCTTTCTTTTGCCGGGTAGATGGACTTCTAACTTCCATTTGGTTTGGACTTCAGTTTTATATACAAGTTTAAAGTAAGTAAGCTTAAATTCTTTACAATCAATGAATGGTAGCACGTTTAGCATTCCTTCCTGGTAACATAAAGCAAGTCATTATCACTACGATTTAATCCTCATTATAAGGGGTAATTATGACCTTTTTATGACCGGACGATGATCAATTTCAGCTTTTGATAGAAAAAAAAATAAACCACCACCTTAGTAGGTGATGGTTCGTGTATGATATAGATTATTGTCCCTGAGTGTTTGTTGGGTCTTCTTCTCCCTCAGTTGGTGCCTCCGGAGCCATTTCCGTTGTGCCCTGGTCTCCTCCTAGCACTGGAGCAGCAGGCTCTTCCGTTTCAGTTTCTGATCCAATACCACCAGTGGAAGGAACAGCTTCCATCGGATCTTCTGCTGGCGGTTCATCCATTGGTTGTGGTTCCGTGCTTACCCCTTGATCCTGTTGTTGTTGAGGGTCATACATAGGCTCCGTTTCCTGTGATGAACATGCAACTAAACTCCCTAGTACAAGAACAGCAATCATCCCCATTAAAGTCCATTTACGTTTCATATCTCCTTGCTCCCTTCGGTAGTTGATTTGTTCTTACAAGAATCATCTTACCCCGAAAATGTAACCATTCTTTTTTTAAACTAAGATCATTCATTTAACATTTTGTTACCATTTCATTACCAGGTGCCTCTTTTATGGAGCAGACCATGGAGCATGCCATGGAGCTGATCGCCATATCATGGGCCATATCACGGGCCGAGTCCGGGACCAAGTTACGGGTCATATAATGTATCATATCTTGGTCTATACGCATGGACCGTATCATGAACCATCATGGACCAAATCATGGACCATACACGTCTTGGGATCCCTTTTTCCAGGAGGTTAAGCTTGCACCTGCCCCATAAAATGGCTGCAGCCGCTGTACAAATTCACGGATTACATGCTTACCTTCTATTGATTGGTTGCCTTTACTTTTCTCACGAATCTCAAGCATCATATCAAGCAACAGCTTCGAATCCAGTTTTTCTCTCATCCCATTCATCCTTTCCGGTTTAGCGACATATTTCGAGCAATTCCGGGGAGTGACAGGCACCATTATAAACGTGGAATTTGAACCCACCATGTTCAAATGTTTAAAAATTTGTGGTCACCTTTTCCAAAAAACCATTTGTGTTTACGAATGGATATCTATTCAAAGAATGGAAACAGGCAAAAGGAAAGGAGCAATTGGGTTGAACATTCTCAAACGCTTAATGCGAAAATGGTATGGCGATTCCTCAAAAGGCTGGTGCATCCTGTACATAGACACGAATTCGTTTCGTAGGGATCGTGTATTCGAAATCTTACAGGAATCTGGTCTGGAAGTAAAAGCCTCTCAAGAGCAGCTGTTAGTGAAACAGGAACAGTATGATCACGCGATGGGCGTACTCAAGAGTCATGGATATTAAGATATAGAATATTGAAGTCATGAGTATTGAAAGACAAACAAAAGAAGGTGCCTCAAGAGACTTGCATTTGAGGCACCTTCATCTGTTGTGGTTATCATCATCGACATAGATCGACTAATTTCGGGGAGTGACAGGCACCCTTTTGGCACCTACATAATACTTCGCTGCTTCATTTGACGATAAACGGATTTCCTGAATCGTCCCATAAGGTTTATAAGCGACGACAAAGCTTCCATCCCCCGTATAAATTCCCGTTGCCGTAAGCTTCTCTATATTCGTTCCAAAAAATACAACATCTCCCGGCTGAAGCTGCTCTTGTTCTTCGACCGGAACTCCGAGCTCATATAATTCCTTCAATCGACCTGGAACATCTAATCCAATCTGGCCAAACACCTGGGAGACAAAAGGAGCAGAGCCGTGAGTGATGGGTGATCCTACATGCTTCTTCGCTTCCGCTGCTATCCTATCTCCAACAATCCTATCCCAAAACAAAGGATCTTCCTGTCCAAGTCTCCAGCCACCCCAACCGCTCAAGCCATATTCCTGAACAAGCGCAACCTTTTTTATCAAACTTTCAGCATTATCGATCCAAATCTCGTATTCCTTCCCTGTATCTTGGCTAACAAAGCGGGCAAAGGTCGTCTGGTACTCTTCATCCCATTCTAACTGAGCCCCATTCTGCTTAATCACATCTTCTGCTTGGGCAAAAGTAAAAGGCAGACCCTTTACATCCTCTGTCCAGTATCGACCAAAAAACGGAATGCCCAGCACCAGCTTCTCCTTCGGAATGTGAGTAGAAAGATAGCGTACCGTCGCTTCCGTCCAACCCAATCCCGCCTGCGGTCCAGACGGTCCGCCTATCCAATGCTGCTCGTACGCCATAATAAATACTTTATCAACTAGCTTCCCAATGGCTTCGAGATCATAAGAGCCAAACCAACCCTTCGCTGTATCCGAGGAAATCGGGGCCATGGCTATGGAGACGGTCTTGTTATGCGGTCGAAGCCTGTCCACTAAAATCTGCAGAAACTCCGTTTGTTCATCTCGGTTATGCTCTCGCAAGTTTTCAATGTCAAAATCGACCCCATCCACATTATGGTGCAGCACCGCATCCGCTAACTGATGAGCCAGCTTCACCCGCTTCTCCATGGCAGTCTGCCCTAATTCATAGTCCCAATGATTACTAATAAAGGGCGTAATTTTATATCCATGATCATGGGCATACTGAACAAACGCAGGATCCACATGATCAATTAAGTTGCCGTCGGCATCAATATCAAAATATCCCGGCACCAGAGTGCCTGCCAGATTTTTAGTGACGGAAAGCTGCTTGATATACGTTTCCGTAGACTCTCCATATAAATAAAGCATATTATTCGCATTCGGCGCAGCCTCAAGCTGATCTACCGGAATAAAGAGAGAAATCATAATAATCAAAGTAAATAGTGCTTTTTTCAACATTGTTTCCCTCCTCTAAATCTACTAAGCTATTAAAAAATTTTAGCAGAAAATCAGAAGTGAGCCACTGTAATCCATTGGCACTTTTTTGGGCAGAAAGTCCCAAATTCCCTTTTCTCCCCCAAAAAATCAATCCTCCCCCTCGAAGGTAAAGGTAATAAAGAAAACTTGGCTGGCGCCAAGCTTTGGCGCTGAAACTCCACTTGACATTCTTGTCAAGTGAGTTGTGCGGCAGCCTAGTTGCACTTATGCAGATAAAGATTTCTAGATATTTTATAAAATTCTTATCTGCCAAATAAAAACTTTATCCATTGGAGAGGGGAACTACCAACATGACCTACTGGAAAAAAGCAACTTTTAGCGTTTTGGCAGCAAGCTTACTATTTTCACACGCTGCATTAGCCGATGGCAACAGCACAAATGCAGCCTCAACTACTAAGGCAGAAGTCGTCGTTTCGTCCAGCGTTAATGTGGACAAGTTTATCAAAAAGCTGAACAAGATCATCGCCAAATATGAGCAATTCAAACTCCAGGATGTTCCTGCAACAGCTCAGCAAGGTAAAATGGGCTCCATCCAAAACCGCCTGAACGCCTTGAAAGCTCAACTAGAAGAACTGGCACCTTTGCAAGAAGAAGTAAAGATTCTGGAAGGTAAAGAAAAAAAGCTAGCAGCCACAACACTCATTGAACTCTATATTCAATTAGGCGCATACAACGAGGCCTTCAACGTTCAAAAAGATTACGTGAAAAAACTAAACAAAAAAGCATCCGATGAGGAGCTTTTAAAAGAATATAAACTCATCGGGGAACTGCTTCAGAAACAAGGAAGAACCGGGGTTAAAGCTGTCATCAACGGAGAAGAACCAAAAATGGACGTTCGTCCCATCGTTGAACATGGCCGTACTCTGTTGGCTTTCCGCCCCCTAGCTGAAGCCTTAGGTGCCGATGTCGACTACAATCATGAAACCCAGCTCGTAACAGTGGTAAAGGGAGACAAGACCATTACCTTAACCATCGGCAACTCCGTCGCCTATATTAACGGGCAGCCTCATCCCCTCGACGTTCCAGCCAAGCTCGTAAACGGAAGAACCCTAGTCCCTCTTCGCTTCATCGCCGAGAGCCTAGGCTTACGCGTCCTATGGGAAAGTGACACACAGCTAGCCATTCTTTTAGAGAAAAAAGATTTATTGGCTGAGACTTATTAAGATAAAAAGGAAGCTGCGGAAACAACAATTGCTTCTGAGCAGAATGATAATCGACTGAGCTCAGAAGCAATTGTTAGAAAGCACTAATGAAAAAACTTTATAACTTGGCTAGATGCCCCACCTACTTGGAATTTTTACCGATGTGGGAGCATATTGCTTGGTTTCGTGATCAAATGGCCTGTTTGATTTGGAATGGTACCAGGTACGTGAGCAAACGGCCTTTATTTGTGAGCATCCACCACCTTTCCGTGAGCAAATCAGAAATTTCGTGAGCATCCGGAGATTGAACAGTAGCCATTTGGTTCCGGGCCATGCCATGTGATAAAGAAAAACCTAATTACTATAAACCAGCTTAATATTGGTTACTCTAAACCAAAGTTTAGATTGCACTCCAAAAAACAGGTCAAAATCACACAAAACCTTAAAAAAATTAGCAAGGTGCTCTCACCTACTTGGAACCATTACCGGTATGGGAGCAAGTGACTCTGTTTCGTAAGCACCCGATTCCTCCTACTGAGACCCTACATCTACCACGCCACAAGCTCCGCTCTTTTCCACGAATTGGGCGCGACGCAAACGTAAACATATCCTTGATCCCATACAATCTGACCAACTTGTCCAGGAGCGGACGAAGAGGCCGGAGTAAAAGACTTTCTAATGCGCACGCTATCCCCATTCACATCCAACTTGGTCTCAGGGTCGCTATTCCCGATCCCTACGTTTCCATCGCGCCGGCTAATCGCAAACGGAGTGTCGAGCGCTTCTCCTTCATCCGAGTATCGGATGATGCCAAAGTTTGATCCCGCATTAGAGCCCGATTCTTCCGCATTGTCCGCTCTAAGCGTCCAGCGCGGCGTAACCTCATGACCAGTCTCAGCTTTAGCCAACTGCAGGTCGCGATGAACTCCCTCTGATCCAGCGACTCTCAGCATGCCGTCCATCACATTGAAATTGGAAGAGTGAGTTCGAATTTCGGCTACGTCCTGGTCGAATGGAATCTCAAGACGAGTGAACAGCTCGTTCGGGTGTTTACCCTCAGGAGACATCGTGGTTTCAATCGAGATATGGTTATGATCCGGTTGGTTCGGATCATTGGCCTTGGCGTGAGAGACGATTGCCGTTTTGTCCAATCCTTTTTCATCCGCCCAAGAAATCGCCGGTTTCGCTCGGTCTGCTGTCCATTGCAGGCGTATCAGATCCGACAGGTGACCTTGCGAATAAACCCATGGCTGATCGGTCGACAAGTGGAATCTTTGATTGTGGGGAACCTTCATTCCGCCTCCCGCTAAGGAAGACTCCGAAAACACCGCATCCACACCAGTTCCATCTCCCCCGCTAGCCGCGTGAGCAATCCCCACGCCAAGTGCTGTCCCTACAGCTAACAAAACTACTGTTCTTAACATTTTCACTGCTCCATCCCTCCCTTTTTATCCAAAGCCCGCCAATACTGAAAGTCATGAATCGCAAATCCAGCAAAACTGGAGTAGAGAGAAAACGCTTCTCTCGCCAGCTCCAGTTCCTTTTCCATAGCCTCTACACTCAACGAATAGAAGGTAGTATGATCTCCTTCCTTACTCGGCTTGGTTTCTACGGCAATGACCACTTCTTTCCCCTGAACCGCTGCCTCCTTCAAAATGGGGAGGCCATGAACCACCATCCCATTCGCTCCTAAGGCAAAATTCCGGTAATCCATAATCACAACACGATCTGTTTTCTCCAGCAGCCACGCGCTAAGGGTATAATCCCTTGAGTCAGGTATATACGACTTATAGATCCAAAACGGCAGATCGACCGTGATTCTTAATCCCATGTCCCTCGTTTCCTTCTCAATGAATCGCATGTTATCCATCCATTGTTGGATCACTCGCTGGTTTTCCGTTTTCCACTCCTTTAACACATAGGGCTCAATATCAAAGTGAAGCCCTTGGAATCGCTCCGATGGATCAACCGATGCATTGTACTTCTTGACCCACGTGATCCACTCGTGGATATGAGCTTGATGATCACGCAAAGCCCATTGTGGACGACCCGCAAGGGCTTCGACCTGAATTCCTCTTTCGTTTGCTCTTCGTATAAACTCTTGATACGTCTTAGCATGAACATCCCTGTCAATGTGAAGATAGAAAACGGTCACCCGGTTATCTGCGGCAAATGTCAAGATATTATCCTGTTGCTTATCAATCGTTCGCGCATCCCATATCCATGTCCCTTTTTGTTCCCTAACCGACCCTGTCGTAATGACCACTAACTGGCGTTCCCCGAGCCACCCGACCCGTGCTCCAAACATTTCACTAATAAAACGAAGCGGAACTATCGTCCGGTCATTTCTCACCACAGCCGGCGCATCAAACCTAACCATCTTTCCATTCACCAGGGCATAGTTCTGGCCAACCACCAAGTTCATCGTTTGACCCTGATGGTTAAACGTCACTTGCCTTGCTGCACCATCCCACTGCACCGCTGCCCCAAAGCTTTCTGCGATGAATCTTACCGGGACCATCGTGCGACCATTTCGTGGATCAATATAAGGCTGTGCATCCGGAAATGCCACCCTTTGCCCGTCCACCTCCACCTGAACCTGCGGAGTCGCGAATACAGGCATCACTAACATCCCTGCACACACGAAACATGTAAAATACCTCATTCCGCTCTCTCGGTAAATACCTTCTCCGCCTCCGCTAGCTGCTCGCGGTCGTTGATCCCCATAACCTCCTTGGCATCATCCAACGTCACCGAATCAAACCGCTTTCCCTTCATCGCCTCGATAATATCCGTTAAGTAATACTCCCCCTGCGCATTCTCTTGGCCAATCCGAGGCAAAGCCTCGAACAAGCTCTCATTGTCAAAACAGAAAATGCCAGTATTCACTTCTTGAATCTCCTTCTGCTCCGCGGTTGCATCCTTCTCTTCCACAATCCCCATCACACTCCCGGTTGCACGATCCCGAAGAATTCGGCCATACCCTGTTGGGTTCTCTTGCACCGCTGTGAGGACCACGCCCGCACTCTGGCTGGACTGCTGAACCTGCAAGAGCCGCTCCATCGTATTCTTTTTGATCAAAGGCGTATCTCCCGTCAGCACCAGTGTAGCCCCCTGCTTGCCCTTCAACATAAACTCCGCCTGCCTCACCGCATGAGCAGTTCCCAGCTGTACCGCCTGTTCCACATAACCCACACGCTCTCCCAAATGCTCCTTAATCATTTCCCCTTTATGTCCCACCACCACGATGATTTCATCAAAACCAATCCGCTCCAGCTTACTGACTAGATGCTCCACCATCGGCTTTCCGCCGATCGGATGCATCACTTTAGGCAATTCCGACTTCATCCTTGTTCCTTTTCCTGCTGCCAAAATCAAAGCAAATCGATTCATCATCATTCTCCTTTATTCCGATTCAGTATAGGAAGACATCCAATGAGGAAAGCCATGAATGGCCACCCCACCGAACCCATCGTATTTCTCCATAACCTTGCTGGTGATCTCGAGCTCCCGCTCCATTACCTCGTACCCTTCCTCATAAAACGTCGCTTTATTTCCTTCGTCGCTTGGGGCCATTTCTACACCAATAATCAAGGATTTCCACTTGCCCATGGCCGTTGCTTTTTTCACCATCTCCAAGCCATGAGCGATGATTCCATCCTCTCCCTGAGCTGTATCGCGATAATCCATCAGTACGACTTTATCAAACCGCTTAAGCATCCAACTGCCCACATCATAATCCCGATACCCGGGCACTTCGACCTGATGAATCCAGAAAGGCAAATCCACAGAGTTAGTTAATTGACTCATTAAATTCCCTTCCTTCAACACGAAGTCCATATTGGACAACCATTCCTCCAGCACTTGATCCTGATCTGTTTTCCACTCCGGCAATAGATAAGGTTCAATATCCCAATGGATGCCTGCGAACCGTTCCTCCTCCGCTACATTGAGATTGTAGCTTGCCACCCAGTCAAGCACTTCCTCGATGTGGTGTCGCTTTTCCCTTCGCCCCCATGAAGGATCTCCAGCCAAGGCCTCCACCTGGATATCCAGTTGGGACGCGGCACCAATGAAGTCGGCGTAATCTCTTGGCCTCGCCTGATCCCGCGTCACGTGCAGATAGATATTCGTCACCCCCTGTTCTTTCGAAAAAGACAGAATCTCGTCTTGATGCGTGATCATCGTTGGGGTATCCCAAATCCACGTGCCTTTATACGCTGGCGTCTGCCGCGCTTGATATCCCACAAGAAGCAACAGCGCTAACAACAACACTGCCGCTCCCAGCCAAACAAGTCTTCCCTTCATCCAAACCACTCCTCAATCGAAAAGCCCCGTCAGCAGGAACGGGGCTCATCCAACCAATTACTCGACAGTCACACTTTTCGCCAGATTTCTCGGCTTATCAATGTCATTGCCTAAGGCCAAAGAAGTATAATACGAAATCAGCTGAAGCGGAACCACCGCTAAGATCGGAGCAAAGAGCTGAGAAGCTTGCGGAATAAAGCAAATCTCATCCACCGCATTGAATAAATCCATATTTCCTTCCCCCGTTACCCCCATCACATGGGCGCCCCGGGCCTTCACTTCTTTAATATTGCTAACCGTCTTCTCATACAATTCCTGATGAGTTACTAACGCAATGACTGGCGTACCTTCTTCCACCAAAGCCAAGCTTCCATGCTTCAACTCACCGGCAGCATAAGCCTCGGAGTGAATATAAGAAATTTCCTTTAGCTTCAAAGAGCCTTCCAGCGCTACCGCATAGTCTAACCCGCGTCCGATGAAAAACAGGCTTTTCTGATCTTTGATTGACTCAGCAAAGCATCGAACCTCGTCAGCGTTCTCCAATACCTTTTCCACCTGCAAAGGCAGCTCCTTCAATCCTCTCACCAGGTCCCTCCGCTCCTGATCATCGAGCGTCCCCTTCGCTTGGCAAAAGTAAATGGCTAACAAGTAAAAGGCAATCAGTTGCGCAGTATAAGCTTTCGTGGAGGCTACGGCAATTTCCGGTCCAGCCACCGTAGGGATCACGTAATCCGCATCGCGGGCAATGGAGCTAGTCGCGACATTCGTAATGGCCAGCACTTTGGCACCGCGCCGCTGACTTTCCTGTAGAGCCGCGAGGGTATCCGCGGTTTCTCCCGACTGGCTCACGACAATGACAAGAGTCTTATCCGTCACAATCGGGTCACGATAGCGGAATTCAGAAGCAATATCCGTTTCCACCGGGATACGCGTGAGCTTTTCAATCGCCGCCTTTCCGACCAAGCCGGCATGATAGGCGGTCCCGCAAGCCACGATAAAGATTTTTTCAATTCCTTGAACATACTTATCCGTTAACTCCAACCCTTCAAACGTAACTTGATCATCACGACCCAAACGGCCCAACATGGTATTTCGCAGCGTTAAAGGCTGCTCGTGGATTTCTTTAAGCATAAAATGCTCAAACTGTCCTTTTTTCACCTGCTCCACATCCCAATGGACACGAAGCTTTTTCCGCTGGGCGGGCGCACCCGTTTCCGCCTTCATAATCGTGATCTCCTCCGCCGTAATGACCGCCAGATCTCCATCTTCTAGAATATACACATCCCGCGTGTGCTCGATAACCGCCGCCATATCCGAGGCGATGAAATTCTCGCCTTGCCCTGCTCCGATCACGAGCGGACTGGCCTGGCGGACAGCCACTAGCTTATCCGGCTCATGCTCGGTAATCACCCCGATGGAGAAAGCCCCTTGAATCCTGCCAATCAAGGCACGTACCGTTCGAACGAGATCCCCGTCATACAAATCCGCCATCAAATGGGCGATGACTTCGGTATCCGTTTCCGAGCGGAAGACGACCCCTTTCCCCATAAGCTCTTCCTTCAACTCCATGTAGTTTTCAATGATGCCATTATGCACCACGGAAAACTTGCCCGACATATCCGTATGGGGATGGGAATTGGCGTCAGAAGGTCCTCCATGAGTGGCCCAACGCGTGTGGCCAATGCCAATCGTTCCTTTGAGGGGCCGCTTGTCCAACTTTTCGCTTAAGTTCGCTAAACGCCCTTCGGCTTTCCTCACATCCAAACGCTCGCGCTCCAGCACCGCAATTCCAGCCGAATCATACCCCCGGTATTCTAGCTTGCTTAACCCATCAACCAGGATGGGCTGTACCTCACGATTTCCGATATATCCTACAATTCCACACATAAGCTAAACTCCTCTCCACCTCGTTTTTATACGCTAACTGGCACCTTCACTTCGGTTTTCTTGATGCCGGTCCCTAATTTATAAATGTTTTCCGATTGAATCTCGGCAAAAGCATTGCGTGTATCAATAATAGGCACACCGAGATCAGCCAATTCATGATAACTAAAGCTACGATGGTTGGTAATGAACACCATGCAATCATATCGGGCAAAAACAGCTGGATCATATTTCACCGATTGCACGATTTGTCCCTCGGCATCGCGGAAGGACGTTGCATACGGGTCATAATAGTCGACCCGCGCTCCACTTTCTTTGAACAATTCATAGACTTCCAATCCCGGAGATTCACGAAGATCATCCACATCCGGCTTATACGCCATGCCCAAGATAAGAACCTTTGAATTGCGAATCGACTTCGCGTACATATTGAGGACCTGGGCTGCTTTATTCAAAACATAATCCGGCATATTATCATTGATCGATTGAGCCAGCTCGATAAACTTACTGTAAAAGCGGAACTCCTTTGCCTTCCAGCTCAAGTACATCGGATCCAGTGGAATACAGTGCCCGCCGATACCCGGACCGGGATGAAAAGGCATGAAGCCAAAAGGCTTCGTAGAAGCGGCTCGAATAACTTCCCACACATCAATGCCCATCTTGTCGCACATCATCGCCAATTCATTGACAAAAGCAATATTCACACTGCGGAACGTATTCTCCAAAAGCTTGGACATTTCCGCTACCTTCGGAGAAGACACGGGAACGACCGTTTTCACCACATGACTGTAAACCAGGACACCCAATTCTATACACGCTTCCGTCGTTCCGCCGATAACTTTTGGCGTATTGTAGGTATTGAAATTGCGGTTGCCCGGATCTACCCGCTCTGGGGAAAAGCAGAGAAAATAATCGCTCCCTACCGTCAACCCTTCGGCCTCTAGCTCGACTTCAATTAATTCTTCCGTCGTCCCCGGGTAGGTGGTGCTTTCCAAGACGATCAGGGTTCCTTTTTTCATATATTTTTTGATCTCGCTGACCACACTTCGAATAAAGGATGTATCGGGATCTTGATTTTCACTTAACGGTGTCGGCACGCAAATACTGATCATGTCCAGCTCTTGGATGACACTATAGTCGGACGTCGGACGGAATTTGCCTAAAGAAACCGCCTCTTTCACCACCGAACTGGGCACATCCTGGATATAGGACTTTCTGTTTAAGAGGGTATTCACTTTTCGAATATCGAGGTCAATTCCGTATACCTGAAAGCCCCCCTTCACCATCTCCATCGTCAAAGGCAATCCGACATAGCCCAGTCCAATCACGCCCACCTTGCCCGTTTTATTCTGCAGCTTTTCCTTCAATGCACTATAATACATGTTCCATCCTCCTCAGTTTTTTGATTCTCCACTCAAGCTCCGAAATCGAAAAGGGTTTAGTAACGTAATCCGATGCTCCTAATTCAAAGGCACGATTCATGTCTTTGGACAATTGCTTGTCCGTCAACACAATCACTTCCCCACCCTTCTGTTTGATTTGGTGGATAAGCTGGTACCCATCCACAATCGGCACATTCAGTTCCGTAATCACAAGTTCCGGAGTCAGCTCTGAATATTTTTCCAGTGCTTCTGAACCATCTCTCGCTTCATGCACCTCGTATCCCTTTAATTCCAGCCGCAACTTGACAAACTCTCGGTTAACCTCGTCGGGATCGACAACCAAGATGGAGGATACCCCTTCCTTCATCGAGGCATCCACAAAAAGCTGAATCTCCCGACTCTCTCCCTTGGCTTCCATAATCGTTTGAGATAATTGCAATAGCGTGCGTTTGGTAGGCTCCCCGCTCTCAGGAAAGCTAGCCACCACCATTTGTCCCTCTAACACATCGAGCCGATCTAGGAAGTCTTTCAAAACTAAAGAGGAATAATGGGTACCTGCCAGCTTCTGATTATCCAGCACCACCCCAAGAATCTGGTTTTGGTCATCGACCATATAGTGAGCAGAAAGCTCCGGCTCGCTTTTTTTCAGAAAAGCCTTTAAAGGATCCAAGACCTTAGGTCCGAGATTGGCGCACGGGGCGAGAATAACCCCGCACGAAAGATGATGTTCATAAGAGGACTGTGTCCATTGTGCGAGCTGTTGCGTTAATTCTTGAATTGGATCCTGAACCAAAACCGCCATGTTAACCACTCCTTTTATTTATTGAAATTCGTTCGGACCATCGTTCCCCATGTGTTGTTATTGCGCAAGAAGTCAATGTGGCCCCTGAACCGCCACCAGACGCCTACTTGACGATAGCCAACGAACATCAGAAAAGAAAATAAAATTAATTTGTTCAAATCGCTGATTTTCGGGTAGCGGCTAAACGCTGACTCCTCTATGAAAAGAGCTCCTAGGCTCAATAAAAAACAGGATAGGAAGTTTACCAGAGCGAAGACGACCAAGGTCATCCAATCGGTCATATTCAACAGCCAGTAACCGAGAATAGCTAGAAAACCAGTAATGCGGAAATAAGGATTCAGCGTTTCGAAAAAGATGTTATACGGCAGCGTGACCAGGCCAAACACCTTGTATTTCGGGCGAAACACCATATGGATGCCTTCCTCCACCATGTTTTTCAGGTTCCCTCTCCCCCAGCGCATGCGCTGACTGCTTAGAATCCGGTAGGTGTCCGGGGCCTGTGTCCAGCACACCGCATCCGGGCAAAAGGCTACCCGATAAGGGATATCATTTTCCAAACAATAGCGATGGAGCTTAATCACAATATTCATGTCCTCGCCAGGATAACCCCCGCGATAGCCGCCAACGGCAATAACTTTATCCTTTTGGAACACGCCAAAGGCTCCGGATACGATAATCAATCCATTGATCGCACTCCAGCCAATGCGTCCTCCCAAAAAGGCTTTGATGTACTCGACATTTTGCAGGGCAGGAAATAACTGTTTCGGAAATCGGACATCCTTGACGATACCGTCCTCGACGGTGCAACTATTAACGATCCGCACATTTCCTCCTACCGCTACCGTTTCTTCCGGGTTTTCCATATACACTCTAGCCATTCGGGTTAAAGCATCCTTCTCTAGCAGCGAGTCGGCATCAATCGTAGAGATTAAAGAATAGTGCGAAAGATTAATGCCGGCATTCAAAGAGTCGGCCTTCCCTCCATTCTCCTTATCAATGAAATAAAGCGTTGGGTAATCTGGATTGTGATAAATTCCTCTAACCTTCCCGGTTTTAATATGCTTGGATACAATCGGGTCGATCTTTTTCAAGTTGAATTCGTCCACCATCACCTTGAAGGTATCATCCTTCGAGCCATCATTTATCACAATCACCTCATACTCCGGATAGTTCAGGGCCAGAAGGGATCGAACATTCTCAATGATGGTCAACTCCTCGTTATACGCAGGAACTAATAAGGATACCGGAGGAACATGCCCGGATCCGGAAAGCTTAGGGATTCGGTTATACTGAATTCCTCTTTTAATAGGGAACGCATGGCGGATCGATAGGCTAAAGATGACAAAGTAAATCACGGTAATGGCCATAACGTAATAGATGGCAAAGGTGCCGTAGGCGAGTAAAAAGTCTCGCAAGGTATTGATGATCATATCTTTTTGAAGGTAGTACTCTATGATTCTCATATTTTACACCACACGATAGATTCGTTTATTTGTTGTCGTAAAGGTCTTCTCATACGTATACTTTAGGGCGTTATAGCGAGCTAAGCTGTCTAAATCGTGCAGCTGGGTAGACAATCGGTCGATTTCTTGCTGAATCCAGCTTTGTAAGCTTTCCCCCGCCCCCTCGCAAAGCGCCGAAACGCCAGCTTGTCCCATATGGGTCAAGCCAATCGCACTTGCATGGACCACCCTAGGTTCCCGGTCCTGCAAGGATTTTTTCAAAAAAGAGACGTACGTGCTGTTCTTGAACTCCGTGATCGTTGCAACGGTTTGAAGGCGGATGTCGGCATCGTCATGCTCAAGCAGTCTGGCCGCCACGTTCTTCGGCAAGAAGTGAGCCCCTTTCAGATACACTTCCGCTGCTTTCTTTTGAATTTCTTGATGATGAGCGTTCAACAAACGATAAACAGCAGAGGTGACCTTGGGATTCGTATACTCCTTGAGCCCGGTGAGCCCAATCCGGATAAAATCCGGATTTCGTTCTTGGATAAATTGCGCAAACAGCTCCGTCTGGTTAATCGGGGCTTCTTCCACCATGTCAACGATTAAATCGTAGAAGCCCTTCCCATGCTGCAACAGGATGTGAACCATTTCCTTTATATCCCGCTCATGACGAGCACACTTGGCCACCGCCCGAGCGATGACGAAAAGAGAGGAATCTAGTTTATGCTGGCGCAGCATGTCTAACATCCCAGGTATGGCTTCCGTTACCCTCATGCACCCTAGATGATAGGCCGCGTCGAGCTTGATCCGATAGGAACCGTTTTTCAATCGACTCATATGATCGGAAACGAAACCAAGGGCAACACACAACTCCATCAGTTTCTTTCTTTGCTCCCCGGTAAAAGACTCGATCATATCGTTTAATCGTTCCTGCAGGGCCTCCCGCTCCACCGGATTCATAGGGATGGGGGGCACCCGCAGCGGTTCCTCGCTGTCGAGATTCACTTGGATGTACGTGAGATAATCCTTGAACTTGAGTTGGAACTGGTTCCGTATGGCTGCTTTCCTAATATGGATCATCTTCAATCCGTAAATCACGAGAGCAAAGATGAGATTACTAGCCACGAGTCCTACTAAAAAATACTTGGCTATGTCAAGATTGATATACACACATGTAAGCTCCTTCCCTTACTCCACTTCTTGCATCGCTTCCTGCATAATAAAGTAGCTTTGCTTCAGCCGCTCCACATACTTTACATCGACGTCCTCCCATCCTTCCCAGGTATAGATCGGCAATTGGGATACAGGATATGGCGCTTCTCCCTCCATCCCTAGGACCACGCCCTGCTGGACCATCCAAGGAACAATTCTCACACCCTCCACCCGCGTTTTGTCAAACGAGTCATAGCTGATCACACTTCGCGAGCTGGGATCGCTGAACCCAAGCAGCATCCAAGGAATTCGGATTTCGAGGATATTTCCTTCAGCTTGCCACATCGTCTTCGAATGATAATCCGGATGATCCGGATTGCTGTTCCCGCGGAGCAAGTCCCCTACAACCACATCTCCAAAAGGATGATCGAACTTGGAATCCGGATGCTCCAGCTGATAGTTGACGACCAACTTCCAAGGAAGAAATGCCTCGGGTTCGGCCGGCGGCAGCCCTGCTTCACGAAACTTGCGGGTGTGAAAGTCATAGTCGGAGGCGATCATGATGCTGCTTTTGTTTTCATCCGCCAGTTCAATCAAGGTTTCCAGACCTTCATCCAAAATGATCCCTGGCAGCTGCGGCGCCTGGCGGCTCCCGCCTTTTAACGTATCCGCCCCTAGATAAATCTCCTGTTTCGCAGGATCAAATGGTTCTGTAAGCTTGGCCATCAGGTAAAGATACCCTTCATCATGAGCGGCCCATAGCTCCTCAAAACCATGGACAGGCGCCTCCAACTTCTGCTTTTGATCATTGCTTAGCTCGTCCCAATCCGAAGCGTCTCCATCAATGAAGAGGACATCATCTTTACTCGGAAACATCCCCAGCACCCCAAAAAACGATTCATTGGTCAACGTGTTGTACCAATAAGCCCGCCGGTCTGGGACATCATAGTGCAGCGTGTTCCAGGTCTTCTTGAACCACTCATCCTGCCATGTAAAGAGAATGGCGCCGGAATAGTCGGCTTCACGGATTTGCCGGAACATATCGGCATTGATTTCTCCTTGCTGCTTTTCATCATGCCCGCCTTGATGTCGCCCGAGCTGCCCTGTATGGGCAATTCCCTGCGACGCGGGAACTCCGAACTCCGTAATCATGATCGGGATCTCCTTGTGATATTCTTTTAGATCATGCAGATAGGTTTTATAGCTATCGATTTCTCCTCTATCATTGCTCATCCGTTGAAAGGTTTTATCATAAGTAAAGAAATCCGGATAGTAGGGATAAACATGATAAGAAGCAAAGGTCCCCGCTTCCCAACGGACGGGTTCCACATGCTGTGAATCTACACTGACCAGATCCTCCTCATAAAGCGGCTCACCAGGATGCTCCAATGGGTCTGTGGTCACCCAGTTGGAAAACGCAATTGGATGCTGCCAGCCATGCTTCGCCTCTTCTTCTGCCGTAATATCTAGCATTTCCGCTAACCACTTTTCAAAAGGGCTTGCCCCCGGCTTACTGCGAAAATAGTTTCCCTGGTAATCCGCTGTATGAGGATATTTATCGTTGGTTGCTTTGACCATCTTCGGATCCCATTCGGTGCCAATAATCCATCCCATTAGATACGGCCCGGCATTATAAAGGTAGGTTCCGCTTGCTTTACCGGAATGAGGTTCAGCCTCCAGCTTCGCCTGACCGTAAACGGCTCCCACGGCATCTCGTATTTCTTGCTGGAATCGCTGCTGGACTTCGGGGTCGAACGCATCCTGACCCTCAATCAATTCCTCTTCCGGACTCCACACCCCTTGGATAAAGAACAAGGGATCTTCCGGTCGCTTGGCATTATATTTCACAAGGGCTTCATAGAATTCAGGCTGTAAAATCGTATACACCCGAATGACATTGGCTCCCATTTCTTGAATCATTCCAAACCATCTTTCATAGTCTCCCTTCGAGATGGCCAACTCCCCCGGAAAATGCCCCGGCAAGGCCGCACCCATATTCACCCCTTTTGCAAAATAAGGCTTCCAGCCCTGGTTGTGACCGGCATACACTTCCATCTGGTTCCCATTGGCTCTGAACTTCACCTGCATCCCCTCGTCGAGCTCCGCGCTCTCTACTTTTGGCGTAGGAGGAGATAGCCAGTAAGCAACCCCACCGATGGTAACGGCTGCCGCTAAACTGATTTTCAGGAACATCTTCACCCTGCCCGCCCTCCTTTGAAAGCTATGATACGAAAAGAAAGGGTGGTTTGTCTGTTTTTAAACTTTTAACATTTATGATCGAAAGATGAATATTGTGAGGAATTTTAGACAAATATGAGGAATTTGCGACAAATATTAAAATTTGAGGAAAAAGCTGGACAGATAATATGACAATTGTTCCCAATCAAAGCCCCCATACCTGTATAGTAATACTCATCGAGGATGATGTTTTCCTCCACCTTCCTATTCCTTAGCCACCTTCTTTTCCGAAGGTGGTCTTTTTTTGGCAAGCAATGACCACACTACAAGTGGGAGGTGTTTATCATGCTAGAAAATGCTCATGCCGATAAAACGAAAGAAAGCCTCATGCTTGGGATTGCCGAGTCCCTCAAAATCATGGAACAAGCGCAAACCCTAGATGAGGCCAAGCAAAAGGTCAAAAACTTACTCCACAAAATTGAACAACAATAAAGGGTGCCCCAAGGACACCCTTTAACCAATCTTCTTCATGCTTGTCTGATTCACGAGCTGATATTCCAAATCATTTAATGCATTGCTCAAATTGCCTCGCATCCATCGGTAAGTTTGGCTTTGATAAAAGTACCGGAGGCTCATCACTAAATCTATTCTTTCATCGGTGGATAGATGGAGGATAGCAAATTGATCCACACTCGGTAATTGTTCAATCAAGTGATTCACACTGTTCGTCTGATATTCCGTCAAGTCAGCAAAGGAAACTTCAATCGCAATTCTCAAGGCAATCTTCAAGGAAACCGGGTCTGTGATTCGAACTTCAAACATCTGCTGACCTCCTTCATACTGGTTTGACAATATTCTATCATATTTTCCGACTATTTTGAACAAAAGCCTTTTGACACATCTTTACATAAATCGACGAAAAGAAACCGGAAGCAACGCCCCCGGTCCCTCAACCTTCTACTTTACTTTCTTGGTCAATCCAGGCGCAACATTTCGCACATGCAGATCATATTCCACCGTTAACCCTTGATAACGGACGGTAATCACCGTCTCCCCGCTCTTCACAGCTTGAACAAGACCCGCCGAATCCACTGTTGCTGTCTTCTCAAGGCTGCTGGAATACGAAACGCCAACGTTCACCACTTTTACTGATCCATCACTGTAGGAAGCTTTCACCGTCAACTGCCCGGATTCTCCTTCTTTAAGTGATTGGGCTCCATCCACCTCGATGGACTCCAACGCCGGAAGTGCTCCAGCAAAGCCACCCCCCACTGACCTCAAGACACTATCTGCAGAGATTCGGAGAAACTCGCCCCAAGCAATTTCGCCGTTTGGCTCTCTCTCAAATGAGGCTGGCATGTCCACACTAACAAAATCGCTAACAGTAACCTCCACGCCTTGGTTGTTTACGGTTTTTTCTCCATCAAAGAAGAAGTTGGTTTCATCTACATTTCCTGAGATGAAATCCTTCACCGTGCTATCTGTACGCGTTTTTAAGGAAACATTATTCTTAAAGACCCCTTGCTCGTCTGCCGTAAAGTAAGGATTGAGCCTAAAGATATAGTTGAATCGCTTATTGTTAAATGAAACATTGTTCTCAACGACAAGTTGTCCCGGGTTGAAATTATCCGTAAACCCATCCATATTGTTGTCAAAAGCGATATTGTTGCGAAGAATATGGGCTACAGGCAAGCCTTCGCCGCCAACCTTGAATCCATTTCCTGTGTTACCATCCTTATTAAAGCCATTGCTCAGCTTTCCGTTCGAATAGGCGATATTGCCCTCAAGGGTTACCGGCATATTTGCCCCTTCATTGGTGCGGTTGTATAGATCCCAACCATCATCAATATTATGATGGGCAATGTTGCCTCTAAAGACATTCCCAACCCCAACACCTAGCTTAGCCGCAAATCCGTCCGCATTGATATTGGAGTCATCTCGGTTATCATGAGATTCGCAATGTTGAATTAAATTATACTTTGGCCATAAATTCGGATCAGAACCACTTCCAGCAATGTGCAGCCCCGTATCCTTGTTATAGTTGAAGACCATCAGCTCGACGATATTGTGGTCTCCGTTCAATCGCATTCCCGTGGACGCAGCCTTTGTAATTTCTAATCCGACCACATGCCAGTAATCTGCATTCAGCTGAAGAACATTGCTTAACTTTTCTTGTCCGTCAATGATGACCTTCTCGCCGTTATAAGCGGCCAATGTCTTCATTCGGCCTGGTTCACCACTGTACTCCTTCTTAATATTAATCATAGAAGAAGGCTCGTACGTACCGCCGCGCATAAAAATGGTTTCTCCAGGCAGTACATATTGAATAGCCATCTCTAGATTCATTGGATCCTCAATGGTACCTGCTGCGGAAGTTGTCCCATTTGGAGATACATAAAGTCCTGCTCCGCTGTTGTAAATCTTTTTGGTCACATTTAACGTCTTTGTAATCGGTGTAGTTGTTGGCCCGCTATTTGGAGTATAAGTTACAGAGAAATCCGTAGTATCCCTTTCTAAAGTAGTCTTAAAGGAATACACCTCTCCCGCTTTCACTGCAGCATCATTGACAACCGATGCTCCATCCTGGGATACGGAGACAACGCCATCATAATTAGCCAACGCTTTCAATGTATAGTCGGATGAACCAGAAGTCGATGCCGACACTACATTCATGACCGCATCAGCTGACTTCACTTCAACTGGAGTTCTAGGAACCGTATTCGCTTCAGTGAGCGTAAGCTCTGCATTTTCGATGGCGATTTTTGCATTTCTCGCTGCATAAAACCCTACATGCATCTTAGTCGGATCAATGGATTGAACCCAATCGGCACCATCGACTTTTTTCTCAAAGGTTTTAGGCTCGCCCGCGTGAGTAAACGTCGCAGACATGATAAATTCCGTATCCGTTCTTTCTAACTTTACCCGTACTGGAGTGCCTATTGGCAACGTGTACGTCTTATCCGTAGTAAAAGCTGAAGCATTCAACTGGCTTCCCAAATTCCCCCACGGATACTCCACTCCTGTCCGATAAATCGGGCTGATTCCATGGCGCATCATACCAACACCAAAAATATTAGAGGCAGCTGGTACCTCCTCATACCCTAACATCATCGGATCTTGGCGGGCACCTCCATTCACGTCACGAACCATGATCCCTGCGCTGTCCTGTGAATTCGACGCCGCCCCTGTTTCCGGACCAAACTGCTCGACAATCAAGTCTGCCTCCAAAACAAAGTTATGCATTCTAGGATCTAGCGTCGTATAATAAAACGTTAATCCATCATGCCCCGGCGCTAGCTTTCCTCCGCGGCTTTCTACGACAATTCTCCCATCAATTGTTCCCGGAAACTCTGGAGCTACATAGTTCGTCCCCACCTTTTCTGGTAGAACATTAGAGGCAAAGTTCAAATCTGTAGACTGCCCGAAGGTGACTGACTCCCAGACTAAATTCGGAGCAGACTCTTCCTCTGCCAAGACGGCAAAAGAAAAAGAATTCATCACTAATAATAAAGAAAGAACTAAGACCATAGACCTAGTGAACGCTTTCAATAGTTCTCATCTCCTATTCCTAATATTTAGAACACATTGAATATTATAAGGAATAAAACCATGAAAGGGATTACATTATTTTTATGATTTAGTTTAAAATTTTTTCAGAAATAAAAATAACCGGATTTCTCCGGTTACTTTTAAAAAGCGGTCCCCACCTACTCCTTCTTAGCCAATCCATACTTATGCAGCTTATACTGCAAAGCCTGCCTCTTGAGCCCGAGGGCTTCGGCTGTTTTGCTAATATTACCCTTACACTCTTCGAGTACATTGACGATCGTATCTCGTTCGAACTCCTCGAGCATGTTGGGGAGGTCGATATTCCCTTTCGGGCGCTGGAGTCGATTAATCGCTGGCACTTCCTGTGGTCTGCCGTCCAATAAATGATGGGGAAGATGCTGGAGCTCGATCGTTTCAAATCCGATATCCATCATGTTAAAAGCCGATTCTATCGCGTGCCCTAATTCTCGGATGTTTCCGGGCCAACTATAATGCAGTAAACGCTCATATACTTGATCACTTACACCTTGGACATGTGAGCCAAATAAGGAGTTAAACTTTTGGATAAAATGGTCGACGAGGAGCGGGACATCCTCTTTGCGCTCTTGCAAGGAGGGCAGCTCGACCTGCACGACATTTAACCGGAAGAAAAGGTCGGAGCGAAGGATGTTTTGCTCTAATGCTTCATGAGCTGGAATATTCATCGCTGCCATTACCCGAACATCAATCTCCTGCTCGGAGGACGCACCGATTCGGCGGATCCTTCCTTCTTGTAGGACACGAAGGAGCTTCGCCTGCAAGGAAAGGTCCAGACTGTTCAGCTCATCCAAAAACAGCGTTCCGCCATTGGCTTGCTCAAAAATCCCCGGACGATCAATCGCACCGGTAAAAGCCCCCTTTGTCGTTCCAAAAAGAAGACCTTCCATCAGCTCCCTAGGCACTGCCGCACAGTTCTGTGCGATAAAAGGCTCGTCTCGGCGAATGCTGGCATTGTGGATGCTTTGTGCGACCAGCTCTTTTCCCGTTCCAGTAGGACCGCAAATCATGACGGGCGAATGTGTCCTGGCTGCTTTTTTCGCAATGGAAATAGCCTGCTGAAAAGCTGGGCTTTCCCCGATCATGTCACTAAAATGATAATTCGCCGTTCCGGAAAACGCCCGATTCTTTTTCCGCGATTCCATGAGCTGCTGGCGCAAATCGAGAATTTGGTCATACATGCTCATGACGTTGGTAATATCTTTGGCAATCTCGACAGCTCCGATAATCTCGTCCTCCTCGTAAAGAGGATACGTGCTGTTAATGGATGTGACCGTTTTTCCTTGAATATTGACATACGTTTGGATCGTCTCGGCGGTCTCCACTCCTTTATCCAAGGCTAGATGAAGTGTACTAGTTTCATCGGTCAGAGACGGATAAAGTTGAAAAATATTCCTCCCCAATACTTCCTCTCTTCTGAGCCCATCGATCCCCGCCATGGTTTCATTGTAGAACACCGTTTCACCCTGGCGGTCCACTACGTGCACCCCTACATTGATAATATTTAAAATCCACTCAAATTGAGTCGTCCATTGCTTCCAACCTAACTCCATGAGATCACCCTAATCTAGTATTATCTCTATTATAACGGAATGCGTTACCCCCTTGAGCGCAAAATATTTGGCAGCTTTTTCTGTATCTTCGGATAGACAAGGCGATCCGACTCCACTTTCGGGCGTCTCCCCCTCCGAATTGGGCGAACCTCCCTTAATCGAGATCGCGCTCCCCCTGATTGAAGCCATTACCGGCTTGGAAGAAATTTCCTTAGTTTCGTGAGCAGCCGCCTACGCAGTAAAAAGGACCACAACGAATCCCTCGTTGCGGCCCTCCCCTTTACGGTAGCGTCCCAAAATACTCTTGGATATAAGGATAGCTTTCCTTCAATCTTTCCCGATACCTCGGTATCCCCCACTCGTTCCATTGATAAGGCTGCGGCTCCTCAGCAGGAAAGACCTCTAGCACATCCGAATTATCGTTTAGCCAAATCGCTGATATGCGAATTCCTTCTGTCTTCTCCGTTCGCAGTTCATCTCTTTCCAGATCCCCGCCCAGCTCCGCTAAACTTCGGCTGTCATTGAGCACCTGTAAAGAGGTTGGATCGGTCACATTGATCCGTCCCCATGGCAGGCGTAGCTGAATTTTTTCGGCCGTCGCATTCCAGTGATAATAGTTGCCTACAAAAGATCCATATCGAAGCGTACTACCATCCGCGTAATGCTCGCCATACCTTGTTCCATCCTTGCGGACACCTGCTTTATTGATGAGTCGCCGTATCTCTTCAAACTGACCATCGCTGCCTATGGAAGAGGTAAAGCTTCCCTTGGCTATGTTGTAGCTAGGAATGACTAAAAGCTTAGCCTCTTGTTCGCTCTTGAGCTCGATGAGAAATTCCATCCCTGATGGAGAAATTACAGGGAGATCAGGTCGATAACGGAACTCTCCCTTTGTCCTATCAAATGTATCCAAACCAATTAAAATTTCATCCTTCGACCAATCTACCGGCCGGCTTGTGGTGATATCAATATGAAGAAAAGCCTCATCTGCGCTCATTTCGAGCTTACGGATCAATCCTTTTCCCTCTTGAACATAATCCGATACCAAACGCTTCTTAGGTTCCATAGCCAAAATTCCATAGTTCTGCTCTGGATCGATCGCATTGTGCCACATCACATGTCTTTCATAAGGGACCATAAAAGGTTCGGTGATCCAGGTTTTCTTGGCCCATTCATCCATCCATTCGAAAACTAAGCCGCCTGCGTACCCTTCCCTATGGATCGCCTTGGTCATGCGAACCACGCCTTTGCCTTGCTCTTCTTCGGACATCCCACCATGGTGGTACCCATCCGGACTGTGGTGGGCGTTGCCCATTCCCGTGGCCAGACCGTATTCGGCTACCACGGCTGGGAAGCCTTGATGAATCGCCATAAACTGCTGAAGATAGCCGCCGTAGCGAAGTCTTCCTTCCTCATCCTGATACTCATCATAGCTTGGTTCATTGTTCATAAAGTCTGGATAGTTGGGGTAAATATGGTAGGCTCCAAATAGACCTGCTTTCATCTTGGGACCGAATGAAAAGTTTCGTATATCCACAGTCGCCTTATCATTATATAGCTTAGATGGATCGCCTTCTTCATTCCACTCCGCATCATGCTTCAAGGCATCCAGCGTCGGCCAGCTCACAATGGCTACGGGATGCTGCCATCCGTAGGTCTTTTCCTCATAAGCCAAGACATAGTCACAGCTCCAAGCGAGCCAATTTTCAGAAGGGTTTCCTCCTTTAGCGGAAAGATATTCCCCCTCAATAGCGAACCCCGGATGGCGTCGATCGGTTTCCAACACTTCCTCAGGCTCTAGCTCCCGCCCTACTAAATATCCAGCTACATAAGCGGAGACATCGGCGGTATATTCCCCGTATGCTCGCCCCTTGCGCTCGGGAATCTTGGCCTTGCCATGAATGGCATCTATCACATATTCGATTTCTTGATGGAAGGTATCGTTATATTCTTTACCCAAGAAGTCATGGTTCTCCGGATGTTCTTCCGGCCAGATCTCTTGCATTAACCACAAAGGAGCTTCAGAGTGAACTTGATTATAGGCGGCTAATGCCCGGTAGAAAGAAGGCTCCATTAACGTGTAAACACGTATCGTGTTGCTATTCATTTCCCCGATCATCGTTAGCCATCTCAGATAGTCGGCTTCATCCTTAGGAAATTCGGTGAACCACTTGCCTGGGAGAGCCATGCCCATGTTCACCCCCTTGGCAAAGAAGGTTTCCCACTTTCCGTTTTGATAGATTTGCAAATCCATCCCCTGCGTGCGTGCCACCAGGTGTGTTCCTTCTTGGGTCGAAATCTCCGGCTGCTTGGCCTCGGGACGGTTTTCTTTTTCCTTTACGATGTCGGCCAAAATCCTCTCCATCATGGGCAAATAAATTCGCCAGAAAAAAGGCTCCAAGCTTTCGCGAGAGTCCCAGGAAATCCACGAGATGAACCGATCGAACCCTAAAAATTGAAAAAAGGAAGGGAGCTCATTGCTATCGGCATAATCTCCAGCAAAGTAATACGAGGTATAAACGCCTGTTGTATTTTTAATAACAGCCGGGAAGACGGATGGAATCCCGTGTTCATCCAGCTTTTTCTTTCCCTCTTCAGTTACATCCAGATGATACTCGGCCAGCACTGACGTTGAGTTTCCTGCTTCTACGATATCAAACCAATAGTTATAGCGCGTATCCCTAAGCGGACCAAAGAGAGCTTCTCCCTCTTGCGTCAGAGAAAATTTACTTCCTCCTTTGCCCGCCTCGGTTCCGGCTTCCAAGACAATGATGTCATCCTGCTCGTTCACAAAAATAAAGCCATACCCTTGAAAGCTCCACGCCGTTCCGTACTTTTTTTCATAGTTGGATACAGCCCACGCGGGAACCTCCTTCCCTTTAGAAAGATCCGCAAACGATCGGCCGATCCAACCCGTCCATTCGAGTCCCAAAATTTTATAGAGCGATTGCCTTACCGCTTCATCGGTAGGACTGCCGAAGGTATTAAATTCGGCAATGAGGGTTTTTCCATGATAGATCTCGGCTTTGATTTTCTCCAGGTCCAGGGGCCCAAAGCCTCCGTAGATCTTATCCGAGCGAACACCAAGACTATTGGAAGTATGGCCGTAGTAGTCTTCTTCATATACTCCATACGTGTCCGTCACATAGATGAGATCAGATTCGTTAGGCGCTATCTGTAGTTCTTTGACTTCATATTTCTCCTCTGTACGGGGAATGAAGCCGTAATAATCCTCTTGCACAGAATACTGGGCTTGATCTTGGCTTTTCACATATTTAAAGTGATTAAGCAGCCATACCAAACCCTTATGTTCTCGATAATCCTGAGTAGGAACGGTATTGTCGAGGATAACCACATCTAGCATTTGTTTATCTTTATATAACCAACTAAAATAGGGGAGTAGAAAAATACAAGCAAAAAGGAAAACGACCATCCCCCACTTTATCCAACCCTCTCGCAAAACTCTTCCTCCTGTCTAGGCAGAAATGCCCTTGCGCTTCATCTCTCCCCATCCATGCTGCTTTCCCCTAAGAATCTGCAGGAAAGCGATCACTCGCCAAAAAGTAAGTAATGGCCGATACCAGAAGGTCTCTGTCAACGCAAAGAAAATTAACCAATTCAATTCTTTTAAGGTTTGATGCTTGCCTAGCCTCCATTCCTCCAAGAGAACGGCTCCCATTGATAAAAAAGACCCATAAATCACCATCAGCATCATCAGCGCGATCGAATATTGTACATTAAGGCTGTCCATGAAAAAACCAAAAACCACCACGATGTACCCTAATAGCTCAATCACGGGGCCCAATAGTTCAACAAACAAAAAATAAGGCATAGCCACGAGGCCGATTCGCTTATACTTCGGATTAAACAGCATCGCCTTGTGGGTCCATAAGCTTTCAAATAAGCCTCGATGCCACCTTACTCTTTGCGTCCTTAGCACGGATAAGTCCTCCGGGGCTTCCGTATAGCAGATAGGATCAGCTACATAAACGATTTTGGCTCCCCATTGCTCCTCCAAATTTCTCTTATGAAGACGGACAACAAGCTCCATATCCTCTCCGATGGTGCCAACCTTATACCCACCTACCCGGATCACTCGTTCCGTCTTGAAGACTCCAAACGCTCCTGAGATAATCAGCAAAAGATTTTCTCGACTGAGTCCAATTCTTCCCGTTAAAAAAGCACGCATGTATTCGATCGTTTGCATGATGATCAGGGGGTTTCGAGATAATTTAAACTCCTTCAATTGCCCATGGGCAATAGTGCTCCCATTCGCTAATAGCACATTTCCCCCTGTAGCCAGAATCTCCTCATCGGTGTTTTCAATAATGGGCTTCATGATCTTCAGAAAAGAATCCGGCTCTAACACCGTATCCCCATCGATCGTAGCAAAATAAGGATATTTGCAGAAGTTGATGCCTGCATTTAAAGCGTCCGACTTTCCTCCATTGGCCTTATCAATGAGAAAGAGGTAGGGATAAGTTTCGGATTGGTAAATGGCCCTGATGGGTTGGGTAAAGATACCGTTCTTATGGCGGATCACTTTATTTTTTAAGGGAACCATCTTAAATCTGTGAATCACTTTTTCAAGCGTCGCATCTGTAGAGCCGTCATTCACCACAATCACTTCAAACTCCGGATAATCCAGCCGTCCGCTCCCTGTGACTAGCGATAGGATACTCCCGATGACACCTGCCTCTTCATTATAGGCAGGAACAATCACGGAAAGAGGAACCGTATAGGCCGATCTTTGCAGGCTCTTATAGGGCTCAATGTGATGAAGTCCCTTTTCCTTCTTTACTCGGCTATAGGCGAACAAGAACAAAGAGAGGTAAAAAAGGCAGACCACCACTAAGTAGAAAAAGACAAACTCGTTCACCACAATAAAGAGAAAGTTCAGGATGTCGGTTCCTTTATTCATATTCCACCCTCCGCTCCAACCACTCCCTCGCAATGGCCCGTGCAAAGGCATCTGAATGATTGGCGGCAATCCAGTTAAGCCTCTCGTTGCCGTTTCTGTATGTTTTCATAGATTTTGCCGCTTCGGCTCTTACCAGATAGCTTTCATCGCTCATGAACTGCTCCAGATACGGAATAAATCGGTCCTTTTTAATGCTCCCCATCAACCTGGCAAGCATCATTCTCTCTTCCGCAGCTAGGTTCTGCTTAACCAATGCCGTCACCATCTCGGGATCGGTAATATAGCCAAGGGTGGAAAGAGTCTTCATGGCCCTAATTCGTACTTCTCGGTTTGAACCATCGTCTTGCAATAAACCTTCCAGCAGATCTTGAACTTCCCCTGTCCTCAAGTTTTTCTCGCGTATGATATCTAGGATACTTAACTGCAAAGGCTCTGGGTGCTTAAAGAAAGTCTCTACATACCGATAAATGGTCTGTTCATGGATAACCCTGCCAAGCAGTTGATTTAATAAGTAAGGAGAAAGATCTTTCTCCTCTTTGATGTAATTCTCAATCCCAACGTATCCAAACTCCGCTAATAGAATGTAGACTTGATAAGCTTCTTCCGGCGTGCAGTTCCGGTGTTCCAGTAATCGGAGCAAATCTTCCTGCATCTCTTCAAGCTTGAACAGATCAATGAAATAAAGAGCGTTCATCCTTACGCTCCATTTTCGATGGAAGAGTTTTTGTCGATAACGCGGCACGAAGTGTTTTACTATAAATCTCTTAATGTGTTCAACTTGGCTGTCCATCTTGTAAAGGCTGAGATATTCACTAAAAAAATCCTCGAGCGCTTCAAATTGGTATTCACGTTCTGGAATAAAGGCTGCGGAATGATCACTGGTCACGATATAGTTCTTGATCTCTTCCCGATGTTGGTGTAGCCAAGCTTCTTTCCTTTTCGCCCATAAGGCGTTGGACATCTTACACCAGACCAAATACAGGTAAAGCATAAGAAGCGTTGCCGTGATCATCCCTGTAAGAAATAAGACAAAAGCGGTATTGATCATCGTATCCCCTGCACCAGTCGCTTCATTCTTACCGTTAATTCTTTTAAGCTAAAGGGCTTTGTCATATAATCATTCGCACCTCTTTGGATCGCCAACGTAATATCGCCTTCTTGATCCTTACTCGATAACATTAGAACTTGGTAGCGTCTTCTGTCGTACTCCTTGCGAATTTTCTGTAATACTTCTAACCCATCCATCTTGGGCATGATTCGATCTAGAATAAGAAGATACCGGCAGTTTTCCCGATGCCATGGATCCTGGAAAAACTCATCTCCGTCCGCGTAGCTTCGAAGTTCAATTTCATAGTTTTCTAAAACCATATTTCCAAGCTGATCTTTCAAAAACTCTCTTTGCATCCGGTTATCGTCAATAACAGCAATGCGTAACTTCGGCATAGCGCTCTGCTGCTTCTCCATGGAACCGTCGAGGACTGCAGCAACTTTCTTTTCCTGCTTACCAAGGGACAAGTAGGCCAAGCATTCTTCTAAGGTTTCTTTCGGATCCTTATATTCCATCACCTTCGCACAGAAGCTCATCTTCCATTCCTGCTCACGGAAATTGCCCAATAGCCTGTTCATAAGCTTCATGGCATCTTCTTTGTAGGTTTTCGGGAGAACAAGCACAAACTTATCTCCATGAAGTCGGGCCAAGGTATCCATAGGACGAATACTTCTCTGGATAAAGCTTACTAGCCCCTTCATCAATCCATCTCCCGCCGAATAACCATGGCAACGGTTAAAGCCAGCAAGATCGTTAATATCTACTAAAACTAAACAAAACGGTTCATGGGTCCTTTTCATCTCTTGGATCTGCCGGTTCACTTCCAATTTGAGATATGGATTATTGAAAGCCGCTGTCACTGGATCTCTCAGTAAGAGCTCTTCTATCCCTCTGCGTTTGGCCAGATGCTTGTCGATTCGCGAAAGTAAGAACCCCGGTTCTGCTGACATGAGCAAGACCTCATCAGCAAATGCCAAATCACTCGAGCATGCCTGATCCTGAAAAACAAGCATAGGAATCAAATCGTCCTTGCACTTCTCCTTCAATTCTTCTATACAGCTAAGGCTCCCCAAGCGGGCATGAAGGAGGACCGCACATGGATTAGCTTGGTAAAAATTTCCCAGCAGATTTGGGCTAGTCGAAGAGCTCGAAACCAATGTATAATCTTTATCTTTCAATAAGCGATGCAAATACGAATGAAAGTGAGGGGTATCATCCACAATCAAAAGACGCTCACTTTCCGTATTCGTGTCTATATGATTTTCCATAATAGAGTAAATAGGCATAAGAAGGTTTAATACCCCTCTGCCTAACCAAGTTCTGGTCCCGTTTGGCTGAAACTGCTCTAGTAATGTGGATACTTCCGCACATAAAGGGTCCAATCCCTTTTGGCCAGCAATACTCAGACAGTCGAGCAACCATTGGTACACCTGACTTTCCGTATAGTTTTCTTCAGGCAAAATATCGTAGCGTTGCCTCATCTTCCACCTCTCCGACTGACCTCCGTCATTCGACATAAAATGAGTTTAGTAGTTCTATTCTACTATACAGACCCGGTATATGGTGGTTTATCAACAAGATTTTAGAGTAACTTTAGGTAGTAAATATAACCACCTCCATTTCATTTTCAAGACAAAACTATGTCAGGTTTCCTTACACTTTCCAACATTTACATAAACTCTTCTAGTAGAATTTGTTATACAAAAACTAAACACCAAGGAGAGAAACCAAAATGAACATCAAAAAAATTCTAGCAGCTACTCTACTCACTAGTTCCCTACTAAGCGGAGCTTACATCGCCCCTGTTGGCGGTTTAGTCCCAGCAGCTCATGCTGAACAAGTCAAGCTTCCAAACGTCAAGATCCTCGCAACGGGAGGAACCATTGCCGGTTCAGCCGCATCTAATACGGCTACGACAGGATACACAGCTGGCGCTTTAGGAATCGATATTCTAATCAATGCCGTACCTGAGATGAAGGAGATTGCCAATGTTACGGGCGAACAAATTGCGAGTGTAGGCAGTCCCAACGTCAATAATGAAATTCTCTTAAAGCTAGGAAAAAGAGTGAATGAATTGCTCGCTTCCGACGAGGTAGATGGCATCGTAATTACCCATGGAACCGATACCCTTGAGGAAACAGCATACTTTTTGAATTTGGTCGTCAAAAGTGATAAGCCTGTCGTAGTGGTAGGAGCTATGAGACCCGCAACCGCCATTAGTGCGGACGGTCCTTTCAACTTATATAACGCGGTGAAATTAGCTGGAGACCCTGCTGCCAAAGGCAAAGGAACCATGATGCTGTTAAATGACCGCATTGGAGCGGCCCGTTTTACTAGCAAAACCAATACCACCATGTTAGATACCTTCAAGGCTCCAGAAGACGGATACATTGGGGCGATTGCTGGAGGGAAAAATTATTTCTATAGCGAAGTCATTCGTAAACATACGACCAAATCGGTGTTCGACATTTCCAAATTAAGCGAACTTCCTCAAGTAGACATCCTCTATGGCTATCAAAATGATAGTAGACTTCTATATGATGCCCTCGTGGCTGCAGGATCTAAAGGAATTGTTGTAGCCGGCTCTGGAAATGGATCTCTTTCTGGACAAGCTAGGGAAGGGGCAATCGATGCAGCTAAGAAAGGCGTTGCGGTCGTTCGTTCTTCTCGTGTGGGAAGTGGGATTGTCACCCGCTCAGCCACTGACGATACCAACAACTTTGTCGCTTCCGATTCCTTGAATCCACAAAAAGCCCGCATCCTTCTGATGCTAGCCTTAACCCAAACCAACGATCCAAAGAAGATTCAAGCGTTCTTTAACGAATATTAAAAAAGAAGAAGAGGGTGTCCTAGAAGCATAGGACGCCCTCTTTTCGTATCGTTTAATCACTAGCCCTACACGAGGGCTAGCAAATCATTTGGCGTGTGGGCCAGATGGTTCGGTGTGGCTTTTTCCAGAAGCTCTATTGAATCGTATCCCCAAGTCACGGCAACCACAGGGACCTTTGCTTCCTGACAGGCCACGATATCCCGATGCTCGTCCCCCACATATAAAACATCGCGAGGGCGAAGCCCATGCTTCTTCAAATAGCGCTCCAGCACTTTCGCCTTGCCAAAGATGCCTCTCGTCGTCTGCACGTCATGAAAAAGGGTCAGGCCGTGCAGATTCAGGAAGCTTTGGATGTTTTCCTTAGAATTAGAGGAAAGCACCGCAAGCGTATATCCCTGGTCTCTCAGCTCCTGGAGCACTCGCAGGATATCAGGAAAAGGCTTCATCTGATGGATGGACTGTCCCAGACCCTTCTTCACGTCCAAAGCAATAAACGGAAGCTTATAAAGCGGGATGCCCAAGTGGTTCAGCCTTTGCTTCATGGTCATATCCCTGAGCTCGGCGATCATCGCTGTCGACACCGGCGGGTAACCATGTTTTTTTCCTACCTGATTGAGTAAATCTATTAGAAAGTGAGATGAATCAGCGATGGTACCGTCAAAGTCAAACACGATATGCTTAGTCATGGTCCTCTCCTTCCGGTCGGTTTCTACTAGTACAGTATAGGAAAACTAGTGTTCTAGTTCAAGGAAGGAGAGGGGGGGAGGGGGCACCAAGTGGTTTCTAATTTCAATAGTCACTTAAATACTTTTAACCTGACTAACTAGATCCCCCGCCTCTAAGCTTGTAAAGTTAGTATTTTCCACGAAGTTGCCAGTATTTCAAGGTAAGTCGCCGGTTACACCTCCCAAGTTGCCGGTAGCGACCCAAAAGTCGCCAGAAGCTAAGCTACTTCAAAGTGCCGTTTGAATGAGAGCCCCACCTAGGGTGGTGGCAGGTCAGTAGATAATCGTAGATTTACGCTTAATCCACAAGAAGCGGAAATGGTGTAGTATTTAAGCGTAGATTTACGGCTCATCCCACTTAAATCCTCAAAAGATGACCCTGAGCACATCATTAACCGGATATCTACGACTATTCAGCTCCTCCCAAGGCCTCTTATCAAAAATAACCGGATTTCTCCGGTTATTTCTCTCGCCCACAATCAAGAGGACTAGGGCAGCCCACGGCCCCCTAGTCCCCTGACCCATGCCAACTACTAGCCTCCGCCCCGAGACTTCACTCCGCCGCCCCACACCAATCCATCAAGGTGAGCGCAATGATCTCCGCGGTTTCAAACACGCGGTCCAGCACTATATATTCATTCGGATAATGGGCCACCTCCGTCACTCCGGGCCCAAACACAATCGACGGCGTCTCTCCCACTTGGGTGAGAAGCCCCCCATCTGTTCCCCATGGCGAAGCTTCGATTATCGGCTGAGTGCCTGTCACTCCCCGAAATTTGTCGACGAGCACCTTCATCAGTTCATGCTCCGTATCGATCGACCCTGGCACCCAGCGCGCTCCGAACCACTCCAACGTGACCGGATGACTCTTGAACCATGGGTCAACATCCCCCAGCTTAGCGAGCCAATCCTTCATCTCGGACTTAGCCGCCTCCATCGTTTCCTCCGGAGATACGCCCATGCGCCCTTCCAACTTTACCAAGTCAGGTACCGAAGAAGGCCACGTTCCTCCTTCAATCGAACCCACATTAATGGGAATTGGAATCGGCGTACCCGCATACAACGGATCCACCACCCGCGCATTTCGCACCTCTTCTAGCTTCAACAGATGTTGTACGACCACCATCGATTTCTCGATCGCACTCACCCCTTGATAACGAGTCCCTCCATGCGCCGAGCGCCCCTTCACAAGCACCCGGAACCACATCGAGCCCTGCTGCTTGGGGAAAATCCGCATATTCGTCGGCTCCGGAATCAACGCCGCATCGGCCCGGTAGCCCCTCAAAATCGTCGCTAGCGTTCCCGCCCCGCCACTTTCCTCCTCAATCACACTTTGAAAAATCACATCGCCCTTCAACCGGACACCCAGCCCCTGCAAGGCCTCCATCGCTAGCAAGAGCGACACGTTTCCACCCTTCATATCCGTCACACCGCGGCCATACATCTTTCCATCCACGATGCGACCGCTGAACGGATCATCGTCCCACTGCGCCCGATCCCCATCTGGCACGACGTCAATATGACCATTCAGGATGATCGACCGAGAACCCTCTCCACCAGCACCCTTCATCACCCCAACCACATTCGGACTGCCCGAAAACTCCTTGCGCGGCGAATAAAAGTACTCATGCTTTTGCAGCTCTTCACCATCGGGCTCCCACACATCAATATCCAGGCCCATCTGCTCGAGCTTCTGGACCACCAGCTTTTGCACGCCCGCCTCATTCGTTTGCGTACTCCGCTCCTGCACCAACCTCTGCAGAAACGCGACACCTTCCTCCCGATGCTCCTCTAGCCAGCGATGAATCTGCTCCTTCATGCTATTCACCTACCCTCTCGTAAATCACCGACAGACCCATTCCTCCGGCCATGCAAAGCGTCACCATCCCGTACTTCACACCGGTTCGAAGCATTTCGTGCATCAGCGTTACCGTTAATTTTGCTCCCGTCGCTCCCACCGGATGCCCTAACGCAATCGCTCCTCCATTGACATTCACCCGATCCGGGTCGAGTCCTAGCTCCTTCACAACTGCCAAAGCCTGAGCCGCAAACGCCTCGTTCAATTCAATTAACCCGATGTCATCCAATGTTAACCCAGCCTTCTCTAAAGCTTTCCGCGTCGCCGGCACCGGTCCGATCCCCATCACACCAGGCTCCACTCCGGCACTCGCGAACGCTTTCACCTTTAGTAGCGGCCTCATTCCACACTGTTCTGCCTTTTCCCGTGACATCATCAACACCGCAGCCGCCCCATCATTCATCGGACAGGCGTTGCCCGCCGTGATGGTGCCGCCTTTTTGAAACACTGCGGATAACCGGGCAAGCTCCTCTAAACTTACGTCCGCACGAATCCCCTCATCCACGGAAAACACTTGGCGACCTTTTCGATCTTGCCATTCCAGCGGAATAATCTCCGACTCAAACTTTCCGGCCAGGTGTGCATCCAGGGCTTTACGATGACTATCCATTGCATACTGATCCTGCTCCTCGCGGGAAATGCCGTACTGTGCAGCAAGCCGTTCTGCTGTTACCCCCATATGCTCGTTGCCGAGAGAACAGATTAACCCATCCGCTAACAGGGCATCCTCCATCTCCAGGTTTCCGAACCGGCTTCCCCATCGATTTTTTACTATATAAGGAGCATTGCTCATGCTTTCCACGCCGCCCGCGACAATTACGTCCTCTTCTCCCGCACCGATGGCTAGAGCACCGCTCGTAATTGCTTTTAACCCAGAGCCGCACGCTTTAATAATGATATGACCGGGCACTGTCTGAGGAAACCCAGCCAACTGCGAACAAATTCGCGCCGAGTTCAAGCCTCCCCCATGGACATAGCCATGACCGAAGATCACTTCGCCCACTTCTTCTTTGCTCACCGCAGACCTTGTCATCAGCCCCTCAAGCACTTGACGCCCCATTTCTACCGCCGTAAGCCGGCGCAAAGACTTTCCAAAAGACCCCACTGCCGTCCTCACACCGCCTACAATGACCACTTCACGCACGTATCGTTCCTCCTCCCTCTACTCTATACGTCCCACAACCGAAGGTATTCGCAACGGAGCTTCCGTATGCGCGACCACCTCTTCCACTGTAAAAGGAGCCATGACCTCCTTCAAAAGCAATCCTTCTTCCGTCACTTCAATCACGGCCATCTCCGTAATAATCAAGTCCACACAAGCCTTTGCGGTCAAAGGAAGTGCACACTCTCGCAAAATCTTCGACTCGCCCTGCTTATTCACATGATTCATGAGCACGATGACCTTCTTTGCTTTTTGCGCCAGTTCCATCGCTCCGCCCATGCCTGGCACGCGTTTGCCGGGTACGATCCAATTGGCTAGATCCCCCTTTTCACTGACCTCCAAAGCTCCGAGAATTGTGATATCAAGATATCCCCGACGGATCATCCCAAACGCCAACGCACTGTCAAAGTAAGACGCACCCGGAATAATCGTCACGGGAAAGCCCCCTGCGTTACAGAGCGCTGGATCTTCCTCCCCCTTCTCCGGGCTTGGTCCGGTTCCCAGTATGCCGTTTTCCGCATGGAACATGACGTGAAGATCATCCGAAAGATGGTTGGCCACGAGCGTGGGAATGCCGATTCCCAAGTTGACAATCATGCCGTCCTTGACTTCCTGAGCCGCTCGCTTCGCAATGCGATTGCGGATATCTACTCCCATGCCCATTTCCAATTCACTCCTTCGCTCGCTATGATCATATCCACGAATATCCCTGGCGTCACAATACACTCCGGATCAAGTGTACCAGCGGGTACGATTTCATCGACTTCCGCAATCGTAAAGGTACCCGCCATCGCTACCAAAGGATTAAAATTCCTCGCACTCTTGTCATACACCAGGTTGCCAAGGGTGTCTGCTTTTTTCGCTTGGACAATGCTGACATCCGCGGTCAAAGCCGTTTCGACCAAATATTCCTTGCCCGCGATCATGATCTTCTCTTTACCTTCCTCCGCAATCGTGCCTAACCCCACATCGACAAAGATTCCGCCTAATCCAACACCACCCGCCCGAACACGTTCCGCCAAGGTTCCCTGAGGAGAAAACTCCACCTCCAGCTTTCCCTCGGTCATCAACCTTCCCGCATTGGGGTTGGACCCGATGTGGGAAGCGATCACTTTTCGGGCTCGGCCCGCAGTCACGAGACGGCCAATGCCGATGTCCGGAAAACCCGTATCATTGGCGATCAGAACGAGGTCCTTCACCCCTTTATCCAATATCCCCTGAATTAGGGTCGGAGGGTTGCCTACTCCTCCGAACCCTCCCACCATCAGCGTACACCCATCGTTAATTCGTTCCAGCGCCTTCTCTAGAGTAGAAATTTTATTCATCCTCTTTCCTCCTAAACCGCTTGGCTATGATCGAGCAATCCTTCCGCTTCCAGCTCCCGCTGGATCTCTAGGATGGTTTCTTCTAAAATAGAGACCAATCGGTCAATCTCTTCCTTTTTAATGGTAAGCGGAGGAGCCACAATAATCGCATCCCCAGCCACCCCATCGATCCCGCCCGTCGCAGGATAGACCAAGAGCCCTTTTGCAAAAGCACGCTCAATGATTCTCGAAGTAATCCCTTGAGATAAAAGGAAAGGGGCTTTCGTGAACGAATTTTTAACCAACTCCATCCCCAGAAGCAGCCCCTTGCCGCGGACGTCGCCGATAATGGAGTAAGACGGGGCCATATTGGCTAGTTGTTCATATAGATATGCTCCACTTTCTTCCGCATTCTTCACGAGCTGATGTCTTTCGATAAATTCAAGCACAGCTAACGAAACCGCTGCCGATTGAGGATTCGCACTGTAGGTGTGACCGGCCATGACCGACTTCGAGCCATTCAGAATCGGCTCCATGACCCGATCGGATACCAAGGTGGCGGCCATCGGCGTATAGCCTGCACTCATTCCTTTGCCTAAAGCAATAATGTCCGGCACGACATCCCAATGATCAACGCCAAACATTTTGCCGGTACGCCCGATACCTGTCATCACTTCATCCGCTATAAACAGAATCTCGTATTTATCGCAAATCTCTCGGATTTTTTGATAGTATCCATCTGGCGGGGTCACCGCTCCCCCCGAGGCTCCGATGATGGGCTCAACAATAAAGGCGGCTATATTTTCTGGACCTGTTCTTCGAATCGCCGTTTCCAGCTCATTCGCACAGGCTAACTGACAACTAGGATAGCTACTATTAAATGGGCAACGGTAGCAGTATGGAGCAGAGACCGCTGGAAAATCCTCCAGTAAAGGAATAAAACGCTTCCGGCGCAACACATGCCCCGACATGGACAAGGCCCCTAAGGTAATCCCGTGATAACTCATCCAGCGGGAGAGAATCCGGTTTTTGCCCTTGTACCCTTTTTCCTGCCAATGCTGAATCGCAATTTTCATGGCCGTCTCCGTCGCTTCCGATCCGCTGTTGACGAAAAACGACCAATTGAGGTCCCCTGGAGCCAGCTCTGCCAGCTTCTTGGCCAGCTTCTCCGCAGGTTCACTCGTAAATTGGGAACGATAGGCAAAGGATACTTTACCCGCCTGCTCCATCATCGCCTCAGCAATTTCCGGGACGCCGTGTCCAATAGAAGCCGTCACCGCACCCGATGCCCCATCAATATACTGCTTACCCTCCACATCGTATAAATATATTCCCTTTCCGTAAGAAATCACCGGATAGGAATGTTCTAGAACGGGCTTGATTAAGTGATCTCTTTTCTGTTCCATAAGCATTAACCCCCTTTGCTGCAATTCTTGTTATTACCATCATATTACACACCCTCCCCCGCGTGATATTGTCCCGTTCAACCGAAAATGGTGAGGGTCTTTTTGTACACCGTGTATAAGGCGGCTGTCCCTTTTCGTACACCAAAGGGTAGAGACATGCATATGATAGATTAATAGAATAAATTCTAATAGATTGGGGGGAGATATCCCATGAGTGAAGAGTATCTAGATAAAAGATCAATCAAACGAATTGAGAAATGGATCTCCAAAGTAAAAAAACGCGGGTATAGCACCAACAACTCCGATGCTTCCTTGGCGAGAAGGAAATTGAAATTATACTACCCCTTTATCGATGCAGGAAAAAATCGAATTGTATACGATATCAGCGACGACAAGGTGCTAAAGATCGCCATCTCCGTTAAAGGGATTGAAGACAACAACCAGGAAGCAAAGATTTATAAATCGGTCTCCTCTACCTTGAAAAGAAGGCTAGCTAAAGTCTATGAATCAGGCCACGGTTGGGTTATTATGGAGAAATTGGACAAAAAAGTACCTGAAACGAAGTCCTATGAGAAAAAGGTCATTAAGCTCCACAAAAAATTCAAGAAAAAACATATTGATCCAGGGGATATTGTCAAAGAAAGAAAAAGGTTAAAAGCAAAATGGAAAAACGTCCGCTTGAAAAAAGGAAAAATTCTAGTCATTGACTATGGAAACTTTAAGATCGATTAATGAAAAACCGTTGTCCCCAGAGGCGCTTTCATGATACAACTACTACAAAGAACCGAAAGGAGCGGTCAAGATGGGGATTACCATTCATGAAGCACTCCGTCTCCCCGTCATGGCGCAAACGAGGCTCATTGCCGGACAAGACGGCTTAGACAACGAGGTCAAATGGGTTACGATCGTAGAAGTCATCGATGACATTAGCCGTTTTCAGGAAGGAGAATTCCTCATCACCACAGGATTCGGGCTCCTTGACCAAGAACAAAAGCGAAAGCAATTTCAGTACTTACTCGCCAATAAACGATTGTCCGGCGTAGCCATCTATACAGGCTTTTATCTGCAGGAGATTCCCCCGAGCTTTATTGAGATCGCCAACGAAGCCAGCTTGCCCATGATCGAAATTCCTACAGACATCAATTTCTCCGCCCTGACTCGCGCGATTCTCGAACAAATCGTGAATAAGCAGCTCAAGCTTTATGAGTACTCCCTTAACATACACAAGGAATTTAATCGGCTGGTTCTAGGCAATCAAGGTTTAATGCCAATTACGCGTACACTATCCGAACTGATTAAAGGAAGTGTTTTGCTGCTAAACGAAGAGGACGGCGCCCTTGATACTCTCGTTATTCACGATGGCCTTGATTTGGACACGCTTCAGGTGACCGACCCCCGATTACGCGCGGAGATTTACCCTATCATCGCCAATGAAACCAACTATGGTTCCATCCTTGCCGTCAAGGAAACGGGAGCTTGGACCGATCTCGATGTCATTGCCATCGAGCACGCTGCAACCGTATACGCCATTGAGTTTTTAAAGCAAAAAGCGGTTGAGGACACCGAATTGCGCTTACAAGGTGACTTCTTGGACGAGATTCTTAACCAGAATTTCCAAAGTGCAGCCCATGCCAAGGAACGAGCAAAACGCCTAGGCTACGACCTCACACTTAACCAAGCGGTCATGCATATGCGAGTCGAGTTTGGTGAAGAAGAACGGCTTTATGCCCTCGTCCAGCACATCATGCGTCAACGTGGCCTACAATTTATTGTACGTTATAAATTTGACGGACTGATCGTGCTCACAGAGGTCGCAGAAAGCTCGCCTCGAAATGATTTAATAGAATTGGGCAAGGAAATGGAACGGGAGTGGAAATCGTCAGGAGACCTTCGTATTGGAATCGGACGAACTTACAAGGACATTCATCTCCTAGCTAACAGCGCTAAAGAAGCCCAGCACGCCGTTACCTTTGCCAAGCTCCTGTTGAAACCCAAAACCGTTGTCCACTACGATGATCTGGGTATGTATCATCTTCTCATTCAAATGAAAGAATTAGGTGTTGACCTTAGGGAATTTTACGAGAAGCATCTGGGGGAGTTACTGTACATGAAACGACAGGCGATGGACTTGATCCTCACCCTTGAAACCTACTTACAGAACAATCAAAGCATCCATACCACCGCAGCCGAGTTGTATATTCACCGACATACCTTAAAGTATCGTTTAAATCAGATCGAGAAAAAAACAGGTCTCGACCTCCAGTCCGCGGACGATCGAATGAAGCTGCAGCTCGCGATTATGGCTTATAAGCTGTTAAATGTGGGGGAGTAGCATAGGTGCGGCCTTTGGTGTTGTTTTGGGTGGGGAGGTTCATGTTGGCTAGAATGCGTTTCGCTTTATAGCGGCAATCGAGGAGAAGAAAATCGCGACATTGTTGGTTGGTTAAAGTGGAGTTGAATAAAAGGAAATAGTCCTCGATTGCTTGAACGTGAGCTTCCTTTGAGAGAGCCTTGCATTTCAGGCAATGCCACCCCCTTTGTTTCTTTAACATCGAAAAATGGCTACAAACTGGACACTGCAAGCCTTTGATTATTTCATTTGGACTAATGTTATATTTTTCATGCATAGTCGAGGGTTCCGGTTGGTGTCTTTCCCGGAGAAGCTCCGTTAACTTTTCTTGAAAGGAAGGCGTGATAAACCTTTCTTTATACTTAGCTTCCAATAGTTGAATTCGTTTGGGGAGATGGACAACGTGAATAAGATTGCTCTGAGGAGTGGAGGACTGTACTATGGTGGAGGGATTGGAGATGGCAACTAGAAACTCTATTGGGCCTGGTTTGATATTATTAAACTCGAGCCAACGTCGAAGTTGTCTGCATTGAATATCAGCTTGTTCGATAGGGTCGATGTATCCCGTTTCTTTTTCGTCCTTGATTCTCGTACACTGTGTTGGCGACTGGCTGAACTTCAAAATTCCACTAATGTTTTTCGATTCAATATTAAGCATGAAGGTAGGAGTAATGAGAAGGGTGTCAATCTGAAAGGTAGTATTGTGAAGCGGAAGGCGGAGAGCTTGTAAAAGAGTGTAGCTATTACTTTCAGGGAGCAGTTGAAGATAATAGTCTACTTGCGTCTCACCATGATAGCCTGCTAGCAGGTTATCTCGGTAGGTTGCAATCTCCTCTCTTTTAGGATGATCGAGAGGAATGCGACGCAACAAAGCCTCTAGCGCAAGAATTTTACGCGATTTTTTTCTCACTGGAACATGCATAGAATCACTCCTTTTATGGTATTAATGGATTCATTCGATACGATGATGGAGAATTCCTGCATGGTGGCCAAGTGGATTGGGCGACCGATTCCCACTTTTGGTCGTTCCCTAAGTGAGGGCGTTCGCACCCCACTTTTGGGCGTTCCCCACCATTTTTCGGGCGAGCCGACCTCCCTTTCGGGCGACCCACTTAGCATTGGGCGTTCGCACCCCACTTTTGGGCGATCCCCGCCATTTTTCGGGCGAGCCGACCTCCCTTTTGGGCGACCCACATAACATTGGGCGTTCGCACCCTACTTTTGGGCGATCCCCAACACTTTTCGGGCGAGCCGACTTCCCTTTTGGGCGACCCACTTAGCATTGGGCGTTTGCACCCCACTTTTGGGCGATCCCCGCCACTTTTCGGGCGAGCCAACAACCTTTACTTCCTCCACAACAACCGAAGGATATATACAATATACACGCCCAGCACCGCAAGGGCGAAAATATCCAAGAACCGGTTCTCCATGATTCTCATGGCATAACGCGTCACTTCTACGCCAATCAGGATACAAATAGCTCCTACAATGCCGATCGACCACCTGCTCATAGGCAATATCACTCCTTGCTTCATTTATATCGCTAAACAAGCAGTCGTATGTACAAAAAAAAGCAGCCTCCCACAAAGGAGACTGCTTCCACTTACTTATAGAACTTTGGACAAAAAAGCTTTCGTCCGTTCATGCTTAGGGTTATCGAAGATTTCCTTCGGCTCGGCTTCTTCCACAATATAGCCCCCGTCCATGAAAATCACGCGATCGCCTACTTCTCGGGCAAATCCCATTTCATGCGTGACCACGACCATCGTCATGCCTTCCTGAGCCAATTGCTTCATTACCGCAAGTACCTCGCCTACCATTTCCGGATCGAGCGCGGAGGTCGGCTCATCAAACAGCATGATCTTCGGTTCCATCGCCAACGCGCGCGCAATCGCGACACGCTGAGCCTGTCCACCGGATAAGGAATCAGGATAAACATGGGCCTTATCCCTCAACCCGACCTTCTCCAGAAGCTCCATCGCTTTCTTCTTTGCTTTGTCCGCCGGCCATTTACGAACCTTTATAGGAGAAAGCGTAATGTTGTCCAGCACGGTCATATGAGGGAAGAGGTTAAAGCGCTGAAACACCATCCCTACTTCCGTACGCACTTTATTGATATCCGTGTTTTTATCGGTTAAGTCAACCCCATCGATTAACACCTCTCCACCCGTAACCTCTTCTAGCAGGTTCAAGCAACGGAGAAACGTAGATTTTCCCGAACCAGAGGGACCAATCACCACCACGACTTCTTTTTCTTTAACATGTGCGTTGATGTTTTTTAGCACCTCAAGTTGACCAAACGACTTTTTCAGGTTTCTCACTTCGATCATTGCGTCGAGTACCTCTTTTCTAAGTAATTGAGCAGCTTACTAAGAGAAAGTGTCAGTACAAGGTAGAGAACAGCAACGGTTAAATAAGGTTCCCATACTCGGTAGTATTGTCCTTGTGCCGCCCGGCCCCAGTACATCAGCTCTGGTGCGGCAATAACGGCAGCCAGCGACGAGTCTTTAATTAACACAATAAATTCATTCCCAAATGGTGGAATCATCCGTTTGAGAGCTTGCGGTAAAATAATATTCCACATGGCTTGTGCATGAGTCATACCTAAGGAGCGTGCCGCTTCCATCTGACCTTTATCGATGGATTGAATTCCTGCGCGGAATATCTCCGCGATATACGCTGCAGCATTTAAAGAAAGAGAAACGGCAGCAGAAACAATGGGGTTAGGTTGTGTGGTGAATAAGGGAATTAAACCAAAGTGAATCAAGAGGATTTGCACAAAAAGCGGTGTTCCTCGAAAAAAATTGATATACCATTCAAACGGCATTCGGATCCACTTGTTGAGCGACATCTTTCCTAGACCAATCGCAAGTCCAAGTATAGAACCGACTACAATCGCAATGAGCGATAAGCCGATCGTCCACATGATTCCCTTTAAGAAAAAAGGAGCATATTCGACGACGATATCAAAACGAAAATCCACCTAAATCACTCCTCTATGTAAAATTGCGCAACGGACATTGATGCCCGTTACGCAACTCTTTTTCCTATTATTGCTTTAATGCCTCTACATTAGGCTCGACTCCAAACCACTTTTTGTAGATTTCCGTATATTTCCCGCTTTCGATCACTTTTTGTAATCCTGCATCCATTTGCGCCCTTAACTCACTGTCTTTGGGGAACAACATGCCATAGAACTCAGATTCAAAGACTTGCGTATCTTCAATCCCTTTAACCTTCTGGTTTGGATTGTTCTTCAAGTATTCATTAACTACAGTATTATCTGTAACCACTGCTTCTACTCCACCATTCAAAAGTTCCATTATCGCTACCACGTTATCTTCGAACTTTTTGATGTTTGGATTTTCCGCTCCAATCAGACCTTCTACAGCTGCTTGTCCTGTCGTGCCGTTCTGAACCCCAATCTTCTTATCTAATAGATCGTTGGCATTCGCAATCGTGCTACCCTCAGGAACAAGAATCATATGGGTAGATTCAAAGTATGGGCTGGAGAAATCATAGGTTTCCTTACGCTTTTCATTAATGGTAACCGCAGCGATCGCCATGTCTACTTCCTTCCCTTGAACAGCAGCAAGCATAGGATCCCATCCCATGTTTTTCACTTCATGCTCAAGTCCGGCTTCTTTCATGACTTCAGCCAACAAATCAATATCAAAACCAACGATTTGTCCTTTATCCATAAACTCAAATGGAGCAAAAGCCGCATTCGTACCTACTATAATTTTCTTTGCTGGTTGTGCTCCGGTTTCCGCCGGTTGGCTACCGCCTCCACAAGCCGTTATAGTTAGTGCAAGTGCACATATAATGCCCAATACAGAGAACTTTTTCATTTAGTTTAACCCCCTTATTTTTCTGATAATTCTTATCGAATAATGTCGAATACAATTCACTTTTTTGATAGTAACAGGGAATAAATATTTATGCAACTGTTTAATTGAATTATTTATTGGTAAACTTTATTTTATTTTCTCACAATGTGTTAAAATAGTGGGATAAACCCTTAATTAAGAAAGGTTGTAGAGTTGTGATAAAAAGCAAATGGCTTCTGGCCAGCACAGCGTTTCTGCTCCTGGCTGTGGTTTCTTATTCATTCCTATCTCCTGTAAAAAAGCCACAAGAGACGCCCCCCCCAGAGCAACCCTTAGTATTTTCCGAAGACAATGCCAATTTGGATTGGTTGGATAACCCGGAGATTCCAGCCGAGGTAGAAATTGAAGGAACTCAGACCGAAGAGATGGATTCTAAACCAGAGGTTCCCAAGGATTCCTCTCCGATACCTTCAGAACCACAACAACCTAAACCCCAAGAAGAGCGGCCAGCAGTGACTACTATCGTCGATAAATACAAACAAAAATTTCAGACACTAGAGAGATCGTACCAAGGAAAGCTAAAGGGTTTAATTCAGCAAGCGAAACAGGACTATCAAGCGGTCAAAAGTGGAGCCTCGGATCAGTCTGCCTTTGGTCTTGCTTCTGCCTATCTATCGAAAGTGAACCAAATGGAATCCCACGCGGACAAACAGTTTTATCAGCTACTTGGGAAAATGGAGCAGGAGCTTCTTGCTTCGGGACATCCTACGGACATCGTAAAGCAAGTAGAAAACGAGTATAAAGCGAGGAAAAAAACACAACGGTCGGCCCTGATGCAAAAGTTTACGGAAAAGTTATAAAGCAGCCTTCTTGGCTGCTTTATTTTTGTCTAGATTTTGATATAATTCGACTTAATACGACAAACCGTACGACGCAAAACTATAGGGGCTTACCCCTAAGGAGGAAGAAGTTCGATGTCATTTATTACAGGCGTCTACAAATTGGTTCAAAAGAAGAGACATCCCCACGAAGTCATCCGTTTATCAGCCGCTGAGAAAAACGCCATAGCAGCGGTGATTGGTTCCTGTGTGACTATTCTCATCGTAACCGGAATCCTAGTGGTCTTGAATTAATCGTAAGGTGGCAGCCAACCTTAAGAACGCATCTTTTTAGGGTCAGGCTCTCCTAACCATTTCAATACATAACGGGTGAAAATAAGAAAAATAATAATGCTGATAAACGTATGCATGAGATTCCAGCGATGGTAGACAATGAGCTCTGTCCGTTTCAAAAACCAAAACTCTGCTGCAGTAAGCAGCAAACTGTACAGGACCGCTTGTCCCATCGCCCTTTCTATCGTAGATCCAAACGTCGTGTAATTGTACAAAACACAGATGATCGGAAAAAAGACGAACTCATATAGAACGTTGGTGGAGAAGTACTCTGGCAAAAAGCGAACAGGAAAAGCAAACGACTTTTCTTCCACAAATATAACGGCAATAAAAATGGAAAAATAGCCAGTGGAGAAGAACACTAAAGCCCAATCCCGAAAAGGCGGGTGCTTAATCCAGTACAAAAACACCCCCAGGGATAAAAGTAAAAATAACCATTGAATGACCCATTCCATGCCCATTTTCCTTCCTTACACCATTATGTATTTAGGCAAAAAGATAAGGCGTACTCCGCCTCATCAAGAAGACTAAAAAATTTCTTTTCTTTTGCTCACCAATTCGTCAAACCAGTCTTTATCCCTCGTGTCCAGAGCAAGATCAATTAGCGAATCCAAATCCTTCAGTTGCTCCAAAATGAATGCCGGCAGCTTGTCGATTTTCTTATATACAACCGGATATCCATCATCTTGCCGCTTAAGGAAAGTGTCTTCCGAAATAGGCTTTGGCTCCCCCCAACGACCCAGCTTTGTTAAATATTCTTGACGGTAATAAAATCGCTTATCCCTGTACATCTCGCAAATATAGATGACCTTTTTGACGTTGTTCAGATGGTGTTCACTCATTGATGATCCTCCTCTCTGAACATCTCTTTCTATTAATTTATTCTGTCATGTTAGAAGATGTGAGCGTATGCAAAAAAACAAACAGTTGAGCAGGTACAGGGATTGAATTAGAATGATAGAATGAGAATTTAACAAATAAAGATTCGGGGTCCTTTTATGTATTATCTGTATCGTTGCGAATTTTGTGGAGGACACACTCCGTATGTTTTTGTTTCTTTTTATGGAAACTATATTTGCTCCTCCTGTATTCAAGACAAAAGAAATTGCGACCGGTTTGAATCACTAGAAGAAGATCAAGACAATCTCACCTACGAAGGATAGATTTCTAATGCTGGATTACTTATTGCTGGTACTCATTGGTACCTTCGCCGGACTGGCTGGTTCCCTCGTCGGCTTGGGCGGCGGATTTATTATCATTCCTTTCCTGTTATTCTTTTTCCCTTTAAATCCTCAACTGATTGTGGGAACTTCCATGGCTGTCTTGCTCATCAATTCACTTTCTAGCACCTATGCCTATCTGCGCCAAAAACGAATTGATGTCAAAAGCGGGATCGCCTTCGCGCTTGCGATGGTACCTGGATCCATTATTGGAGCTATATTGTCCAAATTCATTCTCACAGGAGAGGTCTTTCATTTTGCCTTTGGCTTGTTTCTGCTCTGTGTATCCTTGCTTATTTTATTTAAGCCAAGCAACCCTATAGACTTGCCTCTTCGCCCATCGGTAAGCCGTGAGTTCGAGGATCAGAGCGGAATGTCGTTTTCATACTCCTATCATCAAGGATTAGGACTGACGATTAGTTTTGCTACGGGATTCCTTTCTTCGTTCTTAGGCGTGGGAGGAGGATCCATTATGGTTCCCACCATGACGATCCTGTTGCACTTTCCACCTCATATTGCGGCCGCTACCTCCATGCTTACGATCTTCGTTTCTTCCATCAGTGGTACGATTGCCCATGGGGTGATGGGCCATATCGATTGGAGCTATGTATTATTCTTAGCGCCCGGGGCTTTTATCGGTGGTCAATTAGGAGCAAAGATCGCGTCAAAACTCCCTTCTAGGGCTCTCATGTACGTCTTAGGAACCTCCCTTATTCTCGTTGCTTTTCGTTTGCTAATATAAAAGAAGCGTTCCTACCTGTAGGGACGCTTCTTCTACGTAAAAAAAACTTGAAGGTTTTATCCTCCAAGTCAAAGGGGTGTCAGTCACTTAAACAGAACAAGGAGTGTTCTTTTTAAAGAACTAATGGACATAAAAAAATCGCTTACTCTCCTCGGGCAGCCCTTTCGCTTTTCTTAAATTCGAGATACTCTCGAAACTCTTCTTTGCTCACCCCTGAAGCCATTGCCTCTTGCACAAGCCTAATGGTTTCATCGTCAAGATTGCTGGGTAGAACCATAGATACGTTAGGCTCCTTTGAATGATTTGGCTATCATTATAATTATAGCAAACTCATACCCTATTTGACTATGGTGGATTGTCCTAAAAATTCCCTTATATCTTCACAAGATAGCCCCAATTCCTTCGCTTCTAATATCAAAGCTACCCACTCCATATCTAGTCCTTCGATATTGCCCTTCGCATCCATGCCAATTCCCTCCACTTTACTTTTTCTCCACAACCGCTGGGACCTTTACCTTCCAATTGTTAACCTCGAACCCCATTTTCTCCATCAGATTTAAAAGCATGGCGGTACTTTTTAAATCTGTACAATTCCATTCCTTTAAATGCTGTTTCAAATCCACTTCGTCAAACTTTGACTTGTTTATCTTAGTCATTAAGAACCACCTAGCAGGAGTATTTTACTACCTTCATTATAGAACAAGTCTAGTTCTTTTTAAAGAACAATTTTGTTCCTTGTCGAAAAGAATAAGCACCCCACCCTGGGATGCCCTCTCTTATCTCTCTAAAAACGCGAGAGTTTCTCGCAAAAACCACTCCGGGTCCTCCACTTGCGGAGAATGCCCCACCTCATGGTGAGTGACTAACTCACCATGAGGAAAATAAGACTGCATTTTTTTCATATCCTCTAGAGAAATCAATACATCCTGTTCGCCAAACAAGATGGAAACAGGCTGCTCGATCCTCCGTGCTGCCTCCCGATAATCCATCACACCAAGAGACCGTGCATTACTTATAGCTGTATGCGTACTGCTCCATGCATCTTCTACCAAATCAGCAAACAAAGGAAGATGGGCTCCTTTTGGAACAACAGCACTTAAAGCGGCTTGTAGAAGCTCACGATCCGTCGAGTACCTCTTGATCATGTCGTATTTCTCGTCACTCGTGACGTAGCCATAGATCGGTGCCGGGTTGAGCAACAACATTTTTTCGATTCGATCCCCCGCTTTAGAGGCGAGATCAACCGCAATGGCTCCCCCCATGGAGTGGCCAATTACAGAACAGCTCCGAATTCCTTTTAAATCCATAAAAGCAAGAACATCATCCCCATACTGAGGGAGCGAATAGCCATGGTTAGGCTTTTCTGACTCACCACATCCCCGCAGGTCAACCGAATACACCGTATACCGCTGGGCCAGCTCCTCCTTCACCAAGTTCCACCAGCGTTTACTCCCTAGATTTCCATGAATGAGGAGCAGCGTGCGATTCCCGTCCCCTAGCTTTTCGTAAGCCATCTGAAACCCGTTTACGAGCTCTTTACTCATTGATTCGCCCCCTGTTCCACTCATGACTTCGCCCCTCGGGCTTTCCACTTTTCCTGAATGGTGCCCACGATTCCCTTCGGAAAGAACATGACGATGAGGATATAGATGATACCAAACAGAATAAGCCAACGTTCAAAAATCCAGTGCACTTTCGCCAGCTCTGTCAAGGACTCATGGGCATATTGAATAATAACAGAACCTAAAAGGGGTCCAAACAGGGTTCCTACTCCACCCACAATCGTCATTAACAAAGCATCTACCGTTTTATCGACCGCAAGGACTGAGGTATTTACGAATTTAATCGACAACGCATACATAACCCCGGCCAAGGAAGCCGTTACCCCGGCTACGATGTTGGCAATGATTTTGTAATGAACCACCTGGTACCCAAGTGACTCTGTACGCTGTTCATTTTCCCGGACGGCAACCAAGACCTTTCCCACCGGAGATTCGATGAAACGCTTAAGGAACAAGTACATGACCACCATAAAAATACAAGCGACATAGTAAAAGGTCACACGGTCATTCAAGAGCTTAGGGATCGAAAAGCTAAACCCGTCATTTCCAAAGGTCAAGGACCTCCACTTTTCCGCTACGATAAAGAATAACTCAGCAAACGCCAAGGTGATCATGGCATAGAAAGTCGCTTTTAACCGCAGCGAGAGAATACCGATAAACAGGCTGATCACAAAAGCTAGTGCCACGGTAATGACTACGGCGACAAGCAACACCCCAAGCGTATTATCCCATTGCTTCATGAGTATGCCCGTGGCATAGGAGCCAAGACCAAAAAACATAGCATGACCAAAAGAGATAATTCCCGTATACCCGAGCAGGATGTCGTAAGACATCGCAAAAACACCGAAAATAAACATTTGAGAAACCATAATTAATGTACTTCTTGAATCAAACACCAATGGAAAAGCAAGCAAGAGGGCGAGTATCGTTAGTTGAACGACTAACGAACTTTTCCATAATGGATTTTTCTCTAGCGTGGATTGAAACACCTTGACTTCTGTTTTCATTCTTTTCTCACCCCTTGACCCCGAATAATCCAGAAGGCTTAATCAATAACACGGCAGCCATCAACAGGACGTTAACCGCTAGCGTTCCTTCCGGGAAGTAGTAAGCCATGAAGGCTCCCGATAGTCCTACTAAAACACCAGCCAAAGCGGAGCCTTTGATGCTGCCCATCCCACCGATCACGACCACGATAAAAGCTAACAGCATGTTCTCCATCCCAATAGAAGGATTAATAGAACCGGAATAGGGTCCCATCAGGACGCCTCCTAATGCTGCCAGACCTGCACCAAACATAAAGACAAGAGCAAATATCTTTTTAATATTAATTCCTAGCGCCTGCACCATTTCTTTGTTAATAACCCCTGCCCGTACAATTAAGCCGATCTTCGTGCGATTCATGACATACTCTAATCCAATCAAAACCGCTAATCCTACCGCGATGATAAATACACGATATTTAATAATAATCAGCTCACCCACCTGCCAGCTTCCATCCAAATAGGAAGGCACAGGCGTCATATGCTGGTTCGGTCCCCAGAAGACCTTAAGCAATTCGCTTAAAACAAGCATCGCGCCCATTGTAATCAAGATTTGCTGAATATGATTGCCGTAAACCGGACGAATGACAAAACGCTCCATCAGAAACCCAACCAATACTCCGACTAAAATCCCAAGCGCAATGCCTACAATAAAGCTACCGGAAATAAGATAAAACCACGCCCCTGCATAAGCTCCCCAAGCAAACAGGGCTCCATGGGCAAAATTCAACACATCCATCAAGCCGAAAATCAGCGTTAAACCTGCCGCAAGGAGGAAAATGAGCATTCCGGTGGCTAGGCCATTTAAACCTAATGTCAATATGAGATCCATACGTTCCCCTCTCTTCTAGGCAATCCCCAAATATTGTTTCTTCAGCTTTTCATCCTGCTTCAAGTCCTTCATCGATCCTGAATGCACCGTGTGTCCATCGTCGATGATGTAGTAGCTGTCACCGACGCCGCTCGCCATAATAAAGTTCTGCTCCACTAACACCACCGTCGTTTTTTCTTTGATCTGGTTGATGGAATCCATGACCTTCTCCACCACAATCGGGGCCAAGCCTTTACTCGGTTCATCAATAAGCAACAGCTCATTATTATTAACGTAGGCTCTAGCGATGGCCAGCATCTGCTTTTGCCCGCCGCTCAAGTGACCGCCTTTCTTTTTCCAGTAGGTCTTCAAGTCAGGGAACAATTCCAAGATATAATTCAGGCTTGCCAGCGTGCGCTCATCTTCCTTTTGCATGGCCACCTTCATGTTCTCTTCTACAGTGAGGTCACCGAAGATCGATTGGTCCTCCGGAACATAGCCGATTCCTCGCTTCGCAATCGTATGAGTTGGAAAGGCGCTGATCTCTTCTCCTTTAAAGATAATGCTTCCTTTACTAATCGGATTGAGGCCCATGATGGATCTTAAGGTCGTAGTCTTCCCTGCCCCATTTCTCCCCAGGAGAACCGTAACTCCCCCCTGCTTCACCTCAAACGAAACCCCTTGCAAAATATGATATTGTCCGATATACGTTTGGATCTGGTCCACTTTAAGAAGCGTCGTCATACAATCCTCCTAGATACGCGGTTTGAACGAGTTCATTGTTCATAATGTCTTGTGGGGTTCCATCGGCTAATAACTTGCCGTTAAACAGAACCGTTAAAGTATCAGAAAGGTCGAGAACCATATCCATCTTGTGCTCGATAAGGATAATGGTCCGATCCTTTTTCTCTTTGATCTTATGGATCACTTCTAGAATGGCGGGCACTTCCTCCAGCGACATCCCGGCCGTTGGCTCATCAAACAATAGAATCTCCGACTCCAGCGCGAGCAGCATGGCGATTTCAAGCTTTCGCTTTTCGCCGTGGGCTAAGTTCTTAGCCAACTGGTCGCTTTTCTTATCTAGTAAAACTGTTTCCAATAGATGATAGGCTTTTTCCTCAAATGTCTTAAACTTCTTAAAGTGTGAGAAAAAATTATACAGAATACCCGATTGAGCTTGAACCGCCAACCGGACATTTTCTAGTACTGTGAGCTGAGGAAAGATGTTGCTGATCTGAAAAGAACGCCCAATCCCTGCTCGCGCTCGCTCTGAAGGAGATTGTGAACTGACATCCTGCCCTTTAAATAGGACTTGCCCCTTAGTTGGTTTGAGCTGGCCGCTCAACAGATTAAAGAACGTCGTCTTTCCCGCGCCGTTCGGACCGATAATCGATTTGAACTCATAAGCCGGAACCTTTAAGCTCACTTCATTAACCGCTGTATGTCCGCCGAAGGAGATCGTGAGGTCCTTCGTCTCTAAAATAATCGAACTCATGGATTCACCTGCTTTTCTATATCATTTTCGAATGGGTTATGGTCATCTTACCTAGTTAAGGTTACATATAAGTTACACCCCAAAGAAAAAAGCCTGATCACTCAGGCTATAATTTCTTCGTACAGCTGCTGGGTAGCAAGCGAAGGCTTAATGGCCAGCTCCTGCTGCAGCTTATCTAAGCATTTTTGATAGTATTTTAAGGCCATGGAACGATTATTTTTCATCACATAGCTCTGCATGATATAGCGATAAGCTTCCTCCGCGCACGGATCGGTTTGAATCATCCTCTCGCAGCAGGCGATCGCTTCATCATATTCCCCATCCTGGATGAAGAGTTGAGCTAGTTGCTCGGCTGCTCGCAGATAAAGAACGCGCAGTCTTTCCTTTTCTTCAATGGACCAATCCTCATAGCGAGCTTCCGGGAGATAGTCTCCTTTGTACAGGGATACAGCCTTTCGCAAATATTCCTTACCTCTCGCTGGATGATCCATTCCCTTTTGCACCAGCACTTCAAACTCCTCTGCGTCCAGCTTATAGCCAGACGCTAGATTCATGCCATAAGAAGATCCATTCCGCTGGATATAAAAAGGATTCGTTCGTGCTTTTCGCTGCGGCTCTAAAGCTTTATTCAAGGCGTTCAGGGCGACTTTAAAATCACGTCCCGCCACCTCCTCATCCGCCTCCCCCCAGAGCAGGTGATAAATTTCTTCCTTAGGCAACAAGTGTTTTCGGCGCGTGATGAGCAACTGGAAAAGCTGCTTCGCTTTATCCCTTTGCCATCCTTTATCATCAATTTCCTTTTCCCCAAGCCATACTCTAAATTGCCCCAGGGTTTCAATGCGGAGCGTGTAGCCCGGATGTGTGGAGATCTTATCGAGCCCCATCTCCTGCAGCAAATGATGGACATAGTTGGTCTTCACCTTTCGCTTTTGAGCCTCTAGCAGCATCGGGGCTACTTTTTGAATGTCCTTGGGACTGAACAGCGTTCGGCGCTGAAGCAAGAAGTGGTAATCCCCTGCCTGCATCCTCTCCAAAAACTGTTGAACCGAAAGCGTAAACCCAGCCCAATCCTCCGTTGAATAATCAATATAGCTTAACCACAGTAAGGAAGCCGTACAGCCAAAGGAATCCCCCACTTCTACAAAACGCTGAAACGTTTGATTTAACATCTCTTTGCCTTTATCCCATTGCTCGGCGGTAATATAAGCGACCCCCATTCCTAGCATAACGAGGGTAGAGAACCAATGATCCTCTGCCGCTTCACTTTCCTTAAAGGCTGCCTCCCCATATTTCAGGGCCAGCTCTAGATTTCCTTCCAAACCATGCAGCAAGCATAAGCCCATGAGTGGCTCCGCTTTACCCCGGGAGATTTGCACATCCTCCATGAGCGCAAGCGCATTATTGTAGCATTGCTGAATTGTCTCAACCGGATACGGGGTCGTATGAATCAAGGAAGCGTGACCTAATCGCATCCAGCCTACGGCCTCTACAAAGGGCGACTTGGCCTCTGTCCCCTGCAGCAGACCTCGCTCCGCATAACGCTTCGCCTCTTCGGCTTCTCCCAAAAACGAAGTTACAATAGAAAGAAGGAGAGACGTTTCGCGGTGAGACTTGGATAAATGCTTGTGGGAGCTGGCTTCATTCTCCAGCTTCCGTTCAAGAATGCGTTTGCAAGTTCCCAGTTGACCCGTACGCAAATAAAATCTTGCTTGAAGCTCTCCATCCTCCAAACTTCGATGAAGCCGTTCAATTTCTTTAAAGGATTGCTCCGCTTCTTCCGGACAGCCTTTGTTAATCAAATTCTCCGCCAACAAATGAAGGACTCTCACCTTTTGCTCTGATGTGGTATCCCCTAGCAACTGAAGGGCTTCCCGGAGCAAATGGTCTGCCTTCCCCGGTTGGATCGTATCTAAGTATACCTTGGCCTGACCTTCCAACCCGCGCACTTGACCGATGGTTTCCCCTTTATCCTGAGCACATTGAGAGGAGCGTTGATAACTCGCAATAGCCTCCTGATAATTGCAACGGTATCGATTCATTTCCCCTTTATAGAACCACAGGGAGAAGTACTGGTCCATCACCTCTAGTGGAATCACCTTGAGCAGTTCAGCCAAGCTCTCAAATTCTCCATTTTGCACCTTCGTTTCTCCGAACTGAGCGAGAACCTCTCCCATATCCGAATAAGCCTGGATCGTCCGATAATGGTAGAGCGCTTGGTTATAAAGGGATTTGAGCTTATAAAAGTGGGCAGCCTTGCGATGCAGCCAGTCGAACTGGTCGAATTTTTTTTGAAGCTGTTGCTGAAGAAACTCTCGAAACAGGGCATGGTATCGATATTCTCCCGCCCCTAAGTAGCTGATAAAGACATTTCGCTGGATCAACTCCTGCAGAATCTTATTTGAGTTTGGAATGTTTAAAAGAAACTGACAGATCTCCCCATTCAGCTCGGTCAAAATTGAAGTTCGTACCAAGAAGCTCTGGATCTCGGGCGTTTGCTTGGACAGAACTTCTAGAGCCATAAAGTGAAAAAGATCTTCCATCTTGCTGTGGTTTTTTAATAGAAATGATAGATCTTCTCCCTCACGCAGCTTCTGCCAAATCATATTCAAGGAGATCGCCCAGCCTTCCGTCTTCTGGAATAAGAGCTCCACTTCAGCCGGAGGAAGCTCGATCTCAAACTGATCTAGAAACAGAACCTCAATTTCATCCTGCTGGAAGGATAAATCCTTCTGGCTTAACTCAAGTATCATGTCCTTTAGCTTCATGGAATATAAAAAATCCCAGTCCGGCTTGATTCGGCTGGACAGCACAAGATGCACATGTGGGGGCAGATTCTGTATGAATAGCTTCATCCATTCGTTAACAAGGTGGGAGTGAGATAGGTAGTGGAAATCATCCAATATGATGACAAAAGGCTCCGGTGAGAGCGTAAAAAGTTCATTCAGAATCATGCGAGAGAAATAATGAATCTCGTCATAATTAAAAAACCAATCCCCCTCATTCAACTGCTGCAAGAGCTCTTCTCCAAAGGAAGGAAAACGAGTTCGAACCGAATGAAGGAAGTGAGTTAAAAACGGAAACATATCATCGTCGTGTTCTGATATACTGTACCAACAAACGGGCAGCTTGGCCTCTCGGGCAAATACACTAAGCGCGGTGCTTTTTCCGTATCCTGGTCCAGAATATAGGAAAGTCAGAGAATAATCAGGAATCATCCGCAACTTCTTCTCTAAATCTACTCTTCTTAAAATATTGGATTTCACTAGAGGCGGTGTCAACTTCGACATTAAGACCGGGCTTCTCCAATTCATGTAAGACCTCCAGGAAGATTAGGGATTATTATCCATATCATATCGAGTGGGCATTGATTTGTAAATATAGGAAATGAAGGAGGACATACTAACCCTATGAATCTTAACATTATTCAATCACAATATCCTATTTGTCCAGATGCCAAGCTCCGTATCGGCAAGAGCGGGATGAACAACTCGACTTTCTATATACAAGATGGAGTATCCTCCTATGTACTAAGGCGCTATGAAGGCCATAAAGATGTAGATAAAGTAGGGTTTGAACATACGGTTCTCTTTGCCTTAGCGAGAGAATCCCTTCCCTTCCACACTCCCGTACCTATCCTAACCTGTGATGGGGCTTCCTACATGACCACGGAAGAGGAAAAACTAGTGAGCCTGTTCCCTTTCATCCCTGGTGATAATCCCACCTTCGCGGAGCCTGGGCAACTATTAGAATTTGGCCGAGGTACGGCTGTCTTGACGAAAGTTCTGTCCAGTGTAGAAGTAGACGCTAAGCCAGCTTATCCTCCCTATTATGAAATGGAAGTGACGAAAGAAGTACTAGAGTTTTGCAGCAACCCTCCCTTTCCTGAATTAGCTGGGGAGCTAGAGGAAATGGGCCGACAACTCCTAGATTTCTCCCGTCATGTTCCTACCCTGCGCTCACTGCCTCATCAGCTTATACATGGGGATTTGAACGCTTCTAATGTCTTGTATGACTCAGCTGGGAAGCTCACTGCCATTCTAGATTTTGAGTTTGTTACTTACGATCTTAGAGTCATGGAGCTGGCAGTTTGTCTATCGGACGTAACCAAGCCAGGAATGGATGATGAACTGCGTTGGTTGAAGATTGAGGCCTATCTACAAGGGTATGGGAGTGAACTGCGGCTTTCCCCGGAGGAAATCCAAGTCATTCCCTTGCTCATTCAGTTGCGACGACTCGACGTGTTTGTTCATTTTCTCGGCCGGTACTGGGATGGGGTGGATGAAATCGGCACCGTGAAAGCACAAATTCAGAGTACACGGGCGAGGACCCAATGGCTTGAGGCGAATCGGACTAAGTTGATGGAGATGTGCTATCGGTTGTTGGGCTAAGGGAAAACTTAACGCTGTTATTCCCTTATACCGAGTAAGTATCCGGGTAAGGGGCTCCGCCTACCTGGAATCATTATTGGTTTGGGAACAAGTGGCTGGGTTTCGTGATCAAAGTGGGCTGGGTATTTGGAATTGTACCAGGTACGTGACCAAACGGCATGTCTCCGTGACCATCGTCCCCTTTTCCGTGAGCAAAATCAAAATTTCGTGAGCATCTGATCCCAGACGCCAGTTATGGGGTTCAGGAACGGACAAGGATCATAAAAAAAAGCAGAATTTCTTAAAAAGGCAGCTTAAAATCAGAGATTCTAATCCCAAAGTTAGATTGCTCTTAGAAAAAGTAGACCTAAATCACTCCCAACCTCGAAAAACCTTCGCGAGGTCTTGGAATCATACGCGGACCCGGACCAAGCCCCTTGGAAAAAGAAGAAAGGCCCCCTTCCGGAGGCCTTTGCCTTTATTCCTACTTCTTATTCTGAATCGGCGGAACCGTCTCTTCTGGAGAAAGCTCGCGAATTAACGTTGGCACCAAGTAGTCTTTTCCTTCTTGCTTCTCAAGCTTAATGGCGTAAAGGGTTTGCAACGCTTGATGATCTTCTGCGCGGAACATCATTTTGCCTTTAGGTGTCTCAAATTCCATGCCTTCCATGGCGGAAATGAGTTTATCCGCTTCCGTAGAGCCCGCTTTCTTGATACCTTCTACGACGGCAATGGCAGAAGACATACCACCCGCGGTGAATAGGTCTGGCACACTGTTATATCGTTTCTGATGCTCTTCTTTTAAGAAATCATTGACCTTGTTGTTTGGCAACTCATGATAATAAACGGTGAAGCCTTCCATACCATCTAGGTTGTTCATCGTCTTCAACCCGGCAATATCAGGGGCCCCGGTAGAAATTTTGATTCCTTTTTCCGGAAGCTTCATGTCCATTAGGGTTTTCCAAGGTGCATTGGCACCAGACCAGATCACAAACACAAAGTCAGGTTTGGCCTCGACAATTTTTTGAACGTTCGCTGTAAAGTCCGTCGCTTTAGGATCAGCAAATTCTTCTAATACGATTTCTGCACCTAGCTCTTTGGCAATCTTAACAAAAGCAGCCGTTCCATCATGGCCAAACGCATAGTCTGGGGCTAAGGTTGCAATTTTTACCCCCGGCTTCGCGATCGCTGCTGCGCCAGCCGCTGCATCTTGAGAAGAGTTGCGCGCGGTGCGGAAGATGTGGCGGTTCCACTCCGATCCTGTAATACTATCGGCTACGGCCGGTTCAACGACCATGACCTTTTCAAATTCTTCAACCAGTGGCAAGATCGCTAACGTATCGGCTGAGCTCGCACTACCAACCAGGACATCCACGTTGTCTTGCTCCAATAACTTAGTCGCTTTCTGAACCGCGATATCCGGCTTCGTCTGCGTATCCTCTACCACAATTTCGATCTTGCGGCCGTCAATTTCTCGTGTTCCTCCTGTGGCGTAATCCAGACCAATCTCAAAACCGTTTAGCATCTGGTTGCCGTAGGCTTCCAATACACCTGTTTTGGAAGTTACGATCCCGATTTTAATCGGAGACTTATTTTCTGCTGCTGGTGCGCCCTGTTCCGCCGGTTTAGCATCCGTGGAACCGCTGCCGCCACTCGTGGTTTGACTTCCGCCTCCTCCGCATGCCGTTACCATCATCATGGATGTGGCTAAAATCCCAGTTAGAAAGCGATTTCTCATTTTCGAACGGATCATCATTTTTCTACCCCCACATAGAATTTGTTTGTTCCTACAGCTTATAGAATCCAAGTTACAGCCTAGTTACAGAAGCACTTGAAGATGATAGGCCATTTCCTTGCGGTCGATCTTGCCGATTGGCGTTTTCAGCAGCTCCTCCACAAAATAAACCTTTTTGGGAACCTTGTACTTTCCTAAGTGAGCAGAAACATAGTCCAGAACCTCACGCTCCAAAAGACTCATGCCCGCTTTCACCACAATCGCAGCCGTTACGACTTCCCCCCACTTCGGGTCAGGGAGTCCCAAAACCACCACTTCATGAACCGATGGATGCTGATCAAGCAAATGCTCGATTTCTTGGGGGTATACATTTTCCCCACCGGTAATAATCATATCCTTCTTCCGTCCCACGATATAATGGTAACCATCCTCATCCCGCTTGGCTAAATCTCCCGTTCTCAGCCAACCGTCCTGCTTCGCTTCTTGGGTCTCTTCTGGTTTATTAAAGTAGTGTTCAAACACATGATGACCCTGGATATACAGCTCTCCCACTTCATGAGGAGCTGCTTCCTCTCCGTTTTCTTTTACGATCTTCACCATAGAATGGAACATGGGCTTTCCGACTGAGCCTCTTTTCTTCTTAACATCCTCAGGATGGATAAAGAAATTATTGGGGCCCGCTTCCGTTAACCCATAGCCCTCCTTAAATCGGAGTCCTCGCTTCTCAAAAGGTTCATAGATGGAATGAGGACAAGGTGCTCCACCTGAGAGAAAGGTATGTACACTCTGAAAAGACGCCTTCTTAAAATCTTCTGTCGCAATCATCATATGATACATCGTGGGTACCAATAGGATAATGGTACATTGTTCTTTTTCAATGGTTTGTACGGCTTCTTCTGCTTGAAATTTACTTCCTATCACAACTTTACCACCCATATGTAAGATCGGGAGAGATAAAGCATTTAGGCCACCCGTGTGAAACATCGGGAGATACGTGACCGTAATATCATTCTCGGCTATGCCCCAGCTCACAATGGTGTTGACCGAATTCCAGAATACATTTTTATGGGAAAGCACGACTCCCTTCGGTCTTCCAGTCGTTCCCCCTGTGTAGATAATCAAATACGGATCTTGCAGGTCAATCGTTGCTCCGCTGAAGCCCGGTTCTCCTGAAAGATACGCTTCCACACTAACTATAGGAATCTTTGCTTGGATTCCTTCTTGTAACGAAGGATGGCAGAACAACAACTTTGGCTGACAATCTTCTAAAATATAATCGAGCTCCGAAGCCCCTAATCGGGTGTTCAGAGGTACAAACACCGCCCCTAATCTTCCACAAGCAAAAAGCAGCTCTAAACATGAAATATGATTAGGTGCGAGCAGCGCAACTCGTTCTCCTTTACCAATTCCATGATCTTGCAAAAAGCGCACCGCTTGCGCCACTCGCTGATCTAGCTCCCGATACGTCCAACGTCCCCCTGAATCCATCTCGACAACCGCTTCCTTATCAGGGGTCAAACGCGCCCTGCTGGATAGCCAATCCGTCTCCCAAATCATGATAGTCTCGCCCCACTTCTGAAAAAATTCGTCTGTATGATTAGTGTAAGGGAACGGAGTTTCAAGTGAGTTACAACGAAAAAAAGCCCACCACGAATGGCAGGCAAGACGAGAGAGAGGAGTTGAGAACTAAGTAATAGTTTCAACCATCTTATTTTTTCTTTATGCAACTTTAATGCCAAGTCAGACCCCTTGATCCTGCAAGCGTTTCACAGCAGAGTCTTCCACTTCCCCGGAATTCTTTCTCAAAACATGGAATCCACTTTCCCAGAATGCAAATCGACGTAATACCATCCTCGTGTGGCCGTATGGCTCCCCATAAGATCATAGACGTGAATCCCGTACTGAGTCCCCTCGAGATGATCAAACTCGACTACCGTCTTACTGCTTGCTCCGATTCCCAGTTGCTTTCGTATCCGTTCCTCGGCTTCTTTAACCGAGATCTTCCCCGCTTCTGTGATATACACCGCTTGATCCAACCCGATCCATTCCACCTTTGCACCAAGGGCTTCCGTAATCACACGAATGGGGGCTACTGTTCGTCCCTTCTCCAACTTCACAATGGCCGGTAACCGAATCGACTTTCCGTTCACCTGCATTCGATCAGAACCCGCCTGCAACGTTAACGTGGTACTCCCTTTAACAGCCGTTACCATTCTGGTTCGCTGATTCCAACTTACCTTTGCACCGACTGCCTCGGCTACCTCTCTTACAGGAGCCCATGCGATTCCGTCCTTCACATAGGCAACCTGTCCCGTTTCCAAAGATTTTCCGTTCCATTTTATATCCACTTGATGCGTCTCAGCTTGTCCAGCGAAAGAGACGAGCAGCCAAACCACGAATCCGATTACGAATGAAGTGCAGGTTTTATTCATATTGGTTGCCTCCGTTCTCATGTTCTATTAATAAATACCTATGCTAGAAATGAGAGACGTAGAACCCTTGTACTAGGTTTATGCTTTTCTTCTCCGCAACTGATAGTAAGTGACGGCCAAAGCCAAGACTAATACGGTTCCTTTGACAATATCATGCGCATAATAGGGAAGATTGAGCATGGTCATGCCATTTAATAGAACCCCGATTAATACAGCACCGAAAAAAGTACCAATGACATTTGGTTTACCTGCCCCGAACACGGAGTACCCAACGAAAGCAGCAGCCACAGCATCCATCAAGAGCGGCGCTCCTCCATCGACCTGTCCGGTTCCAATTCGGGCAGCCAGTAAAATTCCAGCCAAACCGCAGAATAACCCTGATAAGAGATAAGCCAGCGTACGATAACGTTCTACAGGAACACCGGATAAGCGTGCCGCCTCTGCGTTTCCGCCGGTAATATAAAGCAAGCGACCCTGGCGCGTGTAATTCAGGTAGACATGAACCACGATTACGGCCAATAACATCAACAACACCGGAACCGGGATCGAGGCCATTTGCCCTTGTCCTAGCCAAAGAAAGGATTCATTGAATTTTCCTGGAGCCGTTGATCCATCCGTCATGGGCATATTGGCATAAATGGAATACCCTTTGGTATAAGTTAAATGAATTCCCTTCACAATGTACAGAGTCGCTAGCGTGGCTAACAAATCTGGAATGCGAATCTTTACGATTAATAAAGAGTTGATCCATCCAATTAGCACGCTGAGCAGAATCGGCACCATGAGCGTGACCAACAACCCCTGTTCATACCAAATCATCATGGAGGAGGACACCACCGTGGCAAACGATACGATAGAGCCAACAGATAGGTCAAAGCCGTTTACAATCAAGGAAAACGTAACCCCAATCGCTACCAGCGTCACGATCGAGATAGAACGGAGAATATCCGCTAAGTTTCCGTAGGTAAAAAAGTACGGGTTTAACACACTAAAAAATACAATAACGAGTCCAATAACCGCTAACGTTCCATACTTGTAAATCCAATCCATCACCTTCATGCTATTTTCCTCCACTTGCATAATACATAATGTTTTCCTGGGTCGCTTTCTCGCGCGTCAACTCTTTGACAATCTGACCATCACACATCACTAAGATCCGATCCGCAATGCCCAAGATTTCTTGAAGCTCACTAGACAAATAGAGGATTCCTTTCCGCTGCTCAGCCAACTCGCCGATGAGCTTAAAGATATCCGTCTTCGCCCCGATGTCTACCCCTTTTGTCGGTTCATCAAACATGAAGACCTGGGCATCGGTATCCAACCACTTGCCAATGACCACTTTTTGCTGGTTTCCTCCGCTCAAATTGCCAACCAACTGGTGAATGCTTGGCGTTTTAATTCCTAATCGATCCACAAGTAGTCCCGATTTCGCCGCTTCCGAGCTCTGACGGACAAATCCGAACGAAGTAAACTGACGGAGACTAGCTAAGGTCAAATTGTTTCGTACAGACTCCTCCACCAGGATCCCTTCTTTTCGCCGCTCTTCCGGAACGAGCACTACGCCTTCCCGTACCGCGTCTGTGGGCTGGTGAATCGAAAGGCTTTTGCCGCGCAAAATCATCTCTCCTTCATCCCGTGGGTCCGCACCAAATAGCACCCTCGCTAATTCCGTTTTCCCCGCGCCAACCAGACCCGCAACAGCCACAATTTCTCCTTCTCGAATATGCAGATCGACTCCGCGGACTTTTTTACCGCTCTTGATTCCACGAACCTCAAACAGGGTGTCACCGACAGGAACGTGCTTTTTGGGGAACTCCTCCGAGAAAGATCTTCCTAACATATCAGCAATCACTTGATTGATACTCGTATCCCCCTTGGCTTTTGTTAAAACATGTTGGCCGTCTCGCATGACCGTTATGCGATCACAGACTTGAAAAATTTCTGGTAGGCGGTGAGAAATAAAGATCATGCCGACCTGCTGCTTTTTCAGTTGCTGCATCAAGGCAAATAGCTGATCCGCTTCCTTGACACTTAAAGGAGCCGTTGGCTCGTCAAAGATCACGTATTTCACGTCCTGAGCAATCGCCCGGGCGATGAGGACAATTTGCTTTTCGGAAAGAGTAAGCTCTTCTGCTTTTTTCCGAACCGGTATCTTAAACCCTAATCTAGCTAGAATTCCTTCCGCATCTCGGTAAAGGCTTGACCACTTGAAAAAGGAACCCTTACGATTAACCTGGCGGTCCAGCATAATATTTTCGGCTACGCTTAAGTAGGGAACAAGAGCAACATCCACTTCCTGATACACACACTGAATGCCATACTTCTTGGCATCTGCTGGAGTCGCTATTTCCACTTTGGACCCATCAACCAAGATGTCTCCCTCATCAGATGTATAAGCACCCGTTAAAATTTTCATTAACGTACTTTTCCCTGCCCCATTCGCTCCGAGCAAGGCGTGAATCTCTCCCGCCCGCAATTCAAAGTCCACGCCACGAAGAGCCGGAACACCTGAAAAGGATTTTTGGATTTGCTTCATCTCCAATTTGGCCATGCTCCATCCCTCCTTCATAAATAGAAGATTCCCGTTGATCACCTGCGATCGACGGGAATTCCCTTTTCTTATTTCTGGTTTTGAGCTTCAAGCTCTTTCATCCACTCTTCATATCCTTGTGTGCTTTCTCCCCAGCCCTTGATGTGCTTGGACAGATCCCCCATGGTTACTTTTTCCTTTGGCAATTCGTCGCGAGTGACCAAAATCGGATCAAGGGTTACTAGCTGTGGAGTTTCTTCCCCTTTGATCTTCTTATAAAGGAAGCGCACTTGAACGCGTCCAATGTCGGATGGATCTACCGCAGCTGAAGCTACCCACGGAGAGTTCGGATCTTGAATCATTTGTAAGTCTTCATCGCTTAAATCAATTCCATAAACCTTAATTTCTGTACGTCCGGCTTGCTGGATCGCACGAACGGCTCCTTTAGCAAATTCATCCCAAGAAGCCCAAACCGCTGTGATATCGCCTGGGTTCGGATACTTTTTCAAGATCGCTTCCATTTGCGCTTGCGTGTCTAACGCCGTATTCGCAGACGCACTTCCAAAAGCAGCTACTTCTTTAATCTCCGGGTACTTTTCTTGGAAAGCCTTATAAGCCACTTGACGACGCTCCATTGGAGCAAAACCAGCTACCCAAATTTTCACGATATTTCCTTTACCGCCAGCATCCGCTGCTAGCTTCTCTAGCGTGGATTCCGCCATTTTCACATCGCCTTGCTCCAACACGGTCACACCAGGGATATCCAAAGCGGCATCAAAAACGATGACTGGAATATTCTGCTCAACCGCTTTTTTCACGCCAGGAGTAAGAGCTTCCGGTGTACCATGGTCAATTAAAATTCCATCAAAACGCTGATTCACAGCAGCATCTAAATGAGAAGCCATCTTCGATAAATCATTATCTGCATTAAAGACGGTTACTTCCCCGCCAAACTTCTCCACTTGCTCTTTTACACCTGCCACATACTGCGAAGAGAAAGTTCCAATATTGAACTGCATGATTAAAGCCACTCGCTTTTTCGCTTCACCGCTGTTTGAACCCGCTTCCTGTGGCTTCGCACCGCCGCCGCAAGCCGTAACCACTAACGACAAGATCAAAACTAAAGATAAAAACAATGAAAACTTAGTCTTTTTCACTTGATGAACCCCCTAATTATTTATTTATGTAGAAATACCTGGTAGATCAGGTATAACTTAACGATGTTTTCACATCAACATACTATGAATTACAAAATCGAAAAGTTTGAAAAATCTCTATAGATTAGTCTATCTTCAAGATTCCGATTATTCAACTGGGTATTGATTCCTGAACGCCTCAGAACAAGGTGCCTCACCCCCCCCGCCCTAAACAAACAAAAAAACTTCTTCAATAAGAAGAAGTTTCATGGACATAGCATTCACCTTCATCTTATCTGCCAGAATCAGTTGATTCTGCTGGAATTGGCACCTTTTCATGCACGCATGAACGGTTGCCGGGTTTCACAGGGCCAGTCCCTCCACCTCTCTGGATAAGAAGTATTCAGTTCGTTGGTTAGATCTTACTAGAAAACATTTTTTCCGTCAATACTATTTTTTTTCTATCTTCCACATAAGATGTAATAATTTGTAGCTTACGGAGGATGCTATGTTGAATTACCAAAAATGGGGGTCAGGAAACGAGGTCAACTGGTTTAACGAAGATCCTCTCTTATTGCGATACACCAAACGCTACCTCTCGGATACGGTCTATTCCTTTGCTGAACCCAGGTTTCAGCAGACAGGAGCTTGGGCATCCGCAAGAATGGATCCCAGAGCGGCTTACACCGACCGCGACGGTGCTCCTAAGCTCATTCGATATAATCGCAGCGGTGAAGAAGTAAACCAGATTTGGTATAACGAGGGGTATCTTCAGACCGTAAGGGAAGGATATGGGACCGGAGTCGTATCTCTTCGCTATGATCGGAACGCCCCTCAACCCATACCTTTTATGGTAAACTCCACCTTGTTTTTTCTGCTTTCGCAAGCGGAAACCGGCTTTACCTGTCCTGTGATTCTCACCCAATCCGTTGCTTTCGTTCTAGAAAAGTTCGGAAGTGAGCAACAAAGGCAACAGTATCTGCACCGGCTTGGCAGCCATGATCCCAATCTGCTTATTCAAGGAGGAACCTTCCTTACCGAAATACAGGGAGGATCTGATGTCGGAGCTACCCAAACAATAGCTCGTAAGGAAAAAGATCATTACCTGTTAACCGGTGAAAAATGGTTTGCAAGCAATTGTGATGCAGAGGTCAGCTTGGTGCTGGCTCGTGTGAACCAGCGACCTGGCACAGGCGGTTTAGGACTCTTCCTTGTCCCGCGTGAACTTCCCGATGGAAAAAGAAACAACATATCTATCCGGCGTCTGAAGGATAAATTAGGCGTTCGGGCAGTTGCCAGCGGGGAACTGATTCTGCATGATGCCGTGGGTTATCTGATCGGAAAAGCAGAACACGGCTTCAAGTACATGGCTGAAGCCCTCAATGTTTCACGTTTGGGAACCGCCCTTGGAGGGTTAGCCATTGCACGACGAGCTTTCCTGGAAGCCTGCCTTTACACCGCCCAGCGCCGAGCTTTTGGCCAGACCGTCTTTCATTTTCCCTTAGTAAGAGAAGCGTTAGCTGATCTGATTACCCAAATAGAAGCAGGCTGGTCCGTTATCGCTCAAGCCATCACTCTTTTCGATGAGGTTCATACCTTTGGTCGATGCACCAGAGAAAAGCAGACCCTTTTACGTCTCTTGCTTTCTCTAGCGAAATACCGCTGCAGTGAGTTAGGGGTCACCACGGCCAAAGAAGCCCTCGAATTGCATGGGGGAAACGGCTATATAGAGGAATATGTCACCCCTCGCCTCCTGCGAGATGCAATTGTAAACCCGATTTGGGAAGGAACCTCCAACATCCAAGCTCTTGAAATCTTAAAGATCCTGCAAAAAGAAGGGTCTGGTTTCTTCATCCAACATCTGCACGAGACGCTGGACTCCATTACCATCGATCGACCACAGGCAGATCAACTCCGCACTCAAGTCAATCAACTGGATCAAGACCTCCTTCACATCCTAAAACAAGATCCCCTTACTCAAAACACCTGGTCCAAACATGCAGCTAACCAAATGTATGACCTTTTTGCCTCCGTACACCTGCTAGAAGAAGCCCAGTTTGATATAGTGACAACGAATGATTACCGTAGAACCTTAGTCCTTCATCGTTGGCTGAATCGAAAAACCCATTATCCACAGCCTCTCTCTGAAGAAGAATACCAAAGTCTTGTCTGCTTTGCGTGTTTTCATCCAAAAAGAAGGGTGGACTAAATCTTATGCAAAAACACCTGTTTCATCATTTTTTTAACCAATTGAAGCACGCATCGTTCAGCGTCCACTACTGGGATGGAACGGCGGATCACTATGGGGAAAAGCCAGCTAAATTTGAGATCCATTTCCTTGAGAAGCTTCCATTTGCAGAAATCCTGGCCAATCCCTCTGTTACCTTAGGGGAAGCGTATATGAATCGTAAAATGGAGATCAAAGGAAACCTTTACGAAGCCATGCTCTTGCTAGCCAAGAATGAAGCCGCCTTTCTGCCCTCATCCCTTACTCCGCTAAAAAAAATGGCAAGCAAATGGAGTCAGAAGAAAGAAGTCCAGTATCATTATGATCTAGGCAATTCCTTTTACTCGCTTTGGTTAGATCCTACGATGAGCTATTCTTGCGCATACTTTCACCATCCCGCTGATTCACTGGAAAAAGCCCAATTACAAAAAATCGATCACGTGTTGAAAAAGCTACAACTCAAACCCGGAGAAAAACTATTAGATATCGGTTGCGGATGGGGTTGGCTCATTATTCGCGCAGCCCAACAATACGGTGTTCAATCCATGGGAATCACACTGAGCAAAGAGCAGCATAAAAAAGTTCAAGAAAGAATTCGAGAGCTGGGGTTGGAAAAACAAGTGGAGGTCGCCCTCGTTGATTATCGAGATTTGGCGACGTCTGGGCGGCAATTTGACAAGATTTCCAGCGTAGGGATGTTCGAGCATGTCGGCCAAGCGCAATATCCCACTTTTATGCAAGCTGTTGGAAAACTGCTTAAAAACCAAGGCTTGATGCTTCTTCACACCATCACCAAGCCCTTGGAACACGCAAGTAATCCATGGATTACCAAACACATCTTCCCTGGGGGATACATTCCTTCCTTTCGAGAAGTGATCGCTCTTCTTCCCGAACACCATTTCCATCCCCTCGACGCCGAAAGCTTGCGCATCCATTACGCCATGACCATTGATCACTGGATTGAAGGTTTTGAAAAACAGATTGTACCCATCCGCAACCAATATGGTGAACGATTCATCCGGATGTGGCGACTTTACCTATACTCCTGTGCGGCCTCTTTTCGGGCAAGTGGACTTGATCTTCACCAGATTTTGTTTTCCAAAGGCTTAAATAATGATCTCCCTCTCACCAGGGCGCATCTTTACAAATAAATTTAGTTCTTGTCACTAGTCCCTCTCCCCCTTACAATCAGGAGGGGAGGGATATCATGCCGAAACTTCGACAAATTCAAACACCTTTAAACTATATTAAAATCCGATTACTACAAGATGAAACGACTAACAAATACTACATTAAATTTCCATTCCAGAGCGGGCGAGGCTCCCGGCTGCGGAACTTTGTCTTGCTATTATCCCTGATGGTGGCGGGAGGAGTGGGGACCGTATCCTATCAGTACGGCATGCAGTACGCCTCGGATAAAATGATCGATCAACTCGCCAAGCAAGTCTTAACCCAGGAAGAAGTAACCACCTTGTTGGAAGATCCAGAGGTAAAAAAGCTCGTTCAGGAGCAGCTTGCTCTCCAGGGCGTTACACCAGCTCCTCAAGCCGCTCCTACGGCACAGTCAACAACCGCAGAGCCAGCTCAACCTGTAAAGCCTAATCCCGTTTCACCTTCAGTGGAAAAACCAACCCCCGACCAAGCGGCCAAACCACAGGAGGCTGCACCTCAACGCGTTGGCTTTACTACCAAAGAAGAAGCTCTTCAATTTCTATTAACGAAGTTCTCAATGACAGAGCTCCGGCAGTTTGCTTCTCTCGCCCAGGGCGGACTTACAGGGGAGGAAAAAGAACAGATCAAGTCCACCCTTTTATCCAGGCTCACTCCGAATGAGTTCCATGCCTTGAAGGTTCTCGGGCTAGTCGAGCTGAGCAAGAATCCTCAGTATGCGGCACAGCTTAAATAATGAAAAAAAAGGGAACCTGGCATAGCGCCGAGTTCCCTTTTTCCCTTATCCTATTGATCGATACGATCCCATGCTACCTTACCGAAGTTCTTAGCAACAGGTACTAAATCAAACAGATCAATCTCATCGCCTTTCTTATTGACATCAAAGATTTCGTTGCTTGCTGTTACAGGCTTCTCAAATTCCTTGGCCATCAGGGTAATATCGACAATATCAATGGCTCCATCTTGATTGAAGTCCCCAACATAAAGGGCCAAAGATGGCATTTCAGCTTGTTCGCCAGATACAGCCACTTGAGCTCCCGCACGCAAGTATCCATCTTTAGCAATGGCCAATACATAGCTTCCAGCTGTTGTTGCCGAAAGACTATAGTCACCGTTACGGTCAGTAATGGTTTGCCCCAACACTTGCTGACCATTCATTAAGCGGACCGTAAACCCACTTAAATCGCTAAGCCCCTGGAAGGCAGGAGTTTGGATCTTCCCTTGGATCGATACCCCTCGAGTGATCTCAATAATCACAGGCTCGGCTTCAAATTCAATGCTTTCATTATTACTATTCAGCAATTGAATTTCTTCCACAATGGGCTGCAACTCTGCATTTCCTGTTACTCCTTCTTTCACTTGAAAACGAATCGTAGCCAATACGCCTTCGCCGTTTACCCCTTCAACATCCCCTACTTGTGCTGCCGTAAAAGAAATCAACCCTTGGTTTTGGTCCACTTCATTTTTTAACTGAATTCCTTTCAGCCAATCTCCCGGCAACACTTGAACCCCTTCTGTGTTTGGATCCATATCCACCGCCTCGAGCTTAGAAGCATCATATTGAAGGCGAACGGCAGCTCCGTATAAATCTTTCATATTCTGTAAAGAGATCCCTACATCAAAGGTACCTTGCGTCGATACAATACTTGGAGCATTTAGTCTTAACGTAGGAGCTAAGACGGGAGCGCTCGCCTTAATTCCTATAGCTGCTCCTTCACGTCGAGAATCGGCTGCACCATAAAAAATTCCCTTTTCATGATCAATTAGAATGCTTTGTACATTACCAACTACTTGAGCATTGGATTCGAACTTATGGCCTTTTGCGGTTAAAGCATTTCTCACATCGGCAGGCACGGCAAGCTCCCAACGGACATCTGAGGTATGAGTGTTGTAAATGCGAGGCTCTTCAATGGCTTGCTTCAATTCCATATCATGATCCAAGACATTTAAAATCACTTGAGTTACCGATGCCATAATCGTTGCACCGCCTGGTGATCCTACTGTCAGAATAGGCTTGCCGTCTCTAAACATGATCGTCGGAGACATACTGCTTAATGGTCTTTTGTTTGGCTCAACTTGATTGGCTCCGCCTGGTGTAGCATCAAAATCCGTGAGCTCATTATTCAACATTATTCCATAGCCAGGTACCATGATCCCTGTACCAAAAACTTGTTCTATCGTTGTTGTGTAAGCAACAACATTTCCCCATTTATCAGCTACAGTAAAATGGGTAGTCTGCCCAATTGGGTTTTCTTCTTGAGCTACAATGTCCATGGGCTGCGTGGCATTTTCATAAGGCCAAGGGTCTCCAGCCACACCCGTCTTAATCACATCATTCAGATTGATCAAAGCCTGACGCTGTTGAATATACTCAGGGTGCAGCATGCCCTTCATAGGTACATCAACATATTGGGGATCACCAATATAAGCTGCACGGTCTGCATAAGCAAGACGCATGGCATTTATTAATAAATGATATTTCTCTTCAGATCGAGGCCCATAATGACCAATATTAAATCCATCCAATAACTTTAGCAGCTGTAATACGGCAAGCCCTCCGGAACTTGGAGGAGGCATGGCAGCCACTCGTAATCCACGGTATTCATCCCATAATGGCTCATCTTCAGTAATGCTATAGTTTGCAAGGTCTTGGGCCGTCATGCTTCCGCCGTACTGCTGCACAACCTGAGCCATGGCTTGCCCAATTTCCCCCTTATAGAGGACATCCGATCCCTGTTGCTGAATAAGTTTCAAAGTCTTGGCTAAATCCTGCTGAATCAGCCAATCTCCTTTTTGGATCGTCACGCCATTGGGTACAAATACATTTTTAGCAACAGATTTTTCCAACTTTGTTTTATGGTCTCTAACGGCGTTGGCCAATTGATTATCCACTTCGAATCCTTCTTCCGCTAGTTTAATAGCAGGAGCAATCAATTCTGATAGCGGTTTAGTCCCCCACTTTTCAACTGCTCTTTCCAATCCTTTCAAAGTTCCCGGAACCCCTACCGCATTCCCATGCTGGGAACGCGTCGCAAACGGAATAATTCCTCCCGTTGGAGTTAGAAACATATCTGGCCTAGCCCCAGCTGGGGCTCGCTCACGGCTATTAAGGATGGATACATCATCGGCACTTTTATCGTATACCATCATAAAACCGCCGCCGCCAATTCCTGACATCATAGGCTCCACTACATTTAAGGCAAGCTGAACAGCAACAGCGGCATCCATCGCATTACCGCCTTGCCTTAATATCTCAGCTCCCACTTGGGTAGCCAGCGGCTGCGAGGTCACGACCATCCCTTCCGTTCCCGTATCTACCTCACTAAACTGGTCGTAAACGGAACCAGCAGCTTTTACGGAAAAAGAGTGCAGCGGGGTTAAAGACATCGCTAGGGTAAAGCTCGTTAAGACAGCAAACACTTTCCGCCATTTTAACTTACGCATAGAATTCCTCCTATTTCTTCACTTGAATGGATAAGGACTTGAAAGATCCTGGAGCTAAACTGATCATCTCAACATTCGAATTTAATAGAGTTTGAGACTTCAGCTCAATCTTACTGTTTCCTTTCGCTCCCGCTTTTGCCTTTACGGTAAAACTAAACAGCTCCGCTTGCTCAACCTTCGGACTTGTTCGGTCCCCTAGCAAAGAAGCAGCATACGCAATGGTACCATTGACATTATCTACACTTTGAATAACCGTGATGTGATTTCCATTTTTTAATGGCGAAACATCAGGCAAGACCACTCCCCCTACTACCTCAATCTCGTTTGGATCAAAGGTAAACTTCATCTGACCAGCATAAAGATCATCTGCCGTTACCTGAACAGTAACTCTAGTAGATTCCCCGTGTTTAAGAGTTTCCTTATCCGCCTTCAATTGAAGTGCTGCTTGATTGGCAAATGGGGGAGGGGTTGGAACAGCTCCTCCTGGCTGACCCGGTGTCGGCAGCTGAATATTGCCCCCCTTCGGCAGGGTAATTTCGGTGGGTCTGGCTTGAGTTGGAGCTGTTCCCACGGCAACCATGAGCGTACAAACCGCAAAGCCCATCATGAACATAGAACGCAGCCGATTTTGTTTTTTCTTCATTTGTACCTCCTTGTCAGTGGAGAAGAAGAATTTCGGTACCCGAAACTCTTCTTCCAATCTATTAATTAGACTCTACATTTAATAGCACAGGCAAGATATCATTTAGTCGAATATACCCATCTTGATTCAGATCATAGAGAACATATTCTCCAGTAGCCTGCTGTCCATAGGCTTTAGAAACCAACTCAATATCTAGCAAGTCAATATCGCCATCAGCATTAAAATCCCCATACTTCAAAAGGTGGTCCACATCACGAACCGAACCCGTTAATTGGATCGAAATCTCAGACTTTTTATACCCAGGAGCTGTAACAATAATAGAGGCGGCTCCCGTTCGCTCTGTTAGAATGGAGTATTGACCTGCCTGATTGGTAAAGCCTTCCCCTACTGCTTCCCCATCGATTAGAAGTTGAACCTTAAACCCGCTTAAATCGGATAAAGAGCGTCCTTTAGAGACCGAAATAGCTCCGGAAACACCAATCGATGCATCAAATTGACTTTCCACCATCGCGCTTCCCCCGCCGCGGCGAACGGGTTCAGCTACCGCCTGCACCTGTCCATCCGGCAAGAAGGCAATCGCGGTTACAGACCCAATCCCTTGAGCAAGCCCTGATGTTTCAAAGCCTTGGCCGCGCTGGCGAAGGGCTTGATAGTCAGGTGTTCCAACAAAAGCAGGCTCCACTGTTGTATTCCCGGATCTCAAGTTCCGCTGCGATAATCTTGGAGAAGCCACCGCATCAGGCAAGGTCATGCCGAAGTCTAAGTGATTGACAATCACCTGCAAAATCGTCGTAATAATCGTGGCGCTTCCCGGTGCTCCTGCCGTCATCACCGGCTTGCCATCCTTTAGGATGATCGTCGGAGACATACTGCTTAAATTTCTCATTTTTGGCTTTGGTGCATTCGGTTCTCCTGGTCCTGAGACCGATGGCACTCGTCCAGCCAATGCATCATTCAATAAAAATCCGTAGCCCGGCACTACCATTCCATTTCCGCCAATGGATACAATCGTGTTGGTGTACGCCACGATGTTTCCGTTTTTATCGGATACGGAGAGATGAATCGTTTCCGTATCAGCGTCTTTCTTTTCTACTGGCATCATCTCATCCGATTCAACTGTTACCGGCTCTTGTGGAACTTCTTCTTGAACTGGGGCCTCCACTACCTCTTGCGGAACCTCCAGTTCAACGGGTTCCACCACTTCCGGAACCTCTGGCTGAATCAAGAAGTTTAACGCGTTGATATCCCCCTCTAGATCCGGCTGCTGATCCAAGTTGGTCACAACCAAGTTCCCTAAGGAGAAAGACCCGCCCGCATCATTCTGCCATTCGAGCGAACTGATCATGAAACGACCTGGAGTTATCACATTTTGATCCGTGATCTGAATATCCCAAGAGGCAGGCTCTTCTTCGCTGTGCTTCCAGAACTTAGCTAGAATCTGATCATCTATTACTTTAAAGCGAAGCCATTGCCATTCCGTCGTACGCTCTCTCGTTATATCCTTCGGATAAGTAATTGCGTCCTGCCCTGTTTTGGTTTGCATCGTTCGGATCTGGTTACTTCCGGTACGAATCTCAATGCCATATCCGTTCGCTGGAGTGGTTGTCGTTCCCCATTGATCGGAGCGAAGCCAGAAGCGCAAGCGGCGATCTGCACCCAAATCATTAATTTTAAACGGAATGAGCAATTCACTGTTTAAAGCTGGATCCATCTGAGCTTCTGCCCGGCCGTAGGCCAACCTAACCCCTGGAAGTACAATCCGTCCCTGTCCTTCATAAACGTCCATTTTGACACCCGCATTGTTATTCCCGACTATAAACTTGGAAGGATCCCAAGCTGTACCGTTTACCCCTTCAAACTGGTAGGTAAAGTTTTCACCGCCAGGTCCAGGAATCGGGTTTGGAGTGCTGCCCTTTAGCTCTTTTACTTCAATGTCGCCGATCTGGAAGCTTCCGCCCCCTCCGCCGCCATCCTTAAATTCTAGAGCGCTCATCATGAAGTGGCCCTTGCCTGTGATATTGCCGTCGGTTAATTGAAGGTCCCAATCTTCTTGCTCAGTCTCTCCATCCTTCCATAGCTTGATGGATAACTCATCGCCTTTCACGCTATACCGAAGCCATTGCCAATCTGTTGAGCGTTGGCGGTCAATGACGCCAATCTCTGTCAAAGTTCCATTGATATACCGCAAGATGCGCACCTTATTATCCGTCGTGCGAATCTCTACGCCATAACCATTATGCGGGGTTGTGATATTATTCCAGCCATCCGTGCGAAGCCATAATCGCAAGCGGCGGTCTGCTCCCAACTGATCCATTTTGAAAGGAATTAAGAGTTCAGCATCAGCAATCGCTTCCATATGGGGTGTAACGCGACCGTATGAGTTTCGTCGATCTGCCAATGTGATGCGACCTTTGCCATCTACAATATCAAAGCTGGCATCTGAGCTTTTTTCGACTAAAAACTTGTTTTGGTCCCACTCACCTTGACCAGAAAAGCTATGAACAAACCCGCCTGTTTGCGGCTTAGGCTTAGGGGTAGGCCAGAGATCTGGGTTGGCATCATAAGGCCAAGGATTGCCTGGAGCTACTTTCCCAACAGAAGCCTTAGTCCCGATTTCGTACCGGCGCTCTTCGGCATAGCCCTTGGTAACCATTCCTTTAAAAGGTATCTCCGCATGAGCCGGATCCTGAAGATATTTATCTCGGTCAGCAAAAGCATAGCGAGAAGCTTCTATATAATAGTGAAGCGCTTCTTCTCGGGGAAGGCCTGCCATATCATAAGCTTCCAGTATGTTCAAAGCCTGGCCGATCGTAGTTCCTCCACTCGAGGAAGGCGGCATGCCGTAGACATCATAGCCGCGATAGTTGACTTTTACCGGATCGTACTCTATCACCTCGTAATCTTTCATATCTTCCTTCGGCAGGTTTCCTTTTAGAATGGGGAAGGAAGGATTCGCAACAACCGGTGGATTGTTGATGGTTTCTACAATAGCATCCGCGATTTCACCCTCATAGAACACTTCACTGCCGTGTTCTCCTAAGAGCCGATACGTTCTCGCCATGTCAGGATTCTTCAAGGTACTTCCAGCCGCAGGGACTCCCCCTGTTTCTGTCAGATAAATCTTGCGTGTAGATTCAAAGTTATTGAATCGATTGCGATTCTCTGTTACCTCGCGTACAAAGTTATCATCAATAATGAACCCTTCTTCCGCTATGCGGATGGCTGGTTCTAACACCTCTTTGAGCGTCATGGTCCCATGTTCCTTCAAAGCCTTTTCCCAAGCCTTTACCGCACCTGGAACCGCAAAGGCAGGTCCGCTCGATCCACGAATGGTGGAGGAGTACTCATTTCCGTTCCCATCCAAGAAGGAATGAGGGCCGAAGGTCGAGGGCGAAAGCTCTCGGTGATCATAGGTAACAAAACGCTTCTCGTCCGCCAAGTAGATCATCATCATTCCGCCCCCGCCCATTCCACCGGAGAAGGGTCGAGTGACCCCTTGTGCAGCCGCTGCGGCAATTGCGGCATCCACAGCATTCCCGCCCTTGCGGAGAATTTCCATCGCAGCGCGTGACGCTTCGGGATGTTCCGTTGCGGCTGCTCCGCCTGTACCCGTCGCCGTGGCGTGCTGTTCATACCACGGACTCGTGCTTGGACTAGCAAGCCCAGCGACAGGCAGTGAGAATAACATAGATAAAGCTAGATTTACACTAATCATTTTTCGCCATTTGCTCTTAACCACCGTTTTCCTCCCTTGTTGTATATAGTGCTTACTATCTACGACACTTGTGTGTCTACCGTTCGATCTTCCTTTTTATTTTTCTTTGCCCACTGCCAAGCAAATAGGACGAGCAATCCTCCAAACCCTAAGGTATCTGTCACAGCCCCTGGAACAATCAAGGTTAAACCTGCTGCTGCACTAATCATCCGTTCCCACCATGTCAGTGGATGAAGCCAGTAGCCAATAATCGCTACACTTAATCCCAACATTCCTGCCAAGGCCGTTAGGATGGAGAATGCGGACTCACCGAAGGTTGAATCGATGAGTAAGAGCTCCGGAGACATGACGAAAATATAAGGAATAATGAACGCGCCAATTGCTAACTTGGCCGAACTAAAGCCGGTCTTAATGGGTCCACTTTTCGCTATACCCGAGGCTGCAAACGCCGCCAAAGCAACTGGAGGTGTAATGTCCGCTAGGATACCAAAATAGAAAGTGAACATATGAGCCGCTAAGGCCGGTTTCCCCAAGGCGATGATCGCAGGTGCCGCTATGGTTGACGTAATAATGTAGTTTGCCGTTGTCGGCGTTCCCATCCCCAATAGCAGGGATGCGATCATGGTTAAGAACAGGGTAAGCAGGATAATTCCGCCTGATAAAGAAAGTAAACCATTGGCAAACTTCAGTCCCACACCGGTAAGGGTCACAACCCCTACAATAATCCCTGCTGTAGCGGTAGCAGCCGCAACGCCCAAAGCCGATCTTGCCCCTTGCTCAAATGCTTGAATAATATCGGTAAAAGACATCCTTGTTTCTTTACGGATTGCCCCAACAAGAATGGTAGTTACGATTCCATAAAGAGCCGCTCGTACAGGCGACACACCCATCATAAGAAAAGCAATTATCGCAATGATGGGAAGGAGCAAGTAAGATTTCTTGGCCACTTCCTTTTTATCGGGAAGCTCTTCTTGACTTAGTCCTCGAAGCCCTAAACGTTTAGCCTCTAGATGGACCATCAGCCATATTCCTGTAAAGTAGAGCACCGCAGGAATCGCTGCAGCCTTCGCAATCTCCCAATAGGAGATTCCTGTGAATTCAGCCATCAAAAAGGCTGCCGCTCCCATAATCGGCGGCATTAATTGGCCTCCTGTAGAAGCTGCTGCTTCGACTCCTCCAGCGAACTCTTTCTTATATCCCAAGCGCTTCATCATAGGAATGGTAAACGAGCCTGAGGTCACCACATTCGCCACAGAGCTTCCGCTGATGGTTCCTTGCAGCGCACTGGAAAAAACAGCTACTTTAGCTGGTCCCCCAATCCTTCTCCCAGAAATGGCCATGGCCAAGTCATTAAAATAAGCACCTACTCCCGTTTTCTGCAAGAACGCACCAAACAGCAGGAATAGGAAGATGAAGGTGGCCGAAACACTCAGCGGAGTTCCAAAAATCCCTTCCAGTGTAAAGTACATATGACCGATTAAGCGTTCTAGAGATACCCCCCGATGGGTAAAGAATCCTGGCAAGTGGTTGCCATAGAGCGCGTAGAGCATAAACACGACAGCTATCACCACAATCGGAACTCCTACGACCCTGCGAGTAGCCTCCAATACTAAGAGGATGACGATGCCTCCGATAAGGAAATCCATCTTGTTGAAATTTCCTATTCTCGAGATAATCTGTTCGAAGTTATACAGCCAATATAAGCTTGTTCCCACGGATAAGAGGGAAAGTAACCCATCTGTCAGAGCTACTTTAGACCGATCCCCCTTCTTCGTCGCCGGAAAAAGCAAGAAAATAAGGCCTAAGGCAAAAGCTAAGTGAATGGAGCGATGAATCTGGGCTGGCGGAGGCGGAAAGATCGATGCATACAGCTGATAGATGGAAAAGCCCACCGCCAAGAAGGTGACCAACCAGCCCATTTTTCCTTTTAAATTTCGATAAGTGGATTCTTTATCATACTTCTTTAACAATTCTTCATCGACTTGTGCTGTCATATTCTATTTCTTAATCCCTTTTTCTTCAAAATATTTTGCTGCACCAGGATGAACCTTCAAGCTAACTCCCTGTAATGCCTCATCTAGCTTGATTTCCCCTGCTTTTGCATGAACGGTTTTCATCTGCTCCAAGTTCTCGTATAAAGCCTTGGTCATCTCATACACCACTTCTTCATCAAGCTCTGCTCTTGTCACTAATTGGGCTTTCACTGCTACCGTGTTAATCGCTTGGTCAAAACCAGGGTAGGTTCCTGCATCAATCCCTTGCTTCGCATAATAAGGGTATTTGGACACGATTTTATTGATCTGCTCATCTGTCATCCCAAGTACACGTACCCCTTTAGTCGCCGCCAGTTCATTTACGGCAGCTGTTGGTGTTCCTGCTGTGACAAACGCCGCATCAAGTGTTCCATCCTGAATGAAGCTCGCCGATTCACCAAAGGCTAGACGATCGGTTTTTCCTAGATCCTCAAAGGATAATCCGTGCATTTCAAGGATCTGCATCGCGTTTGCTTCCGTCCCGCTACCCGGAGCTCCTACGGAAACACGCTTTCCCTTTAAGTCTTCAACGGTTTGGATGGCACTGTCCTTCGCTACGATGATTTGCACGGTTTCACTGTACAAAGAAGCGATCGCATTGATGTTTCCGATGGCTCCCCCTTCTTTGAACATCACCGTCCCATTCGCTGCGTAATCGGCGATATCCCCTTGGGTAAAGGCCAAATCCACCTGCCCATCTTTGAGAAGCCTCATATTTTCAACTGAAGCTCCTGTACTCTGAGCTGATGCTTGAATTCCGGCTTTATCCGAAATGATCTGAGCTAAGCCTCCCCCTAGCGGATAGTAAGTCCCTGATGTACCTCCCGTCGCGATAATAACTGAGCTTGGAACTTCACCCTTTGGCTGTTCTTGCTTTGCTTCCTCAGGTTTTGGAGCGGGTGCCGGCGCTGCTTGATTTCCTCCTCCGCCACCGCAAGCAGTTACAATTGCTGCAATCGTTAAAGGCATCATCAATGTGGAAAGCCATTTTCTTTTCTTCATCCGTTTTACCCCCTTATCTTTTTAGGCCAAGTTCACCACCCTTGAAATTTTTCCTCCTTTCCTCCGAATGCGTCAAACTTTGGTGGGGTTTGGCTTTGTTGTTATAAAACTATCACAAATTTCGTCAAAAATGGTTGATTTTTTTTAATATTTAGTATACATATATTTTATATACCTATAATTCCTGCTTATAAATAGAATAAGATAAGGAGCCCTCACCCCATGAATCTATTAGGTCTACGCTATTTTATTAAGGCCGCAGAAACTCTTAATTTTAGTCAGGCAGCCAGAGAATTGCATATCTCTCAACCTGGTTTAAGTCAGCAGATGAATACATTGGAAAATGAATTAGGGCTTAAGCTGTTTCACCGGAGTACAAAAAAACTATCCCTGACTAAAGAAGGCGAGTATCTCTATAAAAAACTTCTGCCCTCATTTGAGAATATTGACCGAACGATTCAAGAGCTCATCGTCCACAAGTCGATTCCTCAGACGTTGATCCGTTTCTCTACTGTCCCTTCCGCCGCAAGCAATTGGCTGCCTTTTCTGATCAAGGCTCTGCATAAGAAGCAGCCCCGACTAACGATCCACGTTCAAGAAACGACCTCTTCCCAAGCAATCGAAGATGTTATCCAGCAAAAATCACATATGGCCTTCATTCGAACTCCAATGGATAAAAGCCAGATTACCACTCAAGGCATGAAGCTTCTTGAGCTCTCTCAGCATCCTCTTCAACTGGTCGTCCACGCTAATCATTGGGTTGCGAACGAAGATACCATTGATTTGAGTCAATTGAAAAACGAGCCCTTTCTTCACTATGATCGCATCCAGGCTCCTGCACTTTATCTCTTGCTAGAAAGAGCTTGTCTTACTGCTGGCTTTTTGCCCAATGTCATTTGCGCGGGTTCAGAAATTTTGACGATTGAAAATATGATTGAAAATGAGCTCGGCATTACCCTCATGCCAGAGGATATGGTTCGCCTGCTTAGGTCCAAGCATGTTCGTGCGATCCCCCTAGAAAACCAACTGCTTTCTAGCTCGATTTCGGTTATTTGGCAGAATGCTGACTTTATCCCTTCCACCGTACAGAGCACTCTCAAAATATTAGGAGAAAAGAAAGATTCAGCCTATCCTATAATGTAAACTTATAGGTTTATAAACAACACGTATTTTAAAAATATTCAAACCGATGTTACCATTGCCAAGAACTCTAAAAAATATGGATGGTGATGGAAAATGTCGAATCATAAACTTAAATTAATATCTTACGGATTAGGCCCCATTGGGCTTGAAATCCTCAAAAGAGCAACCCAAGCTCCTGATATTCAAGTCATGGGAGCTGTAGATATTGACCCAAACAAGATTGGTCAAGATATCGGCACCCTAGTCAGTGATGAAAAAATGAATAGCTATGTGGTCTCTTCAATAGCAGCACTTCAAAACAACGCAACGGATTTTAAAATTGCGGTTCATGCCACTGGCTCCAATTTAGAAAAGATGTGGCCACAAATCAAAGAATTACTTGACCATGGCTATAACGTGGTATCAACCTGCGAAGAACTATCGTATCCTTGGCATCGTTACCCTGAGCTGTCCGCCGAAATGGATCAGTATGCGAAGCAAAGAGGCCTCGCTGTTCTTGGAACAGGTGTAAATCCTGGCTTTATCATGGATATGATGGTTGTTGCTTTAACGGGTGTGACCAATAGCCTAACTGGAATTAAAGTCAATCGACGTGTGGATGTATCCAAGCGTCGCGTTCCTCTGCAGAAAAAAGTAGGAATCAGCATGTCCAAAGAGGAATTTGAACAGCTAGCGCATGAGAACCAAATCGGTCACGTCGGCTTGGAGGAATCCCTGCGTTTGATCGCTTACGGTCTAAACTGGGAACTTGAAGAAGTCACGAATTCGATTGAACCGACCATCTCTGAGAAAAATGATAGAGTAGCCTATTCCGAGATTCTAGCTGGTCAGGTCAATGGTCTACACCAGGTATCTCGCGGAACCACGAAAGACGGCAGGGAGATCGTTCTTGACCTTGTAATGTCTGTCGGCGTCAAGCAAGAAGACGAGATTATCATCGAAGGCCCTGAAGCTAAGCATCTTGTGATTCCAGGAGGCATCTTCGGAGATACCGCCACAGCAGCTATCGCCCTCAATAGTGCCAAGCTCGTTAGCTTAACGAAAAAAACCGGCTTGTTAACGATGGTTGATGCCGGTGTTCCAAGAAATGTGACCCTCTAGATAACGGATAGCTGAGCCCACAATTGTGGGTTTGGCTTTTTTGCTTCATCCCCGTTTTTTCTAGACTCAAACGAAAAAAATCCTGAAGGAAGAGATATATCGTCCTTCAGGAATTATAAAACTATTTACTCGTTTCCTTCTTCTTCGCCTTCTTCTTCACCGGTTCTAGTTCTTTGGACTGGTGTAGTATCCCAGAAGCTTGTATCTGCATTCTCAATAGAACCATCGGCAATAGATCTGACCGCCGAATCGAGGGTAACAATCGATTGTTGAATTAAATATCCATTACTTTTTTGCCCCAAAATAGCAGATGCACTTGAATGGTCTGACATTCCACGCATTTCAAAGAGGAGTGTTGAAATATCATACCTTGCGGCGATTCCATTTCGACCAATATTCTGCGTGTTACCGCCATTATAGATTCCTAAGTGTCCCCAACCCTTTGAAGTTACTGCGTGGTAAACCACGGCACCTAATTTCTTCGACTTTGCAACCACTTCAGGCTTTACATCTCCATTTGTTGGATACAAAATCGAGCCTGAAACATACTTTCCATCTACTTCACTTTGAGTTCCTTGGTGATGCAGATCAATCAAGTAGTCAATGCTATACTTTTGAAGTACGTTCTCGTGTAAAGCTCGTGCTTCTGGTTGCATTGCTGATGTAGCTTTATCATGCTCCCGGTTAAGGTCATAATTATTAGCATTCGCACGTGTCAGATGTCTTCCTCCATCAGCATGGTACCTATCCGTAGAGAAGTTAACATCTCCCATAGCACCATCGGGATTTAACATCGGAACAACTAATATATTTACATTGTCTAATAGACCTTTGGTTTTTCCTGTTCCCAAGTGCTTAATGTATTCTAGTGCACCCTCGGTGTTCAACTGCTCATTTCCATGTTGCTGTGTTAAAAACAAAATCGTAGGGTTTTCAGGATTACTAATATATTTAACTAAATAAAGGTCTCTGCCTTTCACACTTTGTCCAATCACTTCAAGCTCCATGTTCGCTTGTTTGGCTTCCTGCTTCTTTAAATAATCTACCATTTGATCATATGTAACTAGTATGCTCGTTTGGATAGATTCGTTCCCATTATAGTTAGGGCCTTCTCCCACGGCACCGACAGGAACAGCACCTCCTACAAGACCTCCAATTGCTAATGTCGTTGCAAGCGATAGAGCTAAGAATTGCTTTTTCATTTTTCTTCCTCCTCTAGTTTTATAACGCTTTCATTTAACATCTAGCAAGACTATTAATTTCTGTAATCTCCTACTCAACAGTATCCAGAATATAGCATATTAGGGGTTATTGCCCATAGATCAATTGGTCTAAATTTTACGAATCACCTTTTCTCCAGTTATACCAAGGGTTTTCAGGAATAGCCTACTTTTAATGGTAGTTCAAATTTATTAGATCAAATTTCGGTAGAGGTAAAAATAACTAAAAAAACTTTAGTGCTTTTTATCTATTTCGCAATCATATTTATATTCACTCCATCTCTTGGAGGTGGATAGAGTTAAGTTTATTTGATACAAAAACAAAAAGCGAGTTCCAATAGAGCCCGCTCGTTTCTTTGAATTCTTCTTCACCTACTTGTAGTCATTACCGGTTTGGGAGCAAATGGCTTGGTTTCGTGATCAAACAGCGTATGTTAATTTAAATTGCACCAAGTAGGTGAGCAAACGGCATTTCTTCGTGAGCATCCACCACCTTTCCGTGAACATATCAAAATTTTCATGATCATTCCGGCCCGAGCGAACAGTAGCCATACGCTTCCGAACCAGGCCATGGTGAAAAATAAAAGCCTAATCACCTAAAATCCAGCTTACTATTGGAGGCTCTGGACCAAAGTTTAGATTGCTCTCCTAAAAAGCGAACCCAAATCACAGTACACCTGCACAAAAAAGACCCAAACCGAACATTCGGTTTGGGTCTTTTTAGATGATCCTACTTTAAGAACAAAAGTACTTTTTCATGAAATAGCTCCGGCTGTTCTAAATGCGGAGAGTGACCCGCACCTTCTACTATCCACTCTTCATAGCTGCCCCCATTCTTTGCATATTGATCTAACACCGTCCTCATCTGCGTCACCATGGGTTGCGGAGGATAGACGTCATCACCCGGCCACCCCGGGATAAGTCCTAATTTCCCCAGATATCCCATATCAAAAAAAGATGTGTCAGAAACAATCGGATCCTCAGCTCCTCGAATCCATAGTACCGGAACCTTGGCAGGAAGATCAGCAAAAGTAGATAGGTTCATATACTTAGGGGACATCGCGTTATTTATTCCGTCACGACCAGGCAGGATCCCAGGCCATTCCTGACACGATTCAAAAGAACCAGGATAAAAGCCCTCCCCTACCTTGGTCTTTAGCATACTTGAAACCAAGCGGTTTTCTTGTTCCTCTTCCACCCGAAAAGGCGATTTCATATAAAACTGCCGCAGGACATTCCGTGGACTATGAGGTTGTTCTTCTCCTTTATCCCCAGCAGATAAAAGCTCGGCAAACAGAGGGTTGGCCGTACCTCCGCCAGAACCCGCATAGTTCGCATAGCAAGGGGTTCCTTGTGCATCCTTTGTCCCTCCAAAGCCAAACGGCGAAACTGGATTAATTAAAATGAGGGATGCCACGTCCTTCGCATGATCAATGGCATATTGCATAACAACTCCTCCCCCCATGGACCAACCGGCCAGGTGGATGGGTAATGGGAGATCTAGGGTTAGGATAAAAGAACGGAGGTCATCCGACCAGTCCCGCAACCCTCTTGTGCCATCGATCCCGATGGCTTCCGTGTTGCCATACCCTCGCAAATCTGGTGCGATGACTCGAAACTCCTTTGACAATACCTGAAGCGATGTCTCCCAGAATACGGAAGAAGAAACATTTCCATGGATAAGAAGTACGGTCGGCTTGTGCTGTTCCCCTGCTTCTAAATACGAGACCTGAAGACGATTGGTTTGTACCGTTTTGGATTCCACTTTCCCTCATCCCCCTTCCGATTATCCTTCCATTTTACTAAAGGTCAGTTACAGCTCAGTTACTCATTACTATAAGGAATTTGTAATTGAGCCTTGCACACCTCCACACAATCCAAACTACGAGTATGACCTGCTCATGGATGGAATGATGGAACAAGCCCACGCCATGGGGAAGGCTGGAGTGGCCAATACGAAGTATGATAGCTACCTGATTCCGTTGGAAGGCTGGGAAGATAAATTTGATGATGCAACTCCTTCCTATACTTCTACTTACTCTATGTTTTTAGGTGCAGGGATTGATTCGTGCAAACCTGATCCAGAATCATGTGATCTCTGGTCCTTACAACAATGAAGAATTACTTTATATAGCAACAGGATCTTGGATTACGCAAATCCCTGAAACTGCACGTGCCCTCGCGAAAGTGAGCACAGCTAACGACTTCTACCTAGCAGGCTGGTGGCCTGGAAATGAGGGCCTAAGAGGCCAGACCTTGGCTATGACAGGATCTTTAGGTGAAAATAAAGGCAACATTACACTATTTGCAAATGACGTGGCACATAAGGCCCACGCTCAATTCACCTATAGAATGTTAGCCAATGCCATTTTCAATAAATAAGTGTATGAAAAGGACGGGGCTTTCCCCGTCCTTTTAAGTGTATAAACTTTCTTAAGAAACTACGTGTCCTTATAGTCGCCTATTTTGTTCTGCTATCATTTTTGCTTGGCGCTTCGCTCGTTTATCGGCATTCCGATCGTGGACGACAAACAGGGCATGAATTGCTCCAGGTAACCAGAAGAATAACGTGAGGATTAAGTTGAGGATGGCTTGAAAAGGCTTCCCGCACAGGAGAACGGCGACGGGCGGAAGGACAAGAGCTAACAGGTACATCATATTCATTCACTCCCTTCAGTAGTCATACGAAAAAGACTGGACTCTCGTTTCAGGAAGACAAGCCTATTTTCTGCTGTTTGCTTCATATAATATACGATAGAATGGAACGGAGGTTGAGAATGATGAGGGTGTATAAAGAATGGCATCGCTTCTGGTCCTTGTTTTATCAACTCCTTCTTAAGGACTGTCTGGATTCAGAGGAAAGGCAGAGGTTACATAAGAAAATGGGCTATCATACAAAAAAGTTAAGCCGTCCTGACTAAATGTCGGAACGGCTTATTTTCATGATTCTCCGTACTTTGCAAAAAAGTCTTGAAGGGCAATCTGCAGCAAATCCGATTTATTCATCCGTTCTCGATTCGCAAACTCATCCACGATTTGAATCACATCAAAGGGTAAGACAAACGTTTTCTTTTCTTTTTGTTGGCTGCTGTAGGCAGGTAATGCTTTAACCCTTTGGAACAGCTCCTTCTCGTCTCCTTTTTCTAATCCTTGTCTGCCTCTCCATTCGTCTAACATTTTCCTCAGGTCTTCTCGGTCTTCCTGACTAAATTCCTCTAATCCACTCCGTTCCACTCTGGGAATATACGGATTACTCAAGATTACCTTAGATGTAGTAAGATCATCAGTAATCTGTAGTAATAAAGGTTCTTCTCCTTTTCTACTCCATTTCCATCGTTTCTGTTCCTTGTCATAGAGATATCCTAAGTGGTTCAACCGCCTAGATATGGTTCTTCGGTGTATCCCTAGCTGATCACAAATCTGAGTCATCGACTCTCCTTGGTTTAATCTTAACAGCAGTTCTTCAAGTAACAAAAACACCCCTCCATTCTAAGGTAATGGTTTGGTAATCCGCGGTGGTTATGGTAATGTGTGATAATTTCTGCATGTAATTATATTACTTCTCGTTCCCCGACCAGTTATCCTGTTATGGAAGTCTACATCATAAAGTTTTTTTCCTCCCTTTACCTCCACTCACCCAAGACGAAAGTACGAGCCTTTCTTTGAGAGTAATGGCATCTTTATTTGGAAACAATTTCAAGTTATAATAAAGATACATCCAATCAAGGGGTTGAAAGGTATGATCATCCTTTCTCGCTTGCACCAGCGGTGGCATGAGTTTTGGATTCATTTTTACCAATCGCTGGTGGACGATGCTCTAGACAAAGATGAGAAGGAAATTATTTATCAAAAGATCACCCATCACAAGAGAAAGTTACATTGAAAAAAGCCAGCGAGAGAGAATCTCACGGGCTTTTTTTTGCTTTGGTATTCATTCGACAAATTCCGGGGAGTGACAGGCACTCATCGTTTAGGTGCCAGATCCACAGCTTGGCGCAAGGCTTCCTTTAAGCTTAATTCGTCCGCTATTCCCTTCCCTGCAATATCAAAGGCGGTTCCATGGTCTACACTCGTACGAATGATCGGAAGACCTACGGTAATATTCACTCCTGCCTCTAAACCAAGTACTTTCACGGGGCCATGGCCTTGGTCATGATACATGGCCACTACGATATCAAAGTCCCCTCGGACCGTTCGGAAAAAAAGCGTATCTGCAGGAAGCGGACCCACGGCTTGAATTCCCTCTTCTTGAGCTCTCGTCACACCAGGAATGATCTTTTCTTCTTCTTCTCCATAGCCGAAAAGACCGTTTTCCCCCGCATGCGGATTGACTCCGCAGACAGCAATGCGCGGTTGTTCATACCCCGCCTTCTTGAGGGTATCGTGAGCCAACTTGATCACCTTATAAACCCGATCCGCATTGATTTTCTTAACGGCATCAATAATGCCGATGTGGGTCGTCACATGGATGACTTTGAGCTTCGGTGCGGAAAGCATCATCGAGAAATCTTCCGTATTGGTGAGTTCGGCTAGTATTTCGGTATGTCCCGGATACATATGCCCGCCTTTGTGGAGGGCTTCCTTATTGAGAGGAGCCGTACAAATGGCATCCATTTTTCCCGCATTCGCTAGCTGAATGGCTGTTTCCAAATAACGAAAAGCAGCATTTCCCGCTTCCGCCGAGACCTGGCCAAACGGCAAATCAGCTGGAAGCAAGTCTAAATCCAAACAATCCACCGTACCGTACGCAAACTCCGCTTCACTCAAATCCTGAATGGAACGGATGTTTAGCCCACCTCCGACAAGATTTCCTGCTCGCCGTAGAATTTTGGCGTCTCCAATGACAAAGGGAGAACACCTATCATAAATTTGCGGATCGCCCAGAGCCTTCATAATGATCTCCGGTCCAACCCCTGCCCCATCACCCATCGTAATACCGATGACCGGCTTTTGAATGGACATGCTATCTTTCCTCTCTAAAATAGGATTGGGCTGATAACCCTTCAATTTTATTCACCGCATGAACCAGCGAATAAGGCGTACCGAATGCTCCTGACTTCGTTACCACTGGGAGCGACTGAGCCCTTCCTCCGAGTATCTGGGCAAACGGGATCCCTTCCTCGACTTCCCCTAAAATTTGCAGAACCCTTGCTTCAAGCTTATGGCAGGTTCGATAGGCAATATCCCCTCCAGTCAGAACCAATCCCTTTAAGGAACTCCTAGCATGCACTTCTGCTGCAATTTTTCCCAATTGGCTGGCAAGTTCTAGATGGGATGGGGTGGACTTCGAAATATCCGTCGTTAACACGGGATTTTTTTGTTGGTCAATCGCCTCCAAGATCTGCTGAACCAGACGTATTGCCTCCAGCTCTCTTTGCTCCTCATCGACCAGCGCTAACGGATTGGCCGTAATCACACAGTAGCCCTGCTGCTCAGAAAGAATAGAGACCTGCTCTCTTGTAATAGAACAAACACTGCCTGCCACGACTAGCGTTTTCCCTGCCCGTTCCCTTATCATGAATGGTTCTGTTCTTTTCAGCCCCATTTTTCCAGATAAGCTCTGGGCCAAACCCGCCGACCCCACCCATAGCACTCGAAGCCCGCTGGCACAAACGGCATCTGCAATCCCATTCAAATCCAGCTCGGACGCGCAATCAAAGGTAAGAATCCGATTCCCTTTTTCTACCTTAGAGAGAATCCGAGCCATCAGGCTCGATTCCCCTTTGCGAATTTCTTTGATTTCCACATGCCCGACGGATTGATGGCTTTGTTTCGATAACAGATCAGGCAAATAGGATTCCTTTACAGGTGAAGTAGGATCCGAAGCGATAACGGAATCTTCCACTAGGAATTGATGGATCATATGGTATCCCCCGACGGTCTTTCTCCCATTTTTCGGGTACGCCGGGACCACCACCGCTGCATCGAACGATCCATGCTCCATTAGCGCGTCAACTTCCCTCCCGATATGGCCGCGCAACGTGGAATCGATCTTTTTATAGACAAAGGGTACCTCTAAGATGGGTAGTTGTTTGGAGATGGCTTTCATCTTTTCATAAGCACTTTCTCCATCCATAGAGCGAGTTTCTGCGTTAACCACCCATATGTCGGACTCGGGTATAGAATCCTTTGCACTTAAATCTAGCAAGGATATCGTGGACAGACCTTGCTTAGCAAATTGAACCCCCGTGTCGTTGGCTCCCGTCAGATCATCTGAGATAATGATAGCCTTCGGCCATGCCTTCATTGCCTTCATCCGCTTGGTCCTTTCCTAGAGCCTTCTTTCCCGCTTCAATGACCTCAATAATACGATCTACGTCGTATACACTGCCTTTCCAGGTCCCCCCGCTTACGGCTTGCAAGGCGGCCCATAGTCTCGTATCATCGGGCAAATCCGGATCTGGCCTTAAGCCTGGATGAGGCTCGCGGTCAGCAAGGACTCTCTCCCCTTCTTTTGGACCAAAGATTTCATGGTTCTGGCCAACAAAGTTAAGGCTCGCGGTTAATTCATTGCGATCGACGATGATCTCAACGATGTCACCTGTACGAAGCTTGCCAAGCGGGCCTCCGGCAAGGGCTTCAGGTCCGATATGCCCAATGCAGGCCCCCGTGGAAACACCCGAAAAACGGGCATCGGTAATGAGAGAGACGTATTTGCCAAAGGATAGATGCTTTAATGCGGAGGTAAGCTGGTACGTTTCCTCCATCCCCGTTCCCGATGGGCCGCGTCCGATAACCGCCATAATATCGCCTTTTTCAATTCCGCCTGTTTTAATCGCCCGGATGGCATCCTTCTCTGCCGTAAATACCTTTACCTTACCCGTATGGCGGTAGACGCCGTCCTCATCAACCACGGACGGATCAATGGCCGTTGCTTTGATAACGGAACCTTCTGGAGCAATATTCCCCGTAGGAAAGGCCACCGTCGAGGTTAATCCCCGGCTTTTGGCCTTGTCCGGGCTCATGATCACATCATCCGGATCCACACCGTCAGCTTCCAGCAAGTGCTTTCTAACTGCTACCCGGCGTTCCGATGACTCCCACCAATCCAGAACTGTACCCAGCGTTTCCCCGGTTACCGTCATGACATGCTCTCTCAGGAGTCCTAGCTTACGAAGATGCAGCATGACCTCCGGTACACCGCCAGCCAAAAACGCCCGAACCGTCGGATGATGAGTAGGACCATTGGGCAACACGCTCACGATTCTCGGGACTTCCCGATTCACGCGACTCCAGTCTTCAACCGTAGGAATCGTGCATTTCGCCGCATGGGCAATCGCCGGAATGTGCAGCAACAGGTTCGTGGACCCTCCGAAAGCCGCATGCAAAACCATCGCATTGTAAATCGCGTCATCGGTTAAGATATCTCTTGTCTTTATTCCGGCTTCTTCCATTTTAATGGCGGCACGAGCCGATTGACGCGCCATCTCCAGCCAGATGGCCTGTCCCGAAGGAGCCAATGCCGAATGTGGCATGGACAGGCCAAGCGCCTCCGCTACCACCTGGGCCGTTGCCGCGGTACCCAAAAACTGGCAACCTCCTCCAGGGGTACCGCAAGCCCGGCAACCCAGATCCGCAGCATCTTGCAAGGAAAGCTCCCCATTGGCATAGCGGGCACCAATCGTCTGGACTTTCCCTGCGTCCTCACCATGGGTCGGGGGGAGCGTCACGCCGCCAGGAACAATAATCGTAGGAAGATCATGCATCGCGGATAAGGCAAGCATCGTCGCCGGCAACCCTTTGTCACACGTGGCCACCCCGATCACGGCTTTTCTCGTGGGAAGCGAACGGATCAGGCGGCGGTACACGATGGCGGCATCGTTGCGATAGGGCAGGGAATCAAACATCCCGGTTGTCCCTTGTGACCTGCCATCGCAAGGATCACTGACAAACCCGGCAAATGGCACGCCTCCCTTTTCTTTGATTTCTTCCGCAGCCGCTCTCATGAGAAGGCCCACTTCCCAATGGCCCGTATGATACCCTAAAGCAATGGGTGTTCCATCCTCGCCACGGATTCCGCCCTGTGTGCTCAAAATCAAAAACTGCTTCCCATTCAATTCCGTCGGCTTCCATCCCATGCCCACATTTTGTGTCATGCCAAATAAATCGCCGCTCGGGGCATTCAATAACATGTCATGCGTTAACGGCAGCGAACCCGAAGGACCTGCTGCATGAGTCTTGATTTCATACAGATCATTCTGTCCCTCTCCCATAATATATTGCAGATTGTTGCTCATCCTATCTACTCCCCCATATGATGGAAAATAAGGGTAGAATTACTTCTACCCTTAAGTCCCCGGATTACCCTGCCAAACCGTACTAACGGCTAACCGGTTGATTCGTATATTTTTTCAAAACATCAAGCAGGCCATCGTTGACTCTGCAGTTCTTGAACGAGAAGGACTGCATGATGCTGTCGATTTTCTCTTCCGATAAATCCTTGAACAATTTGGCATATGCAGGCTGAATCAAGGCGCCGGCATAGACCGTTAAGACCGACTGGGAAAGACAAGCGATATTATAGCTATGGGCAATGTCAGGATCCCCGATGACTTCCTCCAGATGAGAAGCCAGATCCTCAACTGCTCCTCTTGCTTTAAAGCCAGGAAGCCAAATCATCCAGTCATCGGTATTGAGCGCATGCTTCATCTTTATAATAGAAGAAATGCGTTCTAGATACTCCGATTCAGGATTGAGCGTGACCAGTCCCATTACGCCAACATCCTTATACGTCCATGTCGTCCAATGGGCGCCAAATTCTTCGAAGATGCCAATCTGGTCATCCATAGCCCGCAGTCGATCGGCAATTTCACCCTCAGGACCGTTGTAAACTGAACCGAACTCCCCTACCCATAAAGGAACATTGTATTTTTCCGCAAATTGGGTTCCTTGGTGCTTTCTGAACTCTTCGATTTGTTTTGCCTTATCCCAATACTTTCCGCTTTCAACACGAGGCGTTTTGGCATCCACGATTCCCGGATAGGAGCCTGGGCCGAATCCAGCTGCGGTGTAGTTATGGCTGCTGTAAACCAGGTTATCAGCGAATGGCGCTTCCAGGCCTTCAAACAGCTTGGAGTATACATCCCCTTCCAGGAAAATGATGTGATCAGGATCGATCTTGCGAACGGCATCAACCGCCCGTCTGTAAATGCGGTTCATGCGTTCCCAATCCGGCTTGTAGTTGGCAAAGAACGTATGAGGGTAATCTCCATGCGGGGTATTTACGCATGGTTCATTCATCAGGTTATAGCCGGCAATGACCGATCTTCCTTTATATCGGCGGGCAAATTCCTCCCACAGAGCAACAAAACGGTCTTGGTAATAGCTGTCGTGCCAGAAGAAGCTGTGGCGAATATCGTTATCAGAGTGCCAGTGCGTATTTTGGAATCCTTGGACCGCATGCAGATCCAAGATCACATACAGCCCATGCTTCTCACATAGGTTCACGATCTGATTCAACCGTTCAAACGCGGTCTCCTTGTACGTGAACGGATTCTCATCATCCTCAAAATGACGGTAATTTAAAGGCAGGCGAACGGTGTTCGCTCCCCAGCTTTTGATAAATTGGATATCGTCTTCCCCAAAGAAGTAGTGCTGCATTCTATCAAATAAGAACTCAGCCTTCCCATTTCCAATGATTTCTGCAACGGTATGGCGCAATCCATGCTCGGAACCCGTATACCCGTTAATGAAATCTTCCATATTCATCCAACCACCGATGCATGTCCCTCTTAATTGAATGGGATTTCCAGCTGAATCGGTGATCTTATTCTTAATGACCTTAAGCATATCCATGCTTCTCTTCACCCTTTCCAAGACCAATTTCTCTAGCAAACTATTGATATTATCAAACTATTGATATTATCCTTTTACCGCACCTGCAGATAAGCCTTTCACTACTTTTTCTTGAGCTACAAAATAAGCAATCAATAAAGGAAGAGTAGCTAGCGTCAGAGCCGCCATGATCCCTGGGATATTCACGGAGAATTCGCCATAGAAGGCTCTTAATCCAAGAGGCAACGTCATCTTCTCCGGACTTGTGGTTAGGACCAAAGCGAATACGAACTCATTCCAAATGTGGATGAAATTATAGATCACCACGGTTGCTAAAGCCGGGGTCATTAACGGAAGATGGATTTTCCAGAAAATGGCGTAGGGCGAACACCCATCCATCACCGCCGCTTCTTCTAGCTCCTTCGGGATTTCCTGCATAAATTGGGTTAGAATAAAGACTGAGATGGGCAAGCTGAAAGCGATATAGGGACCAATCAAGGCCCATAAGCTGTTATATAGTCCCCAGTTTTTCGTTAAGACATAAATGGGGATCAGCGTGGTATGCACAGGAATCATCATTCCCGCCAAGAACAGAAAAAATAGCGGGCGATTCAGGCGAAACTTCATGCGAGCCAATGGATAACTAGCCATCGCTGCCAATAAAACGGTGGCGCCAACGGAAACGATGGAAACAACTAAACTGTTCGAGAAATAGGTATGGAGATTCATGGAAAATACAGCCGTGTAATTTTCCAAGGTAAAAGAACTCCACAGCGACGAAGGGCTTTCAAAAAACTCCTGTTGGGTTTTTAACGATGTGGCTATCATATAAACGAACGGATATCCGGTAAATATCAAGATAATGAAAGCTAGAATATAGAGCGGACTTTTCTTTAATGTGGCATTCATTATCCTTCACTCCTTTTTTTCCGGTAGTTATCAACAGAAAGGAAAACGACCGTAATCACGAAAGCGATAGCAAACATAGAGAAAGAGATCGCACTGGCATATCCCATATTGAATTGGGCAAATGCTTGCTTATACATGTATGTCGCCATGAGCTCCGTTGAGCTGTCTGGGCCACCGCCGGTCATGACAAAAATCAAGTCAAAATATTTTAAAGAACCAATGATGGCAAGAATGGAAGACGTAATGATCGTCGGTCTCAACATCGGCAAGGTAATATGCCAGAATTTTTTCCATCCGTTCGCTCCATCAATGCTCGCCGCTTCATAAATATCCTCCGGAATCCCTACGATGGCCGCCCGGAAAAGAATCATATAGAATGGCGTAAACTGCCAGCAAACGGTTCCGACAACCGCCCAGAACGCTGTTTCTTTTTCCCCAAGCCATCCAGCCTGCCAGGCTTCCAGACCCACGAGACCTAAACCTTGGTTAACGATCCCAAAAGAAGGATCATAGATGAAGGTCCATAGAATCCCAATCGCAACCGTTGACATGAGTAAAGGTAAAAAATATACCGTTCTAAACAGCCTGATCCCTCTAATCGGCGCAAACAATAATAGCGCCAGAATTAACCCAAGCGGCAGCTGGGTCAAAATCGAAGCTAGGGTTAGCAATAAATTGTTCTGAAGAGATTGCAGAAAAATAAAATCGGAAAGAAGCTTAACGTAATTGCTTAATCCTACAAAGGTTTGCGTTGACCCAATCCCCGTCCAATTAAACAAACTATAGTAGAAGGTTGATATGATGGGGTATACAACATACGTGAGATAAATGGCAAGAGCTGGTCCCATAAAAGTTAGGATAAGCAGCCCCTTTTTCCATGTCTGGCTTGAGACGGACCGTCGGGCAGCCGTCTGGACCGAAATCACGTTGGGGTCGGTAGTTAGCTCATGTTTCACTAGGGAACCCTCCCTTTTATTTTTAATGGAGGAGAGAGGAATCCCTCTCTCCAGCTTACTATTTCAATAATTCCGCCGCTTTTTGTTCCATCTGCTTCGCAGCATCTTCAGGAGTGATGGATAATCCTAGCACGGATTGAGTCAAATCCTTCTGCAGTTCTGCGAGCTCAGGCGGTAGAGTCTGATCGTAAAACGTTTGCATAAATTCAGCGTTGTTCAACATTTCAACCGCTTGGATAGCAAATGGATCTTTATACTCTACCCCTTTCACGGCTACAAGAGCTCCTGTTCCATCCGTGAATTGCTGGGCTGTTTCTACACTGGTCAATTCTTTGATTAATGCAAGGGCGAGTTCCGCATTTTTGCTGTTAGCCGAAACGGAGAAAATCGGTGAAGTTCCTCCCACCACATTAGTAGGGTTCCCTTGCCCCCCCTCTATTGCAGGAAACGGAAACATCCCTAATTTCTCTACAAAAGCTGGGTTCTCCGTTTTCACGGCGTTGACATAACTGCTAGTTTGTAATTCCATAGCCGCCTTGCCTGTATACATGAGCTGACGTGATTGTCCGTTATCATAGCTCAAACCGTTAAATCCTTTGTTAAACATTTCCTTTTTAGCCATATCTTGTAGAATCTCGCCGGCTTTCGCATAACCCGGATCATCAAATTTTGCTTCTCTTGTAACGGATTGTCTGAACAAGTCGGAGCCCGCTACGCGATCGGCAACGTACGCGAACAATAACAATCCTGGCCACTTTGCTTGATTCGCCATGGCGATCGGTTCAATCCCATTGCTCCTCAACGTTTCAGCAACCTTTATAAATTCCTCGTAGGTTTTAGGTATCTCTAAATTGAATTTTGCGAAAATTTCTTTATTATAATAGAAAGGAACGATACTTACTCCCAGCGGAGCGCCATAAACCTTGTCGTTGAACGTAGCGTTATTGATAGCAACTGGCAAGTAGTCATCCTTGTTCACTTTCCCTGATATATCCAAAACTTGTCCTGCATCAACAAACTGCTTCAACCATCCCCCGCCCCAGGAATGGAACACATCCGGAGCATCGCCTCCTCCAATCGCAACGGACAGCTTGGTCTTGTAGGCATCGTTAGGGATCTGAACCGCTTCGACTTTCACACCCGGATTCTTCTCTTCAAAACGTTTTACAGCTACTTCCAACACTTCCTTGCGTTTTCCCGGTTCTATAAACCAAAACGTTAATTTCTTCTGTTCACCGCTTACTTCTTTTGCTGCCGATGGCTGAGAAGATGCCGATTCATTGGACCCTCCTCCTCCCCCGCATGCCGATAGTAAAACCATAGATGCAACCGTTAGCCAAGATAATAGTTTTCTCAAAGAAAGACCCTCCTTTTTTTTGTTTTAAAAATAAAACCGCTTGCAATATCAGTTATTATGGATAGCCACACCCCTTGTCAGTTAAGTTTGAATTGTTTCACTAGTAGCTATAGTATCACTTCCTAATTTCTTTGTCCAGTGGTTAAACAAACTAAATATTATTTATCTTTTGTGATGTTTTCCTGTATAATGGTTTTACGAAAAACCCGCTACAGCTATGAGTTTTCTCCTTTTTGACTCCGCGCTAAGGTAGTTACTAAGGACATTGGACAAACAAAGTAAAAGGAGGTATAGAATTGTAAGTAACAGAAGCTCCGTATCGAGCCAAACAACTGTATCGACTCTTGTTAACGAACTATAGTAGGAGGCAAATGAGAAATGACCATGATCCAAAATCCTGTCTTGCCTGGTTTTAATCCAGACCCATCCATTTTAAGAGTTAACGAGGATTACTATATTGCAACGTCCACCTTCGAGTGGTTTCCCGGCGTGCAAATCCATCATTCCAGAGATTTGGTAAACTGGAGGTTGCTCCCCCATCCTTTGACCCGCAAGTCTCAGTTGAATATGGTAGGAAACGTGAACTCAGGAGGAATATGGGCTCCATGCTTAAGCTATGCGGATGGGGTCTTTTATCTTATTTTTACGGATGTCAAGAGCCGGAAGGGCGCATTTAAGGATACTCATAACTATTTATGCACCGCAACGGACATCATGGGCCCTTGGTCCGATCCCATCTACTTGAACAGCAGCGGGTTTGATCCTTCTCTCTTCCACGATGAAGATGGATCCAAGTGGCTCGTGAATATGCTGTGGGACCATCGCAAAGGAAAGAACAAGTTCGCGGGCATTGTAATTCAGGAATTTTCCGTGGAGCAGCAAAAATTGGTCGGGCCTGTAAAGAATATTTTTAGAGGGACGGATTTAAAGCTGACTGAAGGTCCGCACCTATACAAACATAACGGATATTATTACTTAATGACGGCTGAGGGTGGAACGCAGTATGAGCATGCGGTAACCATGGCTCGATCTGAATCTCTATTCGGCCCCTATGAAGTGGATCCGACGAATCCGATTCTTACCTCATCCGGGCATCCCGAATTGGAGCTGCAGAAGGCCGGTCACGCCAGCCTTGTACAGACACATACGGGAGAATGGTATCTGGCCCATTTATGCGGGCGTCCTGTGAAAGATAACTACTGCAATTTAGGAAGGGAAACGGCTCTCCAACGCTGTGAGTGGACAGAAGACGGGTGGCTTCGATTGGCTGGAGGAGGAAACACGCCAAGGCTGCAAGTAGAAGCGCCTGATATGGTTCCTCATCCGTTTGATAAGGTTCCGGAAAAAGATGACTTCGATTCGCAGGAATTGGATGTAAACTGGAGCACCTTGCGGATTCCAGCGGAAGAGTCATGGCTTTCTTTGAGTGAGCGTCCGGGGTACTTAAGGTTAAGAGGGATGGAGTCGATGAGCTCCGAGCATCGCCAGAGCCTTCTGGCCCGGAGGCAGCAGCATTTTTGCTGCGAGGCAGAAACGGAAATCGAATTTCAACCAGAAACATTCCAGCAAATGGCCGGATTGACGGTATATTACGATACAGAGGACTACGTGTATTTGCGCATTACCCATGATGAGACACTCGGCAAATGTCTGGGAATCATTCAATCTAAGCATGGCCAATATGATGAGCTGCTGGCTAAGGATATCCCCCTCCTTGACGGCCCTTGCCGGTTAAAGGCGGTCATCGAAAGAGAATGGTTGCAATTCTGGTACTTCCAGCCCCAGCAATCTGAGGAATGGATCAAGATCGGCGATCCCATCGATATTACCCATCTTTCGGATGAATCGGGAGACTACATCAAGTTTACCGGCACTTTTATCGGGGTCTGTGTTCAGGACTTAAGCGGCACTCAAAAACACGCTGACTTCGACTACTTTATCTATAAGGAGTGCCTGTCACCCCCCGAAAATGCTCGAAGGGTGTCGAACCAAAGGGATGGAATAAAAGTATAGAGGAAAAATCAGGAAGGAACAGCGAGGGCAGAATGCATCTCCCGAGGGAGATGCTTCTTCCTCACTATCATCGAACAGAGCGGGCTTTGTTATTTTTTATGGCTTTGCTTTACGATGTCCTTAATCGTATATTTGTCCAAAATCGACTGAAATTCTTCTTCAGCTCTTGAGATGATTAACGAAATAAAGAGCTCTGAACCCGTTGCCGGGACCGTCCAATGAGGAGTTGCAGGTGTAGCCCCTAGGGCTCTATAGATTTCTCCTACCGTAATCTCGCTAGGATCCTTTTTTAGGGCATAGCCTCCATAACGGCCGCCATGACTGACTACAAGATCTGATTTAGTCAGTTGAATTAATATTTTCCTGACAAAAGTGGGATCTGCCCCAAGTGTTTCCGCAAGTTGATGACTCTTTGCCAAATCGTCACTATAGGACATTAGTACCATAGCACGTAAAGCGACATGAAACCATGTAGGTCCTAGGTCTCCCGATCGAAGGATAAGCTGCATTAGAATCACCCTCTTTTACCATACCAATAAAGGGAATGTTTCGCAATTTAAGAATCTATCATAATGAGTCTTTTGATAGATTGTTGATTCGTTGTATTGACAGAATAGTAAATATTCTGTAGATTCTAATTGTGATTAATTTTTCACATTTATTTTTTCCTCTCTATGTTGCATGTAACAGATCCTAGGAGGTGTAGATATGGAAATGGAACAGAAACTGGATCCTGAATTAAGAGTTTTCTTTTCTGTTTTGCCTACCAAAAATTTTGCTGATGTAACAGCTAGAAGGCATTTGCTGTTAGAAGAGTGCAAAGCCAAAAAATCACCGCCCAATCCCAACGTTTTCATCTCAGAACGCTACATTCAAGGGGGTGAAGGGGCACCGAACATCCGAGTCAAAATGTATGAGCCTATGGATAAAAGTGGCCTCTTGCCGGGGCTTTTGTGGATTCATGGCGGCGGATACTTTCTAGGTGCTCCAGAAATGGATGATGACCTTTGCCAACGTTTTGCCGAAGAAGCCCATTGTGTGGTCTTGTCTGTAGATTATCGCTTAGCACCCGAGCACCCTTTTCCAGCAGGGTTGGAAGATTGCTATGCGTCTCTAACCTGGCTCTTCCAACATGCGGCAGAGGTGGGCGTAGATCCTTCCCGTCTTGCCATTGCTGGTGCGAGTGCAGGCGGAGGACTTTGCGCTGCATTAGCTTTATTGGCCAGGGATTGCAAAGGTCCTTCGCTCCGATTCCAGATGCCTCTCTACCCCATGATGGATGATCGCAACGTGACTCCGTCCAGCTATGAAATCACGGACACGAGAATTTGGAATCGGGAAGCCAATCTACTCGGGTGGGAAATGTACCTGGGGACACGGGATGGTACAGAGATTTCCGCTTATGCCGCTCCCGCTAGAGCCACGGATTTATCAGGATTACCTCCTACCTATACTTGTGTCGGATCCGCAGATTTGTTTCGCGATGAAACGATCGATTATGTGATGAAACTTTCCCAGGCAGGAGTTCCCACTGAGTTTCATCTCTATCCAGGCGGTTACCATGGATTTGAGGTCGTGTGCCCTCAAGCGGAGATTAGCCAACGGGCAACGAGACAATATGTCGATGCATTAAAGCGAGCTTTCCAAAAGTAAAATAAACGGAAATTACAGGAGGTCACTATGAAGAAAAAAGCTTTTTCATTCTTATCCACCGTCCTTGCCGCTAGCTTAGTCTTTGGTGTAAGCGTATACGCCGCACCTGAAACCCAAAACGCCAAACCAGTCAAAATAGAAAAGGAAGAAAAACAACACAAAGAACCGATCTGGATCGGGGCTTGGGCTGCCAGCCAACAGCACCCACGCAGCACAGGTATCTCTCAACAGGGCTTTATTAACCAAACCGTAAGAATGATTGTTCATCCCTCGGCCTCAGGTTCAGAGATTCGGCTAAGGTTCTCGAATCTTTACGGAACGGCTCCCCTAACCTTCGGCAAAGTGGATGTTGCCCTTGCCAGCGATGGGGCGTCTACAGTTGCCGGCACGAACCAACCCGTTACCTTTAACGGAGAACCAACGGTAACCATCCCCATTGGTGCTGAACTATTCAGTGACCCAATTCCTTTAGCCATCCAGGAAGGGGAGAGCTTGGCTGTCAGTGTATTTGTTCCCGAGGCTACGGGACCTACAACATGGCATTCTCTAGGGAGACAAGCCGCTTATGCTGCGGTAGGGGATCACGCAGCCGATCATGATGCGGGTTCCTACTCCAAAGTTGCAGAATCTTGGTTTTGGCTAAGTGGCGTGGATGTGGTAACCAAAAATAAGAAGGCTCGCGTTATTGTAACCTTTGGCGATTCCATCACGGATGGACACGGAGCAACGGTTAATGCCAACCACCGTTATCCTGATTTTCTGGCCAAGCGGCTAGCCGAAGCCTACCCGAACCAAGAAATCTCCGTATTGAATGCAGGAATATCAGGAAATAAGATTCTTCGGGATTCCGACGTATTTGGAGAAAAAGCCCTCGCTCGTCTGGATCGGGATGTTTTATCCCAAACCGGTGTAACCGATGTGATCCTCCTGGAAGGAATCAATGATATCGGACATGCTCCCCATACGTTGGATGCTAGTCTTATTATTGCAGGCATGAAGGAGATTGCCGACCGCGTCCATGCTAAGGGGCTGCGCATTTATGCCGGAACTCTGCTGCCGTTTGAAGATGTGACCTACGAAGGCTATTTTACAGAAGAAGGCGAAAGAACGCGAGATAAAGTAAACGAGTGGATTCGAACCAGTGGCGTGTTCGATGGAGTTATTGATTTTGATCAAGTCATGCTCAATCCCGAGTATCCTGATAAGCTTCTTCCTACCTATGATTCCGGAGATCACCTGCACCCGAATGATGCCGGTTATCAAGCAATGGCCGAGTCCATCGATCTTACTCTTTTTAAACCCGTGGGATCGATTAAGCAAGATCAATAATACTTATTTCCTTTGAATGAGGTCTGGATTCGGACCGGATTAGGCTTTTGGTCACTCCCCTGTAGCTCACTACCAGCATTCGACAAAAACCGGGGAGTGACAGGCACTCACTGAAATAAGCCTGCGAGAAAGGATCTCACAGGCTTTTTTTACTTTGATATTCACTCGACAAATTCCGAGGGTTGACAGTGGTCACCACCGATGATGGCACCGCCAAGGGCAACAGTACCACCACAGATGTCCCCTGCTGAGGCTGGCTATGTATCATCATCTGGCCACCATGGTTTTCCACAATTTTATAGCTTATGACTAACCCAAGGCCTGTTCCCTCCTCCTTGGTCGTGAAGAAAGGCTCCCCGAGGCGATGGATCTCGCTTTCTGGGATGCCTACCCCTTCGTCGGCAACGACTACAGACACCTGTTGGCCTTCTGTTTCCGTTAATTCAATCGTTAGCTTGCCTCCACCCGGCATGGCCTCGATTGCATTTTTAAACAGGTTAATAAATACCTGCTTCAGTTGATTGGCCTCACATCCCACTAGAAATGAACCCTCCGGATAACAAGTCTTCATTTGTACATTTTTCAGATTGGCTTGCGCTTCAAACAAAACCACGACATCTTCAATGATTTGTTTTAAATCATTCATCCTAAACGAGTAGCCTTGAGGCTTAGCTAAAACAAGAAATTCACTTACAATCAAATTTATCCGGTCTAACTCTGAAAGCATAATTTGAGCATATTTTTCTCCTAGCTTTGAACGAAAGAATTGAATAAATCCTTTTAACGTGGTCAGGGGATTTCGAATCTCATGGGCTACCCCTGCTGCAAGCTGGCCTACCACCGATAATTTCTCCGAACGGCTGAAACATTCCATCGTCCTTTTCATCTGAGTAATATCACGCGCCACGGTAAGGATGGATGGTTTTCCTTCATACATGATGGGAATAGAACGAATTTCAGTTTCTACTATTGAGCCATCCGGCCGGATATATTGATGTTCTCCAACGATTTCTTCGTTTCCTTCCTTACATCTTAGAAGTCGGACAAACGTTTCTTCTCGCTGTGACGGATGAACTGTCTCCCATATCGACTTACCAATAATACCATCCTTATTAGAAAGACCAGAAAGCTCTAACCCCGCTTGATTGACGTACACAAACTTATCATCACGATGAATGCAAACCGCTACAGGTATATTCTCCACTAGCCAACGGTAACGCTGCTCGCTTTGTTTCAACCTTTCTTTGGTTAAAAAGATATACGTAATAATGGCTAATGCCCCGAAAAGAAGGAACGTATCTAGAATCTCCTTACCTAATTTAAAATGAGCATGTGCGTACAGAAGACATATAGCTGCTGAAACACCTTGAGAAACCATGACAAGCACGGTCATCTTTCCCCACGACATAAATTCACCTCTCTCTAGTTCAACTACCTTTATATCAGCTTTTCCGTTTGAGAGAGAGGGCATACTAGAGTTGGTAAATATAAAAGGCTAACCTGAAGTCATCTTCAAGTTAGCCTCTCTTTTAGGCTGCTGGCGGCAGCTCGGATTCCTCTGTTGGCTCTTGCTCTGCTAGCACTTCCTCTTCCACCAGCGGTTGATAAGTCAGAAGCGTTAGCAAAATGGCCTCTTGTAGCTCTTTCATGACTTGCTCCTCTTCAGCTAAACCGTTCATAATCAGAGATACAGACAGCCTTTCACCTTGATTGGTCATGACATACCCTGCAAACGATCGGAGACCCTTTGACACCCCCGTACTTGCGAGAATAGACTCCTCCGTAATTGGCACTCTCACCACATCGCTGGCAACCGAAAGGATGGAATCAAAGCTTGAATGAGAAGCTAGCAAATCTAAGACCCCTTGAACTTGACGTGCAGACAGAAGATTATAACGCGTATGTCCGGATCCATCTCGAAGCAAATAAGTCGTGCTCAAACCGTTTTCCTTCATAAAATCCGTTACGACTTCTATCCCCTTCGCCGTAGACCCTGCTCCTTTTAACTCAGCGCCTAGAGTCTTAGTGATCATCTCGGCATAGTAATTATCATGAGCTTGATTCAAGTAGGTCACCATCTCACCCAAAGCAGCCGAGCGGTGCTCCTCCACTTTTATGGCATCCAATGGTGTCACCGTCTTCAATACTAGACCCTTAGAACTCAGCTTCACTCCATTGGCTTCTAATTTCTCAGCCAACACGGCTCCTGTATACAAAGCAGGATCATGCACAGGAACCTTACGGGTTGCAGCTTCGGCGGAAATCGGAAGATTTCCCGAGATCTTAATGACATTTTGACCCCGAACTCTTTCAATCTTTAAGGTGTTGGCTTCCCGTGTGGAAACCGTCTTCGCCTCATTAACCACCTCAACAAACCTCGTTTGGGGTAAAAGGGTAACTTGGATGGCTTGACCCTCTTTCTTTCCTGGCTTATAGTCCAAACGAACGGTTGCTCCATTCAGTCCCACCGCACTCATCTGCGGATTCGACTCCTCACTTTCATCATCCCAAAACCATCCTAAAGGATAGCGCTGTTGATCAAAATAAGATTCATCGACAAGGACATTTCCGCTAACCCTTTTAATCCCTCTGGACTTCAAGGCTTGGACAAGCTGTTCCAAGGTTTCTGTGTTCAGACTAGGATCCCCGTAGCCTTTTAGAATAAGGTCACCCTCAACCGTACCCGACTCCACAGGACCTGTGATATAAAGCTCCGTTTTGTAGCGATACCCCTCCCCCAGCTTCTGTAGAGCCGCACTGCTCGTCAATATTTTGACAATCGACACCGGAGTCATCAGCTTATCCGCTTGTTGCTCGAAAAGAATTCGGTTTTGATCCTGCGACTTTACCACGAGACTAGCGCGAACATTTTTCACCATGGGATTTTGTAGGAGGCTGTTCAACTGTTCAGATAAAGCATAAGAATTCCTGTTTCTTGCCACTGGCTCAGTGGGCAAGACCTCCCCAGCTAAAGCTATACAGACAGCATCTTGTAAATCTCTAGCATTCTGAGATGTATGAATTCCATTTAACAGAATGGAAAAAGCAAGCTGATCCCCGTTCGCAGCCGTAACATATCCTGACAAACCGTTCACACCGTTCATGGAACCTGTCTTAGCATAAACCTTTCCTTGAGCTGCCGTATTCTTCATCCGCGAAGATAGGGTACCATCCACTCCGGCAATGGGAAAAGACTCTTTTAAAGCGGCCCCATACTTCTGCGTGCTCGCATAGCTTAAGAGCTTCGTCATATGGTCAGCGGTAATCCAGTTATACCGGGATAGACCCGATCCGTCCTCTTGGTGGAAATCGACCGTTACGCCAGCTTTTTTCATCATGTCCGCAATAACCTTAACACCCGCTACTGCACTACCTTCTTTTCGAATCTCTGCCCCTAAAGTCTTCAAAAACATTTCCGCATAGAGGTTATCGCTCGGCTTGTTAAGCTTAGAAGTTAGTTCTGCCAGGGGAGCGGAATAGTGGGTTCCAACCCACTCACTCTTTTTATCCAGGACTCCCTTTACAACCTGACTGTTCCGGTGAAAAGTAATTCCTTTATCCATCAATTGATGCTTCAATACATTCCCTACAAACAACGCAGGCTCTTCCATAGTTCTAGCAACCGAGTACACCGTGGCTCGATTTCCCATCGTTCCTTTAAAAATCACCCTATTTTGAGCAAGCGGTCGATCCGCCGTAATCGAGCGGGTCGTTGCATCCGTAATGACAACCTGATTCTCAACGGTCATATAATCATTCTTTGGACTCATCGTCACCGTCGTCAACTGGCCTACGGGATGATCCGCAGTCATCGTGTATGTAATAATATTGCGGTTTAACGCAAAAGCACTGATCTGTGCACTGTAGTCATAAGGCTCATCATCCCACATCCAACCAGAGCCCAACCGCTTCGAGTCAAAGAAGGTTTCATCCATGACTAGGTTCCCGTTGATCGAACGAATCCCCATGTCTTCAAGCTTATCTACAAAAGTTTGGAGATCCTCCGTTGTAAAGGAAGGATCCCCGTAGGCTTTTACGATGATGTCTCCCTTCAACTCTCCTTCATCTGAAATTTTCCCTTTAACATAGACCTCTGTCTTGAATTGGTAATCTTCACCTAACTGATCCAACGCTGCTGTAGATACCCAAACCTTCATATTGGAGGCGGGAATCAGAGGGGTGTTGGGGTTATGCTGGTAAACATACGCTTGATTCGTCAAGTTATAAACACTAAGACCTGCGTAAATCCCTTTGCTGCTTTCCGCCTGCTCCAAGTCATAAAGGAGCTTGTCCAACTGGGCCGCGATTCCTTCGGCATGACTTTTCTCCGCTAACGATACACCTGGGAAAACGACTTGGATGAAAAGCATGAGTGCAAGGAGCAATCTAGTCATCTTCGTAAAAACCTCCTCATGTTAGTATGAATGTTATGCCTAAATCTAACACACGTCTAACATATGAGAAATGCTACTTTTGGGTTATATTACCAATATTTACATGGTAGGAATTGCCTACTTTAGTTTGAAATCAATATATATTCAAATTTATTTTGATAATTTTACCAATACCGAATATAATATTATTGTTTTAGGAACCCCAGTTAGAAGGAAGGTTGCCATGGAAAATCAAACCCTCAAGGAATATGTGCATAAACTGGCCAATCGTTATGTAGCATATTTTGATGTGTATCGCGATGATTACATAGGAAGCATCCCCTTAGCTTTCAAGGCCCTCTACAAAAGAAGGGATGAGCGCTACCTCATGACGAAGACCATTAAGGTCTGGGGCGTTGAAAATCAGCAAGCTGTCTTTGTATCGACCTCCGATACTCCCGTCACCCAGGAGTTTATCCATAGATTCCAGAACGATATGAAAGATAAAGTTGACCAATTTGTCACCCATGACAAGGATCATATGTCAACAATTCTTTTAGGGGTTATCGTAACGGATCAACCGGTACCGGAGGAAGTGAAGAAAGGAGTGAAGAACTACCGTAAAATCAAATGGATTCGTTATGGCTTACACGGTTGGGCTGAGCTTTACATCGCTGTCGTAGATTTAAAAGTTGGAAGCGTTTACGTTAATCCTAAGGCACAGAGCTTTGTGGAACCCTTTCAAAAACTTTTAACCGAGGAGGATAAATCTTGAACTTATTAACCCTTTTATTAATTTCTGGCGTCATCTTCCTTATCGCCTACTTTACGTACGGACGATTTATTGAGCGTAAGCTTATGATTGATCCCAACCGTGAAACCCCTGCAAACACCATGTATGACGGGGTCGATTATGTCCCTGCTAAAAAACCGGTCTTGCTCGGTCACCACTTTGCCACGATTGCCGGAGGTGGTCCGATCGTAGGGCCTATCACGGCTGCTTTATTTGGTTGGATTCCTGCCGTGATCTGGATTATTCTTGGCAGCATTTTTATCGGTGGTGTTCATGACTATACTTCTCTGCAAGCTTCTATCCGTCACAAGGCGAATTCCATCGGAGCGATAATTAAAGAATATATTGGAAAACGAGGCCAATTGCTGTTCCTCATTTTCTCCATCGCAACCCTCATTCTGATCGTAGGTGTCTTTATCATCCTCGTAGGCAACACTTTTGCCGCTGTACCTGAAGCCGCAACCGCTTCTGCGTTGTTCTTAGCTTTAGCCATTGTTTTCGGCTTCCTAGTCAACCAAATGCGCATGAATCTCGTGCTTGCTAGTGTCCTTGGAGTGGCAGGTATGCTAGCCTCTGTATGGCTTGGACTCATGTTCCCTATTTCGCTTAGCGCTACAGCCTGGTATCTCATTCTCGTAGGTTACGCTTATTTAGCATCGGTTGCTCCTGTTTGGCTGCTGCTGCAGCCTAGAGATTACCTCAACTCCTTCTTGCTTTATGGCATGATTGCTGGAGCTGCGGTAGGTATTCTCTTAGCCGCACCCGCGATCCAATTCCCTGGATTCACAGGCTTCTATAATGAAAAATTAGGGTACTTGTTCCCGATTTTATTTATCACCATTGCTTGTGGAGCCATTTCTGGCTTCCACTCTCTTGTATCCTCCGGTACCACAGCGAAGCAGCTGGACAGTGAGAAAAACGGAAAGTTTATCGCTTACGGCGGAATGCTGCTCGAAGGGTTCCTAGCCATCATCACGGTTGGAACGGTAGCTTATCTTTCCCAAGCCGAGTTTGCCGCTCGGATGGAAGCCTTAGGCGGACCGATCGGTACGTTTGCTGCGGGAATCGGCTACTTTATGTCACACTGGGGGATTCCTGAAAAAACAGCCGTTACCTTCACCGCCCTTACCGCTTCCGCGTTCCTCTTAACGACCCTGGATTCTGCTACACGTTTAGGTCGCTATGCGGTTCAAGAATTGGTGGAAGATCGTTCTCCTGCGTTGGCTAGAAATAACCACTTCAGCACAGGAATTGTCGCAGCCGGTGCAGCCGCTCTTGCTTTATCCGGAACATGGAGCTCGGTATGGCCATTGTTCGGTGCAGCCAACCAAATGCTTGGGGCTCTAGCCTTGCTTGCCGTGACTGTTTGGCTGAGCAAGATGGGGGTTAAATCCTATTTCACAGCGATCCCGATGGTCTTCATGTTTGTTGTGACCATCTCCGCCTTGCTCGTGTTAATCCAAACCAATTTCGCCAGCGGAAAGTATTTCCTAGCCTTCTCGTCATTGGCCCTATTTATTCTTTGTATCGTCCTCATCCTCGAAGCATGGAGAAACTTCTCCTCGCTCAAGGGTAAAGATAATACCGTGAAGCTTTAAAGCTGAAAGCACAAAACCAGCAGAGCCGATTGCCCTGCTGGTTTTGTGTGCTTTACAATGGAATATTCGGTTGGAAAAACAAGGTACAACCATGCAAACCACCTAGTTATAGACGGATGGACCATCATCCGCTTTTCCTACGACCAAGTAGTTGAGCATACCCTCATAAGGCCCCAAGAAGTCCGCACCTTACTCTCCTCTCTAAATTAGTTCCCATCCCCGGTAAACAGCGTATCCATACTTATCAGTTAAACGAAACAGCAGTCAAAAATCCACCCTAGCGAGGGGCCGAAAGCAGACTTGCTCCTTATTCGCTAGTGTTAGTTACGCGGTCCGATTAACGGTCACAGCTTCCTCTCTATCCGTGGAATTACCTCCCCCTTTATACTCTCTAACCGGAGCTTCCGCTTACTGCCTGGCGAGGGGCAGTAAACGGAATTCCTCCCGTTATTCGCTAGTTGTTGGTTTATCTCCCGTTGCAATCCTCGGGTACCCCCCCTTCATACTCTCTCTAACCGGAGCTTCTCCGCTTACAGCCTGGCGAGGGGCAGTAAGTGGACTTGCTCTTAGTCTCATTTTAATTTTGCCGTTAGAATATACCTATTCGGTGCCGCTCCTACATAATCGAAAGGATAACATGTCACTACAGTCAGAATAGCTTCAGAATGGGGAACAATCACCGTCCGATCTTCCTTGTCTACGATTCGTTGTTCAATCACATGGTATGAGAACGTTCCAGCTACGGTTTGCACATTAATCACATCTCCAACCTCGACCTCCCCCAATCTGCGAAATACCGTATCTCGATGCCCTGCGATGACCGCGTTATCGGACTCACCAGGTAGTACACTGCCAATATAATGCCCTACTCCTTTCGCAAGTTCTTTATTTCCCGTTCCCTCAATGAGAGGAAAAGATTCTTTAAGCTTAGGAATCTCTACTTTTCCAATCAACTCCCCTTGTTTTGGTCTTTTACTATAAAGAGGCGGGGGCCCTCTATCCACTTCAGCTACTACTTCCACCTCATCTACTATTTCCTCCCCCTCTATCACCTCTACATATCCAACGACATCCTCCCATTCTTCTAACCCCGCTTGAACCTGATCATCTGCAAGGCTAATTTGGTAGAACGAGATTACCATCAGCAATAGCGAGAGAAAAAAGCCTCCTTTCACCAACAACTTCATGTTTTATCAGCCCGTATTCTTATTCTCCACCAACCTAATCCTGTAGCAAAGAGAGCTAAACTACTTAAAAGCATAAGGTTATACCATGGACTAGCCGTATCGGGAAGCCTTCCACCATTTATAGTCCCCACTTGTTGGATTGGATCGGATGCTACGACCTCAGGATTTTTAACCGGTGCTGTTTCCGAAATGAGTTCTTCAACCTTTGGTACAGCAGGTTGTTCTAGCTCCCCTTCAGGCTGCTCTGGTTTGGGCACTTCATCCCCAACGGGCGGATCCTGCTTACTTTCTTCTACAGGCAGTACCGCCTCAGCACAACTCGGACCAATTACTGACTGGGTAAATATATCTTGTCCTGCTTTAAAAGCAGTCGTCATTTCAAGCCCTTCACAATTTCCTTTTACCTTAATCCAAAAATCTAGAGAAGAATCCACCTTAACTGGTATATCAAATTTGATTCCCGTAACATTCGTTGTTGGATCTGGTTTTATCATCACCTCGAATGCATGTGAAGCTTCCACAATCTCCAAGCTTGGATCAACCGCTAAGCCCCAGTGACTGAGATCGTGCCCTTCACCAGATCCCTTGATCTGATAATGAAACGTTGTAACATCCTGATTCGCATCATATACTCTTTCTTTTAGTTCGATGGAAAAATAATTTTGGTTTTCTGCACCTGTCGCACTAATCAAAAAGAATACCATCGCAAAGATACTTAAAAAGGTGAATAATGGCTTTTTCATATTAGTTACTACCTCCACTTATTTTTAGTATACCTATCGTTTTATGAGACTATTATTCTATTAACCTAATCCTCACTCCTATTCTATTGATTTGCCGGCTTAACTAGAGTTAAGTATACTAGAACGAAAATGAAAAATATGTAAAAATACCACAGTAATTAACTTGGAGTTTTGTCGAAATCAGTGTATTATTATTATGAATATTTGACAAAAGAGGTGACCCTAGTGTCTAAAGAGTGGTTAGTATTGAGCAAAGTAGGCTGAGGCCCCTGTACCCAACTGAAAGCGTGGCTTTCAGATCATCAAGTTCCATTTCATGCCCAAGACATGATTAAAGAAGCACCCAGTAAAGAAGTGATCGCCCAAATTGCATCAGAACAACCTAACGGAGCCAAGGGCTTATTAAGCCCCATTAAAGTGGAACAAAATGACCCTTACTATGTAGCCCATATTAAAGGTCAAGAGGATCAATTAACTGATGAACAGTATATTGATTTATTTCATCGATTCCCTGATCTATTAAAGAAGCCTATTTTACTTGGTCCTACCCAAAGTATCATCGGCTTTAATGAAGATAAACTAAACGCAGTATTTTGTAACAGCTGATAGTTTTCCCACGTGTTTCGGTGAAACACTAGGTAGAGAATAGAAGCGCTTCTGTCCAAATGCAGCCTTATTCGGAATTCAAGGCTTGGCTTACCTAAATAAGACCGAGGAAATCAAGGCCTATCTCAATGATTTAGGAAAAGAGCTTCAGCAGGTCAATCAGTTCATGACGACGAACCCTATTCTTTCTTCCATCCTCCTCTCCAAAAGTGAGGCGTACAAAGAGCAGGAAGTAGAGATTCAGACTTGCATCGAAGCCAATCTTAAAGAGTTGAACATGAAGCCTATCCATCTCATCAATATTGTCGGAAACTTACTGGATAATGCGCGCGACGCGCTCCTTACCACGGATCTAAACAAGAAGATCATTTACGTGTCCACTATAAAATTAAATGATCAAGTAAGAATTACGGTGAGGAATGAACGCCCCATTTTAGATGAAGAAATGATTGAAAAAATACTCGCTAAAGGCTTCAGCACCAAAGGGACAGATGGGTTAGGCCTCTCCATTGTTCAGAATATGAGTGCGCTTTACCATGCCGATTTCCAAGTATACAGTGAATTTGAGGGCGGCACTCGATTTGAAGTGATATTTCCTTTAAAATAGATCTAACTACATCTTAGGAAGGGGAATACACCGATGAAGGAAATTCCTATCCCTTATGTCCGAGCGAATCAGTGGGGTATTGTGATCTTCATTTTGGCAGGAATCCTCTTGCAGCAGTACACACTGATCGTCGCCTTATTCATCATTCAGATCATCGGCTTTCTTGGGGGAATCCAATGGAACCTCTTCGTCCAAGTGGCGAAGCCTTTTCTTAAGGATCGACTGCAGCATGCCGAAACCGAGGCACAAGAACTGCAACGGTTCAACAACAGTATTGCCATCATTCTTTTAGCCGCGTCCACGCTAGCCTATTCCGTAGGTTTGACCACCCTCAGCGTGGTATTAGCCGGGATGGTGGCCTTGGCCGCGTTTGTTGCCATCTGTGGTTACTGCATCGGTTGTACCCTTTACTTTCAGTATAAGCAATGGAAACTCAGAAAAAGGTAAAACCCTCTCGCATGGAGAGGGTTTTATCTTCTTTATTCACCTTTCATTTCTTTGACGCGGTCCGGATTTGCTTCCACCCATTCCTTCGCGACCTCTTCAGGCGTAGCGCCGCCCTCAATCTTTACGATCATCTCCTCGATGTCTCCCACCGGCATGCTCCACTTGCTTAGGAAAGCAAAAGCTTCTGGTGCTTTTTCTTGCAATCCTTTATTGGTGATGACATGTACCTCAGAGGCTTCAAAGAACCCTTTTGAATCAGGCAAGACCTTCAGATCAAAATCTACAAACATCGGGTGCGGACGCCAACCGACAAACAAAACAGGCTCCTTTTTGTCCATTAAACGTTTCGCTTGAGTCAACATGCCTGGTTCAGAAGATGCGGCATATTCTAGCTTCAGATCATAGCCCTCAATCATTTTCCTAGAAGTTTCAGTGATCCCTGCCCCTTCTTCAATCCCATAGATCGTTCCGTTGAACAGATCTTCTTTTCCCACAAGGTCGTCTATCGAGTTAATATCCTCCATATACGTTGGCACTACCCATCCCAGCTCCCCATCGGGATAACTGATGGCTGTATCTACGAGCGTATCTCCATACTTCTCCATGTAGTTCTTATGCATATCCGGAAGCCACGCGTCCATGAAGATATCAATATCGCCTTTAGAAAGTCCGGTATAAACCACCCCGGCATCGGCTTTCTGCACGGAAACCTTATAGCCCATTTCTTCTAATAAATGCTTCGCTACATACGTAGGGGGAACGGTACTGGTCCACGGGGTTTCTCCGATGGTCAGCGCCACCTCCTGATTAGTTGCCCCAGATCCTGCTGCAGGTTCTGCCTGCTGATTCGTCTCTTGTGCTCCACCACATGCAGCTAAAACTAGGGCAGATATTCCAATGATGCTTAATCCTTTTTTAAATAGATTTCTCACGTTAAAAACACCCCTTATTTATATAGGTTAAGTTGCCTTTTTCCCAATAGCTTCTGTTACGCGATCCAAAATAATGGCGAGAACTACAATTCCCAATCCACCAACCAACCCAATTCCTACATCGACTCGGGAGATACCCGCCATAACAATCGATCCTAGCCCTGGCGCTCCAATCATCGAGGCAATAACCGCCATGGATAGAGCTAACATGATTGTCTGATTGACACCGGCCAAGATCGTTGACAAAGCCATCGGAAGCTGGACTTTTACGAGCATCTGCCAAGCTGTACAGCCAAACGCCTTCGCTGCTTCAACTACATCCTCTGGAACTTGGCGAATCCCTAAGTTTGTAAATCGAATGGCAGGTGGTGCGGCAAACACAAAGGTAGCAAAGACAGCTGGAACCCCTCCAATACCGAACAAAAGAATGGTCGGAATGAGATAAACGAAACTCGGCAGGGTCTGCATAAAATCAAGAATCGGTCGCATGACGCGATCTACTCGGTCGTTTTTGGCACTCCAGATTCCTAAAGGGATTCCTACCACAATAGAGAACAACGTAGAAACCAATACAACGGCTAAGGTTTGCATAGCAGGCTGCCAGATATCTACCGAACCGAGATAAAGAAGTCCAAGTAAACTAAAAATCGCAAGCCCTTTTCCTGCTGTACGCCAAGCCACCAGTGCAATCACGACAGCGATCAGCTCAGGTGGAAGCCATATCAGGAATCCTTCGAATCCTTTAAGAAAAAAGGAGATATACTTACTAATTTGATCAAAAAAGCCGCCTAGAGTCGGGATCAACCAATGATCCACAAAGCCATTCGTCCAATCGGCTAACGGTAATTGAAAATAATTCACGCCGAGTTCACCTCCTTCGTTGAGTCATTCTCAGCAGGAGTGGAGTCGTTATCCATCGCCAACGCTAGACCAGATAGAATCGATACGCGGGATACAATACCTTTAAACTTGTCATTCGATACCACGGCGATTGGATATCGAGCTTCCGCTGCAACGCCAAACAGTTCACTCACCGGGGTATCCGGATCGGTTACATGGTAGTCCTGTGTCAACATGTCTTCTACCCAGCGGTTTTCCTTCACCGCTTGAAGAGCTGCATCAATCGTCAGCAAACCTTTCAGCTTTTTCTCCTTATCGACAACGAAAAGACTGGAAATTCCCTTCTCTTCCATCATCCGTATTGCTACACGAGGTCCATCTTTCCAAGTGGTGACAACGTCCGGCTGCTTCATAACATGGGAGGCAAGCAGCACCTTCGAACGATCGACGTCCTGTACAAAGGTAGAGACATATTCATTGGCTGGGTTTGTTAAGATTTCCTCCGGTGTGCCAATTTGCACAATTACGCCGTCTTTCATAATCGCGATGCGGTCCCCGATTTTCAAGGCCTCATCCAGGTCATGCGTAATGAATAGAATGGTTTTCTTTAATTGACCCTGTAGTTGTAAAAGCTCATCCTGCATTTCCTTGCGAATGAGGGGATCTAATGCACTAAAGGCTTCATCCATCAACAATACATCTGGATCATTGGCTAGAGCCCTTGCAAGTCCTACTCTTTGCTGCATTCCTCCGCTGAGTTCTTTAGGCTTCACTTGTTCATATCCCTTAAGACCCACAACCTCGAGAGCTTCTCTTGCTTTTTTCTCTCGCTCCTCTTTTGGAACTCCTTGAACTTCCAAACCAAACTCTACATTTTGCAAAATGTTTCGGTGCGGAAACAACGCAAAGTTTTGAAAGACCATTCCCAGCTTTTTTCTCCGCGTCTTCATGAGCTGATCCTGATTCATCTTCACAATATCCTCACCGTCAATCAGGATTTGGCCGGATGTCGGCTCAATTAGCCGATTAATCAGTCGAATAAGAGTCGATTTTCCACTTCCCGATAACCCCATGATGACGAAAAACTCTCCTTCTTGAATGTCAAAGGCTGCCTTATTAACCCCAACCGTCATTCCCGTATCTGCAAATATTTTTTCTTTTCCCTCACCACGCTTGACGCGTAAAAGGGCTTCCTGCGGTTTTTTCCCAAAGATCTTATATAGATCCTTTACAACAATTTTACTCAAGAAACTCACCTCCGTTTATTCATCTAGATATCGGACTACACTTTTAATGGTCAGATAACCTGACAACCTCATAATCAGATCTAATGGTTCGTTCCTTTCTACCATCCTTCGGCAATAGGTATGCCGCAAAGTTTTACAAGAGAGCGGAAAACCCATTTTCCCGCTAAAGCCTTCGATCACGAATTGAATCGAACGAGGTTGCATATATCCAGATCTTTCAGTGACAAAAAGGAAGACACTTTCCTGATGAACCTTTTTTTCGGATAACGAGCGATGCTTCATCCACTCTAGCAGCTTAACTTGTAATAAGGGAACAATCGGAACTTTTCTAGCAGCCGTTTGACCTATCACAATCTGCCCTTGCTCAATGGACTGATATTGGAGCGAAGAAATCTCCTCCACCCGCAAACCCGCATGAAGCATAATATAGACGAGGGCTTCGTTCCTTGCCTTTTTTACAGCATTCCGCTCTTCGCTGACGATGTTTAACAGCTTCTCTTCCTGCTCAACGGTCAACCAATCCCGTTGCTCCTTTTTCATCTCCACGAATCTAAGGTGTTGGGCCACATTTTCCTGCAGCATTCCTTTTTCCACAGACCATTTTAAAAATGAGCTAATAATCGATATCCTTTTGTTAATAGTTGATATTTTCCTGCCTCTGCCGACCATTTCATCGCGGAATGAAATGACATCTTCTTGACTCAGCTCTTTCAACGTCTTTTCCTTCGTTTCCATCCAGAAAAGAAAGTGCCTGATTTCGGTCAAGTACATCTTCACTGTACGTGGTTCTTTCTCATCGCTGATAAAGAACTCATAGCTCCTAAGCAATGCTTCGTGTACAGGCCAGAGAGGTATCACTCTATTCACCTGCCTTTGCTGCCGTAAATACTATGATGAATCAGTTGTTCTATCTAAAAGTATAGGGACTTTTCCTTCCTTTTACAATTTTGATATTCCTTGCAATATCTGAATATTATCTAATATATAAGGGTGAGGCTAGATTAAATAGAGGATCCTTAAATATCTTCCCATATCGTATCTTATCCTCCCATATGCTCCCGAATTGTTTAAAAATTCCATTTACTGTAATCAGCGATGAATTTGCGAGCGATCACACAAACCCTCGAAAAAGAAAAACCACCGTTAACGGTGGTTTTTACTACATTATTGAGGAAGATTTCCGCCTGCGATTCGAGCTCCCGAGTCGCCAGCTGGATCGGTTTTATAGTCATCCGGACCTGCATGGATGATGAGGGATTTTCCATAAATGGAGTTAGGTTGACCCTTTTCAAGGCTAATGCCATTTACTGGAATAAGAACACTAACGTTACCATTGCTGTCTGCAACAAGGTTTGGAAGATCTCCCGCATGAGCTCCTTCTGGATTATCGTGACCATGCTTCTTGCCCTCTGGGTTAAAGTGGCCTCCCGCTTTAGCAAAATCATTATTCTCGATTTGAGCGGAATGGATATGGAATCCATGCTGTCCATTAGGAGTCAAACCAGAAGCTACTACTTTGGCGACCACTTGAGGCCCATGGTTGTAGAATGCAGCATACCCAATTTTTTCGCCCTTGGCATTGGCTAATTCGGTATAGACCGTCCCAATCTGGTGCTGCTCTTCATCGGTAATAAAGTACATATGAATATCATAGTGAGGAATTTCGAATCCAGGATGCCCGACAGGCTGGAATTCAATATCCGTATGCACCACTGCCGGAGACGGTAATCCTTTCATTCCCGGAATATCAGGATAAGATTTTCCTTTAACAAAATCGTCCTGAGCGATCATATATTCTAAAAATACAAGTCGACCTTCATGGACCCCATAGATCGGACCTAACGGCATCTCAGCCGGATTGGCCCAATGCTCGCCCATGGCAGGAACAACCGCACCTGGCTCTAAATTAATCGTTCCTTCCGGCAACACTAAAACATAGGCTTCTTTTCTCTTATCATCCCATGTGACTCTACCATTTACAGCGCTACTCAAATCTTGTATCCAAGCTGTTGCCTCACCGTGAGACCACTTCACATTCGAAATCGTCTTTCCGTTGAAGGATACAGACTTCTTGTCTGCTGATACGCTATACGACTTGTTAAACAAGTCAGCAAAAGCCTCTACCGAAACATAGTATTTTCCATTTTCAACATGATTCGCTCTCGATTTAATTTCCAGACCATTGACTAAAGCTTTAGTATGTAGTGCAACCTTCTCAGCTTGCTTCACAGCAGCTGCTTGAACAACCGTACCCGAATGGGCATGTCCTCCGTGTGCAGAAACGACACCACAGGTAAAAAGTAAAGAACTTGCTAAAACACCAGTTAATAATTTTTTCATCAGCTATACCAACCTCACCTATATGAATTATGTCTCTATAGTAAAATTGTAACATAAGTAGCATAATATAGGAAGTATGTACTATTATTTATCATGCGAATTTTTTCAATAAAACAAAAAGGAGCCTCCGCACTTGGAAGCTCCTATAGTTGTTTATTTTCCAATGGCAAACATCAAATCGCCTTCTACAGCGATTTTATCTCCCACTCTGGCAATCGCATGACCTTTCCCAATTCCTCGGCGGAGAGTGGTCATCTCTACCTCCAAAGTCAGCGTATCACCCGGGCGGACTTGTTCTTTGAAACGAAGGTTATCAATTCCTGCGAAAAAGGCTATTTTCCCTTTATACTCTTCAACACTCAAAACCGCTACCGCCCCTACCTGGGCTAGGGCTTCAACGATCAAGACGCCAGGCATAACCGCATATTCCGGGAAATGTCCTTGAAAAAAAGGTTCATTGATGGTTACATTTTTCACTCCAACCGCACGCTTACCTGGGTCGTTTTCAAGGATCTTATCAATCAGTAAAAAAGGATATCGATGAGGAATAATTTCTTTAATTTGTTCGATATTTAGCATGTTTTTCCCTCCAGTATTTAACTACATAACAAACTTCGACAAAAGCTAAACTATAACTAACCTCCCAAAGCCCGGCCGGCTAACGGGGTTAACATAGAAGGAGCACAGTCTTCCCCTGTGCTCCCCGCTTACAAACTCCTAGCTTGTCTTAAAGACCAGATTATACATATGCTTATAAGTATCAGCATGAAACACGTCTGTGACTGGACCTTTTCCCACTACACTGTATCCGGCCGCTAGACCCCCAACCAAGGACACGAACAGAAGAAAAAGCGTCAGAAAAAATTTCACAAACCATGGTATTCTCCTTCTCGAAGAATCCTCGCCTGATTTCGACTTGGATTTGGATTTGCTCCTTCTGCTTTCCCGACTCCTTGTTCTTTCTTCCATGGTTTCTTCCCCATATGGGGAGGCAGTTACCTGTGTTTGCTGTTGCATTGCGATTACTCCCTATCTTCCATAAATGTTATTGATCGTTTGACCCATTTCATTAATAATGGTCAAAGCACGAGAGTTCAACTGGAACTGTCGCTGCACTTCAATAAGTGAAGCCATCTCTTTCGCCAGGTCTACATTGGATCCTTCAAGAAAGCCCTGTTTGACTAAGACTTCGCCATTCTCCCCGACCTGTACGGGTTCAACGCCTGGCGGTACGCCATATACATGCTCCCCTAACGGAATAAGCGCTTGCCGGTTCGGAACTTTGACGAGGGATAGCTGCTTTCCAGAGTCGATCACGTTGGTAGGATCAGCCGAGCTAATAAAACTGATTTTTCCGCTGGAGTCTACTGATAGCTTATAACCTACCGGGATTTCAATGATCTCTTCATTGCTATCCAGCACACGTCTGCCATCGGTGGTGCCTAACACCATACGCCCATCTCCATGGTTTATGGGTTGAAAGGACCCCATACGAGTTAGACGAGTTTCTCCTTGATCTCCTTGCACTTGAAAAAAAGCATTTCCCTGTAAGTATAAATCCGTCTCCACGTCGGTTTGGATCATGGCCCCAGCCTGCATGTCATAGCGATGCAGATTGGCTACAGCCCCCATACCCACCCTTAGGTGTAAGGGAGTCATTCGTCCTGTCTTGGACGGAGCTTCAGGCGTGGCTCGATGCTGGTCCGCTAGGATGGATCCAAAGGAGATCTCTTGGCCTTTATAACCATGTGTGTTGGTATTAGCTACATTATTCCCTATTGAATCCATCTTTATCTGTGCAGAACGCATGCCGCTGACCGCATTAATCATAGACGTATACATCGAACTCACCACCCTGACCTTAGCTTAAACGAGAGGATTCAAACAATCTTTCTAATGTTTGGTTGTAGGCAGACAGGACCTTTTGGTTGCTTTCAAACGATCTGGCCGTTTGCGTTAAATCGACGATGGTCTGTTGAACGTTCACGTTAGACCGCTCTACAAATCCCTGCTTTAATCGGACGAGTTCCCCAGCCGAAGCAGGCGCTTCTTGCCCCTGCCAGCGAAAAGCTCCATTTTCTGTTTTGATCAAATTATAGGGGTTGTCCACTTGGACGACTTGAAGCTGGATGGGGTAAGGCTGTTCGTTCGGATCGTTTGGAGTGCTCTGGATAGCTTGTCCAAACTCATCATAAAGGTAGCCTCGTTCATCGATTAGAAACCGATCGTTGGCTAAAGTGATCGTCTTGCCTTCACTATCCAACATCAGGCTTCCATCTGCGCTCACCAGTTGATTCAACGCGTCTATCGTAAAATTTCCGTTTCTTGTATAGAATGTTTCCCCATTCTTCTGTACGGCAAAGAATAGCCTAGATTGAACTAGGCGTCCATTCTGCTCCGTAGACGGCAGATGGTCATCCATGATGGCCAAGTCAAAGGGACTACCCGTTTCTTGCAGGTCTCCTTGCTTGAAATCAGGAATCATCTCATGGGTGTACACCCCTTGCGGCAGCTTGCCCAATGGAAGCTTCTGTTGCCCCATGACCGGCGCATTCGGTGGTAGTGGTGACCGATTACTCTGTACCGCCGAGATCAAATATTCGGGAAACGAACGAAAAACAGCCTCATCTGCCTTATATCCGGTGGACTGACTATTGGCCAGGTTATTGGTTAATGCCTCAGATCGACGTTGGTTGGCGATCATACCTGAAGCCGAATTGTAGATGCCCCTCAGCATATGGAGTCCCCATTTCACGTATGTATGGTATTCCTATTTTAACATATTCTGAGAGGGCTTGTCCTTAAATGAATTGACGTCTTGGTCTGTCTAAGTTTTCCAGCATAATTCCTGTCCCTTTAGCCACACAGAACATGGGCTCTTCTGAAACGAGCACAGGCACGCGCAATTCTTCAGCCAAAAGCTTGTCCATACCGTGGAGTAATGCGCCTCCCCCCGTCAGCATGACGCCCTTATCAATGATATCCGCGGATAGTTCAGGCGGGGTTCTCTCTAATACATTCTTAGAGGCTTGTACAATATGGGTAACCGATTCAGCCAGTGCTTCATGAATTTCATGTGAGTATACTGTAATGTTGCGAGGAAGCCCTGATACCATATCACGACCTCGAATGTCCATTTCATCCTTACGGCTTCCTGGAAACACCGTAGCGATTCCCTTCTTGATGTCTTCTGCTGTTCGCTCGCCGATCATTAATTGATATTTTTGTTTAATATAGCGCATGATGTCGAGATCAAACTTGTCCCCAGCGATTTTAATAGAAGAGGCGGTGACGATATCCCCCATGGACAGTACTGCCACATCGGTCGTCCCTCCGCCAATATCCACTACCATGTTTCCGCTCGGTACAAAAATATCCATACCCGCGCCAACGGCTGCGATTTTTGGCTCCTCTTCTAGATATACCGTTCTTGCACCGCTGCGTTCCGCGGCTTCTCTAATTGCTTTTTGTTCTACTGAGGTGATATTTGTAGGGCAGCAAATCAAAATTCGGGGACGGACGAAGAAGCTCTTTACTCCGATTTTCGCGATAAAATGCTTAAGCATAGCTTCGGTAATTTCAAAGTCTGCAATCACGCCATCACGAAGCGGTCGAATCGCCACGATATTACCCGGCGTACGTCCAACCATCCGATAGGCTTCATTACCCACCGCCAACACTTTTCTAGTCATGCTATCGATAGCGACAACCGATGGCTCATCTAGCACAATTCCGCGTCCTTTTACATATATTAATACATTAGCCGTTCCTAAATCGATTCCGATATCCTTCCCTAACATTGCAAGGTCCTCCCTGTACTGGTTCATCTATGTGAATGCTATTCTAGCGATTAGTAGCTCCAAAGGTATATACTTCGATGCGGAACAAGGAATTCCTTTCGATTATTCGACATTTTTTCGACAGAATGTGACGGGTGACAGGCACCTTATGCCAATTCTTCGGTTGCTCCTTTCTTCTGGCTTTTGGTTGATTTTCTTTTATACTTGATCTTGGTGGCCTCTCCTCCGCGCAAATGACGGATGGATTTGTGGTACTCCAATATTTCTTTAACCTTATTAGCCAATTCGGGGTTGATCTCGGGTAGTCGTTCGGTCAAATCTTTGTGCACAGTGCTTTTAGATACGCCGAATTCTTTGGCTATCTTACGGACGGTGTTGCGCGTCTCCACTATGTAGCGACCGATCTTGATGGTGCGCTCTTTGATGTAATCGTGCACTCCCCTCGCCTCCCTGTTAGAGATAGTCTGATACATTATATTGAGACGAGAACGCATATATGCGCGAAAACAACAGAGAACGTTTAGAAAATTAATAAAATGGGGGTTGTCCGTGCATCTTGTGGGGGCTTTCGATCCTGTTGGGTGGTTCATAGATAGGTGGAACCACTTCAATAAGAGGAGATTTCCGGTTAATTCAAGGATGGATGTCCTTCAAGACCAATTAACCGTAGATTTACGACTATTGGGGCTGCTACCCTTCAATTTAGGTCCTCTCCAGCCAATTAACCGGAGCTACTGCGACTATTTCTCCCAACAACTCATCCACCAGAGTATTTAACCGGAAATCTACGACTAATCACTTAGGCCCCAACCAATCGCAACCTAAACAAAAAAGAAGGCACCCCCTCGGGCACCTTCTCTATATTACTTATTGAGCTTCATTTTTCTTGCTGTCTCTTGTAAGATACTTATCCGGAGAAACGGCTTGGCCATTCTCTTTCACTTCAAAGTGTAGATGGATGCCAAGATCCTTCTCAAACAAGTTGCGGCCGGCTTTGGCTAGAAGGGCACCTTGCTCTACTTCATCGCCGACAGCCACTTGCACACTGTCTAAGCTTTGGTATACCGTGGAAATTCCGTCGGCGTGCTCGATTTCTACGATATAGCCTACCATTGGATCTTTCTCAGCTTTGGTCACTTTACCAGGAAGAGCTGCCGTAACCTCGAACACGGCTCCATCCTTCGTGGCTAGATCGATTCCTGTATTCGGGAAATAGGAATCTTCATAATGGATCAGCGCTGCTGCTTTTACATCATCCTCGGCTGTTTCATCAAAGAAGTTCCTTACGATATCGAATTCTACTCCTTCAGCAACAGGCCAAGCCATTCCCTGCTCATGTGCATTCACTTCAACGGCTTCTGGTGTTACTGGTGCTGCTGCAATCGGTTGCTGTTGTGCTTGTTCCTCTCCCATGCTTACACCCGGCATCTCGGCTTGTTCAAGAGAATAATCACTTGAATCCTGATACCACATGATTAAAGCAAGGATAAGTGCTGCTGCTCCCATGTAAATTACTGGGAAAGTCCATTTCTTACTGAAGAACGCCTTCCACTTCGATTGAGTTGGTGGTTGGATTGGTTGTTTTTGTTCTCCATTCATTTATTCATCACCTCATCAACAATCTTCTCCAGTTCGGATAAGATTTAAACATGAGGCGTGTACAAAACCTAAAAAATTATACACCAAAAATTTTCTTAGATTCCTTCCTTCACTTGCCCACTCAAAAATTGCTGTATCTCTTCTAGCGAAATCCCCATATCCCTTGCTTCCTGAATAAGCTGCAGCCATTCCTGATCCAACTCTATTTTAGACAAACTGCCCATCCCCTTGCCCTATAAATTGAGACGAATTAACAGTACCTAGATAGTAATTATAGGGCTATTATACTAGAGTTACTTTCTTTTTGTCTGTCACTTCCTGTCGGCAAACTTAAATTTTTGTTAAAATTTACTACTTAATAGAGCGAATAGTCCTTTCGCACCCCTCGAAATTGCTTTAAATCTTCCTGCCACCTACTCACCATACTATCCACTGAAGCCCCCCGTTTTATCTCCTCCATGACCCATTCATTCCCTATCAATTGATTAAAGAACGAGCGAAACTTCATCTCATTCGGATAAAGCTCGTAGACTGCTTTCACTATAGCAAGACCCGTCTTCAAAGGCTCGTAAACTCCAGGTTCCACAACATGGATCTGCACCCCTTCACAGGCCTCTCCTTTATACTTAGAAAATTCGGGCGTGAAATAGGCCTCGCGAAAAAGGACTCCTGGCAATCCTACATCATTAAGCTTCCTTGCCAACTGTACGCCATCCACGAAAGGAGCTCCAACCAGCTCAAACGGCTTAGTCGTTCCTCTTCCTTCAGAAAGATTCGTTCCCTCCAACAATGCCGTCCCAGCATAAACGAGAGCCGTATGGGCTGTAGGCATATTAGGGGAAGGAGGAACCCAAGGCAGACCTAAGCTGGAAAAATCAACATGACGTTCCCACCCCTTCATCTTCACCACGGTCAGGTCACAGCCTATCCCAAACTCTTCATTAAAAAGCTGGGCCAGCTCTCCGACCGTCATGCCATGACGCAAAGGAATGGGATATCTGCCAACAAACGAAGAAAACTCTGATTCAAGGACGGGTCCTTCGATTACGTTACCCCCTAGAGGATTAGGGCGATCTAACACCACAAAGGGAATCTCATTTTCCCTCGCTGCCTCCATCGCATAGGCCATCGTATAAATATAAGTATAGTAACGAACTCCTACATCCTGAATATCAAAAAGCAACACATCGATGTCCTCTAACATGAGGGACGTCGGCTTCTTGGTTTCACCATACAAACTATAAACTGGCACCCCTGTTTGCTCATCATGGGAAGAATCGACCTTCTTCCCATCCTGTACATCACCACGAGCCCCATGCTCTGGCCCAAAAATCGCTTTTAACTCCACATCAGGATGCTCGTGTAAAACATCCACAATGCTCTTTAACCACCGATCAACCCCCGTGGGATTGGTAATTAGTCCTACTTTTTTCCCTTTCACCAAGTCCAACTGTTCCTCTAGTAGCACCTCAATCCCCAAACGCAGGGGCGCCTCAACCGCTTGTCCCACCCCTCCAAATAGAAAGAAACATAAAACAACGAGTAATCCAACCTTACCCTGTTTCAACTTCTATCACCTCGCCTGATAGCCTAGTCCATGTCCAAAAGGATATAAGATCCCGCCCTTACCATCCGGTATGGTCACAGGCAACCTTCCCTTAGGCTCTTCTACACCAAATAAGACCTTCGCCGTGGCTTGAGAGCTGGAACCTCGATGACCATACTGCACCAAGTAGCCATCTACCACCTCATGAATGGTCTCAATATCATATGGGTTGCGTAGCCCTACGGCGATAACCGGAACCTTCACGGTTCGCGCAATCTCTTTTACTAACTTCATCTGCGCATGGTCAGCTGCACGATCCTCCGCCTTCGAGGTATACGTCCCCACTACAACCGCATCTGCCCCCATCAGCTCGGCCCACTGGCGAAAAGAAGGCTGATAGGCTCTTATGCCGGAAGGATTAAGCTGAACCAGTGCCGTCCGTGGATGATGAGCTCTTAGCGCCTCATATAAATCCTCAATCGCACGAGCGCCTACCACGACGATCTTCCCCTTATTCTTCATCTTAAGTGGTAATACAGCTCGGTCATTTTTCACCAACGTAATCGACCTTAACGCCGCTTCCTCTTTGAGCTCCTGATGCTTTTTAGGTCCGATCCACCCTAAAGCGTTTTGAACGTGCTCCTTCAGGGTTGGAGGCGTTTCTTCTTTTAAAATCCCTCGTTGCAGCTTGAGTGTCAGAATCCGAGTAACCGATTCGTCCAAGCGCTCTTCTAAAATCTCTCCATCCATCACCGCTTGAAAGATTCCTTCAGCCACCTCGGCTAAGCCAACCGGCATCAAAACGATGTCTGCTCCAGCTTTTACCGCTCGAATCGCCGCATCCACAGGCCCGAAATGATCCGCGATGGCCTTCATATTCATAGCATCCGTTGTGATGACTCCTTGAAATTTCATTTGCTCACGCAAAATCTTCGTTAACATCACAGGAGACAAGGTTGCGGGAATCGAAATGTCCGTTCCATCCAGTTGAGACTTCACTTTAGTCGACTCAAGATAAGGAAACGTCACATGCCCCGTCATGATCGCATCAATGCCATGAGAAATCGCTTTTCGAAAAGGATAGAGCGCAAGCCTTTTTCCTTCCGCTAACCCCAAGTGGCTATCCACTCCGGTATCTCCATGCCCGGGAAAATGTTTACCGGTCGCGGCCAGACCTGCCTTTTGCAGCCCCTGTTGATACGCCACGCTCAAATCCGCCACCAAACTCGGCGTTTCTCCAAAAGAGCGAACCCCAATGACCGGATTATCCGGATTATTGTTCACGTCAAGGACGGGGGCAAAGTTCATATTAATCCCTAGCGCCCGAAGTTCTTCCCCCAAAGCCTGACCCACCCGAAAGGCAAGCTCAGGATCCCGCGTTGCACCAAGAGCCATCCCACCAGGGAAATCCGGCGCGAAAGGAAGGCGGGTGACGATGCCTCCTTCTTGATCGATAGCCATAAATAAGCCAAACTTCTCTGCCGCTTTCTGATACTTATAAGTAAGGCTGGCCGCTTGTTCCGCGCTGAGAAAGTTCTCTCGAAACAAAATCACCCCACCGATATGATACTTTTTCACCAGCTGTTCAATCTCTGGTGTAAGGGTAGTCACACTCTGATCCCCACTTTTTAAAAACTCAGGCATCAACATCTGCCCGATTTTCTCTTCTACACTCAATCCTTGCACCACACGTTCGATCACCTGTCCATAGCGGTTTCCCTGCTCAGGGATGACCACGGGCTTTCCATCTAGGTTTTGCACCGCAATGCGGTCCGAGAACTCCCCATCCGTTACGGTAATCCAAGTCTTCCCCTGTCGCCCACTGAAGGTGACCAACCCGCGATCATTGACCTTGGCAATGCGGGATTTAGAAGATTTCCACACCAGGTTATCCGTCGCTTTGATAAAATGCCCTTCCCGATAAAGGTGAATGGCCCTCAGTTGCAACTGGTTGTCTTGTACGCTGGCTTCAACCTGCGGAAGATTCTCCAGCAACACCAGATCAGTGTATGGACTTGTTGCTTTTACAGGGGTGGCGACGAACAACAAGACCACCAAAAGCAAAAACCTCATGAACACTACTCCTCTCTTATCGATGCTAACGCCAAGCGAGCTACCTGTTGCCGCAGTGGGTTAATCGACTCGGTTTCTCTCGTGGGATGAACCCGATTGGTAAGCAATATCACGACTAACTCCTCCTTCGGACTGACAACCAGAGAGGTTCCCGAAAAACCGGTATGACCAAAGGTGGAGGGATACGCCAACACGTCCATGTACCATTCCTCCCCCAGTTCCCATCCCAGCCCATGCTTTTGCGTCACGTTTTCTGGTGCTTGATTTTCCGTCAGCAGCTTCACCGTGTCCGGTTTCAAAAGACGAGTCCCACCCTTCGCTCCCCCATCCAGCATCATCTGGGCAAAGACCGCTAATTCTTTAGCCGTCGAAAACAAACCGGCATGACCCGCTACCCCATCCAACGACCAGGCATTTTCATCCTGAACTGTACCCCAGACCAAGCCTCGGCCTTTCTCTGGCTGGTATTCCGTGGCCGCGATGCGCCCTTGCTGGGTAAGGGGCGGATTAAAAAAAGTATCCCTCAGGCCTAAAGGACGGATAAGCACCTCATCCATATACTCATCGAGCTTTTTCCCCGACACCTTTTCAATTACACAGCCAATGGTAATCATATTGAGATCGCTGTAGGTGTACACCTCTCCAGGAGGATGCTGTAAAGGGTGCTGGAGAACAAAAGCCAACCGGTCCTCCCTGCCGCTCCCTTTTTCATATAGAGGAATCCAGGCAGGAAACCCCGACGTATGGGTCAGCAAATGGCGCAGGGTTACGCCCTTATGGGCGAATTCAGGAAGATGCTTAGACACAGGATCATCCAGCCTCACTTTCCCTTCTTCATACAGCTTCATCAACACAGTCGCCGTAAAAACTTTTGTAATAGAAGCCACATCAAAAATGGTATCTTCCTTCATTTCCTGTCGTTTACCCTCATAGTCCAAGGCATAACCATAAGCTTGGTGCTTCACGATCTTCCCTTTATGCTGGACCAATACTACCGCTCCAGGAATTTGATTCTCTTGAATCGCCTGATTCAAAAGATCATCCAACTCATCCGCCGATGCGAAGCCTTGCCCACAAAGCACCCCGACTACCAAACAACTCAGGAACCACCCTCTGACCTTCAACGCACCCACTCCTTTTTTCTCAGTTTTTGAAGATCATGGAGATTTCATCCAATTTTTTTGTAACCAAGTTCATGGTAGGTAGGCTTGGAGGGCAGCAAAACTCAGCTTTGGTGCCCTGATCCCGGCTTCGGCTCACTTAGAGGACAGCAAAACTCAGCTTTGGTGCCCTGATCCAGGCTTCGACACGCATTGAGGGCATTTAAACTCGGCTTTGGTGCCCTGATCCCGGCTTTGGTGCCCCAATCTGGGCTTCAGCACGCTTGGAGGGCATCAATCCTCAGCTTTGGTGCCCTGATCCAGGCTTTCGCAGGCTTAGAGGGCATCAATCCTCGACTTTGGTGCCCTGATCCCGGTTTCGACACGCTTTGAGGGCATCAAAATTCGGATTTGATGCCCTGATCCCGGCTTCGGCTCACTTAGAGGGTATCAATCCCCGCCTTTGATGCCCTGATCTAGGCTTCGGCTCACTTGAAAGGCATCAATCCTCGGCTTTGCTGCCCTGATCCCGGCTTCAGCACACTTAGAGGGCCGCAATCTCAGCTTAATCACACTCCCTCTCATGGCCACTAACCAAAAAACCCCCAACCTCATAAGGTCAGGGGCTCACATCCACTATTCAATTCTCCAACGCCTGCCGTATTCGTCCACCTACTCGGTTCAGCTGGGCACGCGCTTCTCCCGAAGATATTCCCTTGAGCTTCATCAAGATCCCCACCCGGGCATCTCCTTCTGCTTGTTCTGCGAGCTTTTCTGCTTCTTCCCAGGTGCATTCTGTCGCATCCATGATGATTTTCTTCACACGTTCCCTCAGCTTCTCATTCGTCGCTTGGACGTTCACCATCAGGTTTCCATACACCTTACCCATACGGACCATCGAAGCTGTCGTCAGCATGTTAAGCACCATTTTCTGAGCCGTACCTGCCTTGAGCCTTGTCGAGCCTGTGACGGCTTCCGGTCCAACGACAGGGGCGATTGCTACGTCAGCGACTTTACTCATTTCCGAGTCTGGATTACAGGATAACGCGATCGTTTTGGCCCCTCTTCGCTTGGCTTCTTCCATTGCGCCCATCACATAAGGCGTCCGGCCGCTGGCCGCGATGCCCACCACGACATCCTCTGCCTTCACGCCCACTTTATCGACATCCTCACGACCTAAATCCGGTTCATCCTCAGCTCCCTCAATTGCTTCCACCAAAGCACTCAAGCCCCCAGCGATCACCCCTTGAACAAGGGAGGGATCGGTGCCAAACGTGGGCGGGCATTCTGCTGCATCCAGCATACCCAATCTTCCACTCGTCCCCGCCCCGAAATAAAACAGCCTTCCCCCTTGTTCAAATGCCTGGACAACCAGGTCCACCGCCTGCGCTACCGTATCCAATTCTTTTTCAACCGCTAAGGCGGCTTTTTGATCTTCTAAATTCAGTTTTTTTAATATATCCAGCGTCGGAAGGGTATCCAAGTTTTCCGTATCTGGATTGCGCCACTCCGTTAGCAGTTCTTTCAACTTTTCTGCCATACTTCCACTTCCCTTAGCTTATTTCTGATAGGTTCGGAGAGTTCAACTCCACTGGACTGCATTGCCATGATCAAAGCTCCAAACACGGGAGACAACACCCCTATCTCTACAGAAAACTTTCTCCCCGCCAAACGCTCAACAACTAATCGTTGAACCAAGCTTTCATGCTCCATCAGTCCTCCCGCCAAAACCACAGGGAAAGCCTCGCCTTGCCCCATCTTCCTCTGACAAGCTTCCACGAGCTCAACGAGCTCATCTGCTGCCTGAGCAACCAGACTCACAGCGACTTCATCCCCCTGTTCCGCCGCTTCCAAAACCATCCTCCCCGTATCCGCTATCACTTTACGCGGGTTTTCTGACCCATAAACATGTGAAATAAGGAGAGGAACCTCAGTGACCCCAAACCTGGATAAAGCCAGCTCAGTTAGTAACGTGGGTTTCCCTCTTCCATCATGGGCTCTCATGACAGAGATCAATCCCTGCTTCCCGATCGAAAATCCGCTGCCTTCATCTCCTAATAGATAGCCCCAGCCTCCGACCCGATAACGTTCTCCCTGCGCGCAAACCCCATAAGCAATGGATCCGGTGCCAGCGATTAAGACAATGCCTGGCTTTCCCCAGGTTCCGGCATACAACGCGGTGATCGCATCGTTGTCAATCACGAGACCTCCTGGACATAGGTCATGGAGCCCCCTCATCAACAACTCTTTTTCCCGCGGGCGATCAGCGCCCGCTAGCCCCAAAAATATGGCTCGAACCTCGGCCAGCGATCCCCCGGCTTTTTCCACGAGCTCCTGACACAAGGCCCTCAATGTACCTTCGACTTCGGGAAGAGAGCGCGAGAGCATATTCGAGGAATCGCCAACAACCGAAGCCAGAATCTCTCCTGATTCATCCCCTATTACCCCGCGCGTGCTCGTTCCCCCGCCGTCGATTCCGATAAACCAGTTTTTCCTATTTAACCGCACCGGCAGTCAGCCCTTCCATGAACTGTTTAGAAGCGAGCAAGAACACAATAATCATGGGCAAAGCGGAAAGCGTCAGACCGGAGAATAGCATACTCCAATCTGCTTCATATTCCCCAAACATCCCCAGCATCCCAACCGGAATGGTTTTCTTCATATCATCCTGAACAAAAATGAGTGGGAAGAAAAAGTCGTTCCAGGCCTGGATAAAGTTGATAATCATCACCGTTCCAAGCGCCGGGCGAATCAAAGGGATTAAAATCTTGTAAAACACTTGCACATGGTTGCAGCCATCAATCCGTGCAGCCTCCTCGAGTTCAACTGGCAAGGTCCGGAAGAAACCCGTTAAGATAAACACGGAAATCGGGATGCCGCTCGCCGTATAGATCAGAATTAAGGACCAAAGCGAGTTCACGAGCCCTAAATCTTTCATTAAGATAAACAAAGGAACAATCCCTAGCTTGATGGGGATCATCAACCCGAGCAAAAAGAAAAAATAGAGAAGTCCGTTCCATCTAAACGAAAAGCGAGCCAAGTAAAACGCGGCAAGAGATGAGCTTACGAGAATCAAAAGCACAGAGACACTGCTGACAATTAAGCTATTAATCATAAACTGTGAAAACGGAACAGCTTCCCAGAGCTTCTGATAAGGTGCTAAGCTGAGGCTCTTGGGTAACCCTAAAGGATTGGAGAAAATCTCGGCATTGCTCTTAAATGAGGAACTAATCATCAGAAAAATGGGGTAAAGCGCAACAAGCGCAAACAAGTAGGCAAAGAGGTATTGCATGGAACGAGCGCCAATGGAAGTCTTCATCTTAATGCTGCACCTCCCGTTTTCTCATGAAGTATAGCGATAGGGCGGAGATCGATGCGACGATGAAGAACAGCACAACCGCGAGCGCGGATCCCAGACCAATCGAGGTCGAATCAGCTCCACCGGAGCCCCCAAAGGCCAATCGGTAAAAGTAAACCGCCATCGTATCCGTCGAATAATACGGTTCCCCCTTTGAGCCTTGCATCGCGTAAACCAATTCAAAGGCTTCAAACGCCTGGATAAACGTAAGCACCGTCATAATAGTAATGGCCGGCATACACATCGGTAAAATAATACGCAACAGCAAGCGTGGACCACTTGCTCCGTCCAGCCGCGCAGCCTCCACCACTTCTTCCGGAATGGATTGCAAGCCAGCCAAAAAGATCAACACCCCAAAACCAACACCAAACCAGCTGTTGACTAAAATAATAGATAATAAGGCGGTATCCGGATCTCCGAGCCACGGCCGTGCCCAAGATTCCAAACCGATCTTGGCAAGCAACGTATTTAGTGCCCCGAAGTTAGGATTTAAAATCAGCTTCCACATAAAACCAACAATAATGACGGAAAGAAGACGAGGCATAAAATAAGCAATCTTTAAAAACTCCGAGCCCCGGATTTTGCGGTAAATGATATAAGCGAGGGCAAAGGCAATCCCGTTCTGCACAATCATCTCTACTATAAAGTAAATGACATTGTGGCCAAAAGCATTCCAGAACATCTTATTGAACGGCTCGACGGTAAACAGCTTAATAAAATTTCCTAGACCTACAAACTCGCCTCTGGCAATTCCCTTCCAATCGTACAAGCTATAGGTGAAGGCGGAAAGAATCGGATACACCACAAAAAGAAAATAGATCAGGAGGGCTGGCATTGGAAACAGATGGACCAAGTGCCTCGTCCATTTGCGCTTGCCTTTTTTCTCGACTCTCAGGTTGACCTTCTGCACTTCCATCTCCAGTTTGCTACTCATGTTTTTCACCTACTTCTATGGGAAAGGAGTAAAACCTCTCGTTTTACTCCTTTCATGGAATCGACTTACTTTTTCGGTTGGAACCACGTGTCCGTTGCTTTTTGTACTTCTTCTGCGACCTGCTCCGGCGTCAGCTGACCTAAGAACATCCCTTGCAGCGCATTCTCAATCGTCGCCTTCGTCGTTGGCTCTCCTTGGTTAAAGTTCACGACCATCAAATAAGGAGAAGCCACCGTTTGGGACAACTCCGCCATCTTGTTCACGAGAGGATCATTGACATTGACACCAGGAAGGGCCGGAATACGCTTGAATTCATTAGCAAACACATCGGCAAAGGACTTCGTGGTCATAAACTCCATGAACTTCATGGCTTCTGCTTTTTTACCCGACTTGGCATTGAGCCCATAAGAACCATCCACCCAAGTCGTAATGACCGATTGACCGTTATCCGTTGGCATCGGGAAGAAATCTAAAGCAAGATCCGGGTTCATCTTTTGCAAGACTTCTAATTCAAAGCTTCCTTGGATGTACATCGCTGCCTTTTCGGTAAAGAACAAGGTACGGATGTCGTTTCCATCTAAGCCCGTAAAATTATCGGGGAAGTAAGCAGAAAGCTCCTTTAGACGTTCAAGAGATTTCACAAATTCAGGGCTCTTAAAGTTCTTCTCTCCTTTTAATAGAGGGTCGACGAACTCGCCTGCATTATAGGTTCCGGGAGCAATCACCCCATGGCTTAAGGAAAGCAGCCAGCCTTCTTTGGAACCGAAGGCAAATGGTGTGACTCCCTTGTCTTTCAACGTCTTGGCCACCGTAATTAACTCATCCCAAGACTTCGGTTCGGTTAACCCATTCGCTTCGAAAATCTTTTTATTATAATAGATTTGAGTGGAGTTCAAGGAAAGAGGAACCCCGTATACTTTACCATCATTAGCAGTAGCTGCAGCTAATACGTCTGGGGCAAAATCCTTCAATCCACCTACTCCATCCAGCGGCTCCAGGTAGCCGGCTTCTGCTAAAGTCATACCAGCCCGATACGGGCGAAGCTGCATGATATCTGGACCGGTGTCACTTTGCAGGGCGGTATTGAGGATCGTATTGTATTCCGTAGCTTTGAACGGCTTAAAGTCAATTTTAATCCCTGGGTTTTCCGCTTCAAAAGCCGCAATAACCTTCTTATATCCCTCTGTATCTTCTACGCGCCAGCTATGCATGGATAGAACAACCGGATCCTTCGCCGGTGCCGTCGCTTCTGGCTTCGGCTGCTCCGCTGGCGGCTGACTTGCTTCGTTGCTTGATCCTCCGCATCCGCTCAATACTAGGGAAGACATTAACAACATAGAACCCATTGAAGTTAACCATTTTTTCATCGTTCTTGTTACCCCCTACATTCTATTTTTCTGTCAATCATCCCATCGACCGTTTGGTCCGGCTTACCGCTTGTCTGGTTTTATCTAATAGCGGAATCACCTGATCCTGCCGTCGGCTTGCCATCGCAATGAAAACGATGTCAATTACATTCAGCTGGGCAATCCTAGAAGCCATCGCACCGGTTCGAATGCTTTTCTCCACGGAGCTGGTGAACAGTCGAATGTCTGCCAATTCCGATACCGGATTGGAGCCAAATTTCGTAAGCGTAATGATCTTAGCTCCCTGTGCCTTGGCCTCCGTGATGGATTGAATAATGTCCTCCGTCTGCCCGGAATAAGAGATGCCAAACACCACGTCTTGCTCACTCAGGTTCACCGCCGAGGTCAGCTGGGCATGAAAATCGGAGTAAGCCTCGCACCATAAATTAATGCGGTGCAGCTTCTGCCTCAGATCATAGCCGATCACGGCCGAGGCCCCTACGCCATAAATATCAATCTTGCGAGCCTTCAGTAGCGCTTCCGCCGCTTCTTCCACAGATTCAGGAGAAAGCACCGAGACTGTATCCTGGATCGACTGCATATTATTGCTGCTTACGGAATGGATAATAGAAGTAATCGATCCATCCATCCCAATCTCCTGGTACTTCTCTTGAATGTTGCCCATCGTCAAATCTCCGGCAATCCGCAGCTTCAGCTCTTGGTACCCCGACATGTTCAGCGATCTAGCTAAACGAATAATCGTCGCATCCGACACTTCGCTTAGTTCAGCCAGCTTCTGAACCGATAGCTTGACCACCTCTTCCGGATGATCCAGGATAAATTGAGCTGCCTTCCGTTCCGACGGCTTCAATTCCTCCAGCATCGCCCTTAAACTCACCAAACCACCGTTCATCCTAAACCACTCCATTTACTTCCTACTTAATATCTATTTTATGTCGTAATATTTCATGCGTCAATATTTGTTTTGTAAACATTATTTCATACAAACATTCTTCATCTCGGCTCCGTCCTTTGCATATCGATCACAAACTTATATCGGTCACCCGGGTAGACGGATTTGACAATCTCCAGCGGTACCCCATCCGTCAAATACGTTTTCCTTTGAATCAGGAGAACCGGCGCCCCCTGCTCCAGCTCTAAAATCTCGCATTCGGAGCCCCTCGCTAAAGAAGCCTCAAGCACTTGATGGGCATTCCCGATCTTTAACTGGAGAATGTTCTCAACATATTCATAGATTGATCCCTCTGCCGCTTCCGCTGAAAAACCAGGAAGAAGACTTGCCGACAAATACGAAATCTCATACGCCATCGGAATGCCATCAGCTAGCCGCACTCGCTTGACCTCGTAGATCGGTGCCTCCTCCGATAAACCCAACTTCTCCGCCAACGGCTTTTTCGCCCGGATCAACCCAAAGTGGAGGAGCTTCGTACTCGGCACCATCCCCCTCGCCCGCATATCCTCCGAGAAGCTGGTTACTCCTCTTAACCCCTGCTCCATCTTTCCTTTAGAAACAAAGGTGCCGCGACCCTGCTGCCGCACCAGGTAACCATCATTGACTAAGTTATTGACCGCCTGCCGCACCGTCATCCGACTGATTCCATAAGCCTCACAAAGCTCGCGTTCAGAAGGAATCAGATCCCCTGGCTTCAAGCTGCCCTGTTCAATCAACTCCTTCATCCCTTCTTCAATTTGATAATAAATAGGAATGGGTAAATTTTTATTTATCGTAAGCTGCATGACTCTCGTTCCTTTACTTTTTGTAAGGCAGCGGTATCGGCGATTATGGTCACGTCTGCATGCTGCTTGAGGATACTTGCGGGCACTTGCTCATCAACCTCTCCAGCAGCCAAGCGATAGAGAATGTCCGCTTTTTTGTCCCCGGAAGCCAACAAGATGATTTGCTTGCTCTTCATGATCGTAGCAATCCCCATGGTAATGGCATGCGTAGGGACCTCACTAAGATGGTTGAAAAATCTTGCATTAGCCTGTCTCGTCGCCTCGGTCAGGGCCACGATGTGCGTCGTGGACTGAAACGAAGTACCCGGTTCATTAAAGCCAATATGACCATTGGTCCCAATCCCCAATAACTGCAAATCGATTCCCCCCGAAGCCGCAATCCGTCCTTCGTAACGCTCACATTCCAAGCCTAAATCGGAAGCCATGCCGTCCGGCAAATGAGATGTAGCCAAGTTTATATGATGAAATAAATGATGATCCATATAAAAACGATAGCTGTTGCGGTCTCCCGGAGCGATCCCTACATATTCATCCAGGTTAAAGGTGGTGACTTGATGATAATCCGTTCCACCCACTTTTGCCTCCCGAACCAGCTCCGTATAGGTACCAATCGGTGTCCCGCCCGTTGCTAGTCCAAGGACCGTCTTTGGTTTTTTTCTCACTTGGTTCACGATCAATCGCGCAGCCAGAACGCTCATCTCTTGAGCATCTTTCGCCTCAATCCACTTCATGAATGACTTCCTCCTCCTACTGTTGATAAGCTAATGTCCCCCGGCAAAAGGTCATCCTTACGTTCATCTGTTCATCTAACACGACCAGGTCAGCATCTTTCCCCACACGCAGACTCCCTTTTCGATTCCAGAACCCTAGCTGCCTGGCTGGGTTCTCTGCTGTCATTCGAATTACGTCTTCCAACGTACACTTCGTATAGCTCATCATATTCCAAGCGGCATCCTTCATTTTTATAATACTACCCGCTAGGGTGCCATCTTCTAGAACCGCCTTGCCCCCCTCGACTTGAACGTCCTGACCCCCAAGCGTATAATGGCCATCTCCCAAGCATTTTGCTCGCATCGCATCGGTGACCAGAATAATGCCTTCTGCTCTTTTCAATCGATAGGCCAAATCAATCATTTCGGGGCAAGCATGCACCCCATCCACAATCATCTCGACTTTGATTTCATCACGCAACAAAACAGCCCCTACCACCCCAGGCTCACGATGGTGCATTCCCCGCATCCCATTATATAAGTGAGTTGCATGCGTCACGCCTGCTTGAATCGCTTGCACAGTTTGTTCATAGGTGGCGTCGGAATGGCCAATGGAGGCCACCACACCCGTTTGCTTCAAGTAGGCGGCGAACTCGAGCCCTCCTTCCTGTTCTGGTGCCAAAGTCACGAGGCGAATCGCACCCCCGGCTAACTCTTGCCACCTTTGAAACAAGGTGACATCCGGAAGCCGAATGGCCCCAGGCGGTTGGGCTCCTGCCCGAATAGCAGATATGAAGGGTCCCTCCAAATGAATCCCCAATACTTCAGCTTTTCCAACCTTATTGTTTCCTTCTATATAGACAGCTGCATTCTTCAACGCTCGCTCAATCGCTTCTTGATCCTGCGTCATCGTTGTCGCCAAAAACGCCGTCGTCCCTTCCGCCGGCAAGGCTCGGGACATGATCTCCAACGCTTCTTCCGTAGCATCCATCGTATCCGCTCCCGCTGCCCCATGAATATGAACATCAATCATCCCAGGGACAACCTTCCAAGACGCAGGAAGCTGAATCGCTCCCTCTATAAGTGCTGGATCTACCTCTGCCGCACATCCTACCTCCGTGATCTGATCTTGCGCCACTTTGATATACCCATTTTCGAGCTGTCTCTCTTCTCCATACACCTTAGCACCTGCTATGATCCATTCGCGTGTAATACGAATCACTCCTGTTATATTTTGGTGGTTAAATTCTACCATCTAGTCGTTTGGTTGTCTAGACCAGTATAGGCAAAAAAATAGAGACTGGTGCAGTCTCTGTGTCTGTCTCTCTCTTATTGTATCCACTGATGATAGTCCTCAATGGCAATCCCTTGATAAAAATAGGTCACGATATCTGTGGCCGTTTTCCCGCTTTGCGCCATGCCATGCGCCCCCCATTGACTCATGCCTACGCCATGTCCATAGCCAAAGGTCCTCACAAGCAACTTTCCATTTTTCATTTCCCACGTAAAAGACGAGGAAGGAAGGTTCATTTTCTCTCGAATCTCTCGACCTGTAAAGGTTTTTTCCCCAACCTTTACCTTCCCGACCCGATTCCCCGTCGTCCGCTCTAAGATCTGATACCAAGCATTGGGTGCTGCAGCCGTAATTGCAATTTTCACCCCTAGCATCTTCTCAACGTCCTGCAGGGAAAATTCTTTTTCTCCCTCATATCGTGGAGAAGCCTTATCCCAAGGAACCTCTACACTGCGCAGGTAAGGGATCTTTTGAGCCCAGTATTCCTCCGAATTTTCCGTAAAACCATTACTCGTAGAAAAAAACGTCGCATCGATGGGCTTCCCGTCAAAGGTTAAGACCTTCGCCTGTGTCTCTACAACCGCTTGACGAATGCGCTGAATCTTCCAAGCGTATTCTTGGCCCCATGCAGCACGCCGCTGCTGATCATCCATGAACACCTGGTGTTGAACCGTATCCGTTACCTGAGCTCCTTCTGGAACATCCTTAAACTCCTTATTCGCCAACCTCCGAACAATATAGGTCCGAGCCGCCATCGCCTGTGCTTTCAGTGCTTCCAACTCAAAATCAGCCGGCATCTCCGCAGATAGAACTCCTACAATGTATTCTTCGATCGGATACGTCTCTACGCGTTTTCCCTCCGTCCGATAGACCGAGATGGAAATCTGATTTTCTAATTGACTGGGAGAAGGGATCTCCGGCAAACTGACCTCAGGTTCCTTCGAGGCGAAAAGTGTGATGATAGCTGGGATGACCATAACGATCGTAAGCAAAATAGCTAGTCCAATTCCTATTCGTTTCATTGAATCCCTCCTGATGAACACACGGTTGTCTCTCTCTTGACTCTATACATGTGTATTCAGACAAGCGGGGGAGTATGAAAAGATTTAGGCGGATACTAGCTTTTGATGTTGATTCAGAAAGTCGCGGATCTCTTCGATGGATAATCCGAGCGAGACAGCTTCGTTAATGAGTTCTATCCATTCCGGGTCTAACCAAGTTCCTTCCTCATGCTGCGTTGACATTATTATCCTCTCCCCTAACCTTAGTCCTATCTTGTTGTGTACTATCGCCATTTAACATTATTAGCATCTTGTTTATAGGTACATTATACTATCTTGGTAATTTTTAGTGTGTCATTTTGTGTCGAGGTATTTCAAATTTTGTATTAGTATTTCTATTACTAAATCCACTTTTTGACTATTTACTCATTGCATAAGTGACTAAAATCAACTATTATTTATATAGAACACTAACGTTCTAAAACAAGAACATAGGACGGTGTATTAAATGAAAAAGTTCATCAAAGCTCTGGTTGTAGCTAGTCTATTAATAACAGGATCTGCTCTACCTGTTGGAGTTTCAAACGCCTCTAGTTCCACTGAATTCATTAGTAGAAATTTTTCAATTGAGGTTGACTACATCGTACAAGGTTGTGATGAGCCCATTCACTTGACTGGTTGGCTTCATTATAACGATCACTTTACAGATAATAAAAACAAGTCATTAGTTGTACTCCATGGAAATCCTCAAGGAATAAAAGGAGTAGGATTACATAGTGGAGCTGAGTATAATGGCGTTGGAAGTACCATTTGTATCATTAATGATAATCTTCAATCATACAATACGACATATATAGACAATTTTCATTTGATCAGTAAGGGAAAGACCCCCAACCGAACTGTTCACATCAATTATCACCTTACAGAAAACGCCAATGGGGAAATAACAGCTGAGTTAGAGCATATTAGTATCGAATGTAAAGACAATTAGTTTCAATATAGAGGCTAGAGGGAGGTGATAATATGAAAAAGCCCTATGAACAGCCTTATGTCATGATTCATGAGGCAATTAGATTTGAAACAAGCATGTCATGTAGTAATTGTTATACTCCAGACCCTGGTACAGGATCCTGGCTTGATCCAATCACCTATCCCATAGGTGATGACAGTAAAAAAGGAGGAAAAGGAAAAGGGAAATAGTATCTGCCTACTCATAGTTCCATTAAGAATTCCCTAGTTATATAATAACTAGGGAATCTTCTTAAAAGATATTTTACACTATCTGCATTACCGCACTCTTCAGTTTCTCCAACCTATCTTCTGAATCGCTCAAACTAACCCCCTTTACTCCAATGTAAAATTTAATTTTCGGTTCGGTTCCAGATGGACGAGCAGCGAACCAAGAGTCATCATCGAAGAAAAACTTAAGCACATTCGATTTAGGCAAACCGTCAATTCCTTTCTTATAATCTTTAATTTCTATAACTTTCATGGACCCGAGCTGACTTTGCTGATTTTGACGAAGCCGCTCCATTATTTCGTTAATTTTTGTAACCCCATCAACACCTTTTAGGGTCAAGGAGACGAGATCTTCTTTAAAATAACCCACTTTATCAAACAGCTGAAGAAGAGCTTGATACACGCTTAATCCTTGCTTTTGATAGTAAGATCCCATTTCCGCTGCAAGCATGCAGGCTTGAACGGCATCTTTATCCCGGCAGAACGCTCCAGCCAAGTATCCATAGCTTTCCTCATAACCAAACAAGAAAGTCTTTTCCTTTGTCTCTTCAAATTCTTTAATTTTCTCGCCAATAAATTTAAAGCCGGTCAGAGTATCTAGTGACCCCATCCCATATTGCTTCGCTACTTCCGCCCCCATTTCGGAGGTAACAATCGTCTTGATGACTACCCCGTTAGTAGGTAACTGACCCTGAGCTTGCTTTTGCAAGAGGATATAATCCACTAAAAGCGCACCAAGCTGGTTTCCTGTTAACACGGTAAACTGACCATCCAATCCCTTAACGACAACCCCGGCCCGATCGGTATCAGGATCCGTGCCCATAATCATATCCGCTCCCACTTTTTCCGCTAGAGCAATCGCCAATTTAAAGGCTTCATGTTCCTCCGGGTTAGGGGATTTAACCGTGGAAAAGTTAGGATCAGGCAGCTCCTGTTCAGGCACCACATGAACATGCTCGAACCCCATGTCTTTCAATACTCGTCGAACCGGTAAATTTCCTGTTCCATGGAGGGGAGTAAATACGACTTTATAATCCGCATTTGTTTCCTTTGGCTGCAAAGCAAGCGTTCTAAGCTGCTCTTGGTAAGCATCATCAATTTCGTTGCCAATCCATTGAAATAGCCCTTGAGCTTGTGCTTCTTCTAGATCCATGGCCTTTACCTGAAGCTCATCGCTTACGTGAGCAATCTCCGCGGTAACTGCATCAGCGAGATCGGTAGCAATTTGTGCCCCATCCTCCCAGTACACCTTATATCCATTGTACTCGGGAGGATTATGACTGGCCGTAATTACTATTCCAGATATCGCTCCTAAATGACGTACAGCAAAAGAAAGCTCCGGGGTAGGACGCAGCTCTTTAAAAACATAAGCCTTAATTCCATTTTGGGCTAAAACTAATCCAGCCTCCTGGGCAAATTCAGGAGACTTATGACGCGAATCGTAAGCGATCGCTACCCCTCTGTTTTTCGCCTCTTCCCCTTGACGTAGAATATATTGGGCTAATCCTTGGGTTGCTTTTCTTACGGTATATGTATTCATTCGATTCGTACCGGCTCCGATAACGCCACGAAGACCACCAGTACCAAATTCAAGTGATTTATAAAAACGATCTTCAATTTCTTTTTCATTTCCTTCAATAGAAGCCAATTGTTCTTGTAGTTCTTGATCTAGATGATTCGCCTGCTTCCAGCGCAAATACTCCTGTTTATAATTCATGCTCTCCTCCAGATATATTAATCTTTTCCTTATTTTATCAGGTGACTGGGACTTTGTGGGGATAATTTTTCTTAAGTTATATAGATATTCGTTATTGTTTGTTCTATAATAAGAACATTAGTAATTTTATTTAGTACAAAGGGGCTATGCCTTATGCAGGAAAAATTATCTTATACTAGTCCAGAAGTCCTAGATCATCAAAGAATTATCTTTGAGACTGTGATATCCTCCAATCCACTTCCCCCTAAAGACAACTCAAATCGAGAGCCAGGAAATGAGCTCGTTGTTCCTCCAATGGAAGATACTTCGGAACCCAACTCCCTAGTCCCTTCTCCAACCATCCTAGACAACATCCAATCCTCAGTAAGAACATTATCTTCCTTTTTTAAGGATACAACTACTGAACCAAAGTATATTCCCGATTCGGAAGCGGAACTTCCAATCGAACATCAACCACCATCTACAAGGAACACGACTCCACAGAACCCCAATCAGAAGTTCCATTACTCATCGGACATATCCCACCCCCAGGTCTCAGAGTCCATATTCTTACCGGTAACAACAGTGGACTCCCTAGTAGTAAAGCAAGAGGAAAGTACCATAGTACCTATAGCGGAATATCCCACTTCGAGCTCCCTGTTAGCCCTGCAAAGTCTAGAGCCCGTGCATTACAACCTCCCGAATGCAAGTACAAGCTCTAATTTTAGTAGTATGGAAGGCCTTATCATAGCCGGTGCCTCTGGGTTAACACTATGGATGCATCGAAGGCGAAAGCAAAAAAATGAAGACACGGACTAATATTCCTTAAATATTATTACCGTGAGAATGAAAAAATACCCCGTTACTCAGACGGGGTATTCAAGCTACGCATATGAAGTTCTAAGCTTAATCACATTTGGCGCTAGCAACTCAGCTTCTTTGATTTTCGCTTCTTCTTCAGACAAGCGTGTCACCTTTGCACCCAAGTCACGCAGCTTCCCACAAAGGTTCACGTAGCCTCGGTCGATGTGATGTAATCCTCCCACTTCGGTTTGGCCTTCGGACACCAGACCGGTAAGGACCAAAGCAGCTCCAGCACGCAAGTCCGTCGAAGTGACTTGAGCCCCTTTTAAGACGGAGTTGCCATGAACCACAGCACTACGCCCTTCAATCTTAATCTTTGCTCCCATACGCTTAAATTCATCGACATGCATAAAGCGATTCTCAAACACCGTTTCCGATACGATACTTGAGCCTTCACAAGTCAATAACAACGCCATGAACTGAGACTGCATATCGGTCGGGAAACCGGGATGCGGAAGAGTTTTCACATCGACAGCCTTCAGCTTGCCTGTAGCTGTCACATGAATACCGTTCTCCTCTTCCTTCACAATCACGCCCATCTCACGAAGCTTCGCAATCACCGGACGAAGATGATCACTAATAGCCCCTTCCACATAGACATCTCCACGAGTAATGGCAGCTGCTACCATAAAGGTTCCTGCTTCAATCCGATCTGGAATGACGGTATGAACAGCACCCGTAAGTTGCTCCACACCCTCAATCTTGATTGTTCCCGTACCCGCTCCGCGGACCTTTGCCCCCATCGCATTGAGATAGTTAGCTAAGTCTACAATTTCGGGTTCTTGGGCGGCGTTCTCAATGATGGTCGTCCCATCAGCCAAGGTAGCGGCCATCATAATATTTTCGGTAGCCCCTACACTCGCGATATCCAAGTAGATCTTGGTTCCACGAAGACGCCCTGTTACTGAGGCTTCGATATAGCCCTGACCGATGTCAATGTGAGCACCCATGGCCTCAAAGCCCTTTAGATGCTGATCGATGGGACGCGTCCCGATCGCACAACCTCCTGGCAAGGAAACTCTTGCCTTTCCTTTACGGGCCAACAAAGGACCCATCACCAAGAAAGAAGCGCGCATTTTGCGTATTAATTCGTATGGTGTTTCTGTACAATCGACTTCGGTTGCATCAACTTCCATTGTTCCGTTATGTTCATCATATGTGACATGAGCATGAAGTGCTTTTAAAACTTCGCCGATCGTATAAACATCATCCAAAGGCGGTACATCATGAATGATACTTTTGCCCGATTCAGGCAGAAGGGCTGCCGCGATGATCGGTAGGACGGCGTTTTTTGCTCCGCTAACTTTTACTTTTCCTGATAAACGTGTTCCACCGTGGACTATGATTTTGTCCAAAGTACCTTTCCCCCCGCTGCTAGTATTCCAATCCTGATTTGGTGTATGGGGTGCCAGTGCATCTCCGAAGGGGGACCCCATGTAAACATTTCGTATAGGCAGACTCCTATACGTCCGTTCCACCACTATATATCAATATTCTATAGTGATGATGGGGGTTCCAATGGTTATTCTGGTTAAGCCAAGCAGCTGATCCACATGTATGCCAGCTTGTACATTCATCGGACGGCCATTAGTCAGTATGTATGACGACAGGCGGGATGTATAAGCCGAGATACTTATGACCGTCGGATCGGCTACTTGTTCTACAACTTCAGCACCCAACAAATCAAGCAGTTTACGTAATTTCATTAATTGAACGTCATTTTCCAGTGTAACATTATAAAATCCTTGGACACAAGTGTTAAAATGAGGTAGTATTTGCGAACTTTCTAGGCCTTGATATACATGAAGATAGTGCTGTTTGAGGGCGTCTAGGGCTAAAGGCTCAGCCGAAAGTTTAACCGTCAAATAACTATCCCATGCATCAGCTCTAGATTGACTGGGTATCATCTTAACCATAAGCTCGGTTAAGACCTGTTCTTCGAGGCGTTGAAAACGGAATTCCTGTGTTTGTTGATGGTTGCGCGTTTCAGTAAGGCCCAGCGTGAACCCTAGTTGCTCCGCAAAGTTCTTTATTTCTTCAGGCTTCTCAAAGGTCCGGTAAGACGTCCCCATGTGTAGCAAAATTCGCTCCGCCTCAGCTCCTGTCTCCACCATACTATTCATGATTTCATCGAGAGCTTCCATCGTTGCTTGCTCACCTTGCTTCGGTTGCTGATCAGCAAATACCGTCCACGAAAAAAACAACAACATCAACCCCATAAGAAGGGTGTTTTTTCCCCATATGTTTTTCATTTTATATTCTCCTCTTCCCTGTTTATCTGTACTACTTAGTGTTCACAGAGAAGAGGAAATTTAAACCTAAGGAATGAACAACTGCTTCAGCATCATCGACCACCCCAAGTAATCCATAAAGAAGCGCGCCACACCATGCCCAAGCGATATAGCCACAAACATTTGCAGCACTTTTACCTGCGGACTCTTATAGTCTTTTACAAACAAGTCAAAACGAAAAGATTGAATCGCCCACCAGCTTAATGTAATAAATGCCAAGGATAAGACGATATTAATTAAACCTGTCGTACCCATACTAAACCTCCTCTATATATACCCCTTTGCCCTGCCATATAAGACAGCGTAAGACAGCTCTAAGTCCGTATAGTGACCTTCTAAAATATGGTCTATGACAACCTGTGCAGGTCGTAGCTCTATCACAAGATCCTCATAGGGATCAGGTGCTTGACAGCCAAAGGTTAGTCCCTTAGCAATAAACAAGTAGGTTTTCCTTGTGTGATGCGAAGCCATTGGATGATACATGCCGGCAGGAATCCAGGTATCAGCTAAGGCTCCCGTTTCCTCGCGAAGCTCTCTTTGAGCTGCTTGTTCTGGGGCTTCTCCCATATCAATCACGCCACCTGGGAGATTGTACTGGTGCTCCTGAATGGCATAACGAAATTGCTTTACTAGGATAATCTCTTGATTGTCTGTGATGGCAAGAACAATCACCGTTCCCGGTATCTCGTCCTCTAGATAAACATAGTCCGTTTTATCCCCTGTAGGAGACTCCAGGGTATCTTTTCGGACACGAACATACCTCTCATGAAAAGCGACAATACTCTCCAGTTTGCTCCATTTATCAAAGCCGATAGGAGTTCCCTCCAATCTTTCCTTTTTTCCTCACATAAGTATACATCAAAGCCCACTCTCATGCATAAACATATGGAAAATTGCGCTGTCGATTATTGCCTTAGGCTATATTGTCCTAAAAAGGATTTATATAGAAGTAAGCTATTAGAGGAGGGGTTCGATGAATGTCTTGTTCCGGTTTCGTTGCTCCTGCTGTGGGAAGGAAATATTGACGGATTCAGTCTTACTAAAATGCTGCAATCAATTAATGGATAATGTAGAACACGTCATTATCAGTCATCAGCAGTTAAGAGAGATGATGGGCGGGTTTCAGGGGAATGTACCGTTGAGTATGGGGCGGGGGTGAGAGATAAAATAAGGCTGCTTCGATTTTGTGCACGAGGCAGCCATCCTTTATTTTAGGAGGTAACATCAATAAATTGGCCCTTATAGGGGTGCTTAGCTGAAGGAACTGGCTTAGTCTCTGCTTTGACTTGAACAGAAATCTCTATTCGTATCGTTAAAGGGAGAGACGGATCTGGGTAACGATAAGGAGCCCTATGCTGATACCGCGGTTGTGACCAAACCGGATGGACAGGGTATAAAGAATACGGAGACCTCAATATACCTACCCCCTTATTTATTTTGTTAAATATATGCCAGGATATCGGTCAAAAATGCCCCTATCAAAAACAATAGAAACAAAAAGAAAGTTACTAGAACCGTTCGAACCCACATCGGGATCCGTTTCTTACTAGGCAATTTATATACGGGATACTTCTCAAGGGACTCCTTATCAAAACGTCTCAAGGCCTGCCTAGCCTCTTCATAATAAGAAGACCGATACCTAGTCACTTCGAAATAATGAAAAAGAGCTTTGGCGAACCGCCCCTTCTGTTCCCAGTCTTTAGCCAAGCGAAAATGCATCTCAGGGTCGTTCCCTCGCATATACTTGAGCATCTTCTCAAAGTAAGCTGGATCGTGGGGATCAATATAGACATTTCGGTCAATCTCAATCACTTGATCCTTTAAAAAGTTAGGAATCTTCCCCCCCATAATCCTCCTTCCCCCTACGAATAATATAGTATACAGGACGAGTTGTTCCCTATTAAGAACAAACATGCAAAAACCATCATTTTTCGTTGATATCATCAATAATTTTCAGCTAAAATAGTTAGGATTCAACAATCATTATCTGCTATAATGATTGCATAAATAAAAGAGTAGGTGATAATCAGTCATGATCGGCAAGCGCATCCAGCAAATTCGCCAATCCAAAGGCCTTTCCCTATCTGAACTGGCTGAACGTGCAGGGGTAGCTAAATCCTATCTCAGCACTATCGAACGCGATATCCAATCCAACCCTTCCATACAATTTCTTGAGAAAATATCTGCAGTACTGAATGTCCCTATGGATAATCTATTACATGACCCTGAGGATCGCGATCCCGCCCAGCTTGATCCTGATTGGTTTAAACTAGTACAAGACGCCATGGCTTCAGGTATTAGTAAAGAGCAGTTTCGGGAGTTTCTTGAATTTAATAAGTGGAGAAGTAACCGTGAAAAAGAGTAGTCTTTTTGCGGTTTTTTCTTTTCTACTTTAACCAATCCCATGTTCCATTTTGATGAACGCAGATGTTCTTATTAGTTCCAAATATCGTCGCGATTACACTTGGTGGCTTGCATTGGGATATGGCTGTTTCGAACCTTACAGGTTGATGATGGTTAATTTGTGGCTTAGTATACTTCTGCTTGTTATAAAGATTTTCCATGAATTATATCTCCCTTTTTACATTACTTTTGCTTGATTTCCTAATAAATGGATAAACACTCCTCTTTGTTCACTAGCAAGTTGATTAAATTGACCAGTCTGAACGATTTTTCCTTGATCCAATACAATGACTTGATCTGCGTTTCGTATCGTGGATAAACGATGAGCAATGACTATTATGGTCATTTTACCTTTTAATTGATCCAATGCTTGTTGGATCTTGGTTTCATTCTCTGAGTCTAGCGCGCTGGTGGCTTCATCTAGTACTAGAATAGACGGTTTGCGAAGGATCGCACGCGCGAGGACGAGACGCTGGCGCTCTCCTCCGGAAAGTCGTACTCCACGGTCTCCAATTTTTGTGTCCAATCCATCTGGAAGTCTCTTTACAAATTCAGCTGCTGAAGAAAATGTTAAAGCTTCCCACATCTCTTCTTCATTCGCGCTAGCTTCAATCATTTGCAGATTTTCTCTTATACTCGCGTTATACAAAAAGGGATCCTGAGGAACAAAGCTAATGGATCGTCTCAACGATAAAAGATTCTGATTTGATAACGGAACTCCATCTACAAGGACCTTCCCATGCTCCGGCTGAATAAGTCCCATTAAAATATCAATGAGTGTGCTTTTTCCAGATCCTGAACGTCCTACAATGGCCGTCATCTTATTAGCAGGAATAAACAAATTAATATTTTGAAGAGCGTAAACTGACTCCGCTTTATTGTATCGGAAATCTAACTCTTTACATTCAAATCCCTTTTCCAATCGATTCGGTCTTATATCTTGATACCCATCTGTCGGTCCTTTAATCTCTTTAGAATCCTCACATTCCTTATGTAAATCGATTAGCACTTTAAATGCAGGAATATTAGCAGCGATCTGCTCTAAATTCGATTGAATAGTTGTAAACCTTGGCCATAACCGCGAAAATATCACTATTATTACTAAAAGCTCCTCCGGTTGATTATGGAACATTTCAATTGCTAAGAAAATGAATAATACAATTAGCGTGGTAGATGATACTTTGTAGATAAGCCGGGAAGCCGACCTTACCTTCATCATTTCAACTTGTTCAACTAAAATTCTTTGAGTTAATGAGCTAAACCAAGAAATGCGCGGCTCTTCTATGCTATTACCCTTTATATCCTTAATGCCATTAAATTGATCTGTAATTCCAGACAGATAAATCGACGTAGATTCCGATGTTTGGTTACCTAGAACCTTTGATCTCTTAATATACCTTCTAGAGAAAAGAGCCAAAAAGATACCGCAAACTAACACGAAAATTGTCATTTTTGCTGATAACCAAAGGGCAATAATAATTTGAATTAGGGTGAAAACGATAGACGTTAACAGCTGTATAAAAAGATTAATACCGCTGTTAACACGTGCTAATTCCGTAATCATTAAATGGGTAAGATCTGATTTTCTTTTCCTTGAGAAAAATTCCCAGTTTGACCTAAGCAAGGATTTATAGGTTTCCAATCTTAAATGTCTAAAATATCCTTGTTGAATAACAGCGTCCCTAATAGTCAAACTTCTTTGTAAATAACCTTGACTTATTACTAATAGAATGTATATTCCAAGAATAAGCGGCAGTCCTAACGTGACTGGGAAATTACTCAAAAACCCAAAATACTTTGAAATACTAGCCGCACCTGGTTCAAGGCTTAAAACTCCGCTAAAACTCAACATCGGAATAAGGAGTAATATAGCAATGCCTTCAATTAGACTAACCAATGTCATACCAATCAAATTTACTATAAAGGTAAAGCCCGCAAAGGAATAAAAACCTTTAACAAAATGTAAAACGTGTCCCATCCACATACCCCCCTATGGCAACGCATGCTTCCTTGTTTTCCTCCATGCCCATAAGAAAGGTCGTAGTGGAAAATACAAAAAATGTAGGTGTTTAGGTAATGGCAGAATTTCAGCATCTGTAGAATACGGGTAAAAGAAGCTACAGAGAAATAAAAGCTTCTGCTGATTCGTCTTTAGATTGAACAGGTACCGTTGATGATAAGCGGACACCTCTTCAGGTAAGGGGTTTATATGTAGTTCTATTATTCTTTCAATATAAAATAAGGCTTGGTGTGCCAGCTTTCTTGGATGCTCTCCGCTTATATTGGATTGAAACTCTTCTGGGATGGGGGTGTGTAACAATTCACGGGCCAGTACTAATGCTTGGCCAACTAAATGAGAATACTGATATTGCTTGATCAGTATATTTAATTTCTCACTATCAAGTTCCCCCCTAACCATTTGGTTGATATCTAACAACCAACGAAGGCGAAACCAGCCTTCCCTCGCCCCATGTGTAATAAGAAATAAAAACAAATCTTCTCGACCTAAAAAATAAACAGGGAAATGAGTCAAGGAGCTGCATCTTTTCCTTTCCCACAGTTCATCAAAGCTTGGATCCTTGGATGGGCCAGGATTTAACCTCCAGTGGATTTCCACTTTAATCTTCTTTTGGGGGTGAAAAAAAGTGATATGATGATGTCTCCATTTCCAGTCATTTAAAACACTTTCAATATAGTCATCTTTTTCATATCCTTGGTTTATTAATAGCTTTTCTACTTGATCTAAGTCCTTCATTTGAACAAGAATATCCAAATCTCTGCAGGTTCTCTTAGAAATATCGCCATATAAATCAGAAGCCACGACAGGTCCTTTTAAGTGAAGAGAACAAATGTCATTTTCGGTAAATAGCTTACTTAAAAGCTCCATTTCCGCACATAATTGCAGCATTTTCAATGTATTTTGTTGAAAGTTATAACTTAATTTTTGGGTTACATGGGTAGGAACTTTCCCTTGCCTATTCCTTTTCAACCTGCTATATATTGTTGGATAAACACGATGATGCTTTACTAGAAGCAGAAACAAATCCCAATCAATGTCATCATATTGTTGTTGGTCATTTTCATTAGCCATAAGATTAAGTATCAACTTTAGTTCTTCCGGAAAATGAGAGTAGTTGAGATTGTAATCCATTCTAAGCTCCTTCTTGATAATTAGCGAATTTACCCACTATTGTAAACCTACTCTTCCCTTCTGCTCCAGTAATATAAATAGGTCCACTTCGAAGCCATGCGTGGGCAATCAATTCCCCATTCCTTTCCTTAGCTGTACCCAAATAAAGTGTACTCTCAATTCTACGTCTTTCTAACATTTTCAAAGCCGCAATAGCCCTTACTAGACACTTGCTATCCCAAAGGGTATATCGACTTGCAAGATTAATGACCTGAGCTACATTTTTAATTATTGGACTATGTTGGGGAGTTTCTGAACGAGAGGTTTCATTCATATAGGAACCTAATGTAGGTGCTACCTTTGAAAATGGCATATAGACAAGAAAACGCGCCCATCCTAGATATATGAAAGCCTCGATAAATAAAAGCTGTGTTTTTTTATCTAACGAAAGGAAAATGGATATTTTTTTAAGCACATTCATTTATTCCCCTACTTTTCCCCATAAAGTTCAATTGCACTCTATTAAATCTTCTTTCAATAGAAGTTCTAAGAAGGAAATTACTTGTTCTTCACATACACTTTGCGAAACATCGTACTCCTCTAATAATGTCTTAATTAATTCTGTAACCTGTACCGGTGTATAGATACGATCCCATATTGCCCCGCCCATGTCACCTAAGTTGTAGTACTTCCCTTTATGAATACTCAACATTACCTTTTCTCCATCCATATCACTAACAATATTCCCTTTGCCTTGTGAGATTTTTGAACTTAGTCGAATAGCTTTGCTCTCAATCATCTTAACTCCCCCTTAGTTAGTGTATTTAAAATAAGCGAAGACAATTTGTTGGCTGTGAATCCTGATAAAGGCCGCTGCAATTCAAAAATCTCTATTTGATTAACGATTTTAGCTGATAAGTTGAAATGCCAATCCATCAATCCCAACTGGGAGATGAGAAAATTACGATAGGTATGACGATACAACATGTAAAATCGATCCAAACCTTCTATCGCGTGTATTTTAATGTCCTCACCTTGAGTTTTTACCAACTCAAACACTCCCTTAAGGGGTACCTTTTCAGAATAGTAACTTGTAAGAACTGGAACTGCATATTTGGCTTCACGTTGAAAAATGGGGCGAAATTGATTGGACTCCATTCCCAAATTTTCTAAACTTTCCTGCCATAGCTTTTGCTGCGGATAGGAAGGAGTAACGATGGGGCCATGATCTTCTGAGAGGGACACAGCTATAATATCATCACTTATCAACGGAAACCCTTTGCTTAAAAAAGCTGAAGCTAGTGTGGATTTCCCAGCTCCCGATTCTCCTATAAAAGCATAGGCTCCTCCGTTAATAACTACTGCGCTCCCATGTAAGGGAAGTACTTTCCTTTGGGTCAGAAGTGCACCCATACATGTTCCCAATAAATAAAGTCGGATTTGGTCTTCAGCGGCACCTTCCATTGGTGAAACAATAATCTTGTTCCCTTGTTGAATAGAGAAGATTGCCGTTTTTGCGATTTTAAAAACGAACTGATTTTCTTTGGTTACAAAGTTAGATTTGGGTTTTTCTATTTTCTTCCATAATTCAGAGAGATCAGCCACTTCTATTGAGAAATCTACATTTCCCTCAAAAACTGGAAGTTCAATTAACTCCGGTAAATGAATTTCACTTGCTACGTTTAATCCAAAAATTGTGTAAGCTAACTTTTTCATTGTTCGGACCATTCACTTCACCACCTCTTTGACAAGCAGATAATAAAAGAGAAGCCCTCATACTGTTTTGCATAAGGTATAAGGGCGGACTGAAGAAATTTTTAGCTTTCATAATGAATTGTTTCATCCGGATCTGGCTGGAAAGCATCAGGAGTTGTAACCCCTGGACCTGCCATTGTCATCTTAACATCAAGAACTTCTAAAGCTGGTTTTTGCCACTGCTTTTTCATAGTATCACCTCCTTTCAAGCTATTTTCTTAATAAACCTATATACAATTAAGCTTCGCATGAGGACTTTAAAATCAGGTTCGAATACGTATCCCGGTCGCAGTTCTCCCTGGGCCTTTAAAATGGCTTCTTTTATTACTTCAACGTTAAGAATTTCTGAAACTTTTGGATCAACACAAAGCTGTTGAAGTTCATCAATAAACCTATTCCAAGAATTTGTCATACGATAAACCCCATCTGTTCCTTGAATCCCTCTTGTCTTTTGATTTAACCTGATTTGATCAGGAAGTAGATTTTTAGTTGATCTGCGAATTAGGGACCGATCTACCCCATTTTGAACAAATTGTCCTTCGGGTACTGATAAACAGTAGCGGATTACCCTGAGATCATTGGTTGGATCTCGATCCCAGAGCGAGTATCTTAAAGATAGCTTCGTTCCACTCGTACCATTAATGTTCCAATATACTAAGTGCTCAAATTGCTTTTGCCTAGCTTCATAGGCATTTATTATAGAAGTACCCGTAACATCAACACCATGTTCTTGAAGCTTATTTAACACGTTCGTTTTTCTTGCAAACTCGGGGTGAATCAACATCGGGAATGGATGAAGATTGTTTGATTTAAACAAGTTCCGAACAAAGGGAAATGCTTTTTTTCCAACAGCAGACATTACTCGAGACCTTTTTACCCCTATATTTTTGCTATATTGATTCAGTTCTTGAAATAACCTCACCCATTTCATTTGTTTTAGGAGCATAGCCTGATAGTCTAATGCTGGTCCCCAAGAAACTGTCCAGTTTCCTCTTGCCCCATTTAATAGAATTCCTATACCTTCTTCGTGTGCCTTCTCATAGATCCCCTTAAGCCAAAAGGAGTTCTCAAAGAATTTATAAGGCATTTCCATCGTATCTAGCCAATCGTTAACTTCAGTCAGGGGACTTTTCTCTTTAAAATCTAAGTAGTGGTCAAAAATATTTCCAACATACTGAACAGTTGATTGAATAAACGGCCTTTCATCGGCTACTCGGTTCCGAGGTGTCCAATCAACAAAACCCTCTACTGGCACATAGCTGAAAGTATGTAATTGCTTGTTTTCCTTATGCAACGCCCTTGCGGCAAAGCTTACTACCGAACCCGAGTCCAATCCTCCACTAAGATGAGCACCCACATTACGGGTAGTTCGCAGCCTAGCTGTTACAGCACTTTGAAAAACTTCACGAAAAGCTTCTTCATATTCTTCATCTGAGTTTAACTTTAGCTTCTCATTCGTATCCAATCTGCAATATCTAGAAAGGCTGACTCTCCCATTTGCTACAGTTATGGTATGTGATGGAGGAACTTGTTCTATATTATTAAATACAGTTGAAGAAGGATCTATGGTATCGTGCATACCAGGTACGGCTAAAAATTCAGCCAGCCACTGCTCATTTAGTCTCTTCTCAACATATGGCAACGAAAAGAAAGGCTTTATTATAGTAGAAAAGACAAACCGTTGTGAATCACGAAAATAATAAAGGGTTCGCGTTCCAGAAAAATCTCTAGCACCAAATAGTTGTTGTTTTTTTCCATCCCAAATTATGTAGGCAAAATCACCTATTAAATATCTGGGTGAATCCTCACCCCACTTTCGATAGGCGAGTAAGATCAACTCACTATCGGATATCATTTTTCTATGGGCCGTTTCCACTTGTAGTCTATCAAACAGCTCGTCACGATTATCTATAATAGCATCAGCCGTAATAGCTAACTGCCTTTCTGAGTCATAATATGGAAGTTGTTCTCCAATAGATTCAGGGGTGATCCATTGAGCGTGACAGCCAAGGAAGATATTCTCCTTATGCCATAGTTGAACATCATCTGCAGGAAAATCGCCTAATTCTCTCATTAAAAATCTGCCATGTTCTAAAGGAATCGAATGATTATGCTGCAAATGGAATATGCCTGTGATTGCACTCATTTAGTAGCTCCTCCTTTCTCTTGAAGTTAAGGGTAAATATTATTGAAATTGCTTATGGATATTCTTAATAGAGAACAACTAGGTGTTGTATATTTAGAAATTTAAAATCTATAATTTCTATCAATGTTCTTTATATAGAACATTATACAAGACTTTTTTCCTCTAGTCAAACTAATTAGATCAGAAAGTTTCAAAACTTTTCTACATCTTTCTACAAGAGTGGCAACTAACTACACTAACCATGGCTTATATAAGAGATGATAAACTTGGTCTATTTTAGACAAACCCACAGCTAACGACCTTTTAAGCTGATTTACCTTTAATTCTTCTTTCTTTACCTCAAGTAGAGAAGCTATTCCTTTTTCATATCTAGTTTTGACTTTAACCAAATCCTCCTCTGCAGCAAGAAGAGCTGCCTTACTTTTCAGATGTTCTTGTTCTAACGTCTTAACTGATTCATACTGCTTCCTTAAAAAATCCTCAAAGCGTCTTTTACCTTCAGTCCATGCCGAGGTAGTACTCTCCAAGTCCATTTTGGCTAACTCATAGGAACGATAACTAGCGGAATCGAGTTCTTTTTGGGCTAGCTCAACTTGTTTTCCAATCCTCCATAGTGAAGCATCCAAAGCCACCATCTTTTCTGTATGTTCATTCATATCAATTTTAATATTAGTTTCAGAATAAGTAGGTTTTTCCGCCAAAATATAGGAATGTCCCTTCTGCTTCCCCATCAGTATGCTAATTCTCGTCATGGCATCCTGGTAAGCAACCTCTGCTCTATACAATTCATTTTCCGCTTGTTCTCGAACAGCAATTATCTTATTTTTTTCATTCTCCGAAATCCTTCCAAGCAAAGCTTGCCCGAGGGCAATTTGTTCCTCCAACTTTGCAATTTCGCAGATTTCAATCTTATTCTTTAATTCAATTTCTGTAAGATAAATACTCCTATATCCTTCTTTAACGCTAAACATTACTTGATCCTTGGCTATTTCTACTTGCCTCCTTGCCATTTCCAAAGCCAAATCAGCAGAGTATATGATCTTCCACTCGGCATTATCACCTAAAAGTCCTTTATTAATCTCCATTCTTTTTACGTCTTGTTCAGCTTTTTTTAAGCTTTCACTGTGCTCTATTGCCCTTTTCAATACATCGTCAATAGATAGAGTTTCAGAAGTAGCTTGAAATGGCCTCACCTTATCTTGAGAAGATACGATATTAACCGTATTCGTTTTGCTATCCCAACTTACTTTAGCACCGAGCGATTCACTTATAAATCGCAATGGCACAAACGTCCTTCCATTAATTAAGAGAGGAGCAACATCGATTGGAGTTTTAATATGGTTGATTTTTGCAGTAGTAGATCCTATTTTCATCTCCACCGTAGTATTAGGTTGTATACTTGCAGTAATAATCTGATTACCTTGATCCCACTGGACTTCAGCACCTAACATACTAAATAATTCTCTCATGGGTACCATCGTAAAATCACGGTAAATAACGGGGGGATGATTAAAATGAACAAGATTATTATCTATATTTACTTGAATTACGGATTTTGCGCTTGTATAAGAGGATGGAGTAATAAAAATAACAATGGCTAGAATTACACTTCCCAGCAGAAACTTCTTCATATGTCATCACCTCCAATATTAACTCAAGTGAAATAGCGTGATCTCAGGCCTACAAAACAGACGAACAGGCATTTGTGTGGTTCCTATTCCTCGGTTGACGTAAAGGGGCATCCGCCTATTCCCTACGTGATATAATCCATTGACGAATAGCTTGGCATAGTCTTGGGATATAACCGGTCCAAACCAAGGTAACCGGACTTGCCCTCCATGGGAATGACCCGAAAACTGAGCACAAACTACAGGATACTTGCTGACCCAATCGGCAACATCTGGTTCATGTACAAGAAGCATTACACAATCTTCTTCAGATAACCCAGCGAAAGCACGCTCCAAATCTGGAACCCCATTAAGTGCATCATCTAATCCCGCTATGTATACTCGTTCTTGGTTAACTTCAATATGCCCCCGCCCGTTTTGCAAAAATATGAAATCGGAATCTCTCAGCAAACTCGGCACACTGTTGACTGGAAAGAAGTCATGGTTTCCCATAACAGCCCACTTTCCACCACGTCTTGCCTTAAGTTCCTTTAGTAACGGTAAGGCTTGCTCTGGATAAGGAAAACCTGTTTCAATCAAATCTCCAGTTAGAATAATAATGTCAGGGTTTTGAGCATTTATGATATTAATAACATGCCTAAAATCCTCAATTCCATAATGAAACCCGAAATGGACATCGCTAAATTGAACCATTTTCCAACCCTTAAACGAAGACGGCAACCTCGGGATCGTTAAACGAACTTCCTTTACCTTATACCAAAATCGTTCTGTAACAAAGGGATAGGTTCCAGCGGCTGCAACTGCCCCAAGCAATCCTAATGCTTTTGCTCCTTCCTTCAAAAAGGTACGGCGACTTAAGTCTTTTTGTGTTGTCACGAGTTACCTCACTTATTGTTCTAATTAAAATACAAATAACACAATAAGGTTCTATATAAAGAACAATACTACATAATCACTTCTAAATCAATACCATATTTTTTATCACAACAACCGTGGCTAGCTCTATGAGCTAGCCACGGTAATTAAGAGCTAATCGACCCGAAGGTTTTGAAGACTGCCACAAATCCAATTTGTTGCCACATAATATTATTATCCATAACCGTGCTTCCAGAACCAGTAGGAAATATAGGTGGAGTCGTGTGTGACGTACCGCTATTTAATGCTTCATATACATGACCCCCAGAATGGATCCTGCTACCTTTGGAATAGCTTTTATTTGGTGCCCATGTTTCACTATTTGCATAGCCTGCCTTAACACAAATCCATCCAATGAACCCTCCAGGCATTGGATTAGAATTTCTTACTTCTTGGCTCAATGCATAGTAACCCGTTACAGGTTCTGTTGAGCTTTTATAGTAAGGATCAATTTCACCATTAATTATATTATTTTGCACTAATTCTTTTTGGGCATAGCGAAGCGTAGCGCCAGTCATTACATTATTCCTGATAACCACTTGTGCCATACTTATACCAGGGAGATTATTTTCTACAGCTAATTGATTTCTCGAAGCTGAGATGGTATTATTCTCTACTGCTATCAGCCTCCCTGTATAGGTACTTTCAATCAGGATCACAGGCCGATTAAGAGTATCATTTGAATAGTTAATAATATTTCCCTTTATCATCACCTTGTCATTCGCATTTTGAATTCTTAGCAAATGGCCATTAGGTTTCTCAATGAAGCAGTCAATTAATCTAAAATCTTGCATATTATTTATCGTAAAGAGGGAGTTAATTGGGTCGGTACTAATAATTTTACATCCTCTAAATTCAATGGAATTTGTATTGCCTACACTCCCTGTACCTATTGTACCTATATCCTCCATCCTACAATTTGAATAAGTTCCACCCGGAAAACCAAGTTGGCTTATCTTCTTAAACAAGCAATTCTCAAATTTCCATCCTCCCTTAGTGCCGTTTAATATATAATTTAGATAATAGGTATCAGTACCTTCGAATGAACAATTTGAGAAGAATTGAGGTTCCTTCCTAAACTCAATAGACCAGTTAAAACTGGAGAAAGCATACTGTTTATCATAATCATTAAAAAACCTGCAGCCATCAATTCTAACATTATAGGAGAATGGATTATCTATTGATGTCACGCAATTATAGAAAAGACTATCAGAGATGCTGATCTCTTTATGATAACTGCCTAAAATTTGAGTTCTCGAGCCATAAACATGGTTGCCGGAAAATGTTACTTCGCCCGATAAGATAATCTTTGCATTATGAATTTGATTATCTCTAATCATAATTTTATCTGCACCTGCGTTGACACCCAATGATACATATTTTTCAACACTCGTAATTCTGTTCCTTGAAATTACGATATACTTCCCATTAACGATTATGACATCATATCCGTGATTATCATGAAAACTGTTTGCCTCAATATAGATAAATTGATTTAGATCAACTCCATCCTCAACGTCTATTCCACCCTGTGGATCAGTCCCTTTAATGTGATGAATACTATTTTCTCTTATATACAGATGTTTTGATCCACTAACACTTATCCCTTGCCTCCTGCAGTGGTGCAATTCACACTTTTCAATATAGATGTGTTGTGGAAAACTAGCTGTTCTTACATTGATTAGAGACTTATCACTCGAAGGAACGGTTGGCTGATGAATAACAACCTTCGCGTAGCTGGCTCCGACAGGGACTTCCACTTCATCGAAGAACTGTACTCTTGGCTTAGCTGATAAAAAGCTGTCATCATTCTTATAAAAAATCACGTCATAATAATAACCTGTTATTTCAGAACCCAGAGCCCCATAACCATTACCGTATAACCCAAAGTAACCATATTTCACTATGGCTGGTTGTTTCATGTCAATCTTTAATTTGGATCTTATCTTTTTTGTATCCATAGTTAATGTTCCGTCCGCTGTGCTGATCCCGCCTTGCTCGAATGAACTATTAAACTGAGAAGGAGTAGGGAAAATTTGTCCAAATGTACTGTTTAGGCTTATAGCATCACCTGTGCAATTATTTATTTCCAGGTTATCTATGGAAAGGTATCTAACATTATTCCCGCCATCTGATGGAGGCGTGAAACTGCCTACTGCAATTCCATAACCTCCTTCATGAGTACCTCCGTTGGAATAGTCATGTGTATCCTTATCACCCTCAATTATTCCATTTGTTATTCGACAAAATCTCTGATTTCTTTGATATTTTACTATTGAATATAATTCTAAACTATTATCTCTTATCCTCAATGTTGAACCACCTAAATTCAATGTCATAAAACTTTGTGGTTCTATTGGGTTGTTTTCATCTATTAAATATTTTCCTCTTGGCAATACAACCTCTACATAGCCTTTTTGAGATGCCCAAATCAAGGCCTCATTGATCCCTTTTGAAGTGTTAACAGCATCAGTACCATCATTTTTCACATTCCATCGATCTAGCTCTAAAACGTATGAGCCTAAAGAACGGTCATATGCGTCCGGTGCTTTTGGGATCCACTTAGATTGAATACTATCGTAGGTTAGTACATCCTTATCCGTAGGGGGTCTAGATGTTAGATCTAAGTCACAGAGATCGCCGAGGTTAGCCTTTATAGCCATTTAAATACACCCTTTCAACTTTTTTCTATATTATGTTCTAGTAGACTCAGTTGATTGGGTGTATTACAGACTTTCTTCTAATTTATTTTTTGTGTTTGCTATCTCTTATATAAATAAAGAAAGATTATCTAAGCTCAACATTTAATTCTTGTGAAGCAGGTTCAAATTTCTTCTTACTTACTAACTTTGATTTCAAATAATAATAATATTTCCTTTCAAATAATGAATAAAAAATACAACCGAGCATTATGGATAATGCACATATTAAAAATTTTGCTAAAATTAAATTCTCGACGAGAATCATTTCAGCAATATCTTCTAATACTAATAAACTAATTAAGTGAGTAAGATAGATAGAGTATGAGGCATCTCCAAAATATGTTAAGACCCTTGGAATATGTACCCTTCTTCTAATCTCTAGTTTAACTAATCCTAGTATTAGGATAGAAAAAGGGACCCCCCAGAATATAACACGATGCACCTCAAAAAAAACTTTATATTGTAAAAAAAATGAAATTATTATAGTTGAAATCCCCATCCCAGCTATCCATTTATAACTTAATTTATTTTTAATTATTACAAGTGCGATAATACAACCAAGTAGAAATTCAAGATTAAATGGACTAAAAATGAATTTTAATACTTTAGGGAGCTCTATAGGTAAAAAGAGGAAACTCATTGATGCCAGTCCCCACATCCAAAACATTGGGTAAAAAATCTTTTTATTTAAAATTAACAAACTAAATATTAAGTAAAATAGTAACTCAAATTGTAATGACCAAGCTACACCTACAATTGGCAATGTATCTTGAGGTAACAATAACAAAGATTTAACAATGTACTCAACAGACAAGGCATGACCACTAATAGTTACTAAAGTAATATAACAGAATGTAACCATCCAATATGTTGGGAAAATTCTAACCAATCGTTTTATAAGGAAGTCCCTTAGAGTATTACTTAGACCAATATCAGAATGGTGCGTATACATAATTATGAAACCACTTAATACAAAGAATAGATCTACCCCATATACACCATATACAAAGATACTATTTTCTCCAAACGCATGGAAAAAAACTATTAATATTGCTGCAACGCCTCGTAACAACTGTAGTGTTTCAAAATTGATTCTTGGAACCTCCTTTATGCCCAATTAATTACACTCCCTCTTATTATTTCCTAACGTATGCCCTCTAAACCCAATAATTTTATACTCCTTCTTCAATTCTAAGAGATTTCTTAATACAATGGATCACCCTCATTTGATCCTCTTCCGTCATATTTGACCCGGAGGGTAGGCATATACCAACCTTAAATAATCGTTCGGATACATTATCATATGTATTATGTTGATAGTATCTAGCACCTAGGAAAAGTGGTTGCATATGCAATGGTTTCCATACAGAACGAGCTTCAATATTCTCTCTACCTAATGACTCTACAATCACTTTTTTACTAACACCTACTTGACTCTCATCGATTGTTATAGCTGTGAGCCAACGATTAGACTTAGTGTTCTCCAGTTCTGGCATAAAATTTATACCGTTAATCCCTGATAGCTGTTTATAATATCTTTCAAATACTAGTCTTCTAGCTTGGACTCTCTCCTCTAAAACTCCTAATTGAGCTCTTCCAACCCCGGCTAAGATGTTACTCATCCTATAATTATATCCTATCTCACTGTGTTGATAATGAGGTGCATTATCTCTTGCCTGAGTAGCTAGGAATCGCGCTTTATTTAATAACTCGATATCATTCGAAACCAACATACCTCCACCTGAAGTCGTAATAATTTTATTACCGTTAAATGAATAAACTCCAAGTTTTCCAATGGTACCGCTAGCTTTTCCATTATAATAAGCCCCTAAGGACTCGGCAGAGTCCTCAATAACAGGTACATTGTAATAATTACATAAAGACATGATTTCATCCATCTTCGCATTCTGCCCATATAAATGAACCACAATGACGGCCTTGGGCAGCTTACCTACTTGATAAGCCTCTAAAAGTGCTCTCTCCAATGCTTGAGGTGACATATTCCACGTTTCTGGCTCAGAATCTATAAACACAGGTTCCGCACCCTCATAAAGAATTGGATTAGCACTCGCCACAAATGTAAGACTTGAACAAAATACTTCATCTCCCTTTTCTACCCCTAATAAACGTAAAGCCAGATGAATGGCAGCCGTACCGGAACTAACAGCTACAGCGTCTTCTACACCAATATAAGCTGCCATTTCTCTTTCAAATGCGTCCACATTCGGACCTAATGGAGCAACCCAATTTGTCTCGAGAGCCTCCAAGATATATTTTTTTTCATTACCGCTGAGATGAGGTGAAGAGAGATATACTCTTTCATTATTTGTTTTGACCGCCATAGTTTTACCCTACCTCCCATTTTAATAGACTCATCTATCTATTAAATAAATGCCTTAACACCTCAATATTTGATAGCTCTTTTAGATTCTCAATGCGAAAATGCGCCTGATACTTTTGTGGAAGCTCTAAATTAGAGTAGACTCCGTACTTTCGATTGATATGTACAGTCGTCCAGCCTATCTTTTTGGCTGTGACAAAGTCTTTACTGACATTGTCTCCAATATAAACGCAACTGTGATGCGGGATCCCCAAATCTTTACTGACTTGGTGATAGGGTCGCTCGCTTGGCTTCCAGTTATCTTTCCCCCATTGGTCAGTAAGAATAATAGAATCTATTCTTTTTCTTAGTCCCAAAGCTTGGACTTTGTTTTCTTGGGCAACATAAAATCCATCTGAGATTAGGCCAATTTTGACTGTAGTATCCAGTTGCTGGAGTACCCATTCGGCATCATCAAACAGATGGATTTGTGGCTTGTGGCTTCTATAATGATCTATCATATCCTTAATAAAAATATCATCATAATCAACGCCTAATCTTTCAAGTGTTTTATTAAACACATACCGTTTCTCTCCTGATCTCATCACATTAACTGCTTCAGCGTAGAAATTAGTTATCCCACGTCTCTGCTCGATCCAAGTATGAACAGCCTTATATCCGCTTAAAACATATTCGTACTCACTGTACAACGTATCATCCATATCAAAAACAACGGCTTGGATTGTCATGTTACATTTTCTCCGTAAATACGGCATGATCATATCGAAGCATCGTTAAGTCTTCACGCCAGCTGAAATCCTGCTCCAAAAACCGCTCTCCCCGTGACATTTGAATCGTCCATAAAGGGAATTTAGCCCCTGCTTCAATAGATAACGGAATGCCTCCGCCAAACCGCGGATTAATTTCAATAAAAACGATTTCCCCGTTCGGCTTCTTAAAGCATTGCAGGGTGATACATCCTACAGGTTCAGGTAGGGATTGAATCACTTTTTCTGCTGCTTTTATGATCATTTCATCCTTCTTAGTCACCCCTTTACTTACTTCACCTGCTCTCGTTTCAATGCGTAATCTAGGAACAATCGTTTTAATATTGCCTTCAAAATCCACCATCACATCCACTGTATATTCTTCACCCGAAATATATTCCTGTACCATTGCGTTCGGAATATATTCTTTAAAGAATTCTAATTCTTTCTTCGATTTGATTTTGGTAACCCCTTGGCTGGAGCTTCCGTCCAGAGGCTTAATTAATAATGGGAACGGGAGATCTTCATCTGTCAATTCTTCATCCACGAAAACCTTTGGGGTAGTAATTTGATTTTTCATGAAGAATTGATAGGTTTGGGTTTTGTCTGAAGCCAGTTCAACTAATTCCTTGCCAGAAACCAACACTTTCACACCCATCTCTTCAAAAAATCGCTTGTTTTCAGCTAAAAACAATAATTCTGTATCAATTAAAGGAATAATGATATGAATATCTTCCGTATTGCAAATATGAATAAGTGCCTGTAAATAGGATTTATCGGTTACTTTGGGAACAAGGTAATGATAATCACTAAAAAATGCTGTCGGTGCTGTATTTTTTAGATCTGCTGTAACGATCTTTCCCCTCATGTTATAGGCCACATATAATTCCTTAAAGGCTTGAATGAGTGAGACTCTCCTACCGGAGCTTGTAAACAGAATGTTTAGTACATCATTTTGCATTATTTATTCTCCCTTCAAATGTTGGCATTGTTGCATGATTAGCATTACTGATCCCTTCCGATCGAATGACTTTTTTAACCGTTAACAATAATATTTTCAGATCAAATAGAATGCTCCGATTCTCCACGTACCAAACATCAAGTTTGAATTTTTCCTCCCATGTAATAGAATTCCTTCCATTAACCTGTGCCCACCCCGTAATGCCTGGCTTTACGAAATGCCTTTTTGCCTGTTCTTCTGTGTATAATGGCAGGTAATCCATTAGCAATGGTCTTGGTCCTACGAAACTCATATCGCCTTTTAACACGTTATATAACTGTGGCAGCTCATCTAGACTATATTTCCGAATAAATCCTCCGAGTTTGGTAAGACGAATATGATCAGGCAGAAGCTCACCCTTTTCGTCCCGTTCGTCTGTCATCGTTCGAAACTTATAAAGAATAAATGGTTTACCATTTATCCCCGGACGTTGCTGCTTGAAGAAAATGGGTGTCCCAATTTTTATTCTGATAGTGATCGCTGTAGCAGCGATTACTATCCCTAGAAGGATAAGGGAAAAAAATGCTAAAATCAGGTCCAGACCTCTTTTCATTTTTCACCTCTTAAAGCCCTATTTCGATGAATGAATCACCGAGATAATATCTTTCTTAATTTCTATGATTATATCTTTTGCTTGTAAGGTTTCTGATAGTTGAGCTTTCTCATAAATATTCTTCAATATTTCCTGCAACTGTTGTCCTGTTAATTTCTCTGAGATACTCACTTTCCCTTTGCCCCCATTTATTTATATTTTTCTTATCATCCTATACTTCCTAAGCTGTTGACCATCGCATCCTCTTCATACCCGCAGGGATTATTCAATTGCCAACGCCAAGCATCATGACACATCTCTTCTATACCTTTCGTGGCAATCCAGCCTAATTGTTGTTTTGCTTTCGTGGGGTCAGCATAACAGACACCTATATCCCCTGGACGGCGATGCGTAATGGTATAAGGGATTTTTCTACCGGAAACTTTCTCAAAAACAGTAACCATTTCCAATACACTAATTCCTTGCCCAGTCCCCAAATTGAACGCTTCTACACCGGTTGTTTCCATAACTTTTTTAAGGGCACTCAAATGCCCCGCTGCTAGATCCATTACATGTATATAATCTCTAATGCCTGTACCGTCCTTAGTTGGATAGTCATCACCGAAGACTCTCAGCTTCCCTAGCTTTCCAACTGCTACCTGAGCGATATAAGGAAGCAAATTATTAGGAGTACCATTGGGGTCCTCCCCTATACGACCACTAGGGTGTGCTCCAGCGGGATTGAAATAACGCAAAAGAGCAACGCTCCACTGATGGTCAGATACATACAGATCTTTGAGGATTTCCTCGATCATCTGTTTGGTTCGTCCATATGGATTCATTGCTCTAAGCATACTATCTTCAGATATTGGCACTTGTTCCGGCATTCCGTATACCGTAGCTGATGAACTAAATACGATCTTTTTAACACCATAGCTTTTCATAACTTCACACAATCTAATTGTACCTGTAATGTTGTTATAGTAATACCAGAGCGGTAATGATACGGACTCACCAACCGCTTTGAGACCGGCAAAATGTATAACCGCGGTAATGGGATTTTCCGAGAATATCCGATCTATTGCATTTCGGTCTAATAAATCTGCCTGATAGAATGTAAAGCCTTTTCCCGTAATTTCCTGGACACGGTTTAAAGCTTCAGGTTTGCTATTTAAAAAATTATCTACCACTACGATATCATAACCCGCATTTAACAATTTAACACAGGTATGGGTTCCAATATAACCAGCCCCACCCGTCACCAAGATTTTCATAACCCTTTCCCTCCTAGTTAGATGCATGTTCACATAAGCAATTAAGCATGATAGGCTTTCTTTAGTAGCTTTGATGGAATATTGCTAGTTAGTGAGCTTACTATATTCCATAAGTACTTAAACTCCTCGGATTTTCTAAAGATAATAAAAAACAGGATATTAGGGATGGTAAGACATAAAACTGTGCGAATCCCTATATTGATAAGCATATTTTCATTAAAGATGCCGGCCAGCGTATCGGTCAATACTGCAGCAATAAAAACGATAAGCACTGACCAGGCATATCTAACAAAGTAGACCTTGACTGATTTTTGAAATACATATTTGAATACCACGTAAGGGTCGTACCAGAAATAGGTACAAAGTCTGCTAATCACTGTACCCAGGAACACTCCCGCTATGCCTATTTTATTTACAAGTATGATGGAAACGCCAATATTGATGAAGGCAGCTATGATGGGTCTATATTTGCCTTTCTTAAATAAGCCCGTTGTATCTCTAAATGTAGTAGAAGCGGTTTGCATACCTGCACTAAAGAAATTCAGGACTATCGAAAATACGATAAATTGACTAAATACAAATTGCTCACCAATCCACAGCATGATGACCGGGTTAAGCAAATTCCATAAACAAACCGCACAAAATCCATATATCCAGAAATTGGCGAAGTAGAGGACTCGGAAAATGAAGTATTTCTTTTCTGCGTTTTCTTTTACGTGCAAGTTTCCAACACTCGCCGTAATGGAATAAAAGATATATCCTATGAAGGTAGTCAGTGTTGTCATGATTAAGAGGTAATTAGAATACATCCCAACTGCTGTTACCCCAATAAATATCGAGATGACGATATTGTCCGTTCCATTTATTACAATACCGCTGATCCTGTATAACAGGAGGGCATATAAATTTTCAAAGAATAGCTTTTTCTCATCTTTAGATAAAGCTGCATCATTCTTTACCTTTAGGTATGGGTATAATTTATCGGCCCTCTTTGCAATATATACATTTTCAGATATTCGAAAGATAATCTGAGCTGCAAGCACGACAATATAATTACCTGTACCTAGCAATAACATAATCTGCAGTATATTTGATGAAATGATAAACACACTGTGTATTTTTGATATTATATGATTACGCTGATCAGCAATAATAATCGCTTGCTTATAAATAAAATAGTAGGATGAGACTGAATTGACTAGAAACAGTAGGTAGATCACATGAATATGATCTATTGTAGTCTCACCATTTATTAGGTATGGAAGAAACGGCAGTATGGACAATCCTATTAATAAAACAATAACGCCGATTAGTCTATACGCCCTTCTATATAAATTCATTAGTGCCTGGATCCTATAGGTATCCTTTTCGGCTAAGGGCTTATATAAACTATAGATCATTGCCGTATCAAAGCCTAAGTTAGCTAATGATAACATCATTAAGATACTCGTAAAAAGCCCTTCCACACCTAAGTATTCTATACCTAGCGTATAGATAAAAATGGTTCTAACGATAAAGCCCATTAAAATACTGATGAATTGTCCTGATAGACCAAAGAAGATATTCTTCAAGGAGTTTTGGATTCTCATAATAAGCCTTCTCTTTAATTACTCTGCTCAAAAATCCGGGTTAGCTGCGTATTAATCTTTCTTTTTAATATAGGATAGAATTTGGTTACTCTATAAATCAATAAAGCTCTCCTGCGCTGGGCTACAAAGTCATAGTCTAGAAACCAGTCTGCTAATTCCCTAAGTTGGATATTATCGTAGTTTTCTTTCATTCTATTTTGGATAATATTCCAATAAATAATGATAAACGTATTAGTAAAAAATTTAACTTCATCATTTAAAGATGCTATAATATGCTGCGTAAGATTATGAGGGATATAAAAACCATAATCAGCAGGATTATGCCCCTCAGCAACAATTCCCATAATCGTTCTTAAGCATTTTTCACATTTACAGCAATTTTCTTCTTTTTTAAAGCACACTCGTATATTTGCAGGTTGTTTTACCCCGGAATAATAATCAACAACAACCTTGACCTTGTTCTGTCTGGATAGCTCATATGCGTCATGGAAAACTCTTCCTGATCCATATCTTATTTCATTATCAATTGTAGGATCAGATGCACATGGCACCTGGTATAGAGGAGAATTGGAGCTGGCTATATAAATACATTCTATCTTCAGCTTAAAAGCTAGAGGGATCGCTGCTGATATTATGGCCAAGCCGTGATGTAACCCATGCCACCAAGAATCACCTAATCGTTTATTAAAGTCATAATCAATGGTTCTTCCAGCATTAATAAATGTTCCATAGTTAGACTGTATAAGAATATTTTTTAATCCATGAACACCTGCAAAGTTTATGGCATTTGCTTTATCCGCTTCCCAAACATCACTATGTTCTATCTCCTCCTCATGCCATCCATATTCCGTAATTAATATTGGTTTTTTGTCTCTAATTCTTATAAAAGTAGTAAGTGCATCCAGACCTCCGCTAAACAAGGAAGCAGCTTCTAGCTCAGGAGTATAGGAGTTATTAACAACAGTATCAACGGCTATTCTTCCCTCGAAAGTAACATTTGGGAACATAGCTTGATAGGCATCTCTTATCTTACCAAGACATTCATAAAACGATTGATCCAAGTCCCTAATTTGTAAAGTTGAATCAGTAATCCATATAAGCGGGACAACATTAGCCACAAAGGGAATAGCCAATATGCTTGGGGGTAGATCCGAAATATCATAATTATATTGGAGAAACAAATGATTCGCTGGCTTGAAGTATTTTTGAAGATTCTTACTTACACTAAAAAAATAATCCACCCTGTTATCTTTTACAACCATTTTATCAAGCACAATATGATTCATAAAAATTGTCCTCCCCATTCATATCGATTTCACTCAAACTCAAATTGACTTAGCCACTGATTTACGGTTTCAAAATTCATATTCACATCTGTAATGATTTCAGAATGAATCATTTGTTCAAGGTTATCGAAATCATCCCTATGGATCGTATTAAGGTTGTAGGTTTCACTCATTCCTTGAGCTCTTTCATCTATTGAAATAATAATGGAACGCTTTTTATGACGCATAGCAAAAATACCTCCGTGCAAACGAGTACCAATATAATCAATATCAGTTCTAAGAATTCTCTCATACTCATCTACAGACGGAGGAACGATCTTGATATTTTGCGTATTCTTCAACGCCCTGAAATACTTTAAATCTTTTGCATCCTGAATCCAAAAATATATATTTCTATAGCTTCTATTCATAACGTCTATTAATAACTGATCTTTTTCAATGTCTTGAGCATGATGAGTAAGTGTAAAGATAACGGACTCAGATTTTTTGGTTGGAATTTCCTTGCAGAATTCAGGCGTAAGAGACCATAAGGTGGCACAACCTGTATTTAATGCCTTAAAGCCCATTTCCTCTAAAAACCCTTTAGTTCTTTCATCTCTGACACTATGTATATATTTATGAGAAAGTACCCTCTTATATAAAAGTTTGGTATAGGCGTTTATCTTACTTCCTTTTCCTGCCCCAACCCCGACTAGTATACTCTCCTTCAATGGTCCATAATTGAATAGATTAATATTCCACTGCGGAAAGTGTGTTAGCATATCCATTGTCAGTAGATTTGAACCACCTACAAATTTGTATTTTGCATTACTATAAATCTTCACTCGATCGGAACCCCTTGCTACTTGGTACCAATGGAAGGGTGAAACATGTGTCGGTAAGGTTAATAAGTATGCGTGTTTCGTTATATTTGAAAGCTGGTATTTGACGCATTTCATAATGATATCGTCCCCTTTATTAAGGGAGCCCACCGATGTATCTAACAATAAAACATTATCCATATAGATTATACCTCCCACTATCTCTTGTTTAGGAAATTAAGGCATATAACTTCTCAATTTCACTGTTGTTTCCGTAATCTGCTGCCATCGTATTGCTAATTAGCCTATTAGTTAACTCTTTGTCTTCAATTAGTTTTTGCAGCCCACTTACAATACCCTCTACGCCCATACCCGTTATCAAGCCATCGATTCCATCGCGAACTTGACTTTTGGCCGTAGGAAAATTAGTAATCAATACAGGTTTAGCAAGTATTTGTGCCTCGCGGACGGTTACTGCCTTTCCTTCATACCTTGAAGGTTGCACATAAATATCGCATGCTTTTATATAGGGATATGGATTGGTTTTTTTTCCAAGTAGCTTAAATCGATCTTTAACACCATACTGCTTTATCAAATCTTGCAATTCACTTTCCAATGGTCCATATCCAACCACATACCATTCGATATCAAGTCCGATATCCAATAACCTTCGACAAGCACGCACGGCATCATCCATACCTTTCGCAAAGGTAAGACGACCAACCGTCAACAACTTTGTTCTCCCAGGTGTTTCGGGCATTTCTGGACTAATATCTTGATTACTCTGTCCCCATACAAAATTTGGAGATAGGATATTTTCAATGACTAACGTGTTTTCAGAATATTCCGGGAACATTTTTAAGAAAGAATTTTTACACTCCTCTGATACAGCAATAATTTTATCCAAATTATCCCACATTTTTTTATCTACACTCTTGTTAATCGCTATTTTGGAATAATCCGTGTGTATCCAACCTACCTTTCTTTTTGCTTGAACCTTGTGACCAACAAAATAATGAGGCCATAGAAAGCTTATTGCTAAATCATATTTAGTATGGTTCAACTGAGGTAGATATGGTTTAGATAGTGCCCACCCATATTGAATAGCCAAATAACCAGGCTCATCGCACCGTTTTAATAACCCATGACATGAGCCTAAATATCTTGCTAGAAGTCTAGTGAGAGCAATGGGAAGGTGTCCTTCCCTAAGAGTTTGAAGAATCGGCATTCTAAATGTAGTATAGGTAGGTATTTCCGGTAATAAGGTAGGCCCTTGCGGTAATAGGGGTAAGAATTCCCCTTCATGCTTGAATAGCATTAAGTCCACATCATATTTATCGTAATCGATTTGGCTGAGCAGCCCAATTAAACTTCGTTCTACACCGCCTATGGCCATATCAAAAGAGGATAATAAGATTTTTTTTTTCATCATTAGCTACCTCACCATGTCCTTTTAATATATAAAACCTCCCACGAATCCAACATTCGTGGGAGGTTTTATAAAAGGCTTCTATTTTAAATCAATGTTCATATAACGCTAACCAGTGATCCACATTCCTTCTTATATCAAAACCAGATTCTGTAATACGATGAATGATTTTTCTTTCTTCAAGTTCTTCTAGTGAAATTGCTCTATCAATTTCTTTTGACCACTTATCGATACTGTCGTTAAGACTGACAAAAGACATTAATCCTAAATCCATATCTGTACTTTTAGGAACTGCATCCGAAACCACACAAGGCGTTCCAGCACATTGTGCCTCTAATGTTACAATTCCAAAACCCTCAAAAATAGAGGGGAATAAAAAAACATCAAACTCTTTCATTAATCTAGGGATATCCGTTCGGACTCCTAAAAATCTGATATGGTTGGATACACCCATTTTTTCAGCTTCCTTCTCAATGTCTTGCCTCAACGGCCCCTCGCCTACTAATACAACTACGAAATGCTCATCTTTGGTTAATTTTTCTCGGAGGACCTTTAATATAAATTGATGGTTCTTAGATGCCGAGAATGTACCCACGTGTCCAATAATTTTCACTTTATTCGGTAAATTGATTTCGTCCCTTAGGCTCCAGTTGTTCCCTGTATTCTCAAATTGGCTAACATCAATTCCATTCTTCAGTAAAATAACCTTACCGTGATCAATGAACTTCCGACCATAGAGAAACCGTGCCGCTTCTAGGCTACATGCACAATAGTCCGTCGCAAAGCATTTAATAAGTGTTCGTAAAAAGGTTAGCGTGATTTTCTCCTTAAACGCAAACCCTCTATCCCAACTATTACTGTGAGAATGACATACTCTTTTTTTTATCCCTTTTAGCTTAGCCGCAATTACGGGAAAACCACTTTGGTAATCTGTATGGGCGTGGACAGCTATATATTTCTCATTTGATAAGATATTCAGTAATCCCTTTATATAGGATATGGAACCAACTTTACCCAAACTATTCGTTCTATATACTTTTCCGCCTAAAGCTAATATCTCTTCATCATAATCACCTGGTTCTGGTCTATGAGAAACAAAATCAAACTGAACTTTTGATTTGTCTATATTCCTATAAACATTCATTAATAACGTCTCAGCGCCACCGCGATTCATAGCACTTACCACATGTAATACTCTCTTTGGTTTCCCCATCTCCTACCCCCTGCAACTAAAATCCAATATAATCACTTCTATAGATAATTCCTAGAGCAATCACATGCTCGTAATAAAAGTAAACAAGATAACTGCCTAATATTGAAAAGTAAATAAGCTTTTGATCACGAGTAGAAAATAAATTAACGACCCATGAAATTAAGATTAAGCCATACAACCCAAAATAAATGGTGAACCTTGCAAAGATCCAATTTTGTGTTGCAATTAGCATAAAAATCAAACCCAATATAGACATGTTAACAATGCAGTCACTATTGGGGAACAGCTCCCTTAACTTATCTCTGCCATAATAGGCAAGGATAATAGGAATAGCCGTAACAGCAACTCTTATAATGCTTGCTCCACCTTCTTGGAAATCCTTATAATGACCATATTGAGTTTCTTCTAGGACAGAAAATAAAGCTTCTGAAAATTGACTAAACCCTATTACTAACATCACTGCTATGAATATAAATAAATACGTTGATTTAGTCCAAGCCTTTCTTCTAACAAAAAAATAGATGGGAATAAGAATTAATGCACTCGCGTGCAGTGTCGCCGCAAATAAAACTACAAGTGTGTATTTTACCCAGTTACCGGAAAAAATATATTTTGTGGCTGCAAATACAATAGCTGCTGTAAGAAATTGTCTAATTCCATTCATCGATACCAAAAACATACCAGACGCAATATAAACATAGAGGCTTATTTCAATAAGTCTCGAATATTGATATAAAACGATCACAATAATTATATTGGTTATTAATGCAGTAACAAAAATTAATATCTGGGGATCTTTTGAAAATTGGATTAATAACATCTGAAGTACTTTGAACCCAGGGTCTGACATGGACTTGATATTCTTCCATCCAAAATTACCCAGAGTATAGATGTGCATATATGCAATGGTATCACCTATATTATTTCGCAGTCCGGATATTAATACTAAGGACAAAACAACACAGAAAATCATGAGTTTGTTTGGTTTTACTGTATTCGGAACTAATGATAAACGTTTACTAAAATACCTGGAATATAAGGAAAAAATATACACTAAAACAAGATTAATCCAAAGTATAGCCATTGGTTTATCCCTTCACCTGATATTAATGATTCTAGGAAGTTCTCGTTTTAGACCGAACATAGCAATAGAGCAGAATACCAAACGGAATGGCCATAAACGTTAGAGCAGGAAGTGGAGCTTCACTAATAAAGCGTTTATTCGAAGATAGCAGGCTACTAGAAACGTAATGGATGGCCTGCTTAAATTTAAAAAGAATCCCTGCAAATGGCAGCTTCATCATTTCCTTTCTGTAGAAAGAAAAACCCTTTGGATTTCTTCTATATTGCTTTAACATATTCATTGTAGAACCATCGGGAAGATATTCTACACAGCAAATAATTTCATTCATGATCAGCATTTCATACTCTTGATCTATCATATAATATTTGTATGCTAATCCTACAAATTTTTCATCTTGAAAAAGGGGGTAGGGATATCTTCGTGTTAATTCCGTTCGATAGACTAGCTTTTTATCTCCCGTTACGCCATGTTTATGATAAAGATCGAAAACAGTAGTACTTTTAACATGTTGTGGAAGCTTTAACCCTATAATTCTTCCATCCGTATAGGAGTCTAATCCGATAATTCCACTAACTTGATCGCTACCAAATCGATTCCAAAAATTAATAATCTTTTCTACGGCATCAACAGGCATGTAATCATCTGAATCAATACAAACATTTAACTCCGTATCTACTAATTCATAGGCTGTGTTATGGGCGCCATGCATCCCTTTATTTTCTTGCCAGTAATAGCGTATGGTTAGCTCACCTTCCGCAATCCAGCCTTGCACCAATTCTTTGGTATTATCGCTTGATCCATCATCAATGATTAACCATATGAAATCCCTACTGGTCTGGCGCTTTAGGCTTTCATAGCATCGGGGAAGAATATATCCCCGATTAAATGTCGGGGTAAATACTGTAAGAATAGGCACATTAATCAACTCCATGCTCTAACATAGAATTCCTGAATCCAAGTACTAATTGAGGAAATATCATAGCCTTTATTTTTAATATGTTGGGTTGTATCTACCCGACCACAAGAAGTTCTCAAAATTTTATGCGCCCAAAAAGTGGCGTCTCCTAATGGAGCAAACTCAATCAAGCCAGCATCCATATCAACTTCCTTTGTAATGTTATCAGAAATAATACAAGGTAATCCTGCTGCCTGTGCTTCCACAAGGGTTACAGGAAGTCCCTCAAACAATGACGGAAAAACAAACACATCCATTGATTGCATCAGTTCAGCTACTTCTTGACGAATACCAAGGAAAAAAACATGTTTATGTAAGCCTAAGCTCCTGGCCTTTTGCTCCATCTCCGACCGCAATGCTCCATCACCAACAAGCAACAAAATGACCTTCTTCTTCAATTTATAGACCTCAGCAAAAACATCCAGTAAAAAGGAATGATTCTTTACTGCTTGAAAACTGCCTACATGCCCAATGACCATCGTATCAGAATCAATGCCCATTTCGTATCGAATCTTATCTCTAACATTTGGATTATATAAAAAAAGAGATGATGATACACCGTTTTTAAGTAAGATCATCTCCCCTTTTTCAGTAATCTTGCGCCCAAACATATATTTTCCGGCAGTCTCCGAGCAAGCAAAGCAATGCGTGGCATAGTGAGGGATTAGCCTTTTGGCAAGCCCTTTAAAGTATAAGGTTTTAATCAAAGAATAGATGGGATTACTTGTATGACTATGGGCAATCCTTACCGGCACCTTGTTTTTTTGTGCTGAGCGCAAGATGATTCCACTAGTTTCATTCATGTGGGAATGAACAATCCTATATTGAGGGTGATTTTGAAAGAAATCATTCAGGGCTCTTACATAAGCGAAATGACCTGTTTTGACACCGTAAGGCACAGTGTAGATTCGTCCCCCGTTTTTTCTAATCTCATCATCAAAAGCACCTACCTCAGATTGATGAGTAAGAAAATCAAATTGAACCTGAGAACGGTCAATATTTCGATAAAGATTCATGATTAGCGTTTCTGCCCCACCACGATTCATGATTCCTATCGCATGCAAGATTCTAATTAAAGCCATATGTAAACTCCTTCGCCTGAACGGTCATTTCCCGCTCCGAAGTTTGACCAAAGTAATTATCAAACCACTTCTGAAAAACATAAATACTCCATAATAGCCAACTATGATTCTTCTTCGCTTTTAAATGCTCATGAACAATTCTCTTTACCGTTTCTGGGTTGAATATTCCTTGAGACTGCAAGCGGTCATAGTCTATTAATTGTAATAATTCAGATTTGAGAGGCCCTCTAAACCATACATCCAACGGTACCCCAAACCCATGCTTCTTTTGCCTCATAATGGACATGGGAAGCATATCGGAAAATGTATCTTTAAGGATATACTTTTGGACATTCCCTTTTATTTTAAAGTACGAAGGTACTTGAAAGGCTAACTCAATTACCCCTTTGTCTAGCATTGGCACTCTCGTTTCTAAAGAATTAAGCATACTCATTCGGTCAACCTTTGCAAGCATGTCTCCCTCAAGAATAATGCTGAAGTCTGTGAATAATGTACGGGCAAGCTCATCCATATCAGATAACTGATTAATCTTATGGCCAATAAATCCTAGACTGTCTGCATCATAGTAACCCTCAGTCAGCAGTTCGGAACGCAGCTGTTCATTGGCTCCCATCATCATCATGTTGCGGCGACGAGCAACCTCATCTAGATGACTATTCTCCACAACCTTTCTTGCCTGTCGGGTATACTTGTTAGAATCTGGTGCAGAGTATAATACACGTTCGATTACTCCCTTTCGAAGAAATTGGGGGATAGAGTTATACATTTTAGAATAGCGGTGAATCATGTATTTGCTATATCCTCCAAATAATTCATCGCCTCCATCCCCCGTAAGGGCTACCGTTACTTTTTCTTTTGTAAATTTAGAGACGAAGTATGTAGGTAGCATGGATGAATCTGCAAAAGGCTCATCCATACTGCTAACTATAACTTCCAAATATTCAAGTATACTTTCTGGCGTAAGGATATGAAGATGATGATTAGTTTTATTCAGCTTTGAAACAGCTAGTGCTTTTTCGGATTCATCGAACTCTTTCTCCTTAAATCCGATACTAAATGTTTCAATTGGTCTATTAGACATACGGGACATTATACCAACAATTACGCTTGAATCTATACCGCCACTCAAAAACGCACCTAACGGAACATCACTAACCATTTGCCGCTCAACAGATTCAAAAAGACGTTTGCGAAGCTCGGTCTTGCATTGGTCATAGTCTTCTATAAAATTTCTAGAACTTGGTCTAAAATCCCAATACGATTGAACTTTTATATCTCCCTCCTTATATGACAAAAAATGACCGGGCATAAGTTTATAGACCTTATTATAAATGGTCAATGGTGCGGGGATATAGGTTAAAGAAAGATACTGATTTAAGGCCTCTCTATTTATTCCTTCCTTAGAAATGTCAAAGACTTTAATTAAACTTTTTAACTCGGAACAAAAAGCCAATCTATTACCATTCCTATAATAATAAAGCGGCTTTTCCCCTGCTCTATCCCGAGCGAGTATAAGCCGCTTTTCTTTTATGTCATATAAAGCCAATGCAAACATACCTTCTAAATGGCACAGAAACTCATCACCATATTCCTCATAGGCATGAACAATCACTTCTGTATCACTTTCTGTACGAAAATGATGCCCGCATCCAACCAATCGATTACGCAGGGTACGATAGTTATAAATCTCACCGTTAAAAACTACAACTTTGCTTCTATCTTCATTAAATATGGGTTGTTCTCCGCTATTAATATCAATTATAGCAAGACGACGCATACCTAAGCCAACATACTCATCGGTATAAACTCCAGCAGAATCTGGTCCACGATGAATGATTTGCTCATTCATTTTTGCAATGAAACCCAGATTGTCACTTTCACCCGTTCTCGATACATTAATTAATCCGTTTATCCCACACACCCACTATTCACCAACCTTAATCGTTAGTTCTCCTAGATATCGCCTATACCATTTAATCGATTGTTCAAAGCCGCCCTCGAAATCCCAGGTTGGTTCGTAGCTCAATTCTTGGGCGGACAGGGAAATATCCGCAAGAGAATGCTGAATATCACCATTCCTTTTAGGTCCATAAATTGGTTGGATGTAAACTCCTAGCAAACTACACATTTTCCAATACATTTCGTTCAGCGTAAATCTTTGACCAAAAGCGATATTATAAGATTTTCCGCACGCTCTAATTGGGGCTGCACAGCTTTTAAGATTTGCTTCTATAACATTCTCAATATAGGTAAAGTCTCGGCTTTGTTTCCCATCACCATGAATGGTTGGCGAATGTCCGGAGATCAATTTTTCAGCAAACACTGGAATAACAGCTGCATATTGCGAATAGGGGTCCTGTCTACGGCCAAAAACATTAAAATAACGCAGCCCAATACAATCTAATCCATATAACCGGGTGTAAAGATCTCCATAGAATTCATTCACCTTCTTTGTTACTGCATAGGGAGAGAGCAAGTTTCCTTCTTCCCCTTCTTTCTTAGGAAATTTCGGGGAATCACCATAGACAGATGAAGAGGATGCATACACAAACCTCTTAACCGTCCCAGCTAAACGGGCCGCCTCCATCATATTCAAGGTCCCTTGAATATTATTCTCCTCATACATTAACGGATATTTTATCGAACGAGGTACAGATCCAAGTGCTGCTTGATGAAGGATATATTGAACTCCTTTACAGTTTTCAACACAAGTATCAAAATCACGTATGTCCCCTTCTGTAAACTTAAAATTAGGGTGGTCCAGGAACATTTTTATATTTTCAAATTTACCTGTTGAAAAATTATCCAGTCCCTTCACTTTCATTCCCAAATTAAGTAGAGCTTCTACAAGATTGGAGCCAATAAAGCCTGCTGCACCGGTTACTAGAAACATTGTATCTTCTTCAAAACACACTTTTTCATAGCCCACTGTTTATAACCTCCAATAGCTATAGCCACTTGCTTCGGCTTCACTTTTATTAAATAAGCCCTTGATATCAACCAAAACATTCCTATCACAAGCCAATCTTTGACGAATAGAATCCAGGCTCAGTGTTGTATATTCTTTATGATTCACAGCCATGACGACTGCATCTACTGGCGGAATATCATTTCCTGCCAATTCAAAGCCATATTCCTTCCAAACTTCATATTCATCCGCATGGGGGTCGATGACATAAGTATCAATTCCATATTCATGGAGTTCTCGAACAATATCTACTACTTTAGAATTCCTCACATCCGGAACATTTTCTTTAAAAGTAACTCCCATGATCAGGACCTTAGCGCCCTTCACAGGACAATTATCCTTAATTAATTGCTTGACTATATTTTCAGCAACATATTTGCCCATGTTATCATTGATACGGCGACCAGCAAGAATAACTTCAGGGTGATAACCCATTTCTTCTGCTTTATAGGTCAAATAATAAGGATCAACACCTATACAGTGTCCTCCGACAAGCCCTGGAGTAAACTGAAGGAAGTTCCACTTTGTACTTGCCGCCTGCAGTACTTCACACGTATCAATGCTCATTCTATTAAAAATGATTGAGAGTTCATTCACAAAGGCAATGTTAATATCACGCTGTGCATTTTCTATTACTTTTGCAGCCTCTGCTACCCTAATAGACGGAGCCCTATATACACCAGCCTCAACTACCATTTCATAAACTTCTGCAATATATCCTAAGCTTTCTTCATCCATTCCAGATACAACTTTCGTAATATTCTCTAATCTGTGTATTTTGTCACCCGGATTAATCCGTTCCGGTGAATAGCCTATTTTAAAATCAACTCCACAAACTAACCCCGACTCCCTTTGAAGTATGGGTAAACAAACTTCTTCCGTTACCCCGGGATAGACTGTTGACTCATAAACGACAATTGCTCCTTTTCTCAAATTTTGCCCAACAATACAGCTTGTCTCTATAATAGGACCAAGATCAGGATTATTATGTTGATCTATCGGTGTTGGAACTGCGATAATAATAAAACTTGCTTGGCGAATGTCATCGGGATTACTAGTGAAGTATATGGAGGAATCCCTCAGCCCTTCATGACCTACTTCATTGGTAACATCCGTACCTCGTTGGTAGAGTTTAATTTTTTCCTTATTGATGTCAAATCCTATTACCCTAGCCTTTTTTGAAAATGCTACGGCTAACGGTAAGCCCACGTAACCCAGTCCAATGATCGCAATACTTGCTACACCTTCGTTCAATTCCTTTATCACATTCAACTCTCCCATTTTATAAATTCATAGCCGAAAGTATCGTTTCATTTATCTTTCTGACATCATACTTCTCTCGACAAATCCTGTTGCTCTCTCGGGCCATTCTTAGTACATCTGCTCTATTATTAATCATCCAGGTCATCTTCTCTGCCAAAGGATTAACTTCTCTTGCAGGTACTAGAAATCCATTCAATCCATTTACTACAGTCTCACGACAGCCGGGAACATCAGTTGTAATAACCGATCTCCCCATAGCCATTGCCTCTAAAACCGTCCGCGGTGTACCTTCCCTATAGGATGGTAGAACATAAACAGCACAGCCCGAAATAAACGGCCTTACGTCTTTTGTTTCTCCTAGATACTCCACACTGCCATCTTCTATATAAGGCTTTATATCTTCATAGCTTAAAGAATTTGGGTTTATATCAAAGGGACCAAGAAGCTGAAACCTAGCTTCTGGATAAATCTTTTTTACTTTTTGGGCTGCTGTCAGATATTCAATTACTCCTTTATCCTTAAGGATCCGGGCTATCATTAGAAACACTGGCTTATCGGGTAGCGGAACAGGTTCAAATTGATTAAGATTGACACCTGACCCATGAATCAATATGCTCTTATGATGATTGGTAATTCCTAAGTTCATAAATTCCCTCATATCATCAGGATTTTGGAAAAAGACCTTAACACAATTTCGAAGTCCTAAAAAATAAAGGGCCTTGCATAATCTCCTAATTAGAAAAGCCTTCGCCCCACTAGCAAGAAATACATACCCGAGTCCAGTTATCATAGAAAATATAGATTTCACTCCTGAAAGACGAGCAGCAATAGAGCCGTAGATAACGGGCTTGATTGTATAAGCAAATACAACATCCGGCTTTTCATCCTTAATGATGCTAGTCATTCTTTTAACTAACAAGATATCTTTAAGGAGATTAGTACTTGCTCTTTCAAGAGGTAACTGAAGGAATTTTGCACCCAGTTTATTTATATCCTCTTCATAGCCCGTTTCTGGACCAAGAGCAACAACTTCATGTCCCCTTTTTACCATTTCCTTAATTAAATCGCCTCTAAAATTGACTAATGATGGAGTATATCCAGCAATAATTAATATCTTCATAGCATCACTCACTCTTAACACTTACTTGCGCCTGCATGCCGGCCTTAATTTCATGATTATCGTTGTTCAACAATATCTTGGCCGGGAAGGTTGGTGCATCCCCATTTGCTGCTTGGGCAATATAAGTAATCTTTCCTTCTAGACTTATTCCTAAGCTCGGAATACTTACAATAGCAGTCTGCCCCACCTTCACTTTATTTAACATTGCTTCAGGAACATTGACGTTCACATATATCTGATCTATGTTAGTTATAACGAACATAGGTCCCTGGGAAACCGATGCGCCGATTACTGCATTCTTCTTTGTAATATATCCGTTGATGGGAGCCTCTACAGCTAGGTTATTTAATCGATATCGAATAATTTCAAGGTCTGCTTTAGCTTGTTCTACGCCCATTTTACTTAGCTTGGATGCAGCCAGTGTGGATTCTTGCTGCAATTTAGAAATAACCTGATCGGTCTCCTTTTGACTAGAAGCCTTTGTACTTCTTTGTATAACGAGTTGCTTTGCTCTATTGAGCTGTTGTTCTGCTTGGACGACCGCCTTTTGATCCTTCTCTATCTGCACCTGCGGGATCGCGCCTTGCTCAAATAAAAATTGGTTGTTCTCTAGGTTTTGTCGTGCATCCTCCAAAGCAATTTCAGCTTGTTTAACAGCAAAATTCACCTCTTCAATATCGTACGAACCGTCAGCACTTAATGCAACTTTCATTTGATTTAAAGCAATCTGTTGCTCTATCTTTTGAATTTGGGCATTGACTTCAACTGTCTTTACCTTTGCCTCTGCTTGACGAACTTGATGAGCTAAGTCTCCTTCGAACATAAGAGCTAGCTTATCTCCCTTACTTACTTTAGAACCTAATTCAACATAAACCTCCTTAATAATTCCTGAAACTGCTGGTGAAAGAAAGATTTCCTGATAAGGCTCCGTTCGGCCACTCAATACGATATCTTGATGTATGGTAGTTTTGGCGGCTTCTCCCTGGGTTTCAATTACAGGAGCAACTGCTTCTGTACCCATGCTGTCACTTGCATTACAACCTGCAAGCATGAGAATACTGCATAGGGTAGCAAGAATAGCTCTTTTTGGCTGTATTTTAAAGCGTTTATTATGACTTACTAAATTTAGTGCTTCCTTAGCAAGCTCAAGATCAATCTCTCGGTTTACAACTGCAGAATACGCCATTATTCGAATTAGTGCATCTTCTTGCGCTTTAGGATTCAGATCTTGTTGATTGACTATATATTCAAGTACGTTGTTAGGAAAATCCAGATGCTCTGCTTTTGCGATTTTCCTTAGTTGCTGTATTCGGTCTAACTTAGGAGCATCTCTTAGCTCGACATGTACCATTTACTTGCCTCCACTAGTATTATTCATTTACTGACAGTTATCGCCTTGCCCAGCCCTTATGCAGGGAAGATGGCTTAAACTGATCGCTTAACTAGGTATAGAAATAAGCTCCGAGGCTTTGGATTGATTATTAGCTAACTTTAGTAGCTGATCCCTCAAGGTGTTTTTATCATAGCTGCTATAGTTTCGAACGATCTCCTCTATTTCCTGGATGTAAAGATTAGAACGTTTCCCAACATAAATCTTAGGATAGATCTGCTGTTCATGAACTTCATCATCTTTTAGAAGTTCTTCGAACAGCTTTTCACCTGGTCTCATGCCTGTAAATTCGATTCCAATATCCTCAGTAGAGTTTCCAGATAATATAATGAGGTTTTTGGCTAAATCCACGATTCTTACTGGATCTCCCATATCAAGGACAAAGATTTCTCCCCCTTGGGCAAGTGCTCCTGCTTGAATCACCAGTCTAGAAGCTTCTGGAATCGTCATAAAATAGCGGACCATATCGGGATGCGTTACCGTGACCGGGCCGCCTTTCTGTATCTGCTCTTTGAATCGAGGAATGACGCTGCCGCGACTGCCTAATACGTTGCCAAATCGTACCGCCACAAATGTGGTAAAACTGGTTTGATCCATATGCTGAATAACCATTTCCGCCAGTCTCTTTGTTGCTCCCATCACACTTGTGGGGTTAACGGCTTTATCTGTAGAAATCATAACAAAGGTTTCTACCCCATAGGCACTTGCAGCTTTTGCCACATTCATTGTGCCTATCAGATTATTTTTAACTGCTTCTTCAGGGTTGCGTTCCATAAGCGGGACATGCTTATGTGCTGCAGCGTGATAAACAACTTGGGGGCGGTGGGATTTCATGACAGCCATCATCTTATGCTTATCCTGCAAGTCAGCGATTTCTGTGATGAATTCAATAGGAGAGTCTTTGAAGCTGTCTTTAAGCTCGGTTTCAATAGAGTAGATGCTGTTTTCACCATGTCCTAGCAGAATTAGCTTCTCAGGATTAAACTTGGAAATTTGACGACAGATTTCTGAACCGATCGATCCTCCAGCACCTGTGACCAATACTACCTTTTGGCTAACATAGTCCGAAATGGCTTGAATATCCAACTCCACGGGTTCCCGACCTAGCAAATCCTCTACTTGCACGTCTCGGAATTGGCTTACAGCCACCTTTCCTGTCACGATATCCTCCAGCATGGGAATAATCTGCGTTTTTGCTTGAGTTTTAGAGCATTCGAGGAAAATAGAGTTAAGCTCCCGCTTGCTTAAGGAAGGAATAGCAATGATGATGTTTTCGATATGTAGCTCCTCTACCGTCCGTACGATTTGTTCTACACCGCCGAGAACCGGGATACCCATAATATCTAACTGCTGTTTTTTTACATTATCATCGATGAAGGCCACGGGTAAAAGTTCCGTTTCTTGGTTATTCAATAGCTGACGGGCTACCATCGTCCCTGCCGAACCGGCTCCAACAATCAGGGTCCTTTTTTTATGATCACTTTTCTGAATGTAGCTATCTCTAAAAAGCCTCCAAACAAAACGTGATCCCCCGAATAGGAGGATATGAATCATCCAGGTAATAGCAAGCAGTCTAACATAGATATCTTGCACAATGATCAGCTGTACCACGGCTGCTATTAGGATAGTGTAGCTGGCCGTTTTCAGGATGGTTAGTAATTCACCGACGCTTGCGTATTCCCAAGCTTTCTTATAAATCTTAAATTTAAAGGATAATACATGATGACTTATCAATAAGGTCAACACACTGATCAACACTGGAAATGTCAATACATGCAGGCTTGTATTTAATAACAAGCGACTTATGAAAATCGTTGTGAGGATAATGAGCGAATCAAAGATAACCAAAAACGATAACCTTTGTCGGTAAGACAAGGAACTCACCCCTTCTATTCATTTTTCAGTTATGTGATATATTCTCAAGTGCTAAGGCTCTTCGCTTAATGGCATTCTCGATAACTTTTTTTATTTCTTCAAGCTGCTCTTTCGGTGCATCTTGTTTAATGTAACGAACAGCCTTGATTATGGACTTTGGATAATGATCCAGCTCTTTCATATTTCATACAGCTCCTTTTTCAATAAATAGAAAGACTAAAGTTCTTTACTATACGGCATCCATATCCCATAAGCCGTATAGTAAAGAACTTTAATGAATAATTAGGGCATCTAACCCTTCCTCACACCACACCCCTGACGACTGGCGCTAAGGTTGGTTCACAACCCACAGCATGGCCGAGTGCCTCCATCGATAATGGCAAGGAGACATTGCCAAATCACAAATTCTCATGATTAGTCTGTATTTTGTTCTTAATAATGAACGAAGAGATAAACCAAGCCTCTTAGCAATTACTTCTGATTCAGAATGACGCCTTTTACCTTTACTCTTGCTAAATCTAATAATCTCTTCGCTTCTAGAGCCCTAAAAATATCGGTCTTCCCGCTACGAATAACCAGGATCGCACCATCGCTTTGGTTGGCGACAACTCGTGCATCGGTTACATCAAGAACCGATGAGGTATCAAATAAAATCCGGTCAAATTGCTTGCGGGCAGAGTTCATCCACCTTTTCATCTCGTTCGAACCAAGAAGCTCCGTCGGGTTGGGTTGATACGGACCACTTGTCAAAACCTTTAGCTGATCTATATCTGTAGGTTGGGCAGCATCTTCTATTTCTATAAACTGAGTAAGTAATGTCGTTAATCCAACCTCATTATGGAGATCAAACATTTTATGCAAAGCTGGATTTCTTAGGTCTGCATCAACAAGGAGGACACGTTCTCCCTTTTGTGCCATCGAGATGGCTAAGTTTGAGACGGTGGTAGTTTTCCCATCGCCTGAGTTGGGTGAGGTAATGACAATGATTTTTTCCTTTTCATCCATTGAGACAAATTCTAGATTAGTGCGAATCATACGATACTGCTCAGCGATCTGGGAGTGCGGACTGCTGTAGCTTATCAGGTGCTTTTTGATTTTTAAAAGCAACGCCTCCTCCCCCTTTCGCTAATGTATTTTTGGAACTTCTTTTAAGCATCTTTTGTGCTATGTTCTTTCTATTCATCTTTGAAACTGCACCCAGTACAGGAAGATCCATAATCTTTTCTACCTCATGTTCTGTTCTTAGCGTTTGATCTAAGCTATCAAGTAGTAATACAATGCCTATACCCAAAACGAGTCCAACAGCGATTCCTAATAGAATTTTACTGCTCGGTTCGGAATTGGTGGGAAGTGGATTCTGATCCGCTTTGGCCTCCGATATGAGCTTTGTATCATAGATGCCTAGGATAGAGCCTATTTCCCGTGTAAAGACGGCTGCCGTTGTATTAGCAATTTGCGCTGCGATTTCTGGGTTAGGGTCTTCAGCTGTAATTCTCACAATTTGAGACTCATTTTCTACTCGAAAGAAGATCTGTTGACTTAAGGCACTTGCTGATTTGCCCAGTTGCAGCTGTTCGGAAACCTTATCCAGCACTGCTGGATCCTTGACAATTACGCTTAATGTTTTAAAGATATCAGGATGGAAATTGACTAGTATTCTTGCAGAGGATTGATATAATGGAGTCCATGAAGCGGCCGAATAGCTACTATATGCTCCACTTGAAGCAGCAGCCAGTACGGAAGCCAAGACAATGACCCAAAGACGCCTTTTAATGACTGTAAAAAAATCAGCTATTCTTATTTCCTTTTCCATACGCCCTCCAAATATCTCTCCATTATTCTTATTACACAAGTTCATTATATAGAACAAAGAACTAAAACAAGATCCCTTTACTATTTTTAGCTATACATTTGTACTGTTCTACTAACATTTTAGTTCTTTATATTGAACATGTCAATGTAGTTTTTGTTAAAATTAAGTTAAAGGTAGTTCAAAAAGCCTATTTCCTTGTTCTAAATAACGTCCTTAACTCCTATTTCCCTTCCACTTTTGAAATCGGACAAATTCCCTAAACTGGAGAAAGTCCTCTTTACTCATTCCTTCCTCTATACCATTTTCAATCAGCGTTCTCCATTCCTCATCGATCTTCTCGTCCTTTTTCCCATTCCCTAATAAATATTCTATAGATGTTTCCAGCGGGATAGTTAGTTTTGATAGAAATTGCAGGGATGGATTTTTTTGTAAATCACGTTCGATATAGCTGAGATAGGACTTAGAGACATGTGCTAGGTCAGCCAGTTCTGTAATGGAATATCCTTTCTTTTGTCGAAGCTTTTTAATTCGTTGTCCGATCATCCAGTTCACCTACACTATTCTTTTTATTATATTAAATAACAATATTAAAAGTGCAGTTAACCTAACCCTTTAACATGCACGAGATCCAGGTAAATGAAAACGTTACTTTCCATTTTAGTTCTGTATAAAGAACATGTCAATATTTTGTCAAACGAAGAATTACTCATCTGCAATTTTGTCTTTACATTCTCACTTTCGTTCTTTATAATGAACACAAACTGATGAAAGGAGCTTCCAATCTTGATTATCCATTTTCTCCGCTGCATGTATCATACAGAATTTCCGCTTTCTGAGGATTCCTCTTATTATGAGACTGTTATGCAGGACATTGAATACTTTTCATTAGCTCCTCAGATCTATTATTTACTAAAGAACAACAGGCAACTTGAACAAGTTCCTCAATTTTTGCAAAAATATTTAAAGGATCGTTCTGATATAGCCTTATATCAAAATATTTTCATAAAGAATCAGATGAACAAGCTATTTGAACAATTCGAAAAAGCTTCCATCCCTGTAATCCCTTTAAAGGGAGTTGATTTTGCGGAACAGTATTTCGGCCATATAGGGGCTAGATACACCTCAGATATTGATCTTTTGGTTAAAGAAAAACAGTTCAAGCAAGCGTCCCAAATTGTAAAATCACTCGGTTTCACATTTGAAGAAGAACCCATACCCTCACATTTTCATCATAGCTTCTCAAAACCATTACCCCACAGTCCCTATCCTCTAACGGTTGAACTGCATTGGGATTTGCTTAAGGAGAACACATCTAACCTTTTGATTGAGGAGTTTTGGGAAACGGCTACTCCCTACGAGAATCTAAGTTACGTTAAAAGATTATCTACATACCATACTTTTTATATGATTTGTTTACATGGGTGGAAGCATCATCTTAACTCTTTAAAATACTTTTTGGATATTATTCAGATCCTTGAAGCTAAAGAGCATGATATAGATCTCGGCCTTCTTCTTTCGGATGCCAAGAGGCATCAAACCTCTAAGCGCATCATTAGAACTTTGTCGATTATCTACCACTGGTTCCCTGAATTAGAAGAGGCCAAGCGTCTTCCCTTTAAAAAACCATCCTCACTCAGATGGGACTATGCTGCCATAAGAAACAGTAATGTTAGTACCTTAAATCAATATAGAAACATCCTTCAGTTTGAACTACTGGATTTTGACAACTATAAGCATACTCTGAATGCTCTTTCCCGCTGGCTCTTTCCCTCCCGAACGGAGATAGGCATGGAGCTCGGGACCCTTAGCCAAAACAACCCTCTTTTTTGGGAATATATCAGACTTCATTTTAAAAGATGCTCTAGTTTATTAAAACTGATGAGATAGGAGTGCATAAGATGAAAACATCGTACACAATCATTGGGGAACATCTTGTCTCCATTCAATCTTTTTCTGGACGATTCACCTCATGGCTTAAAGAACAATTTCAAATCAACGAATCACCCTCCCCTAGCGTCGACCTTACCCTCCAGATTCATGAGGGGTACGGATCACCTTTCGTCGATTATCAGGTTAAGATATCTAACACTGCAAAACACATTATCTATCGCCGGGCAGACTATCTGCTTAAAGTTAATTTAGATTATCGGCAAGCGGAGATTCACGCCTATGATGACTTGGCATTAAAGCATGCCCTAAATAATGTATACAGCGCTTTTATTGTTTACCATCGCTGGGGTCTTCTCGTTCATTCTTCCTGTGTCGATCATCAAGGTAAAGCATTTCTTTTTGCTGGCCCGTCCGGAGCAGGCAAGTCAACAGTAGCAAGACTATCTGCTCCAAGACCTTTGCTTTCGGATGAAGCTACTCTTGTGAAGATAACGGAAAGTGGGATTACAGTGTTCGATTCACCCTTTCGCAGTGAGCTGAAGACTCCACATTTCTCCCCTTCTTGTCCTTTATCAGGTGTTTATTTGCTTCATCAGTCCTTGGATGTGAAAACCACTCTCTTATCCCGATCTGATGCTCTGCTCAACATCATGGATAAGATCTTCTATTGGTCCCATGATTCATCGGAAACGATGAAGCTCTTTCACCTGTGCAAATTGCTTGTAGAAAAGGTGCCTGTGTACCGCATGGATTTTCAAAAAAACAATTCATTCTGGGAGCTGATATCGTGAAAATTGCCTATATATGTTCGAATCTTGAGATCATTGAGATGGACGATGATTGGATTATCATGGACACCGAACACTATACCATCACAAAAGTGAATGAGGTCGGCGCTTTTATTCTCACCAGAATTAAAGAAAGAAAAAGCTTAGATGAAATTGAGCATCTCATTACCAGCCACTATGATGCCGACCCTCTTACTGTAAAATCGGATGTTCTAAGCTTTATAGAGCAATTAGAAAACATTGGACTATTAATTCATGAAAGCAACTAAATTAGTAACCGTTACCTCTATTAAATATTTACTAAATAAGAATGGGTGGATTGAAATCCCTGCATCGGGTACAAGTATGTATCCATTAATCACAGATGGAGATATCTGCAGGTTCGAACCGATAAAGGAAGAAGGCTTCACCCACAAGGACATCCTCCTGTTTTGCTCGTCCGATGGCCAACTGATCGGTCATCGTTTTTCTCATAATCACATTCATGACGGGATTGAATATTACATTTGCAAAGGCGATACCAATTACGTGACTGATACTCCCATCACTAACAACCAATTAATTGGCAGATTGATAGTCATCAAAAAAAAGCAACTTCATCTTTATGCAGATGGATGGCCCGTACGCTTTTGGGGATGGCTCATTTCTCAGTTTCCCCTTCTTCCTATCTATTGCAAAAGATTCTTTTGGAGGAAGGAGTAGGTAAGATGAGCAGATGGAAAAACTACTTATTTTCCAATTTCTATTATCCGGTATCTAAACTATTACCCTATATTAAACCCTACTGGAAAACTTATTTAAGCTTAATGTTATTTCTTTTTATCGATATATTTATAACATTTCTGATGGCTTGGTTGCTAAAAAATGTCACTGACGCTGCCATTGATAGAGAGTTCCAGTTGCTTAAAGATTTCTTAATGCTGGGCTTGTTCATTCTGTTGTTAGTCAGTCTGTTCACTTTTGTTCGAACATACGTCTCTGCCTATGCTATCAATGGGGTGCGAAAAGATCTAAAGATAGCGTTATTTGACAGGACCCTTCGTACTCCCTCCAGTCAAATCATGAAATACCACTCGGGGGAGCTATTATCTCGTTTAACCAACGATATTAATAGTACCGCTGGACTCATTGGCGTCAATCTCATGGATCTGATTCGCTTTCCCTTCATGACAATGGCAGTCTTTGTTTATCTTGCCTCGATGAATTGGAAGCTAACTCTAGCCACGCTTTGTGTTGCTCCAATCCTGCTTGTCTCAGGGGCAGCGTTTGGCCTAATAATGAAGAAAAACAATAAGCTCATGCACGAAAATTATGCAAAGGTCAATAGCTTCCTCAATGATGTTTTTGGAGGATATACTGTTATCCGTTCCTTTGCTCTTGAACGCTTGATGCACAAAAAATATTCAAACTATAGTAATGAACTATTAAGTCTCGAGATGAAGGATACAAAGCTTTTTGGAATCATGCAAGCTGGAACAGCTGCTGTTGGCATGATCGCCTACTTTATTAATCTTGGCTTTGGAAGCTATCTTGTCGCTACAGGCGCATTATCCATTGGGTCTCTACTAGCGTTTCTTACGCTTATGCAATATCTTGTCTATCCCTTTACAGGAATGGCGAGCAGCTGGAGTCAATTCCAACGTTCAGTAGCCGCATTCGAAAGAGTTTGGGAGATCATGTGCTCTCCTCCTGAGTGGAAAAACATGCCGATACCCTCGCGCTCGATTCTTCCTTCATTATCCGTGGAGACGAAGAATCTCTCCTTCACCTATGAAGGAACGTTTCATGCCATTGAGAAATTAAATCTTTTCATACCAGCGGGCAAAGTGATCGCTATCGTAGGCCCTAGCGGAGCAGGCAAGAGCACGCTGCTAAAATTGCTTCTTGGCCTATATCGTTCCAGTGAAGGAACCATCTTGTATAATAATCAACCTATTGATCAGTTGGATCCAACCGAACTGAGGAGCCTCATTTCCTATGTTCCGCAAGAAACCTATCTGTTCGATGGAACGATACGTGAAAACTTGTTGCACGGATATCCAGAAGCTACGGAGTTTGAACTCATTAAGGCTGCAAAGGAAGCACAAATTCATGATTTCATTATGTCATTGCCGGATCAATATGCTGCTGAGATTGGTGAGAGAGGAGTAAACCTCTCTGGAGGGCAGAAGCAGCGGATCTCCATCGCTCGGGCTATCCTTAAAAAATCACCCTTGCTTCTCCTCGATGAAGCGACATCATCCTTGGACAACGAAAATGAGTATGCTGTCCAAGAATCTCTTAAATCTCTTATGAAAGGACGTACCACCATAGTCATTGCCCACCGATTGTCCACAATTCAAGAAGCCGACTGGATCTTAGTCATGGATAAAGGAAAACTTGTTGCTCAAGGCACTCATCAATCTTTGGTCATGGAGGACAATCCGTACTCTAGGATGTATCGTCTTCAATTCCGAAGTATTTCTCAGGTTTAACTAATCTCTTTTTAAAAATAAACACTTTTAAATGATTCGTTAAGACGGAACAGTATTAGTTCTTATAGTAGGAACAAAATGAGATCTTTTTAAAGAGGGATGTTATGAAAGATAAATACGAGAAGCCTACGATCCTAAATCATCAAAGGATTACATTTGAAACTTATATAAGTAGCAAAAAAGAGTGTGTTGAGTGGGTACATGGTGAAAAACAAGGAATATGCACACGATGGTTAGTACTCCATTGATATTTCAGCGTCCTTTATGGGCGCTTTTTTCTTGCCAAAAATTAAAGGAGGAGGGATCATAATGGCATTAAAGATTTTCAAGAACGCAGTGTTACTGCATTCAAAAATAGTGGGGTATCAACTTGGTCTAATACTGTATCTATACAGATCTTGCCAATGACATCAAATCTCATGTAGTAGCTATTATTTATTATGGTGCAACATTGACTGTAAATGGATCAAAAATAGAGGAAGCAATCGCGGCGAATATAACAATTACAAACCACGGCACACGTTGGTTTAGAGGTCACATTTACTGTACACGTATATGTGGTATGGGGGGAATGCATTTATCCATTGATGAGCTTTGTATTAAGATCGGACGCAATACCAAACGAATAAATTATAGGATAGATATATACCTACGTATAATCTATCCTGTTCTTGTTAGGATCAGTTATTTACTTTTATAAAAATTGAGCTCTGAGGCGGTGGACTAATGATTATCTCGCTATTTTTGTCAAATACAGGTGATAAGTAATCATTCTGATTATAATCACCTAAGGCTTCATATTTTGAGCACACCATGGTGTCTCTAAGCGAGTATTGTGTAAAGTGCACGACCAGTAATCCTTTCAGCTTAGTGTACTCATCAAGCTTCATTATTTGCTGTTCGAACTTTTCAAACGGATAGATATCCTTGAGACTTGAAATTCCTTTTTGTTCGATGTAATGCGGCTTTCGTTGCAAAACGGCCATGCAGAAAATAGCATCATAAGGTCCATACTTACTGATTTCATGATCTTTTGAGTATATAAATGTAATTTTATCATCTACTGGAAGTTGTCTACACTTTGCAAGGCTCGTTTTATTAATTTCAGCACCTACGATATGTGCATGAGGAAAGTACTTACGAAGGGTTATCACTTCCTCACCTGTGGAGCAACCATAAGAAAGTATCTTTAAATCTTGTTTGTCCTTGAAGTATTCACGACATGCCGAAAAAATGTCAGGATATCGATCCATATAAGTAAGCGATGTAGTCTGATGAACGTTTTTGGAGTTTAATAACTGCATTCGGAATATAGAACGAAAATTCTCATCAATACATATACGTTTTACAAATGTGATCGACTTCCATAAAAAATCCAAAACAGGAATTATAATTTTAATAATAGGATTTTGGGACGAGCGTTGCTTCCTATATCTTTTCTTAGCAACTCCGATTAATTGGAGACCAATTTTAACATTCATATTTAGCCATTCCTTCTTCCTCTACCATTTAAAAATCTGCCTCCTAGGCCTATTCCAAACCTTAATAAACCAAGACTTTGTTCCCACCTCCTTAAATACTCGAATGCCAATTATGGCTAAATCCATACTGGCTTAAAATGAAAATATGGCTTCTTTCTACCCCTTTTCGTCATTTTAAAGAACTATTATGTTCATTATAACGCACATTAAAGGATATTTATATTAAAACTTATCAATTAACACAAAACCCCCTCCCAAGCACTTCGCTTGAAAGGGGGTTTCTCTTTCCTCTCTTCTTCTACACACCTATCCTATCTTACCTCTTACTGAATCATCTCAATGAACGGGAAGTTCACATGGATAAAGTTCATTAGTGTATCAGGTACCAAACCTACTCCCACTGTACCCACAAACGCCACCACGATGATAATCGCTAGCGGAGCTGGAATACGCAGTGACGTTTCCGTTGCGCCTGGACGCATATACATCTGTCTGATGATCCCGAAATAGTAGTAGTAAGAAATGACGCTGGTTGCTACCATAATGCCTGCTAACCAGTACTTACCCACTACGAGGGCGCTCATAAAGATATAGAACTTACCGAAGAAGCCGGCGGTGATTGGAATTCCTGCAAGTGAAAGCAGGAAGATCGTCATAGCAAGTGCCGTCCATGGACTGCGATGATAGAGTCCAGCAAAGCTGACGATATCGTCGCTTTCACGGTCACGCGTTACGATCTGGATGATGGCGAAGGCTCCCATGGTCATCAGTAGATAAGCGAATAAGTAGAACACGGTTTGTTCAAATACTAACGATGTAATCGTAGCAAACGGTACGAAGATATACCCCGCTTGTGCGATGGATGAGTAAGCCATCATGCGCTTAACGTTGGTTTGACGTAAGGCTAAGGTATTTCCAACGATCATGGAGATCGCGGCTAGCACTCCGATTACAAACGTGATTTCATCGATGAGTACGGACTTCGGTCCTAAGGCATTATCGTAATCTACTACGTTGCGGAACACGGTGATCAATACGCGAATGATTAACGCAACACCAGCTGCTTTCGAAACGACGGATAAGAAAGCTGTAATCGGTGTCGGTGCTCCTTGATACACATCCGGTGCCCACATATGGTAAGGAACCGTGGCGACCTTGAAGCTTAAACCAACGACCAACAAGAAGAACGCCAAGTAGATAATAAACTGGTTGCCTGCTGCGTAAGCTTCACCTAGGTATTCCCCCATCAAGAAGATGTTGGTGGTACCGGTTAAGCCGTACAGGAAGCTGATTCCATACATCGTTGTGGCAAAGGCAATACTACCGCTTACCACGTATTTAAAGGCAGATTCGTTGGTTTGAAGGTTTTTCTTTCGGGTTCCTACTAGAATATAAGAAGAAATCGAGAGAAGCTCTAAACCTACAATTAACGTGATCAAATCTGCGGAAGACGACATGATCATCGCACCCAGTAATCCTGCGAGGATCAAGTAATAGAATTCGCCATGATAGGCGACTTCATCTTTTCGATCTAAGTACGAGATCGACATTAACAGAGTCAGAATGGTACCGCCGAGGAAAATGAGTTTAAAGACATTTCCGTAGGCGTCCACTCGGTAGGAACCGCCTAAGATTTCGACGACGCCGATCCCTACGTTTTGGAAAACAAACCATCCAGCGATGACGCTACCAAGGATTCCGAACCAAGCGAGGTAACGGCGATCCATGGTCTTCGGTGCAAAAAGATCTATGATCGAGATCAAGGTGAGCACTCCAAGGATGGTGAATTCGGGTGCCATGACCGACCAATCATATTGGGCTAAAGGACCCCATCTGCTTTCCATCGGCTCACCCTCCTATCCTAGGAACAATGTTGTGTAAGGTTGCTTGCATCGGATCACTCAGTACGGACGGATAGACACCGATCAGCAAGATAAATCCTAAAATGATCACCATCGGAAGAACTTCCAATGGACGAGCATCACTTAAGCTAGCCCAGCGCTCAGGCGTTGGTCCGTAAGTGGTACCTAGAACGGCACGAAGCAAGTAAACAGCCGTCAAGATAATTCCTAGCGTTCCGATGGCCGCATGAATCGGCATTTCACGGAATAACCCAAGGAAGGCCATAAATTCACTGATAAAGCCGGACATTCCTGGTAGTCCTGCAGAAGCCATCGCTGCCGCTAAAAACATGCCCGCTACGAACGGCATGGATTTGGCCAAGCCACCTAGGTCCTCCAGTTCCGCTGTGGAGGTACGCTCGAAAATCATACTCACGATAAAGAACATCAGCGCGGCGACTAAACCGTGGGATACCATTTGGAAGATTGCTCCCTGGAATCCAACCGCGTTCATCGAAGCCAAACCTAGTAACACAATCCCCATATGGCTTAAGCTAGAGTAAGCCAAGACCATCTTGAGGCTTTTTTGTACCAGAGCGAGCAACGCTCCATAAATAATGTTGATCAAACCAAGCACAGCCAACACTTGTGCCATATCCATGGCCACTTCCGGGAAGAACCCGATGTTAAAGCGGATCAATCCGTAAGCCCCAATCTTGATTAACACCCCTGAGGATACAAGCACTGCAGGAGCAGGAGACTCTTGGTACGCTTTAACCATCCACGTATGAAGCGGAGCAATCGGCATTTTGATGGCAAAAGCTATCAACAACGCCAAGAACAAGCCATAGCGTAAGGTTTCGTCGATGTAACCCGGGGCCTCCTGGATGTTGTAGGGAGACATAGGATTCGTCAACGCATCGGCAATTTCTTTAAAGCTTAAGGTCCATACATTCATGAACAAAGCTACGAACACGATCAGCATGATCGCCGATCCAACCCCGTTGTAAAGCAAGAACTTGAAGGCTGCTTTTTCTCTTTCCACGTAGCCCCAGATCCCCATAATGAAGAACATTGGAATCAAGGTGAACTCGAAGAAGATAAAGAACAAAAACAAGTTTTGCGATGTGAACACACCGATCATTCCGATCAGCATGATCAAGAACAAGATGTAAAACTCTTTCCAGCGCTTCTTGATAAAGATCGCTCCAGCTACGGATGCGAAAAACCCGATCAGGGCCGCAAGCATAACTAATGGCATGGATAAGCCGTCTACGCCCATCTCATAATAAATGGGAAATTCCACTTGATCGGCTGGAATCGCAAACCATCTGATCTGCTCATGAAATTGCAACGCCGCGAGGTTAAAGTCAAACCCGGCATACATTACAAAGGTTAAGAGCAACGGTAGGACCGTGGACAAGATCCCAATCAATTTAATCGTACCGGCTTGCGTACGCGGGATAAAGGCCAGCAAGACTAAACCAAGCAATGGAGAAAAGGTAATCAGTGTAAGCAACATGGTATCCATCTAACCTAAATACCCCCTAACGAACGTCATACCCAGTACCAAAAGCACAATCGCTAGGAAAGCAACGGCTCCATAGGTTTGAATCTGACCGTTTTGTACGCGGGCACCGGCGTGTCCAAGCTCCTTCGTAAAGGCGCCGACCAGACGGACCAGACCATCCACAATGTACACATCAACCATCGTTAAGAACGATCCGATGATACGAAGGGGACGAACAATAACCGCGTCATATAACTCATCGATAAAATACTTTCGGTAAGACAACTGATACAACCAAGGTAGTGGATTTGCCACTACATCTTGGGAAACGGATCTCTTCATGTACATCAAGTACGCCAGTCCAATCCCAAGTAACGAAACCAGTGTGGCTACAATCGCTAACCAGCCTGGCGCATGGTGCGCTTCGCCTGCCCCTGCCATGCCTTCGGTTAACCAGTGACCTAACACGGGGTTTCCAGGGGTGTTGATCCAACCTGCGACTACCGCTAAGACCGCGAGTAAAATCATCGGGATCGTCATCACCGCAGGAGATTCGTGAGCATGGTTGTTTTGGGCTTTTCCCGTAAAGGTCACAAAGAACAAGCGGAACATATAGAAAGCCGTAAAGAAGGCCGCCGTTAACGCGATGGCAAACAATCCATAATGTCCTTCATTGTATACCGCACCCAAAATCTCTTCTTTCGACCAGTATCCTGCGAACGGGAAGATCCCGGCAATTGCCAAGCAACCAATCAAGAAGACCGTTCCGGTTACTTTCATTTTGCTGAACAAGCCACCCATTTCAAAGATGTCTTGCGTATGAACCGCATGGATCACACTTCCTGCAGCCAAGAACAGCAGCGCTTTAAAAAATGCATGTGTCATTAAGTGGAACGTACCGGCTACATAACCGGCTACAGAAGCCATTCCAAGACCTAACATCATAAAGCCCAGCTGACTAACGGTAGAGTAAGCTAGTACGCGCTTGATGTCTCGTTGTGTCAAACCAATGGAAGCCGCGAAAATCGCGGTGAATCCACCAATATAAGCCACGACTAGACTTGCATCGGCTGAAGCTAAGTAGAGTGGGAACATCGTAGCGACTAAGTAAACCCCAGCTGCAACCATCGTAGCGGCGTGGATTAAAGCCGATACCGGTGTCGGACCTTCCATCGCATCCGGTAACCAGGTGTGAAGCGGGAACTGACCGGATTTACCCACAGCTCCAATAAAGATCAAGATCCCGATCAGGGTCAGTTGCCAAGATTCCATCGCTCCATTGGCGATCGCGGTAAAGATTTCTCCGAAGTTAAAGCTTCCGGTATACCAGAAGATGAGCGCAATCCCGATAAACAAACCCACGTCCCCGATACGGGTCACGATAAAGGCTTTTTTTGCGGCTGCGCGAGCTTCCGGCTTGAAGAAGTAGAAACCCACTAACAAGAACGAACATACCCCTACTAATTCCCAGAAAATATACACTTGCAACAAGTTCGGGGATATGACCAGCCCCAACATAGAAAAGGTAAACAAGGCCAAATAGGAATAGAAAACAGGGAAGCGCTCATCCCCATGCATATATCCTTTAGAATAAATATGAACCAGTAGACTGACAAAGGTCACGATGACGAGCATCATGGCATTGAGCGGGTTCACGACGAATCCCATATCAATCGCCTTGTCACCCAGTGTTAACCACTGGAACGCAAAATTATAATCCTCTGCTCCCGTCGCAAAACGCTCCAAGAACGCTCCCACGGAGATTACGAACGCAGCCAGCGTCGCCACAATACCGACATAGGCTGAACCTTCCTTTAACTGACGACCGAAAGCCAACAGGACAAGAAAGGACAGGAGGGGAAAGAGAGGAATCAGCCATGCGTTAGACATCATTTGATTTCACCCTCTATCTTTTTAATAAGTCCATTTCGTCAACATTCACTGTACTGCGGTTGCGGTATAAGGAAATGAGGATCGCAACTCCGATGGCCGCTTCTGCCGCCGCTAAGGTAATGCTGAACAGGGTAAAGATCTGCCCCGTCATATTTGGCATCACACCGTATTTAGAGAATGCAACCAGATTGATATTTACCGCATTTAACATCAATTCGATGGATAGGAGCACCACGACCGCATTGCGTTTCGTTAAAGCTCCGAATAGACCGATACAAAACAAAATCAACGCCACTAACAGATACGAAGCTAAAGGCACACTCATTCGTCTCCGGTCTCCTTTCTAGCCAAGATGATGGCTCCGACTAGAGCAACCAGCAGCAAGACTGATACCGTCTCAAAAGGAATGACATACTGGGAAAACATCAGCACGCCGATTTCCTTCACATTATTAGTCTCAGAATAGTTCGCTACATCCCCAGGGATGTTCATCGTCTGGATTCCCGTAAACATGAGAGCGAAAAATCCAGCCACGATCAGGAACACAAAAAACTTGAACTTCCCGCGTTTTTCTTGCTCTTGGGCGTTATGCTTCGTCAGCATGATTCCAAACAGCATTAACACGGAAATCGCACCGGAGTAAACCAAGATTTGCGTTACAGCTACAAATTCAGCTTCAAGCAAAACATACAGCCCTGCGATGCTTAAAAACGTAAAGGCCAATGCCACAACCTGATGAACCACTTTGGTAAAGCTGATCATGAACACGGCGCCGCCAATGGTCAGAAGGGACAGGATAAAGAAAGCAATAAATTCACCGCTCATATTTACGTTCCCTGATCCTTTCTGACGTTGGTGTTATTCTCATGAAGCCATTTCAAATCTTTAAATAAGTCATCACGGCTGAACGTAGCCAATTCGAAGTTATTGGTCATGACGATCGCTTCCGTCGGGCAAACCTCGGTACAGAGGTCGCAAAGAATGCAAATTTCAAAGTTGATATCGTACGTATCGATGACTTTTCCTTTTTTGTTCGGGTCGGTAGAAGCCTTCCCCGTTAAGTTGATGCAATTCGTCGGACAAATCCTTGCACATTGATTGCAGACGATGCATTTTTCCGGATCGAAATGCTGAATGCCACGGAACCGGTCCGGCATGATCACTTGCTCATCGGGATAACGGGAGGTTACCTTTTTCTGGGTTAACTGCTTCAACGTATAGGTCAACCCTTTGGCAAAACCTAGCATGTTTTCACCCCTATCTTAAGAACTCTTTCATCAAAGCGGTCAAGAAGATATTCAACAGCGCTAACGGCAGAAGCACCTTCCAGCCAAATTGCATCAACTGATCCACACGCAGACGCGGCATGGTGGCGCGCAACCAGAAGAGGAAGAATACAATGGTAGCAAATTTCAAAGCAAACCAGACGATGCCTGGAATAAAGCCTAAGAACGCAAACGGAGGCAACCATCCGCCCAAGAAGACGACGGTCGTCAAGCTCGCCATTCCAAATACATACACGTACTCTGCCAGCATGAAGAAGGCATAACGGAACCCGGAGTACTCCGTCATATAACCGGAAACCAACTCCGACTCAGCTTCAGATAAGTCAAACGGCGTACGGTTCAACTCTGCTAAGGAAGCGATGATGAAGATCACGAAGCCAATAAACTGTGGGATGATAAACCAAACGCCCATCTCCGCTTGCTTATTGACGATATCAATGAGGTTCAAGCTTCCCGTCCATAGGATGACCCCAACCAAAGACATGATCAATGGAATTTCATAACTGATCATCTGAGCAGCTGAACGCATACTTCCCATCAATGAGTATTTATTATTGGACGCCCATCCCCCTGTAATGACCCCAAGGGTGGTGATCCCAGCTACGGCAATGTAGTAAAGCAAACCGATGCCAAGGTCCGCGAAATGCAGCGTTTCGGTAAACGGAATGACCGCCAACACGGCAAAAGCCGGAACAAACGCAATCAGTGGAGCCAACAGGAACAACGGACGATCTGCCAGCTTAGGAATAATGTCTTCTTTTAACAAGAGCTTCAATACGTCGGCTACGGTCTGTAAAAGTCCAAGTGGACCAACGCGGTTCGGTCCAATACGCAATTGGATCCAACCAATGACTTTACGCTCGAAGTAAATCGCATAGGTTACGAATCCTAGTACAATCCCCAATAACGCTACAGCAGATAGGACAAAGACGGATCCGTTTACCCAGTTCAAAGGTTGTTGCAGAAACTCCAACATTACGCGTCAACCTCCCCTAGAACAATGTCTATGCTACCTAGGATGGCGATCATGTTTGCCATGTTCTCTCCTACTAAAATTTCCGGGAGAATCGAGAGGTTTACGAACGACGGGCGTCGGAATTTCAAACGGTACGGTTTATCCTTACCTTCACTTAAGATATAGGTACCAAGTTCTCCACGAGGAGCTTCAATGCGTGTATAGCACTCGCCTGCTGGCGGACGGATGACACGCGGTACTTTTGCCATAATCTCTCCTTCGTTCGGGAATTGCGCAAGTGCTTGTTCGACGATCCGTAAGGATTGCTTCATCTCTTCCATGCGAAGAAGATAACGAGCATAGCAATCTCCATCGGTTAGGACCGGTACGTCAAAGTCAAATCGATCATAGATCGAATACGGCTCATCTTTACGAATGTCCCACTTCACGCCGGTGCAACGTAGGTTTACCCCGCTCATGCCATAATTAATGGCCTGCTCGGCGTTATACGTTCCAACTCCGATAACCCGCTTAAGGAAAATCTCGTTACCGGAAACTAAGTTATGATAGCCTTCTAGCTCTTTTCTAAAGTAAGGGACAAACTCTCTGACTTTATCCAGCCAGCCTGGAGGGGTGTCCCACTTCAAGCCCCCTACACGCATATAGTTGTAGGTAAGTCTAGCACCACAGAGCTCGTTAAACATGCCTAGAATGGCTTCCCGATCACGGAAGGCATAAAGGAAAGGGCTCATCGCTCCGATGTCCAAAAGGTAGGTTCCGAACCACACCAAGTGACTGGCAATGCGGTTCATTTCCATTACGATGATGCGCAGGTATTCTGCTTTTTCCGGAATCTCTAAACCGAGTGCTGTTTCCACACAGTGTACGAGATTATAATTGTTCGTCATGGCAGCCAAATAGTCCATCCGATCCGTATAAGGGATAATCTGCGTGTAGTTGAGGTCTTCCGCTAGCTTTTCGGTCCCTCTATGCAAATATCCAACCACCGGATCGACATGCTTAATGGTTTCCCCATCGAGTGTAACTACCAATCGCAATACCCCGTGGGTACTCGGATGCTGAGGCCCGACGTTCAAGGTCATTTCTTCTGTTCTTAAGGTCATGACGATTACACCTCCTCGTCATATTGCTCGTAGTCTTTGCGAAGAGGATGCCCGACCCAATCGTCTGTCAGCATGATCCGGCGCAAGTCTGGATGGCCTTCATAAACGATTCCTAGCAAATCATAGCTTTCGCGTTCGTGCCAATTGGCTCCTGCCCAAAGGCTAGCCACGGAAGCTAGTTTGGTATCCTCTCGGTCTTTCGTTTTCACTCGGACAGCGAGTGAATGCTTGTTCGGATAAGAATATAGGTAGGTTACACTCTCTAAATGAGTTTTGTAATCCACACCAAGTAAATTGGAGACATAATCAAAGGATAAATCCGAATGATTTTTAAGAAGAGTGGCTGTTTCTAGCCATTTTTCCCGTTTCACAACGATCGTAGGCATGTGCTTGCTGTTTTCTTTGATGTAGGACTCTTCCACCACATCACTGCCTAACTCTTGCGTGAGGATGCTGACGATTCGATCCAGCACAGGCTGCTTCGGTGATGGCTCTTTCGGTGCGGCCGGGGCTTCTTCAGCTGCGGCTTTCGTTTTGGCAGCTGCTGCTGCAGCGGCCTTGGCTTTTGCTGCTGCAATCGCTTTCGCCTTCTCATCATCTGCTGATGCTGGAGCTCCGCCTTCCTTTTCCTTCATCGCGGCTGCAGCTTTGGCTTTGGCGGCAGCAACAGCAGCGGCTTTGGCGGCTTTTTTCTCTTCATCGGTCATTTCGCTTAGAGGTTTATCAGGAACGGCCGGCGGGGCGGCTTCCCCTTGCAACTTCGCTGCTGCCTTGGCCTTCGCTTCGGCGATCGCTTTGGCTTTGGCCGCTTTCTTCTCTTCATCCGTCATTTCGGAGAAAGGTTTCTCTGCTGCAGGGGCTGGGGCTTCCTCACCCTTCAGCTTGGCTTGGGCCTTGGCTTTGGCTTCTGCAATCGCCTTCGCTTTCGCCGCTTTCTTTTCTTCGTCCGTCATTTCGGAGAAAGGTTTTTCTGCGGTTGGAGCTGGCGCTGCGACTTCCTCACCCTTCAGCTTGGCTTGGGCCTTTGCCTTGGCTTCGGCAATTGCTTTAGCTTTGGCTGCCTTCTTCTCTTCTTCTGTCATTTCGGAGAAAGGCTTCTCCGCAGCTGGGGCTGGCGCTTCAGCTGCAGGCGGTTCTTCCCCTCTGAGCTTGGCCTGAGCTTTCGCTTTGGCTTCAGCAATTGCTTTGGCTTTCGCCGCTTTCTTCTCTTCTTCTGTCATTTCGTTGAATGGCTTGTCGCTCACTGACTGGTCACCTTCTTCCCAGTCTTCGCTTCCCAGCGAATCTTCTCCTGCAGCTTATTCACCCCGTAAATAAGCGCAGCAGGGTTCGGTGGACAGCCAGGGATATATACGTCAACAGGGACGATCTGGTCCACTCCCTTGACTACGGAATACGAATTTACATACGGACCCCCAGCGGTAGCACAGACTCCCATTGCAATTACATACTTCGGCTCAGGCATCTGGTCATACAAACGTCGTAGCGCAGGCGCCATTTTTTTCGTAACCGTACCCGCCACGATCATTAAGTCGGAATGACGCGGGGAGGCACGGAAAATAACCCCGAATCGGTCAAAGTCATAGTGAGCACCGCCAGTCGCCATCATTTCGATCGCACAGCAGGCCAGACCAAAACCGAGGGGCCATAGCGAGTTACTCCGAGACCATGCTTTCACTTGCTCAAGGGAAGTAACGAATACGTTACGATTGAGCTCTTCTTGTTCCTCAGGAGAGATGCCTTCTAAATTAAATTTTAGTTCCATTCTAGCACCTTCTTTTTCCAGGCATAGATTAAACCAATGAGCAACAGCACAACGAAGATAAGCATCTCAACAAGTGCAAAAAGTCCTAGTTCTTCGTAGGCAACGGCCCAAGGATATAAAAAGATCGTCTCAACATCAAATACTACAAACAAAAGAGCATACATGTAGTATTTTACGTTGAACTGTACCCAACTGCCTCCAATGGGATCTATCCCGCTCTCATACGTGGTCCGCTTGGCATCATGCGGGTTATGTGGACGCAAAAAACGCCCCGCAGTCAACGCTCCAACCGGAAGGGCTAACCCCAGGAATAAAAATATGGCGACAATCAGGTAATTATTGGAGTACAATTCAGCCATTTGCTTTTCCCTCCATTACCTCAAAAAAATTAATACATCACATTCCATAGAACAGTATAACAAATAGTTTACCGCCGTGTCTAACTTTCAACTTAAATGTTTTTCCTTTCCTTCCCCCTCCTCTTTAGATTGTATACTTATATTCCCGCATCTTTGATATAGTAACAAAAAAGGAGGTTACAAGTTGTGATAAAAGTCATATTCGTCTGCCTAGGCAACATCTGCCGATCGCCCTTAGGTGAAGGGATTTTCCGTGAGTTAGTCCGGGAAAAAGGTTGGGAGGATTGTTTTTACATTGACTCTGCCGGAACGGCAGCCTACCACGTAGGCAAACAGCCTGACCCGGGATCTCGACGAGTTGCCCTTCGCCATGGAATTTCTATTGACACTCAGCGGGCTCGTCAATTCACGGGGCAGGATCTTGATCAGTGGGATTACGTCATAGCCATGGATTCATCCAATCGGCGCAACATTACCAAACTCGGGGCATTAAAAGGAAAGCTATTCTTGATGCGTGACTTTGACGAGTTGGGGCTGGGTGAAGATGTCCCGGATCCATGGAGCTTAGGGGATGAAGCCTTTTTAGAAACCTATCATATTGTGCGGCGCTCCTGTGAGATGTTTTTAGATGAAATAGCAAAAGAGCATGGTCTAGGGGGGAAATAGGTCTTAGTGCCTTTCAGTTAAAGAACATTGTGGGTGGACGGCAAGAGAGGGATTGATTTATAATAAGAACATACGTTCCGAAAGGAGAGATGTCTGTGATAAAGTTCCCTCTTTCTTATAAGAGAGTTACTAATCGTAGCCTTATGCGTACGATACTTTCTACTAAGTATAATAAGCGACCTTCTCTTCGCCAGTCCTACATACGCTATACCGATGCAGAATCGATCAAAACTCTTTTTCAAAAACTTCTCGCCTCCAAACAAGCATCCACCATTGCCTGCCCCCATTGTTCAAGTTCCCATATCATTGGCCACGGCCGATATCGAGATCGCCAACGTTACAAATGCAAGTCTTGCTCACGTACCTTTAATGACTATACCAATACCCCTGTCCACCGCACTCATTACCCTGATAAATGGATCCCTTTCTTAAAATGCATGGTACAAGGAGAATCTCTTCGAGTTTCTGCCATTTGTGTGGGCATTTCCTATGTGACCCTTTTCTACTGGCGGCATAAACTCAGTCGCGCTATCCAACTCTTCCTAGACTACCAAATTCATACCCATACAGATGGATACCTTCCAGTTGGAATCCATCCTCCTAGATATGTCGTATCGGAAATGGAAAGCTCCCATTTTATCTTTTGGATTCGCCATTTTAATTGGATCAAAGAGAAGTACCTTGGACGCTATGTCAGTTGGTTCCGTTTTGTTTTCAGCAGGAGTAAAAATGTTCTAGTGGAGACCATGACCGATTTTCTTTTAATATCAAGCTCGATTTCAATTGATCAGACCTATAGGACTATTAAGTCCGTCTCGTAAACTTTTGTTTCTTCATTCCACATTCCATCTGCATACCATCTGCATACCATCTACATAACATCCACACATCACCCACAATGTTCTATAACTGAAAGCGATAAACACACTATCCCCTACACCCACATATAAAACAAAAAAAAAACAAAAAAGCGATGACCTCTTTCGCCATCGCCCTCGTTAACTGCTTTGTTTATGATCATCTGCCATAACATTACCTAGATGATTACCCATTTTATATACTTCTTCTTCCGCCCGTCGGTTTAGTTCCGTCCATATCCGCAATTCTTCTTCCGTTAATTCTTTTGCCGATTCTGCAATAAACTTTCTCAAGTAATCCATAGGGACATCGTAAATCTCTGAAATTCGATTCATAATGTCAAAGGAGGCCGACTTTCTTTGTCCTTTTTCAAGCATACTTAAATATTGTCTTGTAATTTCTACTCGATTCGATGCTTCTTCTAATGTTAATCCTCGTAATTCTCGTAACCGCTTTAACTCACGACCTAATGAAGACATCCTATTATCCCCCTTGATATCAAGTAGCTAGCTTATATATGTAATAAGAACTATCAAGTCCAACCTGATAGGTCTATCCGACTATCACTCTCCACTAACCTTAAGTTAATCCAAATTTGTCCACTTGTAAAGGTTTAACATAAAAGAAATTCTAAAGTTTTCCTAAACTTTTTAATTATGCGGTCAGCAGTTCGTTTATTTCGTTATTCATGTCCGTACACAGAGCGAAATGTGTTGGTTCTTAATATTTGTTCAAAAAAAAATCATCATTCATGATGATTTTAGGTTTACGTCATAATTGAGCCCCTTTAATTAAGACTCGATAATCTTACCAACCGAAAATACTGGAATTTCTTTTACTGCTTCCAGTCTAACATCGTTGCTTATAAATACATCTGAATTTGAAACCATTGCAGAAGCAACCTGTATGGCATCAGGAGTTTTCAGTCCATACTTACCTCTTAATAACGCTGCCTGCTCGCTTACCGCAATGTCTACATGCACTACTTCAAGATTTGGGAAATTATTTATTAAAAGTTTGTATCTTCTTTCTAACATGTTATTGCCTTCTTTGATAGGTTTAACAAGTATCTCAGTCAAAGTTAACGTTGATGTAGTACCAGTTAAATGACCTTGTTCAATCTTATCAAATATCCTTTTTACAACTTGACCATAAGTAGGATGCTGTTCGAACGCATAGATGAAAATGTTAGTGTCTAATGCCACTTTTTTATACCCTTCTAGAGCATTATCTATTCCCATCCTTTACGTTCCTTTCTAATATACTCATCAGTAGATTCGTTTTCCCACATTTCTTTGCCAAGTCCCCATATCGCATCGGAAAAACTTTTAGGTTTTCTAATGACGATAATTTCATCTCTTGTTTTGTCATACTTCCAAATTAAATTGTCACCGACATCTAATTTAGCTTGATCTCTAATTTCTTGTGGGATCGTTGTTTGATAACGCTGTCTTATTTCACTTTCAGATGCTTTTAAGGTGTTCTCCACTTTCTCACCACCTTGATAATTTTCTTACATATTTGCATTTTATCATACATATTTAGAAATTATCAAACACCATTAACAACGCCAAGCAACAAGAAAAACCCCTAACCAAAAGGTTAAGGGCTTCTCGACCTAAGCTCTTACTTCTTGCCTTTGCTTCCGACTTGAATACGGACAAGGGCGCGTTGTAGAGCCAATTGAGCACGTTTAAAATCTAAGTTATCCTGACGGCTTTCAGCCAAACGGCGTTCTGCGCGTTCTTTGGATGCTTGAGCACGGTTGACATCGATGTCCTGAGGAAGCTCAGCCGATTCAGCAAGAATCGTGATCTTATCCTTACGGACTTCCATGAAGCCGCCGCTCACCGCGATTAGATCTTCACTGCCTGCATTTTTCACCTGAACAGGTGCGATTTTTAACGGTGTAACGAAAGGAATGTGGTTCGGCAAAATACCGAGCTCCCCTTCAATACCCTTCACGACGACGATCTTGGCGTCTCCGCTATAAACTACCCGTTCAGGAGTCACTACTTCTACTTTTACAGTATCCATGTTTTCGCTCCTCCCCTTGAAAGGTCAGGGTCAGCTTATTTTGCTTCCGCCAACATCTTTTGTCCTTTTTCGCGAGCTTCTTCAATTGTACCCACGTACAAGAAGGCTACCTCTGGAAGGTCATCGTGCTTACCATCCAAGATTTCTTTAAAGCTGCGAACCGTTTCCTTAACAGGTACATACTTACCAGGGAACCCAGTAAACTGCTCTGCTACGTGGAAAGGCTGGGACAAGAAACGTTGAATCTTACGTGCACGAGCAACCAATTGCTTATCTTCATCAGACAACTCGTCCATACCAAGGATGGCGATGATGTCTTGCAATTCCTTATAACGTTGAAGAACAGCCTGAACTCCACGTGCTACTTGGTAATGCTCTTCACCCAAAGCTTCTGGCGTCAAAAGACGAGAAGTAGAAGCCAATGGATCTACCGCAGGGTAGATACCCAACTCGGAGATACCACGGTCAAGGTTCGTTGTTGCATCCAAGTGAGCAAATGTTGTTGCAGGAGCTGGATCCGTATAGTCATCCGCAGGAACGTAGATCGCTTGGATCGAAGTTACAGAACCCTTCTTCGTGGATGTGATACGCTCTTGTAATTGACCCATTTCCGTTGCAAGTGTAGGCTGGTAACCTACCGCAGATGGCATACGGCCAAGCAACGCGGATACCTCGGAACCTGCTTGCGTGAAACGGAAGATGTTATCTACGAATAATAATACGTCACGGCCTTCTGCATCACGGAAATACTCAGCCATCGTCAAGCCTGTCAAAGCAACACGCATACGTGCGCCTGGAGGCTCATTCATCTGACCGAATACCATGGTGGTTTTAGAAAGAACGCCGGAATCCTTCATTTCGTGGTAAAGGTCATTCCCCTCACGAGTACGCTCCCCTACACCAGCGAATATGGAGAATCCACCATGCTCTTGTGCGATGTTATTGATCAATTCCTGGATCAATACCGTTTTACCTACACCTGCTCCTCCGAACAACCCGATCTTACCACCCTTAGCGTAAGGAGCTAGCAAGTCGATAACCTTAATCCCTGTTTCAAGGATTTGGTCAGCTGGAGCTTGTTCATCGAAAGATGGAGCTGGACGGTGGATCGGCAACGTTTCAACGCCTTCTGGAGCGTCCATCAAGTCGATTGGCTCTCCTAATACGTTAAATACACGACCCAAAGTCTTTGTTCCTACAGGAACAGAGATTGGCTTTCCTAAGTCCGTCGCTTCCATTCCACGAACCAAACCGTCCGTAGAAGACATCGCGATGGCACGGACAAGATTATCTCCTAAGTGAATAGCAACCTCACAAGTAAGGTTGATATTTTGGCCTTCAATTCTAATAGCGTTATAGATCGCAGGCAGGTGTCCACGGTCGAACTGAACGTCAACAACCGGACCCATGACCGCAACTACGCGTCCTTTACTCATCGTATTCCCTCCTTCTCAAATTCCAATTGGGCGTACGAATTACGCATTCGCTCCAGCAACGATCTCGGAGATCTCTTGCGTAATCGCTGCCTGACGGGCACGGTTGAAGGTCAAGGTTAACTTGCCAATCATATCGCTTGCGTTATCGCTTGCGTTACCCATTGCCGTCATGCGCGCTCCTTGCTCACTCGCTTTGGAATCAAGCAGGGCGCTAAAGATTAAAGTTTCAGCATACTTTGGAAGCAAGTCGTTCAACACTTCTTCCGCAGAAGGCTCATATTCATAGCTCACTTTCGCAGCAGCATTAGCAGCTTCGACTTCACCCAATGGCAACAGACGAACTTCTGTTGGAATTTGAGTTAAAGCACTTTGGAATTTGCTGTAGACCAAGTTCAGTTCATCGATCTTCTCTTCAGCAAATAACGTAACTGCCTTGCTCGCGATTGATTTAATATCAGCAAAGTTCGGGGAGTCGGCGATTCCAGTTACTTCATCAATCAAGGAATAACCTAGCTTGTTGAAGAAATCACGACCTTTTTTCCCTACCGCAAAGATCACATATTCATCCTTGCTTGCATGACGTTCTTTAATTGTGTTAACCACCATACGCAACAAGTTACTGTTCAAACCGCCAGCTAGACCGCGATCAGATGTAATAACCAAGTATCCTGTTTTCCTAACCGGACGAGTTTGAAGCATCGGGTGCTTCACTGTCGTACCAGAAGCAATACTGGAGATGACATCCTTCATCTTCTCGGCATAGGGGCGGGAAGCCTGCGCGCGCTCTTGAGCGCGACGCAACTTCGCAGCAGCAACCATCTTCATCGCTTTGGTGATCTGTCTTGTATTTTTAACGCTCTTAATCCGGCGTTTAATCTCGCGTGTTCCTAAAGCCATTTGTTTTCACCACCTTTAACGATTCAGTTTATTCGCAGGCACTGTGGGAGGCTTACTTGGAAGGAGCAAAGCCCTTCTTGAACTCTTCAATCGCTGCTTTCAACTGATCATCAGAAGGAAGTTCCTTCGTGTTGCGGATGTGCTCAAGCAAGTCTTTCTTTTGAGCATCGAAGTACGCCAACATTTCTTTTTCGAAACGACGAACGTCTTCTACTGCGATATCATCGATGAAACCTTTAGTCAAAGCGTATAGAGAGATAACTTGCTTTTCAACAACCATCGGCTCGTTAACACCTTGCTTCAAGATTTCAACCGTACGCTCCCCGCGGTCCAAACGAGCACGAGTCGCTTTATCCAAGTCAGAACCAAACTGAGCAAACGCTTGAAGCTCACGATATTGGGCTAAGTCCAAACGAAGCGTACCCGCTACCTTCTTCATCGCCTTGATCTGAGCAGAACCCCCTACACGAGATACGGAAAGACCCGCATTGATCGCTGGACGAACCCCGGAGTAGAACAAGTCAGACTCAAGGAAGATCTGTCCATCCGTGATGGAGATAACGTTAGTAGGAATATAAGCAGATACGTCACCTGCTTGAGTTTCAATGAAAGGAAGAGCCGTTAAAGATCCTCCGCCAAGATCGTCATTCAACTTCGCTGCACGCTCTAATAAGCGGGAGTGAAGATAGAATACATCCCCTGGATAAGCTTCACGACCTGGAGGACGACGAAGCAACAAGGAAAGCTCACGGTAAGCAGCAGCTTGCTTAGACAAGTCGTCATATACGCAAAGTACATGCTTTCCGCTGTACATGAAGTACTCACCCATAGATACCCCAGCATAAGGAGCCAAGAACAACAATGGAGCTGGATCAGATGCTGTAGCGGATACTACGATGGTATATTCTAGTGCACCATGCTTGCGAAGAGTTTCCACAACACCAGAAACGGTAGATTGCTTCTGACCAATCGCCACATAGATACAAATCATGTTTTGACCTTTTTGGTTCAAGATCGTATCGATTGCCACAGTGGTTTTACCCGTTTGACGGTCACCGATGATCAACTCACGCTGTCCGCGTCCGATTGGAACCAAAGCGTCGATCGCTTTAAGACCCGTTTGCATTGGCTCATGAACGGATTTACGAGCCATAACGCCAGGAGCTGGAGACTCGATTGGACGGAAATGAGTCGTTTCGATTGGACCTAATCCATCAATCGGTTGTCCTAGAGGATTCACTACGCGGCCAAGCATCGCTTCTCCAACAGGAACCTCCATGATACGTCCTGTACGCTTTACTTGATCTCCTTCTTTAATACCAGTGAAAGGACCAAGAATTACAACCCCTACGTTGTCCTCTTCCAAGTTCAACGCCATACCCATTACGCCATTACCGAACTCTAAAAGTTCTCCAGACATGGCATTTTCCAAACCGTGTACACGCGCAATACCGTCACCCACCTGGATAACCGTACCTACGTCCACTACTTGTATATCAGCTTTATAGTTCTCTATCTGCTTCTTGATGAGAGAACTGATTTCTTCAGGTCTGATTGCACTCACGCCAGTACCCCCCAATCTAACGTACTTGAGCTTGTTTTAAGCTCTGCTGTAAACGATTCAATCTACCGGCAACGCTGCCGTCATATAAACGGTCGCCCACCTGGACTACCACTCCGCCCATAATGGCCTGATCGAGTTGGTTAGTCACACGAACTTCCTTATTTAAAAGCTTCTTAAATGAAGCTACAATCCCTTGCTTCTCTTCCTCTGTCAACGGCTTCACCGAAGTTACGATCGCATCAACCAATCCGCGAGCTTCGTTCGCTTTTTCCGTAAAGTACTTAGGAATCATAGGGAAAATATCTTCACGCTTCTTATCAATTAAAAGATTCAAGAAGTTAAAAGTTACTTCCGAAAGCTTCCCTTCGAAAATCGCCTTCACTTCTTGTTTCTTGGCGCTGTCCGCAATTTGCGGATGCTGCAAGAACTGCAAAAAGGCAGGGTTCTCATCAAAAAGCTGCTTCACTTGATCAAGCTCTTGCTCGACCGCATCAATTAGCTTTTTCTCCGAAGCGACCTCAAACAGAGCTTGGGCATAACGCTTTGCTACTACCGCGCTACTCATTTCGCTTCGCCTACCTCTTTAAGAAAGTCGGAAACCAACTTTTCTTGCTGCTGGCCATCCAGTTCTTTTTCGATAATTTTCGTTGCTAGCATAACAGATAAAGCTCCAACTTGCTCACGAAGGGCAGCCATCGCTTGCTCCTTCTCACGAGCGATGTCCGTTTGAGCGGTTTTCTTAAACTGCTCAGCTTCTTCTTTAGCTCTGGCAACAATATCTTCTGCTTGCTTCTCAGCGGATACGCGAGCAGTTTCCAATACTTTTTGTGCATCTTGACGAGCGGCTTTTAATTCAGCCTTTTGCTCTTCCATTAGTTTCAACGCTTCCTGGCGGTTCTTTTCCGCGGCAGTTATATCGTTAGCAATCTTCTCGCTGCGAGCATTCATTACTCCCATGATCGGGCCTAAAGCATACTTGCGCAACAACAGGAATAGAACGATAAATATAAAAAGCTGATAGAGGGCTGTTCCCCATTCTACATGTGGCACAGGATTCACTCCTTCCCGATTGTTATCCTTTGAGGATTCTCAATTAACATAAGGAATGGCGAGGTTCAATTTGGAACCATCGCCACTTCATAATTGTCCGGTCTCTTATTGACCAAGAGACATGAACGCGATAACAACCGCGATGATTGGAATCGCCTCAACAAGACCTACCCCGATAAACATTGTAGTTTGAAGAGTTCCTCTTAATTCTGGTTGACGCGCGATACTATTTACTGTGTTACTTACGATTAAACCGTTACCTACACCTGCTCCGATAGCTGCTAGTCCTACAGCGATAGCTGCTGCTAATGCTCCTGTCATAACAAGAGACCTCCCTTTTCATCCATTAGATTATAATTTAGTAAAATTAAATGTATTTAAATCTCAAAGATTAGGTTGAGATATTAAAACCTTAGTGATCGTGACTTACGCGGTGAGAAATGTAAACCATCGTAAGAATTAAGAATACAAACGTCTGAATAACCCCGACGAAGATACTGAACGCTTGCCATACTAACATTGGCAATGCCGCTCCAACTGCACCAAACACTCCAGCGTAAACGGCTGCGGCAAGTAAAGTCAATAGTACTTCACCCGCATAGATGTTACCGAACAAACGAAGACCTAATGTCAAGGTGTTTGCAATCTGCTCAATGATATTGAGCGGCAACATCCAAGCCTGTGGCTTAAGATAACTTCCCAAGAATCCTCCAACACCATGTTCCTTAATCCCAAAAATCTGCGTGAGAATAATAATGGCTACAGATAACGTCAATGTGACGTGCGGGTCAGCCGTTGGCGACTTCCACCACAATGTATGTTCTCCTCCAATTGCCGTATCGGCTACGATGGCAAAAGGCAGACCGAGCATATTGGAAATAAAGATATACATCACGATGGTAAATCCTAATCCGATATAGCGTTCACCTTGCTTTAAGCTCATGGTGCTAGCGATTGTATTTCGAATAAATTCAATAATATACTCCATGACGTTCTGCATACCAGACGGAGCGCCTTCAGTCACTGCCTTTGCTCCTGCTCTCGCAATAAGGAACGCAATTAGCGCAGCAATTGTAGACATCATCACTGTTGAAAGGTTAAAATCAATGCCCAAAAAAGTCACTATCGGATGGCCGTGCTCCATTATAATTCACCCCCTTCTTCAGCGTCGTTTTTGTAATCGTAGTTCTAAGTACAGGGAATCGATGAAAGCAATCAAAGACGGAATAACCAACCCTATAACCATAGCAATCACATGGAAATAGTCCGGATATCTTGTAGCGATTAAGGTCGCTAAGATGGCCAGAGCAAATCTTGTAGGCATCCCTAGAGAGGCTTTCTTTCGTTCACCTTTATATTGAATTGCAATCTCCCCAACACGATGGACCTTCCAAGCAGTGAAGACCGCACTCAATAACCCAAATGTAATTCCTAAAGCTAGACCTGCAAACCACGTCTTGTTAGCGCTAAATCCCCATCCAAGGATCGCCCCCGCCAGAACATAGACGGTCCATTGCACCAAACGGCGCATTCTGAAAATGTAGTCATCCCTCATCTGTTTAATCCCCTAAAAACCGCTTCATAACTGGTATGGTGACCAAGACCCCAACAGCCATGCCCAGCAACACACCCATCACGAGCATCCACGGAGCCGTACCCCATTGTTCGTCCAGTCTCCTACCGAGCCATACTCCTAAAAGAGTACAAATCACGAGGTTAGTTCCGATTAAACTGACCAAGGAAACCGCCTTCCAAGACGATTGCGGATTAGCCAAAATGGTTTACCCTCCAAATGTAAAGATGGGATTCATAACGGCTTCATGCTCATTATGAACAGAGGTAGAAAAGGCTACCCCTCAACAATATGCTTAGATCTCACCTTGTCCATGGCGGACAAAATTCTCAGTTGCATTCTCATTGTATAACTCCCTCACCCATAGTACTGATTTGACAAGGATTTGTCAATAATGCCGATAAAGTTTGTCATCATTTCGTCATATTTATACTATGAGGATGGTGATTAACGTATTTTTTTATTGATTTTTTCCATCTACTCACCAAATTGATCTTCGATTTGCTCTTGACGATACTCCGTAGCTGGATCGTTCATCATCTCGTCCTCACGCTCATCCATGAGCTCGGCTTGTCGCTCTTGCTGGATTCGAGTCCCTGCAGCACCGCACCCCATTGGAACCGTGAGTAAAGCACCTACTAGAATGAGTTTAATCCATTTACCTAACACCATAATCCCTCCTTTTTTTGTAAGCAGTATTATGGTGTTCCTTTTAAGAAACTTTATTCCAAATATTAAAAAGGACGCCCCCTCTCCTGGGACGTCCTCTCCATATTGCTTATTATTGCTCTCTCTCAATGATCGTAGCGACACCCATACCGCCGCCAACGCAAAGAGTAGCTAAACCGTACTTCGAATCACGCTTCGCCATCTCATGGATCAACGAAACAAGTACACGTGCCCCGCTTGCTCCGATCGGATGTCCAAGAGCGATCGCTCCGCCGTTAACATTCAACTTTTCTTTATCAAAGCTTAATTCACGATCCACGGAGATCGCTTGAGCAGCAAAAGCTTCATTGGCTTCAACCAAATCAATCTCAGGAAGAGACAATCCGGATAATTCCAATGCTTTCTTCGTAGCAGGAACAGGACCAATACCCATGATGCTTGGATCTACACCAGAAGTAGCGTTAGCCTTGATCACAGCCAATGGCTTCAATCCGAGTTCTTCCGCTTTCTCTCTGCTCATCACAAGCAACGCAGCTGCTCCGTCGTTAATACCGGAAGCATTCGCCGCAGATACGGATCCATCCTTTTTAAATGCAGGCTTCACCTTAGCAAGAGCTTCGACGGTTGCGCCTTTACGAGGGAATTCATCGACTTCGAATACGATAGGGTCTCCCTTGCGCTGTGGGATCACAACAGGAACGATCTCGTCCTTGAAACGGCCTTCTGTAATGGCCTTTTCCGCTTTTTGTTGGCTCCATGCAGCAAATTGATCTTGCTCTTCTTTCGTCACTTCATATTTTTCCGCTAGGTTCTCAGCGGTAATACCCATATGATAATTGTTCATGGCGCATGTTAATCCATCATGAATCATGCTGTCGATCACTTTTTGGTCGCCCATGCGGAAACCATTACGTGCATTCTGCAAAACGTAAGGAGCTTGAGTCATGCTCTCCATCCCACCTGCTAGAACCACGTCGGACTCTCCAACAGCAATCGCTTGTGCAGCTAGGTGAACGGCTCTTAGTCCAGATCCGCAAAGAATGTTAATCCCCATAGCTGGTACGCTTACGTCCAAGCCTGCCTTAATGGCCGCTTGACGTGTAGGGTTCTGGCCAGCACCCGCTTGAAGAACGTTCCCCATGATGACTTGATCTACTTGATCAGCACTTACTCCTGCCTTCTCTAAAGCACCCTTCAATACTACGGCACCTAGGTCAGCAGCAGACTGGCTGGCTAAGGATCCGTTAAAGCTTCCGATGGCTGTACGAACTGCGCTTACGATTACTGCATCTCTTTTACTCATTTGTCTCTCTAACCTCCGTCGAATGCACTATTTTTTTTACCACTTACTACTATTCGCTGGTTCTAGCAGAAATCCTCCCAAAAAACGAGGATCTACTATGGCGTTTTACAGACCAATTTCGACATTATTGTCGAATCGTTGTCGCTTTTTAGCCTGTTTTTTCACTTTCCGCTCCGCCATGACTACATAAAGAGACGGGACGATAATCAAGGTCAACAAGGTTGAAAAAGCTAAGCCAAAAATAATCGTAATCGCAAGCGGGCGGAATAAAACGTCCCCGATGGTAGCTAACGGAGTCAACCCGCTAATCGCGGTAGCTGAAGTCAATAGAATCGGACGGAATCTAGCTTCTCCAGCATGAATCACGGCTTCTAGCAAGGGGACACCCTCGCGTCGAGCCTCTTCAATAAACTCAACCAATACAATTCCATTCCGCACCACAATCCCTGCTAAACTAATGACACCCATCATGGTCATGAATCCTAGCGGCGTTTGCGTTACGAACAACCCAATTAAACTTCCGGCAAAAGCCAAATAGATCGTGCTCATTACCAGCAAAGGGATCGATAACGAGTAGAATTGCATAGCAATCAGAATAAGAATTAGGAATACGACAATCACCGAAAGCTTACCCATATCGATAAAGATTTCCGTCTGTTCCGAGGTTTCTCCAGCGATCTCGAAGCGATAGCCTTCCGGCCAGTCTACTTCTGCTAACTTCGGCTTAATTTCATTCATGACCTCTGTTGCTGTTCGACCTTGAACATCCGAGGTGATGGTAACGACCCTAGATAAATTGCGATGACCAATGCTCACCATGGCAAAACCAGGCTCCACCGAAGCAATTTGAGACAATTGGATTTGCTGCCCCATCGCATTCGGTACCGTAATTCGCTGGAAAACGGTGGACGGATCCTCTTCTTCTGTTTTCATCTTGAGGATCATCTCGACAAGCTCATCGCCGTCGTCGAACTCCGTAATCTTCATCCCTTCACTGACCAGTCGAATGGACTTGGACACATCGTTTGGGTTGACTATCAGCTTATCCATGACCTCTTTGTTCAATCGGAACTGAAGCGTATTCCGTTCTGCCCCGAAAGAATCTTTAATATCCTTTGTCCCCGCAACCTTGACTACTGAATCCTTGACGGTTTGGGACAGTGCTCTCAATTGTTCAATATCTTCACCGAAGATACGGATCACGACGGGTGCTCCTACAGGAGGTCCTGCCTCTAGTTCTTTGACTACAACAGACGCCCCGGGGAATATCCGTTTAAATTCTTCGTTCCATCTTATCACTAGGTCTGACGTTTGATATTGCTTGTGATCGACCTTCATAATAACCTGACCCACTCGTTCCCCTGAGCCATTGCCAGTATCTCCACCGAACATTTTCGGTGCACTGTTTCCGGCATAGGCCGCGACCAGGGTCACTTCCGGCTGTTCCTGCAACCAGTCCGAGACTTCGCGTACTAACTCATCCGTTTCGTTGATGTTACTGCCCACCGGAGCGGTAATATTTACATACATCTCCGGACGATTCGCCATGGGAAACAGCTCCACCGGAATCAGAGGAAGCAGTCCATAAGCGGAAGAACCAATCAGAATGCCGATTACTCCAGTAAGGAGTGGCTTTTTCAACAATCCCTTTAAAAGGGTATTGGCGTACCAATGGGTCAGCGACTGAATTTGTTTTCCTAATAAGCCTGCTGGCTTTCGATAGCTATCCGTTGAACTTGGCTTCCTCGATTCATGCCATTCTCGAAAAATCGGAATAATCGTTAAAGACATCACCATGGAAGCTAGCATCGATAAGGTGATAATAATCGGGATGGCCTTGATAAATTGTCCTGCATTCCCTTCTAGGAAAAAGAGTGGGCCGAACGAGGCAATCGTTGCTAGCGTAGCGGTTACTATCGAAATCGCCACTTCTTTACTTCCATTCACAGCTGCAACAAATGGTTTTTCGCCTAGTACACTCAACCGCCGTTCAATATTATCGTTCACCACGACCGCGTCATCTACTAATATCCCTAAAACGATGATTAAGCCCACTATTGAGATTTGATTTAAACTAATCCCCATATAAGGCAGAGGAATGAGTCCCACGGCAATCGAAATCGGGATCGCCAATGCCACGACAAAAGACGTAATCATGTTTAACCCAAGTGTACACACAAAAATAACGGCTGTGATGGCAATCAGCATTTCCTTCGTCAAATCCCCAAACAGATGGTTCACTCTTTCGTTTTGGGTATGAATGCTCTCTACCTTTAACCAAGTGGGCTTATCTTTGACCAAGTAAGCCATCTTCTCATCCACTCTGGCTTGGAGGGAAGGAACATCGGACCCAAACTCCGCATTTAAGCTGATCGATACGGCTGGTTTTCCGTTATGGTAGTAATACTCCTTCACCCGCTTCGTGGTCATTTCCACGGTGCCGACATCTTTCAGATAAACAGGGTAGCCTTCTCGACTGCGTGTAATCAAGGTATTGGCGAAATCATCCACCCTTTGCACTTCATCTAGTCGCAGCTCAAAGGTTCGATTTCCTACTTGATAATCCCCAAGAGGGGTTTTTTCATTTTCCTTTTGTATGGCATTCAGCACCATTCCCCAATGAATCCCGTATTGCTGCAGTTTTTGCGTATCGATTTCTACGGTGACCTGCTTATCCGGGAGACCATCAATGGTGACATCAGCCACCTTGGGAATGGTTCGGAGTTCATCCTTCCAATCCTTTATCAGCTCTCGCACGCTGTATAACTGCTCAAAGCTGTCTGCATACACGTTAAACGTTTGGATAAACGTTCGGTTCAAGTCGTCGTTGATGATCGGCTGGTGAGCATCCGCAGGAAGATTGGCTTCCGCATCTTTGACCTTTTTGCGGAGCTCTTCCCATTTGGCTTTCGGATCGATCCCATTCTCCGCTTCAATGACGATGGAGGATACACCGAGAGCGGAAGTCGAGGTAATGGACTTCAGCCCTTGAAGCTCATTGATTTTTACCTCTAGCTTTTTGGTAACGGTTTGCTCTACCTTTTCAGGTGAAGCTCCGGGAAAGATTGTCGTAACCGTGGCCATGTTAACAATAATCTCGGGCTGCTCTTGCTTAGGCAACTGGAAAAAGCTAAGGATCCCCAGTAGGGTCACCATGATAAAGAAGAGCACGGTTATTTTTCGTTTTCGGACGAGGTATTCAATCACTTCTGCTCACCTCGAACCTCGATGGCATCTCCGTCAAACAAGCGGTCTACGCCTTTCACCACAATGCTTTGACCAACTTGTAAACCAGAAATAATCTCGAGCTTGTCAATGGCTAACTGTCCGATTTCCACTTCGGTTTTCACCACACGTTCGCCCTCTACCACGAAAACATGAGGATTTTCTCCACCTGTTCGGATCACGGATGCCACGGGTACAAACAAGCCTTCTTTGCCTTTGATTTCATAGGAGCCTGTTACCACCTGTCCAACAATCCATTTGCCGTCCGCATTATCGACTAACACTTCTACGCCTACCGTACCTGTTCCCGCGTTGGTGGAAGGATAATTTTTGGATACCGTACCTTTGCGTTCTTGGTCATACAGCTTGAGCGTAACGGAAGAGCCAGGCTGCCATAGGGAAATTTCCCGGTCCGGTACAGGCAAAACCACCTTCAGCTGCTTCACGTTTCCTATCCGATAAGCTGGGGTTCCTCCTCCTACGAGCTGGCCTTGGTTGACCATTTTTCCGATGACCGTACCTCCCACCGGGGACACAAGCGTCGTTTTCTTTAATGCTAATTCGGCTTGTTGCTTCTGGATGACTTGCTGCTGAACGATCGACTCGGTTTGGGAAATATCTTCTTTCCTGGCTCCTTCTTCTGCCAAGGATAACGTAGCCCGAGCTGCTTCTACGTCTTTGATGGCTACCTGGGCACGTAAGGTGGCATTCTCCCATGTGTCTTTTGGAATCGCACCGTTAAGATAGAGTTCTTCCATCTTCACCAGATCCTCTTGCGCTTTATCGGCGTTCATCTGCGCTTTTTCTACCAAAAGTCGAGCTTGCGTCAGCTCTTGTTCCCGTGCTCCACTGCTGACTTTTTCCAAGCCCGCTTGTGCCTGAGCTACTCCCGTGGTGGCACGCTCGACTTGCAGCTTGTAATCCTGGTCTTCCAGCTTTCCTAACACCTCCCCCGCCTTCACCTGGTCTCCTTGCTCTTTATTCAAACGAATAATACGTCCCCCTAGTTCAAAAGAGATCAGGGTCTCCTCCACAGGCTCTAAGGTTCCAGAAGCCACCAATGTCCGTTGGATGGTATGTTTGGCGACAGGTAGCGCCTCTACGGTCTTGACCTCTGCTTCTGCTACTAAAGCTTCCTTCGCCCCTAAGCTGCAGCCTGTGGTTAAGCTCACCGCTAATATTGAAACCAAGATCCCTTGCATCAACCTATTTTTCATCCAACTCTCCCCACTCCCAAGCCTTGTAAAATAAAGTTTTCCGTATCCTCGATCAATTGCTCCAAGGACTGTTCCCCCTCCTGGAGCAACGGATCAATAAACGAATTGCATTGAGGATAGATCAAGGCACTCATTACAAACTGCAAGGTATTGTCCAAGGAACGAAAGTGAAACAGCCCTTGTTCTCTCCCGGTTTGGAGCACTTCTCTGAGCTTCTTCCAGACTGGAAAAACGTATCCCCCAATGCGTTCAATTCTTGGAGTCCTCATGTTGATTTCATGCTGCATAATCGCCGCAAGCTCTGGATCCTCCACCTTAAAACGGATGACTCCTTCAATCAAGATTCGTATCCCTTTCATCGGGTCTTTCATTTCTTCCTCAAACTCTGGCAACCGATTCCCAGGGAAGAGATGCTCAAAGAGGGCGTAAAACACATTCTCTTTCCCCCCAAAGTGATACGAAACAAGCGCTACATTGCCCCCAGCCTCTTCACAAATCTGACGCACCGATGTTCCTTCATACCCTTGCATTGCAAAAAGTTTTCTAGCTGCCAGTAAAATTCTCAACTTGATGTCTGCCTCGGTCAAAATCCGGCCCTCCAATTAAATGTTTGTTTAAATTAATCGTTTAATTGGATCGTAGTAGATTTCGGGATAGCTGTCAAGATGAAAAAAGGGCATATCCCCACGCATGGGATATGCCCTTCTTTGAAACTATTGATTCAATTGATAAATCAACGACGCGGCCTGCGCACGAGTTGCCGTGTCTTGAGGTTTGAACGATCCGTTCATCCCCTTAATGTATCCTTTTCCAGCCATCGTTTGAACGGCTTCAGAAGCCCATCCTGGGATGGCAGCTCGATCGACAAAAGTAACGCCTTCCCCTCCCGATAAGTCTGCTCCCTTGTCTTGTAGGGCGTTATATAGCATCACGGACATCTGAGCTCGGGTTAACGGAGCGTCTGACTTAAACAGGCCTCCTGGGAAGCCCTGCACGATTCCCTTGGATACCGCGACTTTTACCGCAGGTACGGCGTAGCCTGGTATGGAATCTTTAAAGTCTAGCTTTAGAGTAGGGTCATCTTTCCACCCCAACCAATTGCCTAGCAAGGTCACAAACTGAGCTCGAGTCAGCACCGCATTCGGTCCAAATTGATCCTTCGATAGCCCGTTGACAATCCCTTGTTGGTAAAGCTCAACTACCGCTTTTTCATACCAAGTGCCTGATTTTACATCCTTAAACGGATTCACGGCCGCTTGGCTGTAGTACGGTATATACATTCCCCAGCCTTGGAGCGGGAATAGGTTCTCACCTGATGCTAAACGTGTGCCCTTAACTTCAACCCAAGTATTCTGGCTCTCGTCTAGGTACAACAATCCCATTTGACTTCCGTTCAAAGCAGACATTGCCACCGTTTGAGGCTGCTGGACATTCCCGCTTAGACGGAAGCCTTGCAGGGATGGTTTATATCCCTTTATTTGCAATGGAATGGTGGAAACCGGCTCTATACGAGCGGCCCCATCAAGCTTAATCTCTACTTCTCCCGCCAAGCGAACTCCCTGTTGAGCAATAACGTCATTAGGTTTCGTGTCTTTCGACGGGTCATAAGGCTGGTAGAGGGTCAACTCATCAAAGTACAAGGTGCCTGACTCAGGACGCTGAGCCGTACCTTCTGGTGTATTCACGACGTACACGCTCTTAATGCTAACCGGATAGGTCACGGCAGACGGAATGGAAGCCATTAAGTATTTCCATCCGCTAAAATCAATTTCTTTGGCCCAATCCAAGTAATGCGTGGTTCCTTTCGCATCGACTAACTCCGAACGCAGCCAATGCTTGCTGTTATCTCCATATACCCATAGTCCTGCACTCAAGGGAGTTCCTGGCATGGCGAGAGGCTTGGCACCTAGGAGTCCATAGGCAAAGCGAATCTCGGTCTGTGGAGCTCCGGCAAAGTTATAAGTTAAGCGCGCCGCTTTTTTCGTACGGTAGACTTGATCTTCTACCAGGGTAAAGCTTCCTTTTGCCGCAAGGGTGTTCGGAAGGGCACTATAAGAAAGGCCTGTGAGTGCATCAAACGATTCGAACGCTTGCGGCAACGTGCCTACGTTAACTGGAATCCGCTTTTCGATGCCATCAAAGTTCACCACTAATTCTCCGCGGCCTTCCTCCTGACCCGCTGTAAAGGTAAAGCCGCTTACCGTTCCTAACGTGTCCGTCGATAGGGAAGTTGCAACCCCGCGAGGAGTGGCATCAACGATTTTGCCGTCCTTCGTTTGAACCTTTACGGTAAACGTTCTGGCTTGTCCCTTATTCACGGTAAGAACCGATGGTTCTACCAGGATTTGTGAGACTTTAGATGCTCCAATCACTTCAATCTGGCGAGTTAAACTGAATCCTCGATATTCCCCTTTGACCTCTTGTACTCCAGGAGACAAGACGTCTAATCCCGTCCACACGACCTCTTGTTGTGGAACGGCAAACGGATGATAGTGTATATCATAGCCTCTTACCCGAAACACGGCTTCATTTCCCTTCAGCACTTGTGCGGGTCCTTCGATCAGGAAGCCTTTAAAATCTCCTTTTGGAGCGGTATTAAAGATCCCGATTCCTGTCGGTACTTTTCGCTGCGTTCCACCTTGCGGCTGGTTCAGCAAACTAATCTCGGTATCGGCAAGCTTACGTGCCGCCATGGTAGTCGATCCGCCGCCGTCCAAGTTAAAGGCTCGATAGCTTCCTAACTCCTTCATGAGCTGCGCTAACTCCGCTAGCTCCATGCCCCGACTTTTCGAGGAGCTTTCGACCGCTACGAGTAACAACGTTTTTCCGTCTTGTGTAATTCCCGCAGCGGAACGTGCGACCGTTCCCCTAATCGAACTAACAGAAGGTGCTAAAGCCGTTCCGTTGTCTACAAGCAAGATGTGTCCAGCCATAGCGGAGTCTAGCACCAGACCATTGGTGGAGGTTAGGGTGCTAGAGGAAACCTGTACGGGATCTCCCACTTTGAACGCTTCTTGCAGGAACTTGCCTCCACCGCCATGCCCCCATAGCACATAGCCGTTCCGTGGTATGCTTGCCGCTGGCTGTTTGATCCGGATTTCTTTGACGATGTCATTTTCTACGACGACTTCCACATAGTCTTCATAACCCGCTAAGAGCCCCAAGCTTGTCGGGCCAAAAGCCGGCGTATACAAATTGACTTGATCCCGATGGCTCGCGTAGCCAGCGGATTGATATTCTTCTTTATTTACTCCTTGGATGACATAGGTAGACCCGTTGGGTGCTGTCACCTTTCCTTGATAGGTGAATCGCTCAATAATCGCTGTGCGGTCATTGGTGATTCCTAGACTCACCCAGTAAGGCATCCTTCCCATGGAGGAGACAAGTTCCCCTTTATCTAGGGCGATCCCAAAAGGCGTTCTATTTTTTAATGTAAAAAAGTCGGAGTTTATCGCCGCGATTGCTCCTGTTTCTTTGGCCATCTCGGTGATGGTTTGCTTCTCGGCAAAGGTTCCGCCTTTCCCGTAAATCGGCCGAACTTCAGCGTAAGGATTGTTCAAATCTACTTTCGTCACCGTAAGGATGACATCTTTGCCGCCTACTTTCTTTATGTACGTTTGTAGCACGACTCCTTCCCCTATGATCTGCTCCTCGGTCAAGCGAGCAGGAAGGGTGTCATTTGCCCTAACCCCTGAAGGCAGTACAGAACAAAACAGCATAGCCATGACTAATAGGCCTGCTGCCTGCGAGCGGTACTTTCTCCATAACCACATATGGTAAATCTCCTCTCCAAACTATCTTCTCTATCATCTTTATATTAGACGTTTTACAAGATTAAATAGTTTCAGGAAGGGATTACCAAAAGGACAAAAAAGAGGTTGTCCCAGTTGCGGGGTCAACCTCTCCTATTATTTAAAACGTATCCGGACGTTCCTGGCGCAAGCCGTAGTAAAAAAGAATCGCTTCAGCGATTCGTCGTGAAGCTTCCCCGTCTCCGTAAGGATTGGCGGCTTTGGACATGCTGGCATAGGCATCTTCGTCGGTTAAGAGCTCATGAGCGAGATCAAAAATCACTTGCTCATCGGTTCCTGCCAATTTTAGAGTGCCTGCTTCAATTCCTTCGGGGCGCTCTGTCGTATCTCGCAACACTAATACAGGTACCCCAAATGCAGGGGCTTCTTCCTGTACCCCACCGGAATCCGTAAGGATGAGATGAGATCGAGACATAAAGTTGTGGAAATCCACTACATCCAAGGGTTCGATGAGTCGAATGCGGGAATGGTCACCCAGTATCTCGGCAGCCGCCTCTTTTACCGCTGGGTTCAAGTGAACCGGATAGACGACTGCAATATCTTCATGTGTGTCCACTAGACGTCGTATGGCCCGGAACATGCCGCGCATTTTCTCCCCTAGGTTTTCTCTTCGGTGAGCGGTCATTAAGACTAAGCGCAGTCCAGACAGTTCTTCTAAAACAGGATGCTGATAATCTTCTCGTACCGTTGTTTTCTGCGCATCGATTACGGTATTTCCCGTGATAAAGATGCCTTCTTCCGGTTTGTTTTCTTTCCGGAGGTTGGCCGCAGAAACCTTGGTCGGTGCAAAATGAAGGTCTGCCATAACCCCTGTTAATTGACGGTTCATCTCCTCGGGATAGGGAGAAAACTTATTGTAGGTGCGAAGTCCAGCTTCCACATGGCCCACGGCCACTTGGTTATAGAGCGCTGCTAAACTAGCCACAAACGTGGTGGTTGTATCCCCGTGGACAAGGACCATATCTGGCTTTACTTCTTTCATGACTTCGTCTAATCCATGCAATGCCCGGGTGGTGACATCCACTAGCGTTTGGCGATCCTTCATAATGTTCAAGTCATGGTCAGGCTTGATTTCGAAAATTTCCAGAACCTGATCCAGCATTTGCCGATGCTGAGCGGTTACGCATACGATGGGTTCAAGCTCTTCATACTTTTTTAGTTCATGCACCAACGGAGCCATCTTAATGGCTTCCGGCCTCGTCCCAAAAATGGTCATGATTTTTTTCTTCATCTGTTTGTCCCCGCTTCCCTACTTGGTGCCAAATAATCGGTCACCCGCATCGCCCAGTCCTGGAACGATATACCCGTGGTCGTTGAGCATTTCATCAACCGCTGCTACAAAGATATCCACGTCAGGGTGTACTTCTTGCACCTTTTGAATTCCTTCCGGCGCTGCAATTAAGCACATGAGCTTCATGTTTCGAGCCCCGCGATTTTTTAGAGCGGTGATTGCAGCAACGGCGGAACCACCCGTGGCAAGCATAGGGTCAATGACAATGAAATCGCGTTCTTCAATATCGCTTGGCAATTTTACATAATACTCCACAGGTTCAAGTGTTTCAGGGTCGCGATATAGTCCCACATGGCCTACTTTAGCGGCGGGGATAAGCTTCAGTACCCCATCCACCATACCGATACCTGCACGAAGGATGGGAACAAGTCCTAATTTTTTTCCCGCAATCATCTTAGCTTTGCAACGTGTAACAGGTGTTTCTACTTCCACTTCCTGCAGAGGCAGGTCTCTGGTGATTTCATAAGCCATGAGCATGGCGACTTCATCTACGAGCTCACGAAATTCTTTGGTTCCTGTGCTTTTGTCTCTTATGTATGTAAGCTTATGCTGAATTAAAGGGTGGTCAAAAACGTATAAACTTCCCATGAATTCTTCCCTCCTATTGTTATTTTAGTATGTACTCCGAAAAACCTGTTCATGCCGGGGAATATTATACCACTTGTGTGGTAAAGTACCAATGTGGAATACAAAAAAGTTTTCTTTGAAATCAGTCCAAAAAAATATTATATTAAGAGATGTTTGTGTTTGTATGAATTTGTCGTTAAATTTCTGTTGATTTTTTGTTAAGTTTTTTAAAACTAAGGGGGCTCTTTTTAGTGGATGTTTCCATGCAGGATGTTTTGTTTAAATTCCTCGGAGGTCTAGGTATTTTTCTTTTTGGTATTAAGTACATGGGGGATGGCTTAGAAAAATCAGCTGGCGATAAGTTGCGCCAAATTCTTGAAAGGATGACGACTAATCCCATTAAAGGGGTCCTTGCTGGAATTATCGTTACGGTCTTGCTACAGACCAGTTCAGGAACAACGGTATTAGCTGTCGGTTTTGTTAATGCAGGTTTAATGACTTTGCGCCAAGCAATTGGAGTTATTATGGGGGCCAATATCGGGACCACCGTAACAGCCTTCATTATCGGTATAAAGATTGAAAACTATGCCCTTCCCATTATTGCAGCAGGTGCCATTTTACTTTTCTTCTTCAAGAAGAAGAAATTGCAATATCTGGGGCAAATTGTGTTTGGCTTTGGTATGCTCTTCTACGGACTAAAAACGATGGGAAGCGGACTCAAGCCATTAAAAGACTTGCAAGTCTTCCATGACTTGATGTTGAATCTAGGTCAAAACCCTATCCTAGGGGTTATCGTCGGTACTGTGTTTACCGTTATTGTTCAAAGTAGTAGTGCGACCATTGGTATTCTTCAGCAGTTGGCTAGTGAAGGCGGAATCTCGCTTAAAGCTGCCCTTCCTATTCTCTTTGGAGATAATATTGGGACGACGATAACCGCTATGCTGGCAGCGATTGGTGCCTCCATTGCCGCTAAACGTGCAGCTCTAACTCATGTCATCTTTAACCTTTTAGGTACATTTGTTGCCCTGCTTCTACTCCCGCTTTTCTATACTTTTGTGCTCTGGTTAGGGGAAGCGACTCAAGTGGACATTAGAATGCAAATTGCCTATGCCCACGGTGTTTTTAACTTTACCAACGTATTAATGCAATTGCCTTTCATTGGTGTATTGGCCTTTATTGTTACGAAGATCTACCGCGATCGTGAAGGTGAAATAGAATTCGGGGTAAAAAACCTAGACCCTCGTTTCTTGGATAATCCCTCTGTCGCAATAGGACAAGCCGAAAAAGAGCTCCTCCGTATGGCAAACTTAACGAGAGATATGCTACATGATTCGACTCAATATTTGTTTACAGGCAATGACAAGCTAGCAGAAAGCACGAAACAGCGTGAAGATCTAGTTGACCATTTAGAACAAAAGATTATCGACTATATGACAAAAGCAGCAACGGAGCATGAAATACCAGATACAGAAAAATATTCTTCTCTCATGTATGCTTTAAAGGATATTGAACGAATGGGTGACCACTCTATGAATATCGTAGAGCTGGCTGAATATCGCTATAACAACAAGCTTCATCTTTCTGATGAGGCAACGAATGAACTAAAGGAAATCATTGAGCTGACGAGCCAAACGATGGCAAAAGCGATCAAAGCTTTAGAACATAATGATCGCACTTTAGCTCTTGAAGTGGTAGAACTCGAGGAAAGAGTGGATAAGATGGAGCGTCAGCTTCGCAAAACTCACCTCAAGCGTTTGAATGAGGGAACCTGTTCTGGCGGTTCTGGCGTCGTCTTCTTGGATATTGTAAGTAACCTAGAACGTATGGCAGACCATAGCATGAATATTGCTCAGTATGTGTTAGGCGAGGTGTAAAAGGAAGGAGGATCTTCGGATCCTTTTTTTTGTTGTGTTTGGGTGGCATATAGTACTTTTTGCTTTATTTTTTAAAGAAAATTGTGGGTGATTAGCAAAGGTCATGCTACCCATACATTTTTGTAAGTTTGCCTAACGGAGGGCTTGCATATTTACAAAAAAAGAGCCAAACCCAATCAACACGGGGTTTAGCTCTTCGCATTCCAATACCTATACCAATTTCATTCCAGGATAAAGTGGGAACTTCTCGCATAGTGCCGCAACACGAGCACGAGCTTCTTCCTTTTTCGCTTCATCTTGTGGGTTTTTCAAGGTTAAAGCAATAATGGCTGCTACTTCCTTCATGGACTCAACATCAAATCCGCGAGAAGTTGCTGCTGGTGTACCAATGCGTACGCCACTTGTAACAAACGGGCTAGCTGGGTCGAATGGAATGGTATTCTTGTTCGTCGTAATTCCTACAGAGTCTAACAAATGCTCCGCCTCTTTACCCGTCAAGTTCACATTGCGAACATCAATCAACACCAAGTGATTGTCTGTTCCGTCGGAAACAACCTTTAATCCTTCTTCCTTCAAAGAAGCGGCAAGCTGAGCTGCGTTCGCAACCACATTCGCACTGTATTGCTTGAACTCAGGCTTCAAAGCTTCACCAAAAGCCACAGCTTTAGCGGCAATCACGTGCATCAAAGGACCACCTTGAACGCCAGGGAACATAGACTTGTCAATCGCTTTAGCAAATTCTTCTTTACACAAAATCATACCACCGCGTGGTCCGCGCAACGTCTTATGCGTAGTTGTAGTCACGAAGTGAGCATAAGGAACTGGGTTTGGATGATGGCCAGTTGCAACTAAACCAGCGATGTGAGCCATATCCACCATCAAGTAAGCTCCCACTTCGTCAGCGATTTCGCGTAATTTAGGGAAGTCAATCACTCGAGGGTAAGCACTAGCACCCGCAACGATAAGCTTTGGCTTGTTGGCCAACGCTTTAGCTCGTACATCTTCATAATCAATCACATTTGTATCTTCCGTTACACCGTACTCCACGAAGTTATAAAGCGTACCAGAGAAGTTTACAGGGCTTCCGTGCGTCAAGTGACCGCCATGGGACAAGTTCATGCCAAGCACCGTATCTCCTGGCTTTAAGATCGTGAAGTAAACCCCCATATTCGCTTGAGCACCGGAGTGAGGCTGAACATTAGCATGCTCCGCACCAAACAACTGCTTTGCACGGTCACGAGCCAAATCTTCCACCACATCCACGAACTCACATCCACCATAGTAACGACGACCAGGATAACCTTCCGCATATTTATTCGTCATCACCGTTCCAAGAGCTTCTAGAACCGCTTCACTTACAAAGTTTTCGGATGCAATCAATTCAATATTATTTCTTTGTCTTCCTAACTCCTGATTAATCGCCTCAGCTACTTGCGGATCGTTCTTTAATAAATGATTAAACATGTTTTTTCCTCCGATTTCTTTTTAAAATCTTACGTACAGCTTGAATTCATCTTTGTATTTTGATAAACGGCTCGAGCACCGCCAATCAGCTTGGGTCTAGTATAAGCCATCGTGACATGGGCATTGCCGACCTGTCGAATAGACGGCCGGACCGGAACAGCTACTGGGCGCAGATGCATCCCGATAAACGTATCTCCAATATCAATTCCTGCATGAGCTTGAATCGATTCCACCACAACAGGATCTGCCATATGATTAAAAGCATAAGAAGCCATCGAGCCCCCCGCCTTAGCCACAGGGACAACAGTGACTTCCTCTAGACGAAACATCTCTGCTGTCTCCCGTTCAACGACGAGGCCCCGATTTAAATGTTCACAACATTGAAAAGCAAGCTGGAACAAATGCTGAGACTGGAACTCCTTTAGCACCCGAAAAATCACCTCAGCGGCTTGCTCACTTCCCGAAGTCCCGATGCGCTCACCCAGCACTTCACTCGTACTTGTACCCAGAACCAGGATCTGCTTCGAACCCATGGGATAGGCAGCAAGCAATTCACCGAGTATCGTCCGAAGCTGTTGTTCCACCTCTTGAAGATTAAACATGCTTCGCCTCTATGTTTCCAATCTTCTCTAATCGCTGGCTATGGCGTCCACCCGTAAATTCCGTTCCCAACCAAATCTTCACGATCTCCTGAGCCACTCCCGGTCCAATAACACGTGCCCCCATGGCCAAAACATTGGAATCGTTATGTTCTCTCGTTGCCTTTGCCGAAAATAGATCATGTACAAGAGCACAACGAACACCCTTCACCTTATTCGCGGCAATCGACATTCCGATCCCCGTCCCACAAATTAAGATTCCGCGATCTAGCTCTCCACTCGCAACCTTCTCAGCAACTGGCAACGCGTAATCGGGATAATCCACCGATTGCTCACAGTCACAGCCCATATCGACCACTTCGTGGTCCATGGATTGAAGCATCGCTTTAATCTCTTCCTTGAGTTGGAAGCCGCCATGATCAGCACCTAGTGCGATTTTCAACGTGATCTCCTCCGTTTTTCACTAATAACATGCTTATTATACCCTATTATTCAAAATCCATATAGTCTTTTTTCTTAATAATAATCATAAAATATGTATATAATGTTCGTCTTTAGCTCAGACCTAGATTGTAAAACGTTGAATATGCTGCTGTAATTTTTCCGCCTGATCTCGAAGGATCTGCCCTGCTGCCGCAATCTCTTCCATTGAGGCCGTCTGATCCTGAGCAGCCACCGCCACACTTTGAGAACCCTCTGACGTCTCTTCCGCAATCTCAGCCACAGACCTCGCTTCTTCCATCGTGTGTCTCATAATTTCCGTTTGGTCACTGATTAACCTCACGATCGTATCTACCGCTCCGACAACCCCTTGAACCGAATTCGAAATATCATCTAGAGCCTGACTGGTTTCCTCTCCTCGCTTCGATTCCATAGTGGCCAAGCGAACCTGCTCATTGATTTGCTTAACAGCGAGGCCCACTTCCTGCTGGATCTCATGAATAAGCTGATCAATTGCTTGGACCGCCTTTTTACTTTCATCCGCGAGCTTACGAACTTCACCTGCAACCACAGCAAACCCTCTGCCATGCTCCCCTGCTCGTGCAGCTTCAATCGAGGCATTCAAGGCAAGCAAATTCGTTTGCTCCGCCATCGCGCCCACAAGCTTAGAAATATCCCCAATTTGCTTGGCTTGCTCATCAAGCTTGCCCACCACTTCGATGGAAGCCTCACTTTCCTTCGCTAAGTGGTGAAGCCCTTCAATTAACGTGCCAGCGACCTTCGAGCTGGTTTCTAGAGTTTGAACCATGTTGGAAGAAAGCTTCCTCGTTTGGTCCGCGGATTCATTCACATGCTCTATCATTTGATTCAGCTGCTCGAAGGAATGAACCATATGAAGCGTAGCAGCTGATTGAGACTTTGCTCCTTGGGCAATATCATCGATCGTCATCCCAATCTGCTCGGCTTGCATAGCCGCTGCATGAGAAGCATGGGTTAACTCTTGAACATGATCTCCGGTTTGACGGAAGTTTTCTTCAATATCCTTCACCATCGCCTTTAAGTTTCCTAACATCCGCTCAAAAGCCAGGGCTAGAGATTGAAGCTCGTCCTTTCCTTTTGGAATCTCAACCTGCACGCGCAGATCACCCGTTGAAACCTTTTCTGCGGTTTTCTCTAATAAAATAATAGGCTTAGTTAGCATCCGAGCGGCAATCCAGCCAAAAAACGAGGACCATCCCACCCCCATGAAAAGCACTGCCGCCTGGAATACAACAGGTGACACATACGCGCTAAAATCATCAGCTAGGAAAGCCAAAAAAACAAAGCTTGTCCCATATGTAACCATCGATAAAACCGCGATCCCCAGTACGATTTTTTTCTGAAGCCCAAAACGAATCTGATTCCCCATGTAAACTCCCCCATGACGTTACATTTCTTGCTTTATAAGATTCGTCTTTCCTCGACAAAAACCTCCTAATCCTGCTTGATTTTGTCTTTAAGCCTTTCTAATGCTTTATCCAAATCTCTTTCTGTTTCTCGATAGACCTCGAGCGAGCCACCATAAGGATCCATTACATCTAAATAACCCGTTTCCCCTATGTACTCCTTTAATGTGAACACCTTGTACTGAGCTTCAGGAAATTGCCGACAAACCACCTGCTTGTGGCTTCCTGTCATAGTCAGGATCACGTCAGCCCACTTAATGAGCTCTGGAGAAACCTGCTGCGAGGTATGCTGTAAATCCATACCTCGCTCCTGTAATATCGTCGTCGTATGAACCGAAGCCGGGGCTCCCTCGACAGCAGCAACACCGGCGGAACGCACCTCAATCGGAAGATTCTCCCGATGGGCCAGATGCTTCATTAGTCCCTCTGCCATGGGACTTCTGCAGGTATTCCCTGTACAGACAAATAACAGCCTCATGTGTACCTCACCTCAACAAATGAATTAAGTATACTAATACTAGGCTTACCCCCATGCCTAGCAAGGCAAACAAGCGATGATATCGAAAAGAGGCCGGGCCAATTTCCTTCCATACAATAAACCCCATAGCCCCTGCTGCAAACGACGTTCCCATGGCGACCAAGAAAGGAGAGCCTACAAAAAATTGTTGCCCCAGCCAAGCCCCTATCGGGATGCACAGACTTAACCCCAAACTGAGAAGCAAGATCCATCGCTTCTTCACGCCTGCCATCACCAAAGGAGCTGCCATCCCTAACCCTTCTGGTACATTATGAATGGCGATGGAGAGCGCTACTAGCACGCCGAGATGGTGATGGGTTTCAAACCCCGCTCCAATCGCAATCCCTTCAGGTATATTATGTAACCCAATCGCTAAAGCAATCAACGTCCCTACCCGGTAAGACTCTTTTTTATCCGGCGTGAGACTTACACCGTCACGAACTAAGTTTTGTAAAAAAGCGTGGATCACAATCAAGACCATCAATCCGAGTCCTAGCCCCATCCCTACCGCTTGAAAAGGTCCTTGGTTAAATGCAGCAGGCAGCAAGTCCACGAAAATAACAAGAACCATGATTCCCGCCGATAAACCTAAGTAAAACGCGAGAATGGGTTTACCAGGCGCTCCAAATAACAAAGCAAGCAGAGATCCGAATAAAGTCGTTAATCCTGTAAGCGTACTGAGGACAAGTAGTTCCATAGCTGGGACCTCCTACAGCATAAACTTAACGCCGAATGCTAGGATAATGATCCCGCCCAACGCTTCGCCGAAGCCGCCCAAACGATTTCCTACATGCTTGCCCAAAAGTAAACCACTGCCCGTCATCAACATCCCCAAGACCCCAAAGGTAACCACCGCAAGCCATACATCGGTTTTAAATAAACCAAAAGATAACCCTACCGACAAGGCATCGATGCTGACACTTAGCGCAAACAGGATAAGCCCCCAGCCTCTAGTCTGATAAGAGCGCTCCCCTTCTTCTCCGAAGATGGACCCCCAAAGCATATTGGCGCCTAAAAAACAAAGAATCACTCCACCAATGAAAGTCGCCACATCGCCTACCACAGAGGAAAGAAATTTCCCGCTGCCGATCCCCACCAGAGGCATCAAAATATGAAACAGGCCGATTATTAAGCTGATCTTAGCAATCGTGCGAAGGCGAATGCCTATCATCCCCATACCAATCCCCAGAGAAAAGGCATCCATGCCAAGCGCTAGTCCAATCATTAGGATCGTATAGAATTGCCCCCACTGGATAATGTCCCATTCCATCTCTTTCCCTCCAAACCTATCCATGTCGTCATCTCATGGATATGCGGACAGGTTAGGAAAGATGCCCAGGCTTCATTCTATGCGCGGAAAATTCGATGGCCTGCCGCCTTAACTAAGCGGTTCATCACAGCTAAGCCCACACCTTCGGTAGGAAAAGATTCTGCTAAAATGTAGTTCGCTCCTTGTTGATCAAAGGCTCGAAGACTATCATATAATTTTTGTGCGACTGTGGATAAGTCCCCCCGGCGACCGCAAGTGACCACCACATCCGCTTGTGGGTAAACCTCTTTTGACTCTTCCGTGGCAAGCACCCCTACAGTATGACCCAGTTGCTTGGCTTGTCCAACTAAACGGCGAATCGCCGCTTGTTGCTCCTCCGGTGTTGCGGCTTGGACAATCCACATCTCTCCCTTAGGAGCATAGTGCTGATATTTCATACCTGGGGATTTCGGCTGTTCCTCTAGCAGCGTGAGTCCCGGATCCACTTGGACTTCTCCAATAACCGCCTCGATCTGCTCTTTCGTCACCCCTCCAGGCCGAAGAATCATGGGAGGCTCTACCGTCACATCGAGGACCGTCGATTCCACTCCTACCCCTGTAGGACCGCCATCTACCACGCCGGCAATCCTTCCTTGCAAATCTTCTAGCACGTGAGCCGCCGTGGTTGGACTCGGACGACCCGATCGATTGGCACTTGGAGCCGCGACAGGTACGCCTGCTTGCTCAATTAAAGCCAAGGCTACAGGATGATCGGGCATCCGAATCCCTACACTCCCCAGCCCAGCCGTTACTTCCGGAGCAATCCCTTCCTTTTTGGGAAGGATTAAGGTCAATGGCCCTGGCCAAAAAGCATCCATTAACTTTTCGGCTTGAACTGGAAGCTCTGAAACCAACTTATCAAGATCCTTCCTGTTGGCAATGTGGACAATTAAAGGATTGTCACTCGGCCTGCCCTTGGCTTCAAAAATCTTGCGAACCGCTAGGGATGACAAGGCATTGGCCCCTAATCCATACACCGTCTCTGTTGGAAAAGCTACCGCCTCATTCGCGGCCAGCAGGCGAGCCGGCTCCTCAAGCTGTGGTAACCTCGCTGGTTTTTCCACAACACTATCCACATGCCAACATTTAGTTTGATAATCAATCATATAGGTTTCCATTCCTTTTTTCGTGTGTTTTTAGACGTATAGCAAAAAATAAACAAACAACTTATCAACAGTTTGTGGATAAGTTGTGGATAAATGGTTCGGTTTTAGTTCACTTCTTGGGGTTCTGTAGCGCGCTTATACACCATCGCTGTGGACAAGCCTGGAGAATACTGTTGAAAATGTGTGGATGACTTCACTTCTTTGGGGATATCCTCCCAATCCACTTCTTGAAACCCGCAAAATTGGAAAAAGGGTGCTGAACGTGTGAGCAAATAAACTTCTTGTAAGCCTTTTTGCCCCGCAGAAGAAAGAAGAATCCCCAGCAGCTCCACCCCCATTTTTTCATTGAAAAAAGCAGGTTCTACAGCTAAGGAACGAAGCAGGCCGTATTGATCCCCGAAGACCTCTAGACCTGCTGTTCCCACGATTCGTTCCCCATCTGGGTTTTCCACAACGATGAAATGCTCCAGATGAGCTTCTATTCCTTCTACATTCAGTTTACCCTTTTTTAACAAATTCACAATCGCTTCTAAGTCATTCTTCTTGGCTACCCGTACGGTAAGGTTCATTACAGGCCGCCTCCTCTCCTCTATCATTTCTACTATGTGTATGTAGAAGAATGATAGAGTATGACCGAAAGCTTAGCCTTTTCTAACAAAATGCGTTAATTCTGCCGTCATTTCATAACGCATAAACGGTGTAATTAAATAGATTCCATTAAAATGTCTTCGCGTCGTTTCAATCAGTTCCATGGCAATCTCAATGCCTTGCTTCTGCGCGTCTTTTCCTTCATAACGGGCCATCCGGGAGCGAACATCATCAGAAAGGCGAATACCCGGCACTTCATTATGAAGAAACTCGGCATTTCGCTGGCTTGTAAGGGGCATAATGCCAATAAAGATCGGAACCTTGATATGCTTCGTCGCTTCCGCTACCTGAAAAATCTGCTCATGGTCATACAGCGGCTGGCTCATGATATAATCCGCCCCGGCTTCTACCTTTTTTTCGAGACGCTCTACAGCCTTATGAAGATGGCGGGTATTCGGGTTAAAGGCAGCCGCTACCGTAAAGGAAGCTCTCTTCTTTAGAGGACGACCAGAAAAACCTACCCCTTCGTTTAACTGCTTTGTCATCCGAATCAAGTCAAAGGAAGTCATGTCATAGACGGAAGAAGCCCCCGGCAAATCACCATAACGAGTAGGGTCCCCTGTAATGGCCAATACATGGTCGATGCCCAAGGCATAGAGTCCCATCAAATGAGATTGCTGACCGATCGAGTTTCGATCACGGCAAGTTAAATGCACTAAAGGACGAATCCCCACTTGATTTTTCACCATCGCCCCTAAAGCCATATTGCTCATCCGTGTCATCGCCAGCGAGTTATCCGCTAGCGTAATGGCATCCGCTCCGGCTTCCTTCAGCACGGCTGCCCCTTCTAAAAAGGGCTGAAAGTCCAAGTCGCGTGGAGGATCCAATTCCACGATAATCGTGGGTCTATCTTTGACCAGCTCGGGCAAGGTTTTTTCTTGTTGTTCCTCTATCGAAGCAAACACCGTCGTCGGAATAGGAGACTCTTTTACCGTCAATTCTTGTTTAGCTACAGGCTTTTTATCTTTTAGCTTTTGAGCAATCGCTTGAATATGTTCTGGCATCGTTCCACAGCATCCGCCAATAATTCGAGCCCCTAGTTGATAGAGGGTTTCCGCTGATTGACCGAAGTATTCAGGAGAAGATGGATATAAAAACTGCCCGTCAACATACTCCGGAAGACCTGCATTCGGATAGACAGATAATAAAAGACCTTCTCTTGGTGGAAGAGATTCAAGAGAGCGAATAATGTTGGCAGGGCCACTGTAGCAGTTCAACCCTACCACCTGGGCTCCAGCTTCCGTGAGGAGACCAAAAGCCGACTCGAGAGAGTAGCCATCCTGCGTTCGATCAATGTCCTGAATCGTGAGCTGACAAATGACAGGGAGTGGAGCATATTGCTTGGCGACTTCTAACGCGATAAGCGCTTCGTCAACAAAGCAAAACGTTTCTAGTATCAGCCCATCAACACCCGCTTCCACAAGGCTCTGAATTTGTTCTTCAAACGCCAGCTTAAGCTCTGCGGCAGGAACATTGCGTCTTTTTCCCCCGAGAATCCCTCCCACAGCACCAACAACGAAGGCAGTGTCCCCAGCTGCTTCTCTGGCAATCTTCACAGCCGCCTGGTTGATCTCTTTAACCTGATCCTCTAAACCAAACTTGGATAGCTTCTCACGGTTCGCACCAAACGTATTCGTTTCAATCATATTTGCTCCGGCCTGAAGGTATCGAAGATGAATATCTTTTACAACATCAGGACGTGTCAGGTTAAGCTCTTCTCCGCACGTTCCTACGGGAATTCCATAACGGTGAAGGAGGGTGCCCATGGCGCCATCCCCGATTAACACCTGATCCTTTAATTTCTCTAGCAAACCTGCTTGGTTCATGCTTTTCACTCCTTTTGCATTAGTACCCCATAAAAACAAAAAAACCTTCAACGACACATCGTAGAAGGTTCTCATTATCTGCAACAAAATAGCGGTGAGTCCCTTCTTATCTCCCAGATTCTATGGAATCTGCAGGAATTAGCACCCTGACTCAAGACGTATCTGTTAGTCTTAACGGGTTGCCGGGTTTCATCGGGCCAGTCCCTCCACCTGCTCCAAATAAGAAAAGTGTAAGATTTGTTGGAACACTAAGAATTTATATTAACGTTATCATACGTGATGCCTTGGTTTCTGTCAATGGATAGCTCTATCCAAAAAGCTTTTGATAAAGCTGCTGAAACACCTCGACGAGGAAAAATTTCACCTTAATCTTGGGACCTTCCTCGTCCGTTGCCTCATCCTGCTTTACAGCATCTCCAGTATCTATATCCACAAAGCATAAAGGAGGAAACAAAACACACCACCAATTTTGCCCCTGCCCATGTCCTACAGTGATCCGAAGTGCCTCATATTCTCCAGCCGGATAAACATACGTACCGTACATTTTAGTTGGAAAAGGAACTTTGCCAATTTCTACGTGGCTATCGTACGTAAAACCAAGCTCCGCAATGGTACGATCTACAATTTGCTTTAGCTGCGGAAGCTCCTCTTGCATCTGTTCTCTAGCTTCTTCTAACGTAAGGGATTGGTCAACTCTATCATTAAGGTAGGCATTAATTTCATCACGAATTTCTTGCTTGAGCCATTGATCCTGAGGAGTATCGCTATTAGCGATAATTCGCAAGCGAATGGAATCTTGCGGAATTTGCTCTTCGTTTACGAGGGAAGCAACCGATCTCTGCCCTTCCCAGCTCATAATTAATATTATCAATGAGAATAAGACTAAGCTTACTTTTTTCATGTTTATTTCCCCTCTCTTTTCTATCTCCTTAGCCCACAGTCTAGCCAGAAAAGAGAGTCTTTAAACATGATTTGATATTTTAAGAATATTGTAGTCTATTACCCGCGACCACGCTCACCAATAACAATTCGCTCAATCCCTGCCAAATCGGCAATAACCTCGGTTTTCTCGATAACCCCACTTGCTAGCATCAATTGCTCGACGTCACGCGCTTGGCCCATGCCTACTTCAAAAGCCACTAAACCCCCTGGACGAAGAACAGCGGGCAACCCTTGACACAGGCGCCGATAAAAATCTAACCCATCCCGGCCACCATCCAATGCTCTCATCGGCTCATGATCCTTTACTTGAACATCGAGCTCCAAAATATCCTCGGAAGGAATATAAGGAGGATTGGATACTAAAATATCCACAGGTTCAGTCAAGGGAGCTAACAAATCACCTTGCAGGAACGTAATACGGTTGTCCACACCATGGATTTGACTGTTTGTTTGAGCGGTATCCAGTGATTCTTGAGCAATATCTACCGCATACATCTTCCATTGGGAATGAACGGCTAAGCTCACTACAATCGCTCCGCTTCCCGTGCCAATATCTGCACCTACCAGCGCAGCCTGTGGATTCCGACGCTTTAACACCTGTTCTACCAGAATCTCCGTTTCTGGACGAGGAATCAGCACCGAGGGATTCACTTGAAAACGAAGACCATAAAATTCTTGCTCACCAATTAAGTATTGGACAGGGATTCCCCTCAACCGGTCTTGGACCATCTGCTCAATGGCCAACCAATTCTCCTCACTTACAGGGTCATTCATTCCTAAGAAAAACTGAGTTCGATCCCATCCCAACTGATGCCGTATGATCATTTCCGCCAAAAACCTGCCATCATCTAATGACTCCATAAACGAAGAAGCCCTATTCAGGGCTTCTCTCACCGTTAAGCTATTCATGCTTACAGACCTTCTGCGTTCTGCATCAGTTCTGCTTGCTCTTGAACCACTAATGCATTAATGATTTCGTCTAATTCACCGTTCAAAATATAGTCTAGCTTGTGTAAAGTTAGACCAATGCGATGATCGGTTACACGGCTTTGCGGGAAGTTGTAGGTACGGATCCGTTCGCTGCGGTCTCCTGTTCCCACTTTACTCTTACGAATCTCTCCGTATTCAGCAGCCTTCTTCTGTTGCTCTAGATCATAAAGACGCGCTCTTAATACGCGAAGCGCCTTATCCTTATTGGAGTGCTGAGACTTCTCATCCTGGCAGCTCACCATAATGCCCGTAGGAACGTGCAATACGCGAACCGCTGATTTAGTCGTGTTAACACTCTGTCCACCCGCACCGCTGGAGCAGAAGGTATCGATCCGGATATCCTTGTCATGAATCTCCACTTCTAGCTCTTCTACTTCAGGCAGTACCGCAACGGTCGCCGTTGACGTGTGGATTCGTCCGCCGGATTCCGTAGTAGGGATCCGCTGTACCCGGTGAGCGCCACTTTCGAACTTCAGCTTGCTGTATGCTCCCTTGCCTTTTACCGCAAAGATCACTTCCTTAAATCCACCCAAATCATTGTAGCTGGCTTCCATGATCTCGGTCTTAAAGCCTGCCTTCTCCGCAAAACGGGTGTACATACGATAGAGGTCCCCAGCAAAAAGGGCCGCTTCGTCACCGCCTGCTGCACCGCGGATCTCCACAATGACGTTTTTGTCATCATTAGGATCCTTCGGCAGAAGAAGGACGTGCAAACGATCTTCGATTTCTTTTTTGCGCTCGTTCAACTCGTCAAGTTCCATCTTGACCATCTCGCGCATCTCATCGTCTAGCTTCTCATCTAGCATGGCTTTTGCATCCTTGAGCTGAGAAGTTACAGATTTATATTCACGGTAGGCTTGAACGGTTTCTTCCATATCGGACTGCTCTTTTGAATATTCCCGAAGCTTAGACGGATCGTTCATCACATCGGGATCACAGAGCAACTCGGTTAATTTCTCATATCGAACTTCTACTGCTTCCAAGCGATCAAACACAGCAGTTCACCTCAAATTTATTTTCACTCATTTGAACTTATAACAGTATAATTATAATGATTATTATATACATTGTCAAAGTAACCTGATACATCAAGAAAAGAAAATAACCCGGGATCCATACCGGGTTATTTTAAGTCAACATCAATCTGATATCGAGGCATTTTTAATTTGACTTGCTCATAGACAGCAGCCCTGACAGAGTCGACATCCACTCCGTTACGAATCCTAATGTTAACATGAGCCGTTCCGCCATTAATATTCACCCAGGCACGGTCTATGCCAGGAATTCCAGCGGCAATTTGGGCCATAATACGAGCGTCCCCATTGAGATTATATAGATCATTCACCCCTGTAACCATGTTAGGGTTGAGATCGGATGGGACAAAGTCGTTCTTAAATCCTTTATCATCATCATAAAAACCAGGTGGGTTGTGATACAAGTTATTCTTTTTCTGACCAAGCGTTCCAAATGGACGATTGGAATCCGGACCAGCGGCAGGAGAACAAGCAGCAGAAACGAGCATCACCAGGCAAAGCATGAAAGCATGAAATAGAGTTTTGCGTTGCAAAAGAGACACCTCCCTTTAATACTAGGGTATCCTTAGGTGCCTCCCTTCTTTCTGCAAACATTTTTCCATTACATCGGCCAAGGTAACCATTCTATCGTAACCAGTACGACAAACAGCAAGCTTAAACCAAAGCTGACAAACACGTTTTTCGTTAGTGCCATCAGAATTAAACAGATAATGCTTCCCGCAAAATATAAGGGTTGGATCACCATTTCTCCTTGTTGGACAAACAGCGAAGGAAAGATAAGACCTGCAAAAATGCCCAAAGGGATAAAGGTTAGCCCTTGCTTTAACCGGGGAGAAAGCCGATTATCCGGAATTCGCAGAAACGCGCGTCTTGCCAGATAGGTCACTACCGCCATACCAATCATCATTGTCAAACTAGCTGCAATACTCATGCTGCTTTTGCCCCTTTCGACTCCGACTTCCTTGCTGTGGCATAGCCTATGCCAAACGCCACACCACCAGCAAACAATAAATGTAATCCGTTTGGCAGAATGGTCGCTAAGCCCACAGCCACTACTCCGCACAGGATGAAGACTGCAGCACGTAACCAGGAGCTTAACTGATAGTAAGCAAGAGCTACAAACATCGCCGTAAAACTAAAGCCTAGCCCTAGCGCAGCTGGATCGGGAATCCAACTGCCAGCCATCACCCCTAGCCATGTTCCCAAATTCCAACTCGCATAAAGGGAAAGGGAAACAGCCAGAATATAAGATCTATGACTTGGATGATTGCGGAATCGGTTCAGCGTAATCGCATAAGACTCGTCAACTAGGAAAAAGGCAGAGGTATTAATAAATCTTTGGTCAAATTTCGCATAATGAGGCGCCATGGATAATCCCATAAGAAAATGCCTGGAATTGAGCAAGAAAGCGGCAAAAACAATCGACCAAACCTGGCTTTGCTCCATAATCATCGATAACGCTGTAAATTGAGCAGCCCCAGCATAGACCACCAAGGACATGAACATGGCTTCCCAGGACTTTAATCCGGCCTGTAAGGAGAGCATGCCAAAGATCGCCCCAAACAGGACAAAGCTGGCTACAATCGGGAGGGCATCCATCATTCCTTGTTTTAGTTCCTGCTGATTTTGATTCAATCCTGATCTCTCCTTCGCAATCGGCTAAACGCCGTCTCTAATTTCTCCATTCCTTCCCTGATCCGTTCCTCCGTTTCAAAACTAAAGGATAAACGGATATACGGCTGCTGAGTCTCCCGTGCCAAAAACATGTCCCCCGTCGCAAACAAGACCCCTTCTTTCATGGACTCTAAGAGCAGCTCCCTTACATCCAGGTTCTCCGGAAGAGAGATCCAATAGTAAAATCCCCCTCCCGCTTGATCATACGAAAGGCCAGAGGGCTTCATCCGTTGAAGGAACGACTCCATAAGAACAGCTTGTCGTTGATACACCTCGCGTGACTTTTTCAAGTGAGGCTCCATCGCCCCACTCTTCAAAAAAGAGAGAAGTGCATGCTGCCCCAATGAATTATTCGTTATGGTTAATTCCTTATAACGGGCAATTCGCTGAAGCAGCGAAGGCCTGGCGGCAATCCATCCTAACCTCAAACCGGGGAACAACATCTTGGAAAATGTATTAACATAAATGACTTGGCCCGTTTGATCCAAGGACTTAAGGGCTGGCGGGGCGGGCTCGCCAAAGTGCAAGTGTCGATACGCATCGTCCTCCACGATAGGAAAGCCTAGTCGTTCACTCAGCTGCAATAACTTCTTCCTCCTGTCTAAGGAGAGAGTCGTGCCTGTTGGATTGTGAAAGGTAGGAACCGTATATAAAAACTTCGGCTGATATCGATTCAGAACCCCCTCTAACACATCCACAACCATCCCTTGCCGATCCATAGGTATCGGGATGATGCGCATGCCTAAAGACTGAAATAGCTGCAGAGCCCCGAAATACGTAGGCATCTCCACCGCAATGGTATCACCTGGGTTTGCCAATACCGCTGTAATCAGCTGAAGCGCTTCTTGGGAGCCGCTTGTCATTAATACATCCTCGACAGATGCCACTTGATCAAACCCCATCCAATCTACCGCCCACTCCCGAAGCTCTGTATGCCCACTAATTGGTAAGAAATGATAGGAAGCAAAGTTGTCCGCAGCCTTCCGAACATACTCAGGAAATCCAGACATCGCCAGCATTTGCTTCCCCCCATGACCCAGAGAAAAGTTTATAGCCGAATCTTGGCCAAATGCAGATAGAAGATCTGCCATATAAGACGGGTAGGGCTGCAGCTGATCCTTGACCTCCAGCCACGGAGCATGAGACAAAGGGGGAAGCGGCTGAACAAACCGCCCACTGCCCATCTTACTCCAAATCAACCCTTCACTTTCGAGATCTTCATATGCTCGAACCACGGTGTTGCGACTGACCCCCCACTCCTCCGCAAGCCTTCTCTCAGATGGCAATGGGGTGCCAATTGGAGCTTCCCCGCTCAAAATTTGGTAACGCAGCCGATTATAAACCGTTTGATAAACCGTCTTACGTCCCATCTCATCACCATTTTCTCTGATTTCATCCTGTTTTTCACTATAGTAGGAAAACGGAGATAAAAAAAGAGCCAATTTTTTATTAAACGGTAGCCACCACAAAAAAGGATTATACGTACCGATTCCCCTGCGGTAGGTATAATCCTTTAATTTAAAGTTCTGCAGGCGGCTGATAATAGTGCTTTCTACAAACACTGCTATACGTTTCTTCTCCGCCAATTTCAATCGTCTCTCCGGTATAAACAGGATTGCCTTCTTTAAACTTTAAGATATGGGTTGCTTTTTTATTACAATAGACGCAAACCGTCTTAATTTCTTCGATCTTATCCGCTTCACAAAGCAGCGCTCGGGTTCCTTCGAAGAGCTGGTTTTTAAAGTCCTTTAATAGGCCATAAACAATAACTGGAATATTTAAATGATCAGCAATATGAGTTAATTGCGTCACATGATGAGCCCCTAAGAATTGTCCCTCATCCACCAGCACACAGTGGGGAGGGTACTCCTGGTTTTTGACCATGGAATACATATCCGTATCATCATGAATCGCAATCGCTTCTCGACTGATGCCTACTCGTGAGGCCACTCGACCTACACCATAGCGGTCATCAATCGCAGGAGTAAAGACCATCACTCGTTTTCCCGATTGCTCATAGTTGTGAGCTACCGTTAACAGCTGAATTGACTTGGATGCATTCATTGCACCGTAACGAAAATACAATTGGGCCATACTGCTGTCTCCTACTCCAAAATAAAAGCGGGCAGGAAATTCCTGCCCGCTTGCATCCGGTAATTAGATACCGTATTTTTTCTTGAACTTATCTACACGTCCACCTGCATCTACAAACTTCTGCTTACCTGTGTAGAAAGGATGGCATTCAGAGCAGATTTCCACTTTAAGTTCTGCTTTAACAGATCCCGTTTCGAACTGGTTTCCGCAAGCGCAAGTAACCTTTGTTGCATTATATTTTGGATGAATTGCTGGTTTCATTCTGTTCACCTCTTTCCGCCCTGATCCTATCTATAGGCCAGAGTTCTAATTCAAACACAATTGTCATTATAGCACGTGGCTATGACCTTTTCAACTGGGATTATCTCGGTGGTATGTGCGTGTAAGAACCAATGACAACATCCGGTAATTCTTCTTGGTAAATTTCAATCGCTTGCTTCATCCCGAAGATTTCCCCTTGTGGCTTAGGAATCATCGCGAGATAGCTGTCTGGGTCAATATTCAAGTTTCGAAGCTGGATTAAGCGAACACCCGAACGGCGAATAAATTCAATCATCGCTTCCATCTCTTCTTCCCGGTCAAAAACGCCAGGAAAACAAAGATAGTTAATCGACGTGTATACTCCTTTGTCCGCACAATAGCGCAGGGCTTTCTCCACATTCCGCAGATCATAGCCTCGAGGCTTATAATACGCATTATAATGCTCATCAATAGCACTAATGGTACTGACTCGAATCAAATCTAAGCCTGAATCCACAATCGCTTTAATATGGTCAGTCAAGCCGGCATTGGTGTTCATGTTGATATATCCCATCTTGTTCTGGGCGCGGACTCGACGAATCGATTCGGTGATTAGAGCCGCTTGGGTTGAAGGCTCTCCTTCGCAACCTTGCCCGAAGCTGATAATGCTCTCCGGCGTTTTCAGATGATTGTCCATCACCTGTACCAGCTCTTCGAGGGTCGGCTTGAAATTCATACGGGTTTGTGGAGCGACGAACCCGCTGTCGTCAGGTTGTTCCGAGATACATCCATAACAGCCTGCATTACAGGAGTAGGATACAGGGATACCGCCTTCCCAGCGGTTGAGGAAGGTATTCGAAGCCGTTAAGCATTCATATTCCAAGGCACAATTGGATAGATGCTTAAAAATTCGGTTGTCTGGGAATTGACCGAGTACATCGGCTACCTTCGTTTTCACCTCTTCGTAGGAACAATGAGCAGGGTTCCACTTGTAGTGCTCATCACTTTGGCGGGCGGCTACATAAAACCCGTCATCCTTCCATACCACCGCGGTGTAGCCAAACAAAGGGAATTTATAGTCTTTGTCTGTTTTCATATACCCTGGCAGAAGCAAGCGGGTAAATCCTTGGGGAAGAAGGGCACCCACTGCGCTAGAGTCCTCGAGGGCCTGCATTTCTCCCGTTTCTGGATCCATCCCAATCGGTCTGGTGTTTGGAAGACTGACCAGCGTGGCTCCCTCCGGAAGCGGGATCAACTCTTCTTCCAGTATTTCCATCAAGCTATCCCCACTGCGTGCGATAGCCACGTATTCAGGGTGATCAAATACTTGACCGTTTTTATCGGCATATACAAGATTCATTGCGTAGTACTCCTTTTACTAGAGGTGGGCGGGGGACCCAATAACCGGAATTTATCCGGTTAATATCCAAAAATGCTCCGGAACAGCCTAATTAAGCGGAGACATTCGGTTAATTTGCCGGCGAAGCCACTTTGTTGGGGTGTTTTATACATTTAGCCGGAGATTTTCCGGTTAATCCCCGCCCCCCGAAAATTAAGCTGTTGTTGATGCCGTCCTAGAGGAACGAGTAGAGGGCTGGAAGTTTTCGAGCGCTTCTAAGAACTCTTGATTCGTCTTCGTTTCGCCTATTTTCCTCAAGAACATATCGGTAAACTCAGGATGCTCTGACATGGTTTTGCGCATGCCCCAGATTTTCTCCAACTCAAACTTGGATAGAAGCAATTCTTCACGGCGAGTACCTGAACGGCGAATATCCATGGCAGGATAGATACGACGTTCAGCTAACTTGCGATCCAGGTGCAGCTCCATATTTCCTGTACCTTTAAATTCTTCATAAATGACGTCATCCATCCTGGAACCTGTCTCCACAAGCGCGGTAGCTAAGATCGTCAAGCTTCCGCCTTCCTCAATGTTTCGGGCCGAACCAAAGAAACGCTTCGGACGATGGAAGGCAGCGGGATCAATCCCTCCGGACAAGGTACGTCCGCTTGGCGGAATGACCAAATTGTACGCACGAGCTAAACGAGTAATACTGTCCATCAAAATGACGACATCTTTTTTGTGCTCGACCAGTCGCTGGGCACGCTCAAGGACAAGTTCAGCTACTTTAATATGATTTTCTGGAAGCTCATCGAAGGTGGACGCTACCACTTCCGCCTTTACTGATCTTTGCATATCGGTTACTTCCTCCGGACGTTCATCGATTAATAAAACAAACAGCTCGATATCCGGGTGGTTTTCTGCGATGCTATTGGCAATTTCCTTTAATAAAACCGTCTTCCCTGCCTTCGGAGGCGCTACGATTAATCCGCGCTGCCCTAGACCAACAGGGGCTAAAAGATCGATAACTCTTGAAGATAAACGATCAGGTGAGGTTTCTAAAACTAGCTTCTTTTGGGGATAGAGAGGTGTTAGAGCAGGGAAATGAAGTCTTTCGGATGCGATTTCCGGGTCTTCACCATTGACAGCCTCTACATGCAACAAGCCGAAGTAGCGCTCATTTTCTTTAGGTGGTCTTACTTTTCCTGAAACCTTGTCCCCGGTACGAAGATCAAAACGGCGGATTTGGGAGGCGGAGATATAGATATCCTCTGCACTAGGCAAGTAGTTAATTGGGCGAAGAAACCCGTAACCGTCTGCTAAGATCTCTAATACCCCTTCCATAAACATAAACCCGCTTTTTTCTGCTTGAGCGCGTAAGATAGCAAAGATCAATTCTTTCTTTTTCATATTCCCGTAATAAGGGATCTGAAACTGTTTGGCTAGCTTATACAGGTCCGTTAACTTTTTCTCTTCTAATTCTGCTAAATGCATGTCCATACGCTAGATATGACACCAACTTTCCTTACCAATTCTTATTTTATAGGGGATATGCTTAAAAAGCGCATAAACTATTTAACCATTATCCCCAAAAGTTTACCAAAATATTACAACCCTAGACATCTTTCATCACTAAGTTAGGCTTGAGCTCTAAACGATGCTGTCCTTCAACAAAACGTACGGTTCCTGTTTTCGCTCTCATCACAACAGAGTGAGTCGTAGCTCGGCTCCCTTGGAAACGAACACCACGTAAGAACTCTCCATCGGTCACACCTGTAGCAGCAAAGATCGCGTCGTCGCCCTTCACTAGATCATCCATTAGTAACACTTGATTCGGATCTAGTAGACCCATCTTAATGCAGCGTTCCACTTCTTCGTCATTCTGAGGAAGCAAGCGACCTTGAATTTCTCCTCCGAGGCACTTAAGGGCTACAGCAGAAATCACGCCTTCTGGCGCTCCGCCGGAGCCAAACAAAATATCCACACCCGTATCAGCAAAAGCCGTACTAATAGCGGCTGAAACGTCACCATCCGTAATTAATTTAATGCGTACGCCAGCTTCTCTGATTTCGTGGATCGTTTTTTCATGACGAGGACGATCCAAAAGAATGGCGGTTAGCTCTCTGAGATCTTTTCCTTTACATTTAGCTACCGCTTCTAAATTTTCTCGCACACTGCGATTAATATCAATAGCTCCAACACACTCTGGCCCTACGGCAATTTTATCCATATACATATCTGGTGCATGCAACAGGTTGCCTCGGTCTGCAACTGCGAGTACGCTCATGGCATTCCATTGTCCTTTGGCGACGATGTTCGTTCCCTCTAAAGGATCTACAGCGACATCAACAGACGGGCCTAAGCCAAGACCGAGCTTCTCTCCGATGTAAAGCATAGGAGCCTCGTCCATTTCACCTTCACCAATTACAACCGTTCCTACCATAGGAACACTGTTAAACTCTGCGCGCATCGCTGTTGTGGCGGCGTCATCCGCCTCATCCTTTTTCCCAAAACCCATCCAACGAGCAGAAGCCAAAGCAGCTGCTTCTGTGACCCGTACCAATTCCAATGTTAAACTTCGTTCCACTCTCCATCATTCCTTCCTAGGCTTCGTTCCATATTACTGTCCAGTTCAATATGATAGCACTTTTCTAGTTAGTATGTCATTATTAATCCGTATCAGCCGTTTGTACCCGCCAGATGTCAGCGCCTAAGCTTCTCAACTTCTCTTCTAAAATATCATAACCGCGATCAATATGCTCAACTCCCAAGATCTCTGTCACCCCTTCGGCTGTCAGAGCGGCCACAACCATGGCTGCTCCAGCTCGAAGGTCGGCAGCTTTTACCGTGGAGCCTTGGAGAGCGTTGACGCCTTTAATGATCGCAGAGCGACCTTCCACTTTAATTTGTGCTCCCATTCTAACCAATTCATCGACATGTCGAAAACGAGCCGTATAAATGTTATCGGTCACTACACTTGTCCCTTTTGCTAGTGTGAGTAAAGCCGTCATGGGCTGCTGAAGGTCGGTAGCGAACCCAGGATACGGTCCTGTTTTCACATCAACCGAGCGGTAAACCGTTTCTCCGATGACCCGAATCGATTCATCTTCTTCTATAACCCGTACACCCATTTCCTCTAGCTTGGCTGAGATCCCTTCCAGATGGCGAGGAATCACCTGATCGATAATAACATCCCCTCGAGTAGCGGCAGTAGCAATCATATACGTCCCGGCTTCTATGCGATCAGGAATAATGGAATGGCGACATCCTAGTAATTGCGGCTTCCCCGTGATGCGAATAACATCCGTGCCGGCTCCTTTAATGGACGCTCCCATTGAGGAAAGTAAAGTAGCTACATCAATAATTTCCGGCTCTTTCGCCGCGTTCTCGATAATCGTTGTACCATTCGCTCTACTAGCAGCTAGCATGATATTAATAGTGGCTCCCACGCTGATCACGTCAAGATACACTTTATTCCCTATTAGTTCCTCCGCTGCCAAAGAGAGGGCACCATCTCTCCACTCCACCTTGGTTCCAAGCGCCTCAAAGCCCTTGATATGCTGATCAATGGGACGTGGACCTAGATTACAACCTCCTGGCAGTCCGATCAACGCTTGTCCAAAGCGTCCTAGTAAAGCCCCCATTAAGTAATAGGATGCCCTGAGTTTTTTAACCTTCCCATTAGGAAGCGGCTTCGGCTGAATATGGGTAGGGTCTACATAAAGAGAATGTCCATCGAGTTCCACCTGAGCCCCTAGCTCTCTTAAGATTTCAATATATATCTGAACGTCGTTTATTTTCGGAACATTATCAATGATCGTAGGGGATTCAGCCAAGATGGTGGCAGGGATTAGCGCTACTGCACTATTCTTCGCTCCACTGATTGTAACCTTCCCCTTTAGCGGCGAACCGCCCCTAATGCAAAGTTTCTCCATAAGTGCCTCCCAAGCGAAATCTTCTCTGTTGTATTGTGGTGTGGATGTAGGTGATAGGATGGAGTGGAAAAAGCACCTTTTTAAGGTGCTTTTTTCGGATTATTTTTTCTGGGCACTCTCCCAGTCAGACAAAAACTTTTCAATTCCTGAATCCGTTAAAGGATGCTTGGTCAGTTGTTCAAACACCTTATAAGGAATTGTACCGATATGGGCTCCTAATTTAGCCGCTTCGGTTACATGAATCGGATGACGGATGCTTGCCGCAATGATCTCCGTCTCAATGCCATGAGCATTGAAGATATCTACGATATCCGAAATCAAGAGAAGCCCATCTTGACCAATGTCATCCAAGCGCCCTAAGAATGGAGAAACATAAGTAGCTCCTGCTCTTGCGGCAAGTAATGCTTGGTTGGCAGAAAACACAAGCGTAACATTGGTTTTGATTCCTTTGCTTGAAAAGTGCTTGGTAGCCTTCAAGCCTTCTGAAGTCATGGGAAGCTTGATGACAATATTCTTGGACAACGTGGCCAGCTTCTCTCCTTCCTCGATCATCCCTTCGGCTTGTGTACTAATCACTTCTGCACTGATGGGACCATCCACAATCTCAATGATTTCCTTCAGCGTCTCTACGAAGTCTCTTCCTTCCTTGGCGATGAGCGAAGGGTTCGTTGTAACCCCTGCTAGCACTCCCCAAGTGTTTATTTCACGAATTTCATTCACATTCGCTGTATCGATGAAAAATTTCATAGCGGGCCTCCTGTTTGCTCCTACGCTTGGTTGCTGCTTCCAAATTCGCGCATCTTCGCTTTCACGGTTTCCTTAATGGTTTCGCGAGCTGGACCTAAGTATTTGCGTGGGTCGTACTCATTCGGCTTCTCAGCCAGAACCTTGCGGACTGTCGCGGCAGATGTTATTTGATTTTCTGTATTCACGTTAATCTTAGCCGTACCAAGCGAGATCGCACGTTGAATATCCTTTGTAGGGATTCCTGTTCCTCCGTGAAGAACAAGAGGTACTCCCGTTAACTTCTGGATCTCTTCCATACGATCGAACCCAAGATTCGGCTCTCCTTTATACGGTCCATGTACAGAACCTAGAGCAGGCGCAAAACAATCTACCCCTGTTTCTCTCACCAATTGGTCGCATTCAGCAGGAACAGCATAAGCCGCTTCTGCATCGCTAACGATTAGATCGTCTTCTTGCCCTCCAATGCGTCCGAGCTCCGCTTCAACGGAGATTCCCAAAGCATGAGCAACTTCGACCACTTTCTTCGTCAGGGCGATGTTTTCTTCTAGAGGGTGATGCGAACCGTCAATCATAACCGAAGTAAATCCTGCATAGATGGCTTCCACACATTTTTCAAAAGAAGATCCGTGGTCAAGGTGAATCGCAACAGGAACGGTAACTTGATACTCCTCCATTAGGGCCTTAACCATAGCTACTACGGTCTTGAAGCCGCCCATATAACGAGCAGCACCCTCACTGACACCTAGAATGACAGGTGAGTTCTCTTCTTTAGCCGCTTGAAGGATGGCTTGGGTGAACTCTAGGTTGTTTAAGTTAAACTGTCCAACTGCGTATTTCCCTTCTACCGCTTTGATCAGCATTTCTCTCATGGAAACTAAAGGCATGAATGATCCTCCTATGAATTCTTTCTTTAGACGGCTAGCTGACTTCTAACCGCCAATCGCAATTCGTCAATGTCAAAGGGCTTCGTAAAGTGAGTGATGGCCCCTAATTCAGTGGCTTCCTTGATCATGTCAAGCTCACCATAAGCCGTCATCATAATGACCTTAATCTCTTTGTCGATTTTCTTAATTTCCTTTAAGATCTCGAGCCCATCCATTCCAGGAATCTTCATATCTAGAATGACCAGATCGGGCGATTGCTTCGTGACAATTTCAAGTGCTTCTTTCCCATTAGCGGCTTGGAAGGTTTCGTAGCCTTCCTTGCCAAACACTTCATAAAGTAGAACCCGGATTCCATACTGATCATCAACAATAAGCACCTTGTTCTGCGACATTGTTGCTACCCCCTCTATAACGTGAATTGGAAGCTTATCCATCATTGTTGGATTCGTTCCACGAATTTCATAACTCTTCCAAATACATTCGTCGCTGAGGAGATAAATTCCTGCTTATGGAATTGGAATTTATAGCTTTATTGCTTTAACTGCATAGAGGCTTGTACGAACTTACGGAACAATGGCTGCGGACGGTTCGGACGAGACGTGAACTCCGGATGGAACTGAGTCGCCACATACCATGGGTGATCGACTACCTCGATACATTCCACCAAACGTCCATCAGGAGATGTTCCACTGAATTTAAATCCAGCCTTCTTCATTTCCTCACGGTATTCGTTGTTAAATTCATAGCGGTGACGATGACGCTCGTAGATGAGGGTACTTTCATAAGCATGGTATACCAAACTATCTTCTTCGACCTTGCATGGAGATAGCCCCAGTCTCATGGTTCCACCTAAATTTTCAATGTCCTTTTGCTCAGGAAGCAAGTCAATGACCGGATACTTGGTTTGCGGATTAATCTCGGAACTGTTCGCTCCTTGATATCCCAGCACATGACGAGCAAATTCGATACACGCAATTTGCATTCCTAAGCAAATACCCAAGAATGGCACCTTGTTCTCTCTTGCATAACGGGAAGCTACAATCTTTCCTTCCACTCCACGATCTCCAAATCCACCAGGGACGAGAATGCCGTCCACATCTCCTAGCATGTCCCGAACATTCTCATCCGTTACCTCTTCTGCATCGACCCATTTGATATCAATATCTGTGCCATTATCGTAACCGGCATGATATAGGGCTTCGGCTACACTTAAGTAAGCATCGTGAAGAGAAACGTATTTTCCTACAATAGCAATTCGGGTAGTTTCTTTCAGGTTCTTGATTTTGTGGACTAACTGCTCCCACTCCGTCATGTCGGCTTCGCCAGCATGAAGTCCCAGGTGTTTGATCACATAATCATCTAGTCCTTGTTCCTTAAGCATCAAAGGAACTTCGTACAAGGTCTCAGCATCACTCGCTTCGATAACTCCCTTAGGGTCGATATCACAAAACAGTGCCAGCTTATCCTTCATGTCTTGAGAAAGCGGGTGCTCGGTTCGGCATACGACGACATTAGGCTGAATCCCTAAGCTTCGAAGTTCTTTCACACTGTGTTGAGTTGGCTTGGTCTTCAATTCCCCTGCAGCAGACAAATAAGGAATCAAGCTGCAGTGAATATACATCACATTTTCACGGCCGATATCACTCTTGATTTGGCGGATGGCTTCAAGGAAAGGCAAGCTCTCAATATCCCCAACCGTACCTCCAATTTCCGTTAACACCACATCCACATCGCCTGTTCGACCGGCACGAAATACTCTTTCTTTAATTTCATTCGTAATGTGTGGAATAACTTGGACGGTACCGCCTAGATAATCCCCGCGTCTTTCTTTATTTATCACTGAGGAATAAATTTTTCCAGTCGTAACGTTGCTGTTGGAGTTTAAGTTAACATCAATAAAACGCTCATAATGGCCCAAGTCCAGATCCGTTTCTGCACCATCATCGGTAACAAAAACCTCTCCATGCTGATATGGGCTCATGGTGCCTGGATCCACGTTGATATACGGATCTAACTTCTGCATCGTGACGCGGAGCCCTCGATTCTTAAGCAAGCGACCTAAAGATGCCGCCGTAATACCCTTACCTAGGGAAGAAACAACGCCTCCCGTAACGAAAATATACTTTGCCATAGCTACCCCTCTTTTCTGCCTAATCCAGTTTGTCATTAGTTTCTATCTTTTGCACATCGAACAAAAAAAAAACAAAAGCCGATCCCCTTCCTCCAATCAGGTGGGGGCACTTTTGTTTTTGGAATCCGTACTCAGCTTAAAATTAGCCCATCGAGAATTCTACAAAAGGAAGTAAGTTCTTGTCAAGACAAAATTTACAGTTCTTCCTCTTCATCCTCTAGCTCTTCGTCAGCCTCTTCTTCGTCTGTGAATTCTTCATCTACTTCTTCTTCGAATTCAGTATCTTCTTCATCAAATTCAAGCTCTTCTTCATCTTCTTCTACTTCTTCTTCTTCTTCATCTTCGTCCACGTTGTCGTAATCTTCTACATCTGTGAAGTCTTCATCGACGATCTCTTCATCCTCATAGCCATAATCATCATCATCGTCATCGATACCCTTCGCACGCGCCAGAGCTTCAATGGACTCTTCAATGGCTTCTGTCGTATACCATTTCTTCAGTCCCCACTGTCCCGGGCTGATACAAATAAAACGGCCGTCCAAATTCATCTCGGTATACACCTGTGGAAGCAGTTCCATGAGTTCTTCATCCGTTAATCCCTTAAGATTAGCAGCTTCTCTGAAAATTTCCTTATAGCTCATCTGCTTCGCAGAATTATCCAGTACTTCGTATGAAATATCAACAAGGGCAACTTCTTGCCATTTTTCTTGCTCTGCTTTGTTTGCCATAGGTCCGCACTTCCCTTCTAGAATAAATTCTATTCATCTAGTATTCCTATTTTTATATAAAATAGTACCAGTGTCAAACATTTCCTCACAAGTTTTTATCTTTTATCTATGGTAAAATAAAACCATCTATACTAATGATCATACAAAGGAGCAGCCTATGACGTACAGCATTTATTCTTCTATAGGCTCTACATTCGGAAAGCTACTAAGGGCCAAGCCCAAACCTATTATTGTCACCAAGACCCTTTCCCAGCGCAATATCCCCTTTCTCCAAGGCTTCAAGCCAGGCTCTACCTCCCTGAGGGCTCTTGAGGATGGTATCATTGACGAGATAGCGGAAGATATTTTTGAAACGATTTTTACCTTAAGCCTAGAGCATCGAGGATTGCAATATGTAGTAACGGTTGGTGAAGCCAAAGACTGCTGGATCCTTAAGGACATCCGTCCGGTGAGCCGGCCAGCTGCAGCCGCACCCCCCTCTTCTTCGAACAAAAAGAGAAAACCGCTTCTTACCCTCTCCTTTTTTGTTCTGATCCTTGTTTCTGTAGGAGGCTATATCCTTGAGTTTGGACTGAACAAGAGCTCAGAGCCTAGTTCCAACCTCTCCGTGTTTGAAGCCTATACGTCAGGTGAGCAAGAACAAAGCCCTGTGGCTGAATCTGTTGCTGACGCTGAACCAAAGGAAGAGGACAAGCGAGCCTCTCAGTGGGAAGAAGAAAAAGCCGAACTCGAAGCTAAAATTGCCTCCCTTTTACAAGAGAATGAAGAACTAAAACGCCAATTGGCTACTGCCACCCTTTTTGTAATTGAACCGGGAATGGACCTACTCCAAATCGCCCAAGCTGCTGAACAAGCGGGACTCGTAACGAGTGCCCAAGAGTTCAATGAAGCCATGATCCGCTTAGGAGCTAAGGAGCATCTAAGTCCTGGAACCTATCTGGTTGTTCCAGGTTCGACATATGAAGTTTTGATTGAAAAGTTCACCAAGGGTGTGGTGAAGAAGTAAGAGTCCACCCACCCTTACTTTCTTGCCTTTTCATCCCCATTTTATTCAAGCCACAAAGAAACAAGCCCCCCATCTGGGGAGCCCCAATACAACCCTACATATTTCTGCGGTACTGACCGCCCACTTCATAGAGCGCCTTGGTAATTTGCCCTAAGGAGGCTACTTTGACCGTCTCCATCAGCTCTTTAAACAAGTTGCCATTGTTCCGAGCGACTTCTTTCAATCGTTCTAGAGCAGCAGGTGCTTCGTCCTTATGCTCCTCCCAGAACGCACGCAGGTTGCGAATCTGAGTTTCCTTTTCTTCCTTCGTGGAACGAGCCAGTTCGATTTCATAAGCCGTCTCATCCACATTCGGATTGATGAAGGTGTTGACCCCGATAATCGGAAACTCACCCGTATGCTTCTTATGCTCATAATACAACGACTCTTCCTGGATTTTACCACGCTGATACTGCGTTTCCATTGCACCGAGAACCCCGCCCCGATGATTAATCCGCTCGAATTCAGCTAATACCGCTTCTTCTACTAGATCCGTTAACTCGTCAATAATAAAAGCACCTTGCAGTGGGTTTTCGTTTTTGGCCAAGCCTAGCTCTTTGTTAATGATCATTTGGATCGCCATCGCCCGGCGTACCGAATTCTCCGTTGGGGTCGTGATGGCTTCATCGTACGCGTTCGTATGCAAGGAGTTACAGTTATCATAAATGGCAACTAAGGCCTGCAGTGTCGTCCGAATATCATTAAAGTCCATCTCTTGTGCATGCAGGGAACGTCCCGAGGTCTGGATATGATACTTCAGCTTCTGGCTTCGATCGTTACCGCCATACTTATGCTTCATCACCGTGGACCAGATGCGCCGAGCCACCCGCCCCAAGACGGTATACTCCGGATCTAGACCGTTACTGAAGAAGAACGATAGATTCGGGGCAAAATCATCAATATGCATGCCGCGGCTCAGATAGTACTCTACGAAAGTAAATCCGTTGGCCAAGGTAAAGGCTAATTGAGAGATGGGGTTTGCTCCCGCTTCAGCAATATGGTAGCCGCTAATCGATACGGAATAGTAGTTTCGGACCTTTTTGTCAATAAAGTACTCTTGGATATCCCCCATCATCTTCAAGGCAAATTCGGTAGAGAAGATGCAAGTATTTTGCCCTTGGTCTTCCTTGAGAATGTCCGCCTGTACGGTGCCGCGAACGACACTAAGCGTATAGTCTTGAATCTTCTGATACTCAGCCGCATCCAGTTGGCGTCCGTTCTTCTCGACAAATCGCTCGACTTGCTGGGCGATAGCCGTATTCATGAACATCGCTAATATAATCGGAGCGGGACCATTAATGGTCATCGATACGCTAGTAGAAGGATGGCACAAGTCAAAGCCCGCATAAAGCTTCTTCATGTCATCTAAGGTACAGACGCTGACCCCACTGTTTCCAATCTTCCCGTAAATGTCGGGACGATAGTCTGGGTCTTGACCATATAAAGTCACACTGTCAAATGCTGTAGATAAACGTTTCGCATCTTCTCCTTCACAAAGGAAGTGAAAACGGCGATTCGTTCGATCCGGTGTTCCTTCTCCAGCGAACATGCGCTTCGGATCTTCATTGGCCCGCTTGAAAGGGAACACCCCTGCGGTGTACGGGAAGTAGCCTGGAAGATTTTCTTTCATCGCCCACTTCAACAACTCGCCTAGATCCTCGTACTTCGGCAAGCTGATCTTCGGAATCTTATTTCCAGAGAGGGTCTCCGTATAGAGTTCGGTAACCAACTCTTGATCTCGAATCTTGGTGATAAACTGATCCTTCGTGTAGGCTTCGCGTAGCTTCGGCCAGCTATCAAGGAACTGCTTGCACTCGGGGTGAAGCTTATTTTCATAGAAGGTAATCATCTCGTCTAGCTTCGTGGAGAAGTCTGTGTCTTTAGCAAACAATTCACGGGTACCTCGAAGCTGGAAAAGCTTGCGAGCATAGCTTACCTGCTCTTCCGTGAACTTCTTGTAGTTTCGAATCGTATAGACGATTTCCCCTAAGTAGTGGACACGCTCAGGAGGAATGATTAAATTTTTCTTCGTTACTTTACTAATCTTACCGTCGTAAGATGTTGTCCAGTTGCCGCCTGTTTTCTTTTCGACGGTTTTCATTAAGTTAGCAAACAGGATGTTGGTTCCCGGGTCGTTGAATTGGCTGGCAATGGTGCCGAATACGGGTAGCTCTTCATCGGCTGCATCAAATTGATTATGACTGCGCTTGTATTGCTTACGCACATCGCGAAGCGCGTCTTCTGAGCCCCTGCGCTCAAACTTATTGATAACAACAAGATCAGCATAGTCAATCATATCGATTTTTTCCAATTGAGTAGCGGCCCCGAACTCGCTCGTCATGACATACATGGAGATATCTACGAGGTTGACAATCTCTGAATCTCCTTGGCCAATCCCGCTCGTTTCCACGATCACAAAATCATAGCCTGCAGCCTTCACAATATGGACCGCTTCTTTAGTCGCCTTACTAAGCTCGCTCTTCGATCCACGGGTAGCCAGACTGCGCATATAGACACGTGGGCTGTTAATCGCATTCATGCGGATGCGGTCTCCAAGTAGAGCCCCGCCTGTCTTTTGCTTGGAAGGATCAACAGAGATAATCGCAATCGAACGATCCGGAAATTGCTCCAGATAGCGGCGTACGAGTTCATCGGTTAACGAACTTTTCCCTGCTCCGCCCGTCCCCGTAATCCCTAGCACAGGTACAGCAGGTGCTGCGGCTTGGAGCTTTTCTAAAGTGGCTGCCACAGCTTCATCTCTTGCCTCTGCCTCCGCATTTTCTTCCGCTAGCGTAATGAGCTTGGCAATCGCTCCCCAGTTTTGCTCTTTTAAGGCTTCAATCTCCTTTTCAACCTGCTTGGGTGTTGGGTGATCCGTTTCTCGCACCATATGGTTAATCATGCCTTGAAGACCTAGCTCGCGACCGTCATCAGGAGAAAAAACTTTAGCAATGCCGTAGGCATGCAAGTCTTTGATTTCCGAAGGAACAATAACCCCTCCACCGCCGGCAAAAATCTTAATATGTCCTGCTCCTTTTTCCTGGAGAAGGTCGTGCATATATTTCAAATATTCTACATGTCCTCCCTGGTAGGAGCTAATGGCAATCCCTTGAGCATCTTCTTGAATGGCTGCTGTCACAATCTCATCCACCGCGCGGTTATGTCCCAAGTGAATCACTTCTACACCTGAAGCCTGAAGGATCCGGCGCATGATATTAATCGATGCATCATGACCATCAAACAGAGCTGCAGCCGTTACGAAGCGAACATTATGTTTGGGGCGATAAACCTCTGTCTCCATGTTTTTGCCTCCTCAACCGTTACATCGTTATTTCTTTATCGGTTTAAATTCATTTAGGAGCAGGCTCGTTTGCATTTCTACGTACTGGTCAAGCGTGTAATGCTTGCGCAGTGCCCACCTGCGAAACGTCCACATTTCTCCGAAAACTACAATATTATGAGCCATAAGTTTGACGGACTCTGGATCCAGCTGCAATGAGCCGTCATCAATCCCTTTTTGCAGCATTCTCTCAAAGACCTGTGTGATATGTTCTTCCCGTCGCAGCACGTACTGCATCGGCTCACTTGGTAGAGATTTAATCTCCTGATAGATCAACAACACCTTGTCATCCACTTCATCCATCACTTTGAATAGGCCTTTAATGGCATGCCGCAAGGTTTCTGCTCCCGTACGGGATTCCACCATGGCCTCTTCCATCTTTTTCTCTACTTCCGTATGGATAGCATCACAAACCAGATACAGGACATCTTCCTTTGATTCGATATATTCATAAAGCGTACCGATACTAAAGCCCGATGCTCTAGCAATCTCACGTGTGGTTGTTTTATGAAAGCCCTTTGATATAAAAAGCTCAACAGCTGCCTCTACAATTTGTTCTCTGCGCTTTTCCACTAGTTTCTGATCCTTCACTAGGGAAGGAATGTTTTTTCTTCCGCTTGCCACTTCTTTTCCCCTCTTTCTTATTCCCCAGACTGAGCGTTAGGTCGTAGTTATACTATACTCTATTACTTAGTTGGGAATCAAAGAGGTTCTGATCGATCCCCTTGGTGAAAGGAAAACCGCATCGGCTTCACCGCAGCGATTTTCCTATCGTATCACTAATCCTTCAAAAGCAGACCCGAGATCACCAAACGTTGAATTTCGTTGGTTCCTTCATAGATTTGTGTAATCTTCGCATCTCGCATAAACCGCTCGACCGGATATTCTCGTGTATACCCATAGCCTCCGAAGACTTGCACCGCTTCTACCGTGACTTCCATGGCGATATCTCCTGCAAAAAGCTTAGACATGGCCGATTGAAGCCCATAAGAAATGTTTTGGTCCTCTCTCCAAGCGGCTTGATAAGTAAGCAAGCGGGCAGCCTCTACTTTAGTTGCCATATCCGCTATTTTGAATTGGATCGCTTGCTGTTTGGCAATCGGCTTGCCAAACTGATTGCGCTCTTTTGCATAAGCAATAGAGTGGTCTAAAGCGCCTTGCGCAATTCCCAACGCTTGAGCAGCGATTCCATTCCGCCCGCCATCTAAGGTCATCATGGCAATTTTAAATCCTTCTCCGATTTGACCTAGTAGATTTTCCTTCGGAACCCGACATTCTTCTAGAATCACTTCCGTTGTCGAGGAAGAACGGATCCCTAGCTTTTTCTCCTTCTTCCCTACACTAAATCCAGGGAAGCTTTTCTCTACGATAAAAGCCGCGATTCCTTTATGCTTGAGCTCTGGATTGGTTTGCGCAAATACGATAAAGATATCGGCATAGCTGCCGTTGGTAATAAAGATCTTGGATCCATTCAGTACCCACTCCTCGCCATCGAGAACCGCTGTGGTCTTCATTCCGGCTGCATCGGAACCTGATCCTGCCTCGGTTAAGCAGTACGCACCCATGCTGCGTCCTTCCGCCATCGCACGAAGGTATTTTTGCTTCTGCTCTTCGGTACCAAACTTATAAACCGGCCATCCCGCTAAGGAGGTATGAGCGGAAAGGGTTACACCCACCGAAGCATCGACACGAGAGAGCTCTTCTACCGCAATAACATAGCTTAAATAGTCAGCCCCCACCCCGCCATACTCCTCTGGCCATGGGATCCCACAAAGTCCAAGCTCAGCCATCTTGTTCCAAATTTCCATGTCCCAGCTTTCTTCTTCATCACGCTGTGCAGCAGTAGGTCCACACTCATTTTCCGCGAAATCACGGACCATTTTTTGCATCATCTGATGCTCTTCTGATAATAAGAAATTCATGGGTTTCCCTCTCCTTCAATAACGGTTTAGTCTTCTAATAGATATTTTGAGATGACGATGCGCTGAATCTCGTTCGTTCCTTCATAGATCTGAGTAATCTTAGCATCTCGGAATAAACGCTCTACGGGGTACTCTCGGGTATAACCATAGCCTCCGAACACTTGCACCGCTTCAATAGCTGCCTTCATCGCGGTATCGGTAGCAAACCGCTTCGCCATGGACGCTTCTTTTCCGCACTTGATACCGCGGCTTCGCAGGTCTGCTGCTCGGTAAACCAGCAGCTTCGCTGCTTCCACTTGCGTCGCCATATTAGCAATTTTAAAAGCAATCGCTTGTTGAGCCGAGATCGGCTTGCCGAACTGGACTCGTTCCTTGGCGTAGCGAACAGAGTACTCCAGCGCTGCTTCTGCAATCCCTAACCCTTGTGCCGCAATGCCAATTCTTCCGTTATCTAAATTAGCCATCGCAATCTTAAAGCCTTCCCCTTCAGCACCAAGCAGGTTTCCTACAGGCACCTCGGCGTTTTCAAAGATGAGCTCCGTTGTGTTTGAACCGTGTAAGCCCATTTTCTTTTCTTTTTTACCGACCGTAAATCCTGGAGTGTCCTTATCGACGATAAAAGCCGAAACTCCCTTGGCTCCTAAGCCAGGTTCGGTTACAGCAAACGTGATATACGTATCCGCTACACCGCCGTTGGTAATAAAAATTTTGGATCCGTTCAAAATGTATTTGTCGCCTTGCTTCACCGCCGTTGTACGTAGGTTGGAAGCGTCAGAGCCTGCTCCGGGCTCCGTTAAAGCAAAGGCACCGATAGATTCTCCTGAAGCCAGCTTGGGTATATATTTTTTCTTTTGCTCCTCTGTTCCGAAATAAAGAATGGGATTCGTTCCTACCGAAGTGTGAACAGAAAGAATCACACCTACGGTCGCACTGACTTTTGAAATTTCATGAATAGCGAGAATGTAGGAGGTGAAATCCATCCCCGCTCCACCGTATTCCTCCGGAATCGGAATGCCCATTAAACCGTATTCGCCCATCTTGCGAACAATCTTTATTGGATATTCATCCGTTTCTTCCATATGATCGACAGCCGGAGCAATCTCGTTCTGGGCAAAATCTCGAACCATCTTCCGCATCATCTCTTGTTCTTCTGTAAAGCGGAGTTCCATTGCACTCGTTCCTTTCTTAGGAATTATTCGTAGACGTAGAATCCGCGTCCGGACTTTTTGCCTAACCACCCGGCCTTCACGTACTTGCGTAGTAGTGGACAAGGACGGTATTTCGAGTCCCCTAGTCCTTCATGAAGAACTTCCATAATATATAAACAAGTATCTAAACCAATAAAGTCAGCTAAGGTTAAAGGACCCATCGGGTGATTCATTCCCAGCTTCATGACCTCATCTACGGCTTCCGGTGTAGCGACTCCCTCATACACGCAATAGATAGCTTCATTAATCATTGGTAGTAGAATACGGTTGGAAACAAAGCCAGGGAAGTCGTTGACTTCAACTGGGACTTTGCCCATTTTTTTGGACAAATCCTCTACTGCGCTGTAAGTATCGTCGGAAGTTGCCAACCCGCGAATGACTTCAATCAGCTTCATGACGGGTACGGGGTTCATAAAATGCATGCCAATAACTTTTTCAGGACGCTTCGTCACCGCCGCAATTTCCGTGATCGGAAGGGACGATGTATTACTGGCTAGAATCGTATGAGCCGGACAAATGTCGTCTAGCTTCTTAAACAGCTCGGTTTTGATCGCCATATGTTCGATTATAGCTTCCACCACAAAATCTACATCTTTGGCATCCGTTACATCCGTAGAGGCTGTCAATCTAGAAAGGATTCCATCCGCCTCTTCTTGCGTCTTTCTCCCTTTCTCCACATCACGAGCTAAGTTCTTTTTGATCCCTGCTAAACCTTTTTCCACGAATTCTGGCTTGATATCATTCAAGATGACTTGAAGACCGGCTTGAGCTGCTACTTGAGCAATTCCACTCCCCATTTGTCCTGCACCTATAACCATAAACTTTTGAATACTCATCCAAACCTCTCCCTTATTCCATTCATTAGTTAGACTACTTTTACTAGAATAGCATCTCCTTGGGCAGCTCCGCTGCAAATAGCGGCAATCCCTAGCCCACCGCCTCGGCGTTGCAACTCATAGACGAGAGTCATGATAATTCGTGCTCCACTTGCCCCAATCGGGTGGCCTAGAGCAATGGCTCCTCCATTGACATTCACCTTTTCAGGATCCCAGCCTACGATCTTACCGCTCGTGAGCGTTACCGCTGCGAAGGCCTCATTTACTTCAAATAAATCAATATCCTCTATGGAATATCCCATTTTATTTAATAGCTTCTGGATAGCCAAGCCAGGGGTTGTTGCAATATAGGGGGCATCCTGCCCCACAGCCGCATGACCTAAAATAGTCGCTAAAGGCTTCTTACCAAGCGCTTGGGCCTTTTCCTCTGACATGATGACCATGGCACCCGCCCCATCATTCACCCCAGGAGCGTTACCTGCCGTTACCGTACCGTCCTTCACAAAAATGGGGGAAAGCTTAGCCAACGATTCCAAGCTCGTATCTTTACGCGGTGCCTCATCCGTATCTACAACTCGAGGGTCCCCTTTTCGCTGGGGTATGATAACCGGGACAATTTCCTCCTTAAACCTTCCGCTCTCTATCGCTTGAACGGCTCGCTGATGGCTGCGCATCGCCCACGCATCTTGGTCCTCACGCGCAATTCCGTATTCCGCAGCTACGGTACTGCCATGGACCGCCATATGAACATTCTGAAAGGCACAAGTCAGTCCATCAAACACCATCAGGTCCTTCATGGTTGCATCCCCCATGCGAAGTCCCCAACGGCCGTGGGGCATCGCATAGGGTACATTGCTCATGCTTTCCATTCCGCCTGCAACGATAACGTCCGCATCCCCAGCACGAATAATTTGATCTGCAAGCGTCACCGCTCGAAGACCGGAAGCGCATACTTTATTGATCGTTTCGGATTGAACCTCCCATGGCAATCCTGCTTTTCGCGCGGCTTGGCGAGAGGGAATTTGTCCTGCGCCCGCTTGAACCACCATTCCCATAATCACTTCATCCACTTGATCCCCGTCTATCGCAGCACGTGACAAAGCTTCCTTCATCACAACGGCACCTAAGTCAACGGCTTGTAATTCCTTCAATGCTCCGCCGAACTTTCCGAAAGGTGTTCTAGCCGCGCTTACGATCACACTTTTCCCCATTGTCCTTGCCCCCTATCTTCTATTCATCAACATTACTGACTGACCGCTCATTCGTTGCAAGGTTGAAAAAAAAAGCTTCTAGAAGCTTAAGCGTCCAAACGGTTGGCCCGATGACGCTGCATCGGGCACCCCTTATTACCTATATTATACATCCAAATGGTTTCCATTTTCTATAGTGATTTTTCCACTATTTCTGCAATATCCAATGTTTTTACTTGTTCTTCCACTTCTTTTGCTTTGGTTCCGTCACTTAGCATGGTTAAGCAATATGGACAGTTGCTTCCAATCGTGGTTGGCTTCAAGCTAAGGGCTTGCTCTGTCCGCTCCACATTCACCCTTTTCCCTTGCGTTTCTTCCATCCACATCATCCCGCCGCCGGCTCCACAGCACATCGCATCCTCACGGTTTCGCTCCATCTCTAGCACTTGGACTCCCGGAATCGATTTTAGAATTTCACGCGGAATGTCGTAAACCTCGTTATAGCGTCCCATGTAACACGAATCATGGTAAGCGATAGCTTCTTTCACTTCTTTTGTCGGTTTGATTCGCCCTTCTTGAATCAATTGATGAATCAGTTCTGTATGATGATAGATCTCCGCTTCCAATCCGAATTCCGGATATTCATGCTTGAAGGTGTTGTAGGCATGAGGATCAATCGTCACAATTTTTTTCACTTCATAAGCCTGGAAATTAGCAATATTCTCTTGGGCAAGCTGCTGGAATAAGAATTCGTTCCCCATTCTGCGCGCTGTATCCCCTGAATTTCGCTCTTCATTACCTAGAATAGCAAATTTTACGCCCGCTACGTTTAGAATTTTCGCGAAAGATTGGGCAATTTTTTGGCTTCTCTTATCAAAGGATCCCATCGAACCGACCCAGAACAGGTAGTCAAATTCCTCTATCTCATTAACTGTAGGCACCTCAATATCTTCACGTTCCTCGCGCCACTTGATCCGTTCTTTACGGTTGATTCCCCACGGATTGCTCTGACGCTCAATGTTCTGGAAGTAACGAGTCGCTTCATGCGGCATGCTTCCTTCGGTTAACACGAGGTAACGTCTCATGTCTACAATCTTTTCTACATGCTCATTCGCTACCGGACATTGGTCCTCACAGTTGCGACAGGTCGTACAAGCCCAGAGTTCTTCTTCCGTAATGACATCCCCGATCAGATTCACATTATATTCAAGAGCTTCTATAGGAGATACTTCACTTGTGGCTGCGACTTCGGAGGCCTGCAAAGCCAGCTGGTTTCCTTTGGACCCAGGGAATACGAATCCAGGCATCCACGGTGTGCGGGAGGTCACGACAGCCCCTTTTTCCGTCAAGTGGTCTCTCATCTTTACAATTAAATCCATGGGTGAAAGCGTCTTGCCCGTACCTGAGGCCGGACACATATTCGTACAGCGACCACACTCTACGCAAGCGTATAGGTCAACGAGCTGGTTTTGGCGGAAATCTTCGATCTTTCCTACCCCGTAGGTTTCTTGCGTTTCGTCTTCAAAATCAATGGAGGTTAATTTCCCTACCGGCTTGGTATCTCGAATCGCTACATTAACGGGGGCAAAGAACAAGTGCGCATGCTTGGATTGAGGGACGTACACTAAGAACGTCAACAACGTCAATAAGTGTAACCACCAGGAAATATAAAACATGACGGCGGCTGCACCTGGGCTCATCCACGCGAACAGGCCAGCAATTGCAGAGGAAATCGGCGCATAAGCGACGAATCCAACGTATCCAACCCATAAATGTTCAAAAGCTAGCGTTAAAAACACGGAGATCATTAACGTAGTTAAAAAAATAATGACGAGTCCTGACTTTAATCCGCGTTTAAGGCGCTTTAATTTTTCAATGTAACGGCGGTAGTAAGCATAGAGGACGGCAAGGAGGACCAAGAAAGCTGTAACCTCTTGGCTGATGCTAAAAAAGGCATGGGCAGCTCCAAGCGGATATACAAAGCCTTTAAGAAAACCTTTGATAATCAGTTCAATGGCTCCAAGCTGAAGAATAATAAAACCATAGAACATAACCACGTGCATAATTCCGCTCTTGGGATCTTTCATCAGCTTTTTCTGTCCAAACACGTTCACGATGATTTCGTTTACCCTTTGCTTGGTATCTTCCTTTAGGTTGGATTTCTTGCCCAGCCTGATAAAGGTAACTCGACTGTAAACGAGATGGGCGAAAAGGTAGACAGCATAACCGGTAACAGCAAGAAAAGCAATAAAGTTCACTAGGTCCAACACGATCGCTCACTCCCTAAAATTTTCTGATTACCAATACTATACCAAATTCCGAGTAAAAAGTGAACGGTCGTTCATTCATTTTTATGTAAAATTGTTGAAAAGTTTTAACAAATAGCAGACCCTTCAATCTCTATAATGTAATCATATGGGGGATAGTTCTTTTTCATTACACAGGGGAGAGGTTACACATGGCCAAGATAACAAAGAAGTTGATCTTATCGTTTTTATTTATTGTGGCTATTATGTTGGGACTGGGAGTATATTCGATATATACCGCTTATACCATCAATAACAACGGGGAACAAATTTTTGCATACCAAATGCTTCCGATGTCCAAGCTAGGCAAGATGAGCAAGCTAGCGGAAAATACCCGCGTCCAGATGCTCCAAGCCGTTTTGAATCAAGATCATACTTTCACAGAGGCTGCTGAAAAAAACCTCGTTCAAATTCATGAACTAATTTCAGCTTATGAGCAGACCAAAATGTCGGCTAATGAACAAGCCCAATTTGAGGAATTTACAACGAGTTGGGACCAGTTTTCGGAGCGAGTGAAGTTAAACATTGGACTCATTCGCCAAGGAAATTATCCAGAAGCTCTAGAGGGGCTTAAAAAGGGACGCGAACCGTTCACTAAAGCTAGTGATGCACTGCTTGTCCTCATCGATATGAACGAAAAATACGCGATACAAGCCTTAGAAGCGAATCATCAAAAGTTCAACACTTCGGCTATTATTCTAGGTATTGTGATTTTAGTAGCCGCACTTGCAGCTGTCGTGATTGGCTGGATTGCGGGAAGAAAAATATCTATACCGATTGTCAGGCTGTCCGAAGAGGCCAATCGTATCTCCTTGGGTGATTTAACCATTGATGAGATTAAAACGAATAGTAAAGACGAAATCAGTGAACTTGCTGCTTCTTTTAACCAAATGGTTCATAATCTGCGGCACTTAGTTGGAACAACGAGAACATCAGCAGATGAACTCGCCGCAGCCTCGGAACAAATGGCTGCTTCCGCTGAACAGGTGACTTCAGCCGTGGGAGAAATCTCGCACAGTACGAGCGACGTAGCGGCTGCTGCCGAGAATGGGAACCATTCTGTACTAGATGCATCTAAGGTTTTACTAGAGTTGTCTTCTCTCATTCAAATTGCCAAACAAAAAGCAACAGACGCGCAAAAAAATTCAGAGTCTACCTTCCATACAGCAACCGAAGGGAAGAAGATTGTCGATCATACCGTCCAGAAGATGGACAGCATTCAGTCCCGAACCCTCCAAATGGAAGAACTCATTACAACCTTGAATCAATACACCAAGGAAATTCAGGCCATCACCAACATGATTACAAGCATTGCCGCGCAAACCAACCTTTTAGCGTTAAACGCTTCAATAGAGGCGGCTAGAGCGGGAGAGCATGGCCGAGGCTTTGCCGTAGTAGCCGAAGAAGTACGCAAGCTCGCGGAGCAATCTAATGATGGAGCTACTAAAGTTTCCGATCTCATTCATAAGATTTCCAAGAGTATGGTCGATGTCGTCGCCTCCATGCAAGAAAACCGCTTAGAGGTAGAAGAAGGCACCAACATCGTCGCACAGGCCGGAAACGCTTTAGAAAACATTTTAACTGCCGTAGGTCATGCACTTGAGCAGGTGAATAGCATTACGGATATTACCACCGCTGAAGTGGCCACCTCCGAGAAAATCGTAGAGTTGATTAATTCCTTAGCAAGCGTGATTGAGAATACAGCCGCAAACGCGGAAGAAGTATCGGCTGCGATCCAAGAAACTTCTGCTTCCATGCAGACCGTATCAGCAAGCGCTGAGGAAACAAGTGCCATGGCTTCTGAATTAAAGCGGGCTGTGGAGCATTTTAAAGTCTAAAAATAAAAGAGGGGCGTATGCCCCCCTTTTATTTCTCTAGCCACTCCTGGCAGCCTCTCTACGAAGACGCTTTTTCTTCATTATTATCATTAGCATTGACCAGTTTTTTTAACTTCATCTCATCTCGCTTCGCCCTGCGATCCTTCAAAGAACTGCTTCCTGCTGCTTGGTAATTTTCCCGCTTATTCATCCTTCTTAATCCCTCAGGAACGAGATTAAACTTCTCATCATTCATTAAGGCAGCAATGCCTACGGTCGATTTAGGCTGGTCGATCGCATAAATCTTATTAAAGTAAGCATCTGCTTTGCCAGGAACATAATTTTTCGGTTCGGGGTAGCTGGTAATTACCCCTTCAAAGTTACGTAGTACTACTTTATCGGGGCTTTGAGAAATTAAGTAGTTCGGCTGCAAGGTAATCTTCCCCCCGCCTCCTGGAGCATCTACGACAAAGGCCGGAACCGCATAGCCGGAAGTATGGCCGCGAAGATTCTCAATGATTTCTAACCCTTTAGAAACCGGTACACGGAAGTGACCAATGCCTTCGGATAAATCACACTGGTAGATATAGTATGGGCGTACTCGTATCTTGACCAGATCATGCATGAGCTTTTTCATAATATGAACACTATCGTTCACACCGGCTAAGATCACCGACTGGTTGCCTAGCGGAACCCCTGCGTTTGCGAGCATTTCACACGCCTTTTTTGCTTCTGGCGTGATCTCTAGCGAGGTATTGAAGTGTGTATTCAACCATACCGGATGATATTTTTTCAGCATAGTACAGAGATCTTCCGTAATTCGCTGTGGGAAAACAACTGGAGCACGCGTTCCAATCCGAATAATTTCGACATGTGGGATTTCTCGCAGGTTACGGATGACATATTCTAAAATCCGATCATTTACTAGCAGAGCATCTCCACCCGATAGCAAGACATCCCGTACTTCAGGGTTATTTCGGATATAGTCTACCGCTGCATCTAATTGTTTTTTAGGTACCCCCATTCCAACTTGGCCCGAGAATCGACGGCGCGTACAATATCGGCAGTACATCGAGCATTGATTGGTAATCAGAAATAATACGCGATCCGGGTAGCGATGAGTTAGTCCTGGAGTGGGGGAGTCTTCATCCTCATGAAGAGGATCTTCTAGATCATATCTCGTCTTCATAATCTCAGCTGAAATGGGAACGGATTGCTTGCGGATAGGGCATTCTGGATCATGAGGATCCATTAGTGAAGCGTAATAAGGGGTAATATTTAATGGAATGGTCTGGGTTGAGATACGTACCCCTTCTTCTTCCTCAGGGGTTAGATTCACGACTTTCTTTAACTGCTCTACGGTCCTTATGGTATTGGTCAATTGCCATAGCCAATCATTCCACTGCTCTTCTGTAACATCCTTCCAAAGCTCAACCTCACTCCAATGCCTTCTATTGATTAACATCTATCATCAACCTCCTCGGTCTTAGGTAAGGTAATGGACGGAACTTCAACACGATTGAAACTACACCACTAATTATTAATGCAAAAATGATGCCAATAAAAAAAACTGGATCCTCCACCTCTTTTTAGAGGTTAGAGTACCCAGGTTTCGCCGCCTTGCGAGTGACTATCCATTCAAATATTACCGTATCCTCCTAAATCCTCAAGAATCCAGCTTCGCTATCTTATACTGTAGGGTTTGTCTTGGAATCCCTAACCTTTTAGCCGCCTGCATGATATTTCCGTCTGTTTCCGCAAGCGCCTCTCGAATCATCTGTTCTTCTACTCGTTGTAAGGCTTCTGGAAGCGATACTCCCACGTATACGGGTGGGACCATTGGCTGTGCTTCTCGATGAATTCCCGATGGGACATGCTGCAAATAATACGGCAAATCGTCCACTTCAATGATATCACCTTCGACGAGATTCATAGCCGCCTCAATCGCATGCTCTAACTCACGTACATTACCTGGCCAGCTATGCTGGAACAAAACAGCCTCTGCATCAGGATGAAGACCTGTAACTAGTTTTCCGAAACGATAGTTAAACTTTTTGATAAAATGTTGGGTAAGGAGCGGAATATCTTCTATTCTTTCTCTTAGTGGAGGCAGTTCCAAAGCTACCACATTGAGACGGTAAAACAGATCCGATCGAAGCCGATTTTCCCTTACAGCTTGTTGAGGATCCTCATTTAGAGCTGCTATAATCCGCACATCTATAGGGGTTTCCTTAGATCCTCCTACACGCCGTACCTGGTTTTCCTGAATCACCCGCAAGAGCTTCGCTTGAAGCTCCAACGGCATGCTATTGATCTCATCTAAGAATAACGTTCCTTCATCTGCCAATTCAAACAACCCGGGACGATCCTCCGCTCCCGTAAAGCTTCCTTTAACCGTGCCAAAAAGAATACCTTCTAATAAAGTCGTTGGAAGGGCTGCACAATTCTGTGCAATAAATGGGGCATATCTGCGAGGAGAAGCATTATGAATCGATTGAACCAATAGTTCTTTCCCTGTCCCCGTTTCTCCCATGATCAAGATCGGGGAGGGAGTCTGGGCCGCCTTTTCCCCGGTTTTCTTTACTCGATCCATAGCACGGCTCCGAGATATAAGGTCTGTAAACGTATATTTCGCCGCCGTTTCTTCTTTTGAAGCCATTTTCTTTTTTTTAGGAAGTTGGTTTCGTTGAACAATCTGAGCTTGAAGGTCTACAAGCTTCTCTGAAAGCTCTTTTACTTTCGAGATGTCTTTCGCCACTTCCACCGCTCCTACCAATTCGCCGTCTACCCAGATGGGTAAGGACGTATTGACGGTAATCACTTGTTTTCCTTTCATATTGGTGTAGCGTTGGTGCTGGTGATAGATCGGCTCTTGACTCTCAATTACTTTTATCAATGTGCTGGTGTCATCATCCAACGACGGAAATACATCGAGAAGATGCTTGCCCATAACCTCCTCTACCGATAGTCCATCTAGCTTCGCCGCTACATGATTATAGTAGATCGTAATCCCTTGGCTATCCACCACGTGAATTCCTTCATCAATGGCTCCTAGAATGGCTTCCAACATCTCGTGCGTAACGGTTCTTTGCTTCATGTTATGACCTCCACTTGGACAAGCTGCTGAATCTCCATCCTCATGCCCATTTTCCGGCACAAATCCTTTACTCTACTATAATATGATGAGCTTGGCGTTTCAAGGTCTGTCTAAAGCAGTTCGCTACACAAAGTGATGATTTAACTTATCCACCCTTGTGAAAAAGCTTCTCAAAAAATCATAGAAAAGCTGTTCGGTCGGAGGTAGCGGACGATCCCGAGGAATGATGATTCCCACATTACGCTCAACCCTCGGTTCGCTAATCGGCAGTTTCACTGTTGAACGTGGAAGGCCATCCACTAGGGTAACCTCAGGAATCAAAGTAATCCCTAAGCCAGCAGAAACTAACCCTTTTATGGCATCAATATCTTCTCCCTCAAAGGAAATTTGAGGATGGTAACCTAGTTCTTTGAAAGCGTTTACTACCATTTCCCTTAAAACAAAACCTTCTGGAAACAAAATGAACGAATCGTCCTTCAAATCGCTTAGACGAACGGAAGAGTCACCAGCCAAAGGATGGCTTGCCGGGAGAAGGGCTACTATTCTTTCCATAAACAGAATTTCTCCCCTTATACTCCTTTCCTTTAATGGAACGGGACCGATTAAAGCCATATCAATCTCCCCTCTGGCTACCATTTCTATTAATTGATGATAGGATCCCTGTTTAAGCTGAAACTTGACTTCAGGGTGAATTTCACGAAAAGCCGATATCGCTATCGGAAGCGTATAGGCAGCTAAACTACTTGGGAAACCGATACGAATCGTCCCGCGTTCAGGATCCATATATTCTTCGACCTCTCGAAGGCCGCTTTCGATGACTTTCATCGCTTCCTTCATATGCCCTAAGAAGCTTCTCCCAATTGGGGTCAAATGGACATTCCGTCCTTCCCTTACGAATAAATCAACACCTAGCTCTTGTTCTAGTTTATATATTTGTCTGCTTACGGCAGATTGGGCTACATGAAGAGCATGAGCTGCCTCCGTTACATGCTCTCGCTTGGCAACTTCAATAAAATATTGGATTTGTCTGAGCTCCATGCTTACTTCCCCTTTCCAATTCATCTCGACTCGGCATTGATCTGATCTAATCTTTGTATTGTTTGGGGGTCTCATTCAATTATAGAATACCTATAGACGTAAAAAAAGTGGACCTTATATATATAAAGAAAAAAAGGAGCATGAGGGGAAATGGCGATCTTAACGGAAGTAAAACAAAAAGAATGGCAAGCGGCGGTAAACTATGTTACAGAAGTATATGAAACGGTGAAAAAACGCAACCCAGGAGAAAGTGAATTTCACCAAGCGGTGAAAGAAATTTTTGATTCTCTTGTACCCGTTTTTGCGAAACACCCTAAATATATGGAGCAGAGCATTCTTGAGAGAATCTCCGAGCCTGAAAGAATGATTACCTTTAGAGTTCCTTGGGTCGATGATCAAGGCAAACCACAAGTGAACCGCGGCTTCCGCGTTCAGTTTAACAGTGCTATTGGTCCATATAAAGGCGGTCTTAGATTTCATCCGTCTGTTAATGCTAGCATCATCCGATTCCTAGGATTTGAACAGATCTTTAAGAATTCTCTTACCGGCCAACCTATTGGGGGCGGAAAAGGCGGTTCCGACTTCGATCCAAAAGGTAAATCCGAAAGTGAAATCATGAAGTTTACGCAGAGCTTCATGACTGAGCTTGCCAAGCATATCGGACCGGACCTTGATGTACCTGCCGGTGATATTGGTGTAGGAGCAAGAGAGATCGGATATATGTTCGGACAATATAAGAGACTCCGCGGTGCTCATGAAGCCGGAGTATTAACTGGAAAAGGAATCGGATATGGCGGAAGCCTAGCTAGAACGGAAGCAACAGGCTTCGGTACCGTTTATTTCGTGGAAGAGATGCTAAAAGATCAAGGCCTCAGCTTTAACGGAAGCACGGTTGTCGTATCGGGCTCTGGCAATGTATCCATCTACGCGATCCAAAAAGCTACCCAGCTAGGCGCAAAAGTAGTGGCTTGCAGTGATTCTAACGGTTATATCTATGACAAAAACGGCATTAACCTTGATACCGTGAAGAGACTAAAAGAAGTAGAAAGAAAACGTATCAGCGAATATGTTACTGAACATCCAGAAGCTCGATATGTAGAAGGCTGCTCCGGCATTTGGACCATCCCATGTGATATCGCTCTTCCTTGCGCAACGCAAAACGAAATCAATGAAATCAACGCAAAAGTTCTAGTAGCTAATGGCGTAAAAGCAGTGGGAGAAGGAGCTAATATGCCATCTTCTTTGGAAGCTATCGAAGTCTTCCTAAACAACAAAGTCCTCTTCGCACCAGCTAAGGCTGCCAATGCAGGCGGAGTAGCCGTATCCGCACTTGAGATGGCCCAAAATAGCATGAGACTAGCATGGACCTTCGAAGAAGTAGACGCCAAGTTACATGAAATTATGGTTAACATCTATAAAAACAGCGTGAAAGCCGCAGAGGAATATGGATTCCCAGGAAACCTCGTAGTTGGAGCAAACATTGCCGGATTCCTCAAGGTAGCCGACAACATGATTGCTCAAGGTGTGGTTTAATATAAGAAGCTAACCCCCAAAGTTGACCTTTGGGGGTTTATTTTTGCAGCGGTCGATACCCTACCACCTATTTTGATCGGTTCGTATTTCTAGTTGCCGGTAAAGGGGCTTCAGTTGCCAGTAAGTGGACCTGAGTTGCTGATAAATAAGAAAAGTCGCCAGTATTTCTTTTCTGCTTAGTGACGGTGTGGAATAAATCTAACACGTGCTTTACTAATTTTACTTCCATCGATCAGATACCCCCTCCCTCCTCCCCTCGACCACCCTTTTTCCGTTTACTTGCCGGTATTTCTCTAAAAGTCGCCAGTAGACTGGCTAAAATTACCGGTGAACCCACCAAATTCGCCCGTAATAAATAAAACCCCAGAATGATACTCTGGGGGCACTTACTCAAAACTTTTCCAAAAGCTCTCCTTAACTCAAACCACGTACGGCCAAGCCGCCGTCGCTGGATATAATCTCTCCTGTAATGGCACGAGCACAATCCGAGGCTAACAACACGTACGCTCCTACATGATCTTCTGATTCCATGGCAATACGTAACGGGTTTCTCGTCTTAATACTTCGCGCTTTTGTCTCATTATCAACTGTTTTAACAAAAGGAGCCAACGGAGGAATCACGTGCAGCGCAGTAAGAGTACCTCCCGGAGCCACGGCATTAACACGAATGTCAGGTGCCAGTTCAAAGGCCAGCTGGCGAAGCAAACCAATTTGAGCGTGCTTGCTTGCCGTATACCACACGCCGCCCCCGTCGGGATAGAAGCCAGCTCCCGAGACTGTAAAAATGATATTTCCTTTGGTCTTCTTCAATTCTTCGACAGCAGCTTTAGCAGCTAAAAAATATCCCTTAACATTAATTGAAAACAGCATCTCATAAGCATCCGACAAGGCCTCGGGACTTACTTGATCGAATTTTGCAAAACCATCGAATACCCCGGCATTGGCCACCAGCACATCAAGCTTTCCATACGCCTCAACGGCTGTACGGACGGCCCCAACATGATCCCCATAATTGGTTACGTCACCAGCGATACATTGAATTGCATCACCATACTGATTTTTCAATTCCTCTAACCGCTCCACCGAGCGGTCGAGAACGGTAACCCCTGCACCCTCGGCGATAAAAGCTTCTGTGACGGCTCTTCCGATGCCAGAGGCACCTCCCGTCAAATACACAGATTTCCCTTTTAGCTGTGTCATACCCGATCCCTTCCTTCACTTGAACTAAACAAAGATGGCCAGATTTCGGGTGTTTAATGTCGTTTGATCAACCACGAAGAAGCGATTTGATAACTTCCATTCCCCGTTAAGATACGTGAATTCATCCTTGCGTTCTCCCGATATCAAATCATGATGAATATCATTGCTGCGGCTGCGATAGATGAACAGATAACTGCTAACTACTGCTTTTTCTTCTGCTACGAACTCATCCACCCTTACATTGCTAACCACTCGCCGGGTACGAGAAGGCGGCAATTCTGCCCAGGCATAATCGGTTTTCAGCCGATCGACTCGCATTTTCAACAGCTCATAATCATCAAGGAACGCATACATATCCGTAGAGTAGTCAGGTCTCTCAATACCTTCCTTGTTCACTCGAACAGGCATTTGATATTGAATGTCCGGATGAATGAGACCAAACCAGCCGTCAAAATCTATATCGTCAAGCAGCTTCGCCTCACGGTAAAGCCATTGCTCAAATTCATATGTGATTAACATTTTCTCGATGCTCATCAGGCGTTTCCCCCTTCAATTCTTAGGCATTAAGTAAATCTAACCAATAACGATAGAAATTTCGAGAATTTGCCTCTGAAAATTTATCGCCATAAACGATGCCAGGGCCTGCAAAATCCCTTACCTGTTCACGATGCATTCCCATCGTATAATTGTAAGTAAGCTGTTTCATGAAAGGCATGGGTCCTGTGGCAGCTGCAGTGATATCTGTAAATACTTCGGTATCATCTTGCTCAAAAATACCAGAAGGGCTAAAGGTTAAGATGAACGATTCGCGTGAACGCTTCTTCCAATCATCTGATGCATGTTTCTCGACCAGCAACCAGGTAATAACCTCCATCTTATCAACATCAATCGGCCTCCAAAGACGGACGGATGTATTAGAAATCGCCTTACCCTTGATTTTGGTGTGGGAGATGAGGAAGGATAGGTTGGGAAAAATAGTTCCTATCATGTTCTTCACCTTTGACATCAGCTCAAACTGTTCGCTTGAGAGATTCGATTGAAATTCAGGAATAAGCTCTTCAGGGAAAGCAAACTCCTGATTGGGCATACCGATATTCAACCCGTGCCCATTGGAGGTCTGAACCTGATAGCCAATCTTTGAATAAGTAGGATTAGGGACCATCCCCAGTTTCGCTATAGAACCATGGGTGACCATCGTATGGTAGGAATCACTGATAAAGTTATCCGATCCAATCTTCCAGTTGGAATGCACAACAAAGCGTTGAGGAGGTCCTATGACTTCCATTTCTGCCCGCCCCACCACAATATCCAAATACCACTTGAAATCACCCAGAAAATCTGATAAAGGTTGAGGCTGATCACTCCAAGTTCCGAAAAGGAGACCTTTATATGAATCAATGGTCACCTTATGCAACCCCATTTTAGAAGTATCAAGCTCTCCTCCATATATGTCTTGCTGCAGTGGAACTCCAATCAGATCGCCATTATTTTTAAAGGTGAATCCATGATAGGAACAAGTAAACCTGCCAGCTTTTCCTCGATCCGCTCGGCAGAGCTTCATGCCCCGGTGTGTGCACATATTGTAGAATCCGCGGATGACTCCATCTTCTCCTCTTGAAACGATGACAGAGTAGCCTGCTAGATCCCGCGTAATGTAATCTCCATTGTTGGGAACCTCTGATTCATGGCCAATGAATACCCAAGTCTTCAGGAAGATCTTTTCATGCTCCAGCTTATAAATGGTAGGATCACTTAAAATGTAAGCAGGGATCTTCCCCTCTTCAGGCTGAGTCGTTTCATTGATATGGTCCAGTACACTCTCGCGAGTTCTTTCATCTAAAGGCAGTTGTTTCTTATTCATCTTTTTACCCCTTTCCGTTATCTATGCCGTACGATCATGCGCCATCGAGACTCCAGACTTAAAGGAACGTGCTTCCTCCGCCTCTTTCTTCAGTGTGAACAGATATGCTATCAAACCTAACAAGGCAGCTACAATTAGCATCATGATTGACGGACCAAAATCGCCTTGAAAAGAATCTCTCATCCACCCCATAATATAACTGGAGAATCCGCCAAGGATATTGGTGAAGCCCATTAAACCAGCTGCTCTTCCTGCCGTCTCCCTCGTCGAATATTTGACAATAAATAGATTGCTCAGATGAAACACGCCACCTTGTGTCCCCATTGCGAGTCCCAAGCACAAACCAGCAACCAGCGGACTTCCCGCATTAATAGCCGTTGTTAACAATATGGCACATAATCCAAACAAAAGAGTTGCAAGCAATCCTGGTCGCTTCCATTTATCTGCGAAATACCCGCAAAGGATAACAAAGCCCATGGCAAACAGCCAAGATAAGGAGGTTATTCCGGTCATGGCCTCACGAGCAAACCCTTTGCCTTGCACAAGATAGGTTGGCAGCCAGATACTCAAACCAAAAAATAAAAACGAAGACATCAGCATTCCAAACCACACAATCCAGTAACGATAGTCTTGTGTGAAGCTCTGCTTCACTTGTGCAGGTGCAGAAGGATCCGTATAGCGAATCTGGGCAAGCTCGTCTTTGCTGATTCCCGGATGGTGCTCTGGCTTATCTCGAGTCAGGAATAGGAACATTGGGATAATCATGAAGAAATTAAATGCGGCAAGAATATAGAAGGCTGCCTGCCAATGTACGCTAGCAATGATAACAGAAAGCATGACAGCTCCAATGGCCGGTCCTAAATAGTTTCCTGTAAGCCAAGTAGCCTGAGCTCTGCCAAGCTCCCGCTGATGAAACCAGTTCGAAATGAATTTTCCTGAAACAGGAATCATCATTCCTTCACCGATACCTAAAATGACCCGGCTAATTAAAAACATCTCATAGGAAGATGAAAGCCCTCCCATAATCATCGTCATGGTCCATACGCAGAGCCCCATGACCGCTGTTTTGCGCGCGCCGAGCTTATCAATAATAACCCCCCAGAAGAGGTTGGAAAGAGCATAAGCCACTGTAAAAGTTAGCGTTAAAAGGCCAAGTTTGGCGTTCTTATCCTCTCCTGTGAGGCCTAAGTCTTGGAGAAATTGCGGATCTGTCTGAATGACTGAGATCCCTAGTTTATCGATTTGCCCGAAAAACCAGAAAAAGAATATAGGAACTGCAATGTAAATCCAGCGCATTTGACCTTTTAACATAATGGCCCCCTAACTTTTCTACACTTTTCGAAAATCAGATATTGTTTCTATTAAACTACGAAATGAAAGGGGTTTCAACATCTTTATATGATGCTTTATCCGACTCGAATCATCTCATCTCTATTCTTTAAAGTGGATAACACACTCAATGCCGCCAAATAACTTGTTTTCGGATTATTAGGCATCGGGTCATTTTCCACATTCAGAGTGAGCTTCCCAAATGTACCTTTCGCTTCGATAGAATGAGTATTTTTATCCACTTTAGGATCAGCAATGATCTTTACGCTAGTTCTTTCAGGTCCAAGTCCCGCTAGAGATAAAATGATAGATACATTGATGTTTTGTGGGAACAATTGAATAGCTTCCCTCGCAGAGCCTTCGAATATAATACTCTCTGCATCCATAGTGTCTTGAGAAAGAGCCTTCGGCGGCTTTCTTGTCGTAATCGATACCGACTCTAGCTGACCAATCGTCATCGCCGCTTTTAAGACATCCAATCCACCAATAGCCCCTGAAGGCAGATAAACTTTCGTACCTTTCATCCGGCACAATTCTCTTAAATCATCATGCAAAGTTCTATCAGCTAATGCTCCGACACTAATGATCAGCATATCCTTTCCGCTTTCGAGGATCGGTCTGGCGTAATCCTCAACCACCTGAATGGTAGCCGCTTCGATGATTAAATCCAAATCGGAATGCAGGAAGGCTTCGAAATCAGTATAGGAATCTATTTGGTACTCCCTGGTGATGAGGGCAGCCGTTTCTTTTTTGGAACTATAAACAGCTGTTATCCTGCCATCCGGAAGAAAATTTTCGTTATTCAAAGAATGAAGAAGGAATTTTCCAATATTGCCGCAGCCTATCAATCCTATTTTCATCAAGCGATCCCCTCTCTCAGTCAGCTAGACCGTAAGAATCCGTAAAGTACTCCAAACCGCAATGTCTAGTTTCGCGCGATAACCCACTTTCTTTTAGACCCGGGAAATCCAGGTAAATATCCTGGAATACGGTATGATTATTGTGAAAGACCGCCCCTGCTTCCAATCGGTCAGCACATCCCGCTACCTTTCCTTCATTTTCCGTCCAAATTGATGCTCGCAGTCCAAATTCCGTATCATTCGCCAACTGTATCGCTTCTTCCTCGCTTGCAAATTTCAAAATGGGAATCACCGGACCAAACTGCTCAGCCCTAACAATTTCACTGTGCTGCTCCACTCCTGTAATGATGGAGGGTTGCATGAAATAGCCCTTGTCCCAGGTTTCAGGATCCATAATTTGTCCTGCTGTTATCACCTGCGCTCCGGACTTTTGGGCACGGTCTATCAAACCGTTCACAAAGTCAAATTGCACTTGATTGTTCAAAGGACCCATCGTCGCATCCGGATGAATGCCATTTCCGACAACAACCCGATGAAACTCTTTCGTTAGCTTCTGAACTAATTCATCATATCTCGATTCATGAACATAAATCCGTTTAATAGCGGAACACACCTGCCCAGCTGCCCTCAAAATCCCAAAGCGAAGTCTTTGTATAGCATGTTCGTTTAAGCTTGCATCCTCAAAAATCAAAGCAGGGTCGTTACCCCCTAGCTCCATATACAGCTTCTTGACTGTACTCGATGCCGTCCGCATGATATGTTTTCCGGTTTCCGTACTTCCGACAAAGGCGATGGTCTTGACCCTTGGATCGCTGCAAAGTATGTCTCCTACCACTCCCCCAGACCCCGGTACGATATTAATAACGCCTGGAGGAAAGCAAGAAGCTACAACTTTCAAACAGGTCATGACGGTTAGCGGACAATAAGTAGCCGGTTTTACCACTACTGTATTTCCTGCAAGCACAGCAGGGATGACCCTCTTAAAGGTCAGTAGCATGGGAGAGTTCCAGGGGGAAATCACCGCCGTCACCCCTCGCGGTCTTTTCCTAATTTGCACGTTTTGCGTTCCGGGAAGAGATTCGGGCTGCCACCATTTCAGCAGAGCCTCTGCACAATGGTGCATTACATCTATGGAACGCAGCAAATCCTTTTTGGCTTCCACTAGCGTTTTTCCATTTTCACGGACAAAAAGCGATACATTCTCCTCAATGATCGGTTTAAGAAGGTTAGCGGCTTCTACCATTAGGTTTGCCCGCTCTTCGGGTTTTGTCCTCGACCAGCTGGAAAAAGCCAAGCTTGCTGATTCTACCGCTTGTGCTACTGCTTCTTTTGAGGATAAGCCAACCTCCCCTACGACTTCTACTATATTGGCAGGATTCTTAACACCCGTAACATGGTCAGCCTGAATCCATTCACCATTAATAAGATACTTCCCTGACACAAAAGGGTATGTCGAGATCATGCCCAAAACCTCCATTATAATTTTTTCGGCTTAAATGCGTCCGCTGCTCCCGGAGGTCCTCCGAATGGCTTCGCCATGGGGCCCACTGCTTTCATATCGACGACGATCATGTATGGCTTTCGTTTGGCAACTGCCTTTTCCAGCTCTGTTACAAATTCTTCAGGCGAACCAATTCGTGCAGCTTCAAATCCCATGGATTGACTTAACTGAACGAAGTCAGGACTTAACAAGTCGACCGCTACCTGACGACCGTAAGCTGCATCTTGGATATTCCGCAAGACCCCGTACCCTGCATCATCGAATAACACAATAATAATCGGAAGATTTTCTTGGGCCGCTGTCGCCATTTCTCCGACATTGACCATGAATCCGCCATCCCCTGCCATTAAAGCAACCACGCGGTCTTTTCGTCCCGCTTGCGCTCCGATAGCCGTCGGCAGTCCCTGTCCGATCCCGCCGCCTGAAGCATGGATCGAGGTCCTTGGCTCATAAACTTCAAACAATCGGCTACCCCAAACATTCGCTTGGACTGTAACATCCCGAACTAAAATTGCATCACGCGGCAATATTCTTCGCATACCATCCAAAAATTGCTCATATGGCCCTAATGTCTTCCTTAATTGTACTCGCAACTCATTGCGCACCGTTTGGACTTCATCAAGATAGGCCGGGTCAGGAGTCACGGGGTCATGATCGAGTTCTCGAATCATAGATTGCAAGATCAACTTCGCATCTCCTACCAGCCCATGCGAAGCTGGGTAATTCCGGTTCATTGCGTTCCATTCCGCATCAATAGAGATATGCTCCTCTGGTACCGATACCTTCCAGTTAGAGGTTTCATTTCCGCGGAAACGCACCCCGATACTAATTAACAAATCTGATTTTTGTAGTAATTGTTTGGTGAGGTCTACGGCGGCGAAGTGTCCGATGCATTGCGGATGATCCTCCGGGATAGATCCCTTTCCGGATTGGCTGGTCACTACAGCCGCTCCGATCATCTCAGCCAGCTGTCGAACTTCCTCGGAAGCGCCTGAAGAAATGACTCCGCCCCCGCTCCAGATCACAGGTCTGCGAGCGTTTGCAATCTTCTTAACCAGCTCTACTGGAAGTTTCGGTAAGGTCTGCTCAGATGATGGCTGTACGTGTCCTCGGAAATCTTCTACTACGCTCTGAGGGATAATGGCAGATTGAAAATCGATAGGAATTTCTAATGTTACTGGCCCTGCAGGTGCCGTTATTGCTTCTTGGATCGCTTGCCTAACCACCCCGACGGCTTGCTCCGGCTTCCTTAAGCGCATGGCTTTCTTTGAGCACCCTTCCATCATTGATAGTTGATCCTTGCATTCATGGATATATCCTCTGCCCGTGCCTAAATACGGGGAAGCCACTTCACCAGTCAAATGAAGGAGGGGAACTCCAGCACTCCAAGCTTCAACTAGAGATCCGGCCGCATTTCCTGCACCGGTTCCGGTGCTGGTAATCACAACGCCTAATTTCCCAGTAGCTCTGGCATACCCATCTGCCATATTTACCGCACCGCTCTCGCCGCGTGAGCATACGAGGTGAATGCTTCCTTCACGGAGGATGGCATCATAGATGGGCATGTTATGAATACTTACGATTCCAAATGCAACTTCTACCCCTGCACGAACCAGCTCTTGCACAACGGCATCAGCTGTTGTAAACTCCATTTGTTCAAGTTGTCTCATGATCATGTACCTCTCATCTAAATTATTCAAACCTTTATAAAGCCTTGCCGAGCGCCCCAGCTGTCTCAATTGTCGATCCCGAAACATAGCTTGCTTGACGAGAAGCCAGGAAAAGAATCACGCTTGCCACCTCTTCCGGTTCTCCTACTCTCCCAAGTGGAATGTTTCTTTTCTTCGCCAGATCGCCGTAATACATATCCGGTTCTACATTCGGTGCATTCTGCAATCGGCGGCGTTCCCATTGATCTGTGCGGATTAAACCTAAACTCACCGAGTTGACGAGAATGTTATCAGGCGCTAGTTCCTGGGATAAGGTCTTGCTCAAATTCAGCAGTCCTGCTCTCGTTGCGGCTGTAGCGACCATATGTCTTTCAGGTTCTTTTGCCAGTGTAGCGTTAATGTTGATAATGCGGCCCCCGCCTTGTTTCACCAAATAAGGATGGGCTGCTCGGATGGCATAAATGACGGCAAAGTACTTTAATTGAATCTGCTCCTGCCATTGTTCATCCGTGATATCGAAAAAGTATCCCATGACGCTGTGGCCAGCTGCATTGACCAGGATATCAATACCACCCAAGGCTCCTGCCGTTCCGTTCATAAACGCATCCACATCCTGCTTGTTCGTTACATTGCAGGTTCCTGCATAAATTCGATCTGCAGAACCAAATTGCAGCAGATGGTTGCATGCTTTATCCAAACGTTCCTGATTTCTTCCGCAGACAGCTACTTTTGCTCCTTCTTGGAGAAACATTTCCGCTGCTTTTAGTCCAACCCCTGATGTTCCGCCCATTATCACAGCCACTTTATCTCTCAAGCCCAAGTCCATAATGGTACTCCCTTCTTCAATTCGCGCTTATTTACTTACGGCTTCAAGGTTTACCCAACCTTCATCCGGCTCTCCAGCCATCGCAGCCCTAGTCTCCGGCTTCGGCGGTCCAGCAATCTGCCACTGATCCATGAGATGAGGCACTCTCTTCCATACTCGTGCCTTCCATTCTGCTTCATCTTCGATCGTTTCCAGGTAACACGTATACTCCATAACGAAACCTGCTGGATCTTGAAAGTAACAGAAGATGTTATTTCCTGGGCCATGACGGCCAGGTCCCCAAATTTCCTTGTAACCTGCTTTTCTTACATTGCTAATGCCTCGCATTACTTCATCTACATTGTCCACTTCGTAAGCCATATGGTTGACTGAAGCATGGACATCCTGGTTGAAGGCAATCGAGTGATGCTTCTTGTTGCAGCGAAGGAAAGCCATCTGATGCTCGCTCCAGTCGGTCACTTTAAATCCCAAGACGTTTGTATAGAATTCAACCGCCTGATCCAGATCAACCGTATTCATGACCACGTGATTCAGCCTCACCGGATCTACGTTTTTCTTGTTCCAAATTGAAGTGTGAACTTCGACCCAAGCCGATAGTTCAATGCATCGATTCTCCGGATCAAGAAAGCGAAAGCCGTAACCTTTCCCCTCTTCATCCAAGTAAGCTGGCTCTGAAACGATGCGCACTCCCTTTTTGGCCAGTGTTTCCACTGCTTGATCTACAGCATTCTTATCCACCATTCCAAAACTGAGATGGTGTAAGCCTCTTTTCTCTCCTGCATGCAGGCTTAAGATATGATGTTCAGGACCCGACCCGCGAAAATAAGCTGTCTTATCATCTTGAAATACCTTATCTAATCCCCATACTTGCTCGTAAAATTCAGCTTGTTCCTTCAAGACAGGGGTAATTAAGCTAACATGTCTCAAATGTGTGATACCTAGCATATTGGCGCACCTCCATTATCGTTATGAGAGGTTTGGAGACTTTCTGTTAAGAAGCCTCCAAACAAGTCAACCTACTAGCCTTTAATTATTGCTTCTCTCTCTGCTGCACGCTGCTTGCGCAATTCCTCTAATTCGCTTCCTTCTGGATAGCTAGGCAAATTAGGCTTCGGAGAACCTAACATCACTAGCATTAGGGCTTCTTCATCGCCATCATTTCTTATTCCCCGATACACTCCGGGAGGGCTGCTGATGCAATCCCTCTCTCCCAATGAAATCTCATGGATCTCACTATAGCTATCTTGCTGAATAAGGGCTGTAACCTTCCCCTTCAAAACGAAGAATACTTCTTCTACATCATCATGCAAGTGCAGCGGGCCCACGCAGCCCGCAGGCAAGACCATCGTGCTCAATGTGAAATTAGATGCCGCAATGACATTTGAATCATTATTGGCAGTGGCGCCGCGGCCTATATATCTCTTCTGGGCACGTCGATAAGTCGGATCAACTTCTTCTTGAAATTTTAAAACGTTCCAATCCAATTTTCTTGTTTCAAGACGAGCCACATATTTTTTTTCAAATTCCTCGATTGAAAACTTTTGCTCTGTCATCTTTCCATCAGCCTCCTAAGTTCTTCACATTACCGTTGTGTTTTATATACAAAACTATGTTTTGTTTTATAACTACATTTTAAGAATTGTTGAGGATTATGTCAATAATAAATGTTTAGAATTTTTAATTGAATAAACAATGTTTTGTATTTGAAACAAAAAAATAAAAACGCAAGGATCTTGAAGCAACTTACATGCTTCGTTTCCTTACGTTTTTTCGCTTTTATATCCCCTAATTTCGATGTCCCGTAAAACCCATAAACTGCGATAGCGTTACAGCTGTTTCGCATACTCCTGGGATGACCACCTGTTCCATCGCCTCGTTGTTTAAGACAGCTGCGGAGGCTACTACACTAACCGATGCAATAACAAGTCCCAACCTGTTGAAAATGGGTGCAGCAACAGAACGAATCCCGCTCTCAAACTCCTGATCCCCGATTGCATAGCCTCTTTCTCGTATAATCTGAAGCTCGTTTAATAAATCGGCCAGCATCGTTTTAGTTTGCTGTGTATACGGCTTTAAATCAGAACCTAGAAATATCGCTTCGATCCGTTCCCTCGGCTGGTAAGCCAACAAGCATTTACCCATGGAAATGGCATGAGCAGGAAGCCTTGTCCCTATACTTACGGTTATTGCTGCTACCCCAGGTATTGGAACTCTGCCTACATAGACCACTTCATTCCCATCAAGGATGCCCATATGACTTGATGCACCTGTTTTATCCCTCAAGGCCTCCATATAGGGTCGCGCAATCTCAGGGAGTTGAAGGGTGTTGAGATAAGAAAAACCTAATTCCAATACTTTTGGAGTTAACTCGTATCGTTTCGTATGCTCATCTTGAATTAAATACCCATCAGCCTGAAGCGTATACAATAAACGGTAAGGCACCGTTCGGCTTACCCCTAAGTTTCCGGCAATCTCAGCCAATGATAAGGTAGGCTGATCTGCATTAAACATTCTTAGAATCTGCAAGCCCCTGATTAATGAATTTGATATATAACGATCTCCGTCTCCACTTGCCATACTAATCCTCACCCTTTATGCGAACTAAAAACTGACTAATGCGATTATAGCATATCTTTTCACGCTGAAAAAAAAATCACTCCCAATAATTCAGGAGTGAACAGTCGTTAGACGGTAACCAAAATATTCAGAAATCAATAAAGCTGTCTTGCAAACTTCATTTAAAGCCACAGCTGAAATGAATTCTTCATTTAAAAAGGACTTTGGCGCAGCAATGTTAATAGCCGCAACAGCAGTGCCACTCCGATCAAAAATCGGGGCTGCAATCGAGTGGATTCCGCTTTCGAATTCCCCTTTGCTCATAGCATAACCATTTTCCAATATAGACGTAAGTTCTGTTCTCAGCTCCAATACCTTCGTCTTGGTTTGATTGGTAAACGGCTGCAATTCTGACCCATATAGAAGCTCATTCAATCTTTCATTAGGTTGATAGGCAAGTAGACACTTGCCTATGGACGTAGCGTGCGCTGGCAACCGCGAACCAATGCTTACGTTTAATGACGTAATGCCTCGAGCGGCCACCCTTAATACATAGACGATCTCTTTTCCATCCAGGACACCTAAATGGGCAGAAGCACCCGTCCTATCCCTCAATTGTTCCAAGTAGGGCTTGGATATATCCGGAATTTGCAAAGTGGTTAGATACGAAAATCCCAAATTCAGCACCTTTGGAGACAACTCGTATCGTTTTGTGTTTTCATCCTGACTGATGAATCCCATCGCTTGAAGAGTATATAGCAATCGGTAGGGAACCGTCCGTCCTACATGGAGACGGGAAGAGATTTCTGCTAACGACAGAGTAGGAGTTTCCACATCAAACATTTGCAATATCTCTAGTCCCCTAACCAACGAATGGGAAAGGTATCGATCCTTTTCTTCACTGGGCACAAACATCTTCCCTTTCTCTATCCGAATGTTTCCCGGAAAGAAAATTCAAGATGTGCCGATTAAAGGTTGCCGAATCCTCCTGATAGCAAAGATGTCCTGTTTCAGGAATAATCACGAATTCAGATTGAGGCATGCTCTCATGAAAGATCCGGGATTCACTGACCGGTGTTACCTTATCTAACTCCCCGCAAATTACAAGAGTAGGAATGGAAATAGCAGAGAGGAGATCCATTTGATTGACATGATAGAGGGAATACGCCACAGACCGGTATCCGGCGGGCCTTACCTGCGCCATGATGCGCTCCGCTTCTCTCCTCACTTCATCAGAGGCTTGCGGAGCAAGCAGTTCCTTTACCCGCCGTTTCGCAATCTCCTGGGGATCCAGTGTTTCAATGGAATTCAGACGATTCTTTAGTCTTTTCTCATTTTCTTCTTGATCCAGTGCCGCTGCTCCTCTAGTGGCATCCGATATAATCAAGGATTTAACCTGAGACGGATAGCGGTGGCAAAAATCGATCGCAATCGCTGCCCCCATAGAATGGCCTAATAGGTTAACAGACTGATAAGGAAGCTTTTCCAAGAAACCCTTTAAGATATCAGCAAATTGACAAAAGCTTCTCAATTCATATTGCGGATCAGAGCTTGCCCCATATCCCGGAGCATCCCACGCAATAATCGTAAAATGTTCTTGTAATTCGCTGATTTGCTTTCGCCAAGACTGAGAATTATTCCCCATGCCATGGAGCAAAACCAATGGTTCACCACGTCCTGCAATCTCGTAATGGATCGATAGATCCCCCACCTCAACAAATGGCATATGATTATCCTCCTAAAAAGATAAGATTATTTCCAGAAAACAAAACGACGATGGACGGCTTCAAACAAGACGGTCACCATAAATCCAAGAATGGTAATAAAAATAACCCCAGCCATTACCTTCTCTTGCATAAGGGATGCAGACATATAACTTAACAAATATCCCATTCCATCTGTTGAGCCTATCATTTCGGTTAGTATCGTAATAACCAAGGCCAAAGGAATCGCTATCCTAAAGCCTGTAAAGATCGATGGAAGCGTAGCGGGGAACAATACCTTCCAAAATAATTGCATTTGGCTTGCCCCCATGTTCTGGGCAGCCCATACATAAAGATGATTGACTCGAAGAGAACCATAATACGTATTGATAACGATCGGAAAGATGCATTCCAGGAAGACAACCAGAATCTTAGAGCCCGATCCTATACCGAATATAAATACGAAAATGGGATAAAGCGCAACGCGGGGAATCGGATAGCCAATGGAGAACATTGGCTGCATCCAATCATTGAGCAAGTTATACCGGCTCATCATCAACCCCAATGGAACACCGACGAGCGCGGCCAATCCAAAACCGGCAAATAACCTGAACAAGGTCACCGAAAGATTTTCTCCAACCATCCCGGTTACAAGCAAATCATACGAGACATAAACCACCTTAAATAAGGAAGGGAATAGACGCTCAGGCATCACTCCGGACCAGACAATGATTTCCCATATAAGAACCAGCCAAATAATGACTTGATAGCTAACAATTTTTTCCCATACTTTTTTTAACATCATATCCCCCTATCTCTCTGCCCACCACAGTAATCTTCCACGCACAGCCAGCAGGATCCGGTCAAAGACAAAACCGAGGAGAGCAATGACAATGATGGAGGCAAACATCAAATCCGTTCGACCTGCAACATCAGCACTCAGGATCAAGAATCCAAGCCCCAAGCCATTGGAAGACCCGATCATTTCCGAAGAGAACATCATAATGAACGTCAGACCCAGTGATACCCGCAAACCATCGAATATTTTGGGCAAAGCAGCAGGGAATACGACCTTCCTTAAGATCTGAAAACGACTGGCTCCCATATTTTCTCCTGCCCAGATAAATACGTGGTTTACCCCATGAACGCCATCCCTTGTTGCAATAAAGCAAGGAAAAAATGCAGTCAAGAAAATAATTAGAATTCTCGTTACATCAGAAATGCCAAACCAGACCATCAGGATGGGAAGAAGCGCAATCTTAGGAACTGGGTTAACAATGGTAATTAAGGGTTCAAAAAACGCTCCAATTTTTCTGTAATATCCAGCGACGATCCCGAATGCCACTCCCGTTATCGCAACAATGAAAAAACCTATCAGCGATCGGTAGAGACTGACCCCTGCATTCATGAAAAGATCGCCAGTAACCAGCAGTCCCCATAATTGGGAGCCAATAATAGCCGGGTTTGCCAAATAAGAAGGGATAAGCTGCGCATAGGCGAGTCCTTGCCAAACGATGATGATGACAATCAGTTCAATGAACGCAATTTTTCTGAAGCGCTTATCCATTAACTACCTCCGATACTTTCAAATGTGGTTTCGCATGCTCCTGGTGAAGCAAATCCCAAATGTAGTTGCGGTAATCAGTGAATTCTTTTGTCTTGTGAATGTCAAGATTACGCGGTCTTGGAAAATCAATCTCAATGATTTCTTTAATGACTGCAGGCCTTCCTGTAAATACAACAACAATATCACTTAGGAAAACAGCTTCATCAATATCATGGGTAACGAAGAGTACGCTCTTTTGGGATTCCTTCCATATACGTTGCAGCTCCACTTGCATATTTTCCCTCGTTTGGGCATCCAGAGCGCCAAAGGGTTCATCCATCAATAAAACATCAGGGTTAAAAGCCAATACACGTGCAAGCGAAATTCGCTGTTTCATCCCTCCGGATAATTGAGAAGGCAAATGGTTTCTAAACTCCCACAGGTGGACGAGCTTCAGATAATTCTCTACGATCCCCTGACGCTCTTGTTTTGGAACTCCTTGAATCTCTAAACCCCAAGCTACATTTTCACTCACGGTTTTCCAAGGAAACAAAGCAGATTCCTGGAACATCATGCCTCTATCTGGCCCCGGTTTATCCACTTCCTTCCCTCGGATTCGAACCGTTCCTTTCGTCTTTGGAATAAAGCCCCCAACAATATGCAGGAATGTACTTTTTCCGCACCCACTTGGTCCAACGACGCTGACGAACTTTCCTTCCGGAATACTCAGGTTCACTTCCTTAATAGCAACTACCTCTTCATTCCTATCCGAGTAAACCTTGCTTAGGCTATCGATTTCAATCGCTGGAGTTTGCTTTCCCACAGTCATTTCCTCCTTCAACTTTTTTGAGAGTATGGATACGGGCAAGCAGACAGCCTGCCCCAAGAATATTCCTGCTTATGGATTGGGCAATAAGCTCGTGTCCAGGAGTTGCTCTAGATCGACCGCCTTGTCAATCCACTTTTCCTCAATGAGAATATCCTGGATTTTCTTCCAGCCCTCTTGATTGAGCGATGCAGTCTCTGACCTGTTAAAATCCTTCACATTCAAGTAAAATTCCGGTTCACTTTTTACCTTCCCTGCGTCAATCAGCTTCTGGCGCACTTCCTTTTCGTTTTCTAGATAATATTTAGTAGCAGCCACATAATCGGCCAGGAAGTCCTTAACCGCTTGCTGGTTTTTCTCCATAAATTCAGGATTCATAAACATGACATAAAAGTCCTCATCTACATTCACTCCCGTTTTTGAAGTGAATACTTGCGTGAATTCACCACTTTGTTCGGCTTTTACAGCATACTCAGAAGGAAACATCCCTACATCAATTTTCTTTGATTTAACCGCTTCCAACATAGAAGGAATTGGGATAATGGCATATTTCACATCCGCATCCGGATTAAGCCCCACAGACCTTACAGCTGCACGAGCCCACATATCCGTCGGCGATTTAAAATCCGGAATACCTATCGTTTTTCCCTTTAGATCTGCAGCAGAACTAATCCCTGAGTCTTTCAACGCTAAAAATTGCGCATTAAATCCTTTTCCAGGGGTTTCTTTTGCAATTCCTGCTACAACTTTAATTGGAACCCCTTGCGAAGCTGAAAGAATGGCTGCACCCTGACCGATTGATCCAGCATCGATCTGCCCTGCTTGATAGGCATTAAGACGGTCTGCATTGGCTCGAAATTGAGTCATTTCTAACGTATAGGTCTTGCCTTGATTCGGAGTCAGGGATGGATCGATTTGCATTAGCCAAAGATTCTCTTCCGTAGAGAAACCACCGCCATAACGGATCGCAACTGGTGCATTGCTGGTAGATGATTCTGTCGAAGCAGCCTCCGATCCGGTTCCTTGCGCAGTACCCCCAGATGAGTTCTGGGCCGTTCCACAGCCTATTAATCCCGCAAGCAATAATCCTGATAAGCAAAGATTGAATAGTCTTTTTTTCATTTTGCTTTTCCCCCTTGGATTGGTTTGTTCATTGAAATTATCGCTGATTTATTTCGAATTTTTAAAAAATAAAGATTAACTCTTAACTTTACCTTAACAACACTCCTTTCCATTGTTTTAAATACAAAACAATGTTTTAATATTGTTTATAGTGCTATATTATTATTTTTCAAAACTGTTTGTCAATATTTTAGCCCAAAAAATATTTATATACAAAAATATGTTTCTTATATAAAACACAAAAAATAAGACACAGTGGAATACCGTGTCTTTTATTAAATGGTGATATTTAATTACATCTTCTCTGGAGCACTAACTCCAATTACTCTCAACGCATTGCGCAGCGTGGTTTGCACCGCCAACATGAGGTTCAAACGCGCAATCGTCAACGCACGATCTTCTGTTACCACGTGTTCTGCATTATAGAAGCTATGGAACAGCGTAGCCAGTTCGTGAGCATAACGCACGATGCGGTGTGGAGCATATTGATCCGCAGCCACACTAATTTCCTCAGGGAATTGTCCAACCTTCTTCAGTAGTTCAACTTCCTTCTCCGAAGTAATCAAGCTAAGGTCAGCCTTCGCACCTTTCCACTCGATGCCCTCTTCTTCCGCCTTACGGAATATGCTAGCAATCCGAGCATGCGCGTATTGGACATAGAAAACAGGGTTTTCGTTAGACTTCGAGACAGCCAAATCCATATCGAAATCCAAGTGAGCATCTGAGCTTCTCATGGTGAAGAAATAACGAACTGCGTCTGTACCTACCTCTTCCATTAAATCTCTCATGGTAACGGCTTTTCCTGTCCGCTTGGACATCTTCACTTTTTCGCCGCCTTGGTACAAGCTCACCATTTGGTTGATGATCACATGAAGCTGGTCGGCATTATAGCCTAACGCTTGCATTGCTGCCTTCATTCTTGGAATATACCCGTGATGGTCAGCTCCCCAAATATTAATCAATTTCTCAAATCCGCGCGAAAACTTATCCTGGTGATAAGCAATGTCCGGGGTTAAATACGTATAGCTTCCATCATTCTTGATCAACACGCGATTTTTATCATCGCCAAAGTCCATAGATCTTAGCCAAGTTGCTCCTTCTTCCTCGAAGATAAAGCCTCTCTCGCGAAGCTTCTCTACAATCTTGACGACAGCCCCGGATTCATAGAGAGAGGTCTCGCTAAACCAAACATCAAATTCAACTCCGAAATCTTTGAGGTCCTTCTTTAGCTTCGCCAGCTCTTTTTCCAAGCCATATTCGCGGAAAAACTGAAATCTTTCTTCCTCACTCAACCGGGCGTACTTGTCTCCCGCTTCCTTAGCCAGTTCTTGTCCAAACTCAATAATGTCTTGCCCATGATACCCATCTTCCGGCATCGGCCAGTCTTTACCGAGTGCTTGCATATAACGAGCCTCGATGGAATACGCAAGATTAGCAATCTGATTCCCTGCATCATTAATATAGTACTCACGACTCACGTTAAAGCCAGCCATGTCCAGCACGTTGCAAAGCGCATCACCTACCGCCGCTCCGCGGGCATGTCCCAAATGAAGGCTCCCTGTCGGATTAGCACTGACAAACTCGACCTGGATCTTCATCTCCTGACCAAAGTTCGTGCGGCCAAACCCTTCCCCTGCAGCAATAACTTGTGGGATCACATCGGTTAGGTAGCTATTATTCATATAAAGGTTAATAAAGCCAGGGCCTGCAATCTCTACCTTAGAGATGTTTGCTTTCGCTTGATCTAAATTTTCTAGAATGGCTTCCGCGATTTGGCGAGGCGGCTTGCGAGCGATCTTAGTTAATTGCATGGCAATATTGGTGGCATAATCACCATGGGCTTTGTCTTTAGGAACTTCCAAAACGAAAGAGGGGATCTGCTCCGCCTCTACCACTCCCGATTTAACAGCCGCTTGTTTAATTTCTTCTATAATGGACTCTTTTACTTTCTCAACGATATTCATGATATACCCTCCATCTTCATATCCACTGCATAATGTCCTAAATGATCCCCATTCAACTTCAACTGATACTTCATGGAAACTCTGTGTTCACTTACTTCGATGGATTCCGTCCTCGTTTCCATCCACATGACACCAAAAGGTCCTTCGTACTTCCCTTCCGTCCACTGCCCCACGATGTATTCCTGTCTCATACGGATCGCACCGGTGCGTATAATCGTAACCATTTCTGCGGAGAGCTTCATCGTCGTCGATACCAGCTGATTCTCTCCCAAGTCTTCTTTATATACAAGATACCAACCCTCCCCTTTAGGAAACAGCTTGCCTGAGCAATTCTGCTCGAGAATTTGATTCTGCTCCTTCATATGGGTTCGAATATGTATTTTCACTAATTCCATGGAATCACCTAGATTTTTCTCATATTCTTCTTATTTTAGGTATTTTTCATAGCAAAAACAAGAAGACAAGAAAAAAACCTTCTAAAATGGATTCAGAAGGTTTTTATCATCTAGATACGTACAGAGTTCCCCTGCAGTTTCCACGTCTTCTTCCAGGAAGATTGGGCAGAAATCAAGATTAATAAAGCTACGATTCCCACACAGGAGTATGCGAGGAATCCCGTGGCATACGTTCCTGTAAGCTGTTTAAGTGTCCCAAGCAAGTTAGGGACAAAGAATCCACCAACGCCTCCAGCTGCTCCCACAATACCGGTGATCATGCCAATTTCCTTTTGAAAACGTTGTGGAACCAACTGGAATACAGCCCCATTTCCCATTCCTAAGCAACCCATTCCGATAAAAAGCAGCACCATGACGACTGCGAAGCTTGGCAGCTGACTCACACCAAACATCATCAGCGCTAGCCCGATAAACAGGAATGTAAGGACGCGAATTCCTCCAAACTTATCTGCCAGATAGCCGCCGACTGGACGCAAGAAGCTTCCTGCTGCCACGCATAGGGTAACGAAATCCCCAGCCGTAACTTTAGACACTTGATATTGATCTACGAAGAAGATGCTAAGAAAACTAGTTAGTCCAACAAAACCGCCAAAGGTTACACTATAAAGCAAGCAGAAATACCACGTATCTTTTAATTTGAACAAACCGAAGTATTCCTTAAGAGGCTTAGGTGCCGGTTGAGATGGTGCATCCTTAGCCATGAACAAATACGCAATAAAAACAAGAACTAGAGGAATAAGTGCAAAGCCGAAAACTGCGTGCCAGCCATAGGCTGTAGCAATCCTTGGCCCAAACAAGGTCGCAAATAGCGTTCCGCTGTTCCCTGCTCCAGCGATCCCCATCGCCAACCCTTGAAGATGCGGAGGGTACCAGCGACTAGCCATAGGAAGAGCTGCAGCAAAACTAGCTCCCGCAACACCTAATAAAATACCAATCGCATAAAGCTCACCTATATTCGCACCAAACTGCCAACCCCAAATCAGCGGAACCATCGTGACCACCATCCCGCCAATAGCGGTTTTTCTAGGTCCAATACGATCGGTTAAAATTCCGAGGACAATGCGGAAGATAGAACCACCTAGAATCGGAATAGCGACAATCATCCCTTTTTCTGCAGCCGAGAGACCAAAATCCTGAGTGATAAACACCCCTAGTGCTCCGAGCAATACCCAAATCATGAAACTAACATCAAAATACAAGAACGATGCAACTAACGACGGCGTGTGACCACTTTTTCTTAGATCCCCAAGTTTCATCCTCTACACCTACCCTTTATCATTCTTTTTTTCCCTGACTTCGTTGTCTAATATAGTTATATAACATTTTGTATTTTTGCATATTATTTGTGTTAAGTAATGTAACATGGATTTTAAATACAAAAAAAGATGACCTCGCTTAAGGTCATCTCATTATCCTCTATTTAATAAACGTAAGCAGCATTTCGCGAATGATCTTCGATGCTACAATTTGGGTTTGTTCGGATGGGTCATAAACTGGAGCCACTTCAACCAGGTCGCACCCTACAATGTTGATCCCCGCGTCTCCAATCGCATGAATGGAAGCCAACAATTCCTTAGAGGTAATTCCCCCCGCTTCAAGGGTTCCCGTTCCAGGAGCCGCTGAAGGATCCAACACGTCAATATCCACCGTTAGGTAAACAGGACGATTACCGATGGTAGGAAGCACTTGCTTTAACGGCTCCAGAACATCGAATTTAAACAAATTCATGTTTTCCTTCGCCCAAGCAAACTCTTCTCTTAATCCGGAACGAATACCAAAGGAATAGACATTTTTCCCACCCATCAGGTCGCATGCTTTTTTAATGGGCGTCGCATGGGATAAAGGCTCTCCTTCATAATGATCGCGCAAGTCTGTATGCGCGTCAAAATGGAAAAGCACCAAATCTGGGTACTTCTTATACATCTCCTGAATGATCGGCCAAGAGACTAAGTGCTCTCCGCCCAGTCCAATCGGGAACTTGCCGTCGGAAAGCAGCTTCCCTACATAATCCCCAATCAATTCTAAGCTTCGACCTGGGTTTCCAAATGCCAAAGGAATATCTCCCGCGTCGAAGTAATTAACTTCTTCCAGATGGCGATCTACGTAAGGGCTGTATTCCTCCAATCCAATGGAAACCTCGCGGATGCGTCCAGGGCCAAATCGAGAGCCCGGGCGGAAGCTTACCGTAAAGTCCATAGGCATGCCGTAGATCACAGCTTGCGCTTTTTCGTAATCTTGCTGAGCTCCAATAAAAATATTGCCGGAGTAAGCTTCATCAAATCTCATCGTAAGTTCCTCCTACTCAACCAAGGCTTTTACAAACTTAGGAAGCTTAAAGCTAGCATGGTGAAGCTCAGGAGAATAGTACTTCGTTGGTAGATCCTTAATATCTGCTTCATTAACGTTTAATGGATCATGCTTCTTGGATCCTAAAGTGAACGTCCACATGCCAGATGGATATGTTGGGATATTGGCAATATACGTGCGTGTAATGGGGAAAATTTCGCGAACATCTTTGTTGACCTTTTGGATTAGATCGGCCTTAAACCAAGGATTATCGGTTTGAGCAACAAAAATTCCGTCTTCCTTTAACGCTTCGAAGATCCCTTGGTAGAAACCACGCTCAAACAAAGGAGCTGCAGGTCCAACAGGCTCTGTAGAATCCACCATGATCACGTCATAAAGATCTTTGCTCTTAATAATGTGCATAAAGCCATCATCCACTTTAACTTCTACGCGTGGGTTGTCCAGCTCTCCTGCAATTTCAGGTAGATACTTCTTGGAGTATTCGATCACTTTTCCATCGATTTCAACCAGAACGGCTTTTTCTACGCTCTCATGCTTTAGGACTTCGCGAATTACTCCGCCGTCTCCACCACCGACAACCAAGACGGTCTTCGGATTCGGATGAGTGTGCAAAGCAGGATGTGCCACCATTTCATGGTATACGAATTCGTCGACTTGGCTGGTCATCACCATACCATCAAGCAACAGCATGTTGCCGAACTCTTCGGTTTCGACCATATCTAATTTTTGAAATTCGGTTTGCTCTGTATGTAAAGTCTTATTGATCTTAATGGTAATTCCGAAATTCTCTGTTTGCTTCTCCGTGAACCAAAGTCCTGCCATGATTCATTCCTCATTTCCTTTAATTTTCCACATTTATCGGTAGTGTTTGTCTATCTTGAGAAGAATATCCATACCTTTTCAAACAACAAATTACATTATATTCGGTCGGTCCTCTGGATGCAATAGAAGTATAAGAATTAATAGAATTCCCCATACTGGTGATAGATATGTTCATTGGAATGAGAAGGGGGGAGTTCTTTTTGGAAGTCATACGCAACATCCCGTTGCTTCGGATTTTTCGCTATTTTCGCAAGCTGTTTATGCTAGCTCTTGTTGCTCTTTTTGTTTCTGCCATTCTCTTAACTTTTACTCTTCTTTACCTGAGATCTCAGCCGCTTCCACCTTCTTTCATAGAGCAGACCACGTCCATCTATGCAGAAAACGGGGAAGTGATTGATACCTTGTTTGGCGGAGAAAATCGCACGGTGGTTCCGCTCGAGAGAATCCCCAACGAATTGATCCAGGCGACGATCGCCATTGAGGATAAAAACTTTTATAGCCACGTGGGCTTTGACTTTCTTCGCTTAGCTCGAGCGATCGTTGTGGACATCCAGCATATGGCCAAGGTTCAAGGCGCTAGTACCATTACCCAGCAGCTAGCCCGAAACCTCTACTTGACCCTAGATAAAACCTGGGAGCGTAAAATCAAGGAAGCCATTCTGACCATTCAGCTTGAACTGAATTACACCAAAGATCAATTAATGGCGCTATATTTAAACCAAATTTACTACGGACATGCAGCCTATGGCGTTCAAGCCGCCTCCAAAACTTATTTCGGCAAGGATGTGAGCGAGCTGACTCTAGCCGAAGCCTCCTTGCTTGCAGGAACGCCTAAAGGGCCTGGCATTTACTCGGCTTATCTGAATTTTGACCAAGCCAAGCTGCGTCAACGTCTTGTCTTAAATGCCATGGTAGACCAAGGCTTTATTACAAAAGAACAGGCCGATCAAGCCCATGCGCAAGAGCTTCACCTTGCGGGATTAGTCCCTTCTTCTCAAAGGGTGATGGCACCCTACTTTCGAGACTATATTACCTTTCTAGTCAAAGAAAAGTATAAGCTTTCTGAAGAGCAACTGATCCACGGGGGACTCAAAATTTACACGACGCTAGATCCGGTCATGCAGGAAAAAGCAGAACAAACGGTAGAGAAGTACTTGCCGAAGGATCGTCCCCTGCAAGCCGCCTTAGTCGCTATGGATCCTCACACAGGGGCGATCAAAGCGATGGTTGGGGGCCGTGATTACAAAGAAAGCCAATATAATCGAGTGTTTGCGAAACGTCAGCCTGGTTCAAGCTTCAAGCCTTTTTTGTACCTGGCTGCACTCGAGAATGGATTTACTCCTTTGTCTGAGCTCAAAAGTGAACCCACGGTATTTACCTACGGAAACAATCAGGAATACGTACCGCGAAACTTCGGGGATTCTTATCCTAACGGGTTTATTAATCTCCATCAAGCCATCGCTCGTTCAGATAACATTTATGCCGTCAAGACGCATATGCTGCTGGGTGAAGACAAGCTGGTGGAAACCGCCCAACGACTTGGCATCCAGAGTAAGATGACGGCCATCCCTTCTCTTGCTCTAGGAACCGTTCCCGTTTCACCAATGGAAATGGCTACTGCCTACTCCACGATTGCGAATCTAGGAGAAAAGGTCGAACCGATAGCTATCGTACGCATTGAAGATCAAGAGGGAAAAGTGATCGTCGAGGAAAAAGGCTTACGGACACCGGTCGCAGACTCTGTTTCCACGTTCTTGCTGACGCACCTCATGCAGGGGGTATTCGAGGAAGGGGGAACCGCTCACCGTGTTTCCGCGCAATTGAACCGTCCGGTGGCGGGAAAAACAGGAACCACCGACTATGACTCTTGGCTGGTTGGCTTTACACCTCAGCTTACGCTAGCCGTATGGACAGGTTATGACGAAGGAACCAAGATGGATCCCGTTGATGATTCTCGGTTAGCTGTCCCGTTGTGGGCGGAGTTTATGGAAAATGCTTTGGCCGATCGTCCACCGTCCTTGTTTGAAGTTCCAGATGGCGTCCAATCCGTTTATATCAATCCGCAGAATGGGAAATTGGCAACCGCTCACTGTCCGGTTCAAGAGCTCGTTTATTTCTCTACTGGAACGGAACCTACAGAATATTGTACGGAGCATTTACCACCTGGCGTGGACCCTGAGCAACCCGCGAATGAAGCTAGGAATGAGCCAGAAAAATCGTTCTGGAAAAGGTTGTTTGATTGGTAGGTTAGTTATATCCATCAAGTTTTGAGATTTATCCATCAAACTTCTGGATATATCCCTCAATCTCAACGATATATCAATCACTTATTTCTAAGTAGAAGAAAAGAGGGCTCATCAGCCCTCTTTTTCTTTTAACACTCTTCACTTCCACCCAAATTTCCTTCTCCATCTGTAAACACATGGTCATTATGGATGGTAATAAGGCCATTTTGCTGTAGCTGCTGCAATACCTCAAATAAACTTTCTCTCTTCCCCGCTGGAAGCTGGCGGACAAAGTCGTTAATTTGTTCAGGTGCGACATTATTAGAGAAATGGACGCCTCCATGGCGCGCAAAATGATCTTGATTATTGTTCATTGTTTTCACCTCACCGATCGGAATAACCATAGTGTTCCTCCTCGCGGTGAAAATATGTCAACCCTATTTTGTTACGTACTTAGAAATCCGAGGGAAGACCGTTCGGTTATGGGCATCTAACAGGGCTTTCGCTTCTTGGATGCGGTCGTCCTGCAGCAATTGGACAATTTCCCGATGCTCAGCTAAAGATCTTCTAATGTCTTGTTCTTCAATAAAGGCCATCGTTTGAACCGATAAGAGAGGCGTGCCTAAACGGGAGTACATATTTTTAATCACTTCACTCTCACAAGCGAGAATGAGTTGATAATGGAATTCATAATTTAACTTGGTATAATCACTCCCGACTTGACCCTCCATTTGACTCATAATTTCCCTCATTCTCTCTAGATAAGATGTAATATCTTTTCCTTCGAGCTTCTCGACGGCAAGATTCTCTAGAAAAATCCGAATTTCTAACAAATCCTTTATCTCTTCCGCCGTGTACCCGCGAACGACGGTCCCTTTTCTCGGGATTTTCTGGGCAAAGCCTTCTAGCGTGAGAAGGTAAAAAGCTTCACGGATCGGAGCTCTGCTTGTACCAAACTCTTCGGCATATTTCGTTTCAATCAGCTTTTCCCCTGGCTGAATCTTGCCTAAGATAATATCTTCTGTAATGCTTTGTTTGATCAAATTCGAGAGAGCGTTATTATCTATATGCTTCTTATTCATAAGCCGGACTCCTAACAGGTAGGTAGTATTTTAATTTTTTAGATAATAATAGTTAAATAAAAGGAGCAGAAACTCTGCTCCTTTTACTCGTCCTGTTGTTTCAGTGTGTAAACAACATATCTAAGTTTACAACTTTTTAGATCAGGAGACAATTCTCTCCCAAAAAAATTCATATTTTATTTTGTTTTAGCTTAAAGCTTCTTTTAGAAGGTCGGATGAATTCTCCCACATCGCCGGGTTGTTTTCGACAAGCAGCTTTTTGAGCGAAGCTTTTTCTTTTTCATCTAAATTTTCAAGAAGAATCTTGCGCTTCATGGCGCCATCCATTCGGTTGACGTGATCAGCGAGAATCTTCCATCCTCTGCGTGCTTCACGATCAACCAACATCTCACAAGAAGCTACTCCTGCATAATAAGCTCCCTTCTCATTACGATCAGCGGCCACCCAAACGATAAAGCATTTTTTCCCGTTGGGCACGTCATTCTTATCCGTAGAGAACTTGATTCCTTTTTCCACCTTACTTTTGGCATGAAGAGCGCCTATGTCAATGTAGGCCTCGTCGCCTTCAATGATCACAGCGGAAACATTGCTAAGATTAATCATCCCAGCACCGAATCCCCCATGCGTATTGGTGTTGCTGATAATATTTAAGTCGATCCCTTTTTTCTTATTATTCAACAAGTCCATTGATCCTCATCTCCTTTTTATACTAATGCTTGAAGCTCCGTGATCCATGTATAAGCCTCGTCAATCTCTTCATCCGAGTAGTTCGACTTCGCTTTTAACGTTTGAATTTTTTCTCTTACTTCCGCTTTACTTAATTTTTCAAAGAAAAGAACGGTAGAGACCAGTTCTAAAAACCGTGCGCTGGATTGGTTCATTTTATGCAAGACAGGCGAAAGATTCCCTACATCCGCCTTCACATGATGGAGAAATTCCTTGCCCTTATCCGTAATCCTATAGCGATAGACATTGTAATTTCCTTTATCCTCTAGGATCTCCTGTAAAAACCCAAATTGACATAACTCTTCGACTTCGAGCGTTAGTTCTTCTGAATAGGGGCCGTAAAAGTGGAACTGAAACTTCTGATTAAAATCATACTGCAGCTTCTGCGTAATATAAACGATCTTTTGCAGTTTTTTGCGCCCCACAACTTCCCCTGCCTGCTCCAGCAAGTAGAGCACCTTGGCATGTTCTTGCAACAACCTACTTCCCCCCTATACGCTTGCGGATCGCATCTGTCACCAGATCTTCTGGGTAATACAACTTATGGTCAAATCTGCGTTTCCCAGAAATGGCTTGTACAATCACTGACTTTCTTGAGAGCTCTTCTAAATCTCCGTTCGGCATAAGAAGAAGAATCGGCATTCTCTCTTCCTCTTCACTCTGACGATAGAAATCATAAGGCAAATCCGATGGGGAATCAAATTCAAGATAATAGCGAGGATCAATCCCATCCTTTACAAAGAGCGCCTCCAAGTCTGACCACATTCGGTAATCGTTCGGGTCATACTCTATGTATTTAAAAAGTCTCCGGTGAAGAAAGCGCTCGCACAAGTCGGACAATATCCTGTCTTTTTCCCTGCACCATTCATGAATATAGTATAATACCGTTGATTCATCAAAGTCCAAATACTGTTTCAGGGAAATCTTCCCTTCCTTAAAGAAGGGAAGCATAGGCTCGGGGAAAATGCGAAACGTATAATCTCCTTGGTAAAGCTCTTTGGCCCGTTGAAAAATTTTTCGCAAGATGACTTCCGCACTTCTTGTTACGGGGTGAAAGTAAACTTGCCAATACATCTGATAGCGTGACAGTATATAGTCCTCAACGGCATGCATCCCGCTGTACTTAATGACGACCTGATCGTCTACGATGCGCAACAAACGCAGAATCCGCTCAATATCAAAATTTCCGTAGTTAACCCCGGTATAATAAGCATCTCGAAGCAGGTAATCCATACGATCAGCGTCAATTTGACTCGTCACTAAGCTGACGACCAGCTTATTAGGATAGGTCTTGCCAATGACTTCGGACACCTTCTTGGGAAAATCATCGGAGAATCGTTTAAGAACCTGATTGATTTGAGTATTGCCTTCTACAATTTTTTGTGTCCACTCTTCGTGATCCGTCTTAAATACCTTCTCGAAGGAATGAGAAAAAGGACCATGTCCTACGTCGTGGAGTAAAGCCGAGCAAAGGCAAAGCAAGACCTCATCCTCGGATAAATGAAACTTAGAGATCATTCGCCTCATGATCTCATACACGCCTAATGAATGGTTAAACCGACTGTGCTCTGCTCCGTGAAACGTGTACAAGGATGTGCCCAATTGTCGGATGCGGCGAAGCCGCTGGAACTCTGGTGTATTGATAAGATCCCAAATAATCTGGTAGCGGACATGTACATATTTATGTACAGGGTCTTTAAACACTTTTTCTTCGTCTAAAAGAATGGGAGCTGTCATGGTCATCCTCCGTCCAGCTTGTCTTCCTATTCTTTAGTTTTTCTACACGCTGGGTATGGATTCCTTTAGCTTTTCCAGCAATTTCTTCATATCCTCAGGCACAGGCTGTTCAAAGCTTAGCTTCTCTTCCCGGAAAGGATGAAGAAACTCTAGTCGGTGGGCGTGAAGGGCCTGCCTTTGGATCCAAGGATGCTTTTTCCCATAGAGCGAATCTCCCAGCACCGGATGACCTAGATAATCAAAGTGAACGCGTATTTGATGCGTACGACCCGTTTCCAATTCCACGCTTACCAAGCTAGCCTCCTGAAACTCTTCTACCACTTCATAATGAGTAATGGCTTCTTCCCCTTTTGGCGTCACTTTTCTTTTCACGGGATGCTGTGGATCTTGTCCAATCGGCTCACGGATGGTTCCCTTCTTTTCCGCCAGGCGACCATGAACGATCGTTAAATAGGTCCGTTTGATGGTTTGCTCTCTCAATTGACGATCTAATAATTGATGAATGTAACTATTATTGGCCATCAACAGGAGACCTGAGGTGTCCTTATCTAGACGATGAACAGGCCGAACTTTACCTGTTACTCCCTTACTTAGCCAATAAAACGCAATTCCGTGTGCCAACGTTCCTGTTTGTCCAGGCTTAATCGGATGCACGATCAATCCAGCTTGTTTATTGACAACCAGGACCTCTTCATCCTCATACACCACATCGATAGGGATATTCTCCGGCACCAGGCTTCCTTCTTCCTTGTCTCCCACAAGCACCCGCAAGAAGTCACCTGTTTTTACTTTCTTCTTTAAAAATGGAACCTTACGATTTAAAAATAGCCCCTTCTGACGCGTTAACCGCTGAATCATCCGGCCGGAAATAAACAAGTCTTGTTTAAGTATATCTTCTAAAGTCTTTCCTTCTAATGGAGCTTCAATGGTAAGCTCCAGCCAATTCCCCTTGATCTTGGGCTTAATAGTCATGGCTTCCTCCTCTAGCAATAATGTAGCTATGTCTATTATCACCTGTTCGGCCAAGGATTACAAACTAGAGAAAAAAGTCGAATTTTCGCGCATATTGTCATTGCCTAAATTCGCCAACCGGGCTACAATATAGGTCTGACAGCAAATTTTGGAGGACATCTATGGATCCCTATACAAAAAGAATCAATAATATCGACGATTTTTCTAAGTTATATGCAGAACTAAAATCTCTAAATCGCTTAATGGAAAGTCATCCTGAACAAGAGTTTGAAATCAAGCAAAAGAAACAACTAGTCGAGCAGCGCCTCCAGCAGTTGATGTATATTGTTGCCATATGAAGAAGCTCATCCTCACCTGTATTCTCAGCTTATCCTTACTAGTGGCTTCCTCCCCTGTTTCAGCCCTAGAGTCCAAAACTACGTCCGTCACCCTATCAAGCGGGAAAAAGGCCGTCACCTATGTTTTGTTTCATCCCTCCGAACCGCTCGAACTAAAACCTGTCCTAGCCCATAATAAAGTAGGATTGACAGAAGAGTTAGCCAAGATGGCCCAGCGTAACCAAGCTGTCGCAGCGATTAATGGTACTTTCTTTAATCCTTATGATACCAAGGATCTTCAGCCGTTAGGTGCTCTTGCCATAAACCAAAGAATGGAGCACTTTCGAGGGGGACCCGTTGCGTTAGGCATTACTCAACAAAACGAATTATGGTTTGACGCAACGAAAAGTATCGCCATTCGAGGCAGCATCAATGGTTCAGAGGTATGGCCTCATAATTGGTATGCCTGGTTCATTAATCATGCACCAACATCTCAAGATGAAATTGTGATTTTTACACCTTCCTATCGGAGTGCCCAGCTTGATTTTCCTCAATTTTCGTTTGTGGTCGTAAATGATGGTAAGGTGACCTCGATCTCCAAAAATAAAGCAACCATTCCCGCCAAAGGATTTGTGATTGCTTACGGATCTAATCCAACAAACCAAGATCAGCTTCAACGTTTTCAAGTGGGAGATACCGTATCTTACCAAGTGGTCTATCCGGATGGGATCGGCTCTCCCCAGCATCTTTTGAGCGCGGGACCGAAGCTAGTGACGAACGGGAAAATATCGTTAGACTCTGCTGGGTTTACGGAAGACAAAATCACTAAAAACCCCGGTCAACGGAGCTTCATTGGGATGAAGGCAGACCAAACGATTCTCTTCGGGACCGTATCCAACGTGACGATGAAGGAATTAGCCCAACTGGTGATTAAACTAGGCTTAACAGAAGCAATGAATCTGGATGGTGGGGCATCTTCTGGGTTGTACTACAACGGAAAATACCTGACAAAGCCAGGTAGACTCCTAAGTAATAGCTTGGTGTTGGTGAAGAAAGAAAAGATACAAGCTCCAGCGATCCAAGTGATGATCAACGGAGTACCTCAGCGATATGATCAACGGAGTACCTCAGCGATATGATCAACCTCCGATGATGGTTCAAAACCGGACGCTCGTGCCATTGCGGGGAATATTCGAGGCCTTGGGAGCAGAGGTTCAGTGGCAGGCAGAAACCGAGACCGTTATAGCTACTAAAGGAGAACTCATGATCACCCTGAGAAAAGGGGCTAAAGAAGCGTTGGTCAATGATCAATGGGTACCGTTAGACGTGGCAGCTCAACCCGTAAATGGTCGAATGATGGTTCCTGCTCGTTTTGTCAGCGAAGCGATGGGAGCTAGAGTTGAGTGGGATAGTAAAGCTCTCCTAGTGAAGATTACAGCAGAGTGAACTAGCCGTAAGACTGCCCTTCAACTCGCCCTCCCAACAAGCTGAGGATTATAGTCGTAGATTTACGGTTATTTCCCAAATTGGCTCCTTTCAGGCCCATTTTAACCGTAGATTTACGACTAATTCAGCTGAAACCCTGCAATTTGAGGCTTTCCCGACCGATTAGTCGGAGCTACTCCGATTATTTCTCCCCTCAACTCACCCTCCAGTCCATTTAACCGGAATTTCACGACTATTGCTTCTTCTACCCCATCATCCTCTCCGCCAACTCTTCAATCTCTTTAGACAGCGATCGATCCTCCATCGATTTAGGCACCACTTCTCGAATTTGTTCATACCACTGTCGAGTCAGCGGGGCGAGTCGTTCAATTCCCCGGAAGTCACATGCCCTCGCTGCACAAATGGCTTCAATGGCTAACACGCGACGAACATTTTGAATGATTTCATAGGCATGTCGGGAAGCGATGGTTCCCATGCTGACATGATCTTCTTGATTAGCGGACGATGGGATCGAGTCCACACTGGCAGGGTGGGCGAGTGTTTTGTTTTCCGAAACAAGGGAGGCAGCGGTGTATTGAAGGATCATGAGTCCGGATTGCAAGCCAGGATCAGAACTCAAAAAGGGGGGTAAATCATTAAGCTGAGGATTAACAAGCCGTTCAATTCGCCTCTCCGAGATATTTCCTAGTTCCGCCATCCCTATTCCCAGGAAATCCATAGCAAACGCCATCGGTTGTCCATGGAAGTTCCCTCCGGAAATGACGGTACCATTGTGAGAAAAAATGAGGGGATTATCCGTTGCAGCATTCATTTCAACTAGCAATTTTTCTTTAACATAATGGAGCACTTGCCGAGTGGCACCATGAACCTGGGGGATACACCTTAGCGAATAAGCATCTTGTACTCTCAACTCTCCCTGCTTCGTCACGAGGCGGCTTCCTTCTAACAATTCTCTCATCCTTCTAGCCACTTCCACCTGTTCCGGATAAGGTCTGACCTGGTGAACCTCCTCTTGGAAAGCGTCCATAATCCCTCTCAGGGCTTCCATGGTTAGGGCTGCTGTCCGATCTGCATTATCAGCAAGCTTGACAGCTTCCAAATACGCAAGAAGGCCCACCGCAGTCATGGCCTGAGTTCCATTGATTAATGCCAAGCCTTCCTTAGCCGTTAAGCTAATAGGTTGTAAGCCTGCCACTTGCAAGGCATCCTTTCCACACATTACTTTCCCTTGTACATAAGCTTCTCCTTCTCCTATCAAAACAAGGGCAAGATGGGATAAAGGAGCCAAATCTCCACTCGCTCCCAATGAACCCTGAGAAGGAACTACAGGGTGAATCCCCCTATTTAAACAGCTCAACAACTGCTCCATCGTCTCCTTGCGGATGCCAGAAAACCCTTTCGCCAAAGCATTCGCACGGAGAAGCAGCATGGCCCGGCTAACCCTTTCATCAAAAGGTTTACCTACTCCCACGGCATGGCTTCGTATCAAATTCAGCTGAAGCTGCTCTAAGTATTCCCGGGAAATAATAACTTCGCTAAACTTGCCAAAACCTGTAGTCACTCCGTAGATAACCTGACCTTCCTCAATACTCCGTTCCACCACTCTGCGACTCTTGCCTAGATTCATCCAGGCCTGCTCCGTTAGCTCCACTTTCTCTCTGCCCAATATTACACGTTCCGCTTGATCTAAGGTTAATTGATTGCCGTCCAGGCGTACCGTCAATGTTGTCCTCTCCTTCAAAAGGATAAGAAAAGGGGCCTACTTCATAGAAACATGCGTTTCCGGTAGTCCCCCCTTACTCCATGGTATGCAATTAGGTTGTCGTACTTGCCTGTTTTCTTGCGGCTCGCTTGACGATTTTTTCGACTTTCTCAAGGAGTTCATCTTCACTTAGTGCGGTCACATGCTTGCCATTGACAATACAAAAACTTTTCTTATATCCAATTCCACAGTAGGATTGACAGCCCAATTTAATCTCGGCATCTGCATCAAGCTTTCTTAACTTGGGAAGCAGCGTTTTTACATTTGTCATTCGACATTCATCACAGACTCGAAATTCATTTGACATGTATATAACCCTTTCTCTATTGACCATCCGTGTTTCGATTTAAATAATTTAGGGCCGTGGCAGACAATAGGGCAATGCCTATTGGAAGGGCATCTTCATCTACATCGAATAAAGGATGGTGAAGTGGATAGGTTGTATTTTTTTCGGGATTACCAACCCCTAAACGGAAAAACACCCCTGGTACTTCGTGAGTGTAGTATGAAAAGTCCTCTCCCCCCATGGAAGGCTTCACCAGCGACCATTTCCCTTGCCCTAAAACTTGGTCCGCGGTTTGCAACACGAGTTCCACCATCTGGTCATCGTTAATGATGGAGGGATAGCCCATTTCATATGTAAACTCGTAGGTTGCCCCCATTGCTTCCGTTACGCCTTTAATCACTTGTTCTATTTTTCCTGGCATCTGCTCACGCAAAGCAGGATTAAGCGTGCGAACCGTCCCTGTCAAGGAGACCTCTTGTGCAATGATATTGTTTGCCGCTCCGCCGTTAATTGTCCCAATGGTAATGACAACTGAATCTAATGGATCGACCTGTCGGCTTGCGATGTGTTGCAGAGCCGTAATCACTTGAGCCGTGACGGTAATGGAATCTACGGCTGTATGTGGGTGCGCGGCATGGCCGCCTTTTCCCATGATCTTCATTCCAATAAAATCGGCTGCTGCACAGCCTACACCTTTAACTGCCGTAATGCTTCCAGTCGGAACAGCGGGAAAAACATGAAGACCCGCAATGGCATCAACCTTCGGGTTTTGCAGAACACCATCGTCCATCATGACGCGGGCTCCTCCTCCACCTTCTTCAGCAGGTTGAAAGATAAATTTAATATTCCCTTTTTGGGGCGGCATTACTTGGGTAAGAAATTGAGCTGCCCCCATTACTATACTGGTATGAGCATCATGGCCGCACGCGTGCATTTTACCGGGTACCGTTGACTGATACGCTACATTCTTCTGATCCTGCATCGGCAGGGCATCCATATCTGCACGCAAGGCAATGGTCGGACCAGGTTCCTTCCCTCGCAAGACACCCACCACTCCCGTGCGCCCTACTCCGGTTTGAACCTCCAAGCCCAAATTTTGCAGGTGTTTCGCCACGGCCTGGGAAGTCCGAACTTCCTCAAAGCTGAGCTCTGGATGCTGATGAAAATCACGACGCCAAGCAATCACTTGCTCTTTTAACCGGTTGGCTTGTTCTAGTAGGTTGTTCCCCATCTTTTTCTTTTGTCTCCTCTTACCCTACATGATGCAATACGGTTGATAAGAAGACTTGACCTGCCACCAGCATCGCCTTCTCATCCACGTCAAATTTAGGGTGATGATGCGGATATTCCGCTCCTATTTCTGGATTCGCTCCTCCCACGAAGAAAAAGGATCCCGGTACCTTCTGCAGATAATAGGCAAAGTCCTCCCCTCCCATGATCGGCTCCATGCGGAAGACTTGATCATCTCCTAATAACTCTTTGGCTTGGGACTCGACCACTCGAGTCGGCTCCTCGTGATTCCAAACGGCTGGATAGCCCCTGTGATAGTGAATCGTAGACGTTGCCCCTACAGCCTGGCAGGTGGCTTGCGTCACTGCCTTTAATTCCTCTTCCATAAGGTCGCGCACGTCTTCGTCAAAGGTACGAACCGTGCCCATTAACTTGGCTGTGTTGGGGATGACATTATAAGCATTTCCGCTCACAAAGGAACCAACGGTTAGAACGGCTGGTTTTAAAGGGTTTACCCGACGACTGACGATTTGTTGGAGATTAAGGACAAGCTGACTACCTGTAACCAGCGAATCTACCGTTAAATGAGGGGTCGCACCGTGCCCTCCTTTTCCTGTAATCTCGATTTCAAAGTCGTCTGTGGCCGCCATCATATAGCCGTAGGTCACGCCTACTTGTCCAATGGGAATTCCGGACCAGACATGGGCTCCGTAAATCACATCTACCCCATTCAAACAACCATCTTCGATCATAGGTATAGCACCGCCAGGGGCCACCTCTTCGGCAAATTGGTGAATAAAGACGACAGTACCGGCTAAGTGCTCACGAACTTCTGCCAAGACTTTAGCCACTCCCAATAGGGTGGTGGTATGTACATCGTGTCCACACGCATGCATCACGCCAGGAATACGAGATTTATAATCTACCTGCTTCTCATCCTGAATCGGCAAAGCGTCAAAATCAGCCCGCAGCGCAATGGTGGGACCTGGCTTGCCTCCGCGCAGGGTTCCTACTACTCCTCTTCCCCCTACACCCGTTCGTACTTCTAAACCCAAAGCCGACAGGAAGTTGGCTACTTTTCGAGGGGTATTCTCCTCCTGATAAGAAAGCTCAGGGTACATATGAAAATCTCGGCGTATCTCTACGAGGTCTGGATAGATCTCTTGAAGTCTTCTAGTCAAACGATCCAGCATACGTGATCATCCTTTTCCGTTCATGATTTTATTTTCATCATAGCATATTTCAATCTATTGACAACCTTTTCCCCACATGCCATAATAAATTGGTTTAAAGAGTGCCTTTAAATTCAGTCCCGTGAGGCTGACAAGGTAAGCGGATTGTAGGATGGGTTGATGATCCTTTATTTTTGTGCGCTTTCATTCCTTGTCATGTTGATGGCAAGGAATTTTTTTTGCGTTAAATGAAGCTTTTTATTAATCTCTCCGCAAATAGAACATAATAAAACCTGAATAACCTTAGGGGTGGAAACTATGAAAACACAGAAGCTTCAAGAAAAAAGTGTCCTTCTTGACGAAGCAGCGATGCGACGAGCTTTGACCCGGATTGCCCATGAGATTATCGAACGCAATAAAGGAATTCAAAATTGTGTGCTGATTGGGATACGTACCCGCGGTGTATATTTAGCTAATCGACTAGCGGAGCGCATTCAAGACATTGAAGGACAGGCTATTCCCGTGGGAGAGCTAGATATTACTCTTTACCGTGACGACCGCACTCCGTCCGAACTGCAACCTGATAGAAAAGATATCGTTTTTACTGAAGATATAACCGATAAAAAAGTGATTCTTGTAGATGATGTTCTGTTTACTGGGCGTACGGTTCGAGCTGCTCTTGATGCCCTCATGGACAACGGCCGACCACAAATGATACAACTCGCTGTGCTGATTGACAGAGGTCACCGTGAACTGCCCATTCGGCCTGATTTTGTAGGGAAGAACGCCCCTACTTCCCGAGCGGAAATCATTGTTGTCGAGCTGAAGGAAATTGATCAACAAGAGCGTGTCACGATCCAGGAAAAAATAGAGGAGGCTTAAACCAACCCATGGCTAAAGATTTTATTGACGTTCACGAAACCCCACCGATACAAAAGCTGGTTCCCTTAAGCTTGCAACACTTGTTCGCCATGTTCGGGGCGACCGTCTTAGTTCCCCTCATTACCGGGCTGGACATTCAAGCTGCTCTTTTGTCTAGTGGCCTTGGAACCTTGCTTTTTATCTTCCTAACCAAAGGACTTGTTCCCAACTATTTAGGGTCATCCTTTGCCTTTATTGGTCCCATCGTCACCGTATCCGCTAGTGAGGGACCTGGAGCAGCCATGCTCGGCTGTTTGCTGGCTGGTATCGTCTATGTGATCGTAGCAATAATTGTTTCAAAGGTAGGCATCGCCTGGCTTAACCGACTGTTACCTCCTATGGTGATCGGTTCCGTCATTATCGTCATCGGGCTCAGCTTATCTGGAGTCGCTGTGAATTGGGCGATTTACAATCCTTTAGTCCAAACACCGGAATATTCTGTTGCAGCTGTAGAAGTCGCGTTTATCACCTTAATCACGACAGTTGTAGCGACGATCTTCTTTAAAGGCTTCCTATCCGTTATTCCCATTCTTACTGGCATGATTACCGGCTATGTTTATACCTTGATTCGTTTCCCTGAATGGATTGATCTGGCTTCCATCGCCAACGCGCAGTGGTTTATCACTCCTGGTGACATGTTCACCAACCATCTTCTGACTACGCAGCTAATTGGAGCTTTTGGCTCTTCAAGCGCGTGGTTCGCAGCCTTAGTTATTGTACCCGTCGCTTTTGTGACCTTAGCGGAACACATTGGACACTTGCTTGTGACCGGTCGCGTCATGGACCGCGATCTCATGAAAGAACCAGGACTGCATCGCACCCTCTTAGGAGACGGTCTAGCGACTTCTTTAGCCGCCTTTATCGGTGGACCCCCTAACACAACCTACGGGGAAAACATCGGGGTATTAGCCATCACTCGTGTGTTTAGCCGTAATGTGATCGGACTAGCTGCCGTGTTCGCCATCATTTTCGCCTTTGTAGGAAAGATTGGCGCAGCCTTAATGACGATCCCTAAGCCTGTTCTCGGAGGAGTTACGATTATCTTGTTTGGTATCATAGCTGCCCAGGGAGTTCGGATGTATGTCGAGCATAAAGTAGAATTTGCGGACAAACGCAATATGGTGATTGCTGCTATCATCCTAGTTACCGGAATCGGTGGCTTTAAACTTGAAATTCACGATATTACGATTCATAATATCATTGCTAACCTCACCATCGATAATATTGCGATGGCGACCTTCCTCGGTATTTTGCTACACGCCATTCTGCCAGGGAAAGAAACCGCATTTGGTGAGATTGAGAAAGAAAATAAAGCTTCTTAACAACAAAAAACGAGCAATAGCCAGCTGGCTGATTGCTCGTTTTTTATTACGTTATTTCGCCTTCTTATTCAACTTCTTCGTCCTCTTCATATCATCACGCTTGAGGTCATCTTTAATCGACATCTCCCATAGCGGTACACCTGTCCTATAGGCCGCACGGCCAACCATATGTCCAGCTACTGGAGCGGTGATGAATACAAAGAGTATCCCCAGAAGAAGCTTGGCACTTACGATCCCATCTACGGCATAGAAGAATATAAACGCACCTACAAGAATAGATACTGTACCTAGGGTCGCGGCCTTCGTAGCCGCATGGGTTCGATTATAGATATCCGGTAGACGCAACAGTCCAAACGTACTCAGCAGGCTCAGCAATGAGCCGATCAGCAGAAGAACACCAACTACAATCTTAGCGATTTCGATCGCGCTCAATGACTTCACCTCTTTCTAAGAACTTTGCGAAGGATATGGTCCCAATAAAGCCGAGAATACCGATCAACAGGATAACTTCTAAAAAGGCTTGCGTATTTAACATAACGGATACGATCGCGACCAACCCAATAATATTAATCCCAACGGAATCTACAGCTATGACTCGGTCCGGCATCGAAGGACCCCAGAATAATCGATACAAAGTACCCAAAATCGAAAGGGAGATGAGGACGAGAGATAGGGTAATCAACGTCTCAAACATCACCGTGTCACCTCCTTGATCGCTTTTTCAAAAGTATCCTTGATCTGATTAATTGCTTCCGTTGTATCAGGTAAATCCATCGCGTGAATATACAGCACATTACCCTCCGGAGATACCTCTAAGGATAACGTTCCCGGCGTCAACGAGATCAGACTTGCCAGCAGCGTAATTTCCCAATCGCTCTTCAGATCCGTCGGTAAGGCAAAAATGCCTGGGCGAAAATCCATTTTTGGACGGAGAATCAGCTTGATGACACTTACACTCGATAAAATCAGTTCTCGAATAAATATCAAAATTAGTTTCGTGATGGCAATCACTTTTTGAAAATAAAACGGGGTTAACAGGAACCGACGAAGAACAAAAATCAGTGCCAGTCCTACGATATACCCCATGACAAAGTCCACCGGGGTCCAGCTTTGGTTCAAAAACATCCAGATGAAGGCGAGTGTGAAGTTGAGCAAGACTTGAACAGCCATAGTTATCTACTCCTTTAATACCGCTTGAATATAGATAGAAGGATCCATCAATGTTTCTGCTGCAACTTCAATATACGGATAGAGATAATCCGCTCCTAATCCTAGAGCGAAAGAAAGAAACACGAGGACCGCGCAAGGAGCCAATAACCCTTTTTCTGAACCCTTTTCCTCTTTTGGACTTAGCTTCGTTTCGCCCCAGAATGCGTGCATAAACACCTTGATGATCGAGTAGAGAATCAACAAGCTGGTTGCTAAACTAATCCCTGTGATCCAGTAGAATTCAGCCGTAAGACCTCCTTGAACAAGCAGCAGCTTCCCGATAAATCCGCTTAATGGAGGGACTCCAGCCAATGCGAGGCCGGCAATAAAAAACATCCAGCCAAGTGAAGGATGGTACTTAATGAGACCTCCCATTTGCTTGAGGTTGCTCGTTCCGGCAATGCCAATGACGGCTCCGCCTAGTAAAAACAGAAGGGCTTTTACAAGCATGTCATGAATAAGGTAGAAAATGGCACCTTGGAATGACGCTGAAGTAAAGGCAGCAAGACCAAATATGATGAAACCAACCCCAGCTACCACATTGAAAGCTAATACCTGGCGTATATCACTAAACGCAATGGCCCCAATCACACCCAATATCATCGTCGCCGCTGCCATCCAAGCCATGATCTCATGCGTAATCCCAGGCTGATGGTAGAAGATGAGCGTAAAGGTACGGAAAATGGCGTAGATCCCCACCTTCGTTAGAAGACCTGCGAACAGAGCAGCCACCGGGGTAGGAGGCGCACTATAAGAACCTGGCAGCCAGAAGTATAAAAATAATCCGGCCTTGAGTCCAAACACAATCAAGAACAGTAAGGCTACAACGTTTAACAGTCCAGTCTGTCCCACTTCAGCGACACGAACTGATAGGTCAGCCATGTTCAAGGTACCCGTGATGGCGTACAAAAAGGCAACAGAAGCTACGAATAAAGCGGAAGAAACGATATTAACCAAGAGATATTTCAGCGTCTCTCTCAGCTGTATTTTAGTTGCTCCCAAAACAATTAAAACATAGGAAGAAATCAGCATGACCTCAAAGAAAACAAAAAGGTTAAAAATATCGCCGGTTAAAAACGATCCGGATACCCCTGCAATCAAGAAATGAAAGAAGGGATAATAGTAATGCTTTTCCCGCTCGATTCCAATGGAACGAAACGAGAACCACAGACAGCTTAGCGCTACGATGGCCGTGGTCAAGACCAGTAAGCTAGCGAACATATCCGCTACCAAGACGATCCCGAAGGGAGGGAGCCAGCCCCCTAGGTAGAGGGTTTGAATGCCATCCACATAGACCAACTGTACCATATTTGCTGCCAGACCAATGAAAAACAATAAAGAAATAAAACTAATCCATCTTTGCAATCCGATTTGGTTTCGGAAAAAGATGAGAATGATACCTGTCATGATAGGAAGAACAATAGGCAGTACTACAAGGTTATTCATGATCATTTCCCCTTAACTTATCCATATCGTCTGTCCCCAGCTCTTTATATGCCCGGTAAGCCAAGACGAAAAAGAATCCTGTTACACCAAAGCTGATAACGATGGCCGTCAATATCAAAGCCTGCGGAAGTGGATCGGTATAAAGTGCTGCATTCTCTCCTAACAGAGGGGGTGCCCCTGTCTTGAGTCCAGCCATGGTAAGCAGCAATAAATGAACCCCGTGGCTGATAATTCCTGTTCCCAAAATAATGCGCAACAAACTTTTCGTTAAGATCAAATAGGTCCCAACCATAAATAAAATTCCAACAACAACGGACATTAAGATCTCCATTATTCATTGTCCTCCCCAATCGTTAGGATAATGGTCATGGTGACCCCTACAACCGTCAGATATACTCCTAAGTCAAACAGGACCGCTGTGGCAAGCTCTGTCTTCCCTAGAAAAGGCAGATAAAAGTAGCCGAACGAATGAGACAGGAAAGGAACGTTAAATAAGAAAGATCCTAACCCAGTCGAAACTCCAATCAGTAGTCCTAATGCGGTCATGTTTTTAAAATCGATCGGGAGAACTTTCGCCATGGTCTTAATATCATAAGCGATATAGAGCAATACAAGAGCCGCCCCCGTCATGAGTCCGCCGATGAATCCTCCGCCGGGATTATGGTGTCCGGCGAAGAACAAGTAAATGGAAAACAGCAAGATAATAAAGGAAACGGTGCGTGTTACCGTTTGTAGAATGACATCATTGGTTTTCAAGATCTTCCCTCCTTGCTAAACGCAGCTTAATGAGGGAGTACACACCCAGCGCTGCAATTCCTAATACTAACCCTTCCAGCATCGTATCGAACCCACGGAAGTCAACCAGGATAACGTTAACCACGTTCCTTCCCCCCGCCTCCGTATAGCTGGCTTCAAGGAAATATTCCGAGATCGGAGTAAATAGACGATTGCCGATGGCCGAGAAGGCAACCAACATCATCACCAATCCCACTCCCAAGGAGATCATGAAATTGGTGGCTCTAAAAGGAACGGGTGATATTTCCTTCTTTAGCTTTGGCAAGTGATAGAAGCAAAGCAAGAACAAGGCTACTGAAACCGTCTCAACGATAAGCTGGGTTAAAGCCAAGTCGGGTGCTCTAAATACAACAAAGAACATAGCCAACATAAACCCTACAATACCCACCGATAAGATCGCCGTGATCCGAGATTGAGCAAAGGGAACGGCAACAGCAGCTACCACCATGATGAGGGCCAAAATTACTTCATAAATACCAATCGGTGCCGTTGTAGATGAATCAAAGGTAAAGGCGTTAAGGGTAAACAATCCTCCACCAATCACGATGATAAGAAACGCAAAGATATAAACTAAATAGTCACGAATCAAGCCCGTCATGTGGAAACGAGTAATTTTGTTGGCTACTCTCTCCATCGAAATTAGACCATGATCATAAAAATGGTTCAGCGCGAGCTTTTTCGGGAACCAATTGTAGATGCCCGACCATTTGCTTAAGCTTAAATACAAGATCGTCCCTAATGCAATAACCCCAATCGTCATATACAATTCTGTAGTCAAGCCATGCCAGTGATAGATGTTGACGTAGAATTGTTGCTCTGGACCTAACACGCTTGGGATAATCGAGGCCATCGCTGGTTCGATGAGCGAATAGGATAACAAGTTCGGAAAAATCCCGAAAATCACGACAAGGGATGCCAAGATAATGGGAGGAATGAGCATTCCGATAGGAGCTTCGTGTGGCTTTTTGTCCAATTTTTCGGGCTGGTACTTCCCTGTAAAAGTCTTAAACACCAGCACCATACTGTAGATAAAAGTAAACACACTTGCTACCCATGCTAAAACAGGGAACAGCATCCCCCACGTCTGCATTTCAAATAGATTTAACTGGCTCGCATTTAAAACACCTGTGAAAAACAACTCTTTGCTGAGAAACCCATTGAAAGGCGGCAAGCCTGCCATGGAAAACGTTCCGATAATGGCAAGGGTAAAGGTGATCGGCATAAGGGACATGAGACCGCCTAGCTTGCGGATATCTCTTGTTCCTGTTTCATGATCTACAATCCCCACGACCATAAAGAGGGCACCTTTAAAGGTGGCATGATTAATTAAATGGAATACGGCTGCCAGAACAGCTGTGGTGTACAAAGCGGTTTCTTTGTCATAGCCAAAATGCACGGCTGCGGAACCTAATCCAAGTAGACACATAATTAAACCTAACTGACTTATGGTTGAAAAGGCGAGAATGGACTTTAAGTCCGTTTGCTTCACTGCGGAGAAGGAGCCCCAGAATAACGTCACAATCCCAAACCCAGCCACGAGCCAGAACCATTCTGCCTGCCCCGCAAAAATAGGACTTAATCTGGCAACTAAATAAATCCCCGCTTTAACCATGGTTGCTGAGTGCAAATAGGCACTTACAGGGGTGGGAGCTTCCATCGCATCAGGTAACCAGATATGGAAAGGAAACTGAGCTGATTTGGTGAAAGCGCCCAGCAAAATTAACAGCATAGCCGGAATAAACAACTCATGAGTCGATATCGTTGCGACTTGGGTGATAATTTCACGAATGCTATACGTACCCGTCATCAAAAAGAGCAAAATGAATCCTGCGAACATGGCAAATCCACCGAAAACAGTGATAAGCATAGATTTCTGCGCACCGTATCGGGATTTTTCACGTTGGTACCAATAGGCGATAAGCAAGAACGAAGCTAAACTCGTTAACTCCCAGAACACATACAACACCATCAAGTTGTCTGATAAAACAACCCCGAGCATCGCACCCATGAACATCAATAGGTACACATAAAAGGAATTTAGAGCTTCTTTTTCTTTAGACAGGTAGTAAATCGAGTAGAGCACGACCAAGGACCCGATACCTGTAATCAGTAGACCGAAAAGAAGACCTAATCCATCTACATAAGCGGTGAAGTTAATACCTAGTGAGGGTATCCACTCTATCGTGTGTTGAATACTCTCCCCCCTCGAAACCGTTGGAAGGAATTGTACAAGGTATGTGAAGAGAACAAGGGGCAAGATAAGAACAAACCACCCGGTATGAATTTGCCTTACATATTTATACAGAAAGGGTACAAATATAGCCAGCAAAAATGGTGATAAAATGGCAAGCTGCAACCACGCCAAAACGAAAACCTCCCTTTTCCGATGGAACATAATGCATACAATAGCATTATATACGAAAACCTCTGCTATTTCACCTTATCGTACGCTGAATCCTCCCCTTTTACTCGGATATTATAAATAGGTAGAAACACCTAAAATCGTATAAAAAAAATTTTTTCCAATCTGAAAAAACATGTATAAAAATGGTCTCCTTGCCTCATCTTATGAAGTGAAGGAGTGATTTTTATGATACTCAGGTCCGCCATTGTAGGTGGTCTAACCTTTATGGTGCTATTTTTAGTCGCTTGGTATACCCATGAACACGTAGATCGCTATAATGGACAACCCTGGAATAAAGCGGATGTACAGATTACAAGGGCCCAGCCTCTTGACGTTCATCTATTCGACCCTTTCCAGCCTAGAGAATATATTAAAATTCGGCAACGATTTATGGAATAAAAAATAGAGGCTGGAAAGATGACCAGCCTCTATTTTTTATTGTGCTTCAACCTTTAGTCGCTTCTTATAGACCACTTTGGATAATGTGACACTAATTTCATATAAGACGATGAGGGGGATTAACACTAAAATATCCGATATAAAATCGGGAGGCGTAATCAGTACCGATACGACGATGAGGCAGAAATAAGCCAGCTTTCTAGCTTTCGCTAATCGGATCGGATTTAAGATCCCTAACCGCGTTAGAAACATCACCACAAGAGGCATCTCGAATAGGAATCCAAAAGGCAAAGTCAGGTTGAGCATAAACCGAAAATACTTATCTGCTGTAAACATCGTTTCAAATTGCCCAGCAGATAGAGCGGTTAAGAACCCAAGAACACTGGGGAACAGCAGAAAATATCCAAAAGAAAGCCCGATGACGAACAAAATAAATAGACCCGGGATAAAACTTAACGTTACTTTCCGCTCTTCCTTGGATAAGGCCGGACATACAAACCGCCACGTTTGAAAGGCCGCTACAGGAATCGTAACGGTAATTGCAAATACTCCGGCAATCATCATATAGACCCATAGAATATCGCTAGGACCTAAGATTGCTAATTTGCCATCTAAATCTCTCACTAGCCAATTATAGATGTCTTTTACATAGATAAAGGATGCTACGAGTGCTACTAGAAAAGCTAGAGCTGTCTTTATTAGGCGACCTCTTAACTCTCCCAAATGTTCTACTAGATGCATGTCCTGTTGGCTCATGTACTTTCCCCCCTATAGAAAAGGGATGCAGACAGGAATTCCCGTCTGCATCCCCGTGTATTACACTGCAGGCTTGTCTTTCTTTTCAACCGCTACGAGCTCGGCCTTCTTTTCTTCACCTTTCTCTTCTTCCTTATCTCCGCCTACCAACTCTTTTGTCGCACTCTTAAACTCTGTTAACGTACGACCAAACGCGCGGCCAATCTCAGGAAGTTTGGAAGGTCCAAAAATAATCAACGCGATAACAAGGATCAGGATTAACCCGGGAATTCCGATGTTTGAGAACATATTCGATCAGCCTCCTAAAATTTGAATCCAGTGATTGCTACCACTGCAGGACGAGGGATATCATTTCCATATCTCGGCCATCTAGATGTTGGATTCGCAACATCTTCTGTTTCTTCACCTGGATGTTGAACAGCTAAGAATAATGTTTTTTCATCTGGAGTAAACCAAGGACCTGTTAACTCAGCTTCTACTGGACCAGAAGCAAATTGGAAGGCCTCTCCAGCGTTTGATCCTGTTGTAGGAATGACAAATAACCCATTGTTTCCGAATGATTTCCATGCATCCTTACCTAACTTGCTAGAAGAAATATCCGTAACCGTCCACAAGTTTCCATTACTATCGAAGGACAAGTTATCAGGTGCAGAGAACCCACTTTGGCGTCCACCAGCAGCGAAAATCTCAAAGTCAAAATCAAGAGAACCGTGGTCACCATCTTTTTCAAAGAATCTCGTAATATGTCCGTGTATGTTTCCATGCTTATCGTTGTTTGTGTGAGCAATAAAGATCGTTCCATCAAACGGGCTGATTTCCAAATCCTCCGGACGATCTGTCGGTGTTCCTCCAACAAGAATAGCCGCTTCTGCACAGTTTACAAGAACATCTGCTTGCGTTTGGAATTTTTGGAGCAACTCATCTTTCTTAGCTTTCTTAATAGCGTCTTGTACTGTTTCAATTGTTACTGGAATCCATTTTCCTTTAGCGAAGTTAGCCACATAAAGAATTCCATCTTCCAACAATTTACTATTTCCTCTTCCTGCAGACTCCACATACTTACCATTAGAAACATACTTGTACACACAGGCATCCGTTTTATCATCACCCATGTATACCACTACGCGTCCATCTTTAGATAATCCCATCGCTGTATTTTCATGGTGGAAGCGCCCAAGTGCTGTATGCTTGCGGACAGGGAAGGTTTGGTCATCTACGTCAAATGGGTCGACTTCAATAACCCATCCATAATGTGTTGTATCTAAACCTGCATCTGCTGCAGTATTTTCCCAGTTCTCTTCACAGGATAAAACGGTATTCCATAGAGTCATTCCACCCGAACAGTTAGCAAAAGTACCTTGAACTTTCGTTGCACCCTTTACTGCTGGGGATCCGGCAGCTGCTCCTGTTAATACAAATGGAGTTAATCCTGTGATACGTCGAGCATATTCCGAATCTGTAATCATCTTCCATTTTCCGCTTTTCTTATCAAGTTGTACACGGATAATAGATCCGCCTTGGTTGTAAAGCAACTTTTCTACCTGTTCCGCTGTGTATCCTTTTTCACCTTTTTTACCTTGGACGAAGACATCCTGTGTATATTCATGGTTTACCCATAACAACCCATCTTCGCTTGAACCATTGATAGGAAAATAAAGTGTGAAATCGGCGTTAAAACCAAAGGTATCACCCTTTTTGTTGATTACATCACCATAAGCCGCGACTACATCATACTTGAATCCTTCTGGCAACACTAGATCGTCCTTCATGGTAGGTTGAATTGGTTTAAAGAATCCATGAGCCTTTTTTGTTTTCTTTTGATTAGGAAACTTGAATAAGTGATCAGCAGGAGCAGCGCCCGCTACCGGAGCTAAAGTTCCAAGTCCTGCAGATGCTGCAGCCAATGCAGCTGCTCCAGTTCCTAAGTATCCTAAAAACTTGCGGCGATTCATGTTTTCCATTTCTACTCTCTCTCCCTTTTATGTCCATTTATATTGAAAGCTTGTCCGTACCAACAGTTTCAATATTAGTGTATAAATATAAACTCAGCATAAATACAGGGTTAACATTTTGTGGATATTGTTAAGAGATTATTAAAGTAGGAATATCAACCTTTACAATTAAAAAAAGCCGCAATAAGGTCTAGAGGACCTATTGCAGCATCTTTTAGATTTCCATATCCTGAAGGAGCTGTTCGTTGACTTCAAAGTGGGCGTCATGAAGGACTTTAGCTAGATGTTCTAAGGGAGTTGTGGCCACTTCTCGATACATTTTTCTCGTGTATAAATGCCTTGCGTTCGGGAGTTCTCTTTTCAATTGCTGTCTTAATTTATTCCCTGCATAGTCTGCATCTACCAAAACATAGACATCTTCTTCTTGTAAAGGGAGTATGATCTCCTCAAGTTTTTCTTCACTTAGTGTTCCATAGGTACAAATGATATTGACCTCTTCCTGTAAAATTTGGAGGAGCCTCACCCGATCGGTTTTTCCCTCTACAAGAATGATTTTAGGTCGGTCCATCATACCTGCTCCTTTGCTCATTTGGTTTCCACCATTATTACCAAGGAAGTAGTTTTTATCCCACCGGATTCTCCGGATAAGAACACCAATCACTCCAACTGCCTGCATAGAGCTTTACATTTTTAAAACCCGCTTCTTTTAGGGCCAATATATTGGGGCAAGCTGTTACTCCAGAACCGCAATAGACAATGACTTCTTTTGTTTGATCTAAACCTTGAAAATGCTTCTGAAGCTCCTCTGTGCTTTTCCAGTTCCCCTTCTCGTCCAATACACCCTTCCAGAAAAAATTTTGAGCACCAGGAATGTGTCCAGCCACTTTATCTATAGGTTCTTCCATTCCTAAATACCTCTTTTCTTCACGGGAATCGATTACGGTCACATCTTCCTGTGCTTTCTTCAGCTTTACAGTGTCCATGTCCACTGCCATTTCTGTTTGAACATTTGCGGTAAAGGAAGTCGGAGTGTATTTTGGAATTTCAGCTGTAACTGGAAGTTCACTGTCTCTCCATGCGCTGTATCCTTCGTTTAAGATGAAGACCTGTTCATGACCAACATACTGAAGTAGCCACCATAATCGAGCCGCCATCGCTCCTCCTTGATCGTCGTAAGCGACAACTTTTGTCGTGTTTCCTATCCCTGCTTGTTGGAGTTTAGAAGTAAAATCCTCAACCTGTGGGAGCGGATGCCTTCCTCCGTGAATTGCTTTTTGACCTGACATATCTTTTTCTAAATCAAAGTAAACCGCTCCTGGAACATGATCCTTCGCATAGGCCTCTTGACCGGCTGTTGGATTTCCTAGTATAAATCTACAATCTATAATCCTCACTTCGGGGTGGTGCAAATGCTGGTTTAACCACTCTTTTGTAATCAAGTATTTATGCATAAGTGCTCACTTCCTTATTTAAATATATCTCTATTCTATCCTCTCTAAATTGGAAAGTATAGGATGAGCCCATGGTTGTCGATAAAAATCGAAGATTATAACTTTAATTGAATGGAAGTTCATATTATAGTGTAACTTGGGAGTAGTTTATTTTGGTATACCACATAGAGAGGACTGGTGAAGAAAGCATGTCTGTTACTTATACGAGAGAAGAGATTTGTGAATCCTACAGCATCTCAGAACTAGATTCAAAGAGAAGAGATTTAATGGAGGCGCTAAGCCTAGCCGGTCTATCAGACTATGAAACGATGGAAGTCAACAACTTAATAAGCTTAATAAATCAGCGTATTCAGATCATGAATGAGATACTGGGATAAAATAAAGGCTAACTAGCAGGGGATTTATTGCTAGTTAGCCTTTTTGGAGCTGATCGAGGGCGGGCGGACGGGCTTGGGAGCTCGGATGAGGGCATCATTGAAGCTCAATGATTCACTCAAACCCGCCTCAAACCAAATTCAGTGAATCATATTAGGGCTGTACCCCCTCATGCCCTCAGCCTCCTACCCTAACACCACTCCCCCATACACTAATGTTCCCGCGATGACTATTGCCGGGTGGACCTTCCACTTTTCCATGAGCAGAAAGCTAATCACAATCAGGAAAATCGTATGCCAAATACCAGCTTTCATATAGCCTGCCTGGACAAATTGGAACGCAATGGTTCCCAACAATACCGCAATGGTGGGACGGATGAGTGCGGTCATTTTCTTCACGCGAGATGAATCTTTGAACTTGTACAATATTCCCATCATCAAAAGCATCGCTACCAGTGTTGGAGCGACTGTCGCGAACAAAGCAATGCTCGCTCCAGCTACACCACCCAGTTGATATCCAACAAACCCTGCCATTTTTGTAGTTATGGGACCTGGTAACGCGTTTCCGAGCGCCAACACTTTTCCGAATTCCTCTATTGAAAACCACCCGTAACGATCAACGACTTCATACTGAATCAGAGGGATAAAGGCGGGTCCTCCACCATAACCTACAATGCCTGGGATAAAGAAGGCCAGAAATAACTCCCAATAGATCATAGGGTGGACTCCTCCTCCTTTTTCTCATCCTCTGGCTTCTTTCCTCCCCCTATCAAGCCATATAGTAGAAGGGCACCTATTAAGATAGCCGGGTGCCAACCAAAAATCTGCAAAACTACCAGACTTACAGCCACTAGCAAAAGGGTTAGCAACCGTCCTTGGCTTTTCCATGAATCTTTGAAAAATGAGTAAGCCAAAACAAACATCATGACTCCGATAACGGGTTGAATCGCCGTTGTCATTCCTTTTACCCAAGAAGCATCTTGGATTTGATAGAGATACCCAAGCAATAAAACCATCAACAGAACGGTTGGGATGACGGTCGCAGCCACCGCAGCCAAACATCCAAGTAGGCCCGCTACCCGATAACCGATATAACCCGCTGTTTTGGTGACGATCGGCCCTGGCAAGGTATTGCCTAATGCTACAATATCCCCAAACTCTTCGTGGCTTACCCACTTGTAACGCTCTACCGCTTCTTTATAAAAGAGGGGAATAGAGGCAGGTCCTCCACCATAGCCGAGAATACCTGCCCGGGTAAAGCCTAAAAGCAACTCCCAATAAATCACCATACAGCAATAGCCCCATCCGTTCTTGGTTCAGTACCTCCAGCCAATACCCCTTGCTCTGAACGAATAATGATCTGCCCTCTTCCAAAGCCGCTTGATCCTAGTGCCCACTGAATTTGGTGCCCTTTTTCAGCCAGAGCCAAAGCAAGGTGCTCGGGAACGCTAGATTCAAGCTCAACTATTTTATCTTTAATCCATCGCCAGCGCGGGGCATCCAAGGCAGCTTGAGGATTCAGATGAAAGTCGATCATGTTCATCAACACTTGAACATGCCCTTGAGGCTGCATAAATGCACCCATCACGCCAAAAGGACCCACAGCTTTTCCATCCTTCGTTAAAAAGCCAGGAATAATGGTATGGTAGGTTTTCTTTCCAGGCTCTAACCGATTTACATGGTTTTCATCCAAGGTAAAGTTATGCCCTCGGTTATGTAGTGCGATCCCTGTTCCTGGGACAACGAGACCCGAACCAAATCCCATATAATTGCTTTGAATAAACGAAACCATGTTACCCTCCTGGTCCGCTGTAGCTAAATAAACCGTCCCTCCTTTTGGAGGCTCTCCGGCGACGGGCGTTAAAGCACGTTCATGAATGAGAGAACGACGTTCATCGGCATAGGCTGCAGAGAGTAGTCCATCAATAGGAATCTGCATTTTATCTGCCTGTGTAATCGCATGTAATCCATCTGCAAAAGCTAATTTAATAGCTTCCATCTGTTTGTGAAGAGTATCGACTGTATATCGAGAAGAGAATTCAAACCCTTGCAAAATATTCAAGGCCATCAACGCCACTAAGCCCTGTCCATTGGGTGGAATCTCCCAGACATCATATCCGCGATAATTCACCGATATGGGTGTAACCCATTCTGGCAAGAATCCTGCCAAGTCCTCTTTTCTTAGATAGCCTCCGCAGCTTCGAGAGAACTGATCGATCTTCTCCGCCAGCTCGCCTTGGTAAAACGACTTGCCATTGGACTCCGCAATTGATTTTAAGGTATTAGCATGATCAGCGGAGCGCCACAGCTCTCCTGCTTTAGGTGCTCTCCCCTCTGGGGCAAACGTGTCAAACCAAGCTTGGAAGTGCTCCTCTTTTAATTCCTTCTTATAGGTATCAAAAGCTACCTTCCAATGATGGGCCAAGGTTGGAGATACCGGGTACCCCTGTTCCGCATACTCAATCGCAGGCTGGAGCGTTTCGCTTAAAGGAAGATTCCCAAAACGCTCAGCTAAGGCCCCCCAAGCAGCAGGTGCACCTGGAACCGTGACAGGAATCCATCCATAGGCCTGGATTTGTTCATATCCGGCTTGCTTTACCTTGTCGATCGAAATGCCTTGTGGAGCGGGACCGCTGGCATTTAGACCATATAGCTTTTCCTTAACCCAAACGAGTGCAAACGCATCTCCGCCGATACCGTTAGAGGTGGGTTCTACGACTGTTAAACAGGCTGCAACAGCGATAGCTGCATCCACAGCGTTTCCCCCTTTTTTTAATATATCGATACCTGCTTGTGCGGCTAGCGGCTGTGATGTGGCAACCATTCCTTTCTGGGCATAAACGACATTTCGCTTGGATGCATAAGGATAAACATGGGGATCAAAATTCATAGGAACCTTCCTTCCGTAATTAAGATGACGAATCCAATCATGACGTGGTTATCGTACTCCAGATAGGTAATATTTTCAATCTGTTTGTGAGTTTTGATCCCTGCTCCAAACATGATATGATGGATGAAAAACGACCGGAGGTCCATACATGAAGAAACGGCCGTTTACCGTTGGTTCCTTGAAGCCGAATACCGTAAGCTCTGCTCCATTGAACCCAAGCCCAAGTCCAATCCCTAAAGCTCACCCTATTCCTAAGCTCCCCAATCCAAGTAAACCTAAAATACTGTTTAGCCAAAGCAAATCAAGCTTTTCTGTAGACCCCCAAAGGAACCGAACCCTTTTGGATGCTGCCCTCGAACAAGGCCAAAACGTGGAGTATAAATGTACAAAAGGGAGCTGTGGACGTTGTACGGTCCGTATATCAAATGGACAAGCCCTTTTATCCCGTCCAAATGAAAAAGAAAAAGAGAAACTGAAACAAGCCGTTGGGGAAGGCTATCGTTTAGCCTGCCAAGCCATCATTCTATAAGGGAAATTTGGAATCATTACTGATATGGGAGCAAGATAGTTAGTTTCGTGATCAAATGGCGTGTACTATTTGGAATCCTACCAGGTACGTGAGCAAACGGCATCTTTTCATGAGCATCCACCACTTTTCTGTGAGCATATCCAAAATTTTGTGAGCATCCAGACCTGAACAAGGGTAACGAGGCCCAGGGGCGGGGCCATGATGAAAATGAAAGACTAATTACTTAAAAAGTCAGCTTTAATGGGGAGCTCTAAACCTTAGTTTAGATTGCACCCGTAAAAAATCAGTCTAAAATTACACAAATCCTCAAAAAAAGGTAGCGAGGTGCGGGGCCCTGTCCGAACCCATCAAAAACAGGCTGTCTCTAAAAAGTCGGTATACGAACTTTTCCGAAGACAGCCTTCATTTTTGAAAACAACGGATACAGCCTTACTTCTCCTCCAACACCGCTCCCGTATGCGCCCGGAATAAAAGCTCGTCATACTTATCCTTGTGCTGCCATTTCCTCGATAGAATCGTTCCAAGATAAGCTCCTAGGAACCCAAGTGGGATGGTTACGACTCCGGGGTTTTTTAAAGGGAATAGGGCCTCCATCCGGATAAGTCCTGAAACTGGATCCATGACATTCGGGCTCAAAATGACGAGGATGATCGAAGACAGGAGTCCTGTCATAATGCCTGATATGGCGCCTATAGGGTTGAATTGGCGCCAGAATAAAGTCAATAGAATCAGAGGAAGATTAGCCGAGGCGGCAACGGCAAAAGCTAGAGATACAAGAAAAGCCACATTCCACTTTTGAACGGTAAGGGCAAGGAAGATTGAAACGAGCCCTACGGCTGCTGCGGATCCTTTGGCTACGACCATCTGCTCTTCGTCAGAGGCCTGGCCTTTGCGAATGAGCGTACTGTAAAAATCGTGGGCAAAGGCGGAAGATGCCGATAACGCGAGCCCTGTTACCACCGCAAGGATTGTCGTAAAGGCAACAGCGGATACGAAGGCCATCAGGAACTCCCCACCGAGGGCATTCGCTAATAGTGGAACCGCTAGATTTCCCCCTTCGATCTTCTCTGATCTCACAAAGGCTGCCGCACCAAAGCCAAGAAAAATAGTCATCAAGTAAAAGATTCCGACTACCCCGGTTGCCGTAACGACCGACCTGCGAATGGAAATCGCATCTTTTACGGTAAATAGACGGGTGATGATATGCGGCAAGCCCGCCGCACCCAGGACTAGGGCCAGATGAAAGGAAAAGGTCTCAATGGGGCTTGTCAGCTCGTTGCCCGGAAGCAGGAACCGCTCTCCTAGATGCGTTGCCGTGGTCACATGGGTAAACATCTCGAACACATTCCAGTGGAAGCGAGAAAGAACAATCATGCTAATAATAACCGTTGTAGACAAAAGAAGAATCGTCTTTATGATCTGTACCCATGAGGTAGCGATCATCCCGCCAAAAACCACGTAGATCACCATCAGTAATCCAGCAATAAATATGGAGAAGGAAACATCCAAATTGAGCAGCAAATGAATAACAGCTCCCGCCCCTACTAGCTGGGCGATCATGTAAAAGATCGAAATCACAATGGTATTAAAGGCAACGGTTCCACGAAGCCAGCGGTGATCGAATCGGACGGCAATCGTGTCCGCCAACGTAAACTTGCCTAGGTTATGCAAGGGTTCAGCCACAATTAACAATAAGACTAAATAAGAAACTAAGAATCCGACCGAATACAAAAAGCCATCAAACCCATAGAGGGCAATCGTACCGCTAATCCCTAAGAATGAGGCCGCACTCATATAGTCCCCAGCAATGGCTAGTCCATTTTGCGTTCCAGTCAATCGGTTGCCCGCTACGTAATATTCATTCGTGTTCGTCGTTCTTTTTACCGCAGAGTACGTAATCGCTAGTGTTCCTACCAAGATGGCAAGAAAAAAGATGACGCCTGATATATTCATGGAAATCCCATCTCCTAAAGCGAGCTATTTCCATTATACCATTTTATGGCCTCTCTTCATGTATACTAGACAAGATTTTCCTTGCTTTTTCGTCAAACTTATTGGCTCGTTTGGAATATAAGAAGCATAGCGTCCATGTCATGATAAATTGAGCAAAGGCGAATACCCAAGCCCATGTCACCGGTCCGAAGGCAGGCTGGTTAAGCACCGTCGTATAAGAAGTCATCAAGGGTAAACTAAAATAAAATAGGAAAAAGAATATCGTCAGCGGTATGATAAATGCTTTTTTGCTCCTCAACAGCTTCTTGAACTCGGAAGACTGCACAACATCCGTGTAACTCGTATCCAGTTTTTTCTCTTCGGATTGACTCATCTCATTTCCTCCCATCCACGTCCTTTAATCTTTATTATATATCCAAAAATTTCGGATTTTATCGTTATTGGTGTAAACGGTAACATCAGGCTTGCGAAAAGCAAAAAGCCAGCCTTGTCCGGCTAGCTAGCTTTGTAATCGTTGAAGCAATTCTTTGGCGGAAGAGCGTGAAACTGGAATCTGCGTCCGCTTCCCATCCTTGAGGATCAAGTTATAGGTTCCATTGAACCATGGAATCAACTCCAGCACGACGTTCATGTTGACTAAGAAACTACGGTGAGTACGATAAAAAGAATACGGGTTTAGCTTTTCCTCTAGCTGCTGTAAGGTCATTTTTGAAGTATAGATATGGTCCTTCGTATGAATCTGGATCACCCGCTCTTCTCGAACGGCATACAAAATCGTTTCAGGATCGACGACAATTAGACGCTCTCCATCATCCACCAGCAGCTTCGCCACTTTACTTGTAGACGTCCCCGCGCTTTGGACAGATTCGGCGGCTGCGCCCCCTTCGCGAATACGATTGCGTATCCGTTGCAAGGTTTGCTTTAAGCGGTGATGGTCGTACGGCTTTAATAAATAATCTACGGCATCTAGGTCAAAAGCTTCTACAGCATAGTCTTCATGCGCAGTGGAAAACACAATGAAAGGGGAATTTTTACGTGAGGAAAGCATCCTCGCTGCCTGTAACCCTTGCATTTCAGGCATATGAATATCTAAGAAAACAACGTCGGGTTCATGCTCTTCAACTAGCTGAAGAAGCTCTAAACCGTTGGAAGCGCTCGGCAATACTTCGATATCCTCTTCCTGCTCTAGTAAATATTTAAGTTCCTCTCTTGCCAATCGTTCATCTTCTGCAATGATAATACGAATCTTCACCTAAGTTACCTTCCCTTCTCACGATCCAGCATAAGGAATCGAAAATGAAATGCGACTTCCCCCATCTGTCTTGTTTTCAAAATGCAGTTTGGCTTCAGGACCAAATAAGCTGATGAGCCGTTGATTTACATTGTGAACGCCAATGCCATTTCCTTCTTGGCTCTGAACAGGGATATGACCAAGCTGGTCTATCATCTCCTCTGAAAAACCAGATCCATTATCTTCAATGACGATCTGAACCAGATCGTTTAAGCGCTTGAGTTGGATGAGGATCTCACCGCCGCTGGCCTTTCCCTTCAAGCCATGGTGAATGCTGTTTTCAACCAAAGGTTGAAGGATAACAGGCGGAATCAGCACTTCTTCTATTCCAGACTCAACTTGACATTGAATGGAAAACTGATCGGCAAAACGAATCTTAATAATCTCTAGATAGGCCTGCAGATGGCTTAGTTCCTGCTTAATTGGAACCAGCTTAGAGGAAACCATTTTCAAATTTAAGCGCATAAAGGTTCCTAGTTGAACCGTCACGTGGCGGGCCAATTGAGGATCCAGCCGAATCAGGGTATTAATTGAGTTTAAGGTGTTGAACAAGAAGTGTGGATTGATTTGGGCTTGCAGGATGCGGAGCTCCGCATCCTTCATCAGGCTGGCCATATTTTCTGCTAGAGCTAAATTAAGCTGATTAGAAATCAACGTACCTAACCCTCTAGCTAAGGCTTCCTCTACTTTCGTAATCTGTTGCGGTCGTTTAAAATAAAGGGCGATCAGCCCGGTTACTCTTCCTGCTTGTACAATCGGAACCTTAATGGACGCACCTAGCGGACACTTTGGATCGCGGCACTGAATTTGGTTCCGGTGGTAGGCAATCTGGACCTCTCCAGAGCGGATGGCCGTCCGAGCCATTTCCGTTTGAATGTTTTCCCCTGGTAAATGGTGATTGGAGGCGATTCCAACATGAGCCAGAATATGCTCGGTATCGGTTACGGCAACCGCTTCAGCTTTCAGTTCTTTCTTTAATAAGTGAGCGGTTGGCAGAGCGGTATCAGGGGTTAGCCCTTTTTTCAGATACGGTAGAATCAATTCAGCAATCTTAAGAGCTCGCTGCGTTTCAAAGGCAGCCGCCCGCTCCTCTTCATTCAAGGCTACACGAATCATGGTTGTAAAAATGGCAATCGACACACTATTCGTTAAGACCATGGGAATCCCTATGGTATTCACTAATTCAATCGCTTCTCTTGGCGGAGTAGAAAAAATAAGAATAATACCCATCAACAAAATAGGGGCAAACATCCCAATAAACAGAGCTTTGGACGGGGTAATGACTCGCTCATGGGAGAAAAATCGGGCAATCCAGCCTGCACATAATCCCGTAATCGGTGCAGAGAGACCGTTGGCTAATGCGGTAAATCCGCCCAGGCTGTAGAGGTGAATGCCGGTGATCATTCCAGCCCCAACACCCACAACGGGTCCTCCTAACAATCCTCCAATAACCACCCCAACCAAGGCGGAATGAGCTAGTCCTTCATGGGCTTCCAGCGAAGTAAGCCAAAACGAAGAGTTAAACTGTCCCTCTCCCACGACCACGCCAGCGTAAATACCGGCACTTCCAAATGTTCCAAAAATAATCGAGAAATAAAGCGAAGTCTGAAAGCTGACCTCTCGATCGAGCAGTTGTCTAAACAGGGGAATGCGCGTCAAAATAAACGTTAATATTAAGAGGATGCCTACCCTCTCAAACAAAAGCAAGGTTAACTGCTCCATATTCAGTCCCCCTTACATTACACTACCGTTATTATATCAATTTCCCCTACAAAGAAAAGACCAGAGAGTTTTGCTCCCTGGCCTTCCACCTTTTACTTTACTTTTCTTGAAGTTAGCTTCGCTTGCGTGAACAAAAGCAAATAATCATGTCCGCCTGCCTTTGAATCCGTACCAGACATATTAAAACCGCCAAATGGATGGACTCCCACTAGTGCTCCTGTACACTTACGGTTAATGTATAAATTCCCGCAATGCATGGTCTCTAGTGCGTAAGCAATACGCTCTTCGTCCTTGGAATAGAAAGATCCAGTTAATCCGAACTCGGTATCGTTATACATGTCGATTGCTTCTTTCCAATCCTTTGCTTTAGCTAAAGCCAGAACCGGTCCAAAGATCTCTTCTTGCATAATTTGAGCTTTACCCGCTACGTCAGCGATCACGGTAGGCTGTATATAGTAGCCGTTCCCCTCGGCTTTTCCTCCACCGGCGAGCAAACGACCTTCACCTTTACCCATTTCGATATACTCCAAGATTTTTTCATACGCGCTTTTATCCACTACAGGTCCCGCAGGATAGTTTTCTTCCGGCAAACCAATGGCTAGCTTTTTCGTGCGCTCCGCTACCTTCTCCACCACTTGATCGTACACGGATTCGACGATGATGGCGCGAGAGCCTGCTGAGCACTTTTGACCTTGGAATCCAAACGCTGAAGCTACGATGGCATCTGCTGCTTCATCCAGATCCACCGTCTCATCGACGACCACCCCGTCTTTTCCGCCCATCTCAGCAATAACTCGTTTAATCCAAATTTGCCCTTCAGCCGTTTCAGCAGCCAACCGGTTGATACGAAGACCCACTTCCTTCGAACCGGTAAAGCTAATAAAACGAGTCTTAGGATGAGTGGTTAGATAATCTCCCACTTCAGCTCCACTTCCAGGGATAAAGTTAATCACCCCAGCAGGCAGACCCACCTCTTCCATCAAGGCCACAAACTTATGAGCAATAACAGGAGTCGTGGAAGCAGGCTTAAGTAGAACAGTGTTACCGGAAACGACAGCGGCCGTTGTCATCCCTACGCAGATAGCCAACGGGAAATTCCAAGGCGGAATTACAACCCCTACTCCCAGTGGAATATAGCTGAGCTGATTGTCTTCCCCGGGGATCTTGACCAACGGCTGATGCGTATTCGTTTCACTTAAGCGAATCATTTCTCGTGCGTAATATTCCATGAAATCAATGGCTTCTGCCGTATCCGCATCTGCTTCAGCCCAGTTCTTCCCCGCCTCAAAGATCATCATTGCAGAGAATTCATGTTTACGCTGGCGCATGAGCTCCGCAGCTTTAAACAAATACTCCGCTCTTTCTCGAGCCGGAGCCTTCTTCCAGGTCTCAAAGGTATGCAACGCCACCTGCATTGCTCTTTCCGCTAGTTCCTGGCTCGCTTTGCTTACACGACCAATCACCTGATCCACGTTTCCAGGATTGATTGAAACAATTTTATCGTCTGTCATCACTTTATCACTGCCAATATGAAGCGCGATATCTTTCCCCAATTCTGCCTTTACTTTAGCTAAAGCAGCCTGCATGGCTTGCTTGTTTTCTTCTAAACCAAAGTTAGTAAAAGGCTCATTTACAAAAGCGGGTATGGTTCTTGTCGTCATTTTTTTCATTTCTCCTCTCAGCCTTGCATTTTTTATATCTTATTTAAGCTTGAAGTACTTCATTTATGCGCCCGATAGCCCAATCCAGATCTTCCTTGGATATATTAAGCGGCGGAGCAAAACGAATCGTAGTTTCATGCGTTTCTTTACATAATAGTCCTTTTTCTTTTAACTGCTCACAGTAAGGTCTTGCCTTCTCGTGAAGCTCTACTCCAATAAACAAGCCCCGACCGCGAATATCTTTAATCATCGGATTTTTAATTTCTTTTAATTTCCCCATAAAATACTGGCCCATCTCGAGAGAACGTGCCACGAGGTTTTCTTCTTCTAGCACTTCCATCGATGCGATCGCTACAGCACAGCCCAGCGGATTCCCCCCGAAAGTAGAACCATGAGAACCCGGCTCAAATACGCCTAGAATATCCGCATTAGCGGCTACAGCTGAGATAGGGAATACCCCTCCGCCAAGGGCTTTACCCATGATGTACATATCCGGCTTGAAGCCCTCCCAGTCGGAAGCAAACAGTTTTCCCGTTCGGCCAAATCCCGTTTGAATCTCATCCGCAATGAAAACCACCTGATTTTCTTTACACAGCTCATATGCCGCCTTGAGGAAGCCTTCTTCTGGAATCACAATGCCGGCTTCTCCTTGAATGGGCTCAATTAAGAAAGCAGCCGTGTTCGGAGTAATCGCGGCTTTAAGAGCTTCAATATCCCCGTAAGGAATAATTTTAAATCCTGGCGTAAACGGTCCGAACCCACGCTTGTAGGCTTCCTCTGAAGAGAAGGAGGTCACGGTAATCGTTCTTCCATGGAAGTTGCCCTCGGATACGATAATCTCGGCCTGATTCTCAGGTACCTTCTTTACTTCATACGCCCAACGACGCACCGCTTTAATGGCCGTTTCTACCGCTTCAGCTCCCGTATTCATCGGAAGAATCATATCCTTGCCGGTGAGAGCCGATAGCTTTTCGTAAAACTCTCCTAAGCGATCGTTATGAAATGCACGTGAGGTTAATGTTACGCGATCCGCTTGATCCTTTAACGCTTGGATAACCTTGGGATGACGGTGACCTTGGTTTAAGGCAGAATAAGCGCTAAGCATATCCATATAACGATTGCCTTCTGGATCCTCTACCCATACTCCCTCTGCTTTGGATATAACGATAGGCAGAGGATGATAATTTCTCGCGCCGAACTTCTCTGTTTTTTCTATGATATACCTTGTATCCATGTAAAAAGCCTCCTTTAATAAGAGCTTCGCCCAACCTTATTCTTCTCTCTTTTTATTTATGCAATTTATATGCCAACCCAAACTTTCGTTCTAAACACGATTTTTCAACCTCCAAACGCAAAATCATTTGGCTATGCCACATTTTTTTGCGCAATAGAAGCAAACATCTTTTGCACTTAAAGGATTCATGGTAAAATCCATTATAGAAGAAAGGTGGGATCAGCTTGGATAGGGAACTGATATTAGAAGAGATCCTCGATGAAATCAGTGAAGGAGTCCATGTCGTAGACGAACAGGGAAACTCCATTTTTTATAATAGAAAAATGGCCGAGATCGAAGCCATGAAAAAAGAAGATGTCATCAATAAAAACATCCTCGATGTGTTCCAATTTCCTAGCGAACAAGACAGCACACTACTACAAGCCTTGCGTAAAGGACTTTCCGTAAAGAATGTCCGGCAAACCTACCTCAATGCCAAGGGAAAAGAAATTACAACCATCAATCATACTTTTCCGATCATGCGGGAAGGGAAAATTTATGGTGCCATCGAGATTGCTAATGATGTGACCAAGGTAGAGCGAATGATTCGTGAAAACCTGTTTGATAAAGGAACCATTAAGTATACCTTTGACAGCATCATCGGTAAAAGCCCAGCCATTCAGGAAGTGATTCAAAATGCCAAAAGAGCCGCCCGAACCTCCTCTTCCGTTCTCATCGTAGGAGAAACGGGCACAGGAAAAGAGCTGTTTGCCCAGAGCATTCACTATGCAAGTATCCGTTCGGCCTCTCCTTTTCTATCGCAAAACTGTGCGGCTCTACCAGATACCCTTATTGAAGGTCTTCTGTTTGGCACGATGAAAGGAGCGTTCACCGGTGCCATTGAACGACCGGGCTTATTTGAACAAGCCGAGTCTGGAACCTTGTTTCTCGATGAAATGAACTCTCTTAGTCTCCCTCTTCAAGCGAAGCTGTTGCATGCCTTACAAGAAAAAGTAATACGAAGAATAGGGGATACTCGCGATCGAAAAATTGATGTTCGAATACTAGCTGCCGTTAACGAAGATCCGATCGAAGCGATTTCTAATCAGCGCATGCGCAAGGACTTGTTTTATCGCTTAGGTGTGGTGACGTTATTCATTCCGCCGTTACGTGATCGAAGGGAAGATATCTTCCTGCTTGTTGATCATTTTATTGAGAAATACAATCGTCTATTCCAATTGGAGGTACAGGGCATTAGCCGAGAGGTCTATCAGTTTTTTATGGAACACGATTGGCCCGGAAATGTGCGAGAACTACAGCATATGATTGAAGGGGCGATGAACCTCATTGGAGAGAGCACTCACATTGAATATGAGCATCTGCCTATCCACCATCTTCGTCGAAAAGCGAAGAGCATCGAACCCGTGGCTGCCGCTCTTTCATGGGAACCCACTAGCTATCAGCGGGACTTAAGAAGCCAAGTGGAGGAATTTGAGAAGTTTTATATCCAGAAAGTACTGCAGGAGTGCGGGGGGAACATTTCCAAAGCCGCCATTCAATTAGGCATGAGCCGCCAAAGCTTGCAGTATCGGTTGAGGAAATTTAAAGCGTAAGGGGCTCAGTTGTCCCCTTACGCTTGTTGTTTTTTCCTTTTTTTTAGAACCATGTGGACGACCAACAAACCCATTGGGATGTAGGCGCCAAATATGGGGTAGACATATCTAAGTATAAATTTACTTTGAGCCCAATGACCCACGATACTCCCTGTAAACAAAATGGATGTGGTCAATACAATAACTCCCATAGCTAGGATTAATTTATTTCTACTTAAAGGAAATAACTCTACAGCGACAATGGCTGCTGCAGACATATAAATACTGATTTTAAAAAAGACATTGATAATCAGGGTAACCATGACGAAGGCGTCTAAGCGTTGAATTACATCCCCCACATTGATTTTTTGGGACATTTCCATAAAAGGAAACACGGAGCGCCCGGTTAGATCCACACCTAGAACAGCTATCTCAAGAGCGTGCACCATAGCCAGATAAAGACCCGTTGCCACTATACCTAAGACACTTACTTTTAAGGCAGCCTTAGCAGAGTTAAGGTAAGGCAAGATCATCGCAAAGCAAATCATTTCCCCAAAGGGCCACATCCAGGTTTCCGATCTTGCGGTATGGAGAATGGCTCTCCAATCTGGATCCAAGACAGGAAGCAGATGATTTTCATTTATGACATCAGAGCCAGCCAAAGCAATAATGGCAAGGATCGTGATAACTACAAAGAGTATAAAATAGATTTCTCCAACCCTTGCAATCACTTCAATCCCTTTGGTTAGCCCATACATCACCACAGTAATCAGAATAATTCCCAAGGCTATATCCGGCGTTTCTGTATAGGACAGAGACACCAATTCGATCCCATCTCTTACATTCCGCGACGCGCCATATAGAAAAAAGGTAAAATAGGCAAATCCAAGGAGCAAACCCAAAGGATTACCTAGAATTCGTTTGCTATACTCTGTCAGGGGCAAATCAGGATACTGTCGATATAAAGAATAATAAATACCAAAAACCACCAGTCCACCAAGCATACCAATCAGAATGGCCAGCCAGGAAGCCTGTTTGGCCTCCCCTCCTAACGTAAACATCATAGCCGTCCCAATCCCAAAAAGAACCTTCAAGGTGAAGAATTGAAAAGCATTTAACTTAACTTTCTCCAAGTCGCTCACCCCTATCACGCTTGAACTTTTTGATCCATATTCCGATTAATATCAGGAAGGGAATCCCGATCTGGAGAGGGAGGTGAATCCAATATGTAACAAACTCTAATCCAGTCTCTATATGCTCAACAAAGCTGGATGTCATGAAGATCGAAGTCACAATCACGGTAAGACCTATTGGAACAATCATAACTCTCCCCTTCTTTACTCCAAACAACCCGGTTCCAGCGGCAACCGCAGCATAAAAAAACACAGTAATTTTAAAATAACCACAGATAATGAGCATGGACAGGGCAAAGGCATCCATCCCTTCTAAGAAATCTCCTACCTTTAATTTCTCAGCGGTTAGCAACAAGGGAAACGTTGCATTCGATGCTCGATAAAGTCCCAGCACGGCAATATCAATAGCCGTGGTGATGGCAATCAGCGTCCCAGCAATCAGCATACCTAAGATCCCTGTTTTCACCCGGAGTCCCGGGTTCGTTAGGAGAGGCATCATCATAAGAAAAACGACCATCTCGCCAAAAGGAAAGGTAAGCGCCGTTGGAAAAACGGTCTTTATTAAAGGCTGCAAACCATGTTCCAAAAAAGGTAAAAGGTTCTGGGGCTCTAAGACATCTGAAAAGAAAACCAGGCTGATTCCGCCACCTAGATAAATGGCAATCACCACAATTAAGATTTCCGCTGACTTGGCAATCGATTGAATTCCTAAGTAGGTCGCATACATAACCACCAAGAGCATAAATCCGATAACAACACTCAATGGCGTTTGGTCAAGAAAAGCCGTTAATAATAACTCTCCAAAATCCCTTAGAACCCGTGATGCCAAGTAGGCAAAATACCATACATAGGCCGCAACGAGCAGCTTGCCTAGGTATTTCCCAAAGACCTTTTCCAAGATGGCCGTAAGCGGGATATCCGGATACACCTTAAAGATGGGGCGATAGACAAAATAAAACAAACCGATTCCTACTCCCATAGCTATCAAGGCGGCTAGCCAGGCATCCTGCTTTGCCTCCATTCCGTATCCAATCACAATTGCACTGCCTAATTCAAATAAGATAATTAAATATAAGAGCTGGTTAGGACTAATTCTCACCTTCTCCATCTGCGAATCCTTTCCTACATCACTAGGCTTGATTTTTTCTGGCTTCATACCTTTTTTGCAATGACCCTACCGCCAAAAGCAACACAGGAATCCCCAATCCTACCGTAAGGGCATAGGGAACGAAAAAATGGCTATCCCAGTAATTCATATATACAGTATTCGGGTAAATGATTAACGAAAGGGTAATGAGGATCATGCCCATCGGATACGTTAAGGTCCTGTAACTCTGTAGCTTAAGGAGCTGTGCTACCGCTTTGATGCTGGCAAAGAAATAAAAAGTAGTCTTAAAATATAGAGTCAGAACCCACATGGCCGCAACCAGCGCTTCCACCCTCTGAAGAAAATCTCCGATCGAGATTTTCTTCGCTAGGGTATAGGTAGGGTATATTTGTCTTCCAGCCTGGTCAGGCCCCAGTATCAAAAGGGTGACTATAGTAATCGCGATGGTAAATAAACCGCCGACCCAAGCTGCATGAAGCAAAAATTTGGATTTTTTTCCTTCTCTATTGATATTGGCAGGGTAAAACATGAGCAAGACGACGACGGCAAACCCCGATATCGAAATATAAGAGAATGAAGCAAATACAATAGGTTTCATTCCATTCTCAAAAACGGGCTGAAAAAGATGGAGATCAACCTCAGGAAGTACACTCAAGACCGTAATCAGATACATCAACAGAAACCAAGGAACTAAGATTTCCGCTGCCCGTCCGATTGTCTCCAGCCCCAGGCGAATCCCCATTAGAACAATCAAGACAAACGATGCATTGATAAACTGAATCGGGGTCTCTTGCATGATTTGAGTTACCATAAAATTGCCGACATAGTACACTAAGGCAGATGCCATCAACAAACTAAAAAGAATAAACCATAGAGAAACCAATCCCCCAAACCATTTTCCCAGCACTTTTTGGCTATATTCTACAAGCGTATGCTCCTTCATTTGCTTAGCTAAGAAGATATACAGCCTCATTACCAGAAAGCTGACAATAACCCCCAGAATGACAGCCATCCAGGCATCCTGCTTCGCAATCGGTGCTGTCCAGGAAGGAACCGTCAAGATGGCGGTTCCAATGATAAAAAAGACGGACAGCAGAAAAAAATGCCTAGCATTAATCTTCCCGTTTTCCATCGTGATCCACCTCATTCCATCATAAACCAGCCGCTAATAGGAGAAAAAATGGCCGCTAACCCTTCCATCGGGTTAGGAATGGGAAGAGCCAATACCTCCGCAGCCATCATGCCTGTGGCAAGCAGCATGAAAAAGCAAAATGCCCATAAGTCCCTTTTCATGTTTTGCTTCCTTAAGATTTGTATCTCTCGGAAAGAGATGATGGCAGATACAGCAAGAATACCTAGCACACCAAACATGGCCTGTTCACTTCTCCTTTTTCATCTCATTAAGAAAAGAATCCCCAACCGTACCGGTACGCCTGAGCTTGATATCCACTTTGACTTCTGTTTCCATGCCGACAAAGACTTCATCCCAATGATCTTCGACTTTCTTCCAATACTTTGGGCTTTCCCGATGCACCACATCACCGAAACCAAATATATCTACTTTGTGTTTCTCTTGGGCTACTTGTATTGCTTGATTGATACGCTTTTCCACATTCTCGTTCGTCTTTTTTTCCAGTACCGTGATCGTCCCCGTCTTCGATAAATCCAGCTCGGAGCATTCAACCTCCGCCACATTGCCTTCCCCTTCGATTTCCACCCGAATTTTGGGCTTGCCGTTCTCCATGCGCGCTTTGAGTTTTTCCTTTACTCGGATGAGCTCCACAGCAACTGAATTTTGTTCCCCATTTTTTCCGCATGGCAAGGCTATGATCGTGCTGGTAACCCGTCCCGTTACATAGTTATGACCTTTTGACTCGTCTTCCGAAAGCCAACCGATCAGCTTATCTCCTTTAAAAACGGCCAAGTTGCCAACTGTAATCCGTGTGGGGACATCTATGGCCTCTAGGTTCGATGTCTCATTTCCATCCGGTTTATTTCCCATAATCTGAATCCCTGTCAGGAAAGGCTGTCTTCCTTTACTAACCAAGTCGTTAATTAACTCATCCAGCTGGATCGTACCCGCTGACGACCAAGCCCTTTCCGAGGTTTCTAGGGTATCAAATATTTCATTAGCTGGGATGGTCTCTAAGGGGGTCAAAACTCTCAAAGCATCTGCTGCCTTCCCGTCTCTAACAAGAAGGATATGGAAGTCCGTGCGAAACTCCTGCCCCCTAGATACGAAATCCAATGCCTTGGCCATGCCTTCCTTAGCAAATGCTTCCCCAATAACGAGAACCCGAATATGGGCAGCATAAATTTTCCGGGGGGCTTCTTTCGTGATCTTACGGCTCGCTTGAAAAACAGTTTTTCCTTTTCCTTGATATAAAGTTACAGGGGCACCGCCTGCTCCCCCCCCTTGGCTGCCGGCGACCTCACTGGGATTGACGACCTGATGGGTAACGACAAACTCATCTCCTTCCTTATCGATCCCCATCGCCAACGAGATCGATAACTCGTTTAATTCCCTGCGGTTCCAGCATCCCGACAAAAGGAGGGTACAAATCGCGACCAGAATGAGAAGCTGAACGATTTTCCTCATGATTGCTGTTCTCCTTCACTTTGGCGATTCTTGGGATTCGGCTTCTTGGTGGGTGGAGTTCCCTCACGCACAACATTCTTTTGGCTGATCAGCCGGGGACGCGAAAACATTCCCCACCAGGGTACTCTTAAGATCATATCCTTCTGATCCTCAGCGATCAGCGGGGCGAACGGAGACATATACGGAACGCCAAAGGAACGGAGGCTGCACAAATGCAAAACGAGGGCAATCAAACCAATCGTTATGCCGTATAACCCGAAGGATGCAGCCAACACCATCAGGCCAAATCGCAGAATCCGCACGGAAATGGCCATATTGAATGCCGGCATAACAAAGCTGGCAATGGCGGTAATCGAAACGACGATGACCATGGCAGCAGAGACAATGCCGGCTTCTACCGCAGCTTGTCCGATAACCAGCGCCCCCACGATTGAAACCGCCTGCCCCACGGCTCTTGGCATCCGCACGCCCGCTTCGCGCAGAATCTCAAACGTAACCTCCATCATGACAGCTTCCACGAAGGCAGGAAATGGAACTCCTTCGCGCTGGGCCGCTAGGTTGATCAGAAGCGGCGTTGGCAGCATCTCCTGATGAAAGGTCGTGACCGCGATGTAAAGAGAGGGACCCAATAGAGCAATAAAAAAGCATAGATAACGCAAGAGCCGCAGCAAGGTTCCGATATCCGCTCGCTGGTAATAGTCTTCGGATGCCTGGTAGAACTGCCCAAATAAAGCTGGAACAACCAATACAAAAGGGGTTCCGTCCACAATGATAGCGATTCGCCCCTCCAGAAGACACGCCGCTACTGTATCCGGACGTTCTGTATTATAAATGGTGGGAAATGGAGTGTATGTTTCATCCTGAATCAGCTCTTCGATATATCCGCTCTCGAAAATACCATCAATATCGATCCGGTCTATTCGGGTTCTGACTTCTTCAACGATCTTTTCATTGGCAATACCTTTAATATACATAAGGGCTACGTCCGTTTTTGTGATCCGTCCAATCTCCCTATTTTCCACCCAGAGGTTTGGGTCTTTGATTTTCCTCCGTATTAAAGCCGTGTTAGTCCGCAAGGTCTCGGTAAAGCCTTGCTTGGGCCCACGTATCACGGTCTGAGCCGTAGGCTCTTGAACTCCTCGATCTTCCCATCCCCTTAAGGAAACCACTAACGCTTCTTCATAGCCATCGACTAATACAAGGGTATCGCCGGAGAATATAGCGTTCAGGAGCCTTTCGAATTCCCGCTCTCTCTTCACCGAACCTACCGATACGGAATAATCCTGCAAGATCGTAAGGACATCCTTGCCTGCTGTCCCATTATGGCTGATATTGCTATGCCGAATGTCAATCATTAAGCTTTTAATTAATGATTCATTAACAGATTTAGAATCCGCCAATCCTTCCGTATAGACAACGGCTAGTTCGATATCACCCTCTCTTCCTAGCGGAAATTCACGTATCGAAATATCACTGCTATTTCCTGTTAGATCCCTTATTTTCTGTATGTTTTGCTTCAAGCTCGACTGTATGGGTTTGCTAGATTCCTTTTTCACCTGCGGTGTATGGGTTGAATCTTTTCGAAAGACCTTCTTCAAAGCATTGCGGAATCCCATCAATCATCACATCTCCTTAAAGATTATCCTTCTCTGGATGGAATGGGATTATGTACCAACAGCAGACAAAGAAAATGAAAAAAAGACCGCAAGGAAGCGGTCATTCATATTTATGTTAAAATTTTTCTAATCGCCACCTCCAATAAGCCGGGAAGCGTTTCAAACGCATATCGTTCATCTAATCGCTCTGTCCATTTATGCGCATCTCGCCCAACAGGACCAATATTGAGGACCGGTACGTCAAATAACGCGAGGGCATCGAGAGGCAAAGAATACCCTTTATCCCACAATGGCATGTTATCGACCAAGGGACTCATTTGATCGACAGGAAACTGAAGCCCTACATAACTAAGATCAGAGATCCCTCCAAAGTAATTTTGCTTTACCCAGTTCAAGCCTTCCTGTTCTTTCACGAAGTCAATCATCTCCTCGACCACACGGTGAATCAACGGATGGTTTCTCGAGCTGACTGCAGGGTAAAAAGGAGGGGCGAAAAAAACAATAATCATCGGAGACAAGTCCTTGCATAGGATAGCTAATTCATCAACTAAAGCAATGGTAGCGTCCCGATCGTCTTTGCTTCCTCGATTGGCCGCCACACGGGAAACGATCTCATCAACTTTGGCTTGTCCAAACGTGTTGATCGCGTACTCCATCAGTTCTCCAAACGTTTTGACCTTAACTTGTATGGTTCCTGGCGTAGACTTTTCCAATTGGGCAAAATACTCAGCCTGCTGGGCATAAGCCTGTTCGATTTTCTGAGCTGCACTTTGAGCTGCTGTCTTCAAACGCGCCAACAATTCATCCATCGAACGTTCATATAAGAATAAATTAAACAACGTTACAGCTCGATGGGGAATTTGAACCGAGTACTCCTCCTTCAGGTCGGTTTGAATCAAATTCGTAGGAGGAGGGGTGACATCGCCTTCCACGACTTCACAAAAATCAGTATTCAGCTCTATTTCACACGTTACTTGGGAAGCCATCCAATTGGCGTTTAATCCAGATAAAGGCTCGCCGACATGTGTTTCTTTTCCATAGCATAAGAAGCCAGGCAGTACCTTTCCAATGGAGCCCGAATAAATATATTGGGTTCTATCACCAGGAAAGCGCGCAAACATCGGTTCCGAATTCAACACCACTTGATACTCCAACCCATGCTTCTCGGCCAACTCTAGGAGAACAGGGACAGCCGCTCTCATCCCCACAGAATTCACTTCTTCATCAGGAACGGAGAGAAGCAAAAGGTTGCCATCAAACTCTCCATCTGCAGCTTGTTCGAGTAAAGACATATGAAGAGCTAGACCGCATTTCATATCCATGGTCCCTCTTCCGAACAGCCACTGCCCTTCCTTCATATCCTCCTGAACTTCTTTGGGCATATCTAATTGGTGCTGATAAAAGGTCTTTGTTATTTGATTGGCGTCAAACGCAAGATCTCTCCATTGCCCATAGTCTTGAATATCGACCACGTCAAAATGACTGACTAAAATCACCGTTTTCTTCCCAGAGGATTTACCCCGAACTAAAGCGGTTACGAAATAGCGATCATCACCTGTAGGGTTTAATTGAACATCATTCTCGTTTTCTCTGAAGTACGGGAGTTGTTTCAATTGTTGAACCACATACTCAGCAACCTCTACTTCTGCCTTACTCCCGGTTACACTGGGATGTTTAACAAGATTAAGTAACAACTGCCTTTTCTGTTCTTTTGTGCGCCATAAGCTCATGTAAGCATCTCCTTCATTTATCCTGCAAACCGAATATATCAACTATTCCTCTCTACCACAAGAACATCTGCTCATTTTCTAGCAATGGTCTTCCCGTTTCCGAAGTCCTAGAATATTGTATTGTAACCACTAATAGATAGGTGATCCCGATGAATAAACGAGTGTTTGGCATCATGACAGACACCAGGATGGACTTCTCACGCTTTCAGAAGTTCGTCCCTATCGCTCTAAACGAAGGCTTTTCAGAGGTCGTGCTATTTACGCCAAACGATGTAGACTTAAAAAAACAACGGGTGTTAGGCTACGTCAACCGCGGCCAGAGCTGGAAAAAAGAGTCGTGCCCCTTCCCTTCAATCTCTCATGATGTTGGCTATTATACTAGTCAAGCTGCCTTACAGAGAGTAAAAAGAGTCAAAGCTCATCCTAAGCTTCCTTTTCTCGGCTATGGTTTAGGTAATAAATGGACCATCCAACAACAACTATCCAAGTTCCCCTCATTACTTCCCCATTTACTCCCCACTATACTCCTTTCCTCCTCCAGTAGTGTCTTAGACATGTTAAAGAAGCATCGTTCTGTTATGCTCAAGCCCGTAAATGGAAAAGGGGGGCGCGGCATTATCCGCCTTACTTTACAAGGAGATGGATCGATCGTGGAGGAAACGGGCAACCAAGCAAAGAATTATCGTTCTTCTAACTGGAAACTTCCATCCCAGGTGAAAAAAGGGCGATACCTTGTGCAGAAGTGGATCGATATTCGCGATCGAAAAGGCACCGTCTATGATATTCGTGTGCTGATGCAAAAAGACGGGTCGGGTAAGTGGACGTTAACAGGCATGGGAGTTAGGCAAGGAAGCCAAGGAAAGATTACCTCTAACCTGAGCGGAGGAGGCCACGCCTTTCCAGTTTACCCCTTTCTTAAAGAGCAGTTTTCAGCCCAGGCCGCTAATCAATTAGAACGTAAAATTCGCGAGATTTCCTATGCTATACCAGACTATCTGGAGAAAGCCTATAATAAGAGACTAGTGGACCTCGGATTAGATATTGCTGTCGACCGGGATATGAAGGTGTGGATTATTGAAGTAAATATCAAGCCTGGCAAAACCCTCTACAAAAAAATCTCGGATTTTGAAGCCGATCGAATGAGTTTGGTCAACCCGATCAAATATGCTCGTTACCTTTTAGATCAGAAAAAGTAAAAACCGGATCTCTCCGGTTTCTTTTTTTACATAAATGGAAACATCCGATCTGGGTAATTCGTACAGATCTCAATCTGAGGGTGAATCTTCATCACCCGTTCAATCTCTTCTTGCTTATTCACCGTCCAAGCCACAATCTGGTACCCTTTTCCGATCATTTCCTCAGCGAATGGCTTCGTAATAAAGGGATATTCCATGGAAAGAATGGTGGCTCCCGTATACTTCAATTGGTCTTCTAGTAACGTCGGCATTCCGCTTAGAATGAGACCTGTTTGAATGTTGGTGGAATGATCCCTTACCTCTCGTATCACCTGATGATCAAAGGAGGTAAGACACACTTCCTGCTCCATTTGATATTTTTGAACGAGCTCCACTACTTTTTTCTCTATTCCTTGATATAAGCCTCCTGCGGTCTTTAATTCCAGGTTTAAACGACACTTCCCTCTCGCAGCCTGCAGAACCTCTTCTAAGGTCGGTATTCTTTCTGTATTCTCCACTTTTAACTGAGTGAGTTCTAAATAGGGAGTTTGATAGACAAATCCAGTTCCATTCGTAGTACGATCTAGGGTAAAATCATGTATGATGATAGGTACGCCATCCTTAGAGACCTGCACATCCATTTCAATCGAATGAATTCGAGGCTCTTGAAAGGCTAATTGAAAAGCAGCCATCGTATTTTCTGGGGCTCTTGAAGACCAGCCGCGATGAGCCATACATCTATTCATGCTTTTTGTCCTCCTTTTAATGATTGTGACCTAAGGCCAGCGAAATGAGGGAAGGTCTAACATGAGAAAAAGTCTAGGTTTTCTTGTGATGATTTTCTGTCTGCTGCTTTATACCACTCTGTTAAAGAATATAGCTGATGAGCTCAGGTTATCCCGAGAATTTTCACAGCAGCTCCAAGAGTGGGTCAAGCCAGAAGGAATCACCTTAATCACGAATAGCTTTATCTATGATCAGAATGGATCCCTGTTCGAGGAAATCATTGGTGAGCAAAATCGACGATATCTCCCGTGGCAGGAGATTCCTTTTAACGTGATTCATGCTTTTATCGCTACAGAGGATCAGCACTTTTTTGACCATAAAGGTTTTGATGTTTCCGGGATTACTCGGTCTTTTATCGTGAACTTGCAAAAGGATGGGATGGAACAAGGCGGGAGCACGATCACCCAGCAGCTGATTCGCCATCTGTATTTAAGCCATGAAAAAACCGTAGACCGCAAACTTAAGGAGATTATCCTTGCCTACCAATTGGAAAACAAACTGACCAAGCAAGAAATTCTAGAACTCTATATTAATGCTGTGTTTTTTCATAACGGAGTTTATGGGATCGAGGCCGCTAGTCAATTTTATTTTGGGCGCCCTTCCCATCAGCTTACGGTGGGTGAAGCTGCGTTTTTATGCGCGATTCCTAACAACCCGTCCTATTATAACCCCCTACAGCATTATGAGAATACAATTCAGCGTCAAAAGTGGATCCTCAAAAAAATGCTGGAGATGCAGTTTATCACCTCTGAGCAATATGAAGCCGCCGTCGGGCAACCGATTCAACTTCAAGTCCGAAAGCCGATCCACGCCTATCATGATTACACTTCCTATGTGTATCATGAGTTTACAGAGCTCATCTCTATACAGGAAGGGTATAAAGCAAGGCTCCTTCAGCTAGCTGGACCTGAGAAAGAACAGCTGCAAAAAGAGCTTGAGCAGCGAGTTCAACAGCTTCTCCATGAAGATGGAGTCATGATTCATACCGCCTTACAGCCTTCTATTCAGGAGAGAGCCAAACAGGTGTTAATCAAGCATGTTCCCCAAGCCCAGATTGAAGGGGCCATTGCTGTCATCGACCATCAGAACCATCAAATTGTGGCACTCGTAGGGGGAAAGGAAGTCGAGCGATTCGGCTTTAACCGGGCTTTCCAAAGCTATCGCCAACCGGGCTCCACCATTAAGCCGTTGCTTGTTTATGCCCCCTATCTAGAAAAGAACCAGGTACCGATTTCTTCCTTGATCCGTGCAGACCCTCTATGTATCGGCAATTACTGCCCACAGAATTACGGAGGACGTCAGTACGGGAAGGTCTCAATTGAGATGGCGTTAAAATACTCCTTGAACACCGCGGCTGTACGCGTTTTTAGGGAGATGGGACCTGAAACTGGATTTTCTTTTTTACAATCGTTTAACTTTGCCAAAGTAACCTCCAAAGACCATCGATTGCCGGCTGCTCTTGGCGGGTTTACCCATGGAATGTCGCCGCTTGAGCTGACCAATGCCTATACTACCTTTGCCCATCAAGGGCAGTATCTCCCTGCTCGTGCCATTACGAAGGTAACGGATCGCATGGGAAACCTCCTTTATGAATGGAAACAACAGCCCGTGACCGTTTGGAGCCCTTCCACCAATGAAAAAATGCGCGACATGCTGTCCAAAATAGTAAAAGAAGGCACCGCAAGGACGGTCGACTTCCCTAGCTCTTACCTTGGTGGAAAAACAGGCACAACGGATCAGGTGAAAGATCTCTGGTTCATTGGATTAACCCCTCGGTATACGGCCGGAATCTGGTTAGGAAGTGACCGTCCCACCAGCCTAGCCCGGGTAGAAAGAAACCAACCGCATCTTCGTGCTTGGAAGGAGCTTATGCAATCCCTAGACCCCTAGGCTACGCATAAATCCGTTATAGAGCTTAAGTCCGGCATAAAAGACGGTCGTGAAGAAAACCAACCAAAAGAAACCATGCATGAATAGGAGCCCTGCTTTTCCCATCCAGGTGAACTGGTCTTTGAGATGATATAAAATAAAGGAAAACACAATGAGATTTCCCAACAGATAAAGAAAGACCAGAATGGCAAACGATTGAACAAAGAAAACGGCTAGCACACTATGAATGAGGAAATAAAGTCCACCCGAATGGCGTGGAACGACAGGATGCCGATCCCCCTTAGAGAAAAAATAGAGGGAGAGCTCCAGCATCATATCAGAGATCAGCTTCATCGCCGAGAAGACCATAAAGTACAACAAAAATAAAACAAACCAGAGGGTTAATTTAATATGGCTCTCTGAGAAAACATCCATAAAGCTCTGATAGATGCCAAATTGATTTAATTTCTGCAGGATATATAATTCCGTATGAATAGAAAAGGCTGTACTAAATAGTAGAATAGAAAAAAAGGAAAGATAATGGGTAAAATAATAGATTCGTTTCACTTGTGGTTCGTCACGACCTAACATTGAAGGGTTATTCTTTTCTACTATACAAAGAAGCATCGCTTGTGTTCAAGGTGCAAACAAAAAACCGGGCCTCTATCTAGAAGAGATCCGGTTTTTCTATTACTCCTGTTTCATTTCAATATCGTCTTGGATATATAATTGGCAGCAGAGACGGTAGCCTTCTTGCAGCTTATCATTCAACATTTTTTCTTCCTTCCAATTCGGAGGGGCTAAATGCTCGGCTCCATCCAGAATTTGAACCTTACACTTGGTGCACTTCCCCATTCCACAGCCGTATTTTAAATGAGGAAATTTACGGATTCCTGCCAGAACCACCAAGTTGCTGTTTTCTTTTACTTCTTGCTCGTAGACCTCGCCATTTCCATAATGTAACTTCACCTGTGGCATACCTTCATCCTCCCTTTTCACTCTATATTGTAAACCTTTTTTCTATGTTTTAACTGTGTAAATACTAAAAATATTCTTGGTATACAATATACAATATCCAACAAGATAAATCAACACCGTTTTTTGGTAGCGTCTATTTGCCTTTTTTGGAGAACACTATCTCTACAAAGAGATCACACAGGGAGTGAAAGCCTTATGGATTTTTTTTCAACTCAATTCTTATCTGCTCTCGTCGCCATCATCATTATTGACTTGGTGTTAGCAGGCGACAACGCCATCGTAATTGGTATGGCTGCTCGAAATTTGCCTAAAGAAAATCAGAGGAAGGTCATTATCTGGGGAACAGCTGGTGCTATTGTGATCCGAGCTTTGGCCACCTTGGCCGTCGTATGGCTGCTGCGCATACCAGGCCTTCTGTTTGCCGGGGGACTTCTCCTCATATGGATCGCTTACAAGCTTCTTACCGAGGAAAAGGATCATGGAGAAGTTAAAGCCACCGCTAGCATAGGAGCCGCCATTCGAACCATTATCATCGCGGATACTGTGATGGGACTAGATAATGTCCTAGCTGTTGCAGGTGCTGCTCATGGAAGCTTCCTGCTCGTTGTATTAGGTTTAATTATCAGCGTACCTATCATGGTTTGGGGAAGTACCATGATTTTGAAATTGATTGATCGTTACCCCGCTATTATCTATATTGGAGCGGGTGTTCTTGCCTTGACCGCCGCCAAGATGATCGTTAAAGAACCCTTTGTCGCCGAAACGTTCTTAGGCACAAACCCCTTTTTCAAATGGGGCTTCACCCTTTTGGTTATCTTAGGAGTACTAGGCGTAGCTCGGATGAAAAAACGACAAAACGCTATGAAGCCTGCCGCATAAAAAAGAGACTAGCTTCGGCTAGTCTTTTTTATGGTGTAAGGCTTACGGAGCCATTTCCAGAATAAAAAGAGAAGACTAAAATAACTAAGCATAAAGAATGCAGAATAGATCGGAAGCCATCCTTTTTTAGCTGAGTATAAGTCAATCCAAAAAAGGACTCGAACGTAAACATACATAAGTACAGACCAAGACAATATATAGATCCACACCTTTATTTTGGGGAGGTATTGAATAAATAGATACGTCACCACAGGCCATATAGTAAGATCCGCACTCATGGGCAACCATAAAACGGAGTTCAATGTTCCATGGATATGCCACAACTCCAACCAATCAATTAGGATGTAATGATCTAGAAACCGAAGATAAACTCCTGTAAAGACGATAGGTAAGAGCTCTCTAAAGCGTTTAAGATCCGCTAATTTAAAGAAAATAAGAAGAGCCATCAGCTCAAAGAAAAATAACACCACCATGATATCCCGCCAAATAGTCATTTTATATTTAGTAATATACCCAAATATAAGGAGATTTCTCATGTACTTTATCCTGATATTTTTTCTTTCTTGGATATGGTTTTACAAAAAAGCGGATAAATCAAGGATACAGGAGCTTTACGGTGTGGTAGTATATACGTGTCTGCTTGCCATTTGGACTGATTTGATTATGGTTCACTACCAGCTGTGGTCGTATCATGGACTGCCTCAATCGGATTATTCCATTCCCTTACTTCTGGGATTTGGCATTTACCCTGTTGTCGCTTATCTTTTCATTCAAGGTGCTCCTCTACATTGGCTAGGGGTGATGAAACGAACCTTGGTTTGGACTTTTTTCTCTGTTATCTTTGAATGGGTTACCCTCATTACTGGGCATATCGAGCACCATAAATGGTGGAATTTGGGGCTCTCTTTAGGGGCGGATATCTTGATCTTCCTCTCGATTTGGGCTGTTTATCTGTATTATCGTCCAGCCTATGTCGCTAAAGCCTGAAATAAACACAAGGAGCGTTCTATTCTATGTTCATATCCATTACGGCTTATAACAATGACCAAAAGGCATTCCAGGTTCCTTGTGAACCGGATCGTTTAATTCTTGATGTTGTCAACGAGCACTACTCAGATCCTAAACGAGAAGGAATTCCATTTATCTGTAAAAAGGGAGTGTGCCGAAGCTGCGTGGTTCACGTGCTCGAAGGTGCTGAACAGTTGGTTCCACCTTCTCCATTAGAGCAACGCGCCCTCCAAGTGGGGAAAACGACCATCGCTCTTGGCTATCGACTGGCATGTATGACAAGGTTTAAAAAGGAATAGGCTGCCTACATTCACAGGCAGCCTCTCAACTTTATTTTAAGCTTACAAAGGTTTCTATATCTTTTTCGATGAGCTTCAGAGAGTTTCTCCAAAATTCCACAGAGCCCACATCCACACCCATAATCGACGCTACGCTGCGAATATCCATTTTCCCTGTGACGGATAATAAGTGGTCATATTCTGGAACGAACGCTTCTCCTCTCTTCAAGTACTCTGCGTACAGCCCTTTAGCAAACAGTAATCCAAAGGCATACGGGAAGTTGTAAAAATTATAATTGGCATAGTAGTAATGCGGCTTGCACACCCACATATAAGGATGTAAGAACTCCGGATCCAATCCTTCGCCATACGCTTCTTTTTGGCTTTGAAGCATGATGTCTTTCAATTCCTTTACCGATAACGAACTAGTTTCCCTTCTTCTAAAGAGCTCACTCTCGAACAAATATCGGCTATAGATATCTACGATCACTTGCCCTGCGTCGGTTAGTTCATTTTCTAAAATGACAAAAGCCTCTTCTTTGGTCGCCTTCTTTAATGCAGCATTCTTAATAATCGTTTCGCAGAAGATTGAAGCGGTCTCGGCAATGGGCATCGGATAATCGCTGTTTAAGTAGCTTTCTTCATTCAAGCAAGCCCCATGATAACCATGGCCGAGCTCATGGGCTAAGGTCGTTACATCGCTAAAGCTGCCTGTAAAATTAGTTAAGACCCTGCTTTCTTTGATAGCGTGAAGATTGGAACAAAAGGCTCCCCCACGTTTCCCTTCTCTCGGCTCGGCATCGATCCATTGCGCCTCAAACGCGTGATTCGCATAGTCCCCTAGCTTATCACTGAAAGTCCGGAAATGCCCTACAATAAAATCTCTTGCCTGCTCATAGGTAAACGTCATGTCCACCTCACCCATGGGAGCAAACAGATCATAAAAGGGAAGGCCGTGAGGATGGCCTAATAGCTCAGCTTTCTTGCGGAAAAAACGATGAAAAGCAGGCAAGCTTTCTCTCATGGCGGTGAGCATGGCATCCAGTGTTTCCTGATTCATTCGGGAGTCCATCAAGGTTTTCTCCAATGGAGAAGTATAACCGCGCAGCTTGGACTCCATGATCACTTCGCCCTTTACTCCATTCAAGGAAGCCGCTGAAGAATCCTGGATTTTCTCGTAGGCGCCCAATTCAGCTTCATAAGCTTTCCTTCGGATTTGAGGATCGGCTTCATAAGCCATATTCCGGACCACGGACAAAGGAAGCTGCTTCTTCTCTCCATCGACCACGATATCGACTAGTAACGTTGAAGTGAGAAGTTCTTGAAGCTTCGACCAAGCATTTGAGCCCGTATTTTTCATCTTAGCCATTAAGACTTCTTCTTTTTCGCTTAGAAGATACTGATTTTGCTTGACGGCTTCTTCAAGATAGAATTGATGTTCCGCGAGCTTCGGGCTTTGGTCAAAATAAGGCGACAGATCTCCTTGTGTCCCCAGCCATTTTTGAAACATGACCGTAGGTTCGACTAGTTCTGTCACTTTTTCTTCCAGTCTCTCCGACATCTGCATGGCTTTTTCATTCTTAGCGTTTACACTGAGATTTAATTCGGAGAAGCTGTGCAGCCGACTGTAAAGTGTATAGCAAGCATTTATTTTGGATAGGTAGGCCTCAATTACTTTTATAGGATCGTTCTTATCATGTAACTCATGCTGAGCCCAGCTCTTCAACTCCTCCATTTGCAAAAAGCAGGCTTCTAAATCATGATTGAACTGTTCGGATTCAAAGGAAGGGTATAAAGCATCAAGAGACCAATGCAAATTCATGGACTTCCCTACTTTCAGCGAATTTTAACTTATTCCTATATATTACCATAAATATAGCTGCTAGTCCCTTCGGATGGTATGATATAAAAAGAACATTGAACTATGGGAGAGTGAAACATGTTAAAGAAACGAGTGGTGATCACAGGTGTTGGCTGTATAACCCCTCTTGGGTTAGATGTCGAGACGACCTGGAATCAACTCTTAGCTGGAAAGAGTGGAATTGGCCGTCTAACGAGAAGAGACGCCTCTAAATTTCCTGTTAAAGTAGCAGGGGAAGTGAAGAACTTTGACATTAGCTTATTTATTGATGCCAAAGAAGGAAGAAGAATGGATCGCTTCACGCAATTCGCCGTCGCCTCATCCCTTATGGCGGTACAAGATGCCCAGTTGACGATCAACGAAAACAATGCCAATCGTGTAGGCGTATGGATTGGTTCGGGTAATGGTGGAATGGAAAGCTATGAAGAGCAGTTTCGAAACTTCGAAGCGAAAGGATATAAGAGGGTCAGTCCTTTTTTTGTCCCAATGATGATCCCGGATATGGCCGCGGGTCATGTCTCTATTGTTCTGGGCGCTAAAGGTATCAATGCTTGTACTGTAACGGCTTGCGCCTCCGGGGCAAACTCAATTGGGGATGCGTTCAAGGTCATCCAAAGAGGAGACGCGGATGTGATGATTACCGGGGGAAGTGAAGCGCCTATTACCGATATGGCCTTAGCCGGGTTTAGCTCCATGAAGGCCCTCTCGTTTAACGAAGATCCCCAAACGGCCAGCCGACCGTTTGATAAGGATCGAGATGGGTTTGTGATGGGCGAGGGCTGCGGTATCCTGATCTTAGAGGAATTAGAGCATGCCCTTTCTCGTGGAGCTCGCATCTATGCAGAAATCGTGGGATACGGCGCTACAGGGGATGCCCATCACATGACCACGCCGGCTCCTGATGGAGAAGGTGGAGCTCGGGCGATGCAGCTAGCCTTGCAAGACGGCTCACTTCGTCCTGAGGAAGTCGATTATATCAACGCACATGGGACAAGCACTCCCTATAATGACAAATATGAGACCGCTGCAATTAAAACCGTCTTCGGCCCTCATGCTTCTAAGCTGGCTATAAGCTCTACGAAATCCATGACGGGCCATCTGCTGGGAGCAGCAGGCGCGATTGAAGCCATTTTCTCAGTTAAGGCGATCACAGAAGGCGCCCTGCCTCCAACGATCAACTACCAAACGCCAGATGAAGAATGTGATCTGGATTATATCCCGAATCAATCCCGTACCGCTGCTGTTGACGTGGTGTTAAGCAATTCTCTTGGCTTTGGCGGTCATAATGTGACGCTAGCGTTTAAGAGATATCAGAAGTAGCGAGATCTCGGGTTTGAGCAGCTCTTCTACAAAGTAGACTTAAATCCTAAAAAACTTGAGCCAGGCGGTACCTCATCTGAGCAATCCGCCAGGTTCAGGGCACGATTCGCAGGCTTGCGGTACCTCATCCAGGCAATCCGCCAGGTTCAGGGCACGATTCGCGGGCTTGCGGTACCTCATCCAGGCAATCCGCCAGGTTCAGGGCACGATTCGCGGGCTTGCGGTACCTCATCCAGGCAATTCACTTGGTTCAGGGCACGAACCGCGAGCTTGCGGTACCTCATCCAGGCAATTCACTAGGTTCAGGGCACGATTTGCGGGCTTGCGGTACCTCATCTGAGCAATCCGCCAGGTTCAGGGCACGATTCGCGGGCTTGCGGTACCTCATCCGAGCAATCCACTAGGTTCAGGGCACGATTCGCAGGCTTGCGGTACCTCATCCAGGCAATTCACTAGGTTCAGGGCATGAATCGTGCGCTTGCGTTACCTCAGGTGTTTCACCTATTTAGAACCATTACCGCTTTGGAAGCAACTTACTGGGTTTCGTGATCAAAAGGCCTGTTTTATTTGGAATTGTACCAAGCACGTGAGCAAACGCACATTAATCGTGAGCATTCACCACTTTTCCGTGAGTATATTGGAATTTTTGTGAGCATCCGGAACCGAACTCTAACCATGCGGTCCCGACCCAGGCCATGATATAAAATAAAAGCCTAATTACCTCAAAAAGCAGCTGAAAATGGGTGGCTCTAAACCAAAGTTTAGATTGCTCTTCTAAAAGTAGACTTAAATTACTCAAGTCCTCAAAAAAATCCAACGAGGGAGCTCCACCAACTTGCCTACATAGAAAAAAGAAGAGGGACGCCCCTCTTCTTTCGCTATGCAAAACTCTTCATTCTATCATACAACCCTTGATAAAAACGGGCTTCAGATCTTGTGATGTAGGCCCCCGCTCGGTAGATCGCCTGTAACTCCTCTTCGGAAGGGAAGCGGACTAGCACGTCTTTACATAGTTGATAATGGCGAGGTTCATGATGGTCGGCATGAGCCTTCCAAAATGTCACGTTGATCTTTTCTTTTTGACTATAATTTGGATGACTTAATCCCTCACCGATCATTCCCATGACCTTCCCGGCAAACAGCTCTGAACCTAACCCCACCGCGGCCATGGCCTCCAATGGAGTAGCTGTGCGCAGATAAGAAATAAAGGTATCGACAGCCGTAACAGTCACCGGAGAAACCGGATAATCCGGAACGTATTTCTCATTTGTGGGAATATGAGGGGCTGCGGTCACGAGGAAGGAATGATACAGTTTGGAATGGTAGCCTTTTGGGTTTCCTCTTCCCCCCTCATCCCACAAGTTATCTACCAAGGGTACCCACCAATCATCTTCAGGCATAACAGCTGCAATGGCAGCCCCTAATACCCTAGGGAAATTGCGGCTATAGTAACTGTATTGTAAGGCAAACTCGCTTACTTGTGCGGGGTTCCACTCTCCAGCGAGTAAGGTCTGCATAAAATCGCCTTGGATTATTTCTTCATCGACAATTTTCCAGATCGCCTGCTCCACTTGCTCATAATGACTAAATGACAATTCATCTCACCCTATCTTCGATTTTTCACATAGTATCATATCACAGTTTATTGCTTTATAATAAGCAAAATGAATCCTGGAGGAGCTTATGGAGAAAGGAACTCGTATTTTAATTTTTACTGGGGGTACCCTAGACAGCTGGGCAACTCGCCATATTCGCAAGGGAGATGTATTGGTTGGTGTTGATCGGGGAGCTCTTTTTCTCGTCGAACACGGCTATAAGCCTGACTACGCTTTAGGCGACTTTGATTCGGTATCCGAAGAAGAAAAGAACAACATTATGAAGTATGCACAGACCTTCTCTGACTGTGATCCCGTTATGAAAGACCAAACGGATACGGAGATGGCTTTTGAATGGGCGCTTGAGCAACATCCGGGCGAAGTCCTCCTTCTCGGAGCGCTGGGAACCCGATTTGATCATTCGTTAGCCAATGTGCATTTATTGCGAAGAGGTCTGGATAAAGGCATCTCTTGCCGCATCATCGATCCCTATAATGAACTGCGGCTTACTAATCAGCAACTGCTAGTCCAAAAAGGGGCTTATCATCATGTTTCTTTACTTCCCCTTAGCCTCAAGGTTACAGGGATTACGCTGGATGGCTTTCAGTACCCGCTGCAAGATGCAACGCTGAATCTAGGAGATTCTCTAGGTATTAGCAATGTGTTGTTGGGAGAGTCTGGGAAGATTACCATTAGCGATGGATTGTTATTAGTTATTCAAAGTAAAGACTAAGGGTGCCCCTGGGCACCCTTATTTCCATTTCACTAGCTCCATTTCAAGATCATGGCTGAAGTCTTCGCTGATAGGTACAACTCTAATATTGGCGCCCGACCCCTGCCAATCTTCTATAGAACCGGGAAAGGTTCCCGCATATAAGTACAAGCCGCAATCCAGTTCTTTCACCCATTGCAATTCTTTACGATAAAGTCCTTGTTCTCCATTACCTCTAACCACTTCTACTTTTACATCCTTATGCCAAATCTCGCCTAATCTAACTTTGCATTGGATTGTGGCTACATCAGGGAACGCAGACAGAAATTCCATATCTTCAACCCCTACATAAGGCCAGTGATTGCGAATGAAAGACTTGTATTGAGCCACTCTCTCGGCAACCTCTAAGCCATTTTCGATGAACCTGCGTCCACGAATGGCCGTCGGGATGTACAATTTCCCCCAATATTCAGCCACCATACAGCTGGTGCTAAACACTGGCGTTAAGGATTCGATGGACTCCTTCATCTTCTCTACCCATGAGGTGTTCGACTGATAGTATAAAGGGACAATCTCTTCCTCTAGTAACTGATAGAGAGCCTGAGCGTCTAGACGGTCTTGCTCCTGCCATGTACCTCCCGTCCCCCCATCAATAGCCCAACCATTGTATCCGTTATACCCTTCTGCCCACCAGCCATCCAGGATACTACAATTGATCACCCCATTCACTGCTGCCTTTTGTCCAGAAGTTCCACTGGCCTCCATCGGCTTCATCGGTGTATTTAACCAAACATCTACTCCGGAAACTAGCTGCTTTGCTTTATCCATATCATAATTCTCAAGTAAAATAATTCGATTCTTAAATCTTTCTTGTTGAGACAGCTCCCAGATCTGGCGGATCAACTGCTGACCTGGGCCGTCAGCCGGGTGAGCTTTTCCAGCAAAAAGAATGGCTACAGGACGATCGACTTGGTTCAATATTCGCTCTAACCGCTCTACATCATGAAACAGAAGCAACGCCCTCTTATAAGTGGCGAAGCGTCGAGCAAACCCTATCGTTAGGACATTCGTTAGATCTGGTAAACCAAGCTTTTGTACCATTTCTCTTTTCGCCTGTTGATGCGCAGACCAAATTTCTTCGTTTGGTATGACCTTTACTTTCTCCCACACTTTCCGTTCTGCAATTCTATCCTTCCATTGAGGCTCTAAATAGCGATCGTAGACTTGTTCCATAGACGGAGAAAGCCATGTTTGGGTGTGAATGCCATTGGTAATGGATTCGACTTGAATATGCTCCTTAGGAATCTCGGGTGTCCAGCGATGAAATAATTCTTTGGTTACTTGCGCATGAAGTTTACTCACCCCGTTTACCTTGCTTGCCGTACTTACAGCTAATCGCGTCATATTGAAAAGCCCTTCATTTTTACCTAGCTCCAGGATGTTTTCCCTCGTTGTACCCAGTTGCCAGTAATAGTCTCCTAAGTAACGATCCATCTGTTCAAAGGAAAATTGATCATGGCCAGCCGGTACAGGGGTATGTGTCGTGAAAACGGTCGATGCCTTTACAGCCTCCAACGCCGTTTCAAAAGAGAAGCCCTGGGCTGAATATTCACGAATTCGTTCAAGTGCCATAAACGCGGAATGACCTTCATTCATGTGCCAGACATCCGGCTCTTCCCTTACTGCTCGAAGAACACGAACGCCCCCGATGCCTAGAATCATTTCCTGGGCTAATCTCGTGTCTGTATTTCCTCCATACAGATGATCCGTTAAACATCGGTCGGCTTCTGTATTCTGATCATGATGAGCGTCCATAAGATAGATGGGAACTGTCCCTACCTCAGCCTTCCAAATCTTTAAATGAACGAGTCTGCCTTCCAGTGGTACCGTTATCGTTTGGGGATGGCCCCTGTGATCCAGTACAGGCTGAACAGGCAAGTCTTCTGGACATATCTGGGGATATAAGGCTTTCTGGTTTCCCCACGCATCTACTTCTTGTTGAAAGTACCCTCTACGATACAATATACCTACAGCAACCAACGGAACACCCAGATCGTTTGCGGCCTTCACATGATCTCCCGCTAATACTCCCAGTCCACCTGAATAGATGGGTAATGCAGAATCGATTCCAAACTCAGCCGAAAAATAGGCGATCTTAGCCTCCATGTTTCCACCTCATCACGCCATGATATTTACCTACAGGATATGCATACAACCTAAGGGGGTTCCGAGTCTTATATTCTCTTAAACAAAAAAAGAAGGAGCACTAGGCTCCTTTAAAGGGAAAACTTATAAATAAGTGGGGGATATTTATAGTATGGACCATAAAACAAAATTTTATTCCTTAGCGGCAACTACTAAGTGAGGAGAATAATGGGATGGCCGGACTCGAAAGACTAGACTTTTGCTCTAGTATTCTTTTGGTTCACAATGATGATGCTTTTCACTTTAGAACTTCCACACCCCGGACACTTGGTTTGAACATGAAAAATTTTACAACAGCTCTCACACGTATATTTCATCATTTAAGACCTCCATCCATATTTTAACTATATTAACTATATCAGACCCTAGGCCAAAACGATTCAGAAATCCTTCAACAAACTTTGCTGTTGGTCGACATCATATGACAGGAAAAACAAAAAAAAAAAAAGACATAGCGACTCCCTATGTCTTCTAACATTATCCGTCCGCGATAAACGAGTTCCCGTGGGCACACTGATCCCTTGAATGGTAGTTCCGTGGTGATCCTCTCCCGTACATCGAGCCTTTTTTCAGAATATGAAATTCATGTCCCGTAATGGTGGGCGCAGCTAGTTGTCGTTTGAAAGCAAACTTTCCTCGTAATGCTGTCTCATGCTCGATGGTTGGATATTCTACTGCAGAAGCGCAATCTTGACGATAGAGCGAGAAAATCATACCTTCCATATAAAACGTAGATCCCAGATCTTCTTTTTCCACTAATTCTGCATATCCTCGTTCCATGTTTTCTCCTCCTTTAGTATCATCATTTTGTACTCCATTACGAATAGAAATGGGGCATCCTTCTTCCATATAGTAGTCTAACTCATCTCTTAAAGAATTTAGCACACGCATATAGTTTACTTCTTTAAACTCAAACTCAATATGAAGTGACTCGATCACATCATCTACACTCTGCTTCACCATCTCTAATACTTCCTGAATGCTTACCCATGGCTTGTCCAAGTCCGTCATTGCGCGGTGAAATTGAAGCTTCCCTTGTCCATCACAAAACATTGCTTGAGTGAATACCAAACCTACTTGTACGTTTAGCTTTTCCATTTAATACACTCTCCCTTTTAATGTTTGTTGGATGACTGACTGTGGGCCTTCCCGGGTGGCCTCGCCGTACGTTTGCTTTGTTACCTTTATTTTACATAGAATGGACAAGCCTGCAAAGAGGTGTAAATTGTAAGAATATGGCTATTTTTAATAAAAGGTTCGACAGGCTGCGAGCCTCCTCCCCCTGTTTCTAGGGAAAAGTGAAGAGGCTGCCTGTCGGCAGCCTCTCTTCTCGTCGAGATTTGGACTTTGGTACTTAGAATCCGTTCCCATTCGACGATTTCCACAGAACCCAATCTCCATGGGAGACGAAAATTCCTTTTTCTTTGATTAACGCTTCCTTACTCGCTGAATAGACATACATCTGGCAAGGTACATGTTGGCCTGTATCCAAGGTTGCCAAGGTTTCAATCCGTTCATATTCATTGTCTTTTCCTGGCCCATGATAGTCTTCAAGCTCGTCGAGGATGCACAGAGCTTGCTGGTGATTCTCAAACGTAAATAGCTCTCCGACAACCCTCCCGGTTCCTTCAATCACTGCGGGATAACCATAGGGCAGATCAAAAAGCAGCCCCTCAACGGTTGCTTTTTGGATCGACTGGATCTGCTTTTCGATGAGATGATGATAATACTGTCCGCTTCTGAGCGTACCATAAACGAATATATAGGCCATGGCGCTACCTAGATTTGCCTTTCCATCCATACTAAATAGGAAAATAAAGCAATCAAAACACTAAAAATAACGGTAAGTATAAGTATAACCCTCTGACGCTCCATAACGTACCTTCCTTATTGATCCTCTGCACGATGAAGTGCCTGAATGAAGCCTTCATCAAAATGCCCGCTCTCGATGATTTCTTCTCGGGTGAAGAAATCATAAAGAAAGTCAGCTTGAGCCATTTGCTTGGAGTATTGTTGAAATGCTTTACACAACTTGCGAAGATTCTCTTCTTTTTCCTCTTCTATCCCATAAACAAAGGATTCAAGCCGATCGCTGTGAAGTAGGATCCGACATCCTTCCCCAATTAATTTCTCATGAAAGCCAGATGCTTGCTGAGCGTATTCCTGGCGATCCAAATCGCTTACGTCAAACTGGGTGATTAAATATAACATGAGGAATCTCCTTCTCTTGCAGAGTTTGAATTAGAAATCAATCTTGATCCTTAGGAATCCCGCCTTGATTAAAGCATCAATGATAATAACGATAGCCGGACCTAAGATCATGCCAAAGAAACCGATTAGCTGAAAACCTATATACAAGCTCGCCAATGCCGCAAGGGCACTAATGCCTAAGCTCTCACCCAGAATCTTCGGTTCCACAATACGCCTTACGATGGTAATCACAAGAAATAAGATCATAAGCCCAATTCCCAGATGTGAATCTCCATGGATGAAAAATTGATAGGCTGCCCAAGGAACAATAAAGCTACCCGTGCCTAAAATAGGCAAGATATCCACCAGTACGATGATAAACGCAATGATAAAGGCATACTTGACATCCAAGAGCAGTAATCCAATGACAGCAAGAGTATAGGTCATCAAGCTTAAGATGATCTGCGCTCCTAAAAATCCGACTAATGCTCGAGAGAGCTTTTGCAAAACCAGATCCACCTTTTCTTTCGCCGATATCGTAAACAAATTCATGAAGCCATCCCTCAGGCCCGGCAAATCGAAGCTGATCAGAAACAAGCTGATGAGATACACAATGGAAATCAACAAGAGCTGAGGTAGTGCAGCGACAATGCTAAATACCCACTTCGTTAGGGTAGAAGCTGCTACCATAGCGGAATTTCTTAATGATTCCAATACTTGCTGGATCGTTGAGATGGTTTCGATCGGCAATAACGCATAATAGCCTTCCCAAACGATAATATACTTTTCAAGCGTCTCAAACAACTCACTCGATAGAACAGGCAGTTTTTCAGCGAGCTCTATACTTTGAACAATAAGTAAGGTAGAAATCCAGTAAGAGCCTAGGCCAAAAGAAGCTAAGAAAAGTAAAAACGTAACCGTCACCGCAGGTATCCGTTTCATTCCGAACCATCTTGTAAAAAGCTGAACAAGCGGCTCCAATAAGATGGCTGTAAGAAGTGCAAGTACCAAAGGAATGCCATGAAGGACAAGCACAACAGCCACTATTACAAACAATAAGGGTACAATCCATTTTCGTATCGCCATAAATTCCTCAGTTCCATCTAAATTATACTCCTATTCTACCCAAAATGAAGGCTAGTGGATATATGGCAGGTCACAAAAAGAAAAAAGTAATGCACTTTTTTGCATTACTCTTAGCTTAGATAAGTTTTATGTTCATTTAGTACTTGATGAATGCTGCTCCAGGAACGTTTGGCATAACAAATGGGCAGGGATTGATCTTTTGCTTTTTGTTTAATGACCTTCGACAAGTTGTGATTCACATAGTCCGTTAACACCAGAATTAAGTTAATCTTTTCTGGGATGTCTTTTTTCACTTCTTGCGGCTTTCTCCCGGTAATATGTAGGATATCATGAAAACCAAGCTGGGTAAGCTTATCTTCTATGTTGCCTAAGTGGTCCGCTCCAACGATCATTAATGACATATTATTTTCTTCCCTCCATCCTCTAATTGAGAACGATTTTTATTATCTTTATATTAACAGGTAATGATAATCGTTGTCAATTAAAAACATAGAGATAGGACAAATTTACTAATTGTTATCCATTGCTTAACCATTTGTTAATATTAGCAACATTTTCTGTTAACATTGCCAGCTTATACTTTGATTTGTACAAATTACCACACGAATTTTCCTAGGGGGAAAAAATATGAAGCGATCGATCAAAGGAATCATTCTAGCCTCTACTATTATCTCAGCTATCCCTTCCTTTCACTTGGCAAGCGCCGCAAGTTTAGAAGGTGTAAGCATCCATCCTCGCTGGGTAGATGCCGACCATTTACTGGTTACCAACGAAGGAGAGGAAAAAGCTGCGGAATACATTGTTAACATTCGAAATAAAGAAGCCAAAGCCATTCCTGGCGGTATAGCGATGGACATGAAGATGTCCCCTGTTGGATCAAAAGCGGTTTATCTAGATGAGCAAAACCATATTTGGCTGGCAACTGCTCCTTTATATCTCGCTACTAAAATCAGCCGTAACGACATCCCTAAATACGATCTTCAATGGTCTGCAGCTGGTGATAAGATCTACTTTATCCAAGGCGATAAATCGGAGCTGATCTCTGAAATGAGCATCAACAGTTCATACATTAGTAATCTTGTAAACGATAAGGTAGAGAACAAAGCCGATTTAAAGATCTCTCAAGACGGAAGATATGCTGTATATACTGCAATTAAAGCAGCCAAGGCATCTGGCGAAATTGATAAAGATACATTCAAGATTGATACGGCAGGAACAGAGCCTCAAATCTTTGTCGTGGATCTTACTAAAAAGGGAGATAAGCCTGTTCAAGTAACCAAGTCTACGGATAATAAGTCCTTTATCAACTTCCTTGCTGATGGCCGAGTTTTGTATGTTAGCTCAAACGTAGATAAGCCAGAAGAGCCTTCTTCTCTAAAGGTCATTAACCGTGATGGCAAAGGTGAAGTGACTCTAGTAAATGATATGGAAGTTTTACAAGCTACCGTAACCAATGACGGCAAGGTTTATATTCTTGGAATGCTTGCAGAAGGCAGCAAAGCTATTTATGAAGTAGACTCTACTTCCGGCAAGAAAACGAAATGGGTAGATGTTGAGGAAGATGTAACCGAAATGCAGCTTTCTGCTGATGGCAAGAATTTAGCCGTTATAGCTGGAGAAACCATTTCTGTATTAAAAGATGGCTCATTTATCAACTTAAACTAAGGAGACAAGAACATGAAACTACTAAAAAAACTATCGGTTATCGCGGTTGCCACTACACTAGCCTTTGGAGCATGCTTCGGAGCAGGATCGATGACTCAAACGGCGGATGCCAGTGCAGCAAAAGCCCCTGTATCAGGTAAGGTTGTTATCAACGGCTCTTCCGCCATGCTCCCTCTGCTTCTTCAAGCTTCTAAAGAGTTTAAGCAAAAAAATCCTAAAGTCACGATTTCCGTTTCCGGTTCTTCTTCCATCGTAGGACCTCAATCTGTGGCTAAAGGGGTTGCTACGATCGGTTCTGTCGATTGGGATGCTTCCAAGAAGGTTCCTGGATTCGATGCTTTCGCTGGCCAAGTCGGTCATAAAATTGCGATCATTCCTTTCGCTACAATTGTAAACAAAAGCGTCCAAGTGGATAACCTAACCACTCAACAGCTTCAAGATATCTTTTCTGGAAAAGTGACGAACTGGAAGCAAGTTGGCGGTCAAGATGCTGAAATTATCGTCATCAACCGGGCACACGGATCTGGTTCTCGCGTTAACTACCAAATGAACGCTCTTAAAAGCTCTGAGTTCATGAAGCCTGGAACGAGCAAAAACTACAAAGAAGTGAGCTCTAACGGAGTGATGGTAACTTCCGTACAAACTACGCCTAATTCCATTGGTTACACGGATCTTGTCTATGTAAAAGGCGATATTAAAGCTCTTAAATACAACGGTGTGGAAGCATCCGTAGAAAATGTAGTTAAAGGTACTTACCCTGTTATCGGTTATGGCTACCTGATGACAAAAGGAGCTGCATCAGGAGCTGACAAGGCGTTTATTGACTACGTATTAAGCAAAGAATTCCAACAAGGTTCTTTAAAGAAAATGAAATTCGTCCCTGCAGCGGCAGTAAAATAAGAAATGGTATTTAAAACAATCAGCCCACTTTGCGTATTTTACGGGCTGGTTGTTTTATGTAGGAGGATATTATGGCGAAATTAGCCGAAAAGATCTCAATAGAAGTCAACCCGCCTGTACTTTCACAAGGCAAAAAAGTAAGGCTGGATCGTGCGTTTCGAGTCCAGCTCGCGAACAAAGCATTTAAATGGTTCTGTTTAATTAGTGCATTTATCGTATGTATTGTATTATTTTCGATTATCTTCTTTATTGGGCAAACAGGCGTCCTTACCTTTAACGAAGTTAGTTTAATGGAATATTTCTTCTCTACGGACTGGTATCCAGAAGAAGGCTTCTATGGTGCAGCTACCTTAATTATTGGGACACTTGCTCTTACAGCTCTTACCCTTGTGATGGCTGCTCCGATATCCATTTGTATGGCGGTATTTTTATCCGAAGTCGCTCCTTCCTGGGTTCAACGTTTCATGCGTCCCGTATTAGACTTGCTTGTTGGTATTCCTTCTATTGTTTACGGATATCTCGGATTAACCATCCTTCTTCCATTCCTGCGAGAAGTGACGGGAAGCAATATGGGAGACGGCTTATTGGCCGCTGCCATAGTCTTAACAATTATGGTTCTTCCTACCATTACGAGAATTGCAGATGATGCGATCACTTTTGTCCCTAATTATTTACGTGAAGCTGCTTACGCTCTAGGATCTACCCGTCTGCAGGTGATTGGGAGAATCCTCATTCCTAGTGCTAAAAAAGGGATTCTAACGGCCATCATCCTTGGTATGGCACGAGCTATTGGGGAAACCATGGCCGTCGTTATGGTTATTGGAAACACGGTTCAGCTTCCAACAGATCTGGTTACTCCTACTGCTGTTTTAACGAGTAATATCGTCATGCAAATTACGAATGTACCCTTTGACTCCACTTGGAATTATGGCCTATATATGATGGCCTTCCTTTTACTGCTTATTTCTCTTTTCCTTATCGCCATTATCCGCATCATTAGTGCAAAAGGAGAAACGTCTGCATGATGAAAGAAAACCTTGAACGAAGCCTAAAGAAGAATCGGTTATTCAATCAAACCGCCAATGTCTTTTTCTGGGGCGTATCCGCGGGTGTCCTGCTTCTCATTGCCTCTATGCTGTTTGTTATTTTAAGTAAAGGGCTATCCGGGATTACCTTAGACTTTTTACTAGGGTTGCCAGACGAGCTGGAGGCGGGCGGCGGAATTGGCCCCGTATTATTCAACTCCTTCTATGTGTTGATCCTTTCCCTGATCTTTTCTTTGCCTATTGGGATTGGCGCTGGAATTTATCTCGCGGAGTTTGCTCCCCATAACAAGCTTACTTCTTTTATTCGCATGTGCGTAGAAGGTTTAGCTTCCGTACCTTCCATTGTCTTTGGTTTATTTGGTTTAGCCATATTTGTTTACTATTTTCAAATTGGCTTAACCATTTTAGGCGGAGCCGTTACTCTTTCATTCTTAAACCTTCCGGTTCTCGTCCGCGTCACGGAAGAAGCCGTTCGTGCGGTGCCTAAGGAGCTTCGAGAAGCCGCTTATGCTCTAGGCGCCACGAAATTCCAATGTGTCAGCAGAGTTGTGCTTCCCGCAGCCTTCAGCGGAATTGTAACGGGCATTAGCTTGGTCGTCGGGAGAGCGTATGGAGAATCTGCGGTCATCATTTTAACTGCTGGTACGAGTACATCTGGGGCAATGTGGGACTTTAATCTTTTCAGCCAAGGATCTACCTTAGCGGTTCACTTATGGTATGTTCAATCCGAAGCTATCGTGGAAGATGCCAAACATATTGCCGATCGATCGGCTGCTGTCCTCGTATTTGTGGTGTTAATGCTCAACTTTGTCATGCGCATCCCGGTTTGGCTTAATGAACGGAAATTTAAAATGAGATAATAAGAAAAGAAGAGACCAAGTAGTAGGTCTCTTCTTCTTATTATTTGTGGCTAAACAACGGCTGTAAACGATCTTCTAAAGCTTTTTCTAAGTACGGCTGAGCATGCAAGAAGCTCTTGAATTCCAGATAACTTTGTATAAGGCGATCTCTTTCCATCTCCGTAAATTTACCCTTCACCGCTCGAATTAAAAGATTCTTTGGGGTATGCTCCAGATCAATAAACTCTAAAATCTGTGTCTTATACCCCATGAGCTCCAATAACGTCGCTCGGACTGAATCCGTAGCCAGGGCAGCAAACCGTTCCTTGATGATCCCGTGCTTCAACATCGGGTGCAAGATCTCACTTTCCACTTGGTCATACATTTCATGCTGACAGCACGGGACGGATAAAATCACATCGGCTCCCCAACGGACAGCTTTCTCCAACGCTGCGTCTGTAGCGGTATCGCAAGCATGTAACGTCACGACCATATCTACGTGCTCGACCTCACTGTACTCCGCAATATCTCCAACAAGGAACTTCAAGTTTTCATAGTTCAATTTCTGAACCAGTTCGTTGCAATGGCAGATCACATCTTCCTTCAGGTCGAGACCGACCACCTGCAGATCAAGTCCTTCCACTTCACGAAGATAATGATACATCGCAAAGGTTAAGTAGGATTTTCCACAGCCAAAGTCCAAAATGGTCAGTTTACGATCTTTCTTCAGATGAGGCACAATATCCCGGATCATCTCTAGGAAGCGATTGATTTGCCTGAACTTATCATATTTCTTCGCTAGAACTTTACCTTCCGGGTTCATGACACCCAACTCAATCAAAAAAGGGACCGGAACCCCTTCTTCTAATAAGTAGTTTTTCTTCCGGTTATGCGTGAGTTCGACCTTCTTCATGGAAGCCGTTTTTTTCAAGATGGTGACCTTAAATTTTTTACTGATCAAGACTTGATAATCTGCTTCAGGGGTATAGAGAAGTCCCTGCTTAAAGGTCTCGGAAAACAAACCCTGCATCTTTTCCTCCGCTTCCTGGGGAGGAAGATTCTCATGCAACACCTTTTTTTCATAATGATAGCTAAATTGATACATCAACTCGCCTTTGATCTCTAACGGTTTCACAACCACCTTCTGAAAAGAGTCCGGCTCATTTTTTCGCACGTTGCTTAAAATTGCCTGATAAAGCAACTGATCTTTCATCAAGCTCGCTAGTAATGACTGCAACTTTTCCATTTCGCTCTTATGCTCCTCCACTTAAAAACGTGGCCACCGCTTGAACTGCCTGCTCTTCATCCTCTCCTGTTCCTTCAATGGTAATCTGGTCGCCGTTCTTTAACCGCAAGCTGATCAATCCTAGTATGCTTTTTAAATTGGCTTCCTTATAGAATGCACCCTCATACTTCTTAACGATGACCACAGAGCTAAATTGAGCAAGGATCTGACTCAATTCTAAGATCGTTCTATCTTCCGAAAGATTGATGATCGCCTTCGTAACCTTCATCTTAACCTCCCATGGATCAAAAGATATCCGGAATAACTAAAGTAAGCCAAGGAATAAACATCAGAATTAACATCCCTAAAATTAACGTAAGGACAAACGGCAAAATAGCCTTCGCGACACGCTCCATCGATAAGCCTGATATACCAGAGGCTACGAACAAGTTGACACCCAGAGGCGGCGTCATCATCCCAATCTCCGCCCCTACCACGAGCAGAATGCCAAAGTGAATCGGGTGAATGCCCATCTGAACAAGAACCGGCAAGAACAAGGGGGCAAAAATAATGATAATGGATAACGTCTCCATAAAGGTCCCGACAAATAAAATGATCAAGCTAATCAATAAGAGAATAACATACTTATTATCAGAAATCCCCATGATGGAATTAGCCAGCATATTTGGAATTTGGTACATGGTCACGAGCTTACCGAAAGCAGTGGCGGTACCCATAATCACCATGACCGTCCCCGTAATGATGGCAGATGTAATGAGGGTCTTCGGAATTTGCCGCCAGGAAAGCTCCCTGTATACAAACAACCCCACAACTAGACCATAAACCACTGCTATAACGGCGGATTCTGTAGGAGTAAATATTCCTGAATAAATCCCCCCAAGAATGATAACCGGGGCAAGCAAGGCCCATTTGGCATCCCAAACCGCACGCATGACTCGGCCAAAATTAAACTTCTCCCCTGTACCCTTATAGCCGCGTGTTTTCGCAGTCCAGTAGATGTAAAACATCATCATGGAGGCTAATAGCGCCCCTGGAACGAATCCCGCTAGAAACATATCGCCGATGGATACTCCGGCTACAATCCCGTAAATGATCATCGGAATGGAGGGAGGAATAATAATCCCCAGCCCTCCGCCTGATCCTGCTACAGCCGCGGCAAAATCCTTGCTATACCCTCTCTGTACCATAGCCGGGATCATAATCGAACCAATGGCCGCTACCGTTGCCGGGCTCGACCCAGAAATGGCGGCAAACAACAAACAGGCCAGAATCGTGACAATACCAAAGCCGCCTGTTATGTTCCCCATCAGTTCCTGTGCCACATTAATGATTCTTTTGGACAGTCCTCCCGTTTCCATTAAGGCCCCTGCAAGGATAAAATAAGGGACCGCCATCAAGGGAAAGGAATCTAGTGCTGTAAAAGATTGTTGTGCGATAAATGCCATCGGTATTCCGCCAACCCACAACGTCACGAGGGTTGCTATACCGATGGAAAAGGCAATGGGAACACCAATGAGCAAGCTTCCTATGAGCGTCAAACCCAGAACTAATGGTGGTGACATTTTTATCCCTCCTCAATAGCCTTTCGAAGTTTTTCTTCCTCCGTAAGCTCATCTTCTCCACGAAAACGAGCAACAATCCCCTGCGCTACCCGGAATGCTATGAGCACATAGCCAAAAGGAATGATCATGTAGATCCAACCCATGGGAAGCTGTACCGCAGGCGATAACTGACCATGTCCCATGATCATCATCGCGACGTTCCACCCAAAAAAGGATACAAACAGCGCATACGTGATCCACAAGAGATCTGACACCAATCCAGCCCACTTCGAAAACCTTCGAGGCAAGAATTGATCAATAAGCTCGACCCGAATATGTCTCCGATGCTTAGCTGCCATTGCGGCCGAAAGATAGACAAGCCAGACAAACATGAATCGGGAGATTTCTTCCGACCATCCCAGAGAAATATTAAACACAAACCGGGAAAGGACTTGGATAAAGGTGAGAATGACCATAATGGAGAATAAAACAACACAGAGAACTTCCTCAAAATTTCGGTCTATCCTTTTTAATAGGGACATTGATTTTCCTCCCTTCACGTTAGAAGGGAACAGACGGTAAGTCCGCACTGTTCCCTTCTTTAGAGACTCCTGTCTACTAACTTGCTGCCTCAATAGCTGCTCTTACTTTATCAATGGTCTCTTTTCCAATCTTGTCTGCAAACTGATCCAGGACCGTATCCGTTACCGCCTTCATTTCTGCACGAGCTTCTTCGGTTACTTCCGTCACGGTCATGCCAGCGGTCCTTAACTCCTCTAGATACTGGGAATTGGCTTCACGGTTAAGCTGGCGTTGCACTTGACCTGCTTCCACTGCGGCACGCTTCAGTATTTCTTGCTGCTCAGGAGTGGAAGCATCCCAAAATGCTTTGCTCAATAGAACAACAAATGGACTGTAGATATGCTTCGTGGTGGACACATGCTTCTGAACCTCAAAGTACTTTTGCAAATAAATAGTGGCTATCGGGTTTTCCTGTCCATCCACCGTCCCCTGCTGCATGGCCGTAAACAATTCACTGAAGGCCATCGGAGTAGGATTGGCACCCAATGCACGGAAGGCAGCCAAGTGCAGCTGATTTTCCATCGTTCTAATCTTTAAATCTTTAAAATCAGCTGCTGTCGCTACAGCCCGCTTATTATTGGTTAGGTTACGGAATCCATTCTCCCAGTAGGCTAATCCGATGAGGTTTTGTGCTGGGAGCTTGTCTAATAGCTGCTGGGAAATCTCACTTTCAAGCAGTACCTTATCTGCCACTTCTTCACTCGGCATTAAGAAAGGAATATCAAACACAGAGAAATCAGGAACAAAGTTTGCAATCGGAGCCGTGGAAGGGATTGTCATCTCTTGGGTTCCGAGCTGCAGAGCTTCCATCATCGTGCGGTCGTCGCCTAACTGTCCACTATGATAGGTTTCAACGACAATGGCTCCATTGGTTTCTGCCTCCACGATTTCTTTAAACTTCAAGAGACCCTTATATTGAGGGTGCTGATCGTTTAGCCCAATTCCTGCACGAATCGTCCGGACATCCGCAGGTGCCGCTTGCCCCGGTTGGCCAGCTGGCGGCTCGGCTTGTTGACCGCCACCGCAGCCTACTAGACCCGCAGATAGCATGGACGTGATCAGTAAGCCTGTAAATAATTTTTTCATAAGAAAACCTCCCTTATCTAGGTGCAAACTAGTTTTGATAGAAATTAGGATACCCAGCCCTTTATTTTCCATACTTTTCTTTATCAAGTCATTTTCTGATAAAATAGGGTAATGGATATACTTACGAGGAGATACTTTACTTATGCAGAATTGTTTAGCTTATATTCGTGCTTCTTTTCCTTCTCTGAGTGATAAAGAAAGGATCATTGCCAATTACATCATCGATCATCCTGAAAAAATCATCCATTTATCCATCAATGAATTGGCAGAAGAAACAGCCTGTGCCGAAGCCACGATCTTTCGTTTATGTAAACGCTTAGGGTTCAAGGGCTACCAAGCTCTTAAGATTTCGTTGGCCAAAGAGGTGGTTCATCCCATTCAGGACCTACATGAAGCCATTCAGGAAGGGGATAGCCTCCCCGTCATTGCCCATAAGGTATTTACCACGAATATTGAAGCCCTTCGTGATACCTTAGACATATTAGACGAAGCGACGCTGAGCGAAGCCATTACCCTTCTTGTTCAGGCTCGCCGGATTGATCTATTTGGAGTGGGAGGGTCTTCCTCTCTTATCTTGGACGCCTATCATAAATTTGTTCGTACAGGGATTCCGACCTTCTATCATTCGGATTCACACCTTCAAGCTATCCAAGCCTCGCTTCTGCAAAAAGGCGATGTCGTTCTAGGTGTATCTCACTCTGGGGTGAACAAAGATATCCTCGAGAACCTCAAGATCGCCAAAGAGGCAGGGGCCCATATTATTACGATTACCCGATATGGGAAAACGCCGATCAGCCAACTCGCGGATGTCAGCTTATTTACTGCCTCCCGAGAAACCATCTTTCGTTCAGAGGCCCTCTCCTCCAGGTTAGCTCAGTTATGCATTATTGATGCACTGTATGTCGGGATGGCCATGACCCGTTTTGATGAAACGATGTCAAACACAGAAAAAATCCGTGAAGCCATCTCTCAAAAAAGACTCTAGGAGATTAGATTATGCATGTAATTGGATTAGATATTGGCACGACGAGTACAAAAGCCGTCGTATTTACTTTGCAAGGGAAAGTCATCAGTGAACATGCCGTGGAATACCCTATTTTTACTCCTTCCCCCGCTTGGGCTGAGCAAGATCCAGAGCAAATTTTGCGTGCTGCGGAAGAAGCCATTCGGGTAGCCGTGGAGAAGTCAGCAACTACCGCATTTCTTGGGGTGGGCATCAGCTCAGCCATGCACTCTCTTCTGCTGATGGACGAACAAGGAAGCCCATTGACCCGCACCATCATTTGGGCGGATAACCGAAGCATTCATCAATCGGAAAAGCTTCTGTTAAGTCAAGGAAGAGAGATTTATCTTCGGACAGGGACTCCCATTCATCCTATGTCTCCCCTCAGCAAGATTTTATGGTTTAAGGAGGAACAACCAGAGCTCTTTACTCAGGTGCACAAGTTTATTTCCATTAAGGATTACTTGCTCTACCGCTGGTTCGGACGCTATGTAATTGATTATTCTTTAGCCTCAGCTACCGGTTTATTCAACTTGGAGCAACTAGACTATGATACGGAAGTACTGCAGCTTCTGGGTATCCATAAAGATCAGCTGCCTGATCCTGTGCCTACCACCCATGTGCTTCAAGGAATGAATCCTGAGCATGCGAGGGCCATGGGAATTGGAGAGGATATGCCTTTTGTTATTGGCGGAAGTGATGGGTGCTTAGCCAATCTCGGCATTGGGGCCATGGAAAAAGGGGATGTGGCGATTACGATTGGGACAAGTGGGGCCATTCGAACGGTAGTACCAGAACCTCTAACCGATACTCAGATGCGTACGTTTTGCTACGCTTTGGCTGACAAGCAATGGGTGATTGGAGGGCCTACGAATAACGGTGGGATCTTGCTGCGGTGGTTCCGAGATCAGTTCGCTCCAGGTGCTTCCTACGATGAATTGGCTGCAGAAGCGGCCATTGCGGGAATTGGAAGCGGAGGGCTGTTATGCCTTCCTTATCTGTCCGGCGAGCGAGCGCCGATTTGGAATGCGGATGCCAGGGGATGCTTTTTTGGAATGGCCTTGCATCATCAGCGAGGACACTTTGTACGTGCCGCTATGGAAGGCGTGATCTACAGTGTATATAGCGTGGGGAAAGCCCTACAGGATCTATCGGGAGACTTCCGATCAGTGCGTGCTTCCGGCGGTTTTGTCCAATCTCCGCTTTGGTGCCAGATCTTATCCGATATTTTTGGCGCGCCAGTTGAAATCCCAGAAAGCCATCAGAGCTCCAGCTGGGGTGCGGCTCTGCTGGTCCTATACGCATTAGGGGAAATGGATCGGTTAGATGCCTATAAGGATCAGGTCCCCATTAGACAAACTTATCTCCCCAATCCTCTGCATCATCAGCAGTACCAGAGTTTGTACGAAATCTATCAGGAAGTCTACACGTCATTAGAGGGCTCTTTTGGTAAGATCGCAACCTATCAAAGAAGGCTATGAGCATGGAAGCTCATAGCCTGTTTTTTGTTTAAAACCATTGGGTGTGGAAGGTTCCTTCTTTATCAATGCGCTGGTACGTATGGGCACCGAAGTAATCCCGCTGCGCCTGCAGAAGATTCGCTGGAAGCCTCTCGGAACGGTAGCTGTCAAAGTAAGCCAATGCACTGGAAAAAGCAGGTACTGGTACACCGATGGTAATCGCCGTGGAAACCACTCGTCTCCAGGCATCCTGATAGGTCTGTACGATATCTTGGAAGTAAGAATCGAGCAGTAAGTTCTTAAGCCCTGGATCACGATCGTATGCATCCTTAATGTTTTGCAGGAATTGCGCTCGAATAATACAACCGCCTCTAAAGATCATCGCGATCTCACCATAGTTTAAGTTCCAGTTGTATTCTTCCGATGCCGCTCTCATCTGAGCAAAACCTTGAGCATAAGAGCAGATCTTGCTTGCATACAACGCCTTGCGAACCGCTTCAATAAACTCTGCACGGTCAACCGAAGCTTGGGTTGTTTCCGGTCCTTTTAGGATCTGGCTGGCCTTGACCCGCTCATCCTTCATCGCGGAGAGGAATCGGGCAAATACGGACTCCGTAATAATGGACAGAGGTACTCCTAAATCGAGAGAGCTCTGGCTGGTCCATTTTCCTGTGCCCTTCTGGCCTGCCGTATCGAGAATCAAGTCCACCATCGGCTTGCCGGTTTCCTCATCTACCTTCGTGAAGATATCGGCAGTAATTTCGATCAGATAGCTGTCTAGTTCACCTTTATTCCACTCGGCAAACACCTCATGGAACTCCTGTGCACTCAGATTCAGGGTATGCTTCAGAAGATGGTAGGCTTCACAGATTAGTTGCATATCTCCGTACTCAATCCCATTGTGCACCATTTTCACATAGTGACCTGCACCATCTGGACCGATATAGGTACAGCAAGGATCGTCTCCTACTTTCGCGGAGATCGCGGTTAGAATGGGTTCCACCAGTCTGTAAGCATCTTCTTGTCCACCTGGCATGATCGCAGGGCCTTTCAATGCGCCTTCCTCACCACCTGAGACACCGGCTCCAATAAAGCGAATGCCTACGGATTCTAATTCCTTATTCCGGCGAAGAGTATCAGGGAAATAAGCATTACCGCCATCGATGAGAATGTCGCCCTTGGCTAGAAGCGGCTTTAACTGCTCGATGGTATCGTCCGTTGGCTTACCCGCTTTTACCATAATCATAATCTTTCTAGGGGTTTCAAGAGACTCTACAAACTCTTCCATAGAGTAAGTTCCCACGAGGTTTTTTCCTTTTGCTTCTTGAAGCAGCTCCTCCGTTTTTTCCGCGGAACGGTTATAAACCGATACGGTAAATCCTCGACTTTCAATATTAAGGGCCAAGTTCTTGCCCATGACAGCAAGCCCAATAACGCCGATTTGTTGTTTAGACATCGTGAGTGGTCCGCCTTCCATTGTATGGTTTAGATTTATTATACGAAATTTTTTTTCACATTACAAAGGGGGTGTGAAAATAATTTCAGTATGTGCCCAAGCTTCTCCATGAACATTTTCCCCTAAACCTGGAAAGGTTATCCGAAAATAAGCGACGACTATAGCTCCTTCAATTCTTTTGGATAGCTGGTCAGGACCTCTGCTTTCCCATCTTCACCAATGTAAACATCATCCTCAATACGTACGCCTCCCACACCTGGAATATAAACGCCCGGCTCAATGGTAAATAAAAATCCAGGCTGCATGAGCATCTCGTTCTGAGAATGAATGGAAGGTGCCTCGTGCACATCCAAACCAAGACCATGACCTACGCGGTGAATAAAGTACTGACCTAACCCTTCGGCTTCAATATGGGCCCGAGCGGCTTGGTCCAGCAATCCAATGGGCTTCCCATCCGCAACAGCTTGGATTGCCTTTTCATTTCCCACTCTGACCGCCTCATACATTTTTCGTTGTTCAGCCGTAGCTTCTCCTACCACAAAAGTACGCGTAATATCGGAGCAATAGCCATCAACGAATACTCCTAAATCAAACAGCAGCAGCTCCCCAGACTCGATCTTCTTGGTTCCCGGACGACCATGCGGGAGGGCGGACTGGGCTCCGGACAAAACAATGGTAGAAAAAGCAGGACGATCCGCTCCCAACACCTTCATTTGATACTCGAGCTCCGCGGTGATTTCCAGCTCCGTTACACCGGGAGCTACTTTAGAAACGCCATGCTGCAGCACGTTCTCTACCACCTCGATCGCTCGACGAACAATCTGGATGTCTTCTTTCGACTTAATCAATCGCATCGAGGTGATATACGCCTCGACATCGCTAAACTTAACACCAGGATAAACCTCTTGCAGACTCTCTGCTTGAAATAAGCTTAACCCCTTTTTCTCTACGCCAAGCTGGTTAAAACCACCTGCTATCTGTTCTCTTACAACCTGATATGGATTGTCAGTATCTGATACCGGAATGATCTGATCTACGCCTTGGGCCTTCGCCTCTGCACTTTCCAGATCTAAGCTAGGAACAAATAATTGCACATGTCCTTGGCTTGCGTTCAAAAATAGGGCCATAAATCGCTCATGTGGGTCCGCGTAAAAACCCGTTAGAAAATAAATATTGGTCGGTGAGGTAATCATCGCTGCTTGTAGCTTTTCTTTTTCTAAATAAGCAAGGAGTTGCTTCAGTCGCTCGTTGTAAATCATTGAACATCACCTTTTCTAATTTTTTACTATTATGATACAACGAAAAGAAGAGGATGTCTTGGTAGACATCCTCTGTTGAGCTTCTTGTATATCTTTTATTAGTTGGTTAGCAAGTTCCTTTTCGATGGATTTGCCGGATTGGGCTTTGATTTGGTTTTGTAAAGCTTCTAAAATGTTAGCTTTCGCTTTCTCATTTTCTGCTGACTGTGCCGCTTCCACCTTTTCAAGCAAACTCTTGCTAATATCATGGGTAATGGCGGTCTGAACTAATTCATCTAAATGCTGAACATCCATGATTACTTCTAGCGTAAATTCTTTCGTCACTTGATGGCCTGCATGATCCGTCGCCGTGACCGTGATCGTATGCTGGCCAACGCTGAGTTCCAGTGGTCCTATTTCCACCGAATTTGCTGCCGTCTTTACGCCATTCACGCGAATCACGACTTCTTTTACGCCACTTTCCTGGTCCGTCACCTCTGGAGTAAATGTAAAAGCCTCGTGGCGATAGATGGACCATTGATCTGGAGCTTCGATCACAGGGGCTGTTTTATCTAGTAGAATGACCAAGCTCTTGACCGCCTCTTGATTCCCTACACGATCAACAGAACGGTATTCGATCAGGTTTCTGCCTTCTTCGTTAACCGTCATACCTTCTTTCGCGAGCTTCCATTCTCCGTTATTTACACGGTACTCCATTCTCGCCACACCCACCCCGGCATCGGTTGCACTGAACGTGATTTGAACTTCCTTTTGATTGTAGCTTTCTTCACCGGATTGACCTTCCACTACCACTTCCGTTACAGGAGCAGTTAAATCTGTGCTAATTCGACCTTCAGCTTCGTGACGTACAGGTTCTCCTAAACTCATCACATAGTCTACGGAAGCCACAATATCTTCCGGCCCTTGCTCCACGTTCTTACCGTACAATCCAAGCAACCTGTATTTCGCAGAGGTCTGATAGTACATATAGTTATTTACAACCAAAGAATAGGTGGCAGCAAGGTCAAGGCTCTGACCATTTTCTAAAACCACTCGAACGACTTTATTCGTGACTGGGTCAAACGTATAGCTTGCACCAGAAATAAATGAATCCGGTCCATAAGCAGGATTGATCATCGCATTCAGGATCTCGATAAACTGCTGGCCTGTTACTTCAATCTTAACCAAGGTATTCCCAAACGGCTGAACATTGAATAACTCGCCCCAGGTAATCGGACCTACATCAATGTTATCACGCACACCTCCACCATTCATGAGGGCAAAATCGGCTTGCATCGACCATCTCATGCCATCTGCAATAAAATTGCCCAATGCCATATCACCAAATATCCCCTTCGTAGGATACCCCTTCAGCAACTCCACTTCCGAAGTCCCGACAATCTGATTGACCTTAGGTGCAATCTGTTCCAGGTATTTATTTAAAATAGCCCCTACCACCGGATCAGGCTGAATGTTTTGTTGAACCACATCCACGATTTCCGCGGACTTCTTAACGATATCTTTGCTTACAGGATCAATCTCGATGTCAATATCTGCAAACGCATTTCCATACTCCCAAGCCTGTACAATAAGCTTATTTCCAACCATAGCATTGACTTTTACATGATTATGGGCGGCCAAGATAATATCGACAGCATCATTAACCTTCTTGGCCATCTCAGCTACTTCACCTTTAGCTGTGGTCCCGTCTTGTTCTCCAGGAACATGGGCGAGCACCACAATGGCTTCGACCCCTCTGGCTTGAAGCTCAGGAACGAACTTATTGATGGCCGTCGCTTCATCTGTAAATCGGATGGTGGTAATCCCGGTTGGCATCACCATGCTTGGCGTTGCTTTCGTGGCTACTCCAATGAACCCAATCGGAACGCCACCAACTTCCTTAATTACATATGGATCTAATACGAGTTTTCCGGTGTCCTTATATTCCACATTGGCTGCTACAAGCGGAAAATTCATCCCTTGATAGTTCTCCGTTCCATTCGGGTGATCTCCACCGTGAATCAGTCGCAGCATTTCTTCTACACCTGCATCAAACTCATGATTCCCTACCGTACCTACGTCAAATCCCATCGCGTTCATTATTTGTACTGTAGGCTCTTCTTGCAGTAGCTTCGAAACGGGGGAGCTTCCCCCTACCATGTCCCCAGAATGAATGAGTAGTGTATTCGGGTTAGCCTCTTTTCTTTGACGTAAGTATGCAGCCAGATAATCCGCACGACCATACTGAATGCCTGAAATCGTGGACGTTACATCAATTTTCCCATGCCAATCATTCACACCCAGTAGCTTCACTTTCACAGCTTCCTGTGGAACAGGCTCTGGATTAGAATTAGCCGGAACATATCCATTGGCTTCAGCCTCTTGATTTGAATCAAAGAATACACGAGCTTCCACCGGAACAGAGGTCCACGCTTCTGGCGCAACATATTTTTTCGTAAAATAGTTCCCTACCGGACGCAATATCTCTCTTCCTTGCTCGCGAGCTCGAAAAACAAACGGCAATTCCATCAGAGGCTCCGTTTCATTCCAGATCCCCAATTTCGCATCAGAAGCACGTTTAACAGCTTGAGAATAGACTTCATAATCCTCGCCAATTGGCCAGATAAAGTATGTTACGGCATGTCCCTTTTCTACCATCTCTAGATTCGTATTTAATCCATCGGACTTCCTAATTACTTCAGCTAATAGGCGGCCATAGCTGTCCGTTGGCTCCGAACCTACCTTTAAGACAACCTGATCCCCTGCCTTCAGCAGCGTGTTTAGATATTGCTTGGCTTTTTCGCCTAGATCCTTTTGATTTTGATCCGCTTCATTTTTAGGCGTGTGATAGGTTTCTGCTGTATCAATATTCAAGAAACGAACGTTGCTAGCCCCGAGCACCGGAGCCGTTAGCCTAATGGTATCTCCATCCGTCACACTAGCAACGATAGCCTCGTACTCTCCCGCTGCGGATGGTTCCGGAAGCTGATGGTCCAATAAGACGAGATCAGAGGCTTTTCTAGGAATCAGCTGATAGCTATTATACTGACTTAAAATACCCGTAATCTCATACCATTTTCCCTTCTCAAGCAGCTCGATATCTAGGGAATTCACCATCACACGCAAGGTCGTAGATTGGAACTTGTCATCTACTAGTGTGACATTATAGCCTCCGCCAGCCGGAGAAGAAGGGATATTCTGTACGTAACCGGTAAGCTTAACAAGCTTACCTTCTAAAGGCTCAGCTTCACTAGATTGATTAAGTAGACTAATACTCGTTGCCTTCGCTTCCGGCAGTTCTTTTCCTTGTTCGAGTACTTCTACATCACCTGCTGCAGGAACAACCTCGGTTAACCCGTTGTAAACTTCTATTCTTCCTTTTACTTTAACGAGATCTCCTTCCTTCAAGTCAGGAAATCCAGCTAAGGAATGTGCAAAGAGGTTGATACCTGCCATTTCATCCTGGATATAAGTCGAAAGCCTACCGCCTCCAATCGCGGCATTGTCCGCTGTCACAACCCCTTGTATGATCACCGTCTGGCCCACTCGTCCTCTTGCCTCAGCAAGGGAGATGACGGAAGGCTCCTCAGGCGTTGGATCGGGATTGGTAGAGGATTCTATGAACTCGATGGAACTGGGTGATTGTAATCCAGGAACTGTAAAATAGGCTTTTAAATCCCCAGCTACGCGCACTTTTTTTCCAATATTCGTTGGGTTTGTTTGTAAAGCAAAAGTCGTTCTAAAGTTTGCTGGTATTTGGACAGGTAAAAGCTTCGCTTTGTCTCTTTCTGTTGGGGAATCCGCTAGGGCAAAATTAAAATCATTAGCAAAAGGAGCTTCAAATTTATACGAAGCAATCCCTCCACTACCGCTTGTGGTATGAGCAACAATATACCCTTCTACGGTTCCTTTTCCCGTATTGTTGGCAATCGCTTGTCCTACCGTCAAGACACTGTTGGCTTGTACCACTTGAAAAGGCAGACCCAGCATGACGGAAAACAGTAAAGCAAAGACCGTCAACACGTTGATCCATTTTCTTTTCCTTCGATCGAACACAAAAGTTCCTCCTTAGAGTATGAATAATTTCATACTCTATCTTAAAGGCACTGTGTTAAAGAAATATTAATTTGGTGAAAAATAAACATTTAGTCTTACTACACAAAGAAAAAGGATGTCTAAAGTCATAGACATCCTTTCATTCAATCTTTATATTTTAAACGAACTCTTCAACGAAACAATCCGATTAAAGACAAGCTTGTCCTTCGTTGTATACTTAGGATCGACATTGAAGTAGCCATGGCGGAAAAATTGATACTTATCTTGCGGTTTCGCTTCCGTCATATTCGCTTCCACATAGCCTTGCACGATTTCTAAGGAGTTTGGATTAATATGATCTAAGAAGGTTTCTCCTTCTTCTTGATCTTCATTCAAAATTAGAGGCTCGTACAATCTGAACTCAGCAGGTACAGCATTCGTTGCCTCTACCCAGTGAATGGTTCCTTTTACTTTTCGCCCGGTGAAGCCTGTACCGCTTTTGGTTTCAGGGTCATAGGTGCAATGAATCTCTGTGACTTCACCTTGGTCATTTTTAATGACTTCATTACATTTAATGAAGTAAGCATGCTTCAGACGCACTTCATTTCCCGGGAATAGTCGGTGATAGCCTTTAGGTGGCTCTTCCATAAAATCATCTTGCTCAATATAGATCTCACGGGAGAAAGGAATTTGACGATGTCCCATCTCGAGGTTCTCTGGATTATTTTCGGCTTCCAGCATTTCAACCTGGTCTTCAGGGTAATTCGTAATAATGACCTTTAATGGTCGTAAGATTCCCATGGTTCTTAAAGCCTTCAATTTAAGATCTTCACGAATAAAGTGCTCTAGCATCTGGGCATCTACCACACTGTAGCTTCTCGCCACCCCGATTTCTTTACAGAAATTACGGATAGCATCTGGTGTATAACCCTTTCGACGAAGTCCAGAAATGGTCGGCATGCGGGGATCATCCCAGCCGTCTACCACGGCTTCATCCACCAACTGCTTCAGCTTTCTCTTGCTCATGACCGTATTGGTCAGGTTAAGACGAGCAAATTCAATTTGCTTCGGCTTGCTCTCCATCTCACACTCTTCAATCACCCAGTTGTAGAGAGGACGATGATCCTCAAATTCTAAGGTACAAATCGAATGCGTCACATCTTCTACAGCATCCTCTAATGGATGGGCGAAGTCATACATCGGATAAATGCACCACTTATCGCCTGTATTATGATGGGTGGCATGAGCAATACGATACAAGACGGGGTCCCTCATGGTAATATTCGGAGAGGACATATCAATTTTCGCACGAAGAACCTTTTCTCCATCCTTGAATTCTCCGTTTCTCATGCGTTCGAATAAATCCAAGTTTTCTTCCACGCTGCGGTTACGATAAGGACTTTCTTTTCCCTTTTCCGTCAACGTTCCGCGATACGAACGAATCTCTTCTGCTGAAAGGTCATCCACATATGCTTTTCCCTTTTTAATCAGTAAAACGGCTCGATTATACATCTCTTCGAAATAGTCTGAAGCAAAGAAAAGCCCATCCCACTCATAGCCTAACCAGGCTACATCTTCCTTGATCGAATCCACAAATTCTTGATCTTCCTTCACCGGGTTCGTGTCATCAAAACGAAGATTGGTCTTCCCCTTAAATTCATCCGCTAGTTCGAAATTAAGCACGATAGATTTGGCATGTCCAATGTGTAAATATCCATTCGGCTCTGGCGGAAACCGTGTAATGACTTTTTCATACTTGCCGGATTCCAAGTCATCTATCACGATATTCTTAATAAAATTAGATGAGCTCTGTTTGTTCTCCATGTTTACCAACCTTTCTATATCTAGTCCACTCCGAATACGCATAATTACTAACATTTATATCATAAATGACGGAATATAGCTACGTCTCCATCATTGACCATATAAAGGAGGGTTTATTCAGCTTATACGGAAGAAGACACCTCTACTCTCAGGTAAACGTGTCTAGAACGAACTATCCAATTAACTTCAGTAAGGCTTTCGCTGCTTTTTTCACAACGCCTCGAGAATCTTCCAAATAATCTTGTGCAATCATTCGAATATCAATTGCGAATCCAGGATGAGCGTTCAGTATGAAAACAAGCCCCTGCAACACTCTTCCGCGATGCTTCCCTTCCCACACTGTTAGAGCTTCTCTTAGTATAGGAAAAGCCTCTTGAGCTTCTTTTTCTCCGGCCCTAGCATACTGACTTAGCGTATCAATGGTATAGTCTCGTACAATGGTGCTCGAGTCTTGATGAAGGATTTTTTCGAGAGCTAGCAGTATGGGATGAATCAGATGTGGAATCTGATAGGCAATTAAAGATATGGCATGCATCGCTTCCCAACGTACCTTGGTCGTCTTATGATCCAATAATGAAATCAGCTGCTCAGCAAAAGGAACGATGAGTTGAGGCTGGACTTCTGCCACTTTCGTCATCACCTCTGCGCAATCGGCTGCGAGGGCTGCTTTTTTCGCTTGTAGTCCTTCCGCTATCTCGGCAATGAACTCAGGATGTTGAATGCACTCCGCTGCAACTTGTCTATTCGCTTCTTCGGTTTTATCTCCGACTTCGGAGGATAGCTTCATTAATATACTCAAATCAATCACGTCCTCATAATCTCTTTCACCCTGCCTACCTGCCCGTCCTGTAAACGCACTTTAATACCATGGGGGTGATTCGGTGATTTGGTTAAGATATCTTTTACGATTCCCCTGGTCAATTTTCCTGTAGCTTGGTCTTTTTTTAAGACGATGTCCACTTCGATACCTGGACGAATATTACTTCGATTTTGTCCTTGCACGGTGTCTTCCCCTTCCCTTTCCACCGGAAAAACGGTGGCTTTGTTTTTCAGTAGGTTGTTCCTCCCAAGGCTTCTTCGGCTCATCTAATACTTTCCTTTTAATGGGTTGTTTGATGCCTTTTTCAATGCTCTCTAAATAGCCTCGGTCCTTCGGTGCCACTAAGGTAATCGCTAACCCTTTACCCCCCGCACGGCCCGTGCGGCCAATCCGGTGGATATAGCTTTCTGCATCATGGGGAATATCGTAATTGAATACGTGCGTGACCCCTTCCACATCTAATCCGCGAGCCGCCACGTCCGTAGCAACAAGAAGCTGGATCTTCGCTTCTCGAAATCGGGCCATGACCTCCTCGCGCTTGGCTTGGGACAAGTCGCCATGAAGCTCATCCGAGTCATAGCCCAGCGATTTCAAAGCCTCATTTAACTTGCTTGCTCTCCGCTTCGTACGACAAAAAATAATGGCCAGATAAGGACGATAGATATCAATTAACTTTCTCAAATTTTCCTGTTTGGCACGATCCGTCGTTTCCATTACGTATTGCTTAATGCCTTCGAGTGTGATCTGCTGCTTGCGAATTCGTATGTCTTCCGGTCGATTCATATACTGCGCAGCAAGGGAACGAATGGGCTCAGCCATGGTGGCTGAAAACAGCATGGTCTGCCGACTAACGGGGGTTTGCCGAATAATCTCTTCTACTTCATTGAGGAAGCCCATATGAAGCATTTGATCGGCTTCATCTAGCACAAGCATCGTAACTCCCGTAAGCTCGATGGTGCCTCTTCTTAAATGGTCCAGTAAACGTCCAGGCGTTGCAATGACAACGTGATTGGCTCCGTTTAATTTCCTTAGTTGCTGCTCTACATCTTGACCTCCATATACGGCAAGCACTTGAGCTCCTTCCACACCAGAGATGATCTTGTTGACTTCAGCCGTAATTTGCAAAGCCAGCTCTCGTGTAGGAGTCACGATCAAGGCTTGTACCTGCGCCTTTGCCGGATCGATCCTTTCTAATATAGGCAAGATGAAGGATAAAGTTTTCCCTGTCCCCGTCTGAGCTTGAGCGATCACATCCCTACCCGCGAGCAGAAGAGGGATGGTTCTTTCTTGAACCGGAGTCGGCTCATAGATTCCGTTGTTTCTGAGTGTTTCAATCAGGCTAGAGCGTATGCCCAATGTTAAGAAATCCGTCAATATAAACACCTATCCTTTTATTTTTTACATACTGCGATTCCAATAAAGTAGCGAACTCCTTCTCTCGGTTTTTCGAAGATGACACCCCGCTGATAATAGGTATCCACTTCTGAAAATGGCGTAAAAAGTTGCTCAAATTCTTCAGGCGTAAATTGATGATAATGAAAAGGTTCGCTTGTCGGCATCCCTCTCCCCCTTCCAAAAGGACTGGATAACACCAGAGTTCCACCTGGTTTTAGCATGCGATATAAATGGTTCATAAATAATTGATCATCCGGAACATGCTCAATCGTTTCAAAGCTAAGGATGGTATCAAACAGTCCTAGGCGATCAGGCAGCTGCGGGTCTAGGGCGTCCCCTTGTACATATCTAACCTTCTGATGATTGTATTCTCGATTCGCATAGAAAAGGGATTCCTCATCAATATCAACGCCAATGACCTCATGCACCTCACGTTTGCGGTCCTTCGCCACCATATGGCAGCCATAGCCGGTTCCGCAAGCGATATCTAACACTCTCCCTTGAATAAAGGGAAAAGCGAAATAGTATCGGGCAATATGCTCTAGCAGCATGCCATTGGTTGGCTTTAATAGTTTGGGAATAATCCTTTCCCCTGTCCACTCCAACATTTCATCACCGTTTCTCCAAGATCTTACTCTTATCTTACACTAAGTACACAGCAGATCAAAAACATCCTGCTTCTGGTTGCTGTGACTTAGCCTTTTTAGACAGGCGAGGTGTGGAGTGTTGAGGATCTTTGGGATTCTTCTTTTTTTACATTTTGCAAGGTGCAGAGAGAGGCCTATAGTACTTTTTGCTGGATTTTTTAAAGAAGTTTGTGGTTAAGTATCAAAGGTCAAGCTACCCCTATACTGTTGTACGTTTGTCTAATAGAGGGGTTACATACCTTTAATAATAGATCTTGCATAGCGTCTATCCCTTTTTCCTTTCTGGCTTCAGCTCGACTTACAAATCTAAACCAAGCCAGGTATCGATATAGATACTTTTTCCCAATAGAAAAGAACCCTGAAATCCAAAAGGCGAATTCCCTAGATTTATTGAAATCAACAGCTATTATGGGCGGATAAAAAATTACCCAAATATACTTTAAGTCCTCTGGATATTTTTCTCTTATATCATCGATGGGTGTATCTCCTAGCATATTAAGGACATGAATAATTTTGTGACGCCAGTAAAAAAGGGTTACATAGCTAACCCCAAGTATCATCGCACTATGTTGCAGGGAACGGCCTTCCATCATGCATTCTAAAAATTTTATCCACTTTTCCGGATAATGGGTAGCATGCAAAGGGGTATTCGTAAAATCGTTAAACGTTCTAAGGCAATCCTTACACTTATATCGTTGACGGTCACGATACATTCCATATCGCACAATAGAGGGGCTTTTACAGTGGGGACAATGTAACGCGGTGGTTTGTTTTTGTTCCTTTACTAGACCAAGGAGCCGTTCACACGAGTCCTTGTCCATAAATCGATTAAAAAAATTCTTAAGGCGAGATAAATTATACATGTTAGCCCTCCTTAAAACAAGAACGTTTGTTCTTATTTTAACACCTTGGTTTACTCCTGTCCATCCACAATCCTCTTTAAAAAATAAAGCCATAACCATTACCACCCCCTATATACCGATACTTTCCCGATACTCGAAGAAAGAAATCCTAATCCCAATAAGGGTATACATCCGGATCAAAACAAAAAACAACCTGGGCTAATTGACAACTCAGGTTGTTTTGAATAAATCAACTAAAGCTCCACAATCGCCTTAATCACTTTAGATTCAGGCTTCAGCCATCCTTCGAAGTGCTGGATCATGTCATCAAAGCGGCAGCGGTGGGAGATGTACGAATCAATGTCTACCCCTCCGCCTTTAACCGCGTGGATTACGTAATCAAAATCCTCTCGGGTAGCGTTACGGCTTCCCATAAGCGTGAGCTCTTTTTTATGGAAATCAGGATCAGAGAACGTAATATCCGATTTCACTAATCCTACATAGATTAATTTTCCTCCATGAGCCACATAGTTAAACGAATTGGACATGGATCTTACATTTCCCGTAGCGTCAAAAACAACGGTAGGAAAATCTCCTTGGGTAATGTCAGACAAAGCGTTCATTGGGTCTTCAAGAGCATTGACAGTATAGTCTACATCCGCCCAATTTCGGCAATAAGTAAGACGTTCTTCATTCACATCCATCGCAATAACCTTCGCGCCTTCCTTTTTGGCAAAGGCCATCACGCCCAAACCAATCGGCCCAGCCCCAATAACAAGGACAAATTCTCCTTGAAGAGACCCTGCGCGTCGAACGGCGTGAGCACCAATGCTCAGAGGCTCTAGGATAGCTGATTGATCTAGGGTAAGTCCTTCGGTTGGGATCAAATGACTGACAGGAACATTAAGATATTCCCTCATCCCTCCGTCCGTATGCACACCTAGCACCTTGATATCCGTACAGCAGTTCGTCTTCCCTTTGCGGCAAGCAATGCATTGGCCACATTCTAGATAAGGTATAACCGCTACTTGATCTCCTGCCTTTAACCCGGTTGCATTTTCGCCAATCGACTCCACCACGCCGGATAGCTCATGTCCAAGGATTCTTGGATAGCTGAAGAACGGCTGATTCCCTTTATAGGCATGAAGATCCGTTCCGCATATTCCAATTCTACGGATCCGCACAAGAGCCTCGCCGGGCTGAACCGTTGGGTGGTCTACCTCAACAAGGTTGAATTGATCAGGTTGTTCACAAACGATAGCTTTCATAATAATAATCTCCTTCTCCCTATAGGAACGATTAAAGGATAACTCCCTCTTTAAAAATGCTAATCTCTCTAAATCCATAGAATTCATTTTTCGTTTGTCGCTCTCCTGAGGCCAATTGAAGAATAAAGTCAAAGAAGTCCTGGCCAGTCTCTTCCATGGTTTTGCCCTCGATGAGCTGACCGGCATTATAGTCGATCCAATTCTTCTTGCGCTGGGCTAGCTCCGAATTGGTTGCTACTTTCACCGTCGGTACAGGACCGCCAAAGGGGGTTCCTCTACCCGTAGTAAATAACACGATATGAGCTCCCGCTGCCGCTAGAGCGGTCACAGAGACTAAGTCATTACCTGGGGCCTGAACCAGGTTCAACCCATTCTTCGTTACCCTTTCACCGTACGCACGAACATCGACTACTGTGGCATGACCGCCTTTTTGCGTGCATCCCAACGATTTTTCCTCAAGGGTACTAATTCCCCCCGCCTTATTGCCTGGGGATGGATTTTCATAGATCTCCTGATCATGACGGATAAAATACTGCTTAAAGTCATTCACCAGATCAACAATCTTTTCATAAACCTGTTGATCCGTAGCTCGGCTCATCAAAATTGTTTCGGCACCGAACATTTCCGGCACTTCTGTCAGGATGGTGGTTCCTCCCTCCGATACGATCCGATCGGAAACAGCACCTACGAGTGGATTGGCGGTAATGCCCGAGAACCCATCAGATCCCCCGCATTTTAACCCAATCTTTAACTTCGATACAGGAATCGGTTGGCGTTGAAACTGCTCCGCATACTCTACTAACTCGCTCATGAGCTCCAATCCGGTCTCTAGCTCATCCTCCACCTCTTGGGATTTCATGAAGCGAATTCGTCCTGGCGGATAGTCGCCCAACACTTCTTTAAAGGAATCGATTTGATTATTTTCACATCCCAACCCGACAATAAGAACACTCGCTGCGTTCGGATGAAGGGCTAGAGAAGCCAATAGCTTCTGGGTATTCGTTAGATCATCTCCCAGCTGAGAGCAACCGTATGGGTGGGGGAAATGGTAGACTCCATCAATCCCCCGGTTCTTGAATTTATCCGTAGCCAGTTTAGCTAAGGCTTCACATGTTTTATTAATGCATCCCACCGTATTGATCACCCAAATCTCATTACGGATACCTGCCTCACCATTCTCCCGAAGATAACCTTGGAATGTCCGACCCGACTCGGTTACCGAAACCAGAGGGTGAACCGGCTGATAGGTATAATCCAAGATTCCTTTTAATCCCGACTCCAAGTTATGGGTATGTACCCATTCCCCTGCGCTAAGATCCACTCTGGCTTTCCCAATGGAATAGCCGAATTTCAGTACATCGGCTCCTTTTTCTACCGGATAAACGAGAATCTTATGCCCCTTTTGAACGTCTTCCTTTAGCTCGACTCGGGTGTTCTCATTGATTTGAAGCACTTCTCCCTTCAGGATGGGCTCCAGAGCAATCGCTACATGATCTTTCTCATTGAGCTGTATAAAGCGACTCATTGGACATCCTCCATCTCTCTCAATTCCATGCATAACCTCTGCACAAGACCAGGGCAATGGGAAAGGTCCTCTCCCCATAACGCACTATTGCTTAACAAGTTTTCTACTAGCTCTTCTAATGAGACTTTGTTCGCTTCTAAACTTCCCCATTGTTCTGAGAAAAAAGCTAAGCTCTCTGCGTCATCCTTTACCTGATAGGCTTCGCCAGTAAAGCGATGCCCTACATACTCACTTTCAACCCTTCTTACACGGTAAAAACGAAGCAAATAAGCAAAGGATTTGACGATACGGTCTGGCAGCTGTCCTTGCTTGCTAACGTATTCTAATAGTGTAGGAAGCAAGCGAACTTTAAACTTAGAAAGGCTATTTAATGAAATATCCGCTAAGCGGTGGCAAATAAACGGGTTTTTAAAGCGTTCGATGACCGTCCCGGCATATTCCATCGTCGTTTTCACATCGTAATTCAAGGAAGGAACGATTTCATGTTCCATCGCTTCTTGTATAAAGGATCCCAAGTCAGGGTGTTCTACCGTTTCTCTAACTTCCTTCAAGCCATGGAGCATGGCCATGGGAGTCATCAACGTATGCAAGCCATTCAAGATCCGTACCTTACGAACCTGATACGGGGTTAGATCCTCCACCCAATGCACGTTCAATCCGGCTTTTTGTAAAGGAAGTCGTTCATCCAATGCTAAGTCTCCCTCAATCACCCACAAGTGATAAGGCTCTGTCACATTGAGCATGGCATCTTGATAGCCCCATTCCGAAAACCAGGTTTCAGCCTCCGCTGCGGGGTAGCCTGGTACAATCCGGTCGACAAGGGAATTTAAGAATAGGTTATGCTCATTCAACCACTCCACAAACGGGTCAGGCAGCTGCCAATCTTGGCTATGCTGAAGAACACATGCTTTTAAAGTATCGCCGTTTCGTGCTAGCAGTTCGCAAGGAAGCAGAACAAGCCCTTTCTTTGTATCCCCGTGAAAATGCTGATATCGTCGGTATAAGAAAGCGGTAAGCTTGCCCGGAAACGATTCAATGGGAACGCCTTCAACCAAGTCGCTCTTCTGGTAGGTAAGACCCGCCTCCGTCGTATTGGACACGACAAACTCCAGTGTAGGATTCTCCGCTAAAGCCATGAATTGCGACCACTCACTATACGGATCGATGGTCTCGGTGAATACCGAAATGATTTCGTTGGTATCCACTTTCTTTCCGTTCTGTAAACCTCGGGTCATAAGCGTATATAAACCATCTTGGTGTCTTAATTCGTCTAATTTCTTTTTACCTGAAGGCCGCGGTTGAGTGACGACAATTCCACCATCGAAAACCTCTTTTTTATAGCATTCATGAATCATCCAATCAAAAAATCCGCGTAAAAAGTTGCCCTCGCCGATCTGCAGCACCTTAATCTCTCTGGCGCTAGCTAGAGGCACATCTTTTGCAACAATATGTTCTAAACCTAAACGGTTCATTCGACTTGTTTGCGCTTCCACGTCACTCTCTCCCTCCGTAATCCTACCTTTATTCTACCAACAATAATGGGAATAAAAATGGTTGTTTTTGATGTTTTTATACCCTTTTTTGATATATAATAAAGAGGGGTGATGAACATGCAATCTATTACAAAAATTGACTACCGTTCCCTCTTTCCTTTTTCCTTCGTCTTCAAGGATCAAAAAAGTCCTCAGCGAGAGCTTCCAGATCATGTCCATGACTACTATGAGCTGGTTTTTGTTTATAGCGGCAAAGGAACTTTCTTCATCGATGATGTGTTTTATGACATGAACCCAGGGGATGTCTTTATCCTCCCTAACAATACCATTCACCGGGCGATGCCCGAAGGAACGGATCCGGTTACTTCATCTGTCATTTTCTTTAGTCCTACCTTGCTCTATGACGTCACCATTGATGAAACGTTCTCCTACATGAGTTTATTTGATAATGTAAAAAAGCAAAGAAACTATCAGATATCAATAGATTCCCAGCATTGGCCCCTGATTGAAGCCTACTTGCTGACCATTCAGCAGGAGGTGACCGAACCGCAGAAGGGCTCCAAGCACGCTACCCTCTTAGCCGTTCATCAGATTCTGCTTCAATTATCTCGAATAAGACAGCAAGATCAGGCGCCCGTTCAACCCTATCATTATGGCCCTAGCTGGATTAAGGAGATTCTGTCTTATATCGAAACCCATCTCGCTCAAGAGCTAAACCTGACCGACTTAGCCAAGGAAGCCTTGGTTAGCCCAGCTCACTTTAGTCGAGTTTTTAAGCAGACCACCGGAATGGGACTGACCGTCTATCTTAATACGAAGCGTATGGTGAAAGCAAAAGAGCTATTGATGGGGACTGATATGACGATCGCTCATATCGCGGAACAAACAGGGTATGACAGTTTAACTCACTTCCATCGGATATTTAAAAAATTCGTGGGAACCACTCCAGCGGACTTCCGCAAACAGTCCAAAATCTATCCTCAATGGAGATAGAAAAAAGCACAGGCTTTCCTGTGCTTTTTTTGTTTTTCGCTACATAAAGGTATTGGGCATCCACATAGAGATAAAAGGAACGAAGGTAATCAGCATTAAAGCGATGAAGAGCACCACGTAAAACGGAATCACCTCTTTGACGAATTCCTCAACCTTGACATTGGTTATCGAGCATACCGTAAAAATCGCTGTACCTAGTGGAGGTGATATGGTCCCAATTCCAAGATTAAAGAGAAGGATCATCCCAAAGTGGACAGGATCCACACCGTAGGCTTGAGCCATCGGAATTAATAGTGGCGTAAGAATGATAATGGCCACATTTCCTTCAATAAACATCCCAAGAATAATCAAAAAGAGATTTAGGACAAGGAGGAACGTGATCGGGCTATCCACTAATCCTGTCACAAATTCGGTTGCCATATGCGGAATCCGTTCATAGGTCAGGATCCAACCAAAACAAGCTCCCGCAGCAATAATCAACATAATAGAGGAAGTCGTTACGACCGTTTCGCCGATCGCCTCTTTTAAATGAGAAAGTTTCATTTCTCTATAGAAGACAATCCCTAGAATGAGGGCATACACAATGGCAATCGCACCGGCTTCCGTTGGCGTAAACACCCCGATGCGGATACCTCCAATAATGATGATAGGAAGCAATAGAGCCAGGAAGGCATCCTTGGAGGCCACCACGACTTCCTTTGGACTAGCCATTTTCTCTCTAATGGGTTTGTATCCTCTTTTCTTGGATACAAAATGGACAGCCAGCATCATAAGCAAACACGTCATAATCCCTGGAATGATCCCAGCCAAAAACAGTTTACCAATTGAAACGTTACCGATATAACCGTATAAAATCATGCCGATACCCGGAGGGATCAACGGAGTAATCAGGGAAGATGCTCCAATAACGGATGTTGAAAATCCCGGAGAATATCCTCGTTTTTGCATCTCTGGATACATCACCTTTGATTGCATCGCAGCGTCAGCCAAACCTGACCCTGATATTCCACCCATCATCGTACTCAATACGATACTCACTTGCGCTAAACCCCCAGGCAAATGCCCCGTAAGGGATTCTGCAAAAGTGGTCATTCTTCTCGTGATCCCCGTATAGTTCATTAACGTACCAGCCGCAATGAAAAAAGGGATCGCGAGTAAGGGAATGGATTCCGTTCCCGCAATCATTCGCTGAACTAAGACCATAGTCGGCATGTTTTGGGCAACTAGGAAGTAAAGTAATGAACTGGCAATAATGGCATAAGCAACAGGGATATTAGCAAGAAAAAGCCCAAATAAAGTCGCACTAGCTATGGCTATACTCATGATTCACACTCCTTTGCCGATGACTGTTCATAGTTGATTTCTCCCCATTTAGCTGCGAGCTTCTTCTTCAAGCGAATCAAAACATGAAGAACGGAAAAAATCCCGGATAAAACAACGGCTAAATCAATAAACACATAACTTATTCCTAAAACCGGTGTAATTTTATCTCCCGCTTGCATCGTCAACAGGCTTCCATAATAAATGAATACCGTTCCGAGGATGGCTAGAACCACCAGTTCTCTAAATAATAAAGCTACCACTTGTAGTTTGACAGGAAGCTTTAACACAAAATAATCAATACCTACGTGACCATCCTGCCGATTAACGCTACTTGCTCCCCAAAACGTTAACCACACAAACAAGGCTAAGCTCATTTCTTCCGTCCATTTCAGCGGCTCTCCTATGACAAATCTCATAAAAACACCTACCACGGTCACTAAAACAATCAATACCAACGCTAAGGAAGAAAAGAAATGATCTAGGTTTAAAAACCACTTTTTAACGGACTCACCCATGTGACCGCTCACCGCCTTATCTTAAGATTAATCAGATTCAGGCCTCCTAAGAGGAGACCTGAGAAATCCTATTATTGGTTAATAATTTCCTGAACTTTATCGTATAGACCTGGGGTCCATTCTTTCACATTGTTATACATAGGCTTCACGGCTTCTCTAAACAATGCTTTATCGACTTCTGTAACTGTTACTCCTGCTGCCTTCATTTCTTCCAAGGACTGCGCAGCCGCTTCTTCTACTTTTTGAGCACCAAATTCCCCAGCTTCGTCGCCCGCTTCCTTCAAGGCTTTAAGGATATCTTCAGGCAAGGTTTCAATGAAGCTTTGACCTGCTACCCATTGAGATACGTTTTGGATATGACCGGTCAGAGCAATATGCTTCGCACTCTCATACGCTTTTGAACCAACGATAACGGGCAGTGGGTTTTCCATACCATCAATAACCCCTTGAGCCAAAGCCGGATATACTTCCCCTAGAGGCATTGGAGTTGGCGTAGCTCCCATCGTTTCCATAGCTTGAATCATGAGTGGAATATTCGGTACACGTACCTTTAGACCCTTGAGATCCGCTGGCGTGGTTACAGGCTTCTTCGTAATCAAATGACGATCACCATACACCCATTTAGCTGTTACAATATGAAGTCCTTTTCCTTGCAACTCAGTTTCAAGGCCCTTAAAGAAATCGCTATCGATCAACTTAAACATCTGATCATAGCTATCCGTTAAGTAAGGAGCATAAAGAATTCCGAAGTCCGGAACATAATCCATGAAGAAAGCTCCATCCGCAATCGTGATCACGTTAGCCCCCATCTTCATTTGCTCGATCACGTCCGCTTTAGATCCTAACTGAGAGCTTGGATAAAGCTCAACCTTCAGCTTTCCGTTACTTTTTTCCTCAGCCAATCTCTTCCATTCTTGAACCGCTAAATCAATGGGCTCACCTGGCTGATTCTCATAGGCAATCTTAACCGTATATTCTTTCCCCTCAGCTGCCGGTTCAGCGGCGCCTGTTGGAGATTCAGAGTTCCCTCCGCCACAGGCTGTAAGCGTTACGGCCAAGGCCATCGTTGTGATCATGGATAAGAGCCAAGATTTTTTCTTCATCTTTATTTCCCCCTGATTTGTTTTTTTTGCAATCGTTATCAAGTTTACTTGTTGAATGGATTTATTAGATAAGCTTATTTTAAATAATAAATCTTGTAATAAGAATGACATTTTTAGCTGTATTTATACTCTTTTTTGATATTTTAGACAGTGTTAAATAAAAAAAAAGAGAAGGGTCGCTTCCCTTTCTCTTTAGGTATTATATAAAATCCCCTCATTTTTTCAATAGACCTAAATTCTCCAGCTTTATTTGGCTTTATTTATTCATTTGCGCCAGGAAATCACCTAGAAGGTCGTCTAGCTCTTCCACCTCTTCTACCTGTTCCTCTACTTCGATAACTGGTGTTTCCTCTCTCTTTGCTGTTTCCCAATCAAAATCATTTAAATCATCATCTTCTACTTCTTCCTTAACACTTGGGGGTAGAGAATCGATGACATCCCACGCTAATTCTTGACTAACCGCTGCTTCCTCCTGCAGATAAAGGGCCTCATCAATTTCCAACGCATTACTATTTAAGGAGGCAAATAGCGAAGCTGTTCGAACCGGGTTAGCTAGCAGTTGATAGACAATACTCCCTAATAGCGCTTCGGAGTGTTCATGCTTGAGCCAATCTCGTTGGGCTTTCGTGAGTCCTTGGGGCATGGGAATCGTTAGCGTTTCTCGTTGTCTGGATAGGGAACCACTTACCCCGCTCATCACAAATTCGGCAATTTTACTGGAAAAGTTTCTTCTTTCGGTTTTCTTCAGCTGTTGCAAAACCTTTAATACATGTTCAGGTGTATCCGAGGGAATTCGAAACGTAATAGGCTGCCCTCTCTTCATTTCCGTTTCCTTCATCACATCACCCTAGTTGGACTTTACCGTTTTTTGTTCTTCACTTTGCTTCGCTTTTGCCGTTCTTCTTTCAAAATCAGCAATCAGTTTATAGTAAGCATTCGCCATCATCCAGATGCTTTCTTTCTCATCCTCAAAGAAATCAATGTTATATCCATCTAAGTTATTATTTAACGTCTTCAAGTACTCTTTTAGGACAATAGCTCCCCCTCCAACAAAGTACCCGATTTCGGTTTGAGAGTTTTTTTGCCAGACATTTCGTAGATGACGATATTGTTTCTTTGCTAATTCAAGAAGAATGCGATCCACAATGTCATGGACGCTCGTCCGGCTACCTTTCACCATAATATGATTTCGATCATTTTTCTTCGTAATAATCTCCACCACATCTCTACGGCTATCCAGCTCAACGCCGTGTTTAGAACGAATCTCTTCACGAATCGCTTCAAGAGACTCTGAGACCCCTATATTAAAACCCTGAGCTTTATCATCATCTACCTTGCGATTTCTTATGACGGCAATATCGGTAGATAAACCTCCAATATCTTGAATGATAATTTTTTTGTCTATCAGATCTTTGTTAATGATATTTAACTGATTATCCATCACTAGATTAATATAAGCAGCAAAACCTTCTGGATAAACCTTAACCTCTTCAAACTTAATATTTACCTTGATCCCTTGATATTTAGGCGTCACTAAAAACTCAACCTGGTGAACGGAGCTAACTAGACTAGAACGATAGGCCACATCCTTGCCTTCTTTTACTTCTCTAAGCGGAAGGCCCGTCCCTAAAACGTAGGTCGCATCTACTACGTTATTTGTCCGTTTAAAAATTTCTTTATTCTCATCCCGAACGGCATCTAAAGCTAAGGCAGAGAGTAGCATAACAATGGTTTGATCTTCTTCAGACTTACTGCTTCCCGGATCCAATTCGGTCGAATTCGTCGTTTTAGTTGCTAAATGCCCCACACGATAAATCACATTATTGCTCTTTAAAGTAGGAGAGTGCAGACGGACATGAATCCCTTCGATCGGATCCTGGTTATCTAATTCCTCTATTCCAATAACAGGACGATCTGCTACATCTCTAGCGATCACATTGGGAATGTTGAGTTCAGACTCCATCTTCCCAAAAATAGCTTTTAACGAATCATTTCCAACATCTACAGCTGCAATTCGAGTTCTCGTCAACGAAACCATTCCTTTCACCTTGGCAATTTAAGTAAAAGCTTAACTTAAGTTTCGTGGTTTCGTCTATCCAACTTTCGTATTCATTTATTAGTAGATTTGCATACAAAATAGTACACATGTCACGGACAAAGGATGCAAACCACTTTGTGTACATGTATACTTTTCTGTGTACAAACGCAGACATTTTGTAAACTTGTATACGTTAATGTAAACACTCTTAAAGGGGCATAAATTTACTAGCTATCTTCTGCTATTAACCCCTTATTGGTGAAAAACTTTTGCTTGTTGTTAACCGGTTTGCAACAAGATAAATAACGACGTAGAAAGGAAAAGATGCAAGATAGTGCCAGTTTTTATAATCAAAGAAATCAAGCCAATTAAAAAATGGTTCCCCAACAAAAGCGGTAAAAGTTGAAAATAATAATGCTTTCACTATGGGTTTAACATTGGGTCTTATTTGTATTAAGAACATAATCGTTACAGGCAAGATGGAGAAATCCCAAGCAATAAAATCAGGGATAACGGGTACTAGCTTAACTTTATACTGCCACAGTCCTAATGTAACCCCTATATAATTCAAAAAATTAGCGATTAACGCTACCCATATTCCTGCAAGTAATAAGCGTGCTGTACTCTCTTTTTTGCGGTATTTAATCCAAATTATCCACGGAGCAAGAGCTAATAAAAGAACAACCCACCATCCGGGTGAAAAAAGAATATGCTCAATCCAAATATCAACAATTTCACTATTTGCCCCATCCACTTTTTCATATTGCCTTACTATTAGCCTATCTACCTCTTTAGATATCCACATCATATTCCTCTCCCCAGAAAGTCTATATTTATTTATCGCCTCATTTCTTTTAGAAAATACTCCAAACGTATCGCTCTAAGTTTAGAAAATAATTCGCATGCTCGTCATTATTGACGAGCTAATTACTATATCTTAGTCTCATTGGTCTGGTGAATTAGGGTCTTCACGGCTTCTTCAATGACCAATGATAAACGTAGCGTCAAGGACATTGAGTTCATTTTGCCGCTTCTCTAAAAGATAACTATGTGCTTACATATGCTACGGTTCACCGTAACAGGATTAACAACAAATTTTAAGGCCCCCGATTTGGATGGCCTCGTATTTATAACGGCATTAAAAAATCATTGCACAGCTTTCTCCCCTATTGGCAAAGTCACCTCCACCGTGGTTCCCTCATTCAATCTACTTGTGATGTTTAACGATCCTTGATGATCTTCAATGATGATTTTACGACAGACCATGAACCCTAACCCTGTTCCCTTTTCTTTTGTGGTATAGAAAGGTTCCCCAATTCTCTTCAGTTTGTCTTCGGGAATGCCCTCACCCTGGTCAATAATGCTTAAGAGAATGCTATCATCATCGTTATTGTTAACCGATAACATAATATGCCCGCCATTAGGCATCGCTTCTATCGCGTTTTTAAGAAAATTGATTAAAACTTGCTTTATTTGATTTTCATTACATTGTATAAAAGTCGGCACATTTTGTTCGTACTTTAGTTCCACTTCAATATTATGCAAATGCATCTGAGAATCCATAAGTGTGCAAACCTGCACAAGCAAGGCTCTTAAATCAACTTGCTTAAATTGTATAGCTTGCGGTTTTGCGAGGAGCAACAACTCATTTAAAATGAGTTCAATTCGATTCATTTCATCTGTTAAAATATCAAAATAGTAAGGCTTTCCATTACCCTCTGATTTCATCAATTGATGAAATCCCTTGATCGCCGTTAAAGGATTGCGAATTTCATGGGCGATGCTCGCAGCAAGCTGACCCGCTAGGCTCAGTTTCTCCGAATTCAAAAGCAGTTCCTGGGCCTTTTTCCTTTCCGTGATATCGCGTATAATGGCGCTCCAGTAATCTTCGCCATTCGTTTGCCAACAGTTAAGAGAAATCTCCGAAGGGAACTCCGTGCCGTCTTTTCGAAGTCCGCTCAATTCCACCATTCGTCCAATTGCCATGGATTGTCCTGTGGCACGTAGGCCCTCCACACCTTGGCGATATTTTTTTTTGAGACGCTCAGGGACAATGATCTCCATATCTTGTCCGATGGCTTCCTGTTCGTTATAGCCAAAGAGCGCTTCGGCCGCTTTGTTCCATGCTATAATCTTCATCCATTGATTTGCCAAAATAATGGCATCGCTAGCCGATTCAACGATCGATTGCTTGGCCTGCTGTGCTGCTTTCTTCGCAAGAAGGAGCTCATTTTCAAGTTTGTGTCTATTCACTGTTCTGATAAGGATACAATCAAAGACCATTGCTCCGTTACGTTCGCAGAATATTCCGTTAAAAAGGACGGGTACTTCAGACCCGTCGCCGGACTTCAAAGAGAAGTACATTTCCTCCACCTTGCCATGCAACTTCAACATAGGAAAAATGTAAATTTGGTAGAAGAGCTTGCTTGACTCCGTTAAAATGGCATCGACTTGACTACCCTCAGTACTGCTACGTTCTGCAATGATCCACTCCAAGAGCTTATCATTAATCGAAAGAATGACTCCATCTAGGGACAGTGATAAAAATCCGCATGGCAACTGATTTGCATGTATGTTCATATGTCTTGCGACTTTGAGAGGTAGTCTTTGATCAGTGCAATCGTTTCCTCAGGATGACTCAAATGAGGACAGTGCCCCGTTGCTTTCATAAATAGAATTTCGCTGCCAGGCATGCGGCGATGAATATATTCTCCTACTTGTCTCGGAGCGATCGCGTCATCAGCGCATTGTAAAACAAGCGATGGAACGGTCGCTTTTAGAAGATCCCCTCGGTTATCGGAGAAGAAGGTCGCCCTAGCAAAGTTGCCGGCAATAATCGGATCGGTCGAACAAAAACTCTCTTCCAATTCCTTGGACAAACTCTGGCGATCCGCATTTCCCATGATAATAGGGGCGAGATAGTTTGCCCACTGGATATAATTTTTCTCCATCAATTCAATGAGACCTTCGAGATCTCTTTTTTCAAAACCGCCCGCGTAGTCAGGAGGATCATTGATATAACAAGGGGAAGGTCCGATCATAATTAGACGTTCAAAAAATTGGGGGTCCTGTATAGAAGCAATCAGTCCGATCATGCTGCTGACGGAGTGTCCTACGAAAATAGCCTTTTGTAATTGGAGAGCAGCAAGAACATCTAATACGTCTTGGGCATAACCAGAGAGTTGACTGTATCTTGTAGGGTCATAGAATCGAAGATCGGTCTTTCCTGCACCTACGTAATCAAAGGTAATAATGCGATAATCTTTTTCAAAAGATGGAGCGACATACCTCCACATCCTCTGGTCACAGCCGAAGCCTGGAGCGAAAATGATGGGCTTATCACCAAATCCTGTTATCTTCACGTCGTTTCGCTTTAGAATATCGAAATTGTGACCCACACAAGGCACCTCCTTATAAATAAATGAGTAACACAACACTAAAAAATATTACTCTGAATTGTTGATTCTTTCAATTCTGTCAAGGATTTTGTGTAACACAAAGCTTACAAGTATTTTTTCAATAAGTCCAAGGCTGGTTTGTATTCCCCTGATGCCTTCTAATATTCTTCATCAAAACTCGATTTACTAAGAGCTCCCTTCTTATTTTCCGCCAATTCCGTGATGATGCAAGATTCTTCAGTGACTCTTTGCATCACATAAATAGGCTTTAAGTACTTTTGCACGCACGAGTAATTTCATCAAATTTACTGATATTCAAGCGAACAACCCCCATAACATAAAATATGCTCGTATATTGCGGCTATTCTCCTATATAAAATTCTAGAGGAACTATTCATTTCCTCTTCAAATGTTACATTACTCTTTCAATTGACCTCTCTGAAACGGCTAACGGGCTTCCTTCACGACAGCAGGATGCAAGGAATGTGGGGCAAAAATGAGTTTTTCTAAAATAGAGGGTGTCCTAGAACCCAATTTATAAGTTCCTTTTAGTTGCTAACAATTCTTCAAAATTAATAATTAACCCCGATTTCATCATAAAGCTACACCAAGAAACCCATTAATTAACTCAGATAATAATAAGAGTAATAGATAAAAGAAGCATTATCACAGCATTAATGGCCATCAGCGGGCTATGTTTTGCACGGAATAGGTGGGCATGTATTGCGCCAATCATCAAAATAATAAAAAGGATAGCTGCAAATATCACCATTCTTTGAAACCAAAATGCTGCTAATAAGCCTAATACACCTGTCAATTCTAATGTAGCAATGACAAACATAAACCACATAGGATACCTATACTCATTCCAATGATGCACCATCATTGGTTTACGTAAAAATTTGATGGACGCAGAAAATGTAAACATACATACTAAAATAACCTGAGTAATAATTAAAAGTATCTCCAATTAATAAACACTCCTTTTAAAAAAATTGAAAACTTCCACTTAAAATTACTATATTTGATAATGTAATAATAATCTGTAGTCTAACCTACCAATTATCGTATTAGGGGGGAATTGGGTGGACAAAATTAAATACTTATCGAGAATCAATTTATTCCAAGATTTGGACATAAGGGAATTACAGCAAATGGAATCCATTGCTCCAATCACTGTAACTAAGAAAGGTACTTTAATTACGGCTCCTAACAAGAGTCAAAAACGAGTGTATTTAATAAAATCGGGGAAAGTGCGTATGTACACCATATCTAACAACGGAAAAGAACTTACGATTGATGTATTGGGAGTGGGACATATATTTGGGGAAATTAGCCTGTTTGCCCCTGGGTCCCACCTTATATACGCAAAAGCTATAGAGGATTCTGTTATTTGTTCAATAGATAGGGTACAGTTTGAACAAATTATAATGGAAAAACCAGATATCGCACTAAAGATAATAAAAATCCTATCCACTCGTTTAAAGGAAATGGAAGAGATGATGGAGCAAATGGCATATGGAAGCGTACGAAACAAGCTGCTTTTTTTATTAAACAGATTATCAGAAAAATTTGGGCAACCTTTAAGCGAGCATGCTGGTGTGGAACCTGAGTGGATTCAATTAGGAGTGAAGGTTACACACCAAGAGTTAGCTAGCATGATGGGAAGCATTCGTGAAACTGTAACAGAATTATTCAATGAGTTAATTTCTGAAGGAGTGGTAAACAGAACAAGTACTCGTGGTTTTTTTATCATTCATCGTCAACGATTAAAGGAAACCATAGAAAGTACTATGTAAGAGAGAGATACAACTTTTGTTCTAATAATCATCAACCACTGGAGTTGAACAAATCAGTAAATGATTCAATTATTTACCTTATTAAATTTGTTAAAAAGACTCTAAGGATTGATACAAATAGTTGAACTGTCCCTAATTGTTAGGTGTGTCTAACTTTTAAGGTGCAGTTCATTCTTGTATCATAAAAATACTAAGTAAAAAATCACATGTTTCATGTATAATAAAACCTCATTTACTTATGGTACGGCTCACCGTAATAACACTATGCACAAACTTCAGTTTGATTATATAATCTTTATTAATATATAACTAAGGCACACTTATAAAAGTGTGCCCCAGGACCCAATTCATTATTTCCTTTTAGTTGCTAACAATTCTTCAAAATCAATAATTAACCCCGATTTCATCATAAAGTCTACACCAAGAATCCCATTAAATCCATATGTTTCTTTTGTGATACCGAGCTGTAATGGGAAACAATCTAGCAAATAATCATCGATTACTAGATCTGATACTATTTGTTCATAACACAGCTCACTTTCTCCACCAACACCATACATTCTTTTAGCTCTTCCATTGGCTCGGTCAATTACAAGCCCAATAGACTCGACTTCATCCGTATCGAAAATCGTAGTTGCACAACCGGTATCCAATAATATATTGTCTAAACAGATCTTATTCCCCAGATATGTCAGAGAAATAGTGACTATCGGCAACCCATCCTGCATAATGATCTTCATTGAAGTCGTCTCCTGACCCCAACAAATTTTTGTTCCTCAACTTCAATCGTTTTATGATCAGTATGAAAAATATAGTATTCACGCGAACGATCCGTTAAATGTAGTTTCTTGTATTCCTTCCAGGCATGGGTTGAGTCTGTAAAACTAGAAATCACGGCTACCTCTTCAATATGCCGAATAGAATCTTTTGAATAAGCAGAGATGGCTTCAACCAGTACCCACTGCTCTGGATATTGTTCCCGAACTTGCTCCCATTTCATAATGAACACCACCGTTCATACTTTTATATCCATTATATCACAGAAACAGTGTGCACCTCGCTCCCACTATTACCATTATTTATGATACGGTTCCCCCCTATTAATCTTAAACCCTCGATAAATCTGCTCTAATAGAATCAACCGAACCACCTGGTGAGGAAATGTCATTTTCGAGAGGGAGATCTGCTGATTGGATCTCTGGAGAACGGATGAAGACAGGCCAAGGGATCCGCCAATGATAAAGGCGATCGAGCTTTTTCCGTATGTAGCTAGTTGGTCTAACTGATTGGCTAGCTTTTCCGAAGACCACATCTCGCCCTCAATGGCTAGGGCAATGACATGGGTATCCGGCTTGATTTGCGCTAGGATCTTTTCTCCTTCTTTCTCCTTGACCTGGACCATCTCCGCCTCACTAAGGTTCTCTGGTGCTTTTTCATCGGGAACTTCAATCAGTTGAAGCTTGGCATATGGGGTTAATCGCTTGGCGTATTCATCGATTCCCATTTTCAGATATTTTTCTTTCAGCTTACCTACCGATAGGATTGAAATGTGCATAACTAACTCCTTTATCCTCACAGAGTACTCATTTATCCACAGAACTTATCCACATATACACAGAAATATGTAAATATCGATCAATTCTGGCATTTTACCCACAGGTGGATAACTTTTAGACCACTAAAAAGATGGGTTCTTTCTCGCAAAAGTCGCAGCGAGCCGGTACTGTCCAAGCTGTAAAATTCGTTTCTTTCAGTTTATAGATATCCGGTGCATCCTCATATTCATCGACAAAATCATCAATGGCGATTTCTACGTGTTCCATGCAGCAAACAAACATATCCTTAATCTCCTTTTATACTTTTTCCTAGTATAGACTCCAATGTTTAAACTTACGCTTCATCCGATAGAAAAAAGCAGAGCGCCTGCTCTGCTCCTCTATTCATAATAAAGCGTAATCGTCACGGTGGTCCGCTTGCCACCCCGATAGAGACCTACTTCTACACGGTCTCCGTCCTTTTTCCTGTTGAATAAGAATTTCCTCATGTCGGCTGAATCGGCAACTGGCTGACCATCTAAGGTAACGATCACATCATAGGTCTGAAGCTGCGATGCTCCCTTCACAACGTCCATCACGACCACACCGCTAGTTACATTCTTCGGCAGCTTTAACGTGTTTTCTCGGTGATGGCTTGGGATTTCCCGTAAATCTCGAGGTACAATGCCTAAATACGGTCTCTTTACTTTACCATATTGGATGAGATCATCAATGATCGGTTTCGCATCATCAATCGGAATGGCGAAGCCTAAGCCTTCGATCCCGGCTTGGGATATCTTTAAGCTGTTAATCCCGATGACTTTTCCCGTCATATTAATGAGGGCCCCACCGCTATTCCCCGGATTAATGGCGGCATCCGTTTGGATGACGTCCAGCTGCCAATCGGGCTGTCCATCTTCATTGACGTCCACTGGCATACTTCGTTCTAACGAGCTAATAATCCCCTGGGTCACGGTCCGAGAGAAATGCAATCCTAAAGGATTCCCAATGGCGATGGCCGGTTCTCCAACTTGGAGATTAGCGGACGTTCCAAACTCGGCCACGGATTCTACTTGATCGGCTGGGATCTCCAACACCGCGAGATCCGTGAGGGGATCGACTCCTACCACATGGCCTTTCACTCTTGCCCCATTAGCCAAAGACACCTCGACATCTACCGCTCCACGAATCACATGGTAATTAGTTACGACTAAGCCTTTTCCATTCTGCTTCGAGAAAATCACACCCGAACCCGTTCCCCGTTCAACCGCTTGTGTGCTGCGCGACCAAAAATCTCGCATTTCTTGAATATTGACGATGCCAACGACCGCTTTCTCCACTTGGCTTACGGCTCTCACGGTGTCCGTCTCTACCTTCACTTGAACGACTTGTTCAACGGCAGGCTTCGGTGGTTCAGGAGCTGGGGCGTAGGCCGGAGCACTTGCCGCAGGAAGGTCCAGCTCAACATAACCCGACTGCAGAAGATAGGGCAAGAGAGTTAAAACGACGAAGCCCCCTATCATGGATGACACCAACGATAAGGCAATCATTGAAAAAGCACCGAAACGCTTCTTACGTGGACTTCGTTTATAATACTCATCGATATCCATCTTTTCCAATCGAATCCCTCCTTCCTCATAGGGTATATAAATCTAGCAAAAGGGCTACTCTGGAACTATAACGTTCTAGAGAGGGGATCAAATACATGGGTCGTTTTAATCCGTTTAATGAAGTGGAAGTCATCGCCCAAATTGCTGATTTAAAAGAAGTAGATTACAAGAATACCTTAGTCATTACCGCCTTAGTTGAATTACTTGTGGAAAAAGGAGTCCTCTCCCGGCAAGAAATCCTAAGCAAGGCTCAACAGCTCGAAGTCGACTTGACCTTGGATTTACTTACTCCTGACCGCCTAAACTAAATTTCATCCATCGGGGTAGGCTTGATCGGTGACGTGTCCAAAAGCCTCACTTCCTCCATCGTGTCAAAGCCGTTCTCTTCCAGAATATTTTTCACCGTTAGCCGCGCTAGCTCCGTCATGTTATTATCTTGGCTTAGATGGGAGAGATACACTCTTTCTCCTGTTCCCTGCAGGATATCCGACAGGGCAAGCGCTGCATCTTCATTGGATAAATGACCGACATCGCTTAGAATCCGCCGCTTAATGTTCCATGGGTAATGACCCATCCTCAACATTTCTACATCATGATTGGATTCAAAGATGTACGCTTGTGAGCCTTGAATTTTATCTTTAATCCGCTGACTAACATAACCGAGATCGGTGGCAAGAGTCAGCTTTTTTTCTCCTTCATAAAAACAAAATCCCATCGGAAAGGCTGCATCATGGGAGATCCCGAAGCTCTCAATGGTTAGATCTCCGAAATGCTTGACCTCCCCTTCATCAAAAAGACATTTTTGTTCGAGAGGAACTTCTCCAATCAGCTTATCTAATTGCTCCCATGTTTTCTCATGGCTATGAACGGGAAGCTTATAGCGCCGTGCGAGTACGCCTACCCCTTTAATATGATCGGCGTGTTCATGGGTAACTAAAATGGCATCTAAGCTCTGCGGCTCTACCCCTACTTCCCGCAGTTGCGCTTCAACTTGTTTCCCGCTTAAACCTGCATCAATCAGAATCTTCGTTTGATCGGTTTCTACTAGAATGGAATTGCCGGTACTCCCACTTGCCAGTATACTAAATCTCATTTCTTTTCCTCCATTTAACTATCTTTCTTCGGAAGAGAAGGCGCCTTCTCCATCACTCCCGTAATGGCATTGACATAGTGCACCTGATTCGATCCATGGATGATGCGCCAGACGGGTACAATTACCTGAATATCAGCATCATACGTATGGCCGAAATACCCTAAGTCAATCGCATGAACCCTTTCCCCGTTCTCAATCAAGCCGTTTTCCACTAACGTTCGCAAGGCTGTGTGAGAAGAGATGACTTTTTTTCCGGAACCCTTGTTGACCACTTGGAAATGGACCTGGCGGTACCCCACAACCTTTTGATCCAAGATCGTAAGTTCCAACGTCGCCCCAAAGAAAGGATAGGATTCCCACTGCTGATGATACGACAGCTTACCTGGTTGTTGAACATAGGGGTCCATCTTGTACTCATCAAAATAAAGAATATACTCGGAGAACGTCTTGTTCACTTCGGCCCGGGCCATCGACCGAGGCGAGGGCAAGGACCGGATAAATCTCGATTCGAGTACATGCCCTTCCCACCGGATGTTTTGATTCGACAGACGACTAATCAAGCGGAACTCAAAATTATCGTGGCGAACGTTCAAATAATGCATCTCCGGCGCTTCACTGGGCAACTCCATAGCGAGGCTGATATTCCTCACCGTTAAAATATCTTGGAGACTTGAGGATGTCCCCATATTCTGCTGGGCTACTTCCACATCATGCCCACGGCTGGTCCAAAGTTGATACAGCAAGAAGCTATCTAGAAGCAGGAATGCTAGGATCAGTAATGTTTTCGCCCTTCTCCAGTCCATCGGCTTCCTCCTTTTTCACCGACCTGGCATCTATCATGACAAGAGGCTTTCCTTCCATTTTCACCATCCACTTGGCTGTCAGCATCAGATGATGATCGTTGGTACGTGCTTCATATCCAAGATAGATGTCTTCAATTTCCTCCAGGGAATATCCCAGTTCGGCAATTCGTTCCAATACCTCTTTCCCCGACATCACCGCTACATCCTGATGGTCGAAATACGTATCTAAGTTTAATAAGGAACGGTGATACTCAACAATATAAGATTGATTGGAGATCACCTCAATTTCTCCAAATGATTCCTTATTTCCCGAGTAAACGGGGTATGCCCCCACATATTGACGAAACAGATACGTTTTTTCCTGTTGATGGGGAAGATTCTTAAGGTCTTCCAATAGATACGTTCCGTTCCACCCTCCGTGCTCATTGATAAAATTAATCACACTATGATAATGGCCTTCTTTAGAAGGAGAGCTGACCATCTCGGTTAGAGGATCGTAGAAATGGATCAAAGAGTTGCCGGGTGGAATTTGCACTGCTTTGCTTCCGTCCGTATAGATCGTAGTGCCGTTACGTTCGGTGACTTGTCTTGTAATCGAAGGATCGACAAACAGGGTCTGTAGCATCTGGGCTATGGGGATCGGCTGATAAAAATAGCGAAATTCTTTCAGGGTCAATTCAGATGTAGGCAAATAAATATGCCCTCGCTGCCCCTTATTGCTAGCCGGGACGATCATCAGCTCCGTCAGCGAATTGCCCAAGGAAAGATAGAACTGATCCAGGTCTCTTGGGGTGATCGCGGTTCTAGCTTGGAGGATTCGCTTCCCCTCTGTATCCGTCAATAAGGCATACGCTTCTTTTTCCGAGTCATCGACGTAAATCATAATCCGCTTGGCAGAAGGAAGCATCGTGTTTACCTTACCGCGGAAGGTAAAAATTTCGGCCATCATCTCCATCGAGATGTCCGTTGGATAGATGATCTCAATGGCCTTCTTGTTCCTCACCACTTCATCCCAAGACGCATCAGGCATCTCGATCAGATTAAAATTATAGAAGTACCATTTCTCCATTTCTTTTAAGATCAATCGGTAGTGAATCGAATCCATGACCACCCCCGTATAACGATCGTTGCCATAATGGAGCACCATAGATTGTGGCTTGACTAATTGTCTGAGCTCTTTCTTTTCCCCTACAGGCAAGGGCTCTACATATTCAGCGGGGTGGAGATACTCATATTTAGGCTGGCTGTTGACTAACAGCCAAGTAAGAATCAAACTGGTTAAGACAAGGAAATTCAGCAGAATGGTTTTCCCTTTATCCCACATGATGATCCTCCCTAGATGTGACCTGTTGTCCATCCTTCATCGCAGCTAGTGGAAGGGTAAAGGTCACTTTAGTCCCTTGATTAACCTCGCTTTCAATGTAGATATCCCCTTGGTGAGCGAGCATAATTTCTCGGGCAATAGACAATCCCAGTCCTGTTCCTCCCATTTCTCGAGAGCGTGCCTTATCTACGCGATAAAATCGTTCAAAAATTTGAGAAAGGTCCCGTTTGGGGATCCCCATCCCCTCATCAATCATCTCGACAGCTAACGTTTTTTCGTCTTTCATCACGTATACTTTAATTGCCAAGCTGGTATCCGGATACGAATATTTCACCGCATTCGAAAGAAGATTATCTAATACTTGAGTGAGGCTATCCGGATCGCCATAGGCGGGAGGAAGAGAATCCGCGATCGAACGCTTCACCTGCAGCCCTTTCTGTTGAAATTGAACGGAAAATCGCTCGATGCCTTGAATGATGAACTCCTTCATTTCAATCGGCCTTTTTCTCATGACGGCCTTTCTGGAGTCCAAACGAGATAACTGCAGCAGATCGTTCACTAACCGAATCATTCTTTCCGTTTCGTTTAACGTAACATGGACAAACCTCGGTGCCACCTCTGGATCCTGAATCGCGCCATCCTCTAACGCTTCTAAGTAGCTCTTCAATGTCGTAAGAGGGGTTCTTAATTCATGGGATACGTTAGCCACGAAATCTTTTCTTTGCTTTTCGAGAAGCTCTTGCTCTGTTACGTCCTGTAAAACTGCGATAATCCCCTTGCTTGCTTGTTCCTCTTTCTTTAACTGCCGACAGGTGACTCTTACCACTCTGTCTGCTCCATTTCTCGTCGGTTGAATAAGAATCGACCCCACTCCTTGAAAAAGAGGAAGAATACGGTCTTCTTCTTGAGAGAGCTCAAGGACATCATAGATGGTCGTACCTAGGACGACTTCTTCCTCCACCTCCAGCATCTCACTCGCTCGAGAGTTGATAAGAATAACACGTCCTTCCCTGTCCGTGGCAATGACCCCATCACTCATGTTGGATAGAATGGAAGAGAGCTTTTGTTTTTCTTCTTCATTTTGAGATAAGGCCTCGCGTAGTCGTTTTGTCAGGTAATTGAAGGCTTCCGCCAACTGTCCGATCTCATCATTACTATACACTTTGACTCGCCGGTCAAAGTCTCCTTCCGCCATGGCGGCCGCTTGCTTGGTGATTTCCTTGACTGGTATGGTAATCGTTCGCGCAAGTAAGATGCCTAAGCTTCCCGTCATCAAGAGGGATATGACCGTGGCTGTAAACAAGATGCCATTAATCCTTCGCATCGTCTCGTACATGTCTTCCATGGAAGAAACCATGTAAAGCGCTCCGATGGTACGTACCCCACTCTTAATCGGAATAGCTAATACCCGAACGCGGTGTCCTGTCTGAGGCTGAATCTGTGTCACTTCAAAGCGGGTCCCGAGAAGCGCTAGATTCACTTCTTCCCGTGTGTTTTTCTGTCCAATGATGCCTTTTTCCTCTTCCGTGGTCGTTAAGACGACACCGTTTCGATCAATTACCTGTACGTCGGTTTCCCGCAGCGCTAATAAATTATTCACCAAATAATTAATATCCCCGGTCCGGCTTTCTTCTAGATCTTCTTGAGGGTTTTCCATATCCACATCCAAGTAGCGTTGTAAATTCACCGCTAGTAGGTTGGACTGGGTATTTAACGTTTCTGTAAAGTTGTTAATATAATAGTTTTCTACTTCCCGAATAAAGTAGGCACCAATCACTTGCATCGCCACCAAAATGAGCAAGAGATAAATAACAACGACTTTCCATTGAACGGACTTAAAGAATTTAAGCGTCATGTTTTACGCCTCAGACAAGGGATGTTTAAATACATACCCTAAACCTCGACGTGTAAGAATATACTGCGGGTTACTCGGATCATCTTCAATTTTTTCACGCAAACGGCGGATGGTCACATCCACGGTCCGCGCATCCCCGTAGTAGTCATATCCCCATACAGACTGCAGAAGATGATCTCGAGTAAGGACCTGCTCCGAATGAACCGCTAGAAAATGCAAAAGGGTAAATTCCCTTTGGGTAAGCTCAACTAGCTGCCCTTCTTTCTTCACGAGATAGGATACCGGGTCTACTTCGAGAGCCCCCACTTGCAGAATATGCTCAGTCCCTTTCTCTTTCTGGCTATTTCCCTCTGACCGGCGTAGATGGGCTTTTACCCTGGCTAACAGCTCCCGGGTCCCGAAGGGCTTGGTGACATAGTCATCTGCTCCTAGTTCTAACCCTAACACCTTGTCGATCTCCGAATCCTTGGCTGTAAGCATAATAATAGGCATATCTTGTTGTTTTCGAATCGCTTTGCATACTTCCATTCCATCCAGCTTAGGAAGCATAATATCTAATAAAAGCAAATCTGGATTGTGTTCCTCTGCCATACGTACAGCTTCTTCACCGTCGTAGGCACAGATTACCTGATAGCCTTCTTTCTCTAATGTAAACTTGAGAATATCGGCAATGGGTCGTTCATCATCTACAACTAGAATTAATTTAGCCACTACGCCTATACCTCCTCTTGTCCTTCCTTCTATGATACCATGTATCCCTTCTTTTTTTGGCAGAAAAAAACGGCAGCAGAAGATCTGCTACCGTTACGGCTACCCTCGGAAATACCTCATGGGATTGGTATTCGAACCATTTTTTATAATTTCAAAGTGTAAGTGGACGCCTGTAGATTCACCCGTCGAACCCATTACGCCAATCTTCTCTCCTTTTTGCACGACATCACCCACGGACACATCCACTGTACTTAGATGTCCATACAATGTCCGGTATCCGTTCCCGTGATCGATGATGACGCTTTTTCCATAATTCCCATTCCAACCAGCCTGTACGACTTTTCCGTTGTCCGAGGCCTTAATATTGCGGTTGCTTACCCCTGCAATATCCAGTCCTTGATGCATCTTCCCCCATCGTGGACCATAGCCGCTTGTAATCCTACCACCATTCGCTGGCCACGTAAAGGCACCGTCTCCACGGTCTGGCTTGACCTTGGTTCCTTTTTGAATGATACGGTTCACAGGTTCAGCCAAAATCTCTTCTTCAATAGCTTTCTTTTCCGTTTGCACGCCATTTTCTGTGATATATTGGTAAACCACTCGCTTGCGTCCTTCTTTACCTTCTTGAAGCACTCGTTGTTCTCCACGGAACAAGGCGTCTGACGCTTGAACTTCAATCTTGTAATGCAGCGTCTCTTCTACTTCTTTACGTTCAATCACCTGTACCGTCAGCTTGGGTCGCGCTGCGGTAACGGTAAGCTCTTGTCCTAATTGAAGCAAGGTATTTTCTGTAATCCCAGGGTTATTACGATAAATGTCTTCGGACGTAATGCCGTATTGCTTGGCAATACATCCGATACAATCACCCGCTTGAACCACATGCGTCATCTGTTCGAGGGTCCCTTTGACCAATAGTTCTTTTAGGTCTTCCTTATTGAGCAATTGTTTCGGATGGATCTTCTGCTCTTCAATCGAAACCGATTCCTTAAATCGCACTTCTTTTTCTGGGGCTGTTGCCGCCGCAGAAACAGTTTGCTCCTTATCTTGAGCTACAGGTAACGGTCCATATTCTCCCTTGATCTCTTCTAGGAGTTGGTCAACCGTGCCTCGGTTGGTCGTGTATCCAGCCGCTTTCCCATCAATGATTACGGCCTGGGCCGTTACCTTTAGCTCGATTTTGTCGTCTACCGCTTGGATGGATTCTTCGTTTGTCGCGTTGGCATTTCTTATCGTTTCTTCTTCAAATTCAATCTCATTCTCCACCTCAATGGCTAATGAGCCATGAAGAGATTGGTATTGCCTGATTTGCTTATCAATATGTCTCTGTATCACATCGGGATGATCGACCGTACCTACTTCTTGACCATCTATGTATACATGGTATAACGTCTTCGAGTTTGCATTATAATAATGGTTAGCTAAACCAGATCCTGTAATAAACAAGGAAGCCGTAACTAACCCAATGGCTGTTTTCCGTTTATTCTTCTTTGCTAAAGCGATCCCTTGGTTCCACTTCTCTGTGATCCAGTTTTTCGCTTTATGTAGTCGTTCCATTCTAACCTCCTGTGACCAACTGCGACATTTTCATGTATATGGAAAAGGATATATGGGAATGCTAAAATTTTGGGCATTTTTCCACATAATTATAAGTTAACACAAGCCTATACAGGGGTTCAAGCTATTTTTCTCTTTTTTTATCTGTTTTTCTACAAAATACGACACTTATAGGAGGCTTTTTTATGAAAGAACGTAATTTACTGGCTGGATTCGTATCCATCGATGATGCCCAACAAGCAGAGCAAGCCTTGCGCCAAGCTGGTTTTCAAGAAGTGCAGGTAGACACCATTAGCCCCTATCCTGGGGAAGGAACACAACAGCTCACCAACCCGATTACAGGAGATATCCCGGGACTTGGTCATATGACGTTAGATGCGGATTTTACAAGCAAGTCCGCAGGTATCCTAGCTGCTGCCGATGTCAGTGCCAGCGGCATGTCTGATGGGGATGGCATGATGCCGGAGGTTAACCAAGGCGTTTTACTCACGGCTGTCGTGCCAGAAAACCAGGCGGATCAAGCGGAGCAGATCATCAAACAGTACGGTGGTAACATTTAACAACAAACTAAAAAGAAGGATGCCTCCCGTGGCATCCTTCTTTCTTCGTTCATCTTAAAGTCCGTAAACGCTTTTTACCACGTTAGTTTGTTCGCGTCCAGGTCCAACAGAGAAGATCGCAATAGGAATTCCTGTTAGAGAACTGATTCGCTCAATATAATGACGTGCATTCTCAGGAAGTTCTTCAAGCGTCTTGCACGCTGTGATATCTTCTGTCCAGCCCGGAAGCTCTTCATAAACCGGTTCACAGTCTGCCAAGACATTGAGATTCGCTGGATAAGAATCAATGGTTTGTCCTTTGTAAGTGTAAGCCGTACAAATTTTCAAGGTAGGAATACCGGTCAAGACATCGATGGAGTTCAGGGACAAACCTGTAATTCCGCTTACACGGCGAGCATGACGTACCACTACACTGTCAAACCACCCTACACGGCGCGGACGTCCAGTGGTCGTACCGTATTCTTTCCCTACTTCACGGATACGATTACCGATTTCATCATTCAGCTCGGTTGGGAATGGGCCATCTCCCACCCGGCTGGTGTAAGCCTTTGCTACGCCAACCACTTGATTGATCTTCGTCGGGCCGACACCGGAACCAATCGTTACTCCACCTGCAACCGGGTTGGAAGAAGTAACAAAAGGATAGGTTCCTTGGTCGATATCTAGCATGACGCCTTGTGCCCCTTCAAAGAGAACTCGCTTGCCTGAATCAATCGCGTCGTTTAATACAACGGATGTATCTACTACGTAAGGTCGAATTTTTTCTGCGACAGCAAGATATTCTTCCATAATGGCTTCGGCTTCAAAGCCTTCCGTTTCATACATTTTTTCCAAGACGCGGTTCTTATCCACTAGGTTTCTTCTTAGCTTTTTCTCGAATTCTTTGGCATCCATCAAGTCCGCCATGCGAATTCCTACGCGAGCCGCCTTGTCCATGTAAGCGGGACCGATTCCTTTTCCTGTGGTTCCAATCTTATTATCACCCTTGCTTGCTTCTTCCACTAAGTCAAGCTTCAAATGATAAGGAAGGATCACGTGAGCGCGGTCACTAATGCGCAGATTGTCTGTTGATACATTGTGGCTATGTAAATACTCTAATTCTTGGACTAATGCTCTAGGATCAACAACCATTCCGTTCCCGATCACGCAAATTTTCTCTTTATAAAAGATCCCGGATGGGATTAAGTGCAGCTTATATTTCTGACCGTTAAATACAATGGTATGGCCGGCGTTATTTCCGCCTTGGTAACGAGCCACGACTTCTGCTTTTTCCGCTAAATAGTCAGTGATCTTACCTTTCCCTTCATCTCCCCATTGGGTACCTACGACTACTACAGATGACATCCATGACACCTCCAACTCAATTAACAAACATACCTAGTTTACATCCGAAACCACCTTGTGTCAACCAAAACACGAACAATTAAATCACATGAAAATCGTTTGTTCGTATAATCTTCACCTAAATATAGGTTTTACTTCTTATCCTTTTTCTACACATCCCTCAACTTATTCCTCTAAAAAATGTATCATAAAGATAAACATAATGAAGAAAAAGAGGGTTGGACTTATGACCGGTATTCAGTGGAATCCAAGTCAACTATGTATTGCCTATGCAGGGGAAAGCTTAGAGTTACTTCCAAAAGAGTATGCCTTATTGGAATTTCTCTACCTTCATCCCGGTCAGGTGTTTTCTCGGGATGCTCTATTGGACGCGGTTTGGCCACTCGAGTCCCCAAGTGATCGAACGGTGGATGACCATATTTATCGATTACGTAAAAAGTTAACCCCTTTTCGCTCCCTCCTCGTCATCGACACGGTGCGAGGAAAAGGGTATGTCCTTCATCTAAAGTCCAATTCCGTCATTAACCCTTTATCGGCGAATCCAAGATTCCGCGAAGAAATTTCACATCTATTTTATACCTACTTGCGCTACGGCCAAGGAGAAGCGATAAAAATGTTAGCCACTCACCGGGATCTCCTAGGTCTCGAGCTAGACCATCATCTACACGATTATCTGTTGTTCATGAATGGTGAGTTCAAAGAGCTAGTTCATAACCCAGCCATCCCTTTCTGGAACAAGGCCTTCTATCTTTTGCACTTATACCAATTTCTTGACCCGCATCGTGCCTTAGAGTTTGCTCAACGAGCACTAAGGTCTCAGCAGATGCCTGAGGCCTGGCAAAAGGAGTTAGGAACCTATAACCTGGTTTCGTGGTATTGGGATGTGGGCCTCCCTATCGACGCCAAACAACAACTAGAAAGGTCTGAACAGTGGATACTCGGCGATAAAGTGGAAGCGCTTTACCCCGTCCTTCATAACCTTAAGCTACTAGGCCTTCTTTTCTATGACCACCCCACTTATGAACAAGGCTTAGCAGCCATTGCCGAGGTGGAAACCCTTCTGCAGAAATACCCCTACTTGCGAGAAAAGGGAACCTTCCTCATGATCAAAGGAATGTGGCTCGTCCAACAAGCTCAACCTCTTGAGGGGGTAGCAGCGATAGATCAAGGAATTGAGTTGCTCCAGCATTCCCGTTTCGTTCCTCATTTGCTTACCTCTCTCTCGAGAGTGGTACGGCAATTCGAACGTGTTGGTGTCCATCCTTTGTACGCAGCCAAATATAAAAAGCTTTGGGAAGAACAGCAAACGAAGTATGACTTGCTCCATTTAAGGGAACCGATTTTAAAGCAGTTATCTCAGCAGCTTTAAAAAAAAGCCATGTAATATAGTTTTATATTACATGGCTTGATCATGATGCGATTGGGCTAAGCTCACAAATTTATTAAATTCCTTCAGGAAAGCTAATTTCACTGTACCCGTAGGCCCCGCTCTATGCTTCCCGATAATCACTTCAATGACATTTTTCTCTTCGGTTTCGTTATCATAATAGTCTTCTCGATACAAGAAGGCCACAATGTCCGCATCCTGCTCAATCGCTCCTGATTCACGAATATCCGAGAGCATCGGTCGTTTATCTTGTCGTTGCTCCACGGCACGGCTCAACTGAGACAAAGCAATCACTGGGCAATTGAGCTCACGAGCCATTAATTTTAGCGTACGCGAAATTTCGGATACTTCTTGTTGTCGATTGTCCCCTCCTGCTTTACCCGAGATCAACTGCAAATAGTCGATCAAAACCAGCCCTAGGGTCCCTTGTTCTTGCAGTAAACGACGGCATTTGGAACGGATATCTGCTGCCGTTACGCCGGGTGTATCATCAATAAAGATCGGGGCCTTCGATAAGGTTCCTATGGACATGGTGAGCTTGCGCCAATCATCTTCATCCAGATAGCCTGTCCGTATTTTACCGGCGTCGATATTGCCCTCGGCACAGATCATACGCATGACCAACTGGGCTGCTCCCATCTCTAAGCTAAAGATCGCTACAGGCTCCCCTGCACGTGTGGCTACATTCTGAGCTACATTCAAGGCAAAGGCGGTTTTCCCTACAGCCGGACGCGCAGCAAGGATAATGAGATCGCTTCGATGCAATCCTGCTGTCATCTTATCCAAATCGGGGTAGCCTGTAGGGATCCCGGTAATTTCTCCTTTTTTCGTAGATAGCATTTCAATCCGCTCATAAGCTTCCATTAAGACATTGCGGATATGTTGGAATCCACCTTTGGCCCGCTTCTGAGAGATTTGCATGATATTTTTTTCCGCATCGGAAAGCAGATCTCCGAGATCCTCCGATTGATTATAGCCATCGGTTACGATTTTGGTTGCTGTACGGATCAGCTGACGCAGGACGGCTTTTTGCTCGATGATTCGACAGTAGTACTCGATATTGGCTGCCGTCGGTACAGAGTTGGCTAAGTCCGTTAGATACGTAACCCCCCCGACATCTTCAAGCTGCTTTTTATTTTCCAGCGCAGCCGTAACGGTAACTAAATCTACCGGCTCTCCTCGTTCCCCTAGTTCTATCATGACTTGATAGACTCGCTGATGTGCAGGACGATAAAAGTCTGAAGGAGCCAAAATTTCACTAGCTGATACGAGAGCTTCATGCTCTAAAAAAATAGCCCCTAATACAGCTTGTTCAGCTTCCATATTATGGGGCGGGGTTCGATCAGCAAGGATATCGCTCATGATATTCACCTCGCTCATGCTTTTTTTAAATTCTTGCGGACATAGGGTTCGCTAACCGGGTAAAAAACGCTGGAATGTCGGGTGAGCGGACAAAGGATCCGTTATTTGCATCAACTTCAGCTCAAGTGGACCGTTTTGGGGCAAATAAAGAACACCCTGTCCGTATGGAACACTAATCCAGCGTTTTTCCAAGTAATAGCGAATCGTATGTCCGCTCCCTGTTTATTACTTTTCTTCTACCACATGCACATTAAGGGTCCCTGTTACTTCAGGATGCAAGCGAACAGGTACCTTCGTAAACCCTAGGGTTTTTATAGGTTCATCTAAAACGAGCTTACGCTTATCAATATCTAATTTTGCTTTTTTCAAGGCATCTGCAATTTGTTTCGTGGATACAGCTCCGAACAAGCGACCACCTTCTCCTGTCTTCGCCGGAATAGTAATCGTAACATGTTCTAACTCTTTTGCAAAGACTTCAGCTTGTGCCTTTTCTTCCTCTTTTTTCTTTTCTTCGCTTTTTTGCTTTTGCTCGAACGTTTTCACATTTCCTCCTGTGGCTTCTACCGCAAGCCCTCTTGGAAATAAGAAGTTACGAGCATAACCTTCAGAGACCTCTACCATTTGACCTTTTTTCCCTTGCCCTTTAACATCCTTTTGCAAAATAACCTTCATTATTTAGCACTCCCCTCTTCGTGATATTTCTTGATCAGGCCTCGTAATTTTTTTACGGCTTCATCAATGGACATTTCTTTCACCTGGGTGGCTGCATTGGTCAAGTGGCCACCTCCACCCATCTGCTCCATAATCATTTGAACATTAATATCCCCTAAGGAGCGCGCACTGATTGCAATCATATTGTCAGGTCTGCGGCATACGACAAACGAAGCTTGGATCCCTGACATCGTAAGCAGCGTGTCTGCCGCTTGCGCGATCAGTACTTGGCTGTACGTTTCGTCAGGCTTCCCTACCGAGACAGCAAAGATATCGTAAAGAACCTCTGTGTTCTGGACAATCTCCGAACGTTTAATATATTGGTGCAAGTCTTCTTTTAGCAATCGCTGAACAATGGCAGGTTCAGCTCCGTTACGCCGTAGAAAAGAGGCAGCTTCAAACGTTCTGGCCCCTGTACGAAAAGCAAAGCTCTTCGTATCCACGACCATCCCGGATAACAAGGCCGTCGCCTCTAAACTATCCATATTTAATTTTTCACTCTGATACTGCAAGAGCTCGGTCACCAGCTCACAAGTAGAAGAAGCATAGGGCTCAATATAAACCAACACCGGGTCCTCCACAAACTCTTCCGAGCGCCGATGATGGTCAATGACCATGACTCGATTGGAGATTTGTAAGAGCTTCGGCTCGATCGCCATCGATGGGCGATGGGTATCCACTAGTACGACAAGCGTACGACTCGTGGCCATCCCTATGGCTTGATCCGGTGTGATAAAGTAATCCCCTAAATACTCATGCTCCTCCACAGCTGCCATCAGTCGATCGATAGACGGATTGACCTTATCCAAGACGATATGCCCTTTCTTGTCATTGGCAAGGACCGCTTTTAGGACCCCAATAGAAGCTCCTATCGCATCCATATCAGGGAACTTATGCCCCATAACGAGGACCTTATCACTTTCTAGAATCAGATCTCGAAGCGCATGGGAAATCACTCGTGCACGAACCCTCGTACGTTTCTCTACGGCATTCGACTTCCCTCCATAGAAGGTCATCTTATCCCCTTGCTTCACAGCCGCTTGATCACCGCCGCGGCCAAGCGCAATATCCAAACTAGACTGAGCCATCTCCCCTAGCTTCGGATAATCTACATCTCCAGCCCCGATTCCAATACTTAAGGTGATGGGAATTTTATTTTTCGCTGTCATCTCTCGAACCACATCTAAGATATCAAAGCGAGAATCCAACAGCTGCTGTAGGGTCGCTTCATCCAAAATGCCGAGGAACTTATCCGATGCATAGCGTCGGATATAAATTTTATACTTAGAAGCCCATTCGGTAATGGCTCCCGTTACATTCGCCATCATGAGACTTCGACTTTGGTCATCCATCCCTTGAGATACCTCGTCGAGGTTATCGAGGTGAACAATAGCGAGAACGATCTTCTCTTCATTATAACGCAGATCTAGCTCTCGGAAGTCCGTTATATCCGTGAAATAAAGTAAACGCTCCTCGGGACGGACTAGCACCTCATATACTCGCTGGTTAAAGGTAATCTCAAATTGCTTTTTCCCGGGAGGAAGTTCCGCAATCTGAGGAATGACATCTAGAAGCGGGTGACCGGACAAACTTTCTTTTCCCGTGATTTTAACCATGTAAGGATTGAACCATTCAATTTTCTTGTCCTCGCTGTATAACAGGATTCCAATCGGCATCTCCGTTAAGACTTCGTCTCCTGCCTTTTTGACCCGATGGCTTAACGTTTCGATGTAGTTCTGTAGGTCCTGTCTAAAGGCTTGCTCTGCTTTGTAAATAAAGAAAGCTAGCCCTACGAGAGACAACAATCCTAAAGTGGCGAAAACCCAATTATAAAAAGATAATACCCCCACTAAGATGATGCTTAGAATAAAGGCGATTATCATATGTAATCCATGCCAACGCTTCAGGAGGAACTTCTGCATAGATTCAGCTCCTTATTTTTTGCTCACTTTGCTCCTCAAATCAATTCCTAGGTCAAGTATACCCAATAGTACTAGTATAAAAGGGAATGGCGGAAAAATAAATACTAATACAATCGCGGTGATGGGAATGGCTTTTCCCCAGCCCTTGCTATGAGAAAAAAAGAAGAGAAAGCTTAACCCCTGGATCATCATCATGATATCTAGGATAGGCTTAATATTAAGAAGTAGTGTTTCCCACATGTCCCCGCCTTGTGCGCCCACGATGATGGATCCTAGCAGGACAACAAGGTAGTAATACATGATAGATCTCGGCCATCTCCACTCTCGGAACGGAGGGAAGGAAGGAACAGGAGTACCCAACCTTTGAAGCACTTTCCGGGAGAACCAGTGGTTAATCAGCGCAAACTGCGTCGAACCTAGAATGAGAAGCATCGGTACCATTTTCCCAATCATCCCTACCATATCAGTAAGCATTGCCGTTTGTTTCTCGTCTGCAGGACCAATCTGCTCCATAATCGAACGACTCATCTCGATGGATTGGTTCATCATTTCCTGTATGGTCGTCACAGGATTAATATTCAGTACATAATAGCTAATCACAAGGCTTCCTAAGAGGAACGCTAAACTCGCTAACGAGCCTCCAACAAAAACATGAAACGCGCTTTTCCCTTGGCGATACAACACCCCCATGACCACGCCTAGCAATCCTGCAAATAAGGCACTGAAGATAGAGGGCAAGGCCCCAATGAAAATCGTTAACAGTCCACTAGCTGCAACTACGAGCATTGATTTCTTCAGATCGTTCCTTGCCGCATAAATAGTAAAAGGAACGGGCAGAGCCATCGCCGTAATTATTCCTAAAGGCGTATAGATCGTGGTAAACATCAAAACAAGAAAGATGCCGCTGATCAAAGCCCCTTCCAACATTGAACGAACATTGTTTTGCAAAGACATCCGCTCCTTGAATAAATGTATATGAAAAAAGGGGCACAAAGTGCCCCCTCTTTTTTTTAAGATTCAGTTGTGTATGGTAACAAAGCGATTTGACGAGCACGCTTGATCGCTCTAGTTAACTGACGCTGATACTTCGCAGAAGTTCCAGTCACACGGCGAGGAAGGATCTTCCCACGCTCGCTAACGAATTTCTTTAGCGTATCAATATCCTTATAGTCGATCTTCGCGATCTTATTTACAGTGAAGTAACACACCTTACGGCGCTTACCACGCTTTCCTCTTGGGGCTGCCATGCTATTCCCTCCTTCTCTAGGCTTTTTTCACAGATTAAAACGGCAAATCATCATCAGAGATATCTACAGTCTTACTCTCATTAGCGAAGGGGTCATCTGTGCGATCAAATCCGTAACCTCTGTTTGGGTTAGCTGCCGGTGGTGCTTGGAAACCACTACCACCTTCTCTTCTCTCTCCTGCTGGAGATAAGAATTGGATGTTCTCTGCCACTACCTCCGTTACGTACACTCGCTTCCCTTCCTTATTATCATAAGAACGGGTCTGCAAGCGGCCATCAACACCAGTTTGAGATCCCTTCTTGAGGTACTGGGCGCATAGTTCTGCTGTCTGCCTCCAGGCCACAACATTGATGAAGTCTGCTTCCTTTTCTCCCTGAGCATTCTTAAACTGTCGATCGACAGCTAACGAAAATGTAGTAACAGCAACTCCAGATGGCGTGTATCTTAACTCAGGGTCTCTGGTTAATCTACCCACAAGGATTACTCGATTAATCACTAATACCCCTCCCCCTGGGACAATAGACTATTCTTCTTCTCTAACGATCAAGTAACGGATAACATCGTCAGAAATCTTCATGATCCGCTCTAATTCATTTACCGCATCCGGTGTTGCCTGGAAGTTGGTTAACGTATAGTAACCGTCACGGTTTCTATCGATTTCATAAGCAAGACGGCGCTTACCCATCTCATTTACCTTGGTAAGTTCTCCACCGCGATCTGTGATGATGGAATGAAAGCGATCAACGTTTGCTTTTCTCTTTTCTTCCTCAACATCAGGGCGTTGAATGAACATTAGTTCGTAGTTACGCATCTGATTCACCTCCTTTTGGACTAAGCGGCCCTATTGCTAGGGCAAGGAGCGAGTAAAAAAATTGGATCTTTAAACTCGCATTTTTGTATTATATCAGAACCATATTGAGAATACAAGCCTTATCGGGATGGTTTATACATTAAATCTAAAGTGCATGACATCCCCATCTTGCACCACATATTCTTTCCCTTCTAAGCGAACCAATCCTTTTTCCTTCGCAGCGTTCATCGATCCACTGTTCACGAGATCCTGATAAGCCACCACTTCCGCACGAATAAATCCGCGTTCGAAATCGGTGTGGATGACAGCTGCTGCCTGAGGTGCTTTGGTGTGGCGACGAATGGTCCACGCTCGAACTTCTTGAACCCCGGCTGTAAAATAGGTGATTAGCCCAAGGAGGCTATAGGCTGCACGGATCAGACGATCCAGCCCTGATTCCTCTAACCCAAGCTCTTCTAAGAACATTTTCTTATCTTCGCCTTCTAGCTCTGCGATTTCCGATTCTACCTTCGCGCTGATAACCACGACTTCGGCCCCTTCTTCGGAAGCAAAACCGCGAACCTTTTGAACCAATGGGTTCGAATCAGCTTCATGCAACCCATCTTCACTCACATTCGCCACATAAAGAATCGGCTTCATGGTCAGTAAATGAAGGTCTCTTACAATTAATTTCTCTTCATCGGATAGCTCCACGCTGCGGGCAGGCTTGTCCGCTTCAAACGCGTCCTTGAGCTTCGTCAGCACTTCTACTTCCGCTTTGGCTTCTTTATCTCCCGATCTTGCTTTTTTACCCATGCGATCGATCTTTTTCTCCACCGAATCCAAGTCCGCAAGAATGAGTTCTAAATTGATGACTTGAATATCGCTGATAGGGTCTACCTTCCCAGCCACATGCGTGATGTTCTCATCTTCGAAGCAACGAACTACATGAGCGATCGCATCCACTTCACGGATATGGGACAGAAACTTGTTTCCTAGCCCTTCCCCACGACTGGCTCCTTCTACAAGACCTGCTATATCAACAAACTGAAACGCAGTAGGGACGGTTTTCTTAGGGACAACGAGTTCGGTTAATTTATCCAAACGCTCATCTGGAACTTCTACGACTCCTACATTAGGATCTATAGTACAGAAAGGGTAATTGGCCGATTCCGCGCCAGCCTGCGTTATGGCATTAAATAACGTCGACTTCCCTACATTGGGTAACCCGACGATTCCAACTGATCTAGACATATTCTTAGCACTCCTCTATTCCACCATGATTTATATACCTGTTATTCGCCACGCTTAGACACGCTTCCTATTATATCTTATCTAAGACCCATTCGGAAAGCTAATTGGCTACACCCAGGACCTTCTTCATCTTTTTCTCAAACTCGAGACGCGGAATAAGAACACTATGCTCACACCCCGTGCATTTAATGCGGATATCCGCTCCCATCCGAATGACTTTCCAAGCGTTGACTCCACATGGATGGGGCTTTTTCATTTCTACAATATCCCCTAGTGCAAACTGTTTCCTCTCCATCTACTCTCCTCCTTATGCCTCTTGTCCTTTTTCTTTCGGATTAGGAATCGTGACTAATCTCGGATAAGGAATCTCGATTCCTCTTTCATCAAAGATTCGTTTAATCATCGCTCTCAGCTTTCGATTCGCTGCAAAGTGCCCCATCGGTTTACAATCTGCATTCATCCTAATAACGACTTCGGATGCCCCGAAATTTTGTACTCCTAGGACTTGAGGAACGGAGAGCAGTTCTTCAATTTCTTCTGGTGCGTTTTTCATTTCTTCTTTTAGCACCTCGATTACTCTTTCTATATTTTCCTCGTAGGCGACACTAATATCAAGTACCGCTACACTGTTCTGCGTGGAGAAGTTGGTGACTTGTGTAATGCTCCCGTTGGGGATGATATGAACCTCACCCGTTACACTTTTTATTTTGGTAATGCGCAAGCCGATTTCCTGAACGGTTCCTGTGAAGTTACCTGTGGCGATATAATCGCCTACCGCAAACTGATCCTCAAAAATGATAAAGAATCCCGTGATGACGTCCCGCACCAAGTTTTGTGCGCCGAATCCAACAGCCAAGCCTACCACCCCTGCACTAGCCAGAACCGGGGCAAGGTTAAACCCTAACTGAGTTAAAATAGATAGAATGGCGACGAAGTAGATAACATAGGTAAATACATTAATGACCAAACTGCGCATCGTCTCCATGCGCCTCTCATCTACTTGAAACTTGCCGCGCTGTTTAAAGATACGATTCACACTTCCCGTTAAGACACTGACTAGTATACGGGCGGCAATGTAAATAAAAAGAATCTTCACGGCGGCCTTTCCTATCGTCACCCACATCACCGTATCCGTTATGTAATTATAAATTTCCAAATAGACGGTCTCAAACCACCGAACGGGTTCCATCAACTGATTGTCCAAAAGCTAAACCTCCGTTGTCATATCTATTTCTCTATAACCATTCTCCACTTTACGAAATAACCCTCTAATTTCCACTTTTTCTTGTTTGATGATCGTAGCTGCCGTAGATAAGTCCTGTTCGGGGAATTCAATCGATAAGGCACATCCTGCTGTTATCTCTTTGGGAGTCGGCCTTGTATCAATTTCAATATCAGCAAACTCCAGCAGCATTTCTGTACGTATCGCTTGTTGTGTTGAATCAAAAGCAATCAATATACTTGTCATACCCCTTCCTACTTCCTCTCCAGAATATCAAAGCTCCTACTTATAGGATATAAAATTAACAGGCCTAATACAAATAAATTCAACACTCCGTAGATCGGATACAACACACTCACTAGCGTAGAAAACCCAAATTGGCTTAAGGGAATCATCAAAATAATCAACAACAAGGAAAGAAGCCATGCTGGACACCTGATCAAGCTAGATACTCTTGACACAATGCCATGCACACCACTTAAGGCTGTCGTATAAATGGCTAACCAAAGAATGATGGATACCACAGCAATCATTCCAGTCGGGTATTCCTGCAATAATGAAAAGAGTGGAATTTCATATGTAGCAATTTCATCCGACATTTTAATCAGTGAATAATTCATGACCATCGAGATGGAAGCCAGTCCAACCGTACTTACAAGACCCGCCACCCACATTTCTTTGCTTGATTTCAACTCTCCCCCCAGTGTGGACAATACCGCAATAAGAGGAACGATATTCAGAGCCGCATAAGTGATTCCAGAGGGCCAAGTCATCGCTTCGGTCTCTGCTCCTTGAACGGGCCCCTCGAAGTTCACGATAAAACGAATGCAAACAAATAATAAGACCCCGACTAAAACAGGGATAATAAATGTTTGGATCGAAACCAATCCTTCCACATCGAACAAGAGGACAATAAACACCATGATGGCTATAAACAAAACACCCAGCATATAAGAATAATTCCACTGGGCAAAAGTGGCCCCACTCCCTGCAAACATTACTACAGACATTGAAAGCAAGTACAACATTGTAAACACATCAAAGACATTCGCCAGCTTCTTCCCCATTAGTGATTCTAAAATTCCATAATAATTTTTGGTACGTTGAATCCTACTGATGTTGAGAACAACCATGACCGTAACCAGGAATAAAACATTAGCTAGAAACAAACTGTATTGGCTGCCCAATCCATAGGAACCAAAGAACTCCCACACTTCTCTTCCTGACGCAAACCCTGCTCCAATTGTGGTTCCAATGATCGTTAACCCTATCTTTATTGCTTTCCACGTTTCCACTTGGACACACCCCCTATAAAATTTTATGTAGTAAGGGTTTTAAGAATGTCCAAATGTATATTATTTTTCTATTTTCCGTATACTATTAGTACTTATTTTTTCCAGGAGGTACCTATGAAGCGAAAACCGTTTTTTCAAGCGTACCCACAATCTCCGTTTAAAATAGAATACACCAGTGAACATGCCATAACGGAATTAAGTACTCACCTCTATCAGCGAATGATCTCCTATCGTCCTTTTAACGAGGTCGTTGCCTTATGTATTGGGACAGATCGTTCTACCGGGGATGCTTTAGGTCCTCTCGTTGGAAGCCGTTTAGAAAATCTATACCCTACTGGCTTACAGATATACGGAACCATTGATGAACCGGTTCATGCAGTGAATTTAAAAGATACCATTGAAAGAATTGAAAAAAACCATCCTCAAGCTCTCGTTATCGCTATCGATGCCTGTTTAGGTCAATTTAGTAGCGTCGGCAACATTACCATTGCACATGGCCCCTTAAAACCTGGAGCAGGTGTGAAAAAGGAACTGCCTGAAGTAGGGAATTTTCATATCACAGGTATTGTCAATATCGGTGGATTTATGGAGTACTTTGTCCTTCAAAATACACGTCTAAGCATTGTGATGAAGATGGCAGAAACCATTGCTTATTCCCTTTCTAAGTCCGCTCATCAACTATTTAACAATGAAACAAAAAGCTCAACAGCCTTCTAGGCTATTGAGCTTCTTTTGGTTTAATTCAGATAAACGGATAGTCTTGCAACAACTGGAACCATTAAGGCAGCAATGATAATCGCAGGGAGCAAGTTCGCTACATTAATTTTTTTCAATTCTAAAATATTAATCCCGATCCCTAAGATTAACACCCCACCAACAGCTGTAATTTCAGCAATCATGGCATTCAACGTTTCTTGACTTACGAGTAAAGTGATAAAGGTTGAAGCTAAGGCAATGACCCCTTGGTATAAGAAAACAGGGATTGCGGAAAACATCACACCAATACCGAGTGTGGAAGTAAAAATAATGGCTGAGAAACCGTCTAGCATTGATTTCGTATATAGAATGTCGTGATTTTGTCTTAATCCACTATCCATTGCACCAAGAATAGCCATGGCTCCTACACAATAAACCAGGGTCGCTGTAACAAATCCCGTTGCAATATTTCCTTTCCCGTTGCCTTTTCTCCCCACCTTACTTTCCAACCATTGTCCCAGTTGATTCAACCAATAGTCAATTCGGATCAATTCACCAATCACTCCACCAAGAACTAAACTAAAGATGAGCACTAGAAAATTCTCCGTTTTCAAAGCCATCGTTAAACCTAATATCCCTACCGCGATGCCTATCCCCTGCATTACCGTCGTTCTGATTCCTTCACTTATTCGGTTAAACACACTTCCTAACAATGCCCCACAAATGATCGCTACTGCATTAATAATCGTTCCCCACAACACCATAAACGTTCACCTCACTTAGCACCACTGTGCTTAAGAGCTTATTTTTTGACATATATCCACAATGGCATGCACTAACACATCCACATCTTCTTCGGTATTAAAGTATCCAAAACCAACTCGGACAGACCCTTGATTGATCGTCCCTACAGTTTCATGCCCAAGCGGAGTGCAATGATAACCAGATCGGACCGCAATTCCATATTCCTGATCTAAAATGTAAGCTACTTCAGAAGCATCCAGCCCTTCAATTGAAAACGAAATCACTGCAGCTCGTTCTACTTCCTTATTCGGACCGTAGAGTGTAACACCTTTCACTTCCTCAAGACGGCGGATTAAATCATAAGTTAAACGAGCCTCTTTAGTTCGAATTTGCTCTATCCCTGTTTTTAGAACAAAATCAACACCAGCTCCTAAACCTACAATACCCACTGTGTTTAACGTCCCACTTTCATATCGATCTGGTCGAGTAAGAGGTTGTTCTATTGCCTCAGAGTGACTCCCCGTCCCCCCCACCATCATAGGTTCTAGATCAAGTTGGGGATGGATGTATAACCCACCTGTACCTTGAGGACCATACAAGCCTTTATGGCCAGGAAAAGCCAACAGCTGAATATTCATCCTTTCCACGTCAATAGGAAATACGCCAGCGGTTTGCGAAGCATCCACCATAAACACCACCTGGTGTTTTTTACACAAGGCTCCTATTTGTTCAATAGGCGCCAGGGAACCCACTAGATTGGAAGCATGACTGACCACAACCAATCTAGTCGTCCTCCTGAATTCTCGCTCAAAATCCTCTAGATTAAACTGAAGTTGCTCCCTAGGTCTTACATAACTAATCTCTATCCCTTGTGTTTTTTTCAAATACTCCAGCGGTCTCCTTACCGAATTATGTTCCATTGTCGTGGTGATCACATGGTCCCCACTTTTCACCAAGCCTCTAATCCCCAAATTAATAGCAGAAGTTGCATTCGATGTAAATGCGATATCATTCGGATTAGAGATCTGAAACAGCTTCGCTAATTTGACCCGAGTATGAAAGATGGCTTTACTAGCCCGTAAACCCAACCGATGCCCCCCACGACCAGGATTCGCTGCATACTCATCCAAACATTCTACCATCGCTTCTTTTACACCTGGAGGCTTCGGCCAAGTAGAGGCTGCATTATCTAAATATGTAATTTTCATTTTGATTCTCCTTTCACCAAAAAGAAAAGGCTATGCGGATATCCATCCAACATAACCACCATTCTTACTTTACCCTCTTTGGATAATTTCCATAATTCGTTCCAGATCTTCATCTGTGTAAAACTCAATCTCAATTTTCCCTCTATTCTTCCCTTTCTTGATTTGAACAGAGGTAGCGAAGGTGTCTCTCAGCCTTTCTTCAAACTGACTAATAAAAACTTCCTTCTTTGGTTTTTCTTTTGTTTCACGTGGAACACGTTGAGATAGATTTTTAATCATCTCTTCTACTTGCCGAACACTCAAATCTTTTTTAATGACTTCTTGAGCAATCTTTAGTTTAGTCTCATCATCGTCCACACTAAGTAACGCCCTAGCATGTCCCATCGATAATGTTCCACGTGAAACATAATTCTGGATTTCTTGAGGAAGTTGCATGAGTCGTAAGAAATTGGCCACATGCGGCCTACTCTTCCCTACCTTTTTAGCTAACTCCTCTTGAGTAAGAGAAAGATGTTTCATTAACTTATCGTAAGCGATAGCCATCTCTATCGCATTTAAGTTTTCACGTTGAAGGTTCTCAATGAGGGCAATCTCCATGATTTGTTCATTGGAAAATTCACGGATAACCACAGGGATCTTCGGTAATCCTGCTTTTTCCGAAGCTCGAAGTCTTCGTTCACCAGCAACTAATTCATACCCCTTGATACTCTTGCGAACGATAATAGGTTGAATGATTCCATGTTCTTTTATCGATTCAGCTAGTTCATCCAAGGCTTTCTCATCAAAGTCTTTTCTTGGTTGATAGGGGTTTGGGCGGATCTCCGATAGGTGCACTTCGATAATTTGGTCGTTTTCCTCAACATGAAGCGAAGGTATTAAAGCATCTAAACCTTTTCCTAATCTCTTAACCAACTCCCAGCACCTCCCTAGCTAAATCCATATAGACTTCTGCACCACGAGACCGAGGGTCATAAGATATAATGGCTTGACCATGACTGGGCGCCTCACTTAAACGGACATTGCGCGGAATAATCGCCTGATAGACCTTTTCCCGAAAATACTTCTTCACTTCTTCAATCACTTGAATCCCTAAGTTTGTTCGGGCATCTAACATCGTTAACAAGATTCCTTCAATCTGAAGAGAAGTGTTCAGATGCTTCTGGACGAGCCTAATCGTATTCAGTAATTGACTTACTCCTTCTAATGCGTAAAACTCACATTGTATAGGAATTAAGACAGAATCCGAAGCAGTTAAAGAATTCACCGTTAAAATTCCGAGAGATGGAGGACAATCAATGACAATATAGTCATACTTGTCTCTAATCGAATCAATGGATTTTTTTAAACGCACCTCACGTGAGATGGTCGGAACTAACTCGATTTCCGCTCCAGCCAATTGAATCGAAGCTGGTAGTGTAAATAGATTTTCTACTTCTGTTGGGATGATGGCATCCAATGGATCTATGTCATTGATCAGCACATCATAAATGCAATAACGTATATCTGCTTTATTGATCCCTACTCCACTTGTTGCATTTCCCTGAGGATCAATATCAACCAATAGAACTTTCTTACCTAATGTAGCAAGACAGGCACTCAGGTTAACCGAGGTTGTGGTCTTCCCGACTCCTCCTTTTTGGTTAGCCACCGCAATGACCTTCCCCATTCTATTCACCTCTTACTGTCCAGGCATTCACAACCACCCATGATACCATGAGCCACATTCTATTGTATCTTATTTCACATGTAGTGAATAGACGAACGAGTTACTTGTTTTTAGGTATCTTAATGGTTATTTGGTAAAACTCTTCGTAATCTTCTTCTTCCGATTGAATAGAGAGCCCATTCTTCATGACCATATCAATAGACTGCCTAACCGTATTAATGGCTAGTCTCGTATCTTTAGAAAAAGAAACCCTTTTAGGCGGCTTTTGCTCAGTTTTCACTTCTAAGATTTGCTTAATGCGATTTTCTGTTTGTTTCACATTTAAATCTTTTTCTATAATTTCTTCTAGCATTTTCAATTGCAAGCTTTCCTCTTTTAAAACAAGTAAGGCCCTTGCATGTCTCTCGGTTACTTTACGCTGAAGAAGAAACTCTTGCACCGTAGCAGGGAGATTTAACAGTCTTAATTTATTAGCGATAGTAGACTGGCCTTTCCCTAGTTTCTGAGCCAAGCTCTCTTGAGTAAGTTGATGTAGATCAATAAGCTTCTGATAAGCTATAGCTTCCTCAATGGCGGTAAGTCCTTCACGCTGTAAATTTTCTATGAGAGCAATGGACGCTGCTTGGGAGTCACTTAGATCTTTAACAATCGCAGGAATCGTTTCTAAGCCTAACTTCTTTGTTGCTCTCCAACGTCTTTCTCCTGCAATCAGCTCATACCTTCCTTCTCTCACTCGAACAACAATGGGTTGAATGATACCATGTTCCTTAATGGTTATACATAGCTCTTCAATTCTCTCATCGTCAAATACCGTCCGAGGTTGATACGGATTAGGGATAATTTCTCCTACAGGAATATGTTTGATTTCATCTTGTTCGTTTCTTTCTGACAGACCGAATAAACGGGCAAATTGATCCCTCAATTTCGTACACCACCCTATGGCATATATGAATCTTTGTAAAAAAGATAGTTTGGTTGGCGACAACTCTTGGATAATACGTATCCTTTTATTAATTCGCCACCCTTGTCCTATTTCCTCCCAGTAACAAGTATTAATCATGTTCCACGTGGAACAAAAAACAAAAGATCCAATCCATACGCTATGGATTAGATCTTTTAATAAGAGCTGTACAACTATATAATGGGCTTTTTTGAAGGGGTACCCGCTTTTCTAGGATAGCCTTTTGGTGTTGCCGCCAACTTATTAATCAGAATAATAGACCGTTCTGCTTGTTCGATAGGAAGAAAGAAAGTTTCAAGCTTCTCTGTTTTACCACCAAGGGTTTTGATCGCTTTTTTAGCTTCATCTAACTCATTGGAGGCCTCTGCCCCTTTTAGAACGACAAAGTTCCCCCCAACCTTGGCAAAAGGCATACAGTATTCAGCCAATACATTTAATCGGGCTACCGCTCTTGCAGTCACGACATCAAAGCGATCTCGGTATTTGGGATCTACTCCGAACTCTTCTGCTCGTCCATGAATACAGGAGACATGCTCCAGCTTCAATTGCTTACTAAGATGCTCCAGAAAACTAATTCGTTTATTTAGAGAATCAAGAATCGTAACCTTGAGATGAGGATAAATAATTTTTATAGGAAGCGAGGGGAAACCTGCCCCTGCTCCTATATCTATCAATGTTTCAACTTTCGTGAAGTCAAAGAAAAAGGATGCGGAAATGGAATCGTAAAAATGCTTTTCATAAACTTCATTCTTTTCCGTAATAGCCGTTAAATTTATCTTCTCATTCCATTCCACCAATAAAGAATAATATTCTTCATATTGAGTTCGTTGCTGTTCAGAAAGAGTGACTCCCCTCTCTCCTAACATTTCTTCAAAAAGCTTGGGTTCCATGACACTGCTCCTAATTCGTAACCTTATTTTTATGCTCCATGTAGATTAACAAAACAGAGATATCAGAAGGCGTAACGCCTGAAATTCTTGCAGCCTGCCCAATATTGAGGGGTTGAATTTTTGCCAGTTTATCTCTTGCTTCCTTAGCTAGACCCTGGAGTTGATGATAGTCGATATGGGCCGGTATTTTTTTACTCTCCATCTTCTTCATCCGCTCTACATCTTGAAGCTGTTTTCGTATATAGCCTTCATACTTAATTTGAATTTCCACCTGCTCCATTACATCCTCTGGCAACAGTTCATCCAAAGGAGCTAACTCCATCAATTCCTTATACTTGACTTCAGGTCTGCGTAGAAGCGCTCCTAACTCGATGGCATTATCAATCGCAGCGGAGCCCACTCTTTTCAAGAACGCTTGAACCCGTTCATCCGGCTTTACCTTCGTTGTCATGAGCCTCTCTTTTTCTTGCTCAATTAATCGCTTCTTCTCTACGAAAGATTGATATCTTTCTTCAGGAATTAAGCCAATCCCATATCCCTTTTCCGTTAAACGAAGATCCGCATTATCATGGCGAAGCAATAAGCGATATTCTGCTCGAGATGTTAGTAATCGATACGGCTCTAAGGTTCCTTTCGTCACTAAATCATCAATCATAACGCCAATATAGGCCTCTGAACGATCCAAGATTAAAGGCTCCTTTCCTTGAACCTTTAACGCAGCATTGATTCCGGCCATGATCCCCTGTCCTGCAGCTTCTTCGTACCCTGACGTTCCATTTAATTGCCCAGCTGTGTAGAGATTCTCCACTCGCTTGGTTTCAAGCGTTGGCCATAGCTGGGAAGGCACCACCGCATCGTACTCGATGGCATAACCGGTACGCATCATTTTTACACTTTCCATTCCCGGTATGCTTCTTAACATCTTGATCTGGACATCTTCAGGCAAGCTGGTTGAAAAACCTTGCACATACATTTCTAATGTATTTCTACCCTCTGGTTCCAAGAAAATTTGATGGCGAGGCTTATCGTTAAATCGCACCACTTTATCTTCTATTGAAGGGCAATAACGCGGTCCAGTTCCTTCAATGACCCCTGAAAACATCGGAGCTCGGTGAAGATTCGCATTAATAATCTCATGAGTTTCCGAACTTGTATACGTAAGCCAGCACGGAATCTGATCCGGGATCCCTTCTTTGGTTTCATAAGAAAAGAATTGTGGCTCATCATCCCCTGGCTGGATTTCCATTTTGCTAAAATCAACGGTTTCCTGATTGACTCGTGGCGGTGTCCCTGTCTTGAAACGAACCAACTCAAACCCGAGTTCCTTTAAATTATGGGATAAATTTACCGATGGCGCCATATTGTTCGGACCGCTCTCATATTGCAATTCCCCAATGATAATCTTTCCTCTAAGGTAGGTCCCTGTTGTCAACACTACCGCCTTTGCCTTGTAGCGGGCTCCTGTTTTTGTAATGACACCTTCGCACACGCCATTATTCACAATGAGCTCTTCTACAAGTCCTTGGCGAAGCAAAAGATTGGGTGTATTTTCAATGGTCTCTTTCATTCGATGCTGGTACAAAAATTTATCCGCCTGTGCACGTAACGCATGCACCGCGGGACCTTTGCCTGTATTCAGCATCCGCATTTGGATATAGGTTTTATCAATATTTCTCCCCATCTCGCCACCCAGTGCATCAATTTCACGCACGACATGACCTTTAGCCGGGCCTCCAATCGATGGATTACAAGGCATATAGGCTACTGCGTCCAAATTAATCGTTAAGAGCAATGTTTGACATCCCATACGCGCGGCTGCCAATGCTGCCTCAGCCCCTGCGTGACCTGCTCCTACAACAATGACATCAAATGATCCTGCTTCATATTGTGTTACCAAAGGACTCCCCTCCTTATTTCCCTAAACAGAATTGTGAAAAAATCTGGTCTAATAGGCTGTCACTTGCTGTATCCCCAACAATCTCGCCTAACAGCTCCCAAGTTCTTTTTAAATCAAATGCTGATATATCAACAGGCATACCGGAGTCAATACTCTCAGCGAATTCCTCCATTGCTGTTATCGATTCCTTCAGCAACGCAATATGTCGTGCGTTGCTTACATAGGTCTGATCTTCTTGCATCACCTGACCTTGGAAAAATAAATTAGCAATGGCTTGTTCTAAATCTTCTATTCCCTCTTCCTCTTTTACTGACGTAGTAATAAAAGTTACGTGCGGAATGAGTTTTTTTACCTCATCTACGTTCAGAACTTGAGGTAAATCGACCTTATTTATAATCACTATTGTATTTAGTTCTTTAACAATTTCTAATAAGGTCCGATCTTCATCCGAGAGCGGTTCATTATAGTTTAGTACAAGTAAGATAAGATCTGCTTCACGAAGCATTTGTCGGGATTTTTCTACTCCAATTTTCTCCACAATATCCTCGGTTTCGCGAATTCCTGCGGTATCCACTAACCGTAAGGGTACTCCTCTTACATTAACATATTCTTCAATTACATCTCGCGTGGTCCCAGGAATATCGGTTACAATGGCGCGGTTCTCGTGAATAAGACTATTAAGCAACGAAGACTTCCCCACATTCGGTCTCCCCACGATAACGGTAGAAAGTCCTTCCCGCAAGATTTTTCCTTGTTCCGAAGTGCGGACAAGCCTCATAATTTCTTCTTTAATCCCTCTACTCTTGTCTAACAATAAGTTCCTTGTTACAGACTCCACATCATGTTCTGGATAATCAATATTGACTTCAATATGAGCTAACAGCTCTAAGATCCCCTGCCTCAATTGATGGATCAGTCTCGATAGCTTCCCTTCCACTTGATGAAGCGCCACCTTCATGGCTCGATCCGTTTTGGCACGAATCAGATCAATGACCGCTTCCGCCTGTGATAAATCAATTCTTCCGTTTAGAAATGCCCGTTTTGTAAATTCTCCTGGTTCTGCTAATCGAGCGCCGTTCTCCAATGCAAGCTGTAAGGTCCTGTTGACAGACACGATTCCACCATGACAGTTAATCTCTACAACATCCTCTTTTGTAAAGGTTCTAGGCGCCCTCATAACGGAAACCATGACCTCTTCCTGGATCGTTCCTTCACCTGGATCAATTAAATACCCATAATGCAATGTATGGGTATCCACAGTGGATAACTTGTGCTTCCCTTTAAAAATTTTATCCACAACCTCGACGGAATCCGGCCCACTGACACGAATGATTCCGATCCCTCCCTCTCCCATCGGGGTCGCTATGGCTGCAATTGTATCAAATTCCATAACACGTACTCCTTATAAAAAAATCCTTAGTATATAGATTTCCCTAAATTACTAGAATATCATACCAGTACACATTAAAAAAGCCTCCCGCAACACATTTTGTATATTTATTCATACAAAAAAGACCCACGTACAAGTTTTGTACATGGGCCTTTAGGCTTATCTCTTAGCTTGGATCACAATATAACGGTTAGGTTCTTGTCCTTCACTATACGTGTTAATATTTTTTCGCTCTTGAAGAAACGTGTGAATCACTTTTCTCTCATGAGATGGCATGGGTTCGAGCTTGACAATTTGTCCTGATTTTATCGCTTTATGAGCCAAACGATCGGCCAGTTGCTCTAAGGTTTGTCTGCGTTTGAGTCGATAGCTTTCGGCATCTAGCACAATCCGGAGATAGGAATCGGAATGCTTATTTCCAACAGTATTAACTAGAAATTGCAACGAATCCAGCGTTTGTCCTCTTCTGCCGATAATAATCCCTAGATCTTCTCCCATGATCTCAAACAAGGTATGATCTTTTTCTTTTTTCACTTCAATGGAAGCTTGGACATCCATAGCAGCTAAGATTTCCTGCAGGAACTGCTTCGCTTCCTCGATGGGATTAATATTGAGCTCAACCTCTAATTTAGCAAGTCTTGCACCTATTAAACCAAAAAAACCTTTACTGGGCTCTTCTAAGATGGTTACGGTTACTTGGTTTTTTTCAGCATTCAACTGTTTAAGGGCCATGGCAATGGCTTCATCAACCGTTTTGGCGGTAACCGTTACTTTCTTCACTTTTTCTTAACCTCCTGAGCGGGAACATTAGGGGTGTTGCCCTTAATGAAAAAGGTTTGAACGATGGTGAAGATGTTACCGAATACCCAATATAAGGAAAGAGCTGCAGGTAACGTCACGGCAATCACGAGGATCATTATGGGCATGATAACAAGCATCATCTGCATTTGTGGATTTGGGGGCATCCCCATCCCCATCATCTTACTCTGGAAATAAGTTGTAATGGCAGCAAGAATCGGTAATATGTAGTATGGATCTGGTTGTCCTAGGGCCATCCAAAGAAAACTATGCTCTCTAACGTGCTCATTTCGCATGATGGCTTGATAAAAGGCGATAAGGATCGGCATTTGAACCAATAAAGGCAAGCACCCTGCTAATGGGTTGACGTTATGCTTTTGAAATAACTTTAGGGTTTCTTCCTGAATCTTTTGTTGATTATCTTTATATTTATCCCTAATTTTTGTTAATTCAGGCTGAAGAGCCTGCATTGCTTTGGAGCTTTTTAACTGCTTAATCATTAAAGGTAATATCGCCAAACGAATAATAACCGTCGTTGCTAGAATTCCTAGCCCATAGCTTCCCCATAGTATAAGAGAGGATTCATCAATTAACCAAGACAACGGGTATACAAAATAACGATCCCAGAAACCACCAGTATTCGGGTCGATTGGTGGCGGATTGGTCATATAATCCATACCACAACCTGTTAGAAGTAGCATGAAGAAAGCTAAAGGTAAATAGGTAATGCTTTTGAAACGCAAGAAAACTCCTCCTTGCAACCATAAAGTTATGTATGGCTATTAAGGAACGGGATCATAACCACCAGGATGAAACGGGTGGCACTTTCCGATTCGAACGATGGTTAGCCACGTCCCTTTCATAGCTCCGAATTTCTCAATAGCTTCAAATCCATAGGCAGAACATGTAGGATAAAAACGACAGCTGGGCGGCTTTAAAGGAGAGATGCCTCTCTGATAAAAGCGAATACTTCCTAATAATAGTCGCTTCATATCCCTTCCTCCTTAGCGTACCTTATGATAAGAGCTTTCCTTTTTTTAAGCAGTGGTTCAGGCTAGCCGAAACCTCCTGGAACTCCATCTCTGTCACAGGGGCCCGAGCAATGATCACCAGATCACCCTTCCACTGCAGATTAGGTACAACCATTCTAGCTGCTTCTCGAATCAACCTCTTCGTCCGGTTCCTAACCACTGCGTTACCGATCTTTTTTCCTACTGAAATTCCGATCCGTATCTGCTCTTGTTCCTCTTTTGCTAGCATGTAAACGACAAATTGTCGATTCGCTACCGATTTCCCCTGATCAAACACTTTTTGAAAGTCATTCTGACTTCGAATTCGATGTTGACTTTGTAACATAAATAAACAAACCCCTATCCCATAGTAAGTTGGTTCCTCTTTAAATTATGGGAATGCAGAGATAGGAATAAACCCTAGCAAACATAAAAAAACCCTTTAATTACAGAAAGGCCACTTGCATAAGTGGCCTAGGCAGATAATACTTTTCTTCCTTTTCTGCGACGCGCAGCAAGAACTTTACGACCGTTCTTTGTGCTCATTCTCTTACGGAATCCGTGAACTTTCTTACGCTTGCGGTTATTCGGACTAAACGTTGGTTTCATTATATCCACCTCCCTTGAGGACTCACACTATTCTAACACCAAACATAATTCTTATGCCCAGTGCTGCCTCTCATTCTGCATGTATGCACAGAAAGAAAAACATACTCGATTATTATAGTCCTTCCCTTTGTTCCTGTCAAGGATGCACCTTGTCCAACTTCTGGGCAGATCCATCTCTGTACTATCTCCCAACTAACACAGCGCGAAATTATTTCCCAAACTTGATGTGGACAACTGTGAAACAATTTTCGAGACATATCGACAAGGTTATCTAGAGAATATCCACATAATATAGTGTTGTGAATAAAAACAGACCACAACTTGTTGTGGTTGTGGATAAATACGAAAAATCCATTGATAATAACGTTTTTATTTGCTATCATAGTTGTGTTTTCACTCGTGGATAAGACCAAAGTCGGATATGAGTTTTCCACAATCTGTGGATAGAAATGTGGACAATTATCCACTATTGTGATTATTAACAGATATGAATATGTGGATGATGGGCGAATGGTGTCGAAGTAGCGATTAAATAAAGAAAACGAGGCTTCTTACATTCACATCCATTGTGTATAAGTATTTAGGGGGAATGGTATGAAAGGGATTCAAAAAATGTGGGACAAGGCCCTCGCCATGATAGAGACAAAATTAAGTAAACCGAGCTTCGAAACATGGTTAAAATCAACGAAGGCCATTGCCCTTGATGATGATACCTTATTCATTTCAGCTCCCAATGAGTTTTCGAGAGATTGGCTCGAGTCTAGATATGCCCAATTAATCGTTGAAACATTATATGAGATCACCGGGGAAAATATGAAAATAAAAATTGTGACTTCCGACACGGATGTCAACGCGAAGTCCAATACACCCAAAAAAGCGGATGAGAAAAGAGTGTATGCAACTGATGAGAATGGACCAGTACATATGCTCAATCCCAAGTATGTATTCGACACGTTTGTCATCGGAACCGGAAACCGATTTGCCCATGCTGCATCGCTTGCTGTAGCAGAAGCTCCTGCTAAAGCTTATAACCCCTTGTTTATCTATGGGGGTGTCGGTTTAGGAAAAACTCACTTGATGCACGCAATCGGCCACTATGTCTTGGAACATAACCCATCAGCCAAAGTCGTCTATCTCTCCTCCGAAAAATTTACCAATGAGTTCATTAATAGCATCCGGGATAATAAAGCAGTTGATTTTCGTAATAAATACCGGAATGTAGATGTTCTACTCATTGATGATATTCAGTTTCTGGCAGGGAAAGAACAAACCCAAGAGGAATTTTTCCATACGTTTAACGCTCTTCATGACGAAAGCAAGCAAATAGTCATTTCTAGTGATCGGCCGCCGAAGGAAATTCCCACTCTCGAAGATCGTCTCCGCTCCCGTTTTGAATGGGGATTGATTACCGATATTCAACCACCAGATCTCGAGACAAGGATTGCCATCTTACGGAAAAAAGCGAAGGCAGAAAATCTAGATATTGTCAACGAAGTAATGGTCTACATCGCTAATCAAATAGATACAAATATTCGTGAGCTTGAAGGGGCACTCATTCGTGTAGTGGCTTATTCCTCGTTAATTAATCGAGATATTGATGTCGATCTGGCCGCAGAAGCCCTGAAAGACATTATCCCTTCCAGTAAACCTAAAATGATTACGATTCTAGATATCCAGCGAGTGGTTGGAGAGCATTTTGGGGTGAAATTAGAGGATTTTAAAGCAAAGAAGCGCAATAAATCGATCGCCTTTCCCCGACAGATTGCGATGTACCTATCCAGGGAGCTAACGGACTTTTCTCTTCCTAAGATTGGCGATGAATTTGGAGGTCGCGACCATACCACGGTTATTCATGCCAATGAAAAAATCATCAATACATTGCAGTCCGATCCTTCTTTTCAGGAAACGATTAAAGAACTCATTGATAAAATAAAAAATGCGAAATAACATCCCACTAGCCTGTGAATAGAAGGGACAGTCTAACCACAATTTATCCACATGTGGATGGACTGCCCCTTTCCTTGTTCCTGCCGTTTATCCACAAACTCACAGCCCCTACTACTATTACTGTTAAAAAAAGATATAGATAAGTTATAATAGTATGGATGCCGATATGAAATATTTAATGGTTTCCCGAAAGGGAGCTTTGATGACGATACCGACCAAAAATACAAAAAGGGGGTAGAATTAGCATGCACTTAATGATCAATCGAGAAATTATGACAGCAGCTATTAATGACGTTAGTAAAGCCGTATCATCCAGAACCACGATTCCCATTTTGACAGGGATTAAAATAAGCAGCCACTCAGAGGGAATAACCCTAACGGCAAGCGATTCTGACATATCGATTGAGTACTCTATCCCTATGGAAGAGAATGGAGATCTATACGTCGATATTAAACAGCATGGGAGCATTGTCTTGCCTGCACGCTATCTGAATGATATTGTTCGGAGATTACCAGGGGAATTTGTAGAACTAGAGGTCGGAGACCGATTCCAAACCATCCTTCGCTCAGGGAAATCAGAATTTAGTTTAAATGGGCTCGATCCAGATGATTTTCCACGACTTCCTCAAATCGAAGAGGAGAAAGTGTTTAGCTTAACAAGCGATATGCTGAAGACGATGGTAAAACAAACCGCTTTTGCTGCGGCAACCACAGAACTCCGCCCGATTCTGACGGGCATTATGTGGGCACTAGAGGGTGACCAGCTTCGTTTTGTAGCCACAGACAGCCATCGTCTGGCTAGCAGACGTTCTTTTGTCGAAGCAGCAACGGATCTTTCCCTTGAGAATATTGTTACACCAGGGAAGAGTATGCAGGAGTTGAATAAAATATTACCTGACAATGATTCTTTAGTAGACATCGTGGTTACCGACAACCAAATCCTGTTCAAAACCGACAGAATCTTATTTTATTCGCGTTTATTGAACGGAACTTATCCAGATGTGAATAGAATTATTCCTCAACAAAGCAAAACCGATATAATTTTAAAAACGAAAGAGTTTTTACATGCCATAGAAAGGGCATCCTTATTAGCAAAGGATGGGAAAAATAATGTTGTCAAGTTTTCTGTTACTCCCCATTCCAGTGTAGAGCTTTCTTCCATCTCTCCTGAGGTAGGAAAAGTAACAGAGGAACTCCAGGCTTCTTCGGTTGAAGGAGAAGAATTGAAAATCTCGTTTAATGCGAAGTACATGCTAGATACGCTTCGAGTGATTGATAGCGAGGAAGTAAAAATTCGCTTTACGGGTGCCATGAGTCCTTTTATTATTCATCCGACGGATCATGAGCAAAGCTTATACCTAATCCTTCCAGTAAGAACTTACTAATCAAACGAGGGGTGCTAATAGTTGGATTCACAAATCATTCATATTCGAGACGAGTACATCACACTTGGTCAGTTTATTAAATTGGTGGGACTCGTGGACACGGGTGGACAAGCCAAAGTATTCCTGGAGGAAGCAGCCATTATCGTCAATGGGGAGTCAGAGAACCGCCGAGGGAAGAAGCTGTATCCTGATGATCGCATTGAGATTGAGGGAACCCATTCTTTTGTGATTGCTCGTTCTTCCTAATTATCTTAAGGGAGGAACCTTGCTTTGTTTCTCAAGGAGCTTGAAATTAAGCATTACCGGAATTATCAACAGCAAAAGCTAACCTTTCATCAAAATATCACCCTTTTTATGGGTCAAAACGCTCAAGGAAAAACCAATTTGATGGAGTCCATTTATGTGTTGGCCCTGACCAAGTCCCATCGCTCGAATAAAGATAAAGAGTGGATTAATTGGGACGAAGAGTTTAGCTGGATTAAAGGAGCGGTCCAACGAAAAAGAGGTCCGCTTCATTTGGAAATTCAGTTGACTGGAAAGGGAAAAAAAGCGAAAATAAATGGGTTAGAGCAAAAAAAGCTGAGCGACTACATTGGGGCGATGAATGTCGTGATGTTTGCACCTGAAGATTTAAATATCGTGAAAGGTTCCCCTCAGCAAAGAAGGAAGTTCCTGGATATGGAGATCGGACAGGTATCACCGATGTATATTCACTTACTAACCCAGTATCAAAAAGTTCTTTCCCAACGGAATCAATGCTTAAAGGATGCATTTAAAAACCGAAAATATATAGATTTTTTAGAGGTGCTCAACGAACAATTAGCAGAGCTTGCGGTCAAGATCATACAACGCCGAACCGAATTTCTAGCTAAAATGGAAGCTTGGGCTAATCAGGTTCACCAAGATATCACACAGCAAAAAGAAACATTAAAAGTAGAATACATGCCCTCGTTCCAACTGGGTTCAATTGAATCTTTTGTTCAGCAGCTTAAGCAGTTGCAAGACAAAGAACTCATGCGCGGAACCTCCTTGCTAGGTCCACATCGAGACGACCTTCACTTTTATATTAACGGAACGAGTGTTCAGCAATATGGGTCGCAAGGGCAGCAACGGACCACGGCTCTTTCTTTAAAGTTAGCTGAAATTCAACTCATCTATGAGGAAATTGGGGAATATCCCATTCTTTTGCTTGATGACGTCTTATCTGAGTTGGATTCTTCTAGGCAATCTCACTTATTAGATGCCATCAAAGATAAGGTACAAACATTCGTAACGACGACGGGAGTTGAGGGGCTACACCATCAAACTTTAGAGAACGCGTCGGTTTTTCGAATCCAAGCCGGAAAGGCTATCATGGAGAAATGAGGTGGGACGCATGTTTATTCACTTAGGCGGAGATACAGTGGTTCGATCAACGGATGTGGTTGCAATTATCGATAATCATATGGATTCTTCTAAAATCACAAAGGAATTTCTTGATCAAAAAGGTTCAGAACAGCTGTTGATTCGCATTAGCAAGGAAGAAACAAAGTCTTATGTCATAATGCCTGATCGAGTATATTGTTCTCCAATATCTTCTTTGACGTTGAAGAGAAGAGCCAATTTTGTTAGCAGTTTAGAGAGTAGGTGATTTCATTGACGACTGAGAATCATAATTCATATGATGCGAGTCAGATTCAGGTGCTAGAAGGTCTGGAAGCGGTCCGAAAGCGACCGGGAATGTATATTGGATCCACCAGCAGCAGGGGGCTTCACCATTTAGTTTGGGAAGCAGTGGACAACAGTATCGATGAAGCGTTGGCAGGTTACTGTACAGACGTCATCGTCACCATTCATGAAGATAATAGTATTTCGGTTATTGATAATGGACGCGGTATTCCTACAGGGATTCATGAGAAAACAGGAAAGTCAACCGTTGAAACCGTGTTAACGGTCCTTCATGCTGGCGGGAAGTTCGGCGGTGAAGGCTACAAGGTTTCAGGTGGACTTCACGGTGTGGGGATTTCCGTTGTAAATGCATTGTCTGAATGGGTCGAGGTACAAGTTAAACGAAACGGCCAAATTCATGTGCAGCGCTTTGCCTACGGTGCCCCTGAAGCGGATCTTCACGTGGTGGGCACAACGGAGGAAACCGGTACGAAGGTAACCTTTAAGCCCGATCCTCAAATTTTTACGGAAACTACGGTGTTTGAATATGATATCTTGCAAAAAAGACTAAGAGAACTCGCTTTCTTAAACCGCGGCATTCGAATCTCCCTCGTGGATGAGCGCCATGACCGCAAGGATACGTATAAGTATGACGGCGGGATTGTTTCCTTTGTTCAACACTTGGATAAAAACAAAGAAAGCTTATTGGAAGAGCCTATTTATATTTCGACGGATAAGGATGGTTTATTCGTAGAAGTGGCTCTGCAATATAACGACAGCTTTGTTAGCAACCTCTATTCTTATGCCAACAATATTCATACCCACGAGGGAGGCACTCACGAATCCGGATTTAAGAGTGCCCTCACGCGCGTGATCAATGATTACGCACGGAAACACAATATCTTGAAAGAAAAAGATGATAATCTGACCGGGGATGATGTTCGGGAAGGTCTGACGGCGATTATTAGTGTAAAAATTCCTGATCCACAATTTGAAGGACAAACCAAAACCAAATTGGGTAACAGTGAAGCCAGAGGGATCACCGAATCGGTGTTTGGTGAACATTTTTCCGATTACTTGAATGAGCATCCAGGTGAAGCTCGAAAAATTTTAGATAAAGCGATGATGGCTTCACGGGCAAGGGAAGCGGCGAAGAAGGCACGCGAATTGACGAGAAGGAAGAATGCCCTAGAAGTCAGTGCCCTCCCAGGGAAGCTAGCGGACTGCTCCTCGAAGGATCCGAGTATTAGTGAGATTTATGTGGTTGAGGGAGATTCTGCAGGAGGATCGGCTAAACAAGGCCGTGATCGCCATAATCAAGCGATCTTGCCTTTGCGTGGTAAGGTCATCAATGTGGAGAAGGCTCGCTTGGATAAGATCTTGTCCAATAACGAAATTCGTACGATTATCACAGCTCTGGGCACGGGAATCGGAGAAGATTTTGATATCGCTAAGGCTCGCTACCATAAGGTCATTATTATGACGGACGCGGATGTGGATGGAGCCCATATTCGTACGCTACTGTTAACGTTCTTATATCGTTACATGAGGCCGCTGGTGGAGGAGGGTTACATCTTTATTGCCCAACCACCTTTATATAAGATTTCTCAAGGAAAGAACATCCAATACGCTTATAACGACGAACAATTAAAAGAAGCCTTAAAACACCTAAGTGAAAAACCTGAACCTAATATCCAGCGCTATAAAGGTCTTGGTGAGATGAATCCCGATCAGCTCTGGGAAACCACGATGAATCCGGAAACTCGTACGCTCCTTCGCGTAAGCCTAGAGGATGCGATGGAAGCCGACGAAATCTTTGATACGCTGATGGGGGATCGGGTGGAACCGCGCCGTGACTTTATTCAAGAGAATGCACAGTACGCGGTTAATCTGGACATTTAGGATCATAACGGAGGTACATTGGAATGGCTGAAGAGCAACGTTCTAACATAGTAGATAGAAATATCGCGCAGGAAATGCGGGAGTCCTTCTTGGGATATGCCATGAGCGTAATCGTAAGCCGAGCCCTGCCTGATGTCCGAGACGGACTGAAGCCGGTACACCGTCGCATTCTGTTCGCCATGAATGAGATGGGCATGACACCGGATAAACCGTATAAAAAATCAGCGAGAATCGTCGGGGATGTAATTGGTAAATATCATCCTCACGGTGATTCTGCTGTTTATGAAACCATGGTTCGTATGGCACAAAACTTCTCATACCGCTACCCTCTTGTCGATGGTCATGGAAACTTCGGATCCATCGATGGAGACTCCGCAGCGGCCATGAGATATACCGAGGCTCGCTTATCGAAGATTGCGACGGAGCTTCTTCGCGACATTAACAAAGATACCATTGATTATGGTCCGAACTATGATGGGAATGAGAAAGAGCCGATTGTTCTACCTGCCCGCTTTCCTAACTTGTTGGTCAATGGAGCGGCAGGGATTGCGGTCGGAATGGCTACCAATATTCCCCCTCATAACCTAGGAGAAGTGATCGATGGCGTGTTAATGCTGATTGATCATGAAGAAGTCACGATTCGCGACTTAATGGAAGTCATTAAGGGACCAGATTTCCCTACAGCCGCCCAAATTATGGGGCGGGGTGGAATCTATCGCGCCTATGAAACGGGGCGCGGAACGATTACCGTGAGAGCGAAAGCGAACATCGAAGAGGTCAAAGGAAAGTTTCGAATCGTGGTCGACGAAATTCCTTACCAGGTGAATAAAGCGAAGCTTATTGAACGGATTGCAGAGCTCGTGCGGGAAAAGAAAATTGAAGGGATTACAGACCTCAGGGATGAGTCCGACCGCAACGGGATGAGTATTGTTATTGAATTAAGAAGAGATGTGAATCCTCAAGTTCTGCTCAATAATTTGTATAAGCAAACCGCCTTGCAAACCACCTTTGGGATTAATATGCTTGCTCTAGTGAATGGGCAACCGAAAGTTTTAAATCTAAAGGAAATGCTGACGCATTATCTCGATCACCAACGAGTCGTCATTCGCCGACGGACGGAGTTTGAGCTGCGCAAAGCCGAAGCAAGAGCCCATATCTTAGAGGGCTTACGAATTGCCCTAGATCATATTGATGAGATCATCAGCTTGATTCGTGCATCCAGAACGACAGACGAAGCTCGCAACGGCTTAATGGAGCGATTCGCGTTAAGCTATGAGCAGTCCCAAGCCATCTTAGACATGAGATTGCAGCGTTTAACGGGTCTAGAGCGCGACAAAATTGAAGAAGAGTATCAAGAGCTAGTGAAGCGTATCGCTGAATTAAAAGCGATTCTCGCAGATGAGAAGAAGATCCTTGCGATTATTAAAGAAGAGCTTCTTGATGTGAGAGAAAGGTTTGCCGATCCAAGACGTACTGAAATCGCGGAATCGGAAGACCTAATTGAGATTGAAGATTTAATTCCTGAAGATGAGGTATGTATCACGCTCACGCATAATGGTTATATCAAACGTCTTTCCTTATCCACGTATAAGAGTCAGCGAAGAGGGGGAAGGGGAATTCAAGGGGCAGAAGCGAAAGATAATGACTTCGTTCAAAACCTGTATGTGACCCATTCTCATAACTATCTATTGATTTTCACCAACCGTGGGAAGGTTTACCGAATTAAAGCCTATGAAGTGCCTGAGCTGAGCCGTACCGCACGTGGAACCCCGATCATCAACCTGATCCAGATTGAGCAAGGAGAGTTCGTTAAAGCGGTTATCCCGGTAAAGGATTTCACCGAGGATCATTATCTATTCTTTGCTACCCAACAAGGAGTCGTGAAGCGGACCGATCTGAAAGCCTTCGAAAATATTCGAAAAGGCGGCTTGTTTGCCATCAATATCAAAGAGGATGACGAGCTTGTTGGTGTTATGCTCACAGACGGGACGAAAGATCTGATTATGGGTACGAGAAACGGGATGTCCATTCGCTTTAATGAAAATGATGTCCGCGCCATGGGTCGAACGGCAACAGGGGTTCGAGGAATCAGTTTGGACGAGGATGATCAGGTCATTGACATGGATATGATTGAAGAAGGGGCAGATGTTCTGATTGTGACTTCCAAGGGATATGGAAAACGTACCCCTGAGGAGGAATACCGTATTCAATCACGTGGGGGTAAAGGGATTAAAACCCTCAATGTTACGGAGCGAAACGGATACATCGTGGCACTGAAGGTTGTCAATGAAGAAAATGATCTGATGATTGTTACAGAAGCGGGTGTCATTATTCGCTTGGAGATCAGTGGAATTTCAACCATGGGCAGAAATACGCAAGGCGTTAAACTGATCCGGATCGAGAATGAGCAAGAAGTGGCCTCCGTTGCTAAGGTGGAGAGCACTGGAGACAGTGAAGAAAACCTTACAGAGGAAGAGTTAGGAGAAGAAGAAGGGTCTGAATAGGCCTTTCTTTTTTTCTTTACAGATGAACGAGAGGGAAAGGAGAAAAGCCATGGCGCTCGTGCCTGTGTCACAGCTTAAGCCAGGATCCACACTTCGAGCGGATGTGGTGACTCCGCTCGGTGGACTGCTGTTTGAAAAAGGAAGCAAGATTTTTGAACGAGAGATTGAGATTTTACTGGCATTTTTCATAGAAGAAGTGATGGTGGAGGAGCCACACCCTCAAGCTAAGATGTTTAAAACGTCAATAACGCCTAGTCCTGAGCCTCTAGTCCTTTCTCAGCCTCAGGAAGAGCCTATTACCTTTGAACAGCAATTTCAACGTACAGTGAAGTTCTATAAAGAGATGTTTAAGTCCGTTCAAGGTGGTCTTCCCATTGCCTTACGAGAGCTCACAGAGCATCTAACAGAGCTTGTGAAGTTTCCAAGTGAGGTTTCTTATATTTTTAATACCATAACCCAGAGCTATCCAATCGAAGATTATACGTATTTTCATAGCATCTCCGTTAGCTATCTAAGCGTATGCCTGGCTAGGTGGAGTAGAATCGAGGAGTCGGAGATGTTATCCATTGCTCTAGCAGGTGCTCTACATGATATTGGAAAAAGTAAAATTTCACCAGAAATCCTAAACAAGACAGAGCAACTATCTCTATCAGAAAAAACAGAACTGAGGAAGTACCCCGTCTATGGCTATCATCTCGTGAAAGCGGTAAACCCCTCTAGTGATAGCATTCTGCTTGGCGTCCTACAGCATCAAGAACGGGAGGATGGTTCCGGCTATCCATTAGGCCTTCCATCGTCGTCCATCCACCCCTATGCAAAGCTAGTCGCGATTTCGGATATTTTCCATGCGATGTGTTCATCTAAAAGCTATAAAGCTGGCTCCTCCCCCTATGTCGTTTTGGAGCAATTGCTGAGTGATAGCTTTGGGAAGCTTGATCCTCATTTCGTCCGTCTCTTTGTCGATGGAATGACTCAGTTTTCCTTAGGCATGGAGGTGGAGTTGAGTGATGGTACGCAAGGGAAGATCATCTATGTGGATCGAAGCCAACCGACAAGACCGATGGTTGAGGTTCAAGGAAATATTATCAACCTTATGATTAATCGCCATGTATATATTAAGCGAGCGATCATTTAGTTGCCTTTCCTCTAAAAAGCCCTTTATGTATAAGGGTTTTATTCTTTTTTCTGAAAACATATTCCAACTTGAAATTTTATTTGTAAATGAAATAAGAATGATATATAATTTTTAAAGATCTTAATTAGACAAAATTATTAGAAAAAATGGGGGATCACAGTGAACATCTTTTCGAAGAAATCTATGTCCATCTTTGCTTCATCCATCCTTGCTTTAAGTATGCTTGCAGGATGCGGTGGAGGACAATCTGCCAAGCCATCTGAAGGGCAGCCAGCAACTTCTGGAGAACAACCGGCTGGAGAATTATCTGCCAAGATTGGGGTTGTCTCGTTCTTAACTGGAAGTGGATCAGCGTACGGTGAAGCCATCACCAACGGACTTAAGCTAGCTCAAGAAGAAATTAACGAAGCCAACCAAGGCAAGTTAAAAGTAGATCTTGTGATTGAAGACTCAGCAGGTAAGAAAGACCAAGCGATTAGTGCCGTTAATAAGTTGATCAATAGCGACAAGGTGGTAGGGATTATTGGTCCTACACTGAGCGGGGAAATGTTTGCTGCGGGTCCTGTAGCCAACCAGAATGGGGTACCTATCATGGGAACTTCCACGACAGCGGAAGGCATCACCGATTTAGGGGAATATGTATTCCGTAATGCTCTTCCTGAGTCCATTGCCATTCCTGAGGCGATTAAGACTGCAGTAGAAAAACACGGGGTAAAGAAAGTAGCCTTAATGTATGCAAGTAATAACGACTTCGCTGTTTCTGGATATAAGACCATGGACCAAGCAGTTAAGGATATGGGTCTTGAGATTGTCGATACGCAAACCTTTGCGGATGGAGATACGGACTATAGTGCACAGTTAACTTCTGTTGCCGCGAAAAAGCCGGATGCAATCCTCGTATCCGCTTTGTATAAAGAAGCAGGGCTTGTCCTAGCGAAGGCAAGAGAAATGGGCATTGATGTTCCTTTCGTTGGCGGTAATGGTTTCAACTCTCCTCAATTGGTTAAGCAAGCTGGAGCAGCAGCAGACAATAGCTATGTGGCTACACCTTGGTATCCTACAGGATCTGATAAGGTAGATACATTCGTGAAGAAGTATACGGACAAGTATGGCAAGGGACCAGACCAATTTGCTGCTCAAGCCTATGACGCGCTTTACATCATGTCAGCGGCATTGTTAGATGCAGGAGTTGCAGATGATCGTGATGCCCTTAAGGAAGCGTTGATGGGATTAAAAGACTTTGAAGGTGTAACCGGTAAGTTTGCCTTTAACGAAAATCGTGACCCAGTGATGGATGTAAAGGTTCTTCATATTGAAGGCGGAGAATTCAAACTGGTTCAATAATAAGAAGGAGATATTCATATGTTGACGCAACAGCTCATCAATGGATTGACCCTCGGAAGTACGTATGCCCTAGTTGCACTAGGGTATACGTTAATTTTCGGGGTATTAGAGATCATTAACATGGCACATGGGGCCATTTTCATGTTTGGAGCGTTTGTTGGCTTAATGACGGTCGTTTACTATAACGGCTCTATTATTACAGCTATTATTGCGGCTATTGCTGTTACGATGGTCCTGGGATTGCTATTGGAGCTTTTGGCCTTGCGTCCGTTAAGGGGAAAGAAGGGGGTTTCGCATCTTGCCTCCCTCATTAGTACCATCGGTGTTGCTATTATTCTAGAAAATTTAGCTCATAAGGTATTCGGAGCAGAAACGCAGCCGTTCCCTATTCCTTTTAACAACGTAATCTATCAAATTGGAGACACTCGTATTTCTCTCGTTCAGATTCTCATCTTTGCGATTGCCGTCACGGTGATGGTCCTGCTGCAGATGTGGCTTGGGAAAACCAAGTACGGTAAGGCCTTGCGAGCCACAGCAGAAAACATGGAAACCGCTAGCTTACTTGGCGTCAATACCAAGCGAATTGTGGTAATGACGGTATTGCTGGCTTCGGGACTGGGCGGTTTAGCTGGGGTGTTGGTCGGAATGGGCTTTAATGCGGTGGCACCCACCATGGGAATTTCCATGGGCTTGAAGGGACTTGCGATTATTATTCTTGGCGGTATGGGAAATGTTCCAGGAGCGATGGCCGGTGGTTTGATCCTGGGCGTGACGGAAGTATTTGCTGTGGCTTATGGTGATTCCGCTTATCGGGATGCTGTAGCCTTCGGTATGATTATTGTAATCCTATTGCTACGTCCGCAAGGACTATTTGGCTCTGGGCAAGCAGTGAGGCGGTGATAAATGATGGATACAATCTTAAATCCATATTACATGCAGATTTTTATTTTTATATTAATTAATTGCGTATTAGCGCTCAGTATGTATCTTCCTCTATCTACAGGTCAGCTCTCTTTAGGAGCAGCCGGCTTTATGAGCATTGGAGCTTATACTTCAGCACTACTCACCCTTAAGTTGGGCATACCGATGCCTATAGGAGTGGTGTTGGGTGGAATCATGGCCGGTTTGGTTGGGGTTTGTATAGGTATTCCTGCTTTGCGGCTGAGCGGCGTATATTTAGCGATTTGTACCTTAGGGTTTGGGGAAATGGTTCGTGTCATCTTCAACAACTTAGAAGTTACAAACGGGGCGTTAGGCTTAAGTGGGATCCCACAATTGGGACAAAACATGAGCAAAATGCTAAAGGAGATGGGGATCCAAGCCAAGATGCTAGGGTTATCCTCGCCACAGTTCTCTTCTCTCTTGACCATTCTGGTCCTTAGTGTGTTTTTGCTTTTAGTATTCTTGTTCGTCTATCGTCAAGGCCGTTCTCGAGTGGGTCGAGCCTTCGAAGCGATCCGTGCAGATGAAAGTGCTGCGCAAGCCATGGGAATCAACATTACGTATTATAAGGTTTTAGCTTTTGCCCAAGGGGCCGTATTAGCGGGAATGGCGGGTGCCCTATTTGCCCATGTCACCTTCTTTATCAGCCCTGTCGACTTTGATTACCACAAGACCGTTGAGATTCTAATCTTCGCTGTATTGGGTGGAAGTGAAGTGATCTGGGGTCCATTATTGGGAGCGACTCTTTTAACCCTTCTTCCAGAAGCCCTTCGTTTTGCTAGTGATTATCGTATGATGATCTATGGGACAATTTTGGTTCTCATGATGATCTTCCGCCCGCAAGGCTTCTTGGATGCCAATATGATGAGAAGCTTGGTAAGCCTAAGAAAACCGAAAAAAGGAAGTGCAGCAAAGGAGGTATCCTCATGAGCTTGAAACTAGAGAACGTCAGTAAGATGTTTGGCGGTCTTGCTGCATTAACCGATGTCAGCTTTGAAGTGAAAAAGGGAGAGATCTTCGGTTTAATCGGTCCGAATGGCGCAGGAAAAACCACTCTCTTTAATGTGATTACCGCTATTTTTCCTCCAACCACAGGTACCATTACCTTTGAAGGAAAAGCTATTAGCGGGTTAAAGGCCCACCAGATTGCCGAATTAGGAATTACGCGTACGTTTCAAAATATAAAATTGTTTGGTCATTTATCTGCTCTCGACAACGTCATGGTTGGCGCTCATTGCCGCACCAAGACTGGAGTATGGGGAAGCATCCTGAAAACCAAGGCCCAGCGTGAAGAAGAAAAACGAACCAAAGAGCGAGCCATGGAGTTACTAGAAGTGGTTGGGTTAAAGGGCTATGAAGAAACCATCGCCGAAAACCTAGCCTATGGCCAACAACGCCGCCTAGAAATTGCCCGTGCCCTTGCGACAGAGCCGAAGTTAATTTTGCTGGATGAACCAGCAGCGGGAATGAATGAAAGTGAAACGGATGATCTTTTCCATTTGATCAAGCGAATTCAAAGTATGGATATTACGGTTGTCCTAATCGAGCATGATATGAAGCTGGTCATGAACATTTGCGATCGTCTGACCGTCATCAACTTTGGGAAGAAGATTGCAGGAGGATTGCCCGAGGAAGTTCAAAATAACCCTGAGGTTATTGAAGCCTACCTTGGAAAAGAAGAGGATGAAGAAGCATGCTAAAAATTTCAGGGATAGAAACCTATTACGGAAATATCCAAGCGCTGAAGGGAATCGATATCGAGGTTTCTGCAGGTGAGGTCGTTACCATCATCGGAGCAAACGGAGCAGGAAAAACCACGACGATGAAGACGATAGCCGGGCTAATCAAGCCTAAGAAAGGCAAAATTGAATTCTTAGGTGAAGACATTACACAACTGCGCCCCGATCAGCTCGTGAGTAAAGGAATCGCGCTCGTTCCAGAAGGACGTGCTGTCCTAGCGAAGATGACGGTATTAGAAAACCTCGAGATGGGAGCGTTCCAGCGTAATGATAGTGAAGTGAAGGATGACTTGGAGAAGGTCATGAATCGTTTTCCTATCCTTCGAGAGCGCAAAAACCAGCTAGGAGGAACCTTATCCGGGGGGCAGCAGCAGATGCTCGCGATTGCTCGAGCCTTAATGTCTCGTCCGAAGCTTCTTTTGCTAGATGAGCCTTCCATGGGATTAGCTCCCCTGATTGTAGCCGATATCTTTAAGATTATTCGTGAGATTAATCAAGAAGGAACCACCGTGTTGCTTGTCGAGCAAAATGTTCGCCAAGCGCTGAAAGTCGCTCATAAAGGCTATGTACTAGAAACCGGAAAAATAGTCACGTCAGGCTCCTCTACCGACTTGCTCAACGATGCGAAGGTAAAGGAAGCTTATTTAGGCCATTCAGGATAACCCAGAGGGTAGCTCTTTCCATAGAGTTACCCTTTTTTTACATGGTTTCAAAAATAAACCGTTCGTTAAACAGGAGGTTCAAGATCATGTTAGGAAACTTTCGTTGGCTAATGTTTAAGAACTCATTGATGATGAACATTTCTCCAGATGTAAAGGAAAACAAAATTTCCCCCCATAATTCGGTCTCATATCGACAAAGCATACCCAAAATATACATCACCATGTAGTGAGATAACATCTCTGGCAGAAAGAAAGAAGGTTGATCCTTAAGGAGGAAGAAGTGATTTCCTTTATAATCTTGTATAAATAAGTTGTTTTCAAAGCCTTTGGGTGAGTCTGTGATGTGAAGTTGATCCGGATGTTCCCAATTCATTCGGATGATCCCTTTAGGCGCTTCTAGGGTATGGGCGGTAAAGTGAGCTTTTCCCCGGTTGTGTCGATTTAAAAAATGGATAAAACTTTCATAAGAAAGATGATAATTATCCAAAATATGTTCAGGTAAATAAAACGTCGTGATAGGAGACGAAAAATCAACATGCTTAGAAAGATGGAGAGGAATCAAGGTGGTCTCCTCATAGGTTTTTTCGTAGCTTTCTCGCAGCTCTGCGATGGTGGAGAGAAGGTGTTTGACTTTAAATTTCTCACCAACGATGTGGCCAGCATTTAGATGGTCAGCCACCATTGGAAAAAGGCCTTCTTTTTGCACCTTCACCTCATCTTCGGAAAAGTGATAATCCAATTTCTTCAGTTTACGACTGGTAATTCCATGCTGTAATACCCTGGTGTGGGCAGGATAAGCCGGATCGGAGGACAGAATGACCGCTTTCAGCAAGCTTACCATGCCATAATAAAGGAGCAGCGGTTTCACTAAAATATTGCTGTTGGAGGCAGCCTGGTAGTATTCTCGTCCTTGCTTGATGTAATAAATAAACTTCTGTGTATTTTGAAAGGCAAACCGAGAGGCTTCATTCGGGTATAACCGTTGATAGTCTTTTTCCAGAAACCGCTTCACATGAGGCTCGCTTTCGAAATACACGAACATACTCCACATTTTTTCGTTGGGGTTTTCACAGGCAACTCGATGAATACAGTCCACTTACATCACCATTTCTCTAGAATATTCGGTAATGGTTCTATAATCCATATGATTCTGGTCTGTTATCCTATAGTTTACTTCAGAATACGAACATTATAAGGGGATCCTTGACAGTAAAATATGGGTTTTGTTACACTACGTCTAATATCTTTTTGCAGAAGTTCAAATACCTAAAAAACATATGGCGAAGGGAAGGGAAAAAAAGTGTGGGAAAACAAGTTTGCTAAAGAAGGGCTAACGTTTGATGACGTCTTATTGGTACCTGCCAAATCAGAAATCCTACCCCGTGATGTAGTAGTGGGAACACAGCTCAGCGAGTCCGTGAAGCTGAACGTGCCGATCATTAGTGCCGGAATGGACACTGTAACGGAATCCGCAATGGCTGTAGCCATTGCCAGACAAGGCGGCTTAGGCATTATTCACAAGAACATGACAATTGCTCAGCAAGCCGAAGAAGTGGATCGTGTGAAGCGTTCGGAGAGTGGGGTCATCTCCAATCCGTTCTCTTTAAGACCGGACGAGCCCGTTTACCGTGCGGAAGAAATTATGGCGAAGTATCGGATCTCTGGGGTTCCCATTGTGGACGAAGGAAATCATTTGGTGGGCATTATTACGAATCGGGATATGCGCTTTGTCCATGATTACTCCATGCCGATTTCCGATGTGATGACCCGGGAAAATCTCGTAACAGCTTCTGTGGGGACCACCCTAAAGGAAGCGGAGAGCATCCTGCAAAAGCATAAAATTGAAAAGCTTCCTCTTGTCGATGAGAACAATGTGTTAAAGGGTCTTATCACGATCAAAGATATTGAAAAGGCGATTCAGTTCCCGAATGCAGCCAAGGATAAGCTAGGAAGATTGCTCGTCGGAGCAGCGGTGGGAGTATCGAAGGATTTATTTGAGCGTGCCGAAGCGCTTATTGCGGCTGGAGCCGATTGCTTAGTCGTCGATACAGCACACGGACATTCGCAGGGCGTATTAAATACCGTCCGAGAACTTCGCAACAAGTATGCTGATTTAACAATAGTAGCTGGGAATGTCGCAACAGGTGAAGCTACCCGTGATTTGATCGAAGCTGGGGCTTCCGTCATTAAGGTCGGAATCGGACCAGGTTCGATTTGTACGACTCGAGTAGTAGCTGGTATCGGTGTACCGCAAATTACCGCTATTTACGATTGTGCTAGCGTAGCCAGACAGTACGGGGTTCCGATCATTGCAGACGGTGGAATTAAATATTCGGGAGATATCACCAAGGCGATTGGGGCAGGAGCAAGTGCCGTCATGCTTGGAAGCTTATTTGCCGGCTGTGAAGAGAGCCCAGGAGAATCGGAGATTTATCAAGGAAGAAGATTTAAGGTATACCGTGGTATGGGGTCTTTAGGAGCAATGAAGGAAGGCAGTAAGGACCGCTATTTCCAAGAAAATGAGAAGAAGCTCGTACCAGAGGGTATTGAAGGACGCGTGGCTTACAAAGGTCCTGTTGCTGATATCATCTTCCAGCTCGTAGGTGGACTACGTGCGGGAATGGGCTATTGCGGAACGAAAAATTTAGAAGAGCTTCACCAAAAAGGTCAATTTATCCGCATTACGGGAGCCGGCTTGATCGAGAGTCATCCCCACGATGTGCAAATTACCAAAGAAGCGCCTAACTACTCGAAATAAGAGATAAGGCTGAGGTATTCCCTCAGCTTTATTTTTTGCTTAATTTCTTGACTTCTCCTGTGGTACAATGATAGATGGCTTATTACATAAGGAGGGGAGATAAGGTTGAAATATAACAACAAGAAACCTTTAGCAGCATTATTGACTTTGGCCTTGATGTTCTTATTTGTTTTTCCTATGGGCAATCCAGCACAGGCAGCTCCAGCGGATATTAATCTAGAGGTGAAATCCGCCATTATGGTGGAAGCCAAAACCGGACGTGTGCTCTACAAAATGAATGAGGACGAAGCTCTACCGCCTGCAAGTATGACGAAAATGATGACAGAGCTCTTGGTTCTTGAGGCGGTCAAGAGTGGGAAGATTACATGGGAAGATCCGGTGAAAACCTCAGAATACGGACACTGGATGGGCCGCTACGGCGGGTCTCGTGTCTACCTTGGACTTGGAGAAGTTCGAACGGTTAAAGAATTGTATGAAGCGATGGCTATTTATTCCGCGAACGATGCAACGGTGATGCTAGCGGAGCACATTTCAGGGACAGAAGAAAACTTCGCAAAGCTGATGAATCAAAAGGCCGCGGATCTGGGTATGGTGAATTCCTATTACGTAACTAGCACGGGTTACCCTGCATCAGGACTGAAGCAGTTCCTCCCGAATGCAGAAGGCGATAACCTCATGACAGCAAAGGATTCTGCGATTCTTGCTCGGGAAATTATCACCAAGTATCCGGAAGCCTTAGAGATCTCTTCCATCCCAAGAAAATTCTTTAGAGGTGAAGATTCCCCCCAGAAGGTTCGGATGGATAACTGGAACTTTATGCTTCCGAGCTTAGTGTATGGGTTTGAGGGAGTCGATGGATTAAAAACAGGTCATACGGATGCAGCTAAATATTGTTTTACAGGTACAGCTGAACGCAATGGCATGAGAATCATTACGGTTGTCATGGGGGCGCAGACGGAAGCGAAGCGATTTGCTGAGACAAGAAAGCTCATGACCCATGGCTTTAATAATTTTAAGATGCAGACAGTTGCAACCAAAGGCCAAGCAATTGAAGGCTTCGAAACCGTAGATGTAAAAAAAGGGAAGGAACTATTAGCTTCAGCGGTATCTGAAGTGGATATGGCTGTCCCTGTACGCATAGGCGAAGAAGATAAGTATAAGCCAGTGGTTGTTACAGAAGAAGTAATAGCGCCGATCGAAAAAGGGCAATCTATAGGAAAAATCACCGTGGAATACACGGGAGAAGATCCTTATGAATTTCTTCGTCCTGTTGATCAAGAACAAGCCACCGTCAATCTCGTAGCTCAAGAGGAGATTGAAGAGGCCGGATGGATTCGCTTGTTCTTCCGAGCGATTAAGAACTTTATTGGCGGGATCTTCGACAGTATTACAGGGATGTTCTAAAACCTTTAATAGGTTATGTTGTCATTTATGGTACCATTATGTAAAATAAGAGAATAATTTTAAACTATTCCTAACGGACACATATGTAGGGGGATTAACATGATAGAAACAGGTACATCTTTAGTTAAACGCGGTATGGCCGAAATGCAAAAGGGCGGCGTCATCATGGACGTCATTAATGCAGAACAAGCAAAAATCGCAGAAGCCGCTGGTGCGGTAGCGGTTATGGCACTTGAGCGAGTTCCAGCTGACATTCGTGCAGCCGGTGGCGTAGCTCGTATGGCTGATCCAACCATTGTAGAAGAAGTAATGAAGGCTGTATCTATTCCAGTCATGGCCAAGGCTCGTATCGGTCACATTGTAGAAGCGAAAGTATTGGAAGCTATGGGTGTAGACTACATCGACGAAAGTGAAGTTTTAACCCCAGCGGATGAAGTATTCCACTTAAATAAGAAAGAATTTACCGTTCCTTTTGTTTGTGGTGCTCGTGACTTGGGCGAAGCGCTTCGCCGTATTGGTGAAGGAGCTTCCATGATCCGTACAAAAGGCGAACCTGGAACAGGAAATATTGTTGAGGCGGTACGTCATCAACGCACCATGCAAAGCCAAATTCGCAAGGTTCAAAGCATGTCTTACGATGAGCTTATGACTGAAGCGAAAAATTTAGGCGCTCCTTATGAATGGTTAGAGTACATCCATAAGAATGGCAAGCTTCCGGTTGTAAACTTTGCAGCAGGTGGAGTAGCTACCCCAGCTGATGCTGCTTTAATGATGCACTTAGGATCTGATGGAGTCTTCGTGGGATCCGGGATCTTCAAGTCCGACAATCCTGAGCGTTTTGCGAAGGCGATCGTTGAAGCTACCACCCATTATGAAGACTATGCACTTATTGCTGAGCTATCCAAGAACCTTGGAACGGCAATGAAGGGGATCGAGATCTCTACGTTGTTAAAGAACGAGCGTATGGCGGAGCGTGGATGGTAATATGAGGAAGGTTGGCGTATTAGCTCTTCAAGGAGCTGTAGCGGAACACATGCGTCTATTAGAAAAGGCCGGTGCTGAAGCTGTAGCCATCAAGAAGGTTTCCCAACTAGACGATATTGATGGCTTAGTTATTCCTGGAGGAGAAAGTACCGCCATCGGGAAGTTAATTAAGCAATATGGTTTTGATATCGCTCTGAAGGAATTTCACGAACAAAAGAAACCAATGTTCGGAACCTGCGCGGGGATGATCATCCTTGCTGGGAAAATTGAAGGTCAGGATTGGAACCACTTGGGCTACATGGATATTACGGTTCAACGTAATGCCTTTGGCCGTCAACGTGAAAGCTTCGAAGTGGACCTGCAAGTCAAAGAGGTTGCGGAAGACTTTCGTGCGGTATTCATTCGAGCTCCCTTGATTCTTGAAGTCGGAACAGACGTGGACGTTCTGTCCATCCATAAGGATCAGGTCGTGGCAGCAAGACAAGGACATTTGATGGTGGCGTCTTTTCATCCAGAATTGACGGATGATGAGCGTATGCACCGTTATTTCTTAGAGCTGATTGAGGCTTACCAAACACAAACAGCTACCGTCTAGTTGATTTGCATGAAATGTAAAAATATAGTACATTATACGTACAAGAACATTATAGTCAGCAATGACGGGAATAGTAATCGAACAGACTTGGCTTAGAGAGTCGGTGGATGGTGTAAACCGAACCAGTCGAATGATGAATCCACCCCTGAGCGATCAATTGGAAAAGAGTGGGCTGCCTTTCTTTTTGGATGGTAGTCAACTAGGGTGGCAACGCGGGTTAATCTCGTCCCTAAGTACAGGGACGAGATTTTTTGTATTTAATTTTTGAGGAGGGATAAACAATGTTAGATGTCAAACGCCTTCGTAATGACCTAGAAGGAGTTAAGCAAGCATTAGGCAAAAGAGGCGGAGAACTGCCTGGTTTAAACCAATTTACGGAGCTGGATGAAAAGAGAAGAGCCTTGCTGGTGGAGAGTGAAGCTTTAAAGAATAAAAGAAACACCGTATCAGAGCAAATTGCCCTTAAAAAGCGCAATAAAGAAAATGCCGATGACCTTATTGCTGAAATGAAGGGGGTAGGTGATCAAATTAAGGAGTTTGATGAGCAAATTCGCCAAGTGGAAGAAGAACTCGATCAGATTCTTTTGACCATACCCAATATTCCTCACGAGAGCGTACCTGTAGGAGCCTCTGAAGAGGATAATGTTCCCGTTCGTCAGTGGGGGGAGCCGAAGTCCTTTGCTTATGAACCGAAAGCTCATTGGGAGATTGCAGGGAATCTAGGGATCTTGGATTTTGAAGCCGCGGCTAAGGTTACCGGTAGTCGTTTCGTCTTTTATAAGGGGCTGGGCGCTCGATTGGAAAGAGCCCTGATCCAGTTTATGCTGGATCTACACGTCGACCAACATGGCTATGTTGAGGTCATGCCTCCGCAAATGGTCAATCGGGCCAGCATGTTTGGGACAGGACAACTTCCTAAATTTGAAGAAGATGCCTTCAAAGTAGAAGGAACCGAGTATTTCTTGATCCCGACAGCGGAAGTTCCAGTGACCAATTATCACCGAGATGAAATTCTAGGAAATGACCAGCTTCCAGTCTATTACACAGCCTATAGCGCTTGCTTCCGTTCTGAAGCGGGATCGGCTGGACGCGATACGCGCGGTCTAATTCGTCAGCATCAATTTAATAAAGTGGAGCTCATTAAATTTGCTAGACCTGAAGAGTCGTATGAAGAATTGGAAAAGATGACCGCGAATGCAGAAAAGGTCTTGCAGCTGTTAGGCCTGCCTTATCGCGTTCTAAGCCTGTGTACAGGAGATATGGGCTTCTCTTCCGCTAAAACTTATGATATTGAGGTATGGCTGCCGAGCTATAATACCTATCGTGAAATCTCCTCTTGCAGTAACTGTGAAGACTTCCAAGCTCGCCGCGCGAACATTCGATTCCGCCGAGAAGCAAAAGGAAAGCCGGAATTTGTCCATACCTTGAATGGATCGGGGCTTGCTGTTGGAAGAACGGTGGCCGCGTTGCTTGAAAATTATCAGCAAGAAGACGGAAGCGTGTTGATTCCAGAGGTTCTACGTCCGTATATGGGCGGTAAAGAAGTGATTCGTTAAGTAAAACGGGGTGTCCAATGTGGGGCACCCTTTTTGCTACTGAACCATCTCAAAATGATTCCAACCCCCGAAAATGAAAGAATGGATGGGGTTTTCCAACTAAATTATCATCAACCCCACTAGACCTTCCATATAATTTAGAGATGATCTAGAAAAAGGGGGTTGGCAACGGTGAAACCTTATTTAACAACGCGCAGTTTGCTCCCGGAAAATCAAGAATCGCCGATTGAGCTCTTACAAGAATGGCAAACCGAAGACTCACTTTTTTATCTACGCAACCATTTTCCTTATCCTCAGCTTTCACAACATTCCTTTGATCTTCCCATTTTTGGTCATATCCCACAGCCGAAGGTTTTTACTTATAAAGAAATCCAAGCCATGCCGTCCAAAACCTTAACCGTCCTGTTAGAGTGTGCAGGCAACAAAAGATCGTATTTTGAGCCCAAAGTGTACGGTGAACAATGGGAGCAAGGAGCGATTAGTCAAGGGACGTGGAAGGGTGTTCCATTGGCTTATTTATTATCTATCACAGGATTACTTTCTTCAGCCAAAGAAGTGGTCTTCGAAGGCTCTGATTATGGAACACGTACTGATATGGAAGGTGTATTTTATTATGGAAGAAGTCTTCCTTTAGATAAAGCATTGCATCCTGATACAATCATCGCTTATGAATTCAACGGAAAGCCGATCCCCTATAAGCATGGCTATCCCTATCGCTTAATCGTTCCGCAGTGGTATGCGATGGCTTCCGTGAAGTGGTTAAAACGGATTATGATTATCGATCATGCCTACCGTGGACCGTTTCAATCCATTGATTATCAGTATTATCCGGATCCTGAAGGTGATGAAGGAAAACAGCCTGTGACCACCATGAATGTAAACTCCATTATTCAAAAACCACTTCCTTACGAAGTATTAAACCAAGGAGTCCATGAAATCACAGGTATCGCTTGGAGCGGGAAAGGAAGGGTCGTAGAAGTGGATGTCAGCGTCGATGGGGGAAAGAGCTGGAATCGTGCCAAGCCCGTATTTAGTTCTGCTCAATCCTACACCTGGACCCTCTGGTCTTACACATGGGAGGTTCATGATGCAGGAGAGTATGTCATTTGGTCTCGGGCAAGAGATACGGAGGGCCGAATCCAACCTCAACAGCCGTTCTGGAATCGCAAAGGATATGGTTATCATGCGATTCCGAAGGTGAATGTGAAGGTGGAGTAGTTAAGAAACCTTAGGTAGGAAGCAAACAGGCGGAGTTTGCTAACTATTTAAGGTTCTTTTTGTTATCTGTCTGGCCACCGTCTCCAATGAACCCCTTTGTCCGCGGTATGGTCCACTATTTTTTCAAGAAATGAAGTGATTTGGGTCTACTTTTTAGAAGTGCAATCTAAACTTCGGTTTATAACCTTTCATTTCAAGCTGATTTTTTAAGTAATTCGCCTTTTATTTTTCGTCTGTATCCTTTTTTGGCTCCGAACACTCTCGCTCGTGGGCGGATGCTCGCAAAATTTTTGATTTGCTCACGGAAAAGTGACGGATGCTCACGAGTAGGTACCGTTTGCTCACGTACCTGGAAGCATTCCAGCTAATCTCGAAGGTTTGGTCACAAAACTCAATGAATTTCTCTCGAACCCGTAATGGTTACAATTAAGATGGGCTAACTCACCTTATTTTCTCTCGGGTAGTGATCAAGTACCAGCGTTAATGTCAGGGAATTTCATATAAACCCCTTTGGTGACCTGATTCGGGTTTCAGCGGGCTTACAGGGCATCAATCCGTGGCTTTGGTGACCTGATTCGAGTTTCAGCGGGCTATATTATTAATTTCTTTAGGTTTTACATAAAAAATTCAAACGTTTTCATTGTCCTATATTTAATATAATGTTCTTAAAATAACAAAAGTGAGGAGTACATTACGATGTTTGTTGACGGAAACTTGGTACAGCCTGTAGAAGCAGAGAGTGGAGTAAAGAGAAAGCTGATGAGCCGAGGCGGAACGCTTATGATGACGGAGGTTACGTTTGAGAAAGGGGCGGTAGGGGCTCTTCATGCTCATCCTCATGAACAAATCAGCTACATCGTTCAAGGAAGCTTCGAATTTCATCTCGAGGGTCAAGTGCAGATTGTAAAAAAGGGAGACAGCATTTATGTTCCTTCCAATCAGACACACGGGGTTACGGCGCTTGAAGAGCAATCGATCATCTTAGATGTATTTACCCCACAAAGAGAAGAGTTTACGTACTAATAAACAATGGGGGGCCTAGAAGATGGAAGGTAAAATAAACTGGGGAATACTCGGCTATGCCAGAATTGCCAAATTGTCCGTGATCCCCGCTATTCTGGAAACGGAAAACTCCCACTTGTACGCTTTAGTTTCTAGCAACGAAGAGAAGCGAAGGGAATGCCAGGACAGCTTTCCCTTTGCTAAGATATATGATCAGTATGAACAGCTACTAGATGATCCGCAGGTGCATGCCGTCTACATTCCCTTACCGAACTCGATGCATAAGGAATGGGCAATCAAAGCGATGAGGAAGGGAAAGCATGTCCTCTGTGAAAAGCCGATTGCTCTTTCTGCAGAGGAATGCCTGGAGATGATGCAAGTTGCTCAGGAGGAGAAGGTTCTTCTCATGGAAGCTTTCATGTATCGTTATACCGATCAGATTAAAAAAGTGCAAGAAATTTTGGAAACGGGAGAGATCGGGGAGATCAAGTTTATTAACTCGGTTTTTCGATTTTTCCTGAATCGCACGAATACCATTAAGGAAAAGCCAGAGCTAGGCGGAGGCTCTTTGTATGATGTCGGTTGCTATCCGGTGAATTTTATCGGTATGATCACCAAGGAACTCCCGGAATCTTGCGTTGCTGAAGCGGTCATGGATCATGGTGTGGATATGATGTTCTCCGCGGTGTTGAAATATCCGAGCGGCTTACTGGCTACGATTCACAGTGGATTCAATGCCTTTAATCAGATGAATTCAGAGATTGTAGGAACGAAGGGCCGCATCGAAGTGACGGATACTTTCCTGGGGAATGAAGGAGTCATTAAAGTGGTAACCGATTCTGGTAGCCGTTTTATACCGGTGGAGCCTTCTAACCGTTACGCCTTAGAGATCGCCGATTTTACTGATGCCATTCTGAACCAGGGGCAACCCTTGCTGGATTTAGAAGAATCTTACCGAAATATGCAAGTCATCGATATGTTAATTAGAAGCTTAAATGACAGGCAAACAACCTAAAAAAACTACAAATTAATCTAAAAACGATAGCGTTACCTTCCCTCTTGAAACCACTTACAATATAACTATAACAACAGCTTAGGAGAAGGGGGAGGTACATTGAAAACGATAAAAAAATGGGCATTGCGAGTTGATTCGTTTTTTGAGAATTTTGCCTTATTGGCATTATCCTCGATGACATTGATTGTTATCATTCAAGTATTTACACGAAAAGCGTTAAACTTCGTTTTTGTTTGGTCTGAAGAAGTCACTTTGCTATTGATGGTATGGTGCTCCTTTATGGGAATTGCCGTAGGGTTTAGGGAGAAATTGCATATAGCCATGGACTCTTTTACTAATTTGTTTGGGCATCGATTTAATCGAATTTGGGACAAGGTGATTGCCCTTTGTATTCTGGGGTTCGGCCTATTCTTGGTGATCAATGGATGGAGCTTTTCGATAGACCAATATCCTAACCGACTGCCTGCAACCGGCTGGACAAATGCTCTTTATTATATCGTAATGCCGATTACAGGCCTCATGATCTGTGTCTACAGTATTCTTTCTCTTTTAGGAATTGATACGAGACGCCATGGCCAAGAGTTAGAGGAGGAACTTCCGAGATGACAGTTACCGCGATTGCAACCACGATTCTAGTTGTAAGCTTTGTCCTGATGATGCTGCTTCGGTTTCCTATCGCCCTGACGATAGCGGGATCGACCTTATTAACGGTTATTTATTTAGACATCCCATGGGTTGTAGTAGGTCAACGAATGATCAAAGGTTTGGATTCCTACAGTCTGTTGGCTATTCCTTTCTTTATTTTAGCAGGACAAATCATGAGTGAAGGCGGTCTGGCTACCCGATTAATCAATCTCGCTCAACTCTTTGTTGGGGCGGTTCGAGGCGGTTTGTCCCTAGTCACCTGTGTAGCTTGTATGTTCTTTGGCAGTATCTCAGGTTCAGCTGCTGCTGATGCTTCATCGGTAGGCTCGGTGTTAATTCCCGCCATGAAAAAACGAGGATATGATCCGGAGTTTTCAGTAGGCCTCACCTCTGCTGCAGCGATTCAAGGAGTCGTCATGCCTCCAAGTCATAACATGATCCTTTATTCATTGGCAGCAGGAGGAGTCTCCATCTCCGCCCTGTTTATGGCAGGCGTAATTCCATGCATCATTCTTCTTGTCTCTCTGATGACGGTGGCCTATCTTATCTCGAAAAAGAAAAACTACCCCAAGGGAGATCCCATTCCATTGAAGGAAGTTCCTCGAATGGTGAAGGAAGGGCTCCTGTCCATGATGACAGGCGTGATCATTCTAGGGGGAATCTTTAGCGGATGGTTCACCGCAACGGAAGCAGGAGCCATTGCTTGCTTGTATGCGTATATTCTCACGTTCTTCGTCTATAAAGATGTACCGCTTTCTCATACCTTTGTGATCTTAAAGAAAACCTTCCGGACTATTGCGATGGTGTTATTCTTGATTGCCGCTTCCGATGCTTTCGGATGGGTATTGGCTTACCTTAAGATTCCTGCCATGGTAACCGATCTTTTCTTAAGTATTACAGATAGCCCCTATGCCATTTTGTTCATGATCAATATTTTACTGCTATTGTTGGGTGCGCCAATGGATATGGCCCCTTTAATCCTAATTATGACGCCGATTCTCTATCCCGTGGTTACTTCATTAGGAATGGATCCTGTTCACTTTGGAATTGTTATGATCTTAAACCTGGGAATCGGGTTGCTGACCCCTCCTGTGGGTACCGTTCTGTTTGTAGGGTGTGCAATAGGGAAGGTTCCAATAGGGAAAGCCAGCCGAGCGATGATGCCGTTCTTCTTTGCAAAGGTGGCGGTGCTGTTTTTAATCACCTATGTTCCAGCGATCTCTTTATGGTTACCGGGCTTAATGGGCGGATAATTTTAGAAATATAAATAAAACACAAATAAATCAAAAATTATCTCATTAAAAATAAAAGCGGTTTCATCTATACTGTTCACAGAACATAAAAAAGAAAAGGGGAGTCTAGTCTATGAAAAGTTATTTAAAAGTTCTTTCTACTTTCTTCCTTGCGGGAGCATTGGTTGCCTGTGGAGGTAATCAAGAGACCAATCAGGCACCAGCGAATAATGCAGGCTCAGCGGATGCCAATAAGCCGACGTATTCCTTCCGTTTAGCTGAAACCCATCCGGCGGATTATCCTACAACATTAGGGGATAAGAAGTTTGCTGAATTAGTGAGTGAGAAGTCTGGTGGAAGGATTAAAATTGATGTTTTTCCCTCCGCGCAGTTAGGTGAGGAAAAAGCGGCGATTGAACAAGTTCAATTAGGAGCCATCGAATTTGTACGGGTGAGCTCCGGAGCACTAGCTGGCTTTAATAAAGATTATGGCGTATTTAGTCTTCCTTATATTTTTGACAGCCAAGACCATATGTGGAGCTTCCTCAACGGAGCGGATGGCCAGAAGCTGTTGGAGAGCTTAGAATCCTCCAAAATGAAGGGGCTTTCCTACTTTGACCCAGGCTCCAGAAGCTTCTATACGAAGGATCCTGTTACCAGCTTAGAAGACCTAAAAGGTAAAAAGATCCGTGTTATTCAGAACGAGGTTAATGTCGATATCATGAATGCCTTAGGTGTCAGTGCCACTCCAATGGCTTATGGAGAAGTATTCAGTGCCCTTCAAACCGGTGTAATCGATGGCGCTGAAAATAACTATCCGAGTTATTTTTCCTCCCGACACTATGAAGTAGCCAAACACTACTTAGTGGACCAGCATCAGCGTGTTCCTGAAGTCTTATTGATTAGCTCAGCTACATGGAATAAGCTGTCTCCTGAGGATCAGCAGATTATAAAGGATGCCGCCATGGAAGCCGTTCCATACCAAATTGAAGAATGGAACAAGTATGAGAAGGAATCGGAGGAAAAGGTCGTAGCAGCGGGTTCCGTGGTTACTAAGGTTGAAGATTTAAAGCCATGGCAGGAAGCGGTAAAGCCGGTTATTGATAAATATCGCCCTGATTATGGACATATTCTAGATGCTATTGATAAAGCAAGAAAATAGAGGAAGAAAGGGCTTAAGCCCCTTCAAGCTTCCAATATGATATGATGAGAGGAGGCTCCTAGAGAGCCTCTTCTTCAGCATATGATAAGTGGGTGTAAACTTTGCAAAGATGGTTAAAAGGAGCCCATCTCCTATTGCGATTTCTTCTTTTACGGGATTCTTCCCTCACACTAAGAATGCTCGTCTATTCAGGGCTCCTTGTTGTGGTTCCCATGCTTTTCGTTGCGTACGTATCGTATGAGCAGTCTGCTAAGGTACTAGAAGACGATGCGAAGCGTTCGAGCTGGCAGATTATCGAGCAAGTGAAGACGCATTTAGAGTATTATGTTTTAGATTTTGAAATTTCCGCTTTGAAGATTGTCAATCATCCCGCTATGCAGCGGCTGATGATCATGAAGAACGTGGAGGAAATTGAACAAAGCGGCATTCGAGCGGAAATTAAAGAAATTCTATATGATGCAGCTTATTCCAGGCGGGATATCTCAGGCATTACGGTCATATTAGATGATCTGCAGATTATAGATACCTTTGGACTGAAGTCCTATAGCTCAGCAGCCGAATTAACGGGAGAATATTGGTATAAAGACGTCCCGCAGAACGGACAATCCATGCTAATTACCCGTCATATCAAGTTTCAAGATCGATCGGAACCCGTGATTTCTATTGCTAGACGTTTAGTGAGCCCAAGAACGCTCAAGCCTGTCGGCATGATTGTAACCGATGTCAATTTTAAGAAGATAAGAGAAATTGCTGATATGGTGACGGTCGGACGAACGGGTTACATGACGATCCTAGATTCCAAAGGGCATTATGTTTATCATCCCAACTTTTATTACTTGGGGGCAAGGTCGCCTTTTCACTCCTTTCCTACCATCTGGTCTCAGCGCAGCGGCTCGCTGATTGTCGAAGAAAATCAAAAAGAACTCTTAACCTTTAGCCGCTCCGATAGTCTAGGGTGGACGATGCTAACCCTAGTTCCCTATAAGGAGGTTACTCAAGGGAGCCATACGATCCGGAACTATATTTTATGGGTGACGGTCGTAACGCTCAGTGTAGCCTACTTACTTGGCATTACCTTTGCTTCGAGTATCATTCGCCCCATCAAACGGCTTCAGCAGTTTATTAAAAAGGTCGAAAAGGGAGATTTCACCGATAAGGTCATCGTCGAATCGAAGGATGAAATCGGTGAGCTTTCTCAAGGCTTTAATAAAATGGTGGATCGTCTCACGCAGCTACTCGATGAAATCTATTATTCCAAATTGAAAGAAACAGAGACCAGCTTGCGTCAGAAAGAGATGGAGCTGAGGGTCCTTCAATCCCAGATTAACCCGCATTTCTTATATAATGCGCTAGAAACGATGCGCGGGATGGCCTTAGAAAAGGACATGGACGACATTGCAGAGATCAGTTCATCCCTGTCGCGCTTATTGCGCTACAATCTAAAAGAATCCTCTCCCACTCTTCTTGTAAAAGATGAATTGGAGGTCTGCAGGCTTTATTTGCAAATCCAAAAATACCGGTTTGAAGAACGACTGGAATTTGAAATTAACATGCCGGATTGGGTATGGACTCAAAAGATCCCTAAGTTTTCGCTTCAGCCTATCATTGAAAATTGCATTCATCATGGTGTAGATCCCAGCTTTGGAAAGACCTTCATTCGGATAAGCGCCTATGAGGAATCTGATAAGGCCTTTGTTATCAAGATTGAAGATAATGGACCAGGAATGGAATCCGATCTCTTATATTCTATCCATCATGATCTGCAGCATCGAGATATCACGATGGGGGGATCGCAAATTGGAGTGGTGAATGTTCATCGGAGAATCGATTATTTATTTGGTGCGGGCTACGGTCTATGGATTGATAGTGAGAAAAACAAGGGAACTCAGGTTTCTATAAGACTTCCCATAGAACATTCATGAGGGAATCAAGGAAGGGGGTGTTAGGATGTATAGCATATTGATCGTTGATGATGAAAGATGGGTTAGGACTTCATTAAAAAAAGTCATAGAGCGCTCCGAGCTTCCTTTTCAAGTGATTCACGAAGCTTCACATGGATTAGAGGCCCTCGATTGGCTTAAAGGGCATGCTGTTGACGTCATCATCACAGATGTAAGAATGCCGATCATGGATGGCTTGCAGCTTGTTCAATCGATTCAAGAAGGATCGATTCAATCCGAGATTATTATTGTTAGCGGTCATGATGAATTCCAGTATGCCCAACAGGCGCTGCGCTTGGGGGTGCGAGACTATTTATTAAAGCCCGTCATGATTGAGGATATGACCCAAACACTCGGTAAGATCAAGGGGGATCTGGAGAAGAGAATAACAACAGAAGAAGCGTCACGTGAAAAGAACGGGCTCCCCCATCCCAATGAATTGTCAACCATAGATCAAGTTATTGCCTATATTAAAAGAAACATGCCGGGTGAAGTCACACTCCAAGATACCGCTGCCGCTGTTCATCTAAATCCTAGCTATCTAAGTCATTTATTTAAGCAGCAAACCAAAACGAACTTTATCGACTTTGTCCTCAATCTTCGAATGGAAGAAGCTCAAAAGTTGCTTTCTACGACTTCGCTGCGAATCTCCGAAATTGCTGAACGTCTTGGTTATAATGATACCTCTTACTTCAGTCATTCCTTCAAAAGAATGGTGGGTCAGACGCCCTCTGATTTTCGAAAGGAGCTGCGTTAAGGGGATAGAGAAAATGGCTTGCTGCTCTTGGAGTGGTAGGCCTTTTGTACATGATTCGAAAGAGCTTAAAAAAGAATGTAAAAATAGATTGAAAATTATTGGTAATTATCTTATAATCTTTTTGAGAATGTTTAAGGTTTAACTGGCATGCCAGGTGCCACATGCCAATACATACTAGTATAAGGAGAGATGCGATGAGCTTGGACAAAGTCGAAGTTCCTGTTTCCTTAAAAAAGCAAGCCTATGAAGCCATTAAAAATGCCATCATCACCCATACCTTTTTGCCAGGCGAAGCCTTATACGAACGAAATTTAAGTGAGAGCCTTGGCATCAGCCGGACACCGATTCGAGAATCGATTCCATTGCTCGAGTTGAATGGGTGGGTGACTTCGATTCCTCGCAAAGGAACCTTTGTTTGCGAGATTTCCAAGCAGGATGTAGAGGAAGTCGTACAGCTTCGTCGGGCTTTAGAAGTCTTAGTTATAGAACTTTTAGTTCCTGTCATAACAGATACCGATATTGAAAGAATCGAACAGCTTTACGGCAGGCAATGTGAACAATTAGATGCTCGAGATTTTTTATCCACGGATAGACAATTCCACATTTATCTCGCTGAACTCAGTGGAAATCGTGAACTAGTAAGAACCTTACAGAACATTAGTGATAAGATCCGTTGGTTTGGGTTAAGTGGCTTAAACACCCCGAATAGAAAAGATAGAGCGCTTCAAGAACACTTAGAGATTATTGAGGCGTTGAAGACACGGGATATAGAAGCAACCAAAAAAGCGGTACTTAATCATATTGAAAATAACTATAAAGCTGTCCTTTCAAGCCTAGATCTTAAGAACAAAAGCGAAGTTATGGATTAGATCTCTTAATATTAAACTGGAGGTATGTAAAAATGACTGGAACAGCTGTACTTTATAAGGAAAATCAACAGACCGTAATTCTGCGGAACATCGATAAATCCGTAGTGGAACAGATCAAGAAGCAATGCGGCTGGGATCACTGCATTTGTAACGTGGATAATAAAGAGGTTGATTATGGCCATGTATCGCATGTGATCTGGATGGACAGAGCGGATATTGGTGACTAAATAAAGAAGGAAGGAATAGGGTGAAGTTCCCTATTCCTTTACTATTATTGAACTTGAATACAGCGGTCATATATGATAACCTAAATTATGTAAGTTATTTGTTGGCCCCGTAGCTCAGCAGGATAGAGCTGCAGTTTCCTAAACTGTGAGTCGGAGGTTCGAGTCCTCTCGGGGCCGCCATACAAATCCAGTAGTATCAAGGGTTTAGCTGTAATGGTCTGTTACATGTAGAGGTCAGCGGTTCGATCCCGCTATGCTCCACCATACATAACGAGTTGAATATTTTAGTCAAAAGGGCCAGATTTTACAGGCTCTTTTTTGTTTTTTTACCATGCATTAACTAGTAGTTACTTAACTAACAGGCAGTAATCCAATAATAAGTTGGGTAAATTAATCCATTATAAGGATGTTAGAGTGAATGTCATACGCCTCTTATTAAACTTTAATGGAATAGTATCATTTGTGGAAAGAACACAATTAAAAAGGAAGTGTATATTTTGGAAAATAATAGCTCTCTCCAAGAACAGATTGAGAATACTTATAATATTATCACTGAAGCTAATAGTAAAATGTTTTATATTTGGAAAGAGAGTATTCTATTCACATGGCAGTGGTGGCTAAGTGTAGTACTAACCATTATTCCATGGCTTTTTTGGGTTAAATTTAGAAAAAAGGATAGTACCATTAGGTTGCTGAGTGCTGGATTTTTAGTTATTCTTATTTCCTCATGGTTAGATTTTCTTGGAATCGCTTTTGGCTTTTGGTATTACATGTATGATGTTACCTCATTGATACCAAATTATTTTCCCTGGGATTTCACTTTACTTCCAGTCATGTATATGTTTTTCATCCAAATTAAACCTAACGTTAATCCCATAATAAAAGGAGTCATATTATCAGTCATATTATCTTTTATTGCAGAACCTTTATTTATATGGATTGGCTTGTACCACCCCATAACTTGGAAACATATTTATTCATTTCCGATATATATCGTTATTTATTTAATTGCAGATTTTATTAGTAAAAGAAATAGTTGGGTTAAAATTTGATTTGAATTTTTATTGGAGTAACGGGATTCGATAGCAGGGGAACAGGATCGGCTTCCCTCCCCTGCTTTTTTGCTGCGGTAACGGGAGGATAGCACAATAACAACCCAATCGAAGCGAGATTTGATCTGAATTAAATTTCCATAATTAGAACATAACAAACATAACAAACATTATACACTCGGAGGATTGTTCGATTTGAAAGTTCATTCTCGAATGGTTATTGATGCTGACCCCGAAGTGAAAAAAATGGCTCATGAGATTAAATACATTACTGGGCGGTCAACAAAAGAAATCATGGAAACCTTAATTCGTGAAAAGTATGGAAGAGTAACAAAGGGTGCTTATTCTACATGAATCAACATTATTGGAGCGAAGTGATTAAACGGTTAGGATTTAACGAACAAGGAGCGTGGCTTGTTTATCTTGCAGGGGCTATTTTGCTACCTCTTGCTATTTTTTTAAAAAAGCGAATTTCATGGAAGGAATGGTATGTAACATTTGGGGTAGTCGGATTTCTCGCATGGATGGCAAATATTGTTCTTTTTTTTCAGTTAGATTTACTGGATGCTGGTAAACCCGCGATAGGGAGCTTTCCAGATCTCATCATGTTTTCAATTGCCCCCTCTTGTATAGCTGTATTGTACTTGAATTACTACACCGATAAGAAAAGATGGATTATTGGATTGATATTTACATTTTGTTCTCTGATTATAGAGTACCTTTTAGTCAAAGTTGGTTTTCTTACACAAAAGGGATGGCGCACTTGGTACTCGATACCCTTTTATAGCTTTATGTATTTTATTTTTCTTCCTTGGCACTTGAGATTAATCCGTGCAGAAAAGCAAATTGACACCGAAGAAATCACACGTAAACCCAATCACATCATATTTTTTCTAAACTTCTTATCTAAGAAAAAAAGGGCGAGATAAAACCGAAAAAGAGAAGTTTGGTAAGGATTCGTGACTTCGGTAATAGTATCGAAGGTTTGGGCTATACGGATGTTATTGAATTAACCGGATTCGATAGCGGGGGAACCGATCACGGTATCCATCCCCTGCTTTTTGCTTCGTTAAAGGGCAGTTATGCAGAACAATGTTCAAATGAATAAAAATGGTTAAATTATCCTCAATATACATAATGAAAGAAATACATAACAATCTGAAAATAATGGTTGTGATGTAAGGAGGGAAAGGGAGGGTTACAATGCAATGGGACAATTTGAATTTAGATGTTAAAGGATTTTGGTATATATTTGCCGGTGCTGTTTTAACTCTTGGTTATATGCTATTTATGCCTAAAAAATTAAGGTGGAGAGAAATATACTTAACATTTGGAGTAGTCTCTACGTTAGCGTTTGTCTCTCATACGATTGTCGGGGTATGGTTTGATGCATTTGACCTTGGGAAAAAAGGTGGATACGGTGTTGCAGATATATTTGTTATGGTAATTATCTCGCCAATAATGGCTATTATTTTTCTAAATTATTTCAAACCAGATAAAAAATGGATATATGCCATTATTTTTTCTATTGTATCTTTCTTTTACGAATGGGGTGCAGTCCAAGCAGGTTTTATGCGACTGAAATGGTGGCACACTTGGTGGTCTATTCCTGTTTATTTATTTATATTTGGGATTTTTTTACCTTGGCATTTAAGATATTTGAGAACAGAATGAACAATATCTCACAGTATAGATCTTCAAATGAATTGAATGTGAAGAAGTTATTTCGTATTAAAGGAAAAGCTAAATAATCTTTATTTATGTAACGGGATTCGTTACTTCCAGAGGGCTGCTTCGGCGGTCCTTGTTTGTTATTCCGCTATTGGGAGTTTAGCTCAAAAAGAGGATATTTGCTATTATAAATTTAGTACATATTTAATTAGGAGGTAGATATAATGACCAACAAACTGATTGTAAAAGATGAGGTACTCATTGAAGCAACTCCTTCAAGAATATGGGAGGTTCTCATTAAACCAAAATATGTAGCGCAATGGGATGAACTTCCAGAAAATTATCCTAGTGAAGATATGACTAAGGGAAGTAAAGTAGTTTGGGAAAATCCTAACGGTGGACAGACTGTTACAACAATCATAAAAGCTGAAGAAATGAAGGAATTAAAAATTTCCTTATATGTATCAAGTTGGGAAGTAAAACCGAATGAAGGTGATGTAGCATATCTGTTTCAGTTAGAAGACCGCAACGGTAGTACATTATTAAAAGTTGAAATTGGTGATTTCTCTCTTATCAAAAATGGTCAAATGTACTATGATGCCTCAGTTGAATTTGCATCTAAAGCTAAAAAAGTTATTAAAGAATTAGCGGAAAATATATAAGAATATTTTTATAAAAGCTATACCTTTTCTTAAGCTAAGGGATTCGATAGCAGGGGAACGGGATCGCGGCATCCATCCCCTGATTTTTGCTGAGATTGGGCTGTGATGCTTCTTTGGTAGTTTGGACATCCAATATAAGATAATATTATACTAAAAGGAACTTAAGATAGCGAAAGGAGTAATCAAGATGACTACCCTGAATCATATACCAGTTGTTACAACAGAAATGCTTATTAGAAAACCAGTCGACGAGGTGTTTGAGGCTTTTATCGATCCGTCAATTACAACAAAATTTTGGTTCACTAAAAGTAGTGGAAGATTAGAAGCAGGAAGGCATGTCCGGTGGGATTGGGAGATGTACGGCGTTGGGGATGACGTTCATGTAAAAGAAATTGAGCAAAACAAACGGATTCGAATCCAGTGGTCGGACAACACTCAGGTTGAGTGGATTTTTACTTCCCGATCAGATAACGATACCTTCGTTACGATTACGAGTTCAGGGTTTACAGGAAGTGGAGATGATATCGTAAATCGAGCCATTGACGAAATGGGAGGATACACGATTGTACTCAGCGGGCTAAAGGCGCTTCTTGAGCATAACATCGTCTTGAATCTTGTAGCGGACAAGGCTCCTGACGCTCAAGTTAAACGTTAAGAATCGACTTCCTCAGTCACAATGTTGATTTTCTTACTATTCTCTGAGGCTTATTCACTTTGCACTGAAGTATAGGAAGGAAATAGAGACAATCATTACGCTAAACGGGGATCGAGAGCTTCACAATGCCACTCGGTTCCTGTTTTCTTTTTGCTCATGTAATGGGCAGGATGGTTGAGATAGAGCATATTGTTTTTACAAGTAACATAATTGGCCAAAATTATTAAAGACTCTATTTGCCATTAGGAGGTTTTCTAAATGAAAGAAGATTCAGTTATTTGCACTAACAGGAACGCCTGCAGTAAGCAGCAAGGCATGCAAGGCGATGAGACAGACGATTAGAGGTTGGCGTATGGATCTGAAACCAGACATCACCATCCATGATCTTTCACGGATGTTCAATGCGTCCATAAGAGGATGGCTGAATTATTATGGACACTTTTACAAGTCCCAACTATACTCGGTCTTTCGTTATATGAATAAAGCCCTTGTCCAGTGGGTTAGAAGGAAATACGTGAAACTGGAGAGGCACAAGACACGGGCAATAAAGTGGCATGGACAACTGGCCAAGAACCTCCATGGACTTTTTGCACATTGCAGTTAGGAATACTGCCTGCGGCTGGATAATGGGAGCCGGATGAGCTGAGAGGTTCACGTCCGGTTCTGAGAGGGCCTGAGGGTGCGATTCCCTCGGGCTACTTACCTCCTCATTTTATGAGAAAGGAAAACCCACGCTATTGAAGCCATCCAAGTGCTCAAGGCAGTCTATGAGAAACTGGAATTGACGATGAATACGAACAAGTCCAAGTTAGCCAATCTATGACTAGATAAAGAAGGCTTTGACTTTCTCGGATTTCATCACCGCCGTATATCGAAACTATTTAAATTGGGGGAAATTGTATGATTTACGCAGCTATCTATCTAAAAAGGCAATGAAGAAGATGCGGACCAAGATGAAGGAAGTAACAGTAGCTCAATCCCATCATACAAGGATGGAAGAACTACTACGGCAGTGTGGATCCTGGAATCTCCAATAAATTTCTAGCGAAGATAGATTGGTATATTGTCGGTAGACTGGCATTGTACTGGAACAAGAAGTAAAAGCGTAATCACCTGCACCCTAAGAGGTATCAGAAGAATTTGCACGTATGGGGCTGAAGCGAGTCAGCGCGAATGAGGGTACATGGTGGTAGCTATAATTCACAAGGTGAAGAGTATCGGAAAGCCGTATGCGGGAAAACCACTCGTACGGTTTGATAAGGGAGGACTGGGAAACCAGTCCCCCACTCTACAAGTCACAGCGATTACCCTTGCCTAGTGCAAGGTTTTTTTGAGTTTTAAGATGCGTACCGGGAGATACTTGAGGAAAGGAATAGAGGATGTTATGTCTATACTTGGAAGTAGAATCCTGAAGTGAAATCAAGTTAGTATAAGACCTAATGTACAAATACACCTTTGTGCTTTATTAAAAAAACTTTGTAAGAAAACTTAACAAGAGAAGCCCAATTATTAAAATTTGGTTGTATTCTAATAATACCTTAGATATGTATACAATACAAATATACAATTTAAAATAATTTATTGATTTAACGGTCGTTATATTAGATTATTTAAATTCTCAATCTCTAATGAAACCGCTAAGAAGACAGAAAATAAAAAAAGTATTGAATGTAAGATATTCTCATGGTAGTATATAAACAACAGATGAATACAATAAATGAATACAATAAAAATTTTGATACAACCTAAATAATTGTACTTCTTTAGCAAGTGCATTTCCTTCTATCTAATTAAGTGGAGTGTTGAAAATGAAATTAAACAGAAGAGAATCATTAGAAGAGTATGTTTATGAAGAGATTAAATCGGCCATCTTTAATAGAAAAATTCCTGTCAAAATGCAATTGAGCGAAGAGCAGCTAGCTGAGGCATTTTCAGTGAGTCGAACTCCTATTCGCTCCGTCTTAAAGAGATTACAATATGAAAAAATTATTCAAATCATCCCCAATAAAGGAGCGTTCATTAATCTTCCTTCGCAAAAAGAAATCGAAGAAGTGTTTCATTTAAGGAGCATTATCGAGGTAGAAGCAGTTAAAATGGCTTGTCGTTCAGCAACGGAAAAGCAATTAAGCGATCTGGAAGAGTTAACCAATCAGGAAGATCAATTTTATAAACAAGGGGATTATCATAAGGCGATTCAGATGACAACAGAGTTTCATCTGGGGCTGGTCATGTTGTCTGGTAATGAGCTCATGGTAAACTATAGCCGAGAACTGATCAATATGACGAATATTTACTTGGTCTATCATGATAATGCCGACCAGGAAAGTCCACTTTGTCCAAGTGAACACAGAAGCATTCTGCAAGCTATCCGAGAAAGGGATGAAGAAGAAGCAGTACGTGTCTTCCTTGATCATGTTAGCTCTGTTATCAACCATTTAGATTCCGAGAAAGCAAATGAAGAAGTTCAGTTTAGTGAGATTTTTAAACCTTATCTTAAATATGAGGATGAAAAAGTAGCAGGTAAGTAGATCCATAACTCTATCAAGGATGTGAAAATAAACTCTATCGTTTGGATTCATAATTATTTTAAAAATTTTATAGGGGGCAAGATAGTATGAAAATAGCAGTAGTAGGCGGAGCTGGAAAAGTCGTATGGGGAGCGATACGAGATTTTGTGGAGAATGATTCGGTGGAGCAGCTGTTGCTAGCCGATTTAAATTTGGATGTGCTCGAAGAAAGGAAGCGGATTTTGTGTTCAGATAAAGTGATAACGGGCCGCGTGGACCTGAATGATCATAATGACTTAGTAAAATTATTGGATTCCTATGATGTCTGCTTAAATGCTACATCGCATCATTTTAACTTAAAGGTCATGGCAGCTTGTGTGGAATCGAGAACTCATTATACGGACTTTGGAGGACTATTCCATTGGGCGCGTCAGCAGCTTGAAATGCACGAGTCATTCAAAGACGCGGGCATTACGGGGATCGTTGGATCAGGAAGTGCACCGGGAATTGTGAACGTAATGGCTAGATATGGATACGATCATCTAGATGAGGTGTATTCCGTAAAAATTTTGGATGGGATTGTGAATTTTAATTTGGATCCTTACAAGCTCATTCCTCCTTATGCGATCGATACATTATTAGATGAGTTCGAAATGAATCCCTATGAATTCAAAAACGGTGAATTTGTGGAGATGTGGCCTTTCTCAGGAGAGGAAGTGGTTGATTTTCCGGTGCCTGTAGGAAGACAAAAAGTGATTAACACCATACACTCAGAAGTAGCTACGATTCCTCTAACATTTAAGGATAAGGGAATTCGAGATGTTGCTTTTAAATTATCTCTTCCAACTATTTTTGAAGAACAATTAAAGTTCTTAGTTGGAGTGGGCCTTGGAAGCAGCAAGCCTGTAAACGTGAAGGGACAGGATGTAGTGCCTAGGGACTTATTGGCAGCCGTGTTAAGAGAGGCCAAACCAACACCTGTTAAACAAGAGAAAAAGCATGATGACCATAAAGCTTTGCGCGTTGAAATTGTGGGCAAGAAGGACGGACAAGACGGTAAGTATGTTCTTGATACCGTGATCTCTCCTTATGAAAAATGGAGTGATATGTCGCAAGGAGTATTTTCTGTAGGATTTCCAGCAGCTGTGACTACTAGGCTATTAGGTAGCGGGCAAATTACAAAAAAAGGGTTTTTCCCGTCTGAGGCAGCGATTGATCCTAAAACTTACTTTAAAGAACTAGAGAAAAGAGGAATTAAAGTACATGCTAGTTTCATCCAGCAAGTTTAAGGTGTTACATAGATTATAAATTAAGAATATTCAAATTATTTAAACGAAAACTAATTACAATAAAGGCGTGATTTGATGATTAAGACAGTAAACCAAACCCAAGATTTGAAAAACTTTATTAGCGGCCATTGGGTTGAATCTACTTCAGGTAAAAAAGAGGCGGTTCCGAACCCTGCAACAGGAGAGATCTTGGCCTATATCCCCATTTCTAGCCGAGAAGATTTGGATAAGGCTGTAGAGGTGGCTTCGGAGGCATTTAAAACATGGAGTAAAACACCTGTTCCTCGCCGTTCTCGGATTTTGTTCAAGTACCAGCAGCTTTTGGTTGAGCATTGGGCTGAATTAGCTAAACTAATCACTCTGGAAAATGGAAAAAGCTATGATGAAGCTTATGGAGAAGTGCAGCGAGGAATTGAATGCGTTGAGTTTGCTGCAGGCGCTCCCACTCTCATGATGGGAAGCCAGCTTCCGGATATAGCCACTGATGTGGAATCAGGCATGTATCGTTATCCTATTGGTGTTGTCGGCGGGATTACTCCTTTTAATTTTCCAATGATGGTTCCTTGCTGGATGTTTCCTTTAGCCATTGCATGCGGCAATACGTTTGTATTGAAGCCGTCTGAACGGACTCCTTTATTGGCTAATCGTTTAGCTGAATTGTTTATGGAGGCAGGTCTGCCTGAGGGTGTACTGAATATTGTACATGGTGCACACGATGTGGTAAACGGGATTCTTACTCATCCAGATGTAAAAGCGGTATCCTTTGTAGGTTCTCAGCCTGTTGCCGAGTATGTTTATAAAACCGGAGCTGCTCATGGCAAACGCGTACAGGCTCTAGCAGGAGCTAAAAACCATTCGATTGTTTTGCCTGATGCCGATTTGAATCTTGCTGTTTCCAACATTATCAATGCTGCGTTTGGTTCTGCAGGAGAACGTTGTATGGCATGTGCGGTCGTTGTCGCTGTAGGAGATATTGCGGATGAATTAGTGGAACGGTTGGTACAGGCAGCAGAAGAAATTACCATTGGTAACGGAATGGATAAGGGAGTCTTCCTAGGACCGGTTATTCGTGATACACATAAGGATCGAACGATCCAATACATTGAATTAGGTGAGCAAGAAGGAGCCAAACTCGTTCGAGATGGAAGAAAGGATGAGGCAGTTCATGGGGAAGGTTACTTTGTTGGTCCGACCATTTTTGATCAAGTAAAACCAGGCATGAAGATTTGGACTGATGAAATTTTTGCTCCTGTCCTGTCTATTGTCCGGGCTAAAGATTTAGATGAAGCCATTAATATAGCCAATGAGTCTGATTTTGCAAACGGTGCGTGCCTCTATACAGACAGTGCGAAAGCTATCCGTCAATTCCGTGATGAGATCGATGCGGGGATGCTTGGCGTTAATTTAGGAGTACCTGCTCCGATGGCATTCTTCCCTTTCTCAGGTTATAAGAAATCCTTCTATGGCGATCTCCATGCAAACGGAAAAGATGGTGTGGAATTTTATACTCGCAAAAAAATGTTAACCGCAAGGTACTAAAAAATTCATTTTTAGAGAGGGGTTAAATGATGAAAAAGACTAAATTATTTATTTTTACGCTTCTAATAGGATTGGCTTCGCTCCTTTCGGCTTGTTCCTCTGCTTCAACGAATTCTGGACAAGAAACACCGAAACAAAGTCCAGAGAAAACTGCTTCATCAAAACTGGATGAAATCAAGAGCAAAGGCGTTATTCGAGTAGGGGCGACGACAACCGGAACTCCCTTTACATTCCTCGATACGAAAACGAGTCAAATCCAGGGTGTCATGGTTGATGTGGCCCATAAACTTTCAGAACATTTGGGTGTAAAGGTTGAAATTCAAGAAACAAAGTTTTCAGCGCTGGTTCCTTCCATTGAATCAGATAAAATTGATGTGATTTCTGCAGGGATGCTAATGACTCCTGAGAGAGCGGAGGTTATTGATTTCTCCAATCCAGTCTATCGATATGGAGAAGGTTTAGTGGTTGCTATGGATAATGATAGCATTAAGAAGTTTGAAGATTTAAAGGGCAAAAAAGTAGGGGCTCAAGAAGGAACGATATTCTTGAAGAATCTGAAAGAACACACTGATATTAGTGTCCAAAGCTACAAAGCCATGTCGGATATGATTGTAGAATTGAAAAATGGACGTATTGATGCTTTCTTAGCGGATTATCCCGTTATGGTTCATATGATTAACGAAAATAAAGATTTAAATGTTAAGTTAGTTAAAGGATATGAAACGCAATGGGCTGGCGATGTAGGAATTGGAATGTCTAAAGGACAAGCGGATCTCCAAAAGGCTATTAATGATGCGATAGAGACGATGAAGAAAAACGGTGAATTAGACGAGATCCTGAAGAAGTGGGGATTATAAATTTCACAACATGCATCCATGACTTTTCAGAAGTCATGGATGTATAAAGATTAAAGGGGGTTATTCGTTGTCTAACATAATGGAGTTTTTACCAATTTTATTAAAAGGGGCATGGGTGACCATTGAGGTTACTGTTTTATCCTTATTGATAGCCTTAGTGATCGGTATTGTCGTTGCTCTCATGCGTATATCAGATAATTTCATCCTAAGCAAAATTGCTAGTTTCTATATAAGCGCTATTCGCGGTACGCCTTTATTGGTTCAACTTATGTATGTGTACTTCGTTTTACCTGGGTTGGGCATCAAGCTTTCTCCTTTTATCTCTGCTTTGGTAGCGTTATCGCTTAACGAAGGTGCCTATCTGGCGGAAATTTTCCGTGCTGGTATTCGTTCGATAGGGAAAGGGCAATTGGAAGCGGCTTATGCGATCGGTATGAACTATTCAACGGCCATGCGAAGAATTATTCTTCCACAAGCAATCCGTAATGTACTTCCGCCTATAGGAAATTCCGCAATCATTCTACTGAAAAACTCCTCTCTTGCTGCCGTTATCACAGTAAATGAGTTGATGCACATGGGAGATGAATTAGCCGCTTCTACATTTCGCAGTCTGGAAGTCTATACGCTCGTAGCCATTCTTTATTGGATCTTGCATTATCCATTGGCCTATTATATAGACTCCCTTGAAAGGAAGATGAATTATGATTCGGGTAGAAGGCATTAAGAAAAGCTTTCATAATAATGAAATATTAAAGGGCATCTCGATGGATATAAAGAAAGGGGAGAAAGTGGTTATTATCGGGCCTAGCGGAAGCGGAAAAAGTACTCTTCTAAGAACCATCAACCTTCTGGAAATCCCGGATGAAGGGGATATTTTCATCGATGGAAAAAGAACTCACTTTGATGCGAAGAGCAAAAGGCGGAAAACGGATGCGGAAATATGTCAGGTTCGTGCCGAAACGGGCATGGTTTTTCAGAACTTTAATTTATTTGAACATATGACTGTACTTCAAAATATCATAGAAGGTCCGGTTACTGTAAAAAAAGTTAATAAGGAAGAAGCTATTAGCTTAGCAAGGGACCTATTAAAAAAGGTTGGTCTTGAACAGAAAGAGGAAAGTTATCCTAGTCAACTCTCTGGAGGACAAAAACAGAGGATTGCCATCGCTCGGGCATTGGCGATGCAACCCAAAGCCATTCTTTTCGATGAACCTACTTCAGCGCTGGATCCGGAATTAGTCGGCGAAGTACTAAAAGTAATTAAAGATTTAGCTGAAGAAGGAATGACGATGGTCATTGTAACTCATGAAATGGACTTTGCGAAAAGTGTAGGGGACAAAATCATTTTCATGGACGGAGGGTTTATCGTAGAAGAGGGATCTCCAGAGGAAGTATTTAATCATCCCAAATCGCCAAGATTACAGCAGTTTCTATCTCGACTAACTGAAAGATAACCGTTTTTCAAGGGGAGATGTGATTTGTTAAAAGTAATGATTACCGGAGCAAGTCGAGGGCTTGGGTACCAGTTGGTTAAATTATTTCATGAAGGTGGGAATCTAGTTTTCCCGTTAGTAAGAACGCAACTGTTTGCAGATTTATTAACTTCAGAGTTTAAGAATCGAATAGTTCCAATAATTGCAGACGTCGGCTTAGATGAATGCGAAACGGTTATACGGACAACACTAGACCATTCTACTGATTGTTTGGATATTCTAATAAATAATGCAGGTATTTCTGGCCGTGAGTTTGAAATGGATAAAGTAACAACAAAAGAGGTAAACGACCTGTTTAATGTGCATTGCCTAGGGGCTATAAGAACAGTTAGAGCCACCTTACAGTTTCTATATAATTCAAACCATCCAAGGATTGTAAATGTATCTTCACGGTTAGGATCTTTAAGTATGATGTCATCTGGTGAATTTCAACACCTTAAAACCTCTTACTCATATCGTATAGCAAAGGCAGCACAAAATATGTTCACCATTTGCTTGGAAAAGGAACTTAACGAAAAAGGTATCTCTGTAAATAGCATTCACCCTGGAAAATTAAAAACTCAGAGTGCTTCAACTGATGCGGACATGGATGTAGCAACAGGAGCAAAACATATATTCCAATGGCTTGTAGACATGGATAGAGAATATTCTGGGAAATATATACAACCGGGATATCGTGAATTTAATTGGTGATGTGGTTCAGACCTAATATCATCAAACATGTAATCCAATATATATAAAGTATTCATTCATAAATGAAATGGAATATGTCATAAAGCCGTTAACAATTAAAAGAACACAACTAACTTATTCAATTCCCACCACGAAGCCATTGATAGGCGTATCTACACCAATAGTAGTAATTTTCTTTTATATAGGTAATCTTTTCAAAAAAACTGCTATCCTTCATACGGAAAAACAGCTTGCTTGAAATTTGTATGGTGGAGTTGAACGCGATCGAACCGATGACTTCCTCCTTGCAAGGTAGGCGCTCTCCTAACTGAGCTAAACCGGAGAAATATGGCGAAGTAAGTTGGATTCAAACCCACGTTTGCTTGCACTCTAACGGTTTTCAAGACCGCCCCGTTATGACTACTTCGGTAGTATTCCCCAAATAATATGGCGCCTCTTGACGAACTCGAACCTCCAGCCTACCAGTTAATAGCCGGTTGCTGCACCATTGAGAACCGAGGTATGCCTTATCGACGGAAATGATTATATTACAGTCTTGAAATGTAATTTACTGGTATTAAAACTAAAGAAAAGACTCCTTTTAATAAATTGTTAATCTAACGGGGATCTATAGTGAATTAAGAAAAGTAAAAAAGCTGTTTTCCTACAATTGAAGGAAAACAGCTTTTTGATACATGTATGGTGGAGCAGAACGGGATCGAACCTCCAGCCTACCGGTTAACAGCCGGTTGCTCCATTATTGAGCTACTGAGGAATGTCTCACTGACAAAATAGATTATATTATGGACTTGAAAGTAGATCAAAGGCAAATTAATGGTATGAAAGCCAAATAAAAATAAGGTTTTTCAAGTAAACCTAATTATACAAAACATAAATGTAGACATTCATAAACTGTGAGTCGGAGGTTCGAGTCCCCTTGGGGCCGCCATGAAATACAAAGGTGCCAGCAGGTTCAATATGAAAAATAGAACAAAACAGGCGATTCAGGCCTGTTTTTTATATAAATTTTTTAAAAAGAATAGCCTGTACTATTTTATTCCATACTAGCTTTCGAAAAAGCCTCAATCCGATTCATAAATTCCTCTGCTGCGCTGTAGCCTTCCTGTCGCAGAAACCAGTTATTTGCAGCCACTTCAATTAATCCTGCTACGTCCCTTCCAGGCTGGAGCTGGATTTCAATTGAGGGGATTTGGACACCCATATACTCTATGAATTGAGGTTCTTTTTCTAGTTCGTTATTTAAGGCATCTTTTTGCCATTTTATTAACTTAATATCAAGAGCAATCCGTGTTTCGTCTTGAAATGCCCTTCTCCCATATAAGCGGACCACATTTAACAACCCGATACTGCGAAGAGCTAAGAATTCTTTAGTCTTTTCATCATGAGTACCCAATAGAGTTTGCGGACTAAGCTTCTTTAGGACAACGATATCATCTGCTACGAGCCGATGTCCCCTACGAATTAAAGTATGAGCTGTCTCACTTTTTCCCACTCCTGAGCTACCACGAAGTAAAATCCCTATCCCGGATACATTGACACAAACGCCATGCAATGCCATTTCAGGTGCTAATTCTTTAACCAAGTAGGCATCCAATTTGGTAATAAATTCAGAAGTCGTTTCCACTTTGTTTGTAACTAACAAAGGGATCCCCTCTTCAATACAATGATGGGTTAAATAGGTCAGTCCTTCTTCGCCGGCAGTAACGATAAAACATGGGGGATGATATTTTACTACATTCCCAATCCGTATTTTGCGTTCCTCTTTACTTAATTTGTGCAAATAGTTGACTTCTTTTCTTCCTAGGACCTGAATGCGTTCCTCTGGAAAAAAATCAAAATGACCGACAAATTCAAGGCCAGGTCGATGCACCCGTGATTGCGTTATGGTTTTACTTAATTGATTTTCCCCTGCTAATACTTTCATGGAAAACTTCCGTACCAATTTTTCAACTGTAATACTTTTCACTCTTGAGTCACCGTCCTAAATAGCCATTTATGTTTGAATTATACTTAATTTAACTCCGAAAGTCATGACAGGCGGGATACGGGGGATGTGTAGTATAAATACAGTCCACTTTTTTTTACGAGCCTTAAGTTTTAAAATAAGGAATGATATAGAGCTTATCTAAAGAAGGTGTGCCATGAGGTTATATGTTTCCATCTCCCTTTTAGTTTGTGGGATTGTTTTGTTTTCACTGGTTGTAACAGATATTTTGATTTCAAATCGAGTGGCTGAGAGAGCGGAACAAACGATGTCAGAGAAAGCCATGATTGTGGCCCGTATGATCGCAAACACCCCTCTAATCATTCAGGAACTGGAGAGAAGCGATGATCAGGGAGAAATTCAAAGAGTATCTACAAATATGGTCCAAGCCTCCGGGGTGGATTTTATTGTGGTCATGGATATGGATGGAACCAGACGATCTCATCCGGATCCAGAGAGGATTGGAGAGCACTTTGCAGGCGGAGATGAAGGACCTGTTTTGAATGGACAGGAATATGTTTCCGTTGCTAAAGGAACGTTGGGTATGTCTTTACGTTCGTTTGCCCCTATCTTTAACTTAGAGGGAAAGCAAATTGGAGCAGTTGCTGTTGGGATATTTATTCAAGATGTGGAACAGGCGATCTCAGAGGAAAGGAAATCCTTACTCCTGGGGATTCTTATGGGGGGCGTGATTGGGGTCCTGGGTGCCTTGTATCTGGCAAGAAGAATTAAAAAGGTTCTTATCGGTTTAGAGCCCAAAGAAATTGCAAAGCTGCTGAAGGAACGAAGTGCTATCTTGAATTCGACGAAAGAGGGGATTGTGGCTGTTGATGAGAACTTGCAAATCACACTTGCCAATGATGAGGCGAAAAGGATTTTCAAAAAGTCACAAAAACTGCTTGATGAACACGAGTTGATCGGAAAACCTATTGGGACCGTCATTGAGGATTCTCAATTAGATCGGGTACTCGAGTCGGGAACAGCAGATGTTGATGCTCAGTTGCAATTTCATGGATTATCCTTACTTGTAAATCGAGTACCTGTGGTGGTAGAAGGAAAGGCCCATGGGGCGATTTTGACGTTTCGGGATAAAACGGAAATGAGGCAAATTACGGAACAGTTGACCGGGATTACGATTTATGCAGAAGCCTTACGTGCTCAGACGCATGAATTTATGAATAAGCTTCACGTGATATTAGGCATGGTTCAGTTCGAATTTTATGATGATCTTCAGAATTATATCCAAAAAGTAACCGAGCAGTACCAAGAGGAAATGGGGTTTATTATCCGTAGGATTCAGGAGCCTGTTTTAGCTGGTTTTCTATTGGGAAAGATGAGCTATGCCAGAGAGTCTGGAGCTATATTGATTTTAGAGGAGTCATCCTGGATCCCAGATACTTTATCTGAAAATATGATCCACGAGATCATCACCATCATGGGAAACTTGATTGACAACGCGCTGGATGCGGTCAAAGAAACCTCTGTTCGTGAAGTAACGGTCAAAGTGGAGTGGGTAGATGAAAAAGTCGTATTGTTGGTACAGGATACTGGTAAGGGGATGAATGAGGAGACTCTTCAGTACATTTTTAATAAGGGATACTCCACGCATGGGTTTGGACGTGGCTTGGGTTTGCACCTTGTGCAGGAACGCATCCAACAATTAAAAGGCAAACTGGAGGTTACATCTACGCAAGGAAAAGGAACGAAATTTACATTAAGCTGGCCTGCTGTTGGCAGAGAGGAGGGGCGATCATGAAACCGGAAATCCAAGTATTAATCGTTGAGGATGATCCGATGGTGGCGGAATTTAATCGGCGCTATGTTGGAAAAATCCCGGGGTTTTCAATAAAAGGAACTTGTGGCACGGTTCAGCAAGCAATGGCTCATATTCAGGATCATGAAGTGGATCTAGTGTTATTAGATCTGTATATGCCTGGGGATCATGGCTTAGAATTTCTTACCCATATTAGAAAACTTGAGCGTGATATTGACGTCATCGTGATTTCAGCGGCTTCGGATATGAAGACCGTACAAAAGGCCTTACGGTTAGGGGCCGTCGATTATATGATCAAGCCGTTTGAGTTCGAGCGCTTGAAGAAATCATTAACTAAATATCGGGATGATCGGCTATTCATTAAACGGCAGGAGGCTATAAATCAAGAGGATCTAGATAAAGGATTGCTCTATCGAGACAGCACGGCAGATTCGCTTCCCATGCCTAAAGGTTTAACCAAGACAACGCTGAAGGTGATATGGGATCATGTACTGCAAAATACGAATATAGAATTCACATCTGAGGAGTTTGCTCAACAGATTGGCATCTCAAGAGTTTCGATTCGAAAGTATCTTCATTTTCTAAAAGACGTAGGCATTTTAGAACATGAATTACATTACGGAACGATTGGCAGACCGTATAGTGTTTTTAGGCTTGATGAGACTAGAAAAGAACGGATTCACAACTATTTGTAAGTGATCGACGGATCACTTACTTTTTTTTACAGAATAAGAACGTATAAACTTCTTTGTATTATCCTCCTTATTCTGCATAAAAAACTTCCTCTAAAGGCGGTCTGGCTTCATTGAATTTACTCCGATGAAGTTTTTTTTATTTCCAAAAGTCTTTTCATAGTTTCAAAAAAATACAGCGGAGCCAAAAGGCTGTATGATAAGAAAAAACATAAGGATGGTGAGGTAAGTTGAAATTTAATCCTAAGAGTCTGACTACTCAAGTTATTCTTGCTATCATATTCGGCATCCTGTTCGGTGCGGCATTTCCTGCGTATGGGGCTGAGCTAAAAGTTCTGGCCGATATCTTTATTAAAATGGTAAAGATGATTATTGCACCGATCGTATTTCTCACGATTGTAATTGGAATCGCGGGTATGGGTGATCTGAAAAAGGTAGGTAAAATTGGAGGAAAAGCGTTACTCTACTTTGAAATCGTATCCACCATTGCTCTTGCCATAGGGATCTTTATTGCAAACGTGTTTAAAGCAGGAGAAGGCTTTGATGCCTCAAATGTTGCTAAGGGAGATGTTTCTAAGTACACAGAGCAAGCGGCCCAAACCAGTCACGGCATGATGGACTTTATCCTATCGATCATTCCGGACAGCTTTGTCGGGGCTTTTGCCAAGGGTGAACTCCTTCCCGTATTATTTATTGCCGTCTTGTTTGGGTGTGCTTTAGCGGCCATGGGCAAAGGCGGAAAGCCGGTTATTGAATTCTTTGAGAAGATTACCGAGGTCTTGTTCGGTATTGTTAATATGATCATGAAGGTTTCTCCCATCGCGGCCTTCGGGGCCATGGCTTATACTATTGGAAAATTTGGATTTGGTTCATTGGTTTACCTGGGGCAGTTGATGGCTTCCGTCTATACAACGATGGCTCTGTTTATCATCTTTGTGCTCGGAGCGATCTGTAAGATTTATGGTTTTAATATCTTTAGCTTTATTCGTTACCTTAAAGAAGAGATTCTTTTGGTAATCGGTACGTCCTCATCTGAGGCGGCACTTCCGAAGATGATGGATAAGCTTGAGAAGTACGGATGCTCGAAATCAGTAGTAGGTCTTGTTCTACCCACAGGTTACTCCTTTAACCTAGATGGGACCTCCATCTACTTGTCTATGGCTGCCTTGTTCATCGCCCAGGCTTATGGAGTGGACCTTACTTTAATGGAACAACTAACCTTGTTGGGCGTACTGATGCTTACCTCTAAAGGTGCAGCGGGGGTTACGGGTTCCGGCTTTGTTACCTTAGCAGCTACTTTGGCTGTATTCCCATCGATTCCAGTTGAAGGAATGGCATTGATATTAGGAGTAGATCGTTTCATGTCCGAAGCTCGTGCCATCACGAACTTAATTGGTAACGGTGTAGCCACTGTTGTTGTGTCTAAAATGGAAGGTGAGTTTACACCGAATGTCGTAGAAATGAAAGATAACAAGTCCTATATCGCTTAGTTGTTCTAGGGGAATCTGCTCTTATAAAAAAGCAGATTCTTCCTTTTATTGTTGGAAGAGTTTGGAATATTACAAGAATGGATACTGAGCCTTTCTTGTGTTAATATGACTTTTAGAGATAGAAAAGAGGGAGTGGAAATTAATGCAGGTACTGCAAAAAACACAGAAAATTGTTCGTTATCAGAATCAACAGAACCAAGTCTTTTATGGAATTGTCGAGGATGACGTCATACTCCAGTTATCTAGTAATTTTAACGAGATTATCAACAAAGAATTAAAATATGACGGTGTAAAAGTAAAGTATAGTGACGTGAAAATCCTTGAGCCGGTTAAACCTTCTAAAATTATCAATTTTGGATGGACGTATGCAGAACATGCGAAGGAAACAGGGGGCAAGCCCAATCTCAAAGAGCCTTTTTTATTTCTAAAGCCTGCTTCTTCTCTTATTCCTAACGAAGGGAACATTACATTGCCTCCGAGCCATTTATCCAATCAGGTTGAATTGGAGGGGGAAGTAGCCCTTGTAATTGGGAAGCGTGGAAAAAATATTAAAGAAGAAGATGCCCTAGACTATGTTTTCGGCTGCACGATATTTAATGATGTAACAGCGAGAGACCTTACGAAAAGGGATCCTCAGTTTACACGGGCTAAAGGGTTCGATACATTTGGGCCACTAGGTCCATGGATTGTGACGGGTATTGATCCAACCAATTTACGAATTGTTACGACTTTGAATGGAGAAGTCGTACAAGATGGGAATACGAATCAAATGTCTCTTTCCATTCCTTTTCTTATTAGTTGGATTTCTCAAGTCATGACACTAGAACCAGGGGATGTTTTGGCTACGGGTTCACCATCTGGAAGTTGCCCGATGAAATCGGGAGATGTTGTAGTTGTTGAAGTAGAGGAAATTGGTAAGCTTCGCAACTATGTAATATAGAAAATACCCAAGTTTGAGGAGCAGCGGACAATGGCTGCTCCTTTTTGATTTTTATCCTTCCATCATACGTCCTCACTCATCCTTCGAATCAACTGGTATAGGGTGTATACCAGTAAGTAATATCCTGCTAATAAAAAAAATGGATTTAAGAAAATGCCATGAATATGGGTCATAAAAACAGTGTTGTCTCTAATAATTCTGTACACTGCGAGAGCTGCTAGATTACCAAAGACAATCGCTGATAGAACGGAAAGTCCATTAAAGATCAGACGTGCTTTACTTTTGTTTTTTTGAGCAAGAAACATAATCAAAGGGATAACGAGATTACCTAGAATAATCATAACGTTCATAATGATCACCTCACATTCATTATGAACATAAACAAATCGCTCCAACCACATAACAACTAAAACTAACTTAAACTAATAAAACACAACAAAAACTATTGATTAATTGGTAAAATAAGCATATTATTTTTATTGGGGATAGGTAAATATCCATCGGGGACAAAACAAAGGTTGGGGGAGAAAAAGATGAAAAGAAAAGCATCGTTTGCTTTAGTGTTTAGCCTGTTGTTCGCCCTTCTCATTACAAGTATGGGAGCGGCACAAACAAGCAATCCCGTCTATCAGAAGGTTGCTGCCGAAAAAGAATTGATCCTAGCTACAACAACAAGCACGCAAGATTCAGGCTTGCTGGATTACATGCTACCTGTTTTTGAGAAGAAGTTTAATGTGAAGGTTAAAGTTATTGCTGTTGGTACTGGACAAGCCATCCAATTGGGTAAAGATAAAAATGCAGATGTAATCCTCGTGCATTCCCGAAGTGCAGAAGATGAGTTTGTTAAAGGCGGTTTTGGTCATAAGGCCCATGATGTGATGTATAACCAGTTCCTTATCGTAGGCCCTAAGAATGATCCAGCTAAGATTAAAGAGGCGAAAACTGCTGTGGAAGCGTTCAAAAGAATGGCGGATTCGAACAGCAAGTTTATTTCTCGCGGGGATGATTCGGGTACACATAAGAAAGAATTAGCAATCTGGAAGAAAGTTGGCCTCCAACCAACTGGAAAATGGTATATCTCAGCCGGCCAGGGAATGGGAGAAACTCTTCGTATGGGAGAAGAGATGGGAGCTTATGTATTAACGGATGAAGCAACCTTCTTGACCAACAAGACAGGGCTAGTCAATGTAAGCTCTGGGGATAAAGAATTATTTAACCCATATGGAATTATTCAGGTTACCGGGACCAAGAAGCCGGCTGCGGCTAATGAGCTGATTTGGTTTTTTGTAAGCCCGCAAGGACAGAAGATGATCAGTGAATTTGGGAAGGAAAAGTATGGGAAGGGGCTTTTCGTTCCAAGTCCTAAAGCTAGGTAAGATAAGTGGAGGCAGTCCTCTGTTGAGGGCTGTTTTTTTATTCTGGAGAAAGGAAGTATTCTCCGTAACGAGAATTACTAAAGATAAAAAGGAGGAGATAAGCAATGAAGGCCATGATGGTTACTCGATTTGGAGGACCCGAAGTATTAGAAGCGAGAACGCTAGAGGTGCCGAAACCAAATTCGAAGCAAGTCTTGATCCGGGTAGAAGCGACTAGTGTTAATTTTGCAGATATTAAAGCAAGATATGGGAAATACCATGGAGCAAGTCAACCGCCGTTTATCCCAGGACTAGATGCAGCAGGGGTCATTGAGGCAGTGGGAGAAGAGGTTGAAGAGCTAAAGGTGGGACAACGTGTCATAGCCTTCCCCAAATCGGGAAGCTATGCCGAGTATATCGTAGTAGATGAAGCGCTTACGTTTGTGTTGCCTGAAGGTATTGGTTTTGATATAGCTGCGGCATGTCCTATCGTTTCCTTTACCTCGTATAGGCTTTTGGCGAATGTAGCTAGGATAGAACCGGGTGAGACTGTTCTAATCCATGCTGCAGCGGGCGGGATCGGAACCACAGCAATTCAGCTAGCTAAGCTATTAGGGGCTGCTAGAGTAATCGGTACAGTGGGAAGCGAAAATAAGGTCCACATGGCGTTAGAGGCGGGGGCTGATCATGTAATCCATTACGGGAAAGAAGGCTTCGCTGATCAAGTCAAGGAGCTTACCAACGGTGAAGGAGCGGATGTTATCCTTGATTCGATTGCGGGGTGGGTGACAGAGGAGAGTTTACGTTGCTTAGCGTATTACGGACGACTCGTGAACTTTGGAAATGCAAGTGGAGAAGCAGGGCAAATTAAAACATCTGATCTTCATTCAAGCTGTCGTTCCCTTCTAGGATTTAGTCTAGGGACAACAAGAAATAAGCGTCCACATCTTCTTCGGGAAACAGCGGATCGAGTTCTCCCTTATCTGGCCAATGGCCAGTTGCAGATCAAGATTGGTCAAGAGTTCTCGTTGGAGGAGGCCTCCGCTGCGCATGATTGGGTGGAAAGTAGAAAGAGTACGGGTAAAGTGGTCCTGCGTGTACGGTAATTTATAAATTATTTAAACAGAAGGCTGTTCCTTAAAGCTCGGTAATAACCTGCTTTAAGGAATGGCCTTTTTATTTTTCTAATGAAAGCGGATTTAATATTTGTGTTTTTAAAAAATTTGATCTTGACCTAGATGGGATAATTGATTTAATATTTCAATATAGATAACAGTCGACAGTAAACAGTAAACATATATTGATTAAAGAGGAGTGTTTAGGATGAAAGAAAAAGCGTTAAAAGGGTTGAAGGTCCTTGAGATGGGACAATTAATTGCAGGGCCCTCAGCAGGACGCTTATTTGCAGAGTTTGGGGCAGAAGTAATTAAAATAGAGAGCCCAGATACAGGAGATGCCATCCGTTCATGGCGTGTAGTGGAAAACGGCACAAGCTTATGGTGGTACGTTCAGTCAAGAAATAAAAAATCAGTGGCGTTGGATTTGCGACAAGAGGAAGGTCAAGAAATCATTCGCAAGCTAGCACAGGAAGTCGATATTATCATTGAGAACTTCCGACCAGGAACGATGGAAAAATGGGGAATTGGTTACGAACAATTGAAAGCGCTGAACCCAGGCATCATCATGATTCGCATTAGCGGTTATGGTCAAGATGGCCCTTATCGGGATAAACCGGGATTTGGTTCGATCGGTGAGGCAATGGGTGGGCTTCGCTACCTCACTGGATATCCGGATCGTCCTCCAACCAGAGTGGGTGTGAGTATCGGGGATTCCATTTCCTCTCTTTACGCGGTAATCGGAGCGATGATGGCTGTTTATCATCGGGATGTAAAAGGGACGGGTCAAGGGCAGTTTGTCGATGTGGCATTATACGAGTCCATATTCAGCATCATGGAAAGTATGTTGCCAGAGTATGATCGAAAAGGGATTATCCGTGAAAGAACAGGAAGCACCTTGCCAGGGATTACGCCATCGAACACGTATATTTGTAAAGACGGGAAGTATGTGGTTATCGGTGCGAACGGTGACGGGATCTTTAAACGATTGATGATCATGATTGGACACCCGGAATTAGCAGAGGACCCTCGCTTTGAGAGCAACGCCTTGAGAAGTGAGCATGCCGAATACTTGGATTCTATCATTGAAGAGTGGACCAAAAGTCTCGATTTAGCCGATGCAATTCAAGCACTAGATGAGGCGAAAGTACCGGCAGGCTCGATCTACTCCATTGAAGACATTGTTGCCGATCCTCATTATCAAGCTCGCGGGATGATAAGAGAAGTGGAAGTCGACGGAATAGGCAAGATGAAAGTTCCAGGTATTGTTCCAAAACTAAGTGAAACCCCTGGTGACATTGATTGGGTGGGGCCAAAGCTAGGCGAACATACCGAGGATGTCCTGAGAGATTTCTTGAAGTTGGATGAAGGCTACATTAACGAATTAAAGGACAAGGGAATCTTCGGAAAAGAAAAGGAAGAGGGAGTTAAGAACTAATTTTTTTAAGCAATTGTTGTTGACAGTATACAGTAAACAATAAATTGGAGAATAAAGGAGGATTCCTATGGGAATGACGATGGCTGAAAAGATCTTGGCTAGAGCATCTGGAAAAAGCGAGGTCAAAGGCGGAGAGATTGTTTGGGTAAAGGTCGACATTGCCATGATGCATGATCTATTGGGACCAAGATTAATTAATAATGGCTTTCGCAAGTTAGGCGGGAAGCTATTTGATAAAGAAAAAGTAGTCGTTGTTTCCGATCATTGTACTCCTCCGGCAACCGTACAACAGGCTGATATTCTGAAATACACGAGAGATTGGGCTAAGGAGTTTGAGTTGCCTTATTACTATGAATTTGAAGGGCCTTGTCACCAAGTGATTGTCGAGCATGGTCATGTTCAGCCAGGGCGCTTAATCTTGGGAACGGATTCCCACACGTGTATGGCCGGTGGGATGGGGGCTTTTGCAACCGGTATTGGGTCCACTGAAATGATTGGTGTGCTTCTGACAGGAGAAACTTGGCTTAAAGTACCCGAGACGATCCAAGTAAATTGGGAAGGGAGCATTCCAGCTGGAGTGTATTCAAAAGATTTGATTTTAAAGACAATCAAAGATCTTGGACACGCCGGAGCGACATATCAAGCCTTAGAATTTACGGGTAGCGCGATACGGAAAATGACACTAGATGAAAGATTGGTAATGTCCAATATGGCGGTTGAGGCTGGGGCTAAAACTGGATTAATTGAACCAGATGAAACGGTTGTAAACTTCCTTAAGGCAAGAGGCGTACATGAAATTGATTTTATCAAAAGCGATAGCGATGCACACTATCATCGCGTACTAACTTATAATGCTTCAGAATTGGAACCACAGGTGGCCTGCCCTCATGAAATAGATAATGTCCATCCTGTTCGTGTCGTGGAAGGTACCCATGTAGATCAGGTGTATCTGGGATCATGCACCAACGGACGGATAAGTGACCTTCGCATTGCCGCTAAAATCTTGAAAGGCAAAAAGATCGCCAAGCATATTCGATGCCTGGTGGTACCTGCCTCACAGGCGATCTGGATGCAAGCGAGTAAAGAAGGGATCTTAGATATATTGACGGAAGCTGGATGTATCGTGAATATGCCATCTTGCGGAGCTTGTGGAGGATTTACAAGCGGCGTCATCGGTGCAGGGGAAGTGGTGATGTCCTCCTCCAACCGTAACTTTAGAGGAAGAATGGGAAGTGCCCAAGGGGAAATCTATATTGGTTCGCCGGCTACGGTTGCAGCCACTGCTATTGAAGGGAAGATTGCGGATCCAAGAAAGTATCTTTCAAAGGAGATGATGGTGTAATGTCAGAGATCATTCGTGGCCGAGTATGGAAGTACGGAAATAATGTGAATACGGATATCATCTCTCCTGGACAATATATGAGTCTGTCCATTGAGAAGCAGGCAGAGCATGCCATGGAAGCCATTGACCCTGACTTTGCAAAGAAAATCAAACCGGGAGATATCTTGGTTGCCGGCGATAATTTTGGCTCTGGATCGAGTAGAGAAACGGCACCCTTAGTCTTAAAGCATTTGCAGGTTGGGGCAATTGTGAGCCACTTTTTTGCAAGAATCTTCTATCGCAATGCGATTAATATTGGGCTTCCCGTTGTGGAGATGGTGGATACCTCTTTTTTCCAAGAAGGAGACGAAATCGAAATTGATCTACTGGAGGGAAAGGTTCGAAACTTAACCCAAGGTACGGAATTTGAAAGTACCAAACTACCAGAGCATTTAATAGAAATGGTTTCCGTTGGTGGGCTAGAAGCTTATTTAGCTAAGCGAATGGGGATTGTATAGGGGGCTGTCTGTCATGAATTTACCGAAAAAAGTGGAGATTATCGAAGTAGGCCCGCGTGATGGGCTCCAGAATGAAGCAAACTTTATCCCAACTGAAAAAAAAATAGAGCTCATTCATACTTTGTCCCAAACTGGGATTAAAAGAATTGAGGCAACCTCTTTTGTTCATCCTGTTCATGTTCCGCAAATGAAAGATGCAAAGGAAGTATTAGAGGGAGTTCAACGCAAGGAAGACATTCAGTATATAGCGCTGATACCCAATGAAAAAGGATATGAGCGAGCTCGTCAGTCTCATATTGATGCCGTTGCCCTTGTGGTCGGAGCAAGCGATTCTTTTAACCAAAAGAATGTCCGAATGTCCCGAAGAGAGTCGATGGATCGTCTAAACCAGGTGATTGAACAAGCAAAAGGCGAAGGGGTTTTCGTCCGGTATGACATTGCCACGTCATTTTGGTGTCCGTATGAAGGGGAAGTGGATCCTTCCGTTGTATTGGAAATGGTCAACCAAGTTGAAGCGCTTCAAGTAAACGAAATCGTCATCTGTGACACCATTGGAAGAGCTAATCCGAAACAGGTGTATGATTTATTCTCGAAGGTGATGGACCAGTCACCGCGAGCGCAGATCACGGCTCATTTTCATGACACCTATGGGTTAGCCCAAGCCAATGTAATAGCTGCTTTACAGGCAGGTGTAACAGCGTTTGACAGCTCGATCGGCGGATTAGGCGGATGTCCGTTTGCGCCTGGAGCAGCAGGAAACGGCTCTACGGAGGATCTCGTGATGATGCTTCATGAGATGGGAATTGAAACGGGGATTAATCTAGAAAAACTGATGGAGTGTGTAGAACTCATCCGTCCCTTAACGGAACGACCGCTTACCGGTCATCTTCATAAGGTAAAAAAATAAGGGGCAAATTGCCCCTTATTGAATGAGTGTATAGGAAACGCTTAGATTTTTTTCGATATGGGATCTCATTTCCATTTCAGCCTTGTTCTCGTCTCGTTCCAGTAAAGCCTGGTAGATTCTTTGATGTTCGTCCGCAAAGGTAAGGAAGTTTTGATAGAAGTTGCGGATAATGGAGTTTCTTATATAGGAGATCTTGGCTTGAATAATAGACATAAGCGAGATTAGCTGTTGGTTTCCTGAGGCCTCTATAATTAAGTCATGAAACTGTTGATCGAGTCGCCCGATTTCCTTACTATCGTTTTGTTGTATAGCTCTCTGAGTTTCTTGGATGTTTTGCGCAAGCTGCTGGAGCTGACTATCGGAAATGTTCTTGGCAGCAAGCCTTGCAGAAAGAGATTCGAGGCTTTGACGGCATTGAAAAACTTCAACGATCGTTTGCGTTGTAGGATTAATTAAATAGACTAGTCCCTCTTTTTGTTCTAGTAATCCGTCTTGGATAAGCATTCGGATCGCTTCGCGAACCGGAGCTCTGCTTACACCAAGACTTTCAGCTAATTTCACCTCAACAAGGCGATCTCCAGGCTGATATTCGCCTTCTATAAGCATTCTCTTCACAATGTGGTAGACCTGATTATGAAGAGGTTCAGATTTTTTAATTTTGGACATCTGTAGACCCTCCTGCCATAGTGTCTTTAGAGTAACACAAACGATGATGGATTTCCTAGCTGATGAACTGGCTAAAAGAAAAACAATTCCTAACATTTTAATGGGTTAAAAAAGTGAGTGTTTTCTGTTGACAGTAAACCGTGAACCGTGATAATCTAGTTTCAAGAAAGGGATTACAAAAGGATAACGCGATGAGACAAATTATGAAATCAGAACCCCTTCACAGTCAGGTTTATCAGACGATGATGCAAATGCTTTTTGAAGGACACTTTGAGCCGGGGGAAAGAATTATTGAGCTGAAATTAGCGGAGAGGTTAGGAGTCAGCCGGGGCCCCGTTCGAGAAGCAATACGGATGCTAACTAAAGATGGGTTATTGGTAGATCATGATGGAAGCGTTTGTGTATATAACCCCATCCTGAAAGATATTATCGAAGTGTACCAATGTAGGGAATACCTCGAATCTTTAGCTGCAAGGCTTGCTGCAGAAACAGCAACGAAGCAACAGATTCAACAATTAGAGGCGGTGCTAGAGAAAACTGGGCAGGCGATAGCCCTGGAGGACAAGAGGCAGATCGTGAAGTTGAATACGGCATTTCACGAACTCATCGTTATAGCGTCCGGCAATCATCAGCTAATTGAACTTATGACCATGTTGAAAAATAAAGTGCAGTATATGAGAAACACCCTGTTTAATCTGTATTATAGGAAAGATAATTACCTCGAAGAACACTACGCCATATATAATCAAATCGCCCAAGGAAATGCGGTTCAAGCTGAAGCCGAAATGAAAAAGCATATCCAAAATGATTTGAGAGCGTTTTACTCCTTGTATAACAGAACATTAGTTAAAAAGGTCAATTAACTATAGGTTCTACTATAGTTGGGCTTAAACTATAAAAAATGTAGGGGGATTAATAGACAGATGAAGAAATTTTGGAAGATTACCAGTTCACTCGTTTTAGCCATGTCTTTAGCAGCTTGCGGTTCTAGTTCCACTTCTACTCAACCAGGACCAGCTGGCGATGCAAAGCCGGCAGATGCAGCAACATCCGGTCAAAAGCTACTGTTAAACATTGATGCAGCCCCAACGTCTACACCGTTCTATGCTTATTATGCTGCTGTCTCTCAGGCGATCAATAAGCACGCTGGCGATGTAGTAGAAACGACAGTCGTTGAATCTGGTGGAACGAAGGTAAATGCAACGAACCTACAACAGAACAAAGCGGACATTGCATTCATGGCTAATGATGTGGGATATGAGTCGTATGCTGGTGAAGGTGAATTCGAAGGAAAGAAGAATGAGAACATTCGTATATTATGGAACTTACCTGCTAGCCAAATGCACTGGGCGGTAACGGTTGATTCCGGTATCAATTCCTTCGAAGAGCTCAACGGAAAACCATTTAACCCAAGTACCATCGGTGGTGGTGGGGAGTTTATCACCTTCAAGGTCTTTGAAGAGCTTGGTTTTAAACCGGACTTCAAGCGCATGAAGCTAGATCAAGCAGGAGAACAAGTGATCAACGGCACACTAGTGGGATTCAGCTACAATGGTCAAGCCCCAATATCGAAGTTTACAGAAGTTCATGCACAAAAACCACTTAAGATTCTTTCCTTAACGGATGCACAGATTGATCAAGTGCTACAGAAATATCCATACTTCATCAAGTCTACGATTTCTGGAGATGCCTATAAGGATATTGCCGAAGCTCAAACAATTGGTGTATATATGAGCACAGTTGCTAACAAAGATGTATCGGATAATGTGGTTTATGCAATGACAAAAGCTTATTGGGATAATATTGGTGAAGTGGAAACCGCATTCCCTGCATTAAAAGGAATTACAATTGAAGAAACGATTAATAACGCTCCATTCCCTCTTCACAAGGGAGCAATTAAATACTACGAAGAAAAAGGATTTACCGTTCCTGCTGAATTAAAAGTAGATTAATGACAAAGGAGGAGTGGCTTGGCCACTCCTATCCTTCTTAAAAAAGAGGTGAATAACATGAATAACGCTGCTCCAGAGGTTGACTTAGAAAGCTATCGCGAACAAGAACGGCAGTCGTTCAAAAATCCCAAGAACTTAAATCAGATTGGGTACCAAATTTTAAAAGTTCTTTCAGTCATCATGGTGGTGTTCCACGTTTATACCGCATACGCTGGAAACTTTGTTACTCAATCGGCCATTCACTTTTTATTTGCTTTAACGTTAGTATTTTTTGTTTATCCATTTAGGAAGAAGGAGAATCCCACTCGCGTAGATGCCGTGATGGATAAGCTGGATATAGTATTTGCGGTATTAGCCATCATTCTTAACGCTTACTTCATCTATCATGCTGAAAGAATCATCGTGGAGCTAGGCTACTTAACGCCAACCTCTATGGACATCCTAATGTCCTTTATCACGCTTATCCTCTTGTATGAGGGAGGACGACGAGCGACGGGAGGGCTGTTATTCCCCAATTTAGCTCTAATAGCTACGCTTTATACGGTTTTCGGCAACATGCTAGTCAATGTCCCGTTTCTAGCGCAATTTGCCCACCGGGGTATAGGATTTGAAGATTTTGCAATTGAGATGTATATGGGGCAAAAAGGGATATTCCAAGCTGACTTATTAGCGACGGGTGCTCAAACGATAGCGATCTTCTTAATTTTTGGTTCGGTTCTACTGTTAACAGGTGGTGGAGAGGTATTCATTCTTTTGTCGACTGCGATTGCTGGGCGTCTAGTCGGTGGTCCTGCTAAAGTAGCGACACTTTCTAGTGGTTTGTTTGGAACGATTAGCGGAAGTACAGCAGCCAATGTGGCTACAACCGGAGTATTTAGTATTCCTTTAATGAAGCGTTATGGGTATAAGCCTAAATTTGCCGGTGCGGTTGAGGCCGCGGCTTCCTGTGGTGGTCAAATTTTGCCTCCTATTATGGGTGCTGCCGCGTTTGTTCTCGCTGAGGTAGCCCAGGTTGATTATTTTAAAGTGGCTGCGGCTGCGGTCATCCCGGCTCTACTCTATTATTTTGGTGTATGGATGTCGGTCCACTTTGAAGCGAAGCGCCTAGGACTTAAGCCGATTGAAAAATCGGAAATGCCAAAAGTACGCGACGTCATATTTAGTGCAAATGCTCCTGCTTTGTTTATACCTTTATTTGTTCTAATTACTACCCTGTTTATGGGGATGACGCCGGTCCGCTGTGCGTTCTGGGCTGTTATTGCGGCCGTTGTTGTTTTCTTGATTCAATCCACTATTCAAGGAAAAGTGAAAGAAGCCCTCTTTAAGCTGGTTGATGCTTGTGTGGATGGGGCTCGAACTATGGTCATGATAGCCTTGATACTTGCTGTGGCTCAAGTGGTTGCTTCTGTTATTGGAATTACGGGAGTTGGGGCGAAGATCTCGGCGATGCTCGCATCATTCGGACAAGAATCTCTATTGTTAACAGTTTTCTTCGGAATGGTATTAACCATTTTGCTTGGAATGGGTGTTCCTACCGTTGCTGCTTATATGCTTTCTGCATCTGTTATTTACCCAGCTTTTGCAGCTGTCGGGTTACCATTGTTAGCTTCTCACTTGTTCATTCTTTACTTTGCCATCCTTTCTGGGATTACGCCACCGGTTGCTTTAGCCGCGATGGTTGGTGGAGGAATTGCCGGTTCAAAGGCTTTAGAGACGGCCATTACTGCGTGTAAGATTGGACTTGCCGGATTCCTTATCCCTTACATGTTCTTATTTAACCCTGCGTTGCTAGGGGAAGGAGAATGGCTTACCATTCTATGGTCCGTGGGAACAGCCATTGTAGGGGTTACGGCCCTAGCAGGCTCAACAATTGGATTTGTTGCAGCACCGCTCCATTGGGTTACACGCCTGATCTTATTAGCTACAGCGATTATGCTTATTCACCCAGGCTGGATGACGGACATTGCTGGCTTTGTTATTTTGGGAGTCGTTTACTTTGGACAGATGGCAAGTGTGAAAAAGAATAAAGTGGAAACGAATGAAAAAATTGCGGTGTAAAAGATAAAGAAATCCGGTTCGTAAGAAAAGAAAAAATAATATAAATAGGGTTAGGAGAGATAAAGTGATGAGCAAAAACTATAGAGTAGGATTAATTGTACCTAGTTCCAATACAACGATGGAGACGGAAATTCCGATGATGCTTCGCTGGAGAGAAGAAGTAGAGGCGGAACGCTTTACTTTCCATTCCAGCCGTATGCGTATGATGCATGTTACGAAGGAAGAGCTAACCAAAATGGATGTAGAAAGCGATCGTTGTGCGGTGGAATTATCCGATGCCCGTTGCGATGTGTTGGCCTATGCATGTTTAGTGGCGATTATGTGCCAAGGTCCTGGCTATCATGAAATTTCAGAAGAGCGATTAGGAAAAATTGCGGAACAAACAGCGGCAAAGGTACCTATCGTAAGCAGTGCGGGTGCGCTTATTGAAGGAATTCGTGCCATTGGGGCGAAAAAAGTATCGATTATTACTCCGTATATGAAGCCATTAACCAACATGGTCATTGAATATCTGAATGCCAGCGGAATTGAAGTCATCGATTCCATCAGCTTAGAAGTAGCTGATAACCTTGAGGTAGGAAGATTGGATCCGATGAACTTGGTTAATATTGCTGATCAATTAAACATTACAGGTGCAGATGCTGTTGTTCTATCTGCATGTGTCCAAATGCCATCCTTGCCAGCCATCCAACAGGTTGAGGATAAGCTTGGTTTGCCTGTTTTGTCTGCTGCAAGCTCGACAGTATACAAAATTTTAAATGAGCTAAACCTTAAGCCTGTGGTTCCAAATGCAGGAAGCTTATTGTCTGGAAAAATTCAAGCAAAAGTCTAAATGAAGAAGACAGCGCAGGCTGTCTTTTTTCATTTTTCAGTATTTATTCATTAGATCTCATTGCAAAAGCCCACTTAGGATGATATCTTAAAAAAGAATTAAAATCTAATGAGGCTTTAGAGAATGAGGGATATTCATGGAAATACAAAAGGCACAACCCCTTCATGAGCAAGTCTATCATATCCTTCTCAACATGCTTTTGGACGGGGAGTTTGAACCGGGGGAACGATTGGTTGAGACGAGGCTTGCTGATCAGCTCAATGTAAGTAGAGGACCTATTCGTGAGGCCATTCGCATGCTAATTAAAGATGGACTTCTTGTTCAACAGGGGAATACCGTTATAGCCTATCGAGCAACGTTAGAAGATATTATTGGTGTTTACCAATGCAGAAGCAGTTTAGAATCTCTTGCTGCACGCCTATCCGTTCATCACATGACAGAGGAAAAAATCACATATTTAACCACCAATATATCGAACACAAGGATAGCCGTGTTAGACCAAAAGGTCCAAGATATTGTTAGATTGAATACAGAGTTCCATGATTGTATTATTGAATGCTCTCATAATGATTCATTGATCCAGCTAATGAAAGGCATCCGCATGAAAATATATTACATGCGTAATAATATGTTCCGTAACTTTTACCGGGATGATGAATATCTGGCTGAACACCAATCTATTCTCGATGCTATCCAAGAGCGCTCAGAGGTAAAAGCGGAGGAAATGATGAAAGTGCATATTAATAATGATTTACAAGCTATGACTGAACTATTTAATCAAAAATTAAATAAGGAATAGATCAAAAGAACCGATTTTCTGAGGGACGACCGAGGGAGCGGTTTTTTCTATTTTTTTATTGACTAAATTGTACATCTATTTTATGATGTTTACAGTCGACAGGAGACAGTTTACAGAAAGGAAGGGATGGCTACGCATAATATATCACTTCTCGTTGATAATCAACCCGGGGTGCTTGCGCAATTATCCGAATTGTTTGGACGGCAAGGGCATAATATTGAAAAGATAAAAGCGGAGTATCAAAAGAATCGAAAACTAACGAAGATTAATATTTCTGCTACGATTAAGGAAGAACAGTTTGAAGCATTATTACTTGAATTAAAAGCGTTAGCTCATGTCCAGTATGTTGATGCTAGCATGCATCGTCGGGTTTCATTTTGGCTCATTGCTTTTTGCTTATTTATTACCTTATTAGGAACGAACCTTCCTGCCCCTTTATACACGTTATATCGACAGGAATGGAATTTATCATCTGCACAAATTACGTTTGTGTATGCTCTCTATGCTCTAATTGTAATACCAACTATTGTACTAGTTAATCCCTTATCCGAGCGTTACGGTATAAAAAAGGTGCTTATTCTAGGCGTATCTTTCTCTATTTTAGGTTCCTTAGGATTTGCTTTATCACAAGGCGTTTGGGGATTAATAGGATCTAGAATTTTTCAAGGTCTTTCAGTAGGTATGCTGAATGGATTAGCCGTAGTAGCTATGACCCGTTTTCATGAAAAGCATGATAAAATTAAAAGCGCTTTTATTGGAGCTATTTCAGGTACATTAGGCAATGCTTTGGCTCCATTAGTCTCAGGAATCGCCGGAGTATTGAGCTCACATCCTTTACAATTTCCATATATGGTTCATGTCTCTCTGGCTATCTTAGGGTTAATAGGACTAATCCTAGTGTTGGAAAATAGAACGTTAGCGAAAAGTTCTCTGCATTTTCAAATACCTGAAGTTCCTCGAGCACAATGGAAATCCTTTAAATTATCATCCTCCACCTCTTTTTTATCATGGGGCGTGATGAGCTTAATGTTATCCATTTTGCCAACGTACCTGCATTTATTTATTGGACAATCCAGTTTGATTACCTCAGGTATTATGGTGGCTTTAGTCTTGGGTCTATCGACAATCAACCAGATTCTTCTAAAGAGGCAACCTATCAAGAGGTTGATTGTACTGGGATATATTTTACTGATCTTAGGTCTCTCAGGAATTGTGTTAACACTCATCACTCACTCCATACTCTTATTAGTATTTTCCGTGGTTTTAATAGGACTGGGAAATGGACCGAGCTACGCAGGAAGTTTAGCTTATCTCAATCAGGTATCCATGGATGAATCAAGGCCGCAAGTAATTTCTTGCTTTTTTGTTATTACGTATCTAGGGATTAGCCTTCCTATACTTACCCTTGGTTTAATAGGTCAATGGGTAGATTTAACGATAACGATTCAATGCTTTGCCTTTATCATGATCATCATGATGATGATTAGTATGTATGATTGGTTAAAAACAAAAGAAAGCTGAGCCAAGAAAAAAATGCAGGCTTGATCTTAAACCTAGATCAAGCCTGCATTTTGGCTTTTTGCTCTTTTTCTTTCTTGATCGCTCTTAGTTGGCTAAGGTAAAGGAAGATTTTTTCTTTCCCGTTTACTTTCATGTTGTGGAGAATGTAGTTGACATCCCCTTCCGTCTTAATTACTTCTTGAGCCATTTTTCTTATGAATTCTGGCTTGTCGGAGAGCTCAAGCACATCAATGACATATTTCTTAAATAACATCGGTAGACCTCCTCGTTTATCAATCGTCTAATCTAACTTGCACTGTGTCCCAGTATCTTTTCGGATAATTTTTTTATGATATGGGTAAGGAATTTATGCTCCTCTAAAAACTGAACCCCATAATCAAATGTAGAATCTTGAAGTTGTTCAACTCTTACAATCTTCCCGTGAAAGGAGAGGTCGTGACCGGTGAGCAATAAAGCGAACTTATATAAGATTACCTCTGTTAAAGGAAGTCTAAGGTCTGTTGAGAAACGTAAGCCATTGCCACTAATATCTTTAATTAGAATGGGGGCTTTTTTCGTTGCTACTTTGCGGTTTCGAATCTCAGTGATCTCAATAGTTCCTTTAGCAGGCTCTTTGAAATAATATCGATAATGTTTTCGACGTCCCAGCACTGCTGTTGCAAGCCTCCTTTAAGGGATTCTATTGTTCTATATATTGAATTATACTACAGAATATATTCGGTGGAAAGAACAAAAATGGTATAAACTAGAATATTATTGTTAGAAATCCTTTCTCTAAAGGTGGGAATAATTTAAGTATTAAACGAAAAGGTGGATACAGCATGAGGAAGTTGATCACCGTGAGTCTTCTATTGTTTATTACCGGTTGTGGACAGGGCCAAAATTACGGAACGACGGCTACTTTTGAGACGCCAACAGATGCGAAAGCTTTTAATGCGGAGTTGCTACAAAACGATCCACTATTCCAAATGGGGGATATGGGAATCGAACGTATTCTCTATAACGAACAAGTGTCATCGAAAGGTTCCTCGATTCAACACCATCAAGCTCATGATTATCGACTTCATCGAGTCAACCCTAATCCATCTGTCTCTCCCCTGAATGGGAGCTATAGAGAAAATGTAATTGCCAAAGGGTTAAGCTTTCTTGGAACCCCATACCAGTATGGATCTGACAGGTCTAATCCTCGTGTTTTCGATTGTTCTGACTTTGTGAGGTGGATCCACTTATCTGCACTAGGGATGGACTTGCCTAAGGATTCAAGGAGCCAAGCTCGGTATGTCGATCAGTTTTCCTCCAGGAGAATCTGGAACATCCATCATGCGAGAAGAGGAGACTTATTATTTTTTATGCCTTATAAAGGTCCAACTAGAGATAGTTATAAAGGGGTTAATAAAGCGAACGAGACGATTACCCATGTGGGTGTCTATTTAGGCGATGGGAGAATGCTCCATACAGCTAGCCAAAGAACGGGTGGAGTACGAATAGATAATGTCTTTAACAATCATTATGAGTTTCGTTTCATGAGGGGAGGCAGCGTTCTTCCTTAAGCATATAGGACTCCTTAAAAGGAGTCCTAAGAAGGGGGCTCAGCTACGATTTTGGGGTATAATGAAGACTTTCAAAAAGCTCCTGGAGCTCTTTTTTTGTCAGGTCACGCCATTGTCCGATTTTCAAATCACCTAAATGGATGTTCATAATACGAACACGCTGCAAACGTCGGACTTGGTATCCAAAGGCCATGCACATACGGCGAATTTGTCGGTTAAGTCCTTGTGTTAGGATAATGCGAAATACCCGATCCGACATCTTCATAACTTTACAGGGGAGGGTTTTGGTTCCCAGTATCCGAACTCCCCCAGCCATACCATGTAAAAATGCCGGAGTAATAGGCTTGTCTACGGTAACAATATATTCTTTTTCATGTTTGTTTTCGGAACGAAGAACTTTATTGACGATATCTCCATCATTGGTTAGTAAAATCAAACCATCTGAATCTTTATCTAGTCTTCCAATAGGAAACACCCGCATCGGATGATTAACGAAATCGATGATATTTCCGCGGATATGACGTTCCGTGGTGGAAGTAATGCCCACCGGTTTATTTAGGGCAATATAGACTTGCTGTGGTTTGAGTTGCAAAGGGCGGTTATCGACTCGCACGTCATCTCCCGGCTGAACTTGACTTCCCAGTTCGGCTACAACACCATTAATGGTTACACGGCGATCTGCAATCCATTTATCTACTTCACGCCGAGAGGTAATGCCTGTTTCACTTATGTACTTATTGATTCTCAAGGATAGCCCACCTTTAGAGGATAGTTTCATTGATAAGATAACACAAACAGCTTATGCTATGCACATCCAACAAACGACTAAGATCTGTTAGACTTAAACGGTTGATAATTGGTGACAACAAATAGGTGGACATCTTAAATAGTGTCCATTGTTCTGATCTGCCTGCGGGTAAATCAAGAACACATCGCCCTCTTTAGAAGTCCAGGTTTATGTGGTATGGTTGTCTAATATCGCCAGTCCAAGGGGGTTAGATTCGTATGAAAATTACAGATGAAGCAAAAACGATGATTGAAACGGTTATGAAGGATAATGGTGCCAGTAATATTCGGATTTTCTTTGCAGGCTTTAGCTGAGGTGCTCCCAAGCTAGGGTTGGCTCTGGATGAGCCACAAGGTGATGATATTGTAGAAACAGTAAACGGTATTCAAGTCGCTATAGACAAGCGTGTCGAAGAGCATGTTAAGACTTTAGCACTGGATATCCAAGGTTCTAATTTAGTGATGACAGGTATCGATAGCTGCTGTTAAGGTCAAAAGAAAGTCAGAAGATATCCTTCTTCTGACTTTTTTGTACAGGCCAACTTTTTCCTAGTGACGACTTGAGGTTTTTATGCTAAATTTATTTATGTGCAAAGCGATGTTAAAGCAATGATTCAAGAGAAAAATAAATGCTTGACATTATTATTAAAATGGTTTAATATTAATTTCGCTATCACATTTACTACTGGCCCGTTGGAGAAGCGGCTTAACTCACATGCCTTTCACGCATGCATTCAGGGGTTCGAATCCCCTACGGGTCACCATCTTATTGCGGACGTAGCTCAGTTGGTAGAGCACAACCTTGCCAAGGTTGGGGTCGCGAGTTCGAGTCTCGTCGTCCGCTCCATAACAAGCGCGGGTGTAGTTCAATGGTAGAACTCCAGCCTTCCAAGCTGGTCGCGTGGGTTCGATTCCCATCACCCGCTCCATAACTTGAATCTATATTTACCGTTGGTGTTATTATAGATAGCAGCAAGAGGGCCCATAGCTCAGCTGGTTAGAGCGCACGCCTGATAAGCGTGAGGTCGGTGGTTCGAGTCCACTTGGGCCCACCATAACTTAATCTGGACGATTAGCTCAGTTGGTTAGAGCGCTACGTTGACATCGTAGAGGTCGGCGGTTCGAATCCGTCATCGTCCACCAATAAGCCGGCTTAGCTCAATTGGTAGAGCACCTGACTTGTAATCAGGGGGTTGAGGGTTCAAGTCCTTTAGCCGGCACCATTTATTGAATTCCTACTACGTCGAGTAAGCTTCTTGTTGGAATTCGATTGTAGTCCCCGAAGGGGGCACCAGTTTTGAATTTCCCTGAAGGCGACACACGTATGGGGCATTAGCTCAGCTGGGAGAGCGCTACACTGGCAGTGTAGAGGTCAGCGGTTCGATCCCGCTATGCTCCACCATACATAATACAATCTTACCCTGTTCCTCTAATGAGGGGCAGGGTTTTTAGTTTAGTTCATAAATAATGGAATTGACACATAAACTCTTTAGTGGAATGAAATCATTCTGGACTTTTCATCTAATAATCCTTATAATGTTGCCTTGTCGAATGTTTTTATTTTTTTACATCCTCTTTTGGCCTTCCTTATTTAAGGAAGGTCTTTTTTAGTCGCGATGATCACGAAACCAAGCAACTTGCTCCCACACCGGTAATGATTCCAAGTGGGCGAGCAGGTTTTTTCGAGGTTTAGTGTGATTTTAGCCTGGTTTTTAAAAGTGCAATCTAAACTTCGGTTTAGAGCCTTTCATTCCAAGCTGATTTTTTAAGTAATTCCGCTTTTATTTTTCGTCTATACCCTTTTTTAGCCCCGAACACTCTCGCTCGTGGGTGGATGCTCACAAAATTTTTGATTTGATCACGGAAAAGTGACGTTTGATCACGAGTTGGTATCGTTTGTTTACGTACCTGTAACCATTCCAGCTAATCTTGGAGGTTTGGTCACGATACTCGGTGAGTTGCTCCCGAACCCGTAATGGATACAATTAAGATTTCTCGGGAAGCGATCGGGCATCCCGGATCACCCTGATTTTCATATAAACCGGTAATGGTTTCAGTTCTCTGGAGCACCTTGTTATGTTCATACCCCCACAAAAAAAAGACAGTGCTCTCAATGAACACTGTCTTATGCGATTAAATCTTAAAATCCGTCCTGATTATCCCAACCTCGGAGGCTGAACGAATGGCAATGAGGACTAAGGGTCCAATGATCATGCCTAGGAAGCCAAAGAAGTAAAAACCGAAGTATAGGGATAGAAGGGTAGGTAATGCTGATAATCCAATTTGGTCACCCATGATCTTAGGTTCTAATGTTCTTCTTAGAATGAGCAGGATAATGGTAAGGATGAGTAGCTGCAATCCCATGGTGGTATTTCCAGAGATTAAGGTATAGAGAGACCAGGGCAACAGGATAACGATGGATCCGATCAAGGGGATCACGTCGATAATCCAGATAATGATGGCCATGATCAGGGCGTTCTTAGGTGTGATGTAAAGCAAACCGACATAAGCGACAATAAAAATAACAATGCTGATTAAAACTTGGGCCTTCAGGAAGCCGGTAAAAACTCTGCTTAACTTTGTAAAAATATAATGAAGTTTGTTTCTTGTATTCTCTTGGAAGTGACTATAGAAATTGTGGATAATCCCCGGCATATCTAAACTCACTAAGAATAAGGTGATGAGATAGATCAGCGTGACAATGAGCATGTTCGGTATACTTTGAATCCATTCGGCGATCGTAGGAATGGCATTTTGGGAGAGCATTTGAGTTTTGGCTAGGGTTAATTGGCTCTGTTGCTCAAGTTCTCGAATGATCAGGTCCTTTTGTGGAAGATCAGCAATCGCCCGGTTAAAATCTCGAATAAGTTCTTCTAGGAAGCGAGTGATTTCGACCACGTAGTGCGGGAGTCGATAAATAAATTTAATCGCTTCTCGAACTAAATAAGTAATTGTAAAGTGCATCACGATTCCAATGGCCAGTACAAATAAAGTAAAGGTAATGGATACGGGAACGAGGCGCTTGTCGGTCTTAAGTCCTTTTTGGAACCATTGGACTAGAGGTTCTAGGGCTAAAGCGGTAATAAACGCGAGCAAAATCGGAATGAAGACGGAGAATTGAAAGTAAATAAATACAAGCAGACCAAGTATAATTAGCCATTTTAATGTTCTTCCTAGTAAAATCTTTCTGTCCAACTTCATTCTCCTTTTTCTGGTGTAAGATTCAAGGTGTAAGACGTTTATTCTTTATTATTCAAATTCCACATCAGAGGTTGGAAGTCCTGCTCATCAAAACAAAAAAAGGGGGCTTCTCTAATTGCATTAGAAAAGCCCCAAGATAACTCTCATCCTAAACTATCCGTTATAGTTTAGTTATTATATTATACGAGAGAAGATCGTAATAGTTGCGCGAAATCTATTTTCTATCATTTGTTAATTTTTTATGTCCCTAATTGACTATTCAGTTTAGGCAATGTATGGTTAGGGTATAGGATTGTGAATAAAATCACAAGTGACTTATTCACAGTGGTAATAGTGCTAAAGTACCATATATATGAGGGGGAGCCAAGGTGGCTTTGTTTCTGGAAAACGAAGAACAAGTTCAAGCTTTGTTCAAGGCCATTCCAGATATCATTATTGTCAAGGATAGTAATGGAGGATGGGCCTGGGCGAATCAGGTGGCAATATGTATGTTTCAATTGCAGGATGTAGATTATCGAGGAAAGTCCAATTTTGAATTAGCACAATATACTTGGATTAAAGAGTTGCTGATTTCTAGTGATGTTACGGACGAACAAGCTTGGCAAGAGAAAAAGTCTTTTCGATTTGAGAAGAACTTTAGAGCTCCGGATGGAACCACTCAAATTTTTGATATTCTTAAGGTACCTACTTTTTACGAGGATGGAAGTAAAAAGGCACTCATTGTCATTGGAAGAGATATTACGGAACGGAAAAAGGTCGAGGAAAAGCTGCATCTAAATGCAAAGATCCTAGAGGCTTCTAACGACGGCATCATGATTACGGATGCTCATAATACAATTATTTATGTTAATCCGGCCTTTACCCGCTTGACGGGTTATGGCTTAGAGGAAGTCTTGGGATTGAATCCTTCCATCATAAGCTCTGGAATACAAGATGATCGGTTTTATCATCAGATGTGGGAAGAGATCTTTTCTAAAGGAATGTGGCAGGGCGAGATTTGGAATAAAAGGAAGTCGGGAGAGCTTTTTTTAGAATCCTTAAGCATTAATGTCATCCGAAATGATCAAGGAAAAATCAGTCATTATGTCGCCGTGTTCCGAGATATCACGATTCGTGAGAAGCTAAAAAAAGATGTGGTCTTAACCGGTGAAATTCAGAGAAAATTCCTCCCTTTGGATTACGAGAGTGACTGGTTGGAGATGAAGTCTATCTATAAGCCGCTCCATTACGTTAGCGGTGATTTTTTTGATTACGTTTTCGACAAACGAAATAATCGATTGATCCTCAGTTTATTCGACTTAATGGGGCATGGACTAGCAACGGCCCTACAGATCTCTTGTTTGAAGGTGCTTTTTCGCCAAATCGCCACTCGAGAGTTAAGCCTAGAAGAGAAAATGGCTTGGATGAATAAAGAGGCTATTCAGTATTTTACCGATGAGACTTTTGCTGCGGCTATTTTAGTTGAAGTCAATCCGGTAGAACGTCAGTTAACATACTGCTCAGGTGGTATTAATCATTTCATTATGGCCACAAAGAAGAAAACCGTGGTTACTGCACCTGGGTCCTTTATTGGCTTAATGGAGGATGAATCCTATGAGCAGTACATGATTGATTATCAACCGGGGACACAGTTTTATTTTCTTACGGATGGCTTATATGAAAACCTAATAGAGGAAATAGATGATCATCGGAATTTTGATGAGACATTCTTATATCTAAGGGAGATTTCGAATGGACCGATGAATCGAGATGATGCTTCAGCGATTTGTATGAACTTTAAATGATAGAGAAGCCCTACTTGAAAGAGAGTGGATGGGGACATGACGGATATAGAATTAAAGTTTAAAGGATACGAAGGGTACAGGCTGGTTCGAAAATGGATAGGGGATACCATCAAGCAGATGCTCCCGACAGATTATGCAGGTATTGAAATAGCTTTGAATGAGGCGATTAATAATGCCATTAAGCACGGGAATGAAGGTCGCCCGGATAAACGGGTCGCCTTTCGTTTGAAATGCATAGACAATAAAAGAATCATTATCAGAGTTAAAGATGAAGGGAAAGGGTTTAGGCAGGTTCACGGAAGTGATGGAGTTCCTTGCATGAGTAAAGATTCCGGCCGAGGTATCTTTATTATGAGACATTTTGCCGATCGGATCTATTATAATAAGCAAGGAAATGAAGTGATGCTAGTTAAAAATAATAGCTTAGACCCTGTTAGCTCAAAGAAACAGCTCATTACACAAGGAGGAACCCTATGATTAAAGATATTCAAGCTTCCCATGGCCAAGTTCGTGTATGTCTTTCTGGCAGGATCTATGTAGATGTAGCTACTACGATTAGGGAAAAACTGTTTCCATACGTAGACCAAGGCTATAAAAATTTTATAATCCAACTTTCTGAAGTGGATTATATCGATAGCTCCGGACTGGGGGTATTAGTAGCCCTGCAGAAGAAAGCCGTACAAAACGGTGGAGGGGTATCCATTCAGGGACTACGTGGTCATGTAAAAGAACTATTTGAGCTTACGAGATTAACTAGAGTGTTTGATATTCAATAGATTTCGGCTTGATTCGGCCAAGGGGTGAGAGAATGGATGCGATGATCTTGAATCGGGCAGATCTATACTTAACAGTATTTCAGAATGTACAAGAGGGAATTGTGATTACAGATAAGCAGGGTTCCATTCTCTCCGTGAATCGGGCGTTCACTTTGACGACAGGATATCAAGAAGAAGAGGTAAGAGGAAAGTCCCCTAGTATACTGCAGTCTGGTAAGCAAGAGCCGAGCTTTTATGTGGAGATGTGGGCATCCGTCTATGAAAAAGGAACATGGCAAGGAGAGATATGGAATCGCCGGAAGAATGGTGAGATCTACTTAGAGTGGCTTATGATTGATACGGTTCGAAATGAGCGTGGTGAAATTACACATTATGTGGGGATTTTTTCAGACATTACGGATCGTAAGCGAACCGAAGAAAAGCTGCATTTGTATAGCAGGATATTTGAAAATACCAGTGAGGGTATCATTATTACAGACACAAAAGGTACTATTCTTTGGGTTAATCCTGCTTTTACCTTAACAACGGGCTACCTCCCGGAGGAAGCCATCGGACGTAAGCCTAGTATGCTTTCTTCCACTCAGCATGGGACTGAATTTTATATTGAAATGTGGACCACCATTTATGAAAAAGGAAGCTGGCAAGGGGAGATATGGAACCGGAGGAAGAGTGGGGAGGTTTACCCTGAATGGTTGAGTATTAACACCGTTAGGGATGAGAATGGCAACATTACGAACTATGTAGGAATGTTCTCTGATATTACAGAGCGGAAAAAGTCAGAAGAACATTTGAAATTCCTTGCTCATTATGACGTGTTAACCGAGCTTCCTAACCGCTTCTTATTTCACGATCGACTCAGCCAGGCGTTGCTGCAAGCGCAACGAGTGGGCAGGCAAGTGGCTGTTATGTTTCTGGATCTAGATCGTTTTAAATGGATCAATGACACCTATGGCCATGGGGTAGGGGATCAATTATTACAGAGCGTGGCGGCACGATTGAAAAAGTGTGTGAGAAAAAGCGATACAGTAGCTAGACTTGGAGGAGATGAATTTACCGTTCTTCTATCCAATATCCTGGAGGCGAAAGATGCCGCAAAGGTGGCAGAAAAAATCTTTCACGCTTTCTCGACTCCTTTTCAGTTGGATGAGCAAGAATTTTTTATTACGACAAGTATTGGGATTAGTGTTTATCCTGAGGATGGAGTGGATCTTGAAACGCTAATCAAGAATGCGGATGCCGCTATGTACTGTGCTAAGGAGATTGGTAATACCTATCAATTTTTCGAACCCGAGATGAAAAAGGCCACTACGGAAAAGATCTTGTTGGAAAACAGTTTGCATAAGGCGCTAGAACGCGGGGAGTTTATGGTTTACTATCAACCTCAAATTGATGTTCATTCTCGGAAGATCATGAGTATGGAGGCTCTGCTGCGTTGGAATCACCCTGAGCTGGGGATTGTCTCCCCCACTCAATTTATTCCTCTCGCCGAGGAAACCGGACTGATTGTTCCCATAGGGGAGTGGATTATCGAGACGGTTTGCAGGCAAAATAAAGCATGGCAAAGTCAAGGTTTTCAGCCTTTAAAAATCGCGGTTAATTTATCTCCTAGGCAGTTAATAGATAAGTTTCTGCCTAGCACAATCGCTCGTATCCTTCGCCATAGTGGGCTGGATCCTGCTTATTTAGAGCTTGAAATAACAGAAGGGATTAGTCTTAATCATATAGACAGCAATATCAAAACGATTAATGAGATTCGTAAATTAGGAGTAACGGTATCGATTGACGATTTTGGTACAGGCTATTCTTCACTAAGCTATTTAAAAAAATATCCTGTTGATCGATTAAAGATTGACCGTTCGTTTGTCAAAGACATTATCCATGATCCTCGTAATGCTGCCATTGCCCGCGCGATTATCGAGATGGCGCATGGACTGAATCTTAAAGTCATAGCGGAAGGCGTAGAAACGGAGGAAGAGCTTAAATTCTTTGTTGACAATCAGTGTGACGCCGTTCAGGGATACTTCTTTTGTAAGCCGATGCCCGTTTATGAAGTAGAGAAAAAATTGTCTTAAGATATGTGTAAACCCGCGGACAGACCATCCATGGGTTTACGTATCGTCAACACGCACATTATGGAAAAATTCACTTGATATTTGTCAGACATCAGACTAGAATAAGTGTGGGACATCTAGGAGGAGGATATCAAGATGATCATTAACCCTGATCCTCGCCCTCTATACATGAAAGTGGTCGATAAACTTAAAGAAGAGATCCAGCTAGAGCGTTTCCAGCCCGGACAACAGCTTCCTCCGGAGCCTAAGTTGGCGAAGTCATTAGGAGTGAGTCGAGCTACTTTACGTGAAGCCTTAAGGGTACTCGAAGAGGAAAATGTAGTAGAACGGATGCATGGTGTAGGAACCTTTATCAAGATCAATCCTGTCATTGCTGGTGGTATTGAGGAACTACTTAGCATCACGGAGATGATTGAGAGAAATGGCCAGAAGCCAGGGGCTGTGATGTTGAGCATCGAGCTGGTAGAAGTAGAAGAAAAGGATCAAGCTAGACTTCAGCTTCAGCCCAGAGAAAAAGTTTTACTTTTAAAAAGGATACGTACGGCAAATAATGAGAATGTAATATTTTGTATTGATAAGATTCCCGCCAAGTTTTTACCAGAGGATTTTTCGTACAAGCATCAATCTCTATTTGAGGATCTAAAGGAATCAACGAATCTAGAGATCCAGTACGCAAGGTCAGACATCTCGGCCATTGGCTACGATGCTCAGATCTCTAACCTATTACACTGCGAACCGGGGGAAAGTCTGCTTGTCCTCAATCAACTGCACTATGATCGATTGGACAGGCCGATCATATATTCCAACAATTATTTTCGTGCGAACAAGTTTAAGTTCTCCGTTGTTCGTCGAAGAAAAAATTAAGGGGGTAACACATATGTTAAAGAAAGGTTTATCTGTTTTCATGGCTACTTTGCTTGTTACAGCTGGCGTTTTAGCAGGATGCGGCGGGGGTAACCAAGCTCAACAACCAGCACCACAACAAGGTACAGAAGCTCCGCAACCGGATGCAGCAGAGAAATTAAAGATAGGCATGGTTACGGACGTAGGTGGAGTAAATGACAATTCCTTTAATGAATCGGCATGGGAAGGATTGCAAAAAGCCCAGAGTGATCTTGGAGTGGAAGCTCAATACGCGGAATCTAAGTCAGATGCTGACTATGAGCCGAACTTAAACCGCTTTGCACGCGGCGGTACAAACCTAACATGGGGGATTGGCTTCTTAATGGAAGATGCCATCTCTAATGTATCGAAGAGTATTCCAGACGCTAATTTTGGGATTATCGATTCCAATTTAGGTGGAGAAATTCCTCCCAATGTAGCAGCGGTTACGTTTAAAGAACATGAAGGATCTTTCTTGATGGGAGTTATCGCCGGTAAGATGACCCAATCGAATAAGGTTGGATTTGTTGGCGGGATGAAGTTCGCTCTTATTGAGAAGTTTGAATATGGATTCAGAGCAGGGGTTAAGGCTGTTAATCCTGATGCTCAAGTTATTGTAAACTATGTGGGTGCATTCGATAAGCCGGACCAAGGTAAAACCTTTGCTGCAACGATGTATGACAGTGGGGTTGATATCATCTTCCATGCTTCTGGTGCAACTGGTGATGGCGTATTTGCCGAAGCGAAGGAACGCGGGAATGTTTGGGTTATTGGTGTAGATAAAGACCAATCCTTCTTAGCCCCAGAAAGAACGTTAAGCTCCATGGTTAAGCGAGTAGATGTAGCGGTTTTCACGGTATCTGAGCAATTGAAGAATGGTCAGTTCCCTGGTGGAAAAGAAACAGTTCTCGGTTTAGCTGAAGAAGGGGTAGCTATTGCTCCTACTTCCGATAAGAATGTTCCAGCGGACGTCCTGGACATTGTGAAGGAATACGAAGGAAAAATTAAAGCTGGAGAAATCAAGGTTCCTCAAACAGAAGCTGAATTTAATGAGTTTAAGTAATACATGTAAAATGTTGCCATAGTGAATACTACACAGGACTAGGTTGTTAAACAATCTAGTCCTGTGTTTTACCTAGGCAGATAAGAATGGATAAACTGCCGCCTAACGCCTTTTAAGGCTTAGCGCCAGCCAAGTTTTTCTTTAGTTTAGTTGGAATGTAAGGGGTGGTGAAACATGTCGGATATAGTTGTAGAAATGAGGGGAATTACTAAACGATTTCCTGGTATCATCGCCAACAATAATGTTTCCTTTGCAGTAAAAAAAGGGGAAATTCATGCGCTGCTAGGGGAAAATGGAGCTGGAAAATCCACGCTGATGAATATCCTGTTCGGCTTGTATGAACAGGATGAAGGGGACGTTCTGATTCGCGGAGAGAAAGTAAGAATCCAAAGCCCGAACGATGCCAATCGATTGGGAATCGGTATGGTTCATCAGCATTTTATGCTTGTGGAGCCATTTACCGTTACGGAAAACATCATCCTGGGAAGTGAACCTACTCAGAATGGATCCATTGATCGCAAATTAGCCAGAAAAAAGGTCGTGGAGATCTCCGAGCGATATGGTTTGTCGGTGAATGCGGATGCTCGAATTTCTGAGATCTCGGTGGGGATGCAACAACGGGTGGAAATATTAAAGACATTGTATCGAGGAGCCGAGATTCTAATTTTTGATGAGCCTACGGCTGTCCTTACGCCCCAGGAAATCGAAGAGCTCATGGTCATCATGAAAAATCTGGTCCAAGAAGGAAAATCCATTATACTCATCACCCATAAGCTAAAAGAAATTATGGCGGTATCCGATATGGTGACCGTGATAAGAAGGGGAAAGGTCGTGGGTTCGGTAGCGACAAATGAGACGAACCCGAATAAGCTTGCGGCCATGATGGTTGGAAAAGAAGTTTCGTTTGAAGTGAAGAAGCAAGAGGCTGTGCCTGGCCCTGTGGTCTTAAGTATGCAAGATGTAAAATCATCCAATGAAAAAGGGATCCATGTACTAGATGGCATTCACTTAGAGGTAAGAGCCGGTGAGATTGTCGGTATTGCTGGAGTGGACGGGAACGGCCAATCCGAATTGATCGAAGCGATTACGGGCCTACGGAAGGTATCCTCTGGGACTATCACCTTAAACAATCAAAACCTGACGAATCGGTCCCCTAGAACGATAATTGAAGCAGGTGTTTCTCATATTCCGGAGGATCGTCATAAGAGAGGATTAGTCCTTGATTTTAGCATCGGGGAAAACATGGTGTTAGAAACGTATTATAAGGAACCTTTTTCTAAGAGTGGATTGGTTGATTATCATGCGGTGTTTAGCTATGCCAAAAAATTAATTGAAGAGTATGATGTCCGAACGCCAAGTGAACAGACATTGGCACGTTCTTTGTCTGGAGGAAATCAACAGAAGGCGATTATCGCCAGGGAAATCGATAGAGATCCGAAGCTGCTCATCGCGGCTCAGCCGACTCGCGGAGTAGATGTAGGAGCCATTGAGTTTATACATAAACGTTTGATTGAACAAAGAGATCAGGGAAAAGCCATTCTTTTGGTTTCTTTTGAACTGGAAGAGGTTATGCAGCTTTCCGATCGAATCGCCGTCATCTATGAAGGGAAATTGGTTGCTATCGTGAATCCGAAAGAAACGACAGAACAGGAATTAGGTTTCCTTATGGCTGGAGGAAGAAAAGACAAGCAAGAAGGTGAAATTGTTGGCAGCTGATAAGAAGGAACAAGCATTTTTCATACCATTAATTGCCGTCCTTTTGGGTTTGCTTGTAGGGGCCGTTTTAATGCTCATTAGTGGCTATAACCCTATTGTTGGCTATGGAGCGTTATTTACAGGAATCTTTGGCTCACTCTACGACCTCGGGGAGACGATTCGGGAAGTGACCCCCTTAATCTTTACGGGGTTAGCTGTGGCTTTCGCTTTTCGTACGGGACTATTCAATATCGGCGTGGAAGGACAGTTTATTGTTGGTTCTTTAGCTGCGGTAGCCGTAGGGGTCCTATTTGATTTACCATGGTATATTCATGCGCCATTTGCTTTCTTGGCGGGATGTGTGGCTGGTGGATTATGGGCTGCCATTCCGGGTTTCTTAAAAGCGAAGCTCCATGTACATGAAGTCATTACCAGCATTATGCTTAACTATGTTGCCCTAATCAGTGTGAATTATATTATCCGCACCTATCTGAAGTCCGCTTCGGAAAGAACAGAGAAAATTAAGAGCTCTGCTTCTCTTAGTTTCGAACCGCTATCCGCTTTATTTGATTACTCTCGTATCCACTTAGGGATTATCATTGCTCTCGTATTCGCCTTCTTATTTTATATCGTTCTTTGGCGGACTATTTGGGGCTATGAACTGCGGGCGGTAGGTTATAATCCTTTTGCCTCAGAATATGCAGGAATGAACGTGCCTAGAAACTTGGTTACTTCCATGATGATCAGCGGTTTGTTTGCTGGGGCCGGTGGAGCTGCCGAGAGCTTGGGTGTTTATGGCTATATGGCCATTAATGCCGCTTCTCCTGGATATGGATTTGATGGAATTGCCGTCGCTCTTTTAGGCTCTAATAATCCAATCGGCATTGTTCTCGCTGCGATTTTATTTGGTTCGTTACAATATGGCTCCAACAATATGCAACATCAAGCCCATATCCCCACCGAAATTATTACGATTGTCATTGCAGTTACCATTCTATTCGTGGCCGCTAATGGTGCTGTAAAATGGCTGGTTAAATGGGCACGCCGGAAGCCGAAAGGAGAGGCTAAGGAATATGACCGTACTTGATATACTTACAACGATTATCCACAATACAATCGTTTACTCAACACCTTTGATCTTTGCTGCATTAGGTGGAGCCTTTTCGGAACGGTCCGGTGTGGTCAACATAGGTTTAGAAGGATTGATGATTTCCGGTGGGTTTGCCGCTGCCGTTACGACAATCTTTTTTGGGGAAGCATTAGGACTTGGACCGCTTGCTCCCTACTTGGGACTAGCGATTGCCATTTTGTTTGGGGTTTTGTTTGCTCTGCCTCATGCCGTGGCGTCCATCTCCTTTCGTGCAGACCAAGTGGTAAGCGGGGTCGCGATCAACTTTTTGGCGATTGGTTTCGCTGTCTTCATGCTGAAAAAGCTGTTTAATGGAGCAGCTCAAACCACGACGATTCAAAATCCCTTTAAAAAGATCGCGATACCCTTTCTCTCGGATATACCCTATCTGGGCAAAATGTTCTTTATTGCTTATCCAACGTCTTACCTAGCCGTAATTTTAGCGTTTGTAACCTATTATATATTTTTTAAGACGCCTTTCGGATTGAGATTAAGAGCAGTGGGAGAGCATCCTAAAGCCGCCGACACACTCGGTGTAAACGTTATAAAGATGAGGTACACCGCTGTATTGTTAAGCGGAGCTTTCGCCGCAGCGGGTGGAGCAACGATTGCTTTAGCTATTACCAACAACTTTACGCATAGTACGGTTTCAGGGCAAGGGTTTATGTCTTTGGCTGCCTTGATCTTTGGGAAGTGGCATCCGATTGGGGCGCTAGGAGCCTCCCTCTTTTTCGGTATGGCACAAGCACTCGCTGCTGTAGGACAAGTTTTAGGGTTGACGAAATACATACCGGCAGACTTTCTAACCATGCTGCCGTATATTCTTACGATCCTGGCACTTGCAGGACTTGTCGGTAAAGCCAATGCGCCAGCGGCTGTCGGAAAGCCGTATGAAAAAGGACAACGATAATCAATGGGAAAAGAGACTGCCAATCGCAGTCTCTTTTTTACAATAAATTTACATATGTAAAAAAGGATTTTGATGAACCCTGTCGAATTTAATTATTGTCAGATGTCAGACAATACATGATAATTTAATCCATTGAGGGGGTAGCACGTTGAAGAAGAAGTCAACATTGTTAAAGAAGAAAGCAATGGTAAGCGCAACTCTTGTTTTAGGACTAGTCGCTCCATTTGCTGGCCCGAACTTTACCTATGCAGCAAATCAGGATATTGTGAACTTCCGAATCATTGGAACGACCGATATCCATGCCAACATTGTAAACTATGATTACTACAGCAATGGAGTAACCAACGCTTTTGGGTTATCTAAGGCTGCTACTTTGATTAACCACGCTCGTTCTGAGAACCCCAATAATCTACTTCTAGACAATGGAGATACGATTCAAGGAAGTCCGTTAGGCGACTATGTAGAGAACAAAGGTTTAGTGAAGTCAGGGTATGTTCATCCTGTGATGAGAGCCATGAATTTATTAAAGTACGATGCCGGAACTCCAGGAAACCATGAGTTTAATTACGGTTTAGAGTTCATGGACCTTACACTAGCTGGGGCGCAATTCCCCTATGTCAACGCGAATGTCATCGACAAGGCAACCGGTAAGAATTACTTTACCCCTTTCACGATTCTTGAGCGTAAGGTTGTAGACACCGTTGGAGAAACCCATACGATAAAGATTGGGGTAACTGGATTTGTACCTCCACAAATCTTAAGCTGGGATAAGAAGTATCTTGAAGGAAAACTAGATGTGAAAGATATTGTTAAATCAGCTCGGGAAGTTGTCCCACAAATGAAAGCAGCTGGTGCTGACCTCGTGGTTGTCCTTGCTCACTCCGGTATAGCCGAGTTCGACCAGAACCAAAATCTTAAGCCTTATACTGAGGGAATGGAGAATGCGGGCTATTATTTGAGCCAAGTGGAAGGCATTGATGCCATCGTTACGGGACACCAACATCAAAAGTTCCCAGCTGTAGGAAACAAAGTGTTCCCAGATGGCAATGGCATTGACAACACCAATGGAACCATAAATGGTGTACCAACCTTAATGCCAGGTTCATGGGGAGATAACTTAGGGTTGATCGACTTGCAAATCGAGAAAGTAGATGGCAAGTGGAAGGTAAACGAAGGTAAAGCCCTTCTGCGTCCGATTGTCGTGAATAAAGAATCGGCTGCGGATTCCGACAAAAACATTGAAGAGGCAGTAAAGGTTGAACACCAAGCGACTATTGAGTACATGGCGAGCCCAGTAGGAGAACTTAAGGGTGACTTGAACACGTTCTTTGCTCTTGTTCTAGACAATGCCTCCATGGAAATCGTGAATCGCGCTCAAACATGGTATGTACAGAATGCGATTAAAGGAACCGAGCACGAGGGGCTACCGGTCCTATCTGCAGCAGCTCCATTTAAAGCGGGACGTGGCGGAGTAGACAACTACACAAACGTAGCTTCCGGAACCCTTTCGATCAAGAATATCGCGGACCTGTATTTGTACGATAACAATGTGGTAACAGCCATTAAAGTTAAAGGATCGGACATTAAAGAATGGTTAGAATGGTCTGCTGGACAGTTTAACCAAATTGACCCTAACAAGACGGAAGAGCAAAACCTAATCAATTCTACGTTCCCCACTTATAACTTTGATATTATTGATGGAGTGACTTTTGAGATTGATGTGACTCAACCAGCGAAGTATGACGGCGGACAAAATGTCATTAACCCTGATGCTAACCGAATCAAGAACCTGCAATATAATGGAAAGGCGATTGATCTTAACCAAGAATTTATTGTAGCAACCAATGACTATCGTGCCAGCACAGGAAAGCTGATGAACCCAGGTGGAGTAAACACCATTCTGAGCGCTCCAGATTCTAACCGCCAGGCCGTATTAGAATATGTTCGAACGCATAAAGTCGTCGATGCTTCTGTCAATCATAACTGGAAATTCGCACCTGTTGAAAATGTGAACGCCGTATTCCCTTCCAATCCTAAGGGAGAAGAGTTAGCGAAAACAACGAAGCAAATCACGTATACAGGTGTAGTAGATGACAAAGGATTTGGCCTGTTTAAAATTGATTTAAGCGCTGCTGCACTGGGAGAAAGCAAGCCAGCACCAGCACCTGTCGTTACACCGGCTCCTACGCCAGCTCCTATTAAAGTGGTAACACCTGAAAAATCGCCAGTACAAGAACAAGTTCCTGCGGCTACACCTGCTGCAAAAACTCACATCGTGCAAAAAGGTGAAAACCTTTGGGCGATTGCGAAAAAGCACTACGGAAAAGGAACAGCTTTTACCAAGATCATGAAAGCAAACCAGGGTAAAATTAAAGCAGGCTTCTTAATCCAACCAGGACAAACGTTGTTGATCCCATAGAACTAATAACAAAAGCATGATCCGAATCGGATCATGCTTTTTTTCATCTCCTTGTGAAACACTAGCAAAGACAGATGAAAAGGGAGGGATGGTTTTTGGAGTTCTATGGGAACCGATTATCACAAGATCAAGTGAAAACCATTGTATCGGAGTTTATGAAAATTCGTTATGGGAATGAAGAAAAAGAAGCAAGTCCAGAAGAGATTCGTTTTGCGCTTCAGCATTATCTTAGACAAATGACGGAAGAGCCGAATATTTATATCCACCAGAATGATCATGGGGAATGGACATGGGATATAATAGTGGAAGATCTTGAGGATGAAGCTTATTATGATCATATGAATTAATGAAGGATGTTGCTGGTGATGATCCCTGATGATGAAAAATATATGTTATTAGCGTTAGAAGAAGCAGAAAAAGCGGAAGCCATTGGCGAAGTCCCCATCGGCGCAGTTATCGTGAGGGATGGGGAAGTGATTGGAAGGGGATATAATCTTCGAGAAAGTACCAAAGACCCCACCGCTCATGCAGAGCTTATCGCGATAAAACGAGCAAGCGAACGTTTGGGGGGCTGGCGGTTATTGAATAGTACTCTCTATGTCACGTTAGAGCCTTGTCCCATGTGTGCAGGGGCTATTGTGCAATCTCGATTAGATAGGGTCGTATATGGGGTATCGGATCCCAAGGCTGGTTGCGCCGGCACCCTTATGAATTTGTTGCAAGAAGAACGGTTTAACCATCAAGTCCAAGTCAGTTCTGGCGTGCTAGCGGAAAAATGTTCTGGTATCTTAAAGTCTTTCTTTCAAGAGTTGAGAAGAAAAAAGAAGTAACTTGGACTAGTTGCTAACAACTTACTTCCTGTCTACGTTTATAAAAAATTTGGAATGATAATACCTATAACTAAGCAGGAGGTCGTTGATCATGATTCCGAGCGTAGATGAAGTTAAAGAATGGTTAGAAACGCACAAAGGGAGCACCCTCACGATTCACAAAGGAGAATTATCCATCGGGAAAAATGAAGTCGCAGACATGGACAAGGTCGATATCAGGCTAGATAAAGTTACATTGAACACACATGAACAGGCGGACCCCGATGGCTATTTAGCTCAACAAGAGTTCATTCTTCACGGACAAGGGAAGATTCAAAGTGCTAACGGCGAAGAAGAACTTCCACAAAACGTTTATGAAATACCTTTATACGGGAAGGTTTCCACAAGAAAAGAAGAGAATGGATTTACAATTGAAACGGAGAGGGCCTTCTATTCGATCCATTTACATTAAGACTTGATAACAGTGGAGACGAGATTCTCTCCACTGCTTTCTCAAGCTGGTCCTTGCTAAACTTTTTAGAGGTTTTGAGTGATTTTATCCTGGTTTTTTTGAAGTGCAGTCTAAAATTCGATTTAGAGCCGCTCATTTCAAGCTGATTTCTTAAGTAATTAAGTTTTTTTCTCAAGATGGGCAGGTTGGGGACCGCATGTCAACTGCTTTGGTCCGGATGCTCACAAAGAAGTGCCGTTTGCTCACATACCTGGTAGTATTCCAAATAAATCAGGTCATTTGATCACAAAATCAAGCAACTTGCTCCCGAACCGGTAATAATTCAAAGGTGGTGGGACCCAATTTAACGCCTTTCATTATCATCATGGCCTGCTCCCGAACCTCGTGGCTTATTTATTCCTCCCGTGTTTTGGTTATACAACCATAAATAAAACTTGTACCCACGTACTATCTTTGTTAAAATGGATGGTGTTAATGAAACATGGAGGCGTACCCAAGAGGCTGAAGGGGGCTGACTCGAAATCAGCTAGGGCGTTCACGCGTCGCGGGGGTTCAAATCCTCTCGCCTCCGCCATACATAAAATGATCAAGAGGGTGACCCAGTTAAATTTAGGGCACCCTCTTTTTTATCATTTCTTTCACTCACGAGGCGAAATACATATTGCTAGGTACAGGCGTATGGTCATGCAACACATCAAGAAGTACCTCCACGATCATCGGATCAAATTGGGTACCGCTATGTTTTCGTAACTCTTGCTGAGCACAGCTTTTCTCTCTAGCCGTCTTATAACTTCTTGCAGAAGTCATGGCATCATAGGCATCTGCGACGGAAACGATGCGAGCTGCTAATGGAATCTCAGAACCCTTCAGCTGAAGAGGATAACCAGAGGTTGCCCCGTCATAGCGTTCATGATGGAAACGGATGATATCTAGGATGATGGGGTCGGTACAATGAAATTTATCTTTGATCAGATGATAACCCAGTTGGGGATGTTTCTTCATTATCTCAAATTCCTCAGTGGTTAGCCGTATTGGTTTAAGCAGGATATCCCGAGGTACCATTAACTTTCCTATATCATGGAGCAGTGCACCTAGCTCAATAGAGCGACGTATAGGTTCCGAAAGGCCTAGCTCATTGGCTGCCAAAGAAGAATACATCATCACGTTATAAGAATGCTGATAGGTTAGCGGATCATAGAAGTATAGTTCGTTGATGGGATTTATGTAAGGATGTAATGTGTCAAAACGGTAATTGCAAGTCAAGGTGTTCAAGGGGCTTCCCCTCCTGTTTTGTTCTATTTATAGAACATTATAACATGTTTGTTCGTTTTGTCGAGCGTGTTGTGGAAATAACATACAAAAAAAGGAGCCCTTGGTGGACTCCAAAACTCTCAACGCTAAACAACCGTTAGTTTAGCTATTAGTATTATAAGTGATCTGACGGCAATGGTCATCATAATTTTTTTCCTTTGTCATTTTTTATCGAAAAAACACCTATCAGCCATAATAAAAATCAATTAGTATTAGGATGAGGTGGGAGATCATGAAAAGGGGATTATTATGAGATTAGTATCTATAATCAACTGTGAATCGGGGATGGTATTAGCTAAGACCGTTTTTCATGAGAGTGGCAGGAAACTTTTGGGGGAAGGTTTCGAGCTGACAAACAAAATTATTGAGCGTTTAGCCGATCAGGGAGTGACTCATTTATATATACAGGACAAGGCTACGGAAGATCTATTGGTGGAAGACTCCATTCCCTTGGAGGTTCGCAGAGAGGCTACTAAGACGATTCATCACCATTTCCAGATCATCCAAAGTGGCCAGAAGGCTTCTATGTTCGAATCGCGAATGATGAAGGACTTTAAACGGATACTCGACATGCTGATTAGTGAAGTAAAGGCGACCAAGTCCCTTATGAACTTATTATCCCATATTCAAGTTCATGATCATTATGTCTTTTCACATTCTTTAAATGTTACGTTATACAGTATAGCCTTAGGAGTTAAGAGAGGATTCAGCGAGAAACAATTGTATGAGATGGGGCTGGGCGGGCTTCTCCATGATATTGGAAAAATGCTGATTCCCCCGGAAATACTACATAAGCCTGCAAAACTGACAGCAGAGGAGTTTGAATTTATTAAGAAGCATACAGAAGATGGCTTTGATCTATTGCGAAAACAAGCTGATGTTCCTCTCCTGTCGGCCCATTGTGCATTTCAGCATCATGAGAAATGGAATGGGAAGGGGTACCCTAGAGGCTTAAAAGGGGAGGAAATTCACTTATACGCAAGAACGATGGCGGTGGGAGATGTGTTTGATGCATTGACGACTAATCGCTGTTATCGTGGAGCTATGCTTCCACACGAAGCAATGGAAATCATTTATGCGGATACGAATACCCACTTTGAACAAACAGCTGTAGAAAGGTTCCGTGAAACGATAGCCATATACCCTATAGGCGTTACTGTAAAGTTAAATACGGGAGAGACAGCTGTCGTCATTGGGTATAATGAGCATTCGCCTAGTCGCCCGTTAGTGAGAGTAATCAAAGATCCGAGCGGTCATGAGCTACCATCCTATTATGAGGTTGATCTTATGAAGCATTTATCTATTATGATTACGGAGTGCGATGCCATTCTTTAGGGGATGAAGTGAAATAGATGAATAGAGAACCAACCCGTGTCATATACTAAGGGTCAAGATAAGATGAGGTTCAGCCACGATCTCTCTATATCCTAACGGTGTAGAGGGATTTCTCATTTCAAGCTTTACCATAAATTTGTTGCTTCTTAGACCTTGAAACTTTGTTTATCTTTATGTTATGCTATGGAAACAGCCACAACAGGTTGTACTAACTAAGTGTATAATTTTGTCGTGCTAGATGGGGAGATGGCGGTGCCCTGTAACCCGCAATCCGCCTTAGCGGGGTTGAATTCCTATTGAAGGTGCGATTCATGTAAGGTCTGCCTTGTGCAAGTAGTGTTGACAATCGGGTCCTGCGCAACAGGAACCCATGAACTTGGTCAGGTCCGGAAGGAAGCAGCCATAAGTGGATCATCCTGTGTGCCGCAGGGTAGCCTGGTTCGAGCTAACTACACAAGTAACGCTTGGTTGGTCGTATCGACAATAGGTGCACGGCATAAATTTTCATAAGGGACTGTCCTTTTTTAGGACAGTCCTTTTATTATGCATAGGATGATTTGTTAAAACAAAATGAGGTATAGTATACTATTACTATTGATAATAGATTTGGAGTGTCCAATATGGCATACCGAGCGTTATACCGGGTATTCCGTCCACAGACGTTTCACGATGTGGTGGGTCAAGAACATATAACAAGAACGTTACAGAATGCGCTAAAAGAGCAACGCTTTTCGCATGCCTATTTATTTAGTGGCCCTAGAGGGACAGGGAAGACGAGTGCGGCGAAGATTCTAGCGAAGGCTGTGAATTGTCAGAATGGCCCTGCACCAGAGCCTTGTAACGAATGCCCTGCATGCAGAGGGATCACTGAGGGCTCAGTCGTTGATGTAATCGAAATTGATGCGGCTTCAAACCGTGGGGTAGAAGAGATACGGGATGTAAGAGATAAAGTTAAATATGCCCCGACTGAAGTGAGATTTAAGGTTTATATTATTGATGAAGTCCATATGTTAACAACAGAAGCTTTTAATGCTCTGTTGAAAACATTAGAAGAGCCGCCAGGACATGTGCTATTTATTCTAGCGACAACGGAGCCGCATAAGTTACCAGCGACCATTATCTCTCGCTGCCAACGCTTTGATTTCCGAAGTATATCTGCTAAGGCGATGATGGATCGTTTGCGGTTTATTGCTGCAGAGGAAAATGTGAGCATTAGCGATCAAGCACTGGCTCTTATGGCGAGAGTATCCGAGGGCGGGATGCGGGATGTTTTAAGTTTATTTGACCAGGTTCTTTCTTATTCTGGCACGACCGTCGAAGTGGAAGATGTCGTGTTAGTTACAGGGGTGGTTTCTCAGACTATCCTGGGGGAGGTAGCGGAGCTTGTTAGTCGCAACGACGCTGCTAAATTAATGGAGCTTCTGCACCAGGTGATCGCAGAGGGAAAGAATCCAGAGCAATTCTTACACGACCTTCTCCTGTATTTCCGAGATCTATTGCTATTTAAGACCGCCCCCACACTAGATGAACTACAGCATCGGGTGACTGGCGATGAGCGGTTCCAAACTTTATCTTCAACCTTTTCTCCGGTATTTTTATATTCTATAATTGAAAAGCTGAATAAAGTTAGTCAAGACATGAAATGGGCCAGTCATCCTAAGATCGTGTTAGAGATGGGGCTTATTCGATTAGTAAGTGAAGAATCTCCCGTTTCTCAAGATGATCAATCAGGAAATGTTGCGGTTGTACAAGAGCTTCTACAGCGTATACAGCGACTCGAGCAAAAGTTAAGCCAAGTTGGTACCGTCCAAGCCAACCAGACGGAAGCGCAGCCTGAAGCACGTAAAGAAGCTCCGAAGCGAATGGCGATGCCTTCCACAGTCAAAATTTCGGAGCACCGGATTAAGGAAGCTGCTTCACAATCCAACCCGGAATCTTTGCAAAAGATTATGCAGGCTTGGTCAGATATCTTAAATAAGATTAAGAAAAAGAAGATCCAAGTGCATGCTTGGCTCCTGGATGGAGTGCCGGTTGCGGTGGGGGCGGGAGGACTGGTTGTCAGCTTCAAAAGTGCCATCCATCGAGAAACCACAGAAAAGCCGCAGCACCGCCAGATTATTGAGGAAGTGTTGCAGTCGGTATGGGGACAGCCGCTTGATTTGTTAACCTTAATGGAGAACCAATGGCAAGAAATTCAAGCATATGTTTCCCCAGAGCCCGTACAGCAACAAGCACAGCCTAAGCAAGTTGAATCTGACCCTTTTCTTGAAGAAGCGATTAAACTCGTAGGGGAAGATCTTATTCACATTAAAGATTAAAAGGAGGCAATAAACATGCGTGGTGGAATGGGTAATATGAACAATATGATGAAGCAAGTAAAGAAAATGCAAGAGCAGATGATGAAGGCTCAAGAGGAGCTAAAAGAAAAAACACTAGAAGGAACGGCCAGTGGCGGAGTAGTTACCGTTATCGTCAATGGACATAAAGAAGTGAAGGAAATTAAGATCAAGCCAGAAGTCGTCGATCCTGAGGATGTTGAAATGCTTCAAGACTTGTTGTTAGTTGCGATTAATGATGCTATGAAGAAGGTAGATGAAATTAACAGTAAAGAAATGGGCAAGCTGACCGGCGGAATGAATATTCCTGGCTTGTTCTAGGGTGTTAGAGTGTACTATCCAGAACCCATAGCCAAGCTTATTGAAGGTTTTAGCAAACTCCCAGGAATAGGCCCTAAGACGGCCACTCGATTAGCTTTTTTTGTCCTTACGATGAAGGAAGATGATTGCATGGATTTAGCCAAGGCATTGGTAAATGCCAAGCGAAATTTATTATATTGCTCTCATTGCCAAAATATCACGGATGTGGACCCATGTTATATCTGTAGTGATAAATCCAGGGAAGCCTCTTGTATTTGTGTCGTTCAAGATCCTAAAGATGTGATCGCTATGGAGAAGACCAAGGAATTCCGTGGGAAATACCATGTACTCCATGGGGCGATTTCTCCGATGGAGGGGATTGGTCCTGAGGATATTCGACTGCCTGAATTGCTGAATCGATTGAAGGATGATCAAGTCCAGGAATTGATCCTGGCTACCAATCCCAATATTGAAGGGGAAGCGACGGCGATGTATATCTCTCGTCTTATTAAACCTTTCGGTATTAAGGTAACGAGGATTGCTCATGGTCTACCTGTTGGAGGGGACCTGGAATACGCAGATGAAGTCACGCTAACGAAGGCGTTAGAGGGCCGAAGAGAGCTGTAAGAACTAGTCTATGACTAGTTCTTTTTTTTGTAGACAAGCATACCTTGTAGTATGGAGGAGGGACGGATCTATGCTTAAGAAAGTAAAGCAAAACCTACAAGTTAAAAGAATCATACAGGAAGAGCGCAGACGATTATTGTATGGGGTAGAATTAGCCAAGTGTCAGTGGCTATTTGGCCAGATTGATCAAGATGAAAACGGAAATAAGATGGAGCATGTAGACATTTTGGAAAGAAGGTATATGTTCCTTTATCAAATCGCAAAAAAGAAAAAACTTCATGCATTGGAATAGGAGGCTGTGGACGTGAGTGCTTCAATGGTTTGGTTGATTGCCGTGTTAGGCATTCTTTTTATTGCAGTTATGGTGAGTCAATCGGTGTGGAGTCCAGTACGATGGATAGGCTATGGCTTATTTAAGGTAGCCATTGGAGGTGTATTGTTATTTGTTTTTAACTCTATCGCTGGTAATTACGATTTCTCTATTCCGATAAACCCTATTACAGCAGCGATGTCCGGTTTTCTTGGGCTTCCCGGCTTGGTTTCTTTAGTTTTAATCAAAGCATTTATCGTCTAAGTCAACCCTTATTATGGGGTTGGCTTTTTTTCCTTAATTCACTCATTGACACATGGGATATATACCCCTATAATAACAATGAAAATCATTATCATAATATATTGAGGCGTAATAGATGAACCGCTCGGTCATAGCTCTTTTCTTTTTGGTCATCATCGGATTTGGAATTCGATTTCCTTTTATCGCACGGTTTGCTGACAGCTTTGATGCAGTTGACTTCGCCCTAGGTGTGGTTGATTTTAATGTATTGGCTATGCAGCCCCATTTTCCAGGCTATCCCGTGCTGATCTTAGGTGCCTATGTTATCCATTTGTGGACTCAAGATCCTGTTCTAAGCTTATCTCTTCTCAGCGCGGTTAGTGGAGCTCTCCTTCCTGTTCCTGTATACATCCTGGCAAGTCGTATCGCCAATGTTCTGACCGGGTGGATGGTTGCTTGGCTAGTATCCTTGAATCCCCTGTTATGGCTGTATTCTCTACAGCCCATGTCGGATATGCCGGGTATCTTGCTGGTTTATGTTGCGCTCGCATTCTTGGCCCTTACGGTTTACGAGGAAAGAGGGAGGGTTCAGCAATGGACGATGGGTACGATCGCCGTCATTGCTTTTGGGTTGGCCATGGGGGTTCGTTTGTCCTATTTTCCGTTTGCTGCTGCTTTTTTATTGCTTCTCTTTTTATTGCCTCGTTCATGGAAAGGCTATGCGGTCTTCCTAGTGGCCGGAATTTTTTCCGTTTCCGTTTGGTTGCTTCCAACGGCTTATCATGAAGGGGGGATGATTCCCTATTTGCAAATGGGCCTATCGTTTACCCAAGGACATTTTTCCGAGTGGGGAGGAACGGTGGTTGACTCTGACCTAGCTTTCCATGAACGTGTGGGACAAGTAGTGGGTCAGTATCTCCTTATGATGGGGGCGGTAGGGAGATTAAAACAAGACTTCGAAGGGGCTTCTTGGTTATTAGGTGGGTTGTTTTTTGCTGGTCTTCTTCTTGTTTACAGGAGCGTGCAACAGAAGGTTTCTCTTTTGTTCTTTGCCCTTCTGTTTGTACCTTACCTGTCTTGGTCCATACTCGCACAAAATGCGGATAAACCTAGACATATCTTGATTCTTGTTCCGCTGGTTCTTCTTGTGGCTGTTTGGCTCTGCAAGAGGAAGATCGTCCTTCCTTTTATCCTCTTGTTATCCTTGGTTTATGGATGGAATGGATGGCATTGGGCAGAGCGTTACCGGCAGACGATTCCCCCGACCATTCAACTCGTTGATTATATCCAGGATCATTATGATCCCGATGATGTGGTGATCTATACGTGGGAGGAGCAGCGAATTCTCCACTATTATGCACCTAGTTATTATGCAGAGCGTTTGAAGTCACCAGCTTATTTTAGGCAGATGGTTTTAATGCATGCGAATCGCGAGGTCAAGGTGTTGTTAACGAGTCAAGTACTAGAGGGCTTTGGGCTCTACAAGGAAGAACTGCTTCCACATCTAAAACGGGTGACTTCCTTCCAGGAGAGCCAGGTTTTGTACCCAACCTACCACGACATCACACTGTATGAGGGGCTGCCGAGTCTGCTGCCATACCTGAAATCGAGGGATTAATGAAAAAAGCCATTAGTGTTTTGTTATTTGTTTGGTTTGTTTATATCAGTCTTACATATCTAAGCGATAGCGGAATCAAGGACGCTGTCCAGCTGTTAGTCTCTCAATGGTGGTATATTGTATTATTTGTTTTAACTTATAGCTTCGCTTTCTATCTGCGTAGTATCGGTTGGGCCATCTTGATAGGCAAAAGCAAGAAGGAAGCCTTAACCTTGTTTCATTTTCACATGGTCGGGCTCCTAGTTAATCATCTTCTGCCTATTAAAGCAGGGGATGGAGCACGAATTTATTTACTAAACCGGTCCTTTAGCCTGAACTGGAGAGATGCTACACAGTCGGTGATCTATAGCCGTTGGCTTGATTTGGCTTCCTTATTGATGTTAGCCTACCTAGCAGCCTGGGGATTGAAAATCCCTGTTCTATCCTCACCCGGCATCCTTATTCCTCTCGTCTGTATGATGATACTTAGCTGGATTCTATGGAATCGTTGGGGAGGGAAACAACATTCACTTGGCAAGCTCCTCTATGCGGGGATTTGGATTTTTCCGGGATGGGTTCTTGAAGGCTTTGTGCTCTGGTGCGTGGTTCAAGCTCTTCACTTGCAGCTTCCGTTCTCTTTAGCCGTAGGAATCAATGCCGTCACTATAGCCGGTCAAATTTTCCATGTGACTCCTGGAGGGATTGGAACCTATGAAAGTGTCATGTCTTGGCTACTCCAGGAAGTCGGATTAACCATGACCACTGCGCTAGAAATTGCCATCATGAGCCATGGGCTTAAATTTATCTATTCTTATACGCTGGGTGCTTACTCTCTCTTTACTTTGAAGCTGAAGTGGAAAGAGGTCTTAGCTGGTGTTAGACAAAAAGAAAGAGAGGCCAGAAAACGATGAAGAAAGCTTCTAAATTTGAAAAAGTAGCAGCAAGATGCTGGAACGTGTTAAACGAAGGCAAGCCTTTTACCCCCGTCTATGTGATCGGGATTTTCTTGCTTTTTCACTTTGCCGACTGGCAAGAAGGAGACTTTTGGAGCTCATTTGGGATCGGGTTGTTGTCGATTGCCCCGCTTTTAGCTATTTATTTTATATTCGACTTCCCAATCACGTTAAGAAAATATTTATGGATACCTTTTATAGGGGCCTTTCTTCTGTACGGGGGACCTTCCATCGAGCTCACTTTGTTTGCTTTAGGCATGTATTTCTTTTTTACCGTCATTTTTTGGGGGACCATCTATTATCATTTGCGGATTGGAACAACGCTGTGGAACTTTACGAGGTTTTGGAAGCTTGTCCTAAAAAACAGTGATTCCACCAGCGGAAACTCTCAAGAGCAAATTCCCAAGTTTCTTACCCTATTGGCTGTTCTTCAGGGAAATACGTATGGCTACCAGCTTGAGGGCTCGATTCCTTGGCTTGCAACGCTTGCTTTCTCTATAGCCGTGCTGGTGTTTAGTATCGTTCTTCACAGACTCTTGTTTAACTGGAAGCCGGAAGAAATCCCGACCTATACTCAAAATGTGGAACCTGAATCTGCAAAAACGGATCGCATTGTCATGGTTGTCATCGATGGGTGTCGTAAAGATCGGTTGGCTGAAGCGAAAACTCCATTCCTTGATTGGTTAGCGAAGAACGGAACACAATTCGATCAGATGGAAACGGTTTATCCTGCAAGAACCGTGGTTTGTTTTTCCTCCATGTTTACCGGTACTTATCCAAGAGAGCATGGGATTACAAGCAATATGGTGTATAAGCTAGGGATCACCTGTGAAAGCATTTTTGATAGCTTGAGAAAAGTAGGGAAAAAAGGCCGATTATTAGGCGTCGCTCATCTCGTGGATTCAATGGGTGATGATGTAGATACCTATACAGCAGTGGCAAAGAATGATCAAGTGGATGGCATGATAATCAACCGAGCCAAAGAAATTATGGAAGAGAAAAATCCAGATCTGATGATTGTTCAATTAATCAGTACGGATCAAACAGGGCACAGCCGAGGTGCTCTATACGAAGAATACCGTGAAAAGATTGAAGAAGCGGATGCCCATGTCGCAGGCTTTTACCAATGGTTAACAGAAAAGGGCTACATGGGAAATACGACGTTCATGGTTTGCGCTGATCATGGACAATCCGATGGAATCGGAGGTCATGGACACTTAGATGAAGGAGAGCGGTTTGTTCCATTCATTATGCATGGACCCGCCATTAGACAAGGGGTTAAAGTGGATGCCAAGCATTCCCTAGTATCGGTTGCACCAACATTAGCTTATTTGTTAGGTGCTCCATATCCGAATAAGTCAAGGGGGCCTGTATTAACAGAAGCCTTAAGAGAAGAGGGGATCCAAGATGAAAAAGAAAAAGTGCATCGTCATCATACCAGCGCATAATGAAGAAGAAGCGATCCATCATGTGATCGCGAAGGTTCCTCGTCATTTTAGACCGGATGTTGAAGTTTCTGTTATTGTGATTAATGATGGATCGACCGATCGAACCGTAGAAGTGGCTAAGCTTGCCGGAGCGGACGAAGTGGTGGATATGCCTGGAAATTGTGGGTTAGGTGCCACGGTGCGTAAGGGGTTAAAGCATGCCTATGATCGAGGGGCTGATGTGGCGGTCATGATCGATGGAGATAATGAGTATCCAGCCGAGCAGATCCCAGAGTTAGTGGAGCCCGTCCTCTGGAATCAGGCGGATTATGTTATGGGATCACGGTTTATGGGAACAATCAAAGGTATGAAGATCCATCGACGTCTTGGAAACTATTTTTTCACCTGCATCCAGATGATTCTGCTCCGCCGTTGGATCTATGATGGGCAATCTGGCTTTCGAGTGTTCAGTCGCCCGGTTTTGAGAGATATGGAGATTGTTCATGATTATAATTATGCTCAAGTCATGACGCTCAACATTGTTCGCCAAGGCTATCGTATGGTGGAGGTTCCTATCCGTTACCAAGTACGGACAACGGGTCAATCCTTTATTAAATTCTGGGCCTATATGACGAAAGTCTTCCCAGCCATCTATAAAGAAATGTCAAGACCGGTTTCGCCCAAGTCTGATCAACCAAGGTATCAGGAGGTCAAGAAGCTGTCATGAAACAAAGGTTAGGAGTTCTTGGAGGAGGTTACGTGGGCTTAGCAGTTGCCGTAGGGTTCGCTGAACGGGGTTTTCCTGTCGTTCTGGTTGAGTCCTCAGAAGCTAGGTTCCAGGCCTTGACTGAGGGCTCTTTTTTTTCATCGGAAGAGGACTTAGTCAAGGCATTTGAAAAAGTGAAAGAGGATGGGATAATTCATATCACGAATCGGGTCGAAGACATTCAAGAAGTAGTTTACCTGTTTGTATGTGTCGGAACACCGGAAGGAAAAGAGGGGAAGACGGATCTAAGGCCTTTGTGGGCAGCTGTAGAGCAATCCTCTCCTTATTTAAGGGAAGACGCCTGCTTTATCATAAAAAGCACCGTTCCAGTGGGAACAGGGGATCAGGTTCAAGCCTGGTTTAATGAGAAAGGGAAGGCCGTTCAAGTGCTTTCTTATCCTGAGTTTTTGCGTGAGGGAAAGACGCTAGAAGACTTTCGGCAGCCGTCGCGAATCGTAATGGGGGGAGACCCCCATCATCCGCGAGTCAAGGAGTTGCGTCATCTGCTCGCAGAGTTCAGTTTGCCCCTTTTGCTCACCAGCAGAAGGGATGCAGAGATGATTAAGTATGCGGCTAATGCTTTTCTCGCTACGAAGATTTCCTTTATTAATCAAATGGCCCAGCTGTGTGAGGTGTTAGGGTCAGACATCCAAACGGTGGCCAAAGGCATTGGCATGGATCCTCGAATTGGTCAAGCCTTCTTAGCGGCTGGAATTGGCTATGGGGGTCCATGTTTGCCTAAGGATATGGCATCGCTCATGGAACAAGGGAGAATGCAAGATTTGGAGATGCCTTTGTTAGCGGCGGTGACCCGGATTAATGACGATCAGCGACAGTGGGTGCGAAGTCAGTTAAGAAAACAATGGGGAGAGCTAAAAGGACGTTTCCTGGCTGTCTGGGGAGTGACGTTTAAAGGGGGAAGCGAGGATGTCCGTGAATCACAGGCGGTCTCCGTGCTGGAGGATTTACTGGGGGAAGGCGTACACATCCAGCTCTATGATCCTTTCGGGCTAGAACCTTTAAAGCGGCAGTGGGAATCGAGAGGAGTCCTTGAGTCTTACGCGGGTCAAGTACAATGGGCAAAGAACTGTTGGGAGTCGCTAGAGCGTACAGAAGGGCTCGTCATCTTAACGGACTGGCAAGAATTCAAGGAAGTAGATCTACAACGGCTAAAAACGGAGCTCCCATCTGCGTTTATCGTCGACGGTCGAAATCTTTTTTACCCTTCCATGATGGATCAGCTAGGTTTTAAATATGTCTCAGTTGGTCGAAAAGTCTGAACATAACGTATAAAAGACACTATACTAGATAATAATGGTTGAAAAACAGGTTAGGATGATGTAAATGGAAACCAATCAATCAAAGTGTTGTGTCGTATGCGGTGAAACAGAAAGAGAAGGAATCTCCATCTGGAACTCATTCATTTGCCAGCCCTGTGAGCAGGAAATGGTTCAAACGGATGCATTAGATGCCAAATATCCATTTTTCATTGAAAAGATGAAAAGCATCTGGAGATTAGAGGCTTAAGTGACGGGTTGTCTTGCTGACGTGAGACAGCTCTTTTTTTTCGCAGATAAGAATTTATATATGATATTGAATTCTTAAGCATAGTGCAATTAAGGCTGCCGCCAGCCAAGTTTTCTTTATGATATAGTAAAGAAATAAAGCTAAGTAAGAAGGAGTACCCGTAGTGCATGAATCAAAACCGAATGCCTTTAGTAGAAGCGATTACGCAATATCAAAAAAGAAATCCCATTAGGTATCATGTACCGGGACATAAAGGAAGGGGAGAAGGCTTACTCGCTTCTCTTTATCCATTTGATCTCACCGAGGTACCCGGGTTGGATGATCTCCATCACCCGGAAGAAGCCATACGAGAAGCCCAGCAGTTAGCGGCAGAAGCGTTTGGTGCGGAGGAGACCTTTTTCTTAATTGGGGGCAGCACGGTAGGGAATCTAGCGATGTTACTCGCGGCTTGCCATCCAGGAGATGAAGTGCTAGTCCAGCGAAATGCTCATAAATCGGTCATGAACGGCTTAATTTTAGCCCAAGCCAAGCCGATTTATCTCCAACCGGAAGTGGACCCCATAACCGGCTTGCCTGTGACTGTCTCTCTGCAGGAGTTAAAGATCCAATTACAAAAGCATCCAGAAGCAAAAGCGGTGTTTCTTACGAACCCTAATTATTATGGGATGGGAATGAATCTAAGGCCCTACGCTGAGCTCTGTGAGGAATACGGGATCCCTTTACTAGTGGATGAAGCCCACGGTGCTCACCTCGGTTTGATCCAGGGTCTGCCTGGCTCCGCCATGCAGGCTGGAGCGTCGGCGGCTGTCCAATCCACGCACAAGATGCTTCCTTCTCTTACAATGTCCTCCATGCTGCATGTGAAGGGTCCACGACTCAATCGAGAACGACTGCGCAAAGCTCTAACAATGGTTCAGTCCAGCAGTCCATCGTATCCTCTCATGGCTTCTTTGGATCATGCGAGACATTATGTTTTACACGTTGGACAACAAGAGCTGCGGCAGTCCCTTCGTTTGAGTGCACAATTAAAGGATGGGCTGGCCCATATGGCTTTTTCTTGGCTTGAGGTGGTGGAAGGAAAAGAACATTACGATTACTTGGATCCGCTGAAAGTTACACTAAGAACGCATTCGCATGAGCTTCACGGATTTGCCTTACGAGAGTGGTTGGAACAACAGGGAGTATTTCCTGAGCTTGCGGATGAACACCACGTATTATTAACCTTATCACCGAAGACAACCGATGATGAGTTAAAAAGAACCCTAAGCATAATCAACCAATTGGAGCGGACCCAATTAGCCGGAAGCAATCAAGCCGTCCACTACCGTCCTCTGTCTAGCCCATTGATTTTAAGCCCTTATGAAGTGTTTCAGCGAGCTTCAAGTTCCGTCCCTCTTCAGGCAGCGGTCGGGGAGATTAGTGCCGAGATGATCACTCCTTACCCTCCAGGCATCCCTTTGGTGGCTCCTGGAGAGCGATTAGAACTAGAAATGCTAGAGTATATCCAAGAGCTGCAACGCATGGGCTGCCGATTTCATGGGGTGGAAGATACAACACTGAAAACATTAAAGATTATCAAAAACGATGAGGATTAAGGAGCATGGGGTATGAAATCGGGAATATTTATTAGTCTGGAAGGCGGGGAAGGGGCCGGTAAATCGACCCTGATTCCATTTCTTCAGCATTATTTAGAGGAGCAGGGGCATGAGGTGCTCGTGACTCGAGAGCCTGGAGGAATCGATATTGCGGAGCAAATTCGCCAAGTCATTCTTGATCCTAAAAATACGAGGATGGATGCTCGAACGGAAGCTCTTCTATATGCAGCGGCGAGAAGACAGCATTATGTGGAACGGGTCATCCCGGCTCTTTCGCAAGGGAAAGTCGTTTTATGTGATCGATTTATCGACAGCAGCTTGGCGTATCAAGGGTATGCACGTGGATTGGGAGTGGATGCGGTGTATTCGATTAATCGATTTGCAGTGGAGGAAGGTCTCCCCGATGCTACCCTTTATTTTGATATCCAGCCTGAGCTTGGACTTTCGAGAATTGAAGCGGATAAACAAAGAGAAGTCAATCGCCTAGACCTAGAAAATCTAGCATTTCATCATAAAGTAAGAGAAGGATACCTTGAGTTGCTCCAGCGATTCCCAGAGCGTATTCATTTGATTGATGCCAGTCCATCCATTGAGCGAGTATTAGAACAGGCAATAAAGATTATTCAGGGGATAGTCCGCTAGGAACGTAGCGGGCTATTTGTCATTCGATGTATAATAGAGGTGGTGATGTGAATATGAGCTGGGAAAGTCAAGTAGGGCAAGCAAGAGTAGCGTCCATTTTGCACAATAGTGTGAAGAACAACCGAGTCGCTCACGCTTATCTTTTTGCCGGTAATCAAGGAGTAGGTAAGCTGAAGATGGCGATACAATTGGCAAAAACCTTGTTATGTGTGGATAGCGACGGGGAAGCTTGCGGGAAATGTCATCATTGTCTTCGCATTGATTCGGGCAACCATCCGGATCTTCGTATCGTCACGCCAGAAGGTACAAGTATTAAGATTGACCAGATTCGAGAGTTGCAAAAAGGATTTTCGTTTAAAGCCGTAGAATCCTCTTTAAGTGTCTATATTATTCAGCATGTCGATCGCATGACCGTTCAAGCGGCAAACAGCCTGTTGAAGTTTCTAGAAGAGCCTTCTTACCCGGTCACCGCAATTTTGCTTACGGAGCATGTACACCAGATCCTTCCCACGATCCTTTCGCGTTGTCAGGTCGTCCATTTTGACGAACTTCCTTTTGAGAGCAGAGTAGAAAGGTTAAAGTCAGAAGGCTATTACGAGCCAATCGCGCGCATTGCCTGCCAAATAACGGCGGATTTGGGTCAGGCCAGGGAATGGTGCCAATCAGAATGGTTTGCACAGTATCGAAACCTAGTGTTACAATTAACAGAAGATATACTTGACAAAGGATCTTATGCTCTAGTTACAATACAAGAGAAGATCTTAAAAAATGAACAAGGCAATCAGGGCTTGCCTTTCATCTTAGACTTACTTGTCTATTGGTATAGAGACTTATTATATTTTCAGATAGATCGTAAACAAGAGCTTGTGAATACTGATCAATTGGATGCCATCCAGAGACAAGCTCTACGCTGCAGTAGGCCTTGGATATTAAAGGGAATAGATGTGGTGATGGAAACGAAAAGCCGAATTGGCCGCCACACTAATCCTCAGCTGTCCCTCGAAAGGATGGTTATTCAGCTACAGGAGGGATGATGTTTGGTTGAAGTAGTGGGTATCCGCTTTAAGAAGGCGGGTAAGATATATTATTTTGATCCGGGTGAGTGGCCTGTTGAGAAGAACGGATATGCCATTGTGGAAACGGCACGTGGCGTGGAGTACGGGCAAGTAGTTATTGGAAGAAAACAAGTCACCGAGAATGACGTCGTCTTCCCCCTGAAGAAAGTCATCCGACTGGCTACTACAGAAGACTCGGAACAAGTTTCTGCGAATAAAAAAATGGCAGCAGAAGCTATGCAAGTATGCCAAGAGAAAATTGTCCAGCATCAATTAGAAATGAAGCTGATCGATGTGGAGTATACCTTTGACCGGAACAAGATTATTTTTTACTTTACGGCAGAAGGTCGCGTAGACTTTCGCGAGCTAGTCAAGGATCTTGCTTTCGTCTTCCGTACTCGCATTGAACTCCGGCAAATTGGCGTTCGTGATGAAGCAAAGATGCTGGGCGGAATCGGTCCTTGCGGAAGAATACTATGCTGTTCTACTTTTTTAGGTGATTTTGAACCGGTTTCCATCAAGATGGCAAAAGATCAAAATCTATCGCTGAACCCCGTAAAGATATCCGGTCTGTGCGGTAGATTGATGTGCTGCTTGAAATATGAGAATGACAACTACGAGAGTGCAAAAGAATCTTTGCCGGATATGGGTCAGCTTGTGGTAACGCCATTAGGAAACGGGCGTGTAGTGGGACTCAATATCTTGGAGCGGTTAGTTCAAGTGGACGTTCCCGACCAAGGGAAAGCCCTAGAATTTACGCTTGAGGAGATCACGGAGATGGAGAAGGTGAACTAGGTATCTGTTGGGGTGAGGGTAATGAATAAACAGAAAATGTTTCAGCAGGCAACCAATATTGAAGAGCAAATCGGCAAACTGCTAAAGGAAGTCGGTAGTTTGAGAGAAAGCATTGTGGAATTGCTGGAGGAGAACAAGAACCTCACCATAGAAAACCAGCACCTGCGCTTACAGTTAGAGCGGCTTAACCAAGCTACTTCTCTGCTGGAGGAAAATGAGAAAGAGGCCAAGCACGAAGAAAAACAAAAAGTAGCAGTCGGAGAAGGCTATGATAACCTAGCTAGACTCTACCAGGAAGGTTTCCACATTTGCAACCTGCATTTCGGAAGCCTTCGCAAAGAAGGAGATTGCTTGTTTTGTCTTTCGTTCTTAAATAAGTAAAGTAGAGGTCTCCTTTGAGGGAGGCCTCTTTTTTCTTTCTAATGGATAGAATAAGGTGTATAGTGGAAAAAGTTGATTTTTGTACTGAGGTGTTGGAATGGATATACATTTGCACCCTTCCGAAAGGGTGGACGATTTAATTACGAACCAACGAAAGATTATTCAAAGTCATGAAGTGTTTTCTTTCTCCATGGACGCCGTCCTGTTAGGCCATTTTGCCAGCTTACCGATCCAGAAAGGTCGAATTATGGACTTATGCACAGGAAATGGGGTAATTCCTTTGCTCCTGTCCACGAGAAGCAAAGCTGTGATTGATGCTCTTGAAATCCAAGAGCGTTTATACGATATGGCGGTAAGAAACGTCAAGCTTAATCATCTGCAAGAACAAATACATATCCATTTGGGGGACTTAAAAGAGGCGCCTAAACAGTTCGGTCATGGTGCCTATGATGTGGTCACCTGCAATCCACCCTATATGCTTCCTCAAACAGGAGAAGTCAACCAAAATGAGCACTTTGCCATCGCTCGCCATGAGATTTACTGTACTCTTGAGGATGTCATTCGCGTGAGTGCTTACTTAACAAAATCCGGCGGAAAGGTGGCTATGGTTCATCGTCCCTCTCGCTTCGTCGATTTGATTGATTTGATGCGTAAGCACCGAATTGAGCCCAAGCGCATCCGCTTTGTTCACTCCAAGGCAGGAGCAGAAGCGAATATGGTCCTAATCGAAGGGATTCGAGATGGGAAGCCTGATGTCAAGCTGCTGCCACCCTTGATTGTCTATGATGAAAAGGGCTCTTATACACCGGAACTATTAAAGATTTATTTTGGAACGGAGGAGAGGGTCTAATATGTTTGTACAATCAAGCTTTACCGGCGATAGGTCGGAGCGTGGGGAGTTATATTTGGTGGCTACTCCGATTGGGAACTTACAGGATATTACCGTTCGCGCCTTAGAAACCCTAAAGATGGTTGACGTCATCGCTGCAGAGGATACCCGGCAAACCAAAAAGCTGCTCACCCACTTTGAAATTGACACCAAGCTCATCAGTCACCATGAACACAATAAGGAAGCTAGTATGAAGGGCATTTTACAGTGGCTGCAAGAAGGGAAGAAAATCGCGTTAGTCAGTGACGCCGGTATGCCGGCCATCTCCGATCCGGGCTATGAGTTGGTTCGTGAAGCGGTTCAATGGAGTATTCCCGTTATTCCTATTCCCGGAGCTAATGCTGCGTTAAGTGGTTTAATTGCTTCCGGTCTTCCCACCGATCGATTTATTTTTCTTGGTTTTTTGCCTAGGGATAAAAAGCCGTTGCGGGAAGAGATTCAGCGGTTGAAGGGCTATAAGGAAACTTTAATCTTCTATGAAGCCCCACACCGGATTACGAAGATGCTGGGGGAGCTGCTTGAGGTACTAGGTAACCGACAAGTAACCCTAGCCCGGGAGCTTACCAAAAAGTACGAAGAGTTTATTCGCGGGAGTCTAGAAGAAGTGATCGATCACCTCAAACAGCTAGATCAAATTCGGGGTGAGTTTACCGTTGTGCTGGAGGGAAATACCCAAGGGGAAGAAGAGCCTTCTATAAGCTGGTGGGAGCCGTTAGAGCCTGTGGCTCATGTAGAGGCGTACATCAGCCAAGGCTTGACTTCTAAGGACGCTATCAAAAAGGTGGCCGAAGACAGGCAGGTACCCAAAAGAGAGATCTACAATTTATATCATGGATAAAGGTAAAACGAAAAAAAACCGGGAGTCGGCTCCTGGTTTTTTTATGTATACTTATTTATTTTGCAACAGGCTGCTCTACAAGATCTAATAGCTCTTGGATGCATTCCTTGCTGATCATTTTGCCTTTATAGTGTACAAGGTTTTCCGCATTTCCAGTGAAGATGCAAGATGGTTCATACTTCTTAAGGATGATGCGCTCGCCATCAACGAAAATTTCTAGGGCATCCTTCTCACCGATACCTAGTGTTCTGCGAAGCTCGATAGGAATAACGACACGACCTAGCTCGTCTACCTTACGTACAATTCCTGTGGATTTAAGCATGATAATTTCTCCTCTCAGTTAACCCTCTTTATTTTTTTAGCACCAACTCGCCAAAATTCGACAAAATCAACTTACATTTATAATACCAGCACTTCCAGAAGTAGTCAACAATTAATTTCAATTTACTGGAATAATAAAGATAAATTTAGAAAAAAGAAAAGCTTATAGTTGGTATAATGCGTGATATATTAGGATATTGCTTGTATTTTAAACTAAGAAGTCCTAATTCCAGCAATCACATTGCTGGAAAAATTACTGGAAATTATTTAGTTAAACAACTGTATAATTCGACAAGTATTCGACACTTGACCAATAGAGTAATGTTTTGTATATTTTGGGCAAAGATGAGATAATGGAAAAAGGACTTTTTTCGGATTTGGGAGGAAATGAACGTGTCAACTAATAAAACGTATTATATTACCACGCCTATTTATTACCCTAGCAACAAGCTCCACATTGGGAATGCTTATACCACCATAGCTGCAGATGCTATGGCTCGTTACAAGCGACTGAAAGGGTACGACGTTTACTACTTAACGGGTACCGATGAACATGGACAGAAGTTGCAGCGTCGCGCTGCGGAAGAGGGTTTGCAGCCTTTGGAGTTTATTGATCCTGTTGTGGATTGGATCAAAGATCTTTGGACCAAACTCGATATCTCCTATGATGATTTTATCCGGACAACCCAAGACAGGCACAAGCTTGCAGTAGAAAAGATTTTTCAAAAGCTTGTTGATCAAGGAGATGTCTACCTAGGGGAATATGAAGGCTACTACTGCGTTCCCTGTGAGGCCTTCTGGACGGAGCGTCAGGCGAAGAAAGGGGACAAGTTCCACTGTCCTGATTGTGAACGCGAAATCTCCGTTGTAAAAGAAAAAAGTTACTTTTTCCGCATGTCTAACTATCAAGATCGTTTGCTTGCCTATATTGAACAGCATCCAGAGTTTATTCAACCCGAATCTCGCAGAAACGAAATGGTAAACAACTTCTTGAAGCCCGGCTTAGAGGATTTGTGTGTATCCCGCACCACGTTTGATTGGGGGATTAAGGTTCCCAATGACCCTGAGCATGTGATCTACGTTTGGATCGATGCCTTAGCTAACTATATTACGGCACTCGGCTTTATGTCTGACCAAGATGAGCTTTACAAGAAGTACTGGCCAGCTGATGTTCACTTAATAGGAAAGGATATCCTTCGTTTCCATACGATCTATTGGCCGATTATCTTAATGGCGCTAGATGTTCCCCTTCCGAAAAAGGTGTTTGGCCATGGTTGGCTGCTTATGCCAGACGGTAAAATGTCAAAATCCAAAGGGAATGTTATCGATCCGAAGTTCTTGATCGACCGTTATGGATCTGATGCTATCCGCTACTTCTTGCTCCGAGAGATCGCCTTCGGACAAGATGGCGTATTTACACCTGAAGCGTTCATCCAGCGCTTAAACTTTGACTTGGCCAACGATTTAGGGAACTTAGTCAGTCGAACCGTCGCCATGGTGGATAAGTATTTTGACGGTGTGATCCCGGCTCCTACACAGCCAGGTGAGTACGATGAGCCACTTCAGCAATTGGCAATGAAAACCGTGGAGCTGGTAGAGCAGCATTTAGACGAAATGCGCTTCAGCAATGCACTCACCCACTTATGGGAATTGGTAGGGAAGACAAACAAGTATATTGATGAGACATTGCCTTGGAACCTCGCTAAAGATGAAGCGAACCGTGAGCGTCTCGGTACTGTTCTCTACAACTTGGCAGAGAGCATCCGGATAACCTCTGTTCTTTTGCAACCGTTCGTGACGCAAACGCCAACCAAAATTTGGACTCAACTAGGCTTGCCAACTGATGCAAAGGAGCTTCAATGGGAAAGCGCCAAACAATGGGGCTCATTGCCTGCCGGAGTCAAGGTGAACCGCACGGAGATGTTGTTCCCACGCCTAGAGCTCGAGGTAGAGATTGCGGCAATTGATGAAAATACAGCCGCTGCCCGTAAGCAAGCGGAAGAAAATAAAAAGCAGAACGAAGCTGCTAAAGTCATAGAGAAACCAGAAACGGAAGAAATTTTGATCGACGACTTCATGAAAGTAGATCTGCGCGTCGCCCAGGTTTTATCTGCTGAGCCGGTACCTAAAGCAGACAAATTGCTTAAGCTTCAACTTGACCTCGGCTATGAGCAGCGCCAAGTTGTCTCTGGAATTGCGAAATTCTATAAGCCGGAAGAACTAGTAGGCAAGAAAGTCATTTGCGTCACCAACTTAAAGCCTGTGAAGCTGCGTGGAGAGATCTCCAATGGAATGATTTTAGCGGCATCCGAGGGGGATCAACTTACCCTGGCTAGTGTACCGGCTGATATGCCGAATGGAGCGAAGGTGAAGTAGGAGCTCGCCGAGCGCAATTGATGAGAGGAATAACCGGAGTAAGTCCGGTTAAATGGATCACGTGAACGAATTTCTCTGAAATAGTCGGACTAGCTCCGGTTAAACAGAGCGGGAGCCGCCCAAAACCGGTTCTAGCCACCAATTAACCGGAGATTCTCCGACTATTCCGGCTTGGACCGAGACGTTTCCAAGAAACAGGCGGAAAATCTACGCTTATATTGGTCCTCCGCCCTAGAAACTAACCGAAGAAATCGTGTGAATGAGCGATTTCTTCGGTTATATTTTTGACCTAGTAGGAAGGTTATCTTGTTGGGCAGGGGACGCGTTCCTCTAAGTTGGCCGAATGTCACAAAACTAAATAGTTTGATCCCATACCCGTAATGATTCCAAGTAAGCTGGAGTTTTTTCGAGGTTTTGTGTGATTTTAGTCTGGTTTTTAGAACGGCAATCTAAACTTTGATTTAGAGCCGCCCATTTCAAGCTGTTTTTTAGGTAATCAGGCTTTTCTTTTTCATCCTGGCCTGGTCGGGGAGCGGATGGCTACCGTTCAGGTTCGGATGCTCACGAAAATTCAGATATGCTCACGGAAATGTGGTGGATGCTCACGAAGAAAGGTCGTTTGCTCACGTACCAGGTAACATTCCAAATAATTCACGTCTTTTGATCACAAAACTAAGTAGTTTGGTTCCATACCGGTAATGATTGCAAGTAGGTGGAGCACCTGAGTACCGCAAACCCGCGGTTCGTGCCCTGAACGTGGCTGATCACTCGCGTTCGGATCCGGGTGCTCACGTACCAGGTACCATTTTCAAATCATTCACGTCTTTTGATCACAAAACCAAGTCGTTTGGTCCCAAACCGATAATGTTTCCAAGTAAGCTGGATCACCTTGCTTGCTAAAACATTGTTTTTTCCTATCGAACCATGTCAACTTTTAAACAAATAATGATGGATTTCGACAATGAAGAAAGGCGGTGTTTCGATGCTTTTCGACACCCATGCACATCTAAATGCAGAACAATTTAACGAGGATCAAGAAGAAGTGATTCGACGAGCAAAGGAAAATGGGGTGACTCGGATTGTAAATATTGGGTTTAACCGAGAGACGATTCCGACTTCTGTGGCTCTAGCTGAAAAATATGATTTTATCTATACGGCTGTTGGCTGGCATCCACAAGATGCGAAGGATATGCTTGAAGAGGACTATGATTGGCTTCGAGAGCTGAGCAAGCATGAGAAGGTAGTGGCGATTGGGGAGATTGGGCTAGATTACTATTGGGATACCTCCCCTCGGGATATTCAGCAGGTTGTGTTCCGTCGGCAGATCCAATTGGCCAAGGAACTTAAGCTGCCTATTGTCATACATAATCGTGACGCTCATCAGGATGTTGTAGATATCTTGAGGGAGGAGAATGCAGCAGAGGTTGGCGGCATCATGCACTGCTTCTCTGGAAGTTTGGAAATGGCCAAACAATGCTTGGATATGAATTTCTATATTTCCTTCGGTGGGCCGGTTACGTTTAAGAATGCGAAAAAACCAAAGGAAATTGCTCAGGAAATTCCACTCGATAGACTTCTAATTGAAACCGACTGTCCCTATTTGACACCGGAGCCGTATAGAGGGAAACGGAACGAAACGGGCTATGTTCGGTATGTGGCAGAAGCGATTGCACAACTGAGAGGGATGAGTACGGAAGAATTGGCCTATCATACCATGGAGAATGCCAAAAGATTGTTTAAGGTTCAATAAAAGTTGGTCCTCCTCATTCGACAAGCGGGAGCCTCGGCTTTGTCGAACTCAGCTGTAAAGTTTTGGTTTGACAAAAAGAAAGGTGTCAACTAAAATGAACTCAACTTGAAGAGGAGGACAAATAGGAATATGGAACCAGGAAAAACTTTCCCGCTTCAGCGGAACGTTTCTTTCACGGTTAGCATCCTTGCCGCACTTTTCATCACGGCTGCTTGCATCTGGGTATACCTAGCTAACCAACCGAAGCAAGTGGAATTTGTACATAACCAAGAGTCCCGGCTCGTCGAGACGAAGGCTCAGACGGTTGAAGAGTTTTTAATCGAACAGCACGTACTTATTGATGAATATGATGTAATTGAACCAAGTAAGACTGAACCAGTAAAGCAAGGTCTGAAGATCTCTTATACGGATAAATGGCCTGTGACCATCCAAGAAGGGGAACAGGAAAAGGAGATCGTTACGAATCAGCTAACGGTTGCCGATGTACTAGAAGAACAACAGATTTCATTAGGAGAATGGGATCGTACGGAGCCTGTTGCCACGTCACAGGTTAAGCCGGAAGGGATCATAGCGATCACCAGAGTAGTGAAAGAAATCGTAGAAGAAGAGCAGAAGGTTCCTTTTAACGAGGTCAAGCGGAAAGACTATTTGTTAGGGCAGGGTGAACAAAAGGTCATTCAGGAAGGTCGAGAAGGAAAGGCTGTTCAGCGATATGAAGTGGTTTATGAAAATGGAAAAGAAGCATCAAGGACCTTAGTGGAGACCAAAGTGATCCAGACCAAGCAGGATCGGGTAGTCGCCATTGGAACACTCACCACTGTTTCTCGTGGAGGGGTTAATTTTGCTGCTCGGAAGGTCCTAAACAACGTGGTATTAACCGCTTATAGTTCAGGGGTATCCCACACGGGAAAAGGACCTGATCACCCCCAATACGGCATTACGGCTACAGGCAAGCGAGCTCAAGAAGGGAGAACGATTGCTGTAGATCCTAGTGTTATACCAATGGGAACATGGGTCTACATTGAAGGTGTAGGATTCCGTAGAGCTGAGGATAAAGGCGGGGCGGTAAAAGGCAATAAGATTGATATCTTTTTTGAAAATGATCTGGCTGCTCATCGATTTGGAAAAAGGAAATCAAAAGCTGTGTATGTGATTGGCAAAACCAAACCAGAATAAATAGTAAAGATTGGCTGTGTTCCATTGCGACACAGCCTTTTTAGCCGTAAAAGGAGCGTTATGGACAAATGATTAAAGAAGTCATCGTTGTGGAAGGTAAATCAGATACCAATGTGATTCGCCGAGCGGTTGGTGCTGATACGATAGAGACGGGGGGATCGGCCATTCCTGAATCCGTCATTAAAAGAATTAAGATCGCTCAGGAAAAAAGAGGCGTTATTATTTTTACGGATCCTGACTATCCGGGTGAAAGGATTCGAAAAATCATTAGTCAGGCAGTGCCTGGCTGTAAGCATGCTTTTATTACCCGGGATCAGGGGAAGGGAAAGCGAAATTTAGGTGTGGAAAACGCGACTGATGAAGTCATTAGAAATGCTTTAGCGGAAGTAAGGACGGAGGTACAGGGACTTTATCAGGAGGAAATTACACTCCAGGACCTCGTGAATGCCGGGTTGATAGGAACGGATGAAGCGAGTGAGAGGAGAAGGCTGTTGGGTGAGTATTTAGGGATTGGTTATGCCAACGGAAAGCAAATACATAAGCGTTTGAACCAATTTCAAATCTCCAAAAGAGAGTTTGAGGCCGCATTAGAAACCTTGAGAGGTGACCTGGATGAATAAAGATATTGCAACGCCAACGAGAACAAAAGAGATCTTGAAAAAATATGGCTTCTCTTTCAAGAAAAGCTTAGGACAAAATTTTCTCATTGATACAAATATCCTGCATAATATTGTAAAGACAGCCTCCCTTGATGAGACGAAGGCTGCCTTGGAAATTGGACCTGGTATTGGTGCGTTAACAGAGCATTTGGCAAGAGCAGCAGGCAAGGTTGTAGCGATTGAACTTGATCAACGTCTACTTCCTATTCTTTCGGATACGCTGGAGCCTTATCCCAATACAGAGGTTGTTCATGGCGACGTGTTGAAGGTCGACCTTAGAAAGCTGTTTCGAGAGAAGTTTGCGGCTTATCCGAAGGTAAATGTGGTAGCGAATCTGCCTTATTATGTGACAAGTCCGATCTTGATGAGGCTACTAGAAGAGGAGCTTCCTCTAGAGAATATTGTAGTGATGATGCAGAAGGAAGTTGCTGAACGTATCGCTGCAGCCCCTGGAGGCAAGGAGTATGGAGCCTTAAGTATTATGGCGCAGTATTACGCCGAGCCGGAGATTGCCATGATTGTGCCGCACAGCGTCTTTATTCCCCAGCCGAACGTTGATTCTGCCGTATTGAAACTCGCCGTCAGAGAGAAGCCTCCGGTAGAAGTCGTGAGTCGAAAAATGTTGTTTAAAGTGATCAAGGCAAGCTTTGCCCAACGAAGAAAAACCATCTATAACAACCTGATGGGCTCGATTTTTGGTAAGGACCAGCGGGAGCTGTTGCTTGACGTGCTGCAACGGGCTGAGGTTGATCCATCAAGAAGGGGGGAGACGCTAAGCATAGCGGAATTTGCAAGGCTTAGTAACCTAATAGCAGAAGCTGGAGTATAATGGTATACGACTGACTCTTAAATCCAAGGAGGTAGCGAATTGGATTTTATAAGCCCGACCATGGGAATGCTTGGGGAGCAGCAGGTATTGAACTATATAAAAAGCTACGTTCGTGAGGACCCAAAAGCTGATTATAAGATCGTCATAGGAACCGACTCTCAGACCAGTTCAGAAAAAACCTTGTATGTCACTGCAGTCATTATCCACCGGGTGGGAAAAGGGGCGAGGTTCTTCTTTTGTAAGTGGAAGGCCAAGCCAATGTATGATCTAAGAACAAGAATATATAAAGAAACCGAACTGAGCCTTAGGGTAATGGATCGGTTGAAAGAAAATGGGATAACGGAAATAGTAGCCCAATGGCCAGTCGAAATTCACCTCGATGTTGGCCATCAAGGAGAAACCAGGATGCTGATTCAAGAAGTTGTCGGCTGGGTTTCCTCCGTAGGGTACAAGGCTATTATCAAGCCGTATTCCTACGGGGCAAGTTCTGTGGCCGACCGATTTACAAAATCAGGGTAGAACCAGAAACCTAAACACCCTTCTCCACATATATTGGCATGGAGGAGGGTGTTTCTATGTCTATTCGCGTTGGTGACATTGTTACAAGAAATTCCTATGGTAACGATATTTTCTTCACGGTCATTAGCCTTCAGGACGACGGGAAGGTTGCGATATTGCAAGGGCTGGAGTTTAGGCTTGTAGCTGACGCTCCGATGGACGACTTGAAAAAGATCGACCCTCAGACCCTGCAGAAAGAGCTAGAGAAAAGCATGGTCAAAAGCCAAGAGTCACTTCGGCTGATCCAGCAAGAAAGAAGGCTGATGAGAGAGAAAAATACCTATCAGCAGATGGGCTATACGGGAAGATCGGAAGAGAATAATGTGACCTTTGAGATCCCTGGTTCTGTCCTTCATTTGGATGGAGATGGGCGATATCTAGAGAAGTGCTTAATCATGTACCGGGAACTAGGGATTAAGGTACATGGCTTTCATCTCATGGAAAAGGATATGCCCACATATACAGCAAGGCTGTTACAGAAGTATCAGCCCAATATTCTAATATTAACCGGTCACGATTCATATAGAAGACATCATGGCGACCTCGCCTCTTTAGATAGTTATCGGAACTCTCGTTACTTCGTTCAAGCCGTCCAAGAAGCTAGACGGTATGAACGGAACCATGATCGACTTGTAATCTTTGCAGGTGCATGTCAATCAAATTTTGAAAGCATCTTAGATGCGGGAGCGAATTTTGCTAGCTCTCCACGCCGAATCAACATTCATACGCTAGACCCCGTCTATATCGCAGAGCGAGTCGCATTTACTTCGGTCAGAGAAACGGTGAACGTTTTTGAAGTTGCAAAAAACACGATTACGGGAATTGATGGATTAGGTGGGATTGAAACTTTCGGCACATTTCGACTTGGATTGCCGATTACAGAAACGATGAAAAAAGAAAAATGGTAACACAAAGAGCCTACGGAACGGGATAAAATCGGATTCCCGTTCCGTAGGTTTTTTTATGTGTAAACTATTCATACGACAGAGTGTAGAATCCTGTAAAACAATATTCATTGACAATTTGTTCGTCCGATTGCTATAATTATCAATTTATTTGACATACTAACCTTATGTTGTTATAATCATTAACAAGTGAGGTGGTCATGCACATGGCAAATAATGCGTTAATGGATATTAAGCGCAGTTTAGACAATCATCTGGGTGAGCGTATTGTACTTCGAGCTAATGGAGGTCGTCGTAAGACGGTGGAACGTACAGGCATCTTGGAATCCACCTATCCATCCGTTTTTATTGTCCGATTGGACGAAGACCGGCACACCTTTGAGCGTGTTTCTTATAGCTATGCAGATATTTTGACCGAGACTGTTATGCTAACAGTTTGTCCATCTGAGCAAGAACAGATTCCGATAAGTGGCTTACAGTAGCAGTAGAACATTTACCGTTCTACTGTTTTTTGCACTTGTTGATATTTTTATACATACAAGTCCATACTAACGAATATGGGGAGGTCATACCTTAATCTAAGGAGGGCTACTATGAGTCGCAGACGCGGAATTATGTCCGACCAGTTTAAGATGGAATTAGCTAAGGATCTTGGCATCTACGACACTGTTCAAAAAGAAGGTTGGGGTGGAATCACCACTCGGGATGCAGGAAACTTGGTGAAACGGGCCATCCAAATTGCCGAACAGACTCTAGCCAACCAAACGCAGAAGTAAGTAAGATTTCCCGTAGAAACTGAAGGCCTATGTCTTCAGTTTCTTTTCTATATAAAGGTTGCAGCGTAACTGGAATCCCAAACCTACAAATGCTAAAATGAAAGGTATTATTGACATAGTGAGCGGGTGAAACTTGTGAGGATATCAATGAAAGCCCCAGCAAAAATTAATCTAACGCTGGATGTTTTGGGGAAACGTGAGGATGGGTATCATGAAGTTGAAATGGTGATGACGACCATCGACTTGGCAGACCGAATCGATATTTACCCCCGAGAGGATAATCGCATTACGATTGATTGCTCTGCGTGCTTTGTTCCATTGGGTGAGAAGAACCATGTCTATCAGATTGCCCAATTGCTACGAACCAAGCTAGGAATCACGAAGGGAGTCCATTTTTACATACATAAGCGAATCCCTGTTGCTGCTGGCTTGGCGGGAGGAAGCAGCGATGCGGCAGCAGCGATAAAGGGATTGAATAAATTATGGGGCTTAGGCTTGAGTGTTGAGGAAATGGCGGAGATTGGCTCTGAGGTAGGATCTGACGTTGCTTTTTGCGTGCATGGAGGTACGGCGTTAGCAAAAGGAAGAGGAGAGAAGATTACCCCTCTTGCTTCCCCTCCTCCATCTTGGGTGATTTTGGCCAAGCCTCCAATTGGGGTTTCTACAGCGGAAATTTACGGGAAATTATCGATGAATGAAGTGAATAAGTACCCTGCCAGATCTCATGAAATGGTCCAAGCCATCCAAAATCGTGACTATCAAGCGGTTTACCAAACACTAGGGAATCATTTAGAGACGGTTACGCTGTCTCTTTATCCAGAGGTTCGGAGGTTAAAGGAACAGATGTCCCGATTTGGGGCGGATGCTTCTCTCATGTCGGGTAGCGGGCCTACTGTGTTCAGTTTGGTAGATAAGGAATCAAGGGTTAGTCGGATCTACAACGGTCTTCGTGGCTTCTGTAAAGATGTGTTTGCTGTTAGGATCTTGGGTGATAAATATCCAGCAAGCTTGCAAAAAACCGTACATAAATGATATATTTGCATCATAATATTCGGTTATTGGAGGCGTGTTATGGAGAAAAAACTAAGAAGGAGCGCTCGGTTGGTCGATATGACTCAACATCTGCTCGCCAATCCCTATCGCTTAATTCCTTTAACATTGTTTGCAGAAGAATTTGGATCTGCCAAGTCATCCATTAGTGAGGACCTTTCGATTATTAAAGAGCTATTTGAATATAAAGGTATCGGAGTATTAAAGACAGTAGCTGGAGCAGCGGGCGGAGTAAAGTATATTCCGATGATTAATAGGGGGCTGGCTGTACAGGTAGTGGAAGAGATTTGCCAGCGTCTAGAACATCCGGATCGCTTGCTTCCAGGCGGATACCTTTATATGTCAGATATCCTTGGAGACCCCGAGAAATTAAACAAAATCGGAAAGATTATGGCAACGGTGTTCGCCGAAAAGGAAATTGATGTTGTCATGACGGTCGAAACAAAGGGGATTCCCTTAGCGTATGCGACAGCGAACTATCTGAATGTACCTGTGGTGATTGTTCGTCGGGACAGCAAGGTTACGGAAGGGTCTGTCGTCAGCATAAACTACGTTTCCGGATCTAGTAAGCGGATCCAAACCATGTCACTAGCAAGAAGAGTGCTGCAGGAGAATTCTAGAGTGTTAATTATTGATGATTACATGAAGGCAGGCGGAACCGTTCGTGGGATGGTGGATCTCATGAAGGAGTTTAACGCGGCGGTAGTGGGCATTGGTGTGTTTGTAGAAGCAGCGGAAGTAGAAGAACGCTTAGTAGAGGACGAAGAGTATATTTCTTTAGCTCGGGTTTCTCAATTGGACATGAGGGATAAAGAAATTAAAGTGGTCCCAGGCAATTTTGTAAATCAAATCGATTTTTAGCCTATAGGAGGAGAAACAAATGGAAACCATTCAGACAGACAAAGCACCACAAGCGATCGGCCCTTATTCGCAAGCAGTTAAAGTAGGGAACGTCGTGTATACCTCTGGAAATATCCCTTTAAGAGCAGATGGAACCCTGGAGGATGGCTCGGTCGAAGCCCAAACTCACCAAGTTTTTAAAAACCTGCAAGCTGTACTAGAAGCAGCTGGTAGCAGCTTGGATAAGGTAGTAAAAACCACCGTTTTTATTAAAAATATGGATGATTTTGGTAGAATTAACGAGGTGTATGCCGGTTATTTCACCGCTAATAAGCCTGCACGATCCACGGTGGAAGTCGCTCGTTTACCGAAGGATGTTGCAATTGAAATCGAAGCTATTGCCCTCATTTAAGCTATTAGTTGTCTAATTTGGTCGAAAAATTAATCATTAATTTACAAAAAATCAGAAGGAATTTATTTTGCCTTTGACGAATTAAGTGTAACATGCACATATATTGGTAAAAGGTGGTGTTACTTGATGGAAGTGACAGATGTTAGACTCCGCCGCGTAAATACGGATGGGCGTATGAAGGCAATTTGTTCCATTACCATTGATAACGAATTCGTAGTTCATGATATTCGAGTTATCGACGGTAATAACGGCATGTTCGTCGCGATGCCTAGTAAGCGTACTCCGGATGGAGAGTTTAGAGATATTGCTCATCCTATTTCTTCTACCACACGTGAGAAGATTCAGGCGGCTGTGTTGTCTGAGTACGAGCGCGTAGGCATTGAAGAAGAGCACGAAGAGCAACTGGTAGAAGGAGCATAGCAACAATGGAGAGGACCTCAAGATTTGAGGTCTTTTTTTCTGTACATAAGTTTAATCCTTGCTCTTGAAAACAAATATTGATTGAGATATAGTCAGTATGGGGTTCCTTCGTTTTTTTGAGGTACCCTATTAGAATGTATAAAAATCCTTTCATATATGGAGGCTACCATGCAGCATCATAAATATGCGGTGGTTTTGGCAGCAGGCCAGGGCACTCGGATGAAATCGAAGCTCTATAAAGTGTTACACCCTGTTTGTGGGAAGCCTATGGTTCAACATATTGTCCATCGATTAGAAGCTCTTGCTATGGATCAAATTGTGGTCGTGGTAGGGCATGGAGCCGAACAGGTAAAGAACCAACTAGGTTCATCTGTTGATTACGCGTTTCAGGAAAAGCAATTAGGTACCGCTCATGCGGTTAAGATGTGCAGCGAGCAGCTTCGCGGTAAGCAGGGTACAACAATTGTAGTTACGGGAGATACACCCTTAATTCGAGAGGAAACTCTCCATCGTTTAATGACCCATCACGCCGAGACACAGGCTGCGGCTACGGTGTTGACCACGGTTCTAGCCGATCCTACAGGATATGGAAGAATCGTAAGAAACGAGCAAGGTCATGTGGAACGCATTGTTGAGCATAAAGACACCAATGAGCAGGAAAGAGCCATTGGAGAAATTAGCACGGGGATTTTTTGCTTTGACAATCAACTCCTATTCGCTGCCCTTGACCAAGTAAACAATAATAACGCCCAGGGAGAGTATTATCTACCGGATGTTATAGGGATACTAAAGGGACAAAATCAAATTATATCGGCTTATTTGACAGAAGATGTAGAAGACGGGATGGGTGTAAATGATCGTGTACAGCTCGCTTACGCCGAACAAATTCTTCGCAGAAGAATTAATGAGGGACACATGCGTAATGGAGTCACGATTATCGATCCTCATTCTACTTACATTGAATCCGATGTCGTGATCGGGCCGGATACGGTCATTCAACCGAATACGTTCCTCCGTGGAAAAACGGTCATTGGCTCTGATTGTACGATCGGACCTAATGCAGACTTGACCGATGTTCAAGTAGAAAATGGGGTAAGCATTCAATATTCTGTCATCGTGAAAAGTACCGTTCGACAAGTTGCCTCGGTTGGGCCTTTTGCTTACATAAGACCTGGTTCAGATGTGGGAGAACACGTAAAGGTCGGAGACTTCGTAGAATTAAAAAACACACGTATCGGTAACCACTCCAAAGTATCCCACCTATCTTATTTAGGTGACGCTGAAGTAGGGGAACATGTGAATGTAGGATGTGGTACGATAACCGTGAACTATGACGGTGTGAAGAAGCATAAGACGGAAATTGGCGATCATTCCTTTATTGGTTGTAATTCGAATTTAATCGCACCTGTCATTATTGGCGAAGGCTCTTATGTTGCAGCGGGCTCAACCATTAATCGCAATGTACCCGATGACGCGTTGGCGATCGCTCGTGTGCGTCAGGATAATAAAGAAGGCTATGCTAAGAAGTTACTACGCAAGGAAAAATAGGTTGGAGGTTATAAGAAACAATGGCTAATTATCGCGATCCGAAGCTGAAGGTGTTCACCTGCAATGCCAATCCTCAATTGGCAAAAGAAATTGCTGACCATATTGGTATCCCATTAGGAAATGCAGAAGTGGTTCGCTTTAGTGATGGTGAAATACAGATCAAATTAAATGAAAGTGTACGTGGAGCGGATGTTTTCGTTATTCAATCCACAAGCGCACCAGTTAACCAGAATCTAATGGAACTTCTCATCATGCTTGACGCCTTGAAGAGAGCTTCTGCCAAGAGCATTAATGTGGTTATTCCTTATTACGGATATGCAAGACAGGATCGTAAGGCTCGCGCCCGTGATCCGATTACAGCCAAGCTTGTTGCCAACTTGATTGAAACGGCAGGGGCCCATCGCGTAATCGCCATGGATTTACACGCAACTCAGATTCAAGGTTTCTTCGATATTCCTGTTGATCATCTGCTAGGAGTTCCAATCCTTGCGAAGTATTTCCTGGAAAAAGAACTATCGGATATCGTCGTGGTTTCACCTGACCATGGCGGGGTAACCAGAGCAAGAAAGCTAGCTGAAAGGTTAGAAGCGCCAATAGCGATTATTGATAAGCGTAGACCAGAACCTAATGTGGCAGAAGTAATGAACATTGTCGGAAACATTGACGGCAAAACAGCCATTCTTATCGACGATATGATCGATACGGCAGGTACAATCACATTGGCTGCGAATGCTTTAGTGGAGAGCGGAGCAAAAGGAGTATATGCCTGCTGCTCGCATCCTGTACTATCTGGTCCTGCCATTGACCGTATTGCCAACTCGAAAATTGAAGAACTCGTGGTAACCAATACCATTGTTCTAACCGAAGAAAAGCTTATTCCAAAGATTAAAATGCTGTCTATCGCGCCGATCATTGGAGAGGCGATCATTCGCGTTCACGAGGAACTATCCGTAAGTAAACTTTTCGACTAGGTTTGAACCTTCCTAAAAGGGGTTAATATAGAAGATGTACCACTTTTAGGAGGGTGATAAGGATGTCGACTAGTTTGAATGCTGCACTTCGTGATAGTCAAACCTATTCGGGACTCAATGAGCTGAGAGCAAAAGGACGCATACCGGCTGTCTTATATGGATTGAACCAGCAGAATCAGAATATCCATGTGGATTACTCGGATCTCACGCAATTGCTTCGCCACCATGGCAAAAATAGTATTGTGGAGCTCCATGTTCAGAACGGCCGTTCCGAAAAAGTTATCATTAACGAGATTCAAAAAGATAACATCAAGAATCAAATCCTTCACCTAGACTTCAAGCGTGTGAATATGAATAAGCCTATGCTTGCTTCCGTTCCTATCGTATTACTAGGCGAAGCAACTGGGGCGAAACAAGGGGGCGTAACTCAATTCCAGACAAGGGAATTAGAGGTTCGCTGCCTTCCATCCGATCTTCCAGAATCGATTCCCGTGTATGTTTCGGATCTGGAAATTGGACAAAGTTTAACCGTAGCTGATCTTGACTTGCCTACAGGGTTAGAAGTTCAGCATGAGTTAGATGAGGTTATTGTGTCGATTGTAGCACCACGTCTACAGCCTGTAGAAGAAGAACCGGCTGATACGATTCAAGAACCAGAAGTGGTCGGAGCTCGTGATAGTCACGGCATGGATGAAGCAAAATAATACAACAAAGAGAGAACTGTGCGTTTGCCAAGAGAGGATGACACAGTTCTCTTTTGGTATTTATATAGATATTAGGAGGAACGGGCTTTGAAACTGTTTGTCGGTTTGGGGAATCCCGGGAAGCAATACGAGAAAACGAGACACAACGCCGGGTTTATGGTTATTGATGAATGTGCAAAAGCAATGGGGATTGAGCTTAGTCAAATCAAGTTCAAAGGGATCATGGGAGAAGGGCATGCCCAAGGACAAAAGGTGATCTTGCTAAAACCCCTAACGTATATGAACTTATCTGGAGAATCTTTAATCCAGGTTATTCAATTTTACAAGCTAGACCCTCAACAGATCGTTGTGATTTACGACGATTTGGATACGCCTGTGGGGCAGGTTCGCTTACGGATGAAGGGAAGTGCTGGAGGACATAACGGAATCAAGTCGATTATTCAGCATTTGGGTACGGAGGAATTCAATCGCATTCGCGTGGGGATTGGTCGTCCACCGGCTGGAAAAAAGGTCGTGGATTATGTATTAGAGCCTTTTCGTAAAGAAGAAGACATGGAGATCCAAAGCGCAGTGAAAAAGGCTTCCGAAGCGGCAGCGCATTGGCTGCAAGACACCTTTGTTCAGGTGATGAATCGGTACAACTAAACCTGAAGTATGTTTTCCCAACCTAAGGGAAAGAATATCTAGGAGGAATATACTCCCCCTAGGAGGCATAGTCATGTCTATAAAATATGTATGTCCACATTGTAAATCCACACTTGGCAACATTGAGTCGGAGCTGGTCACGGAGACGGAATTGGGTTGGCATTTCTTGACCCCTGAGGAACGACAACATATAATTAGCTATGATAATGGCAATATGATTGTAAACGTAACCTGTGAATATTGCAGCGAGGCTATTCAGCGTAATCCTGAGTTAGCCTATCCCTTGCAGTAATCGTATAGCCTCGGCTTATGTCGGCTGAGGCTATTTTTGACTTGAATGTGTTCATTTAATAGATTGATTTCACCCAACGGAGAGGGGGGCTAGTGGTGAAGGGAATTATTCAAAGGTTTCTAGATAATGTAGATTTCCAAACGATTATGAAAGGCTTTGATCAGGGGTTAAAGGAGCAGCTCGTAGCTGGACTCAGTGGATCGGCCAGACAGTTATTTATTAGTTCTATCTTTCAAGCGCTAGATAAGCCATTATTAGTGGTTACTCATAATCTTTTTCAAGCTCAGAAAATATACGAGGACCTTCTAGAACTGGTCGGAGACGACCAGGTATTGCTGTTTCCAGCCAATGAGCTGATTGTCTCGGAAATGGCAATTGCCAGTCCAGAAACACAAGCGAACCGAATTGAGGTTCTTACGAAACTAGGTGAAAAGAAAAAGAGAATCCTTGTCGCTCCTTTCGCTGGTCTGCGCAGAATCATGGTTTCACAAGAGGTATGGGAAAAGTCACAGGTTCGTGTTCAAGTAGGGCAAGAGATTGACTTAAGCTCCATGCTTCAGAGCCTCATTTCCTTAGGCTACGAGCGCGTGGAAATGGTAGAGGGGAAAGGACAGCTGAGCCTTCGAGGGGGAATACTCGACATTTTCCCTGTGTATTTAGAAAATCCCGTTCGCATTGAATTGTTTGATGTCGAGGTAGACTCGATCCGAACTTTCGATTTAGCCAATCAACGATCTATTGATAAATTAGAATCCATCACTCTTCCACCTACGAGTGAAATCTTTGGGGACCAAGAGGTACTTAGATCTGCAGCGAATTTACTAGAACAGAAGCTAACTGAAACCTTGCTAACGATTAAGGACCCATCGGTGAAGGAAAAGCTAACCACGAAGATTGGTTGGGAAATTGAGCAATTGCGGCAAGGAAATCGCTTCCAAGCAATCTATAAATATATCTCTTTGCTGTATCCTCGTTACCAGAGTTTGATAGATTACATGCCTCAAGATACCATTATGGTATTAGATGAACCATCCAGGATATTAGAGACGATTGACCAGCTGGAAAAAGAAGAAGCCGAGTGGAAAACGACCCTTGTCGCCGAAGGTGAATTTACCCATAACATCCCTCTCGCCTTCAATTACGAAGATGTAGTCAATAACAAGAAGAATAAAGTCATTCATTTATCCCTATTCCTTCGTCAGATTCCGAAAACTGCGCCTCAGAACATGGTCAATTTCAACTGTAAGCCGATGCAGGATTTTCATGGCCAGTTGAATGTGCTGAAGGGTGAATTAGAACGCTGGACGAAGTCCCATCATCAAGTTGTTTTCCTGGCTGCTGACGAAGACCGCGCCAAACGATTGGAGCGGGTGTTCCAGGATTACGAGATCGAGGCCGATCTCATTCTTGGGCCAGTGGAAAACATCAGCCAGCGACCGATCATTACCGTTGGGAATTTGCAAACCGGCTTTGAACTGCCGATGCATCATGTTGTTGTGGTAACGGAGTCAGAGGTCTTTACCCAGAAGCAGCGAAAGGCACGAAAAACGAAAACTAATATTAGCAATGCGGAACGAATTAAAAATTACAATGAACTGAAGGTTGGAGACTTTGTTGTCCATGTGAATCACGGGATCGGAAAGTATCTAGGCATCGAGACCCTAGAGATTAATGGAATCCACAAGGATTATCTCCACTTGAAGTATGCGGGCAACGATAAGCTTTACGTGCCGATTGATCAGATTGATCAAGTCCAACGTTATGTCGCAGATGAAGATAAAGAACCGAAGGTTTACAAGCTCGGAGGAACCGAGTGGAAAAAGGTAACGAGCAAGGTTCGCGCCTCCATTCAGGATATTGCGGCAGACTTAATTAAGCTGTACGCAAAACGAGAGGCTAGCCAAGGGTATGCCTTCAGTAAAGATACACCAGAGATGCGTGAGTTTGAAGCCATGTTTCCGTATGATGAGACAACGGACCAGCTTCGAGCCATTGAAGAAATTAAAAAGGATATGGAAAAATCCCGTCCAATGGATCGATTATTGTGCGGAGATGTAGGATATGGAAAAACCGAGGTGGCTATACGCTCTGCCTTTAAAGCGATTATGGACGGCAAGCAAGTAGCTGTATTGGTTCCTACCACCATCTTGGCTCAGCAGCATTATGAAACCTTTAAAGAGCGTTTTTCTGGATATCCCGTTAATCTGGCCGTTATTAGTCGCTTCCGTTCTCGTAAAGAACAGAATGAAGCCATGAAAATGCTAAAAGACGGAAGGTTGGATATCATCATCGGGACCCATCGCCTCCTGTCTAAGGATGTGGTCTTTAAGGATTTAGGGCTGCTGATCGTCGATGAAGAGCAACGCTTCGGGGTAACGCACAAAGAGAAGCTCAAGCAGTTTAAAGCCAATGTCGATGTCTTGACTTTAACGGCTACGCCGATCCCTCGAACCTTGCACATGTCCATGCTCGGCGTAAGGGATTTGTCCGTCATTGAGACTCCGCCTGAGAACCGTTTTCCTGTACAAACGTATGTCATGGAGTATAGCGCAGCTCTTGTAAGAGAAGCGATCGAGAGAGAGCTTGGACGCGGCGGGCAGGTGTACTTCTTATATAACCAGGTTCAAGGGATTGAGCAAATGGCGGAACAAATTAGTTTCCTTGTGCCCGATTCCAAGGTAGCTGTCGCTCATGGACAGATGAAAGAAACCGAGCTAGAGCAAGTGATGCTAGATTTTCTTGAAGGACATACCGATGTGTTGGTCAGTACGACGATTATTGAAACCGGTGTAGATATTCCTAATGTAAATACCCTGATTGTTTACAATGCGGATCGCATGGGATTATCTCAGCTCTACCAGCTAAGAGGGAGAGTAGGGCGTTCGAATCGAATGGCGTATGCCTACTTCACCTATCAGCGAGATAAGGTTCTGACGGAAGTAGCAGAGAAACGACTTCAGGCCATTAAAGAATTTACGGAGCTGGGCTCAGGCTTTAAAATTGCGATGCGAGATCTGGCCATCCGTGGAGCAGGTAATCTATTGGGGGCCGAACAGCATGGATTCATCGCTTCCGTAGGATTTGATTTGTATAGCCAAATGCTCAAGGAAGCCATTGACGAGCTCAAGGGTGGACCGAAAGAAGAAGAAGCGATCCATCCGGAAATTGATATTCAGCTAGATGCGTTTATCCCGTCCGACTATATAAAAGACAGCAAACAGAAAATCGAAATGTATAAGAAGTTTGCAGCTGTTTATGAAATGGAAGATGTGGTGGATCTAGAAGAAGAGCTGGTAGACCGTTTTGGAGATATTCCACTGCCAGTGGAGAACCTCTTGAGCGTAGCGCGATTGCGTGTATACTCGTATCTGCATCGCATTACAAGCATTGTTCAAAAGGGTACCAACCTAGTGATCAACCTTCACGCAGATCAGAATCTCCAGATTGATGGCACCAAATTGTTTACTTTAGCCAATCAATATGACCGACGTATGAGCTTGGCAACTGGACAACACCTGTCGGTTACTGTTAAAGTAAATGGGTTGACTCCTGAAGAGGGCATCAAGCTCGTCGAGAAGTTCCTGTCGGAGTTTGAACAAGTGAAAAAAGTGAAGGGAGAATTAAATAATGTGGCCACTTAGAAAATGGGGAGCCCTTATGCTTTCCTTTACGCTTGCCTTGTCTCTACTAACCGCTTGTGGGAAGGCGGAAGACAAGGAAGCGAAAGGAAAAGAAGAGCAAACCCAAGCGGATCAAGATCAACAGCCAACAGGGGAAGAAAGCCCGGTTCCAGTGGTAGACGTTAGTTTAGGCATGGAGCCCAATACGGTGGTAGCGGAATATGAGGGTGGAACCATTACAGTAGAGCAATTCGAAAACTATTTGGCAATCCAATCCTTTATTAACCCTCAAGCAGGGTTTGCCATCCATGAGAAACTCCCGGAATCACTTCAACTTTTCATAGATAGCTATGTTTCTGAGATTGTCATGGCTGAACGCGCACCAGAAGTGGCAAACGCAGAAAGTGAAGCCAAACAGCTAGTTGACCGGATTAAAAGTCAGTACCTGATGGTATTCGGCAACGATGAGAAGAAATTAGAAAAGCAAATGCAGGATCAAAAAGTAACAGACGAAGATCTGACTGCGTTTTTTGTTCGATATAAGAAGGTAGAAGCCTACCTGCGTACACAAGTTCAAGAAGATGAAATGAAAAAGCGTTATGAAGAAGGAAAGACGCAAGGAGAGTTTACCATTGCTTCTGTGCGCCATATCTTGGTCTCTGTAGGAGATCAAGCAGCCCCTCCTGCCGAAGGAGAAAAGAAAGCTTTAACGGATGAAGAAGCGAAGAAGCTGGCAGATGATTTAGCCAGTCGTTTAAGAAAAGGGGAAGATTTTGCTGCGTTAGCCAAAGAGTTTTCGGATGACCCAGGCAGTAAAGAAACCGGCGGATTGTATGAAGATGTAGAAGTAGCCATGTGGGTACCTGAGTTTAAGCAGGCAGCTCTGGAGCTTCCGTTGAATGAAATCAGCGATCCGGTCAAAACGGACTATGGTTATCACGTCATGAAGGTCGAAAAACGTTCGGAAAAAGGCTATGACGATGTAAAGGATCAAATTCGTTCTCAGTTCGTGAACGAAAAATATGATGCATTTATGGATAAGGAGCTTCCTTCCCTTATGAAGAAAGTCAACCTTCCAGAGAAAAAATAAGTTGAAGGTCCCAAGGCTGGAATTACCAGCTCGAGGGACCTTCTTCTTTTTCCAAAATAAGGTGTCAGAGAAGCTTGGTGAATATTATCCAATAAGGAGATATATACTATCCCTACACCAGGAAACAAGCAGTTCCCCAACAGGTAGGCATAAGGCAAAATAGGGTATCAACGATTGTGATAAGTAGTTCCAGTCAAGTGAAAACTTCAAGTGAAAGTGAGGCATCTAGATAATGAAAGCAACTGGAATCGTACGTCGGATTGATGATCTTGGCCGTGTGGTAATTCCAAAGGAAATTCGCCGGACGCTAAGAATTCGTGAAGGTGACCCTCTTGAGATCTTTGTTGACAGGGACGGCGAAGTGATTTTAAAGAAGTACTCCCCAATTGGAGAACTTGGCGATTTTGCTAAAGAGTATGCAGATTCTTTGTATGAAAGCATTGGGCACATCACCCTGATCTCTGACCGCGATACCATCATCGCAGTTTCTGGGGCTAGTAAGAAAGAATTTATGGACAAGTCTATAGGATCAATGGTCGAAACCTGTATGGAAGAACGAAAAACTCTGATTCAAGGTCCTGGTGAATACGAAGTTTGCCGCGATGTCAAGGAACACTACTCCTCGATTGTAGTCGCTCCTATTGTGGCAGGAGGAGACCCTATCGGAGCGGTTATCCTCTCCAGTAAAGAGGAAGCAGTAAAGATGGGTGACTTGGAAACGAAGATGGCTGAGACTGCAGCTGGTTTCCTAGCGAAGCAAATGGAACAATAATGAATAAAGTTAACTTGGCAAAGACCAGGTTACCCTCATGAACAAAGGGAAAGTGGTAATACATAAACCTTTCCGAGGGGATAAGAGCTTTTCCGGACTTAATTTGAGTCTGGGAGAGCTCTTTGTGTTTAAATGGGCATATGATATAATAGCTTAGATTTTGAATCCTGGGGGAGGAAATTTATGTCAAAGAAGTTAGATGGAGCAACCTTCATCAAAGGAGCAGCCATATTGGGACTGGCTTCATTATTCTCCAAAATGCTGGGGTTGATCTACAGGATTCCTTATCAAAACATAACAGGTGACCTGGGTTATTATGTCTACACGCAAGTTTATCCCCTTTATGGTACCTTATTAATCCTGGCAACGGCTGGCTTTCCTATCGCGATCTCCAAGATGGTTTCGGAAAAGCTTGCAGTTGGAGACCTATACGGAGTAAGAAGAGTTTTTAAGGTTTCCATTATCACCTTGTTTTTCACTGGAATTATTTCTTTCTTATCCTTATATTATGGAGCGGAATCGATCGCTAGGTGGATGGGTAATGATAAATTAACTCTTCCCATTCAGAGCGTTTCTTATGCACTATTAATTGTTCCTCCTATGGCAGCCATGCGAGGATATTTCCAAGGTCATCAAAATATGATCCCAACCGCCATTTCCCAAATTGCGGAGCAGTTTGTCCGTGTCGCCACGATCATTGTGTTAGCGTACTGGTTTATGAGCACGACAGGAAATGAGTATTTGGCGGGTGCGGGAGCCGTGTTCGGCGCAGTCACAGGGGCGTTAACGGGTCTTTTGGTGCTCTTATTATTCTGGAAGAAAAATAGAAAGCTACATACACAAATTCCTCCGAGTGAAGCTAAGAAGCATCCTCAGGAGTCATCTTGGAAGTTAATTAAGCAAATACTATATTATGCCATTCCGATCTGTTTTGGTGCCTTAGTCTTGCCTTTGCTTCAATTGTCTGATTCCTTTACCGTGGCCAATTTATTGGTGAAAGCAGGGTATCCTGCTGAAGAAGCCAATATACTCAAAGGAATTTTCGACCGGGGACAGCCCTTAGTGGCCTTTGGCGCTTTTTTCGCAACAGCTTTATCCCTTTCCCTTGTTCCTGCCATTTCTGAGGCGAATGCCAGGCAGGCAAGGCAGATTATCAAGAGTCGGACGGAACTGGCACTTCGCTTGACCTTGATGATCGGCTTACCGACTTCCATTGGATTGGCTGTGGTGGCTCAACCTGTCAATATCATGCTTTATCAAAACGACAAAGGAACGATGACTCTCATCGTCTTGTCCTTTACCACCATTTTCTCCACCCTGGGAATTACCTCGGCGGGGATCTTACAAGGACTGGGGAAGGTACTGCTGCCCGCGCAGAACTTATTAGTTGGGGTCGTGATAAAAGTTGGATTGAACCTGTTGCTCATTCCTATCATGGGGATTTCTGGCGCAGCGTTAGCCACAGTTTTGGCTTACGCCGTAGCCACGATGTTGAATCTGAGGGCAGTAGCCAAATATACAGATGTCACCTTTCAATTTAAATCGTTTTTCCTTAAGCCTATTTTTGCGGTATCCATGATGGCCGTTTTTGTATTCTTGATTGAACAATTGAGCATGAATATGCTTTTTGGTGTGATCGAGTCGTACCGACTTTATTATTCCGTTGTTGCCGTCATTTCTGTAGCTTGTGGAGCCATCGTTTACGGAATCGCCTTATTGGTTTCAGGCTCCATTACAAAAACCGATCTACAATACATCCCCAAAGCAGGGAAGGTTATACCCATCTTAAGTAGACTTCACTTATTACGGGATTAGAAAGAGGTTTTGTATGAGTAAAATTTCTATTATTGGTCTAGGAGCAGGCGATATTAACCAAATGTCACTAGGGGTTTATGAGCGTATTACGCAAGCCAAAGCGTTGTTTTTGCGCACGGCAAAGCATCCCGTGGTACAAGAGCTTAGCCATCGGGGAATCCCATTTCAATCTTTTGATGCCTATTATGAGCAATCCGACCAATTTTCGGATGTGTATTCATTGATCTACAAGGAGCTCATTGCACAGGCCAAGGAGAAAGGCGAGGTGTTATTCGCCGTTCCTGGTCATCCGATGGTGGCAGAGCAAACGACACAGCTTCTTTTACAGGGCGCTCCTGAGCACGGGGTAGAGGTCGAGGTGGTGGGCGGCCAAAGCTTCTTGGATGCGGTGTTTTCAGCATTGCAATTCGATCCCGTGGAAGGATTCGTCTTGCTCGATGCCCTTATGCTGGAGGCGAAGAATGTAAATCCTCATGTCCATACTCTTATTACGCAGGTCTATGATGATCTTACGGCATCGGAAGTGAAGCTGACGCTGATGGAGGTCTTCCCTGATGAGTATCCCGTCACGCTTGTGCTGTCCGCAGGGATTAAGGGAGAAGAGCAAATTCTTCGCATGCCGCTTTATGAACTGGATCGTATAAAAGGCACGCATAATCTCGCTGCTGTTTATGTACCTCCTACGAAGGAGGAGAAAACACTAAATCGACGATTCTCTACCCTTCGAGAGATTATCGCCATTCTAAGAAGCCCTGAGGGGTGTCCTTGGGATCGAGAGCAGACGCATCAATCGATTCGTAAGCATCTGATTGAAGAGACCTACGAAGTGCTAGAGACGATCGATGATGATGATCCTGAGGCGATGTGTGAGGAAATGGGTGACTTATTGATGCAAGTCATGCTCCATTCTCAAATTGCCGAGGATGAAGGGGACTTTACCATTGAAGATGTGATTGAGGTCCTGAATGAAAAGCTCATCCGTCGTCACCCTCATGTATTCGGTGAACGAGAAGCGGATACGAGTGAGCAAGTCGTCAAGAACTGGGATCAGATTAAAGCAGAGGAAAAGAAGGCTAAAGGTCTTGAAACCGTAAAGGCCTCTCTTCTTGATGGAATTCCGCGTGATCTGCCCGCACTCATGACCGCATTTGCCATCTCCAAGAAAGCCTCTAAAGTCGGCTTCGATTGGGAACGCGTGGAGGACGTGTACGCGAAGATTGAAGAGGAGCTAGAAGAAATTAAGCAAGCTAAGAATGACGAGGAGATCAAGGCTGAGCTAGGAGACCTATTGTTTGCTGTGGCGAATCTCGCCCGGTTTATTAAGGTGGACCCCGAGGAAGCTTTAGCGCTTACCAACCGCAAGTTTAAATCGAGGTTCCAATATATTGAGCAGCGCCTGAAAGAACGGAATAAAAGCGTAGAAGACTCTTCCCTTGATGAGATGGAAGCCCTATGGCAGGAAGCGAAGAAGAACTAGTAGTAAGGAGATCAATCATGAGATTAGATAAATTTTTGAAGGTATCACGGTTAGTGAAGCGCAGAACCATGGCTAAGGAGGTCTGTGACCAGGGTCGTGTGGAATTGAACGGTCGGCCAGCGAAGTCCAGCAGTACAGTGAAATTAGGGGACAATCTCGCCATTCGCTATGGCAATCGACTCGTGACGGTTCAGATCGAGAGAATTGTCGATACAACGAAAAAAGAGGAAGCTGCAACGATGTATACCTTGGTATCAGAGGAACGGTTAAAGCAAGAAGAGCCAACCATCGATCCCGATTATCCGTGGTAAGCTTTTAAGGTTCTAATTCTTGTATCCAAGCCATAACATGTACAAAAAAGCGAATCACGGAGGTGTACAGGTTATGGCGGATGCGAAGAAAACCCCTAGACATGAAATTATGATGTTTAATCGAAAAAAACTTGAGATATCTGGCGTACTGAATGTGGAGAGCTTTGACAGTGAAGAGTTCTTACTCGAAACGGAATGCGGGTTTCTTTGCATTAAGGGACAGAATCTACACATGAAAAACTTGAGTCTTGAAACAGGCCAGGTTTCGATTGAAGGCTATGTTCATGACTTGGGGTATATTGACGAGCATAGCGGAGGGGCGAAAGGAAAAGGCTTCTTAGGGAAGTTATTCAAGTGAGTATAAAGATACAAGCACTCACTATGCTGCTTATGGTAGGATGCGGGATGACCATGGGCCTGCTCTATGACACATATCGAGTGATGAAAGGGCAGACGGGACTTCGCGGATGGCTTGTGATCATCTGCGATCTTTTGTTTTGGGCAAGCTGCATCTTCCTCGTCTTTGGCACCTTGTTAAGAGTAAATGATGGCATCGTCCGAGTTTACTTATTTTTAGGAATGGGAATTGGCGCCTGGTTCTATTTTGCTCTCCTTCATTCTTTTTATATTAAATGGTTTTTACGATTGATTAATTTGGTTAAGGCCATTTACCGATTTATTGTAAGGCTGATTCAAGTTATTGTGATCAAACCGATTATCTTTATCTATAAGACAATCATAGCCCTCGTTGTTGCAGTGGTGTTGTTCTTATGGAAGGTAGCTACCTTTGCCTATAGTCTAATCTTGAAGCTGGTTACCCCTATAGGAAAACAGTCCGCTAAGCTCAGTAAGCAAATATATTCGGGATCAAAGAAAAAGGGAGCAGGAATTTTATCTCGTCTGGCGAAACTATTTAAACGAAAGCGCCATAAGAAGAAAGATGATGACGACGAAGACGAAGATAAAATTGAATGAGGTGAGTGAGCGATGCCTGATCTTGATCCGATCGAGAACAGAGTGAAGGGTCAGAGAAGAAGGAAGAGATTACTCGCGATGGTGATGTTCCCTTTTTGTATATGGGCCGGATTTACGTGGTATGAGCAGCAAACGATTCTATTAGGGAAGAAAGAGGACCTAAGAAAAGCCCAGCAAACTTTCGACCAAGTGAAACTAGAGAACGAAGAGCTCACCTACCGAGTAAACAAGCTAAACGATAAAGAATATATAGCAGAGATCGCGAGACGCGATTACCATCTGTCCAAGCCTGGGGAAGTGATTTTTATTACTCCGGAGTAGGGTGGGAGTGAATAACCGGAGAGAACTCCGGTTATTTTTGTTTTGCCTGCCTGGCAGGCGGGGGACGGGATGATCACGAAACCCCACAGCTTGGTTCCAAACCGGTAATGATTCCAACTCTCACCAGGGTTTTTTCGGGTTTTGAGAGATTTTCGGTCTACTTTTTCTAAGAGCAATCTAAACTTGGGTTTAGAGCGACTGAAATGAAGCTGATTTTTTAAGTAATTCCGCTTTTTTTTATCAACTGTGCCTGTGCTGAGACTCCGCGGCTGGCGTCTCGGGGGTGGATGCTCACAAAATTTTGGATATGCTCACGGAAAAGTGGCCGATGCTCACGACTAGGTACCGTTTACTCACATCCCTGGTACAATTCCAGATAAACAAGGTGGTTTGGTCACGAGACTCCACAACTTGGTTTCAAACCGGTAATGACTTCAAATATCAGGGGATGGGACCAGGTCTGTCAATCGCCCAATGGTGTTCGGCCCGCCCAATTCCGGTAGGCAATCGCCCAAATCGAGGGCCGGAGCGCCCAAAAAGTGTGATGGATCGCCCGATTGGGCTCGGCCCGCCCAATTCCGGTAGGCAATCGCCCAAATCGAGGGCCGGAGCGCCCAAAAAGTGTGATGGATCGCCCGATTGGGCTCGGCCCGCCCAATTCCGGTAGGCAATCGCCCAAATCGAGGGCCGGAGCGCCCAAAAAGTGTGATGAATCGCCCAATGGTGTTCGGCTCGCCCAATTCCGGTAGGCAATCGCCCAAATTGAGGGCCAGAGCGCCCGAAAGTTGCGACGGATCGCCCAATGGTGTTCCTCCCGCCCCCACGGTCAGGCCACCGCCCTCACCTCGCAGCCCTCCTATCCAAACTTCCCCCATTTTATTCCCCCTTTTTATCGACAGTGAATTACAATATGACAGCAAAAACCAATGCAAAAAGCGCAAAAACCACAAATGGAAATGAATGTAAGTTTGTTTTGTGTAGACAACTCCCAATATTTGTCGCAAAGTTCTTTGAAATGAATTCTTTCTTTTGACAAATTTTACAAATGGACAAGTCTATAATCAACTTATAAATCATAAACCGGGTGGTGTTGATTATGTCACGTATGCAGGCGTTTGCTACTAATTTGGGACACCGGATGATGCTCCCAGCACAGCGCCTTCTATCCAGGGTAACCATGGGCATAGAAAGTGGAATTGAAAGGTTTGGAATTTTTTACATCCTTATGGGATATTTGTTAGGGCGTGCTATGATCCTGCAGGATCTGGCTCCCTTTGCAACAGCTTACTTTATCGTGGTCTATTTCCTTAGAAAAGATAAAGTTCTCCTCACGGCAATGGCTCTGATGATGGGGGCGGCTTCACATTCGACCTCTCATGCCGTGATGATCTTTATCAGTTTGGCCTTATCCTTTACGATTCTGAGGATACAAGAAAGGCGGTTCAAGCGAGAGTTAAATCAGGCCCCCTTTATTGTGTTGGCATCGCTTCTCATCAGCCGAATGGCGTATACCTATCTAGCAAATGAAATGACGTTGTATTCGGCTATTATGAATGTTGTAGAAGCGATCTTAGCGATGGTGCTTACCTTGATATTTGTTCAGTCCCTCCCCTTCCTCACGAGTCGAAAATATCATCACGAGCTGAAGACAGATGAGATCGTTTGTCTCGTCATTCTACTCGCATCCGTTATGACGGGAACCATCGGGTGGACGATTGAAGGCGTATCCGTTCAAAGCACACTTGCTAAATATCTCGTACTCACCCTGGCCTTCGTAGGAGGCGGAATGATTGGGGCAACGGTGGGAGTGATTACAGGAGTCATTATTAGTTTAGCCGATGTAAGAATGGTAGAACAAATAAGCTTGTTGGCTTTTGCCGGCTTATTATCAGGGTTGTTGAAAGAGGGAAAAAGAGGCGGAGCTGCCTTAGGAATGATTCTTGGGTCATCGATATTTATCCTGTATGTAGGGGACAAGCAGTCGATCATTACGTCCAGTATTGAAACGTTAGTAGCCGTTGGAATGTTTCTACTAACCCCATCCTTCTTTTTGGCTAATATCTCTCGATTCATTCCCGGTACGGAAGAAAATGCGAAATCACAATATGAATATATGAAGAAAGTAAGAGATGTAACGGTAGGGAAAATTATGAAGTTTTCTGCTATATTCCAAGAGCTGTCCGATGCCTTTACACAGGTCTCGACACAGACCAAAAAAGAAGAGGAGCAGGAAGCCATAGACATGAATGAATTCATGGCTCGGGTAACCGAACGGTCCTGCCAGACCTGCTGGAAAAAAGATAAGTGCTGGTCAGAGTACCAAGCGGAAGATACCGTTCATACCCTAGGTGAGCTGGTCTACCAACTGGATGCCTACGGAGAAATTGACATTAGTCGAATCGAAGACTCTGACTACCACAGTATGTGTGTCAATAAGGATAAACTTGAAAAAGTCATTTACGAGGAGTATGGTGCCATTCAAGAAACACTGTTTATGCAGAAGCAGGTGAAGGATAGTCGAAGGCTTGTGGCTGACCAGCTTTCTGGTGTTTCTAAGGTCATGCGCAACTTTGCTAATGAGCTACAACGGGAGGGTATTGATCTCTCTCTTCAAGAGCAGCAAATTCTCGGTGCACTAGAAAATATCGGGCTATCGGTCCAAAAGGTAAATATATTGAGTTTAGAGGAAGGGAAGGTAGATATCGAGATTACTCAGCCCGTCTGTGACGGTCATATGCAGTGTGAAAGCATTGTTGCCCCCATGCTAACGTCGATTGTCGGCGAGAATATAACGGTAAAAAGCAAGGAGTGTGATATTAGCGGAGATGGTACTTGTACGGTCATATTAGGGTCAGAGAAAAATTTTGCGGTCGCTTCCTATGGAACAGGAGTGGCCAAGGATGGGAGGTTAGTGTCAGGAGATTGCTTTATGACGATGGAGCTAGGCAGTGGGAAATACATCATGGCTATTAGTGACGGAATGGGCAACGGAGATCGAGCTCATATGGAAAGCACGTCGACCCTTCAACTGTTAAAGGAGCTGTTAGAAGCCGGTTTAGACGAATCCCTAGCGATTAAGTCCGTGAATACCGTTCTATCTCTGAGATCGCCAGATGAAATTTTTGCTACCGTGGATTTAGCTATCGTGGACCAGTATTCCGGTCATACCAAATTCATTAAGACAGGATCGAATCCTAGCTTTATTAAAAGAGGGAGGGAAGTTTTCACCGTTACCGCGAATAATTTGCCCATTGGAATTATAGAAGATATTGAAGTCGATGTCGTAACGGAGCAGATGAAGCCGGGTGATATCCTCATAATGGTGAGTGACGGCCTATTAGAAGCCCCTGCGCAAATTGAGAATAAGGAGATGTGGTTTAAACGAATTATTTCTGAGTTGAAGACGGAAGATCCAGAGGAAATATCCGATATCTTATTAGAAAGGGTGATTCGCAGCAAGTTTGGAGAAATTGATGATGATATGACGATTTTGGTTGCACGAATGGATCAATTTGTCCCCCGCTGGGGAACCTTCCCGATTCCTGGTATGGAACCGATTCAACGTCCGAAGCGTGTAAGTTAATGTCTATTTCTAGTTACAATGGAAATAATGGTACATGAGATGGACTCAAGGGTGCAACCTTGGGTTTTTCTTTTCTATAAATTCGTACAAACGCATGACGATATGATATAATTACCAATTACCAGCACTACTTCAATGTAGACGATTGATGAGGGATTAGGGATGTTTTTAACCAAGCTTGCAGCCGTCATTCAGGAAAAAAGCTTATTTAAGTCAGGGGATCGGATTCTAGTCGGGGTATCAGGCGGGGTGGATTCTCTAGCGCTGCTTGATGCCTTATTTCGCCTTTCTCAGAAGCATCATTGGCAAGTGTTTGCTGCTCACTTGAATCATCAGTTTCGAGGAGAGGAAGCAGAAGAAGATGCCCATTATGTTCAGGAGTTTTGCCAGGAGCGTGGGATCCCCTGTGAGATCGGTTCATGCAACGTCCCCGAGCTTATTGAACGGACGCAGGCCAATCCCCAAGAAGCGGCGCGTACAGCTCGCTTTTCATTTTTTCATGATGTGGCAGACAAGTGGCAGAATAATAAATTAGCTCTCGCCCACCATGCCAATGATCAAGCGGAGACGGTCCTCATGAGGATCTTGAGGGGAACAAGCGTGGAAGGTCTCGCGGGGATTCCGTATCAACGAGACGAAGCAGGATTAAGCATTGTCCGTCCTTTTCTTTCTTTTTATAAGCAGGAGCTAGAATCCTACTGTTCCCTTCAAGGGATTACCCCACGCTTAGATAGCAGCAATCTCATGCCCAAGTATCATCGCAATTTTATCCGTTTAGAAGTGATTCCTTGGCTAGAGGAGCAAGTTAATCCTTCTCTTCAAGAAGCTTTGGTGCAATTGGGATCCATTGCAAGAGAAGAAAGCCAATACTTAGATGATCTCTCAAGGAATACGCTCGAAGGAATCATGAAATCTAAAGAGGAAAATAAAATTAAAATCAAGGGTACACTATTTTTGAATTTTCATCTTGCTTTACAAAGGAGGATGATTAAACTAATATTTAGTTATCTGAGTAGAGAGTATGGGAATGTTTCATTTATACACATCGAATCCATTCTGGATTGGATGAAGCAAGGAAGAACCGCTAGCCAGATTGAACTTCCTCATAAGCTCTATGTAAGAAAAGATTACGATGACATTACTTTCTTTAGAGATCTGTCCACTCCAGAAGATCTTAAGAAAAGTTATTGTTATATTATAGGGATACCCGGACGTACATATATTAAAGAAATTAAAGCTTGGCTTACAGCAGAAATTAGACATGGAGACATGATCTTGAATCAGTTGGAGTCGAAGCAAGAAGCCCTGTTTGATTTGGATCAACTCATGGGGCCCGTTGTGATTCGCAGCCGACATCCTGGAGATCGCATGAAGATCCTCGGCATGGAGGGCACGAAAAAAGTAAAGGATATTCTTATTGATGAGAAGATTCCAAGGCAAGAACGAGAAGCGCTTCCGTTGTTGGCTGATGATCAGAGCGTGCTCTGGATTCCAGGCATTCGACGATCAGGACGTGCATTAGTTACAGCTCATACGAGCCGGCAGTTGGTTTTACGATTGACTAAAGATAAGTAGTTTAGGAGGACACCATGCAAAACGACATACTCGAGATACTTCTACATGAAGAAGAAATTCAAGCCAAGATTGCAGAGCTAGGGCGAGTCATCACGGATGAATATGAGGATAAGAACCCTCTTATTATCTGTGTCCTAAAGGGAGCTGCGCCTTTTATGTCCGATTTAATCAAGCGGATTAATACGCATATTGAAATGGATTTTATGGCTGTCTCCAGCTATGGGGCATCCACCGTTTCTTCAGGTGAAGTCCGTATTATCAAGGATCTGGATGCAAGTGTAGAAGGTCGACATGTGCTGATTGTAGAAGATATTATAGACAGCGGATTAACCTTAAGCTATTTGTTGGATCTGCTGCGCCGACGCAAAGCGGACAGTGTAAAGATTGTAACCTTATTAGATAAGCCGCATCGCAGGAAGGTGAACCTATCCCCGGATTATTGCGGGTTTGTAGTACCTGATGAATTCGTTGTAGGTTATGGTCTAGATTACGCTGAGCGCTATCGGAACCTGCCCTATATAGGGATTTTGAAGCCGGAAGTGTACGGTGGGTAGTGTAAGTTGTGGACAAAGAGTTAAATATGGTAAAATAATTTGAGTGTTTTGTCGTGAGAGGAGGTCAGGGATGAATCGATTTTTTAGAAATACAGGGTTTTATCTACTCATCTTCCTAGTTACCGTAGGAATTGTGAACTTTATTGCCAATCAAGGAACTGAGACTTCAAAGATGCCGTATAATCAGTTCAGGCAGCACTTGGATAACGGGCAAGTGGCTGAGATCTTGATCCGCCCTGAGAGTGGGACTTACTATATCGAGGGTAGGTTGAAGAGCGGTGAGACATTCTTTACGAATGGACCGTTGTACAATAACACATCCTTGCTAGAAAAGATTGAGACAGCCAACTTAGAGAGGGAAACGTATGCTGAGCAGAAAGGTGACTCGGTATGGTTAACCTTCTTAACGTCCATTATCCCATTTGTTATCATCTTTATTCTATTCTTTTTCCTTTTGAATCAAGCCCAGGGCGGCGGCAGCCGGGTTATGAATTTTGGAAAAAGCAAAGCCAAGCTTTATAACGATGATAAGAAGAAGGTTACCTTTAATGATGTAGCTGGTGCAGATGAAGAGAAGGCAGAGCTTGAAGAGGTCGTTCACTTCCTGAAGGACCCGCGCAAGTTCAGTCAGCTCGGTGCAAGAATACCAAAAGGGGTTTTGCTAGTTGGACCTCCGGGTACTGGTAAAACATTATTAGCAAGAGCCGTAGCTGGAGAAGCAGGTGTTCCTTTCTTTAGTATTTCCGGTTCTGACTTTGTAGAGATGTTCGTCGGGGTTGGTGCTTCCCGCGTTCGTGACTTGTTTGAAAATGCAAAGAAAAATGCGCCATGTATTATCTTCATCGATGAGATTGATGCTGTCGGTCGTCAGCGTGGAGCTGGGCTAGGCGGCGGTCATGATGAAAGAGAGCAGACGCTCAACCAATTGCTAGTAGAAATGGATGGATTCGGTGCCAACGAAGGAATTATCATCGTTGCTGCAACCAACCGCCCAGATATTCTAGATCCTGCACTACTTCGTCCTGGACGATTTGACCGTCAAATTACCGTAGATCGACCAGATGTTAAGGGACGTATGGCTGTGCTTCGCGTACATGCCCGCAACAAGCCTTTATCTGACGAGATTGATCTCGATGTGATTGCTAGAAGATCACCAGGATTCACAGGTGCCGATCTAGAGAATCTTCTGAATGAAGCAGCCCTTCTTGCTGCTCGTAAGAACAAGAAGAAAATTGAAATGATTGAAATTGATGAAGCGATTGACCGTGTGATTGCTGGACCAGCGAAGAAGTCTCGCGTCATCAGTGATTACGAGAAGAAGCTCGTGGCTTACCATGAAGCGGGTCACGTTATTGTAGGATATCACCTAGAACATGCGGATGCTGTTCATAAGGTAACTATCATCCCTCGCGGAAGCGCGGGTGGCTACACCGTTATGCTTCCTAAGGAAGATCGTTATTTCGCCAGTCGCTCTGAGCTTCTAGATAAGATCTCTGGTTTGCTTGGCGGACGTGTAGCGGAAGAGATTGTTCTCAAGGAAATCAGTACAGGAGCCCATAATGACTTTGAGAGAGCGACAGGCATTGCCCGCCGCATGGTTACCGAGTTTGGTATGAGTGATAAACTGGGGCCTATGCAGTTCGGACGATCTCAAGGCCAAGTGTTTTTGGGACGTGATTTCGGTCACGAGAGAGATTACAGTGAGTCCACAGCTCAAGCGATTGATGAAGAAGTACAACGCATTATTCGTGAACAATATAAGTCTACAACGGATCTTTTAATTAAGCATAGGGATGAACTAGAGCTGATCGCCCAGACCTTGCTTGATGTAGAAACGTTAGATGCAGACCAGATTAAGCAGTTAATCGAAAAAGGCCGCATCGAGCCTAAGGTGACAGCTGAAGGCGACGTAAAGGTTCAAATTCAGACAAAGAAAGAAGAATAATTCATTGCCATAGAAAGCACCCTAATTATAGGGTGCTTTTTCTCCTGTGGCTGCGTATTGACGCATTGACAAATTTAGGACATCGGTCTACAATTCAGTAAAATAAAGGCCTACGTGTTAGGAGGGCATACCCATATGGAAGCGTTAGCGCTTGCGAAAAAAGCAGAGCGAAATGAAGAATTAAAGGAAAAAATCCTTCGCCTAAAAAAAGAGCGGAATGCTATTATTTTGGCACACTATTACCAAAGACCTGAAATTCAAGAGATTGCCGACTTTTTAGGGGATTCCTTTGGGCTGGCACAGAAGGCGAAGCAAACCGATGCGGATGTTATCGTATTCTGTGGCGTGCATTTTATGGGTGAGAGCGCGAAGATATTGGCTCCTAATAAGACGGTTTTAATCCCGGACGAACGAGCAGGCTGTCCGATGGCAGACATGGTCAATGTGGATGGATTGCGCAAGCTAAAAGCTCAGCATCCCAATGCCAAGGTTGTAGCATATATCAATACATCTGCGGATGTGAAGGCAGAAACCTATGTATGCTGTACTTCCTCTAATGCCAAGAATGTGATTGAAAACATCGATGCAGAAGAAATTATTTGGGTTCCAGATAAGAACTTAGGACACTATGTTTCCCAATTCACCGATAAGAAGATGATTATCTGGGAAGGTTACTGTAATACTCATGATCAACTTACAGTAGAGGATGTCTATCGGTTGCGCAAGGAGCATCCGAACGCTCAATTTGTTGTGCATCCAGAGTGCCGACCAGAGGTCGTGGAATTAGCCGATTTTGTAGGCAGTACCACGGGGATCCTCAAGTATTGCCGTGAATCTGCTCATGATGAATTTATCGTAGGGACAGAAGATGGTGTACTTTATCGCTTATCTCAAGACAGCCCGAACAAAAAGTTTATCTTTGCCTCGAAGTATTTGGTTTGTCCCAATATGAAGGTAAACAATTTGAAGAAGCTGGCTCAATGCTTAGAAACCATGCAACCTCAAATTTATGTGCCGCCGCAAGTCGCTGATGCAGCGCGTGCTTCTTTAGAGCGTATGCTGGAGTTTGAAGCAGAAACATACAAGGTTTAAGAATAAAACTGGTTACTTTTAGGTAAGAAGTATAAAATAGTGATACAATCACCGTTTTATACTTTTTTTCATTTCATGCGAAAGGATTAAAGAAATGGTTCCTCGATATCTAATTGACTTTTCGTTGGGAGATATGGACAAGCTTGAAACTGCAGTATGTATTGTAGGTTCTGGCATTGCGGGTTTATATACAGCTTTACAGATTGCGGAGGAAAAAGAGGTTATCTTAATCTGTAAAGAAGGATTATCGGAGAGCAACACGAACTATGCGCAAGGGGGCATTGCCGCCGTTATCAATAAAAAGGATTCCCCGGCCCTACATCGGCAGGATACTCTAATTGCTGGGGCTGGGCTTTGTTCCCATGAAGCGGTAGAAGTCCTGGTGAATGAGGGTCCTGAAGGGGTGTATGAGCTTATCCGCTATGGCACCCAGTTTGATAAAGAAGGGGATAAATATGCCCTCACCCAGGAGGGCGCCCATAGCCGCAGGCGAATTTTACATGCTCGCGGAGATTCAACTGGAGCCGAAATTGTAAGAGCCTTATCCGAACAGGCCAAAACGCATGAAAGAATACATATCCTGGAGTACCATTTTGCCATTGATCTAGTCACAGATGAAGGAGAATGTGTGGGCATTATCGTAGAAAATTCATATGGAGACAAGACGTTTATCCAGGCTGATGCTACGATCTTGGCAACGGGAGGAGCAGGCCAATTATATCGCTACACGACAAATCCTCCTGTCGCTACAGGGGATGGGATTGCGATGGCGTACCGAGCTGGAGCGCAAATCAAAGACGTTGAATTTATTCAGTTTCATCCAACTTCTTTGTGTTATCCGGGGGCTCCGCGCTTCTTAATTTCGGAGGCTGTTCGAGGAGAGGGAGCCGTATTAAGAAATATAAATGGTGAGCGGTTCATGGAAAAGTACCATCCCCAATTGGAATTGGCTCCTCGGGATATTGTGGCACGAGCGATCGTATCCGAAATTGAAGCGACAGAATCCACCTTTGTCTATCTCGATATCACCCATGAGTCGGAGGAGCTGATTAAGCATCGCTTTCCGACGATCTATCAAGTTTGTTTAAAGTATGGCTTAAACATGATTACGGATTGGATTCCCGTTGCGCCAGCTGCCCATTATATGATGGGTGGAGTCAAAACGGGCTTATGGGGTGAAACGACCGTTCCTCGTCTTTTTGCTTGTGGGGAAGTTTCCTGTACCGGTGTCCATGGAGCCAACCGTTTAGCGAGTAATTCGCTTTCGGAGGCGGTGGTGTTTGGCGCTAGAATTTCCAAAAAGGTAAAGGAGCTCGAGCCATTAAATAAAGACTTTTCCCACCTTTCCTTTTCCATTATGAGGAGCGGTAAGCCGGATGAGCATATTTTGGAAAAGAGATTGAAGCTGCAAAAAATGATGGTGCGGCAAGTAGGCTTGAAGCGTGATGAGAAGCGGCTTCAGAAGGCGAGGAAAGAAATGGAGCGCCAGGTTAAGCAGTTTAGCTTGCAGCCGAGTCATCCAGCCGAATATGAGTTTCTGAATTTGCTCACTTGTGCTATGCTCACGACGAACGCAGCTTTGCTTCGCGAGGAAAGCCGAGGAGGCCATTATCGAGAAGACTTCCCTAATCGGGATGATGTCATATGGAGAAAACATATCTTACAATCTATCCATGAAGGTGTCTTAGAGGAGAGAGGTACATATGATGATTAATGTAGAAAAGCTAAAACGCCAAATCCAGGATTGGCTAGAAGAAGACATTGGGTTTGGTGATATTTCCGTTCAGGCAACTGTGCCTGCTGAGGAGCAAGCCAAGGGCATCCTCTATGCCAAAGAATCAGGTGTAGTAGCAGGGTTAGAGGTGGCCAAGCTGGTATTTGAATCTGTGAATCCGCATCTTCAGTTCAGAGCGCTTGTGCAAGAAGGACAAGCCATTGAGAAAGGGGATGAACTGGCGGAAGTAGTAGGGAAAGCGCAAGCCATTCTGACGGGTGAACGTCTGGCTTTGAACTTGTTGCAGCGATTATCCGGGATTGCTACCATGACCAGTCGCTATGTCGCCCAAGCGCGAGAAGGCAGCGCTACGGTTCGTGTGGTCGACACCCGAAAGACGACTCCTGGATTAAGAATGTTAGAGAAATATGCCGTCCGTGTTGGTGGAGGTCATAACCATCGTTATGGGCTATTTGATGCCGTCATGATTAAAGACAACCATATTAAGGCATCTGGAGGCATTCAAGCAGCAGTAGAAGCATCTCGACAGTTTATTCCTCATACGATGAAGGTCGAAGTAGAAGTGGAGTCGCTAGCCCAAGTAGAAGAAGCGCTTCAAGCAAAAGCAGACATCATCATGCTGGATAACATGTCTACGGATGAGATGACGAAGGCTGTTGGCTTAATCGCTGGTAGAGCGGTTGTTGAGGCCTCAGGTGGAGTGACACTAGATACGATCGCAAATATTGCTAGGACGGGTGTAGATGTGATCTCGGTGGGTGCATTGACCCATTCCGTAAAAGCCCTCGATATCAGCTTAGATTTGAATCAAAGAAAACGCTAGGGCAGGGAGGGGTTCTATGGGTTCAATGATTCTAACGATGGATGTGGGTAACACCAACATTGCGCTCGGTGTATTCGATGGGGAGAAGCTTCAACATCACTGGCGAATTTCCACCGAGCGAAACAAGACGGATGATGAATATGGTTTGTTAGTGAAAAGCTTGTTTCGTGATGTAGGGCTAGAAGTTCAAGCGATTGAAGGGATTATTATCTCTTCTGTTGTCCCTCCTATTATGTACGCCTTAGAAACGATGTGCAGTAAATACTTTAACCGTAAGCCCCTTATCATCGGTCCAGGCGTAAAGACAGGAATGAATATTAAAGCTGAGAATCCTCGGGAAGTAGGGGCAGACCGGATTGTGAATGCCGTAGCAGCGATCCACTATTATGGTGCTCCCTTAATTGTTGTGGATTTTGGAACGGCAACGACCTTTTGCTACATTGACAAGAACGGTCAGTGGGCAGGAGGGGCTATTGCCCCGGGAATGAAAATTTCTACAGAGGCCCTATACAGTCGAGCCGCGAAATTGCCCCGTGTGGAGATTACCCATCCAGCCAGCGTGTTGGGGCGAAATACGATTGCAGCCATGCAAGCGGGAATCTATTATGGGATCGTGGGACAAGTCAACGAAATCGTAGGCAGGATGAAAGAAGAAGTGGGAGTGAATCCTAAGGTTGTTGCAACAGGAGGATTAGCCGAGCTGATTCGGGACGAGGCCCTTTCGATTGATATCGTGGATCCTTTCCTTACTTTAAAAGGACTCATGCTCATCTATGAACGAAACAAGAAAGAAAGGTAGGAGAACAAGCTTGAAGGATTATTTAGTTCGGGCCATCTCGAAGAATGGCAAGATCAGAGCTTTTGCTATTAAATCAACAGATACCGTAGAGGAAAGCCGAAAAAGGTTAGATACCTGGCCGGTTGCGAGTGCAGCTCTAGGAAGGTCGATTTCAGCTGGGGCCATGATGGGGGCCATGCTTAAAGGAAATGAGCGACTAACCGTCATTATCAAGGGCGGGGGACCAATCGGACAGATTGTGGTGGATGCCAACGCCAAAGGGGAAGTGAGAGGGTATGTAACGAATCCCCATATCCATTTCCCGCTTAATGCAAAAGGTAAGCTTGATGTAACGGCTGCGGTTGGTACAGATGGCCAGCTGATCGTAACCAAGGATCTAGGCTTAAAAGATCCGTACCATGGCAGTGTGGAGTTAATCTCGGGCGAGTTGGGCGAGGATTTTACCTACTACTTTGCCAAGTCCGAGCAAACGCCTTCGGCAGTAAGTGTGGGGGTACTTGTTAATCCGGATAATTCAATCAAGGCAGCGGGTGGCTTTATTATTCAATTGCTTCCTGGCCTAAGTGAAAAGGATATTGCTGAACTTGAAAAAAGATTAGGAGAAATCTCTCCGGTCTCCAAAATGATTGACGAAGGCTTATCGCCGGAAGAAATTCTTTATGAGGTGTTAGGGAAGGAAGACGTCGAAATCCTAGGTGATTTAGATATTGTTTTCTCTTGTCATTGCTCTACAGAAAGAATGGAAAATGCTTTAATCAGCTTAGGCCAAGAGGAACTGCAAAGTATGATTGAAGAGCAAGGGGAAGCAGAGCTTACTTGTCATTTTTGCAATGAGGTATACCATGTTGATAAGCCCAATCTAGAGAGATTGCTGCACATGGCGAAGAGATAGAGGGGTACCGGGGATGAAAAACGTAAGGCTTCTGTGGGGATTGGTTGGTTGTCTGTTGCTATTGCTTGCTGTCGTCGGTTGGAATTACAAAATCCTTCTCGGTACAAGACAAGTTGCTCAGGTGGGCAGTGTCATCATTACCGAAACGGACTGGACACAGGAGTTAAAAAGGCATTATGGACGAATGGTTCTTGAGAAGATGATCGATCGTGAGGTTGTCATTATGCAAGCCAAGCAAAATGGGATAACCGTAACAGATCAAGAGCTAGAGGTAGAACTGAACAAGCTATCCGAACGCTATGCTACCATTGATCAATTTTTTGGAGCGATCGGAAAAGGAACGGGTTTGGCTCCTGAAGATATAAAAGAAGAACTGCGCCATTACCTGCTCTTAGAAAAACTCGCTACACTGGATATCGAAATTAGTGAGCAAGAGCTTTATCGCCATTACCAGGAGAATCGAGCGCATTATAATCAGCCTCCCTTGGCTCGGATCTCTGCCATCTATTTGAAGGATAAAAAGGAAGCAGAGCAAGTGATTGAAGAGCTAAAGCAGGGCGCCGATTTTCAAACCTTAGCTAAAGAGAGATCAGTTGAGATCTATTCTTCTTCAAGTGGGGGGGACTTGGGTTGGGTGTCTTTACTTGGAGGAGATATGGAGCCACAGATTGCTGACGCTGCTCTGTCCCTTAAACCCGATGAAACGAGTGCCCCGATAGCTCTAGAAAAGGGCTATGCGGTGATTAAGCTTCATAAGAAGAAGGAAGCCGTTATACGCAACTTTGAAGATGTAAAAACTGAGATTAAGCGTGAACTGGCTCTTAATCAAGCAGGATCTCTAGAAAAGGTTCTCGAGCGATTAAGAAAAGGAATGGGCGTCCAGCAGTTCCAGAATAACTAAAAAGATTGACAAAAAAGTGGTATAGCTATTATAATTTCCTTAAAACCAACTAACTTACTCGGTATTGGAGGAAAAAACGGATGAGAGTAGCAAACTCGATTGTTGAGCTAATTGGAAACACCCCTTTAGTAAAGTTAAACCGTGTTGGAAATCCGGATCATGCTGATATTTATCTAAAACTAGAATTCTTCAACCCTGGAAGCAGCGTTAAGGATCGTATTGGTCTTGCGATGATCGAAGCAGCTGAACAAGAAGGAAAGCTAAAGGAAGGCGATACCATCATTGAGCCTACCAGCGGAAACACAGGGATCGGTCTTGCCATGGTAGCTGCGGCAAAAGGATACAAGGCGATTCTAGTTATGCCTGAAACCATGAGCTTAGAGCGCCGCAATCTTCTTCGCGCGTATGGAGCAGAGCTAGTATTAACTCCAGGACCTGAAGGAATGGGCGGAGCTATTCGCAAGGCAACTGAGCTTGCAAGCGAGCATGGCTACTTTATGCCACAACAGTTCGAAAACCCAGCCAATCCAAAGATTCACCGTGAAACGACTGGACAAGAGCTATTGGCTCAAGCAGCAGAGCTAGGCGGAATCGATGCATTCATATCTGGAATCGGAACAGGCGGAACGATTACAGGAGCGGGTCAAGTATTAAAGGAAAAATACCCGAACGTCCAAATCGTTGCGGTTGAACCTGCCGCATCTCCAGTCCTTTCTGGTGGAAAACCAGGACCACATAAGATTCAGGGTATCGGTGCGGGATTTGTTCCAAAAATCTTGAATACCGAGATCTACGATCAAATCATCACAGTCGAAAATGAAGCAGCATTCGAAACTTCTCGCCGTGTTGCAAGAGAAGAAGGAATCCTAGGCGGTATTTCTTCCGGGGCAGCTATATATGCCGCATTACAAGTAGCTGAGAAGCTAGGAAAAGGCAAAAAAGTAGTAGCGGTCATCCCGAGCAACGGAGAAAGATACCTCAGCACCCCGCTATATCAATTTGAAGAGTAGTAGCTTCAGAGCTGTCCCCCAGTGGGCAGCTCTTTTTGCATAAGCCTGTTATTATGCTAAAATAAACCTATCTAGTAAGTTTGGGAGTGACTTCATGATCGGGTTAACCAAAGAGCAGTATGATGGATTCTTACAGAAGGGTTACAATGCGATTCCTCTTATCGCTAGATGGGATCAAGTAACCGATCTTGCCAGTATATATGAGGCATTCTGTTCCAATCCCCTGGATGGAGGATTGCTCGAGAGCGGAAGAGCCGGAAAATATTCTTATGTTTCGTTTTATCCCCTTATGACGGTCAGCATCAAGCAGAGTCAGGTATCGGTTCAGTCTTCCGTTCTATCCTTGGAGCAGGAACCTCAGGGTGATCCATTAGCGATTATGAAGGAGATCATGGATCAATGGAAGGCGCCGCGTATGGAACAGGGACCAGATTGGAAAGGCGGAGCGCTCGGATTTATCTCGTATGATTTTGTTCAGCATCTTGAAGACATACCGAATCATGCGGAGGATGATCTGCAGCTTCCAGACCTTCATTTTACGCTTTATCGCGATGTGATTGTGATTGATCATGTGGACAAGGCTACCTACCTCATTACGAACGTTCTTCCTCGCTTGGATGATCATTATGAACAAGGATTGGAACGCCTGAAAGAGATGGAGGAGCGGCTTGAGAAGATCATGCCGGCATCGCCTGCTCCTTTTCCTCAAGGTAAGTTGCCGTCGTTGGAGATCCAACCCTCCTTAGCTAAAGAGCAGTTCGAGCAAGCGGTACGGCAAGTCCAGGAGTATATTCGCTCAGGGGATGTGTTCCAAGTGAACTTGTCCGTCAGGCAAGACTTCCCTCTTCAGACGTCTCCTTGGGAGATTTACAAGACATTAAGAAGAGTGAATCCTTCCCCTTATATGGGGTATTTGCATTATGCTGATTATCAAGTGGTATCCGGTTCACCAGAACTTCTCATTAAAGTTCAAGGCGATAAGCTGAGTACAAGGCCGATTGCCGGTACGCGGCCGCGGGGACATGACCGTGAAGAAGATCTTCGTTTAGCCCAAGAATTGATCGAAAATGAGAAAGAGCGAGCAGAGCATATTATGCTCGTTGATCTAGAACGCAATGATATGGGACGAGTTTGCCGTTTCGGCACGGTTCACGTAACGGATCTCATGGTGATTGAAGAATATTCTCATGTGATGCATATTGTCTCTCACGTGGAAGGGCAGTTGGCGGAAGGAAAGACAGCTTATGATGCCATCCGTGCTTGTTTTCCAGGAGGTACAATCACGGGAGCACCGAAGATTCGAACGATGGAGATTATCGAGGAACTAGAACCAGTGAAGCGTGGGATCTATACCGGTTCCATAGGGTGGATTGGCTTTGATGGTGATTTGGAGTTAAACATTGTCATTCGAACGTTACTTGCGAAGGATGGCATAGGACACGTTCAGGCAGGAGCAGGAATTGTTATTGACTCGAAGCCAGAAGCAGAGTATTATGAATCATTAAAGAAGGCTGAAGCCCTTCTGAAAGCCGTGCAGATCAGTCAAGAGAAGTATAAGTTGAGCCGAGTTTAGAGAGGAGAGGAAAAGCATGATTTTAATGATTGATAACTATGATTCATTTACCTACAATCTTGTTCAGTTTCTAGGGGAGTTAGGAGAGGAATTGAAGATCTACCGAAACGATAAGATTACCCTTGAGGAAATCGAAGCGTTAAACCCAGATCATATTGTGGTTTCTCCAGGACCATGTTCCCCCAACGAAGCAGGGATCAGCTTGCAAGTCATCGAGAAGTTTGCAGGCGTCATACCGATATTAGGTGTTTGTCTAGGCCATCAATCGATTGCACAAGCTTTTGGAGGGAAGGTCATTCGCGCCGAGCGGTTAATGCATGGGAAGACATCCTCTGTCTTCCATGATGGAAAAACGATATTTGAAGGAATCCCATCGCCCTACAAGGTGAATCGTTATCATTCCTTGATTGTAGAGAAGTCCTCCCTGCCGGATTGCTTAGAGATCTCAGCTTGGACGGAAGAAGGAGAGATTATGGCTCTTCGCCATAAGACCTTATTAGTCGAAGGGGTGCAATTCCATCCGGAATCCATCATTACGGATTATGGGAAGGAATTATTGAGGAACTTTATTCAATTAAAACGAGTAGGGATCTAATCATGAAGGTTTTTTTGAATGGGATCATTCAAACTGAAGAGGAAGCCGTGATATCAGTTTTTGATCACGGTTTTCTTTATGGTTTTGGTATGTTTGAAACCTTAAGAGCGTATCAAGGCAAGCTATTCTTATATGAACAGCATTATGAGCGATTATGGAGATCAGCAGAAAAGTATCAGATCACAATGAATAAATCTCAGTCTGAGCTGCAAAATGATATATACCATACAATGGAAGCCAATGGATTACAGGATGCTTATATCCGAGTGACGTTGAGCGGAGGAGCAGAAGGGTTAGGTCTGTATGGAGAGACCCATGCCAAGCCTACCTGGCTCATCATGGCCAAGCCTCTTGGCCCCATGTCCTCGGTGAAAAGTATGGTGACCCTCCAACTTCCTAGGTCCACACCAGAAGGATTAACAAGAGCGAAGTCCCTTTCCTATGCCAATGGCATCTTAGCGAAAAAAGAGCTGGTGCAGCGGAACCTGCCAACAGCAGAAGGGCTCTTTTTGAACACGGAGGGCTATATGGTAGAGGGAACGGTAAGTAACCTGTTTTTTGTGAAGAAGGGGCAGCTCTATACTCCACACAAGGATACAGGGCTATTGTCAGGTGTAACAAGGGATTGGATTATTCAATTATGTAAATATAAAGGGATCCCTATTCATGAAGGGTTCTATACCCTCGATGACCTGATGGAAGCTAAAGAAGTATTTATTACGAATTCGATACAGGAAATTGTAGCGATTGACCAGGTAGATGGAAGGGAAGTCCCCTCTGTTAAAGGTCCATTAACTTCCTATTTTATAGAACAATATCAACTCACTGTACAAAGATTAGGTGGTGATTCTATTGGCAATTGAGCTTGGGAAAAGAACACTAGTGATGGGAATTTTGAATGTAACACCGGATTCTTTCTCCGATGGAGGGAAATATCAGACGTTAGAGCAAGCGGTTCAACAAGCTCGTGTGATGGTTCAGGAAGGCGCAGATATCATCGATATTGGTGGCGAGTCAACCCGACCAGGTGCTCCGCAGGTTAGCGCAGAAGAAGAGCTTCGACGCGTAGTTCCCATTATTCAAGCCTTAAAACAAGAATTATCCGTTCCCATCTCCATCGATACATACAAAGCGGAAGTAGCAGATCGTGCGATTGTGGCAGGAGCTGACATGATTAATGATGTCTGGAGAGCACTCGACCCCGGCATGGCGGAAGTCGCATCCAAGCATCAAGTTCCGATAATTCTCATGCATAATAGAAACAATAATACATATACCGATATCATCCAAGACATGATGGACGATCTTCATGAAAGTATTCAAATGGTGAAAGCAGCCGGGCTGAGGGACGATTATATCTGGATTGATCCCGGCATTGGGTTCGCTAAGACGTATGAAGACAATCTCTACGTGATGGCTCATTTAGAGAAGCTCGTGGCGATGGGTTACCCCGTTTTATTGGCCACATCTAGAAAGTCCATGATTGGGGCCACGTTAGACTTGCCCGTGGAGGAGCGCTTAGAAGGCTCATTAGCTACGGTATGTTACGGCATACAAAAAGGATGTCAGATCGTCCGAGTCCATGATGTAAAAGAAACGGTTAGAGTATGTCGGATGATGGACAGGATGGTACAAAGGGAGGGGATAGCTTATGGACAAAATTTACTTTAATGGGATGGAGTTTTATGGCTATCACGGCGTCTACCCTGAAGAAAACAAGCTTGGACAACGCTATATAGTAGATATTGAGCTTTATTTAGACCTAAGTCGAGCAGGACAAACGGATAATCTTGATCATACCATTAATTATTCTCAGGTCTACGAGCTCTGTAAAGATACTGTGGAGAACGAAACCTATCAGCTGGTAGAAAAGGTGGCTCAGCAAATTGCCGAGAAATCGCTGCAGAAGTTCTCCCTATTAGATGAGCTCCTCGTTCGCGTAGTGAAACCAGATCCGCCAATTCCTGGACATTATGATTCTGTTGCCGTTGAAATTCGCAGAGGACGTTAAGAGTATGGTTGATTTTTATGTATCATTAGGATCAAACATGGGTGACCGTTTGGATTATCTTTCTAGAGCGATCAAGGCTCTGCGTCATCATTCCGGTATTCAGCTCGAAGCGGTCTCAAGCATCTACGAAACAGATCCCGTCGGATTCACCGATCAGCCTGCTTTTCTAAACATGGCTGCAGGCGGCAAAACGGATCTATCCCCCGATCAACTGTTAGAGGCCGTCATGGAAATCGAAAAAGGCTTAGGCAGGAAACGTGAGATTCACTGGGGACCGCGAACGATTGATATTGATATTCTGACCTATGGGCGGGTCACGGTAGAGGAAGAGAAGCTGCAAGTTCCTCATCCTCGTATGGCTGAAAGAGCTTTTGTATTGATTCCGCTAGCGGAGATAGCCTCTGTACTTCCTATATCCGTGGCTCCGAACGAATATAAAACGCCGACCCAACTGCTAGAGAAGGTTAAAGATAAGAGTGGTGTGAGATTATGGAAGTCCATCGATTGGGAAATAGAATTCGCGCTTACCGAAAGCTAAAAGGATACACCCAGCAAGAGTTTGCGGAAAAGATGGGGGTTTCTGTGGCCTTGTTAGGTTCAGTTGAACGCGGCATTAAAGAGCCAACCGAGGGCTTGCTGCAACGGATAGGCGATCTTCTGGGAATAGACGTAAAAGAGCTGCTAACGAGCCAAGAAAACTAATGATCGAGAGGATATAAAGGCATGAGTAAGTTAAAAATAGGGAACGTTGAATTGAAAAACAATGTAGTATTGGCTCCTATGGCTGGTGTGTGTAATCCCGCCTTTCGTTTAATTGCCAAGGAGTTCGGAACGGGTTTGGTCTGCGCCGAAATGGTTAGCGATAAAGCCGTGGTTCATAAGAACAAGAAAACGATGGAGATGCTTTTTGTAGATGACCGTGAAAAACCATTAAGCCTACAGATCTTTGGCGGGGAAAAAGAAAGCCTCGTGGCCGCTGCCCAATATGTCGATAAGCACACCAATGCCGATATCATCGATATCAATATGGGTTGTCCTGTGCCTAAAGTGGTGAGCTGCGAAGCCGGGGCCAAGTGGCTTCTTGACCCGAACAAAATTGAAGAAATGGTTTCAGCCGTGGTTGAGGCAGTCGATAAGCCTGTAACCGTCAAAATGAGGATCGGATGGGATGATGAACATATCTTCGCTGTCCAAAATGCGCAAGCGGTGGAGAGAGCAGGAGGACAGGCTGTAGCCGTCCACGGCCGTACACGCGTGCAGATGTACGAAGGGAAAGCAAACTGGGATATCATCGGTGAAGTAAAGAAAAATGTGAAGATCCCCGTGATTGGGAACGGAGATGTGGTGACCCCAGAGGATGCCAAGCGAATCCTAGATTTGACTGGATGTGATGGGGTGATGATCGGAAGAGGAGCATTAGGGAATCCATGGATGCTTTATCGCACCATTCATTATCTCGAGACCGGCGAATTACTATCAGAGCCTAACGCAAAGGAAAAAATCGACATATGCTTACTGCATGCGGATCGGCTTGTAGCTCTTAAAGGAGAGAAAATCGCCATTCAAGAAATGCGTAAGCATGCCGCTTGGTACCTAAAGGGATTAAAAAATTCCGCATGGGTTCGCCAAAAAATTAACGAGCAAGAAACAAGAGAAGGACTCGGCAAGCTTTTGTTCCAATACGTAGAGCAGCTCCAGGAATTAGAGGGAAAAGCAGAAGCGGTCCATTAATATTTGACAAGGGATAGCGATTCCCATATAATACCTATGATAAACAACCCTTAATAGGTAAGTTAGAGATTTACCACATATTTTTACCGTTTTTGCATATAATTCAGCATATTTCAGTTTGCATACAAATAAGCATCGGGGGGAATAAATCAATGTCTGAAAAAGAGGTTTTCCTGACACCGGAAGGACTAAAGAACTTAGAGGAAGAGCTAGAACATCTGAAATCTGTAAAGCGCCGTGAAGTTGCTGAAAGAATTAAGGAAGCAATTAGTTTTGGAGATTTAAGCGAGAACTCCGAGTACGAAGAATCTAAGAACGAACAGGCGTTTATTGAAGGGCGTATCATCACCCTTGAGAAGATGTTAAGAAATGCCCGCGTGATCAGCCAGGAAGACCTGGACCAAGGGGTTGTGAATGTAGGGACTACGGTTAAATTGAAGGATTTGGAATACGGGGATGTAGTGGACTACACGATCGTAGGATCCGCCGAATCTGATCCTGCCAATAACAAGATTTCTAACGAATCTCCTGTCGGACAGGCGCTTTTAGGAAAGTCTAAGGGAGCTGTAGTGGATGTTTCTGTACCAGCAGGTGTAATCCGCTATGAGATTATGGATATTAAGTTCAAGTAAATTTTAGTATAGGGTGTTAAGGGAGTTGATTTGCTATGTCCCAAGAAGAATTAAATGAATTGCTGCAGATCCGCCGAGATAAGTTAACTCAGCTGCGTGAGATGGGAATCGATCCATTTGGTAAGCGGTTTGATCGTACCCACTCAGCGGAAGAGATTCTCAAGACCTTCGGAGATCTGAGCAAAGAAGAATTAGAGAGCAACCCAGTGGAAGTAACGATCGCAGGAAGAATTATGGCTAAGAGGGGACAAGGAAAAGCAAGCTTCTCCCACATCCAAGATCGCACCGGAAAAGTTCAGATTTATGTTCGAGAGGATCAAGTAGGGGAAGAGTCCTATAAGATCTTTGATATGTGCAGTATCGGAGACCTGATCGGCCTGAAGGGCACCATCTTCAAGACCAATAAAGGTGAAACCACAGTCAAGGCGAAGGAATGCGTGTTGCTCACGAAGTCCCTTCGCCCACTGCCTGAGAAGTTCCATGGTCTTCGCGATATCGAAACCAGATACCGCAAGAGATACCTGGATCTGATCATGAATCCGGAATCGCTGAATACGTTTGTTACACGCAGTAAGATCCTTCAGTCAATGAGAAGATACCTCGACTCACGCGGCTACTTGGAGGTTGAAACTCCAACCATGCACTCCATTCCAGGGGGCGCATCGGCTCGCCCGTTTATCACGCATCATAATGCGTTAGATATGACGCTCTATATGCGTATTGCAACAGAGCTTCACTTGAAGCGTTTGATCGTCGGCGGATTGGAAAAGGTGTATGAGATCGGCCGCATCTTCCGAAACGAAGGGATCTCTACTCGTCATAATCCAGAGTTCACTTCCATCGAGCTTTATGAAGCCTATGCGGATTATCAAGACATTATGAAGTTGACCGAAGAAATGACGGCCCATATTGCCCAGGAAGTACTCGGTACCATGGTCGTGACATATCAAGGACAAGCTATCGACTTGACACCATCTTGGAGAAGGGTTCATATCGTCGAAGCTGTCAAGGAAGTAACGGGCGTTGACTTGTGGCCACAGATGAGCGACGAGGAAGCTCGCGCACTAGCGGCCCAACATGGAGTTCATGTATCGGCTGGCGCGAAGTACGGTCATGTCGTCAATGAATTCTTCGAGCAAAAAGTGGAAGAAACGTTGATCCAACCAACGTTTATCTATGGCCATCCGGTAGAGGTTTCTCCTCTAGCGAAGAAGAATGATGAGGATCCACGTTTCACGGATCGTTTTGAGTTGTTTATCGTAGCTCGTGAGCATGCCAATGCCTTCACCGAGCTCAACGACCCCATCGACCAGCGTGAACGCTTCGAAGCCCAGCTCCAAGAGCGTGCAGCAGGAAACGACGAGGCTCATATGATGGATGAAGACTTCATCGAATCTCTCGAATACGGAATGCCTCCTACAGGAGGACTCGGAATCGGGATCGACCGTCTCGTCATGTTATTGACCGATTCGCCATCTATCCGAGATGTGCTATTGTTCCCATTGATGCGTCATCAGCATCATGCGGATCATCAAGATGAATCGTAAGTTAGGAAGGTCCGGCCCGATGGGGTCGGGCTTTTTTGGTATGTGGAGCAGGCGGATCGCGATGAGGTACCGCAAGAGCGCGGTTCGTGCCCTGAACTGGGGAGATCTCTGGAATGAGGTATAGCCTGGCTCAAGTTTTTTAAGGGTTTTGGGTAATTTTAGTCTATTATTTTATGAGTGGTATCTAAACTTTCGTTTAGAGCCCTTCAATCTTAAGCTGCTTTTTAAGTAATTCGGCTTTTTTTTATGATCCTTGTCCGTTCCCGGACCTCATAACTGGCGTCCGGGTCCGTTTGGTCACAAAAATCTGGTTTTGCTCACGGAAAGGTGGTCGATACACACGAAAGGATACCGTATGCTCACATACCTGATACAATTCCAAATAACCAGTCTACTTTGATCACGAAACGGATTATTTTGCTCCCAATCCGGTAATGATTCCAAGAACTCGGCCAGCTTTTTCGAGATTGGGAGTGATTTTGGTCTACTTTTTTTAAGAGCAATCTAACTTTGGTTTAGAGCCTTCAATTTCAGGCTGCTTTTTTAAGTGTTTTCTATCATCCCATGCCCATCCCGGGTTCGGATGCTCACCATATTTCTGATTTGCTCACATACCTGGTACAATTCCAAATAACGGTTCCACTTTAATCACGAAACCGAGGATTTTGCTCCCAATCCGGTAATGATTCCAAGACCTCGCTCAGCTTTTTTAAGATTGGGAGTGATTTTGGTCTACTTTTTTCTAAGAGCAATCTAACTTTGGTTTAGAGCCTTTAATTTTAAGCTGCTTTTTAAGTGTGTTCTTCCATCCCATGCTCACCCCGGAGGGCTAGTAAGCCCCCCACCCAAAACTTTCAGGTATAAATCCCCTAGCTTGTCACTACATATCTAGAGAGCGAACTTTATGGGGGTATTGTTCATATGAAAAATCCTTTTGTCCTGCTAGTGATAATGATGACACTGCTCATGGGATGCAATGCGAAAGAGACCACGACTGTACCTTCGAATTCGTCGGAAACGCCGACTCAGCCAGCCATGCCTACGCCTGCAACGGGGGGCCCTGCCCAAGCACCTAATGAACAAAAACTCTTTACGTTTGCAATTGCAGCTCAGTTTAAGCCGTTTAACTTTGAACAGGATGGCAAGCCTACTGGCTTTGATGTGGAGGTGGGGGAAGAGATCGCAAGGAGATTGGGCATGGAGCCACAGGCGATAAGGGAACCCTATGAAACACTACTTGAAGGGGTTAAAGGGCAGAAGTATAATGCCGTAATCAGTAGCTTATCGGCTACGCCTCAGAGAGCAGAAGAGGTAGCTTTCACCGTTCCTTATTATCGGACGGGAGCTCAGCTTTTCGTAAAAGCAGATAATGAAAATATCAACCCAACCGAACTGAAAGAGAAGTCTATAGGTGCCGTAGATGGATCTGTTTATCACTGGCTGGCTAAGCAGCACAGCAAAAAGGTAAAAGGCTATCCGAATTATAATGAGCTGTTTCAGGCATTAAGTGAGGGTAAAGTAGAGGGGATCGTGATGGACCGCATGATGGGGCTCATCGCTATAAAAGATCAGAATCAGCCTATTAAGCCAGCTGGTGATCTTCTTCACGAAGATCAAGTGGCGATCGCGGTGCATAAGGATCATACCGAACTGGTCAACCAAATCAACCAAGCGATAACCGAGATGATGGCAGATGGAACCTATGAAAAAATAAGTGTAAAATGGCTAGGTGTGGATATTTCTAAATAATTCTCTGGAACATAAAAGGGGTCTGGCTCACACAAACGGTGAGTCGGATCCCTTTACCTTTGGTTTCTTTGATTACCAAACGAGACCAAAAAGAACTAAAAAACCAATATGGCCATAAGATTGTGTTACAAGCCTGGGGAAAATAAAATAAGATCAGAAATGAAAACGGTTTACATCGAGCCGAACATTTCAACTGGAGGTACGTTGGTTTTGAAGAGCATGACGGTGTGGTTATCATTAATCGTTTTACTACTGGGGTGCAGTCCTAGAGCAATTGATTATGATCAAGTAGGGGCGCATGATAAGCTCATTATCCGTTTCTCCCATGTGACGGGAGAAGAAACCCCAAAAGGTCTAGCCGCCAAACGATTCAAGGAGATTGTTGAAACTCGTAGTGATGGAAAGATAGAAGTTCAAGTTTTTCCTAACTCGACGCTGTTCTCTGACAAAGAGGAGTTAAAAGCGTTGAAGAGAGGGGAAATTCAACTGATTGCTCCGGCGACTTCGAAGGTATCTCCTTTAGTTCCAGAAGCCTTATTATTTGATCTTCCTTACCTTTTTCATAACCAAGATGATGTGTGGAAGATTGCAGATGGACCTATAGGTGAGGAATTGAACCAGTTGCTAGAGAAACAAGGGTACAAGATGCTTGCGGTCTGGGATAACGGATTTAAGCAGCTGACGAATAACCGTCATCCGATAGAACGCCCAGAGGATTTTAAGGATTTAAGTTTTCGCATCATGCCAAGTAAGGTTCTCGCGAAGCAGTTTGAATCCGTAGGCAGTACTAGTATGGTTCTAGCTTTTGATGAGCTTTATACGGCGTTAGAGCAAGGACATGTCGATGGTGAAGAAAATACGGTGTCCAATATTTATAGCAAGAAGCTGTATCTGACGCAGAAATACATGACCAAAAGCGATCATGGATACCTTGGCTATTTTGTTTTGACTCAAAAAGAGTTTTGGGAAGCGATCCCACCAGAGCAAAGAGAGCTGCTAGAGCAAGCTTTAGTGGAAGTGACAGAGTGGGAGAGGAACCTGGCCTTAGATATTGATATAAAGGAATACGAAGCTCTAAAAGCCATACAGGGCTTAGAAATTTACGAGCTGAGTGAAGAAGAAAAGCAGCAATGGCGAGAGGCTTTTTATCTGACCTATGAATGGTTTGCCTCGCAGACCCAGGATGAAATTATTAAAGGATTTATTACCGAGATCTTTGAAGAGGGCACCTCCTCTAAAGATAAATAAAAAAATAAGGAAAATGGGGGAATTTCAAAATGAAAAAATTAGCATCCGCTTTCTTAGCAAGCGCAATGGCCGTATCTCTTGTAGGTTGTGGCGGCGGTGGACAAGCTCCAGTAGCTGAGCAGCCGAAAGGTCAAGAACAGAAGCCGGCAGCAGAAGCTCCAAAGGAGCAGATCGTAATCAAGTTTTCTCACGTAACAGCCCCTGAGAGTGTAAAAGGGAAAGCAGCACAAAAATTTGCTGATCTGGTAGCTGAGAAAACAGGCGGACAAGTGAAGGTGGAAGTGTATCCTTCCTCTCAGTTATATGGTGATAAAGATGAATTAGATGCTCTTGTAGCTGGAAACGTTCACATGATTGCCCCATCCGTAACGAAGATGGTGAAGCTTGACCCTCGTTGGCAGTATGTAGATATGCCGTTCTTGTTCCAAGACCGCGCTCATGCGATTAAATTCTTCGAGAGCGATGTAGCGAAGTCACTTCTTCAAGGGGATGCGCTTGTATCCAATGACATCTTAGGTCTTGTTTTCTGGGAAAACGGATTCAAGAACTTTACGAATAACAAAAAGCCTTTAGTTACTCCAGCTGACTTTAACGGACTAAAATTCCGTTCCCAAGCAGGTAAAGTGCTAGAAGCTCAGTTTAAAGCGGTAGGTGCAGGTTCTGCAACCATTCCATTCGGCGAAACGTATGCAGCCCTTCAACAAGGAACCGTAGATGGACAAGAAAATACCTTTGATAACATGCATACGCAAAAGTATCAAGAAGTTCAAAAATACATGACGGTAAGTAACCATGGACGTTTGGATTATGCGGTATTCGTAAACAAGCCGTTCTGGGAAGGCATGCCTGAAGATGTACGTGCAAAAGTAGAGGAAGCTTTGAAAGAATCTACTACCTATGAGCTTGAATTAGCGGAAGGCCAGAACCAGAAGGCTTATGAAGAGTTGAAGGCGTCTGGAAAACTTGAAGTAACGGAATTAACAGATGAGCAGCGTGCAGAGCTAGAGAAAGCTTTTGCGAAGGTATACGAAGAATTTACGCAAACCATTACTCCTGAGTTGATCGACGGAATCAAAGCTTTGAAATAAGTAAGAGCAGGTCATAGGGCACTTATAAACGTTAAGTGCCCTTCCTATAGATAGATTGAAGGAGGAAATGAAATGCCGAGTTGGAGAAAGGCTTGGGATTTGTTTGAAGATGTGACCGCGGGAACGTTTTTTTCTGTGGGGATTGCCCTTATTTTTTATGGTGTTCTCATGCGCTACGCGTTTAATGAACCCAAAGCTTGGGTAGAGGAAATTGCAAACTATACGATTGTCTGGGGCGCCTTGTTAGGGGTACCGATCGCTTTAAGAAATAACCATCATATTCAAGTCGATATGGTATACGAAAAAATGTCAAAGCCGGTTCGCAAGTTTATGGACCTATTCGCGAATAGCATGGGCATTCTATTCTGTCTTTTTTATACGTATTACGGTTACTTGTTAGTAGCCAAACGATTTGGTTCCGGCATGGTTTCGATGGACGTAGGTGTACCTATGTGGATTGTTTACTTAATATTGCCAATTTCCGGAATACTGTTCCTGTTCCGGTTTATCGATAGACTCGTTGGTGTCCTTCAAGGAAAGGAGGATAAAAATGACCCTCATCTTGTTTAGTATTTTCATCGTAATGATGCTGTTGCGTGTGCCGATCGCCATCAGTTTGGCGCTTGCTACGATCTTTGTATTAATGCAAGAAAACTTTAATATGAACATGGTGCCTCAACGGATGTTTTCAGCTTTGGATTCCTTTCCGCTGATGGCGATACCTGGATTCGTTTTAGCAGGGGTTTTATTGGCTCGTGGGGGAATTTCCAAGTATCTAATCGAAGCGTTGCGTACGTGGGTTGGACATTTGCCAGGAGGCTTGTCTGTAGTAACGATTTTAGCTTGTATGATTTTTGCTGCTATCTCCGGATCAAGTCCAGCAACCGCTGCTGCCATTGGATCGATCATGATCCCAGCAATGGTGAGTGCCGGTTATGATAAGAAGTATGCCATGGGTCTTGTAGCAGCAGCCGGAACGTTAGGAATCCTGATCCCGCCCAGTATCCCGCTGATTATCTACGGGATTACAGCAGAAGAATCCATCGGAAAGCTGTTTATGGCTGGCGTCATCCCAGGCGTATTACTAGGGGGCGTGTTGATCGTTTCGGCGATTTTCTATGCGAAGAAGAATGGCTATGGAATACAGGCGAAAGAATCCAATGAAGTGCGGATTAAAGCTTCGATTAAAGCTCTATGGGGAGCATTCTTACCGATTCTCATCCTTGGTAGCATCTACACAGGGGTGGCCACACCGACGGAGTCCGCGGTGATCGCCGTTGCCTATGCCATTATCGTATCTACGATTATTTATCGTGAAATGAGCTTTAAGGATGTACGTCCGATCCTGGTTGAATCCATAAACATTACCTCGATGATCTTCTTAATCATCGCAGCAGCAAGTTTATTTGGGCTTTACCTCACCAATGCGCAGGTTCCGCATCATGTAGGAGAATGGATCGCGCAAAGCAATATGAATAAGTGGATTTTCTTCATTATCATTAATATCTTGTTCTTTATCATGGGTACCTTCTTAGAGGCTGTATCGATTATCTTGATCACGTTACCGATCATCCTACCGATTATCAAGCACCTAGGCATCGATCCGATCCATTTTGCTATCATCATGACCGTAAACATGGAGCTAGCCATGATCACTCCGCCTGTAGGGCTCAACCTCTTTGTTGTAGCAGGGATTGCAAAAGAAAAACTGGGTGCAGTTGTAAAAGGCGTGGTCCCTTTCATCATCCTGTTTGTGGTGGTATTGGCGTTACTGATCATTTTCCCTGAGTTGTCCCTCTGGCTGCCGGATAAAATGATGAAATAAAATGAAGAGGAGTAGTCCGCAGAAACAGCGGCTACTCCTTTTTGGCTAGATATCGATTGATCGGTCTGCCTACAGAACCGTATTGAATTTCAATTTGGACTTTCCCGACCTTCTCCAAGAAGTCGAGGTATCTTCTAGCCGTCACTCGGGCTAAGCCCACCCCTTCTGCTACTTCCTCAGCTGAAAGGGCTTGGGTTTGCTTAAGCAGGAAGAGAAGTACCTGCTTAAGCGTAAGCTCATTTAATCCTTTCGGGATATCGGTCTGAATAGGATCTGTTGCTTCTTTTTCTGGTGGTGCCAGCTGTTTGGCGGCTAAATGGCGGTCGATTTCTTCTTGATCCAAAAGGTCCTTGGTTAATGCCTGCCGTAGGGTTCTATAAGATTCGAGAGCGCCCTTGAACCGGTCAAATCGGAAAGGCTTCATAATGTAATCGATGGCACCGTAGCGAAATACCTTCTGAACCGTTTCTGAATCACGGGCGGCTGTCACTAAGATGACATCGACGGGATCGTTGCGCTTGCGTATCTCGGCGAGTGTTTGGAGGCCGTCTAGATCAGGCAGGAAGATGTCTAGGATGATCAGATGCGGCTCCACTTTGATCATGAGATCCAAGGCCTCTATACCAGAGCGGGCCAGTCCAACAATTTCGAACCCTCCTGTAGCTTCAACGAACCCCTTATTGACCTCCATGACCATGGGATCATCTTCTACGATCATGATTTTTATTTTCTCATCCATGGCTTTCTCCTCCTCCCGTTTCGGGATGCTTGGGGATTAGGATATCAAAACGGGTGCCTGTAGAGGGATCCGATTCTAATTCAATCGTTCCTCCAGCATTGACCACGTATTGATGGATTAAAGCTAAGCCAATCCCCCGATTTTTATTTTTATTTACTTTTGTGGAAAAGCCTTGAACATAGATCCAGTCCCGGATGTCTTCAGGGATGCCAGGGCCGTTATCTTCAACGACGATGTGCAGCTCATCCTCATTATCCCGGATCATGCAATAGATCTTGCGTTTTTCATCTCGTCCCTGAAGCGCTTCCATTGCATTCTCGATTAAATTACCGATGATCGCCACCATTACACTGGCATCCCATTGTTTGGGAATCTCTCGAAGCCGGCTGTTGCGGTCAATATGAAGCTCGATGCCAAGCTCTTTCGCTCGGCTAATTTTACCTAACAGCAGACCTGATAGACTATAGTCACAAATTTGATTGGTCAGGAAGGCAGCGAGTTCTTCTTGCTGTTCGGTTGTGTCAAAAATATAGTTGATAGCCTGCTCGCTCTTCCCCAGCTGAATTAATCCGGCGATCGTATGCAGCTTGTTCATATATTCATGATTTTGCACACGTAAGGCTTCTATAAACTGCTTGACCCCTGTGAGCTCCTCAGCAAGATTAAAGATGGTGGTCTTATCTTGAAAGTTAGCCACAGCTCCAACAATGGTCCCCTTAATCTTGATCGGAAGGGCGCTTACTAGAATTCGAGTATTGCCAATCATGCGATCTTGATTATATTGGGGAATACCCGTTTTTAAAACATGAGTGAGCTGGGTATCGGGTATGACGTCATCCACCTTCTGCCCGATGACAGGGGGATTGAGCTGAAGGATTTGACAGGCCTTTGGATTCGCAATGGTAATCCGTTGATTGGCATCGATTGCAATAATTCCTTCGCCTATCGAGTGGAACACGGCACTTCGCTCTTCTAATAACTTGGCGATTTCATTCGGCTCCAAATTAAACATTTGCTTCTTAATATTATAAGCAAGGGCGAATGCGCCAAACAAGCCAAAAAACAAGGCCAAGAACAAAGAGAAATAAAGATCATTGCGATATTCTTCAAGCAATTTTAGATAGGTGGGGGTAACCATCCCGACAACCACGACTCCTACTTGCTTAGAGCCTCTCATCAGAGGCACGAACGCCCGGATGGAAGGACCATTAATTCCGACAGCTCTCGAGATATAGGCATGCTCAGCAAAAGCAGGCCCTTCATCTCCACCTTCAAAAAGAGTGCCCACCATCTCTGACAGGGGGTGTGAATAACGCGTTTTATTCATATCCAATACCACAATGTATTCGACATTGGTGGCTAAACGAATCTTGTTGGCAATCGGCTGGATGATCTGATAGCCAACGGGATTGCCCACATAATCGACTACTTCATCCACTTGGGCTACCGTTCGAGCAATGGATAAAGCTCGTTGGCCCAGTTCCTTTTCAATAGCCCGATAGACTTGTTCGATGAGAATAGCCCCACTGATGCCAGAAGATAAAAGAACCAGACAAAAAACCAGGATACCGATTTTGGTCCGGAGGCTAAAAGGCACTTTACGTCTCATGGTGTCTCCCATACAAAAAATAGACATGCTAATTTGCTTATAAGTATAGCATATTTATATTATATTTAGGATGAGTCCAGTTAGGTAAAGCTAAAAACGATAAAGGAGGATGATGAAATGAAAAACATTCCTTTTGCCGTGCTCTTTGATATGGATGGAACCTTATTAAAGACCGAAGAGGTGGCCGTCCCGGCTTTCACCCAGACATTCCAGAAGTTGAAGGACGAAGGCGTATTTCAGGATCCCATTCCAACCGAAAAGGAAATCACCGATGTATTTGGGATGACGCTAGAAGAAATATGGAACAAGCTGCTCCCAGGACAGGATGAGGAAACCAAAAAAAGGGCAGATCGTATGATGCTCGATTATGAGCTCGAGATTTTAAAGCAGGGGAACGTCCACTTGTATCCAAGCGTAAAAGAGACCTTGCAACAGCTTAGAAGTAAAGGGATCCCGTTCTTTGTAGCCAGCAATGGGTTAGACGAATACATAAAAGGAGTCTGCGAGTGCTTCGGTCTGACGGACTGGTTTGAGGACTTGTACAGTGCAGGAAGATTCCAAACAGAAACCAAGGATGATCTGGTCGCCAAGTTGCTTCATGATTATGGGGTTAAAGAAGCCATTATGGTGGGCGATCGGAAGTCTGATGTTCAAGCCGGTAAAGCGAACAAGCTGTACACTGTTGGGTGTGCCTTTGGATTCTCGAACCAAGGAGAACTAGAAGGAGCCGATGTGATTATCAAAGATTTCAAAGATGTATTGCCTATTGTAGAGGAACGATTAAACGAGGTAAAGATGGGCTAGAATAATAGTGTGAAGAGTTGCGAAATTGGATAAATAATACTATAATTATAGTCAAAGAAAGTCAAAGTCAAAGGATGCGATGTATGTGAGGGGGTGGATATGTGCGAAATATCTCTGACATCATTGAGCAGCACCTCAAATCCATCTTACAGCAAAGTCGGAGCGGTACCATTGAAATTCAGCGCAGTGAACTCGCCGATCGTTTTCAGTGCGTCCCCTCCCAGATCAACTATGTCATCAGTACAAGGTTTTCTGCAGAGAAGGGGTATGTGGTTGAGAGCAAGCGCGGAGGCGGAGGGTATATCCGTATCCGGAAGATTGAAATTTCAGGAAGCAAGAACTTGTATCATCTTCTTATGGAGATGATTGGCGAAACCATCAGCCAATCCACCGCAGAAAACATCCTAGCGCGTTTGGAGGAAGATGGGTTTATATCCCTGAGGGAGGCACTCATCATGAAAGCCGCCATTTCTCGAGATGTACTATCCTTTGAGTTTCATATTCGGGACCAGATTCGAGCGGCGATCATGCGGGCGATGATTACTCAGATTTTTATGCATGGAGGAGATTCGTCATGATTTGTCAAGAATGCAAGCAGCGTCCAGCGACACTACACTTTACGAAGATCCTGAACGGAGAAAAAACCGAGTTCCATCTCTGTGAGGTTTGCGCCTCGGAGAAAGGGGAAATGTTCCCTGGTTCGCCAGGCAATTTTTCACTCCATCACCTTCTTTCCGGTTTAATTAATTTTGAGCCAGGGAATGGGGGAGTGGGCGGAGTGGCACAGGAGAAGCCGCTGCGATGCGAGACCTGTGGCCTAAGCTATTCCCAATTCAGTAAAAGTGGAAGATTTGGCTGTGAAGATTGCTATACGCATTTTGCCAGCCGATTAGACCCTATTTTTCGACGAATTCATGGCAGTATGGAACATAGCGGAAAAGTTCCTCATCGATCAGGAGGAAAAATCAAGATCAATAAGGAAATTAATGAGTTAAAGGTACTGCTTCAGCAAAAGATCGCAGCAGAAGAATTTGAGCAGGCAGCGGCTATTCGGGACCAGATCAAGCAACTCGAAAAGCAGCTTGCTAATTCCTAAGGGTAAGGGGGTATGCATCTATGTCTTTGCAGCGATTCCTTGAAAAAGCCGTAAGTGAATGGATGAGTGGAGAAGGTCCAGACTCTGACATTGTGATTAGCAGCCGGGTTCGCCTCGCAAGAAATTTGCGTGACCATCCCTTTCCGATGCTAGCTACCGAAAGCCAAGCCAAGGAAGTGATTGAACAAGTTTCTGCCGTGATGAATCAGGAGGACTTTCAGGCCATCGACCAGTTCGAGAAGCTGAATTTAGATGAAGTCTCGGGCCTCGAAAAAAGAGTCCTGGTAGAAAAGCATCTGATCAGTCCTCACCTTGCCAATGAATCAAGGCATGGTGCCGTTATCTTAAGCAACAATGAAGCCGTCAGCATTATGGTCAATGAAGAGGATCATCTTCGCATCCAATGTTTATTCCCGGGATTTCAGCTGAAGCAAGCATGGGGAATAGCGAACCAGATTGATGATGTGTTTGAAAACTATCTGGATTTTGCCTTTGACGAGCGGAGAGGATACCTCACCAGTTGTCCAACGAATGTCGGAACGGGAATAAGAGCGTCGGTGATGATGCACCTACCCGCTCTTGTGTTGACCCAACAGATCAACCGAATCCTGAATGCCATCGGCCAGATCGGGCTTGTTGTAAGAGGCATTTATGGTGAAGGCAGTGAAGCTGCAGGAAATCTGTTTCAGATTTCTAACCAGATCACCCTCGGACATTCCGAGGAAGAGATTATTGATAATCTTTATAACGTTGCCAAGCAGATCATTGATCATGAACGCTCAGCAAGAAGAACCTTAATTGAACACAACAAGATTGGGATGGAGGATAAGCTCTGCCGATCCTATGGCATATTATCCAACGCCCGCATCATAGAGTCCAAGGAAGCGGCAACGCGGCTGTCTGATCTGCGTCTAGCGATTGACACGGGGCTAATTGAGGGGATCTCGGCTCATGTCATTAATGAGCTAATGGTACTCATCCAACCCGGCTTTCTCCAGATGTATTCTGGCAAGGATCTTACGCCTGAACAGCGGGATGTAAGAAGAGCCAATCTCATTAGAGAAAGACTATCGTCTGTATTAGAAGAGGGGAAATAAGCAACATTCAGAAGAGGGAGGGTATATACCATGATGTTCGGACGATTTACGGAGAGGGCACAAAAAGTTTTAGCTTTAGCACAAGAGGAAGCAGTACGTTTAGGTCATAAGAACATTGGAACAGAGCATATCCTATTAGGCTTAATTCGTGAAGGAGAAGGCATTGCGGCTAAGGCGCTGCAGGCTCTAGGCTTAGGCTTGGATAAGATCCAAGGGGAAGTAGAGACGCTTATCGGCCGTGGGGGAGAACACCCAAGCAACATCAATTATACCCCTCGAGCCAAGAAAGTCATCGAGCTCTCCATGGACGAAGCAAGAAAGCTCGGTCATACCTATGTGGGCACTGAACATATTCTGTTAGGCCTGATCCGTGAAGGAGAAGGTGTGGCGGCAAGAGTCTTGAACAACCTTGGAGTCAGTTTAAATAAAGCAAGACAACAGGTTCTTCAATTATTGGGCAGCAATGAGGCGTTATCCTCTAGCAATCAAGGAACAGGCAATGCCGCAGTCAATACGCCGACATTGGATAGTTTAGCCCGCGATCTTACCGCACAAGCCCGTGATGGAGGATTAGATCCTGTTATTGGAAGAGAAAAGGAAATTGAACGGGTGATTCAGGTATTGAGCCGACGCACCAAGAATAACCCTGTCCTCATTGGAGAGCCGGGTGTAGGGAAGACCGCCATTGCGGAAGGATTAGCGCAAAAAATTGTACACAATGAGATCCCGGAGACGCTTCGCAACAAGCGAGTGATGACGCTGGATATGGGAACTGTAGTTGCGGGAACCAAGTATCGAGGCGAATTTGAAGATCGTCTAAAGAAGATTATGGACGAAATTCGCCAAGCCGGAAACATCATTCTCTTCATTGACGAGCTTCATACCCTTATTGGAGCGGGCGGTGCGGAAGGTGCCATTGATGCCTCCAATATTTTAAAGCCATCTTTGGCCCGTGGAGAGCTGCAATGTATTGGCGCTACTACGCTAGATGAATACCGTAAATACATTGAGAAGGATGCTGCACTTGAGCGCCGTTTCCAGCCGATTCAAGTCAATGAGCCAAGCGCAGACGAAGCGATCTTAATTCTAAAGGGCTTAAGAGATCGTTATGAAGCGCATCACCGTGTGAAAATCACAGATGAGTCTATCGAAGCAGCTGTAAGATTGTCTGATCGGTATATCTCGGATCGTTTCCTGCCGGATAAGGCGATTGACCTTATCGACGAAGCTGCATCTAAGGTGCGCTTACAGTCCTTTACTGTTCCGCCAAACCTAAAAGAATTGGAACAGCGCTTAGAAGAAGTGCGTAAAGAAAAGGATTCGGCCGTACAGAGCCAAGAGTTCGAAAAAGCAGCTTCTCTTCGGGATAAGGAGCAAAAGCTTCGCGAAGAGCTTGATCAAACGAAGGCACAGTGGCAAGAAAAGCAAGGACAGTCCGATTATGAGGTGACGCCGGAAGATATTGCTCAGGTAGTCGCTGGGTGGACTGGAATTCCGGTGATCAAGCTGAAGGAAGAAGAAACCGAAAGACTCCTGAATATGGAGAAAATCCTTCATAAGCGTGTTATCGGGCAAGCGGATGCCGTTCAATCCATCTCTCGCGCTATTCGCCGCGCTCGCGCAGGACTCAAAGATCCTAAGCGTCCGATCGGATCCTTTATTTTCCTAGGGCCAACAGGGGTCGGTAAAACGGAGCTTGCCCGCGCTTTAGCGGAAGTCATGTTCGGGGATGAGGATGCAATTATCCGTATCGATATGTCCGAGTACATGGAGAAGCACTCTACTTCCCGCCTGGTTGGGGCCCCTCCGGGATATGTAGGCTTCGAAGAGGGTGGCCAGCTCACGGAAAAAGTAAGACGCAAGCCTTACTCTGTCGTCCTTCTTGACGAAATCGAAAAAGCTCACCCCGATGTTTTCAATATCCTTCTTCAAGTGCTGGAAGATGGAAGACTAACGGATTCGAAGGGAAGAACAGTGGATTTCCGCAATACGGTCATTATTATGACCTCTAACGTCGGGGCGGAGACGATCAAGAAAGGAAAGAGCCTTGGCTTTACTCCGGCAAACAATGATCGCGAGTATACGGATATGAAAGACCGCGTAATGGATGAGTTGAAGCGTACATTCCGTCCGGAATTCTTAAACCGTATCGACGAACTGATTGTGTTCCATTCCCTAGAGCAAGAGCATATTTCGCAAATTGCTACGCTCATGGCGGGACAGCTTCGTAAGAGACTTAAGGAGCAAGATATTGATTTCGTCTTAACTGATGACGCTAAGGCGTATCTGGCGAAGGAAGGCTTTGATCCTACCTTTGGAGCTCGACCTCTTCGCCGAGCGATTCAGCGTCATATCGAAGACCGTTTATCTGAGGAATTGCTATTAGGAAATATCCAAAAAGGCGATACGGTGATTATCGACTTTAAGGAAGGCAAATTGACGGTCGATCGGGATGAAACAACAGTAGTAAGTTAATATTTGTCACACAGGTGACCCAGAAGGCTTCCAAGGCTTTCTGGGCACCTTTTTTGTTTCACTACATGCATAAACGGCCTGCGGTGGAAGGATTTTCAACACGTAATATCGAAAAGGTATAAGTTATACTGAAAAGAAATAAAGTTTTGGAGCGTATAGGAAATGGCCAAATATAAGACGAAGTTTGTTTGTCAGCAATGCGCTTACGAAACCCCGAAGTGGTTGGGAAAGTGCCCAGGGTGCGAGAGCTGGAACACGCTAGTAGAGGAAATAGAAGAACAAAAGAAAAATGCCACGCATCGGACAGGAACCCTAAGAGATAATGCAGCCCTGTCTATCAAAGCAATCCGTAGTGAACAAGAGCCCCGTCTGCATGCGGGTATGGCTGAATTAAACCGTGTGTTGGGAGGCGGGATTGTTCCTGGCTCGTTAATTTTGGTAGGAGGAGACCCCGGGATCGGGAAATCCACAATACTTTTACAAATGTCTCATTTTCTAGCACAGGCTCAGCATAAAGTTCTATATATATCCGGTGAAGAATCAACGAAGCAAACGAAGCTCAGAGCCGAGCGTCTGGGAGCGGACAGTGACTTGCTTTTTGTGCTTTCTGAAACCGACCTGGAACGAATCGAGCTTCAAGTGGATGAAGTTGGGCCCAGAGTGGTGGTCATTGACTCCATCCAAACCATCTATCATCCAGGCATTACATCGGCTCCGGGCAGTGTATCCCAAGTGCGGGAGTGTACCTCCCATCTGATGCGCCTAGCGAAGTCAAAAGAGATTGCGATCGTCATTGTTGGGCATGTAACCAAGCAGGGAGATCTTGCCGGGCCTAGAATGCTAGAGCATATGGTGGATTCCGTGTTGTATTTTGAAGGAGAGAGACATAACACGTATCGTATCCTACGCTCTGTCAAAAACCGGTTTGGCTCTACTCATGAGATCGGCATCTTTGAAATGGTGGAATCGGGCTTAAAGGAGGTCTCGAATCCCTCGGAGCTTTTCTTGTCTGAACGAAGCCATGCAGCAGGCTCCGCGGTAGTAGCAAGCATGGAAGGGACTCGCCCTGTTCTCGTTGAACTGCAGGCGCTTGTCACGCCCACAAGCTTTCCTTCGCCGCGAAGAATGGCCACAGGAGTGGACTACAATCGGGTCGCACTCATCATGGCTGTCTTAGAGAAAAGGGTGGGGATGCTGCTTCAAAATCAAGATGCTTATGTCAATGTAGCCGGGGGAATCCGTTTGGATGAACCAGCAATTGACCTAGCGATTGCCGTAAGCTTGGCTTCTTCGTTTCGCGATCTGCCGACCCAGCCCGATGCGTGTATCATTGGAGAGGTGGGCTTAACCGGAGAAGTTCGAGGAGTCTCCCGTATGGAACAACGAGTAAAGGAAGCAGCTAAGCTAGGTTTTAAAAAAGTGATTATCCCAGAAAAAAATACAGCTGGCTGGCAACCTCCAGCAGGGATCGAAATTATTCCTGTACGCACCGTTGAAGAAACATTGAGGGAAGCTATAGGGAGGTAACACATGGGAGGAGAAACCAAAAGTGAGCAATTCATGAGTCAGGTGCTGCGTTTTGTAGCACCGGGCACAAAATTCCGGGAAGGACTCGAGAACGTGCTTCGTGCGAAGACGGGGGCGCTGATCGTGGTGGGGTATGGCCAAAGTGTGACGAATCTGGTGGATGGAGGATTCTCGATTAATTGCGAGTTTACTCCTGCCCATTTATACGAACTGGCCAAAATGGATGGTGCGATTATCCTCAGCGAGGATGGAAAAAAGATCTTATACGCAAATACCCAACTCATTCCCGATTCATCCATCTCTTCTGGAGAAACCGGCATTCGCCATCGCACGGCAGAGCGGGTAGCCAAGCAGACCGGCCACCTCGTGATCTCCATATCACAAAGAAGGAATGTCATTACACTTTATCAGGGCAACTTCCGATATGCCTTAAAGGATATGGGGGTCATTTTGACCAAAGCTAATCAAGCCATGCAAACCTTAGAAAAGTACAAATCCGTTCTGGATCAATCCATGACGAATCTAGGCGCCCTTGAGTTTGAAGAGCTGGTGACCTTGCAGGAAGTCGTGATGGTCATTCAACGAATTGAGATGGTATTACGGATTAAATCTGAGATCTTAAAATATATTAATGAGCTGGGAGTGGAAGGAAGGCTCATTAGCATGCAGTTAGAGGAATTGGTTGGCAATATCGAAGAAGAAGCGGGTTTGCTGATTAAGGATTATACCAAGTCGGTGGAGAAAAACATATCGGATGTAATATTACTAGAATTGAAGAAGCTTTCATCAGATGAGCTGCTTGAATCCCAGCATATTGTTCGTTTGATGGGATATGCCACGAATATTAATATTCAAGAAGAGCCAGTCTCACCTAGAGGGTACCGTATTCTAAGCAAGATTCCTCGACTCCCTGCCGCCATTGTCCAGAATCTCATTGAAAAATTCATGAACCTACCGGAGATCATGATGGCTACTATAGAAGAGCTTGATGAGGTCGAAGGGATCGGAGAAGTTAGGGCGAGAGCCATCCGGGAAGGGTTAAAGAGAATTCAAGAGCAAGTGTTTATTGATCGTCATATCTAAAAAAGTGAAACCCTTTACCCTATTTTTTCGTATAACAGCAGTAGGGAGAGAGACTGGAGGCTGGACTTATGATTAAATCAATACCTAATATATTAACGGTCGGAAACTTGTTTCTTGGCATTGTTGCTATTCTTTTGGCCTTCCAACCTGATTACAAATATGTAGACTATGCCGCCATTATGGTGATTATAGGGATGCTATTAGACGGTTTGGATGGAAGAATGGCAAGATTATTGAACGCTCAAAGCGAATTTGGAAAAGAGCTGGATTCCTTATCCGATGTGATCACCTTTGGGGTCGCACCCGCCTTTATCATGTATGTTGCGGCTTTTCAGGAGATGGGTATGATGGCGGTATTTATCGTAGCTATTTTCCCCATCTGTGGAGCGCTGCGGCTAGCCCGCTTTAACGTCCAAACGGGAGGAAGTCCTGGGTATTTTGTAGGATTACCCATTACAGCCGCAGGTGGAGTCCTGGCGACACTTGCCCTTTATAACAACTTATTCTCCCCTGTTTATTTATCAGTTGCCATGCTCTTGCTATCCTATCTAATGATTAGTAAGATTAAATACCCGAATTTTAAAAAGGTAGGGATACCGAAGTCAGCGTATTGGATCGCACCTATACTCATCATTGTAGTGGCCGTACTAGGGTTTATGTATCCTAAGGAATTCCCAAAGATCGTATCCATCCCTCTATTCTTATATGCTCTATATGGAATGAAAAAAGGGATCGATCATCTCAGAAAAAAATGGCGAAAGACGAAAACGGATGAAGACGACAAAGTCTATCATGATTCCTCCTTATAGTTCATTGACAGGAATATCCAGGTCATAGTATCCTGGTAAGACTCAAAAATAGAAAATCAATGTTTTCGTAAGAAAGTTTGGTTTTTATTCTAAATAATTGTCAATAATGTAGAAAGGAGGTGAAAAGATGGTAAGAAGGTTAATCCAATTAGTTTTGACGCTCATAGGAGGCGGGCTTGGCTTTCGCTTTGGCGCTAATTTATTTGAACTCCTCGATCCATTTTTGAATGTGGGTGGGGTAGCAGGACCCTATATTGGGGCTGTAGTAGGAGCGCTATTGTTCTTTCTTCTTTCTGCATGGTGGGCTGATTATATCTTGCGGTCCATTCGCTGGGGAGAAGAGGCCTTGATGAAGTTGCCGATTACGGATGTTCTATTCGGTGCAATGGGTCTTATTATTGGTCTTATCGTAGCATTCTTATTCTTTATTCCACTTAGTTATATTCCTCTTCCGATTATCGGGGACTTTTTGCCTTTAATCATTTCTTGTTTGCTTGGGTATATGGGTTTCCAAGTAGGGTTTCGTAAAAGAGATGAATTAATGAACGTTTTTTCGATTGGGCGCTTCTCTAAGAATAAGAAAGAAGAACAGGCAAAGGCGAAGAATGACGATCTCAAAATATTGGATACGAGTGTTATTATCGATGGTCGTATTGCCGATATTTGCAAGACGGGGTTTATTGAAGGGACTCTGGTCATTCCACAGTTTGTTTTGGAAGAGCTGCAGCATATTGCAGACTCCTCTGATGTTCTTAAGCGCAACAGAGGCAGACGAGGATTGGATATCTTAAACCGAATTCAAAAAGAGCTCAAGGTAAATGTGGCCATTGATGAGCGAGATTTTGATGATATACACGAGGTAGACAGCAAGCTGGTTCGATTAGCTAAGATTACGCTAGGGAAAGTTGTGACCAATGACTTTAACTTAAATAAAGTCTGTGAGCTTCAGGGCGTAACGGTTTTGAATATTAATGATCTGGCCAATGCGGTCAAGCCAGTGGTTTTGCCAGGTGAAGAAATGAATGTGCAGTTAATTAAGGATGGTAAAGAACATGGGCAAGGCGTGGCGTATCTGGATGATGGCACGATGATTGTTGTAGAAGGTGGTCGTGATTACATCGGGATGCATATTGATGTCTTAGTTACCAGCGTGTTGCAGACTTCAGCTGGACGGATGATCTTTGCCAAGCCAAAGATGCTCGAAAAAGCGCTATAAGGGAGAAGTCATGGATCGTTTTGGAGTAGTGATAGCAGCAGCAGGTCAAGGGAAAAGAATGGGTACCGATGAAAAAAAGCAGTTTATCGAATTAGAAGGTAAGCCGGTCTTATATCATACCGTTCATTTATTCTCCCAGATGCAAGCGATGGAAGAGATTGTGATCGTAACCAATCAGGATGATATTCGTCGTACGGAAACCCTCCTTAAGGAATTTCCAAACGTAAAAGTCGTGGCTGGTGGTGCCGAGAGGCAAAATAGCGTATTTTTCGGGTTGCAGGCGCTGCAGAACGTAGAATATGCGATGATCCATGATGCTGCAAGACCCTTTGCTACGCCAGAGATGGTTCGAAGAGTTATGATAAAGACGATAGAAACAGGAGCTGCGATTCCAGCCGTTCCTGTTAAAGATACAATCAAAGTAGTGGATGAGAACAGGAATGTGATCAATACTCCGTCTCGCCAAAGCTTGTGGGCTGTGCAAACCCCACAAGCTTTTCGTCTTTCTGATATTCTCTACGTACATCGGTTGGCAGAGGAGCAAGGTTTCTTAGGAACAGACGATGCCATGCTGTTTGAGTGGCAAGGGAAAACCGTAGCTATTGTGGATGGGGACTATACCAATATTAAGCTTACGACGCCTGAGGATTTAAAGATGGCGGAAACGATAATGGGGAAGAAAAGGAGATAATCATGTTTCGTATTGGACAAGGATTTGATGTACATCAGTTTGCAGAAAACCGGGAATTAATTATTGGTGGAATCACCATTCCTTATGAGAAAGGATTGTTAGGACATTCGGACGCGGATGTCCTGCTACATGCCATTAGTGATGCTGTATTAGGTGCCCTCGGGGAAGGGGACATAGGCAAGCATTTTCCCGATACGGATCAAGCCTATAAAGATGCAGACAGTAAAGTGCTCCTGCAGCAAGTTGTCCGCCTCATGAAGGAAAAGAACTATCAAGTGATGAATATCGATTGCACCATTATTGCCCAAAAGCCGAAAATGGCACCCTACATACCAGAAATGAATCAACTTATTGCTGGATTGCTTGAAGTGGAAGTCGGTCAAGTGAACGTAAAAGCAACCACCACAGAGAAGCTTGGCTTTACGGGACGTGGGGAAGGAATTGCGGCTCAGGCCGTGGTGCTGTTAAACACAAAGTAAGAGGCAGACATAAAAAGATATGCTATAATGCTATCCAAGTAGGTTTTATAGGAGGGTTTTAAGAACTATGACAAAGGAAATTCGCGTACGGTTTGCCCCAAGTCCAACTGGGCATTTACATATTGGAGGCGCTAGATCGGCTCTTTTTAATTATCTATTTGCCCGCAATCAGGGAGGCAAGTTCATTATCCGAATTGAGGATACGGATCAGCAGCGCAATGTAGAAAGCGCGGAAGAAAAGCTCATGGCCAGCATGCGTTGGCTGGGAGTAGAGTGGGATGAAAGCGTTGATGTGGGAGGTCCGCACGCGCCTTATCGTTCGATGGATCGACTAGATATCTATACGAAGTATATTGCTCAGCTTCTTGAAGAAGGCAAGGCTTATTACTGTTACTGTACGCCAGAGGAATTAGAGAAAGAGCGAGAAGAGATGAAAGCTCGCGGGGACATGCCGATGTATTCTGGGCGATGCCGCAATCTGACTCCCGAACAGAGAGAACAATTTGAAAAAGAAGGTAGAAAGCCGTCCGTTCGCTTCCGTGTTCAGGAAAACAAAGAATATACCGTGAAGGATCATGTGCGCGGAGATGTCACCTTTGAATCCAACGGCATCGGTGATTTTGTTATTGCTCGTCCAGATGGAATTCCAACTTATAACTTTGCAGTAACCGTGGATGATTACCTCATGGAGATCACACAGGTGATTCGAGGGGAAGAGCATTTATCGAATACCCCACGTCAGCTGATGATCTACGAAGCGTTAGGGGTAGAACCGCCGGAATTTGCTCACGTAGCCTTGATTCTGAATCAAGATAGACAGAAGATGAGCAAGCGGGACGAAACCGTGGTGCAGTTTGTTGAACAATACCGTGATCTTGGTTACCTTCCGGAAGCTCTGATGAATTTCCTTGTTCTGTTAGGTTGGTCTCCAGAAGGGGAGGAAGAGATCTTTACCAAAGAGCAGCTGATCGAAAAGTTCTCTTTAACCCGTGTGTCTAAATCGCCATCTGTTTTTGATCCAGAAAAGCTGAAGTGGATGAACAACCATTATATTAAGCAACAGCCGCTAGAAAGAGTAGTGGGGCTATGCTTGCCGCACTTGCAAGCAGCGGGGTTAATCGCCCAGGAGCCAACGCCGGAGCAGCTGGATTGGACAAGCCGGCTAGTTGCCCTTTACCAAGAACAATTGGCGTATGGGGCCGAAATTGTAGAACTGACTTCTATTTTTTATAAAAATGAGATAGAATACGGAGAAGAGGCTCGTGCGGTGTTAGCTGAAGAGCAAGTGCCTGTCGTATTGCAAGCCTTCTACAATGAGATCGAAGTGCTAGATCACTTTAACGCTGAAGGGATCAAGCAGGCTCTGAAGACGGTGCAGAAGTCTACGGGTCACAAGGGTAAGGCCTTATTCATGCCTGTTCGTGTAGCTGCAACAGGAGAGCTTCATGGCCGAGACTTGAATGACACATTAGCGCTGTTAGGAAAAGATAAGGTAACCCAACGCTTACGGGCTCACATACAATAGAACATCATAGACGTGGAACAGGAAGAGTACATGGATTCTTGCGTGCTACAGAGAGAGTTGCCTAGGCTGAGAGCAACTTTGCATCGGGATCTATGGAAGTGCGCCTGGGAGTCGTTAGCTGAAATCTGAGGAGAGTAGGCTATGCCGGTATCACCTACCGTTATCAAGGTTCAAGGCGAGATCCTACTTAGAGGGGTCTAAGCAGAGTGGAACCGCGGATATACCGTCTCTGAAGCGTAAGCTTTAGGGGCGGTTTTTTTATGTTTTATGCAAAGAAAATGGAAATGAAGGGAGTGTCATGCTCATGTTCAACAGATTAAAAGAAGATATTGAAACCGTATTTCAACAAGATCCTGCGGCTCGAAGCGCGTTGGAAGTTGTTTTAACCTATTCCGGACTACACGCTATTTGGTTTCACCGCATGAGTCATTCCCTGTGGAAGAAAAAATGGTTTACCCTTGCTCGTACGGTATCCCAGATCGCTCGCTTCTTTACGGGGATTGAGATTCACCCGGGAGCTGTGATCGGCAGAAGATTATTTATTGATCACGGCATGGGAGTTGTAATTGGGGAAACCTGTGAGATCGGAGATAATGTAACGATTTATCAAGGAGTGACCCTAGGGGGGACGGGGAAGGAAAAAGGCAAGCGACATCCAACCATCGGAAACAATGTGATTATTGCCTCAGGGGCTAAGGTATTAGGGTCCATGAGGATTGGCGATTATTCTAAGATCGGGGCAGGTTCTGTTGTACTCCAAGAGGTCCCGCCCAATTCTACGGTGGTAGGTATTCCGGGGAGAATTGTAGTACAGAATGGAATTCGAGTAACGGAGGACTTAGATCAAGTGAACCTTCCCGATCCAGTGGCGGATATGCTGCGGTCGATGCAAAGAGAAATTGACGATCTAAAGAAGGAGCTCGAGCGAGTCAAAGGAGGTTTAAAATCCAATGAGCATACAATTATATAATTCATTATCGAAGAAAAAAGAAATGTTTGAACCAATGGAGCCGGGAAAGGTGAAAATGTATGTTTGCGGACCCACGGTTTATAACTATATCCACATCGGGAATGCCCGGCCTGCTATTGTATTTGATGTGATTCGCAATTACTTAACTTATCGTGGATATGAAGTTACCTTTATTCAGAATTTCACGGATGTGGATGATAAGTTGATACGTAAAGCGGAAGAAACGGGGCAGACGGTTCTTGAGGTGGCAGACCAATTTATTGCTGCTTTTCAAGAGGATGTCCAGGCGTTGGGGGTCAAGAAAGCGCATATTCACCCACGTGTGTCGGATCATATCGAAGAAATTATCGAATTTGTGCAACAGCTGATTGCTAAGGGATATGCCTATGAATCAGGCGGAGATGTTTATTTCCGTACGGAAAAGTTTAAGCAATACGGCAAACTATCTCATCAGAATATCGAAGAACTTCAATCAGGAGCTCGCATTGCCATTAATGAACAAAAGGATAATCCATTGGATTTTGCTCTATGGAAAAGTGCGAAGCCTGGAGAGATATCTTGGCCTAGTCCATGGGGAGAAGGAAGGCCGGGTTGGCATATCGAATGCTCGGCCATGAGCATGAAGTACCTAGGTGAGAGCTTCGATATCCATGGAGGCGGTCATGATCTGATCTTCCCTCATCATGAGAATGAGATTGCTCAGACGGAATGCTTGACTGGAAAGCCGATGGCGAAATATTGGATGCATAACGGGTATATTAATATAGACAATGAAAAGATGTCTAAGTCTTTAGGGAACTTTGTGTTAGTTAAAGATCTTCGACAGCAGGTCGCTCCGCATATCATTCGATTCTTTATGCTTAGCGCTCATTACCGGAATCCGATTAATTTCAACGAGGAACTGCTCGATCAAGCGAAAAACGGTTGGGACCGTATTGTTACGGCAGTAAGCAATCTCCAGCACCGTAAGCAAGCAGCAACAGCGGAAGGTCATGAAGAAGCGGCCAAACAAGAACAATATCGAAAAAAGTTCCAAGAAGCAATGGATCATGACTTTAATACGGCTGATGCCATTGCCATTGTGTTCGAATGGGTCCGGGAGTCGAATCAGTATCTCCGACAGGGAAAAGTATCACCGGAAGGCATTCAGGTATACTTAGATTTACTGCACGAGTTTGGCGAGGTGTTAGGCCTGCCGTTTGTGGAGGATAGCCAGGACTTATTGGATGAGCAAGTAGATGCCTTGATTGTGGAACGAACAGAAGCAAGGAAGAACCGCAATTTTGCCAGAGCAGATGAGATACGCGATCTTCTACTGGAGCAAGGCATTATTTTAGAAGATACGCCACAGGGCATAAGGTGGAGAAGGAAGTAACATGATGTTATTGCCCGGGAGTTTAAAATCAGACCCGAAACTGTTAAATCCATTGACCTTAGCTTATATGGGGGATGCGGTATTAGAGGTGTACGTCCGTCAGCACTTAATTGCGAAGAAGGCGGCGAAGCCGCATCTTCTTCACAAGCTAGCTACTCGCTATGTATCCGCTAAAGCACAATCTGGCGCCCTCATGCGGCTGCAAGAGGAGTTAACGGAAGATGAACAATGGATGGTCAAAAGAGGAAGAAATACAAAATCAGGAACCATCCCTAAAAATGCGGACATTATGGAATATCGAAACAGCTCGGGCTTTGAATGTTTACTTGGTTATCTTTACTTGATTGGCAATCAAGAAAGATTAGAGAGCATCATTGCCATGATGTTTACAATAATCGAAGAAGGTGATAGGCGTGAGTGAAGAATATATTGTAGGAAGGAATCCAGTGCTTGAGGTTCTGCGCTCTGGCCGCTCAGTCAATAAGATATGGATTGCAGAAGGCTCGATGAAGGGGCCGATTACACAGGTCATGGGAATGGCTAAGGAAGCGAAAATCCAAGTGCAGACTGTACCCAAAAAAAAGCTGGATCAAGTAGCGGAAGGGGAAGCTCACCAAGGAGTAGTCGCTTTTGTTGCTGCTTATGATTATGCGGAAGTAGATGATATTCTCAGGCACGCAGAGGAGAAAGGGGAGCCGCCCTTTGTCTTAATTTTGGACGAAATTGAAGATCCGCATAATTTAGGCTCCATCCTTCGAACGGCGGATGCTATAGGGGCTCATGGCGTGATTATTCCCAAACGCAGAGCAGTCGGTCTGACTTCAACTGTTGCCAAGTCAGCAGCAGGGGCCATGGAGTATGTTCCTGTAGCTAGAGTGACTAACTTGGTTCGGACGATGGAGGAGTTAAAGGAAAAAGGAGTCTGGATGGTAGGGACGGATGCTTCCGCAGAGCAGGATTTTAGGCAAGGGCGCTATGATATGCCAATAGGACTGGTCATTGGCAGTGAAGGAAAAGGGATGAGTCGACTGGTGAAAGAAACCTGTGACTTTACCGTGAAACTGCCCATGGTCGGGCATGTGACCTCGTTGAATGCCTCGGTTGCAGCAGCGCTGCTGATGTTTGAAGTACATAGACAACGACAACCAATTGGCGTGTCAAAGTGATGGGATTGTGAGGGAATGGAAGAGCTCCTAATTGTCGACGGGTACAATATGATCGGTGCCTGGCCGAAGCTTGCGGCAATGAAAAAGAACGAGCTGGGCCGTGCAAGGGATGAGCTGCTTACCATCCTTTCCGAGTATCAGGCCTATGCGGGCTACAAAATTGTTGTCGTGTTCGATGCTCACCAGGTTCCGGGAATGGGGAAAAAGATCAACCAGTATAAGATAGATATATACTACACCAAGGAAAATGAGACAGCGGATGAAGTGGTGGAACGCTTGGTGAAGAAGGAAGCTTCTAGAAAACGCCGAGTGACAGTCGCCACTTCGGACTATACGGAGCAAAGAATGTCTTTTGGTTATGGGGCGCTTCGTAAGTCCGCGCGCGAGTTGTTAGAGGATATTGAAAAAGCCAAAAAATCCATTAGTAAGAAAGTAGATCAGATTAAGTATGAGCCACTTCGGACAGGTCTTCCCTTAAAAGGGGAAATCGCGGATCTTTTTGAAAAGTGGAGAAGACAATAAGCTGCCATCATTTCCCGATGATTGACGTTCCAAGGTTACATAATGTATAATAATTTCAACTGTTCCTCTCCGATTTTATCATAGATCTGACGTAGGAGGGGCATGTCGGGAGCCCAGGGGGAATAGTAGTGAACCTAGATCTTAAAGAAATAGATATACCTGCTGAATACGATTACATATCGGATGAAGATCTGGTCGAGATGGTAAGAGAGGGTAATTCTAATGCGCTTGAATACCTTATTCATAAGTATAAGAATTTTGTCCGTGCCAAGGCAAGATCTTATTTCTTGATCGGGGCTGATCGAGAGGATATCGTACAAGAGGGAATGATAGGGTTATTTAAGGCTATTCGCGATTATCGCGGGGACAAGCTCACTTCTTTTAAGGCTTTTGCCGAGTTGTGCATCACCAGGCAGATTATTACAGCCATCAAGACGGCCACTAGGCAGAAGCATATCCCACTTAACTCCTATGTTTCGCTAGATAAGCCTATTTACGATGAGGATTCGGACCGAACGCTTCTCGATGTCATATGCGGTACACGAGTAACCGACCCGGAAGAACTGATTATTAACCAGGAAAAGTTCGACGATATTGAAGATAAGATGGCTCAGATTCTTAGTGATCTGGAGCGCCAGGTGCTAGCTCTTTACCTAGATGGCCGATCATATCAGGAGATTGCGGTGGATCTTGACCGCCATGTGAAGTCGATTGATAATGCATTGCAAAGAGTCAAGCGGAAGCTTGAAAAATATCTGGAAATTAGGGAAATTTCGCTTCTTAAATAAAGTCTCACTAGCTTATCGGTCGAGTCTGACCTAAGTTTAGTAGAGGCTTTTTGTATTTGTGAGCAGGAAACATTGATTATTGTACCAAAATCGGTTAATAATGGAGGGTATGATCGTGATTTCCCCAAAATCCATGGAAAACCTTGTGTCAAGATATAAAATGTATTTTTCTTGACATGAATATTCCGAGTGTGCTAAAGTTTTTAGGGTAGCTGTGCAAGTAGCTGGTTTTACCTGTTAGGATATATCGTTTAACCGTTTAATACCCTTAACGGGTAAGATTTATAATGTGGGAGGTGTAACAACATGCGAGTTATCGTAACTTTAGCGTGCACCGAGTGTAAGCAACGTAACTACACCACAGGCAAAAACAAGCGTAAACATCCTGATCGTATTGAGATGAAGAAGTTCTGCAAGTTTTGCAATGGGCACACCGCACATCGTGAAACACGCTAACTATAGGCTCGATGCATTGGGGGTGTAGCCGTGGGATTCTTAGCTAGACTAGGTGCCGGTATCAAGAAGGGCCCCTCCTTTTTTCGCGATGTAGTTGAAGAGCTAAAGAAGGTACGCTGGCCCAGTCGTAAAGAACTTGTCTCTTATACAGGCATAGTTCTTGTGACAGTCACACTGATTGCCGTATTCTTTGCGGTTATCGATTTAGGGATTTCACAGATCATTGAATTGATTTTAGGTCAATAAATCGATAGGGGGGAAAGGACGTTACTGTCCTAAGGAATGGAAAAATCGTGGTATGTTGTTCATACCTATTCCGGGTATGAGAACAAGGTAAGGACCAATCTAGAGAAACGTGTCGAATCCATGGATATGAAGGATAAGATCTTCCGCGTGCTGATTCCGACTGAAGATGAAGTCGAGATGAAGGATGGTAAGAAAAAGACCGTCACGAAGAAGGTTTTTCCTGGATATGTTATCGTTGAGATGATCATGACGGACGATTCATGGTACGTTGTGCGCAATACTCCAGGCGTAACAGGATTCGTTGGATCGGCAGGTTCTGGATCGAAGCCCACTCCCCTTAAGCCGGGTGAAGTCGATGCTATCCTCAAGCAAATGGGTGTTGAGGAAGTGAAGCCTAAGATCGACTTCAACATCAAAGAAACGGTAAAAGTGAAAGAAGGGCCATTCTCTGATTTTGTCGGCACTATAGAAGAGATTCAGCCGGACAAGCGGAAGATCAAGGTTCATGTGAACATGTTCGGACGCGAAACACCGGTTGAGTTGGATTACACTCAAGTGGAAAAAATATAAAGTCCGTAAAGGCTTGAAATATACTGCTTCATGTGGTATTTTCAATTTTGTTTCATTCATTTCCTGTGATATAATATCACGGTGAAATGTGTTAAGAGTGGGAGGGTTTTAACCCGTTCACCACATTTCGGAATAAGGAGGTGTGTCACATGGCTAAAAAGGTTATTAAAATGGTTAAGCTACAAATTCCTGCAGGTAAAGCGAATCCAGCTCCTCCAGTAGGTCCTGCGCTTGGTCAAGCTGGGGTTAACATCATGGGATTCTGCAAGGAGTTCAATGCTCGTACTCAAGATCAAGCAGGTTTGATCATTCCTGTTGAAATAACTGTATTCGAAGACCGTTCTTTTACCTTCATCACAAAGACCCCTCCAGCTGCTGTTCTTTTGAAGAAAGCTGCTGGTATTGAGTCTGGTTCTGGCGTTCCTAACCGCACGAAAGTGGCAACGGTGAAGCGCGATAAAGTTCGCGAAATCGCAGAACAGAAGATGCCTGACCTAAACGCAGCTAGCGTTGAAGCTGCTATGCGTATGGTTGAAGGTACGGCTCGAAGCATGGGTATCGTGATCGAAGACTAGTTTTCTAGTATTGAAAGAACGTCGGCTAGGGTTACGGACAAGTTCTGTTTTCAGCCGGCGTTTTCCTTTAGGCTGTTCATCAGCCGGTGGGAGGTAAAACAGCTAAACCGCTACTACCACACAATTTAAGGAGGAAACAAAAGTGGCAAAAGTAGGAAAGAAATTTCAAGAAGCTACTAAGCTTATTGATCGTACGCAACAGTACGAAGTAACTGAAGCTATTGATCTAGTAAAAAAGGCTGCATCTGCTAAGTTCGACGAAACCGTTGAAGTAGCTGTGAAGCTTGGTGTTGACGTAAGGAAGGCTGACCAACAGCTTCGTGGAGCTGTGGTATTGCCACATGGAACTGGTAAGACTCAACGTGTTCTTGTATTCGCAAAAGGCGAAAAGGCTAAAGAAGCTGAAGTTGCAGGAGCAGATTTTGTAGGAGACGAAGACATGATCAACAAGATCCAACAAGGTTGGTTCGAGTTTGATGTAGTTGTAGCGACTCCTGATATGATGGGTCAAGTAGGTAAGCTTGGACGTGTTCTTGGTCCTAAAGGCTTAATGCCAAACCCTAAAACAGGTACTGTAACTTTCGATATCGAAAAAGCTGTGAAAGAAATCAAAGCTGGTAAAATCGAATACCGTACGGATAAAGCGGGTAACATCCACGCTCCGATCGGTAAGGTTTCTTTCGATAACGAGAAGCTAGCTGAAAACTTGGCTACTGTCATTGATACCCTTCAAAAGGCGAAGCCAGCAGCAGCAAAAGGAGTTTACATGAAGAATATCACTGTAAGCTCTACTATGGGACCTGGAGTTAAGGTAAACTTGGGAACAATTGGTGCAACGAAGTAACTTGACTTCTTACAGCACTATTGATAATATATAACTTGTGCTTAAGCGCACAACACAATTTAAACTTTAATTACCGTAGACAGAAGGTGCTCCATTAAGAGCTTAATTTCCTTCCGAGGTGCATAATAGATAGATTATCTATGCCCTTCGTACGTACTGCGAAGGGTGTTTCTTTTATCTTGCACCAGAAAATCTAATAGGAGGTGTAACATGGCAGTAGTACGTGAAGAGAAAGTACAATCGGTACAAGAGATCGCTGGTAAACTTCGTGAATCTAAGAGTGCTGTTTTGTCTGACTACCGTGGCTTGACTGTTAAGCAAGCAACTGAACTTCGTAAGCTTTGTCGTGAAGCTGGTGTTGAGTTCAAAGTTTACAAAAACAAATTGGCTCAACGTGCAACAGCAGAAGTAGGAGTTTCTGGTTTGGATCAATACCTAACTGGACCAACTGCGATTGCTTTCGCACAAGACGAAGTAACAGCTGCGAAAGTACTAGCTGATTTCGCAAAGAAAAACGATAAGCTTGAAATTAAGGGTGGTATCGTTGATGGAACGGTAATGTCTGATGAGCAAATCAAGGCATTAGCAGCTCTTCCATCCCGCGAAGGCTTACTTTCTATGTTGCTTAGCGTTCTTCAAGCGCCAATGCGCAACTTTGCTCTTGCTGTTAAGGCAGTTGGAGAAAAGAAAGAACAAGAAGCTTAAGTTATTAAACGATTCGTGTTTGACCATATACTAATAAAATCTTAGGAGGATTTTCACATGTCTAAAGAGCAAATCTTAGAAGCAATTAAAGGTATGTCTGTTCTTGAATTAAACGATCTAGTAAAAGCTATCGAAGAAGAATTCGGAGTAACTGCTGCTGCACCAGTTGCAATGGTAGGTGGCGGAGCTGCTGCTGAAGTAGCTGAGCAAACTGAGTTCACTGTAGTACTTGCTAGCCCAGGTGCTGGTAAGATCAACGTAATCAAGGTTGTTCGTGAGTTGACTGGTCTTGGATTGAAAGAAGCTAAGGCTATGGTTGACGGAGCTCCTGCAACTGTTAAAGAAGGCGTTTCTAAAGACGAAGCAGAAAGCATCAAAGCTAAGCTTGAAGAAGCTGGCGCAACTGTAGAAGTTAAGTAATTCAACAAAGACCCACTGTATTATGTGCAGTGGGTCTTACTTTTTCGAAACTCATTGTATAATTTTCCCTCTATTAGTACAGACAATAGATAAATAGAATCCGAAATTGTAGGGGTGAAATCTTGAGTGAACATTATTATTCTAATCGGCCTACGGTAGAACATGATGAAAGAGAGTTTGAATTCCAATTAAGAGGACAGACCCTCAAGTTTACAACCGATGCCGGCGTGTTCTCGAAAGACCGAATTGATTACGGCAGTGTCGTATTAATTGAAGAGATGCAAATTGCCGAAACGGATCTCGTGCTTGATATGGGTTGTGGTTACGGTCCTATCGGATTAGTGGCTGCGAAACTTGCGTCTAGAGGACGGGTAACCATGGCGGACGTTAATGAACGTGCGGTTGCCTTGGCGAGGTCGAATGCCACTCGAAATGGTATCCAAAACGTAGAGGTTGTGCAAAGCTTTCTTTTCGATAATTTGGGTGATCGGGAATTCGATGTGATTTTAACGAATCCGCCCATTCGCGCTGGGAAGCAGACGGTTCACCAAATTTTCGAAGAAGCATACCCACGGTTGAGACCGAATGGCTCGTTATGGGTAGTTATTCAAAAGAAGCAGGGTGCGCCGTCAGCGATGAGTAAGCTGGAGGAATTATTTCCAACGGTAGAGAAAGTCACTCAGGATAAAGGATACTGGATTCTACAGGCAACTAAGGGATAACTGAATAAAGTGTTGACATCAAAACAGGTTTATGGTATCGTTATAAAATGCTAAAACAGGCAGTTTTTTTCTAGATGTCAAGAGTTGACTTTTTTCGACGAATAACTTTTTGTCTTTATGAATGGATTAGTTTATTTATGGAAATACTAACATAATAGAACTGTCCATTTTTATTTTTATTACACTCTAGTACATCTATGTGTTTGCCGACTTTGCTTTAGTTCAAAGTTTAATAAGTGCCCTCACATGGACTAAAACTATCCCACAAGGGTGATGTCAAGGTAGGGTAAGGCTCGCGTAACCCGATTGAGATCATGTTATTCAATCGGGATTTCTACGCCACGAGCCTTGGCACCATGTTAAGAGGGCTTTTCAAGGTTCAATTTTCTTTTCTAAAACTCGGGTTTGAGGGGTGAATGGATTTGGCAGGTCATCTGATTCAAAGTGGACGTTATCGTCAACGTAGGAGTTATGCCAGAATTGAAGAAGTAATGGAGTTACCTAATCTAATTGAGATCCAGCAAAAATCCTATGAGTGGTTCTTAGATGAAGGTTTAAGAGAGATGTTCCAGGACATTTCCCCGATTCAGGACTTCACAGGAAATCTTGTGCTGGAATTTATAGATTATAGCCTAGGTGATCCTAAATATTCTGTCGATGAAACCAAGGAACGGGATGTTACCTACGCAGCACCCCTTCGCGTAAAAGTACGTTTAATTAATAAAGAAACCGGTGAAGTCAAGGAACAAGAAGTCTTTATGGGAGACTTCCCACTAATGACGGATACAGGTACGTTTGTTATCAATGGAGCAGAACGTGTAATCGTCAGCCAGTTGGTTCGTTCACCGAGCGTTTATTACAATACAAAAGTGGATAAGAACGGAAAACGAGCTTATACGGCAACAGTCATTCCTAATCGCGGGGCATGGTTGGAACTTGAGACAGATGCCAAGGACATTATTTATGTTCGTATCGACCGTACAAGGAAGATTCCCGTTACGGTTCTTTTGCGTGCATTAGGCTTTGGGACAGATGCCGAGATCCTAAGTATCTTAGGTGAAGATGAATATATCAAGAACACCTTAGAGAAGGACAATACCGATTCTACGGAAAAGGCCTTGATTGAGATTTATGAGCGTCTTCGTCCAGGTGAGCCGCCAACGGTAGACAATGCCAAGAGTTTGTTAGTTTCTCGTTTCTTTGATCCGAAGAGATATGATCTAGCTAACGTCGGACGTTATAAAATCAACAAGAAGCTACATATTCGTAACCGCATTTACAATCAGAAGCTAGCCGAAACTCTTGTCGATAACTCAACAGGTGAGATCGTAGCAGAAGCAGGTCAAACTGTGGATCGTCGATTGATGGAGAAGCTAGAAAAATACCTGCTTGGTGGATTAAATGTTTCTAAGCTGAAGCCTCGCGGCGGAGTGGTAGAGGAAGATATTGAAGTACAAAGCATTAATATTTTCTCACCTACAGACGACGGGGAAATTATCAAGGTCATGTCTAATGGCTTAATTGATAAAACAGTAAAGCACATTACCCCAGCGGATATTATTGCGTCCATTAACTACTTTATTAACTTGCTGCATGGCATCGGCAATACCGATGATATCGACCATCTTGGTAACCGTCGTTTGCGTTCGGTTGGGGAATTGCTTCAAAACCAGTTCCGCATTGGTCTTTCTCGTATGGAAAGAGTGGTACGTGAGCGGATGTCCATCCAGGATGCTAATGCCATTACACCGCAAGCTTTAATTAACATAAGACCGGTTATTGCGGCGATCAAGGAGTTCTTTGGAAGCTCCCAGTTGTCTCAGTTTATGGATCAAACGAACCCATTGGCTGAGTTGACGCATAAGCGCCGTTTGAGCGCCTTGGGACCTGGTGGATTGACACGTGAGCGTGCGGGCTTCGAGGTTCGTGACGTGCATCACTCTCACTATGGTCGGATGTGTCCGATTGAGACTCCGGAAGGTCCAAACATCGGTTTGATTAACTCACTATCCAGTTATGCGCGAATCAATGAGTATGGCTTTATTGAGACACCGCGCAGACGTGTGGACCCCGAAACGGGCCTTGTTACGGAAGAGATCATGTATCTCACGGCCGATGAAGAGGATGTTTACAATGTAGCTCAGGCCAATGCGCCAATCGATGAAGAAGGTCGCTTCTTGAATGAAACCGTTATTTGTCGTCGTAAAGGGGAAATCTTAACCATTCCTCGCGATAAGGTTGACTTCATGGACGTTTCGCCTAAGCAGGTTGTATCCGTTGCGACTGCGATGATTCCATTCTTAGAAAACGATGACGCCAACCGTGCCCTCATGGGAGCGAACATGCAGCGTCAGGCGGTTCCACTTCTTGTACCGGAAGCTCCATTTATCGGAACGGGTATGGAATATAAGGCAGCTAAAGACTCGGGTGTTGCAGCAGTAGCGAAGTATCCTGGGGTAGTTGAACGAGTCACGGCTCGTGAGGTCTGGATCAGACGCGTTCAATTCTTTGATCAAAACAATAATCCTGTTCCTGTTCCTAAAGATTGGGGATTATCCGGATTAGAAGCCCGCTTAAAGCAAGTGGAAAACTATCAGTTGCCTGAAGGCATCAAGATGGTGAAGGGTGACCTCGACCGCTATCGCCTACAGAAGTTTATCCGCTCAAACCAAGGAACGTGCGTGAATCAACGTCCGTTGATTCGCAAGAACGAAATGGTGAAGGCTGGCGATATTATCGCTGATGGTCCTTCTACGGAAAAAGGAGAACTTGCGCTGGGACGTAATGCGCTTGTTGCCTTTATGACCTGGGAAGGATACAACTACGAGGATGCCATCCTCATGAGCGAGAAGCTGGTGAAGGAAGATGTGTACACATCTATTCATATTGAAGAATATGAATCTGAAGCCCGCGACACGAAGCTAGGTCCTGAAGAGATTACGCGTGATATCCCGAATGTCGGGGAAGATGCGCTTAAGAATCTAGATGAGCGTGGAATTATCCGCGTAGGGGCAGAGATTGAAGATGGTGACATTCTTGTAGGGAAGGTAACGCCTAAAGGGGTAACAGAGCTTACTGCAGAAGAGCGCTTGCTTCATGCGATCTTCGGTGAAAAGGCAAGAGAAGTTCGTGATACGTCTTTACGTGTTCCGCACGGTGGTTCTGGAATCATTGTGGATGTAAAAGTCTTTACCCGCGAGAATGGAGATGAACTGCCTCCTGGTGTAAACCAGTTAGTTAGAGTTTATATCGCTCAAAAGAGAAAGATCTCCGTTGGAGATAAGATGGCCGGTCGTCACGGTAACAAAGGGGTTATCGCGAGAATTCTGCCAGAAGAAGATATGCCATTCTTACCGGACGGAACGCCAGTGCAGGTCGTCTTGAACCCACTTGGGGTACCATCTCGTATGAATATCGGGCAGGTACTAGAGACGCACTTAGGTATGGCTGCTAGAGCATTGGGTATTCACGTTGCAACGCCTGTATTTGACGGAGCGCGCGAAACGGATGTATTCGAAACGCTTGAAGAAGCTGGATTGTCCAAGGATGGTAAGACCGTTCTGTTTGATGGACGTACAGGGGAACCATTCGATAACCGTGTTACGGTCGGCGTCATGTACATGATCAAGCTGGCGCACATGGTTGACGATAAGATCCATGCGCGTTCAACTGGACCATACTCTCTTGTTACGCAACAGCCGTTGGGTGGTAAAGCTCAGTTTGGTGGACAGCGTTTCGGGGAGATGGAGGTTTGGGCGTTGGAGGCCTATGGTGCAGCTTACACCCTACAAGAGATTCTTACGGTTAAATCAGATGACGTGGTGGGTCGTGTGAAGACCTATGAATCGATCGTGAAGGGTGAGAATGTGCCTGAGCCAGGCGTTCCTGAATCGTTTAAGGTATTAATTAAAGAGCTGCAAAGTTTGGGTATGGATGTGAAAATCCTGGCCGAAGACGAGCAGGAAATCGAGATGCGCGAAATCGATGAAGAAGACGATAATACAGGTGACAAGTTAAACCTGAACCTTCAAGGTGTAGGCGCTGAAGATTAAGGGTTGAAAACCGGTCATGGGAGGTATGCCCCTTGTTAGATGTGAACAATTTTGAGTTTATGAAAATTGGTTTGGCTTCGCCTGAAAAAATCAGATCCTGGTCTTTTGGAGAGGTGAAGAAGCCAGAAACCATTAACTATAGAACGTTAAAGCCGGAAAAAGAAGGTCTTTTCTGTGAGAAGATTTTCGGGCCGACAAAAGATTGGGAATGTCACTGCGGGAAGTATAAGCGCGTCCGCTATAAGGGCGTTGTTTGTGATCGTTGTGGCGTAGAAGTAACTCGTGCAAAAGTACGCCGCGAGCGGATGGCTCATATTGAGCTGGCCGCTCCGGTCTCTCATATCTGGTACTTCAAAGGAATCCCTAGCCGGATGGGTCTTGTCTTAGACATGTCGCCTCGTTCGCTTGAGGAAGTCATTTATTTTGCGTCTTATGTCGTGATCGATCCAGGTGATACTCCACTAGACCGCAAGCAACTTCTTTCTGAGAAGGAACTGCGAAACTATCGGGAGAAGTATGGCAATTCTTTCGTTGCCGGAATGGGTGCGGAGTCCATTAAGAGACTATTGGCACAGATCGACTTAGATAAAGACGTAGAGCAATTAAAAGAAGAGCTGAACTCAGCTCAAGGCCAGCGTAGATCCAGAATCATTAAGAGATTAGAAGTTCTTGAGTCTTTCCGCGCTTCTGGCAATAAGCCAGAGTGGATGGTACTTGACGTTCTTCCGGTCATTCCTCCTGAGCTTCGTCCGATGGTTCAGTTGGATGGTGGTCGCTTTGCGACTTCCGACTTGAACGACTTATATCGTCGCGTTATTAACCGTAACAATCGTCTCAAGCGTCTTCTTGACCTAGGAGCACCGGATATCATTGTTCAGAATGAAAAGCGGATGCTGCAAGAAGCCGTTGATGCATTGATTGATAACGGTCGCCGAGGAAGACCCGTTACAGGACCAGGAAACCGTCCGTTAAAGTCTTTAAGCCATATGCTTAAAGGAAAGCAAGGGCGTTTCCGTCAAAACCTATTAGGGAAGCGTGTTGACTATTCCGGTCGTTCCGTTATCGTAGTAGGGCCGAACCTAAGAATGTATCAGTGCGGATTGCCGAAGGAAATGGCGCTCGAGCTATTTAAGCCTTTTGTGATGAAAGAATTAGTAAGCAAAGGTCTTGCTCATAACATCAAGAGTGCGAAGCGTAAGGTTGAGCGGGTTCACCCAGAGATTTGGGACGTTCTCGAAGAGGTCATTAAGGAACATCCGGTTCTACTGAACCGTGCCCCGACCTTGCACAGACTGGGGATCCAGGCGTTTGAGCCGATCTTGGTAGAAGGACGTGCGATTCGTCTTCACCCACTCGTTTGTACGGCCTATAACGCTGACTTTGACGGAGACCAAATGGCGGTTCACGTACCGCTTTCTGCCGAAGCGCAAGCGGAAGCTCGTCTTCTCATGTTAGCTGCTCATAACATTTTGAACCCGAAGGATGGTAAGCCTGTCGTAACTCCTTCTCAGGATATGGTTTTGGGAAGTTATTATTTAACGACGGAAAGAGTAGGGGCAAGGGGAGAATCGCAGATTTACCATTCTCCGAATGCTGCAATTCATGCTTACCAAAACGGATTGATTTCTTTGCATGCTCGTATAGCTATTCCAGCACGAACGCTAGGGAAAACGTCCTTTACGCCACAACAGGAGCAAGCGCTGATTGTTACCACAACAGGTAAAATCATCTTTAACGAGATTTTCCCTCCTGATATGCCGTTTATCAATGAACCGACAAAAGGGAACCTGAAAGTAGGTACTCCAGATCGCTACTTTATCTTTGACAAAGGCGTTAGTGTCAGAGAATTCATCGATAATAACTTGGCTAAAGAGCAGGATGCTGTTAAAAAAGGTTTCTTAGGAACTATCATCGGAGAAGTGTTCAGCCGTTTTGGAACCACACAAACAACGGTCATGCTTGACCGCGTGAAGGATCTTGGATTTACCTATTCTACGAAGGCTGGACTAACGGTTGCAGTAGCAGACATTAAGACACCTGAAGAAAAGAAGCGGATTATTGGGGCAGCAGAAGAAAGAGTCCAAACCATTCTTCATCAATACCGTCGTGGTTTAATTACCGAAGAAGAAAGATATGACCGTGTCATTAGCGTATGGAGTAAAGCGAAGGATGAGGTAACCGAAGTGCTAATGGGTTCATTGGATAAGTTTAACTCCATCTACATGATGGCGAACTCCGGTGCCCGTGGTAACGTTTCTCAGATCACTCAGCTTGCTGGGATGCGTGGATTGATGGCGAACCCGTCTGGTCGAATTATCGAGTTGCCAATCAAGTCCAATTTCCGTGAAGGTCTGACGGTATTGGAGTACTTTATCTCGACTCACGGTGCACGTAAAGGTTTGGCGGATACCGCGCTTCGTACGGCCGACTCCGGTTACTTAACTCGTCGTTTGGTTGACGTTGCCCAAGACGTTATCGTCCGCGAGATTGATTGTGGAACGGATAAAGGTCTAAAAGTATCTCCAATCGTGGATGGTAAGAACAAGATCGAAGATCTTTACGATCGTATTAATGGACGTATTTCTTTTGCTACGGTGCGTCATCCGGAAACGGGTGAAGTCATTATTCGCAAAAATGAATTGATTACCGAGGATATCGCTGACATGTTAGCGAATCAGCTAGGCTTGGAGTCTGTGCATATCCGTACAGTATTGACTTGCCGTACCCAACATGGGGTATGTAAACGATGCTACGGCCGTAACTTGGCGACGGGGCAAGACGTAGAAATCGGGGAAGCAGTAGGTATTATTGCCGCTCAGTCTATCGGGGAGCCAGGTACACAGTTAACGATGCGTACGTTCCACACCGGAGGGGTTGCTGGAGACGATATTACGCAAGGTTTGCCGCGTATTCAGGAATTGTTCGAGGCCCGTAATCCGAAAGGTCAAGCGACCATTACGGAGTTTGACGGAGAAATAATTGATATTCGTGATACTAAAGACCGCCGTGAAATCGAAGTGAAGGGTCATGCGGAGTCCAAGACCTATCAGATCCCATTCGGATCTCGTCTAAAGGTGGCTCCAGGCGCCAAGCTTCAAGCGGGGGATGAATTAACCGAGGGTTCTATCGATCCGAAGGAAATGCTTCGTATCAAAGGTCTTCGCGGTGTGCAGTACTATATCTTGCAAGAGGTACAGAAGGTATACCGTATGCAAGGGGTAGAAATTAACGATAAGCACGTAGAGGTCATGATTCGCCAGATGCTTCGCAAAATCCGAATCATTGATAGCGGAACGACGGATCTGCTTCCTGGTTCCTATGTGGATATCCATGAGTATGAGGATGCGAACCGCAAGGTATTCGCGCATGGTGGGGAACCGGCTGTTGCTAGACCGGTATTGCTTGGTATTACCAAGGCCTCTCTTGAGACCGAATCCTTCCTATCTGCGGCGTCGTTCCAGGAAACCACTCGCGTGTTAACGGATGCTGCCATAAAAGGTAAAGTTGACCGCTTGCTTGGTCTGAAGGAAAATGTTATTATCGGTAAGTTGATTCCTGCTGGTACAGGGATGTCAAGATATCGCAACACACGCTTAGTGAACGATCAAGACGAAAATGAAGATGCATTGGCAGTAGACCCTGATACAAAAGAAATTGTAACAGTTGAATAATCAGTGTTGACTTCCTTTTCCGAAGATGGTATTATCTCTTAGTGTGCCAAGTAACCCTGTGCTTTGGAGGATGTAGGATGTCTTATGATAAAGTCAAACAGGCTACTCAATTGATCATTGGCATGAAACAAACGTTAAAAGCCGTTGAGCAAGGTATGGTGAAGGAAGTCTTTGTCGCCAAGGACGCGGATCCGAAGGTAACCGGTAAGATCCTACAGCTCTGCAGAGAGAAGGAAGTGCCGGTAGAAGTAGTGGATTCCATGAGGCAGCTTGGTAAAGCTTGTGGGATTGAAGTCGGAGCCGCAACAGCCGCGATTTTGATAAATGAGTAAGTACTTTTCAGTTTTTGCTACACCCTCTCACAGCACCGCCATAGGTGCTGTGAGATGTGTACAAAAACTTTTACTTTGCTCATATATGATTCACCTGGATCTGTGGACTTAAAGAAAGCCGTTTAAACTTTTTTGAAGGAGGTGCGACAAATGCCAACAATTAATCAGTTAGTACGCAAAGGTCGCGAAAGAAAAGAGGTAAAATCCAAGGCTCCTGCTCTATTGAAGAGCTACAACAGCATGAAGAAGGAGCACAACGATTTAGCTTCTCCGCAAAAGCGTGGAGTTTGCACTCGTGTAGGTACTATGACTCCAAAGAAGCCTAACTCCGCTCTTCGTAAATATGCTCGTGTGCGCTTAACCAACGGGATTGAGGTTACTGCTTACATCCCTGGTATCGGACATAACCTTCAAGAGCACAGTGTTGTTCTTGTTCGTGGAGGCCGTGTTAAGGATCTTCCGGGTGTACGTTACAAAATCATCCGTGGTGCATTGGATACTGCTGGGGTTGCTAACCGTAAGCAAGCTCGTTCTCGCTATGGCGCGAAGCGTCCTAAGCCAGCTAAGAAATAATCAATTTAGAACGTTCAAACAAGCTATTTAAGAAGAATTTACTGGATAAAGGAGGGAAATAGCATGCCACGTAAAGGTCCGGTTACTCGTAGAGACGTACTGCCAGATCCAATTTACAATAGCAAGCTAGTTACTCGTCTTGTTAACCGTATGATGGTTGACGGAAAGAAAGGAACCGCACAAGGAATTCTTTATGGTGCATTTGATGTAATCAAGGAGCGCACTGGTCGTGAGCCTCTTGAAGTATTCGAAGAAGCTATGAAGAACATCATGCCTGTACTTGAAGTTCGTGCTCGTCGTGTTGGGGGAGCTAACTACCAAGTTCCTGTGGAAGTTAGACCTGAAAGACGTACAGCTCTTGGACTTCGTTGGTTGGTTCAATATTCCCGTAACCGCGGAGAGAAGACGATGCAAGAGCGCCTAGCTGCTGAGATCTTGGATGCAGCTAACAACGCTGGTGCTTCTGTTAAGAAGCGCGAAGACACTCACAAGATGGCTGAAGCTAACAAAGCGTTTGCTCACTATCGTTGGTAAGATCTTTGCCATCATTATGATGGCAAAGGATTATACTCGGCCGATGAGTGTAAGATTACTGCCCAGCTTTGGCTGGCAGTAGATTATACCCGACCGATGGGTGTAAGATCGTTGCCTAGCGTAAGCTAGCAATGAAAAGTTAACAAAAACAACACATCCCCATAGTATGCAGCATCTGGATAAGATACTGCATTTGGGTGTACAATCGTAATGGGAAAGCTGACAAGCTTTTCCGTTACATACTCTATATACTTGAAAGGAGTCAAAATCATGGGTCGCGAATTTCCCTTGTTAAAGACTCGTAATATCGGGATCATGGCACACATCGATGCTGGTAAAACCACCACGACTGAGCGTATCCTTTTCTATACTGGCCGCGTTCATAAGATCGGGGAAGTTCACGAAGGTGGAGCTACGATGGACTGGATGGAGCAAGAGCAAGAGCGCGGAATCACCATTACATCCGCTGCTACAACAGCTCAGTGGAAAGGTCATCGAGTTAACATCATCGATACACCTGGACACGTAGACTTCACAGTTGAAGTAGAACGTTCTCTTCGTGTACTTGACGGAGCGGTAGGCGTATTCTGCGCTAAAGGTGGCGTTGAGCCTCAATCCGAAACCGTTTGGCGCCAAGCTGATAAGTATGGCGTACCACGTATCGCTTATGTAAACAAAATGGACATCATTGGAGCGGACTTCTTGTCTGCTGTTCACCAAATGCGTGATCGTTTAAAGGCTAATGCTGTTCCAATCATGCTACCAATTGGTGCTGAAGACACGTTCCTAGGTATGATTGACCTAGTAACGATGAAAGCAATCATCTATACAGACGACTTAGGAACTACTTCTGAAGCTCGTGAGATTCCTGAAGATTTGAAGGATCTAGCTGATGAGTGGCGTACTAACCTCATCGAGAGAGTTTCTGAATTAGATGAAGCGTTAATGGAGAAGTATATGGAAGGTATCGAGCCGACTGAAGAAGAGATTAAGACTGTTCTTCGTCGTGCAACTTGTAATGTTGAAATCATTCCAGTTCTTTGCGGATCTTCTTACAAGAACAAGGGTGTTCAGCCTATGCTTGATGCTGTTATCGATTACTTGCCATCTCCTTTAGATGTACCTGCAATTAAAGGTGTTCTACCTGATTCTGAAGACGAAGTAGTTCGTGAGTCTGATGACAATGGTCCTTTCTCCGCACTTGCGTTTAAGATCATGACTGACCCTTATGTAGGTAAGCTAACGTTCTTCCGTGTATATTCCGGAACTTTAAGCTCTGGTTCTTATGTATTGAATTCTACTAAAGGCAAGCGTGAGCGTGTTGGACGTATTCTTCAGATGCATGCTAATCACCGTGAAGAAATTCCTGTAGTTTACGCTGGAGATATTGCAGCTGCAGTAGGTTTAAAAGATACGACGACTGGCGACACTTTATGTGATGAGAAGAATCCTGTTATTCTTGAGTCCATGGAGTTCCCAGATCCGGTTATCTCTGTTGCGATCGAGCCTAAGACTAAGGCTGACCAAGACAAGATGGGTATCGCTCTGATGAAGCTTTCTGAAGAAGATCCTACGTTCAAGACTTTCACTGACGAGGAAACTGGCCAAACGATTATCTCTGGTATGGGTGAGCTTCACCTTGACATCATCGTTGACCGTATGAAGCGTGAGTTTAAAGTAGAAGCTAACGTAGGTGCTCCACAGGTTGCTTACAAAGAAACCTTCCGTGGATCTGCTAAGGTTGAAGGTAAGTTCGTACGTCAGTCCGGTGGACGTGGACAGTTTGGTCACGTTTGGGTGGAGTTCGAGCCGCTTGAAGCTGGTGCAGGATTCGAATTCGTTAACAAAATCGTGGGTGGGGTTGTTCCAAGAGAATACATTCCTGCTGTTCAAGCTGGTATCGAAGAATCCATGAAGAATGGTGTTCTTGCTGGATATCCACTACTTGACGTGCGTGCTACGATCGTTGACGGAAGCTATCACGATGTTGACTCTTCTGAAATGGCGTTTAAAGTAGCTGGGTCTCTAGCACTTAAAGAAGCCGGTAAGAAGTGTAAACCTGTTCTTCTTGAGCCAATGATGAAAGTTGAAGTTGTTGTTCCTGAAGAGTACATGGGAGACATCATGGGAGATATCAGCTCCCGTCGTGGACGTATCGAAGGTATGGAATCTCGTGCTGGTGCACAAGTAATCCGTGGTTTCGTTCCTCTATCCGAAATGTTCGGTTACGCAACGAACTTGCGTTCCCGTACACAAGGTCGCGGTAACTACACCATGACTTTCGATCACTACGAAGAAGTTCCTAAGTCCGTTTCTGAAGAAATCATTAAGAAGAACAAAGGATAATATCCTCGTTCATAAAATCTTAATAGATTAGGACTTCCCTTATTAAGAAGAAAGGTATAAAATAGCTTTTGGGTCTACACCCGTTTTATACCTTTCCTTATATAAATTCTATACTTACTAACAAAACACGTTGAAAGACGTTATAGTTTAAGGAGGCTAAACTCATGGGAAAAGCTAAATTCGAACGTAATAAGCCACACGTAAATATCGGTACTATCGGTCACGTTGACCACGGTAAAACGACTTTGACTGCTGCAATCACAACTGTATTGGCTCAAACTGGTGGAGCTACAGCTATGGATTATGGTAGCATTGACGCTGCTCCTGAAGAAAGAGAGCGTGGAATCACAATCTCTACAGCTCACGTTGAGTATGAGACTGCTAACCGTCACTATGCTCATGTTGACTGCCCTGGACACGCTGACTATGTTAAGAACATGATCACTGGTGCTGCACAAATGGACGGAGCGATCTTAGTAGTATCTGCTGCTGACGGTCCTATGCCACAAACTCGTGAGCACATCCTTCTTTCTCGCCAAGTAGGGGTTCCTTACATCGTAGTATTCATGAACAAGTGCGACATGGTTGACGATGAAGAGCTTCTTGAGTTGGTTGAAATGGAAATCCGTGATCTTCTTTCTGAGTATGAGTTCCCTGGTGATGACACTCCAGTTGTTAAGGGTTCTGCTAAAGAAGCTCTTGAAAATCCTACTGGTGAGTGGGCTCAAAAGATCCATGAATTAATGGAAGCTGTTGACTCTTACATCCCAACTCCTGAGCGCGACGTTGACAAGCCTTTCTTAATGCCTGTAGAGGACGTATTCTCTATCACAGGTCGTGGAACTGTTGCTACTGGTCGTGTTGAGCGTGGAATCGTTAAAGTGGGTGACGTAGTTCAAATCATCGGTTTGACTGAAGAGCCTAAGCAAACAACTGTAACTGGTGTTGAAATGTTCCGTAAGCTTCTTGACCAAGCTCAAGCTGGAGACAACATCGGAGCTCTTCTTCGTGGGGTAACTCGTGAAGATATCGAGCGTGGACAATGTTTGGCTAAGCCAGGTTCTGTTAAGCCTCACAACACGTTCACTGCTGAAGTTTACATCTTGTCTAAAGAAGAAGGTGGACGTCACACTCCATTCTTCGCTAACTATCGTCCACAGTTCTACTTCCGTACAACTGACGTAACTGGAATCATCAAGTTAGCTGAAGGCGTAGAAATGGTTATGCCTGGTGACAACGTTACTTTTGACGTTGAACTAATCAGCACAATTGCTATGGAAGAAGGAACTCGCTTCGCTATCCGTGAAGGCGGACGTACTGTAGGCGCTGGCGTTGTTGCTAAAATCCTTGCTTAGTCTATAAATATAAAAGGCTTCTCTCAACTTGGTTGGGAGAAGCCTTTTGTTTTGGGTATTAGGAGTGGATCACCGGTTTTTGCCCCTCCTGATGCTGCTGAGTAATCTTAACGATGTGGTCGACAGCTTCTTCCACTGAATCTATTCTCACATGATAAAATGGACCATCATATTCTTCTAGTTTATGTTGGTACCTTGGATCATAATAATGATCCAACAAGAGGACAATCAACTCTTTATACTGTTCTTGTTCGATGTATTCGATAAGTTCATCCTTGACCTTAGGTAAAAATCGTTTGAGGATGGGTGTGATAGCTTCCATCACCCGTGCATTAAACTGCTCGTGGGTTAGGTAAGGTTCTACATATTCTTGATAAATACGCTCAGCTCTAATTTGAACGGTCGTTTCTAATACGATATGTATGCCTCCTGCTTTAGCCTCCAGCAGGAACTCAGGCTGCACGGCTTTTCCAATACGCCGACTTTCGGCTTCCATAAAGACGAATGGAAGGCCTTTTAGGTTGACAAGCTGATGATATAAGAGGGCTTCAAAGGTTTTCTGGTTATGGACCGGTGTACCGATACCTCCAAACACGGAGCCGCGGTGTCCTGCACACTTCTCTAAGTCAAGAACGGGGAAGCCCCTATCCTTCAGCTGTTCAAGGACTAACGTTTTTCCTACGCCAGTCATGCCATGAAGGACGATGAATCGTTCGGGTAATAAGCTTTCATTCAAATGATCAAGAATCCATTGGCGGTACTGCTTGAATCCACCGGTGAGACGCTGTACGGGCAGTCCTGACATCTCAGCAAAGGTGGCAACCGACTTGCTCCTCATGCCCCCTCTCCAGCAGTAAATGATGGGATTCTGACCAGCTGTAGTGGCTTGCCGTATTTCTTTCATAAGATCCGGGATCTTAGGGGATACCAACTCCATGCCTAACCATTTAGCTGGATCCTGGCCTTTTATCTTATAGGTGGTCCCCACTTGGGCTCGTTCTTCATCGTTGAATAGTGGGATGTTGATCGCGCCTGGGATATGAGATTCTTCATATTCCCCCGGTGATCTTACATCGATAAAGACGGGGTTCTGAATATGAATGGCTTGGTTAATATCGATTTCTTTCATGTTGAGCATCTCCTGAATTGGATTAGGTTCCTGTTTTCATGTAAGATAAGATAAAGGATATCTTTTAGATAATAAGGAGGTCGTGATATGTCAGAACAAACTCAAGTTAAACTAACGTCTCTGTCTAGCAAAGCGGGCTGAGGCTGCAAAATAGGTCCTGAAGACCTGGCGCAAGTATTGCGCCATTTACCTACCTCTGCTGAAGTGGATCCCAATCTATTGGTTGGATTGGATGTTCCCGACGATGCTGGAGTATATAAATTAACGGATGAGATTGCACTCGTTCAGACTGTTGATTATTTTACCCCTATTGTAGATAATCCTCGCATGTTTGGTCAAATAGCGGCAGCGAATGCGTTGAGCGATGTGTATGCCATGGGTGGAAAGCCGCTTACCGTCTTAAATATTGTAGGCTTTCCGATAAAGAAGCTGGATCCATCCATCCTTGCTGATATTCTTAGAGGAGCCGGTGAGAAAGTTCAAGAAGCCGGTGCGCTTATTGTCGGAGGTCACTCTATTGATGACCAAGAACCGAAGTTTGGAATGGCGGTTACCGGAATCGTAAGACCGGATCGCGTCTGGACAAACCATGGTGCGAAGCCCGGAGATGCCCTTATACTGACTAAGCCAATCGGTGTAGGAATCTTAACAACAGCCATCAAGCGAGACCTGCTGAATGAAGAAGAGATTCAAAGGGTTACCGAAGTGATGGCTGAGCTGAATAAAAAGGCAGCAGAAGTCTTTATGAATTATTCTATCCATGCCTGCACGGATATAACGGGCTTTGGCTTACTCGGACATGCAAAGGAAATGGCTTCTGGAAGTGGAGTAGGCATGGTCATCGATAAGGATCAGGTTCCTGTTCTGCCAAGAGCCTATGAGCTTGCAGAGCAAGGCATCGTTCCTGGAGGAACGAAAGCGAATCATAAATGGATAAATGACTGTGTGGACTATGGAGAATTAAGCGAATCGGAACAGTTCCTGCTTTGCGATGCAGTGACTTCAGGAGGCCTTATGGTAAGTCTGCCAGAGGCAGAAGCTCAGGCTTGCCTAGAGGCGTTGCGAGCGGCTGGTATCGATGCGGCAGGTATTATTGGGAGAGTCACGGATGAGCACGTGGGCTGCCTAAAGATCGTCGGCTAACCACAAATGAGAAGAGCAGGAGACCTAATGCCTCCTGCTCCTCTATCGTTTTGCCTTCTCATATAAGTGAATATAAGCTTGAGCCTCCTTCAAAGGAGAAAACCGCTCACTCATGCTCTGCCGGGCCTGCTGAACCACTCGAGCGCGTTCCATGGGATGCTTCATGATGAAGGTTACCCTCTCGATGAAGTCTTCACAGGATTCATATAACCAGCCGGTAGCACCATGTTCAATGAGGCTTTCGTTTGCTGCATTTCTTCTGGCGATAACGGGTCTGCCCATGGCCATAGCTTCCATAATGGCTAAGGATTGCCCTTCCGAAATCGAAGTGTTGATTACAATATTGGCTTGGTTATACCAGCCTGTCATCACTTCAAACGGAACCACCCCGGCATAGCGCATCCAAGGGCGTGTTAGACATTCCGCTAGGACTTGTTGATGTACTCCTTCATCTAGATTGGCCCCAAGGATGGTATAGGTAAGCAAGGGAAACTGGCTTACGAGTACTTCCATGGCTGCGAGCACATGCAATACATCTTTTACGGGACGAAGACCTGCAGGAAGAAGGATTCGGGGAAAGTCATAGTCCACGCTTTCGTTTACTTCCCAAGAGATCCAAGCTGCTTGGGGAATAATTGAAGTCTTATGCTGCCAGTGAGGATAAAGCTGCTCTACCTTCTCCAAGGCATCTTGCGTAAACACGGTGATAAACTGGGCTTGATCCAATAGATGAAAGACGTCGTCAGCCATCGAATCTTGCAGATCATGATTGATATCCGTTCCGCCCATGGTTACGACATACGGTTTGTTAATATGGAAGTCATTTTCCTTTGCCCATGCAGCGAATCGTGTAGCATGTAAAATATGAACGACGTCGGCTTTAGGAAGATGCCAGGGATCTTTCTCGGCATATGGAAAAACGGAGGTTTGAATCGCGTTTTTCTGCAAAAAATGAACGATACGTTTCGAGGTTGTCGCATTGCCTCGTGGTTGGTTAAAATAAGGTGTAAAAAAAAGAATATGCATCATTTCACCTTCCTGAAAGGAGGTATTTACTTATGCAGGCTGAGCAAAAGCAACTCCTTCGAGAGATTCCTGCTGTACATCATTTTACACATGATCCCCTGGTAATGGAATGGATTACAGAGCATCAGATCCCAGAGGGACTCTTTAATCAAATGGTCAAGGAGACCATCGATGAATTCCGGAAACAGATACTAGGTCAGCAGATCTCCGAGGTATCCTACTCCATAGTATTAGAAAAGATTAAAAATAAAATCAAGCAAACCCAGGAACAAAATTTACAACCTGTGATCAATGGTACGGGCGTCATTCTCCACACAAATTTAGGAAGAGCGGTTCTGGCCGAAGAAGCGATACGCCAGATGACTGAAGTAGCCATTGGATATAGTAATTTAGAGTATCGAATTGAAGAGGGTAAAAGAGGATCCCGACATGATCATGTGGAGGAGTTAATCCGCAGACTCACGGGTGCTGAGGCTGCGATGGTCGTCAATAACAATGCTGCTGCCGTATTTCTTGTCCTTCGAGAGCTGGCGCGTGATAAGGAAGTGATTGTATCACGAGGTCAGCTAGTAGAGATTGGGGGCTCTTTTCGAGTTTCTGAGATCATGAAAGAAAGTGGTGCGATCCTACAAGAGGTAGGGACCACCAATAAGACGCATCTTCGTGATTATGAACAAGCGATGAATGAGCAGACCGCGCTATTGCTGAAGGTGCATACCTCTAACTTTATGATAAGCGGCTTTATCAAAAGTGTGACCTTACCTGAGTTAGTAGAGCTAGGTAAACAACACGGGGTTCCTGTCTACGAGGATTTGGGAAGTGGTGTACTGTACGATCTGCGGAAATATGGAATCGGGGATGAACCTGTAATCCAAGAAAGTATTGAGCAAGGAGCAGATCTTGTTACCTTTAGTGGGGACAAGCTCTTAGGAGGCCCGCAAGTCGGGGTTATTGCAGGGAAAAAGAAGTGGATCGATCGCTTGAAGAAAAACCAGTTGGCTCGCGTACTTCGCGTGGATAAAGTCACTCTTGCCGCTCTAGAAGCGACTCTAAGGCTATACCTCGATCCAGCTCAAGCAGCACAGAAAATCCCTGCCCTCAGGGACATGCTCATGCCTGTGGAAGAGGTCCAAAGGAAAGCAGAAGCGTTTAAAAACGCTCTTGCTCATCCATCTCTCGAGATGGAGATCCGCCCTGAACAAACCGAGGTAGGAGGAGGAAGCCTTCCTGGGGTGCTACTTCCATCGGTGGTTGCCGTCCTTCGACATGCTGACTATCCGGCTCATATCTTGGAGCGGAAGCTTCGACTCGGTAACCCAGCCATTGTCGGAAGAATCTCGAAAGAAGAGTATTTATTGGATTTCCGTACCATTCATAGGAGAGAAATCTCCCAGCTTGTACAATTAGTGAAAGAAAGATTATCGTAGAAATTGTTGATTAGTGTCGATCAATCGCTCTTTTCTGGTTTTCCATTGAACGCTATAATAATCTTACAAAAACTACTTGCAAACATCGATCTTAACGAGTACATATTATTAGGAGTGGTGTAACAAGTGATAACAGAGATGACGAGAGAGATTGAAGAGATTTACAGTATTAAGGAGCTTGAAGACAGAAGAAGGCTTCTTAGACAGCAACTGCAGCAATCGACCTTGTCTGCGGTCGAAACCTGTGAGATTGAAGATGTAATCGATACGATCAACAAGCGGATCCGTTTAATGAATGACTTGATGATAGGCTTACAGCCCACGTAAGGAACCTAAAAAAACCTTCTGCCCCATAGTTGGCGAAGGTTTTTTCTTTTTCAATCGTTAATTTCCTCAATTTTTCCGGTGACTAGATAGATAACCCATTCACCTAAGTTGGTAGCATGGTCAGCAATACGCTCTAAGCTATGGGCAACAAAAAGGAACTGCGTTGCCTGATGGACCGTATCGGGATTTTTCTTCATTAACTCCAGCAACTCATTATGGATATGCTTATACAGGGCATCGACTTCATCATCGTTGCGACCAACCTGGTAAGCTTTTTCGGTGTCTAGATTGATGTAAGCGTTAAGGGCCTCTCTGACCATCGCTTCAGCAAGGGTAGCCATCTTGGGGATGTCAATAAGTTGTTTAACATAAGTTTCTTCTTTTAAACGGATAGTAGCCTTTGCGATGGTAACGGCATTATCAGCCATTCGTTCAAGATCCGTTACGACCTTAAGAACCGTGCCGATCCGGCGAAGATCACTGGCCATCGGCTGTTGAAGAGCGATCAGTCTAAAACAATCTCTTTCAATGGATAAATTTAAGTTGTCAATCTCATCATCATCGCGGATGACTTGCTCAGCTAGGGCTAGATCGCGAGTGGCTAAGGATTTAACCGAAAGATGAATAGCCTCTTCTACAAGGGCTCCCATGTTGAGCAAATCTCGATGCAGCTTCTCTAATGCTTCACTAAAAGTATGACGTCCAGCCATTGGGATGCCTCCTACTAATTTCGTTATATCTTACATAAATAATTATTATTACATAATTTTCTATATTGAACAAGACAATTTTTCAAAATTTAGTATTCCATATAGGTGGATAAATCATGTAAGATAGACTTTTGGGATGGTTTTACTGAAGAAAGGAGTACAATATGAAGACAAGACAACAACGGAGAACAGAATGGAAAGATCGCTGGAAGAAATATAAGAAGCTATATAAGGGTTCTAGGGAAGAGCGACGTGAAAAATGGCGCTTAAAATGGGACGAGTTTATGAGAAACGGTCAACCTCACGTGGGGTAAGCGTAAGAAAAAGGCGAGCTCCATCCTGGTGGAGTCGCCTTTTATGTAAGAGACTAGCTCTTACTTAATAAGTTCAATGGAACAATGGACTTCCATACTCCATTAACCACACTTAGTAATTGTCCTTCTGTAATGGATTGTCCTCGACGGATATCGTTACGAAGATTCTTCACGCGGCTTAAGACATCCGCATCCTTCTCCGTTACAATATAAACAAGAAAATCCTTAGACTCGCCTTGCAACTCCTGGCGTACGCGATCTTCAGAAATTCGGTAGGCATTATTATGAGCTCCTCTAGCGAGATCAATCCCAACAATCAGGTTGTCCACTCCATAAAATAAGACATGGGCATTCGCGATGCCGGGAATCGCTTTGACTCGATTTTCAAGATGCTCAGCGGGATCTCGTGCGGGTGCCGTATTTTGGTGGGTTTCGATTCCAGCTGCACGATAAGATGCTTCTTCTAGTGCACTATACCGATGGTTCAGTGAGCAGCCAGAAATGAGCCCCATAATGAGAACAAGGGGTAGTGCAAAAGCCAATTTCTTCATCGAATTGCACCTCCTTTTATCCATTAGGATGTGAATAGAACAAAAATTTAGCCGTGTTAACTTCAACCAAAATATAAATGTCACAATATATTCACAATATCTGGTTACAAATGTTTGAATATTTTGTTATATTATTATAGAGAGAAAAAATAAAAGATAGGATAGGGAGGAACGGAATGAATATCCAACTTCTCGAGAAGAAATGTATCAGTTGCAGTGTCAAGCTCACGGAGTATGAATTAGAGGAAAAACAAGGTCATTGTATGGAATGCTATCAAGATAATATAGTCCAAACTAAATAAATATTTGGATAATTCGATCATATATTAGAGTAACCAGTTATGGAAGGGGTTATTTATATGGTCGAATTTTTATGTATTACGGGTGCCTTCTTATTGCTCACGTGTCTGGTTATGGATCAGCTTATATATGGAATTAAGGTGGATTCCACAGAAGGAGACTTACAGTATAGGTGGTCCTCCTTTTCTTGCAGTAGAGAAGATATGAATTTATAAGAGCCTCTCCAATGGAGAGGTTTTTTCATGTAACTTTAGTACATGAAAAAAATGGAATGAGGGAGAATATACCATATCATGTAGATGAGGTGAAAGGTGATGACCGATGTCAGATAAGAAAAAGAAAAAGTTAACGCCAACCCAGCAGGAATACCAATCCTTTGCCAAACAAAGAGAGCCAAAGCGGCCAGTAGCTCTTAACTGCATAAAGGCATTTTTCGTGGGAGGCTCGATTTGCTTACTTGGACAATTGATTTCTGATTTTTATATGACTTTTTTTGATTTTAACGAGCGGACCGCTGGAAATCCTACGGTGGCTACGCTTATCTTTATCGCTGTCCTTTTGACAGGTTTTGGCGTTTATGACCAATTTGGGCAATGGGCTGGAGCGGGTACGGCCGTTCCTGTGACTGGCTTCGCCAATTCGGTAGCGTCTGCTGCCATAGAGCATCGTTCAGAGGGATTCGTGCTAGGTGTGGGAGGAAATATGTTCAAGCTCGCGGGCTCTGTCATTGTATTTGGTACAGTTGCAGCCTTCGTTGTGGCTCTAATCAAAGCTACGGTCATGAAACTGGGGGGAGCATAAGATGCTTCATGGACATCAGACCTGGATTTTTCCCAACAAACCGGTCATTCTCTCTACAGGCGTGGTAGGAGGGCCTTTTGAGGCAGAAGGTCCGCTAGCCAAGGATTTTGACATTCTTAATAAAGATACTTGGTTAGGTGAAGACAGCTTTGAGAAGGCTGAGAAAAAAATGCTCGAACAAGCGTGTGACAAAGCCATTGAAAAAGCAGGCTTAAAAAAAGAAGATATTCAGTTTTTCCTTTCAGGAGATTTGATGAACCAAATTATTTCAAGTAGCTTTGCCGCCCGGACGTTAGGTGTCCCTTATATTGGCTTGTTTGGGGCTTGTTCGACGTCTATGGAGGGATTGGCTTTAGGTTCTTTATTCATCAATAGTGATTCAGCGCAATATGTCTTATGCGGGACGGCCAGTCATAATTCATCCGTGGAGAAGCAATTCCGATATCCTACCGAATACGGTGGACAAAAGCCCCCTACGGCTCAATGGACGGTAACGGGAGCAGGAGCTGCGATTCTGGGAAAGGACGGTATAGGGCCACAGGTTACAGCGGCTACAATTGGAAAAATTGTGGATATGGGGCTCTCAGACCCTTTTAACATGGGAGCGGCGATGGCACCGGCTGCTGTTGATACCATCCAGGCTCATTTTAGGGATATGAAAACCTCTCCGGATGACTACGATCTGATTGCGACAGGTGACCTAGGGCGGGTAGGGCATCAGATCGCAAAAGATCTATTAATGAAGCATGGAACGGATATGAAGAATCACTTTGTAGATTGTGGAATGATGATCTATGGAAAAGATCAGCCCGTTCTTGCAGGTGCCAGCGGGGCAGCTTGCTCGGCAACAGTGGCTTATGGCCATATTTTGAATAGGATGCGTCAAGGTGAATTGAATAAGGTACTGATTGTTGCCACAGGAGCCCTTCTTTCTCCCTTGTCTTATCAGCAAAAAGAAAGTATACCTTGTATTGCGCATGCCGTTGTCATTGAAAATAACCCTGCCTAGGAGGCGCTCATGGGAATTTATTTTTGGGCTTTTGTTGTTGGTGGGATCATATGTGTGATAGGGCAATTGATGCTTGATGTCGGAAGGCTAACTCCTGCCCATACGATGAGTACCTTAGTTGTCGCCGGAGCGATACTTGACGGGTTTGGATGGTACGAGCCTCTGATTGATTTTGCAGGGGCTGGCGCTACGGTACCCATTACAAGCTTCGGAAATGCCTTGGTCCATGGGGCTATGGCTGAATCAGAGAAGTATGGGCTCGTCGGTATTATAACGGGGATCTTCGAGGTTACAAGTGCCGGTATTTCCGCAGCGATCATCTTCGGTTTTATTGGGGCCTTAATCTTCAAGCCAAAAGGGTAACAAAGGTTTTGCTTGATTGGGTAACGTTTACACATTTATAATAAAATCCCAAAGGGATCTTCAGAAAAAGAGAGGTAGACGGGATGAGCGATGTAACAACTGTTTTGAGTAAAATAGAAGAGTTGCGTACAGAGATGCACCTCCTGGTTAAGCACAAAGGAATTAAGGCACCCGAAGTATTGCTCATCAGCCAGGAATTAGATAGAGTTCTTAATGAATATAAGGACCTTTGTATCCAACCGAAGACCTACAGGAAGAAAGAACGACTGACATCTTCTCTCTAATTTTGTCGGAAAACCACTAGTTTTATCGATAGAGGCTAATAGGTACTAGTTATATTTCCTTTAAATTCAATTTTATGTTAATATCGTAATATTAAAATGATGGTAGGAGAAGAACTAGTGGCATCAAAGGTAGATATCCTAGTGGAAAAAATTGAAAAGTTAAGGGAAGATATGCATTCTTTAGCAGGAAGAAAAGGAATTACCTCTCCAGAAGTCTTGACGATAAGTCAGCAGATTGATGTGGAGTTAAATCATTACTATAGGTTGACTCGTGAGAAGGCATATTGCAGTAAACAATGATCGTACTTGGAGAAGAGAGCCCAGCATACCATGCTTGGGCTCTTTTTTTAAGAAGGAGAGTTCAGGGAGCTAGCTCTTCCAAGTTTCTTTGAGGTATTCTTTGACTAAGGATGTGGCAAAGTCTTCGAGCTTCTCATCGGATTGAAGATGCTCAAGAAGCTCCTCAAAATTGGAGGGGAGGGTTGGAGTAGTTGGGATTTGCTTTTTTATTGAGTTCATATCAATTAATCTCCTTCTAGAACAAACTAACCAAAATATACCATATTCTTATTAACGGGGTATGAACAAGGTTTGAAAAATCTATTAACACCTAATGGGAGCGTTTACAACCACAGATGAATTAATGCCACTTCACAACGCGTTTATAAAAGGGGATTCCCAAGATCTTATATACTGTAATGATAAATCGGGTATCACGAACGTAATCATACTGCTTGCTCTTCTCGATTGAGAACCATTTTGTCTTGGGCACAGTTCATCATCTCCTTTATCTCATTTTAAGTAATGTTCTGAATTATAGCCTAGTATAGCATTCATCCGGTAAACTTGGAACCGCAATCATTCGACATGATTTGATGTTTTTTTCCAAAAAAAATGACCTACTCCGTAAACGGGTAAGTCCAAGTATGATTCATTAAGGGGGTAACCTCAATGTACTTTTATTTTAAAGCTAAAAAGTTTTAAATGCAACGATATCTTATGGAATTATTGAAAATATTTAGTATCGTACCTTAAGTACGTTTATTGAAACTGTTTTGGAAGCGGTTTCGCATGCTCTTCTTGACGTACCTCATCGAAGATATCAAAGCCTGCCGGATGACTAGGCTGTTGCTGTATAGCTAAGCCCATCATTTTTTTGAATTCACCTACTGTCAGGGGTCTTGCATCTGGGTAAAGCTCATAACCTAGCTGACCATTGGTTTCTAGCGTAGCTGTTTTTATATCCGAAATGTTGGTTATCCCTTGTTGGCGTAACCGCATTTCTAATTGATCAATGGTAAAGCGCATCTTGCGAAGGTTATGAGGTACAATCTTTCCATCTTCGACCAATGTCACAGCTTTGCCTATAAGTAACTTTTCCAACCAATTGGTTCGTACCATCAGAAACTCTAGAATAATAAGAACGGTAACGAAGATCATGATAACGGCAAGCGTTTTCCATATGCTTTTCTCAATTATGGGTTGAACGATAATATTACCAACGGAAAGCATGACTATGGTTGTGGATATCGTCATCTGAGAAATCGACTTGCGGCCCGCTATTCGAAGGAGAATCATGGCTCCAATAACGACAATGATTGACTCCCATACAAAATTCATCCTTAAAGGACCTCCCCCAAGCCTTGATGTAGAGACAGACTTATTTTCCCCCATCATAATTTGTTTTATTGCACATAATAGGAAAACGCAAGTAACACCCATCTTAATATTGGAGGAAGAATTGATATGCTGCCCAATATGTGCAAGCGATCAAGAAGGCTAGGAGATAAATAGGCTTACCGGCTAACGATGAAGATGATAGCCGGTTTTTTTGTAAGCTAGAACCTTGCATGCTAGTCTTCAAACCAAGCTAGGTTGATATCAAAAAAAGTTCGATGAGGTGTTGGGTTGACGACGTATAGCAATATCATTTTACCTGGTTCTATCTTAATTCTTCCTTGCAGATTGGTATTCAATTGCCCTGCTGTTCCGGTTAGGGTTCCGATAACAAGCCCTCCCATAATCGGATTGTCAGAGTGGATATAGTATTGGCAAATAAGGTTCGCAGATAGGGGATGATCTTTCAATGGCTGGGGTTCGAGAGGTTTTGCAAAGGCCAACACTAGACTTTCTGACATGAGAGTGAGCTTCAGCTGCTGGCATAGCCCGTTAGATATAATACCAATAAGGTAAGCGGTTTTCAGAGATTCTAGAGGATTCATGACTTGGAGAATGAGATAGCCACCGGGTTCAATCAGTTGATTTTCCGTTGAAATCATGTACGCATTTTTGAATTCCATAGGCGCCTCGGATTGTTTTTTTAACAAAATATTCAATTGGGTGGGATTGTGACAAAAAGAATGAGGCTGGTCCTCAAAAGGCCGGCTTACCCGGTCCCTTGGAACAGCCTCAAGGAATGAGATGGGGGATCATAAAGATCCTTAACGAATTATTTTTATCATACCGTACTTGTTTCATTTTGAAAGTGAGCTTGTTAGATTATATTACAAGGAATTCTTATTTTCGTTTTGCTCCCACATCTCGTTCAGCTTTTCGTAAGTTGCGGGAAACTTCGCTTGGTATTGGAGAAAGGCAGGAACGGGATAGCGCACACCGCCCCGATGAGTCCCGTGCAATCCCTCAATGAAGTCACCTAGATGTGAATAGGGAAAGGAGAATGCCATTTCATCGTCTTGAGTTTGACCGAACACTCGGTCACCATAGCAAGGAAGAATAACTTGAGGTTTTTCCGTTTGCTTGGTTTTGATAATGATATCTGCACAGTCGGCGCGCGCTGAGAAAGTCGAGGTAATGGCCCCACCTGTTTTATATAAGGAGGCAGCGACCATACGCATCACTTGCGCTGAATTGCCGTAAATGACAAGCAGATCAGGTTCAAAGTCGGTGCGCGATAAGGGAGAAATGATAACGGTTCCATTCTCCTCTTTTGTAAATTTGGGAACCTCTGCTTCTGTATGCACTCCAGCTTGTTGGGTTGCTGTATACATGCCACAAGCCAAGTTACCCTCTGTGTAATAGGAAAGAGGTTCTTCAAAGTGAAAGACAGCCTTGGCAATTGGACAGGAAAGATCTTCTCCTCCCATAGCTATAGACCAACCATAGGTTCTAGCCATGGTAATCCCTTGGCAAATGCTCAGTTGTACACCTAGATCGCGCAGGGGGCGCTTCGTTTTAGCTGGGATCGCTTCATCCTTGCGCAATACTCTAATGGCAAGGGGAAAGGTACGAGGGCGAATGTGTTTCTCTAGCTCAGATAACGCTTCAGGTAGACTGATAGTCAATTCGAGTTGCCTCCTTTGAAATGGATTCTCTACTTCTATTCGTGAAAAGAACGTCAATCTCCTGTAATAATAATTAAAATTTTTAGAATAAGGCAGGTGCCTGTGGGGTTTAAAAGGCCGCAATAGGGTCAAGAATGAGTGCTAAGGGAAACTAGATTTCAAGCAGGAGGAAGATAAGCTCATGCTAAATATCGAGGAACAAACCAAATATGCACTTATTGATTCATTATTGGATTCTTACAATGAAAACATGACCTTATTTCGCTTGTTCGGGGACTTCGTTTATCAGGAGCGTGCAGAGCACTTCATGGGTTTGTTAAAAAGTCATTTTAAGAGAGATACAGACGAGGAATAGGGGGCGCGCATAGAGCGCCCCCTCCTTTATGTTAGAAGAGATCAAACCGTTTTTCCAACTCCTCCATGCAGAATGTAATCGAATCAATAGCACCCAAATAAGAGGCCTTATCCTGATCATGAGGCAGATGGAGTAACTGATCATTCAGCTCCTTCTTGTAGTTCATTAGAAGGGACCAATACTCTCTTACGTCATCCTTGGAATAGCGTGGAAGTAAATAATCATTCATAGAGAACGCTCCTTGGTTATATAAGTAAAATAGGATGTATACGGCAAATATATTTAGGTAAAATAATGGAAGGCTAATCCTAGTATGTTCCTACCAAATGAATTTATTGTAAAATTTAATGGACAAAGAAGGAATTTTTAAAACAGTTATCGAAATATATATGTTGGAACGGAATTTGCAAATATTATATATAAGAAAGGGGAATGGAGACATGAGTGAGACAAAACTAAGCGATTTCAAGGCAAAATCCGATTTTACGGCTGGGTTAGAGGACGTTATTGCTGGTACATCCGAGATCTGTTTTATCGATGGTAAAGAAGGCCGATTGATTTATAGAGGTTATGATATAAATGAATTAGTCGACAAGACTACCTTTGAAGAAGTGATTTATCTTCTCTGGAAAGGCGAGCTGCCAACCAGTGCTCAGCTTCAAGAGTTAAAACAACAGATTGCTTCCTATCAGAAGATTCCTCAAGAAGTATTAGATGTAATCCGCTTGATTTCTCCCAAGGGCACCCCAATGGATACCTTACGTACGGCCGTTTCTATGCTGAAATCCTTTGATGACGAAGGCGAAGATATGGCCCCTGAGGCTAACTACCGCAAGGCGATCAAGCTTACCGCTATGATTCCTGTGATTGTAGCCGCGATTGATCGTACACGTAAGGGCTTAGACCTAGTTGAGCCTAAGAACGATCTATCTATTGCAGCTAACTTCTTATATATGCTAAAAGGACAGGAAGCAGATCCTATCGAAGTTCGCGTAATGGATGCAGGATTAATTATGCATGCGGACCATGAGTACAATGCCTCCACATTTGCTTGTCGTGTAACCGCTGGAACGCTTTCTGATATCTATTCAGCGATCACTTCTGGAATTGGAACCTTGAAGGGACCTCTTCATGGAGGAGCGAACACGGCAGTTATGCAAATGCTGCTTGAGATTGGTGAGCCTGAGAACGTAGAAGAATATGTTCATGGAAAATTAGCTCGCAAGGAAAAAATTATGGGATTCGGTCATCGTGTATACAAGACCATGGATCCTCGCGCGGTTCAGCTTCGTGAGATGTCGAAGGAGCTTGCGGAGAAGATGGGCGATGAAAAATGGTATAAGATGACAGAGAAAACCTTCGAAATCGTCAATAAGGAAAAGGGAATGTGGCCAAACGTAGACTTGTTCTCTGCTTCCGTTTATTATGTAATGGGTATTGAAATGGATCTATATACCGCTATCTTTGCGATGAGCCGTGTGTCCGGTTGGACTGCGCATGTATTAGAGCAGTACTCCAATAACCGCCTCATCCGTCCTACAGCTATTTATCAAGGACCAGAATTACGCGAAGTCGTTCCTTTAGCTGAGCGCCAATAATAAAGTTCAAGTCCTGTTCCTACTGGAACAGGACTATTTTGTTTAAAAAAAGCCATCCTTGAGGAAGGATGGAAAGAAGGATAGGAGTGTGATGACAGGAAGTTAACTAAACTATACACCTTTCTGACTTCATGGAGTGCCTCTTTGTAAGATCTCCTTCCAAAGAACTCCATAAAATGTGAGTGGGGTGATCAGTTGGGGAGATTTAAACCGCGCATTCCTGAATCGATTCCTTCTGATAATCAATGAGCATGAGTAAATGGTGAATTTCAAATCGCTCTACATTGCTTAAGTTTGTCGTGTAGAATAAGGTGTCTAATAAATATTTTCTCTTTACTTCTAACTGGTCAACGCTATAAGAAGTAAAGATGTCCTCTTTCGATAGTTTTAGATGCATAAGAATCCTTCCTTTCAGAGCTTTTGTGAAATCGCTTTCAGTTTTTGTGTAAAAAAAGTATAGCATAAAATTAAGCCTGCTGGATGGATTCGACAAAACTAGTAATAAAAAGACAATTCCATAAGGTGGATATATTACCAAAACTTACTGAACTAGTTTACGACGGATATGCTATAATATAGTTAATCTTTCCTCCGTTGGAGGTTGAGCGGTTATTTTTCCAGGGCGTTCCTAAATGGGACGCTTCTTGTTTTTTATAAAAAAAATACCCCACTATGATTAGCGAGGTTGAGTAAGAGAGTGAGTTGTAAATCAACTCAATGCAATTCCTAAACATTGTACTATCTTTTTCTCTTAATTACAATTTATTATCTGCTGTCTCTTGCGTGACATTGACTTTTTGCTTTAACTTCAGTAAGATATGTCCAATAAGATGTAATAACAAAGAAGCGTTGAAGGATAGATAGTACCTGTCTAACTTTACATTCAGCGATCTAGGGAGGGTGGAAGCCTAGAGGAAGAGTCAGGGAAAAGGCAATCTAGAGCTTCGAAAAAAACCAAAAGTGGATGCATCCTGACAACCGTTCAGATGGATCAACTAGGGTGGAACCGCGGGTGCTCAAGCTCTCGTCCCTAGGCATGCAGAATGCCTATGGGATGGGAGCTTTCTTTATTTTTAACTAAAAAGGAGAGAACAAAGAATGAGTGTGACTATGGATCAAATTGTCGCTTTAGCGAAACATCGAGGCTTTGTCTTTCAAGGCTCGGAAATCTATGGCGGACTGGCCAATACATGGGACTATGGCCCATTGGGCGTAGAGTTAAAAAATAATATTAAGCGGGCTTGGTGGAGAAAGTTTATTCAAGAGTCTCCTTATAACGTAGGTCTTGATGCAGCCATTCTCATGAACCCTCAGGCATGGGTTGCTTCCGGTCACGTAGGGAACTTTAACGATCCGATGATAGACTGTAAACAGTGTAAGGCTCGTCATCGTGCAGACAAGCTGATTGAAAATGCTCTCGATGCAAAAGGAATAGAAATGATTGTCGATGGTTTATCTTTTGATCAAATGGCTGCCCTTATGAAGGAGCATGAAATCAAGTGTCCAGACTGTGGGGCTCAGGATTGGACGGAGATCCGACAGTTTAACTTGATGTTCAAGACGTTCCAGGGGGTAACAGAAAGCACAGCCAATGAGATCTACCTACGACCTGAAACGGCTCAAGGGATTTTCGTGAACTTCAAGAACGTTCAGCGAACCATGAGAAAAAAATTGCCGTTTGGTATTGGCCAAATCGGAAAAAGCTTCCGCAACGAGATTACTCCAGGAAACTTTACGTTTAGAACACGGGAATTTGAACAAATGGAATTGGAGTTCTTCTGTAAGCCAGGAGAAGACCTACAGTGGTTCGAATACTGGAGAAATTACTGCCACCAATGGCTTCTCGCACTAGGATTAACAGAGGATAAAATCAGGCTGCGTGATCACTCCGACGATGAGCTGTCTCACTACAGCAACGCCACTACGGATATTGAGTATAAGTTCCCATTTGGCTGGGGGGAGCTATGGGGGATTGCGGACCGCACGGATTATGACTTGAAGCAGCATATGGAGCATTCAGGCGAGGACTTTAAATATATTGATCAAGAAACGAACGAAAGATATGTCCCTTACTGTATCGAACCTTCTCTTGGAGCGGATCGCGTCACGTTGGCTTTCTTACTTGATGCTTTTGAGGAACAGCAACTTGAAGGTGGGGACAGCCGTACTGTTCTGCATTTCCACCCGGCACTAGCGCCGTTTAAAGCCGCTATCTTCCCGCTTTCCAAGAAGCTGTCCGAGGGAGCAGGAAACGTATACGCAGAGCTCTCCAAGTACTTCATGGTGGATTTCGATGAAGCGGGTTCCATAGGTAAACGTTATCGCCGTCACGATGAGATTGGAACCCCGTTCTGCATTACCTATGACTTTGACTCCGAGCAGGATGGCCAAGTAACGGTAAGAGATCGGGACACGATGGAACAGCAACGGATGCCGATTAGTGAACTTAGAGCCTTCATTGAAGGAAAAATGAATTATTAATGCATGTAAAGGCGTCAGGGCTCATCTCTGACGCCTATTTCTTTTTTAAGTGTTCAAGGCGAAGATTAATCCATTTAATTTTCTCATATAGATCCATTCGTGACTGCCAAGACAAGGAAGGATCAACGACTTGGTCTTTAAGTTGCTCCTTCAAATCGGTAAGTGAGTCTCGGTCATAGATGCGTTGAATTTCTTCTACAAACAATTTCATGTCTTCTCCTTTCTAAAATAAAAAAGGCCGAACTTCTCCCGCATGAGAAGTTCGGCCACGGCAAGACTTCAAGAAGATTCCGCCATTTGCCAATCTGTTATTTTGTAAAAAATATGGTTAATGCCTTATCTAAAGAAAAATCTTCGTCACAGAAGATATCTGTTACTTTATTTCCAAAAATTTGCTCGAAACGCCCATCACTGTGGAGAAGCTTTTTCTCGTATTCATTTTTTGTGATCTTGAGAACCTTGCCATAGCCTTTATGAATGAGAGCCTTCTCGATGTAGACTAGTGTTTCATATCGGATGACAATATAAATCTTGGGACTAATCTTAAAGGATTCTATAGTGCCTGGAAGCTTCTGTAACTGAAAGCTTAGCCTCGATACTTCCTGTTCTAAGGCAGTCTTCTCGGGGAAGTCTGACTCTTCAGGAGCGAAATCAGCTTGTCCATCTTGAACATAGGCAACGATGATCCCGTTATTGTTCTCGTAGCTCCAATCATGGTAGAACTCTAGAACCTCTACATCCATGGTGACTTGAATAACGCCCTTGAGTTCAACCAAAATGGTCTCAATGATGGTGTGTCTGGAATGAGTCACCGTTTCATATTGGTTCTGTGCGAGCAGAACTTCTTCCATTGGACAGATGAACTTGCGTAGGTACAGAACGATGTAGCGGCTACCGTAGGAGGCGTGACAAGACTCAGGTCCTTTACCAAATTTCTGTCGGAGCAGCTTACTTGTATAACTGCTAATATGTTTTAATTGTTCGGTTTTTCCCACAGTCTCACGTTTCTTTCCACATAGAATATAGTGGGAAAAGGGAACGAAAGAAGGGAAAGTAAGCGGATAACTTCCGTGTTATCTGCCACTTTAAATGTTAACATATCTACCCTTTTCCTATCAATATTTTCACCCAAAAACCTTTGATATATGGCTAGTTTTGTCGGTTTCGTTCGACTTTTATCGACAAGAATAAAAAAATCCCAATACCCTGAGGGTATTAGGATGGTTTTGTTTCATGCGGACTATCCTACTCTCCTAGCGCCTAAATATACTCGCTTCCAGTATGAGGAATTAGCAACATTGGTAATTTGCACCTTAGGGGGAACTGCGTGAATCATGCGTCCATTTCCCATATAGATGCCCACGTGGCCTACTGTCTTGTCGCTTCTAAATCGCCCAGGGACAGAAAAGTAAAGCAGATCGCCTGGTTTTAAATTAGCGACAGCGATGCGATTTCCTCTAGTGGCTTGAGCTCGGGCTGTACGAGGGAGCCGAATTCCTTGCTTTCCATATAAATATTGCACATAGGAAGAGCAGTCAAACGTACGGGTTTGGCCTGTTCGCGCTCCGAACTCATAAGGTCTGCCGAGATACTTTCTACCCATACTAATAATTCGGTTTGCTTCAGCTGATGAGACGGTCGGTGTTGCTTCTGTGTCCTCCTCTTTAAAGTTCTCCCAGCCATGGTCTTCTTCGGGAAAGAGGGAATTACCTACTGGTGTGACCACGAGGGAATCAGCCGTCTGTTGAACTTGATACGCATCCCCAAGCAAGGCTTGCAAGCTGGCTACGGTGGCGTAGGTTTTATTCTCAATGGTCGTTACGGTATGAGGCAAGTCCACTTGACGTTCATCCACTGTGGCTTGGGTACTGTCCTCTGTGATGGTGAAGATAGGATCCGTGTAGCCAATTTGAATTTCGCCTTGATTAGCCCGGGAAACATTATAACCAAGTGTTTGAAATAAGTTTTCAATAGGGACATAGGTCTGATCGGCTTGACGTACAATAGGAAGAGCTCCTGTATTTTCACCTTCCACAATGAGTGATAGACTGGTGTTCCCTCTTTCTTCTGGTGCAGCTGGGTTATTTAATACTCTTACAGGCTGGTTTTGGTTTTCTAAAGCCCGGGTACCCCCTTGGGCTTGTGGTTGGAAATTAGCGCAACCGCTGAGAATGATCGTCGCGCTTAAGAGGCCAATCATGGATTTTTTTAGCATATGTAATAACCTCCACCTTAACATTAATCTTCGTTTATAGCGTTCCTTACGGCAGAGGTTGTTATTCCAATTTCATTTTGACTAAGAAGAGGTTTTGGTTTACCATGGGAACATCAGAAAGCTGTAGCTTGTCAGGTGGTGGGGATTGTGAATATTAACAAGCTTAATATCAATCAAATGACAGAAAGTCAAATCTTGCTTGTCGTCATTAAGCTTATGAAGGAATTGAAGAAAGAAGACTTTAAGCTGATTATGGAGGAACTTCAGCCCTATGATATAGCCCATTTATATAAAAACTTACCAGAAAAACATCGCCATAAGTTTTTAACCTTTCTTTCCTCTAAGCAGGTAGCGATACTTCTCCAAGAATTAGATACTGATCTACAATTGCAAATCCTCCACAAGTTGGGAGTCGCTAAGTCGTCTGAGGTCATGGACCTGATGGAAAATGATGATTTGGTTGACTTGCTTCATGAGTTAACCATTGAGAATAGTGAAGAGTTCCTTGCTTCCATGAAGAAAGAAGAATCCCAAACGGTCAAGAACCTTATGCAATATCCGCGTGATACAGCTGGGGGTCTGATGACGAACCGGTTTGTCTGGATTCGGAATTACTATACCGTACGAGAAGCTGTAGATAAGCTTAAAGCTTTTGCCTCTATGGCAGAAAATATTTACTACCTCTATGTCTTAAATGAAGAGAAAAAGCTAGTGGGTGTCGTTTCATACCGAGATCTTTTGCTCGCTAACCTCAATGACAAAGTAGACAATATTATGTTTACGCGTGTGATTTCTGTTCCTGTCGATGCAGACCAAGAAGAAGTAGCTAGCTTAATTGAACGATATGATTTTATTGCTGTACCTGTGGTGGATCATGAAGAGCACGTAGTCGGGATTGTTACAGTCGATGACGTGTTGGACGTTATCATTCAAGAAGCGAATGAGGATATAGAAAAGCTATCCGCTTCAGGGAAATCCATTGATTTTCAAACGGGTGCTTTTGTTGCGTCTTTTCGGCGCTTGCCCTGGTTGATCCTTCTCTTATTTATTGGACTCATATCAGGAAGTATTATTAGCCAGTTCGAAGATACACTCCAGCAGGTAGTGTCTCTCGCGTTCTTTATGCCGATGATTGCAGGGATGACCGGAAATACAGGAACTCAATCTCTTGCTGTTGTCGTTCGTGGTCTAGTTTCTCAAGATATCGATCGGAGAACGGTCATTAAATTGGTGGTTCGAGAGTTCGGTGTCGGTTTAATTATTGGGATTGTGTGTAGTGTATTAATTACCATTGTGGCTTATGTGTGGAGAGACGACCTCGTCTTGGGCTTAGTGGTAGGAAGCTCTTTGCTGCTGACGCTAATTATTGGAACCCTTGCAGGAACGGTGATTCCTTTGTTGTTATATCGCTTTGATATAGACCCTGCTGTGGCATCCGGCCCTTTAATCACCACGTTGAATGACATTTTCTCTTTATTCGTCTACTTTGGAATTGCCTCCATGTTTTTAGCCCACATTACAGGTTGAGAAGGGTCAGAGTAATCTGGCCTTTTTTTTTTTGCAGATAAGAATTTATAAGATATCTAGAATTCTATATCTGCATAAGGGCAACTAGGCTGTCGCACAACTCACTTGATATAAAGATGTCAAGTGGAGTTTTCTGCGCCAAAGCTTGGCGCCAGCCAAGTTTTCTTTACTGATAAGGTCTGATAAGGTCGAATTTTATCAGATCTGATAGGAATTTTTGGAATAATAAATAGAGGAAACGATGATGGTTTACGAGAAACTTTAGTATTAGTAAATATACACCTAAGGGGAGAGTTTCTTTGGCAAACATCAGTGTGGTTTTAGTGGATGATAATAAGGAATTTACAGACATCCTAGCGGATTATATAGGAAGTCAAGCGGATATGTCTGTTGAGGGCATTGCCTATAATGGCAATGAGGTGTTTACTGTTCTGGAGAAGGGCATTCCAGATGTATTAATTCTCGACATTATTATGCCAAACTTAGATGGATTAGCCGTATTAGAATACTTAAGAACGATGAATTTGGCTAAGCAGCCCAAAGTTATTGTACTTACCGGATTCGGTCATGAAGACATCACGAAGCGGGCTCTTGAACTAGGGGCAAATTACTATATCTTAAAGCCTTTTAATATGGACCTTCTGATTAAGCGAATCAGGGAGGTGAGCGGCAGTGCAGACTCCACTCCCATGCCGTCACTGGTTCCGGCAGAATCCTCTTTTTCAGTGAAAAAAGGCGTAGAGTTGAACAATGGAAAGTCCCTTGATCAAATCGTGACGTCTTACTTGGTGGAGATGGGCATCCCCGCCCACATTAAAGGTTATCTCTATCTACGGGAAGCCATTTCTATGGTGTATCGTGATATTGAATTATTAGGTTCTATTACCAAGGTCCTATACCCTGATCTGGCTAAGAAGTACAATACCACGTCGGCGAGGGTAGAAAGGGCCATCAGGCATGCAATTGATGTAGGGTGGTCCAGAGGAAATATGGAATCGATAAATTCTCTATTCGGCTACACTGTTAATAAAATGAAGTGCAAACCCACGAATTCAGAGTTTATTGCAATGCTGGCCGACCAGATTCGTTTGCAATCTGTAGCAAATTAGAATAGCCAGAACAAAAAGGGCTGTAGCTAAAAGTCGATTCTCCGACCTTTAGCTACAGCTTCTTTTTCTTCTAGGAAAATCTGCAGCCCACTCACAAAATGTAGCTGCTTCAGCGGAGGAACAGCTAGCGTCGATGGAGGAGATCTCTAATTCTTCTCTCTCTTTAGGTAAGATGGCGGAGGATTTAAGAGGCATGATTGGAAAATTCAAAGTATAAGTGATGAAGGGTGACCCCATGGCTACTAGGGTCACCCTTCTTTTTTCTCTAAACTGCTTTCGTATTCGTTTCTTCGGTTTGAAGAGAAGCCGGTTGGTTTCTGTTCAGCCATTTACCTAATCCGATGACAAACACTACGCTTAAGACAGGCAGGAGCCAATTGGATCCTGGGATATTCGAAAGAATATAGGATTGGGTAAGTTTATCATGGGTAATCATCGTTCCAGCGGTGTACGCCAGGATCCCTGCTCCGATGTAAACAATGATAGGGAAACGATTCATCCAAGCTGCAATCCACTTACTTCCCCAAACCACAATCGGGATGCTGATCGCTAGACCTAGCACGACAAGGACCATATTTCCGTGAGCCGCACCGGCAATCGCTAGTACGTTATCTAAGCCCATAATCAGGTCTGCTACCACGATCGTTTGGATCGCTTGTTTTAAGGTCATCCCCGCTTGAATATGTTCGGTTTCTTCTTCGTTCTTCAGTAGCTTAATAGCCACATAGATAAGTAGAATTCCACCAATCGCTTGAAGAAGCGGAATCTTCAAAAGCCATACGGCAACTAGGGTTAAGAGTATCCGGATCACGACGGCTCCGAAGGTTCCCCACAAAATGGCTTTGTTGCGCTGGTCAGCAGGCAGGTTACGACTAGCTAGAGCAATAACAACAGCGTTGTCACCCGCGAGTACTAAATCAATTGCAATAATCGTTAATAAGGCCATCCAAAACTCGGTTTCAAACAACACGCTACCCTCTCCTTACATGAATTTTGATGTCCTTATGGCAAAAATAAAAAGACCTCTGCCATAAGGCAAAGGTCTTGCTAAGTACAAGAATATGTACCAACAAAGCCGGTGGAATCTTAATTCCACGTAATGACGACTTTGTTTCAGGAAAATCCTGAAAGCTACTCCCCTTTGTTCCAACTGATATTCATTATACTATCTAGTGGGAGGATAAATGTCAAGATAAAAAATAAACTAAATATTTATTATATTCATCTTCAAGCAGACGGTTCCGGAAAATGAAAAGAAAAAACAGCCTAAAAAGGCTGTTCTTAGCAATGCATAGGGGAGAGCTATGAGGGAGTCTCACCCAGTACAGTAATCTTTCCATTGGAGCCAGGTTCCCAGTCTAGAAATCCTTCTTGCTGCAGGGCCTTCAAATGACGGGATACCGTATTGAATGACCGTATTCCAGTCAATTCCATAATATTCTGAACGGTGGGTGAACCCTGATTCGTCTGCACGAACCCGATAACGGCTCCCAAAATCTTTTGGCGCTTTATCTCACCTTTGGACAAACCCAACGCACTCATCACCAATCCTTCAGGATATAATGGCTTTCTATAAATATATATGAATTTTAGCATAAAAATAACCCGCTGTGTACATTTCAAGCGTCGAAAAGGAGGGTTTGCCGTCATATAACAAAAAGGGCAGGAATTCCTGCCCTTCTATGTAATAAAACTCCCCCAAGTTTTAATACACAACTGCATTACTGTTGCTGCAACCATTCATAGGATCGTAAACGGATGAGTTCGATAGAGATCTGATGCAGCATCTGATCCCAATTCAGCGTCGGAAGCTGGATGTTACACTGATAGGAAGTGGCGGAGCTGTACAACACGCAGTTGACTTCCAGCGATTGTACTTCCACGTCTTTATAGAATGGGTGCTCACACTGTAAAAAAACTTCCGAAACGTTAACGAGTGTCATCCGATTCACTCCCCTTGAACTGTTGATAAGTCTATCTTAACAGTAACACCACCATCAAGGTGTGATGTAAATCACACCTTATTTCGAAGCCTGTACAAAATTATCCGGAATAAAACCCGTAACGGTCCCTGCCTTGATTTGTATCCAGCGATCCTTCTTCCCTAGGATTTGAACGGCTTGGCCATTTTTGACTGTGGCGTGAGGCTTAGTGGCAAAGCTTGGATTCTTGCGAACTCCAACCACCACGGTCGATTTAATCTTGCCTTGCACCGTGGCCGGGGTCGATCTTGAGACGACTACAGGCTGTGCTTTCGGTTGAGCAACCGTCACGCTGGGCTTTACTGCAGGGGCAGGGGGAATGGCTGCAGCGGTTACCGTTGCTGGAGGCGCTGATGTAGGCGCAGGTGCTGGTTCCGTTACGGGAATGGGTTGAGAAACCACGAGGGACGTTGAAGGTTTAGCAACCGACAATGACGTACCTGGGTAATAGAAGGATAGAATGTTCTCCATCTTCAACCCCTGATCCGCCATAGCTTTAGCCCCATACTGGCTCATCCCCACTCCATGGCCGAACCCATTTCCCTTCACGGTGTAAGATGTGCCTAAGTCTTCAACCGGCTCGACAAAGTAGCTTCTAAAGATGTGGGCTCCCCCCACCATTTTCCGTACTTCAACAAGCGAGAGGTCGCTGCGTTCAAAGCGCTGCTGTTGAGTCGTGCCTTGGGGCTCTCTGACAAGAAACTCGATAATAATCGAAGCCCTGGTTTCTCTTCCTCCTAAGGTTTTAACATTGGCCCATTCAAACTTGGGTACGGAGGTGATTTTGAGCTCTCGGCCTGCCCATCCGTTCTGCTGGAGCCAGGTTCTCATGGCATTCATCAGGCTAAGATCTTTTTCAAAGGTAGTGGTCCACCAAAGCTGCGGTTGTGACAAATCGAGAGAAGTGACATCGATCTGCTGCTTAGAGAAGGAAATGGACCATGGATTTTTGGGATCATAAGGATCATCCTGCGACAGGAGGTAGTCAAAGGGCCTCCATAAGCTGCCGCTAGCTTCCGTTTTTCCTCCGTTACTAGAAGAGTAGACAGTCTCGACCCATTCTCCTTTAAAAGTCAATACTTGCCCACTGGTTTCATTCGCTGCTTGTGTGCTGTTGACGAGCTGATTAAAGCCTCCATAGACTTGGAAATTCGTCGTATCATCAATCACTTGATTCTGGCGTCGGATTGCATAGGTCCGAATAGCAACGGCCTGAGCCTTCAATGCTTCTATGTTCCAAGATGCTGGCATTTCAAAGGGAATGACGCCTTTTACATAATCCTCAATAGGCAAGGTATTTACGGGACGGATGGTTTTCCCATTCTCCAGCGTAAAGTTCATCATTCCTAAATAGGGGCGCTGGTTAATTTTCATTATCAATTGGCCCGAGCTAGGTTTTAACGTCAAGCCCGCTTGGTTGGTGAGATACGCTTGTCCATTCTGAGAGAGGGTAAGTCTTTCATTTTCAATTCGGATTTCATAAGCCCCAGCAGCTAAGGTTAAAGAGCTTCCGTCTACGGTATAATTACCGTTTAGTTCGATTGTGAGTCGCGTTGGGTTCCCGATAAAATTAACGAGCTTTACGGAGATGGATGGTTCTTGAGCAACAGGGTTCGCGTTGCTGACCGTAGGGAAAAGCAAGGTGGTGGAGAGCATGAGTGCTAAACCCCATTTGCTTATTCTAGCTATGTATTCTTTGGTGAGCATGTTGACCTCCTTTTTCTAGTAATCTCCTATTGTATTTAGACGCATGAAGCGGAACTTGGTTCCTCGAAGATGTGACAATTACGAGGAATATATTCTATTAGTTATATCGGCTAATAAAGAAGAAAGATGAGAGTGGGGGAGGAGATTCTTTATCTGAAAATTACCCTGGAAATAAAATTAGTTTATATAGAAATAAAAATAAAAAGACCCTCAATTGAGGGTCCCGACCTTTGAAACAGCTTATTTACCTAGGAACGAACGCAGCATCCACGCGTGCTTCTCAAGAGAGGAATGAATAGCAAGAAGCATATCCCCTGTAGTCTCATCATCCTTTTGCTCAGCGATGCTCATGCCTTCTTTTAATTCTCCAATAATTTGGGAGAAATCATGGATAACCGATTGAACCATTTCCTCAGCCACTTCATTTCCCTTCGCTTCTTGTACGGAAGCCAGTTCCATTGCCCCCTTCATGGTAGCCACTGGCTGACCGCCTAGAGCAAGCAAACGCTCCGCTAACTCATCAATATGGAGGGAGGCTTCAGTATAAAGCTCCTCGAATTTCGTATGCAGGGTAAAGAATTGAGGTCCTTTCACATACCAGTGGAAGTTATGTAACTTGATGTATAATACGGACCAGTTCGCAATTTGCTTGTTTAATACCTGGGTAAGATTGGTGCCCATGATAATGCCTCCTCATGCTTATTGGATGATTTTGGATCGTTTTTCAGTATACCATTTTTTGTTGTATAATTCTTAATTAAAAATTAAGAAATTGTGAACGCCGTGATTTCTGGTCGGCAAAAAAATCGCACGGGTAAGGTGCTTGTTCCGATGCCGCGGTTTACATAGAGGGGCAGTTGTTTCTCTCCTATATAATACAAGCCATCGACATATTGCTTTGCGCCTAGGGGAGTGACGACATGACCGATCAAAGGGATCCGTACTTGCCCACCATGAGAGTGGCCAGAAAACTGAACACATACCGGATAGTCCTGACTTCGTACCACAAAATCAGGCTCGTGTACCATGAGCATAACGCAGTCTTGGTTTGATAAACCATCTAGAGCTATATCTAAATTGGGGCGACCATAGAGAACATCCTCTACTCCAGCGATATATAAACGTTGCCTCTCGTTTTCTATGAATCGGTGAGTATTTTCCAACACGGTAAACTCAGAAGCAGCAAGAGACACTTTAACTTGTTCTCTTGACCAATAATCATGGTTTCCCAACACGGCCCATTTTCCCCCTCGTGGCGTCTTTAGCTCAGATAAAAGGGAAATGGCTTGCGCAGGCCAGGGGGAGCCGGTATTGACGAGATCTCCTGTAAACAGTAGGATATCAGGATTAAGCTCATTTATTATCTCAATCACTCGTCTAAAATGCTTGGCATCATAATAAAAGCCCAGATGGGCATCACTAAAATGAACAATCTTCCAGCCCTTAAAGGCATCAGGGAGATTTTTTACGGTTAGCGGAAATGTATTAATTTTATACCAGAAACGTTCGCCCATAACGGAGAAAGCTGTACCTAGCATCCCTGTTCCCAGCAACCCTAAGTAAAACCTTGCAGACTTTTTCAGGAAAGCACGACGATTGGTTTTGGGTACGGTCACGTAGCGTGAGGCTCCTTTCCAGTGCTTGATTTTCATACAGAATATACCATATTTATCATTTTGGTAACAACTTTATGGTTACGTGCCTCTCTCATCGCTGCACCAAACTATAATCTTCAGCTTCCTAAAATAAAATAAGAGCCCTTCTGGGCTCTTATTTTAGGTTCTCAATCACCCGATCCAATACAGAAAAGCATATCTCCATTTCTTTTGGATCAATTCCCTTTGAGGTTTCTGCTAGCGTTTTCAACACAAGGGAGATTAATTCTTTTTGAATTTCACTGCCAAAAGGGCTTAAATAAATTAAATTTGTGCGTCGGTCCGTAGGATGGGGTACTCTTTTTACTAAATTCCGCTTGATCATATTATCAATTAAACGAGAGACGCTAGGCTGATCCTTATCTGTTAGGATGGCTAGATCGTTTTGAGTGAGTCCGTCATTCTCCCAGAGCTGAACCATAATGGACCATTGTTCAACCGTAATGGGCAAACCATGCTCTCGAAAGGTTTGGTTGAGGCGGTTAGTTAAAAGGCGGGATGATTTTGCTAGTTTATAACCGAGAGATTTATCTAATGAGTAATCGTGATAGTCCATAGGATCCCCCTTTATAGCTTCTCAGTTTTTGATATTACAGAATGTGAAACGTTTGTGCAAGGTCAATATGCTTGTTCAAGAAAAAAGGTTTGACAGTTTTAGTGATATTGATTATCATTAATTCTAGAAAGTTGATAGTGATTATCATTTATAAACACTCCCGTATTATTGTTTGTTCAATTGATGCATATACATTACTTGTTGTATTAATAATTGTCTAAACAATATTAAGTCACAAAGACTGAGGAAAAAGAAATGAAAAAAAGATACCTAGTCGCAGCGTTGCTTATTCTATCGTTTATCTCTTTATTTATTGGTGTTAAAGATATTCATCCATTACATATATTTTCACTCAGTGAGGATCAGCTAGAGACACTCCTCATTAGCAGGGTTCCTCGGCTTGTCAGTATAATCGTCGCGGGAATAAGCTTGAGCGTCAGTGGATTGATCATGCAGCAGCTTAGCAGAAACAAATTTGTATCACCAACTACTGCCGGAACGGATGATTCAGCAAGATTAGGAATCTTAGTGGCTATCATGCTATTCGGTTCAGCAAGCCCTCTGGCGAAGATGTTCGTGGCTTTTGCTTTTGCTTTAGCTGGCACCTTCATTTTCATGAAGATCCTCGACAGGATCAAATTCAAGGACGCGGTATTCATCCCGCTTGTAGGACTCATGTTTGGGGGGATTGTCAGCTCCGTAACGACCTTTTTTGCCTACAAGCATAATCTAATTCAAAATATTTCATCCTGGATGCAAGGAGACTTTTCTATCATCCTAAAAGGTCGATACGAGCTGATTTACTTGAGTATTCCGGTATTGATCCTTGCATATTTATACGCTCACCGCTTTACGGTAGCGGGAATGGGAGAAGAGTTTTCTAAGAATCTAGGCTTGAATTATAAATCCGTAGTGAACATTGGCTTGATCATTGTCGCTCTTATTTCATCGGTTGTGATGCTGACTGTAGGATTGATCCCCTTCTTAGGGCTCATTATCCCAAACATTGTCACCCTGTATCAGGGCGATAATCTGGAGAGAAGCTTGCCCCATACCGCTTTGTTAGGAGCTGTATTCGTACTAGCTTGTGATATTCTGGGGCGAATCATCATCTATCCTTTTGAGATTCCGATCGGTCTCATGGTGGGCGTCATCGGCAGCGGCATTTTTCTGTATTTATTGTTAAGGGGAAGGGCTTATGAATCCTAGAGTCAAAATCAGTTTCCTTGCGGTATTCGCCGTCATGCTTATTGCTACTTTTCTTTTTATTAAATTGGGGAGCAATTGGGGGTATGTTCTTCCTCGGAGAGGGACGAAGATCCTGGCCATTGTTCTGACAGGAACGGCCATCGGATTTTCGACGGTAATCTTTCAGACTATCACCAACAACCGAATTTTAACGCCAAGCATACTCGGGATTGACTCCCTTTATATGCTTGTACAGACCTTTGTCATTTTTTTGTTTGGATCCATGAGCTTCGCCATTACTAGTAAGGAGTTTAATTTCTTGCTTTCGGTTGGTATCATGGTCCTGTTTACGGGATTACTTTTTAAACTCCTGTTTCAAGGGGGAGGCAAGAATCTTTACCTACTGCTTCTCATCGGTGTCGTCTTTGGGACCTTGTTTCAGAGCCTAACCACCTTTATGCAGGTTCTCATAGACCCTAATGAATTCTTAGTCGTGCAAGATCGCATGTTTGCCAGCTTTAATAACGTCAATACCGATATTCTCACGCTGGCGATTGCCGGATTAGTATTAGCTACCCTCTATTTTATCCGGCTGTATAAATATCTAGATGTGTTGTCCTTAGGACGAGAGGCGGCTATTAACTTGGGGGTGGATTACGATTATGTAGTAAAAAGACTCCTTGTGATTATTGCTATTCTGACCTCGATTTCTACAGCTTTAGTTGGACCGATTACGTTCCTAGGTCTTCTTGTCGTCAATGTTGCGCATGAATTCCTCAAAAGCTATCAGCACAAGTACTTGATTATCGGTTCCGTTTTGATTGCTATTGTCGCTTTAGTAGGCGGGCAGCTGATTGTGGAGAGAGTGTTTACCTTCTCAACCACGTTGAGTGTCATTATTAACTTTATTGGTGGGATTTACTTTATTTATCTTCTATTAAGGGAGAATAAGTCATGGTAGAAGTTAGAAATATTACAAAGCGTTATGGCAACAAAACTGTAGTGGAAAGTGTCTCGGTCAAGATTGAAAAAGGGAAGATTACCTCTTTTATTGGGCCGAATGGAGCAGGAAAAAGCACCTTGTTATCGATGATCAGTAGACTAGCTGATCAGGATAGCGGGGAAGTCATTATTGAGAATAAGAATCTTAATCAATGGAAAAGCAATGAGCTGGCGAAAAAAGTCTCCATCCTCAAGCAATCCAACCATATCAACATTCGATTAACGATTCGCGATCTCGTAAGCTTTGGCCGCTTCCCTTATTCGCAAGGAAAACTGTCCAAGGAAGATTGGCGTCACGTGGATGATGCGATTAAGTATATGGAACTGCAAGATATGCAGGATAAATTTCTAGATCAGCTAAGTGGAGGGCAAAGACAACGGGCTTACATCGCAATGGTTTTAGCTCAAGATACGGAGTACATTCTCTTAGATGAACCGCTCAATAATCTGGATATGAAGCATTCCGTGCAGATCATGAAGGTGCTAAGAAGGCTGGTAGATGAACTAGGCAAAACCATCGTGATTGTTATCCATGATATTAACTTTGCCTCTTGCTACTCTGATTATATTGTAGCCTTGAAGAATGGCAAAGTGATAAAAGAGGGCCATACGCATGAGATTATTCAATCTCCTGTGCTCAGAGATGTCTATGACATGGATATTCAGATTGAAAGCATCAATGAAAACAAAATTTGCGTTTACTATGCATGAGTTTCATTCGATGGCTACCCATCGAGTAACTATAAAAAAGTTAATATAAAGGAGAAGAGAAGGATGAAGAGATTATCAATACTATTTTTGATGTTCATATTAGCTGTGGCTACAGCAGCTTGCGGAGGTCAAAGCGCTGCACCTGAGCAAGCTACTTCTGCGGCAGCAGCACCTGCACCGGAAGAAACAGAAATGACGATTACCCATAATCTTGGAGAAACAAAAGTAAAGAAAAATCCAGAAAAAGTCGTTGTGTTTGATTTTGGCGTATTAGATTCTTTAGACAAATTAGGAGTAGAGATTACAGCCTTGCCACAGTCTAATGTCCCTAAGTATCTTTCCAAGTATACAGATAGCAAGTATGTGAATGTTGGAACATTAAAAGAGCCAGACTTCGAGAAAATCAGCGAAATCAATCCAGATCTCATTATTATCTCCGGAAGACAACAAGAGTTGTACGACGAATTTAGCAAGCTTGGACCCACCATTTTCATGGGAGTAGATTCGGCGAAATATATGGAGTCTTATACAGAGAATGCGAAACGGCTAGGAAGCTTGTTCGGGAAAGAAGCACAGGTTGACGAAGAGCTAGCGAAAGTCAATGCGTCTCTTGAAGCTTTAAATGCAAAGGCTTCTGCAAGTGGAAAAAATGCGTTAATTATTCTTGCTAATGAAGGAAATATCAGTGCCTATGGAGCAGGTTCCCGCTTCGGGATTATCCATGATGTGATGGGCTTTAAACCAGTCGATGAGTCGATCCAGGTTACTACGCACGGACAAAGTATTTCTTTCGAATATATTGCTGAGAAAAATCCAGATTACTTGTTTGTTATTGACCGCAATGTAGCCGTTGGAACCTCCGATGCTGGAGCAAAGCAACTAGTGGAAAACCAATTAGTTCAAAAGACAAAAGCTTATGCGGATGGAAACATTGTATACCTAGATCCTGACTACTGGTACTTGTCTGGCGGCGGTTTGATCTCCGTAGCCGAGATGGTAAAGCAAATGGAAGAGGCGGCGAAGTAATGTTTATTGAAACGAAAACCATCATCGTGCAAGAAGGTCATGCGCAAAAGATCGTTGAGCGATTCAGCAAGGAAGGCGCAATTGAAAAGTCACCGGGATTCATTGATCTAAGCATTCTCGTCAAGAAAGTAAGTCGCGGGGACGAAGAAGTGATGATCTTCATCCGCTGGGAATCGGAAGAGGCTTGGAAGAATTGGGAAAAGAGTGATGTCCATATCCAAGCTCATCGTGAAAACCGAGGAAAGCCACAGCCAGAGTTTATCCTTAGCCGAGGTCATGCGAATTATTGTGTGGCAGCAACGAAACAGGCTGTTACCGTATAGGTGAGTAGGAAAGCCCCTGAGATGGGGCTTTTTTGGCAGATAAGAATCTAAACCTGAGGTACCGCCTGGCTCAGTTTTTTTCAGGGTTTGGGGTCATTTTAGTCTGGTTTTTTATGAGTGCTCTCTAAACTTTCGTTTAGAGCCTCCGATATTAAGCTGATTTTTAGGTGATTAGGCTTTTACTTTTCATCATGGCTTGGTCCTGGACCGTATGACTACTGTTTCGGTTCGGATGCTCACAAAAATTCTGATTTGCTCACGGAAAAGTGGTGGATGCTCACGAGTTGGTATCGTTTGTTCACGTACCTGTAACCATTCCAGCTAATCTCGTAGGTTTGGTCACGATACTCGGTGAGTTGCTCCCGAAACCGTAATGGATACAATTAAGATGGAGTCACTTGCTTACTTTTCTCGGGAAGCGATCGGGCATCCTGGATCACCCTGTGATCAAGCACCAAATTTAATGCCGGGGATTTTCATATTAACCCGTAGTAGGTGTAGCACCTTAATGCTAGTAAAAAACTTTTCTGAATTAGCTCCAGTCTTTCACCGTATTTTCACTAACCTTGTTTATATTTTATCTATGGTAAGTAACACCAAAACAAATACAAGGTTATGGAGGAATGAATTATGATGAAAAAGAAATTACTCGCGACAACTCTAGGTGCTGTATTTGCTTTAAGTGCATTAGGGCATGCTTTGGCAGCTGAAACTACAACAACGCAAACTCCGGTAAATCCAGCAACTCAAGTGGAGAAAACCTTCTTTGGTAAAAAAGGAGCCAAGCTTGAAGCTCTAGCAGCAGAAAAAGGAATTACTGTAGATGAACTGAAAGCTCAAATGGAAAAAGAGCGTGAAGCCAAACTAGCGGAATTAGCTGCTCAAAAAGGAGTGACCGTTGAGGAGCTTAAGGTAGAGATGGAGAAAAACCGTCCAGCTAACAAAGGCTTTGGAGGAAAAAGAAAAGTAGACTTGGAAGCCTTAGCTCAAGAAAAAGGCATCACCGTAGATGAGCTAAAAGCTCAAATGGAAGCTGAACGCGAGGCAAAACTCGCTGAGCTGGCAACCCAAAAAGGAATTACGGTTGAGGAACTAAAGGCAGAGATGGAGAAAAACCGCCCAGCTAAAAGAAGCTTAAGCCAAAGCGCAGAATAAACGGAATCGCAACTAATATCAAAAAGAAGGACTTCTCCCAACTATTATGTTAATGAGAAGTCCTTCTCTTTTTGTGTTATTGCTACCGATAACCAGAGAGGGTCTACCTCTTAAGTGGCGTAAAATTCACAATAAAGTAGCTAATGACCAGAACCAAAATAACAAAAGCATACAGCAAGGTCTTCATGGCATCATAATGATCTGCGATGATCAAGCGGATCATGGCGGTGATGCCGATGTAGAGAAGATAGCGTAAGGGAAAATGGTAGTTCTCTTGAAAATAACGGACGATCATGGCGATAAACTCAAAGTAGAGAAAAAAGACAAGAATTTGTTCCAAGAAATGTTGAAAATCCGTGTTTTGCTCAAAGAAGATCGTTTTGATGAAATGATAAACCTCTTTGGATAGTAAGAAGCATAGGATAATGGCTAACATGATCAAGGATGCATTCAAAAAGCTTTGTAGATGTCCAGCAATAAATGATAACTTGGGCTTAGCGGACTCGGATAGGGTCGCCGCCGATTCTTTTCTTCTTCCCACACCAGCAATAAGCATAGCGCTTATCCTCCCTTCTTTTCATCTCATCCAATAGATTACAAGGTAAAAATGAAGCTGGCTTTAATTCAATGTAAGGTTTTATCCTTTTCTAGTCAAAGCTTCTGTAAGATCATATGACGATGGAATCAAGAGAGCTTGAAAATGCAAGGAAATCGAATCAACCAAACGAAAATGAAGGATGATCTCCGTTTTCATTGGTTTTCAATGGCAATGATGGTCGTTTTCATGAGGGAATACGGACTTTGTCAAAAAAATCAGCAAAGAGGATAATAAAGGTACATCATTCCTGAAGGAGGTTGACGTTATGCTTAAGCTTTTGAGTGAAATCCTGGATATCGTAGACGAAGCAATCCGTTTAAGAGATGAGAGCATCCGTAAATACGGATATATGATGATCGACTAATTATGGAAAGGCTCGTTATGGTGGATAGATGAAGATGAATCAAAAAGTATGACCCTACGTTCCTCGTAAGAAGGAAAGGTAGGGTCTTTTTGCAATTTTCGATTTCCACCTTTCTCATATATCTCTCCTGATGATTTATTGATACGCTTAGCTTATGAACAAAACTTGCTAAACGAGGGATCAATAGCATGATCAATAATTTACTAAAACCCATGCTTTTGCATAAATCAGACGCCGTGCCGAGCGGTGATTTTATATACCAATTGAAGTGGGATGGGTTTCGTTGCCTATTGCACTTCGAGAAAAACCAGGTTCGTCTCTTTACCCGCAATCAAAATGAATGCACGCTCCAGTTCCCAGAGATGAAGAAAATCCAGTTAGATGTGGATAGTGTCATTCTAGACGGAGAAATGCTGGTATTAGATGAAGAGAATAAGCCATGCTTTGAAAGTGTAATGACTCGATTCCAATCCTCTAACGAATTCACGGGTAGAAGGTTGATGAAAACCTTGCCGGCCCATTTTGTAGCTTACGATATCTTATATTTAAATGGGGAGGATGTAACGAAGCTTCCAATAGAGGAACGGTTATCTATGCTTTATGAGATTGTCCATTTCTCACCCGAGATTTCGGCTTGTGAGAGCTTTGAAGATGGACAAGAGCTATTTCACTCCGTCTCTCAGATGGGGCTGGAAGGGATTGTGTCGAAGAAAAAAGGAAGCAAGTACTATTTGGATATGCGCAGTCACGACTGGATTAAAGTGAAAAATTATCAGTATGATGTCGTTGAGATTGGCGGGATACGCAAAGGGGAGTTTGCTTGGTCGCTTCATAAAGAGGGGAAATACGTAGGGACGGCTGAATTTGTTCCGTCTGCCGAACGAAGCGCCTTCTATGAAATTTCCAAGCAGCTGATTCGTGGAGAGGACAAGGAATGGATCTACTTGGACCCCTTGATCAAGTGCCAAGTGAAATTTCAATGCTGGACCAAGACGGGTGTCATGAGAACACCTAGTTTTGTGAAATTTGAGTTTTAACCCTCAAAGTTCAAATATTTCTGCTCTGAACCGGAAGAATAATGGGGAAGAGCCGGAATATAAAGGAGGGTCTTATGGATCTAGAAAAACTTGCTACGTCAGAGATGGGAACGCTGTGGACCACCTACGAGCACGACAGCATGATGGCTTATCTTTATCAGCATGCCTTCGAACGGGCGGAGGATGAAAGGTTAAAAGGAATACTGGAATCCGCCAGAGATTTTTTTCAGGGAAATATCATCGCGATAAGGGCCCTATTTCAAAAGAACGATTTTCCTATTCCACTAGGATTCACGGATAAAGACTTTCATCCGAATGCACCCAAGCTATTTACGGATGATTTTTGGGTCTACCATATCCACTTGGAATCAGCCCACTGGCTAACAGGATATGAGTTAGGGTTAACGACGGCCTCACGTGAGGATGTTCGGCGATTTTTCAAGACCTGTATCCAGAAGGCGATGGATCTCTATGAGGGGTCTTTAGCGGAACTGATGCAAAAAGGGATCTACCGCCTTCCTCCTTCGGTTTCCACTCCGAAAGAAGTGGGATTTTCGCATAAGCAAAGTCTCCTTACGGGATGGATGGGGGATCGGAGGCCCGTTAATGCGATGGAAATTACCAGCCTATTCTTCAATATTAAGAAGGAACAGCTGACAGAAGCCCTGATGCTGGGCTTTAGTCAAGTCGCCAAAGAAAGAGAATCGCGCAAGTTTTTGACAAGGATCAGAGAAGTGTGCTCTAAGCAAATTGAAGTGATGAGCTCGATTCTAGACGAAGACTTCCTTTCTTCTTCCGGTTCGTGGGAGCCGCATGTCACCGATTCTACGGCAGCCCCTTTTTCCGATAAGCTGATGATGTTTCACGGGCAAACCATGCTGAACTCTTCCATTATTTATTTTGGGGCGGGCCTCGGAACGGCGCTTCGAAGAGACCTAGGAGTTCATTATACGCGAGCGATTGCAGAGCGCATGAAACTAGCGGAAGATGGCATGAATATTGCCATTGAACATGGCTGGGTAGAGAAGCCGCCTCAAGCCGAGGATCGGAAAGCCTTAACCAAGGTATAGAGCCTTGGTTTTTTCTTGTGAAAAAATGAAAAGCCGCCAGCACTAAGCTGGCAGCTATGTCTAAAAGGAGGGGTTACTTATTATGCTCCACTTCCTAGGGTTTATACCATATACTTGATAATTCCCATAAAGTTAATTGTAAAAAGAAATTGACAAGGGATTGGATTCCCAACTATACTCTAACCTAGAGCTTTAATCCAAGCGTTTTGATCAGAATTGGAGGAAGAGACGGTGTTTCTAACAGTAAGTCAGCTTAAGAAAGCTTTCCCCCAAAAGAATAAAGAAGATTATACGGTTTTTAGTAAAATAGAGTTTGAGGTTCAAGAAGGGGAGTTTGTCTCCATTTTAGGACCATCCGGGTGCGGGAAGTCTACCTTGCTTCATATTATCGGTGGTCTAGAGCAACCGACTGAAGGCAAAGTCCTTATGAATGGGGAGGAAATCTCGGAAGCGGGACCCGATCGAGGGTTTGTGTTTCAAGAAGCTGCCTTAATGCCTTGGTTATCGGTTCAAGAAAATGTGATGTTCGGTCTTAAGCATCTACCTAAAGAGGAAGCCAAGCAGGTAGCTCTTGACCATTTAAAGCTTGTTCATCTCAGTCGATTTGCTGATTCTTATCCTCATGAGCTCTCAGGAGGGATGAGACAGCGTGTATCCATCGCGCGAGCGCTGGCCATGAATCCGAACGTTCTCTTGATGGATGAACCCTTTGGAGCATTGGATGAGCAAACGAGAATGATGATGCATAAGGAGCTTCAAGATATTTGGATGAAAACAAAGAAAACGATTCTTTTCATCACCCATAATATCCGGGAAGCCATTCAGCTTTCGGACCGTATTATTGTGATGGGAACACGTCCAGGGAGAATTATGAAAGAAATCACAGTAGACATTCCTCGCCCTAGACCATCCACCCATCCAGATTTTATTCAGTTGGAGACAGAAATTATGGATCAGCTGTCCGGTGAAATCTCCAAAGTGATGCAGGAGGAGCTCGGATATGACTATAGCATTTAGAAGGTTCGTCTTTTTTGGAGGGTTATTGCTTCTTTGGGAGTTGGTGTTCCGGCTTCAACTATGGACGCCGACGATGTTTCCAGGGCCGGTTGGGGTTGCCGATGCGCTGTTTACGGGGTTAAAGGAAGGAACGCTCGTTCTAGCCACGCTTAACAGTATGAAAAGGCTGCTTCTTGGTTTCGTGATCGCTGTCATTATCGGAACATTAATCGGCGTTCTGCTCGCTAAGTATAAATGGGCAGATGAGACCATCGGCTCTTTGGTTATCGCCTTGCAAAGTATTCCAAGTATCGTATGGCTTCCGTTGGCCATGGTATGGTTCCACTTCTCAGAAAAGGCCATTATCTTTGTCGTTATCTTAGGTGGAATGTGGTCCATGATCATGAACATGCGGATGGGCTTTAAGAATGTTCAGCCGATCCTGATTAAAGCAGCGAAAACCATGGGATCCACCGGCTTTGATTTATTCCGTCGAGTCATGATTCCCGCCTCCATTCCTTATGCGATTACCGGGATGAGATTATCTTGGGCTTTTGCCTGGAGAGCGCTGATGGCCGGAGAACTCATCGGGCCTGGACCTGGATTGGGTTATATGCTGATCTTTAGCCGAGATATGGGAAATATGAACCTCGTTGTAGCCTTGATGGTGATTATTGCGGTGATTGGAGCGATTATGGACTATGTCGTATTCCAGCCGCTAGAGAGAAAGGTATTAACACGTTGGGGCTTTGAAAAAGCAGCCTAGCGTCATGAGATGAGAGAGGATGATAATGATGAAAAAGTTAAAGCTAGCTTTATTAGCTACAACCATATTGGGCAGCATGATGCTGACCGCTTGCGGTGGCTCTGACAGTCAAACCACAGCTTCTACAGAAAAGCAAGAGATCCGTTTGGGCTACTTCCCTAATCTAGATCATGCCCCTGCCATTGTAGGGGTTAAGAAGGAAATCTTTGCGAAACAATTAGAAGGAACGAAAATATCGACTCAGGTATTCCCGGATGGAAATGCTTTTATGGACGCCTTGAACAGTAATAACTTGGATATCGGTTATGTAGGACCGGGTCCTGCGATCAATCGTTTTCTGAGCGGAAATGATGTTGTGATCTTAGCGTCTGCAGCGAATGGAGCAACATTGGTTGTCGCTCGTGAAGGTTCCGATATCGCAACGGTAAAGGACTTGGACGGAAAGAAATTCTGCTCCCCAGGAATTGGGTGCACCCATAACGTACAGCTAGAAAAAATGATGGCAGACTTAGGTCTTTACTCCAACCGTACTGGCGGTACTGTCATTCATCAGAAGCAAAACCCTGCGAACGTGCAAGCTTTATTTGAAACCAAGCAAATGGATGCAGCCGCGTTGCCTGAGCCTTGGGGAACGTATCTAGTGGAAACCGCTGGTGCAAAAGTTATCGTGGAATGGGATGAAGTGGCTTGGGGAACGACACTTCCAAGTGTAGTACTGGTTACGCGCAAAGCGTTCATGGAGGAAAACCCAGAGCTAGTGAAAAACTTCTTGAAGAGCCATGTTGAAGCGATTGACTACGTGAACAACAATAAAGAAGACTCTATTAAGGCCATCAATGAATCTTTATATGAACTTACGCAAAAGAAGCTCCCAGAAGAAGTGTTAACGAAGTCTTGGGATCGTATGACCTTCTCTGCTGAAGTACACCAGGATGCCCTGCAAGAATGGGCGGATGCCTCCTATGAGCTGAAGTTCATTAAGGAGCAACCGAAATTAGACGGTTTAGTGGACCTAACCTTGCTGGAGCAAGTATCAGGAAAATAATATAATGAGAGAGAAGCTTGTTTACCCATGCTTCTCTTTTCTTTTATATAGTCCCTAAATTTAAAGGAGATGTTAAGAGATGAATGTCTTTCAAAATATATCGGAGCTAGTCGGAAGAACGCCGCTTGTCCGTTTACAGCGCATTGTCCCAAGTGGAGCGGCGGATGTCTATGTGAAAATAGAGAAATTTAATCCTTCCGGAAGTGTTAAGGATCGTGCGGCTTATAATCTTATTGTGACAGCTGAAGAGCAAGGGCTAATTCAACCTGGGGACACCATCATTGAGCCGACGAGCGGAAATACCGGCATCGGGTTGGCGATGATGGCTGCAGCAAAAGGTTATAAGGCGATCTTGATTATGCCCGACAACATGTCTAAAGAGCGTATTAATCTATTAAAAGCTTATGGAGCAGACGTCGTCTTAACTCCAGCTGAACAGAGAATGCCGGGCTGTATCGCTAAAGCGTTGGAATTGCAGAAGGAGATCCCCGGAAGCTTTATCCCCCAACAGTTCGAGAATAAGGCGAATCCCGATATCCACCGCACAACAACGGCGCTTGAGATCTTAGAACAAATGGAGGGGAATCTTGATGCTTTTGTAGCTACAGCGGGTACAGGCGGGACGATTACAGGAACAGGAGAAACCTTGCGCGAAAAGCTGCCGAATATTCATATCGCGGTTGTCGAGCCTAAGGGATCCCCGGTCTTGTCCGGTGGCAAGCCGGGGCCGCATAAGCTTGTAGGTACTAGCCCAGGATTTATCCCGCAGATCCTTAATACCAGTGTATATAATGAAATTATACAAATTGCCGATGAAGAAGCGGTCCAAACCATCCGTGACCTCGCTCGCCTAGAAGGTCTATTGCTCGGGCCTTCATCTGGGGCTTCCGTGTTCGCTGCGATTACCGTTGCTAAGAAATTAGGCGAAGGCAAGCGGGTGGTATGTATCGCTCCGGATACAGGAGAACGATATCTAAGCATGAACCTTTTTGAGTAAGGCTATAATGGATGAAAAAAGGAGACTATTATGCCCCCATTTGTATTTAATGTTCTTCCGCTCATCTTAGTCATCAGCGGAATTATCATACGATATTCTGGCTTTGATTTTGTTGGATTCCTCATGGTCACCATTGGATTTGCTTTAATGGTTGCGAGAAAGTGGATGGATAAGAATGCGTCTAATTTTTTAAGATATCTCTATACGAGTCTGCTGGTATTGTATATCTATTTGTTTTTCTCAACAGCTTAGAACATTCGGGAATCCTTCGGGGTTCCTTTTTTCTTTTTTGGATTGGGACAAGATAGTATAATGTATTTCAAGCCGATGAAAAATAAATCCACGAAGACCGAGAAATGGAGAATGTCTTATGACGACAACAACTTTAGACCAAAGGGTCCTTACCATATTAGAAGATAAGATTGAAGTCATCCCAACGGAGGAAGGAGCCATTTATTTGGTGGGTCCTATCCAACTGCCGGTCAATTTACATAACGAGACAGTTAGGTTCCAATGGTACTGCTGGCTTAAGTGCAAGGAAGTGGTTGAGGGAACTAAAGGAATCATCGATAAGCTATCGAGTGTCAATCTCGCCGAGCTGCAGCAGTCGAGCGTACTGGTTTATGGAGATTTCCAAGAGGCAGAAGAGGCGTTAATCCGTTTCCACTCGATTTGCCACACCGGGGACATTTTTGGGAGTAAACGATGTGACTGCGGGTACCAGCTCAAGCAGGCCATGACTCATATTGTGGAGCATGGAGCAGGAGCGGTGTTTTATCTGGCCAACCACGAGGGAAGAGGGATAGGCCTGTTTAGCAAAGCGATGGCTTATGTATTGCAAGAAAATGGATACGATACAGTTGACGCTAACTTAGAGCTTGGGTTTAAAGATGATAGCCGCAGCTATAAGGATGCCATAGAGGTGCTTCGAGTGCTTCGCAATCAACCGGTTACCCTCATTACCAACAACCCGAGAAAATTAGAAGCCCTTGAACAAGCAGGGATGAACGTAGCGGGAAGAGTCCAGCTATGGGGAGATGTATCCGAGTATAATGAAAACTATCTCCGGACAAAAAGAGAGCGTTCGGGCCATCTTAAAGGTGAAAGGTGTTGTCCCAATGACTAGCCATGAATTTTATATGAACTTGGCGCTGCAGAACGCCCAAGCGATGAAGGGACAAACCGATCCGAACCCTTTAGTCGGAGCGGTGATAGTGAATGATAATCGGATTGTCGGCATCGGAGCCCATATGAAGGCGGGAGAACCCCACGCTGAGATTCATGCCATCCGCATGGCTGGAGAACAAACCCAAGGAAGCACCATGTACGTGACACTGGAGCCTTGTTCCCATTATGGCAGAACAGGCCCTTGTGCTTTAGCGGTGGTAAAGGCAGGAGTAAAGAAGGTGATCGTAGCTACGCTTGACCCGAATCCCCTCGTTGCAGGCAATGGGGTAAAAATCTTGCAAGAAGCGGGCATTGAGGTGATCGTGGGCATAGGGGAAGCCGAATCTCAAAAAATGAATGAAGTGTTCAATAAATTTATCACGCAACGGCTTCCCTTCGTTACGTTGAAATCCGGCATTACCCTAGATGGGAAAATTGCGACGGCCACATCGGATAGCAAGTGGATTACCTCGGAAGAAGCAAGGCACGATGTGCACCACTTGCGCAATCAGCATCAAGCCATCCTTGTCGGCGTAAACACGGTCTTAAAAGATAATCCTGAACTTACAACCCGCATCCCCCATGGCCGAAACCCCATACGGGTGATCCTGGATTCGGCCTTACGCATACCATTGGATTACAGAGTCGTTACGGATGGCCAAGCCCCTACTTGGATTTTTACCAGTCAGCGCCACTCCCTGGAGAAAAAAGAGCAGCTCGAGCGCCAGGGGGTGAAAGTGTGGGTGACAGACGGAGCGGAACAGGTTAATGTTAAGGACGTCGTGAGATTGCTAGGGGAGGCCTCCGTTTCCTCAGTGCTGATTGAAGGAGGAGGCGAAGTCAATGCGTCCTTCATCGAACATCAGCTAGTCGATAAAGTCGTTCTTTACATGGCACCCAAGCTCGTGGGAGGCAGAGCGGCCCCTACCTTTCTTGAAGGACGAGGGGCCGAGAAAATGCGAGATGCTCTTGATTTAACGGACGTGAGCGTCACTCCCATTGGAAATGACTTTAAGTGGGTGGGGTATCCGGTTTATCTGTAATAAGATCCTTAAGCTCGGACCAACAGCTAATTCGAGGGAATTGGACGTGCTGGTTATACGAGTTTTCCTTGGCATAGACCCGCGTATCCAGATCCCTCAGTGTTTCCAATACCGCGGGCTTATCGTCAAAGTAATAGTCCAGCCCCAGTTCTTGAATAATATCTATTTTCTCTTTATCATCCATCCCGCAATAGAAGTGACCATCTTGGACAGGGAAGCCGTTTTTTTTCATCCATTGCAGAGTGCGTTCACTGTGTTCCTTTGGTCTTGCGGTAATGTAATAGATCTCATGCCCCTGCTTGTCCAATTCCTGAAGGGTTTCTACTGCATAAGGGAACGGAGGACAGGCGGAGTAATAGATTTCGTCCGAGTGGTCTAGCCACATCTGATGCCCTTCCTGCTTGGTTAAGCCAAATAAATCGTGGATTTCTAAGGTTGGTAGTTGGTTGAATTTTTCTAGATCGACTTGTTGGCCTAGCTTTTGGTTATAAAGGTGAAAGGCGTATTCTCGCAATTTAATAAGGGTATCATCTATATCAAAACCTAGCTTCATGGGTTTCCTCGCTTTCTCTTAAGGTGGCGGACTTCGCCTAATCCTAGTTTCATGTTTACCCATTATACCTTCTTCCTATTCTCGAAAAAAGTCCAAGAGGTGAGTAGAGGTGGCGTTTCAACCGATCGACCCATCGTTTTTTCAGCTGCCAACCCTAGAGTTGGCACAATCATTGTTAGGGAAGCTACTCGTCAAGGAAACTGATGAAGGTACAGCTACGGGGTGGATTGTGGAGACAGAAGCCTATAGAGGGCCGTTAGATCAGGCGGCCCATAGCTTCAACAATCGAAGGACACCAAGGACGGAAGTAATGTTCGGTCCCCCGGGCTATGTGTATACGTATGTGATGCATACCCATTGCTTGGTTAATGTGGTTAGTGCTCCGGAGGGTCATCCAGAGGCCGTACTGATTCGAGCGGTTGAACCGTTGGAGGGTATCCATCTTATGTATGAACGTAGAGGAAAGGTTAAAAAGGAGCAAGATCTGACCAATGGCCCGGGGAAGCTAACGAAAGCCATGGGAATTGTCAAAGAAGATTACGGCAAGCCTTTTTTTGAACGGCCTCTCTATATCTCGCCAGGAAGAGAAGTGACCTCGATCCAATCCGGCCCTAGAATTGGAATAGATAACAGTGGTGAAGCCAAAGATTATCCCTGGCGCTTCTGGATAGAGGGAAACCGGTTTGTGTCGAGATAGTCCACAATTTCGGAAAAACTCCACCTTTTCGGAACCGTCTGTAATCGCTTACCTGTTCTGGTCGCTATCCTTCTGGTGGCATGATTCTTGCTTTGTAATAAGGAAAGTTAGGAATAGAAGGAAGGATACGAACTGATGCTCAATTCTTTTATCGAACTAGCTCCCCTATTGCCAAGACTATTGGGTAGAAGCAAAATTTGCGTTTGGGCGACCAATGAAGATGAATATATCCTATTTGAGAATCAAGCAGGACTGCCGTTAGGGATAAGTAAAGGAACAAAGTTATCGGATGGAGGTACGCCTCGTTTAGCGATGAAGGAGGGAAGGACGATCGAGCGAATTGTTCCTCGTGAGGTGTACGGAGTTACGTTCCGAAGTGTCTGTATTCCTGTACCTGGTGGGACAATTGGGTTATCGATTGATTTAGAGGATGAACAGCGTGTCCAGGAATCCATTGAGACTCTGTCTAGCTTCGCTGAGGAAGTAGCGGCTGCAGCAGTAGAAACGGCAGAGAAAAGCAACTCGGTACATCAGTCCGTTGAAAATGTGAGTGAATTAGCTCGGCAAGGTGTGGGTCATCGCCAATCCTTAGAAAAAGTGACCCGGGTTCTACGTGAGATTACGGATCAGCTTCAACTGTTAAGCTTGAATGCGTTGATTGAAGCGGCGAGAGCCGGTGAGCACGGAAGAACCTTCAATATCGTGGCGAATGAGGTAAAAAAACTTTCTCACACTGGAAAAGAACAGCTGACAGAAATCCATGCGGTGATTGGAGAAGTGAGTCGGCTGTTAGAGGGAATCGGGCAGGAAATAGAGTCGATTCGTTCCTTTACGACCGCTCAGACCGTCAGTGCAGGAGAGATGGCAAGCTCGATTCAGAGTGTATCTTCTCATCTGGAGAATCTAAGCACGTTGGCTAAGGGCAACAAAGAGTAGGCAGACTATTGCTGAGGTGAGCCAACTATGCTTTTCACCCCGATCCAACCGATGAGAGTGTCGATGGGTAGCCAAGCATTTGATGATCCCGCTTTTATCTTTGAACCCAAAATGGATGGAGGGCGTCTTCTAGTTCATAAGAGTGGTGAACGAGTAGAAGTCTATGCACGTAATGGGAAATGTGTATCGGACAAGTTTCCTGAGCTGATCAACGGAGCAAAAGAGATGAAAGCCAACACCTTCATCCTAGACGGGGAAGGGGTCGTGATTCGCGGGGGACGATCGAACTTCGATGACTTCAGCTATCGTGGGCGATTAGCCGATCCCTTTAAGATTGGAAAAGCACAAAGCACGCATCCGGTACATTTTGTGGCTTTTGATGTACTGTATACGAACCAGGATATCACGGGCGAGCCGCTGATGGATCGCAAGCGCCGCTTGCAAGAGCTGCTGGACCTGGGTAACTCCAGTATCACCCCCACGATGTATGTGGAAGGAGAGGGGCGAGCTTTAAGTCAACTTACACAAGAACGAGAGCTAGAAGGAATCGTAGCCAAGAAACAAGATTCCCTCTACCATATGGATAAGCGATCGGATGATTGGCTCAAGATCAAAAACTTTCGGCTGCTCGACACCATTATTTTAGGCTATCGCACCGAGCCGCATTTTGCCTTTGTCGTGGGGGTGCGTTTTCCCACAGTGAGAAGCAAGCCGGTAGCGATCGTCGAGTCCGGGATTAGCCCGGAGGAACAAGAAGCATTCCGGCAGATTGCTTCTCAGCTGCATACAGGGAGAGAACAAAACACCCAGTGGATTGAGCCTAGATTATGCTGTCGCATCGAGTATCAGGATCGATCGGAGCTTCATCATCTGCGCGGGGTTCATTTTAAAGGATTCTTATTCGATAAGGATCCAGATGAATGCTATTGGATCAGCTAAGATCCTTAAAATGACGAATAGCGGACTTTATGTCCGCTATTCGTCTGACAGAGCAACACGCCCAATCGTGGCTCAACCGCCCAAAAGTGCGCCGGTATCGCCCAATTCCAGTGGAGAATCGCCCGAATCTAGCTTGGAACCGCCCAATCGCGGCTCAACCGCCCAAAAGTGCGCCGGTATCGCCCGATTCCCATGGAGAATCGCCCGAATCTAGCTTGGAACCGCTGAGTCATCTAATATCCCAACGTCCGATCCACGACTCCCATGAGAGGGAGGCCATTCGAATACCTCTGCAGGTTTTCGATGAAAAACTGGCAAACCTCTTGAGGAATGCTTGGGCCGGATAAATGCGGCGTAATATATACATTCGGCATATCCCAGAAGGGATGCGAATCAAGCAAAGGCTCGTTCTCAAAAACGTCAAGAACGGCAGCCCTAAGATGCCCCTTCCTCATCACATCCACAAGGTCTTGCTCCACGATCAGCTGTCCTCTGCCCACATTGACCACACAAGCGGTCGACTTCATCGTAAGAAGGAGGTCGCGGTTCAGCACGCCTTCGGTTTGTGAAGTAAGAGGAAGCGTAAGAATCAAGTAGTCCAGATCTTGGACAAAGGAGTTCCATTCCGCTGGCGTGAAATGATGATCTACAAGGTCGGCGGAGCTGCCTGTAACGCTAAGCCCCTTCACCTGCATATCAAACGCCCGGGCCTTCCGAACCACTTCTTTCCCGATAGAGCCTAACCCCGCTACCCCAATTGTTTTCTTCGATAAAAAGTCCGTGAGAAACGGATCCCACGAGCGACGTTTCTGGGCAGCCGTGAGACGAGGGATGTCTTTAGTCAAATAAAGAAGATAGGCAAAGACATACTCGGCAATCGGTCCGCCAAACTGATCAACGATTCGAGTAAGCGTGATATCGGTTGAGAATCGCTCCCCGCTTACCCAATCGTTGACACCTGCTCCCATAGATTGAATCCACTTGAGCGAAGAAGGAAGTTCCACCTCATCCATAGGAAATTTCCAGCAGAGCAAAATCTCTGTGCCGTCCAGTAACGCGCGGGCTTCGTCCGCGGTGCTGGCCGAATGAACGGAGGAATATCCGGACTTTCTAATCCAGTCCGCATAAATCTCAGCTCCTTCGGGAGCATAAACGAGTATGTTCGGTTGAGATGGAATCATCTGTTGTCTTTTCCCTCATCAAACCATAAGGGATCCATATTATCCTCTTCACCGTTATAGTTGATCAGAATTTCCTCTCCTGCTTTAATGTCGGTGTAGGCATAAAAGTCAAACGTGTGGTTATCAAAATTGATTTCGTACGAGGCGTTAGGCGTGTAGGAATGATTAAACAGCATTCCATATCCTAAGAGAAGGGCCGTATGGTGAGCCCCGTACTCAAAAACATAATCAGCTAGAAACGTTTTTTCAATGTGTTCGTGTTCTTCATTACGATAAGGCAGCACGGGAGCCTCGTGGATCAGCTCACCTTTGGCGATATCTCTTGTTGCAAATACTCCTCGATTAAACTCTCCATCGCTAAGCTTAGAAGTCTTGATCTCAATCATATTAATCTCCTGTGGCATTTTTCTTAGTTTCTTATCTTAGGGTAGCACTTGGAAATGTTGAATTCAACCTTTGAACTTGCTTGAGACCAAAAAGACCAAAAAGATTAGTTTAGCTTCAAAATATCAAAGGAGGAAAAAAATCATATATACTGTGTTTAAGTTTGCTACCGCTTACAAAAAAACGATATTAGGGGGGATCACAGGTGGAACAATCCATTATGAAACAAGCATGGAATAAGAGCTGGGAAGCTCACCATAAAATCAAGCAACTTATATTTTTTTCATCCTCTGCTCAACGTAAATCTCGACCGGTTGTTGATATCAATCAAAACTGCAAAAATGAACAACCGCCGGAAAAGAAACCAGCCTACGAACGGTCTCAACTGATCGGATTAATACTCGGACCCCTGCTGTTTGTCCTCATTATGATGTTCTTTTCTCCGGAAGGATTAGAAGATAAGGCTAGAGCCGTACTTGCAACAACGCTTTGGGTAGCAGTATGGTGGATTACGGAGGCCATTCCGATTCCGGTCACATCCTTGTTACCGCTTATCCTGTTACCGATTACACAGGCCGTTAGTGGTGCGGATGCAGCGTCTGCCTATGGTGACCCGATTATCTTCTTATTCTTAGGCGGATTCTTGATTGCCTTGGCGATGGAAAGATGGAATTTGCACAAGCGTATTGCCATTATTATCGTATCGATCATCGGGGCAAGCCCTAAAAGAATCGTACTAGGCTTCATGCTTGCCACGGGCTTCTTATCCATGTGGGTATCTAATACCGCAGCGGTTATGATGATGATCCCGATTGGTACCGCGATTACGTATCAGGCCATGTCAAGCGTCAAGAAGGCCAAAGGTGAAAACGGTTCATTGAAAACGTTTGAGAAAGCGGTTATTTTCGGTATCGGTTTTGCAGGAACCATTGGAGGGTTCGGAACGCTGATTGGAACGCCTCCGAACATTATTTTGGCCGCAACGATTCAAAAGCTATACGGAGTTGAAATTTCTTTTGCCTCTTGGCTATTCTTTGCTGCACCGATTGCTCTAATCTTAATCTTCTTCACTTGGTACTACCTTGTAACGGTTGCTTTTCCGGTTAAGTTGCAAGAGCTGCCAGGCGGTAAAGCTTTAATTGACGAAGAACGCGAGAAGCTCGGAACCATGAGCTTTGAAGAGAAAGCAGTATTATCTGTATTCACATTTGCTGCCTTCATGTGGATCTCCAGAACGTTCCTATGGACCGACTTGATTCCAGGAATTAGTGATACCATGATTGCCATTTTTGCTGGGATTTTATTGTTCCTGATTCCTTCCAAAAACCAGGGAGGCAAGCTATTGGATTGGAACGTTTCTCGTGAACTTCCATGGGGAGTTCTCTTACTCTTCGGTGGAGGATTAGCGATCGCCGGCGGGTTTAAAGAAACAGGCTTAGCCGATTGGATTGGTGGGCAATTGATTGTATTAAATGGCATGAACTTCCTTCTGATCATTCTCCTGACTACAGCATTGGTTCTGTTCTTGACCGAGATTACGTCCAATACCGCGACAGCCACGATGATCTTGCCTATTTTAGCTTCGCTCGCTCTGGCAATCAATGTTCATCCTTTCGCGTTAATGGTACCAGCTGCTATGGCTGCAAACTGTGCGTTCATGCTGCCGGTCGGTACTCCACCGAATGCGATCATCTATGCAACAGAGAAAATTACCATTTCCGAAATGGTCCGATCAGGATTCTGGATTAATATCCTAGCGATTGTATTAATTGTAGGTGCTGTTTACTTCAGTTTGCCATTGATCATGGATATCAATTTAACCATTTTTCCAGGTGAGTTTAAATAAGCGTTCCGTTTGACTACTTTAGTTTAATGAAATAAACTTAAAAGAAAACGTTGTACTCGTGCCTGAGTACAACGTTTTTCTTGTATTCTTGAATAAAACGGAGAAGAACAGATGCCAAAGTGGAGATTACAAACGACTATTATCTTTTTAGTTTGTTGTGTGGTGATCTTGGCTTTAATTGTCACCAATGTTTTAGTAAGTGAAAAAATCGCAGCCTATGCGAAGGGTATTCAAGAGGAAAAAGCTAAGAACATTGCTAAGGTCGTATCCCGTGGCCCCTATGTTATTGAGGCATTAAGGGGACAATCAGATCCATCGATTATACAAGAATTCACAAAGGATATCTTAAATGCTACAGAAGTTCAGTTCATCGTCGTCATGGACATGGAAGGGATCAGAAAATCGCATCCGGACCCAGAAAAAATCGGTATGCCTTTTGTTGGTGGAGATGAGAAAAGAGTCTTGCAAGGAGAGGAATATAGTTCGATCGCCGAAGGGACACTGGGGGTGTCCTTTCGTTACTTTAGTCCTGTCTTCGATGATTCAGGTCAACAAGTAGGAGCTGTCGCTGTGGGCATCTCGCTGGATGAGGTAGAAACCGCTATACAAGAGGGACGCATGACCGTATTTCTAGGGATTAGCCTAGGTGGATTGATTGGACTTCTGGGGGCTTGGTTTTTGGCAAGAAAGATACGCAGAGTGTTGTTTGGGCTAGAACCCTCGGAAATTTCCAAGCTCTTGGCTGAACGGAATGTGATGCTAAAGTCCGTAAGAGAAGGAATCATTGCCGTCGATTCTAACGGAATCGTTACGCTGATCAATGATGAAGGCAGTCGACTATTACGAAAAGCAGGGATAATAGAATCTCCATTAGGAAGGCCAATTGAAGAGCTGGTATCGCATTCCGAGCTGGAAAAAGTGCTGGCCACGGGAACGGCTCGATATGATCAAGAACAGAATCTGAGGGGCGTAGCTCTATTGGTCAACACTGTACCGCTGTTGGTCGAGGGGAATAAAAGGGGGGCTATCGCGACCTTTCGAGATTTAACAGAGATGAGACAAATGGCGCAAGAGCTATCGGGAGTTAAGCTTTATGCGGAAGCTTTGCGCGCTCAGTCTCATGAATTTATGAATAAGATGCATGTAATCTTAGGAATGATTCAGATTGGATTTTATGACAAGCTAAAGCAGTATATTCAAGAATTAACGACTAACCAACAAACCGAGATTGGACAAGTCATGAGTAAGATCAAAGATCCGGTGATTGCCGGATTTATATTAGGTAAACTAGCCCACGCGAGGGAAAGAGGCATTACATTAGAATTAACAGGAGAAGATGTTCTTCCTGAACTGAAAAGCTCAGCCATGACCCACGAGATTGTTACCATTGTAGGAAACCTGATCACCAATGCGTTCGATGCGGTCGAAAGCTCGGAGGAAAGGAGGGTCCAGGTGGGATTTTCTTATTTTGAAGAGATGATCACGATAGAAGTAGTGGACACCGGACCTGGCATGGATGAGCTGACGTTGGGGAGAGCGTTTGAAAAAGGATTTTCGACAAAGGGAGAGGAAAACAGGGGGATTGGACTCTACCTTCTAGGCAAGAGTGTGGAGAGGCTGGATGGAGAAGTCCAGGTGGAATCCGTGAGAGGAAAGGGGACTCGCTTTACGGTGGAAATTCCCCTTCGCAAAAATGAGGTGAAGAAATGATTAAAATCTTGATTGTAGAAGATGATCCCATGGTAGCGGAGATTAATAAGCATTATCTTCAGAAGCTAGCCGGATTTGAGCTGACTGCCGTAGCTCATTCGTTTACCGAGGCGATGGCTTTATTGGAGATTCACGACATTGACCTGATTCTATTGGATATCTACATGGCAGGTAAGACGGGACTCGATCTATTGGCTCAAATACGGGAAAAAGGAATTGGAGTGGATGTGATCGTGATTTCTGCAGCCAGCGATATTCCAACCGTCAAGAAAGCCCTTCGGTATGGGGCTGTCGACTATTTAATTAAGCCTTTTGAATTCGATCGTTTTGAATCTGCGCTCTTAACCTATAAAGAAGGCTTACGAGTGATGGACCAACAGCGTGCCATCAGTCAAGAAGATCTCGATCAGCTTGTTCTCTATAAAGCGCCGGTCCTAGAACCCAAAGAGCTTCCGAAAGGCCTGACGAAATTGACCCTGAGATCGCTGTGGGAAAAGATAGAGAAGGGGTCGTTGTTCACCACCGAAGAAATTGCGAATCAGGCAGGGATTACTAGGGTCTCTGCCCGAAAGTATCTACAATTTCTAGTGGAGGAAGGGTTGTTGAATATGGAATTGATTTATGGTACCGTAGGCCGACCGATCTATAAGTATCAAGTGGTTGAAGCAAAAAAAGAGAGGATCAAGAGTTATTTATAAAACCGTTTCCGCTCAAGGAGCTTGGATGCATGCTCCTTTCTGTTATGACTTCAGGACAAAGCACATGACACTTTTGTCTTCGTTTAAGTTCCAGTCCAAGAAAATGTCAGCGATCGGTTGTTTTAAAATCTCCTCGAAACGACCTTCATTATAGCAATAGGCCTTTTCCAAGTCGTCCTTGGTGACCAAGAGAGTCTGATGAAAGCCTTTGGCTATTAATGCCTTTTCTAAAGGGATCAGAATGCCCTTGCGCATGACAAGAAAGAGCTTGGGTGAAATCCGATAGGCCTCTGTCATGTCAGGAATCTTTTGAACCATAGCGGTGATTCGTTCCGTTTCGAGTATTAGGGAGCTCCGTTCCGGAAATAGTATCATGAGCTCGTCTCCGGAGGTAACTGGTTCTTCAAACACAACGGTAATCATTCCGGTGTTCTTGTTATAGTTCCAATCGTGGTAGAACTCCAGAATATCCTGTTCAAATTCAAGCTCCAAAATCCCCTTCAATTGGGCAAGCACGCTATTCATGACGATGCTTCTGGAGATATCGATGTTATCCGCATTGCTGTGCTCAAGTAAAATGGTTTCCATAGGAGAAAGGAATCCCTGAATGTAAAAAATAAGGAAACGCTCATTCAGAAAGGCCTGACAGGACTCTGGTCCTCTGCCAAAATTTTTTCTTAACAGCTTGCTGGTGAAACTGCTAATGTCGGTTAGTTTTTGTGCAATGGGGGTCGACATGATGCCTGCCTCACTTTCTTTCTATAACGTTAGAACCACGCGATAGTTTATTCTTCTATATTTTCCAAACGAGTGCCATTTAACAACTTTCTTGTATTCCTCAACTTTTTAAGTTAATATTGAAAGGAATAGATGGATGGATGCCATCATTTGACTTGAATGGAAGTATGCTCATTAATTCATCAAACTTCATATCTCCAACCATTTGGAAGATGACCATAGACAATGCACATTGCGCTATAGCATAAGCCAAAATAGAAGCTGTTGCTTTCTATTTTGGCTTATTTTTCTTTATACATGGAGGGGTATAATTTTTGGGATAAGGGGAAACAAAAACCATGGAGTTATTAGGTGTTTATAACGTACCTTTAATGATCCTTTCATTCTTGGTGGCGGTGGTGGCTTCCTACACCGCACTCGATCTCATAGGCAGACTAACGGTATCTTCCGGTTATGTTCGGAAAATTCTGCTTATTGGTGGGGCTTGTGCGATCGGAATGGGTGTTTGGTCGATGCACTTTATTGCTATGCTATCTTACCATTTACCTATAGGGATGGAATATAGTTTATGGCATGTTTTGGCTTCACTGGGGGTTTCGATTCTTTTTGCTTTCGCCGCTTTACGGTCTATTCCGCGTATAATCCTTGGCAGTCTCTTTATGGGATCGGGGATTAGTATGATGCACTATATGGGGATGGCCGCCATTAAAGGTGAGGTGACATTAGGATATAGTTTTCCGCTCGTCCTACTTTCTATCCTCATTGCGATTCTCGCTTCTTATTGTGCTTTTTGGCTTTCCCTTTATTTCAGAAGTTCAGAAGGTCGCTTCCAGATAGGGAAGCTAGGCAGTTCACTGATCATGGGTCTGGCCATATGCGGCATGCATTACACAGGTATGGCAGCGACGAGAATCTTCAGCAACCAACCGATGAACCATGAACGCCTTGCTTTTTCTTATAACGATTATTTATTGGCCGCAAGCATCGGAATTGCGGCCCTCCTGATTTTGGGGTTTGCCCTCATTACGATGTTTATTGATCGACGCTTAAGTGAGAGTGAAAAGCATCATTATTCGTTATTCGAGCAAAATCCAGATATGGTTGTCTTATTGGATAAAGAGGGGCGTATTTTGGCGGGTAATGCCAAAGTGCAGCAGGTGACTGGTTATAGCCCGAAAGAGTTTAAAGGGCAACATTCTATCCAATTTCTGTTTTCATCCGATATCCAGCGGGGACAAACCATCTTCCAGCGTTCCCTCCAAGGGGAGGCGATTGAAGATGAACTAAAAATACAACATAAATATGGCTTTTACATCGATCTGCAGATCAAGACCATCCCGATGGTCATTGAAACGGAATTTAAAGGGGTCTATGTCATTGCTCGGGATATCACTGAATTAGTACAATCAAGAAAGGAATTAAAACTCCTAAGCCATAAGCATAAGCTAATTTTAAATTCCGTAGCGGATGGAGTCTTTGGGGTTGACAAGGAGGGTTGTGTAATATTTTGGAACCCTGCAGCAGAAAAAATAACGGGATATGCAGTGGAAGAGGTGATTGGGAAGCCGTTTGAGCTATTGGCCAGTTTAACGGAGGATGTTTTTTGCAAGAAGGATGGAAACAGGTTTCCTGTGGAATATACAAGTGCTCCCATCCTGGATCAAGGGGCTGTGATCGGCTCGGTTATCACATTTTCAGACATTACGGAAAAAAAGCAAACGGAAGAACTGATTCGAACCTCAGAAAAGCTCTCAGTAGCAGGTCAACTGGCAGCGGGCATTGCCCATGAAATTCGCAATCCCCTAACAGCCATTAAAGGCTTCCTCAAGCTGTTAGAAACCGACTTGCATGATAAAAGGCATTATGTAGACATCATGCATTCTGAAATGCAAAGGATGGAGCTCATTCTTAGCGAATTATTGGTTCTGGCCAAGCCGCAGGAAGTCACTTCAGAAGTAGAGGACCTGCAAGAATTGCTTAATCATGTAACGGCATTGTTGTCTACACAAGGGAATCTGCACAATATCATAATCCATGTGGACTATGGAGAAGATATTCCGCACATTGTGTGCGATAAGAACCAACTGAAGCAGGTCTTTATTAATATTATTAAAAACTCAATGGAAGCCATGCCAAAGGGTGGAGAAATCCGGATCGAGGTCAGGAGGGTTAAACAGATGGTGAACCTCCGATTTATCGATGAAGGCTGCGGAATTCCGGAGGATCAACTTCAAAAGATCGGCCAGCCGTTTTTCACGACGAAAGAAAAAGGAACAGGGCTAGGTTTCATGATAAGCAAAAGGATTATTGAGGAGCATGGGGGAACACTTTCTATCTCAAGCAAACTAAACGAGGGGACAACGATGGAGATAAGTTTACCCGTTTCCACCAGTGTAAAGTAAGGCTGTTATTTAGCAACAGTCTTTTTTTACATTTTTCCAAGTTGAAACCTCCGTCGCTTCGTTACGTATTCAAGGGAAACAAGCTACCGGAGGAAAGGAAATGACACTTATTTCTAAACAACCCTACATCGAGATCACACGCACCGTAGAGTCGAATGAGCAACAGCAGATCGAGTCTCGGCATCACCTGTGCTTGTATAGAGATAAGATAATCACAGAGTCTAGGGAATTTCCGCTTCATAATGTTTTAGATATCTCGTTTAAGATCATCTCAGGAGAAACCGGCTTTCTTTATCTGCACACCAACCATCAAGTGTTTTCCTTTTATCTGAGGAATCACCCTCATGAGTTTATAGAGGCGTTTAGAAAACTAAAATAAATATCATATAACCGATCCGGTGCCGTATATGGTATATTAGCTATAACATAGATTACCTAATTTTGGTAATATCTAAAATTATTCACCCTTTATAAACAAAGATGGGGGAAGCCAAATGGAGTGGAAGACCGTTTATCAAGAAAAGCTGGTACATTTACAGAGTCTGAATGATGCTTTCAATCAATCCACGATTGTAGCCATTACGGATGCCAGCGGGCTGATTACGTATGTGAATGACAAATTTTGTGAGATATCGGGCTATAGGGCGGGAAGAATTAATGGGGAGAACACACCGAATGATTAATTCGGGCTACCATCCTAAATCGTTTTTTCGCAACATGTGGAACACGATTAGCAGAGGCCAGATTTGGACGGGGGAATGTAAGAATCGAGCCAAGGATGGAAGCTTCTATTGGGTGAAGACGGTAATTGTCCCTTTCTTAGATGAGCAGGCTCGGCCCCAACAGTATGTGTCGATACGAACCGACATTACGGATCGGGTGAAAGTAGAAGCTGCGCTAAGAGAAAGTCAAGCCCTATATCAGCTTACAACGCTTCGATTGTTCAGACCATTGTTATGCTTGCCCATAATCTAGGGATTAAGGTGGTGGCAGAAGGTACGGAGACCGAGGAACAGATGAGTTTTCTGAGGGAAATTGGTTGTGATGAAGAGCAAGGCTACCTCTTTAGAAGACCCCTTCCTGCGGAGGACTTTGAGGCACTGCTGCAGCGGCGTAATTTTGTTAATATATAGGTTAAGAGGGCTTTCCTAACAGATTCGTTGGGGGAAGCTCTTTTTTGTTCATTAATCTGGTACGGTGGGATTCATACGGTGTGAAAAACTTCACTGTGGCTTTCTTTTTCCCTAACTATAATAGGCTTATAAACATGATCATATCAATTAAACCGATTCAAACTGGAGTGGTCTAGGAACTACAAGGACGGTAGAGAGGCAGGGCTATCGTTGTTTCGGAATAGATGAATTTATAAGGGGGAAGAGAAGTGTTTATAGTAGAATTTATCAATCAACCAGTACGGATGTGGATATGGAATGCTCTCTTTATTGTGTCCTTTTTAAGTGCAATCTTCTTCTCCTTATTCTATATCCCACAGTTAATGCTAGGGTAAGCGCCGGACGTTACCCTGGCTTTTATTTAAGGATTCTTTTAATGCCAACAACCCGATAGTTTTTATAGTACCAATCTAACTTATCAATCTTAACAGCTTTCGTGCCTGCATAAGCCATTTTGTTGTCCCCCATGTAAATCCCCACATAAACTAATTTGTCCGCTCCCAGTATCAAAGAAGATTTCTACTGAAACCAAACGATATAAAATATGATATAATTTTTCTGAAAAATAAATTTCTAATACTCGCGTAAACATGCTGATAAAAATGTAAAGAGAGGCTTGTTATGATGAACTACCCCTTAGAGGATGCGTATGCGATTTTAGAGCGAATTACAGATGGTTTTTTTGCGGTGGATAATCGCTGGAACTTTACTTATGTGAATACAGCGGCAACTCGCTTACTTTTTCGGAGCAGGGAAGATTTAGTTGGCAAAAACGTCTGGATTGAATTCCCTGAAGCGGTAAACCTACCTTTTTATGAGCAGTATAATAGGACGGTTAAGGAACAGGTTCCCGTATCCTTCGACGCGTATTTTCCTCCATTGGAAACATGGTATGACGTAAGGGCCTATCCATCCCCAAATGGATTAACCGTATATTTTCGAGATATTACTAAGCAGAAGCTAGAAGAGCATGAAAAAGAGCAGCACTATAAATCATTGTTTCACCAAAATCCTGATGCCGTTTTCTCTTTTGATTTAGAGGGAAATTACCTTAGTGTCAATCCGGCGATGGAACACTTATTAGGATATCGCGAAGAGGAATTCCTGAAACAATCGTTCATTCCTTTGGTGTCAAAAGATGACATTGAGCGAACCTTAGAGCACTACAAGATAGCAGCGCAGGGTACGACCCAAAGATACCAGACGAAAGTCTTACATAAGAACGGTCACATCGTTCATGTCGATGTGACAAATATGCCGATCATTGTGAACGATAAAGTCGTTGGCGTATACGGGGTTGCTAAAGACATTACCCCAAGGAAACAAGCGGAGGATGCCCTTCAGACGAAAACCCAGCAGCTAGAATCTCTAATTGAAAATAATGTGGATGCGATTCTGATTTTTAACAGGCAAGGACAGGTCACCCAAGCCAATAAGGCCTTCGAAGACCTGTTTGGGTGGACGAAACAAGAGGTCGTGGGTTTAGGATTATATGAGCTGCCGTTTATTCCGACAGAAATAATCGGTGAGGTAGAGGCATTTGAGAGCGAGGTTAACAAAGGAAACCATATCATTGGTGCGGAAACGACTCGCTTAAGAAAAGATGGGTTAAGCTTGACGGTCATGTTAAACATTTCACCCATCAAGGATTCTAGCGGGAATCAAGATGGTTGGTCGGTTACGATAAGAGATCTGACGGAGTGGAAGAAGTCCCAGGAGATCCTGCAAAACACGGAGAAGTTATCTGTGGCTGGTCAATTAGCGGCCGGCATTGCTCATGAAATCAGAAACCCTATCACCGCGATCAAGGGATTTGTTCAACTCATGAGATCAGGCTATGGGGACAGGGAAGAGTATTTTAAGATTATGTCTTCAGAGATTGAAAGGATTGAACAGATCCTTAGCGAACTGTTAATTCTCGCGAAGCCTCAAGTGAGTAAGTTTGAATGGATAGATCTGAAAGTGCTATTGACTCAACTGATTACGTTATTAGATACTCAGGCCATCTTGAATAATGTGGAGATTATTACTGAGTTCCCACCGGGGGAAATAGTCGTTCCATGTGATGAAAATCAGTTGAAGCAAGTATTTATCAACTATATTAAAAATGCCATTGAAGCCATGCCAGCAGGTGGCAAACTGGTTATTGTAGTGAGTCAGACAAACGATGAGTATGTCAGTGTCCAGTTTAGGGATGAAGGTGTTGGCATGCCAAAGGAAGTTCTCGCTAAACTGGGTCAACCTTTCTATACTACTAAAGAGAAGGGCACAGGATTAGGGTACATGATTAGTAAAAAGATTATCGAGAATCACTTTGGCGAAGTACGGATTACGAGTGAAGTAAACAAAGGAACCGTGGTAGACGTAAGCTTGCCGCTGAGGAATATGCAGTTAGTTAATCAACTAAATAAAGTGTGAAGGAATATCAGGGAGAAAAAGAAAGAGCTGCCCAATAAAAATTCAATCCTTAGTAAAAAATAGAGAATACAGGGAAATGATATTTTGAAGGTGGTTCCTATGCGAATAGTTATTTTAGGTGGAGGGTTTGGAGGACTAAATACCGCGTTGAGACTAGGCGAAAAGATGAGGGAAAGTAATCATGAAGTTGTCTTAATTGCAGATAAATCAAATTTTATATTTAGGCCTTCACTGCTATGGGTTCCCTTCGGGCAACGGAAGATAGAGGATATTTCGTTTCTTTTGGCACCGACTCTAGACAAAGCTGGGGTAAAATTTATCCAGAAGCAAGTTTCAAAGATTATGCCTAGAGAAAATAGGATCGTGTTTCATGATCAATCTGCCTTGGATTATGATTACGCTGTTATAGCTACGGGGGCATTCCCGGATTATGCGAAAATAGAAGGATTAAGGGGTAATACTTCATCGATATACTTTGCTGAAGATGCTTTAAAAACAAAGCTAGAAATTGAAAGTTTGGATTCCCAAAAACCCATTATCATTGGTGTGGCACAAGGAAACCCTTCTTCTTGGATGTCATATGAGTTTTTATTCGAATTAGACGCTTACCTTAAGCAAAAAAGACGAAACCCTTCGATTACCTACTTCACATATGAGAAAGATCTCCTTAACCATGGCGGAAAGAACGTCACAGAAATTTTAAAAACTCACATGCAAGAAAAAGGAATTGCCTACCACTGTGATGTTAACTTGCAGAAAGTTGATGAAGAGAACTTATTCTTCAGTAATGGCGTAGCTATTCCTTATGGCTTTTCACTCATATTACCCCCATACAAAGGGGCCGAGTTTATCTTTTCATCAAAAGAGTTGAATCACCAAAATGGTTTAATTACAGTGAATACCTTTCTGCAATCCGTTCAATGGGAAAATATATACGTTGTCGGAGATGCAAATTTGTTACCTAACCAGCAAGTTATTAAAACTGGACGTGCTGCAGAATTACAGGGACATATCGCTGCGGAAAACATATTGTTAAGACTAAAAGGTAAATCTCAAACTAAAGAATATGAGGACAGTTTACTAGGTCTAATGGAGCTTGGTACGAATGGGGGTATGTTTGTTTTTAGGTATCCAAATTCTAAATCGAGCTCTTCCATTATGGAGTGGGCTATGGACGGAACGGTTCCGCATTTAATGAAGATTGCATTTGAGAAATATTACTTGTGGAAATTAAGGTAGTAGCCTTAAAAAAGGGCTTCTTTCTTCAACATAACAGGTTGAGAGAAGCCCTTCTTTTGTTTTGTAAGACTCTTTTCATGATGTAGGAACGATCTGCAAATGGGACCAATCCAAGGATATTCGATTCCATTGACTGCTAAAGGAAAAGAGGCGCTGGATCCCTAGGTCGTGCATCACCACTAACGTACAGGCTTCGAGAAAAGACAAGCCGTCTTCATGATGCTCAAGCATGAGGCGTGCAGCTTCCTGCTCAATCGATTCATTTACTGCAATCACTCTCAATACCCCTACCTGCTCTGCCCGTTTCATGACGTTAATGAAAAATTGTGCCTGTTCGGGACCTGCCTGTTCGCGAATCCGTTCATGAAGCTCGTAAATCATGAGGTTGATGGTAACCAAGGGCTGTTTAAAGTCATCTAGACCGTAGAAAAAGGAGGCAGCCCTTCGATAAAACGGATGGCTCGGGTTCATGAATGCTTCTAGAGCCGACCGATCCAAAAAGACAGCTTGCTCTTGTAATTGTTCTTGTGTCATCCTAGGTCTCCTCCTCGAACACAGAGGCCTTCCAAACGTAAAAGGGGGTTTTGTTCCTTGCGTTCTTCTCTGATCTTCGGAAGGGTGTCCATTTCCTGGTGTTGGCAATATAAATCAATCGCTTCCTGGATGGCTTGGGAAAGAGGAATATTACGCTTGCGAACCGCTTTTTCAAGCTGATCGAGCTGTTCATCCCCTAAGGTGTATACCTGTATCGATTCTTTTTCTGTTCGTTTTTCCCGCCTAGACTTTCTCCTTTCCCCTTCTATCCGCTCCCATAGTTGATCCCAAGTCTTAGTCCATTTTGTATCCACTGCTTGATCTCCTTTCGCGACACGCTATCCGACCATTATAAAAGTAAAATGTATCCTTTTTATGACCAAGCTGTGATGAAAATGAGAAAGAAGGCTAGCTGAAAAGTTTTGCTTGATGTGAATACGTATGCATTATATAATTGGGATAACATAGCAGTTCAGTTTATGAGATTATGACGGGTTTTTGTGCATACGTATGCAATTAACCAGAGGGGGATTTTTCATGGCGACATTTATTAAAACAGGTAAAAGCCAAAGTGAGCAGGCAAAAGCCGAAGCACTGGTGAGACAAACAGTCGAAAAGATTATTGAAGATATCAAGCAAGGGGGAGACGCAGCGGTACGGGAATTATCGTGCCAGTTGGATAAGTGGTCGCCAGAATCGTTCCGTCTAACCCCGGAGCAAATTGAAGAGATTATTCAGGGAGTCCCCGCACAAGTAATCGAGGATATTCAATTTGCTCAAGCCAACGTAAGAAGATTCGCCGAGGCCCAAAAGTCCGCTCTACAGGATATTGAAGTAGAAACGCTTCCGGGTGTCGTGTTAGGGCATAAAAATATTCCGGTAAACAGCGTGGGATGTTATATTCCAGGTGGACGTTACCCGATGGTGGCTTCCGCTCATATGAGTGTGTTAACGGCAAAAGTAGCTGGAGTCCAGCGGGTTATTGCATGTACCCCTCCTATTAATGGAGAGATCCCTGCAGCCACAGTTACGGCTATGGCGTTGGCGGGAGCTGATGAGATCTATATTCTAGGGGGGGTTCAGGCTATGGCTGCGATGGCGTTAGGAACCGAAACTATTGCACCCGTCGATATGTTGGTAGGGCCGGGTAACGCCTATGTAGCCGAAGCCAAGCGCCAATTGTTTGGTCGAGTGGGAATTGACCTATTGGCAGGCCCAACCGAAACCTTAGTGATTGCTGATGAGACAGCTGACGCTGAGATGATCGCTACGGATCTGCTAGGCCAAGCCGAACATGGACCGACTTCACCATCGGCACTTATCACAACTTCAGAGAAGCTCGCCCAAGAAACCTTGGTTGAAATCGAACGCCAGCTCCAAGTATTGCCAACCGCTGACGTCGCACGAGTGGCATGGGAGGATTACGGTATTGTCATCGTAGTAGATAGTTTGGAAGAAGCGGTCGTAGAAGCTGATAAGCTTGCTTATGAACATGTGGAAGTTTTAACAAAGGATCCACAGTACTTCTTGGATAACATGAAAAACTTTGGAGCCCTTTTCCTCGGACCAGAAACCAACGTGGCTTACGGAGATAAAGTCATCGGAACCAACCACACGCTTCCTACCAAAGGAGCCGCTCGCTATACCGGCGGCCTATGGGTTGGAAAGTTCATCAAAACTTGCACCTATCAAAAGGTCAAGCCAGAAGCCACAGCCATGATCGGGGAGTATTGTGCCCGTTTATGTGACATCGAGAACTTTGCTGGCCATGCTGAACAAGCTCGTTTACGCGTGCGCCGCTATGGCAAGGTTGCAGTTGAAAAGTAAAACGTTCGTTGAGGGTATCCAGAATTGGGTACCCTTTTGGGGTTGTTGGGGTTGGGGGCGAGGTGAGGGCCAGGGCGGATTTTCCGGACGAGGTGCGGAAATCGCCGGACCGATCGTGAAATTCGCCGGATCAGGTTGTTTTTTCGCCGGACTGAGGTCCGGGCCTGGCAGTGGCATGGGCGGCCAGGGCGGGATTTGCCGGACGAGGTGTGGAAATCGCCGGACCGATCGTGAGATTCGCCGGACTGAGGTCCGGGCGGGCAGGTAGCATGGGCTGCCAGGGCGGATTTGCCGGACGTGGTGTGGAAATCGCCGGACCGATCGTGAGATTCGCCGGATCAGGCTGTTTTTTCGCCGGACTGAGGTCCGGGCCTGGCAGTGGCATGGACGGCCAGGGCGGGATTTGCCGGACGTGGTGTGGAAATCGCCGGACCGATCGTGAGTTTCGCCGGATCAGGTGTCCTTTTCGCCAAACCAACCGGCCCGCCTTCTACCCATCTAGCCGCCACTCCCACCCCTATCCCACAACCGAATTCGTCCGCCGAACAAATTATGATATAATCTCGTATGATTGGCTTGTTTGGGAGGGGTTGTGTATGCATAAGCAAGTGACGGCATCTGACATAGCTAAGTATCTTGGTATTTCACAGTCTACGGTATCGCGTGTGTTTACCCCTGGGGCACGAGTGGCGAAGGAAACGCGGGAGCGAGTGTTGCGGGCGGCTCAAGAGTTGGGGTATCGTCCCAATGTTTTGGCAAGGGGGCTTATTACGAAGCGGACGCGGATGATTGGGGTTGCGATGGCCGATATCCAAAATCCGTTTTACCCTGAGGTGTTGGGTGGCTTTTCGAAAAAGCTAAGGGAGCTGGGATACCAAGTGCTTTTCGTAAATATAGAAAACGATCAGATTGAGGACGCAGAGATGTCTCAATTTCTGGACTACAGCGTGGAGGGGGTTATTGTGACTTCAGCCTTGCTTTCCTCTAAGGTTGTATCATCGTTCGTGGAGAACAACATTCCTATTGTTTTGTTTAACCGTTACCATCAGAACCTGCACTGCCATACGGTCTGTTGCGATAACATGGACGCGGGTGATCAGATCGGGGAGTACTTGATTCAGAAGGGTCATAAGCGAATGGCTTACATCGCAGGAAATCCGAATACCTCGACAAGTCAGGATCGGGAGCAGGGGGTTCGGCGATCCCTTAATCGGCATGGTTATTCCTTGATCACCGATATCGGCCACTATACGTATGAAGGAGGCTTCGAGGCCTCGAAGCGTTTGTTAAGCAGCGTGGAGCCTCCAGATGCCATTTTTTGTGCCAATGATATCATGGCTCTCGGGGCGATGGATGCAGCAAAAGAGCTGGGCTTTGGCATTCCGAAGGATATCTCCTTTGTTGGATTTGATGATATTCCCTTGGCAGCGTGGTCTGGCTATTCGCTTACCACCTGGCGTCAGCCGGTAGAACAGATGATTCAATGGTCCATTGAACTGTTGATTGCTGAAATCGAAAACAAGGGAGTCGAGCGAGAGCCGATGGCCAAGTGGATTCAAGGGTCCTTGGTGGAGAGAAAAAGTGTAAGATAGCCGTGTTTAGTGTTGGATAACACTTAAACACGGCTTTTTTTTATAGCCAAGTCGTTTTTTCCTTGTAGGAAGTTCGTTTGGTCGGGGTAGCTTCTGCTTGGGGGTAACCAATAAACAAGCTTCCAACCACTTTCTTATTTTCTGGGGAGCCAATGAAACGGTAGAGTCGTTCGTCATGAACCAGTCCTACACCTCGAGTCCGCCAAACCATGCCGAGTCCCAGCTCTTGAGCCATAAGCCACATGGAATGAATCGCACAGCAGGCCGCATATTCATTATCGGTGGAAGAGGCAGGGTCACCCGGAATCACATCAGCGGTAACGACGATGATTAAAGGTGTCTGCTCTAATACTTTAACTGACTCTTGAATAAGATGTGGCTTTGTGGGAAAGCGTTCCTGTAAAAATTCTAGGGCCATCGCTTGATAGTTTTGTTTGGATTCCTCTCGGATCACGTAAAAATGCCAGGGCTCGCGCAGGCGGTCGTTCGGTGCATAAGTGGCTGCCTTGAGCAGTTTTTCAATTTTCTCCTCCTCAATGGGAGTGGATATGTAGTTGCGAATGGCTCTTCGATTAATAAGTGTTTCTACGATTGACATCGATTTCTCTCTCCTTCGTACCATTTACCTTTTAGTATAAACTTCCATTTTGGTTGTGTGAAGCTACAGTGAAAATAGAAGATAAAATTAGGTAAATAAAAGGAATTAGATGTAGCCGTTATCCTCCAGCCTTGCCAACCATCTTCTAATGGTTCTCGGGTTTCTATCAAAATGATTCACCATTTCCTTCATAGAAGGTCTATTAAAGTCTCGTTCCTTCAGAAAAAGCCACATCAAATATTCGCTTTTGCCTAAATCCAAGATGATCTTTGTACCCATTATTCCTCCACTATATTTTTTTTCATTATAGTAATACAGGTGTCTGATTTTTGGGAGACTGCATTTTTGGACTTTGTTGGACAAAAAGCGTCCCGTAAAATTAACCGAATTATCTAGTATTCATGGGATGCTCTCTCTTGTTCGATTTTGTGAAAGGAGGCACAATCGGTACTCGGACGGTTTATTCTAAGTCTATCCACTATGAGGGGTGTTTGACGGCAGGATGGAGAAAAGGCTGGACCCTTTGAAAGAGACCTGACTGCACAGGGCAATGAGGTCTTTTTCATCTTATTTCTGTATTAAAGATTTTCTGTCTGCTGCTCCCGGTTGCTTTTCTAGCCAGTGGTGTTTAACCATGATCGATAACCATTCATTGGCCAGCTTGACATAATCAACGAGGGCATTGCTGTAGGTGGCGATGACATCGGCCCTCATGGAGGTTCCTATCCCTGTACCATAATAAGCGATACCAGCACTTATCTTAAAGCCTTCGTGGAACATCATCAGCTTATCTGAAAACGGACTAATGGTCGAGGTGGTAAGGTCGGAATCCCAATTTCGGGGTACCGGAAGATGATCAGTCAGCATGATTTCACCAAGCTCGCGCAAGTGTTTTTCTGTAATTTCAACCAAACGAACTAGGAAATCGCGAACGTCCTCCGATTCGGCTACTTGTGCAAAGCCTAGTGCACCAGTCTTAGCCAGAACACCTTTTTTAAGATTGAACCAAAGGTTGGTGATTTCCGTCGCTGTTAGAGGTTTTGGATCTCCTAATAAATCAGCGATTAATCCTTTTTTGTTGACAAACTCCACATCCTCAGGCGGCGGCATTAAGGGGGACTCTGCATATTGTCCTCGTGATTTGCTAAGAGCAATAATTTTATTTAATAATTGCGCAGCTTCACTGTTACACTCGATGAAATAATCACGGATATCCTTCCGATCAGAGGTGCTGATCGCTACGCTATAAGTATTCAATCCGTGGATCGCCATAATCTCCATGAAATACAAAATAAAATCATCCGTCATGGTTCGCACTGCGTCAAAATTTACATCCTCTTCTAATGAAAAACCTTTGGGTATGGGGAAATGGGCATTGTGAAAAAAATGCCGGATCTTGGTCAGGTGAGCCTTTGACAATGATAAGGCGTATTCTAAGATGGCGCGGACTCCCTCATCCTCTACGATATGAAGAAAAAAGGAGTTAAAACAGAAGGACGAGCTATCCCCCATGTACTGATTCCACAGGTTAGCTACTTCCGAAGCGTTAAGCGTAGTTTTTTTGACATCCTTTGCATTCTCCAATACTTCCTTCACGATGTTGGCTAATTCAGCTTCTGTCAGTTTCATGTCCGGCAATACACCCTCCAGAGGAAAATAATATATCCTATTATTTCCTGGAATTGAGGGGGCTATGTATGTAGCTATTTTAATGCAATGGATGAACGGTGACGTTTTCGTATCCAAAATATGATCATTGTTTTTCAAAATTGTGAAAGGTATCACAATTAGTGAGCGCATGGTTTATACTAAAAGTGTAAAGAAGGAGGTGAGTAAATGGTTCAGAAAGGCTTAATCAAATACTTACTTTACCACTAATGAAAGGATATGATGAAAATGTTAGGCAAAATGAGAAGCACTTATATGGTTCCTTTATGGACAATTGTACGAATTTGGCTAGGGGTGCAGTGGCTGACGGCAGGATGGGGAAAGGCTTTTGGAAACTTTGATGCAACAGGGTATTTAAACGGAGCGATTGCGAAAGCCAGTGGAGAAAATCCGATTGTTAAAGGTTGGTACGCTGGGTTCCTTGAAGGCTTCGCGTTGCCGAATGTCGAACTCTTTAACTTCTTGGTGGCTTGGGGAGAAGTAGCGGTAGGCTTGGGATTGATTCTAGGTGCCTTTACCACGGTAGCTCTTTATGCCGGTGCCTTCATGAATTTAAACTTCCTGCTCGCAGGAACGATCAGCACGAACCCGATTTTACTTACTGTAGCCTTTGTTCTGTTAGGAATGGGAACTGCCGCATACGCGTGGGGCACTGACCGTTTCATGATTCCTTGGATGAAGAAATATGTGAACGAGGCGTTTAATCGCGAAGAGAAAATGACGACTTAAAGGAACAGTGGAAAAATGATAGTTATATTATGAGAAAAACCTTATTGCTAGAATGAAGCGATAGGTTTTTTTCTGTTCTTGAAAAGTTTTCATTGGTTTAAAGTTTAACTCCCTTATTTGCTATAATGAAAGAGCAAAGGCAAATAGGGGTGAAAAAAATGCAACACAAAAATAAGACGGTTGTGAAGTCTATGGATATATTGAATCTTTTTCTGGCGCACGACAAGCTGAATTTAAATGAGATGGTCGAGCTCTCTGGGATTCCCAAGACATCGGTTCATCGCATGCTCGGCTCGCTTGAAGACATGGGGTTTCTGACGAAGGATGCGGAAGGTAGGTATTCGTTAGGCCTGCTTTTTCTTCAATTTGGGCAATTAGTGGCCGACCGGTTGGATATCCGTCAGGTTGCTTTGCCGGTGATGAAGGCGCTGCGTGATGAGATAGGAGAAGCTGTGAATTTGATCGTGCGGGATGGACAAGAATCCATTTATATTGAAAAGCTGGATGCCAAACACCCAGTTCGGCTGTATACGAAGATCGGCCGCCGATCGCCGCTCTACGCAGGGGCATGCTCCCGGATCATACTAGCCCACCTCTCGGATCAGGAGAGAGAGGAATACCTAAATGAAATTGAGTTAAAGCCGATTGCTCTTGGGACCATCACAGATAGGGAGATGCTTCGCAAAACGTTAGACGAATCCAAAGCAAGTGGATATAGCGTGAGCCAGTCGGAGCTGGAGAACTACACCTCTTCGGTTGCAGCGCCCATTTTTGATCATACGGGAAAGATCCTCGGGGGACTGAGTGTGGCAGGACCTGATGTCCGGTTTAACGAGGAGCGACTGCCTTTATTAATTGAGAAGGTAAGAAAAGCAGCAAATGAAATATCGGCAAAATTTGGTTGGAAAAGTTAAGATAGGAACAGTTTACCCTTCAGTATTGTACTGGGGGGTAAAGTGTTTTTTTTTTTTTTCATGAATTTATATATTGATTTTTAGTTTTGAGATAATTATAATAAATTCAAATCTGATTCTTGGAACAATAATTCCGTATATCGGAATTAATGCTGAATTGAAATAGATTGTCAGGTTTTTTCACAAACTTATATTAAAGTGAACTGCAATCCACTAAGATGGATTCAACGGCAATATCGGAATTTACATTCCGAAATTCGAAACAAAACACGAGGGAAGGAGACACAAATGACTCAGATTGATTTGAACTGTGATCTAGGAGAGAGTTTTGGTGCTTATCAAATAGGGATGGACGAAGAGATTCTTCCGTTTGTGAGCTCGGCAAACATCGCCTGCGGTTTCCATGCAGGAGATCCAGGGGTTATGCGGAAGACGGTGAAGCTAGCGTTAGAAAATGGGGTTGCCATAGGGGCTCATCCAGGGTTGCCTGATTTGCAAGGCTTCGGTCGCAGGAATATGAATGTCTCCACCCAAGAGGCCTATGACATGGTGGTGTATCAGTTCGGAGCTTTGCAAGCGTTTGTACGCGCGGAAGGAGGAGTTGTTCGCCATTTAAAGCCACATGGAGCGTTGTATAACATGGCAGCTGTTAATCCCCAATTATCGGAAGCGATTGCAGAAGCGGTTTATCGTGTTGATCCTCAGTGCATTTTGTTTGGCCTTTCCGGAAGTGAATTGGTTCGAGCGGGTAAGAGGATCGGTTTGCAAACGGCCCATGAAGTGTTTGCAGACAGGACTTATCAAAAGGATGGAACCCTCACCCCAAGGAATCAACCGGGTGCACTCGTGGTCGATGATGATCAAGCGATTCAGCAAGTGATTCGAATGGTCCAAGAGGGCAAAGTACGTTCTCAACAAGGGGACGTCATTTCGATTGAAGCTGACACGGTCTGTATACATGGTGATGGACCTCATGCCTTGCAGTTTGCCCGCAGGATCCGAGATTCTTTTGAAAGGATTGGAATTTCAATTCGTGCGGTTGGACATAAATAAAATTAAAAATAAGGGGGAATGAGCTTTGGAACCAGCAAGAAAGCTTCCATTAGAAGAGAAGCAGGATGCACCAAAGTCAAATTGGAGTTTACTATTAGGAGCGGCGTTTCTTATGGCCACTTCTGCGATTGGCCCGGGTTTCTTGACGCAAACCACGGTGTTTACACAGCAGTTAGCAGCTAGCTTTGGCTTTGTTATTTTAGTGTCAATTATTTTAGATATAGGAGCTCAGATGAACATCTGGCGCATCCTGGTTGTTTCGGAAAGGCGTGCACAGGATGTAGCGAATATGGTGCTGCCTGGATTGGGCTATGTTCTAGCTTTCCTCATTGTACTTGGGGGGCTGGCGTTTAATATTGGAAATATCGCCGGTGCCGGCCTAGGGGCCAACGTTATTTTTGGCGTGACACCAGAGATGGGGGCACTGTTTAGTGCGGTTATTGCGGTAGCTGTCTTTGTTGTGAGAGAAGCAGGCAAGCTGATGGATCGCTTCGCACAAATTATGGGTTTCCTTATGATCGCACTTACGCTCTATGTTTTGTTTACAGCCAATCCTCCGGTAGGAGAAGCGGTCGTGAAGTCGTTTGTTCCGGATACCATTGATATGCTGGCTATCGTCACCTTAGTCGGTGGAACCGTGGGTGGTTATATTACCTTTGCCGGAGGGCATCGTTTGTTGGATGCCGGTGTGAAAGGGGTACAAGCTCTTCCTCAGGTGACGAGAGGATCGATCTCGGCAATAGGGATTGCCTCGATTATGAGAATCTTCCTTTTCCTTGCTGCTTTCGGAGTCGTCGCACAGGGATTACAGATAGATCCTGCGAACCCGCCTGCTTCAGTTTTTAAACTAGCGGCTGGAGATGTTGGATACAAGCTGTTTGGGATTGTCATGTGGTCAGCCGCGATCACATCGGTGATTGGGGCGGCGTATACATCCGTGTCATTTATCCGAACGTTAAATCGAAACATCGAAAAGTATCACAAGTGGGTCATTATTGGATTTATTGTATTTTCTACACTCGTATTTATCTCCATAGGAAGACCGGTCAAGGTCCTTATCTTAGCCGGGGCCCTCAATGGGTTGATCTTGCCGCTGTCCTTGGGCGTGATGCTCATCGCTGCTTACAAGAAGAACATTGTAGGGGACTATAAGCACCCTGCTTGGATGACCGCTTTTGGAGCGTTAGTTGTGGTTTCGATGGGGTACATGGGTGCCTATACGTTGTTTACGCAAATTCCTAAGCTGTTCCAATAAGGCTTTTAACAAACGCCGCAGGAAGGTTAAAGGCCTGCGGTTCTTTTATAACAAAGGGGGATTCATGAATGAGTAACATCGCTCAATTATCGCCAGCCGAGGCGCGCCAGTGGATTCGAGAAGGACGTTGGGTAAAGCCCACAGCGGGGATGTCCAACGGGTATGCGCAAGCCAATTTGGCCATTTTGCCGAAGGAATTGGCTTTTGATTTTCTGCTGTTCTGTCAGCGCAACCCCAAGCCTTGCCCGGTTCTAGATGTGACTGAAGCGGGATCTCCTGTCCCTCGCCTCGTGGCGCCGGATGCGGATATCCGCACCGATATTCCGAAGTATCGAATCTATCGGGATGGGGAGTGGGTCGATGAGGTGACCGATATCACAGGATATTGGCAAGACGATATGGTGGCCTTTCTTCTTGGATGCAGCTTTTCATTCGAGAGTGCCTTAATGAACAATGGGATCTCGATTCGTCATATCGAGGATGGCTGCAACGTACCGATGTATAAGACATCTATACCTTGTACTCCAGCCGGCAGGTTTGAAGGTCCTATGGTGGTCAGTATGCGCCCGATTCCAGAGAAGGACGTGGTGCGGGCGGTTCAGGTCACGTCTCGTTTTCCTGCGGTTCATGGAGCACCGGTTCATATCGGTCATCCGGAAGCGATCGGGATTCAAAATATCCACAAGCCTGATTTTGGTGATGCGGTCGCGATTAAAGAGGGGGAGGTTCCGGTTTTCTGGGCCTGTGGTGTTACTCCTCAAGCGGTAGCCATGCAAGTTAAACCCAAACTCATGATCACGCATGCTCCTGGTCATATGTTCATTACGGATCAACGGGATGAACAATATGGGGTTCTATAAATTACGGCTGGTTTACCAGCCGTTTTTTCTTGTAATTTTATTATTTAGAAAGTATTATTATTCTATAATCTAAATTTCGGAATTAACATTCCGAATTACGGTATAGGGGTGATGACATGTTCACATATGAGCTATCCCCATTGGGAGAGACGGCTGTTCGGGTGGTTTTGGGTACCGGGATTGATCCGGACATTCACCGCAAGGTGAAGACCCTGTCGGAATATTTGGACCGAAATCCTTTTCCAGGCATGATTGAATATATTCCTTCGTTTTCGAGCGTAACGGTGTTATACAATCCAATGGAATCGTCGTTTGATACTGTATCCGTTTTCTTCAGGGAAGCTTCGAATCAGATTCAAGAGAGCACGCAGTATGTACCGAAGACCGTGGAGATACCGGTTTGCTATGGCGGGGAGTTTGGCCCGGATCTGGAATTTGTCGCAGAGCAGAATGGACTCAGTGTAGAGGAAGTCATTAAGATCCATTCAGAGGCGGAATATCTTGTCTATATGATCGGATTCGCTCCTGGTTTCCCCTACCTAGGGGGGATGTCCGAGAGAATCGCGACCCCTCGGAGATCTAGCCCTAGGATCTCGATTCCAGCGGGCTCGGTTGGAATTGCCGGCAGCCAAACGGGGGTGTACCCCATTGAAACACCGGGTGGATGGCAGTTGATTGGCCGAACGCCGTTAGCGCTGTTTCGTCCGAATGAGAGTCCGCCGAGTCTACTTCAAGCTGGCGACGTCATCCGGTTTCGTCCGATTACCCTTGAGGAATACAAACAGTATGGGAGGAATGGATGATGAGTGTGGAGGTGCTTCGTTCAGGCTTGCTGACAACGGTTCAGGATCTAGGGAGATATGGATATCAGAAGCATGGAGTGATCGTTAGCGGGGCGATGGACTCCCTAGCCATGAGGTTATCCAACCTGTTAGTAGGTAATGCGGAGGGGGAGGCAGTTTTAGAGATCACCCTACTAGGTCCCACGCTGAGATTGAACAAGGATACGTTGCTCGCGATTACCGGAGGGGATTTGTCCCCAGAGATTGATGGTCTTAGCGTACCTATGCGCAGGCCGGTGTGGGTCAAGGGAGGAAGCATTCTTAAGTTTGGAGCCTGCCGATCCGGTTGCCGAGCGTATGTGGCCTTCGCCGGAGGATTCGATATTCCTGAGGTTATGGGGAGCAAGAGCACGTATATGCGTGCGGGACTCGGAGGATACGAGGGGAGAGCCTTAAAGGAAGGGGATCAGATCACGATCAAGGAGCCTACAGGACAGTCGCTTGCCTGGTTTAGTAAAGGTTCCGAAAAGTTGTCAAGTTGCCGATTCGCTACGACCTCCTGGTCCATTGCAGGAAATCCGGTTTCGAAAGGGTCAAAGCTTGTTCGAATTCGGGCAACGAAGGGTAGCCAATATGAATTTTTTACTTCAGATAGCCGAGTTCAATTTTTTAACGAGACCTTTAAGGTATCAGCGCAGTCCGATCGCATGGGATACCGGCTTTCAGGGGTAGCGATGCAATTGACGGAAAAGATCGAGATGATTTCTGAGGCAGTGGCCCTAGGAACCGTTCAAGTGCCGCCAGATGGCAATCCCATCATCTTGTTGGCCGATCGGCAAACGGTTGGCGGGTACCCTAGGATTGCTCAGGTGGCGGTGGCAGACATTCCTTTGATCGCCCAGCTAAAGCCTGGAGATGAGATTCAGTTTGAAGAAATTGCCTTGGCTGAGGCTGAACAATTATATAGGGAGAATGAAAAATTCATTCAGGAAGTGAAGACCTCAATCAAGCTGAGGATGACATAAGAAAAGGAGCTGTACGAATGCTGAAAGCACATGAATTACGCGAAATAATTAAACTGGTAGAGGAGTCCTCGTCCATTGGCAAATTCGAATTTGAACACGAATCCACGAGGCTGGTGATTACGAAAAAGGAAGGAGCAGCACAGCCGATCCTCAAGAGCGAGGGGTCTGCTGAAACGACCAAGGAAGTGAAAGAAGTCCCAGAGGTTCCTGTGCAAGCGACACCTCCAGCAGCCACAACAGAGAACACCCAAACCATCGTTTCTCCAATGGTTGGAACCTTTTATTCGGCTCCAGAACCTGGGGCTGCGCCTTTCGTCCAAGTGGGTCAGCAGGTTCAGGAAGACACTATTGTTTGCGTATTAGAAGCGATGAAACTATTTAATGAAATTGAAGCAGGGGTGAAGGGAACCATCGTCGAGGTTCTTGTAAAGGATGGCCAGATGGTCGAGTATGGACAGCCTTTGTTCAAAGTGGGGATGAAAGATGTTTAAAAAAGTACTGATTGCCAATCGGGGAGAGATCGCAGTCCGTATTATCCGAGCTTGCCGTGAGATGGGGATTGACACCGTAGCCGTATACTCGCAGGCCGATCGCCAAGCTTTGCACGTAAAGCTGGCGGATGAGGCTTATTGCATCGGGCCGGTAGCATCTAAGGAAAGCTACTTAAATATGACCAGCCTCCTCAGTGTAGCCACCCTAACAGGGGCGGATGCCATTCACCCAGGATATGGATTCCTAGCGGAGAACGCCGATTTTGCCGAGATTATTACCGCGTGTGGGATTACTTTTATCGGGCCGGATGCGGAAGCCATCAACAAGATGGGGGCCAAGGCGGTTGCGAGAGAAACCATGAACAAGGCCGGGGTACCGACGGTTCCCGGTACTGAAGGAATCATTGAAGACGTCGAAGAGGCAGTTCGAGTGGCCCGCGACATTGGCTATCCTGTGATTGTGAAGGCCACCGCTGGCGGCGGAGGAAAAGGCATGAGGGTAGCCGCCAATGAAGAAGAGCTGCTTAAATCAATTCGCCAAGCTCAGAAAGAAGCGGAAACGGCATTTGGCAATCCAGGTGTTTACTTAGAAAAGTATCTGGAAGAGCCACGGCACGTGGAGATCCAGATCATGGCCGATCGATATGGCAAGACGGTGTATCTTGGGGAGCGGGACTGTTCCATTCAACGTCGCCATCAGAAGCTTGTAGAAGAAGCCCCTTCTCCCGCGCTTAATCAAGAGTTAAGAGACCAAATGGGTCAAGCTGCGGTCAAAGCTGCACAAGCGGTCAACTATCACGGAGCGGGAACGGTTGAATTCCTGTTAGACAAGCATGGCCAGTTTTACTTTATGGAGATGAATACCCGAATCCAAGTCGAGCATCCTGTGACTGAGTTGGTTACCGGCATTGACTTAATTAAAGAACAGATCCGTGTGGCGGCAGGCTACCCGCTTTCCTTCGAGCAAGAGGACGTGAAAATTGATGGATGGGCGATCGAATGTCGGATTAACGCAGAGAATCCGGCTAGGAATTTTATGCCTTCCCCAGGTAAGGTAAATGCGTACCTTCCGCCAGGCGGCTTCGGCGTGCGAATTGACAGCGCGGTTTACACGGGCTACGAGATTTCCCCGTTCTACGATTCTATGGTTGCTAAGGTGATTGTTTGGGGAAAAGACCGCGAGGAAGCGATCGAAAGAATGAAACGGGCACTCGATGAGTTTGTCATTGAAGGCATCTCGACTACGATTCCTTTTCATCAGAGATTGCTAGAGCATGAAGGGTTTGTTAAGGGAGATTTCAATACGAAGTTTCTAGAGACTTATGATGTTATGGTGGAGGGAACGTAATAACTTATAAATAAAATGAGGGAGAAAAAGGATACAGAAGTTTGTACCCTTATTCTCCCTTTGTTGTTCAATAAACCTGAAATTTAAAGCGGTCACCATGAAATAAGATTTTGGCGTACTCGATGACTTGATTATCCTCTGCATAACTAAAATTAGATAAGCTAAAATTGCTTCCTGCAAGTAAAGTTTAATAAAGTCTGATATAATGGTTTCAGAGGAGTGTGATCAGAATGGATGAAAAACTGCTATTGCAAATCATCGAAAAGCTAGATAATTTAACAACTGATGTAAAAGAGATAAAATCAGAGCAACGGGAAATGAAACACATGCTAATAGACAGTAGAACTGAAGCAAGAAGTGAAGCAAAGCAATTGTCCGCTACCCAGACAAGACAACAGAGGGTAATCGAAATGCTCTCCTCCCGATCAGTACAAAACGAAGCGGATATAAAGTCGCTACAAGATGAAGTAGAAATTATCAAAAATCAATTACCAAAAACATAGGTGGTGGTCAGTATCCCATTTACACGGGAGAGAGATCACTACTTTTTTGTTGTCCGGGGATCGATAGCACGGGGACGACATTAACATCTGTGCAGCAATTGAGAATGCGGAGGGAGAGTACTGTGCCGTAACTGTAAGTATTGGATGTGCAGCCTTTGGAAAGTCAGATACCAACATGTTTTAGCAAAAAAATGAAAATAGAGCGAATACAAATTTTAAACTTAAAGTTTGTAAATTTCACTATAATTAGTACATCGGAAGCCTATCACAGTGGCTTGAAGGAAATGTTTCCGTTTTCATTACTATTCTGTAGGAGAAAAAAGGGGAGAAGAGCATGGCACTCAATGAACGCAAAGATGGACAGGAACAACCGTTTTGGCCGGTAGGACCTTTTAAGGTTCGATTGCCGTTTATCCATTATCGGTGGGAAAAGGCGGAGTTTGTACAGGCACTAATCATGTTTGTCGTGAGTTTAGGCATGATTCCGCTGCTGACGCAGTATCTTGGATTGCCTTATGAAGTGGCCTTGGCGTATGTTTTTATTGGCGGAGTTGGCTTTATGCTTCCGGCACTGTTAGGCGTAGCGATGGTTCCGGGCTGGATAACGCCGGCTATACCAGTAGTGCTTTTGTACTTAGGGAAGTTTGAACCCGGCCCAGAAGCGATTAAGGCATTGTTTGCCCTCCAGATCCTCGTGTTTGCGATCTTCTTCGTATTAGGGATTACCAAGTTGGGAGGGAAATTGGTGAATATCGTTCCCAACTCCCTGAAGGCTGGGATTATGATCGGAGCAGGGATTGCGGCTTTGACCGGAGAAATTCAAGCAGGTGGCCGTTTATATAATACACCCATTTCTTTAATTATCGGAAGTTTGTTAGCCGTTTACATTTTGTTTTCGCTTTCGTATCGAACGCTTGTACAAAAGGCAAAGTTCGCTAGAGTCATTGCTAACTACGGCCTGGTACCTGCCATGATTGCGGCTATGCTGATTGGCTGGGGAGTGAAGGAATATAAGTTTCCGGATGTGCAGTGGGGGATTACCCAGCCCGCTTTTGGAGATATGTGGAACTACCTTCCTTTTACGGTCGGATTCCCGACTATTGACATGTTTTTACTTGCTGTTCCTACTGCGTTAATCGCTTACATTATTGCGTTCGGTGATATCATCGTCGGGAATACCCTATTGGATCAAGGGGCAAAGGTGCGAAAAGATGAGCACATCGACATCAATGTTGATCGCGTTCACCTCGTTACCGCCATGCGAAACCTGCTGCATTCGTTTTTTGCTCCTTATCCAGGACTTGCGGGTCCGCTCTGGACACCAGTCCAAGCAACCATGATGGAGCGCTATAAGTATGGCAGAACAGCGATGGATTCCATATATAGCGGCTCGGGAACGTTCTGGATTGCAGGCTTCATCGCTTTGTTCATACTTCCGCTCGTCAGTATTTTTCAGCCGATTCTTCCGATTGCTTTATCATTGTCGCTGATTATTACGGGATATGTGTGTATTAGTGTAGGGATTGAGCAGCTGCAGACGAACACCGAACGAGGAGTTGCCGGAATGATGGCGGTCGTGCTAGCAGTTCACGGTGCTACCTATGGATTGCTGGCTGGGGTTGTGCTATATTTCATCGTAGAAAAGAAAAGCTTATTTGCTAAGAAAACGCAGGAAACGCACCTGCCGGAGGAACAAGAGAAAAGCGCGTAATGAAAAGGAGAGGGCTTCCTCTCCTTCTTTGATATAAGCGGAAAAGGAGCTGGCTGTATTGAATTTATACCAATTGTTTACCTCGGCGGCAGAGCGGTACCCGCACCATCCGGTTTTAGTGCAGGGGGACCGTCGCTATTCTTATGCCCAACTGGATGAGGAAGTCCAGCGTTTGGCCTCCGCCCTGCAAAAGCTAGGGCTAAAGCCGCATGAACGGGTGATGGTGCTGATGAAGAACCGAATTGAAACCGTTGCCCTCTTCTGGGCTATTCAACGCTTGGGAGCGGTTTTTGCACCGATCAATTTGCGCTCATCTGCAGAAGAAATCGTATATTGCGTGAATGATCTAGAGGCGAAGCTAATTGTATTCGAGGAAGCAGGCAAGCATTTGCTCAGGAAGCAAAAGTTCAATGACCGACCAATTTTCATTGGACTCGAGGCTGGAATCGGTGACGTCAGCTACGAGGAGCTGCTGAAATCGGGAGGTCATGAAACGGAGACTCATTTTGTTTCCGATGATGACCTGGCTGTGATCCTGTATACCTCGGGAACCTCCGGAAAGCCGAAGGGAGTCCCCCGCACCCATAAGAACGAATATTCTTCCACGGTAGCCCATATCATTCAATGCGGGTACCAGATGTTTGACCGAACGCTCGGCATCCCCGCCTTATCCCATACCATTGGGCTGCGCTCTCTGCTGGCCATGACGCTGCTCAATGGTCTGTATGCCCCGCTGCCTGACATGGATGCAGAGGAGTCGCTGGCTCTGATCACGAAGGAAGGCATTAGCTGCTTGTTTATGACACCGACGATGTATCATGACCTTGTTTTCCATCCCAAGGCTAATCAGTCTGATTTTTCGAGGATCCACTCCCTGGTTTACTCGGGTGCTTCGATGTCGGAAAAGCTCATACAAACCTGCGATGAGCTGATGAAACCGCGTTCGTTTGTTAACCATTACGGCAGTACGGAAATTTTCACCTTTTCCTTCTTCCTGGATGTAAGGAAGAAGCCAGGATGTGCTGGAAAACCTGGCATCCACGAGCATATGAAGCTGATCGGTGCCGATCAAGATGTGCGGGGAAAAGGGGAAGTGGGCGAAATTATTGTCAGCATGGATTCGGCGGAAGCGTTTAAAGGTTACTGGAATCGTCCCGATGCCACAAGAAAAGCCATTAAGCAGGGCTGGTATTATACCGGAGATATCGGTTACATGGATGAGGATGGAGATCTTCATGTTATTGGGCGTGCGGATGACATGATTCTTACCGGCGGGGAAAATATTTATCCCCAAGAGGTGGAGCGCGTGCTGAACGAGCACCCAGATGTGCGGGAATCGGTAGTTGTGGGCGAAGAGGATAATCGCTGGGGGCAAATCGTGACGGCTTATATCGTGGGTGATCGTCCGGAGCTGACTTCTCGGGAGCTGGATCATTTCTGTAAGGCCCATCTCCAGCTGCCAAATTACAAGCGGCCGAGGAAATATATATGGATTTCTGAAATTCCAAGAAACTCAGCAGGTAAGATTTTGCGCAGGGAATTGAGAGAGGGACAAGTGACAGGAAGGGAGATATAAGCCGTGGCTGATATTCTGATTGTGGATGATGAAATTGAAACGCGGCAGAGGATTCGCTCCCTTCTGCAAGACAGCCCGTACCACCATTTTTCCATCTGGGAGGCAGATTCGGCTGAAAAGGGCTTAACCTTGGTCAAGCACAAGTCCCCTGCCGTAATGCTTACAGATTTGTCATTAAGTGATATGGATGGCATCGAGTTTGGGAAAAGAGTCTTAAGGAACCATCCTAATACGCATGTCATTGCGGTGACCCATCTGCAAATGTTTTGTACCGTACAGGATTGCATCAATGCTGGATTCTCTGCGTACCTCCTAAAACCGATTGAAAAAAGCGAGCTGTTTCAAACCCTTGAGCGGCTCATTGCAGTCCAGTTGCTTCAGCAAACGGCTTCAATTATGGAAAAGCGAAACGACGCCCCGGAAGAGAGATTGGAAGCGGACTTGGGGAACCCCATCCAATCGGCCATTCAATATATCCAGCAAAGATACTATGAGCCCATTACGCTCAGGGAAGTCGCGGATTTTGTCTACTTGAGTCCTTCGTATTTCAGCCGGCTATTCAAGGAGGAACAAGGGTTGACCTTCGTGGAGTACTTGACAGAATACCGATTGAAAAAATCAAGAAATCTCCTGAAGATGACCTCTCTTCCAATGGATGTCATCGCAAGCCAAACTGGATTCTCCAGCCCCGCTTATTTCTCGACGACGTTTAAGCGAAGCGAGAACCAGACCCCCAGCGAATACCGGGCGATGTTTTCCAACCTTGTGAAATGAGATAAAAAAATCAAAAGCTACGAACGGAAAATTTCGAAACATGAAACTCTTCTTAACGATTACAATGATGTTGTAAGCGTTTTATAGACAGAGATTAAAGGGGAGAGGGATATGAAAATTGAAAAGCTGATGGTGGTTGGGGCAGGTCAAATGGGAAGCGGAATTGCACAGGTGCTGGCGCAATCCGGCCTGTCGGTACTCCTCAATGATGTAACGGATGAGCGAGTGCAAAAAGGGATTGAGAAAATAGCCAAACAGCTGACCCGTGAGGTGGAAAAAGGAAGAAAAACCGAAGAAGAAAAATCGGCGATCCTTTCTCGCATTTATGGCTCTACCGATTTGCGAGATGCCAAGGAAGTAGATTTGGTGATTGAGGCTGCCACGGAAAATAAAGAGATCAAGCTGGGGATTATTCGGCAATTGGATCAAACGATTCCTGCCAATGCGATTTTGGCTACCAATACCTCTTCCTTGCCAATTACCGAGCTGGCTGCAGCAACCGGGAGACCGGACCAGTTTATCGGCATGCACTTTTTCAATCCGGTTCCGGTGATGAAGCTGGTAGAAGTGATTCGCGGCTTGGCCACTTCGGAAGAAACCTATCAAGCGATTGTAGACTTGGCCAAATCCTTGGAGAAAATTCCCGTCGGCGTAGAGGATTCCCCTGGCTTTGCAGCTAACCGCATTCTGGTTCCAATGATTAATGAAGCGATTTTTTGCCTTTATGAAGGAGTTGCAACGACTGAAGACATTGACCAGGTCATGAAGCTGGGGGCCAATCATCCGATGGGTCCGCTAAAGCTCGCTGACTATATTGGGCTCGATGTGTGCCTCGCCATCATGGAAGTGCTCCATCAGGGCTATGGAGATCCGAAATACCGCCCATGCCCGCTTCTGAAGAAATATGTAAGCGCCGGCTGGCTGGGGGTGAAAACCGGGCGCGGATTTTATACATACGAATAACAGAGGAGGAAAAAGCAATGAGTTATCAAGCTGAATATCAAGCGAAGCGCTTAACGGCTGAGGATGCCGTCCGTTTTATTCAACCAGGTGACGATATTATTGTACCGGTCGCACCAGGGGAGCCTCCGGCACTGCTGAATGCTCTGCCTAGTCATTCTGGCCTGTCCGGCAACCGCCTGTTTCGCATGCTGACCGCTTATCCGATTCTGGACGTGGAAACGGAGCGCGTGAAGGAAGTTTCACTTTTTTTGAGCCGCCAAGATCGTCCAGGTTTTTTTGAGGGAAGGGTGGAATTGCTTCCGAACCACTTTTCCGATATCCCATCAGTGCTGCAACAAGTTTCTCAGAAACGTGTCATTATGACCGCGGTTTCCCCAATGGATGAAAACGGCTATTTTTCCTTAGGAACCAGCCTGTCCTATATTGGTCCTCTTTTGGAGGGGGCAAAAACGATTATTCTGGAAGTGAACGAAAACATGCCGCGCACGTTTGGCGAGCAGAACCGGATTCATATCAGCCAAGTGTCTGTCCTCATTGAAAATCATTTTCCGATTCCCACGGTGGCCAATCCTACGCTAGGCGAAAAAGATTACCAAATCGGACGGACGATTGCCGATCTGATCCGAAACGGGGATAATCTGCAAATCGGCATTGGGGCGATGCCGAACGCGGTCATGGAATTTTTGGCTGATCATCGCGATCTCGGCGTCTATACGGAAATGCTCCCGGATAAGATTGTAGACTTGTATGAATCCGGTGCCATTACCAATTCGAACAAGTCGATGTATAAAGGAAAAACCACGGCCACCTTCGCTTTCGGTACTAAGCGACTGTATGATTTCATGCATGAAAATAAAGATATCTACATGCTGCCGTGCAGTGTATCCAATCACATCTGCAATATCGCCCAAATCGATCACCTGGTATCCGTGAATGCAACCGTAGAGGTCGATTTCCTGGGTCAGTGCAATTCGGAAACGATCAATGGAAAATATTATTCTTCCTCCGGAGGCCAAGCGGATTTTGCCAAGGGTGTGAGACTCTCGAAGCATGGCCGCGGCATCATCTGCCTATACTCTACAGCGAAGGATGACACGATTTCCAAAATCGTTCCGACCCTGCCGAAAGGGGCCGTGGTCACGACCTCCAAGAACGATGTGGATACGATTGTGACGGAGTATGGAAAAGCCGAGCTGAAAGGCAAAACGATCAAAGAGCGGACCGAAGCGCTGATCCGCATCGCGCACCCGAAGTTTAGGGACGAATTGACCTTTGAAGCCATTCAGATGGGATTACTGCAGCAAAAAAACTTTTTCACGGTAGGAGGCAGGTAAAATGGAATATCGAACACTTCATTTTGAGGTTGCCGAAAATGTGGCCACGATTAGGCTCTGCCGCCCAGAGGCAGCCAATGCGATGAATCTGGAGCTGGCCAAAGAACTGATGCATGCTTCCTTGCAATGTGATGAATCCCCTGACATTCGGGTCGTAATCATTACCGGAGTAGACCGCGCGTTTAGCGTGGGAGGGGATTTGCGCAGCTTCGCAGAGCAAGGAGCCCAGCTGCCCATTCACCTTAAGGAAGTCACCACCTATCTGCATGCGGCGATTTCGCGTTTGACGCGGATGGATGCTCCCGTGATCGCAGCGGTAAACGGGGTGGCGGCCGGAGCGGGAATGAGCCTGGCGATCGCCTCAGATCTGGTGATAGCCAGCCAATCCGCTCGCTTCACGATGGCCTATACGAAGGTAGGGCTGACCCCGGATATGTCGTCCAGTTACTTTTTGCCGCGCATTGTCGGGCTCAAGCGTGCGCTAGAACTGACGCTGACGAACAGGGTGCTCTCCGCGCAGGAAGCCTATGAACTTGGATTGGTGACCCAGGTCGTGGCCGACGAAGAGGTGCTTGCACAAGCCCAGACCTTGGCTGCTCAACTGGCTGCAGGCTCGAAGGCGGCATCGGGGGCCGCGAAGCGCTTGCTGCATAGCGGATGGAGTGAAACGTTGGAAACCCAATTGGAAAATGAAACGCAATCGCTGGCCAAAATGGCGCAATCCGCAGAGGGAGTCGAGGGAATCGCAGCTTTTTTAGAGAAAAGAACTCCTGACTTTAAGGCAAAAGCATGACAAAGCTGCCATTCCGTGTTGCAGAGCACCTGTCGCTGCCCGTCATTGCGGCTCCGATGTTTCTCGTTTCAAGTCCGGAATTAGTCATCGAGACTTGCAAAGCGGGGATTGTCGGCTCGTTTCCGTTGCTCAATGCCCGCACAACGGAAATCCTGGAGGATTGGATGAAACAAATTGCCGAGGCGTTAGCCGAGGTAGAGGCTGCACCGTGGGCCGTAAATATCATCGTACATCGCTCCAATCAGCGGTATGAGGAGGATTTGGAGCTGATAGACAAGTATCAGCCTCCGATCGTCATAACCTCGCTGGGCGATCCAAGCCCAGTGGTTCGTTTGGTCCATCAATATGGGGGCCTTGTCTTTTCGGATGTGAGCCAGCTGGCCCATGCCCGAAAAGCGGCAGAGAAAGGGGTGGATGGGCTCATCCTGGTTTGCAATGGAGCGGGCGGCCATGCTGGAACCCTCCATCCTATGGCTTTTATAGGAGCAGTTAAGGAGTTTTGGGAAGGGATTACGATTCTTGCCGGTTCCATCTCAAAGGGGCAGGACATCCTCGCAGCAAAATCGCTGGGAGCAGACTTGGCTTATATGGGCACCCGCTTCATTGCCACGGATGAAAGCCTGGCCAGTCGAGAATATCAGCAGATGATCACAGAGTCCACGCTGGAAGACCTGATTTATACGGATGCCTTTAGCGGCATTCCTGCCAACTATCTGGTGCCCAGTATCCGCAAAGAGGGTCTGGATCCCAACAAGCTCGAGAAAAAAGCTTCCCTCGATTTCTCCCAGGTAGGCAACCCTTCAGCCAAGGCCTGGAAAGATATTTGGTCCGCTGGCCAGGGCGTGGGGGCAATCAAGAGGGTTCAGCCGGTGTCCGAGGTGGTGGAGGAATTAAAGAGGGAATATGATCTAGCCTTGGCATCCCTATTAAAATAGAAAAAGACAGAAAAAAGGAGTGGGGAACATTGAATTTTCTCTTATCGGAAGAGCATGACATGATGCGCAGAATGGTCCGGGAGTTTGCTTTGAATGAAGTCGCACCAACTGCAGCGGAGCGGGATGAGGAAGAAAAGTGGGATATGGGGATATGGAGAAAAATGGCCGATCTCGGGCTAACCGGTATTCCTTGGCCTGAAGAATATGGCGGAGCTGGAGCGGATTACCTCAGCTATGTATTGGCCTTAGAAGAATTATCCCGCGTGGATGCGTCCGTAGGAGTCACGCTGTCGGCGCACTGCTCGCTGGCAGGATGGCCGGTTTATAAATTCGGCACCGAAGAACAGAAACAAAAGTATTTGCGGGGGATGGCAGAAGGAAAATGGATGGGCGCTTACTGCCTGACCGAACCAGGCTCCGGTTCGGATGCGGCGGGGATGAAAACAACCGCCGTCTTGCAAGGGGATGAATGGATCCTTAACGGATCCAAAATCTTCATTACGAATGGCGGGTATGCCAATATCTATATCGTATTTGCCCAGACCAATCCGGAACTCAAGCATAAAGGCATCGCGGCTTTTATCGTGGAAAAGAGCTTCCCAGGATTTTCGGTAGGCAAAAAGGAGAAAAAGCTGGGAATCCGCTCTTCTGCCACAACCGAAGTGATCTTTGAAGATTGCCGCGTGCCAAAAGAGAATCTGCTTGGCGAAGTGGGAGAAGGCTTTAAAATCGCCATGATGACGCTTGATGGCGGAAGAAATGGTATAGCGGCCCAAGCCGTGGGCATTGCACAAGGAGCCCTGGATCATGCGGTAGCCTATGCCAAGGAACGCGTGCAATTCGGCAAGCCGATCGCCAAGCAACAAGCGATCCAATTCAAGCTGGCGGATATGGCAACCCAGATTGAAGCGGCGAGACTGCTTACTTACCAAGCAGCTTGGCGCGAAGATCAAGGAATCCCTTATGGACTACAGTCGGCTATGTCCAAATTGTTTGCCGGCGATATCGCCATGGACGTCACAGTCGAAGCTGTGCAAGTCTATGGAGGATATGGTTACACGAGGGAGTACCCGGTCGAGCGTTTCATGCGCGATGCGAAAATTACCCAAATTTATGAAGGGACGAATGAGATCCAGCGTCTTGTTATTAGTGGGTATCTAATGAAGGATTAGGGTTGTAAGATTTCCTATAAGAAAAGCCATATTTTGTGCTAAGCGCACATGAACGTGGCTTTTTTGCAATAGTTCAAATGGAAAAAATGTCTAATGGGATTAAACTGTAGAAACTGAAGCACTGGCGTTCAGTTTTTGTATCTAAGTCGTAATCAAGTCGTTTTAACTTTGTGGAATTAATTAATAAGAAACCAGCAGCTTTTGCTTTTTATGTTTTAGAGAGACTAGGGATGCTTAATGTATGGGAAAGCTTCACCTTCGACTACGTGTTCAGTTTATTCCGAGGGGAGGGCAGGTTAGCGCAACGGTTCCGATGAGTGTATCAAGTTGGGTTGTAAAATATAGTGGTAAAAAGTCCATTTATCTGAAAAAGTTATAGAAAAAAAAGCAAAATAAGTGGACAATTGGCAACTAGAGCTTCAATTTAGCTTGTAAATTTGGATTTCAGAGCTAATAGTTGGATTTTTTCCACTTACAAAATGAAATCCTACTCTATTTTAATTAATAGGTGGAGAATTTCCATCTATGCCTTCTTGCTTCCATTTTAGATGTTTACGTTCAGTGGACTTTTGGTGATTTTGTCTTTAAAAATACCCTGTAGGGGGGTATTTTTAGCTTAGTCATTATTCTAACGGAGATCGAAAGCAGGGGAAGGGATCAGCATCCATCCACTGCTTTTTTATGTACGATTGGGCAGTTAAGTTAAACTAGAGAATTGATCGATTAAATGGTGTTACAAAATGGAATGATATTCATTTAGTTAATAAAGAAATTGTATTTTTACTAATAATCTAATAATATTACTTTTTGGACACGTGGTCTTCGGTGCTTCACTTGGTGGATTGTATAAGCATGAAAACATGCATTCACAAAAAAATACGCTCTTTAGATAAAAAAAGATTACTATAAAAATATTAATCATATTTCGTATTCGAAGAGAACATTTGTAAAGCTTCTATTAGATAGCAGCTGAGTGGCTGAAGATAGTTTTGTTCAATGATCATATGTCGATTGTTGAGGAGTAGTGTTGCCATCGCTGCTTCTTTTTGGTGTACTATTGAAGAATAGTTAATAGTCGGCCCAGAAGCGATTAAGGCATTGTTTGCCCTCCAGATCCTCGTGTTTGCAATAGGGATTACCAAGTTGGGAGGGGCTCAGGGAAACTTTATGCAAGGCCACTGGGGACTGCCCCCTTTTCGCTACTTTACCGTTGGAAAACATATCCGGGTCCACGGCTATTTTCTCCGTTGAAAATACATCTGTCTAAAATCTTGCGTTCTCGATGTGATAGAATAGTAACACTTAGACCAATAAGGGTGGTGATCGAATGGGGTTTTTAATTGGAGCGATTGCGTTAATTGGTTTTATTGCTGTATTATCGAAAATTAAGTTCCAAAGCAATCGAGTTTGTCCCCGGTGTTCAGAGAAGACTGCGGTAGCAGAAAGTAGTTGTACGAGTTGTGGCTATATGTTTCCTGTTGCTGATCCAGATGATAATGTGGATTCAGGTGGCGGTGATGATGGCGGGGGAGATGGTGGAAATTAAGGTCCCAAGTGGTGGCGGTCTTTATCTTAGCTATGAAGAAACTGTGAAGTATTTGTAGCTAAGTCATGACCAATTGGTTTCAACTTTGTGAAAGGTATCACATTATTAAGTAGAATCAAGTATACTAAAAGTGTAAACAAGGAGGTGAGTCAATGGTTCAGAAAAGCATCAAACGCTTAATGAGATACTTAATCTATCAATGAGAGAAAGGATAGGATGAAGATGTTAGACAAAATGAGAAGCACTTATATGGTTCCTTTATGGACAATCGTTCGGATCTGGTTAGGGGTACAATGGCTGACGGCAGGATGGGGAAAGGCGTTTGGAAACTTTGATGCGACAGGGTATTTAAAAGGGGCTATTGGCAAAGCCAGTGGCGAGAATCCTATAGTAAAAGGCTGGTATGCTGCATTCCTTGAAGGATTCGCACTTCCAAATGTAGAGCTGTTCAATTTTTTGGTAGCTTGGGGAGAAGTGGCCGTCGGCTTGGGACTGATTCTCGGTGCATTTACGACAGTTGCGCTCTACGCCGGTGCGTTCATGAATTTGAACTTCCTGCTTGCAGGAACAATAAGCACCAACCCGATTTTGCTCACGGTAGCCTTTATCTTATTGGGCATGGGAACAGCCGCCTATGCTTGGGGTGTTGACCGTTATATGATGCCTTGGCTCAAAGGTTTGGTCGTGAACTTTAACCGTAATGACCGTAAAGCAAAGGCGAATTAATAAGAAATGAGAGAAATGAATATGTGTTGGATGGAATGAAAGGACCTTGTTGCATGGAGCGATGGGGTCTTTTTCATGTTTGGAAAGACCGTCTCCACATGAGCATGGCTTTTTTTCCATAATGAGATGAAAGCAATTATGGTAACCTAATTGTGGGATAGAAATGAACGGGGGGTAAGTAAAAAAGAACATGACAATCAAGACAACCGATACCGTGCAGGATGCTATTCGAATCTTTGCGGCCAGTGGGAATGACGTTCTGGAAGTGCAAACGGAAGAGGGGGAAGTAGTCGGATTTTTTGCAGCAAGTGATTTGCAGGCGGCCATCGAGAACGGAAAAATAAATGAGAGGATCGGCAACCTCCTCCACCATCCTCTTACACCCACCTATCAATCCCCTTTGCCAAAGCTAAGTGATGAGGAATATTCCCAGCTGATTCAAAGCCAAGTGTTCTCTGATATTCTGGATTCCTTATATGATGGGGTCTATATTACGGATGCCAAGGGCATCACCATCAAGATCAATCAGGCGTATGAAAGGATTACCGACATCAAGGCGGAAGAGGTTCTGGGCTTTCATATGGAGGATCTGGTTAGAGAGGGTTATATTTCAAAATCGGTGTCTATCGAAGTGCTGAAGCAAAAACGGCCCATTACCATGATGCAAACGGCAAAAAATAAAAGAAAGGTGATTGTATCGGGTAAGCCCATTTATGGGAGGCAGGGATCCATCTTATATGTCATCAATAGTGTGCGAGATATTACGGAGCTTTTAAGATTGAAGCATGAGATTGAGGAGCTTCAGGACCTGAAGAAGCTTCGCCAAACGGCAGGAAATATGCACAGGGCCACTTATGACGAAATCCTCCGTTCCATTATTATGAGTGAGGAAACGTTGGAGGTTTATCAGCTTGCGGAGCGGGTGGCTTCAACGGACATTAAGGTATTGCTCCAGGGTGAAACGGGAGTAGGAAAGACGCTGGTAGCAAAATACCTTCATGAGAAAAGCCCTCGATCCAAGCAAGCCTTTGTCGAGTTGAACTGCGGCGCCCTGCCCGCCAATTTAATTGAAGCAGAGCTATTCGGGTATGAACCGGGAGCGTTTACGGGGGCCTCGCCCAAGGGGAAAAAGGGGCTGCTGGAATTGGCGGACCAAGGCACGCTGTTTCTGGATGAAATCGGGGATTTGCCTTTGGAGCTGCAGGTGAAGCTGTTGAAGGTGATTGAGGAAAACAAATTTATGCCGGTCGGGTCCGTTGATGTCAAAACCGTAGATGTGCGCATTATATCGGCATCCCACAAGGATCTAAAGCGCTTAGTGGAGGAAGGGAGATTTCGGGAGGATCTCTATTACCGCTTAAGTGTCGTGCCAATTATGATTCCTCCCTTGCGGAGAAGAACCAAAGAGCTGTTTCCGCTGATTGATTATTACTTGGACAAGTTTAATGCCAAGTATGGTTTCCGTAAAGAAATCACGATTGAAGCCCTGGATGCGATGACGGAGTATCATTGGCCGGGCAACATCCGTGAACTGATCAATATGATTGAGAGACTCGTTGTCGTGGTCAAGGGCAAGCAAATTCGCCTTTCGGATTTGCCGGATGAAATTCTGCAGCGCTCGGGAATAGGGGAAGTTGGAGAAGGGGGAATCATTCCCCTCAAGCAGGCCACGGAAAAGCTGGAACGGCAATTAATCACTCAAGCCATGAAACAATATAAAACGACGAGAAGGGCTGCAGAAGCCCTGCAAGTTAGTCAAGCCACGATCGTACAGAAAATGAAAAAATGGGAAACCTTCGATTGAAAAAATAATCAAGACGTGCGTTTTGATTATTTTTTTGTTCGAATTTGTCGTATTTGTGTCTGAAAGAATATCCGTCTTTGCTTGGCTAGCATGAGACCATACCCAAAACAAAAAAGTTGGCATGAATCTTGCTTATAAAAAGGACAAAGGAGGAGGATGACAGCATGAATATTTCAACTTTTAAAATGGCAAACAAATTAATTACTGGCGAAGGAGCAACTCAACAGCTGCTTGTGGAAGCCAGACGGCTAAATATGAATAACCCTTTGATTGTTACCGATGAAATCCTTCAAAAGGTAGGAGTAGTGGATCAAGTTCAATCGATTTTGAAAGGGATTGCAAATGGGGTTTACACCGGAGTCAAGCCAGAGCCCGAAATCGCTCTGGTGGAGGAGTGTGCCGAGGCTTTTCGTAAAGGGCAGCATGACGGTCTCATTGCCGTTGGCGGTGGAAGCGCGATTGATATTGCGAAGAGCGTGTCAGCCTTTGCTCGATTTGCAGGAAGGATTGACGAGTTATTCGGAACGGACTTGGTTCCGGAAAAAGGGGTTCCGATTATTGCCATCCCGACGACAGCAGGAACGGGTTCGGAAGTTACGAATATCGCCATTCTTTCGGATACGAAGGCCCAATTGAAAAAGGGAATAGTAAGTGATTATATTCTCCCCGATGTAGCCATTGTCTCTCCGGAAATGACCTTGACGATGCCGAAGTCGGTGACGGCGGCAAGTGGAATCGACGCTTTAGTGCATGCCATTGAGGCCTATATTTCCTTACATGCATCCCCGATTACGGATGCTCTTGCGCTGGGTGCCATGAAGCTGATTGCGCAAAACCTGCCTAAAGCCTATGCGAACCCCAATCATATGAAGGCTCGCGAAAACATGGCTACAGCCAGTCTCATGGCAGGTATGGCCTTCGGAAATGCAGGCGTGGGGGCGGTTCATGCGCTGGCCTATCCGCTTGGTGGCAGATTCCACATTCCCCATGGCGTGAGCAATGCGCTGTTATTGCCTTACGTGATGGAGTGGAACAAGATCAGCTGTGTGGAGCGTTTCCGTGACATCGCCGAGGCGCTAGGGGAAAAGGTGAGCGGACTCACGGACTTCGAAGCTGCGGATCGCGCGGTAGAAGCCATGCGCCGCCTATGTGACGCTGTGAATATTCCGAGAGGGATGCGCGCCTTCCAGGTGCCGGAAGAGGCCATTGGGGCCATGGCGGAAGATGCCAGCAAAATTGAAAGGCTGCTTAAAAACAATCCTCGTTGGCTATCCCAGGAGGACATTGAGAAGATTTATAGATCAGCGTATTAAAGCAACGAAAGGGGGAAAAAAGAAATGTGGAAAAATCGCAGGCATGGCCAGGAATCACCTTATATTCCATTAGGGCCTTTTAAGCTGAGATTGCCTTTTATCCATTATAAATTTGAATGGCCGGACTATGTGCAAGGGTTATTGATGTGTGCCGTAGACTTGGCGGCCATTCCATTAATGATTGAGCTTCTCGGGATGCCTTTTGAAGTCGCCTTAGCTGTGGTGATGCTAAATGGAGTCCTCTATCTATTGCATCACTTGCTGGGAGATCCCGTAGTGCCGGGGTGGATTACCCCCGCAATCCCATTGATCATGGCCTATTGCTCGGCTTTTCCGGAAGGTCCCGAGCGCGTTCACGCGCTGTTTTCCTTCCAGCTCACGTTAGGAATTCTCGCCTTATTGCTGGGGATGACCGGCATGGCGAGTAGGGTAGTTACCCTTGTTCCACCCGCGATCAAATCAGGCGTCATTCTTGGGGCAGGGTTTGCCGCTGTCATTTCGGTATTTCAAGTGGGCGGACGCTTTGAAACGTTTCCTTGGACGATTTCGATCGCGATCGGCATTGCATTTTATCTGATTTTCTCAAAGCATTTCAGTACGTTAAAGGCAAAAAATAGAGCATGGATGTTTATTTCTAACCTCGGCATTTTTCCTATTATTTTACTCGCTGTCATCCTTGCGCCCATATTTGGGGAAGCGACGTGGCCTCAAATCGAGTGGGGCTTCAGCAAGCCGGACTTTGTCACCCTATGGAATGAATATACGGTCTTTGGTCTTGGATTGCCTCCTTTCATGATGTTTATCTCGGCGATCCCCACGGTTCTGGCGACGTATATCGTGTTGTTTGGGGATGTGCTGCAAAGCCGGGCCCTAGTTCAAGAAGGGGAAAGATCCAGGCCAGACGAGAAAATCGATTATAACCCGAATCGCGCCCATCTGATCTTCGGTAGCCGGAATACAGTCATGAGTATTCTAGGTCCCGATGTGACTATGGCAGGTCCGCTATGGGCAGCGATGCAGGTCGTGGTGGTGCAGCGCTATAAAGAAGGCAAGAAGGCCATGAATTCCATTTTTGGCGGCTCCGGATCCTTCCGCTGGGGAACGAATACCGGTCTGCTTTTACTTCCGATTGTCAGTTTGGTGAAACCGATCTTGGGGATCGCTCTAGCCCTTACGTTATTGATTCAAGGGTATGTAAGTGTGAAAATTGGAATCTTGGAGTCCCGCAGTCAACGCGATCTGGGTATTGCCGGCATCATTGGTGCCGTATTGGCAACTAAAGGGGCAACCTGGGCGTTCGCCGTAGGAATTCTATTATGTCTTTTGATATATGGAAAGGATTTCTTCAAAGGAGAAAACGATCAAACTTTCACCAAGGATATAGAGCTTGAGCATAAAATCGAGAAAATTTCGTAAGGAGGATTATATCCGATGCAGCATTATTCCATGTATATCAATGGCCAATGGGTGGGAGAAGAGCTTTCTCGCATCGAGGTTTCCAATCCAGCTACACATGAAGTCGTGGCTACCGTACCGCTAGGCGGGGCCAAAGAAGCCAAGGAGGCGGTTGATGCGGCGTATGAAGCTTTTCAAACTTGGTCTCAATTTTCCGCCTATGAGCGCGCGGAATTGATTCGAAAGTGGCATGATTTAATCGATCAAAATAAGGAAGAGCTGGCGAAAATCATGACCACTGAGCAAGGCAAGCCGCTAAAAGAAGCGCTCGGGGAAATGAATTACGCCAATGGATTTTTTGCTTGGTATGCAGAAGAAGCGAAGCGGATATACGGAGAGATCATCCCGGCTACCCAACGGAATAAGCGCCTCTTTGTTCACAGGCAGCCTGTGGGCGTGGTCGCTGCTATTACACCATGGAATTTCCCAGCCGCTATGATTACACGTAAAGTAGCGCCAGCCTTAGCGGCGGGGTGTACCGTGGTGATTAAGCCGGCCGAACAAACACCCATCACCGCCATTAAGTTGGCGGAACTGGCAGAGCAGGCGGGCATTCCGAAAGGCGTTGTCAACGTGGTTACCGGCGATCCAAAAGCGATCGGCCAGGTATGGCTGGAAGACGATCGCGTCCGTAAGCTGACTTTTACGGGATCCACTGAAGTAGGCAAGCTCTTGATGCGGGGAGCGGCGGACACCGTCAAAAAGGTCTCGCTTGAGTTAGGAGGTCATGCTCCTGTGATCGTCATGGACGATGCGGACATCGATAAGGCCGTAAAAGGTGTCATGGAAGCCAAGTTCCGCAACGCGGGGCAAACCTGTGTCTGTTCCAATCGGATTTTCGTGCACGAATCGATCTACAGCCAATTTGTCGAACGGTTCGTTTCTAAAGTCCAGGAATTGAAGGTAGGCCACGGATTGGAAGAAGGCGTTGAAATTGGGCCGCTTATCGAGCAAGCTGCTGTAGATAAAGTCCTTCATCATATTGAAGATGCCGTCAAGCGGGGAGCCAAGGTAGAAACCGGCGGGCGAGTAAAGGAAGGATTATTCGTTGAACCTACGGTGCTCTCTGATGTGAATGATGAGATGCTCTGCATGTTTGAAGAAACCTTTGGCCCGGTAGCTCCGATTACCCCTTTCCAATCGGAAGAGGAAGTGATCAAGCGAGCGAATGATTCGGTATTCGGATTGGCGGCTTACGTGTTCACAGAAAACATTACACGCGGTATACGCATCTGTGAAGCCTTGGAATATGGAATTGTTGGGCTTAATGATGGTTTGCCGTCTACGCCTCAAGCGCCATTCGGAGGATTCAAGCAAAGCGGTTTAGGCCGTGAAGGCGGGCATTATGGAATCGAGGAATTTTTGGAAGTCAAGTATATCTCATTAGGCTTATAATAGGGAAGGCGAACTCCAACTGGATTTCGCCTTTTTTTGTATTTAATCCTATAAAAACAGCATTTCATTAAATTAGCAGAAATGGGGAAAATAATTAAATGATGGAATACCCATTAAGGAGATGGCGGGATGTTTATCTCGAGATGGTTCAAAAACAAGAAACAGAAAAATCAGGCACAGGCTGTAGCACCACATCAAGTGGTGGAAAAACATAAAGATCAGAAAGTCAAGGGGAATATCGCTGACACCCTTCAATTCATTCAGGAGATTCTTGGTGAGAATGATGATCTAATCATCCGCCGGTTTCATGTATTTGGTTTATATGATGCGGTTATGATTTATTTTTCCAATTTCGTAGACATCCAACAAGTAAATGAAGACATCCTGAAGCCTTTGATGCAAGTCCCTCGGCATCTCGAGGGGAAGAAGTTCAATTCCTCCCAATTAAAAGAAGTTTTAATAGAAGATATCCTTTACCATAGCGCGATTCAATCGGAAAGCCAAATAGAAAAGATCATTCACGCAATCGTGCGCGGTGAAACAATTATTCTGGCTGAAGGTCTTGATGATGCTCTTGTCATTCCGACTCGAAAAGTAGACAAGCGAGCGATTGACCAACCAGGTACGGAACAGACGATTCGTGGACCGCGTGAAGGATTCATCGAGCAAATCGGAACCAACATCGCGCTTCTTCGCTATCGGCTGCAGACCCCGGATTTTCGGGTGAAAACCATGGAGATAGGAAGAATCTCTAAATCCAAGGTGGTTATTTGCTATCTAGAGGGAATTGCTAATCCTGATTTAATCGAGGAGGTGAAAGACCGGTTATCGGCAATTGATATCGATGCCGTGTTAGATGCAGGCTATCTGGAACAATATATCGAGGATCATCACTTCTCCCCTTTTCCGCAGATTCAGAATACGGAACGTCCGGATAAGGCCGTCGCACAGATTTTGGAGGGGAGAGTGGTTATTCTGGTGGACGGGTCGCCGTTTGGCCTAATTGTTCCCACCGTGTTCCATCAGTTTTACCAGACGAGTGAGGACTATGTGGAGCGGTTTATCATGTCGAGTGCGATTCGGCTAGTCCGGTTAGTCTCCTTGTTTTTTTCACTGATTACTTCCTCTCTTTATGTGGCGATCATCTCCTATAATCCGGAATTGATTCCTACCCAATTTGCCGTCGCGGTAGCCGGGGGGAGGGCGGGAGTCCCATTCCCGGCTGTTGTTGAAGTTTTTTTAATGGAAGTCATTATGGAAATCCTGCGGGAAGCGACCGTTCGATTGCCTCAGCAGGTGGGGGGAGCCTTGTCGATTGTCGGGGTACTTGTCATTGGACAAGCGGCAGTGTCTGCCGGATTTGTCAGCCCGATCACGGTGGTCGTAATCGCCCTCACCACGATTGGATCCTTTGCTACACCGGCCTATAATGCGGCTATGGCCTTGCGCCTCTTGCGCTTTCCCATTATCTTCATGGCTGGTACGTTCGGGTTATACGGCTTAATGGTTGGGGTCATTTTGATTATTAATCACATGCTTTCTTTAAGGTCGTTCGGCGTGCCCTATATGAGCCCGATTGTTCCCGGGAATTTTCAGGGAATGAAGGATATTATCATCCGCGGTCCTCACTGGTGGATGCCGAAGAGGCCGGCATCCTTACATACGAGAAATCGGAATCGCTTGGGAGATCGTATTCAGGAGTTCAAAGAGGCGCCAAGCAACACGCTTGATCCCGTTAATGTCGGAAATGAAAGGGGGAATGTGGATGGAGACACCACGTGAAATAACGGTCCTGCAAGCCGCTATCATTGTGGTTAGTTCGATTATTGGGGTAGGAATTCTGGCTCTCCCGCGTCTTGCGGTTCTTTCAGCGGATACGGTGGCACCGCTTGTTACGCTGTTAGGGACGGTCATTGCCCTAATGGGACTGATCATGGTCACGCTCTTAGGCATGCGCTTTCCGAAGCACAGCATCATTCGTTATAGTGAATTCATCATTGGAGCCTGGTTAGGGCGAATCGGGAGTGCTTCCATTATTTGCTTTTTTGCGGTATTAACAGCTCTTACGGCTAGGGAATTCGGCGAGGTGGTGGTCACCGCGGTTCTGCAGAGAACGCCATTAGAGGTAACGGTTATTGTCATGCTGCTTCTCGCTGCGTTCACGACTCGCAATGACATCACCACCTTTGCCTATATCCATCATTTTTACTCCCCTATTATCTTGGGACCAGCCATTTTGATCGTTGTCCTTTCCTTGAAGAATGCCGAAGTGGTCCGACTGCTTCCTGTATGGGGGACTGAACCCGCCCGGATGCTGATGGGGATGTTAACGGTGGCGGCCCTTTTTCAAGGCTTCTTTATAATCACCATGGTCATTCCTGCCATGCGCCGCCCACAGAAGGCGATGCTCGCGAGCTTATGGGGTATATCCATTTCGGGCGTGCTTTATTTAATGATCGTCGTTGCAACCCTCGCCGTCTTTGGAGCGGAGGAGCTGAAATTGCTTCTGTGGCCGACACTGGAATTGGCTAAGACGACATCCTTGCCTGCGGCTATTCTGGAAAGGCTGGATGCAGCGTTTTTAGCGGTATGGGTAACCGCCGTGTTTACGACCCTCTTGTCCAGCTATTTTTTAACGATCCAGGCTACGAGTGAGCTTTTTCGGTTACGAAACCATCGAATGTTCTCTTTCTTTGCCTTACCCTTCATTTTTGTGATTGCCATGGTACCCAGCAATGATCTGCAAATGTATCAATGGATTGAAACCGTCGGTCGGATTGGCCTCTTTATCACCATTGGATATCCTTCGGTGTTGTGGGCGATCGCATGGATTCGAAACAAAAGGGGGGATCAGCTTGCATCCCAATCGATGGGTCAGAAGCGTTAAGTGCGTAGGAATCCTGCTATGCTTTGTCCCTTTATTATCTGGCTGCTGGGATCGTCTCGAAATTGAAGAAAGGGCCGTTGTACTAGCTATCGCTGTCGATGAGGAAGATCCGGAGGAGGTAAGCGAAGAGAGTGCTGTCGCCCATTTAGGGGGGAAGGTTCCAGAAGAACAAAAAAGGCTTATTCGCTTGACCGTTCAGATTGCCGTGCCCGGGCGCATCCCCTTAGGTCCAGGAGAAGGCGGCGGCGGAGGCACAGAGAAGCCGGTTTGGGTAATCGACGTTGTCGGGCACACGGTAGAGGATGCGTTTTCCAATCTTCAGCAGCTAGTTTCGGATCGCTTGTTTTTCGGGCATTTACGCATCATTGTCGTCAATGAAAAGGTCGCCAGAAAAGGACTTCAAAATCTAAACGATGCGTTAAGGCGCAATGCGGAGGTTAGAAGGGCCGCCTGGATGATTGTCTCTAAAGGCAAAGCTGCCGAGCTCGTCAGCCTAGAACCTGAATTGGAGCGCGTCCCCGCTCTCTACTTATTGGCCACCATGGATGGCTCGGTAGAGCTGGGTAAGCTGCCTAATTCTTTTTTGGGGGTATTCTGGAGCGCCATGACTAGCAAGGGGCAGGAAGGTTACCTCCCATATGTGGAGCTTCAAAAGAATCAATCGGTCCTGATATCGGGTTTAGCTTATTTCAAGGGAAGCAAAATGGCAGGGATCACCCTGCCGATTGAAATTGGGAATTACATGGCGATCAAGGGGATAAACCCTGGCGGATATACTGTTTTGGTCGAAGTTCCGGGAGAGGCGGGAGCTGTGATGTTCGAATCCACGGAGCGCAAATCCAAGATCGAAGTGAAGATGAAAGACGGGAAACCGCATGTAAAGGTCAAGGTTCATATTGAAGGAAACCTTATCGAAAAAAGTAATGCCCAGTTTAAGGTAGGTAGCTCCGCAAGTCTTCACAAAATTGAAAGTCAGATAGGGAAAAATGCGGAAGAGGCTTTCATGAAACTCATCAAGAAAACGCAAAAGCAAGGGTCAGACATTTTCGGCTTTGGTGAACATGTCCGGGGGAAACATCCGACCTACTGGAGTCAGCACATTAAGGAGAAGGAGAAGTGGCAGGCCATGTACAAGGAGATTCCGGTTCATGTGCAAGTAGATATTAGCATTCGGCGCATAGGCATGAAAGCAAGCTAGCGGCAACTGGAGGTCCGAAATGATTGGCTATATCAATTATATGGTGATGTTATTAGGGGCGACGGGAATCCTGATCCTCATTTTTGATGTGAAGGCGTACAGCCTATCGAAATTGAAGAAGGAGGAAAAGGCTGCCCGCTATATCGGGTGGTTCAATGTTTCTCTTGCCATTCTGGCTTTTGTAGGTAACTGGGCCTATCAACAGTGGCTCTGGTAGGGAATAGGGAATTAAAAAGGTGTCCCGACAGTAAGGGACACTTTTTTTTATGCCTAGGAAGTGTATTACTAGTTAGGTTTTAATATGCTATATTTATAGAGTTAATAGATGGAAAACTTATTATTGTTCAATATTTTAAGGTTTAATCCGGACCTAAGGAGCATCAGCGTGACAAGCTATTTGATTATTAATGCCGCACTTTTTTTGTCTATGGTCTTTATCATTCACTACTATATTTGCAAGGAGCCGGTTTTCAGAGATTCCCCGCTGCGATCACGGCTTATTCTAGGCATTAGCTTTGGTTGTGTCAGTTCGGTTCTTATGTTCTTTCGTTATGAACTGGAAAGTGGGTTCGTGGACCTTAGACACCTTCCTATTTTATTAGCTGCTTTCTATGGAGGATGGGCTTCCGCTCTCCCGGCATGGATCGTGGCCTCTATCGGACGAATCTTTCTATCTGAAACACTTGGCGGTGATTATTCTATTCCCATCCTAATTCTCGGACTGGATGCTATCATTGGGGTAATCCTTCCTCCTCTGATTCGGTCTCATCGCTTTAGCTGGTATTTTACGCTTGGTTTCAATGTGTTGCTGTTGCTGTTGATTCTACCTGGCGTTTTACATATCCGAGGTTTTTATTTTTGGTCCTTTTATTCTAGTGTGATCATTCTAGGTGGAGCCGTTGCTTTTCATCTCATTGAATCCTTGCGAAATTCTCAGCAGACTCTGTTGAAGCTCAAAGAGTCCCAAGAGGATATGGAAAGGACGGCTTACCGATTGCATGAAGCCAAAGAACAGCTTGAGTCCTATATTGCCCATAATGCCGATGGCATTGTTATCCTAGACCGTGAAGAACGCATCATTAAAATCAACCCTGCATTTGAAAAGATGTCCGGATGGACTGCCAAGGAAGTATTGGGGTGGAATACCCTTCCATGGATTCCTGCTGAATTTCAAGAAGAGGCATCCCATTTCCGCAAACAAACCAAGACAAATGGGTCCATAATCGGCTATGAAGCTGTCCGATTGCGAAAAAGTGGAGAGCCTTTTCATGTGGGCATTTCTATTTCCACCATTTACGATAGGAATGGCAATGTCATTGGATACTCAGGCGTGTATCGAGATATTACAGAACAAAAGCAGACAGACGAATTTTTGCGGAATTCGGAGAAATTATCGCTTGTGGGAGAGCTGGCAGCAGGCCTCGCTCATGAAATTCGGAATCCGCTAACGACGCTAAAGGGTTTTATCCAGTTAATCCAGAAGGACCATCCTTCCTCTTACCTTGGGATCATGGGTGATGAGCTAAATCGTATCGAAGCGATTACGAATGAATTATTATACTTAGCGAAGCCGTTAGCAGCGGAAATGAAGACGGTTCCTATGAGTGAGATATTAGAACAGGTAACACTCCTGCTTACTCCTCAAGCTACACTACATAATATCCAGCTGTTGGTCGAAATCGATGAAGAACCTCCAATGGTTACTTGTAATGTCAATCAGATTAAACAGGTCTTCATCAATCTGATTAAAAATGCAATGGAAGCCATGCCTGACGGTGGAGGAGTCATTAAGGTGATCATTGGACCTGATAGGGAAGATAGTATTTTGGTATCGGTAATCGATAATGGCATGGGGATTCCTAAAGACCGGATGGGAAAATTAGGGCAGCCTTTCTATAGCTTAAAGGAGAAGGGGACAGGGTTGGGTCTTACCATTTGTAAAAAGATTATCCAGGAGCATCAGGGCAGTCTGTCGTTTGAGAGTGAGGTGGGAAAAGGAACCGCGGCACATGTAAGATTGCCTTACTGCCAGGAGGGGAGCTCCCATCGTGCAAGGCTAGTGACCCATGGTTGAGTTACAGGGAACTTCACCCCATCATGGGGTGATTTTTATTTTGGGTGTTGTGGAAATAATACTCAAAACCGACAACCATAACAGGGGGAATGGAAAAAATGGAAAGCCATCATAATATTCGTTTAACCTCAGCCGAAATAGCATCCCTATGGACGACCTATATGGGCGATACCATGTCAAGATGTGTTTTGAGTTATCTTTTAAACAAAGTAGAAGATACAGAAATAAAACCGGTCGCTGAGTATGCTCTATCTATTACGAATAAGCATATCCAAACCGTCACGGAAATCTTCAATCACGAGAATGTGCCGATTCCGATGGGTTTTACCGAAAAGGATGTTAATGTGAATGCCCCACGCCTCTTTGATGACATGTTTATCATTGCTTACCTTCGGTATATGGGGAGATTAGGTGTAGCATCGCACAGTTTTGCCTATCCACTCACGACACGTTCGGATGTGCATGATTTTTTTAAGGAGTGTATAACTTCCGCTGCAGAATTAGAAGATCAAGCGAGAAAAGTGATGCTCTCAAAAGGGCTTTACGTAAGACCACCCTATATTTCTACACCTGAAAAAGTGGATTTTATCAAGAAACAAAGCTTCTTAACAGGCTGGTTCGGGGAGCGTAGACCTCTTACAGCGATCGAAATTACACATCTCTATTCAAATTTACAAACCAATATATTAGGCAAATCCTTGATTATGGGATTTAGCCAAGTGGCGAAGGATGATGAGGTAAGGGATTATTTTCTTAGGGGCAGGGATATATCTGCAAAGCACTACGAGATATTTAGTTCAGTGTTAAGCGAGGAACATATTCCAGTACCCACAACATGGGATCACACGGTTATGGATTCAACCCAAGCCCCCTTTTCGGATAAGCTCATGATGTTCCATATTAGCGGCTTAAATGCAACGGGGATCACGAATTACGGTGCAGCTATTGCATCAAGCCCAAGGCGTGATTTAGCACCGCATTATACCCGACTTTCTACGGAGATCTTGAAGTATGCGGAAGACGGATTCAATATCATGATTGATCATGGTTGGATGGAGCAGCCTCCACAAGCTGATGACCGTGATGAGTTAGCAAGGAGATAAATACAATCCTTGTATAAAATAGCAATAGATCAAAGAGAATAAGCCATAAGTAGAATGCTATGGGCGGTGATCAGTTTATGGGTGAGAGTTTAACAGCGATGGAATTAGCGAATCTGTGGGGAGCTAATTATGTAAACAGCTTAATGACCCAACTTATTCTATACTTTCAAAACCATTCGAAAGACGAAGAGATTAGTCAAGTGTTAGGGGAAGCCCTTGGGTACTGTCAGCGTATTTTAGGCGAAACGGAAAAATTCCTTGAACAGGCTGGGCATCCTTCTCCAACAGGATTTTCAGAAGGAGACGTCGATCTTAGCGGACCGAAAATTTTCACGGATGAATACTGCTTATTGATGCTGAATACGCAAGCTCTTTATGCTCAAACGGTATATGGCTTGGGAATATCCTCTGCTTATCGGGAAGATGTCCGTAAATTCTTTAAACATTCTTTGGACATGGCTGTTGATTTATTTAATGTATCGATGAATCTTATGATGGCCAAAGGATTGCATCGCCCTGTTATTTTGTCCCCATCCCCTGAACAAGCGAGTTATATTGAAAACACGTCTTTTATGGGTAAACTTTTTGGGGAAGAACGTCCTTTATCCGTCATGGAGACATCCAACTTAGTCCTTAATCTTAGGGGGGCTGCCGTTGCTGCTGCTTTTGCAAAAGGAGTAATACCCACGGTAGACTCGCCTGACATACGTGATTACTTAGTCAGAGGAGAGAAGCTGGCTAAAGAGCATGTTCAATCCTTACAAAAGTTCTTATCTGAAGAGGGAATGGCTACTTTCCCTACTTGGGAAAGTGAAACGATAGAGGTCCAGGGATCTCCCTTTTCGGAGAAAATGATAATGGCAGTCTGGACGCAGTTTGTTCAAGCCGCTATCGGAAGGTATGGAACCTCTCTAGCTACCAGCCAACGCAGAGATTTAGGGGCTCAATATGCTAAAATCATTGGCGATACATCGTTATATGGAGCTGAAGGAGCGAAGATTGGAATCAAACATGGGATCCTGGAACAGATTCCACTCATGAAGTAAGCTTAGAAGCCATGTTTAGTGTTGAACACACTTCATCATGGCTTCTTTTTCAATGCACCTTGTTTAAATTTTAATCGATAGGTTCCTCTGGATCATGTCACCAAAGGTTTCAAAAAATTGCTCTGCGCTCAGGGGTCTACCGAGTAAATAACCCTGGGACATATCGCAATGATGTTGCTGTAAAAACGCATATTGCTCCTTCGTTTCTACGCCTTCCGCCACAATGGTTTTCTTTAGTGTGTGGCCCATCGCTATGATGGTGGCTACGATGTCGCGATCATTGGAGTCTGTCGTAATGTCTCGTACAAAAGACTGATCGATTTTTAACCGATCAATGGGCAGTCTTTTTAGGTAATTTAGAGAGCTATAGCCCGTACCAAAATCATCAATGGCAATCTTAACTCCCAAGGACTTGAGATCCTCGAGCGTGGCCATTGCGGTTTCCACGTTCATCGTCATGGATTCCGTAATTTCGAATTCCAGGTAGGATGGGCTCACTCCCGTTTCCTTCAGGATTTTTTTAACTGATGCCACAAGATTTCGCTGATTGAATTGGCTAACGGATAAGTTCACGGACATTATCAAAGGGGGAAAGCCCCCATCTGCCCAACGTTTAGCTTGAAAGCAAGCCGTACGGATGACCCATTCACCAATAGGTACAATCAAACCCGTTTCTTCGGCCAAGGGAATAAATTTACTCGGTGGAACCATACCAAGTAGAGGGTGGGACCAACGGATGAGGGCTTCTACCCCTTGAATGCGGTTTGTCTTGAGATCAATCTGCGGCTGATAATGAAGAATAAACTCTTGCTTTTCTAATGCTCTTCTCAGGTAGGCTTCAATTTCTAGTTTCTCATTTAAAATGGTTGCCATGGTATCCATGTGGGGTTGAAAAACTTGAAAGTTATTTTTCCCTTGTCTCTTCGCCTGGTACATCGCCTGGTCTGCTTTTAAGATGAGGGCTTGGATATCTCTAGCATGACTCGGGTATAGGCTGATGCCAATACTTGGGGTAATGACAATTTCATGCCCTTTATGGTTGAAAGGTTTAGATAGAGCTTGTTTAATATTCTCTGCTATGTACTCGGTTTCTAGGGGGGTGGTCTGTTCAAGTAAAATGAGAAATTCATCTCCACCGTGACGGCATACCGTATTGCTTTCCCCTACACACGCTTTTAGGATTTGGGCTACTTGTTGGAGAAGCCGATCCCCGATATAATGACCCATCGTATCGTTAATAAACTTAAAACGGTCAAGATCGATAAAGAGCACGGAAAGAGTATAGTTCCCTTTATGGGCTTGCTTGATAGCGTGCTCAAACCGTTCTTGAAACAACCGCCGGTTCGGAAGCCCTGTCAATGGATCATGTAGAGCAAGAAAATGGTTATGTTCCTTTGTCTTATGATGCAAAATTGCTAGTTTAGCTAAATGGATCGCGCGATCTAATAGGGTAGATTCATAAGCATCAGGACTTCGAGGGATACGATAATAGATACAGAACGTCCCTAAGACCTCTCCTTGGTTATCCAGGATGGGTGTAGACCAACAAGCTTTTAAACCGTACTGATTGGTCAAACCTAGATATTCGGACCAATTGGGGTCGGTGTCAATGTGGGGTACAATGACCCTCTTCTTGTTACGAATCGCGATCCCACATGATCCCTTGATGGACTCTACTAAAGCTCCGTGGAAATGTTGGGTAAACTCCACAGGCAAACGGGGCGACACTCCGTGGAGAAGATTTTTTTTGTCATCACTTAAGAGATAAACCGCGGCAATTCCCCCTGGCGATAACCCTTCTACAAGACAAACAATGGCTTCTAAGATTTCTTTCAAAGGACGCACGCGAGCAATCATTTCATGAATATAGTTATGTCCCTCTAATAGGAAATCGTATCGGCTCTTCTCCGTTATATCTTTCATAATGCCAAAGACCCCAGCGACTTGCTCATTTTCATAGATGGGGACATTGGTAATGCGAACCATGATCTTTTCCTTCTTTTTGCTATATAAGGCGGTGTTGTAACGTTGGGTTTCGCCCTCTTTGGCCTTTTCAAACTGGACCATTGTGCGTTGTAGCTCATCAGGTACAAGGAGAGAAGCCATAGGGGTATGTAGGAGTTCTTCCCTAGAGTAACCCGTCAATTTCTCCATCATCGGGTTTACACTTGTTAAATATCCTTTCAAATCTACAGAAAAGACAGGATCCGGATTATGCTCGAAAAGAGACTGGTAACGGTACTCGCTATTCTTCAACTGTCTTTCCGTATAGGTTTGATGCGTGATATTACGGGCGATCCCCGTAATCCCCCGAAGCTCGTTCCCCGCGATGACTGGAACCGTTGTCATAATTCTTAATTCTACTCGTTGCCCCTCTTTATTGCGTACCGTAATCACCACGCCCTCCTGTTGCTCTGGGTCTGGTGTATTGTGGTTTAGGCTCTCCTGGAAAAGTTGACGGATCCAGTCCCGTTGCTCGGAAATAATGAGCGCTTCATAAGAAAGGGAGATTAACTCTTCTTTGGTATATCCCAATATTTTCTCACCAGCAGGATTGATGTTAAGAATACGCCCCTCAAGATCAATCGAAAAGATGATATCTGTATTATTTTTGAATAAAAGGTCAAACTGCGTGATCATGTCGTTTAAAGTTTGAATTTTTACAAAACTTTGGATAGGTAGGTCTGTTTCTGCGCTCATCCATTTTCACCCCGTCGTTGCGTACAATCCTAGATGTTCTCTTCTATTTTATCGTTTCATATCCAAATAGGATAGATGTAGATTCAACTTTCCTTAGAAAATACAAAGACTCTGTCTCACTATATAGGTTAGTAGTTGAATACTGGAGCCTTTAACTGGAAAAATTATGAGGGTCTACTATTACGGAGGCTTCGAATGGAAAGGTGAGCAAATGGAGATCGAAAAACTAACCCCTTCTGAAATCACAAATTTGTGGAACTCCTATTTAACCAACACCATGGCTTTTTGGGTGACTAAGTATTTTATTACAAAAACACAAGATGAAGAATTACGTAAGGTTCTTGAGTATGCAGAAGAAATCGCCAAGATTGAAGTGGAAAAATCCAAGGCATTTTTAGAGGATGTAAACCACCCTCTCCCACAAAAGTTTGATCAACATGACGTGGATTTGAATGCCCCAGCCATATGTACGGATGATTTTACAGCTATACTCAAGTATGAAATGGCTAAAGTTGCGAACGTAGTTTATTCCATGTCGGTAAACACGTCTACTCGCAAAGATATCCGTGAGTTCTATCAAGAATGCTCAAAGAACTCAACTGAACTCACTAACCGTTTCGGTGATCTTATAGCCAAAAAAGGTTTGCACCACCCTGTGGTTCATATACCAACTCCAAATCAAAGTGAAAAAGTGAGTAAACAACGTTTTTTGGCAGGTTGGTTTGCCGATCGTCGTCCTCTTAATTCCGTTGAGATTGGTCAGCTGGTGTATAATTTTAAGTCCACGGAAATGACCCGAACTTTTATCAAAGCTATGGCCAAGGTTACACCAACCAAGTCATTACAGAAGCTTTTTGAACGTGGTGTAAGTTTGTATGAGAAGCATCTGGACATTTTCCAATCTATAGTTTCTGAAAATCATCTTCCTCATCTGCGAACGTGGGAGGATCAAATCTTAGATAGTGCGGTATCACCATTTTCGGACAGATTGATGTTGTATAAAATGCATTTATTAGCTTCAGCAACCGTGGGGCGATATGGAACCTCTCTTTCTATCGCGCAAAGAAGAGATTTAGCTTCCCATTATTCGAGATTAATGACAGAGGTTTTACAATTTGCAGAGGACAGTGTGAATCTTATGATCGAACTTGGATTTATGGATCAATTACCGATGGCTAGAGAAAAAGTAAATCATCTCAATTAAAAGAGGCCCAAACATGAGCAACAAGATAACCCTGTCTCCATCAGAAATTTCCAACCTGTGGAATGTCTATCTTACTGAAACCATGACCACCCATGTCACCAAATATTTAATTAAAATGGGAGACAAAGATGACGATCAGTTTATCAAAACATTAGAATTCGCATTAGACATTTCACAAATGGGAGTAGAAGTGGCAGCAGACTTCTTTAAAAGAGCAAATTTTCCACTCCCAGAAGGATTCTCCGAACAAGATATTAATTGGGATGCACCTAAAATTTATTCTGACAATGCCGTGATTTTAGTTAAGAAAAAACTGGTAGAGGATGCTCTTGTAGCTAATACCTTGTCATTGGGAAGTTCGTTTCGAAAAGAGATTCGGGATTTTTTTGAAAAACAGCTGGTAAATGGTACGAAGCTCCTTAATATGCTTTTGGACCTGATTTATCAAAGAGGGTTACTCCATCCCTTACATATTTCAACTCCGGAACGAATTGAAAAAGTTAAGCATTCCTTTTTATTCTTAGGGGGAATCATGGAAGGCAACCGGCCTTTAAATACGGCAGAAGTCTTTAATTTAGAATTAAACTTTCACGAAACGGAGGTTCTGTCTCTTTTCTTTAAAAGTTTTGCCCAATTTGATTTAACCAAGGACAAAAAGTTAGATCAACACTTTTTGCGTGGAGCAGAAATTATGGATAAGCATCTACAATTATTCCAAAATCGATTATCGGAGAGTGAGTTGCCAGAACTCCCAACATGGGAAAGTGAATTGGGCGATAGTACGATTTCACCCTTCTCAGATCGGTTAATGTTGTTCAAATCTGCCGTCATGCTCTCAGCAACAGCGTCAAGATATGGAGTTGCACTTTCGACTGTAATGAGAAAGGATATTGGTACAGATTTCGCAAGATTGATGACAGAAACTCTTAAATATGCAGAAGACAACATGAATATCATGATCGAAAAAGGGTATTTCGATGAACATCCCTCAGCCAAAAAGTAAATACAACGGTATCAAGAGGTTATGGAATTACTCATCCTAATATTATGGAGTATTGCCATGGGTTGTTTTGGTTACATTAATTCAAAACGTTTGATGGGCGGATGAGAATGAATGAAGAACTAAGAGAACGTATAGATAAAGCCTATGCAGAAATAGCTAGAGTCAATATTGAGTTTTTTCCCATATGGAAAGAACAGTTCTTTTTAAAGCCGTTCTGGTGGGTAAGCTTTGGACTGACCATAATTCCATGGGCATTTTGGATTTATTTTCGGAAGAAAGAAAGTACAAGCAGATTATTGTTTGCTGGCTTCTACGTTATGCTGATCTCTTCTTACTTTGACTTTTTGGGGATAAGCTACGGACTTTGGGATTACCATGCCAAAATTGCTCCTCACTTTCCGACTTTCATCCCTTGGGATTTATCCTTAATGCCTGTAACCATCATGACATTCATTCAGTTAAAACCTACCGTTTCACCTATTTGGAAGGGGCTTCTTTTCTCGGGGATTACAGCGTTTGTCATAGAGCCTATCTTAGTTTGGGTTGATTATTATTATATAATTAAATGGGAATACATGTATTCGTTTCCTATTTACTTCCTCATTTACTTATCGGCAAATTGGTTAAGTAAAAGAAAAAGCTTTGATAATATTGTTTAAAATGGCTTCCTTCCTAGGTGGCCATTTTTTTGTCTATTAAACCAATTGTGAGTTCAATAGTTGAAAAACTAGTTCAACATATTTGAATAGTTCGAAGGACTAAAAAATTTTATGTCGAAATTAATCAAGTAAACACGAACAAAAGGGGTATTGATGAAGAATGGATCACTTTCTCCCTCACGGCTATTGCTTCTCTTGGAGACTTGATTTAGTTACTTTGCACGCACTTTCAGATATGGTAATCATGTTGTCTTATTATTCAATCCCCATTTCGATCTTACTATTTATACGGAAAAAGAAAAACATCCGGTTTAGAGCCATAGCATTGCTCTTTATTTTATTCATTTTTCTTTGTGGAACCACTCATTTTGTTTCCTTGATTACCATTTGGAAGCCGATTTATTTTACGGAAGGATTATTCAAATCCATAACTGCCATTGTTTCGCTAGTAACGGCTATCTACATCTGGTTTTGGATGCCTAAACTTCTATCGCTACCGACGACAAAGGAACTAGAAGAAGTGAATCATCAACTTAAAGAAGAGCGGGACTTTATCGATGCCATACTCCACACCATGGATGCCTTGGTGTTGGTTCTAGACCCCCAAGGGAAAATCATTCGTTTTAACCAAGCTTGTGAAAAGCTAACTGGATATACAGCCAAAGAAGTGGAGGGAAAGATTTTCAGTGATCTCCTTCTGCCTTCATCTGAACGTGAAAGCGTTTGGCAGGTTCAACAGGAATTACTGAATGGAAGCCTTATTAATCATCATCAAAATCAATGGGTTACAAAGTCTGGAGAGCATCGCTTAATTTCTTGGTCAAATACCGTGATTCGGGAAGATCACGTGACAGTGAAGTATCTCATTGGTACGGGGATTGACATTACACACCGAGCACAAATGGAGAAAGAGCTATATCGAGTTCAACAGGAATTCCGCGAAACCGTAAGGCAACACCAAGGGGTATTGTTTAAATTTAAAAAAGTAGATGGGCGTTTTATCTATACGTTATGTGAGGGGGCTCTATTAGAACAAGCGGGCATGCTACCCGAAAAGGTGATAGGGAAATCTCCAGAAGATATCTTTCCTCCCCCTTTGGTAATCTTGATCATGGAACCATACGAACGAGCTTGGCAAGGAGAAAGCCCTGTCTTTTTCGAAATGACTCTTAACCGAATCCCATGTTCCGTATGTTTAAAACCAGTTTGGCGTGATGGAGAGATCGTGGAAGTCATTGGCACTGTGGCTGACATGTTAGAACGGAAACAATTTGAACAAGAACTAAAAGAAGCGAAGGATCAGTTGGAATCCTTCTTTCAACAAAGTGTTGATGGAATTATGGTGAAAAATTTAACTGGGCGTATTATTAAAGTGAATCCGGCCTTAGAACGTATGTTAGGTTGGAAGGAAGCAGAGTTACTGACCGATGATTTTAACAACCAGCATATTCCCCCGAATTATAGGCAAGAAACCCAGGATCTAATGGAAAAAGTTCAACGAGGGGATGAGGTGGTTGGTTATGAAACTATACGCCAGCGCAAGGATGGTCAGCTCTTAACGATCCAAATGACCTTATCGTGCATTAGAGATCATCAAGGTCATCCCGTCGGAATATCCCTTATCCTAAGGGATATTACAGAATACAAAAAGACGGATGAACTCATACGAAAGTGGGAACGAGTTTCATCCATTGGTGAAATGGCCGCGAGCATCGCCCACGAAATCCGCAATCCGCTAACCACGTTAAAAGGGTTTGTTCAATTTATAAAGCATGATGACAGCCAAGGTACTTATCTTCAAATTATGCAGGATGAACTAAACCGGATCGAAATGATTACCAATGAGTTTTTGATGTTAGCCAAACCGCAGGCCATTCAGTTTAAGCCGATCTCGATATTAAACTTGTTAGATAGTGTGATCATCTTGGCGAACATGCAAGCGTTGACGAAAAGCCTGATTCTCCAAAAAGAATTATCGCCTGAGGTTGCACACTTTTATGTGTTTGGAGAAGAAAATCAATTAAAACAGGTATTGATAAACTTGATGAAGAATGCAATCGAGGCCATGCCGGAAAATGGAACCATTCGAATTCGAGGGTTTCGTGAAGAGAACCAATGTGTACTTCAAGTGATAGATGAAGGGTGCGGAATTCCTAATGAATTGATCCCGCGGTTAGGAGAGCCCTTTTACACCTTAAAAGATAAGGGAACAGGTTTAGGCTTAACCGTATGTTATAAAATCATAAAAGAACACAAGGGGACTATCGAAATCAACAGTCATGTTGGGGAAGGAACGATCGTGACAATAAAGTTTCCATTGATAGAGTAGCTTAGGATTGATAGCATGGAGCCATTACCTTGCAGAACTAACTTTCATTCCTTTCTTAAACCAGAGAAAAAATCGAGAATGACTTCAAAGAGGGTAATCAAAGCGGTGTATACGATGTAATACTCTCCGATGCCATGGTTTTCTTTTGGGGAGATATAGGGTAAACATCACACACAAAACAGGGAAGGCCATGAATTCAAATAAGAAGCTTGTTCGATTTGCCTTTTCTGCAGCCTCGAACAAAACGACTGGATACTTAATCAGCTCAAATTCAACGACAACTAATCCGAAGTACCAATTGAAGGTTTGCATAAAAAGAAAGATTAGCCACGCTTCTCTTTTCTTTTTTTTAGGCACAAAAACCTTAAGCAGGATTATGGAAATAATCCAGGAGGAAACAAGAATACTTCTTTCAAGAGTCATGGGTGTTAACCTCAGTGCATGTTTTTAAAAATAATCTAACCATGTAAGATGTAAAATATGTAAGATAGGACTTTATAAAGCAAAACTTGCAAAAAGGGATAGCTCCCTATCTGAGGAGGTATCCCCGTAGTGAACAGCCATATCCATATCCATATAAGACAAGCTAAGCCGTAAAGCTCATTCAACCTCTCAGCACACTTGAAAAACAAGAGCGGAATGATCTCACGGAAATTCCATCTCGATTCCCTTCCATGTAGATTCTACATACGACACAATTCTACCTTCGTAAGGGTAGTGATTGCTCCGTTCCTCACCGCGTTTATCTTCAATTGTTAGCAAAATCCCTTTGTTCAGAAAGGCAAGCCTTAAGCGATTATAACTTGAAGGACCCTTGAATTTCTTCTGCTTTGTTGTGATTCATCCCTCCTAGTATGATCCCTGATCATTTCAATGTATTTCATCACTCTAGTATAATTTATTAAGTTACTTGACATTAGTAAGTGAATAGCATTATTATATTTACATAAAGTTTTATCTAATAAAAAATAAGTAAATAACAAAATATTAAGATCTCTTTATCATCATTGGTTGTCATTAATTAAGAAATACTAAAAACACAACATAAGAGGAGTGATTTAAATGGGAATACTAAGCGATCTTTTCAATCCAAAAACTGAGGAAAATGTAAATGCAAAGGACTTTTATACTGCGGTTGAAGATAGAAGATCTTATTACGGAATTAGTAAAGAATCACCTGTTTCGGATCAAAGAATTCAAGAGGTGATTGAACATGCTGTGAAACATACTCCTTCCGCGTTTAATTCGCAAAGTACTCGAGTAGTTCTATTACTTGGAGAACAACACAATAGATTGTGGGATATTACAACGGAAACATTAAGAAAGATTGTACCGGCCGACCAATTCAGTTCCACGAAAGAAAAAATGGATTCATTCCGTGGTGGATATGGAACGGTGTTATTCTTTGAAGATGTGAGTGTGATTGAGCAGCTCCAAAGTAATTTCGCATCTTATGCTGAGAATTTCCCGATCTGGTCGCAGCACACTTCTGGAATGCATCAGTATGTAATATGGACAGCGTTAGAAGTTGAAGGATTCGGGGCATCTTTACAACACTATAATCCTTTGATTGATGAGGATGTAAAAAAAGAGTGGAATATTCCATCAGAATGGAAACTCATCGCACAGATGCCGTTTGGAAAACCAACGATGCAACCGGGAGAAAAGCAATTCCAACCATTAGCAGATCGCATTAAAGTGTTTAAATAATGAAACAAGTGGAAGGAGTATGATGCTCCTTCCGTTTTTGTGTTACTCGCGAGGTTCATTTTCCTAACTGTACATGGATCCCAATGGAAACCAAGTAAAAACCAATAACGAACGTATTCTATCGATTGGCAGGAACGTCGTTCATACGGCAGCATCGATCAACCAAATGAAAGACCATGCCCTTTCCTAGCCTTCATTCGTATTCCGAGCGTTTAGCAATCGAAATGTTGTGAAGAGCGTGAGGCGGTTCTTCTAGCCATTGATTTTCAATCATCAAATTTGCCCCATCCTCTGCGTAGGCAATGGCTGCGGTAATCATCTTCATAAACAAACTTCCCAAATCACGTCTTGAACAGGTTCCCAATGCTGTTCCATAGATCCCAATCGATAGACCGCTAATGGCTGTTAAATGGTACATCATTAATTTGTCTGAGAACGGTGGGGTTGTGGAGTTTAGCACGTCTGAATCCCAGGTAGGGGATACATTGATATTTTCTTCGGCTAGCTTATGTGACAATTCCTGTATGTTGTTGAAGGCAATGTCTATTCCTCTTATGAAATACTCTCGAACCTTTTTGGAGCGTGCAACCTGGCTGAATCCAATAAGTAATGTTTTTCCAATGCCATTTCTTTGGATATTGTAATAACACTGGGTAATCTCCAATGCATTCATCGGTCTTCGATTTCCTAGCCATCCTGTCAAATAGCTCTGCTTTTGGATGAACTCGACTTTTTCAGGGATAGGGATGTGGGCTGCTCTGCTATATAATCCTTTAGATAACAGGCATTGTAAACTTTTTTCATATAACTCTTTAGCCGATACATAGGCCTTTGTAAAAATGTCCAATATATCTTTTCGAGCAACCGATGACACGGACAACCCATAGGTGGTCATCGCCAGTTTAGCCATATTATGTACGTAATTTAAGAAGTAAGTATCGGAGTATAGTGCAGGAGCATTGATATCAACGTCTTGATCACCAAACCCTACAGGAATGGGATGACCTTCTTGGTTGAATATTTCGGTTATAGCTCTAATATGAGTTTGGCTTATACTCAGAGCAAATTCCAAGATAGGGAGTATTTCCGTATCTTGAGTTTTAGCAATAAAATATTTTAGAACACAGTCTGACATGCTATCTGTCATATAGGTTGACCATAGATTTCCGATTTCTGAAGAGGTTAGTCTAATATTGTGTTCTGTTTTTGTCTCCATTCCTTATATCCTCCTAAAACGTTTGTTTTAGTTTTCCCTGGAGAATTTACAAATATATTTCTGAAAACGTTTTTGATCAGTCAACCGACAATCGATTGATCGACCCGTCTCTTGCTCCGTTATTGCGGTAATAACGAGGTTTCAGTCAGGATTGCTCGGTAAAGGAATTATAGTCATTGCGTAGAAACCATATTAGTGGTTTCTTATTATCATTCAGGAGTGGAGAGGTAATGAATAATGCTTGGAATAAAGTTGTATATAAACTAAAAGGGCTACATCAATGTAACAAGGTACATAAAACCAGAACCAAAAATAAGTCCAAACAAGAACACACTCCAAAGCGGAGGTTTCATTTTAATAAGTAAAAACAATGAAACTAACGTTATGATAGGACTAGCCCAATCTTGAAATACCTCTATGGACAGACGAATTAAAAAGTTTGCTGTTAATCCGACCACCGCTGCACTTACCCCAGCTAAATAAAGCTTAATTCCCACATTTTTCCTCAGTGATTCAAAGTAAGGAGCACCCAATAATACGAATAGAAACGCCGGTAAGAAGATGAAGAATGTTGCCAGAGTAGCTCCCCAAAAGCCGTGGGCTGCAAAACCTACAAATGCCGCAACCATAATGAGTGGACCAGGTGTTAGTTCATTAATAGCCAAACCATCAATGTATTGTTGAGTCGTTAACCAACCATAATAATCGACTGCCTCAAATTGCAGTAACGCAAGAACAGTGTAGGCTCCTCCAAAGCTTAGGGCACCAATTTTTAAAAATAACCAGGACACATTAGCAGATAACGAGGAAGCAAATCCTACAGATGAAGCCAGTAAGACAGGTTCAACTGCAAAACCATGTAAAGTCGAGTTATCTTTCTTCACCTTATTTTTTTCTGTTAACTTATTTACTAACATATAGATAAAACCCATTGCTAAAAGAAGAAGGATTAGATCAACGGTTGTAACAAAACTAAGAACAATCATTAATATTGTGATAAATAGTAACTGACGGTTTGTTAGTACACCAAATTTATGGGATAAACGGTATAGACTAAAGGCAACGATAGCAACCATTGCTGGTTTTACTCCGAATAACAACATTTGAGCAATATTAGATGTCGCAGCATATTGGAAATATACCCAGGCTAATAAGGTAATCATAATAAAGTTAGGAAGCATGAACCCTAATCCAGCTATGATTCCGCCCAAGACACCCCTTTTGTGATAACCCACATACATACAAAGTTCAGCCGCTTCGGGCCCAGGAAGCATTCCACAAACCGCATAGGCATCCTTAAATCGGTCATTATCAATCCACTTCTTCTTTTCAACTGCGTCTTCATGGATAACTTGAATTTGAGCTACGGGACCACCCCAGCCTTGAAGTCCAATTTTGATGTAATTTATAAATAGTTGCCATAGGCTCGGTTGAGACATTCTTTCCCCTCCAATAATAAATGAATAATGTTTTTTACTATAGAACCCATTATAATATAAATGTAATACTGGTTACACTTTTTATTAGGCTCGAGGAGGAGAAAGTTTGAACACCTGGCTGCATTTATTGTATAAAATCCCACGGAATCCTAGCAAAATACGGGTGTACGTTTGGCGTAAGTTAAAGCGTCTAGGTGCTGTTCTTCTTCATGAATCTGTATGGTGTCTCCCTTCGACCCCTAAAACGAGAGAACAATTTCAATGGTTGGTCGTGGAAATCCAGGAGCTTGGTGGTGAAGCTTCTCTATGGGAAACAAAGTCGGTTTTTAGGGAGCAAGATGAGACAATCATACAAGAATTTCTTGACCAAGTGGATAAAGAGTATGAAGAGCTATTAAATGCCCTAAAAGATAAAGAACCTGATCTTTTAGCCATTTCAAAGAAATATCAGCAGGTAAAAATACTGGATTACTTTCATTCTCAACTAGGTGAGAGGGTACGCAAAGAACTACTTGAAAGAAAAGGCGGGAAGTTATGAAGTGGGTTACATGGGAAAATGTTGGGGTAGATAGAATGGCTTGTGCTTGGTTGATTCGCAAATGGATTGATTCTGAGGCGGAATTCTCCTTTGTTCCTCTCGGTTCAAAGCCATTACCAGAAGGAGCTGAACCATTTGATATTCCTGGGGTTCGTCTTACTCATCGAAGGGGACATTGCACTTTCCATACCATGTTAAGGGAATACGATATTAAGGACCCCATTCTGGATAGAATTGCTCAGATAGTAGACGAAGCCGATACGGTACAAGAGGTGTTTTTAGAGCCGGTTGCACCAGGACTTGATTATATTTGTGACGGTATTCGCTTATCGAGTCCTGATGACTTAACAGCGCTAGAGCGTGGAAGTATCATTTTTGATGCTCTATATGCACATCTTCAAGTTAAATAATGGTTGTTTTTCATATATTTTCTCCATCTATTCAATGGGAGTTGTTAGCCACGGAGCAGTCACGACGACTGCTCACTTTTTGTATCACGCAACTAAAATTATGATGAACAGCAACAAGGGGACTAGTCAGTTTTACAATCTAACCAACTTGGGTGGAAGAATCGACAACATTCGAGCAATTTCGGGGAGTGACAGGCACTCTCGTAGGCACTCTCGTAGCAATATTTATTAAAAAACAATTGACTGATGAAATAATGTTTCATAGAATAAAAATATCATAAATATTAGTTCAGTGAGTGGAGGCGATTATGAGCGGGCTTTCCTAATAGGCTTAGCGCTGATCTTTGCTATTGGATGGATCACTCGATGCGATCCGTAGCTTGCTTGCTCCTCATATCCAAGGTTCCTTGGACTTGCCCTTTCTCAGATGGGTTTGTTGCTGGCTGGAGCTCCATTGGGCATCCCCTTGTCGGGCCTCGTTGCGGGTAAATTACTGGATCGGCTTGGGATGCAGAAGATACTATTTATTTTCAGTCTGTTTGTAACCGTTGCCATGCATGCTATGTCTAGGGTTATGTCTCATTCGGGGTCATCAGGGACAGGGAGTTGGAAATATTCATTTTCGTTTGTCGGACTCTTCTATTCTATTATTTCTCCTGTTCTCATTGCCCTTGCTTCAAGAGATTACCCTGGACAGTCTGGTACGGTAATTGGTTATCTGTCAACGGCCGCAGGAGGAGGGGCGATGGGATCCGCTTGGTTAATTGGAATGTTTGGGAGAGTGGATCGGATATCAGACCGCATTTTGGTTGCCTGTAGGGTTTATTGGGATCGTGGCAGGGCTGGCCTATTTTGGCCAGAAGGTTTACAAGCAATCCTTGATGGGAGGAAAAATAAATGGATTACCTAAATGACGACCGATGGCAAAGTTACCGGGAACGTCATGAACACTGGCTGATCGGAATGATGTCAGGGACTTCGCTGGATGGGATTGACGCGGCGTTAGTGAAGATCACCTCGAATGAGGAAAAACAGATAGAGGAGGTAGCTCTAGTAGAGTTCAATTATCTTCCCTATTCCGATGAATTAAGAAGGCGTTTGAATGACCTTTGCTCTCCTGAAACGGCTAGGTTGGATCAGTTAGTAGAGGCTCATTATGGAGTAGCTGAATGGTATGCCTACTCGGTACATCAATTACTAGAAAAGGCAAACTTCAAGCCAGAACAAATCGATGCGATCTGCTGTCATGGCCAGACCATCTGGCACGCTCCGGTTGATCAAGCCTTTCCGGGTCCAGAGGGTCCGCTGCCTGTGAGATCGACCCTTCAGATCGGGGAGATGTCAGTGCTGACAGAACGGACAGGGATTCCGGTCATCGGAAACTTCCGTGCTAGAGATATGGCTGCTGGTGGGGAAGGGGCGCCAATGGTTCCTTTTGCCGATCGAATCTTGTTTGGAGAAGCGAGCAAAGGCCGGATTATGCAGAACATTGGGGGCATCGGCAACTGTACGTTTATCCCTGCGGGCTCTCCCACGGATGGCATTTTTGCCTTTGATACCGGTCCAGGGAACATGATCATGGATGACTTGGTGATGATGCATACCCAAGGAGCCGAGCGTTACGACCGCGGGGGAGAAATCGCCTCCCAGGGGAAGGTGGATGAAGCCATGCTTCAGCAGAGTTTATCCGACCCTTATTATGGGAGAAGACCCCCGAAGAGCACAGGCCGTGAAGTGTACGGGACCTTTTTTACGGAGAAGTTTCTTGAAGAAGGAAAGAAGCGGGGCTTGAACTTCGAGGATATCCTGGCGACCGCCACTGCGTTAACCGCGCACACGATCACGAATGCTTACAAGGATTTTATTCTGCCTCATCATGAGGTGGGAGAGGTCATCGTTTCGGGTGGCGGAGCTCATAATCGGACCTTAATGAAGATGATTCGGGAGCAGTTGCCGGAGTCCATTTCATTAAAGACGGCAGCCCATTATGGGGTACCGGATGATGCGAAGGAAGCAATGGCCTTTGCCATTCTCGGTCATGAGACGATGATGGGCCGACCGAGCAACGTCCCTTCTGTGACAGGAGCACGGCGTGCGGTTCGGTTAGGCCAAGTGTGCTGGTAAAACGAAGAGTAAGTTAATCAACTAATTAAAAAATAGGGGGATACACATGAAAAAGAATTGGGTTTCAGCCTTTCTACTTACCTTGAGTGTTGCATTAACAGCCTGTGGCGGTGGCGGCCAGTCTACCACTCAACCGGCCGATAAGCCAGCCGAACCAGCGAAGGAAGCCGCAGCTCCTGCTGCACCCGCTAGAGAAAATGTATTAATTGTAGCGGCAGACCAAGATCCAGTAGGTTTAGACCCTCATAAGGTCCCTGCTGCTTCAAGTGCTAGAATCTACGGATTGATCTATGATGGACTAACCAAGATGGATCCGGAATTTAACGTGATTCCGAATCTAGCTACGAAGTGGGAGTTTTCCGAAGATGGAAAAATGCTAACCTTCCTCCTTCAACCGGGAGTGAAATTCCACAACGGAAGAGAAATGACCTCGGAAGACGTAAAATACAGCTTTGAGCGAATCTTGAACCCGGATACCGGTTCTACGGTCAAGTCGTTCTTTGCTAGTATCGAAGCGATTGAAACTCCGGACGCCAATACCGTAGTTTTCAAGTTGGCGAACCCTGATTCTGCGATTGTAGCGAATACCTCCAGTGCTCAAGTAGCGATCGTTCCGAAGGAAGTAGCGGACTTGAATACAGAAGCCGTGGGAACAGGTCCTTTCATGATGGAGAAGATGGAGTCTGGCCAATACGTTCAATTAAAGAAGAATCCTAACTACTTTAAAGAGGGATTACCGAAGGCCGACGGAGTCAAGTTTACCATTATGAAGGATGAAGCACAGCGTACCGCTGCGATCCGTTCCGGTAAGATCGATATCGCCTCCGTCAATGCAGATACCGCCATGTTGTTAGAAAAGACTCCCGCGTTAAAAATCGAAAGCTATCAATCGGCTGAATACGGCTATCTTGGAATCAACACCGCGAAGAAGCCTTTTGACAATCCGAAAGTAAGACAAGCGATCAGCTATGCCGTGAACCGCGATGAAATCGTGCAAACCGTATGGAAAGGGCAAGCGGAATTAACGGGCCCGATCTCTCCGGCACAGAAGAGCTGGGCATTAGATACGTCCTCCTTTGCCTCTTATAAGCAAGATGTAACCAAAGCAAAAGAGTTATTAAAGGAAGCTGGATTAGCTGATGGATTTAAGACCACGCTTTATACCGCCTCGACTTATCCAGATATGATTGAATCCGCTCAAGTCATTCAACAGCAGTTAAAAGCCATCGGCATTGACGCCCAGATTAATCAATTAGAGTGGGCCGCTTATATCGAAATGTGGAAATCCAAAGATACGGATCTTCTAGTAGGGCGCAACACTTCTGGAACAGACCCTGACCGCTCCATGCGTTTCTTCTTCTCCACGACAGGATCTGCGAACGTGTGGAATTATACCAACCCTGCTTACGATCAAGTCGTTCAAAAAGCGCTAGAAACAACAGATCCTGCTGGACGTAAGGAACTCTACAACCAAGCCCAACAGATGCTAGTGGAGGACGCTCCGAATCTATTCTTAGCATCACCTAAAAACTTCTACGCCGTGAGCGAACAAGTCGATGGCTTCGTTCCGACGGCTGCGGGAGAAGCGTTTGCGATCGTACGTGCATCTATAAAGTAAGAGTGGTGGCGGGTGGGGTTCCTACCCGCCGCATCTTTTCCAAAGGGAGGGGAAAGAATGGGCCGTTATATCCTTAAGCGCCTCATGACGCTGGTCCCCATTATTATCGGGATCTCCATTCTGGTGTTTATGATTTTACATCTTGTCCCGGGTGATCCGGCTTCAATCATGCTCGGAACGAATGCCACACCCGAAGCGATAGAAGCCTTGAATCGCAGCATGGGACTCGATCGACCTCTGATCGTTCAATACTTGACATGGGCCAGCGGCCTTGTGCAAGGGGATTTTGGCGTATCGATTCACTCGGGGGAACCGATATTGCCTGCGATTTGGAATCGGTTTTTAGTCACTTTTCAATTAACCATCTTTGCTGCCTTGATTGGCTGGAGCATTGCCATCCCAGTTGGGATTCTTTCCGCCGTGAAGGCTCACTCCGCTGTCGATGTGGCGGGAAGAGTGGTGGCGATGCTTGGCATCTCCGTTCCGAACTTCGCGATTGGAACCTTATTGCTTCTTGGACTTTCGTTGTATTTCGGCTGGTACCCTCCGATCGATTATGTCCACTTCTGGCAGGATCCGGTGGAAGCTTTTAAAATTTTCATCTTGCCGTCGATTACGATGGGAATCGTCTTAGCGGCAGGGATTATGAGAATGACGAGATCGGCTCTTTTAGAAACGTTGGATAAAGAGTTTATTCGCACCGCGAGAGCCAAGGGGAATGGGGAGTGGACGGTTATCATCGGGCACGCGCTTAGGAACTCTACGATTCCTGTAGTCACCATTGCGGGGATGCAGATCGGGTACTTGCTTGGGGGAGCGGTTATTGTCGAGCAATTGTTTTCCGTACCGGGATTAGGGCAGTACATTTTAGATGGGATCCATCAACGGGATTATCCGATTGTCCAAGGCGGCGTGTTGTTTATCGCCCTGATCTTTGTGCTGGTTAATCTTTTCGTCGATGTGATTTATACGTGGATCGATCCTCGGATCAAGTATTAGGAAGGAGAAGCAAAAGTGAACTCATTTCGTACTCGTTTTTTCCGTAATAAAACTGCTGTTGTTTGCTTGATCTTGCTGTTCCTTCTCGTGGCTGCCGCGGTACTTGCTCCGTTCATTGCTCCGCATGATCCTACCGAGATGTTTAAAGATCACCGCCTGGAAGGAAGCTCGGCAGAGTTCCTGCTTGGAACAGATCAATTCGGCCGGGACCTGTTCAGCCGTATTTTGTACGGTGCCAGAATTTCCTTACTCGTGGGGATTAGTTCGGTGGCCATTAGTGTGATTTTTGGTTCTTTATTTGGATTGCTGGCCGGATACTTTGGCGGCCGGATGGACGGCATCATCATGCGAATCATGGATATCCTTTTCGCATTTCCAGAAATCTTGCTGGCTTTAGCGATTGTCGCGGCTCTAGGGCCGGGGATGTTTAATACGATTTTGGCCATTGGGATCGTCAATATTCCCGTCTTTACCCGTTTGGTTCGAAGTACCGTGTTAAGTATTAAAAATTTGGAGTATGTGGAAAGTGCCCGTTCGATTGGAGCAAGTACAAGCCGCATTATGTTTCTCGAGATTTTCCCGAACGTCAATGCTCCGTTGCTTGTGCAGTCTACTCTAGCGATTTCGGGTGCGATTCTGACCGAGTCGGCGTTAAGCTTCCTCGGTTTAGGGATTCAACCGCCAGATCCGTCATGGGGTGGCATGATTTCGGAGTCTCGCCGATATATGGAGCTCGCTCCCGGTATGATTATCTGGCCGAGCGTAGCGATGACGATCACGATCCTATCATTTAATTTATTCGGAGATGCGCTGCGAGACTTGCTTGATCCTCGCCACCGCAGCAAATAAGGAGGGAGACTCATGAACGAACAATTGGTATTAGAAGAAAGCTTGACGGATGGGATCGAGCAAGGCTTCTTCCCGACGGCGATTGCGGGCCTAAAGAGGGAGGGAGAATCTCCGATCCTGGCCATGAAAGGGGTACACGAACATACGGTGTTTGATGTGGCTTCCTTAACGAAGGTTGTCGTCACGCTACCGGCCATTCTTCTAAGTGTTCAGGCCGGGAAGCTCTCCTTATTTGATCGGGTAGCCAGGCATATTCCGGAATTTACGCTGGGCTTCGATCGAGAGAAAAAAGAGCAAATCACCCTTCATCAGCTGTTGACCCATACGTCGGGTCTCCCTGCATGGCGTCCTTTGTTTATCACGTGCCAGGGGCGGCAAGCTTATATCGAAGCAATCGGAAAGGAACCTTTAATCGGAGAGCCAGGCAAGCAAGTCGTTTATAGTGATCTGGGCTTCATGCTTCTGGGTTTTATTTTAGAGCGAACGTGGGATCTTCCGTTGGAGGAAATTGCGAAGCGGTTGATCTTTCAACCGTTTTCCATGAATCATACAGGCTATGGAACAAGGAAAGAGTGGGACGTAGCTCCGACGGAAGAGGGAAATGAATACGAAAAGCAGATGGCTTGGAATTACCTGCAGGATCATCCGGCCGGTTCCCTGGCTTTTACGGAGGAGGAATGGAAGAGTGTTCCTTGGCGCAAAGGAATCATTCAAGGGGCGGTGCATGATGGAAATGCTCATTACGGTTTAGGCGGTGTGAGCGGCCATGCAGGATTGTTTTCTACCGTAGGGGATCTCCTTTCCTATATGAAATTATGGTCGGACCCTGCGGGATTTTATTTAGATCTCTTGTTGCGAGACTTCGCCATTCAATGTCAGAGTGGTGCCTTGGCCCCAAGAAGAGCATTGGGGTGGGAGCATTCCATAATGGGGGGCAATCAGGAGCAAAAAGCTAGGGGCTGCAGCGGTGGGGATTTGGTTTCCGCATCGGGCTTCGGTCATACCGGGTTTACGGGAACCTCCATCTGGCATGATCCGAAGCGCCAAGCGACGATCGTCACGCTGACGAACCGTGTCCATCCCAAGGTGAAGGACGGCATCATTCGTTGGCGCCATATGCATCATAATCGGGTTTTTGCTTGTGTAGGACTAGGAAAGCAGAAAGGAGGGGAATAGATTCATGGCACCGATCCTAGAAGTGCGAAATCTAAAAACGACGTTCAAGCAATCCAGAAGCTCCATTACGGTAGTCGATGGGGTGAATTTTACACTAGAACCGGGGGAAACCCTAGGGATTGTGGGGGAATCTGGCTGTGGGAAAAGTGTGACGAGCTTATCCATTATGCGATTGCTCGGTAAGAATGCCGTGACCGATGGCACGATTGCCTTTGAAGGAAAGAACTTGCTTGAACTCAGTGAAAAGGAAATGAAAAAGGTGCGGGGAAATCGAGTGGCCATGATCTTTCAGGAGCCCATGACCTCTCTTAATCCGCTTCACTCGGTCGGAAAACAGATATCCGAGCCGCTGCGCAATCACTTAGGTCTGTCGAAGGCGCAAGCCAAGGAAAAAACGATCCAGCTGTTAAAAGCCGTGGGAATTCCGCGGGCAGACGAAATTTTCTCCTCGTATCCTCATCAGCTATCTGGGGGGATGAGGCAGCGCGTCATGATCGCCATGGCGATGGCCTGTCAGCCGAAGCTCATCATTGCCGACGAACCGACAACCGCCTTGGATGTCACCATCCAGGCTCAGATATTAGAGCTCATGAAAAAGCTAAAAAAAGAAAATGGGACCTCGATTGTCATGATCACCCATGATTTGGGTGTCGTGGCCGAGATGTGTGAACGTGTCATCGTAATGTATGCCGGTCAGGTGGTGGAAGAAGCGGATATCCGAAGCTTGTTCCGAAGCCCGAAGCATCCTTACACGATCGGATTGATGAAATCGATGCCGGACTTTGCCGAGGACCAGGATCGTCTTCAAGCGATACCCGGGACCGTTCCTCTTCTGAGCGATCTGCCTAAATGCTGCCGATTCGCTCCGAGATGTGAGTGGGCAACCGATCGCTGTCATCAGACGGCGCCGGAGTTCATTTCTGTAACCGAGCAGCATCGCGTGCGTTGCGTGTTGGTGGAGGAGGAGAAAGTATGAGTTGTCAGCCTCTATTGGAAGTGAAAGCTTTAACGAAGCATTTTGCCACGACCAGCGGATTCTGGGGGAAAACGAAAACCGTGCGAGCCGTCGATGGCGTGGATTTAACTATCTATGAAGGGGAAACGGTGAGCCTTGTCGGTGAGTCCGGCTGCGGAAAGTCCACCACCGGACGATGTCTCACCCGTCTGATCGAGCCGACGGCAGGGGAAGTGTGGTTTCAAGGGAAGAACATTCTAACCCTGTCTCCTGAAGAGATGAGACAGATGCGTCGGGATGTGCAGTTCGTCTTCCAGGATCCGTTCGCTTCGCTGAACCCGCGGAAGACGATTGCCCAAATTTTAATGGATCCGTTAATTGTTCATGGAATAGGTACTCCGGCTGAGAGACGCAAGAAAGTAGAGGAAATGATCGAGATCGTGGGACTGACCACCAAGCATCTTGATCGCTACCCCCATGAGTTCTCCGGAGGACAAAGACAGCGAATCGGGATTGCCCGTGCCCTGATTCTGCGGCCGAAGCTGATTGTCGCAGATGAACCGGTTTCGGCATTGGACGTATCCATTCAAGCCCAAGTATTGAACCTCATGCAGGATTTGCAGCGGGATTTTAAACTCACCTATCTTTTTATCTCGCATGATTTAAGTGTCGTTAAACATATTTCAGATCGCGTAGCCGTGATGTATTTGGGCAAAGTCGTGGAGGTTGCGGAGAAAGGGGCCTTATACCGAGCTCCAAAACATCCGTATACCAAAGCGTTGTTGTCTGCTGTACCCGTGGCTAACCCGGATGCGGTGAGGGAGCGGATTTTACTCGAAGGGGATCTGCCAAGTCCGTCTAATCCCCCTTCAGGCTGTACGTTTCACCCGCGCTGTCCCTCCTGCATGGACATTTGTCGAACCACAACACCTACATTAAAGATCACGGATGAGGGGCACTACGTTTCTTGTCATTTGTAAGAACTGGAAGGAGAGGATGAGGGGAAGATGATAGATCAATTAAATCGTCTAACGACAGAAATGAGAAATGAAGCCACGCAAAATCTAGATTCCTTAACGACGCGCGAAGTGGTTGAACTCATGAACCGTGAGGATCAAACGGTGGCTTATGCGGTAGAGAAAGAGCTGGAGGCGATCTCCCAAGCGATAGATTTCATCGTTGAATCCATGGAAAAAGGCGGTCGTTTGTTTTACTTTGGTGCCGGGACGAGCGGCCGGTTGGGGGTCTTGGATGCTTCGGAGTGCCCGCCGACGTTTGGCACGGAACCGTCTCTTGTGCAGGGCGTCATTGCGGGAGGCTATAAGGCTTTAGTCGAAGCCATTGAGGGGGCTGAAGATCTGCCAGAACTAGGTCGAGAAGATGTCGTGAAATACGGCGTCCAGTCGGGTGATGTGGTGGTAGGCATTGCGGCAAGCGGGCGTACTCCCTATGTTATCGGCGCGTTACAGGCGGCCAAAGAGATCGGGGCGGTGACCGTTTCGCTCTCCTGTAACTCCACTTCGGAGTTAACAGGGGAAGCTAATGTCGCAATCAATGTGGTGGTCGGACCCGAGGTGGTGACAGGCTCTACTCGTCTCAAGGCCGGTACCGCCCAGAAGATGGTCTTAAACATGCTGACGACAGGAGCGATGATCCGGTTGGGGAAGGTTTACGGCAACTGGATGGTGAACGTTCAAGCGACCAATCATAAATTGCGCGAACGCGTAAAACGGATCATTATGGAAGTGACGGGAGTGTCTTATGAGGAAGCTTCGGTGCTATCGGAGCAGTCGTCCGGTGGAGATGCGAGAATCGCTATCGTCATGCAGCAAACGGGATTGGGTTACGATGCGGCGGTTGAGCTGTTGGAGAGGACCAGAGGTCGTGTGCGTGAGGCGATTGCGCAGGGATAATGGGGCTTTTTCAGATTCGGTATGATAACCTTCGAAAAAAGGAGTCTGACCTCCGGCCGCTCTAGGCCACGCGGTATCGGACTCCTTTTTTCCCTTTATCTACATACGGTTGAAAAAAACAATGGATAAACTATGCATTTTTTATAGCTAATTTATGATCAATTTTTTTCAACTTTGTGAAGACTATCACATGAGGATGTGAAATCGATTATACTAAAAGTGTAAAGAAGGAGGTGAGTAAATGGTTCAGAAAGGCTTAATCAAATACTTACTCTATCAATAGTGAAGGGATATGATGAAAATGTTAGAGAAAATGAGAAGCACTTATATGGTTCCATTATGGACGATCGTACGAATCTGGTTAGGGGTACAATGGCTGAAAGCAGGATGGGGAAAGGCTTTTGGGGGCTTTGATGCGACAGGGTATTTAAATGGAGCGATTGCCAAAGCGAGCGGGGAAAACCCCATTGTGAAAGGCTGGTACGCCGCTTTCTTAGAAGGCTTCGCGTTGCCGAATGTCGAACTCTTTAATTTCTTGGTTGCCTGGGGAGAAGTAGCGGTAGGCTTGGGATTGATTCTAGGGGCCTTCACTACAGTGGCTCTTTATGCCGGTGCCTTCATGAATCTAAACTTCCTGCTCGCCGGAACGATCAGCACCAACCCGATTTTACTTACTACAGCCTTTATCCTGTTAGGAATGGGAGCTGCCGCTTATGCTTGGGGCGCTGACCGCTTTATGATTCCTTGGATGAAAAAATTCGTGAATGAGACGTTTAAGCGAGAACATAGAATGAATGTGTAAAGGGAAAATGAAAATGGTATCAATGTGTTGAGAAAAGACCTTATTGCTCGAGCGATGGGGTCTTTTTTTAATACTGAAGTGAGAAAACCAGCTACCGCTCTTTCCGGTGGCTGGTTTTTTAAGTGCTTTGGCGATCCCCTCGCTGGTAAGTAGTCCGCTTAAGGACTTCTAGAAAAGCTCGTAAAGATAACTTAGCAAGAATGACGGTAAGAAAAGAGTGAATGCCTGTCCATCCATTCTGGAATTTAATTAGATTAGTCTTTCTCTCCGCTAAAACTTCAAAACCAGCTTGAGGGACAGCAAAGAGAAAGGATTTAAATAGGATCCCTTTTAATTTAGAAGCATAGGTGGCCTGACAAACCCAAACGGAAACTAACGGGCATATGAGATGATCATACAAAGCACTATGCTTTATTCCAGGTATGAGTTTGACGGGATATTTGAGATACCCCTTCTTAACTAGATAATTGTCTAAGAAATAATTAAACACGGAGTTTATCATAAAAATGGTTACAAAATATTTTGCAGGGGGTTTTCTAACTACTGTAGGCAAACATGCCATACCAATGATTAGGAATAGCTTGAGAATGTCCTTGTCCTTCAAGATGCACCTCCATTCTAAAGATAGTATATATCGGGAGAACATTTTCTAATCTAATCCATGAGAGAATGCCCTTCTCCACGAGTATTTGGGAGGATTAATAAGAATAAAAGGGCTGCTGGTTAGAGGACATGGATTTTTGAATTAATATACCAGGATATTACAAGTAGGCCCAATTTCCATAACTACCCAAATGGTATAAACTTAAGAAAGTGAAAAATTGCATAACGGCCTAATTCCAGTGCACTGGGAGCGGAGGAACCAAGTAAGTGGGGTTAATTCTACAGTTGTAGAAGGGATGAGAAAGCTCTTTCGCCATCCTACCCGTCAGCTAACTTCGTCGGCTAAAGCGAAGGAGGTCATAGACCGCCAAAAAATCAAGGGGGCTTTTTGTACCTCTATTGGTTCGATAAATCTGCAGGTCTTTTTGTGCTGCCCAAATGGCGAGTAGTCAGCACGAGGACAAACATATTTGCGATGTAATACTCTAAAGAAATGAGGGCGGATAAATGAAGGTATGTAAATTTGGCGGGACTTCTCTGGCTACAGCGGCACAGGTGAAAAAAGTAAGTGACATTATATCAAGTGATCCCACTCGAAGAATCGTAGTGGTATCGGCACCGGGCAAACGCTATAAAGAAGACATAAAGGTGACCGATCTATTGATTTCCTGTGCGGAGAAATACTTAGCGAATAAACCATACCAAGAGATTTTTTCTGAAGTGCTTTCTCGTTACGAAGAGATGGTTCGTGGTTTGGAGCTGTCTGGTGAAATCCTCGATGACATCAGGACGGATCTTACTAAGCGTCTATATTCGGATTCACTAGATCGAACGCAGTATATGGAATTGCTTAAAGCGAGTGGAGAGGATCATTGCGCGAAGCTCGTGGCTGCCTACTTGCGCACGAAAGGAGTCGAGGCTCATTATATCGATCCTAAAGAAGCAGGGCTGCTTTTGACTAAAGAAAATGGGAAAGCCCAGGTGCTCCCGGAGTCCTACCTTCGTCTCCGAGTCCTCCAGGAAAAATCAGGGATACTGATTTTCCCAGGCTTTTTCGGCTATACGCCAGAGGGGACGGTTGTGACCTTTTCCCGTGGGGGATCCGATATTACGGGATCGATCCTTGCTGCAGCCGTCCAAGCGGATCTATATGAAAACTTCACAGATGTCGATTCGGTATTTGTCGTCAATCCGAATATTGTCAACAACCCTCGTGGCATTAATAAGTTGACTTTCAAGGAAATGAGGGAGCTTTCTTATTCAGGGTTTGAAGTTTTTCACGACGAAGCCCTGATTCCCGCTTTTCGCGCGAAGGTTCCTATCTGTATCAAAAACACAAACAATCCAGCCGCACCGGGAACCATGATCGTCAGCAGGCGAGAAGCAGACTCCAACTTAGTGGCTGGCATTGCTTCTGATGAAGGCTATTGTAGTATTTATCTTTGTAAATATCTCATGCATGCTGAGCCGGATTTTGGGTTTAAGCTAAGGAAAATCCTCGAGGAAGAAAATCTTCCGCTAGAATATAATCTGTCTGGTAATGATGATATTTCTCTGTTATTCCGAGAAGAGGATTTAAGCCGAGAAAAAGAGGCGCGTGTAACCGCACGAATGAAAGCCGAGCTCGCCGTAGATCAGCTCGTGGTTGGCCGCGATCTGGCTGTCGTGATGCTAGTAGGGCCAAAGATGAGAAATAATCTTTCTGTTTTATCTAAAGCTTCGGGCGTCCTCTCCAGGCAAAAGATCAATGTGGAACTCATCAATCAAGGTTGCTCCGAAGTTGGCATGATGTTTGGGGTGAAAAAGAATCACATGAAAAAAGCCGTTCATGCCCTCTACCAGGAGTTTTTTGGGGTGTATAGTACGAATAAGGGAAAGGTAGCCAGTTTGTCTGTGTAATAAGCAAAACTAAGAAAGGTAAGCAACCGAATAAGCGAGAAACATGTACCTGAAAGAGTATCTATAACTTTATGTAAGTAACATAAAAAGACCCTATCATCCATCTAACTACAGATGGAAGATAGGGTCTTTTGTGTTGGGTTTACATCAGTTCTATGTTTCCTCTTCGGCTATCTTTGCTACCTTTGTGAGCAAATCCACTTTGCTTCTCTTCGCAACATCCCTCATTTATAAGAAAACCTAATAAGTACTATCGATACATTCTATTATTAGTTAATCATTTATTAATAAAACAGCGCATTCCCGTTAACATAAGCATGCGATGATAGAACCTGTAAGAAATAGAGAGGGGTGAACCAAACACTTGATAACTATTGAAAACTTGAGCAAAAGCTTTGGAGACCATCTAGTGCTGGATCAGGTGAATTTCTCTGTGAAGGATCAAGAGTTCCTCGTCATCTTAGGATCTAGCGGAGCAGGGAAGTCCACACTACTGCGGTGCATGAATGGCTTGGTGCAGCCGACTGGCGGGCAAATCAGGGTGGATGATACGATCTGTGAAAAAAAGAATATTCGTCAAATAAGAAAAAAAGTAGGCTTTATCTTTCAGCAATATCAAGTCATCGGCAATCTTTCTGTCCTGCAAAACGTACTGCTCGGCTTGCTCGGGACCAAATCGTATTGGAATATCTTCTTTTCTAAGGAGGAGCGGGTAAAAGCGGAAGAAGCGATTGAATTAGTTGGACTGGCGGATAAAATCCATGCCCGAGTAGACCAATTAAGCGGTGGGCAGAAGCAACGGGTAGGAATTGCTCGGGCGGTCCTACAGAATCCAAAGGTCATTTTGGCTGATGAGCCGGTCGCCAGCCTAGACCCCGTAACGAGCGAGGAAATTCTTTCTTTGCTCAAGCGCATCAATCAAGAAAAAGGAACCACGATGATTTGCAATCTGCATCAGCTGGAATATGCCAAAAGATACGGTGAACGAATCGTCGGGATTCGAAATGGAAGGATTCAGTATGATGGACCGGCCTTACAGCTAGGGGATTCGGATATCATGCACATTTACGGCCGGCAAGACCTGGGGATGAAAAAAGAAAAGGAAGCGGAAAAGAAACGGACGGGCTCGCTTGTCCTCACCTAAAACCAAGGAGGCTTTTTGAGATGAAGAAGGGCATGATTCTCTTATTGATTTTAAGTATAACCGCTATGCTTTTTGTGGGCTGTGCGAATGATGATGCATCGACAGGTGCAAGCAAGCCAGACAAACTTAAAGTGGCTCTTCTGCCGGATGAATCACCGTCAACGGTGATCAAAAATAATGAACCGCTAAAAACTTATTTATCGGATGCCTTAGGGATGGATGTAGAATTGGTGGTAACGACGGATTATTCTTCGATGATCGAAGCAATGAGAAATGGAAAAATCGATATCGGTTATTTCGGCCCTCTATCTTATGTGCTGCTGAAGCAGAAGATGGAGAAGGCGGAAGCCTTTGCGGCCAAAGTAGAAAAAGGGTCGCCCACCTACCAAGCTGTCGTGATTGCCGGAACCGAAACAGGAATTGAAACGTTAGGGGATATCGAAGGGAAGACGGTTGCTTTCGGGGATGTGGCTTCCACTTCCAGCCATATGATTCCAAAGGAAATGATCCTCGCAGAAAGCAACCTTGAGCATGATCAGGACTACCAGCAGCAATTCGTAGGGGCGCATGATGCCGTAGCAATGGCTGTGCAAAATGGAAACGCGCAAGCAGGAGGCTTAAGCAAGCCGATCTTTGAAGCTCTCGTGGAAAAAAGCATGATTGATGCCAGCAAAGTGAAGGTGATTGCCGAATCGGCGCCTTATCCGAATTACCCGTGGGTCCTGAGCTCTGACCTGGATCCGGAGCTGCAAGAATCCATTAAGCAAGCTTTCTTTAACCTGAAGGACGCATCAGTGCTAGAGGCCTTGAAAGGGGAAGGCTTTGCCCCAATTCAGGACCAGGACTATGATGTCATCCGCAATATGGTGAAACTTCTAGGCCTCGATTTGGAGAAGATGTAATGAAACGAGAACAGCAAGCGGCCATAACCTTAAGACAATCACCCGCTCCACAACGGAGCTTGTGGACGGGCTGGGGTTGGATAACGGGAGTTTTTTCCCTATTAGTGTTAGGATCCTTCTTTTACACCCTGATGGTAAGCTGGGATTCTTTAACCTCAGGCGATATCTTAAAAAATCTGTCGCGAATCGTTGGGGAAATGTTTCCCCCTGATTTTGCCGTGGTTACGACGTTAGGAAAACCGGTTATCGAAACGCTGGCCATGAGCGTCATGGCTACCCTGCTAGCCGTGGTCCTAGCGTTTCCTCTAGGCTTTATGGCAGCCGAGACGACATCGGTTCATCCAACGGTCCGTTATCTAGTCAAGGGATTATTCAATGCGCTTCGTACCATTCCGGAATTAATTCTAGCGATCATATTTGTCGCCTCCGTGGGCTTTGGTATTTTGCCGGGAATCCTGGCGTTAGGCTTGCATTCCGCCGGGATGCTGGGGAAGTTCTATGCAGAAGCCATTGATAAGGTGGATAAAGGGCTGATTGAAGCTGTAGAAGCCTCCGGAGGCTCTCGCTTCCATGTAATTGTGTTTAGTGTCATCCCTCAGATCATCAGTCATGGTATAGATTTTACCCTGTACCGGTGGGAATATAATTTCCGCGCGTCGACTGTGGTCGGCATGATTGGAGCAGGTGGAGTAGGCTTTCAATTGATCGCCTCGTTGCGTGTGATGCAGTATCAAGAGGTGCTGGCCATCCTGGTCGTTGTCTTCCTCATGGTGCAGCTCGTGGACGCCTTTGGAAATACCATACGAAAAAAATTGAACAGTTAGGAGAGATAACGTTGAACAGACCGAAAGTGTTTATTTCCCATTGGATGCCAGATGTCGGCGTTGAAATGATTAAACAATCCTGTGAAGTGGATTATTACGATGGAATCGTCCCATTAAGCAAGGAGCAATTTATCGCGCGAGCAGCGGATGCGGATGCTCTCTTGATCTTTGTGCCGGATGTTATTGATGCGGAGATTCTTGACCATTGTCCCCGGGTGAAGGTTGTCAGCAGCTTCGGCAAAGGATACGACAATATTGATGTGGAGGAATGCACGCGGCGCGGCATCATGGTTACCATCAACCCAGATGCCCTCACCGATTCCACGGCCGATCTGGCCATCGGTTTACTCTTGGCTGTCTCCCGAAATCTCTTGCTGGGTGATCCCCATGTAAGACAAGGAGCTTTTTCCGGTTGGCATGCCACCCATCTACTGGGCAAGGACTTTCACCATTCCAAGCTCGGTATCATCGGACTAGGCTCCATCGGCGAAGCGATTGCAAGAAGAGCCAAAGGATTTGACGTAGAGATATGCTACACGGATGTAACGCCTTTTCCAGAAAAGGAGGAGAGGCTGGGAATTCAGTACAAGGACTTGGACAGCTTGCTGGCAACCAGTGATTTTGTGATCGTAGCGGTCAATTTAATGGAGGAAACCTATCATCTGATTGGTGAAGAACAGCTTATGGGGATCAAAACGGGAAGCTACTTAATCAACATTAGCAGGGGATCCACCGTGGATGAACAAGCGGTAAGCCAAGCGCTAAAGCAAGGAAAGCTTGCCGGATACGCGGCAGACGTCTTTGAATTCGAGGACCCTATGAATCCTCACCGTCCGGATTACATTCCGGAGGAGTTGATAGGCGAGCAAGCAAAAACCGTGTTCACTCCGCATATTGGAACAGGAACGGTAGAGGCCAGGAATCGATTAGCCCTGTCCAGTGCCCGTCAGCTGCTCGCAGCCCTTCAAGGGGAACAGCCGTCAGGAGCTGTGAATGGAGTAAAAATTCAAGCCTTGGTGAAATAAGAAAAGTTGTATGCTAAGGAAAGCTTTCCCCCTTCGGGGAAAGCTTTTTATGAATCAAAATACCGGAGGATAAAATGTAAAAACGTTTCAGATTGATTCGGCAATACTTTGCTTTTATCATACACGAGGTAAAAAGAACGGCGGAAATGTAATCCCTTCATGGTAAGGATTTTTAGTGTTTGCAATTTGAGCTCACGCTGCAAGGCGAATCGGGATAGAATGGAGAGGCCCATTCCGGTTTCTACAGCAGCCTTCACGGCTTCCGTGTTCCCTAACTCCATCACGATATGAAGCTTTCCGGGGTCGAGATCCAGCTTATCTAAGCTTTCTTCAATGACTTGCCTTGTTCCCGAGCCGGGCTCCCTCAAGATGAGGGGGAGAGAAAACAATTCATAGGGTGTGATGGAATCCCTGTCTCCAAGCAATGGATGAGGAGAGGTCCTGGAACTGACGACGACCAGCTCATCTTCAAGCAGAGGTTGATAATGGAGCTTGGGGTGGCGCAACGTGGACTCAACGAATCCGAGCTGAATTTCTTGATTTGACAGCTGATCAATAATTTGCTGTGAATTGTTAATATGCATGCGAAGGGTGACCTTCGGGTACTCCATTTTAAACTTGCCGAGGACATAGGGAAGCACATGCTCTCCAATGGTCGTACTGGCTCCGATGTGAATCTCACCAGTTAGGGCCTCGGATAGCAGGGATATTTCTTTTTCTGCGCTTTCTGCCAGATGGATAATTCGCTCAGCGTAATGGAACAAGATGTTCCCGGCTTCCGTCAATCGTATGGACTTCGTGGTGCGTTCAAAGAGCTTGGTGTTCAGCGCGTTTTCTAGCTGTTGGATTTGCTGGCTGACAGAGGGCTGAGAGATATGCAAAGCCTTAGCCGTTTGAGAAAAATTTTTCTTTTCTGCTGCGATATAGAACACTCTAAGCTGGTCAAGGTTCATGATTATCTCCTGCTTCTGATACTCATCATGGTTTTAGAGCATGGATGATTTAATTATAGGAAATTTGTAACCATCATTATACCATACTTAGTTCAGCTAATAATGTTGCTATACGGATTGGGGATGAATAATAATCTCTTGGAAGGTGGTCCATCCTGTTAAACAAGCGTGCTCATTGTGTGTAAAGATACCAATCCCCGAATGTGCGAAGGTTCCTATCTGTATAAAAAACACAAACAATCCATCTGCACCGGGAACCATGATTTCAGCAGGCGAGAAGCAGACTCAAACTTAGTGGCTGGCATTGCTTCTTCTCCAGGCAAAAGATCAATGTGGAACTCATCAATCAAGGCTGCTCAGAAGTCGGCATGATGTTTGGGGTTAAGAAGAACCACATGAAAAAAGCCGTCCATGTCCTCTACCAGGAGTTTTTTGGGGTTTATAGTAATACTAAAGGAAAAGTGGCAAGTTTGTCTGTGTAATCCACGGTGTGGTAAGAGGCGATTTTCAATTCGATGAACTGTTGTTCGGTGCAAGCAGGAGGTTATCGGTTCGATCCTGTTCAGCTCAACCTTGCATAAAGTGTCAGCAAGCTGTTTTCCTTCTTATGAAGGAAAACAGCTTTTTTTGTGAAAATATCTTAACGTTTTAACAATTTCTATACTGAATCGTTACAAGATTTCAATATGTAATTAAAGTTTCAAAGCTATTCTACTATTAGTGCTATAAAAAAAGTAGATAGGAGAGAGATTTAATTATGAGCAATCAAAATTCTAAAAATGGCATGAACAGACGAGACTTCTTGAAAGCAGGAGGAATGGGTACTCTTGCTTTGACTCTCGGATCCGCAGGAATCTTTTCTCTTAATTCTTCTGAAGTTTTAGCAGATGCTGCCGATAATCCAACCAGTGGATTTGGCGGGTATGGCCCTTTAGTTTCGGATCCAAATGGTATTCTTGATCTTCCAAAAGGCTTCCATTACAAGATTATCTCCAGAGAAGGCGAGCTCATGACAGACGGAGCTAAGATTCCTGGAGCCTTTGACGGAATGGCAGCTTTTGAAGGGCCTAACAATACGACCATTCTTGTCCGCAACCATGAACTGGGGGCGGGTCCAGCATTCGGAAGCAACCCTTATGATGCGTCTGCTCAAGGGGGTACCACTGCTCTAGTTGTAGGTCCAAATCGTGAAGTGATCAAAGAATATGTAACCTCTTCAGGTACGATACGCAATTGTGCTGGAGGAGCAACTCCTTGGGGTACTTGGCTAACCTGTGAAGAAACCCGTTCTGCTACACACGGATATGTATTCGAAGTGGATCCGCAGCAGCCGGAGAACGACCTTTCTAGAACCCCAATTAAAGATATGGGACGCTTTGCCCATGAAGCCTGTGCCATTGATCCAGCGACTGGATATGTATACTTGACAGAGGATGCAAGCCCAAGCTACCTTTATCGCTTTATTCCAAATGACACGAGCCAAAAGCCGGGAGCATTACAAAAAGGCGGTAAGCTGTATGCGGCGGCCATTGAAGCGGTAACGGATCCATCTGCAAGCACCTTTAAAACAGGGCAAACGTTCCAGATTGTTTGGAAGCAACTAGATCCTCACCTTTGCCGCGAGGATGCTAAGGCACAAGGTTGCATTGAATTCAGCAGACTAGAAGGAGCCTTTTTCCAAGCGGGTGTTTTCTGGTTCGATGACACCTCTGCCGGAGAGAAAAAGCTTGGACGTGTTTACCGCTATGTCCCGGCGACCAATACATTGGAGCTTTTCTACGAGGGATCGGATGCGAAAGATATGGAGTATCCGGATAATATCTGCATGACACCATGGGGCGATCTTTGGTACGCAGAAGATGGTTCAGGCGACGATCGTCTGATGGGAATTACCCCAGAAGGCAAAGTCTATCCGTTTGCCCACAACCGTCTAAATAATTCTGAGTTGGCAGGTCCTACCTTCTCGCCTGATGGAAATACGCTTTTTGTCAATATTCAAAGCCCTGGTATCACCTTTGCCATCTGGGGACCATTCCAACGGAGAAACTCTGCGCGCGCAAGGGAAATGTCTTACGCTGTTCCAGCGAAGCCGTTTACTCCAGAGCTTTCGGACAAGTTTGCCCAGTTAGCTGATCGTAACGGTATGTCTGTTCTTGAAGCGGCAGCATTTGAACGCCTCGGCTTGAAAATCTAAAAAACATTCAAAAAAGATGTAATCCGGACAGTCTCCGGTTTACATCTTTTTTCTTTTTTGATATTAAGCAACTAGGAACTTCCGACAAATGGACGGATGGGCGATCTTGGTTCAAACGCTCCATTAGTGATAACTGGACCAAACATTTTACTTGGAGAGGCCAAGGGGAAATACCTGCTGTGGAACGCGAGAAACTGAATAAAACGAAGACTCTTGATTTCCAGAGGGAGGAAAAAACTGACCATTGCGAGAATTCAAAAGATATAACAAGAGATAAACCTGATAATAATGTAAAGGAAAGGATGTCAGTCAACATGTCCTCCACGCCTTTTAAGTATCTTATGCCAACGCGAGTAGA
>NZ_SDLR01000039.1 GCF_004522215.1 Ammoniphilus sp. YIM 78166 | reverse complement strand
CTTGTGGCTGGGGGTGAAAGGCCAATCAAACCGGGAGATAGCTGGTTCTCCCCGAAAGCTATTTAGGTAGCGCCTCGTGAATTCATCTCCGGGGGTAGAGCACTGTTTCGGCAAGGGGGTCATCCCGACTTACCAACCCGATGCAAACTGCGAATACCGGAGAATGTTATCACGGGAGACACACGGCGGGTGCTAACGTCCGTCGTGAAGAGGGAAACAACCCAGACCGCCAGCTAAGGTCCCAAAGTCATGGTTAAGTGGGAAACGATGTGGGAAGGCCCAGACAGCCAGGATGTTGGCTTAGAAGCAGCCATCATTTAAAGAAAGCGTAATAGCTCACTGGTCGAGTCGGCCTGCGCGGAAGATGTAACGGGGCTAAACCATGCACCGAAGCTGCGGCAGCGACACTATGTGTTGTTGGGTAGGGGAGCGTTCTGTAAGCCTGTGAAGGTGGCCTGTGAGGGTTGCTGGAGGTATCAGAAGTGCGAATGCTGACATAAGTAACGATAAAGCGGGTGAAAAGCCCGCTCGCCGGAAGACCAAGGGTTCCTGTCCAACGTTAATCGGGGCAGGGTGAGTCGACCCCTAAGGCGAGGCCGAAAGGCGTAGTCGATGGGAAACAGGTTAATATTCCTGTACTTGGTGTTACTGCGAAGGGGGGACGGAG
>NZ_SDLR01000038.1 GCF_004522215.1 Ammoniphilus sp. YIM 78166 | reverse complement strand
CGTGAGGTCGGTGGTTCGAGTCCACTTGGGCCCACCATACATAAATATTAACCCTTATTCTGTTTAGAATAAGGGTTGTTTTATTTCTATCTAAAAATGTAGAATGTTCGATTCTAAACCCTTACCTTCTAACATAGTTACTAAGTAACAGTGTTACTGTGTAACACTGTTACTTAGGTAAAAGCTCAAGAGAGGGGTAATTTCTTGTGAGTAACAGTGAAGGGAGAATTAGATCCGAACGATCTGATAAAAAAATTAGAGTAAATTCGTCGTTTAACAAAAAAGTCCATGAAAAATTAGATCGCTTAGCCATGGCTTGCGGTATCACTAAAACCAGACTAGCTGCTTACTTAGTTGAACTTTGTTTACATAATGAAAACATAGTTAATTTTGTACAGGATCAATATAAAGACTCATCTCGCTTTCGAATAATACCTTCTAAAATAGATGGAGAATTAAAATTTATCTTTGCAGAAAAAAAGCTTAAGATTTCTCGTTAACTAACACTTTTTAAAGTGTTAGTTTTTATTTGTTGGAAATTATTAGTTGTTGTAATAACTAATAAAAACATGATATATTTTCTGCTACGTTAGTTCTTACAACGCAAATAATGATTTTTAAAAAATACCTATTGAAATCATCATTTCGTTATGTTATATTATTATATGTCGCTTCGG
>NZ_SDLR01000037.1 GCF_004522215.1 Ammoniphilus sp. YIM 78166 | reverse complement strand
TGCTTCGAATTAAACCACATGCTCCACCGCTTGTGCGGGCCCCCGTCAATTCCTTTGAGTTTCAACCTTGCGGTCGTACTCCCCAGGCGGAGTGCTTAATGCGTTAGCTGCAGCACTGAAGGGCGGAAACCCTCCAACACTTAGCACTCATCGTTTACGGCATGGACTACCAGGGTATCTAATCCTGTTCGCTACCCATGCTTTCGAGCCTCAGCGTCAGTTACAGACTAGACAGCCGCCTTCGCCACTGGTGTTCTTCCATATATCTACGCATTCCACCGCTACACATGGAGTTCCACTGTCCTCTTCTGCACTCAAGTCTCCCAGTTTCCGATGCACTTCTCCGGTTAAGCCGAAGGCTTTCACATCAGACTTAAAAAACCGCCTGCGCTCGCTTTACGCCCAATAAATCCGGACAACGCTTGCCACCTACGTATTACCGCGGCTGCTGGCACGTAGTTAGCCGTGGCTTCCTCCTCNAAGCCGCCTGCGCGCGCTTTACGCCCAATAATTCCGGACAACGCTTGCCCCCTACGTATTACCGCGGCTGCTGGCACGTAGTTAGCCGTGGCTTTCTGGTTAAATACCGTCAACCCTTGAACAGTTACTCTCAAAGGTGTTCTTCTTTAACAACAGAGTTTTACGAGCCGAAACCCTTCTTCACTCACGCGGCATTGCTCCATCAGACTTTCGTCCATTGTGGAAGATTCCCTACTGCTGCCTCCCGTAGGAG
>NZ_SDLR01000036.1 GCF_004522215.1 Ammoniphilus sp. YIM 78166 | reverse complement strand
GCGATGAAGGACGTGCTAATCTGCGATAAGCGTCGGTGAGGTGATATGAACCGTTATAACCGGCGATTTCCGAATGGGGAAACCCAGTGTGTTTCGACACACTATCATTAACTGAATCCATAGGTTAATGAGGCGAACCGGGGGAACTGAAACATCTAAGTACCCCGAGGAAAAGAAATCAACCGAGATTCCCCCAGTAGCGGCGAGCGAACGGGGAGGAGCCCAGAGCCTGAATCAGTGTGTGTGTTAGTGGAAGCGTCTGGAAAGGCGCGCGATACAGGGTGACAGCCCCGTACACAAAAATGCACATATTNCCAGTAGCGGCGAGCGAACGGGGAGGAGCCCAGAGCCTGAATCAGTGTGTGTGTTAGTGGAAGCGTCTGGAAAGGCGCGCGATACAGGGTGACAGCCCCGTACACAAAAATGCACATATTGTGAGCTCGATGAGTAGGGCGGGACACGTGGTATCCTGTCTGAATATGGGGGGACCATCCTCCAAGGCTAAATACTCCTGACTGACCGATAGTGAACCAGTACCGTGAGGGAAAGGCGAAAAGAACCCCGGCGAGGGGAGTGAAAAAGAACCTGAAACCGTGTACGTACAAGCAGTGGGAGCCTCTTTATGGGGTGACTGCGTACCTTTTGTATAATGGGTCAGCGACTTATATTCTGTAGCAAGGTTAACCGAATAGGGGAGCCGAAGGGAAACCGAGTCTTAACTGGGCGTTAAGTTGCAGGGTATAGACCCGAAACCCGGTGATCTAGCCATGGGCAGGTTGAAGGTTGGGTAACACTAACTGGAG
>NZ_SDLR01000035.1 GCF_004522215.1 Ammoniphilus sp. YIM 78166 | reverse complement strand
TACCCCATGCCCATCAAGCTAAGGAGTAGGGTAAAAGCATATTAAGGCTGGAAATAGTCCCTATTCTAGATTTTTGATCTTTTCCTCATTATTATGGGCATACTCAAATAAGCCTTCTAATATCTATTTTTTTCAGAATCTTACGCAGCTACCCCTACTTTCATTCGGCTTTCATAGACCACACCCAAAAGATCAAAAACCGTTTTCTTGTCATAGCGATGCGATTTACGGCCGTTTTTTGTGATCATCTGAAACATCTGTTGAAAAACTTGGACACTTTCTTCTTTACACTTGTTAAGTGAATCCAGCAGTAATCCAAGATAACTTTTCAGTATGGATATGGCTTTTAATTCGCTAATTTCTCTTTTCTTTTTCCGAAGAAGAAGCTCACGCATTTGGAACATCAAGGATGAGGTCAGAAGTAATGCAAGCAATTTACCATATAAATGACACTCGAACCGTTCGATTTTAACAGGCTTGACGGAATCGATGTGAAACAGAGACTTCCATGTTTTGAACAAGATTTCCACTTGCCAGCGTAAAGAATACAAGGGATAAACCTGTTCTTTGGTCACATAGGATGGAGGAGTATTTGTGATGTAAACGTTGATGGAGCTTAATTGTTTGGTTCGTTCTTTATAGGTGATTCCTTTTTTCTTTTCATTTTTAGCTCGAATCGCTAAACGCTCTTGGGTTTGCTTCTCTGTTAACTTGGAAATGAGTAGGCGAGGGACAAACTTTTTCTCTTTGCCGAGATAGACTTCTTCGATTTCAAGGATCTCACCGGGCTTCAACTGATTCATGATCGTTTCCAACTGAATTTCCGTATACAGGGAATCTTTTTTCACTTTTCCGTTTTTAAACCGCTCGATTTTCTCGTTTTTACGGTAAATTCGAACGTTT
>NZ_SDLR01000033.1 GCF_004522215.1 Ammoniphilus sp. YIM 78166 | reverse complement strand
GTGACAGTGGTCGGACCCCTTATAATGGACATATGAAGTATAATAAATATACGACAGATATGCCTTTTAGGGGGAGAGTAAAATGACTAAAAAACGTTCTTCTAGACACAGTAGTGTCGAAGTTAAGTTAGAAGCTGTGCGTCAAGTGCTGGAAGTCAAGCGTCCTGTGGCGGAGGTAGCCTTAGAGCTGGGGTTGCACCGTGACACCGTGAATCGCTGGGTTAACACTTACAAAGAGAAAGGGCCTGAAGGGTTAGAAAGTTCAAGAGCGATTTCGAATACCTCTAACTCGGAGGACCTTAAACGTATTAGAGAGCTAGAAAAGCAGTTAAAGGAAAAGGAATTGGAGAATGAGATCTTAAAAAAGTTCCAGGCCTTTCTCAAGGGGAAAAAATAAGGAAGGCTTTTGATGCCATTACTTACTTGAGAAAGGATTATTCCGTTACCCTCTTATGCCGTGTTCTAGGGGTCTCTAAAAGTGGATACTACGCGTATCTTAAACGTCCTAGAGCTTCAATATCTACAGAGAACCAGGATTTAATCCAGCAAATTAAACGTGTCTATGCCGCCCATAAAGGAACATATGGAGCGAAAAGAATTACAGCCCAACTAAAAGATCAAGGTCTAAAGGTCAATCACAAGAGAGTAGCACGATTGATGAAAGAGATCGGCTTAAAAGCTACGGTTAGACGCCCTAAAACAACGAAGGAAAGCAAGGTGCAATGCGCCGGATACATCTACGAAAACCTTCTAGCGAGAAGTTTTGAAGCCGACTATCCCAACCAAAAGTGGGTGACCGATGTAACCGAAGTCCAGATTAACGGGGCTAAACGCTATATCTCGGCTATCGTAGATCTCTTTAACCGTGAAGTTATAGCCATTGAGATAAGCTCTAGCCCGAATTTTGACCTAATCGAGGCTACAATTAAGGCTGCTCAAAAAAAGCGTAAGCTGCCAAACTTGGAGCATGTGATTATTCATAGTGACCAGGGGAACGTCTACCGGTCTATGAATTACAACCAACTGAGCAAAAAACTGAAATTCACTCCAAGTATGTCTCGAAAAGCAAACTGTTGGGATAATGCTGTGATTGAGAGCTTCTTTTCGCACCTCAAGACGGAACTCCCTTGCTTTTATCCAGACATTCAGTTAGGCACCTTTGAGAAATATTTACGTGCCTATAGCAAGTACTACAACGAGAAACGAACCCATTCAAGTTTAGGCTTGGTTTCTCCTACAACGTACTACTTTAATTTCCTAAATGCTGGATAACCGTCGAAATTTCCTATTGTCCATTTACCAGGGTCTTGACCACAGGCACT
>NZ_SDLR01000032.1 GCF_004522215.1 Ammoniphilus sp. YIM 78166 | reverse complement strand
AACTTGCGTTTTTAGAAATATAAGTTTGACCAAACAAAGAAAAAGGTACTTTCTTATTTGTTTTTAAATAAGAAAGTACCTTTTTTATCTATTTTCACTGTTCCTTTTCTTTTAGAAGGGTGAGAATTCTCTTCAGATTGACTGCGAATATTGTTGTGGCACCTTGGATTTCCATGCCAAATAGACCCGCAGATAATGCTTTATCATACCCGTGTCCATGTTTTAACTCACTATTCTTCGCTTCGATTTTATAACGTGAACGAGCAAGTTCTTTAAACTCATCACTATCTTGAAACGTTTCTTGCTCCTTATGTTCGGTCGATTTAATGGTTACCGAATATGTTTTACTCTTTGCTCCTTCTGTATAACATCCTTCACGGAAAGGGCACATTTGGCATTTTTCTATGTCAAAGTAATACTTTTGACGTTGATTTTTCCCTACATTCTTCTTATTTGTACGCGCTTTTCGAATGGCCATATGCCCAGCTTTACATACGTACATGCCAGTATCTTTATTAAATTCAAACTCATCTTCCTTAGCCCGTCTACCTTGTGTGATTTGTGGATTTAACTTTGATACTAGTTGAAATTCTTCCTNNNAGCATATTGTATATTTTCCTTTTCTGAATATGCGGTATCCCCAATGACCGTTTTAACCTCCATGCCGGCTACTTTACTTTTTTCTACTAATTCTTTAAGGTACTTTCCGTCACTTTTCTCGCCTGTTGTTACCACTGCTGCTGTAATAATTCGTTCCTCACTTATGGCAAGATGTGTCTTAAATCCAAAGAAAGAAGAGTCTGCTGTTTTATGCCCTATTTTTGCGTCTGGATCGTATGAATAGCTCAGTTGTTCTTCATAATCCTCTACTATTTCTTTTAGGACGTTCAACTTTTCTTTCACAGCGGGAATTACAGCGATTTGTGGTTGCGACTCCACGATTTTAATAACTTGACGGGAATAGTCCAATTCATCTTTTACTTCGTTAGAAGTTGGTTTGGTTGGGAATCTTTCTTTTAAGGATTCATCGATTTGATAAACAGCTTTTCTTACATTTTTCGATTTCTCTTGTAAAAATTCATTCGGTGTTTTTTGGTTATAACGTGCTTTGGTATGTGTGGCATCAACAATAATAGATTTACTTTCGATGATTCCCTTTTCTAGTGCAATTTCAACCGTCTTTCCAATAAGCATGTCTAAAATACCCACATCTTGAAGACGGAGCTTACGGAATTTCGTTAATGTACTTGAATTAATGACTGGATCTTCAGGTGCCATATCTAAAAAGTATTTAAAAGACATATCATAACCTGAACGCTCGACCAGATCCACATCGGATAGTTCATAGATTGATTTTAAAAGTAAATATTTGAACATACGAATTGGAGATACAGCATTTCGTCCATTATCAAGACAATATTTTGATTTTAGTTCTTCTAATATGAAATTAAAGTCAACAAGTTCATTAATTTGGCGAAGCATATTATCTTTAGGAACGACAATATCATAAA
>NZ_SDLR01000031.1 GCF_004522215.1 Ammoniphilus sp. YIM 78166 | reverse complement strand
TTCGTAGTCAGACACTCTATCCGATTGAGCTACGGGCACTTAATATATGTGAACTTCAACATTGAAGTAAAGCGATGGTGCCGAGGACCGGAATCGAACCGGTACGGTAGTCACCTACCGCAGGATTTTAAGTCCTGTGCGTCTGCCAGTTCCGCCACACCCTCATATTTTATTAAAAATGGTGAGCCATACTGGACTCGAACCAGTGACACCCTGATTAAAAGTCAGGTGCTCTACAAACTCAGCTAATGGCTCCCTAATGGCTGGACCGCCTGGATTCGCACCAGGGCCTGACGGAGTCAAAGTCCGTTGCCTTACCGCTTGGCTACGGGCCAAAAATTCACACATGGTGGAGGGGGACGGATTCGAACCGCCGAACCCTTAGGGAGCGGATTTACAGTCCGCCGCGTTTAGCCACTTCGCTACCCCTCCAAAAATGGTGGCTTGGGACGGAATCGAACCGCCGACACGAGGATTTTCAGTCCTCTGCTCTACCGACTGAGCTACCAAGCCTTAATTCAAATAAACAACTGGCGGAGCTGACGGGACTCGAACCCGCGACCTCCGGTGTGACAGACCGGCGTGAACTCCAACTTCACCACAGCTCCAACAACATGGTGCCGGCTAAAGGACTTGAACCCTCAACCCCCTGATTACAAGTCAGGTGCTCTACCAATTGAGCTAAGCCGGCTTAAAATATTTTATATGGTGGGCGCTGACGGGATCGAACCGCCGACCCCCTGCTTGTAAGGCAGGTGCTCTCCCAGCTGAGCTAAGCGCCCATATATGGTGACCCGTAGGGGATTCGAACCCCTGAATGCATGCGTGAAAGGCATGTGAGTTAAGCCGCTTCTCCAACGGGCCACATCAAAAGCGACAAGTACTAATTTATCATGGTTTGACCATGATTTCAATGGTTTCTTTCTTCCAATTAAAAAATTATTTGGCGGAGGGAGAGGGATTCGAACCCCCGTGGGCTTGCACCCTAACGGTTTTCAAGACCGCCCCGTTATGACCGCTTCGGTATCCCTCCGTAATTCTTCCTATGGTGCGGTCGGCGAGACTCGAACTCGCACGATCATACGACCACTACCCCCTCAAGATAGCGTGTCTGCCAATTCCACCACGACCGCATGGTGGGCCCTGCAGGACTCGAACCTGCGGCCAATCGGTTATGAGCCGACCGCTCTACCAGCTGAGCTAAGGGCCCATTCTGGCGTCCCAGAAGAGATTCGAACTCCTGACACACGGCTTAGAAGGCCGTTGCTCTATCCTGCTGAGCTACTGGGACAATGTTTATGGAGGGAGTACCCGGATTTGAACCGGGGAATAAAGGTTTTGCAGACCTGTGCCTTACCACTTGGCTATACTCCCTTTATGGGGCGATCGAAGGGAATCGAACCCTCGAATGTCGGAGCCACAATCCGATGCGTTAACCACTTCGCCACGACCGCCATGCTTTTGGCAGGGACAGTAGGAATCGAACCCACACTGGAGGTTTTGGAGACCTCTGTTCTACCGTTAAACTATGTCCCTATAGTTGGTTGCGGGGACAGGATTTGAACCTGCGACCTTCGGGTTATGAGCCCGACGAGCTACCGTGCTGCTCCACCCCGCGATAATAAAATGGTAGCGGCGGAGGGAGTCGAACCCCCGACCTTTCGGGTATGAACCGAACGCTCTAGCCAGCTGAGCTACACCGCCATTATGAGTTAGTTTTATGGTGCTCCCGACAGGAATCGAACCTGCGACCTCATCCTTACCATGGATGCGCTCTACCGACTGAGCTACAGGAGCATGGCGGAGAGTGAGGGATTCGAACCCTCGCGGCAGTTGCCCACCCTAACGGTTTAGCAAACCGTCCCCTTCGGCCTCTTGGGTAACTCTCCATATTTGTGGCAGAGAGGAAGGGATTCGAACCCTCGATACGCTCATCACGTATACACGATTTCCAATCGTGCTCCTTCGACCACTCGGACACCTCTCTACATTTATAACAAATAAAAACAACCCCCTGCCACGACCAGGGACAGAGGGTCCTATTTGTTATGTATGGCTCCTCAGGACGGACTCGAACCGCCAACCTACCGGTTAACAGCCGGTTGCTCCACCATTGAGCTAC
>NZ_SDLR01000030.1 GCF_004522215.1 Ammoniphilus sp. YIM 78166 | reverse complement strand
TCTCTCGTTGTTGCAATACATATTTTTTTCCAAGTGGTTTTAACTTTTTGTTTTAAAACCCGGAGAAAAAATATAACATGAACAAACTCTTTTCATCAAGCTCCATTTATTAGAAAGCAATTACCTTTAACAAATGGGAAACCTATATGGTACCGAAGGTCGGGGTCGAACCGACACTCCTTACGGAACACGATTTTGAGTCGTGCGCGTCTGCCAATTCCGCCACTTCGGCCTCATTGTACATATATAATGGTGAGCCATACTGGACTCGAACCAGTGACACCCTGATTAAAAGTCAGGTGCTCTACCAACTGAGCTAATGGCTCAAAAACAACTGGCGGAGCTGACGGGACTCGAACCCGCGACCTCCGGTGTGACAGACCGGCGTGAACTCCAACTTCACCACAGCTCCAACATGTTTTTGGTTGCGGGGACAGGATTTGAACCTGCGACCTTCGGGTTATGAGCCCGACGAGCTACCGTGCTGCTCCACCCCGCGATAATTCAATTATTAGTAATATGGTGGGCGCTGACGGGATCGAACCGCCGACCCCCTGCTTGTAAGGCAGGTGCTCTCCCAGCTGAGCTAAGCGCCCATATATGGTGACCCGTAGGGGATTCGAACCCCTGAATGCATGCGTGAAAGGCATGTGAGTTAAGCCGCTTCTCCAACGGGCCACATCAAAAGCGACAGGTGTAAATATACCATGCTATCAAAAACTTATCAAGTAGTAATTTATGTTTTTAAAGATCACCAATTTATAGATTTCCTCTAGCGCAACCCCTCTTATTTCAACTTCTCAACAACCTTCAGACAAAATTTCATTTTATAGTACACTATTGATATTAGGTTCCATGTGATAAGAAAGAAGGACCGTTTCATGAATAAAAAAGAAGCAGCAAATCTATTAAACAGTTTAACCAAAGAGCTAGAAGATTTAACTAGGCAACTTGGAACTGAAAACCTTTGCCATCTCCCTACGATTAAACTTGAATTCCAACAAAAACTGACCGAAGCTGCAAACCACTTAAAAGAAATCGATAAGAAGATACTCAACTACCTCGAAAAACAAAATGAAACGACCAACGATCCTGATTTTGCGATCAAGCGAGCTCTTTTACAAGAAACCAAAAAATTGAAGTGGGAACTCTATCAGCATCATCGCGATCCCATTGAACGACAATCAGTCAAAGCTTTCTCTGCAGCCAGCAAACGAAAAGAAGAGAATAACAATCGGATTCCTGCTCTTCAATTTTTGTCTGAACCTCTTCGGGTCCAAAAAGAAGATATGTTAATTGAATACCATACTGGAGAAATTCTATCTGCAATGGACCAAAAAGTATTTATGGGATTACAAGCCCTTTGGAAAACTAAAGGAGAAGGTCAACGAGTTATCTTTACTTACTATGAACTAGCAAACCTAATCGGCTTTCCCACCAAAGGTAGTGGCTATCGTCTCATTGATGAAGCTTTGAACTCCCTATTTAACACTCGAATCTTTCTCCATCAAACCCAACAAACCGAGGAATTAGAAGTAGAAAAACAGGGGATGTATCGTTTAATCTCTTCTATTCAAAAGACTAACTTTAAAAAAGGTGAAAGTAACGCACAATACTATGAGGTCTTTTTAGGGGATCTCGTCTATAAAAGTTTAAAACAAGGTTTTTATTCCTATATAAGTATGCCGCTCATCCGAGATCTTCAGTCCGACACGGCTCAAATCCTTTATGTTTTGCTATGCAGTCTAGCCCCTAAACATAGAATGATCGAGCAAGAACTGACTTACTTTGTCGATATGTTAGGCATGAGTGTAGCTCGCCCAGCCATACAAAAAAACATATTAGAGAATGCGATTAAAGAATTAGTAGAGAATCAAATTCTTGAACGGTATGAAATTATTAATGAAGGACGAGGAAGATATCTTTTTAGATTAGTTCTATCGGAAGCCATTACCTCTAAAAGTCTTTTACGTGAGCCTCTTCAACAGCAATCTGAACAACTACACATTGATCTTTTCCTATCCTAAAAATTTTTTTTAGGATTTTTCTTTGTTCAAATGGAATAAATGTATTTTTTTACAGTTAACATAATGCTTCTTTGTAAACTGTAGGTAAGTAAAAATGAATGTATATCATATAAAATTACAGTTTTACTTCACGAACGTAAACTGTAGGTAAGTAAATCTCATATAATTGCTTCCAAAAAGTAAGTTGTTTTTTTCCAATGTAAACTGTAGGTAAGTAAATTAGGCCTGTTTTCACCCAAAATCCGAATAGTTTGATACACAACGTAAAGTGTAGGTAAGTAAAAACTTTGATATACAATGGTTTTTTTTGTAATAAAATACAATAAAATTGAATTTTTGTTATTTTTTGTAAATCAACGTAAAGTGTAGGTAAGTAAAAACTTTGATATACAATGGTTTTTTTTGTAAAAGATGCTTAGTTGGATATGCAACGTAAAGTGTAGGTAAGTAATGCCTATTTTTGAGTCCTATGCTAAAGTAGATATGGTGTTTTTTGACCGAGTAATCAAGTATATACTGGACAAGCTCAAGGCGCTCAGTTAAACATTAAAAAACGAGAAAGACGCCCCCATTTAGCTTCCCCGGCTAAAGGCGTCTTTCTCGTCAAATCAAGAGTCATACAGTGAAGTATAAGTATGATCCTTACTATGCATTTTAGTGCTTTGCTTGCATTCATTCTATCACGCAAAGTCTGGGATCGGCAATACTTCTCCTGTAGACAATCAAAGGAGAGAAATAGGAAAATGGCAGAGTTTTTACAGGATAATTTGAGAGTTTTCGTAGTACCCGTGGATATTATGGATATCCCTGATCTCGATATTTATGAGCAAATGGTCTATATAGTATTACGGTCTTTTGCAAATGCAAGAGAAGCCACCGCATTTCCTTCATATAGTACTATCGCGAAATTAGGTCGGATGAGTCGAAGAAAAGCTATCGATTGTGTGGCTACATTAGTGGAAAGAGGACTCCTAAAGAAAGAAATCCGTTTAGATGTTACCAAACATCGAAAAATCCGAAACACATCTAATCTTTATACTATCGAAACACCAAAGGTAGTGCACAGTATGCACCAGGGTAGTGCACAGCATGCACCAGGGGTAGTGCACAGCATGCACCGGGGTGGTGCACAGCATGCACCCGAACATAATCATTTAACAAAATCATTAAAAACAAAATCATTGAATAACAACAACATAGATCAAAAACCTAAAAAAAGTGTTGTTGTTGACTCATCTAATGATCTAGAAGATTTGTTAACTTCTTACGGAATTAAGGTGAATACAGCTACTTTGAATAAATGGAGAAAAATGGAAAACGAAAAAACCATCATTAATGCTGTAAAGGAAACATTAGAGCGCCCAGATATCAAAAATGTGGTTGGATACATTAATAAAATTTTAGAGACTGGATTTATCCCTACCCAAACAAAAATAAAAAATGATCTGCCTGACTATATCATTAATCAATGCAAGAACTCACAAAATAAAGTTCAACATACTGTCGTCGATTCCCTAAAGCAAAAAGAAGCTTTGGATTTACTCTTACAATTGGGAGAGATTACTCAAATTGAGTATGAAATAAAATTAAAAGAATTAATTTAAAACGCACAAAAACTAGGCACTACGCTATTTTAAGATTATATCCTTGTCTTAACTAGGATCCCCCTCGAAAACGGCTTAGAATACCGATCTAGCTCGTTAAACGTTGCGTTTAGAGAGGGGGGATTACTTTATTATTGTATTTTTACCTTAAAAGAGAAATATAAGGACTTTTTTACTCTCTATAAAAATGAACAGTAAAAAACCCTTATCCTATTAGGATAAGGGTTTGATAACCTGGCAACGTCCTACTCTCCCAGGGCATGAGCCCAA
>NZ_SDLR01000003.1 GCF_004522215.1 Ammoniphilus sp. YIM 78166 | reverse complement strand
ATCCCTTATTGTATAAATGGTACTTTTTCAGTGCCCTCTCAAGTTATGGGATCGGTTTTTCTTTGTTCCCTTTACAATTGTATTGTTGATCAACAAAATAACCAATATTTTTATTACACTAAAGCATTGCTACTGATATGCAAAACTCCTTTACTGTACATATTTGCTCAATTTTTACTATTTGAACTATACTAATGATGACCATAATTAATAATTGATAAATATACAGCTTTAGGAGGAATATAGGATGAAAGAACAAGAATTGATGAAAGCAAGCACCCAAGATCTTTTCCCCGTTCAAGAAGTCGATTACGTTGAGTTCTATGTAGGCAATGCCAAGCAAGCCGCCCACTTCTATGCCACAGCCTTTGGATTTAAGCCTGTTGCTTACTCTGGTTTGGAAACAGGTGAACGAAATAAGGTTTCCTACGTATTAGAGCAGAGTCGCATTCGTTTTGTGATCAGTGGGACACTGAGTGATAAGCATCCAGTAGCGGAATTTGTTTTGAAGCACGGGGATGGAGTCAAGGATGTAGCGCTTCGAGTGGATGATGTTGAGAAGGCTTACAAAGGGGCGATTTCTCGCGGAGCTATAGGAATTATGGAACCGCATACATTGGCAGATGAACATGGAACAGTAAAAAAAGCCATCATTGGAACTTATGGAGATACCATACATACCCTTATCGAACGCCAAGACTACAAAGGATTGTTTATGCCAGGCTTTCAAGCCATTGAAACAACCGTTCCTTACCAATCTACAGGCCTCATTGGAATTGATCATGTCGTAGGGAACGTAGAAAGTATGGAGGAATGGGTTTCTTACTATGAGAATGTCATGGGTTTTAAGGCGATGATCCACTTTGACGATGAAGACATCAGCACAGAGTATTCAGCTCTAATGTCTAAGGTCATGACGAATGGGGCGAGAATTAAATTCCCCATCAACGAACCTGCAGAAGGAAAAAGAAAGTCTCAAATTCAGGAATATCTTGATTATTATAACGGTGCAGGTGTACAGCACTTAGCCCTGCTTACGAATGATATTGTTAAAACCGTTACTTCCTTACGCGCAAACGGTGTAGAGTTCCTTGCCACACCAGATAGCTATTATGACATGCTTAATGAGCGCGTAGGCAAGATTGATGAAGATGTAGAGAGATTACGTGAATTAAAGATCCTTGTCGATCGTGATGATGAAGGGTACCTCTTGCAGATCTTTACCAAGCCGATTGTGGATAGACCTACACTTTTCATTGAGATTATTCAACGAAAAGGGGCAAGAGGGTTCGGGGAAGGCAATTTCAAGGCATTATTCGAATCTATTGAGCGTGAACAAGAGCGAAGAGGTAACCTGTAATGAATCTCATGGAAAAAATACCAACAAGAAAACAAATTGAATCTCTTAATGTCTATGTACCTGGTAAGCCGATTGAAGAAGTAAAGCGTGAGTTTGGGTTAGAGAAAATCATTAAGCTGGCCTCGAATGAAAACCCTTTTGGGTTTTCTGCCTTGGCCAAGGAAACCATGCTTCGTGAAATGTTGCAAACCAACTCTTATCCTGAAGGAACGGCCCCTCTCTTGACAGAGAAGCTTGCACATTACTTACATGTTCCTCAGGATTCCCTTATCGTGGGCAATGGATCGGACGAACTGATTCGTCTTCTAACTCGCAGATATATTCGACCAGGGGATGAAGTCATTATGGCAGATGTTACCTTCCCACGATATAAAACGAATGTTCAAATTGAAGGGGGCAAATCGGTTCATATTCCTTTAATCGACGGCGTTCATGATCTTACTGGAATGCTTGCAGCCATTACCGAACAAACACGAATGATATTTGTATGCAATCCAAACAATCCTACTGGTACGATTGTGGGTAAAAAAGCTCTAGCAGCATTTATTGAAAAAGTACCTTCACATATTCTGCTCATCGTAGATGAAGCATACTACGAATATGTAACCGATGAGGATTATTTAGAAACCCTTCCGTTGTTGCTCTCACACCCTAATTTAATTGTGTTGCGTACCTTTTCCAAGATTTATGGATTGGCTGCTCTACGAATAGGGTACGGTGTAATGCATCCGTCGATTGTAAAAGAGCTTATGAAAGTAAAGGAACCGTTTAATACCAACCGACTCGCGCAATCTGCTGCTATCGCGTCGTTAGATGATTCCCAATTCGTGGAGGACTGTAAGCAGAAGAATGCAGAAGGAAGACGGTACTTAGAAGAAGAAGTGGCAAAGTTAGGCTTCTCCATCTATCCCTCTCAGGGTAATTTTGTCATGATTTTGCTAGATCGGCCAGGCGATGAAGTATTCGCTTCTCTACTTAAACAAGGCATTATTGTACGTTCGGGTGGCTTGCTTGGTTATCCACAAACCATTCGCGTATCCATAGGGACTCCAGAGGAAAATCAAGCCTTCATTGAGGCATTTAAGGAAGCGCTGGTGAGTGAAGATGAAGGTTGAACCCAGCTCTCTAGAGTGGAAAGACGCTTATAAGCTACTAATCGGCTCCATTCTTCCGAGACCGATCGCCTTTGTCTCCACGCTAAGCAAGGATGGAGCAGCCAACTTGGCTCCTTTCAGTTTTTTTACAGGGATATGCGCCGACCCGTTTTTGGTCTGTTTTGCCCCCATGCGAAAGGGAACAGATGGAGAGAAAAAAGATACCTTAAGAAATATAGAAGAAACCAAGGAATTTGTGATTAATATTGTTGGAGAAAAAATCGTCAATGAAATGAATGATTGTTCCGTAGATTATCCTCCAGATACCGATGAATTTGAAAAAGTTAAGCTGTCCAAGATCTCAAGTGATATCGTTCTTCCTCCTCGAGTGAAAGAAAGCGACGTCCAACTGGAATGTGTGCTTCGGGAGGTTCTTCACTTCGGTGAGCATCCGGGATCAGGCAGTCTAGTGATAGGCCAAGTGGTAATGGTTCATGTCCAAGACCAGTTGTATCGAGAGGGAAGGATTAATACCGAGATGTTGCAGCCCATCGGCCGCTTAGCAGGTCAATCCTATACACGAGCTGCTGCCGATACGTTTGTACTGGAGAGAAGAAAGCAGCTTTCCTAAGGGGAGCGCTTCCAAAGCAAGGGGAGGAACGACAATGAAATGGGTTACTTTTATGGATCCAAATGGACAACAGAGAGCGGGCTATGTTGAAGGGAATTTGGTTTTTGATGCTGAAAAGGCCAGTAGAGGACAACTGCCCTCTACCATGCTCGAAGTGCTTAAGGGGCTAGACACCTATGAACCGATCTTCAAACAAATGGTAGAGTGGTCCAAGGAAGAAAAAACGAGTTTTTATCCGCTAGACGAAACCATGCTTTGCGCACCGATTCCAAACCCTCCAAGTGTCCGGGATTTCTATGCCTTCGAGCAGCATGTGAAAACTGCTAGGGAGAAAAGGGGACTAACTGTTCCTTCTGAATGGTATGAAATTCCCACTTTCTATTTCACCAACCATCATGCGATTATCGGCCCTGACACCCCAGTTTTTCGTCCAAAAAAGTGCCAATGGCTAGATTATGAGCTAGAGTTGGCTTGTGTGATAGGCAAGCAAGGACGAGATATTAAAGCAGCAGCAGCTGATTCTTATATCTTTGGATTTACGATTCTCAATGATTGGAGTGCGCGTGATATACAAAGACAAGAGGTAGCGGTGGGTTTGGGACCAGCCAAGGGAAAAGATTTTGCTACTTCCATTGGACCCTATTTAGTTAGTAAAGATGAACTAGAGCCTTATCGTTTCGGTGATCGCTATGATCTGACTATGAAGGCAAGAGTGAATGGTGAGCTGTTGTCGATCGGAAACTTTAAAGATATCTACTATACGTTTGGACAAATGATAGAACGCGCTTCGGAAGATGCGACACTTTACCCCGGGGATATTATAGGCTCCGGTACAGTAGGAACTGGCTGCATCCTTGAACTGGGGACGGAGGTGCATCCTTGGCTTGAACCCGGTGATGAGGTCGAGTTAGAGATTACAGGACTAGGAGTACTGCGAAATAAAGTGAAGGATTAGGAAGGGGGACGTAAGATGCCTTTTTACAGACAAATGGGGAAGCTTCCCCGAAAGAGACATGTTAAATTTTCAAAAGAAGACGGCACCTTGTATCGTGAGCAAGTCATGGGTACCAAAGGTTTTTCAGGCATTCAATCGATTCTATACCATCATTACATGCCGACCTCCGTATCTAAGGTGGAGCTAATTGGGTCTTATACTCCGGAGTATGAGGAGCAGGGGGCACTGACTCACCGTCATTTTCGCACGGCTATGCATCAAGAAGAAAGCGATGCAGTAAGCGGCCGAGAATATCTTCTTGGCAATGAGGACTTGCTCATTGGGGTGGTTAACCCCACAAAAGGGATGGATACTTTCTATCGGAATGGCGATGGAGATGAATTATTGTTTGTCCATAAAGGAACAGGCAAGGTGGAGACGATGTTTGGTACCCTTACGTATCGGCCTGGAGACTACATCGTGATGCCGATCGGAACCATTCATCGTTATCTGCCGGATGAAGGAGAATCCAGATTTTTAGTCATCGAGACAACCAGTTGGATTAGTACACCAAAACGCTATCGAAATGCTCATGGCCAATTGCTTGAGCATAGTCCGTTTTGTGAAAGAGATATTCGCGTCCCCGAGGAGTTAGTGGCTTATCAAGAGTTGGGCGCATTTGAGGTCCGTACGAAATCCAGAGGTTTTCTGCATCGTCATATCATGGACCACCACCCATTAGATGTCATCGGTTGGGACGGTTACTTGTATCCGTGGATTTTTAATGTAGAGGACTTCGAGCCCATAACAGGAAGAATCCATATGCCCCCGCCGATTCACCAGACCTTCGAAGGCAACAACTTTGTGATCTGCTCTTTCGTGCCTAGACTTTATGACTACCATCCAGACGCCATTCCAGCTCCCTACTACCACAGCAATGTAGATAGTGATGAAGTACTTTACTATGTAAAAGGAAACTTTATGAGCAGGAAGGGGGTTGAAGAAGCCTCGATCACTTTGCATCCATTAGGTATTCCACATGGGCCTCACCCAGGGAAAATAGAAGCAAGCATCGGTAAAAAAGAAACGTTAGAATTGGCTGTTATGATTGATACGTTCCGTCCGCTCAAGGTTGTGAAGAACGCACAGAAAATGGAGGATGCTGGCTATATGTATAGTTGGCTGGAAAGTAAATAAGGGCTAGAGTGTCCTCGCCTTGGGGACACTCTAAAAATTCAAAAAAATTTAATAATAAATTATTCTCTTGACCTTTTCTAAAATATAAATATACTAAAAAATATAGTCCGTAATAATAACGTCATACATATAAGATGTGATATACGGATGGCATTTCATAGCCTTCTTTTTATAGAAAGGTTTTGGAAGCGCATACACCACTACGCTAAAGGGGGCCAGTAAATTGAAAAAAATCTTTGTACCAATCGTATGTAGTTTCATGATGTTATTGACAGCATGTGGTGGTTCGCCGAGCACAACCCAGCCGGCTGAGCCATCGAAGCCTAGTGAATCAACAGCTGCCCCAGCAGCGGGAAATGCCGAGAAGAAGACGGTAAGGATCGGCATTTCCCAGATTGTTGAACACCCTTCCTTGGACGCAGCTAGAGAAGGTTTTCTAGCCGGGCTTAAAGACGGAGGATTTATCGAAGGTGACAACCTGAAGGTCGATGTTCAAATTGCCCAAGGGGATATGAACAATAACATGACCATCGCTCAGAAGTTTGCAGCCGATAAGGTGGATTTGATTCTTGCGATTGCCACTCCAAGCGCCCAAGCCGCGGTAAAGGCTACTTCTGACATTCCTGTCCTCTTTACAGCCATTACGGATCCTCTAGGCGCTAAATTAGTAGATACCCTAGAGAATCCAGGCAAAAATGTTACCGGAACATCCGATACTCACCCTGAAGCCATTGCAAATACGATTAAAACGATTAAAGAATTCTTCCCTGATGCGAAGAACGTGGGCTTAATTTATAACTCTGGCGAACAAAACTCCGTTGTCAACGTGAACAAAGCGAAAGACGAAATGGCAAAGCTAGGATTGGCTCCTGTAGAAGCAACGGCTACCAACAGCTCTGAAGTCAAGCAGGCTGTGGAATCCCTCGTTGGACGTGTGGATGTTATTTATGTACCGAAAGACAATACAGCCGTTTCTGCCCTTGAATCTATCACACAAGTCGCCAACCAAAACAAGATCCCGATGTTTGTGGGAGAGAAGGATTCCGTAAAGCGCGGCGGATTTGCCGGATTTGGCTTTGAATACTATGACTTAGGATACACCACAGCCAAGATGGCGATTGAAGTGCTAAACGGCAACAAAAAGCCAGGAGATATCCCAGTAGGATTCCCTGAGGAGCTGAATCTCGTTATCAACAAAAAGGCAGCAGAGGCACAAGGGGTATCCTTGACTGACGCGATGACAAGCAAAGCCGTTATGGTTGGAGAGTAAAACAAGAAGGGAAGTGAAGGCATGACAACAGCATTGATGGGTTCTTTCGAATCTGGAATTATTTTTGCGCTGATGGCACTGGGGGTTTACTTGACCTTTAGAATCCTGAGCTTTCCCGACTTGACTGTAGATGGTAGCTTTACCACTGGGGGCGCCGTGGCAGCAGCCATGATCGTAGCGGGTTATCACCCGCTACTTGCCACCCTTTCTGCAGTTATAGCGGGATGTCTAGCAGGGATGGTAACAGGTCTACTACATACTAAAGGAAAGATTAATCCGCTGCTTTCCGGAATCTTGTCGATGATTGCACTCTATTCGATTAACCTCCGTATAATGGGAAAAGCCAATATCGGTTTACTAGGAGAAGAAACACTATTCAGCCAAGTGACTTCGATTTTTTCCAACCCATTTACCATCATTATCACGATGGCAATCTTAATTCTTATCGTAAAAGGAGTCATCGACTGGTTCTTAGATACGGAAATTGGCTTATCGATTCGAGCTACAGGTGATAACGAAAAGATGATCCGCAGCTTCTCTGCGAATACGGATAATACCAAAGTGACAGGGTTAGCTCTCTCAAACGGCTTGGTTGCAATGTCAGGTGCTCTGATGGCCCAGTACCAAGGTTTCTCCGATGTTTCTATGGGGATAGGGATGATCGTTATCGGTTTGGCTTCTGTCATTATCGGGGAAGCGATCTTCGGAAATAAAAATATCCGCAGGGCTACCCTTGCAGTCATCGGTGGAGCCATCATCTATCGAATTATAGTAGCGCTAGCACTCCGCGTGGGACTCAACCCTTCAGACATGAAGCTTATGACTGCATTAATCGTTATTGCGGCCTTAATCGCACCAAAGATTATCGACAGCTGGAAGGAAAAAAGAAAAAAGGCTTTAAAAAAACAACAAGCTTCCAACGTGATTGTAAGAGGTGATAACCATGCTGAAACTTAAACAGATCCATAAGATATTTAATGAAGGAACGATCGATGAAAAAATCGCCTTAGACCAGATCAACCTCACACTCAACCCTGGCGACTTCGTTACCATTATTGGAAGTAACGGAGCAGGTAAATCTACCATGATGAATATGATTTCCGGCGTGCTGACACCCGACACGGGTACGGTGGAGATTGATGGCAAAATCGTTAATGATCTTCTTGAGCACAGGCGGGCACCGATGATTGGCCGCGTGTTTCAGGATCCGATGGCCGGCACCGCACCAACCATGACCATCGAAGAAAACCTAGCCATGGCTTATTCCCGCAATAAGAAACGAACCCTTAGCATTGGAGTCAACAGTAAGCGCAAGGAAATGTTCTATGAATACTTAAAATCTCTCGGGCTTGGTCTCGAAGATCGTCTGACCGCAAAGGTTGGCCTCCTCTCAGGAGGTGAACGGCAAGCTTTAAGTCTCTTGATGGCAACCTTTACCCAGCCTAAAGTATTATTGCTGGATGAACATACAGCCGCGCTAGATCCAGCTCGAGCTGAGCTGATTACCCAGCTGACCAAGAGCATTGTAGAAAAATCGAAGTTAACTACTCTTATGGTTACTCATAATATGAAGCAGGCCATTGATTTAGGGAATCGTCTGATCATGATGGATAAGGGACAGATCATACTGGATGTTTCGGAAAAAGAAAAGGCTAATCTTACGATCGAATCCCTATTAAAGGAATTTGAGCGTTTCAAAGGTGTGGCCAGTGACCGAGTCCTGCTGGGATAAACGAAAGCATATGGAAAGGTGATGTGGATGGTAACGATCAACGGCCTAGCTGAACAAATTTCCCAAATGAAAACGATCACATCTTCGACGGGGGGAAACGTGATGACGGATGTATATCAGGTTTTGACACCGCAAGGAGAGCTTAATGTAAAGAAGATCGAAGAGAAGATGGACCCAGCTACAATGGTAAAGATGTATGAGAATATGGTGTTTGTTCGAGCCTTCGATCGCAAATCTGTAATTCTGCAAAGACAGGGACGAATGGGAACCTATGCACCGTTTGAAGGTCAAGAAGCTTCCCAGGTCGGCAGTGCCATGGCATTGACAGCTGGTGATTGGTTATTCCCTACTTACCGGGATCATGCAGCAAGCATTACACATGGACAGTCACTGATGCGGGTGTTTCTTTATTGGATGGGGCATATGGAGGGGTCAATTAGTCCTGAGGGGAAAAATATTATGCCTCCCTGCGTACCCATTGCGACACAGATGGTTCATGCCGTCGGAACGGCTTGGGCGAGCAAGCTAAAAGGAGAGAAAAAGGTAAGCCTCGCTTATTTGGGGGATGGGGCGACTTCTGAAGGCGACTTTCATGAGGCCTTAAATTTTGCTGGGGTCTATAAAACTCCTACCATCTTTTTCTGTCAGAACAATGGATTTGCTATTAGCGTTCCATTTGAACTCCAATCCTCTTCGGCAACCATCGCTCAACGAGCACTCGCTTATGATATTAAAGGAGTCCGCGTAGACGGTAATGATATTTTTGCTGTCTGGCTGACCATGAAAGAAGCTATAGAGAGAGCCCACGCAGGAGAGGGGCCAACCCTCATTGAAGCCATGACCTTCCGTTATGGGGCGCACACGACGGCTGATGACCCAAAGAAATATCGAGATCAAGAAAAATTATCTCAAGAATGGCGCAATGAACGTGACCCCATTACGCGCCTCCGAATTTACCTAGAGAAAAGAAACCTATGGAACCAGGAAAAAGAGGAACACTTGCTCAAGCAAGCGGATGTAAAAATTGATCAAGCGGTTCAGGAAGCAGAAGAGTATCCGAAGTCCAAACCGGAAGATATGTTCAAGCATGTTTTTGCTGAATCGCCATGGATGATTCAGGAGCAAGAACAAGAGCTCAAGCGATTTACGGATAAAGGGGGAGACCGTGCATGAGCCGCAAAATAACGATGATTCAAGCCATAACGGAAGCCATGGACCAGAAGCTGGCAGATGACCCAAGAGTGATGCTGCTTGGGGAAGACATTGGCATAAATGGTGGCGTATTTCGGGCGACAGAAGGACTAATCGAGAAATACGGAAAAGAACGTGTCGTGGACACTCCACTTGCAGAAGCCGGCATAATGGGTTCAGCTATTGGGTTGGGACTGAACGGTATGATTCCTGTTGCAGAAGTTCAATTTTTAGCTTTCATTTATCCGGGATTTGAGCAAATCGTCTCTCACGCCGCTAGAATGAGATATCGAACAAGGGGCCAATATCATGTTCCCATGGTTATTCGCACCCCTTTTGGAGCCGGAATCCGCGGCCCAGAGCTACACTCGGAAAGTGTTGAGACCTTTTTTACCCATGTTCCCGGACTGAAAGTGGTTGTACCAAGCACACCTTACGATGCGAAGGGGCTACTGATCTCTGCAATTGAAGATCCGGATCCTGTCATGTTCCTGGAGCCGACGAAGCTTTACCGCGCCTTTAAAGAAGACGTGCCAGAAGAGATGTACCGTATTCCTATTGGCAAAGCGAAGGTTCTGCAGGAAGGGTACGATCTATCCATTTTCGCATGGGGAGCGATGGTACGAGTGGCGCTAAATGCAGCAAAGCAAATAGATCGTGAAAAAGGCTGGAAGTGTGAAGTCATCGATTTGCGCTCCCTCTATCCACTCGATCGGGAAATGATTATTTCGTCCGTAAAGAAAACTGGAAGAGCACTGGTCGTTCAAGAAGCCCATAAGACTCTAGGGGTGGCTTCTGAAATCATTTCCTTAATCAATGATGAGGCACTGATGTATCTGAAATCTCCAATCAAGCGAGTAACAGGGTTCGATGTTCCGGTTCCTCAATTTTCCATCGAAGACGACTATATGCCGACAGAAGCTAGAGTAAAACACGGCATAGAAGAAACGATTGTTTATTAGAATGGTTTAGTTAGAGGAAGGAGAATCAATCGAAATGCTAGAATTTAAGCTGCCCGATGTCGGTGAAGGTATGCATGAAGGGGAAATCTCTAAATGGCTCGTAAAAGAAGGGGATCAGGTTAAACAAGACCAGCCAATAGTTGAGGTTCAAACAGATAAAGTGAATGCAGAATTAACTTCCCCGGTAAGCGGGGTAATCAAAAGGCTCTTGTTTGCTGAAGGTGAAACGGCCCACGTGGGCCAAACCTTGGTTGTCATAGACGATGGTTCAGCCATAGAGGTAGCAGCTGCCACGGCAATCGCTGATCCGCCGCAGACTAAAGTAGCAGCACCCATTCAAAAAGGCTTGTTCGATCGAGCGCTCGCTTCTCCCTATATTAGAAAACTTGCTCGTGAATGGAAAATTGATATTGAGAAGGTGCTGGGGACTGGAACTGCGGGTCGGGTAACGGAAGAGGATTTACGAGCATTTCTAGCCAAAGAGCAAGCTCCGAAAAAAGAACAACTCCCAAAGGAAGCGATGCCATTAGCTCCGAAAGCATTCGGGATTCAGGAGAATGCACAAGAAGAACGCATTCCTCTAAAAGGCGTACGCAAGAAAATTGCGGAGCACCTGGTGAAGTCCGTTTCTATCATCCCTCATGTCACCCATGTTGACGAGTTAGAAATGGATGCACTTAAAGGTCTAAGAGATAAGTGGAAGGCTGCCGCTGATGAACGTGGGGTAAAGCTGACCTTCTTACCTTTCTTCATTAAAGCGCTCGTCGTGGCGTTAAAAGAATTCAAGACGCTAAATGCTTCCATTGATGATAGTACCCAGGAAATTGTGCTGAAGAACTACTATCATATTGGCATCGCAACTGACACAAAAGACGGTTTGATTGTACCCGTCATCAAGAATGCGGATAAAAAGACGATCTTTCAGCTGTCCCAAGAAATCAGCGAAAAGGCTTCACGGGCCAGAGAAGGGAAGCTTAGTTTAGAGGAAATTACAGGGGGAACCTTCACCATTAGTAACGTCGGTCCGATCGGCGGCTTGTACGCGACACCCATTATCAATCATCCGGAAGTGGCTATTTTAGGGCTACATAAAATGGAGCCGCGTATGGTTGTTCGGGACTGGGAAGGGGTTATCCGTCTGATGATGCATATGTCTCTATCTTTTGACCATCGTCTTATCGATGGGGTGACCGCCGTACGATTTACCAATCGAATCAAGCAACTACTTGAAAACCCCGATTTACTGATGATGGAGATGGTGTAAATGGTAGTGGGAGAGATCGCAGTAGAAACCGATGTTGTCGTCATCGGCGGAGGGCCTGGCGGATATGCCGCTGCCATCCGCCTAGGCCAATTAGGACAATCTGTTGTATTAATTGAAGAAGATAAGCTAGGCGGCGTTTGCCTCAATCGCGGGTGTATACCATCCAAAGCGTTAATCCATTCGGCCGGAGAATTTCATAAGCTGCCACAGCTAGGGAAGATGGGAATTCGCATGACAACAGAAAATCTTTCCTTTTTAATGGGAGAATGGCAGGAATGGAAGAGAGGGATTGTGACTCAATTAAATAAAGGCATCGAACATCTTTGTAAAGAAAACGGAGTAACCCTTGTTAAAGGAAAAGCAACATTTCTATCCGATGATCGTATTGGGGTAGAGACCGAAGGAGATTTTGAAACTTATAAATTTCAGCATGCCATTATAGCAACAGGATCTCGTCCCTTCATACCTCCGTTTATTAAGATAGACCATACTCATATATTGGATTCCACCTCTATCCTTCAATTGGAACAGGTGCCTGAAAGTCTTTCGATTATTGGGGGTGGATACATCGGGATGGAATTGGGTATGGCCTTTGCCAAGCTTGGCTGCAAAGTTACTATCTTAGAAATGGCAGATCGGATCCTTCCTCAAGTATCTGCAGATTTAGTACGGGAAGTCACTCGGAGTGCGAAAAAATTAGGAATGGTCCTCAAAACATCGACAAAGGTTGATAATGTTAGCTTAGATAACGATCGAGCGATTTTACATGTTTCTTCTAAACAATCAGGCCAGGAAACACTTCAATGTGAGAAGGTGCTTGTAGCCATCGGTAGAGCCCCAAATTCAAAAGGACTAGGTCTAGAGCAAGCCGGTGTGCAAGTAAACGAACAAGGGTATATTCCAGTGGACGACACATGTCGGACCAATCGAAGCCATATTTATGCGATCGGCGATGTAACGCCAGGTCCTGCCCTCGCTCATCGGGCCTCCAAGCAGGGGATTGTGGCTGCAGAGGTGATCTCGGGCTTATCTAGCGCCTACGATTCCCCTTTCCTTCCTTACGTTATCTTTACAGAACCTCAAATAGCGGGAGTAGGCTTTTCAAAGGAAGAAGCGGAACAGCGAGGATTTGAGGTCAAAAGAGGTCAATTCCCTTATCGAGCCAACGGGCGTGCGCTTGCTACGGCAGAAGTAGAAGGTTTTGCAGAAGTAATCGTAGATGCTAATACGCATTTGCTATTGGGACTGCATCTTGTGGGAGCAGATGCATCGAACATGATCGGAGAAGGGGTTCTCGCATTGGAGCTATCAGCTCGTGTAGAGGATCTTGCACTTACGATGCATCCTCATCCGACCCTATCAGAAGTTTGGCTGGAAGCCGCAGAGGCTGCATTGGGCCATGCGATTCATATTGTAAATAAGTAACCGTTAGGACTCGGGTATGCCTCGAGTCCTTTACTTATTAAATGGATATTGACTTAGCTAACTGTACACACTACAATTACAGTATCCTTCAATGGGAGGAAATGATTCCAATGAACAGTGAATTTACGATAGCAGTTCATAGTCTTGTCTTTTTAGCTTACTTACCGGATCATATGGCAAGCAGCGAGTCTATTGCCAATAATGTTTCCACGAACCCCGCTCGCATTCGAAAAGTTATGAGTTGCTTGAGAAAAGGCGGCTTCGTTAAGACAAAAGAGGGGGTTGGAGGGGGCTATATTCTGAATGCCGATCCCCAAGAGATCACATTGGCCCAGATTTACCGTACGGTGTCATGCGGTACCATCAAGCCGCACTGGTGTACGGGAGACCCCGATGAAGCCTGCGTTATCTCCTCAAAGATTCAAGGCGTGATGGACGGCATTTTTGAAGAAGCGGATGCCTATTTTGAGAAGTATCTCGATCAGATTACAATCGATTCCGTTTTAAAAAAAATTAAACAATGTCCATGATATTGTTTAATTTTTTTAAGTTAAATGTAACTAATTTTATTACAGAATCCTCACAAACCCATTGACGAAACAAACTGTATAATTTATTATTACAGTATAAACTGTAGCTAATTTAATAACATTTAAACGAGAAGAGGAGAATGCAGAATGGCTATATTTGAACTGAACGATCAAAACTTTCACACGGAAACCTCATCTGGGACGGTCTTGGTGGATTTCTGGGCGCCTTGGTGCGGACCTTGCAAAATGATTGCGCCGGTACTAGAGGAAATGGACCAAGAGATGGGGAGTAAAGTACGAATCGGCAAGATCAATGTAGATCTTAACCCTGATACGGCAAGTCAGTTCGGTGTGATGAGTATCCCGACCTTATTGTTGTTCAAGGAAGGGCAAGTCGTAGAAAAGGTAACAGGGTTTCAACCAAAAGAACGATTAATGAATCTGATAAACCCGCATCTATAATAGCTGTGGACCTAAACTGTTCATGTCGGCAGAAGCAAAACAAGCTCTAGTGGGCAATATAAACCTAGCGTTTCAAAACGTGACAGAACAACACAAGGGAGAGAACCAATTATGAAACCTAAATATCAGCCTTTATTTGAGTCGTTCCAATTTAGAAGCGACATCCAGCTGAAAAACCGCCTCGTTATGGCTCCTATGACTAATTTTTCTTCCAACCCAGATGGAACCGTGTCAGACGCCGAGCTTCGCTACTACGCTCGTAGAGCTAGCGGAGTCGGTCTGGTAGTTACGGCTTGCACCTATGTCACACCAAATGGAAAAGGATTTGCTGGAGAATTTGCCGGAGATCGAGATGAAATGATTCCAAGCCTCCAACAACTAGCCACTACCATTAAAGAGCAAGGGGCAAAGGCAGTACTGCAAATTTTCCATGGGGGAAGAAGCTGCCCTCCGGATCTAGTTCCAAACGGTGAAACGGTAAGCGCCAGTGCTGTAGCACCCGAGGGAGGGGGACAAACTCCAAGAGCCCTAACTGATGAGGAAGTTCAATCCCTTGTACATGCTTTTGGCGAGACAACACGTAGGGCCATTGAAGCAGGTTATGATGGCGTAGAAATTCATGGGGCTAACGGTTACCTTATTCAGCAATTTTTCTCACCGCATTCGAACCGCCGAGAGGACAGATGGGGTGGCACTTTGGAAAAACGAATGGCCTTTCCACTGGCTATCGTCGATGAAGTCAAACGAGTAGTAGCTTCACATTCAAAGGAACCTTTCCTCGTCGGCTATCGCTTTTCACCTGAGGAAGCGGAGACTCCAGGAATTACGATGGCTGACTCGTTACAATTGGTTGACGCTTTATCTAACAAAGAACTCGACTACCTCCACGTATCCCTAATGGATTTCTGGTCCACCGCTAGACGTGGAGCTGATCAAACCAAGACTCGTATAGAGCTTATTCAGGAAAAAGTAGGGAAAAGAGTACCGATTATTGGTGTAGGGTCCATTCATACGGCAGATGAAGCTTTAAAAGCGTACGAGACGGGTATTCCGTTGATTGCCTTAGGCCGCGAGCTTATTATGGAACCGGATTGGGTGGAAAAGGTTCAACAAGGACGGGAGGCAGAGATTAGGACGACCTTAACCAAAGACGACCAAGAGCGTCTTGTTGTTCCAGATCCCCTCTGGCATGCTATTATGAACACTCCAGGATGGTTTCCAGTGGTGGAGACGACCAATCAGGGATAAGTTTGCGACTATCTAAGCTAGAAAGGATCCCATAATGAATGGGATCCTTTCTCTGTTTTATATCCTATACATTTATTAACTGATGAACACTCCAATTTAACGGAAGGTTTTTTAAAGATCTGAATCCAACTAGCTTTCTCCAGGAAACGGTCGACGAATTTAATTGAAGATACGGCAATACTTGCAATAAGGCCGGTATGGCCATTTGTGCTTCCAGTCGGGCTAAATTTGAACCTAAACAAAAATGATGACCGTATCCAAAAGCTAAATGAGGATTTGGACTTCTTGTGATATCTAGTTGATTTGGATTGGCGAATTTCTTAGGATCACGATTAGCTGCACCTAATAATAGGTAAATTTGCTCTCCTTTTCGGATTGCATGTTGGTCGATCTCAATATCTTCTGAAGCCACGCGAGCTGTCATTTGCGTTGGACTTTCAAAGCGGAGAAATTCTTCTACCGCTGTATCAACCCTTGAAGGATTCTCTTTCATTAGAATCAGCTGTTGGGGGTGATTCAGCAAAGCGAGGATGGAATTAGAGATCAGGTTAACGGTCGTTTCATGTCCAGCAATAAGGAGCAGGATACATGTGGCGATAATCTCTTCTTCCGTTAAGGATTTCTCTGTACTATCTCCTAAACTTAATAAACTGATTAGATCATCTTGAGGGTGTTGCTTTCGTTCTTGTATTAATTCTTTGAAATACACAGACAGATGAATTACCGTATCATTCGCTTCTGCTAAGGCATATCTCGTTCGAGTCAAATCTATGCTTTGCAATAGAATAATTGCCCATTCTCTAAATGCATGCCGATCTTTGTCTGGTATCCCCAGTATTTTGGCAATGAGAAGACTTGCTAGAGGAAAGGCGAAGTCAGTTACAATATCCAATGTACCCGTTTTTTTAGAATCATGAAGCAGCTGATGTACAGTTTCTTCGATAAAAGAACGATATTTTGCCATCTCCTTTGGGGTAAAGGCTTGACCCACTAAGCTGCGCAAACGTGCGTGATCTGGAGGATTTTTAAATAACATCATATGGTTCTGGCTGTTTTTTAACCCTTCATACTTAGATGTAGTGGAAGGGAGGGGCGTACGATTATGAAATCTTACGTCTTTTAGTATGTCGAGCACCTCTTGATAACCAGTTACATACCACCCTGGGTATTTTCCTGAAGACATGTAGTATAGAGGACTGACGCGCCGCATCTCTTCATAAAAGGGATAGGGATTGTGAAAGAACTCTTCGGTCATAAAAAAACGGGTCATAAGCATCCACCTCATTGTAAACCTAATTTTAATTTTAAGTTTACATTTTTATGATGAAAAAAGCTATAATTATTTGAAATTAATTCCAGAGAAAAAAAGCCGAACCTTATTTTAGGTCATCAACTGACAAAATGGACTTTGGAATGATCACATAATCGTCATTTAACCTGGCGGTTCGTATATGTTATACTTTCCTTACTTAAAATGTCAGTTGAGGTGCATATCCATTGAAAACAGTCGTGGTTATAGGTGGCGGAATTACCGGACTTTCCACCATGTACTATCTAAATAAGAGAGTGAAAGAACTGCATAGAGAAGCCAGACTAGTCCTAATTGAGGCTGATGAGTCCTTGGGTGGAAAGATTAAAACAGCCGAAGCCGGCGAATTTATCATGGAGACGGGAGCAGATTCTATCGTTGCTCGTAAGCCTAATGTAGCGCCTTTTCTCGAGGAGTTAAACTTACAAGATGAAGTCGTATATAACGCGACAGGAATATCATTTATTTATACAGACGGGAAACTTAAAAAGATTCCTGAGGACACGGTATTTGGCATCCCCTTAAGCTTAGAATCCTTGGCCAAAACCGAGCTAGTTTCGGCAGAAGGAAAAGTCGAGGCGCTCAAGGACTTTTATACCAAAAACGAGACTTTTACCAAAAATGACTCTATAGGTGAATTTCTTGAGAACTTTCTGGGTAAGGAACTAGTAGAGAAACAAATCTCACCCGTCATATCAGGCGTATATTCGGGCAAGCTCCACGAGCTAACCATCGCTTCAACATTGCCGTATCTTTTAGACTATAAAAATCAGTTCGGTAGCATCATTCATGGTTTATCGGAGAACAAGCAGGTATTTAAAGGAACAGGAGACAAGAAGTTTTTATCCTTTAAGAATGGCGTTTCGAGCCTCATTGACAGACTCGAGACTCAGCTTAGCGGAGTGGAGATATGGAAAGGCGTAAGGGCAGAAACGGTTGCCAAGCACCAGGGAGGGTATAAGATACAACTAGAAGATCATCGTAGCATCGAAGCCGACATAGTCGTGCTAAGTACTTTGCATACCACCGCTCAGAGCTTGCTTCATGACGAAAAGCTAAATGATGATTTTGATCAATTAACGAATAGCTCGTTGATTAGTATCTATCTCGGGTTTGATGTTCCTGATAGTGAACTTCCAAATGATGGTACAGGTTTCATCGTGGCAGATAACAGTCAATTGGTGTGTAATGCGTGCACTTGGACCAGTCGAAAGTGGGAGCATACATCGAAAAACAATCAATTACTCGTAAGACTTTTCTATAAAAGTTCTATCCCAGCCTTTGAAGCTATGCGAAACATGACACAAGAGGAGCTTATCCAAGTCGCTTTACGAGATATTAAGATCAGTTTGGGAATTGGACAGGCACCTATACATCATGAAGTAACGAAGTGGAATAACACCATGCCAAACTACCATATTAATCATCATAAAATCGTGCAGTCCTTGGAAAATAAACTGTCTGCTAATTATCCGAACGTATTTTTGGCTGGATGTTCGTATTATGGAGTAGGGATCCCTGATTGTATTGCCAATGGAGAAAAAACAGCTCAATTAATAGAAAAAAGGTTATAATTTTACACGACAAGAAGCCTTCTAAAGTGATTGAAGGCTTCTTTTGCTTTATATCAAGGGAGCTGTTTTAGGTGCAACTGTGGATAAGTTTTAACTAGAAGGAGAGAAGTAATGGAGGGTGTCCCAGAACCTTACGGGACACCCTCTTCGTATATAAACGACTACTTCGTTACCGTAGCATTCTTTTTTTGCTCCAGATACTGCTTAAATGCTTCTTTGTCTGCCTTAAGTTCCATAGCCAATCTGACTAAATGTAAGATTTCTTTTTCCATTTTCAAGTCTCCTTATTGACCTTATTAACCTAATTATACCACCAAAGTTCGACATTTTAAAGAACAGTTTGTTCTTTTTGTCGAATTCTTTCCTTTTTGGAGACAGAGCCTGAAAGATAATTGGAGAGGTTAAGGTAACTCGGTTTTGTTCAGGCCGTGTTTTTTTTATTGACGAGAGGTAGGATTCGGATCTAAAATTTATATATTCAAATAATCAGATATTCAAATATATAAGGAAAAGAAGGGGTATCAGATGAAGGTAACCATCTCTGGGCGATTAGAAGGATACTCTCTGGAAAAGCTGCGAGGAGATTTAATCTCTGGCCTGATTGTTGGGATCATTGCGATTCCTTTAGGAATGGCTTTTGCCATTGCTTCTGGGGTAAAACCGGAATATGGGATCTATACCACGATTATTGCCGGAATTCTTATCTCTTTATTTGGCGGTTCAAAATACCAAATAGGGGGACCAACTGGAGCTTTTGTTCCGATTCTCTTTGCCATTGTCATGCAATATGGGTATGGGGATCTGCTTCTGGCTGGCTTTATGGCGGGAGTTATTCTGGTGGTCATGGGGACTTTAAGACTAGGCGCTTTGATCAAATTCATTCCTAGGCCGGTCACAATAGGCTTTACTGCAGGCATAGCGGTCATTATTTTTACCGGTCAAGTCGCAAACTTCTTAGGACTGGAAGGTATCGAAAAGCATGAAGCCTTCTTACTTAATATGAAGGAGCTAGGGATGCATATCCACACGATCAGTGTTTATAGTGTAATCACGGCTTTTGTTTGCTTTTTCGTCATGTTGATAACGCCTAAGTTGCTTCCAAGGATTCCTGGGCCTTTATTGGGCCTGGTTGCATCAAGTCTTATTGCAAGCTTGTTTTTCTCCGGACACGTGGCGACTATCGGCTCCACTTTCGGTCAGATTCCTAGTACTCTTCCTCAGTTTCAATGGCCGGATATCACCTGGGAAAGGGTGGTACATCTTCTTCGGCCTGCTTTTATCATAGCCATTCTGGGTGGGATCGAATCTCTGCTGTCCGCGGTGGTTGCAGACGGGATGACAGGAGGTAAACACAATAGCAATCGAGAACTAATAGGTCAAGGTATTGCTAATATGGTTACTCCTCTCTTCGGAGGAATCCCGGCAACAGGCGCCATTGCAAGAACAGCTACGAACATAAGAAGCGGAGCAAACTCTCCGATTTCCGGCATTATCCACGGGGTTGTCGTGTTATTGGTCTTACTAATCTTGGCGCCTTACGCCTCGCATATCCCCTTAGCAAGCATGGCACCCATCTTAATGATCGTTGCATGGAACATGAGTGAAAGAAAAGAATTTATCCATGTGTTAAAATCGAGAACGGGGGATTCATTAATTCTCATTACTACCTTCTTGCTCACGGTTTTCACTAATTTAACAACCGCTGTTGAAATGGGGCTGCTCTTATCGGTTATTTTGTTTGTTAAGCGCATGAGCGAGCTGCTCACGGTCGCCAAGGTCCTACCAGATCCACTAGATAAACGATCTAAAGTTTTGCCATCCATGATTGAGAAGGGACATAACTGTCCCCAAATCAGTATCTTCACTGTCGAAGGACCTTTGTTTTTTGGTGCAGCTCAACATTTCGAGATGTCAATCCGGAACACGATCCATTTCGAACCTAGAATTCTAATCCTTCGAATGGGTAAGGTCCCTTACATGGATACAACAGGTGAGTCGACCCTAATGAGCCTTGTGAAACATTTCCATAAGCAGGGTGGTCAAGTACTCCTATCTGGGTTAAATCGACAACCTAAGGAAGTATTGGAAAGGACAGGACTCTTGGATAGAATTGGGCTTTCTCATGTTTTTGAACATACAGGCGATGCCATTCATTTTGCTCTTACTCAGTTAAATGCCGATCAATGTACGGGATGCAAGCAGTTTGCTTTTCGTGAATGTAAGGAATTTCATCTATAATCGAAAGAAAGGGGGTCGTTTTATATGGAATTACAGCAATTTAAAGCTGATTTTTTTAAAGCTTTAGCCCACCCGTTGCGTATTCGCATTCTTGAAGTGTTAGCTAAAGGAGATCAGCAGGTAAACGAGCTGCAGGCGATCCTCGGGAGTGAGGGGTCTGCCGTGTCGCAGCAGCTAAGTATTTTACGTGCCAAGAACATTGTCTACGGAACAAAGGATGGAACACGGGTAGTCTATTCCCTACGGGATCCCATGATCGTGGATTTATTGGCTGTGGCCAAACAAATTTTTAATAATCACTTGATAAATACGGTTACGATGCTAGATAAATTTAATGATGAATCCGCCCAGAAAGAGTGATCACCTTGCCATGTAATACACATCTTTATTTCAATACGAATATGGGTATTCAAAAGCCTGAAAATATAATCAATCGAGGAGCTTCATGCCCTTTTTGCGAAACAGAAAAATTGAAGGACATCATCGCTCAAAAGGGAGAGATGATCCTCCTTAAAAATAAGTATCCTGTACTGGCGGAAACCTATCCATTGGTTCTGATTGAAACAGAGGATTGTGACTCGGAGCTTTCCCTTTACCGTAAGGAACACCTTTTTCAACTTATTGAATTTGGTTTGTCTCATTGGCTTCGGCTTCTAGATAGCAATGAATTTCGCTCCGTCATATTCTTCAAAAATCACGGCCCTAAATCAGGAGGAACTATCCGCCACCCTCATATGCAGATTATCGGACTCAACCATCTAGATAGCAACCGTTTAGTAGAGCCTGTCCACTTTGAAGGAATACCTATTGCGAAATGTGATCAAGTCGAATGGAACCTTTCGACCTCGCCAAGAATGGGCTTCTATGAATTTAACGTGGTTTCGGAACATGGTGAAAACAAGCAAATGGCAGAGTTCATCCAAAACTCGTGCCATTATATTTTGAACCATTTTTATTCCTGTGACAGCTATAATTTGTTTTTCTACCAAGTTGGCCCTAAGTTAATCGCTAAGATTATCCCTAGATTCGTCACTTCTCCTTTGTTCGTGGGTTATTCCATTCCCCAGGTTGCGATGAATCTCGACGATGTCGTGAAAGCTGTTCAGAAGCTATATATTTAATCCAATATCCTATCAACTGATTCAGGAGCTCGCTTTCGTCCCGCTGACGTAATGGGCATGAGAAAGGGAGTAGCATTACTCCCTTTTAGTTTCTTTTGAGTTAACAGGAATGACGATCTGAAAGCTGGTCAGTTCTGGATTGGACTCACAGACTAAGGTGCCTTGATGTTCTTCGATGATTTTACGGCAGATATAGAGGCCAATCCCCGTCCCAAGCTTCTTCGTTGTAAAAAACGGCTCGAAGATGGAATGAAGAGATTCTGCTGGTATCATTGGTCCATTATTGGTAATGCTGACGAGCAAAGAATTCTTTTCTAGTCTACTAGTAATCGTTATCTGCTTTTGTGTTTGGTTGGATTCAATGAGGGCATCCAAGGAATTGATGATAATATTAATCATCACTTGCCTAAACTCATCAGCATATCCGTAGAAGGAAGGATTGCCGTCGATATCGGTATGGATATGGACATCCGTACTAACAAGTAAAGGATATATAAAATCTAACGTTCCCTCTACCAAAGATAAGAATTGTATCGATTCTTTTTCTTTTTCCTTAATTTCTTTTTTGGAAGTGAGTAAGAATTGCGAAATCCTAAACTTCAGCTGGTCCAGCTCGCTCTCGATGATTTCAAGATAATCCAACGAACCATACTTTTCACGCAGCAACTTAATAAACCCCATAACAGAAGTCAAGGGATTACGAAACTCGTGAACAAAGCTGGATGACATCTGCCCCAAGATGGTTAAACGGTCTTTATGGGTCTGCTCAATGAAGTACGATTGTTCTTCGATTCGCTTATCCTTAAGCTCTGTATAACGTCGGACGGCAAGATGAAGAAAGTGATCAAAATAAAAGTTAATCTTATTAATAAAAGGATCAAGTTCTTCAATCGTTAACCCAATCTTAGGCAAGGAATTAAAGATCTCACTTCTACCCAGACTTACGTTGTATACAAAATCTCCAATATTAACTTTTGCGTCAAGTCTTTCCTCCGCTACCTTATATGCCAGACTAATAAGCTCAGCTTCATTGTTGCTATCCTTGAGACAAAGCATGATGAGTCTAAGCATACTTTTTCCATTGCCTAGCATTTTATCTTTATTAGGATCCTCGGGGGATGGAATCACTCGATCAATCCATTTTTTTAAAATTGCTTCCTCATTTTTTGCTATAAAAGAAATGACTTGATTTTGTAGGAGATTGGACACAACCAGCGCCTCCTTGGTTAACGACTTTACATTCATATTATAATAGCGAGAAGTAAAAAGAAATACTAGGATTATAAAGAATACTTTAACTACTAGCTTCCTATTCCTATTAGCTTCAGATGCTTAAGTCCGTAAGCAATTCCTCCATCATCCACAGAGCGCGTAACAAAGTTTGCCAGAGGTTTTAGCTTTTCATGCGCATTCCCCATGGCTACACCCATACCCACGTAGGACAGCATCTCAAGATCATTCAGTCCATCGCCAAATGCAACTGCTTCAGACGGGTCTAGTTCAAGGTGCTCCAGCAGGGCTTGAATTCCTTTTGCTTTTGAGCTCCCTAATGGAAGACCGTCCATGGAGAGCTGATGCCAGCGGACAAAATGAAAAGCATCCAATGTTTCATAGAGATCCTCTTCTTCTTCTGTACAGTAGATCAGGGCCTGATAAATATCAAATTCCTCCCAACTTGTAGGACGGAATTGAGGAGCGGAATGTTTCAAATCATTGAAACACTCCAGAACATAAGGATGGTTCAACTGATTCGTAAAAGAACCCTCGTAGGCAAAATAAGATAAAGCATGCCCATGCTTCATGGCAGAGGCCTCTAGCTTTTGCAGATCCTCCTTTGAAAAGGTTTGTTTTCGAATGATCTCTCCGTTATGAATAACGAGGGAGCCATTGATGCATACGAAGGTATTAATTCCTAGCTCTTTGGCGATATGCTCAAACATGTAGGGGGGTCTTCCTGTCGCAATGGCAACGTACACTCCACTATCCTTTAATTCCTGGATCGCTTCTAAGGTATCTTGTGGTAACTCTTTATCTTTATTAAGCAGCGTATGATCAATATCGAAGAAAACAATTTTATAAGCCATCTTAAACCTCCGGAAATGGAATCGTGTCCATTGTATGTTATTTATATGGTGCCTGTCACTCCCCGAATATTGTCGATTACTGAAACCGATTGTTTTGCAAGGCAAAATCAGGTACATTGATAAGGTAATTTAACTGACAGAATGAATCGACAAAAGGAAGGAGTCGTATGAGCCAGGGGTACGAAATCTACGCTGTTACAAGACTGATTAAGAGATATGACTACGATGGGGCTTGTGAAATACTTGACCTGCTCGAATGGCAGGAAAATCCCCTTTATCTGCTCATCCAAAGCTGTCAGCACTGTTTAAATTTTAACTTTAAAAAGGCTAAGCAGCTTACGGATTCACTAGATCAAGACTTATATGCCGCTTTTCCCGCTATTATGAGACACATCGATGACTTGCCTATCTTAATAGAAGGAAAGCCTCACCAAATTTTCAATGAACTGTTAGACAATTTAATTATTCAGCTAGAGAGAGAAGCCTATACTGATTTTTTAGGCAGGATCTTTCAGCTACGAGAATTACTATATAAGAATGCAGTCATTCAATTTAAAGAGCGCAAAGAATATTCGTTGAGAGACCCCATTTATCAAAAAAAACTATTTGAGAGACGCTTTAAAATCAACCAGACTTTGTTGAATGGGATGAAGGAGATTCTCCGAACTGGGGGTGGCCGTTGGAAAAGCATCGTGAACTTACTTTCAGGAAAACCCATGAGTGAGTTGATGGATCTAAGACATCGTACCATTGTAGCGCATGGAATAGAAACCGTCTCATTAAGCGATATCAAGCGTATATATGGTTCCACAGAACAGATCCTTGATGATTTGTCACAGGTATTTCTATTTTTGAACATCCCGATTCGACCACACAAGTACAAAGAACTAAATAAAGAAATCATCCAGATCCTACTAGGCAAATAAGTGAGGAAAGGCTTGCCACAAGAAGTCTTCGTAATACGTTCATTAATGAACAATCATAGAGAGAGGTTTTTTTGTGAAAACAGTAGAAGCAAAGCTTAAGGCCATTATGATCGCGGATAATCCAGAAACCTTTGTTACACGAAGGATAACAGAGGTGGAGTTGGAATTTGGAGGCATACAAGGGGATCGCCACTTCGGAATCACCTTCCCATCAGATTCCAGACAACCCATGTATCCAAGAGGAACTGAGATCTTAAACCGTCGCCAGCTCACCATCGTTTCAGAGGAAGACCTTGCCCTAATCGCCAAAGATCTAAGCGTTGCACAAATTTTACCTGAATGGTTGGGAGCTAATCTATTATTGGAAGGAGCACCCGAACTCACCAAGCTGCTTATGGGATCACGCTTCCTTTTCCCGGACGGGACAGGGTTAATCTGTATGGGAGAAAATAAGCCCTGCACCTTACCGGGCGAAATTATTCAGCAACACTACCCTGAGCACCCTAACTTAGCTGCAGCTTTTGTAAAAGCAGGGTATAAACGAAGAGGTATTGTTTGTGCCGTAGAACGGCCAGGTACAATACAAGCTGGGGATGTCGTACGTATTTTAGTCAATAATCTTGAAAACCCTATGCAATAAGACCGCCGATCTCCATCGAGCGGTCTTTTTCTTTCCACAGGCCTTATGATAAAGTAATCATATCGTGGAGGCAAAGGCACAAAATTTATTATGGTTTTTCCATTAATCCGTTAGAGGTGTTTTAATTGAACATGGTGTCCTTAGCCATTGGTGGCTTTTTCGGATCCATCAGTCGCTACAGCTTTGGCGAGTGGCTACACACAGAACAAGGATTTCCAATTGGAACACTCATAGTTAACTTACTGGGATGTTTGTTCTTAGGGTGGTTTTTTACTATGAGTACCACAAGGTGGGAAAGAATAAGTCCTCAATTAAAATTAGGAATAGGAACAGGGTTTACAGGATCGTTTACAACCTTTTCAACCTTCTCTGTTGAAACCTTACAGCTCCTTTCGCAAGAGAAGCTCGGATTAGCTTTGTTTTACGTCCTAACCAGTATAGGAGGGGGAATTTTATTGGCCTTAGCAGGAATTCAACTAGCAGTTCTTGGCTCAAAGAAGCCCTCTTTTAAGGAGGGATCGAAGTGATCATCGTGGTGGGTCTAGGCGGAATGGTAGGAGCGATCATACGATACTATTGCGGAAAGTTTATCATGGAGAGAAGCAAGCTTCATTTCCCCTTAGGTACCTGGATTATTAATATAACAGGCTCGTTTTTTCTTGGCTCTTTGGCCCATTTATACCTACTGGAACAAGTTGCGAACTGGATTTGGTTCTTCCTAGGAATAGGATTTCTAGGTGCTTATACCACCTTTTCTACCTTTGGTTACGAGACGATTCAACTCATTCAAAAGAAACGATTAAAGACGGCCATTTTGTATATTCTCACCTCCACTACTCTTGGCATTGCATTCGCTTGGATAGGCTTCCAAGCTGTTCAATAATCTGTTATAGTTCTAATAGATTATATAATGCGAGGAGAGCTTATGATTTCGCAAAATAGGGCGATACCCGCTCAGAGGGCTAAGGGGATAATCTTAGTCATTACTGCCGCCATTTTATGGGGTGTATCCGGTACCGTAGCACAATATTTATTTGAAGTTCAGGGTTTTAGCGTCGATTGGCTAGTCGTTACTCGTTTGTTAATTGCAGGGGTGATTCTACTCGTATTTGCATACAAGAAAGAAGGGTCACATATTTGGAACATTTGGAAGGGGCGTCAAGATCGGGTAAATCTCCTCTTGCTTAGTATTCTTGGCATGCTGGCCGTACAATACACGTATTTTGCAGCCATTAAACATGGAAATGCAGCTACGGCTACAATTCTTCAATATTTAGCCCCTGTTCTGATTACTTGCTATATCGCTATACGGGTTAAAAAGGTTCCTTCTTTTAAAGAACTCATCGCTGTTTTACTTGCTGTTTTTGGAACTTTTCTTCTTGTCACACAAGGAAGGCTCGAGGGCCTTACTATTTCTAAGTGGGCGTTAATCTGGGGGATAAGCTCGGCCGTGGCTCTTGCTTACTATACACTGCAGCCACTAACTTTACTTGCTAAATGGGGATCGACCCTTGTCATCGGATGGGCCATGCTCATTGGTGGCACTAGTTTCAGCTTTATCCATCCTCCTTGGATTTTTCAGGGAGATTGGTCGATATCTGCCCTATTGGCCGTCATCTTCGTTGTGTTATTCGGCACCGTCATTCCCTTTTATTGCTATTTGGAGAGTCTGCATTACCTTAGTGCCTCGGAGACGAGCGTTTTGGCCTGCGTTGAACCGCTTTCTGCTGCCTTATTAGCGGTCGTATGGCTGAATGTATCGTTTGGGATAATGGAATGGATGGGTACCTTATGTATTGTTACTACCATCATGATCCTAGCTCTATCAAAAAGGCAGCCTGCGACCTCCGATACAGAAGGTATGGTAGTGGAGAGGAAAGAGGCTGTGTAATAAATTAATACTACAGTATGAGCCATTGACCTTACTCTTTATCTAAACGAGAGTAAGGTTTTTTCTGGAGGCGTAAAAAGCTTCCCCGACACCGAATGGGCTTAAATTAAAGCTTTTTCTTATAAGGCTTTTTCTAGGATTTCTTGCTGTTGAGCCCACAGTTCCTGCGATTGAAGCCGGATCAGGGCGATAGATAACTGATGCACGGTAGATTCAAAATTGATAAGAGGGAGTCTTACTTCTGTCTGACTGGCGCTATGCGCACTATATAGAATGCACCCCATTTGGGAATCATGAACCTCTAACTCCTTGTAATAAGGGTATTCACACTGCATAAACGCTTCTTTTCCATTTACCATCGTCAATTTCATACACGCTCCTAAATGTTCTTGTGATTACATATTAACAAGGTTTCTAACGTTTTGATGTGAGTTATATCACAACGGCAAAAAGGAGAGATTGCGTTATGATTCGTTGAATGTAATAATAACTAAAGCAAAAAGAAAGGTGGAATTTGGATGAAATGGGATCATGTTATTCGAAACGGTGTTCTTGTGACCCCACAGAGCCTGTTTGAAGCTGACATCTATATCAAAGATGGAAAAATAGCCGCTATCTCCAAGGAACGCTTAGAAGGAGAGGCTAAGGAAGAAACAGACGCAACAGGTAAATATGTTCTCCCAGGACTTATGGATACTCATATCCACTCGAGGGATCCTGGACCTACACATAAGGAAGATTTCTTCACCTCTACAATGGCTGCTGCGGCCGGTGGAATTACCACGGTGTTTGAAATGCCGAATACGAAGCGAACCATTAACAGTGCCGCCAATTTTCATGCCCAAGTTGAAAATTTATCTTCCAAAGCTCACGTTGATTTCGGCTTATGGGCCATCTGCCTTGGCAAGCTGAATCTTCACCGTCTTCAGGAGCTGAACGAGGCAGGCGTGATCGGGTTTAAGTTTTTCTGGGGTTATGCCATCAATAGCGAGACATTTGAGTTAGAATATAACTATAAACCGGGAATGCCAAACGTCATTCCACCACTTCATGATGGTGAAGTTTATTTGATCTTTGATGAAGTCGCGAAAACGGGCAAAATCTTTGCGATTCACGCCGAAAATAATGATTTAATCCAGTCGTTGACCCAGCGGGTCCTAGAGAGCGGACGAACCGATTACAATGCCTTTTTGGAAGGAAGACCTCCTCTAGCTGAAACCGTAACCGTTAAAACGGGAATTTCTTTTGCTCGGGATACCGGTGCTAGGCTGCACATTCTCCATGTCAGTGCCGGAGATTCTGTCGACGTAATTGAACAGGCACAACAAGAAGGATTGCCAATTACTGCAGAAACGTGTCCACAGTACTTATTCCTTAATAACGAAGATTATGAACGAGTCGGTCCGATGATGAAAATCTACCCGCCCATTAAGTACCGTGCGGACCAAGAAAGAATCTGGAAAGGGGTCCAAGACGGCGTATTAACTGTGATTTGTTCCGATCATGCTCCACATACATTAGAGGAGAAGACCGGGGATTTGTGGTCCATCCCAGCGGGAATGGTAGGGGTCGAAACGATGGTACCGTTGCTTCTCAATGCCGTATCCGAAGGGAAACTAACGCTCCAACAGGTGGTAGCGCTGTGCTCGGAAAATCCAGCTAGACAATACGGCATCTATCCGCAAAAAGGCTCTCTTGAGATCGGGACCGATGCTGACTTTACGATCGTGGATATGAATAAGAAGGTCGTGATTAAAAGAGAAAATTTACATAGCAAATCACAAAATACAGGCTTTGACGGGGTTGAAGTAACAGGTTATCCTGTTGCCACCATTGTTCGTGGTCATGTGGTGATGAAGGATGGGGAAATCGTAAGCTCTCCGATAGGACAAGTAGTCTTGTCTCCTAGCCATTAAAGAAAAAAGACTTGGGAAGGCTCCCAAGTCTTTTTTCTTCTGCTATCTAGTTCTACTGAAACAGCATTTTACCTAAAACATGATCTAACGGAATACTTCCTACGAAACGGCTGTCTACGCTATTATTACGGTTATCCCCCATCACAAAGACGTGGTCAACAGGTACGGTTATCACTTCAGAGGATTCGTAAGACATCTCTTCTTTTATGTATGGCTCCTCGAGCTTCTCTCCATTTCGGTATACATGCCCATCTTTGAACTCCAGCGTATCGCCGGCAAGACCTATGACTCGTTTAATCCAGATATGGCGACCTTCTTCTGTCCCTTTTACAGCTTTCAATAGAAAATGAATGATAATATGATCCTGAAAATCATCTACAAGCTGCCGTTCACGATCTACCCGGCTATCCACTATAACGATATCCCCATAACTGGGCACTTCTTTAAAAGTGTGTCCAATTTTAGAGATCATCAGCCTTTGACTATCATGCAAGGTCGGTTCCATGGATAGACCAGCGACCTTCGTAGGCTGAAAAACGAATACGTTGATGCCAATGGAAAAAGCCGCGGCAACAAGCAAGGCTTTTCCCCAACTAAGGCCCTCTCTTATCACTTTCATGCTTTTCATTCCCCTCAAAGCGCAATATATAATATAGACGAGATGGAAAAGAGAAAAGTTTCTTTTTTTAGGTATATTAAGTTCATATTGAGGCAAAATAATGATCCATCTTAGAGAGACACTTCAATGCCACGGCCCCTCGTTTGCCAATGACGAGGGGTTTTATCTTTTCACTCGGTTAATTTTTGTGTTACTTAGTGGGAAGGATATACATATTGTTATTGTTTTCGTGAATGGTTCATGAGATGATGTGAATGGAGATTATTTCTAGAAAAAAACAGTGGAGAGAAAGGAAGTAAGATGATGTCTGCTACGACAACACAAAACTCAGTTCATTGGGTGAATGAATTATCTAATCCTGAAGTGCAAGATGCATTAACAACTCTCGTCAAGAAGCTTCCACAGATAAAGGAAGCGGTTGTTAAGCTAGAGCAAGGGCTAGAAGTGGTCACCACACTAGCTACGGACTCCGATACGATTAATAATATCGCCGAGCCGATCTCTCAGGTATCTAAAGTTGCACTAAATAAAGATAACATCAATGCCCTTCTTTCCTTAGTTGAGAAGCTTCCTAAAATTGCTCAGGCAGTTGAAATGCTTGAAAAAGTCACACCATTCATAGAAGTCATTACGAAAAAGGAAAACATCGTGTCAGTGGCGGAAGCAGCCGAGGTCCTCATTGCACCCGTTACGGAACGGGTCCAAGAAGGCATGTCGATGGTAAAAGAGGCAAAGGCTCGGGCCGAACAAAAACGCGATGACGTAGGGATTTTTGATCTTTTACGTATCTTGAAAGATCCTACTGTTCAGGATGGTTTGAAGTTCGTGCAATCCTTCCTAGAGATCATTGCTGAGAAAACACCACATGAGCCATATAAAAAGAAATAAAACATGAGGGTAACTCGAGAAGGAGTTACCCTTTTTCGGCTTCAAGCACTAGCTCTAAAGGATAAATTTACCCTATAATACAAATAGTTTTCTACACTATGAGGGAGGTTCGTTATTAGATGAAAGTATTACTTGCGAGGTATACTGTTAAAAAAGGAAAAACCAAGGAGGTGTTAGATTATTTGCGTGTTATGGCTGAAAAAGTAAACGAGTGTGAACCCGGTTGTCGGGTTTACAGTGTCCATCAATCTACAGAGCAGGCAGAATCCATTGTGTTATATGAGGTCTATGAGGATGATACCGCTTTGGAGGAGCATCGTAATACTCCTCATTTCAAGGAGATCATTGAGGGAAAAGTAATTCCTCTGCTTGAAAAAAGAGAGCGCGAGTTCTACAACCTTCTCCCATTTTAAGGGCATGTCCCAATGATTTGGGATGAGTTGCAGTTGAGGGGATAGGGAATACTAGGAAGATCTGTGAAAAAAGGGGAAGATTGAGAAATGAGGATCGTTTTTTTCACTTTTCTGCTCGCCTTCAGCCTAGTAACAAATGGATATAGCCATTCAGCTCAAACTTTGCGTATGAATATCCGATATGAACCCATGACCCTTGATCCAGCTCTCCAGGAAGACTTTATTTCTGGGAATATTACTAGGGCTTTATTTGAAGGCCTGGTTCGCTTAGAGCAAGGCAGGCCCGTAAAGGCTGTAGCATCCGATATTGTTATTTCTGATGATAAGCTAACCTACACCTTCACTTTACGGGATTCCAAGTGGTCGAATGGAGAGCCTGTAACCGCACATGATTTTGCTTATGCTTGGTTTCGCACGCTAGATCCAAAGACCGGGTCTCCGATAGCCCATCAGCTCTATTATATTAAAAATGCAAAACCATATCTGGAAGGTACGGTGGCCCGAAATGAGGTAGGAATTGATGCTCTAAATGAAAAGACCCTGCAAGTGACGCTAGAGCATCCGACTCCCTATTTTCTGGAGCTACTTGCAAGACATTACTATCTTCCTCTCAACCGTCATTTTGTTGAGAGCAATCCCCATTGGGCCGATCAACCCAAGTTAGTAGTGGGAAATGGTCCTTTTCAGCTCGTGAAGTGGAAGTACCGGGATGAAATCGTTTTGAAAAAAAATCCCCACTATTGGGATCAGGAAGCGGTTCAATTGGAGCAGATTTTATTGACCCTTGTAGACGAGCCTCATACGGAACTGGACTTGTATTTAACAGGGGACTTGGATTGGGCAGGATCTCCCTTAGGGAGCTTGCCCATTGACGCTATTCCACATTTGGCAGATGAGGGCAGACTGATAACACTTCCGAAGGCTAGAACGCAATACATAAGGTTTAATACAGAAAAATATCCCTTTACCAATCAAAAGATTCGTCAGGCCTTTGCCTATGCTCTTAACAGACAGGAAATAACCGAGCATGTTACTCAGGCGGGACAGGTTCCTCTTACAGGTTTTGTCCCCGTATCCATGCAGCTGAAGCCGGGTGGATACTTTAAAGACTTTGATCTTGAAACGGCGAAATCATTATTGGCAGAAGGATTAAACGAGCTAGGCTTAACGAGCCTACCTAAAATTGTCTTCCTCTTCTATACGTCAGAATTAAATCATAAAGTCGCCCAGGTCTTGCAGGACCAATTACGGTCAGGACTGGGCGTGGATGTCCGCATAAAGAATGTTGAAGGTAAGGTTTTCTTTGACAGCGTGGAGCAGGGGAACTATGATTTTTGCATCTCAGGCTGGACAGCCGATTATGATGATCCCATGAACTTTTTAGAAAAGTTCATGGTGAAAGAAAGCACAAATAACAACACAAATTGGCATAATCCTATTTACACCGCGCTATTAGAACAAGCGAGGATAGAGCCAAACGAAGAAAAGCGAGACCAGCTTATGCTAAGAGCCGAGACCATTTTAATGACTGAAATGCCGATTACCCCACTTTATAGCGATGTAAGCTACTGGATTCAAAGCGATCGCATCACCGGCATAGAGGTCGACACCTTGGGCTATATTGATTTTAAATATGGTGCCTGTCACTCCCCGAATATTGTCGATTGAAATTTAAACTCGAAACGGATAGTAGAGTTGATGTATAATAATTAAGGAAAATTTGTTGACTTAAGTGAAAGAGAGTGGAACACATGGGCCGTAAGTGGAATAATATCAAGGAAAAAAAAGCATCCAAGGATGCTAATACAGCTCGCATCTACGCCAGGTTTGGTAAAGAAATCTACGTTGCTGCTAAACAAGGTGAGCCAAATCCGGAATCCAATCGCGCCTTAAAGGTGGTACTTGAGCGAGCGAAAACTTATAGTGTACCGAAGGCGATTATCGATCGGGCGATTGAAAAAGCTAAGGGAGGCGCGGAAGAAAATTATTCTGAGCTTCGCTATGAAGGCTTTGGACCGAATGGATCGATGGTGATCATCGATGCATTGACTAATAACGTAAACCGTACAGCTTCCGAAGTTCGTGCGGCTTTTACTAAAAATGGCGGTAATTTGGGCGTCAGCGGTTCTGTAGCCTACATGTTTAACGCCACCGCCGTAATTGGTGTAGAAGGCAAGACTTCCGATGAAGTGCTTGAGCTATTATTGGAGGCAGATGTTGAAGTACGTGACATCATTGAAGAAGATGAAGCCGTGATCGTTTACGCCGAACCGGAGCAATTCCATGCGGTACAGGAAGCGTTCAAGTCTGCAGGCATTACGGAATTTACCGTTGCCGAATTAACGATGCTGGCTCAAAATGACGTCAGCCTATCCGGCGATGCACAAACTCAATTCGAAAAGATGATCGATACCCTTGAGGACCTAGAAGACGTCCAGCAAGTGTATCATAACGTTGACTTAGGAGAATAAAACTTAAACAAAAAAGAAGAGGAGCCTATCGGAGGCTCTTCTTTTTTGCTATTCCTGTCATATACTTTTATGAGAGAACTTTATAGATGCAGGCTCTATCCTGTATAATAAATTATGTCTTTTAGAAATATACAAAAAGTTATGATAGGAAGAAACCATTCATATGCTCAAACCAACGGCTACCATAAAGGGATTCTTATATTCATTTCATTCCATTGGCTTATTGATTACCAGCTTTCTGCCCATACTATTCTTCGAAAAAGGACTCACAGAAACACAAATTGGACTAGTCTTATCCCTTGGGACCATAGCAGCTCTCATATCGCAACCATTAAGCGGCTACCTTAGCGATATCTGGAAAACAAACAAGAGAGTCATATTAATTTTACTAGCAGGGTTAATCACCTCCTCTTTTTTTCTGTTCCAAATGCACTCCTATTTTCTCATCCTATCTTTCTATTTCCTTGTAGTTTTCTTCATGTCACCTATTGGGGCTCTGTCCGACAGTTTATCCCAAAAAACAGCCGACAAGCTTAGCGTTTCGTTTGGTAGTATCCGTTCCTGGGGATCGGTAGGTTTTGCCGTGACTGCGCTACTGGCCGGTCAGTGGTTTGCGAAATTTGGGATTGGACAACTTCAATGGATGATTTTATTTTTTTCGGCATTCGCCATCCTATTTGGCCTGTTTCTTAAAGATGTGAAGGTGTCAGAACGAAAAGTATCTAACAAGGACTTCCTTAATTTATTTAAAGATCGAAGATTTGTGGCCTTTCTTTTCGTAATTGTCGCGGTTACCCTAGCGCATCGCACCAACGACAGCTATATCAGTTTACATTTAAAACATCTTGGCGCGGATGAATCCATCGTAGGGTGGGCCTGGTTTATCGGTGTCATGACCGAAGTGCTAGTCTTGGCTCTAAGTTACAAATGGTTTAGGAGGTATCATGAACTAACGTTTATTGCTCTGGCAGCTTGGCTCTACATTATCCGCTTTTTCCTTATCGGGCTAATCCGAGATCCGAACATCATCTTACTTGTCCAACCATTGCATGGCCTTTGCTTTGGTATCTTTTTTCCGGCTGCTCTCCAATACGTGACCAAAATCGTAAAACCAGAGGTTCAGTCAACCGCACATGTTCTGCTCATTACTGTCTTTTTCGGAGTCTGCGGAATCATAGGGGGATTAATGGGGGGACATGTTATGGAGAGTTACGGAGGTTCTGCTCTTTACTTTCTCCTCAGTGGATGCTCGGTAGTGGGGTTCATTAGCGTGTTAACCTTTAGCTACGCGTTTGCCTCTAGGAACTAAAAAAACTCCTATCGGAGTTTATCTAAAGAGGCCAGACCGCGTTTAAAGAAAGTTTCTCCCCTTCGGGGACAACCAATTACTTCTGATCAGGATAATAATCGACGTAGTTCAGAACCAAAAGAGGTTGGTATGCCAATAGGTAAGTTTAAAAAAGGTGATCCTTTCCTAAGCCTAGCCTTGACTAGCTTACAGGGGTCACCTTTTTCCATTCATATCAGCTTAAAGCCGCTTCTAAATCGGTCCATATATCTTCTACATCTTCAATTCCAACAGAAAACCTTACCAGTCCATCCCAAATGCCAGCCGTTTCCCGTTCTTCTTTTGGAATAATCGCATGAGTCATAGAAGCGGGATGCTGAATCAAAGTTCCAACATCCCCCAGCGAAACCGCGAGGGTACAAAGTTTTACATTATTCATTAACCGCACACCTGCTTCATAACCCCCATTAACGACAAAGGAAATCATCGCTCCTGGACCTTTCATTTGCTTCTGCATGATCTCGTTATCCGCAAAACTCGACAACCCCGGGAAGAATACTTCCTTTATGGCTGCATGCTTTTCTAGGCGTTCAGCAAGAATTTTTGCATTTTCTTGGGATCGGTCCATCCGAATGTGCAGCGTTCGAATTCCTTGGTATAAAAGCCACGCATCCATGGGGGACATGACAGCCCCCATATTTTTCTGCACTTCTTTTCTCATGGGGTCAATTATATGATTGTTAGCCACAACTAATCCGCCAATTAAATAGCCATGGCCGGACAGATACTTCGTCGCACTGTGAACCACGATATCGATCCCTAAAAGAAGGGGGTTCTGCAAGTAGGGAGATAAGAAGGTATTATCCACCACCGTAAGAATACCATTTTGCTTTGCTAGATCTGCAACACTTTTGATATCCACAAGCGATAAGGTAGGGTTGGAAGGAGTTTCAAAGTAAATCGCCTTTGTACGCGCTGTAATATGGGGCTCAAGCTCCTCGGCAGTTTTAAACGGAACTAATGTCACTTCAACACCAAACTTTTTTAATGTTTTAGTGATAAAAGCATGGGTTGCCCCATAAAGGGCCGTGTGCGCTATAAGCTGGTCCCCAGCTTGCAGTATTCCCATCAAGCAGCCTGTAATAGCTGCCATACCAGAGGAGAATGCCAAGCAACCTTCTGCAAATTCCAGTTCGGCTACCTTCTCCTCCAACTCGCGTACCGTTGGATTTCCCAGGCGCGTATACATAAACCCAGAATCTGTGCCGGCAAAACGATCCGCACCTTCTTGCACGTTGTTAAACACAAAGGTCGAAGTCATATAGATGGGCGGAATATGAGAACCATGCCCTGGGTCTTTTTTTACTTTTACAATTTTAGAATTATAATTCATTTGAATTTACACCTACTATGGATAATTTTAAACCATTACTAGTTTGGACAGAATTGCCAAATAAAAACCAGCAGATATGCTCCATAGTATGACAGAGGTTTCAGTGGGGTGCGTTGTTAATTGGATGTCCAATTGAAACCCTAATATAGAGTAAGTTCATTTAGCTGGACAAGTTTCCAAAAATCAGGATTAAGTATAAGGTGCGTTGGCAAAATACAGCCTCATTTCCCTTCAACCGTTGGTGGCATAGAACTTGCTTATTCTTTTGTGAAGGTTGAAGAATGAGAGAGGAGACATTATAGATGGTTAAATTAGCTGCCGTTATTGGCTCAGGTGTTATGGGTCATGGCATTACCCAATTGTACGCCCTTGCCGGCTACCCCGTGTATATGTATGACATTCGTGAGGAGCTAGTGGAGAAGGGGATGCAACTGATTGAAAAGAACTTAACCCTATTAGTTGTTGAAGGAGTTATTACAGATGAACAGAAGTGGAGTGCTATAGAACGCATCATGCTTACCACTGACATGCAGGAAGCAGTTAGGGAAGCAGACATCGTTACCGAGGCAATTCCTGAGCTTATTGAGCTCAAATGGGACCTATACCAAAAACTTGAACAATACTGCCAACCAAACGCCATCATTGCATCCAATACCTCTACATTCCCAATTGCTAAGCTTATCGAGAAGTCAACGACAACGCATCGCATGCTGATTACACACTTTTTTAACCCAGCACAGCTCGTACCCCTTGTAGAAATCGTCAAGCATGAAAGCGTACCCAATGAGGTTGTACAGAAGACCGAGGAGATCTTAAGACGAATTGGAAAAACGCCGGTCCTATTGAAAAAAGATGTACCCGGCTTTATTGCCAATAGATTGCAAGCGGCCATTGTTCGAGAAGCGTTTTACCTGCTCAAGGAGGGCGTCGCCGATGCAAAGGATATTGACGCTGCCGTCACTAATGGACCAGGCTTTCGCTGGGCTTTTTCGGGGCCGATCGAGACGGCTGATTATGGCGGACTTGATACCTGGAAGCGAGTAATGGACAACTTGGCTCCGGAGCTGGATAAAAGTCAACAGGCTCCTCTTCTAATCGATGAACTTGTTCAGCAAGGAAAATTAGGAACGAAGACAGGCGCAGGAATATTTGAATATACCACGACCCAGGTGGATAAGAAAATTAAACAGCGAGATGAGTATCTTATTCGCTTAGCAAAGGTAAAAAACTAAAGACGATGTAAAAAAGAGGACAAAATCAACAACCCTTGATTTTGTCCTCTTTAACTTTTTCTCTATTAATCTACTACAATTCTGACTCTTGCCGCTACCCCTGCGGGATTTTGTGCAGTTACTGGCCCGCCAAAATTAAAGGCAATGATAACAATATCGTTGATTCTTCTTCTAAGGAAGGGGCGGATGTTGAAGGTTCTGCCTGGATTAAAAAAAGAACCTTCCGCTTGAGGATTATCGGCAACAACAGGTCGTCCATTGATTAGCACAATTGCGTAATTATCTACGGACAAAAACAATTCAGCAGATCGAATCCGTCTTGGTCGCGGAAGTGTAAACGAGCGTGAAATGATCGCTCTTTCTGCACTAGGATTCGATTGGCTCCAAACATACCTTGCTGGGGAAGGCGGAATTACCCAAGCAGGATCTCTACCAATTACACTTGCATTAAACCAGTTATCATTGGTTCCAAATTGAATAACCCTCTGATTAATGCTAATGGGTTTAACTGCAGAGCGAGCCCTTCTAATAAACTCTTCATATTGCTTCTTGGTAAAGCTAATTTTGGGGTGCTTCACGTTATTTTTGTTCTCCCTTCATTCTAGTATAGGATATTCTATGAGAATGAAAGGAAATTGCTATGATACAATAATCTATTTTAACTATTGTATTTTCCTCCCCTATATAAGAAAATGAAACAGGGCAGAGGAGTGTGAAACATGACAAGAGTGAAATCATCCGTTCTTAAACTGACAGCAAAGGTTGAAGAACTAGCCGAGAAAATCTTGCAAGAGGTCGAAGGCAGTCTTCTTGAATCTGCAAACAACGAAGATCTTGAAAATGAAGCAGCTAAACATATAGAATCTACCAAGTCCTATGGAACAAGAGATTTTGATGAAGCGATCGTCTACTTGGCCCAGAAGATGGGAAGCATAGTGGATAGTACAGGGATCATTAATAAGCGACAATTCAAAATCAACGAGCTTTCTCGAAGAATTATTACCAAAGTAAAGGACCTTCGAGCCGAGAAAAACAGGCAAATTAACCGAGTGGATACGAACCTGCTTACTCATTCCCCATTCTTTATAGGCGGGAAAAGAAAACAGGTAGAAGAAGGAAATAAGGTCCTTATTGATAAAAATGGGTTGAAGCAGCTTACATATGAAAACCATAAAGGCAAGTTCCTGAGCATGTTTGATGCCAAGACCCTTTTCGCCCTTTTCGGCATATGGGAAGATCAAGGAAAAAAAGAATGGTTTTCTTTTAATGAGTATGAACTTTTACAGCGTATGAATCTAGATCGTGGTGGCGGGAAGCAGTATAAAATGGTGAGGGACTCGTTAGAAACCTTACGAAGCACTGAAGTAGTACTGAAGGAGTATTATGAAAAGGCCAAAGGAAGAACAATCATTACGAAAAGCTTCTATTTAGTCACAGCCAGAAATCTAATTGAAAATGAGCAAGAGGATGGCAAGATCCGCTCACGTGAATATCAGTTTCAATTCTCGCCTTACATCCTGCAATCGCTCAATGAGGGATACTATTCACTCGTCAGTCTCGCTATTCTAGATGAGCTTAAGCTTGATTCATCCAAGGGTCTATATATAACGCTAAGTGCATTAAAAGGGATGACCCCCGAGGAGCAAAGCAAATTCTACCACGGGGATAGCTTTTTCGAGATCCCATTAGAAACTTTGTATCATCACTTGCATCTCACGGATATAGAAAGAAAGAATAAGGCCACGATTAAGAAGGCTTGTGAAGACTTGAAGTCGCTTGAAATCATCTCGGATTATAAGCTTGCGGGCGAAGGGAGAAAAGCAGACTCGATCCGTCTCTATCCCTCCAAATGGTTTAATGACCTTATGAGTGGCAACCTGAAACAAATTACTACTAAATCTTCTTAAACACAACCCAAGCGGGTTGTGTTTTTTTTGTGACTCAAAAATTTTTTTTGTACGTGAAAGTACACTAACTGTACGTCAAGGTACACTAATAGGTAAAAATTGAACCGTACGTTAAAGTACACTAATGCTTAATCTGTATAGGAGAGTGAAGTTGATCTCATTCGTACGTGAAGGTACACTAACCCATCATCAAGTTGTGCTCTTTGGGCGTACGTGGAAGTACACTAGTGATTTGTTTTCATTTATAACAGCGGACCAGAGGATTCATCAAAATACGACATCATTTTCAGATGAAAAGGTACGTCAAAGTACACCACTTTTTCTAGTTTACTAATAAACATTTTGTAAAAAACGTACGTGAAAGTACACTAGAATCTCCTTATTCTTCTAGCAAGTTTTTGTACGTGGAAGTACACTAATGAGCTTACTCAGGTTAGGGAAAATTTATTTAGAAAGCGTACGTGGAAGTACACTAATTAAGGCTAATTCCGAATGAACTGTACGCTAAGGTACACTATGGAAATCCATAGAAGAGAAACGTATGATGTAGACTAGAAAAGAAAAAAGCCCCCACTTACCACAGTGGGAGCTTACAAGAAGAAAGAGTGTACCACCACTCCTTCCTCGAGCTTGAGATGAGATCACCGGCTACCAACCAAACCGATCTCACCCTAGTACATTCAAATTCAAAACACCTTTCCATCCTTTTTAAAAATAAGCATAAAAAAGGTGTCTTTCCTATTGCCTTTTATAGAAATTATACAAACAAACTCAACAAGTTTCAATAGATTGGGGGTGAATCCAAGGATGATCATATTAAATAATCAAAAAGCCAAAACCCACTATACCGATACTCAGCCTGTTGCTATCACATTTAACTTCCTAAAGGCTTTATTTGATATTGAATCAAATTTTAACCGTAAAGAAGAGACCTACAGGATGAATAAGGAGAGTCGTCCCCGCCAGCTAAATCATCTCACCCATGCTGATTTAACAGTGGCGACGGTTCTTTTTGTCGTGTGCAATACTCAGGGACGAATTTGGAATATCACACCTCACATGATCTATCAAAAGCTAGTTGAGTTATACGAAAACCCCATCTCATCTTCCCAATTCTATGAGTCGCTTGAAAAATTCAAGCTGCATGGATTAATTCAGGTGGAAGAATCAGAGGGACTTTATAATTATCAGATCAACTACTTCTGGGACGCGGAAAAAGGAAGGATTCTTCGCTATGTCATCCTTCATCCCGTGGTTTTTTGCGCTGCCTTTACTTCGCTTCCCCTATCGCACAAAAAACTATTCTACGCTGCCGTTGCCCAGCAAAGAGAGAAAGGGTACACGCTATACCATTCTCTTACAAAGGACAGGGAGGATTTTCCCGGTCTTTTTGCCTTGACTCATAAAAATCAACGCCATCAAGTCGACAAGGTTCTTACCGATCTCACCCTTTACCCCATAATGGATGGAAAACCACTTTTTGGCCTTGGAAAATTAGAACGTAAAGGTAAAGGTTCCTATGTCGCGATGTACTCTTTGAATTCGCATTTTTTCTTAAAAGCTGCAAAGGGAAAGAAGTACCATGAGCCGCTGGCAGCTCGAAAAGTCTATCCTAGGCTGTTTAGTTGGGTACAGAAGGAATTATTGGATCGTAGAGCAGGGGAGATTCTAGACTACAACAAAGGACAGTACGCTTATTTGTTAGTCAGATCTCTAAGAAAACTTTCTCGTTCCGTCATTCTCTATCTACTGGATCAGCTTGTTCTCTACTTCCAAACCTACAAGTCATTGCCTATGGATCTAGCCGGATTCATCAGGGAGAAGAGAATAAGTAAGACCGAAGCAAGTATACTCCAAATCACAGAGAAAACGGGGATCCAACCTCTTATCACTTTACATACGCCTAAACACGAACGAACGAGCCGTTTACAAGAGTTTATTAACAGTATTAGTCATCTTCCACTTAGGACAATAAGAGAGGCTTGTCAACGGGGATATCAGGCCCTCAAAGAATCTTTCGACTCTGCTGTTCACCCGTTAGAAGCTTATACCGTTGAAGATTCATTAAATCATTGGATGGAGTATGCCCTTATTCGGAAAAAAGCTCAGCAAGAGCAACGCGAACCTACATCATTTGGGAATTTGGAAAAGTGGGTTCATGCTCAGCTTCAGCTTAACTACTATCGCAAAGAGGAAATCTTAGAATTTGCTCTGGAGCAGCTGGAGAAGCTTCCGTACGCTAACCCGGTTCCTAGATTACCTATTTCCTTTAAACTTGAAAACTTCTTATTGCAATCCTAATGCTCTCTTTTTTTTGAAAAACAAAAAAGAGGGCTATTCGTGTTGTGATTGGGATGCACAAGGAAAGTTCCTCTTTTGGGGTTAGATTACATAATCATGCAGCACCATACTTTTTTTGGCTCTATTATATATAGAAACAAGAAACAATGCGTGAATGGGAAGAACAGGTAGAATAATGGGGATAAGAGATGAGTCATTTTTGCAGACTGTTAGCCAGCTAGTATATTAAAACAAGAAGATAGGTGAGGATTGTTTGAATAGCAGGGATAAGGTTCCTATAATGTGAGCAAAAAGGGTTGAATATACATTCCCTTTTGCACATCAAAATTCACTTGGTTTTATACTATTTTAAGAAACACTTACTTGTTTTTATTAGGATAATAAGGAGTACTTTCTTGTTTTCATTTGGTAAGAAATTGAATAAAGTCAGGCATAAATATAGTTATAGCACTGGTTAAAAAAGATATATTTAAAAAAGATGTTTATGAAAATAAAGTGTAAATTCTTTCCCCTAGCCTAAAGTTAGACCAGGGGACTTACTTAGTGATGCGTTGTAGAATTTTGTATTCGTTCTTGAAGCTCTTGATCACTCATTACATTGAATGGAAGAGCAGATTCTGATTCAAAAATCGTTTCAGGTTCCAGTTCCATATCAAAGGTAAGTGGAGGGATGTCTTCATTTTGCTGAGACCTAGCTTCTGATATAAGCCCCGACATCTGTTCTCTAGCCCCAGCAGTTAAGTCCTTTATTCCTTCTGCCGCTCCCATAACAGCTCCAATTCCTTTTACCGCCATTTTTCTGGTGAATTTTCGAGCTTCGGGGGAGACCGAAAGCACGACAGTAACAGCTGTGATTGCAAGACCTAGCGGTGTTTTGGGTAAGAGTTTATTTAACATGTCCGTTTCCTCCAATATGCTTATTGGTTATGTTATACCTTTCCCAAGCTGCCCTTAAATATACTTCAAAGGAATACATAGCTAGCGAGACTCTTGTTAACACTATTCAACAACTCATTATTAAAGCGGTGGTGATAAAGCTTGAAGGAGCTGTTTTTTAAGCAGCGAGTGATACGTTCAATTCCTGGAAGATTAAGGTGTGAATTGTATGGAATAAAAGGAAATTCCTCGCTTTGTCGTCAAGTAGAAAGCATATTGCAGGTTAAGGGCATTCATGAAGCTAAAGCATGCTCCTATTCAGGTCGTTTATTAGTTACATATGAGCCAGCTCAGCTTTCAGTTGAGAAACTATGCGGTTGGTTACGAAGAATAGAAGAACAAATCTTTACTAAATCACATCCTGACCTAGCACAGCCTAGAGACGAAGAGGTGGAACCGCTTGTGGCCGCGGGAGTCGAAGAGATCTCTTCTGCTGCAGATGCTCAATCCATCCCTAGTTCTTTTCAAGCTGTAGTGTCCGAATCTTCCGTTTCCCGAGAGCAGCCCCCCGCATTACTCCTCGCTTCGGTAATAGGGTTAGGTGCCCTGGGCTTCAAACAAATGACTATCGGAAAAACAGCCATGGCTAGAAGTCCAGGGTTATTTCACGCTTCGGCTGGTTTAGCGGTATTATCAGGATATCCCATGCTTAAACAAGGATTTGAACGTTTAACGAAAGAAAAAATAGTGAATTCCGATCTTGTTTTAGGAACAGCGGCTGTCGCTTTAGCTCTGCTTCGCGAGAATTTATTGGCTCTGGGTGCCGCATCCTTGATCCAATATCTGCATTGGCAAAAAAAGAAAAATCATGAAGATAATCTAGATCCATCCCTTTATCTGACGAAGGAAACAAAGACCTATGCCGCTCGTGCAACCACATGGGGATTCGGGCTAGCGGGAATCAGCTGGTTAACTACTAGAAACCCATGGCTGAGTTTAGGGATCCTTCTAGCAGCTAATCCTAGGCCAAGCCTTGCATCGGAGGAATATGCCTGGAAACAAGCCGAACATCTCGCCCAGAAAAAGGGTCAAATGCTTCCTAAGAACAGCTCTCTTTGCCGAATATCCGAGCTGGAGTATCTCGTGCTAGCAGATACATCTTATGTATACGAAAGATCAGTGCCTAAGCTCCGCTGCATCAGTACCAAAGAGGAAGAAGTCTGGTGCGTTGCAAGGAGCTTAGCGGACAAGATGAACCATCCTTGCAAACACGAAATTGAAAAAGCTTTTCTGGCTACAGGGAAGACTAAAAGGACCGCATTTGAGGTCAAGCAGGAGGAAGATGGAATCAGAGGTAAGCTCAATGGCCACGCTGTGTATCTAGGGGCCAAAAGCTTAATGACCCGCCATCGTGTTTGTTGCGAGCAATACGAACTTGAAGCCAAACGATGGCAAAGAAAAGGGAAAAACGTTTACTATGTAGGGCTGCAGGAAGAATGCATCGGACTACTCGTTGATGAATCAGAGCCACTGCCGAGCAGCAATTTTTCTGTAATTAAGCTACTACAGGAAGCCAATCCACAGCTGCAGATTGGCTATCTTAGGGACTCTATGGGGATTAAAAAAGCCATCATTACTGAAAGCCATCTACAACTCTTGAAAAGACAAGGTGTCTCCTACTTGCTGGTGATCAATGAAGAGGAGCTCAACTATACGAACTACCGAGATGAGCCAAGCCTATCAAGACAGCATCTTGCCCAGCTCCCATCCCTAATACAGAGCACAAAAGGTATTCGTAATATGATCACCCAGCATCGAGTCTGGACCATGTTGTGGAATATTCTAGGGACAGGGCTCGCCCTTTCCGGACGGTTAACTGCGCCTATAGTGAACCTGTTAGCTGATGCCCTAAAGCTTCTATTACTATCTAAGTCCTCGAGACTTCGACAAGAAGTGCCGAATGAAACCATCAAAAGAGAAACCAAGCCGAATGAATGGCATTGTATGCCACAAACCGAGCTATTGCAGTTTTTAAATACCGATATAAACAAAGGCATAAACAACCAAACCGTTCAAAGCCTGCGAAATCGAATCGGTGCGAATCGTTTAGTTCCAGCCGAGAAGACTCCGTGGTATCTTTCTTTCGCCAAACAATTTACCGAGTTTACTACTGTGATCCTTTTAGGTACAGCAGTTGTCTCTATATTAGCTGGGGATGTGTTTGATGGAGCAGCAATGATGGCTGTTCTCCTGGTTAATGCATTTATTAGTACGACGCAGGAAAGCAAAGCGGAAAAGATGGTGGAAGCACTAAACCGCTATCAGCCTCCAAGATGCAGGGTCCTACGCGAAGGAGAAATTCAGGAGATCTCTGCCCTTGATCTCGTTCCAGGGGATATCGTCCAACTGGAAGCAGGAGATCAGGTCCCTGCAGATCTGCGGATTTTGTCGGATTGGAGTCTTGAAGTAAATGAAGCCCCGTTAACGGGAGAGTCTATTGCAACCCAAAAGAAGGCAGAAAAGCTGCCAAAAGAAAAGGCTTTAGCTGAACGGAGTAATATGCTTTTTATGGGGACTAATGTGACCCGAGGGAAAGCCACGGCCGTTGTGGTTGAGACGGGGATGTATACGGAAATCGGACATCTTACAAGCTTACTAAAAGACAATGAAAAGGAAACGACTCCTTTACAAGAAACCGTGACGTCGATTAGCAAAACTTTTGTGCGAGGGGCTATTATCGCTGGCGGAATAGTCTTCGCTGTGGGCTTGTTGCGCGGAAATAGCCTATTGCAGATGGTTCCAACCTCGGTAGCACTAGTGGCTTCCGCTATACCCGAGGGATTGCCAGTTACGATAACCATTGCTCTAAGCGCAGGAATTGTCCGTATGTCTAAACGAAATGCTGTGGTAAGAAAGCTGTCTTCCCTAGAAACACTTGGCCGAGTGAATGTGATTTGTTCAGATAAAACAGGCACCTTAACAAAAAATGAAATGACAGTAACCAAGCTGCAAACTACGCAGCACGAATGGACCTTGACAGGGGAAGGCTATGAGCCAAGAGGTGAGTTAAAGAATCTGCGCAATCGAGCTATCCATCAGGACGAGGAAGCCAAAAAACTCCTCCACATTGCCATGCTGTGCAATAACAGCCAGCTTGATAGAGAAGCATGGAGCCTCAAGGGGGACCCAACAGAAGGAGCTTTGCTCACGCTGGGCTATAAGGCAGGTATACAGGATCTACTGTTGTCGCAATGGACCAGACATCATGAGATCCCTTTTGATTCCTATCATGGTTCCATGAGTGTCGTCTGTCATGATGGAATAAAGGAAAATCCTTGTTATCTCTTTTCCAAGGGTTCAGTGGAAGCGATGCTAAAACGATGTTCCCATTATCAAGAAGATGGACAGGTATTGGCACTGACAGATGAAATTCGTGAAAAAATTCTAAAGCAAAACAATCGATATGCTGCGCAAGCCCTTCGCGTATTAGGTTTTGCTTATCGAAGCCTTCAACCAGACGAATCGTTACAAGAACCGCAAGAAGAACGACTAATCTATGTCGGGATGGTGGGGATGATCGACCCACCGAAATCCGAGGTGAAAAAGGCGATCGCTGATGCCTACCGCTTAGGAGTGAAGCCTGTGATGATTACAGGTGATCATCCCATTACGGCGGTGGCGATTGCTAAGCAGCTCGGCATGTATCAGGAAGGGGATCGGGTGATGACGGGTGGCGAGCTAAATCAGTTAAACCCAAATGAGCTCGAAAACATCGTTGTTGAAGCCTCGATTTTTGCTCGTGTGTCCCCAGAGCATAAGCTCAAGATTGTAAAGGCCTATCAAAAGCTAGGATATGTAGTCGCGATGACCGGAGATGGGGTAAATGACGCACCGGCGATCAAGCAGGCAGATGTCGGAATTGCGATGGGTAAAACAGGTACGGACGTCACAAAGCAAACAGCGGACATGGTGCTAAAGGAAGATCACTTCGGTTCCATCGTAGACGGGGTTAAGGAAGGTAGAACCATCATCAGTAATATCCGAAAAGCTATTGGTTGCTTGCTGACTGGAAACCTAGCTGAGATCCTCGTTTCGAGTACAGCTGTTCTATTGGGTATGCCTATTCCGCTTGTGCCTGTTCAAATTTTACTTATGAATTTACTTACAGATGCGTTGCCTGCTTCCGTCCTGGCGGTGAATCCGGGGAATAAGGATCTAGTTACAGAGCGCCAAGAAATTGTCGACTCCAAGCTTTATAAAAAGGTGGCTCTTCGCGGAACGATTTTAGGGTTAACGTCACTAGGTCTATTTGCGACTTCTCTGCGAATGGGGGCAACACTACCCGTGGCGCGCACCATGGCTTTTGCTTCCCTAGTAGCAGGGCAGCTGATGCAGACCTTCTCTTGGCGACAAGAAAACGGACAAAGGTTCTCTCACTGGATTAAAGATAAGTTTTTAATGGGAGCGCTAGGTATATCCTGGTTAGCTTTATTATCGGTGATCTATGTTCCATCGCTAGCGCAAATTTTCCATACGGCGCCATTAGGGCTCATACAGATGGGGCAAGTTCTCCTCGCGGGAGCATCGGTTAGCTTCTTGTCTAAACCTTTGCTTAATCTAATGGATACAAAAAAATCGATGCAACATCCAAATGTACAAATGGCTGCATAAGAGAGGTGAAATCAAAATGCTGCAAAAAGGATTTGAACGCGTGTTAGTGGGTACTGTCCTGGTTTTGACAGCAAAAGTTTTATGGCCTGTGGCCAAAACCACACTGCGATCGGCGGCGCATGTCGGCGGCCAAGTCCTATCCTCAGCTGCTCAGGGGACTCGGTCGACTTGGGCATTGGCGAAGGAAGAAATGACGGATATCGTTGCTGAAGCGCAATTTGAGCGAATGAAGCGCAAGTTGGATCATGAAGTGACGGAACCGTAAAAAGGAGGACTATATGGAAGGACAAAAGGTAGATCATCATCTCCAGCAGGCCTTTGCTCACTTAAGGGAAGCTTTGAATGCAAGCGTGGGATTGGTCTTGGCCAATCCTTCTGAAAAAGGGAGTGTAGGAAAGAAGTGGGAGGCCTTTCTGGGAGAATTCTTTAATATGGTCAAGACAAAAGGGAAAGAGAGTAAGCTGAACCTCTTATCTTGGATTTCGTTTTCGAAAATGTGGAAGTGGTAAAATTAGAAGAGGAGCCCGCGGGCTCCTTATTTTTTTATGAAGGCCAGCACAAATCCCTATGCACCAGCCCTGTTTGTTTGATAAAGCTACCGTCAGCCCCTTCCTTCGCTGAGGGCGTTGGCGGCCCCCGATGCCGCCCTACCTGTATATTATGGTACAGGTTTTGTATGTGAAGGAGGTGGAGCAGTGATGAATTTTCCTTTAAGATTCTATAAAGATCTTTTACAGTAGATAAACAGTATATTCACAAAATATAGGTAAAATAAAATTGTAAATCATTTACATCTAGATTGGGGGAGAAAAATTGGATACAGCGAGTCACCTTTTGTTTGGTTTAACTCTAGCCGGGCTAGCCCATATGGATCCAGTGGTAAGCCAGCATCCAGAACTAGCTCAGGCCATCATAGCAGGTACTGTGATAGGATCACATGCTCCTGATTTTGATACGGTCTCTAGACTGAAAGGATATTCCTTTTATATCCGTCATCATCGTGGTGTCACTCACTCGCTTCCAGGATTATTTCTCTGGCCGGCCCTGTTGGCCACCCTATTTGGTTATGGGTTCGGAGTTCTAGACTTTTGGATGACTCTTTACGTTTGGATTTTTGCTGCTGTTTTTTTTCATGTTTTTTTAGACCTACTCAACACCTACGGTGTGCAATGTCTTTTTCCTTTCTCAAAAAAGTGGATGCATTTAGACATTCTGAACCTGTTTGAGCCATTCTTGTTTTTCTTGCATGCCTCCGGTGCTGTCTGTTGGTTATTCCTTGATGTAGACCCTGTTAGAATCTTCCCTTTGGTTTACTTGTTAAGTCTGATTTATATCTTAATGAGAGCTTATCAGCATGGAGTCTTGCTCAAAAAGCTGAAGGAAACGATCGGAAGGGGAGGAATTTATCACCTGTTCCCCAATCTCCATTGGTTCCACTGGCGCTTTGTTGTCGAGACAGACGAGTGTTTTTATACAGGGGTTATGACTTATGGCAAGGTCATCATCCAACAGTATTACTTGAAAGAAGACAAGAATCCCATCATTGAGCGGACGGAGGAAACCGACGGAGTTCGAGCTTTTCTGAAGTTTGCCCAGAGGGTTCACGTAACTTGCCAAAAAGTAGAGGATGGGTATGAGGTCAAGTGGAGTGATGTGCGCTTTTGGTATAATTCAAAACTTACTTTCGGCGTGGATATTAAGCTTGATCATAACTTAAATGTCACCCATCATGAGCTGGGGTGGAGAAAAGGCATGCTAGAACCTCCGTTTGTATGATGTAGGTTAAACTTATGTTAAAAATGCTTTTATTTCTTAATATCATGTTTAAATGTAGTTCATTTAGGGTTGATAAGATAAAAGAAATAACGTTGGGAAAGGGGAATTTGCGTGTATCAGCTATTATCTTGGGTTGAAAGCGGGGATCGGCGAATTTTCCATCTCTTTAACCATAAAATTCGGTGTCCAATCTTGAATCGCTGGATGCCTATGATCACCCACTTCGGTGGTCTTACCTTTTCTGTTTGCTTATTTCTTGTTCTGTTTCTGCTCTTAAGAGAAAATAGAGTACTGCTCGTTGAGGGTCCCCTCGCTCTGATAACCAGCCACGTATTGGTTCAGATAGGTAAAAAGGGTTGCAGCAGACGTAGACCCTATTTGAAAGAAACCGACATCTATGTAGTTGATCGTCCGCTAAGAGACTTCTCATTTCCTTCTGGACATAGTGCGGCTATTTTTGCTTGGAGCACCGCTATTGCTTTAATCATACCGTGGTTAGCTCCTTTCTTTTTTGCCATCGCCATCCTGGTTGGGATTTCTAGAATGTATTTGGGTTTGCACTACCCCTTAGATGTGGTGGTTGGTGCACTCCTGGGTATATTATGTTCAATATTAGTTCATTATTTTTAATAGACCTCCATACGGAGGTTTTTCTGTTTCAAAATGAAAGTTTACCAAATCTTAATATGGAATTTACAAAACAATAATATAATTGAATTTCAATACATCCTAGGAAGTGTATAGAATGGATAAACAAATATAAAAGATCGATTTAACAAGCCCATCCTATTTTAATAATCGAGAACTAAGCTGGCTAGCCTTTAATAAGCGAGTATTGGAAGAAGCTATGGATCCGCGAAACCCTTTGCTCGAACGAGTAAAGTTTCTCGCAATTTTTAGCTCTAATCTAGATGAATTTTTTATGGTACGTGTAGCGGGACTGAAGGATCAGGTAGAGGCATGCTTTCACTTTGCTGAAGATAAAGCAGGCTTGACTCCCAAAGAGCAACTGGCCAGCGTATCTAAACTTAATCATCCGTTAGTCAAGCTTCACTATGATACCTATCATAGCCTAATGATCCAACTGCAAAAGGAAAATATCCATCTGTTGAAAATAAATCAACTCAACGAGGAGCAAATCGGAGTTCTAGAGCAATTGTTTGACAACTTGATTTCCCCTGTTCTAACGCCTTTAGCGGTCGATGCTTATCATCCGTTTCCTATTTTGTTGAATAAGAGTATTAACATTGCCGTTACGTTAAGAGAGTCGGGCCAACAAGATCAAAAACGGGCCTTAGTTCAGGTTCCCAGAGGGTTAGAACGCTATATTGCTCTGCCAGGGGAAAACTCGTACGAAGCCAAATTTGTACTTTTGGAAGAAGTTATTCGCCATTTTTTATATAAGCTGTTTATCGGATATGAAGTCTGTTCTGTGATGACCTTTCGGATTACTAGAAACGCTGACCTTGCGCTACATGAAGAAGGGGCAGAGGATTTGCTTAAGGTCATAGAAGAAGAGTTGAAGAAACGTAAGTGGGGGAGAACGGTACGTCTTGAAGTAGAAGAAGAAACGGTAGATGATGAGGTGATTCAATTCTTGCTGGAAGAATTGGAAATTCACGAAAAAGATGCCTATCGTGTTCATGGACCGTTGGATCTGTCCTTTTTATTTTCATTCTATAGTAAAATGATCAAGGACAAGGAGCACCTAGTTTACCCTCCCTTTATACCGCAGCCTTCCGTTGATTTTAAGCTGGGGGACAATATTTTCGAGCTCCTCAGCCGAAAAGATATCCTTCTTCACCATCCCTATGAATCCTTTGACCCGGTCATCGAATTTGTGAAGCAAGCGGCCAAAGATCATTCTGTTCTTGCTATTAAGCAGACTCTATATCGGGTGAGCAAGGATTCACCGATCATCGAAGCGTTAAAGGAAGCTGGGGAAAATGGAAAGCAAGTGCTCGTCCTGGTGGAACTGAAAGCACGCTTCGATGAGGAGCATAATGTTCATTGGGCAAAGGAGCTGGAGAAGGCTGGATGCCATGTGATTTATGGCATGACAGACTTAAAAACGCATAGCAAGATTACCTTAGTTGTTCGCCGAGACCAAGAGCATATTGAGCGTTTTGTCCATTTAGGAACGGGAAATTATAATGATTAAACAGCAAAAATTTACACCGATTTTGGATTATTTACATCACATCCTGAATTTGGCATGGATGCTACCCACTTTTTTAATTATCTCAGCGGATATACAGCAAAGCCATCTTTTTACCATTTTGCTATTTCGCCATACGATATTCGCGGGCATTTACTCAAGTTGATCGATCAAGAAATGGCACACCATGAAAAGTGGGGCAATGGACGAATCATTGCACAGATGAATTCCTTGACGGAAAAAACCATGATCATGAAGCTCTACGAGGCTTCACGCGCAGGGGTAAAAATAGACTTGATCGTTCGTGGGATTTGCTGTTTGCGCCCTAGTATAAAGGGTATTAGTGATAATATACGGGTTAGGAGCATAGTAGGCAGATTTCTTGAACATAGTAGAATCTTTTACTTCAACTCTAATGGAGCAGAACGGATCTACCTCTCCTCCGCGGATTGGATGACCCGCAATATGATGAAAAGGGTAGAAATTTCTTTCCCTGTCTATGATGACCGTCATAAAGAAAAGATCAAACAAGCGTTACTGTTACTCTTGAACGACAACGTCAAAGCAAGGGAACAAGATCCGCAGGGGAATTATCATTATGTCCTTAGACAAGCTGAAGAGCCTGAAATCAATAGCCAGGAGCAATTATGCAAAAGGGCGTTTCAGGCTGCGGAAGCCATAGAATAAATTTACTTAGAATTCATCTTCGCTTAATGTTTTTGTTTTAAAATAAGACATGACAACACCTTTATTGGCTATCCCTTCTTTATAACCGCTAATTATAGCGGTTATTTTTTTCTTCCATCGACAACTGGACGGCCAATAGAAACATAAATCCATTCCTGTTCAAAGGCTATTGACTTCATCGCATCTAAAGTGAAAAGGTTCCTACCATCCACAATTAAAGGATAGCGCATATTAATTCTAGTCTGGCGCCAATCTACCTCTTGCCATCCCTTCCATTCGGTTAGTAGAAGAACAGCATCACATCCCGCCAAGGTGTCCTGTAAGCTTGAATGGAGGATGACTCCCGATAAAGGGTAGTGATGGAGAATCGGATCATAGGCGTGCACGATTGCCCCTTCATCTAAGCATAAACGACTGATTGCAAGGGAAGGGGCTTCACGGATATCGTTTGTTGAGGATTTAAAGGTTAATCCGAGCAGGGCAATGCGTTTTCCCTTCAAATCCCCTAAATGCTGTATTAACTTTTCAACCAGTAAGATAGGTTGCTGTCTATTGATCCACTCGGTAGACTCGAGTAAAGGAAGATCCTGCATATTTTGCTTTCCTAGGGAAATAAGAGCTTGGATATCTTTAGGAAAACAGGAGCCTCCATAGCCTACTCCTGCGCGGAGGAAAGCAGGCCCGATTCTTGAATCAGCCCCCATACCTTCAGCGACGACATCTACATTGGCCCCAACACGCTCACTTAGCCTGGCTATCATATTGATGAACGAGATCTTCATCGCTAAGAAGGCATTGGAAGCATACTTTGTTAATTCGGCACTACGGCGATCACAAAAGATAAGCTTGGTATTTGAGCGCTGATACAGGTCTTCCATTTTGTCTCTAGCTTTTCCCGAAACAGAGCCTACAAGGATCCGTTCGGGGTTAAAAAAGTCATAAACTGCATTCCCTTGGCGGAGGAACTCAGGATTATAGACCACGTCTAAGTCACTGCCTCCCTGATGGCGAAGATAGTTTTCTGCATGATCACTTGTACCTACAGGAACAGTACTTTTAATCACGACTAGCTGTTCAGGCTGGATATACGCGGACATATCCTTAAGTGCGGCCCATAGTTGTGACAGATCCGCATCACCCGTGGGGGTGGAAGGGGTACCAACACATAGAAAAACGATATCGGAGCTAATAATGACTTCTTCCAACCGATCGGTAAAGCAGATCATACCATCGGAAGCAGCTTGCTTAAATAGATCTTCCAGCCCTTCTTCCCATATAGGCAAAACTCCGGCTTGGAGACTTTGGATTTTCGATTCCATGATGTCTGTTCCAATGACCTGATGTCCCAAGGAGGCTAGACCAATTCCTGTGACAAGTCCGACATAACCTAGACCTACAATGCCAATTTTCATCCTACCTTCCTCCTCTTATTATGGATGACGTGCTCATATTGAAGCAGAAGTCTGTCGAAGATCGCCTCCCAGGATTGGGTGGTTGCATAACGACGTGCTTCTTTACCCATCTGACGCAAAAGGGCTGGCTTCTCCAAGAACTGAACTAGGGCTTGGGTGAAGGCTTCTGGATTTCGGGGAGGACACAAGAACCCTGTGGCTCCATCCTGAATGATTTCTTGAACTCCGCCTGCATTTGCTCCGATGGCGGGGATCCCCGATGCCGCCGCTTCCAAAACAACGTTGCCGAAGGTCTCTGTAGATGAAGGGAAGAAAAACAAGTCTGCAGACGCATAGACTTTCGCCAATTGCTCTCCCTCTAAATATCCTGTAAATGTAGCATACGGAAGGTTAAATTCTTGCCATTTCGCTAGGAGTGGACCGTCTCCAACAAACATCCAGTGTATCCTGTCCTTGATCTCTTGCGGTAAATGACACATAACCTCTAATAAAATGTCCAGGTCTTTTTCAGGTGCCATTCTTCCAACAAAAAGCACAAGGAGCCGATTACCAATCTGGTAGTGTTCTCGCAATCCATTCGATCTTTTCTTTGGGTGATATAAGTCAGAATCCACACCGCGTTTCCACAGATCGATTCGAGTAAAGCCCTGTTTTCTTAGTAGTTCCTTGGTTTCTTGGGATGGAACAAGAGTAAGCCCAGTGGATTCATGAAACCAGCGTAGGTAACGCCAGATCCAGTTCGTAGCAAATCGCAAGTGATAATAATCTAAATAACGGTCAAAATGAGTGTGATAAGAAGAAATGAGCGGAATTCCGTACTTTTTTCCATAATGAAGGCCGCATAGCCCCATGTTAAAAGGGGTGGCTAGATGGATCAGATCAGGTTGAAAGCTATTAAGATGCTGGCGAACAGCTAAAAGATTTGGCAGTGCAATCCGGCATTCGGGATAAAGGTAGAAGGGAAGGCTAAAAAAGCGGTGAATGTTATTTGCAAATAAATCCTGTTCAGCGAATTCAGGGACAAATACTTGGTGTGAGATATTCCTGTGCTGTAGGTGGTGGATTAATCGATTCAGGGTCATCGAGACGCCATTCATCTGTGGAAAAAAGGTATCCGTAAATAAAGAAATTTTCATGATAACCCCCTATGTTGGTTCTTCATTTTCATTCTTATTACAATTATGAAAGAAGAGTATAAACCCTAAGTAAATTCGATGTTAAGATTTATAAGGGATTATTTAACAATAGAAAAAGAGGGTAATCCATAGGGTCGGTTTTACCGACCTTTAGGGACACTCTCTTTCTTTTCCATTCCATTTATTGGATATTGTTGGATTGAATTTATTTTTGTTTAGGGTATTAGCCCACCTCTAAGCCTCTTTTTTGAGGCTCTTTTGGGTGTGTCTATCCCACTTGAGGAGATTACTAGATCCGTGGTATTTTTGGATAGGCCTCTTTGGAAGGTAAGTCTCTTCTGGTTGGCGCAAATCCACTCATCAAGCTCTTCATCATAGGGCATACATAAGAAAATCGTTCCTTTCTGGATAATTGTGTTCTGGTGACTTAATTTTAACAAGAGAACGCATTCTTGTTTTTTTATGCAAAAAAAGGGCGTTCCCTTAAAAGCTAGGCTTTTGGGAAACCCTCTTTGATCTAAATTGTGGACTCCGGTTAATGGGGCAAATGAAGCCCTCAGACAATAAATCGGAGCTGATTCCGGTTATTTCCGGTAAAGTGTCTCAAAATGGGCAAATTAGTCGGACGTGATTCCGGTTAGTTAACATTTAGATGGGTCATTTGGGGGCTCTGAAGTCCAATAACCGGAACGGACTCCGGTTATTTAGCCATTTTAGCACCCGTTCAGCCAAATAACCGGAACACCCTCCGCTTATTCCGCCTCCCCGGCCTCATCCGACAAAAAAGAGGTGCCTAAAAAATTTAGGCACCTCTTTTTATCAGCTTGCTTTTGAAATTCTTCCTGATTTTAGATTTCCAACTTGAATCGTGGCCATGATGACACCGCCGATAATTAAAGTTGAGCCGATGAGTTGAGAAACTGTAACCTGTGTCCCAAGCAGAAAGAAACCGGAAACCATGGCGGCAAAAGGTTGGAGGTTCAGGAAGATGGAGGCTTTCCCTGCACCGACCTTTTTTAGTTGACCGTTCCAAATGAGAGCGCATATGCCCTGCATCACGATAGCTGAAGCAATGAGGAGAAGCCATGCCCATAAGGGATGACTTGCACCGGTTATGGGTTCGGAAAGAAAAGCTACGGGGATGAGCATGATCGAACCCGTTGCTGTGGCATAGACCGTAATGGTAAACGGGTCAAGGCGATCCGATAATTTCCTGACAATAATAATCGAGCAGGAGAAGGTAAGCATCGCCAGAAAGATAAAAAACACACCGGCATTAAGCTCAATTCCGCCTCCTTTTCCAACGACAAAGAAAACACCGATCACGGCTACCAGGGAGCCTAGAATCATCTTTCTTGTGAGAGCCTCACGCAAGAAGATAGAAGCAAGAAAGGCTGTTGTTATCGGAGTTAACGATAGGATGAGGGCTGCTGTTGTAGCGTCAGTTAATTTTAACCCGTTAAAAAACGCAACTTGGTTAAACAAAGTTCCTACAAGCCCTAACAGTAATAATAGCTTGACTTCCTGCATGGTAATTTTAACGAATCGATGAGTGAAATAAGCATAACCCAACAAAAATACCGTTGTTACAATGAGCCGGAATGCTGCCAGCAGAAGTGGTGGAAATTCCTGTACAAGAATAGATCCAAAAACGAAGTTACTTCCCCACAAGGAAACACAGAAAAAAAGCCAAAAATAAGAACGAAGCATCGACAGCCCCTTCTTCCAAAAGATGTGATATATTGCAATCTCATCTTACAACCGGAAAAGGCGAGAAGTCCATATACAATTGTTCAAGGATAAGTTGTAAAAAAAAATCTGATTGTACGGAATGGACTTTTGGTATACAATATACCTAAAGGGGTGAGGGGACATGTTTACGTGTAAAGATCATGTTAAAAAAGGACTGGATTTTTCCATTTTTCCACATATTAAGAAAGTGACGTATGCAGAAACCTTCTGTCACTTTTGCAAGGAAAAGGCTAAATACAAACTATTTCAGAGCAGTACGATGAGAGCTGCTAGATAAAAATAAAAGGAAGGCTGATCCCCTAAGGTCAGCCTTCTTCTAGTTAACGTTTAAAATTCGTATACGACTTGTACCTGGGCTTCAATCTTCAATTCTCCAGGAGAAATTACGGTTGAGGCAGTATCCATAGCCTTAGCTTCTGCTAGCTCATGGCCTCGAAAGATGAGTGGGCTAGCCGTGCCGGGCTCCGAGATATGAAGCACTCCTGTGACTTTTTTGCCTGTTTGGGCTGCCAGAGCATCTGCCTTTCTTCGGGCATGGTCCATGGCTTTGTGTAGTACTTGAATCTCATATTCTTCTTGCTTTTCTGCCCCGTATTGAACGCCTTCAATTTGATTGGCTCCAGCTTGAGTGACTGCATCTAATAGCTGCCCTACACGGTTAATATCGCGATAGGTGACTAATAGAATATGCTGGGTTTGGTAACCTTTCAGGACTTGCTTGTCCTTTTCCCATTGATAATTGGGGAAGGTGGAGAATTGGACGGTTTTCATGTCTTCGGGCTTTAGACCTTGTTCCATTAGTGCTTTTTGGATTTGGGTAAAAGTGTCCGCATTACTCTTCTGGGCTTCTGTAGCGGTGCTTCCTTGGGTTACTAGACCTAATCGAACATAAGCCACATCGGGTTGAATGAGAATTTCTCCTTTTCCAGTAACGCTAATCGTATTTTTTTCTGCTTTCTCGGTCGCAGAGGCGGAAAGAAACGGTGTGATCATTAGGGTCAGAATGACAATGGATAGGGGTAGAAACCATCGATAGTTCATAATCAAGCTCCTTCTTAATTTGTTTTTTTTGTTATTAATTCCGACGAATAGGGTTAGATATAGGTTGCACGTAATTGCATAGAAGTACCAATTAATTTCAATTAGATTATTTCCACAAACGGGTAATCTATTGTAGAATAGATAGCGAAGGAAAGCACTTACAAAGGGGAAAACACAATGATCAAGGATTTAGTTAGAATAGAGAAAGACTTTTTGGGGGAGAAGGAAGTTCCGCACGACGCCTATTATGGAATTCAAACGCTACGTGCAGTGGAGAACTTCCCCATTACAGGCTATAGAATACATGGAGAGTTAATAAAAGCATTGGCCATGGTGAAAAAATCTGCGGCTATTGCCAATATTGAAGTTTCTAGGCTTAACCCACGTTTGGGACAAGTTATAGTGGAAGCCGCTGATGAAATCATTAAGGGCAAATGGCATGATCAATTTATCGTCGATCCGATCCAGGGTGGGGCTGGGACTTCGATTAACATGAATGCCAATGAAGTCATCGCCAACCGCGCCCTTGAATTGCTAGGTGAAACCAAGGGAGATTATTTTAAACTCAGCCCCAATACGCATGTTAATATGTCCCAGTCTACCAATGATGCTTTCCCGACTGCGGTGAGAATTGCCCTCTTGTCCTTGTTACAGCAATTGATTTCGACGATGGAAGAGCTCCATGCGACGTTTTTGCAAAAGGCCAAAGAATTTGATCCAGTAATCAAAATGGGTCGTACCCATTTGCAGGATGCAGTGCCGATCCGTCTTGGTCAGGAGTTTGAAGCTTATAGCAGAGCCTTGGGGCGAGATATCAAGAGAATTAAACGTACCCGCGAATCCTTGTTCGAAGTCAATATGGGAGCAACCGCAGTAGGCACAGGGCTAAACGCCGATCCTCGCTATATTCAGCAAGTGGTTGAGCTGCTTGCTGAAACAAGTGGGTTTCCTTTAGTTACGGCTGAGGACTTGGTGGATGCGACGCAAAATACAGATGTATATGCTGAGGTTTCGGCATCCCTAAAGGTATGTATGATTAATATGTCTAAGATTGCCAACGATCTGCGATTGATGGCATCAGGCCCGCGTTCAGGCTTAGGGGAAATTTCGCTTCCAGCCAGACAGCCGGGATCCTCTATCATGCCAGGAAAAGTGAACCCAGTCATGGCTGAGGTCATTAATCAGATTGCATTCCAAGTCATGGGCAATGATCATACGATTTGCCTAGCAGCAGAAGCTGGACAGCTCGAGCTTAATGTCATGGAGCCGGTCTTGTTCTTTAACTTAATTCAGTCGCTGAGCATTATGAATCAGGGCTTTAAAGTATTTAGAACCTATTGTTTAGAGGGTATTGAAGCTAACGTAGAACGATGCCGTGAATATGTAGAGAAAAGCGTGGGCATCATTACAGCTTTGAATCCGCATTTAGGCTACGAGACAGCAGCAAGAATTGCACGTGAAGCGATCCAAACCGGTCTCTCTGTAAGGGAGCTGTGTTTGATGCATAACGTCCTAACTGAGGAAGAGCTTAATCTCATCCTTGATCCTTACGAGATGACCTATCCAGGCATAGCGGGTTCTGATTTACTAAATAGATAAGACACAGGGGGATAGGCTCATAGAGTCTATCCCTTTTATATGAGTGCCTGTCACTCCCCGAATTTTGTCGATGAGAAATTGAATTGAAACTATGCTATGATTGATCCGTATAGGAAGATAGGAATTTCAGATAGGGAGTCGATTGATGTGAACTCAATGCTGTCTTTTTTTGTTCGCTTATTCCTAGCCGTACCTGTAGCCTCTCTTGCGTGGCTAATAAGCTTTTTTGCCTTTGAACAATCCTTCTGGAACTCAACGGCCATCTCCCTAGGTGGAGGATTGGCTGCGTATGGATTAAGCGCCATATATGGGAAGCATCGCTTCCTTAAGAAGCATCGCTTATCAAGGAAGGAATACAACTACATTGCCAAGAACCTACAAGAAGCGAAGCGGAAAATATTTCGATTAAATAAAGCGCTCTTATCCATACGACATATCCCTTCTTTTACTCAGCGTATCCAGTTGATACGCGTGACAAGAAAGATTCAAAGCATGATTAAAAAAGAGCCGAAGCGGTTTTATTTAGCCGAGTCCTTTTACTTTTCTCATCTCGATTCAGCCCTTGAGCTCTCGGAAAAATACGTGCTTCTGGCTTCCCAGCCGAGACGGAACCCGGAAATGGAGCAAGCGCTGCTAGAAACCCGCCGTACCTTAGATGAGCTCAATCAACTGATTGAAAAAGACTTATACCAGATGCTTTCTAAGGATATGGATCACCTTCAGTTTGAATTGGATGTTGCGAAGCGAATAATGGATGAAAGTGGGAAAGTCAAATGAACGAAAAAAAGCCATCGAATGTAATGGATGATTTATTAGCTGACCCGTTTGCCAGCCTCCAGCCACTGAAGCAGGAAGTTACGACCCATCAGAATCCTCAGCCGACTCGATTGATCGATGTACTACCCGAAGAGAACCGAATAAAAGCTTACCAGCTAGCCGATCAGATTGATCCGGCTAACCATCAAGCCATGATCACCTATGGTGCGTCGGCTCAATCCAAGCTCTTATCTTTCTCGGATTCGATGCTAGAGCATGTTCAGAAAAAGGACCTGGGCGAGATTGGGGAAATCATCGACGAACTGATGAAAAAGTTTAAAGAGGTCAACGCCGATGAACTCAAACCTGAAAAACGCTCGTTGCTTTCCCGGTTTTTTGGTAAGATGTCGAGCTCTATACAAGAAGTTTTGTCTAAATATCAAAAAACCGGAGCACAGATTGAACGGATTAGCGTGAAGCTGGACCGAAGCAAGAACGCGCTTTTATCGGACATTGACATGCTAGAAAAACTATTCGAACACAACAAAGAGTATTTCCATGCCTTAAACATTTATATCGCAGCGGGGGAACTGAAGCTTGACCAGCTGTACCAGAAAACCATCCCGGAATTAAAAAAACAAGCTGAAGCTTCCAATGATCAAATGAAAGTCCAGGAAGTGAACGACATGATGCAATTTGCGGATCGTCTGGACAAAAGGCTTCACGATTTGAAGCTAAGCCGCGAAATCACAATCCAGAGCGCACCGCAAATCCGACTCATTCAACACACCAATCAAGCTTTAGTCGAGAAAATTCAATCGTCCATTATGACAGCCATTCCGTTGTGGAAAAATCAGATGGCCATAGCGCTGACCCTTATCCGCCAACGCCATGCGGTAGAAGCTCAGAAGCAAGTTTCTAAAACGACAAACGAACTCCTCTTAAAAAATGCTGAAATGCTCAAAACCAACACCATCGAAACTGCGAAGGAAAACGAGCGAGGCTTAGTGGATATCGAGACCTTAAAGAAAACCCAAGAGTCCATTCTTACTACTTTTGAGGAAACACTCAGGATCCAAGAAGAAGGTCGCCTCAAGAGGCGGGCTGCTGAGGGTGAGCTGGCTACCATGGGCAGTGAGCTTAGACAGAAGCTCCTGGCAATTAAAGACGGTAAATAATATGCAATAGAAAGGGTGCCCCAAAATTGGGACACCCTTTTGCTTATGAACCACGTCGAATATCATCCTGCAAACACATGGTTTCCTATGATGCTTTTGACAGGCTGCTTTCTTACCCACTCGTTAGAGGTTTTCTTAGGATTAAAGAAAACGATAGAACCCTTTGAAGGATCAGAGCCTTTAAGAGCATCATTTACCGCTGCAATGGTATCGTTGCTTGGCACTACGGAATAAATGCGCTCATCCTTAACAGGAGAGAACTGGTAATAGTCTACACCCTGTATGGGGATGACTTGGAAGATAACGTCTTTAATTGTGTTAGGATAATCGGAATTCTTTACTCGGTTCAAGACCGTTGCCGCAACAGCGACCTTCCCTTCATAACTCTCCCCGCCTGCTTCTGCCTCAGTTAATTGATATAACCAAAAGATTTCCGTGTTTTTAGTCGCTTGATCGTTTACGGTCCGGCCCGTCAGGATATGTACGGAGGAGGTAGGAGCGTCATAGGTAACTTCCATACCCAATTGTTCTGCTACATACCTCAACGGTATATAACCTTCTGAAGAAATATCTCCAGGTAAGATCGTCAACTCAACTTCACCCTCCTTTAATTGAAACGTGAGATCTTTTGAGCTCCAATCTACAGATACGCCAATGCGTTGGAAAAAAACCGGTGAGACTGAGATTCGACCTTCTTGATTAACTTGAATGGACGGTACAGATTTTCCGTCAACTAAAATAGTAGTTCCTTTTGCCGAGGCTTGGGAGTTGCTTATTCCCATGCTGATGACAATGGAACAAAGGTAAATAAGACATAACCATCTGCTTCTCATGAAAATTCCCCTTTCTTCTAAGGATATAACTCTTAAATCTTACGGCCCTTAATTTATTCGTTTGTCATCATCAAAGTTTGTCCCAAAATAGAGGAATAGGCCAATCTCTTAGACTACTAAACAGTTCGAATACCAAACGAAAACATAAGATATTTATAAAGCCAAAGGGAGGTCATGATAGATTTGAAACCTTTGCCATTAAAAGTAATTCTTAAAAAAATTAAGGGTACCGTAGCTAGGGGCGGCAAGGATCTAACCATTGAACATGTTACTTATCGCCAGACACCCTTTAGGAAAACGACTTTATTTTTTCAGCGAGAGGGAAGGTCGAGTTGGAGTTCCAAACGGGAGCTGCAACCTTCTGTTCTCGTAACCGATGATCCCCATTATTACCTCAAGCGTACGGAGGATTATGTGGTTATTGTGGCGGTAAAAAATATTGAAAAGGCGTACTCCAGGTTTATTAAGTTTTATCGTAGCTTGTTTTCCCTTCCTGTTATTGGCGTGACAGGTACATGTGGCAAAACAACCACCACCGAAATGATTAGGCAGATCTTATCATCCAAGTTCAAGGTTCAAGCAACAGAGGATGGAGAAAATGGCTCCTCCATGAATATCCGCTACCTTACCGGAATTGACGATCGAACAGAAGCCGCTGTCTTTGAGTTAGGCACGAATGCACCAGGTGTGATCAGAAGAAGCTGCAAATACTTCCAGCCTAATGTAGGCATTATTCTAAACATTGGAGTATATCATTTGCAACATTGCAAGACCCTTGAAGCGTACATTCAGGCGAAGGCCGAAATGCTAGAAGGCATAAAGCCCGGTGGAACCCTCATCTTAAATGCTGATGATGAGAATATAAAAAAAATAAGCCTTCGTTCTTTTAAGGGAAAAGTGATCTATATTGGTTTGGGACCTCACTGCGATTATCGGGCCGAGCGAGTAAAAAAAGCCGAAGGGGGCATTACTTTCCGCTTGTATTACAAAGACAAGCGATATAAGGTGTTTGTTCCCGGTTATGGAAAGCACAACGTGTATAACGCACTTGCTGCAATTGCTGCTTGTCATGCTATAGGTATGCGCATTGACGAATCCATTGCATTGCTTTCGAAATATAAACAGATGCGCATGCATATGGAATTCAAAAAGGGAGTGAATGGATGCACCATTATTGACGATACCTGGAATTGTACCCCTCCTTCTATGAAGGCTGCATTGGATGTCTTAAAAGAGCAGGCTAAGGGTAGGGATATGGTTGCCGTTTTGGGTTTTATGCCTCAGCTAGGGAAAGAGGGGCAATCCCAATACACTGAAATGGGCAAGTACGTCGCAAACATGAGAGTTAAAAAACTCATTTTAGTTGATCAAAAAGCCAAACCAATCGGACTAAGTGCCATAAAGGAAGGCATGGATCCAAGAAGAGTAGAATTTTGCCACACCGCTCAAGAAGTTTATCATGCTCTACTCCCTCACTTAAATCGCAAAACTCTCGTTCTCCTCAAATTCCCCTATTACTACGTACTTATGGATATCCCACCTTATCAAACCTTGATGAGAAAAATATTCGCAGAATAAGTGACTTGGGTTATATAGGATTAGCTTCTATTCGATATGGGAATAGAAGTTTTTTTTTACTCGATTTTACTTCAATAGAAGTTTTTATATATAATGTAATCTGCCCTGTAATGATAGGAAAGGAGAGAACGAAAATGAAAACATTCTGGATCCTGTTCTTGGTGACGGGATTATTGTTAAGCGCGTGTACAGGAAATCAAGCCGAACGGCCAACAGAGACCCCATCAGAGCATCAGAGTCATGAGCACGCTATTACAATAGTTCTATCAAAAGAGAATAAACAGGAAGTCATGGAAGAAAAACACGTAGAAATCACGGAGGGACAAACCGTATTGGACGTGATGAAAGCCCATTATCAGGTGACAACAGCTTATAACGATGCATTCATAACTGGAATTAATGGCATTGAGGGGAATGAAAAGGATAAAACGGCCTGGTTCTATTCTGTTAATGGGATGGAGGCCACCGTGGGGGCCAATGAATACAAGCTTCAACCCGATGACCTGCTGCAATTTGACTTCCGTAAGTGGGAATAAGCATGGAAACAAGAAAGATAACCCTTTGCGCCTTACTCATTGCTTTGAGTGTAGTAGGGCGCATGACCTTCACTTTTATACCGAATGTTCAGCCTGTAACGGTCCTTATCATCATTACATCATTTGTTCTCGGCCCACTCTATGGGGTGATCGTAGCGTGCCTAAGCACCTGGATCACCAATCTGCTATTAGGCATGGGGCTCTGGACGATTTGGCAAATGCTATCCTGGTCGATTGTGGCCGGGCTTAGCGGATGGCTCGGTAAAATCCGTAGAAAGGTTCCTGTACTTGTCTTAAGTCTTTACGCTGGATTTTGTGGATTGCTGTATGGATTGCTGATTTCTTACCCCATGTCTCAATTTATTGGGAATTTCTGGTTATATTATCTATCTGGATTGCCTTTTGATCTAAACCATGCCCTTGGCAATATCTTGTTTTTTCTTGTTTTATATCCGGCTTTTACTCGATTGGCAGAGAGCAGCGTGATAAATCTGCGTCCGTTTCAACGCAAACCATAGTAGAGGGGGATTAGCAATTGTCTCAACAGCCCATAACAACTGACCAGCGTCTTGTTATCATGGACATCGTGAGAGGGTTTGCTTTATTCGGCATTTTGCTTGTAAACATGCCAGCACTAATTTCGACGGGACTTTTGCGTGATCTTTATATGGTTCCGCCTCAATATAGCGGGATAGATGCTGTTCTAAGACTGGGATTAGACTTGTTTGTCCAGGGGAAATTTTATCCGATTTTTTCTTTCCTATTTGGTTGGGGCTTCTATGTGTTTATGAAAAGAGCCGAAGTAAAAGGAAGGAGCGTCTATTTCCTATTTACACGAAGATTAGTCTTCTTACTCGCCTTAGGCCTCATCCACTTAATCGTATTTTGGACAGGAGATATCCTCCATACGTACGCGATAGGAGGGTTTTTCCTACTCCTCTTCTACAAGAGAAAAACGGTGACCCTTCTGGTATGGGCCCTTCTTTTTTTCATTGCTCTTTATGGCTTGTATGCGCTGGAAGTTTTTTTCCCGCCTCCAGAATATCAACAATACGTTCAAACTAGACAACTTATTGGGATGGAAAAGTTGGACTTGGCGCTAAAAGCTTATCAGAGTGGTTCCTTCTACGAATGGTTTCAGTTTCGCTATACCCACGAAGTGATGCCGGTGCTTCGCTCGTTCATTGGACCCTTGTTAGGAGTTTTTCCACTGTTTCTGTTAGGCCTTTATGCGGGGCGATTAGACTATTTCACAGATATCTTTCGGCATAAAAGACTTTTCCACGTGATCCTAGCCGGTAGTGCTTGCCTTAGCTTGCCGCTGCTCGTTTTGTTATTTCTAGTTAACCTTGAGCTCGTAACCATTGGAGCAAACATAGCGTCAACTCGTGTATTATTGATTAATGTAAGTGGAATGACCATGAGTTTTTTCTATATTTCAAGTCTCGTTCTATTATGCATACGACAAGACTGGGAAAAGCGTCTGCGACCGCTAGCCCTTGTCGGCCGGATGGCTCTAAGTAATTATTTAGGTCAAACCTTGATAACCTTGTTATTAATGTTTACTTTTAATCTATATGGGAAGTTGTCACTTTGGGAAGGAGTGCTTCTTAGCGTATTGGTATTTATTATCCAAGTCATTTTAAGCCATTACTGGTTAAGTCGCTATACCCATGGACCAATGGAGTGGCTGTGGAGAAAATGGACATATGTCCGCTCGAGTTAGCAACTTTTTGATAGTATTAAATTGCTCAATGTGTTACTATCTTGTTGAAGATAAAATTAAATAGTGAAAAACTGCTAGGGGTGCTTTTCGAAGCTGAGAGAGACGATAGGTCTTAACCCTTTAACCTGATCTAGGTAATGCTAGCGAAGGGAAGTGGTCCGTGTCGTGCAAGACAAAAAAATGTTGTGCATCCAACCGCTTCGTATTAATGAAGCGGTTTTTTATGTTTAAAAAAGGATGGGGTCATGTGGAACATCAGTTGAAGTTAAAGCAGCTTATCACTCAGATAGATGAGCGACAGGAAGAGTTAATAGATTTACTGAGTAAGCTTATTCAATTCAAAACACCAGCACCGCCGGCCCGCAACACTGAAGAGGCTCAGCAGTTTATTGCTAACTTTCTCAGAGAAAAGGGATTTACCATTGATAAATGGGATCTGTATCCAGGTGATCCGAACGTGGTGGGTGTTTTAAAAGGGACGGAACCTGATCGATATAAAAGTCTCATTATCAATGGCCACGTTGATGTCGCCGAGGTCAACGTGGACGAAGCCTGGGAAGTCGACCCTTTTACACCCGTTGTTCGTGATGGAGTCATCCTGGGACGTGGAGTGGCCGATATGAAGGGCGGTTTGGCAGGAGCTCTCTTTGCTATTCAGCTCCTTCATGAAGCAGGAATTGAGCTTCCGGGAGATCTTATCTTTCAATCCGTGGTAGGAGAGGAGGTAGGAGAAGCGGGGACCCTCGCCTGCTGCAAGAGAGGGTATACGGCGGACTTTGCTGTGGTTGTGGATACAAGCGATCTTCATATACAAGGACAGGGCGGCGTTATTACGGGCTGGATTACCGTAAAAAGCAAGAAAACGCACCACGATGCCACGCGAAAAAACATGATTCATGCAGGAGGAAAGCTATTTGGCGCGAGTGCCATCGAAAAAATGACCAAAATCATTCAAGGGCTGCAAGATCTTGAGCGGCATTGGTCGGTTATAAAGAGCTACCCTGGCTATGAACCGGGAACGAATACAATTAACCCTGCCGTCATTGAGGGAGGTAGACATGCGGCGTTTATCGCTGATGAATGTCGATTATGGATTACTGTTCACTTCTATCCCAACGAAACCTATGAGAAGGTGTCTAAAGAAATTGAAGAACATATCATTCAAGTGGCGAATGGGGATATCTGGCTGAGAGAAAACCCTCCAGCATTTGAGTGGGGCGGCACCTCGATGATTGAAGACCGAGGTGAGATTTTCCCTTCCCTCGAGATCGATCCTGAGCATCCAGCGGTTCACACTCTAATGAAATGCCATGAATCCGTACTTCAAGAACAAGCCATCGTAGATGTGTCACCGACCGTAACGGATGGGGGCTGGTTCGGAGATGCTGGAATTCCAGCCGCCATCTACGGACCAGGGGATCTTCGAAACGCGCATGCGATCAATGAACAGCTGTCCATTCAGCAACTAGTTGATTATACCAAGGTCATACTCACCTTCATCTACAACTGGGGTCATACGAAAAAATAGTAGGGGGAATAAACGATGAAATTCTCGCAACGTCTATACGATAAGCTTCAACCTATCTGGCGGCAAAACCACAATCATCCGTTTGTTGTAGAAATGGGAAATGGAACCCTAGATCCCGAGAAGTTTCGCTTCTACATGATTCAAGACTACCTTTATCTTATTGACTATGCCAAACTGTTTGCACTTGGTGCCGTGAAGTCTACCGACTTGGAAACCATGGGGAAGTTTGCTTCCTTGTTTCACTCCACGCTTAACGAGGAGATGGCCTTGCATCGGAGCTATGCTTCGCAATTTGGAATTTCCCATGATGAGCTGGAAAACGCAGAGCCGTCTCCGATTACCCTGGCCTATACTCACTATATGCTTCATGCTGCCCAGAACGGAGGTTTAGCGGAGCTCGTTGCCGCCCTTCTACCTTGTATGTGGAGCTACTGGGAGATTGGGAAAGAGTTAAGCCTTATTCCTGGCGCAGCGACCCATGAACGTTACGGAGAATGGATTAGCATGTACAGTTCTGAAGGCTTCGGAACCCTTGCTCAGTGGTGCATCGAGCTTATGGATCAGCTAGCCGAAGGAAAACCAGAAAGAGAACTGGAAAAGCTGGAGGAAATATTCCTCAATACTACACGATTTGAATTTATGTTCTGGGATATGGCCTACCGTAAGGACATGTGGCCGAATGCTTAATCCGGTGTTAAGGTTCGACCAAGTTCATTTTGAGTACCGGGAAAAGGGAAAACCCGCCGTACCGGTTTTGCAAGGACTGAACCTTGCAATACATGACGGAGAATTTGTCAGTGTAATTGGGCCAAGCGGATCAGGTAAAACCACCTTGTTTCGTCTGATTACCGGTCTTGAGCAGCCGAATGTAGGCAGTATTCATTTGAACGGGAAAAAGCAAGATCAACGGCTCGGGCAAGTAGGGTATATGCCTCAGCAAGACTTGCTTATGCCCTGGCGGACGGTTCTTGATAACGCCGCCCTGCCGTTGGAGCTGAAAGGCGTGAGCAAAGAGAACGCTCATCGACAAGTATCTGAATTGCTTGTGGAATTTGGATTGGCGGGTGTTGGGGGCCGCTATCCCAGTGACTTGTCCGGGGGAATGAGACAACGTGTTTCTTTTCTTCGTTCCATTTTGAGCGGTTCGAGTATTTTGCTCCTAGATGAGCCCTTTAGCGCATTGGATGCCATTACTAGGCTAACAATGCAGGAATGGCTGCTTGAGCAATGGAAAAAATGGAAAAAAACCATTCTTTTCATTACGCACGATGTAGATGAAGCGATGTTTCTGTCTGATCGAATCCTAGTTTTTTCAGATCGACCAGTACAAGCCATGCAAGAATGGACGGTACCCCTGAGCCGACCCAGAACCATTCGCGATCTTAGTCAAGAAAAGATTCTTCTATTGAAAGAGCAATTAATTGATCAATTAAGAGTGAATAGGGTATGAGACATTACTTCAGAAACTATTCAGCCTCATGTGCACTAGTTCTCATTCTCTTGGTCCTCTGGGAAGCAGGGGCCCGGTGGTATAATAAAAGCTTTGTTTGGCCTGCACCAACAGAAATCCTTTTTAAGGTGTGGGAATTACGAGATGTTCTCATTTTGGTTCATTTGCCTGCCACCTTTCTTATTATTGCGATTGGACTAGGGTTATCGATCTTGTTAGGCGTGAGTCTCGCGATCTGGATGGATGTAAGTAAACCGGTTGAAAAAGCGATTTACCCACTGCTCATAGCCTCTCAAACCATTCCCATTATTGCGCTTGCCCCTATTTTTATCCTTTGGTTTGGCTATTCGATCTGGAGCAAGGTCGTAGTGACTGTGTTGATTACCTTTTTTCCTATCACAGTTAGCACCTTCGATGGGTTACGATCAGCCAATAAGGATATAAAAGAGTTGCTCCTAACGATGGGGGCGAGTAAAAGGGATGTTTTCTTAAAGTTGAATGTTCCTTCTGCACTGCCGTATTTTTTCTCTGGACTTAAAGTGGCAGTAACCTTAAGCGTCATTGGAGCTGCAATTGGAGAATGGTTGGGGGCGCAAGCAGGTTTAGGCTATTTCAGCAGAAGGATGATGACCCAGTTTGATGGACCAGCGGTGTTCGCCCCAATTGTACTTTTGTCCATTGTGGGAATTGTGTTATTTGTGTTGGTGACAAAGATTGAAAAAAATAGATTCAAGTGGAGGAAATCCTAATGAAAAAGTGGTTAAAACTGAGTGCAACCTTCCTGCTAGGTGCTACCCTGACAGCTTGCGGAGCTTCATCCGACAATAGCACACAAGCGGGAGAAATTCAGGAAGCGAAAGAATTGAAAGAAGTAAGCATTATGCTGGATTGGTATCCTAATGCGGTACACAGTTACTTGTATGCTGCACAGGAGAAAGGATTTTTTGAGGAGGAAGGGGTAAAGGTGAACATTCAATTCCCGGCTAATCCGACAGATCCTTTAACTCTTGCTGCTGCTGGGAAGGTCACACTGGGCTTATACTATCAACCTGACGTCATTATCGCTCGTGCGAACGAAAACGTGCCTGTCAAATCGATTGCATCCATTGTTCGTTCTCCTTTGAATCATATCGTGATGCTAGAGGATAGTTCGATTCAGTCGCCTAAAGATCTAGAAGGCAAGAAAGTAGGATATCCGGGAATTCCTTTGAATGAATCTTTACTTCACACCATGGTGAAGCATGCAGGAGGAGACCCAAGTAAAGTGGAGATGATCGATGTGGGGTTTGAGCTAGGATCTTCCATCGTAACGAACAATGTAGATGCGGTGATCGGAGCCTATATCAATCATGAGGTACCAGTTTTGGCTCACAAGGGACATACTACTCGTTATTTCAACCCGACAGATTTTGGTGTACCAGCCTATAATGAAATTGTCTTGGTAACAGGCGATGCAACCTGGGAAAAGGATCAAGAAGCCATTCAGGCCTTTTGGCGTGGAGCCAAGAAGGGGTTTGATTTTATGAAGCAGAACCCGGATGAAGCCTTGAATATTCTCTTGAACAACCAAGATCAGTCCAACTTTCCGTTAGTAGAAGAAGTAGAAAAGCAGAGCCTCCAAATTCTTTTACCGAAAATGGAAGCTGACGGTCAATCGTTTGGATCCCAAAGTGCAGAATCTTGGACGGAAGTGCGCGACTGGATGTCCAGTGCCGGTTTGATCAAAAGTACTCCACAAGTCGAGGAACTATTTACGAATATAGAGTAGTAGGGGAGACGGCTTCCCTTCTTATACAACTGTTCTATGCCCTTTAATTTGCTTTGTGCTATAGTGAATAATAAAAGTTAGGCATAGAGGAGAGGGCATGAAACGAAAGACGATCTTGTTTTTAGTACTGGCAAATTTGTTCTGGGCAGGAAATTATGTGTTCGGCAAATTTGTAGTGACTGAAATATCACCGCTGCAAGTCACGTTTATTCGATGGCTGATTGCGTTTTGCTTTTTAGTTCCAATGGCTCAGGTTATCGAGAGACCCAAGTGGAGAGAGGTTTGGAAATCGTGGCGAGTCTTGTTAACGATGGGGTTACTTGGTGTAATTGGTTATAATATGCTTTTATACTCGGCGTTACAATTTACAAGCCCTTTAAATGCTTCCTTGGTAAACGCTCTAAACCCGGCTGTCATCGTTGTTTTTTCTGTTTTACTCTTGAAGGAAAGACTAAGCAAATTAAATTTATTAGGTTTCGGTATATCCTTGATCGGTGTGTTGTTAATCCTTACACAAGGTCAGTTGCTGCACTTGTTCGAGATCAAATACAATGTAGGTGATCTGATCATGGTAGCAGCGATTCTGGTTTGGACTTTCTATTCCATCATAGGCAGAAAGATTAGCCATATTCCACCTATAACAGCTACCGCTGTTACTGTAGCACTGGGCTTGCTGATCATGGTTCCTTTTGCATGGTCCAATTGGAACCCCATGATCGGACTAAGTACTTCAACCATCTGGGGGATAGTGTATATGGGCTTTTTCCCAACTGTTGGCTCTTTTTTATTGTGGAACATGGCGGTCAGAGATATTGGTCCCAGCCGTTCTGGCATATTCCTCAACCTGATTACCGTGTTTACAGCTATATTTAGTATCCTGTTAGGTGAGGAAATTAGCCTGGTTCAAGTAGCAGGAGGAGTTTCCGTTTTTATTGGCGTATACTTAACGAGCATGCAGCCCAAAGCCCAAAACGCTGTACAGGTAGAGAAACAAGCTGAAGTCATTTAATGAAAAGAACCTTATTTTGTAACTTGACTGTTACAAATAAGGTTCTTTTTCTTTTAGCGATTTTCCAGATGTCTGACCCAAAACCCACCCTTGAAGGTACGTGGATCATAGGAAATTATGAAGGCCTTGGGAGCTAACTGATCGATGGTAGCTAGAAGCTTTTTTTCGTTGCTTCGCTTGGCGAGAACATGCATTACCACTCGTTTGCCGTCTCTCCCATCCGCAAGCCAGCTTGTTACCCCATAGCCTTTCTCTCGAAGCACCATAGGGAGATTGATTTCTGAATGATCCACTACAATCTGTAAGGTAATATAGCCAAGAGCTAGCCATTCCTCAATTTTACTTCCTAAGTATACGCCGCTTCCCCAGCCTAAACAGTAGGCAATAAGGTTAATAGGCTTATCAATATTTGCTAGTACAATATTTAATCCAATCAGGTAGGTAAATACTTCAACCATACTAATGAGAGAAGCTAGCATCTTTTGGCCCTTCATGACAAAGATCATACGCAAGGTAAACAGTGATACGTAGACAATGTTAATGACAATAATAATCAGTATAATGTTTATTCCGTCCATGAAACCCCTCCTAAGTAGCTTGATTAGCCAGTGATACTTACGTATCGTAACATACCTGATCTATGGATAAAAGGAAAGAAGAATAAAAATGCGGCTGTGGCAAAATATAACAATACAACATTTTTGGGGAGTAAGGGGGATTACCTTTTGGTTTTTATCATTTCCATTGTCTTTGTTATTTTATTTGTTTTGTGGGGGGTGATAAGCCCGGAAAACCTGGCAGATACAACAAGTCAGCTCCTGCAACTGACAATCAATCAGTTTGGATGGTTTTATTTGTTTTCCACCTTTGGTTTTTTGGTCTTTTCCATTTATTTAGCCTTTAGTAAATACGGAAATATCCGCTTAGGAACTGATGATGATGAGCCGGAATTTTCCAACGTAACATGGTTAGCCATGCTATTTAGTGCGGGAATGGGAATCGGACTTGTGTTTTGGGGAGTAGCGGAACCGATGTACCATTATTTAAATCCTCCACCTGATGTAACCGCGGCTCAAACGCCTGAAGCTGCCCGGTTAGCTTTGCGCTATTCCTTCTTTCACTGGGGACTGCATCCATGGGGAGTGTACACGATTATCGCCCTCTCTTTAGCCTATTTTAATTATAGGAAGGGATATAGTGGGCTAATTAGCTCCACCTTTTATCCCTTGATTGGTGAAAGAGTGAACGGGCCGATTGGAAAAGCCATCGATACGCTGGCGATCATAGCTACCGTGTTTGGAGTGGCGACTTCTTTAGGGCTAGGAACATTGCAAATTAACGGGGGCTTCTCTCATTTACTAGGGGTCCCTAATCATTTGATTGTGCAATTGATGATTATCGGTGTCGTGACGATTCTCTATATGCTATCTGCGACAACTGGACTGGAAAAGGGAATTAAGACCCTTAGCAACATCAATTTGCTCTTGGCTGTTATCCTATTGCTCATTACATTGATAGCAGGTCCTTCGACTTTTATTTTCGATGCGTTTACATCAACGGTTGGAGGGTATGTCCAAAATTTGATCGCCATGAGCTTGAGGCTAACCCCGTTCACCCAAAACCCGTGGGTAGGTAGCTGGACTTTGTTTTATTGGGCATGGTGGATTGCCTGGGCACCCTTTGTGGGAATGTTTATTGCACGAGTTTCAAAAGGCAGGACGATCAAAGAGTTTGTTCTCGGAGTATTACTGGTACCTAGTCTATTCAGTTTTGTTTGGTTTTCTGTATTTGGGGGAACGGCATTAAATTTTGAGATGTTTCAAGATGTCCCGATAGGGGAAGCCGTTCAGGAGGACATCACCTCTGCCCTTTTTATTACGTTGCAGCAGCTTCCGCTTGGTACCCTGCTAGCGGGTCTTGCAACCATGTTGATCATCACTTTTTTTGTTACGTCTGCTGATTCTGCAACCTTTGTATTAGGAATGCTTTCTACAAATGGAGACCAGGATCCCCCAACCAAGGTGAAGCTCACGTGGGGGCTCCTTCAATCCTCCATTGCCGCTGTCCTCTTGTTAAGCGGTGGGTTGCAAGGGCTGCAAACGGCTTCAATCATTGCTGCTCTTCCTTTTGCTGTGATCATGGTGTTCATGTGCTTTTCTGTAAAAAAAGCACTAGAGGAGGAAGATAAGCAGAAACGGAAGCTTGAGAGGGATAAGCAGAAAAAATTAGATGCTCTGCTGGAAAAATTCTCAAAGGCTAATTCCTAAATCTTTTTGAGCTCCAACTGCTATTCAGATAAATGACTCGAGAAATAAAGAGAAGAAGGGAGAAGCAGATTCCAAGGATGAGCCCTTCTTCTAAGCCTAGTGACAGGGTTCCAAAAAAGGTAAGAAAGAAGACTGAACCATCGCTTTTTTTGGTTTTTAGCAGCCTAAAACCGTATTTGAAATCAATAAGAGTTAAAACAGCCACAACAATAATAGAAGAAAGAACGGCTACGGGCAAGTAATAGAAAAAAGGTGTAAACACCACTAAAGCGAAAATGACAACCAGGGCTGTCACAAGGGTTGCCATTTTTGTTTTGGCTCCGCTCTCGTAGTTGACAGCAGAGCGGGAAATCGCTCCCGCAATGGAGAAGGAGTGAATAAAAGCGGTCGACATATTTGCCAGTCCCAGGGCAACCAATTCGCGGTTTGCACTGATGGAGTAGCGGGATTTGGCAGCTAGGGTCTTTGCGACCGCAATGGATTCCATGTATCCTATGATAGCAATGGTCAAGGCCATTGGAAGTAAAGTCGGGATTAGGTTGGGTTGTAGATCAGGGATGGAAAGGTGTGGTAGACTTTTTGGTACATCCCCGATAATATGAATTCCTGATAAATCTAGGCGAAATAACCATACGACGCTTGTCGTCAATGTAAGGATCACGAGTGGACCAGGGAGTTTGGTATATCTTTTGCATACAATGAGCAGAACGATACTGACCATACTTAATAATAAAGTTTGTAGATGGATATCACCAAGGTTTAAGAGGACTTGTTTGAATTGTAAGAGCAGGGACTGGTTCCTCTCCACTTTAATTTGGAGTAGATTCTCGAACTGGCTCCAACCTATTAGAATAGCGGCACCTGTAATGAACCCGCTTATCACCGAATGGGGCAAAACTTCAATGATTTGACCAAACCGAAAGATTCCCAGTGTGACCTGCAAGATTCCGATCAACAAGGACAGCAGAATAACGATTGCAACATATTGGTTTGTTCCAGGATGCTCGATCGTAGACACAGACGAAGCAACTAATAGGGATACAATAGCTACGGGTCCGACCGACAGATGCTTAGAAGAGGCAAAGAAAGCATAAACGATTAAAGGAAAAGTAGCAGCATACAAACCCATAACAGGTGGCAAGCCGGCAAGCATGGCATAGGCCATGGCTTGGGGAATCAATAGAACAGAAACAATGATTCCTGCCTTTAGATCCCCGTAGAAATCGGCTCGAGAATAGTTAAAATTCATGACTAACCCCTTTTTGTTTAATAAAAATTAGGACAATCATCTTTCATAAACTTATGCTAGGTTAGGCTATCTAATACTTTTGTTTTTATGGGCGTTCGTCCAATCAAATTCTACCAGCCATAATAATATAAAGTAATCGCTTAGAAAGGGGGCAATCAACATGGGTGTACCTTTCGCTGGTGGAGCTGGGGTTCTAGGAACTGGCCTAGCGTTCATTCTTGTTCTTTACATCTTGCTTGTTATCATTGCACGTCCTGGATTCCTCTGGTAATTTCCGGGTAAGCAGACGAAAAAACACTCTCGTAGCTAAGCTAGGAGTGTTTTTTCGTTTCTCCCCCCATAATCTGATGGTTGCCTCCGAATAGTTAAAGTTAAGATAGGATAACGGGGGTATAAACATAAACATGAAGAGAAAAATGGGCTATATCGCAGTAGGGATGTTATTTGCATTTATTTTATCGATCTCCATAGATTCCTTTGCTGAGTATTCACGTAAAAAGGAATCGGATCAAAGCCTTGACCATGTAACGCAAGAAGCTCCATCTAACTCTATAGTTGCATCTCATAATAAAGAGGGAAATGTGGAAGGGCAGCCTGTCCTTATAGATAACGAGCAACAGAGAATTATCGTTTTTGATGGGCTTAGGAAGTGGGAGTTCAATCTTAATTCTCAAACCGCAATCTACAGAAATGAAAAGAAAGTAGAACTTCGAGATGTTCGATTTACTGATCGAGTTGAAGTCATTTTAAATTCTAAGCAGGAAGTTCGGTACGTCAATGCTAAGGGGGAGGATACAAGTCAAGTAATGGCCTTTAAGGATGTAGAGCAAGCAAGATGGGCTTCTGAATCGATTGAGATATTGCGTTCAAGAGGCATCATGCATGGTTATCAGGATGAAACCTTTAAGCCCAACCATTCCGTACGCAGAGTAGAGGCGATCGTTGCTGTTGTGAAGTACATGGGCCTTGAAGATGTGGCTCAAGCTTTAAAAGAGGAACCATTATACTTTAAGGATGCAAGCATCATTGAGCAAAAATATAGCTGGGCTAAAGGATACATAATCGCTGCTCTACACCATGGACTGTTTGAAACCTCGGAAGAATCATTTTACCCAGAGCACTTCGCTAGCCGAGTATGGCTTGCTAGTTTACTTGTTAAATCTCGGGAATGGAAGGGAGAGGCCTATAGCCAAATGACGAAGCTTCCTCCATTCAAGGATAGCAGCCAAATTCCAGCAGGAGCGATTGGATATGTAAACGCAGCTCTCGAACGTGGCATTATTAATGGCTATCCAGATCAAACATTTCGACCACAAGGGAAGGTCTCTCGGGCAGAATTAGCCGTTCTGCTGCTAAAAGCCGATCAATAACGTTATAACCCCCCGACAGCGGGGGTTTTTTCATGTAGTAGACTGATCATCTTCTCCGACTTGAGACGGACTATAAATCAATCCGCCGCCAGTTATGGTTGAAGCGGGTAAAAGGTATCATAGAATCATAAAGAAACAAGGATGTGAGAATATGAAAAAGCGCGAACGAGGAACAAGTAAGTTTGGATATGTCTTAATGGGTGTAGGTGGCATCATGCTGCTTGGGCTGCTGAATCTAGGTTTTTTAATTCCCTTTGCCATTGCTTCCTTCTTTATTTATAAAGGATGGAATATGATTAAGGGGTCAAGCGAAGGCAGCTATGAACCAGCGGTGACCACACCCTCAGGAGTCCCCCAAGTGGATCCTCTAGACGAGTGGGAAAAAAATATTACGAAGAGATAATATAAAGGAGGAAATAAGGATGAGTATTATTAATCGAGTAAAAGATATTACAAAGGCAACAGTACATGAGGTGCTCGACCATTTTGAAGATCCTATTGCGATGTTAAACCAGTACATTCGTGATATGGAAAAGGAAATTGCACAAGCGGAACTTACGCTCGCTAGCCAGCTGTCGCTAGAGAAGAAGACCAAAATGCTGCTAGATGAAACAAAGGAAAGAATAGTGAAACGCCAAAGACAAGCGCAGTTAGCTGTCGAGGAAGGGCAGGATCATATTGCCAGACAGGCTCTATATGACAAGCAATTAGCCGAAGAGAAGCTGGAACAATACGTTCAAGAACATGATACCCTTGTCGCACATACCCAAAAAATAAGAGAGAAGCTCCAGGAGCTGAAAGATAAATATTATTCGATGAAAAATAAAAAGGCAGGTCTTGTAGCCAGAGCGAACCTTGCTAAGACGAGTAAAAGAATTGAGAATACCCTGTCTCCCGTCAACCTAGAGTCGGCAGCAAGAGGCTTTGCGCGAATGGAGGAGAAAATACTAGGTCTGGAAATCGATGCACAAGTGAGTGAAAAGGTTCGACAGTCTTTTTATTCCGAGGAAGTTAAAACGAACGAGCGCGTTGAAGCAGAGCTTGAGCAACTGAAGCAAAAACAAAGTGTATGATTATAATAGCCCCCTGATAAAAGGGGGCCTATTTGGCTTATGAAGTAGTCCTCTCAAAGTAGAACTCATATTGTCCATTGCCAATGATGCTCCATCCGAAAGAAAAACCAGCCATATGATATTCAACTACATTTGGCTTAACGATGATTTCACACTGTCTAGTTTCTTTCCCATTTTGGTATTGCTTGCGTTCTTCAAAAACGCGCTGAAGAAGGTGAGTGATGACAGTGGTTTCATTCCAGTCAGCTTTTTCTCCAAGTAGTTTTGCTAGTACATGAAGATTATCTTTAAACTCTTTCATTCCTGATTCAAATGACTCCGCTCTTCCTGTAATGATCATGAATTGTCTCCTTAATATCCGTGGCTCTTAAGGACATCAAGTGCTTGAACGTGCTGGTCCTTTTTTACCAGGATGTGGTCTGTGGAAGGAATAACTTCAATGCCTGCATTTTTTAGAATATCCGCTACTCTCGCTCGACGGAAGGAATTAGAATCCATATACGTCATACACCATTGGTTTGAAGAATTTGGACTTTGCTGGAAGAAACGCTTGAAAAATTGCATCTGTTCCTCATCCTTTCCAATTGAATTTACTAATCAATTCGAAGGACACTGTCGTTTTTTGGGATATAAAGGAGAAAAAGAAAAAGAAGCCATCTTGGCTTCTATCATTTAATCTTGGCCTTGCTCTTCTATAAGCTTGTTAATTTCCTTGCTCTCGAAAAGATGAACCACCTTCCGAAGCCATTCATAGTATTGCCTGGAGTGACGGAGCTGCTCAAGATCCGCTTTCGCCTGTTCATGGATCCAAACCGGTACCTGCGGGTCCTGTATAAGCTCTGTTAGAATTTCTGTAGCTCTTTCTGCCGCTTCCTGGTTTACCGCAATTTCTCGGTTCCACATATTGCTGAAAAAAGAAGTGAAGGTTTTAAAAAAGTCTTTTTCAGCTAAGTAGAGGTCTTTTCTTACCCCCTTCTGCCATACCTTATGAACATAATGGATTTGTTGAAGGGCGCGAATACCGGTGCTCATGCTAGGCTTGCTCATCCCTAGCTCCGCGCTCATGTCATCTAGTGTCATCGGATCCTGTTTAAAATATAAAATGCCATATAATCTGCCAATGGATGGAGTAACGCCGTATAAATCCATCGTTTCAGAGATGGCATCAATGACCATATTTTCCGCTGCTCTTAAGCTTTCCTCATAAGATGGGGAGGAGCTCATGGATATCACGACCTTTTTGTTAAATCGATTTGTATTATTATTAATAAAATAAATATAGCAAACGGCAAGTGATTGTCAAATCGTTATGCGTATAGCCTTGCTACTTTACGAACAAATGCTCCTTGGATACTGCGATAAATTCTCGTACTCCAAAGGAAAGGTATTTGTTCTTTTTCCAAATCATGCCTAACTCGAGGTTGATCTTTGAACCGTCTAGTGGGATTGCGACAAGCTCCTGATGATGGAGATTCTGGCAGATTCTGCTTGGCAGTAAGGCTACTCCTAATTTTGCTTCTACTAGTTCAATCATAAAGTCTTTTTGCGAGCTTTCACAGACTACATTCGGATAAAAGCCAAATTTATGGCATTCCTCCAGTATACGGTCGTGCAGCGAAAAATCTTTTCTATATAAGATAAAGGGTTGGTTTTCAATTTCCGAGAAATGGACCTTTGCTTTTTGAGCCAGCGGGTGTTCCTTATGGACTATGAGCAGGAGCGGATCATTTAAAACCTTGATTAATTCGAATTGTTCACTATGACCTGGAATATTGCAGATCAATCCGATATCTAGGATTCCTTCCTCAACCTCTTGCTTAATCTTGTTCGTGCCAACTTCCGTTAACTTAATTTGAATGGAAGGATATTGCTCTTTGAACTGGCTGATTAGCTTCGAAAAAAAAGCTGCCCCAACAATGGGAGGGACGCCAATGCTGATCTCACCCTTTTTTAAATCCATGATATCGCTGAGTTCTGAAGTAAGACCATAAAAGGCTTCCAATACCGTTTTTGCATTAACCAAAACGGCTTTGCCTGCATCGGTTAATTCAAGCTGCTTGGATGAACGGTAAAATAGGGGGACACCTAATTCATCTTCAATACTCTTAATAGCTTTACTTAAAGAAGGCTGGGAAATATGCAAGGCGCTAGCTGCCTTAGTAAAGCTTAAATGTTTGGCTACCTCAGAGAAATATTCTAAATGACGAATGTCCAATTCCATTTCACCACTTTCCTGGACAATATAACAATAATGCATACCAATCATTCGAAATATATATTTTAGTTATAACAAAGTCTATTATATAATACAATCAGATTAATAAAACAGACAGATCATCATTAAATAGGGAGGAAGTCCATCATGTCAGAGTATATCAAAGTTGGAAGTCTTCAAGTTGCTGCGGAGTTATATGAGTTTATTAATACCGAGGTTCTCCCTGGGACGGGGGTAGAACAGGAGAAGTTCTGGTTGAATCTCCAGACTTTAATTCAAGATCTAGCACCTAGGAACAAGGCTCTACTGACAAAACGCGACCAAATTCAAGCAGCAATTCATGAATGGCATAAGCAAAATCCTCTCAACTTTGATAAGTATAAAGCCTTCCTCCAAGAAATTGGTTACCTGGAGCCTGAAGTTGAGGATTTTGAAGTGGAAACATTTAATGTAGACGATGAGATTTCCTTACAGGCTGGACCTCAATTAGTTGTACCGGTAAATAATGCTCGCTACGCAATTAATGCAGCGAATGCACGCTGGGGAAGCCTTTATGATGCACTATATGGAACGGATGCTATAGATCAGAACGACGGTGCTGAACTGACTGGTAGTTATAATCCAGTTCGTGGACAAAAAGTTATCGAGTTTGCGAAGAATTTCCTGGATCAATCTGCCACATTAGCAGGAGCAACCCATAAAGATGCTACATGCTATGCTATTGTAAATGGTCAATTAGCTGTTACTTTGAGCAATGGTCAAATCGTTACACTTGAAGATAACACCCAGCTTGTAGGTTACGAAGGTCAGGCAGAGGCGCCAACAGCTGTTCTATTAAAAAATAATGGATTACACTTTGAAATTCAGATTGACCGTAACCATCCGATTGGGTCTACCGATGCTGCAGGTGTGAAAGATCTTTTAATGGAAGCCGCACTCTCTACGATAATGGATTGTGAAGACTCTGTTGCGGCAGTGGATGCTGAGGATAAAGTTCAGGTTTATAGAAATTGGCTTGGCCTTATGAAGGGTGATCTATCGGCTACGTTCCCTAAAGGAAGCAAGACGATGACAAGAACGATGAATCCAGATCGTATCTACACTTCCATAACCGGAGGAGAGATTACTTTAAAAGGGCGTTCCCTTCTTTTTGTTCGTAATGTAGGACACCTCATGACGATTAACGCAATTCTTGATCAAGAAGGCAATGAAGTGCCTGAAGGAATCCTAGATACTGTGTTTACCAGCTTAATTGCAATGCACGACCTGTTGCGTACGAGCGGCAAGAAAAACTCAGCCAAGGGCTCGGTGTATATTGTAAAGCCTAAGATGCACGGCTCGTTTGAAGTAGCATTCGCTAATGAGCTCTTTAATCGCGTGGAGGATATGCTAGGTCTAAACCGTCATACCCTTAAAATTGGCGTAATGGACGAGGAGCGTCGTACATCCTTAAATTTGAAAGCATGCATTCGTCAGGTTAAAGATCGGGTAGTCTTTATTAATACCGGTTTTCTAGATCGTACTGGGGATGAAATGCACACGTCTATGGAAGCAGGTCCGATGATTCGTAAGAATGATATGAAGTCTTCCGTATGGCTCCAAAGCTATGAAAAGTCCAATGTTGCTGTCGGTCTTGCCTGTGGTCTGCAGGGACGCGCTCAAATCGGCAAAGGAATGTGGGCAATGCCTGACTTAATGAGCGAAATGCTCAAGCAAAAAATTGGACATTTGCAAGCAGGTGGGAATACCGCTTGGGTACCTTCTCCTACCGCGGCAACCTTGCATGCTCTACATTATCATCAAACCGATGTTCGCCAAATTCAGAACCAGCTTAAAGAAACGATTCGTGATTACCGTGATGACATTTTACAAATTCCAGTGGAGCAGAATCCACAGTGGACGCCAACAGAAATTCAGCAAGAGCTTGACAATAATGCACAAGGGATTTTAGGCTATGTAGTTCGCTGGGTTGAGCAAGGCATCGGATGCTCTAAGGTTCCGGACATTAACAATGTAGGTTTAATGGAGGACCGCGCGACTCTTCGAATCTCCAGCCAGCATATGGCGAACTGGATGCACCATGGGATTGCAAGCGAAGAACAGATACTAGAAACGTTAAAGCGTATGGCTAAAGTCGTTGATGAACAAAATGCTGGGGATGCGGCTTACCGCCCAATGGCTCCGGATTTCGATCATTCCGTTGCATTCCAAGCAGCATGCGAACTCGTATTTAAAGGATACGATCAGCCAAGCGGTTATACCGAGCCAATCTTGCATCGACGCCGTATTGAGTTCAAAGCGAAGGTATTACAAGAAAATGCATAACCATAGGGCCACCGCAGGGTGGCTCTTTTTTCTTTGTTTTTTGTTCTATTCATAACATATGTTATGTAAACAGAATTCATCTCTTCCGAATATCCTTGTAAGGAGAGAAGGAGGAGAGTGCAGTGCCCATATGGTATCACAACTCAACATACAGGTTTAGACTCACTATTCCAAAGTGGTGGAGGAAGCATGTTTTTGTAGAGGAGACTGCTTGTGGTCTAAAAGATGCTCGCGCTTGTATTCGATTTAAGCTCCGCTATCGAAAGAGCATCAATGGTGTTGTTTCAACTCCTATATTTGATTTAATCGTTTTTAACATGAGTAAACGGAATTGGGATGCAAGGTATAAAGACTCTCCCTTACAGTTTATAGCTTCTAGCAAGAAAGTGGTTTATGCGGCCTTAACACCGGGGGAACCACCTGATGAATTTTTATTGCCTGACCAAACCGATTACAATCGAAGATTACGAGAATTTAAGTATTTATCACGAATGATCAATCGGGATCTTCCTGAAATTCTAAAGTCCTTCCAGTTGTGTAAATAACTAAAAAGGCAGCCAAACGAAAAATTCGCCCGGCTGCCTCTTGTTCTTTTATTTAGTTAAAGGGCTACCACCTGCAATAAAACGATATTCCCAGTGTCTATTGGCGATGGAGTCCACTCGAACTCCGCCCGAATCTTTAGAATAGGTATGAAGAACTTTGCCATCCCCCATATATATACCTGAGTGACCAATAGCGGTGCGGTTTGTCGTATAATTGGATTCAGCCGTTCCGCGGTAAGGCATGAAAATCATGATATCTCCTTTTTCCAATTGGCGCCAATCGGTTTTGATTTGGGCTCCTGTATTAATAAGGTAATTATATTGAGAGCTAGATCCGCCTTTTCCTAAATCTAGGCCAACACCATCAAGATAGACTTGGCGTACAAAATCTGAACAGTCAAAGGTATCTGTGTTAGCACGGCTTGAGCCGTATTCATAAGGTGTGCCCAGATATTTTAAACCGGCTTGAATTAAGGCTTCCTTATGATCAATGGCCGGTGGGGTAGTCGGGCTAGTCGTTGGACTAGGGGGGGTGCTTTCTGTAGTGGTTGCAAAACTTCGATTTCCTAACAGATTATTTTTTACAACGGTGTCTGTTGTGGATAGTACCTTAACGCTTCCATAGGGTTTATAGGCGACAGCAATCTGGTTATTTCCGAGGTGGACACCTGATGCAAATAGGTTGGAGCTGCTAGAACCAAAGAAGGCAATGTCTCCCCTTTTTGCATTAGAGCTAGACACAGGAGTACCTTGCTTGTATAGGGTTGCTAAGCTAGTGGATGAGGAGATTCCAGCCCCTTTTAATGTGTAATGAATAAAATCTCCTGCGGTATAATTTTGTAGTGAATGACCTATGTACTTTTGGGCAGAATTTGCAATTTCATCCGATGTGGCTGCATAAGTTGACGTAAAGGAAGAGAACACCAAACACCCGCATAGCAGAAGACCTAATACTTTTGCTTTTTTCATAGATGTCACCCCGTGTTGTAAATTTACTAGTTTTTTACTCATATTCTATTTATTTATTAGTCTACCAAAGTTACGTTAGGGGTTCAATATTTATCATGTGATGCCATAATTTACTAGATCTTTTTATGTTTTTATAGCAAACTTTGACGCCTTATCATTAGCTTTAGGTTATAATAGTAGGGTGCATTTCTAGAGTGAAAGAGGTTTCGTTTATGTCCTGGCGTCGTAATAAATCCATTCTATCCCAGTTAACCCTCCAATTTGCTTTCATAATTGGGGTGGTGGGATTGTTATTGACTATAGTTCTATATTGGTTATCAAAAGAACATTTTAAAGAACATATATCGTTGGAAGTCCAATCTGCTACTGAAATTATTATTCAGTCCCTTAATCTATCTGAACAAGCAGCCAAATCCGTTGAACAAGATATTGATAAACTGCTCTATTATGCTGCTGTAAACTTAGCTGAAGACTTGAATGGAAAAAGGCTAGACCAAATTACAGCTGAAGAACTTATTAGTTTAAGAGAGAAATACCATTTGACTCAGATCTCTCTCTGTGTAGAAATTGATAACCATATTGTGATTGTTCAATCCTCTGATCCTGGTGAGATTGGGGTGTCTTCTAAAGATTGGGGGGAAGACAATACTTGGACGATTGCGCTTCGTCAATTAATTCGTTCTGGAACGGTGGATGTAGGGGAAGGGTATAAAAACACGAATTATTGGGTGGGGCCAGTTGCCAAATCCTCATGGGAGGATGCTTACTATAAGTACGCTTACTACCGGTCAACGGACGGGGAAATTCCTTTTCTTATTGCGCCTTATATAAAGGATGAACAAATTCAACAAGTGAAAAGCATGTTTAGCCCTCAACAGTTTATTTCTGATATTGTTGAAGAGAATAAACAAATTGAAAGTATAGCAATCATCAATGTTAATCCGTGGTTAGACGGTATTTTGAAACCCAATGAAATTATACCAGAGCGAGATGATACGGTCCTGTTCGGTCACGATCTTTTACCAAGACCGGAAGATCGCTCGTATGTTGAAATGGTACAGCAAGGCTCTCAAGCTAAATCGGTTCGCTTCTCTGAAAAAGGGGTACTGTATGAGAAGCACTACATTCCATTGCCTAATCAACGAGCCATGCTTCTGACTCGTAATGAACAGGATGAGCAGACTTTTTTTCAAATGGCTCTTGTGATTATCTCTAGCGCCTACTTAGCCATGCTTCTGCTCATGCTTATTTTGTCTTATGTCATGACAAGACAAAGCTTAAAACCCTTGTCTACTATACGTGAGCATCTGAGAAAAGTATCTGACGGAAACCTAAGTGAAAGGATTCCAGTAACGGGAAGAAATGCAGAGTTGGATCAGGTTTCAGAATCAATTAATGATATGACCGTGAAGATGGACAGGTTAATACAAGAGATGAATGCAAGTGCAGCTCAGAATTTACATATCACTCAACGGACTTATCAGGAAGAATTCCAGAACCTTGTGTCTTCTTTGCGCTCGTTTCGACATGACATGAATAACCATTTTCAGATTGTATGGGGACATCTCCAGTTAAAATCGTATGAACGAGCAGAGGAATACTTCAGACAATTATCCCAAGAGGTAAGAAGACTGGATCATTCCATTCAGATTGCTCACCCTACGCTTAGTGTTCTTTTTTTCTCAAAATCAACGGCAGCTGCTGATAAGAAAATTAATTTTGTCATGAAAGTGGAACCGAATTTTACCATGGATTATCCCGAAACCGATCTTATTCGCATCTATGGTAATCTGATGGATAACGCAATGGAAGCCACATGCAAATTACCGGAACAAAAGCGAAATATTACCGTTACTCTAAGTAAAAGTGCTGAGTATTATGAATATCAGGTCGAAAATACGATCATTCCTGGCTCTGTTGGTGCGAAAGAATTTGAAAGATGGTTTGAAGCTGGATATACTACAAAAGAGCTTGAGTCTTCTCAACGAGTGAGTCGTCACGGTCAGGGATTGGCCATTGTTAAGGATCTAGTAAAAAAGTATCGAGGTCACTTAAATATCAGTATCGAAGAGGACTCCGTTACTTTTAAAATATTATTGCCGAATACACCCAAGTAACCTCCCTTTATAACCTCTTAAAGGGAGGTTTTTTTGTTTTACTAACACATTCTATCTTTTTACATACTATAGTAATAGAACCGCAAACTTCCTTAACAAGGGTGTGAGAAGATGGCTGAAACGCAGGCCCATTTACTAGTTAAGCTAGTGGATACACCCGCAGAACTAGAACAAGCATTTCGGTTGCGCTATCAAGTATTCGTTGAAGAAGCGGGTAATCATAGGTTATTCAATAAGGATAAACTTGAAAAAGATTCATATGATTTATATTGTGATCATTTGATTGTCAAGGAGCTTATTACTGGAAGAGTTGTAGGAACATATAGATTGTTACCTGGTAATAAGGCGATGCAACATGGGGGATTTTATTCGGAGACAGAATTCGATTTAACCCCCTTACGTTCAAAAGCACATGAAATGCTCGAATTAGGAAGAAGCTGCATTGCTCCTGACTATCGAGATGGGAAAGTTTTAAAGCTTTTGTGGAAGGGAATCGGACAATATCTACAGGAGAACAACTTTTCTTATATTGTAGGGTGTGCAAGTCTTACAACAAATGGTCTCGAACAGACGAACATCATCTACAGTATGCTAAAGACCCATGGACTACTAAAAGAGGAGTTTGGAATTCAGCCTTTGCCTACTCATCGCATTAAAGGTCTAGAGATCCTTTCTGTTACTTGCACTGAACAGGAACTAATACGGCAATTGCCCCCATTAATAAAGGGTTACTACTCCCTTGGGGCAAAAATGGATGGGGAACCTGCTTTTGACCCCTTATTTCAAACCACTGACTTTTTTATCATTCTAGATGTGAAAAAGGCTACGCGGAGGTTTACTAAGCTCCTCCGATCCCATGAATAAAGGAGGTATACCCATTGTACGAATGGATACAAAAGGTAACCTCTGGTAAGGGACCAATGGTTTACCGCTGGTTACATTATATCCCCAAACCCCTTGCACTATTTTTTTGCTATTGCATCAGTCAAATCCTCTATTGGGCTTCATCTGATTTGCGAAAGTTGGTGTACTCCAATATGAAGGAACTGCTAACGGAAAAGCCATCAAAAAAACTCCATCGCTTGACTCGTTCCTATTTTTACCAAATGACAGTTGTACTCTATGAGATTCTTATTGAATCTTCTAGTCTAGACAAAGTAGAAAACAATAAATTCGATGTTAAGGGTGAAAATTATATTAAACAAGAACTAGATCAAGGCAAAGGAGTGATCATTTTTACCCCTCATGTAGGAAATTTCTTTTATTACTACTGGTATTTAACACAAAGATATCCTTGTCTAACTGTAGCTACAATGGGGAGCTCAGAGCTTCGACCTTTATACTCGATATTTGAGAATATGGGTTGTCGAGCATTAGATTATGATGAAGTGCCAGCCGTAGAAATTGTTAGACAACTGAAAAGACATTTAGCAAATAACGGTGTGGTTTTCTTGCTTGGTGATTTTTGGAGACCCAACTTTCCTCCAGCAAGATTTTTTGGTCGATCTACTCGAACGCCCGCCGGTTCCGCCATGCTCTCCCTGGAAGGTAAGGTACCCATTATTCCTATGCTAGGTTACCGTAAGAAACGTTTTAAGCACGATATTCAGTTTTATGCTCCAGTTTATTTATATCAAAAGTGGTCTCCTTCTCAACGTTCACAGGCAATAAATGAACTGAATGAATGGTTAGAGGAAATGGTTAAAACAAAGCCAGATCAATGGTTTTATTGGTTTAATGTGAACGAGCGGTGGGAAAATGAGAATGAAGATTGAACGTGCCCTTGATTTTAGGGCACTTTTTTCTTAAATTAGGAGATCTTATTTACTTCAAAGTCGAAAATTGTTTTATACTATATGAAGACTATCATTTCCTGATGTGGTGGTGAATAGGAATGCCAAGTAAGATCCTTCTCGTAGAAGATGATGTGGATATAGCAGGATTGATTAGGATCTACCTCGTTAAGAATGGGTATGAGGTGGTACAAACAGAAACTGCAGAGGATGCCATTCATTTATTCGAATCCGAAAAACCAAATCTAGTTATTTCCGACATTCAGCTTCCTGGCAAAATGTCAGGCTATGATGTTTGCAAGGCTATTCGCAACGTTTCTCAGACACCTTTTATTTTTATTAGTTGCAAGGGACAAGTAGATGAGATTATCGATGGCATTGAGCTTGGAGCTGATGACTATCTTCCGAAACCCTTTGATCCGTTGGAGTTAATGGTAAGGGTCAAAGCAAGACTTCGTTATAAGAAGAACAATGAGCTGCTAGCGTTTAACGGTCTAGAAATCAATTTAGAAAATCTGGATGTACGACTAGATGACAAAGAGATCGTACTTGCAAAGAAAGAAAGAGAAATATTACTCCTATTAGCCCAAAACCCGAATAAGGTATTTACCCCTGAAGATATCTATAAAAAGATTTGGAATCAAGACAGTATGGGGGATTACAGGTCCTTGATGGTGCATATTAGTAACCTGCGAAAGAAGATTGAAAAAGATCCGAATCACCCTATCTTTGTGAGGACAATCAGAGGTGTAGGGTATAAGTTTGAACCCCCTCTCAAAACAGAGGGAGGAGAGTAACGTGAAAGACCAGAAACATCTGTTATTCAAGGAGGAATCCTCCTATCTTCAGGAAGCCAAAGAAAAGTTAAAGGAAGCAAAGCTTGGTCATGTGGAGCTAATGGATCACTTTGCGGAATTAATTGATCATTACGAACGCTTATTAAAAGTATCAAGTAAAGTATTTAAGATTAGCGACATCCAAAGTAAAGCTCTTATTGATCGGGAGATTCAACTTCAGCATGCCCATAATGATATTCAAAAGATCGAAGACTCGCGAAGAAAACTGATCTCTGATATTTCACATGAAATTGGGACTCCCATGACGTCGATCCAGGGCTATTTAAAAGCGATGATAGATGAAGTGATAGAAACTGATGAAAGCTACATTCGGCTGATCTACCATAAAGTACAGCTAGTAAATCGTTTGATTGAAGATCTATACGACCTGTCAAAGATAGAGTACAGTCAGACCAAACTCAAGTTTCAGGATATTAAAATCCTAGATTTGTTTGAATTGCTGTTTAGTAAGTATCAATTAGACGTACATAGCAGAGATCGGATATTTACATTTACGTGCTCTCTTGCAGATGATCTTCTTGAGGAATATGTGTGTATAGACCCCATGCGGATTGAGCAAGTATTAACAAATTTAATCCAAAATGCAGTGAAGTTTACTTCTGTCGGTGGAAATATTCAACTTACAGTATCCTCCGAGAACCAAGATCTTGTGATTCGAGTATCGGATGACGGACTAGGCATTTCGGATGAGAATCTTCCGTTTATATTTGACCGTTTCTTTAAAACGAAAGGGAAAACCAATCAAGAAGGAACGGGTCTAGGACTCTCTATTTCAAGAGAAATTGTCCATAAGCACAGGGGTGAAATGGGCGTTAAAAGTACCATAGGAGAAGGAAGTACGTTCTTCTTTACTCTACCAATACAAGGAAGGAATCAATATGCTTAGATTTGAAAGCGTCGTTAATCAGCTAATTGATGATCTACTGCTGAATGTGACACAGGATGTGATAGGAAATCCATTCCAATACCTAGTTGACAAACTAACTTGTGCGGCTGTTTATCTTGCTCAAGGCGATGAACTACAGCTCTATGTCCAATCGGTTGAGTATGAGGACGATCCGGTAAAATTTAAGGATGCTGTGAATCAAAAGCAAGTAACGATAATAAATGGAACAGTCCTTATTCCTTTGATAATAAACCGCTCTCTCGTTGGATTATGCTTATGGAGAACTCACACCTGCATGGATCCAACCGATCTAGAGCGTCTTCAAGGAGTCTTGTCTTTGATAGCAGGCCATATAGTTTTAGAGAAAAAAGAAAAACAAAAAGAGGAAGAACAGAGAACCATTGGCAAGTTTGAGGAATTAACAGGTCTTGCATCAAAATTGGTTTCTGCTTCCACGAGCAATGATATGGGCTTTTTAAAAGAATTGCTGAAGGTCGCACTAGCACAAATTACAGAGGCAGACTATGGAAGCATTTCGATTGTCGAAGGAGACGAATGGCGTTTTGTGGATGCGGTTGGGCATGATGCTGAAGTCTTACAATCACTGCCTCTAAAAAAAGAGTATCTCATTGATATACACCAAATAGAGGATCATGAGGTCGATGGACCTGTGCATATTGGGATCATTCATAGCTATGATAACCTCCATTTAAGCACGATGCCCCATGATATATATGAACCCTTTTTTCGAGCAAGCAAGCCAATGAAGTCTTCCATGCTCATCGAGTATATTTTGGACAATGAAATTCTTGGAACAATCTCTATCGACATAGACAAGCATAGTTTAAAGGAATTCTCATCTCATTCTTATAGATTATTTAAGGCCATTGGCAACCTGGCCTTTTCATTTATTTCTTTCTTACGCTTTGCTGAGAAGGAAAAGGAAGCGAAAAGAGAAATCGAACAGTGGAACGTACAGCTTGAAAGTCTAGTTGAAGAACGGACAGCGCAGCTGTCACAGGCTAATCACAAGATGATCTCAAGTATGAACTATGCCAAGCGCATTCAGGAAGCCATCTTACCTTCCTCCTCCTTATTATCGAAGACCTTCATTGAATCTTGTTTGATATGGATGCCGCGGGACATTGTGGGAGGGGACTTCTACTGGCTCAAAACATTCGACGAGCAAACCTTCGTTGCAGTCGGAGACTGCACGGGACATGGAGTTCCAGGTGCGTTAATGACTATGGTCTCGATATCTCTGTTGAATCAGGTAGTAGAAATGGAGGGAATTAGAGAACCGGCGAGAATAATCAAACGTCTAAATGAGCTTCTTAAGCGTACATTAGGTCAGGATTCCACTTGTGGCATAACGGATGATGGATTGGACATTGGTATCTGTTTGGTGAAAGGCAAGGAAACCATTAGCTACGCAGGGGCAAAATCCTCGTTGTATGCCTCTGCAGATGGACAGCTTCAAATTTACAAAGGAAACAAGAAAAGCGTTGGCTATCGTCGGACAAGTTTGGATTATGAATTTGATCAAGTTGAGATCTCTCTTCAATCGAATCAAGTCTTTTACCTGTTAACAGATGGTTATGCCGACCAAAACGGGGGAGAAAAAGACTTTTCGTTTGGTCGAAAGCAACTAGAGCAGCTCATTCAGTTCAGCACTGAACTGCCCCTTGCCAAGCAAAAAGAAGTATTTTTAAAGGAATTACAGAGTTATATGGGAGATGAATCCCAACGTGATGATATCACTCTGTTGGCATTTAAGATATAAAAGGAGGTTTAAACTTATGGTTGGTACAACTTTATTGGACATACAGAACAGCCTTAGGGAAAACGGCTTACTGATCAGTTTTTCTGGAAGGTTTTCACAAACTATTATTGAAGAACTGGGAGAAGCAGTTCGGAAATATCTTGAAATGGAACAAAGTCCAATGAACGAAATTCATCATATCTTCTCTATTTTTATTGAGCAAACTCAAAACATTAAAAATTACTGTGAGAGTAAAGAAAATACAGAAGGATATAGAAAAGTTTCTAATTCCTGCATCGTAACGATTGGAAAGCTAGAGGATGGAAATTATATTTGTTCAGGGAACCTTATTGCTACCGAGGATATTACTGACCTGATCAAAAAATTGGAAACTGTTTCATCCCTTGATAAAACAGAATTAAAGAAGTTGTATAAAGAAAGATTAAGAGCAGAAACCCCTCCAGGAAGCAAGGGAGCTGGCCTTGGCCTGATTGAGATGGCTCGAAAGGCTAGTCGTCCGTTAGAATATTTTATTACTGAAGTAGACCAGGAATATTCTTTTTTGACAATAAAAGCGGTGGTATAACATATTTGGAGGTAGGTGAAGTTTGATGGAAATATTAAAAGTTGATGCAACTAGAAGTACACCTGAGATCGTCTTTGATAGTGCGAATAACACTTTATCGATCAAGGGCCAATCTTATCCAGAGGATGCATTTGGCTTCTACGAACCGCTTTTTAAATGGATTGACCAGTATTTAGAGCAACTAAATGAAGAGGCGACTGTTCTTATCGATTTTACACTTCCATATATTAATACCAGTAGTTCGAAATGTATTATGATGTTGCTAGAGAAGCTAGAAGAAGCCTATACTAGTGGAAAAAAAGTTACACTAAATTGGTATTATACAGCTGATAATGATAGCGAATTAGAATGTGCAGAGGAATTTCAGGAGGATTTAAGTTTGCCTTTTAACATTGTGCCACGAGAAGAATAGGGCTTATTAGGTATAAAAACGAACGCATCGGCGTTCGTTTTTTTGCTTTAGAGAGTAAAATGTTTTGATCCGGTTAATCTAAAAAAAGGTTGAAATGGAACTCGAATCCAAATGATATCCGGAGGTACAGCGATGCAAAGGCAAACGACGGCAGAATCCTCGGAGAAAGTGGAGCTTAGCTACAGAGCCTTCATAGGGAAGTTGGCTAAATGGGTGGTTCTCGGTTGCCTAATTGGATTGATTGTAGGTACAACTTCAGCTGTACTTTTAAAGACTATAAAATATTTAACGGACCAGCGTGAAGCTCATCCGTTCCTTCTTTATTTGCTTCCCATTGGCGGTGTTTTCATTGGCTATATGTATAAATCATACGGGAAAGATGTTGAAAAAGGAAATAATATCGTCTTCGAGAACATTAATGCTAAGGGAAAGGTTCCTCTATTCATGGGACCCATTGTTTTTCTTGGGACTTTTTTGACGCATCTTTTTGGAGGATCGACAGGCCGTGAGGGTGCAGCTATTCAAATGGGAGGGAGTATAGCGGAGGCGTTTAATCGGTTATTTAACATCGATCAGATCGATCAGCGGATTCTGCTAATGGCTGGTGTTGCTGGCGGTTTTGGATCGGCTTTTGGGACACCATTGTCGGGAACAATATTTGGAATGGAAGTTGCAGCTGCAGGAAAAATGCGCTATGAAGGTCTGCTTCCCTGTATAACAGCCAGCTTTGTCGGTCATTATGTTACAACGGCATGGGGGGCTCCACATGATCACTTTAAGATAACCGAGGTTCCCGAGATCGCGCTGCTGTCCATGCTAAAGGTAATTCTAGTGTCAATCGCTTTTAGTTTCGTAAGTGTCTTTTATTGTAAGTTAAGACACGGGGTACAAAAGTACTCCACGCAGTACCTAGTCACCCCTATGCTAAGAGGCTTTGTCGGGGGTATCCTGATAATAGCCCTAGCCCACCTTTTAGACACAAGAGACTATACCGGTAGGGGCTTAAAAATAGTGGAACAGGCTTTTACGGGAGAAGTGGCACCGTTTGCCTTCCTGGCTAAACTGGTATTCACGGCCATCACAATGGGATTTGGCTTTGTTGGAGGGGAAGCTATCCCCCTGTTTTTTGTAGGTGCAACTCTGGGCAATACTCTTTCAAGTATTATCGATATGCCTACCTCATTCCTTGCTGCGATAGGATTCATTTCTGTTTTTTGTGGAGCGGCCAATACACCTATTTCCTGTTTTCTTCTTGGTCTTGAAATGTTTGAAGGTAAGGCATTAGTCTACTTTTTTGTCGCTTGCGTCGTTAGCTATATTTTCTCAGGGCCCAATGGGGTATGGCCGTCGCAAAGGATATATGAGCCTAAAAGCAGAATGCTCAATTTCCCTAAAGGTGAAACAATTGATGCCTTAAGCAAGAGGAGAAAAGCTCAAAAGTAGTTACCTTCCCAACGAAAAGGTGCAGCATTGTTTCCAACGTTATTTTATATGTTTGCCACGGGTACGCTTCTATTTGCTTATTTTGGCTCCTGGATAAACAAAAAAGTGATGAGGGACTTTGGCCAAATGGGAAAACCTTTCTTTGGGGAATGATGGTTGGAACAACAAATGTCGGAGGGATGATCACGCTTGTTCTTGCTTTTCAAGAGGGTGTAACCGGATTAGTTTCCGCCATTGTGGCCTTAAACGTACTCATTATTCTTCTATACACACGAATGGTACTTAAAGAAAATCTGTCTCGCTTGGAGTGGACCGGGGCGGTTTTATCATTGATTGGTATAGTAGTTCTTCGGTTAACATAGGCTATTCGAGGATCCATTGTAAGGTAATTATGCATTAATATTATTATTTTTACAAAACATACCATGGAATGATATAATAGATTAATAGAATGTATAAAAATATACTGGGGGTAATCTTCTTTATGAAGAAAAAGTTTAACAGCGTGATAAGTACTGCAGTGATTGCTAGTTTAGCTATTACGGGCTGTAGTTCCAGCACCCAACCAACAAGTACCGATTCAAATACGAACTCTGATCAGAAGACAGAGAAGAAAGAAAGCGTTCTCCGAATGAACCTTCAAGCAGAGCCGCCTTCCCTACATCCTGGAATCGCAACAGATGTTCAATCGATCTCGGTTATGCGAACTACAATGGAAGGTCTAACAAGAATAGGAATGGACGGTAAACCGCATGAAGCAGGGGCGGAAAAGGTTGAAATTTCCGATGACTTGAAGACTTTTACGTTTACAATCCGTGATCATAAGTGGACGAATGGGGACCCTGTTACGGCACATGATTATGAATTTGCGTGGAAATGGGTTCTAGACCCTAAAAATGAGGCACCCTATGCTAATATGTTATATTTAATTGAAAATGCAGAAAAAGCGAAAAAGGGAGAAGTTTCCCTTGATGAAGTAGGGGTTAAGGCGTTAGACGAGAAAACGCTTGAAGTCAAGCTAATCAATCCTACTCCATATTTTATGGAACTTACCGCGTTCTCCGTTTATTACCCAATCAACAAAAAAGTAGTAGAAGCAAATCCTAACTGGCATACAGAAGCGAATACATTTGTAGGCAATGGACCATACAAACTTGAGGAGTGGCAGCACGGAACAGAGTTGAATCTCAAGAAAAATGCGGATTATTGGGACGCTTCCTCAGTCAAAGGCGACATGATTAAGCTGATGATTATTGAAGATCAGAATACAGAAGTTAGCATGTTTGAGAGCGGTGAGTTGGATTGGGCAGGCTCTCCTCTGTCAGAGATACCACCGGATGCGCTTGTACCGTTATTGGATCAAGGGAAAGTCACAAGTAAGCCAATTGCTGGGACTTATCTCTATCGTTTTAACACAACGGTTGAGCCGTTTACCAATGCTAAAATACGTAAGGCATTTTCTTATGCTATTGATCGTCAAGACTTATTGGAAAATGTAGCACAAGGCGGACAAATGCCTGCCATGGCCTTCGTTCCACCAACCATGATTCCTGAAAATGAAAAGGGATTATTTGCTGACAACAACGTTGAAGAGGCCAAGAAGCTCCTAGAAGAAGGAATGAAAGAGCTTGGAGTGGATAAGCTACCGCCAGTAGAGCTTTTGTATAACACGCAAGAACTAAATGCTAAGCTTGCTCAGGCTATTCAAGACCAATGGAAAAAGAACCTAGGTGTTGATGTTACCCTAGTGAATAAGGAAAGAAAGGTTCAATTAGAAGAAGAGAAGAGCGGGCAATATATCATGTCTCGGGGAGCGTGGCTGGGAGATATCAATGATCCGGTAAACTTCTTAGAACTATTCGTGTCTGTTGAAGGAAACAACCGTACTTACTGGACGAATGAGGAATATACTAAGCTTATCAATGATACCTATTCCATGAAGGATAATGCGGCACGAATGGAGAATTTCAAGAAAGCGGAGAAAATCCTAATGGATGAAATGCCGTTTATGCCCATTTATTTCTACACTTATAATTACATGAAGGCTGATAATGTTAAGGATGTTTATATGGATGGTTTGGGAAGCATTGACCTTAAGTGGTCTTACGTGGAGTAAACCTAATAGGAAGCCGTCCCCTTTGCGTGAAGGGACGGTTTTTTTCTGCATCAAAAGGAAGAAGAATTGACCTCTTTCAAATGAATTCTAAGCATAGTATGATGGATACAGTATATTGCAGAAAAAAGTCGGGGGTGAGCTCTTCTTGCATTATGGTTGGGTAGTTGTATGGCTAACGTTTTTTGCGATTCTTATAGCAGCAGGGATTCGATCCATTACAGGTATAATTATGGTTCCGATGGAGCATGAGTTTGAATGGAGTCGTTCGGCGATTTCCCTTGCCTTTGCGATTAACCTGACCTTGTATGGTTTCTCTGGGCCTTTTATTGCAGCAGGTATGGAGCGGATAGGGATACGCAGGATGATGGTGTACGCTATGGGGCTTCTAGTGTTAGGGATGATCGCCAGCTTGTTTATGACCCAAATCTGGCAGCTTCATATTATATGGGGCATTGTTATTGGAATGGGTTGCGGAGTTTTTCTAACCGTTCTGTCAGCCACCATTGCAAACAATTGGTTTGAGAAGAGGAAGGGTTTTGTGCTCGGGTTGCTTATGGCGAGCACGGCAGCAGGACAAATGATTTTTCTTCCCTTTTTATCCTATCTTACTGAGACATATACATGGCGAATTTCCATGTCCGTCTTTATTATTTTAGCCATCATCATGATCCCCATTATTGTGATTTGGATGAAGGATAGTCCCAAAGAGAAGGGGCTTGCGCCATATGGAGCGATAGAGAAAGATGCCAAGCAGTTAGATGCTAAGGAGGACCAGAAAAATCCAATCTCGTCAGCCTTTGAAGTGCTATGGATTGGGATTAGATCGGGTCCTTTTTGGCTTTTAGCCCTTAGCTTTTTCATCTGCGGGTTGTCTACAGCTGGTTTAATGGGTACCCATTTTATTCCTGCTTCCACACACCATGGTATCCCAGAGGTTCATGCGGCAAGTTTATTTGCCTTTATGGGGGTATTTAACATTATTGGTACGATGGCCTCGGGTTGGCTGTCTGATCGCTATGACAATCGCTGGTTATTATTTTGGTATTATGGTTTGCGTGGGTTATCATTGCTTGTTCTCCCCTATGCATTCGAACAGAAGTCCTATGCCATGCTGATTGCCTTTGCCGTATTCTATGGCTTGGATTGGATTGCGACGGTTCCGCCTACTGTTCGATTAGCTTCTGATTTTTTTGGAAAGGAGCGGGGAGCGATTATTTATGGCTGGGTATTTGCTGCTCACCAAGTAGGTTCTGGAGTGGCAGCTTTCCTTGGTGGCTACTTTTATGAGACCTACCATAGCTACACGATGACGTTTATTTCTGCCGGAATCCTATGTATCATCGCCACGCTATTTGTGTTGAGTGCGAAGAAAAGGCCAGCTTCCTCCAAGGAAGCCATTAGTGCATAGCCCTGTGATTTTTTATACATCTACCTCCGCACGGGTTTGCTAAACTAAAAGCAAATACATGGAAGAAACCAGGGAGGTATTTCGATGTTTTCTCTTTATTCCCGCATTGTGGTAGCTTATGACCAATCTGAACTAAGCAAAAGAGCATTGGAAACGGCAATGAAGATGGCTTCACAGGATGAGCGCATCGCCCTTGATGTTATTACCGTAGTTATGATTCCTACGACGGCTTATTACTCCGCATATAGCTATAACTTTGATCCCCTGAGAAAAGCTTATCTGACGGCAGCAGAAGAAGAGCTTCAAGAAATTCAGGAAAAGCTAAAGGCTATTCCTAATCCGTCTCGAGCATTGGTTTTTGAAGGTAACCCCGCAGAGGTTCTTCTTCATTTTGCAAAAGAAAACGAAGCAGACCTTATCGTAATGGGAAGCAGGGGTTTAAGTAATATGAAAGAGTTATTTCTAGGCAGCGTCAGTCATTATGTTGTACAGAAGGCGACGTGCCCCGTTTTTATTGTGAAATAAGGCAGATCGATCCCCCAATTAAGTTTTTGGGGGATTTTTTTAACCATGAAACTTTCAATCCTTCAATCTCGTCAAAGTCAATGGAAAGACATTACAGAGGAGAGATGAAAGATGAAAAAGTGGATATCATGTTTAACTGCGGGAGTGTTAACCCTTTCATTGTTGGGTTGTCAGCAAGAGGAGATGCCTGCATCTACTAGCCCAGCTGAAGTCACATTACCTGCCAATGGCCAAGATAGTCAAACTGCTCCACAAGAAGCCTCTGCTGAACCGCGGATTTACCAAAATTCTGTCGATGGATACCTTCTAGACTTACCGAAGGAGTGGGCTAACGTAAAGGTAATTGAAGCCAGTCGAAGTGCCGACTTTCTATATCCCTCAGCAAACCCGGAAGCGAATCAGTCGCTTATGCGCATTGTAGGGATGTCGGTTGAGGAGTGGGAGAAAGTGAAATCAGAGGATAGTCCAAGTGCCGGTCAATTAAAAGAAATTACGCAGATTGACGGAAGCATGTACTTTTACGTTCTTCCCCTAGACCAAATCTTGGAAGGTAAAGAGCTAGAAGAATATAATGCGATGGTAAAACAAATTCCCGATATTATTTTTAACTTTCGAGTGGAGAATAAATAAATCTAAAAATATTTATCCTTGTTAAAGGTTGTTCCTTCTTAGGAATAGCCTTTTTTCTGTTGAAAACTAATAAAAACCAACAAAAACAAACAAGTATAGATTGACCCTCTACTAGAATCTATCATATGATTTGTCTATCAGTTAGTTAATAGGAGGACTGCTTATGAATAATGAGACTTACACCCCCGAAGAAGTCGCTAAGCTACTTAAGATTTCTAAGTATACGGTCTATGAGCTAGTGAAGCGAGGCGAGCTAAATTCCTACCGTATTGGCAACAAGGTAAGGGTGGAGAAAGAAGACTTAGAAGCGTTTATTCAAGGCAAGAAAGGGGCTACCGCTCATCCAGTCCAACCCTTAAGCCATCCACGGACCATGCTGCTTCGTCTTGCGGGCAGTCATGATTTTTTGGTTGAGCATCTAGTTCAGTATCTAAGCAAATCTTCACATACCCTTTCCTTACAAGTGAGTTACATAGGAAGTTTAGAAGGAATCATGATGCTGCATCGAGGATTTACGGATATGGCTGCGGTCCATCTACTTGACCCTGCATCCGGAGATTACAATGTTCCTTTTATCGAACGATTGTTCATTCATGAGCCTATTCGGGTTATTCGTTTAGCGACACGCAATCAGGGGTTTATCGTTGCTAGTGGCAATCCGAAGAGGATATTAGAATGGAACGATTTGATCCGCAAGGATATTCAATTTATTAACCGTCAAAAAGGCTCAGGAACTCGGTTTTTGTTGGACCATCACTTGAGCAAACACCAAATCTCTCCTCAAGATATTACTGGGTATGAGAAAGAGGAGTGGAACCACTTTGCTACAGCTTCGGCTATCGGTAGAGGGGCAGCTGATGTCACACTTGGGATTGAAAGTGCAGCGGTAAAGATGGGACTATCCTTTATTCCTCTTGCGCAAGAGCGGTTTGATTTGATTGTTCGGCTTACATCTGAAAATACAGAAGCCTGGGAGGCATTCTACACTCTTTTAGTTTCTGAAGATTTTCGCGAAAGTCTTCACTCGAGTGAGATGGATGGTTATGATTTCAGTCATTTGGGAGAGATGGTATACGAAAAAAACTAGATAAGCGAGGCTACTATGTGGAACATTTTAGTTGAAATTTTTCAAAATCAAGAAGTCAGAGCGGTCATTCTACTTTCGTTGCAAGTTTCAACGAGTGCTGTCCTCGTTGGAATGCTTCTAGGTATCCCCGTTGGAGCTGTTATTGGGTTATTTAACTTCCCTGGACGAAAATTGGTGATCGCTCTTATCTATACCATGATGGGGTTTCCACCCGTACTTATTGGGGTAGTTGTTTATCTTTTGCTTTCTAGGCAAGGGATTTTGGGTGAATGGGAGCTCCTATTTACTCCGTCTGCCATGATCATTGCCCAAGTCATTTTGGTGACCCCCATTATTGCCGGGCTAACCCTTTCAGCCGTCTACGCAAAAGAAAAAATATTCGCTGAAACGGCTCAGAGCTTGGGAGCCAACCGATTCCAGCTCGTGTGGGCGTTAATCAAGGAATCCAGGAAAGGGATTTGGGCTGCGGTGGCCACGGCGTTTGGACGGGCCCTTTCAGAAGTGGGTGCGGTAATGCTTGTAGGCGGGAATATCGAAGGGCATACCCGTGTGATGACCACCGCCATTATACTTGAGACCAGGAAGGGGAATTTTGAAGTAGGATTGGCACTGGGGATTGTACTTCTTTTCCTCAGCTTTATCATCAACAGCTTTCTAATGGTTGGCATGCTTCGGGGGATTCAGGGAGGTGGGAGAGGATGGTAGCTAACGTAGCGGAATATGACCAAGTTTGTGTTGAATTCGAAGGACGTGAGACATTGTCCATTCCTCATCTCGAGCTTCAAGCTGCCAGGCGTTACGCTGTGGTGGGTCCAAGCGGTTCAGGAAAGAGCACTTTTTTGCGTTTGACAAATTTGTTGGAGAAGCCTGCTAAAGGCCAGATGCGATTATTTCAAAAAAACCTTCCTGTCAAAGGGTATTCGCGAAGCGAGCAATTGGAGCTTCAACGACAAATGGTGTATGTTTCACAAAAACCTGTCATGTTTGATATATCCGTTTTTGATAACGTTGCAATGGGCCTAAGATATCGGAACCTAAGTAAGGTTGAAATAAACGAAAGAGTAGAGGCTGTCTTACAAGCAGTAAGACTAACAGGCTTTACTGATCGGAGGGCGGTTTCTCTTTCCGGCGGGGAAGCGCAGCGAATAGCTCTGGCACGAGCCCTAGTCATTGAGCCGAAGCTCCTTTTGCTAGATGAGCCGACCTCTAATCTGGACCCGATGAACATTGAGATTATAGAAGAGGCGATTCATCAGATTTATAAACAGATAGGGGTTACCATTGTGATGGTTACTCATAACCTGCAGCAGGCACGGCGAGTGGGAGATGAAATCATCTTTGTTCACCAAGGAAAGGTTTATCAAAAACAGGAGAGAGATCAGTTCTTTGACTCCCCAAGAGAAAAGGAGATTGAGGACTTTATTACCGGCAGGATGATTTACTAGCTTCATACCTTGGCCAAAAACCAGATAATCACAGGATAGTTAAATAGAGAAGGGTGTTCCCAAGGAACACCCTTTTAAAGTTAAACCTAATTTCCTATCTTATTTACTAAAAAATTGTTCTAAGCGTCGAGCAATCTCGGCATTATCGGCCTTTACGATCTCCTGGTACTGTGGCTTATCGAACAGCTGACTGATCTGCTCTGGATAGGTTTGCTCAATGTTACAACGCTCAATGGACTCATTAAACTTTGCAGGATGTGCCGTAGAGAGGGTCACACATACTTCATTAGAGTCGGTAACCTGCTCGTACGCAGCAACACCGCAAGCGGTATGTGGATCAAGCAAGTAATCATACTCCTTATAATATTTACTTATCATAGTTAAACATTCTTCTCCCATTACACCATGGGCATCGAAGTCATCATGTACAATACGGAGCTTAGCTTCATCAATCACAATTTTTCCATTAGCCTTAAATTGATCCATCAGAGCCGCAACTTGATTCGCATCCTCGTTCAGTAGGTAATAGAGATAACGTTCAAAGTTGCTGGCAACTTGAATGTCCATTGACGGACTGAAGGTACTATGGAATTGCCCCGGTTGGTAAATTCCATCTTTTACGAAACGTTCCAAAATATTATTCTCATTAGTTGCTACGATCAACTTGCCTACAGGAAGTCCCATGCGCTTCGCGAGGTACCCAGCAAAGATATCACCGAAGTTCCCTGTTGGAACACTGAAGTTAACCAATTTGGCATCGGTTTGTTTGGTTACTTGGAAGTACGCATAGAAATAATAAACGGTCTGGGCTAAAATCCGCGCAAAGTTAATGGAGTTAATTGCACGAAGATGATATTGGTTCTTAAAATCTACGTCTGCAAACAATTCCTTAATGATGCGTTGACAATCGTCAAAGGTTCCTTCTACAGATAAATTTAGGACATTTTCGTCATGGACGGTGGTCATTTGCAGTTCCTGCACCTTACTTACCTTTTGGTGCGGATGAAGGATGCAAATGCGAATTCCTTCTTTGGATCGAACGCCTTCAATTGCGGAAGCTCCTGTATCACCGGAGGTAGCTCCAATGATATGTATGATTTTATCTTGCTTCTTGGAAATATAGGAATATAAGTTACCTAGAAACTGTAGAGCCACATCTTTAAAGGCAAAGGTCGGTCCATGAAAAAGCTCCAGGACATACATATCGTCATTGACCTTACGAACAGGAGTGACTTCGGGATGTCGGAAGGTTCCGTAACTCTCAGCGATTAATGCCTTTAGATCATCTTGTGGAATCTCGTCATTCGTATAATAAGAGAAGATTTCGTAAGCTAACTCTTGATACGAGAGAGTTGCCCATTGTTGGAACTGTTCTTCTGAAACTTGGGGAATGTGACTTGGGATTAGAAGTCCTCCGTCGTCAGCTAGTCCCATAAGGACTGCATCGATAAAACCAATGTCTTGTACTTGACCACGTGTGCTTATATATTTCATGGTTCTCTCCTATGAAAAATGATATATTTAATAATTGAAAATATTATTTGGATACTATTCAGTATCCTTTTGATTAGATAATTTTAATCTATAATGGTGGGATTTTCAATTCTTTCCGTGATGTATTAATATGTAAAAAAGAAAAAGACCCCAAAGGGGATCGATACGGAGGCTATAAATAGCCGAAAACCATGAAAAATAGAATGGAAAACTTGTTAGACTATTTAGGTTACTAAGAATAGGATCGAGGTGAAAGATTTGAGAATCATTGTAGGAATAACAGGTGCTACTGGCGCTATATTTGGAATACGTATGTTGGAAGCCTTAGATGCAGCAGGTGTAGAAACCCATCTTGTGATGTCAAAATGGGCTGAAACCACTATACGTCTCGAGACCCCGTATACGATAGACGATGTGCAAAAGCTAGCCCACGTTGTTCATCAGCCGTCAAATCAGGCAGCATCTATCTCGAGCGGATCGTTCCGCGTTCAAGGCATGGTAATTGCGCCTTGCAGTATGAAAACTCTGGCTTCAATCCGTATGGGGCTGGCAGATAATCTAGTCAGCCGGGCAGCTGACGTGATATTGAAGGAAAGGAAAAAGCTGGTGTTACTGACCCGAGAGATGCCTTTAAATGACATTCATCTAGAAAACATGCTGGGACTTTCAAGAATGGGAGCCGTGATCATGCCGCCTGTTCCCGCTTTCTATAACCATCCTCAATCCATTGACGATATGGTCAACCATATTGTGGCACGTACATTAGATCAATTCAATATTGACAATGACTTAACTCATAGATGGACTGAACCAAGATAAACTCCTCCTCCCAACTTTGCATATCTTGAAGGTGAAGACTGGCAAGTGAAGGAGGAGAGTCCCTATCGTTAGGTATCATATACTTGTAACGGGAAAAGTACAGGGTGTAGGATTTAGACGTTTTACCCAAAAGCAAGCTGTAAATTTAAAAATTGTGGGATGGGTACGTAATAAGCTGGATGGGACAGTTGAAATTGAGGCAGAGGGAAAGCCGCAAAACATGAACGATTTCATTACGTTGCTTTGGCAAGGTCCCTTGAGAGCGGTTGTTGACCAGGTACAAAGCCAGCCAATACGAGGGTTAAAGGGATATCGAAGATTTGTAATTAAAAGAAATGGATGATGGAACAAGAGCGCCCTCCGTTTAATCGTAGGACGCTATTTTTTTCCTTTTATTTATATGGTTTCGCTTGATAGTAATAATTCGGTGTAACCATCCGATCGTCATAAGACTGGTGAAAAATATGTGTCGTCGCAGGTGATACTGGGGGTATGAGCCAAGTCCAATCACCGGTCAGCGCTCTATTTTTTTCTTTTTCCTGCTTCTCAAAGAGTTGGAACTGGTGAGCGGCGGTATGGTGATCAACGATGCTCACGCCAGCTTGCTTAAATGAGTGCAGGACCGCGATATTTAATTCAACTAATGCCTTGTCTCTCCAAAGAGTGGATTCTCTTTCCGTGGATAATCCGAGTATACGCGCGACCTCGGGAAGCTGATTATACCGGTTCAGGTCCGCCAAATTGCGGGCGCCGATCTCCGTTCCCATGTACCACCCATTAAATGGAGCTGCTGAGTACTGAATGCCGCCAATCTCCAGCAGCATATCGGAAATGAGAGGAAGGGCATACCATTGGAGATCTAGCGAGGCAAATGCCTCTAAGCTAGGATGGGTAATCGGCACTTCAAGGACAATATCTTTTGGTAGGGCATAGAAGGTAGGTGGATTGCCACTCGTTTGTATTACGATTGGTAAAAGATCAAACCGAGTTCCATCTCCATTCCAGCCCATCTCCTGACAGACTTTCGTGAACAAAATCGAGTGGGGATCACCGATGATGCCGTTCTCTGTTTCATACCCAGCATAACGGATGAGTTGATGGTTCCAAATTCGAACTTGATCCTTGCCGTGAGCCTGGGGTTTAAAAATGGATATTGTAGGAAGGATATTCCCCTGGTTTGTCGCATAGGAAATATGGTCAAACAGAGCCGTTGCAACTTCGTTGGGAGTAGATAGGTCTCTTTTATCAAGTACATGGAGCTTGTCCCAAAACAGTCGGCCAATGCATCGATTGCTATTTCTCCAAGCCATTTTTGCGCCGTGTTCTAGCTCTTCAAAAGTATGGACATACTGGCTTGTTTCTTGGATAGAGCCTTCAATGGCCTGGAGTCTTGATTGGATTTCTTGAGATTTTCCGAGCTCGGTATAACAACGGGTTATGAACCTCTCAGCTTCCATATAGAGTTCCTGATTCTGTTTTACGATCATTAGTGCTCTCCTTTTTGAATCATCCTTATTTTTATTAAATCATTAACTATTCGCTAAATCAAAAGGCGATCCCTTGACAATTTATTTTAGTAGACATTCTTAACAATCTGTTCTACCTTGAAGAGAGAGAAAAATTGAGTACTGAAAATAAGAAAGGGAATGAAATGAAAACAATATTCGTTAAAGACCTTGTCGATAAGTTTCAGCTTGAAGTTTTAGCCGGAGAAGTTGGATTGGATAGGCCGATAACCGAAGATGATATTCATAGACCCGGCTTGGAGTTTACAGGATTTATTGAATACTTTCCCCATAATCGCATCCAGCTGCTTGGAAGGCAGGAAGTAGATTACCTGCACTCGCTAACTCATGAAGAAAGAGATGAACGGATAGGGAATGTGGTACGCCTTCATCCGCCTTGCTTTATTATTACCCGGGGGCAAGAGGAGTTAACCTATTTTCAGAAGCACTGTTCGGAACAGGGAATTCCTCTTTTGCGAACTAGTCAAAAGACAACGAAGTTCATCACGAAAGTCAATAACTTCCTCGAGAAGTCTCTTGCAAAAGAGATTGGCGTCCATGGCGTTTGTCTCAATGTGTTTGGAGTCGGCATCTTGCTACGTGGCGAAAGCGGGATAGGCAAATCGGAAGCCGCGTTAGCACTTATTGAACGAGGACATCGCCTCATTTCCGATGACCTCGTTATGATCAAACAAATTGATCCCGAAACGATTATCGGCACACACAATATTAGTAACCGAGGTTTTTTATCCTTGCGCGGGATTGGGCTAGTAGATATCCCACGAATGCATGGGTCGGGGTCTGTTCAGGATGAAACGGAAATTAATATAGATATCTTGCTCTCTCCATGGAAGGACAAGCATCATTATGATGCGCTTGGTTTCGAAAGATTTACTGTCTCCTATTTAGATGTCACGATCCCACACGTGGAGATACCGGTTCGGCCGGGACGTGATGTAGCTGGACTAATCACAACAGCGGCGAAAAATTGGCGGCTGCAGCAAGAAGGTTATGACGCACTTGAAGAATTCCAAAACCGTATTAATTTAGGGCAAGAAATGGGCAATTAAAGTAAAAAAATATCATTGTCAAGGGACTACGGTTTTCATATAATGAAAATAAATCACATACAGCATCCCACCAAAGGGGAGTAGCTATCAGGTCAACCGCCTGAAACAAAGTCGTCACTTCGTGGTTTTACCTCCGGCTTTGTTGGTACACATCCGTACTAAGCAAGACCTTTGCCATCAGGCTAAGGTCTTTTTATGTTGTTTGAGTTTATACGGGAAGGGATAAAGAACATGTTTGATTCGGTTAACGCAATCTTATTGACCATGGTGATCACTATTTTGGTTATGGTAGGCTATATTTTAAAGTGCAATCCCTTATACCCTGTTACGGGGCTCATAAGGGATGTAGTTACTAAGAAAATGTTATTATGGCATTTTTCTGCGCTGCTTGTCGTTTTGGTTCTTAACAAAGTCCAGCAGCTGGTTGAAAAAGAAATGAAAGGAGTGGAAGACTTTACCTGGTGGGTGTATAGAACGGAGGGAAATATTGTTTATTATATCCAGCACTTTTTCCTCCATGATGGACTAACCTTTATCTTAACGTATTTTTATATCATCGTATTTACGGCCATGATGTTTGTTTCCTTTATTGTTTATCACGCCTATCAAGAGAATAAAGCCTTTTATGCCTTGTTCTATGGAATCATGCTTAATTATTTAATTGCTATCCCCTTTTATCTTTTTTTTCCAGTTAACGAAGTATGGTATGTTCATTCGAAGGTGGAGTTCTTAATCCCACAGGTTTATCCAAATTTCGAACACGAATATCGGGCCTTGTCAGGTCTCAATAACTGTTTTCCTAGTCTTCATACCTCGCTTTCGGTTACAATGGCCGTCATTGCTTTGAAATCTAGGCTCCCTAGAATAGGCGCACTATATTCAATATGTGCAGCTGTTATTATATTTTCAATCTTTTATTTAGGTATTCATTGGGTGCTTGACATGGTGGCAGGGCTTGGACTTGGACTTTTCGCAGCTACGTTTGCTTTACGATTAAGCGAATCTTATGCGAAGACAGTATGGGATGTAAAACGTGGGAGAGCAATCGAAACTATTGACTTTTTCAAATAGAGCCTATATTATAAACTTAACAAAATAAAATATCCCTTAAAGGGGAGTAGCTTTAACAGCAAAGTCGTCATTCCAGGGTTTACCCTCGGCTTTGTTGGCAACTGTTTAGTTGTTAGCGAGACCTTTACCACGAGCAGGTAAAGGTTATTTTTGTTCCATTAAACAATGACCTTGTACCTGTTTTGGGTAAAGGTCATTTTTATTTTTCTCAAGAAAAAAGAGGAGGAGAAAAGAAATGGAACTTTCATTGTTACTCGAATATGGTTGGGTGTTGCTCGTATTGATCGCACTTGAAGGGCTGCTAGCTGCAGACAATGCCCTTGTTCTGGCAATCATGGTAAAGCATCTACCAGAGAAAGAAAGAAAAAGAGCGTTATTTTACGGTTTAGCTGGAGCCTTTGTTTTCCGTTTTGCCTCCTTATTTGCGATTTCGTTCCTTGTAGACGTATGGCAAGTACAGGCGATTGGTGCCCTGTATCTATTGTTTATTGCCATCAATCATATTTATCGAAAATTTGTGGTTAGAAAAGCCGAACAGGATGCTGCAAGTGAAGGAAACACTGCTCCCGTGAAAAAGGGTTCTGGTTTCTGGATGACGGTGTTTAAGGTTGAATTAGCGGATATTGCGTTTGCGGTCGATTCAATTTTAGCCGCCGTTGCGCTCGCCGTTGCCCTACCTAAGTCCAATCTCCCTCTCATTGGCGGAATGGATGGAGGTCAGTTCCTTGTTATCTTTGCAGGTGGATTTATTGGGCTTGTTATTATGCGTTTTGCTGCAACCTATTTCGTACTCTTGCTGCAGCGCAAACCAGGTCTGGAAGTCGCAGCTTTCTTCATCGTAGGATGGGTAGGGGTAAAGCTAGCTGTATACACGATGTCACATGAAGCCCTCTCCATTCTTCCTGAAGGGTTTGCTACCTTGCCAGCATGGAAGTTTACCTTCTATATTGTATTAGTATTAATTGCAGTGTGTGGCTGGTTCTTTTCGAAGGAAGCAACTCCAGTCAATGAAGAGAAGCAAAAGGCGGTGTAAGAAAAATGAAACCTCTGGATAGATCCAGAGGTTTTTTTCAGATTATTTAATTTTGGGGGAGAGTTGTGGAGCAATGGAGGTATGGTAGGTTTTTATATAATGATGATAGTCCCATTTCTTTAAAAATTTCCTAGAGGCTTCCCGGCCCAACTCAATCAATTCAAGACGCTTCTCTTCAGGAATGGTAAAATCCGTTGTCCCGACGTTAATATTATTTACAAATATCGTTCGAACGGCATCATTTTCTTCGATGTATCGTGAATCACGAGCGTCCATCATGGTACGGACAATTGCTAAGGTCTTACTGACGGGTCCTCTAATTTGCTCAGGTTGAGGAACAATGGTGGGGCCGGATAAGCGAAACCCAAAGGTGGGGTAGGAAGGAAGACTATCCTTGTCGAAGATCCATACAGGGTAATTGCTTAGAATAGAGCCATCTAGAAAAGTATGTTTTTTTAAGTGTACAGGAAGGAAATAAAAGGGAATAGAACTGCTGATACGAACAGCCAAGGCGAGGGGAAAGGTGGCTGCTTGCAGTCCGTAACGGGTAAGATCGTCTGGTAGAATGGCCATTCGATTGTTTGATATATCGGAAATAACAATTTTAAGCTTGTTCGGAGGAAGATCACCGAAGGTCAATACTCCCTTTTTGCTTAGCACTTGGTTTAACCACTTCTCGAGTATAGAAAGTTTGTAGATGCCATTATAAATATACAAACTAAGCCAAGACCCGATAAGTGGAAGATGACTGATCGCTGTTTTCCTCTGAAGCTGTTCATAAGGAAAATGTGAAAAGAGCTCTATTAGCTCTTTTCCAGTATAGCCTGCAGCTAGTAGAGTTGCTACGATAGACCCTGCGGACGTTCCTGCTAGTCTCTCCCATCGATAACCGGCATCTTCCATAACCTCAACCGCTCCTAGATGCGCCAATCCTTTAATGCCTCCGCCTTCAAAGATACCAGCTGCCTTCAAGGTTCATCTCTCCTTTAAATTTCTTCTTGATTATATGTTATAGAGATAGAAGATATTCATTTTCTCCTTATTGCTTCATTCGAACGATGTTGAATGTTCGGTTTTTGCTCTGAATCGAGGAATGAATTGGTCCTAGTAAGGAACCTGGGTATCAAAAAACGAATATCTTTTCAGAATGAACTTGACATATACACCCTTTCTGAATTAGTATACTTATTGTTGCCGAATTAAATAACGGAAGTGAACTGTTCGTATATCCTCAATAATATGGTTTGAGGGTTTCTACTAGGAGCCGGAAATTCCTAACTACGAATGGGGTCTTGTTGTACCCCATTCGGCAGTTGGAGTTTCTTGGCTTTTTTTCATTTTTGAAGGGGGAACATATATGAACACATACGATGTAGTTGTAGTTGGTGGGGGACCAGCGGGAATTTTTACGGCTTATGAATTAACTTTGAAGGCTCCTCATCTTAACGTGCTGTTAATTGATAAAGGACATGATATATATTCTAGACGCTGCCCGATCTTAGAGGAAAAAATCAAGCTGTGTCCACCGCCTGCAGGCAAAAAAGATTATGCTGGCTGCTTGCCAGCTTGCTCGATTACCAGTGGGTTTGGAGGGGCAGGAGCATACAGCGATGGGAAGTTTAATATTACGACGGAGTTTGGAGGTTGGATGACCGATTATCTTAATCCCTCCAAGGTTCTAGAGCTGATTAAGTATGTAGACGAAATTAATTTAAAGCACGGCGCGACGGAATCCATTACTGATCCAACAACAGAAACCATTAAAAATATCGAGCAGAGAGGCTATGCTGCGGGTCTAAAATTGCTGAGAGCTGAAGTTCGCCACCTGGGTACAGAGCAAAATTTAGAAATTTTAACCTCGATCTATGAGTATTTGAAAGAACGAATTACCATGATGTACAAAACCGAAGTCGCAGATTTGATTACGGATAAAGATAATGATCGACATATTGTAAAAGGGATTGTGCTTAAGAATGGAGAAGAATTTGCTGCTGATCATGTGGTTATTGTTCCAGGACGTGACGGATCTGCTTGGTTAACAGATATCTTAAAGAAAAGAAAACTGAAAATGTATAATAACCAAGTGGATGTCGGTGTTCGAGTAGAAACATCCGATGTGGTGATGAGAGAGATCAATGAACACCTATACGAGGGCAAATTTGTATTTAATACGTCTGTAGGAACGAGAGTTAGAACGTTCTGCAGCAATCCATCCGGTCATGTTGTCGTGGAGAATCATAGTGGAATCATGGCAGCCAATGGTCATTCATATAAAGATCCGGCTCTAGGGTCAAGCAATACAAACTTCGCATTATTAGTATCTCATACCTTTACAGATCCTTTTGATAAGCCAAATGAGTACGCTAGAGAAATCTGTAAGCGGGCAAACGATCTTTCGAACGGCGGGGTCATTGTCCAAAAGTACGGTGATATTATTCGCGGAAGAAGATCGACCGATAGTAGAATAAAAGAAGGATTTCTCGAGCCTACGTTAAAAGAGGCGGTACCGGGAGACCTTGGTTTGGTATTGCCTTATAACACAATGAAGAGTTTAATAGAAATGGTAGAAGCACTTGATAAAGTGACCCCTGGAATCGCTTCTGAGCATACCTTGTTCTATGGTGTAGAAGCCAAGTTCTATTCAGCACGTCCTAAACTTACGGAAGAATTCGAGACGGAGATCAAAGGCTTATTCTGTGGGGGAGACGGAGCAGGAATAACCAGAGGATTGGCTCAAGCAGGAGCGGCAGGTGTTTGGATTGCTCGAAATATTGTAAAACGCTGTATCTAATGTAAAGAGACCACTACAACAGTGGTCTTTTTACATTATTGGTTTATTAATCGTATTAATTCCTCTTTATTCGATGGTGAGGGAACTTATTTGTAGATTATTCTTATATGAATCTAGTGGTAATCCCCGTCTCAAGTTCATAATGTAGAACTAAATTCAAAGATACGGCTTAGGTTAAGCTGAAAGGGGTTTGGGGGATGAAACTAAAGGAATTGCAAAAGCTGTTAGAAGTGGGTCAGTTTATGTATCGAAAGCAGCAAGCATACTTAACCCATTATAGTACTGAGAAGACGTTGTTTATGGCTGAGCTAAAAATGATTAAGGAAATACTAGCCATGGATATGGGAATTTTATGGGTCAGAGGGAATGCGCATTATATTGTCAATACAGACCATTACGAGTTTATTGTAGAAAAGCTTGATGAATATTATCAGGATCTGATGTTTATAGATGAGTTAATGGGATATATCCAAGCACTTTGTTCGGAGGAAATTTATGATTTTGTCCAAGGTGGGATCTATAAGAAGGATCAATCTACCGAGATTGCCAATCGTTTGTTTAGCTTAAAGGAAAGCTTACAAGCTACTCGCAGTAAGCTCTACCCAATTGACGGTAATAACCACCGACTTTTAAGTATGGAAAAAAAGATTCTTCACATTGCTTTGGCTCAGCTAGGAGGTAAGAGGTATTTTAAACACCCAACGTTTTTGCACGCTTAGGTCCATTGATACAGAGGCAGACCTTGATAAAAGTGGGTCTGTCTCTTTTGTTTTTAAGGAAGATGACAACTTTGTTAAACATCTGCCTTTTTTCGCGTGAAGTTATAAATTTTGTGATAAAATGCATAAAGACAAGCATCAGGTACTAGTGGTATGATGTTGAAACGGAGGGATTCCACGATGAAGAAGGTTTCGCTTACTCTAATTGCATGTTTGTTGTTAGTCACCGGATGCAGTGGATCTAAAGAGCAGCACAGCCATGGACAAGCCACCGCTCCTGTCTTAACATATGAAATAGGAAGTAATGATTGGTCTGTTATTACAGCTTATTCTCCTAAGGAAAAGGTTTTAGAAGCTTACCAATTTGCTGTTGAACATCCCGAGGTTCTTGATTATATGCCTTGTTATTGCGGTTGCTTTGAAGAAGATGGTCACATTAACAATACACATTGCTTCGTTCAGAAGGTAGAAGGCAATACGGCTATTCTAGATACGATGGGATTTGGCTGAGGGATTTGTGTGGATATCGCCCGTGAGGCGAAGCAAGAGTATGAAAAAGGAACAGACCTTAAAACCATACGTCAGTTAGTAGATGCTAAATACGGAGCTAATGGTGTGAATTCTACGCCTACACCATTCCCCAATTAGAACAAAGACCTCATATAGGTCTTTTTCTTTTGTACTAGTGTTGAATTTAAGAAATTCTTAAGATTTGTTATACCTTGTTCTTAAGAAACGTCTCATACAATGAAACTCAAAGGAGGAGAAAAATTGAACCGATATTGTGTGCTTGTGGTGGATGATGAATTGGAGATTCGGGATGCAATTGAGATTTACTTAAAAAACGAAGGTATAACGGTCATAAAAGCAAAGGATGGCTTAGAGGCACTTGAAAAGCTACATCAGCATCAAGTTCATCTTATCGTGCTGGACGTCATGATGCCTAGATTAGATGGGATAGCTACAACATTTAAAATTCGAGAGGAGAAGAATATTCCCATTTTAATGTTAAGTGCAAAAACTGAGGATACAGATAAAATTCTAGGACTACAGGTTGGGGCAGATGACTACGTAACCAAACCCTTTAATCCACTGGAATTAATCGCTCGTGTGAAGTCCTTGCTAAGAAGATATGTTACGCTGGGAACCTATGAAGGCTCTGAAAAGGTGATTGAATTGCATGGATTAACTTTAAATGAATCGGCTAAAGAATTTTTGGTACAGGGTGAACCAGTAAAGCTAACTCCTATTGAGTATAAGATTGTAGAGCTGTTAATGAGAAATCCTGGACGTGTGTTTTCTATTCATGAAATTTATGAGCGGGTCTGGCAGGAACCTGGTTACAACGCTGAAAATACGGTGGCCGTCCATATTCGGAAAATAAGAGAAAAAATTGAGATTGATCCAAAAAATCCAACATATTTAAAGGTGGTTTGGGGAATTGGCTACAAAATGGAAAAATAATAGAGGGCTGACAACAGTTTGGATTTTGCTCTTTACATACGGATTGATAGGCATTTCAATCGCTTTAAACTATGGTCCGGAGAAGCATGATTATTTTCGTAATTATCCATTCGAGCATCAATTGAATCAGTTTTTGGACAACTTAGCTATGCTTGAATTCCATCATCTAACTGAGAATGAGACAAAGAAGTGGATCACTGTATCTGATGAAGAAATTAACGAGCATCGCTATCGTTACGGTGATTTAGCCCAGCAGCTAGAAAATATCAAAGGACAGTATGAAAATAGAATCCGTGATGCTGTTGCTGCAGAGCAACATGATGTTGTGGAGGCCCTTGTTGCGGAGCGAGACAGGAAACTCGAAGATATTACGAATAACTTTAAGAGTGATGATCACATTAGAGTTAAAATTGTAAAAGAAAAAGAGAAGAAGATTGAAGAATTTTATAAAGAGAGAGAACAGCATCGCAGTGATTACATGAAGTATAAAAGTGTCTTTCTTTACCATTTTAAAAATATTGAAACTGGAGAAGAGTTTACGAATATCGTGAACCCAAACGAGATAATCGCATTCGAGCGAAATTACCCTTCCGCTTCCTATCATTATCTGACCGTTGGGGGAGCATATGGGAAGTTGCTAAGTGAATTAAGCCTTCCAAGTAACATCAACATGTACGAAGGTAGAATTGCAGTCCCCAAGTCATCCGAGCTAGCCCTTTCTGTTCTGCCGGGTTATGATGAATTTCAGCAGAGACAAAAAGTAGGTTACTGGACACTTTCTACTGGTTTAGTGTCCCTATTTGTCATCCTGAAAAAAGTCCCCATTCATGAAGGATTTAGCCGATGGCAGACCCTGTACAATCGAATTCCTCTAGATATCGGAATCACCGCGTTTGGCTTTATAGGGCTGATGACGCTCTTCTTTCTAGGTGTTAGCGCAAATGACTTCCTTTATAATTATTCCTACCAACACTTTTGGGATTGGATATTGCGATTGGCTGTAACGACCGTACTAGTAGCTTTAACCCTGATGCAAGGAAGCTGGTTATGGACAAGGGTCAGAAAACAATCTGACATGAGAGTAGAGTGGCGGAAGACGATCCTTGCCCGAACATACTTTAGTATAAAAGAGGTCTTTCTTGTACGACATATTGGTACTCAACTTATTATTCTCTTGTTCTTTGTTTTTTCATTAGGAGCTGGCTTCCTCCTTGTTATGCTCAAACCAAGGTTGATCATTTTCTATGCGCCATATGCTCTTCTGTTGGGCATTCCGGCGTTATTTGTAATCATCAAAAGAGCCGGATATTTTAATCGAATCGTATTATGTTCCAATCAATGGGTACTTGGGAATCTCGAGGTTGATTTACCGGTAACCGGAAATTCCTCGTTCGCGAAGCTTGCTGAAAATATGAACAAGCTTAAGCATGGGGTGAGAACTTCAATAAATGAGCAGGCCAAAAGTGAACGACTGAAAACGGAGCTTATTACGAACGTTAGTCATGATTTGCGTACCCCTTTGACCTCCATTATTTCCTACACGGAGTTATTGAAAAGGGAAGATCTTTCGAATGAGGATCGTCAATCCTATATAGATATTCTTGATCGTAAGTCGAAACGATTGAAGGTCTTAATAGACGACTTATTTGAAGCAACGAAAATGGCCAGCGGAAATATTCAATTAGTAAAGGATCGAGTAGACTTGGTACAGCTTCTTCAACAGGCACTGGCAGAATACAACGAAAAAATCGAGGAGTCTACTTTGCAACTCCGGGTCGTGCTTCCCGATAAACCGGTATATGCCCGTGTGGATGGACAAAAAATATGGCGTGTGTTTGAGAACCTCATCGGCAATTTCCTGAAATATTCATTAGAGCAGACCCGAGTTTATATTACAATGAAAACGAATCCACAGTATGTAGTGATTACGTTTAAAAATGTAGCCAAGTATGAACTAGGGGAAAATGTAGAAGAATTATTCGAGCGGTTTAAACGAGGAGATTCTTCAAGAAATACGGAAGGGTCTGGACTTGGATTGGCAATTGCCAAATCCATTATAGACTTGCATGATGGCAGCATGGAAATGGAAGTGGACGGAGATCTATTTAAGGTCACCATTACGCTTGCCACTTGAGTAGAATGACCTCCAAGGGGAATAGTATGAACGAACAACTTTGGAGGTGAACCTATGCAGACAATCAGATGGGTTATTCCCATATTTATATGTCTTTCCTTTATTTTTCAACCTATCGTTTTGGCCGCCGATTCGGAAATTGAAGTGTTTGATCTTAAACAAGAGCGTGTCATTAGGATTGCGCCTAATTCCCCGTGGGTTCATGCCCAAGTAAAACAGTGTGTACACCATATTCAAGATATTACAAAGCGATTTAATCCAATTCCTAAGGATGGACATATTTACAAAATTCCTCTTGAACCTCCCATCCCGATCAATAATCAATGGTTAAGCGGCCTAATTGATGAGGTCAAGCTTATCTTGCCTGATGAAGATCTTCCGCTTTTGATGGTATTTGATGAGGAAAATAAACCTTACTTTTTTGAATTTGATTATGATATCAAGGACCTGCTGGTTAGGCTTAAATAGGAGACACTTCATGCGACCCACTATACATACAGAGAAGATAAGACCTGTTACTCTAGAGGAGTTTTTGGATTTTCGATATGCATTGTCTGTAAGCAGCGTAGGCATTGGAGCGAATGAACAAGGAATTCTAACTGCCATGGAAGATTCGATACGGAATGGGGAGATTCTATACGGAGCCTTTGTGAATGGGCAATTACTGGGAATGGTGGAATACAGTGAAGAGATCTTTTGCACCAATAGTCAAGACCATGTAAAGGAATTGTTGATTGGCACGATATTCGTTCATCCTCAATATCGTGATCAGGGAACGGGTAAGGAGCTCGTTAATTTTGTATTGGAACAAGCGAACACGGACTATGTGTTAACGGATCCGATTGATCGAAGAGCTGAATCATTCTTTTTACAATGTGGCTTTACTCAAAACGAAATTTTTGACAAAGATCAGGTTGGAACCTGGATGATGGTACATTCGAAGGCTCATACTAGAGAACAGTTCAATAGAATATAGTATACCCAAACAAAAAAAATCCCTCTGCCGATAAAGCAGAAGGACAAGGGGTATGGAGACAAAAATTTCCAAAACTAAAGATACCATCATCTGCATCATAAGAGATGAGAGGATACTCTTATTCTACTATGAAAACAGTGTTTACATTGTGAAAAATTTGTGTCAAAAACGTTCAAGAAATGGTTAGAACCGCTCCTTTTTGCGGTTCTTTTTAATCGTACACTGAAACTCATGCGTGCCTAACAGCGTATAACATAGTAGATCGAAATATAAAGAATAGAGAGTAGGGCGATTCCCATGTTTTTATCCGAGCTTGAGCCAAAGGAGAGAACTGCTTTTCTCGAATTAGCGCACAAAGTAGCCAATTTCGATGGTCATTTAACCCCTGCAAAGGAAATCCTTCTGTTAGAGTATGCAACAGAAATGAATATAGAAGATTATAAAATTCAATATTTATCTCTTGAGGAAATTCTCCCATACTTTTCGAGTGAGAGATCTAAGCATATAGCACTGACAGAATTGCTCCGCTTGATCTTTTCCGATGGCGTGCTGCACAATGCTGAACGGAAATCAGTAGAGCTGATAAAAAAGCATTTTCAATTTGACCCTAATGAGTACACGAGCTTTAAAGATTGGGTAGATAAGATTAAAGAACTATCTAGATAATTTGTTTGAGCCTTCATATACATGAAGGCTTTTTTGTATGCACGAAACAATTCATACTTTACAGGTCGGAATAATATGTTATATAATAAGGAAAATTACTGAGAGCGTATGGAACAGGAGGATTGGATGTGGAGCAAACATTAAGAATTGATAGCGGAAATGTAACATTAGCAGCATCACTTCACCTTCCACAGAATCAGGGGGCTAAGGTTCCTTTAGTTATCATCTGCCATGGTTTCGTAGGAAGCCGAATCGGGGTGAATCGCTTGTTTGTCAAGGCTGCTCGTGAATTCGTCCAGCATGGAATCGCTGTATTGCGCTTTGATTACGAAGGGTGTGGGGAAAGCGAAGGAGATTACGGATCGTATGGCTTTGAGCGCTTTATTCAGCAAACCCTAGATGTTATCGATTACTCGACCAAGCTAGACGAAGTGGATGAAAACCAGATTATCCTCCTTGGACATAGTCTTGGAGGAGCGGTTGCTGCACTTACAGCGAGCAGGGATAAACGTATCCAAAAGTTAGCCATGTGGTCTGCTGTCGGTCATCCCTTCCATGATATTGTGCAAATCATTGGAGAAGGGCAATTTCACAAAAGTGCAACTACCCATTCGATCGACCATGAAGGCTTCGCCTTAACTCATCGGTTTTTGGAATCCTTGCAAGGCTATAGCCCCATTGAGGAATCCAAGCAATTCTCTGGGGACGTATTTCTAGCACATGGCATGAATGATGAAGTCATACCGGCAGACTATTGTTCTATCTATCAGTATTCGTTTATTAGAGGTAAAAGTAAGAGCTGTGTAAAAATACTAATTCCTGAAGCAGATCATACCTATTCTTCGATTCAAGCTAGCACTTCCTTATATCGTCAGACTCTTCAATGGCTGGTAAAGCAGATTCATACCCAACAGGTAAATGATCACGAAGCGATTTAACGTTCAGGCATTCGATTCTTCCTTGAGGAGGGATTGAATGCTTTTTCTGATTGACTTTCTTAACTGTACGCTATATCATTACAGTATTTGAAACCTACATTTTCCAAATGAAGTTATAATAGTGGGGATTACCAATTCACCAAGAATGAGACAATAAGTTCCTGAGGAGGGTAAACATGAAGCTAAGAGTTTCTGCTGTACAATATCATCTCCATACGATTCAGTCCTTTGACGATTTTGCTAAACAATCCGAGCATTATATTAAGACAGCGGAAGAGTTCGGGGCTGAGTTTGTCTTGTTTCCAGAGTTCTTCACCACCCAATTAATGTCTATCGGCGATCAGAACGGAAACGCCCTCACGATTAACGATCTGCCTGATTTTACGGATCGTTACCGCGACCTGTTTTCAAGCTTTGCCAAACAAACGAAGATGTACATTATTGGGGGTACTCATGTTATCCGTAAGGGAGACCGATTATATAATGTAGCTCACTTGTTCTACCCAGATGGCCGCATTGCAGAGCAAGCTAAGCTGCATATTACGCCAACGGAAGTAAAAGAATGGAAAATGTCACCTGGGGAAGGCCTTGAGGTGTTTGAAACCGAAAAAGGGACCATTGCCATGCTAACCTGCTACGACATTGAATTTCCTGAGATCGTCCGAATGGTCAAGGCCAAAGGCGCCGATGTGATTTTCTGCCCATCTTGTACTGATGATCGTCATGGATTTCATCGCGTTAGGTATTCATGCCACGCAAGAACGATCGAGAACCAGGTCTACGTGGTGACTACTGGTACAGTAGGTTCACTTCCTACTGTGGATTTTATGCGCGCAAATTTTGGCCAAGCTGCCGTTATTACCCCGAATGATATTCCTTTCCCGCCACAAGGGATTATGGTGGAGGGTGAATTAAATAATGATATGATCGTGACCGCTGACTTAGATCTGGAATTGCTTTATGAAGTAAGGGAGCGAGGCTCGGTCACAACATGGCGTGATCGACGCATTGATCTTTATCCAGATTGGAAGTAGGAGGGGTGCGGCTTGTATTTTAAACAATTTTATGTGTTTGACCAAGAACGCCCTGTTCCTGCTGTGGTACGAAATTATCACAAGGAAGACTTCGATCAGCTAATCGAGGTCCAGAAAGAATGCTTTCCGCCGCCTTTTCCGTCCGAGCTCTGGTGGAACAAAGGACAATTAAACAATCATGTCAGGTTATTCCAAGAAGGTGCACTATGTATAGAAGTTGACGGGGAGATTGTTGGTTCCATGACAGGACTGCTCACTGATTTTGATCCGTTGCATCCAGAACACTCTTGGGAGGAAGTAACGGATCAAGGGTATATCCGAAACCATAATCCTAAAGGAAACACATTGTACGTTGTAGATATTAGCGTAAGACCTGCTTATCGAAAACTTGGTTTGGGCAAGTGGCTTATGCTATCCATGTATGATGTTGTGGTCCACTTAAGACTAGAACGTCTACTTGGTGGAGGGAGAATGCCTGGTTATCATAAGGTGTCAAAGGAAATGACAGCTGAGCAATATCTGCATGCTATAGTCAAGGGAGAGCTTAAAGATCCAGTAATCACCTTTCTCCTGAGGTGCGGTCGAACCCCTGTGCATGTGGTCAAAAACTATTTAGAGGATGAGGAGTCCTGTAATTACGGAACATTGATGGAGTGGAGAAATCCATTTTATTCTTCTAGATAAAAAGCGAAAAAAGGAGTGGACAAGAGCATGGAATATCATCGCATTACAAGTATTGAAGATCCTTTATTTAAACAAATGCATCAGTTGATGCAGGAGGTGTTTCCGCCTGAGGAGGTACTTGAATTTGACCTGTGGAAAGATCCTTTAGAGGATCCGGGCATCCGTGTATTCGTTTGCGTTCACGAGGGGAAAGTGGTAGGTACAACAGAGTATCGTTACTATGAAGATTTCAATGTTGCTATGACCGATTTTACGATCATAGGCAAACCAGGTCTTGGTATCGGACGATATCTTGCCCAAAAGCGACTAGACGACCTCCATGGCCTTGCCCAAGCCAACGGCAAGCAACTAGCGGGGATGTTTGCTGAAATCTATGATCCTTATCGCGTAGAGCACTACGAGTTTGGCGGGGTGAAGCCAATGGACCCGTATGTTCGTAGGGAAGTGTTATCGCATTTAGGCTACAAGCGCCTAGACTTCCCGTACGTCCATCCATCCTGGAATAATGACGGAGAAGCGGTAACAGGATTGGATCTTTGCTATTTGCCAATGAATGGTAGTGAGGACGAGCTCTCTTCCTCCTTGATAGTAGCCTTCCTAAAGCGCTATTATACTGTATTAAGCAATAAGCCACAATCCTGGTACGATATGGTCGAACGACTGGAACAGACAGAAACTACGAAGTTATTACCTATTTAATAGAACGATTATTCGACGGGGTGACTCTTAGGGTCATCCTTTTTTCGATGAGGAGGATGGGATTGGTGCCCTGATCCGGGTGATTGGGGGGCTTGGCGGGCATCAAACGATGGCTTTGGTGCCCGGATCTGGGTGTCTGGAGGCATGGAGGGCATCAAACGGTGGTTTTGGTGCCCTGATTAAGGCATCGGTAGGCCTGGCGGGCATCAAACGAAGGAATTGGTGCCCGGATCTGGGCTTCGGGAGGCCTAGAGGGCATCAAACGAAGGAATTGGTGCCCGGATGCGGGCTTCGGGAGGTCTGGCGGGCATCAAACGATGGTTTTGGTGCCCGGATCTGGGTGTCTGGAGGCATGGAGGGCATCAAACGGTGGTTTTGGTGCCCTGATTAAGGCATCGGTAGGCCTGGCGGGCATCAAACGAAGGAATTGGTGCCCGGATCTGGGCTTCGGGAGGCCTAGAGGGCATCAAACGAAGGAATTGGTGCCCGGATGCGGGCTTCGGGAGGTCTGGCGGGCATCAAACGATGGTTTTGGTGCCCGGATCTGGGTGTCTGGAGGCATGGAGGGCATCAAACGGTGGTTTTGGTGCCCTGATTAAGGCATCGGTAGGCCTGGCGGGCATCAAATCAAGTCCGTTTTCATGGTGTGTTCATCAGTATATAACGTCAAAATGCACAAAAAGGACTTCTCCCAACTGTTAGGTTGGAAAAAGTCCTATTTTTATTTTATCTGCCTAATGAAAATACCCCCTATAGGGTATTTTAAAAGACAAAATCAGCGAAAGTACACGGACAGTAAACATCTAAATTGGAAGCAAGAATGAGTAGACGGCGAATCTCCACTTATTGATTAAAATAGAGTAGGATTTCATTTTGTAGGTGGAAAAAATTCAACTATTAGCTCTGAAACCCAAATTTACAAGCTATTTTGAAGCTTTAGTTGTCGATTCTCCACTTATTTTACTTTTTTCTATCTAATTTTTTCGGATAAATGGACTTTTACCACTTATATTAACACCCTAACTCGATGCCCTCTGTGCTATCCCGCTCATTCACAAATCTTAAGAATACTTTGCGAATGAGCGTGTGGACGCTCGAAAAGAAATTTTGCACCCCATAACGGAACCCGGTAATGGTCCCTAAGTTCTTATTTAAATTTAGTAGTTTTCAGTTTACTACCGCACTCGCACTTAATCGTGTGCTTTAAGTTTTTAATTGGTGTTTGGCATTTATCGCATAGGATTAACTCCTGAATCATCATGATTACCCCTTATCTAAATGCTATTTGATATGATTACATTATATCTTCCGCTGAAAATAAAATCAATACTTATTTATAATAATAACATTTAAAGGAGCCTGCAAGGGATCCTTTTGAGAAACATTATTTCATGGGCGGTTGACTCGGCATCGATTTTTTCGGTAAAACAGGTAAAGTGTTATGTGTATAAGGAGGAGGAGGGGGTAATACAGGCTTCGGACCAAAAGGAACAGGTTGAGCGACATACTGGAATTGTCCAAGGCCATCTGGGGTAGGTCCTTGCGCCCATCTTCCAGTGGCGCTCTCTTCCCCGCGGGAGAGATTAAAAAGGCGTAGGAAACTTCTCTTTTCTCCAACTGGCGAGGGAATGTATTGGGAACGACCCGGCCTTCTCTTTCCTCTATTTCTGATATCGCTGCCAGCCATTGGTTTTGATGCATGGTGTCTCGAGCAATTAACCAAGAGAGCATATCTCTTACTCCACGATCTGTTGTCGCTTCGTATAATCTTACAGCTTGGAGTCTTCCGTGTGACTCTTTAGTAAGATTGGAGCGGAAATCAGCTAGAAGGTTACCGCTCGCGTCTACATATCGGGCATTCCATGGATATCCGACAGCATCAGCGGGCTGAGCGCCTAGTCCAGACACGATGTAGTGTTGCGGATTCATTCCCCCTAGAACTGCTGCAACCAGAGGGTCTTTAGAAACAAATTCGTCTTGGTGCTGTACAGGAGCTTTATCTAAAAGCCGTGCAATCATAGTGGCAATCATTTCAACATGAGCGAATTCTTCCATAGCTGTATCGAGGAGTAAGTCCTTATATTTTTCTTCACGAGCGTTTAGTCCCTGGAAAAAGTACTGCATGGCCACGGTTATTTCTCCATGTGCACCACCGATGATTTCTTGCAGCTTTTTTGCATATACGGGATCAGGACGTTCTGGTTTGGCTTGATACTGTAGCTCTTTGACATGATAAAACATTGAATCACCTTTTTCTGGTCTAGGTATATACACAAAATCACAGTATGCAGATAGGCGAAGACCCGTTCTAAAAAAAGAGACAAAAAAAGAACGGTAAGCCCATCCGTTCTCTTCTTGGATACCTTTGGTCAAGAGCCAAGCGTAGGGGAGCCAAAGGTATCGACCCCCATAAAGATAGTATTAGTCATATACGGTCGAAATGCTAAATAATCAAGGATAAGTTTCGGCAAAATGTGCCACAACTACCTTTCATTGGAGATCCCCCTATAGATCACGCTAAGCATGGCAGTTATCCCTGCAGCGGTGAGAGGGCCAACAGGAATTCCCCCTAAGAAAACAATCCCCATTATGGAACCAATCACTAATCCGACAATAAATTCGGGCTGGGTTCGCAGAATTTTCAATCCAAAACGATTAATATAAACGGCAAGTGCTCCACCAAGGAATGCGAACCAGCCCGTAGTGGACACAAAAATGTGATAAATGTTCTCTATTTGTATTTCACCTTCAGCAAAAGGAACAAGAATGACAATGGTTAGCATTAAGACACCCAGCTCTAATCCTCTTCTTTCGATGAGAGGAAAAAAGCGCTCAAGCGAACAAAGCTTCATGACCAAAAGACAGCTAGCTGCTATGGTAATGATGCTGGATTTAGAAAATAGGCCAATAATCATTAAGAGTACAAGTAGTAGTTCACCGTTCATAGCGCTCCTTTTTTTACCAGAGAATCACCTATATTTAATCTATGAATGCTTGTCTCCAATCATACTCATGGAGATGGACTTTCCAAAGAAAATGAAATCGGGGATAGATATAGAAAAAAATGGGATTCTATAAAAAGAAAAAAGCGGAAAGACGGTGAAATTGTTGAAAAAGGAAGCTTGGATTTGTATTGCATTATTCATTGTAGCTTTTGCAGTCCGTCTGCCTTATCTGTTCGATGTACCGCGCTTCATAGACGAGTGGCGCGAAGTGGGACTTGCTGCTCAGATAGCTAGAGGCGAGGTTTGGCCCTTGCACAATACATCACATGATATTGGGCCCCTTCATAACTATGTGTTAGCGGGACTCTTTAAGGCTTTCGGCCATTCCTTGTATATTCCAAGATTGTATGTAACTACACTTAGTGCCTTCACAGTGGTCATAACCTACTGGATAGCAAGACAATGGCTGAGTACCCGTTTGTCTTTGGTAGCTGCATTGCTTCTGGCTACCAATAGCATGCATATACTTGTTACCCACATGGCCTGGTCGAATGATACCACTCCATTCTTTGTCTCTCTAGCGGTGCTGTTAACACTTAGGAGCCTAGGTCAAAAAAAGCTTTCCTCTTGGGCTTGGGCGGGGGTGGTATGGGCATTAGCGCTTCAATCTCACCCATCTGTAATCGCGGCCATTGTGGGAGTTCTGCTAATAATATGGCGTGAAGAAAGGCTAAAAACGTTTTTCCTTGCTTTAATACTCGGCTATAGCAATATGATTGTACATAATATTCTTACGCCATTGGATTCGATTCTGTGGGTAAAGAGAAAGGATTATGCTTTATATCCAGAGTGGTCCTTAAAAGCTTACTTCATGAACATTTACGAGATGGCTAATGAATTCTTTCGTTCTTTATCAAGTGCCTTTCCAAATGGAGACGGATGGACTCATCTTGTAAGCATGCTCGTCTTCATAGTATTTGTGATTGCTTTCATCGAGGGGACTAGAAAACTGTGGTCATCTAATGGCGGAAGTCTTGTAATCTCCATTATTGTTTTGAGTTTTCTTGTCATACCACTCCTCAATGATCAATATAAATTTTATGTTTGGACACGTTATATTGCCTATCTGTTTCCATTAGGCTTTGTCATAATCGCCAAGGGATTACAATCCTTTATCGCTTACATCCTTACGTGCTCCACCTCTATGATACGGCAAAGTAGACGAATAGCGGCTGTCGGGTTAGTTGTAACGCTTAGTCTTCCTTTATACCACTTTTATCAGTATGCTGAGATCTATATTGAGTCCGGGAGAGATAATTCCGCCGAGTTTCAAGCAGTCTCAAGCGTGCAAAGCAAGAATAGCGAGCATGCGGCCCCAGTAGTGGTAGATAAACAAGTCAAGCAAGCCGAAGCCGTAAGCAAGATGCTTAGAGTAAAGGGATTTTCTAGTCCGCTTGTCGGCATTGACCCGAACGAGGTAAGGGAGGCTGTGGCTTTCAATGAAGGTGGTAAACATGATGCAGAGTTTTATTTGAGATGGAAAAGAACATTCCAATCAAACGATAGCGATACATGGTATATCTTGTCCTTATCGAATAAAGAAAAGCTGACTAAGTTTTTCCATATTGAGTGGAGGAATGAAGAGATTGTACAGGGTAAAGGGGGCAAGCAGACCTACTTCATTGGTCAGGTATCCTCTGTCGCCGAGTAGGACTGCTTATTTCAAGCATGGTTAGTCTTCGTGCATTTCGCCGGTCTTCGGATTATATAAATTAATCCATTCATGTAATTGATGGATATAAACTTCAAGTCCGTTTTCAACACCTATATATACCCATTCTTCTCCCAATATTTTTAGCTTATGAGCCGTTCCTGTCATTCTCTTTCACTTTCCTTTCTGCACGTGGTCATACTTTGGTCATAAATTGGGCATCTATCACGAATATAATATCATAACCCCAAATAGGGTCATAGGGAATCTCATGAAGTTAAGCCATGCGAGTCCCTATTTTTCTTTGTAATTAAAAGGAAGGTGAATATCATGTCCACCATTACCGTGTTAATGGCTGATGATGATCCTAATATTCGTGAATTTGTTCGGCTATACCTTGTAAAGCAACAAATGGAGATGCTTGAGGTTGATAATGGCCATTCAGCGGTTCAATTAGTTAAGCAGAATTCTCCAGACTTTGTCATATTGGATATTATGATGCCGGAACTAGATGGTTTTGATGCATGCCGTGAAATACGCAAGTTTTCAGATGTGCCCATTATTATGCTAACAGCTAAAGAAGAGGAATTTGATCGTGTCTTAGGATTAGAGCTTGGAGCAGATGATTATATTACGAAGCCGTTTAGTCCAAGAGAACTAGTGGCACGTATGAAAGCCATTTTGCGCCGGATGCAGCAAAAACCTGTATTAGAGGAGGATATCCAGGCCTTACAGTTTGGAAATTTAACGATAGATAGTTTGCGCAGGGAGGTTACGATAGCTGGGGAGGTCGTTGCATTCAGACCCAAGGAATTTGAACTGTTAATCCATATGGCAAAATCCCCAGGAATTGTCTTTACGAGAGAACAACTCTTAGAACAAATATGGGGCTATGATTTTTTTGGGGACATCCGAACCGTAGATGTTCATGTAAAGAAAATAAGACAAAAGCTAGGCGGCATGGATCAGCCCATTATTCACACGATGTGGGGAGTAGGCTATAAATTTGAGGTGACGGGATGATTGATTGGAAGAATAAAAGCTTGTTCCGGAGACTCTTGTTAAGCTACTTAATGATCGTCTTAATCGGTTTGGGGTTTGTAGGATTTACGATCTCCTGGTTCGCAAAGGGACATATCTACAAGGCTACTCAAGAAGAGTTATTGCGAAAGGCAAAGCAGGTCAATATGGCCATTCAGCATACTTCAAAACTAGGAGAATCCCAGACGGAATTACTTGCTTTTCTCGACCAATCTTTTAATACCCGAATTTGGGTATTTGATCTCAGTGGCAGAATCATGGCGACTTCCACCAAGGACGAAGTGTTTATAGGCAAGTCAGTTGCCAATAGCATCGTAAGTCGAATTTCAAAAGGGCAGGATGTCCAGACGGAGCTGCAGTTCGATGGACTAAAAAACCCTATGCTCTCTGTTGTTGTACCATGGGGTAAAAAGGATGAGATTTATGGCGGTATTGTTCTGCATGCCCCTGTAGAAGGATTGACTGAGACTTTTCGATACATTAGGGAAACGATAGTATGGGCTACCTTGTTTGGTGTCTTATTAACAACCACGCTGGTTTCCTATCTGTCCTGGTCGATCTCACGTCCTTTGCGAAACATTGAACGGACCGCTTCGGCCATCGAAAAAGGGAACTATAAGCAACGGGTTCATATTGAACATCCTGCAGAGATTGCCGATCTTGCTGATACGATTAACAGTTTGGCAGAAAAGCTGGAACAGGTTGAAAATAATCAGAAAAAAGAAGAAAAAATACGCAACGATTTTCTAACTAACATCTCCCATGAGTTGCGAACTCCTCTCACCGCTATGCAAGGGTTTCTCGAGGCCCTTCTTGATGATTTGGTCGAAGAAGAAGAAATGAAAAAGAAGTATTATGACATCATGTATCAGGAAGCTATGCACCTTAATCGCTTAGTTGACGATCTTATGGACTTGATCAAGCTGCAGAATAACGACGTTACCTTGTTTAAGACGCCGGTTGACATAAACGAGGTCATGTCGAAGGTAAGCTCGATCTTCTCGAAAGAAGCAGAAGAGAAGGGGAACGAGCTCATTGTTCGTGTTAAAAATGATCTGCCAAGAATTCACGCGGACAAGGACAGAATCATGCAGATCCTAAAGAATTTAGTTAAAAATGCAGTAAAATTTACAGAAAATGGAGAAATTGTCCTTAGCGCACAAAAGGATGGGGAATACTTACAAGTCAGTGTATCCGATACGGGAATTGGAATTAGCGAAGATGATCTTGACTTGGTATGGGAGCGTTTCTTTAAAGGAGATCGCGTCCGATCAAAAACAAATAAAGGAACCGGGTTAGGCCTCGCGATCGTAAAGGAATTGGTTAACATGCACCAAGGAAGAATTACAGTAACCAGTCAATTAGGCAAAGGAACGAGCTTTACATTCTGGATACCAACCGTAGAAAAGTCAGTCAACGATGAAAGCTAGTTACTAGAGAAGCCATCACTGCTCTTAGATGGCTTCTTTTCTATGAGTTGACGTCCTCCTATGCTATACTTTCTTTAATCTTTTAAAGAGGGATGAGGAATGAATGATTAGGATTGGTTTAACAGGTTGGGGCGATCATGATGACTTATACCAGGATGGTGTACCGAATCGGAAGAAACTCCAAAGGTATAGCCAGCACTTCTCGGTTGTGGAGGTCGACAGTTCGTTTTACGCGATCCAATCTAGAGAGAGTTATCAAAAATGGGCTGAGAAAACCCCGCCAGAATTCTTTTTCGTAATTAAAGCGTATCAAGGAATGACAGGTCATTTGCGCGGTAAAAATCCCTTTCCGTCAGCTGATGAAATGTTTATGAGTTTTATTGCATCGATACAGCCGGTTGTGGAGGCTTGCAAATTAAAGGCTATCCTTTTTCAGTTTCCACCTTGGTTTGATTGTACAAAAACTAACGTAGATACATTAAAAGCGGTAAAGCGTAAGATGGGTAGTCTCCCTGTTGCACTTGAGTTTCGTCACCAAAGCTGGTTCACGCCTAAATTTAAGGATAAGACGCTTTCTTTTATGCAGAAAGAGGGATGGATCCATAGCATTTGCGATGAACCACAGGCTGGAGAAGGTTCAATTCCTATCGTCCTACAATCGACACTCGAAGATTTGGCAATTGTTCGTTTTCATGGAAGGAATGTACAAGGGTGGACAAGTTCAGGGAATGCGAATTGGAGAGAGGTGCGATATCTTTATCATTACAGCCGGCAAGAACTGGCTGAATGGGTAGACAGGTTAGGTGAGCTCAGTAAGGATACAAGAGAAATCATCGTTCTATTCAATAATAACTCTGGCGGTCATGCCGTGTCTAATGCCATGGATCTGATGGATCTTTTGGGCCAGGAGTATCTTAAGCTGAATCAACCACCGGATCAATTGGAGTTATTCTAATCGGTTAACATAATAATTATTATGTATTAAAAAGGAGAGAAGATAAATGAGCCATCTAATTGAAACGGTTACGTTTGGCATGGGTTGATTCTGGGGCCCGGATGCCCGGTTCGGTCATCTATCTGGAGTTATTCGCACTCGTGTGGGTTATGCTGGAGGAACAAAGGAAAATCCATCGTATCGGGAGATGGGAGATCATACAGAAGTACTCCAGGTGGAGTTTAACCCGCATGTGATTAGATTTGAAGACATTTTGGATGTGTTTTTTGGCAATCATAACCCCTCGAGGCTAGGGATAAAACCGCGCCAGTATATGTCCATCCTTCTTTATCATACGGAAGTACAAAGAGTGAAGATTTTAGAAAAGAAGAGCGAATGGGAGCAGACCCTTACGGGGGTGATCCAGACAGAAATCTCGCCATTTAAAGCCTTTTATCAAGCTGAAGACTATCACCAAAAATATTATTTAAAAAGATATAAATCTGCTACCGAGGCTTTAAACATTCATTTTCCTTCACATGAAGAGTTTATGCAATCTACCCTTGTTGCAAGGTTAAATGGATTTGTCAAAGGCTATGGGACTCTCGAAGGCATTAGGAGAGAAATACAAGAATGGGGGCTAGATGAAAGTGAACAGGAGACCCTTTGGAAGCTAGTTAAGTCGTTGAAATGGTAAGAGCGCCCATTTATCAATGATTAGGTAAACACCGCTTCCTCCTTATTCATAGATTCATAGAATATATAGACCCTATGAACTAATGATTAGGAGGGAGATAAATTGCTTGGATTTTCGATGATTCAAACAGCAAGACAATATGCTTCGAAACTAGATAGTCCTTTGCGAAATAAACTGGTGAATCTTTACCGTCCCTTTCGCTGGGTACCCTGCTTCTTGCATAAACCTCTTGAAAAAAGCTTAAAGCTTACAAAAAAATTTCCTGTGGTGATCGAATTCGAGGATGGAGACTGCCTTTCTTCTGTTCAGGAAGTCGAGGAAACCATGAAGAGAACCCTGTTTTGCGAATACAAACACTATTATTCTAGTATTTCCTGTTGCTCTGTTGTGACCACGCCTGCGGCCTTAGAAGAGCTTCTCAAAAACTGTCATGGGATTAAGAAGATTCATGATGACAGGGCAGTCCAAGCTTTTCTGAACGTGGCTACGCCAACTATAGGCGGCACTACCTTACACCAAAATGGATTAACAGGCGAAGGGGTTACCATCGCTGTCCTGGATACGGGTATCTATGCTCACCCAGATCTTGCTAATCGTATGACAACATTTGTCGACTTTATTAACAATCGGGATCAGGCCTATGATGATAATGGACATGGCACCCACTGTGCGGGAGATGCGGCCGGGGATGGTACGGCTTCGGATGGGCTCTATAAAGGACCCGCTCCAAGGGCTCATGTTATCGGAGTAAAAGTGCTAGATAAGCTAGGATCAGGCTCGCTTTCCACCGTCATTGCGGGTGTGGATTGGTGTATTCAAAACAAGGAAAGGTATGGAATTGATATTATTTCCATGTCATTGGGAAGTACAGCCACCGGTCCCGCCGCTGACGATCCGATGGTTAGAGCGGTAGAACGAGCATGGAACGCAGGGATTGTTGTCTGTGTAGCTGCAGGGAATGAAGGTCCGCGAAGAGGCTCCATCGCCAGCCCGGGAATTAGTCCTAGGGTTATCACCGTTGGAGCCATGGATGACCGTAATACAGAAAGTAGAGCAGATGATATTATAGCGGACTTCTCCAGCCGGGGTCCTACGCCAGATCAAGCTACGAAGCCTGACTTATTAGCGCCAGGAGTTGCGATAGTCTCTCTGCGTTCCCCTAATTCCTACCTCGATAAGCTTCAAAAGTCTAGTCGGGTAGCAACCAACTACTTTGTCCTCTCTGGTACCTCCATGGCAACTCCTATTTGTGCAGGAGCTGTCGCTTTAATTATCCAACATCTCCAAAACAATGGAATTGCCTATACACCAGATTCAGTCAAAACCATTCTTCTCAATTCTGTGGAGGATCGCGGGTTACACCCATATGATCAAGGTCGTGGTTACCTCGATTTAAATCAACTTCCGCTAAGCTGATAGGGGAGAGGCTGCAGCCTCTTCTCTTTGTCATTTTCTGATAACAATGGACTCATCATCATGTTGTATCGACGGGTCTACTGGAAAATGGGGATCTTCGTTATCTCCTGCATTTCTGTCTCTATTCTCAATGTGATAGCGTGTAGGCTGAATGGGTTCTTCATATGTCCCACAACCAGTCAGAATAGGGAAAAGGATAAAGAAAAAGGAGAAAAGCTTCCTCACCATACAAAACCTCCAAAAATGTGTTCTATGAATAGTATTTGTCAAGTTTAATTATGTAACAAATCTGTGAAAAGAATTTGACAAAATTGTGAACTTGGATAAAATAAAGATAAGGGGGGTTGAATAACGATGAACGTACAACAGAGTAAAGCACTTTTACATATTAAAAGAATTACCCTTATTGGACTAATAATAGGTTTTACTATTTTTATATCCAGCTTCTTTGTAAGCGGTACCGAAAGTCGATATTTCCTTTTTATTGGCCTGAGCGTCATGGTATCTTTCATGATTATTTTTGGGTTTGGAATGTTCTTAGCGCTGATTGAAGATGCTGACTTGAACAGGGAGAGGGTTTCTTCGACAACTCCTGCCCAACCGAAGCTCACGCTTGTAGTTAGTAATCCTAAACGATACAGCAGTGTAGAATCGAAGTATATAAGAAAAAAAACCAGCTCATAAAATTGAGCTGGTTTTTGTGTTTTAGTGGGTATGGGTCCCAAGAGTCATGACCCAGATCGTTCCAAACACGATGACAATTGCACAGAAGAGACTATACAACATGTTGATGATATTTGTTTTTCCATCTTCGCCCTCACTTACATGCATGAACATGAAGAGCTGCAAGCCGGCTTGAATCAGAGCCAAAGTACCGATAATGGCCATAATCATGCCGAAGGATAATGAAGTTTTCAAAGCAATGAATCCTGCTCCAAACGTAAGAACCAAAGAGAGGAACAAGCCGAAAATCTGTGATTTAGGAAAACCTGCTGTTTGTCTCATTTAAGCCACCGCCCCTTTTAGATACACGAAGGTGTAAATAAAGATCCATACGACATCAAGAAAGTGCCAGTATAAACCGATAATGAATACCTTCCGAGCCGTATCAGAGGTCAAGCCTCTTTTCTTAATTTGAACCATAATCGCGATCGCCCAGCAGATACCTAGCGTCACGTGAAGTCCATGAGTACCAAGTAAGGCAAAGAAGCTAGAGAAAGCGGCACTGGTCTGAATCGTTGCTCCTGCATGAATATAGTGCAAGAACTCTCGGATCTCCATGAAAAGGAATCCTGCTCCAAGACCCAAGGTGATGATCAACCAGGTCATGAGCCCCTTCACATTATGGCGACGCATTTCAAAGATCGCGATACCGCAAGTAAAACTACTTACCAAGAGCAGTACGGTTTGAATATACACATCCTGCATGACGATAAGATCCTTTAAAATCGGACCATCAGCAAAACGAGTTCCTAATACGCCATAAACCCCGAATAGTGTGGCAAACAAAACGATTTCTGCTCCAAGAAAAATCCAAAATCCTAAGATGTTCATTTGGTTTTGGAGGGTCTGGTATTCCAAAGGCAAGGCCGTATTGACTTTAGCTGACATGGGTGTTCACCTCTCCTTCTACCTTTCTCCATGTGCGCTCGGTTTCCGCAACTTCTTCGACATGAACATGGTAGCCCTGATCATAATCGAAGGAGCGAATGAGTAATCCGGCTACAATTCCAATAGCAGCAATCGCTGCGGCAAGATGCCATTCAAAGACGAGTAGGAAGCCTGCAATCGTAAATACTACAAACATAAAGAAGGGGAGTCCAGAATTGCTCGGCATATGAATCTCTTCAAGCTCTTTGGCTTGTAGAGCTAGACTATCCTTGTTCTTTTTCATCTCCCAGAAAGCATCAAGCTTCTTTACTTCAGGCAGAGTTGCGAAGTTATAGTACTGAACAGGGTTTGTCGTTGCCCACTCCAGCGTTCTTGCATCCCATGGGTCATGAGAGATATTGCGATCTGCGTATCTTGCACTCCAATAGATGTTATAGCAGAATACCGCAAATCCTGCGGCAAGAATGATGGAACCTATAGCTGAAACTAAGAACAGGGATGCGAATCCAGATTCCATTGAAAACGTATAGGCGCGTCGTACAGCACCTTTTAATCCTAAGAAGAACATAGGCATGAAGGTTACGTTAAAACCTATGACGAACAGCCAGAAATGCCATTTACCCAGCTTTTCATTGAGCATGTGACCAAACATCTTTGGCCACCAGTAGTAAAGTCCAGCAAATACCGCAAACACGACACCCGGAATCAATACATAGTGGAAGTGTGCGACTAAGAACAAGGTGTTGTGATATTGGTAATCTGCTGCAGCCATAGCCAGCATGACTCCTGTCACGCCTCCAATTACAAAGTTGGGTACGAAGGCTAGAGCCCATAACATCGCTGTTGTAAATTGGATGCGACCTTTTCTCATAGTAAACAGCCAGTTAAAGATTTTTACACCTGTTGGAACGGCAATCAGCATCGTCGTGATGGAGAAGAAAGAATTGATTGCTGGTCCTGAACCCATAGTGTAGAAGTGGTGAACCCATACGACCATACTAAGTCCAGCAATGGCTACAATGGAATAAACCATCGTCTTATATCCATAAAGCGTCTTGCGAGAGAAGGTAGAAATCACCTCAGAAAAAATCCCGAAAGCTGGTAAAGCTACGATATATACCTCAGGATGACCCCACAGCCAGAATAGGTTGGCCCAGAGCATATCCATCCCACCGCCAGACAAGGTGAAGAAGTGAGTTCCATACAATCGGTCTAAGGTCATTAAGGCAAGGGCCACGGTAAAGATTGGGAAAGCAGCAACAATGATGATGGATGTCACAAAAGAAGTCCATGTGAACATCGGCATCTTCATCAAGGTCATACCTTTGGTTCTCATCTTCAGAACCGTTACAATAAAGTTAATACCAGACATCAAGGTACCAATCCCGGCAATTTGCAGGGCTACAGCATAGTAATTATTTCCGATCCCTGGACTAAATTCTTTCCCTGCTAGAGGGAAATAAGAAGTCCAACCGGCATCAGGGGATCCTCCGACAACGAAGGAAATATTGAAGAGTGCAGCTCCACTTAAGAACAGCCAAAAGCTTAATGCATTTAACTGAGGGAAAGCAACATCCCTTGCTCCAATCTGAAGCGGCACGATGACGTTCATTATCCCGATAAGAAACGGCATGGCCACGAAAAGAATCATGATTACGCCGTGCGTAGTAAAAATCTCGTTATAGTGCTGTGCATTTAGGAATTCCATTTCTGGTCTGGAGGTTTGAACCTTCATTAAGAGTCCGTCAATCCCTCCACGGAAAAACATAAGAACAGCGGTAAGAATATACATAATCCCGATTTTCTTATGATCAACAGTTGTGATCCATTCTCTCCATAACCAACCCCATCTCTTCAGATAGGTGACTAGAGCCACAGCTCCAATCCCGGATAAAACCATAGATATGAAAGCTCCTAAGAGGAGCGGATCATTAATGACTAGAATGTGGTCCCACTGGATGTTGCTCATGGTGTTCACCTCCGTTATTGTTTTTATCAAAGATTTTTCCTGGGTATCCATGCTCTAAACGGTATAATTCAGGATTGCTATAGGTTCTTGATCCTGGTTTAGAATGGTCAACCCACTCTAGATGGGTATTGCTAAAGGTTAAGCGGCCTAAGTGAGTCGGCTTTAACAGTTCTTCGTATTTTTCTTCTGTTAATTCAGGGGCGGTTTCTTTCACATCTTGTACCCACTTCTCAAAGTCTTTTTCCGTTTGAGCTAGCACCTCGAATTCCATCTCCGTATAGCCGCGCCCATTAAAATTCGTGTTCTTTCCTAGGTAGGAACCCGGACGATCCGCAACAAGGTACATTTGGTTTTCTGATTTATTCATTGTATATTTTTGCCCACCTAACGCAGGAATCCAGAAGGATTGCATCGTGGTAGCTGATGTTAAGCGGAAATCAATCGGTGTGCCGGCAGGAATGTTGAGGTAGTTAACCGTCTCAATCCCTTGCTCAGGATAACTGAAGATCCACTTCCAATCCGCGGATGTTACGTGAATCGTAATGGGCTCTTTATCTTCATAGCCTTTTGGCACGTCTTCCAGTGCATAAAGGGTTGTAACCGTCGGTATGGTTAAGGCGATAACAATCAGAAGAGGAATCACTGTCCATGTAATCTCCATTACCGTACTTCCATGCTCTTCTGGCGGCTCATAATCTTTATTTTCAGGGGTTGCACGGTACTTCCAAACAATGTAGCCAAATAGCACAAAAACCACCGCAACGACTAGGGCCATCCAAATAAGGGACCAGTTAATGAGATCTAGGATGCTTTGGGCAACAGGGCCCTCAGGCTGAAAAACAACCATGTTAGTACTGCATCCTGTTAGCAAGACCAGGGAGAACAAGGTGATAAGGGTGAACCAAGAAGCTTTAACCTTCATTTTTCTCAACTCCTTTTTTGGGAACAGAAAATTATGTGAAACTATTCACAAAACGCACGAAAAAATATATTGTGCATTCAATCACATACCTGTTGAAAAAATCTAAGTTGTAAAGTTTTCGTTCATATGGTGATTGGTTTGTTAAAACTATACTCACTGTGTAAATACATCATATCACAGACCCAGCCGAAAATTTGTTACGAATCTTGGTCTAAATTGTTACGAAAATAAGAAGGGAAAACTGGATGAACTTGGAAAAATGAGGTTGGTTACTAATTTCTAGTATAGACTTTTCTTTGAACTGGAGGTACGATAAACTTTATCCATTATAGGGGAGGTGCAAGATGAACCCCAAGATTATCTTATATCTAGTTTCTTTTGCTACTTTTCTCGGGCCATTTACCCAAACGATTTATACACCCATTATTCCTGAAATACAAGCGGATTTCCGAAGCTCTCAATTATTGATTAGTTTTTCGATATCGATCTTTACGATTGCTTTGGCTGTTATGCAATTGGTTTATGGACCATTAGTTGATCGATATGGAAAAAGAAAAATACTGCTGCCAGGCTTAGGGCTTTATATGGTGGCTTCTCTTTTGGGCTCATTTGTAAATTCTATCGAACAACTACTCCTTCTAAGAGTACTACAGGGTATCGGAATCGCTTCTTGCTCGGTTGTGGCAACAACGGTGATCGCTGACCTATTCCAGGGCAAGTGGCGTGGACAAGCTATGGGACAATTTCAAATGTTCGTGGCTCTTGGCCCTGTTGTGGGACCTGTTGTGGGTGGATATGTTGGGGGATACTTCGGTTTTCACGGCGTATTTTGGGTATTAGCAGCAGCAGGTTTTATAATGCTAATCTTAAATGGTAAACTGCTGCCTGAGACCGCAATGGCAAGCCAGTCTTCTGCGAGCTCATCGGTTACGAGTTATAAAAGAGTACTCATGCATCCAATAGGAGCAGCCATACTCGTTCTAGGTTTTATACAATACTACGTGTATTATCATTACCTTGTCTTTCTGCCTGAAGTTCTTTCGTTATACTATGGATTAACTGCACAGCAGAAGGGATTGTTTTTTCTTGCTTTATCTGTCATGATGATGGTTGGAAGCTTCCTTGGCGGAAGAGTTCTCCTGTCCATCCCCGAGGGAACGCGCATCATCGTATTTTCAATTTTGTTGTCCTTCTGTACTTTTTCATTCGTTTTCATTGCTGAAATCTCTATAGTAGCGATTGCCATTAATATCGCAGCGTTTGGTTTGTTCTTCGGCTTATCGCTGCCAGTGCAAACCACGTGGCTAACAGAGTGTTTCACCCAACAGCGGGCTACAGCTGCGGGTATATACAACTTTTCTCGATATATGGGGATGGCGGCCGGTCCACTTCTTGGAAGTATTCTATATAAAGAAGGTCATTTACCATTGCTATTTGGATCGGCTACGGTTGCTATTCTTTGCATGAGCGTTTTTATTAGGAGACAATTTATTCGTTACCAATTCATACAGTCAAAGGATATCAGTCAAACCCAAGCAGGCTAAAAATAATTTTAAGGCATACCAGAGGTATGCCTTTTTACTTATAAACAGCCATTCTTTTGTAATTTTTTTAGCCAGGTTCGTATCGTTCTTGGGTTGGCTCCAAAATGGGCAACCATTTCATTCATCTCTGGTATCTCAAAATTTCTTTGTTGTAGATAAAGCCAAAGACGGTATTCCTTAATCCCTAGATTCATAATAATTTCAGCAGTGGTCATAGCTCTCTAATCGGGGTTGTTTGATATCCAACTTATGTGCGCGACACCCCTGATCTTTGTCACCTCGCTCTGTTCTTTCTCCTAAAAAGTATTATAAACAAAATATTTATATTTGTCATTAGATTTAATATTTTATATGTAACCTTCGTGGTAAAATAATGATACGTGTTTCTGCAGGAGGTAGAGCCCATGATTTTAGGTAAAGACATGCTATTAATATTTGCGATGTTGACCGTTGTGACGGTGGTGTTCTTCAAACCAAGCGCAACGGAGCAGCACTATTACCATCTGATCGTAACGGCTGAAAGTGAGAACTGGAGGATCGAAGATTATAAGATAGAAATTCAGCCACAAACTTTCGTTTCTGGAGGTGGCAGAATACAATTAAAATCAGATAAACTAGTTTCTGAATTTTTTCAAGCAGAGTTCACGTTGGTAAGTAAAAATAAACAAGTCGTGATCTGGCGGAAAACGATGACTGGAGATATGCAGATCAGTGATGTGGACATTGGAAGGATAGAAGGACCTGTACTAACAGAAGATGGTGATTATATAAAACTAGATGATATCGAGCATATTTATGCACAGATAACTTGGAACAACCAGAATGGAGACACGATAGAGGAGAGGATTAGCTTATATGAAAAAGGATAAAGCGTTTCGCGAGGGGGAAGGGGCATGAAAGTCATTTTTCTTGATATCGATGGAGTTATGATTACGGGAACACACTTGAAACCAAGTCATGCTTACAATGGCTATGAGTTTGCACCAGTAGCAGTGGAAAATTTAAAGGAAATTATAGAGCAGACGGGAGCCGCTATCGTTGTGAGCTCAACCTGGAGAACAGGTGGCTTTGCTTTTCTTCAGAATATGTTTCATAGCAATGGGATTGCGAAGGGACTGGTAGGACAAACTCCAGTCATACACTATGCCAGCCGTGGTCAGGAAATTCAGCAATACATAGAAGAATCAAAGTGGGACCCAACCCTTAAGGTCGATCGTTTTATCATTCTTGATGATAACGATGATATGGGGCACCTGCGTTCTTATTTGGTCCGTACCCATTGGAGGACAGGACTTGATGAGGAGGCCAAGGAGCAAGCCATCCAAATGCTCTTAGGAAAAAAGGAATAATAATTATTCTTTACTTTTCCACAAGAATCCATTATAGTAATGAATTAATAAATCACATACTTGACAAAAGCACTGATAAGGATATGAATCATATTGTTTTTCTTTTCCAGAGAAACGGGGTCGATAGGCTGAGAGCCCCGTGAAGAAAATGTATGATTTACCACCTTGGAGCTACTATGGGGAAATGGGAGTCATGCCCTGATTATCTATAGTCGGTGAAGAGCCGTTACACGTTTTAAGCATAAGGAAGGTTTATTTCTTATGGAATTAGGGTGGTACCACGACCGCACTCGTCCCTTTGTTGGGATGGGTGCGTTTTTTGTTTGTTAAAAATAAAAAAATGGCGTTGAAAAGGACATGATGGATTGAAGGATTACTTTACCAGAGAAGAGGGACGTAGGCTGGAAGCCCTTTAAAGTATCTCTATCTATTACCCCCTTGGAGCTATTATAGGGAACTGGGAAACCAAAGTAACTGTAATCGGTGAAGAGCCGTTATCTCTTTCGAGCATGAAGCATTTTAGTAGGCTTTATGGAATTAGGGTGGTACCACGACCGCATTCGTCCCTTACAGGATGAGTGCGTTTTTTTTTTTATATTTCAAACATTATAGGAGGCAAGAGCATGTTAAATCAGGCTGACGTTGAAAGAAGAAATCATCGAAAATTAGGGCAAGAATTGGAATTATTTATATCGTTGGATGAAGCTCCAGGAATGCCTTTCTTTCTACCGAATGGTATGATTGTTCGAAATGAACTAGAGAATTATTGGAGAAGAAAACACCAGAAAGGCGGATATCAGGAGATCAAAACTCCTATCATGATGAAACAGCATCTATGGGAACAATCAGGGCATTGGCACCATTACCAGGAGAACATGTATTTTTCTCAAGTTGATGAACAGAATTATGCTATTAAGCCGATGAATTGCCCAGGAGCAGTGTTGCTATTCAACAGTAAGAGGAGGAGCTACCGAGAGCTGCCTCTACGGTTGGCTGAATTGGGATTGGTCCATCGTCATGAGCTTTCAGGATCACTGAATGGACTGTTGCGGGTTCGTTCCTTTACTCAAGATGATGCCCATTTGTTTGTAAGAGAAGATCAGATTGAGGATGAAATTGAAAAGGTGCTTTCACTTATTGACGAGGTTTATTCGCATTTTGGGTTTGAATATAAGGTGGAGCTCTCTACAAGACCTGATGAGTTTATGGGATCTGAATCCTTGTGGGAACAGGCAGAGCATGCGCTTGAAACTGTACTTTGTAGGAAAGGGGTGGCTTTTCAGGTAAACCCAGGGGATGGGGCGTTTTATGGGCCAAAGATCGATTTTCATATCTTAGATTCTCTTGGGCGAAGCTGGCAGTGTGGAACGGTCCAACTGGATTTTCAGATGCCAGAAAAATTTCATTGTTCTTATATTGGGGAAGACGATAAACCGCACCGTCCGGTCATGATTCACAGGGCGATATACGGCTCTCTAGAGCGATTTATGGCCATCCTGATAGAGCATTATGCCGGAGAATTCCCGTTGTGGCTTTCTCCAGTTCAAGTTAAGGTCTTAACCATCTCCGACGCTCAGTTCGAATACGCAAAAAACATCCAGGAACAACTGGAATTATCAGGATTGCGTGTAAAAATCGATTCTCGAGTAGAAAAAATCGGTTTGAAAATTAGAGAAGCGGAAATGGAAAAGGTTCCTTATATACTAGTTGTTGGAGATAAAGAGAAAGAAAAAGGTCTCGTAGCTCTTAGACAACGAAAGGATCGAAAACAGGGGGTGTATAGTATCCAGGATGTGCTTGACTTTATAGGTAGGGATATATAGCTCAATAATGTCCAAAAGGAAAGGTAAACCCCCTTTTCCTTTTGGACTCTACCTCCTTACTTTTGTTGGACGGCATGGACAAAGGCTTTTGCCTTTTCTGTTAATACGTGATATTCACCACGTGCTATTGCTTCTTTATCAATAATACTGCCCCCAATCCCAATACCTATTGCGCCTGCAGCTAGAAAGTCAGAAACATTGTCCAAGGTTACGCCACCAACAGCAATCATAGGAATGTGTCGCAAAGGACCTTGCAGTTCCTTGAAATATTCAAGGCCCAGACTCTTCATGGGGAATAGCTTGACCATTTCTGCTCCTGATCGATAAGCGCGTACAATTTCGGAAGGCGTCATAACTCCTGGAAGCACATCGAGGTCACGCTCCTTAGCGTAGGCGAGTACTTCTTCATCCACATTCGGAGTCACAAAATAAGATGCACCCGCCTCATAGGCAACACGGGCAATCTCTAGATCCAGCACCGTTCCTGCTCCAATCAAAAGTTTTCCTTCATACTGTTTAGATAGGGAGGAAATCTGCTGACTTGCTCCTGGAGTATTCATCGTGATCTCAAGCAAGCGAATCCCGCCTTGGTAGAGTGCTTCCGTTACCGCGTGGAGGTGGCTGTCCGGCACATCCCGTAAAATCATGACGATGCGTTCTTTTTTAAGTTGTTCATAAAATTGTCCCATTTCTGTTAGACTCCTTGTGATTAAAAGTGTATTGGTATCATCATAACAGTGAATAGTAAGCAAGCTTTGTGTTAAAGCGCTCTATTTCTTTGCTGTAAGTCAACCCGATTTTCTCAAGTACGCGACGGGATGGTTTATTTTTCTGTTTGGATAGTCCAATTATTCGGTTCAATTGTAGGTGATGAATTCCGTAATAGAGGATTACCTTTGCCGCTTCTGTTCCAAAGCCCTTGCCGCGAGCGTGCTTGCCAAATGCGTATAGTACCTCCACCTCATCAAGATCCTTGATATAATTCAGGCCGCAGTGTCCGCAAAGCTTTCCGCTGCTTTTCTCGAAGACTGCCCATGTACCGTAGCCATGAGTTTCCCAGTGGTCATTCCAATACTTAATAAACTTTTCTGTTTCTTCATAGGTGTATCCAACACCTTTTGGCAACCATTTACCTACTTCGTCCTCACCAAGGATCAAAGCATATTCAGGCAAGTCTTCTTCCTTGAATTTTCTTAGGATTAATCGCTCAGTTTCCAAGTTGTTTCACCATCCCAGTGCTTCTTCCTCCTATTTATGGTAGTTATCTTAGAGTTGACTCAGCTCAAATGTAGTTCTGCTTTAATAATAATAGAAGATGATAATAAAACAAATATCCTTAATAAATTTTTTGCGCTTTCTAGTGAATTCTTTTATGATATCTTAATAAGTGAAAATTAGGATGTAGCTGAAGGAGAACTACATGAGTAAAATTCTAGTGATGACCGCGGTAGAAGTGGAAAGACAAGCTGTGCAACGTGGGCTCAAGGGGGACAGCCGATTTAATGTCCTCCTTACCGGTGTGGGATCAGCTTCTGCTGCAGCAAATACTGCTATCGCTTTAACCAAGGATGACTACGACATAGTCATCAGTATGGGGATTGCTGGTGGCTTTCTGGAAAAGGTGGATGTGGGTTCATTAGTGATCGCCACAGAAATTATCGCAGCAGATCTTGGTGTTGAAACCCATGATGGTTTTCAGCTGATAGAAGAGCTGGGCTTCGGGACGAATCGAATGGGGTTAAATCAAGAACTCGTTGCGCGAGTCATGTCTGGTTTTCAACAATCGGGCATGACTGTTCAGCAAGGTCCGATTATAACCGTTTCTACGGTTACAGGCACAGTGGAAACTGCTTCTGCACTTGCCTTGAGAGTACCGGGTGCCGCTGCGGAAGCCATGGAGGGATATGGTGTAGCTATTGCTGCTCAACAATATGGTATCCCTATATTGGAAATTAGAGGAATTTCCAATGCAGTTGGTCCTCGCCAACGTGAGCTATGGCGAATCGATGACGCTCTTCATGCGATTGAATCGGCTAGTGCCGTATTAGTGGAGGTATTAACATGAACATAGCATTTTCCCCATGCCCGAATGATACCTTTGTTTTTCATGCGTGGGTACATAATCTCATCAATGGAGCTCCAGCGCCTAGTGTGACCTATGCGGATATTGATAAAACCAATCATTGGGCTGTGGCTGCGAAGGGACCAGAAATTCTAAAAGTATCTTACGCAGCTTTGCCGTGGGCCTTAAAAGAATATACGCTACTACCTTGTGGAGGAGCCTTGGGAAGGGGATGCGGGCCACTAGTTTTAACCAACGACGCTCCTTTTGCTTCGTTAGAGGGGAAACGTGTAGCTGTTCCTAGTGAAATGTCGACAGCTTACTTATTGTTCCGCTTGTGGGCTGCTCAAAATGCCCCGCGAGGAGTAGGTGAAATCATCATTCTCCCTTTCCATGAAATCATGCCCGCCGTACGCGATGGGAAGGTAGATGCTGGACTAGTCATCCACGAAGCTCGTTTCACGTACCCCTCCTATGGGTTAAAATTAATTGCGGATCTTGGAGATTGGTGGGAAAAAGAAACCAACTTACCCATTCCATTAGGTGCCATCATCGCACGACGAAACATAGACACTTTCTCCCTAGTCCATTGGATTCGAGCGTCTGTGGAGTACGCATGGGCAAACCCTGATGCTTCTAAAGATTACATCCTGCACCATGCCCAAGAGATGTCTGAAGAGGTCGTGCGTGCCCATATTCAGCTTTACGTTAATGAATTTACTGCAAATTTAGGAGAAGAAGGCTATGAAGCTGTAATTACGCTGTTGGACCGAGCAGCACAGGAAGAACTTGTGCCGAGGATTAACTTGCGGGAGCTTCGTCTTTAATACAAAGGCTATCTTAAAGGTTCCATTGAGGATCTTGGAGGTAGCCTTTTTGTTATGTAATGGATATTGGGGGTGCAAAGAGTCAGACGAGGTAGATCACTTTTGAGGGCATGATGAGGCCTGTTTTTGGACAGATTGGAGACCTTTTTGCGATGCTGTGTCCGAATGAGGCCTGTATTTGGACATGCAGGAGGTCTTTTTGAGCTGCAGTGTCCCAATGAGGACTGTATTTGGACAGGTTGGAGCTCTTTGATGGGTTGCTGTGTCCGAAAGAGGCCTGTATTTAGACAGGTAGGTGCTTTTTTGTAAGAAAATGGTGAAGTCTAAAGGGCATGAAGTACCCCTGCTTTTATAAACACTATAGCTATTGCCATGTCCATCACGAGCTCGTGATGTTTTCTGGTAAACACCAATTAAAAGTGGAGGTAAGTATGAATAATAAACTATTCAAAACTTCTGCCAGCCTTCTTTGCGCGTTTACGGTTTTGTCTGCGTGTGGATATCACCAGGCTGGAAACGACAACGCTACCACTCGAACAAACACGAATACCCAACAAAATAATGGTTTCTTTGGAACACGTGGCAACACTAATGTTAATAATGTCCTCAACAACCAAAATCAAGGCGGTCAGGCAGCTACTGGGATTTCCTCCTTCTTAGAGTCACATATTGCTTCTGCAGGAGTCCCTGGAATCCGAGTGTTAGTTCTAGGAGATACCGTAATCCTTGGTCAATCTCTAGATGCCTCCATTGATAGAACTCGTGGAGCTGGAACAACGGGATATAATACCGGTACAGGGATGACAGGCGGAACTGGCTTTGGTGCCGGCGTTGGCATGGGAGCGGGTACTAGAGGAGGCACAGGCGCTGGGATGACCGGTGGTTTCTTTGGCGGTGCCGGCGGAACTGGCTTTGGTGCCGGCGTTGGCATGGGAGCGGGTACTAGAGGAGGCACAGGCGCTGGGATGACCGGTGGTTTCTTTGGCGGTGCCGGAGGAACTGGTCTTGGTGCCGGCGTTGGCATGGGAGCGGGTACTAGAGGAGGTACAGGTGCTGGGATGACTGGTGATTTCACTGGCGGTGCCGGCGGAACTGGCCTTGGTGCCGGTGTTGGCATGGGAGCAGGTACTAGAGGCACAGGCGCTGGGATGACTGGTGGTTTCACTGGTGGTACCGACCGAACTGGCCTTGGTGCCGGTGTTGGTATGGGAGCAGGTACTAGAGGCACAGGAGCTGGGATGACCGGTGGTTTCACTGGCGGCGCCGGCGGAACTGGGCGGGGTGCTGGCTTCGGTACTGGTGCAGGGATGGGAACTAGAGGAGCGGGAATTGCTAATACACAAAGGGCCAATACCTCTGACATTGAATATGCCCGAAATCTTGTAAGAGGTGTAATAGGAAATAACGTACAAGTCTTTACGGTTTTCAGTAATCGTGCTATCCAGGCAATGGATCGTGTCCGTGCCAACCTTAGTCATGATACAACAAGTGGAAATGGAATCACAACTGATATTCAAACGATCATGAATGAGGCGCTTCCTAAGAACCGAAGTGCAGCGGATGGCCAAACTCGTACCAAATAAAAAAGAATTGACATGAAAAAGGGTATGTGCGATGCCATACCCTTTTTCTTTGTTCAGTTATTGATCTTCTTTTTTTCTCCAGGTTGTGTTCTTCCAAGTCACAGGACAAGTATCAAAGGTTTCGCCTTCATGAAAAGATTTTTCCATTCCATTATTTTCACAGATATACATCCCATCCACTGGGGCTTTATCTCCTGTACGAAAAACTTGTTGCATACGATTTCCCTCCATCAAGAAATTAGATATACTTTAGTTTGAATTATTTTCCACAAGTATATTCAAAGAATAAACGAAGTAACTTATGTACAGAGGTGAAAACGATGGGCGAAGACCATAATATCAAGTTTGATTACCATACTCATCATCAGCGTTGTGGACATGCGGAGGGGCAAATCGAAGATTATATTCAAGCTGCTATTGAAAAAGGGTTAGATATGATTGGGATTTCCGATCATTCTCCTTATTTTTCAGCGGAGGAAGACCAGCCTTATCCTCACATTGCCATGGCGCGAAGCGAATTTGCCAATTATGTGGAAGAGGTATTGCTGCTGAAGCAAAAGTATAAGGGAAAGATAGACGTATTACTTGGTATTGAATCGGACTTTTTCCCAGAGCATGTGGAAAGATACCGACGGCATTTTGATCAGTATCCGTTTGATTTTATCATTGGTTCTGTACATCATGTGGACGGAATCAATATATTCAAAAAAGATCGGTGGGAAGGATTAACGGAGCAAGAAAAGGTGCGAACAAAAGAAACGTATTATTCGCTAATTGAGCGATCCGCCCAGAGTGGGATGTTTCAAATCCTGGGGCATATTGATGCTATGAAAGGGTTTTATCCTGCTTTTTCATCCATTCAAACGGCTGCGGTAGAAAAAACCGTGAAAATCATTGCGGAGTATGATATCGCTCTTGAAATCAATACGTCGGGGAAGACAAAAGACGCAGGCGGTTGGTACCCTGCCGATGACATATTAGAATTAGTAAAGCATTATGGCGGGACGGTTACGTTTGGTTCTGATGCCCATGTACCAGATCGTGTAGGAGATGAGTTTGAGCTGGTACGCAAGCGCCTGAAAGAAATTGGTTTTAAGCATTGGGCGTATTTTAAAGAGAAGAAGAGGTATCTAGTTTCCCTGTAATCCAAAAAGAGTGTCCAAACCATGGTTTGGACACTCTTTTTTAGGCTATTGGATGGGTACCACAAAAAGTTGGTACTATCCTGATCTTCCAATACTGATAAAATGAAGGTAGAGCAAGAATATTGCTGAAAGAGAGGAATGAATATGACAGATAAGTGGCTTAGGCGTGAAGGGTCTGTCTGGGTGGAAAAAAACATTATCTCCCCTGAACAATTGGAAGAAATTATAAAGCTATATCCCGAGTCACCGCGCCGCATCTCTCAATTGCTCCCCATATTGGCATCCGTACTTATTGGATTAAGTTTGCTTACGTTTGTAGCGTCAAACTGGAATGGAATTCCAGATATAGCAAGACTTATCCTTTTGATAGCAACCACGGTGGGGTTTTATGCTACTGGATTTGTGAGGGGGCAGATAAGTTGGGTAGGGCAAGGTCTAATAGGATTAGGTGTCGTATCCTTTGGAGCAAGTGTGATCTTAATTGGGCAGATGTTTCATCTTATTGCTTATGATGCTACGGTGTTTGTTTTATGGTCACTAGCCGCTCTAGGAACACTGTATCTATTTCGTCGCACCTTCTTTTACCTGCTCTCCAGTGCCTTATTGTTGGGGGGGCAAATTTATTCCATCGCTTCTTTTGATCATGTGAGCTGGCTGCTTTTTATTCTAACCATACTTGGATTAGGTATCTATTCTTACCATACGAAGCATGAATATGCTGGTTGGATACTATCCTTTTCGATTGGGATTCAATCAATTTTTCTGTTAATAACTAGCGATATGGCTTGGTCGTGGATTACTTTAATTTTCTTCTTCCTCTACGTCGTTGGCCTAGCGTTAGGTAAACGGCCTATGGCCCAAGGTTTTCTTGCCTGGCCGGCCATCTTTAGCTTTATATTTACTGTATTTATGGTTTTTCTCCATGAGCATATTTATCAAGAGTCAGCGTTTCTAGCTAATCCTTTCCTTTATTTGCCCTTGTTCAGTATTTTAGTTTTTCTTGCTATTTGGTTAAGTCGTGGGCTGAAAGCAAAATGGTTGCCAATGCTTCTGTTTTTGCCCCTGTTCTTCTTCACATACGCAGACCTTGCTTATTTGGTGATCTTGTTTGTTTATTCTTCTGGTCTTATATTCTTGGGGGATCAAGAAGGGAATTCTAGTGTCTCGAAGCTTGGGGTTTTTCTCTTTATGCTAAGCAGTTTTATCGGATATGTACAATTAGCTTGGGATTTCCTTGATAAGTCCATTTTCTTCCTTATCGGCGGTCTTCTCTTGTTTGGTATCCATTGGTTTTTGCGCCGACGAAGTCAGTGGATGACAAAGGGGGAGAAGTAGTCATGATTTTGAAGAAAAAATTTATTATCTTTGTACTCTTACAGGTCTTCGTCCTTTGTTATATGGCCGTTTCCCAGTATGCGGTTGAATGGATAGGGCAAGAAGTGCGACTAAAAACGGCCCCTGTGGATCCAAGAGACCTCCTCTATGGAGATTATGTGATCTTAAACTATGAAATTAGTGATATTCCTGCTTCTTACCTAGCTATACAGGGACAGAATAAACCTAAACGCGGAGATAAGCTTTGGGTGGTCGTTAGGCAGGAGGGCAACTATCATCAGCTCGTCTCCGCTCACTTAAAAAAGCCCTCTGTGTCAGAGAATGAGGTCATTTTGAAAGGTAAGATTAATTATGTGTCGGAGTACTGGGACCCCGAAAAACAAGAAAACACTCGAATCCAATCGGTACGGGTCCTATATGGATTTGAACGATATTATGTCCCAGAAGGGACAGGAAAAGAGCTTGAAGATAAAAGAGGTCAGTTTGACGTCATCGTCAAGGTTGCTCCATGGGGACAAAATCTTTCCAGTTTAACCTTCATCGCTACCGGAGTCATGACGCAATGGGAAATACAGGAGCAAATTTATAAGCACTTTGATTCTAAGGGCTCGCATATACAAATTGTTCATACGAGGTTATTTGACCAATATGAGGGCAGAGAACAACCGGTATGGGTCGCAGACATCACCATCTACGGCGATAAGGCAGACCCTCAAGAAGAACGACTAGTTCAGGTCATTCTAGACGCCAAAACAGGAGAAATCCTTCTGGAAAAATAAGTTTAACCAGTAATGAGGCTGTCCCTTTAGGGAACAGCCTTTTCCTGATTGAACCCAACTTGATGTCTTGAGTCAACTTGTTTGGTTAACGATCTTCTTCAATAGCCCGCCGCGCGAGGAGCTTCATCACACTATCGTCCATAGGAGGATTGTGGAGCCCCGCCCTGACATCTCGGTACCAACGTTCAAGAGGCAAGCTTTTGGATAGGCTTGAACCGCCCACAATCCTCATGGCCAAGTCGACAACTTGTATCGCTTGGTTTGTGGCAACTTTTTTGGCCAGTCCCAGTTCGGGTTGAAGGGTAAGTCGCAACTCAGGCTGACTATCCCATCGATCCGCTACAGAATAAAGGAGGGTTCGGGCAGTCATTAAGGATTCTTCCACTAATCCAATTTGTTGCTGAATATGTGATACTTCTGCAATGGGTACTGTAAGACTGTTTGGCTGATACGACCGGGCGAAAGCTAAGGCATAGTCACGAGCAGCAAAGGCAATGCCGAGGTAGCAAGCAGGAATATGAAGTAACCAGCCATCGCCATCTCGTTTCTGTTCCGTTTTTTTTCGAATAAAGCCCTCTTGCGGTACAAACACCTGGTGAAGCAAAAGGTCGTGACTCCCAGTTGCACGCATTCCTAGGGTGTTCCAAGTTTCTTCAATGGATACTCCTTCTTGCTTTTGTACATAAAATAGCCCAACTTCATCTGACTCTTCAATATAGGCACTAACAATAAATTGATCCAGAATAGGACTTAGAGTACTAAAGGTCTTCCGTCCTGTAATACTCCAACCGCCGTCCACGCGGATGGCAACTGTTTCGGGTTTACCTCCCCGTGTGGGACTGCCCGTCCCTCTTTCACTCGAAAAGTGATTAATCATGGCCCCATCCTGGACAACCTTATGACAAAATTGCGCAAACAAAGGCTCTGGCCAAGTTAAGGTATGGCGATAGTGATGGACTAGACCTAGGTGCCAGCCTACCGCTAGGGCCGTAGAGCCGTCGCCGCGAGCCAAACGCTCTTGTACTAGCAACAATTCATATAGAGAAATCTCCTCACCGCCGTATTTCTTAGGAACAGTGAGTTTTAAGTAACCGGCTTTCTTAAGATCCGCGAAATTGTCGAATGGAAATGAACCTTCTATGTCGTGCTTTTCTGCTCGTTGAGAAAGGATGATGGCCAATTCATCTGCTCTTTTCACGAGAGAGGCCTCGTTCTCATTTCGGACAAAGTAATCAATGACCATGATTTATTCCCTCCCATTTGCTCTGAGAAAATTATACCATCGATGAAATCATTAACAAAAATATGTTCTCATGGAGATTCACTATCGTATCAGGTAAGATGGGAAGAAACAGAATGATTACTGAACGGGAGTGTATGGAACTATGGATCTAGAAATCCAAAAAATTTCCAACAAGAAAATATCCGAACTTGTAGCTGATCAGCTTCAGGAATGGATTGAAACAGGAAAAGTGCAGCCAGGTGAAAAACTTCCCTCCGTACGTGAACTTTGTGATTTATTTAATGTTGGCCGAACAGCGATACGGGATGCCATTACCACCCTAAAGGGGAAGGGTTTAGTAGATGTGCGGCGGGGTGAAGGAACTTACGTTAAATCGTATGATTACTCACGGATATTTGATGAAATCCGGTTATTGAACCAAACGGATATACATAAGCTTTTTAATGTAAGAAAGATTCTTGAAGCTGGAATTGCGGAAATGGCAGCTCAAGCCCGTGATCCAGAGGATATTCATCGGATTAGAACACAGATGGATCAAATTAAAGAAGCAAAAACAATAGAAGGATGGAAAGCGGACTATGAATTTCACCTAGCGATTGCTAAGGCAACTAAAAACGAAGTATTGGTCCTGTTGCTCGAGACCATTTCTTCAACCATGAAGATTGCCATTAAGGGCTGTCACCAAATCATCATGGAGGACCCTCAGCTTACCCGCGAAATCGTGGTACAACATGAAAATATTTACTCAGCAATTAAAGAAGGACGCCCTTCCGAGGCACGAGCAAGTGTTATAGAACACTTGACGTATGTTGAGAGTTTGCTGAATCGTTTACAGACAAAATAGAATGGGCAAAAGCCCATTCTATTTGCAAAAAATATAACAATGATTACTTTTGAATGTTTGTTATAATACATTGACAAAGTCTAGTGTGACAAATAAAATGTCTAATAAGGCAGACTTTTCATATCACATATCACATATCTGATAAGTATACAGGATAGGCTAGCAGACTAGAAAGCGACTGTAATACAAACTGTAATAGAATTCGTCGTCAGAGGAGAGGGTGTGAGTTATGGTGTTAGCAACATTGGAGTCTTTACTAGAGAAAGAGCAGATCTCAAAAAAAGTCGGAGACTATCATCCGCTAGGAAATAATGGATCGCTTGTGGTTTATCCCAAATCAGAAGATCAAATATCTACCTTACTTCATTACGCATATGAACAAGGTCTGAGCGTCATCCCTGAAGGGGGAGGAACGAAGAGAGGCTTTGGCGGTATCAAGCCTAATGCCGACCTCGTGCTGTCATTGTCAGAATATGGGGGGGTTGTTGAATATTCAGAAGGGGACCTGACGTTGACGGTGAAATCTGGGACAACAATAAAAGTAATTCAAGAATATCTTCGCAAAAATAAGCAGATGCTCCCCCTAGATCCCTCTTGGCCAGAATGGGCTACCATCGGAGGTGTAATGGCTTCCAATGATAGCGGTCCTAAAAGATGCAGATATGGCTCTGCTCGGGATTTGGTCATTGGTCTTCGGCTGGTTTATCCCAATGGAGAAGTCATTCGTACAGGCGGTAAGGTTGTTAAAAATGTAGCCGGCTATGATATGAATAAGCTTTTTATTGGATCCATGGGAACCCTAGCTGTTATGAGTGAAGTCACGCTAAAGCTTCGGCCTATGCCTAAATACGAGGCTCTTGTCCTATTAACCTTTACAGAAGCTGTTCTCGCAAATCTAAAAAACTTTATCATCACTCTCCAAGATTCCTTTAATGAACCTCATTCGCTTGAAATTCTGAATCCCTCCCTTAACCAACAAAGCAATGGGCACAACGGTTACGGTTTAGCCATTGCCTTTGAAGATGTTAAGGAAGCCGTGGAGTACCAGGTAAAATGGACGGAACAGCATAAGCCAGAAGGAGCAATTATGCATGTTTTGTACAAGGAGGACGCTGAGCGTTGGTGGACTTCTTTCTCACACATTTCTCACAATAGTGCAGAAGAAGACAGTGCGAGGGTACTTGGTCTTAAGATCGCAAGTAACAATATGGATGTGATCGATATTCTTTCATTCTGTGAACAAGCTGCCCATAAGCGTAAATTGCAAATTCTTTCCCATGGGGGAGCAGGTCACGGCATCTCACGCGTTTTTCTCCGCGGGGATGAATCAGAATATATAGATTTTATTGAAGAAATTCGAACTTTTTCAAAATCTAAACGTGCACATGTCGTCATTCAACATGCTAACCTTGCCCTTCGTCAGCAAATGGATGTATGGGGAGAGAAACCTCTGTATTTCTCCTTATTAGAAGGAATTAAGAGGGCGGTCGACCCGCAATGGATACTTTGTCCGAAACGTTTCGTAGGAGGGATTTGAAGATGTCAACTTCACTGAAGCTGGAGCCCCCATGCCAATCGAAAAGCAACTTCCTATGGGAGGATCCACCAGATGAAAATAAGTTCTCAGCCTGTGTCCATTGTGGGATGTGCCTTGAATCCTGTCCCACCTACCTAGAAACGGGACACGAACAACAATCTCCTCGCGGGCGAGTCCATTTGATTAAGTCGGTTGCAGAAGGAAAGATGACCGTTAATGAGGCATTCGAAGATCCTATCTTCACTTGTCTAGACTGCCGAGCTTGTGAGACCGCCTGTCCGTCTGGCGTTCAAGTCGGTGCATTAATTGAAGAAGCACGCGGGCAAATCCGTAAGGCGATTCCGCTTAAGGGATGGAAAGCAGGGATAAGCAAGTTTTTCCTTCGCGGGGTGTTTCCACACCCAAACCGTCTGCACGCCTTAGGTGGACTCATGAAGGTATACCAAAGGAGTGGAATGCAATCCATCGTTCGCAAATCAGGTTTGATTAAGGTCATGCCGAAACATCTGCAAGAAATGGAAGCGATTATGCCAGCTGTTCAAGACCCGGTGATGAAGAAGTACCCGGAAGTCATTGTTGCCAAAGGGGAAACCAAACAGCGCGTCGCGCTGCTAACGGGCTGTGTTATGGATGTTATGTTTGGTGATATCAATGAGGCTACCGTGCGTGTCTTAACTAGGAATGGCTATGAGGTCGTGGTACCAAGGAGCCAGCGTTGCTGCGGAGCCCTTCATATCCATGCGGGTGATCGTGAAGAGGGAAAAAGATTGGCAAAGCAAAACATTGACGCCTTTTTAGCGGCAGATGTAGATAAAGTCGTTGTTAATGCTGCAGGCTGCGGGTGTGCCCTGAAGGAATATCCAGAGCTCTTCCACCATGATCCGGAATACAAAGAAAAGGCGGAGCAATTTGCTGAAAAGATCGAGGATGTGTCCAAATTCCTGGTAGAACAAGGCTACCAAAAGCCCCAGGGATCTATTGAGACGAAAGTGACTTATCATGATGCGTGTCACCTTGCGCATGGGCAAGGCGTACGCAATCAGCCAAGAGAACTGCTGCGAGATATCCCGGGGGTTCAAATGGTGGAAATGCCCAATGCAGACCGTTGCTGTGGTAGTGCGGGGATCTATAACCTAACGAATCCAGAGATGGCCGGAAAGGTTTTAGATGAGAAGATGTCCTTTGTCCCTCAAGAAGTTGATATGATTTCGATGGGCAATCCGGGGTGTATGCTTCAAATGACGATGGGGGTTGCTAAGCATGGTCGAAGCGCAAAAGTCGTGCATACCATCCAACTTCTGGATCGGTCCTATCAACTGGAGGATGAGAAAAGAAAGGGGGAGGGTAGTTCATGAGCAATCAAGATCCTATTATTCAGCAGTTAACGGAAATTACGGGTAAAGGCACGGTCCTGTTCCGTAAGGAAGACTTGATCGCATATGAGTGTGATGGTTACACCATTCATAAGCAGCCTCCGCGTGCCGTTGTTTTTCCTTCCTCTACATTGGAAGTGTCAAGGATCGTAAAGCTACTCTCCGCCCAAAACATTCCTTTTATACCTCGCGGAGCGGGAACGGGACTAAGTGGAGGAGCTACTCCTCTAGGAGGAGAAGTGATTATCAGTTTGGTAAAGATGAAAAGGCTCCTCCATGTCGACCTGGAAAATCGATTAGCTGTTGTGGAGCCAGGGTATGTGAACTTAAAGCTAACCAATTCTGTAGCAAGTAAAGGCTACTATTACGCACCGGATCCTTCCAGTCAGTATGCTTGCACCATCGGCGGTAATGTGGCGGAAAATGCCGGTGGTGCACATTGTTTAAAATATGGGGTGACCACCAATCATGTACTCGGGATGGAGCTGGTTCTTGCGAATGGAGACATCATAGAGATTGGCGGGGCACCTGATTCCCCCGGATATGATCTCATGGGTTTATTAACAGGTTCCGAGGGAACCCTGGCGATTGTGACGAAAATTACCGTTCGTATCCTTAAGAATCCGGAAGATAAGCGTACGGTCCTAGCTTACTTTAATAACGTAGAGGACGCTAGTTACGCGGTATCCGATATCATTGCCGCCGGGATAGTTCCTGCTGCATTAGAAATGATGGACGAAGTTGCGATTATAGGTGTAGAAGCTGGAAACTACCCTGTTGGACACCCAGAAGGACTAAAAGCCCTGCTCCTAATAGAAGTAGACGGTATCGCGGCGGGGATTGAACCACAAATCGAAGAGATCCTTGAAGTATGCCAAAAAAGAAACGTTACCCAAGTCAAGGTCGCAGAAAATGACCAGGAGCGCGCTCGCTGGTGGGCCAATCGAAAAACCGCTTTTCCCGCTATGGGTGCCATCTCTCCCGATTATCTCGTTCAAGATGGTGTCATCCCACGCAGCCGCTTGCCAGAGGTTCTTGAAAAAATTGAGGCAATCAGCTCGCAATCGGGATTACGCATCGCTAACGTGTTTCACGCTGGGGATGGGAATCTTCATCCGCTCATCTTATTTGATGCTCGTAAACCAGGGGAAACAGAGCTCGCGTCCCAAGTAGGGTCTGATGTACTTAAGGTTTGTGCTGATGTTGGGGGCTCCATTACGGGTGAACATGGGGTAGGAATTGAAAAGCAGCACGAAATGACGTTTGTTTTTTCTGATCAAGAATTAGCAGCACAAACTAGTATCCGCGATGTATTCAATCCGAACAACCTGTTAAACCCAGATAAGCTTTTTCCTAAGCCTAGTCGTTGTGCGGAAATTCGGAAAGCTTTCAGCTCCTAAGGTATCTGCGTGTAGAGAGGAGTAAGTCTTCTCTACACGTATATATAAATTTTTAAGAAGAGGTGAACTGAGATATGGGAACTGGAACGTTAGCTTTTCTCTCTTTGTTGCCGATTATAGCTGTGGCTTTGTTTCTCGTCGCTCTCCGATGGCCAGCTAGTAAAGCCATGCCCATTTCTTATGGGGTCGTGGTTATATTGGCCCTATTTGTGTGGAAAGTACCAGGTGCACAAGTTGCTGCTGCCTCTGTCAACGGATTAGTTGTCGCAGGTACTCTTCTTTTCATCATATTTGGTGCGATTCTTCTATTAAACACTTTGCAAGAAAGCGGAGGGCTGAAAACCATTCGCCAAGGCTTTACCGATATTACGCCTGATCGGAGAGTCCAAGTTATTATCATAGCCTGGTTATTCGGTTCATTCATTGAAGGAGCAGCTGGCTTTGGAACACCTGCTGCGGTTGCTGTTCCACTTATGGTTGGTCTAGGCTTCCCGGCCGTTGCAGCCGTTATGGCGGGGATGATTATTCAGAGCACTCCTGTTTCCTTTGGTGCCGTCGGCACGCCAATCTTAGTTGGGATTGGCAGCGGTCTTAGTTCAAGTGACTCTGTAAAAGAATTTGCGTCAAGCATGGGTTATGCGGACTGGAGTCAGTTCTTGGCTATGGTTGGTACAAAAGTCGCTCTTCTTCACGCCATCGCAGGTACACTTGTTCCCTTATTTGTTGTAGCTCTTATGACTAAATATTATGGTAAGAATAAGTCGTTCCGTGAGGGTTTGAAAATTTGGAAGTTTGCATTATTCTCGGCTTTTGCTATGACTATACCCTATTTAATCGTCGCAAATGTTTTGGGACCAGAATTTCCTTCCATGATTGGAGGGTTAGTGGGATTAGCGGTTGTCATTACAGCAGCCAAAAAAGGTTTTCTCATGCCTTCTAAGAGTGAGTGCTGGGACTTCGATAGAAGAGACAGTTGGGATCCGGAATGGACGGGTAAAATTGAGATTAAAGACATCTCTAGCAAGCATGGAGACATGGGTATGATCCGAGCTTGGGCACCTTATATCCTAGTCGGAGTGTTCTTAGTCGCTACTCGTTTGAAAGCACTTCCATTCATGGATTTGCTTCGTTCTTGGACGGTTAGCTTTAATAACCTATTTGGCACAGAAATTACGGCTAGCTTCCAGCCTCTCTATCTTCCGGGTACTATCTTCATCTTGGTCTCTTTGATTACCTTCTTCCTACATCGAATGGATGGAGCCGCATACGCTAGAGCGTGGAGTAGTTCAGCTAAAACCATGCTAGCCGCATCGACTGCATTAATTTTTACAGTCCCCATGGTTCAAGTGTTCATTAATACGGGAGGCGGGATAGCAGGTTACGAGAGAATGCCTATCGCGTTGGCCGAGGGAGTAGCAGCTCTTACAGGCTCTAGTTGGCCGATCTTTGCTCCTTTTATTGGTGGGTTAGGTGCTTTTGTAGCCGGAAGCAACACGGTTAGCAACATGATGTTTGCTCTATTCCAATTTGGTGTTGGGGAGCGGATTGCTGTTGACCCAACCTGGATTGTCGCTCTTCAGGCTGTTGGCGGAGCGGCTGGAAACATGATTTGTGTTCATAATGTAGTTGCCGCTTCAGCTGTGGTTGGGCTGGTTGGCAAAGAGGGCTTCATTATACGTCAGACGATCTTTCCGTTCACGTATTATGCCCTTGTCCTGGGTTCAATCGGGTATTCAATTGTTTGGTATTCACAGAAAGGCCTTTTGAATATGGGCACATTTATTGCCTTGGGAATTGCTATTGCGGCCATTTACATTATAAGCTCCAACCAGAGGAAGCTTAACCAGCTACAATCCAAAAAGAATATCGCCACATAGACTGTCCATAAGTAGGAAGCCTAATAAAAAGGCTTCTTTTTTTTCACTGAAAATACTCTTGATTCGACTGGACAATCAGGGTATAATCATTACTAGAATGAAACCATTACAATTAACAGTGTGGCCGCAGCAAGGTTAATACCGATTCATGATTGAATCGTAACTATAATAAAAGGAGTGACGTAGTTATGGCTAGAGAGGTTATTGTTTATAGCAGTACAGGTTGTCCTTATTGCGAAAAAATCAAAAATGAACTAAAGGAATGGGGATTAGAATACGAAGAACGAAATGTTACCGTGAATCCTGATTTCTTTAATGATCTTCATGAAAAGGGGATGTTTTCCACCCCCGTCACCTTTATCGACGGGGAAGCCTTTATTGGATACCGTCCTAATAAAATGAAGCAGTATCTCGGTATCACAGACGAACCTAAACCGGTTGCGACGGAAGCCAAAGAAACCGATGAAGATATTTTCCAGAACGTTGATCAAGCGATACTAGATGAGGTGTGGGATCTTGTATGTATTGGAGCTGGCCCAGCTGGGGCGTCTGCTGCCGTGTATGCCTCTAGAGGAAAGTTGAAAACCTTAGTGATCGATAAGGCTCCTGCTGCTGGAACCTTGGCTATTACTCATAAGATCGCAAACTATCCTGGCGTCCGAGGAGAATTGACAGGCTTAGAGCTAGTACAAACGATGCAGGCCCAAGCTAAGGATTTTGGAACCACGTTTGTAAGAAGCCATGTGCTGGGTGTTGATTTTAGTCAAACTGACATTAAAATTCTAGAACTTCCGGAAGGAAAAATTAAAGCGAAAACGGTATTCATAGCCGTAGGAGCAAAAGCGCCGTCGAGCAAAATTGATGGGGAAGAAGAATTTACGGGACGCGGGGTAAGTTATTGCTCTACATGCGACGCTGCCTTCTTCCAAGATCGAGTTGTTGCTGTAGTAGGAGAAAATGAGGAAGCTGTACACGAAGCGGAAGCCCTCTCCAAATTTGCGAAAGAAGTCAAGCTGATCGTTCCTTTATCTAAATTCAAGGGTGAGGTTGACTTGTCTGAGCTAGAAACTAAATCGAATGTCAGCATTCATTATAAACACCGACTAAAAGCCATTAAAGGACAGAACAAAGTAGAAAAATTGGTGATCGTCGATGATTCGAAAAATGAGAAAGAATGGACGGTTGATGGAGTGTTCTTATACTTGGCAGGAATGAAGCCAGGGACGGACTTCCTTAAAAATGCGGTGGATCGAGATGACGAAGGCTATATTAATGTAGATACCCACCTTCGCACCTCTGTCGAAGGCGTATTTGCCGGCGGCGATGCTCGTCGAACCCCAATTAAGCAAGCGGTACTTTCCGCAGCCGATGGTGCCATCGCAGCTCTTGGAGCTGACCAGTTCGTAAACCAAAGAACGAAGCTCAGACCACAATACAGCTAAATCCCTTGACCCTTAACCGAGTGTTAAGGGTTTTTTTGTTGTGGAAAGAAATCCCAAAATGAAACGTTGGGCTTTGTGGAACATTATTCTTGTTACCAGTACGTGACAGGAGGAATGAAACGACATGAAATTGAACCGTATAAGTCTCATTGTCTTGGCGCTGCTTTGTTGCATGAGTATGCAGCCCATTACCGCTGCTTCAATGGATCAATCTTTTCACTTTGGGTTTAAAAAAAGTAAGAATGGCGAGCTAGCTTCCATAGATCAAGAAGGGTTTAAGGACATAGTACAAAAGCATGGAGCGATCTTTTTAGGTGATACCTCAAAAAAAGAGCTGTATCTAACCTTCGACAACGGGTATGAAAATGGATTTACGCCCCAAATTTTAGATGTCTTGAAACAAAAAAAGGTTCCCGCCATCTTCTTTGTCACTGGTCATTACATTAAGGATCAACCTGAACTCTTGAAAAGAATGGTGAATGAAGGACATTTAATTGGAAACCATTCTTGGAGTCACCCCGATATGAGCCGGATTTCTCCAGAAAAAATGAAAACAGAGCTTCTTCGGGTGAAGGAAGAAGTTACACAAGTGACAGGACAAAAAGAAATGAAATACCTACGAACCCCACGTGGCATTTTTAGTGAAAGGACATTAGCGGTAAGTAAGGACCTTGGTTTTACGAATGTATTCTGGTCTGTGGCGTACAAGGATTGGGACACCAAGGTAAGAATGGGTTCACGCTATGCTTATGAAAAGGTCATGGCTCAGATTCACCCAGGTGCCGTTATCTTGCTGCACTCCGTGTCAAAAGATAACGCGGATGCTCTTGCTCAAATCATTGATGACGCAAGAAAACAAGGCTATGAATTTAAAAGCTTGGATGAGTTGAAAACGAAAAGCTATTAGTTGAAAGAAGAGCGGCTGCATACAGGGATACAGTCGCTTTTTCTTATGTTTTAATCTTAGACTTTCGGTTGAGACCGTGGTAGAGTTGGTAATAAAAGGAGTGATAGCAGTGAAGCTGGCTTTTATTTCAGACATACACGGAAATGCTGTGGCACTGGAAGCGGTATTGAGGGATATCGAAATAAGACAGATTGATAAAATCTATGTTTTGGGGGATCTGTGTTATCGGGGACCAGAACCTAAGCGAGCGTTGCAACTAGTTCAGTCCTTACAAACAGAAGTGATTAAGGGAAACGCAGATGAATGGGTAGTTCGTGGCGTCAGGGCAGGAGAAGTGCCCGAACCAGTCTTAGAAATGATGAATCGGGAACGTGAGTGGACGCTATCTCATTTGGATGCCGATGATATTCAATACCTAAATAATCTTCCCATGGAGATCCAAGGAGAATATGAAGGAATATCTTTTTTCGGTTTTCATGCCACGCCAGTCAGTTTGTTTGACATCGTGCCCCCTGACGCTTCTGAAGAAGTCCTGAAGACAACGTTCATGTCGGGAACGAACGCAGAGGTATACCTCTATGCTCATATTCACCGCCCCTATGTAAGGTACATCGGCGGGAAGGTCGTACTTAATATTGGGAGTGTTGGGCTTCCTTTTGATGGTTTGCCTAAGGCTTCATACGCCATCGTGGAACTGGGAAGAGACAGCTTCACGACTACGATCCAAAGGGTTAATTATGATATAGAAAGAGTTGTACAACAGTACACGGAAAGTGATTATCCTAATGCAGAAAAAATGATCAATGTAGTTCGTTCCGGAAGGTTCTAGTACACAATGCAAAACATATACCAAGCAGTTGTAGTTGGCGGCGGCCTGACAGGAATAATGGCAATGCGCACGCTGAAGGAGAAAGGGATCGATTCTATTCTCCTGCTTGAAAAAAATGTCTCTATAGGTGGAAGGCTAGCTACTGTCCGGTTCGGTGAGGCATTAGTCGACTACGGTGCCCAGTTCTTCTCTGTGCGCTCTGCGACCTTCAGGAAAAGTGTAGATCAATGGTTACAGAATGGGTTGATCGAGCACTGGTTTGGGGAGTCTCATCCAAGATATAGGAGTGTAGGAGGAATGGAACAATTAGTAACGTATCTAGCGCAAGGAATAGAGCTTCAACTCGACGTTAAAGTAGAACAGATCCTAGAGCGTGAAGAGGGTTTCCTTCTCTACCTGGAAGATGGAGAAAGCATTTATACAGAGTCGCTTGTTATCACAGCACCTGCACCACAAGCTGTCACGCTGTTAAAACAAGTTCAGCTAAGGAAAGATGCGGCTAGAGTACTGTCTGATATTCATTTCCATCCTTGTCTTGTTGCACTGCTAGGGCTCAATGCTCCCTTTGCGGTGGGGAACGCTGGTTACAGGGACAAGGAGTTGCCTGAAGGGATAGAAAGAATCGTGGATCATCAACAAAAGGGTATGTCCAGCCTTCCATCTATAAGCATTTATATGACGGGTACATGGTCATCGGACTGGTTTGAAAAACAAGATGAAGAGATTTTAGAAGCCATCCTGAAGAAGGTTAACGTTGACATAAACCCGCAAAGCATTCAGATGAAGCAGTTAAAAAGGTGGAGCTACGCTGAAGCTTCTCGACCAGCCAGGATGCCATTTTTAGAAGGATCCAATACGAAGCCTTTATTTATCGCGGGAGATGCCTTTCTATACCCCGAGGATTCCTCTGGTCGAACACGTATGGAAACGGCCTTCTTATCGGGTATAGCCGTTGGAGAGGCTCTTGCTCAGCGGCTCACTTTTCATAAGTAGTTGCATTTTTTTGTGGAATACTTTCTCGGCTGATCTAGATCTGATAAAATAAGGTTTGGGTGTTTAAATTTTTCACAGTATGCAAATAGAGGAGAGAAAGACATGGAGAAAGTACTTATTTTCGGTCATAAAAATCCAGATACGGATTCGATTTGTTCTGCTGTTGCTTATGCAGAGTTAAAAAAGCAACTTGGAATGGATGCTGAACCCGTTCGCCTTGGAGATCTAAACAATGAAACTAAATTTGTCCTAGAATCCTTTAACGTGGCTGCACCTCGTTTAGTTGAGAGCGTGTCTAGTGAAGTAAAGGCTGTTATCCTTGTGGACCATAACGAACGTCAACAGAGTGCTAACGATATTGATCAAGTCCGTGTACTTGAGGTTATTGACCACCACCGCATTGCTAATTTTGAGACAAGTGACCCGCTATACTATCGAGCTGAACCGGTTGGGTGTACCACAACCATTTTAAATAAAATTTATAAGGAAAATGGGATCGCCATTTCTAAAGAAGCCGCTGGGCTTATGCTTTCTGCCATTATTTCTGACACGTTGTTGTTTAAGTCTCCAACCTGCACGGAGCAGGATGTGGCAGCTGCACGTGAATTTGCGGCTATTGCAGGAGTGGAACTAGAAAGCTATGGACTAGCGATGCTTAAAGCTGGAGCTGATTTAAGCGATAAGACGCTAGAACAGTTGATTTCTTTAGATGCAAAAGACTTCCAGATGGGAAGCTATAAGGTGGAGATTGCACAAGTAAATGCGGTTGATACCAATGATGTCCTTTCTCGTAAGAAGGAGCTTGAAGAACTTCTTTCTAAGCGAATTGAAGACAAGGGACTAGATATGTTCTTTTTCGTAGTTACGGACATTTTAAACAACGACTCTATTGGCTTAGCGCTTGGACGTCAAGCAAAAGCTGTAGAGAAGGCGTACAATGTGACGCTTGAGGATAACACGGCTGTTCTTAAAGGGGTTGTATCCCGCAAGAAGCAAATAGTGCCTGTGTTGACGGATGTTCTTAGTGCACAGTAATTTTTCGTAGAATACAAAAGAAGGCTGCTCGAGGGTAAGCTCTATCCTAGGGTTCCTTCTTTTTTCTGATTCAGTCGCCACTATTTTGAACAAGTAAAAATAACTTAAAAAATGAAAAAGGACCCATGTGCTGGGTCCTTTTTTTCCTTTACGTCTATACGGGCTCCACAACCCGAAAGCAATAGACGCAGCGCATATAAGTCGGCTCAGACTCTATTATAGCACATCATGTCATTATTGAGAAGCGATATAGGGGATAATGTTAGTGAGGAAAATTTTTAAAATGATGGGGGAACTAACGAGTGAACAGCCAGTTCTGGATTGAGCAAATACAACAGCGTGCTATACCACTTGAAGAGCCTGATGACTTAGATGTACTGGTTCAAGCTATTGGCGATCGACCATTCGTATTATTGGGGGAAGCCTCCCATGGTACATCGGAGTTTTATACTATTCGAGCAGAACTTACCAAACGATTAATTAAAGAAAAAGGATTTTCTGTCGTCGCTGTGGAGGGAGATTGGCCTTCATGTTATGAAATTAACCGTTACATTCGAGACTATCCTAATACGGCTTTGAGCACTCAAGAGGTTCTTCAGGCCTTTAACCGGTGGCCAACCTGGATGTGGGCAAACCAGGAAACAGCTGAGCTTATCGACTGGCTTCGTGAACACAACCGATCACAGGAAAATACAAAAGCTGGATTTTATGGGCTAGATGTTTATAGCTTATGGGAATCCATGGAGGAGATTGTTCGTTATTTGGAGAAAATAGGCTCGACAGACTTGTTTTTAGCGAGAAAAGCCTTTGAGTGCTTTGAACCTTTTGCTCGGAGTGTTCAAAGCTATGGAGTTTCGGCTGCATTCCTTTCCGAGGACTGCGAGAAAGAAGTAGTAGCCCTACTTCAGGAGCTACGGAGAAATCGAAAGACGTATCACGAGGAAGAGGCTTCTATTAATATGGAAATCAACGCTCTGGTAGCGGTCAACGCTGAACGTTATTACCGTTCCATGGTTCGTGGCGGTCCTGAATCGTGGAATATCCGAGATCATCATATGGTACAGGTACTGGCGAAGCTAAGAGAGTTCCATCAAGCCAAGATCATTGTTTGGGAGCACAATACCCATATTGGTGATGCGCGTGCCACCGATATGGCAATAGAAGGAATGGTCAACGTAGGACAGCTCGTTCGTGAGCAGTATGGCAAGGAACAAGTATTCTCCATAGGATTTGGAACTCATCGAGGTTCCGTCATCGCAGCTCGTTCATGGGCAGCACCTCTGGAAAGTATGCCTGTGCCTCAAGCCATTGACGGGAGCTGGGAGGACCTAATGCATCGAGCGGGAAATAGAGATCAAATCCTTCTTTTTGACGAGGATATGCCGTCATTTGATGAGCCGATTGGTCACAGGGCCATTGGTGTTGTCTATCACCCCGAGGATGAAAGAGGGAATTATGTCCCGTCCGCTATGGCTCTAAGATACGATGCTTTTGTCTTTATCGATGAGACGGAAGCTTTAAAGCCGCTTGATGTTGAAGTAGCACTAACTTGATTAGTAAAACCTCTTCTAAACAAAAGAAGAGGTTTGTTCACTTGACCATTAGTTTAGTTGGTATTATATTTAGATACATAATATTTCATTTACTAAAGTTTATGGAGGTGCCTTTAGACTTGAATCCATTCGAACAATTGATCATAGCATTAAGACAGGTTCATGAAAACTTTATAGACGTGATTCAACTGTCAGACGAAAGTGGATTGACCCATGGGCAGTTATTTTTGCTTTTTACGATTTACCGGAAGAATAGCATCAAGACAACAGACATTGCCAAACACTTTGGAATTACGCCAGGAGCTGCCACCGCTATTGCTGATAAACTTGAGAATTTAGGTCTGATTGTAAGGGAACGTGATAAGGATGATCGTAGGGTAGTTGTGATCTCTCTTTCTGAACAGGGCAAAATCTTCGTACAGAATAAGCGCGAAAAAAATGTGATGATGTTCGAAGAGATTCTGCAGAACTTTACGCTAGAAGAAATTATTTCTGTCATTCAGTCTATAAACCAGCTTTCGGATGCCTTGACCAGCTATAAGAAAAAACAAGGAGGTTGAAGTAATGGAGGAATTAGAACTTCGAAAAAAAATTGTAATTATGGTTGCTGTTATGATGGCGATGTTTTTCTCAGCCCTAAATATGACGATCGTTGGCACATCCTTGCCGAAAATTGTTGCTGAAATTGGGGGGATGGATTACTTTAATTGGGTATTCATGATCTATGCCTTAACGTCTAGTATCACAGCAGCTGTGGTTGGTAAGCTTTCCGATATATATGGTCGAAAAATCTTTATTTTATGTGGAATCGGTGTATTTATGATTGGGGGCTTGTTAAGTGGTTTTTCTCAAACCATTTATGAACTCATTATCTATCGTGGAATCCAAGGTCTAGGTGGCGGTATGGTTATGTCAACGGCATTCACTACGGTGGGAGATTTGTTCTCACCTCGTGAAAGAGGCCGTTGGCAGGGGATGATGGGAGGTGTATTTGGTCTATCGAGCTTATTTGGTCCAACATTAGGAGGCTACATTGTTGATAATTTAGATTGGTCTTGGGTATTTTGGGTCTTTCTTCCGGTTGGATTCCTAGCTTTTTTTATGATTTTGAAGCTATATCCACAAACTCCAGCCAGGGAGAAAGAAAAAGTGGATTATTTAGGGGCATTAATTCTAGCGATCGTTATTCTAACCTTATTGTTAGGCTTTAGCTGGGCCGGTCAAGATTATGCATGGAACTCAGCGATGATTATTGGTTTATTCTCTACTTCTTGCATAGCTTTTCTTCTTTTTATTCTCGTAGAAAGCAAGGTAAAGAGTCCTATTATCCCCCTTGACTTATTTAAAAACAGTGTGGTATCCATCTCAAATCTAGTTTCTTTTTTCCTAGGGATGGGGATGTTTGGAACCATTATGTATGTTCCTTTCTATGTTCAAGGAGTACTGGGGAAGTCTGCAACCACGGCTGGCCTAGTAGAAATGGTGATGACCATTTCTATGGTGACATGCAGTGCGCTTGCGGGGCAGCTCATTACAAAAACCGGTAAATATAAGCTGTTAGGAATTGTAGGAATTGGGATCATGGCAACAGGAATCTTCTTAAATTCAACCCTTACACCGGGAGCAGCGTTATCCAGTATTCTTATTAACCTCATCATTACCGGAGCCGGACTAGGAATGACCATGCCCATCTTTACTCTCACGGTACAAAATGCGGTAGACCATCGACATTTAGGAGTTGCAACGGCCACTTCACAACTCTTTAGAATGACTGGGGGAACCATTGGTGTTTCTGTTATGGGGTACATTATGGCTGCTAGAATGTCTGAAAAGCTAAAGGAGAGTGTATGGACTCCTATCCCTGACGGCCAACTAGAGATGGATGTTACCCCTCAATCCCTACTCAATGCAGATGCATTAGTAAGGATGCGTGAAACCTTGCCTGGTCAAATGCAGCCTATTTTTGATCAATGGATTCTCTCTTTAAAAGAGGCTCTCAACTACTCCTTAACCCAAGTTTTCTTCGTAAGTGCAGTCATTGTCATGGGTGCTTTTGTACTTACTTTGTTCTTAAAAGAAATCCCTCTTCGCACTTCGAATAATTCACCAATTTCAGCTAAGGATGTGGTAAAAACAGGGTGAAAATTGACCGGAGGGCTCCTCCGGTTATCTCATAATAGTTATGACAAGTGCAAAGGCTAGAATAGCTCCTCCATATAGAAGGGTGTAAGCTGTAATCATTTGTCTTCTTTCTTTGGGATCTGGTATCATAAGAGTCTCCTCCTTAGTTTAATATAGTACAAAGTATTCTGATAATTGAATATTCAGAACAATTGAATTGGAAAGGGGATTAGTCATGCCGTTACTCGTTATAAGGGGAATTGAAGCAGAACAAATAAAAGAAGTTAGTAAATCATTAATCGAGGATATGGCTGCAATTTGTGAATGCGGAACGGACAATTTTACAATTGAATGCGTACATACGACGGCTGTTTTTGATGGAAAGATCGTTCCTTCTTATCCATTTATTGAAGTATCTTGGTTTGAACGTGGGCAGGAGGTTCGCGATCGCCTAGCAGCGATCATCGCCAAGCATGTCCATTCCATCGGTGTCGAGGAGTTCGAAACCGCTTTTACAACTTATCGTGAGGATAGCTATTACCTTAACGGTAGAAGAATGTTTTAGAGGAGGAGGAAGCTTAGGCTTCCTCCTTGTTTGTGCTGATCTAAAATGCCCGAAAGCTGACGGGATTGCCTGACCAAAAATTGACGGATATAATGACCATAATAGATAGATTAATTTGAAAGATTTAATAAGATAATTGTCATCGGAGGTAGAGGATGTGGCTCCGAAGTGAGCCTAACCGAAGGGAAGGCGAACGAGGGGAAGCCATAGGCAGCCTTGCCTCATCCGAATAGATATATAATAGAAAGGAAAAGACGCCTCTGTTTGATGTGGTACTGCGCCAACAGCACCACTAGAGACGTCCAACAAAAACAAAACTTATGGTCATTGTATCAGATTTTGAACTCATTGAGAATCCCGTCACTGGAGTTTTTTGTTAGGAGTGCGGAAATTTTACCCTGTCCTTGCTGTGGGGAACGGCTTACGATCATTGGTAGCCGTTTACGAAAGTGTATCAAAGGATCTGGAGAAACCATCATCTTGAACATTCGAAGACTGCGATGTGTTCATTGTAAGCAAATTCATCATGAACTACCGGATTTTATCGTGCCATACAAAAGATATGAGGTAGATTGTATTGAGAATGTGGTAAGTGATCAAGATTTGACCCTAGATATAGCAACAGATGAGTGCACACTCTACCGATGGAAACGTTGGTTTGAGACCTTATCTCCTTATCTGGCCGGCTGCCTTATCTCCTTATCTGGCCGGCTGCCTTACCTCTTTATCCATCCGTTATTCTCAGATTTCTGTGGAGGCTTTGTCCGTGGCTCCACGTTCTGCACTCCAACGAATTGGACATTTTGTAGGAGACGCTCCCCGTTGGCTGGCGAGAGTTGTCCGACCGATCGCAAATTTAAATTTATGGATACATACCCGTTCTGCATTTCTGTCCGAATCTTCTTAAGATACACTCATGCTGAAACTACCATTAAGGGGAGAGGATTCACATGAGAGATCAGAAGAAAGCGGAGGAAATGGCCGCACAGCGTTTTCAAATCTTATCACCACTATTAGCAGATGGACTTGACCCAGCCAGAGCGCGTGTCATCAAGGCGGATATCTGTGCTCAAACCGGTCTGTCTGAGCGGACCATACGGAGGTACTTGGCTCAGTATCGCGGAAATGGATTCCACGGTCTCATCCCAAAAGGGAAAGGACAGAAACCAAGAAAAGATGCCATTCCCTTGGAATTATTGGAGCAAGCAATCCTGCTTCGACGAGAAGTTCCTAGTCGCAGTGTCAGCCAGATCATACAGATTCTAGAATGGGAAGGAAAAGCGCAGCCGGGACAACTCAAACGAAGTACCTTACAAGAAAAGCTGACCGAACGAGGATATAGTTCCAGGCAAATGCGAATGTACACCAGCGCCGGGGTGGCAGCAAGACGGTTTCAACAACGCTATCGAAATAGTTTGTGGCAGTCAGACATTAAATATGGCCCCTTTCTCCCCATTGGACCAGGCGGAACGAATAAACAAGTTTACCTCGTATTATTCGTGGATGACGCCACGCGCTTTGTTCTCCATGGAGAATTCTATGAAACCCTTGACCAGTCAATCGTAGAAGATTGTTTTAGAAAAGCGATTCAGCAATATGGTACACCGGAAGCCGTCTATTTCGACAATGGGAAACAGTATCGTACCAAGTGGATGGGCCGAACCTGCTCTAAACTGGGGATCCGACTTCTTTTCACAAAGCCTTACTCGCCTGAGTCAAAAGGCAAGGTAGAAAGGCTGAATGGTGTGGTTCAAGGATTTTTAAATGAGGTTTCGCTCGAGAAACCCAAAACGTTGGAACGGTTGAATACCTGGTTTCAGGCATGGCTCTCCGAATGTTACCAGAACAAGACTCACTCGGCATTAGGAGAAGAAACAAGCCCGGAATTAGCCTTCCGAAGGGATCGGAAGGCACTTCGCTTTGTGGAACCTGAGGTACTTGCGAACGCCTTCCTCCATTGCGAGGAAAGGAAAGTGGATAAGTCCGGGTGTATTAGCTTTATGTCGAAGAAGTATGAGGTGGGTCTCTCCTTCATCGGAAGAACGGTTCAAGTCGTATATGATCCTTCCGACATCACGGAACTTACGATTGAATATGAAGGCCATACTCCATGGCAAGTACGAGAACTGGTTATTGGAGAACGATCCGGGAAGCGTCCAGAATTGCCGGAACACTTGCAGCGTGAACCTGCTGAAACCTCCCGTTTGCTTCGAGGAGCAGAGAAAAAACAAGCGGAGCGAAAAGAGCGCCAGGCTCCTGCTGTTTCTTACCGAACGGTTCGTAAGGGGGTGTAAGATCATGTTTGAATCATTCTATGGTCTTACTCGAACTCCTTTCGTTCGGGACATCCCAACCGGTGAGATGTATGAGTCCGTGATGCTGGATGAAACGCTTGGAAGACTCGAATACGCAGCAGAACGTCAACTTTTTGCTGTTATTACAGGTGACTGCGGAACGGGAAAAACAACCACCATACGGCGGTTCACGGAGACCTTGGATCCAGCAAGGTTTAAGAGTCTCTATTTATCTGACTCCAAACTAACACCACGTCACTTTTACAAAGGTCTATTAGAACAGCTAGGGTGCGAAGCAAAATTTTACCGCGGAGATGCTAAACGCCAACTGCATCGGGAGATTGAACTCATGCGTGGAATTCATCACTTGCAACCCGTTGTGATTGTGGATGAAGCACACTTACTAGACCGCGAAATGCTAGAAGAAGTAAGGTTTCTACTCAATTTCAAGATGGATGCTCAAAGCCCTATGGCTCTCATATTAGTCGGCCAAAGTGAATTGTGGGATCGACTTAGGCTGCAAGCCTATGCAGCCATTCGCCAACGAATTGATTTGCAATGTAAGCTTTCACATTATGATCGAGCCCAAGTCGGAGAATATATCCTTCGGCATCTAAGGTATGCTGGCGCTCAAAGTGACATTTTTTCAGATGGTGCCATCGACGATATCTACCAATTCTCTAGTGGCTCAGCTCGGCTCATCAACAAAATATGTACTCACTCTTTACTATATGGTGCACAGAATAAGCACCGTATTATTGATGATCGGATGGTCAAGCATGTGATCCAAGGAGAATTGTCATGAAGCGACAATGGATGGATCTGAAATATGACAAGTCGTTAGGCTATTGGGTGGTAACACTTGGTGATCACAAACAAATGATATACCACAAACAGTGGTTTGATCTATCTTTTGGAGAAACAAGTGTGCTTTGTCGTCTTGAATGGGACCGGAAATGGTACATCGTGATGAAAGGTATGCGATTCTATTTACATCCAAAGGAAACATACAGGGTAGAAATATAAAAACCTAAACGGGAGGCATGGCTAATACCTGCCTCCTGTTTAGGTCAGAATATCCGTCAAATTGAGGTCATTAAACACCGTCAATTTCCGGGCATTATAGCTCGTCAGTAACATCCTCTATTTTTTTCCGGTCGTCGAGCATAAATTATTTTAAGTTTAATTTTTAAAAAATAGAGATAGTTCTATAAAACTAGCAGATATTTGAAGATAATAAAGATTGTTAACGTTTTTTTGCTTGTATTTGTTGTTATACTACAGTTGAATATAATCTAAAAACTGTTATTATATTAATAAGACAGACGCAAGTAAGAAAAAGCAATTAAGGGAGGGAAACGAACAGTGAACAAGGTACTAGGTAAGTCTAAGGGTGTTGATCTCGTCCAAAAATGGATTCAACAAAGCTTTGAGCAAGGAAAAACTGAAGCTGAATTGATTGATACAACGTTTGTCTTCGGAGATGAAATTATGCACCTTATACGAAACCAGGTTGGGGTGCTCGAGGTTGAACAAAAGGTTGGACATGTCGTGATCTTCCGTAATAGAGAAGAACTGGGTCTCAACAAGAATATGTGCAGAGCTTGCGGCATTGAGCATGGCAGTTACAAGGAAGCGATTGAATGCTGTATGGAGATGGAAGAATAATATTTTTTTATTCAATCTGTTATATAATAATAATTAATTATATAAGATGATTTACAACAGAATGCCGATAATCGGAGAGGAGAATGGACGATGTTAACAAGGGAACAACAAATTCAGCAATTAGAGGAATCTTGGAAGTCAGATCGTTGGAGTGGTATTGAGAGAGGTTATACAGCAGCTGATGTTGTCAAGTTAAGAGGATCAGTAGTAGTTGAACAAACATTGGCTCGTATGGGCGCTGAACGCCTATGGAATCTTGTAAATACAGAGGACTATGTGAATGCTCTTGGTGCCTTAACAGGAAATCAAGCGATGCAGCAGGTAAAAGCAGGCCTTAAGGCCATTTACCTAAGTGGATGGCAGGTTGCCGCAGATGCTAACCTCTCAGGGAACATGTACCCAGACCAAAGCTTATACCCAGCTAATAGTGTGCCGAATGTTGTAAAACGAATTAATCAAACGTTACAAAGGGCTGACCAGATCCAACAGGCGGAAGGGCAAGGAGATACATATTGGTTCGCCCCTATTGTCGCAGATATGGAAGCAGGATTTGGTGGACCGTTAAATGTGTTTGAATTAACGAAAGCCATGATTGAAGCAGGAGCAGGAGGAGTCCACTTAGAAGATCAATTATCTTCGGAGAAAAAATGCGGACATCTTGGGGGAAAGGTTCTTCTCCCAACGCAAACCGCAGTTCGTAACCTTATTGCAGCCCGTCTAGCGACTGATGTAATGGGCGTACCAACGGTGATCATCGCTCGTACCGATGCAAACGCGGCTAACCTGATTACTAGCGATGCAGATCTATACGACCAAGCATTCCTCACAGGCGAACGTACACAGGAAGGATTCTATTATACAAAGCCTGGTTTAGAGCAGGCGATTGCGAGAGGCTTGGCTTATGCTCCCTATGCAGATATGATCTGGTGTGAAACTTCAGAGCCAAATATTGAGGAAGCTCGACGATTTGCTGAAGCCATTCATGCTAAGTTCCCTGGGAAACTGCTGGCATACAACTGCTCACCTTCTTTTAATTGGAAAAAGAAACTTGATGATGAAAGCATTGCTAACTTCCAAAAAGAGCTTGGTAAGATGGGATATAAGTTCCAGTTCGTGACCCTTGCTGGTTTTCATTCTTTGAACTACAGTATGTTTGAGCTAGCGCGTGGGTATAAAGAAAGTGGTATGGCTGCTTACTCCCAGTTACAGCAAGCTGAATTTGCTGCTGAAGTACATGGCTATACGGCAACACGCCATCAGCGAGAAGTAGGAACCGGCTATTTCGATGAAGTATCTCTTGCGATTTCCGGAGGAAAATCCTCGACAACAGCATTATCGGGTTCAACAGAGGAAGAACAGTTCCAACATAACTAATCTTACCAATAGCGAGAGTATAGGGAGGCCATAAGTTTCCCTATACTCTTTTGGTTTTTGGTTCAGACTAGATGTAGATGTTCATTTTTTATTTAGAAAATAAGGAGGAATTGCAAATGGGACTTTTTCAAAAAAAACAGCGAACTAAAGAGGAAAATCAAGATTATAGCAACGGTGAATGTGTTCATTGTTCCGGGAAAGGATTTTACCAATACGGACTCGAGTTTGTCCATATCCACGAATGTCCCGGATGTGATGGCAGCGGGAGAACGATGGGAGAGTAGGGAGACACGTCTTATTTTCACCTGGAAAAAAGTATACTTGACGAAAGTTTTATGTGTAGTGTAATATTAATTTTGTTATCAAGTACTTTAATTCCTACGATGTTCGTTTTCCTTAAATGTTTTGAACCGTACTGTTTCACCGGGATTCCTAGATTGGTTAATTGACGCCATGCCTCCTCTAAGGACGAGGATCGCGAGAAAATTATACCTGCGGAGACCCACCTGCGAGATCGCGGGTTCACAAAACAGATAGGGAGACGGCATAGGTGGGATCCTTTTATGGCGGTCGTGGCGAAGGGGTTAACGCACCGGATTGTGGCTCCGGCACTCGTGGGTTCAAGTCCCATCGATCGCCCCATACATACTAACAAACATAGCCATCCTCAATGAGGATGGCTTTTTCGTTTTCGCCGATAAGAATTTATAAAGATATGTAGAATTCTTTATCTGCGTGAAAAGAGGTGCCGCTATCCGAGTTGCCTCTAGTGGTCCCCGTGATTACCCTTGGCAGGATTGATGACGGACCAAGCGTCCTGATCAGGTAAATAATCAATTACAACCCCATCAAGAAAATCATTTCCTTTTTCAAGCAGAACCTCAATTCCAGAAGCCTCTACTACTTCGTCCTTTTCGGAAGGCTTGTCAATTCCTAGACCATAGTGGGCGTGGTCACCATGAGCATGAGAGACGAACACTCGAAGTCTTAGCGAGGGATCCTCGACACCGCTTATGATTTCTTTTACCTTTGCAGCAGCTGTTTCAGTCAATGAGCATTTCATTTCATAAATCCCCCTTCATCTCAATCTTTACTATTATACTCTTCATCACGAATAAATAAAAGTCAATTCCAAGAATGCTATTTTTTATTTCATTTGGAAAAACTAATCATAGGAAAGGAGTGACAGTTGATGATCGTAGGAAGTCAAGCACCGTTATTTACTGCTGACGCCTTCTTTAATGGGCATAAGAAAAAGATTGATCTCCAGGATTATAGGGGAAAATGGGTCTTTCTCTTTTTTTACTCCTCTGATTTTAGTTTTGTCTGACCAACTGAATGTGCATGTATAGCGGTACGCTATACGGAGTTTCAAAAGTTAAACTGTGAAGTACTGGCGATTAGTGTAGATAGTATACTATCGCATAAGGTCTGGAATCAGACTGAGCTCTCTCATATGGTAAACGGAGGGATTCCCTATCCCATGCTAGCGGACCAAAACGGATTAATTGGCAAGCTATATGACGTGTATGATGCGGAAACAGGAAAACATAGGCGAGCCACCTTTATTATTGACCCTGAAGGAATTGTTCAATCTGGTGAAGTGTTAAACGGTGCCGTGGGAAGAAATGCAGATGAGATCCTTCGGCAGATTAAAGCATATCAACATTATCTACTTACTAAGGAGGGTACACCCTGTGGGTGGGAGGTAGGCGACCCCACGGTAAAACCATCCATGGCGCTGGCAGGTGAAGTATGGAAAGAATGGCAGCCTGAGCTCCCACACTGACTTGACTTAAATCCCCAGAATTCTTTCTGGGGATTTAAGTCAGTTCTTAGTGCTGCAAGCTCGGAGAGGAAGTCACACCGTTACGAGCTTCTAGATGAATGGATTCTATCAGTTGTTTAACTTTGCTCAAAATCTCGCCTATATGCTTCTCATGATGAAATACCAAAGAATATTCAATAGCGGCCAGACTTTCACTTTGGTACCAATCCTCAAGCTTAACATCTTTACGTTTTTCAATAACCATTCTTTTGACATCCATAAGGAGCGCTAATCCGAATTCATGTGCAGCCACGGAAGGGTCTTGTGAAACAGGGTTTTCCCCCGGAAAGAAGTTTAGCTCCGTTACGAGTATAAGGGTTCTATCATCATCAGTTCTGATTAATGAAAGGGTGACATCTGTATCATCGGTTTCGTTTTCATCAAGATCAGTAATTATAAAGTGTATGTGTAAGGGAATTTCGGTTACTTCTTTATCCTTTAACATATTCTGCTGAATCATACAGGCCTGATCTTTTAAGGGTACTTGTACACCATCAATAAGTAACTGAGATTGACCGCCTTGCCATTCGATACTCATATCTAATAATCTCCTTTTATTTAAGGTGTTTTTAGTTTTCCCGAATTAATTGTTAGTTATTGGTGCAAACCATTCCAGTATTTGATGTATAATAAGAAAGGTTAATCCTAAATATAGGTCGTAAAGGGCATACACTGGGAGAGCAGAAGTGTATAATAGAGGCGAGGGGGGAATAGCTATGCTAACTTTTAAAAAAATTCTATCCACCATCGGAATTGGTTCAGCAAAGGTGCATACAGTCATCTTACAAAAGACTGTCCACCCTGGACAAATTCTCAAGGGTGAAGTGCATATATATGGCGGAGAAGTTGAGCAGGAAATTAGTCAAATTGACATTGATATTTTCTTTGAATCGTATAAAGATGAAGAAGACTCAGAGAATCATCATATTGAGTACACACTTGGTGAAGTCCATATCCCATGTATAGATAAGATTGAAGCTCATGAAGAAAAAATATATCCATTTGAGATAAAGTTGCCATTATCAGCACCCTTATCTAACGCCAATCAAACCATTTCATTAAAGACAAAAGTCCATATTCCGCTGGCTCCGGACCCTGTAGAAGTACAACCTGTTATTATTGAGGATCCTATTGTTGAGGCTTGTTTTAATCTATTCGCTCAAAACGGCTATTTATTTGCGGTAGATAGTGGCAGGGGACGGCATCGTTCGAAGCAAGAAGACGGTGTGCCTTATGAGCAATCCTTTATTCTACACAAATGGATAGGCAATAAGATGGTTGAATGGACAATACATTTTATTTTTACAGACGAAGATGTTACTTTAAAAGTGAAAGAGGGAGATGTAGCTTATTCCTTCTCTAGAAAAGATCAGAGTAAGCTTACTGAACAATTGCAAAAATTTTCACAATGGGTTCAGTGCGTCGAATAAAAAACTAGCAGGTCCTACTGTCGTCAGGACCTGCTTTCTTTTTTAAGTTCTATTTGCAATGTATCCAAGTTTAAAATAGTTATTGCTTTAGATCCAAGACCATGCTACTATAATATCAAATTTGTCGATAATGTGAACTCATGCAACTCATTCTAATCGAATAACAGCGAACCTGTTGATTCTTAGGATGATGACTGGAGAACCCTTACTACGACGTTGGTTACACACAGCGGACCTGTGGAAAACTACCGTCACAACTCATACCCAATTATAGGGGAGTTGTGGCGGTTTTTGCTTTTGCCAAAGAAAATTGCATAAGGAAGAGGGGAAAGTATGGGGAAAACGAAAAATCGTTGGCTAATTGCTTTATCTGCAATAGCTATTCATTTATCCATTGGTTCCGCTTACGCATACTCTGTATTCAAGAAACCAATCGAGAATTCTATGGGTTGGTCAGGAACCGAAATTGCTTTAGCGTTTACGCTTGCACTGATTTGTTTAGGGCTTTCCGCTGCCGTTTTTGGACGTTTCGTAGAAAAGTATGGTCCAAGTAAGTCTGCGATGGTTTCTGCTGTATTGTTCAGTACGGGTCAGATTGGGTCAGGATTTGCTATTGCTCAAGAATCTTTGACTATGTTTTTAATTTTATACGGAGTAGTGGGTGGGATGGGGTTAGGAATTGGTTATATTTCCCCCGTATCTACACTAGTTAAATGGTTCCCTGACCGCCGTGGATTAGCAACAGGGATGGCTGTATTTGGCTTTGGTGCAGGTGCTCTAATTACGGGTCCTATCGCTGCAGATATGATTGCAGACTTCGGCATATCTTCCACCTTTTACACATTGGGAATCGCCTACTTTATTCTTATGATGCTAGGGGCTTCTTATATTGCTCGCCCGCCTGAGGGATGGATGCTAGAGGGTATGAAAACGGGACTTGCTTCTGGCAAGGCTGGGGTTAATCAGGATTTGGCACAGCTTACAGCAAATGAAGCAGTTAAGACTAAGCGTTTCTGGCTGCTATGGGTCATGATTCTTATTAACATCAGTGCAGGTTTAATGATTATCTCGGTTGCTTCCCCGATGGGACAAGAGATGGTTGGTATGGAAGTAGCTGCTGCTGCTGCGATGGTAGGCATCATGGGGATCTTTAATGGAGCGGGACGGATTGGATGGGCAGGCATCTCCGACTATATTGGACGTTCAAATGTATTCGCGGTGTTCTTCAGCATCCAGATTATTGCATTCCTTATTATTCCTAACGTCACAAATGCAGTAGCATTCCAAGCGCTAATCCTTATTGTCATGACGTGTTACGGCGGCGGGTTTGCTTCCTTGCCTGCTTTTATTGGCGATATGTTTGGAACAAAGCAGCTTGGGGCCATTCATGGATACATCTTAACGGCGTGGTCAATGGCTGGTGTTGTAGGGCCCATTATTGTGGCTCGGATGAAAGAAGCGACAGGTAGTTATGTACCTGCCTTCTATATTTTCGCCGCTTTACTAGCTGTGGCTCTGGTTGTTACGTATTTTATTAAACAAGATATTAATAAAATTCGTAAGCAACAAGCTAGCCAACAGAAAGTTGCATAAAATGATAATACACAGTGGAAATCGAACGTTTTATGATCCTGTTCGATTTCCATTGTAATCCACCTTCCTTGATGGTAACATGTGGGAAAAGACTTGATGAAGAGGGATTCAAATGAACAAATACGAAGCTGAATTTAGTAACTTAGTTAGATCCTTCCGAAAACGCCATATGGGGAAAGGTCCCAGCCAAGTTCGCACAACCTTCTGCAAGAATTGGGCTATTTGTGAACTTGAAGGTAATCTGTCACCTGTTGAGAGGTTTATTGCAACCGCTGATGAAGGCAAGCAGATGCTTCGGGCAGCACGCACGGAAATGGTAAAAGAAATGTATAAGAAATTTCCTCCCACGGAAATGGAAGATCTCTTAGGCGCTAAATTTATGGAGTTGTTTGTGGATATCGATATTGAAAAGGACTATGGAATGTCCATCTTCGTGTTTGATCAAAATTTGGAAGAAAAGTTCGGGAAGGGGAAATAAATCCCTTATTCTGAAGTTGATTTATATAGTGAGGTTGGCACTTTAACAGCGACCCTGTTCAAGACTAACCGCGTTAACAATCGTATACAACGAATGTTAGGCGCGGTTTTTGTATTTTTATCATGATTCGAAAAGAAGAAAGGATGAAAAGCTATGGGAAAAACAAAACACCGAGGACCTATGAAAAAAGCAGCGCTACCAGCACCCAAGCATTGGGTCAGCCCGATTCCGTTCGGACTTGGAAAGGTAAAGCCAAAGCATATTCGAGATTCTTTTAAGATATTGTGGGAAAACAAAGATAATCTCGGATATGCCGCTAATATTATAACTAAAGGGGTGTGCGATGGTTGTGCCCTAGGCGTAGCAGGATTGTACGACCAAACCCTAACAGGTCCACATGTCTGTACGACAAGGCTTAATGTTCTACGGCTGAATACCATGCCGGCCATCAAACCGGAAATCCTCCATGCTGATATCGATGAGCTGCGTAAATACTCCAGTACAGAGCTCCGTAAGCTCGGGCGAATCCCTTACCCTATGATCCGCCGAAAAGGCGAAAGAAAGTTTTCACGCATCACCTGGGATGAAGCCATGGACACCATTTCGAATAAAATGAAGAAGCTCGATCCTAAGCAATATGCTTTTTATTTAACCTCCCGAGGAATTACCAATGAGTCCTACTACGTTGCAGGAAAAGTGGCTAGATTCCTTGGTACCAATAATATTGACAATGCTTCACGGATTTGTCATTCTCCAAGCAAAACAGCCTTGAAGCGTTCGGTTGGGGTAGGGGCTTCAACAGTGAATTATCAAGACTGGATCGGAACAGATGTCATCCTTTTCTGGGGGAGTATTGCCTCTAATGCATCGCCTGTTTCCACGAAGTACATGCTGGAGGCCAAGAAAAAAGGGACTAAAATTATTGTAGTAAACCCTTATAGAGAACCAGCTATGGAACAATACTGGATTCCGTCCAATGTGGAATCCGCTTTATTCGGAACGAAGGTAGCTGACGACTTCTATCAAGTCAATATCGGTGGAGATATTGCTTTCATGCACGGGATCATGAAGCACTGGTTCGAAATGGAGAAAAAAGAAAAAGGCTCGGCCATTAATCATCAATTTGTTAAAGATCACGTGAACGGCTATAAGGAATTAAAGGCTAAGGTTGAAGCTCAATCTTGGGATGAAATTATAAAGTCATCTGGAATTACTAGAGAAAGAATTGCAGAGCTGGCTGAATTATTGGCCAAAACCAAAAATGCAGTCTTTGTATGGGCGCTTGGGCTAACTATGCACTCCTTTGCTACCGATAATATCTCCCAGGTTGCTAATCTTGCCCTCCTTCGCGGTTTCCTAGGTCGTAAGCACGCTGGACTTATGCCTTTTCGCGGACACAGTGGGGTTCAAGGAGCCGGTGAGATGGGTTCAGACCCGTTCAGCTTGCCTGGCGGTGATTACTATGGAGAAAATATTACTCGCATCGAAAAGCTATGGGGATTTGAGCTGCCGAAATGGCAAGGGGATATCGTAGGGGTAACCCTTGAGAATATTGTTCTGCCAGATGATCACGAGCGTAAGATCAAGCTTTACTATTTGTCTGGAGGGAATTTCCTAGAAACGATGCCGGATCCTGTTTTTGTAGAGAAGGCTTTGTCTGAATTAGAGATACGTGTGCATCAGGATATTATTCTCAATACCTCGACGCTTGTCGATGCGAAAGAAGCCGTCATCCTTTTGCCTGCAAAAACCCGTTATGAGCAAGAAGGCGGTGGAACCTCGACATCAACCGAGCGCATGGTGTACTTCTCCCCCGAAATCGAAGGAAACAAAAATCGAATTGAGGAAGCTCGTACGGAGTGGAAAATCTATGTTGATCTAGCTAAACGCATAAAGCCAGATACGGCACACTTAGTGGATTTCAAAGAAGCACAAGATGTGCGTAACGAGATCGCGAAGGCTGCACCAAACTATGATGGCATTCAAGACCTGAAAAAAGCTGGTGACGTCTTCCAATGGGGTGGAGCCTGGTTATGTGAAGATGGTATTTGCCCTACACCTGATGGTAAAGCGAATCTCATTGATGTTGATATCCCGAACCTAGGGAAGAAGGACGGACAATTTATTGTGACATCCCGACGTGGAAAACAATTTAATTCTATGGTCTATAGTGAAACGGATCCGTTCAACGGCGCAGATCGTTACGATGTTTTATTGAACGCACAGGATGCGAGAGACCTAAGCATTGTAGAAGGAGAAGGTATTGTGGTATACAACGGATTCGGTGTCTTCCAGGGAAGAGCCAAGTTCGTTGATATCGCTAGAGGAAATGTAGAAGTTCACTTCCCAGAAGGAAATTTCTTATTGCCAAGAGGAAGATACGAAAAGTTCGCGGGAATTCCGGATTACAATGTAACCTGCTATGTTGAGAAGGCTGAAAGATATCTGGCCAGAAAAGACGTTAACTATTTGGAGAAACGCGTAGAAGAGTTAGAAATGGAAGTCAGCTAGCTTAAAAGAAGGGGGTGCCTGATGAACGATCTTGTAACCAATCAGCAAAAGATCATTCGCTTTTCGAATGAAAGCTTACTTGAGATGGAAGATGAAATTGCAGTAGAGTTTCCGCTTACCATTGTTGTAGATGGTGATGAGTTAGCCACCATGGTTTGTACTCCCACCCAAATGGAAGAACTGGTCGTTGGATTTTTGGCCTCTGAGGGTCTTATTCGTACCGCTGACGAAGTTGTGTCCTTGTCACTAGATGAACGCCGAGGATTTGCCTATATAGAACTAAAACAGAAGCAACAGGTGACAAAAGATTTTTATTCCAAGCGTTTTATTGGTTCGTGTTGTGGAAAGAGTCGTCAGTTCTATCTCCATAACGATGCCCGAACAGCTAAAACGGTGCTGAGTCAAACTCAAATAACAGTGGATCAATGCTTCTCGCTGATGAAAGAAATGCAGAATCGCTCCGTAGACTTTCAGATGACTGGAGGTGTTCACAACGCCGCGCTCTGTACACCGGATGGTGTAGTCATTGAACGAACGGATATTGGAAGACATAATGCCTTGGATAAGATTTTCGGATACTGTCTGCAGCATCGAATCTCACCTAAGGATAAAATTATGGTTTTCAGCGGGAGGATCTCTTCTGAGGTTCTGCTAAAGGTTGCAAAGATCGGTATCGGCATCGTTCTATCGAAATCTGCCCCTACTACGTTAGCCTTAGACTTAGCCAATGACCTGGGAATTACAACCGTTGGATTTATTCGCGGCACTACGCTTAACATTTATACGCATCCACAACGCATTATTGAGGCAAGAGTGAATTGAAAAAGACCAGGTACTCGAGGTCTAGGGAGTACCTGGTTTTATTTTAGACATAAACTTGGTTTTCTTTGTACCCATCCACTATCACTGAAGTCGTATTGGACTCTTTCTCCACTTTCAAGGGGCGTTGACCACGTACAACTTCGATGGTTTCATTTGAAGCAGACTGAAAATGAGATTCCAGATATTCCATTGAAATATGGGGGTTCATATCTCCACAAGTATATACATCCACACTGGCATATCCGTGCTCCGGGAAGGTATGAATGCTCAGGTGTGACTCCGATATCACGACGATTCCGCTTACTCCGTCTGGTTCGAACTGGTGGAAAACAACTTCTCTAATATCTGCATCAGCCCGCTGGGCAGCTTCAACCATAATTCTTTCAACGTCTTCTTTGCGTTTGAGAAGCTCAGGGTTGCATTCCCACAAGTCCATTATGATGTGACGACCAATCGTATCCATCATGACAAAGGCCTCCTTGTACTTGATAGTTATAAGAATTCCCCATTACAAAGTTTTCTATGAATGCATCATTTCTAGTGTAAAATGGGGGGATTATGCAAAAAATGAGAATACGACTGAAGAGATGAGCGGGGGGAGTGTGAATGCTTTGGCCGAAGTGCCCTTAGGATTAATTTTTTTCTTAGGTGTTCTTATTTTCCTTTCTGCCTTTTTCTCGTCCGCAGAAACTGCCTATTCAAGCATCAACAAAATTCGACTGAGGAATTACGTTTCAGAAAAAAGAAGCGGAAGTGAAAAAGCCTTATTTATAACAGATAACTTTGATAACGCCCTTTCCACGATTTTAGTGGGTAATAATATTGTCAATATTGCTGCAGCAAGTATTTCTGCAAAGTTGGCTACGGATTTATTTGGAGCTAGTGGAGGACTAGTCATTAGCACCATCGTAATGACGGTGTTGATTTTGATTTTTGGAGAGATTTTACCAAAGTCAATGGCTAAAGAGAATGCTGAAACCTACGCGCTAAAAATAGCAGGCATCCTATTTTTTTTAATAAAGATTTTGACGCCGGTTAATTTTATTTTCAGTAAATTGAAGGCAAGTGTTTCCCAGTTGTTTTCTAAAGGCGGGAACAATGGACCATCGGTTACGGAAGAAGAAATTAAAGTCATGGTCGACATTAGTGAAGAAGAAGGAGTAATGGATAAAAGTGAGAAAGAGTTGGTCCATCGCTCGTTAGAATTTAATGAGATCCTAGTGGGTGAAATCCTAACCCCACGGATTGACATGATTGCCATAGAAGTGGAACAACCAATCGAGCAGATTAAGCAAATTTTCTTTGAGGAAAGGTTTTCTCGGATTCCTGTATACGAAGAACATATTGACAATATCATTGGCATTTTATCTGAACGAGAATTTTTATCTGAATTGCTCCAGCATGAACAGGTACATGTCAGAAAGCTCCTACGCAAGCCGATGTTTGTTGTACGCTCCATGAAAATTGCTTCTCTTTTGCCAGAATTGCAAAAAAGCAAGAGCCATATGGCCATCGTCATTGATGAGTTCGGGGGAACCTCAGGACTTATCACACTAGAAGATATTTTAGAGGAGCTTGTAGGAGAGATATGGGATGAACATGACGAAAAAATTAATATCATAACAAAGATCGATGAAAACACCTTTGAATTCGATGCTCAATTCCAACTTGATGAATTCTCTAAGCTGCTTGATGTCTCTCCTCCTGATAGCGCTTATCACACCTTAGGTGGCTGGATCGTCGAACAATTAGAACATGTTCCTGAAAAAGGAGAGTCGTTTCATTACGAGCATTTAAAGATTACGATACAAGAGGTGGAGAATCGTCGAATCAGGAAATTAAAGGTAGATCAGTTAGCTGAAGTTCAGCAGGAATAGCGTTTCCGATAAGGGAACGCTATTTTTCTCATGAAAAAAAGGTGTCCTCAAATTTCCATTCTTTGAAGACACCATCAATCTTTACCTAAGCGATGTTATTCGTCATCGTAATCCCATGTAGGGGCACCAAGACCGCCCACAGTGGACATGATCCCCGCTTCATCCAGCTTCCGTTCATAGATTTCATGTAAATCATTAGCCGCAATACCGATAAAATTCCCTTCAATATCAGCCAGAAGGAAGCCCTCCACAGCTTCTGTAAGTCCAATGGGCTCATCGGACTCCACAAACATTTCATTGTAATGGTTTTTTTCCTGCTCCCAAAAATCGGAAGGTGTTTCGGATGTACCATATCTAGCTACTTCTTGCCATGCATCCTCAGCGTCATATAGGGTAGCGTCTTGTTCATCATATTCAAATTTCCCAAAACCAGGACGAAGAATATCTTCTTCTACAGGACGGTTTTCGGAAACAAAATGGTTAGGTGTATGTTCAATACACCTGGTAGCGGTGGGTAAAGCTTGAAGTCTCTCTTCAGGGATCGGTTGATTGCAAATTTCACAAACACCATAGGTTCCTTCTTCCATTGCCTTTAATGCACGAAGGATATCCTGAAGATGCTCCTCCTCGTGTTCGAGTAGAGCAATATCCTTTTCCCTCTCAAACAACTCACTCCCATGATCTGCAGGGTGGTTGTCATAATTGGACAATTCCCCTATAGATTCCTGGTTCAACGCATTTTCTATATCGAAATCATCGTTTTCTTTCAAGCGGTGCTCCAGATCCTTTTTTTCATCCATTAAGATTTGTTTCAATTCATTCTGTTGTTCTGGTGAAAGCATGATATTTCCCCCTTTCTTCATTTTAGGGTCATTCTTAGTGTGCTTCATTTCACCAAGTTAAATCAGGACATTACGAGTTGGGGGAATTTGAAAAAGCTTACTAATAGTGGCCAAGATGGCGTTTATCAGTAAGCTTTTTATTCTTAAGCTAGAGGATGACCATGCTTAACCTTGTTGATTTGGTTCGCGAGGAATTCGTTGAGCCTGGCCTGTACCTTGAACATTCTCGATTTCCGCATCGACCGTTCCTTCCATATAAGCATCCGACACTTGTTCGTGTGTGGTGGCTAATCCTTGGTCCAAAGCTGAATCGGAAGTATAGTCTTTAGGTTCGTACATCTTTTCTGCTAAATTCTCATTGGTAGAAAAATTGGATTTATTCATCTTATTTCCTCCTTTTTCGGATAAAGAGCCATTATTAATTTTTGTTATCCGCAAGGAAATTAACCGAATGTAATATTAATCACGACAATTTCTGACCGACTTCCGATTCGAATCGGTGGTCCCCAAAAACCATATCCGGAAGATACAATGGCATGCAGTTGATCCTTTTGTTTATATCCCCAATCCAATTCATACATTCTTCGGGTGATTAAGTGGTTTGGGGCCATTTGTCCGCGGTGGGTATGACCAGAGAGCATCAAGTCAAAGCCATGACTACCTGCTTGTTCGAGATGATAGGGCTGATGATCCATAAGAAATAGGGGCAGGCTGGATGGATCTAAACCGGTGAGCAGGCTGTCTAAAGCTCGACGGGACTTATCCGTTCTGTCCTTTCTGCCTACTAGTACAAAGGATTGATCAACGACAATAGCTTCATCTAATAAAATCCGAACTCCAGAACGTTCCAATTCTTCCACTATTTCTTGCACCTTGCCGCCATAATATTCATGATTTCCCAAAACTCCATACACGCCTAGGGGCGCTTCTAACTGTTTCATAATAGCCCCCATCTTCTTTCGAATAAACGGTCCTGGCTCATCGTCAATGATATCACCAGGAAAAAGGATAATGTCCGGGTATAAATCGTTAATTATCTTGACCATACGCTGGAGATGAGAGCTACCCGAGATGTCCCCATAGTGCATGTCTGAGGCCATTACAATTCGAAGCTGGCTGAGATGACTCCCTTTTTTGTTCATTTCTAAGTCGAAAATTCTTGTAACTGGACTCCAGGCATTAAATGACCCCAAAGCGAAGATCAGAATGAAAAGTGTTAATGTAACAGTACCCACCAGTAATATGGTTTGGTCGGTTGACATAAATGCTATAATAAGCCCCATTCCAATTAGATCGGCTAGCGGCAGTAGAACAATTCCATATTGAACGACGGCCATCCAATAGGAACCAATCCATCGAAATATTTTAACGTGGCGAAATGAACGACCAATAAAATAAGAATAGCTAAGGAATAAAACAGATAAGCTATAGAGTAATAAAGAAGGTTTTGAGCAAACTACCTTTAAGAAAAGCCATCCATGCCAACCAATATAAAGAACGATGAGGTTATATATGGAAAATAGAGTAACCATGTTAAATACGAATCGCTTCTTCATTCTAAGTACCTCATTAAATCTTTTCTTCCACTATATCATAATTAGAAAAATAAGAACCAATCCTGCAACCTTCTTGGGAGTTTTCCGTCTGAATATATAGAGGTGAACAAAAATGAAAAAATTGTGGATATGGATGACAATAGCGTGCTTAACATTTCTTATGGGATGTGCTGGCGGCGGAGAGGTTCCAACTGGTGCAAAGGCTCCGACACCTTCCATTGTGGAGGGATTGATGGAACCATTTATTGTAATCGAAGGAAATCAAACCAAACGGATTCACGTAACTTTTGGGGTAAAGAACCAAACAGAAAAAGATGTTGAGTTAACCTTTCCAAGTGGGCAGCGTTACGACTACGTGGTAAAAAATGAAGAAGGAACGGTAGTTAAGCATTACTCTATTGATAAGCTGTTTATCCAAGCGATCCAAACCATCACCATTAAACCTGGAGACGAGTTGAAATATGAAGAAGTATTTGAGGATCTAGAACCTGGAACATATAGCTTTGAATTTTGGATTACGGCCCAGGATACAGATCTTCGTGATCAAGCCACCTTTATTGTTCAAGAATAGGATATAATGGAAGGAACAGGTGCAAGGAGAGTGAGTGTGATGGAAAAGGATAATTCGTCCAATCAAGATCCGAGCCGTGAAGAGATCCAACGAATTGTGAATCAAGCACAGTTGACACAGTTGAAGAGGACCCTGAAAACCCTCTTTATACTTTGGATTTTTATCATGGCTGTCAGTGGGCTTTTGGTCTCCTATCGATTTCTTTCTTCCTTATTTCTTTAACTTGTTCCAAAGTGCGTATTTTGTGTCGGATATTTAGACACCAAAATACGCTTTATTTATTTTAAAGCAATATGCAGTATAATGGAGAAAAGAATATGTTAAAAGGAGCTCCATTCAATATGGGTTTAGTATTAATTGCTGTTTGGATTCTAGGCTTTGTCATCTGGTTTACAGATGGGCAAAGAATCTCAACTAGATGGGCAGCTGCTATAGCGTTTGTTGGTGGGTTTGGCTTTTTATCAGGAGTAATTGGAGAGGTCTGGCTTCCCATGCTCCAGTCATCTGGGTACTCAGGCTCTTTTGAACAAATCTTGCAGTATCTAGAGAATGTCAGCTCTTTTATCTGTCAGGCAGGACTGCCTTATGCTTATTTTATGTTTGCTTTATATTCTTCACCTGAGCCATCCCCATTATGGAAAAAAAGAGTAAGCTGGTTGGCATTCATCCCCGTAATGATCTCTTTGATGCTCACACCTATTTCTCCTATACTTCAATTTAATTATTGGTGGATGATCTCTTGGGTCGTACCCTATGTTTTGTATGCGTCTTTTTTGTTGGTTAAGCTGTTCCTTAAAGAACGGGATCCTGTAATGAAGCGGAGCCATTTTATTACGATATTGCTATGTGTGATTCCATTGCTTTTTGTTATGATTACGATCTATGTTCTAAGGACAGTAGGAATGTATGAAGTCTGGAGGACAAATGTGTGGATTATCGCCGCACAATTTGTATTGTTTCTTGTTTTTTCTTTAAAATATGGGGTTTTAGGCGTAAGGATTAGGGTGGAGAGGCACCGTTTGGATAATACCATGCGTGCTCTTACATCGGGAACCGATATTTTAAACCACTCTATCAAGAATGAAGTAGGAAAAATTCAACTGTTCACGAACCGCCTTGATCGTTATGCAGAAGAATCCATGAAAGAATCTATGCAAGAAGATCTTAAAGTGATTCAAGCTTCAGCCGATCACCTCCTTCGCATGGTACAGCGTATCCAATCCAAAATGAAGGATATGGTATTGGAGGAGGAACCTTGTGACTTGAAACTTATTATCGAACAATCTGTTCAACATTTAAAACCTCTTCTAACTGATAAGGAAATTTCGGTTGTAGTCCCTAGAAAAGGCCCCGATTTTATTATCCGTGGCGATTCCGTACATTTACATGAAGCTTTTACGAATCTGCTTTGTAATGCGATCGAAGCATTACCTAGATCTGGGACCATCTGGATAAATCTTTACGAGACGAAAAAACATTTGACTGTTTCCGTACAGGATAATGGGGAGGGAATTTCTCGAGAAAATATGCCCTACGTCCTGGAGCCTTTTTTTTCTACAAAGAAAAATAGTTCAACGAATTTCGGCCTCGGTCTGTCTTACTGCTATAATGTCATGAGAAAACATGGAGGCTGGCTAGATATTCATAGTGTCAAGGGAGAGGGGACTACTATTTTTCTCTATTTTCCTAAAAAAAGGAATATTAAGTTGGGGTGGGGGTGAGCTATCGATATGATACGAGTAATGTTGGTTGAGGATGATCCTGTTTGGCAAAAGGGGATAAGGGATTTAGTTGAAGATGAAGAGGATATGACGGTTGTAGCTACTGCTTCGACAAAGCAAGAGGCAATCGAAACTTTCTTTCAAAATGAAATCGATGTTCTGGTGCTGGATATTAATCTCAGCGAAAACAATTTGGATGGGATCGAAGTGGCCCTAGAGCTGACTGATCGTATAGCGTCCCTTAAGATTATCATGATGACTTCTCTGACAAGAGAAGAGGTTATTGTTGAGTCTTTTTCGGCGGGGGCGATTAACTATATTAATAAAATTCATTTTAAAGAGATTGTAGGGGCCATTCGAACTGCCTACCTAAATGAATCTTCCATCCATCCCTCAGCTGCAGAAGTCCTCCGAAAAGAATTTTTAAGGTTAAAGCGGGAGGAGGATCAGCAGTTACTCACCCCTTCCGAAAAAGAGGTTTTACAGAGAATCTACAGTGGTGAAACCCAGACGGAAATTGAGAAAAGTCTATTTATCTCCAAGAGGACCATCAAGAATCATGTCAATCGTATTTTAAAGAAGTTAGGGGTTAAGTCGAGTAAAGAAGCAGCAGATCTGGCAAAAAAGAAAAAAATGTTTTAGACTGAATTTGTCATACTATAACGTTTTATAAAATAATAAAAGGGTAAACAATTAGGTTTACCCTTAACAAACTCATACCCTTCCATAGGCTCTTGCGTATCTCATAATTCTATAGAAAACTTTTTTGTCTCTCCTAAAAAGATAGGGATCGGGTGTTGTGTTTACTTCGATAATCCAAGGTCTACCATGATGATCTACACCAACGTCAAGCCCTACTTCTTTTAGACCTCTGAAATGTATCTCTAATTGCTTAGCGACAGCTAACCCTATAGACTTTAATTGGGAAACTAGCCTTTCTCTTCTGCTGGGGGAAAAGTGAGGAGATAAAAGCGTAGAAAGGGATCTGATTGTGCCACCATTATGGATATTAGTTACTACTTTGGCTTTTTGGGCTACTCTTCCCACAATACCGGTAAACTCCCATTGGTTCTTCAAGTTTTTCTGTACCATGACTCTTAAGTCAAAGCGTTGATTATTAAAAGTGAGAAGGTTTATACCTTGTTGGACCAGATAAGGTTCGCCCTTACTTCTTTGGTAAATACTGCGATGAAGTGTATCGAAGCGGAGAGGGGAGGTTTTTTTAGTAAGGTATCCATACCTATAGAAGCCTTTGCCTAACTTTTCCACTCTCATAACTCCACGACCGTGCATGCCCTTGTTAGGCTTTACATAAACCATTAAAAATCGATCAAGCATGTCGAAGAGATTTTTTTTTGTAAGCTTCTTCGTTTCAGGAATATAGGACGAAAGGTCTTGATTCTTTAACAACACTTTAGTTTTATCCCATTTGCTTGAAATATGCCTTCTCATTGCGCGTTTTCTCCTTCCCTAAAATAAGCACCCAAAAGTAATATATGACCATGAACAAGAAAGGATTGGGCTATGACGGAACCGATGATCCTGGTAAATCACTTATCAAAAAAGTATGGAGAGATCCAAGCGGTACATGATGTTAGCTTCTTTGTTGAACGAGGGGAGTGCTTCGGTTTACTTGGACCGAATGGTGCTGGGAAATCGACGACGATTAAAATGCTAACAACGTTAGCGGATATGGATGAAGGTCAGGTATTGATTGGCGGTTTTGATTTACAGCTTGATCCCATGTCTATCCGACGGCTTATTGGTTATGTTCCTCAAGCCATTTCCGTAGATGGGACCTTAACGGGGTATGAGAATCTTCTTCTTTTTGCCAAGCTATATGGCTTACCCAAAAAAGATAGACTGGAAAGAATTCAAGAGGTAACCGAACTATTAGATCTAGCAGAGGTTGCAAATAGGCAGGCTAAATCCTATTCAGGAGGCATGATCAGAAGATTGGAAATTGGGCAAGCGATACTTCATAAACCTAAAGTATTGTTCTTAGATGAACCTACGGTAGGATTAGACCCAGTTGCTCGCCAGTCCGTTTGGTCTCATCTTGAGGCTCTCAGGGCAAACGAGAAAATGACAATCATTATGACAACTCATTATATGGAGGAAGCCGAATCCATGTGCTCCAACATCGCGATTATGAGTAAGGGATGCATTGCTGCTAGAGGAACGCTGCAAGAACTCCAAGCCCAAGCGGGTAAACCGGAAGCAAGCATGAATGAGATCTTTGTCCATTTTGCCGGAAGTCCTGATCAGCAAGGGGGAATGAAGGATGTCTATAGAAGTCGCCGCACAGCCAAACGACTTGGATAAAGAAAAACGAAATCCTGTTGTTTTATTTTTGTCCTATGTTTGGGTAATGATTGAGTTGGAAGGCAGAAAGCTAAAAAAAGATCCAACGGATCTGGTAATGAGAGCAATCCAACCTGCTTTATGGTTGTTGATTTTTGGCCAGGCACTGAGCGGTTTGCGTGAGATCCCGACAGGCGGGGCCACCTATCTAGAGTTCTTAGCGCCAGGGATCCTGGCTCAGTCGATAACCTATCTCTCCATCTTTTATGGAATCATGATTATATGGGATCGGGAGTCTGGCGTGTTGCAAAAAATTTTATCGACACCCATTTACCGTTCTGCATTTGTTTTAGGTAAAATGCTCTCGGCCTCCCTTCGCTGTTGCATCCAAGCCATCATGATTCTCTTCCTTTCCGTTGTAATCGGTGTCCAATTTGATTGGGGGCTGCTCAATTTGTTAGGCCTGTTTTTTACCGTCATTCTTGGGGGGGCTTTTTTTGCTGGATTATCCATGTTGATTGCCTTCATTGTTCGTACCAGGGAGAGAATGATGGGAATCGGCCAGTTAATTACGCTGCCTTTGTTTTTCGCTTCAAACGCATTGTATCCCATCACCATTATGCCCAATTGGCTGCAGGTGATAGCGACCATCAACCCTTTAAGTTACTTGGTTGATGCCCTTAGAGGACTGTTGCTCCTCTCACATACTGCGAATGTACTGCTAGATTGGGGCGTTCTTCTTGCAGCTTCCTGTGGTATGCTCATCATTTGTTCCATTTTGAGCCGTAGATTAACAAATTAATGTACAAAGAAGGGTGCCGCCCAAATACGAGGCACCCTTCTTATTGTTACAGTCGTTTACCAAATAAAAATCGTCCACGCCAATAAGGACTAAATTCTCCGATTACAACACCTGGGTTGCCGTAGGTATGGAGAATTTTGTTGTTGCCCGCATATATTCCCACATGACCTACTATTTTGTTGCTGCTGTAACGACCTGGTGTGTAGAAGAACATTAAATCACCGACCTGAAGATTATCTGCCGTCACTCGCTGACCGATATCGGACTGGCTGCGGCTGCTACGGGGAAGATTTACGCCAAATTTTCCGTAAACATGACGGGTAAAGGAAGAGCAGTCAAATGTCTTGTTATTCGGTGAGTATGGCCCAGTACCAAATTTATAGGGTACACCTAAAAATTGCTTTCCATAATTGACAACCGCTGTTTTATTAACATTGGCATTGGATTGCGTTGTCGCACCATCTCCTGCATTCTCAAACGTAAGGCGGGGCAGCGATAAGCGCTGTGTATTCGGATTCCAGGATACTGGTGCATTTAACAATGAGGAGATGGATGCCTCTGTCATATGCAAGGACCCGTTGATTAGGGTCGGCGGTTGAGGCAATGAGACCACGCGATCACCAGAAAATGCCTGATTATCATTAGCCCTTACGCGGTATAGCGGATCAGTAAAGCCGTAACCCATCATCTGTTCTGCTTCATCCCACTGTCCGCGAAGATCTAATGAAGACATGACGGGATCGAGGGGAAACCATTGAAGTCCGTTATGTAGCTGAACGGTGATGTTTTGTGCTGCTACTTTGCCGTCGTTGATAATTTGCATCTGTTGCGCAGTTTGTTGCATTCTAGCCTCATTACGTGGGGCTGTCCCACAGGAAGTTGCAAGAATGGCGACCAGAAACCAGGGGAGAACAGTTCTGAATAAGCGTCTCAAGATATCACCTCTAAATAGGTTCAAATGGGAATGTGGAGCTAAAGTTAGAATGTTTGAAGTAGGGATGGAATATACACCTCGTCTAGGTATATTTCGTTGGATTTCTTTAACAATAGGAAGGAGGAGGTGGGAGCATGTCCAACAGAGAATTTTATATGGAAATGTTTCAGGAGTCTGGCTACACGGATACCACGTATAAATTAATATCCCAATCAATATTGAATGATCCATTACTTAACGAGGAACAAAAGGTTGAACAACTAGAGCTGATGAATGAGGCTTATGAGCACCGTCCCGAGTTTGAGACCTACAGTTAAAAGCCAAAAAGGAGCTCTCAGGGCTCCTTTTTGACATTTATCCAACTAGTAGATAAAACCAGGTTGTGCAACGATAACAAGAAGGATGTAGAGTACAAGAATCATTCCAAGACTAGTACCTAGTCCTGCACCCACACCTACGCCAGCCCCCACACCAGCTCCGAATGGTACACCCATGAATTTTGCCTCCTTTCAGATCCCTAATCTGCCCAATCTTAGTTAAACGATGAATCCAGGGCGTGCAATAATTACCAATAAGATATATAGAACCAAGATGAACCCAATACCAGCTCCAAGACCTACCCCAACACCGCATCCGCCAGCACCAAATCCTCCAACTCCATATCCAAAGCTCATTCTTCATTCCCCCTCTCGTGATTTAATTTTAGGATATGTAGTTGGTAAGAGAGATGCTTGGGTAGATAACTATTTCTAACAAATAAATTAGTATATACTGAAGTCAAGACGAAATTATGGGGATAAAGGAGGTACCATGACCCAAAAAAAGTTTTTTACCTTAGCCGAAGCACATGCACTACTTCCTATGGTTATTAAGGAAATTGATCAGCTGCAAGTGCTGAGAGAGGACTACCAATTGAAGTATTATGAACGAAGAATTATTATGGCTAAAAATGCTATAGATGCTGAGCGGGTCTTCAAATTGGAGTGTGAGCTTGAATTTCTAGAGATGGAAGCTCAACTTCATGTCAATAACATCGAGTCTAAGGGGATTCAATTAAAAGACATTGATCACGGCTTAATTGATTTTCCTGCCCTGAACGGAGACGAAGAAGTGCTCCTTTGCTGGAAGAAGGGTGAAGAGAGCATCCGATATTTTCATGGCTTGCAAGATGGATTTGTCGGCAGGCAGCTCATAAAGCCAGGACAATTTGATTAGATCTTAATACGATATAATTCTATGTCAGAATTTATTACATAAATACCTACAGCCGAGGGGAATCCCCCTATAATGGGATTTAATAAGAAATCGAAATCCCGAGGTGAGAGGTATGAATAAAATTGAGCAAATGAAGGCCGAAAAAGATGGGTTGGACATCCTGAAAGACCTAGGGCACATAATAGAGCAAGGGATCGAAAAAACACCCCAAGAAGATATTGACAGACTCAGGTGGTATGGCCTTTTTTACCGCAAGCGGCTTGATGGACATTTCATGCTTCGCATCCGTGTGCCCAATGGGGTATTAAATGAAGAGCAATGGAGAATAGTAGTAGAGTTAGGGGAGTTGTATGGGCGTGGCTTTGTGGACATTACCTCGCGTCAAGGATTGCAAATCCGCTGGATCCAGCTTAAGGACTTTCCCGATATCCTATTAAAACTGGAGAAAGTAGGATTATCCCCGCTTCAAACTGGATTTGATAATGTCCGTAACATTATGGGCTGTCCTGTAGCAGGTCTTGATGAACAAGAGCTAATCGATACGACGCCGCTGATCCGAGAAATCGATCAAATGATTGTAGGGAATAAAGCCTTTACGAATCTTCCGCGCAAATTTAATATTTCCTTGTCCGGTTGTTGCGAGGATTGTGCACATGCGGATATCAATGACATTGGATTTGTACCTGCTCAGAAAGAAAGAGAAGGGCTCCACGTTACAGGCTTTAATATCAACCTTGGGGGGGCCTTGGCTCCTACGTATCAAAAGTTAGCTGAGCCAGCAAATATATTCGTATGGCCAGACCAAGTCGTCTCCATTACTAGGGCTATCCTAGAACTTTATCGAGATTTCGGACCAAGAGAGAAGCGGTTTAAAGCGCGTTTAATGCATCTACTTGAAGATTGGGGAATGGAGCGGTTTCGCGAAGAGCTGCAGAAAAAAGTAGAGTGGCAACTAGAGCCTGCTTCCCCATTAGTCAAAGTAACATCCCATCGTGGAGATCATATAGGCCTTCATGCTCAGAAGCAATCCGGTTACTATTATGCAGGTTTACATGTCCCCGTAGGACGATTGACTACTCAGCAGCTCTTATCTTGTGGGTTGCTTGCAGCTCAATATGGGACAGGAGAAGTGCGATTAACAGCACACCAAGATCTGGTGATCCCCTCTATACCTGAGGAAATGGTGGAGGAGTTTAGAAGCGAGCCCATCTTAAATGAGCTGTCGATCGATCCGAAATCCATGCTGCGAGGTACGGTGAGCTGTACAGGTCGACAACATTGTGATAAAGCTATTATTGAGACAAAGAATTTTGCTGTAGAAACAGCCAAATTATTAGATAAACAATTTGGCGGAGGTGCCCCGCTTAGTATCCATTGGTCTGGTTGTCCTAACTCTTGCGGTCAACATCAAATCGCTGACATTGGTCTACAAGGCACTAAGACAAAGATTGACGGAGTAATGGTAGATGCAGTAGACATTTACTTGGGTGGACATCTAGGTGCAGAATCAAAGCTTGGACAACTAGTGGCTAGCAAGGTTCCTTGCAGCCAAGTACACGATATCTTAGAAGGATTCATTCAAAAAATGCAGGAGTCTAAGCAGGTTCAACAGCCTAATTACACGAGGTAAGCTATCCTCGTGTTTTTTTGTATTTGATTCATCTTATAACTTTCTATTAAACTAAAGTCTTAGTAAACCAAATTAATTAGTGGGGAACACAAAAAATGACTATCCAAAGAAACTCTACATCTGAAATTATCGAAGCCTGCTTATTAGCTGGGAAAATCATGCTAGAGAATGGGGCTGAAACTATGCGAGTAGAGGATACCATGATGAGGATGGCTGCGTCGTTTGGTATACCTCAATCCCATAGCTTCGTAACTCCAACAGCTATTATTTTTTCACTAGAGGGAGCGGATCCTACGAGGCTCATACGAATATCAGAACGATCTACAGATTTACAAAAAGTAGCCAAGGTAAATAGTATCTCTAGGAGAGCTAGTGATGGAGAGCTAACCCTGCAAGAAACAGTGAAGCGATTAAAACAAATTGAAGCAGCTAAGGGTACCTATCCTTTGTTCATCCAAATTCTAGCCGCAGCAGCCACGAGCGGTTGTTTCCTGATCATGTTCCAAGGACAATGGCAGGACTTTATTCCCGCTCTCGTGTCTGGTGGAATGGGTTACCTATGTGCAGTATTGTTTCAACGTTTAGTGCAGGTCAAGTTTTTCGCAGAATTCTTAGCCGCCTTCGTGATTGGCCTTTTATCGGTAGCATTTGTAGTGATAGGGCTAGGCTTAGACTTGGATAAGATTATCATTGGCTCTGTCATGCCTCTAGTGCCTGGCGTCTTAATTACTAACGCCGTAAGGGATTTGATCGCTGGACATTTAGTATCAGGAGTAACCAAAGGGGCGGAGGCCTTGTTGACCGCATTCGCCATTGGAAGCGGGATCGCTGTGGTAATTTCATTATATTAAAAAGGAGACCAAAACGAATGTGGGAACAGCTCATCACGAGCTTCATTGCTTCAGCGACCTTTGCCATTCTCTTTAATGCCCCTAGAAGAACGTTATTTATTTGTGGGCTGGTTGGAATGGTCGGCTGGATCATTTATTTTGAATTAGTGCTTCGACAGTATGACTATGTGCCAGCAACGCTGATAGCTGCTATGGTGATTTCTGTTTTATGTCAAATATTTGCCAAATTATATAAAACGCCGATTATAATATATAGTGTTGCGGGCATTATTCCTCTTGTTCCAGGTGGTCTTGCTTACGATGCCACTCGCAAGTTTGTGGAAAATGACTACAGCTTAGCCGTTCAATTGGCTGCAAAAGCGCTGATGATATCGGGCTCTATAGCGATTGGCTTGATATTTTCTGAAGTTTTAATGCGGATTTCCCTAAGAGGTTATGCCTATTTAAAGAACAACTAAAAAGGTTAACCAAACACTAAAAATAAGTTGACATAACCTTATTCTCCCATTATATTTGGATTAAGAAAAGCTACAGTAAGAAAGGGGGAAATGGAAATGAAAACAAAAAATATGATGTACGTTGCGCTATTTGCAGCTATTATGTGTGTATTAGGCTTTTTACCTCCCATCCCATTGCCATATAGTCCTGTTCCCATCACGGTACAAACGCTTGGAGTGATGCTAGCGGGGGGCATCCTCGGTGCTAGATTGGGCGGTCTATCACTTGTTGTCTTTCTATTGATTGTAGCTGCAGGAGCACCGGTATTGTCTGGAGGTCGAGGTGGTTTCTCTGTACTGATTGGGCCGAGTGCTGGATATCTCTGGAGTTGGCCCATTGCCGCTTTTCTAATTGGCTACTTCACTGAACGTTTCTGGCACCGTTTAACACTCTGGAAGTCCTTTGCTATTAATGTATTAGGTGGAATCTTACTCATTTATTCCATTGGCGTGCCTGTTCTGGCCATGATTACTGAAATGCCCCTGGATAAAGCTGCAATTTCCGCGGTCACTTATATTCCAGGTGATTTAATAAAAGCGTTTATCGCGGCTTATGTTGCGATGAAGATGAGAAGTATGAAACCGATTATTGAAAAAGATCAGAAATACGTGGCCTAATATCCTTAAGTTCTTTTTAAAAATAAATATTTATTAAGAAAGGGTTTGCCTGTAAGGCATCCCCTTTTTTTTCTTGGAGGTTCTCATGCTGATTACCGATTCGCTTCGTACTTACAGCCGATCATATCCTGAGAAAATAGCTTTAGTTGATGAGGAACAATGTATTACCTATCAAGAGCTAGATAGGCAAATAGATGGCTTCGCTCGCTATTTGAGTTCTTTGGGACCTATGGAAAATAAGGCCTGCCTTTTTATGAAAAATCGTATTGAATTCCTTACTTATTTTTTGGGTGCAGCTAGAGCTGGTTGGATAGCTGTACCACTAGATCCCAAATGGAGTAAACAGGAGTTAAATCAAGTTATGGTTTCCGTACAACCTAAAGTGCTGGTAGTTGACAAAGAGTGGGTAGATAAACTTCCTGATCTACCCCAATCAACCCAGATTGTGTTTAGTCAGAATGTACCTGTAGAAGAGACTTGCCAGCCCAGTCATTCTGTTGCCGATACCACGCTTTTTTATATGGGCTTCACCTCAGGAACTACTGGAGTCCCAAAGGGCTTCGTTCGTTCTCATCGCTCATGGGTGAAAAGCTTCGAGGGAAGTGCAGCAGAATTTGGCTTTACTTCAGAGGATGTTGTCTGTTCACCTGGGGCGTTAGTTCACTCTACCTTCCTCTATGCCGCCGTACATGCTCTACACATAGGAGCCACTGTCATTCTTCTTGAAAAGTTTACTCCGTCCAAATGCATCGCTGCAATTACGCAATGGAAAGTTTCCGTCTTGTATATGGTACCTACCATGTTTGAAGCGATTAACCTAGAGCTTAAGGACCCGCGAAAGCAATTGGAGGGGAACGATATTCGTGCTATTCTATCCGCGGGAGCAAAGTGGAGTCCTGAATCTAAGCGCAGGGTTGCTCAATGGTTCCCTCAAGGAGATCTCTATGAATTCTACGGAGCATCGGAACTGAGCTTTGTTGCGGTTATCGATCTTGAGGGTAATAAGAAAAAACCAGATTCGGTGGGGCGACCGTTCTATCGAGTTGAAGTGTCCATTCGAGATGAACAGGGACAGGATGTCCCTATCGGTGTAGTGGGAAAGCTATTTGTCCGAAGTGACTACTTGTTTGCTGGTTATTATGATAATGAAGCAGAGACCCAACAGGTTCTTGTTGCTGATGGATGGGCAACCGTTCATGACATGGCCAGACAAGATCATGAGGGGTATATTTATCTTGTAGGACGCGAAAAGAACATGATTCTTTATGGTGGATTGAACGTATATCCGGAAGAAGTAGAGAAAGTGATTAAGCTTCTGCCCAACGTAGAAGACGTCGCAGTTCTAGGAAAGCCCGATAAGTATTGGGGAGAAAAGATCGTGGCCGCCATTCTCCTAAAACCAAATGCAACGATTCCCAAGCAGGTAATTCAAAACCATTGCAGGAAGCATCTCGCTCCTTATAAATGTCCAAGAGAAATCGAATTTGTGAAGGAGCTACCTTATACCACGAGTGGAAAAGTAGCGAGAAAACAGATCTTCGAACTACTATTCGGAAGTGAAGTGAAATCATGAGGCAAGCCGTGATCGTACAGGCTTATCGAACTGCTATCGGAAAAAAAGGCGGAATATGGAAGGAAGTTGCCCCGGAATATCTAGCGGCTGAAGTGATGAAAAAGCTGATACGAGAGCAAGCGATCGATCCTAGCCAAATTGATGAGGTCATTCTTGGAAACGCTGTAGGACCGGGTGGTAATTTGTCTAGACTTGCGGCTCTACAGGCCGGATTCCCAGCTCATGTTCCGGGTGTAACGATTGATCGTCAGTGTGGTTCGGGTTTAGAAGCGATCAATCTTGCAGCTCGGCTTGTACAAGCCGGTGCTGGGGAGATCTACTTGGCTGGGGGGGTAGAAAGCACAACGCGCGCTCCCTTAAAAATGGAAATGTTGGAAGGGCAGGAGGAACCAAGAATCTATAGTCGAGCTCGATTTTCGCCTGAAGAGATCGGGGATCCCGAAATGGGGGAGGCAGCAGAAAATGTTGCGGAGGCGTATGAGGTAAGTCGAGAGGAGCAAGATGATTACGCTCGACTAAGCTATCAGAAAGCGATTTATTCCAAAGAAACAGGAGTCTTTGAACAGGAGATTGTAGCTATCCATGAGATCGTGGAGGATGAATCTCCACGGGTAACGAGTAATTACAATAAGCTTCTTCCGCGTATGAAGCCAGTATTTCGCCCTCAAGGGACGGTAACAGCTGGGAATTCATGCGGACTTAATGATGGAGCAGCTGTAGCGTTGGTGATGTCGCGTGAAAAAGCAGAGCATCTTCGCCTACTACCCTTATTAGTGTTTGTAGATGCCGTAGCCGTCGGGGTGGACCCTAACTATCTGGGGATAGGCCCAGTTCCTGCGATTAAAAAGCTCTTACAGCGAAACCACCTTACAATAGAAGATATTGATTTAATAGAATTTAACGAGGCGTTTGCTTCTCAAGTGATAGCCTCCCTCAAGCAGTTAGATATCCCTTGGAATAAGGTAAATCTTGGGGGAGGTGCCATCGCTTTGGGTCATCCCTATGGTGCATCAGGTGCCATCCTGGTGACGCGTTTATGCAGAGAAATGCTCCGAAACCAAGCCATGTACGGAATAGCGACGTTAGGAATCGGTGGAGGAATAGGGGTTGCCACGCTTTTTCGAAGCTACAGCGGGGCATAGACGGGTGGCAGCACCTCGACTATAATGAGGGGAAAGAAAAGAAGAGGTGAAAAGGTTGACTTCTTACGTGGAACAGCGCGACGGGATTTTTCCCTCTGTTTGCTCATTAGACTGCCCGGATACCTGCGGGCTGCTTATTCATAAAAAAGACGGCAAAATAACGAGAGTTGAAGGTGATCCTTCACATCCTGTGACGCAAGGAGCCATCTGTAATAAAGTAAGAAATATGGCCTCTCGGTTATATGATCCCGCTCGGCTAACTACGCCGCTAAGACGGACGGGTCCCAAAGGGTCGGACCAATTCGAGCCGATTAGCTGGGAAGAGGCCATTGATTGGATTACCCAGAAGTGGAAGTCTTTGATTGAGAATTATGGCGGCGAATCCATCCTACCTTATAGCTTTGCTGGTAACATGGGAAGGGTGAATATGGTAGCGGCAGGCAATCGCTTTTTCCATCGATTAGGTGCCAGTCGCTTAGACCGAACGATTTGTAATGCTGCAGGGAACGCGGGGTACCGTTATACCATGGGGGCAACCTATGGAACGGATCCAGAGGATACCGTTTATTCCAAGTTCATTATCTTTTGGGGCTGTGACGCGGTGAACACCAACATGCATCAAGTCATGCTGGCCGAGAAGGCGAGAAAGAACGGTGCTCAAATTGTGGCCATCGATATCCATCAGAATCGCACGGGGCAGTGGGCAGATTGGTTTATTCCCATTGAACCTGGGACAGATGCGGCATTAGCGCTTGGTATGATGCATATTTTAATTCATGAGAATTTAGTGGATGAAGACTTCTTGTCTCAGTACACGATAGGTTATCAAGAGCTTGCTCGGCATATCCAGAGCTATGATCCACAGACAGTATCCCAGATTACGAAGGTCCCCGTTGAGGACCTCTATCGCCTGACCCATTTATACGCAGAGGCCTCTCCCGCTTTTATTCGAATTGGCAATGGGCCTCAGCATCATGATAATGGGGGAATGTTTGTCCGAACGGTCTCTTGCCTTCCCGCTTTAGTTGGTCACTGGAAGATGAAAGGGGGAGGGGCGTTACGGGAAAATGGAGATTTTTCGGCCCCCATATTTCCTTTGCCTGCAGACCTAGACACACAAAGCAAGACGACTCGCTTGATTAACATGAATCAGATTGGGGAGGCGCTCACCGAACTAGAGCCTCCAATCCGTGCGTTATATGTCTATGGCTGTAACCCCCTTGTTGTTGCTCCTGAATTAAACAAGGTTAAAGAAGGCTTCGCGAGAGACGATTTATTTACGGTTGTTCATGATCTGTTTCTCACAGAAACCGCCAAGTATGCTGATGTGGTGCTTCCTGCTACATCTTCTTACGAGAACCTGGACTTATTTACTTCTTATTGGCATCATCATATCCATTTGCAACAACCAGTCATTGAACGCTATGGCGACAGCAAATCCAATATAGAAGTGTTTCGCCTTCTAGCCGAGGCAATGGGTTATACAGAGCTCTCATTGTTTGAAAAAGAAGAGGATATTATTCGTCAAGCAATAGAGAAGTCTAGCTCCCCCTATTTTGAGGGAATTACAATGACTCAGTTGAAGGAACAATCCTTTATCAAGCTGAATCGAGACAATGGACCGGAATTTCCGGGTCAACTCCCTACGCCAAGCGGGAAGATAGAGCTGTATTCACAGCAACTAGAGGAGGCGGGGCATCCCGCTTTGCCAACCTTTACTCCCATAGCAGAAAAGGGCTCCTATCCTTTATATTTTATTGCAGGGCCCAACCGGAGCTTTTTAAATTCGACGTTCTCAAATAATCCTAGCCATATCAAGATGGAAAAAGGACCGTTTCTTATTATTCACCCTGAAGATGCGAGCTTAAGAGGGATCAGTCACGAAGATTGGGTCAGTGTGTTTAATGATCGAGGTGAATGTGAATTGCGTGCACATATCACGGAGCGGGTCATCAGGGGAACCGTTCTTACCCAGGGGCTTTGGTCAGACCAGCCAGGCACCAATCAGCTTGTCAACACGCTGACCCCTAGCCGCTTGGCCGATATGGGGGGAGGGGCTACCTTTTTCTCCACCCGCGTGGATGTAAAGAAGCGATAGCATACTTAAGGGTTCTCCCTTAAGCCCAGTCTGGATACAATGATCTTAAGGAGGGATGAAGATGATACTTTCCCGAGCCCAAAAGCAGCTCATCCTAACGATCCTAGAGAAAGAACAGAAAAGCTTGTTTTCTAGCCATAAAGGTAAACTATTGGATCAAACCGTTGATGACCTTTCTCAGATGCTAAGGAACGAGATCATTAATGATCCCTATGACAGAGAAACGAAGACATAAGGCTTGATAAGTAAAGGCTGTTCCCTAAAAGTCGGTTTCTTCCGAGTTTTAGGGACAGCCTTTTTCTCTACTGGATCAGACCCTCGTTTTCTTCAAGAACCATTCGGAAAAAATAAAATAATTCAACTTTATGTTCTTCCGCTACTGGATCGCCATTCGGGTAACGCATATCGGTCTGTCGAATATCTTCTTCACTTTTAGGTTCCTTTAACCAGCTCATAAAATCTTCATCTTCTTTTAAATGCTTTAGTGCTTCTAATAATTGGGGGTCAATAACCACCATTTTATGTTCTTTTTGCATCTCGATCACCGCCTCATTGAGTTAAGGTATCCCTTTTATTTTTTACCCATAAAAAAGGTTTAGCCAAAAACTAGATTCTTTGTCATAATAATGACAAATGGAATTTTTTGAAAAAAGGAAGGAAGTACAGCCATGAGTCAGGAACGTTTATGGGTAACCTATATTACTTTAGCCATTTCCACAGCAATATGGGGAACGGCCTTTATTGCAGGAAAATATGCTGTTGAAAGCTTTGAGCCCATCACAGTGGCTTTCCTGCGCTTTTTGGGAGCCACTCTGATCTTGTTCCCCTACATGATGTACCGAGAGAAAAATATCCCTAAGCGAACGAAGAAGGATTGGATGCTTTTTGCCATCTTGGGGCTTACCGGAATCGCTATTTATAATATTTGCTTCTTTATGGCAAGCAAGTTTGCGCCGGTGATCAAGAGCTCTCTCGTTATTGCCTCAAATCCAGTATTGATTACTCTTTTTGCAGGACTATTCCTTAAGGAAGTGATTTCTAAGAAGCACGTGATTGGAATGGTTTTTGCTTTATTAGGAGTGCTCTATATTGTTTCAAAAGGAAACTTTATGGCGATTCTACAATTAGAGTTTGAGTGGATCGACTTGATCTTACTTGGTGCCGTGCTCAGTTGGGCCGCCTATAGTGTAGTGGGAAGGGTCGTGTTAAGAAAGTTTAACTCTGTCGTTTCAACAACTTATGCCTGCTTATTTGGCACTTTATTCTTGCTGCCCTTTACCTTCATGGAAACGACCTGGTCTGACCTGTCTGAAGCAAGTATGATTAGCTGGTTGTCGATTTTACATATGTCCATTTTCGTAACTGTAGTCAGCTTCATCATGTATTACAATGGGATACAGAAAATTGGCGCCTCGAAGGCCTCCATCTTTATTAACGTGATGCCTATATCCGCTGTTGTCTTATCCGTTATCCTATTAGGTGAGCCCTTCGAGTTCTATCATTTTGTAGGAGCCATGCTAGTCTTGGGAGGCGTCTATATTAGTACCCTGCGTGGGCGTTCAGCAACGAAAAAAGAAGAGATTAAATCAGCTTAAAAGAAAGAAGGTGGTACCATGTTTAAACTCATCGTAGAAAATATGTCCTTTGATCAAGGGCTTCAGATTATCCAGGCAGATGTCCAAGTTATGATTAACAACAAGCAAGTGATCCATGAAGCTTTATGTGTTGATATGGGTTTACCTTCTTTAGTTAGAAGCATAGAGAGGGATGTGTCCCCCAATCGCTGGTCAACCCAGTGGGAAGACATGCCGTTTTTCATTTGTGGCTGCGGGGATCCGGAATGTAAGGCCTATTCGTTTGTTGTTCGCCATTTGCCAACAGGGGAAATCCAGTGGACTGAAGTAGAAGAAAGAGAACATGAGGATTATCGGATCTATGATTCTTGGGTGATTCAGCCGGATCAATATCGAGAGGAGATCAAGAAGTTGGTCAAGCAGTTTCTTCGGTTTGTAGAGCCGTTGGATTATCAGCCCTACTTCAAAGAGTCGCTTGATGTGATTAAGAAATTAGACTAGAAGGGGGGATTCATATTTATATTTTCGCGAGAATTTGGTCAAAAGTCATCAGAATGGGATTTTCTTCAATTTTTACTCTTTGTTTAGCCCTCGTTCTTGTTAGCGGTTGGATTATCGTTCAACTGGAGCCAGAAACTTTTCCTACCTATTTTGAAGCGATTTGGTGGGTGATGACGACGGTCGTAACCGTGGGGTATGGAGATGTTTCTCCGGAATCGACCCTCGGAAAAGCTTATACGATGATTTTTCTCTACATATTTGGGATAGGATTCGTAGGGGTATTAATCGGTAAAACGATAGATTCCCTGAGTAGCTATCAGCGCTTAAAGGAGGCTGGGAAGTTGAGATATACTGGAAGATTGCACTATATCATGATAGGAAGTGTAACGAAGGTAAGCCATGCTGTACGAGAAATCCTGGAAGTACAGAGCCATGCTCAATTTGTTTTTATTGGACCTTATGAACGTAACCCCTTATCGGAGGATTCCGTGCATTATATTCATGGAGATGCATCGGATGAGGAGATCCTATTGAAGGCGAACATTCTGGAATGCAATAGTGTTAGTATTTTCGCAGATGACCAAATGGATGACTCCGTCTATGCTGACGGGAAATCCTTGTTAATTTCCTCCGCTGTGGAAGGACTCTCTAAGCAGCATGGAATAGAGATTTACACCATTGTAGAAGTCATGAAGGAAAATCATATATCCAAATTCAAACATGCTAATGTGGACGAGTTCATTTTATCCAATGAAGCAGTATCTAGGCTCGTGGCACAAGCGTCTCTTCATCACGGTTCGAGTGAGCTGTTTCGTCAGTTAACGAGCAAGGCTCATGGAGATAATGTCTATGAGATTGCGGTTAAGCCCAACTGGTATACCTACAAGGATGCTTTTCTTGAATTATTGGAGCAAGGAGCGACTTTAATTTCAGACAGAAATAAGCTTGATATTAACCGCCGGCTTGATCAATCCATTCCAGCCGATGCAAGACTTTTTATTGTGTGTGATGAAGATACGTATAGAAGAATAAAAAAGCTCTCTTCCTAAGTCTAGGATTGAGAGCTTTTTCAAATAATGGTACACTTTGGTTTAATAAATAAATGAATAGGAAGAGTTTTTTCATGAATATGATCCATGATGGAAGTAGCGTATTGCCTATTTTGATTCCGACAGCTTCGAGTTTAAAAAGCTATAATTTTTATTTGGTAGAGCAAGAAGGAACCCTGTTGTTGATTGATGCGGGAATCGATTCGGAGAGCTGCTGGGAGGCTTTTTTAAACACTCTTACTGCCCATGGCTTTTCTGTTGAGGATATCAGCATGATTCTTTTGACACATAATCATCATGATCACGTTGGGCTGGTTAACCGGATAACTAAATTGAAAGAGGCACCCGTCTATGCCCATCCAGAAGCCTACTTGCGTTTGAAAAGAGATCAGGAGTTCTTCTCCATGCGAACACAATTCTTTGCAGAGCTCTATCGTGAAATGGGATGCGGGGAAGCAGGTGAGAGACAAGTACAAAGGCTAAGGGAAGCAGTCAGTAAAAATGAGAAGCAGCAGATCCAAGCTGACATCCTTGCTTTGCCATTAGGACAGTTTATCGCCGGTTTAATTGTGCTGGAAACACCTGGCCATTCTCCTGATCACGTATCTTTTCATGATGCCAAGAGAAACTGGCTTTTTAGCGGCGATCATATTCTAGGTCACATCTCATCGAACGCCATAGTCGAGCCGAATCGCGAAGGACAGCGCTTATTCACGCTGGAGCAATATCTGCAATCCTTAGAGAAATGTCTTCACGTGGATTACGATATAGCATTTCCTGGTCACGGAGACCTTCTCTATGAACCTAAGCAACTTGTAAAGCAGAGGATTCTTCGCATTCATGAGAAAGCGGAAAAGTTTTTGAAGTTGATTAAACAAGGTGTACGATCAGCAAATGAACTCGCCCAACAAGTATATAGACACAAGTACCAGAGTGATTTTTCTTTAGTCATGTCAGAGATTATTGGGCACTTGGATTATTTAGAAGTGCGGCAAAAGATTCAAAAGGAAAAAAAGAACGGGGTCTGGGAATATTCCCCGCTAAATTAATGGACTGAACTGGCTAAGATGCTCAAGGAATAGATCCGTTGATCGAGGGCGGAACTCAGAGTCATAAATGACATAAGAAAAGTCACGTATCATCGGGAAGCCCTTGATGCGCAAGCCAATCATCGTTCCAAGCAATAACTCTTTTCGGATGATAGACTCTGATAAAATGGAAACTCCTAGCCCTGCTTCGACGCTCTCCTTTATAATTTGAGAGCTGCCAAAGGACATCGTGGAGTTGGGGGAAAAGTCCAATTCTGCAAACACGTCTTCCACGGATTGTCGGGTTCCTGAGCCCTTTTCTCGAAGGATCCAAGTTTCATCTTTGAAATCTTGTAACTCAATGATTTTCTTTTTCGAGCAAGGGTGGTCCGCAGGAACGACAACAACCAACTCGTCTTTAGCGAAGGGGCGGACCAATAGATCAGGATGGTCTACTCTTCCTTCCACAATGCCAAGATCTAATTCATGACGAAGAAGTTGGGTCACGATGGCCTCTGTATTGCGGATAGTAATGTTAGGTGTAACCTGAGGGAATTTTCTTTTAAAGTTAGAAATCAGCTTCGGAAGAATATATTCACCGAAGGTATAGCTTGACCCAATAGATAAAGGTCCGCTAGCCTGGTGAGAAAGATCGTCGATTAAACGCTTAACATGATCGTACTTTGCAAGGATTTCCTTGGCATGATGGTATAATATTTCACCAGCCTTGGTCAATCGTACATATTTATTAGTCCGCTCAAGCAATTTGACTTGATAGGATTTCTCTAAGGTTTTTACGGATAACGTAACCGCAGACTGAGTGATATGAAGGATCTCAGCTGCTCGAGTAAAGTTCTTGTATTCCACGACAGTAACAAATGTACGGAGATGATGGTCCATATAATCCTCCAGATTAGTAATAAGTAAAACTAATGATAATGATGATAATAAGTCGTTTTACTTATATTCTATTTTACTATACCTTTGTATTAGAAACTACAAAGGGGAGTATAACCATGGAAACCTCACCATTAACAGGTTGGTATAAAATTATAAATATAGGTCTATATAAAGGAGTAGCCCTTACACTCCTTCTAGCTTATATAGCGTATTATCTAGCTACAATGCCTTTATTATCTTCGGTAGGGGCTATGGTTTTATCCATCTTAATGGGGGTGTGTTGGAAGGTGGCCCTTGACGTGCCCCCTCACTGGCAAGAAGGTGTACAATTAAGTAGTAAAGGATTGTTGCGTTTTGGTATTATCCTTCTTGGTTTTCGTCTAGATCCGGACCATATCCTATCAGTAGGAAGCTCTGTTTTCATTATGGATCTAGTCATTATTGTGGGGACACTATCTATTATGATTCCGCTTGGTCGAAGGCTCTCGGTAGAGCGAGACCTGACCTTACTACTATCCGTGGGCACGGCGATCTGTGGTGCAGCAGCGATTGCTGCCATTGCCCCGTTGATTCGTGTTAAGAATGAGTCCGTCGCGTTATCTGTTGCCTGCATCGCCATATTGGGTACATTAGGAACAGTAGTCTACACGGTACTATTTCCCTTATTAAACCTAAATGCTTATTATTTCGGTGTTTTTGCAGGCTTAACCCTGCAGGAAGTAGCTCATGTGATCGCGGCTTCTGCGGTAGGTGGTACCCAAAGCAGTGATGTCGCTATTATTACGAAGTTAGGAAGGGTACTCCTATTAATACCGGTGGCGATGGTATTTAGTAAGAGGTATTCTGCAGAAGGGAAAAAGCAACCCCATTCTATGCCGATTCCATGGTTCATCCTTGGTTTTGCAGGCTGTAGTGTACTCAATATGACCGGAATAGTACCAGACATAATAGTCGAACGATTAACCTTACTCGGTTCACTTGCATTATGCATGGCTATGGCTGGATTGGGGCTGAGTGTAGAGTTGAAAAATGCGGCAAGGGTTGGCGGCAAAGCGCTATTGCTCGGACTGCTTGGTTTTGCTGCAATCATAGTGATGGGAGCGAGCCTGGTCATTCTTTCCTATTTCTCGGGAAATTTCTGAATGTTCAGCATACGTATTAGGGATTCGTAATACCTGTATAAATTATACAAAACTTTGACAAAACATAAACAAACAGATGATAATAGTGGTAGCAATGCTAAAACTTAAAAAGGCGTGATCAGATGACATCCTTTGAGATTCCCATTGTTGTCGTTAGTAAATGTTTAGGGTTTGATGCGTGTCGATATAATGGAGAAATGCTGCACGATGCCGTTCTTGAGAAATTAGCTGACTACGTCCGAATTATTACCACATGCCCCGAGGTGGAAATTGGCCTCGGAACACCTAGAGACCCCATTCGAATTGTAGAGGAGGGGCAGCAAGGATTAAAGCTTATCCAACCTGCAACAAGTAAAGATGTTACAGGAGATATGAACCGATTTTCAACTGATTTTCTTGGGAGCTTAAGTGAAGTCGATGGTTTTATCCTAAAAAGCCGGTCACCAAGCTGTGCCCTTAAGGATGCAAAGGTGTTTACAGGCGTTGAAAAGGCCCCTGTAAAAGGAAAGGGGCCTGGTCTATTTGGTTTTGCCGTTCTAGAGAAATACGGACACCTAGCCGTAGAGGATGAAGGCAGACTAAAGAATTATTCGATCAGAGAACATTTCTTAATTAAACTTTTTACCCTAGCTCGATTTCGTCAATTAAAAAAGGCATCTTCTCACAAGGCCCTAGTCGAATTTCAAAGTCAAAACAAGTATTTATTTATGGCGTATCATCAGATTCAACAGAAAAAACTGGGGAAGATTATTGCCAATTTGGAGCAAAATTCAATTAAGGAGGTTTATCGGTCATATGAGCAGGGTTTGTATGAGCTCTTGGAAAGGCCAGCTACAGGTCAATCTAACATTAATGTTTTATTTCATATTCTAGGCTATTTTAAGCACTCCATCAGTGCCAAGGAAAAAGCTTTTTTTCTTTCCTTGATTGAGAAGTATAGGGGTATGAAGGTCCCCTTGAGTAGTCCCTTGGGAGTTCTCAAAGCTTGGGCGGTTCGATTTGATAACGAGTATCTAATGAAGCAATCCTACTTTGAACCCTATCCTGAAGCCTTAGTTGAGTTATTAGATTCGGGAAAAGGAAGAGATCTTTCATAAGGGAGAGGGAGTGATGGAATTAAAGAGGATCTTACTATGGGGAAGCTGGGCAGGTGTCGTTTCAGGTAGCCTGCTTGGTCTTTTACTAAAGTTGGTTGAGCATTACTCTCATATACGAGTCTATACTTTGCTACTAAATGTCGACTATATTCCTTTATTGAATCAATTCTTTCTTCCTGAATTGATTGAATTTAGCCTGCACTTGCTTGTCTCCGTTGGGTTAAGCATCATTCTGCTATACATACTAGAGAAAAAAGAAGTGGGGAAGCTTGAAGGTTTTCAAGTGGTATTCGTTGTAAGCCTGCTTATAGGCTTGCTATTATACCCGACCACTTCCTTGTCAAGTCGTACTCCTGCATTAACAGATGGCCTGGCTTGGATCTATTGGCTGCTCGGTCATGGATTATACGGTGGAGTATTGGGTTTGATGTTGAGGAGGCGCGGGCAAGAAAAGAAGTCTATAATTAGGGTAGAATGAAAAATAAGGAAAGGAGCGAATGACTTGAAAATCTTGTCAATCGAGCCTACTCCAAGTCCTAACGTGATGAAGCTAAATGTGGATGAGTCACTTCCGATTGGAGTAACTCGCAATTTTACGAAAGAAAAAACGGAAAATGCCCCTAGCTATATTCTTCAGCTGCTACAGCTGGATGGAGTGCAGGGTGTATTCCAGGTCAGCGATTTTATTGCTTTAGAACGCCATCCTAAGGCGGACTGGAAAGATATTCTGGCTCGTGTCAATCAGCTTTTTGGAGATCCTGCGGCTTTTAGTGAGGAGGTTAAGCCGTCGCCTGCGATCACCTTTGGAGAGGTGCATGTTTCTATTCAAATGTTCAAGGGGATTCCAGTTCAGGTCAAATTGACTGCAAACGCAGAGGAAATGCGCTTTGGCTTGCCGGAGCAGTTTGGAAAAGCCGTTCTAGCCTTGCAGAGTCACTCGCCGAATTTACTCTTGGAACGTAAATGGGTTGAACAAGGCTCGCGCTATGGAACCTTTAAGGAAATAGGGGAGGAAGTAGTGGCAGAGATTATTGCCGCTTATGATCCAGCTCGCATAGGTGAACTTCTAGATCAAGCCATGGGGAAAGAGGTTAAAGAACAAGGGAAAGGCGCTGCAACGGACCTTTTAGAACACCCGGACTGGGAAAAGCGATTTGCGGCATTATCTCGAATAAACCCTAGTCTAGAGGACCTTCCCATGTTAGCTAAGGCGCTAGAAGATACTAAAACCTCTATCCGCCGACTCGCGACTGTTTATTTAGGGATGATCGGCCAACCGGATGTATTACCTTATTTATATAAGGCGCTTAAAGACAAATCTGCCTCCGTTCGAAGAACCGCGGGGGACGCCCTTTCTGATATCGGGAATCCGTTAGCCATTCGGCCTATGGCTGAAGCATTACATGATCCGAATAAACTTGTAAGATGGAGAGCGGCTCGGTTTCTCTTTGAAGTTGGAGACCATACGGCTCTTGATGAACTAAAGGAAGCCGTACATGATCCCGAATTCGAGGTGAGCCTTCAAGCTAGAATGGCTGTGGAGCGGATCGAACGAGGGGAAGAAGCAAGCGGTACAGTATGGCAACAGATGACCAAAGCTTCCCGGAAAGAGCTGGATTAATAGAACTTAGCGTTAAGGTGTCCCAAATGGGGCACTTTTTTGGTTACAAAAATTTATGAAACCTTTTTGGTCTAGTCTGCGTATAATCTAGCAAAGAGGTTCAATATTTTGATAGAGTCGGTGGTGAAGGAAAGTGTCTCCCTGGTTAAGAAAAGCTACGAGTATCCTTATAACTGTACTTACTCTTGGAATTGTTACTCCACCCTATATATTACATAACGAAACAGCGAATCAAGAGTCTTTATCTCGTTTAGAGAGTGAACAAGCCGTTCAGTTTACTAGCCTTGATTATCTGGAGCCGGAACAAACTGAGATTTATCCCCCTATATCTTGGGATGAAACGTCTTGGCAAGCGTTATCGGAAACCATCTTCGATCGTGAATTGTTAGGAGAACAGTTCACTGCTTATATGACATATCAAGCGAAAGTACAAGCGCAAAGAAAATTCGGGACTGTAATCGGAGCCCGAGTTGGGGACGAGTACGATCAGGTAATTTTACCAAAGTTTGAGCGAGTCCTTACTGATTTTAGCCGAGATGCGGATGAAGCTTTGCTTCGTCATGTAGAAGTAACATCGAACCCTGCACCAGGCTTAGGCGAGAAGATCTATCATCTTTATGATGTGCGAAGTGGGGAAGATGTTGTTCGCTTCCATGTCAGACGTGAGAAGCCCCCTCAAGATGGTTTTTGGTTCAGCTTTCATTATCATAAGCGTGAGGACCAGTTCCAACACCACCATGAGCTAGGAAAAATTTATTGGGATAAAAACACCCCTCCGCGTTGGGTATCGTAAAGCCAAGAAGGTCGTTTTGGAACGACTTTCTTGGCTTTTTTCTTTTAGTTTAGGATTTCAATTTTAGTTATGCGGTAAACACCGATGGTTAGTAATTCATTGCTTGCTTCTTTGAGAAGTGTGATGGCTGCATTGTTGTTAGAGGATTTAACCAACCCAATATCGAATACTTCTCCTTTAGGTGAGGCATAGTACATCTTGATCTTTTTTCCTACATAATTATTTAAATTCATATTAAGACCCCCGTCTTTTTATCTGTTTATGCTGAGCATACCTGATGTACAGACAGAATACCAAGAAAAATTCGATATTAAGGAGGCAGGGACTTATGCTTCATACGCTACAGTTGCAAACGAAAAAAAGCGATGAGATGATTGACATTACCTCTAAAGTGAAAACCCTTGTTGAACAGGAGCAAGTTAGGGAGGGTGCTGTTCTTATTTATTGTCCCCATACTACAGCAGGAATTACAATTAACGAAAATGCTGACCCAGATGTTGTCCGTGATATGTTGATGAGATGGGGTGAGGTCTATCCTTGGGAACATCCCCGTTATCGGCATGGGGAGGGAAACTCCGCCTCTCATTTGAAAGCGAGCACGGTAGGTGCTTCTCAACATGTGATCATAAGCAATGGAAAGCTGCTTCTTGGAACGTGGCAAGGTATTTATTTTTGTGAATTTGATGGTCCGCGCAATCGAACTTGTTATGTGAAGGTATTAAAGTAAGTTTGGTGCCCTGACCCGGGCTTTAGCGGGCTTGGAGGGCATCAAACCGAGGTTTTGGTGCCCTGATCTGGGCTTCAGCGGGCTTGGAGGGCATCAAACCAGGGTTTTGGTACCCTGATCTGGGATTCGACGGGCTTGGAGGGCATCAAACGAGAGTTTTGGTGCCCTGACCCGGGCTTTAGCGCACTATCCCGCCCCTGCCTTCATCCTACTGTCTTAGCATTTCCTAGCAATGGCTTCAGCTACACTGTGTATTCCGTCTTCGTCATCTGTGTAGGCACTCGATAATTGGCTTATCCAGAAACGGGGGTCGTCTAAGGATTTAGTTCCTTCTTTTACAAAAGTTGACCAGTTCCATTGCGGGATGGATACAAGCCAGCCATGTTCTTTTTGACGATGAACGGACTTATAGACGTCATAGTCAATCTTAGATACGAATACTTGTATATTTTCCTCATTAAGACTTACACGAAACGCTCGAATCATCTCGTCCTAGCACCCCAAAATTTTTTTGTTGCCTCTCAGTATAGCTCTTCTGAGGGCAAAAAGATACCTCACGACGCAACATTTTAAAGGAGTTACAAAGAAGGAGGAGGAATATAATCTAAGGGAAACGATGAAAGGGAGGAGTTTTAGATGGACGAACTCGTTGGTTTTGAATTCGAACCTTATACTTTTACCATTGAAAGAGGAAAAATTAAGGAATTTGCCAAAGCGATAGGCGATATACATCCGGCCTATCTGTCAGGGGATGTGATTCCTCCGACCTTCCCTACAGCAGTAGAAATGTGGGGGGGAGTGGACTTCTTTACTTTAATTGAAGCTCTCAACCTCCATCTTCCGAGAGTATTACATGGGGAGCAGGAGTATGAATATTTTGGAAAAGTAAAACCAGGAGATGTGCTTCGGGTGAATGCAAAAGTCATCAAGGCTTACCAGAAGTCAGGCATGAAGTTTGTGGTGATTGAATCCATCTTCCGAAATGAAAAAGATGAAGTTGTGATTTATGGAAAGTCGACGTTGATTGAAAGACCTATATAAGGAGGGAACCTTGGATGTTTGTTGGATTCGAATTTCCTGAACTACACAAGAATCCTATAACCCACACGCAGTTAGTCCAATACGCAGGTGCTTCCGGAGATTTTAACCCTATTCACACGGTTGTTCCCTTTGCTCAGGAGGCAGGTTTAGGGGATGTTATTGCTCACGGTATGCTAATTATGGGATTTGTTGGTCAAGCGATTGGCACCTGGATTTCCATTGATCGTCTTGCTAAATATGGAGTTCGTTTTAAGGCGATGACTCGCCCCGGAGAAGCTATAAGGGTTCAAGGGGTGGTTAAGGGAGAGACGGATACGATGTGGCTTTGTGAAGCACGTGCTCTGAATGCAGAAGGGGAGGTTAAATTACTGGCAAAGTTTACTGTTAGAAAGGATTAACTCTACGCATCCTAGTAGGAAATATATCAAGAATAGTTAAGTGCAATCGGCCAATGGATAGACCGATGTTCCGGTACGTATGTACATTCTCCAGTGGGTAGCCTTTCGAGGAAGGGTCAAGATGTGATGGGAACCCCCATGAAATGGTTATAGTTTTGAAAATTAGGGTAAATATAAAGATGTAGAGAGAAGAGTAATCTGTTGCTTTCCTTTCTCCATAATGTATAATAAACGGTAGGCATCGCTCGGGCGAGGTCTGATTTATCTTGAAGGAGGATTTTTCCATGGCTTGGTGGATGTATACCATCATAATACTCGCAGTAACAGGAATTATTTATTTTGTACTTTATCGATCAATGAAGAAGCGTCAGGCAGAATTCGAAAAAATGTATCGGGCACATAAAGAGGTCCGTGAAATTTTTGTTCTTCATAAGAAAATGGTGAAGCAGCCAATTCGCCCGAATCTTAAATTCCCTAAAGTGAAAACCTATCAAGTAACAGCAAGAGTTACCTTCAATCAAACTACACGTGGAGCTAGTTTTACAGCCCAACAAAATGTAACCTTCATGATTGACAAAAAGGAATATGAAAAAGTACAGCCAAACCGAAAGTACAAGGTAGAGTTATCCGGAAACTATATCGGAAAAGTCTTCCCTGGAAAGAAAGTAGGCTAAATGTAAAGAACCGCCATGAAGGCGGTTTTTTTCATTAGTCTTTTCCATCAATTACAGGTTGAGCTTGTTCCATTTCTTGCTGTGCATACACATTGGGCTGCTGTGCTCTCCGAATGGCTTGTCTTTGTTGTTGCTCACTGCCTAACTGCCCAGTTCTTGAATTTGTTCTGCGCTTCATGTTTTCACCCTCCTCATCCTTAACGTGGACCCAGTTATAATGTAACCGAAATGTAGGGTATTAAAAGTTCTGGTTAAGTTGAAAATAGTGGAGGCGAAGTCGCCAGAGATCTTTCTATATTCCAGAGGAGGGATTCCACATGTTACTAAATCAGCATGTAATTCAGGAAATTAACGAAGTTCGTCAACATGTTCAAGCTCTTATTCGTCAAACCCAGCAATCTAATATGATGTATCAGCAAATGCTTCAGCAAGAACAACAAAATGCGATGATGTGCGAACAATTGGCTCAGCGTGAGCGCCAGGCTGTCCAGACCATTCAAACGGCACTTCAAGGTCACGAGACTGCTCTTCAGCAATTTCAGCATATGATGAACCTGTGTAACCATCTTGAGCAAGACATTCGCAACATGAACAACAATTATTCCACTAACCAAATGATGCAGGGGCTTCCTGTTACAACTTTCCGTCAATAAGAGATAAGGGTGGCTCATATATGGGTCATCCTTATTATTTTGGATGTCTTTTTAAACAATTGGTGAAAATAGGGACATCAAGTTGGCAACCTGACGGGAAAGAAGGAGATAGTAGTATGAACAAACGGAGAGTCTGGATCCTAACATTATTGTACGCTCTAATTCTTACTGGTTGTGGTAGTACTTATAATGAAGGGGTCCTTCCTAGTGCCAAACCAGCTACAGACGGTCGCTCTGCTGGAATGTTGGCTGGTAATGCACAAACCAACCAAGCCGGCCTCTATAAGGTCAATGCAAATAGAATGACTTACTTACGCATTGTATTGAATGAAGATGAGGAGAAAATGCTTGAGCTCATAAACAAGGAAAGAAACCGTGCAGGGCTCCGGCCCCTTGCTTCTGATCCACAATTAACTCGGTTGGCTCGGTTTAAGGCCCTTGATATGATCCAAGACGATTACTTTGACCATCGATCGCCTAGGTTTGGTTCACCTTTTACTATGCTGCAGCACGCAGGGGTAAGCTATCGAAGAGCAGCAGAGAATGTCACAGGCAGTCTTACTTTATCTGGAGCCCATAAAGCACTGATGGAGTCTTCGGCCCATCGTGCGAACATCCTGAACCCTCATTTTAATCAAGTGGGTATTGGAATCAATCGTGGGGGACAATATGGCTTTTCCTTTGTACAGCTATTTGTAGAAGATAATAGGTAGCATGATAAGGATTATCGAGAAATAACCCAAATATGGAAAGGGACCCATCCTTCTGATGGCAGTAAATTAGAAGTGATCTTTGGAGCTCCTGAAGGCGCTCCAATACCTGAACATGAAGAGCTGCCTGAAGAATTTGCCCCGGCAGCTTATGACCCTGATTTGTTTATGGAACTGGCTAAACGATTGCAAAGATCAGCTGGAATCTAGCAACTAGGGTATCAGCCGAAGATGATATGCTTCGGTTTTTTATAGTGGATAAAGGTCTATTCAAAGGAAAAATTTTCTTGACAGTTACATCCACAGAGAGTTAGTATTATTAATAATTAGTTTTACAAACGCAATAGGTGCCCATAGGGGAGAATAGGGAAATCGAAGAGACACCTGTGTCTCAAACGATGCGGACCCACCACTGTAATCGGGGATGAAACCTTAAAGACCACCGTATCAAGCGGGAAGGCAAGGGAGTAAAGAGAACCGTAGCCAGGAGACCTGCCTATTACGAAGATTGTATGAAGATGACGGCAAAGTCTTCAATGAGTCCAAGGCTCATTGAAGGCTTTTTTGTATTTTAATCGAGAGGAGAATAAGCATGAGAACAGAACAGGCAATCCGCGTTTTAGAAGTAAAACGATTAACCATGATGGGGATATTCATAGCGTTAGCCGTGGTCGGAAGCTACTTGAAAATACCTAGCCCCGCGGGAACCATAGCGTTCGATTCTGCTCCAGCATTCCTTGCAGCTCTTTTAATTGGCCCATCTGCGGGGGCTATCGTAGCGTTCGTTGGTCATTTGGCCACTTCCTTGATCGCAGGATTTCCTTTGACGGTTTTAATGCATGGGATTATAGGGCTAATAATGGCTGGGATTGCGATATTAATGGGATGGTGCAATACGAAGTGGGGGATAAAACCAGCTTTGCTTTTGACTTTGCTTCTAAACGGAATTGGCAGTCCTGCCTTATTTATTTATGTACCAGGATTCGGTTGGCCGTTTTTTACGGCCATGGTCATTCCTTTATTAGTTGGAACCGCGTTGAATCTTTTCGTCGTAGGTCTCCTCTATGCACCTTTAAAGAGGAGGGGCTAAGATGAATCTCTATCCACTGGAGAGGTTTCGAGATCTAACTATTCTAAGCTTAGGGGATAGGAAGCTAGTTTTTGCCTGTGATTCTAGTAGCGGCGTTGGTTCAAAACCGATGGATCAAGTCAACGCCTCTCCCTATGCTGTTGGGCGGTTTCTTGCTCGTACAGCCCTCATGGAGATTATTTCTGTAGGTGCAAAGCCTTGTCTTTTGTTTAACACGCTGAATGTAGAGATGAATCCTATGGGAAAGCAAATAATCAAAGGTATTCAAGATGAAGCTGCTATTGCTGGGATCGTGGAGGACGGCATTAATGGAAGTACGGAAGACAATATGGTTACTGTGCAGACTGGAGCAGGAATTGTAATCATGGGAGAAGCTCCAGCTGTCATTCGGCACAGCAATGATAAGGACTTTATTGTATGCATTGGTTTCCCAAAGGTGGGTAATGAAGTTACATTGGATGACCCAGAAATTACTGATGTTCGGACAGTTATGTACTTGCGAGGCTTAATCGGGGTTCATGAGATTGTTCCAGTGGGTTCAAAGGGAATCGGATACGAGATCAAGACACTTGTTGACCGGAATCGGCTGAACATGGAATGGTTGCCATCGACATTATCTCTAGATAAATCTGCAGGGCCTTCGACTTGTGTTATTGTAACCCTCGAACAAGGGCTCCTCACGATGCTCCAGCAACAACTCACCCAACCGCTAACTGTACTAGGCAGGCTAAGGTAGGCACTCTTTGCGAATAATCCAGCCTATAATTTATCGGAACTACTAGCCGGTGATGTGAAAAAGGCACAAAAAGCGATAGCGATGAAATAAGCCACTTTAAAAAAACACCTATATTAAGGTGTTTTTTTCTATGAGAGTTAGAATACTAAGAAATACTAGGAGGGATAAGATGAAACCGCAGAAAAATGGCACGACACCATACCCTAATCAACAAGAAGGATCTGTGAACATGATGGATCAAAGAAAGCAGCAATCTCAACAACAAAATCCAGTAAAGAAAAAGTAGCCATTTTAGGGAGTGACGTATGAGTAAGGATTTCCTTCAACTTTTTTGGGAAGTTCCGATCATTTTTATAACTCTCTTGATACTAACCCGGCTTCAAGGGAAAAAACAAATCTCTCACATGACTTACTTCGACTACATAACCGGGATCACAATCGGGGATGTTGCAGCTGGCGTTATTTCTGATCAATCCATTAGCTTGAGTCGAACCATACTGGCACTTGCTTTATTAGCTAGTTTATCTATCCTTGCGTCCTATGTTGGGGAACGTTCTCGGAAAATCAGAAAGCTGACAGAAGGGGAACCCATCGTTGTCATCAAAGGGGGACAAATACTCGAAGCGAATCTGCGCAATATGCGGATTGATATCGATCATTTGCGGATGCTTCTTCGAAAGAACGGTTTGTTCACTGTTGCTGATGTAGAATTTGCCGTTATGGAAACAGACGGAAGTTTATCGGTCTTGAAGAAAGCGGCTGAAGAAGCGGTGACAAGGAAGGATCTTTCGCTAGCCATTGTGAAGAGAAATCCAAGTATCGAGCTCATTATTGACGGACAACTTGATGAAAAAAAGTTGAGTGAGATCGGTTGGAATAAGGATCGGCTGTTTGATACCCTAAGTAAAAATGGAATTAAGGAAATCAAAGAAGTAAGCTATATGGAATATTTAGATGACGGGAAGATCTATATTGATTGCTATCGGGATGAAATGAGTAAAGAAAAGCCATCACGCTGATTTCTTTCTTTAAAAGCCAGCGTACATGATGATAATCAAATGATCCTCCATCATGATTCGGTGGAGGACTTTTTGTCATTATAGTTAAAAATATTTAGTGCTCAACACCTTGAAAGCCTTTACATTTTTGATGCTTGGATATAAAATAATGATATGCTTTGTTGGATTTAAAACATAAATACTAAGGGGCAATATTTATGAAATATTATCGTTCTCATGATAAAACATTAATCGAACAACTTACCACTGAGAAGGAAAAATTAAAAGAAAAGGTCATGCGATCTGATATAACATCAAGAGAGAATGAATCTCTACGCAGAGATAAAATTAATTAAAGAAGAGATAAAAGGATATTTAAGGTTCCAGGACGATAGATTGGAAATAATTTAAAGTAAAGAAAAGCATATGAAACCAATAAAGACCACTTCTATTATTCGAAGTGGTCTTTATTCTATACTTTGACTAACCTCCTAGGTGTATTAAAATAGGGCTATGAGAAAACTTTCTCTTAACAAATTAGGAGGTTTGTATGTTTTATTTTGAGAACGAAACGATAATGTCACTTGCTAACGCATTGGATCTAAAACCGAATGAAATTTCTGTTCTTGGCCATGTGCGAACATATGAATATGTGGATGATGAATTACTTCCCTATTTCGTTGAAATGAAAATTATAGAAAATGTTGTGGTTGTAAGGAAAAATAGGATCTTAGATTTCCCTTTATTTGAGCTGGAAGAAGAAAGAAAATTCCCAACTACTGAAGCAGCTATTGAGACATTCCAACAATGGATTAACGAATTACGAGATCAATAATTATCAGCACTAAAATTGGGCAACCCCGGCGAAGAGTCGAGAATGGGGTTGCCATTTGTTGGATAGAGTATGAAGCTTTATTTAAAATGCCCAATTCCCATTCCTGAATATGGGTTCACGTTTACCGTCGGCTGTTTCTCCATCGATATTCATGGATTCAGAGCCGATCATAAAGTCTACATGTGTCAGGCTCTGGTTTAGTCCATGCTGCTCTAATTCCTCTTTACTCATCGTTTTGCCACCCTCTAAGCAAAACGCATAAGAATTACCTATGGCTAAATGATTCGAGGCATTTTCATCAAACAGAGTGTTATAGAAAATAAGGTTTTTACGAGAAATAGGAGAGTCATGAGGAACTAAGGCCACTTCTCCGAGATAATGAGAGCCTTCATCGGTTTCAATGAGCCTCTTCAATACGTCATAGCCTTTTTCAGCAGAAAAATCTACAATTCTTCCTTGCTCAAAGGTTAACGAAAAGTTCTCTATGAGGTTTCCGCTATAGCTTAGCGGCTTCGTGCTGCGAACCGTTCCGTTAACTCCTTCCTTGAAGGGAGTAGTAAATACCTCTTCCGTAGGCATATTAGCCATGAACGGAGTCCCTTTCTCATTATGACTGCCTGCCCCTACCCAAAGATGCATCGCAGGCAACTCAATAGTTAGATCTGTGCCAGGAGCCTGATAATGCAAGTACCGGTACTTTTTCTGGGTTAAATACTCAGCCTTTTTACCTAAGGTTAGATTATGCTCTTGCCAGGCTTGCACGGGATCGTCAAGTGTGATTCTCGTTGTTTCAAAGATAGCTTGCCATAGGGCGTCTACTTGCTCTTGCCCTTGTAGGTCAGGAAATACCTTTCCTGCCCAAGCAGGGGAGGGAACAGCGATAACTGACCAACTGACTTTATCTGCCATAGCATAGCTTCTGAACTTGTTCATGGCTTGACCTGTGGCCTTATTTGCTGCAGCAATTCGCTCAGGCGGCACCCCTTTTAATAAATCAGGATTCGAGGCTACTATGGATAAAAAAGCCGCATTGTTCTCTGCCATTTCTTCGAAGCCTTTTGCCCTCCACAAGGGATATTCCAAAAAAGCCTCGTCTGGAGCGAGGTCATATTTCATTCTAGTAAGCTCATCGTCCGTCCATTCAGTATGTACGTTTTTCGCACCTGCTTCATAAGCATTTTTTGCAATCTTGCGTACAAAGTCAGCAGATGAAAGTGGGGCGGTTATGACTAAGGTCTGTCCCGGTTGGATGTTTACTCCGACCTTGACGGCTAATTGGGCGTAGCGATCTAGAAAAATATCAAAGTTTGACATGGAAATGTAGACCTCCTTGGAAACTTGCATCATATTTTATATGATCATCCTACCACAAACTGGTATGAAAGTTAAAACGGCTTCTTCCATATAGCCTGGGTTTGTTCCTGCACATGGAGTAAGAATACTGGGTGATAATAATGGAAAGAAGCCTATCTTGGAAAGAAATTCAAAGGGGGTTATGCAAGTGATACTAAATCAGGAGCGAGAAGACATTGTTGAGTATGGTAAAAAGTTAATCCAATCTGGGCTAACGAAGGGTACCGGCGGGAATATCAGTATCTTGAATCGAGAACAGAAGCTCATGGCCATAAGTCCTAGCGGAATAGATTATTTCCATACCCGCCCCGAGGACGTGGTTGTTTTGGATCTCAATGGACATGTGGTTGACGGGCATCGCAAGCCCTCTAGTGAGCTCGAGATGCACCGCATCTTCTATGAAAAAAGGGATGACATCCAGGCTGTGGTCCATACTCACTCACCCTATGCCACCACGATATCAACTCTTAATTGGGAGCTGCCTGCCGCTTCTTATCTCGTGGCCTATGCTGGGTATAATGTACGTTGTGCACCGTATGCCACCTTTGGCACAAGAAAACTGGCGGAATATGCCTTTGATGCCATGATTGACCGTAAAGCCGTTCTTTTGGCTAATCATGGTCTAATAGCTGGTGGACACGACATTATGAACGCTTTTAACATAGCCGAAGAAATTGAATTTTGTGCAGAAGTGTATTACAGGGCAAAAAGTATTGGTGAGCCGGTGTTACTGCCAGATGAAGAAATGAAGATTTTGATTGAAAAGTTTAAAGGGTATGGACAACAATAACCCTCATAATCCCTTCTTAACATGAGTAAGTATGGTGTAGCAAACACCTTTGTTAAGGGGGAGTAAGGGGAATGAGCGTAATCGCGATCGATGTAGGGGATAAGACCGTAAAATTATGTGTATTTGATAGGAGAGAAGGGAAGGTCACCCGCCAATTTCGACTACGGGTAACAGGTTTTCCTTGTAATCTGCCCATCATTGATATCCCGACGGAAGAAATTCAAGTAGTGGTGTATGGTACAGGTTTAAAGAATGCAGAAAGCGAACTTCGGCTTTTATTTCCACATGCAGAGCTAATTGAAGCCAAAGAGGGGAAAATGGATAACCCTGGAATTACATTGGACATAGGGGCACATAAAACCTCAGTACAAAGAAGATATCTTCCAATTGGAGGGGAAGATATAATTAGCGCCAGCCCAGCTGGTTCTTTCCACTTCGGAGTTGAGGCTGGGGAAGCTTTAGGTCCTGCCTGCTATGGTTTTGGAGGTGTGTCGCCAACGCTGATGGATGTCCATATGTTGCTGGGAAAGCTTTATCCCTATGATTTTTTGGAATACAATCATATTCTTGAGCTTAAACAATCGTATCATGTCTTGCTGGCCTTGGCTCAGGAGAAGGGTGCAAACCCTTATCTAATAGCGCAGCAAGTTTTGGAACAGATTAACTGTACCCTAACGAGGGAAATCAAATTCATCCTGAAGGAAAGGAACAAAAAAGCTCGGGATACGAACTTGATAGCGCTCGGTGGGGTTGGGCCACTCCACGCGGTCGAACTGGCTAAAAGCGCAGGTTTAGCTGGAGTCATTATTCCGCCCTACCCTGAGTTGGGATTGGAGACCAATCAATATCTAGCAAAGCTTATGGAGAATTCTGAGGAACAGGTACAAGACTGGTACCGTCCTACTTCGCTGGCGTTGCTTAAAAGGCTAGAAGGCTTGTTCAATTTTGGTGAGAAGTTGGAGCATGTTGAGCTTTCTTTCTATCGACGGGACAAGTTGTTCCCCCATGCTATAGTATATGGGCCTTGCATTATAACCCAACTAGGCTCTACCTTATTCATTCCACCCTACTTCCAAGCCATCGTCGGAGAGGACCGCAGTATCACAATCCCAATAAGTTGAAAATTCGAAACATCTAGGTAATAACCTACATAGTATGAAAGGAGGAATACGGTACCTGAAGGAGGAATCCAGTTGGAAAAGTATGTGATCACACACTCCCATTATTTTAAGGGCGTAACGTCAATAGAAGGAAAAGGAGGACATTTTCACACCTTCCATTACACAACGAATCCAGAGTCAGATGAGCCTAACCATGTTCATCATTATGTAGGATATACGTCAACCGATGAACGGCATAACCATGAGTTTACGGGTAAAACGGGTCCGGCCATTTACCTGCAGGATGGGTCTCATTATCATATTGTTTCTGGATATACGACCGTTCGCTCTTATTCTACCCACCGGCACTATTTTGAAGGTGTAACCAATGTGATTCATCCTAGGAAAAAAATAATGATGAAAATATAATTGATGCAAGAACCGGAAACCGGTTCTTTTTTATTTTTTATTCTTAAACGCCAAGGACATTCGGACAAATTCCCTGACTAAAGGAGATGGATCATTCTTGCGCCAGCAAACGCCCATGTGGGCCTCCGGCAACTGACCACCCATTTCCAGATAAACCACATGCTGCGAATGGAGATTCATAGCTGATTCAGGAACAACTGCAATTCCTAAATCAGCCGCTACTAGACCAATTACAGTTTGAAATTCGAGGGCTTCTTGTCTGATAAGAGGGTTACATAAACCGAGAACCTGATCGTATAGTCCAGCCCAGGTTTTCCTTGATAGCATAACAAACGGATAACCAGACAGATCGCCTAGAGTAGGTTGAGGAATCTCAACTAGAGGATGGTGCTTAGGCACAGCTAGGACGCATGGAACTGTAGATATGATTTCTGTCACCAAATGGGGACTCTGTACAGGCGGGCGAAGAACCCCGACATCAATCTCTTCTTCTCTTAAAGCCGTGATTTGCATAGGGGTAGATAACTCATGCAGATGCACTTGGACAGTGGGAAACTCATTGCGGAACTCACGCAAAACTGCAGGAAGAATATCATAAGTGGCTGAACCAACAAATCCCACCGTCAACGTTCCGACTTCTCCATCATGTGTGCGTTTGGCATTTACGATGGCCCGGTCGACATGATCCAAGATTTTTCGCACTTCTTCTGCGAAAGCTTTGCCAGCGTCCGTAAGCTGCACAAAGCGGTTAGTGCGATGAAAAAGAGGGAAGCCTAGTTCCTTTTCGAGGTTTTGAATTTGCAAGCTTAAGGGTGGTTGGGTAATGCGCAGCTTTTCGGCTGCTCGACTGAAGTTTAACTCATCAGCTACGGCTAAAAAATACTCCAATTGGCGAAGCTCCAACCCTACCATCTCCCTTCTGTCTACTTAGTTATACATCGTTTAAATAATAATAATATGAATTATATATTATACAAATATCTCTCTTCAATATAGGATAGAGCTAATAACACATTCAGGAGGGACTTTATTTTATGTCAAAGTTAGCTACACCGGGAGTATTGACGATTGGAACCGTTGAAGAAAATTGGACGGGTGACGCCCGATTCTATGAATATACAACTGCAGCTGATCCCGTTGGCAGTGGGATCATAAGTCCTATTCCTGCACAGGAGTTTGGCCCTGAACTCTACACCACAGGTGAAACCCGTGTAGTCACTCTAGATCTAGCTCAATATTTAGGCACGAAATATCCTGCTACAAGCCCATCGCTACTAGCGAGCTTCCTGAGAATTAATTCAGGGGATTCGCTCGAAACAAAACCGAACGCCACAAGTGAATTGTACTATGTGATATCCGGTGCCGGTGCTAGCCTCGTAAATGACCAGACTATTTCTTGGAAGCAGGGAGACTTCTTCACGTTACCCGCTGGATCGGTCAGCCGCCATACCGCTGTTCAAGATTCAACGATTTACTATATTCTTGATACCCCTTTGCTTGATTATCTTGGTGTGAAAGCAACAGAAGCTCGTTTTGCTCCGACCCTTTTTACTGCAGAACATGCTAAAGAAAAACTAGACGAAGTGGCTCATGCGCCGGATGCTCATCTGAAAAATCGCATCTCCATCTTGCTTAATAATCAAAAGTTTGATCAAACACTGACCATTACGCATACGCTTTGGGCCATGCTGGGTATTGTACCCGTGGGAGCGAATCAGGCCCCACATAGTCATAAGTCTGTGGCATTGGACTTTGTCGCATATGCAGCTCCTGGAACCTATACGCTAGTGGGAGATAAGGTAGATCCTGTAACCGCAGAAATTATTGACCCCATTCGTATTGACTGGGTTACTGGAAAGGCATTTGTAACCCCGCCGGGCCTATGGCACTCCCACCATAATGAATCTGGTGAACCCGCGTTTATCATCCCAATTCAAGATGCGGGTTTACAAACCTACTTGCGCACTCTTGACATTCAATTTACACACTATAATAAGGAGTAACCGGTTCATTGAGGGTAGCGAAGTTTTGTGAAAGAAATCTTCTGTATACTGAAGCTAAAGAGGCCTTTCTGCTTCTTGAAAGGGAGCATTCCGACAAAGTAACAGTACGTGTGGTTGATTGTTTTCGTCGATGTTTAATGTGTAGAGTGAAGCCGTTTTGTCGGATTCAATTAACAACGATCGAAGCGGAGAATGCCGATATTCTTGTGGAAAAGGTGCTAGACAGTATACGGGAATAATCAAAGGATTATAAAACAGTAAAACAAGAAGGAGGGTTGCTCTACTTGGAGCAACCCTCTCTTATTTTATCTTCAATCGGAAATCTCCAGCTTCCTCTAGCTTGAGTCCAAAATCATCTATAATGGTCAATCTTCCCTCTGCATCAATTTCTAGGGATCCCTGAAAATGCTTATGCTGGTAGATCTCCAGCTCCCATTCGTCTCCTGTCTGGCTTACATAGACTTCAGTTGTAGCACTATTGTAATGGAATTCATATGGACCTGCTTTAATGATCACTGACTGTTCCATTCTTTTTTCTCCTTTCGACAGTTTTATTAGCTTTACTCAAAAGTGAAATATTATCCATTTTTTAGGAAAGCTCATGAAGCTTGGCTGTTTGGTAAAATCTAAGCTTGTTGGAAGATGATCTTAAGGAGGGGGATCGTACAATGAACTGGAAAAAAAGAGGACTATGGTTGATTTCCATTGCATCCGGTATCCTCCTACTAGGAGCATGGGGGCTGTTCGGAGGAGAGTTTGAGTTTATTTACTCTCCCTCTCAAGCGAAAATTAAAAATCCGGAGAAAACTAATCTTGCTCAGGTTCAATCAGGAGATGACTACAGCCCTGAAACGCTGGAATTGGGCCGTAAGATGTTTTATGGCGAAACCTTTGGGAATGAAGTTTTTTTTACGGATATACTGGGGGCGTTTGATGGCCCTTTTACTTTAGCAAATATTACAAAGGCAGTTATGGCACTGGCAGGAAAAGGTACCACTAACTTGCAGGTGGAGCTGGCGGAATCCTTTACAGTCGGGGATAAAACCTTCCAAAGGGGCGAGCTCTTTGACACAGGATTGGATGTACCTAAGGGAGCATTCTTTCCCCTTGGAGTGAAGATTAAAGTGGCTGATGGTCGCTTGAAGGCAGGGATTAGCTGTGCTTTCTGTCATGCCGCCGTAGATAAAAAAACCGGGGATATACTGCAAGGGGTTTCAAATACGGATCTCAATATTGGCATGATACTGGCGATGGGGACGAATACGGCTTCCTACTTCTCTCATACCGATATAAAGAGCCTGCAAGATTATTTAACTGACCCTTCACGGGAGATTATGGACTCCAAGGGAAAGAGAGTACTACTTCCTGACCCCGAAGCCTTAGAAAAAGCGGTAGACCGGCAGATTGCAGAATGGCCAAGAGGAAGTATTGATACAACCCTAGATTATAAGAATAATCCGGTTCAAATTCCCGATACCTTCACCCTTGGCGACCATCCCTACGGCTGGAGCGGACAAGGCTTGATTGGTCCTTATCAAGGGTTAAGTGCGGCGATAAACAATGCCCATGCTCAAAATACGGATGCAACTTCTCAAATGGAGATTAGCGGTCCTGTATTAGGGATTGATAAAGAGTCTTATCTAGGTACGCTTTTGCAACATGCCGCAACTCCACGATATCGATACGATCCTAGTACCAGTGAGAAGCCGAGTGAATTCATGAAGAGAGTCGATCCGACTCGGGATGTCATTGGCTTGAATGAACTGGTACCGACTCCTTTCTACCCGAAGATTTCGTATGTATCCAGTGTAAGTTTATTCCAGGGGACCCCAGGATATCGCGCATGGGAGCAAGTAAATGCGGTGTCAGCTTGGATGAATACCAATCTTGTGCCTGAACCTGAGGTGAAGGTGACCGCAAAAACGGCAGGTAGAGAAATATTTGAGCGAGCGGGTTGCATAGCTTGTCATGCGGGAGATTACCTCACCAACAACCGAGTTGTACCTGTCGAGGAGGTCGGAACGGAACCTACTCGCGCGAAAGGATTTTTCTTATCCGAAAAATATTTTTCGGAGCCTTCTCTTTGGAGTAAAGATACACCAGTGCCAGTTCCCCCAAATGTGAAACCCGTACCTCTTAGGGTTACGGATGACCAAAGAAATCAGCTTATGCTGGCTTGGGGGCATAGCCCGACAAAAGGGGGCTATAAGGTGCCAAGCTTATTAGGTTTATACTGGTCAGCACCTTACTTGCATGATGGGGGTGTAGCGGTGGGAAGAGATCTGGAAAAACAAATCGGGGTGTCCGAAACCGTTCAAAAGGGGATAGAGCCAAATCCTTTTAATAGCTTGCGGGCCATGGTGGACCGCCGATTGCGCGAACGCGTAGTAGAAGCTAATCGTAAGGCGAAAGATATCACCCCGCATGTAACTGGAGAGGGTCATGCTTACTGGGTTGATGAAGAAAGTGGATTCACTAAAGAGGAGCAAGAAACTATGATTTATTATTTGTTTTCCATTCAAGATCCAGGGGAAAAGCCTCGATGAAAGCATTTACCTTAGAAATGCGGAAGCCTTCAATTTTCAAAAAGTTGAAGATTTGAGTCCTATTCTTAAAGAAAATACAGGCGGCTGGGCCCAAGTTGTGATAGACTGTGTAGGGAATTAAATCTTGCAACTTTAGGATCACACCAACTTAGCCTTGAAGACGCCGAGCAAGCTTATCATATGTTTGCCCGTAAGGAAGACGGATGGATTAAAATTGTTTTAAGGCTTTAATTACATAGTTGAAGAAAGGATGAAGCATGATGTCTAACACGACATTGCCACCCAAGACCTGTGAAATTGATCGAATGATCACGAGACCTGAAGACGTGGAAAAGGTGCTGGAGGGAAAGAAAACTTCTACACGACGAAATGGGAGATATGCGGACCCAGGAGAGATCCTGACGCTTCAGGGTAAGTCTTTTCGCGTAGATCGTGTATATCAAGAGACGCTTGGGGATCTAACAGACGAAAGCGCTAAGCGAGAAGGATACGCTACACTAGAAGAATATAAGAACTCCATCCTTTCGATTCACAAAGGAATGCCATGGCTTCCCCAGATGAAGGTCTGGGTTCATGAATTTAGTCCTGTGGAAGAATAGAAGATAAAAGCGACACGCTCTATGCGTGTCGCTTTTTTTTCCACCAATAGTAACAGCTTAGAGTGACTGCTAAGAATCCGCCGTAGATGGTCAAAGTAATAAAAAGGTTTCTTGAATCTGTAACGAGATTATTGCCGATTAAGGCAAATAGCAGCATGGCCGGAACCTTACCTAAGGAGGAAGCAATCGCATAGCTAAGGAAGGATACTCTACTTAATGCTGAGTAGACATTAATGATTATAGAAGGAATAAAAGGAAGCATTCGACTGAAAAGAATCATTAAAAAAGCATTGTCCTCATAAAGATCCGTTACTTTAGCTAATCCTTTGTATCGGTGCAGAATTTTTAAGCCCCAATCCTGATAACCGTAGCGAACAAACAGGAACATTAAGATGGAGGCAACAGAGGAGCCGAACCAGGTAATAATCCCTCCCATTGCGGGTCCGTATGCTGCGCCAATTAACCCACCAATGATGGGATAAGGGATAACGGGGAACAAAGCCATTCCTGTGGCTAACACCATCGTTAGTCCTGGCTGTGTTGAGGATTGAAACCAAGATAGGATAGATTCAGCATACTGATATATGAGAAATCCTATAAGCAAGTAAAAAAACGTAAGGGCTAGCTTGCGGTTCATGAACAACATACCTGGACCTTTCTAAACGCATAATAATGCCAAGACAGCTATTCGTCTCGGCTGCCTTTACGTATAAAGTAGAACATCATTCCCCCAAATACCAGTGCTGCAATAAACATAAGTATAGAAACACCAATGAGCATGACCGTTTCCTCCTTGTCTGTTAGGTCAAGTATAACTTTGAAAAAGGAGCTGAATCAATGGATAAAAAACATAATAATCTTGCCCAACCTGAAAGCGGCGACTGGATGGTAAGAAACCAAAGTGGCAAGAAATCTGCCATCCACACGAATGATCAAAAAGGGATCAAGCTAAACCCACCTAAAAATTCTTGAGTCTCCCGAGGCCAACCCCATGAGGTTGGCTTTTTCATTTGTTCTAAAGGTGATAGAATAGAACTCGTATGTGATGACGGCTGGAGGAGAGTAAACATGAAAAAGATAGCGATGATATCCATACTAGCAACTACGCTACTTTGGACGACAGTAAGCGAGGCTGCAGCCCCTGCTTTTCGGGACGTTAATGGGCACTGGGCATCCGTATCGATCCAGTGGGCTGTTGAAGCAGGCGTAATAAAAGGATATGAGGATGGAACCTTTAAGCCCAATGCTTTTGTTACGGAAGCAGAGTTTATAACCATGTTATTCCGGGCCCTTCCGGCCCAAACCAACGTGGAGAAAAAGATGGATAAGCACTGGGCAGATCCCTTTTACCAACAAGCTGCGGCCTTTCTTTATCCGGTACGAGGACAGGAAAGCCATGTTATCCGAAATCAGCCGATAAGAAGGAATCAAGTAGCCGAGTTGATTGCGGCAGCTAATGGGGATCCGTTCGAGGGAGACCCCGCTATCCGCTATATTATATCCAAAAAACTTGCTTCCGGCAAAATCAAGCATGACAACCCTCTTGAAGCTTTTAAGGGAAATGACTTACTAACAAGAGCCGAAGCGGTTCAATTTCTTCTCAATGCAATACAAAATGGGTTACAAGAAGCAAAATCCTCCGCTGTTCGTGGAGAAACCTCTACGAAGAAGTGGTCGAAGCCACCGGAAATGATCATTAATCCACAAAAGAATTATCAGGCTACTGTTGTAACGAACATGGGGCAGTTTACGATAGAACTATTTGCAGATCAAGCACCAAAAACGGTAAATAATTTTATTTTCTTGTCACAAGAGGGATATTATAAAAATATACTTTTTCATCGAGTGATCAAAGATTTTATGATCCAAACTGGAGACCCCACGGGAACGGGGACAGGCGGTCCGGGATATCAATTTGAGGATGAATTAAACTCCAAGACCAAATATGAAAAAGGAATTGTTGCAATGGCTAATGCAGGTCCAAACACCAATGGGAGCCAATTCTTTATTTGTAATGGACCAGATAGCGAGTTTTTAAATAATGCTCCGCATTATACGATCTTTGGCAGGATAATAGACGGGATGAGTACGATTGATGCCTTATCCAATGTGAGTGTTAAAAGGAACCATATGGGAGAGCCGAGCACTCCAGTTGAAGAAGTTTTTATTCATAACATTTTCATTCAGGAAAAACTAGATTGATATTCTACTAGAAGGTGGACATCATGATTATTAATCGAGACGGATGGGTGCATAAGTTACTGCGGAGCTTGACTCAGCAGATCCGGCGCACGGATAAGGAGCTTGCTCTTTTTCGCACAGCACTGGAGCATGCATATGAAGGAATCATTATTGTAGATAAAGACGGCTTTATTCAAACTGTAAACGACACTTATGCATCCTTTGTAGGTCAAGAGGTGGACCAGATTATTGGCAAGCATGTTACCGAAGTGGTTGAAAATACACGAATGCATATTGTTGCAAAAACAGGACAAGCAGAAATTGCCGATGTCCAATCCATAAACGGTCACCAGATGATTGCCCATCGTATACCTGTTGTTGTAGATGGAGAGGTCATTGCGGTAGTTGGGAAAATCATGTTCCAGGATATCGACGAACTATTCGCGATGAACTCCAAATTCTCAAAGCTATACAAGGAAATAGACAACTATAAAGGGGAAGTTCACCGACGTGTAGGAGCTAAGTATTCTTTTGACCAGATTATTGGCGTGAGTCCTATACTCGAAAGGGTGAAAACGCTGGGCAAAAGAGTAGCTAAAAGCGACACGACCGTTCTACTCAAGGGGGAGAGTGGTACTGGTAAAGAGTTGTTTGCCCATGCCATTCATCGAGAGAGCATGCGTTCAAACGGTCCGTTTATCCGTGTAAACTGTGCTGCAATTCCCGAGACGTTGTTTGAATCTGAGCTTTTTGGGTATAAGGAAGGCTCTTTTACCGGAGCGAAACGTTCAGGAAAAAAAGGAAAGTTTGCTTTAGCTTTTAACGGGACTATTTTTCTTGACGAGATTAGTGAAATGCCTCTAAGTATGCAGGTAAAGCTACTTCGTGTGCTGCAGGAAAAAGAGATAGAGCCTGTCGGCGCTGATTCCCCGGAACCTATTGACGTTCGTATTATTGCGGCATCGAATAAAGATCTAGAGGAACTCGTTGAAAAAGGCCAATTCCGAGAAGATTTATACTATCGTTTAAATGTTCTGATGCTTGAGATTCCTCCTTTGCGAGAAAGAGCGGAGGACATTCCTCTTCTTATTAATCATTTACTGAGTCAATTAAGGAGTGAAACCGGGATTCAAGTCGAAGGGTTGGAGGATTCCGCTCTACATCACTTGGTCAATTACCCGTTTCCTGGCAACATTCGTGAACTTAGGAATATTCTTGAGCGTTCTCTATATGTAAAAGAAGGCAATGAAATTACTTTAGAGGACTTACCTCCTACTCTTCTGGGCTCATCTAGGAAAGGGAAAAGAGAGATCCACAATACTTCTTTTTCTCGAAGCTTACAAGACGTACTGGAGGACGCGGAAAGGGAAGCCATTCTTGAGGCGCTCGGAAAGGAACGAGGAAACAAGCTCGCAGCTGCAAAACGGCTGGGAATCAGTAAGTCGAGTTTTTACGCCAAAATTGAAAAATATCAGATTGAAGAAGAAAAAGGACATCGGTAATCGTTGTCCTTTTTTCCGTCAATCAGGAATACAATCCGAGATGTAGGAAAGTTTTTTTCTAGGACTAAAGGTGTGTAAAAGTAAATTTACTGTGCTCTGATTCGACAAAACCTTGATATAAGGGAGGTTTCATGGATTAGACACTTAATCTGAGATCTTTTGGCACACTTCTTGCTTTAAGATAAAAGCATGAAAGCGGTTAAAAAATAAAAGGGAGGATTTACTATGTTAAGTATGATTGGTTTAGTAGGAGGACTCGCCCTCCTAGTCTGGTTGACCATGAGAGGGATGAACCTTCTTGTTGCGGCTCCGTTATGTGCCCTTTTCCTGGCGGTATTAAGCGGAATTCCTTTATTCCCGCAGCTGGTTGCTGAAGGTGAGGCAAACTTTGTAGGCAACTATATGTCTGGATTTTCGGGCTTTGTATCTTCTTGGTTCTTGATGTTCTTGCTAGGTTCAATATTTGGAAAGGTAATGGAAGACACTGGGGCTGCTGATAGCGTATCCAAGTGGGTAGTCGAGCGCTTAGGCATGAAGCAAGCGGTTCTCGCAGTTGTAGCTGCTTGTGCTATTTTGACTTATGGTGGAGTAAGCTTGTTTGTGGTTGCGTTTTCCGTTTATCCTTTGGCCCTTAGCTTATTTAAGCAGGCGGATCTGCCTCGCCGTTTTATTCCTGCAGCATTGGCCTTTGGTTCCGTTACGTTTACCATGACTTCTGCAGGATCGCCAGAAATTCAAAACTGGATTCCCATCAAGTATCTTGAGACAACACCTTATGCGGGTTGGGAAGTAAGTATAATTGTAGCGTTATTTATGGTTGTGTTTGGATTCTGGTGGTTAAAGCGCATGATCAATAAAGCGGTTGCAAACGGAGAGCGTTTCCAAGCCCGTAAAGGCGACCCTGAAGTGGTACACAGAGATTTGCCAAATCCTGTAATGGGTTTAATTCCTTTGCTTGTTGTATTAGTGATCTCATTTGTCTATCATGATAGCTTGAAACAGTCTGCTTTAATTATTGCTTTATTAGGTGGTATCATTGCGACATGGGCTTTAAATCGTAAATATCTAGAAAATGTTTGGGAATCGGCTTCCAACGGAACTTTTGGTGCTTTGATTGCCATTGCCAATACAGCGGCTGTAGTAGGGTTTGGCGGTGTGGCCAAAGTTTCCCCTGCTTTTACTTCTGCAGTAGAGGCGTTTACTAGTATTCCAGGAAGCCCATTAATCGGTGCAGCTATCGCAGTTAGTGTCATCGCTGGTTTGACAGGATCGGCTTCCGGTGGACAAACCATTGCTCTTCCGCTGCTAGCGCCAGGCTATTTGGATGCTGGAGTCAACCCTGAAGCTCTTCACCGTGTGGTCGCTATCTCTTCCGGTGCCCTAGATTCCTTGCCGCACAATGGGTATGTAGTAACGACGATTCGCGGAATTTGTGGTGAATCGCATAAAGACGCGTACGCTGCTGTAGGGGCGGTAACGGTTATTGTGCCTGTCATTGGGGTTATTATAGCGATCGCTTTGTTCTCTTTGGGATTAGGATTATAAGATTAGGAGAGGAGTGTTATAAATGGGGAAAATGGTAGAGGGAAAAGTCGTCTTTATTACAGGGGCTGCAAGTGGTATAGGCCTTGAAATCGCTACATCTTTTGCCCAAGAAGGGGCTAAAGTCGTAATCAGCGACCTGAATGAAAAAAATGCTATAGAAAGTGCAAGCAGGCTCAGAGAACTAGGACTTGAAGCTTTAGCGGTGGGTTGCAATGTAACAGATGAAGATCAGATACAAGCAGCAATCCAGCAAACAATGGCTAAATACGGGCGATTAGACGTTCTCATCAACAATGCTGGACTGCAGTATGTGTCGCCGCTTGAGGATTTTCCAACTGAAAAGTTTGAACTGTTAGTGAAAGTTATGTTAACGGCGCCTTTTATTGCGATTAAGCATGCTTTCCCGGTCATGAAAAATCAAGGTTTTGGCCGTGTGATTAACATGGCTTCCATTAATGGCTTGGTTGGCTTCGCTGGAAAAGCAGCCTATAACAGTGCTAAGCATGGTGTTATCGGACTGACTAAGGTAGCTGCACTAGAAGGGGCAGGAAATGGGATTACAGTCAATGCCATTTGCCCCGGTTATGTGGACACCCCTCTTGTGCGAAACCAGCTGGCTGACTTAGCTGCAACCAGAAACGTACCGCTAGAGAAAGTGCTAGCAGAAGTCATTTATCCGCTTGTTCCACAGAAGCGTCTTCTTCAAGTTCAAGAAATCGCGGATTATGCCTTATTCCTTGCAAGTGATAAAGCGGGAGGCATCACAGGTCAAGCTGCCGTCATCGATGGTGGATATACAGCGCAATAGATATGAAAGAGAGGCTATCCTTCAGGATAGCCTCTCTTTCATATCATTTCTGATCCTCACCCAGAAATAGTGTTTTCATCTTGGGGACATTCGGGTAGACTCTAGAAAGAAAGCCCAAAAAGGAGGCGAAAAGATGATGTTATTTCAAGGAAAAGTGGTTATCGTCACAGGAGCAGGAAAGGGGATTGGAAAGGCGATAGCTATGTCCTATGCGGAGCAAGGGGCAAAAGTTGTTATCGCCGATAAAATGGAACATGACGTAGAGGAAACGGTTCAGCTACTTTTACAGAGTGATAGGGAATGTTTAGGGGTTACCGTTGATATAAGAGATCCTGAAGCAATAAAGTCTCTTGTCAAGGAAACAGTCCAGAAATTTGGAACGATCGATATCCTCATCAACAATGCAGGTATCTCTTTCTGGAAATCACCTTACGACATTACGCTTGAAGAATGGGATGATGTTATTCATACCAATTTGCGAGGAAGCTTTCTCTGTTCGAGAGAAGCAGCTAAAGTCATGAGACAGCGAGGGGGAGGGTCGATCATCCATATTTCGTCTACTCGTGCATTAATGTCAGAGCCTCACTCCGAAGCGTATGCAGCATCTAAAGGAGGAATCCTGTCCTTAACTCATGCGTTAGCCGTTTCTTTAGGTCCAGATCGGATTACTGTCAATGCGATCAGTCCGGGGTGGATTGAAACTGGAGAGTATGAAAGACTCAGAGAGCTGGACCATGCCCAACATCCGGCAGGTAGGGTAGGTCATCCTGAGGATATTGCTCGCGCGTGTCTCTATCTAACCAATCCGGAAAACGATTTTATTACAGGTGTAAACCTGGTCGTCGATGGAGGCATGACCCGAAAGATGATCTACGAAGAATAAGTTCAGTTCCCCGCCGATATATTGTTAGTAGATCAATTGAGGGCGGGGAAAGTACTAATGCTATCGGAACGGTCAGTGACTTAACGCTTTAGACGAGAATGAACTTGCTCATGGCAGGCTCATCGAGGTAATTTGGGTACCAGGAAAGTAAAACTGTAAGATATCGCGATACGTTTTTCCTTGCAATCCCATATAGTGTGCACCCCATTGGCTCATGCCCACTCCATGCCCGTATCCTTTGCCTTTCATGGAATAAGTCCCTTTATCTAGCGTCAGGGAGTCAATAAGATAGCTTTTAAACCGATTGCCTCCGATAAGCGGACGGATGTGAGAAAGTGGAACGTCAGTTAGGCTAACGGTCTCAAATAAAACAGTTCCATCAAGTAATCTCCTTAGAAATTCAATTTCAATGGATCCCTTAGTGGCACGTTGAGAAGCATAACGATGCTCAGATAGTTCAAAGCGAGGAATGGACAAAATCTTCAAGTCGCCTAAATAGCCTTTTCGATAGAGCCATTTTTTCATGGTAGCCGTTATGTTTTCGTCCTTCTCAACGATGCTTTCCCACCAGTCCGTTTGGTCCCAATCAATCTCTTCAAGTGAAATTTGCAATTGCTCCAGCTCAAACTCCCATGGATGAACCGGATCGAAGGGGTCACGCTTAATGGGATAGTAAGAGATGGAGTTTCCTCCCCATACATGGGCATTGCTTTCCGTCATGCCTCCATTACTAGCAGAATAAAAAGCCTCAATTAATCGATTTCTATACGTAATGACCTCTCCACGGGTTTCCTCAACAGCCTTAGTGGTCTGAGGGTACCAAGTGTAACCACCGTAGACCTGATAGGAGATGGTGTCATCCATTTCTTTTTTGGCATGGGCAGCTGCATAGGTTCGAGCGGCTAAAGCCTGAGCTTTCAGAGTTTCCAAACCCCAAGTGGGGTACACTTCATAAGGGACGACTCCTTTTAGATAATCTTCTAATGGAATATGATTTACAGGTTGGATGGGTCCTGTATCTACCAGCCGAAACTCCATGGCACCTAAGTAAGGTCTTCGGTTTATGCGGATTACATGATGGGTGTCATATTGCTCTGGGTAAAGGACCAAAGGAGTTTTAAATTCTTGAATGATCCCGTTTCCTTCCAATCGCAGGGAGTCCTGTTGGGAGGTAAGATGATATTTAACCCCCTCGATCAGACGGATAGAGGGATCTGTGCTTAGATAGTTCCCGGTGAGATACACATCCAGTTCTCTGGTTTCTCCTATATAGTTGGCAAGTCTAATGGAAACCAGTTCTTCAGCGCTGCTAAGCTGTGGTGTGAAACAAAAAGCGGTCAGGGTAAGAATTAGCAGTAAGGTTCTCATGAGCGTAGTATGTGCTGCACATCTTACCATCTATACCACGGGATGGTACAATGAGTGAAAACTAGAAACAGGAGGGATAGGTGGTGCAGGAGCTCCGAATGTATCTTGAATTTTCTCGTAAGGCATTCCAGCGTTCGGCAGCATATCGATTTGATGCTTGGACACGATTATTCTCCAATATCATCTTTCTTTTTATGTGGGGATTTATTTGGTACGGCCTATATGCTGGGAAAGAGGATGTGGGCGGAATTACGTTTGAAGCGATGTTAAGTTATATTGTGATTAGTCAAATGCTGCAGGGCATCCATGGAGCGGGAACCCCCCTATGGGAAATCCAGGAAAGAGTCCGTTCGGGAGACATCGCCATGGAAATGATGCGGCCTTATGATTACCCCACAAGAACCCTGTTTTCCGACTTCGGCAATATCTTATTCCACATGCTGACTGCCGTACTTCCTTTGTATATTGTCTTGTTTTGGCTAATAGATCTGCAAACGCCAACCTCGCTCTTGCAATGGGGTGTTTTTGTGTTGTCAGCTATCCTCGGTTATCTCATCCGATACAGTATCGAGCTTACTTTTGGTTTATTCACCTTTTGGCTGATCGAAACAGGGGGGGTAGAGGATATTTTTTATTTTTCGATTTCACTTTTTTCAGGATCTGTAATTCCTCTATGGTTTTTTCCGGACTGGCTGGAAATGGTTGCACGATTTTTGCCTTTCCAGGGGATATTTTTTGTTCCGAATGCCATCTTTGTGGGGCAATTACAAGGGGAAGCCATGGTTTACGCTCTGTTCGTACAAGTGGTATGGCTTGTCATTTGTTTTAGTCTTCTTCGTTGGGTGTGGTCAAAGGCATCCTTGAAAATCGTCGTCCAAGGAGGCTAGTATGATGTGGCAAACATGGGTAAGTAGCTATCGGTTGTACTTTCAGATGGTGTCAGCAAGTATTCGAGCGCAAATGCAATATCGTTATGCCTTTTTTATGAACATATTAGGCTGGGCCATGAGCTATGCCGGAACAGCCGTGACGATGTGGGTTATGCTTCACTCCTTCCAAACCTTAGAAGGTTGGACGTTATGGGAGCTTATTTTTCTTTTTGCTTTAGCCGTACTCTCGTGGGGAGTCTGCGTGCTTTTTTTCTTTCACTTCCGAAGCTTGGATCAATATATTGTTAACGGTACATTTGATCGCTTTTTAGTACGCCCCATCCATCCCTTTTTTCATTTTATGGCCATGAAATTTGACATCGGGGCATTTGGGCAGCTGTTATTTAGTGTACTGGCATTAGGTATAGCCTATTGGAAGCTCGAGTTGAGCTGGGGGTTAGAGAAGTGGGCTGTTTTATGTGGTGCGATTATAGGTGGTACCTTGATTCAAGGAGGGATACTAGTTCTGATCTCGGCGATGGCCTTTTGGACAACCCGTTCCGAGCGATTTTACTGGGTTGTGATGTTCCCTACTAAAAGCATGATGAACTTCCCTCTGACTTTATATCCCCGTCTTCTGCAATGGTTTTTTATTTTTATCGTGCCGTTTGCTTTTGTGAACTACCTACCTGCTTTGTTTCTACTCGAGAAATATCATCCTTCGTATTCTACCTTCTGGGGAACCCTTAGCCCCTTTGTAGGATTCCTATTCTTTGGGGGTTGTTTCCGGATTTGGATGGCAGGATTGAACCGTTATAAGAGCACAGGTTCTTAAACAAGGAGAAAGGAGGAGTACTGATGAGCCTAATAGAGGTAAAAGACCTATCGAAGCAATATTTCATTGCCAAACGTCAGGAGGGAATGTGGGGCGCGGTGCGCAGCTTATTTCATCGGGAATATCTAACGAAAACCGCCGTGGAGGAAGTGTCGTTCTCGATCGAGACAGGTGAAATGGTAGGCTATATCGGACCTAATGGAGCTGGTAAATCTACAACGATCAAGATGCTTACCGGCATCTTGGTTCCTACCTCAGGAGAAGTTCGCGTAGGGGGGCTGGTTCCTTATCAAGAGAGACAAAAGAATGCGCGTCAGATCGGGGTCGTCTTTGGCCAGAGATCTCAGCTGTGGTGGGATTTACCGACGATCGAATCGTTTGAACTGCTTAAGCAAGTTTACTTCGTCCCTGATGAACAGTATCGGAAAAATATGAAGATTTTTACTGAAATTCTTGGTCTCGATGAATTTTACCAAACTCCCGTACGTCAATTGTCTCTAGGTCAACGTATGCGGGCGGATATTGCAGCCTCACTCTTACATAACCCATCTATTTTGTTCCTAGATGAGCCGACCATTGGGCTTGATGTTGTAGCTAAGGATCGCATGCGAGCATTTATCCAAGAGATGAATAAAGAGAGAGGCATTACGGTCATATTGACCACTCATGACATGTCAGATATTGAAAAGCTGTGTAAGCGGATGATACTGATTGATCAGGGACGTGTAATGTATGATGGTTTGTTGTCCAAGGTAAAAGATCACTTTGGCAAGACGCGTATCTTAATCGTAGATTTAGAAAGGAATTTCCCGCAGCTTCGTGTGGAGGGAGCCGAATTAATCCGTGAAGAAGGAGTTCGGAAGTGGTATCGTTTTAATAAAGAAGAGTATACGGCTGCACAGATTATCAATAGAGTATCGGAACAAGCTGAAATTGTCGATCTATCTTTGGAAGAACCGGAAATAGATGCCATTATCCGCCAAATGTATGAACAAGGTTTTTAGTTGACCTCTCGGGGAGCCCCGGGAGGTTTTTTCATGAGCATGAATGTGCAAGGTTTTATTTGGAATAATATCCCTGTGTTCATTATTATGTGAAGTAAAGGGGAAGGAAATGGCGATGGATATGGATAACGGCAGTTTACTGTTTATTGGGCTAGAGCAATACGGCAGTGAAGAACACTTCACCCATCCCCATGAGTACGAAGGGATGATTGAGCAGCTTCACGATGGGCTGCTTAACCTGTACAGAATGGAATAGAAAGGAGCTGCTTATATGGATCACGTACTTACAGCACGCTCGTTATTCGGAATGACGATGGGGTTTCACATTATTTTTGCAACTCTTGGTGTAGGCATTCCCTTAATGGTTCTATTTGCAGAGCTTCTCTATCAAAAAACAAAAGACAAAGCGTACTCTATTATGGCTAATCGTTGGACCAAAGGATTTGCTGTTCTGCTTGGGGTAGCCATCCCTTCCGGAACTATAGCAGGGGTTCAGTTGTCGCTGCTATGGCCAGGTTTTATGGAAGTTGTGGGGAAGGTTATGGCGTTACCCTTTCAGATTGAAATTTATGCTTTTTTCGTCGAAGCGTTGTTCATGTCAATTTATGTCTATGCGGCTGATCGCATTACGCCATGGATGAGAATTCTTAGTGTAACCCTCATTGCCTTAGGAGCCGCGGCTTCGGCCATTCTTATTACCAATGTACATGCTTTTGAAGGAACACCTACAGGTTTTCGCATTGTTGGGGGGGAAATCGTCGATGTCGATCCATGGGCTGCTTTCTTCAATCCAAGCTTTTTCGTGACAGCGGGCCATGTGGTGGTATCTGCTTTTATGACTGGGGCATTTGCGATAGCGTCCATTTCAGCTTTTAAGATGCTGAAGGAGCGCAGCCAAAATGAAGTATTCCAATTTCACCGAAAAGCTCTTGTTCTTAGTTTGGTTGTGGGAGGAATCTTCTCCTTACTCACAGCTGTGAACGGTCATGAAGCAGCACAGATGCTCCACATTTACCAGCCCGAGAAGCTCGCTGCAGCCGAAGGATTATTTGAAACACAGCCCTATGCGCCGCTGGCTATAGGAGGGTTTACGGATCGGGAAACGGAAACAGTAAAGTATGCGATTCACATTCCATGGGCCTTAAGCTTTCTTGCCGGAGATCGATTTGATACGGTTGTGCGAGGGTTGAATGATTTTCCAGAGGAGTGGTGGCCACCTCTATTTGTCCATACGTTGTTTAATGCGATGGTAGGGATAGGGTCGATGCTCATTCTTCTTTCCATGGTCGGCTTTTTCTGGAACAAGATTTTGAAGCGAGATCAGTTTCCTAAATGGCTGATGTGGGCTTTTGTCGCATCGGGTCCGTTGTCTATGCTTTCCATTGAGTTCGGCTGGATCTTCGCTTGTACAGGCAGACAGCCCTGGGTTATCTACCGCATGATGACAACGGCTGAAGCCGTAACCGGCTCGACTCAATTAGGGGTCCTATTTGCCTTATTTGCTGGTGTTTACGTGATCTTAGGACTATCCGTCGTCCTTGTGCTGTTCTATTATTTCCGGAGGCATCCTGTACACAGCGAGCTTAGTAAACACGCTGACTCAGCAGGAGGAAGCCCGGCATGAGTACCGATGCGCTTCTCGCTATTTCTGTCCTTTGGGGATTCGTATTTATCTATGCGGTTATGGCTACGATGGATTTTGGTGCAGGCTTTTGGTCAATGGTGTATATTAACCGAGAGAAAAACAACGCAACCAATATTGCAAACCGTTATTTATCCCCGACGTGGAAAGTAACGAACGTATTTATTGTGGGAATTGTGGTTGCTTTGATTAGTTTTTTTCCTGGGGCGACCTTTACATTAGGCACGGTACTTCTTATACCCGGAAGCATCATTCTTTTACTTCTGTCCATACGAAGCGGCTTTTTGGTTTTTTCCCATATTGCAGATGAATATCGAAAGCCACTCACGTATATCTCCGGGATTACCGGTGTCCTTATTCCCGGATTGCTCTTAAGTGTATTACCTATCACTCATGGTGGCTATATCGAGGTCATCAATGGAGTAGAGCAGCTTCAGCTGGATCGATTGTTTACCAGTCCTCAGACCTATGCTTTTATTGGTTTTGCCGTCAGCAGTACGCTTTTTTTATCGTCTCTGTTGTTAGCAGATTATTCTAATGTCGCTGAGGAAAGGGAAGCCTATTCCATTTACCGGCGGGATGCATTACTTTTAGGGCCTATCGTGCTGTTCATGACTTTTTTTATCATGTTGACGATTGAAGTAGAGGCCCCTTGGCTTTATGACAATATGATGGAGTATTTCCCTCATTTGCTAGCCTCTATTTTCATTTTTATGCTGGGTTACGTAGCACTCTTCATTCCTTCCGGGATAAAGGAAGGGGTGAGAGGGCGGCCGCGGTTAGCGGTAATCGCCATCGTCACTCAATACCTCATCGCAAGCTATGCCTATGGCCGAGCTCATCTGCCTTATATGGTGTATCCCTTGGTGACCGTGGAATCCGGCTTTACCCACCCGGCAACGTTTCGTGCCGTATTTATTAGTTACATTGTGGGATTTGTTATTTTATTCCCGGGCTTCATTTACTTTTGGAAGTTGTTCATGAATGACCGTAAGTACATTCGGCAGGAATGAAATTCCCTCTCTTTGGGTTAGCAGGTAAAAATTTTGGGTATCCATAAAGGCAGATAGCTCGTATAATCAAGGTAACTAAACAAGTTCAGTTTAGTGTTGAGAGAGAATCGCCCCTCCGAATCGGTGGGGTTTTTTTGTTTCTTAAATTAGAGCGCGAATGGTCGGTATGTCAGCCGGAGCCCATTCGAGTGAGAGAAGCTGATCAGCAGGAACCCAGTCGATGCGTGCATGTTCCTTAGCCGTAGGTGTCCCGCTCAATAACCTAGCGCGATAGGTTAACAGATGAACGACTGCAAAAGGGTAGTCGTGATGGATATCTTCAATTAAATCTTGAACCTCGATAGTACAGCCTAGCTCTTCTTGAATTTCTCGCACTAGGCTTTGCTCTGGACTTTCACCCTCTTCCATTTTTCCGCCAGGAAACTCCCAGAGATTTGGCATCGACATAGAAGGTGAGCGCAACGCGCATAATATCTCCCCTTCATGATTACGGATCACTGCACCTACAACATGGATGGTCTTTTTCATGTAACCCCCCCTAAATAAAGGTTAAAATACAACATTTCTAGTATATCCATAAGAATAAATTAGCGAATATCGTGCGTTCCCCCTTGTTTTCGAACGTAAGTTTGTTTAATATGAGAGCACGTACCCAATATTTCACTATGGAGGTAAATCCATGAACAAAACAGAACTAGTGGCTTATGTAGCCGAGTCCGCTGAACTAACGAAGAAAGATGCAGCCAAGGTGGTTGATGCCGTTTTTGAAGCGATTGAAACAAGCTTAAAGAAAGGCGAGAAGGTTCAATTAATTGGCTTTGGGAACTTCGAAGTTCGCGAGAGAGCTGCTCGAAAAGGCCGTAATCCGCAAACGGGAGAAGAAATTGAAATTGCAGCCTCTAGAATTCCAGCGTTTTCTGCCGGGAAGTTGCTTAAGGACTCTGTGAACGCGTAAGAATCCTACATAAATAAAAAAGCCTTGGGAGTATCCAAGGCTTTTTCCTTTTTCTGCGTCTTATTATTTACCCCATATCATCGCTACAGATCCCCAGGTTAGACCGGCGCCAAAACCTACCATGACCACAACATCACCGCTCTTGAGTCTGCCTGAGTTAATCTCCTCCTTCAGTGAGAGAGGAATAGTCGCTGCACAAGTGTTAGCATAACGATCAAGCGTCATGGAGAAGCGATCCTTCGTTACGCCCAGCTTGTTTGCCGCTTCTTCGATAATGCGAGAGTTGGCTTGGTGAGGGATAAACAAATCAATCTCGGATAAATTTAACCCAGCCTTCTCAACGACCTGGTGAATGGACTTAGGCATTTGTCGAACGGCAAATTTATAGACTTCCCGTCCGTTCATTCTTAAGTAATCTTTGATAAATAACTGCTCAGCCCCTGTGCCGTCAGCCCCTAAATCAAAGGAAAGTATTCCTTTATCCTCGGAAACCGGTCCCATAATAATGGCTCCGGCGCCATCACCAAACAAAATAGCCGTATTGCGATCGGTCCAATCCAGCTTTTTGGATACTTTTTCTGCTCCGATTACCAGGACATGGCGGTAGGTACCTGTCTCAATAAATTGTTTGGCCACGACCATAGCATAGGTGAAGCCTGCACACGCAGCGCTCACATCCAATGCTGGAACCTGTCGAGCTTTAATTTTTTCTTGGACAAGACAGGCTACAGAAGGAAATCCATCATAATCTGCTGTTCCTGTGGCTACGAGGATCATATCGATATCCTCAACGCCGATTCCGGCATGCTCAATGGCTTCGATGGACGCATGTGCTGCCAAGTCAGAGGTATCGGTATCTTCTCCTGCAATTCGTCTTTCTCTAATCCCTGTCCGAGCGAGGATCCACTCGTTGGACGTTTCTAATGTTTCCTCAAACGCATGATTAGTCATAACCTGCTCGGGGACGTAGTGCCCTACGCCTAATATACCAGCACGTATCATTCGTGTATCAGCTCCAATTATTTTTAGCGATTTGTTCAACAAGCATCTTTCAATATTAGGCATTGTTTCCACTAAACAATAAAAGCATGTCCGTTTTACCTAATAATACTAATAATGAATGTATTTTATCACACATCCAGGTTGATTTATAGTCAGTAGAGCAGAGTCCTCCAGTATATCCCAGTTATAATGTTAAGTATATCCGTTGTGGGCACAAACACACACTATTAACTGATCACAAGTCTTAAAGAGGAGGCGAACCATGGAAAAGGGAAAGGGAAGTACCAAGCTTACGGATAATCAACAACTTTATGCAAAAAATTATCTAGGAAATCAAGCTCAATCCACCGATCGAGCCCTAGATGCAGAGATTTATCTTGATCAAAGCGAATCGAGGCTAATGAATGAGGAGGAGTAGTGTCCTCCTTCTAATCTTTACGGCAAGTTAAGAGCACTGCAGGAAACTTGAAGCCATGCTTTCAAAGGGATAAGATCGCCCTTTGAAGGCTTTTGCTTTTGCTTTAGTCTGTTAATCTATTAGATTGTTAGTATGTTAGCACAGTTGCTTGAGAATTTTTGGAGAGGATGCTTAAATGAGAATCATAATAAAGAGAGCTAAAGGAGAGGGAGGCTATGATTGACTCTTGGTTAATTTCTTATGTCATTGTGTCCATATCCATTATTCTGATTCCTGGACAAGACATGTTGTTTGTCCTAACACAAAGCATTGCTTCCGGCAATAAGGCTGGGATTCAAACGGTTCTTGGTTCCATTACAGGAACCTTTATTCACACTTTCTTGGCAGCAGGCGGGTTATCCATTATTTTTCAACACTCCATTATTGCGTTTAACATTCTCAAAATTGCAGGGGTTGTTTATTTACTGTATTTGGCGATTCAAGCTTTTCGAGAGAAGCCAAAGCCGATTGGAGTTTCCGCGGATAAAACATCAGATGGGAATCACTTTCGCAAAGGGATTTTGATGAATCTCTCCAATCCAAAGGTCGCTATTTTCTTCTTGACGTTTTTACCCCAATTCGTGGATCCTCTGCGAGGTCATGCTGGCTTGCAGATGCTACTATTCGGGTTCATTTTTATCATCGAGACGCTTATCATTTTCACTCTTATTTCGCAATTCGCTTCAAGATTAGGTGCAAAGGTGAACGGAAGCAGCTGGTTTGTCAAAGGGCTAAAGTACGTCAAGGGCACGGTTTTTGGTAGTTTAGGCATCAAGCTTCTGTTATCAAGCAGATAATCTAATGGAGAAATCTCTTGAAAAGACATATAATTTCTTCATATGTCTAGTAGAAAGGAAGAACAGATTTGACAGCAAACCGTATTCAAGACAATGGAATCTTTCATTCCGTCTGTCCATTAGATTGTCCGGACACCTGTTCGCTTCACGTGTATAAAGAAGAAGGAAGGATTACAAAGGTCCGAGGAAATCCGGAGCATCCCGTAACCCAGGGCGCAATCTGCAATAAGGTTCGCCATATGGCCGAGCGGATCTATCATCCCGAACGCCTTTTGTATCCGATGAAGCGTGTGGGGAAGAAGGGGCATGGAGAGTTTGAACGTATCACTTGGGAAGAAGCGATTGCTGAAATTACATCCAGATTCCATCAAATCATCAATAGATCAGGCAGCGAAGCCATTCTCCCTTATAGCTTCTACGGGAATATGGGGGTCTTAAACGCAGATGGTATGGATCGGCGATTTTTTCACCGGCTTGGTTCGAGTCAATTAAACCAGACGATTTGCAGCATTGCCGGTAATGTAGGATACGCCTACACCATGGGAATAACCGGAGGGCTGCAGCCGGAAGAAACGGTGGACTCTAAGCTCATCATCATCTGGGGCGGTAATCTTGTGAGCACGAATATGCATCAGGTGATGCTAGCAGAAAAGGCGAGGAAAAGGGGAGCCAAGGTTGTGGTGATTGATGTACACCAGAACCAAACGGGAAAATGGGCGGACTGGTTCATTCCTCTACGTCCAGGTACAGATGCGGCCTTAGCTCTAGGAATGATGCACGTGCTTTTTAAACAAGGGATGGTTAATGAAGACTTCCTTACTCAATATACTCATGGATACGATGAGCTGAGAGAGCATGTGTTGGCCTATTCTCCTGACCGTGTTGCTGCCATTACTGGTGTCCCTGTGGATGATATTTTCAAACTTAGCCAAATGTACGGAGAGATTTCTCCTTCCTTCATCCGCATCGGAAATGGCCTGCAGCATCATGACAATGGAGGGATGGCTGTTAGAACCATTGCCTGTTTGCCGGCACTAACGGGTCAATGGAAGCTTAGGGGAGGTGGAGCGACAAAAAGCAATGGCTGGTATGCCAGGTTGAATGAGACAGCGCTCTCTTGTCCACAATTACGTAAGAATCCCGAAGCAAGAGTAATCAATATGAACCAACTGGGGGAGGCGCTTAATCAATTAAAGAATCCCCCCATTGAAGCCCTGTTTGTTTATAATAGCAATCCAGTGGTGGTTGCTCCTGATGCCAATGAAGTGATAAACGGGCTCTTGCGTGAGGACCTGTTTACCGTTGTACATGATCTTTTCCTTACGGATACGGCTAAATATGCAGATCTGGTATTGCCGGCTACATCATCTTTTGAGAATACGGATTTGTATAAGTCCTACTGGCACCCCTACATTCAACTACAGGAGCCCGTTATTCCAGTGCTGGGAGAATCCAAGTCCAACTTCGAATTGTTCAAACGATTAGCGCAAGCTATGGGGTTTGAGGACAGTCCTTTTCAGGATACAGAAGAGGATCTGATTCAGCAGGCGTTGGACAATCCAGCGAATCCTTATCTGCAGGGTATTACGCTAGAAGGCTTAAAGGAAAAAGGGTGGATGAAGCTTGCGCTCGGACAAGAAAAACCTTACTTGAAACGTCTTCCAACCCCCTCTGGCAGGATCGAATTGTTCTCGGAACGGTTGAAGCTGGAAGGAAAACCGGCTCTGCCGGAGTATATTCCTTTAGAGGAAGGATATGACGGCGAGAGTCTATCTAGTGCAGAGTCTTTTCCTCTTATGCTCATCACGCCGCCTAACCACAATTACTTAAACTCTACCTTCGCTAATGTAGAGAAGCTGCAGAACATGGAAAAGATGCCCACATTGCAGATGCATCCGGAGGATGCCGCACACCGGGGGATCAAGACTGGAGATCAAATCAAAGTCTGGAATGCACGAGGGGAGTGTCAGCTTTCAGCATGGGTTACTGAAGCTATGCTTCCTGGTGTTGTCGTAAGCCAAGGACTTTGGTGGGAGGGGCCAAGTGGGTCGCAGCTTATAAATAAACTTACATCCAATCGACTAGCTGATATGGGTGGAGGAGCTACATTTTTCTCCACGACGGTACAAGTAGAATCGTTGCGGACATAACTCTATGTCCGCTTTGTTTCATTTGATCACAGGTATAGTGTCGAAAAATGCAGAAAAACCTACCCACAAGGAGAGAATGAAGGAAAAAGGAGCTTTTTTTGTGAAAAATGACTGAATTTTGTGCATATCTGACTTTTACAAAAACTTTAGGAAGTGGTAATATTTAATTACAGCAAGAGATTACATCCTAAGCGAAAATACATAAGATTGAGGTGATGTCTCCTCTGTTTGATCCATGCTAGGGGAGGGATGCGATGGTATAAGAAGAATCACTGAGGTCTATTAGATTAGAAAGGATAGAAACATGAATACGGAAGATGAATCACGAATGCCCTCGACTCATTGATTTAGATATGAGTGCGAGGGCATTTTGTATTGTACTACTATGCTTTAAAGTCAAAATCCTGGAACGTAAGCTGATCATACTCCGCTTCCTCTAAATTAGATAGTCGTACTCCAAATAAGCGTAAGGCTGAACCATTTAAGTGCTCTAGATATAGAGCTTGGGCTGCCCGTTTGATTTGGGTGGCATCACTAGTGGAATGAGGAAGGGTTAAGCTTTTGGAGTAGGATGGTCCGGTCCGTTCCGTCTTATACACAATGGATACCGTTCGAGCCTTTTTTCCTTTTTCCTGAAGACGATGGGCCAGCCTTTGACTCATGTTCGTCGCAATCTCCATAATGGTGCCAGAATCATGAATGTCCTCATTAAAGGTTGTTTCCTTTCCAATTGTTTTATCTCCCTTTTCTCTTTCCTCATTAATTGCATTCGAGGAGATGCCATTAGCAAATTGGCTGAGCAATTCCCCCCGTTTCCCAAGTATCGATCGAAGAAAGGGAGGGTCTGCTTGAGCAAGCTGACCGATGGTATAGATTCCGTGTCTATTTAGCTTTTCTTCTGTTGCTGTGCCGCATCCGTATAAGGAGCTTAAAGAACGCGGGTGGTAATAGGTCATAAACTGCTTGACTCCCATCTGTACAATCCCACGAGGCTTTTTAACTTCGGAAGCCATCTTTGCGATGATCTTATTGGGTCCGATGCCTATTGAACAAGGAATAAGAATCTTTTCCCATAGGGTCTGTTGAATATAACGGGCAATGAGAATGGGGTGAGTTCCTGTCTCGAAGCGCTCTGTGACATCCACATAGGCTTCATCGATGGAGGCGACTTCTATAGGACCTAGCAAACGTAAAAACTCCATTATTTTAGAAGAGATAGAATGGTATAGCGCATGATCACGTTGAACGAAAATAGCTTCGGGGCATTTTTTTCTAGCTTGATAAACCGACTGAGTGGTATATATCCCTTGGTTCTTTGCTTCGTAGCTACAAGCTATGACTAGACCTTTTCGCTTATCCGTCATCGAGCCGCCCACTATGATAGGCTTGTTTCGCAATGAGGGATTAACGCTTTGATGACAGCTTGCAAAAAACGCGTTCATATCGGCCATAAGGATGATTCGATTAGTTTCAGCCATGTTATCTGAAGATCCTTTATCATTTATTGAAGGATTAGTGAACAACAAAAGGGACAGAAGGAAAACAGACAGTTTAAGCGAATATTATAGTACTATCTTACCATTCAAGAATAGGGATACGCCAGGGAGGCGAGCCGATAGCATGAATAATCAACTCAAACAAGGAATTTTACTAGAAAGCGGAACAAACGAACTTGAAGTACTGGAATTGGGGATCGACGGTAAGAATTGCTTTGGGATTAATGTGGCAAAGGTCAGAGAGATCACGAGTCCAGTTAGGGTAACGAAGCTCCCGAAGCATCATCCGTATATTGAAGGGCTTATCCAGTTGCGTGATGAAATTCTACCTGTTATTAATCTTTCTCTAGCTCTTGGATTACCGTGGGAAAACGAGGATACAGGCGTTTTTGTCGTGACCGAATTCAATCAGATGAAGGTGATCTTTCATGTAAGCTGGGTCAATCAGATCCATCGGGTATCATGGGAAGAAATTGAGAAGCCTTCTCAGATGTTTCAAACCATGGAAGGTTCGCTCATCGGTGTTATTAAGAAAATGGATAAAATCATTCTATTGCTCGATTTCGAAAAAATTCTGGTTGACATTAATCCTAGCGTCGGCATTACGAAGGAACGTGTCCAGAAAACGGGATCCAAAGAAGAAAGGGCAACTAAGCGGATCCTGATTGCCGAGGATTCCTGGATTCTTCGCAAGCTTATCGAAGAAACCCTGATAGAAGCCGGTTATAAGCAGCTATCTTTTTTCCAGGATGGTCAGCAAGCTTGGGATCACCTTGAGGAGATCTATCAGAAGGACAAGAACCAACTCAAGAAGTATGTCGAGTTGGTGATTACCGATATTGAGATGCCTCGAATGGACGGACTTCATTTCACCAAGAGGATCAAAGAGCATGAAGTGTTCAAAGAGCTGCCCGTTATTATTTTTTCATCTCTCATATCAGACTCGCTTCGACATAAAGGAGAGCAGGTAGGAGCGAACGCTCAGATTACTAAACCCGAGATTGATAAGTTGGTCGAAACGATGGATCGTTTAATTGTATAGTGCATGGTGTCTCTATGAGACACTTTTTTTCATTCCACATGTATTGTACTATGGAATTTCCGATATCTACAGAGAACCGAGGTGCCGTTTTGAAGAAAAATATGCTTTCCGTTAGCTTTCATTTTCTCCTTAATTTATTTGCTTGCTTTATAACCGCCCTTGCTTTTAATTATCTGATTATCCCCAACGATATTCTAAGTGGTGGTCTTACCGGAATTACGATTGTTATAAACTATTTTACGGGGTGGGGGGTCGGTTTACTTTATTTCCTATTTAATATCCCTATTTTTATATGGGCTTATCGAGAATTGGGAAGACGGTTCATCCTCTATAGCGGGATTGCGGTTATCGTCTTGTCTATTTTCATTGACTTTCTGCCTCCTCAACCGATCTATATAACGGAAGATCCCATGCTAGCGGCTATCTATGGAGGAATCCTTCTTGGCGTTTCGGTTGTGTTGTGGTTGAGAATTGGAGGGTCCGGAGGCGGAATGGATATTGTGTCGGTCATCTTGAATAAGCGATATGGCTTATCGGTGGGTCAGGTTTCGTTGATTCTGAATGGGATCGTCATTCTCTTATCTACTTTCTTATATAGTCTTGAGCAAACGATGTATACATTGATTACCATCTTTGTTTCCAGTAAGATTATTGATGGACTTCAGTCTGTCCAAAGCAAAAAGACCGTAATGATTATTTCTCCCCATTCACGCCTGATTACGGATGCCATATGGAAAAAGCTTCATCGTGGAGTAACCTACATCGATGGAAGCGGCGCATATAGCAACCAAGAAACGAAGATTATCATGTGCGTCATGACCCGCTTTGAAATAGCTGAACTAAAAAGGCTTGTCTTTGATATTGATCCTGATGCTTTTATAACTGTAAATACAACAGACGAGGTACTTGGCCACTTTAGACAAGGCCGAGCCAAGATCCAAGGTTAGGAGGGTGCGATGTATCTCACGATAAAGGAAACAGCGGAATATCTTAACTTCTCAGAGGACTTTATTAAACATCTTATTAGAGAAAAACGTATTCGCGCACTATTCGACGGTGAACAATTTCTCATCAATAAAGAGCAATTTAACGATCATCTTGAACAGATGGAAAAATGGAAGAAACTAATGGAGCTCGAAGCGGAGGAAGGGATTCCTGAAGATATTGACTATAAGGATGAGGATTAAAGTGACTTTCTTAGGAAAGTCCTTTTTTTTCTTTGCATTTTAGGGAAGATTAAATCGGAAACACTCTAATGACAGGGGGTTCTTTATAGGATGGTAACTAGAGTCCTAAAAGAGCTATGGATTCAATTTGACAGAGATGATCTTCTCGGCTTGTCCGCTCAGTGTGCTTATTATTTTCTTCTCTCGCTGTTTCCCTTTTTGCTTTTTTCCTTAAGCTTGTTAGGCTATTTGCCGATTACCTCAGAACAGGTCATGGATGTTGTGTCGGCATATATTCCTGAAGGAGTTTCCATGGGCATGGAGGAGCATCTTCGGTCCATCCTGGATATTAAGCGTGGAGGAACCCTATCCTTTGGGATTATATTTAGTCTATTTACCGCTTCAGGTGCTATGGATGCCATTGTCAAAGCCGTCAATAAGGCTTACGGTCTACCTGATCGCAAGAGCTTTATCCATTCTCGCTTGCTCTCTATCGTACTGACGGTGAGCATGTTGCTCGTAGTGATCTCTGCCTTGGTTTTGAGCGTTTTTGGTTATTCCATAGGGGAGTGGATGCATGCGCGACTCCATATTTCTAAGGAAACCATTAACTTATGGCATATCCTCCGTTGGACCATCAATTTTGTTATTGTTACGACGGTATTTATTGGCATTTACTTCTTTGCCCCCAATACCTGCATCAACTGCAAGGACGTCATTCCTGGGGCTGTTATCGCAGCTTTGGGTTGGCAGATTACTTCTCTAGGGTTCTCCTACTATGTAAATAACTGGGGGAATTATTCGGCTACCTATGGGAGCTTGGGTGGAGTGATTGTCTTGATGCTCTGGTTTTACCTTTGTGCATTGAACATTTTGATTGGCGGAGAGATCAATGCGATCAACTACGCGTATAAAGAAAGAAGGAGAACAGTAGGATAAATGCTCAATCTATGATAAAATATTGATTTGTGAGTGTAAATTTATTATAGGAAGAGGATTTATCAATATGATAAGTACAAATGGTGTTACGCTGCGCTACGGAAAGCGCGCCCTGTTTGAAGAAGTGAATATCAAGTTTACTCCAGGGAACTGCTATGGTCTGATAGGGGCTAATGGAGCGGGTAAGTCTACATTCCTTAAAATATTATCCGGAGAGATTGAACCCAATAAAGGTGATGTGATCATGAATCCGGGGGAACGCTTGGCCGTTCTGAAACAGAATCATTATGAATTTGACGAATTCGAAGTCCTAAAGACCGTCATTATGGGTCACAAGCGACTTTATGACATTATGGAAGAAAAAGATGCACTCTATTCCAAGGCTGATTTTACTGAAGACGATGGCATGAGAGCGGCTGAGCTAGAAGGTGAGTTTGGTGAGCTGAACGGGTGGGAAGCAGAAGCCGAGGCAGCCGAATTGTTGATGGGTCTAGGAATTGCCAAGGATCTTCATGATAAGAAGATGAAGGAATTAGATGGGAACCAAAAGGTACGTGTTTTGTTGGCGCAAGCCTTGTTCGGTCGCCCTAATAACTTACTGCTGGATGAGCCGACGAACCACTTGGACGCTGAATCCATCGCATGGCTAGAGAACTTCTTGCTCAATATTGATGACAATACCACCGTTATCGTTGTATCTCATGATCGTCACTTTTTGAACACGGTATGTACGCATATCGCAGACATTGACTTTGGTAAAATCCAGCTCTATGTTGGTAACTACGATTTCTGGTATGAATCCAGCCAATTAGCTTTGCAATTAGTAAGAGATCAAAACAAGAAGGTAGAGGAAAAGCGCAAGGAGTTGGAAAAGTTTATTGCTCGTTTTAGCTCCAATGCATCCAAAGCGAAGCAAGCCACTTCCCGCAAAAAGCAACTAGAAAAGCTAACGCTTGATGACATCAAGCCATCCTCCAGAAAATATCCTTATATTAACTTTAAGCCGGAGAGAGAAGCAGGCAAGCAAATTCTGACAGTGGATCAGATCTCGAAGGAATTAGAGGGAGAAAAGCTGCTGAATCAAGTGAGCTTTGTAGTAAATAAGGGAGATAAAATTGCTTTTGTCGGCCCTAACGGAAATGCGAAATCTACCCTATTTAAAATCCTCATGGGTGAGCTGGAAGCAGATAATGGTGAATATGCATGGGGTGTGACGACATCTCAAGCTTACTTCCCGAAGGACAACTCCGAGTATTTTGAAGGGGTGGATCTCAACCTGGTGGATTGGCTTCGCCAATACTCTAAGGATCAAGATGAAACCTTTGTCAGAGGCTTCTTGGGCCGCATGCTATTCTCGGGTGAAGAATCCTTAAAGAAGGCAAGCGTTCTTTCTGGAGGAGAAAAGGTGCGCTGCATGCTCTCTCGTGTCATGCTGACAGGAGCTAACGTACTCATTCTCGATGAACCTACGAATCACTTGGATCTTGAATCCATTACTTCACTGAATAATGGACTGATTGACTTTGACGGCACAGCTCTATTCGTGTCTCATGACCATCAGTTTGTCCAAACCGTGGCGAACCGGATTATTGAGATTACACCTAAAGGTCTCATTGATAAAATGATGTCTTATGATGAGTACTTGGCCAGTCCGGAAGTTCAAAAATTAAGAGAAGAGCTTTATGCTTAAATATCATTCAGGGCTACCTTACAAGGGTTAGCCCTGTTTTCCTTGTGCATCAAGAAATTGCCGAACCCATGCTATACAGTCCGATCGGTCATAGCTTCGATACAGTTCCTCTGCTTTACGAAGAGGGTCCCCAAAGAAAAAGCGTTCATAGAGTACCTGACGAGTCCCGAACGAACTCATGCACAGCTCCCAAGCCAGCCGGTAAAGTTTCGTTCGTTCATAGCCATCTTGGTTATTCGTTTTTAGAAAATGAATCAGGTCTTCTCCTATTGGTGATTGAAAGGTTTCCTCACTAGGAATCGTCATCAAAGCGCTAGAGCCGATCCATTGCATGATCTCCATCATTCGAGGATACAGTTTGGGAAAGTATTGTCGTGCAGCTAATAAGGGCCGGTAATCCGGCAACATGCTTCCCCAACGGTCTGTTGCGGCCTGGAGTTCGGAGGAAAACAACAACCCTCTTAACGTTTCAAGAGCTACGATGACTTCGCCCACTTTTTCCTGGATATCAGGGCGATGCCCCAGATTCATGGTATCCGTCATCAACTGGAGAATACCCAGCACGAACTCCGTTTTTACCACGTTTTTAGCTAATACCTGATGGGTAATGTGGACTGAAACTTGACTTTCTCTATATAACTTATTGACCACATCGGGCTGGCCGTAGAAAAAGACGCGATGCCAAGGAACTAATACTCGATTAAATACGACGATCGAATCCATTTCCTCAAACCGCGAGGAAAGAGGGTAGTTGAAGGTCGAGCCCCCATAATTCAAAGCTTCCCGGCATACAAAGGATAAGCCAGGGGTATCGCTTGGTATGGCAAAGCCGAAGGTACAGGGATCAAGGTCTAGCCAACTGGCCGATGAATTGGAAACAACCAGGATTTCATCGGTGAGTCCTCCTTGAGTGGCCATGAGGAGGACCCCATCAATAACAAGCCCATTGTCGTTTTCTTCCACGATTCGAGCAGCAATGCTCCGCTCGGACTCCGATGAGACACGAATCTTTGGGCCAATAAAGGTATGACTCAAAGCTAGGTCATTTTCTCGGCAGTATTGATAATATTCTCGCAAGTGAGACGAGAAACGAGGATCTTGTTCGGAAAGGACTTCTGCGGCAGTCCCAAGGGCCATGATTAGGGTATTCATATAGTCAGGTGATCTTCCCATCATACCTGCATGAAATCTGCCCCATTCCTGTGTCGTTTTTCTTCTTTTTTCTAAGTCCTCTTTGGTTTTCGGCTGCATAAAAGAGGTTCCCACTCGCATTCCGCTTGTCGGAGAGAGGTATGTCATGAAACTTGCCTTCTCGGGTTGGCTTTGGATGTCATATAAGGCGGCTTGACTTTCGATGAGCCCTCGGAAGGTTGAACTGGCAAAAGGATCATCGACTTTACTGCCTCCAAACCAAAGCACGGGCTTGAGCTTGGTGATCATGTGGATGTATTCCTGACCTGTTCTGGCAGCCAAGGCACACACCTCCTTTCCATAGTTTATCGCTTAGCACAAGCAGTCGGTGACGAATTTGGGCCACTCAAAGATGAAAAAGCCGACCCCTAATGGGATCGGCCTTGGTTACGTTTCTCTTCTTAGATAAATCCTGGTCTCGCGATAATCACAAGCAGGATATACAACACAAGAATGAAGGCAAAACCTCCACCAAGAGGCCCGACAGGTGCGCAGCCTGCCGATACGGGAGCTGTCACGGGGGCCATCGGTGCGGTCATGGGAGCCATTGCTGCCGGGGCCATGTTCTCATATCCATATGGGGCTGCTGCCGTTGGGGGGACGTTTGCATAACCAGCGTAAGGGGCTGCCGGGGGGATATTCGCATAACCATGGTGAAAACTTGAAGCCATCAAAACATTCCTCCTTTTGTTTGTTCACCTTATACTATACGTACACCCAGCCGGTTGTTTGTACGTCTGCCTAGATGAGCTGAAGTTGGGCGGGCAAGGTCAAACGCCCATATCCTAATAAAGGGTCTGTCCATATGGGGAGAGATGAGGTAGAATTATTCGTTGGTAGGTTAAAATGGGAAGGATGAAAACCTTGAAAAACAACTCTAGACATGCCATTGAATTATTAGCTCCAGCTGGAAACTGGGACTGCTTGCGTGCTGCTGTGGCCAATGGTGCTGATGCCGTATTTTTTGGTGTTGGAAAATATAATGCTCGTGTGAGGGCAGATAACTTCCAAATGGAAGAACTCCCTGACATCATGGCTTATTTGCATAAATATGGAGTTCGAGGCTATGTAACCTTCAATATCCTCGTCTTTGAAAATGAGTTTAGTGAAGCGCGAGAGCTCGTAGAAGCCTGTATGAATGCCGGTGTAGATGCTCTTATTGTACAGGATATGGGTCTGATGAAGCTGATACGCGAGATCTCGCCAGACTTTCCGATCCATGGATCGACTCAGATGACGGTAACGTCCCCAGAGGGCGTTCAATTTCTTAAACCCTATGACATTGAAGTAGTCGTACTTGGTCGGGAGAACAATCTAAAACAAATTGAAACGATTGCAGGTAAGACCGATACGCCATTAGAAGTGTTTGTCCATGGGGCCCTTTGTGTCTCTTATTCCGGACAATGCTTGACCTCTGAGATGTGGGGCGGCCGCTCTGCGAACCGCGGGGAATGTGCTCAAGCTTGCCGCTTGCCCTATGATCTTGTTGTTGATGGAGAGAAAAAGGAAATGGGCAATATCTCCTATCTCCTTTCTCCAAAGGATTTAGCCGCCATCGATATTGTACCGGAGCTTATTGAAGCGGGCGTGTCTTCTTTTAAGATTGAAGGCCGACTCAAATCGCCTGAATATGTTGCCAATGTCGTCAGCAAATATAGAAAAGCCATTGATGAATACATGGCGGGCCGGGATTACACTCCTTCTAAAGCGGACATTCGAGAATTGCAGCAAAGCTTCAGCCGCGGCTTTACCCATGGATTTTTGAAAGGGACAAATCATAAGCAGCTGCTGGACGGGACTTTTCCTAAGAGCAGAGGAGTGTTTGTCGGTACCGTAAAAAAAGTACTTCGCGATGCGGTGCTATGCGAATTGCAGGCCCCTCTTAAGCGCGGGGATGGCCTTGTGTTTGATGCGGGTCGTCCTGAGGAAAAAGAAGAGGGCGGCCGAATTTATGATCTGCGCAGCAGAGGGGTAAAGCTAGAAGGGGAAGTGCAGGAAGGCATAGTCGAGATTGTTCCAGGACGCCATGATGTGAATCTTACCAAGGTGCATGTAGGGGACCGGATTTGGAAAACCAGTGATCAGGAGCTGGATCGCCAATTGCGTAAAACCTATGAGACGGAGCAATCTTATAAGCTATTCCCTCTGAGAGTGACGGCGAGTGGGGAAAACGGGAAGCCACTCGTTTCCACCTGGAAGGATGAGTTCACGGGAGGTGTGGTTACCATCACGTCTGCTGAGTCCTTACAAGTTGCTCTTAAGCGACCTCTTACAGCAGAGTACTTGCAAGACCAATGGGGGCGCTTAGGCGGAACCATCTATGAGTTAACGGACGTGGAGCTCGATTTAGTTGGAGAAGTAATTGTGCCTGTAAGTGAGCTGAATCGGATGCGTAGAGAAGCGGTTGAACAGCTGGTGGAACTGAGACAAAAGCCAAGGGTGTACCAACGTGTGGTTATAGGGGAGGAGCTGTCCGCTCGTAAGCGCGGAGTAGCGCCGGAAGTTTCTAACAAGCTCTATGCACTTTGTCGTACGATGGAGCAAATTAAGGCTGCCTGTCAAACCGATGCTGATTATCTATATGCCGACTTTGAATTTACGAAGGATTATCCACAAGCGGTTTCTGTTGCACGGCAATATGGAAAGCCGATTGCCTTGGCTACCCCGCGCATTCATATGCCGGGAGAGAATGGTATTCTGAATGGGATAGTCAAAGCCGAACCGGATGCTATTTTAGTTAGGAGTCTTGGAGCGGTACAGTACTTTACTGAGTCAAAGCTGGATCTTCCTCTTATTGGTGATTTTTCGCTGAATATCGCCAATCATAAAGCGGTTGAGCTTTTCTTAGACCGAGGCTTAGAGCGAGTGACACCTTCTTATGATCTCAACATTCAACAGATGCTTGACCTGCTGGATCAATCGGTTGATAACGCACATGTGGAAATGGTCATTCATCAGCATTTGCCGATGTTCCATACCGAACATTGCGTGTATTGCACCTTCCTAAGCGAAGGTACCGACTTTACCAATTGCGGAAGACCTTGTGAAACTCATCGGGTGTCCCTTGAGGATCGCATCGGCATGCTTCATCCTGTCCGAGTGGACATCGGCTGCCGTAACACGGTGTATAATGCGATTGAACAATCGGGCGCAGAGTATCTACCCCAATTCCAGCACCGTGGAATTCGTCATTACCGAATCGAGTTCTTAGAAGAAACGGGTGAAAAGGTACAGGAGGTCGTTCGCTTATACCGAGAAGCGCTTGAAGGAAAGCGGACAGGCACAAGTGTATGGAGATCGCTGAAAGCGACGAATCAATTGGGTGTTACGCGCGGTCAATTAGTTAAAAAATAAAAGAAAGAGCCCCCTGCTTCGCTTCTCGCGAGATCAGGGGGTTCTTTTTACATGAGGGGGCAGATCGCTTGAATGAGGTACCGCCTGGCTCAAGTTTTTTCAAGGTTTTGGGTAATTTTAGTCTGGTTTTTATGAGTGCTATCTAAACTTTCGTTTAGAGCCTTCAAAATGAAGCTGATTTTTTAAAGTAATTACGCTTTTTTATTTCCTGGCCGATTATCAGACCCTATCGCTCGCGTTCGGTTCCGGATGCTCACGAAATTTTTCATATGCTCACGGAAAAGTGGCGGATAGTCACGATTACATTGCGTTTGCTCACGTACCTGGTACAATTCCAAATTACTCACGCTATTTGATCATGAAACTAAGCAACATGCTTCCAAACCGATAATGATTTTAATTAAATCCCTATCCGAACCCACAGCTTATCTCCATTAATCTCCAGATTCTTAATCGTTCCTTGTTTAAAATTACGGATCACCTCAATTTGATTTAAGTCCAGGAAGATTTGCTTCTCTTCATAACGGAGATAGGGAGGACGGTGGAATATATGCTGTTTGATTCGCTCATTTAGGGAAGGGGTCATTTCATGGATTAAAAAGGCAACAGTTCTTTCATGAGCCTCAGAAGGCTTTAGCGCTAAGGTAAACGGGACTTTTACCATCCATTTCCGTACTTCTCCACGAATGTGCAAATAGCCGCCATCTATCGTTACCTTGATCTTTTGCACATCCTCTAGCTGCGCCTGTACAAGGGCCGTTTGAATTAACACCCCCGATAAGGGGATGGGGATACTGGCTCGATGGATTGTCTTAGCGGTTTGGGATTTTATCTTCCCAATTTCCGGATGACGAGCAAGGGTGTTAAGCTGTTGCTTCAGGCGATTAACAAAACGATTCATAAACCCTTCCTCCAACGCAATTTACCTTACTATATGCGATAACAACCTAGCTGGATCTAGAGATATATAGGCAAATGCGCACTTGGCTGAATAGTATATCTCACTATCTCCTAAAGAAGGGCGGAGTTCATATGAGAAATTCTCCAGGTGGTGGAATTTGGGGTCCTATGAATGCCATTGTCAGATTTATTGGACCCAATCCATCAACAACATTCAATCCAAATTCCTTACACCCTTCCATTGATGATCAAGTTTTCCTCAGTCCTTTTACTTATGTTGTCGGGGACGTCAGAATTCACAAAAATGTCTATATCGGTCCTTTTGTCAGTATACGTGCAGATGAGGGAACTCCATTCCATATTGGGGAAAACAGCAATATTCAAGATGGTGTCATTTTACATGGGATTCGTGACGAGTTTATTGAAAAAAACAACCAGCGATTTTCCATTTATATTGGCGAGGACGTTACCTGTGCGCATGGATCAATCGTCCATGGCCCTTGCTTAATCGAGGATGAAGTTTTTATAGGTTTTCAATCTACCGTATTCAACGCTAGTGTAGGGGAGGGTGTCTATATTGCTTCTGGCGCGGTCGTAACCAATGGAGTACGGGTTGCCCCTCACCGGTTTGTTCCACCAGGCGCGAGCATTGATACGCAAGAAAAGGCCGACTCTTTATCCTACGTGCCACAGGATAAAGATGAGTTTGCTAAGCAAGTCCAACGGGTGAATCAAGAATTCCCAACTTCGTATTCTTTGCTGCTTGGAAAACGTCGTTGTTCCTGCGGTATCGCTAGCGGATAAGAAACCTCCTCTCGTTTCATACTAGGATAGAAGTGATTTTGAGGGGGTATTTCCATGCAAACCTACTTCGCCAATGCACAGGAGCTGTGGGAAAAAATTCAGGAGTCAGGCAATATTCTTACGCGAGATTTTGAGCTGTCCCATTATGGAGACGAGGAGGATCCAACCGGTTACGTCCTTCTTTATAAAGGTATTACGCATGATATTCACCGAGTGAACAAAACCGTTGAAATGTTCTACAATAAATTGGTGGATGCAGGATTTGAACACAATGTTGAACTAACTTACCGTGATATGCATCGCCCTGATAAGTATAATGAACCCAAAAAAGAAGCCGTCATCGAACTGTATCCCGGGATGCAGACAGCTGCAGATGATGAATTCATGGAACTTGATGGAGAAAGTCGCTAAGCCCTCATATGAGGGTTTTAATTTTTTACTGTTTAAGAAAGTTAAAGTTCACTAAAGCGTTTAATCTGGCTACCCTGGAAATACTTCAATAGAAGTTTTTTTTATTGCTTCCTTTTTGTTGTACAGCTATAGTAGTATCATTAAGGAAAAAAGAGGAGAGAGAACATTGGCGCAATTTGATCAAGTCACCGTATTAAAAGAAGCAAACATCTACTTTGATGGGAAGGTTACCAGCCGAACGGTATTATTCCCAGATGGGTCCAAGAAAACGTTAGGGATTATGATGCCAGGGGAATATGAATTTGGGGCAAGCCAAAAGGAAATTATGGAGATCACCGCAGGGAAATTGGACGTCTTACTTCCTGGCGAATCCGAGTGGAAATCGTTCACTGGGGGTATGGAATTTATTGTACCTGCCGGTACTTCTTTTAAACTTAAGGTGTCCGAAATTACGGATTATTGCTGTTCCTATATTGAAGAATAAAATGAAGACTGTCCATTGTAATGGGCAGTCTCTTCTTTTTAACCTATCAAACTTTTACAACGAACTAGTTAATAGGTTAATATAATCATAGGTATATTTTTCAAGTAAATACATAAGGAGGAAAAGTATGAGGAGAAGCATGTCCATTTTTATGGCCCTTTTCTTGGCTTTATCGGTCTGGTTGCCAAGTATAGGGGCGAGAACGGTGGAGGCGGCTGAAGGAAAACGTATAACGATCCTTTACACCAATGACATTCATTCCCGCTTCGAAGAAAGCTCTTCTGCAGGAATGGGATACGCCAAAATTGCTGCATTGGTTAAGCAGCATCGAGCGGAGAACCCCAATACGCTCGTACTGGACGCCGGAGATACATTCCATGGTCAAACTATTACCACATTGGTTCAGGGAGAAAGCATTATTCCCGTTATGAATGAAATCGGATATGATGCCATGACTGCTGGAAACCATGATTTCAATTATGGAATGGATAGACTACTGGAGATTAAAGGAAAACTAAACTTTCCGGTCATGGGTGGCAATGTAGTCAATAGAGCTGATGGCAAACCTGTCCTTGACTCCTACGTGATCAAAGAGCTGGACGGGATAAAAATCGGGATCTTTGGTATTGCAACTCCCGAGACAGCGTATAAAACTCATCCCAAGAATGTTAAAACCGTACAGTTTTTAGATCCTGTAGCCCATTCTAAGAAGATGGTCGAGCAACTCGAACAAGAACGAGTGAATGTGATTATAGGGCTTGCCCATCTTGGCATGGATGAATCTAGTCAGCACACCAGCCGTCTTGTTGCCGAACAGGTAAAAGGCATTGATGTGATTATTGATGGACATAGCCATCAAGTTTTCACGGATTTGATGATAGGAGAAACATTGATTACTCAAGCAGGCGAATATAGCAAAAATCTTGGTGTGGTGAACCTTACATTTGACAAAGGAACCCTCACTGAAAAAAAAGCTTCGATTATCTCTAAAGAGGATGCGAAGGATGTAATCCCGGATCCCGAGATCACCAAGATTATTGAAGACATTAAATCTAGCCAAGCCCAGGTCCTTGAAGAAGTGATCGGAACAGCTGCCGTGAAACTAGAAGGGGAGAGGGAGAAGGTACGCGCTGGTGAAACAAACCTCGGCAATTTGATTTCTAGCGCTATGCTAAAATCCACCGAGGCTGATGTTGCTCTGACCAATGGTGGAGGCATTCGAGCTTCTATTGAACAAGGCACCGTCACAAAAGGGAACATTATTACCGTGTTGCCGTTTGGGAACTATGTGGTTACGATTAAGGTCACAGGATCCGAACTTCAAGCAGCCCTAGAGCATGGGGCTGGCCAATATCCAGAACCTAAAGGAGCCTTTCCGCATGTAGCTGGATTAACTTTTAAAATTGATCCGGATCAACCAGAAGGGCAACGTATTCATTCGGTATTCGTCGCGGGGAAACCCCTTAACGCTAACCAGGAGTATATCCTCGCCACGAATGATTTCCTTGCTGCTGGTGGAGATGACTACAAAATGTTTGCCCAAAAGCCAGTTTTGAATCATTACCCGACCTTGGATGAGATTGTAATTGATTACCTGCAAAATCAACAGGCAATTCCAATTATAGAAAGTCGAGTGACGGTTGAAGCCATTAAGGGACATGAGTCTCAACCTGTCCAGCAACCTGCGGTATCTGAGGTAGTCAAGTCGCAGCCTGCTTGGTACGTGGTCAAAAAAGGCGATACCTTGTCTAAGATCGCCCAGTCCCATGGCACGGTGTGGAAAAAGCTTCAAGAGTTAAATAAACTGCGCAACCCACATTTGATCTTCCCAGGGCAGAAAATTCTTCTGCCTTAACTTAAAGAACGAGGCTATTCTCATAAGGGGAATAGCCTTTTTCCATCGTATGGAGGAATTGGCGAGTCAAAAAGATGGATTCTTGTCCAAAGGTATGATATGATATCAGCGAAATTGAGAGTTTCCTGTAAGGAGGCATTTTTACTATGGGTATTGCCAAATTAAACAGTTTAACTATTCCACTTTTCACACTTGGTGCTATTATGCTGCTTCTTGTGGGATCGTTTTTTAGCTTTGGCGTTTTGCGTCTTTTTCAAAAACACTATGTTCAAGGGACTGTATCGATTCTTATTGCTATCGTGAGCTTTGTAGCCTTACTGATGTATGTTGATTAGCCATCGGCGACAGCTTTGGAGTTACTCATTGGGAGTGGCTCTTTTTTTTTGGATATTTTTTGGATCTTGCATGAATGATTCCCTTTCACATAAAATAAGAACAAACGTTCCTGAAGGAGGGAGAGTGCCGGTGATGACTGAGTTGCATCGTTATGTGTCTACGGGTCAACGGGTGGAGATGATTTATATGGATGGGCGCGGACGTATTTCTAAGCGCGTTATTCAACCCTATACCATTGAGGGGACGAAAGTTAAAGCTTATTGCTTGCATCGACGAGCGCCTCGTTGTTTTTCAGTAGATCACATTTTAGCGGTCCTTCCTGTCCAGTAAGGATTATTTTTTTAAACCTGAACAGAACGTACGTTTCTGTTTGTTTGTGAGGTGAGCGCATGTTTGATTATAGCCAAATGCCCCATCGTTCCATTCTGATGCTAGATGCCAAGAGCTTCTACGCTTCTGCCCATTGCTCCTTGCTCGGACTTGATCCTCTCACAGCTTACTTGGCTGTGGTAGGAGATCCAGAGCGGAGCGGTTCCATTGTGCTGGCTGCTTCTGCTGCACTGAAAAGGGATTTTGGCGTAAAAAATGTTTCCAGGTACTTTGAGCTGCCCCGTGATCCACGAATTCAGGTAGTCAAAGCACAAATGTCCAAGTACCTCGAAGTAAGTCTAGAATTAACCAAAATATTGGGGCGTTTTGCTCCTTTTGATAGTATCTTGCAATACTCTGTGGACGAAGCTTGGATTGATATAACCGGAACAGAAAAGCTGTTTGGAGATAAGTGGTTCGTAGCACGGAAAATAAAGCAAACCATCTGGGAGGAATTAAGGATTCCTGTTGCGATTGGAATAGGACCGAACATGCTCATGGCTAAGGTTTGCTTAGATCTTGATGCCAAGAAGGCCCCTGAGGGCATCGCGGAATGGACTTACAAAGACCTGCCTGAGCGGTTATGGCCTCATCCTCTTAAAGACATGTGGGGCATCGGATCAAGGATGGAACGAAATTTAAACCGAATGGGAATCCGCAACGTAGGTCAACTCGCGGGATTTGAAGTTTCTTTATTGGAGAAGCGTTTTGGAATCATGGGCGTACAGCTGTTTAACCATGCCTGGGGAATAGACTTTTCTCGAGTTCAACCGAACTACAATCAAACCCATAAAAGCTACGGAAACGGCATTACCCTGCTCCGTGACTACACGAAGCCTTCCGAAATTAAAATTGTCATTCGCGAATTATGTGATGAGGTTACGAGTCGAGCAAGGAAAGATCGGATGGCGGGCCGAACCATCTCGTTAGGCATTGGCTATTCCCGCGAGATTATGGGAGGCTTCTCCCGATCTCAGTCGATTGATACGCCGACTAACCTAGAAGACGAGGTTTATGATGTGTGTATTCGCCTATTCAATACGCATCACATACCTGGCACAGAAATTCGCAATGTTTATGTTAGCCTATCTAATCTCAGTCCTGATCAGGAAATGCAATTGGATATGTTCAACTATAAAACCAAGGAAAAAAAGAGGAGCTTAGCCTTTGCTATAGATGAGATCCGAGATGTGTTCGGATCCACATCGATTATAAAAGCCTCAAGTTTATTAGAAGGAGGCATTGCGCTTGAACGGAGCGCGAAGATTGGCGGGCATTATGGGTAGTTATAATTGTCGCAAGTTTAAATTTTCTAAAAAGATTAGAGAAAGGTTTTTCCATGTTAAAATTTAGGGGAAACAAAGACGTAGGAGCAAAGAAAGGAAAGGGATCATGTATCCGCATGAAATTATAATAAAACTAGGTATGAGCGAATATATACTCTGGCGGTATTTAGAGGAAAGAAAGTTTGTTGTACCCTCCATGGATGAGATGGTCGACCATTTTGGACGGCACCGTCGAACAATCAAGACATGGTTGAAGAAATTAGGGGATAGTGGATATATTCCAACTTAAGAATGTTGCTGAACAAAAAAGGCGATCACCCTGGAATGCCCGGGAGGATCGCCTTAATTTAATTACTCTCTTTCAGATTTTATGTCTTTGATACCACGGATAAAAATCTCGAGCAGTAGATCATGTTGGGTTCTACTTGAGACGTGCTTTCGGATTTGATCTAATTCCTCGACCAAGTGAGAGTCCAAGTGAAGATTAACGGTTTTGCCTTTTTCTTTTGCAGTAATTTCACAGCCATCCTCATGGCATTTCACTTCACCTGATACTCGGATGTCTTCACGTTCTAAAACATGGGCATCTGGTACATAGATGGATTCTCCCTCTAATACGATTTTCTTTAGATCGTTTGAAAAAGAGACGGCTATATCATTGTTCTTTTCTCGGTTGGATTCTTTAATTCGGCGAGAAACATGCTGATTATCCAATGTATTGTCTAGCGTTAAAGATACCCTCATCTCATCCACTCCTGTTCTTTCTCTATATCAAGCTTAGGCAAGATTCTGTTATGTCCTGAAGAACTAGGAAATCGTTCTCTGTTTGAAGCGTATACAGAAACTCGTCTAATTCTAATCGGCTCGTTACAACCACGGCAGCCTCTTCGTGGTAGGGTGTTCCAGGCTTGCAGATTTTCACGCGATCCAGTACATCAAATCGAGGCCGGATCCATTTTTTATCATATAGAAACTGGTACACCTGCTTCTTGGGATACAAGAAGCGCTTTTTTCCTTGTTTCGTTTTAAGTGCCCAAAAGACTTCTCGCTCGTCAATCGCCTCGCCGAGAAACCCCTGATCGGACCACCGTTTAATGGTGGACATATTACTTTCTTTACCTGTATGTTCATAGATTAAATCTAATATTTCACTGGATGAAAGGTAACAAGCGCGTTCTTTTTCCTGAATAATCAATTCTTTTAACCGTAGCTTTAAAGATTGGAGAGTAAGCTGATCATCCAGGATACGTTTTTCGAGTATTTCGATTTGGCCTTCTATGTCGTTGCGGAGAAGAGAAATTTCTTCCATTTGGTTTGGGGACAAGGCTAGTACCTCCTCTCTATTTGTAGAGTAGACCAATTGCCCTTGGTTTCATGATATCTCAAATTGAAAAGAAACAAAACTGATTTTTCTCAACTAACGGAGTAAATATTATAGCATGTTATTAATATGTTGACATTATAACATTGATAACATAAACTGAATATAGTTAATTATCACTTAATTCATAAAAATAACACTTTACGAAGACGAGGAGGTATGGGTGTATGCAAGATAGGAAAACCACCTTCATTCCAGTGGAGAGTCTTCTTACTCATTTTACGGAAGTCGTTCCGCCGCTTCGAAAGAAGGATGCCATGGATGAGTCTAATCGTTGCTTGTATTGTTATGATGCTCCCTGTATAACGGCTTGTCCAACAGGGATCAATATTCCTCAGTTTATCAAGCGGATAGCTCAGGAAAATATGAAGGGAGCAGCGACCACCATTATGGATGCAAACCCCGTGGGTGCAAGCTGCGCGAGAGTTTGTCCGACAGAGCAGCTCTGTGAGGGGGCATGCGTACTTAATGATGCCTCCAAACCGATTATGATCGGGATGCTACAACGCTATGCGACGGATTGGGCGATAGAGAATAACGAAGTCTTGTTTAAGCCAGGGGAGTACAACGGAAAAAAAGTGGCTATCATTGGAAGCGGTCCAGCAGGACTGTCCACCGCTAGGGAATTGGCGCGCAAGGGATATAAGGTGACCATATTTGAAGCAAAAGAACTTGCAGGAGGATTAAATACCTATGGTATTGTGTCTTTCCGCTTACCGCAATCGATAGCTCTTTGGGAAGTCGACCAAGTACGAAGGCTGGGAGTTGAGATCCGGACGAGTACCTGTATTGGTAAAGATATTCAACCGCAAGAGCTAATGGGTGAATATGATGCGGTGGTTTTAGCGATTGGTATGGGCAACGTGCCAGACTTAGGCATAGAAGGGGAGGAGCTGACAGGAGTATACGATGCGATTGAACTGATCCAAGACACAAAGTCGAAGGAGTTGGATGACCGATTTATTGGTTCTAGAGTAGCTGTGATCGGAGCAGGGAATACAGCTATCGATGCAGCCACCTGTTCTAAGCGCTTGGGAGCCGAGAACGTCAAAATTCTTTACCGTCGGACGGAGAACGAGATGTCCGCTTATCCTTTTGAATATGAATTCGCCAAGCAGGACGGCATTGAATTCCGTTGGCTTGTTACGCCCAAACGCATCATAGGGGAAGGACGGGTTCAGAAGCTAGAGTGCATTCGGATGGAGTTAGGTGAGCCGGATGCATCAGGGAGACAGACCCCTGTACCTATACCTGGCTCAGAATTCACACTTGAAGTCGATGCTGTCGTTAAGGCAATAGGTCAAACCCGACATTTGGAATTAATAGAAGCCTTTGGTCTCTCTCATTCCCATGGCGTGATTTCGGTCCAACAAGATACTTTCCAAACCTCCCAAGCTAAAGTATATGCTGCAGGAGATTGCATTTTTGGAAAAGGGCAAGGGGAAGCCATGGTGGTAGAAGCCGCTCAACAAGGAAAATTAGTTGCGCAAGCCGTAGATCGTGATCTCATGACGGATGCTCATTCTGAGGAAATCGCTTCTTAACATTTAGAAAAGAGGAGGCTTGTTTCATGGCGGATTTACGAATTAACCTGGCCGGCATTGAATCTCCCAATCCATTTTGGCTTGCCTCAGCTCCCCCTACGAACTCGGGCTATCAAGTAATGAGAGCTTTTGAGGCGGGGTGGGGTGGAGCTGTTTGGAAAACATTAGGTGAACCTATCATCAATGTAACCTCGCGTTTTGCTGCCCTTCATTATAATGGTCAACGTGTAGCTGGATTTAATAACATTGAGCTGATCACAGACCGTCCACTAGATGTCAATCTTAAAGAAATCTACGAAACGAAAAAAAGATTTCCTAACCACACGATTATCGCTTCGTTAATGGTAGAGCCAAGTCAAAAGAAATGGCATGAAATTGTAAAGCAAGTGGAAGCAGTTGGAGTTGATGGTCTTGAGCTCAACTTTGGCTGTCCGCATGGAATGGCCGAAAGAGGAATGGGCTCAGCCGTAGGACAGCAGCCCGATTTAGTTCGACAGCAAACTGAATGGGTCAAAGAAGTAGCCCAAACGCCGGTCATTGTGAAGCTTACACCTAATATTACAGATATTCGCTATACCGCCCGGGCCGCAGCTCAAGGCGGAGCGGACGCCGTATCCATGATTAATACGATCAATAGTTTGATGGGTGTAGATTTAGATTCATGGAATACCATTCCTCATGTGGACGGAAAGGGTGCCCATGGTGGATATTGCGGCCCTGCTGTGAAGCCCATCGCACTGAATATGGTGGCTGAATGTGCCAGGGATCCGCTTATAGGCATCCCTATCTCAGGAATCGGAGGAATCTCGACTTGGAAGGATGCTGTTGAATATTTATTAGTTGGCGCCACGGGTGTCCAGGTATGCACGGCAGCCATGCATCACGGCTTCCGAATCGTTGAAGACATGATCGATGGGCTAAATCATTATTTAGATGCTAAGGGGATCGCATCTGTAAGGGATATCGTTGGAAAAACGGTTGAGCGCTATTCGGATTGGGGTCATTTGAATCTCAACTATAAGATTGTAGCTAGAATCGATAATGATACCTGTATTAGCTGCAATAAATGCCATATTGCCTGCGAGGATACGTCACACCAATGTATTGAGCGTGTGCCTGATGAGACCGGTAAAGTCAGGCTTATAGTGAGGGAAGAAGATTGTGTTGGATGCAACCTTTGTTCCATTGTCTGCCCGGTCGAGGATTGCATCGAAATGGTTGAAATCCGTACAGGAGAACCACCATTAACCTGGAATGAGCGTCAAGCCGCCTTAACTAAGCCAGATTCGAAAACCGGGTAAAACGTCAAAGAAAGTAGGGGAGCGAAGATGAGTAAGGTGATCAAAGGCGGTACCATTGTTACAGCTACAGATAAATACCAAGCGGATCTATTAATAGAAGGCGAAAAAATTATGAGTATCGCAAAACAGCTGGATATTCCCGGTGCAGAAGTGATTGATGCCGCTGGATGCTATGTCTTTCCAGGGGGAATCGATCCCCACACGCATTTAGATATGCCCTTTGGGGGTACGACCACAGCGGATGACTTTGAGACGGGAACGAGAGCAGCGGCCTTTGGCGGAACCACGTCAATCGTCGACTTTTGCCTGACTTCTAAAGGGAAGCCGATTAAAGAAGCGATTGACACCTGGCATGCGAAAGCGGAAGGAAAAGCGGTCATTGATTATGGCTTTCATTTGATGATCTCAGAGATGAACGAGCATGTCATTGATCAGCTTCCAAAGGTCGTGCAGGAAGAAGGCATCACCTCGCTTAAAGTGTTTATGGCCTATAAAAATGTGTTCCAATGCGATGATGACATTCTCTATCAAACCTTATTAAAGGCTCGAGAGCTAGGGGCGCTTGTTCAAGTACATGCTGAAAATGGCGACGTCATCGATTATTTGGTTAAGCAAGCTTTAGCGGATGGAAATACGGCTCCCATTTATCATGCCCTTACTCGACCGCCCGAGGTTGAAGGGGAGGCTACGGGGAGAGCTGTCGCCTTAACTGCTTTGGCCAACTCGCAGCTGTATGTCGTCCATGTTTCTTGTGAAGAAGCCGTGGAAAAAATAGCGGAAGCCCGTAAGAAAGGGTTTCAGGTCTGGGGAGAAACCTGCCCCCAGTACCTAGCATTAGATATCAGCTATTTGGAGAAGCCAGACTTTGAAGGCGCCAAGTATGTATGGTCTCCTCCCTTACGGGCCAAGTATCATCAGGATGTGCTATGGAGTGCGTTAAAGAATGGACACTTGCAGACTATAGGCTCTGATCAGTGCTCGTTTAACTTTAAAGGACAAAAAGAGCTTGGAAGAGACGATTTCACAAAAATCCCGAACGGGGGCCCTCTTATTGAGGATCGCTTTAGTGTGGTATATTCCGAGGGTGTTCACCAAGGACGTATCAGTATTAATCAGTTTGTTGACATTATTTCTACTAAAGCTGCGAAGCTGTTTGGCATGTTTCCGCAAAAAGGGACAATTGCAGTCGGCAGTGATGCAGATCTCGTTATTTTTGACCCCACAGTGGAACGGACGATCTCTGCTGCAACCCATCATATGAACGTGGATTACAATCCGTTTGAGGGGATGACCGTTCATGGAGATGTGATTTCGGTGTTATCCCGCGGAGAGTTTGTGATTCGTGAGAAGCAGTTTGTCGGTCGTCCTGGAAATGGTAAGTTTTTGCGTCGGAATACGTATTCCATGTAGAGAGGGGAAAGGCAATGTCAAAGCAAAAGATCAAAATTGGATTGATTCAAGCCACACATGATGTCCATGGGGATGAACCCGTACAGGTGCATAAAGACAAAGCCATCGAAAAACACCTTAAATTGGTAGATGAGGCGGTATCCAAAGGGGCTAAAGTGATCTGTCTCCAAGAAATTTTTTATGGTCCTTATTTCTGCACAGAACAAAACTCAAAATGGTACGCCTCAGCCGAATCGATACCCGACGGTCCGACAACGAAGCTATTCCAAGAGATTGCCAAAAAAAATCAAGTCGTAATTGTCTTACCAATATATGAGAAAGAAGCGGAAGGAGTCTATTATAATACCGCCGCTGTGATTGATGCGGATGGAACCTTTCTAGGAAAATACCGAAAGCAGCATATTCCACAGGTGCAAGCGGGACCCAAACCAAATGGGTTTTGGGAGAAATATTACTTTAAGCCGGGTAATTTAGGATATCCTGTGTTTGATACAGCCTACGCCAAAATTGGAGTGTATATTTGTTATGACCGTCACTTCCCAGAGGGGGCGCGTTTACTAGGCTTAAATGGAGCGGAAATTGTTTTTAATCCGTCAGCGACGGTGGCAGGTTTGTCTGAATACTTATGGAAACTGGAACAACCCGCTCACGCTGTAGCGAACGGATATTATGTTGGGGCCATTAATCGCGTAGGATTCGAAGCTCCTTGGAACATGGGTGAATTCTACGGTCAGTCGTACCTCGTTGATCCGAGAGGGAAGTTTGTATCGGAGGGAACAAGAAACGAGAGTGGGGTTGTTATAGGAGACATGGACCGAAATGTGATCCAAGAGGTTCGAGACTTGTGGCAATTTTACCGTGACCGACGGCCGGAAACTTACGGTGATATGTCAAAGCTACTCCCTTAGCGTAAGCGTAAGAGGGTGTCCCTAAAGTGATATGGGATCCCCTCTTTTTCTCATGATGTCACATTACATAAGAAAAAAGAGGAATTTTCTGAATTTTATCGAATAGAAAAAAGTAGAGTCATTTTATAAAGGTGGTGCAAGCTTTTGGGAGTAAGGGTCTATCGGGGGATTGATTATACTGAAGCTTGTGAGGTTCTGAAGCACCAGTGTTATGCCAGTGAAGAAAGAAAAAGATTTGTTTCCGGTCTAGCCGCAAACGCCGTGTTTGGTTCAGGTTTGTATCTAGTGAGCGATTTATTGGTGGCAATCGAATATGCGTTTTGCCACGCAGAAGCCTCGAACCAGAAGGCAGCCGTCCTTCGCCAAGACCTTACGATGAGAAACCCGGTGTTATTGCAAGGGCGAGAAGGAGAGGGTATATTGAGAACAAAGGCCCTTGACTGGCGGTACCCCTATGGATGCTCATCCATGCTCAACAGCGATGCGCCAAGACAGGAGTATATCTTATGGTCAGGGAATTTGATAAAGGAATACCTGCTTGCCCAAGGTCATGATGGAATTGAGTATACCCTTCAAGATCATTTTAGATATTATGTTTCCTACTATCCCTTTGAACAAGTGTCTAACATCGAGCTAGAATTGTCTTTTGATATAGAGGAACTGCAATACAAAGAAGAGGACGCCATATGAGCGTCCTCTTTCCTTTTTATTCAGCGATACCAGCAGCTGTACGGTCTTGAGCTTGACTGGAAGATTGGTAACGTGTAATCGAGTCGTAATATTGGTCTGAAATTACGCTCTCATGTTCCTTCATCCAGTAGGTGTATAGGAAGCCAGAGACAAACAATCCTACAAACCATGCATTTTCCCATAGGAATGCCATTCCCGGTATTACCTTTCCTAGCAGGGAAGCTCCAATACCTAACAGTAGCGCATATATCGCTTTAGAGTTGAAGCCATTCCCGTAGTCATATCGGCTATTTCGTTGGTAAAGATCTACAAGGGCAAGCTTTCGTCTTCTCACAAGCCAATAGTCGGCAATAGCAATACCTTCAATGGGTCCCAGAAGAGCCCCATAAGTACCTAACCAAACAAACAGGTAATTGCCGAAATTCTCAAGCAGGTACCAAGGCTGCATAAGAACCGCAATAAGACCGGTTATGATAGCCCCCATTCCAAAGGTAATCTTTCGAGGCAGAATATTTTCGATGGCGCGAGCAGGTGCGACAATATTAGCCGCAATATTCGTGGTTAAGGTAGCTAATACGATGCCAATGGTACCTAGAAAAATAACGAAAGGGGGGAATTTAGCCAGCAATATCGTAGGGTCCCAGATCGCTTCTCCAAAAATAACCACCGTAGCGGAAGCCACAGCCACGCCTATAAACGAGAAGGCACCCATCGTGGTAGGCAGAGACAGGGTCTGACCCCATATCTGAGCTTTTTGACTTTTGGCATAACGACAGAAGTCTGGAATGTTTAAAGCAAGCGTAGCCCAAAACGCTACAGCTCCAGTTAAAGCAGGAAAGAAGATTTTTAAAAAGTCACTCGTAGTTGCAAATTTAGAAGGGGCCGAAAGCATGGGGCCGAACCCGCCTGCAGAGGTAAACGCCCAACCCAGCAAAGCCAACGCCATAATCACTAATATCGGAGCAGCCCATGCCTCCATGACGCGAATCGCTTCAGGTCCAAAATACGCGATGAGGACATTTAAGCTCAAAAAAATGGCGAAGGCAATGCCTAAATGTCCTGGGATCGATCCCCAGCTTGTAAACGAGCTTAAAAGGGCATCTAGGGCCGCTCCGCCAAACCAACAGTTGATACCAAACCAACCTGCTCCAACTAATGCACGAGCTAAAGAAGGTATATGGGCTCCTCTAGTGCCGAACCACAAGCGAGCAAAGACAGGATAAGGTATACCGAACTTCGTGCCGGCATGTGAACTTAGTAGAATAGGAATAAGAACAATCAAATTGCCCAATACAATCGTAAGAATGGCCTGCCACCAATTCATCCCTATGGAGATTAACCCCGCTGCCATGGTATAGGTTGGAATGCATATGGCCATTCCAATCCATAAACTGGCAAAGTTGTAGCCCGTCCAGTGATGCTCAAGCGTAGTCGTCGGCCTTAAGTCTTCGTTCCACAAGGGACTGTCTTTGATTAAAGCTTCGCCTTCATGAGTCAACGTAACGATGCCGTTCTGTTCGACTTGCGTTTGCATTGGAGGCCTCCCTTAATAAATTTTGGATTTACGAGATCATTATATTCCTATTTTTGCTAAAATTCAATATTTTTTGTTAAATTATTTACCCTAAATGTTTTTTTGTTTCATTTATTTTGTATTGAAATATTAATATCAAAATTTAAAATTAAAATATTGATATTAGTTATCAATATTTTAATTAAACATCTGAAGGGTTCTCGACAACTTATGACAATTTTATGATTACCTGAGGAAGTGAATAAATAAAAAAAGAGTTCTATGTTACCATAATAAAACAAACATAGAATCATTTTCTCCTAAGGAGATCCTTTATGACTTTAAGATTTAAAACAGCAGCCTGCGTTTGTTGTGGAGATAGAGAGCCAGACTGACTTTTTTCTCCAAGGGAAAAAAAGCGTGGAGTGGTTTTATTTATTCCTTCTAATAATGGGCAGCCTGTTTACCATCATGATGGTTGTGTTTTTGGATCGAACCATATTGGCTCGATTATTAACCTTTACGCAACAGTTAAGTTACATCCGTCAAAACCATGATTTATCCGCACGCGTTTCATATAAGGGAAATGATGAGATCAGTAAACTGAAGAAAGAGTTTAATCGGATGATGAGCTCTATGGAAGAATACCAAAGGAAGTTATCCTATCAGGCTTATCATGATTCGCTTACTGGCTTGCCTAATCGAACCTTGTTTATGGAAAAACTAGAGCAATCTATCACACATGCTATACAGTCTAAGGAACAAGGAGCCCTATTGTTTCTTGACCTTGATGACTTCAAGCCGCTCAACGATACTTTTGGGCATGATGTAGGCGACCTGCTCTTACAGAAGGTAACCGAAAGGCTCCAGCGATGTATCCGTTCCAATGATGTGATTTCCCGATTAGGAGGAGATGAATTTACGATTTTACTACCTTCGATTCAACGCAGGGGGAAGCAGAAAAAATTAGTAAAAGCCATTCTGCATTCTCTTTCTCAGCCTTTCCAGTTAGAGGAATATCAGCTATGCATTTCTGTGAGCATTGGCCTTACTTTGTTCCTAGATGATGGGGTGGACTCCACCATCTTGATTAAGAACGGTGATCTTGCGACGCTACAAGTAAAAGAGAGAGGGGGAAACGATCTTCAATGGTATACTGATGAAATTAATCAAACATGGGATCGCAAGCTGCTCGTGGAACATCAGCTGCGACATGCTCTCGAACGAAACGAACTGATGCTGGTTTATCAACCAAAGATGGATCTGCAACAAGGCAGAATTGTGGGGGCAGAGGCACTGATAAGGTGGAAGAGCCCATTATTGGGCCAGGTTTCTCCAGCTGGATTTATTCCGATAGCTGAAGCAAGCGGACAGATTATTGAGATAGGGGAGTGGGTGCTCCGGACGGCGTGTCAACAATGGAAAATCTGGATCAATCGCGGGTTACTGCCCATCGCGATCTCGGTCAATCTTTTCGGCCTTGCAAATCAAACAGCAAGACTTCGTAGAACAAATTCAACAGATTGTGTTTGAAACCAATATGCAACCCCAATACCTTGAATTAGAAATTACTGAGACCGTCTTGATGCAAGAAGTTGATAAGACGATTCTGAAATTAAAGCAGCTTAAGGATCAAGGAATCCATCTCTCCATAGATGATTTTGGGACTGGTTATAGTTCATTAAGCTACTTGAAGCAGTTGCCGATTAATGTCAATAAGATTGATCGATCTTTTATTGCCAGTGTATCTCTCAGTACAAGCGACTCGGCCATTACGAAAGCGATTATAGATCTAGGCCATTACTTTAACCTTAGTGTAATCGCTGAAGGAGTAGAAACGTTGCAGCAGTACGAGTTCCTGCGTGAAAACGGATGCGATCAAATTCAGGGCTATTACGTAAGTGCTCCTTTGAAAGCTGATGAATTTGAGTTTTTTGCAGAGGATAAAAAAAGACCTTGTTTGAGCTGCCACGGCAGGCAAACGAGGTCTTTTTTTTACAAATTGCAGCGAGGCTGGAATCTTCCTGAATATCTATAACCCGTTCGTTGGCGGGCGCATATCATGGCACTAGATGGGGTTGAAGCAACCTCTTTTATTCGATCTTGGAAGCGAAGGGGTGTTCTTTCCATGACATGGGAGATTGCAGTAGTCATTCTCACAGTTGTCGTCATGCTCGTCTTCTTAGTTACTGAAGTAACGAGACCAGAATTTATCGTTTTTTGTGCCTTGGCATTTCTCCTGTTGACCGGACTATTAAGCCCCTCGGATGCATTGCGCGGTTTTTCGAATGAAGGGATGCTTACCGTTGCTCTGTTATTTATCGTGGCGGGTGCCGTCCAACAAAGCGGTCTCATTACACGGATCGTATCTAGGGCATTGGGGACAGGAAAAAATGAACGAAAAGCACTTGTCAGAATGATGCTTCCCATCTCGGTCCTTTCCGGCTTCTTAAACAATACCCCGATTGTAGTCATGTTTACACCCATTATCAAGAAATGGTGCAGAGACAAAAATATCTCACCCTCCAAATTCTTGCTTCCCTTATCCTACGCCACCATTTTTGGAGGGACGATAACGCTGATTGGAACCTCGACCAACTTACTAATCCACGGGATGATGTTGGAGCAGGGGATGCGCGGGTTCAGCATGTTCCAACTAGGGGTGGTAGGAATTCCGGCCTGTGTAGCGGGTATTGTCTATATGGGCACCATTGGTCATCGACTGCTTCCTTCCCGAAAAACATCAGAGGAATCGTTTATGGAAAGCACGCGGGAATTCTTATCAGAAGCCGTCGTATTAAAGGACTCACCCATTGTGGGGAAAACGGTTGAAGAAGTAGGGTTAAAGCATTTAGAGGGGCTTTATCTTATTGAGATTATTCGAAACGGACATCGCATTGCTCCCGTCCAGACCGATAGAACTCTAAGGGAAGGAGATCGTTTGATTTTTACGGGGCTCGTGTCAACCATCGTCGATCTCGAGCGGATAAAAGGACTGAAAATTGAAACAGGAACAGATCTTAAGCTGGACGATTTGCATAACGGCAATGCTTATCTTGTAGAAGCGGTGGTTTCTCATCAATCGTCCATCCTTAATCAAACGGTGAAAGAAAGCAGCTTTCGAGGGAAATACGGGGCAGGAGTGGTAGCTGTACATCGAAATCAAGAGCGAATAAAGAACAAGGTAGGGGATATACCCTTGAAGGCCGGAGATACGCTATTGCTGCTCGCGGGTAAGCAATTTATGACAAGATGGTTAAACTCAGGAGACTTTTACTTAATTTCGCCCGTACCCCAGCCTGAATGGATGAACCCTAGAAAAGGAACTTTTGCAGTCATCATTTTGCTCGCCATGGTCTTACTCGCCACGTTCGAGATTCTGTCGATGTTCAAGGCCTCAATATTGGCAGTGATCATGTTATTCCTGACTAAGACCATCACCTTTGAATCAGCTAAGAAACATATGCATTTTAATGTTCTCATTATGATTGCTTGTGCTATTGGGATCGGAATAGCCCTAGAAAAAACAGGAACGGCCGCTTGGATTGCTAATGCCTTCGTCTCTGCAACGCAAGGCTTTGGTGTCATAGGAATGCTATCCGTAATTTATCTAATTACCACTTTTTTTACGGAGATTATTACAAATAATGCAGCAGCTGTTCTGATGTTTCCAATCTCACAAGCTATAGCCCTTCAGGCCGGCGTTGACCCGATGGCTTTCTTTATAACCATTGCGATTGCAGCTTCGGCAAGCTTTGCTACTCCTATTGGGTATCAAACGAACCTCATTGTGTATGGTCCTGGTGGTTATCGTTTTTCCGACTATCTCAAAGTCGGTATTCCATTAAATCTTTTATATATGGCTATTACCATTATCATTGTCGCTTTTGTATGGCTTTAGCTCAGAAACAAGCCGAGATTCTTCCGATAAGGATCTCGGCGTAACAATAAACTAGATTCGGGATACATAATACAGTATGCCCAAGGCACAAGGAATAAGATAATAAAGGTAAAGCTTGACCTTGTGTTTCATAAAAATGCAGCTCCTTTTCATTGGATGGAAGAATAGATAACGTTTAATTTCATATTATTATACAATGTATTTTTTATATGTCAAACTATTTCATCTATTCAGTTATAACAGTAAATAAATTTAGGTAAAAACCATTCTATGCATTAATCAGAACAAAAATGACAATGTGCGCTTAACTTTTTTAAAAAAATACGTGAGTAATTTGTTAAATTGTAGTAAAGTCTATAGCAAAGGAGATGATCAAACGTGTTTAAATTAATATTTGTTGAAAATACGATTACTTATGGAAATCAAGATAAAGTAAATATGACGATGAAGAAAAAACCAGAGTGTACGGTATTGCGCCACAATATTGATGATATTAAACATGAGGTGCTAAAACTCCAACAGAACAATCCTGATGCAAAAGTTGTGTTTGTTGGCGTATAGATTCGTATTTCAGGAAGGAGGGCGTAGCCTTCCTTTTTTTTTTTAGCTACGTCGAAAATCGTTCACATTTTCAACGTCAAGTTTATTTTGCAGACGCCGATCAGATGGTATATAGTTGTAATATGATTCCTGGGGAGGAATTAAATCATTTCCGAAAAGTATAGGAGGAACACGTTTGAACATTCCAAAATTGAAAATTGCTCACATGACTCCAGAGCTGCCTATTATTCAAGGGGGTATGGGTGTTGCTGTTTCATTAAGCGGACTGGCTTCAGCGGTTGCCAACGCCGGGGGCATAGGCATTATTTCAGGCACCGGGATTCCCATTGATGAAATGAGGTCGCATATTCGACGAGCAAGAGAACTCACACAGGGCAAAGGATACATTGGGGTAAATGTATTGTTTGCAATGAAGGAATTTGCAGAAACAGTCAGAGCTGCCATGGAAGAGAAGGTAGACTTTATCATATCAGGTGCAGGATTCTCAAGAGACATGTATACATGGGGGAAGGAGTATGGAGTACCCGTAATCTCAATAGTTTCCTCCGCGAAGTTTGCCAAGCTGGCCGAGAAGCTTGGGGCTTCAGCGATCGTGGTAGAAGGGCATGAAGCGGGAGGACATCTTGGTACCGACCGTCCTTTGTTTGACATTTTGCCAGAGGTGGTGGAAGCCGTTAAGCTTCCTGTTATCGCTGCTGGGGGGATTTTAACCGGATCCGATATCGCGAAAGCCTTCTCGATGGGGGCCTCCGGTGTGCAAATGGGTACACGCTTCGTGGCAAGTGTAGAGTGCGATGCGCATCCATCCTTTAAGCAAAAGTATTTGGAGTGTAAAGAGGGAGACACAATTTTAGTCAAAACTACCGTTGGCCTTGAAGGAAGGGCCATTCGAAATGCCTTCATCGATAGGGTTTGTGAAGGGTCAAAGCTCAAAATCGAGAAGTGCCGCCAATGCTTAAAGACCTGCTCTTATCAATTTTGCACTTTAGATTCTCTCATTCGCTCGGTGAAAGGGGATGTAGAGGAAGGGCTCGTGTTTGCTGGAGCAAGGGTGCATGAGATTAAGGAAATTCTTCCAGTTAAGACCATTATGGAGAAGCTCATGAATGAATTAAGAGAGTCCATGGTACCTACTACAACTTAACTTGATTTAAAGAAGCTATCCTGTTTTTTCTAGGGTAGCTTTTTCTTTTTGTGCACGGGTCGAAATTTTAGTTAAATTAAGGTATCATAGGGAAGATACAATAATTGGATGTCTAGAGGTGCCTTATGAAAGAAGCAAATCAGGTTTGGATGATAAACGGTGAAGCGATTGAGCTTAATGAACAAACAGCAGAGATGTTGAAGGTTTTGTCCGATCCGAAGCAAGTCAAGGCGATTGCAGATGATCTTATACACTTTTCCGATACAGCAAAAGATGGATTTATCAATATACAAAACCAAGGTCTGATCAAACGTTTAATGGGCGAGGTCACTGGACGTAATTCCCAAGAAATGGCCACAGCCATCGAAAATAATAACGAAGCCATGAGGTTTTTAGGTTACTTGAGTACATGCTTATATCTCCAAAATGTGCAATGGAATGAACAGATGATCAGCCTGCAACCCATGCTAGAGGAATGGAAAGCAAACGAAGCGGAATGGAAAGGCATTGTTGAATTACAAGCTGGTTATCAGAAGGTTAAGCAGGAGCTAGAAGAGCAGCAGAAGCAATGGGTTGAACTACATACGAGACTTACCCTGTTAGGAAAAGATTGTAAAGCGATTGACCAGTGGAAAACTGAGCTGGAATATCAAGTACAGCGGATAGCTGAACAGGCAGAGGCAACAGAGAAAAAATCGAGAAAGTCCATCTCAGAATTACGCTTGCTCCAAGAAGATGTTGCCAGAGAGATGAGAGAGCAAAAAGAAAAAATGAAATTAGAACTGAAGGCCTTTCAGACTGAGGCACAGGAGTTTATGGAGAGAGAAGCCAAGCGTTCCACTTTGCTCCATGAAAGAATGACGTTACTTCAAGCCTATATAGAAATGCCTTGGTGGAGAAGAATCTTTGCACGAAGCCATCGACGCCAAATCGCAGCTACCCGAGAGACAGAATGAAAAGAGACAAGAAAGGTTCACATCTGAAGGGTCGATAACTTGCTATAATAGGAGACAGATGGAAATGCTTTTCTATGAGGAGATAAATTATGTATAAGAAAACTAAAACAGAACTAATGGAACTGGGATTTGTTTCAGTTGGATTCATTAATGGACTTGAGTATTTGTGTAAGCAGGATGAACCGGGCGAGGATGAAGAAGCGTTCACTTATATCGCAATTAATCCTGACGGAGAAGCGCTATGGTACTTTCCAAGAACAGCCTATGTCAATGAAATTGAAGCTTTAGCGATTATGAAGGATAAATTATCGCGAGCTATATCATAAAAAAGTAAGAAGCCTGATCCTAATATTTTGGGGTCAGGCTTTCTTCGTCTTCGTCAATATATAGGCACCCGTGGAACTACTAGCTCCGAAATCAATGCAAATTTGGCTTCTTTTTGGAGGGTAGGGATACTTTGTTTGAGTACGGCGGCTGTCTTCTTACCTGGCGGACCAACATGTCCAATGGCAATACAGTGAGAGTGAGCCTGTAGATGCTTGATGAGGAGACGTACTTGTTTGCTGATATGTGCTGTTCGATAAATATCATCAAGGAAGATATGATTTTCAATAACGGGAACACCTAGCTCGCCTGCGATAGATGATACGACACTTTTAGGGGTAGTTCGACTATCGAGGTAGAGGAGATTCCGTTCTTTGCATACCTCTAGAACGATTCTCATCACACGTGGATCTGCTGTTGCCTTTGACCCCATGTGGTTATTCATCCCTATTGCGTGGGGGACATCATCAATAGCTGCGTTGACTCGTTTGCGGATTTCTTCGTCTGATAAATCAGTTGTAATGGCACCAGGCCCTAACCAGCTCTTTTTGCCTTTCTTAGGCTCCATGGGCATATGGACAATAACATCATGCCCTCTTTGCTTCGCCCAATTGGCATCACGTTTCGTGGTAGGGAGAAATGGCATGACCGCGATGGTCAAAGGTACAGGCATGTCCAAAATCTCCTTTGTTCCATCCATATCATTTCCAAAATCATCGATAACAATCGCGACTCTCTTAACCGCAGATTCCTGGGCTCCTACAATACTACCTTGAAAGGACAGAAGCGTTAGTAGCAGTATGACGATCCTTATCATGCCTCATCTCCTTGTGCTTTTTTATCATGATCCCCTTAAATCAACCATTTTATGAGAAAGCAAAAAACTCCCGTGGAGGGAGTTTATCAGTTAGTGTATTCTTTTTGGCGTAATTTTAACTTTCCCTTTTAAGATATCCTGATAGGGGAATGTCCATTTCGTCTGCTTATTTCGCTCGTGAATAATAACTTCCTTTTGGTTCCATTGTTCAACCCTTCCTTGGAAGGTAAGTCCTTTCCCCCAAATGGTAACGGTAACATCTTTGCCGGAAGTATAATACATGTCCAACCCCTCCTTTGATGATCCTTAGGGCTATTATACGATAAAACAGCTATTATTGGAAGCGCTTACTACATATATTTTTGTCTATTTTGTTTTTTTTCTTATTGATGGATCGCTTTGTCTATTATATAATACAAAACATTAAGAGTTGAGTTAGTTAGTTAGTGGAGACTAGAGGAGGAGAGTTTGATATGAAAAAGTTTTTGTCATTAACAGCGGTTGGAGCTATGATTTTTCTGGCAGCTTGTGGGAGTCAGCCTTCGGGAGCGCCTGCAGAGGTGAAGACCGATGCAACGAATTCTGTTGAGAAAATAGTGAAAATTGGAATTACACAAATTGTGGAACATCCGTCACTGGATGAGGGCAGAAAGGGCTTCCTGGATGCGTTGAAGGACGCCGGTTATGAAGAGGGGAAAAATCTCAAAGTTGATATTCAAATCGCGCAAGGGGATATGAATAATAATATTACCATTGCACAAAAATTTGTAAACGACCAAGATGATCTTATTCTTGCCATCTCTACACCAAGTGCACAAGCTGCAGTCAAAGCTGCACAAAATATTCCAGTCGTATTTACTGCGGTTACCGACCCGCTGGGTGCTAAATTAGTGCCTCAAGTAGACAATCCTGGTTCAAATGTAACGGGAATGTCCGATACCCATCCCGATGGAGTAAAAAACACGGTGAAGGCAATTAAGGACTTCTTTCCTGATGCAAAGAGAGTAGGAATTATCTACAATAATGGGGAGCAAAATGCTGTATTTAACGTTGAAAAAGCAAAGGAGGCCATGAAAGAGCTAGGTTTAGAACCTGTTGAGTCAACGGCTACTAAGAGCTCTGAAGTTCAGCAGGCAGCCGAAGCCCTAATTGGCAGAGTAGATGCAATAGCTTATTTCAAAGATAATACAGTTGCTTCGGCTTTAGAGTCAGTAATCCAAGTGGCAAACCAGAACAAACTTCCATTTTTTGCAGGTGATGCCGATTCCGTTAAGCGTGGAGTATTTGCGGGTTATGGAGTCGAAGAGTATGATATCGGCTACAAGGCAGGCGAGATGGCTGTGGAAATCCTAAAAGGTAAGAACCCTGGTGAAATTTCTGTTGGGTACCCTGAAAAAACGGATCTTTACATTAACCTGAAGGCTGCTAGTGAAGCAGGTATTGAAGTAACAGAAGAAATGAAGAAAAATGCAGTCTTAATTCAATAACATCTAAAAAGTTCTTGGATAGCAAGCGCAGACGCCAGCTATTCAAGAACTTTTTTATTTGATCAAAGAACAAAATGTTCTGAATAATCATAAACTAAACAAGGGGGTGTGTAGCATGAGCGATTTGTGTGTCAATTGTGGCGAGGAACTAGCGTTAATGGAAAAAAACAGAAGTGAGTGCTGGGGATGTCAAGATAGAATTTCACTCACTGCATCGGATGATGAGATTATTTAGGGAAGTTGGACTTCCTTTTTTTATTATCCATTGTACAAGCTTCTAAAACATACGTATAAGATCTTTAATTTCTAAGATAATAAAAGAGGTGAAACAGTAAATTCCATATTTTGGAGGTTAATCAGATGACAACACGCTGGGCAGCGCATGAATTTTTAGAAACACAAGAAGCTCTAAGGTCCAAAGCAGCAACCATTGAATTATACGGTGTATTTCTCAACATGACGCAAGATGCTCACCTTCGGGATATTTTACAAAATCAGCAGCGCAGAGAAGTACAGGCTTATCAACAAGGTATGAATATGCTTTTAGGTAAAGGTGTACAAATGACCCCCCATACACCTCAAATGAACGTCTATGAGCAGCCGCAGGTGGGCCTACAGCAGCCTTCTATGCCCGCTCCTAATCCTCATGCTACAAGATTAGCTGATACTACCACTGCAACAATCCTGTTAAACATGCACAAAACAGGGGCAGCCGTGGCTATGCTATGGGCTTGTGAATGTGTAGATCCACAGGTTCGAAGCTACCACGCTACCTGTGCAAACATCTGTCAGGAGATGGCCTATGAGATCTGGCAGTTTATGAATTACAAGGGTTATTATCAAGCGCCTCAACTGGCAGATCACACTATGAATACGATGATGCAATCTTTTCAAGCTCAAAATAACGTATCAAATATGATGATTTGAAGGGACCTACATATGAACGAGCAAATGAATGAACATATGAATTCAGATATAGCAAGAATCATGACGAACATGAGTAATTTTCAAGGGGAATTTAACTTAACAAAATCGGGGTTCAATCCCCAAATGCCAGGACATCAAACAAATCACCATATGATATTCCGTCAGCAGCCAAGAACGGTTAAGCAAATAGGAGCAGGAATTGGACTTCCTTACGAAGTTAGGTTGGAAATGGCTTTAATGTTAGATGACCATCAGTGTGCGCTAACGGTTGCGTTGCACCAGTATAACAAGCACCATTGGCTTAGCGAAGGAGCCGAATCGTTTTTGAGTCTTCACGAGCTTTTTGATGAACATCGAGATAAGACAGAAAAACATATTGATATGATTGGGGAGCGCGTAGCGAGACTTGGTGGAGTTCCAACCGCGCATCCTGTAACACAGCATGAATTATCTTATATCAAGCATGAGGTTGAAGGCCGTTACACGATGAGAGATTTTATTCGAAATGACTTAGAGCATGAATTGAAAATTCAAGAAATGCTAAGAAGAACGATTGCAAGAGCTCATAACCTGCAGGACTGGGGCACAGCTGAAGTTCTTCAGGATGTTCTAGTAGATAGAGAGGACCTGGCGTATCATTTATATAGCGTTCTTGAGGATGATACGTTGGTTCGTGGCATGATCCATCTACTAGATGGTTCTGGAGATATGGCTGGAGACCGTCCGATGAATCCTAATAGTAAGCTTCAATAAATAATAAGAGGTGTCCCTTGACGGTAAGGCTTTAAGGGGCACCTCTTATTTTATATTTTTTATGCTTCCTCTTCATCAAGCAAGGACAACAATTGATGAACCAAAATGGAATAGGATGTAACGAGTAATCCTGCGCCAACACTAACCCATGTAAACAAAAATCTCTCCTCCTTCATTAGAATTTTATCCGAACACCAATCTGTCTAAATATTATCATAAAATGGGTAAAGACGGTACTCATAGTGTTAAAATTTTATTGTAGATCAAAAAGAAGCAGTCTATTTAGACTGCTTCTGGATATCTATTACGGTTCTGATATTAATCCATAATGTGCCGTCTTTAATTTCGATGTGATGGATGAATTTCCCTTGCAATTGTTCAAGATGTTTTACGGGTTCTAGATCTAAGTAGATCAGACCATCCTTGAAAAAGAGGTAAGGAGGATGGTGAAAGATTTTCTGGTTGATCCATGAGGCATTTAGAGGAGACATCCGGGAAAGTGCAAACACGAGTTTTCCATCTTGAGTAGACACGGGTTGGAGGGTAACTGAAAATGGGACTTTGATCATAAGTTTTCGCACTTCTCCACGTAGGATCAGCGAGGTATCATCTATCTGAATTTGAATTTTCTCAAAGTCCTTTAACTGCGATTGATTCAACGTAGCCTGAATCATGGAAGCTGTAATAGGAATCGATACAGATGCTGTAGTACTCTTAATCGCTTGCTGTATAACGGGCAGGCCCTCCAGACTAGAAAATGCACGTTTGATTCTTTCGACAACACTGGACATGATGCAATCCCCCTCAAGCAGGCTATACGCTATAAATATCGCGGGACTGCCCATTATATGACTAATACAAGGCATGATAAAAGAAAATGCTGCCTAAAACATGGTTTTAGGCAGCTCTGAAGCGTACTGCTGTTATATGAAAGGGGGGAAGAATGGAAAAGGTTTTTTCACGGGAGGGAATGGAATTACTCCGGAAGTTCCTGCTTCATTATTTCCTTTTAGTCCTTTGAACCCTCTAAAAACAACTCTGACCTTTCTTCCTTTTCCGTCAGTAAGCGTAATAGGCTTTCCTTTCAATCGATGAAGCAAGGCTAACAGATGAGCGATTTTATTGGTTTTTCCTCTCTTAATCCTTTTTAACGGGTTTAATTTGCCTGTTTTACCTGCTTTTAGGTGACGTAGTTTACCCCACTTTTTAGCCATTCTAAATTCCTCCTTTCCGCATTTACTTGTAGTCTATTATCCAAAGCCTCTATTGGATTGGATGTATGTCCCTTGAAACGAAAAAAAGGATCTGCTTATGGGACTCCGCTGTACAATAATTAGACTTATGTTGTACAATTTACATAGAGTGTTTTTATCTCACAATCCGTAAAGAGAGTGGTTTTTTCGTGTATACGATTAAGAAAGTCTCCGAATTAACAGGAATACCGGCAGTGACGATCCGAGCGTGGGAAAGAAGGTATGGCTTAAGTCCTTCTGAACGGACGGAAGGGGGTCATCGCCTATACACCGAAAAGGATGTGCATGACCTTAGATGGCTGAAGAAGCAAACAGAAGATGAAGGGCTAAATATTAGTCAGGCAGTGCAATTGCTGGTTCAAAAAAAGCAGCAATCCACGAAAGTGGAGAGCCTGGCCGAAAGAGAGCTAAAGGAGATGGATCTGAGTCGATTAGACATGCTCTATGAATCCTTGGTTGCACTAGATTCAAATAAGGCAAATGAAGCATTAGAGCTTTGCTTTGCTTTATGGCCTATTGAAACCGTTCTGCAAGATGTTTTGCCCGAATTGTTGAAAAGAATTGGAACAGCCTGGGAAGAAGGGAGCATATCCGTAGCTCAAGAGCATTTCGCAAGTAACTGGATTATGCATAGAATCAGTCAATTCATACGTGTTTTTCCCATCGATCAGACGTATCCTAGAGCGATTTCCTTATGTCCCTCAGGAGAGCATCACCAGGTAGGCTTACTTTTGTTTACTCTTTTTTTACGAAGAAAAGGATTGGATGTACTTTATTTAGGACCGGATACACCTGTTGACGGTCTAGCTGAAATGCTTGAAAAGCTAGAAATCGGCTTGGTTTGTATCTCCATAACTAGGGAAGAGTTGCAGTCTTATGTCCTCGACATATTAGATCGCCTTCAGTCTAAGCTGCCTACCTTAAAGTTTGCTATTGGGGGACAGGGAATGCATAAGGCCCCTGCCTCAATAAGCAAGTGGGCCATCGGTAGCACGTCTATTTCTTGGTCAGATTGGTTCGAACAACAGTTCAAAAGAGGAAGGTGAATCAGGAAAAAAGGACTTTGCACAAGCGTGCAAAGTCCTTTTGGCATTGGGACATAGTTCAAGCCCTAGGTGAGAATGCTAACGGATATATTAAAATTTTTTATAATATAGTGTCCACTTGTAGTAGACTTATCATATGATATATGGTAATTTATTTTTATTAACCATTGGTACTGAAGGGATTACTCGATTTACATAATGTCCACCACTCAAGAACATTAATGCATCAATTATATTACAACCATAAAAATGGAGGCGTATATCATGTCAAGCAATGTATTAAATCGTTTCTTAGAAGAGAATCTTGGAGATTTAAAAAACAAAGGCTTATACAATGTAATTGACCCATTGCAGAGTGCTAACGGTCCTATGATTACCATTTCAGGAAAGCAGCTTATTAACCTTTCTTCCAATAACTATTTAGGTCTGGCAACGGATGAACGACTCAAGGAAGCTGCAATTCAAGTCATTAGGGAGTTTGGGGTTGGGGCAGGAGCCGTTCGCACCATTAATGGAACTATGGAACTCCACATTAGGCTAGAGGAGAAGCTAGCTGAGTTTAAACATACGGAAGCGGCGATTGCTTATCAATCTGGTTTTAATTGTAATATGGCGGCTATCTCTGCAGTAATGGATAAAAACGACGCCATCTTGTCTGATGAATGGAATCATGCTTCTATCATTGATGGCTGCAGACTTTCTCGTGCAGAGATCATTCGATTTAATCACGCGGATATGGACGATCTAAGAGGAAAAGCTAAGCAAGCAAAAGATTCGGGAAAATACAACAAGATTATGATTATTACGGACGGTGTATTTTCTATGGATGGAGACATAGCGAAACTTCCAGAAATCGTTCAGATTGCTGAGGAGTTTGACCTCATTACCTATGTGGATGACGCACATGGATCTGGGGTATTAGGAAAAGGGGCAGGTACAGTTAAACATTTTGGTCTGTCAGATAAAGTGGACTTCCAAATCGGAACCTTATCTAAAGCCATAGGAGTCATAGGGGGATATGTTGCAGGAAAAAGAGATTTAATTGATTGGTTGAAAGTAAGAAGCCGCCCATTCCTATTTTCGACCGCCTTAACCCCCGGAGATGTAGCGGCTACTATAAAAGCCATCGACATACTAGCAGACAGCACGGAATTGCAAGAACGCCTGTGGGAAAATGCAAATTATTTGAAAAAAGGTTTAGAGGATCTTGGTTTTAATATCGGCCACAGTGAAACGCCAATTACTCCTTGCATCATTGGTGATGAAGTGAAAACGCAGGAATTCAGTAAGAAGCTTTATGACCAGGGGGTATACGCAAAAGCGATTGTCTTCCCTACGGTTCAAAGGGGTACAGGAAGAGTGCGTAACATGCCAACAGCCGCTCATACAAAAGAAATGCTAGATCAGGCTTTAGCGGTGTATCACAAGGTAGGTAAGGAAATGGGAATTATCTAAAGAGTATGTGGGAGGGGATAACTCATGAAAAAAATACTGGTAACCGGGGCTCTAGGGCAGATTGGCTCAGAGTTGGTTGTTAAATTACGCGAAGTATATGGGGAGCATAATGTGATGGCTACAGATATACGCCGCACAGACAATGAGGTCGTTTGTAACGGCCCGTTCGAGCTCTTGGATGTAACGGATGGGCGCCGCATGTTTGAAATCGCTAAGGCTCATCAAGCGGACACCCTTATCCACTTGGCTGCACTGTTATCGGCTACAGCGGAAGCAAAGCCTTTACTAGCGTGGAATCTAAATATGGGTGGACTGGTTAATGCACTGGAAGTTGCCCGTGAATTAAATTGTAAATTTTTTACCCCTAGCTCGATTGGCGCCTTTGGGCCCACTACGCCGAAGGATAATACACCCCAGGATACGATTCAAAGACCGACTACGATGTATGGGGTGAACAAAGTAGCTGGAGAGCTGCTTTGTGACTATTACTTCCAAAAATTTTCCCTGGATACACGGGGACTCCGTTTCCCAGGGTTGATATCCTATGTTACACCACCTGGTGGTGGAACAACCGACTACGCTGTAGAGATTTATTATGAAGCTGTGAAGCGTCAAGCCTATACGTCATACATCGCAAAGAACACGTTCATGGATATGATGTATATGCCAGATGCCTTAAAAGCGATCATCGATTTGATGGAAGCAGATAGTAGTCGCCTTACTCACCGCAATGCCTTTAACGTAACAGCAATGAGCGTGGATCCTGAAGCGATTGCTACTGCAATAAGACGACAGATCCCTGAATTCAAGCTCAGTTATCAGGTAGACCCGGTGAGACAAGCGATTGCAGATAGCTGGCCAAATTCCATCGATGCGACTGCATCGCGAGATGAGTGGGGATTCAAACCTGAATTTGACCTGGATAAAATGACAAAAGATATGTTGCTGAAACTAAGCCAAAAGTATAGCTTGGTGGGGGCAAGTTAAAAAAAGGGGCTGTCTCACCATTTTTTGTGAGCAGCCCTTTGTTCCCATATTTTAGCGTCCTGCTTCTAGTCTTTGAATGCGTTCGTCTAGGTCCGGATGGCTGGCAAATAATCCAGCAAGTCCTCTTTTCCCATTAATCTTTAGTGCTGCAAGCGACTTTTGTTCTGTATCCACTAGCTCAACGGTGTGTTTAAGAGACTTTAAGGCGTGAATCATGTTTTGCTTTCCGCCAAGATAAGCACCGCCTGCATCAGCGTGGAACTCACGATAGCGGGAGTAAGCCATAACAGCGATGCTTCCCAGGATCGAGAACAAAATATCAAAAATGATAACTGCCACGAAGTGGACAATAGGCGCTAGATCTTCCTTAACAAAACGTGATACGGCATAGGCGAAGATCCGAGAGAGGAATACAACAAACGTATTAATTACTCCTTGTACCAATGTCATGGTAACCATATCTCCATTGGCGATGTGAGCTACCTCATGAGCTAATACGCCAATAACAGCATCCTGATCCATCGTTTCCATTAGACCGGTAGAAACTGCAACAAGAGATCTGCTCTTGGATGGTCCGGTTGCAAAGGCATTTACTTCTGCTGATTGATAGATTCCTACTTCAGGCATCACCGTTAGTCCTGCTTTTCGAGATAAACGATGAACCTCTTCTACAAGAAAACGTTCGTGGGCATTGCGAGGCCTGTTCGGATCAATCACTTCAATTTTCATCATCCACTTCGCCATCATGCGAGACATGGCTAGGGAGATGAATGCGCCCGTGAAACCTACGACTGCACTAAATACCAGAAGAGCATTAAAATTAATCCCCTCGGCCGTTATGTAACCGCGCACTCCCAACAGGCTGGTGATAATGCTGATGGTGATGATGACAAGCATGTTAACTAGTAAAAAGAGACCAATCCTTTTAAACATAATTCTGCATTCATCCTTTCTTCGTTTCTTCCTCTTACCTATACGGAATGTTTCCTTTTTGGTTTCATTTTTAATGAAATTTTTTAATACACCCCGCTTGGAATAACCTCTTTTTCTTGAACATCTCTAGTAATAATAGATCCAGGACCAATGATGGCCCCAGCACCAATCGTTACCCCTTCTAATATCACCGCGTTTGGACCAATGACGACATTGTCCTTGATCACAACAGGCTGAGCGTGGGGAGAGGAGATGACTCCTTTAATGACTGTACCTGCTCCAATATGACAGCCTCTTCCTATCTTTGCCCGGCCCCCAATGACGGCATTCATATCAATTAAGGTTTTTGCGCCAATAGAGGCTCCAATATTAATACAGGCTCCCATCATGACAATGGCATCAGTTTCAATCGTGACGGCTTCACGGATAATGGCCCCTGGTTCAATTCGAGCTCCAAGATCCTTGGTATCGAGTAAGGTGATAGCTGAATTTCTACGGTCGGTCTCAATATGATACTCCTCGATTGCGTCGCTTTCTTGAAGCACCCCTTTGATATCTTCCCAATCACCAATCACGACACCGCCATGTCCCATGTTAATGACCTTACAATCAGGTCCAAAGTCTAGCTCAGAGAGTTGGCCTTGAATAAATACCTTTACGGGGGTTTGTGGTTTTGCATTTCGAATACGCTCTAAGATTTCTTGTGTCTCCATTTGTTAACCTCCTACCATGAATCAGATATAAGATAAAGGACTGCCCTGGAAAGGACAGCCCTATGGCTATTCAGGATTACGCGTTCTGCATAGACCACTCTTCAACATTCCACGTGGTAGTAACCCAGTCTTCGTAGAAATCTGGTTCGTGGCAAACGAGTAGAATCGTTCCTTTATACTCTTTTAATGCACGCTTTAATTCTTCTTTAGCCGTTACATCAAGATGGTTGGTCGGCTCATCGAGCAACAGCCAATTGCTCTCATTCATCATGAGCTTGCATAGGCGAACCTTTGCCTGCTCACCACCACTTAACATGTTAAGGGGGCGAGTAATATGCTCATTTTTTAGTCCGCAGCGAGCCAATGCACCGCGAACCTCGTGCTGATTAAGGTGAGAAAACTCATTCCAGACATCATCGAGAGGGGTTAAGTTTCCTGCCTTAACTTCCTGCTCAAAATAAGCAGGGTACAGGAAGTCACCCTGAAATGATGAGCCTCTGAAGGGCTGTATTTTTCCGAGGATGGTTTTGAGCAATGTTGATTTCCCTACGCCATTGCAGCCAATGATCGCTATCTTTTCTCCGCGCTCGATCGCCATGTTCATTTTGGGGAGGAGAGCGGAGGTGTAGCCAATCTCCAAATCCTTTCCTTCGAAGACGGTTTTTCCGCTGGCTCTCGATTCCTTAAAGCTAAAGGTCGGCTTGATTGCCGTTTCCGGACGATCGATTCTGTCGATTCGATCTAGCTGCTTCTGGCGGCTTTTCGCTCGTCCGGAAGTGGAATATCGAGCTTTGTTTCGCTGGATAAAATCTTCTTGTTTCTTGATGAATTCTTGTTGCTTCTCGTAGGCGTCAATATGCTGTTGTTTATTAATTCCCGACATTTCAAGGAATTTCTCATAGTTGGCTTTATAGCGAGTGAGTTTAGCGAATTCCAGATGGTAAATCACATCTACAACCTGATTCATAAACTCTGTATCATGGGATATAAGGATAAAAGCGAAAGGATAGTCCTTTAGATAGTTGGTTAACCATTCAATATGCTCAACATCTAGATAGTTAGTAGGCTCATCGAGCAGGAGAACCGTAGGTTTCTCGAGCAACAGCTTAGCGAGAAGCACCTTGGTTCGCTGCCCCCCGCTTAGAGAAGCAACATCTCTTTCTAGACCGATAGCATCGAGACCTAAGCCGTTTGCCATTTCTTCTACTTTAACGTCAGAGAGGTAGAATCCGCTCGCGTCTAAACGCTCTTGGATTTCTCCCATTTCCTCAAGAAGCACTTCAAGCTCTTCAGGTGAAGCCTCGCCCATCTTTTCTGAAATGACCATCAATTCTTTTTCTAATTCATAAAGAGGGAGAAAGGCATCTCTCAGAATGTCCCGAATCGTCTTCCCTGGAGTCAGCTTGGTATGTTGGTCAAGGTATCCATAATTGACTTTTGGAGTCCACTCTACTTTTCCGCTATCCCGCACGATCTGACCGGTAATAATATTCATAAGAGTAGATTTTCCCACTCCGTTAGCTCCAACTAGCCCCACGTGTTCTCCGGCTAGAAGTCGGAAAGCAACATTCTTAAAGAGGGTTCGATCACCAAATGTATGACTTAGATCCTCAACAGTTAATAAGCTCATCGTCTTTTCTGTGTCCTCCTGTACGTACTTTCTAATTTTCACATTTCATCTTAACTGATTTTCTAAGAATAATAAATCCCCTATATCATCCATTCTCCTATAGAGTATGGAAGCTGAGGGGGGAGGGCAAGTTAAAAAGAAAAAGGCGGTGCCCTTTGAAAAGTAAAATCATTTCTTTACTTGTTGTCTTTTTGTTTACGTTGGCCATACAGCCGGTGTTAGCTCAGGAAACGACAGACCTTGAAATTTATGACATTGAAAAAGAACAGATTGTAAAACGCATTCCTAACACACCTGAAATTCAACAAGACGTTACACAATATCTAAAGACCATTGACCGAACGATTCCTCCTTTAGGACAGGTGCCAAAAAAGGGAAAGATGGTACGGATTCCAATACAACCGCCCTCGCAAATCGAAAATCAATGGATAAAAGGCACTATATATGAAGTGTTCTTCATTCTTTTGCCGGATCGAGACCCGTTCATTATTGTGTATGATGAAGCGAGGAAACCGTATTTGCTGCAATCCGCTTACATGCCCCAGCATATTCTTAAGCTCGTCAATTCGTAACTCGTAAAAAACGAGGCTGTCTCTTAAGGCCGGTAACCGGCTCCTTAGAAGACAGCCTTTTTCTTAGGAACTATTAAACCTGACAAACGTGATTCTCTTCTAAAATCATTTCCTTGCACTTAAGACACACTAATCCTTCGCGAATCAGTTTATTTAGCTCTTCACGATTGTGCTTCATCCGTTGCTTTACTTCATCAGCCTGAAGAGGGGCTTCAGTTAAGGCATTAAAGCAGTCAAAGCATAGATAGTGATATTCCTTATCGGATTCCAACTTAATATTCCAACTCTCAAGTTCGAACGTATGAAAAGGTTCTGCATGGGCAGCCCCGCATTTTTCACATGGGTGCGACATATACGACTCCTTCTAAATACTTATTTAAGAATAGTATAGCATGTGTCTTGCACTTTGCAAACGAACAGGGTCGCGGTGCTATTTTATACACAAGAAAAAAGTTAGCCCATCTAATGATACAATTGGGCTAGCTACTCGTCTTCATATTTAAAACTAGTTAATACTTCTAACAGGGCATCAACCACATGGGGATGATAGAGGATCCCGCGGTGGCGCACAATCTCAGCAACTGCATCCTCTTGGGTTCGTCGCTTGTGGTAAGGGCGATCCACACACATGGCGTCAAATGAATCTACGACTGCTACGATGGAGGCTTCAATGGAAATCTGCTGTCCAGCTAAACCTTCTGGATAGCCTGTTCCGTCATATCTCTCGTGATGTTGTTCCACGATCGTTGCCGCTTGAATGAGGGAAGGGATCCCTGTATTTTTAAGAATTTCTGCTCCGTATTCGGCATGCTGCTTTAGAATTTCCCATTCTTCGCTCGTGAGGGCTTCTTGTTTCTGGAGGATATTCTCTGGGATTCGCATCTTGCCGATATCGTGGAAAAAAGCCCCATACTCAAGATTATAAAGCTGTTCTGAAGTTAAATTCATGGCACGTCCAATCAGAACGGAAAGCTTACGAATCCTAGAACAGTGAGTTTCAGAATACCCATCCTTTAGTTCTGTTTTAACCGCAAGATCCATAAGCTCTTTCGTATCCAAACTGTAGAGGTGAAAGACCGGCCGAGAAGTTACATACAAGAATTCTACTTCACTGTCTGCTGTAAAAAGTGTATGTTCTCGAACAGGATGAAAGAACATATTGTCCCCAGGATACAACAGCAGGTCTTTGGCTCGATCGTGTTTCCGAAGAACTCCTGACAGGATATAAATAAACTCCATGCCATCCCATCCGGCCTCTGGAATGAGGGACCAATCACTACCCTTAGATAGCCGGTGGTGGATCACTTCTGTACCCTGGCCAGAGGATAAGAGGGAAAGCTCAATGTTTTTTAGTGTTACTTTCTCTATAGACTGACCTCGAGCCAATATCAAGGGATTCATATTAGATCACCTAATCCGCGCATAATTAATAATTCCATCTTACCATAATCCTATTTCTGAAACCATTGTTCGTTCATAAGTATAGCTACTTTGATGCAAATTATTGATATATCTAAAGAAAAGAAGGGAGCCGCAATTCTTGACGAGAAAAAAGATAGCCTGGATTACAGATAGTACTGCTTATATAACCCCTGAATTATTAAAAAATGAATCCATATTTGTCGTTCCTTTAACCATTATGTTTGGTGAACAATCATATGATGATGGGGTTGAGCTCACGGCACATGATCTGTTTGAGAAAATCAAGGCGTCCAAAAAAATCCCTAAGACTTCTCAGCCGTCACCTGGTCGATTCATGGAGTTGTATAAAAAGATAAAAGAAGAATTTGAGGGTGGAATTGCTGTACATATTTCAAGCCAATTGAGCGGGACCTATAACGGTAGCCTACAAGCAGCTCGGATAGCTGATTTTCCTCTAGAGGGAATAGATTCCTTGTCTATGTCTTATCCCATTACAGTCCTGATCCATAAGGGGATGGAGCTAGAAAAACAAGGTCTAAGCAGACAAGAGATCGCAGCACATTTGCGTGAAGAAGTGAAAAAAAATAAAAACTATATCTTAATTGGAAATTTGGATCAGTTTTATAAAGGCGGAAGGATGTCAGGGGCCCAATATTTAATCGGAAACTTATTGCAGATAAAGCCTATTATTCGTATCAATGAACGAGGAGAATTTGAAATGGTGGAGAAGGTGCGCTCAGAAAAAAAAGCAACCAAACGAGTCTTCGAGTTGCTTCGGGAAGCCGTACAAAAGGCCCCTTTAGCTTCACTGCAAATCATGCATGGAAATGTTGCGGAAAAAGCAGCGGAGTGGAAAAAAGAGCTTGAGACCGCACATCCATCAATCCCCATAACGGTAGGTGAGATCAGTTCAACGATTGGAGTTCATGCAGGAGAAGGTACTATTGCCTTAACATGGACCCATGTCTAGAGGGGTAGAGTGTCCCGTAGAAAGGGACACTCCATTATAGGCTTGTTACCAGCTGATCAAATAGCGTACTAATCCAGTATCGTCTTTAAACATCACTTCGATGGAGCGATCAAATGTAGGTTCATCTAAGTAGGCCGGAGCTTCGATGTCATGTTTTCGCTCGAACTTTTCAATAGCTCCTGCCAATGTCTCTGCAAAAATAATGTGATCTTTTTCTTCGAAGTGAGGACTCTGGCTTTCTACTAAATGGAATTTATATCTTGTCATGGTGATAACTCCTGTCTTCATTATTCTTTTGATTATATAACATCAATACGAGCGGGTGCGAAACTAAATTTTGGTTGACAAAATCCTCCATTTAGGTGTAAATTACACATAGGTGTTCCCATAAGGAGGAAGATATATGTATCAACCACAAGAATTAGTTCAAACCTGGGTTAACGGATGGATCTACGGTGTGAAGAAAACATTTGAGGTTCAAGATCAGGTAGCGAAGCAAACCGAGCAAATGATCACGCTCCAGCAAGAGTGGCTAAAGCAAGGTTTCGAACAGCAGCAATCCCTGCTTCAGCAATGGAATGAGAAATGGACAGGGAAGACAAACTTGGAGTGGGCAAGCTGGGGCACTCCTGACTCGGTATGGATGCAAAAAGGCTGGCAGGAACAAGAAAAGGCGTTGCAACAATCTTGGAATCAATTTGAAGCCATGATTAAGAAGGCCAAGGAACAGCAAGATAAAGGAAAAGAGCAAGTGGTATCCATAGTAGAAGAAACAGGGGAGAAAATTAAGCAATGGGCACAATATGCCGCTCCAATTAAATAGATTATTTTTAGTTCTGTTCCTTTGCGGGACAGAACTTTTTTGCTTCATTAAATCCTTTTATATGCATCTTCTTCTCATCGACCATTATTTTGCTATAATGAGGATTATCTATTTGTGATATTGGCTTTACCAAAGGAGGTTCCATCGGAACATGTTCACTGCATCATCACATGATGAAAACTATTCACCTTATATAACCTTTAACCGTGAAGAATGGGCTCGACTAAGAGATTCGATTCCACTTCCGTTATCACAGGATGAATTAGAGGCCTTAAAAGGATTAAATGAAAAAGTATCTCTTGATGAAGTATCAGAGATTTATCTCCCTCTTTCTCGACTGCTTAATTTGTACGTAGCGGCAACCCAGGAGCTCCACGCAGCAACGAACACTTTTTTAAACAGTACCACTGAAAAGGTCCCATATATCATTGGGATTGCCGGAAGCGTGGCTGTGGGAAAGAGCACCTCTGCCAGAATCCTACAGACTCTTCTATCGCGTTGGCCTAACCATCCAAAGGTGGAACTGGTTACAACCGATGGCTTTCTCTTTCCCAATCGTGTACTAGAAGAGCGGGGCTTGATGAAGAGGAAGGGTTTTCCAGAAAGCTACGATATTCGCCGATTAATACGGTTTATGGCAGACATTAAATCGGGAAGACCCGAGGTTTGCGTTCCCGTTTATTCCCACCTATATTATGATATCTTAGCAGAAGATGAGCAAATTATTAGAAAGCCAGATATTATTATCGTAGAGGGAATTAATGTTCTACAAAACAGTCGGAACCGAAACCAGAATATTCCGCGAGTATTTGTTTCTGATTTCTTTGATTTCTCCATCTACGTAGACGCAAAGATTGAAGACATTTTTCAATGGTATGTTGAACGCTTCCAATTGTTAAGAGATACTGCATTTCAAAATCCCCAATCTTATTTTCACCGGTATGCCGAACTATCGGACACCGAAGCTATGGACACGGCTAAGAAAATATGGCTAGAGATCAACGCGGTCAATCTTCAACATAATATCTTACCGACAAGAGAGCGAGCTCATTTAATCTTAAAAAAAGGACCTAACCATTCCGTTAGCAGTGTTAAGTTACGCAAGCTTTAACCCTTTAAGGAAGACGAGGTAAAAACGATGTGTATACTCTTCTTTGCTTATGACGAACATCCCAAGTACCGGTTGGTCGTGGCTGCTAACCGGGATGAATTTTTCAAACGCCCAACAGCAGCAGCTGCCCCTTGGGCAGATCAGCCAGATATAATAGCTGGACGAGACTTAGAAGGATTTGGAACGTGGATGGGAGTCAATCGTAAAACAGGGTATTTTGCCGCTCTTACTAATTTTCGCGGAAGGCCTAAGGATGGTCATTCCGAACGAGGATTCCGTTCTAGGGGAGAATTAGTTAGCCATTATCTCCAGCGTTCCGAGGCACCGGAGAGCTATCTTTCTGATGTTGCGCAGAGAGTGGGAGCATACCAAGGATTTAATTTAGTCCTTGCTGATTCAGAATCGATGTACTACTATAGCTCTACAAACAATTCCATAGAAAAACTTTCATCTGGGATTTATGGATTAAGCAACGCAGCGCTTAATACACCATGGCCTAAAGTTGAAAAGGGCAAAGTCGCCTTTGAATCTGCCCTAACCGCGAGTGATATCAATATTTACAAGTTATTCCAGATACTCGTTGATGCTGAAGTAGCTGCAGACGATCGATTGCCCAATACCGGCGTCGGACTAGAGTGGGAAAGAACCTTGTCGCCGATCTTCATCAACAGTCCTCATTACGGAACAAGAGCTTCGACGATCCTAATGATGACTTATGATCATCATATCCAATTTATTGAGCGGACGTATCATAATAGTTCTTGCGAGTGGACAGAAGTAAGCTATAGCAGTTAAAGATACCTTCCGTTGCGGATAGGTATCTTTTTATTTATCTTGTTATTATCTTGGTTATGATGTAAATTGAAAAGGCAAGAGGGTAAGTGTGCGGATATATACATATCATTATGGGAATTTTTAAAGAAGATAAGATAAGCATAGGAAGGAAGAATGTAATGGAATGGGATCAAGATGCGAAAGATTTGTTAGAGGAGTTGTTAAAGCCGATTCCTATATTTGCACGACCGATGGCAAGAATGGGAATTGAAAAGAAAATACGTGAAGCAGCAGAAGGAACGGTTACAAGAGATGCTGTTATCCGCGGTTATTTAATTGCCTCCCCAGGGAATATGCAGGAACGAGCTGTAAAGATGCTTCAAGCTAAAAAGATCGACCTTACTCCCTATGAACAATTGCTGCAGGAGCTAAAATAATCAGATGAGGGACTGATGTCACCAGTCCCTCCACATTAAACCTATACTTTCCCCCTCTACTTTCCTACATAAGAATACAGTATCGTCGATATAGAAAAGGTGATAAGATGACACGAAAGGCATTTAGCAATACCCGTTATGAGCCCTTATACACTTTAGCGGAGCTTGCGAAGAAAACAGCCCCAATCAATCGTAATTTATTTAATGTGCTAGTTGACGCTGCCGATGAATTTGGCTATGGAAAAAAAATCATTGAAGATATTGAACGATCGATTAGCTACAAAGACTTATTGTTGGCAACTTATGTCTTAAGCGGCAAGTTGGAGCCTTTGCTGAAGGGTCAACAGAATATTGGCATATTTCTCCCTAATTCTATTGGTCATGTAGTTACTTTGTTTTCCTTATTTAAACTAGGGAAAACACCAGCCATTTTAAACTTCTCCATGGGAGAAGCGAACCTACGGGATTGTGGGGAAACTGCCGGTTTGAGAACGATCCTAACTTCTCGCAAATTCTTAGAGAAAGCAAACTTAGAAGCGCTCATGGAATCGTTATCAGCTGCGTTCGAGGTTATCTATTTAGAGGATGTAAGAGAAAAGGTAAATGTCATTGACAAGGTGAAAGGTTTGATTAGTTTTAAACTAAAACGAAAAGCAACCACCTCTGTCAATGAAGTTGTTTTGTTTACCTCAGGCTCCGAGAGCAAACCTAAAGGGGTAATATTAACCCATGATAATATTTTTGCAAACTTACACCAAGCGTTAAACGTTATAGATCTAACTTTAGAGGACCGTTTTTTTAACCCTCTTCCGATGTTCCACAGCTTCGGCTTAACGGTTGGCACCATGCTTCCCTTACTAAATGGGATGTATGTTATTGCTTATCCTAGTCCACTGCATTATAAAGAAATTCCTGAGCTTATTAGAGAAAGAAAAGCTACCGCCCTTTTCGGTACGTCCACTTTTCTTGAAGGCTATGAAAAATATGCGGGTTCCGATGATTTCCGCACCCTTCGCTACGTGATTGCGGGAGCTGAGCGATTGAAAGAACAAGTAATAACGAAGTGGGAAGCCAAATTTCGGATTAATCTGCTGGAAGGCTACGGTACCACCGAGGCCGCCCCGATTCTATCCTTGAACACACCTACCCATCAAAAGAAAGGTTCTGTAGGAAGGTTGTTGCCGCTCGTTGAGGCTAGGATCGAGCCGGTTGAAGGAATTTCTGAGGGAGGTAAACTGCTTGTCAAAGGACCAAACCTCATGAAAGGGTACCTCCTTCATAACCAAGGTTTTATTCCAAGGGAAGAATGGTATGATACAGGTGATGTGGTCACATTGGATGAGGAGGGCTACGTAACCATTCAAGCACGGTTAAAACGCTTCGCCAAAGTGGCTGGAGAGATGATCTCTTTAAACCAAGTGGAACAAATGGCAGCAAAATGCTTTGGCAGCCCGGGATTTTTTGCGGTCAGTGTACCGGATGAAAGAAGAGGAGAGAAGGTTATTCTGTTTACGACCTTAGAGGAAGCAGAAGAGAAGGAGTTAGCGCAGTATATTCGTACAGCTAAACAGTCAAATCTGCTAATTCCGCAAAAAATGCTCCACATTGAAGAAGTTCCTGTATTAGGTAGCGGAAAGACTGACTATGTGACGCTAACAGAATTGGCTAAGGGAAAATAGGAATAAGTCTTTTGACCATCACGTAGGATAGTTCAATGAACGTTTCTTGCGGGAGGTATTAGAAGAATGAGTGAAGACCACCTAACCGAGCTTGTTAGGAAAAATAGTATTTCTGATTTAATGGCTTACTTAGGCTCGGATATCAATAAAAGAAACAACCGAGGAGACACCGCGTTGTTGATCGCTACGCGACTAAATAACCGAACACTAGTCAACCAACTAATCAACCTTGGTGCTGATTTTCAGAAAGAAAACCAACGAGGTACAACACCATTAACCCTAGCTATCTTTAATGGGTATACAGAGATCGCAAGGGATCTCATTCTGTCTGGGGCAAAAGTGATGACAGAGACTGATAAAGCTGGAGACAGTACTCATTTGGTCCATACAGCTACTTATAAATCAAATCTAAAAAGAATTAAAAAAGAGCTATAGAAAAAACAACCGGCCTCCATCATGGCCGGTTGTTTTTTCTTGGCAGATACTAGGCGCTGGATAGAGCTTGATCAAGATCATGGACAATATCGTCAAAATCCTCAATTCCGACCGATAGTCGGATGAGGCCATTCGTGATTCCCATCTTCTCGCGATCCGTTGCGGGAATGATAGAGTGCGTCATTGATGCAGGATGTTGGATCAGAGAATCCACATCTCCTAAGCTAACAGCTCTCTTACATAGCCTTACTCGATTCATCATTTTAACTCCTGCCTCGTATCCACCCTTAAGCTCAAAGCTGATAATTCCGCCAAATCCGTCCATCTGTTTTTTAGCTAAAGCATGTTGAGTGAAGCTGGGTAGACCTGGATAATAAACTTGACTCACTTTCGAGTGTTCAGCAAGATATTCTGCAACCTTCTGAGCATTCTTACAGTGTCGCTCCATCCGAATACCCAAGGTTTTTAACCCGCGCACAAGTAAGTATGCATCAAAGGGGGCAAGTATGCCACCGATATCCTTTTGAGTGGTCATTCGCAAGGTCTCCATCATCTCTTTGGAACCTACCACAATCCCTGCTACTACATCTCCGTGTCCTCCAATAAATTTGGTTGCACTGTGTAAAACAATATCACAGCCATGTTCAATAGGGCGTTGCAGGTAAGGGGACATAAACGTATTATCCACCACGGTCTTGATCTTTTTCTGTTTTCCTATTTTGCCAATCATCGATAGATCCACTAGTTGCATCGTAGGGTTAATCGGTGTTTCTACGTAAATCACCTTCGTATTGGGCTGGAGAGCTGTGACTATGGATGTTTCATCATTCATGTCACATAAGCTATACGTAATTCCAAATCGTTCTTGTATTAAGCCTAATAGGCCGAAGGTGCAACCATAGAGCCCTTTGGAACATAAGATATGATCGCCAGTTTTTAATAATCCTAATAATACAGCGGAAATAGCAGCCATACCCGAAGCAAATGCTAACCCGGACTCTGCTTTCTCAAGTGCGGCAACTTTCTGCTCAAAAGCGGATACCGTAGGGTTTCCGAGACGAGAATAGACATACCCGGCTTCTTCCCCAGCAAAACGTTTTGCCCCTTCTTCCGCTGAGGAAAATACAAAAGTCGAGGTTTGATAGATGGGAAGCGATAGGGAACCAGTGGCTGGATCTGTATGATAACCTTCGTGAATGGCTTTTGTGTTTAAGCCCCATTTTCGATCCTTATCAATATTAGACATAAAGTACCTCCTGTGTCTCGGGTCTTGTAAACGTATACAATGCAAATTAAAGCCCCTTAATACTCCAAATAGGAGAAGGCAAAAGACGATCCCTCTACTTAAAAATATGCCAACTTTACCTATGGTGCTCCTTTGACTAATATTGCTACAGGAATCCTGACAGTTCTGTGAAGTCTAAAGTTTTTCTGAAGAAATGGTGTAAAATTCTAAATAGTGAGTAGGCCACAATGCTAATCAAGTGGCCTTTTTATGTATGTTTATAGCGAAGGGAGGATAGCATGAGACTATCCTCCCTTCTGTTATATTACCAGTTGCGTGTTGGCGGAACCACAGTATGCACTTGGTGAACAGGTCCCATTACATTTCGTACGGTGTGTGGGAACATATGCTGGTGTTGATAGATGTAATTATGACGAATAATGGTTTGACTTGGATGGATATGCGGTATTACACAGTGGTGATAAACATCTTTTACACAGGTTCTCATTGGATGGACAATTGGCCTCATTACTTCAACCCCTCTCTTGTTGTTCTGTATATCCTATGTACGGGTGTCTATGGAGGCATCAGCATTTGTCCTAGGGCAAGCGTCTATTTTGTTGGCTTTAGATTTGACTTTAAACGAATTTAATTTTATACTCAAAGTATTGACGAATAATATATGTAATAAATAAATAGAACGTTCGTTTTTAGGAGGGTTTGAACATGTTTGGAGCACCGTTATCTCCATTATCTAAAAAAATTATGCTTCTTGGATCAGGCGAGCTCGGGAAAGAGGTTATTATTGAGGCGCAACGTCTTGGTGTCGAGACGGTTGCTGTAGACCGTTACGCTAATGCACCCGCTATGCAGGTTGCTCATCGGGCACACGTCATCGATATGCTTAATCCTGAGGAACTTTACCGGATTGTAAAGGCAGAGAAGCCTGACTTTATAGTTCCTGAAATTGAAGCGATAGCAACATCCGCTCTGGTAGAGTTGGAGAAAGAGGGCTTTAACGTTGTGCCGACAGCTCAGGCGACTAGACTAACGATGGACCGAGAAGGAATTCGTCGATTAGCAGCTGAAGACCTCGGCTTGCCAACTGCTCAATATGAGTTCGCAGATTCGTTGGATGAACTAAAGCTTGCCGTAGAGAAAATAGGTACCCCTTGTGTAATTAAGCCCATCATGAGCTCTTCTGGAAAGGGACAATCCGTTTGCCGATCGCTCGATGATGTAGAGGTTTCATGGCAAGCTGCAATGGAGGGAAGTCGCGGAAAAAGCACACGTGTAATTATTGAAGAATTTATTCAATTTGATTCGGAAATCACTTTATTAACGGTTCGTTCGGTTTCAGGAACCACTTTCTGCCCACCTATTGGACACGTGCAGAAGGATGGGGATTATATCGAGTCTTGGCAGCCCCACTTCATGACGGAAGAGCAGCTAAAAGAAGCAGAAAGAATCGCGGGTATTGTGACAGATTCGCTCGGGGGTTACGGCTTATTTGGCGTCGAGCTTTTTATTGGAAAAGACAAGATCTATTTCAGTGAAGTATCTCCTCGTCCACATGACACAGGTATGGTGACTATGGCCACGCAAGAGCTTTCCGAATTTGCTTTACACGTTAGAGCCGTATTAGGTCTGCCTATCCCATCCGTTCGACTTTATTCTCCTGGTGCTTCTTATACATTGAAGGCCGACCGAGATGAATCGGAATTTCAGATTGCAGGTCTGGAACAGGCGCTGCAAACTCCAAATAGTCAGGTTCGAATATTCGGTAAGCCAGAAACAAAAGAGGGAAGAAGAATGGCGGTTGCTCTTAGCGCAGCAGATAACGTGGAAACGGCTAGAAGCCAAGCAAAGGCCGCTGCTTCTGCCTTAACCATTGTCTATAAATAAAGGATCCAGGGCACTTGAGAGAGCAATCTCGAAGCAGCCCTTTTTTGTTTTTCGATTGGATAAAATTAGTTGAGAATACGGACGGAATCAGATAGAATGTAGTTTGACATGCATGTTTAAGAGGTGAGCACTATTCGTGACTTATTAACTAATATCCTCAGGGAGCCCAAGAACCTTTTAGTCCTTATTATTACGCTCTTTGTATTTAGTGGCTTGGCTCTACTTCTTTTACTTACCCAATATGCTCCTGCCTTTGCATTAAACGAGGAAATTGTCCTCATTCTATTTGCTGGATTGCTAGCTTTACTACTCAGGCTGTATTATAGTATTTCTCAATATAACCCGCCTGCTCTTTCAGATCCTCGCCTAACCATTACCGATGTACCTTTAGAAACCACGGTGTCCTCTATTGGCCAAGTATTGGAGGAACATAGAAGGATTGAAGAAGAACTTCGATTAAGAGAGGAAAGGCTAATTACTACGCTAAACAGTATGCCTCACGCCGTAATAACAACCGATCAAAAGGAGCTTATTACCTTTATGAATCCTATGGCAGAGAAGTTGACTGGATGGAAGAAACAGGAGGCGATTCGTAAGCCGGTAGGAGACGTATATCGAATTCAGGAGGATGACCAATCCAATAAGGTGATTAACCCATTAGCCCCAATGGGTAAAGGCTCCAAGAAAACTAAAAATCACCAATATGTTTTACGATCAAGATCCGGCTCGGGGGTATGGGTATTAAGCAGTGTTGCCCGAATGAAAAGCAAGATGGGAGAGAGTCTGGGTGTTGTCATAGCGTTCCAGGATTTAAGTGAACAGAAACGACAGGAAATGAAGATGATAGAAGAAGCCCATTTGGACGACCTTACTGGATTACCTAATCGCAGACATCTCCAAAAAAGCTTTTCAGGCTTAGTCGGGGGGCAGCGAGGCAAGAACCAACAACTAGCTGTTATGTTCCTTGATCTTGATCGTTTTAAATCAGTCAATGATACATTTGGCCATGAGGTCGGAGACCTCCTACTTAAATTGGTTTCTAAGAGGTTTCGCAGCTTGATCAGTAAAAACGATATCGTTTCGAGGATAGCCGGTGATGAGTTTATTATTGTCCTTAGAGATATAGACAAGCCCCAAGCACTGGGTGTCGCCCACCGAATACTGGACGGGATGAAGGAGCCGTTTTTTATTAGAGGATACAGACTTCTTGTAACACCGAGTATTGGAATCAGTTTTTTTCCTGAAGACGGAGCCAAATTAGATGAGCTGTTGGATAAAGCAGATCAGGCCATGTACCAAGCGAAGAAAAGCGGCAAAAACAATGTTCAGATCTTCGACCACTCGAGAATCAGTTAACTTACCTTAGCATGGACAGCGCTTACGGAGGATGATAAGATGCCAGTACCTAAAGACTACCTAGCACCCCATCGAATTTCTGCTAAAGAACGCGCACTATCCCAATTACAGCGGTGGATTATTGACGGTACACTTCAACCTGGAGAAAAATTGAATGATATGGAACTAGCGGAAGCGTTGGGTTTAAGTAGAACGCCAATACGCGAAGCTTTACAGCTATTAGAAGTCCAGGGTTTTGTTGAGATGCAGCCGGGAAAGATTACCCGGGTCACGCTAATAGAAAAAGAAGATATATTAAAAATCTACCCGCCTTTAGCAACTCTTCAGTCCCTTGCAGCTGAGCTGGCTACCCCCGTCATAGATAAGACCCAAATCCAGTCCTTACGTGAGCTCAATCAGCAGTTTGGGGAAATGATTCAAAAACAGCAACTATTTAAAGCGATGGAATTAGATGAACAATTCCATGATATTATACTAGATGCGGCTAACAATCCCTATATCACTTCTTTTTGCACGACCTTACAGATGCATATCAGACGATTTAAATATGTACTTCTTCAACAACCCTTATCAACCACCATCCATTCTCTCGAAGAGCATGAAGCAATGATTTCGGCATTTGAGAGCCGTAATCCAGAACAAGCAGCTGAAGCGATGCGAATGAATTGGGTAAGAGCCATGAATGAATTAGGAAGGCTAATTTAATGACTTGTTTCAGATAAACGACCGAGTCCTTTTGTGCAAGGATTCGTCGTTTTTTCTTTGCGTTAATTTATTCTTGACGAATCGCGTGATTCTCAATATAATTCCTATTAAACACATGAATAATCCCAAGTATTTTTATAGGGTTTTATGATTATAGATTGGATAAGAAGGGGAGGGCCTGATGTTACTTCAAGTAGATAATATCAGCAAGTTTTATAAGCAAAATGGGGAAACCTTTCAAGCTGTCGATTCCATTCAGTTTGAAGTGAAGAAAGGTGAATTTGTTTCTCTACTGGGTCCATCCGGCTGTGGTAAATCAACCGTTCTGAAGATTATTGCGGGGTTGGAAAAGGCATCATCAGGAACAATCCAGATTCAGGGAAAACCTATTTTAGGGCCTGTGAAAGAACAAATGATGGTCTTTCAGGAAGCCGCCCTCTTTCCGTGGATGACGGTCATGGAGAATGTTTCCTTTGGGCTTAAGGCGGCCGGGAAACTCAATCTGAAGGAAATTGAAGAAAAAGCGTTATATTACCTTGCGATGGTTCACATGTCGAAGTTTGTGGACCACTATCCTCATCAGTTATCGGGCGGAATGAAGCAGAGAGCATCTATAGCGAGAGCGCTCGCTATGGATCCTGAAATTCTATTGATGGACGAACCGTTCTCAGCTCTTGATGAACAGACCAGATTGCTTCTCCATGCGGAACTCGAGGATATTCTTATCAAGACGAATAAAAGTATTATTTTTGTTACCCATAATATCCGTGAGGCGGTAACGTTATCGGATCGCATTTTAGTATTTTCAACAAGACCTGGAAGGATCAAGAGTGAGTTTAATATACAAGCCTCCAGACCTAGAATGATGACGAATGAGTTAGTGGACATTGAATTTCGAATTATGGAAGTATTGCGCGAAGAAATAGAAAAGGTGATGAAGCATGAAGTGGATGACGCGTACGAATTTAAGAGCAGGGTTCTTTCTACTAACGATACTCATTCTATGGGAAGCGGTATTTAGACTCGAGGTTTGGCCACCCTATCTTTTTCCTGGTCCAATGGAAGTGGCTCATACGTTTTGGGCCGGAATTATGGATCAAACCTTATTGCTAGCCGTGGGAGCCAGTCTTAAACGATTATTAATTGGTTATGTGATTGCTGTTATTATCGGTATTATATTAGGCATACTTCTCGCTAGGTTCGCCTTGCTTTCAGATACTTTGGGAAAGGCAATAATGGCTCTGCAGACGATACCAAGTATCGCTTGGCTGCCATTTGCCATTCTGTGGTTTGGAATTGGAGACCTTGCCATCATCTTTGTTGTAACGCTGGGAGCAACTTGGACGATGACACTGAATATTGAGAGTGGGTTGCGAAGCGTTCAACCTATCTATGTTTCTGCGGCACGTATGATGGGCTTGGATGGAATCCAGCTTTTTACCAAAGTTATGATCCCTGCGACGATCCCGCAAATGATTACAGGAATGCGCGTGGCCTGGGCTTTTGCCTGGAGGGCTCTATTAGCAGGTGAATTAATTGGTAGTGGAACAGGATTGGGTCAGGTTCTGATGGTAGGAAGAAGTCTTGGAGATATGAGTCTTGTTTTATCTGTGATTATCGTGATTGCTGTTCAGGGGTATCTCGTGGACAATCTTCTCTTCAAGAAGCTTGAGCATACCACGCTTGTCCGCTGGGGGCTAAAAAGTGACGGCGGTAAAAAAATTGTCTCTAAGACGAAAGGAAAGAAAAAATGGGTTCCTATCAGTATCGCTGCAACGGTAATTGTGTTGTTGCTTATAGGGGTAAATCCATACGCTAAAGAAAAGGACTCTGTTAGAGTTGGCTTTTTGCCTAACATCACCCATGCTCCAGTTCTTGTTGGCTTAGAAACTGGAATGCTGGAGAAGGAACTTGGTGACTTGCAGTTAGAGGCAAAACACTTTGATGCGGGACCATCCCTTATGGAGGCTTTTTCCACGGGGCAGCTTGATATGGCCTATGTTGGTCCAGGACCTGCTTTGACGAACCATCTTAAAGGGGCAGGGGCGATTATGATTGCAGGCTCAACCGACGGAGGAAGTGTTTTACTAGTCTCGCCAGAGGCCAATGTTCAAAGTGTACGTGATTTATCAGGTAAAAAGGTGGCTGTTCCTCAGCTGGGAAACACACAGGACATTCACCTAAGACATGTTCTGCAGGAATCGGGACTAGAAGACGTAAAAAAGGGCGGAACGGTCGAAATCCTACAAAGCGCACCAGCTGACATGGTTGTTTTATTTTCTCAAAAGCAAATCGATGCAGCCATTGTTCCTGAGCCATGGGGAAGTCAGCTTATAAAAAAAGCGGGGGCTAAGATTCTTGTGGACAGTAAGGAAATATGGAAAAATGGGGACTATCCTACGACGATTCTTATTGCACGTCAATCTTTTGTGGATGAGAACCCTAAAATTGTGGAAGATTTTGTTAAGGCCCATGTTGCGGTCATTCATTATATTGCCGAGCACCCTCAAGAAACAAAAGTGGCAGTGAACAAACAGCTCAAGCTGCTTGTAAACAAAGAACTGCCAGCTGATGTTGTAGATTCCTCTTTTGAGAGGGTTGTATTTACCCACCAAATTGAGAAGAGGACGCTAATTGACTTTGCAGAAATGACGGCAAAATCCGGATATATTAAGCAGCCCTTTAATCTCGATGGATTTGTTGATGAACGATTCTTAAAGAAAGCCACCGAATAGCCCATATAGAAAAACACCGCTTAGGAGCGGTGTTTTTCTAGTTCATTAGCCTTATTTCTAAAGAATATTCAACTCTTGGGCAGGCGTACATACAAGAAGGCATTATCCTACGTATAGTAAAAAGAAACGAGAAGCTGAACAGTCGATTATGTGATGTTCTTGGAGAGATAAAGGAGGTGATCGCTGTGAAAGCCAAAAAGAAAGGGATGAGTACAAAACCAACATTTGAAACTCGACTAGATCGGATGGAATCATCCATTAACCATATAAGAGTAACGATGAAGGATACCCAAAAAAAAGTAGAAAAACTCAATCAAAAAAGCTCAAGAAAAAAATCACAGAGATCTCGCAAGAAGAATATTCTATATTCACCGACCCAACATCAACCTATTCCCAAGAGGAATTCTTCACGCAACGTCTGGTCACCTAATGGAACTGAATTCGAAGATCTTTTACAGGACTCGACTGTGAATTCTTTCTTGCACCAAAGAAGAAACAATAGCAACACACGGAAATCAAATTCAAACTCCAGCGCTGTTCCTCAGTGGAATTGGATGGGTGAGCTTAATCAAATGCTGAATCTTTTCCAACATCCTACAGTCAAATCTTTATTCCAACTAGGTCAACCCCCAACAAATCCCTCGGCTAATACAGGAAATCTAAACCAGACCAGAGTCTCTGATTATACTGAGTTGCTCAAGGTCCTTGATAATCCCTCAATCCAAGCCTTGCTGAAAAAAGTACTATAGACCATTGCCAAACCATCTGCTTCAACATAGGATATAAGGTCACCCTCGACTGAATGAATGAAGAGAAAGGAGAAATGAAGATGGATATTAATACGATCATTAAGTTGGTGCAAAGTGTTCCCCCGGATAAATTAACGGATGAAAAAACGTTAAAGAAAGTGATTAAGGCAGCTTCAAAGGAAGCGGGTAAAAATTTCTCTGATGAAGAAGTGGAAAAATTCGCTAAAGACTTTAGGAATATTGCAAAAGGTGGATCACCGCTAAGTCTAATCTCAGCCTTACTAAAAAATGGGGTCTCTAAAAATCAATTAAACGATATCGCCAAAAAAATGAATAAAAAGTAATTGGATAATAAAGGAAAGAGCCGTTAAGGCTCTTTTTTTCTTCAGCATGAAAAAGGGCATCTTCCTATTAGATGCCCAGGGTAAGTATAGCTTAAGTTCTACTTTTTACTTTTTTTCTAGGTCTTCCTTTCCTTTTGCTAGCAGGCCGTTTCTTCCTCTTGGGTCGTTTCTCGGGCGGTTCACTTATAGCGGTAGAGTCAGACTCGGAGGAGCTCGGCTTTGCTAGGAGTCCAGCCATTAAATTAATAATCGGCTGTGCAGTTTGATATAGCTTTTGGATTTCACCGGCCATTTTAATCAATCCATCAATGCCACCCATTTTGTTAATAAGCCCTTGTATGTTTTGCATCGATAGGTTCGGCAGCCCTGGAGTGCTCTGTGGTGTTGGTGGTTGCGATGGTGGGAACGAGGGTCTTGGAGCCATGTAGGGATTTTGAAAATGTGTCGGGTATTGAGGGGGGGCTTGAGGTTGGTTTCTGTCCCAAATCAAAAGACTCACTCCTTTTTCCTTTTACTCCTAATTAGACTATGTGAGGAGCCTAAAGGAAGGTACAGAAATCCCGTGTTTAAGAAGCCCAAATTCCTGGTCTATTTATCTGCTTTGTTGTCTAGAGTTGGGTATGAGTCCAAACCATCTTCAAGAAAATGCATAGAATAAAGTAAATAAGGGAAAGGGGGATGGAAGTATGAGCTGTGTAGCACCTGTTGCTGGAGGATGGGGATACGGAATTGGGTTCATTCTGGTTCTTTATATCCTTCTTGTTATCGTTGCTCGCCCTGGTTTCTTCTACTAGGATAGGAGAGTAAACGGAAATGTTATCTGGACTCCAATCGGTAAGCATTGGAGTCCTTTGTTTTTTATAGGAAAGGCCTCCGTAGCAGGAGGCTATGCTTTAATCTAGATCCAGAATCCAGGTCGAGCGATGATGATAAGCAGAATGAATAATACCAGTACATATCCAATGCTATATCCAGCTATACCGCAGCCTGGAATAGCCCCAAAGCCAAGACCTGCTCCATAACCTAGTCCAGTGCCGGGGTACCCCCAACCTAAACCATAACCCGGGAATCCCATTTGTTTTCACGACCTCCTTTATCGTTTAACGTACTCTAGTATATTCGGCTCTATCTCAAGTGTATAGATAGATGGCGATAGCGAAGGCGGAATTTTTTAACTTGTGACACCCTATATCTTTATTTTTGATAAGACTTTTTTAATTCCATCAATTCCAATGGCAAAGCCTATACGTTGGTAATCTTGAGCAATAAAAGAATTAACCGCAATAACCTCACCCTTAATATTCAAGAGGGGGCCACCGCTGTTTCCGGGATTAATAGCACAGTCGGTTTGGAGTAAATCTTGGTAGGAAGCATCTTCTGTACGAATCGATCGTTTTTTTCCACTGATGATCCCGGCGGTGATGCTCTGCCCCAAATCTAATGGATTCCCTACGGCAATTACGATCTCCCCGAGTTTGCTTTGACTGGAAGATCCTAGAGGAAGAGGGGAGAATCGGGAGAGGGTATGGCTCTTAACTATGCATAAATCTCGCTTTCGGTCTGCCCAGACTCTTTTAACTGTATATTCACGACCGTCGATAAAGCGGATTCGAACATAGGGAGAACTCCCAATTACGTGCTCGCTTGTTAAGAAGTATCCATCCGGATGGATAATAAAGCCTGTACCTATATTCTCGGGCTGATCCGAACCACCCGGTGTACTGCGAAAAGACTGTATAGACACCACACTATTTTTAACCCTATCGACTATTCGCACGACATAATTAACAGGATGTGAAAGAGTGGAACGCTTGTTAACAATTAAACGATGGTGCAAGTTCCTTCCCCCTCGACTATAAATTCAATATCCTTATCCTCTAGAATATTCATGACTGATGACAGGGGAACGTCATATCCTGTCAAATCCTGAAAATCCGCACGAGCATATTTTGATCATTTTGACTGGGTATATAAACATCCGTTTAGTCAAGAGTGCAGGAATAGCAATAGACTACAGTAATACTAAGAGGAGAGGTGACCACATGCCAGTATCACATGCTTTCGCCAGACAATTTGTAGGCAAACAAGTTATAGCCGAGTGTATTGGAGGAAGAAGATATTACGGGATTGTACAGGATGTAACACAGCGCGAGGTGATCATGCAGCTAGTCGGACCGGGGGCGGGCTATGTTTCAACTAAAAACAAAGATTTGAAACTTACCAAGGCCAGTAAACCCAGGAAAGCTGAAGTGGAGCAAGTGCAATGGGGTTATCCAGGCGTTGGTTATCCAGGCATAGGCTATCCGGGCATAGGCTATGGTTATCCAGGATACGGTGCAGGATTAGCGTATAGCAGAATTGCTCTCCCGCTATATGTTATTCTTGCTCTTTCACTGCCTTTTGTCATCTAAAAGTAAAAAGGGTCCCTAAGGGGAGAGCCCTGCAAAACGAATACAAATTTTGTAAAACCAGCATTTACAGGTGCTGGTTTTTGTTATAATGAAAAGAAAAAAGGAAGAAGAATAAAATGTTGTACTCATCGAAGCAAGCCCAAGCCTCTTTTCATGCGGAACTCTATAATCTTATTCCCCAAAATCACATTCTCCGCCAAATCAACGAAGTGGTTAGCTTTTCGTTTATCCACGAGATGGTTCAAGCATCCTACTGTGTGTATTATGGTCGCCCTGCTACAGAACCCGAGCTCTTATTTCGGTTGCTCTTTCTGCAAACCATGTACGACCTTTCCGACGAACGCGTCATATCGGACACTCAAGTGAATTTAGCTTACAAATGGTTCCTCGGTTTAAATCCAGAGGACACTCTGCCAGATCCCTCTCAACTCTCTCGCTTCCGTAACCATCGTCTGGGTGCAAGCCGGGTCGAAGATCTACTAAAAGAGATCGTTAAGCAATGTATAGATAAAGGATTGATCAAATCCAAATCCGTTATCTTAGATTCTACTCACACCTTGGCTTCTACCCAAAAGCAGAAGCCTCTTCAAGTTCTTCAACAGGCGGCGAAACGTTTATTTCGTGCCGTGAGCAAAAAACATCCTAAGTTAGAAAAAAAGTTGCCTAAAGCACCTAAACTAGAAAAAGACCAGCCGGATGCAGAAAAAATAATGCTTCGCTATTTAGCTGAATTAGGGGAAACGGTTGAAACCCTTCTCCCTGATCACGAAGGAGCCATTTCCGAAAAAGTAAGCATAGCCAAACAAATTGTAGAAGATGAGCGGTTACTTGCAAATAAAGGAGTGATGTCCGCCATTGACCCTGATGCTCGTTTTGGATGGAAAAGCAACACGAAATCTTTCTATGGATTTAAAGAACATCTAGCTATGGTAGAGGGAGAAGAGATCATAACAGCGCTTGAAGTGACGGGAGGAAATGAAGACGATGGTAAGCAGCTCTCTAAGTTACTACGTCACACGCTCGATTCTGGTGTGGAAGTAGATATTCTAAAAGCAGATACCGCCTATTCAGGAAAAGACAACTTAGCAGAATTAAAGTCAAAGGACATCTTGGCTGTCATTCCGTTAAATCCGATCGTACATCATGGTGGACCTAAACAGGAAGGTTTTGAGTATAACAAAGATGCTGACTTTGTGATTTGCCCAGCTGGAGAACATAGTGTAAGGAAGGCGATCCAAGGTAGTAAAACGTCTGGACATAGCCGTTCTCTCGTGTTCTTTTTCGATGTGGAAAAATGTAAAACCTGTCCCTTCCAAGAGGGTTGCTACAAACCAGGTGCCAAGAGCAAAACATTTTCCGTCCGTTTACTCGCGGATCAATATAAGGAACACATCGAATTTGAAGCGACCGACGAATTTAAAGCCCATATGAAACTTCGTCCTACAATTGAGCATAAGAATGCAGAATTGAAAAGATATCTCGGGCTGACCAGGGCTAAATACCGTGGTCTGTTTCGCATGCGAATACAGGCCTTTCTCACAGCCTTTACAGCTAATGCCAAACGGATGATAAAGCTGATAAATAAAATGCAGCCAGCCTCCTAGGGGAGGTTGACTGCATTTTATTGTTATTTTGCCTTATGTTCGTTTCTGTACCTAACCTACAACTTAAAAAGTACTACTTTTGCAGGGCTCTCTAAGGGGGACCCTCTAATAATTTGGATTAATGGGTTTCAGAAAAAATCGTTTCGCCGAACTTCCATCTTTCTTTTAAATAATCTCGGTCGGACCCATACCCCATAATATCAAAGTCATATCGCCTTTCAATTAAGTTAAAGCCGCATTTAGACCAGAAATAGCAACTTTCTCCACAGCTATCAATAAATAACGTGTAGCCATGATGTTCTGCCCATGCAGAGATGAGGCGTATAATTCTTCTGCCGATATTTTTGCGACGGTTTTCATGGGGAATTCTAAGTAATCCAATAAATAAGATTTTGTTTTGATCGTCTATGAATAGGTCAAGGACCTTATTATCTGCTGAAAAACCAGGGTCTCTCATAAGTTTGTCAGTAAGTATGGTAATATGATCAGGCTCTAGCATCTCTGAATAATGAATATGATGCTGATCGAGAACATCTGCGACTTGTGGAATAAATGAGTACATAGTATCACCAGCTGTTATAAATTTTCCTAGATAATATTGCCTCAAAACGAAAGGAAAAGCAATGTTTGAAAGCGATTGAAAATATGACGTTTTTGTAAGCGTTTCTCGAACGTTTGGCATGAGCAGGGCATGTATAAGCATAAAGATGTTATAAATGCTTTGAGCAGGTAGGGAGGAACCATGCGTATTCACAACGTTCAAATTTCTATGATAAGAATCTCACTAACTACAGGTCTTTTATATCTTTCTCTTATCCACTTTTCTGAAGGAAAAGGCACTTGGTTTGTTCCGTTTCTAGCATTCTCTTATATTGTTTATATGCTTTGGGGGGTTTACAAAGAAATGATAAAAGGGTGATCCTGGTTGGAGGATCACCCTTTTACATGAGTATAAAGTATAAGTGTGTAAAGAGACAAATTAAAAAAAAGATAGCCACCCAACGATGTGTCTTACGATTTAAAAACGGACTTACCATAAGACCAATTCCATCCAGTGCAAGAATGATAAGCATGACAAAGGCCAATATACCGGATGTAGTAATAAGATCAAAGGAAAGTGTGGCGTTTAAATAAGGTAAACCATGAAGAATGGCCAAGCCGAGTCCAAGTAAACCCGTCATCATATGTAGAGGTCTGACCATTCGTATACTGTTCGATAGGAATCTCTTCACACTCACCGGAAAGATAATGAAAGTCTGAATGAGCATGCCCCACATAATCCCATGAATACTGGTTATAGCAATAAATAGAAAGCAAAGCCACCCAAAGATCTGGTGATGGATAAGCCATTCAGGACTAACGGTAAACTGCCAAGCGGCTAATAGAATAATGCCGATCAAAAGGTACAAAGAGACGCTAGCTCCAATTAGCTCCCACCGATTCAAAAATCTCTCTATATTTCCTTGTGATTTAAGTAACATGTTATCCACTCCCCTAAACCCCATTAACACTATTGTAACGGCACTAACGTTAATATTTATGCAAATGTTAGAATAATTATTAATAGCCAATATTTGGAGTTGTATATTATTTATTTTTGAAAAACCCTATTTACTAAGGTTTATTAGAATGATAACATAATTAACATATCACGGTAAATGTTTTTTATCCCAGTTAATGTTGAATATTTATACATTTAATTCAGAAAAGGAAGGGGTGGCGTATGGTTCGTAAATTTTGTCCGCAGGAATTTACAGTAACCCTATATCTTAATCGGTATGAGATGGTTTCCATTCAGATGAGTAATACCGATTGGGAAGATTGGGCGATCGGTTATTTGTATTCTGAAGGAGTCATTCATTCTGCCAGCGATCTAAAAAGGTTAATCATAGATCAAGATCGATTCAAGATTTGGGCAGATCTTAAGCCGGGTTTTGATGCGGAAAGATTTTTGAAACAGAGAAGACATCTGACAGCAGGCTGCGGCAACGGCGTTACGTTTCAATCCATTGCAGATGTTCGCGGGCTGCACAAAATTAGCTCGTCCTATTCTGTTCGTTTGTCTTTTCTTAACCAAAAAATGAAAGAGTTTGCGAAGCTGACACCCATGTACCATGAGACAGGTGGAATGCACGCTGCTTGTTTAGTTGACCCCTTAGGAAATATCATGGTTCGTGAGGATATTGGACGACATAATGCTGTCGATAAGGTGATAGGACAAGCAGTCAAAGAGCTGAGGGATCCGAGTTCGCTGATTCTGATGACGACAGGCAGAATCTCTTACGAGATGTTATCCAAGGCGGCAAAGTTTGGTATTCCAATTCTTGCCTCGAGGACCGCAGCCACGAATCAAGCCGTAGAACTAGCAGAATTACTTGGGGTTGAGATCGTAGGGTACATAAGAGGACAGATGTCAGTTTTGTACACATCCTGTCACAGAGTCTTAGATGACCTAATTAAGGTTGCTGGAAAATAGGGGAGAAAATAAAGGGGGACTAGCATGATTACACGTCGTGACTTTTTGAAAAAGTCTGGGGTTGCAGTAGCTGGCCTAACCGTTGCATCTGTTGCAGGGGTAAATCTTACGCCAGTGAGAGCACAAGCTTCAAAGATTCAGCTGCAGGTGAAAAAAGGGAAGCAAGTTCCTGCGGTTTGTCCATATTGTGCTGTAGGATGTGGAATGATCTCAACGGAATATGAAGGTAAAATCATTAATATCGAAGGAAATCCAGATAGCCCGGTAAATTTAGGCTCGTTGTGTCCGAAAGGGGCCGCGGCGTTTCAGCTAGTAGAAAATACGGAACGTCAAACTAAGGTGTTGTACCGTGCTCCACACAGCGAAGAATGGGAAGAAAAGCCTCTGGATTGGGCGATGAAGCGAGTGGCTGAACGGGTGAAGGAGACAAGAGATCAATTTTTCATCGAGAGAGCAGATGGAAAAACCGTAAACGTGGCGCCTGCCATTGCTTCCTTAGGCGGTTCTACTATGGAGAACGAGTGGAACTATATCCACCAGAAGCTCATGCGGGCCTTGGGTGTCGTCAATATGGAAAACCAGGCTCGTATTTGACACAGCTCGACAGTACCTGGTCTAGGTACTTCATTTGGTCGTGGCGGAGCCACTAATACACCTAGAGATCTTGCGGAAAGTGATTGCATTCTAATTATGGGATCGAATTTCGCTGAGAACCATCCTGTTGGTTTTAGATGGGTGATTCAGGCGAAAGAAAAAGGCGCTAAGGTGTTGCACGTTGATCCTCGCTTTACGCGGACCTCCGCTCTAGCAACGGATTATGTGCCAATGAGATCGGGTTCAGATATGGTCTTTCTAGGAGCCCTTATCAATTACATGATCCAGCATGAAAAGTATTTTAAAGAATACGTGGTTCACTACACGAACGCACCATTCATAGTAAATGAGAACTATAAAGACACAGAAGACTTGGACGGGTTGTTTTCCGGTTACAATCCGGACAAGCAGACTTATGATCGATCCACCTGGGATTTTGAGCGTGAAGAGCCGATTTATCCTGAGGGGGAACCGTCTAATCTGACTGAAAGAATTGCTAGACAGAGGATTGTAGGTCGACCGAAGCAGGATGAAACCCTGCAGCATCCTAGATGCGTGTTCCAAATTTTAAAGAAGCACTATGTAAGATACACTCCGGAGTTAGTAGAAGAAGTATGTGGAACACCTAAAGAAGATTTTATCATGGTAGCTGAGACATTGGCTAAGAACTCGAATCGGGAACGAACAAGCTCGATTTGTTACGCGATGGGATGGACTCAACACACCTTAGGTGTTCAGACGATCAGGTGTGCTTCTATCCTGCAGTCTCTGTTAGGGAATATGGGGCGTCCTGGCGGCGGTATTATGGCGCTTCGTGGTCATGCCAATGTTCAGGGTGCAACTGATATTTCGACCTTATATCATACGCTGCCAGGTTATCTAAACATGCCATCTGCCAAGAAGCAGCATGATACTTTGGAAGACTATTTACTTGCCGAAACAAAACCAACGGGTTGGTGGGTAAATTATCCAAAGTACACGATTAGTCTGCTGAAAGCTTGGTTTGGTGACGCTGCTACAGTTGAAAATGACTTTGGCTACGACGCGTTACCTAAGCTTTTAGGAAATCATTCTCACTATAATATGTTCCAGGATATGTATAAGGGCACTATCAAGGGCTTTTTCGTTATGGGGCAGAATCCTGCAGCGGGCGGACAGAATGGTCGTTTCCATAGGGAAGCCATGAGTAAATTAGATTGGCTGGTCATTCGAGATCCTTTTCTTACGGAGACGGCTACTTTCTGGAACAAGGCTCCCGAAGTACTCAATGGTCAGGTCAAGCCGAAGGATATCAAGACTGAGATCTTCTTTTTTCCGACCGCCGTTTTTGCTGAGACGGGCGGGAGTTTTACCAACACTAATCGTATGGCACAGTGGAAGGAAAAAGCCGCCGATCCTCCCGGGGATTGCCGATCTGACCTATGGTTTGCGAATGAATTAGGGAAACAACTTATTGCGATGTATCAAGGTAGTACGGCTAAGAGGGATTGGCCACTCGTAAATCTGACGTGGGATTACGATGACGAGAAAAATCATGGCGGTTTCCATGTACCGGAGCCAGATGATGTGAAAATCCTTAAAGAAATTAACGGCTATTACACAGAAAATAAAAAGTGTGTACCGAAGTTTGCCGATCTTAAAGACGATGGTAGTACAGCTGCTGGCTGCTGGGTATACACAGGGATTTTGCCGGATGATCAAACAAATCTAGCTGCCTCTCGGGAAGCGGATGATTACGTCAGTTTGAAATGGGGATTCTGCTGGCCAGCTAACCGACATGTTCTTTATAATCGGGCTTCAGCTGATCCAAGCGGGCGACCATGGTCTACACGTAAGAAATATGTGTGGTGGGACGGATTAGAAGAGAAGTGGACAGGTCTTGATGTACCGGACTTTGCAGCTAAAAAATCTCCAAGTTCCAAGGCCAAGTTAGATGGGATCGGTTTAGATGCACATTCCGGTTCGGATCCATTCATTATGCAGCCAGAAGGCCGCATTCAATTGTTTGGTGCGCTAGCTGACGGTCCTTTACCCACTCACTATGAGCCGGTAGACACACCCATTGAAAATAAGCTTTATCCGAAGTATCCCCATAACCCTGCCGGTGTATTACAAGGATATCCCGAATAATGAACTGCATGGAGTAGGGAATGGCAAATACCCCTATGTCATCACCACCTATCGGGTAACTGAGCATCACTTAAGCGGGCCGATGTCCCGTTTCCTGCCTTGGTTGGCTGAGATCATGCCAGAAGTGTTTTAGAAATAAGTCCAGAATTGGCCAAAGAATTAAATATTAAAAACGGTGAATGGGTCACGATTAATACGGCCCGTGGCGAAGCTGAGGCTAAAGCATTGGTTACGAAACGCATCCGACCATTTAAGATTGACGGGAAGCTTATTCACCAAGTTGGAATGCCGATTCACTGGGGTTATGCGGGTATCGCAACAGGGTCTTCCGCTAATCAGTTAACTTCCATTGTCGCTGATCCTAACGTAAACATCCATGAATCGAAAGCCTTTACGTGTAATGTACGTAAAGGAAGAATCGAAGCGGGGGTGTAGGAATGTCAGATAAAAAAGGAATGTTTATTGATACATCGGTATGTACAGGGTGTAAAGGATGCCAAGTTGCTTGTAAAGAGTGGAATAAGCTGCCTATGGCTGATGAGATTGGTCTGACTGGAAACAGTTATGATAATACAGGTTCACTAAGTGCTGTAAACTGGAGACACGTGAAGTTTATTGAGCAGTTTTCAGATGATCGATCACAAGAACGATGGTTATTTATGACCGACTCATGTAAGCACTGTCAGCAAGCCGGGTGTATGGAAGTATGTCCGACTAACGCCATTATTCGAACAGAGTTTGATACGGTTTATATTGACCATGATATCTGTATCGGCTGCCGCTATTGCGTTTCTGGTTGTCCTTTTGGAGTAATTTCCGTGGATGACATCAAAGGAACGGCGCAAAAGTGCACGCTGTGCTACGATCGACTCCAGGATGGGCAGCAACCTGCCTGTGCCCAAACTTGTCCAACTGATTGCATCCAGTTTGGAGACGTAGATGACTTAATGAAACAAGCCGACACAAAGCTAGAACTCTTAAAACTAAACGGAAACAGTGAAGCCAATATTTATGGTAAATCTGATGTACTAGGCGGACTAAATGTCTTTTATTTGCTTATGGACCAGCCTTCGGTCTATGCTCTTCCGGAAAATCCTCAATTGCCAAGCAAAAAGCAAGCAAAGAGTTATTTTATGAGTGTATTTGGTTTGATTGGTATAGGCTTAGTTGGACTCCTTACCTTCCGTGCGAATCGGATGAAGCAAATGGCCGAAGATCAACACCAAATTCAGGGCTAAGGGGGAGAACCAAATGGGTTACAGTTATACCGCTCAACTCAACAGTCCGGATTGGCACTGGGAGATAGTGTATTATTTCTTTGTCGCTGGCATTGCAATAGGTTCCTATATGTTTTCCGCCTTCGGTCAACTCTGGGGATCACGCTCGGATCGTGAGTATTCAGTAACTGGTTATTTTTTTGCGATGCCGCTAATTGCCTTAAGTGGACTTTTGCTCGTATTGGATCTAGCTGTACCTGATCGATTCCTACGTTTTTACCACATGATGTTCAATCCGCGTGATCTCGCTTTTATTGTAAAAGGTGAATCGGTTATGTCTATGGGTTCGTGGGCGATTGGATTATTTAGTTTACTATCAACCGTATCGTTTATCTATGCGCTCATTAAGACTTTGAAATGGGAGAAGAGGATTCCTCTTTCCATTCTTATTATTGGTCTACATGAAGGAAAAGCAAGCAAGGCTTTCTTACCTATTGGAATCCTTACAGCGAGTTATATTGGTACGTATACCGGAATTTTATTGTCGACGACTCATTGGCCGGCTTGGTCTTCAAGCTTGATTCCTATACTTTTCCTTGTTTCAGGCGTTTCGACTGGCCTCGCAGCCATGGTACTTGCGATGGCTAGAAAGATGAAAGAAGCCAAGGGCTATATACACCGGTTGGAGAAAGCCGACACAGTGGTTATGATACTCGAACTTATTATTATTGCTGGCTTCCTAGTTAGCTTAGGTGCTCTTGCGCCCACCTACATGAGTGGTACTAATGGTTTCCTCTTATTTGGAGGCGTTGTATTTGCAGGCTTAATCCTACCACTCATCATCCGTTACAGAGTCTCGATGCTAGGTGAAAAAAATAGTTTAATCCTTTCTAGCTCCCTCATTTTAATTGGCGGATTTATTCTGCGCTACATCTTAGTCATTGGTGGCCAATTTCATTAGTTTAAGTGGTGAGTCAACCTCACCACTTCATTTTTGGGACGGAGGTAGTTTGTCATGCTTGCAACAGTAAAAACAAGAACAAAATCTATTAAAGAAAAAAACAAGAGTCTAAAACCTTTAGCTGATATTCAATTAGATCTAATTGAACGATTTCTCTTGCATTCCCCTTTGATACAGCCTTTTGAACTGGCGGAGGCTGAGAAACTAAACAAACAGCTCCATGGTGAATATTTTCTATTAGGGTATGAAGAGAAGGTTGATCTTACGTATGCGATTCCTTTATTCAGAAGCCTTCTAGAGTGGGAAGGCGTAGGAAAAAGCAGGAAACCGTTGAAAATATTAGGTAAGTCGTTGACAAATGAAGATATATCTAGCATGCTTCTAGAAACCTTAAAAAACGAGGATACCCGGCTATGGCAGTGGTCGTCTGAATATAATATAGATATACCCTTATTAGCCTTACTCGCACAGTACAGTCTGCTGCCGACCTTGGTGGAGTACAGTCTGGCATTGTCCCGAGATTTTTCGCTGGATGACTGGAAAAAGGGATATTGTCCTATTTGCGGCGCCCATCCTATTATGTCTGAAATTAGAGAATCTGAGAAATTTCGTTATTTAAGATGCAGCTCATGTTCCTGCGATTGGCTCTATCAAAGAGTACAGTGCGCTCACTGCGAAACCACAGACCACCATCAACTCGATTACCTCTTTATCGAAGATGAAAATAAGTACCGAGTTGATGTATGCAATCAGTGTCAAACTTATGTTAAAGCAGTCCATTCTCTTTCCCCTCAAGCCTATCCGATGCTACTACTTGAAGACTTAGCAACCTTGCACTTGGATTTAATCGCTACAGAAAAAGGGTATAAAAGATATTGAAGAGGAGCTGAAAAAATGGATGTTGGTTTAATTATCCTTGCTGGCGGCAGGTCTAGCCGAATGGGGACAAACAAGGCATTACTAACATTTGGCGCAAGGGAGGAGACAACAGTTGAAAGAATACTCTACAACTTAGGTGCAGTATGTAAAAGCAAACTGCTTGTCACGAATGAACCGGCGCTTTTTGCTAACTTACCGATTAATATGGTAAGGGACAATTACCCCGGGCTTGGACCTATGGCAGGTATTGAGGCGGGGCTTTCCCATTCCCCCTATGATCTTAATCTGGTCATCGCGTGTGACATGCCCTTCGTTCAGTGTGAAATGGCCGAGCATCTTATATCTAAAGCGCCTGGGTATGATGCTGTCGTTCCTATGATTAAAAATCGAATTCACCCCTTATTCGCACTTTATCGAAAATCTATGTTGCCTAAAATTAAGGAGGCGCTAGAAGCTCAAACGTTGCGCATGGTCTCCCTGTTAGAACAAGTTAACGTCTGCTATGTTAAAGAGACCGAGCTACTCAATTTAGAAAATGTGGATCGCGCGTTGTTTAATATGAACCAGCCAATTGATTACGAGAAAGCTAAAAGCATGTTGACTTCCAAGGATTTCTTGTAGATAGATTCAATACTCTAGTATATACTATGTTATATGAGCCATAGCTTATCTTCTCCAATCGTGATTTTATCGTGTATATGGTTCATAACCTTTGCATTAAATCCTCGTAAATATATTGGGCTCGTTAGCCTAGTCAGCATCCGAAAAGCGAAAGCTAACGAGCTATTTTTTATAGATTACATATATTAAGTTAAAGAAGAGACCTGTGTATGATACAGGTCTCTTTTCTTTGAAAAAAGTGGAAATCCTATTAATTTCAAGATATAATCATACAAAAGGATGTATCTTCTTTTAAGACAAGGGGATCTTATATGTTAAATTATGGTTATTTGGAATTGGTTTATATCAAGGGAGAGAATTTAAATCAATTTATTGAGCAAAACCTGTCAGTAATAATTAGTGAGTGGAACCAGTCGAGTGGGAAAGGCAAATTCTTTCAAAGCTCAAAAGCAACCCCTAGCAGTCTGCAAGAAAGCTTTGAAAATCTTTTTCTTATCATTGGTAAAGACATGCCAGGTATACGAGAGGAAGAGCTAATTCAATGGGCTCAGGATATCGGGCGAAGAAGAGCCCAAAGTGATTTTCCGATACATTATAGCCTTGAGCTGTTTACAGAATTCAGAGATATTTTTTGGAAGACCCTAAATTACTACCTGCAACAATCACAAGAAACCCTTTCCGCAAAAAAAGTCTTTGAGTGGGAACGATACTATAACAAAGCCATCGATATGGTCATTTATCATTTCGCCTCTAATTATGTTGCCCAAAAAAACGAACTCATTCGTTTCCAGCAGATTACGGTAGAGGAACTCTCTGTTCCCCTTATTCCCATTACCCATGACACCTCCGTCCTTTCGATTGTTGGAGCTATTGATCATGCTCGCAGCACTCGAATTATGGATCAAACGTTCAATCACGTCAGTCAAGTACAAATACGCAACCTCATTATGGATATAACGGCTGCTCATTTTCTTGATCATCAAGTGGTAAAGGAAGTACTTAAACTCGTACAGGGTTTAAGATTATTAGGTTGTGATACCATTGTTACAGGGATTAAGCCCGACATAGCCAAAATGATGGTTCAACAGGGACTAGACATCACAGAGAAGATTCAGTCCAAAGCGACAATTAAACAAGCAATCGAATCCTTACATATCATTCAAAACGAGTCATCCTCGACTTTTACGACTAAGGGGAGAAAAATACGCTCAAGGTATTAAACATCTGATACACTATCAGATGTTTTTGGGTTCACAGAATATGAAAGTAAGTATCCAACTAAGGCTTGGTAATCATGAGTACGAGAATGGCAGTGACTAAGCTGCAGATCGTCCAACTGACCTGATTGAGCTTGATGGCTAAAGGGATTCCTTGAAGGGGGCATAATTGACCGTCCCCGAAAAGGGATCCTATTTTTTTATATATGGGACGATAGGCAAACACAATGAGGGCCACCACGAGAAGAATTAAGACAGCCGACACAGACATCCATATCGTCCGAATATAAGCCCCTTTGACCAGGACATCCATGGCAAACCCTGAACTAAGAAGAAGAACCGCTCCAATGGCGGCCAGAGGGAAGAGCTGCTTCATTAATCCATACGATTCTTGGCTTAAGCGCCCTTTATTGGTAAGGAAGTAAGAAAGCACAGGAAAACAGAGAAGAGGACCAATACAAATAATTGCCGAGTAAATATGAATATACAAAAAGATAGGATACCATTTCATCTGTTGACACCTCGTTCCAGCACATTTGAGACCATTATAGTGGATTAAAGAGTAAGAAAATGTGATCTTTTGCACACTAGAAATGCTAAAATATTCTTGGATGAAAAAATCCTAAGGACGGAGAAGGTGAATAGAAATATGAGGTTCGAATTAGCTACGTTTGCAGGAGGCTGCTTCTGGTGTATGGTTAGTCCTTTTGAGGAGGAACCAGGGATTGTCAAAGTGGTTTCTGGCTATACTGGAGGGCATACCCCCAATCCAACGTATAAAGAAGTATGCTCGGAGACGACAGGACACTACGAAGCGGTACAGATTACCTTTGACCCCACGGTGTACTCCTACAAAGATTTAGTAGAGCTCTTCTGGCGTCAGATCGATCCTACGGATGAGGGAGGGCAATTTCACGATCGAGGAGAATCTTACCGGACGGCGATCTTCTATCATAGTGAGGAGCAACGAGAAATTGCAGAGGAATCCAAGCAAGCATTAGAGGAAAGTGGGCGGTTTAGCAAGAAAATTGTTACCCCCATTTTGCCGGCCGCAGAGTTTTATCCTGCGGAGGAGTATCATCAAGACTATCATAGAAAGAATCCATTCCGGTATAAAATGTATCGCAAAGGATCTGGACGGGATGCCTTTATTCAGCAAGCCTGGAAGGATCATCAACGTGATGAAGAGTTGAGAAATAGGCTTACCCCTATGCAATACGAAGTCACGCAAAATAATGGTACGGAGCCCCCATTCCGAAATGAGTATTGGAATCATAAAGAGCAAGGTATATATGTAGATATCATTTCCGGTGAACCCTTGTTTAGCAGCCTCGATAAATTTGATTCAGGTTGCGGTTGGCCGAGCTTCACTAAACCTTTAAATGAACAAGAAATCAAGCAAGAGATGGATGTTAGTCACAATATGGTAAGGATTGAAGTGAGAAGCAAGGGGGCAGATTCCCATCTCGGTCATGTGTTTGATGACGGACCAAAGCCAACCGGCCTTCGCTATTGCATCAATTCAGCTGCCCTTAGATTTATTCCCAAGGACAAGCTCGAAGAAGAGGGTTATGGCAGCTACCTCAAGCTTTTTGATTAAGAAGACTAAGAAGAGGGAGTCTTGCTCCCTCTTTACCCTGTTTGCGAATCTTTCAAGTGCTTTCGAACCACTCCTAGAAACTCGCGCAAGGCCGGAGTGATCCATTTAGAGCGGTGATAGACCAGCTGGGTAGAGACGCGATGAGAATCGTCATTCCACTTCAGAGCCACGAGTTTTCCATTCGAAATCTCGGTCTCTACCGTGATATGGGGGAGAAAAGCAATCCCTAAGCCGCACATCACACAATTTTTTATGGCTTCGATGTTCCAGAATTCCATGTCCGGATTCGTGTAGATACCATGCGCAATGAGATGCTTTTCAAAAAGAGAGCGGTAGCTGCATCCTGGTTCTGTATGCAGGATGGTCTCGCCTTTTAAATGATAGGGCTCTACCATTGGCAGGGAGACTAGCGCATGGTCAGGAGGCGCAATAAGGGACATTTTCTCTACGACTAGGGTCTCGATATGAAGATCGGGCGCATCACTCTCAGCTTCAAGAAGAAAGGCTAGGTCAAGCTCACCATTACGAACGTGAGATCTCATCTCCCAGCATAAGCCAGGCTTTAGGACCATTTTGACCAGAGGATAACGTTCCCGAAACTCCCGAATAATCGGAGGCAATCGATACGCTGCAAGAGACTCTGGTGCACCGATCACGAGGGTTCCACTGGGTTCGTCCTGGGAGTGGGCAATCGCTTTGATAGAATCTTGGAGCTTTGTCATCTCCTGAACATAAGGCAATAATCGTTCTCCTGCATCTGTCAATACAATTTTTTTGCCTAGTCGATCAAATAAAGGGGTTCCTAATTCTTCCTCCAGCGATTGGATCTGCGCCGTTATGCTAGATTGGGCATAGCCTAGAATCTCTGCTGCTTTTGTGAAACCTCGAACCTCTGCAACCACTTTAAAGGTAAGCAAGTGCCTAAATTCCATGTACATCCCTTCTTTGCTACATTGTTTTATTGATTATAGAAGATGTACCGAGAAATGTCATGAAAAAGTCACTTTCTAGCGTGTCTACATGACAAACTTCTATTATAATGTTTTATGTAATTACTATAACCACGGTGTTAACGATATACAATTTAAGGAGAGTGTCCAATGTCACCACAGTTGATGAACATCTTTTATCAATCCCATGCAGGTTCATGGTTTTTCACCCTATTATTTTTTGGTGTAAGCTATTTCATGTTAACCAAGCAAAATATGAAAGCCCAAAAAATCACCCATATGATCTTGCGATTATTCTTTGTCATTATGGTTGTTTCGGGAATTGGCATGCTTGTTGGTTATCAATTTTCCCTGGTTTTCGTTATCAAAGGAATCTTAGCTATCGCTTTAATCGGACTGATGGAAATGATCCTTGTTCGGACGAAAAAAGGAAAAGAGGCAGGCAAGCTATGGATTCCTTTTATAATTGTTCTTGTATTAGTCCTTCTACTAGGATTTAATGTTATTTCTTTTTAATCGATAAGGTGTCTTTCTCAAGCTTTCGCTTGGGGGACACCTTTTTTCTTTTGTACGTTTGAATATAGACATTTCCCCGGGGAGGAGGTAAGATGATTCCATATCACAATAGGGGATAATGACATGCCAATACTATATTTAGGGTTACTACTTGTTACCAGTATGCTATGGGCAGGAAACTTCGTAGCAGGGAAGTACCTTGTTAACCACGCCTCCGCACTCACTTTAACGGATCTACGTTGGTTTATTGCTGTCCTTTTTTTGCTGCCTATCGTTTGGTTGAAGGAAAGGAAGATCCTTCCTCCCAAGCCGGCCCTTATATATTTATTCATCATGGGTCTGACTGGGGTTGCTCTTTTTAACATTTTTATGTTTCTAGCTCTCGAGAGAACTTCTTCCAACAATGCAGGACTTCTCTCTGCTCTTAATCCCGTTGCCATTGCCCTTATTTCTTTTCTTTGGATAGGGGAGAAAATAACCGCGCGTAAAGTGTTAGGTATGGTGATCTCTTTTGGTGGAGTATTAATCGTGATTACCAATGGGCATATAGAAAGACTTCTTTCTCTTGAGTTCAACAATGGAGATTTATTTATGTTAGCTGCAGTCGCTTCCTGGGGAGTTTATTCCGTAGCTGGTCGTAGGGCCATGCAATATACCTCAGCCTACATGTCTACTTTGTGGGCAGGTATATTTGGGGTATTCGTACTGATTCCCATTAACTTGCCTAGCTTTGAGATTGTCGAACCTGATCTGAGCTTTTGGATTGCTCTATTATACGTTAGTGTAGGGGCTACAGTAATCGCGATGCTGTTTTGGAATCTAGGTGTTCAGAAGGTTGGGGGAACAAGGTCGGGAATGTTTTTGAATTTTAATCCGATCTTTACGGCCATTCTTGCGTACCTTTTTCTTGGGGAAACCATGAGCATCATGCAGTTTTTGGGTACAGCCGTTGTCATTGGCGGGGTATTGCTTTTTAATTGGCCAGAGGCTACTCAATCGCGTGCAACCGTTTGGAAAAAGAGAAGTGCTTCATAGAAAGAAGGGTGATCCCAAGTAGGTGGGTTCACCCTTTTTAGATAAAAAAACAAGAGGCCGGTCTTAATGACCAGCCCTTGCAGGTTGCTTATCTTCTAGAATCTTGGATGTCTCGAGGATTGCGTTGATTCTTGAAGTATACATAAATTTTTCTTACAAGGAAAATAACGGCTGCAATTACCAAGATGTTAATGAGCAATCCGAAAATGGCTCCTAGCATGCCTTCACCGAACATGCTGCCAAGCAACATCCCGGCTAAACCACCGAATAATAGCCCCTTCATGAAACCGCCGCTGCTTGCCGGCTTAGCTGCAGCTGGCGTGTTAGTAGCAGGATTATTGGTAGCAGGCTTATTGGTGGTGGAATTCATATTGGAATCATTTTTGGTTGGTGTAAAAGACTTGGTGCCGGACTTATACGACTTCTTTGCGTCTGCCTCTTGGTGATCGAATAATCCACCCGGGCTAAGAACCAAGGCGAATGCAACGAAGAATACAAGCAATTTCTTAAACATCAAACTGTTCCTCCTTGTAGTATATATGAGAATTCTAATTCTATAATACGGGACAACCCGGCTAAGGTTTCATTTTTTACGAATTTTTTTCTTTTTAAATTTCTTGGAGAAGTTAAACGAAAAATGGCTGACAAAAAACGTCAGCCTAAAGGAGTGTTAGGGATATCATTTATTTTCCTTCTTCCAAGATTCCCATTAACTCCTGCAAATGCTTAATCTCATAGGTAGGAGTAATCTCAGGATTTCTCTCCAGACCATTGCGGTTAATCCAGACGGATTTCATTCCGACGCGGGAGGCGCCCATAATATCGGTTGTCAGCTTATCACCTACCATAATGACTTCGTCCTTAGATAGGTTCAAGAGTCCTAAAGCATACTCGAATAAGGCGATGTCTGGCTTTCCTTTGCCAAAGTTACCTGAAATAACGATTTCGTCAAAGTAAGGTGCAATCTCAGGAACGCCTGCTAATTTTTCGTTTTGCAGATCAGGTGAGCCATTGGTTAGTAGCAACAGCTGGTATTTTCCTTTCAACTGGTCTAATACGTGGAAGGTTTCTTCATAGACATAAGGACGCTTTCTCCGCTCGGCTGGGAAGGTTTCTGCTAAGATCTGGCCAAATTCAGGATCATTAATGCCAAGCGCTTGTAGCCCTCTTGTCCACGACTCTCTTCTATACGTTGGAGCTAATCCTTGCAATAATCGAAACTCCGCAGCTTCCCCCTCTAAAAAATTAGCCCATAAACCTTCAAAAGGATTGATTCCGATCATAGTAGTGAAAGGATACGTTTCATAGGATGAATAGAGAGCACGGGCTTCTTTTCTTACCGCTTCTTCAAGCTGAACGGGGTCCACGCCATACTTTTCCTTGGCTAGCAAGCAAGTGGTATGAAAGGCTTCTTCTACACTGCGCTCGTCCCATAATAGGGTGTCATCAAGATCAAAAAAAACAGATTTAATCATCTCCAGGCTCCTTTTATATCCATGTTTTTTACTCATTTTATCACGATTTAACGCTGTATGGTTTTGTTTTGTGAAAATTTTTTGTCTATGATCATACATTCGCTTTCTAACTGGATCTTGTGTACTATGGAAAATGGGAATCTATGATGAAGGAGAAACGCATGAAATCACTTGTATTAGCAGAAAAGCCTAGCGTAGGAAAAGAAATTGCCCGCGTGCTTGGCTGTCATCAGAAGCACAAGCAGTATATGGAAGGGCCGGACTATGTCGTAACATGGGCGATGGGACACTTAGTAACCCTAGCTGAACCTGAAGATTATGATCCAAAATATAAAACATGGAGACTAGAAGACCTGCCTATCTTGCCTTCGCATATGAAGCTTAAGGTTATGAAGGAAACCTCTCATCAATTTCGTGCCGTGTCACAACTAGCGAGACGCTCAGATATCAAAGAGCTTATCATTGCAACGGACGCAGGACGTGAAGGAGAATTGGTTGCCCGATGGATCATGGAGATCGTACACTGGAAAAAGCCCTTCAAGCGTCTGTGGATATCCTCCCAAACCGATCAAGCAATCAAAGAGGGTTTTGCAAAATTAAAACCGGGGGAAGCCTTCACTCCTTTGTATCAGTCTGCCGTTTGCCGTGCGGAAGCCGATTGGCTCATCGGTCTCAATGTAACTCGAGCATTAACAAGTAAATACAATGCCCAGCTCGCTGCCGGACGGGTTCAAACTCCCACGCTTTATATGCTCATTGACCGGGAAAAAGAAATAAGAAGCTTCCAACCGGTTCCTTACTGGACGTTGCACGCCCAATTTGCCAAGTTTAAAGCTCTATGGAGACCAACTGGCAAAACGGAGTCGCGTATGTTCCAAGAGGATCAAGCCAAAGGAATAGAACAACAAGTAAAGAACCAAGCAGCGACTGTAAAACGAATCAAACGTGAGGACAAGCAAGAGCTTCATCCCCTTGCCTACGACCTAACAGAGCTGCAGCGAGATGCGAATAGGCGCTACGGATTTGCTGCCAAGCACACCTCGAATGTACTGCAGAAGCTATACGAACAGCATAAGTTGGTTACGTATCCTCGAACCGATTCACGTCATCTTTCAAGCGATATGGTCGACACGCTAAAGGGAAGGTTAAATAGTATTGCGGTGGGGCCCTATGCCTCTCTTGTTCGTCCCCTACAGAAGAAGATATTACCAATTAGCAAACGGGTTGTAGATGACAGTAAGGTCACGGATCACCACGCCATCATTCCGACGGATCAGCCATTAATCTTGAACGATTTAACCGCAGATGAAAAGAAGCTGTATGATCTCATTGCTAGACGATTCATTTCTTTATTTTATCCGCCTTACCGCTACGAGCTCGTCCAAGTCGAGATCCAAATCGGCAAGGAAAGCTTCCATGCGAAAGGGACAATCGTAAAAGATCTAGGCTGGAAGGAGCTCTACGGCAAAGATGATCAACAACAGGAGAGTTTGCCCGAGCTTCAAGAAGGAATAACGTTGCCCAGCCCTACCATAGATTTGAAAAGACAATTGACCGAACCTCCTCAGCGCTACACGGAAGCCGAGCTCTTAACTCAGATGGAAAAGCACAGTTTAGGTACGCCAGCCACAAGGGCTGATATTATTGAGAAACTCCTACAAACCGAAACCATTGAACGCCAAGCTAACCGTTTGAGTCCTACCCAAAAGGGCTGGCAGTTGGCTGAACTCGTTGCAGAGGATCTTCGTTCTCCTGACTTGACGGAAAAGTGGGAGCGAGAGCTGGAGCAAATTTCTTTAGGAAAGGGAGACCCTGTACGATTCCTGCAGGAAATTCGTCAACAAACGAAAAGATTGATTCAGCAAATTTCACAGAGTCAAATCGAATACAAGCCTCATAACCTGACCGGCTCGAAATGTCCGGAATGTCAGGGGCAATTAATGGAGGTGAAAACCAAGAGAGGTAAAAATTTGGTGTGTTCGAACCGTGAGTGTAAGTACCGTCGTGCCGCAGAAAATCCCTTACTTCAAAAGCGCTGTCCTCAGTGCAAAAAGAAAATGGAGCTTCGCACGGGAAAGGCTGGGAAATACGCTCACTGCAAACCATGTAACGTGATCGAAATGCTAGAGGATAATAAGAATGGAAAAAGAACGAACAAACGGGAAGAAAAAGCTTTAATTAAGGAATATACACATAAAGAAAGCGTGGGATCTAGCCTAGCAGATGCTTTAAAGGCTGCACTTGATAACAAGAAGCCATAGCCAACCGCAAACAGCCGCTCTTCTAAAGAGAGCGGCCTTTACATATCTCCTTTTGTTTGTACATACACTCTACCAAATGGACGGAGGTGGAAGTGCATGCAAACAGACTCTTGGAAAGGAATTGGGCTGGGTGTCGTTATTGGCTTGTTTGTTGGGATATTTCTCAAAGGAATTCTCTTTCTATTGTTTCTTGGAGTCATAGCTTATGTAGCTACGGCTTGGTATGGACAGTATAAAAATTATAGGACAGCGGCTTTTTGGAAGAACTGGCTGTTTTATTACTGTATAATAGGAAGTATCGTCATCCTGGTTATTACGATAATTTCAATCATTTAGAAAAGACCCCAGCAGGGGTTAAGGCCCTGGTAGGGGTCACACCAGTTAGGCATCGATGCCTTTATTAGTATACTTTTTTCGCACATTTTTATGCAGTGAAAGGGGGAAGTGTTAGATATGAATTATAATTTTGACCAAATGATTGAAAGAAGAAATACCGCTTCTTACAAATGGGATCAAGTAGAAAGACTGTTCGGTGATCCGGCGATTTTGCCAATGTGGGTGGCGGATATGGATTTTGCAGCACCTCCAAGTGTCCTTGAAGCAATAAAAAAACGAGTGGATCATGGGGTATTAGGCTATACCATAAGACCCCAATCGTATTATGATGCGATCATGGGATGGCTGAAAAGAAGACATGACTGGAAGATAGAGCAGGAATGGATCACTACATCTCCCGGTGTAGTAACGGCATTGAGTATGCTCGTAGACCTCCTCACCCAGCCTGGGGATAAGGTGATAATCCAGACACCGGTCTATCCTCCATTCTACGATGTGGTCAACAAAAATAACCGAACGCTAATTCAGAATCCGTTATTATTAGAAGATCGTTACTACAGCATGGACTTTGCCGCTCTTGAAGAGCAGATGATGGACCCGGAAACTAAGCTGATGCTTCTTTGCAATCCACATAATCCGGTGGGAAGAGTATGGAGAAGGGAAGAATTGATCCAGCTTGGGGATCTTGCCTTAAAACATGGAGTTTTTATTATTTCAGATGAGATTCATTGTGATTGGATATATCCAGGATATCAACATATTCCTTTTGCCTCTTTGTCCGAAGAGTTTGCGTTGAATTCCATTACCTGCATTGCACCAACAAAAACATTTAACCTAGCAGGAATTCAAACCTCAACCGTCATCATCGCAGATCCTTCACGAAGAAAAGAGTATAATGATAGACTTTCCACACTTTCTCTTCACTTAGAAAGCTGCTTCGGCTTGATTGCTGTGGAGGCTGCGTTTAATGAGGGAGATGAATGGTTAGATGAGCTTATCGAGTATGTTCGGAGCAATTTAGAATACTTGACGGACTTTATTGGCCAATACCTACCGAAAATCGATGTCATCAAGCCAGAGGGGACTTATTTAGTTTGGTTGGATTTTCGAAAGTTAGGCCTAAATAGTACGCAGCTTAAAGAATTAATGTATCAGCAAGCCAAAGTAGCCTTTAATGAAGGATCGTCTTTTGGCAAGAATGGGGAGGGCTTCCTTCGAGTTAACCTTGCATGTCCGCGCGCCATCCTCATCGAAGGCCTCGACCGATTGAAAAAAGCCCTAACGCCTTAAGTGAGGTCAACGCCTATGCCGAAGAGGATTACGAAGGAGCTTAAACGTTTAATACAACGGTTTAGTTCGTCCCCAAATACACAAGAAGAGGAACCGCAAGTTAGCAGCCGACCACAAAATGGCTCGGTTCAGATACAGGGTGGAGTGATAGAAATCCTAGAGCCTTCTGACGGCGGAGAGGACCCCATTATTGAAGCCAAGGAGCCTATTCAGCTTTTTATAAATGGAATCCAGGTTAGCCGACCCGTTCGCATTATTTCCGAGGATAGGATCGAGTGGAAAGTAAAAATCTCTCCGCTGTATACCATTGACTTATCTGAAGATCAAATGAAAGCTTATCTTCGAGTCCATCAGTTACATCATTATGAATGGCGATTGTCGGATCAGCCTGCTCAACATCATCTCATCCTTCATGTGGAAGCTAATCTAGGGAGGGTGGTCGACTCGCTCACAATGGAGGTAATCCTAAGTCAGCTAGAGCAAATGGGGATTCAAAGCCAAGTGGACAAGCTTGCCATTCAAGGGGAATTGGAGCATCCGACCTTCGAGAAGATCCTAATTGCCCGAGGTGTTGAGCCCATTTCTGGTACAGATGCAAATGTTGAAGTTTATTTCTCCCTTGAAGAACAGTCCTATCTTGAAGAAATCAACGGCAAGGTGAACTATCGGGAGCATCACCATATCCCAATGGTCCAAGAAGGGGAGCTGATGGCCCGCAAAATTCCGAAGAAAGACGGATTGAGCGGGCGAAACCTGTTTGGCAAGGCGGTGTCGCCTAAACCGGTCAAAGATTTTATGCTAGCTACAAGAGGACATGTGGAACTGCGAGAAAATGGCGAGGTCTATGCGCTTAAGCCCGGACGTCCTAGAATGATGGGAGATGCCGTCCGATTTTTCGATGTATGCACCTCCTATATCGTTCAGGGCAATGTGGACATGAATACCGGCAATATCCTATTTATCGGAGATGTTGTAATATACGGGGATGTTATGGATGGGATGACCGTTGAGGCGATGGGGAGGGTGATCGTACACGGGAATGCATATCATGCTACCATTGCTGCAACCGGTGGGATCCAAGTACAAGGTAATGCAGTATCAAGCCGTCTTTATTCAGGATTATACGGAGTCGATTACTCCCAGCTGTATATGGAGCTCAAGAAAGTGAGTGAACCATTCGCCTCTTTGTTAGAAGCGATCCAAATGATCCGTAATCACTTGCATGAAAATAAGCAAGCCGTGACCATCAGCAGAGTCGTACAGACGTTAGTAGATCATAAATATATGCATCTTATCCCCATGTTCCAAAGGCTGATTAGCCTAGTGCATACGATGAAATCTCCGGCGGAAAACGAATTTCTCGAACTAAATCAGAGGTTGGAACTGTTTTTGAAGCCTCATGGAATATCAACCATCCGCTCCATCGATGAACTCTATGCGATACAGGAATTTTTAGCGGAGATGCGGAACCGTGTTCGCCAATACCAAGAAAAGAAGGCTACGATTGAGGTGAGACAATGTCACCACTCTTCGTTGAAAGCCACTGGCGATATTCGCATCAAGCAAGAGGGAATGATTCAAAGTGACCTTTTTACGGAAGGAAATGTGGTGTTTTACGATCAGAACTCGGTCTGTCGGGGCGGAGTCATTATTGCGGAAGGAAGCATCTCTGCGATGACAGTAGGGGGAGAAGGCAACGGGCAAATCCAGCTGACGGCCGGTCACCGTATTCTCGCAGAAAAAATGACAGAGGGACGAATATGTATCGGTCGTTCTTGTCGCGATATTACCTCCCCTTTATTCCAACTCAAAGCTTATGTGCGGAATGATGAACTCGTTGTCGATTATACAGTAGAAGACCAAAAAGAGTAGGGCTGCACAGCCCTACTCTTAATCGATGAAAGAAAACTTTGTTTCGTTCATTCTAACACTGAGTATAAGTCCCATTAGGATCATGTTAATTAACAGAGAACTTCCTCCGTAGCTGATAAAAGGTAAGGAGATCCCTGTTAAGGGCATCATACCGATATGCATACCTACATTTTCGAAGACCTGAAGGCAAAGCATGGAGATCACACCGATAATAAGATAGGTTCCTCGCAGATCCGTACATTCAATCGAAATCATAATCATTCGATAGATTAATAGAAAATATAAGAAGATAAGAATAACAGCACCTAAAAAACCAAATTCCTCTCCTACAACGACAAAGATGGAATCCGAATAGGAATAGGGAATAAATCCATTTTGGATATAGTGACCATTCTGAAAACCACTACCTAGCAATTGCCCTGAACCAATCGCAGTCATAGAGTTGACCACGTGCCATCCTCCATCTGGAGAACTAGCAGGATCAAGGAAAGTCTGAATTCGTTTTAACTGATGGTCCTTAATAATTTTTGAAAATAGATCAAAATTGGTAAAATAAAGAAAAATCAAGTTTCCAGCAAGGATAACCACCCCTAATACCCCAATCACAAATTGGCGAAGGCGGATATGCCCAACCCATAACATCCCGATACAGATGCAGAGAAAGACGAGAGAAGTCCCTAAGTCAGGCTGCTTAATCACGAGAAAAAACGGAATAAAGGTCACTGCTCCAAGTATCAGGAGATCGAATATTCTTAAGGGCTCTCCTTTTCTTTCTGCCAATAAGCGAGCCAGAAACAGGATGACAAACACCTTCGCTAGTTCGGAGGGTTGAAACTGGATAAATCCCAAGTCAAGCCATCGTGTAGAACCATTTATCGTATCTCCAATCAGGAGAACTAAAACCAACAATAGTACCCCTAGCGCATAGAGTAGAGGGGAGAACTGTTGGATAACGATTCGATAGTCAAACAAAGCAATTCCAAGCATAACGGGAATGAAAAGCAGATACATAACTAAGTTACTTCGATGCAAACCAAAGTAAGAGGTTCCAGATGTTGAGCTATAAATAGCGGCTGTACTGACGAACATAAAACATAGCAAGATAAAGAGAATTGTCCAATCTAAACGTTTTAGTTTACGTAAGGCCTCACTCATAACCTCCCACTCCTTTCCGTATTGAATGGGTTTTTTTTATCCTACATAGGGAAGGGAGTGATTCTTACCTAATCACTCCCCTGTCTTTTTTGAGCAATCTGATCTTCACGAATTTGAAGGAGGACTTCCTTTAGTTCTGCTATCTGTTTTTCCAGTTCCTTGACCTCCGAAGGAGGAGCGTCCTCTTCGTTAGCCTTATCAATATTCGTGACTATAACGCCTACAAATAAGTTGAAAATAACAAAGGTACCGAGGAGGATAAACGTTACGAAGTAAAGCCAGGACCAAGGCACGATGGCTAGTATAGGTCTCATAACTCCACTGGCCCAGGATTCTAATGTCACTACTTGAAACAAAGTCAGCAACGAGGCGTGAAGCGTCCCGAAATATTCTGGTGCGGCATCCGCAAAGAGAAAAGTTCCAATCACACTATAGATATAAAAGAAAATGGACAAAAGTAGACCAATATTGCCCATGGCAGGAATGGTAAGAAGTAAGGCATTTACCATTTTTCTTAGAGATGGGATAACAGAAACCGCACGCAAGACCCTTAGGATTCTTAGAATCCTAAGAACTGTAATGAACTGTGCTCCAACAAAAAAGTGACCGCTAAGAATAACGATGAGATCAAAGATATTCCAATTGTCCTTTAGAAATGACGAGATTTTGTCAGCTGCCCATAAACGCAACACAATCTCAATGGTAAAAAGCCAAAGAAGAATCCGGTCAGCCACATGAAACAAGCCAGAATAAGGTTCATAGAGGACAGGGTAGGTTTCAAGCCCCACAAGTAGGGCATTTAGTAAGATAAGAATCATGACGACTTTCGTAAATGAACGATGATGTACCAATTGAACAAGCCAACCAGGCTTGCCCTGCGAGATCTGTTCCATGAAGAGTTCCTCCGTTGGTTCGAAAATAAACAACCCTATTCCTATACGGAGTAGGCTTGATTTGGTTTCATTTTCTTTTCATTTTTTTTGCCAATGCAACTGATACTATGACTGGGAGGTGGTTGACACATGCCACAAGTTGAAGTTAAATGTTCCGTTTCAAACTGCTCCTTCTGGGGACAAGGGAATAATTGTCAGGCTCCGGCAATTATGGTAGATCTAGACCCTCATGCAAACTTTAACGCAGAAATGGGAAATGAGCTTGGCATTGATACAGAGCATCAGGATCAAGCTGCAGAGTCAAAAGAAACGTGCTGCCGAACTTTTAGGCCCAAAAAGTAAAGCTAAAAGAAAGCACCTGTGAAACTTTCAACAGGTGCTTTTGCTTGTGTTTAGTTTATAATAAAAGAAAACTGCTTGAAGAGGAGAAATGTAGATGAGTTATAACAAGCCATGGATTATGTTTCAAAGCAAGGAAGAAATAGGGCAAACTATCCAAATCGGTCTTGCTGAAAAGTTGCAGCGTCCAGTTGGTGTGAAATTTGAAGACGAGGAGTTGGTGTTTGTCCTTCAACTGCCTGGCAATCAAGCGCATATTCGAGTTTCCATGCAGGACCTCAAAAATAGCTACGCTAATCCTGGAGCATTCATTGAGTTTATTGACTCATGCTGGCAAGAAAGTCTTAAGGGCATATAAAAGGAGGGAGGATTCCTCCTTTTTTTTACTGTTTAAGAAAGTTTAAGTTCACAAAAGCATTACAGTGAATGAACTTTCTTAAACGCATAAAAAACTTCCTCTAAAGGCGGTCTGGCTACCCTGAATATACTTCGATAGAAGTTTTTTTTATTTTTGTCTTTCTATGCGATCATTCTCTGTGCCGATATGAGGATTTTGATTAACGGCTTCGGTTTCCGCATCATGAGTGGATGCAGTCGTCTCTAGATCCCGAATGATGTACCGGCCTACTTGGGAATTAATACGTTCTTTATCTTGTTCACCCATTTTCATCGCCACCTTTCCATTTGTATTTTCCCCTCCCAGCTATTCCCTATTCAGAGCCTAATTCGTTAGGGGCATCCTAATCATGATAACTCTGGTTGATTGGGAGGAAAACGATTGAGCAAACTTCTGGCTATTCTTGCTTTGATGATATCAGTCTTGTGGGCTACATATCCGGTATCAGAGGCTAAGGGCACAGTGGAAAGCAAAGGCACCATTTCTATCACCAAAGAAATGCTGGCGCCTTATCAGGAGGCTTCTGATGCTGACGCTGAAATTCAAAGGTACCGCTCTGGACGTCGTACTTATCGTCCGGCACCCACGACTCCACCACCTACGAGGGCCGTTCCCCCTCGAACGGATACCCCTCGAAGAGCTGGAGGTTTTCTCGGAGGAATGGGTGGATTTTTAGCAGGGGCCTTTATTGGAAGCATGCTTTTCGGTGGTTTGTTTGGGGGGTTAGGAGACCTATCCTTTTTAGGTTTAATCATTGACATTTTAGTTATTGCCGTAATTTTTATGCTGTTGCGCAGACTCTGGACCAAAATGCAGCAACGACAACGACATTAAGTAGGCGATTCTGAGCCTACTTTTTTTGTAAGCGTTCCAATAAAATTAAAAATATGTTAAAATAGAAAAATATATAAGATTAAAAACACAAACATAGAGGAGAGGAGTAACATCATGAGCTTGCATGAAAAAATGAAAGACCTACTTAAGGAATATGGGGAAGAAGATGTTATTTCAGCCCTTATGAAAGAAGTTAAAAAAGCTTCGGTGACGGTAACTTATGAAGACTTGGATGCGGTTTATTCTGGTTGGACTAAAGAATAAAAACATGTGAAATGTTTGAAGACCCACTCGGTGAGTGGGCCTTTTTAGTTTGTATTAATATTCTATGCCTGTACCTAATACATATGTAGAAGAACGGCTTATTCTCCAGATACGGTAATACTTTGCAATATTTTTTGCAGGGATATATACTCGTGCTTCGCTAAGTCTTTGCGGTACACGGCAAATTGGTAGCTGGCCTGAGGAAAGGATAAATCAGCATGAACGACGATGCCATCCGTGCTATAAGGATTATTAAACAATAACTGCCACTGACCTGGTTGGTCCGTCTCTGGTACCTGTTCGTAAAGGGATTTCTTGGTTTGGATCATAAACTGCATATCGGTCCAAAGCTCTTCCCAGAGTGGGCTTAACTGATGTGGATTAGGCAAGATCTTGGTTGCAAGTGCAATCTTACCATCTATAAGGTCTAATTCAGAAAAACCATCAGCCAGTTCAATTTGCTTTCTAAGGGATAAACTCCACTCATTTACGAATGCATAGCCTTGCTTCAATACAATCTGCTGCAGTTCAGAGATTTCCTCCTCGGTCGCAGCGTTTTCAAAAAGGGTCTGAAAGGACTCAAGCAGCTTCAACTTTATCGCACCTCCAAATTTTTTTCACTCTAAAGGCTATTGTAAGCTGTCCTGATAGGAGTTGGCAATCATATTGGTTTTTAGTTTAGGTTAAATTATTATTACAGCTTAACATAAAGCAAAGAAATGAAGGTGAGTGCAGATGAAACAGTTCAAGCATTTAACCGTTCATGATTTTAGTTTTCAAAACACTACGGAACGTAACCTGTCATTAGAAGATGTTTTCCAGCGTGTTCTTCGATTCATAACCGTGGACCCATATGGAGAATTTCGCTTTATGATTGGTACTGACTCCCATGTCTATAGAAAACATACTACGTTTGTAACAGGTATAGTGATCCAGCGACTAGGGAAGGGAGTATGGGCTTGTTATCGGAAACAAAAAGAAAGTGGTCAAATGGATCTAAGGCAGAAAATTACAAAAGAAACCGAATTAACACAACATGTTGCCTCTTACTTCGATGAAGCAAAGGAACAAGAGATGATCACCCTCCTATCAGCGGGGTCTCATTTGATTAGAGAGTGCCATCTCGATATAGGATTAGGGAAAAAGAACAAGACAAGTATCTTCGTAGACGAGATGATGAAGGTCATCGAAGCTACGGGTTATCAAGCAAGGATAAAGCCTCATTCTTTTGTCGCATCACATTATGCCAATTATTACACCAAATTAGGATAGAGCTACCGTGGCTGAAGCCCTGCTTTAAAAAAGCAGAGGTGACAGCCATATGTTCATTATGTTCTTACATACGAGATTGACGTTATTCCACGCTATGACGTACAATAAAAATATAATATATTAATAATTCTAATTTTTCGTTACTTATGATTAGGAATTGAGCTCACTCATTCTAATATCTAGGAGGCAGTATGATGAATCGACATGAATGGCAGGAACTAGAAACTCCTTTTGTTACTATGAAGTGTAAGCACTGTGGCCAACTCATTGAATCCGAAAATGCAGAGGAATGGAATTTGAAGATTTTTGCTAACTGTCCGGAATCGCTGAATTAAAGAAGAATAATTAGAGATGTATGATCATCTACTATCCTTAAGGACGTTTCTTACAGGAGGATAAGATAGATGAATCAAGCAACAGACCCTATCCAAGTAGTAAAGTTCCGCTTTCTGGCGGAGTTTAGAGGCTGGTTAGAAGAGAATAAGCAGGATAAAGAGATTATCGATATTCAAGCACAGGGCGGTTTAGAGGATATGGTACTAGTCGTAACGTACAAAGACCGATAAAGTAAAAACATGAGGGAGCAAATTTTGCTCCCTCATGTTTTTGTTTTTTTACAAAAGGATCTGATCGAAATCTCTAGTAAATCGTGATAAAGTAGAGAGGGATACGATACATAATGAGGAAATGGAAGGATTCAATCGATGGAGATTAAGGACTTTTTAGATCGCAACGAATTCATAGGTTTCTATCTTCTTAAACACGCAGCCGTTAAACAAACAGCAGACCAACGAGATTACTTGGACATGATCATTGCGGATAAAACAGGAGAGATAGCCCTAAAGTTTTGGGATATTACGGATACGGATAAAGAGACGTATTTCTCTGGTATGGTAGTTAAAGTTCAAGGAACCGTTTCACTCTATCGAGAAAAATTACAAGCTAAGGTTTCTCGCATGCGTACCGCAAATGACACGGATGGCTACACTGTATCCGACTTTGTGAAAGCTGCTCCGATTCCCCCAGCAGATCTACTAGAAGTTATTGAAAGAACAGTTGAAAGCATTGTTAATACAAAGATAAGAACCATAGTCCAATTTTGTGTCGGCAGAGTAAGAGAACAGCTCATGTCTTATCCTGCCGGCAAGTCGATTCATCACGCGTATTATGCTGGACTTGCTTACCATATCGTAAGAATGCTAGAGCTCGCTGAGTTCCTTTGTAAACAAAGACCCTTTCTCAATACAGACTTACTGAAAGCGGGTATCTTGCTTCATGATTTATGTAAGGTAGAGGAATTTAACGGTGGGGAACAAGGCATTGTAACAGAATATACAACTAGAGGCAATTTATTAGGTCATATCTCTATTGTGAACAATTGGGTCTATGAAGCGGCACTTATCCATAATATTGGTACTCAAGACCAAACGGTAACAGCCCTACAACATCTTGTTTTATCCCATCATGGCAAATTGGAATATGGAAGTCCGGTTTTGCCGCAGCTTCCAGAGGCGGTTGCTCTCGCCCATATTGATATGTTAGACTCCAGACTGCAAGCCGTAGAAGACGCACTGGATAGTACAACAGAAGAATGCATCACTTCCCTTAGAGCCATCGATGGGGGAAGAGTTTACCGATTAAGTTTTGAAGAATAAGGGAAGGACCGCTAATTGGAGCGGTCCTATACGTTCTTCTAAAAAATTTCATTTTATTGAAACCTTTTATAGACGAGCATCGTCTGTACATTTGGAACTTACTATATGGATATGGGAGATTTATTTGCGTATGGGACTAGGAAGATTTATTTTAGAAATTCAACGAATCAAGGACATTCCTCAGCTTGTCGAGCTAAAAGAACAGATTAAGGAACAAGTTATGGATAAGCATCTCGATTGGCAACACCGCATGTTGCTGTACGGTAAGGTGCAGCAGATTAATCTACGCATAGACCAACTAGAATACGAAAAAATCCTCAGCTAACTAAAAATATCTTTTCTTGCCTAACTCATCTAAGATCACATTCAAAATTCTTTTTTCTGCACGAAAAAAATCACACTCATCCGTAAGTAAATGTCCAACTCTCTTGCGTTTAAGTTGCAAAGCGTATTTGATATCAAAAAGTATGTTGATCACCTCAGTCGGATTGCATAATTTAACTGCGGGACCATTTACAACATGGTAAGCATCCATCTTCTTAAGCTGAATAATATAATCGGTAGCAACCTTCGCATCCATTTGGGACTCGCAAACAGACCAGTACACACTAGAAAAACCCTCATATACTTCTTCGTTCATAATCTCACTTTGTTTTCCGTCAAGCCTTACTGCCCCAAGATCTAATAGGATAGCATTACGTATCAGATTCATCTCTTCATACAGAAATCTTTGTTCACTAAGAAAAATCGTCTGTAAATCCCTTTCTTTTCTGAATAGGAACTGAGCCACTTCTATAAGAATGCGGATGGAATTACATTTCATTGGATTTTTCCCCCCAATCTTTTGATGCCGTCGCCTTTTGGTCAGTGAAGTTCCTGGATCGGTATTTCGTATTTATAGTAAAGGGTATGCCTGAGGTTCACGGAACATAAGAGAAAAATATTGCTATTATCCTGGAAAAACCTATATATTTTTACAAATAAACGAGATCCATGATGGAGCAAAAAACGATCTGCAGCTTTTGTGTCGAGATATTATGGTCTCCGTCTTTGGACGGAGAGCGATTTCAATCATCCGTCCAATGATGGTAACGCTGAAAAGGACTATAATGAGGGTAAGGAAGTGAAAGAGAGGACGATTGTAAACATGTTAAAGCGGTTATTCGGGGTACTCCTAATAGGAATTGGCTTATTGCTTTTGATTATCAATGTCTTACGGATGGATTGGCTGCAAGAGTCGATTAATGGACCTTCCGTTGAGTTTTCAGAAAGAAAAGTCATTCCTTCAACGGACCTTGATCGTATCCAAATTCGAACCGACATTGCTCACTTGTCGGTAGGGGAAACTGGAGGAGATGAGATAGAAGTTCGGCTCCGTGGAAATATGGAACAGGAATGGAGGGATAATCTTCGATTTGAGGTCCGTCAGGAGGGAAATCAAGCGGCAATAGAACTCTTACTTCCTCCAAACCCTAAACTTTCATTTGGCATGAGTGCCAAGGAGCTTGAACTAGACGTATTGCTGCCTGATAAAAGGTTTGAGGAAATTGACATTCGCAGTTCAATTGGGACCATCAATATAGAAAACATTCAAGTCGATCAACTACAAGCTAAAACGAATGTCGGTAAAATATCGCTTCTTGAGGTTCGTGGCGTCAAGACTGAATTAAAAACAGATGTCGGATTAATTTTCGTAGAGAAGGTGGGAGGTGAACTCGACATTACATCAAATACTGGGAAGATCGATGTGCTTTTAGAAGGTATCACGAGCGATGTTCGGATAAAAAGCAATACGGGAAAGGTAAATGTTTATTCTAAAAATAAACCTAGCTCTCTGAAGCTAGATCTACGTTCGGACATTGGGAGAGTGGAGGTCTCCATGAAGGATTTAGATTATGAAGAAAACTTAAATCGAGAGGTTATAGGAACGATCGGTTCTGGTGCGCCCCTTGTCAAGATTCGAACGAATGTAGGAAAGATTGACTTTGAAGCACAATAAAAAGGGAGACATGCCAGTCTCCCTTTTCCTTTTAGCCGGATCTTTTATCAAGCCATTGGTGTATGGTCGGATAGGTTTCTTTTGTCGCGCTTCTCCCAAACACTAAGGAGATATGACCAGCATTGATCACAGCATTGGTTACATCCTCACTGCTTACCAGATTATCAACAACTTTACTTTGACAAGGAAGTGCAATATGGTCATGCTTAGCAATAATATTTAGAATGTTGGAGGTTATGTTCGACAGGTCTACCCGCCGGCCGCGTAGCTCGATTTCTCCCTTAACTAGCTTATTTTGCTGATAGAAGTCTTTGATCCACTGTCGATAAGCTTCACCGGGGAAAGGGGTTCCATCGCTTACCCAGGTGTTCATCAATCTCCAGCGAGATACAAACCGTTCATCATGTGCTTTATCAATTAGACTGATCGTTGGGCCGTAGAAATTCGTAATCGGCTTAAGCAATTTGTTTCCAAGATCAATGAGCTCAGGCGGTATTAAACCTAACGTATCCACGAGTTTGTCTATTGGGAAGTGGCGCTCATCCAACCATTTTGTAAACAGTCCCGCATCCGAAAAATCAATCGGTGTGGCCATAAAAATAATATTGCGAATGTTTATATCTGAAGCATGGAGAGCGGAGTACATAGAGGTGATGGTGCCGCCCATACAATAGCCCAATAGAGAGATGGAGTGGGAATGGGTAAGTCTTTGTACCTTTTTTACTGCTTTCGCTACATAATCCAGGACAATTTCCTCAAATCCCAAGTGCTTATCTTCATACCCGAACTCTCCCCAGTCTAAAAGGTAAACATCATAGCCCTGCTGTACTAAGTATTCGATGAGACTGTTACCAGGAGCTAGGTCCATAATATACGGCTTATTGATCAAGGCGTACACACAGAGAAGCGGAACGGAGTATCGCTTTGGAAGATGAGGAGCATAGCGGTAGAGTTTCGCTTTGTTTTTTTTCCAAACTACTTCCTTAGGCGTTAGGCCAACGGCGGGTTTTCCTTCTTTAAAGGTGAGCTCCCCAATACGGGTGAGACTCTTCCACTGATCTTCCCATTCCTTTACGTCAAAAACAGGAGCTAATGCCAAATCTAACACCCCTTACTTAAGAAGTTGCCTTAATTTGGTCAAGCGTATCTCGAATGATCTTGAGCTCATCTACCACTTGTTCATCCAGCTTTTCTTCCAGATTTTCAAGTTTCTCTTCCAGTTGCAGAACAAGCGAGGACACACGAGCTAAATCGTCCTTGCTTGTTAAATGTGTTGCTTGAAGAAATTGCTCGAGAGATTTATTTTGCATGTCCTGCCAGAATAAATACCATTGCTGACAAGCGCCAATCCAAGAAGCGAAGGCTTCCTCTTGCATATTTTTTTGGATAGACTCACTATAATTTTGTTCGGCATAATCATAGATCTTTTTCCATAATTGAAATGGATTCATGACCTGTTCCATCCGGACACTCCTTTCCATTTATATCTTTACTATAGGTGATAGCAGCACTTATGTGATCATACTATGCGCCCCAAGCTTTATTTATGCGAATTCCAGATGGATGAGAATGAACTGCTCCATTTCGTTTAAGAGGGTATAAAGAAGGGCTCTTGATTCAAATTCCTCTCTTGTTTGAGGAAGATCCATTTCCTTTAGGACCTTGCGGACCTCCTGAACATGGTTGTACGTTGCGCGTGGATTATCATGCAGATGTTGACTGAGATAGGAAAACAGATCACTGACAAAGGCAACTTGTTTGACTTGCAAGTCTACGGAAGATACGAGAGGGAGCATGCGCTCTAGTCTCTCGAATTGACGCTCCCTCATATGAAAGTAAAGGTAATGCTCGTCTTTTTTCCATAATAGGTCATTTTCAACCGTCTGTAGGGAGAGGTCCTTGGCTTCCGCAAGCCATTCGGCCGTTTCCATAAACTCTTTACCAGACCACATGGTATCCCCTTCTTGAATAAAGATCCCTAATTCCTTCAGGATCCTTTGGATATTGCGGTCGATTTGTTGCCGATATGCAAGTAACTTTTTTTCTTTGCTCGGCATATAGAGATTCATAACTAAAGCTACGCCGACGCCCACTCCAATGAGCTGTAGCTCATTCCATAAAAAGGCTAAGCTAAAATGCTTTTCAAGGTACAAGTGAAAAATAATAACGGTGCTTGTCAAAAGACCTTCTTGAATTTTTAATTGCACTAATATCGGAATTAACAAAAGAAATAGCAAAATAATGGTGAACCAGTGATAACCTAGCAACGTAAAAAGGATTACCCCGGTCAACATTCCAACAACGCAGGCCGTTGCCCTAGAGAAGGCAGTCGTGATGGAGCGTCTTTTTGTAGGTTGAATACAAAGAATGGTTAGGATACCAGCTGAGACAAAATACTGAAGGCTAAGCAGCTCCTGAGCAACCAATAGAGAGATTCCTGTTCCTAAAGCTGTTTTTAATGTGCGAAAGCCAATTGTAAGCATGGGGGGCTCCTTTGGAAGATTCCAATTCGTCCTCTTCATTTAATCTTATATTGGAAAAGTTGGCAAGCCAATCCAAAGAAGTTTAGAAAGACTCTAAAGAATAGAGTCTTCTCGGAATTCTGATTCTCTCATGACATCTGTCGTTTCCCATGGCTCCCGGCGAGTAATTTCCACCATAGGTGGTTCATTGCCTGCCCTGTGTGGTTGCCCCGTCATTTCCTTAACTTCTCCTATATCCTCCATCGCTGGTGGTATAAGGTTTTTTTCTTTCATGGTTATTTCCTCCTTGGGCTATTAATCGGTGGACACAACACTATTTTTTCATCTCTCCTCACAATTATGCGATTTTGCAACGTAAAAAAGAGAAAGGCCAATCCTAATTTTGGGGATTGACCTTTCTCTTATTTATTGAGCTTATCAAAAAGCCTGCGCAGAACAACTGCTTCTGCCCATAAAGGAAGAGGATTTTCGATTGATTTTTTCCAATCCTCGTGCGTAAGAAGTCCTTCTTGATAAAGCCAATCAATTGCTTCTCTTTTCCAATCCGGAGCGGTGGGAGGAAAGCGATCTATTAGCCCTAAGGCGGAAGCAATTCCTTTAGCTGTTGCATTGGCCAAATCCGTTCGAAAAGATTCCCGCTGCAAGTGGGCGGCATCGCCCGCGTTATCCACAAATAGGTTTTCAAGCAGGATGGCTGGCATGCTGGTTTCCCGCAAAACAGCGAAATTGGCTTCTTTCTTCCCCCGATCACGTATGCCTAAAGGGCGAAGGAACTCCATAATCCGATCGTGTACGATATTCTGCAGCTGACCCGTCCGCTGATTGCGTGTTCCAATATAAACATAGCTCTCAAAGCCGGACCCACCTGCCGCATTATGATGAAAGGAAACAAAATAATCGGCATTTAGACGGTTGGCCATTTGTGCTCTTTCGGATAAAGAAATGAAGGTGTCATCTGTCCTTGTCATATGAACAACCACTTCAAATTGCTTCACCAATATATCCCTTGTCTTGATTGCAATTTCTAGAGCAAGGTGCTTTTCAACCAGACCATTCCCTTGGGCACCGGAGTCTCTTCCCCCATGACCTGGATCTAAAACAACAATAGGCATGTCAACCCTCCTTATACCAAGGCTACTACAGCTTATTCAAGTACATGCCGGAGAGGAACGGCTAATGGCTAATTGGAGAAATTTACTGGAGAGAGCTTTTTTTATTTGGAAAAACTACCTATGCAGGACATAATCTAGGGAGGTGTTTCTTATGGCTTATCAATGTTTTCATTGTGACCATGAAACAGAGAAAGCACACTTGGTTACCTTTTACAAAGGGAATGACGAACAAAACGAACTTCTTTGTCATGATTGCTACACCGAGTGGCTGCAGTCCATAAAAGGATAAGACTAGTTCTGAAATTTAAAGCTCTAGAACAGTTCTAGGGCTCGTTTTTTTGTGCTAAAAAGGATAAAATATACAGCAAGTTGGATGACTAGTTGCAAAAGGAGATAAAACAGATGAGTGTACATATCGGTGCTAAACCAAACGAAATTGCAGAAGCGATATTATTGCCGGGAGACCCTCTAAGGGCAAAATATATCGCGGAAAATTTTCTTGAAAACGCAGTGTGTTATAACGAAGTTCGAGGGATGTATGGATATACTGGGACGTATAAAGGAAATCGGGTCTCGGTTCAAGGAACTGGGATGGGCATTCCCTCCATATCGATCTATATTCATGAATTGATGGAGAGTTATGGCGTGAAAAAACTGATTCGTGTCGGAACATGCGGAGCTATCCAGAAGGACGTCAGAGTCAGAGACGTAATCCTAGCTATGAGTGCTTCCACAGACTCAGCCTTTAACCGTATCCGTTTCAAAGGAATTGACTATGCGCCTACTGCCAACTTTACCTTACTGAAAAGTGCTTATGATGCAGCTGAGCAAAAGGGTCTTTCTCTTCACGTGGGAAATGTCTTTACTAGTGATACGTTTTACAATGAGGAAAAAGACAATGTAAAGAAATACACAGACTTTGGAATCCTGGCCATCGAAATGGAAACCTCGGCGCTATACACCCTTGCAGCGAAATTTAACGCACAGGCATTATCCATTCTTACCGTCAGCGATCATATTCTTACAGGAGAAGAAACCACTTCAGAGGAAAGACAGACCACTTTTAATCAAATGATTGAAGTAGCTCTAGATACTGCTATTCGTTAACCTGATGGAGTAGTGATACTCCGTCTTTTTTGTTCAAAAAAAATGCCATCCTAAAAAAGGATGGCAAGAAGTGAGGAGAGGTATATAAAATCATTCATGAACTAAAGTACATGCATTTACCTCATCGACAATTATAGCTTAATTTCGACATGTTTTGCAAGTGTTTTAGGAAAAAGGCTGTTTCAAAAGTCGGATGTTTAAGCGCCGTAATCAATGTTCTGGGTGTTTTCTTCGATACTTGGCGGCTTGATTTTTTTACTGGGTGGAGGAATATCCTCAGGTCCTAGTTCTATAGGCGGGACGGAAATCGTAATGGTTTCAAGCTCATTGCCTTGGTTAGGCTTATCCATCAAATTTCACCTCCATTGCTTCGATTTTAACCCTATAATAGAGAAAGATTTACTACGTGGAGGGAGCAGACATTATGGACAGGTTTTACAATGATTGGGCATCTTTGCTGCACAAAGAGTTCAATCAACCTTATTATTTACAGTTAGAGCAATTCGTAACCCAAGAGTATCAGAGTCATACCGTTTATCCGCCTTGCTCCGACATTTTTAACGCACTCCACTACACGGGCTATCAAAATACGAAGGTTGTTATACTAGGACAAGATCCTTATCACGGGGAAGGACAAGCCCATGGCTTAAGTTTTTCCGTAAAAGCTGGAACCCCCTTACCGCCATCATTAAAGAACATCTTCAAAGAGCTCACTACTGACTTAGGCTGTCCATACCCGCGTCAAGGTTCTCTTGAAGAGTGGGCTAGGCAAGGAGTCCTCCTCTTAAATACCGTTCTAACGGTTCGAGCGGGAGAGGCTCACTCCCATAAAGGAAAGGGCTGGGAAACATTTACAGATACGATCATTTCGCTTCTGAATGATCGGCAGGACCCCATTATCTTTATTCTTTGGGGAAAGCCGGCTCAAGCCAAAGCAAAGCTGATCACTGCTCCCCATCATGCTATTCTCATGTCAGCCCATCCAAGTCCCTTATCCGCGAGTCGAGGTTTTCTCGGTAGTCGTCCTTTCTCGAAGGCGAACGCGATTCTTAGGAAGTGGGGGGGGGATCCAGTAAACTGGGAACTTTAACGAAAATTTGCGTATACTTTTAGATCGTCCATTATAAATATAGGAAAAAAGATGGAAAACTCCCGAAGGCCGGGAGGGGAGGGGCAAGATGAAGATTATTGAGAAAGCGATTGAGGTGGCTACTCAAGCCCATGATCAGCAGCTTCGCAAATGTTCAGGCATTCCGTATGTTTCTCATCCTTTAATGGTGGGGATTATCCTCATGAAGGCCGGTTGCAAAGAAGAGCTCGTCGCTGCGGGAATTCTTCATGATGTGGTAGAAGATACAGAATGGACACTCGATGAGATTAGAGAAGAATTCGGTGAGCAGATTGCGGACATTGTGAAAGGGTGCTCTGAACCTGATAAATCCTTATCATGGGAAGACCGAAAACAACACACAATCGAATTTCTCAAGGATGCCCCACTAGAGGTAAAGCTTGTTGCAGGAGCTGATAAGCTTCATAATAGTCTTTCGATACTAGAAGAGCAGCGCGTACTAGGCGAAAGAGTATGGGAAGCCTTTAAAAGAGGACGAGAAAAACAAGCCTGGTATTATCAAGGACTTGTAGATAGCCTATGCCAGGGGCTCTCTGACCAAGAAAAAAAGCTATTTATCTTTGAGGACTTAAGACATACGGTAACTCAACTTTTTGGTGAGAAGCCGGCTTGACAACTCTGTCCAGAGTGATTAAAATAGTGATTGTTGTCCCAGTAGCTCAGCAGGATAGAGCAACGGCCTTCTAAGCCGTGTGTCGGGAGTTCGAATCTCTCCTGGGACGCCACCCTTCATAACACATAGAAACTGCATCTACAGCAGGGATCTCCTTAAGGAAATTCCTGCTTTTTACATAAGATTTTTTTTTTAGGAGAAAATAACTTAACATCCTTTTGTTTCTCCTCCTAATTGCCTGGCATCATGCCAGGCTTTTTTTCTTTGTCTGGAATAAAAAGAAGTGCAAAACCTCCTAATATTATTACGATTCCTTACTATATATGTATAGAAGGGCTTTTTTCATCATATGTTGACCGAACGATGCATTCTATCTAGATAGGGGGATTCGCTTGGAAAAGAGAATTCGCAAAGCTGTTGTTATTGGGTCCGGGGTGATGGGTGCCGGAATCGCTGCTCATCTGGCCAATGTAGGGATCCAGGTTCATTTGCTAGATATTGTGTTAAAAGAAAAGCCCAATCGTAATCAGTTAGCGGAGGCTGCGAAGCAAAATTTGCTCAAGCAAAAGCCGAGTCCGGTTTATACGCGTGAGTCCCTCGATCGAATCACCCCTGGTAATATCGAAGATGATTTGCATCTGGCAGGAACGGCCGATTGGATCATTGAAGCTATCACCGAGAAGCTATCCCTTAAACAGCAGCTGCTCCAGCAGGTTGAGGGATACTGGAAGCCAGGGACCATTGTAAGCAGCAACACTTCTGGGATTTCCATCCAAAGAATGGTGGAGGGGCGTTCGGAAAATTTCCGTAAGCATTTCCTAGGGACGCATTTCTTTAATCCGCCGCGATATATGAAGTTACTGGAAGTTATCCCGACGGCTGACACTGACCCAGAAATATTATCCTACATGATACATTTTTCTGAGAGGGTGCTTGGAAAAGGGGTGGTGCTGGCTAAAGATACCCCCAATTTTATTGCCAATCGTATCGGGGTATACGGTTTGCTGACCACGTTATCTTCTATGAAACATCATGGGCTTTCTGTAGCCGACGTGGATGCATTAACGGGGCTTGCTATAGGGAGACCCAAGAGTGCGACTTTTAGAACTTTGGATATGGTCGGTTTAGACATCTTTATCCATGTTGCTGATAATGTAAATCAACAGGTGTCCAGTGAAACGGAGAAAGAAAAGTTTAAAGTTCCTGAGCTTCTGCACTTCATGGTGGCAAACGGCTATCTTGGAGATAAGAACAGACAGGGATTCTATAGAAAGGTGAAGAGTGCGGGAGGAAAGGAAATCCTTCAAATGGATCCAGAAACCCGTCAGTATGTGGCGATCCAGAACGGAAGCTTCCCTAGCCTAGAAGCAAGTAAAAGAGCCAAGAGCTTGCAAGAGAAGCTGCAGCTCATGGCTTACGGTAAAGATCCTGGCAGTTTGTTTGTGTGGGATGTATTAAAAAATACTTTACTTTATTCAGCCCTAAAGGTACCCGAAATCTCAGATTCTCTCTACGACATCGATCAGGCGATGAAGTGGGGATTCAACTGGGAGCTGGGGCCGTTTGAAGTCTGGGATGCGATTGGACTACAAAAATCCATAGCTAGAATGGAAGAAGAAGGGGATGTCATACCGCCATGGATAAAAGAGATTTTAGCCCAAGGAAAAACCTCCTTTTACCAAAAGATTAAGAGTACTACCTACTATTTGAACTTCTACGGACAAGAAAAAGAAATTCCGCAATCCGAAAAAAGACTGTCCTTGACCGCCTTAAAAGAACAAGGAAGGATCATTAAAAAAAATGCGGGGGCAACTCTTCTTGATCTAGGGGATGATGTGGCCTGCCTGGAGTTCCACTCTCCTAACCAAGCCATTGGACCTGATATGATTCAGATGACCCGTTGGGCTCTTGAGGAAGTGAAAAAAAATTACCGTGGCATGGTTATTGGGAGTCAAGCCAAAAACTTTTGTGTTGGGGCCAACTTGATGATGCTGCTGATGGAAGCCCAGGATCAAAACTGGTTTGAAATCGAGCAAATGGTTCGAGATTTCCAAACTCTTTCTATGGCGATGAAATATTCGGAAAAACCGGTCGTAGCTGCTCCTTATGGCATGACGCTGGGAGGAGGGGTTGAGCTATGTCTGCCTAGCTCACACGTGGTGGCTTCTGCCGAAACGTATATGGGACTAGTCGAAGTAGGGGTAGGTCTTATTCCTGGGGGTGCGGGGACCAAAGAGATGCTTTGGCGGATGACGACTAGCTTGGACATCGATGGGAAGGTGGATCTTCAGCCTTACGTCAATCGGGTATTCGAGACGATCGCTATGGCCAAAGTTTCCACAAGCGGAGAGGAAGCAAAGGAGCTCCAATATTTGCGATCCTATGATTCGATCTCTATTAATCAAGATTATCTCCTATACGAGGCGAAGCAGCGTGTCCTAGCTCTTTCTGCCGCGAGCTATCAACCACCTGCTTCCAAGTCAATTCGGGTGGTAGGTGAACCAGGTTTAGCTGTCATGAAACTCGGTGTTTATCAAATGAAAATGAGTGGTTATATTAGTGAACACGATGCCAAGATTGCCCGAACCCTTGCTCATGTTCTTTCCGGCGGCAACCTTCCTGCCAATTCGAAAGTATCCGAAGCTTACCTACTTGATCTTGAAAGAGAGGCATTCTTAAGTCTTTGCGGCGAACCCAAGAGTCAAGCTCGCATGCATCATATGCTGGTCAAAGGTAAGCCTTTGCGAAATTAGGAGGGATAGGATGAAACTACAAGAAGCCGTCATTGTTGCGGGAGTTCGAACCCCCGTTGGAAAAGCTGGAAAAGGAACCCTTCGTCAGGTGCGTCCCGAGGATCTGGGCGGTTTAGTAGTCGCAGAAAGTATTAAGAGAGCTCATGGACTCCAAACGGAGGACATTGAAGACGTCATCATTGGATGCGCCATGCCAGAAGGAGAGCAAGGATTAAATCTCGGACGAATCGTAGCCATCCGTGCCGGCTTGCCCAATTCCGTACCTGGCTTTACGATCAACCGATTCTGCTCCTCAGGCCTTCAATCGATCGCCGTTGCCGCTGAGAGAATCATGTGCGGCTCAGCCGCTGTGATTGTAGCCGGTGGAGTGGAAAGCATGAGCCACATTCCGATGGAGGGCTATAGGCCACTACCTAACCCTTATTTAGTGGAGCATCGACCTGATATCTACATGTCTATGGGGCATACCGCAGAAATGGTAGCCCGGAGATTCGAGGTCACTCGGGAGGAGCAGGATGCCTTTGCTGTAGAAAGCCATCGAAAAGCGGCTATTGCCCTTTCTGAAGGAAAGTTCAAAGAGGAGATTGTTCCCGTCCAAGTCAAAAGACGTTGGCTGGATGAGAACGGAAGAAAGCAGGAAGCGGAGCTACTCTTTGAACAGGATGAAGGAGTTCGCCCGGATACGACGATTGAAACGCTAGCAAAGCTTAAACCTGTCTTTCATGTCCAGGGGACGGTAACGGCTGGGAATGCCTCACAGACGAGCGACGGGGCAGCTGCAGTAGTCGTCATGTCAAGAGAAAAAGCGGATCAAATGGGATTAAAGCCTTTAGCTATCTTTCGCTCTTTTGCCTTAGGTGGGGTAGATCCGGATGTTATGGGGATTGGCCCAGTGGTAGCCATTCCCAAAGCGTTGCAAAAAGCAGGGATTACCCTCGAGCAGGTGGATCTCTTTGAAATCAATGAGGCCTTTGCTTCACAGTGCAAGTATGTAATTCGGCATTTAGGAATCGATGAAGGAAAGGTAAATGTGAATGGAGGAGCGATTGCCTTAGGTCATCCTTTAGGATGCACGGGAACCAAACTTACCGTTACCTTGATCCATGAAGCGAAAAGAAGGAAAAGCCGCTTCGGTATGGTAAGCATGTGCATAGGTGGTGGGATGGGAGCAGCGGGCGTATTTGAATTTCTACCTTAAAAGGAGGAGATAAGGAATGAATTCAAAAACCGAACTTCATAGGGGCGGCAGCTTTATCTTACAAGAAACGAATCCGGAGGATGTATTTACTTCAGAAGACTTTTCAGAAGAGCAAAAGATGATTGCCAACATGGCTTCGGAGTTTATAGCAGGGGAAGTCGAACCACATGATGAGGAAATCGAAAAGCAAAACTTTCCGGTCACTGTCCGTCTCTTAAAACAAGCAGGGGAGCTAGGGCTTCTTGGTGCGGAAGTGCCAGAGCCCTATGGCGGCAGTGACTTAGACAAAATAAGCGCTACCCTAATTACGGAACAATTCAGTCGTGGATCTTCTTTTACGCTCAGCCACGGAGCGCACGTGGGAATTGGAAGCTTGCCTATTGTGCTTTTTGGCTCGAAGGAACAGAAGCAGCGGTACCTTCCTTCCCTTGCAACAGGGGAAAAGCTAGCGGCTTACTGTCTTACTGAACCTTCCTCAGGCTCTGATGCCCTAGGAGCAAAGACCACGGCTGTCTTAAGCGAGGACGGTAAGTATTATGTTCTAAATGGGACGAAGCAGTATATAACCAACGCGGCTTTTGCCGATGTGTTTGTGGTGTATGCGAAAGTCGACGGGCTGCAATTCAGCGCTTTTATTGTGGAACGGTCTTTTCCAGGAGTATCTACCGGACCAGAAGAAAAGAAGATGGGAATCAAGGGTTCTTCTACACGTCCTCTGATTTTAGAGGATGTCAAGGTGCCCGTTGAGAACTTGTTAGGGGAGATTGGAAAAGGTCATGTTATTGCATTCAATATTCTTAACATCGGTCGCTATAAACTAGCGGCAGGCTGTGTAGGAGCCTGCAAATGGGCCCTTGAGCTCTCAACGACCTATGCAAAGGAACGTAAGCAGTTCAATAAGGCCTTGGTGGAGTTTCCTCTCATCCAAAAGAAGCTTGCCGATATGGCCATCCGTACGTATGTAACCGAAAGTATGGTGTATCGTACGGGAGGACTTATTGATGCTGCTATGCAAACCCTTGATAAGACTGCTGATGACTATAGCCAAAAAGTAGCTAAGGCAATTGAGGAATATGCTTTAGAGTGTTCGATTAACAAGGTTTTTGGGTCGGAAGCCCTAGATTATGTTGCGGATGAAGGTGTGCAGATTCACGGGGGATATGGCTTCACTCAAGATTATAAGATAGAAAGGATTTACCGGGATTCCAGAATTAACCGTATCTTTGAAGGAACGAATGAAATCAATCGACTGCTTATCCCTGCCACCTTAATAAGGAAGGCTATGAAAGGGGAGCTTCCTCTCTTTGCCATGACAAAAGATTTGCAGCAAGAGTTGATTTCGTATATCCCACCTTTCATAGATGAAGAAGAAGCCTTAGCTAAAGAAACGGCTATGGTGGAAAGTGCGAAAAAGATCTTTCTGATGGTGGGCGGTTCTGCCGTTATGCATTATCAACAACAGCTTGAAGCCCAGCAGGAGATTTTAGAAGGCCTAGCAGACATGATCATTGAAATTTTTGCTATGGAGAGTGCCCTTCTGCGGACAAAGAAAACGATGTTAAAGCATGGGACAGAAAAAGTACAGCACCCGATACTTATGACTTCAGTCTATATACATGAGGCCTTCGCAAAACTCGAATACAATGCCAAGGTGACTTTATCTGCTATTTCCGAAGGGGATATGCTCATGACCCAACTTTCCATCCTCAAGAAGCTTGTTCGTTTTCAACCTATAAATCTAGTTCCTGTGAAGAGGGAAATTGCTCAGAGGATTATTAAGCAAGGGAAGTTTGTAGCGGTGTAAAAATAAGCCTGATAAAAAGGTTAACATGATACTCATCCAATGGGTGTGAGATCATGTTAACCTTTCTTTTTCTTTTTACATCCCAATATATGTTGAAGAACCAACAGTAGCAATTACTAGAGGCAATGAACTAAAAGTAGATCGCATATTGGGGGTAGGGACAACCTCTTTGTCATACTGGGCTAGATATTTGAAGTTGGGGAAAAAAGCCTCATTCATGAGGTAAGCGGATTGCAAGGCTCCTGGCCTTCGCTTGCTATTAAGCGCTTGGATAATAATCTGGGCAGGTGCAATTCCAATTCCGTGAGCGAAAAAAGCCCCATTACCCAAATATACCGCATTCTCTCCTTGCCATTCTGGGTTCGTAGGTGAATGGTCAGGGTTCTTGAAGTAACGGATGTCACCAGGTAGTCCCGCTGAAATCGGCTGTTTGGCGAGGGCAAGGTCTTCATCATAATATCCATTCCAGATAAAGAGGTTAGGGAACAAGCGGTTAAATGTAGCTTCATCAATTGACTGAAGGATTGCGTAATAGCAAACAATCATAATCGCGGATGTGCATTCGAAAGCATATAAGTGGCCATTTACGAAAATATCATGAATCCCTTGAGCTGTCGTTACATGGGGTTTCAGCAGGAAACCCCCGTTATCTGTCCTAGTCCAGAAGTATTCGTTGCAGCGTGAATCTCGAAAAACAGCAAAGGCCGCACCGCTTCGGCTTAACGCTGCTCCAGAGGAGACCAGGTTTTGTCGCAGCTTCAATTCAAAATAAAGCTGCTTGAAATTTTCATAACTATATAATTGTCCACTCATGACCATTTTTCTTAATATTAAAAGCTGAAGATCATTTAATCCCCATGCGTGCACTAAACCGTGAAGGTTTGGTTGTATTTCACCAACTTTAATCATGGCAACCTCCCGTGTTAAGTTTCTCTCTTTACTGTATGACGGGAGGTGTGTAGTGTGCCCAATTTTAAATTTTTTCTTAGTTCCCTCTTGTAATCACCGAATCGTTGCTATTTAAGTCAAATTCATCATCATTGTGATTAAAGATATTATCTATTTTCATATTGGCGGATTCTGCTTCTTGAGCTGAGCCCTTCTCCGGCCATTCGGCGGTAAGTGGATCTTGGCCATAAAACTCTTTATTGATATTCCGGTTGGCCTCCAACGTCTCAGCTGCCGTTCTTTCCTTAGCATCCATACCATAACCTCCTTTTTAGCGTAGTCTGCCCTTGAATGGAAAACAACATCCAGGCCTTGAAATATGCTACACTGAACATGAGATAGATAGGGAGAGGAGTAGACATATGCTAAATGTTGATATGAATGGAATCATCCAAATTGCAAGAGAAGCAGGCAATCTGATTATGGACATCTATCAGTCCGACTTCGGGATTAAAGAGAAGGCAGACGAATCCCCGCTAACCGCAGCGGATGAAGCCTCTCACCAATGGATATTTACGGAATTGACAAAACTTTATCCAGATATTCCTATTTTATCGGAAGAAGGCTCCGAGATTGAATATAGTCAAAGAAAGACATGGCCAATGTTTTGGCTTGTGGATCCGTTAGACGGCACCAAGGAGTTTATCAAACGCAACGGGGAATTTACGGTTAATATTGCTCTTATCGTGGAAGGGTTGCCTCAGCTTGGTGTTATCTATGCTCCCGCTTTGGATGCTCTGTACTTTGCGGAGCAAGGAAAGGGGGCGTACCGGCAGCTGGCTGGCGGTATTATTGAGCCATTAAAACTTAAGGAAAAGAAGACGAGCCCGTATGTGCTGGTTCAAAGCCGTTCCCATTCTTCAGAAGAAGGGGAAGCTTATCTCGAAGAAGTAAAGCGGATCCACGGAGATACGTTGTTAATCAATAAGGGCAGCTCTTTAAAATTTTGCCTCGTGGCGGAAGGAGAAGCAGATGCTTACCCCCGCTTTGTTCCTACGATGGAGTGGGACACAGCTGCAGGTCAAGCCATCGTAGAGTGCGCTGGAGGAAAGGTGCAGACGGTTGAGGGACAGAGACTCTGCTATAATAAAGAAAGCTTATTGAACCCTTTTTTCATTGTGTCTACCTAGGACGAAAGGGAGAGAAGACGCTTGCGTTCTTCTGTTAGCCGAAGAAATAGATCTTTGTCGCCCGTTTCAAGACATCGGTCTATTTCTTTATCTAATTCAGCAAGTCGATGTTCTTGAACCTGATGGTCTAGATAAATCTCGGCAAGGATCTGAAGAAGAATCGGAGGTTCCTGCTCCTCTTCGCGAATTTCGGGCTTAAACTGCTCCCGTACGGCTGAATACTGATGAGAAAACGGCTTGCCCCTAAAATGCAGCACAATATAAATTCTCTCCTTCGTATGGTTGCGAAGATCCTGAAAAGCCTCATCAGGGCTCATCGTTACCTTCGCGTTTCGGCGATATTCGAAGGGAACCGTCTCAGAGCATACCGTGGAAATAACGATCGTCCGGTTGCTAGGATGGACCTTATCTGTAAAATGAACTCTCTCTAAGAGTTGATCATGCGATAGAAGGTATTCAAACAGCTTTTTGACTTCAGCTTTTTTAAAGCGATATTGGTTTAAAAACCATCGAATGAACTTTCTTTTCTCGGATGTAGGTACCCACTTACTCATTCCAATTTTCCTCCCCGTAGTTGTCCTGCCTTATATACTATTCTATAGGAGAACCCTAATTCCCTGTTATCCTTTTCTAACAGAAAGCGTTGGTCGATAATGGGAATATGCGATATAATACGTAAATAACCAATTGTTTGAAAACTGCTAGGGTAAGGAGAGATAAAATTGAGCCAAAACAACCCTATAGATTTAGGTCATCGCATACACCTCATTGATGGTTACGACCTGGGGGTACCTGGGAGAACAGGAGCTTATTGTATACTAGAAGATCAGCTGACCATTGTGGAAACGAGCGCAAGCCCTTCCGTTCCTTACATTTTGGAAGGGTTTCGTGCTCTTGGCCTTAATCCTTTGGACTTAAAATATATTATTGTGACCCATATCCACCTCGACCACGCAGGGGGGGCCGGTCTCCTGTTACAGAGTTGCCCAAATGCCAAGGTGGTGGTCCACCCGAAAGGCGCTCGCCATTTAGCTAAACCAGAGCGACTTATTCAAGGAGCAAGAGCGGTGTACGGAGAGGATTTTGATCGTTTATTCGATCCTATTCTACCAGTACCGGAGGACAAGCTGATCATCAAGGCAGATGGGGAAACTTTGGAGATTGGGCCCAATTGCACATTGCAATTCTTGGATACGCCAGGACATGCGAACCATCACTTTAGTATTTATGATCCTGTAAGCAAAGGTATTTTTACCGGTGATACTGTTGGGGTATATTACCATCAATTAGCAGACAACGGTCTATCATCGTTTACCCTTCCGTCCACTTCGCCCAATCAATTTAACCCTGAAGCTATGCTGGCCTCTATGAAGCGCATTCAGGAGACAGGGGTGGAGCGAATCTATTTTGGACATTTTGGAGTACATCAAGACCCTTCTGAAGTATACCAGCATATAGAGGAGTGGCTTCCTGTATTTGTTGAAGCAGGCCGACAGGTCGTAGCGGAAAACAAGGATGTAAAGGAGCTTTCTTCACGCCTTTACGATAAGGTCAGCTCTTATCTTATAGGAGAAAAGGTTCCTGCTGATCATCCTGTATTTGCGTTGATAAAAATGGATCTAGACGTTTGTTCAATGGGCCTTATCGAGTATGTAAATAAAATGAATGCTTAGAACCTTCTTTGGTTTAGGGGGATTAGCCTCCCTTAAGGGTGTGTGGATCTCACTTGAGGAGATTATAGGAAATGCAAAGTAGACCTAGATCCGTGGTTTTTTGGATAGGCGTCTGAGGGAGAAAACCGGGCGGGATAGCACAGAGGGCATCGAGTTGGGTTGTAAATAGTGGTAGAAAGTCCATTTATCCGAAAAAATTAGTGGAAAAAGAGCAAAATAAGTGGAGAATCGATAACTAAAACTTCAATAAAGTTTGTAAATTTGGCTTTTAGAGCTAATAGTTGGATTTTTTCCACCTACAAAATGAAATCCTGCTCAATTTTCATCAGTAGGTGGAGAATTTCCATCTATTTATTCTTGCTTCCATCATAGATGTTTATTATCAGTGGACTTTTACTGATTTTGTCTTTAAAAATACCCTGTAGGGGGTATATTTAGCTTGGTCATTATTACACCACGATCGAGATTAGACAGTTCAATAATGCAGATAAAATGAAAACAGGACTTTTTCCAACATAACAGTTGGGAGAAGTCCTGTTTTTGGATTTTAACTGCGAATTTTAATAACGGACTTGAAAATCGTAAACGGAACCCGGTACCTCAAAAGCTAGGCTTTTGGGACACCCTCATTTCACAATCTATGGAAGCAATGAAGCTCGGACATCACCTAAGATCTGTGCAAAATTGGGTTCAGTCATATCAATTGGATAACCGGGCGTACTGAAATTTTCCATGTTATTGTGAGCCTTTGATATCCTGGTTCCTAGTGATTGGTCCGTTGTAATATAAAGGTTATATCCCGCAAGTCGAGGCTCCTTGCTCATTAGTCTTTGCCTGACTTTCTTTACCACTTCGTCAGCTGGCTCATAGGCATCCCCTTTGGTCGCGATTGACATGATAATATCATGTCCCTCGACTATGGTGATCGCCTCCGCAACATTATATACACGCTCTGCTTCATTGGACAGACGCGTCGCCAGATTCTGTGCTTTGACTTGTCCTTGTGACAAGTTATATGCCCGGTCAGAGCGGTATTCTCTTACCAGGTATCGGTCATCTGGCGGCGGTGCTGCACGGTTGGTGCGTGCTCCATCCCCAAATCCACAAGCCGACAATATCCCAATAGCGAGTATCGGAACAATAAACTTATTTACCCGATTCATATTTCAAGCACCTCCTTTTCGTTATTTTGGGAAAAGAATTGGAGGGCTAGTCAGGAGATTTTTGGATTTTTAATCAGTGCTTTTTTAGCAGTTGGATTTCAAGCTTACCTGGTTGGACTATTCGCATAAAAATAGGGGAGGAGTAAACCCGAGCAGGCAGTTGGAAAGACTGCTGAGAGGTGCCAGTGAACTGCTGACTACTTACCCATGAATCTTGTTTTACCTCATAGGAGCCATTCGCCTTGCGAATCATTTGTAGATACATCTCGCGAACAATCCGGGCCTCAACTTCATCTATCTTTTTCAAACCTGGCAGTTGACAAGCTACAAAAATATGCTGGTCCGTTTCGTGAAGTTCGATCTGTCCAAATGTTAAAAGGTCATCTGGAAGGAAACGGCTTATTTCCCGCTCCAATTGCTGAAAATAGCGAATAGGATCAAAAGGGAATAGGGACATGTCAAAACGCCTCCAATCATGTTCACACTTCTCCTTTTATTCCTATTCAAGATCTCTTTTGAATGATCGTGCATAAAAAAGGATCCCCAAGAATTTTACTTGCTGCTTGGGGAAGTACCTTCTACTTGATTTGACATCGGTTTAAAGTTGATTTCAGCGGCTTGAAACATGAGGTCTTTAAACTCATAGACAATTACTACGTCTCCGACGTATTCGTTCGGCGAAATTTGTCCGCTGATATGGGCTGTAAGGCGATTATCTAAGACATTGTAGGAAATTCGGTTGCCAAAATGAAGGGTAGAAAACCAATTTTCTTTGGCTGCTCCGATTTCTTTCTTAGGTATGGATATGTCCTTATTGCCTATACGAATATGGATGTCTTGAGATTTAATTTTCGTTTTTACATTCTTTAGGGTAACAGCGAGCGGATGGTCAACATATACTTCGTGTAACATCTTGCCTGTTTTAATCACATGAGCTTCAATACTGTCCGAACCACTTTCATTGGTTCTACTTAGCAAGATAATGATTTCATTGTTCCCATCCTGATCAATGTCATAATTTAGCATCTGCTGTGGTCGACTGGCAGAAGAGGCCCAGAAAGGAAAGGCACGGATCTGATCGCCAACCTGTAATTCGAACCGCTCATATAAACCGTCCCGTTCAATCGCCAGCAGGCTTGCTTTGGCTTCTGGTAACTTCGCGATGATTTGTGGTTGTGACTTTTTCTGAGAAATCGTGACGGTTTGGGATAATTCATCCCATTTTACTTCGGCCTGAAGGGCTTCAGCAACGGAACGGACGGGCACTAATACTCTGCCTTGTACAAGCTGGGGAGGGACATCCGTTTTTATTTCTTTCTCATTGACAACAAGTTTTATGGTTTGCATGGCAAACACACCTTCAACTAAAAGGAACAATACAGCAAGTAAAGGGATCAACCACCTTGGTTTCATTCACTTTTCCTCCCATGTGTTTAAACCTCACCTTAATTTACCCAGTAAAAGGGTATTCATGAGAAGGTAGAATAAACTAAATTTACAGAATTGTTTGTTGCAAGCGAATACATTGTGTTATATAATAGTTTTAAAGGGGGAAACAACAAGAAGCCGAGAGGAGGAAATTCGTTTGAAAAATAATCATACATACGAGGCTATGATCTGCTCGAATGGACAATGTGACGTTTGGTATCGCATTGGAAGCCATTTTTTCTTGACTTGTCCGTCCTGTAAGGTTCCTATGGTCAAGACAATAAAAGAGGTCCAGCAGCAGCTGAAAATTGTTTAATCCATAACAGAAGAGCCTAGCGCTAAACGCTAGGCTCTTCTTCCTATTCTTCACGAGTGTTCAGACAACGCTCACACTCATATAAGTAAGACTCATGCTGCTCATCAATATGACATCCACATTCTACACATACCTTAGCTGGTAAACTACGATAAAATTCTAATCCTAACATCTGGCATCCCTCCGGGTGGTTATGTTTTATTGTATTATAACAGTATTTCCGATGTTACTGTGTTATGACACTATTTTTATGTGGTTTCTCTAATAAGACGCTCCATTTGTTCTAGGCTTAATCCTCTTAGCTGAGGAAAGCCTTGTTCTCCCAAGGAAATGGTTTTCCCTTGCACGTAAGGATACACCCCTTGCCATCCACCTAAAACAGAGTAGAGGTTTGTGTTTTGGATTTCTTTCAAGAAAAGAACATAGTCTCCTTCAGCCAATGGTCCAGGAAAACGAATATTAAGCGGATTGGGCGGAAGGGGCTGAGGATCTGTTCCCGATGTTAACAAGCGCAAGGATCTAGATGCAGTTCCTTTGAATACTCTTTTGACTTGCAGGGCTTGTACATAATTAACAACCTGAAGGTCTCCATCCGCGAACTGATGGCTTGGATATTCCTCAGTCCCGTTACTCACCGAACAGTATACGATATGCGTGGATTGTTTTATCAACTCTTGTGGACTCGATAGAGGGATAGCTTCCACCAACAGCTTACTGATATCCACCTGTGCATGAACGATACCCCAGTTATGCAGCAGAAGTAGAATGATTATACCGATTCTTATCTTCGTTGGCACCTTTCTGTCCTCTCCTTCCTTACCTTTCTAATCTCTACTTTTATTGGCATTTTATCCAATATCATATCCCAATAAATGTAATTTTTATGGTATAATTTTATTAAGAGGCAACAAATGAAGGAAAAAAGAGAAGGTAGGTTGGGATGATGATCGCTAGCCGAATTCTTGTAGCTTTTGATGGGTCCTTGCTTTCGGAGTTAAGTCTGCGAAAAGCGACACAGCTTGCTTCTACAGACAGCTTGATAGAGGTACATGTGATTCATATCGGCACCTACCGCATCTATATGAAGGAATTTCAGTTGGCAGGGGAGATGAGCCCAACTCTACGTCTTCCTGTCATCGAGCATGGAGAGGGGATTATTCGCAAGGCTGAGGAGCTATTGAGGGGAATGCCCAACCCTCATCAGATCTTCCTTGTCAAAGGGGATCCAGGACGAGCGATTATTAATCACGCTAAGCAATATAACTGCGACCTTATCGTAATTGGAAATCGCGGAATGGGCCGGTGGAAGAGTTATCTGTTAGGAAGTGTGAGCCAATATGTCATCAGACATGCTCTTGTGCCTGTGTTTATAATGAAAATGAAACAATAAAAACCGAGGGTTTTCCTCGGTTTTTTTTCACACAAAAGTATTAAACTTTAACTAGCTTCTGATGCTCCGTATGGCTACCGACTAGCACCTTGAGTTCATCCATGGCTTCCTCGATGGTCTCGAAAGCCTCAAAAAACTTGACAGGAATATGATTGACATACTGCTTGTCGTTTTCTTCCATGATCTTGATTTTGCATTTAGTGTCAGTGACTTTCACGATGGAGTAGTTTGCTTGAAGCTTGTCATAGAAGAGAAAATCATAGGAATCAATGAGTTCAATGCCAGGAGTGTCTAAAGCCGTTTGATAGCTTTCTTTATTGGTCAGAATAATATAGCTCATGTATGGCCACCACCTATTTTGTATTTGGTATACAATATACTCTTTATTTTATCCTATGATTCGTATTTTCGCAACATTTGCTTTATCCTTGAAGTAGACTTTTATGAATCCAAATAGCCGCTTGTGCGCCTTCACCCATGGCGATCGTTACCTGTTCGGAATGGGCCACTACATCACCGGCTGCCCAAACATGCTTAACACTAGTCAACTTTGTTCGGGCATCGACTAGGATATGTTTATTCTCCAGCATCTCGACTCCAAGCTGTGCCGCAAGGGTAGATTTCACCACATTTCCTCCAAAGGCCAAAAAGGTTCCGTCTGTGTGAAGGCGTGTTCCGTTGTTTAATTTGATTTGCGATAATTGGTAACCTTCTTTTATGTGAAATTCCTCTACAGAGTCCTGCACATATACAATTCCTTTCGTTTTCATTTCCTCAAGCAGCTTAGGGTTCACATCACGATGCTCATGATTAATATAGGTAATATGAGGCGTCCAGTAGTGGAGAGTGAGTGCCATCGTAGCGCCAGTACTTCCTGAACCGATAACAACGGTTTCCTTTTTTCGTATTTCATAGCCATCGCAATCCGGGCAGATATAAACACTTATCCCTAAACACGGCAATAAAGCGTGTAGCTCAGGTGGTATACGATCCCTTACCCCCGTAGCCAGCAATAAACGCTTGCCAGCATAAACCTCGCCCTCAGCAGTATGGAGGTGAAAACCTTCGCTTGTGGATTCTACTCTTATGACTTCACCTTTGGTGAACTGGACTCCTAGTTTTTCTGCTTGAGCTCTACCTTTGTTGCGCAATTCCATCCCACTCACGCCATCAGGCCAACCCAATATGTTGTGGTAGCTTTGGCATAGGGTAGACCTACCGTCTTGCGCATCAATGACCAAGGTGTGGTGTTGATATCGCCCTAGTTGGATGGCTCCCTGCAAGCCCGCAATGCCTCCACCGACGATAATGCAATCGTATGTCATCATATCCTCCCATTTTCTTCATTTTTGGTTGTATTATCGTGCCCAATTCCCTTAAGATTTCTTACGAAATTGTTATTTTTGTACAACTGAATGAAATAGAATAAAATAGAGATAAAAGTCTCTAAAGGAGAGAAATTCGAATGGAAGCTAAACCTTGCAGCGATTCGCGAGTGATACATACTTCACTTGTCCTGCCACCTGATACGAATCATTACGACAATATTTTTGGGGGGAAGGTTTTAGCTTATCTGGATGAAGTGGCTGGAATCTCTGCTATGAAGCATTGCCAAACTGCCGTTGTCACTGCATCTTTTGACTCAGTAGACTTCCTGAACCCCGTTAAAAGAGGAGATGCTATTCGGGTAGAAGCGTTTGTTACATGGACAGGACGCTCTTCCATGGAAATCTTCGCGCAAGTCTCCTCAGAGAATCTACAAGCGGGCACGAAGCAATTGACCGCGACTTCCTTTATTACGATGGTCGCTGTCGATGAGAATGGCAAATCCATTCCTGTTCCGGGAGTGATTCCCGAAACAGATTTTGAAAAAGAATTAAACCGTACCGCCCCACAAAGGCAGCAACTCAGACAAATACGGAAGAAGAACGAATTTACCCAGATGATAGAACCCTAGAACTTGCAAGGGTGGGAAGAGTTCCCTCAACGAAAATGTGGGGAAGCGCGTCAGTTTCTGGGCAACATAAAAAACAACAAGTTAAGAACAAGGAGATCATACTATGTCTCTATCCCACTTGGCCAAAAAAATGGAACAGGTAGAATCCAAATTTCTAATCTCACAGGAAAGTAAGTTCGATTCTGTTCAACACGCTATGAAGAGGGAAGGAGCACTCCGCGTGGCCATCCAAAGTCTGTCCACATGGATTGCCCAAGTGAAGAGGAACGGGGGGGCAGAGCATGAGCTGTATGACCATGGACAGGATCTTCGCGACCGACTGAAAAAGAAGCTTAAAGAAGCATCTGCAGTGATTCTGCATTCTGTAAATCAGCAGTACCATACCCAGTTTACAGTAGATCAAGTGATTGAGAATCATGATTGGTACTATTACCAATACGGGATATTACAAACACTGCAAAAAACTGGTATTCTTAATGATTTATTCCAAGAACTTTTAACAAATATTATTCCACCGCATCCTAAAGATGAGTATCCCCTAACCCGTAAAATGAAGCGCTCCTTTATTATCCATGCAGGCCCTACAAATTCGGGGAAGACGTATCAATCCCTATTGGAGCTAAAGCAAAGCGCTAAAGGAATTTATCTCTCACCTCTTCGATTGTTGGCGTTAGAAGTTTATGAAAGACTGAATGAAGAAGGTGTTCCTTGTGATTTACTTACAGGGGAGGAAATGATCCTTGCTGCAGGTGCTCGACATATTGCCTGTACAATAGAAAAAGCGAATTATGAAGAAGTATATGACATTGCTGTGATTGACGAAGGGCAAATGATCGGGGATGCACAGCGAGGCTACGCTTGGACGCGTGCTGTTCTTGGACTGCGAGCTCATGAGATTCACGTGTGCTGTGCGCCAGAAGCCGTTGCATTACTAAAACAGTTGATTGCGGACTGTGAAGATGAAGTAACCATCATCGAACACACCCGTCAGACCCCGCTAATCGTTCAGGATCAATGTTTCCGCTTTCCACAAGATGTTAAGCGAGGGGATGCATTAATTGTCTTTTCAAGAAAAAAAGCACTTCAGGTCGCGTCCCAATTAGCGGGATCACATTTAAACGCAAGTATCATATACGGAAATCTTCCTCCTGAAACACGGCGAAAGCAGGTGAACCTTTTCTTAAACAAGGAAACCGATGTCGTGGTCTCGACCGACGCCATCGGAATGGGAATGAACCTTCCGATCAAAAGAGTGGTTTTTTTAGAGATGGAGAAGTTTGATGGGAATCAAGTGCGAGAACTAAACAGCCAAGAAATTAAGCAAATTGCTGGAAGGGCGGGACGGAAGGGGATTTACGACCAAGGTTTTGTTAATACAACAAGGGAAAAGGCTAAACTAAAGAATAAGCTAGGTATGTCTGATCCTGCTCTTAAAGCAGCCTTTATCGCACCGCACGATACGACCATCCTCAGCCTGCCCTTTGGGAGTTTAATCGAACGTCTAAAAGCCTGGACTCATTATGAAGTTCAAGTACCATATTTCCAGAAGGCAGATATTTCTGAAGTGCTAGAGCTCTTGGAGCTAGCAAGCCCTTACGAGCAGGTGTTGCCGATAGAAACACTATATCATGCAGCGACCATTCCTTTTAATTACCAGGAGAAAGAGCTGCTAAGCCAATGGTTTATGTACTTAGATTGCTTGAAAATCAACCGGACTTCCCTCCCTAAACCGAAAAAAAGAGGTCACCACCTTGCTTCCCTAGAAGTATATTATCGAGCCATTGGCTTGTATTATTCCTTCGCCACCAATTTTGGACTTCCATATGATTGGAAGTGGGTAAAAAGGGAACGAAAACAAACTTCAGAACAGATTCACGAACTACTAAAGAATCAACTCCAGCCATCCTATGTCTAGACAATCCTTTTATGGGTTGTCTTTTCTCATTTGTTAATTTCTCCTAGATTATGATTAAATATTCCTAGCGAACAAAAAGGGGGGATATGGTATCGATTTTTTCTCAGGAACTTATAGTGGAGATGCTTTTGCTTTGTTTTCGCCTTCACATGTAGTAACTTTCATGATCATGCTTTTTTTAATTGCCTTGTTATACCGTTACCATAAGCTTATTAAAACATCAGGTCGGGCTTACCTCGCTATTCGATATGGACTAGCCATTCTTCTGATCTTAACTGAGTTAACGCTGAATCTGTGGTATTTTACTACCGGTATTTGGGATCCTGGTTCGACTCTGCCTTTTCAGCTATGCAGTGTTACGTTATTTCTATGTATCTTTATGTTATTTACCAAAAGCTATAAGCTCTATGAGGTAGCATACTTTACCGGAATTGGCGGCGCAGGACAAGCCATGCTCACGCCAGAACTGTTTTATCCGTTTCCACACTACCGCTTTTTTCACTTTTTCATCGCTCACATCGCCATTATTTTGGCTTGTTTTTTCATGACTTGGGTAGAAGGGTATAAGCCAACGCTTCGTTCCTTATGGAAAACATTCGGATTCCTTAATCTCTATATGGTTTTTATCCTTGGCGTCAATGCCGTTACAGGAGGAAACTATCTATTTTTGGCGTATAAACCGGCAAACCCTAGCCTCTTAGATTTCCTTGGACCATACCCCTGGTATCTTGTCTCCTTGGAATTTGTTGTTTTAGTTTTGTTTTTTCTTTTGTATGCTCCTTTTGCCTTGCAGAATAAAAAAACGGCGGTACGATAATCCGCCGTTCCTAGCTTACATAGGTAGAATTGAGTTCTGCAAGCTGTTCATCCCATTCCTCAACTTGTTGACCTATAGAAGAGGAGTAGATATGAACCTCGGTACCCCAAGTTGGAGAAAACGTTCCTACTGCCAGCCAGAGCTCCTGGGTACTCGGATGAATGAAGTACTGACCTTCCGTAAATTCGGGCCCTCGCTCAACCCAGCCCTTCCGATGGGGAAGGGTAGGCAATGACTCAAACAGCCGCTGCTTTTTTTTCTGAAGTAAAACTCGTTCCTTGTCAATCTCCCAATCTTCTCTATAATGCATCAATGTATAAGACCTCCGAAAAAATTCCTTTCCTACTAGTATGGCAAAAAACAAGGAAAATTTATACATAATTTTTTGGAGTGCAAAGAAAAACCAGGATGCTAAATCCTGGCTTATTTTAACGTGCGGTTATGCTTATCTCTCGGTCCAATGCTTGTATCTACCTTATCAGTTACGATATCGTCGGCAGTCATTTTCTTCTCGAGATTGTTTACCCCTTTATTTTTCTTTTTCATGGCCTATTGCACCTCTCCATTTAAAGTAGGGGGTGTTTCCTCTGGCATTTCTGGGGTATTTACTAGGGCGTTACGTGTGAGATCACCTTCTCGACCACCCGCCAGGCCCTCATTTGTCATGCGGTCGATATCATCCATTACATTTTTCCCTGTTTGGGGGTTCGTATCTCTTGGATTCATGCTTTATCCATCCTTCCTAAGTAGGGATATGCGTATTGTGTTCAAGGAAGAAAAGACTTATTCTTGTTTGTGGGTCTCAATTCGTTTATTATTTATAAAGCTCGACTGACATACTGCCAATCCCAAGCATTAAAACAACTACCATTTCTACCAGAAACATATAAAGCAGGAATTTAAACATGGGATCACCTCATTCTTATAAACTATTAATCTATGAATATGCGAAGAAAAGAAAAAACAGAACTTAGCTTAAGAAAGGAATACATATCTTATGACGAAAGATCAATGGGTAGCTCAACTGTCCGAAGCTTTGCAACATACGACTAGTTACGAGTTTCTTCAGCTGCTAGGTACTAATCAAAATCTTCTCATCCAACTTGGAGAACACTTTACCGTAGAGTATGTCCAAAGCAAACTAGGAGACGCATTACTTGAAGATATGGGCAAATTGGGGCTAGATACTACAGACACCAGAGTCATAATACAGTACATCAAGGATTATAAAGATCTCTACCGTGACCATCTCCAGTTTAAAAGCCCAGAGTATGATCAGGCCACGCAAAGATTCGCAGCCATTTCAGGATTTTCCACCTTAGTAGAGATGCTTGCCAAGACGGAAAATGTCAATCGTTCTAATGTAAACGCTGTCCTCGTCGTAGCTTCTCGTAAATCAGACGAGCTAAAAAATCTAGTCCAAGAAATCCAAACTTACTTTGAACAAGATGCTGAGGAGATCAGTTTATTTTTCAAACGGTATTTTGAAGAAGTTGAAGGATGGAAATTCAATAAGTTGAATCGTAAAGAGAAGGAAGGAAAAGGGAAGGAGAGTACAGAAAAACTAATGAGGCAGCTGGCTTACTGGATCCTCTTTGAACCAGAAAAAGATCCCATGGGCATGTGGATCAAGCTCTTTAAGCTGCCTAGTCAATCTTAAGTCATCTTATCTCATGAGCTTTGCTTTTTTCCTGAACCGCCTTCGCACCCTATAAGCCTTTGCCTTGAGATACAGTGATTCTAGATAATATCCTAAGATCAGTCCCGCAAGGAAAACAACACTTGTATAAAGAAAAAAGAACATCATGGACTCCGACACCATCGTTCACCTCCTATAAGCAGTCTCGACGAAATGGCAAAGGGATAAACTCCCAGGTGGTGTGAGGGTCGTTATCCAATTTGGAGAAATAGAAGGATTATTAGAACCAACCAGTGGCAAAATGCTCATAAGATTGATTCGACCCATCGCTAGCTAACATCAATTACCCTAAAGGAGTAGAATAATATGAATTTCCTTACCCTGAGTATTACGGAAATCTCCAACTTAATTCAACAAAAACAAGTTTCACCGGTGGAAGTAACTTCCGCTTGTATTGAGCGAATTAACCGTCTTAATCCCAAGCTCAATGCTTTCATTACGATCAGTGAGGAAAAAGCCCTCGATCAAGCGAGAAGACTAGAGCAGGAGTTGATGGATGGACATTCGAGAAGTCCTCTACATGGTATCCCCATTGGACTAAAGGATCTGATTAACACATCTGGTATACGGACGACGATGGGATCGAAGATCTACAAGGACCATGTTCCTGAAACAAATGCTACCGTGGTTGATCACTTAAGCGAGGCAGGAGCCATTTTCATTGGAAAGCTCAATACGCATGAGTTTGCTTATGGTCCGTCTGGGGATGTATCTTTCTTTGGTCCGGTGCGCAATCCATATGATAGTAACAGAATGTCTGGAGGCTCCAGCAGTGGTTCCGGGGTAGCGGTTGCTACGGCCATGGCCTTTGGTGCGTTAGGTACAGATACAGGGGGTTCCATTCGTATTCCGTCTTCGGCTTGCGGGATCATCGGGATGAAGCCAACATTTGGCCGTGTAAGCAAGCGTGGAGTCTTTCCTTTGGGTTATACACTGGACCATGTCGGGCCAATGACCCGTACAATTGAGGATAATGCCATGATGCTAAATTATTTGGCTGGTTTTGATGTGTTGGATCCATACTCCTTAAACGAACCGAAAGAAGACTTTACCCGTTTGCTTGGCCAGAGTGTCAAGGATATGGTGGTAGGGGTGCCTGATAGCTTTTATTATGAGCACATTAACGATTCTGTAAGACATTCAATAGAGCAAGCGATTCAGGCTTTAAAAGGGCTAGGCATGAACATCCGACCGGTCAGTATTGACTTGTCGCGGGCTCCCTGGGCTCAGCTCATGACAGTAAGAGGGGAAGCTTATGCTGTTCACCTCGAGCATATAGAAACACACAAGGATCACTTCCAGCCGGAAGTTCTGTCACGATTAGAGTTGAGCAAAGACACGCCTGCGTATGAGTATGTGAAGGCTCAACAGCTGAGATATGAAATTCGCCAATCCTTCCTAAACGCGTTAGAGCAGGTAGATGTTCTAATTGCTCCTGCACTGCCTATTTTGCCACCTCCAGTTGGAGAGCGAGAAACCGACATTCATGGCTATAAAGAACCTACCTTCGCTTCGTTGCTCCGTTTGAACGGACCAACGAACCTCACCGGACTGCCAAGTTTAGCCATGCCTTCCGGCTTCTCGAAAAATGGCCTTCCGATTGGCATGCAGCTTATTGGCAAGCCGTTGGACGAAGCGAAGATCTATCAGATTGGATACGCATTTGAACAGGACCAGAAAATCTCTACCCTAAAATGGGATGTCTAAGCAGTAAAGAAAGGCGCAGGCGGCATTCCCCTAACTTGACATCAACCCTCCGGGTTATTTCTGATAAAATTTGATTTATCAGAAATGAGGGTTTACCCCTAGATGTCAAGTTAGGGGAAATTAGTTGCCCTTATGTGGATTAGAAATTCTTATAACTTATAAACTCTTATCCACCAAAAAAGGGTGTCGTGACGATCGACACCCTTTATCTTAGTTTGCATTTTTTCTCCAGCCTCTCAATCCTCTTTACAAACGCTTCTTTTTCTTTCCCTAATTTTTTACGATACAACTTCCAGGTTTCATAGGCTTTATCCGCGTATAGCAGGGCTCGCTCGTAATCCTTTCGGTGGTGCTCGTAGCCCTTGGACAGTTCGGTATAGACTTCAGTCAACAGCGGCGAATTCCCAGAGGCTAGTTGCTCCCACAACACTATAGCCTGGTCCCAGTCTTTCATTTTCTTGTATAGAGCAGCTAACGAATGCTGAGCGGGCTGCAAATCTTGGCATGATTGGTAAAACTCAACAGCCTTTGAATAATCGCCCACTTGTTCGTACCAACGACCGATTTGAAATCTTTCATGGGAACCACACGCTGCTAAATCTCCGCCTTGCAGCAGGGAAGACAGGTGGATATACAGGGTGATTAGGGACAATACATCCCACTCATTATGCTCCAGTACGCCCTTCATGATGGAAGGATCCGGCTCCTTCAGAAAATCAAAATAGAGGAGAGGAGCCATATAGCCAGGGGTATCATCCTGGCGGTGCACCCCCAGAATCTGCTGCTCAACAATAGATAAGCGACAAGAGGGCAGATGATCTTTCCAAAGCCGTCTGCTTCCGTGAAGCAAGTCATAGTGTCCAAATAAAGGGAGCTGAGGGACGAGATCACGGAGCAGTGTATGCCTTGTTTTCACTTGTGGCCAATCAAAGGCTTTCCCATTATACGTCACCAGATTTTTTAATTCCTTCACATCGCTCAGAAAACCCTGGTAAAAGGCAACTTCCTCATGAGGACCAGGGAGGAAATATTGTTTAACAGTAACCTTATCTGCCAATACCCGGGCATAGCCTAAGAGGAAAATCGTATTCCCGGTGCCCCCATGTAGGCCGGTGGTTTCGGTATCAAAGAAAAGTAGGTCACTGGCTTGGGTGCCACTCGTTGACAAGGGATGCGTAGATGAGCCCTGGTTCCACTGCTCCACCAGCTGCGGAAGCTTCACAAAGCTATATCGGCCATGCTGGTAGGAGAGCGGGTAACTGGTTTCACGAATCATGATATATTCATTTTCAAAGAAAAATGGCTTGGCCTGAAGCTCCTCCCACTGCTGGAGATAGGGAATGTCACGCGTTGGGGGAGATGTAATAGGCTGACTACTGGGAGTGTCCTTGGTCAAGTGCGCCTTCATCCGCTGCAGCTTACTTTTTAGTGACAAGTTCCTCTGTCTCCTTTCATCATGCTAATGAGTTCTCGCGCGAGTTCTTTTCCAGCCGCCTCTGCGCCGACGCAAGATGGGCAGCCTTCCTTACAGGGACAGGCTGAGATGGCTTCTTCTGCTTCCTCAAGTACCCGATCCCATTGCTTGTAGACTTGTTCACTTAATCCGATGCCTCCTGGATAGCGATCATAGAGAAATATGGTCGGCTGCCCCGAATGAACGGCTTTGCGTTGGGGAACGACATGCAAATCTTGAGGATCACACATCACGAAGAGGGGGGCTACGTGCCGAAGCACATGCGCAAGACCGACTAAACCGTACTCCAATTCTTTGACGCCAAGAGAGCGTAGATCTTCTTCTTGCCAGCTGATCCACGCAGCGCTGGTGTGAAGCTCTTCCTCAGGCAAATGTATGGGGCCGGATCCAATGTTGTCATGGGTCTCAAATTTAATCTTCTTAAAGATGGTGGCCATCGCATTGACCGTGACATCTCCATAGCCCATATCGCCCCTCGATAGAGCTCGTTGCTTATCAATCTCTAACACCTTAAGTTGAACAGCTAAATTGGCATCGGTGTAATAATCCACCTGGACCTCCCGAACCCAAGCCTTCTTCTCTTCGAAGTCCAGCTTTTCTACTTGAAATTGAACTCCTTGATGTAAGTAAATGGCTTCGTCATGTAGAAGGGTCATGGCGCTGAAACGATCCATCTCTCCGATGACTCGAACGTTAGCGACATTAGTTTGGTCGATGATCACGACGTTTTCTTGGGAGGCAGAGCGAAGACTGATATTATGAGCCGGGAATGAATCGTTCATCCAATACCACTTGTTTCGTTGGAAATGGAGGACTTGCTCTTCCGTGAGAAAATGCAGAATATCCTCAATTTCTACCTCGCCAAATTGCTCTCCAAGCTGAAAGGGCAGTTCGTATGCTGCGCACTTCAACTGATCGACCAAGATAATCAGGTTATCTGGATTGATTCTTGCTGATTCAGGGCTTCGGTCAAAAAAATATTCCGGATGCCGCATGACATATTGATCCAATGGAGAGGAACCTGCCACCATAATCACAACAGACTCGCCTTGACGTCGACCAGCGCGCCCCGCTTGCTGCCAGGTGCTGGCAACGGAGCCGGGGTATCCCGCCATAATGCAAACTTGCAGTTGTCCAATATCTACGCCTAACTCAAGGGCATTCGTACTGACCACCCCTATAATATCGCCGTTTCGCAAACCTTGTTCGATCTCACGACGTTCTGCGGGCAGATAGCCTCCACGGTATCCTCGAATCGATTTAGGGCCCAGTTTTCTCTGGACTAACTGCTGCAGATAACTTAACAGAATTTCCACACGAACACGGCTTCGTGCAAAGACGATGGTTTGAACTCCGTTGCTTAAGAAATTCTCGGCTAGGGATCTTGCTTCTAGCGTTGCGCTCTTTCGAATGTGAAGCTGCTGATTCACGACCGGAGGGTTATAAAAAATAAAATGCTTTTTTCCTGCCGGAGCTCCATTATTGTCAATAAGCGTCATGGCTCGTCCCGTCAATTGCTCGGCCAGCTCCTTAGGGTTCGCAATCGTAGCTGAGGTACATATAAACTGCGGGGTGCTTCCGTAAAAAGCACAGATTCGCAAAAGGCGCCGAATCACATTCGCTACATGGCTTCCGAATACCCCGCGATAGATATGTAGCTCGTCAATAACGATGTAACGGAGATTTTCAAAGAAAGAAACCCATTTCGTATGGTGGGGGAGAATAGCTGAATGAAGCATGTCAGGGTTTGTAATGACAATATTTCCCGCTTTTCTTACCACTTGCCTAATGTTAGAAGGGGTGTCGCCGTCGTAAGTGTAGCTTTTGACAGGGATGCCCATATCGCTAACCCAATCGTTTAACTCGGTCTTCTGATCATATGCCAACGCCTTTGTTGGAAATAAATATAGAGCCCTTGTCTGGCTGTCTTTAGATATGGCTTGAATAACCGGCAAATGATAGCAGAGACTTTTTCCTGAAGCAGTAGGGGTCACGGCAACCACGTGATGCCCGTCTTCTACTGCTTCGAAAGAAGTCGCTTGGTGACTATAGAGAGCATGGATCTGTTTGCGTGCAAGAGAGTCACATATGCGATCATCAAGCGTCGATGGAAAAGGGACAAGATTGGCCTCACGTTCAGGAAGTGTGTGCCAATGGTAAATTTGGCCTGTAAATCGTTCGTCTGTTTTTAACTCTTTCAATAAACCGTGTATATCTAGCTTCCGCTTCAATTCTATCACCTCTTTCCTTCTATTTTACGAATAAATGTTCGTTTCGTAAATCTATAAGTTTTTGATTTCTATTCAGAGGTCTGGTATGATAGACAGCGAGCCTTATTTGCTGTTGAATTTACTAAAAATACAATCTATTCCCTTGAGATAGATAGGAGGGAGGGGACTATGCACAATAATATACAGATGATTGCGATCGATATTGATGGTACACTATTAGATGATAACTACCAATGGGACTACGAAACACGAGACCTTTTACTAGAATTGCAGAGATCTGACATATCCATTATGCTCTGTACAGGCAGGGCGTTGTCAGCTACTATAAATATAGCAAGAGACATGGGGATGGAGTCCTATCTGGTTACGGACAATGGAGCGATTGTATACCATATCCCAACCAACCGCAATTTGGCAGTAAAGCAGCTAGCGATTCAAGAGCACTCTGACTTATTACACATTCTAGATCAGACTGGTGCCCATCTTGACCTGACATCGGTTGAAGGGATGTACGCCAAGCCGCATAATGCAGAGATTGCCAACATGTATAAAAAGTATTTGGTTAATCCCGAGATCGTAGCGGATATGACAACCGTTAGGGAGCCTATTGTGAAAGCAACACTATTCGCTCCACCAGATCATATAACTTCGATTATGAATTATTTGCCGGATCAATTAAGTACGATTCCAGTACAATGCTTTCAGAGCGGTCCAACCTTTATCGATATCATGCACCAGGAAACGTCGAAGGGAAACGCTCTTCAATATTTGTCAAATTATTTGGAAATTCCCACTCAGGGAATTATGGCCATCGGCAACTATTATAATGATCTCGATATGATTCGTTACGCAGGAATTGGAGTGGCCATGGAGAATGCTCCAGAGGATATTAAAAAGGAAGCTGTCTACACCACCGCTAGCAATAATGACCAAGGTGTAAAAAAAGCCATCGAACATTTTTTAAAAAAATAAAAACTATGACTAGTAAAGGAATAATCCCATGAACAAGGTAAAAATAGAAGACATCATCGTTGCCAATCATGTACTTAAAGACGTTATCCAACGAACACCCCTACAGAGAAACCAGATACTGTCGGATCGGTATAACTGTAATGTGTATTTGAAAAGAGAAGACCTTCAAATTGTTCGCTCCTTTAAAATTAGAGGCGCCTATAACCTCATCCGGAGCCTCTCTGAAGAAGTACTAAATCGGGGTGTTGTCTGCGCGAGTGCAGGGAATCATGCTCAGGGAGTAGCTTTTTCCTGCCAGCATCTGCAGATTCAAGGGAAGATCTTTATGCCTTCGACAACACCAAGACAAAAGATTTCTCAAGTAAAGCTATTTGGCGGAGCATTTGTAGAGGTGATTCTAACCGGGGACACCTTTGACGACTCATTCAAGGAAGCGATGAAATATTCCCAAGCCCATGAGATGCCTTTTATCCATCCATTCGATGATCCGCATGTGATTGCCGGGCAAGGGACAGTGGGACTTGAGATTTTAAATGACATGGAAGACCCAATAGATTATATCTTTATGGCGATCGGAGGAGGTGGGTTAGTTTCCGGCGTAGGAACTTATGTTAAAGGAATCAGCCCATCAACCAAGGTTATTGGGGTAGAACCGCAAGGGGCTCCCTCGATGAAAGAATCTTTAGCCGTTAATGATGTTGTCACGCTTCAGGACATTGATAAATTTGTTGATGGTGCTGCGGTACAACAAGTGGGACATCTCACGATGGAGATCTGCAAGGATTTATTAGACGATATTATTGTTGTACCAGAAGGTAAAGTTTGTACCACCATTTTAGAGCTATACAATGAAAATGCAATAGTAGTAGAGCCTGCAGGAGCTCTTTCCATTGCAGCATTAGACCTATACCGCGATCAGATTAAAGGCAAAACGGTTGTATGTACGGTAAGCGGTGGAAACAACGATATTGATCGTATGCAAGAAATTAAAGAGCGTTCACTCATCTACGAAGGACTAAAGCATTATTTTATCGTTAATTTCCCCCAACGTGCGGGTGCACTAAGAGAGTTCTTAGATGGGGTACTCGGGCCAACAGACGATATCACCCGATTTGAGTACACGAAGAGTAATAACAAAGATAACGGGCCGGCTCTCGTAGGAATTGAGCTCAAACACCCAGAGGATTATCAGCCGCTCATTGAACGTATGAAGAATCATGGATTCCACTGCATTGAAATTAACAAAGATCCAAATCTGTTCAATCTATTGATTTAGTGATGTAGAGCATTCCATTCAGTGTACTGAAAGGAATGCTCTTTTTCGCATAAGAAGGCTTCTGTTTCCTTGAAAAAGACTGCATGTGGAGCTTTCCTTATAAAATTTTAGAATTGTCTATTTACGTTAGGTGTGCTACTATCAAAGTGGGGTGACAAAGAATGGCAGAGAAATCGATTCGAGACCGCATTATTGAAACATCCCTGCGCTTATTTGAGGCGAATGGCTACCACCGGGTAACGGTCGATCAGATTGTTAAAGAAAGCGCAACCTCAAAGGGTGGATTCTATCACAACTTTAAGTCCAAGGACGAGCTGCTATATACGATTCATGATCACTTCATTTCGTATGTCCTGGAGAAAGGACAAGAGGCTTATGAAAAGTGGAGTACACCAACGGAACGTCTGCACGCCATTGTTAAGTCTTTTGTTATGATGATTGATTTGTATAAGTCAGAGGTTACCGTTTTCTATCAAGAAAGTTCGTACCTTGCACCTGAGTATTACCGGGAGATAGAGATTAAGCGGGATCGTTATAAGGAACTGATGTTTAAGGTAATTCAAGATGGGATCGACTGTGGAGAATTCCGCAAGGAACTTCCTGTTCCTATAATTTCCATGGCGATTTTCGGGATGATTAATTGGATTTATAAGTGGTATCAGAAGGAAGGGCGTAACACCATTGAAGAGATTGCGAATATATATGCAGACATTATCTTACACTCAGCCCTTACCGAACAATCCAAGGCCAATCCCAAGTTTCAGCATTTATTTTTACAATCTCGTGATGAAGCTTCCTTTCCTATAATGAAAGATTTTTTTTAGGTCTACTCAGACCAACTAGTCGGTTTGCATCAGGGTTTTATCGTTGTATTTTACCAAACTTGATTCCTTCAGACCAACTAGTCGGTCTTAGTGATAACAAGAAAATAAAGGAGAGATTCCTATGTTTAAAATGCATGAACTGCGTGAAATTATTAAGCTTGTGGACCAATCAAGTTTAAACGAATTTGAAATGAGAACCGAAGAAACCCGTATTAGCATAAAACGCAGCACTCCGGTTCAAGTGGCTATACCTTCGCAACCGACACCGGTCGCAACAGCTAAACCAATCCCTGTAGAAGCTCCAGCACCCAAGCCAACAGTTATATCCCAGCCCGCTCCGATTCGTCAGGAAACATCAGACACGACAGAATCGCTCCACAAGATTGTTTCCCCGATGGTAGGAACGTTTTACGCAGCTCCAGCGGAAGATGCTCCTCCATACGTAAAGTCAGGAGACGTGGTTGAGAAGACAACGGTTGTCTGTATTGTCGAAGCTATGAAGCTGTTTAATGAGATTGAAGCTGATGTACGTGGGAAAGTGGTAGAAGTTCTAGTGAAAAATGGGCAGCTCGTTGAGCAAGGACAGCCTTTGTTCTTAGTAAAACCTTAAGGCTTCAAAGCCAAGAAAGGAAGCGACGAAACCATGAGCCATTCCGATAAACCATCCTTCTCTTTGCCAACCTTTGAAGAATTTCCCTTGCCCTCCTTTGAAGAATGGCAAAAGGCTGCAGAAAAAGCCCTTAAGGGTACATCCTACGCTAAATTGATTCGTACAACCTATGAGGGTCTATCCATCGAACCGCTTTACCGCTCCGAGCAGACAGCAAACCTTCCGCACATGGGAAGTCTTCCCGGATTTGCCCCATTTGTAAGGGGGACCCATAGTCTTGGCTACTTATCCAAGGCTTGGGAAGTAGCACAAGAGTACACAGCTGGTCATGCTGAAGACTTTAATCGTCAAGCACAATTTGAGCTTCAAAGAGGTCAGAGTGTATTGAACATTGTACTTGACCGGGCAACCCGAAAAGGTCAAGATCCTGACCAGGCTCATTCGGAAGATCTCATGATGGGAGGTCTGTCTCTTTATAACTTAGATGACTTGAAGACGGCCTTCAAAGGGATCGACCTTGCCCAGGTTCCTCTGATGATTCACACGGGGGCATTCGCCTTACCAGTGGCAAGCCTTGTGCTAGCCTATATGGATAAAAACGGATATCAGCCAAGTCAGCTTCAAGGAGTAATGGCGGCCGATCCACTCGGTACGTTAGCAGAAGAAGGAAGGCTAGATGGCTCCATGGACAGAGTATATGATGACATGGCCACATGGACCCAATGGGCTGCTGAACATTCTCCTCGCCTTCAGACCATTTTTGTGCGAGTTTATCCGTACCATGATGGAGGTGCACATGCTGTTCAAGAGCTTGCCTATGCACTAGCAACGGGTGTCGAATATTTACGCGAGCTTCAAGAACGTAGCGTAGACATCCAAATGGCTTCGAAGGCTATGGTCTTCTCTTTCTCTATAGGATCTCACTTTTTTATGGAAATTGCCAAATTAAGAGCGGCTAAAATGCTCTGGGCAAAAGTAATAGAAGCTTTCGGTGGAAATGAAGATGCTCAGAAAATGAAGATTCATGCCCGAACTTCAGTATGGAATAAGACCCTACTCGATCCTTATGTCAATATGCTTCGCAGTACAGCAGAAGCCTTTGCAGGAATTGTAGGCGGGGTGGACAGTCTTCATGTTTCGCCATTTGACGAAGTCGTGCGAACACCGGATGAATTCTCCCGGCGTATCGCGCGAAATACCCAGCTAATTCTCGAGAGTGAGGCCCACTTAGGAAAAGTCATCGATCCTTCGGGAGGATCTTGGTACGTAGAAGCACTCACAGATCAAGTAGCCGAACAGGCGTGGAAGCTTTTTCAGGAAATCGAAGCGTCAGGCGGCATGCTAAATCAGCTAAAGAACGGTGCAATCCAACGCCAAGTGAAAGTAATTGCAGAGCAAAGAAGAACAAACGTGTCTCAGCGGAAAGACAGAATCGTGGGTACCAATATGTATGCGAACCTTCAGGAGAAAAGCTTATCGAGGCTTTCGAACGAAGCTCGAGATTCCGCCCAACAACAGCGTTCAGCTTCCGCTAGCCGTTACCGTCAGGAACGCCAGCTGCAAGCTCACCTCGAAACTGGCAAAATGAAGCTAGAGGAAGCCGTTGTGGCCATAGGTGAGGGAGCAACACTTGGAGAAATAACACAGGCTCTGCACCCTATCCATGAAGGGGCGGTTACGGTTTCCCCCATTGATGCCTCACGAGGATCCGTGTTGTTTGAAGAGCTGCGAAAAGCGGCAGAGGCCTACAAGGAAAGAACAGGGGGCTATCCAAAGATTTTTCTTGCGAATTTGGGATCGGTTGCGGAGCATAAGCCACGTGCTGATTTTTCCGCCAGCTTCTTTCAAGTGGGGGGCTTTGAGGTCATCTCGAACCAAGGATTCGTGTCCATTGAAGAGGCTAGCTTAGCGGCATCCCAATCTGGTGCCATTGCAACCGTTATCTGTTCAGCCGATTCCCTATATCCTGAACTGGTTCCTGCCTTGGTACCACGAATAAAGGACCTAAACCCTCACATGATCGTTTACATGGCAGGCGTCCCAGCAGAAGTACACTCGGAGTCCTATAAACAAGCTGGGGTAGATCAATTCATTCATCTAAAGACGAATTGCTTTGAGTTTCTATCTAACCTTCAGCGAGAGAGAGGAATTTCGCTATGAGAAAATCTCCTGACTTTACGAAGATCTCGTATCAGTCCCAATTTCGCAAGCCTGACGTAAGCGAATGGCGGAAACGAGCGGAAGAGGAAGCGAAGAAGACGCTCGATAGCTATGCCTGGGAAACTCTTGAACAAATTAACGTGAAGCCCTTATATACGGCAGAAGATACAGCGAACATGAAACATCTAGAATACGTTGCGGGTATTCCACCGTATCTTCGTGGTCCGTATCCAACCATGTATGTAAATCAGCCATGGACCGTTCGACAGTATGCAGGTTTTTCTACAGCTGAAGAAAGTAATGCCTTCTATCGTCGTAATCTAGCTGCCGGACAAAAAGGGTTATCTATTGCCTTCGACTTGGCTACTCATCGCGGGTATGATTCCGATCATCCCCGCGTCGTAGGAGATGTGGGCAAAGCAGGTGTAGCTGTAGATTCGATCTTAGATATGAAGATCCTGTTTGATGGTATCCCTTTAGACAAAATGTCGGTATCGATGACGATGAATGGGGCCGTTCTGCCTATCATGGCCTTTTACATTGTTGCAGCGGAAGAACAAGGAGTAGCTCCTTCCCAGCTTAGCGGGACCATACAAAATGATATTTTAAAAGAATATATGGTGAGAAACACCTATATCTATCCTCCTGAGCCTTCCATGCGAATCATTGCTGATATTTTTGCCTACACTTCTAAGCATATGCCGAAATTTAACAGCATTAGCATCTCCGGGTATCATATGCAGGAAGCAGGAGCAACCGCTGATATAGAACTCGGTTATACCTTAGCTGATGGATTGGAATATGTTCGTACAGGACTAAAAGCAGGAATTGATATCGATTCGTTTGCTCCGCGACTATCTTTCTTCTGGGCCATCGGAATGAACTACTTCATGGAAGTCGCTAAGATGCGAGCGGCCAGACTGATCTGGGCTAAGCTAATGAAGCAATTCAATCCAAAGAAGGAAAAATCCATGGCCTTGCGAACACATAGTCAAACCTCTGGTTGGAGCTTGACGGAGCAAGATCCGTTTAATAATGTAACGAGAACTTGCGTGGAAGCGATGGCTGCAGCGCTGGGTCATACCCAGTCTCTACATACGAACGCATTAGATGAAGCCATTGCTTTGCCTACGGATTTTTCTGCACGTATCGCGCGCAACACCCAATTGTTTCTACAGGACGAAACTGGCATCTGCCATGTGGTCGATCCATGGGGAGGCTCCTACTATGTGGAAGCTTTAACCGAGGAACTAGTGCGAAGGGCATGGGGACATATACAGGAAATTGAACAGCTTGGAGGCATGGCTAAAGCCATTGAAACAGGGCTGCCCAAAATGCGAATTGAGGAAGCAGCTGCCCGTCGCCAAGCGCACATCGATTCAGGCAAAGAAACGATTATCGGCGTAAATAAATATCGATTGGAAAAAGAAGACCCGCTCGATATTCTTGAAGTGGATAATACGGCTGTTCGCCAAGCCCAATTGCAACGCTTAGCCGAGCTTCGACAGAATCGAGATGAAGCAAGGGTTCAAGCCGCATTACAAGCAATTACGCGAGCAGCTGAAAGTGGAGAAGGCAACCTCCTTGAATTAGCGGTGGAAGCCGCGCGGGCGCGGGCAAGCCTAGGCGAGATCTCCGACGCCTACGAAAAGACGACGGGACGCCATAAGGCCGTTATTCGTTCCATAAGCGGTGTATACAGTGCAGAATTTGGAGATGAGCAAGAAGTAGCCAAGGTACGGGAAATGACCGATGAATTTGAACAGATGGAAGGACGACGACCGCGTATTATGATCGCAAAGATGGGTCAGGATGGACATGACCGCGGTGCGAAAGTGATAGCTACGGCTTTTGCAGACTTAGGATTTGACGTAGATATCGGCCCCTTGTTCCAAACGCCGGAAGAAACCGCGCTGCAAGCGGTGGAAAACGATGTTCACGTGATCGGGATGAGCTCCCTTGCTGCTGGTCATAAGACTCTTCTCCCACAGCTAGTAGAGGAACTTCGGAAGCTGGGACGCGAGGATATCGTAGTTGTGATAGGAGGAGTCATTCCTGCCCAGGATTACGAGTACTTGAAGGCCCATGGCGCCTCGGCCATTTTTGGCCCGGGAACGGTGATTCCCGTCGCTGCCCAAAAAGTATTACAAGAAATCATCCGTCGTTTGGAGGATGTCAGCTAAATGAACGAACCCCATGATCGAAAGCCAGAATGGGCGCAAGATCAACCAAGTGAAAAGTTTGCTTCTCGCGTTCGCCAAGGTGTTGACGGCAAGCACGATGGAATGGAGTGCGCGGATGATGATTCCGTTCCTGCGTTGCCTTCTGTTCCGCGTCGGCGAAGACTCACGACTGAAGAGTATGTACAAGGTGTAATAGCTCAGAATCGAACGGTATTGGCTCAAACCATTACCCTTGTCGAGAGCAATGCCTCTTTGCATCGTGACCAGGCACAAGAAGTATTAACCAAGCTGCTTCCGCATACCGGTAATTCGATCCGCATCGGCATTACCGGCGTACCGGGAGCAGGAAAGAGCACCTTCATTGAATCTTTTGGAACTTACTTATGCAGCCAAGGTCACCGAGTCGCTGTACTCGCGGTGGATCCTAGCAGCTCCGTTACCCGCGGAAGTATTCTAGGGGATAAAACACGGATGGAGCAACTATCTCGTAACCCCCATGCATTTGTAAGACCCTCTCCAGCTGGGACCACACTCGGAGGAGTGGCCAGGAAAACGAGAGAAACGATGCTCGTCTGTGAAGCCGCTGGATTTGATGTGATTCTCGTGGAAACTGTGGGTGTAGGTCAAAGTGAAATTACCGTGCGATCTATGGTAGACTTTTTCTTACTACTGCAAATTACTGGTGCTGGTGACGAGCTTCAAGGGATGAAAAAAGGGGTTATGGAGCTGGCAGATGCCATTTTGATTAACAAGGCAGATGGAGATAACCGCCAGCGCGCCTTGAACGCCCAAGTAGAATTTAACCGTATCCTACACTTTCTAAAACCGGCCACAGAAGGATGGGAAACCAAGGCGTATATCTGCTCGGCTCTAACGGGTGAGGGCATCCAGGAGGTCTGGTCCCTGATCGACTCCTTCCGTCAAACGACGGTAGCCGGGGGCGGATTTGGGCTGCGTCGTCAGCGTCAATCTCTAGCTTGGATGCACACGATGATTCAGGACTACCTTCAATCGAGCTTTTTTAATGATAAAAACGTAAAAGAAGTTCTCCCTATCATGGAACAAGCGGTATCCCTTGGTCAGATCTCAGTATCTCAAGCCGTAGATCAACTTATAAAAACATACCAAAACAAAGAGAAATAGAGCTTCGAAACGAAGCAAAGAGAGTGGGAGTACTTATGCTCAAGTGCAGGAAAAGAACGGGCGAAACAAATCAGAGTACAGAAGATAGGGTGAGCTTACCATGACTATGTATGATAAAATAGATGAGTTGTTTCAGCGGAAGCTAAAAATTGAACTAGGCGGCGGAGATGATCGGATTGCGGCCCAGCATAACCGCGGAAAGCTCACGGCGAGAGAGCGGATTGACTTGCTGCTGGATGAAGGCACATTCGTAGAACTGAACTCTTTTATTCAACATCGTGCTTCGAATTTTGGTATGGACAAAGTCGAGGCACCGGGTGAAGGGGTAGTGACTGGCTATGGAAAAATCCATGGCAGACTAGTCTATGTTTTTGCTCAAGATTTTACCGTTTTCGGTGGAGCCCTAGGAGAAATGCATGCTAAAAAGATCGCAAAGATCATGGATTTAGCGGCACAGAATGGGGCGCCTATCATTGGGCTTAATGACTCCGGTGGGGCAAGGATCCAAGAGGGGGTGGTATCCCTTGATGGGTACGGTCATATCTTCTACCGAAATGCTATCTATTCTGGGGTAATTCCACAGATTTCGGTGATTCTAGGACCGTGTGCAGGAGGTGCCGTTTATTCTCCTGCGATTACGGATTTTGTATTTATGGTTGAAAAGACCAGTCAAATGTTTATTACCGGTCCGAAGGTCATTGAGACCGTTACTGGAGAAAAGATTACAGCCGAAAGCTTAGGCGGAGCCAAGGTTCATTCTAGTATCAGCGGCAACTCCCATTTTAGCGCAGAGAGCGAACCTGAAGTTTTAGAGCAAGTACGCAGATTAGTAGCTTTTCTTCCCCAGAACAATAATGAGTTGCCTCCAGCATCCGAAAAAATTCTTTCAGACGATTGGCGAGAGGATTTAGCTGAACTTGTACCAGTCGAAGGAACCAAAGTTTATGATGTTCGCAAGGTCATTGAGCAAATTCTAGATCACGGAGACTTTATGGAGGTTCAACGTGACTTTGCCAAAAATATTGTGATTGGATTCGGGCGAATTGACGGTCATAGCGTAGGCATTATCGCTAACCAGCCTAAAGTCATGGCAGGTGGTTTAGATATTAATTCCTCCGATAAGCTGGCACGCTTTATTCGATTCTGCGATTGCTTTAATATCCCGCTTATCACATTTGAGGATGTTACCGGCTTTTTCCCTGGGGTAAACCAGGAGCATGGGGGCATCATTCGTCATGGAGCGAAAATACTATATGCTTATTCCGAGGCAACGGTTCCCAAAATTACAGTGATCCTGCGCAAGGCGTTTGGCGGAGCGTATGTAGCCCTCAATTCTAAGGCAATTGGGGCCGATATCGTGTATGCCTGGCCTAATGCTGAAATCGCGGTTATGGGACCGGAAGGTGCGGCGAATATTATCTTTGCCAAAGAGATTGAACAAAGTGATAATCCTGCGGCAACACGGGCGGAAAAGATTGCAGAATATCGGGATATGTTCGCAAACCCCTATGTCGCTGCGGCTAACGGTATGGTGGATGATGTGATTGATCCCCGAGATACGCGTAAGAAGCTCAAGGAATCATTAGAAATGCTTAGAAATAAGAAGGAATCCCGCCCGTCCAAAAAGCACGGCAATATTCCATTGTAAGAATAAAGCTTTGGGAGTGAGATGACATGAAGTTGCACGAAATAAGAGAGCTAATAAAGCTAGTGGACCAATCCTCTATCGAGGAATTGGAAATAGAAAATGACGGGGTACAAATTACATTTAAAAAAGCTACACCTGTTATAGAAGAAAGCGTTGAGTCCGAAGTACCTGTGTTTGAAGTCGAAACCACCTTCGGTGAAGCGGCTACGGCTCTAGAAGCTCAGGTTCAAGAGATCGAACATCCTGAGACTGCAGCGCCCATCGAGAACCTTGTGAGTATTGTTTCCCCCTGGGTTGGAGTATTTTCGAACCCAACCATTTCTGTTGGGGAACGCGTGGAAGAGGGGCAGTTGCTATGTCATTGCAGTGTCGAGACATTGAAACTCTTTCATGAGATCAAGTCTTCTGTTTCCGGAGAAGTTGTTGAGGTGCTAACCGCAGAAGGGGAGCTCATTGAATATGGCCAGCCTTTATTTGTGATAAAGGCGGATTAAGGGGGAGCAACGAATGTTTAAAAAGGTACTAATCGCTAACCGAGGAGAAATAGCAGTGCGCATTATCCGTGCCTGCCGGGAGTTGGGAATTCAAACGGTTGCTGTATTTTCAGAAGCTGACCGGGAAGCACTGCATGTCAAACTGGCAGATGAGGCGTATTGTATTGGTCCGACTGCCTCTAAGGACAGTTACTTAAATATGACCAATCTGATGAGTGTGGCATCGATTACACATTCCGATGCTATCCACCCTGGATATGGTTTTCTAGCTGAGAATGCTACCTTTGCCGAGCTATGTACAGCATGCAATATCACTTTCATCGGTCCTGAAGCTGACGCCATTAATCGGATGGGCGATAAGTCTGTTGCTCGCGAGACGATGAAAAACGCAGGTGTACCAACCGTTCCCGGGACCGAGGGTTTAATCGAAGAGCTCGACGAAGCGGTTACCATAGCGGCGGAGATCGGCTACCCTGTTATCGTAAAAGCGACAGCAGGTGGCGGCGGTAAAGGGATGAGAGTAGCCACCAACGAGGATGATCTTCGGAAAGCGATCCGACAAGCACAAAAAGAAGCCGAAACGGCTTTTGGAAATCCCGGTGTATATCTAGAAAAATACTTAGAAGAACCACGCCACATCGAGATCCAAATTATCGCCGACAAGCACGGTGAAGTAGCCCATCTTGGTGAGCGCGATTGCTCGATTCAGCGCCGCCACCAAAAGCTAGTAGAGGAAGCACCAAGTCCAGCTCTTGATCCTGGATTGCGTGAGCAAATGGGAAAAGCAGCAGTAGCCGCTGCCAAGGCGGTAAATTATCATGGGGCAGGGACCGTGGAATTCCTGTTGGATAAGCATGGTCAGTTCTACTTCATGGAGATGAATACAAGGATCCAAGTTGAGCATCCGGTTACCGAGATGATTACAGGGGTTGACCTCATCAAGGAGCAAATCTCTGTTGCTGCAGGCTACCCACTTTCGTTCAAACAAGAGGATGTCACCATCAACGGATGGGCGATTGAATGCCGCATTAATGCAGAAAACCCTGCAAAGAACTTTATGCCGTCGCCTGGACGAGTGGATGGATACTTGCCTCCTGGAGGCTACGGGGTACGTGTGGATAGTGCAGTGTACCCGGGTTATCAAATTTCTCCCTTCTATGATTCAATGGTAGCGAAATTAATTGTATGGGGAAAAGACCGTGAGGAAGCCATCCAACGAATGAAAAGAGCGCTAGGCGAGTTCGTCATTGATGGCGTGAAGACGACGATTCCGTTCCACTTAAAACTTCTTGAGCATGAAGCGTTTGTGAGTGGAGAATTCAATACGAAGTTTCTTGAGACCTATCAATTGAATATTGAGGACTAAAATGTTTGCAGCCAAGGACCCCCTAGAGAGGAGAGCCTTGGCTGCTTTCTTTTTCCTAATTTATAGTTGGGCTTCTAATATCCAAGTTTGCTGTTTTCGCAGTAATCGAGTGATGCAATTATGCTCCTTGAACTTCTGCAACATGTAGGCGTGCAATTTCTCTTGAACCCAAGGTACGGCAGACAAGTCCTTGTTTTCAATAGCTTGCTTCACTTCCTGAAGCAATTCGCTATAAAAATGAACTTCTTCTTCTGAATCTCCGCAACCGCATTTTTCTAATGAAAGATGCTCTCTCATCAGCTGTGATGCACGAATCAATTCTTCTTGAACCTGTCTTAGAAGGTCAAAGGTCCAGTGATAGTCATACAGCAACGACATCCCTTTCATCCCATGATAGTGGGAAAGCATTCCTTTATTCAATTGTCTACCCTCCCTTCGGTTTGTTATACATTATTATACATAATATTCTAATAATTTCAAATAAATTTATGTGGAATAAATGACTTATTTTTTTATAGGATGTATGTAGGAAAATTCTTTCGATTCAAGGGAGGTCCAGTGAAAAAGGAGTTCGGCTCAATCAAACCTCTTGTGCAGGAGTTAAAGAAAAAAGCAAAGAAACCCATTCCGCCCGATTCCCTTGAGAAAGGGATTCTAGATGATATTCGGAAACACACCTCGACTTTTAATCGCAATAACCTCACGCGAACAAAAGCATACCTCGATTATTACCTTCGAAATCCTCAGATTCATTGGTCCTTTTTAGCTCATATGGTTTCTAGAAATGCAGGGTGGAGCATGACGGATCTGAAAGGCGAGTGGTTGCCGCGAATACTGAGAGAAGATGAGGCCGAAACCTTTTTTCATTTTTTAGAACGCGGGAACTGGCTGATTTTTCAAGATGCTTTTCCTCAGCTCTTGCTCTTTGAAGAAGGGAAAAAAAGGGAGAAAAATCTATCCCATCTCTTGCCGCATATACAGGTTTCTAGATTTATGCAAGTAAATTGGAATTATTATATCGAAACTCAAGATTCGACATTACTTAGTATGGCGCTCATTATCAATGAACAAAATTATATTGAATCTCGCCTCATTCAAGATCCATACTATCAGGAACAAGTTCTATCCACTTTACAATTCAAGCTTCAGGACATACTAAGCTTAAACCAGATCCTTTTTCCATTTCAGGGACAAGGAAGAATTCCAGATCTGCTAGGACAAACCCTTCATCAGTTCGCTTCATTACACGAAAGAATTGAACTGGGCAAGCGCCTCTACAAGATCTTATTTAGGGACGAATGGAATAGGAAAAAGGTCGAAGAGTGGGCTTCGAGTCATCCACATACGGGGTCGCGAAAAGACTACTGGTTTCACCTGTTTAATGATGTGAAGGATTCCGTTCCAGGGATGCCCTATAAGATAAGAATAGAGAAATGTTCACTCAAAGATCGTACCCTTCGCATTTATAGTCCTAAGCTGCCTCAGGTTTGGCCGGATATCGAGCACAAGCAAGGAGATAAAGAAGATTGGTATAAGGATTGGAAGGAAGCCGGTTACCTGCTAGGGGAGATTGAGCTGCAGGATGAGAGAATCGAAGCCCGTTATTGCAAAGCGCTAGAGAAAATAGACCTGGCGATAGCAGCGCAAGAGCTGTTATACCCACCTCACGAAGGGAGTGAATAAGCATGCCCCTTGATGATTGTATCAAATGGATAGAGCAACACATCGAATGTGAAGTGTATCTTTTGCATCATGAACAGGTACCAAACGGGTTCGTCGAGTTTCGCAATGGGGGGCATATCATATATCTCTTAGCAGATCTTGACAACACGGACTCCCAAGTTCTGTTGGAAATATTAGCGCATGAAGCTGGACATGTTCTTTATAATCGAAATAAGATGAGTATGGGAATCACCTATGAGGACATTGTAGCGGGTACGCAAGCCAAGCTCTCTGCTTTTCATGAGCTATGGTGCAAGCAACGAATCACAGATGATGAATATGATCGACTCTACCATGCCATCGAGGAAGAGTGGGAAAGTAATCAGCATAGAGACTGGATTATCCAAGAGCTGCGTGCCGTTTTTTGAGGCCTATGCTACACTAGGAAGACGTACAAGAGAAGGAAGGCGTGAAAATGGATGTGCGGCAGATTTACTCTTACAATCAGTGCGGAAGAGCTTATGAATCGATTTTTGTTGACTCAGCTTCCGGATCGGTATAGTCCTCGTTTTAACATTGCCCCGGGTCAGCTAATCTTAGCTATCATTACGGATTACAATCAAAGTGTCAGAGCTGGCTTTCTCCGCTGGGGTTTGATTCCGGCCTGGTCGAAAGACGAAAAGATAGGGAATAAGATGATCAATGCAAGAAGTGAGACTTTGCATGAAAAACCAGCGTTCAAGTCGCTGTTGTCCCGTAAGCGATGTTTAATTCCTGCAGATGGATTCTATGAATGGAAGGTTACAGGGGAAGGGAAACAGCCTGTCCGCATTTTACTTAAGGACGAACAAGTGTTTTCTATGGCCGGCTTATACGATACATGGCTAAACTCAGAGGGACAGAAGGTGCATAGCTGTACCGTGATTACAACACAAGCCAATGATCTTATTTCTCCTATCCACCATCGCATGCCCGTTATTCTCAAGCCTGAAGAGGAAGCTATATGGTTAGACCGCGACATTCAAGACAACAAAAGACTCTCTGGTTTATTGCAGTCCTTTCACCCTGATCAGATGAAGGTCTATCCTGTATCACCCGACGTAGGGAACGTGAAAAATGATCATCCTGGCTGTATCTCAATGCATTAAATCGTACGATTCTAACTGTGGGGCTAGGTTCGAAGCCCATGGTTTTTTCTATCGTCTACATAACTCGTACAGGATTGGGGAAAATGAAAGGGAAGGATTAGAAACTGAGAAAATAATCAGATATTGACGAAATCTAAGTAAGGTGAGATAGTAAGGATTAAGGAGATGATGTTCTAAGCAAGAGTAACCTATACTGAGATTTTGAGGGCATACATCATGAAAATTAAAAGGATACTGAAGTTTTATTTGATCCGCCTCTTCCGCCTCAAGAAAGGGGCAAGGCAGATTTCTTTAGGATTAGTCATGGGCTTTGTTCCCAATTGGTTTCCCACGTTCGGATTAGGTCCCATGCTGTCTGTCGTACTTGCCAAGGTTACTCGCGGTAATATTCCCGCAGCGATTATCTCTGCCTCGTTTGGCTCCCTTGTTTGGCCATTCCTTTTTCTTCTCAATTACAAAGTTGGATGTTTGTTTATGTACGCCAGTCCCGCACAAGCAGAAGAAGCATCAGTAGGATATTTACCAGCAGTCCAGGAGATTAGCCTATTCTTTTTTGTAGGGGCTGCCCTTAATACCCTGATCTTTGGCGTCCTGAGTTATTTTGTGTTTTATTTCCTATTTAGTAAATATCGTCACACCATTTTAAGAAAGCTCCAATAAAGGAACCCTCAGTGGGTTCCTTTATCTTTTAGCACAAGAAAAAGGCAGTCGCTATGAAGCAAACTGCCTCTTCTAGGGTTAATCCGCCTTATTAGCAAGAGGGTTTGGTGCTGCTAAATTATCATGCAGATGCAGGACACCCATACTTTCAATATGATTTCGGGTGGTTTCCGTGCCCAATTCATGCAGCTTCCGATAGATGTTTAATAGCTGATGGTCATATTGGTGATTATCTTCATCATCGTGATATTGTATATATGGGGTATGGGCACGGAACCATTCCCCAATACCGACATCCATTTGATGTGCCTTATCAAACAATTCCTGAAGCTGGTGAATCTCATTGTCGTCTGCATCAATCTCAAATTCATAGCTATCCGCACCCTGATCAGCTAAAATGACGCCATGCTCAACGTTGATATAATATCTTGTTTTTTTCACAGTAGCACCTCGCTAAAAAGGAACTTGATAGTATTGCTTAAAAAACCATAATAGCATAATAATTAAAGCGGCAAAAAGGACATAACTCCAAATGATCGGATTAAGCATAATCGGATTTTCCTTGATTTTTTGGTTTACTCCGTGATCAATCTCTCCTTTTTGTCTTGAGCGGATACGCAGCGACAAAATCAATCCAGCCAGAATAGTGACGAATGCTATGGCTAGAAGGGTCATAAATATTCCATTCATGATTGATCTTCACCTCATGTGTGATTTCCCCTTAGGTTTTGTCAATGGGAGATAAATCATACAGCATTAAGTCATCCTATTTACTATTGCTAAAAAAAGTATTGTCAGGATACATTATCCATGTTAATCTAAGAGAGTAAAACTTCATACTGTTTGCGGGAGCTGGGGGAACCTGGCTGAGAGGATAACTATGCCGTTGTCGACCGTTGAACCTGAACTGGATAATGCCAGCGGAGGAATTGAGAACAACCCTTGTCAACCTGACAACACACGTTTGTGTCTATGAGCCGCATGTATTTTCATGCGGCTATTTATGATGTATGTGTGATTCTTCCGCCTCCAATAAAAAGGTTCAAAAAATTAGGAATCTTACTAATAGGAGGTATTTTTAATGTCTAATTCAACACCTAAGTCAATCGAAGCACCTGTTATTCAACCGTTCCCAGGAAGTCGCAAGGTTTATGTCGAAGGTTCACGTGAGGATTTGCGCGTACCGATGCGGGAGATTGGACTTTCCAAAACCGTAAGCAGTTTTGGTGAAGAGGAAAATGCACCCGTTCGAGTTTACGACACAAGCGGAATTTATACCGATGAAGCTGTTACGGCCGATATTCATCAAGGATTGCCTGTCTTACGTCGGAAATGGGTGCTTGAGCGAAACGATGTAGAAGAATATAAGGGAAGACAAATTAAGCCAGAGGATAATGGTTATAAGGAAGGAAACGAGCTTCATAATCTACAGGTTTTTCCTGGTTTAACCAGAAAGCCTTTACGGGCCAAGGCCGGGAAGAATGTGACCCAGCTGCACTACGCGCGACAAGGGGTGATTACTCCGGAAATGGAGTTTATCGCCATCCGTGAAGGAGTATCTCCAGAGTTTGTTCGGAAAGAAGTAGCAGAAGGACGCGCCATCATTCCTGCTAATATTAATCACCCAGAGATTGAACCCATGATTATTGGTCGAAATTTTCATGTGAAGATTAATGCAAATATCGGTAATTCTGCTGTGACCTCATCAATCCAAGAAGAAGTAGAGAAAATGACATGGGCCACTCGCTGGGGAGCTGATACGATCATGGATTTATCGACTGGAAAAAACATTCATACAACGAGGGAGTGGATTATCCGAAATTCTCCCGTGCCCGTCGGTACAGTCCCTATCTATCAAGCCCTTGAAAAAGTAAACGGAAAAGCAGAGGAGCTTACTTGGGAAATTTATCGGGATACCCTAATTGAGCAAGCCGAACAAGGAGTGGATTACTTCACGATTCATGCAGGCGTATTATTGCGTTATGTCCCTCTTACAGCCCATCGAGTAACCGGGATAGTCTCGCGTGGGGGATCTATCATGGCCGCTTGGTGCCTTGCGCACCATGAAGAAAACTTCCTTTATACTCATTTTGAGGAGATCTGTGAAATCATGAAGGCCTATGATGTTTCCTTCTCTTTAGGAGACGGTTTACGACCGGGTTCCATTGCTGATGCGAACGATGAGGCCCAATTTGCTGAGCTGGAGACGCTAGGTGAGCTTACCCATATCGCTTGGAAGCACGATGTTCAAGTCATGATCGAAGGACCTGGCCATGTTCCGATGCACAAGATTAAAGAAAATATGGATAAGCAGTTAGAAATCTGTTCGGAGGCTCCATTCTATACTCTTGGGCCATTAACGACGGATATTGCGCCTGGTTATGATCATATTACATCTGCTATTGGAGCTGCTATGATTGGGTGGTTTGGCACGTCCATGCTCTGCTATGTAACGCCAAAAGAACATCTTGGGCTGCCTAACAAAGAAGATGTGCGTACGGGTATCATTACTTACAAGATTGCAGCACACGCAGCAGATCTGGCAAAGGGGCACCCGAATGCACAATATCGAGATGACGCCTTGTCCAAGGCTCGATTTGAGTTCCGTTGGCGCGACCAGTTTAACTTGTCGTTAGACCCAGAAAGAGCGATGGAGTATCATGACGAAACCTTACCAGCAGAAGGAGCGAAGACGGCTCATTTCTGTTCCATGTGTGGACCTAAGTTTTGCAGTATGAAAATTTCGCATAATATCCGTGAGGAATACCAGCTCGACCAGGAGATGCAAGAAAAGTCACGTGAGTTTAGAGAAAAAGGCAGCAAAATCTATGGATAAGAATCATGGAGCAATACAACTGATCCAACAGATTAAGGACATGGAGGAAACGCTGCTGCATCTTAAGCGCGAGCTAGCCAAACTCCAGCAAAATTGTATCCATGACGATCGAAGTAATCTATTAATGAAGACCTGCCAAAGATGTCTACAATCAGAAAGTATATATTATTAAGAAACAACCAGGTAAAAGAAAAAAGCAGAGGCTCTCTCTGCTTTTTTTATTTCAATTATTAAGATGCTTTTTCTGCTTTACGTTGCTCAAGTCGCTGCATTATCTTAGGTAAGAATGGTACGGTTAAGGAAACGCATACAGCAAACACCACTTCAGCTACCACGATAAACTTTACGAATTCACTCATCATTTCACTCATTATAATTCCTCCCCTTTATTGCTTTTTTTCAGAATAAACGATAGGTATACACAGTGTCAATGGTTTTTTCACAATATTGTCACATATTCTTCTAAGATCGTTCACAATTTAAGTGGTTTTTATCTTGATTTTACTTTTATTAAACAAAAAGCTAGGCTATTTCCGAATGTTCGTAGGAAAAGGAAGTTTAGGAATCACTCCCACTTGTAACCAATATGATAATAGTAGTCCATGATTTCAGCTTTGGTGAAAGGAGAGACGAACAATGAATAAGGTGGACGCTAGCCTGCTGATTCATTTGGCTCATATCAAAGAAGAGTTTAGCAAAGGGAAACTCACGCTATTCTGCGGGGCGGGAGTATCCGCAGACTCGGGCATACCGATTTGGAATCATCTCTTAAAAGATCTGCTTTCCGAACTTTTTATGAAAAAGATTGGACAAGATGAAATTTCTCCTAAAGTCTTAGCTCAAATTTATTTGGAATATTTTAAGCGGTCTCCCTTAATTATTCTTCAATATTTAAAAATTCAATTGGGTTCTGATTTTCTTTCTTATGTAAGAGGAGCTCTCTATCGCAAACAGCCGGCCAGCAATGAGCTGGTGGAGGTCATCGTAGATTTGTGTCGCCCGCAACGAGAGCGAAAATCATTGCATTCCATTATTACCTTTAATTTTGATGATGTGATCGAAAAAAATCTTGAGATCAATAAAATTAGATACAAATCCATTTCAAAGGAAGGCGAACGATACCTCCCTTCTGAACTGCCGATTTATCATGTTCACGGCTTTTTGCCAAGGCAAGGAGATCTTTCCGACTTTAACATCGTCTCAAGTGAAGATGCTTACCACTCTCAATTTATCGATCCCTTTAGTTGGTCTAATCTGGTTCAGCTCAACCACCTTAATCAAAATTTATGCCTGTTTATCGGACTCAGCCTGACAGATCCCAATTTGAGAAGACTACTAGATGTTTGCATGAGAAAAAAACCGGATAAAGTATTGAAAAATCATTATGTTTTCAAAAAAAGATATAAACAGGATGAGGTGGATAAACACATTGCAGAATTAGGGATAAAGGAAAAAAGCAATGAATATACGAGAATTTTTATTGAGACGGCTGAAAAGTTTGAAGAGCAAGACGCTAATAATCTGGGGCTAAACGTCATATGGGTTAATGACTTTCAAGAAATTCCTCTGCTTCTCAGACAGCTAACCCAAGACTGATTGTACATCGAAAGTAAACTTGATAAGATGAGTGTAGCAAGGGAAAGGTGTGAACAACATGAAATATCTGGTTGCCCTGCTCATTATCGTACCTGCGATTGAAATCTGGGGGTTAATTACTGCAGGTCAAGCCTTTGGCTGGTTGCCTACCCTCGTTTTAGTCATCCTGACAGGTGTCATTGGAGCATGGCTTGCGAAAAGAGAAGGCCTACAAATTTTCCGGTTAGCACAAGCACAAATGCAAAGGGGAGAGCTCCCTGGAGAAGTGATTCTTGACGGCATCCTCGTGTTTGCTGGGGGGTTAGTTTTGCTTACACCAGGGTTCTTTACAGATGCAGTCGGTTTTCTCTGCTTATTTCCCGTCACTCGCAGCGTGATAAAAACATATTTGAAGGCTTGGTTGCAAAAAAACATACAGAATGGAAACTTTAGAATTTATGGTGGGAACTTTCGTAGATGGTAGACTTCGCGCAGCAGCTGCGCGAGGTCTTTTTTCTTGTACGTCGTTTGAACACGGTAGGACTCTGCAGTAAAATAAGGAAGGGAACGACACAATGAAGGGAGAAGAGAATGATGCAATTTAAGTTGGAACGGATTGAGGATAAAGTCGAGTTCTTTGAAGCTTTTGATATAAAAAGACTCGAGAAATTGATTGATGAACAAATTGAAAATAACAAAGCGTTACTGCTACACGTACAATCGGTCCACCATCAGGTCACGCTAGATCCTACGACAGGGAAAAGACTTTATACAGCTGCAGTGCATTTTAAGGCGAAATAATGAGTACAGTCCAAGAACCGATCTTGAAAATAGAGCATCTTGTTGGAGGTTATCTTAAGAGAAAACCGGTTTTGCATGATTTAAACTTTGAGGTACATAGCAACGAGATTGTAGGATTAATTGGCTTGAATGGAGCAGGGAAAAGTACGACGATTAAACATATCCTAGGACTGCTTGAGCCTGTAGAAGGCTCTATTCGTATCCATGGAGTATCGCGTCAGGAAAAGCGAGAACTTTACCAATCGAAGCTGACCTACATACCCGAGTCCCCTATTTTTTACGAACAGTTAACCCTATGGGAGCACTTGAACCTTACTGCGATGGCCTATGATTTAAAAGAGAATTGGACCGATACGGCCGATGTCCTTCTAAAGGAATTCCGAATGGAGAAGATGAAACACTGGCTGCCTGAAACCTTTTCAAAAGGTATGAAGCAAAAGCTCATGATTATTTGCGCTTTTCTTGCACGACCTTCGTTATATGTCATTGATGAGCCTTTTCTTGGACTAGACCCTAGGGCCATTCAGTCCTTGCTAACGCTTATGGACGCGAGAAAAGAGGAGGGAAGTGGAATTCTCGTATCTACCCATATTTTGGCCACTGCTGAACGCTTTTGCAATCGGTTTGTCCTGCTACACGAAGGGAGGATCCTGCTTCAGGGAACACTCCGTCAACTTCAACAACAGACCAAGCTGGAAAATGCAACCCTAGACGAGATCTTCATGAAAGTCACAGAGGTTACTCACCATGAATAGCATTCGCAAACTATGGTTTGATCGAGCGGGCTGGTTTTGGACAGATGCAATTAAGTATCTGAAAATCATACTGATAGGGTATGCTTATTTACCCCTTATCTTACTTATTTCAATTGCTTACTTGTATCATTATATGCTTAAAGCGGTACCCCCCGGATGGGATTTCGGCTGGATTCTGGCTCCGTTAATTACTCTTGCAGTTACTAGAAGCCCGGTAAGAACCTTTATCAAAAAACCGGACCCCTTATTTTTGTTTCCAATGGAGCATCGCTTAACCGATTACTTTCGCTTAAGTTTATTGTACAGTGCTCTCGTTCAGGGCTTTGCCCTCTTTTTTATTTTCTTGGTGCTATCGCCCTTATATTATGCCAAGATTTCGCCTAGCTCGGGTGATTTTTATCAGACGTTTGTCCTGCTGTTAGGAGTAAAGTGGGGGAATATTTGGGCATCTTGGAACGAATATCGCTTGCCTCAAAATGCTCAAGCTCTTCATGTAGTGGGTCGCAGTGGGCTTAATTTCTTGATTTGTTTGTACTTATTTCATATTCCCCTGATCCCCGGATCTCTTCTTTTGGGTCTAGGGGTAGTATGGGTTCTTTATTATTATGCAGGAATATGGAAAAGGACGCGTCTAAGTTGGCCAAACCTTGTTCAAGGTGAGGAAGAGAGTCTAGCCCGTTTTTACACCTTTGCCCAGTGGTTCATGGATGTCCCAAACTATACCGTTCGAATGAAGAAGAGAACACTCTGGGTCGAATTCATTCAGAGGATTCCCCTCCTCCCGAAGAAGGGTCACTTCTACCTTTATTCTCGATCCCTTCTGCGATACAGGGATGTCTCAAGTCATTATTTCCGATTAACTGTTTTCGGGGGAGTATGTTTGTATGTTATGCCTTCCTCATGGCTTTGGGCTACCGCTGTCTTCCTGTTTAGTCTTGCTTCGAACGCGATTCAGATTATGAACACCTGGAGCCGGCTGAAGTTTTCGTTTTGGGATCGAATTCATCCTTTTCCGGCAGACAGTCGGAAGAAAGGGTTCCAGCGTGTTTTATTTTTGTTCCTTTTTCTACAATCGGCCCTGATGAGCGTGGTGCTGGCTAAAAATGGGATCCTATGGTTGTCAAGCTACTTGTTGTTCGGTTTCATTGTTTCCTATGTTGTTTCGTACCCCATCATGGGTCGCAAAATAGATAAAACCCTTAACACTTGAGACATAAGTCCCAAGTGTTATTTTTTCACACTTTTTATCGCGTAGCATATGTATGTTAGCAGATGGTATACAATATACAAAATAACCTAATATTGAAAGGATGACATACAGTATGTGTGGAATTACAGGGTGGATTGATTGGCAAAGAGATTTATCAAACGAATATGATACATTGAAAAAAATGGTGACTCCTTTATATAATCGAGGACCTGATGCGGAGGGAGTTTGGTTATCCCCGCGTGCAGCCTTCGGTCACAGACGGCTTGTAGTCGTTGATCCTGAAGGGGGTGCCCAGCCTATGAAAGGGAAGGTAGGGAACCGAGATTATACCATCGTTTATAACGGGGAACTCTACAACACAGAGGATATTCGAAAAGAATTGCTAGACCTTGGCTACCGCTTTCGCTCGCATTCTGATACAGAAGTTCTGTTGACTGCCTTCATGGAATGGGGAGAAGGCTGCCTAGTAAAATTAAATGGAATCTTCGCCTTTGCCATATGGGATGAAGCGCAGCAGCGGTTGTTTATTGCTAGAGACCGATTAGGTGTAAAACCTTTATTTTACACTCAAATCGGAAGTACTTTGCTATTTGCCTCGGAACTGAAAGCCTTATTGGGGCATCCGCTCGTACAGCCGGACATCACGCAAGAAGGTTTAGCGGAACTTCTTGTCATGGGACCCTCAAGAACACCTGGACATGGAATTTTTCGGGGAGTAAAAGAACTACTGCCAGGACATTTTTTAACCTATGATCGAAATCGTCTGCAAGAGTCGGCATATTGGAGTCTTGTCAGTCAGACTCATGAGGAAACGCTGGATGAGACGACTGAGAAGGTGCGAGCATTGTTTCAGGACGCCGTCCAGAGACAGTTGGTTGCCGATGTGCCTGTATGCACTCTCTTGTCAGGAGGCCTTGACTCTAGTGCTATTACCGCTATTGCTGCGCTAAGCTATCAAGAAGAGGGAAGGGGACCGTTACACACCTTCTCGGTGGATTACGAAGGGAATGAGAAATATTTTAAGACGAACGAATATCAGCCTAATGCCGACGGCCCTTGGATCAAGAAAGTGGTTGATCACTTTGGGACGATCCATCACTCGATCACAGTGAACACCGACCAATTAGTTGAAGCGCTAAAAGAAGCGGTACGCTTTCGAGATTTGCCTGGGATGGCAGACATTGATGCTTCATTGTATTTATTCTGTAAAGAAATCAAAAAAGAAGCAACAGTGGCTCTATCTGGGGAATGTGCAGATGAAGTGTTTGGCGGGTATCCGTGGTTTCACCGCTCTGAGCTGTGGTCTGATTCTAAATTTCCATGGACTAGAAACTTAGATTTTAAACTCGGTTTTTATTCGAAGGATGTAAAAGATGCCGTAAATGCCGAACATTACATGGCGCAACGCTATCGGGAAGCTGTGGCTGAGGTTCCGCATCTGGCTGGTGAAGAGGCCTCTGAAGAGAAAATTAGGGAAATGTTTTACTTGAATTTAACAAGATGGATGCCTACTTTACTTGATCGGAAAGATAGAATGAGTATGGGGGTAGGATTAGAAGTCCGTGTGCCTTTTTGTGATCATCGTTTAGTAGAGTATGCCTGGAACATCCCGTGGGAAATGAAAACAAGCGGAGACCGTGAAAAAGGATTGCTGCGCCGTGCGCTTCAGGGGATTCTGCCACACGATGTTCTAACTCGCAAGAAAAGCCCTTACCCCAAAACCCATAATCCCGCTTATCTCGAAGCCACCACTCGATGGCTCAATGAAATCCTCGAAGATTCCCATGCTCCGATCCTTCCTCTTATTGATACCCGTGCATTGCAAGCATTCATGCAGCAACCGAATCTGACTGCTCTTCACATTCCATGGTTTGGTCAGTTGATGAACGTTCCGCAGTGGTTTGCTTATCTCGCCCAATTAAACACATGGATGAAAGAATATAAAGTGAGAATCGTATAATCTAGGTAATAGGAAGATATAAGGGACGAAGAAAATATTCTCTTCGTCCCCATTTATATTCGTTATGAGTAGAGTATCTATATATTTACCTGACCATGCCATTTATTCCTCATGACTAAGGTGATCAGCTTGTCCAACTGTTGACTAAGCGAAATTACATCTGGATGTTGAAAATTAAAGTTATGCTTCGCAGCCGTTTGCTCTAGTTGTTCTTTTAACATTAATATTTCTTCGTCCACGTTAGCTTGAGTAAGCACTTCAACGCCTTCTTCCTTTACTGTATTAACGACGAAAACTAAGATACTAGTCTATAGTAATGGAAAAAGCGATCCATTTCGATCATTTTCGCTCGTCATTTCATGACGATTCTCGACACAACCGCTTAATTAACGAGTCAACAGCTTCTAAGTCCTCTAGGCCTTCAAACCATTTGCAATCAGGTGCAATCAATTCGTACTTATGATTCGTTTGCTCGCCCCTGAGCAAAATAAACCATTGATCTTGATAGGGGATTTCGACACCGATATCCAGAATCTCTCGATTATAGTCTTCTTTAATCCTCGATTCTGGAAACCATTCCTTAATTGACGCAAACTCCAGCTTCTCTTTATCTTGGTGAGGTAAGGTCATTCCCGCTCGCTCCCATCCGAGTTTTTTCCATTTTTACCATCATACCATGTTTAGCCATCTAGGGGGAGGGTGACCGTCACTTGCGTACCTTGATCAACCTGACTTTTTACACTTATCGTTCCTTTATACATTTCTATAATTCGTTTGCACACGACCAACCCTAAACCTGTACCTTGCTTTTTTAACGTGAAAAAGGGATCAAAGATCTTGTCTAGCGATTTCTCGGGTATCCCTTGGCCTGTATCAGCAATCACCAAGACGCAAGAACCATAACTCTCGTCTAGTGTGATGGAGAGTCGTCCCCCGTTGGGCATGGCCTCTAAAGCATTTTTGGTCAAGTTTAGAATTACTTGCTTCATGAGATCTCTCGAGCAGTTGACGAATATAGGACTTAGATTTGTTGGAACGACAACGTCTACCTTTGATATATGAGCTTCCGATTCGATCAGTGGGACAACTTCTGCTAGAATGTCCAACATATTGTTTTCCGAGGATTCATGCACAGTAGGCTTTCCTAAAACGAGCAGCTCAGACACGATAGAATTGATCCGATCGATTTCCTGTTGGATGATGGAAAAATAAAATTGATCCTGCTTATCCTGGTGTCTTTCGCTTAGCAACTTGGTTAGCCCTTTAATCCCAGTCAGAGGATTTCGGATTTCATGTGCCGTACTGGCTGCAAGTCCGCCAATAAGCTCCATTTTTTGGGCGTCATTCTGTAATTTTTCAAGTCTGATTTGCCGTTGCAGCTGGTAATACTTAATCAGGAGAAACAAAATATGAGTGATGATGAAGCTGAGTCCAATGGATATAAGAAGCACCGAGAACCTCCATTCCAAACTGAGGTTCGATAATCGGACGGTAACTAGCCAAGGAATTCGTGAAGTCGCAACGGTGGCTGCTATGCTGGTATCATTCTCCTTCTTTTCGATGAGGAAGAGCTCCTGCCCGGTTCCGTCCAGGACAGTAATTTCTTCTTCTTTCTTTAATGCGCTAAGATGTTCTTGTATTACATCCAGCCTAACACTCCCGATCAATACTCCCAGCACCTGGTCATGTTTCGTAACTGGGGTGGCAACCGACACGATGTATCGGCCCGTGACTCGGCCAAGATGAGCGTTTGAAATCGTCGTTTTTTTGGTTGAAAGAGCCGCCTTGAAATATTCCCTATCCATTAAATTGATTTTTTGAGGAAGCTGATTAGAGCCTAGCAAAATGTCTCCTTGAGGACTGACCCAGTAGAAGCCTGAGAATCGATCATCTTTACCATGGGTCCCTACAAGAAGCTCTTCAATCCTGCCTGGATCTGCATTTTCTAGACTGATGAGCAGCGCCATGGATTCTAATCGACCAATGGTTTCCCCTATAAAACTATCAATATTCATCGCGTGATGACTAGCATAAACCTGTGCCGATTGCTGAATTCTATCCCTTTCTCGTTCAAGAACAAATTGCATGTAAGTGGAAGTAATCACAATAGAAGGGATCACTACAATAAATAGATATAACACGAGATGGTTGAACCATTTATGATTAGTCACGGCTGTTCTCCTTGAAGAATCTTTACCTAATCTATTATACAGTTAATGACTGTGGGGATAAATAAAAAGGTTGCCATAAAAGAAGGCAACCTAATTTTACCAATCTATGCGGTCTCGATTTCACTAGCTTTACTAAGATTGTTCTTCGTGATGGCCAGCTCACGGAGTTTATATTTCTGAATTTTACCCGAAGCGGTCATAGGGTATTCTTGTACTATATGTATATAATAAGGGATTTTATATCGGGCAATTCTTCCCTCGCAGAACGCTTTCACTTCTTCCGGAGACAATACTTCACCTTCTTTTACTTTGATAAAGGCGGCGACTTGTTCCCCATAGCGCTCATCTGGAACCCCTACCACTTGAACATCAAAAATCTTTGGGTGTGTATAAAGAAATTCTTCAATTTCACGAGGGTAAATGTTCTCGCCGCCGCGAATAATCATATCCTTCAGCCGACCAGTGATCTTAACATAGCCCTGTTCATCCATGGTGGCTAGGTCACCGGTATGTAGCCAGCCGTCAACATCAATCGCCTTGCTGGTTTGTTCAGGCATGTTGTAATAGCCTGCCATCACATGATATCCCCTTGTGCATAATTCCCCTTGAACAGTTCGCTCTACTTCCTCACCTGTAGCAGGATCTACTATTTTTACTTCCACATTTTCAAGCGCCTTACCGACGGTGGAGACCCTACGTTCTATACTGTCGTTGTATCTTGTTTGGGTAATGACTGGAGAGGATTCTGTTTGTCCATAGGCAATCGTGACTTCTTTCGCACCCATGAGTTCAACGACTTTTTTCATAACCTCAATAGGGCAGGGGGAGCCGGCCATAATGCCGGTACGCAAGCTGGATAAATCGTAAGTATGAAATGCTGGATGATTAAGTTCAGCGATAAACATAGTAGGTACCCCATAAAGAGCGGTACACTTTTCTAGTTCTACCGCCTTGAGCACCCGCTCAGGATCAAAGGTGACTAAAGGGACCATGGTTGCACCTGTAGCCACGGACGCTAAGGTGCCCATGACACAGCCGAAGCAGTGAAAGAAAGGGACAGGAATGCATATTTTATCATTCTCGGTTATTCTTTGGCTTTCTGCCACATTTAGGGCATTATTGATGATATTGTAGTGACTAAGCATAACCCCTTTAGGGAAACCTGTTGTTCCTGATGTGTATTGCATGTTGATGACGTCTTCTGGCTTAAGCTGAGCTTGGCGGGCGATGAGATCCCTGTCACTGATAGCGGAACCCTGGTCAACTAAATCACTCCACTTGTACATGCCAGGTTTTGTCTCTTCCCCAAGATAAATGACATTCTTTAATTTCGGTAAACGTTGAGATTGAAGCTGACCTGGCAAGGCTTCTTTGAGCTCCGGACAAATTTCGTAAACAATATCAGTGTAGCTTGTCCCGCGATAGCCATCAATGAGCAATAAGGTAGTGGAGTCGGATTGGTGCAACAAGTATTCTAATTCATGGGCTCGATAGCTCGTGTTAACGGTTACAAGAACAGCCCCCATCTTAGCAGAAGCGAACTGAGTAACGACCCATTCCGGTACATTCGTAGCCCAGATGGCGATATGCTCCCCTTTTTGAATGTCTAGGCTAATCAGTCCTTTAGCTACTTGATTGCATGTTTCCTGGAACTGCTTATAGCTGTATCGAAGATCTCTTTCGATATAAACCACAGCATCTTTATCTGGGTACTTGGCTGTTGTTGAATCTAATAAATCCCCGATAGTCGTATAGTGAAGCTCTGCCATGTCACTCCTCCTCATTGTTTGTCTAATTTTTTTATCCCAAGATCTATTCTACAGGAAATGGTAAATATCCTGCTAAGAATGTTACCGTTTACAATATTTTGTTTTGTAGGATTCTTGACACGAAAAAACCCTTGTTTTTATTTTCTCGCAATCATGTTATAATACCTTACACAATACTATCAGGAGGGAGATCATCATGAATATAAACTCTCACCTGAACCATCGACAGATTCTAGAAGTAGCGGTAAAGGCTACTAGAGAGACTATTTTTTCCTCCATTACTACGATTAATAAGCTGCACGATCAAGTTCATCAGGAAGCGCTGGAGGCGATCGATCTAAAACTTAGATCGAAGCAGAGGTTGCTTGAATTTTCTTTTAGCTTTTTAGAGATGGGTAGTGGAGGAAGGCAGGAGAGAACTCTCTGGACGGATCAAGACAATGCCGTGATTTTTTCTTGTGGGGAAGAAGTTAGGACGATGGTCCATCAGTATCTAGTGGATTGGGCAGAAGAAGCCATTCAGGAACTTTCTGCGTATGGTTATCCATTATGTGATGGCTGGGTTATGGCTACCAACCCGCGGTGGATGCAGAGTGTAACAGGATGGAAGGAGCATTGGACACAGTGGACCCAACGGCTTACGACGGAAAATATGCGTTATCTTCTGCTTTCCCTTGACCTGCGCCCGCTCTATGGTGATCCGTCTTTGCTTAGGACGGTGCGAAGCTGGCTCCACGAAACCTCATCTTCTTCCCCTTGGATAAAAGAAGTGATGCTATATGCCTTTAATTATCCATTACCGATCGGGTTGCTAGGTAATCTGATTACCCCGCGCTACGGTCCACACGCTGACCTCTTTCACCTAAAAGAAGGGGGTTATTATCAGATGGTTACCATCATACGCGTTTTAGCCCTTTATTCAGGGATTGAACAAACGTCAACTCGTCAACGAATTGAAGAGCTGTATCGAAGGGGATATTTTTCTAAGGACATCAAAAATAAATGGTTGGAATGCCTTCGTTTTTATTTATTCTCTCGGCTTCGACACCATGTGAATTGCTTCCAGCAGGATATGTTGCTTCAGGACTATATTAATCTGTCTACTTGGGGGCAGGATGAGGTGGAGGAGCTGAAGCAACATCTCCAGTTCATTCGCAAGCAGCAAAAGCACTGGAAAAAAGAAGTAACAGCAAAAAAATGGGAGGGGCTCCCGTAATGCAGCGATTACAACAAATGCTCCACCGTATGCTTGGGGGAACTCGCCCTTCATTAGAAAATGAGGCTTGGAAAAGAAACATGCTCCGGGAAGCAAGCGAACATGATAAACAGCTAAAAACTCCTTTAAGTGCCCTCAAGGTGGCAGGAATTGATTCAGAAACGACAGGTTTTTCCCCGGAGCATGGCGACGAAATCATCTCGCTAGCTGCAGCCAGATGGAGTGGGGGTACTGCGGATGAACCCTTCCATTCTTACGTGAGTATCCAGGCAGATATCCCGCACATGGTTAGTAAGCTTACAGGCATCACGCTCGAACATCTTCACCAAGCACCCTCTCTTGAGAAGGTGATACCTGAATTTTTCAACTATATCGGATCCTCCGTTCTGCTTGGATATTTTGTAGGACACGATATTAAGTTTATCAACTATTTTCTGTGGAAAAAACACCGCACGCGAATAACCCACCGAGTTCTTGATCTATACGGAATTATGCCCTTATTAGATTCGAATTTGGAACATGCCAACTTTGACGAGGCCTGCCAGCATTACGGGGTAGTGAACTCTGGGCGCCATACGGCTCTTGGGGATGCGCTGGCGGTGATAGATCTTTGGAATCACATTGTCAGAGACTTAGAGCATCAAGAAATTGTAACTTTAGAGCATCTTTACCAGAAGCTGGCTAAGAATAGGAATACGAATAAAACTTGAGTGCCTCTCCCATTCATGAACGGGGGAGGCCTCTTTTTTGTTTCCTTTGTAACATATTTTTTGGGTGGGGAATATATTTTGAGTATAGGAAACTTTTTTCAACGAGGTGAAGAAAGATGGGCTCGTACCGAAATATTCATCGGGTCGAACAGCTTACAGGAGTTTTATTCCGACTGGGGATTTTGACTTCGGATGAAGAAAAAGACATCCGTGAAAAAATTGCTAAGCTTAGGTCCTCTAACAGGCAATCCAAGATAAAGTAGGCACGCATGGATTAGGATTCTCATAGGCTACTATTACCCAAAAACAATGCGGCATGATAGGTGGTGAAAAGAAAGAAGTTTTTTTCGCGTATTTGTTGACTTAAGGAAAAACAATTTACCGATATAAACACAGTAAAGATTAGAATGGAGGATCACAATGAGGAGTCTCAAGTTCGTTTCGTTGAGCTTGCTATTGATTGTGGGCTTGTTCCTAGGCGCCTGCTCCAATCAGGAGCAAGCGGGATCAACCCCTGAAGATACAGTTCAGATCACCACAACTACCGGGATGATCGCTGATATTGTAAAAAATGTGGGGGGAGATCGAGTAGCAGTCCAATCCCTTATGGGACCCGGTGTGGATCCTCATCTTTATAAGGCATCCCAAGGTGACATTGGAAAGCTAGACCAAGCAGATATGATTTTTTACAATGGCTTGAATCTAGAAGGTAAAATGGCCGATATTTTCGTCCGGATGGCCAGCAGTAAGCCCACCATACAAGTAACGGAAACCATTGATGAAGAGGCTCTTCTAGAGCCCGAGGAGTTTGATGGGCATTATGATCCTCACATCTGGTTTGACGTGCAATTATGGATGAAGGCTGTCGAGCGAGTACGGGACGCACTCATCGAGTTTGATCCTGCCCATAAGGCCGACTATACCAAGAATGCAGCTGCCTACCTCGCTCAGCTAGAGGAGCTAGATCAATATGGAAAAGATCAAATTTCCCTCATCCCTGAGGAATCTCGCGTACTCGTAACCGCTCACGATGCCTTTGGGTATTTCGGAAAAGCCTACAACATTGAGGTCATGGCGCTTCAAGGCATAAGCACGGATGCCGAATACGGGCTAGCCGATGTTCAAGCGCTTGTCGACATCCTAGTGGACAGAAATATTAAAGCCGTCTTTGTAGAATCTAGCGTATCTTCAAAAGCAATCGAGGCTGTAGTGGAAGGGGCTAGAAAAAAAGGGCATGAAGTGCAAGTGGGCGGAGAATTGTTTTCTGATGCCATGGGGGATGACGGGACAGAAGAAGGCACTTATATCGGAATGTTCCGGCACAATATCGATACTATAGTTTCGGCTTTGAAATAGATAGGAGGCACAACACATGGAACCTGCTGTAACCGTAGAGAACATGACCATTGCCTATCATAAAAAACCGGTACTGCGAGAAGTCAGCTTCCAAGCTCCGGGAGGAAAGCTCATCGGAATTGTCGGGCCCAATGGGGCCGGCAAGTCCACGCTCATTAAAGGAACTTTAGGGCTTGTACCGTTGGCTTCCGGTTCTGTAGAGATCTACGGCAGACCTTATCTTACCCAAAGAAAGCTCGTGGGATATGTTCCGCAACGGGAGTCTGTGGACTGGGACTTTCCCACGAATGCCTTGGATGTTGTGATGATGGGGCGATATGGCCATGTGGGCATGTTCAAATGGCTTCGTTCTAGCGATAAAGAGATAGCCATGTCCTGCTTAGAAAAGGTAGGAATGGCCGACTATGCCCACCGCCAAATCAGCCAACTGTCGGGCGGACAACAACAGCGGGTGTTTCTTGCAAGAGCACTAGCTCAAGACGCAAAAGTCTACTTTATGGATGAACCATTCGTCGGAGTCGACGCAGCAACAGAAAAGGCCATCATTGCCTTGCTTAATGAGCTCAAGTCTCAAGGTAAAACGGTACTTGTCGTCCACCATGACTTGCAGACGGTAAAGGAGTATTTTGATTGGGTCCTTCTGATAAACTTGCGTAAGATAGCCTTTGGGCCAACCGAGGAAGTGTTTACGTACGATAATCTACAAAAAACATATGGGGGTCGACTGCACGTGTTAAATGACATGGGGCCGGCTCTTCTACAAGGATAGGGATGTACATGGAATTTCTAGTAGCCTTATTCCAGGATCCGAATGCCCGATGGGTGATCACTGGATGTTTATTGCTCGGGTTGAGCAGTGGTGTACTAGGGTGTTTTGCCCTATTTAAGAAATATAGCTTGATGGGCGATGCTGTCGCCCATGCCGCTCTTCCGGGTATATGCATAGCGTTTATGCTGTACGGCTCAAAGTCAATTGGAATCTTTATGCTGGGTGCCACCATCGCGGGGTTAATCGGTGCCCTCTGCATTGGTCAAATTTCGGCTTATTCTAAGATTAAGCCGGATACCTCGATGGCTATCATTTTAACAGGCTTCTTTGGAGTGGGAATCGTATTGCTTACGAAGATCTCCCAATCCGGGAAAGCAAGTCAGAGTGGATTGGATGCTTTCCTTTTCGGCAAGGCAGCTTCCCTGGTTGGAGCCGATGTAGAGGTCATTAGTGTGGTAGCCTTCCTTCTTCTTGCGATTACCTTTGCTCTGTTTAAAGAATTAAAGCTGCTTTGCTTCGACCCTCAATTTGGAAGAGGGATAGGCTTACCCATGGGCGCGTTGAATACGCTTCTGATGCTGATGATCGTATTAGCTGTTGTCATTGGTCTACAAGCTGTAGGGGTGGTCCTCATGGCCGCCATGCTCATTATCCCTGCCGTAGCTGCACGCTATTGGACAGAGGAGCTGAATGGGATGGTTTTCCTTTCAGGCGTATTTGGAGGTTTAGCAGGCGTATTAGGAACGGTCCTCAGCGCCATAACTCCTAATCTTCCGACAGGACCCGTGATTGTACTGGCGGCAACCTTTATATTTCTACTTTCTTTATTTTTTGCTCCCGAACGGGGCTTATTGGCAAAAGCTATTAGGCACCTGAAGCTCAGGCAAAAGATTATCTCTGAAAACCTTCTCCAATCCCTTTACGACCTGAGCGAAAGAGACTTTCTCCAAGATCAATCTTGGAAAAAAGGGTATACGCTAGATCAGTTGCATCAACTTCGGCCTGATCACAAGAACACCATGCTAAGATATCTGCAGCGTCTTCAAGCAGCAGGATGGGTTAGTGAAAAGGGAGTGAACTGGACTTTAACCGAAAGAGGACTTCAAGAAGCTTATAGCGTGACCCTCAATCAACGTCTGTATGAAATGCTTTTAATCTATCAGGCGCGGTATGGCACTCTGAATTTGCAGGAGGAGTCAAGGAGAGTTCAGGATTTTGTTTCTGAAAGCACCTTAAACGAACTGCAGGGACTACTCCTTGATCATCAGCGTAAACCTCAATTAACTCCATTCTTGGAGATCCGCTATGATCACCCCTATCAAGATAACTATAATGAAGCGCCGACGAAAGGAGGGGACCTATGAGCCACAGCGCTTGGATTATTCTTATTGGTTCGTTGGTCGCGTCTTCTTGCGGACTCGTTGGCTGCTTCCTGATCTTGAGGCGAATGGCGATGCTAGGAGATGCGATTAGCCATGCTATTCTACCAGGGATCGTGCTTGCCTTTTTGATCAGTCATAGTATGGACGGGATTGTGATGCTGATCGGAGCTACGATTGTAGGTTTACTGACCGCTTTTTTTATACAGACCCTACACGGAAGCGGCGTTCAGTCCGATGCGGCCATCGGCGTCACGTTCACCGCCTTATTTTCCCTTGGCGTGGTCTTGGTTTCGCTTTATACTTCAAGGGTTCACTTGGATCTCCAGCATGTCTTATACGGTGAGATTGCGTATGCCCCTTGGGAACTGGTTACCTTTATAGGTATTGAACTTCCCAAGGCCGTCTGGATGATGGGGGGAGTGTTTGTGTTGACCCTCACGGTTGTGGGCTTGTTGTATAAGGAGATTAAGCTTACTTCTTTTGATCCCCAGCTCGCGACGGCACTAGGCATTCCGGTTGTGTGGATCCATTATACCCTGATGGGTTTAGTGTCCATGAATACGGTGGCCGCCTTTGAAAGTGTCGGAGCCATTCTCGTGGTGGCGATGCTTGTGATTCCAGGTGCCACGGCTTACCTGTTGACCGAGCGACTGAGCCGGATGCTTTTGCTCAGTCTGCTGTTTGGGGTCACCTCCGCCGTAGGCGGGTATCTGTTAGCTGTCTTTTGGGATGTCTCCATCTCAGGCTCTATGACGACCTTTGCCCTGCTACAGTTTGTTCTAGGCTTCCTGTTCGCCCCTCGACAAGGACTCTTATCAAGATGGGTTTCGTACAAAATGCTGCAAAGAAGCCATACTACAGAAAGGTAAATAGGCAAAGAATAGAGATAGGAATCGCAGGATTCCTATTTTTTCTTTCCTTTTCTTATCAAGTGGTGATAAGATATGGTACATGAAGATTATTGGAGATTTTGAAATTTTACATTAAGTAGAGATATTAGGAGTGAGAGACGTGAAAGAACAAATTAGACGAGCCCATAATTTTAATGCTGGACCTTCCGCTTTGCCTTTAGCCGTTTTGCAGAAGGCGCAAGAGGAACTGGTAGATTTTCGTGCCAACGGAATGTCGGTTATGGAGTTAAGCCATCGCAGTGCAGCCTTTGAAGAAGTACATAACACAGCCATTGCCAAGATGCGCAGCCTACTTTCTATTCCTGAAGAATATGAAGTGCTTTTCCTTCAAGGAGGAGCGAGTTTGCAATTTGGCATGATTCCGATGAACTTCCTGCAGCCTGATAGCACGGCAGCTTATATCATGACAGGAGCTTGGTCTGAAAAGGCGTTGGAAGATGCTAAATTATACGGAAAGCCTTACGAAGCAGCTAGTACAAAAGGGGAGAACTATCGCCGTATTCCTTCCTTTGATGAGCTGCGTTATCAGCCTACGGATGCTTACGTTCACCTTACATCCAATAACACCATTTTTGGAACTCAATGGTCTAGCTTCCCTGACACCGGTGATGTTCCCTTGATCGGTGATATGTCCAGTGATATTATGTCGAAGCCCGTTGATGTAAGCAAGTTTGCCATGATTTACGCTGGTGCACAGAAGAATCTTGGTCCTTCTGGCGTAACGGTCGTCATCATTCGTAAAGATATGATTGAGAGAGCAAACAAGAATTTACCTGCCATGCTGCGATATAGCACCCATTCCAAAAACAATTCGTTGTACAATACTCCTCCAACCTTTGGCATCTATATGCTAGGAGAGGTTCTGAGTTGGATTGAGGAAACGGGCGGATTAGAGCAAATTGCCAAACGCAATGAAGAGAAGGCTGGTCTGATATATGATGCAATCGATGCGAGCCAAGGCTTCTATGTAGGCCATGCCGAGCCTAATAGTCGCTCGCTGATGAACGTGACCTTCCGCGTGAAGGATGAGACATTAGAGAAGCAATTCCTTGCCGAGGCTAAGAAAGAAGGCTTTATCGGAGTTAATGGTCACCGTTCAGTAGGTGGATGCCGTGCTTCGATCTACAATGCCGTTCCTTATGAGTCCTGCTTAGCTTTCCGTGAATTCATGCTCCAATTCCAGAAGGTGAACGGGTAAGCATCATGAAAAACCTCCAGTCGGGAACTGGAGGTTTTTCCTTGTTCTTCGGTTGCGGGACATTCTTATCTAGACATAGACTGTAGTAAATGGACCGGAAAAGAAGAGGAGTGAAAGTGTGATTAAACAGCCCCAAAAACTAAAAGCTTTTCTTCAGCAAGTCGGAAATGATATCGAAAGTACCTTTGGGGATAATCATATGTCTACCATTTTGCACGGAGGAATTGTCCTAAACGAGTTTACGCTTCATTTCAGCGATATTGATTTGATTGTTGTTTTAAGAGAAGCCTCGCGAAAGGACGTTAGTCTGTTAATAGGATTATGGAATGAGTGGGAAAGCAAGCATCCTTTCGGAGAAAAACTTTGGATCAATTTATTAGGAGTCAAGCTATTGACTGCTAATAAGGGGACGGCATGGACGGTTAGTAAAAAGGGACTGCGGACAGTTCAAGGCATGCCGATTGACGGAATGGAACTGCATACCCTCCTTAACCACGGTAAAACCCTAAAAGGGGAACATCTGATACACCGTTTTCCTCGTCTACCCAAAACCTATCAAGCCGATGAGCTGGGAAACTTCTATCGAATATTAGAAACCTACTCTATGACGACACCTCTTCAGCCCTATTACCATCGTGAACGACCTACGGATGATGACATTGGAATCATTTTAACTTTCCCTCGATTTCTCTATAATCTGAAGACAGGAAAAATCCTGACAAAGTGTAAGGCTGCCCAATGGTATGCTGAGCGATACAAGCCTTTTCGAGAGGAGCTGCTAACGATAGCGAAGTTCCGTCTTGAACCCTCCACTAAGGATCCACAAGCGATTCTTGCCCTTTACCAAAAGGTGCCCGACATGATCCCCTACTTCTGGACAGAGTACTTCCGTCACTTCAACTTACAGATCTCTATCCCAGCCCCGATTTCACTCGGAACCACCATCCTTTACCAACATACCTTTACGGCTATTCATTCAGGGTTAGTGAGGCTTTCTCCCTAATATGCTCTGGATCCCTTTGGCTTGATTCCAATAAAGAATAGACCAATCGTCAAACTCGGTTCGCAGTTCATCGGTTTTTAACTTAAAAGCTGGATTCATCTCGGGAGGAGCATGATCTTCCTGATAGAAGGTTTCCATAAACAATAACCCTTCTTTTTTCACGGCCTGCTTCAAAGAGGGAAACAGTTTCCGGTCGAGAAAATAGGTGACGATGACTAAGTCGTACGCTTCTTCTTGCAGTTGGATCTGATCTAGGTCCTGCTGCTGCGTTAGGATAGACAAGCCATGGTCTGTTGCTTTTTCTTGTATAAAATCTAAGGCCACATCGGAGACATCTACAGCTGTAACCTGGTATCCATGCTTAGCTAAATAAAAGCTGTTGCCGCCTAAACCACAGGCGAGATCCAGGCAACTTCCTCCTGTCAGATAGGAGCTTACAATACCTAAAAGAGTCTCGTTTGGCGGTGGGGGGCAGAGTCTCTCCTGGAGTTTTTGTCGATATTTTTCATTCCATTTGATTCGATCCGCTGTAGCCATTTTTTTCCTCCCTGAGGTTTTTAAGATTGATGACAAAGCTTCTATCCACTATACTTTAACTGTATTTAATATTGAAGAGCAGGGAGTTAATTAAAGTGAAGGCTGAACCATTTTTTACCCACCCGGTGGGGATCGTCGTAGCTTCCTGCGGAGCAACGTTTCTCTGGGGAAGCTCGTTTCCCTTTATCAAGCTCAGTTATGCAGCACTACATATTGAGCCTGGAGAAACGTTTGAGCAGCTTTTATTTGCGGGGTACCGATTCATTCTGGCTGCTTGTCTGATTCTCCTCTTTATCCGAATTCTAGGGAAACCCACCGGTCTAAAAACGCAGACTCTCCCTAGCTTAACGAAGGTTGGTTTGTTTCAAACATTCTTCCAATACCTATTTTTCTATGTGGGGCTGAGCTACAGTACGGGGATTCAAGGCTCTATTATCGCCGGAACCACGTCCTTCTTTCAGATTATCATTGCGCACTTCCTCTACCAGAATGATTTTTTAAGCTGGCGGAAGGTATCAGGTCTGTTGATTGGCTTTATGGGGGTCATCGTTGTCAGTTTATCCAAGGGAAGCTATCATTTTTCCTTCGGTATAGGCGAAGTCTGTTTGTTAATTGCGATGTTTTGCGGCGCATTAGGCAACATCTTCGCCAAAAACGAAGCGGCTAAACTAGACATTCTTTATATGACCTCCTATCAGATGCTGTTGGGGGGAGTAGGGCTTACTTTAGCGGGAGGACTAGTCGTTGGTTTTACCCCGTTTCCTTTTACCGCTGCATCCATTCTTATGCTTCTTTATTTAGCCATCCTATCGGCCGCTGGTTTTGTTCTGTGGAATAATGTCATGAAGTACAACAAGGTGGGCAATATCTCGATGTACTTGTTTTTCATTCCTGTGTTCGGCGTGGCGCTTTCCGCGGCGATCCTTGATGAACCCTTACACGGGCTTGTATTTGTAGCTTTAGCATTAGTGGTGGCTGGAATTATTATCGTTAACCGGGGGAAGTCCGAGAAAAAGTCTGTAGTAATAGAAAAAGAAATCGTTCTCGAGAAACACAACTAAAATTATATTTTTAATAGGAATTTCTAGGTAGTTTAGCGAAGTAAGTAAGCAGGGCTGAACCCTTTAAGGAAAAGGGTTCAGCCTTGCGATACATAAAAGCTAGAATGGATAGGGGGCGCGAAGATGGAAGTATTAGCAGAAACGAAAGGTGGGATTGGCTGGATTACGCTCAATCGGCCAAAAGCATTGAATGCTCTTTCTTACGGTATGGTTACAGAGATCGAAAAACTACTCCTCGCGTGGAAGGAGCAAGAAGATATCGCCGTCGTTTGTCTTCAGGGCGCAGGTGAAAAAGCTTTTTGTGCCGGAGGGGACATTCGCTCTCTTTATGATCGTAGAGACGACCGCATTGTCGAGTTTGCTTCGCCTTATTTTCAAACTGAATATCGCATGGATGAATTGATCTATCACTATCCTAAGCCCATTCTTGTGTTCATGGATGGACTTGTCATGGGGGGCGGTGTAGGAATTTCCTATGGAGCCTCTCACCGGATTATAACGGAAAAAACCAGATGGGCGATGCCAGAGATGACGATTGGCTTTTTCCCTGATGTCGGTGCGAGTTATTTCCTAAACCAGATGCCGGGCGTATACGGACGCTACTTTGCCTTGACTGCGGAAACTATTTTGCCTCCGGATATCCTGTTGGTCGGAGCTGCCGATTATTACGTACAGCATGAGAAGGTAGAGAAGCTCAAGCAAGAGCTGCAAACCATAGACTGGAAGTCAAAGGAGCCCCTTGCTCTAGTGGATGGATTGTTGGAACGTTACGGGGAGAAGGGGCCGATTGACTCCTCTTTAGAACAGCGTGAAGCCCAGATTAACCAACACTTTTCCAAAGAAACGGTGGAGGGGATTGTGGAATCCTTGGCTCGTGCTGCGGAGTCTGGCGATGACTGGGCAAAAGCTCAACTGAACACCTTGCAGGACAAATCTCCAACCTCTTTAAAAGTCACCCTTGAGCAACTCAAGCGAGGCCAGGGAAAATCGCTGTCAGATTGCTTTGGGATGGAATGGAAAATGGCTCTTAACTTTATGCAAAACCATGACTTCTTTGAGGGAGTTCGAGCACTCCTCGTAGATAAGGACCGCCAGCCGCATTGGAAGCCGGCTACCTTAGAAGAGGTCACGGAAGAGATGGTTGCTGGGTATTTTAAATAGTTTGGGAATGGGAGGCGAGGATCCGCCTCCTTACGACGTACGCCCCCGCGCGGCCACCTTCCAAACCTCTTTCTTGCCGTTATCATCTACTACAATGACTTGATCTGCTAGATTGACAATTGGGCAGCTATGATTGGGGATAATCTCAATGATGTCGCCCACTCGAAGCTCTGTAGGACCAGCTACCTGTATCACGCCATGCTCCTCTGAGAGTCTCGTAATCGTTAGCTCCGGATGACCGAGCACTTGTCCGAATCCGGCCACTCCTTTGGTTCCGTGTGCTCCTTGATCGAGCGCGAGTGTTTTCGCACCGGCATCCATAACCAATCGATCTACTGCAGGATGACTGACGATCCGGGCAGCCACTCGCAGGGAGCATTGTTCTTCCGTTGCTACACCAAGTCGAATTTGCGTTAGATCATTAAAAACGTAGTTGCCTGGACGTATTTCGGTAACTCCTGTGATCTGACCGGAATGCCGAACGGTTGGAGTGGCCCCCACACTCACTTGATGAAGGGTTAAACCCTCGGACCGAAGCAGTCCTGCGTTCTCGACCATGTCGAAGCCTTCTTGCCTCGCGATTCGGACAACTTCTTCCGGGGTAGCTGCACCGTAGGCATGCCCTGCATGAGTCATTATTCCTACGACTTCCACGCCTGGCAGTCCAGACACTTGGTGAAACAGGCTTAAGGTATCCTGGCCAGGCAGCACCCCGCATCGTTTTAACCCTGTGTCTACTTCAATTAATACCTGAAACTGTAGCTCATGCGCAAGAGCATAGCGAGAGAGGGCCTCCGCTTGAGCCACGCCATCAATCACCGTGGTTACTGCGGCGACCGTCTTAAGCTGGGCAAGGCGGGACAGCTTTTCTTCACCAAGGATGGGATAGGCGATCAAGATATTGCGAACCCCATGAGCGGCCATCACTTCAGCTTCACCTATTTTAGCAGTGGTAATACCGATGGCTCCTGCTTCGAGCTGCATGTGAGCAATCTCTATCATTTTATGGGTCTTGATATGCGGACGAAGGGCAAGTCCATGCATTTGGGCAAACTCAGCCATTTTTTCAATATTCTTTTGTAGACGTCCACGATGAATGAGAACGGCAGGTGTATCGAACTCTTCTGTAATCCATGTTTTGGCCATAAAATCAATCCCCTTTGCAATGAAACTCTCTCCATATTGTACCATATAGCTAGACCGGTTTTCTGGATTTGGGTTATGATAGACCATAGATCATACTAAAAACAGGGGAGGAACTAAAACGATGTCTAAGTTGTTTGAACCTTTTTCTTTAAAAAGCTTAGAGCTAAAAAATCGTGTCGTCATGCCGCCGATGTGTCAATACTCAGCGCTTGAGAAAGATGGAATGCCGACTTCATGGCATCTTGTCCACTATACAAGCCGTGCGGTGGGGGGCGCTGGACTTATCATTATCGAGATGACGAATGTAGAAGACAGGGGAAGAATTACGGATCATTGTCTGGGGATTTGGTCGGATGAGCACGTCCCAGCTTTTAAGCAAATTATTGACGAGTGTCATAAGTATGGGGCGAAGGTAGCCATTCAAGTGGCGCACGCAGGGAGAAAAGCACAAGATGCCCCAGAGCCTGTTTCCTCTTCCCCGATCGCATTCAACGATAAGTTTAAGACTCCTCGTGAGCTGACGACAGATGAAGTGAAAGAAATAATTACGAAATACCAAGCGGGTGTTAGACGAGCCGTAGAGGCTGGGGTCGATACGATCGAGCTCCACGGTGCTCATGGTTATTTAATTCACCAATTTTCTTCACCTTTAACCAATAAACGAACAGATGAGTATGGACAAGATCCATTCCTTTTCGGAGAACAAGTGATTCGGGCAGCGAAGGAAGTCATGCCTGAAGACATGCCACTTATCATTCGAATTTCCGCAAAAGAATACACAGATGGTGGATATGACGTTGATTATGCCGTAGAGATGGCCAAGCGATACCGAAACGCGGGGGTAGATGTGTTCCACATATCCTCAGGGGGCGAAGGTCCCATTGGTTCAGGCGGAACACCTGGCGCTCACCCTGGTTATCAAGTGCTGCTAGCAGAGCGAATTAAAAAAGAAGTAAACGTGCCAGTGATTGCAGTAGGTCGATTGGACAATGCGATCCTGGCTGAGTCCGTCCTTGGGAACGAGCAAGCGGACCTGATCGCTGTGGGACGAGGCATGTTACGCAATCCTTTCTGGGCGAATGAAGCCTCCATTGCACTAGATAGCAACCCGTTAACCCCTAAGCAGTATGTCATGGGTTATAAAAAATAAACTTATTTCATCCCTATAGGTATTATGTTATAGTGATACATGAGTGTTCGAAATTCCCGCCACTCAGCAAAAAAACTAGGGAGAGAAAATGAAAAAAGCGATAATGGCTCCCATATGCTTATTTATGGGGGTTTTTCATTTTCTTCAAGGAGGCCCAACATGTCTGAATATAAAATACCAACGAAAGTACAGAAGCTAGGCCAGGATATTGGTTTAGACCAGTTGAAATACCATCATAAGCGGGTAGGGGTAGTCAAAGAATTTACGTTTGATGCCGCACATCATTTGCACGCCTACGACGGGAAGTGTGTAAACCTGCATGGACACACCTACCGAGCCATTGTGCATTTTAGCGGCTTCGTAAATGCGATCGGGATTGTTGTGGACTTTTCGGATATCAAGCGCGTGTTTAAAGAGCAAATTGAGGCGAAACTTGATCATAAATACCTCAACGAGGTCTTGCCGCCGATGAACACCACCGCGGAAAATATGATTGTTTGGATTTGGGAGGAGTTAGAGAAAGCTCTGGCTCAAATGGAAGGGGATTCCTTACGTATTGAGGAACTTACTTTATATGAAACGCCTACAAGTTATGCTTACCTGAAGCGGGAATGGATGGAGGCATAATGGAACAAACACGTAAACTTCCAATGGTAGAGATTTTTGAAACGGTGGAAGGCGAAGGTCTGAAAGCCGGCTTTTTAACCACCTTTGTTCGCTTATATAATTGTAATCTTCGCTGTGTATGGTGTGATACCCAATACAGCTATGCGCCGCATCCGCCTGAGTTCTATGCCACGATCGAAGACATCGTGGAACAAACCGCTCAGTATGGGAATCCTCACGTTTGCTTAACCGGGGGAGAGCCTCTTATGCATGGAGAGAAGTCGCTTGCTTTGGTTCGAGCCTTAGCAGATGTGAAAGACATCCAGGATATTCACATCGAAACGAATGGTGCCATTGACTTGTCTCCCTTTCAAGAAGAACGAAAGGCCAATACTAGTGTAAAGGAAAAAGTACGCTTCGTTCTGGATTACAAGCTGGCTTCAAGCGGTGAAAGTGAGCAGATGATCCTTTCCAATTTTGATCTGCTCGAACCTCAGGATGAAATCAAATTCGTTGTTGGGGATGAAGCCGAATTTCAAGAAGCAAGCCAAGTGATTGAAGCACGCTATAAGCAAGGGCAAATTCTCTTTAGTCCGGTCTGGGAGAAGCTAGCCCCTGCCGATCTCGTAAAGATGCTGCTTCTATCGCCATATAAGGGAGCGAAGCTAAGCCTTCAAACCCATAAATACATTTGGCATCCGGATACGAAAGGAGTCTAAATCAATGTCTAAAAAAGCAGTGGTCATTTTAAGCGGAGGCCTCGATAGTACGACTTGCATGGGGATTGCGCAAAACGAGGGTTACGAATGCTATCCAATCACCTTTGACTATGGGCAAAGACATAAACATGAAGTGGAGCATGCCAAACAGGTAGCAGCCTTTTACAAGGCTCCGCAGCACCGGATCGTAGACCTTACGTTTCTTGGTCAAATCGGCGGGAGTGCGTTAACCGATGCTTCGATAGACGTCCCCGACTATTCCGGGAGTGAGGATATCCCTGTCACCTATGTTCCGGCTCGCAATATGATTTTTCTTTCTTTGGCAGCGGCCTATGCAGAGGTTGTAGGAGCAGAGGTGATCTATATTGGAGTAAGTGCAGTGGATTATAGCGGTTATCCGGACTGCCGACCTGAATTTATTCAGTCCATGACTCAAACGATTAATCTAGCAACTCGTGCTGGAGTAAATGAAGGAAATCTAAAAATCCTCGCTCCATTGACTCATCTTTCGAAGGCTGAAACCATTAAGCTTGGATTAGAGTTAAATGTACCTTATCAATTGACAACCTCTTGTTACCGAGGGGATGAAGTGGCATGTGGAACCTGCGATAGCTGTCAGTTTCGTCTGAAGGGCTTTGAAGAAGCGGGAGCCAAGGATCCCATCGTATATAGGTAAGATGTAGAGATTGGGCCATACTAAACCTGATAAAGGGAGGTGGCCTTATGAGCATGAAACTCGTAGCGGTAAGAAAAGACGATCAAGGAAAGATTACGCATTTCTTAACCGATAAAGACACCGTGATCACGGTAGCGGAAGCCGACGATCTAGCGCGTAATCGAGAGCTTGACACCTTATCCGAGGTTCACGCGGATGGTTCCTGGGTCATTAGCGGTGACGATGGCGTCCAACCGATGGAAGGACATAACTTAGGAGACCTTCCAGAATTTTAAGCTAAACCACACAGTAACCTGCTGTGTGGTTTTCTTTCTTTTGCAAACTTTGGTAAGATAAAAAGATGGGTCAAGCTAGACGGAGGGAGATCAAGACATGTTAAAAATAGGGTCACATGTGTCATTTTCGAAAACAGGACTGCTGAATGCTACGGAAGAAGCTTTAAGCTATGGTTCTTCTACCTTTATGATATATACAGGAGCACCGCAAAACACCAGGCGCAAGCGCATGGAAGACTTATACATAGAAGAAGGCAAAGCGCTTATGGAGCAGCATGGAATTACCGATATTGTCGTGCACGCGCCCTATATCATTAATCTGGGGTCTTATAAAGACGACACCTTTGAATTGGCGGTTAACTTTCTACGGGAAGAGATCAAACGTACGGCTTATATCGGAGTAAAGCATATCGTGCTCCACCCAGGAGCTTATACAGATAAAGATCCTGAATATGGAATTCGGCGAATTGCTGAAGGGTTGAATGAAGTATTAGAGGCTGACCAAGACGTACATATTGCGTTAGAAACGATGGCGGGAAAAGGAACCGAGATTGGTAGGTCATTTGAGGAGCTTGCTTCGATTATGGAAAAAGTGAAATACAACGAGAAGTTAGACGTCTGCTTCGATACATGCCACACCCACGATGCAGGCTATGACATTGTGGGCAACTTTGACCAGGTGATAGAAGATTTCGATCGGATCATTGGATTGGACAAATTAGCCGTATTCCACATCAATGACAGCAAAAATATGCGAGGAGCGGGTAAAGACCGCCATGCTCCGCTGGGCTCTGGGTTGATTGGCTATCAGGCACTGAAAAATATCGTCCATCATGATGCCGCCAAAGGAAAACCAGTTATTCTAGAGACGCCTTGGATTGGAAAAGACAAAAACCAAGTGTATCCAATGTATGAAGTTGAAATTGCTTTACTAAGCCAACGAGTGGAAGAAAGATTTGGCCGCGACTTTTTAGAGGATGTAGACAAGCTCGGCCACTTTTTTGCTAAGCAGGAACTCCAGCCGTATGAAACGGTTCAGACGATTTGGTCTGATCTTCAGGATAAAAAGAAAAAGAAAGAGGATTCGAGAGAGCCCCTCGAGCGGTTATATGACCTGGTAGAAGAACATCAGGTGCTTGCCGAGATGGCTGAAGATCAGCGCCTGTATCGAATCCTCGGATGGCTTGCTGAGGCTCATCAACGATCGTAATAAAAAAAACCCCTTGTCACGACTAGTCTCGTGATAAGGGGTTTTTCTATACGTAGGTTCCCAACACCTTAGGAACAAATCGTTGGGTCTCTCGGGGCAAAAAGGCTTGAACCGCCTCCCAGGTTTTTACGTTACCGGCTTTTTTTATCGCTCGGTCAACATTACCTGGACCTGCATTATAGGCTGCTAAAGCCAATCGCAGGTCTCCGTCATACTTGTCCATCTTATCTTTTATATATTTAGCTCCGCCTAATACATTTTGATAAGGGTCGTGAGGATTAACTCCGAGTTCTTTCGCTGTACTTGGCATCAATTGAAACAATCCAACGGCCCCTTTTGAGCTGCGTGCGCTCAATTTAAATCCGGATTCGTTATGCGCGATCGCTGCTAGGAGCTGTGGATCGATATCGACTTCTTTGGCTGCTTTCACGATATAGTCCTTCACTTTTGGTGGAGCAGCCTGCAAAGGACCTGTCTTTACCGGTTGTGGCTTCGCAGGTTGAACGGCTGGTGCCACAACCGATGGTGTAGGACTAGGCTGTACGTCTTGCTGTACCGGCAGGGGAGCCAAAGTGGCATAGGCCTGATTGAGTTTGCCAAGCCAATGCTGATAGTCTGTTCGAACCGCTCTTCCGTTTTGTGAAGGGTCATAGACGGTTGCCTCTACGGTCGGGTGTTTTTCATGAAAACGAGCGGAGAGGTCCACCCCTGGTTGATAAAGCTCTGTTGGCACTCCCAATGCCACAAGAGCTTCACGTTGCTTCTGAGCCCAATGATGGGCTCCTTGTGCCAAATCACTTCTTCCTTGGAGCTTATACTGCGCAAACGCCACTTGTGAGCGGGCGATTTCATCTAGATGCTTGTCTATCAGTTCCTGGAAAGCAGAAGAAGGGCTTTCTGTTGATTGATTTGCCTCTGTATGAGTCGAGGCGGGATAGATAGATGGGTTGGAACCCGCCGCACCCGACACTCCTATCGTCATTTTGGTCTCCCCCTAACAGCCAGTCTTCCAAGAATCAACTAATCAAAAACCACGGTCTTATTCTTATAAACCAATACTTTATCTTGAATATGCCAAGAGACTGCTCTAGCCAGGGCAATGCGCTCAGCTTGGCGACCAACCACTTTTAGTTCCTCTACAGTATAGCGGTGGTTTACGCGAAGAACATCTTGCTCAATGATGGGACCTTCATCTAGATCATCCGTTACATAGTGAGCTGTCGCACCAATTAATTTCACCCCTCGGTCGAAGGCTCTTTTATACGGATTGGCTCCGATAAAAGCTGGCAAGAAGGAATGGTGGATATTTATAATACGGTGCGAATATTGTGCCACAAAGTCAGAAGAAAGGATTTGCATGTAGCGAGCTAATACGATGAAATCAACCTTATCCCTCATGAGGTATAGGGCTTTTTGTTCAGCGTCCTTCTTGGTTTCCGGTGTAACAGGGATACAGAAATAAGGGATTCCATAGCTCTCAACTACTTCTCGGGAGTCTTCATAGTTACTGATGACCATTGCAATATCTACCGGGAGCTCCCCGGCCTTCCATCTCCATAGAAGCTCCATCAGGCAATGATCTTCTTTTGAAACGAAAATGGCCATTCTCTTTGTTCTTTTTTCAGCAGAAATATTCCATGTCATGTCAAACGGTTGGGCGACTGATTGAAATTCTTGTTCGATGCGTGCTAAAGAGGCATCAAAGTCCTCTAAATCAAACACTACTCTCATGAAAAACATGCCGCCAACCGGGTCTGTTGTATATTGATCAGATTGTACGATATTAGCCCCGCACTCCAAGAGGTAACGGGATACTGCGGATACAATCCCAGGTTGATCCAAACAAGAGATAAGCAGCCTTGCTCGATTTTCATTTGCTTTCCACTTCATCATAAAAGCTTCCTCCATCCTATCAGTGTAACTGCTACTGACAGGTCTATATTTTTAAATATTATACCACCCCTGCAGGATTTTTGTAGTGGAATTATGGACAGCCCAAAAAGAGGGAATACAGGGTAGTGTAGCATTCACTCTTTTCATACAAAGGATGACAGGAAGATGGAAAAAAATTCTTATGAGGTGCAAGCGAGGTATAGCGACCATTCCTATTGGACTTGGACGGAGCGGGTTCAAGGAATGCAATCTCTTTTCACGCAAGAGAAGTTTATCTCTGCAAATGAGTGGAAGTGCCGTAATATGTGTCAATATTTTGATACTCCCAGACCTCATTCCAGTATTTTCCTACTTCATTATGTAGAACCCGACCTTCCATCCAAGGAAAATCCGGTTCTTTTTGTCCATGGAGCGGGTCACTCTGCCGAGAAATCCTGGCGGCCTGAGCTGATTCTGCAGGTAGGTCGGGTAGGACGTCCTGTGTTTGCTGTGACCTTTGCCCACCCGCATGGAGACAATCTTTTTCAAGCGGTTCAATTGCATAATGCCATTAGACGAATTCTAGAGCTAACAAATGGCGATCGAGTGGATCTTGTCGCCCATAGCAAGGGGGGGATCGTGGCTTGGACGTTTTTAGCGGGATGGGGAGCGCCGTGGGGTGCCTTACCCCATGGACTTGTGGATAAATATTTCATGCTGGGTACGCCCAACCGTGGCTTAGACTATCCCTTCCGACATGTAAGCCCCAATTGGTGGGTGAAATATCAAAATACCAGCGCACCCGTATCATGTGATTCTATGCTATGGTATGGGCATTATATCGACACGACCGAACATAGCTTATATGAAGGTGGGGCCTTCCCCGGGCTTTCCCAGCTGTTATTTCGATGGGATGACACTTTTCCCGTCCATATAATTGCTGACACCCTGTATTTTGGAGGACAAAATTGGCTAATGCATTCTAAGGGAATTGAGGGGGCCATTCAGGACGGTGGAAACTATATGGAGAAACTGCTACAATCCCCAGTAGAACAAGATTTGGAGCTGCACGTCTTAGCTGGTAATCTGCCCATCATTCAGGGATGGTGGACCGAGTGGGATGGACCAAGCGATGGACTGGTATTTGTTGAGAGCGTCCTAGACACGGACGGCCTAACGAATGATCTGACCCAGGTCAAGAGAAAAACCGTTTTACCACTCAATCACCTAGATTTGCTTTATCATCCTACTGCGCACGATTGGGTGTTAGAGGGGCTGCTTCACTAGTGATATATAGAGGGAGAGGAGAAGGTAATCGTGTATGTGAAATATCTGCTGAAATTAGAAAACGAGGACGGTACCGTCGAGGAACAAGAGTTTATTTTAACTCCAGCTACGCTCACGTTGTTTGAGGTATTGATGGCCAGCGGATGGGAAGTGGCCGAAACCCTAGAAGAAAGAAATGGATAACGACTTAAAAAAGGATACCCGTGAGTCCAAAAGACTCATTGGGTATCCTTTTTTCACCTTATCTTGGAGCTACCGTAGTCGGAACTGGACTAACCCCGCCATAAGCGCCGCCGCCAAATGGATATTCATAATTTAACTCTTCGTCAAAAGTAGCATAATCAAAGTTCACCATGAGAAGAAGGTGGCGAACGCCAGTTTGTGGATCACTGATGATAAGGTGATCTCGACCTGCGGCTTCGATACGGCCTCTAAACACCTTCGCATTCCATTGACTGTTGTTTTCATAAGTAAAATAGAAGGTACCGATTTTTCCACGGTTTAGGCGCAATATATTCTCGACGAATGATTGCTCAAGCGGAAGCATGCCAGGAATCTGTGGTGCTCCTGTAGGGGCACCAGTAGTCAATCCTGGAATTGTAGAGCCTGCTGGCTGTGGAGGGAAAACAGGGGCTCCTGGAAAACCGGTTGTTGTAGTAGGGAAGCCAGGAAATGATGGTTTCATTCCATACATGGAAGGCATAGCTGCTGGCGGCATCGTGCTTCCCATTCCATACCCGTATGTGGGAAAAGGACTTGCTGGTGCCGTTTGACGGCTGTTTATAGTTGTGTACTCTTCGCTACCGAACTCCTGCATAAAGCTCACTCCTTAATAATTATAGACTTCAGGACAATCTGTATTGGTTGGCTTGTAGAAACAATGGGACTTGTATCTTCCGACGTTCCATTGATTCCACCAGCGAGGCGGACAATTCCCTGCAGGCTTAAAAAACCATAAACTAAACTCGCCTGGATGAAGTCGGTCTCCATTGATTATACGACGCGCCAGCCTGAGCTCACTTTCTCTTGCTTTTTGATAAAAATAAGGCTTATCGACGGCTTCGTAACCGCCAGGTTTCTGCCAAACCATTTGGGGAATTGTGCGTATGTCCTTGAAATCAAGGCACGCACTGCGTACGCGGTTTACACTGACATTTCCTACTAAAAGCATGCCTTGTTCGCCTTCACCCTCAGCTTCAGCTCTCATTAGCCTCGCTAGTAGCCTAACATCCTCTTCACGAGCTTTGATTACTGCCATAACTTCACCTCACTTTTTTTATCACAATTACATGATATTGAGGTATCGAAATTTGGTGACTCGCCTATTGGTTTTTTATTGTTTTACATAGGAAAGTAGCTCTAATGAAAAACTAGAAGATACGAAAGCAAATAAGGAGGAACTGAACGAATGCAACGAATCCTACTGATGCTTATGTCTCTTTTGTTGGCTGTTATGGCCATAGGATGTGGCAATAAAGAGCAAGCCAAAGGCGGAGATGAAAAAAAGGCAAAGACGCAAAAAGCCCAAACGACCCAGACCGAGAAGCCCCGTCTGCGACAGAATGACCAGTTTAATCATTCTGCTTCACTAAAGATGCAGGAGGTTGTCAAAGAGGTTCCTGAAGTCACTGATCCTGTCATTGTCGTTTATGAAAAAGATGCGGTATTAGGCTATCAGGTTAAAGGAAATGCGAACCCGCAGGAAGTTCAAGCTCTCGTCATTCAAAAATTAAAAGCGGCCATGCCGGATTATCGAATCCAAGTGGGTTCGGATCCGGATTGGTATGAGCAAGTGGCTATTTTACACCGAGACACTATAGAGTCAGAGGGTCGGACGGTTAAAAATCTTGGAGCAGACTTTAGGCAATTGCTGAATCGAAAGTAGTGAAAAGAGGGCTAACACAAAAAGCCCTCTTTTTCTCGTGAAGATGAAACTCTTGACACCTTTACACGTATTACTTGGTAGCGAAAAAACTTAACCATTCAAAATTCGTGTTGGAGGGATACCTGATGTTTTTTACACCGTTTACCATCTTGATCCTTGCTGCGTTTGGATTAAGCTTATGGGCTTCCTTTCGCGTTAAGGGCACATTCAAAAAGTATGATGATGTAGCTATTTCTTCCGGCATGACAGGAGCAGAAGCCGCGCGTAGACTACTCGATGCTAACGGTCTGTCACATATCCCTGTTCAGCATGTTCCCGGAAATCTTACAGACCACTATGATCCATTAGCTAAGGCTGTTCGCTTGTCCGACGCAGTGTATGGGAGTAACTCCGTAGCAGCGGTTTCCGTTGCTTGTCATGAGGTCGGGCATGCCATTCAAGATAAAGTTCAGTATCCCATGCTGGTGGCAAGGCATCGGATTTTCCCTGTAGTCAATTTCTCTTCTGGAATTGCGCCATTGTTATTGCTTGGAGGTTTTTTCTTCAAAATTCAGGGGCTGTTGCTTCTTGGGATTATCTTGTTTAGTGCGGCTGTACTGTTCCAGGTGGTTACACTGCCGGTCGAGTTTAACGCCAGTTCTCGGGCCAAAGATCTCATGATCAAAATGGGGATCATCCGAAACAATGAAGAACGAGGCGCCAGCCGAGTTTTAGGAGCTGCTGCCCTCACTTACGTTGCTGCGGCACTGATGTCTGTTCTGCAGCTTGCTGAATACCTTTGGATTTTTACGAATCGCCAAGAAGACTAGTATAGCCAAGCCTCTATCTCTTAGATGGAGGCCTATTTCTTTTTTGGGGGAAATATAAATGGAGGAGTAAAGTAAAGGAGGAAGCTGTGACGATGGATCATTTATATCCTCAGCCGAAAGAACTCAACGAAACTAGAATGCTCGGGACGGTTGGCAGAATCCACTACAAGGATCCGCTCTTCAGATGGAAGAAGGAATGGCACTGTGCTGTATCGACAGAAGGAGAGATTGAAGTGGAGGTTTATGTAGAACATCTCCCTCCACAAGAAGGATTTCTCCAAGAGAAGAAACATCTAATCAAAGAGGAAGGGTATTTTATTCAGATTAGGCAGATAACAGAAAACAAAGCCGCAGTCTGGATCTCGGCAAAATCGAAACGCGGCTACTACTATGCGTATCAGACCTGGAAGCAACTGATAAGCAGACCGTTAGAGGAAGGGTGGATTCTTGATTTCCCGCAAATGGGACGTAGAGGTTGGGTAGAAGGTTACTATGGTGCCCCCTGGTCACATCAGCAGCGCCTAAGGGCACTTGATATTCTTTCGGAACAAAAAATGAATACGTATGTATACGCTCCTAAAAATGATCGATTCCACCGGGAGGTTTGGGCAGAGCTTTATCCACCGCAGGAGCTTGCCCATTTGGCGTCACTGATTGGATATTGTCAAAAGGTTTGTATCGACTTTGTTTTTGCCGTAAGCCCAGGTCTATCCATCGAGTATTCTTCACCTGCGCATATTGAATCCTTGTTTCAAAAGTTTAAGCAGCTGTACAAGCAAGGTGTTCGTCATTTTGGTTTGTTTTTAGATGATATCCCGCTTACGCTCATGCATGAGGCGGATCGATCCCAGTTTGGGGATCTTCCAGAAGCGCACATTCATCTTACGCAAGCGATATACGGGATGCTCAAAGACCTCGACCCTAGCAACCAGCTCCTGGTTTGTCCTACTCAATATTTTGGAAAAGGAGATGAAGCCTATATCACTCGTCTTGGCAATGCGCTCCCGGAGGAGATCCTATTATTTTGGACAGGGCGAACCATCTGCTCGCCAGAAATTGATGTAAGAGAAGCACGGATCTTTTACGAACAAACAGGCCATCAGCCATTATACTGGGACAACTATCCTGTCAATGATGCGAATATGAGGGATGAGATGCATATTGGCCCTTTCCTCAATCGGCATCCCCAGTTGTATTTGTATTCATCCGGATTGATCGCGAACGTGATGGAATATGCAGAGGCGTCCTTAATTCCTCTGATTACAATTGCCCATTACCTGTGGAACCCTAACGCCTATGAAGCACAGGGAAGCTACCGTTATGCGACCCAACAAATTGTGGGCCAGAAGTTGACAACCGACTTTGCCATGATCAGCGATTGTTTTAATCAATCCCCTATCTCTCCTTTGCCAGGTGGGGAGTTGCTGATGAGGTGGCTTGAGCATCAACGAAAGTGGCCAAATGACCCTACTGCGCACGAACAGTTCCAAGAGGTTGTTAGACAGTATCAAAACGCCGTAAAGCGGCTCTTTACAATGGAGAATACAGCGTTGCTTCATGAGCTCTCTCCTTGGATGAAAAAAGTGGTAGAGGATTTGCAATACTTGCTGGATGTATTGACAGCCCCAACCATTCAGGAGATGGAGAATATGGCCGAAAAAGCCTATCGGGATCAAGTCCAAGCACTAGGATTTTTCCCCTATTTAATCAGTAGGGAATTGATTAACCAAAAGAAAAAATGACCCCAATTGTCGGGGTCATTCTTATACTTTGATTTTTAAATGTTCTTTATAGGGAGTGAAATCAATTTGCTTTTCTTTCAGTCGGGCCACAAGCCACTTATGATCTCGGGCAGGTGTGGCTAAAATATAGCCCTTGATTACAAGGTCCTGGTTAATTTGCTTGGCTTTCGCTTCTAGAGCTAGTTGGCCAATTTTACCGGCGATTGAACGTTTAGCGACATCTCGAAAAAGGGTAGGGACCGGCTCAACTAGTTCATCGAGAAGCTGGAGGGTACGATCATCCCATAGTGCCCGGGTTTGATCTATATAATGGTCCTGCCAGTCAAGGTCCGATTTGCCGTCAGACTTCGGCATAGACTTCAAGAATTTGCGGAACATGAAATAGCCGCCAATAAAGAAAAGGGAAATCAGAATTAACATCCAGATCACCATAAATGATCCAAAGAGGGTGGACATAAGCAAGCACGTTTCCTTTCTGCTAGTACAATATGTAAGAGAAATGCCCCACCCTAGGCGGGATGGGGGTGTATTTCCTCTTCCGATTCGGGGGGAGAACAATCCTCACATACATTTAACTCGATCCGACGGACATCACCTTGCTTTAATTTTCCACAGACAAGGCAGTAATACGTATGCAAGCGCATCCTCTCCCTTCGACTTTATTAAGAAATTATATCATAAATCGACGATTTTCAGAAGAGGCGTTAAACCCATCTTCTGTTAATTGTTGATGGCCGCTGCCTCAAAAATAATGCCAATTTTATCGGAATAGGTGATAGAGTATCGGATTCCCTTGTTAACAATCTGTCGATCCTCCTTCAAGTCTTCTGAAGCGAAGATTCCCAATCCATCGATTAATTGGTTTTTATCTGTCTCTTCTAAATGGGGTTGTACCGTGGATATCGTTTGCTCGATAAGCTCCAAAGCTGTACCGTCATCTTGACCCAGCATCATCAACTTTTGTAGCTTGCCATCCTTACCTAGGATTCCCATTATTTTCATATCATCCGTGAAATAGTGCGTAAACGAGCGAAATTGATCTTTTTCGACAATTTCCAATTTAGGCATGGCATGAGAGGATGCCATTTGTTTTCCGATCTGATTCCAATGTTGAGTAAACTCTGAGGTATTCATCCCTAACGTAGGGGATGAAGTAGCATGTCTTGATTCTCCAAGCGATAACCAAAATACAGCAGCAACTAAGAGGATGAGAACGGTGCCTGCACCCATAAGAAGGGGCTTTCTGCTACTTCTATGTGGGCTGTCTGGTTTTTTCCCAACATGAAACCGAGCATCTGGCCGATAATGCTCCAAGATCTGTTTAACCTTGCGCACGAGGTTCCCGCCTGTAGACGGCACTTTGTTGAGGGAAATCTTATTTCCAGCGGAATCCACAAAAATGGTCCCCATCAGGTTGCCATCTTGAAATTCAATAGAGGATTTATAATCAATTTCGCTTATGCTGGCATAGGGAAAAGGAGTCCAGGATTTGGCATCAAGAAAAATGAGCCGATGATTCGTTGCAAAAATTAATCCATTGGTCGTCTGATACGTTCCCATGGTAAACGCCTGAATTTCTTCCCCGCTGAGAAACACATTGGATAATAATTTAATTTCAGGCCGGTTGATGATTTTCATTCCTTCTTTTCGGTCAATTCTGACGATCTGGGCGATAATATCTTCTACCTTCATCGGGAGGCTCCTCTCACATACAGGACTTACTATTCTCCCATTTTACCAACTGACGGTATAGATTCCTATGTAAAATAAAAGCGGAATCCTGAAAAATAAGCGAACTTTCCCGGGCAAGCGCAGAAAAAGACAGAAAACAACAGTACCCCCGCGAGTTTTGTCAACTACATTTAACTTTGTTGAAGACAAATCCAGAAAGATGAACCCTATTACCTATTTACTTTTTCAAACACTGGTGACTTTAGGCCTATTGAATATGCATCTGGTATCGTTTACTGTTAAGATAACGATGGAAGGATATACTACTTACAATTAATACACTACTTATACTTGGAGCGATGCCATGACTTTTGACAACAGAGGCCTGTCGTCATCTCATTCTGCGTGGAGTAAGGTTTTTCGCAAAGGTCAAGCCATAGAACAAACCTCCACTCGTGACCTTGAGATATCTTTGTTGGCATCAGGTGAAGGGACAGAAGTAATCCATCATACGTTGAATGCCGGAGGCAGATGGTCCCTATTGCCTGAAGAGGGGTGGGACGCACTTGAGCATATTTACATCCTGTCCGGTACGTTAAAATGGCAATCGCCCAAAGGTGACGTCATCTTGCAAGCAGGGGACTGCTTTGCCGCTCATCCCGTTCAGGAGCATATGCTGTTTGTTGCGGAAACCGTTGTACAGTTCTTATATGTAACCTCGCGTCCTGTTTTCCACCATTACAGCAAGACTACGAAAGAATTCATGGACTTAGCCATCGCAATTGAAGAGAAAGATGGTTACACCGCTGACCACTGTCATCGAATCCAAGACTTTTCGATGCTTGTAGGCAAGAAAATGAACTTGTCTACTCTTCAGATGCACGCACTTGCCTTTGGCTCTTTTTTCCATGACATTGGTAAAGTTAAGGTGCCTGAAGCGATATTACTTAAGCCTGGTCGTTTAACTCCAGAAGAATATAATATTATTAAATTACACACTACATACGGTCGGGAAATGCTCGAACAAACACAAATTCCCCAATTAGCCGCAGCTGGCTTTATAGTCGAACAACACCATGAGCGCATGGATGGCAGCGGCTATCCAAAAGGACTCAAAGGTGAGGAAATCAGCATTGAAGCTTGCATTGTGGCGGTCGTAGACTCCTATGATGCGATGACTACGGACCGAGTATATCAAAAGGGCCGTTCAAAAGAACAAGCCTTAGAAGAAATTCTCCGCTGCCGAGGTACCTTGTTTCATCCTGATGTTGTCGATGTATTCATTAAGTTATCCGCTCAATTCGATACTGAAAGGGGGTGAAGAATATGAAGAAGCGTTTTGGACTTATTCTTAGCACATTGTTAGTAGGACAAGCTTTAATGATGGGTGTTGCTGGGGCGGATAGTGTACCAACAACAGTGGAAAATGGAGTTGATACAAGCACACAGCAACTAATTAATGATCATATCTTAGTGTTAGGAGTTAACCCTAAAGTTGAGGTGAAAGTCCTTTCTGGAGACAGAGAAAACTTCCCTGTATCGATGAAGGATAGTATCATCCGAGCAGCTAAGGTTATTGAAAATACTAAAGATAAAACTATCCCTACCCTAATACTCTTTGAAGATTCAACAGGTAGAGATCTTTTTGTAGTCGATCCACCATCCGCAATACCTTAGGGCTCTCTGACATAAGGTATGAAGCAAAACACATAATGAAAGAGGACTTTTGTGTGAGAGTCCTCTTTTTGTGTTGAAACTAGGGGCAAGGCATGGTGGCATGCCCGGATCAGGGCACTAAAACTGCCGTTTGAAGCCCTCGAAGTTGGCTGAGGCCTGGATCAGGGCACCAAAACCGTCGTTTGATGCCCTCGAAGTTGGCTGAGGCCCGGATCTGGGCACTAAAACTGCCGTTTGATGCCCTCGAAGTTGGCTGAGGCCTGGATTAGGGCACTAAAACCGCCGTTTGATGCCCTCGAAGTTGGCTGAGGCCCGGATCTGGGCACTAAAACTGCCGTTTGATGCCCTCGAAGTTGGCTGAGGCCTGGATTAGGGCACTAAAACCGCCGTTTGATGCCCTCGAAGTTGGCTGAGGCCTGGATCAGGGCACCAAAACCGTCGTTTGATGCCCTCCAAGTCACCTGAAGCCTGGATTAGGGCACCAAACCCTAGACCATGCCCTCGTAGCGGCAAGCTCACCCTAATCGGCCGATTCTAATCCCAATCCCAATCCCGAACTACGACCTTCCCAAATGGGTATAAGCAGATTCATCGTGCGCCTCGCCCAACTCATCCACACGCATGATTCCAGCAACATCATCGGAAGCGATGGCCTGATTTAATTGGTTTAAACGCTTCGCTTCCTCTTGTGTGATTTCTACATCACCGGCTTGAATATCTGGCATGACTGCATCCCTCCTTTCTGTCCTTTTGTAGTATGTACAAGAGGAGGGTTTAAAAGTAGCTGAAATTGCCGATAAATAAAGATATTGACAGCGTTATTAGAAAAACAATAAAATATACCTATTAGTTTTTTCAAGGCTTAAATGAGTTTAAAGGCTATGAATGAGGAATAGTACATGGGACCGAAGCTGTTCAGAGAGTTGACGGAAGGTGCGAGTCAACGCTAAGGACATGGAACTCACCTCAGAGCTGCAGCGTGGAATCTAGTATACCTGCCGTTACCCGCGTTAAGGGATGAGAAGTGAGTACGGTGTACTAATTAGGGTGGTACCGCGGGAGAACAACCTCTCGTCCCTAGCAATCAAGCTATGGATGAGGGGTTTTTTGTTTTTTAAACATTCAATTAATTTCTTGGAGGTAGTTATGAGTTCATACGATCATCGCCGCATTGAGCAGAAGTGGCAGAAATACTGGGAAGACAACAAGACGTTTAAGCTAATAGAGAACGACGAGCAACCGAAATTCTATGCTTTGGATATGTTTCCTTATCCATCTGGTGCTGGACTGCATGTGGGACATCCGGAAGGCTACACAGCAACAGACATTATCTCTCGTTATAAGCGAATGAGAGGGTTTCAGGTTCTTCATCCTATGGGATGGGATGCGTTCGGGTTGCCGGCTGAGCAGCATGCTTTGGATACGGGAGAGCATCCGCGAGATATCACGTTCAAGAACATCGATAATTTCCGTCGCCAGATTAAATCATTAGGCTTCTCTTACGATTGGGATCGAGAGATTTCTACCACAGATCCTGAATACTATAAATGGACGCAATGGATCTTCCTTCAACTTTATAAACGCGGATTAGCATATGTAGACGAAATCCCTGTAAACTGGTGCCCGGCTCTCGGTACGGTTTTGGCTAATGAAGAGGTCATCGATGGTAAGAGTGAACGCGGAGGACACCCGGTTATCCGTAAGCCGATGAGACAATGGGTGCTTCGCATTACGGAATATGCTGAGCGACTGCTAGAGGATTTAGAAGAGCTAGACTGGTCTGAAAGCATCAAAGATATGCAGCGCAACTGGATCGGAAAGTCCGAAGGGGCTGAACTCGAGTTTGCAATCGACGGGCATGATGGAACCCTTGGGGTATTCACGACTCGTCCGGATACTTTGTTTGGTGCGACTTACTGTGTTGTAGCTCCTGAGCATAAGCTTGTAGGGGAAATTACCACGGCTGAGCAAAAAGCTGCTGTTGAAGCTTACATTGAGCAAGCGGCACGTAAGAGTGATCTGGAAAGAACGGATCTTGCCAAAGATAAAACCGGAGTTTTCACAGGTGCTTATGCCATTAATCCAGTTAACGGAGCTAAGCTTCCTATTTGGGTGGCTGACTATGTGTTAATTAGCTATGGAACTGGAGCGATTATGGCCGTTCCTGGCCATGACCAACGCGACTGGGAATTTGCAAAGAAGTTTGATCTCCCGATTCTCGAAGTTGTTGCAGGTGGGAACGTAGAGGAAGAAGCTTATACGGGAGATGGTCCACACGTCAATTCCGACATCCTCAATGGCTTAAACAATAAAGAAGCGATTTCTCGCATGATTTCTTGGTTAGAGGAAAACAACAAAGGGAAGAAAAAAGTTACCTATCGCCTAAGAGATTGGTTGTTTAGCAGACAGCGTTATTGGGGTGAACCGATTCCAATTCTTCATTTAGAAGATGGGACGATGAAAGCTGTACCGGAAGATCAACTGCCGCTTCTTCTGCCTGACACGGATGCCATCCGTCCATCCGGTACAGGAGAATCTCCTCTTGCGAATATCGAGGATTGGGTAAATACGGTCGATCCTGAAACAGGAATGAAAGCTCGACGTGAAACCAATACGATGCCTCAGTGGGCCGGTAGCTGCTGGTATTATCTGCGTTATATTGATCCACACAATCATGAGGAAATCTGCTCGAAAGAAAAGCAACGGACCTGGCTTCCGGTTGATCTGTATATTGGTGGTGCGGAGCATGCGGTTCTACACTTGCTCTATGCTCGTTTCTGGCACAAGGTCCTCTATGATATCGGTGTGGTGGACACCAAAGAACCATTCTATAAGCTGGTTAACCAAGGAATGATTCTTGGAGAAAACAATGAAAAAATGAGTAAGTCTCGAGGAAACGTTGTTAATCCAGATGATATCGTGCAGGAGTTTGGAGCGGATACCCTTCGTATTTACGAAATGTTTATGGGGCCATTAGAATCATCGAAGCCATGGAATCCGAATGGAGTAGAAGGTTCCCACCGCTTCCTAAGCCGTGTATGGCGCTTATTCATTCAAGATAATGGCGAACTGAATGCTAAGATTGCCGATAAAGAAGGATCCGAGTCCTTCACTCGCACTTTACACAAAACGATCAAGGCTGTCACGAATGATATCGAAGGACTTCGATTCAATACGGCCATTAGTCATCTTATGGTATTCTTGAATGAAGCTAATAAGGAACAGGTGTTACCGAAGAAAGCCATGGAAGACTTTGTTCTCCTGCTTTCCCCGTTGGCTCCTCACATTGCTGAAGAGCTTTGGAGCCGACTAGGTCATACGGAAACGTTAGCCTATGCGCCTTGGCCTGAATTTCAAGAGGCATTGACTATTGATAACGAGGTAGAGATCGTTGTACAGGTGAACGGAAAAATAAAGGATCGGTTGGTTGTGGCTAAGGGAACAGAACAGGATCTAATGAAAGAAAAAGCTCTAGCCCTTGAAGCCGTTCAAGAAGCACTGCAAGACAAGCAAGTTCGTAAATTCATTGTTGTACCTGATCGACTCGTCAATATTGTTGTAGGATAAAGAAAGCGAAAAAACGCTGTCCCTAAAAAAGGACAGCGTTTTTTCATGTGCAGGAAAACTGTCCAACTTTTCCAGACATCATGGAAAGTCTTGTTCCATATACTAGATACACAATATCTACGAGGAGGTGTCACATGGAAAGGTGTTCATGTTGCGGGGCTTCTTATATCTTGCACGGAGGCGTTTGTGACCTTTGCTTTGCAGGGGATGATCCGGACGATTATTTGAATAGTTCCCTTCTTTGTCCACATGATTACGACGATTCCGAGTGACACCATAAACAAGAGGCTGCGCGAAGCAGCCTCTTCATTGTTTGTATGCTGGTTTTAAGAACATTCTTTCCTAATGGTTTTAATCAAGTGACGATCGGCACTGATAAGAAGAATATCGCCTACATGGATCTGAGTATCCCCATGCGGGATAATGGTATCATTTCCGCGAAAAATGCGAATGACCAATGCATCTGCCAAAAAAGACAAATCTTTAATTTGTTTGCCATGAAGGTTTTGGTTCTCGAAACGGACCTCCTGCATGGGTTGATCTGCCTGCAAGAATCGAAAGAGCGAGGGATGTTCAATCAACGCTTGCAATAAGATTCGGTTCGAAGTAAAAGTAGAGAAAGCTTGAATTTCTTGGTCTAATTCATTAGGATGCTCTTCAGAATCAATTCGGCAAATGACGTTCGCCACGTGTTCCTTTTTGGCCCAGTTTGCTAATTCAATGTTCCGTTTTTCATTACTGGTAAAGACGACAACATAATCACTGTCTGCTATTTGGTGCGTGCTGAGCTTATCTGGTGTTAGTTCCTTTACCACTCGCGTTTCAAAAGGATATTGCCTCTCTTGTTCGTTTAGGGTGGGATCAGAGGTAAACATGGTAACCTCATATCCATCCTGGTGCAATTGTTTACCTAAAGCCAAATTAATCGTATTGGCCCCTATTAACGCGATACGCTTAGGAGCTGTCTCTGTCTCTTCTGGTGCAACCTTTTGGAACAGGATGGGGGAAATAATTGTCGAGATCACGGCGCTAAGAATTAAAGCTGCTTGAACCGTAGGTGTCATGATCTCTAAATCGATGCCGATCGCTGTCCCCGCTATGACTAGACTTAAGGTCGAGGGCAATAAAGAACCCGCTGCCAAGGTTTGCTTCACGCTAAACCATCTTCTCCAAATTAAGACGGGGAAAAATTTAGACGCATAAAAGCTAAGTAAGATTAAGGGGATCATGAGTAAAGCCGCCTGATCGGCAAACAGTTCTCGCAGCTCTAACGTAGCACCTACCATAAAGAAAAAGATAGGAATCAAAAACCCAAAACCAAAAGAGGTTAGTTGATGAGTAAACTCTATCTTAGGTGAGACTAGAGAAACCAGCACCCCGGCTAAAAACGCACCTAAAATACTTTCTGCCCCTACTTCTTCAGATAACACAACAAAAAATAAAATTAAGGCAAAAACGCCGCGTGTACCTAACTGAACACTTTCCTTGGAAATCCTCTCGATGATTTTGCCTTTCTTAAACCGAAGCATAAACCGATAAAAGAAAAATACGACTACGAACAAGATAAGGAGCAAGAAAGGTCTTGCCAGATTATCGGCTTGCAAAGCGACGTAAACAGCCAGAAGAATCATGGTGGCAAAATCAGAGATGACCGCCGTCAGTAATATGGACTGGCCGTAAGGCGTATTGGTGATGCCTTTATCCTTTAGGATCGGTACGACAATACTCAAGGATATGGTGGAAATAATAAGCATCATAAAAAGTCCGTCGGTTACAAATCCCATCCATTGGAAGACCATTCCAAATAAAGCTGAGAGGCTCAGGATGAATACAAACGTAATGGAAGAGATTTTTAGAGCATTGGCTTCATCCGATTTCTTTTTTACGTTAAAGGAATCAAAATCTATTTCCAGACCGCTCAGAAACATCAAATAGATAAATCCAAGAGTAGATAGAATGGTTAACCATTCATCATTATCTAGGATGCCAAGCCCGCTTTTTCCTAAGAGGATACCCGCCAGAATTTCAACAACCACGACGGGCAAGAATCGCCATTTTAGCCGATCCAATATTATAGGAATAAGAAAAGCAAGAGTAACAACAATCATTAAGGAAAAGAGTGAATGGTGACCCTCCATTATTTTCCTCCTTCGTAAAGTATCAGTTCTATTTTAGCTACTCTCCAACATTTAGACAACAGAGCACATTTAGGTCTCATGTCCCTTGTATAAGTGTTGTATAATATATGGAGTATCTTTCCTTATCTTTCCCGGAGGGGGAATAATCATGAAGATTGCTGTTCTAGGGGGGACTGGTTTCATTGGAGGCCAGCTTGCGCGACAATATATCCAGCAAGGGCATTCACTTTTCTTATTTACCCGAAATCCTCATAAGTATAACACCGGTAATCCTTTAATAACCTACCTTAAATGGCCGCTGCAGGGTGGAGATACCCCTTTGGCGGTGGATGCTTTGATTAACCTAGCAGGCGAATCGATCAACCAAAGGTGGACTTCTTCGGCTAAAGCCTCTATCCTGAATAGTCGTATTGAAACCACTCGAGAGCTTGCTCAAGAATTGGAAAAGGGAATTCGTACATCCGTCCTTCTGAATGCTTCTGCGGTTGGCTATTATGGACATTCTACCACGGAGATTTTTGATGAAGATGCCATGATTCCTCCTCAAGATTTTCTAGCAGAAGTGGTTCATGCTTGGGAGGAAGAAGTGAAACCGATGGCCCAACAAGGCATTCGTGTAATTCGAGCTCGGTTCGGAGTAGTGCTTGGCCGTGAGGGGGGTGCTTTGCCGAAGATGGTGTTACCCTACAAGCTTTTTGCCGGGGGAAGAGTAGGGAGCGGGAACCAATATCTTTCTTGGATACATATAGACGATGTTGTTGGTTTGATGTTACATTGTATTGAAAAAGATGGCGTACAGGCGGCCGTTAATTTTACCGCGCCTAATCCTGTAACGATGGATCAATTCGGGAAAACCGTAGGTCAGGTGTTACACCGCCCACATTGGCTGCCTACACCCGCTTTCGTTCTTCAACTAGCCCTTGGTGAGATGTCTGATCTGGTCCTAAAGGGGCAGCAAGTCATCCCACACAGGGCATTAGAGACAGGCTATCGGTTTAAATATCCCTTCCTAAAAGAAGCACTTGAGGATTGTTTGTAGAAAAGAACAGGATAGGTGGACATGATGAGTAAAGAATGGTTTGAAAAATCCTTTCAAGAAGATTACTTAAAGATCTATGCACATCGCGATGAAGTAAAAGCTACACAGGAGCTTGAGCAACTGATTCCATTTCTAGACATTCAACCTGGAAAAACCGCCTTGGACTTATGTTGTGGTCAGGGGCGTCACAGTCGCTGGCTTGCCCAGCTTGGACTACGGGTCATTGCCGTGGACTTGTCCGCTGTTCTTTTACAGGAGGCCATAAAGCAATCTTTAAACCTTCCTGTACTGTATATGCGGGCAGATGCCAGAGAAATTCCGTTCCAAGAAGAGGTGGACTATGTATTCAATTTGTTCACAAGTTTCGGCTATTTTGTAGAAGATGAAGAAAATGAAAAAGTACTTAAACAGGCGAGTCAAGCGCTCAAGGCCGGCGGGTACTTCCTTATGGATTATTTAAATCCTGAGTATCTTCGCGCCCATTTGGTACCTTATTCGGAGTCGAAAGGGGAAGACCTTGAGATTTTACAGTATCGAACGGTTAACGAGGAATTTGTTCAAAAGCGAATTGTGATCAAGGAGCAAGGAGAAAGCAGCAGACAGTATGAGGAAAGAGTGAAGCTTTATTCGCTCGAGCAGCTTCAATCTATGCTTATCAAGCAGAACTTTGATATCCTGCACGTGTTTGGCAACTATGATGCCACGCCATACGCGGCTGACCGTTCCCCTCGAATGATCTTTATTTGCAAGAAAAAATAAACCACCCGACACACTGCGGGTGGTTTTTCCTTTAGAAGTGGGTATCCGATTGGATAAAGGTCCCTTCCAAGCGAAGAAACAAAACGTTGAGTTCGCTTATTTTCCCAGATAATTCATTAAGCTCATCCATGATCTCGAAAAACGCTTCGGGGCGGCTCTGCAATTCCTCGTATTTCTTCATATATCGCTTGTCGAACTCTAGTATTTTGGCAGGGATTTTTGACGTAATTCCCTGAGTTCTTTCGTAGAATGCAGCGGTTTCTTCTGAATTCCATTCCTCGAAGGGAACGTAGATCACCGGCATATCAAGCTCTATTCTCCTATCATAAACAAAGTTATATTTCATGGTCATCCCTCCATTATAAGAAAATTATACACGATGTTCGAATGGTTTTGTAGGGGAGGAAAATGTTGAGGCAGCCTAAAAAAGTGGAATTTCTATTGAAATCTTTTTTTAATACGTTATCCTTATAAGGAAAACCAATTTCAATTGTTTGGAGGTTACCGAATGTTAAAGTGGATACGTTCCTTTTCTTTGGAACTTTCCGGAGTGGTTCTGTTAGCTGCAGTTTTGTTATTTTTGCTGAGTCCTAATCCCACAGAAGAACAGGGGCTTCCATTTGAAGTTCCTTCCTCTATATTAAGCTTAAACACCATTTTCCTAAGTATCCTGATTGAGGCGATTCCTTTTGTCCTCATAGGCGTGCTCATCGCAGGGATGATTCAGATCTTTGTAACAGAGGATCATATTCGCAGATGGATGCCAACCAACAAGTACCTTGCGGTACTGATGAGTTGTGTACTAGGGGCTTTATTCCCTGCATGTGAATGCGGCATCGTTCCGATCGTGCGCCGACTGATCGCGAAAGGAGTACCTTTATATGCGGGAATTGGATTTTTGCTAACTGGACCGATCATTAATCCCATTGTTATTTTATCTACATATATGGCCTTTGGGAATGATGCCCAAATGGCGGGCTGGAGAATGTTTCTAGGCTTTGCGGTCGCCCTTGTTATCGCCGCGATTATTGCTCTGGTCTACAAGGGGAACCAAATGAAACATGGACAAGTCCTAGCGATGGTTAGCAACTCCAGCCAGAAGCTGCCATTGGGCCAACGATTTGTCCAGATGCTGCATCACTCGATTGATGAATTTTTTGATATGGGAAAATATCTGATCATGGGAGCCTTTTTAGCTGCTTTTGTTCAAACTTACGTATCCTCTGCAGCTATTCTTCAATTAGGAAGCAGTGTAGTTACCTCGACTCTTGTCATGATGGGGCTAGCCTTCTTGCTATCTCTCTGTTCGGAAGCGGATGCCTTTATCGCGGCCTCGTTCCGTAATATGTTTGCCCCTACCGCGTTGCTCGGTTTCCTCGTGTATGGACCTATGCTGGATTTGAAGAACACATTTATGCTGATCGGTGTTTTTAAAGCACGTTTTGTCTTCGTTCTTATGAGCTTAATAACGGTAACGGTGTTTTGTGCAGTTTTAGCTACACAATTTTGGTTGTAAGGAGGAAGGGTGTTGAATTCACAACAGTTACTTCGCGCTGGAATTTTGCTTGGCTTTGCCTTGTTGATTGGTCAAATGCATTGGACCGGCGAGATTGCCAAATATATTAACATTAAATATTCAGCCATGAGCTTGATCGCTTGTGCACTCTTGTTTCTATTGTTCCTAGCTCAGTTAGGGAGGATACGAAACACTCAGCAAACGCAACATGATCATCACTGTGGTGCAGGTTGTGATCACCATCATCTGCGATGGTCGTTCAAAGGAGGGCTAGCTTATGCTATCCTGTCTATTCCTTTAATCACAGGGTTCCTTCTTCCAGCAAAAACACTTGACGCTGCCATGGCATCCAAAAAAGGTGTCATGATCCAGTCTCCATCTCCCAAAGCAAGTGCTGCTTCAATGGAAGAAGAGCATCCGATACCGGTGTCTCGAGAAGATCAATTGGTGTACCTGGACGATCTTTATGAGGATTCGCTTAATGTACTGATCCAACAACCGGAAATCATTTTTAATGATTTCGACTTTGTAGAGTACGCGGATACCATATCCTTTTATCCTAGGGAGTTTATTGGAAAAACGGTAGAGCTGTCTGGGTTTGTCTATAAAGAAGAGGGAATGGACCCATCCCAGCTTGTGGTCGCAAGGTTTATCATCACCCATTGCTTGGCTGATGCTGGAGTTATTGGTTTTATGGCAGAATGGGAAGATGCAGAAACACTGCAAGAGGATACATGGGTACGCGTGAAGGGGACACTGGATATTACCCAATACGGTGATTTTGAGCTCCCCAAACTCAAAGTAGAGGAATGGGAAATGGTTGGTATGCCTGCTGACCCTTATGTTTATCCCAAGCTTAAGTAAACAAAGAATAAAAAAAGCAGAACTTGGCAAGGCTGGGAATGAAGTAAACCTGAGGGGATGAGTTCATGGAGTTTTGCCCTCTTTATCATGAACAACAGCGGTTTTTCGTGCACCATGTGAACTGTGAAGCTACGGATGAGGACTTAAAAGGGGAAGAAGAGCTCATCGAGAAATTTTGTATGGGCAATCATTCCAAGTGCCTCCGTTATCAAACCTACCAAGACCTAAAGATTGAATATCTGGTCAGAAGGAAGCTCAATGCTGAATTTGGAGCTTAGGTCTTCCTTTCTTTCGAACATTTAACATTCATAACAAGTCCCGTACGACCACATCCTATAATTACACTCCGATAAAGACAGAGCAGGAGTGAAATTAGCGGAAGGTGGTTTTTCATTTGATTAAAACCGGGAAGCATAGCTTACTTGCTCGAGTATTGAGACCGCTAAGTATTGTCAGTTTGTTGACTGTAGGCTTATTGACAGGTTGTGGTGCAGGTGCAGGTGGTGGTGCGGGTGTTAATCAATATGACGGGGTATACAATGTAAATGACTACACTGGAAGGGTAAATCAGTTCCAGGGTGACATGACAGGGCGTACAAACATGACTGGACGAACAAATATGTTCCAAGGTCGTAACTTCGATACCACGGGTCGAGCTGTACCTTTTGTAAACAACCGTGCAAACCGCGTAACGCCGTATACTACTCCAGCGACACCAGGCACTCGTGTAGCTCCTCTACCGCTTGCGCCTAATACTGGTCGTATGGATACTTTGAATAATCGTTTTGGCACTGGATCACCCTACATTTATGACAATAACTATGATGACCGTGTGATCACTCGAGGAACCACAACTCGCCGATAGAGTGGAGGTTAACCCTCCACTTTTTTTCATTCCCATACTCAAGGAGGTACTGAATGAAGCAAAATAACAATAATCAGAACCCTGAGTTAAAGGAAATTGGGACACACATGGCTGGACTTACGAATCAGCACCAAACCCGCAATACCGATACACCAGAGGTCATCAATCCTCCTGTAATCCCTAATCCTGGGCCGTATGACACAAGGACAGGAAACTACCAATAGCATTCAAAATGGCGACCTCAGTGGATGGTCGCCATTTTACTAATGTTGAAAAAATGTCACACTTCAAAAACGGCTCTACCTTGTTAATTCTATACAAAAACGTCATAATGGTTAATGGTAGCGAAATTGACAGAAAAGAGGATTTGACATGAGTTTCAATAATACGTTTGTAAATGCCTGTTTGAAAAAAGATATCGATCATGTTCCCGTATGGTATATGCGTCAAGCCGGACGATATCAGCCGGAATACCGTGAAATCAGAAAAAAATACAGCTTGCTAGAAATTTGCCATATTCCAGAGCTCTGTGCGGAGGTCACCACGTTGCCTGTTCAACAGCTTGGAGTCGATGCCGCTATTTTATTTTCTGACATCATGGTTCCACTCGGGCCAATGGGCGTGAAGTACGATATTATTGAGAAGCGAGGACCTGTCCTTGAAACACCTTACCGCACTGCGGATGATATAAATAGCCTGCGCGCGCTTGAACCGGAACAAGATCTTCCCTATGTGATCGAGACGATTAAAATTCTGGCTCGCGAGCTTAAGGTACCGTTAATTGGCTTTACTGGTGCCCCATTTACTTTAGCAAGCTACATGGTGGAAGGTGGTCCTTCCCGTAACTATATTCGTACAAAACAGTTAATGTACAGCCACCCGGATGTTTGGAACAACCTTATGGACAAGCTTGGACAAATGGTTGTTACCTATCTGTATGCGCAAGTAGAGGCTGGAGCAAAGGCTGTTCAAATTTTTGATAGTTGGGTCGGAGCCCTCTCACCAGCCGATTATATGAAGTATGTCTATCCTACAATGAAGAAAATCTTCGAACAGTTAAAGGATCTGCAAGCTCCTAAGATTTATTTTGGAGTAGGTTCCGGAGAGCTTCTCACATACTGGAGTGATCTTGATACGGATGTTATCGGCTTAGATTGGCGTGTGTCCATTCCAGAAGGACGCAATCGCATAGGAGAGCGCTATGCAGTACAAGGAAACCTAGATCCTACGCTTTTACTTGCTCCTTGGCCTGTGTTAGAGGCGCGTGCGAAGGAGATTATCAATGAAGGGCTGCAAAAGCCAGGCTTCGTTTTTAATTTAGGGCATGGGATTTTCCCTGAAGTACCTGGAGATATGCTCAAGCGTCTCACTGATTTTGTTCATGAATATAGCGCCAGTGTGATTAAGAACAAATAGAGGGGCGGCAAGAATGATGAGCAAACGTACCCTTGGCTTATTGGTGATGTCGTACGGTACACCAGCAAGTCTAGACGAAGTAGAAGCGTATTACACTCATATCCGTCGAGGCAATCCTCCTTCACCGGAGAAGCTGCAGGAATTAAAAGATCGCTATCAAGCGATCGGCGGCGTATCCCCACTCACGGAAATCACGCAAAACCAAGTCAGTGAGCTAGAGCGTTACCTTAATGAAACTTCCGACGAATATACCTTTAAAGCCTATGCTGGGATGAAGCATGTTTATCCCTTTATTGCAGATGCCGTCGCTCAGATGGCTCAAGATGGAATTACCGAGGCGGTCGGTATCGTTCTAGCCCCTCATTATTCGGTGATGAGTATTGGGGCCTATAACAAATATGCAGCGGAAGCCGCTCAGGCACATGGTGTCCAACTTCACCTGGTAGACAGCTACCACCTAGAGCCTAAACTAATCGAAGCCCTTGTTATTCGGGTAAAGGAATGTTTGAGCAAATTTCCACCCGAATTGCAGTCAGATGTAAAGGTGTTATTCACCGCTCACAGCTTACCGGAGAAGATTCTGGAGATGGGAGATCCGTATGCAAAACAGCTTCATGAAACCGCTGAAGCAATCTCCAATCAAGTAGGGGTGACGAACTGGGAGACCGGATGGCAGAGCGCAGGACAGACAGCAGTTCCTTGGCTAGGTCCAGATCTGCTGGATAAAATGCAGCAGTTAAAAGAAGAAGGAGTGACGAATCTGATCATTAGCCCCATAGGATTTGTCAGCGATCACCTAGAAGTACTATACGATATTGATATCGAAGCGCAAGACCTTGCTTCCGAATTAGGAATGCATGTAGAACGGACATCTTCGCTCAATACTGATCCATTATTTATTCAAGCATTAGCTTCCGCTGTTCTCAAACCCCTGCAAGACAAAAAGTAGAGGATGGATCCCTATGAACAGAAAGCAGCATGTCTTGGTTGTAGGCGGGGGCATTACCGGGTTGACTGTAGCCTACTACATACAAAAGCAAATGAAGGAAGAAGAGCTTCCTTTGACTATTACATTAGCTGAAAAAAGTGAACGCTTAGGCGGCAAGATCCAAACCGAACGCCATGACGGATTTGTCATAGAGAAAGGACCTGATTCTTTCTTAGCTCGCAAGCCGGCGATTATTGATTTATCCTTGGAGCTTGGTTTGGAAGAGAAAATGGTGGGGACCAACCCAGCCGCTAAAAAAAACTTTATCCTGCATCGCAATCAACTTCATCTCATGCCGCCTGGATTGATTCTTGGGATCCCTACTCAGATGGCTCCCTTTGTCAAAACCGGATTAATCTCCCCATTAGGCAAAGTAAGAGCAGCCATGGACTTGGTGATACCAGCTCGAAAAGAAGAATCGGACGAGTCCTTAGGGGGGTTTTTGCAACGCCGTTTAGGCAGAGAAGTTGCTGAAAACATTGCAGAGCCCCTTTTGTCAGGAATTTATGCTGGGGATACCCAAGCGTTGAGTCTCAGTGCTACCTTTCCTCAATTTCAGGCAATTGAGAGGAAATACGGAAGTATTATTAAAGGAATGCTATTTAGTCGAAAAGCCGGAGGAGCCGCTCCCTTGCCAAAGCTCAATCTCCCGCCAGCTGTAAAGAATAGTATGTTTCTAAGTTATCAAGGCGGTCTGGAGACGCTTGTAGATTCACTCCAAGAGGCCATGACCGATGTCAACATCCTGACGAATCATGGGGTTAAAAGCATCACCTCTCAAGGAAGGCATTATCAAGTGGAGATGGAAAACGGCAAGCTAATGGAGGTTGATTCGGTTGTGCTGGCTGCTCCTGCTTATGCAGCAATGCATATGCTTCGAGACCTTGAAGAAATCTCAGCCCTGGCTGAAACGAGATATGTATCAGTAGCGAATGTCGTTATGGCTTTTGAACGCAAGGATATTCAGCACCCTCTTGATGCCTCCGGCTTTGTGGTCCCTCATAAGGAAGGGAAGAACATTACGGCAAGTACGTGGACATCCTCAAAATGGCCTTTAACAACACCGGATAACAAAGTTCTCATTCGTTCCTATGTAGGGCACTCAAGGAATCAAACCTTTAAGCAGTATACAGATGAAGAACTTGTAGATCGTGTCAGCAAAGATCTTCGCGATATAATGGGTTTGGATGCCAAACCGATCTTCTCCCGTGTCACCCGTTGGCATGAGTCCATGCCTCAATACCGAGTGGGACATCTAGAACGGCTCCAGAAGGTAAGAAAAGAGCTCAAAATGAAACGGCCAGGGATATTCCTAGCAGGAGCAGGCTATGAGGGTGTAGGCATTCCTGATTGCATTCAGCAAGGAAAAAACGCGGCAAGATGGGCTGTCCAATACCTATCGGCACAAAAAGAAAACGTCACTGTCTAAAGGACAATGACGTTTTTCTACTTTTCACCAATACCTTAATTTCAACAAGATATTCAATCGGTATCTTCTAAATAAAAAATAAATAGACAGGTAAACGAGGAGAGAAGACAGCACGACGTTGACTAAGGTTCCCGTAATGTATTGAATACTTCCCGAAGCAACGCCAACGGTATCATCGATGGCTTCGTAATAATCTACTTCCTCGATATCATTTACCTTGCTTGGCTCACTTAAAATCAGGCTCCCGACCTTGTAGTTTAGAAGAAAGAGAACAGGCCAAATGGGTGCTCCGAGTACTCCTCCTATAACAGCCGCGATGAGATTGACTCCTGTAAGCTTAGCAAGTCCCACGGAAAGCATGGGCCCAAGTCCAAAAGTAGGGAACCAATTGGGAACAAAGCCTAATGTCAGACCCATCGCAATCTGATGAGGTCCAGCCTTTAAGCGAAACAAACGGAGGAGATAGTACTTCAGTCGACGCTTGAGCTTCATACCTTTTTCACCTAACAATCCTTGATGTTTTTTCTTATCGCTTATTATATCAAACAAGAAGGACGTATTTCTATCAAACCAATAGAAAAGTGCCTCAGCCTAAAAGCTGGGCACCAGCTACTCAAAATCAGGAGCTATACGATTGAGGTGAGTGACCATTTCCATACAAGGCTGCATCGAAGAAAACGGGGATCCAATCGGTTGTTCTAAAAGGCAATCATAGGCAATAAAATGTTGCTCGGCTGAAGGCACGACCACAAACCTTTGGTTTGGCTGTAGGCTATAGTCTATCATCGTTACATTCCTCCTATAGTAAACATCATATCCTTTATCTTAGTCATTTTTACAGTGATCTATACTTTGGTATAATGAACCAATGAACACCAAAATGAAAAAAGGGGGAGCCAGAATGGCTAATTGGATTGAGATCAACAGTGTAGAAGAGTGGAAGGAAAAGTGGGCGTCTAGTTCACAGCAGCCTATTCTTGTGTTTAAGCACAGCACAGCTTGTCCCGTGAGTGCCGAGGCTTTGCGAGAGTTTGAACAATACGTAATAGAGGCATCCGAGCAAAAGGTAGGGTTCTTCCTGGTTAAGGTAATCGAGTCTCGACCTGTTTCTAATCAGATAGCAGAGGATAGCCAACTGAAGCATGAATCGCCGCAAGCGATTCTCTTCGAGAATGAGAAGGTAATTTGGAACGCCTCTCATTGGAAAATTACGAAGGAAAGTTTGCAAGAAGCCATCAAGTGAGAAAGAGCTACCCTCGTTAGGTAGCTCTTTTCTATCATTTAATGATTCGATTTTTATTTTTAAAGCTTTGCACTAAGGAATTAATATTTTGATAGCAGTCGACGCATACCTTATTCGTGCGGATTAAGGTTCCGCAGCGTTCGCAAGGATAGTCAAGATGCGGATAGTCCTCTAGCAGGATACGCTTCTTCAGTATAAATTTTGTAATGCGCTTAACCGATAACTGCGTAGCCTCACTTACTTCATAAATAGTAGCCTTCTGATGACTGCGCAGGAACGTCTGACATTTCATAATGTCATTTTCGATTCCCTTTACACAATCAGGGCACATATCAATACGAGTACGAACGTATAATTTCCCGCATTCTGGACAATTGGATAGACTCATAACGGACAACCCTCCCTCTCTCTATGCTAGAGGATTCGGGGAAAAGTTTCAACTAAAAAAAATCGAACTTTTATTGAAAAGCAGCTAAGGCATCCGCAAAGGCTTTAGCATAAGGAGGTAGATCTGGCGGTCTTCGACTTGAAACCAAATGACCATCAACGACAACCGGTTCATTAATCCATGTAGCGCCGGCGTTTTCCATATCATCCTTAATTCCAGGGGTGCTTGTGACTTTTCTTCCCTGAAGAATTTTAGCAGAAATAAGGACCCATCCTGCATGGCAGATCTGACCTATAGGCTTTTTTTGCTCATCCATGTACTTAACCATCTCAAGCACTTCCGTATAGCGACGCAGCTTGTCCGGAGCCCAACCCCCTGGCACCAAGATCCCATCAAAATCAGATGGTGTAATGTCGCCAAATGCGTATTCAGCCACCGCAGGAACGCCATATTTGCCCTTATAGGTTTCGTTCGCCTTTGGTCCAACGAGGTGCACGGCGGCCCCTTCTTCCTGTAGACGCAGTACAGGGTACCAAAGCTCCAAGTCTTCAAATTCATGATCCACGAGGGCAATGATTTTCTTACCAGTGAGTCTCAAATAAGTAACCTCCTTGGGGGATATATTATTCAAGGGTTATTATACCATTCATATTTGTTATAATAAAAAAAACTTCTATCGAGCCAGACTGCCTTTAGAGGAAGTTTTTCCCCTGCGGGGACAACAAATGCTTCTGAACAGGATGATCATCGACGTAGCTCAGAAGCATTAGAGGTTGTTATGCAGAATAAGGAGGAAGAGAGGGGGAAGGAAAAATGAAGCCTTTAAATATTTCTGCCGATACGGCTGTAAAGCTCGCTGAAAAGCTGAAGGTTCCTTTAGAGGAGCTGATGCATATGCCACAACACATTCTGATGAAGAAGCTCATGGAGCTTAGTCAAGAAGAAACTAAGCAAAAAGAAGAATAGACTTGCGCCTCCTACGTAAGTCTATTTATGTAGGATTTTCATGGATCTAATGAAATGATCCAAACCTGTCATAGTCGTAATCCCTCGTTTTTCTAGTCGCTCTAAGAACTTGATAAACAGTGCTGCCGTCATCTTTGCATCATCCAAAGCATGATGACGCCGGAGGAGCGGGATATGATGAAGGTCGAGCAAGTAGTCAAGGTCGTGGGAGCTCTGTAGCGGGTTTAAATAGTAGGAAAGAGATAGGGTATCAATGATTGGGTTTTGTAGCTTGGTTTTTACATGTTTCTTTAGTTGGAGATTAATAAAATTCAGGTCAAAATCGGCACAATGTGCCACAATATAGTGACCCTCAATAAACTGTAAAAATTGATAAAGCACGACAAGGGCAGGGGGAGCTTCTTTGAGCTCCTCCTCCTTGACTTGGGTTAACTCTCTTACTATAGGAGGAATGGATCTGTACGGATTAATCCATTCATGAAAAACCTGATGTTCTTGGATTTCTCCATTTTTTATCAAAATAGCGCCAATGGAAATGAGTTCATCGCCGGCATAAGGGTAAAACCCTGTAGTCTCCGTATCAAAAACGACAAAGGTAGATTCCTTCAGAGGTAAAGACGGGTTGTGAAAAGTGGTCTTTGACCGTTCTAGCCATTCGGATACGCCGAGTAAAAGCTCAGGGCTATAAGTGACCTTGGTTTTCGTATCAAAGAGAATATAGCTAATCCATTTTTTAAAGCTTGTTATCATAGGTGAGCTCCTCCTACATGAAAACGTCGTGCAATCAGTTGTTGGACCCACTTGGCTGTCGATAGCGCTCTTTTTAATTTGATGTAATCCGGTTTGCTTAGGGATCTGACACTAATATAGTTGCTAAGTGGTTTATTGTTGGCAAGCTGACACAGGTTTTCGTTTATGCGGAAGACCATCAATGTATTGAATGCTTGTTCAATTTCTTCGGCTTCTTCTTTTGTAAAGACCGCTCTAACCTGTAATGCCTTTAGGCGCTCCAGAGTAGAAACCGCCGTGATACCTTCGCTTAAACTCAAAATACGCATGGCATTTACAATGTGCATGACTGCACCATGCTTTAAATTGACGGAATCTGGCTGGTTGTTTCTTTTCTCCGTAATGATTCTCCCAAAAGCTCCTAAGGGGACATGATACTCGGAATCATCTTCCGCTAAACGGTGGAGTAGGAAGGGGTTCCGCTTACTGATTAGATACGTTCGGATCTGATCTGCTAACGCTGTGTTTCCAAAGACTCCGCGAAAATCCAAGAAAATGGTGTAGTTTCGAAGCTCATCTCCTTCTAAGTATGTATACCATTGGTCGATTTCTTTTTTCCAGTCCGTTAAACTATGGCACCACCTTGGATTTGTTGCCATGACATTGCCGCTGCAACGCGGAAAACCACAACGTTCGAGTCCATCTACTACTTTTTCTGCCAAATGAGTGAAGTAGGTAAGCACACCTGCTTGTTCTTGCGGATCCACATCTTGATAAATGACGGCATTATCTTGATCCGTACTCAGTGTTTGTTCTTTGCGCCCTTCGCTTCCCATGGTCAGCCAACAGTACTCCACAGGGGCAGGGCCGATGCCTTCCGTTATGAGTTGTTGTTCGGCGAGGAAGATAATCCGACGGAGCAATCGGTCATTTAATTCCGTGATTAACGTGCACATCTCATCGGCCGAAGCGTTTTCCTTGACCATGGACTCTAAAATATGATGAATATGCCCTTTCTTTTCTGCTAATCCAGCAATGGAGGTCTGTGATTCAATTTGGTCCACAACGGAGAGAACCTCGTTGCCTTTCGCTTGGGCTAAATTCCTCATGGATATCATGCCTTCCACACGTCCATCTGCAGCGGTAACGGGAATATGCTTCACATTGTGCTTAACCATCATGAGCATGGCTTCATAAAAGTAGGCATCCGGCGGAAGCGTCAATAGCGTGGAGGTCATGAGTTCTCTGGCTTGAATCTTCATCAATTGCGTTGGATGGGTAACCATCGCGCGAATCATATCTTTTTGCGTGACAATCCCTAGAGGGAAATTTTGATCATTCACAATCACAAGGGATGAAATCTGTTGATCGTTCATCACCTGTGCCAGACTCAAAATAGGATCGGTAGGTGCGGCGGTGATCACAGGCACGGACATGATTTCACCGATTTTTTTACGATAGGGATATGGATCTAATCCATGTGCGTGGTAAGAGGTGTCTTCTTGAATTCTTTGATACAGATTATCCAGTCTCTGACTAACCATTCGAATCATCTTTTCCGAGAAGGCTAAATTCTCTCGAAGCATAAGCGAAAAAAAATCATGGGGGATACGGAGGAGCAGCAAATCACTCATGCCTTGAACAGAAAATTGCGTTTTTCGATGCGTGATAGCTGATATGATCCCGATAAAATCCCCGGGATGGTAAAAGAGTACAGCCACCTCTTCACCATGATCATTGATAAAGGTATTTTTGGCAACGCCCTCCATTAAAAGGAAAATGTCATCGTTCGTTTGTTGTTCATGAATGACAAAATGATGTTTCTGTAGGTGTTGCAATTCGCTGTTATCCAATAAAAACTCTAATTGTTCCTGTTGCAATACCTGAAATATGGGATGTTTTTTAAGAAATTGTTGTTGATCCACTCGCTCCAACGCTTGATCCCCCTATGTTTTACCTAAAAACATGAAAGCCCATCAGGAGATGAAGCTCCCTCAGCAATTCGGGCTGTTCACGAGTTGGGTCCGTTTCATTCCAATCCACAGTGCCATCCTGATGATAAACCCCTGTGTAAAAACGACCATGACTATTAAAAGAGAAGCTCCAGGCTTTTCGGAAATAGTCTTTTCCTTTGGTTTCTTTGAATTGAAAATGGTTAATCATACGGTTTTCTCCCCTTATTTTCTCATCTTCTCGCTATCCTTGAAAAGTGAAAGATTTATGTCCATTGTATCGAAAAAATTCCTCTTTTTCATGTTAAAAAAATCCTTCAGGAACAAAATAAAAAAGATGTTTTAAAGGGAGGAGAGTGGCTATTATTTTTTTGGCTAGAAAAAGGGGAATGGTGCTGGTTTTGGTGATGATGGTGCTTCTCAGTTTTCCTTACTATCCTGCTGAAGCTTCAACTGGCATGGTCTCTATACGCAATGTGTTTGAATCCATGGGAGCACAGGTGGAGTGGATTCCTGAAGGACAAGTGATCCGTATCCAAAGGGGTAAGAATCAAATTCAGCTTGCCGTAGGCTCGCGTATTGCATATAAGAATGGGCAGAAAATAACCATGGATCAGTCGGTGCGCTTAAATGGGACAACCCATGTAGCCGAAATGTCAACTCGCCATGTGTATGAGCTCGCTAAAACCGATGACCTGGAAAGACACTACCGAGTGCAGGCCAACGACACCCTATGGAGGATCTCGACACGTTATGGGGTGACGATCGACCAACTGATGGAGTGGAATGGTTTAATGACACCCGTGATCTATCCTGGCCAGCATCTACACATATCGGACCCGTATTACACTGTTCAGCAAGGGGACACGCTTAGTAAAATTGCGTCTTCTAATGAATCCACGGTAGTCGAAATCAAAAGAGCGAACGGATTAGCCGGCGATATGCTTCAACCAGGGCAAAGGTTGTTTATTCCGCCACAAGCTTCAATTAAACCGCCAGACCTGTTCAAGGAAGGAATTTTTCCTCTTGTAGACGGAACTTACCAGTCGTACAGAAATGACTATGGGGATCCTCGATCCTTTAGTACCACAGGCAACACCAGAAGTCATGAAGGGGTCGATATCTTTGCTAAGCAGTGGATCCCAATATTTGCTGTTGATAATGGACGAGTGATACGTAAAGGCTGGAATTACTATGGAGGCTGGAGACTTACGATAGAATCCAATAATGGAATTGCGTTTTATTACGCCCATATGACCGGGTATGCAGAAGGGACCAATATTGGAACTCAAATCAGAAAAGGCCAGCTCATTGGTTTTGTCGGATCGACCGGATACGGAGAAGAAGGTACCAGAGCGAAGTTCGAACCACATTTACATTTAGGAATGTATGATACGAAAAGCCAGCCGTGGAAACCGATGAATCCATATTGGTATTTGAGATGGTGGGAGTTTCAATAATAAGTGGGAGGATAAAATCCTCCCGTTTTTAGTTCTTTTAAATAGGGTTACAAAATATCAGTTTTGTTACTGTATTGTTAGAAAAGCAATAGAGATGTGATCGTTTTAGATTTAATCGATAAATTTCTCAATTCGATTTTTGATCTGGTTTGAATCTAAATTAATAATTTCTCAGTCTTAATTTTGATTGATTCGACCTGAATTTATATTTCGCGGTTCTTACTTATTTTGTATCATCGTTTATGCCAATTTGAACCACATTGAGTTCATGTTACATGGATAATTCCGTTTTAGCTGCTTATCGTGATTTTATCCTTCTTGTTCGATATCTTGAACTTTATCTTGAACTGTAACTCTTTTAGTTTCTCAGTCAGTTAGGATATTTTTTTATTTACGGAAGCGCTTTCTCTCAATTACTATTTCGAGTTCCTAATGCTGTCCAAATCAGGCCGGTATTCGGCCTTGAACAAACGTTCTTATCTAAATGCTGTCCGAATCAGGCCCGTATTCGGACCCGATCCTACGTTGTTATCCTGCTGCTGTCCCAATACTAGCCTAGAAATGTTCTAACACAATCTTACCAATGGTTCTGCCTTCTTCTAACTGTGCATGGGCCCTTCGTACATTTGCTGCATTGATGGGAGTTATCACTTCGTTGAGTGTTGTAATAATTTTATTCGAATCAATCATATCCGAGATCCGGTTTAGTATGTGATGTTGTTCAATCATGTCCGGTGTTTGAAACATAGCACGAGTGAACATAAGTTCCCATACAAAAGTAACGCTCTTGTTGAATAATGGGAAAAGGTTTAGTTTCTCATCGGTTTCAAAGATGGAACATATTTTACCTTGTGGTTTAATAGCTTGGGCCATGTTATCCCAATGCTTATCTGTTTGGTTAAGACATAAAATATAGTCCACGCCATCCATTGCTAGCTGCTTTAATTGAGGAACAAAAGGTTCATAATGATTGATGACGTGATCCGCTCCTCGTTCCCTCACCCACATCTCTGATTCTTTCCGAGATGCGGTACCAATGACCGTTAACCCGGCCCACTTGGCTAACTGAACCGCAATCGAACCGACGCCCCCGGCGGCGCCAATTATCAAGAGGGTTTTACCGGCATGGCCTTCTTTGGGGATCCCTAACCGGTCAAAAAGAGCCTCCCAAGCCGTAAGTGCCGTAAGAGGCAATGCTGCGGCTTCAGCAAAACTTAGTTTTCTCGGCTTATGCCCCACAATTCGTTCATCAACCAGGTGGTATTCACTGTTTGCTCCAGGGCGGGTAATACTGCCAGCATAAAAAACCTCATCCCCCTTTTTAAAAAGAGAACAATCAGGTCCCACTTCTTCTACCACACCGGCAACGTCCCATCCTAGGATTCTTGGGGTCGTCTCCACCTTATCTTTGGGCTTTCTAACCTTGGTATCGACTGGATTAACCGAAATGGCATGTACCTTAACTAGTAGATCACGTCCGCTAACACTTGGCTTCTCCACTTCGACATTAATTAAGCTTTCTGGATCTGAAATCGGAAGATAACGAAACAGTCCTACCGCTTTCATGGTGGTCATCATAAACACTCCTTTGCCTTTTGGTTTCTTGTGAACATACGTTCTCTCACTCTGCTAAAATCATGTGAATTCCGCTCATCTTTCAAGTAAATAACGAACTTCATGCCCAAACTCCTATGTAATAAAACCAGCCTATCCAAGGACTTCCCTTTGGACAGGCCTTCTTACCTTTAATGGAACTTAGCAATACGGTTAAGATCGTGACGGTGGTGAGGATAGCCCTCTGCTGCTTTTTTTCCAATAGGAACCATAGCGGCTAACTTCACGTGTTCGGCTAACCCTAAAAGCTCCTTTACCTTAATCGGATCAAACCCCAGCATGGGGACGGTAGAATAACCGAAACCTTCTGCGGTAAGCAACAAAAATCCAAGCGCAATGTTGGTTTGTGCCAATGCCCATTGAGCTCTCTCTTCTACGGTCATAGAACCAAATAAAGCCGCCAGGTTCGCAACTTCCTCTTGCTTTCGTTCTTCCGTTAAGCCTGGATGAACGGTTTCCATCAGGTTTGCCAGTACGTCTTCCATATCGCTCGCCACTACAATAACGGCTGGTGCTGATGTTACTTGTTGTTGACCATAAGCCGCCTCTTGCAGTTTTTCTTTAAGAACGGTGTCTGTAATTACATGAAATCGCCAGGGCTGCAAATTCCAAGCACTAGGTGCGAGACTCACAAGCTTCAGGATTTCTTGTAATTCCTCTCTAGGCATGGTTTCTTGAATAAATTTACGAATACTATGTCTCGATTTAATGGCTTCTTGTACCGTCATTGTTTGCTCGAGTACTTGCATAAAGGTCCCCCACCTTCATTTAAGATTTGCACAACCTGTATTAGTTTGCACGGGGAAGATGATTTACAGCCATTTTTCCTGCAGTAGACGGAAACCCTTAATGAAGGAATTTATCACAAATTCTAAAGAGACTCTGTTAAAACCTTATAGAGGTCAACAACAGACCTCATTGCGTACACTTTGTGGATCGGCGTCTTATCTTGCATGGAAATAAGACAGGGCACACTTTCTATTCTCCACTCTTCTGCCAGCTGTGGAACTAGGTTGATATTCATCTTATATAATGGCACATCAGGCAGCATCTCCATCACCACTTCAAGCATCTTTTCTCCTACCTTACAGGTGCCGCATAAAGGGGTATAGAGATAAAGGTATGTCAAGGACTCAAAGCTCCCTTTCTCCCATTCTGTTATCGATAATTCCTGAATCATCTTGATCCTCCTTGTTTATCCCCTGTCCTCTTTGGTCGAAAATAGAAAATAGATATGAGGGCGTGAACATGAATGAGTCAGTTCCAAACACGCCCCCTGATTATGATTCTGGAGGCCAAGTTTTGAGATTACTCCCCCGAAAGTGGTTAATTGCATTTATTCATTTAAAAAATCGTTTTTTTATTCCTTTTGTATTATTCTATATTTTCACATCTTCTTATATCGCATTGCAACTCGAGCCACAGACATTCAAAAATTACCTTAATTCGGTCTGGTGGGTAATGACAACGTTGACAACGGTAGGGTTTGGAGATTTTTCACCAGCTACTCCTGTAGGAAAGCTATTTGGGATCTTTCTTTATATTACTGGAATTGGGATTATCGGTGTCGTAATCGGGAAGGTCCTAAACTCCGTCACCGCCATTCAAAAACTTCGAGAGGAAGGAAATATGCAATTTACTGGTAAAAATCATCTGATTATCATCGGCTGGAGCGTCAAATCTGAGCTGGCTATCCGAGAAATTCTCCGTTCTGAGCCTGCTGTAGAGATTGTTTTGATCGCGAATCTAGCTAAAGCTCCTCTTCTTAATGAGCGCATTCACTATATCCGTGGTCCAGCAACCGATGAGCAAACTTTGATGGCTGCAAACATCACCGAAGCAAAAGGGGTGATTGTTTTTGCTTCCTATGTCCAAAACGATGCTCATATTTCAGATCCTGTTCTTTTAGATGGGAAAACTTTATTAGTGGCTACCGCCGTTACAGCTATTGAGAAAAAATACAAGGTACACATCCATGTTACGGTTGAAGTGATCAGCAAGCATCATATTACTATGTTTAAGCATGTTCGGGTGGATGAGTTTATCCCTTCCTACGAGATGATTTCCAACGTGGCTGTTCGTTCGTTGTTTACCCATGGGGTAACGGATATATACACGGAGTTGATTCGAAGCAGGTATGGAGAAAATGAGACGATTTATGAAGTCAAAACCCGTACGCATTGGTACACCTATCGAGATGCTTTTCTAGAATTGTTAGAGGAAGGTGCGACGCTTATTGCTGATGGATCTGATCTTTATATTAACCAGAAGCTGTCTGAGCCTATCTCAAAAGGAGCCAAGCTGTATGTCATTTGCGACCAGCAAACCTATCAAAAGATCAAATGAAAAGGACAGCTTAACGTCTCAGCTGTCCTCTCTCTTTCCTATTTCTCGAAAAATTCCTTGTACAACGCTTGAACCGCCTTCACTTCATCTACACCTTTGACACCAAACATCATACTTACTTCAGAAGAACCCTGATTGATCATCTCAATATTAACTCCAGCACTTGCAAGCGCACTTGCTGCTCTTGCTGTCGTTCCCACATTGTGACGCATGCCTTCTCCCACGATCATGATCATAGCCAAGTCGTGTTGGACGACTACATTATCTGCAGAAAGCTCAGTATAGATGCGCTTTACGATCTCGGCCTCGGCTCCCTCATCAATCTGTTTCTGGCGCATAATGACGGAAATGTCATCAATTCCTGATGGCGTGTGCTCATAGGACAAACCATAGTCTTCTAGGATATGAAGGAGTTTACGACCAAAACCAATTTCTCGGTTCATTAAGTATTTGCTGACGTATACACTGCAGAAGCCTGCGTCGCTTGCAATCCCGCTCACCGGTCCGTTCTCAGGTTTGCGTTCTAGTACGATTCTTGTACCTGGTGCATCCGGATTATTCGTGTTCTTGATACACACAGGGATACCAGCACGGAAAGCCGGGATTAAGGCTTCATCGTGGAAAACAGAGAATCCAGCATAGGATAACTCACGCATCTCGCGATAAGTCAGGGTTTTGATTTCCTTTGGTTGGCTAACCATGTTCGGATTCGCAGAGAATACGGAATCTACATCCGTAAAGTTCTCATAAAGGGTCGCTTGCACACCCGCAGCAAGAATAGACCCCGTAATGTCAGAACCTCCGCGAGAGAAGGTGACGATCTTGCCTTCGAGTGAATAGCCAAAGAACCCAGGGAAAACCAGAATGCCCGAGCGATCTCTTAAGCTCTTCAGGTTATCGTAGGATTCAGGCAATACTTGAGCATTTCCTGGTTCATCGGTAACAAATAATCCGGCTTCCTTCGGATTCACGTAGTAAGCTTCATGTCCTTGACTGACAAAGTACTGAGCTACAAGCTTCGCGCAATTGTCTTCACCGCTGGCTTTAATGGCATCCATGTAACGATTAGCATCCGTACGGTCGGCATGGAGTATTTCTAAAAGATCCATGGAAATGCGGTCTACAATCTCTTCGGTTAATCCTAATTCCTGAGCAATCTCGCGATAGCGAGCAACTACTGCCTGGAATGCTTCATTCCCTTCGCCGTACTGCAAGAATTGCTCTGCACAATGAATAAGTAGATCCGTTACTTTTGTATCTTCCTTAGATCGTTTCCCCGGTGCGGAAACTACTACTACTTTTCTTTCAGGATCTGAAACAACAATTTGATACACTTTTTGAATCTGAGCGGCAGACGCTACAGATGTTCCGCCAAACTTTGCAACCTTCATGTTGATCCCCCAATTTGAATTTCTAAATAAACCTTATTATCTCTCTATTTTCTTTTCCTTGCAATCATTTTTCGACGTGTTAAAGTAAAAATACATTTTCCAATTGTAACCACCAGGGTATACTAGATGATAAATTTACTTGCTCGCGAAAGGAGGTCTTTTTCTATGGTACACGAAATCCCGGATCACCTTCGAGAGGATTTACTTCTGCTATTTGTAGGGTACAATCCAAGTATTCGATCGGGAGAAACAGGCCATCACTATGCGAACCCGCACAATCGCTTTTGGACTATTTTACATCGTTCAGGTCTTACCTCGCGAAAATACACCGCACAAGAGGACCAGGACTTACTGGACATAGGCTATGGCTTTACTAATATTGTTGCTCGACCCACCCGAACGGCTGCAGAGATTACCAAGGAAGAATATAAAGAGGGAAAACGACTGCTGCAAGAAAAGATCTCCTACTACAAACCTAAGATCGTTTGTTTTGTTGGAAAAGGAGTTTATGAGCAATATAGTAACAGACGAAATGTCACCTGGGGAATTCAGCATCCTACAGTTGTAGAGAATGTTATTGAATTTGTAGGTCCTTCCTCGAGTGGCTTGGTTAGGATGAGAATAGAAGATGTGATTGAAATCTATCGAGAGTTGGCCCATCTGGTCGTACAAAAAAACCGGAGTTGAGATCTGTACAAGGTCTCTTCTCCAGTTTCTGACGTCTAGGTATGGTGTTTATCTTCTGTTTTTTTCTTTTGTCGTCGAATCGCACACCAAATAAGAATCCCCAGAGGTAAATAAATGAGGACGATAAACGGGAGATAAGTGGCTAGTAGCACCATGAGATGTACAAAGAGATCGCCCACCCCGCCTAAAGACTGGACAAACCCTTCACGCGCCTGCAACCAAGGCTTATCCTCCACATAATTTACTGCTTTCACTTCTACCAGAGTAAGGTTGATAGTAGATAGACTCGCAAGATGATCTAAGACTCGATTTTTTCCTTGCAGGGTTTCGATTTCCCCGCGGATGCGAAACAATTCTTGCTGTATGCGCAAGATATCTTCCATCTTATCGGCTTTATCTAAAAGCTTTTGTACGGCTTCCTCCTGTAAGGACAGATTCTTGATGCGGGCTTCATTATCATAAAACTGTTCGGTGACATCTTCACCTTTTTGAGTTATCATGATCGACTTTCCAATCTTTTGCAGCTGCTCAATGATTGATGAATAATGGGCTTGTGGAACACGCAAGACAAACGAGGCTTCTCGCTCGTCTTCCCGATATTGGTGCATAGAGGATGACTGAATATACCCGCCGGAACGGTCAACGAGCTGCTGAACTAATTGTAAGGCTGGGTCAAGCTCGGTTACCTTCTGGCGAATATCGGCCTCTTTAATAATTTTTCTTTGAATTGCAGCAGAATCTGCTTTTTGGGCCTCTCCTTCAGAGTAGCCTGTTGGAGATACTTCAGGAGCTGATGAGTTCGAGGTGGCTTGATCGGCTGCGTGTTCAAGATAAGCCCCCTCTTTACTCTGCTGTTCGTTTCCACACCCTACGAGCAAGGTGACAATAAGTAGGATAAAGCAGATGGCCTTCCAGTTTCTGTTTATCATAATAACCTCCTTTTTATGTCTATATAGGTATGACGAGATTCAACGAGAAAAGGTTTTAAGTTTTCCAGCTTTTTTCTAATGAACCTTTTACCCGTGTTTGACATAATGAGAGCAAATCTTATAGAAACCAGGATTGAGGGTCAAATGCCAAACTTAGAATCTAATGTAAAACGCTGGGAGAACAAAAAGAAAAAAGCCCAATTGCAGACGATGGCTGCTGGGATGGTATTTATTGGCCTTCTTAGCGGTATTGTAGGCAATATGACGGCGATGTTTACTTTCTCTCCTTCCTTTCCACTGTTAAAACTCAGTATACTCGCAGTAGGGGTCCTTATCTTTCTGTTTGTTTCTTTATCCTCGTGGACAAACTATTCGTTTCTCTATCATTATTTTTCAAGCCAATGGGTGCATAAGAGTCGCCCTGATGAACTCCAGCTCTTGACAGGAACATTGGAATACATGGATCATGTACATATGCCATATGCGGGTGTTTTTAAACGCATACAGCTTCGATTGAAAAATGAAGAGGTTGTTACCCTGTATGTGAAGCCCACCATCATGAAAGGGATCAAAACATCAGAAACGGTAAGAGTGAGAAGCTATCATTTGTTTGTCGTCGATGTTTACCGTTAGAAATACGGAGGTTTCCTATGTATATCGATGCTCATCTCCATCTGGACCAATATCCCAGTAATCAGGTAGATTATTTGATCGACACTTGGAGGAACCAAGGGGTGCAACATGTATTAGCTGTATCCACGAACCTCCAGTCCTCGTATCAAACCCTTGAGCTCCGAGAAAGATATCCGGAATTTATCTTTGCTGCTGTAGGCTATCACCCTGAACTCCTTCTACCAACCGAGCAAGAACGAAGCGAGATCAGGAGTTTGATTTATCAAGAACGAGAGAAGATCGCGGCGATTGGTGAAATCGGGTTGCCGCATTATCGATTTCAAGGAAAGGAGCCGCCTGATCTTGCTCCTTTCCTTGAGGTTTTAGCCGAATTTGCAGACCTCGCTGTGACAAACCGTCTTCCCCTCCTTCTGCACGCGGTTCATGATAAGGCTGAATTAGCTCTGTCTTGTTTGCAGCAGTACGGAGTTAAGCAGGCTCACTTTCATTGGCTTAAAGCTCCTCTAGCCGTCGTTCACGGAATTATTCAGGCCGGCTATTGGGTATCGGTAACCCCCGAGGTTTGCTATCGTGCACGGGATCAGGAGTTAGTAAGCCATGTCCCCCTTTCCCAGTTGTTAATGGAGACAGATGGGCCCTGGCCGTATGAGGGCTCATTTAAGGGACGATTAACAAGTCCTATTTTCCTTAAAGAGGTTGCCGCTAAAGTCGCTCAGATCCATGGACAGACGCCAGAAGCTGTACTCCAAGCATGTCGGGATAATCTTGGTAGATTGCTTCAGCATACGTGATGATAGGGTCCCTGTAAAGGGACCCTAGTGTGTTTCAATGTATTCAAATAAAAAGGATTGTCCGTTGCGATAAAACCTCGGATCGTAGATCCCAAATTTTCCATCTTTCATCACCACAACCACAAAAGGTGCCCATTGATACAAGGTTCTTGCTCGAGCATTTTCTTCAAACAAACGGTCTAGGCTCACATCGGCTGTATCTAATACAACTTCTGGTCTAGGCTCGCTCCAGCTTGTAGCTTTGGATATTTCTACTTGTTGTTCCTTTTTTCCAATAATCTTAAAGTTCCAAGGAACAAATTCAGCAGATAAAGCTATCTGATCGTACTCGTCCTTCACCTGCTGATAAATAGTAAAGCCGTGTGCAGATTGTATGAAAAAATGCAAAGCGATAAGGAGCCCTACGCCCTTGAATACGGTATGGGTAGAGAACTTCCTTAATCTGCTTACAAGAAACCCGCCAAGAATAATCGCCCACACCACAAAGTCGATAATCGGAATAGTGCCAAAGGTCAGACGGACAGAAGAGAAGGGCTCCAGATAGCCAGTTCCCCAGGCATTAAAAATATCACTGGTATTATGTACAAATACAGCGAGTAAACCTGTGTAGAAAATTCGTTTGTCTTTGACCTTCCAGATAGCATAGCAAACAAGGGAGATGAGAAGCGCCCAAACCGGAACGAGAAAGATAGAATGGGTAATGCCTCGATGCCACATGAGATACATCCCTTCTTGATCCCACCATTGGGATACGACATCGATATCCGGTATCTGGCTCCCGGCAATGGCGGTAAAGAGTAGGGAACGACGGAGCGGCTTTGGCATGTCTTCCTTGTCGATAGCCTTATAAATCGTAATTCCAAAGAGAGTGTGTGTAATAGAGTCCATACTTCCCCCGTTAAACAATTGATATCCGTAATACTTTCCCCCATATCATACCATCTACACACATAACGATAAACCCCGTTACGCTCTCACTTAATAACGCCATTAACTAAGGGCTAGAAAATAAAAATAAAAAAAACCTGTTTAATAAATAAAAGGGTTAAAAGGTAAAGTTCTCCTCTTTTTTTCGTAACCAACTATCTCAGCAAAAATATTTCATAGCCTAAAAATTGCAGCAATTCGTGACTCGTCCTTTTTCAATAAAAAAGCGGTGAATGAATAATGAACTTTTGATCGAAGTTAATGTATGAAATATTTCGAAGTGTTAAAAATATCACACCTTGGATTGGTAATTTAAGTTAAAATCAAATTGTTCAATTGTGAATGGAAAAGTCAACATTGCTTTTGTAGGGTTGATGAAAATAGAAGTTAATTTTGGCGGTGTAATTCACTTGACATGGAGGGATTGATGTTGGACAAATTGTCAAATAAACGTCTAATTTATTCGTTTGTATCTGCAGTGAATTTGGGGTTGGAAGATCTCTTCATTAGGTATCTATACGAAGAGATAATAAAGCGGGAATTGCAAACGGAAGCTATCAATCAATTAAATACTTATGGACTAGATGGAGAAAAAATAATTTCTGAACTAAAACAAGTGTCTATTTCCTAAACCACAATCCTTGAATGTATCGTCAAAATTTTTCTCCGTGATAGTTACTATTGTCTGAAATAACACTGCCGCTACATAAAATTTAGTTAATAGGAGGCGCAATTTATGCAATGTACAGTAAAGAATTGGAAACGACTTAGCAAATCTCAACGTCTTCTTCTTCTTAATCTTGTTTATGAAATGCAAAATCAACGTAGACTACAGGCTAGTCAAAATCTTAAATAATCATTAAAGATATATATTAAAAGCCCTTGCGAGCATTTCAAAGGGCTTTTCATGTTTTACTTCGAGTTTTCTACCACTTATGCTCCCTCCGCCATGATTGTGTTCAAACTATCCCTTGGACCAGCCGCTAAACAAATGTTACCAAAGAAAAAAAGCACCCCCCGGGTGCTTTAGCATTGGTTTCAGGTATCTCTTAGAACTTGTTTTATAAACTGCTCTAGTTCACTAAGGCTAGTGAAGCCATAAAACGTAGAAAGATCTCTTTCGATCCCCATTTTTCTATGTAACGCCTTCTCCCCATCTATTCGGAATCCAAACTTCTCGATTAACCGTATTTCTTCTTCCGATAAAGACACCGTCTACTCTCCTTTGAGCTGAAGGATAAACCCTTCTTGCTCAGAATCTACGATAGAGTGCTCCTTTATTTGTCCCCAGCCTTGCTGCTGCTGAATTAACATCAAAATTTGTTCATCCTCCATAATCGATTCATTGCCATCTTTGTGTTCACAGGCGACCCACCAAGATTGAATCTCGTTTTTTTCACCGGCATAGCTTGTTTCTAAAACCGCATCTTCTATTTTAAACCCCGGCTCACTTGATTTAATAAAATCGAGAACCATTTTTTCAATTTGCTCTTGATTTAAACGCAAACTGGTTTTTGTACTCATTAGCTTATTCCTCCTCGAGGTATATATATCCATCTATATTGTACCCTCTTTACCCTAGAAAAAAAATAACCATCACATACAGTGATGGTCTTAGTGAATATCCTTCTTAAGCTTTAACTTATTTTCGCCGTAGTCTTTTAGAACATTCCCCTCTTCATCTACAATCTTAAGGGAATCTATGTTGGCTTTAAGAGACATCCTAACGGCTTGAATATATTCTTGTCTTAAAGCATCTTGTTCCTTTTTCTCCTGCGCGTTTAACCCGTCTGACTTGGCTTTCCGTGCCAATTCATTGATCCTCATAATCTTCTCAGGAGTAACCATACAGATTCATCTCCTCTCTAAAAGGTGTTTTTCCATTCTAACATATTGTCCCCTTAGAGTCTATTTCTGAACAGGGTGTGGAATGTGAATGACCTGACCGGGATAGATCATTCCATTGGAAATGCGATTCTCACTAGCTAGGATTCCAACCATCTCATGTACTGTTAATTGATGTTCTTCATTATATCGGTCTGCTAGCTTCCATAAGGAGTCCCCCGATTGAACGATAACGGTTTGATAGGGTAGGTCGTTGCTAGCATAAGCAGGCTTCATCCAGGTGATGCTCCCAATGAGCTGAAATAAGCTTGTCCCCAATAAAACCATCAATGTAAATCCGAATACCAATGCTCTCATCTATAGTCATCTCCTTTAATACGAACAAATGATCTTACTCATATCATAAACAGAACGAGTGTTCTTGTCAATGGTTTTACAGAACTTATGTTTGTATATTTGTGCGAACCTTGATATAATAGGAAAAAAGAAGGTTATGGTAAAAGCTAGGGGGAAACAGGATGAAACTATCTTCACGTCAGCATGCCATCCTTGACTTCATTAAGAAGGAAGTTAAGGATAAGGGGTACCCACCTTCCGTTCGGGAAATTGGAGAAGCCGTTGGACTGGCCTCAAGCTCAACTGTTCACGGACATTTAGCACGTTTAGAGAAAAAAGGGTTAATACGAAGAGACCCTACGAAGCCAAGGGCCATTGAAATTTTAGATGAGCTGGATTTTGTCGAAGAAGATGCAACCATTCCAACGGTAAGAATCCCCGTCGTCGGGAAAGTTACGGCTGGAGAACCGATTCTAGCAGTGGAAAATGTAGAAGAATATTTTGTGCTACCAGAACGTATGGTCGGACCTGACACGATCTACATGTTAAGGGTACAGGGGAACAGTATGATTGAGGCAGGAATTTTAGATGGAGACTATGTTATTGTGCGACAACAGTCTGTTGCTAATAATGGAGATATTGTAGTAGCCATGACAGAGGATGAAGAAGCTACAGTCAAGACGTTCTATAAGGAAAAGAACCACATCCGCCTACAACCGGAAAATCCTGATTTAGAGCCCATCCTTTTGCCTTCAGTTACCATCCTAGGAAAAGTCGTTGGCGTATTCAGGAATCTTCACTAGCATGTACGTAAGGGCTTCACCAACTATTTCGGTTGGATGAAGCCCTTTATTTGTAAGGGAGCGCCTCTACTGGGGTCCGCTGCATCAGCCTTACTGGCGAAATTGAAGGGGGTACCGGCAACCTTAGACGTTTCACCGGCAACTAGGACTGTCCTACCGGCGAGTTTGATAGAATACCGGCAAGCTGGCTTCAAAATCGCTATGGTGAGCTTAAGGGTTGGGGGTATATACATGAAATTTTAGCCTAACGGATCCTTTCCTGTACCTTCGTGAGTCTAATACCGGCGAATTTTGTATTTTACCGGCATCTTATCATGCTTTAGCAGCATTTAGGACTATTTACAGGCAATTCACGACTAAGAAGGTTCAAAATACACTGCAGGGTATAACGCCCCTCCACGGATGTGATAGAACTATACTTCCCTAAGCTGATATTTATCTTATTCCTGTATTCTTAGAGCTTTCTCTGCATATCCTGTATTAATAGAGGTGATGTTAGTGAATACTTCAAGCAAATTACTCTCTGCTGCACGAGAGATTGAAGACATCCTATATAATCCTGATGTCGATTCATCGATGAAAGATCTGTTAAAAGATACAGTCAACTTTTTACGTCTATATTCTGCAGAGTTAGATTTCAATGAACCTGAAACATTCGGCCCTAACGTAATACCTTTTAAACGTTGACCTTGTGGTTAGCGTTTTTGTTTTTTCTACCTAACGTAGGAATATCCTCCCCCTGAACCCATCGCTGGTTCAACTTATCTCCCTCACTTGCATTCAGTAAGATCAATCGTAAAGCTTCCTCTATGTTCCAGCAATATGATGGCTGTCCATCTGATATGTCCTCGATACAGTCACTGCATACCAAAGAAAAAACCCTCAACGCTCAGAGAGTGTCAAGGGTTTCTGTGATTAATAGTTAATGATATACTGATCTCTTTCCCAAGCATGGATCTGAGTACGGAACATATCCCACTCAATTTCCTTCGCTTCAATGAAGTGAAGGATAGCATGCTCACCTAATGCTTCGATCATGACAGGGTCATTCTTCAAGCACTCGATAGCTTCTTTTAAGCTTGCTGGAAGAGTTTCAATACCGGCTTCTTCCCTTTCAGCTTCATTCATAACGTAAATGTTACGATCGGTTCCTGCTGGGCAAGGTAATTGATTTTCGATACCATCAAGACCTGCAGCAAGCATTACAGCTAAAGCTAAGTAAGGGTTAGCCGCAGGGTCTGGATTACGAACTTCAATACGTGTACTCAATCCACGAGAAGACGGGATACGTACAAGCGGGCTACGATTCTTCGCAGACCATGCTACGTAGCATGGAGCCTCATAGCCAGGCACCAAGCGCTTGTATGAGTTAATTAACGGGTTAGTAATCGCAGAGAATCCACGAGAATGCTTCAAGATGCCAGCAAGATAGTGCTTAGCCGTTTCGCTCAAGCCTAACTCATCGCTCTCATCATAGAAGGAATTCTCTTTGCCCTTAAACAAAGATTGATGGCAGTGCATACCAGAACCATTAATACCGAAAAGTGGCTTAGGCATGAAGGTGGCATGCAATCCGTGCTGGCGCGCAACGGTCTTAACAACCAGCTTAAAAATCTGAATTTGGTCTGCTGCTTTAATCGCATTCGCATATTTAAAGTCAATCTCATGCTGCCCCGGTGCAACCTCGTGGTGAGAAGCTTCAATTTCAAACCCCATCTTCTCTAGGGTTAATACGATATCACGACGGCAGTTCTCGCCAAGATCAAGTGGAGCAAAATCAAAGTAACCGCCATTATCATTCAAATCAAGGGTAGGATCGCCTTTTTCATCTAAACGGAAAAGGAAGAACTCAGGTTCTGGGCCGACGTTCATCGCAGTAAAGCCAAGTGCTTCGGCTCTCTTAAGCTGACGCTTCAAAATTCCGCGAGGATCTCCAGGGAATGGAGTCACACCATCTGCAAGATAAACGTCACAAATGAGCATGGCAACCGTGCCGAAATCGCTTCCCCAAGGGAAAATAGTCCAAGTATCAAGGTCCGGATATAGATACATATCGGATTCTTCAATACGTACGAATCCTTCAATTGAAGAACCATCAAACATCATTTTATTATCAAGCGCTTTCTCCAATTGGCTTACAGGAATCTCTACATTCTTAATCATTCCCATTAAGTCAGTAAATCCTAGACGAATGTACTTTACATTGGACTCGTTAGCTAAACGCATAATGTCTTCTTTGGTATAACGCGTACTCATTGATAGACCTCCTCAAGTTCTCTCCACATAGTGTTTACATCTATACGATTTTCCATTAATGGAAAAATCTAGATAGTTCTCCTCGGTTCATCGGTGTTGCTCCACCAGGTCGATTCATCATCAGCTGCTGCTTAAGCAACTGTCTCAACTCGGTATCCGACATTTCCTTGCGCTTCTGTTCTGTTTTTTCCGTAATGACGTTCTCTTCCTTTGCTGCTTCCTTCTGATCCAAATTCAAGACTTGCTTGATGCCGGCAATATTCAGCCCCTTCTCAATGTAAGCCTTGATCGTTAAGAGGCGATCGACATCATTAAAGGAAAACAAGCGCTGATTTCCTTCCGTTCTGATCGGTTGGATTAAATCATTCGTTTCGTAGTAACGAATCTGTCTAGCCGTTAGATCTGTAAGCTTCATCACTATCCCAATGGGAAATAGGGCCATATTGCGGCGAATCTCATCACCCATCCGAACCACCCTTTACCGAAGCAAATTTTGTTTATATATACATTTTATACATGTTCCATAATTGTGTCAATGATTGTAACAATAACTGACACAAAAACAACTTATTTTGCTAGCCCAGGTGTAATAATCCTTTATCCACTAAACTATCAAGGGCAGTGAGTATGCCAACCTTAACATGCGAATAGGTTAATCCTCCTTGGACAAAGCCAAGATAAGGCTCTCGAAGGGGACCGTCAGCAGAAAGCTCAATGCTCGCACCCTGAATGAAGGCACCGGCGGCCATAATCACCTTATCTGCATAGCCAGGCATATCGCTGGGTTCTGGGCGAACGTGTGAATCCACGGGGGATGCTTTTTGAATCCCTTGGCAAAATGCAATAAGTCTCTCAGCGCTGCCGAATTCTACAGATTGAATAAGGTCGGTTCTTTCCTCATGCCATTTTGGATTCGTTCGAAACCCTAATCGTTCTAACATGCCGGCGGTAAAGGTAGCCCCTTTTAAGGCTTCGCCGACGACATGGGGGGCTAAGAAAAAGCCTTGATACATTTCGTGCAAGGAATAAAGGGAAGCCCCGCCTTCTGCACCGATCCCTGGTGCAGCCATGCGATAAGAAGCTAAAGTGACCAAGTCTTGTTTTCCCACTATATACCCGCCGGTTTTAGCTAGCCCACCTCCCGGATTTTTAATCAAAGAGCCTGCCATGATATCCACTCCTACTTGAGTAGGCTCTAAAGCTTCGGTAAACTCTCCGTAGCAATTATCGACAAAGACCATGACATCTGGCTTCTGTTCTTTCACGAAGCGGACCATCTCTCGGATCTGCTCCACGGGAAACGAGGGACGGTCAGCGTAACCTCGAGAGCGCTGAATACCAATGACCTTCGTTTTCTCGGATATCGATTGCGAGACCCTTTCATAATCAACCGTTCCTTCCGGTGTTAGCGGAATCGCCTGATAATCGATCCCATAATCTTTCAGGGAGCCTTGTCCATTCCCCCGAACACCAACCACTTCCTCGAGCGTATCATACGGTGTTCCGGTTATGTACATCAATTCATCTCCAGGTCGCAGAAGACCGAATAAGCAAATAGCAATCGCATGGGTTCCTGAGATGATTTGAGGCCGTACCAAGGCGGCTTCTCCGCCAAATACTTTGGCATAAATTCGCTCTAAGGTACTTCGCCCGACATCATCGTACCCATAGCCGGTTGAAGGAGCAAAGTGATAATCGCTTACTTCTTCTTCTTGGAAAGCCCGCAGAACCTTAAACTGATTGAAATCTGCCATCTTATTAATATCACGTACGCGGGCTTCGATCTGTGCTTCAACCTCTTCAACGAGAGGTTGAAACTTCTCGCCGTACTTTAACAACGTATACATACCTAACAGACTCCTTAGTTAACATAATATATCTTTCGTTCACTTGCGTTATTCTTGTTCAAAGTAAGGTTCTAGCTCTGAAAATAACCTTCCGTAATTCTCATCCGATAACCTTACCGCAAGTCTCCAGCCTTCTTCTTCCTCGTCTTTTTGGGTTACTTCGCCTACCCGGTGCAGCTTCGACATGATCATCGATTGATCATATGGTAGGAGCAGTCGATGAACTTTTACGTTTGAGAACAGTTTTTGTTCAATTTGATGTAAGAGTTCCTTCATTCCTTCACCGGTAACAGAGGACACGAGAACATCTCCCTCGCGCAAGTAAGGCTTTGTTTCTAATAGATCGGCCTTATTGTAAACTTTGATTACAGGGCGGTCGATTGCTCCAAGCTCTTTTAAGACATCTTCTACGGTTGTAATCTGTTCCTCCCGTTCAGAACTAGAGCTATCAATAACATGAAGAAGCAAATCAGATTGAATGGCCTCTTCTAAGGTGCTATGAAAAGCTTTCACCAGTTTATGGGGAAGGTTTTGAATAAAGCCTACGGTATCCGATAAGAGCCATTCCCAGCCGTTATCAAGCTCCATCTTCCGGGTCGTGATATCAAGCGTTTTAAACAGCTTGTTTTCGGCTTCTACTTGCTCTTCTTCGGCAGGATTCATATAAGCGTACATCGCGTTAAAGAGGGTAGACTTTCCTGCATTCGTGTAACCGACAAGAGAGACAACGGGAATACCGGCTTTCTTTCGTTGAGCGCGGTGCAATTCACGAGTTCGCTTGACTTCTTCAAGATGGCGAGAAATTTCATCAATTCTTCGGCGGATATGTCTTCGGTCCAGCTCCAGCTTTTGTTCACCGGCCCCTCTCGATCCAATCCCACCCCCTTGGCGGCTTAGCTCTTGCCCTCTTCCCGTCAAACGCGGGAGCTTGTAAGACAAACGAGCTAGTTCGACTTGGAGAATTCCCTCTCGACTCTTGGCCCGCATAGCAAAGATATCAATAATCAGGGTCGTACGGTCGATAATCTTAATGTCTAACACATTCTCCAGATTGCGAAGCTGAATCGGGGACAGCTCACCATCAAAAATGAGCAAGTCGGCTTCCAGCTCGTCAATGGCCGCGCGCAGCTCCTCAACCTTTCCTTTGCCCACGTAAGTGACATTATCTGGTCGCGTCCGCTTTTGGGTTAGCTGGGCAACAACATCAGCTCCTGCGGTATCTGCCAGATTCTCCAGTTCTTTTAATGAGGAATAAAAGTAATCGTCGGTCATATTCTGCAACTGTATGCCTACCAGAATAGCCCGTTCACGTGCTTGATTTTCCATATGGTACCTCCACTCCAGCATTGTTTATTCATTATAATGTTCTTTCGAAGTGGGTTCAACGTCAGAAAAAAAGAGAAGATAGCATTAGCTAGTCTTCCCTCTTAATCTGATTTTCTCTAGCTCCCGATGAGCAACAGTCAGGTCCTCTTCAGGAATGACCGTTTGTAATCGTCTGCTATCCCAGTATACATTGGGCGTTTCAATGCTTTTTAGATTTTGAGTGTCAAAGGTCTTAAAGGCCCAAATCAATTCTTTCAACTGCTCCTTGGATAAATCGGTTTCGACATGTTGGGCCATGGTGTCCATAACGTTAAAAATACGCATAAGCCCTTTCCACGTCGTTAACTCCTGAGCAATGGCTTTAATCGCTTCTTGCTGTCTTTTGTTTCGATCAAAATCACTGGAATAAAAGGCATGTCCCCGATCATCCTGGCGATGACGAACCCAATCGAGCGCTTCCTTCCCATTTAAGTGCTGAACGCCTGCCTTTAGATTAATGTTCGTATCATCCGTTGGGTCATGATAGAGCATATCTTTTTCCACGTCGACGGTAATTCCGCCTACCTCATCTACGATGGAAGTGAAGCTCGTAAAATCGACAAGGACGAAGTGGTCAATGGGAATCTCGAATAGGGAAGCAGCCATTTCTTTCGCTAGGGTTGGACCGTCTGTTTCCGGTGTTTGCTGATTTCGCTCCGCCTGCAGCCTCAGATGCTCACCGTAGTTATAGGCTTCATTCGCCTTAACTCGCTTATTCATTATCGGAAGCTTTACTTTTGTATCTCTCGGTATAGAGACCATCGAGACCTGACCCGACTGCGGATTGATCCCGGCCACAATCATCACATCGGTCAGATTCGTTCCTGTTTCCGGACGATGGTCCCGGCCCATGATGAGAACCGTAATCGGTTGGTTGGCAAGCTCAGGAAGGCTATCCTTTTGTGCAAATTGATCCATCGCTTGGTCCACCCGCCAAGCTGCATAGCCTGTCATCCCGGTTCCCGTAGCAAGGACAAGAACGAGAAGCAGCAGGAGTACTCTCCCTGCTCTATGTTTTCTCTGTTTTTGCCGTCTTCTTCGTTTCATTGGTTGGGAGGGATTGATGATTTTCATAAATTAACCATATCACATTCGACAAAATAACAGAAGAGGAATCTCGGATCACGTCGAAATTCCTCGGTGTAATTACCATAGGGCGGATGATTCACAGTTTAGATCATCTGCACCCAATGTGATTAATTCCTCTTTGCTGGGGTTTTCTTTTTGAATTAACCGGACGGCTTGATAGCGGATCGACTTTTCAATGATATTTCGAACATGCCTCGCGTTGCTAAAGGTCCTTTGTGGATTCGACATTTGTGTAGTTAAGTGTCTTCGCAGTTTTTGTCTAGCATAAGATGATAGTTGATACTCCCGTTCTTCTAACATGATCTCCGCTATTCCCATGAGTTCCTCGAGGTTATAATCGGGAAAATGTACCTGCACGGGAAATCGAGAAGGCAAACCAGGGTTTGAGGCTAAGAATTCATCCATTTCTCCTGAATAACCAGCAAGGATCAAAATGAAATCATTGCGATAATCCTCCAGACCTTTGACTAAACAGTCTATGGCTTCTCTCCCGAAGTCTTTATCTCCTCCGCGAGCTAATGAATACGCTTCATCGATAAAGAGGATCCCGCCCATTGCCTTTTTGATATGATCCCTTGTTTTCTGAGCTGTATGTCCAATGTATTCCCCTACTAAGTCTGCTCTTTCTACTTCTACGAGATGCCCCTTCGAGAGTACACCCATTTCTTTAAACAACTTGCCAATGATGCGAGCGACGGTGGTTTTCCCTGTTCCGGGATTCCCTTTAAAAATCATATGCAGGACTTGACCGTCTGCCTTCAAGCCCTGTTTTTTTCGGCATTGGTTGATAAATAACAAAGCATAGATTTCATAGATGAGGTCTTTGACCTCTTTCATTCCAACAAGACGATCTAGTTCCTTTGTAACCTGAACAAAGCGATCATGTGGTGCCGTGCCATATTCACCTTGATGGATCTTAGAAAAGGAATCCGATAAATTTTTCACTTTCTTGGATTCGTGATTAATGACCACATTGATTCGATGGGGCGCTTCATTTGGTAATACACGCCGTGTCACGTCTGTCACCTCTTTTCCCTTCGTACCTGCATCATATGCGAAAGAGCCCAAAGAGGTGAAAGGCAACAGAAAAGGCTTAATTGCTCCTCATCACAATCAAGCCTTAGGAATAGGGGGTACGGCATATTTTAGTTCAGGTACTTTCTTTTCCATTGTTATATAAAGCTTTTTTCTCACAGACCATAAAAGAGGCGATATAGTACAACGGTTCCCCTACTTCATTTTCAAGGACGGAAATGCTCAACCATTCGGGATAGATCCCTCCATCCTTGCGTCGGTCCCAAATCAAGCCACCCCAGTGTCCTTTATCAAGTAAGCTATTCCACATGTTCCTATAGTACTCATGATCATGCTCTCCAGATTGCAGCATGCGAGGGTTTTTCCCGATCACTTCCGCAGGTGTATACCCTGTTGCCTTCACGAACACGTTGTTTACCATAACGATATTAGAATCCTTATCGGTGACTACCACTCCTACATGCTCTTCGGTTTCCTCTAACCATTTCTTCAGTTGATCTGGACCAGAAATCGTAAGGCCGTGGGGACGACATAAGTCGGCAACTTCTTCGAGATAAGACCAAACCATAAAGCCCACTCCCTTCCTCTTAATAAGGAAGGGCATTTGTTGGATATCCTTCCTCATCTCTATTATATAATATCTGGTAATTATGGAATACAGTGTTCAAAATATCTCCAAAAATGACAAAGGATGAATTCCTTTGAACATCCAGTTACCTGGAGTCATTCTCAGTTTATATGAAAATCCCCTTAAGAGAAAAGCTAAAGAAGGAAATTTTAATTGGAGACGGTGCCCTGGAGGGCATGCCCACCTGGCCTGGGGTTTCGAGATAAAATGTCGTACCCTAAGTTATTTGGAATCGCACCAGGTACGTGAGCAAATCAGAAATTTCGTGTTCATAATCTGGTGGTGGGCATGGGATGATAATAAAAGTAGAACTACTAAAAAAGAAGCTTGAAATTGAAAACTCTATACCAAAGTTAGATTGCTCTTAGAAAAAGTAGACCGAAATCCACTCCCAACCTCAAAAAAACATAAAGAGGTCCTCCAGTTAATTGTAATTATTATCGATTAGGGAGCAAAACGCTCGGTTTTGTGATCAAAGTATGCTGGTTATTTGGAATTGTACCAGGTATGTGAGCAAACGGCATCCTTTTGTGAGCATCGGTCACCCTTCTGTGAGCAAAACCAAATTTTCGTGACCAAACGGATCCGGACGCCAGTTAAGGGGTTCGAGAACGGACAAGGATCATAAAAAATAGCCAAATTACTTAAAAAAGCAGCTTAAAAATCAGAGACTCTAACCCGAAGTTTAGATGCTCTTAGAAAAAGTAGTCCAAATTTACTCCAAACCTCGAAAAACCTTCGCGAGGTCTTGGAATCATTATCGGTTTGGTGCAAAACGCTCGGTTTCGTGATCAAATGGCATGAGTAATTTGGAATGGTACCAGGTACGTGAGCATATCAGATTTTTTGTGAGCATCTGCCCAAAATAAGTTTCAAGGTCGGCTCCCCGGCTCAATTGGGTGTTTGTATGGCGATAAGCTCCTCCTTTTCGTCTTGAAATGAGGGACTTATTGAAAAAGGGCACCCACTTGGGATGCCCTTTGACTATTCCTATTCACCTAATGCTTCGTTTTTGATGGTTTCCGTAAGAGCAGCTAGTGCTTCCTCAGCATCGACACCCTCTGCAGAGATCTTGACTTCTCCGCCTTGCTGCACGCCTAGGGACATAACAGCCATGATGGATTTCAGGTTAATACTCTTGTTTTTGTATTCCAGCTTAATGTCGGAAGTGAACTTAGTGGCTGTTTGGACAAGAGCGGTTGCTGGTCTTGCATGAATTCCTGCTTCGCTTGTAATGGTAAAGGTTTTTTCTGTCATGTAAATAATCCTCCTATTCAACTATCTTTCTTTTTAAGATGTTAAGCATTAAAGCGGTCACCACAGTACCCGCGACAATGGCTACGAGGTACATTCCTACATTCCCCACTACGGGTAGAACAAACAATCCACCGTGAGGGGCAGGCAGGGTGGCTCCGAATAGCATGGATAAGGCACCTGCCACAGCAGATCCAACCACGATGGAAGGAATGACACGGGTAGGATCCGCCGCTGCGAAAGGAATCGCTCCTTCTGTAATAAAGGAAGCCCCAAGCACATAGGCCGTTTTTCCAGCTTGACGTTCTTCAGAAGTAAACTTGTTCTTAAACAATGTGGTTGCTAAGGCCAATCCTAATGGAGGCGTCATCCCCGCAGCCATAATGGCCGCATGAGGCATATAATTCCCATCTGCAATCATCGCAATACCAAAGGTGAACGCTGCTTTATTCAATGGACCGCCCATATCAAAGGCCATCATCGCTCCTAATACAACACCCAAGATGACGGCATTGGCCGTTCCCATGCCTTGCAGCCAATTGCTAAGGCCTGCGTTCATAGCAGCCACGGGTTCGGAAATGATGTAGATCATCGCGAGGCCGGTGAGCAGAATGCCTAATAGCGGATAGAGTAGCATAGGTTTTAGGCCTTCAAGTGTTGCTGGCATTCCAGCTAGAGCCTTCCTTAACGCGACCACGATATACCCGGCAAGAAAACCGGCAATAATCCCTCCTAAGAATCCTGCACCTGTTGTCGAGGCGAGCATTCCTCCTACCATACCTGGGGCTAGGCCTGGACGGTCAGCGATACTCATGGCAATAAAGCCAGCTAGAATGGGAACCATTAGTCCAAAGGCTGTACCGCCGCCAATATCCATCAAGACTTTCGCAAAAGGATGGAAAGAAGGGTCTTCTGGATCGAATGCTTTAATACCGAACATGAAGCTCAGGGCGATAATTATCCCTCCACCTACAACAAACGGGAGCATATTCGATACCCCATTCATCAGGTGGCGATAGAAGGCGTTCTGCTTTCCTTTTTGTTCTGCTTTAGCTTCAACTACCTTATTCGTATAGCCTGCACCGCCTTCATACACGCCTCCATCTTGCTTCACCGCTTTGGTGATCAACTCTTCCGTGTTGCGGATCGCGTGGGCTACAGGAACTTCAATCACCACTTTTCCTTTGAACCGGTCCATCTCTACTTGCTTGTCCGCCGCTACAATAATGGCTGTGGCGTCGGCGATATCCTCATCGGTAAGACGATTCTTTACTCCTTCGGAACCATTGGTCTCCACTTTAATGGCAACGCCCATTTGGGCTGCTTTCTTTTTCAAGGCATCAGCAGCCATATATGTGTGAGCAATTCCTGTCGGACACGCGGTCACGGCTAGGACCTTGGATTCCTTCGTTGGAGTTGCCTCTTCCTCTTGGGTTTCATCTTGATCCAATTCTCTTTCTTTTGAAGCAATGGCTTCTAGAATCTCTCTTTTGCTCATTGCCGCCCGCAATTGATCGCGAAGATCTTCGTCCATGAGAAGCTGCGACAGTCGAGCCAAGGTTTGCAAGTGAGCTTGGTTAGCATCTTCTGTTGCGGCAATCATAAAAAACAAATGGGCTTTTTGACCATCCAGCGAATCAAAATCGATTCCGTCTTTAGAAAAGCCATAGGCGATACTCGGTGTTTTCACCGCAGCGGTTTTAGCATGGGGGATCGCAATCCCTTCTCCAATCCCCGTAGAGGCATGGGATTCTCTGGCCATAATAGCTTCTTTCATCTTGACCTTATCCGTCAATCGTCCCGCTCGATCCAACTGATTGATAAGTTCATCCAAAACCTCTTGCTTGGTTTTGGCGGTAAGAGACAAGACCATAGTCTCTTCCTTGAGCAAATCGGTAATCTTCATGACGTAACACCCCTCTTATCAAATAAGATTAATGGTAATGGATGGTATAAAGGCATGTATTTTTTCCGGTGTACAAAAACCCTGGGAAAGAGCCGTTGTACTGCCGGCGGCTACCGCATAGCGGAACGCTTCTTTGATCTCGAAATCTTTTACATAAGCATAGAGAAAACCAGCTACCATGGAATCTCCTGCGCCGATGGAATTCACGGGGCGAGTAGGAGGGATCTCGGCAACATAGGCTACTTCTTGATTAATAAATACCGCCCCTTTACCGGCCAGGGAGACAATCACGTTCTGAGCTCCCCGATTGACCGCCTCTCGCCCATAGTGAACCGCTTGTTCGGGTGTCTCTATTGTCGTTGCAAATAACTCCCCTAACTCATGGTGGTTGGGTTTTATTAAGAAGGGTCGGCTGGCCAAACTTTGCTCAAGCGCTTTTCCTTTGGCATCTAGAAACACGCGTACCCCTTTGCCTTTGACCTCATGCATTATCATTTGATAGATGTCTGGCGGCAGGCTGGCAGGGACGCTTCCTGCTAAAACTAGAAAATCAGCATGATCTAACGTTCTGATCTGGTCCATAAGCTGGTCCATAGCTTCGGAAGATATGATAGGAGAGATTCCTGTAAATTCCGTTTCCGTTGCTGCTTTCATTTTCACATTAATTCTCGAATCCCCTGAAACAGCAATAAATTGGTGTGAAATACCTAGAGTCTCCACTTGTTGTTGAATAAAGGCACCAGTAAATCCTCCGATAAAACCTAAAGCCATGCTATCCATCCCAAGCACGTTTAGCACCTTGGAGACATTAATTCCTTTTCCTCCGGCATCTTTCCATTCCTCGGTTACGGGATTAATCACGCCTTCAGAAAACGAGTGAAGGCGAATATGATAATCAATAGAGGGATTAAGCGTTAAAGTATAAATCATGATTTCACCACTTGTAGTTGAGTTAGTTTCCCATATTTTGTCCGTTCATCCTCATCTAATCCATCATTTGTGATGATTGTGACTTGATCTAAGTCGGCTACCTTGGCGAATGAAACTTGGGAAAATTTATTGGAATCGCACACGACAAACTTCTCATCGGAATAGTGAAGGGCTAACTGCTTGATATAAGCTTCATCCGGATCAGGAGTGGTTAGGCCGTACTTATCGTGCACTGAGTTCATCCCGAGAAAGCATTTATCAAATCGGTATTGACCAATACCACGGATCGCCTCGGGCCCTACTAATGCCAACGTTCCGGGCTTAAGCTCTCCTCCTAGCAAAAACGTGCGAATGTTACGTTTGAGAAGCTCTACGCCAATTTGAATGGAATTGGTCACCACAGCGATGCTTTCATGCAAGTACGGTACCATCTGATAGGTCGTGGTTCCTGCATCGAGATAGATCGTATCGCCTTCTTGAACCAATCCTGCAGCAAATCGGGCAATGGCTACCTTTTCCTGTTCATGGCGAATGACTTTTTCTTGAATGCTAGGTTCCTCTAGTTTCCGATGAAGGATGGAAGCGCCTCCATGAACTCGCTTTAAGATTTTCTTTTCTTCCAATTCACTTAGGTCTCGCCGAATGGTAGATTCTGAAGCACCAGTCAAGTCCACTAGCTCTTGTAGTCTAACGACATCTTTGGTCTTCAAAAGATGGATAATCATTTGATGACGTTCAGGAGTTAACACGTTCTCTTTTACGCTCCTTCCTAAACAATCAATGACTGTTTGTGATTGATTGATCTCATAATATCTAAAAAAACAATAAATATCAATCATTATTTTCTATATTCAACCACATTCATTCAAAACAAGTCATTTTTTGTTCAATTTCTGTCATTGAAAGCTGTTACTTTTCCCCTATTTTTCCTCATTTGTATTGACTTAGCCAATGGCGCAATGTAATATATTATTCATACAACTCTGAACTTTCGTTTGGAGTTCATATCTTTATTCTAGGAGGCGATGAAATATGGATGGAAGAGCGTTATTATTTGTTGGCCCCGACGGATCCGGACGTTTTACATTGGCTGAGGCCATGGGTATTACCTTTCAAATCCCTAGAGTCGTCTCTTATACGACACGCCCCAAGCGCGGGAAGGAAACCCATGGGAAGGAATATTATTTTGTTTCCCCGGAGGAATTTATTCAGCTCGAGAATAACCTGGAATTCATTGAGGTCGTACAAGCAGATGGTTACCGTTATGGGATTAAGCGATCCGACTGCGAGCGGCTGCTTAATGAAGCGGGCAGTTTTTTTGCCATTCTAAGCCCCGAGGGCTGTGAGATCTTTAAGAACATTTTCTCTAAGCATCTGACTATCTTCGTTTATGCAGATAGAGACACGGTCATTGCACGCCAGCAAGAGCGCGGAGATGACGAAGCCACAATTCAACGCCACCTCAGCCACTACGAACAGATCATGGAATACCAGTCGAAGTGTGACATTGTCATCCCCAATTATGATTTAGCCAGCACGGCCCAGGAGCTGACCAATCGGATTGAACAATTCCTGGATCTCACGTACCATCCTGATAGCAAGTATTAAAGAAAAAGAAAAGACCGAAGATGAACGATTCACATCTTCGGTTTTTCTTTTTCTGTTTTTCGTTTTTTCATCCCGAACAACAACAAGGCCATAATAGGTGCCCCGATAATCCCTGACCAGACTGTGAATAGGATGACATATCCGCGGTGCTGAGACTGCTCCAGATAGGATGGTGCTCCCCAGAACAGAAGTGACCATTCCAGCATCTCAATCAAGACGAAGGAGATCAGTAAATACTTGATAAAAACCGCTTTCCCCACATGACTCTCCCCCAGCATCTATAGCAAGTTTTTCAGAGCCGCTAATTTATGAAGTTCGTTTCGATTCTTCATGCTTTTTACTTTTTTCTTTTCTCGGCAACGATCACACAAGAATCCAGCTATATCATCTTGTTGGATCCCCTTTTTAGGATCATCTTTGCCCCAGTACACGGCGTAGACTAATTCATCTACAGGCCCGCCGCATTCCAAGCATGGCTCACGGTTCTCCATCCTATCCCTTCCTTTCCCACTATTCCTGACAATGTGTACAAAAAAACGTTTTCCGGGAGGAAATTTCTTCTTTTTGTATGAACTGGCTACAACGAAAACAAGGTTCTCCCTCTCGATCATAGACTTTGCACTGGTCGTTATATCCACCGGTGAGACGATCCTCCTTGAACAGGGGATATTCCATATAGCCCCCCCAGCGTATCGCCTCCTGAAGTACAGTTGGTATTGATCGAGACAACTGCTCCATTTGAGTGTTCGTTAGGCTTTGGATAGCCTTATCAGGCAACAATCCTGCATGAAAACAGATTTCGTCACTATAGCAGTTTCCTATCCCTGAGATCCACGATTGATCCACCAATTTCATTTTTAGCTTGCCTCTTTTACCCTTGAATCTCTCCATTAATGCCTGCGCAGTAAAGGTTGGGGACAAGGGTTCTGGACCGAGTGCTGCGAAGCGTTCCTCGACTTCTGCCGAAGGAATCAAATGAAGGTAGCCTAAACGCAGCCCAATGAAATAAAGCTGATACTCCCCGAAGCTCAAGATCACCTGAAAGTTCCTCGAAGGCCGATCGGCTGGTGTTCCCCAGTACATCCATCCCCCGAGCATAAGATGCAGTAGCAAGACATAGTTATTATCTAAATGAAAAAGAAGGTGTTTGGCTCTCCTTGAAATAAAATCAACTCGCGAACCTGTTACATGGTGAATAAAAAAGTCCACCGTAGTGTTCACCGATTTTTCTCTGTTGATCTCCACTTTGGTAATCGTCTTACCTGCCATTTTCTCGGTCAGGAGGGTGCGATAGGTCTCCATTTCCGGTAATTCGGGCATAAAACAACCCTCCTTAAGAGACGTTCTTCTATTCGTATCTCCCGGAGGGGTCGTTTTCATGCATTCATTAAGTTCTGTACAAATAAAGGACAAAGATCAAGACGGAAAGAATGGTCGTTATGCCATAAATGACGGTAAGCCTTTTTACATTGGCCTTACTCTTCGCGTCGTATTTTTTTTCACCAGGCTTCGTTGCCACCCAGAGAGTCCCTACTAATGAAGCTATGATGCAAACGATGATAATTGAAATCAGTACAGCATTCATCTCCGTCAACCCCTCTCATTTCTTCTATCTCTACTATAACCAACGTTTCAATAGATGAATGTGACGTGTGTCACAGGAAACAATATCTAACCCTTGCCTACCTTAATCCAGGGCCGCTCTTCGTGCCAATCCACTACCAGCGGAACCTGAAAGGCCGAGCTCAATCGTTGCGCTGTAAGTACCTCTTCTTTGGCGCCGACAGCCACTAGTTCCCCGTTGTCTATTAGCGCAACATGAGTGAAGAGGGGCATTACTTCTTCAATATGATGGGTAACATAGATCATCTGAATCCGCTGTTGTTCTCCCATCTCTTGAATATTGGACAGGAGATGCTCGCGTTCCCATAAGTCCAAACCGGCACATGGCTCATCAAGAATAAGAAGAGTCGGATCACTCATCAAGGCGCGAGCCAGCATCATCCGCTTCCGCTCTCCCTGGGATAAACTAGCCAATGGCTGACTTTGCAAATGGGAAAGACGAACAAGCTCTAGCATTTCTTTTGCTTTCTCTTCCACCGCTGGTGGTATCGGCTCATAGAATCGCAAGAAACCAAACGCGCCTGTTGCCACCACTTCAAGAACAGGATCACGCAAGGTCAACTTCTCCAAAAGGGTTTGGCTAATATAGCCAATTTTTTTTCGAGCTTCGCGTACATCGCATTCCGTATAACGGTATCCATTGACCTCTATTCGACCTTTGGACGGAAACTGATATCCCGCAATTAATTCCAGCAGGGTCGTCTTGCCTGATCCGTTTTTTCCTAAAATAATCCACTGCTCACCAGGTTGCATCTCGAGCGATATGTTACGAAGAATCGGCCTATTCTCACGAATAAAATCTACATGCTCTAGTTTAATCATGGTTCCCTCACCCGTAATAGATTAATTAACTTCTGAAAATAATCGACTGCATAAAGCATACGAACACCGTACCAGCTAAATAACTCTCCGTCAACCAGCATCGTTTTCAATCCCGGTAAACGTTCTTCAAGCTCTCGTTGATGAGTTTCCTCAAATGGAAAAGGCTCAGATGAAAGAAGCAAGACCTCAGGTGCATTTTCTTGAATCTGTTCCCATTCCACAATCGGGTAACGTCCGTCCAACTCTTTGAAGACATTCTCAAAACCACAATAGGACAACATCGCATCAATATACGTAGATTGGCCTGCTGCCATGTAAGGCTTGCGCCAAATCAAATAACCAACTCGAGCGGCACCTTTTTGAATTTGCTGAAAGGCTTGATCAATGGTAGTGGCTAAGCGATCACCGTCCGTCGATCTCCCTGTCACTTGTCCTAAATCTCGAATCATCTGCAAGGCCTGTTCATAGGTTTCCACATTCACGACGTAAACGGGAAAATCACGGGCTAAGTCCTCAACCATATCTTTAGGGTTTTCTTCTTTTTCAGCAATGATCAGATCGGGCTTCAACTGCTCAATGATCTCACGCTTCACTTGTTTCGTTCCCCCTACCTTGGTGCAAGAAGCCACCTGCTCTGCGGGATGAATACAAAACTGGGTGCGACCTACCATGGATGACCCTAACCCGAGAGCATATAAGGTTTCCGTAATAGATGGACACAAAGAAATAATCCGCTGAGGAACACTCGGAATCAAAAGTTCGCGGCCTACATGGTCGACATAGACATTTGTCATAATAGGAACTCACCTCCTATCCACCTTAACATATGTTTCCATACAGAAAAAGACCGGGAAGCCCGGTCTTTTAAATAATATTGCGGTATTGAAGGTACGAAATCACCTTTTCCACACTTTCTTCTAAGCTTAATAGATCCGTTTCGACCACCAACTCAGGCTCTAACGGCTCCTCATAAGGGGAAGAAATGCCTGTAAAGTTAGGGATTTCACCTTTGCGGGCTTTGGCATATAAGCCTTTCGGATCACGGTTTTCACATTCATCCAACGAACATTTTACATAAACCTCAATAAACTCTCCTGGTGCCAAGAGGTCACGGGCCACTTGACGATCTTCGCGGAACGGTGAGATAAAGGCCGTTACCGAAATCAGGCCAGCATCGACAAAAAGCTTGGACACTTCCGCGATCCGACGGATATTCTCCGTCCGATCGGCTGCACTAAATCCTAGATCTTTATTTAATCCGTGACGTACGTTATCTCCATCTAAGATATACGTCCGCTTGTTGAGTTCATATAGGCGCTTTTCAACCGCATTCGCTAGCGTGGATTTACCGGCACCCGATAATCCTGTAAACCAGAGAACACAACTTTTATGCCCATTTAATGTCTGACGATCATCTTTTGTCACGGTCGCAGAATGCCAGACGATATTCGTTGCTGCTTGATTCGCCATCATTACCCCTCTTTTCTATGTGTAAGATTCAACGCGCATACCGCGGATTAAGACTTCAACTACTTCTTTGCGGCTAAATTCCACTGGAGGAATTTCACCCTTGCTTAACATTTCTCTTACTTTCGTACCGGAAAGAATTAAACGGTCTTCTGCACCATGTGGGCATGTTTTCGTAGAAGCCATGTTGCCGCACTTCTTGCAATAGAAACTATGCTCAAAGAATAAGGGTTGGATGCCTAGCTCTTCTGCCGTGAAGTTGTTGAAAATTAGCTGAGCATCGTATGTTCCATAGTAGTTTCCTACTCCTGCATGGTCGCGTCCAACAATAAAGTGCGTGCAACCGTAGTTTTTACGAACCATCGCGTGGAAAATCGCTTCACGTGGTCCAGCGTATCTCATCGCTGCGGGGAACACCGCAAGGAATACACGTTCTTGTGGATAATAATTTTTCAGTAATACTTGGTAGCTCTCCATTCTTACATCTGCAGGAATGTCATCGGATTTGGTTTCGCCTACAAGTGGGTTTAGGAACAATCCATCCACGATTTCCATGGCTGCTTTTTGAATATATTCATGCGCACGGTGAACAGGATTACGGGTTTGGAAACCAACAACCGTCTTCCAGCCTTTTTCTTGGAATACCGCTCGGGTTTCTACAGGGTCGAGGTAGAACTCCTTAAATTGGTTAACCTCAGGGCGTTGTACCAATACGATGGAACCCCCAAGATAAACAGTAGGTCTTTCGAGAAGCTTTTTCACACCCGGGTGGGCTTCGTCGGTTGTACGATACACCTTCTCGGCTTCATTTAGCTTATTGGGGCGATAGATATCCTCTAACGTTAAGACCCCATACACGGATCCTTTGTGGACTAGCTTGACTTGGTCGCCTAGAGTCAAACGCCCTGCTTCTTCTTCACTCACTGGCAACGTGATCGGAACACTCCATACGTGCCCGCTGCTTAGTTTCATGGTTTCAACGACTGAGATATAGTCCTTCTCGGTCAAGAAGCCTGTAATCGGGCTATACGCACCGATAGCGATTAATTCAAGGTCAGATAGGGCAAAGCCATCTAGTTCTACTTCTTTTGTCACGGTAGAATAATCTAATTCCAAATCAATGCGATTTACTAAGGTTTCGCCATGTGGTTGACTTAAGCTCATAAGAAATACCTCCCGAATTGTTTTTAGATTTATGATAAATGCAAGCCGCACTCTGTTTTCTTAGAGTTAGCCCAACGACCTTCTCTTGAATCGCCGCCATCCGTAACCGGCAAGGTACAGGTTTCGCAGCCGATACTAGGGTAGCCTTGATCATGCAACACGTTGTAAGTGAGATCAAACAGTTTAATATAATTCCAAACATCCTCCCACTTCCAGTGGATGAGCGGACAGATTTTCAAGGACTCGAATTTTCGATCCTTGTTCACAAACTGTGTGTTTGCTCGAGTCGGCGACTGCTCTCTGCGCAATCCAGACAGCCAAGCACGTGATCCTTTTAAGGCTTTGTTCAACGGCTGAATCTTACGAATTTGACAGCAGAGATCGGGTTGTGTTTTCCATAGTTCATCTCCATGTTCCTTGGCCTGTTGCTCCAGCGTCAATTCCGGTTCTTGAAGTTCGATGCGAAGCTCAGGATATTTTTGCTTAACGCGATCAATGAGCTCATACGTTTCCTTGAAGTGCTTATTGGTATCTAAGAAAATAATTTTCGCATTCTTACGAACCTTATAAATTAAGTCGATCAAGACCATCCCTTCAGCCCCAAAGCTGCAAGCATAAACTAACTCGTCTTCAAAAGTCTGATACGCCCAGCGAAGAACATCTAAGGTATCTTTTGCAGCTAGTTCTGCATTAATCCGTTCATAATCCTCATCTTGCAAAGTATGGAACGAAATCGTTTCGGTACTCATCCCTTACCTCCTCCTTTATGTAGAGATATTGGTCTATTTATATAATCATATGCGAATAGTCGGGTTTAATTTGAAAGAAGTGAGAAGGAGAGAAACGTTCTCTCCTCATTAAAACTGAAGGGTCTCTACAACGTAACCCACTCCACCTCGAGTCATCGGCTTTTTCTGTACAATGCTGAGCTCTTTGACCCGCGGCGGGGCGATCGTATGCCGAAGAAGGTTGTTCTCCGCATACGTAAACGCCTTGGCATCCGAGTCAGCCATCACAATGATGGTCATCAGTTTGTTTTCTTCAAGGACGGCTTCAAGTTTATAAAGATAAAATTCTTGTTCAGGTTGTTGTTCAGCCAAATCCTTCACTCCTTCAAGGAAACTTACGCAGTAACAAGGATACGATCAACAGTCGCTTGAATGTGTTCGACCCCTACACGATCTACATACTTCCAATATTCTTCGTTCTCTAGACGCTCTTCTTTGTATACGCCAATCATCTGAGCGACTACTGGACCCAATTGGTCAGCCTTCACACGCGCCTTGAGCTTCTGGTTAAAGCGGGCATCAATGCCTAGTGTACCGCCTACATGAATGTCAAACGCGTCCACCATGCCTTGCTCCGTTTTCACTAACGCACCCTGGAATCCAATGTCTGCAATCTGACGCTGACCACAGGAGTTCGGGCAACCGACCATATGAAGGCGAAGTGGTGTATCCAAATCGACGGTATCATCTAAATATTGAGCCAGGGAACGCATCCGCTCTTTCGTCTCAACTACCGCTAGATTACAATACTCATTCCCTGTACAGGCTACAGAATAGGCAACAAAGGTGCTTGGCGCAAGCTTAAAGCGTTCTTGAAGGATCGCCTCTTGCTTAAACGCTTCGACTTTATCCGAAGATATGTTGCGGATGAGGACGTTCTGGGAGTTGCATGCGCCGATCGTGCCATCCCCATATACATCCGCTAAGCGAGCAAGTTCTACTAATTCCTCTGCATTCATCCGGCCAACGGGAACAGACAACCCTGCATAGTATAGTCCCTCCTGCTTTTGCTCATGAAGGCCGTAGAAATAGCCAGCGTTCCATCCTTTAGTCAGATCTTCACCAACAGTCTCTAGTTCCCCGGTGATTTTCACTAGTTCTCCTAAGAACTTTTCAACTCCCCAGTCTGCGATCAAGAACTTGATGCGAGCATGGGTGCGTTTTTCACGATATCCATTATCTCGATAAACCTCTGTAATCGCTGCAGCGACCCTTACCACTTCTTCCGGTCTGCAGAAAACATTCAGCTTCTGAGCTAAGTAAGGTTTAGCAGATAAGCCGCCGCCAACCCATACGTGGAATCCGATGACTTCTTCTCCATTGATCACTTTCTTTGCTGGAGTAAAGGCTAAGTCGTTGATTTCGGCATGCCCGGTATTAAAGACGTTTGCCGAAATGGATATTTTATATTTACGAGGAAGATTCGAGTACTCTCGATTCATAAGGAAGAATCTTTCCATTTCGTCCACAATCGGACGAGTGTCCATCACTTCATTCGGATCGATACCGGCCAATGGATTTCCCACGATGGTACGCGGGCAATCCCCACAGGCTTCAAACGAGGACATGCCAACAGAAGCCAATCTTTCAAAGATGTCAGGTAATGATTGTACGGTCAACCAATGGAACTGGATGGCTTGTCGGGTGGTAACATCCACGAGATCACGGCCATAATCTTTTGCAATTTGTGCCATTACACGGGCCTGTTCGCTTGTCATAATTCCGCCGGGAACGCGAACTCGCATCATGAAATAGCCATCTTTTGGTTTTTGTTGATAGACGCCAGCCCACTTAAAACGGTCCATGTCCATTCCTTCGATGGAGTCAAAACCCTCAACGGCATACTTGTTAATGATTGTATCAATAACATCTAAGCCGTCTTTTTCAAGTTTGGCAATCTCCATTTTGTTCAGTTTCGGGTCATTCGCCCATTTCCATTGTCTGTCAGCAGCCATTTTCGTTCACTCTCCCCAATTCCTTGTCTCTATTCTTAATTCAGAGTTTATGAGTATGTTTTAATGGTTTAAAGTGTATATTAAGCTTTCAAAATCGTCAACCTCTTTATCACAGGACCTCACACTATTTTGAATCCAAGCACTTACCAGCGCGTGTGGAAGCAAGGCATGGCCTTCATAGAGGGTCTGCAGTCCTCTGAGTCTTCTCGGGATGGCGGACTTAGTAAAATAGCCTTCGCTCATGAAAAAGGGCAAGACGATTAAGCTGCCATGGGAAGCAAGCGCTTGTGCACGCTCCTGTATATTATCAGGGTGAAACGTAGCATGCGTGGCATGGAGAAACCCAAAGCGCTTTTGCAGCCTAGAGGTGATATTACTCAATAATTTCTCCCAGCGCTCATGAAATCCTTCTACATCACTGCCGTGTCCAATCAGAAGCAGGATTTCCTGAGAGGGCTCCACACTGATCTGTTGAATTCGCTCTTCTAAGATGGCTAGCACATAGGGATGGGATTCAAGCGGTGAACACCAAACCATATGGGCCCTAGGATGAATCCGCTCGAGATCAGTAGGTATGGGGGATTCCGGCAACAAACCTAAAGCATATTGGATTTCATGCAAGTGTGTGCTGCCCATGGTTAAGAATAAGGGCACCACCAAGATCCGGTTGATTCCTTCTGACTCCAGCTTACGGACACCGTCTTCTATCGACTTGCCAGCCACCAGCTCCAAAAAAGCAGTCTCCGTAGGGTAATCTGTACCCGCTAACGCTACCGCATGTTCAATCATTTCCACCCAGCCCTGGTCACGCGAACCGTGAGAGATCACAAGAATTCCCGTCTTATCCATACACACCCCTCCTCTCCACTTTTAATTCCGACTTACTAGATAAGAATAATATATTTTAATCAGCTGTTGTTGTCAATACTGACTTTTAATACCCACTAATTGAGTCGGTTTATCAATTTTCGAACTTCTTCGTCCCGTTTCTCAAGGTTTCCCTCTTGAGTCCAGTAAAGAAAGCGATCATCCAATAGCTCTTGAAGCAACTGTTTTTTTCGTTCGCTGTCCAATCCTAAGCTCAAAACCTGTTGGCGAGTGCTCCCCAAGAAATGAACATACTCTTCATAGTCCTCGCCGATCCACTGATCCAACTGCTTGCGTAATTTTTTAGCTAACCCTGGGTTCTTGCCGCCTGTAGAGACGGCGATCTGAATATCTCCCCGTTCAAGTGTCGCTGGTACAGTAAAGGAACAAAGGTCAGGACGATCCACGACATTAATCCACTGATAGGGTTGAATCGCTTGATAGATCTCTAAATTGATCTCGGGCTGATTGGTTGCTGCAATGACGAGAACGGCTCCGTCCAAGTCCTTGTTCTCGAACGGACGAGCAAGAAGCTGAAGTTGACCAGTAGTTGCCCACTCCGTGATCTTTTCCGTAGAAACCGGACTTACGACCACTAAGGCTGCTCCCGTTGACAACAAGCTTTTAATTTTCCGCTCGGCCACTTTGCCTCCGCCCACCACAACACAGCGCTTTCCCGCAAGTCTAAGCATAATGGGATAATCTTTCATCTCTTCTCTTACCCTTCTTCAATAGTTGGCTGATCGTGCTCTGTTTTCCATGTTAACATTCCTGTCATCAAATACACAATAAAAACCATCTAGGTTAAGCTTTCCCCAGACGGTCTTCTATTGATTGCTGCTATATAATTGTTTTTCGAACAGGACGGTAAAGCTTAATATATTTCTCGAAATTCCATTTCGTTAGAAAGCGATCGGCAGACTCTCGCCCCAGTTGCACCAGCTTTTCTTTTTCTTCCAAGCTTAGATTAAATTGAGTAAGTCCGACTTCAATATCCTTAATAAAGATGGTTCGAGCGGCACTGTGTACATCGATATAGCGATTATCGTGGCCATCCATCATCGTGCGTACAACAGCAATGGCAAGCTGCAGGGGCCCTCTGACCTTTGTCGGCTCTTCTTCGACTCTCTTTTTGCTCGGTAACCGAAACCCGAAGGTGGGCCAGCGCGGTGCGCCCTCCCGATCAAAAAGCCAGATGGGATAATTGCTGAGAATGGCTCCATCCACCATGACGTTGCCAGCCAGTGACAAGGGGCGAAAGAAAAAGGGAATGGAGCTGCTCATTCGAACCGCTCGGGCAATGGGGAATCGAAGGGGGTCAACTCCATAGGATGGAAGATCGTCAGGAAAAACGACCATGCGATTTTGCGTAATATCCGCCACCACAATCTTTAATTTATCCTTGGGCAGATCGCCAAAGGTAAGCTTCCCTTTTTTCCTCAGCTCCGTGGTCAGCCAGTCTTCAAGTGTGCATAAGTTATAAATGCCGTTATAAAAAGCTAGACTAGCCCATCGTCCTACATAAGGCACCCGGCAAATGCCTGTTCGATACTCAATGCGTTCGTATGGAAACTGGAGAAAGAGCTGTTTCGTTTCTTTTGCCGTAAATCCAGCGGCTAATAGGGCCGCCATGATCGAGCCGGCAGAGGTTCCTGCTGTTCGTTCCCATTCATAACCGGCCTCCTCCAGCCTCTCAATGGCCCCTAAAAAGGCAAGCCCCTTAATGCCCCCACCTTCAAATACTGCATCAACCTTCATGGATGAACCCTCCTTCTTGCTGCCTGATACATTGTATCGGAGCAAAAAAAGGAGTATACCAAAACCAGAAAATATTTTTATTTCATTCTAAAGCGGGACAGATGGCTAGACAAACCCTCTTGGATCAATATTTCTTGCTGCTTTTCCCCAAGTAAATCAAAATGGGGATACCCTGCGCGATAGTGGATCCACTCCTTTTTGAGGCCATACTGCTTTCCCCAATGAAGTAAGCGGTCAATATCGCTGCATCCTGCTTTCGTGACCGTCTTCAAGTCTGGAAAACGAGGGTGCTGCCAATAGTGAGTTAAAAAGGCGAGCTCGCCTACTTTCACTTTTCGTTTCCATTCATTTAGTTCCTCTCGTTTGATGCCGAATGCCATTCTCGATTACTCCTTTGTTTTTTAACGTTACTACGTATTAAGTAGGATGTACAAAATGAACAACGCTTTGCATCACGTGGAATTTGCGAGTAGCACATCGGACAGCTCTTCATCGGCGGCGTCCTTTCTATAGATCTTCTTTGCAAGGAAGAAGCGGTACGAAAAACCAGATATAAGCTTAAAGCAATGATCAAAAAGTGGATGACGTGATTGACGAAGCTCCCATAGTTTATAGTGACTTCTGCTTCCAGTGGAATACGAAGATGCGAGAAATCCACCCCTCCGACAAATAACCCAATGGGCGGCATTAGTATGTCTTCGACCAAGGAAGTGACAATTCGATTAAACGCTGTACCTATTGCAACGCCAATAGCAAGCTCTAGAACATTGCCGCGCTTAATGAATTCTTTAAAATCTGTTAGCCAGTTCAAGCCTGGTCTCCCTTCTTATCATTCGATCTCGTCCTAGTTCATCCTATGTTGTAATGAACAAGGTAAGAAGCCAATAAAGCAAGGGAATCGTAATAAAAGCGAAAAAGGTGCTGATCAACACCCCTACCGAACCCCAGGTGGCATCTGCCCCATATTTTTGAGCAAACAAGGACGTCGTTGGCGCAGAGGGCATGCCCGTAATGAGAACAGCTACGAGTAAAACGCTAGGGTCCAGTCCGAATGGTAGAAAAAGAAACAACAAAAGCGGTAATACAAGTAGCCTGAGTGTTGCTACGCCCCACAGCTGAGGGTTCCGAAGCAAACTAGACAAGTGAGCAAATTTTAAATTGCCAAGTAAGCTCCCCAGTAGCACCATGGACAGGGGGACAGTAGTCGTACCTAAGGTCGATAATAGATGGTTTACCGAGGTAGGCCAGCTCATCGGGATCACAAGCAGAAAAACTCCGACCAAAGTCGCAAACACTCCGGGATTGAGTACAATGGTCCTCCAAGAAAAAGACGGCTTGACCCGGGCTACCAGGTAAACCCCATAGGTCCAAATCAAGATGAGATAAGGCAGATTAAAGAGAGTGGCATAGGCAATCCCGGTTTCCGCGAGAAGAGCGTAACAAATGGCATAGCCCAAAAAACCTTGGTTGGCAAACACAATAAGCCCCTGCGTGACTCCTCTTCTCTCTAGAGGGCTAGGAAACCATTGGACCCACATACGCGCAAGGACAGTCGCCGTCCCTAAAGCAAAGCAGGATAGAGCTAGTAGCCATGCTAACTGACCGATTAAGGCCAGCGTCAGAGGAAAATCCATAGAATATAAAATTAAGGCTGGAAGAGTAATATACAAGACCAGCTGAGTCAACGCTTGATCAGCATGTGAGGATAGTATGGATGCTTTTTTTGCAGCCGCTCCGATCCCGATCAAAGCGTATAAGACGAAGAGCTCTTGAAAAAAAGAGGAAAAACCGCTCACGAGAAAACACCTCCAAGCTATATCTATGTACATAGATATAGTTGGTGAGTATTCCGATAAGCGGTATGGTGCTACCCTTTTCGCTGGTAGTTCGCGGAGGCATGACGAGCCTCCTGGACTACCTTATCGTAAATTTCTTGCATAATAAAAACATAAGGGAATGGTGAAGTCCAAAACGGAGGGGTTACTTGCATCTGCTTTTTTTTCCCCTCTGGTATTCCCTTGATTTCAGGAAGCGGCACCATCTTATATTGATCGGCTGCAGAGCGTGGAGCTTTTTCCATTCCCTCCTGTTCTCCTAAATGCTGCAGCACGAGTTCCCAAGGTACCCCGTTCATAAGGAGGAACGAAGAGGGATCTTCCTCCACGCGCTCGGCCACCGCCCATACCGTCGCTAGAATGTGCAGGCAGGGTTGCATTCTCTCTCCACAGCTGCAGGCAGCAGCAGTACGAGGCAAGAAAAACCCTAATGAAAAAGGTGCGGAAAACGCTTCTTCTTCCGTAATCGTTCCACTATACACACGCATGATCAGAGCAGGTTGAGAGAGGTACATGGAAAGTACCTCGTCCTTTTCTTCAGGAGATAGTCCCTTGATCTCGATGTCTACTTGAACGGTACGAGAAACTGAATCCTCCTTGACCTGAGAACGAACCCGGCATTCCTCGATTTGAAGGTCTGTAATTTGATTTTGCCTAAGGAGGGCTTTAGCCTTGTTCCAGCGGGAGGGTTGACTTTTTCTCTCCCAATATTGGAGCCATTCACTTGCAAACCATGGGGTATTGCTCTTAGCCAAACCTCTTCCCCCGTTCACTTTATTCTTCAATGAGTTGGTTCCTCAGTGCAAGAAGTTCTCGCAATTCACTAGAGGATAACTCCGTAATCCAAGCTTCCGTCTGACCCATAATATCGGACACCAATCCTTTTTTTCGTTCAATCATGAGGTCAATTTTTTCTTCGATCGTCCCCATGCAAACCAACTTGTGCACATGGACTGTTTTCGTTTGGCCTATCCGAAAGGCCCGATCGGTTGCTTGGTTCTCTACCGCTGGATTCCACCAACGGTCAAAGTGGATGACTCTGTTGGCACGAGTCAGGTTTAACCCGATTCCCCCCGCTTTTAACGAGAGGAGAAACAGAGGAGAGCCTTTCCCTTCTTGGAACTCGTTGATCATCACGTCACGCTGATTTCTATTCAGTCCTCCGTAAAGAAAAGGAACAGGAAAGCCCCACTGCTTCTCTAGCTCACTTTTTAACAAGTGGCCCATTTGAGCGAATTGGGTAAACAGCAAGATCCGGTCCCCCTCGGCGACCATTTCTTCTATCAGCTCGCGAAGCCGCATCATTTTTCCGGAACGATTCCCTTGAAGGGTCGTTTCACGGAGAAAGAGGGAGGGATGATTGCAGATTTGCTTTAGTTTTGCGATGGCAGCCAAAATAAGTCCTTTTCTTTCGAGCCCGACCCGTCCTGTTTCTTTATTTAACAACTCTTCGACCACTTTCTCATAGAGCACCGCTTGTTCCGTTGTTAAGTAACAGTATTCCTTTTTTTCAATTTTATCGGGCAGATCACTGATCACTGTAGGATCTGATTTCGAGCGTCGTAAGATAAAAGGACTGACAAGCTTTCGCAGCGTGTCTAAGCGAGTTCGGTTTCCTCCCTTTTCGATAGGATGGCCAAACTGACGGCGAAAGACCGTCTGGCTTCCCAAAAACCCTCGATTTAAAAAGTCTAGAATCGACCACAGTTCATTTAGGCGATTCTCTATAGGCGTCCCTGTCAGAGCAATGCGATGGTGACAGGACAATTGTCTAATTGCCCGTGTCTGAATGGATGCCATATTTTTAATATGTTGGGCTTCATCTAAGATCACCCCATCCCAGTAGAGTGAGGTTAAATCTGCATAATCTCGCTGAATAAGTGAATAGGTCGTAATGACTAGGTCCACCGACTCAATTTTTTTAGCGAATTCCTCCCCTGACAACCGATCAGGACCATGGTGAATATGAACCGACAAGTCAGGAACAAAACGTTGTATCTCTCGCTGCCAATTACCAAGCACAGAGGTTGGGCAAATCAATAACGATGGCTGTTTTACCCATTTCTGCTCCTTGCAGTAGGCCAAATACGCCAAAAACTGAATGGTCTTGCCCAAACCCATATCATCAGCTAAGCAGGCCCCGACCCCCCATCTTCTTAGGTGGATCAGCCATGACATTCCCAATTGCTGATAAGGACGCAATTCTCCTTGAAAATAGTCAGGAGGGGACAACTCCTCCAACCCCTTGGCGCTCATAGAGATCCAATTCTCTAGCCAACCCTTTGTATCCACCACTTCGATGGGAGAAAGCTCCTCATCGTCTGACGCAGCGTGAAGATATAAAACATCACGGAGCGTAAGTGTAGTCTTCTTCTTGTGCTGTTCTAGCCATTGGACCGTCTGTTTTAATTTGTCCGGGTCTAGTTCTACCCATTTTCCATTCAAGCGAAAGAGAGGATCTTGCGTACGAACCAGCTGCTCCCAGTCCTCCCACGAGAGATTCTGATCTCCTAAAGCAAGGTTAAAATCAAAGTGAAGTAGGGATTCGAGTCCTCCTTTTCCTGGGTCGAAATCCTCGTAGTTAATGTTCATCTTCACTCGGCTGGTTTCTCTAGCTAGCAACGAAGAAGGCACATAGACGGCATATCCCTGTTCACGCAACAGGGGGGCCTTGTGCTTCAGGAAACGATAGGCTTCCTCCATCGTAAGCTGACTGTAGAACGGAGGATGATCCCACATCCCTTCTTGATCGGCAAAAACCAATGCGGATGCATGAGCTAAATCCCCTAAGAAGGCATGTCGTACTTTTGTGTCTTTCATCTGAGACCAGGTCCATAGTTCACCTGAAGGCTGAAGCAAGTAAAAGCGGAGATACCAAACGGAAGGATCCGCTGATGATTCAAGTCGAAAGCAACACTTGCCAAGGATCTCTTTCTTCACGTCATCTTCATCCACCCAGTCCAAAAAAGCGCGATAAAGCTCTTCCCACCTCGCGCCTGAACCTGCGATGTGTTCTTCCATACAAAGACGGTGTAGCCATTCCTCATGAAGATAAAAGGGTTTGAATTTAAGAAGCTTGCCCAGCTGACTATTCTTAAGTGAGATCTTGGTATTAATCACTTCTCGGACATAGCCATCCATCACGTCATGGGCGAACCCTAAAATCCATTCCGAGGAGTCCCTCCCCTCTGGGATAAAGGCTTCCCCCTTATTCCCCCAATCTGCTAGGAATTCTCTTTCCCTTGGGTCAGTGACTTGAATCCTCCACTTGGCATAGATTTGATCCTTTTCCCGAACTAAGCCTGGAGAAAACTGTCCTCTGGCGGCTAACGATCGGACCCAATAATACAATTCCATCCAAAAGCGTAGCTCCTCCGATACCTCCAGGTTATTCTGGGTTAGTTCTTCCAAGCCCCTTGCCATCCCAATCCGTGACAAGTAAACGACTTCGTCTTTTTCTTCCACAATCAAATCGTCTAAGAGCTCTTGAACGGCAGAAGGAAGGCCGCATTTCTTCTGTTCTCGCTCTGCCCAAAGACCAAACGCCTGTTCTTCACCCATTTGATTGGATATATACGTACCATGTAGAGTAATCATATGTAGAACCTCATCCGTAAAAGCATACCCTTATTATACCAGAAATCTGGGTCAAAAAAAAAAGAAGCTCACTTAATCTTAGGAGCTCCTCTCATATAGGAAAATTTCGCCGATCTTGGTGGAGTCTTTTCGTTGAAATCCAAGTTCCGTTAAATGCCTCACCATCGGTTTGTTGTCAAGGCCCGTTTGGCAGCTGATGTGGCGGGCGTTGGGAAAGGTGTCAAATAATTGATTAATTAATAGCTGGAGTGCCTCTTTTACAATTCCTTTTCCCCGATGTTCATCAAACACACAGATCGACGTAATATCGATAGACAAGCCATAAAAATCAAAAGGTCTGGAGAAAGCCTCCACAAAGCCGACGTGCTCCTCCTTGTGATAAATCATATAAAACAAATAGTCTGGGGGGTTCTGCAGCTTTTCCGTTACTTCCACTGAGCCTTCTTTTATATGAAATACGGTGTCCTCAAGCCACTCGCAATGCTCTTCGTGTTTCTGAAGTGCTGGTTCCTTCACCCAATACTCTAGCATTTTCCACACCTCTCGGGCGTGAATCGTTGTTCTTAATTCCAGCTTCAAGGAACATCATCCTTCCTGCTTGTCCAACTGTGACTTATCGATAAACTCCATTATACACGAAAAACGCCGCAGCCGCGGCGTCTTCTGTAAAAGTTTTTTGTACTCTTAACGATAAGCGATGTAACCTTGAAGCTTCTGTTTAAGAACGGCCTTGGTTAGATGGCTTGGCTCTAGTAGAGTAGAATCTCCCTTTTCTAAGCGCTGAACCTCTGCCAGGTAATCTGTGTACCAAACCGCATTTCGGCTGCCAATTACCCATTCTTCGTAAGCTTTCACTTCCGATTTCTTCGCCATCGGTTCATTCTTGACGGCATCCATTGTCATCTGCTTTTTCCTCCTTGCAGTATGTACATTCATCAACTGATAATATCATATTACTTCTCATAACGCCAATATCTTAGATAATTAAAATGATTCGTGGGCACTTCCTTGAGAACTTCACCCGTAGGACTGAGATAAATTTCAAATTCCTGGTACTTTTCCACTCGCCATTCGCCATCCAAAAATTGTTCAACAGGTCTCCATTCCAGGTTCATATCGGGAATCGGCGGATCCACTGCATAGGGCGCTGATACAGCTTCCATATCGAGGCTATCTACGACATTTTGTAAATCTAGATGCCCTTGGGGTGTCAGGATCGAGACAGCGAGGGCAAGATTGATAACAAAAACAAGCAGAATAAACCCTTGCATTGCATTGGATGACTCCTTCATTCTTCTCACCTCGGTACATTATATGTACAGGCTGTAAGGTTTAGGATGTCTATTTAGCTTTCTTTCAGATAAAAAACACCATCGGCGATAAACTCAGCAGGTCCGGTCATCCATACTCGGCCATCGTTAGACCAGGTGATCTCCAAATCCCCTCCTAGTAAATGAACCGTTACCGGCTGGTCTCTTTGCAGCTTACCATTAAGTATTCCAGCCACCACCGCAGCGCAAGCCCCTGTGCCACAGGCCTGTGTGATGCCAGATCCCCGCTCCCACACTCGAAAAATAATTTCGTTAGGATTTACGACCTGAATGAACTCTACGTTTACCCGTTCCGGGAATAAAGGAGACCACTCGATTTCTTTTCCTTCTTTAGCTACGTCTATAGCCAAAACATCTTCTGTAAAGATGACGGCATGCGGATTGCCCATGGATAAAGCCGTTACGGCGTATTCCGAATCCTTAAACCGCAGGATTTCATGAATCGTCTCGGACTCAGGATCTCCCTGCACTGGAACGTCCTTCTTTTTCAATCCGGGAACTCCCATGTCGATTGTAATGCTAGAAACGTGTTCACCTGTTACATTAATTTGAGCTTGTACGATTCCGCCAAGCGTCTCGATTGAAAATTGAGTTCGCTGAGTTAACCCTCGATCGTACACATAACGGGCGACACATCGTAAACCATTTCCGCAATTTTTCGCTTCGGAACCATCATTATTAAAAACTCTCATCTTAAAATCTGCCACTGTGGAGGGACAGATCAGAATCATGCCATCGGAACCAATTCCGGTGGTTACCCTAGACACTTCTTTAGCAATATCTGGCAACCGATTTTCATCCAATGCCTCCTCAAAGCAGTTCACGTAAATATAATTGTTGCCTAATGCGTGCATTTTAGTAAATTTCACTCTTCCTTCACACTCCATTCCTAATTTTACCGGGTGACCCCTTCTCTAGCCTTTTATTAAGATAGTTATATCAAATGCAGGGGAGAAACAGATGAAAAAATGGTTGATAGGCTGGCTTTTTATTCTACTTGTAAGTTTAACCACTTTCCACGTCTCTGCACAATCGCCGAACCATAATAATTTAATTTACCTCTATGGTTCAAACTCTAGCAACTATAAAAAACAGTTGGAAAGGACTAACGGCCATGTGGGGACCGTTTCTCCGAATTACTTTAATTTAAGTAAAGACGGACAACTCATTGTTGGCGTGGACAAAGAGTTTGTCGCTTACACGAAGCAAAAAGGATATAAGATTACACCCTTTATCAGTAACCACTGGGATCAGCAAATAGGGATCCAGGCGATGAAAAATGGACAAAAATTAGCCGATGATCTGGCGGCAGCTGTTTTGCGCCATGATTTAGATGGCGTCAATGTGGACATTGAAAATTTAACCTATGCAGAGCGGAGCTTGCAAACCCAATTTCTAAAGCGTCTTAGTGATAAGCTACACCCACATGGAAAAACGGTCAGTATTGCTGTGGCTCCTGCTCGATCCGACACCACAAAGGGATGGGTAGGATCTTATGATTTTGAAGCGATTGGCAAACTTGTAGATACCGTTGTGATTATGGGCTACGACCAAAGCTACCCCAATGGCCCGGCAGGTCCCGTGGCCGGTTTGTCCTGGGTGGAAGAGTCAATACAGTATTTGAGCAAAAAGATTCCAAAAGAAAAATTAATCCTGGCTGTTCCATTCTACGGTCGTTATTGGAGTGATAAGGAAAAAGGGATGGGTATTTATTACTCCCAGGCCATGAATCTCATCACAAGAAACAACGCAAAGGTCGAGTTTGATACCGTGCATCGAACGCTACGCTCTAGCTTTAAGGATCAGACAACAGGACGCACCTATGAAATCTGGTTTGACAATGCGCAAACTATTCAGGAACGCATCCAACTGGCTGAAACATATGGGCTTAGAGGCTGGGGAGCATGGCATCTGGGTCAAGAGGATACTAGCCTATGGACAGCTTTAACTCATCAAGGTCCTTTTATCGATATTCATCATCACTGGGCTAAAAAAGATATCTTAGCCATGAATGAGCGGAATTTGATCAAAGGGTATCAGAATCGGACATATAAACCAACGAATGCGATTTCTAGAGAAGAGGTTGCCACGATTCTTACCCAAACCTTAAAGTTTGACATCAAGTCGGACGCCCGTTTTCTCGATGTGGCTCCAACCCGTTGGTCCTATCCTTTTGTGAGTACTATTTCCGTATATGGGATGATGAAAGGATATCCTGATCTAACCTTTCGTCCAGACAAACCCATCACGCGAGCAGAGTTAGCTGCAGCCCTGGCCCGCAGCTTTAGTGTAACCCCAACTACTCAAGCGGGTGACTTTAGGGATATTACGGGTCACTGGGCTAGTGCAGACATCCTCAAGCTTCAACTAGCAGGAGTCCTATCTGGATATCCAGATAAGACGTTCCGACCGAATCAAACCGTCACAAGAGCCGAAGCGGCGGTCATGATCAATCGGATCCTGCAATAGAACGATTGTAAAATTTTTCTAATTATATTCTTCCGATTTAGTGACAAGATACTAGTAGTGGCATTGAACCTCTCTTATCAAATCAAACTAAATTCAAGGAGGAATTTCAAATGCAACAAAACGAAAGCCGTAACTCAAACCAAAAGCTAGTTTCTGGTGCTGCTCAAGCTCTTGACCAAATGAAGTTCGAAATTGCTCAAGAATTTGGAGTTCAACTTGGACCAGAGCAAACTGCTCGCGCTAATGGTTCTGTCGGTGGAGAAATCACTAAGCGTCTTGTACAATTCGCTGAGCAAGCTCTTGCTGGGCAAAGAATTCAATAATAAACCATGGAATAAGGAGCTCCTGCGGGGGCTCCCTTTATTTTTTCAGCTCTTTACAAGCTTTAACGAAAGCAAGAAAAAGCTTGAGCATATAAGGATGCTTTGTGTATAAATCTTCCGGATGCCATTGAACACCTAAAACGAAGGAGTGCTCCAAACTCTCTATGGCCTCAACCACTCCATCCGTGGCGACACCTGAAATGCGAAATGTTTCAGGCACCCCACGGATCGCCTGATGATGGAACGAGTTGACCTTGATTTGCTTTTCCCCCATTATGCGATGGAGAAGGGTTCCTTCCTGGATTAGAGCTAGATGAGAAACGTGATACCTCGGTGCTTTTTGCGCGTGCTGGAGAAGTGAATCGTCTATCTGGGTATATATGTCCTGGAACATACTCCCCCCCACTGTAATGCCAAGGATCTGACATCCGCGACATATCCCGAGAATCGGCTTGTTCTGCTTTAACATTTCATTAATCAAAGCCATTTCCAGTCGATCACGCTCGGGTGTAATGGAACCCAACCCTGGGACAGGCTCCTCCCCAAATAAAAACGGATCAATATCGCCCCCTCCTGTCAGCAGTAATCCATCTAAACGTTGGGCCAAATCCTGAATACTTTGCTCCTCTTCTAGATACGGAATGATAAAAGGAAGACCTCCGGCTATACTAATAGCATCACTATTTTCCCGCTGTACTTGAATCTTTGTTCCGTCCAAAGAAGCAGTTATTCCGATCAGGGGTCTCATTTCCATCGTCCTCTCTGTGGTTATATTGTTAATTAGAACAATTTTTTACGAAATACCATGCTTTTTTTATGATAATTATATTTATTTCTCAAAAAATCCATGATACAATACGATTTGTGAGGCTATCACTCCAGAATTATCAGATAATTAGAGGGGGTACTTTGATGAAAAAGAAGCTCTACACCATGTTGAGTGCAACGCTTTCCATGAGCATGGTCCTTACGGCATGTGGCGGCGGTAACCAAACGGCGCCAGAACAGAAGCCTGCTGAAGGGGAAAAACCAGCAGAAAATAAAGAAAGCGTTCTTCGTGTCAATATCCACGCTGAACCGCCTACATTACATCCAGCTCAAGCTACAGATTCAACTTCCCTCATGATCCTCAAGTCCTTAATGGAAGGATTAACTCGTGTAGGGCAAGATGGCAAGCCACAACCGGCTGCTGCTGAAGATATTCAAATTTCCGACGACTTATTAACATACACCTTTAAGCTGCGCGATCTTAAATGGTCCAACGGGGACGCTGTAACTGCTCATGATTATGAATATGCATGGAAATGGGCATTAGATCCTGCTAATGAATCTGAGTACGCTTACCAAATGTACCCTATTCTAAACGCTGAGAAAGTAAAAAATGGCGAACTTCCATTAGATCAGCTTGGCGTAAAGGCTCTTGATGAAAAAACACTTGAAGTCAAGCTAGAAAATCCAACTCCTTACTTCTTAGAGTTGACTGCGTTTGCTACCTTCTTCCCCGTGAATCAAAAAGTTGCTGAAGCGAGTGCAACCTGGCATGCAGAAGCTGCTTCGTATGTTGGTAACGGACCATACAAGCTAACGAAGTGGGATCATGGCAGCCAAGTCGTGATGGAAAAGAATGCAGATTACTGGGATGCAGCAACGGTAAAGATGACTCGCGTAGAAATGGCGATCATTGAAGATACAAACACAGAGTTAAGCATGTTCGAAAACGGTGAATTAGATTGGGCAGGATCTCCTTTCTCCTCCCTTCCCACTGAAGCTATGCCGAAGTTGAAAGCAGACGGACACATGACCACTGTTCCGATTGCAGGAACTTACATGTATAAATTAAATACCCAGAAGCCTCCATTTGACAATGCTAAAATTCGTAAGGCTTTTGCCTATGCGGTTGACCGCAATAGCTTAGTAGAAAACGTAACGCAAGGTGGACAGCTTCCTGCGATGGCTTATGTACCGCCTACGATGTTCCCTGATAATGAAAAGGGTATTTTCCCTGACCATAACGTAGAAGAAGCGAAGAAGCTTCTTGAAGAGGGAATGAAAGAAGCCGGTTACGATAAGCTTCCGGCCATTACTCTTTCCTACAATACAAGTGAAGCCCATGCGAAGATTGCACAAGCTGTTCAAGACATGTGGAAGCAAAACTTGGGCGTAGATGTAACGCTTGAGAATACCGAGTGGAAGGTTCACGTAGAAAACGTGCAGAAGGCTAACTACCAGGTCGCTCGTATGGCATGGTTAGGTGACTTTAACGATGCGATCAACTTCCTCGAGCTATACACGGTTCCACAAGGAAACAATAACACGCTTTGGACTTCTGACAAGTACAATGAGCTGATTAAGGCTTCTTACTCCGAAACTGACCCTGAGAAGCGTCAGCAGCTGATGAAAGATGCCGAAGCCATCCTAATGGATGAAATGCCGATCATCCCGATTTACTACTACACGTACTCCTACTTGAAGGCTGACAACGTGAAGGACGTTTATATGGATGGATTGGGTAACGTTGATTTGAAATGGGCCTATGTTGAATAATAAGCTTTAAGAAAGAAGGTATATGGTTTTCCATATGCCTTCTTTCGTTACATACATGCTAAATGAGGTGATATCCTTGAAACTGTATATCTCAGCCGATATGGAAGGAATATCCGGCATTATTGATCCAAGCTATATCGATCCTGATCGAGGAAAAAATTATGAGCGAGGTCGTCGTCTCATGACGCACGATGTCAATGCCGTTATCGAAGCTGCCGTAGAGTTTGGTGCCACCGAAATTCTTGTAGCAGACAGCCATTATAAAATGTCAAATCTCTTGATTGAAGAGCTTCATCCCCAGGCTACTTTGCTCTGTGGGTCCCCTCGCAACTTCTCCATGATGGAAGGTCTTGATTCCAGCTTTGATGCGGCCCTCTTTGTCGGATATCATGCCCGCCACGGAATTCCGGGCGTGTTGAGCCACACCATGTCTGGCGTGATTAAGAACCTTTATGTAAATGGACAAGTCGTCGGTGAATTTGGATTCAACGCCATCTATGCGGCACTCTGTGGTGTGCCTGTCTGTTTTGTATCGGGTGACGACCAAATCGCCCAGGAGGCAATCGAGCTTTGCCCTTCTATCTCGACGGCTATTGTTAAACGAGCCGTATCGCGAACCTCTGCAGCCTGCCTCTCTCTTTCTGCAAGCGCAAGAGAGTTAAAAGAAAAAACAAAACAAGCCTTAACCAGCGTGCCTTTGCTGACTCCTCTAGGCGTGAAGGTGCCCCTTGAGCTTGCTATTGAGTTTGCCCACACGGGGCAGGCAGAAATGGCCGCTATCGTGCCAGGTACTGAGTACCGAGTAGGAACGACCCATGTCACGTTCCAAGCACAAGATCAATATGAATTATATAAGGTCATGAGAGCGATGATTAATTTGGCAGGAACGGTTGAGTTCTGCTAAAATAAAGACCCCCTTGGCTATTAGAGCAAGGGGGACATCAGTCTAGCCATTGATTCCTTGATTTTTTGATTCATCGGTCTATTGTACAATTCCTCCATAATCACTTCCTTACTGTCCTCTAGATCCTGTTGAAAATCCCGTTCTAACCGCTGGGCCACCTCCGTGTCATAAATCACGGCACTCACCTCAAAGTTATGATGAAAGCTTCGTATATCTAAGTTGGCTGTTCCCAGGGTTGCGATTTCCCCATCTGCCACAATGATTTTGGCATGAATAAACCCCTTCTGATACGTATAGATCCGCACTCCGGCCTCTAACAGCTCTGGAAAATAAGAACGTGAGGCCCAGTATACGATCAAGTGATCCGGAATACCGGGAACGATAATTCGGACATCAATCCCACTTAAGGCAGCGGTTTTCAACGCCATAAGAATACTGTCGTCAGGGATTAAATAAGGCGTTGTAATATAAACGGTCCGCCTGGCCTGTGTAATCATGGAAAAGTAAACCTTCATAATGTATTCCCAGTCGGAGTCAGGTCCGCTGGCTGCAATTTGGATGAGAAGCTGCTCTTGAACGTTGTGACGCGGGAACGAATATTGTTGGCAATACACATTCTTCCCGGTTGTAAACCGCCAGTCTAAGAGAAAGATTAATTGCAGAAAGTATACGCTATCCCCTTCCACCATCATGTGAGTATCTCGCCAGAAACCTAGTCTTTTATGCTTTCCCAAATATTCGTCTCCTACGTTTAACCCGCCTACAAACCCCACCCGTCCATCGACAACGGCGATCTTACGGTGATTCCGATAATTCACCTTTCGAAGGTACGGAAAGATAATGGGCGAAAAGGATACGACCTCGACCCCTGCTGCCTGCATATCTTCAATATAGTGTGGCGGGAGCTTTCGGCTTCCCAGTCCATCAAAAATAGCCCGTACCTTTACTCCTTCCCGCGCTTTATGAATAAAGATTTTTTTTAGCTCCTGACCGATATCATCATCTCGCACGATAAAGGAGATAAAATGAATATGGTCCTTTGCCTGCATCATTTCTCTGAACATCGCAGAAAAAGTTTCATCCCCGTTGGTAAGAATCGTTGCCTTATTAAAGCGAGTCATGGGTGAACTTGCATTATAGAGAAGAAAATTTACGATGCGATCCGGCTTTGACTTCAGTGCTTTAACATCATTGATATCGTTTAAGTCATACGGAAGATCAATAATATGCTGCAACTCGTTTAAGTCGATCGTTTTGTCTTTATAACGCCTCCTCTTTCGAATGTTGCGCCCCACAAATATATAAATGATAAAGCCAATGATCGGGAAGATCGTTAAAATGACTAACCAGGCCACTGTCCTTGAGGGATTCCGATTTTCTAATACAATGATGGAGCCTATTAAAAAAATAGATAATGTGAATAATATCGTAAATAAATGGGTGATTAGATAGGTGATAATTTTCCAGAAAGCCGAGTCTCTGTCCAAGGAAATATGAGCAAAGGTCGCTAATCCGGACAGTTGCTCCAACAGGTAATGATAATAAACCCCCATAAAAAACCCAGCAAGCAAAAAAATCAGTAAACTAGTTTTTGACCGCATCTGGCTGCTCCCTTCTGCTTAGAACCGCGGGGGCCTTCCACTGTTTACAGGTTTCCCCATTTCACAAAAATCTGTTCCATTAATTTAAACGATTTTTATTTGTAATTATTACACATACATTATATACTTAATATTAATACTAACATCATTGGTGAAATAGATGAAAGCATATTTGGAGGTACACACATGATGAAGGAGAACATGATTGACCTAGTGATAGAAAAAATTAAGGAAAAAGGTGGCCGCGTCACCATTCAAAGGTTAGCGATCATTAATGTCCTCCTTAAGCTCGATCATCCCACCGCAGAAGAAATTTTTCAGTTTATGAAAAAGGAGTTTCCTACTCTTTCTTTTACAACCGTTTATAACACACTCCACTCCTTGCACGAGATGGGTATTCTTAGAGAATACCACTTTGGAGAGGCCTCCCGATTTGAAATGGCAGAAAAAGACCATCACCACTTTCTCTGTTACTCCTGTGGGAGGATGGAAGACATTGATGAAGAGGAGGTTCGGATTTTCCCTTCTGAACAAGTGGCCGCCCGTTTCGACTTCGTAGCCAAGGAAGTCGTACTGAAGGGATTCTGTGAAAACTGCAAAGAAACCTCCTAATATACAAGAAAACCTAGGCAGAATGTTCATTCGACCTAGGTTTTTGGTTTTCCTTACTGTTTAAGAAAGTTTAACTTCTCTTAAGCATTAAAGTGAATAAACTTTCTTAAACGCATAAAAAACTTCCTATAAAGGTGGTCTGGCTACCCTGAAAATACTTCAATAGAAGTTTTTTTTACCGTGAAGGAAAGTTAAGTTCGCAAAAGCGTTAAAGCGTATTAAACTTTCCTGGAGGCATGAAAAGCTTCCGCTAAAAAAGGATTCGATAACATCTTCGAGTGGGCTTCAATAGAAGCTTTTCTTATAAAGTATAGCTTGAGAAAAATTCATTGCGCTTGTGCTCCATCGAAGTTAGGACTTGTTCCTCATATCGAGTTTGAGCGGTTTTCTTCTTTTTCTTAATAATTAGTGTGAAGAAGATAAAGTTTATAGACATGGTAAATAACCCTCCTGAATTTTAATAGATCTTTATTCAGGTGCCGTCTAGCACCTTTTCTTGAATCAATTTACATGGGACGATAGCAGCTAAAATCATGAACATCTCCTCCTTTTTCGTTATATTGGTATTACCCCTTATAAAAATATAAAAAAGACCATTGGATAATTCCACTGGTCTTCCGGGTAATCAAGACAAATTAGAGCTAGAGCTATATTAAATAGCCTATCTATCCTTCATCACTGAATAACCATACTCCGGAAGATCATGACCAACTGCATAAGGCACGACTACGGCTGTGGGGCATGAAGAAAAAGTATTCATCGTCATATTGGTCACAACTCCTTTCTGATTGGTTAGATTTATTATTGCTCTATAGGAATAATATAGTATTATTTTCCACTTGTAAAGTATTTTTTTCGTTTTGGGTTATGACGGTTATGAAGCGTTAAAAAGACACCGATTGTTGTCGGTGCCTCTTCCCTACCCTTACTTTACAATATAGACAGGACAAGTGGACTTCTGAACAACATAATGGCTGACACTGCCCAAGAATAATTCTTGTAGTCCACTTAGACCTCTGCTACCCATAACCACGAGGTCTGAGTCGTTTTGCTTAATAAATTCCACAATCGTAAGTGAAGGACTTCCTTCTAAAACAAAGGATCTCGTCTTATTAGGAAGCGCACTGAGCTTTTCCTCCACCGCATTCATCATTTCCTTCGCAGCTGCTAGATGAGACTCGCGGATGCGATCATCATTATAGGCGCCATAATAGGCGAGTGTTGTCGGAACATTGATGACCGTTAAAACATCAATCTCAATTCTGTCATCTTGTTTAGCAAGCATAATGGCCGTTTCCAACGCTTTTTTACTCATCTCGGAATCATCATAAGGAACAGCAATACGTGAACATACGGTTAACATCTTCATCATCCTCCCCCAAGGAATCATTAACATCTTATACCTCTTAACTACACCTTTATTATACCTCTTAATAAATTTAATAGCTGTGAACGAATTGTGTTTTTTTCCATTGTTTGGTGTAATGGTAGTTGAGGAGGGACGCCTGATGTACGATCGACTTTATGTGGAATATCTCTACTACTTTAATGATCAGCGGGACTACTATGAATGCCATGAAGTGATGGAGGAGTATTGGCTGCTTGAGGGGAAAAATAAACTGTTGCAAAGCCTCCTTCAGGTTGCCGTGGGGCTTTACCATTTCCGAAATGGAAATATCACAGGAGCGATAAAATTACTTGAGCAAGCTCTTGCCAAACAGAACGAACCCTGGATTGGACAATTAGGGATCAACAAAGAAAAGCTTTATGATGAAGTAACACGTTATTTGGAAAAACTCAAGTGCTATGATACCGCTCCTTTTCCCTTCTATGACCTTACGATTGAGATCATAGATCCGAAGCTAGAGGAGCTGGCTTTGAACTGTGTTCCCGAAGGGGTCGCGGAGGAGGATAAGTATTAAATGGGTTTGAGGTGAGGAATGAGTGACTTGGTTTGTGACCAAATGGCGTGAATTACAAGGTTTGGACCGCTCTTTTAAAAACCAGGCTAAAATCAGCCAAAATCTCGAAAAAACGAAGTGAGGTGCTCATCTCTTGAGCACCTTATCCTCTCACTTGGCTACCTCAACACATACCAATGCGGATGCTCCTCCATAATGGTAATAGCTTGCTTGCCGAGCTGTTCCCAGCTTTTGATAAATGCGGATTTATTCAGCTTTTGTCCCTTGGAGCCTGTTAAGGGATCGTTAATGTAGACATGCTGGTCGTCATAGCCCACTAAGAGTACGGCGTGCATCTGAAAAGTGGCACGTATCTCCTGATCGTTGTTTTTCCACGTGACCCAACGATCCGTAGGCTGAAAGGACACCGTAGTCCAGACTACGATGGGATGGCCTTGGCTTAGCACCCATTCTAGGGTGTCGAAATTCTTCCCAGTTAGATTCTCAGCTCCTTCTGAGACATAGGTCACGAGCAAGTCGAATAAAGGGCCATTGTAAACTCCGTATCCCTTCTTCTTACCCGTGATATCTCCTACAAATCCGAGGTTCGGGTCTCCCCACTGCTGGATCTGTTGCAGGGATTTTCCAATGTATGGTGTAGGATCTTTCACGAGCCGATCAGAGAGCTCCATTTTATCTACGGAGTGGCCAGCCGCCGCCAGCAGCATCGCTAAGCTGGATACCTCACAGCCATTATACAGCTCGGGCAGCTGACGAACGGCAGGGGCCTCTAATAGCGCAGCTGGCGGACGCTGGGCCAGTACCGCTGATGCAGTGAGAGAGGGTGCTGAAGCCACCCCCAGAAGCTTCTGCGTGGCTTGTTGAGCCGTTTCTGCCGCTGTCTGGGCTTGTATCTTTACAACGGGACTGACCGTTGTTTCCTGAAATAAAAAGAATCCTATCAGGAGGGCTATCGTAGTAATCGAAAGTTTTTTCATCAAGTTTTACCTCAAAAAAAAGAATCCTGTTTCTTTACCTAAAAGGTAATTCGACAAGATTCTAGAGGAATCCTTCCTATCCCTTTGTACATCCAGTGACTTTACACATTCTTCGCCCGCTTGCGATCGCTTCCTCTTCTGAATCAAATAGGACCTCGTTATGTTTTTCAATCGCTTTTGCCCCAGGGCACCCCACCTCGTGGTAAACCTGAGAATTTTTGGAGGCAACAAACTTTTCTCCTGCCGCACTTTCCTTTACCTCCGCTTCCTCAGGAGGAGATTGACTCCACAGACCACGACCCGCTTCTCTCGCCTGTCTTTGAAGTTCGAGCAGGTAATCGGCGTGGTCAGGATTGTCTTTAAACGTATAGACTTGAGCATAGCCTTCGGCCACCAGGTGTCCATTGACAAAGGTGCCATCAGGCAACCATACCCAGGCCAACCAGCGATCATATCGATCCTTTGGCGTTCTTCCCCACTCTAGGTATACCGGATTGCCTTCCAGTAACTTTTTTGTAAAGAGGCTTGCTTCTTTCCCGTAAAATTCAACGGGGCGACGGGGGTCCACCGATTCGGGTGTATTAATCCCAATCATGCGTACTCTTCGTCCGTCATCTAAAACAAAGGTATCCCCATCTACTACCCTTTTTACGATCGCCTGTTCAGCGTTTGAAGGACGCTCAGGGCCGTCTAGGTGAGGCGAACAGCCTCCTATCACGAGTCCACATAGTACAATAAATATTCCCCATAAATAAACATGAACTTTCTTAGTCAAAACTAAAAGTCCCCCTCTTTTCCTTTGATGCCTAGATTGTTGTGTCGTTTTTTGCAGATCTGTAAATTTTTTATGTATTAAATGAATTTGCCCTTGGGAAGATTGGTAATGATAAGATATACTATTAATAACCTTACCCAAGATGGTAAGGAATGGAAAGGGGAATTATCATGGAACCAATCGAGGTAGGAGAGATTTTCACGCTTGTTGACGAAAACAACGAGGAGCAAGAAGTTGAAGTATTGGGTATGATGGAGATTGAAGGCTCCAACTATATTGCAGTAAGCTTTGTTCAAGAAATTGAAGAAAACGATGAAGAAGATATCGATGTCTTTTTCCTTCGTATTGATGCCGACGGTGAACTTGGAGCGATTGAAAGCGACGAAGAGTTCGAAAAGGTAGCGCAAGCCTTTGAATCCGCGATGGATGAAGAGCACTGCGACGATCCAGAGCACAATCACGGATAATCCAGTCCCCCCGGATAATGGGGGGATTTTTCTTTTTTGCTACCATTCCTGGTTCATTTCATCCACTAAGTACTGCAGTTCCTCAGGGGTCATCACCCAAAGCTCATAGGCTTGTCTTGCTTGCTTTTTCTGTCCTTCAACCACGTAATACCAAGGATGCGTACGTTCGACACCATTAAAAAACGTAATCAGACCATCGCTTTTCTCAATCATGTACTGATTTTTTTGAGATAGCTGCCAAGGCTGTACATACTCTCGTTTGGAAATGTAGTCCATATAATCCGCTTGCGCCAAAACTCTCTGGTATTGTTCCTGAGCATCTTCTTTCCAGTTCTTTTCTTGGTTATAAAAAGGCAATAGAATGGCGAGCTTTGCCTGAGGGTAGTCCTTACGCAGTTCGATCATCCACTGGGCGCTATAGAGCTCCAAGCCTTGCGTTGCACTGCATAAGAACCACTCCACACCCAATTCTATAGCCTCAACCATCTTGCGCCGATACGCTTCCTTTATATAAGGAAAGGCGGGGTGCTTTTCTCCCCATAAGCCAATTTCGTGCTTTCTATGTCCTGTTAGAACAACGGTTTTCATTACCCTTTTTGTTTATCTTTCAAGTATTTTTGCATGGCATCTTGGGCCATTTGGTCATAATCCACCTTAAAACGGCCGCGTGCAAGCTGAATGATTGCAATCAGAAAGGCTCCTCCATATGCAGATATAATCAAAGATAAAATAACATACTTCATCTCTCACGACTCCTTCCACGAGATATTATATCATAATCGCAAACTGCATAGCTTCCCTGTATTGTGGTAGAATAGAGAAAATAAAATGGAGGTTACTGGAGATGAATTTTTGCTGTGGAAAAGATATGCTGCTGACGATTGCTCAGCTTCACCTTGGGCACACGGTGATGACGAATGTACCCGTCCTTTTTTGCTTAGCTTGTGAGCAAATCACCATCCATCCGGATGTGGAGTTGGAGTTCGAGCTTCTGAAGGATTTTGCACGCGGTGATCGTGCAGGAGAAGTGGATCTGAAGCCATATGTAAAAAAGCAAGAGTTGTATGATCTGAGGAATCACGTCGAGTTCTTACGCATGAACGAGGTGGTGAAACATCATATCGACCACGCCCTTGAGCTTTACTCCCTGGCGCAGTCGGCAGAGGATCCCGAATGGAAGGAAGACATCCTGAAGCGGTTAGTGGCATTGAACAATAAAAATAAATCTAAGATCGAATCTTAATCTTTCAAGAGAGCTTCGCGGATAAAGCGGATTTCGTCTGGATGCGAATACCCGGCCGAATCCGGCGTTTCAAGAACGACCGGCAACCCTTGAATCACAGAAGATTGCAGAAACTGAGCCATGCCTTCCATCCCAATTTTTCCTTTTCCTACGTTGGCATGACGATCGCGAAACGAGGCGTACCCATAGGCGGAATCGTTTAGATGAATAGCTTTAAGGTGCTTAAAATATTCTAAATCTTTCCCATGGGACTCGACTTCAGACCAATTTGAACCGTTCCATAACCCGCTAGCAAAAGCATGGCAGGTGTCAAGACAAAATCCAATCTTTTCGGGATAACTGGATAGCTTTCGCACTTGGACAAGTTCTTCCAACGTGATCCCCATCCGCCCTCCTTGTCCCGCATTGTTCTCAATTAACAGAAGCAGATCACCCTCCCAATCTACTAGCAGTCGGTTTAACATATCTATCATCAGCTTATAGCCTTCAAGAGGATCGTGCCCTTTGTACTTCCCGAAGTGCACCACTAGCCCTACAGAGCCACAGGCTTGGGCAATTTCCATGTCATTAGCAAGTGAAAGCTGAAGTGCTTGTCGCATCTCCTCCCCCTCCAACGAAAGATTGACGGGGTACGGTGCGTGGGCAATGGAAAGAATTCCGTTTTCTTTGCAGAAAGCGGCGCACTGCTCGGCATCCTTTTGATCAAAGGTCTTCACTGAGAGACTTCGCGGATTCTTGGGAAAGTACTGATAGGCCTCTGCTCCGTTCCGAACAGCGGTTTGAGCGGCTGCTTTATAGCCATGACGTATGCTGACGTGGCTTCCCAATTTCATAATGACCCCCTAATAATAAAGAAAACTTGGCCTTAAGCCAAGCAGCAAGTTTTCTCTTATGTTCGTTCTCTTTGCCTTTGGCGAATGAAAAAACGGATCCCGTAAAGGGCTGCAGCCCAAACCAAGGTAGCCAGCGTAGCTGTGCTGATCCAGTTTTCTGTACCTAGAGCGAAATAAAGAGCGATATGGGCAACAAAGATAACACCAATCCAGGCCAATAGATTCATGCTCTACCTCCTCCTCTAGCAGCTTTCATTTTTCCAGTATGGCAAATTAGAGGAGACTTTATTCCATAGCGGCGTCAATGATCGCAGCAAATGAAACCCGTTCAATGGTGCCTTCCCTACTTACAATGGAGAATAAGCGACCAATGGGGTCATACTTTTGAATTTGTCCCGTTAACCGATGAAATCGTTTGTTCGCAAAGTACTTTAACGTCACTTCTTTCCTTGTTTCTATGGCTTCTCCGATGACCAGCTGCAGCTCTTCCCACTTGTCTTCGCTTGGCTCAGGACACTCTTGTTCGTCTTGAGAGTGTTCTAACTCTTGCAGAAGCTGACGATGCTCGGGCAGCATCATCGTCGACCACTTGATATTGCCTCTATCGCGAATCATAGGCATACGCTCCTCCACCAAACATTTGTTCCTTTTTCTATTTTATCATGTTCTGCTTGGTTTATGCAAACGCACGTTCTCTATGGCGCCTAAAAATTCAATCGCTTGTTCCCCAGCTTCCAACAGCGCTTGAGTGGCCCCTGGAGTATCAAAGGAATGCGGAGCGGCTTCAATTTGGAATAATTTCTTATGATCCGTTCCCAGATTATGAAATAGCTGCTCCGATTGGGCGGGCGGAACCACAGGATCTGCCAGGGAATAGATGATAGCGGAAGGAGACGTAATCCGTTGAAAGGCATTTGGATCAATCTGATTGAGATCTCGGTAAAACTCGTAGGAAAGCGGGTAATGCTTTTGATCCCTTTCCTTATAGATCGGAAACATCCGGTCCCTCTCCCATTTGGCCAGGGCCGCATTCACATTGCCAAAGGTAGCTTGAGCAATCCCCAAAATAATCTCTCTAATGGAGAAGGGTGGCGCCACTAAAAGCAAGCCATCCACCTCATGCTTTAGGGCAAACTGGGAGGCTACGGTACATCCCATGCTATGTCCGATTAGGTACACCTTTTGATAACGATCCCGGTAGGCATCGTAAATGACCTTAAGATCATCGACTTCCCCCGAAATGGTATGGTTCGCAAATTGTCCGTCAGATCCATTTAAGTTGTTGGTAAAGTCGATCGATACATTGGAAAGGCCGGCTCCATTCAAAAACTGCCGAAAAGAAGCAATAACATGAGAATCGAGACTCCCTGTAAATCCATGAGCTAAAATAAAGAGCTGGTCCTCACTATGGTGATGCTCCACATGATGAATTCGCAGTCCTTGGGTGTTGGGTATGTAGCGTTTCATTCGGCTTCTCTCCTTTTTGTTTCAAGATAATATATTAGTTTAACACAGATACGAAGAAAAACACTCGCAAGGAGACGAGTGTTTATTTATAATAAGCTCTGGTTTTCTCCATCAAATCCTGAAGCAGGATCAAGGCTCGCTTTAATCCCTCTTCCTTACCCAACAGGAACTGGGCTTCAGCTTTGGTTTCCGTCGGCAGCTTGGCGACCACTTGGGCTTCTTCCTCCAGCATTTTACACAACACATTCAACTGAAGCTTTCCTAATTCCCGATCCATTTCCATATCTTTATCCTTCGCTTGCTTGCGGAGCAGCGCTTCTTCAACATACTTATCAATTTCACCATCTTTGAAGCGCTTAGCGCTTTTCAAAATATCGGAGAACTCATCAGTTCGGTTTGGAATCGCCTTGATGTGATGCCCGAGATGACAGAGCAGGAACCGACAAAGCAACTCGTCACTTTGCATGCGTTCGTTGTGGAGTAAAGAATATTCCCCTTCGAAATGTCCTTCCTTCTCCACATAGTGCCCTAAGGCGCTGTATTCATCACAATATGTGCAGTAGAGAAGATATTCTCTCAAACGATCACCTCAACCAAGGGTTTTCTATATGTATATGTGACAATCCAATCCGACGGTGACAGCCTTTTCGTCTAGGGGATACTGTTTTGTAACAACTAAAGAAAAATATTTTTTGTATGATAACAAGAGGAAAAATGAGAAAATTCAAGATTTAGGGACAAGAAGCGGTCGTAATCCCCCAAAACAGCATTTTATTATTTTTCACTGTTATAGTACATTATAAGTACATCATACAACAATAACTTAAATCACTGGAGGGAAACAACATGATCCAAAAAACGTCTGAATTTTTCAAAATGCTACCGGCTAAATCCTGTACAAAATGTGGAAATTCTATGACAGAGCAAGCTGATTGCTATACAACAACTTGCGAAGACTGTAACGATTTTCAACACTATGCTATTTATAACTAATTAAAAAAGTCATTCCCTTGATATTAATCTTAGGAATGACTTTTTTGTTGTTCTTATTTATTAATTTGATGAATCGCGTGGCCTAGTGCGCCTTCAGCCGCTTCCATCACGATTTCACCTAAAGTAGGATGAGCGTGAATGGTCAACGTCAGGTCCTCAAGCGTAGTGCCCATCTCAATGGCTAGACCCACTTCTGCAATCAAGTTGCTCGCTTCAGGTCCCACGATTTGAGCGCCAAGAACTAATCCTGTTTCTTTATCGCCAAGGATTTTTACGAATCCTTCGCTGATGTTCATAGATAAAGCACGACCATTCGCTGCATAAGGGAATTTTCCAACAAGGACTTCATATCCTTGCTCCTTGGCTTCCGTCTCACTCAAACCAACACTAGCGATTTCAGGATCAGAGAAGACAACGGCAGGAATCGCTTTGTAGTCAATGATGCTAGGCAAGCCAGCAATAACTTCTGCTGCTACTTTTCCTTCATAAGAAGCCTTATGAGCTAAAGCAGGTCCTTCTACGATATCACCGATAGCGTAGATGTTAGGAACACTAGTTTTACACTGATGATCGATCTTGATTAAACCGCGATCTGTCATCTCCATCTTTAAGGCTTCTAAGCCGAGTTCGTCTGTGTTAGGACGGCGTCCTACGGTTACTAATACATAGTCCGCAGTTACTTTCTTTTCTTCGCCCTTTACGGTGAACGTAACAGTCGCTTCTCCATCGGTTTGCTCGGAGCTTTGAGCTAGAGCTTCCGTATGAATTTCCACACCCAATTTCTTAAGGTTACGTTCAACCCATCGGGACATTTCTTTCTCAAAACCAGGCAAGATGCTGTTCGATCCTTCAAGAATCGTCACTTGCGTTCCGAACTTAGCATAAGTTTGACCTAGCTCCACTCCGATATAACCGCCGCCGATAACCACCATACTCTTTGGAATATGGTCAAGCTCAAGAGCTTCAGTAGAAGATAGAATTCTTCCGCCGTAAGGGAAAGCCTTCAACTCAATTGGACGAGAGCCCGTTGCGATGATGCAGTGATTGAAGCGATAGCGATTCACTTCATAACCATCAATCACACGAAGTTCATTTTCATTTACGAAAATGACTTCACCTTTAAGTCGCTGTACTTTATTGCCTTTAAGCAAGGAACCAACGCCGCCAGTAAGCTTATTGACAACTCCCTTTTTCCATTCTTGAACTTTAGCAAAGTCCACTTGAATGTTCTCTGCACGAATTCCCAAATCAGATGCATGGTGCATGCTTTCGTATTGGTGAGCAGCAGAAATGAGGGCTTTGGAAGGGATACATCCACGATTTAAGCAGACTCCCCCCACTTCGTCTTTATCCACAATCGCTACGGTCTTTCCGAGCTGAGCCGCACGTATAGCCGCCACGTACCCTCCTGGACCCGCGCCGATGACGAGGACATCAATTTCCGTTGTAAATTCTCCTACGACCATGGATTAAACCTCCATTACAAGCAGCTGAGGATCCTCGAGCAATTGCTTGATATAATTTACAAAATTTTGCGCTGTCGCCCCATCGATTAAGCGATGGTCAAAGCTTAGAGAAAGAGCCATGACAGGCGCGATGACAATCTGCCCATTCTTCACTACCGGCTTCTCGGAGATACGTCCAGTACCCAAAATCGCCACTTCCGGATGGTTGATGACTGGAGTAAAGAACATCCCTCCAGCGGATCCGATATTGGTAATCGTAATGGTGCTTCCACGAAGCTCGGTAGGGGCTAACTTCCCTTCGCGTCCACGTGCAGCCAAATCTTTGATCTCTGCAGCAATATTCCAGATACTCTTGCGATCCGCATCTGCTACCACAGGTACGATAAGACCGTTATCGGTATCTGTTGCAATTCCCACGTTATAGTACTTCTTGTAGACGATCTCGTTCTTTTCATCATCAATGGAAGCATTCATCGCTGGGAATTGGCGGCATGCCGCAACCAAAGCTTTGGTGATGAAAGGCAAGTAGGTCAACTTCATGCCTTTTTTATCCGCGAACTTCTGGTTCGCCTTAGAACGTAGAGCGACTAGCTCGGTCACATCTACTTCGTCCATCAAGGTAACATGTGGAGCTGTTTGCTTGGATTTCACCATAGCATTGGCAATGACCTTACGAATGCCTTTTAATGGAACACGCTCTTCTACACGGTCACCCGTTGCAACCGAAACGACAGGGGCCGCTGCCTTAACTTCAGGAGCCGCCGCTGCAGCTGGTGCATCCACTGCAACTGGAGCTGCTTCTGCAGGTGTCGTTGCTCCGCCAGACACATAATTCAATACATCTTCACGTGTGATTCGACCGTTTTTCCCGGTTCCCGTCACTTCAATGAGGAAGATGCCTTTTTCTCTTGCGAGCTTACGAACACTAGGAGTGGCCATGACCTTACGGTTAGCCGGGGCAGGAGCAGAAACGGCAACAGATCCTGCAGCCATAGGCGTATCAATCGAAGCGGCAGCTACATTCGCAGCAACGCCTCCGCCTACTGCACACTCGACGCGCTCTTCTTCGGCGTTTCCTTCTCCTTCGACTTCAAACACAAGAATGACATCTTCAACGGTACAAACGGTTCCTTCTGTCACTTTGATTTCTACAATTTTGCCATCAACAGGAGAAGGAAGCTCAACAACGGATTTATCGTTTTGTACGTCAGCGATGATTTGATCTTCTTTTACCTGATCTCCAGGCTTAATATGCCACTTTACGATTTCTCCCTCGTGGATCCCTTCACCCAACTCAGGAAGCTTCATTTTAAAAATTGCCATTAGGGGGTCCCTCCCATCTTCTATAAAAGTACGTTTTTAGAAATCTAATACTTTATTTAACGCGTCGATGACACGAGCTGGATTCGGCAACCACTCATCTTCAATCTGAGCAAATGGGAATACCGTGTCCGGCGACGTTACGCGCAATACAGGAGCTTCAAGAGAAAGGATGGCTCTCTCATTGATCTGTGCAATCACTTCAGCAGCAACACCAGACGTCTTTTGTGCTTCTTGGACAACGATGGCACGATTAGTTTTCTCAACGGATGCAATGATCGTATCAATATCTAGTGGGCTGATTGTACGAAGATCGATGACTTCAACCTTTGCTCCTCTAGCTTTTTCAATTTCCTCTGCGGCCTTCAAGGAAGTGTGAACCATAGCTCCATACGTAATGATCGTGACATCAGAACCTTCACGAACCACGTTCGCCTTGCCTAGTGGAATAGAGTAATCTCCTTCAGGAACCTCACCGCGGAAAGAACGGTAGAGCTTCATATGCTCCAGGAAAATAACTGGATCGTTGTCGCGGATGGCAGAGATCAACAAGCCTTTGGCATCGTAAGGATTGGAAGGAATAACAACCTTAACCCCAGGAGTTTGAAGCATTAACCCTTCTAAGCTGTCGGCATGAAGCTCAGGTGTCTTTACGCCGCCGCCGAACGGAGAACGGAACGTGATCGGGCTGGAATACCTTCCGCCAGAACGGTAACGCATACGTGCCGCTTGAGCAGCAACGGAGTCAAACACTTCAAAGACGAATCCAAAAAACTGAATCTCTGCAATGGGGCGATAGCCTTGTAATGCTAAGCCAACCGCCAAGCCGCCAATCCCGGATTCCGCAAGTGGGGTGTCAAACACGCGATCTTCACCAAACTGCTTTTGCAGACCATCCGTTGCACGGAATACCCCGCCGTTTAATCCTACGTCTTCCCCAAACAACAAAACATTGGGGTCACGCTCTAGTTCTACGCGCATTGCGTCGGTAATCGCTTGAATCATTGTCATTTGAGCCATAATTATTTACCCTCCTTAGCCAAAAACTCAGCTTTTTGCTCTTCTAAATGTGCAGGAGTTGTTTCGAACATGGTATCGATTAATTGTGGAACCGTCATTTTCGCCGTTTCATCGGCTTGTTTAATCGCTTCAGCCACAGCCGCCTTCGCTTCTTCGATCACGCGGTTTTCGTCTGCTTCGGTCCATAATCCTTTTTTCTCCAAGAACTTGCGGAAACGCGTAAGCGGGTCTTTTTGCTCCCACTCGGTTGCCTCTTCAGTCGTGCGGTAACGGGTAGGATCATCTCCTGCCATGGTGTGTGGTCCAAAACGATAAGTCAACGCTTCGATTAAGGTAGGACCTTCTCCGTTTCTTCCGCGCTCCGCCGCTTCGGATACAGCCTTGTAGACCGCCAAGATATCCATTCCGTCTACCTGAACACCCACGATTCCAGCTGCTACCGCTTTATCAGCTAGGGTTCTAGACTTGGTTTGCTTCTCAATCGGCGTAGAGATCGCATAACGGTTATTTTGTACAACGAAAATCGCAGGAAGCTGGAAGGCACCCGCATAGTTTAATCCTTCATAGAAGTCCCCTTGAGACGTTCCGCCATCTCCGATATAAGTAATCGCAACATTCTTCTTATTGCGCTTCTTGAATCCCATCGCTACACCTGCGCATTGGATGATCTGTGCTCCAATGATGATCTGTGGCATGAGAACGTTCACTCCCTCAGGAATCTGTCCGCCATGCTGATGTCCGCGAGAATATAGGAAAGCTTGGTATAACGGAAGACCGTGCCATACGATTTGAGGAATATCACGATAGCTAGGTAAAATGAAGTCTTCCTTGACTAAAGCAGATTGACTTCCGATCATGCTCGCTTCTTGACCGGCAACCGGCGCATAGAAGCCTAGGCGACCTTGTCGATTCAAGCTAATGGCACGTTGGTCCCATACGCGAGTAAAAACCATCTTTCTCATTAACTCTCTTAACTGCTCATCGCTTAACTTAGGCATTGCCTCTTCATTCACGACCGAACCATCTGGAGCAAGAATGGATAGAGTTTGAATCTGTTCAGCACGCACTTCAGAAACTGCTTTACTCAATTGGAATCACCTCATATTAAAAGTTGGGTTATTAACGATTGTAATGACCGTGTTACAACAAGTAGAAGTTAACTGTATTATTACAAATTGGTGAAACTTGTTACTTGTATAGACACAGTGGAAAAGATAACTAAAACAGTACATTCACATTATATAGTACAATCAAAAACAAATCTACCCTTATTTTTCATGTTATTCTCTCGAAAATAAAAAGGTGTTACACTAAACACCTAGTCCACATGAACACAGGGGTAGAGTAAAGATATCTGGCATTTGATTATGAAACAACTCGTTATCAAGACAGATACAGAAAAAAGAAAAAGGACTAACCCTCAACCTTCTGGTTGAAAGATTAGTCTTGGTTTACCCACGTTTTTCATATCGCTCTCTTAATTCTGTGAGGGTGGCTTGGATCTCGGGCAGCCAGGTTTCGTCAACTTCGGATGTTGATAAAGCTACTCCCTCTCCTTGCAAGACTTGAACTAGATTGGCTAGATAAGCAGATACCGACTCCACGGAAGCTAAGTCCTGAAGGCTCCCCATACTCCCCTTTTCCACGAGCGGGTGATTCAATCCGGTCTGTCCCCCTGTGGCGATGTCATAGAATTGACGTACAAGCTCCGCTCGTTTTCTCCCTTCCCCTTCCACAACAATAAACGCCTGTACCACAAAGGCCTTCGTTTGCCTGCGTTGAGCAATCCCGCAAAACTTTTTCCCTTGAATACTTAAATCAAAATCACCCGGACAATACGAGCCCTCGACTTCTCCCTTCTCTACGAATGGCCCTAAACTGTCACGAATCAGCTGAAACATCTTCTCGAAGTCCTGATTAAAATCCAGCTTGGCCGTTGGATTCGGTAAAATAATCGAAAGATTAACCACCCCAGGGTCTAACGGCACCGCCGCTCCCCCGGAATTCCGGACCGTTACTGCGTACCCTTGCTTCTCTAACTCATCCATCGCCTCCAAAGCATAAGGAAGCTTACGATCCCGAAGTCCCAGTACAAACGCTTTTTCATGCCGCCAAAGGTGGAATCCAGGCGCTGCAAGTCCTTGCCCTACCTTTCGCGCCCACACTTCATCTAAAGCAAAGGGATAGAGAATATCCCCTGTATACATTTTCATCGTTGAATCAAGTAAGGTTAAATGGTTCATTGTTGTTTTCCTTTCTGTTCTTAGGGGTGCCGGACCGCTCGGTTGAGGTACCGTAAGCCCGCGTTTCGTGCCCTGAACTGGGTTGATCGCTCGGTTAAGGTACCGTCTGGCTCAGGTTTTTTTCAAGGTTTTGGGTAATGGTAGTCTAGTTTTTTATGAGTGCTATCTAAACCTTCGTTTAAAGCCTTCAATATGAAGTTGATTTTTAGTAATTACGCTGTTTTATTTTACTAGCTGATTCTCAGACCCTATCGCTCGAGTCCTGCTCTGGATGGTTACGAAACCCCCAGGCCAGGAGGGCTTGCCCTTCTAGCTATCGTCTCCAATGAAAATTTCCTGCTTTCGCTTTTCTCTCAAATAAAATTTCTGATTTGCTCACATACCTGGAACAATTCCAATTAGCCAGTTCACTTTGATCACGAAACCGACCATTTTGCTCCCATACCGGTAATGATTCCAAGACCTCGTGATTCTTTTTTTGAGGTTTGGAGTGATTTTGGACTACTTTTTCTAAGAGTAATCTAAACTTCGGGTTAGAGTCTCTGATTTTAAGCTGCTTTTTTAAGTAATTCCGCTTTTTTTATGATCCTGTCCGTCCTTGGACCCTATAACTGGCGTCCGGGTCCGTTTGGTCACGAAAATTTGGTTTTGCTCACGGAAAGGCGGCCGATGCTCACGAAAGGATGCCGTTTGCTCCCATACTTGGTACAATTCCAAATAACCAGCCTGCTTTGATCACGAAACCAAGCGTTTTGCTCATGAACCAATAATGATTACAATTAACTGGAGGATCTCTTTATGTTTTTTCGAGGTTGAGAGTGATTTCGGTCTACTTTTTCTAAGAGCAATCTAACTTGGGTTTAGAGCTTTCTATATCAAGTAGTGCTGTTTTTTTTATCTACCATGCCCATACCGGGTTCGGATGCACACGTAATTTCTGATTTTCTCACTTACCAGGTGCATTTCAAAATAACTTACGGTACGGTACGCTATCACGAAACCCCAGGCCTGGTGGGCATGCCCTCCAGGGCACCGTCTCCAACGAAAATTTCCTGCTTTCCCTTTTCTCTCTAAGGGGATCTTCATATAAATCGGTAATGATTCCAAGAAGTTCGAGCAACTAGGTACCGCAAGCTTGCGGTTCGAGCCCTGAACCGCGCAGATCGCTCGATTGAGGTACCGCAAGCCTGCGGCTGGCTCAGGTTTTTTCAAGGTTTTGGGTAATTTTAGTTTAGTTTTTATTATGATGCTGATGTTTAAGTAATTACGCTGTTTTATTTTCCTGGCTGATTCTCAGACCCTATCGTTCGCGTTAGGTTCCGAATGCTCTCGAAGAGGTACCCTCTCCAATGTTTAACACCAAATAACAGCCCTCTCCCAGGCGCAGCCTCCAAATAAGCCAGTTCCCGCCCTTGCTCCGTAACTTTAGTTGGTATAAATTTTACCATCTTTACGAAAAATACCCTTATGTTCCATGCGATAATAAGGAGGATTTTACCGATGTTAGGCTTAAAAGTACATTCCCTGCTTCTCTGTGCGCTAGTCTTCACGCTTGCGGGCTGCCAAGCAGGAACAGCTCCGGATGGAGCTCGAACGCAAGCGGAGTCGACAAGGGGCGCTTATCAGCAGATCGGGTACAATTCAGTCCTTTCTACCCATGTCGAAGCGGTCAGCCAACAAGTTAATGGGGTGGATGAGGCGGTCTCTGTCGTCATGGGCAAAGATGTCTCGGTTGCACTTAGAGTGTCGGGGATTGACCGTTTTCGATTAAAGGGGATCAAAAAAGAAGTTTCCACGAAGTTGAAACGGGACTTGTCTGATCGTTATACCATTCATGTTACAACAGACAAAAAATTATTTCGAGACCTTGTCAACATTCAAGGCAAGTTGAACCACGGCCAAGGGAAACCGAAGGAGCTCATGAAGACGTATAAAAAAATTAATGATGATATGCACGGGTAACCTCTTCTTTGCTATAGTTAGGGTAGAAGAGGGGGACTTGCGATGGGAAAAAAAAGAAAAACCTATTATCTTGAAGAAGCCACTATTCAAAAAGTAAAGTATCACGCTCAGGAACAGCAAATAAGCGAAAATGAAGCCTTTGAACAAGCGGTTCTTATTTATGAGCAATTTTACCGCAATGCTGAGCAATACGTTGCCATCCCTAGATTATACCAGCCACTCCTTCTTGAAGCTGTCGATCATATGATATATCAGAGTCAACGGATGATGGAAACCCCCTATCCTGATGCCAATCTGGCTCAACAGGTTCAAGAAAGCCTTCGTGCGCGTATAAACTATCTTTTTGAAATTCGAGAAGTACTCAAGAACAAAGAAGACTGAGACCACGATGTCTCAGTCTTCTTTGTGTTGCTACTGTGGAGTCGTGGTTCCTTGTGAAAGCGATTCAGAAACCCAATGAACGCATTGAGAAACGATCATCCCGCCGCTCATCGCCATTGCTACATTTACCGTCTCCCAAATCTCCTCAGCAGAAACACCCTTGTGAAGAGCTTCGGTTACGTGGTACCTTACGCAATTCTCGTCACGATGACTCAAGCTAATCCCTAACGCGATTAGCTCTTTGTTGCCTTTGCTCACAGCCCTCTCTTCAAAACAAGCTCCTGTAAATTCATTGTACCGATCAACCACATGCGGCATGATGTGGTGCAGCTCTTGAATGCCGGATTTGTACTCGTCTTCATGTTGCAAGCTCATCATCGATCACCCTCTTATTGTTTTTCGTAATTTGCTGGTGTTTCCTCCTCCATTCCATCCCCTTTATAGCGAATCGGGTCAGCACCCGGATCCAAACGAGGAAGTCCGTCATGGAGTCCTTCAGCTTCGTAGCCGAAGCGCTGTTCGTTTTCTTCACCTGTATCCCATCCTGAGCTTTTTCCTAACTTTTCGGTTAGAAGTGTACTTCCGTAGGGTCCTTCCGGAAACTCTTCCAAAGTTCGCGAGTGAAGGTGGCCTTGTTCAGTGGATAACAAGGAGTATTTTTCACCATCTGCCATTGTGATTCCCTCCTTTACGTTGAAAAGTTCCTTTCCCTATTATCGTACCCACGGCGGAACTTTCATCACTTGAGAAAAACTGGGATCCACAAACCAACTACAGTTATACGAAACTTATACATTCTAAAAGTTGTACAACTCATGTACACCCTACATCTACTTTGTTAGTGAAGTAGTTTTTGTTTGATCTCAACCAAATTCTCAATGCGTTGAAGCATTTTCCAGTAGTCCCAGTCAGCCTTCTCGATGCTTATTTTTTCAGGCCTTAACGCTTCTACGACGTCCGCGCTTTGATACCAGTCTTGTCCGCCAGGGGGTTCGTGGTGGACATCAGGCCAAACGACGAGAAGACTTGGACTATAGATTTGGGGACGGGGCGGCGCATGAGTTTCAAGACGCGGAACGTAGGGATGGTCCAAGTTCTTGGATAAAACAGAAGAAAAAAATCGGGGCCAATAGTCTTCACGTGAGCCTGTATGAGGCTGCATGGCACACCATGCCCGTACACCCGGAAGCACTTCTTTGGAGAATAACAAGGTATAAAGCTGTTTGCCAAGCTCAATCCGGTCTTCAAGCTCAGGAAAAGAATGCACATGTCTGCCATATAAATGAATACCCGTGCTTTTCTGAGAGGGAAAGATGATCATGCATAAATTCAGCCAATCCTCGAGGTAATACTTGATATCGTGGAGGATCGGAGCGGCGTAGGTCTCTCTTTTCAACACTCTCGACTCGATATAATTTTGTTCATTGATAATGAGGGATATCGTGATCCGCTCTCGATTCCGATGCTCCCAAAAATCCTGCCACATGACTCTCATAAAAGTGGAAACTCTGAAGCTCTCCAAGAGATGAAAGGAGCTTTCATTTACCTTTTTACAATGCTCATATAGCAACAGCTGCGGATAGGCATCTTGAAAAATCAGCCAATTCGCTCGTTCTAGGAATCGGAAATAATCCTCTCTTTCCTTTTCCTTAAGCATACGAGAACACCATTCGCCGCGAATATCGGTCATACTCCAGCCTGCATTTCGAGATACCATATGAGCCAGTAAGGCCCACTCTACCTCAGGATTTCTCTTATAGATCTCCCAATACGCTTGCGTCCGTGTGATATTATTCCGATTCAGCTGTTCAGTTTTACTCTTTATTTCCTGAACGAGTTGTTCTTCCTCTGGACTAAGCTTAACAGGACGGGGGTCGAATGCTTCAAGCCGTTCTTTGATTTCGGGATGCACAGGAAAGAGCCACGAAAACCAACTCAACCTTCTTCTCTCCTTCCATCGAAGTATCGTAGTTTATAGGTTGAGGATGGATCATCCATCCTATGCATCCAAATCCTTCTGTTATATAATGAATTTTATGTAAACTAAAACGGTTAAAGGAGAACGTCCTTATGAACTTTGAACCTTTTTCAAGCTTTGTCAAGAAAGATCCATTCCAACAGCTTGATGAACCGGTTCGGCTCCTGGTCCATAAGCTGCCCGGTGAAGCGCAACAATACCTTGCGGATCTCATCGCCGAAGAACTATCTTTGTTAACAGTTAAAAACTATGTCTATGATTTGAACCTGCTTTGGGACTTTTGCAAAAATGAGGGGATTGGTGACATTGCGGAGATTGATCATGCCCTGCTTAAGTCTTTCTTTCAGTATTTAGCCAATGGATATGAACGCATTGTTTACACGAAATTGATGAAGGCTGACCCAAAAACAGGGGAAATAAAGGAACAATGGGTCGAGAAGCGTTATTTCCGCAAAAACTCCTTAGCCGGTGGGCAAGCCAGAAAGGTTTCTACCTATAACTCCTTTTTTGACTATCTTCTTCGCAACAATGCGATTTCTGTCAACCCCATGAAGGAGCTGGAAAAGAAAAAAGCCAGTAAGCGCGGAGGCTCCAAGCAGCAAAGTGAACCGATGTTTCTGACCTATCAGGAATGCCTGGACTATTTGGCGGCTATCAATAAATATTATGAAAATAGAGAAGAGGATAAACGCTTCAAGTCGGAGCTTGAAATTCGTGATCGTGCCATTATCCTGCTTTTCCTCAACTCCGGTCTACGAGTTTCGGAACTATGCAGCTTAAACACGGAGAGTATTCGTCTTCACCGCGAGAATACCACCCTTTCCGTCTTAGGAAAAGGCAAGAAAAACCGCACTCTACACGTTAATGAGCAAACCTTTCTGGCGATTAGCTCCTATCTGGATGCACGTCCTAAAAAAATTCCAAAAGAGCATCAACATGCGCTTTTTCTCAATCGAGATCATACTCGTATCAGTCGAAAAGCCGTCTACGAGATCGTGAAAAAATATGCCCGGGTCGCCAACATCGACGAGACCTCCGTCAGTAAGCTTTCTCCACATAAGCTTCGTCATACCTTTGCAACCCTCCTCTTACAGAATGGAGCAAATATTAAAGTGGTTCAGGAGCTCTTAGGACATGAAAATATCTCCACCACTAATATTTATGTTCATGCCGTGGATCGAGAGAAAGAAGCTGCCATCTCTTCTCTCAATCGATTATTTTCGACGGAGTAAGACAAGTTAGTTAATCGACTAATTAAAAAGATGCATTTTTCTGACGAATCACACCAAAAGAAAGGAGCACTCCCTATAAAGGATGCTCCTTTTCTTATTCTCGTTTATTTCACTTTAACGACGTTGGCAGCTTGAGGTCCACGGTTTCCTTCGACGATGTCGAACTTGACTTGTTGGCCTTCTTCAAGGGTTCTGAATCCTTCTGTTTGGATCGCGCTATAATGAACGAATACATCTCCACCATCTTCACGCTCAATGAATCCGTATCCTTTTTCCGCATTGAACCATTTAACTTTACCTTGCATGCTTGAATCCTCCTTAGGGCTAATAATTAGTGCTAAAAAGCGGACGATTGACACTTCTTCAGCCCTAAACTGAGTGCAAGCAGATCGGCTTTAAGAATTGTTTTAACCACTTTCAAACACCCTCGCGTTTTGATCACTTTGAGAAGTTCACTTCTCTGCTGATAGTCTATGCACGAGAATGGAATTGGTTAGTATCTTAATTCACTTCTTTTAGTCAAATAGCGGGAGAAGGAAACAGCGGCCTCAGCACGAGTGACCTGCCCTTGGGGAACAAACTTCCCGTTTTGGACTTCCACAATCCCCAGCTTCGAAGCAAGGATGGCAGCCCCAATATTTTTAATCGTATTCGCATCTTGCAGGTCATTGATAAATAAATTGTCCATCTTGGCCAGGTTCTCAAAGCCTAGGGCCCGGATAATGAGAGTGGCTAGCTCTTCTCGATTAATTTTTTCGTTTGGATTAAAGGCGGCTTGGTTTCGGTCAATCCAATTTCGATCAATCGCGTGCTCCACATAAGAGAAGTACGGAGAATCTTTTTTGACATCCGAGAACGTCGCTGTTCTTGCTCCATCATACCAAATGCGATATCCGTTGTTTTCAACCAAGACTAGCATTTTCACCAGTTCTCCCCTGGTAATCTCCTCGTCTGGCTTGATCATCCCGTTATCCACGTCAAACACATTGTAACGCAGTAAGGTTTGGAGCTCTTTTTCTGCACGATGGCCGCGAATATCCTTCACCTCTGTCACTTCCACCACCGCTTGACCGGTTTCCCGATTCGTCCACTTGCTTGTCACTGCATCAAGGAAAACGGATTCGCCAAACTCTTTTAACCGAGGCTGGTAAATCAGCATGGCTTTCTTATTCGGCTTGACTGGGGTTCCGGGGTTCATCACCGGCTTTTCTTGCGGCAGCATATAAATTAACGGGATTTCTAAACGGGCCATGTACGCGGAAAGGGCCTCTTGCGGTGAAATATAGTTCTGTTTCGTTTCTGGGATGGTCAAATTTTCTCCATGGAACCAGTAATGGCTGACATCACCCGTGAGTGCATCAATATTCACGTTGATCCCTCCATGCTCAAGCGAAATCCCATTCACCTCACGGATAAACATGAACGAGTGGTATCGCGCTTGAGCTTCTTCATAGGGGGACGGAGGCATTTTTTGCAGATAAAGCTGGTGGGCAATATCCGGGTGCAAGGTTCTCATGAGTTCCATCGCCTTCTGCTGCGCTTGCTCTCTTTTTACCTTGGCATCGACTTTGGCCGCGCCTTCTTTTTCCATAATCACGTGCTTTTCATTGCTATAGTTGAGTACTCGGCCCGTCGTCGCGTCTACAGCCGCCATGGACCAGCCGGCTACCATTCCTTCATTGCGAGTCTCCCAGTTAAATTCCCATACCGAGGTTTGCGTTTCTCCCCATTGTTCTCTAAACGAAGAACGAATCATGCTGGCATCCTTAGGCAACGAAAAATGTTTCTTCAAGATCTCTAACGCTTGCGCTTCCGTGACCTTCCCTTGGGTCAGTTCACCGAGCTTCTTATCGGATACAGGAACGCGAACCGTATCGGCTTCATTGATAACATCTCCCCAGATCGTAACCAGCGCTCCGTCCGTCGCCCGAATGTAAATCGGTTCATGATAATAGTTGGCGGTTTGAGGCAAATAGCCCACATAGGTCTTTCTTTCCGATATCGGTCCCCATTGAGGCAGAAGCTTGAGGGACAGCTTGACCTGATCCTGATAAAGCTTCACGGCTTGTTCTTGGCTCAGCAGCTTTTCTGGTTTAGGGAACTCCAAGTCGTCCTGCCAGCGGTAACCGAAATTGATCATCTGTCCATCGCCGTTGATCGTAATGCGGATCTCATTTCCTTCAAAAGGAATACCGTTGACCAGACGCTTATAGATCAGCGGATATTCCACATGCCCATTTAAAGGCGGCTTCGCGATTTGCTCGAAGCGATCGTCATAAATGAGTTGGCCAGCTTTGTCCGGGTAGTGCTTTTCGATATAAGCTTGGGCAATTTCCTTCGCACGAGTGATATCGGTTTTGGGTGGGTAGCTTGGTTTCGAGTTTTGGTTGTTATACACTTCTACGTTTAATACGTTTCCAGTTGCTGCATCGACGACCACTTGGGCATGCCCATACTGAGGCGGCGTTTGTCGATCCCAATAGATAATCCAGGCTGCCGTCTGGTTGCCCCACCAATTGGAATGGAACTCCACGTTGCGCTGAACAAAATCTTGAGGAATCGGCACCGCTTTTTTAGCAATCTCTAAGGCTTGCTCCTTGGATATCTTGGCCGCTTCCATCGCTTTCGTGTCGGAAATGACCTCAGCTGGCTTCGCAGGCATCGTCTCATTAGCGAACGCCGGAATCACGCCGCTGGTGAACATAAGGGTACTTGCTAGTAATATAGGAAAACCTTTCTTATGAAAGCTCTTCATCGTAATCATTCCCTTTCCAGGTAAAATGTTCTATTCACCCAGTTAGACGATGAGCCTTTAAGAAAGGTTTCAAGAGGATTATCGCAAATTATGACAAAAAACGAACTTTGCTATGCTTTAGAATTTTCCCATCATATTGGAAGGAACCCATCAGCACTTCTTCTCGCGCGATCGACGCCTGGCAGCATCCGCTACGATAGCGGTCGGGGTTGATTCGCTTCATCATCCCAAGTCCGCCCTTGCACTTCGTACAGGTTAATCGATAGGCTTTCGTCGGCAGTTTTACTGTGTTCGTCGAGATGGCTCCTACACGGCGAAGCTCTTGTTCAAACACTGGATGATGGTCTTGAAACGGCTGATTTTGAATAAATAGGTGATAATGGCACATTTCATGCAATAGGACGGCAATAAAAATCTCTCGATCAATGAATTGAGCCGCATACTTGCTCATTTCAATTTTCAGCGGTTCACGCTTCTTTCCTTTTTGATGAAACACGAACCGACCCATGGCACGCGTCAGACGGCCGTTCCAGACTACCGGAATCTGCAGGTCTACCTGCCAAAAATGCTGGGACAGCTTATTTGCTAACGCTTGAAGCTTTTCCTGGTCAAAGTCAATCTCTCGCTGTTGTGATTTCATAACGTGTCCCTTTTCTTCGCGGCTACTCCTGCGCTCAAGCAAAATTGCAGGGCTTCTTCTACGGGCGTGTCCACGAAGATCAACCGGTGCCGAGGAAGCAAGCGCAGCTCGCCGGATACCTGCAAGCCATGTGGAAAGTAGACTGCCACAAACTCCTGACCCAGTTCAAATTGATGAACGTCTTCTGTCGTGAGAAACCCAATTCGCATCACATCTTCTTGTTCTTTGTAGAGGACGACCTTGGAAAAGGCTCGCTTCTCTCCCGCTAACGAGGACATGGTTTGTTTGGTCATTAAGTATAAGGTCTTGACTACCGGGAACCTCGTAATAATCGCTTCTATCAAGGCGATCCCCTTTTTACCGATCCACCATTGACTAATGAAGCCGATTAGAGAGATAATCAATACGATATAAATAATACCGGAGCCTGGAAATTCGGGTAAAGGGATAAAGGAAGACAAAGAATCGAGCCACTGATAGACGAGATAGAGAACATAAAGAGTCAGCCCCAGCGGTACTATGACCATGAGGCCGCTTAATAGCACTTTTTTCACAATCATCCTCCTCTTCACCAATAGAATAGATTCTATTTATACGCATAGCACGATCACAAGTTTCACGGAGGGAACATACATCATGGAAGTTTATATCGGAAGTGTTTTGTCAGCCATGGCCACGGGCGTAGGAGCCCTGCCGATCTTATTTTTCAAAGAGGTCACGCACCGATGGCGGGATATACTACTCGCGTTAACCGCTGGTGTCATGATGGCTGCCTCGACATTTAGCTTAATACCCGAAGCTCTCGCACTTTCCAATCTGTTTGTTCTATGCTTTGGGGTGCTGCTAGGAACGTTTACGCTAACTCTACTAGAAAGGTATGTTCCACATATTGATCTAGAACATACGAGATTTAATATCGCCATGGATCAAAAGGCTTTTCTGGTCTTGGCTGCGATCACACTGCATAACCTTCCGGAAGGGTTGTCGGTAGGCGTCAGCTACGCCAGCGGTCACGATGAGCTAGGGGGCCTGATTGCCTTTGCTATCGGTATCCAAAATGCCCCGGAAGGTTTCCTGATCGCCTTGTTTTTAATTAACCAACAGGTCAGCCGTTGGAAGGCGTTTTTGCTTGCTTCCTTAACAGGAGCCGTAGAGATTGTCACCGCAGTGCTAGGTTATCACTTAACTTCCTTCGTTTCGGGGTTGGTGCCATATGGACTGTCTTTTGCAGCCGGGGCCATGCTATTCATTGTTTACAAGGAACTGATCCCCGAGAGCCATGGAGACGGCCATGAGAAAGCAGCTACCTTCTCCTTTATCATCGGTCTCTTGATTATGGTCAGCTTAATCCAATGGTTTGGATAAAAGGAAGGAAGGCCACACCCTGCGGTTACAAGGGTATGGCCTTTTTTCCTTTGTCTAGTCCTCTTCCCCAAATGCAGCAACGATCGCTTCGGTAAAAGCATCCTTTTCCCCATCATTGTAGCGATCAATGACTTGATCGAGAAATTGCTCAAACATGCTATTGTAAAAAGGAGAGGTGAAACGGGCTTTTTCCCCTTCTCCATAATGAAAGCTGATTTCATCGGGCTGGTCTAACAGATGTTCCCAGTCTTTTTTCGGTAAGGCGATATAAAATTCCCCATTAGCATTGCGTAAACGAAATCCGATAACCGGTTCTCCTTCCAGTACGCCTCCATCGAAATCCAGCGTCGCTTGCGTGGCACCATCCAACAGCTTCTTGAAATGCTCCGCTGCCTGCGGGACCAGACAAATGAGAACCGCTTCTTCCTCGGTCTCGTCGATTTTAACTTCCGTCTGTTGACTAATATGATAAATCTCCCATTCCATAGACGTAACTCCTTACACCATTTTATATAATTGTTCTATGTCTATGGTAATCTTCCCCACGCCGAATTGCAAATCCACCATAGACCTCAAGAGAAACCCGCGTTATCATAGAGAGATAGACCTAATGGCAAAGCAGGTATAAATGATGACTACTTTTCTTTATGACATATTCAAACGAGATGGACTTCTATCCAAGCGCATGCAGCCCTACCAGCCGCGCAAGGCTCAATTCCGCATGGCCAAAACCGTCTGGGAAAGCTTGTCTACTGCCAAGCACGGCTTAATTGAAGCCGGAACGGGGACCGGAAAATCGTTCGGCTACGCTCTTCCAGCGGCATACTGGGCGATGCAGGAGGAAAAACGAGTCATCATCTCGACCAATACGATCACACTACAAAACCAACTCTTGCAAAAAGAACTTCCTCTAGTGAAATCGATCCTGGCCGACATCGACCCGGAGTGGGGGGAAAACTTCCGCTATGAGCTCGCGAAAGGCCGAGGCAATTATATTTGCAAACGAAAGCTCGATCAGCTGATCTCAGAATCCTTGATGAAAGAAACCCCCTTTGCGGCGCTGGCCCAACAAGTCCAGCAAAACTTAGGATCCATGCGCCATGGCGATAAGGAAGAACTGCCCTTTTCCGTGCCCTCTTCTTTTTTCGACGATATTAAAGGAGATGCAGATGATTGCATGGGCAAAGAAAGTCCCTTCCACGACTCCTGCTTTATCCAGCAAGCGCGCCGGAAATTACAGAAGGCCCAGGTTATTGTCGCCAACCACGCCCTGTTCTTTACGGATCTGGTCCTGCGTAGCCAAGGGGCGAGCCTCTTGCCCGATTACGATTGCGTCATCATGGACGAGGCTCATCGCATCGAGGATCAAGTAACCAAGCAGTTTCAATACACCGTGAATTTAGACCTGTTAACCAATTTGTTTTACCGCTTCACCAGAGGTCGAACCCACTGGGCGCGGGGGGTAGAAGACCCCGAACTGAAGACGTCCATCGAAGCGAAATACGGTCAGCTGTACACGAAGCTGGCCGAAATCTTTGCTCCACTGGGAGAGAATCTCGCCTCCCGTGATCGCACGCAGTATATCCTGCAGCGGCCGATATTGGATCACTATCCCTTTGAGGACACGTTCAAAGAAATCATCCAGCTGATCCAAGATAAAAAGAATTTCATGGAGCTCGAACAAGGGGAAAATGAAACCACAGCCGGATTGGGGCGTTATATTGGCCATATCACAGCGATGGATCAGATGCTGCGGCATGTCCTCTTGCGATTGAAGTCCTCAGAATGGGCCACTTGGGTGGAGTTCACCCCACCTAAAAAAGAACCGTTAATCAAAGACCAGCTCTACTGGGCTCACTGCTTAACCTTGTGTTCCGCCCCGATTGAGATTGCGGATCTGCTTCGAGAAGAGTTATTTCAAAAGAAAACGGTCCTGTTAACATCGGCCACTCTCACCACTCAAGGAAACTTTGGCTTCGTCGCCCAACGGCTAGGCATTGACGAGTATGACACCTTTGATGCTCCTAGTCCCTTTAATTATGCCGAGCAGTCGCTTCTCATCGTACCAGATAATGTACCGGAACCGACTCATCGTTCCTTTGATTCATTCGTCATGGCTGCTATGAAGGAAATCTTGCAGCAAACCCGAGGGAGAACGTTTCTCTTGTTTACCTCCTACCAGCAGATGAATAAGGTTTATCAAGATCTTTATCCTTGGATGCTGAAGGAAGGATTAAAAGGGTTGCTGCATGAGTCAGGAGTTTCCCGGGAGCAATTGCTGATTGACTTTAAGAAGAATCCGCGGAGCGTCTTATTCGGTTGTGAATCGTTTTGGGAAGGGGTCGACGTCCCAGGGGATGATCTGATTTGCGTCGTGATGAGCAAGCTTCCCTTCCCGGTTCCGACCGACCCGATCACCAAGGCGCGAACCGATCGGTTAGAGTCGTTGGGTAAAAGCTCATTCGAAGAATACACGCTTCCCTTCTCCATTCTTCGACTCAAGCAAGGCTATGGAAGACTCATTCGCACCAAAAACGATAAAGGGATTGTGATCATACTAGACGCTCGGATCAACACCAAGCGATATGGAAAAAAGGTGTTGGAGAGCCTCCCAGAGAGCCCGCTCTCGACCCGCATTGAAGATGTCGCGTCGGCGCTGGAGCGGTTTAATCTTAAGGTGGAGTAGGTAGTTGGTGGGCCTGGGGATCCCGCAAATGGAAAAACTCCACTTATTCAACATAAAAGAGGTAGTATGTGGTTGAATAGGTGGAAAAAGTTCATTAAATTAGCTAGCTACCCATCAATATTGGGGCACGAAATCTGTTTAAGTGGATATTGTCCACCTATTGACTATCTCTAATGATGGTTTTTTGTTAATAGATGGACATTTTCCACTTCACGAAAGGGCTAGGAGACTTCTCCTAGCCCTCTTTACCGATCAACCTACCTCTCCATATACTCATATATCGCCTGCCCGATATGGGACATCGCTTCTCTCGCCTCTTTCGTTTCGAGTCCTCGTGAGAAGAAGCTGACCAGGAGAGCTCGTCCGTTGCGGTACAGGACCCCCGCATCATGATGGATACGAGTGACCATACCGGTTTTATGGGCAAATTCCCAGCTTTTTGGGCTGCCGGTGATTTCTCCATCAGGATCCGGATAGTTAGAGGGAAGAAAATCATTGAGTTGCTGCTTTTTCATGATGTCAATCATCTGCTCGCACGCATGCCAGGAAATGACCTTTTGAGTAACCAGTCGCTTCAATAATAGGGCCGTATCCCCTGCTGTCGTCTGATTACTCCCTTTCAGCGGGTAAGGAACCACTTGAAGCTTATTGTAGAACGTGGTGTTGTTCAGCTCTAGTTCTTTGATTACATCTCGAATTCGTTTTTTACCTACGAGATCGATGAGCATGTTGGTGGCTGTGTTATCGCTTTGGATGATCATCAACGTAATCACATCGTAGATTGAAAGTCTCGTGCCTGGTGTCATATGCTGAAGAACACCCGCCCCAGTGGTGATATCTTCACGACGCAGGACGAGGGTATCGGATAAGTTGAATTTTCCTTCATTAGCCGCTCCAAATACGGCCACCATAATATGAAGTTTAATCACGCTTGCAGCATAGAAGCGTTCCTCTGCATTCCAGCGATATTCTTCACCCGTCTGCAAATCTTCTAAAACCACTCCCCACTCTCCGCCTGCCGATTCGATCTGCTGCTTCACCTGGTCCACAAGTTGACTAAACATAATCTCTACACCCTTTCCGAGTTCAACATGCTCATAATGTACCATCCTATCCGAATAATGACAATGGAGGTTTAGTAGATTTACAAAAAGAACATTATGTTAACTAAGATCAGCGTTATCAAAAACTCTAGATTTATGGGTTGTTTTTGTATTAGGATATGGTTTCCCGGTGGGTTTGCTTTTGAAGTTTATCGACACTTAGAAACAGAGCGGTACTTCCCTACCTTTGATCACGAAACCCCCAGGCCAGGAGGGCTTGCCCTCCTGGCCACCCTCTCCAATGAAAATCCTCTTTGTCCGCGGTTTGGTCCCAAAGTTTTTTCGAGAAATGAAGTGATTTGGGTCTACTTTTTAGACTTGCAATCTAAACTTCGGTTTAGAGCCTTTCATTCCAAGCTGATTTTTTAAGTAATTCCGCCTTTATTTTTCGTCTATACCCTTTTTGGCCCCGAACACTCTCGCTCGCGGACGGGATGCTCACAAAATTTTTGATTTGCTCACGGAAAAGTGGCGTTTGCTCACGAGTTGGGAATGTTTGTTCACGTACCAGGAACCATTCCAGCTAATCTCGGAGGTTTGGTCACAAAACTCAATGACTTGCTCTCGAACCCGTAATGGTTACAATTAAGAGGGCTAGCTCGCTTTACTTTTTATCGGGTAGTGATCAAGCACCAACTTTAATGCCGGGGATTTTTATATAAAACCTACTAGGTGCTTACATTGCAAAAATAATTTCAAATATAGGAACTCCTGAATGTTTCCAAAATCAAGTAGTTTGTTTACATCCCAGTAATCATTCCAATTAAATCTTAGCCATACAACGCACCCTGAATTTTTTTAGATTTAACCCTCATAATGGACTAGGACCATCCGAATATCTTAGGTATATAAAACTATGTCGAAAGAGGGTTAGCCATGTTTAAACGATGGATCCTTGTGATTCTTCTTCTAGCACTTACATCTGGCGCTCTCCTGGCAGGGGGCGTCTTTTATATTTACCAAACGGTGGAGAAACTCGATATTCAACAGCTTTCTGTCCAGGCCCTTCCGCCTACGGTCTTTTATGATCAACAGGAACAGCCGCTGACCGAACTCACCCTAGCCAAAACCGAACCAATCGACTTTCAAGACATTCCGCAGCATGTCATGCAAGCGGTTGTGGCAACAGAGGATCGACGCTTCTATGATCACCTGGGAATTGATTGGATTGGAATACTGCGGGCAGGTTGGGTGAACTTTCAGGCAGGACAGGTGCTTGAAGGCGGTAGCAGCATTACCCAGCAGCTTGTGAAAAATGCGTTTCTTTCCTCGGAACGTACAATGGACAGGAAAATCCAAGAGGCTTTTGGAGCCATTCAAGTAGAACGGACCTACTCCAAAGATCAAATTATGACGCTTTACCTGAATACCATTTACTTTGGTGAAGGGGCTTGGGGGATTCAACGCGCGGCTCAAACTTATTTTGGAAAAGACGCTCGAGATCTGACGCTCGCCGAAAGTGCTTTATTGGCGGCCTTACCGAAAGCCCCTAATCACTATTCTCCTTTTAAGGATAGGGAACGCTCCCTTGAAAGGCGAAATCTAGTCCTTCGTTTAATGGAAGAAAGCGGCTATATTACTCCTGCCGAACGGACAGAAGCTTCTAAAGTACCACTGCCCGAAACGAAACACGATCTAAGTCGAAACATTGATCATCCGTCTTTTGTTTACCACGTGTTTCGTGAATTAAAACAACGTTATGACCTGAACGAAGATCAGGTCTGGAATGGTGGACTTAAGATCTACACCACCCTCGACCGCAGCTTACAGAAAAATGTGGAGAACATTTATGCAAATGATCAATTTTTCCCAGTCAGTCCCGATCAAGTTCCTGCGCAAAGCGGAGCGGCCATTGTGGATGTGAAGACCGGGGAAATCAAAGCGCTCATGGGAGGGAGAGGCGAGATGCCCTACCTGGGCTTTAACCGTGCAACGGACTTAAGAAGGCAGCCAGGATCTACCATGAAGCCACTTGTCGTCTATGGGCAAGCGCTTGAACAAGGCTTTACCCCTGCTTCCATGCTTTACGATCAACCGCTTAACATTGCGGGATATCAACCGCAAAACTGGGATCGGCGGTTCCGCGGGGAAGTTACTCTTGCCGAGGCGATCCATAAATCGTGGAATGTCCCTGCCGTGTGGCTTCTACATGAAATAGGGATCGATAAAGGAATGAACTTTGCAAGTAAACTAGGAATTCCGTTCGAAAAAGATGATCGGGTCCTCCCCGTGGCTCTCGGCGGCATGAAGCAAGGGGTTTCCCCTTTGCACATGGCGCAAGCCTACGCTGCCTTTGCTAATGGTGGCCTTTGGAACGAAGCGCACACCATCAGGTTCATTTCCGATTATGACGACCAAGATATAGCCGTTTGGGAACCTCAGCCTCATCAAGTGATGAAAAAAGAAACAGCTCACTTGATGACTTATTTGCTTCAAGGCGTCATCGAGAGTGGCACAGGTGCACGCGCAGCCATCAATCGACCAACCGCTGGGAAAACGGGAACGACACAGCTCTCCCCAGCCCTAGCCGCAACCACACAGGGATTAACCGATGCTTGGTTCGTCGGGTACACGCCTCAATTGGCCACGGCCGTTTGGGTAGGATACGATACTACCGACAAGAACCATCACCTCCCAACCGATGGCGGAAAATATTCAGCTGGTCTATGGAAGGCTATTATGGAACAAGCGCATAAAGACATGCAGCTCGCCGCTTTTCCTCCTCCTCCAGCTTGGAAGAGTCCAGTTGTCCCAGCAGCTAAACAAGTACAACAAGAGCAGCCGAAGAAAGAACCAAAAAACGAGAAAGCACAAAAGAAACAGGAAGAGAAAAAGAAGAAGGAAAATGAGAAGAAGAAGCGTAAAGATGACGATGATTAATGAATAATGGCTTCCATGGATTGGCAAACTAGGTTGGTGAACTTTGAACCTAGGAGGATTGACTGAAATGAAGCCAACAGGTTACAAGCCCATCCTCCCCAATCAGGAAGTCGAATTCGGGGAAGAAATTGCGGGAGATGAAGTTTTTCGGCTAAAAGTCAAATTATCGCAGGAGCAAAGCGATACGCTTGATCCAGCCAGCTATGTTCACCATGAATGGGTAGAAAAAGGCCCTGACCGCTATTCGCTGAAAGTCAAGAACATTACCGGTAGCCCCGTGTTTGTAGCTATGGGGGATGCCAACGAGTAAAAGATAAAAAGCCGTCCAATCGATTGGACGGCTTCTTCTTGCTTATTTTTCTTGCTTTACAGGCTTTCTCGGAACTTCATAGGGTGTTTCTTGGTAAACATAGTAGTTTAGCCAGTTTGAGAATAGCAAGCTCCCATGGGAACGCCAAGTCTGAAGAGGAGGCTTCGTCGGATCATCTCCGGGGAAGTAATTAACCGGCACTTGAATCGGCAACCCAGCGTGAACATCACGATCATACTCGGCCTTAAGTGTTAAGGGGTCGTATTCCGAATGCCCTGTGACAAAAATCTGTCGGCCATCCTTCGAGGCCACGATATAGATCCCTGACTGTTCGGACTCGGAGAGGATTTCCAACTCTTCTACCTTTTCAATGTCTTCTCTGCGCACTTCCGTGTGCCTTGATTGAGGAACATAAAAAACATCATCGAAGCCGCGAAGAAGCTTCGTATTCTTGACATTTATCGTATGAGGAAACACCCCAAACATTTTTTCTGGTAAAGGATATTTAGGAATGCCATAGTAATGGTAGAGTCCGGCTTGCGCCCCCCAACAGATATGTAGCGTGGAGGTCACGGATTCTTTTTTCCATTCCATGATTTCCTTCAGTTCTTCCCAATAGTTGACTTCCTCGAAGTCAAACTGCTCAATGGGAGCTCCTGTGATAATCATGCCATCATAGTACTGATCCTTGATGTCATCAAACGTCTTATAAAACGTCTCGAGATGTTCAGCCGAGGTGTTTTTAGAAACGTGGGTTTTTGGATGGATCAGGTCAATTTCAACTTGAAGCGGAGTGTTTCCGAGCAAACGGAGAATCTGCGTCTCAGTTGTTATCTTGGTCGGCATCAGGTTTAGGATGACAATTTTCAGAGGTCGAATATCTTGATGGTACGCGCGACTCTCAGACATCACAAAAATATTTTCTTTATTCAGAATCTCCATAGCAGGAAGATGGTCTGGAATTTTTATAGGCATAGTCTTCACTCCTTCACAAAAACAAACTGTAAATCCATTTTTATATTATATTTTATAGTAAATTATCTTCCTTTAACAGAGAAAAGTTCGGTTCTTAAATGTCTGCTACTAACTATAACAATAGTTCAGACTTGTGACAACTAGGACATCATGAAAAAAAGGCAATTCCAAGCACATCGCTATAGAATCACCTCTCATTACATATCTATGCTTATTTGATGGTTCGTATGAATTCGATGAAAGATTCCGCTAATGTTGGATGAACTGGAATGATTTCAACAAAGTCATCTACGGTTAGTTTTCCCTTGATGGCTACGGTAATAAGATGGATCAACTCATCTGCATCCTGACCGACAATGTGAGCCCCGACAAACAGACGAGTCTTTCGATCAACGATCACCTTAAAATGTCCTTGTGTTTCACCCAGTAAAATGGCGGTACCTGAATGGGCATAGGGTAGTTTGCCTACGGCTATATCAAGCTCTTCCTTTCGAGCCTCTTCTTCCGTTAGGCCCACACTTCCAATCGGCGGCGAAGTGAAAATCGCTCTTGTCATATAGCGATAATCTGGTTTCTCACGGTTTCCTTTTAGCGCATTTCGGACGGCTATTTTAGCTTGGTGAGCAGCAATGGGGGTAAACATGTAGCCGCCAATCGAGTCTCCCGCTGCATAGATCCGTTCGGAAGTTGTTTGTAAAAAGTCATTCACCTGAATGCCGCGTTCGGTATATTCCACCCCAGCAGACTCCAGCCCTAAGCCCTGTAGAGCAGGTTTTCTTCCGGTAGCGATCAATACGAGCTCCCCTTCTACCTGTTGATCTCCCCCGGGCCCCCGAACATGGACGACCTTACTTGACCCTTGGACGGTGATTTTTTGAACTTCACATTGCAAAAGTATGTCCATTCCCATCTTCTTGGAAACCTCTTGAATCACGGTCGAAGATTCCACATCCTCTGTAGTCAAGACCCGGTTCGCTCTTTGTAGGACCGTTACCTTCGTTCCGGCACTAGCAAAAACATGTCCAAATTCCATCGCAATAATGCCTCCACCCACAATGACCATGCTTTTGGGCAGCTTTTCCATAAACAATAACTCTTTGCTCGTAATTCCATGCTCTACGCCTTCAATAGGAGGCAGCACCGATTCCGAGCCTACCCCAATTAAGAAACGCTCGGCTCGGAATCGCTCGCTTCCCACTTCAATTTCGTCCGGGGACACAAACCGAGCCTCGCCCATTACAAGGTCTACCCCCATCTTCTCAAGATAGGGTCCTTTGCCACCGACAAATTTACCGATGAGGTCATTTTTTCGCTGGACCACCTGAGACCAATCCAAACTAGGCTCCTTAACAAAAATACCAAATTCCTGCGCTTTTTTAACGGAGTTCCAAATACTCATAGACCTTACCAAGGCCTTTTTAGGCATTCAACCCCAGTTTAGGCAGGTTCCTCCCACCCGTTCTTTTTCTACTAGTAAGATCTTGGCTCCAAGCGATTTCGCCTCCCGGAGACCATCGAACCCTACAGTACCGGCTCCAATGATAATCAGATCATAGTGCTTACTCAATGGGATCCCTCCTAAGAATACGGCATGTATAGAGATAGCGTTCCTAGGAGGTGGAACATATATGCAAAAAGACTCATCCCTCCGTTACCCGTCTGGATGAGTCTTTTTTATACAACTATTGCAAATCAACTCGACTTGCTTCTTGGTGATATAAGCAAAAGCGAGGGACTTCGAAAACGATCTAGAATCCTTTTTTCTCGTGCACACCATACATCTTTTCATGCTCATTCTCCGCTACTGAATTAAGGGCTTCCTCCACGTAATTAAATTTTCATCGGCAGTTAAGTACGTATCAAACGGAGGCGTTTCCCTCAAGTAAGACTTTAGCTTCATATAGCTAACTTTCATCTCAGGGTTCCCGTCCACAATGGGGAACTTCTCTTCGGTATCGATATACTGATCCACTGCGCGCTGGATACGGTCAATCGTTTGGGCAAATACCTTATCTTCAAAAATCTCATAAGTTTCCCTAGAGATATAATAGTTTTTGATTGGAATCGCCTTCAAATATGGAACCAAAAATTTATAATCAATTTCATTATCATCATTAATTAATACGCTGAAGTGCACACCCTCTGGCTTTTCCTTAGCAAAGGAAGCCGCCGCCCTTCTCACTTCTTCAATTGAGATGTCCTCTTTTGGCACTTCTACTTTTTCCATAACGGAAGGCGGTTTGGAAATACCTAGCCATCGTTTCACAAATCCTAACATTACGAACACCTCCATTGCTGTCCTGCTAAAATTATTATACCATCTTCTCCCAAGCATTAACGCCGCATTTTCTTCTATTTGTTACCATCTGATGGCGGGCTGTCATACTTTGGTTAGTATATACGGATTGATCTTTCAATATAAGGAAAAGGACCTATTTAGACTGTGTATAGTATATCAATCAAACAAGTTAACATATAAAGAATAAACTACATAAGGAAGGAATAGAACAGTTTATTAAAACTGGTGAAACAGAATGACAACCGCGAATAGAGTTATCCACAGAACCTTGAAATTATTCACAATTCAAACTATTCACAGAACAGTGAAGTTATCCACAACCGAACAGAATGGATACCTATGCTGGTATGTACCTTAATATTTCCCATACTAGTAGTTTGCATAATATTTATTATGGTATGTGGATGCGAATAAATAAAACAGACGGTTGCAGGCATCCCTGAACTAATTAAGGCCACCAAGCTGTAATAAAAAAAGCTGTCCTCTCAAAGTCAGTTATTACTAACCTTTTGAGGACAGCCTTTTATTCTACTTATCTCGTAGACTGAAAAAACTCAATCCACTCTCCATCAGGTCCATAAAAGAATATGTAACGTGAACCGTTTGGCAAAGTTGTAATTTCTTTATCAATAAACTTCACGTCTAATTGCTTCAAACGGTGAACCTCTTCTTCAATATTATCTACCGTAAAGGCAATGTGATGAACCTTCCCTTCTTGCGGAAGTTGGTCATTGTAGCCTTGAATTAGTTCGAGCTCCGTCTCTTTGGCGTTCTTAAACCCCAAGAAAGCTAATTGGATATTCGGGTTGGGATGTTCTATCTTTCCTAGAAATTCCATCCCTATTACTTGAGTATAAAATGCGATGGATGTATCAATATCTTTTACCATTACTCCAACGTGTTCGATCTTTTTCACAGACATAGTTAGCCTCCTATAATAAGCTACACTCAAAATGCTTCAGAGCCGAAATCAAGGCATCTATCCCCCTTACCCATTCTAGAGTCTCTACCTAGACTGTTGCGGTTGTAGAAGAGTAAATCGTTTGGAAACCAAGATGATTATAACAATACTGTTCAAGATTACTTCTGGAAGTAAGTAGGACAGGTTATACCATAGGGAATATTGGAAGACCGGCATGCCTTCAGGTGCATAGCTGCCGAACCATACCACTCCAGAAACAATATGAGCGAGCATGCGAATGAAGGCTGCCAAACTAATACCTAAGACGGCGTAAAGGACCTTTCTTTCTTTTGACAGGGAAAACAAGCCCGCTAACCCAATGGCTGCATAGCCTACCGGATAGTCTAGAATGAATTGAATGGGATGAATGACATAGCCGCCCAGCATAGCTTTTAACACTCCAACCAGTAGCCCGGCTGTTATTCCGGCCTTCCACCCTCTTCTAAAAGCAAGGATCACGATCGGGATCATCACTAAGGAGATCGAACCTCCTTGTGCCCAAAGTCCACCAAACTGAACTAAGCTTAGGACGTAAGCCATGGCAGCTACTAGAGCGGTTTCTATCATGATGGTTGTTTGTTCTCTTTGCATATAGCCTCCTGAAAAATCTTCAACACTTCACTCTTAATGAAAGAGTCTACCAGATTACTCTACCTCTTCACAACTGTAAAAGGTAAAGACTTACCTTTCCTATTTCATCAACGGGCCAGTTCCTTATTACCTTTATTCCCAACTTTCAGGGTCTAATTCCGACTCAAATGGAAATACTATCCTCAATGTGTATAAACACGTGGGAGTGAATTAAAATGAAGGTTCATGTGCATATGGAGATTGAGACAGAACCCGAAGTAATGCAAATGGCCAATAAAATTAAAGAAGCAACGGGGCAATCCATCAAAGAAATTGTCGAGTCTCTCATTCGGCAAGCACATCCCTTAACGACCACAACGACATTAGCCATTATTATCCCTGTCTTTAATGAATCTAAGGCTATCCATCATAACTTCTCGGTCATTCACGAGAGGGTTAGAATGGATGGATTACACTGTAAATTTCTCTTCGTTGATGATGGTTCAACCGATGACACCTGGAATGAAATCACCAAGCTGATTAATGACTATGAGCAGGTCTCCGCTATTCGTTTTGCCAGGAACTTTGGAAAAGAAATTGCCATCAGTGCGGGCCTTGATCATATCGAAGCTGACCGGTATCTCGTTATGGATTCCGATTTGCAGCATCCCCCGCAATGTATAAAAGAGATGATGGCCATGATGGATCAGTCTGGGGTTCTTATCGTAAATGGCATGAAGAAAGAAAGAGGGACAGAGACGTTCCTCTACCGTTTTTTAGCTCAAGGGTTTTATAAAGTATTGAAAAGAACAACGGGGCTTAATTTAAACAATTCTTCTGATTTTAAACTTCTGGATCATAAAGTGGTTCAGACGCTAAGAACTTTTAGAGAGAGTAATCTGTTCTTTAGAGGGCTGGTGGATTGGGTCGGATTCAGCAAAACGGATTATTTCTTTTCAGTTGAGGACCGAACAGAAGGAAGCAGCCGATTCTCCTTTGCCAAGCTCATGGGATTGGCTTTAAACGCGATTGTCTCTCATACCAGTAAGCCTTTGTACTTGACTCTTTTTGGTGGTATCGCCTTTTTTATTGTGGCGTTCGTGCTAGGGATCCAAACTTTAATCAATTACTTCTTAGGTCAAGCTGTAAGTGGATTTTCTACCGTCATTATTTTAATCTTATTGTCTGGCTCTATCATTAATATTTCTCTGGGCATCATCGGGGTCTATATTTCACGAATATATGATGAGGTAAAGCAAAGACCCAAATATATTGTCTCAGAGAAAATAGAATAACATGGAAATATCCCGTGCATTGATAGCCAAGCTCATTCGTTACACCTTCATTGGTGGTCTAACGACCCTAGTCAGCTTCGGGGTTTTTTGGCTGTTATATGGATTGATTAAGGTCAATACGAACTTGGCCAATACGATTTCAGTAATTAGTGCGGTAATCTTCGCTTATATTACGAATAAACTGTTCGTATTTCAAAGTAGATGCAACTCAACAAGGGAACTGTTGCACGAGTTTTTCAAATTCATATTCTCGCGGGCTTTTACCATGGTTGTGGAAATCGGAGGAGTGTTTATCCTTTATACCCTGCTTGGTTTAGAGGCTATGATGGCAAAGATTCTGGTTAGTGTGGTGGTGTTAGTAATGAATTATATCTTGTCTCAATTTATTATTTTTAAGCAGCTATGATACGAAAATACTCACTCTTCCTAATCGCGTTTTCGGTTTTTATCATTACAGCATTGGTTAATGTTCATGTTCGACAATATGGTGATGATTTTTTCTACGCCCGTTTTATGTCGGGTGATCTGCCTTATTTCTTCACTAGACATCTAGAGCATTATTTCGTAGCAAATGGACGGGTTATCGTTCATTTACTTGTTACGTTTTTCCTAGGCATTCCTACTTACTTCTGGATGTTCATTAATTCTGTGATGTTGGCAGGTATGGTATACTTTGGTGCTCGAATCGCTGTTTATGAGGATAAAACGCTAGGGCTTTATTCAGCCATCATACTCGGCATAGCGATTATGTTGTTAGATCCGGAAATCACCAGACAAAGCGTGTATTGGCTAACAGGTTCCTTTAATTATGTGTATCCTATGTTCCTTCTGCTTGTCTATTGGTTTCTGATTCGTCGGATGCTAAAGACACAGAGGATGAGAGGGTACCTTCCAGCTTTCGCTTTTTTATCTGCAGCCACTGTTGAACAAGCGAGTCTAATGACGTTCGGACTCACCTTACTCACTCTGATCGAGATCAAATGGATGCAAAAAAGAAAGCTAGGGAAGCTCTTGCTGGGTACCCTTTTGGTGGCTGCAATTGGGATGCTAACGGTCATCGCTGCTCCTGGTGTTTTTCATCGAGCTTCGGTTGAGGATTCCCCAAGGAATGATCTCTTTCAACTCATTGAACATAATATATATACCCAAGGGAGTACCTTCGTTTTCTCCGAAATGATGGCCCCCTACCTCCTATTTGCCCTTCTATCCGCTGTGGGCATCATCATGAAGGGTTCAAAACGCCTACTAGTTAAGTGGAGCACTATGGGGTTAGCTTTAACTTGGCTTTATCTTATGACTTCGGATCCCATGATGAAATGGAATGAGAACCAAATCTTACTCGCCTATTTCCTCCTCGTGTTCGTATTAGGGTATGCCGCTCTATTGGCTCTAAAAGAAGGAAACAGTGTGCCTATGGTGGCTTTGGTTTTATGCTTTGGATCTCAATTTATGATGCTGGTATCCCCTGTCTATGGCCCGCGAAATCTAGTCTTTGCGATTGTCATGCTTTCCTTATATACGGCGACCTTGTTGCCAAGGCTGAATGCGAAAGGGATATCCATCTTAGCTGCATGTGGAGTTGGTTTTCTATTTGATGTGACTTGGTTCATTCCTATTGCACTCCTGGGTCTGATCTTCCTTCTGTTTGGGCGTTATGCCAACAAATCTTTCTATGTAAATACAGGCATCATCCTAGGCTATACAATCCTGCTCGCCATAGCCATCACCGTGTTCATTCCTACGGTTGAAGGGTATGCCAGCAATGCTCAAGTTTTTGATCGGAATATGAAACTGGCCCAAGCGTATAAGGCAGAACACCAGTCAGGGGAACTGATTCAGTATAAATTGCCTCATGAGCAATACGCTTGGGTGATGCCGTACCATAATTCGTATTACCACCCCTACTACAACCTGTACTTAGGCCTTAAGCAACGGACGAAGGTGATGTGGAAGTAGTTCCGTATGGCCCAAAAAGAGTCTCATATGGAAATGAGACTCTTAATGATATATTACCTTACTCTAATATTTCTTTTAATTTTTTCAAGTCTTTTTGGTTGGCTCTTTTCATCATGGACGACATAAAGGGGGTAAGCCATTTTGAAAACCCGGTTGGATTTCCTTTATTTCGTAAAGTCATTAAGGTACTATTGTCGTCTAGTGTTTCCCAAATATAGGTCGTTTCCATTGGAAATGGCCCGTCAGCCGTTCTCATTACCAGTTTTTGTCCGGGAATCCACTCTACAATTTCGTAAATATAGGAAAGCTGTCGTCCCAAAAAATGAGCTATAAATGCAATCTGTGACCCAACGGCTAATGGTTTGGAGGTTTTCCATTCAACGGATTTGATATTCACATACCATTCTGGTGTATGGTCAGGGTTTGCTGCATACTGAGCAACCTTTTCGCGTGGGCACTTTATTTTTATTTTCGTTAATACGTCTACCATCTTCGCACCCGCTTATTCCTTTACACAGCTAGAGTATTGATTTACTGATAAGCCGTCTTCTAAATATGCTTTAAGGTGTTTGCCAAGCAACTCATTCCATCCTTGTTGATGGGCCTCCTCCCAATGGGGTTCGAGGAGCCCGGCCGCTTGGTGAGACAGCTTTAACAAAGTGGAGTTCCCCCTCTCCTCTAATTTATAGATATAATTACTGTTAACAGCCCCTTGCATCCCCAACAGCCCATTTAATCTAATTTCCTCATGTTCCTTAAAATAAATTACAGTGCCCCAAACGGAACCCTGTCCATTTCCCCAATCTTCGTAAAAAAGCCCATTGATTTTCGGTTCGAAGGTAAACTTAGAATCCGGCGTACCCAAACGGATTGCCCACCACTCGTTAATTTCATCCGTTAATGCTTGAAAAACACGTTCCCGTGGAACATTAATAACAACTTCCTGTTCAATTTGAAATGAACTCATCGCAATCTTCTCTTGGTTATTTTCCATATTATTCAAATCCCCTTTGTGATCTTCTAAATTATTTTTTAAGCGTAGCAATGATGAGGCTAATTGCGATTCATATTGGCTCACCCATCTATTATAGAGTTGCTGCAGCGGAAGGGCATGAAGAAAATTCAATCGTATACGGCCTTGACGACGCACTACAACTAGCCCAGCAGATTCCAAGATGTTTAAATGCTTCATGATTGCATATCGCGACACATTGAATTTATCGCTTAGTTCACCTGTAGTCAGTGGTCCATCTTTAAGGTAATCCAAGATTTCAACGCGGGAAGGATGGGCTAACGCTTTAAAAATGTCTGTTATTTCGTGCCCGTTCATATTCGTTAACTTCAAGCACCTCCTTTTATGTTACTATTTGGTCACACCTTTATTATGTGACCAAATAGTAACATGATGTATATAGAAAATCAAGTGGACTTGCTCTTTTGTAAAATGATAACAACAGATGAAAAAACAAAACGAGTTGGCAAATGCCGAACTCGTTTCTTTACCCTATTAGTCGTTATTGGGCTTTTTCTTTAGCGTATTTTTAAGCTGAGTCAATAGTCTTTCTAGTTTACCGATAAGCCCCTCTGCACTCATGTTAGCTGGGCGTCTTTTTTTCCAATCTTTTAGTCTTCTCATCTGGTCTTCCTCCCTTCTCGGTTTACTATTATTCTATTAATTTGAATTCAAAATGATTGGATGTTTGTCCTATCCGATAAAAATAGGCATTTTCCTTAATCCATGAAACCTTTTTAATTCGCCATACGTAGTAAATAATAAAGTAAATAGTTTCCAGGAGGAGAACGATGTCCATTTTCAAAAGATTGAAAGATCTGACGCTCTCGAATGTCTACGCTTTGATTGATAAAGCGGAAGACCCTATCAAGATGACAGATCAATATCTAAGGAACATGCAAAAGGATCTTGAGGATACGGAACAGGCAGTGGCGGCTCAGATTGCTTTAGAAAAAAAATCAAAGCAGCTGTACGAAGACCAGCTGGCGCTTGTTCGCAAGCGCGAAGAGCAGGCTCACTTGGCGGCCCAAGCGAAAAACATCGAGCTGGCTCGAAGAGCCCTGGAAGAAAAGAGAGAGGCTGAGCAGAAAACGGCAGAATATCAGCTGAGCTACGAGCAGAATAAGATGGCCGCTGACAACCTTCGTGAGAAGCTAGCCGATATGAGAAAGCAGTTCCAAGAATTAAAGAATAAACGGGACTCGCTTGCTGCACGGGCGAATGCGGCCCAAGCGCAAAGGAACATCAATAAGACATTCGGCGGATTCGGTGGGTCAGCTGCGGTTGATGGACTCGGACGGATGGAAGATAAGGTGCGACAGCTGGAAGCGGAAGCCGAGGCGAGCGCAGATCTGTATAAAAAAGAAAAGTCACTCGATGAGGAATTTGCGAAGCTAAGTAAAGATAAAGCGATTGAAGATGAATTGGCGGACTTGCTGAAAAAATATGAAGAATAGAAAAAACCCAGACCGACCCTCCTCTAGGAGTGGTGCCGGTCTGGGTTTTTTATTTACTTGTCTTCGCTTTTTGGTAAAATGTCATTCACCAAAGGTGGAGCCTGAGGTCCTGTGCTTTTTTGGGTTAGACCTTTAATCAATTGCTCCACATCAATGCCGGATACGCTCTTGAGCATCTCCGGAGCAGTCGCCATCAGCTCTGTCACATAATTGCTCACTCGAGTAGCCCCGCTGCCATTTCCCGTATCGACTACGGTTAGCTTATCGATCGAGCTGATCGGTTCGGCTACTTTACCCGCGAGCTCTGGAAGCATTTTAACAATAATATCAAGGACCGCAGCTTCACCGAACTTGGCGAAGGCTTCCGCTAGCTTTTCTTTGGCTTCGGCTTCCGCTAGACCACGCAAACGAATGACTTCGGCTTCCGCTGTTCCTTTTGCCCTTTCTGCTTCAGCAACCGCTAGACCATCAAGCTTCTTTTGCTCTGCCATGGCCTTTGCTTCGGCTTCGATCTTATACTGAAGTGCATCGGCTTCCCGCATGCGCTTGGCTTTTTCCGCTTCGGCAGCCATCTCTACCGCGTAGCGATCCGCATCTGCCTTCTTTTTCACTTCTGCATCATATTGCTTTTCTCTGCGGCGAATTTCTCTTTCTTCGAGATCAATCTCTCGGTCTTTTCGAACCAGCTCAATCCTCATTTGCTCTTCGACCACTGTTTGCTTCGAGCGAGCTTCCTGAATATGATAGGACTGGTCAGCCTCGGCCATGGCTCGGTCCTGTTCCTGCTTAAAGGCAGCAATCTTTAGCTGATTTTCCTTAGTGGCCTCGGCAATATTGGTATCGCGAATCAACTCCGCCTTCTGTCCTTCTTCCTCAGCTTTCGCTTTTTGCACACGGGCATCGCGAATCGCTTGGGCTTCGGCAATTTCCGCATCGCGTTTCACCGCGGCAATGCGAGGCTTCCCGAGAGCATCAAGATATCCGTGCTTATCCCGAACATCTTTTATCGTAAAAGAGACAATATTCAGACCCATCTTCTTCAAATCTTTGGCCGCTACTCCTTGCACTTCCTGAGCAAATTTATCGCGATTGCGATACACCTCTTCCACTGTCATCGACCCTAGGATGGCGCGCAAGTGTCCTTCCAACACTTCCTGTGCCTCACTCTTTAAGTCCTCTGTCGGTTTACCCATATACTGCTCGGCAGCGGTTGAGATATCCTCAATGGATCCCCCAATCTTAATAATCGCCACCCCGTCAGCCATAACAGGTACCCCTTGCTCGGTGTAGACCTCCGGCGTGGAAACATCCAGCTTGTGCGAGAGCAAAGAAAGAAATTGCGCATTCTGAAAGATCGGAAGGATGAACGCTCCCCCTCCGCGCACGATTTTCGTTTTGCGACCGGACTCATCGGTGATGACGTTTTTACTCCCTAGAAAGGATCCATTGACGATCATCGCCTCATCCGGACTAACCGTCTTATAACGGGCCCAGAAAGCTAACCCTAACAAGACAATGACACCTATGATCACTAAAGGCACGGTTAAAAATCCCTGCATTCTGCTTCCTCCTCTTTATGTATTTTCAAAGCGGGCCACATAGAGGGTATCGTCTCGAACCTCAACAATAACCACCTTGGTTCCCGCTTGAATCTCCTCCCCTTCAAAGCTGGCGGCAATCTGGTGGGTGGTCGACGCCCCAACCTTAATCAATACCTCTCCGTATCCCTTCACTGGGATAGGAATGTTAACCTCAGCAATCTTGCCAGCAAGCTCCTGAATCGAGTAACCGGTCGAATTCTCCGCGTTTTGCATCGGCTTGACATAAAAAAAATAAACAAGAGCGGAAAGCATGATAGCAGCACATAGCGAAAAAATAACGATCGGGATCACCGATAACGGACTATAGCGGGTCAGCATGACCCCGACGCCCCCAAACATGGTAACGCCACCGACCAGAACCATCGGGTTAAGAAAATCTGGGCCATCCAACGAGAGAAAATCCAACACCCCATCAAGTGCCTGCCCAATTACATCCCCAAAAATCACCGTCACAATAGCGAAAACAACCCCTAGGATCAAACAGCCTAAGTAAAACTCATACAGTGGAATTCACCTCCTCCACTAACCACCAATACTATAGACGAAAAAACAAGTAAAAAGGTTACACTTTTTTAGAAAAGTAGAACAAAAGAACTAGCCATTTGTTGACCATTGCTTCTTCAACCACAACTCACATAACTGGGGCCAAGTATAGGCCTCCGGATGTTCCTCGGCCAACCCAAGTCCATGTCGGCCACTCTCGTAACAATGAAGTTCTACCGGCACCTGGTGCTTTCTTAAAGCAGAGGCAAAAAGAAAGCTGTTCTCCACAGGGACGGAAGCATCGTCCATGGTATGCCATAGAAAGGTTGGAGGCGTATCTGGGGTGACTCGTCTTTCAGTTGATAATTGATTTCGAAGCTCTTCTGAAGCCTGTTCACCTAATAAGTTATCTTGGGAGCCTTGGTGCCGATATTCGCCAAATGTGATTACAGGATAGCAAAGGATCATCAAATCGGGACGACTGCAAATTCGATCGATCGGATCCTCGGCTGCCAGGTTACCTGAATCGAAACAAGTGCCGGCCGTCGAGGCTAAGTGTCCCCCCGCTGAAAATCCAAGGATTCCAACTCGGGAAGCATCAATATTCCATTCCTTCGCATAATTCCGGACAACCCGGATAGCTCGTTGTGCATCCATCAGTGGGACGGGATGCTTGTAAGGATGTACCCGATAATGGAGAACAAAAGCCGAGATCCCTAAGGAGTTCAGCCACTTTGCCACAGGCTCTCCCTCATGATTGGCTCTCCGCGTATAGCCTCCTCCCGGGCAAATAATAACAGCTCCCGATGGCTGCTCGGATTCTATGAGATACGGGGTGATCGAGGGCTGGTCTTCTCCTGTGATGCCGGCTGCAAATGGGGCGCCTTCTGGCCAAAGGTAAAGCGACATGGTAACGCTCCTTTTCTGATGGTTTTTAATCCACTTATTATATCAATTTCGTTAATCTTCGAGCAATTCCTACTTAGGGAATCTAGTTTCTTCAGTCCTCCTTATTTATACATAATGAAAGAAAGAATTTCCTCTGCCGACTGAATCGCTCTACTATTTGGTATATCTATCTGGGCTATCTTTTTATCGGAAAGATAATCCTGCTTTTTCTCTATCCAATTTGTACTTACAATCCCTATTTCAAGAGATACAGAAGGCATCCCCTTTTCATTTAGTAGTTTTAATAAAGACCAAATTTGGTCTGCCAGCTCCTGCTTATTTCCTTCATGAATATCCATTAAGAAAAAGCCTGAAACTGAAATTTTAACATATTGTTGAAGCTGCTCCGGCAACTTAGTTGCATCTAGTCGTACCTGCTGCAATCGTGGCTCGGCCCAGAATCGAAATTGAACGAATCCGTGCTGCTCAAAGTATTGATCCATCCACTGCTTGTACTTATGGTTCACAAAATCTGCTAAAAAGGTATCCTCCACCTGTGAACTCTTGGGCTTATCCCCTGAGACGGCAACTCGGAAAGGGATCATCGGATACGCTGCTAACGTTGCTGTCCCCTCAAACCTACCATCCATATTAGACGCATCCCATGAATACTCAATCTCCTCCATGTGGGCATTGCTTCCATATTTAGTGGCTAGAGACTGTTCCATATAGGCCTGAACCTCTCTTTTTTCTGAAGGGAGGCGGTCATAGATATTAAAGTAGGTTAGAAATGGAAAGGTATAGAAAAAGAAAATGGCTAGCACGAGCGTAATCCAAAACGATAGAGAATTCCTCTGTGCGTGAACATGTTCAGAAGAATGCCCGACCGCTGTATTTTTCTCAAATGCAGTGACTATGGATTTGATAATGATGACAATCCAGAAAATGATAGCAGGCAATCCTAAAAAGCCTAAGGTAATTAACCCCAAAAAGAGAAGCAAGGAATGGATAATAACATACAATACTCCCTTTGCCATATCCCCCATATATGCATGTCCTAGTCCCGGATATAAGATGGAAAGCATCGTTACTACCCAGGGATTTTTTTGATTTCTCATGTTTTTTCACTCCAAATAGGCACTTAGTCTTCGTCGTTCTATAGACCTATTCTATCGTGCTCCTCCTTTTTCCAACAGTACCAATTATTTTTGGTACCCTATCGTTTACAAGATTCCCCGTGATTGGCGGACACATTGGAATATTATAACTGTAAGAAAATATAATCTATGATATAATTTTATATTATATAAGTTTCTAAGTTCTTCAGAAAGGAGCATCGACTTGATAATGGATGACAATAACCTTCAGGACTATGAGCTATCAGGAATCACGCCGGACCATCATCTCGATCTGGGTGACCTCCCTAGCGGATCCAATCTATTTATTCTATTAAAAAATGCCCTTGATCGACTGAGGCAAGAGCAAATCCTGGAAGTGCAAAGCTCCAATCCCCATATTAAAGGAGACTTGCAAAGCTGGTGTAGACTTCATCAGCATACCTTTATGATGGCGTTGGATGCCGGAAACCATTATCGCTATTTGATCCGCAAAGATCGCATCCATACAACCGAGCAACCGGATTGGGGAGTAAAAGTTCCGCTGCGTAAAGGCAAGCACCTCGATATTCGAGATTGGTTTGAGGGCCGGATCGGTCAGGTGATGGAACAAGCACCCGCTTATATTGGTTTCGTTCCAAGAGGAGCAGTGGCCGAGACCGGCATCCCTGATTTTCGATTTCCACTAAACAAAAAAGATCACGTATGGGCTGACAACGTATTGGATCTGTACGAGCAAGCCAAAGAAAACCAATGGAATGCGACAATAGATATTCCTTGGGATCAACTTCCTGAATTACCGGAAGCCATGGAATGGGCTGTATGTCAGATCATGACCTTTTTAGCAGAAAACGAGTATTCCGCACTCTACATACCGGCTAAATTCATGGCCCGAATTGATCCGCACTATATTGAAGTCCTAATGTATTTGTCCACTTTAGTCCAGGACGAATCCCGGCACATAGAAGCCTTCATGAAAAGAGCCTTGGCCAATGGAGGCGGATTACAATATTCGTCTACGCTAACCGAGCGCTCCTTGCACAGCTTGTTTATTCAAGAAGATTATTTTAAATCTTCCTTCCTCCTTCACGTGTTAGGAGAGGGAACATTCCTTGATTTACTGAACTTTATTGAAGAGCACGCGCCCGATCCCGTCACAGCAAAAATCGTGAATTTAGCCAAGATTGATGAAGGCCGCCATGTGGCCTATGGAATTGGGCATGTCCGCCATATCCTTTCGCGACATCCCAACATGGTCCAGCAGTTGATCGAAGCCGCGGAGGAAAGAAATGAATACTTAAGTGAAGCCGGTACTGGTGAAAATACTCACCTCCTTGAAGCTCTAGCCATTCTATCCGGGGGTGGAAGAAGCCCGGAACAGCTTAAAGTTGGCTTTGCCCGCGTAAAGAAATTAAAGGAAGTCATGTACGATCACCGTATCCAACGGATGCTGCAAATTGGGGTGGACATGTCGACCGCTGAGAAGATCTCACAATCCCACACCCCTAATTTTATGTAAATGACCAATTATAGATAAAGGAGTTGTAGATGTATGACTATTGAAAACCATTATTCCCCTACAGAGATCGCTCAGCATATCGCCCAGGAGGTTATCGCACCGCTTGCTGCGAAAATTGACCGTGAACAGCGCTTCCCCTCCGAAGCCTTTGATGCATTAGGAAAATCAGGGCTTCTTGGATTGCTTGTGCCTAAAGAATTCGGCGGGTTAGGCGGTTCCCTCTCGGATCTGTCTGCGGTAACCCAAGTGATGGGTCAAGCTTGCGGATCTACCTCTATGTGCTTCTTAATGCATTCTGTTGCCACAATGGTTATTGCATCTAGGGCCCAGACCGCTCAGCAACAGGAGTATCTTCGTTCCATTGCCCAAGGGGAAAAGATCGGAACCCTTGCTTTCAGTGAAAGAGGAACCGGAGCTCATTTCTATTCCCCTGAAATCACTGCCAACTTCCAAGGAGATCACATTGTCCTCAATGGAAAGAAAAGCTTCGTGACAAACGGAGATCATGCTGACTTTCTCGTGGTTGTCACCAATGCCTCATCACCGGACATCGGCTTGGATATGCTTCTGGTGGAAACGGCGTCTCCTGGCGTTCAGTTCACAGGGAGTTGGGATGGTATCGGACTTCGCGGGAATAACAGCATTGCCGTTGAATTCACCGATGTGAAAGTTCCACTTCATCATGTAATTGGCAAAGAAGGGGACGGATTAGACTTAATTTTCCAAGTGGTCGCGCCGACCTTTATTCTGGGGATTGCCGGTATGAATGTTGGCCTTGCAAAAGGAGCCTATCATGCGGCCTTAGATCACGCTAAAGCTCGCAAATATGCGGATGGACGTGCTCTCTGTGAAATTCAAGCCATCCAATTCTATCTAGCGGAAATGCACGGATCCGTAGAGTCCGCTTCTCTCTTCGTCCAAAACGCCGCTCGTGCAGCAGATGCAGGAGAAGAAGCTGCCATTCTGTCCGTTATGCAATCCAAAATTCAGGCCTCTGAACAAGCGATTAAGGTCACCAATTTAGCCATGCAGGTCTGCGGTGGACAAGGATACACCTCAGCCCTCCCTGTTGAAAGATATCTTCGCGATGCAAGAGCTGGAGCCGTTATGGCACCTACCACTGAAGTCCTTAAAGAGTGGGTTGGCAAGTCTGTAGCTGATTTGCCTTTATTCTAAAATAAGAGGAGTGTTTCCAATGAAGCCAAAAAACTTGTTAATCGGCTCCGTAGCCTATGACCCGAAAGTAATTCCGATCTGGGACATTATCCGGGATTACTATAGGGAGCATGATTTTCCTATCGATTATGTCCTCTTCTCCAACTATGAAGCACAGGTGGATGCTTTATTGAATGGATTTATCGATATTGCCTGGAATACCAATGTAGCCTATGTACGGATCCAGCATGCTTTACAAGGAAGAGCAAAGGCCTTAGCCATGCGCGATACGGACATTGATTTCACGACTAAAATTATTGCTAGAACGGATAAAGGCATTGAAACCCTATCCGACCTTAAAGGCAAAAGATTCGCATTAGGAAGTGCAGATTCAGGTCAGGCTGCCATCCTCCCCTACCATTATTTAAAGACACAAGGCATCAATCCCGAAGTGGATACTCAGTTGATACGCTTCAATCTCGATGTCGGCAAGCACGGGGATACAGGAACAAGTGAATATGAAGTCTTACGTGCCTTAAAAGAAGGAAGGGCAGATGCCGGAGCCATCGGGGAATCAACGTGGATCCGCGTCCTTGAACAAGGCTTGGTGGATACCGATGAAGTCAAAAGTATTTATACGTCCCCTGGCTACTCCCACTGCAATTTTACGGTCCTACCGGACTTCGACGAAACACTAGCTGCGAAGTTTACCGAATTGCTCTATCAGATGGATCCGAATCAGCCTGAGATTAAGAAGATGATGGAAATGGAAGGCTTAAATCAGTGGGTCAGCGCGGAAGGAAAAGGCTTGGAAGGATATCAGATTTTGTTTGATGCTATGGAAGATCAAAACTTGTTAGACCACAAGAAAGAGTGGCAAGGGCAGGTTTAAATTTTGCGCCTACAGCTTAACGAGCGGTGACTTCTGTCACCGCTCTATACGTTTAATTATACCTTTGTTGAAGATGCGGTAAGCAGCCCCTTTCACTTTTTCCCTGGACGTTGCTCAGTCATTGCTTCCGCTATATTGGATGGAGCAGAAGTATTGGCATCGTTAATATGGTGCCTGTCACTCCCCGAATTTTGTCGAGTGACCGAGAACCACACAACGTATTCCTTGATGTTATTCATTGTGATAAGAACCAAGTTTAACTTTGCATTGGGATGATCTGCGATTGAATCAAAGTACAAAATGATAAAAACCCTATCCACCATACAATGGCTGAATAGGGTTTTTATGTTCTGTCATCTCAACAGTTTCCATTAATGACCTACGACCTGCTCATAATCCGGCAGTGAAGAGATGGCCCCCATTTTGGTGCAAACGAGCGCTGCCACCTTATTCGCAAAGAACGTCATTTCCTTTACCTTCTCAAAATCTCGAATTTCTTCCCGAGGGTGTTCCAATTGAGACAACTGGAACAAGATGGCTCCAACAAATGCGTCCCCCGCTCCTGTGGAATCGATCGACTGAACGGGAATGCTGCTTACCATACCCGCCTGATCCCCGCTGGATAGGAACGTTCCATCTTTGCCTAGCGTTACGTTGATCCATTTGGGCCCATATTGATGAAGAATCTTCACTCCATCCTCCAAATTCCCCGTGCCGGTAAGCAGCATCAGCTCTTCTTGGCTGACTTTCACCAGGTCGGCTAACGATAGCGCCTTAATGGATAACTCCCTAAACTTCTCTGTGTTTCCTTTCCAGAGGAAGCCTCTGTAATTCGGATCAAAAGAGATGAAGAGTTGATATTCTTTTGCTAAGTTCATCACCTGAAAATAGGTATCTTGAGAATGCCCTTCCAGCATCGCCGTTGCCGAGCCAAAATGGATGATCTTCGACCTCTTAATCCTAGGAAGATCCAACTCGTTTAGAGCTAATAAACCGTCAGCACCCCGGTTGAAGGTAAAATCTCTCTCCCCATCAGCTTGCAGAGAGACAAAAGCCAGAGTGGTGTAGGAGTGAGGATCCATCACGAGCATCGAGGTATCTACCTTTACCTCCTCAAGCGTTCTCTTTAAATAATGCCCAAACGAGTCATCTCCGACCTTTCCGGCTAAGGCGGCCTGACCGCCCAGCTTGGCTATCGCCGCAGCCACATTAGCCGGCGCCCCGCCTGCTTGTTTTAAAAAGTGAAAACCCTCTACTAAATCCACGCCCCTATCGGTACAATAAAAATCGATAAGCAACTCCCCTAGGCATATTACCCTACTTGAGTTATTCATGCTCGGCACTCCTAGCTTTAATTGGTTTGAATTCCGCCCACTTAATTCGCCGGAATACGGTTTGCCCTTTTCCTAAAATCGAGACCTGGCTTCCTTTATCTCGATCATACGCTGCAAAACTTGCCACTTTTTCCCCCGCGTTCACGAACAGCTCCACGGAATGGAGATCGATGAAGAATTCCAGGGTCAGATTTTCATCTTCGGCTGCAAAGCAATCCTCCAGGTTAATCTGGCCCGGATTGCCGTAATCTGACGTCATGAAAATCCGGCCGCTCTCCACATCCACTTCGATTCGCGTCGATTTCGTTTCGCTTTTATGGAGTTCCACCGTAAAAGGTTTCGAATCCGAAGGATCAATATCCAAGCGCAGATAGCCTGCTTCCCCTGTCCACTCCAGCCTTTCATTAGCATTTAAGATCGTGCCTTCATGGACAATAGAAGGATGGAAATAATGGTTGAGATCAAGGACTGGTTGTTGAATCAACTGATGATCCTTTAAGGCCAATCGTCTCGGCAGGGACATCATCCCATTAAAACCGTAGTCTCTTGGCGGTGCCGTTTGATGCCAGCGGTGCATCCACCCGATGAGCAGCCGTTCCCCATTTTTTCCCTCTGTGGATTGCGGAGCATAGAAGGTATGTCCATAATCCAAAAGCCCTTTGCTTTCCGCTTTGAAGATCCCCCTTTGATAATCCATCTCCCCTACGACATAGACAGTCTTATGATCTACTTCCTTCTGAAATTCAGGATCACAGGGCATCTCGGAGAAGATCAACACGTCCTTATTACCGATGCGGAATAAATCCGGGCATTCCAGCAACGTATTTTCTTCAAACTTGCTTTGATAGATAGAAGCATGGAAGGTCCAGTCTAGCAGATTGCTAGACTTGAAAAGGATAATTTCTCCGCGCCGCTGTTTATTTCTCACCGATAACACGCAGTAATAGACATCCTCCACTTTCGTAACCTTGGGGTCTCTGAAATCACAGATCAAATACTCATTCGGCAATTCCTTTTCCCCAATGACCGGGTTATGCTCATATTTTTCAAAGCAAATTCCATCTTCGGAAAAAGCAAGGCATTGGCGTTCCACGACTTGCGCTTCATCCCGGTCAAACCCGATGTTCGGATCAATGTGCCCGGTATACATCAGGTAAAGCTTCCCTTCCTTTTCAATGGCACTTCCAGAAAAACACCCATTGGCATCATAGATTTTATCATTGGCCAATGCCACAGGCTGGTACCCCCATTGGATGAAATCCTGTGTGGTCGCATGTCCCCAGTGCATATCGTTCCAGACCACATCATAGGGGTAGTACTGGTAAAATAAATGGTATTTTCCCCGATAAAAGGAAAACCCGTTGGGGTCATTCATCCAGCCGATTTCCGGTGTGAAATGGTAATACGGCCGGTTTGTCACCTTCTCTTTATGTTTCAGGATAAAGTCATTGGCTTTTTCTAACTTATTCATTTTCTCTCTCCTCCTATTTAATCCCGCTTCGCATCGAGCCATCTACAATGTACCTTTGGAAGACGATATATAAAACCACGATCGGAATAGTCACAAGGGTTAAAGCGGCCATAATATGGCTGGTAAAGATATTATAGGTGTCGCTGAAGATGGCATTGAGGGCCACTTGAATCGGCATTAAATTCGAATTGGACAGGGCCATCACCGGCCAAAGGAAATCGTTCCAAGAAGCGAGGAAGGTCAGGATTCCCACCGTGATATACATATTCAAGCTGGCTGGAACTACGATACGAAAGAAAGCTCTGACCTCGCCTAACCCATCTATTTTTGCGGCTTCAATCAATTCGCCCGGAAACGACAGAAAGTGCTGCCTAAATAAAAAGATATTCATCACGTTAACGAAGAACGGCAGCAAGTATCCCGGAATGGTATTGATCATCCCCAAATCGTTCACGACTAAAAACAGAGGGAGAATGGTCGCCTCGATCGGGACGATCATAAGGGCGATGATAAAAATCAATACGGCATCTTTCAATGGAAACTGAAATCTCGCTAAGGCATATCCTGCTAACGAGTTAATCGTTAATCCGAAGAGGACGGTGACTGACGCGTACATCAAACTGTTGAACAGGTTGCCAAAGATGTTATAGTAGCCTAGCAGCTCCGTGTATGATTTAAGAGATAAGTCCGAGAATTTCGGAACAATCGCATAGATTGTGCTCACATCTTTGTAGATCACTTCATCGATTTTAAACGAGGAAAGAATCATCCACACGAGAGGAACTAGGAATTGAAGTGCCAACACAATCGCCAACATGTAAAATAAGGTTTTTTTCAGGATCTTCACGCTGCTCGCTCCTCCTTGAACAGTTTTTTAATGCCGATCGATAAGACCACCAAGAAGATTGTAAACATTAGGGTGATGGCACTTGCATACCCAATATTTCTATGGCGGAATCCGTATTCATAGATGTATTGCAAAAGGGTCAGCGTTGAGTAATCAGGTCCCCCGCCCGTCATGACCATCGGTTGGACAATCAGCTTAAAGGCCTGAATGGTGGTAGTAATCACAAGAAACATGGTAATCGGTTTTAATGAAGGTAAGGTAATATACCAAAATTTCTGGAGGGCATTGGCGCCATCAATATCGGCTGCCTCATACAACTGGGAGTCGATATTTTTGAGGCCGGCAAAGAAAATCATCATCTGATAGCCGCAGCCCGACCAAGCGGAAATAAAAACAATTGTAAGCATAGCCTGGCTGGGGCTTGCAAGAAAGGGCTGTTTGGATAAGCCTAGATTAAACAGAATTTGATTGATCAAACCGGAGGTCGGGTTCAGCATGACCGTCCACAAAATCGAGATCACGACTAACGATAACACAGCGGGAGAAAAATAAGCTGTCCTGAAGAAACTGCCTCCCTTAATCTTCTTGTTCACGATCAACGCTAGGCCCAGTGCCATGGAAAGCTGAAGGGGCACCACCAGCAATACGAATTGCAAGGTGTTGAAGAAGCTTTTGATGAGCACTTCATCTGACATCATGCGCGCAAAATTCTCGAGGCCGATAAATTGCTTGTCCTGCGGTTTCAAAAGATAATAATCGGTAAACGCATAAGTAAAAGCCAAGGCAATCGGCAGCACTATAAAGAGAATCGCCAAGACCATGGCAGGCGTTAAAAATCCAAAGGCAGACAAGAGATCGGTTGATCGATAATTCTGATTGAGGTTTCTCACCTTTACAAGCCGCTTAAGCTGGAGAGTCAGACTTCTCATGGTTCCACATCCTTTAACTTTTAAATAAAGAGGCGAGACCCAAGCCTCGCCTTTTTTTCCTTTCCCATGACTATTTCCGGTATTTCTTAAATTCCATATCAATCTTCTTGGCTGCATCATCCGCATACTTCTGGATGGTTGCGGAATCTGTTGCTTTGTTTTGTGCAATCTTCAGGATGACATCTTTGGCAAAGGTTTCTGACAAATAAGGGTATCCAGGCGATACCGGACGGGACTTATTGGTGTTTTCCACTTGATATTTCAAGACCTTCCAGGCCTCATTATGGTATGGGTTATCCGTATTGGTATCAATCGCATCGATCGCATTCACCCTTCCCGGAATCGCGCCGTTGGCTTTAAAGTATTCCCTATGCGCATCATCGCTGTTGAGCCATTCCATGACTTCTACGGTTTGCTTGATGCGCTCTTCATCTTGAACTTGGCCATTGCGGACGAAGGCCCAGCTTCCAGATGGCGTGTATAATCCGTCATAAGCTCCATTCATTTTCGGATAGCGGAGGGTCTTGAACTTCAAGTTCGGATAGTTGTTGACAAAGTCGCTGATAAACCAGAATCCGCTTACAGATAAGGCCGTTTTTCCCGTATGGAAAGCTTTTTGCGATTCAGAGGCGTTGGCAAGCGGGTTCCCTTCAAACAATTGGGCATATTTGGTCAAGGCTTCCACGGTCTTATCACTGTTTAGTACGCTGTCTACGGTTACGCCATCCTCCGCCACGATATTCGCGTCATTAGCCCATAATAGCGGGGTAAAGAAATAGGTTCCGAGCTCATATCCGCCTGCAGGAATTTCATATAGTGACAAGCTGACGGCCGTCTCATAATCCTTAAACGCGGAATCGCTTGTTGTTTTAGCGAAGTCATCTATTTTTCTAGCCAGAGCCACAAATTCATCCCATGTCCAATCTTCATCAGAAGAAGGAACCATCGCTTTAATGTCATCCGGCAATGCATTGAACATATCTTCATTGTAGGTCACGGCTACACCGGAATCTTGGTAACCCATCGCATAAAACTTCCCGTCGATGGTCCCTTGGTCGATCATCGCTTGGGTGAAACCGTCTTTAAATCCTTGTGACATATGGCCATCCAATTCTCCAACAATTCCCGATTCGACGTAGGCTGCCACATCCGGTCCGTCTAACGTAAAAATATCAGGTACATTATTGGAGGTGATGGCTGCATTCAATTTGTCGATATACCCTGAACCGGCACCTGCCCGTGTGATGTTCTGAATTTCCACTTGAGGCTTGTCCGGGTTGGCCTCATTATATTGCTTCACGCGATCGGCAAACATTTTTCCTTCCGGGTGGTCGGCTGAAGCCTGTGTCCAAATCACGAGTTTGCCGCTGACGCCACCCTGGTTTGAAGCCTGATTAGAACCGCAGCCGACTAATGAACTGGCTAATACCGCAGTTAAAACTAACGAGATCAATTTTTTCATCCTTTTATGGCCCCCTATAGTCAATCTTGTTTATTGCTATGACTTGATTGTAAAGGAATTAAAACGGTTTCAAAACGAGGCATTCCTATGATAAATGTTCAAATTTTTATGATAAGGCTTTCACTTTTCGGAAAACAAAGAAAACCTCATATCCCTGTCTTGGAAGATGAGGTTTCTTTTTTCTTCACTTGCTTTTCCGATACTCGCTTGGGGTCATCTGCACTCTTTTCTTAAACACTTGGCTAAAATATCGCTGATCTGTATAGCCCACTTTACCTGCGATTTCATTCGTTTTCAAATTCGAGTTCTTCAGCAAATAGCAAGCATGCTTCACTCTCTGGTCCGTCAAATAGTCCAAGAAGGTTACGCCTGTCTGTTGCTTAAACAACACACTGAAATAGCTAACGCTTAAGCCGATTTTGCCCGCCACTTGTTCAATTCCGATGTCTTCGTAAAAATGGTCATCTAGATAATCCACCGCTTTTTCGATAAGATCCCCCGGGTTATTCCTGGACTTGAACTCCTCCTCGAACTCTTCTTCTGTGATGACTGTCGCCTTCAAGAATGGCTTTGCCTTTAGCATTTCTTTGGCTTGTCCATAAGACTCGACCAGTTGATCTATTTCACTCACGGCCTTCCCAACTGCGATGCGAAGCTCGTTGCAGCAGGCAGATAATTCGCTGGCCATTTGCTTCAACGTTTGCTTGATCCCGGATGAATTGGCCATTTGGGACGCATACACGATGGTTAATTCCGTCGGATGGAGCTTAAAGGGGAACCAGCTCTCCCGCTCGTTATGTTCGACTCTTTCACTGATCCACTGCCAAATTGCATCTTGCTTTTCAGCGTTATTATCCCATTCCATCACCATAGCCGCAAAAGTACCCTGTCGGAGATTCTGATCGATTTCGGCCGTTCCTAGCGTCAAGAGGTCGTGAATTTGCCGCTTGAATTCCTCCTGCCTGTATTTCTGAAGCCGCTCCAGCTCACGGACCACACGGGACAAGCATTCTTCCAGTTCATCGTAATCAATGGGTTTAAGGATGTAATCAGAGGCATCGTATTTGATGCCTTCCCGCGCATACTCAAACTCGTCGTATCCGCTAAGCAAGATGACCTTCGGCCGCCGGGGCAGCTGACTGATTTCCTTAAGCAGCTCCAGCCCATTCATCACGGGCATCCGAATATCGGACAACACGAGATCCGGTTCGATGGCTTTAATCCCTTCCAAAGCTTGCCTTCCGTTTTCAGCCGTTCCGGCTACCAGGCAATGAAGTCCCTGCCAATTGATGATATGGGCTAAACTCTTCACAATGATCGGTTCATCATCCACAATAAATACCTTAAACGGCATGCGAATCACCCTTATCTATCGGAAACGTGATCTTGATTATTGTTCCTGTAACCTCCCCTGAGCAAATCATGAGTCCATAGGCATTGCCATAATAAAGCTTTAATCGGTCGTGAACATTTCTTAAGCCATGTCCGCTGTGTTTGTGGCGATCTTCGCTCCCATGCTGATCATTCCATTGGATCAAGGCTTCATGGCTCATTCCTTTTCCATTATCTCGAATATAGAAACAGCCTTTCTCCCCTTCTAGGCATCCCTTGATTGCGATTCGTCCGTTTTCCTGGTGCTGGTCAAATGCATGATAAAGGATATTTTCCACGAGCGGCTGAAGAATTAGTTTTAGAACAGGGCGATCCCTCAGCCCATCCTCGACGTCAATTTCATACTGAAACCGGTTATTGAACCTGATTTTTTGGATCTCCAAGTAACTGATTACATGGCGGATTTCTGCACTGACTTTGACTTCATAAGCGCCATTTATGCTGATGCGGAGCAATTTCCCCAGGTTGATCGTCATTTTACTAATTTCCTTTTGCCCATTCAGGGCGGCCATCGCATTAATCGATTCAAGGGTATTGTACAGGAAATGAGGATTAATCTGCTGCTGGAGCACTTGAAACTCTGCTTCCCTTTTTCTTTCCTGCTCATCCTTCACTTGCTGTAACAGCAATCCGATTTGCTCTATCATTCGATTGAACCCTAATGCAAGTTTCCTAAACTCCAAATAACCCGATACAGGCATGCGAATCGCTAAGTCCCCTTGTTCCGCCCGTTTCATTTTTTCGAGAAGCTCAGAGATGAAATCCATTATTTTCTTTACGTATAACAGCTTATAAAGCAAGGCCATCAGAATCCCTACCATCACAATGGCAAGGGTCGTGTTTCGGATAAACTCAATTTGATTAGTTAAAGTGCTCCATGGCTTGATGGATACGAGGATCCAATCCAGCTTAGCCAGTTCTTTGGATTCGGAGGGGTAGAAGGTAATGAGGCTCTTCTTCCCTTCCCATGTATCCATCAGGTGGCCCTGCTTCCCAGAAATCATTTCCTCCAGTCCGTTTATTTGAAGCTGTTTGCCGATCCACTGGTGATCGAAGCTATATAGGATGTTTCCTGCCCGATCGATGATCAGTTCCTCCTCCGAGTCGGACTGATGCAGCTGGGCATAGATCTCGTCGAACAGGTTAAGCTTGATATGCAAAATGGCATACCCTATATTCTCCAAGGTATTATAGTCATGGATCATTCGCCCTTGGGTCAACACAAACTTTTCCAGCGGAACAAACGAATCGTGTTCGGCCGCGGATAACCAAACCGCTCTCCCCTTCTCCCTTACCATCTCTTGAAAGAACGAGCTTTCCTGCAATTGTTGAAAGGATGGAACGAGGGTTCTTTTCAATTGAAACACGGTCCCTTTATTATTATAGAGAATCAGATCCTCCACCATCGGATTGCTGTACATAAGGCTAGTTATATTCAGTCGGTAATTGTATAACTCAGGCGCATTGGTTGGTTTTGCTTTCAGAATAGCTTGTATATCCTCGGAATCCACCATGGTGTCCGAGAAGGTATGGATTTCCGAAAGGGACGCGGATAGGTTCATATCCAGCGCTTTTAAGGTCTGAAGGATCTGCTGGCTGATATTTTCCTTCAAGGTATTGGCGGAAGTGTAGTAAGAAACCCGACCTACAATGAGGATCGGCAAAAGAATGAATAGCAAAAATCCGATGACCATTCGGTGCTGCAGATCTAATATCATAGCATTATTTTTCCACCCCCATCGCTACTCTTCCCGGTAGTAGGCAAACATTTGATCCAATTGGCGAAGATAGGCCTCTATGTTTTTATCCATAAAAAATTGTTGGCTGATTCTGCGGTAATCCCTCTCTGCGCGGGTTCCGCCTATCCAGTAATGATTGGGCCAATTCACGCTTTTTCCTTCTAGAACCTTCTTAGCCAAGGGCTTTACAACTTCTTTTTTCACGTTCACTCCCTGAACCACGCTGATGGAGCCTTCATAATCGGATAGTTTTTGGGCATTTTTTTGTTTGACCAAAAATTTCAAGAATTCTTTTGCCGCTTCGGGATGTGGAGTGTCGGACGAAATCGCCAACCCAATGTCTACGCCGCCTAACACATAATTTTTCTGAGGATCATTCGTACTGGGAAAGGGAAAGATCCCATAGTTCAATTGCGGATTCCATTTTTCAATGATGGACAGCATCCAGGTGCCAGTGACATACATGGCTCCCTCTCCATGGGCAAAACGCTGGTTAACCTGATCCGTATCAGCTTCAAAAGAGTCCTCTTGGGCAAGTGAAACGACGCTCAGCATGTTTTCAGCCATCTCCTGCCATCTCGGATCATCCGATATCTTTGCCTGCCCTTGATTTACCTCATCCCAATAATCGCTACTAAATTCATTGGCTATGAAGTTGAGATTAAATACGCTGATCGTTTCGGCGTCTTTATTGGACATAAGAATAGGGGTTATACCGGTTTGGCGAATCGTCACCATGGTATAGACAAGCTCAGCCCAGCTCTCGGGGATCTTTAAATGCAAAGACTCAAAAATATCCCTGTTGTATAAGACTCCCACCGCATTTTGGGTTAAAGCCACGCCGTACATCCTGCTATGGACCAGATACCTATCTTGAACCACAGGGGTAATCGCTTGAATAAAGTCTTCTTCCGTGAGATCGAGCAAATAGCCCTTTTCTGCCCGAATCACATAATCGTGTTCAAGGGGATAGGTGATAAAAATATCCGGAGCTTGACCCCTTGCGATTCTTCTTTTCAGAACATCCATCCCGTTCGGCATGATGGTTTGCTCGACATAAATATCCGGATGCTCCCTTTCGAAATCTCGAATGAGTTGATTGAATATTCCCGCCGTCTCCACTTTGGGAGAAAAAAACTCAAGGCGAACTTTTTCCTTATATCTTGGGGTTTCCTCCCCTTCATGGATCGACCTGATTGAACAGGCCGCCAAAAAAAGTAAACACGTGAGCACCAGTTTCCGCATGGGTGCCTGTCACCACCCGGTTTTTGTCGATTTTAGGTAACGCTTACAACACGAAGAAACATTTATGTTTCAGTATAAACCACTTGCCGTGTGATAGGAAATGGGACATTCTTTGCATTCCTGTTTAAATTTTTACTTTCGCTCTTGCGCTCCTGGTTCAATTCTAAACCATTGTGATGAAAGGATAACTATTACGTTGAATAGTGGAATGCCTGTGACGTGGTACTGGATTGGAAAAAAAGAGGGTATTCACTAAAAGTGATAGGCTTTTGAGACACTCTTAATCAATACATTCCTCTTCCAGGTCATTGTTTATTTGAGTTTCTTCAATTGAAAATAGTTCACAATCGCTCCAACGAAACCACCAGTCATAAAGGCGACGGGTACCAACGATTCATTCAATGATCCCCCGACTAATATAAAGCGATAAAGACCAAAAAAACCGACGATGAAACCAGAGATCATCCCAGTGATTAGCTTTGTTTTTGTCCCCATTTAGCAAGAACTCCTCTCACAATCGAGGCAAAAAGGCCAATCTTAAAACGGATAGGCCTTCCTCGATTAAAAGCTGTTATTTTTTTGTCCGATCCCATCTTCTATTCCTTCTACGACGTGGCTGTGTCTTGACTGAGTGCCAATAGGATGAAAAGATGAAATGCGCCTGTATGGATCCGGTAAGTCATATTTCCACGATAGGAGCGTTATCTCCTTTATCAAAACCTCGGATTAGCATGGAGTCCCCTCTCCTCACTTGTTTACTCTTTCATGTTAGACGAGTAACAACCTTACTCAAGCCCAAGTGGTCTGTTAAACGTCTAATTCTTGATCAACAACCTTACGGAAGCGATCTTGAATTTCCCTAAGATGTTGCTGGATTTCCGATTGGCCCGTCTCATCATGAAAACCTGAATATAGTTGCTGATGTAACTGATCCATTTCACAAGATAAAGCTTCTAACTGATTTTCAACCTTATCCATCTCCATTGAACCCACTCACCCCTTTTTTACCATTTGGACTTAGTATGTCCAGCTTGCATCGCCCTTCTCCCACCCGTTCCTGTTCCTCGATATAGGGCGAATGAATTGCCCTTTAGGGATTTTATGCCCAATTTATGGGTGATTACCGGCTGCGACCCCGAAGAATCTCCTTGAAAAGATTTAAAACTCCTCATAACTAGCCGGATCTTGATTTTTAATTCTGCCGTCAGGACGAGTTAAGCCAGAAATCAGGCTCATTTCCACTTCACCCAGAGAAAAGTCGAAAATGGATATATTCTCTAGCTGTCGTGCGAGCGATGCAGATTTGGGGATAGAAATGGCCCCGATTTGATAATGCCAGCGCAAGATTACTTGTGAGATGGATTTACTATGTTGGTCAGCAATCTGTTGTAGGGTGTCATTTTGCAAAAGTTCGTTTCCCCGGTATAGCGGGCTCCAGGATTGGGTGGCAATGTGATGCTCTTTATGCCATGTTCTCTGCGCTGCCTGATTGAAAAAAGGATGCAATTCAATTTGATTGATGCTTGGTGTAGTTCCCGTTTCCTTTACTAAGCGCTCGATATGTTCTGGTAAGAAGTTACAAACCCCGATGGAACGGATCAGACCCCATTTTTTAGCGTCTATTAACGCTTGCCAAGCTTCTACATACTGATCCTGTATAGGGTTAGGCCAATGGATCAAGTATAAATCATAATAATCTAGATTTGCTCGATATAAAGACTCCTGAATCGTGGTTACAGCAAGATCATAGGTATGATAACGCCCTGGCAATTTAGATGTAATTCTTAATTCCTCCCGAGGAACCGAACTTCGTCTGACCGCTTCCCCTACCGTCCCTTCATTCTCGTAATTATAAGCAGAATCGAGAAGTCGGTACCCTAGATTGATGGCTGATTGTATCGCTTGAACCCCTTCGTTCCCTTTTAATCTATATGTACCCAAGCCCACAACTGGCAACGTAAGCCCATCGTAAAGGGATATCACTGGAATAGGTTTGTTCATAATGACTCTCTCCTTTTCTATAATGTTTTAAGATTACCATAATTTTGAATAGGTTTCAGTAGTTCTTGCTTATGGACATAGGGTCCGCTAATGGCTCACGAAGCGTGGGTCCGCTAGTTTTTTAACAGAAAAAAGCTGAATGAGTCAATCATTCAGCTTTTATGATTTAAGTCTGTCTCTAATTTTTGGAGAGATGCTTTATTATCTCTTCCTGAATCACGGTTTCCAATGACTCTTTATCGTACAAACCTGGCAATACCCTATCGCCTATTTTAAACGTAGGAACTGCCGTAATATTGGCTTCTTCGTAGGCATGGTGCAGGGCTATTTCATGAACTTCTTTATACTTCCTTGTTTCTAACGCCCTTCGAAATTCTTCCCCGTTTAATCCGATTTGGGTGGCAAGCTCGGTCAAAACATTCACCTTACCGATATCCATTTCTTCTTGAAAAAAGGCCTTCATCACTCGATGGTTATACTCATTGGCTTTTGCATGTTCTTTTGCATATTGGAAGCCTTCAAAGGCCAAATGAGTATAAGGTTGCGGCGATACCCGCGGCAGTACCATTTCTACCCCGAATCGTTCTGCTGTGGGATAGACGCCATTTTTCCATGCATTTTGTAGGTAATTTTCTTCCGGTTTCAAAGTTGGCGTTGGATAGGGACGCAATTCAAAAGGCATCTACTCCACTACAACATCCTTTCCCCTAATCGCTTCTTCCAGCGGAAACTCCGCTATAAAGCAGTAGGGTCAAACATAATCTGAATATACTCTTATGGTTAAACTCATAGATTCCTCCGATAAAAGCGACATATGTAGTTGATCCATTTGGTTAAAGAATCTTAGGATCCAAGTTTTTGAAGGAGCAGTTAGCTATCCCCTTGATTGGCTAACGCTTTATAATCAGGGGCTAACGGGGGTTGTTCCAACCATCCATTTTTGATCATCATATTGGCACAATCCTCCGCATATTGAGCTACTTCCATAAAAAGTCTATAGTATAGGGCCCCTATATCACGTCTAGGACTGGCAGCTAGTGCTGCTCCATAGTTTCCGATCCCTGCGGCAATCAAAGCTGTGGTATGAAATAACATCAATTTATCTGAGAAAGGAGCGTCAGTAGAATCCGTTGTACCATAATCCCATGTCATCGCAGCAGGGATATTTTCATCGATTAAGAGGGAACTAAACAGCTCGATATGTTTTTTTGACATTTCTACGCCTCTCATCAAGATTTCACGGACTTCTTTCGACTCCGCTACTTGCGTGAATCCAATCAATAACGCCCTCCCGATGATGTTGGTTTGGGTATTGTTGAACAAATGAGTAATTTCAATGGCATTGAGTGGCCGTCGATCCCCCAAAAAACCTGTTAAAAAGTGTTGTTTGGTAACAAAATCAACATGGTCTGGATTAGGGATGAACGGAGGACGAACGTATAATCCCTTGATTAACAATAGGTCCTTTGCCCAGTTGTTGAGCTTAGTCGCGGAGGCTAAGCAGTCAGTGAAAAATTCATTAACATCAGAGCGTGTTGTGATTCCTACAGCTACACTAGTTGAGGCCATACCAAGAATCGACATATTCTTGACATACTGGAGGATAAGGGAATCGGAGAAGAGACGAGGTGCGTCTTTATTCACATCCTGCTCCGTAAAACCATAAGGAATAGGGAAATTTTCTTTGTTAAAAATCTCCCTAATTCTTTTGACCTGGTTAAGGCTTAAGCTCAACGCATAAGCGACAACGCTTTTCGTTTGTTCATCCTCTATTTTTTCCAAGAAATAACTCAAAATACAAATAACCATTTTATCTGATATGTATTGAGACCAAAGTGTTCCCATTTCCGCTGAGGTTAATCCAGTGTTATGCTCTGTTTGATGTGTCGCGTCATCCATAAGGCTCCTCCTTATTGGAATAAGGTTTTCATAGTATTCCTCTATGGTTTGGTAATTATTTGTAAAGTCATTCTTGAGATGGTAGATACTTGTTAGCGAGAATTTTACAATACAATAGTGTATAGGTGTCAGTCAGTATGAGCGGGGATTACAGCGCAATGCATCTTGGCATTAACCATTAAGCAGTCTAACGATTGCGTCAAAAGCTTTGTCTGCAATGTAAAGAAATCGTAACTAATGTTTGACTGATATTTGAACTTTTCTGTATAAGGGATGATTTTACCAGTAAGATCAGCTATGATTGTTACGTGAAGCAATGCACAAACTTTTCTGGAGGATGATGAACAAATGACTGGAACTCTTGTCTTATACCCCAAAAATAAGCCTCTGATCGTCCTAGGCGGTGTCGAACAATCTCTTTTGGAGCAGATCAAAGCCCAATGTGGATGTAATCATTGCACCTGCAATCTTAATGGGGAAGAAGTAGACTTTGGACAGATTGACTATGTAATGTGGAAAGAGGGATCCCTGAATTTTGAATATGGATTTTAAGCAAGGAAGCAGAAAAACGCCCTATCTTCCATACATTATCTTGGAGATAGGGCTTCGTTAATGAATCTTGAGGAAGCCCCACTTACTTCCTCCTACCTATTAGAGACTCTCCTTGGTCCTTTAGCAGGTGTCATAGTTCGTTCCGACATCCCCTACCCCAAACCCAAGAAGTGACCCCCTATTGCCGTAAAGCCTGGCCTAACCCGGTACGAGGCAGGTCCAAAAAGAAAAGCGCGATTCTGATGTGAATCAACGCTCCAAAATGGCTTCCTATTTTGTTTCTACCTGAATCTCTTGTCGGCGAATATATTGATCTAAAGACCACAGCTTATTTCCACTAATCGCTAACGCAAGGGCCATTCCTAATAAAGCGAAATCTAATTCATATCCTCCCAGGAAGCCAGCCGATAATTTCACCTTGAAAATAGCTCCCAGCATAATCAGGATGAACAAACCAGAAACTACGCGAGTCCCTAAACCAAGGATAAGGATCAGTCCGCCAATCAATTCAATTCCAGCCACCGCGTAGGCCATGAATCCTGGCAGTCCTAAACTTCCGAAAAATCCCACAATGCCCTCCACTCCCTGGACTTTTTGTAAGCCATGAGCGAAAAAGACGATACCTAGGGTGATTCTGATGACAAATAAGGCGATTTCCATGTTTTTTGACATAATGTCCTCCTTCGTGTTTTCTTCAGCACTACACGTTATAGTTTAACACTAACCATTGTAGTGTTATGGAGTTGAGCTTGTCAACCCCTAGGTTGCTGATCGTCAAGAAGTTATACTAAAGTCCTTGCTAATCCTCCCCTAATACACTACAATTTGTAATGGAGGGATAAACGTATGAACATCAAGAACTTTAAGTACGATAAAGTGGGTCTTAATCGATTTTTCGGGCCCTTAGAATCGAAGATTATGGATATCCTCTGGTCCCAAAAAGATCTGAGTATTAAGGAAGTGCAGCAGCGGTTAGACAATCAGGATAAGCCGGCTAACTTCAATACGGTCATGACGGTGATGAATCGATTAGTAGAGAAAGGGATTTTGGAAAAAAGGCTGCAAGGACGCCTGTCATTATATAGCCCTGTTCAATCCAAAGAAGAGTTTATCGAAGAACAGTCCAAAACGCTAACCGAGAATTTGTTGGATGAGTTTGGCGGATTGGTGATTAATCACATGATTGATGCTTTAGATGAGGTAGATCACTCCGTACTTGAAAAACTTGAACAGAAAATCCAAAAATTAAAAAGGAACCATGAGTCGTAATGTGGAAACAACAATCTATCTTTATCGCCGGATTTAGTATGGTTATTGCTGCTTTCGTTTGGAGTCAAATGGGATTATATTTAATGCATCTCTTTTTCGGTGTGGCTATCCCTATGAACCTTTTTGAATTTTGTGTAAGTTTGTTTAAGGAAGCCACTCTTTACTACTTTATTGTGATCTATGCCTTAAATACCATTATCGCTTACACTGGATTAATTGCCCTGATCAAAATCGTCCAACAATTTTTTCTTTACAGGAAATTTAAGCTAAAGATTCTATCCCTAAAAAATCAGGAGTTATCCAAACTAATAAATCATAAATTTAACCGTCAAGATGAGGATATTATCGTGGTCAACCATCAACAGTCGCTAGCTTTTTCGATGGGTTTTAAAACGCCTTTGATCGTCCTTTCGAGTGGGTTGATTAACATCCTAGACCAACAGGAGATTGAAGCCGTCGTTCATCATGAAACCTATCACCAAAAAAACTACGATTCCCTCAAGACATTTGTCTTACAAGTAATTGCCTATTCCCTATGGTATATTCCTCTTACCAAGTGGTGTTATCAAAATTATAAAATTATCAGTGAGTTATCAGCCGATGAATACGCCATACAAAAAATGGGATCTGAAATTGGTCTTGGAAGTGCATTGATCAAGTTAATCAAGAATTGTTTCTCGGTTCCCACCGCCCCCGTCATTGTCCATTTTTCGGATGAATCGGTTAACTACCGACTTAAACAACTCGTGAGTCCAAAGAAAACCATACCTCTTAAACTAGATACAAGATCTATTGTGGCTTCGATTTATGTACTGATTCTTTTGATGAGTATGATTGTGGTGGGAGTTGCTTAAATTTTTTTTAATATTTTATACTACAGATGTTAGTGTTTGTTAGAATGGCCCATCGAGCTACTTTGTTTCATTGATCTTTTCTCGGACAAAACCATAAAGATATGATATTCTATTTTCTATCACATTGCGTTAATATTCAAACAAAGATAGGAGTCCATTTGAAGAGATGAGTATCATTCATGTAGAGGATGTAAATTATCGCAGAGAAGGTCGGGAGATTTTAACAGATATTTCCTGGAGGATGGAAGAGGGACAGCATTGGGCGTTCATTGGTCTGAATGGAGCAGGAAAAACCACTCTGCTGAAGATGATCAACGGATATATATGGCCGGTTGCTGGGACAGGAGCATCGATTAAGGTGTTAGGGAAAACGCTTGGAACCGTTGATCTTAGAGAGCTTCGAAAATCGATCGGCTGGGTAAGTGCATCCCTGGCGGACACCCTTTCTCCTACTCATACGGTCTCCCAGGTTGTGTTAAGCGGAAAGTTTGCGACCCTTGGCATTTATGATGAGGTGACGACTGAAGACCAAGCAAAGTCTGAATCCATTATGGAAGAAATGGATATTAGTCATTTGGCCGATCGGCCTTTTGGGGTATGTTCCCAGGGCGAAAGGCAAAAAGTACTGATCTCAAGAGCCTTGATGGCCTCCCCCCGATTGCTGATCCTCGACGAGCCCTGTACGGGTCTCGATATTTACTCCCGCGAGAAACTGCTGGCCTCGATTGAAAAGCTAGGCGTAAACGGACCCTCGATGATCTACGTGACACACCATATTGAGGAGGTTTGCTCCGTCTTTACCCATGCCCTAGTCATGCAAGAAGGAAAGATCATCGCTGCAGGACCGAAGGAGGAAGTCATTTCTGACGAAATTCTAACTAAAGGACTGGGGCTTCCCCTAGAGGTGCAGTGGAAATTGAGACGCGCTTGGGTGCAATTAAAGGAAGGCATCACTTCGTGAAAAAGCTCAGTTGCCACCAAACTTTTTCGCACCCGACAAAAGCCATGAAGGATCTCGTATCCTGCATGGCTTCTACTTTTATTATGAATTGTTCACTTGACTAAGTCCTGCCCCCCAATAAATCATAAAGCGTACAAGCGATCACTTTGGTGGCATGCTGTAAATCTTGAAGGCTAATATTTTCGTCTGCACGGTGGCCGTTGGCTTCTTCGAGGGTTTTTGGTCCAACCCCAAACATGACGGTAGGAAGCCCTTTTTCATAGAAGTGACGCGCATCGGTATAAAGGGGAACTCCATTTATGGGCAAGTCTCCGTCTGCTTTCATCACCAACTTCCAGTTCTCGCTTAACGAAGCAATCAGAGGGGAATCCTCTGGAACGGGGCCAAAGCTTTTCGCATGGAGAATTTTTCGTATTTCTACGTGAATCCCCTCGAGAGGAGCAATGGCTTGCTGTACAAGGACGCGGAATTCCCTTTCTGCTTGCTCTTCGTTTTCTTCCGGGATCAGTCTTCTGTCCACACGGATTTTGCACTCATCCGGGACTACATTCGTATTAATGCCTCCTGAGATGAGTCCCACCACCAAGGTTGGCGTATCGATCCCGGGGACAGACGACTTTTTTTCACGCAAGGTTTCCCGGTGTTCATATAAGGCGTTCAGAATTTTGGATGTCGCTTCCATGGCATCACAACCGGTATGCGGAAGGGCCGCATGGGCGGACTTTCCTGTGGTGGTGATCTCGAAATGAAGGCACCCATTATGGGCATTTACCGCAGAATACGAGAACCCCGCGACAATGGCTTGCTCCGCCTGCACCAACCCTTGGTCGAGCAACCATTTTGGACCGAGCTCCCCTCCCGTTTCCTCATCAAAAGTAAAGGCAAGCTCCACCTTCCCTTGCAGGGATTGGTGGATTTTTGCCTGCTTTAATGCCAAAACCGCGTAGGTGTAAGCCGCAATATCAGATTTCGATACCGCGACTCCACGCCCATACATTTTTCCATCGACGATTTCTCCACCGTAAGGATCTACGCTCCAGCCTAAACCCGGAGGCACCACATCGCCATGCGCATTCAAGACGATTCCTGGACCTTCCCCGCTGCCGAATACCTGTCTGGATAGAACATTAGCGAGGCTAATCATCCCCGCTTTCTTCACTTCCTCCTCGTTTACTTTAAGAAGCGACACCTCATCAAAACCCAGCCCTTCCAGCTGCTCATGTAAAACAGACGCGATGGGATAACAATCCCCAACAGGATTATCTGAGGGGGTTTGCACTAATGTCCGTAGAAAATGAATGAGCTCTTGCTGATGCTCGTCAATCCAATCGACGATTTCTTTCTTATCGGGATTCATAACACTCCTCCTCTTAACTGCCTCGATACGTACTATACCCCCCAGGTGAGACCAAGAGCGGAACATGGTAGTGAGAGTCTGGCTCCGTAATCGAAAAGCGTACGGGAACACAATCCAGGAAGGGAGGATGTTTCCCAGCAGTACGTTGAGTCCGGTAGTAAGCTCCAACGTGAAAACGGAATTCGTAGATTCCTGGTTTCATCTTCTCTCCTTCCAGAAACGGTTCATGGACTCTGCCATCTAGGTTGGTCACCCTTTTTACAAGGAAAACGAGCTCCTCATGTAAACCCACCTGCCAAAGCTCCACGAGAACCTCTCTGGCCGGTCTTCCGATGCTGATGTCGAGGACATGGGTCGTTAGCTTTCCTGTCATACTTTGGGTCCTTTCTTCAAATCATCACGAGTCATGGAAAAACATTGAAACCCAAAGGGAGGACGGGGCTCGGTAAAAACTTTTCCTACCGGTGAAGCGGGTATTTCATCCCGAACCGTTTCCCACGTCCGGTTGTTCGATTCAAAGCAAACCTCCGCCAATTGCGGAAACCGCTCCAGGATACGTAGGCCGATTCGATAGATAAGATGCTGTATGGATGGAGAATTTTCTTCATGGAACACATTGTAGGCAATATCCCTTACTTGCTCTGCCGCAACGTATCCACCAGAATCAAGCCCTTTAGCATGTTCCCTGTCCTCGTAGCGCCAGTCGATATTTAAGAAGATAAAGAGTGGACGGTCATATGATTCTGGAAGCGTCGTATATTCATCTTTGACATAGCCGTAAAAAGAGCTTCCTTTTACCTTTAACAGCTTTAAGCCCCTTAGCCCACTTAGTTGGTCAGTGGTCCGAATTTCATCCTTCGCGCGTTTCATCTCAATCCAAGCATGAGCCTGCTCATTTAAGGAATAGCGAAACACCAACGGACTCGGTTCAAATTGCCCTTGGTCCGGGATGGGAAGCTCATCGAACAGAATTTGGTCACTGGTCAGCTTGATGCCGGTCATTTGCGGGTAGGTTTCAAGGAAGCGCCGCCCTACGAATTCCAGGAAGCCTTCTTGGGTGGCCCCTTCAAAATCCCCCGCATGCTTTAAAATGAAATTTTTCATCGAATCAGTAGCGACAACTAAACGATTGTCCCCGTCGGTAAAAGAGGATAAAAACCCTTCTCCTTCCACGGCGACCTTGACATTCAACCCAAGGAGAATATTGCTGCGACCTGTAAACGGCGATTCCGGTATGACTTGAACCCCTGTCAGGGGCTTGGCGTAGGTTCGATACACCCAAACATCGGCTTTTCCGTAGCTCATCATTCTTCGCATCGTCTGCCCTCCTTTAGCGTATGGTCTCGTTTAGCCGGAACGTAGCAATTTTATAAACCTCCTGCAAAGCCTTTGCACATTCTTCCTCATACGTATGATGGACCCGCTCCTTCATCGCGGAAAGAATGGATTCCTTGCTTTGCCCTTTGACGGCCATAATAAAGGGAAAGCTAAAGGCTTCCACATACCTTTGGTTGAGGGAAGATAATTCGTCATACTCCTCCTTCGAAAGTTTATCTAACCCTACACCCGCCTGCTCTTTTTGAGAGGCACTTGTCAACTTCAATCGGGTTCCAAGATCCGGGTGGGCGCGGAGGAGCTGAAGCTGGGAGGATGCATCTGCCTGCTGTACAATGGTAATCATCGTTTGCATTAGAGCTTCTCGGGAGGGGAAAGGTCGGCTTTCCCATGCTTTCTCCGCAATCCAGGGCGAGTGCTCAAACACCCACCCTACTTTCCTCACAAACTCTTCTTTATTCATTTGATTGACTTGCTCTATTCCTAATTCTATCAATCTGTTACATCCCCCTCGTTTCCAGAAAATAACGCAATAAATTCAGGGCCACCGTTTTCCGATACAGGGCCGTAGACCGCTGATCATCAATGGGTTTAATCAGGCGATCGTAGTCGGCTAATATTGCGTCCATGACCTTTCCCTTCAAAGGGAAAGCTTCTCCTCTTAATTTTTGTTCCAACTCCTTGGAACGGACGATCGTAGGTCCCACGGCACCGAAAGCAAACCTGGCGTCATGAATTTGGCCTTCGTCTACTTGTATCGAACCGGCAAACGAAACTTTCGCTATGGCATCGGCTCGGCGGTTCGCCACTTTCTCAAATACTAAGGAAGTCCGATCCTTCTGAAGGTCTGGCAACAGGATTTCCGTGACGATTTCATCCTTTAATCGATTCACTCTTCGCGGTCCTTGGATAAAATCATGAATCTCCGCTGCCCGCTCTCCCTTCGCGGACCTTAACCGGATTTTCGCATTGTAGAGATACAACAAAGGCAAGGTATCGCCGGCAGGGGAGGCGTTGCAAATATTCCCGCCGAGTGTTCCTCGATTTCGAATCGCCGGCGCGGCAATTTCTCTGATGGCTTTTTTCAGGATGTTCGGTATGAGGGGGTGCTCCAGTAGTTCGGAATAGGTACTACAGGCGCCTATATGAAGATCCTGGTTTTGTTGATAGATCCCCCTTAGCTCTGTTAAGTGGTCAATAAAAACGAGGGGTTTATCAAAGTGGGCAGGGGCCCCCATCGGACTTTTATGCTGCACCATGAGGTCGGTACCGCCCGCCATGATGTGACAGTCTTCCTTGCTGAGTTGAGCCATGGTTTCCTGCAAACTCGCCAATCGATAGGAGGAGATGGGTTGCACTACCATAGGCCTTCCCCCTTTTTTGCCGCTAAGTCAATCGCGTCCACAATCATGTTATAGCCTGTGCAACGACACAAATTTCCCGAGATCCCATCGCGAATCTCTTCTTCTGTCGGATGAGGATTCTTAGATAATAAAGCGGCACTGGCCATCACCATTCCCGGGATACAAAAGCCGCATTGCACGCCACCGGTTTGTGAATAGCAATCACTTAAGATTCGGAATTGTTCCGTCTTACAAAATCCATCAATGGTTACAATCTCGGATCCTTCGATGGCGCCGATGGGGATCAGACAGCTATTTTGCACCAGCGTATTTACATGGACACTGCAAGCTCCGCACTCGCCATCGCCGCAACCTTCCTTGGATCCAATTAAATTAAATTCCTCTCGTAATACATCGATTAACCGTGCGGTGGGTGGGGCCTTGGTTTCTACTTCTTTTCCATTTAGATGAAATTTAATCAAGGGCTTCCCCTGCCTTCCTCGTCAGACTTTCGATAATCACTTCCGGTGTAATCGGGATCTGATAAAAAGGGATTTCTAACGCATCCTCGATGGCGGCTTGCACCGCGGGTGCTCCTCCCGTTAAGGGCAACTCGCCGACTCCTTTAGCGCCATATGGTCCTCCTGCATAAGGATTATCATAGAGCTTGCTTTCAATAGGGACCATATCCATCGCCGTGGGAGGTCCATAGTCAGATATGCTTCGTTGTTGGATTTTGCCTAACTTAGCTGTCATCTTTTCCATGAAGCCGTAAGCAAGACCTTGGGCCATGCCGCCATCGATTTGACCTTTGACAATGCGTTCGTCAATCGCTTTTCCAATATCAAAGCTACCGTACACTTTTTCCAATCGAACATTTCCCGTTAAGGTATCTACTTCCAACTCAACCCAATTGATGCCCCATGAATAAGCGGGATAAGCATCTCCCGAGAATTTTTCCTCATCCCATGGGATCATTTCTTCATGAACATAGTGTTCTTCCACCTCTTGAGCCACCCCGGATTGCCATTGCGCCTTCAGCTTGCTTGCGGCCCGTTCCAGCAATTTACCGACTATCATCGTGGTTCGCGAGGCGACAGTGGGACCCGAATCCGGAACCTCCTTCGTATCGGGATAGGGAAAGGAAATGCTTTCGTATCGCAGGTCAAGCCCTTGAGCTACAATTTTGCTCAGCGTGGTGAGTACTCCTTGACCAATATCGGCATTGGAGATCTTGATCAGAACTTGATCCTTCTCGGTTTTAGCTAATTTGACCGTCGCTTTAATATGATCGCGCTCCCCGCTGCCGGTGAATCCACAGCCATGTAAGAAAAAAGAAGCGCCCATCCCTTTTTTGTACCGCTTATTTTGTTGGTTGAAGTGATGAATCTCCTGCTTTTTCTTGGCGTAGTCCATGGTTCGCATAACATCTTCAATCATGTCGTCTAACAAAACGGGATCTCGAAATCTCCCGTTGGTGATCGTCGGGTCGCCTTGCTTCACTAAATAGCTGCGCTTGTATTCTATGGGATCTCGCTTTACCAATCGGCTTAAATGTCCTAAATGACTTTCAATTCCGGCAAAGCTCTGCGGCGCACCAAAACCTCGAAAAGCTCCATTCGGCACGGTATGGGTTTTTAACGCATAGCCTTTCGCATAAAAGTGGGGAATGTTATAAACTCCTGCACTATTTAATAATGCTCGCTGCAAGACGACAGGACTTAAGCCCGCGTTGGCCCCGCTGTCCAGATACACTTCAACCTTCATGCAAAGGATATTTCCTTGTTTGTCTATGGCCGTCCGATATTTAAATTTCGCTGGATGTCTCTTGGTCGTGACTTCCATATCCTCCGCCCGTTCAAACAAGAGCATGACCGGTTTTTTTACCACTTTTGCCGCAATGGCTACATGGCACGCCATCATGGAAGGGAAATCTTCCTTCCCGCCAAATCCTCCGCCCGTAGGACTTTGGATCACCCGGACCTCATCATCCTCACAAGCCAGGGCGCTGATCAAGGCGTTTTTCACATAATAAAGGCACTGCATCGATCCTTCTACCAGGATTTCATTCTCCTTGTAAATCCCTAGCATGCCTTGAGGTTCCAAATAGACATGTTCCTGGTATCCCGTCTCGTACTCTTCTTCGATAATCTGATGAGCCTTTTGTTCGATAGCTTGGATCACGTCCAGACTTTCGCCAAATTCATGCTGGGCAAACACGCCGGTGTGATCCTTTTGTTGGATTGCGTGTTCTAGGGTATAGGTGGCTGGATGTTCATCTATCTTGACATGCACGTTCTCTATTAATTGATGTAGGACGTCTAACCTGGGGCCTACAAGCATGAAGATCGGTTCACCAATATAGTTGACCCACTCATTAGCAAATATCGGCTGATCCTTATGTAGCAATTTGACAAAATTAGCCCCAGGGATGTGCTCCGCTCCAATTTTGGTATATCCTTCAGGCAAAGGCGGCAGCTGGATTGATTGGACTTTGCCGTAGGCAACCGGGGAGCGATACAAAACCCCATACAGCATCGAATCTACTTTTAGGTCGCTGACGTAAGGCAGTTGGCCTGATATTTTCCCATCGTGATCTTTTTTCTTCACCGAGATACTTATATCCTTAGGTTGCATGAAGGCAGCACCCCTTATGGTTCGTTATAATAGACTAAGGCTTTTTGTAAATCTTCAGGGGTATCCAAATCCATTAGGACGCCCAGATCCTCCACATTCAAATATTTCTTTTCATAGCCTTGAAGAATTTCTCGCAAGTTGCTGTTGGTATGTGCTTCCAGAATACGATCTTTGACCTCGCCAGCTAGTTTAATGGGGTGTCCCCCTTTCCATTGAAAACTCGGAATCACGACTTTTCCTTTTTCTCTTGCTAGATTTCGTATGGTTTGCTTTTTGACAAACGGACAATCTCCAGGTGTAATAAAAAACGAAGAGGCCCCCACTTCTCGACACCCTCGTTGAACAGAACTGAACATTCCCTGGTCAAAGCTAGGATTAAACACGCATACGATTTCCATGTTATAGGGGTTCGACTGCTGCATCTCTGTCACGGCTTGTCGGATCCGTTCCGACTGAAATCCACTCACAATGATCACCTTATGACATAGGCCCTCAAATTTCGAAACCGTATGCTCCAATACGGTCATGGTCCCTAGCTTGAAGGTCATTTTGTACTCCTGGGCCCTGCTGGAATAGCCGGCAGCAAGGATGATCGCTTCCAACGATCTCACTCCCTTCATGCAAGCGAGATTTCTCCTATTTTTGATTATGTAATCTAATATATGCTTGGGAATGGTTCGTATAACTTGTAAGGCTCTTTAGTAGGACAGAAAACAAAAAAGCAGTTCAGCACTTGGGCTGGACTGCTTTATCTATTAGAATTTTTTATACACCTGAATAAGACATGAATCCGCCATCTACAGGAATCGTAATTCCCGTCACGAACCCGGACATATTGTCATCCACGAGCCATAGCATGGTTCCGAGCAAATCTTTCGGGCTGCCGAATCTCCGCATCGGGGTATGCGCGATGATTTTCTCTGACCTTGGGGTCAAAGAACCATCTTCATTTTTTAACAATCTTCTGTTTTGTTCGGTTAGGAAAAATCCAGGAGCGATAGCATTTACCCGGATGCCCGCCTCGGCCATATGTACCGCCAGCCATTGCGTGAAATTATCGATTCCTGCCTTCGCAGCACTGTACGCTGGTACCTTGGTCATGGGAGATGGGGCACTCATAGACGACATGTTGATCACAATAGCTCCCTTTTTTCCTAGCATTCTCTTGAGAAAAATTTGGGTTGGGATGAGCGTTCCTAGGATGTTTAGATTGAATACATGGGAGAATCCTTCTTGGCTGAGGTCAAAAAAGGTGGTAATTTCTTGGTTTAGTAAATCTTCCGCCTTAAAGATCTCATTAGTCGTGATTCCCTGCGGGTGGTTTCCACCTGCGCCATTAATTAAGATATCACATGGGCCAAATACGCGAAAAACTTCTTCTTCAGCATTTTTCACGCTTACTTCATCTAATACATTACAGCCAAGAGAAATCGCCTCTCCGCCAGCAGCGCGAATTTGTTCGGCGACTTTTTCCCCTTTTTCCGCTGTACGGTTCAATATCGCAACTTTGACACCTTGACGGCCCAGTTCAACCGCCATAGCTCCACAAAGAACGCCTCCTCCGCCTGTCACAACGGCTACTTTCCCTTTAAGATTCTCATGAATTGGAAGCATTCTTACCCTCCTGCTTGGCTCTCTCCAATGAATCCCAAATTCCCCAGAGATACATGATCCCCATGGCGCGGTCATACAATCCATATCCTGGCCTGCACTCTTCATCAAACACATGTCGACCATGGTCAGGTCGGGCATAGCCGGTAAATCCATTTTCATGGTACGCCTTCACGACATCATAGATATCCACGGAACCGTCCTGCGTTCGATGGGAAGTCTCAATAAAGTCTCCATTTTCATAGATTCTGACATTGCGGATGTGGGCAAAAGGAATGCGATCCGCAAATTCGCGCACCATATCCGGTACATTATTGTTGGGATTGGCTCCAAGTGAACCACTGCACAGGGTCAAACCATTAGAAGGGCTGTCCACCAGGCTTAGGACACGTCGAAGATTTTCCTTGTTCGTAATAATTCTTGGCAAACCAAAGATCGACCATGGCGGATCATCCGGATGAATGGCCATTTTGATGTCGTTAGCTTCCGCTACCGGAATAATCTGTTCTAGGAAATACTGTAGATTGGCAAATAGGTCTTCTTCGGAAACTCCTTTATATGCTTCAAACAGCTCGCTGAGGCGGCTTAATCTTTCCGGCTCCCAGCCTGGCATCGTGAAATCCGGGTTCCCGGCAATCTTGGATACCAATTCCATCGGATCCATGTTGTCTACCTTCGACTTCTCAAAGAATAGGGCGGTAGAGCCGTCCTCGAGTTCCTTATAAAGTTCGGTACGGGTCCAATCGAAGATAGGCATGAAGTTATAGCAAATCACCTTGACGCCGACCTTGCCCAATTTTTCAATCGTTCGCTTATAATTTTCAATATACTCATCCCGCGTCGGCAAGCCGAGCTTGATATCCTCGTGGACATTCACGCTTTCTACCACATCGATGTTGAATCCGTATTGGTCCGCTTGCTCTTTTACCTCTAGGATTCTACCCATCGGCCACTCTACCCCAGCCGGAAGATCATGTAGAGACCATACGATGCCTTCCACACCTGGAATCTGCTTAATATGACTTAAAGGAATACGATCATTGCCTTCTCCATACCAACGAAATGTCATTCTCATGAACGTAAACTCTCCTTTTGGTTTATTTCTTTTTAAAGTATTCTGCATACTTCTGGCTTAACTCATTGGCGTCATCAATAACAAGATGAAGATGCTCTGTCATGATTCTCTCTGCTCTCTCTTCGTTCTTGCCCTTGATAGCTTCCAAAATATGTGTGTGATGAATGATGATGCGATCCCAATCCATATTAACAGAGAGCCTCAGAATTCTAATCCGGTTAAAATCAGCATTCAGTTGCTGAATGCTATTCCAGATGCGCTCCTTATTGCAGCCCCGAAAAATGAGCCGATGAAATTCTTCATCAAGTTCGTAAAGGCGCACATAATCCTTCATTTCAACGGAAATCCCCTGCAACTTGAGGTTTGTCTCGAGCTGAAGAAGTGTGTCCCTGTTCATTACATTACAAGCCAGTCTTACGACGGCACGTTCCATATGCTCTCTTAGAAATCTGCCTTCTTCGAGTAAGTCGAGGTCAATAAGAGAAACGAAAGTCCCCTTCTGCGGGTACACTACAAGAAGCTCTTCTTGCGCTAGCTTCAAGAACGCTTCTCGTACAGGTGTACGGCTTACCTCAAGCCATTCCGATATCTCGCTCTCGGATATCGCACGTCCTGGTTCAAGTTTGAGGTTTAATATATAGGTCTTTAAGGTTTGGTAGACATATTCTCGAATGGGTCCGGTTACATTTTTTTTATCTAATTTTATGTCCATGATAAACCTCCTGATTGTATATTACCATACTAACATACTACCATACAAGTATGTTGGTTAAAGGACGGCCCCAGCATTACTTCGTGAATATCCTGATTCTAGCCATGGGTTTACACGATAAATTTTGGGCAAGGGTAAATCCTGCTCACAGCCAATAACCAGCCCAATATCTACTTCCATTGGTAGCATAAGGTTGATTGTATAGTGTAACGCGGGCTACATAACGTAGAAAGAGTAGGGTTCCCCCTACTCTTTAATCAGTGTCCACCTATCCCTAAGGTATTAGGATAACTGCTTTAATATCGCCTGGATAAAAGCGGGTTCATCTTTAGGGGTCCGTGAGGTAATGATATTTCCGTCCACCACGACTTCCTCATCCACATATTCAGCTCCCGCCAGCTTGACATCATCGCGGATACCGATATAGCAGGTAGACTTTTTCCCTTTTAATATATCAGCGCTGATCATCACCTGGGGACCGTGGCAGATGCCGGCAATCGGCTTTGCTTGGGCATGGGCGTCCTTGACGAATTGAACCATTTGATCATTGACGCGTATCGCCTCGGGTGCGGATCCTCCGGGAATGATCACGGCATCAAAATCACTAGCATGAATCGCGCTGATGGATACATCACTCGTGTAAGCCGTTCCCTTCTTTCCCTTAATCTCAACTCCGCCTTCAATACCTACCACAGTAGCTTCATGGCCAGCTTCTCTGATTGCGTCATATGGATTTTTCATCTCTGAGTCTTCAAAGTTAGGGGCTAATAAAAAAGCCACTCGTGCCATATTTCCCACCTCCTAATTTTGGGTCCATTATACAATTAGATGGACTCCTCTTCAACCCGGAATGCTCTAATTACTATCTCCCATTCCAGTAAATCTCTCGAATACAGCCAGATCAGGTGTCTTAACGGCTAGGTCCTTACCCTCCGCTGACCAGAGTAGTCCCCTGCGCATAATTTCCTTCACTGTAGGCATCTCTATGATATCGGCCTGATGTCCGAGCGAACAATAGAATACCCTTCCTGCTCCCCACCGCTTCGTCCAGACGACCGGCATATCCACCGGAGAGTTAGTGGCATGCGGTCCAGGAACGATCGGGAAGCGGGTCGTGGCCAGTACTTCCACCGCTGGGTCAACATGAAGATAATACTGTTCGCTTTTGACTGCAAAATCCTCAATGCCTGCCAGCAGCGGGCTGGAGCTGTGCTTGATATTAACCATGTATTCCACGCCGTCATTTCCAGGATGGGCTACCCAATTGCCGCCGGTCATAAACTGCCAATCGACATTGTTGCGAAAGGTATCGCACATCCCACCGTGGCATCCGGCCAGGCCTACCCCACCCTGCACAGCTAATGAGACATTGCGGACATACTGCTTCTCGATTTGCCCCATGGTCCAAACCGGAACAATGAGGTCATAGGTTTTTACCTTCTCCCCGTCAGCAAACGATTCGAGCGTGTCCGACACCTCCACTTGAAAATCTTCTTTCTCTAGCACCGAACGAAAAATCTCCGCAACTTGGGAGGGCTGATGGCCCTCCCAGCCTCCCCAAACGATTAACGCACTCTTCATATGATAATTCCTCCTTGTATGTTTTTTTTCGTCCTACTTCAAAAAATTCATGGGCAAAGCTTCTGGCCGCTTGCAATAACTTGACACTTCCACATGGATCCCCTTATCGGAAGACTCGAGGAACGCATGCATGACATCTAGTACATGGTATGCCAGTTCACCATTTACCCTGTGGGAACCCCCATTTCGAATCGCAAAAGCCATTTCAGCGGCACCGATTCCCCTGCTATTCTCCGAAAAACCATGGGTTAACGGCACCTGCGACCACTCTGTTTCTCCCTGTCTGCGAATATAGATCGGTCCTCCGAAAGTGTTCGGATCGGGAACTACCAGCGTACCTGCTGTTCCATATACCTCGATTCTCGGAAGCTGAGTACCCCATACGTCAAAGCTCGTAATAATCGTACCCACGGCTCCGCTTGCGAAGTCGAACACACCCGCAATATGGGTAGGGGTATGAACGGGAACCTTTTGACCTGCTCGACGTCCCGTCATGATCGTTCTTTCATCAAAAGTGGCGCGAGCCGAACCCGTTACTCTGCGAATCGGCCCCATCAGATTAACGAGTGCCGTCAAGTAATAGGGTCCCATATCAAACATCGGTCCGCCGCCTTCTTGATAGAAAAAGTCAGGCTCCGGATGAAAAACTTCAGGGCCTCGTTTTAACATGAAGGCTGTAGCCGCGATCGGCTCCCCAATCCAGCCGTCATCGACCAATTTGCGGCACGTCTGAATCCCTCCGCCAAGGAAAGTGTCGGGAGCAGAACCAACTAATAGTCCTTTTGATTTTGCCAACTCAAGAATCTTCAGGCCATCTTCACGATGGACCGCAAGCGGCTTTTCCACATAAACATGCTTACCGGCTTCAAGGGCTGCTAGGCAAAGGGAAGCATGGGCTTGTGGAACCGTTAGGTTTATGACCAATTCGATTTCTGGGTCGGCTAGGAGTTCTTCCGGCGAATACACCTTGGGGATATTAAATTCATCGGCCCTAGACCTTGCGCGCTGAAGATCCAGGTCGGCAACAGCTACCACCTCAAGCGTTTTATAGACTTCTGTTGCATTTTTTAAGTAGATGCCACTAATCATTCCGCAGCCAATTAAGCCTACTTTTACTTTATCCATTCTTTATCCTCCATCTCTATTATCCTTTTACAGCTCCACCTGATAATCCTTTTACTACCTTTTCTTGAGCAAAGAAGTAGACTAATAGAATTGGCAAGCTTGCTAGGGTAAGTGCCGCCATCAATCCAGGCACGTTAACCGAAAACTCACCATAGAACTTCTGTAATCCAAGCGGTAGGGTCATATTTTCGGGACTGGTCAACAATACTAAGGCAAAGATAAATTCCGTCCACAAATGGATGAAATTATAAATGATAACGGTCGCAAGCGCGGGTGTCATCATAGGAAGAAGCACTCTCCAAAACACGCCGAAATGGGTACAGCCATCAATTCTTGCCGCTTCTTCCAGTTCTTTGGGAATGTCCTGCATAAACTGTGTCAGAATAAAGATGGAAATCGGTATAGCAAAGGCGATATAAGGTCCAATGAGCGCCATAAGAGAATCATAGAGTCCCATTTTTTGTGTCAGTAAAAAAGTAGGAATCAAGGTCGAGTGAATAGGCAGCATCATCCCGCAAATGAAGATAAGAAAGAGCGTACGGTTTAAGCGAAATCGCATACGGCTTAACGGGTAACTGGCTAGTGCCGATATAAATACCACCGTGACGACGGAAATGACACTCACAATAACGCTATTCACAAAGTAATGGGTCATTCCCATTTCCAGTACGGCGAGATAATTCTCAAATGTGATCGAGGAAGAAAAAATGGAAAACGGAGACTCGAAAAACCCTTGCATTGATTTCAAAGAAGTGCCTAGCATATACAGGAAGGGATAGCCTGTAAACGCCAAGAGAAGAAAGGCGATCAGGTACAAGGGCACTTTTTTCAACACCGGACTCATAGCAAACCACCCTTCTTTCTTCGTTGATGCTCCATAACTTGGATAATCGCAACGACAATAAAGGCAATGAAAAACATCATAAAGGCAATCGTACTGGCATAGCCCATGTTGTATAACTTGAATGCTTGCTTATACATGTACGTTCCCATCAGCTCGGTCATATTGTTCGGACCGCCTTCGGTCATGATGTAAAATAAGTCAAACGTTTTTAGAGATCCTACGATAGCCAAGATCGAAGAAGAAACGATGGTCGGAATCAGCAGGGGTAAGGTAATATGGATGAATTGCTGCCACTTATTAGCTCCGTCAATTTGCGCAGCCTCATAGAGTTCCTCTGCAATTCCGACGATGGCTGCCTTAAACAGAATCATATAAAAGGGTGCAAACTGCCACACGATAACAAGCAGGACGGAGAACATGGCGGTTTTTCCGTCGCTTAGCCAAGCCACTTGCCAATTTTCTACGCCGAAGGCCTTTAGCAGCTGGTTCATGGTTCCGTTAAGCGGATCGTAGATGAAGACCCATAACAAACCAATGGCAACCGTTGACATCAGGAACGGCATGAAATAGATCGTACTGAAAAAGCGAATCATTCGGATCGGGGCAAAGAGCATCAGGGCCATCAAAAGCCCTAAAGGGATTTGAATAAAGACGGATGCAAATACGACTAGAAAATTATTTTTTAAAGCCAGCCAAAACACCTGATCGTTAAAGAGCTGGACGTAATTGGCCAATCCAATAAAAGTTCGGGTATCCTGGGTTCCTCTCCATTCAAACAGGCTGTAATTAAATGTAGCAAAGATGGGGTAAATAACATAGATCAGGTAAATAATGAAGGCGGGGCTAATAAATAAAGTGATGGTTAAGGCACTTTTTAGCTTTTTGTGTTCAATCCCCAAAATACGGTTGGATGTCGATCTCGGTTTGGTATCAATGGATAACTCATTCTGCACCAGATTCCCCTCCTTCTATATCCGAATAGATAGAAAGGGGAGAGGAATCTCCCCTTTCTAGATTCTACTACTTCAAGACTTCTTTTGCTTTGGCTTCCATTTGTTTGGCGGCTTCCTCTGGCGTCATGGTTTTACCAAAGATGGATTGTGTTGTATCTTTGTGCAATTCGGCTAACTCTGGTGGAAGAGTTTGATCATAAGGGAAGTGCATCGCTTTGGCTTTGCCCATGATATCGACCAAACGGCTAGCAAATGCATCATTATACTTCACACCGTTGATGGCAGTCGGAGACGCGGTACGATCGGCATAAGCTTGAGCGGTCTCCAAGCTGGTCAATTCCTTGATTAATTCAACAGCCAAGTCTGGATTCTTAGATGTAGTCGATACAGACCAGACCGGAGCACTAGATGCACCTAAGCTGCTAGCATCTCCCTTTCCACCTGGTAGAGTCGGGAATGTGAAGAAATCAATGTTCTTTTCAAAATCAGGGGCTTCTTGTCTGGTGTTATTTAAGAAGGAATTAGACATTAGCATCATCGCTGCCTGTCCGGAATACACCAATTGGCGGCCTTGGCCTGCATCATAAGGTACACCATTAAATCCAGGGTTGAATGCCCCTAAATCTACAAGCTCCTGGATATACTGTCCTGCTTTAACATAATCCGGATCATCGAATCCACGTCCCGTGCGATTAAAGGCCTCAAGGAAAAGATTTTCATCGCCTTGGCGATCGGCGAGATACATCAAGTAGTAAGCGCCAGGCCATTTTGTCTTATTGGTTAAGGCGATTGGAATAATCTTATTCTCTTTCAAGGTGGTAATCACCTGCTTAAATTCGTCCCAAGTGGTTGGCGGCTGAAGATTGTACTTGGCAAAAATCTCTTTGTTATACCAGAATTGCGTCAAGCTAATGCCTAGAGGCAATCCGTGAACTTTGTTGTCAAAGGTCGCGTTTCCTAAAGCAAGCGGATTGAAGTGGGAGGCATCAATTTTACCCGTAATATCCAGAACCTTGCCGCCTTGCACAAACTCCTTCAGCCAGCCTCCTCCCCAAGAGTGGAAAACATCAGGAGGATTGCCTCCGGACATGGCAACCGAAAGCTTCTGCTTGTAGGCGTCATTCGGAATGTGTAATGCTTTGACTTCCACATCCGGATGTTTGTCCGTAAATCGCTTAACTGCCTCGAGGTACACCTCTTCCTTCTGGGCTGGATCAATGTACCAGTATTCAATCACTTTCTTTCCTCCAGATGGAGCGGCAGCTGGAGTGGATTCCGCCGGCTTAGCCGGTTCTGGGGAGGCATTATTAGCAGGCTGTCCGCCCCCGCCGCAAGCCGTTAAACCTAGCATGGACAACGCAGTAAGAGAAACCATCCATCGTTTAATCTTTTTCATCTCATATGCCCCCTATTTTGTGGTTTGATTTGCTTGAGTTAAAAGATTGCGTTTAAGAAAATCGATGCTTGCCGCTATGCTTTCTAAAGGTGAACGCCTACTGCGATCCTGCTCAATGACCCACCATTCCACTTGGTTCTCATGGCCTCGGTCGATGATAGGCTTCAGATCCACTCCCCCGGTTCCTAATTCTGCAAAAAACTTCTCGCCATCCAGGGTCATGTCCTTTAAGTGAACAAGCGGGGTTCTCCCTTGATAGCGTTTTAGCCATTCTACAGGCTGATGTCCTGCACGCGTAAGCCAGTACACATCAAATTCGGCCTTGACCCATTCGGGATTCGTTTCCTCCAAGATAATTTCAAGCCCAGTGATCCCATCGAAATCCTGGAGTTCAAAGTCATGATTGTGATAGCTGAACGTAAGGCCTGCTTGCTTGCAGGTTTCCCCAAATTGGTTTAACTGTTCAGCCAAGCGATAGTACTCTTCCTTCTTGTCTCTTCGTTCCAATGGCAAAACAGGGCATATAATATGGTTGCTGCCAATAATGTGCTGCGTTTCAATGATCTCTTCCAACTGGGTTTCCAATAAATGGAGAGCCACATGGCTTCCAGAAGCCCGAAGTCCTATTCCATCCAGAATATTCCTCAGTTCCACCGGCTGCACGCCCCAATAGCCAGCGAATTCCACGCCGTTAAAACCTAGTGCAGCTACCTTTCCCAACGTATTGGCAAAATCCTGGGAGCATTCCTCCCGCAAAGTAAACATCTGCACTGAAATTGGTGTCTGTTGCATTTTCTAACATCAACCCCCACTTTATTGGCTATATGGCTATAAACTCCTTTCCTGCAGGAACGGAGGAACCACCTTAGGAATCTAGCTCGCTCTTAGAAAGTCCCAAAGGGAATTGCGCGGGCTTCGCGCAGGTGCTTTCCACGTAAATGTGGGCCCCTTTGTTTGATGACTCGATCAAGGCATGCATGACATCTAGGACATGGTAGGTGAGTTCCCCACTCGCACGGTGCGGTCTTTCGCCGACGACAGCATGAGCCATATCCGCGACACCAAGGCCTCTGCTATTTTCGGTGAATCCATGTGTGAGAGGAACAGCGGACCATTCTGTAGATCCCTGCCGCTTGATATACACGGGACCTCCAAAGGTATTCGGATCAGGAACGATTAAAGTTCCTTCAGACCCATAGAGTTCTATTCGAGGAACCTGCGTTCCCCAAACATCAAAGCTGGTGATCAACGTAGCAATGGCACCATTTTCAAAATCGATGACCCCGGCGATATGGGTAGGTGTTTGGACTTGGATTTTCTGGCCATAACGGGGTGCGCTAGAAATGGTCCTTTCAGGAAACGTAATTCTAGCAGATCCTGTAACTCTACGGATTGGTCCTATTAGATTAATCAATGCGGTTAGGTAATAGGGTCCCATGTCAAATAGCGGACCCCCACCCTCCTGATAATAAAAATCAGGGTCCGGATGCCAATGCTCATGGCCGTGATTCATCATAAAGGCTGTCGCTGCTATCGGCTCCCCGATCCAGCCGTCTTCGATCAGCTTGCGGCAGGTTTGGATCCCTCCGCCAAGAAATGTATCGGGCGCTCCGCCTACCAACAATCCTTTTTGCTGGGCCAACTCCAGGATTTTTTTGCCGTCTTCTCTGCTAACGGCCAATGGTTTCTCGACATAGACGTGTTTTCCCGCTTCAAGCGCGGCCAAGCAAACTTCGGCATGTGATTGAGGGATCGTCAGGTTCAGCACGATGTCAATCTCCGGATCGGCTAGAAGCTCCTCTACCGTATAAGCCTTTGCAATGTCAAATTCTTCTGCTTTCGCTCTGGCTCGCTCAATGTCCAAGTCTGCACAAGCGGCAATGTCAAGGATGTCAAACGTTTTTCCCATCTTGCAATAAATGGAACTAATGGTACCGCAACCGATAATACCCACTTTGATCTTCTTACTCATTTAGATGCCCCTCTCCAATGTGCACTCGTGTAATCGATTACATTTTTGACTCGAGCTTTTCCCATTTGCCGGTTTGCACCGATCTTTCTACTGCTTCCAATACGAGCTGATTTCTAACTCCATCTTCGAAATTAGGTTGAGGGCTGTACCCCTTGTCAATCCCGTTCATTAGTTCAACCATGAGATTTATGAAAGTATGTTCATACCCGATTATGTGTCCCGCCGGCCAATAAGCCCCTGCATAAGGGTGGTATTCCTCGGTGCAGTTGATCGTGCGGAAGCCTTGCAACCCAGGTTCATCATCGTGAAAATAGACTTGCAGGTTATTCATATTTTCCATATCCCAGCGCAGAGAGCCTTTCTCTCCATTGATTTCCAGACGGTTTCCATTGCGGTTCCCTCCTGCAAATCGTGTCGCTTCAAACACCCCCATAGCCCCATTCTCAAATCTGGCTAAGAAAGCGGAGGCATCATCTACCTCTACAGCTCCCATTTTTCCACTTTCAGCTTTCGCACTAAGCCCTCCGCTCATCTCCGCGATGGGACGCTGTTTAATGAAGGTTTCCATCATACCGACGACTTCGCTGAATTCTCCCACCAGGAATCTTGCCAGATCCAGGCTGTGAGCGGCAATGTCCCCATGGGTTCCGGATCCCGTCACTTCTTTACTCAAGCGCCATACGAGTGGGAAAGCTGGATCCATAATCCAATCTTGCAGATAGGTGGCCCGGATATGATAGATCTTGCCTAAGCGCCCTTCTTGAATCAGCTTCTTGGCAAACTGAATGGCTGGCGCGAATCTATAATTGTGGCATATCATATGTACGACCTGATTTCGATTTACGGCATCTAGCATTCTCTTTGCTTGTTCTACTGTCATCGCTAACGGCTTTTCGCACAGGACATGCTTGCCGGCTTCAGCTGCAGCAATGGCAATTTCAGCATGGGTGTTATTGGGTGTGACGATATCAATTAGGTCAATGTCGTCCCGTTCGATTAAACGCCTCCAATCTGTTTCATAAGATGCCCACCCCATCTTTTCTGCTGCCAGCTTGACACCCTGCTCATCCCTCCCGGCAATGGCTTGAAGAACAGGCTCTGCTTGCAGGTCGAAAAAGAAAGGAAGATTCCTGTAGGCGTTACTATGGGCTTTTCCCATGAATTTATAACCTACCATCCCGACTCTGACTTTTTTCTTTCCTACGCCCACCATATTTCACCTAGCCTTTCCTTAATTATTAGGTTTTTCAAAAACGCAGACGCTTTCTGAAATCCTTCATCTACGGACATTAAGCTGTCTTCGTGTTCGATGCTGATTACTCCGTCGTAACCTACCAACTGAAGAGTGCTAATGATTTCTTTCCAGGTTTCTTCTCCATGGCCATACCCGACGGTTCGGAAAATCCAGGATCGGTTCAGCTCATCACGATAACTCTTAGTATCCAATACTCCGTTTGAAGCCGTATTTTCTTTATCAATCCCTGTGTCTTTAGCGTGGAAATGATAGAGAGCCCCTGCTTTTGCTAATCGTTTAATGCCGATAATTGGATCCATGTTTTGCCAAAATAGGTGGCTTGGATCAAAGTTCACGCCAATGTTGTCCCCGCATTGTTCACGAAGCTGTAGCATCGTTTCCGTATTATAGACGACAAAACCAGGATGGGGTTCGATGGCTACGCGGACACCCTGCTCCTTTAGGAAGCGATCTTGCTCCTTCCAATAAGGAATCACCTTCTCCTCCCATTGCCACTCTAGTACTTTTGCAAAATCCTCCGGCCAAGGGCACGTCACCCAAGAAGGATTCAAGGAATGCTCTGACTCACCGGGACAGCCAGAAAAGGTAATCACGGTTTTAACATCCAACAAGGCTGCAAGGCGAACGGTATTTTGAAAATCCTCATGATGCTGGCGCGCGATTTCCTTGTTCGGATGAAGAGGATTTCCGTGACAGCTTAGCGCACTTATTTCTAATCCGCTGGTTGCGATCGCATTTTTGAAGCGAGAGAGCTTTTCTTCACTTTCGAGCAGCTCGGCCGGATTGCAATGAGCTTTACCCGGATACCCGCCCGTACCGATCTCCACCGCTTGGAGTCCACTTGCAGCAATATACTCCAGTGCTTCTTCTAGGGGCTTGTTTGCGAATAATACGGAAAAAACGCCAACTTTCATTATGATCAGCCTCCAATTCAGTTTTTTACTTTACTTGGTGTAATCGATTACATTCAAAACTTTTACCGCATGACTCTCTTATAATGAGCTTGCCGTCCAATATAAAGTGAGGCTTAGAAAGTGGGATGTTCATCATCTGCTGGTATAATAGCTCCATCGCCTGTTCCCCGATAACATGCTTAGGCTGCGCAATCGTTGTTAATTCCGGTTCACAGATAGAGGCCATGTCAATGTCATCAAAACCTACAATGGCAAGATCCTCTGGTACCCTTAACCCCATGTCCTGAGCTGCTTTGATCGCCCCAACAGCCATCTGGTCATTTGAGGCGAAGATCGCAGTCGGCCGCAGGTTCAATTCTAATATTTTTAACGTTAGGGCATAGCCAGAATCAATCGTGTAGTTACCTTCGAGGATGTAGTCCTCACAAACTTGCAGATTGTGGTTTACGAGTGCTTGCCTAAAGCCTTTAAATCGGTCTTTACTAAAGTTTCTGTACATTGGCCCTGAGAAAAACGCAATCCTCTCATGCCCTTGGTTAATGAGGTGTTCCGTCATTTTTCTGGCTCCGCTAATGTTATCAATAGCTACCATTGGGACCTGCAGGCCTTCGAAATAATCACCGGCTAGTACGATAGGGAACTGGCTTGCGAGCTCGACTACATCCGCTTGGTCAATCCTTGAAGTCAACAAAATCATACCATCGACTTGTTTTTGCTTTAGAAGATCAAGATACTGGTATTCCTTTTCTGGGTCATTTCTCGTGTTACCAAGCAGTACTTGATAATTATATCGGTGGGCCACCGCCTCTATCCCGAGGAGTACCTTGCTATAAAAAGGGCTGGTAATATCAGGGAACACAACCACGATTGATCTCGTTTCTTTTGTCCGAAACTGTCGCGCTAAAATATTGGGTTGATAATTCAGAGCTTCCACAGCATTCATTACCCGATCCCGCGTCGCCTGTTTTACATTACCGATATCATGGAGAACTCTAGAAACAGTGGCTGTTGAGACTTTAGCTAGACGCGCTACATCATTGATCGTTGTCATAATTACCCTCTCATCTTGCGTGCTCTCAGAAAATACGATGTAATCCATTACAAGTTTGGACGAACATTTACCTGAGATCTCTTGAATTAATTAACCACACAGTATGTAAAAACAAGATGTAAACCATTACATTTATTATCATATTTGTATATACTTTCAAACTTAAGTTAAATATAACACATATTTTTACGGATGTAAACGATTACTATTAGTTATTTATAAATTTTCAGAAATAAGTAACACTATAAACTCCCGCAGGAATTTCGAATCCACAGTTTCTCTTGAAGAACTAAAGTTCCTTCCGATACAGGTTCCCCTTCCAACTGTTTTAAGAGTAGCTTCATGGCTTGAACCCCCATTTCAAACATCGGTTGTACAATGGTGGTTAGTCTAGGTTGTATAATCGTTCCAAGTTGAATTCCATCAAACCCTACTACCGCGATGTCTTTTGGTACGTTTAGTCCGTGTTTTTTAATGGCCTTGATAGCCCCAATTGCCATTTCATCATTGCCAGCAAAGACCGCGGTAGGGGGATTCTCCAAAGCCATCAATTTAAGCATGAGATTATATCCTGCTATATAAGTGAAGTCTCCTTCCTGAATAAGGATAGACTCTGTACTTAATCCATGTTCAGTCATGCACTGCTGGAATCCGCGAAGGCGATCACGGCTTAAAATAATATCCATCGGGCCTGACAAATAGCCAATTCTTTGGTGGCCAAGCCGTAACAAGTGTTGGGTCATCTTTTTCGCGCTGCTGACATTATCAATGGAGACCGTTGGAACCCTCGAACCTTCAATGTATTCGCAAGCAAGAACCACCGGAAATTGTTCTGCTAGTTCTTCGATAATCTGTTTTTTCAACCGGGCAGTCAAAAGAATGATCCCGTCCGCCTTCTTTTGCTTCAGCAAATCAAGATATTGAAATTCGCGGTTCAAATCGTTTTGCGTGTTTCCGAGTAACAGTTGGTATCCTTGTTCTTGCGCAATCGATTCGATTCCTAAGAACACTTCTGAGAAAAAAGGGTTGGTAATATCGGGAACAACGACGATAATGGTCTTCGTTTCCATCCTTCTAAGATGTCTAGCAAGGATGTTGGGCTTGTAATCTAATAGCTTTATGGCTTCTAGTACTCTCTCTTTTGTTGCATCTTTAACGGTTTCGGGCTGTCTCATCACTCGTGAAACCGTTGCGGTTGATACCTTAGCCAGTAACGCAACATCTTGAATGGTGGCCATAAATTCTATTCCTTTCGACTTTGTAATGGTTTACATTTATTATACAAGAAAAGCTACCTTCTTAGTAGTAGGTAATCCTAAAAAATTCAGACTATTTCTGTTCCATCTATTTCTAAACTCCATTCAGTTCTTTTCCAATCGGTTTTGCTTTGCCAAATCCTCAATCGTTTACAGATCTAACACCCTCTTCAATGAACATCCCCTTTGTCTGCGGTTTGGTCCCCTGTTTTTTCAAGAAGTGGAGTGATTTTGGGTTGCTTTTTTTAAGAGCACTCTAACTTTGGTTTAGAGTTCAATCATCCCATGCCCGTACCGGGTTCGGGTGCTCACCAAATTTCTGATTTGCTCATATACCTGGAACAGCTCCAAATAACCAGTCCACTTTGATCTCGAAACTAAGGATTTTGCTTCCAAACCGGTAATGATTCCAAGAACTCGCTCAGCTTTTTCGAGATTGGGAGTGATTTTGGTCTACTTTTTCTAAGAGCAATCTAAACTTCGGGTTAGAGTATCTAATTTTTCACCTTGTTTTTTAAGTAATTCCGCTTTTTTATGATATTTGTCCGATCCTGGACCCCATTACTGGCGTCCGGGTCCGGATGCTCACAAAATATTTGATTTGCTCACGGAAAAGTGGCGTTTGCTCACGAGTTGGTATCGTTTGTTCACGTACCTATAACCATTCCAGCTAATCTCGGGGGTTTGGTCACGATACTCGGAGAGTTGCTCCCGAACTCATAATTGATACAATTAAGATGGAGTCACTTGTTTTACTTTTTCTCGGGAAGCGATCGGGCATCCCGGATCACCCTGTGATCAAGCACCAACTTTAATGCCGGGGCTTTTCATATAAAGTGGATTGATTTGGTCCAAGACCGGTAGTGATTCCAATTAACACGAGTACCCGACTTAGAGACAAATAGACCCCTCTCCCCAGACTCTAGATAAACTTGAATCCGGGAGAAGGATCTTACAACGACAACACTCGACAAAATTCGGGGAGTGACAGGCACTCTATGAAATATCGTCAGCTACATCCGTGAGTCCAAGTCGGATTAAGCTTTCTACTGTAGGGGCGCCTGTTTTCAGATCCCAGCCCATTTCTCGCAAGTAATCTTCGTTTTGCGTCTTCAGATCAATGGTAACATCCTGAAGAGGTCCTTCAGTTTGGGGGGGCATCCCGATCATTCGGTTCGGAACTTTAATCTCCATTGGTAGGATTCCTTCTCGAACATTGAAGGCCGTACGGATTGCGGCAATGCGTTCACCGATGGTAAGAAGTCTTTCAGCTGTAAACTCCTCCCCGATCGCCTCGGTCAAAAATTGAGCAAGATCCTCTGGGGTGGAGCAAAAGTCGCCAAATAGGCAGATGCCTGCGGCATTGACGGTATGGATGTAATTGCTCATGATTTTATGCTTCTTGCCTTTGCCTGTATAGTTGTACTTATCTGCAATTAACTCCGTGATTCCCAGGTATGGATGCGTTGCCCCTTCTTCAATGATGTGGCTTCCGCCTTGGGTATGTCTTCCTGGGGTCGCATCTAGCATATAGGTCGTTGCGTACCCTGGCGAGAGCCTAGGGTCATGCATCGGGAGCTCTTGCCCATGAACATGGATGGCGAAGGGCTCAGAGCGTTCTCCTAGTTTTTCTGAAGCCACCTTGACTCCATCGGCCAGCAGATTTCCGATCCCTCTCCGATCCACGATATCTCTCACCAAATGGACAATGGCTTCATGGTTTCCCCACGAAAGCTCTAGACCATTTACATCCTCTTGAGTGAGAATGCCATGTTCCAGGCACTCAATGGCAAACCCGACCGTTCCCGCAACGGAGATGACGTCTAAGCCAGCCCGGTTACAGAGATCATTGAGATAAATAATGGACTCGGGGTTATTGTTGAGCAGCAGCGTTCCGAATCCCCCTGTCGTTTCATACTCGGGTTTATGCCCCCGCACCTTATAAGGACCTTCCTTCACTTCCACAATGGCTCCGCAGGCGATGGGGCATTGCCAGCATCCATAAGACTTTTCCTTATAGTTGTCGACTAGCCCCTTGCCGATGGGCTCTGCATGGGGGAAATCCTTTACGCCTACGCCTCCCCAATTGCGTACCGGAGAATCACCGGAAATCGCCGATCCGCCCGTGATTCCAGTCGTTCCGTATTTACTCATAAACTTCCATATATCGCGCTTGATCATTTGCTTGTTGGCGTTTTGCCGCACCTTCTTCATCTCTGCTGGCCTGGCAACCGGAATCGGTTGACTGCCTCCGGCGACAATAGCTTTTAGCTTCTTGGACCCCATAACAGCTCCCAAACCCGATCGTCCGGCTGCTCGCCCTTCATCATTCATCACTGCGCTGATTAAAGAAAGCTTTTCTCCGCCAGGGCCGATTAAGGCGGCTTCTGGCTTCGTCCCGCCGTGGTCCTTCTTTAGGATGGCCTCCGCCTCCCAGGTCTCTTTTCCCCAGGCTTCAGACGCATCGCGGATCTCCACCTGGCCATCCTCAATGTAAATATAGACGGGCGACTCCGCTTGACCCTCAACGAAGATGGCATCATAGCCTGAGCGCTTGAGCGCGGGGCCGAAGGTGCCTCCGCAGTTGGCGTCCCCCCAAGTATGTGTTAAGGGGGATTTGGCTACAGCCACCCAGCGGTTGCCGGTAATGGCTGGGGTTCCAGTTAAAGGCCCAGTCACAATACCAAAGAGGTTTTCCGGCCCTAGTGGATCCACATGGGGCTTCATTCGGCTATAAAGTATCCTAGCCCCGATACCATATCCTCCCAAAAATTCCTGCTGGAGCTTTTGACTCAATTCCTCTTCCCAAATTTTACTTGTGGTTAAGTTTACAAACAGGATTTTTCCCATATATCCGCCGCGCATGCCCTTTTTCCCCCTTTTTATGAATAATAAACCGTAAATCCTACCCACCGCTGATCATGGAAATCACGTCAACTTGATCGCCATGAGACAGCACCGTATTCAAGCCTTCTTTTCTTTTAATATCGAAGAAGTTGACTAGCATAAGCGCAGAGAGAGCCCGCTCCTTTCCTTCGATCATGGACTGTAAACCGGGGTCTTTTTCATACAGAACCTGGAGAAGCTCAGCAACCGTCGCCTTCTGGCGAAGGAAGATTGATTCGTCAGACCACCTGGTCTTCATTTGGATCGCGCCAAACAGTCTGATCCTCACCTCTATGAGTCCTTCTTTATCCGGAATAGCCATAGGTAGGTACTCCTCGAACTGCGGTTTTGATTTTAAATAGCCCTCCGGCATAAGGCTGATTTTCCAATTTGTTAGAATCGATCCCGATTCGTGCCGTGGTAATATACAATTCATTCAACTGTTCCCCTGCAAACACACAGGATGTGACTCTAGCAACAGGCAGAGGGACTTTTTCCAGCTTCTCACCCGTTGCCGGATTCCATCTTGAAACCTGATAGCCGTCCCAATGGGCAATCCAGAGCATGCCCTCCTCGTCCATCGTCATGCCATCGGGAAGTCCTTCACCTTCAGGGATGCGAACGACTGTCCGGCGCCGACTAATGGCTCCGGAATGCAGATCAAAGTCAAACGCATCCACCCTCCTTGTCGGGGAATCAATATAATACATCGTCGTATGTTCCTTATTCCATGTGATGCCATTGGAGACGGTAACGCGATCCACCATTTTTCTTACCCCTTGATGCGGATCCAAGACGAAGAGGGCTCCCATAGGCTCGAGTTCACTACGATCCATGGTTCCCGCCCAGAATCGGCCGGCAGCATCACACTTTCCATCGTTAAATCGCATATGACTTCCAACGGAGCCAGGGTCCCCATGTTTTTCTAAGGTTTCCGCTTCCGTATTACAAGCATAAAAGCCATCCTCCATGGCCAGCATGACACCTCCCGAATCTCTTGGAACTACAGCCCCTACCATTTGTCCTACAGGTATCACCCTTGATTCTCCGGACATGGGATGAAACAGGTGAACCTTCTTCCCTATGATATCGACCCAATAGAGAATCCCTTTCTTCGAATCCCAGCTGGGGCCCTCTCCTAAAATTGCTTTGGCATCGATAACGAGCTCCACTCTACTCATGCACTTTCCTCCTTTTTCCCAGCAACCTCTGAAGGTCTCTCCCACTTTCGAATGATCATATAAACACTAAGCGGCAAAAAAGAAGCCGCTAGGCAAAAAGCATAGAATGCAAGATCCTCCGCGGAGAATCCTACAAGCGCCAAGCATATAAAAAATAGTAATCTTCCTACCGTTAACCCACATTCTCGGATAAAGATTCCTTCATCTCCATTCGGGAACGCTTGGTTAATGTACGTAAAGTTAAGCCCTACGACGGGATTCAAAAATAAGGGGCCGGCTGCGGCGACTAAAAAATTAAAAACGATTAACCTCATATCCCACTCACTGAGGAAAAGGGTGGAGGCAAGAGGATAGACCATCACAGCAAGAACCAGTCCCATCGCGTTATTTCGCTGTGACAAAAGAAAACCCATGATGAGATTAACCCCTAGCGTGACTAAGCCATAAAACGTAGCGAAGGTGCCGACGTTTGCCTCCCCTTCTCCGGATATGTAAACCAAAAGTCCCGCGGCTACGCCGATAAAACTGAAATAGAAACCTTGCAATACATTAGACAAGAAGAAGGATGGATGGCGAAACGAAGACGGTCTGAGTTGTATTTTTTGCGTATGATGCTTGGGCATAAACAAGCTGATGCCTATGATGCCTGCAGAAACAAGGGCAATGATAGCAAACCCTACTAGATAACCCGTTCCTTCCACCACATGACCAAAAAAAATGGGGATCAGGACAGGAATGACACTTGCCAGAACGGAGGCTTTAGCAAAAGTCCCTGACCCTTCGCTGCTCTTTCCAAGGGTTCGATAGATTGATAGATAAGGCGGCCAAAAAAACCCGCCCGTCGCTCCCATAAGTAGCCCTAAGACCAGCGGATAGCTGACTTCCGCGATGAGCAGCCCCATGGCCATCAGACTCGAAACGCCGGCAATCACCATACTGAATCTCGCATTTTTCTCACAGCACTTAAATCCGAGATAAAAACAGAGGCCCCAAAAAAAGAAAAGATAAAAGTTATACTCAGCAACCATTCGAATATCCTGGTTCTGCTTAAAAAGATAGGTATTAATAAACAGGGTGGAAAATTGGTAGATGGCAGTGAATAGCATTTGCGCTACAGCCAAACGTAGAAGCAAAACGAACCCTTCTTTCAATAGGATGGAAAAAAGGTGTCGCCATGGCATCGTTCGCAACACCTTTCATTCTTCGAAAGTAGCAGAGGCATCCAGTCAAGCCCCCTTTTTGATAGATATGACGAGCTTGGCAATTTAATACTACTTTAACCCGAAACAAGTATCATATTTGAATAAGGGGTCGTATCCGCGGTTTTCACTACTCCCGCCGCTTCTTTCGTCAGTTTTTTCAGTTCCCTATGTGTAACTGCCAGGATCGGAATGTCTGGGTACGCGTCTTTTAATTCTTTCAGTCTCTTGGGACTGACGTCTTCCATTTCACGGGTCACCAGGATACGATCAATCTTCATTTCTACTGAAATGGCTTCAAGCAGTTGTGGAATGGTAGGGAGATCATCGGTTATCCCCAGGTTTATACGGTCTACTTCCTTCGGGATAGGGTATCCTCTATCCGCTAGAACAATATAATCGGTATGACCCAGACTCGCAATCATACGCGAGAGCTCGGGATGAAGAATTCCGCTTTTCTTCATGAGTACTCTTCTCCCTTCCTTAATTGGCGATAGACTTCCTCGCGTTGCTCTTCCGTTATTTGTTCGGCGAGGGTTAAATAGGGCTGCTTAAAGTAGAATTTTAAGTGCTGACCGCTTGGGACGACAGCTATCAGTTCCCAACCCTCCTGCCCGAGCCGAGGGAGCATGGCTTCATCCTGACTGATCAGATACTGCCATTTCATTTACTGTTCCTCCTCCGGTATGCTTTTAAATAATTGGTAAAAGGCGGCGGCGTTCGTGCCAAAAATAGCGGTATGGTCTTCTAGTGACAGCGTTTTGGGAAGAGCTGCTATAAGAGCCTCGTGAACCTCAGTATAATTGCCTGCTAATAAACAAACCGGCCAATCGCTGCCGAACATGACTCGCCTTGCGCCAAATTGCTCGAAAACATGATGCACATATGGGACAAGATCTTGTACAGTCCAATGGTCTGGTTCCGCTTCGGTAATCAGACCAGATAGCTTGCACATCACCTTGGGAAAGCGGGAGAGGGCTGCCATTTGCTGTTTCCAAGGCTCCAGCTTATGCTCACGAATAGGAGGCTTAGCCGCGTGGTCAATCACAGCCCTTAAATTGGGAAGCTCTAAGAAGAGCTCATGGATATGAGGGAGATGGTGCGGAAAAACCAGGATATCAATGGGAAAATCATGTTCAACGAGGATTCTCAGATTTGTTTTCACTTGCTCCCTTAGAATCCAGCGATCATCCTGCAGATCCTGCAGCATCGGCCTTAAGCCGATAAATCCGGGATGCTTTCGATATTTTTGAAACAGCTTTGGAAAATCCGAAGAATCTAGATCCAACCACCCTACAACTCCAGCTATAAACTCGTTTTGTTCATATAATTCGAGCATGTATTCTGTTTCTTCTACAGTCGGTGCAGCCTGAACCAGGATGGTACGGTCAATATCGTGCTCCTTCAGCCGGGGAAGCAGATGGTGCGGCAGAAAGTCTTGATGGAGAATTCCTAGTTCGGAACTCAGCCAGTGATAATCCCCACGATCCAACTTCCAGAAGTGCTGGTGGGCGTCAATTCGCATAGCCACTCGCCTCCCTATTTAGTAAGGAAGTGTCTTCGGGTACACATCCCTAAGACCCTCCTTCAAGCTTTTTATACCGCATCCTGTCGGAAGCGATTGGTTAGTCGGCCCAGCTTCTCAATCTCAATGGTGACTTCATCGCCATCCTTCAGCCATACTTGCTGTTCTTTGGGATAACCTAAAATGACGCCCTCCGGAGTTCCTGTCAGGATAATATCTCCAGGCTCTAAGGTCATATATTGAGAAATGTAGCTGACAATTTCCTCGCAGTGAAAGATCATATCGGACGTATGGGAGTCCTGCCGCACTTCTCCGTTTACATAAGTTCGAACGGACAAGTCATTGGGATTGCCTACTTCATCAGACGTAACCAAATAGGGACCTAATGGGCTAAAGTGATCTAAACATTTGCCCAGAAGCCATTGGGACGTTCTCATTTGTAAATCGCGTGCCGACAAATCGTTTACATTGCAATAGCCAAATACATAATCAAGGGCTTTGTCTTTCTCCACCTGTTTCGCCTTCTTGCCCATCACGATGACGAGCTCGGCTTCATAATCAATTTCACGGGCGTTCTCCGGCAAAGCGATAACATCGCCGTGGGCAGCCACCGTGTTGCTAAACTTATTAAAAAGCACAGGATACTCCGGCACAGGCATGTTCGACTCCTCCGCGTGCTTGCGGTAATTAAGACCGACGCAGATGATCTTGCCTGGATTTGGGACACAAGGGCCAATATGTAATTCCTCTTCCTGAAGGTACAAGTTCTCATCACGGCGCCCTTCCGCCATTTGCACGAGCTCCATTAGCTCTGAGCGCGCCTTTTCTCCTCCCGTTAAAAGTTCATGGATGGATAAAGGAATTTGGGTAACAGGGCCCAGACTGGCCGCTTTTGCTACATTTAATACACCTTTAGCCGTTTTCACCCCTAAGGCCAATCCTTCGGGGGTATGGAAAGTAAGCAGCTTCATTTTGATATCCTCCTCTTCCGTCTTTAAGCCATCTTGCCGAATACGGCTCCTCCATCTATATATAATGGGGAACCCATCATAAATTTTGAATCGTCTGACGCGAGGAATAGAGCCGCTTGGGCAACGTCTTCAGGGCGTCCAAGCTCTCCTCCAAGCTGCCGCTTCTTAATCGTTTGCAGTGCTTCTTCAGGGTTGTCATAGGATTTCTTTAGATAATCCTCTACGAAAGGAGTGAGGATCGTACCTGGGAGCAAGGCATTGACCCGAATATTATAAGGGGCATAATCGACCTGCATGGATTTTGTCAGCGCAAGCACCGCCCCCTTCGTTGCCGAATAAACCGCTCTTTTCATGAGCCCGATCTCGGCAATACACGAAGACATGTTGATTATACTGCCGCCCTCCCGCTGTTCCATCATATGGGGGACCACATACTTGCTTGGCATGAACACTCCCTTGAGATTGACGTTCACGACACGATCCCATAACTCTTCGCTGGTTTCGTGAACAGCCCCGACACCAGAGATCCCCGCATTATTGAAAAGCACATCAATTCGTCCGTAGGTATCGATCACGAGCTGTACCATCCGATCTACCTCCAGTGCATTGGTGACGTCGGCTTGGATGAATTGTGCAACTCCGCCTTTCTGTCTGATCCCTTCCACGGTTTCTTCCCCATGCTCCCGGGACAGATCGTTCACGATAACCTTGGCTCCTTCTGCCGCAAACAGTAGAGCCGTACTTTTTCCTATGCCAGAACCTGAACCAGTTATGAGGATCACTTTATCCTTTAATCTCATTAGCTTAAGCCCCCTATCGTTCCATATGGTCTTGCGGTTGGGCGGCCTTTACCGTTAACCCGCCATCAACCATCAGCAGATGTCCGTTGACCTGCATGGCTTCATCGGATGCCAGGAAAACGCACGCATCCCCGATTTGCTTAGCTGTCCCCAGGCGCTTCATGGGATTGGCCTCTTCCTCGCGAAGTCGGATCGCCGGATCAGCCAAGTATTCGGTGCACATATCGGTGTCTACGGTGCTAGGTCCTACAGCATTGACGTTAATGTTGTATGGTCCTAATTCAATGGCCATTCCTTTGGTCAGCATATGCCCCGCCGCTTTTGAAGCTTGGTAGTGGGGAATGACGGGGCTCGTCACCACGAGGCTTGCCGTAGACAGAATGTTGATGATCTTCCCAGACTTGCGTTCAATCATGCCTTTGGCGGCGAGTTGGGAACACATATAGATTGATTTTACGTTCGTATTGAAGGTGCGATCCCATGTTTCGTCGGTCAGCTTCATGAAAGGTTCAAAAGGGGCGACTCCCGCGTTATTCACTAGAATTTCCACGGCTCCAAGCTCTCGCTCCACTTTGGCAAACATCGCGTTGACTTGTTCTCGATCCCCTACATCCGCCTGGACAACAATGGCCCTGCCTCCCCATTGCTGTGCCCGCTTCATGACGTTTTCGGCTATAGGCTGGGAACGATCCGACGTATAATTGATCGCCACATGGGCTCCTTCCTCGGCTAAGCGGAGTACGATAGCTTCCCCAATTCCCCGACTGCCTCCTGTAACTAGCGCGACTCGATCCTCCAGTCGTCTTCTACTCATCAACATGTCCTCCCCTTTCCTCCATTAAAAGTTGAACTCCTGATGGCCGAGGACTTCGGCCTTGACCTGCTTGCCATTGGCGGGTATCTTCCACCTCCTAGTTAAGGAATGTTAACGTTAACATTAATATAATTTCAAACATCCTGCATGTCAATATATTCTGTATAATCTGAAATTTATTGACAACTTGAGTTATTCGAGTTATTTTATTGTTAAGTGAAATGTTAACGTTAACAATTTTGTTATTTCTTCGAATCAAAGGGGGATTCCTGGATGGCCACCATTGTCGATGTTGCCCGTAAAGCTCAAGTTTCTCCCATGACGGTGTCTAGGGTGATCAACGGGACAGGCACCGTTAAGGAAGAAACCCGCAAGCGTGTAATCGAAGCCATGGAGGAGCTTCATTATTATCCTGACTATAACGCACGTGGCCTTGTGAAAAAGAAGACGAACCTCCTCTATCTTTTGATGACCGATATTACGAATCCTTTTTTCACGACGTTAGCCAGGGGTGCAGAAGATCAAGCAAACCGCCATGGCTACCGTCTGTTATTCGGAAACAGTGACGAGAGCTTGGATAAGGAAAAAGAATATGTTGAGATGCTGCTATCGACTAAAGTCGACGGCGTACTTTTCGCCCCCAGTGGCGATGATTCCCTTAAGCATTTGCAAACACTTCGCAAGCATAACATTCCGTTTGTCATCCTGGACCGTTATGTTCCAGGGATAGAATCGGATCAGGTTTTAGGCGATAACCTTTTGGGGGCCCGTCTTCTGATGGAACATCTGATTCAGCAGGGGCACCGCAGTATAGCCTGCTTATGCGGCCCCCAGCATATTTCTACCGCCAGGGATCGCCTAAAGGGATATAGAGAGTCCTTGCTATTGAATGGGATTCCATATGATTCTGCACTGGTCATGGAAACCGACTATAAGCTTGAGAGTGGACGCTTCGCCATGGAAACGCTCCTTAGCCGAGAATCTTATCCAAGTGCGATTTTGGCTGCCAATAATTTGGTCGCTATAGGTGTGATCCAAGCTCTTCAGAGGAGAGGCTTTAGTATTCCGGAACAAATGAGGGTAGTCACCTTCGATGACTTGGGTCCCCTCTCCATTCTTCATCCGTTTCTTACCATCGTTTCCCAGCCGGCCTATGATTTCGGATCGATGGGCGTTCAGCTTCTGCTGGATCGAATCCATGGAACCGGACCAAAGGAATGGAGAACGATTGTACTACCGCCTCAATTCATTGACCATCAATCTAGTGAAAAGCGAGGGTATTAAATGAAACCGGGAGACCTTGAATTTTTGAAAGGCTGTCTGACGAACCTGCAAGTGGACATCACAACCGCATCGTATAATACCGTGGGTCCCCATTGGCGGGATATCGACTTTGTGTCTGACTTTAATCGCTTCTACCTTATCTGTTCCGGTGAGGGCTACGTTAAAATCGGAAACAAGGAATTCTATCCGAAGCCTGGACAGATGATGCTGTTGCCCGCAGGGGCAAAATTAAGTTATTCCACCATCAGTGAACAATCATTTTCCAAGTATTGGTGTCATTTCACAGCCTCAGTCGGCCAACTTCCTTTTTTTCAGCTCGTTGACCTCTCTTATGCTGTTGAGCCTTTGGAGCTGAACAAAACAATGGGACTCTTTGAAGACCTGAAACGTCAATTCCAAAAGCAGGACCTTCCCTCCCTCTTTCGGGTCAAGGCCATTGCGCTGGAATTAATCTCAATTTTTATCTCGAGCCAAGAGGCGCGGGCTTCAATCCTGCCGCCCAGCAACCAAAAGATCCATAAGATTTTAGAATATATCGATGCGCACCTGTCAGAGACCATTACGGTGGAACAACTGGCAGATCTGGTACATTTCCACCCCAATTACTTCATTCCATTTTTCAAGAATGTCATGGGCGTCTCTCCAATTCAGTACATTAACCGCGTAAAGATTGAAAAAGGCAAGCAGCTATTAGCCGCATCGGATATGAATGTCTCCGAAATCGCCGAAACGATTGGGATGAACAATCATTATTTTTCAAGAGCATTCAAGCAATATACGGGCTATAGTCCCACTTATTATCGAAATATGTTTCAGAAGACAGCCGATGCCTCCCTTCACTAGGAGTACAGCCGCGCAAATCACGCGGCTGTCGCTTCTTCTTATATCTTCATGCGCGTCAGCGCGTTTTCAAAGGAAAGATCCACGGAGTCGTTCCCCACTACATATCTCCAGAGCTTCGCGCGCTGGACATGCTCAGCTCGATCATCGTTCCCGAGCCAGGGATGGTAGCCTTCCCGGAATATCTGACGAATCTCCTCCGTATCGTAGCCATCCGTATTGAATAAGTTGCGCTGCTCCTGCCCAGGCTGCAGTCTCAGTTTAAATACATAGCGCGTCGTGTCCGTATAGTTCGGTTGCGCGCAGTGCCATAGCCCATGGTGAAGAAAGGCAATGGTCCCCGCTTTGCAAGCCATTTGCCGTTGACCCACAATATTCTTATAGCGCCCAATGCTATAATTGTTCACTCTGCGTAAATGGGAACCGGGCAGAATTAAGGTCGGACCCATCTCGATTGGCGTATCATGAGAAAAATAGAAGCATTGAATGTCAAAGGCAAATGGACGCGTATCGATGACGGAGTCCGCGTGCCAATTTTGTGCTTTCAGGTGCTTGGGTGCTACGACATGCTGGTACGAATGATCATAGACCGGATTTTTTCCTACCAGGCTCTCGATGATCCCGTTCACCTGGGGCAGCTCAAAAATTTCTTTGATTGTTTCGGATTCATGCCAGAACCAGTCATACCCCTTGCCGGAGTAATGGATTTGTTCGTGGTGGACTTTTTCATTGAGAGCTTGTGGCACGATCCCTTCCATTTGCAAATATCCATCCACAACAAACCGCGCCATCTGAGCAGCAGTCAGTAAATGCTCCCTCTCTACTTTAGCCATCGATCTTCACCTTCCTTTCCAGTACATATTCATAGTTCAGATGACCAGTTTCGTGCTCCATTCCTCGCAGATACAACGGAAGCTGAGGGATCTGCATGACGAACCATCCGTCCCTCATCGCAGCAAGGACTGACTCATAGGGCGGTTTTTCCTCATCTCCTTCCCGCATTTGCAGTTGATCCGCAGGTCGTGCGCCATCGTATAAGGCCCACGCGACCGTTCTCGAATTCAAGTCCGGATTTTCCAAGTGGAGAAACAAAATTTGCTGCCGTAAAGACTCCATCCTAATCCCTCCCTAATTTTAATTACCTGCCGCCCATTCCCGTCAATTGAATTCCCTCTACCAAGTATCGCTGCAAAAAGCCAAAGACGATCATGGATGGGATAATTACAATCGCGGATGCAGCCATCATTAAGTGCCACTCGGTCCCATAGATCCCCTGAAACATCTTCAGACCGACGGAAAGAACCTTCATGTCTTCGGTATTGGTAATAACAAGCGGCCAGAAAAACGCATTCCACTGAGTCACAAAAGCAAATACACCTAAAGTGGCCAAGGCCGGCTTGGATAAAGGCAGCATAATGCGGAAGTACGTGCCGAAGCGAGAGCAGCCATCGATTCTTGCGGATTCTTCAAGCTCAAACGGAACCGTCAGGAAAAACTGGCGCAGCAGGAACGTACCGAAGGCGGTAAAGGCTGCGGGCAGTATGAGGGCCTGATAAGAATCTACCCACCCAAACTGATTCATCAGGATAAATTGCGGTACAATGGTGACTTGAGCCGGGATCATTAACGTACCCAGATAAAGATAGAAAAGCAGATCGCGCCCTGGAAAACGCAGCCGGGCAAAGGCATAAGCCGCCAAAGAAGAGGTAAGTACTTCTAAAAACGTGACGGATAAGCTAACAAAAATTGAGTTCATGAAAAACTTCCCAAAGGGGATGTAATTCCAGGCGTAGGTGAAGTTCTCCCAGGCTAAGTAGGTTCCCATCCATGATCCAGCGTGAGAAAACAGCTCATTTTCCGGTTTTAGCGCGGTGGCAATCATGACAATAAATGGAACAACCATCAAAAAAGCCAGAAAAGACAGGCTTGTATAGGAGATCACCTGAATGATCCGTTTCATAGTTGATTTTGGACGCACCTATTCTTCCTCCCTAATCATAATTGACCCATTTCTTTTGGACCTTCATCTGGATCATCGTCACGGTAAAGATGACTCCGAACAGTACCCACGCAATCGAAGAGGCATACCCCATCTTAAAGAACTGGAACCCGCTCTCATAGATGTACATCACGATGGTGTTGGTCGCATTTGCCGGTCCTCCTGCCGTCATGATATAGGCTTGGTCAAAAACCTGGAAAGAAGTAATGATCGTCATGACCACAGCAAAGAACAGGGCAGGGGAAAGCATGGGGAGCGTAATGTAAACAAATCGATTCCAGCTGTTTGCTCCGTCGATCTTGGCTGCTTCGTATAGAGAAGTTGGAACGGCATGAATGCCGGCAATGAAAATCACCATATTGTAGCCGACCATTTTCCACACGCTCATAATAATGATGGCGAGCATCGCATACTGGGTGTCCCCTAGCCAATTGGGCCCAGCGATTCCGAACCAACCCAGAAAGGTATTGACAAACCCGATATTCGGCTCGAACATGTACTTCCAGATGAAGGCCGCTGCAACGGTTGGCGCCAGAACGGGAAGGAAGAATAAGGTTCTGTAAATCGCCACCCCTTTGGTAATGCTGCATAGCCATAGGGCTAAGATCATCGCAGCCACAATATTAAAAGGCACGTACACCCCTACGTAATAAAGCGTATTTTTGATGACCTGATAAAATAGGGGATCATTCAGAAATAAATTCTTAAAATTATCCAATCCGACAAAAATGGGAGGAATCAACATTTCCCAATCATAAAAGCTGAGAATCAAAGATACAAGAACGGGGACCGCGGTAAAGGAAAGAAAGCCAATGATATTAGGAGCCAGAAAAAGGTAGCCGGCTAAGGCCTCGCTATTCCATTTTTTTCTTCGCTTTTTCTGTGTGGCTAGCTTCATCATGCCAACCCGATTGGCTTCCCGATTATCAATATCTGGCAATACACTCATTGGTGATTTTGCCTCCTAACGTTTTTGTATAGAAGAGGAGCCGGTACTACTATCCAGCTCCTCTCATCCGCCTACTTCGAAGAGGAAACCGTCTTTTGGTGCTTTTCTAATAGAGGGTCCATCTGCTTCTGAATATTGTCTAGCACTTCTTGGACAGGTGCATTGTTAAACCAGATCTTGTCTAGTTCGCGATTAATCATCAGCTGCGTTTCCTGCCAATTGGTTGTTACGGCAAAAGGCTTGGCTTTTAATGCGGCTTTGGACACAGCCTCCATATTAGCTGGGCGATCATCCGCCTTCTTGAAGGTTTCAATAGACGTGCTGCGTGCAGGGAATGCGCGTCCCGTCGTGGCCAGGTATTCAAAGCCTTCCTCGCCCATCATGACGCTAATCGCCTTCCACGCTTCTTCCTTATGCTTAGACTTCGGATTGATACCAAAGCCTGACCCCGCTACCCAGGAATTGATCTCACCTTTTCCTTGTGGAATCGTGGTGATATCCCACTTGAAGTTCGCCTTAGCGCGAACATTTCCAAAATTCCATGGTCCATCAAGATACATGGCCACCTTGCCGGCATAGAATTGCTCACGGTAGAAGGTATCGTTTCCTGGGTCCGTAATCGGCATGGTAACCTTATGCTTATGCATGAGATCGGACAGGAATTGGATTGCTTCTGCAGCTTCCTTTTCGTTAATCATGGACTTGGTTTTTTCTTCATTCATGTAATTTCCGCCGTTTGCCCAGATCCAAGGCACCACTTGGTCGATGACATTGCGCATGACATAGCCGTAATTCCCATCCTGAGTTGTTGCCTTGGCCTTCTCTAGGAAGCCTGCCCAATCCATATTTTCATCCGGATAAGCCACTCCGTATTTATCGAAAAGATCTTTGTTGTAATACAAAATATAAGGTCCAAGATCATAAGGAATAGCCATAATCTTTCCATCCCACGACAGAGCATCGAGAATGCTGCCATCAAAGTTTTCTATCTTAAACTCGGGGGAATTCTCAATAAACGGATTGAGCGGCTCCAATGCTCCACGTGTGGCGAAGGTAGGCATACGTAAGCTTTGCATGGAGATAATATCCGGAGCTGAACCACTGGCTACCTGGGTTTGGAGCTTATCCCAATAATTGGGGAAAGAGTCTGTTTCGAACTTAACGGTGATTTCAGGGTGCTTTTCTGTAACTTTCGCTGCCAGTGCTTCCCATACTTTTTTCTCTTCGTCACTACCCGTCCACATCATCCAGCGCAGTTGAACATTCTCCGCTTTTTTCTCCTGGGCTTGTTCTGTCGTGCCTCCGCTCGTATTCGACGGAGTCGACCCCCCTCCTCCGCAAGCGGTTAGGATGGACAAGGATACAGCTAGAGACACCGCCGATACTTTTTTCCATAGCTTCTTCATCTTGTTTCCCCCTTGGTTTGGAAATAAAAATACTATCCTACCTTCATGAGATCACATGGAATAGGTGCGATTACAGTTGACGTATTCCTTTCATCACCCCCTTTCGCATCTAATAGAATGAAAACGTTCTTACTTTTATCCATTAAGCTGAAAGGAGTCGACGGTTTTTATCGATCCCCGCTTGATCAGGTTAGTCTTTAATCGTTTCACGCACTTCTCTTTGCTATTGTCTGCCATTCTTTTTAATAAGATCTGGCTAGCCTCCTCTCCGATTTCGACCATCGGCTGCTCCACAGCTGTCAGCGGTGGATTATACACTTGGGACAGCTCATAATCGTCAAAGGACACAAAGGAAAGATCCTCCGGAATTTTAATATTCTTTTCGTTCAGGGCGATGATGGCGCCAAGGCACATGTAATAATTGCACACAAAAACAGCAGTTGGGCGTTCCGGTTGCTTCAGGAGCTCGCACATCTGGGCATACCCGCTTGAAATCTCAAAATCGCCGAACTTAATTAAACTCTCATTCATGGGTAGACCATAATCCTCAAACGCTCGTATGTAGCCCCGGTACCTCTCTCTTCCGGTCAATAGTTCCTGAGGGCCACAAATGATTCCAATCTTGCGGTGACCCTCTGCAATAAGGGCCTCGGTTGCTAAATAGGCTCCGTTCACGTTATCGACCAGAACGGTATCTGCTTCTAGATTGGGCAAAACCCGGTCAATCAACACCACAGGAATGTTCTCCATAATCTCCTTCACCTGCTGACTGGATGTAGTCACGGAGCTTAACAGTATCCCATCTACCTTTTTGCTGAGTAGAAATCGGAGAATTTCCTCCTCTCTCTCCGGATTGTTATCTGCACTCAAAAGCATGAAGCTATAGCCCGCCTGATGAAAGATTTCTTGCGCTCCCTTCGCAATCTGCGCGAAGAACATATTGGTCAAATCTGGCACAATGTAAGCTACAGTATAGGATTTTTTGGTCTTTAAGCCCCTCGCCATGGTATGCACCCGATAGTCCAACTCTTGAATGGCCTTGCGTATCGCAGTTTCGGTAGCTTTTTTCACCCTTCCCCCGTTCAGCAATCGAGAGACGGTAGCAGGCGACGTATTGGCAACTCTTGCAACGTCTTTAATGGTAGCCATTCCATCCACTCCATTCGCTTCCAAAATGAAAACGTTCTCGTTTTTCTTGTCCTCATTCTAAATGATTAATTTTTCCATTTCAAGTACTTTTTAAAATATTTTTTATTTTCAATCAATAACGATATAGATACTAATGAAGCAACACGTCCCTGGATCAAGTACTTGTTGGTGCATATTAGGATTGTGTAAGTTTATATTAGTTTTGTTAATTTTCAATTTATTGTCTTTTGTAAGATAATGGGTGTGTCGAACGAATAGGATTTTGAAATCGATTTCAGTTGTAATCTACCTAGGAGGTTTGGTATGATTCGAAGATTTAAAGATGAGAGAGACGTATTTTTCCAGCGTCGTTTTGGATTGTTCATTCATTGGGGGCTCTATGCGATTCCTGCATGGCATGAACAAATCCTATGGCGAGGGAAGATTAAGCGAAAAGACTATGAACAGTATGTCCATCAGTTTAATCCGATTGACTTCAATCCAGATGAATGGATTGATTATGCGGAACAAGCGGGAATGCAATACATCTGCTTTACAACGAAGCATCATGACGGGTTCTGCTTATGGAATACCCAATATACAGACTATAACGTTATGAACACTCCCTATGGCAAGGATATCTTGGGTATGTTGGCCGAAGCCTGCCACCGAAGAGGCTTTCCCTTGAGTTTATACTACTCCCTGCCGGACTGGCATCATCCGAACTATCCAAATCGCGGACGCCATCATGAAATGTTTGGGCCGAGACCTGGGGATGATCAGGACAGTGAAAAATACCTTCAGTTTGTCAGAAACCAAGTTAGAGAGCTGTGCACCCAATATGGGCCCATCTATCAATTGTTCTGGGATGTTAATGTTGCCGAATTCCATGATCCGTCGATTAATGAGATGGTACGTTCCCTGCAGCCGGGCATTCTGATCAATGACCGCGGCCCCGGACCAGGCGACTACAGTACTCCGGAGCGTCATGTGCCGGCTGGGACAGAGTTCCATAAACCAACTGAGGCCTGTCAGGCCTTTGGCCGGGAGAGCTGGGGTTACAAAGAGGACGAAGACTATTATTCTCATCTATTTATTATGCAAAGCTTAGATCGAATACTGGCCATGGGCGGAAACTATCTTCTAAATGTGGGTCCCAAAGCGAACGGCAAGTTTCCGGAAGAAAACATCGAAGCCTTGCAGAAGATCGGCGAGTGGTACCATTCGGTAAAAGAAGCCTTTGAGAATACCTACCCTGCAACTGATCTGGTGGAGAAAGACCAAATGAATATGACGGGTCATATTGTGGATCGGGACGAGGTCCTGCTGACGAAAAGAGACAATACGGTTTACGTTCATCTCCCAAGAGCCCCCCAGAGCACATCCATTCTATTAAAGCCGTTGGATAGGCTGCCAAAAAAAGCGGTCTTGCTGAACAATCAGCAGGAACTGGAGGCTAGAGTGGATATTACTCCGTGGGCTTGGAAAGAAAAGCCTCATCTTCGCATCCGAAATTTGCCGGTCAATGAATTAACGGGAAGCGTCCTGGTGATTAAGCTGGAATTTGATGATTCTATCAATGAGTAAAATGATTGAGGAGGAAGTTGGATGAAGCAAGTAGAAGTAAAAAATCAGCAGTCTCTCTCCCCTGCAAGGGCCATGGATTTGCGCTATAGGCAGATTCACTTGGATTTCCATACGAGTCCCCAAATCGAAGGGATTGGCGCCGAGTTTAAACCGGAGGAGTTCGTAAGCACCCTACTGAAAGCCAGAGTCAACTCGATTACGAGCTTTGCCCGATGCCACCATGGCCTCCTCTACTATGATTCCAAAAAATTCCCGGAGAGGGTTCATCCCCATCTCGCCAACAAGAATCTATTAAAAGAGCAAATTGAAGCCTGCCACCAAAACGATATTCGAGTCCCCATCTACATTACGGTGCAGTGGGACCATTATTCAGCGGAAGAGCATCCCGAATGGCTTGTCAGAGATGAACAGGGTGCTCCCTATGCAATGGGCGGCCAGAAGCTGTTTGATGCAGGATTCTATCAATTTCTCTGCGTGAATACGCCGTATCGTGACTTCCTCAAGGAACAGACCCAAGAAGTGTTAGAAATGTTTGAGACAGACGGCATTTTCTTTGATATTGTCAAGCCGGTGGAATGCGTGTGTAAATCCTGCCGCAGGGATATGCTTGAACAAGGGCTAGACCCCACCCGGCAAGCGGACCGCCAACTCTTTGCCCAAGAGATGATCAACGGATTCAAGGAGGACATGACCGCTTTCGTCCGCCAGTTTAACCAAGATTGCCTGATTTACTATAACCAAGGGCATATGGGTCCGAAGCAAAGACAAGTCAAGGATGCGTACACTCACTTTGAATTGGAATCCCTTCCTAGTGGGCATTGGGGCTATCTGCATTTTCCCATGACGATGCTGTACGCGCGGACCCTTGGACTTGATTGTCTGTCCCATACGGGAAAATTCCATACCATGTGGGGGGATTTTCACTCGTTTAAGAATAAGGCTGCTCTCGAATTCGAATGCTTCCGCATGCTAGCCTTAAACAGCAAGTGTCTAATCGGCGATCAACTAGATCCGAACGGCAAACTGTCAGAAGCGGTCTATGAGCTCATCGGCTCGGTCTACACCCAAGTCGAAAAGAAAGAGCCCTGGTGCCAAGGGGCGGTTGCTGTCACCGATATCGGCGTATTATCGACCGAGGAATTTCGTCAGGCGGATTCGCGCAATCTTCCTGAAGATATGATGGGTGTCACGCGGATGCTGCTCGAGCTAGGGCATCAATTTGATATCCTGGATTCTAAAAGCGACTTTTCCTCTTATAAAGTTCTGGTCCTCCCCGATCGGATTGCCGTCGATGCGGGATTAGCGGATAAACTGGAGGAATATTTGGCCATGGGCGGGAAGCTGGTTGCCACCTATCAATCCGGATTAAATCCGGAGCAAACCGAGTTTGCTTTAAGAGGTTTAGGCGTAAAACTCAAGGGGCAAGCTCCCTACAGCCCTGACTTCCTGGTACCAACAGGAGAAATCGGCCAAGGGATGCCTGAAACCGAGCACGTCATGTATCTACAAGGGATGGAAGTGCAAGCTGAAGAAGGCACTGTGGTGTTGTCCGAAGCAAAAATTCCTTATTTTAACCGGACCTGGGAGCATTTTTGTTCGCATAAGCATACTCCATCTTCCGGGGTGACAGGGTATCCTGGCATCGTGAAAAATCAAAACGCCATTTACTTTATGCATCCGATCTTTACGCAATACAATCAAAATGCCCCTCGTTGGTGCAAGCAGCTGTTTGCCAATGCCTTAGCAATGCTCCTTCCCGATCCGCTCGTCAAGCACAGCGGGCCAAGCACCATGCTGGTGGCATTGAATGAACAAAAGGAGGAGAACCGCCAAGTCCTTCATGCCCTACACTATATCCCGGAGCGCCGTTCCAAGGATATCGATATCATTGAAGACTTGATTCCCTTGTATAATATCCACATGTCCGTGAAGGTGCCGCAGCCCGTCAAAAGCGTTATATGCGCTCCTGAAGGCATTCCTTTGGATTTTACCTTATCAGAGGATCGGGCAACCTTCACTGTACCAAAGATTGAAGGTCACCAAATGGTGATATTGGAGTTTTTTGAGTCATAGTAAATGGAAGAAGGCTTCAACGGTCCGATTTGTGGGCGTTGAAGCCTTTCTTTTGTAGCGAAATTAGGGTAATTCTATTATAACCTTCCTCACCTTGGATTGGGGCTGCGTCCAGCTTTCATAATGCTCAATCATATGATCAAATGGAACCCGATGACTGATAAAGCTCTCCAGATCGATTTCCCCGCTTGCCGCCGAGGACATCACCTGTAAAAAGTCTTCCCGGGTCGCGTTGCGGCTTGACATCAGGGTCATTTCCCGCTTATGGAACTCCGGATCAGAAAAAGTCACATCTCCTTTAAATAAACCGACAAACACAAGCTTCCCGCCGTGCGCTACATACTGGAAAGCCTCCATCATGGATTTCGCATTTCCCGTAGCGTCAAATACAATAGTAGGAAAGTCTCCATTGGTCAGATGGACAATCCTTTCCATTGATTGCTCAGAAGCGTTAATCGTAGCATCGACCTTTGCCCAGCTTTGGCTGAAAGCCAAGCGTTCTTTATTAATATCCATGGCTAGCACTCTCGCGCCTCTTTGCCGGGCGAATGCCATTACAGTCAATCCTATCGGGCCTGCTCCAATCACCAAAACCGTTTCTCCGGGCTCTACGCCGGAGCGTCGTACCGCATGCGCCCCAATACTCATGGGTTCTAGAAGAGCCACATGGTCAAGCGGCAAACCCGTGGATGGGATCAGATGATCGCAGGGAACGGACAGGAATTCTTGCATTCCCCCGTCTAGATGAACGCCCAATACGCTCATCCCGGTACAGCAATTGGGTTTAGCGTTTCGGCAGGCAATGCAGGTTCCGCACTCTATATAGGGAATTACAGCTACTTGATCCCCTGTTTTCAACCCCCATTGGTTCTCTCCTACTGCTTCAATGACCCCAGCCAATTCATGGCCCAATACGCGCGGATAGGTGAAATACGGCTGGTTTCCTCTAAATGCATGCAAATCTGTTCCGCAAATCCCAATTCGGCGGATGCGGATTAAGGCCTCTCCTTCCTTGGGCTGCGGCATTTCTGCCTCTAGCATCCGCAAGTGATGGGGGCGTTCACAGAGAATTTGCTTCATGGCTCGTCTCCTCTCGCTTATCGTAAATTGAGGGCAGTTTCCTGCCCTCAAATGACTCTTATGGATAATATTGACTAACTTTCGTAGTAGAGGGACACCATCGAGATTTGAGAAGGAACGGGATGAGAACATCCTTCGCCCGATCGGTCCCAATATAATGGAGGGCATCCACGGCATGCGCCCGGACATACCGGTTGTCATCTTCCAAGCATTTCTTCAGCTGGGGAACCGCCTCATCGGCATTTGGGCCTAGTCTTGCCAAAGACAGAGCGGCCATGAAACGGACTTGAACATCGGTGTCCTGCAAGCCGCGAGTTAGGCCATAGACCACATCTTGCGTGGGCACGCCGATCATCCCGATCGCTTCCACGGCCGCCTGTCGCACCCGTTCGGAGGAATGGTTCTGTAGTTTTATCAGATAAGAGACCGCTTTCTCGGCTACATGCCTCAGCTCGCCAAGAGCAAAAACGGAGTGGACAACGGTGGCTACGCGGCTGCTCTCAAGAGCGGAAAGAAGCCCTTCTACGGCCTCAGAGCCCGAAATGGCCAACCCATATGCAGCCGTACGCGAAACCTTCTCACTCGGGTGATGCAGACCTTCGAGCAAGGCCTCCACTCCCTCCTGTCCACCGCGTGCAAGCTCATAGGCAGCATGCAAGGCATAGGGTTCAAATGCATCCTGCAGTCCCTTTGAAAGATCCTGTAACGCTGTCGGACTGTAAGCAGCTGTATGTGCCAAGCCACCGACCTGGCCATTTAGCCAGTTCCACGTTTCTTCCCACATGGTTTCCTGTCTGATTAAAGGAGGCGCTAAGGATAACGGAGCCGCCCAATCCGGATTCTGAAGATTCCAGCTTGCCTTTGTTGGGGCTTGCGTCCGCATGAATTCAAACTTCAGCATATAGCGATGCTGACCTAAACGATTGGATGTAGAGCGATGCCAGATATCATAGTGAATGAGAGCAAAGGTACCCGCTGTACCGCTTGCCAAAAACTCCCCAGACGGGCAGTCTTCCTCAAATGTACGAGTCTCGTAATTTTGCGTCCCGGGCATAATCCCTGTCGGACCCAGTTCGATAGGCGTTTCTTGCGGAAAATACATGATCATCGCCCACCAGGGGTGATGATTGCGCATTCTCTTATAGCCCCAATAGCTGTCTTTATGCCAACGGCCAGGTTCAGGCGATGCATTGTAATGACCGTGACGATGGGCGTGCATCAAATAATTTGGACCGAGCACGCTGGTTAACGCGCCAGAAACCACCGGGTGATCCAGTACCTTTTGAATGTCCGGTATTCTCGGCAACAGGTTGTTTCCGGGATTTCCTTCTTGTTCATATACATCGTTAAGTTGTTGAACTAAACGATCATGAAAACCATCTGAGAATTCTGCATTAAGGATCAAGAATCCCTCTGTAATAAATCTCCTCATTTGTTCATCCGTAAGCAACAGGGGCGAGTTTGGATTCATGCGAGCCGATGCCTCCTTCATATTCATGGGTTAATCAACGGGATGATCCCATTATAATGAAGAAAAGGAAACTTCTACATAGACGATCCTAATGAATGTTTGACGAGAATTAAGAGTGCCTGTCACTCCCCGGTTTTTGTCGAATCGCCCAAAAGAAGGAGCCTCTCTTCTTTGAAAGCTAGAGAGGCTCCTTCGTTTCCACTTGTAAAGCTTTATCTAAACAAAGAATTATAGTTGATAAATTCTTACAACGAAATCCCTAAGTAACCGCGCGTGAATTGGAAATCCACGTTCCCTTGTGCGAACAGACGCGGCGTATAGCTTTGCTCTAAGGTTTGCTTGCAACGCTCTAGAATCTGCTCGATCCAAGCGCTGTGATCCCCAGTTAGGGACAGATCCAAATCATGACCATAAGCTGTCTGCACAACCGGCTCAGATGCTACTTGGAGCATCGGCACGAACGGATGCGTCTGCATCGGCTGTTGCCCTATCCAGGCGATGATGAGCTCTACACCCGTGGCGGCTAAGCCTGTTACGGTCTCTACCCCATGCTCGGTTGGAGTTTCCATGATATGGAATCCACTGTGGCGGGCGTGCTCGCCATAGGCTAAGGAAGGGTGGACAGAGGATGCAGTCCAAAGACGATCCCGATAAGCCGGCGTCTTAAGCAAACCGCTATTCTCAGCAACCACAACCGTACCGCCTGCAGCAACGATCATTTGGGTCAGCATGGCAAGCTGCTCCCCAGCTTCATAGGAAATGGAGCCATCGGTTACGATCCCGATTTGCAATCCTTCGAGCCCGACGCTTTGCTCCACGCTTGGCGCAGCAACGGACAATTGCTCAGCGAACCAGCCTTCCACCTTCTGCGTGACTTTATCGATTCCGCCATCAAGTTGAATACTGGCATAGCCAAGACGATCAGGATCAACGCCCATCTCCTCCATCTGGTGGCGCATAAAGTCATTGTGCGTCTTCTCGCAGCCATGCTCCAGCAAGAGGCAATGCTTAACCAACGGATGTGTAACGTAGCCAATCATCGTGCGAGCATACAGCTGCTCGGATTGGCCGCCAGAATTACCGCAGCCTTCCGTGTGAGCCAAAGCGACATAGCGCGAGATGGGCTCGGGTTGGCCAATCCCCTGGCTGTTCAAGCGCTGAGCAATCCGATTCCCCACCTGGCCGGAGCAAAGGCTCGTAGGTAAGATTAATCCGATCGACCCTTTGTCCCGACGAGTAAAGGAGAAGCCCTCCGCCGACACGGCTCCGTCGAGTCGAATCGCGATCGGCTCTCCCTGCGGTTGTGGAGCACGAAGCAGCTCATCCAGTCGGCTTCTATCGCTCTGTCGCCAGTTTCGCCAGATCTGCACCTGGGCGTGGCCCGCCTTCTCCCCTACACTGCGCTGACCGGAGGCAACCTGCAACGTCAGCTCGAACGTTTGCTTGCCTAATTCATCCATGGACATCCCATCCTGATACTGACCGGCGTTGATATCCATATCATTGGCCAGCAGCTCGAAACGGCGCGTGGTCGTCACGACCTTGAGCGTCGGAACAAAAGGGAAATTGGTAATCGACCCATTGCCCGTTGTAAAGAAGACCAGGTTGCATCCGGAAGCGACCTGTCCGGCAATACTCTCAAGATCATTTCCGGGGCTATCCATGAAATAGAATCCGGATTCTGTCATAGGCTCGCCATAATCAATGACATAGTCGAGACGGCTGGACGGGTCTTTCTTGCGGGCTGCACCGATAGATTTTAGATAAATGTTATAGAGTCCGCGATATTTATTGCCTCCGGAAGGGTTCCCTTCCGCGTTCGCCCCGTGCCACGCTGCCCGATCTTTGAAGTTTTCTACGAGAGTCAAGAATTTGCGAGCCGTCTCGATGTCGCGAACCTTCTGTAAGACATAGGGCTCGGCCCCGATTAATTCATCCGTTTCTGCTAGATTCGCAGCGCCGCCGTAGCGTATCAATTCCTTGGCCATCCACCCGAGCAGCGGGTTTGCTGAAATGCCGGAAAAAGCGTCAGACCCTCCGCATTGCAAGGCAATCTTCAGATGGCGAATGGATTCTGGAGTGCGTTCCATGCCATTGACAGTAGGCAGCCAATCGCGCACGATCGCCTCCCCTTTCCTCAGCTGATCCTCAAAGCTTCCTTGAATGGACATAAACTGATGAAGCACATCGCTTAAAGGATAGTTATGCTCTCGCATATACGATTCTACCATTTGGTTGGTCACGGGCTCCGTGCCGAAGTCTACGATTAAGACCGCACCGACGTTGGGATTGACGATAAAACCGGCCAAGGTGCGTAGCAGCAGGGAAAGATTATTAGGCTGCTCAGCTCCTCCTTCGGTATGGGCCACGGGAACGATTCCATCCACTTGGGGATAGTGCTTTAGTTCACCTTGAAGACGGGCGGCCAGTTGCTTGACATAGCTTCCCGTACGCGAAGTGGTGCCCAATACGACAATCGTATTGCGGGTACCGACACCGCGCTCCGGACTGCGCCGATAGCCCATAAACGTGCGCGTATCGGGGGAAGGAGGCAGAGCTTCGGCCGCTTGGAAATGGGCTTCGTCGAGTACATAAGGTGGAACTTCATCCACAAAATTAGGCTTTTCCGGGAGGGCAAAGGCCAACGTACGCACACGAAGCGCTTCTAATACCTCTTGGTTTATCACATAGTGACCGGGCTCAATCGTTACGAGGGCCACGCCAAACGGCAATTCCCAGGATAGTAGAGGTTCCCCCGGAGAAATCGCCTTTACAGCAAAGCGATGACCTTCCAAAACCGTGTAATCTATAGTGAAGGTTTGGCCTTGATAGATAATTGTCGCCCCAGCCTCCAGATTGCGGGTGGCCACAGCGACATTATCTCCGGGTAAGGGAAGTCTAGCGACTTCATCGAACAGGTAAGATATACTCATATAATTTTACCTCCTATGGTGGATTTCACTTTACCGCCCTCTGACTAGCTAGATTCAAAGCCTCTTGATAGATTTCTTGAAAAGGAAGCTCGCATTGCCGAGCGAGCTGGGCGACATCCTCAAACTCGGGTGCCTGATGAAGAACCTGTCCCCCCCTTATTGCCTGCTTGACACGAATCTTACCGTATGGGGTTTCCACACTTACAATCCTTCTATCAAGAATAGTTCGGGTCCATTCACTTCTTCTAACGCCAAGGGTGCTCGTTTGGATGAGGAGAACCTCCTCGCAACGACCCGCCTCGTCGGGTTGAACTAGGACCGTCATCAGCGTTCCAGGGCGATTCTTCTTCATGTACACCGGGGTATAGTACACATCAAGCGCCCCTGCTTCGAATAAGCGTTCCATCACATAACCCAAGGCTTCCCCTGTCATGTCGTCAACCTGCGTTTCCAAGACGATAATCTTCTCCCGTTCCCTGTCGCGTTCCTTTTGAATAAGGACCGCCCGCAAGACATTCGGATGCGCAAAATCCTTGTGGCCTGCTCCATAGCCGATGCGCTCGATCTTGACAGCGCCGATGGGCCCAAAATCCTTTACTAAAGCTTTCAGGATGCCAGCCCCCGTTGGCGTCGTTAGCTCGCCTTGCACTTGTAAATCAGCCAGCGGAATTCCCTTCAGCAGCTCCAATGTGGCAGGGGCGGGAATTGGATAAAGGCCATGTGCCATTTTCATTTTCCCTTGACCAGTCGGAACGGGTGAAGCATAGATCTCATCGACTTCAAGATTCTCGAGAGCCAAGCAGAACCCGATTGTATCGAGGATGGAATCCATCGCGCCTACTTCGTGAAAGTGAACCTCCTTGGGGTCGACACCATGAATTTTGCCTTCTGCCTCGGCAATCACCTGAAATATCGCCATACTCCGTTGTTTCACTCGCTCAGGCAATAGAGAATCGCTGATCATTTGGAGGATATCCTCCGCTTTTCGATGCTGGTGGTCGTCATGGCTAGCCATTTTAAACAGATAGGTTGGGGAGGGTTGCTGCCTCTCTTGCGCAGGGAACTCAATCAACAGCTTTTTCGCTGCAATTCCCCGTTTCTCCACCGGTTCTACTTCCAGCTCAAATGGATCAATCGGCAACTTCCTTAGATGCTCGAGAATATAGCCGAGATCTGCCCCTAGGTCAATCAAGGCGGCTAAAGTCATATCCCCCGCAATGCCGGAGATGCAATCCAGATACAGATTTTTCATTTCCCCGTTGCCTTCCCTTCTATAACATCTTATTCATACTCCCGCTCTGGTATCCGGCTAGATCTAGTGTGACATACGTATAGCCATAGGCCTGAATCGTAGCGTGGATCTTTTCGTGCCTCTCCAAGAGGAAGGGGATATCCTTAGGCTCCACTTCAATTCTAGCCGTCTCGCCATGCGTCCTGACACGGACCTGGTTGATTCCGAGACTTCTAAGATAGTGCTCGGCTTTTTCAATCTTGGACAATTTTTCCAGCGTAATCGTTTCTCCATAAGCAATCCGGGAAGATAAACAAGCAAATGAAGGCTTATTCCATGTAACCAAATTCAAAGCTTTAGAAAGCTCACGAATCTCGCTTTTGTACAGCCCCACTTCATGCAGGGGACCTCGGATTCCCAATTCCTTGGCTGCTTTTGTCCCCGGTCGATATTCGCCTGCATCATCTGCAATCAATCCGTAAACGATCTGGTTGAATCCCTTTCTTTCTAAGGCTGGAAAGAGCTCTTCAAACAAATTTTTCTTGCAGAAATAGCAGCGGTTTTTTGAATTTTCAGCATAGCCGGGAATAGCTAGCTCGGAGGTTTCCATGACCTCGTGATGGACACCGAGCTCCTGAGCGATTTTCTTGGCCTCCGCCAATTCAGACGATGGATATGTTTCGGAGTCCGCTGTAATGGCCAGCACCTTTTCCTTTCCTAGCGTGTCAATGGCTACCTTCAACAGAAACGTACTATCCACCCCTCCGGAAAAGGCCACGACTACACTTCCCATATCGGATAAAACTTCTTTCAATTTCTCATACTTTTCCGAAGTCATTCGTTATCTCCTCGTTCCTTTAACGCCTTCTTCCCTGCCTCGATGACCTCAATAATGCGCTCTACGTCGTAGACGCTCCCCTTCCATGTGCCTCCACTTACAGCTTGCAACGCAGCCCACAGTCTTGTGTCATCCGGCAAATCTGGGTCTGGCCTCAAGTCTGGATGCGGACCCCGACTCGCCAGGATCTTCTCCCCTTCCTCCGCGCCAAAGATGTCATCCTTCTGCCCCACGAAGTTCAGGCTCGCCGTCAAATCATTCCGATCAACGATAATCTCGACGATGTCTCCTGTACGAAGCTTGCCAATCGGTCCGCCCGCAAGCGCTTCAGGTCCGATATGCCCAATGCAAGCCCCGGTGGAAACTCCAGAAAAGCGCGCATCCGTTATCAGGGAGACGTATTTTCCGTAAGATAGATGCTTCAAGGCGGAGGTGAGCTGATAGGTTTCCTCCATGCCCGTGCCTGACGGCCCGCGGCCAATGACAGCCATAATATCCCCTTTTTCAATCTCTCCTCTTTTGATCGCTCCGATGGCATCCTTCTCAGCCGTAAATACCTTCACCTTTCCGGTGTGACGGTAAACGCCATCTTCATCGACTACTGATGGATCGATTGCGGTTGATTTGATCACGGAGCCTTCCGGGGCAATATTTCCGGTAGGAAAAGTGACGGTCGAGGTAAGTCCTCGGCTTCTGGCCTTCTCCAGACTCATGATCACATCATCCGGATTCACGCCGTCGGCTTCCTGCAGACGCTTCTTGACTTCAGCCCGACGCTCTGATGACTCCCACCAATCCAATACGGTACCTAACTTCTCCCCTGTAACGGTCAAGACATTTTCTCTTAATACCCCAAGCTTGCGAAGGTGCAACATCACCTCGGGTACGCCGCCAGCGAGAAACGCGCGAACCGTCGGGTGATGCGTAGGACCATTCGGCAGTACGCTGACGATCCTCGGTACTTCCCGATTCACTCGGCTCCAGTCTTCGACAGTCGGGATCGTACATTTTGCCGCGTGGGCAATGGCTGGAATGTGTAGCAGCAGATTCGTTGAACCGCCGAAAGCCGCGTGCAGCACCATCGCATTATGAATCGCATCATCCGTTAAGATATCCTTTGTCGTAATGCCGGCTTCTTCCATCCGGATCGCTGCACGTGCCGATTGTCGTGCCAATTCTGTCCAGATCGGCTGTCCGGATGGAGCCAAGGCCGAATGAGGCAGGGAAAGTCCTAGCGCTTCGGCAACCACCTGGGCGGTTGCAGCCGTACCAAGAAACTGACAACCTCCTCCTGGCGTGCCGCAAGCTCGGCAGCCCAAGTCAGCTGCATCCTGCAGAGAAAGCTCCCCATTGGCATAACGCGCTCCTATCGTCTGCACCTTTCCTGCGTCCTCCCCGTGGGTCGGCGGTAAGGTCACCCCGCCTGGTACGATAATCGTTGGCAGGTCATGCATAGCGGATAAGGCAAGCATGGTGGCCGGCAGCCCTTTATCACAAGTCGCGACGCCAATCACAGCCTTGCGCGTCGGCAGAGAGCGAATCAGGCGGCGATACACAATCGCTGCATCATTGCGGTAAGGCAAGGAATCGAACATCCCTGTGGTACCTTGGGAGCGCCCATCGCACGGATCGCTGACAAACGCGGCAAACGGCACGCCTCCCTTTTCTTTGATTTCTTCTGCAGCCGCTCTCATCAGAAGTCCCACTTCCCAGTGGCCCGTGTGATAGCCTAAGGCGATGGGTGTTCCGTCCTCGCCACGGATTCCGCCCTGCGTGCTTAAGATTAGAAATTGTTTCCCGTTTAATTCCGTCGGCTTCCATCCCATGCCCACGTTTTGCGTCATACCGAACAGATCGCCACTAGGCGAGTTCAGCAGCATGTCAGGCGTTAGGGGAAGGGAACCCGATGGGCCGGAGGCATGTGTCTCTAGTTTGTATAAGTCATTCTGCTGTGCTTCTCCCATTATATACTGCAGATTCATCCTATCGACTCCCTAAAAAGATATATGTGAAAATTTGAAGAAATACAGAAATCCCCCCTTCATCAAGGCGGATTCTCTGTTAGGTTTCCCTGCTACTTTTTCAATACATTAGTCAAGCTGCCTAGCTTTTCAATCTCTATGGTGACTTCATCCCCATCTTTCAGCCATACGCGCTCTTCTTCAGGATATCCGACGATTACTCCTTCCGGCGTACCGGTCAAGATAATGTCACCCGGATATAGCGTCATGTGCTGGGATATATAGCTGATAATTTCATCACAGTGGAAAATCATATCATCTGTATTGGAATTCTGGCGAACCTCCCCATTGACGGTCGTGCGGATTTTCAAGTCATTGGGATTGCCAACTTCATCCGCAGACACTAGGTAAGGACCGATCGGGCTGAAGCCATCGCAGGTTTTACCAAGCAGCCACTGCGAGCTTTTGAACTGCAGATCGCGCGCGGAAAGATCATTGGCGTTGCAATAGCCATAGACATAGCTTAGAGCATCCTCTTTTGACACATCCTGGGCGGTCTTGCCCATCACGATGACTAGCTCGGCTTCATAATCCACTTGGGTGGATTTCTGCGGCAGCTTCACCTCCTGCCCATGTGCAGCCAGCGCATTGCTGAACTTGCTGAACAAAAGCGGATCCTTGGGGTAAGCCATGCCGCACTCGTCTGCATGCTTTTTATAGTTCAGTCCGACACAGATAATTTTAGAAGGTTCAGGCACGCATGGTCCGAGGGTAAGCGTTGTTTCCTCTAAAAACAAGGCATCATCGGCATAAGCACGATCCGTCAATTTCGAGAGCAGGGCATTTCCTTCTTCCCCGCGGGAAATGAGCTCCGATACGCTCACCGGCGCATCCTTGAAATCCGCAAATTTCGAAACCGCTGCCTTGACATCCAAAATCCCCTTGTCTGTTTTGACACCTAGACCTAAATCTTCCCCTTTTTGAAACGCAACTGTAATCATGTTTTCTCCTCCTCGATTAGCCGAAGGGAACCCATAAAGGTCCCCTCAGCCTATATCCCCTATGGTTATGATTTAACAAACACCGTTTTGATCGCGGTAAAGAATTCAATCGCCGCCTGCCCCTGCTCGCGGGAATGGGAGCTGGATTGCTTCATCCCCCCGAATGGTGCCTGAAGTTCAACACCTGCACTTTCCGCGTTAATGCGAACAAGGCCGGCATCCATATCTTGAATGAACGAGAGCATATTCCCGATATTTTGGGTAAAGATCGAGGCGCTCAGCCCAAATTTTACATCGTTGGCGACATGAAGGGCTTCCTCGAAGGTATCCACCTTGATCAGAGCTAGAACCGGCCCAAAAATCTCTTCCTGGGCAATCGTAGAATCAGGGGTTGCGTTTTCAAATACGGTCGGTTCCACATAGAAGCCATCTGCCCATTCACCTTCGGTCAAACGGTTGCCCCCCGACAATAGGGTTGCTCCTTCGGAGATGCCTTTATCAATATAGGAAAGCACGGTATTCAACTGGCTTTCGCTAGAACAAGGCCCCATCCAAGTGTCCTGCTTCAAGCCATCGCCCACTTTAATTGCTTTCACCTTTGCAAGCAGCTTTTCTTTAAAGGTCTCGTACACCTCACTTACTACAATAGCTCGGCTGGTTGCTGTACATTTTTGTCCGGTGGACTTAAAGGCTCCGTTGATCGTTTGCTCCACGGCCAGATCCAGATCGGCATCTGCAGCCACGATGACCGGGTTCTTCCCGCCCATTTCCAGCTGGTATTTTGCCCCGCGCGCCAAGGCTCCTTGTCCAACGAGCTTACCCACTGAATCAGAGCCCGTGAAGGTGATCCCTGCAATATCCGGATGATCGATAAGGCCTTGACCAATCACTGAGCCGTTGCCGGTAACCAGGTTAACGACACCTGCAGGAAGCCCAGCAGCAGCAAACGCTTCAATGACCTTCGCCGCTGTTACGGCTGTTTCTTGAGCCGGCTTCAATACGACCGTGTTGCCATACACGAGAGCCGGCGCCATCTTCCAAATCGGAATCGCTACAGGGAAGTTCCAAGGGGTAATGATTCCGACAACGCCCAGCGGAACGCGGCTGGTAAACATGAGCGCTTCGCTGTCTGTAGAAGGGATGACATCCCCGATCTTGCGCATGCCTTCCCCGGCATAATAGCGAAGAATGGCTACGCCACGGGCCGTTTCTCCTTTGGCTTCGGGGAGCGTTTTACCCATTTCTCTGGTCATGGTTTCTGCGATATCATCCAGGCGCTTCTCCAATTCGTCAGCCACTTTATGCAAAAATTGGCCGCGTACGGAACCAGCAAGCTTCTTCCAAGCCGTTTGAGCCTTTTTAGCGGAAGCCACGGCAAGATCCAAGTCCTGCTTGGTTGATTTTTGGATGTACCCTACGATTTCCTTTTTATTGGCAGGATTTAGGCTGGCATCGACTTGTTGAGCTGAAGAATCCATCCATTCGCTATTAACATAATTTTGATAGGTTTTAGCCTCGGTTTGTACGGTCAATGTTCTCTCTCCAATCTTTTACAATCGTTATAATTAACTTCTAACGAGCGGTTAAGCCGCCGTCTGCCACCATGTTGCTGCCGGTAATAAAGGACGCTTCATCACCGGCCAGAAAACAAGCGAGATTGGCAATTTCCTCCGGTGTGCCCATGCGGCCAATCGGTTGGCGTTGCTGCATCTGGACTCTCATTTTTTGCGGATCCGGCTGATCAGCCAGAATTTTGGCAATCCACGGCGATTCGATCGTTCCTGGGGAAATGGAATTGACGCGAATGCCTTTCTCCGCGAAATCGGAAGCCACCGACTTGGTTAATCCGACAATCGCCGCCTTTGAGGCACAATACCCGGATCGGTTGAGTACACCTACCATCCCGGCGACTGATGAAATATTAATAATACTGCCCCGGATTTCTTTCTCGAGCATATGCTTGACGGCGTATTTGCAACCGAAAAAGGTTCCTTTGGCATTCACATTCATCATCAGATCCCAATCCGCTTCGCTCTGGTCGACGACGGTTCCTGCCTTGCCGATTCCGGCATTATTTATCATTATATCGACTTTTCCATATTTTTCGACTACGATACGGAAAGTAGTTTGCACTTGTTCTTCTTTCGTAACATCTAGGGCATAGAATGCCGCCGTTCCTCCTAAAAATTGAATCTCTTCCACTACACGGATTCCGCCTTCGTGATCGAGGTCGCAAATGGCTACAGTTGCTCCTTCACTGCTCAGCTTTTTGGCGATGGCTTCTCCGATTCCCGAAGCAGCACCCGTCACAATCGCAATCTTTCCGGCAAGTTTCATCTCCCGCTCCCTCATCTTTATTGAGCAGCTACAGATTTAGCCGCCTGACTCTTCACGGGGTTGTTCAGCACACCAATGCCGGAAATCTCGATTTCAATCCGATCGCCATCCTCAAGCGTGAATTCGTTGGGAGGAACAATGCATGTTCCGGTGAGAAGAACCGTCCCATCAAACAGCTCATTATCGCGAATTAAAAAGGATACCAATTCATCAAACTTTCTCTTCAATTGTCCCGTGCTCGCAGAACCTTCTACATTCAGCTCTCCATTTCGATAGATTCGGCAAGTGATCTTAAACGTATAGGGATCCTCCACGGTTTCTGCCAAGCGGATCGCAGGTCCAAGGGAGCAAGAATTCTTCCACATCTTCGCTTGCGGCAGATACAGTGGGTTCTCTCCCTCAATATCACGGCAGCTCATGTCATTTCCAATCGTGTATCCTACGATGTCCCCTCTCTTGTTAAGCACCAATCCCAATTCAGGCTCTGGTATCTGCCAGTTAGAATCACTGCGCAAGTAAACATCCTGATTTGGACCAACGGTACGCGCTGCGGTCGACTTGAAGAAGATTTCCGGACGTTCGGCATCATATACCTTATCATAGAAGGTTGTGGCATCAAGCTTCCCGCCAGTTGCCTCATAGTTACGCGCATCGCGGCTTCTTTCATACGTTACTCCGGATGCCCAAACCTCCGGTGCTTCAATCGGAACGATGATGTTTAACTCAGAAGCCTTAGCCTCGATCGGATTAGAGGTCGCGATCACTCCTTCTACTAACGCTAGCGGAGTCGTCTCTTGCTCTTCTGCCGTTCTTACGAGTTCCATAAAGTCTTGCTGAGGCAATACGTATACTTTTTCTTCATTAGTTAAGGCAGCAAGTGTAGGTACAGATTGTTCATTTAAGAAACGGATGATTCTCATAGGGATATTCCTCCAATTGTTTTTATAATATAAAACTCAGTTTTGATATATTGATATATTTTTAAGAGACTAGGACTATGAAGGAATCTTTAGGTACCCCTAACCCTAGACTCTTATTTCTATGATCTGGTGACAATACCATATCCCATTTCTACGGATATATCGTTTGCGGCTTTCTTGAGCATGTGGATAAATTCCTTCAGCATCTCATCATGAACGCGGGAGATTAACGTGGACATACTGATGGCAGCTATTGCCTGGCCCCGATAGTCAAAGATGGGAACAGCTACACAGCGGACTCCCGGTTCGTTTTCCTCCGTATCCATGGCATGACCCGCCTCGCGGACAAGAGATAATTCTTCCAAAAACTCTTCTTCAGAGCTTATGGTTCGGTCCGTCTGGGTCACGTAGTCGTAGTTGGTCAGGATCCTATGAATCTCATCCTGATTGGAAAAGGCAACTAACGCCTTTCCAACGGCACTGCAATGTACGGGAATTCTCCTCCCGATTCGGGAATATAAAATAACGGCTTGAGGTCCCTCCACCTTATCGATATACACGCCTTCTTTTCCATCCAAGAGGACGAGATGCGTGGTTTGACCTGTTTTAGAGGATAGGTCCACTAGATATTTTTTTGCAATATGCCGGATATCCAATCCCTGAAGGACAAAATTTCCACGTTCAATTAGCTTCATTCCCAGCTTGTATTTTCCATTTTCGGGGTTCTGATCGATATACCCTTGCACCTGAAGCGTCTTGAGCAGAGAATGAACCGTGCTCTTGTGTAGTCCCATGCGTTCGCTTATATCTGTAATTTTTAGTTCTTGTTCATGCTCGTCAAATAAATCCAATATTTTCAAAGCACGCTCCACCGCCTGTATTATCGGCATTGTACCCACCCTTTGCTAGTTCTGCGCTTACGTTAATTCTACCATAAGGGAGTCGCTGCTACTAGGACTAAAGTATTTTGCCCGCTGTTCTACGGCTGCTCTGCATAGCTTTTTTTCGACACAGGCACCGCCAAACCAGCCGCACCTTTCTCTGAAGTTCTAAGATGAGGGGCATAGCGCTTGATCATATCCAGTCCGATTCGAGCCCGACGAACCCGCTCCTTGGCCAAGGCAATTGATGTGTTTTCAAGATGCGTTCCAGACGGATAGATGTTTGGAGAGTTGCGCAAGCCAAACTTGATATAAACAGGGGCTGCGACACGGATAATCTCTGGAATATCATAATGGCGAATAAAGCCGCCCACATCATCAGGTGCTTCCACGTAGATGTCAATCGGGAGGTCTACCGCTTGACGAATGGCAGCCAGTCGAGCTAACGTCAAGTCCGTAGGTACATTGTAGGTTCCAGCCCCCAGATCCTCAATGATCTTAATGGAAACCGGATTGGCATGCGCCATCTGTACGGAAATTTTCACGACCAAATCCTCTGGAAGCTCGCCTTGCTTCTTGAATTCGTTAACCAGCCATAATAGTCCCTCATCGGATACGAGCACGCTGCGTATTCCTTTGTCGCAAGCCCGCTTGATATCTTCAATGGAGTAAACGAGCTGATCCATTCCCTGAACGCGCAAGCCCTGGATTTTTCCATTGCTGGCCCATTGCATCGGCGTAATGTCCCAGCTTCCGCGAGGTCCGACAAACAGGCTGACCTCGAGGTTTTCACGCTTTCCGATCTCCGCCATTTGCTCTAATTCCTCATCCGTCATCAGCATGATGCCGCTTCCCTGTGAGATGCGGTGAATATCCACCCCATATTCCTTACAAGCTTCGACTACCGCTTCGAAGGTGGCAGGACCTTCCACGCTGGGGATCTCCACCCGGTATTGCGCCCCATCCGCAAAGGTTTTCGTGGAGCTCGGCAGCTCATGGCTATCCTTGCTTGGGAAACCTAGCTTTTCTATCATTCGTCTCGTTGCTTCCATTTTTGTATTCCCTCCTATTCTTGGATCATCTGCTTTTCGGGCAGGATAATATCTTTTTTATAATCTAGCTCTGCTTCTTCATAGACTGAAATCGGTACGACCCCGTTGGCGGCATCTGTATGAGCTAGCATGCGATTGCTCGCAGCGACTTGGCGCTGACGCTTTCGAATGCGCTCTAGTCTGGATTGGGCTAGCTCCTGACGCTCCGTCACGACATGATCAAAGCGGTATTCAATGGTACCGAAGCGGAAGGCCATTTCATTCAGGTATTGCACCTGACGCTCACGAAGGTTCAGATAAAGCAGATCGCCCGTTTCTAGATAAAGGATTCCTCCTCCTTGCACCGCCTCAGGAGTCATATGGCCGATGGCCGCTCCGTAGGTGACGCCGGAATAACGGCCGTCACTGATTAAGGTGGCAAGTCGCTTGAGTTTATGATTGGCATTGATGTGCTGCATCGGAGTGAACATCTCCGGCATGCCGAAGGCTAAAGGCCCTTGTCCGGAAACAACCACAGCCAGCTTCAGCGATCCGTTTTCCGTCATTTTGTCAAAGAGGGCATCATAATCTAGCTCTTTTAGTTCCTCGTAGCTTGAAGGTTCATTATTCTTGAGCACAGCTAATAGATTTTCATGGCTAAACTCTTGTTTTTCCTTGATTTTCTTCAATAGGTCGGGATCAAGCAATCCTCGGTTGGCATTCTCCTCATTCTCGTAATAGAGAACAAATGCAGCCTTCTTATCAAATTGATCGAGCTGTTCGGTCGTCATGCCGCTGATCTTGACGACGGCGGTCTCGAAGAAATTGCCGTTCAGCACATCGACTCCGCTGAAGGGGCGCCGAGGCTTAGCTAGGATGATCGGATTTTCCTGCACATGGGTTGCAGAAAGGCTATCCGGACGGCTTAATCGTTCACGCCAGGTCTTGCCTGCGACCGTCGGTGCATCCACATCCATCGGCACGCCATTCTCGATGAGTTCATAGATGACGCTCTCCATCCCCCTGCTCTTGCCGCTGCAGCATTGCATAGCTAAAGCAAAAATATCTCTTCCCTGCGTGAGGCTATAGTCGAATAGGTCTGGAATCGGAATTTCATGGTGGATACGATCATATTCGGCTAAGTTAAAGGCGTAACCTCCATAGAGCATTGCTGCTACCACATGCATCATCAGGTTGGTCGAGCCTCCCGTGGCGCTGTGGATGCGAATGGCATTGCGGATGTTGGTCGCCATTACGTTAGCTGCCCCGTATACGGGATTATTGATCATGACGCTCAAGCTATCGACGGCTTCATTAATTTGATGCTGCTCAGGCGGGGCCGTCAGCAGCTCCAGCGCAGGATGGACCAAGCCCAGGCCAGCTACCAGATGACGAGAGCTGTTGCCCGTCCCGTTAAACGCACATACTCCGCCTTTTCCGTCACAGGTTGCAACCGCCAGCCTCTTCTCGTAATCCTTATGTTGTTCTTTGGTGATGAGTCCTCGATTACGGGCTCTCTCCAGCACGCCTTGGAACGCCGTATTCGATGAGCACTGAAGGATGTAGGCCATCGCGTCTCTTAAATCATAGGCGAGATCCTGAACTCCCTGTTGATTCCATTGCTCGGCTAAGTTTTCCAGCTCGGTATATAAATCTTCTGGAATCGTCCCTCCTTGAAGCACATGCGCTGGCGCGAAGGTTGCAAAGAAAGGCGCTTCTCCCCTCTCCCGACGGACTCGATCCAGATGGGCCACTGCACTGACCACCCCTAGAGGCTGTTTATCGCAACCTTGGATGACAAAGGCACCATGGTAAGCATGAGATTCCACTTGATTGATGACCATCTGAGCCACGGCGTTACGGCTTTGTAGGGAATAGCTCATTCCCATGGTGTTCTGAGCTGTCCCATCACACATTACCGGGGTAGAAAAGTAAAAGGGAACTCCGCCATTCTGCCAGATCCGAATCGCAGCGCGGGCAGAAGTTAAATAATCCATCACATGGGCGGGATGATCAGGCGAACCGCCAATGATGGCAATCCGCGGAGCATTCGCCTCCAGGCGGTCATAGATCGCGTCGAGGCTCCAATCGGGAGCTGGCCCGTCATAGGAAGAACCAAGAATCAGCTTGGCCCGGTCAAGGAATCCGGCTACACATATCGGCTCATTCGCTTTGCCCTGGACATTAAAGTCATACGGGTTGATTGTGTTCATTAAAGGATATAATGTCATGAATGTCCTCTCCTCCTTCTTGCCTTTGTTTTTACATCATCCCTCTTTTTTGTTTATTAACGCGATTCGTTCCGACTCGCTCAGCACCTCGATATCCTTGTTTTCCAAAGCTTCTGGAAGCAAGCTCTCCGAAATCCAAATTTCCTTCAGGTGCAGAGTATTTTCGATGCGGACCACTCGAGCTTGATGCATGTCGAATGCATTGCAGGTTTTAATTGCCGCTTTAACCGCCAGCTCCTCCGTATCGAGGGCCATCGGCATTTTAACCACAGTGGTTACCGTACTAGTTAAGGCGTTTGCGTATCCCTTTTCTTTTATCGTATCGTTCAACACATTGCTAGTCGTAATATCCGCAAGTCCTATTCCATTCGCATTGCCATGGGTTTTTTCCGTTAATCCCAGTACCACAATGCGTGTGACCTGCGGTCCTCCGCTGGCATAAGGCGTTGCGTAACGTCCTGTGATGTTGGGGTCCATGCCATCACCGGAAATGTCTTTTCCAATCTCATCCACAATCAACACGTCTATAGGATCAAACATGATGCGAGGCATTAAGGCTTTGGCTTCTAGCAAGAGCTGTGGCTCTACCTCTTCTAATTGCTCAGATGGAACTGCCACAATTTTAGCCGGGCGATCATATGCATTTTCAATGGTCCCCAAACCGAAGATGATTGGGACTTTGGAAAGAGTGATCTTCGCCATCTGTGGAACATGCTCCGCCATGTACTTGAAGCTGTAAGCGTGAGCGGCCTCCGCTCCCTTTTGCTTGCCAAGGCCGATCGTAATCATCTTGAGCAATCCGCTCTCGACCGGTCCTCGGAAAGCGGTGTGGGGTTTAATGCGGTTAATCACAATCACTTTATCTGCTTCATAGGCGTGCTTATCTGTATAGACGGGGAGCCCGTTCGGCAGCTTTCCTACTTCTACGACATCCATGCTGGCTATGATAGGGGCCTCGATGAAGTCTTCCGTCACTCCCAGCTGTTCGAGTACATCGATTTGCCCTTCCGCCGTTGCCCCTCCGTGGCTGCCCATGGCTGGTACGATAAAAGGCTCTCCGCCCGCTGATTTTACAGCTCTTACGGTTTCGCGTGTGAGCAGTGGAATATCGGCGACCCCACGGCTACCGACTGCAATGGCCACCCGGTCTCCCTTGGCGATTCTCGAGAGGACATCCGCTTCTTTTATTGCGTCATGAACAGCTTGCTCCACATCTTTGATCTCGGGCGCGTGGAAGTTCTGCCGGATGCGCACCATCCTCGGAAGCGGAACATCGCGCAGCAACTCTTCTATAATAGTCATATTCAGAACCTCCGTCGACAATTTTCGGGTGGTGACAGGCACTGCCATCCCACCACCCTGAAAACTCACTACTTCCTTGCTTTTTCAATTTCAGCGTAAAGCTGCTTCACGAGATCTTCCCCGATTTCAGCGGCAAACTTATCAATCACAGGCTTAATGATTTCATTCATTTTTGCCTTTTCCTCTGCAGATACTTCATTGACCTTCATGCCTGCTGCCTTCAAACGCTCGAGGGCTTCTCCGTTTACTTGGCGGTTTAGCTCGCGTTGGTACTTTCCTGCTTCAATAGCGGAATCCTTCAAGATCGCTTTTTCTTCATCAGACAGCTGATCCCAGAACTTCTTGCTCACAAGGAAAGCAAAAGGGGTGTACACGTGCTGCGTCATGCTCAAGTACGGCTGGACCTCGTAAAATTTATTGGATTCAATCGTAGCAAGCGGGTTTTCTTGCCCATCCACCGTCTTGCTCTCTAATGCCGTAAAGACTTCAGAAAAAGCCATTGGGGTAGGGTTTGCCCCGAGCTTAGCAAAGGCTTCAAGGTGTACCGCGTTTTGCATGGTGCGGATCTTTAGTCCTTGGAAGTCTTCTGCTTTCTCCACTGGACGCTTACTGTTGGTTAGGTTGCGGAATCCATTTTCCCAATAAGTTAAACCGATCAAACCGTGATCTGGAAGCTTATCTAGCAACTGTTGGCCCACAGGTCCATCTAACACCGCGTCTGCTTCTTCCCCGTTGTTAAAGAGGAACGGGAAGTCGAGAATGGAATATTCCTTGACGATTCCTGTCATAGGGGAAGTGGACGGAATGGTAATTTCCTGCAGTCCACCCTGCAAAGCTTCCGTCATCTTCTTGTCATCGCCTAGCTGGGCGGCATAGAAGTTTTGCACCTTGATTTTTCCACCGCTCTTCTCTGCAACCAGCTCAGCGAACTTTTTCAAGCCTTGGCCTTGCGGATGGTCTTCATTCAAACCAATACCTGCTTTAATCGTCCGTTCTTTAATCTTGCTATCGGCCGCTTGCTCCTTAGAAGCCTCAGGCGTCGATGACGAAGGAGCGGTTTGATTTCCTCCCCCTCCGCATGCGCTTAGAGCCAGCATAGAGGAGACCAAAACACCTGCTGATAATCGATTAACCCACTTCTTCATAAATTCATTTCCCCCTTAAAATTGTTTTTCCTTTTATTTAACAAGCGGAGCATATCGCTCATCAGGCTGACACGGCTTGAGTTCAGCTTGATCTTTCACCTGCTTGTTAACCAAATACTTTGGATATTCACCATATATGAGAACGTCCATCACACCCATAGCCGCCTTAGAGCGCATCTCTTCTGCTGCTTCTTCCGAATACCATGCCACATGCGGAGTCAAAATCACATTATCCATAGAAAGCAATGGGCTATCGGCTGGAATGGGTTCTACTTCTACCACATCCAAGGCGGCTCCGGCGATCTGCTTTTCCAATAAGGCTTTAATCAGCGCCTGCTCATCAATCACAGGCCCCCGGGAGGTATTGATGATGATGGCTTCCTTCTTCATCTGACGGAATTCGTTACATCCGATCATGCCCTTCGTGGAAGGAAGAAGCGGAGCGTGCACCGAAATGAAATCGGATTGCTGGCAAAGCTCATCGAGCGAAACCAGGGTGACCCCTTTGGCTTGCGCTGTCTCTGTTGGAAAATAAGGGTCATGGGCGATCACGCGAATCCCCAAGGGCTTGACCTTATCGGCGAGGGATTGCGGAATCATGCCGAATCCTATTAACCCCAAGACCTTCCCCCTCATCCGATGAATGGGTTGAGTGACCTTATAATCCCAACGATTGTTCTTGACGTGATGGTTGGCAATCACGACCTTGCGGGTCCAGCCTAGCAGCAACGCTAAGGCATGATCAGCCACTTCATCTTTACAATAATCCGGCACGTTGGCCACACAGATCCCCTTTGCCGTCGCTGCTTCTAGGTCAACCGTATTGACCCCTACCCCGTATCGGGTGATGACCTTGCATTTTTCAAGCGCTTCAATGACTCTACTGCTGATGGGAGCATATTGATTAATGATGGCATCCGCATCCCTGCAGGCTTCTATCATCTCTTCTTCCGTTCGGCACTGTGCCGGAACCAGCTCGATATCCGGATGATCGAGAACCTGCTCTTCAAACCTTAAGTCAGCATACTCCCAATCGCTGACTACAACCTTAAACTTACTCATCACTTAATACCTCCTATACTTACGTCAACCACTTGAGCGGAACGAGAACGAGCTGCGGGAACAGAATCAAGAGAACGAGGACCATCACATGAACTAGAAGAAATGGCCAGATGCCCTTCAAAATATCTTCCATGCCGATCTTCCCGACGCCACAGGCTACATTCAATACGGTTCCGACTGGTGGAGTTAGTAATCCAATACAGCAATTTAATACAAAAAGAATTCCGAAGTAGACCGGGTCAATTCCTGCCTTGACGACAATCGGCATCAATACAGGGGTAAGAATTAGAATGGTAGGCGTTAAGTCCATCGCCATTCCAATGATAAGGATGACCAGCATGATCATTAGTAGAAGCAAGAGCTGACTATCCATTAGCGGCGCCAGCACTTCGGTCAAAACGCTAGGAATGTTCGCTACCGTAATCAACCAAGCCGACACCATCGCTGCCGCGGCAAGAAACATCACCACACTGGTCGTTTTCGCGGATGCGACAAGGATATGGAACAAGTCTTTGAGCTTTAGCTCGCGATAGATGACAACCCCAACAAGGAAAGCATAGAAAGCTGCAACAACCGCCGCTTCCGTCGGGGTGAACACGCCTCCGCGCAGACCGCCCACGATGATAACCGGAAGGAGCAGTGCCCAAACTGCATTCTTAACAGCGACTAGTCTCTCTTTTAGTGATTTCTTTGGGAATACTTCCACGTTATCGCGGCGTGCGACAAACCACCAGGCAAGAGCCAATCCGGCACCCATCAAGAACCCGGGAAAGATCCCAGCCATAAAAAGCTTCGTAATGGATACCCCGCTGGTTACACCAAAGATGATCAACGGAATGCTTGGAGGGATAACAGGTGCAATAATCCCTCCAGCAGCGATCAAGCCGGTAGATCGGTTGCGGTTATAGCCCGCCTTTACCATCATAGGAATGAGAATGGCGCCAAGCGCTGCGGTATCGGCAACAGCCGACCCGGACAAACCGGCAAATAGAATGGCTGCCATGATTGCCACATACCCTAAGCCACCGCGGATGTGTCCGACCAGAGATAAGGATAGATCAATAATCCGCTTCGAGATTCCTCCCGCATTCATTAGCTCCCCGGCAAGGATGAAGAACGGGATGGCCATTAGCGGAAAGTTGTCCGCTCCGTTGATCAGATTCTGGGCCACGATTTGACTATCAAAAATATTCATATAGGCCATTAAAGCTACGCCGCTTAATAAAAGGGAAAAGGCGATGGGGATCCCTATAGCCATGGCGCCAATTAATGATCCGACAAAGATAACAAGTGTCACTTATTTCCCTCCTCCCACTGGCGGTATATTATTTAGATGATGGGGATGTGTGGCAGGCGCAATCTCTTCCGAATCCTTGCTTTGTGAAAGCAGTTCAATAGCATGCGGATCCCTGATCACATGGATGATGTTGACGATGATAATTAGGGCCATGCACACACTCATAAAGACTCCAATTCCATAGATGAAGGACAGAGGAAGGCCTGTCGCCGGCGCTGAGCTGTTCATATTAAGAAGAGTCATTTTCCAGCTTCCATCAAGGACCAGATATAAAACATAGAGGATAAACAGACTGCTAATGATATACACGACTCTTTTTAATGTATGAGGAAGTTTTTTGACGATGATGTCGACGCCTAAGTGCTGATTATCCTTCAGAGCTCCGATGGACCCTAGAAAAACCATATATACGAACAAATACCTCGACATTTCTTCCGACCATGTGATTCCGGAGTTAAAGGCATAGCGTAATACCACATTGCCGAATACCAAAATCGCCATAGAGGCGAGCGAGAAGGCCATCGCCACATTTAACACGTTGATGAGTAGTTTAGAGACAGCTTTCAATCGATTCCCTCCTTGCCTTAAGATTAGACTTTCGGGGACTAAGCTGTCCCCGAGATATGGTTACTTTGCTTCTGCTTTAATCTTTTCTACCATTTCTTTTGCCCATGGGTACTTCGCATAGATTTCTTCATATAATGGTTGTGCTTTCGCTTCCATCGCTGCAACGAAGGAAGCGTCAGGAGTCGTGAACTTAATTCCTTGTTCTTCTAGGAACTTCTTGTCCGCTTCATAGCTTTGCTTCATTAACTCGAATTCGTGAGCTGCGGACTCCTTTGCCGCTTCTTCGATCACCTTCTGCTGTTCAGGGGTCAAATTGTTAAAAAATTTGGTATTGATGATGTAAACGTTCGGACTGAACATATGCTTTGATTCCAGCACATCGGACTGTACCTCATGCCAACCAGATGCCTTCAGCGTGGCAATCGGATTGTCCTGCCCATCTACTACTTTCTGTTCGAGAGCTGTAAACACTTCAGAAATAGGCATCGGCGTCACATTGGCACCTAACAATTCTCCCAATTTAATGTAGTTAGGGATATTCGGCATTCTCAAACGAAGACCCTTAAACTCATCTGCGTTACCAATCGTCCTGTTGCTCGAGAACATCCTAAAGCCGTTTGCACTCCAAGCTAAGGGCTTCACCCCATGCTTGCTTTCTAAATCCTCCGTCAGCTCTTGTCCAATCGGTCCATTCAACACCTTCTGCACATGCTCATAATCCTTAAACAGGAATGGCCACTCAGGCACTGCCATTTTTTCAATGTCGGCCTGCATGATCAATCCTGGGATCCCCATCTCAATGGTTCCGTTGCGGACTCCGTCATAGAATTCCTTTTCCGCGCCAAGCTTGCTGTTATCAAAAATTTCTACCTTAAGTGTACCGCCCGACCTTTCTTCCACTAAGGGCTTGAACTTCTCGCGCAAGGCCACATTCTGTGGATGCTCGGTCGCAAAATAGTTGGCAACTTTTATCGTATAGGTTTTCGCTTCTGCTGCAGGCTTGGCTCCTTCAGGCGCGCCTCCCGTGGCCGGCTGTTGACTGCTGCTCCCACAACCACCTAGTAGAAGTGATGTTGCTAGAATCATACTTGAAAACAACGCAATCCCTTTTTTTCTGTTCATCATAACCCTCCCATTTTTTTATTTATCTAGAAAGTTAAATCTATCATAGCTTAACTATCTATTCGTTTGTGATTGAACAGCTTGTTTTACAATATAAAATGGAGTTTAGTCATATTGATAAAATTCCCCATTCTGACTCTACATCACCCTTGTTGGAGGTTTTACATTATAAAACCACGTTTTCAAATTTTTAACTATAAACCTATAATATTTTAGTTGGTAAGCGTTGTCAATACAAAATGTTCTAAACATTTTCATGATAAACAATAATGACTATGCTACCAAATACGTTAAGCGCATTGATGCCATAAAACAATAGAAAAAGGAACATCCTCGTTGGATGCCCCTTTGCTCCGCTCTACCCTCCGGATACCTGTCTATCAACAGTACGAATAGGCACTTCATTTTTCTTATAGTAGAGTTCAAGCCATTTGCCAAACAGGGCTGCAAGAATTTGTTGGAATAAGATCACGGTTACTACAGGAAGAGAAACGGCAGGTGGAAAATAAGCAATGGCTAATACAGCGCCAGCGCTGTTATTTCTCATGCCACAATTGTAAGTGACTGCAATGGTCGTCTCCTTATCCCAATTTAGGAAACGGGCAATAAGCCATGCTAATGCGAAACCGAGGCAAGCCGTTAAAAAGCACAGGCCAATGATCATGATAACCTTCAGGTTCATATTCTTTAAATAAGGACCAACCACAGATCCGTTAATGAACACCACGACTGCAAGACCCACCTTAGAGAGAATGGACAAGCGAGTGCCGAACCTCTCTTTGATCTCATTCCCTCTCCACTCCTTGAGAATCATTCCGACAATAGAAGGAACAACAATCATCCAAAAAAGTCCTCTCATGATATCCCATACATTCATCTCTACTTCGGCTCCGACCATCAGTTTGAGCATCATGGGAATGAGGATCGGGGCGAGCAAGGTGTCGATCAGGATGATGGATAAAGTCAGCCCGATATTCCCCTGATACATGGAAACCCAGATGAAGCTAGCAATACCGGTTGGGATAAGAAAAGCGAGAATATAGCCCGTAATGGTATAGGAATCCCCTTGGAAAATCCAACTTCCTAATCCATAGGCAATAGTGGGCATAAGAAGATGCAAAAATACAATACAGACCAGAACGGGAATGGGTCTTGCCATGGCTTTCCAGAAGTCTTTCAAATTTAAGTTCAGGCTGCCAGCAAAGGTGATCAAAGCAAATATCCACGGGACTATATAGGCGTAATTCATGGCAAAGTCGGATAGGACGATCCCGATGACTAAACTACCTGGCACCAACAAGGCCATCTTGGATTCTAAGAATTTATTGATCTGAGCGTATGGCATCGCTTAATTACCGTTGCGTCTGCAGCAGATCAGATTGTAACAAGCTGTGAATCTTAATCGACTTATTTTCTTGGCAGGATCGCCACACAGCTTCTCCTACGACAATAGAATAAGCGCCTGCATCTCGTTTGCTGACTCCGCAAATGGCGTATTTTTTCATATCTTTCCTCTCTCCCTTCGCCTCATTAATAACGTTTTCATTTTCCTGCCGATTACATTACAAGGTTGTAAATTTAATATATACCAAAACAGAAGCTGCAGCAATGCTTTACAAGTCTACTTAAGTGAAAAATATTAACTAATTAAACAATTGAAAAAATGCATGAATATGGTAAGATGAAAAATGTGAAAACGTTGTTATTTACATTTGTAGGAGGTAAATTCATGCTTACTCCCATGGTAGAACGTCTAAAAAAGCAGTATTTGGATGGCGAAAACCAATGGTACTCCCTTCGTTGGCACTATATTGAGAGCTGTATTTTGAAGGGCTACTTAGATAGCTATGAACAAACAGGTAACGAAGAGGATCATCAATTCGTCAAGCAATTTATTGATCGCCTTTACGATGAAGGAGGAACCATTCCGGAAATCGATCTTGACTATTTCAGCATCGATCAGATTCGAATGGCTTCCATCCTATTTGCCCTTTATGCCAAGGAAAAGGATCCTAAATATAAAAACGTGTTAGACCAGCTTTATACTCAGCTGACAACGACGTATCCCCGAACGGAGTCAGGGAATTTTTGACATAAGGAGAATTATCCGAACCAAGTTTGGCTTGATGGTCTCTACATGGGCCAGCCATTCTACGTTAGGTATATCAAGGAATTTGCAGACCAAAAGGATTACGCGGATACTTTAAGCCAATTTGCCAATAGGAGAAAAAATCACTTTAAGGCCTTCATTCGGATTAAGAATGTTCATTCCCATAACTTCCGCTATCATTAACCCCGTTGCAATAGCCATCATGAAGGAAAACAGCCATAATTCTTTTCTCCTACTTTTCTTCAAGAGAGGCTTGATCTCCCATGCGAAAAGGATACCCGATACCATAAGAACTCCAATTACGCTGAACATAGCAACTACTTCTCCATTTTCCTCTCATTTCGGAAAAAATGTTTGAGTGGACCTGTTCGTCAGCATTTTGGTTATTATTACAAAGGTTAATAGACTCATGTAATCGAACTTCTTTCTATACATGAATCAAAAAACCTTAGTCCTGTTAAATAAAGACTAAGGTTTTACGTCAGAGTTTGTTTACTTCAAAACATGATTCAAAAAAGCTTTCGTCCGCTCTGATTTTGGGTGATGGAACAGTTGCTCCGGTGTCCCGGACTCCATGATTTCCCCTTGATCCATAAACAAAATCAGATCGGCTACTTCCTTGGCAAAGCCCATTTCATGCGTGACCACGATCATGGTCATGTGTTCTTCCGCCAGCTGTTTGATAACCTGCAGCACTTCACCGGTAAGTTCCGGATCGAGTGCGGAGGTGGGTTCATCAAACAACATAATATCGGGGTTCATCATTAACGCCCTTGCGATCGCTACACGTTGTTTTTGTCCGCCTGATAATCGTGCTGGGTAGGCATCGGCTTTATCTGACAGCCCTACCTTGGCTAGAAGGTCCTTGCTTTTTCTTGCAATATGCTCGGCGGATTCTCTTTTTACCAAACTCGGAGCCAGTTCCAAGTTTTCTTTAACCGTAAGATGGGGAAAGAGATTGAAATGCTGGAAGACCATTCCCATTTTGGAGGTGATGTTCTTGATCTCCTGTGGGGTTGCATAGGTTCCATCTTGGACAAGGTATTGACCCTCCACACAAATGCTCCCTCCGTCAATCTCTTCAAGCTGGACAAGACTTCGAAGCATTGTACTCTTGCCTGAGCCAGACGGACCAATAACGGCTACCACTTGACTTTTGTTCACCTCGAAGGTCACACTTTTCAACACATCTATATTTCCAAAGGACTTTTTTAAATTGGAAACTTGAATCATGGCCAATCTCCCCTATTCAAATTTGAACTTTTTTTCAAGCTGTTTAAAGAACCAGGTCAACACGAGCGTCATCAGTAAATAAATGACTCCAGCTATGAAAAAAGGAGTGATGGTGAAATCACGATTAACCGCAGTTTGTGCAAAGTGCAGCAGTTCCGGAACGGCCACGGCATAGAGTAAAGCCGTATCTTTTACGAGCGTAATCGATTCATTCGATACCGAAGGAAGCGCCACGCGAAACATCTGGGGTACAATAATTTTTCTTGTTGTTTGCCAGCGTGAGAGTCCCAAAACCTGTGCGGCTTCGTACTGGCCCTTATCAATCGCTAAGAGACCGCCCCTGAAGATCTCGGCAAAATAAGCCGCATAATTAAGAACAAAGGCCAAGCATGCCGCTACAAAGCGGTCTAAAACCAAATATTCACCCACCACAGGAAGGATCGGCAAACCAAAGCAGACAAACAAAAGCTGGAGTAATAGTGGTGTCCCGCGCACGATATAAATATAAAAGTTGGCAAACCATGCGATGGGTTTGATCGTGCTTCGGGACATCAAAGTAAACACAAAGCCTAAAGGGATGGATAAGATAATGGCGATGAAAAATAACAACACCGTCATTTGAGCCCCTTTTAGCATCGGAATCGTAATATTAATCAAGTAATCTAGGTTCATTATTCTTTTTCTCCCAAACAAAACGGATCATCATAACGATCGATCCGTTTCTGTTTTAAAATATATTATTTTAATACCTTATCTTCACCAAACCACTTCTCGGAGATGGTTGCGGCCGTTCCATCTTGGTTTAATTGATCAAGGGCGGCTTGCAGCTCGGCTAACAATGCTTCATTCCCTTTCTTCACGCCTACTCCGTACTCTTCTGGTGCAAGGCTTTCTTCTACAATTTTAAAGGTGCCTTCTTCTTTTGTCATATAATATCTAGCTACGATCTCATCAATAATGACCGCATCTAAACGACCAATTTTCAAATCGCTTAAAGCCAATACGTTATCTGGGAATTCCGTAATGCTTTTCACTTGAGACTTTACTTCGTTTGCATTTAAGGCATCTGCTGCGGAAGATAAAGCCTGAAGGCCTACAACCTTTCCTGCAAGGTCCGAAATCTTAGCGATATCAGAATCCGCTTTAGTAACAATCACCTGAGCATTGGCTAAATAAGGCTTGGTGAAGAGAACTTTTTCTTTTCGTTCATCCGTGATGGTATAGCCATTCCAAATCAAGTCGATGCGCCCGCTGTTTAGCTCCGATTCCTTTGCTTTCCAATCGATCGGTTGAAAGGTTACTTCAACCCCCATTTTTTCGCCAGCGGCTCTCGCGTAATCAATATCAAAGCCGACAATCTCATTTTTCTCATCTCTAAATCCCATCGGGGCAAATTTATCATCAATTCCAATGACTAACGCTTTGCTTTCGCTAGAACCGGCTTGAGTGCTAGAGTCAGAATTGGAACACCCTGCAGCGACAGACAGGATCATCCCCAATGATAGAAATAGTGAAGCGAGCTTTTTCATGTAAGTCTCCCCTTATATCTGTGTAATCAACCTTTTCGATTTTACACTTTATAACGTTAAATTGCTAACTCGATAATAGGATAAATCTTTTATCCATAAAAGGTTTTCTTGAATTAGTTCACTCATGCATCAAATATCTCAGTAATTCTTCACCAAGCTACCTCATTTATCGGATAAAATAGCTTAATTGACGAAATCAGTTATATAACAAAGTGTTGACATTTTAAATCTGTTATAATACAATAAATGCATGAAGAATACTTAACCACTTAATAGGAGGTATGACCGATGAACTTTAACATGATCGAGAAGGAATGCATTGAGTGCGGAGAATCATTCATGGAGCGCGCGAACACCATCCATATGGAGTGTACTCGTTGCTTCGGCAGAACTGCAGAGGAATAAGAGAGAAGGGATCTAAGGATGGTTGCCCATAGAGGATAAGACCCTTGTTTGTTCGAAGGTGAACAACAAGGGTCTTTGTTTTTTCGTCCTATACTTAAAGCCTGCTCTGGACCATGAAGTTTCGGATCAAAGTTGAAAACGCTTCAGGTTGTTCCAAAGGCAAATGGTGAAAAGCCCCTTCCATCTCGTGCAGGCATCCCCCGGTGATTCGAGCCAGCTCTTGGGCGCCATCTGCCGGCATCACTTGGCTATCCTTGGCTCTAACGAACCAGGTAGGACAGTTAACCTGTTGGGCCAGAGCCGCTGCTTCGACTTTCTCGATAGCCAGAGCCCGTCGATCAAACCGTTCTCCCCAACTCCCATCCTCCAGTTCATGATAGCACTCTTGGGCCACTTGCTCCACGCGCTCCTTCGGGGCAGTATGCTGGGGTGGAAGAAACCTATACTGGGCTACTGCGTCTTGCAGAGTGTCGTAAATACGTCCACTTTTCTGCGCTGCTTTGCGCAGGCCAGCCAACTCCTCTTCCGGTGAGTCTATTTTCATATCCGCTACTACTAATACAGAAGGGGAACAAATCCTGCGACTGGCCACTTTGAGTCCAACGTATCCACCCATCGAGTGTCCCACGATGGCGTAAGGGCGGTTCAACTCCCTCGCAAGTTTCTCTATATCTGCAGCGTAATCATCGAAACGGTAGCTATCCGCCCAGGGACTCTTACCATGTCCTCTGAAATCAGGAGCAATCAAATAGTACTCCTCTTCCAAATAGGGGGAGACCCAACTCCACCAACCACTGTGACAGGCAAGTGCGTGCAGCAGGATTACGGGCGGCTTTTGCGGATCACCCCAGGTTCGATAGTGCATCTTCATTCTCTTGACCTCCATTTTGTGCAATCTACTACTCTTCCATAATAAACCATGATATGTGAACGTCAACTGCGATTACCTAAAGAGAATGCTGTGAAGTTAAATATCATATCCTATTGTAATTTAATAGATATAAGCCACTTATTTCAAAGGTCACCTCTTTACTGTTTATCACATCTTCTCTAGCTAAAACATATGAAAAGAATTGTCCATATTTCCCTTCATAGTCGCCGCTTCCGCTTCCGAAATTAGCCAAGGCTCCATTGTCGTTAAACGCTCGAAGTATAACCTCACCTGTGGTGTAAGTATCGTTACCATTTAGTCGGAAATGACTAAGCATGGTTCCGCTATTCGGTTTAACCTGGCTATCCAATCCGATCATAAGATAGATCTCTCGTTTCTTGTTTATGGTATTTTCTCTTTCAAAGGATTCCACGACAAAAACATCCGTATCATGAATGGAAGTGATCTTTATAGGTTCAACTATTCCAGCTAACATTTGTTCAGTAGAAAGGGTAAACGTTATTTTATCCCTATAGGGAATCGTTTCTGCTTGGTAACGTTCCAAATTTTTTCTTATAAATTGAATATCCTTCTCATAATTTATTGAGCAAGCATTTACTGCCAAGAAAACAAAAAGGAATATACGTCCCTTATAAAAAAGTTTCACATGCACTCCCTCCTGTTTCACTCGCCTATTTCTCTTAAAGTACGACCCCTGTATTTCTCCGATCCCGCCATTTCCATGAATTATGCCATAAGTTCGCGTATTTTTCTTTAACTTGTGAACAACCTCTTTTAATAATTGATAGATGATTTGCCCCCTTTTTGTGTCCGTCTTTTTACCCGCATAAATGATATTCATGGCTCAACTCCATTATTCAAAGTATAGCAGATTTATTTGGTTGCAGCGTCGTCTCCCCTGCACCGTTACTTCATAATTGCACTAGGGATTCCTCAGCTGGCTTAAGTATCGCGAGCTAGCAGACAGTATATTAGCTGCAACCTAAGTCATTCAAAAAAGCCGATGCTCCTCTTCTATAGAGTGACATCGGCTTTTTCGTCAAGGGTTAGCCCCTATTTCTTCATGCATGAGCCCTCTCACTTCTTCCACAATTTCCTGAATCATCTCCTTAGTCGCGCGGTCAAAGTGGATTCCCATCACAACAGTAACGGTGACCTTCAGTTGAGATGCTGCATATTCAGCGAGCTCGAGTGCCAATTGATCTTCCCGGTGCCCGGGCAAGGCCTGCAACTGGGTTTGGACTTCCCCATGATGAAAATAGGCTGTAACTACAGCCCCAATATGGGCTTGTCCGCCATAAATCAGATAAACCCTATCGTGACCTAATTGCAATCGCTTGATCTGGATATTGTACTTACTCGTAGCCATAAGCACTACTTATATAGGATATCATCCTTTAGCGTTGCCACATGGGTTAAGGCTTGGTCAATGTCTGCCTCGGGAACGCCGAAATGGGCAAGCGCATCATGAAGGTGCTTGGCAATTGCACCAAAATGCTCCGGCTGAAGATTCATGCCTTCATGAGCTTTAGCCATGGAAGCTCCTGTATATTGATTAGGACCGCCTAAGGCAAAACTGATAAACTTCGTTTGATGGCGACGTTGTTTTTCCATATCGGTGTTCTCAAAAAAATGGCTAACAGTGGGATCCTTTAATACTAGCTCTGAGTAAAAATAGTCCACGACTTTGGCAATCGCCTCTTCTCCGCCGACTTTTTCATACAATGTTTGTCCAGACATTCGTATCCACTCCTCATGATTATGTCTTACCTTAGCTTGATACTTTTCTGGATAAATATACCACAGTCAAGGAAAAGTTAACAGGCAGCTGGTTCCGGTATCCTCCTCGATAGTTCTCGTTTTTGCTACTTATTTGGTGAACGATTAAGAATTAATCCGAGAAGTGTGCATGGTGGCATGATCGGAGAGCATGGAGATACCGAAGTAGCCGTGTGGAGCTCCGTCAACATTGGTGGCTTAGACCTCGAAGGGCTAGCTATTTACGAGGGAACACAAAGAGCAGTTGAGATCAAAATTACTTAATCACGATACGATAAAAAGGCTGCTCCTGCAGCCTTTTTTCATCATACCTAGAGTCCTTTAGGTTGCACCGCCGCCAACTTTCTGTGGTGAAGCAAGTAGTATAGCAGTGCCGCAAAGCCTGCGATAAAGGCGGAGACTAAATACATGGTAGCATAGCTGGTGCGGGAAGCAATGATACCTAGAAGATAGGATCCAATCCCGTAGCCAGAATCAAAAAATAAAAAGAACGTACTGGTAGCCAAGCCTTGCCTGTTGTTCGGCGATACTTTAATCGCTATCGTCTGATAGCTTGGAAGAAGCGCTCCATAGCCAAGGCCAATAACAGCACCTGCCGTTAGAAATAACACAGGGGAGCTTGCGAAACTAAGTCCGATCATCCCCACTACAAACAAAAAGAGACCCGGGTAAATAAGAACATTTTCACCCATGCGATCAAACATCTTTCCTGTAAAGGGTCGGGATAAAACGATCATGGCAGCAAACACCATGAAAAAGTAGCCTGACATATGGTTTATATTCAGCTCGATGGCATAAACAGAAATAAAGGTCGTAATCCCACCATAGGAAAAAGCCAAGAGGCTTCCGGCTAGAGCAACGGGTATTGCACGGGGTTCGATAAAGCTCTTCCAGCCGGTCCTATTTTCCTTCTCTGATGTCTTCTCTACGTCGCGCTCAGGGATTCGGGTTAAGTAGCCGCATACGAAAGACAATAGAGAAAAAACAATGCACAGACTAAATAGAACGGTAAAGCTGTAATGCTGTATGACCATCAACCCTACAAACGGACCGATAACCATAGCTAAGCCCATAAATAAACTGAAATATCCCACCCCTTCCCCTTTTCGATTCTCCGGGATGAAGCTAATTACAACCGCCCCCAAGGAGGTGGTTCCCATGCCAAACCCAATCCCATGGATAAAACGCAAAATTAGAAGGAATACAATACCTTTTGCCACAGGGTAAAGGATCGAGGCCATCAAAAAAAGAAAGAGTGACACGAATAGAATTTTCTTGCGATCCCGCTCATCGATCCATTTCCCGGTTAAAGGTCTCATCACTACGGTACTCATTATAAAAACAGCCATGACCAACCCAACCATATCTTGACTGGAATGTAATTCATCTAAAACATAAACAGGCATCGTCACGGCTAAAGTGTAAAAGGTCATAAATAGAAAAAAACTACTTAAGCAAGCAGCAATAAAATCACGGTTCCACAGTATTGGTTGTGTCATTTTTCTTTTTCTCCTGGTGAATAGATTGAACCCTCATCATGGTATTCGCATTCTCAGCAATCTGATTCAGGGTTTCTTTAAGCATTTGGACCTGTTGTTCGGATAATCCCTTCAGCAACCGCTGAACAGTCTGCTCTTCGATCGGGATTAAACGATGATTGAGTTCCTCTCCTTTACTTGTTGCATAAATCAAAAAAGACCTTCTATCGTTTGGATTTAACCTTCTGACAGCCAGACCTTTACGTTCCAATTGATCTAAGATCCTTGTTACATTAGCCGGGTCCTTCTCTGTTTGTGACGCGAGATCCTTTTGACTGATCCCCTCCCATTCCACTAAACGATTGAGCAATGTCCACTGTTCCGTCGTAATGTTGTAGCGAGTGAATTGGTTGGTTAGTACGTTGCTTAATTTTCGTCCTGTATTGCTAATCAGGTATCCAAGTGAATCATCCAACTTCATAATAATGCCTCCAACAATAATTGTCATAACAATTATATCTACAACAATCAAGTTATCATATCCAATGCTTGTAGGTCAACTAATACTCAAGAAAGCCATATACATAGAATAAAAACTACAGGGGTAGAAATTATTGGATAAACAAAATAGCCGATTTCGATGGGTTGTATTTGCTTCTGTTCTGTTGACTTATTTATTAATGGCAAGCCAACGAACCGCTCCGGGATTGATTACTGATCAAATCATGAGGGATTTTCATGTCACGGCCTCCACGATTGGCTTGCTGACGAGTATCCAGTTTTTTGTGTACACGAGTTTGCAAATTCCGATGGGCATGTTAGCCGATCGATATGGCCCCAATTTCTTTCTCATTGTGGGAGCCATCCTAACCGGGCTTGGTACGGTGATTTATAGTCTAGGTACCCATGAATATGTCCTGTTTGTAGCCAGAATCATGACGGGAACGGGAGATGCGACCATTTGGGTCAATATGGTGTTAATTTTAAGCCAGTGGTTTAATGCAAAGGAATTTGTTCGTTTAATTGGTCTGGCAGGGATGACAGGAAGTCTCGGCTTCCTTTTAGCAACCGTTCCTTTTTCTGCATGGGTTGTCTTACTGGGTTGGAGAGGCGCTTTTTTTTCAGCGGGAATCCTCCTATGTCTTTGTGGCGTTCTCCTCTATTGGGTACTCTTAAGAAAGCCTAAGCGGATCTTTCCTGACGAATCGGGGTCGGTAAAAGTGGAGCTGAAACGGGAAGGGACATTGGTTGTACTACGAAGAATTTTCTCGGACCGGCAGGCATGGGCCTTATTCTTTTGTCATTTTGGCGTGGTCGGAGCGTATGTGGGATTTATCAGTTCATGGGCCGTGCCCTATGGGATAAATCTGTATGGAATGACACGTACAGACGCAAGTCAGCTCATCATGATTGGGTTAATCGGAGCTCTTATTGGTGCTCCTTTGATGGGTTGGATTTCAAGTAAGGCAGACACCATTAAACGGCCGTATGTGGGCGTTCATATCACGGTCTTATCGTGTTGGTCTTCCTTTCTATTCTTTCAAGGACATCCTCCATTGTTCATGCTCGTGGGGCTTTTCTTTATCATAGGCTTCGGTTATGGGGCGAGTGCCTTAACTTTTGCTCTGGTTCGTCAATCATTTGATATAGTCGACTCCGGCATTGTCTCTGGATTTGCCAATACGGGAGGATTTCTAAGTGCTGTCTTGCTCCCGAGTATTTTTGGATATATCTTAGATCATTTTAATGGATACACCTACGGGTTCATCACTCCGGTAATCTTCTCTATGATAGGGTTGATTGGAGTGATATCGATTAAGGAAAAGCGACAGGCTTCTAAAACGAAAAGAACCCGACATGGATGATAGGTCAGGTTCTTTCCTTTTATTATCCTGGGACCTTTACTTTGGTCTTCCCTTTCTTCGGCTCTCCATACACCAGGTTGGTAATACGGGGAGCAAATTGGAACAAGAAGATACCAAACAATGCACTTAGCAAGATAAACAGCCCAGAAAAAATCTTGATCGATCCTACGGCAATACTTGCGATTACAACGGAGAACTCTCCTCTAGCCGTAAGAGATAAACCCGCGCGCAAGGAAACCCGCTTGGACAATCCATACCATAGGCCCCCAAACATGCCTACTAAGATCTTGGCTATAATGGACCAGACGAGTAGCGTAATCAGAAGGCCTACAAGCGGGATCTCCCCCTCAAACTTGATCGTCGTTCCAAAGTAAAGGAAGAAAAGCGGTAAAAGCAAATCCCTTAGCGGAAGCATCTTATGCTCAATCTCTTCTGTTCTTCTTACCTCGGCCAACATCATCCCCGCTAAGAAGGCGCCCAATACTTCAGAGAGGCCAAGATACAGAGCTAATCCCCCATAGCTTAAGGCAACGCCTACCATCAATAGAATGAAAACATCCTCACTAAACATGCGATCAAAATAGGTGCTCAATCGCTTAAACACCAGTTTGCCAAGCAGAACCGCTCCAAGAGACAGCAGAATGATCTTACCCATTAGCAGGACCAATTGCATGGCCTCAAGCTCGTCCCCTTTACTCATTCCCATTAAAACCGCAACAATAATCGGAGCAATCAGATCTTCAAAAATTAATAAGGCCAATATAAATTCGGATTCGACGTTAGCCATACGTTTCGAGCTTTCGAGCAGCTTGGCGGTGATCGACGAGCTTGTCGCATACACCACTCCCCCGACCAAGAAAGAAGTAAGGAGATCTAAGCCAAACAAATAGCAGATCCCCATCGAAATCCCGAGATTCAAGAGAACATCAAGCAGACCGGCCGGCCATATCCGTTTGGCTATACCGCCTAGTTTATCGATGGGAAACTCCATTCCCAGTAGAAAAAATAATAGAACAATCCCTATTTCACTGCCAATATGGATCAGTTCGTTGTCGGTCATAAACTGACCTAGGCCAATCCCAAGCAAGATATAAAGGATGACGCCGGGGAGTTTAACTTTCGTCCCTAAATAACCGAACAAAAAAAGGACGAGGAAGATCAGACCCGCTCCCAATAAAGTCGGAAACCCCTCATGCATTAAGTCGTTTCCTCCCCTCGACAAAGAGCCTCTAGAGCACTCATTTGATCTCTTTTTCCTACAATCATTAGGGTATCCCCTGGATGGATCACGACGTTAATATCAGGTACCGCAATCACATCCTTTCCTTTTACGATTCCGATGATGGAAGCCCCCGTTTGGGTACGAATTTGAGATTCCGCAATCGTTTTATGCACTAACGGAGAAGCTGGACTTACATCTACCCATTCAATCATGATTTGATTTTTAAACATCTTCATCTTATCCATATCCACCGGCTGGAACATCGCACCTAAGAGTTGGGCCCCCAATTCTCGAGTTTCCTCTCCGGTCAGACTGATAGAGAAATCCGCTTCATCATTGTCCGCGTCCTCAAAAAAATACAGTTCTCGCTTTCCTGTATGATGAACAATGAGGACAATCATACTTTGCGCAGCGGTGATAAAGGAAATCTTCTTGCCTATACCCGGAAGATCAGCAGTTCTAATTTTCATTTGCTTGGTCCCACCTTTTTATTTCTTGCTTTTAGTTTAAACAACTTTCCAATCATTGTCTAACTCGGAGATTAGAGGATAAGCTGGAAAAAAACAAAAATGAATAAAGGAAATTTTCCACTTAGGAACATACAGGCTTTTCCAACCAAAAAAAGCGTTAATCCTATTGGATCAACACCCTCGTCGTTTAGGTATATACCTTGAAAAGATCCTCTTAATACTCTCTGTACAAACATAGCTTCCAATAAACCCAACTAATACACTAGATGTTATGAACTTTAACGTATAGAATACGCTGGAGCCAGTAATACAATCAAGTATGATAAACTTTTTAATCGTTGAACCTTTAATGGTATAGAAAACAACTTGATTCTGGTTTCTCATGGCCGAATCACCCCTGATTGTTTTCCTATAGGTATGATTGGGCTTGATTGTCTCATTCCACAAATCTGCACCATAAAAGATACCCCCTACCAGGTATTTTCATAGACACTCATTGGAAAAAGTACACTGATGGGAGACATGTAGAATGAGTAGATGGAAATACTCCACCTATTCATTAAAAATAAAATTTAGTTTCACCTCTAGGTGGAAAAACTCCAACTATTAGCTCTTAAAGTCATCATTTTTGGTGCGATTCTTAAGCATAAATGGAAAATTTCCAGTTATTTTTCTTTTTTTGCCCTGTTTTTTTCGGATAAGTGGACTTTTTACCATTACTCAAACCCAATGCCCATATTCCATGTTGGATTGTGAGAAGAAGCTCTAAGGCCCCTTCCCTTAAACCCACTTCAATTCCCCATAGAGATACGCTAAGCCATCATGGAAGCCCCATCCTATTCCTTGAGTATCTCGCACAATAGCTTTTAGCCTTTCTTCATATTTATGAAACAGTTCATCCGTCTCCTCTTCATTGATCGACTCGATAACGGATTGATACATTTTTATCATGCTATCATAAAATCTTTCATCTATGTCACCATAGGTATTGGTAAATTCCACACCCATTTCAACATAGAACATTTTCAATTCCAAAGTGAAGCTCTTGCTTTGAGTGATTTTCTCGAATTCCCGGATCGCCTTTTTGGCTTCGGTCAGCCTCAGCTTACCAAATCCACGGGCTGGAAAAAATTCTTCCATTATTTTTTTACGATAAACCTCTAAAATCGAAACGATGGCTTCTTCCCCGAGCAACTGAACGGTTAAGTATTGCTCGGTATCTTTACTGAGCTTAAAGCACTCAGTGAGCATCTGGATCAGATCGGAATGGGACAAGCCCTGTAAGTGCTTCTTCAATTTTGCTGCAGTGAGCTTTACCGGTTTCATAGCAGGGCTCTCCTTTTTCTTCTTCGCGCTTAATATTATGGCTCTTTCATGGAGCATCCTATTGACTTCCTCCAGATCAAAATGTTTGGGATCATAGCCTTCGATTAGCCAGTAAACCGTTTCTTTGTGTTCTGGATGATAAGGGCCGGATAACACCTGCTGGTGACCAGATGCACTACCACAATCCTCCTGAGGGCAGTTTCTACTTGAAAGCTTCTCCAGATCGCAGGCTTAATGTCTTAATTCGTTATCTCAAATTGGTAAATCAACTGTAAATTTATTCTATAACCACCACCCGGGCACAACTTGGAGTGACATAGGAAGTTACACCAACTGCAGTTCCGTGACTTTTAGATCGATCAATTCAACCCTGTCTCCATTGCGCAGTCCTGCCGCATTCGCTTCATCGATATCGAGATGCATTTCTAGACTAAATTGGTCACTTACTCGAATTGCCACTTGATCAAAGATTAAAGACCGTATGCCCGAGGTTTTTACACATACGACCTCTTGATCCTTGACGCCGAAGTTCTTCGCATCTTCTGGTGTCATATGAATATGGCGTTTGGCGATAATGACACCCTGATTGAGCTTAACGCTGCCTTGAGGTCCTATAATTTCAATACCGGGTGTCCCTGCCAGATCGCCGGACATGCGTATGGGCGCTGGAATGCCAAGCAGGATAGAGTCTGACATAGAAATTTCAAGCTGTGTGGCTTGACGCACCGGTCCTAATATGCGAACCTTTGAAATTTGCCCTTTGGGGCCAGCAATGGTTACCGTTTCCTTTGCAGCAAACTCACCAGGTTGGGATAAATCTTTCAAGTTGGTCAAATCATAATGCTCGCCAAAGAGAGCAAATAGATCCTCCTCACTTACATGAATGTGCCGATTCGAAATACCAACAGGAATCATCTTAGACATAACTCCATTCCCTCCTCTATTCCGGATATACTCATCGTATCTCTTGCGATCATCAGTTCTTCATTAGTTGGGATGATAAAAGCTTTGACCGGTGAAGTAGCGTAGGTTAATTCACGCTCCACACCTCGCACCCCATTTTGCTGAGGATCAAAGTGGATGCCCATCCAGTCTAGCTTCTCTAGGATTAAGGAGCGAATCCACTGACTATTTTCACCGATTCCCGCGGTGAAAATAATAGCGTCTACCCCATTCATTTGAACAGCGTAGCTCCCAATATAATTGCGGATTCTCTCTACAAAAATATCGATAGCCAGATTCGCACGTTCATTTCCTTGTTGCGCAGCCTCTTCTATATCTCTTAAATCGCTGGATATTCCGGACAGTGCCAGCAATCCGCTTTTTTGATTATAGATATCGAGTACCTCTTTTTCTGAAAGGTCCAGTTTATCCATTAGGAATGGTAGGATGGCCGAGTCAACATCCCCGGATCGAGTGCCCATCGTTACCCCTGCCAAGGGAGTGAAACCCATGGAGGTGTCGATCGATTGACCCCCATGAACCGCTGCAATGCTAGATCCGTTCCCTAAATGACAACTAATGAGCTTGAGTTCTTCGAGGGGGCGATCCATGATCTGTGCCGCACGCTTCGTGACAAAGCGGTGAGAGGTCCCATGAAATCCATATTTGCGAATTCCAAACTTTTCATAGTATTCATAAGGCAAACTATATAGATAGGTTTTTTTAGGCATACTTTGGTGAAAGGCTGTATCAAATACAGCCACATGCGGAACGGAAGGTAAGAGCTTCTGAAAGGCCTGTATGCCTGTTATATTGGCTGGATTGTGCAGAGGGGCCAATTCAATGCACGCATGTAACTGATTCATGACCTCGTCCGTCATGAGTACAGAGTTTGAAAAACGCTCTCCCCCATGGACCACCCGATGTCCGACGGCCTGTATCTCATCTAATGATTGAATCGCCCCATACTTGTCATGCTGTACCATTTTGAGAAGGTGACCGACAGCTGCCTCGTGGTTGGCGATATCTTCGGTGACTTCTACTTTAATGTCATTCATGCTATACGTATGGATGGAATCACCCAAGCCAATGCGCTCAATTACTCCTTTTGCCATGACATGTTCTGAAGGCATATCAATGAGTTGGTATTTTAACGATGAACTGCCACTGTTTACGGATAATACTATCGGCACGGTTACAACCCTCTTTTTCGATTTTTTTCGACAATATTCTACAACTCCATTGTAAACTATTGTACTAGTTTTTTGAAGCCTATGAAAAACAGTCTTTATTTTCATTTAATATAACGTTTCCAAATGGAAAAAGAGAAAAGGAGCGATTTCCATCGCTCGTTTCCTCTACTTTGCTTTATGAAATGGCATATTTTTTGGTCAGAGTGGGCTCTGGAATTCGATCTACTACGGCCTTGCCGATTTGAATCGAGGCCGTTGCCGCCGGAGAGGGGGCATTACACACGTGAATGCTATTTTTACCCGAAATAATATGAAAATCATCTACTAGAGTTCCATCTGATTTTAAGGCTTGGGCACGGATACCGGCCGGAGCTGGCTCTAGATCCCCCGCTTGAATCTCTGGAATAAGCTCCTGTAAGCTGCGTACAAAGGCAGCCTTACTGAAGGAACGGACATACTCTTCCATTCCTTCCCTCCAGTACTTCGCCGCGATCTTCCAAAAACCAGGGTAAGCCAAGACCTCCGAAAGATCTTTCAGATTAATATCCGTCTTCTGGTAGCCTTCTCGTTTGAAGGCGAGCACCGCATTGGGTCCGGCTTCGACATGACCTCCAATCATTCGGGTATAATGGACGCCCAAAAATGGAAAGGCTGGATTGGGAACAGGATAAATTAGGTGTTTAACCAGATAGCGTTTTTCAGGCTTGATCTCGTAATATTCTCCTCTAAAAGGAACAATTTTCATATCGGTGTTCATCCCACCGCTTCGAGCGACTCTGTCACTATGAAGCCCGGCACAGTTAATGATATAGCTTGCACGGAAAGAGCCCTTATTGGTCTCAATTTCCACCCCATGATTTGTTTCTACGATCTTTTCTACGCGTGTCGATAACCGCAGGTCTCCGCCATGGCTCGCAATAATCGAAGCATAGGTTTCGGATACCTGCTTATAGTTTACAATTCCTGCCATCGGCACGCGGATTGCGGCTAACCCACTGACATGCGGTTCGATTTCTTTTAATTCTTCAGGTCCAATCTTGTGAATAGCCAAACCGTTATCTAAGCCCCGCTGAAAGAGATTATCCAACAAGGGCAGCTCTTCCTTTTTCGTGGCGACAATTACTTTCCCGCATATATCATGTTCAATGCCATGCTTCTGGCAAAATTCAACCATGGCTCTACTGCCTTCGCGGGCAAATTTAGCCTTAAAACTTCCCTGCTTGTAATAGATTCCCGAATGGATGACACCGCTGTTATGTCCCGTTTGATGAACAGCCCATCGGTCCTCCTTTTCCAAGACTAGTATTTTTGCCTTGGGGTATCGCTGAGTCAACTCCATTCCGGTAGATAAACCTACAATGCCTCCACCTACAATCGCAAAATCATACATGTTGCGCCCCCTACTCCATTGTCATAGACTTATGCTTTGGCAAACTCACCGCGCTGTCTCATAAGCTCTCGGTAAAGTTCAGGATGTTTTTCAAATGGTGCCCGGCCATGGAGCCAGAAGGTATTGTTCAACATCACTAGATTTCCCACCGGAAGCTTCAAGGCATGGGTGGCAGGACTGTTTTCCATAGATTCAGAGAGCTCTTTTAGATAAGTGGCTTGCTCTATGGTTTCCGGGCAGACAAATTGATCGATAAAACACATGCAGGTTCCATTGTTGTTCTCGAAGAACGTGGCCCGATGAACTTGTTGTTCCACATTTTTACTAGGGGGAGCTTTGTATAAAAACTTATAGCTGCCGAGGGGATGCTTGCTAAACTTCTCTAAATCTTCCCAGTCATCAAGATGAAGCAAGCGCGATTCTCCTCCTATAGCATTACGCTCCTCTAATTTCATCATCAAGAGCCAATCCGTCGGTTCATCCACAAATGTCCCGTCCGTATGAAGGGTAAAAAGACGATAAGCTTGGCGCAAGTAGGAATCGCTATTATCGGTATCTTTAACCGTAAAGCGAGCAAAGTAGGTACCAGACATCGCATCGAAGTTAGTCGTTCCAATAAGATGAGTGATTGCGGTGCCGAATTTAACAAAGTCTTCAATGTCTGTGGTTTGATTCTGAAGTCCAATGGTAAATCCTCCAGTCTCACGATCGTGCAAGATTCCCCTTACCGTTTCGACAAAGGATGTGCCAAGTAGATCTCGAAGTTTACCCGCCATCGCAAAGCGCATGTAAGGAATATATTCCAATCGCTGAGAGTCTTCCTGTTTGAACTCATTCAAAAATTGGCCAATGATATCATTGCTAAGCTTAATATGGTACATTCTTCGATGATCCGGGTGTGGAATCACCTGATATCCAGCTTGGGTTTGCACAAACTTCATTTTTTCTTGGACAGTACTCATTGTTCATTCCTCCTATATTTTTTTCATAAAATCAAAAAAGCCAGTCGCATTTTAAGGAAACATCCTAAAAATACAACTGGCTCACATCAACTTTGTCTCTTCGATCTCTCGAAGTTCAGTAGATTTATCAGTTTTATAAATTATTCAATTGATTTCCGTATAAACGGTACCATTACTGGACTTATCAGAGATTATCTAGTAAGGAGTAATGTTTTTCCTGTTTATATCTTTATAATAGTTGCAACTGATCTAGCTGTCAATCTTTTTTTATTATCGAACTTTTAATTGTTCAAATTGAATGTACAAGTCTTTCAGAGCTGCTGTCAACGCATTCCCGGCTCTGCCTTTATAATGGGTTTGCAGGATCTGTTGGGGTTCCTCTATTCCGTCCTTTAAGCTTATCCCCTTTAATAGATCTCCCACATACATTCTTCCATGTTCAGTAGCTAGAGTACACGAAGCCTCGATGATTACACCATATTTCCTATCGAGCTCCACTGTAATGGTAAGCGTATCGAATACGCTTTTGGCGGCCATCCCTTGTGGGAGTCGCGCGTGCCCTGCAATAAATACCGTATGAGTTTGGGCCATGCTATTCACCTCCTTATTTTGTAAAAATCAAAAAAGCCCTCGTTTCGAGACTAGGCCATGCCTGAAAATCTACTTTATGATACCATCAAAAAGGGAAATAATACTAGATTACGTTGGATGATTTCTTATTCTTGCAAGTTTACGTGATAATCTTGCAAGTTTGGCTTATAATTTTGCAAGTTGCACCGTTAATTTTGCAACTTCAACGCAAACAGTAAAAGACCAATCAAGCGGGGGCGTTTGATTGGTCTATCTTTATTCAGCTAGAGTATTCTTTTGCCAAACAAGGATTCAAGCAATTCAATCGCTAACTTCGTCGTTTTCTGATCAGGATCATCGATGGTCGGGTTAACCTCCACCAATTCAGCCGAGGTTAAGACCCCAGATTGATGCAGCAGCTCCATGATCATGTGGGCTTCTCGATAATTTAAGCCACCCTTTACCGGAGTTCCTGTTCCTGGAGCCTCTTGAGGGTCAACACTATCGATGTCAAAGCTAAGATGAACGCCGTCCGTTCCTCTGCTGGCAATCTCAATAGCTTGTTTCATTACGTTCGAGATTCCGAGGTTATCGATATCGTGCATGGTAAAACAAGTGATTCCTAATTCACGGATTAAGCTCCTTTCTCCCTGATCCAGATCTCTTGCCCCGATCAAGACGACGTGTTCCGGTCGAATCTTAGGAGCTCTGCCCCCTAAATTTACAAGTTCCCCATCGCCAAGCCCAAGACTCGCGGCAAGGGACATTCCGTGGATATTCCCGGAGGGGCTTGTATCCTGTGTATTTAAATCCCCATGAGCATCCACCCAGATCACGCCCATGTTTTGATATCGCTGCGTTAATCCCGCTATCGTTCCGATGGCAATGCTGTGGTCGCCTCCTAGAACCAGCGGGAATTGATTCGTTTCTACCAGGTCAGACACAGACTGAGCCAAAAGACGATTCACCTCAAGCACCTCTTTGTAATGTTTAAGATGAGGATGTGCTTGTTCACCAGCAAAAGGGATTTCCGGAAGTGCGTGATCATGGCCAATTTCCACGTCAAGTCTTTGCAATGCATCCTTCAATCCCTCACGCAGAAGAGCATTAGGACCTTGAGTTACTCCCCTTTTCCCTGCTCCCAGGTCAAAGGGCACTGAAATCAATGAGATCGTTTGTTTTATTGTGGCTAGCATGCTGATAGACCTCCTACGCGTTTTTCTTTCGTTAGCTCTGTTCGACTTCTCACGAACGACTCCCCCTTATGCTCTAATGAAGTACAATAAAGCAAGAACTATGCCAAGCGTAACAAGCGATTCTAAGCCTTGAAAACTCTGAGGAGTGCCAATTTTCTTTGCGTTTTGGCAGCTAAATCTTTTTGCATTCAAAAAAAAAGAATCGATTGCTCGATTCTATAATTGCTACTTCTTAGAGACCACACTGCTTTTCAACAGAACGCACTCACTGGCTGCGTAAGCGCTCGAAAAGGAAAGCTCTGAGAGCTGTCCCTGTCCTTCACACCAATCCCCCGCAAAAAATAGATTCTGGATATCTGGGAGGGAAATCGGCATAGGCTTCTGCGTCATCGTCCATTTGATTTCTTGAACGGTAGCTCGCCCCGATGTACGGGGAACAACTAATTGCTCCCTCCAACCGGCAAAGTGCTTATCATAGAGTTCTTCTATCTTTTGTTTATATCTTTCTACATGGGCCTTGTTTCCTGCCTCATCCTGTTTCATATAGGCCGTGGCTTGGAGAAGCTGTCCTCCCGGAGGGACACATGTTTCATCGTAATAGGAAATATCTGTAATAAAAATCTGGTTCTTTTTATCGTAAATATAGGTATACGGCACATCGATCCGCTGCTTGAGTCCAACATCGTAGACCACAACTAGGCTTGGATCGTGATGAGCATAATACATCATCGGATGATGTATTTCCGTTCCCTGAAAAATTTTAACTAACTCCTTCGGCGGTATGCAGAACATAAAATCCGTCCCGGTGATCGTCTGATCACCCGTGTGTACCGCATGAATTTGGCCTTCATGAATGGAGACGGCTTCCACTTTGCATTTCGTTAAGATTACGCCTTGGTTTTCTTCGATCACCCGAACCAATTCGTTAATTAACGCATGCCACCCTCCCCCGATATAGGAAACGGGCTTATGGGTGTGAAAAAGTCTCTGATAATAAGAAAAGAAAACATCTGAAGGAATGTGTTCCGGCTCCTTGGTGAAAAAATTGGAAGAAGCCAAGGTAAGCATCATTTCCTTGACATCCTCATTGAGCCCGCGCATTTCCATCCACTTTTGAATGGAGACATGAGGATGGCCTTTTTCTAGTCGTGTTAAGGTTTTCAATATCTCAAAGGTAAACGTGAGCTTATCTTTTCCTTTTAATATTTTTGTCCGGAATAGCCCCTGAATATTGGCTGGAACATCGGTCAATTGATCCCCTAAATCATACTTGGCTTTATTCGGACTAAAATCTCGCCAATCGATATGAAGTCCAAGTTCTTTTTCTAATCGGCATAGGGTGGATGTATCCCGCCCATAGATGGCATGGGCTCCAAAGTTAAAGGCAAAACCCTTTATATGTAACGTAACGGCTCTTCCGCCCAGAGCCCCTCGTTCTACAATGGCCACTTTCTTTCCATGATGAGATAAAAAAGCCCCTGCGGATAATCCCGCTAATCCTCCCCCTACAATGACCACATCAAACGGTTGCATGGATACCTCTCGTTAATCGTTTTTCATGATCGACTTCCCCAAACTTCTTGGTACCCATGATTTCTGCGAGTCTTTTGCTTTCTTGTCTACGAATTCGTCTAGCTGCTGCCCGTTGAGGAGCACTCTCATATAAAAGGAACTCTTCAGGTGTTTCGGGGTAAACCTCAGGAACCTGAGTAGGCTGTCCGTTCTGATCTAAAGCCACGAACGTGAGAAATGATGTGCCGCATACAACACGCTCCCCTGAAAGAAGATCCTCAGCAATCACCTTCACGAAAACCTCCATAGACGTTTTATGCGTCCAAGTCACAAATGCTTCAAGACAAACCTCATGATCAAGCTTGATGGGATGCAGAAAGTCAATCGAGTCGGTAGAAGCCGTTACGATTCGGCAGTTGGAGTGCTTCATGGCAGACAAAGCTGCCACATCATCAATATGGGACATCAACTTCCCTCCATATAATGTTCCGTGGCAATTGGTATCCGGTGGAAGCACGTGACTTGATTTGGATGATCGAGACTCCCATACATATTTAAAAGCAGACATAAGGTAAAATTCCTCCTAATTAATTTAACTGGTATGTGGCATGCCAGTTGTGATATGAAGCTAAAATTATTTTATTTGATCACATCAAAATTTTCAATATATTTTTTTAGATAATTTTACCTTCCTTCCATTACGTACCCTCATGTGTTATTTACCTTACTGGTCACTGTTTTTTTCGCTTTATTTATATCGATATTGCTTGACCAATCAGCCATAAAAATGTTAGGTTCAGAAGTGATATATTATAATCAAGTCATGTTGGATATCCTTTTCGTCATTACTACGCTTTCCTTGGGCGCCATTTTTATGTCAGGTCCCTACCTGAGCTTTCGGACGATAAAGGAAGACCCCTTCAATAAAAGAATGGCCATGCTGCGATCTTTGCCTATCCCGGTTTCTGTGCTTTCTTTAAGCAGAATGATCATGATGTTGATCACGTTGATCGTCACGTCTGCCGAAAAAAAACGTACACGACCGGTTTCAAAAATAATGGCACAAGGAAAGCAGCTTGGTCTTTCAGCGTACGAACTGCGCTCGATCTTTAATGAAGTACTCGAACAACATTACGACAAAGAAAAGATGGGGGATGACGATGACGACCTCCGCATTAACGATAAAGAATTTGACTAAGAAGTATAAGACCTTCCGCCTGGGGCCCATTAATCTAGATGTTCAAAAGGGCACGGTGATGGCACTTATTGGAGCAAATGGATCGGGAAAAAGTACCTTTCTTCGCGTCCTCATGAATATTCTTCAAGCGGATGAAGGATCGGTTTACGCTTATGGAGAAAATTTCACGGAAGATGAGACTGCCTCGAAGCAAAGGATCGGATACGTGGGCGATAGGCTTGAACCCTATCGGCATTTAACGGTGAAGGAATTATCTTCCCTAATATCGTATTGGTATCCCACTTGGGATCAACAACGTTATGTGCATTATCTCTCAAGATACCAGATCGATGAAAATATGAAGTATGGAAATGGCTCAACACAGGAACAAGAAAAAAAGTGGAGTTCATCTTCTCATTATGTCACAATTCAGAGTTGCTGGTGCTTGATGAGCCTTCTGCGGGCATGGATATGCTCTCCCAACGGAAAATGAAAGAAGATTTGCTGAGTTATATGGAGGATGGAGAACGAAGCATTTTATTGGCTACCCATGTGGTCGATGAAGTGGAGCAATTAGCGGATTATATCTCGGTCATGGAAGAAGGAAAACTCATTCTTACGTTTAATAAAGATGATGTCCATGAGAATTGGGCGCGGGTATGGGTATCTGCCGTTCCGGATTCTTTAAAAGATGAATCCTATGTTTTAGATATTAGTCAGCATCCTGCACAAATCGTCACCAACCACTTATCCGCTTTAGAAAGGGAGTTAAAGAGGCAACAAATCCCGATCATTCAAATTCAACGGTTATCGATTGAGGAAGTAATCGAGAAACTGACTTCATAAGGTGCAGGGCAAGGTGAAGCGGGGGTTAGTCCCCCCCTAGCCTGCTAGTCTATACTCCAATAAACAGCAAACTGTCCATGCTTCACTTTCCTCCCGGTAAGGAAAATATGATACACGCCATCTTCTTGTGCCTCAAACCTGAACGATTGATCACCCAATTCCTCCATCCCTACCCGTTGACCTTCAGGTGGTTGAACATAATGCCCTATGCTTCCTTCCTGCCAATACTTCCATTTTAGGTTGAATGTAAGTCGCTGTCCTGCTTCTAGACGAATCGGGATAGGATGCTCTCCATGGAAATAATCAAAAGACGCCTCAACATATTGCTTGGTCTGATTCTCTACCCATCCGTCCTTTTTATCCATCTCCCATTGGAACACATAGATTTGCATGAGGACTAGGAGAAATAACGGACCTAAAACAGCGACGTAAAGGTTCACTTTTCGATGGCGAAACACAAGAGAGCACAGATAAAAGCTAAGGGCCATTCCAGCCCCTATCCCCATGAATCCAAGGATGGCTCCCATCTCTTGAATACGAATCACCAATTGAAAGAATGGGATAAAAAACAGTGCCCCAGCAAGGACATACAGAACGCCAATCAGCCATTTATTGGTGATTTTCCATTTCCATGCTAACCCATCGATCAAGTAAGAACTAAGAATGCCATAAGTATAACTTATGGGGGCCGCCCACATGAGCATGATTAAAATATCGTGAGGATTCCAATAACCGAATAGCAAAAAGAATAAAACTAAGGGTACCGTTGCAGCAACCCATTTATTTAAGAAGTTAGAGCTCAACGTCGCACCCCATTTCCGCATCTTTCTATTAGACGCAGTCCAACCGTTAAAAATTACAAATTAGGGTTGACTTAAATACTCCCCAAAAGCGGTAAAGCTAAATTCCTGCCCACATAATGTCTTCACTTTTTCCTCCCAAGGTAGACTCTCGGATGGCACCATAAAATGAATTCGTATTTTTTCCCAAAGCTCTTGATTCTTGTACAAGCCCCTAGGGTCCACATTTGCACGAATCATCTCTCGAATCCCGTCGGCATAAAGATACGTGTGGGTATACACAGGATATAGACAAAACATCATATCGACCGCCGGATTCATCGCCATTCCCTTCATGCCAAACACCTCTTCAAACAGCTGATTCGCTCGTTGTTGGAAATCCTGATCCGGGTTTTCATAGATAGATTGCTCTAGTAGGCTCTGGTAATAATAGAGTTTCGTTAAAGTATAGCTGAAAAGCTTCTCAGCTCCTTGTATTTGGTGGATAAGTGCCTCTTCGAGCCCTAGGCAGTCGATCAGCCACTCTCTCTGGGAAGCTATTCCCATAAAAAGTTCTGCCATGGCCTCATGGCCAATTAGGCTTTTGAACCGGAATAAGTCCGGCTTCTGGTGGGAGGAATAATATTCGTATAAGGCATGCCCTAATTCATGAAGACCCACAGCAAATCCGCTATGGCCATCCCGCTTCTTCACGACCAATCGGATATCGTCGGGAGAGATCGCCATCATAAGTCCCCCAAAGGGAATATCCCGCAACTCCATTTTTATGGGAAGGCTGCATGGGTCTAATCCCCACTGTTGACAAGTGAATTGTAACGCTTCTATTAATTTTCCCGAAGAAAAAGGTTCCTTTGGGATCTCGAAGTAATGGAGAGCGGCATAAAGGATGTCATAATACTGTGTTTGGTTCCACTGGAATTTTTCTTGGAATCGCTGTTCCCTTGCAGACGAGCTTTTGCTTAATCCATCCAGCATCCTTTTAACTTGTTCCTTGTAACTTGGAAAGTGGAGACCCATTATTCCTTCAAATACATAGTGGTAATAATGATCAAATCCAAGCTGTTGCGCTCGTCCATTTCTTGCTTTTACCAGCTTGCGAAAAGCAGAGGTGACCTGTTTTGCAAAGTGGTTCATCTGCAAGAATAAATCTTCACGCAACGCCCGATTCGCTTGATTCATCAACTGGACCTGAACAGAGGGAAAAGGATAAGACTCCCCATGAGATTGAAAACTTTGTTTCATCAATATGGATTGGATATCGGCTTTGCATTTCACAATCTCGGGATGGCTCTCCACGATCACTTCCATCGCTTTTCCTTTTAAAACTTCCAACCTCCTTTTCCATTCCTTGTCCGTTTCCTTCTGTTCCCATTCTTCAATAAAAACCTTCCATAGTGGACTCGAAAAAAGCTGAAAATGCTGAAGCGTAAGCTCCTCCTCCACCCCCGATCCTGTGGGGGCGATCATTTCTTCATACTGGATCCTGGCTAAATCCTGAAAGCTCTGATCCAACTTCGCGATCTCCTCTTCGTAGGTGAGTCTCCAAGTTTCCTCATCCTCAATGGACATTAACCTCTCGATATCAAATATCTCACTCATGTTATCCCGCTCCTTCCTTTCCCCCATTATATTGGGGAAATGTCAGAGGAATATCAGAGGAAAGGTTGAAAAAGAACTCCCATTTCACTTTAGACCTCTCTTATCCTCGCCAACTGCTAGTCAATGGGTACTATGACATCAATGAATTCATCATCCCCATATTTAGTTCTCATTTGTTCCTTATGTTCATTAAATGATAGATTGAATTTTTCCGGAGCATTCCCTAAATGGGTGATAAAGACGTTGTCCTTAACACTTACTAAGTAGCTCTCTTCTTGATTAGTATCTTGACCGAAGAACTCCATCCGATATTCTTCTAGCAGTTTAGTATCTAACTCACAATTCAAGAGAACGGTTTTCCTTTGACCTCCCTTATTAACTAAATAGAATATCCCATGACCACGGCGAACTTCTTCCTCGTATTCCGTTCCTACACTCATGGTTCTGGAGTAATTATAGCCACACCGAAGGCAATAAATGTATATCTCAAACGTATTGCAATAATAATCTTCTATAGCAACCCGGCCACATTGTGGACATTCTACGGCAGACATAACCGATGACAGTACAATCATCTCCTTATCAATTGGGTAATTTGTTGTCTCATGGAGGATAGCTTACGGAATTTTGGATATTAGGTGGTTTTCTAATCTGTTGGAGAAGGTAACTAAAGTGAAGTTAGTGAGGAGGGTAAGATCTGGAGTGATATGGGAGCTTGTCTATATTTTAGGTGGAATTATTAAATTGATCAAGTAGTAGTTTTGGTAAAATAAAATCCTAGGTGACCTTAACACCTAGGATGGTTTACCAAAGAAATTGAATCATGCGCCTGTCAACTAGATTAGAATCAATGGGTATGGAACAAGTAGGGTCATCCCATCCGTATTGCCATCCCCAAGTATTACTTCCACAAGGCATCTTAACCGGTTTAAATTCTTTTGGTGCATTGACTCTACTCGTTACGCCTGGTCTTGGGCGATTCGACCAGACAATGGCCTGCTCTATAACCCTAGAATGATTCTTCACAGCTTCACAATAGGCATTAGTAAAATCACCTATCGTTGGGTCGCCGTATAAACCTGGCAAGTATCCGCTGGGAAAAAAAGCATCCACCCATCCCCTTATCCAAGCTTCATCTATTCTATGCTCTAAGTTAGCTGAAATCATTTTCCCTGTAGGCAACCCTAATGTCCTAGCATGAAAAATAGCATTACTAGCAGCTACATGGCCGTTTCTGTAGCCCAAGGCATCTTTCATTACATTATAAATTGGCCAGATCTTTACTCCTTTACCTCTTATCAGCCGAATTTCCTCTGGTGTTAAACCATCTGATACATTAGGAACGGTTGTTAAGTATCTTCCCCAGAAAACGGGATAGCCAAAGTTTCGAACAACACATTGAAAAAAAGATTCCGTTACTCTAGCAGATGAATCTACACCCCACTGCATGGGTAATCATATCCCTTCTTTCTAGGGTGAAAAGAAAGTTACCTCACGCTAATTTATGTTAAGAGTCTATTTAAAGTGACAATAAATCAGAAAGTACTACACTACCATTTGCAGCACAATGAGCAAGCACATCGAAAGAACGATGAAAGCCGCCGTAAAGGGAAGATTCCAGTTTGAAACCTCAAAAGGCGATCGTTTTACGATTCCTGCCATCATTCCAATGGTCGCATTGTAAGGTCCCATAAGGAACGAACTGGCTGCGCCAGCCAGCATGGATACCGCGAGTAGCTGTGGCGATATGCCCAATATTTGCGGGTTCACAGACTGAGCGACCAAGGCAAGCGCCACTGCCGGGTGAAGTCCAATAAAAGCCAAGCCCAGTGGAATTAGCGGGATCAACACGATAAATACATGGACACCGACCAAATCCTTAAAATCGGAGATCGTCAGATTAATGACCGCATCGGCTCCAGACCACCGTAGCGCTGTAATCATAAATCCTGCAGACAGAAAAATGACAAACTGATCCTTCATCTTGGGCAAATAGTGGGCGGGGTGCTTTTTGACAAGGTTCCCATATTCCTTCCCTTTTCCGATAAATAGAGACCAGACTAATCCAAAAGGGAGGATCAGGATGATGATAATCAGCATAAAGGACATGCCAAGCATCAACTCCATCACAAGAACGATCACGCTGAGTAAGGCAATGGCTGCGAGCACATGCCACACCTTTCCGTAATGAGAATCACTTCCCGCAACAGCCATTTCCTGCTGAGCGGATTCCACTTCTTTATCTAAGCTATGCTTCTTCCCTATCATAACACCGAATGCCCAATCCAAGATTAGACCCAGAACAGCGAGCGCTAGCACAAAAAGAATGATGGATGCCCAGCTGACTTTTGTCATTTCTAAGACTGTGGCCAGGATCGGAGCAATCGGTGTCCACATCGTCGTCATAGAGAACCCGTGAGTAATCGCACGGCTCATAAATCGTTCTTTGTTTCGGATCGGATACAGGTCAGCAGCCGGTCGGATGGCGTAGTATGTCATCGGAAGCGATGCTAGATAAGTAAATACCCCTAGAAAATGGGACAATCCTGAGGTCAGGACGTATAAGCTGCCGGACGACTTGATCCGGGAATGGATGATGGTCTGTATGTCACGACCATAATGACCAATCTGCATGGGAATTGCCATTAAAGGGACGAGGGCGAACAACGTCAGTACATTCATCATGTACCCAAAGGACTTCAACAGCTCAAGAGGTCCCGCTCCGTTAGCCAACATCACCGCAAAGCCGACCGTGAGCAGAATTCCGCTTAAAATCTTCACTACTCTTCCCACGTACCGATAAGAGATTAGGATTGCCAACACGGCCATCACTGAAATTGCATGCGAAACTAGTGCACTGGGAAATACAATAGAGATCAGATAAAGTACAATGCAGGTAGAAAATATCGGTACAATCATGCGAAGACCTCGTTTCACGGACAATCGTGTTGTAATATTTTTAAAATAATTTATATTATAACACAACTGTTCATATCATCAGCCGCCTGAAAATCTCGGTGGCAGCCAATTAATAACGATTGACAATTTATAGATTGCATGCGGGTTTAACACTTCTAAGAAGCAGGTTCTCTCGTCATGAGAGCAAGAGGGTTGATGGGATTTGAGAGTCTTAACAGTGTAGAGAAATTTCACCGTTTCTCTACACTTTTTTATTATACAGTTGATTATCGCCACATCCGTCTATGCTAATTTTCCAGTTTCAAGTAATACCTTGTTTCTTCCTAAGAAAACAGCCAATATGAGAATCAGTACCCCTGTCCCTATCAGCAGCCATTCGATTGGAATCACATCCGCCATAGGTCCGAAGAGGAGCATCCCCATCGGCATCATTGAGGTTGAAATCATCCCGTATAATCCAAATACTCTTCCTAGATAATTTTCTTCTACATTTTCCTGTAATAAAACGGTGGTTGGCGTACTGAAAATCGGCATGGCCACTCCGAATACCGTCATGATAAGTAAGTAAATCCAAAAGATAGGAATTATACCGAGCGCCAACGTACAAACGCCCATGATTAGACTGGCGAATGTCATGGTATGAACTTTATTAGGGAAGCCTCCCCATGCAGCAATGACTCCTCCACCTACCATCATCCCTAAAGAAAAGGTGATTTCGATAGCAGTTAACTTCCAGACCTCATCACCGAATGTTCGAGTGACTTGTAGTGGTGTTAGGAATGCAGCCGGTGCGACCAGTACAAAGAAAAAGGCAAAAAACAAAAAGAAGCTTTTGAGGAAATCGTGATTTCTAACGTAGACCAAACCTTGTTTTAAGTCCGCAAAATAGCTTGTTGCTTGTTCTTTAGCCGCCTTCTCATGCACCGGAATATTTAAAAAGACAAATAACGTTACAATCGCAATCACCGCGGTAACCACATCAATAAGGAAGATTACCTCTATGGACGAGGTGGTCAAAAGTGCTGCACTCGCCATCGGGGCCAGAAACATATTCAGCGCCTGAAGACTTCCGTTTATGCCATTGACCCTAGTGAGCTGATCCTCCGGCACAATTTGCGGCAGAATAGCTCCAACCGCTGGAGTTTGTATGCCTGTCCCAATGGCGCGAATCGCCGCCATCACAAAAAACAGCCAGATCGCATCATATCCCATGAAAAAAATAATGGCCAGTATGACAGTAGCCAATGCGATTAGTGCATCTGCAAAAATAATCAGCATTTTTCGGTTGTAGCGATCTGCCCATCCCCCTGCAATAGGCGATAAAACAAAGGTTGGAAGAAAACCACAAAGGATATAAAGTGTCATCATCACCCCCGACTTCGTCGTAAGGGTAATGTGCCACATCATCGCATATTGAACTAAGGACGAACCAAATAGCGAGATCGTCTGGCTACTTAAGAAGAGGATAATATTCTTTTTCCAGGACTCCTTTGGATGATCATTTTCTGCGATTATTATAGTCACGTCCTTTCTATACACTATAATATTTTCTTAATCCCTGATTTTTACATTCCTATGAGTCCTAAGAAATAGACTTGTGTTCGGGCAGGGTCCTTGTCCGAATGCCCCCCCTACTAGCCGCCTCACTATGGCTGAGCAGATACCGCATTGGATAAACCACGCATCGTTTGGGGTGCAGATGGAAAATGTTCACTTATTTTAGAATAAAGGCTTTGAGAGGAACCCAATAGATGGAAAATCTCCACTAATAGTACTATAAAAGCAACTAAGTAGGGGTGGTTATTCAATTTAAATGGTAAAATTCCACTTATACCTCTCTATTCTTTAATATTTTGTCAAATAGATGGACTTTTTCCATCTCCGAGTAGATGACTGGCTCCTCCCCTCATAGCTTCACATGATTTATTACAGAATGAGGAAAACTAAATCCGAGGTGATAAAAAATGGAAAATCTGTTTTTCGAAAGAGATCCTGAAAAAGCTAGACATGCCAATCAGGAAAGAATTGAAGAAGCCAAGATTTACAATCAGGAAAGATTCGATCAACTAGAAGAAATCCAGGACACGATGTATAACCTAGATAAGAAGGAAGACATTTCCTTCGATCCAGATTACATTGACGGGTAAAGTAGCAAAGGGTGTTCCGTATTATTGGAACACCCTTTACCATTTTACTTATTCCATTTGATTTCGATCGACCGTCCACTCTCCACGGATTGCTTGATTGCATCAAGGAGAATCTGGGCGTCCACCGCATCCTCGATGGTCGAGAGCGGTTTTTGGTGGCCTAGTAGGACTTTGTTGACGAGATGATCGGTTTCTAGCTCGTAGGATTCATCATACGGAATCCAGGTTTCGGGATGGGTGCCCACTTGCTTGGTGTTCACGCCTTCACGCCATGAGTGGCTGCCTCCGCCTTCTGTACCGAGAATCTTCACCATAAACGGACCGGGCTGAGAAGTTAAGTCGTTCGTCCGGATCCCAGCAAACAAGCTGATCATTGCTCCGTTGGGCATTTCCAAGGTGACAAACGCTTGGTCTTCTTTTCCCACCTTGTTTTCGCGTGTTTCTGTTGCCATGGCCATAACCCGGGTGGGGCGGCCGAGCAGATACAACAAGGTGTACAAATGATGGGTCATAATTTGTGGAATCACGCCAGGATAACGGGCAAAGATGTCATCGGAATGATAGATGCAGTACTGAATCCATCCTGCTACGATCTCCCCCATGTCCCCTCTGTCGATCATCCGTCGAATTCTCCAAATGGAGGGGTTGTAAACATAATTATGGGCAGGTACACAGTGGACCCCGGCTTCTTGAGCTAAGCGCGCCAAGGTTTGGTTTTCCTCGACGGACAAGCCCACGGGCTTTTCGATGAAGACGTGCTTGCTTGCGGTAATGGCTTGCTTGGCATGCTCAAAATGGTACTCCACCGGTGAAAGCACATAGATTACATTAATGTCTGGGGAGCTCACGAGCTCCTCCACTGATGAAAAAGCTTGTACGCCCCACTCTGCTGCTTTTTGCTGCAGAACCTCCCGATTGCGATCGTAGACCCCCACCAAGCTGGCGTTCTCCACTTGTTGAATGGCCTGTTGATGCATTAACGAAACAAATCCAGTCCCGATAAATCCAATTCCAACTCCCATATTTTATGTCTCCTGTCTTATAAGTATATGCTTTTACCTTCACGCAACGAGCTGTAGGCAGCATCGATTACTCGCATATTTTGCAGCGTATTCGATGGGGGATAAGACGGCTCGATCCCTTTTCGGATACAATCGGCGAGATGCTGGACCTGCAGCAGATACTGGTCCCCCTCCACGAGCAGCTCCTGGACTTCCCCATTCTCATGATGAAGGCGGATCAGTCCCTCCCCTCCGGCCAAATCAGGGCGGTACGCCCGGGGGACGTGAATCCTTCCTTTGGTTCCGATCACCTCATATTCTTGCCGATTGGGAATTTCGAAGTTGCAATCCACGAGGGCATGAACCCCGCTCTGCATTTTCAGGCTTAGGGTCATCAGGGTATCGACGCCCGAAGCGGGATCTATTTTTCCCATGGCAAATACCTGCTCCGGCTCATCCTCTAGAATATAGCGCAGCGAATGGATTCCGTAGCATCCGACGTCATACAAGCTGCCGCCGCCCAGCTCTTTATTTAAACGAATATTGTCAGGCTGGTCTCCTATCGCGAAGCTAAAGGCTGCTCGAAACAAGCGAACCTCGCCGATGGCTCCCGAGCGAACCAATGCCTTGACTTTTTCGTGCTGCGGATGAAACTGGTACATGAAGGCTTCCATAAAAAGGACTTGGTGCTGCTGACAAGCTTCGATCACAGCGTTCATCTCGTCCGCATGAAGCGTAGCTGGCTTTTCACACAAGATATGCTTGTGATGCTGGGCCGCCATGATCGCCCATTGTTGGTGCAAAGCATTGGGCAGCGGAATATATACCACTTGGATGTCCGGATCCTGTAACAGCTCTTCATAGGAATCATACGCCCGGGGAATGCCAAATTCATCGGCCACCTCCCTTGCCTTGCCGCTTAAACTGGCGATAGCTGTGATTTCACTTCCAGGCTCCTTTTGCAGGGCAGGAATGAGCTGACGTCTGGCAATCCCTGCTGTACTGAGAATTCCCCATCGGACCTTTTGCATTGGAACTCCTCCTTATTTGGTTGCTTTTTTCTTGCGGCTGGAAATATCCAACCACACGGCAGCTACTAGTATACTTCCCTTAACTACATATTGCCAAAAAGACTCCAAGCCCATTAGGGACATCCCATTATCCAGGGAAGTCATGATTAAGGCTCCGATGATCGCCCCTAGGATCGTACCGGATCCGCCCATTAAGGAGGTTCCCCCGATCACGCATGCGGCAATAGCATCGAGCTCATACATTTGTCCTGCGGAAATGGTAGCCGAAGACAAGCGGGACGTCAGAACCAAGGAAGCGATCGACGCCAGCAAGCCGCTGAGCAGGAAGACGAGCATCGTTTTCTTGCGGATGTTCACCCCAGACAAGCGTGCGGCATCTGGGTTTCCCCCAATGGCATAGATATGGCGGCCAAAGGAGGTTTGATTGGCCAGGAAACTGAAGACGAGTGCGAGAATAATGACAAAAATGATCGGAAAAGGAATGCCTTTATAGCTGTTCATGAGCAGGACAAAGGAGATTACAAGCAAGCTAATAAATCCGATTTTCGTCAGATCGACCCCCATTGGAGCGACGTCGAAGCCATACTTCTCCCGAGACTTTCTTTTCTTCAAGGTGGACCATAGAATGGCCCCAATAGCAAGGACGGCAAGAATTAAGCCAAATCCCGCGGCGAAGTACGCATTTCCCAAGAGCGCAAACGCCGGGTCGGAGATGGAAATGGTCGAGGACTTGGTGACTCCCATCAGTGCCCCGCGGAACACCATCATCCCCCCTAAGGTGACGATAAAGGCGGGGATCGCCTGATAAGCCACAAGCCAGCCTTGGAACATGCCAAGCAAGGCTCCAACGACGAGAGTACCGATAATTACAACCGAGGTAGGCATCCCCAGCCAATTGCTGAGGATCGAGGCCACACCGCCTGTAAGGCCGACAAGGGAACCAACGGACAAGTCGATATGGCCGGCCACAATGACCAGAACCATCCCGATGGCGAGAATGGCGGTCACTGACATTTGCGTGAATAAATTAGATAAGTTCCGTGCGGTTAAAAACGTGTCATGCATTAGGCCGAAGAATATCCAGATCAGGACTACGGCGGCGACCATCGTGTAGGCTCGAACGTCCATTTTACCCAAGATACTCTTTAGTCCACTTGGTTTGGAAGCGTTGATTTCCGTTTTCATTTCCATGCGTTTTACCCTCCTGTTGCCGCTAACATAATATTTTCTTGCGTGGCTTCACGCCAATCCAGTTCCTTGACAAACTGACCTTCACTCATCACGAGGATCCGGTCGCTCATGCCCAATACCTCCGGAAGCTCTGAGGAAATCATAATGATCGCCACTCCTTGATCGACCAACTGGTTCATGAGGTTGTAAATCTCGTATTTAGCCCCTACGTCGATTCCTCGAGTGGGTTCATCGAGAATCAGCACCTTGGGATCTGACATCAGCCACTTGGCAATGACGACCTTTTGCTGGTTCCCTCCCGAAAGGGTCCCGACGGGCGTTTCAAGGGAAGCGGTTTTCGTTCTTAGGTCTTTGACATACTTCTGTCCCCACTTAATCTCTTCATTGGCATCAATGACTCCCCACTTGCTTACTTTACTTAGGGTCGCCATGGACGTATTTGTCTTGATATCCATCCCCAACACCAAGCCTAATCGCTTGCGATCCTCGGTGACTAAGGCAAGACCTTCCTTGATTGCATCCGAGACGGACTGGATACGCACGGGCCGATTGTTGATCAAAATCTCGCCTTCCGCTTTTCCTCCATAAGCCCCGAACAAGCTCATCACCAATTCGCTTCGGCCGGCTCCCATGAGCCCCGCGATGCCGAGGATTTCCCCTTTTCGCAGGGAAAAGCTCACTTTTCGAATCACTTGCTGGTCAGGTTTATCCTGATGCCATACGGAATAGTGGCGAACCTCAAGCACCGTCTCTTTTGGCACGTGTTCCACGCGTGGATATCGCTCGGTTAACTCCCTTCCGACCATCAAGGAAACCACTTTGTCATCATCAGCCTCTTTACGATCTAGAGTCGCGATCGTCTGGCCATCGCGGAGAATGGTAATGCTGTCGGCGAGACGGAAAACTTCCGGCATCTTGTGTGAGATATAAATACAAGAGACTCCTTCTTCTCTCAGCTGGTTGAGAATCCCGATCAAGATGTCCACTTCACTCTCGGTGAGAGCAGCGGTGGGTTCGTCAAGGATGAGGATCTTCGTATTTTTAGACAGTGCCTTGGCAATTTCGACGAGCTGCTGCTGGCCAATCCCGAGTGTTCCAATTTTGGTATCAGGGCTGATATGGAGACCGACCGTCTTTAGCCATTTTCCCGCGTGGTGATACAGCTCATCCCACTGTATGACCCCTCGCTTCGTCGGTTCGGCGCCAAGGAAAATGTTCTCACCGACGGTCATGTCCTTCACTAATGCCAGCTCCTGGTGGATAATCGTGATCCCCGCTTGTTCGGCATCGCTGATCTTATGAAACTCTTTTTTCTCAGCATCGATTCGGATCTCGCCCGTATACGTCCCTGCTGGATAAAGACCACTGAGCACTTTCATTAACGTCGACTTGCCTGCCCCGTTTTCTCCGCAGAGGGCATGGATTTCTCCTTTTTTTACCTTGAAATTCACTCGGTCTAAGGCCCTAACCCCTGGAAACTCTTTTGTAATGTCAACCATTTCCAATGCGTACACTTCGTTCACTCCTCTATCAAAAGATAGAGTATAGAACAGCCGGGCTGCCCTATACTCCACACCTGCTGCTATTGCTTTGGCCATTGATCCTTAGGAACATTTTTGAACACATCTTCGACTTTATGGAATCCGTCTTTGATCACGGTGTCGACCAAGTTGTCTTGATTCACCGAAATCGGGTCTAGCAGGATGGAAGGAACTTCAATCTTGCCGTTGTTGACTTTCTTATCCGCTTGTACGGTTTCCCCTTTGGCTAAAGTCACCGCCATCTCCGCAGCTTTGGTTGCAATGGCCGTGATCGGCTTGTAAACTGTCATGGTTTGCTTACCTTCAGCAATCCGCTGAACCGCGGCCATATCCGCATCTTGGCCAGATACCGGAACCTTGCCAACTAAGCCTTGTGCGTTCAAGGCTTGGATCGCTCCGCCTGCGGTCCCGTCATTGGCCGCGACAACGGCCTGGACGTCGTTGTTGTTAGCAGTTAGCGCATTTTCCATGTTTTTCAAAGCTTCTTCGGGTTTCCAATCTTTAGAAAATTGATCGTAAACGATCTTGATGTCTCCCTTTTCTACCAACGGTTTCAGCACGTTCATTGCCCCTTCTTTAAACATGTGGGCGTTATTGTCGGTGTCCGCTCCACCGATATACACATAGTTTCCTTTCGGTGCCTTTTCAACGATGGCTTGAGCCTGCATTTCCCCTACCCGAACGTTTTCAAAGGAAAGATAGTAATCCACGTCGGAATTTTTAATGAGTCGGTCGTAGGAGATGACTTTGATGCCCTCTTTATGCGCTTTATCTACAATCGGTGCAGACGCTTCCGCGTTATGCGGGATGACGACGAGAACATCAACCCCTTGGGAAATCAGCTGTTCCGCTTGGCTTAATTGCGTGGCATCGTTTCCATCTGCCGCTAGCACTTTGACTTCACCGCCCAATTCTTGCACCTTCGCCACAAAAATGTCGCGGTCTTTTTGCCAGCGTTCTTCTTTCAGCGTATCCATGGACATTCCAATTACAATCTTGTCATCTGCAGATTTGGTCTGTGTTTGCTCTCCGGAATTGGTAGCCGGCTTATCTCCGCTCGAAACGACTCCACAACCGGTCAGGGAGGCTGCCAACAATAAAGCAGCCGTACTTAAGCTAAGACTTCTTCCCCATTTCAACATACGAATGATCCCCCTTTGATTTCCTTTATCATGATCACGCTTACAACTTAATCTTAGCATCGGAGTTCTCAGCCTGATACCAGGATGACCTGCACTCCTTTGTCTAGTCGCTTCACTTTTTTTGCGGGAGTGATATCGGTTTCAACATCACTAGGACTATTTTGTCTTGAACACAAAAAAGTCCTGTCATGATGACCAGGACTTTTCTTCAAGCTCGTTTTGTCGATATTCCTTGGGGGTCGTTCCGGTAACTTTTTTAAACACGCGGCTAAAATAATTCGGGTCCTTATAACCGACATCGTAGCAGATTTCCTTCAAGCTGTATTCAGGATTTAACATCAATTTCTTGGCTTCCTCAATCCGCAGTTGAGTTAGATAATCAATAAAGGTTTCCCCGATTTGCACTTTAAACAGTTTACTGAAGTAATAGGGGCTTAAGCTGACATACTCCGCCACCTGTTCCATCGAGATCTCCTCTCTGTACTGATCATCAATATAGGCTTTGGCCCGATCGATCACCGTCGCACTGCGCTTTTCTCTCTCGTCCTTGACGACCCGGATCAGCTCATCCAACCGTTCGACGCTTGCCTGGCGCAGCTCTTCGATCTGACAAACCGAGGAAAAGTCAGCATGCGCCTCCACTTTGATCCCTTGCTGGAGAAATTGCTTGGTCAGCGATTCGAAAAGGTAGGTGATTTCTTTTCGCCATCTCGCCAGGTCAACGTTTCTGCCCAGCTTATCCAGCATCACAGTAAGCTTATCATGGGCCTCTTGTTTGTGTAAGCGATGTACGGCATCAAACAGCTGCTTCTCGTCGTTGAGTGAAAAAAGCAGTTTTTTTACTCCTTGCGCTACATCATCATAGTGACGGATGCTCCCCATCGCCGTCGGGTCAGTTGAGACCAACATGGCTTGATGATAGGATTGGCGAAGTCCCTCGATCCCTTCCTGAATCGACCCGATGCCGATCACACTTGAGAGCTTAAGCTCTGCTTCGAGCTTGTCCTGCAGCTTTTTCCCCCACTGGAGCGACTTGATCCGATGGGAATAGGAGGAGATACCAGGCTCGGACGGAACAAACAAAGCCAGTTGACTTCCGATCAAAGGACTTACCAGGCAAGGCAACTGGGGCTTGATGTAGCTTTTAATGGACTCGTAGCACTCCTTTTTATTCAGGTCAAGCGGGGCTTGATCCGTCACAAGGGAAAATACCATGGCGTAGCCCCAGCTCCAATCACAATCCAGCATGTCTGCTACGTGGCGAAGATCGACTTCCTGTACATAATCCAGCATCAGCATAATGGCAAATTCATTTTCAATTAAAGGGCGCAGCTGGGAAAGCCTCTCTTTTAACTCCAGCTCCTCTTGCCTTTTCTTTTTTTCTTCCTCCAGCTCCGAGATCATCCGTTGCAACATTTCGAGGATTTGCTCTTTTTTTGCGGGTTTTAGGATATAATCCTTGACCCCTAGGGCAACCGCTTCCTTGGCGTAAACAAAATAGTCAAAAGCCGTGACCAGGACAATCTTGGCTCCTGTATGCCGCTTGAGAATTTCCTTGATCGCTTCTAACCCTTGAATCCCTGGCATTTTAATATCCATGAAAATGATATCCGGGCGATGCTCCTCTGCAACCTGGATTGCCTTCCGTCCGTTGTCCGCATGGTAGATTTCAAATTTCCCCGGCAACAAGCGGCCCACCATGAGCTCGAGGCCTTCGCGTTCCAACACCTCATCATCTGCAATAAGCAATCGGTACATGCTCCACCTTCTCCTTTCTTACGGCTGGTACGATCGGTTGGGGAGCCGAAAAATCACGGATGTCCCTTCGTTGATTCCGCTCAGCACCTCAATGGTTTGCTTGCCTTCGAAGAAATGATCCAATCGCTTGAACACATTGTGAGTTCCGAGCCCAGTCGAGTGACCTGAGCGTTGGCCGCTCGGCCCTTCTGCATTCAATTGAAGCAGTTTTTTTCGCGTTTCCTCCGTCATCCCGACTCCATTGTCAGCAACCTCCACCCGAACGTGAGAATCGACATAGTGAACCGTGAGTTTCAGCACCGCACCTTCTTCCTTTTCTTCAATCCCATGCATAAAAGCGTTTTCTAAAATAGGCTGCAGAGTCAGACAAGGAACCGCTTGTTCGAGTGCCCTGTCATCGATGTCGAGTTCAAAGGAAACCCGGTCCCTGAACCTTGCTTTTTGAATGGAAAAGTACTCCTTCGCATGCTCCACCTCATCACGCAGGGTCACCGCTTGATCGAGCTTGCGCAGGTTATAGCGGATCAGTCGGGACACGGAGATAGTTAAATCGCTTGTTTTCTCTGCTCCCTCGATATAGGCCAGCTTGGAGATGACATTTAAGGTATTAAACAAAAAATGGGGATTAATTTGGCTCTGCAGCGCTTTCAGCTCAAATTCCTTGACCATTCGGTCTTTTTCGATGCCCTCCAAATTTTTCTCCATTAGGTCCTTGACGTTTTCGAGCATGCGATTAAACGTCCGGCAAAGAATCCCAATTTCATCCGTGCTTCCCAACTCCGGCGCTTTGGTGTCCAGATTGCCTTTCGCGATCTGTTTGGCTGTAGCCACCAGTCTTCGGATCGGAGCGGTAATCGAACGAGAGAGCCAAATTGCAAACGTAATACTCAGCAGGGTGGACGTAATAAACAGCAAGGCGCCCAATAGATTCATCCGGTCAGTCGCGTGAATAATCTCCTGATAGATTGGCTGATAATAGCTCAACTCCAAATCGACTAGCGCCTGGCCATGCTCCGCAATGAAGCGAGAGGTTTTCTCGGCTTCCATATACAAATGGGTATTGTTGTTGATGCCCTCCTTATTCATGGTCGCGGTTGTCCCTTGCACTTGTTCTAAGAACGTCTCGATGAGATTGGCGTAGTTGCGGATTTGAACATGGTTGAGTTCTGTCTTTTTTTGTGCAAGCAGCCGGAACCTGAGCCTCTCCAGCTCCTTGGTGTGTTTATTAAATTCCAGAAAACTGTCTTGATCCAGCCGCAGAAAAAAGTGGCTGAAATACCTTAGACTCTCCTGTGTTTCATGGCTAATTTGCTTGTAAAGCAGTATCCGATCCATCATCAGATTATAGCTTTCTTGGACTTTTTTACTGCTGTCAAAAATAAAGTAAGAAACGACATTCATGAGGATGACGATCAAGGGAATGAAAATGAAAAGCTTTGTTCGTATTGTCATCGTCTTCACTCCCTCCTTGCGTGGCTTGCGTTGATCACTTCAACCTCGGTATAATGCTCTTTTGGCAAGGGCCTTCCCCGGAAATGGTCGTGGAGCAGACGAATGGAATCGTATCCCATCAGGTAGGGCTTTTGTGCCAGTGTGGATACAATTTCTCCTTTTCTAATGCCGTCCAACGTCTCGGGCAAGTCATCAAATCCGATGATCCGTATCTCATATCGGCCCACATGATTTTTCGCTTGAACCATCCCCAAGGCATCCAGTGCGCTGGTCCCTACCATCGTATCAATCTCGGGGTGTTGAGCGAGCACCGCGATCGCCTGTTCCACCGCTTCGATTCGAGAAATATTGGAGGGACGCACCGCGACAATCTCAAGACCAGGAAATTGATCGATCACATGCTTCAACCCATTGAGCCGGAGCATCTGGTTTTCCGCTTTATCACTCCCGATGAGGACACCGATTTTGCCTTGTCCTCCTGTTGCCTGAACGACCATATGTCCTAACCGGTTCCCAGCCCGGAAGTTGTCCGTCCCTACATACGTTAACCGTCTGCTTGTCGGCGCATCGGTATCGATCGTGAGCACAGGAATTCCTTTATCAATCGCTTTATTGATCACCGGCGTAAATTTTTCGTCATTCAGACCTTGAACAATAATGCCGTCGACTTTGGATGCGATCGCTTTTTCTAATAGTTTGATTTGCTCCTCCATATTGTTTCGAACAGGGCCTGTATACTCTAGCTCAAGATCGTATATTTTCGCAGCATCCAAGGCTCCTCTCTCTATCAATTGCCAGTAAGGGTGCCGCTGCTCCTGTTCGATCAGAACCACATGATAGCGCTGGGAGCTGCTCACCTCTGCTCCACGCAGAAGGGCTACGACATTGTCAATCGTACGAGCATTGATGGCAAAGCCAATAAACAGATAGATCACGATCATAGAGAGAGCAATGAGTCCTACCTTCCACTTCTTGTCCGACATCCCTTCTCTCCTCCCTCTTAATCTATCATATTAACTAAATTCGTAAGCGCATACAAGACTCAAAAACGAAATTCTGCCCGCTTTTTCTCGTGGAACACGACTGAATTTGCATGTTCCACGGAAATGAGCGGGCACTACTCCCTTTACGTATTCAAGATCTAAGAAATCGCCTCAGATGGTGTTTTGAATTCCTCCCTGAACACTGGTTTTTTCATAAACCTCTTGGCTCTCCAGCGAAGGAGGGTGAGTCCTCCTCTCAAGAGTTCATCTAATATCATCGCTGCATAGATGCCGAATAATCCCCACCCGAGCGTAATGCCTAAATAATAGGAAAGGCCTACAGCAACTAACCACATGGAGAATAGCCCAATGATCATGTTGAAGCGAGTGTCGCCTACCGCGTTTAAGGCGCTGCCGATCGCCATATTGAGCATCTTGGCTGGTTGCAGCAATAGATTGACGGCTAATAAGGACACCCCTAATGCGATAATTTCTAAGTCGGCCGTAAACAGCATGAGTGCTTGTTTCCCGACGACAACCAGCAGCAGGGTATTGGCCATCACGAGACCAAGTCCCACCCACAAGACTTTATAGGCACTTCGATAGGTTTCTTTATAGTAGCCGGATCCGTAATAGTGTGCAATGTAGATCTGACCTGCCATTGCAATGGAAAAGCCAATGAGAAAGCAAAAGGATTCCAAGGTGTTCAAATAGGTCCGTGCACTCAACTCCTTTGCTCCGAGCATGGCTGTAAAGGAAAAGATAACCAACTGGGTAAAGCACCAGGAGGACATACCGACTCCTAGTGGCCAGCTGAGCTTCAAGGTTTCCTTAAACAAAGGCTTGTCAAATACCCCTAAGTCCTTCCAACTCACCTGCTTGCTGAAGGAGTTTTGGAACATCACAAACAAAATGACCGTTCCTATCAATCGGCTGATCGCTGTCGATAACGCAACCCCTGCCAGGCCCCACTGAGGAAAGCCAAAAGCGCCGTAAATAAAAGCATAATTTAAAATGACATGAATAATGTTAATCCCGATCGAGACATACATGGGTCCCCGTGTGTTCCCGGTGTTTCGGATAATGGTGCCAAGTACCGCCATAGCGGCCATAAACACCATGCCAGCTCCTACAATGGAGATATACGTTTCACCAAGCGGCTGCAGCGCCACTGGCAGCTGAAGCAGCTGTGCAATCGAACCTGCCCCAAAGAAAAGGAGAACACTTAAGACCATACCTATGCCCATACAAACCATAGTGCCCATAATCCCGATGGTCCGAGCGTCCTCCATTCTTTTGGCCCCCAGCTTCTGGGCTACCAAGATACCTGCACCGCTTGCTATTGCCATAAACAGAATATTGGCCGCGTTAAACAGCTGTGTTGAAATGCCAATGACTGCGACGGCATCATCCGAGATATCGCTCACCATTAGGATGTCTACAGCCCCAAGCAAAAACTGCAGCAGCATTTCCAGAAAGATAGGCCATGCCAGCATCCACAGCGTCATATCCTGCTTGTTCTCCTTCATTTCCCATTCCTCCTGCTTGCAGCAATCTAGTCTTTTCAAATTATAAACGCTATACTTTAGAGGAAGTGTTAGGATTTGAACCAAAACTTTCACGATACAAACTTTCATGAGATCGAGGTGGAGAGATCTTGTCTATTCTTCAGTTTACGGCTCCGCCTATGCCCTACCATATCGCGAGCGGTTTTTATACATTTCGGCCAGGTCAAAAGCACTTGAATCGCAGAAATCTGGGCGTGTTTGACTTATTGGTAGTGTCGAGCGGTTGCCTTTATATAGCAGAAGAACAGCAGCAATACGAGGTGCCGGCAGGGCATGCTCTCATCCTTCGGCCAGACCGACACCATTATCCGACTGAAGCGTGCAAGGAGGAAACGGGACACTTTTGGGTCCATTTTGATACAACAGAAACATGGGGAACGACAGAAACCTTTATGCAGGAACAGGTAGAACCAGTGGAAACGAATCCGTTTACGGTGTCAACCTTCACCATGCTGATCCCGCAGTTTGTTCGACTTCAGCAACCATCTGCCATTTACAGCAAACTGCAGCAAATTAATGATTTAGAGCATGAGTCCCATCATAACTGGGCGCGTTGGAAACGCCAACTGATCTTCCAGCAGGTTCTTGAATTATTAAACTCCTCCATCGATTTGAGTACAATCGTACCTGGAAGCAATGTCGCGGAGCAATCGGCTGCTTATTTACGCAAGCATTACAAGGAAGATATAACGGCTGATCAGCTGGGAGAAGTGCTTAATTTCCATCCGGTCTATATCGCTCGCTGTATGCAAAAGCAATTCGGCTGTTCCCCATTTGAATACCTCACCCGGTATCGTCTGGAGCAAGCTAAGCTGCTGCTCCTGCGAACTGATTTGCCGATTGCACGCATTGCTGAAGAAGTAGGATTCCATCAGCCTTCTTACTTCAGTTCCAGCTTCACCCGGTATGAGGGAGTATCTCCACGGACGTATCGAAAGCGGTTTTCAGATTACTAAGGAAGTGGTTATAAAATGTCTCAACTTAAAAAAGCAATGTCAGTCTTTATTGTGGTATCGATCGTATTCATACTCTATTCTGCCATGGACATTTGGAATTATAGGACCAAGCAGGAAAGGGTGAAAACAGATGCCGCTATCGTTCTTGGGGCAGCCGTTTGGGATGCCAAACCCTCCCCTGTTTTTCAAGAGCGAATAAACCATGCCATCTGGCTTTATCAAAATGGTTACGTGGAACATCTAATTTTTACTGGCGGCAAAAAGAACACAGAACCCCTTTCCGAATCCGAGGTTGCGAAACAATATGCTTTAGAAAACCATGTGAAACCCGAGGATATTTTCACTGAAAGCCAATCCACTATCACCGAAGAAAACCTTAAATACGCTTTTGCGATTGCCATGGAAGAAGGATTCAAAACCTTTACTATTGTCAGTGACCCGCTCCACATGAAGCGTTCGATGGTCATGGCAACGAACTTAGGGATGAAAGCCTATTCCTCTCCTACTTTAACGTCCGCCTATAAGAGTATAAGGACCCAAACCCCCTTCTTTTTTCGGGAACTTTTCTTTTACATAGGGTATAAATTAAGCTTTCCGTTTCGGCAGATTGACAACGAGATCAATTGGGAAAAATAACCGGACTAAGTTTATATAAAGGAGTCCAACCCATGCGAATCTTTCTATCTATACTCTTGCTCTTTTCCATTACCTTAACGGGCTGCAACGCTTGGAGTAACTTTTCCCCGGTACCACTTAAGCTTTCCTCACAGCAGATGGCTGAACTCATGCAGGCGCCTGAAGTCCAGCAAGCTCTTATCCAGATCATGTCGACTCCGGAAATGAGACAACAAATGGCAAGTGTATTATCAAGCCCTGAAATGCAACAAGTTCTGATTGATTTAATGAAAACACCAGAGATGCAAAAATCGATGGTTCAGATCATGAAAAGCGCAGAAATGAAACAATTATTCATTGAGGTCATCCGCTCCATCGGGGTTCGTGAGATTGTCAGAGAATTAAGATGGTAAAAAAAAGAAGGGAAGAGAAGGCCTTATCCTCCCTTACCTTCTTTAGCTTTTTTAGTAAACGAAATAGATGAGTATACTTGTCACCACGCCCACCCATACACTTAATAGGGCGCAATATCCCATGATATCACGAATACTTAGCCCTACAACGCTTAAGATCGGCAACGCCCAAAATGGTTGAATTAAATTTGTCCAAGCATCTCCCCCCAACGGCCATGGCGATAGAAGCAGGATTTACCCCTAACTGCATGCCTGCCGGTATTTGCAGAGGACCTTGCAACGCCCATTGCCCACCTCCTGAAGGAGCGAGGATATTGACCAATCCTGCCGTCCAATACGTAAAAACGGAAAAAGATTCCACACTAGCAATCGAGCTCATCCAATCAATGATTGCTTTTCCCATTCCGGAGCTGCCAAGAACGGCAATAATGCCGGCATAAAAAGGAAATTGCAGAACAATGGGCGAGATCGCAGAAACGGCATCCTTAAATGCTTGAGCAAAGTTAGCCAAGGAGCGATGGAAAAAAAGTCCGGCGCTTAGGAACGTAATATTAATAATATTTAAATCTAGATCTTTGCCGTTCACAAACTCATAAATGACATAAATGATTCCTACTGCTCCCATCAGGGTTCCTAAGACCCGATTGTTCTCTAGTTTCTCTGCTGGGGTTTGCGAGCTTTCCGTTGTAAAAGAAGGATTGGCTCTTCCTTCCTCGGCGGGTTGATAAGATTTGATCTCTTGTTTAGGTGCCATAAGCGCAATCAGGATCGGCATCCCCTGCCAAAGAAGCGACTGGCGACGGTGGAGCAACTAGTCAATCACGGGCTGACCGCCGGAATTTTTATAGCCCCCATTCTCCCTAGACTCACGGATTCGACTGACCAATTAAAAGGTTTAGTACGGGAAGCTAAAGCACACCAAGCGATGTACGCGGTTCCCTCCGTCCTGCGCCTCAAGCCAGGAGTGAAAGCCTGGTATTACAAAACATTAGAGACATGTGCACCTGATCTTCTAACAGCCTATACGAACCAATACCAATCGGCGTATCCCTCACACCCTTATGTTGAAGCTCTTATGAACCGTGTCTATTCCATACTTGAAGCGTATGATTTGCCTGCTCATGTCCCTGAACATAAACGACCTCAATTATCCGAATCAAGGGATCAGGATGAACAACTGGCATTTGGGTTTTAAAGATGAGAAGTTTGTAAAAATCTTCTGTCCCTACCGAAAAAACCCTACCCGACTACTTCATGCCGGATAGGGTTCTTCTCTTTTTCTAGCGTCTCCTGAACGATGGCTGCTACTGCCTAATCAACTCTTCTACCGTGACAAATTCAAATCCTTTTTCCGTCAAGCTTTCTAATATCCCCTCTATGACTTTCAACTCATTTCCCGTGCTATCGTACATAGGATGTAGCAAAATAATAGACCCAGGCTTCACATTTGTACTCACATAGTCCACCTTATCAGCGACAGAAGTAAAGTACGTGTCGGGTTCAAGGTCCCACATCACCGTACGCATATTCTGACCCTTTAAATAATAGGGAAGTCCTATCAGCTTTTTTCCGTTCGGGGGGCGAAAATTGATTCGACCATGATACCCTGCTTGGCGAATGAGGACATTGGTTTTCTCTATTTCATCTTTGATAAACGAAGGACTTTTTAACACCATGCGGTTGTGGGAATAGGTGTGATTGCCTAATTGATGCCCCGCTGCTACGATGTCCTTACCCAACTGAAGATGATTCTCTAGTTCTTTCCCGATTAAGAAAAAAGTAGCTTTTGCGTTATATTGATCAAGAAGGGGCAATAGACTTTCCACATTCGGTGTAGGCCCGTCATCAAAGGTTAAAGCCACACGCTTTTGTTCGGTTTCCACACGATAAACCAACTCGCCAAATACCTGATAAGTTCGCGCATTCATGAGCTTATAGGAGCCGTATAGAAGAAGACCTAGAGCTAGGAATACGATGCAAAATATAACGATTTTCCTCATGGCTTACCGGTTAACGACCCATTTAAGATGGAATGAAGCTCGTCTAACGTTTGAATCTGATAAGTTGGCTCGATTGCCGTATGGTTAGGTGTTCCCTCGGGATTAAACCAACATGTGTCTAAACCAGCAAGCTGCCCTCCTTTGATATCCGCACTTAGAGAATCTCCTATTATCAGCGCATGTCCCGCGGAGAAATTAGAAATTCTAGCAAAGACATAATCAAAGAATTCTTTCATCGGCTTTTGGTAACCTGTGTCTTCTGAAACAAAGACCTCCCTAAACAGCGGCAATAATCCTGATGCCTCTAGTCGCTTAAACTGCGTCTGGGAAACTCCATTGGTCACAATAAATAACTCATAATGATCTTGCAAGCTGGTGACTAGTTCAAGCGCACCTTGTACAAGATGGTGTCCTTCTTCTAAATAGGTACGGTAATTCTTTTCTAGGAGCATTCCGTCAACCTCTTTGCCGTGCTCCTTAAATAAAAGGGAAAAGCGCGTATTCACAACCTCTTCCCGCGAAAGCTTTCCTTCTTCAAAGCATCTCCAAAGAAAGTGATTAATTTTTTTATACTCTTCTTCCATTTCCACAGTTAAGGATATATTCTGGTTATCAAATAGCCGTTTTAAGGCTTGTTTTTCCGTTGCGTTAAAATCTAACAGTGTATTATCAATATCAAAAAGTAAAGATCTATATGGTTTCATCGTAAGTCTCTCCCCCTATCTAACCTCACCATTTTGCCATAGCTTGATGGCTTTGTCACTTCCCGCGATCTTTCTTATTGGGCGCCAATTAAAAAAGACGGTTAATAACGGGTTCCGTGTAGAGGTGCAAGCAAGGAAACAGAACTTCTCCCAACTGTTAGGTTGGAAAGCTAAACATACCCCCTACAGGGTATTTCTAAAGACAAAATCAGCAAAAGTCCACTGATAGTAAACATCTAGGATGGAAGCAAGAATAAATGGATGGAAATTTTCCACCTATTGATTAAAATAGCGTAGGATTTCATTTTGTAGGTGGAAAAAATCCAACTATTAGCTCTGAAAGCCAAATTTACAAGCTATATTGAAGCTTTAGTTGTCGATTCTCCACTTATTATGCTTTTTTTCCTCTGATTTTTTCGGATAAATGGACTTTATACCCCTACACAACGTGTGAGACGGTGAGCCTTTTACTAAAAAATGATTGGAAAAACAAACGCAACGAAAGCTGCCCAAAGTCCATAGATCGGCAAATACTTCGTAACGGCATCTTGGACGGATGAAGGTCCGGTTTTGTTTTGTAGAAAATGTCTATAGGAAAGCATAATCCACATGAGATTGGCCCAGATCAGGATGTTTACCCCTAATACAGCAAGCCGGTTGGGTGTAATCCCATAAGAAGACAGCCTAAACACGATGGCGGATAGAGCTACACTGTCAATGATAAGAGCAAGAACAATCAGGGCAACATTGATATAATCGGAAATGGTCTTTTTCTCGTATTTCCCACTTTCGGTAATGGAAAAAATCGTGACGGCCAAAACACTTAGAAGTATTCCGTTGAAGGATAGGAGGAAATCACGGTCAAAGAATGGATTTTTTCCGACCCAAACAACCGTTATGAGATAAACCAACAAGGTGGCCAATACAAGTGGACTAAAAATTTTGGCTATCAATGGTGCAATATTTTTAGAACGTTTAAGGTTCCTTGATACCAGGTAGGTTGCTACAATAGCCAGTGCGGCAGCACCAAATAAAACGACATTTTTAAAATAGAATTCAGAGATATCCATGCCTACAAAGGTAAATAACTGCATGGTTAAGGCGGTCAGCAGCATTCCGCTGATGGCCATGCTGGCGTAGAGGATGCAAAATTCCCCATTAAATTTAAGATAGGCTAATCTGGAGCTACCCTTCCCATATTCATTTCCAGTGAAGGCAAGCCCTACTAATACCCATAAGAAGATCGGAAGGTGCAGATAAGCCAGGATAATACTGTCTTTCTCCTCTAGTGGCAGCATATTAAGATAAAATCCGGAGATGACGAAGAACAATCCCAGGGTATAAAGTACCTGTTTTCTTGGGGTATTATGGTATACAAAATAGGCGGCTATAAAGGGAATGATCCCAAAAACAAGGTTAATCGGGGCTATCGCTTGCTGTTCGACAAAATGGAAAATGATCCTGGTACATATCCCAGCTAGAATGGCTATAATTCCCATAAACAAGAAATCCTTTTGAAAGAAGGAAGCTTTTTCCGTATGGTCCGTCTCCTTAAAATTCAATCTCTCATACCAAACAGCCAGAACCTGTGAATCCGGGTTTTGTTGCCAGGCCTGTAAGAATGACTTTTTAAAAGCTTCTGGTTCCTTTCGAAACATTCTCTCCAGCTCTCGGGGGTTAGCCATATTTTCAATGATCGGAAGGTTATGCTCCAAGGTTATACCTCCCCTTCTTCATCCTTTTTATACTCTAAAATATCTCCAGGTTGGCATTCTAACGCTTTGCAAATGGCCTCCAACGTTGATAGTCGAATGGCCTTCGCCTTTCCATTTTTCAATATAGAAAGATTAGCCATCGTAATTCCAACCCTCTCCGAAAGCTCGGTTACGCTCATCTTCCGTTTAGCCAACATTACATCAATATTAATGATAATCGCCATATTAATCACCTCAGACCGTTAAATCATTTTCTGTTTTTATTTTGATAGCTTCCTCTAATAGTCTTTGGAGCACTGCAGCAAAGACGGCGATCACCATGGAAGCAAAAGGTACCACCATTCCGATGAATATGAGTCCTGGGGCGTCGTCTTTATCCGCCATGAGATAGAAGAGCGGCAAACCTAGTACATGCAAACTACAGATTGTAATGGCACAGTATTTAATTTTCATTAAAGCTTTTACAGATAATTCGGAGAATGCTTTATTTTGATCAATATAGCTTAAAAGTTTAAAAGCTTGATAGAGAGCAAAGTAAAAAGGGATCGCCGCTCCATAAAAGACGATGAAAACGAGATATTTTAAATAAGCAACCTCTAAAAAATCTGCTACTATAACTGCTATCCTAGGCACCAAAAATATACACAAGGCAAGAACTGGAATTCCCATAAGGATAACAGCCAGCCTTAGGAAGAATGTTGTTCCTCGATTCATAATAAACACCTCACTTTTTTTGTCAATTTGACTATAACATAGTATTTATCGTTTTACAATAAAATATTGTTGAATTTAATTATATTGTTATTGTTATAGGAGTTCAAGGAAAAAGAAAAGGCTGTTTCCCCGCAGGAGAACAGCCTTTAACGTTAGGCACTTTTATAGCTTTTTACTTGTAATCGCGATAATTTCCGTCAAATCAAGGTGCAGCGGGACTGGATACCCATCAGGAATGTTCTCCCACGCGAGATCGATGACTTGTTCAAGATTATTTCTTTTTATGGTAAGTTTATCCGTTGCCGTTTCGATTAAACAACCGTTTCTTAGGAATATCTTTATTTGGTTCATAGGAATCCCTCCATCAACCTCATTCATTGTGGATGACTCTTATGCTTCCTGAAAGGATCGATCCTTACTAGCCAAACCCAGCGTTTGGGCTGTTGAAGTATGAATTTCATGCAAAAGCCCCGGGTTTTCCATGAGGGACAAGCCATAAGAAGGAATCATTTCTTTGATCTTCTGTTCCCACTCGTGGATATGTTGCGGGAAGCATTTTTTGATCAACTCAAGCATGACGGAAACGGCAGTAGACGCACCCGGCGATGCACCGAGCAAGGCTGCGATCGAACCATCAGCAGAATGAATGACTTCTGTACCAAATCGAAGCATTCCTCTTCCCTCTTCCGTATCTTTGATCACTTGCACCCGTTGGCCCGCCACGACTAATTCCCAATCCTCGCTTCTGGCGTTCGGGATAAACTCACGCAGTTCTTCCATCCGTTGTTCTTTGGATAACCTCACTTGCTTGATTAGGTATTTTGTTAAAGGTATGTTTTTTACCCCTGCTGACAACATCGTAAACAGATTATCTTTTTTTACGGAAGTCACCAAATCGAGCTTGGAACCGGTTTTTAAGAACTTGGGTGAGAAGCCAGCAAACGGTCCAAATAGCAACATTTTTTTATTGTCAATAAATCGAGTATCAAGATGCGGAACAGACATGGGAGGCGCCCCAACTTTGGCTTTACCATATACTTTTGCATGATGCGCTTCCACAACATCCGGATTATTACACACCATAAATATTCCGCTCACGGGGAATCCACCAATGTAATCCCCCTCAGGAATACCGGATTTTTGCAGCAAATGCAGGCTTCCTCCTCCTGAACCGATAAAAACGAACTTGGCAGTATGGAGTTCAATAGTACCTTGATCGACATTCCGCACTTTCAATTCCCATAAGCCCTCACTCGTTCGATTGATATCATCAACTCGATGATTATAATGAATATTGACATTTTTACTCTCGAGGAAATCAAACATCATCCGCGTTAAAGCCCCAAAGTTAACGTCCGTTCCAGCGTTGACTTTTGTTGCCGCTAAGGGTTCATTCATTACACGGTCTTGCATCATAAGCGGCATCCATTCCCTCAGCTTTTCCGGATCATCGGAAAATTCCATCCCTTCAAACAGGGGATTAGCAGACATGGCTTTAAATCGTTTCTTTAAGAAGGATACATTCTGATCCCCTTCTACAAAGCTCATATGTGGCAATGGCATGATAAAGTGTTGTGGGTTCTGAATTCGGTTATTGTTTACAAGAAAAGACCAAAACTGCATGGATTCCTGAAACTGTTCATTAATCTTTACAGCTTTACTAATATCTACAGATCCATCCGGCTTTTCCGTTGTGTAGTTAAGTTCACAAAGAGCTGCGTGTCCTGTTCCGGCATTATTCCATTCGTTCGAGCTTTCCTCACCAGCGTTTTCGAGCTTTTCAAATACGGTGATATGCCAGTCCGGTGCTAGTTCTTTCAGCAGCGCACCTAAAGTCGCACTCATGATTCCAGCACCAATTAAGATTACATCGGCTTTCGTTTGTCTGTCGCTCATATTAACCTTCCTATGCCCTAAGATTTGCTGAAAGGATAAATCCACTCATTATTATGATGGTCCTAAGCGATTACAAATATGTTAGCCAGTGGTAATGTATTTCACTCCACCCTATTCCTGATGCTTTCGCATATAAATCATAGACTTAAATAAATCCCCATCCACTTGAACGTAAAATCTCCCCTTTTGGATCTCAATTAGACTTTTCGCGATAGATAGCCCTAACCCGCTGCCTTCGCTTGATCTGGCTTCATCCCCTCTTGTAAAACGTTCCATTAAATCTTCTGCGGAGATATTTAGTTCATAGGCTGAGATGTTTTTAAAGGTAAGCAGGATTTCATCCCCTGCTTCTTCAATATCGATATACACTCTTGAGCCTTTGAGCGTATATTTGAAGATATTGGACAAGAGGTTTTCGATTGACCTCCACAACAGCTTTCCATCGGCGGTAACATACACCTTTTCCTTAGGATGATTAAACTTCACTTCTAAATCTAAGGACTCAATTTTTTCATTGACTTCACCGAGCCCCTGGGAAATTAAAGATACGATGTTGATTCGCTCAAACTGAACGGGAATATTTCCGCTGGAAGCCTTGGCTGCTTCAAATAAATCATCGGTGAGAACTTTAAGTCTTTTCGATTTTTGATCCAGCACTTCGATATATTCTTCTACCTTGGAAGGGTCCTTTTCTTTTTTCAATAGATCTACATAGGTAATTATAGAAGTTAAAGGTGTTCGGATATCATGGGACACATTGGTAATGAGCTCCGTTTTTAACCGTTCGCTTTTCAGTTCATTATCCACGGCTTTCTTTAACCCATCGGTGATGCCGTTGATATTCGCTGCCAGTCTTGAAAACTCCCCTTTACTTCCCACGTCAATGCGATGATGAATATCCCCATCCTTAATTTTCTCTACCCCTTCTTGGATTGCCTGGAAGGACTTGACCTTCTTCAAGGCAAACCAAGCGGCGATACCGAGGGTTACGGGAAACATAAAAAACGTTAAGGCAACGATAAGGGGATAACCGATTACGATAAGTACCGTCTTGATGCCAACACTTCCGCTGTCATATATATTTCTAACAAATTTATATATCGTATAGAGAATGCGGAAGACTAAGCTATGCTTTATGAGCGTTCCATTCTTCCAATGCCTCACGAGGGATAGCACTAGCATCAATCCGACAGTGGCAAAGGTAATCGTGATTGGAATGACCATGAACATCATCTCAGTATCATTCAAATCTTCTAGCAGGGCCGCCCAAAACGCTAAAAGAATGACGCATAGACCTAGCTTCACATCCGTAAATAATTTATCTAAGGGATTCAAGCTTACCTCTTGATCCTTAAAAGATGTTCTCCCAATAACGATCACCAAATAGAGAAAGGACAGGATACCTGCTGTTAAAAATCCGAGTAATCTATAGAAGCTCTGGGTAGCCACTGCTTTATTTTCCTGCCACTCTTTCAGGTTTTGATCGAGAAACTCTTGTGTAAAAGCGATATAAACAACCATGCTTTTCGGATCCAATGATTGGATTGGTTCTGTGATTTGTTTATATAGGTATTGATTTTCCTTTACTTCCTTAGGGTAGAGCTCGGTTTTATACTCCCCAAACATCATATAGGAAGGATAGGTTCGAAACTGTTCCTTTTCCGTGTTCGGCGTGTTGGTAAATACATGGACACCATCACTGGCATAAAACAAGCGATTTTCATAATCGTTTAAGCTTTGCAGTAATCGATGAAAGGTCTTTAAATCATTCTGAATCAGCTGTTCCCTTGCTTTGGCCAACTGATTGGCATACACTTCTTTAAACCTTTCGAAGTTTTCTTTTTCTGTTAAGTCGTAGCTATACTCTGGGGATTGGTATTGATACTCCGAAAACAGTTGTCTTTCTTCCCAGCTCCATTCCTCTTCACTGATCGTCCCGCCACTTGCTATATGTTCCTCATTCTTATACTCTCCGAGGAGTCTAGTCAGATCGTTTACGAGGCTTCGACTCTCCCGAATATAAGCCCTGCTATGAAAGTAGTTATCTTCAAAAATGATTCCAAATTCACCATCATTTGCATTTTCCACTTGCACAATTGAAGTAACCATACCGGTAAAACAAAGGATCACCAGAACAAAAGCCAGTATTTTCGTTATGATAGCATGACTATAATTTTTCAACTTTATATCCCACTCCCCACACAACCTTCAAATATTTTGGTTCTTTCGGATTGATTTCGATTTTTTCCCTAATTTTGCGGATATGAACCGTCACCGTATTTTCCGGACTAAAGGCCGTTTCATTCCAAACCTTCTCATAGATCTCCTCAATGGAAAAGACTTTACCCGCGTTCGCGGTCAGGAGCTTGAGTATCTTATATTGCACCGGGGTTAGATGAACCTCTTCCCCATCGACGGTCACCGTTTTTCTTTCATCATCGATCATGAGTCCCCCTGTCTGGTATACATTACTCTTGGTTTCCAGACTCCCAAATGTGGTATATCTTCTCAGCTGGGATTTCACCCTGGCAATGAGTTCTAAGGGATTAAACGGCTTCGTAATATAGTCGTCGGCTCCTAAATTTAATCCTAAAATCTTATCCGAGTCCTCGGATTTGGCTGATAGCATAATCAACGGAATTTTTTTATCTTCTCTGATCTTGATCGTCGCGCTTATTCCATCCATCTTCGGCATCATGATATCCATAATAATCAGGTGAATCTCTTGCCTCTCCACAATGTCTATGGCCTCTAGGCCGTTAAAAGCTTTGAATATGGCATACCCTTCATTTTCTAAGTAAACCCCTAGAGCATCAACAATCGACTTATCATCATCACAAACCAAGATATTCATCAACCCTTCACTCCTAAATCAGAATCGTGCATGTCATCTCTCCCCCTTATTTTGTTCTAAAATCATTCTACCTGCAAAATCTTAATAAACCCGTGATGCATTTCTTAAGATTTTCTTAGTGTCTTCAAAGAAAAAGCAACCTTCCATAAGACAGGTTGCATTAACGTGAAAAATGCTTTATGAAGACTTTAAAAACATAGATACTTAATTTCATCCAAATCCAGCTATACAATAAGGAAAAGGCAAATGTCCCTAGGATAACCCTACTATTAAAATAAGGGGTTACCGATGGTCCCAGTATAGGAAATTGAAATCCATATAACAACATACTGATACCCAGTGTCAAACATAAAGCGGCAAAAGGAATAATAAATAGTCTTCGCTTTAAATACTTAAGACCAATACCTAAACTGAGTCCTAATAATCCTGTGGTAAAGAGGAACACCAGGAGTTCACTTGGCTGGAACAGGGCCAATAGAAATAAGGTTACGAAATAAGTCATTACACCTATTCTGACGGACAATAGGCTAGCAAGTACTAGAGGGCCAGTGCTCATCATGCTCAGTATGTAACCAATACCCGTCAAAATCCCGGCAGATTGAAGCATAGCGGCAATTGAACCTAATAGGGCACCCACTACAAGCCGCATGTTCTTAGAATAACGGTTCATCTTTGGAATGAACTCATCTCTCCACATCATAGATATTACCCCCCATGGAAAATCGTGCCATGCCCTAATAGGTACTATGAGAACAGTTCGAATCATATTCTTATAAAAGAAAACAAGGCGAAGGAGGGTAAAGGTAGTTGATCAAAGTTAAGGTTCGTTTACGTCCCATGGTACGTCGGCTAAATTTACCCACTGTTTTGAAGACAGCTATACTTCCGGGTGATTCCATGGAAAGATTATTTATGGCAACCCAGGTAGGAGAAATCTTTTACATAGGAAACGGGGATATGAGGACTTTTTTAGATATTCGCTCGCGAATCATCCAACTTGGGGTTTCCGGTGGTGGATATGATGAACGGGGATTGCTAGGACTAGCGTTTCATCCCGAATTTTATTATAACGGTTTGTTTTATCTTCATTACTCAGTAGCTGGAACACAAGGTCCGGGTGCTCTTCCTGATTCTTTTATTCCGAATCCATGTGATCCGAACACGTTAAACCTCAGGTGGACAAATAGAGATACTCACTATGATCATATTGATACCGTTGAAGAATGGATTTTACCATCGAATGGTCAACCGCAAAAACGACGAACCTTACTATACTTAAGAAGGCCATTTTTTAACCACAATGGTGTGAATAGCTTAAACTTTTCACCTGAAACAGGCAAGCTTGTTTTAACAACGGGAGATGGTGGATCAGGCTATGATCCATTTAATTTAGCCCAGGACGAGATGGAAATCGCGGGTAAAATCATTGAAATCGATGTCGTTCAGAATACGTCGACCTATGATCCACCCGTAGTCACCCGTTTTAATGAACTTCCCACACCGATTCAAGAAACCCTTACGGTCATGGTCAAAGGGGTTCGAAATATACCAGGGATTTCATTTCAAAGGTATGATAACCATTATATTAAATATGTGGGACATGTCGGACAGGATTTGGTAGAGTCCATTTTTTCCTTCCTTCATTATAAACCCATACCGGTTACTATGTTAACTCAAGCTTCTTCCATGAATTCAAAACCTGACCATGAAGGATGGATTAATCTAGGCTGGCGAGGGTGGGAAGGGGCTTTTCCTACTTCGATGATAAGGGACTGTTCTGAACATCCGAATGGGGATGAGAAAACGATTGCTTTCTTCAATGAAGCAATTGAAACGTCAGCGAGGCGGATTCAACCTTTAACTAGTTATTTCCACAAAGATCCCCGGCCCGACAAGTTTGGGGGAACTGCACTTACAGGAGTCCAACCCTATAGGGGGAAGGCAATCCCCGCTTTAACGGGAAGTGTGGTGTTTACCGATCTTGCCCGAAAGGAAGAATCTCGGACTCCGGCTAAAGGGGTTTTAGCTTATACGAGGGTAAGACCTGTTTGCAATCTACATGATTATAGTGTTATTGAAACCGATTATAATTTTGGGTCTCAATCGGCTTACTTTGTTACCTTGGGAACGAATTTAGACCAAACAAAATTATATTTAGGGGTGTATGGCTCAATGAAAGTAACGGATTTTAACCAAGGTACGGTTTTTGAAATTGTTCCATGAGTCACAATGATAAAGCCACTATTCCTCAATCATGGATTAGTGGCTAAAGCTTTCGCAATCTATACCGCTTCCATTCCCCTCCAGACGGCTACGACTATCACTCCTCCGACCATAGCCCAAAAGGGCTGTCGCGTTTTCCAGCCCATCGCCGCTGCCACAAGGGCCCCCGCTAAGTAAGCGGGGTTCCAGGAATGGCCCGGTTCAGACAGAAATAGCGGAGGAATCGACAACGAAGTAAACACCCCTAGAGGTGCAAAGGAAAGGGCACGGTACACCCTGGCAGGAAGAGCCCATCGCGCGCCAAATAGCAAGGCTGGACATCGGGTCAGATAGGTAGCCAATCCCATTCCGATGATGGTCCACAAAACTTCGTTACTCACCCTTCCACCCTCCCCACACCATAGCCGTTATCGATCCTAAAAAAGCAGCGAGAATTGGTCCTCCGTAAATCTGAGCAAGGGTGCTAACGATGCCAACCAAGAGCATACATCCCCAGGCGGTACGGGTTCCAAGCTGCAGCATGAGTAATCCGATAAAGGTAGCTAGAAAAGCAAAATCAAGTCCAACGGCATGCGTATCGAAAGTAAACTGACCGATGGTAGCCCCTGTCATCACACTGAGTTGCCATAGCGTATAGTCTATCGTTGCAGAACCCAAGAAATAAGAGGAATCTCCTCCATACCGTTTGAAGCGATGAATATTTACCCCATAGGTTTCATCCGAAAGGCTGACCGAGCCGAGGAGCAGCTTCCCTTTCCCTTCCCCCTTTAAATAAGGGCCAAGGGAAAGGCCATAAATGATATGTCTTGCATTAATGAGCAAAGTAGAGAGAATGACCGGCCAGCCCAATATCCCCAGCTTCATCAAGCCAAGTGCGGCAAATTGAGAGGAAGCCCCGTTAACCAGGAGGGACAGGGCTACTGTTTCCCCCCAGGATAATCCGATTTGTCGAGCGATCACGGCATAAACAATCCCGTCAAAAAAGCCGCTAGCAACAATCGGAAAGGTATCCCTCACCCCTAGCCAAAACGTACGTTCTTTTTTCTCTATGATTGTTGTCGCTTCCATTTTCATTGAGGGTTGCAATCCTCCCCCCGGCTATCTTCCTTTGTTCTCTATTTATAAGCATTCCATCTCCATTAGGATTTCGCCTTGATTAATTTTGCCTTCATCTCATCCCGCTTTTCTCTGCGGTCTTTCAATGAACTGTGGTCCTCGGTTTCCTTATACGCTTCACGCTTATTCATCCGGCGAAGTCCTTCCGGCACTAAGTTAAACTTCTCATCATTTAGCAACGCAGAAATCCCTACGGTCTCTGGCGTTTTTTCTATTCCAAATGCTTCATTAAAATAGTCGTCAGCACGACCTGGAACATAATTCTTCGGTTCAGGATAAGAGGTGATCACCCCTTCAAAGTTACGGAGAACGACTTTATTCGGACTCTGTGAAATTAGGTAATTCGGGGAAAGGGCAATTTTTCCACCCCCGCCAGGCGCATCGACAACAAACGTTGGAACAGCATAACCCGACGTATGACCTCGCAATCCTTCAATGATCTCTAACCCTTTGGATACGGGCGCGCGGAAGTGGCCAATCCCTTCCGATAGGTCACATTGGTAAATATAGTAAGGTCTTACTCGAGCTTTCACCAAATCATGCATCAACTTTTTCATAATCGGAACGCTGTCATTAATCCCTGCTAAAATAACCGCTTGGTTTCCAATCGGAACGCCAGCAAAGGATAGCATGTCACATGCTTTTTTCGCCTCATCCGTAAGCTCCAAAGAGTGATTAAAGTGAGTATTCAGCCAAATTGGATGGTACTTTTTCAAGATGTTGCACAGATTTTCGGTAATGCGCTGCGGGAATACGACCGGAGCCCGGGTGCCGATGCGAATAATTTCCACATGGGGAATCTCCCGAAGGTTTTTTAATATATATTCTAAAATCGTATCATTGATCAATAAACCGTCCCCGCCGGAAATCAATACGTCCCGGATTTCTGGTGTATTACGGATGTATCCGATGGCGGCATCGAGCTGCTTCTTCGGTACGCCCATGCCCACCTGGCCGGAGAAACGGCGGCGCGTACAGTATCGGCAGTACATGGAGCACTGATTAGTGACAAGGAACAGAACGCGATCCGGATAGCGGTGGGTAAGTCCAGGAACGGGAGAATCTTCATCCTCGTGCAGTGGGTCTTCTAAGTCGTATTTCGTTTTGTTTATCTCCGCTGACAAGGGAACAGACTGTAATCGAATCGGACAGCGTGGATCATCGGGATTCATCAAAGATGCATAGTAAGGCGTGATATTCAACGGAATGGTTTGAGTGGAGATGCGTACCCCCTCTTCTTCTTCCGGCGTCAGGTTCACGACTTTCTTCAAATCATCCAATGTACGAATGGTATTGGTTAACTGCCACAGCCAGTCATTCCATTGCTCATCGGTAACATCCTTCCACAGCTCGACCTCACGAAAATGCCGGAGAGCTCCAGGTGCTTGCTTTGGTTTTAAATCCTTTTCTAATAGGCTCATTAGAAAATTCCCCTTATATTTTAGATACCTATTAGTAACGCAAGGATTATGCCAACGCGATAAGGCTAGCAAATAGTGGGTTTTCACCGATTTTGAGACCCACAAGAGCAAGAAATGCGGCAATTGGTAAGTCTCTTGCAGCCATTTTTCTGGCACCAGCTCTTAAGACACTTCAATTTGAACCAAATGAAAGACGCCACCAGGACTCTAGTGGGGATGGGGTCGGGGTGGGCTGGCGAGAAGAATAACCGTACTTTTACGATTAATCATCTTTCCCTAGCCAATTCCCTTACGATTAACCGTATTTTTACGACTATTCACTTGCCTGAGCCTTTTTGAGGACCCGATATGGAAATTAACCGGAATTCTACGATTATTCCCCCGGTCCGTTGACCCTCTTCTCAAATTAACCGGAATTGTACGCCTAATCCCACTCCCCCACTTCCCACCTCACGTTAGGAGTCCCTGTACTCCTCAATCTTATAAATTCTTATCCACAAAAAAGGCTGGTCCCAAATCGGACACAGCCTGCTTTCTTACCTACCAACCCCGTACGGCCATTCTTTCATTATCCAATAAACCAGCCACGTCATGTTTAACTGTATAGCTTGAATTGAATATCTTTGATCATTACATTAGCTTCGCCATCCGGTGTGGTAAGGAGAATTGATTCGTTGATTCCTTTTAAAATGATCTGTCTACCAATCGGTGAAAATAAAGAAATGTGTTGGCTATCAGGATTGACTTGCTCAGGAAAACAAATCGTATACTGAACCAATTGATTTTCCTCAATATAAAGTAAAGTAACTTCACTTCCAATAAAAACGGTATCTAACTTTGGAGAAAAGCTATAATCAAAGTCTCTTAAAAATTTTTCCACTTCTAAAATATATCGACCAAAAAAATGGTAATCCTTCTCCTTACCCGGAGTAGCCGCCAAATACATATCAATGAGCCCGAGTCGATTTTCATCAATAAACACTAGTTGTTGGATCAAACTTCTTCTCAAAGGATGATTATAACTATGGTTCATTATATATACACCCCCGTACATGTTGTTCACTCTTAATAAACCTGAATTCTACTTTCATTTTGCATACCTCCCTAATATAAAAAGAGATCCCCTTGGTTTGAGATCTCAACTTAACTATAACATGATAGTGAACAGAATATTTCGTTATAAAAACAAAAAAACAAGCTGATGTTCGTGTTTTTAACCAATTGGTTTTGTTGAAATTACGCTACATCTTGCTTTCCTTCTTTTTCTCGATCCCAGTCAATTACTATTTCAAGAAAAATCGATAACAAAACGCCCATCATAAATCCATTTGTTACCAGGGGCTGCAGGAGAATAGGGAAGTTACTAAAAAGACCTGCGTCCACATTCATAATACTAATTCCAAGTAAGACAGGAAGTGCTAAACGGTGAATGGTAATGGAGTTAAATTCATACCCATTCAAACTTTTAATCGATGTCCCAAATAACTGTAAATAGGCAACAAACAAAATGGCATTCCCGACTGACATAGGCAAAGTTGCCATCAAGTTACCGAGAATAGGAACTAAGCCTAAAACGGCCATCAACCCTCCCCCTATTAAGAAGGGTTTTCGGTCAAAGATTCGAGTGCTTTCTAAAAAACCGATCGATGATGCATAGGGAGCATAAGAAACTAAGCCTAGAAAAGACGCCCCCATTGAATACACGCCCGTGAGTACATACGATCTATTTAGTTGTCTTTCCGTCATTTTCTCTTTGAGTAAGCTGGAAGCTGCTTGAATAGAAGCAATGGTATTACTCATATTTACAAAACAAGCCAAAAAGGTAATGATAATGATCCCTACGTTTAAGTTTGGAGAACCTAAGGGATAAATCGGAAAATCGAAGAAGGATGGATTCCCTCCTAGGGAAGGGGTAGTGGATGGAAAAAGAATCAAATACAAAATCCACCCCACAACCATGCCAATCAAAATAGAAAAGTTCCCGATGATAGGATTCCCCTTTATCTTGAGTAAACTCACTAAGATCGCAATTCCAAATGAAAATAGGGTTATCGGTACGTTCAAGGATCCATCTGCAGATATTTCCAGCATGCCATTGAAAAAGATAATGATCAATTGAATGGTTAATAAAAATAAATAAACGCTCATGACCATCGGCGAAAAAATCTTTCTAACAAACGATAGAAGATTCAGCGACCCTAATAGGACGATCGTCACTCCAGCAAGCAACATACCCGTCGCCATTCCTCCACCGATTGTCGATAAGCTCATTCCTAAGGAAGAAGCGGATAAGGATAAATTTAATACTAACCCCCACATGACTCCTGAATGACCTTCCATTAATGGGAATCGATGCCCCCAAATTCCTTGCAGCATACAGGCAAACCCTGTAAAGATCAGGGAGTTTCGGATCAATCCCGCCATCTCATCAGGAGGAACGCCGAAGGCTGACCCAATAGAGAGAGGAACAACGATGGTATTGGTAAAAATAAAAAAAAGCCACTGGATCGAAGCCAATGTGGTTGTCCAGGATGATAATGTAAACACTCTTTCACCTTTCCTTCTTAATCAATCTATAATGGTATAAACCCAGCACAAGTCGTGCTGGGTTTATACCACGTTCTATTATGATACTACTATAACAAGGGAAGGAGAATTAGACAACTTGTAGCCAAACCTATCATCGACCATAGTAGACCCACATGACCCCATCGATTTCTTCTAATTCAAAGCCGCGCCAACCTTCCTTCAGTTTCTCTTGTTGGGCTTCGGTGTCCCCCATTTGGAGGCGTGTCGTCTCCTTCCAAGATGGCCTTTGCGGTTGCAAAAGGTCTTTTACGAAAATGTAGCGCAAATTTCCGCTGTATTTTTCTTTTAACGCTGCGATCTCCATCCCTTGAGCAAACTTGTCCTTTAAGCTTGGAAGATTAAACGGCGCAACCGTACAACAAACATATCGATACGAAAGGGGATCCTTCTCTAATTCGTGCATAATCAGCTTCGCCATTGTTTTTTGCAGTTGGTTTCCGCGGTAGGCCGGCAGGACAATGGAAATCTCCTGATAAATCACCTTGGAAAGTTCTGCTTCAGACAAGCTGATATCAAGGCCTAGGTGCATTTCATCATCCACCTCCGGAACCAACAAGGCCCGAAAGGCAACCAGCTTCTCTTCCGTAAAAGCTCCAATTATTAGGCCCTGTCCTTGTAAAATGGATTGAATTTCTTCCTTTGAAAGGGGCTGAAGCTTTTCTTTGTCAGCTCGATCAACCACTTGTTCCTGAACAACGAAGATCTCATGCAAATCATCAACCGATAGCCTTCGGACATAAAAAGGAAGCAGCTTATCCTCTTTTCGCAAGGTTCCTTGAAATATCAATTCCATCCATATATCCTCCTATCGAACCACATCTTTAAATACGGTTAACTCCCTAAGGGTTTCCTCGTTCACTTCGACTCCAAGTCCAGGTCTTCCCGTTAAGCGGATAAAGGGGACATCATATTCCAGGTTGCCGATATCCCTTGAGAACTTTAATGGACCTGTTAGCTCGACGCTCGTTATACCTTTCTTGGAGAAGGCTACATGAAAGCCCGCGGCTGAGCCTACCGAGGACTCCACCATCGACCCCACCTGGCACTCCATTCCCGCCATTTCCGCAAGATGGGCCAATTTCACAGCTGGGTATATCCCACCGCATTTCATTAGTTTGATATTGACTTTATCCGCTGCTCTTTTTTGAATAATCTCACGCATGTCGCGCATTCCTTTTAATCCTTCGTCGATCATGACGGGAATCGTGGTCTTGGACTTTACTTCCACCATGCCATCGATATCATCCGCTGCCACCGGCTGTTCGACCCAGTCGATCTGATAATTCTCCAATTGTTTTAAGGCCACCAGCGTAGCCGCGCTGTTCTTCCAGCCTTGATTGACATCCACCCGAATCGCAATATCGTCCCCGACCTGAGAGCGAACAGCTTTGATCCGTTCCACATCCTCTTGTACCTTCGTGCCCACTTTCATTTTAAAAGAACGGTATCCCTGCTCTAGCATCAACTTGGCTTCATTTGCCATGACTTCCGGCTCGGCAATGCTTAATACATGGGTAATCGGAAATTCATCATGATAACGTCCGCCAATCAGCTGGTAAACCGGCACTTGAAGTTTCTTTCCTATAATATCAAAGCAGGCTATATCTAGAGCCGCCTTAGCTGTTGGAGCTCCGTAGATCACTTGATTCATGAGATCATGAATTTTTTCTATTTCCATCGGATTTTTTCCCAGGATCAATGGGGCAAGAGTGTTTTTGATAATCTGATAAACCCCTTCCCAGGATTCGCCTGTGACATGTTCATCCGCTACGCCTTCGCCAAAGCCGACAAGGCCTTCATCCGTTTCCATCTTGACGATAATGGAAGGCATATGTGTATATGTATGATAACTAACAACAAATGGATGTTCTAGCGGCAAATGAATCGCATAAAGGTGAATGGCTGTAATTTTCACTCTAATCTTCCTTTCCTTTTTATTTGTTATACGACTTGTGATCTTTCTTGATTTTTCTCTTTGACTTGAAGGTACTCCTCATCATCTAGTCTCGAAATGGTGATTCCCGTTAGCCCGTACAGAATAGAGATGATAGGGACAACAAAATTTAAAACCGCATAGGGGGCATACTCAAAAGCATGGACTCCCAGTGTTCCTAAGATGAAGACTCCGCAAGTATTCCAAGGAATAAAGACGGAAGTCAGCGTTCCGCCATCCTCTAGAGCACGCGACAGGTTCTTAGAATGAAGCCCTTTTTCTCGATAGGCACTAGCGTACATTCTAGATGGAATCACCACTGAAATATACTGTTCAGAGCAAGAAGCATTGGTAGCAAAGCACGAAACAATCGTAGATACAATAAGACCTTTTGCCGTCTTTACAACTTTTAGAATTTGTTTCACAATGGCATTTAGCATGCCCGATTTTTCCAGGATGCCCCCAAAAGTCATGGCCACAATCGTCATGGAAACCGTGTACATCATGGAGTCTATCCCCCCACGATTAAATAGGCTGTCAACGGTTTCATTCCCTGTATTCATTGTAAATCCACTTTGCAATGCGCTAACGGCTGAGGAAAGAGAACCGCCTTGCACAACAAGGTGCGCTAAAAAGCCAAGCGTAATACCGATAATCAGAGCTGGAATGGCCGGTACTTTTTTCGCTACTAAAATGATAACAAAAACAGGAATAAGTAATAAAAATGGCGATATTACAAAACTCTCCTGAAGAATAATTAAGGTGTTCTGGATACTTGCTGCATCCATTCCTTGATTCCCGAACTTCATCCCCATCACGCCATAAGCAATAAGTGCAATAACTAGACCTGGGATCGTGGTATAAAGCATATGGCGAATATGAACAAATAAATCTGTGTTGGTTAAACCGGATGCCAGATTGGTTGTGTCCGAAAGCGGTGACATTTTATCCCCGAAATAAGCACCTGAAATAATGGCACCAGCAACCATGGGTGCTGGAATTCCCATACTCAGGCCGATTCCCATACCAGCGACACCAATGGTGCCCATGGTTGACCAAGAGCTTCCGATCGCTAAGGAAACAATGGCACAGATAAAAGTAATCGATACGAGAAAGACGGAAGGTGAAATCAGTTTCAAACCGTAATAAATCATCGTGGCAACAATTCCGCCCCCTATCCATGCGCCAATTGTTAGTCCTACAAGAATGATAATGACAACGGCTGGTAAAGCCAGACGAATCCCCTGATACATCATTTCTTCAATTTCATGCCATTTAAATCCCATACGCCAGGCTACAATCGCCGCAACCGATGTTCCGAAAATTAACGGAATATGCGGCCCCTGATCCAGCACAACCACCGCAAACGTCATAACCACAATCATCGCGAGTAATGGTATGATGGCGACCTTAAAGGACATTTCTTTTTTCATTTCTGTTCCCCCAACCTCATTTTTTACAAGTTCTAGTCAAGGTCCGCAAAGATCACGTCGTTAAATAGACGTTAAATATGATGATGGACCTATCTATTCTATAAGCACAAACCATGCCAATACATTTCTTAGGGCATACCGGTCCTTTTACCGCAAGATTTCGTTCTTTTTTGCACCGATTGTGCTAGAAATTTTGCATATATACAAAGAAAAGCATGCCGCATGGGTAGTCCCAGCGGTCATGCTCTTCCATTAAAGAGAGAAATCCTTTGTGATTCTACCACCCCATTCGTTCACGAAGCGTGGTAATATGCGCAATATGATGTCTTCCATGCCATGCGTACAAGCCTATGTTCCAGGCTAATTGAATCTCGCCGGAGTCTGGGTGATTAAATGTCCTTTTGAGCTCATCAGGGCTCAGATGAGATAAAAGATGAACCCATCTCTCGTGCAGTGCTTCCAGCAAGGTCAAGGAGACTTCGGTTGGCATGTTGGAATCGGGCAACTCAGCCCATTTCTCTTCGCGATAGGGCTTAATCGTGGGGTGTTGTTCTGTAAGGGCAAGCTTAAATCGAATATAGCTATTCATGTGACTATCCGCAAGGTGATGGACAACTTGGCGAACCGTCCATCCGCTGGAACGGTAAGGGGTGTCTAACTGCTGATCATTCAAACCTTCCACCGCTTTTCTTAAATGGGAAGGAGCAGCCTCGATTTCTCTGATCCATCCTTCAATTTGACTTGCTGTGATGTCTCCCTCGTGCTGAAATAGACCCACCGGATATCTGACGTCCATACTCATGACCTCCTTTAAAATGATAGGGTAAAATGAAACCTCATTTCTTCAACTGTTCCTATATTATCTCATAGGATGAGACGTTCTTCTATTGATTGGCTCCCGATTCAAAACTAATCAAGGTTTTGGCATGGGGGAAAAGAGAGGTGATTTCTGCTCGCTGATCCTGCATTTCCGGACGATCCAAGGAGACAAATCCTACATCATCCGCCCCTGCTCCTAGGCAAAGTTCTCGCAGCCATGCTCCATTCATTAGATGGTACATTGGGATGAGACCACTCACCCTTAAGAATTAAGGTATATCTTTAAAAACAAAAGGGATAATAACAACAGTTTTGGAACGTTAATACATTCTACTTAGCCGGTTGGGAACCAGGAGGATCATTATTATGCACAAACGTACTAATGAAAAAACAGCCTTTTATGAATATAGACAGGGAGGTATGTATGCCGACCTGGAACTGAATTGGAAGTTAAGCGAGCAGGGGAATTGGGCAGAAGAATTGTATATGAACGGGTTCGGGAATGAAGAGGATGGATACATGATGCAGCTCGGACATATTGATGCAGGGTTTGAGATTGTCATCTTTGAAAAGGAAGACGAGGGTAAAAATACAGATATTCCCCATAAATATCTAGCCCTTCAGACATTCAACCACCACCGTACGGATTTTGTGCTGATTAACAGCATGACAGACCTAATGGATTATCTAAGTCTTACTTCCCCCATTGTACAAGCCCAGTGCTCATCCTTGGACATTGAAATGATGCTGGAAGACGCTTGGCATGACTTGGATCTTGCGGAAGAACCCGAAATAAGGCAAATGTAGACTTAACTGTTAGCGAAAAGGGTATCCCAAACTCCTCTAATATGTCAGAGGTTTAGGATACCCTTTTTTGTTGTTTGAACGAATCCTAACTGCAATCCGCTTAGAGAGCACCTCCTTCTTCCTCTTCCCTCTTCGGATACTCCCGACTCTGCTGTTGCTCCTTTGCTAGTTTTACAAAAAACAGGAATTCAAACAATTTTCGATGCTTTCAGCCCTGATACTTCAGTTCGACAAAAAAAGCGATTCTTAATGTAATCTTTCGGTAATATCATTTTCTAGGAGTGAAGAACTAACGCTTTCTATTCTAGTTCGATTTTCACACTACAATTTAATCATTTTGAGGGAGGTTTGATAATGACGTTATATGGGGTTGTTGTGTTTATTCACATTATGGCTGCAATCTGTGGTCTAGGTGCAGTATTTGCTAACCCATCTATCATGAAGAGGGGAACAACCGTCAGCAAGGCTAAACAAGCATTGGAAACCGCAAAAGACGTTGAAAAATACGCGAAAATCGGAAGTATTGCTCTCCTGATCACGGGTCTGCTTCTGGGGGTGTTAAATCCAAGCTTATTTACCGAAGGATGGTATATTACTGCTTTAGTTTTGTACATCGCGGTTCAACCCATTGTGGCCTATATGATTCCTAAAAGAGCAGAAAACTTATATATCATGTTAGAAAAACAAGAGAGTGATACATTACCAGATGAATTTATGCCCGTCGCCATGCAAATCGCTAAATTAGATAACATTGCTCGTGCTTCTGTCTTTATTCTAATTCTTTTAATGTCTCTTAAGCCATTTTAAATACTACTTATAACCTTTAAAGTTACGTCCATTTCGGGCAACTGGCAAATACTTTGCCGTATGTAGAGTGTAGGGAACTTAGTGTTCCTTACACTCTTTTTACTTAAAGTAGCCCAGAGTTGATCTAATTCAATAGGCGGAACGGATTGCCAGTTTGCCTAACTGAAGTTATAATAAATTACATAACTTTTTAAACTATTCAATATTATTTTCTGGTTTCTCCCAGACAGGAGTGAAATTATGCCCGAGTTCGGCGTTTTAGAAATATCAATGGGTCTTCTCGCCAGCCTGCTAATCGGCTTTTCGAAAACAGGAATTTCTGCTTTAGGAATGTTTAGCATCGTATTGATCACACAAATTATTCCTGCGAGAGAAGCTTCTGGACTCATCCTGCCCATGCTTATCGCCGGTGATCTAATTGCTGTAACCTATTACCGGCGCAATGTTGTATGGAAATATATTTTGTCTTTAGCCCCTTGGGTATTGGGGGGGATTGTAATAGGCTATTTTGTTCTTGCGAGCATCGATAGCCCCCAATTAAAAACCCTGTTAGGTATCTTAATTCTCTCATTGCTTCTGATCCATGTGGGCAAGGGGTTTCTTGATGAAAAAACAAGCTCGAGTCTTCCTGAATCCATTTGGTTCAGTTCTAGCATGGGGATTTTGGCAGGCTTCGCTACCATGGTAGGGAATGCTGCTGGCAGTGTGATGGCTATCTATCTATTGGCTAAAGGACTACCTAAAAACGAATTTGTCGGAACAGGTGCATGGTTTTTTCTACTTGTTAACCTGATAAAGGTTCCATTCAGCGTGCATCTAGGGCTCATCACTATAGACACCATTGCTTTTAATCTTTGGTTTCTGCCTACTATTGTGATAGGAGCCATTGTCGGAATTAAAATTTTACCCATGATTCCTCAGAAACACTTCCAGCATATCATCCTTGTTCTTACTTCTATTGGGGCTATAAGATTAATCGTATAAAAGGCAAGCGTTCTATAGAAATATCGGACAGGGGATCCTTTTTTTAGAGAAATGGATCCCCTGTTTGGCGATTTTCCAACGAATAGGGAATCGTAGGTCAGACTTAGGGTCGATTCAACACGACAACATTATTTATTAGCCAGGCTCACTTTTAATTTTTTCCCTTTGATCGGGGTATTTTGCATCGTTTGTAAAACTAAAGAGCCTTTTCCATTCAGAATATCAACATAGGATAACTGATCCTGAACCGTTATAATTCCTATATCCTCCACGGTTACCCCAGGGATTTTCGCAATCGTTCCCACAAAATCTACAGGTCGAAGCTTCTTCTTTTTTCCCCCGCTAAAGTAGAGTTTCATGATCCCTTGGTTGATCCGGGCCGTTTTATTATTTTTTACGATTCTGCGACCGCTGATTTTTTCTTCGAATGCAGCCTTAGCCCTGGCCACATCCTGGTGTCTAGGCGTTTCGATTTTAGGAATCTTAAACCCTATGTAGTTCTCAATGGATCTAAGATATTTCCCTTCCGTAGGTATGGCAAGCGTAATGGCTTTTCCTTTCTTTCCGGCACGGCCCGTTCTTCCTGTTCGGTGAACATAGCTCTCCTTCTCCATGGGAACATCATAATTAATAACAAGAGTCACATTATCAATATCAATTCCCCGCGCAGCAACATCCGTGGCTACAAGATAACGGAAATTCCCTATTTTAAAGCCCTCCATCACGGCAAATCGATCTTCTTGCTCCATTCCTCCATGGAGTCTCTCAACAGTATAATTGGACCTATTCAATTCGTTGTATACCGTATCAACATGTTCTTTGGTTCGACAGAAAATTATACAGCTATCAGGATTTTCAATGACCGTAACATCTTTAAGCAGGGAAAGCTTATCCGCTTCATTCACTTCGATTAAACCATGTTCTATAGTTTCCGTCGTGATTCCCGTAGCCGCAATCTCAATATGAATCGGCTTTTTCATGTATTGATGACAGAGTTTCTCTACATCTTTAGGCAGAGTAGCTGAAAATACCATCGTTACTCTTTGCGAAGGGAGTTGTTGAATAATCTTTTCTACCTGATCGATAAAGCCCATATTTAGCATTTCATCGGCTTCATCAATAATCAGATATTTTATTTCATCTAATACTAGGGTCCCTCTCTCGATATGGTCCATGACACGCCCAGGAGTACCCACGATGATATGGTTTTTTTGTTGCAGTTCCTCTCTTTGTTTGGAAAAAGGCTCTTTCCCATATACGGCCATCGCCTTAATCCGCTTAAACCTGCCAATATTCGTAAGATCGTCACGGACTTGCACAGCAAGTTCTCGAGTGGGAGTTAGGATTAAAGCCTGTGGGTGTTTTTCCTCCCACTGTATTTTTTCGCAGACAGGTATACCAAAAGCTGCCGTTTTTCCACTGCCAGTTTGAGACTTTACGACAAGATCTTGGCTTTGCATGGCTACAGGTAGGACTTGACGCTGAACCTCTGTGGGGGTTTCGTATTTTAACAAATCCAGCGCTCTTCGAATTTCATCGCTTAAATGATAGTCCTCAAAATTCATGAATTTACCTCGCTTAAATGGATTGATCGCTTATAGATAGGATTCTCTCAACAAATGATCATATACAAAAATGAAAAAAGCCCTCTCTCAACGGTTTTGTTGGATAGGGCGGCTATAATCTACATTAAAATGGTTCCTAATACGATGGATGTTCCAATAATAACGGCCCGCAATAATTGTGCAACGGCCTTATTCCCTTTCGCAATTTCATCACAGACCTTAAATTTGGGCGTTAAAAAGTCAAAGAGGAGATATACCAAGGAAAGGGTTAGCATTCCAACAACAGACCATATGATCATGGCCATCCAAGAGTGACTACTATAAGATACCATAGCCATGATGATCGATAACCCGATCAGTTTACTCCCTAAGTATATCCCTGCTGCTTCATTTCCGTTTTGAATTTCTTTCAAATCATCAAACTTAGTTAGCTTGCTAAAAACAAATGTACCAATGTGCAAAATCAGTAATGTAAGAATAACTCCAATCCCTACGTTCAATAAATCTATCATTCCATTCATTTTGTGAACCCCTCTTTCTCCATTCCCGCAGGAATAAAATAAGCTAGATTACCTGTCACTACTCCCCCTACCCTGGGAAGGATGCCAGCGAAGACTCCGCCCATGACAAACGAACCGACGAGCAGATAACCATCAAACGAACCGGTTTCGGTTGGAATGGTTATTCGTTCTTGACTGATTCGCTGTTGATAAATTCGAGGTTGATTGCTGTAATACTCTCTAGTTGCTTGATCTTCTTCATCATCAACCTGGTGCTCCCATTTGACTTCATGTTCCAAGCCTTCTTTATCGAAAAGAACCGTTCCTTTTCCTTCTCTGCCAAATAACGATTTAGATACCCAAGGTATCCTATCTTGACGAAAAAATGTATCCTCGAAATACGTAGGCAAAAGATGACGAGAGATCGCCTCACACTCTTCCTTCGTAAAAATAGGAGCATTCAAATTCCATAAGGTCTGAAGGTGATCATTTTTCTCATACAACGACCAAATCAGGGCCATGAACCCTTTAGATTGTGTAATAATACTTTGAACTGGATTAATAATGGCCAGCTTTTTTTGTGAAATCAGCTCTAATATGGCCAGTCCTGTTTCGCATCCATCGTCATCGGTGTCATAGACTAAATACTCAAGTGGATAAAGCCGATACCAAATGTCAATTCTCTTTCCTTCATAAAACAGCCCCACATTCGGCTTCACTTCCAGCTTCTCCAAAGGGACAAAGAATGCCGGAAATCCTTCTTTCTGCACCTGCTCCATCAGGTATGTTGTATTGCACAAATCTTCTTCATGCCAATCATAACAGGAAAAAGCAATCTCTCCTGAAAAACCGCATTGTCGATAAAACTGAATAAGGGACGAAAAGGATTCCCGAATCTGCCGATCCATCCCCTCTGAAGGATTTTGCATCTTGGTAAACCGTTTTACCATAGCCCCCGCAAGATAGGCCGTTTCCGGGATCCCTGTTGGCGTATCGGTATTATTTTCAATCATTTTGATACCATCCGGCTGCATAATCCAATCCTGTCTGGAAACCCCGTGAAAGGGCACTTCTAGACGTGCAGCTGGGATCAGTGCTGGGTGGATGCCCAATTGGTTTACTAATACCGGATCCGGTAGAAATCGCTGTACAAATCTCAACACCTTACGATAAATACGATCTATTTTTTCCGAGGCCTCTTTTAAAAGGAGCATTTCTTTTTCAGAAAAAGCAGTCACTGCTGGAACACAGTACTCTTTTCCATACATGCGGTGATAAGGAATCCTCTCGCCAAGTTCTTCTGAGAATAATCCATCATGATTGACCGGAAGTGAATATACTTTTCTCATCCCTTACCCTCCAGTTGTGAATCCACCACTCTTCGTCCCTCCGCTGCCGACACCACCTACACTACCTCCGGAAGGAGTTGAAAGTGTACGGGAATCAGACGAACTGGAACTCGATTTCCCAGTAGTTACAACCGGCTTGGAACCTCCTCTCATTTTTTGATAGAAAGCCGATGTAGAGGGAACATACGAATGCTTGTTAGTATACCCCTTGCTTTTGTACCACTCCATTTCACTGTCACCACAGTCTAACTCCCATCCGAACTCCTCATTCTCCCAAACACATTCATCATACGCCGTCAAAGGTCCCGATGGATCAGATGAATTCGAGGGTGGAATCGGAATCGGCTGCTGAGTTGACACATTAATCGGTTCAGGGCTAGAGGAACAACCGCTTAGTCCGACAGGAACTGTCATAATAAGAGAGAAGGCCATAAGCTTCTGGTGAAAAGGAGTTTGGGATGTATTTTTATTTCCCGATTTCTCACATTCCTTCTGATACCATTCCTCAATCTTCAACCTATTCATACATAACTCCTTTCATTATCCTCCAGAAAAAAAGCCGCCGCTATTTTTGCCGCCTCCTTCTAATCACTAAATGAGGTTTGCTGCAAAAATAGTAGAATTTTTTTGCGGTTGGGATCTAAGATCACATAGTCAACCTCATAATGAACTTTATGTACATGTACATAATGATCTAGTAAAACTTGTGCAGCATCCAAAGCTTGCTCATAGGTGCCAATCTTCAACAATTGAAAATCTATTCCTGTGAAACCCCAGTATTCCGCTTCATACCGATTCGCCAGATCGTACCTAGAAAAAGCAGTCTGCTTTATCTTTTCACCGTGAGTCACGACATTCGGGTCAAAGGGTTTAACATAAATAAAAGACTTCTCCCCATCTGTTTCATGAGAAGTATGCTCCCAAATTTGATTCCGAATCATAGTTGCATTCACTAGTTTCCTCAAAAATAGAATCTCCTGGCTAACCAATACTTTCGCGATCGGTTCCAGTGATTGTCCGGTTTGTTCATCCCATTCCTGATAAATAACAGGAAGTTCATTATACAAAATAACACCTCCCTAGATGCATTGATGAAAACAATATGTATCATTATAGACGAAATAACCAAGCAAAGAGTTGCTAAAAAGTGGATTATTCATACCTGAACCGTCCTTACAATTCGAGGTCCTTATCATTCGATGTAATCGACCAAACACAAAATCACCAGACAACCCAGGTCTGGTGGTTTTTGTTCCCTTCGGGTCTTAGAATCGATTGGCAAACACCTTTCGCTCCCAGTTGCTCACGTAACGAGAGTATTTATCCCATTCTGTACGTTTAATCTTAATATTCTCCTCCCAAATGGAACGTCCAATCGTTTCGGGCAGCACGGTATCTTCCGCTAAGGAATCGATCGCTTGATTCAAGTGGCGAGGCACCCATGTGATTCCACGTTCCTTCAGCTGCGAATCACTGAGCTTGCTGACGTCGATATCCGCAGGCTCACCAGGATTCATTCGGTTTTGTATACCGTGTAGACCCGCAGCCACCATGCAAGCGGCTAGTAAGTAAGGATTGCAGGTTCCATCCGCTCCTCGGTACTCAAAGCGACGGGCTCTTCTTTTTTCCGGGATGCGCACCAGTACGGAGCGATTGCCAGCCCCATAGCATACGTGCGCGGGCGCCCAGGAGCCTGGCTGCATTCGCTTATATGAATTAATGCTAGGAGCTCCGATGGCGATTAACGAAGGACCGTGCTTAAGCAGTCCACCAATGAACTGATAGGCTTTATCCGACATATCCAACCCGCGCGGATCCGTGGGATCTTCAAACAGGTTTTCTCCTGCTGGATCATACAAGCTGATATGCACATGAAGTCCGCTTCCGGCTAGATGGCTGAAGGGTTTAGGCATCAGCGTGCCCACCATCCCTTTATCTCGGGCAATTTGCTTGAACAGATGGGCAAAGGTGACTTGGTCATCTGCAGCCTTGAGGGCCGGGGCATATTTCAGGTTGATTTCGAGTTGACCCGGTCCGAATTCACTGGAGATCTGTTCGGTTTCCACTCCCATGGCCTCTAAGGAATAGACAAACTCCTGGATAAAATCTTCCTGGATATCCGCTCCATCTGAGGAGAAGCAATGGCTTTGATCCGCTGGCTCTAGCTCTCCATCTACTTCTTTTAATAGATAGGCTTCTTGTTCAAAGGCCATAAACATGGTCCCGCCCAGCAGGGTTTCTACCTCTTCTAGCAACCGCTTCAAGACATTTCTTGGACACCTTGGCCATGGATCCCCGTTGACGTCCACTAAGTCACAAAGCATTCGAGCCTTATTTTTTCGATAAGGTAGAATGGCAAAGGTGGCTGGATCCGGTACAGCAAAGAAATCCCCATCGTTTGGTCAAAGGTTGGGTTTGGAATGTATTCATCAAACATATCAAAGCTCATGATGGCCGTGCTGAAATTAATGCCCTTTTCCATCGCGTCCTTGAGCTGCTTCGGACGAACGGTTCGCCCCCGGGTCACGCCAGCGTAATCCAAAAACTCGATACGAATAAATTCTACCTTCTCTTTTTCTACTAAGGCTAAGACATCATCTTTCGTTATCATCTCATTCACTCCTATCTATTGGCTAGTAATTCCAGTGCAGTCCACGTAAAAAGCTTGACTCCAATGGGGATAATCGTGAAACTCCGGATGGTGCAGGTCCACCGGTGGGATTCCTTCTTTTCCAATTCCTAAGCGAAAATACGTACTCGGAATCCGCTCGGCAAATGCGCCAAAATCATCGGCACCCATGGAAGGCTCCTTCAGCACACGGACTCCGCTAGACCCTAGCAGTTCAAGTAAGGTGCGGCCAAAGATGAAGGGCCAGCATGTGGTCGACGGGAGGTTGCTCAAGCATCCCCTGGTTGATCATCTGCCAAGCTGCTCCATCCGCTTCTTCCCCAGGCTGGAACAAGCTGCGCACCCGCCCGCCAAACCGATCTTTCAACTGGTTGAGCATATATGTAGCGCCTAGCAGTATAGCGGTGTGTCCATCATGTCCGCAGGCGTGCATAACGCCGGGATAGCGGGAGGCATAAGGCAAGCCGGACTGCTCTTGAATGGGCAGTGCATCGATATCGGCCCGTAGGCCGATATGCGGTCCTTCTCCCTTTTCCCCCACTAGATCCACGACAATCCCTGTCTCTCCAACCCTTCGATAGGGGATGCCCCATTCGTCTAAGCAAGCGGCGATTCGCTTGGATGTTTGAAATTCTTAAAACGATAACTCCGGGTGCTGGTGAAGCTGATGGCGAATCCAAAGGAGCTGCTCCTCCAGATTGGAGCTGAGTTCAATATCTTTTATGGTAATCACGATAATTCTCCTTACATCGCTTGAGGTTTGGATTGATCCGGCGACTGATCTTTATGGAAGATCTTAAACAGTACGTAGAGAATCCCCATCCAGATGGCGCCGCGTACAAGGGTCATCGGGGAACCGACAAAGGTTCCATAACAGACAATGCCAATCCCGATCAACCCAAGAATCGGGAACAAAGGATAAAGAGGCTGCTTCCAAGACAATTGCTTGACTTCCTGCATGCTATTTTTGCGGTAAAGAATAGCGGCGATCAGGGCAAGGGTCCAAGACACCATCCAAGCAAGAACCAACTGGGTCGAAAGTTCAACGTACAACAGGTCCGGATTCACCGCTCCCAGAAGGACAAGCACGACTGAGGCCGCCCATACGGCGGCAATGCCATAGACAGGAGTCCCTGTCTTCGGATGAATATAAGCAAAGAAGGCAGGTAGGTACCCGCTGCGAGCTTGAGCATAAAAGATGCGGGAAGCGGAAAACAGGGTTCCCATTAAGATACAAGTCGCGGCCGCAATCCAAGCGGTCATATTCATAATGAAGGCTCCAGCAAATCCAAAAACCTGCTCGGCGGCTGTGGTAAACGGAGATTGATTCATCGAGATTTGATCCCATGGAATGAGGCCTTGCAGCACGATTTGCGCAAAGGTATACAATCCGATAAAGGTGATGCTTGACCAGATCAGCGCTTTGGGCAGATCCCTAGGATTACGGCACTCTCCCCCTGCGGTAGCCAAGGTGACAGCCCCGAGATAGGCATAAGTACCAAGAGGGACCGCCGCCCAAAATCCATCGATGCCATTGGGTAAGAAAGGAGTAAAATGCTCCATGTTGATGTCCTTTAACCCAATCAGGGAAAATAAAGCCATCACCCCTGTCATGATGAGCACAAGACCCAACTGCGTTCTAGCCGCCACTTGGGTTCCTAGGATGTTTAATAAGGCAAAGATAGAAATAAAGAAGATTGCAAAAAAGATGGACCAAAATGAGCCTTCAAGCTGAGGAAAAAACCACATCGTAATTTGACCTAAGGCTAACCCGACGCTTCCCCCTGCGATGACCCAGCCAATGGCAAATGTGAAGCCGGCCAAAAAGCCCCACCATTTTCCCATAAAACGTTCTACCCACAACGACATCGCTCCGGAATTCGGCATCCCGACCGCCAGTTCACTCAAGGCAATCATCAGGAACAGCTGAGAAAGACCCGCGATCAAGTAGGACGCGATCGCACCAGGCCCTGCTAATGCAATTCCTTCCCCCATGAGAAGGAAGATGCCGTCCCCAATCACGGCCCCTACCCCAAGAGCCCAAATATGCCAGTACCCTAGTTTCTTTTCCGGTGCTAACTCCAGTGCTGTCGCTTGACTTATACACAGGCCTCCTTCAATTGTTTTTGATAAACATTTTCAAAGTTTCGATAGAGCACCATTTCTCCGATCGCTTGAGCCATCGCGGCATCCATATACTCTCGGTCGATCCAGGAGGTTAAGACCCGTTCAAAACATTCCTTAAATAGATGCACCCCTAGCCAATTCATCTCCGGCAACGTAAAGGCATCCGATCCATACATCACCTTATCGAAAGGAGCAAATTCGAATACTTGAGAAAGAATTCGCTCTACCCCGTGTCCGCTAAACGGATTTTGAAGGGAGATGTCCATATAGACATTCGGTAGAATGCTCACGATAAAAGCCGCTTCTTCTACCCACGGATAGCCCCCGTGTACCAGATGAACCTTGGTTTCTCGGTATTGGGGATCGCGCAACAGATCTAAGAGAAAGCTCGGACTGGCTTTCGGTAAAATTACGTCCCCATCCCCAATCCCCGTGTGAATATGCATCACCTTTCCCGCTTTTGTACACTCTTCTAAGGCGATGTGTAGGCAGAAGTCCCGCAGCTCCTTTGCTTTTGCACGTTCATGAAGCTGGAATTCCGCGTATTGCTCGGCGGCAGCCGCTTCGTTCATCGGACCAATCTCCAGCTCGCTACGATAGGCAATAATCGACTTTAAGCCAAGCACTCCTTCTCTTTTCAGGGCTTGCGCCACGTCGGCTCGGTACTGTTCTTGGAATTCACCGTAGGAAGCGCAAGTTTGACGCAATCGCACCATCACCGGTTCGATTCGGTATACCTCCCAAAGTCGGGCCCCACAGAGCTCGCCGTACTCTTTTTTACTGAGCATGGGGGTTGGATAGCCAAAATCCGCGACAATACCTGTGAGCTTGACATCTTTGAATAGCTCGCGGGTATATTTCGCATAGTCGCCAGCTCGAGCATTACGCTGAGCGACCACTTCTTCAATCTGTGGTTTAATGTCAAAATAGCGCGCTAACCGCTGAATCAAAATTTGAACCCACATATTACTTCCTGGAAACGGTTGATTGGGTGTTGAAATATAGGTTGAAGCGATATCTTGGGGGATCACGGAAATTGAAAGCTTCCGCACGAATTCCTCTGGTGTAAAGGGATGGGCATGAACATCAATGGCCTGACAGTGAGCTAAGGACACTTTGCTGAGATTTGACATCTTTTACCTCCTTTTGTCTTTGTCAGTCATATTTGCAAGACTCATGCCAATGCCGAGAGGTTAGATCATTCAGATAATTCACCAAACATGCTGCCTCCTTGGATGTCACCGTGGATGGATTGGAGAATGATGTGTTTCAATTTTTACTCGACTATGCGTGGCCAGGCAATGTCCAACAATTAGAGCATGTCATTGAAGGCTGCCTAAACCTCGTCTATGACGAGCGGACCATTGGCTATGATCATCTCCCGCCCAGTTTCAAAGCAAAAATGCTTCAGCCACCTGCGCGATTCCACGAATGGAAGACCCAGGGTCAAAACAAACCTTGCCTGAACAACTAGAAAACCTGGAGCGCCTAATAATTGAGAGAGCTTTAGAAGAAGCCCGAAGGAATGTCACGAAAGCCAGTGAACAGCTAGGAATTTCTCGCCAGAACTTGAATTATAAGCTGAAGAAGTATCAGGTTAGGGGGGAGTAAACAACGGGGTTGGTGCTAAACTGCATAGTCTAAGCGACTCTAGATAGTGTCACCGCCACTTCTTTACTCTCATAAATTACAATAGTGTAGACTACATTCAATTAAATAAGGGGACTGGACCTATGGAACTACTTAGCCCCAATACTCCTTTAATAGGAATCTGCATATCTAAGAATAAAAAAGCGTTCCGTAAACTAATAAAAAGAAGACTGGAATGCTATTCTGAAGATATTAATGTAGTTAGTTTCTACATTGAGGGTCTTGACTTTCAGCAACATCATGTTATAGGTCATCTTTATCAAAAGAAAGGAGACAATATCACCAAATTAAAAGGGAAGTTTCCTTTTCCTCATGTGGTTTATCTCCAATGCTTTGTCGACCCAGATACCGTAAAGAAGATCGAGGATCTTATAGGTCCAAAAGTTTTTAATAGCTTCATATTTGATAAGTACCAATGTGTAGAAATGTTAGCAAAGGATACCTCACTTGTTGATCATATCCCTAAAACATGGAAATTGAAAGATCTGATGGATCTGCAGGAGATATTGAACAGCCAAGAGGATGTTTTCTTAAAATCTATCGACCCTATCAAAAGTCATAGCAGTAAGGGGATTTATCGGCTGAGACGGTCGCGGCCATCTCATATCCAAGTGAGCTATGGTCGTAGAGGGAAAATGACATATAGAGAATTTGGTGGATATGAGGAATTCGTTAATTGGGCCTCACCTATTTTATCCATGCAACCCTTCATCCTACAACAAAGTATCGAGACTGTGCTTTATCAGAACAAAGTAACAGACATCCGATTAAATATGAATAAAAATAGTTTTGGGCAATGGGACATTTCTGCTTTATTATATCGTGTGTCAACAAATGATAGTCATCTCTACTACTCTTTAAGTAAATTGTTGGATCTTAAAAAAATAAACGAGGAATGGGCGAAAGCTATTGTAGATGTAGGATACAAGATTTGTAATGTCTTGGATCAATCCGGAGTTCATATGGCAGATCTAGGAATCGATTTAGGAATAGATAACAATGAGCACATCTGGATCTTTGAGGTTAACCCCCTTCCCTTCCCTTTCGATTTATCCAGGATGAAGGATGATTCAATAGTAAGACCTCTTGATTATGCTGTTTACCTTAGCTCTCAATAATATGGGTAAATCTTCTGGGAAAATAGTCCAATCTGAATTCGCTTTCCTATCATATATTTTAAAGGACTGTTGGAATCATTTTATTCATTCTAAGGGGCTGAGAAGAATGGGGATTAAACCTAGACCTAAAAATTGTTTTGTCGAAACGCATAAGGCGGAATTACAGATTAAGCAACTATGCGATGGTCTAACAGAAGATTATTTTCTAGATGAAACGGAGAATCATAACAAGACTTTAATCACAGTCACTAATACCTCTGAAACTTATTGTGAAATGGAGCTTATAGTTAATGAAAAGTCGTATCCTCGCATCCCTTCGGGGAGGTCTTTTGCGGTCCAACAAGAAGATGTAAGATCCGTTTCCATAAGGTGCCATGAAAGGCCACCCATAACCGTGACAGTGACAACCTCACCGACGGTCACGGTGACGCAAACCAAGCCAATCACGGTGACTCAAACTGAATTTCCTACCGTGACAGTAACGCAACCGCCAGTCACTGTGACCCAGACTGAATTTCCTACCGTGACAATAACCCAAACCCAGGAAGCCATTCTTGAACAAGTTGCAGATTATTGTACAGGTACTCTAACCATACAAAAAACATTTTGCATATGTTGTGATGAGTAACAATAAAACAAAATGCTCTTTGCTCCCTATTTAAGGGGTAACAAAGAGCGTTTTGTTTTGTAGCGACTTATTCCTTACTGACCGCCAGGTCGGCTATGAAAAGAGATCGAGTTATAACGCTTAGCTAGTTCATCCAGATCATAAGTACCGAATTCTTGAAAATCTTTAATTCTACGATCAAGATTCTTGCTTCTCGCAAGAAAAACGTTCTCAGGATGTTTGATCAGCATAAAATTTCCGTAGGTTTCATATTCGGAAAAAGGAACATAGGCTTTATTATCAATCGTGTCTATAATAGCTTGATACCAAGGTTTTGCATGAATGGACTCAATCCAGTTCTTCAGTTCAGAAAGATAAGTTCTACTAAAAAACATGGAGTGATTAATTAAGGAGCGGTGGGCGACAGGTTTTAACCGGGTTAATCTTTTAAAATGATCAAATATAGGTTTACAATCCCAATAAAAATCCGCACAGTAAAAGACCGTTTTTTCTCCATACATAAATACATGGGGTGCAATAAAAATCGTATCTGCATCAACAATCAGGAAGTGGTCATTAGAACAAATTTTATCACAGCTTAGTTTTAGTAATTGCTGCAACATCCATCCTGCACCATAGAGATTGTTTTTGTTAACAGGAAGAATGGTATCCTCTAAAACGAAGTGACAGTCTTTTTGCTTGCACATCTCCTTGATTCTTGGACTATTTGGCGAAACAATATAAATGTCTCCTATTGGATGCAAAACGTTTTTCCTAATCCCATCGATAACTTGTGGGAGTACTGTTAAATCTTTATCGATGGCAGGAATTAAGACATCTATCTTGACATTACTCATCGATAGAATCCCCCTTTTAGCAATACATTTTGTACGGCTCGATTTATGGCCAATGCCCCACGATCCCAAGTGAGAGTCTTCATATCTTTTCTTCCCTGTTTCCCTTTTTGTTTACAAAGCAATGGAGATTGGTATGCGAGTCTCATTTGCTTTCTCAAGCTAGCTAGATCCACTTCAGCCCATAATTGCCCTGGCTGGCTGAATAAGATACGGTAGTCTGGGGATATCGCATGGTACATGCGGGCCGCAGGATGTTCCAGCTTGTAATCTACGAGGAAGGAATTCCCTTCATTAAGAAAGTCCATTTGCCCTCCCCACCCGGTAGAAATGACCGGAATCCCGCTGGATAATGCTTCAATGAAAGGCAGTCCTGCTCCTTCTCCTCTAGTGGGTAGAACAAAGGCATTACCCCGAGTATAAACACCACTGAGCTTTCTCCTGTCTAGAGTATCCGTGATTAGAACAAGCGGAGCCGTATGTCCAACGATCCCCAGTTTTCTTTTATATCTATAAATACTCTCGCGAATCCAGCGTCCCCCGTGATTAGTTCCCCTATAGTGGGTCTTGATCAGGAGTAGTACATCTTCGTCTGCGCTAAATTCTTCCCAATAAGCTCTTAGCAGCGCTTCTGGGTTCTTACGATGCTGAAAGTCGAACACCGATACAAATACGAACTTGCCTTCGGCCACGTCTAACGGAAGATTTTCATTATCTGGCCGAAAAAATTGAGTATCCGCTCCATGTGGTACGAGGAACAGTGGTACGTTCACCCCGCTCTCCTGTAGGGCAGTAATATTATGCTGAGACGGGACACACACTCCATCGAATTGATTAATTAGTGGAAACCACTGAACAGGAATTCTAGTAGTTTCCCATACCGTGTTCAAGAGAATGTGTTTAAACCTCTTCTTCTCTTTCCTTATGTCAATGTCATATGGAGGATAGTGGTAAACTAATATTCGGGGTTTACCAGTTGTGTAGGGCTTATTAATTAACTGTCTAAACCTTAAGCTTCTCGCTTTATCGTCCTCTGGAAGATGATGCGGAAAGGTATCTTCTACTTTAATATCAACACCTAGTCGATCTAGGGCCAGAATGTATTCACCGCAAGCAATCCCTCCTCCAACCTCATAGGAAATACCGCCTCTCCAAACGACTTGATACTTTGTCATCCCTTTTTCTCCTTTAGTAAGTCCTCAGGAATGGTCCCATTTTTATCCTATGAGTTCCTATACATGTTGGCTTGGGTATTGCGGTATGAATAAATTATTTTAAGGCCAACAGGACCTCCCTCACCTGAGAAGGTATCCACGAAGCTAGCAGAGGGAGAGCTCGTTGGTGGAAACCCAAGAAGGACAAAAAACCTATCACATTGAGATAATGGATAGGTTTTTTTATCGAAATGAGGTCGAGTAGAGCTAAGCCTCAAGGATCGTTTCGGTAAATTGAGTAACGTCCACTAAATGTTGATCGAGAATTTTTCTTAAAATCAATAGATTAATTTCTTGGTAATCATGGACAGCAAAATTTCGGAACTCTACCATCGCTTTCATTGTTGATGAAAGAGAAGAAGTGATAATTTCTTTATTTTTTAAAAATGTAAAAGTATTTCGACTGCTTTGAGGTAAGCCGAGCTTTTTTTCTGCCACAATATGAAATCGACAACTATAGCATCATTATAGCTTGTAAATTTGGCTTACAGAGCTAATAGTTGGACTTTCTCCACCTACAAAACAAAATCCTATTCTTTTTTGATCAATAGGTGGAGAATTTTCATCTATTGATCCTTGCATTATCTTACATGTTTACGAGCAGTGGATTTTTTTATGATATTGTCTTTGTAAATACCCGGGTGGGGGTATACACCTAACTCCAAAACTCTTTCGTTATACTATAGATGTTATGGTCTTCCCAGTTGCCATTGATATTCAAATAATATTTCGCTAATCCCTCGAAACGAAAACCTACTTTTTCTAACACTCTAATGGATGGCAGATTCCGTGGCATCACTCCTGCTTGGACACGATGTAAATCAATTTTCGTAAAAGCAAAATCTACACTTAATCCCACAGCTTCTGTCATAATCCCTCTTCCATTGAAATCCTCATCCAAAAAATAGCCGATCGTACAGCTTTGCCACGCCCCACGAACCACATTACTTAAATTAACCCTTCCGATTAGAGCATCCTTTTCTTTTAAGAAAATACCAAAACTATAACCCAAATTTTGCTCCCAATTTCTCATCGCTTGTTCGATCATCTCGGTTTGAACCTCAGCAGTAAAATGCGATTCCCTTTGCTTGGATTCATAAGGTTCAAGAAACTTTTTATTCCGTACACGCAGTTCCAATAATGAAGAAACATCATTCAGGTGCAGTGGTCGAAGATCAATACATTTCCCGCTAATATTCAGATTGATCACCTTCTCAAAGAGACCTTAATATAAAAACCAGCTACGGTTTAAATAGATGCTTTGGAATAGAAAAACCTTTGAGGGAGGGCCTCCCTTTAAACGGATTCGCTTCCTGAATTCTTTGGGTAGAAAAATTCTCATCATAATAGTCCAGCTTCAGCATGTCGCGAATGTTTTTTGACTCTTGACTCGTTGTGTTCTGTACGGTTCCAAAGAAGCCCGTAATATCGTGAACACTGATGGAAGGCTGTGCGTTCTTTTCAAACATAAAATTAATCGTACCAAGTGCGTGAATAACGCCTGCAGCCCATACCTCCAGCTTTCCTGTCTGGAAAGGCACATTCCTTTTGCGACTCAGCTTTTCCACCAATTTCACTGCTAAATGTTCACATTCCTCATCCAGGTGTTCACGGCAGAACGCTTGCACAAGCTGCAGTAATTGCTCTTATTTCTCGATGATCTTTGGATCTTTCATCCCTTATCAACCTTTCTATAAATCTAGCTTTTCCTGAATCCAAATTTTCTCCTCTTTAACTATTCGATACCCCATATTTTCGTAGCCTTTCATCCTTTTCTCATACATGCGCTGAAGCATCGGAACCTGTCGGTCCACATAATCGTAGACCTTCACAACCCTTTTATCGGGATGCAGGCGATGAAGCCGGCCGACATATTGCTGCAGTGTTCCTTTCCACGAGATCGGCATGGCCAGAAACAGCGTATCCCCAGCCGAGGGTCATCAAAGCCTTCTCCAATAAAGCGCCCCGTGGCAATAATCACGCGTTCCGCATCGTCCGGGAGTTCCTTTAGTTGTTTCAAGACCTGATCCAACTGCTTTTTTCCCATACCTCCGCGCAGCACAAGGACATTCTTGGCAAACGGTTTGAGCCTTACTGCAAAATAGTCGACATGCGCGGTTCGCTCAGTTAATAAAATGGGAAATCTCTTCTGCTCCAAAGCCAGGAGCACATCATCAAAGATGAGGTCATTTCGCTGTTCGTCATTAATTAAAGCGGCATAGATGTCTTGGATTGATGAGCTTTCCCCATGGTGAAAGCGGGTATAGCGCGGCACAAGAAGATGCTCGAATGGGCGGATCTACGCTTGGTTTTTTCCTTCCGCTTTGTAACGAACGGGGCCGCACTGCATCATGATAATGGGATGATGTCCATCCTTGCGAATGGGGGTGGCCGTTAAACCAAGCACATAGCGTGCTTTTACTTGATTCATGATCTGCTCAAAGGAGTAGGCGCCCAAATGATGACATTCATCGACGATCACATGCCCGTACTCCGACACGAACCCCTGGATGGTTCCTTTCCGGTTGATGCTTTGCATCAGGGCGATATCAATCTTTCCCGTTCGTTTGCTTTTCCCTCCTCCGATTTGTCCGATGTTCTTTGCCGGGAGGCTGAGAAAATGAGACAAACGTTCCTTCCACTGTTCCATTAACTGCTTCCGATGCACTAATATCAAAGTATTGACCCCTCGGGCAGCCAACATCCAGGCTGCCACGACCGTTTTGCCGAAAGCCGTCGTAGCAGACAACACACCGGTTTCCTGAGCGAGAAGAGCTTGGGCGGCGGTCTTTTGAGCTTCGTAAAGCTCCCCCTGAAACTTCACCTCAAGAGCTTCTCCCTTGTTCCTCTCATCCCGAACCTCGACTTCAATCCCATAATCCTCTAGCGTCCGAACAAGCTCTTCCATACAACCTCTCGGCAACGCCAAATGACGGGGAAATTCCAAGCGCTTTTCCGTCTTCCCTTGAATAGGTGGCTGCCAAGACCGATCCTCTGCTTCCTCCTTCTCCGCCTCTTGAACCCCAAGGAAGCTTCCCTTTATGGCTGCAGCACGGACAAAATTCTCGACTTCCGTTTGCTTCATTTTTCTTAGCGTAGACAGAAACATCCATTGGTCAGGATAGGGCTCCAAGCGTTCATCTACAAACACGGCATTCCCGTGTTGTCGGGCCCTTCCCTGCAACGACAGCGCAATCAGGTTTCCCAAACCACCTCTTGGCATGGTATCCTGATTGGGAAAAAGACGGTCATACGAATCCAATCCGAGCTGATGTCTTCGTTCCATGGTCATCGTTAGCAGACTACTGCCCATATTCCGTGCCAAGGAAGCAGGAATGGGCTCTTCAAAAAAGATCCAAACATGCGCCCCATTTCCTGATCGTGACCGTTCCACAGCAGCCGGAATTTCATTTTGCTGGCATACTTTGCGACAAGCACATCGTCTTGCCAGCTTTTTTTATCAAAGTCAATGGCCAGGAACATACAGCTCTCATCATGCGAAAGGGGGTAGATGCCGATCGTGGTTTCCGTGTTTTTATCTAGGTGATCCCAAATCACCTCATCCGTTAAGGGCAAATACTCACGATGCTTACACTCACGGCACTTTACCCGTGGCTTGCGACATAAGGGACGCACTCCATCATTTGCACAGGCGAAAATATATCCGGCCTTTTCCTTGCTTTCCCACCTTTTTGCAAATACATCTGTTCTTCCCTGAAATAAGCGGCGGAATAAAGCGATTTTTTCTTTCAAAGTTTGATAGGCGGACTGGGACTCCTCCTGAACCACTTCGGCCGGAGTCGCCCACAAGTCCTTTTGGTCCACAGGCTCATAGATAGCGAGGCGCGTTTTTAACCGCTGGATTTCTCTGCGTAACTTGTCGTTTTCGTACTGTAAGTGACGATAGGCTTGTTCTCGTTGTTCCTGCTTCATTTTTTTCCCTCTGTTCCGATACGATCTAATTATCATACAATTATATCATGCGGGTGCTCTGGTATCAGCGAAAAAAAAGAGCAGCAAAGAGCTGCTCCCATAGGCTTTAGTTTTCCAGCATTTCTAATACCAAACGATCCATTTCATTCATGAGACAGAAGCCTCCATCCAACGATCGAAGCGCCTGTATCTTATTCAATCCACTGCACGATATCCTTTACATCTCTTCTTGATTTCTGCCTTTTCGGTTCATGGGCACGGTATCCGAATGCCACCATCACGGACACCGCGAGGTGGTCATCCTCTAGCAAGTTCTCTTCTTTGAGAATTTGTTGAACTTGTTCCATATTAAACCCTTCAATCGGACAAGAATCAATACCTAGCATGGCGGCTGTTGTCATCATATTTGCCAAGGCAATGTAGGTTTGTTTTCCGGCCCAATCCAACATGGTTCGGTCATTTTCCAGGAGTTTAAGATCTTCTTCCTGAAAAGTTTGGTACCTACCAATGATCTGTTCGAATACTTCTGGTGGAAAACCATGTACGTTAATCATTTGATTTCTTACATAGTCCGAATCAAACTTTGTATCTTTTATCGTTCTAGCTAGTATGATGACGAAATGGCTTGCCGTTGGCAATTGACCCTGTGCTCCCCAGGAAACGCCTCTTAACTTTTCTCTCAGTTCACGATTTTGAATCACGAGGAATTTCCAAGGCTCATAGCCGCAAGAGCTTGGGGAAAGTCGCGCGGCCTCCAAGATCACACGGAAGTCCTCCTCTGGGATGGTTTTCGTGGGGTCAAACTCCTTGGTCGCATGTCTGAATCGAAACGCATTAAGAATTTCTTCCTTATTCATTGCTACTTGTGGCATAATTATTCCTCCTCAAATGGCTTCTTACAGCCCACCTTTATTTAATCTTTCCTACTATGAGCCTAATTATGGATATCAGCACCCATAGCCGGTCCCAAACCTAACTCTTGTCCAGACATTGGGATGATGCCGAGCATTTCCTAGCGTGAATAGGCCATCATCTCCGTCTGCTTTTAACTTCTCTGTCTAGGACAAGATTTAGAAATGACAGGGCGAATGGTTGATTTTACAGTGAAGATCTTTATTGGGACTCTTCTTCACCATATAATAGCCTACAACACGGAAGCCTTTTCGTCTCAGGAATCGAACGCTGAGGTTTAGCGATAGCTGATCGGCAACAACTACAACAACCTTCTTCTTTTTAATTTGACCGTAATGTCTTTTTAAATAAGCATAGGGTAAATGAATATTCCCTTGTAAAGTTGGTTGGTCTGCTTGATTATAATCTCTTAGATCTATGACCTCGACATCACCGGGTGTCTTTTTCTCCCCATCCATGCATTCTACACCCAAAACAGGAACATATCTCGGATAAACTATCATCAAAAGACACGCTAAAAGGAATAAATACACCAACATTTCATCACCCCTATCTATTTTTTCTCAGTGGAGCATACGCCGATTTTTATCGTGAAATATAATAATTTTTATTACAGTTTCAACACAATGCCCTAAGTCAGATCCCACTCACCTCGATCCACCGTACTGATCTTCAACTAATCTGCAACATTTTTTATTACAATTTATGCACAATAAACATCAGCTAGAGTTAATGATCTTGGGATCGCTAAATCAAAATGAAAAATTCTCTAAGCAATCCGTTCGTCATCAATTTGTCCGTTTTTTCTTCCTTTTAAAGAATACTGTAATTTTAATGTATACAGTTATGTTAGTCAATATCCTGTTTTTTATTTCACTCCCAAATCGTAATTTAATGCAACTCTGTTCATCCAAGCAGCTTGACAAATAGCTTACATAAAAAGAGTTATTTGAACCAACCCCTCTCCCAATAATTCCTGAATTGGGAGGGATTAGTCTCGTTAATTTTGATAAAAACAATTACCGACCTTCCAATACCTTTAAAAGGATGCAATTCCATATCCAAGATGCCTGACTGAACAGCAGGGTCATTTAGAAACATTTCTTGTGCGGCTTCTGGTGATTCGGCTTGGTAAATAACGATCCCGTAAGCACCGTCTAAACAAGGGCCAGCTAAAACAACATTTCCTTCGGAGAACATTCGCTGAACATACTCCAAATGCTTGCCCATAACCATTCTTTCTTCGTCCGTCATTGTGGTCAACCAATTCTCACGCTTCGCTTTTGCAATGGCTAAAAACTCAAGCTTTTCCATAGTCTAACCCCCCTGTGATACTTGTAATCTTCTATATTTTTTCATACTTGAATACAGTGGATTTTTTATAACAATCCCCGGCATTGTCCGGGATGCCCGATCGCTTCCCGAGAAAAAGTAAAGCAAGTGACTCCATCTTAATTGTATTCATTACGGGTTCAGGAGCAACTCACCGAGTCTCGTGACCAAACCTCCGAGATTAGCTGGAATGGTTACAGGTACGTGAACAAACGATACCAACTCGTAAGCAAACGCCACTTTGCCGTGAGCAAATCAAAAATTTTGTGAGCATCCGCCCACGAGCGAGCGTGTTCGAGGCCAAAAAAGGGTATAGACGAAAAATAAAAGCGAATTACTTAAAAAATCAGCTTGAAATGTAAGGCTCTAAGCCGAAGTTTAGATTGCACTTCTAAAAGTAGGCCCAAATCACTTCATTTCTCGAAAACTAAACCGCAGACAAAGGAGATGTTCATAAGTTGGACAACACCAGAGTAGAAGCTTACTTACTCTTCAACATCCCAGCAAGTTCACTTAAAGATTCGTACTGTTTAATTTGAAAGTTTCGCCCTACCTTCTCCATGTAACCTTTATCGCAAAATTGGGTCAGCACATGCAAGAGATGACGATAGGATACGCCTAAATAATCACAAACGGTTACACGTTTCTCCTTGTAAACCCCTTTATCTTCCGTTTGCAGGATAAAGTCAGCCAGCCTGTTTTCAAGGGGAAAGGCAAGACTTTGTGAATATTTTGCAGACATCTTGGTGGCCTTTACACTTAGAAATTTTGCCAGTTCACGTAAGAACTTGGCATCTTCAAGCAATTTCCTTCGAAGCCGCAGCAAGCAGACCGAGTACAAAAAGAGAGCCTGCTGAGATTATTTACGATTAAACATTTCCCTTTAGTCCTGGTCATCGTGATCTTACTTCAAGCCGCACATGCCTCTTATTACAATTATGGTTACCTGTTTTTACAGGACATTCAGGCGCCCAAATATTTAATTGGTGTGATTATTAACATTGCCGTGATCGCGGAAATCCTGTTTTTCTCCATCGCCGATACGAAATTCCAACACTTTTCCGTAGGATCCTTGCTGGCACTCGCCGCACTTGGCTCTTCCTTGCGTTGGATCTTAATCTTTGCCTTTCCGAATATGATAGTTTTCTGTATCGCGCAAACCTTGCATGCATGCTCTTTTGCTATGGGGCATTATGCCTTTATGAAATACCTGGTCGATCACGTTCCCCATGCGCAGGTTGCGAAAGCACAAGGCATTTATTCAGCCCTTGCTCTTAGCTGGAGCACAGCCGCGTTCACGATTTTCGGAGGTTATTTATACGAAATCGAGCCTCGGTATGCCTTTATCGGCATGATCGCCTGTTCCCTCCCCTCCATGCTGCTCGCGCTGGTCTATCGAAAACAAGAACATAGTATGACGCCAGTAAAAGAAAAAGCTGTTATCCTTTAATATGAAGGATAACAGCTTTTAAAATTTAGCAACCGGATCTTTTCATGTTGCTAGTTCCCTAGTATGTACTGAATCACGGAGTTGGTTAGGTTTGGAACGATGTGGAAGGAATATTCCATCTCAACTCTTTCATACTTTTTATGAGCATCCCAGCCATAAGGTCCGATATTAACAACGGGAACCTGCAAGGCACGGATATCGTCAAATTCAACCTTGAGCTTTTTCCCCCAGCAGGGTGTGTTTTGAATCATGGCGTCAATGGCTTGTTCGTCGTCACTTAAGGCCACAAAGCTCATATCGGAAATATAAGGGAAGAAGTTGCGAATGGTCATAGGATGTGGATAGTGCGGCTGGATTTCTTCCAATGCCTGATCCAACCCGTCGATCAGCGCGCGTTCTTTCTCATTTTTCCCTGATAATTCAATCCTTGGAGAGTACAAGGAGGAGTAAAACAAAATGATGGCTGGGCTGCGATCCTTCATCCACTTCCATGCTTCCTCTACTACTCGTGCGGAAAACATGCGGGTGTCTAGGCTTGGATCTTTTAGTAAACGTTCCTTTAATTCACGCATACTACTCGTATAAGCTTCACCATAAAGTTCTTGAAGCTGCTGATCCATCTCCTCATATGTAAGGACTCTTGGCTGCCAACCCGGTTCCTGGTAGGCTTCGCCGCCCAGGCTGCAATAGGCTTGATAGTGATTTTTATAATCTTGTAAGGCTTTACTAAAAGCCAATTCTGCTTGCTGTTTTAATTTTACAAGAACATCCTTGGGTGTCCAGGAATGGACAAAGAAGTTATAGTAGACGTAAGCCGATAAAGCTGTTTGTACCGTATAGCTAGGCTTCAAATCGGTTTGTTTTAAGGATACGGGTGGGACGGTCGTTTCCCCGAGTGCTTCATCACATAGTTCTGGATTATAGTTGATTTGCTTGGTTAGATAGGCGGCAATGAAATTGGGATCTAACCCTTCAAAGCAAGAGCCGACATGGGTTTCCGCTCCGGTGATGAAAAAGGATGGAAGCAATTTCCCGACGGTTCCCCGATAAATATAACGATTGTCGTCCCCCTCGTATCGGGGAGAGACAAAATCGGAGTTAATCGCGCCGACATAATCAAGTCCATATTCCTTCTTCCAGGCAATCAAGGTTTTGAGGGCGGAAAGAATGCCGTGGGAGCTGTCTTCTTCATCACATTCAGATACCAATACTAAGTTGCCGGCTAAGAGTTCAGGATTCTCAGAATAGTATTTTAACAAATACATATGGCTGGCAACCCCGCTCTTCATGTCAAGCGTTCCTCGCCCGAACATCCACTCCCCTGATTCTAAGTGGTTGCGGATCAGGGGTGATACGTCTTCCTTTCTCATTTCTTCCCTTAGGGCATCTGGCCTGCAGGCGAGCGGTTGGAGCTGGTTATAATCTTCAATGCCCACCGTGTCTAAGTGCCCCATCAGGATCAAGGTCCGAGGACTTCGTGCTTTGGTTCCTTCGACGCGTGCGATCACATTATAGCGGACCTGTTCATCGTTCAAGGTTTGTTCTAAAACAAGCGAATCGGGATTTTCCTTAAAATAGGCCCATTGTGATATCGTGTTATAAATATGCCGGGCCATCGCGGCCTCGCCTTCCGTATTGACGACACTGCCTACCTCAACTAACTGTTTCGTAATCGACAATACTTCTTCTTTACACACTAACATGGCTCTTGCTCTCCCTTAATTTTTTAATATAACGCTCCAAGCGGTCCATTCCCTCTTCGAGGACGTCTAGCGAACTGGCATAAGAAATGCGGATATAGCCTTCCCCATAGACGGAAAATGTGCTTCCAGGCACCACCGCGACTCGTTCTTCTTCTAGCAACCCGATGGCGAAATCGAAAGATCCCATGCCCATCTTTTTTATAGAAGCGAAAAGATAAAAGGCTCCGTTGGGAAGAATCGCATCTAAGCCCATGCGGGTGAGTCGATCGTGGGTATAATCTCTTCTTTTTTGATACTCTTTTTTCATTTCCTGTGGATCATGAAGTCCATAAGTCAGTGCCTCGAGTGCGGCGAACTGGCTGATGGTGCAAACCGATATCGTACTATATAAATGCACTTTCAGCATTTCCTCACTTAAGTAAGCCGGGGCACAGGTGAATCCCACTCTCCAGCCCGTCATCGAATGGGACTTCGACACCCCATTAATCACGATGGTTTTTTCCCGCATCCCCGGTAGAGACGCAATCGAGATATGCTGACCTTGGTACACCAGCTCACTGTAGATTTCATCCGAGAGAACAAAGATCTTCTTATCTTTTAAGAGATTGGCCAGTTCAATCAATTTCTCCGCGTCCGTTACGGTTCCTAATGGATTGGAGGGATAAGGGAGCACAATACAACGCGTGCGTTCCGTTATTTTTTCCGCAATGGCATCCGCTGTTACCTGAAATCCCGTGTGGGTTGTATCCACATAAACAGGCACCGCACCGCAAAGCTCAATTAAAGGTTCATACCCTGGATAGATCGGGACTGGAAGAATCACTTCACAGCCCTCTTCTAAGATGGTTCTAAAAGCGATATCAAGGGCTTCGCTTGCCCCATTCGTAATAATAATTTCCTTCTCCGGATCATAAGAAAGATCATATTTGGTCTGAACAAATTCACTAACGGCTGATCTTAATTCGATCAGCCCAGCGTTATGGGTGTATCCCGTCTTATTATTTTCAACTGCCCGTATGCCGGCCTGCTTGATATGCTCGGGGGTGGGAAAATCCGGTTGCCCAATTGTTAAGTTGATGGCATCGGGAAATTGAGAGACCATATTGGAAAATTGCCGGATGCCCGGCACGGCAAGCTTTTTTACCTTTTTGTTAATAAGCGACTTCATCCTAATCCTCCATTTCTGTACCTTTACTTAAATAGCGATGGTAACCATGTCGATAGTGTTGGGACATACGTGATGACAAACAGGGTTATCAGCATCATGATCAAAAATGGAATGACGGCTACAGTTATTCGTTCAAGGGGAACTTTACTTACGCTTGAAGCCACAAATAAATTGACACCTAGCGGTGGTGTAATAAACCCAATCGCCAGATTGGCCACGAGAATCACACCGAAGTGAATGGGATCGACTCCCACTTGGGTCACAACGGGCAGCAAGATCGGCGTTAAGACGACCAAAGCAGAGATGGTATCAATAAACATCCCTACGATTAAAAGAAAGACATTGATCGCGAGAAGAATAACCAGTTTGTTATCCGATAGAGATGTAATATATTGGCCGATGGCATTTGGAATTTGCTCCAGTGTCATAATGTAAGCAAAGGAGATTGAGAGACCAATAATAATCATGGTCGAAACATTGATCAGAACCGCTTCTACTAAACTATCATAGACTTCCTTCCATCCCAGCTCTCGATGTACAAACACTCCGATGAGGGCTGCGTAGACAACGGCAACGACAGCCGCTTCCGTAGGAGAAAAAATTCCCCCGTAGATCCCCCCCAGAATAATGACGGGAATCAGCAAGGCCCACTTGGCTTCATTCACGGCACGTAGTACCCTGCCAAAGGTTACTCTTTCCGTCGTAACCGGAGCATAGTTATTCTTTTTCGAAATGATATACGAGATAACCATTAAACCGAAGCTGATGAGCAAACCAGGAAGGACACCCGCTAAAAACATGCTTCCAACCGATACACTTCCGATGACTCCATACAAGACAAAAGGAATACTCGGAGGGATAATGACGCCAATTGAACCCGCCGTGGCGGTTAAGGCGGCTGCAAAACCGGCTCCATATTGCTTTTCTTTCATAGCTGGGACCATGAAGGATCCAATAGCCGCTACCGTAGCTGGCCCAGATCCCGAAATGGCCGCAAAAAACATACAAGCCACAACAGTGACCATGGCAAGGCCTCCGACCATCCAACCGACGAGAACGGTGGCTAGATCCAGCAATCTTTTCGAAACGCCGCCTTTCCCCATTAAGATTCCAGCGAGCATGAAAAACGGAATCGCCATAAGCGGGAAGGAATCAAGGGCCGTAAACGCTTTTTGCGTAATAATGCTGACCGTCAAGTCTGTGGTGAACGCAATCGTCAGAAGTGCGGATAGGCCTAACGCTATGGCTATAGGAACATTGAGTAAAATGAACAAAAACAGACTTCCAAACAATGTTGCAATCGTCACGTATAATCCTCCTTTCTGCTGTCTTAAGCGCTTTTTGAATCCGTCACATCTGGAGAGGATTTAGGGCCTTGAAATAACCAGATGACTTGCTGAATGAGTCGAATGGACATTAATAGTCCACCGAGAGGAATGGCGGAGAAAAGAATCCACATGGGGATTTCCATCGCGGGTGAGGTTTGGCCCCGCTCGAGCATCTTCATAACCATCTGTGTTCCCTGTATCGCGAGAAATAAAGACAGACCAAACCAAGCCAACAACGCAAAAAGATCGATGATCTTTTGGATTTTTTCGTTGAATATTTTCTTGAATGCCTCGACTTTGATATGGGCACTTTTGCGGACGGCATAACTCGCACCAATCCACACCTGCCATATATGGATGTAACGGGCAAGCTCCTCGGACCAACTTAACGAAGATCCTATAATGTAGCGGCTGATGACTTGAGAAAAGATCAGGATTACCATCAGGACCATAGTAAAGACGAGGAAGCCCTCTTCCAATTTTTCATCTAGCAATTTACGAATAGACACAAGTGTCCTCCCCTCTACCATCATGTATGATAAAGGGATTCCGCCCTAGCGGAATCCCTCTGGCCATTATTCGTTTGACTTTAATGCGAGATCAATCAGATCTTGTCCAATCTCAGAAGCGAACTTCTCATAGACCGGCTTAGAAGCAGCAACAAAAGCATCCTTTTGCTCAGATGTCAATTCGTTTACTTCCATACCGCTGGCCTTCAAGTCGGCTAAAAACTTTCCGTTTTGCTCTTCACATACCTGGCGCTGATAATCACGGAACTCTACGCTGGCTTCTTCGATGACCTGTTGAACGTCAGCAGGCAAGCTGTTATAGAAGTCCAAATTGGATAATAAAATCGTAGACATGTACACGTGACCGCTTAAGGTCAAATATTTCTGTACTTCATAGAATTTGTTGGTGTAGTAAAGAGAGATTGGACATTCCATCGCATCATATACCTTTTGTTGCAATGCCGTGTATAATTCCCCGAACGCGAAAGGAGAGGCATTCGCTCCAAAGGCATTAAATGTCGCGGTATGGACCGGACTTTCCAAGGTACGGAATTTAATCCCTTTTAAATCCTCAGGACTTTGGATGGGCTTAACATTATTGGACATGTGACGGAAACCGTTTTCCGCGAAAACGAGTCCTTTAAAACCGTTTCCTTCTAAATCCTTAAGCAAAGTCGAACCTAGTTCTCCATCTAAAGCATTTCGGGCAGCCTGCTCACTCTTGAATAGGAAAGGCAAGTCAAAAACCATGAATTTTTTGTTGAATCCGGAAATCGGGGCTAAGGCCGGTAAAGTCATTTCTACGTTTCCAAGCTGAACCGCTTCAATAGCCTCACGGTCCGATGGGAATAAAGACCCGTTAGGATACAGCGTGACTTTTACCCTTCCTTCGGTTTTGGTTTCAACGGTTTCTTTAAACTTTTCTAAAGCAATATGACTCGAATGATTCTCCGGAACCAAGTGGGCAATACGAAGATTAAATTCCCCTGATTTCGCCGCGGCTGGTGCTGCTGCGCTTGAATTGGAATCTGATGCTGCAGGCTGGCCTTGGCTTGTGCCCCCCCCACAAGCGGTAACAAGCAAAAGAGCAGATGCAATGACAAATGACGTTAACTTTTTCATACTATTCCTCCTGGGCAACTGTTTTTAGTCTTGCTTCGATATTCTGTATATGGGTTTTCATCGCTTCCCCTGCTTGCTCAGGTTGGCGATGACGAAGCGCCTCAATAATAGGCAGATGTTCTGAGAAAGCAATGGCTGCGTACTCTTCTAGCGTGCCAGAAAGGATCAAGTAGTTCCGATAGAAACTCGTGTTGAGTTGTTCAATAAATTCCTTTAATTTATGGTTGTGGTTGATCTCCGCTAGCATAATATGAAACTGACTGTCGCTCTCGATGAATTGATACATATCATGTTGCTCGATGGCCTCTTTCTGCACTTGGATCAATTGTTCGAGCTCGTCCAACTCTTCGTCGGTAATATAAGAAGCAATCTGTTGGGCATTAAAGGGCTCGAGCAGTTGGCGCAGCTGCAGAAAATGATCCAAATCTACCAGGCTATATTCGGCAACTCTCGCCTTTTTCCCCGTTTCTAGTACAATCAATCCATCATAAGCCAATCTAGTAATGGCTTTACGTAGAGGTGTGCGGCTAATTCCCAGCATGGACGCAACCGATTCCTCGGGCAAAGGGTCTCCTGGAAGGAATTCCCCTTGGATAATTGCTCTCTTCAACTCACGGTAAGCGCGATCTGACAGTGTTTCTGTTTGTTGTAACTTCGTGAGCACGACCAGTCCCCCCTTTCCGCACTTTCTGTATACAGGATCCTGTATACAGTTTAGTATAAGGTGACATTATGCAAAAGTAAATTATTTTCTTTATATTGTTGGTTATTTTCCAATTGAGTGTAGTCACATTACTTTGTAAATGGAAAAAAAGGAGAAAAAGCCCTGTCCAAGAAAGGGTCTTGGGTAGGGCTTTTCATTTTATTCTACCTCTCGAAGAACTTTACCAAGGATTTTAATTCCTTCGACGATATCCTTTTCATCAGCATAGCTGAATGAGAGTCGTAAATAGCCCGTTCCTTCTTCTTGATTTAAGAAGAAATATTTTCCAGGAATAAAGGATACTCCTTCTTCTGTTGCTTGAGCTAATAACTCAGATGTATCGGCTGCCACTTTGAGCCAAACAAAATAGCCGCCCTCTGGAATATACCAGGAAACCGATTTCGGCACGTATTCTTCCAGTGCCGAAAGTAAGACGGAGCATTTGGCCTGATAGGTGGTTCTTAAGGTTTCTAATCGCTCTTTCATATCCGTTCTCTCTAGATAGGCAGTCATCGTGGCCTGAGCAAAGGGATGGCCCAGATCCTTTTTAAACCAAGCCATAGCCGTAATAAATTCAGGTGCTGCCACGGTCCATCCAATTCGCATTCCAGGGGCTACAACTTTAGATAATGAGCCCACATGGAGAACACGGCCATCCGGATCCATGGCTTTTAATGGAGTGGACTGCTTGTTAAAGTATAATTCCCCATAGGCATCATCCTCTAAAATAAGGAAGTTGTATTGGACCGCTAACTCCAGTACATGCTTCCGTCGCTCTTCCGTCATTGTTGTGCCTGTTGGATTTTGAAACGTGGGAATTGTATATAAAAAACGGGGAAGGCTGAGTCCTTTTCGTTTCCGTTCTTCTAATAAGTCTTCGAAGAGATCCGTTTGGAGTCCATACTCATCCACTGGAATGCTAATAAAATGATGGGTGTAGTTTTGAAAAATCTCTATCGCTTCCATATAGGTGGGTGCTTCGATGGCAACCAGGGTCTGATCGTCGATGAGAATGCGAGCAATGAGATCAATCGCCTGGCATGCACCTGAAGTGATTAACAGCTCTTCTTCTGAAACCTGTATACCACGTTGGGTCAACCTTTCTTGGATCAGCTCATCCAGTTTTTTCTTTTTAGGACTCCCTAAATAATGCAACGGTAGATCCTTCTCTTCTTCAAGCAGGCTGGCTACTGCGGCCTTGATCTCTTCAACGGGCATAAGATGGGGTGCTGGGTAGCCAGAACTTAGACGGATGCACCCATCTGGTATCGTTGGCATCCATTCACCCGGTGGATCATTCTTAAGTGCTTCTTTACTATGTTTAGAAATAAAAGAATCGATATTCACGTTATCATTCACCTTTCGTTTCAGAAAAATAAATAGAAAGCATTGGTACAAACCAATGCTTTCTCCCATATTAAACTAGAACTTTATTACGATTCAAATGAATTTTTAGAAGAATAAAAAGTGTGCCATGGCAGCAGCGATCGGCAGTGTAATGATGGTTCGTTGTAAAAAGATGATAAATAATTGCAAAAAGGTAAGAGGAATTTTCGATTTCAATAGAAGAATTCCAATTTCAGACATATAAATTAACTGGGTTAAAGACATGACACCAATCACAAAACGTGTAAGCTCCGACTCGATCCCACTCCCAATAACAGCAGGCAGAAACATATCAGCAAAGCCGACAATCATAGCTGGAGCAGCCGCTTGTGCCTCAGGAATTTGCAATAACTGTAAGAACGGGACAAAAGGATAAGACAAGTATTTAAAGATCGGGGTATATTCGGCCAGGACAAGAGCCATCGTCCCTAACGCCATCACCAATGGAATTAAGGCAGGCAAACCAAATATCAACGACATTTAGAATTCCACTTTTGACCACGCTGCGGTAACTCTTAACTTGACTAGCCTTTTCAACCGCTTGTTCGACTCCCCAACGGAAACTTGATACTCCTTTTGGAACAACTTCATCAATTTGCTTTCCAACAGGCTCATAATACGTATCCTTTTTTAATGACAGTGGAGGGATTCTCGGACAGATAATCGCTGCAATAATCCCTGTTACGATCACGGTAAAGTAAAATTGTACAAACATATGATCAATCTTCAAAAATTTAGCAATGACAAGACTGAAAGCAATCGAGGCAATGGAAAAGTTGGTTGCCACAACAGCTGCTTCTCGTTTCGTATAGTACCCTGATTCATATTGTTGCGTCGTTAATAAGACACCTACGGTACCGCTTCCCATCCAGGAGGCTAAGGCATCAACAGAGGAACGGCCAGGAAGTTTAAATAAAGGATACATGACTTTTCGTACCAACGTTCCGATAAAATCCATCAACCCAAACTGAAGCAAAAGCGGCATAAATAAACAAGCAAATAAGAACCAGACCATCAATACGGGAATTAAATCATACAGTACAACCCCACCGGTAAATTTCGACCATATAAATTCAGGTCCTACTTGATTCAAGGTAAAAATTGCAAATACCGCACCCATGATTCGAAGGACTAACCAAAAAGGTGTAAGGCTAAATAAACTGTTTAAAAATGGACTCTTCATCACAGCCTGTGGTTTATAAAATTTAACAACCAAACTACCAATAGCTGATAGACAAAGAATAATCGTCATCATGAAGGGAATATAATCAGCGATGGCCCCCTGCAGCGCATCGGCTAACACCCCTAGTCCAATCGTTACCTTATCATTAATGGAAATAGGCACTAAAAATAGCAAAACCCCAAGTAATGAAGGTAACCAAAACTTCATATATTGCTTCGCTGTATACTCTTTTTCTTTTTTAAATCCGACTACTGTTTGTAGTTTCTGTACTCCCATTTTGTCTCTCTCCCACTTTTGCTTAATTCACGTTAGTTAAATTAATTTATTGAACAATAAAAAATATATCATCGATGTGTATAAATATGCAATATCATTTTACAATTTTATTTAAATGAATGGAGTAATAAAAGCAAACCCTATCCAACACCATAGAGTGGATAGGGTTTTAGGTTGAGATATTTATACTTTTTATTTTGCCTGTTTTTTTATCCTGTTTTGTAAGCGTTTTTACTATTATGGAGTGAAATTAGTTCCTTCGTTGAAAGTGACTTCTCTGAAAAGTAATCTGAAATGAGCTCCAAACAATTTTGAGTTCTCTTTAAATACCTAATGTCGCCAAGCTCAAGATAGATATCATAGTACTCAAAATAAACTTTTAATAGAGCTGTGATCACCTCATGGTCAGGCTTCATTCAACCGCCGCCTCCTTCAACTTTGGTGCGTTCTCAGGTACCCTTTGTTTCACATGTTGAGCTAATCGGTCTATATTTTTTTCTTCAATGGTTCGAAAATCTAACAAGAACTGATCTTTAGAAATTCTTCCTATAATAGAAGGCGATCCGATTCTGAGCTTTTTCTCCAGGATATGTGCCGGCAGATGGGAATGTCTTAAAACAGCAACCACAGTCGGAAGTGTAACGTCCGGAAGACTTCCCCCGCCTACTTCCGTATCCATCTGACATAACTCTATATCATATTCTGGAAGTAAAGCACGGAAACGCTCTGCTCTCTCCTGTAATTCTTCAACGGGCTGGAGGATCGATCGCAAGGCAGGAATACTTTGTTTTGCTTTAGCAGGATCAAGATAAAGACGAAGGGTTGCCTCAAGAGCTGCGAGGGTCACTTTATCCACCCTAAGCATGCGTGCTAGCTGGTTCTTTTTCATCCTGTCAATCCACTTCTTCTTGCCAACGATGATGCCAGCTTGCGGACCTCCTAGAAGTTTATCTCCACTAAAACTAACAATATCAGCACCATCTTTGATACTTTCTTGAATAATCGGCTCCCGGCCAATCCCATGCTTCCTCAAATCATATAAAACACCGCTGCCCAAGTCCTCATAGACAGGAATATCATATTGTTTACCCAATCCTGCAAGTTCCTCTACTGATATGGCTTGGGTAAAACCTGAAACACAGAAGTTGCTAGTATGGACTTTCATAAGTAAAGCGGTTTGAGCTCCAATGGCCTTTTCATAGTCGATCTTATGCGTTTTATTCGTTGTCCCTACCTCGCGAAGAATCGCTCCGCTTTCGGACATAATTTCAGATACACGGAAAGAACCGCCGATTTCTATGATTTCCCCCCTGGATACGATCACCTCTCTGCCTTTCGCTATTTCTCTAAGAATAAGAAATACTGCAGCAGCATTATTATTAACGACCATAGCAGCCTCTGCACCTGTCAACGTCTTTATAATATTTTCAACGATATCATGCCTAGATCCTCGTGATCCCAGCTCTATATTATATTCTAGATTACAGTATCCTCCCGCCACCTTGGTCATGTGATCAATCGCTTCGTCAGGCAGTACAGCTCTTCCTAAGTTGGTATGGAGAATAATTCCAGTTCCGTTAATAACTTCTTTAAGATGAAAGTTTAGGGTATGTTCTATTCTAGCTTTTACATCCTTTATGATCTTGTCGAGATCGACTTCTTTTACTTCACCTTCTCTAATGCGTCTTCTCCATATGTTTAGTACTTCCCTTGTTACTTGTAAAAGAAGGGCCGAGGGGATCTTTTGGTCCGTGCCTGTTTTCAACTCGGGATGATGGATAATAACTTGAGTGGCTGGTAAATCTCTTAACATGACGCTTATGCTCATTTAAGCCTACTCCTTCCTTCTATGTAAAAAAATAAAGGTCCCAAGGTAATGTGAAATTACCATTTGGGACCTGCTTCGTTAAGGTTGGCGGGAGATGGTAGGAATCGAACCCACCTCGGACATCACGTGCCCGACACTCGGTTTTGAAGACCGGGAGAGCCACCAGGACTCCATCAACTCCCATTTGTTATTATATTATAATCATGATTATAATATAACTAAGATAAAAAGTAAAGTGAATTTTTCTTTTGCAAAGCTGCACGAGGTCCCACCTTTGCAGCTTTGCTATTTATATATTTTCCGGATTTCACTCATCCTATCTATATCTCTAAAACTATTTGGCCAATAGCGTATGGCTAGTATGAATCTGCTTTTCTATATCAAACCATGCTCTAATGCGCATCATTTCATCTGTAGTATAATAACAACTCATGAAGTCCATGTTCTCATCTGCTCGAGGATTTTCTGCCCGATAAAACTGCATAAAGATTTTGGCTTCCTCTTGCGAATCACAACGGTTAATTCCCTTGGTCAAAAAATCCTTAATCGTTACAAGCTTTTCGCCTTTCCAAATCATGATATAACCTCCCTATATCGATGGTTTGTGAGTTTCCATTGAAAGCATTTACATTGTTATTTATTTGCAAATCTCATGCCAATCAATTCTTTCTCATATTCTTCATGGTTTTCACCGAAAACACTCGTATATTGTAGAATAATTCTACTTCTTGGTGTAAAATTCTTCTACACTGTTGTAATATTACTCTCTTTTTAACAACAAGTTGGATTCGATCAAAAACTTCCTTGCTACCTTTGTGACATCTTTGCCCTGTATATCTACTTCATATTGAAGCTCAAGCACTTTCTCTAAAGTAAGATTATCGACAATTTTACTTACCAATGGCACTAGATCATGAATTTCCTGCTGGATAACTGGAGTTATAGGGACAGAAGGAAAAAGCAGCCGATCATCAGCTAGTTCCAGCAGGTCGTATCCTTGTATACGGCTGTCTGAGGACCATCCAATGGCCACTTGCATATGATTTTCGTTTAGGGCCTGATAAATCTGATGCGATTCCACTAAAACCAAATCCTTTTCAGGAATGACTAACCCATAACCGTTGCTAAGGTTACGTACTAGTTCTTTGTTCAAAATCAATTCTTTATCTGCCGCAAATTTGATTTTTATCTTGTTTTGCTGAATGATTTCAGCCAAGTCACTGATCGTCTGAATCTTCCATTCACTAGCCTGAGATGGCTTCATAAGGAAGACTGGCTTATGCGCAAGCTTGTTTTCTGGCAGCCATACGAATTCTCTTGCCCTATCTTCTTCCATCAACTGATAGGCGGATTCCCAATACAAATCAATGACACCCGCTTCCAATGCTGAGCGAAGCAGCCCAGAATCAGAAAAAGAAAGTTCCTTTACGGTATAGCCTTGGTCCTTAAGCAAAATCCCTGTCATTTTAAGCAATAAGGCTGACAAGGTTCCGTTCTTCGCCCCAATCGTGACGGCTCGCTCAAAAGCGGGAGCAAGATCTTTACTACTGCCAGACCCTTGGCTATAGCTCAGCTTCTCCCACGGAATAAACCAACCAACCAGAGTGAGGATAATCATCAACCATTTAAGTAAAACATACTTCATATCGAGATGCCGAGCTTCTGAAATACTTGAAAAAGTCTTTCATATATTTTCTCTCGTTCTTGCTGTGGGGGGTTTTTTAATAGAAGTTTGACACAGGAATTCAATTCTATCTCTAATCGTCTTTTATCCATTGAATAGGACTCCTCTCCAGTTCCATTATTTATAACATGTTAACATTGCAAAATTCGTGCCAAACCGACAGAACCCTTATATCGCCGTATTTTAACAGAAAACGTAAATATTCTATCCATTCCACTGTAGAATTTTTCTACACCTGTATGTAATTTCAACACAAAAAAAATCTCCACCCACTAGTCCATAGAGACTGCGGCGGAGATGAAGATTTACTCGCTGAATGAATTTTCACTATCGCAATGCTGACAACAAACGATGAGATTACCATCATCCCAATCCTCAAGATGATGATCCTTCCTTCCTCCCACAAACCAATGCATCTCATCCGTTTCAACAAGAAAGGAGATCTTCCATCCCATTAACCCTTCGCAATGAATGCAACGATGTTCCTGTACGATGTCCATGATAAAACTCCTTTGTGATTATTCTAAAAAAAAGGGGCGCATAGGCGCCTAGTAATGAGTAGGAGTAAAAACGTTGCAGACTTAACACAACCTTTGATTATATTATAATCATGATTACGCAAAATGTCAACACAATTAAGAATTATCTACTCAAAAAGTGTGGGCAACTAGCTGGTCCTTCCTCTCAGGACGATGTAGTTGATAAAATGCCACTTATTTTTAAAATCATGAGAAACAATAAGAAAATAGTTGGAAAAATGTCACTTATCGTCGATAAAACCAGCCCAAAACGAGGTCATTATCGAGATTAGATGACAAATATCCAACTATTTCATATAAAATTCTATCAAGCTTTATTGTAAGTGGAGAATTTCCACTAATTCTCTATCTATGTTCCGTCCTACCTACTTCTTTAACAAATGGTTTTCAATCAAGAACTGTCTTGCCACAGCGAATTCATCCTGATGCAATACCTCAACCTTGTAGGTAAGGTCGATCATCACCTCATTATTTAGCTTTTTTGATATGTTGTCCAATAGTTCTGCAATCTCCGGATGGGAGTCCATGGTCTTTTGCTTTATAATGGGGGCAACATGGTAAGGCGGAAAAACATGACGGTCATCTTCAAGTGCCGTTAACTGAAACTTTTTAATTCGGCTGTCAGCCACCCATCCAACGGCCACCTGAACCCTGGATTCCTTGACAGCCTGAGACAGCAGATTATTCTCTACCGCTAGGACATTTTCATCTTTAATAGAAAAGCCATAAACCTCGTTCAGCCTTTTTACGCCATCCTCTCTTCGCAAAAACTCCTCATTGATGGCAAATTTCATAGATTGGAGTTCAATTTCTACATTTTCTTGGTTCGTATACCTAGCTAGGTCACTAATGGTTTGGATATTCAAATTCTTCGCGAGGTCTTCCCTCATCAGAATGACCCATGAGCTATCAAAGTCAGAACGCGTAAGCCAAATCAAGCCCTTTTTGCCATCCTCTTCCTTTACTTCCTTAAAGGCTAGGTCCGAATCAAAAATCGGACGTTTCTTATGAATGTACATTCTGACTGTATTGGTGTATTCCCAGCAGAGATCAACTATTCCCGCTTCCAATCCCTTACGAAGAGAGCTGCTGTCCGCAAAGTTCATTTCTTTCACGCGATACCCATGATCCCTCAGCAAGAGGGTAGAGATTTTCATCAACAAACGCTGCTCCGTAGCCGATCTTGCTCCCATGACAATCTGTGGCATCTGAGCAGGATCCTTTACTTCACTTTTATTTGGGCTCGCCTTTTCACATCCGGCAAGAACAACGAGAATACAACTAAAGAACAAGAGGGCGATTTTCTTCCATGAGGTTAGTTTAAGAGTAGAATTCATCATAAACGAATCCCCATTATTTGCATTGCATTTTCTTCAATTTGTAAATGAGCGTATGCCTAGAGATACCCAAACGTTCAGCAGCCTTTGTCTGATTTCCCCCTGTTTCTTCCAATGCTCGCCGAATCAGCTGTTCCTCTACATTTTCCAGGACGGACTGCAGCGTCAGATCCTTCTCCATCTTAAATACTCCCTCACCGAGGGAGGGTTCATCATGGCTTCATGGTTCAAGTGGGGCTGGAGAACCGGATAGGACTAAATCACCGACTGCAATGGGATGGGGCAAATCATGCAGTTTGATTTCTCCGGCAGCCTTCAGCAGATGAATTCTCTCTAGAGAATTTAATAGTTCTCTAATATTCCCTGGCCATTCATATTCCGTAAGCTTTTCAAGAGCTTCTGATGCGATAGAAATCGTTTTGCTATATTTGCTGTTGAGTTTGTGCAAATACCCATAAACAATGGGAGAGATGTCTTCTTTTCTTTCCCTTAATGGAGGCACCTGAATTTCCGCCAAATTCAATCGATAATACAGGTCCTCGCGAAATTTCTTTTCCATGACTAATCGCTTCAAGTCTCGATTGGTTGCTGTAATAATTCGGACATCCACGGATCGGTATTCACTGCTGCCCAGCTTCATAAACTTTTTTTCTTCGATGACATGCAATAATTTAGCCTGCATGGACATCGAAGTCTCCCCAATCTCATCGAGAAAAATAGTGCCTCCGTCCGCTAATTCAAATTTTCCCGGCCTGGATTCATTTGCTCCCGTAAACGCTCCTTTGCGAACACCAAACAGTTCACTTTCCAGAAGTTGTTCGGGGATGGCGGCACAATTGAGAGACACAAAAGGCCGATCCTTGCGACTGCTTCTTTGATGGATCCATTTTGCCAGTGCTGTTTTTCCCACACCGCTTTCGCCGAGAATCAGGATATTGGCATCCGATTCGATGATCTTTTCTAGGAATTGAATGATTTCGTTCATTTTGTCACTCTTATAAACAAGGTCATCATTTCCGCCGGTTCGCTTCAGCTCTTCCTTCAGCATTTGATTTTCCAGCTGGAGCTGTTTATTTGCACACGCTTTCAAGACGACTTCTTTTAGAATATTTAACTCGATGGGCTTGTTCATAAAGTCATAAGCACCCAGTTTCATCGCCGTTACGGCGTTTTCTACATTCCCGTAAGCCGTTAGCATAATGATCGCGATCTGTTCATTTTCTTCCTTGATTTTCTCCAGGACCTCTATACCCGTCATATCGGGCAGCATATAGTCCAAAATGACAGCATCAATCTTCTCCCGTTTAACTGCATCGATCCCCTCTTGCCCAGATAAGGCTTGATGGACTGCAAAACCCTCCTTTTTAAGCTTTTGGGACATAATTTTATTTAAACGCTCTTCATCATCTATAACCAAAACGGAATAGGACATACCGCTCACCCTTTCCTACTTATATTAAAACTAGTAATGATTCTTGTACCTTTTTTTTCTTCGCTTTCGATCCGAATGTTTCCTCCATGCTCCACAATAATATCTCGAGCAATCGTGAGTCCTAACCCCGAACCCTCCTCTTTCGTGGAAAAGAACGGATTATACAGCCAGTCTAGGTTTTGAGTGGGTATGCCCATGCCAGAATCTTCAATCTCCACGAACACCCTCTCCTGTTCTTGATAAACCCGAACGGTTAAATCACCGCCCTCTGGCATCGCATCGACGCTGTTTAGAATCAAATTCAAATATACCTGCATCAATTGATCGTATTTTCCTTCCACACAAGCTGCATTTTCTTCAACCATTCTATCAACATTTACTTTACATTCCTTTAACTTGATGCGCAGTAAGTGAAGCACCTCGTCCAACAGCTTGTCCATTCGAATCGGCTTGACGGCATCTGTGTTTATCTTTGCAAATTTCAGAAAATCATTTGTGATCACTTTCATTCGCTTAACCACTTGATGGATATCCTCGGTCAGTTCCTCGATCATTCCTCCGCATTGATAGTCTTCTACCTCTTCCTTGAGCAATTCGCTTGCCCCGGATAAAATGGCTAAAGGATTCTTGATCTCGTGGGCAATCCCGGTCGTAATTTGACCGATGACAGCAAGCTTCTCCCGCTGCTTGGCATGAGCCTCTAACAGTTTGAGCTGGGAAATATCCTCTAGCATAGCAATGATCCCGATTTCGTTTTGGTTTTCGTCAAAGAATTTGGAACTCACTACCTTGACGATATGCTTATGACCTTCTGCATCCATAATGTAGGTTTCATTTTCTTCCGTGATCTTACCAGATTGAAGATGCTGCAAAGCGACAAAATCCATGTGTTCCTTTTTTATGGGTACATCCTTTATAGGCAGACCGATGATTAGGTCCCGATGAAATCCTGTCAGCCTTTCGAAGGCAAGATTCATATGCGTAATCACTCCCGCCTTATCCATGGTTACAATGGCATAGGGGATGCCTTCTATCACATCGCGCAAGTATCGTTCCTTTTCTTCTAGCATGCGCTGCTTGTCCAAGTTGCTTAATCCCACCGTAACGATCGTCCTCATTAAAACTCCAAGTTCATCGGGGGAATGATACTTTTTCAAATTTTGAATCCTGCGAAGGGACTGCTCCTTTGTAAAATCCCTAGCCAGCTTCGTCAATCCGACCATCGGATAAAGCAATTGCCTCATCCCTACTCCGATTAGCCCCAGTGAAAACATCAATATGGCAATAAAACCAAAAGATAGAAGCTTTGAAAGATAGTTCAAAGATTGAAAGGCAATGTTCTCAGGAACTCCCAAAGCCAGTCCCCATCCATCCCTCATCGAATGATAAGCAATGATTCCCTGCTCTCCCTTATATTTCTCTTTCATGGAACCTGCCGCGTCCATCGCTAATTGAATGGCAACCGGATCGTTGGAGTAATCTTTCCCTAGCTCTCCCTCATCGGTTGACGCGATCACCCTGCCGTTTCGATCAAGCAAGAAGCTAAAGCCCTGATTCGTAATGCTGATGCTCTTCAATACTTCCGATAAATATTCCTGGCTCAATTCAGCGACAAGGATTCCTTTAAACCGCTGATCTTTTGCCAACACAGGAATAGCAATGGAAACGACGGACTTGCCATGAACATTGCGAATCTGGTCAGATACGTGAAAGTTTAAGCTCCAGCGAACATCTTCGAAACCGGGGTAGCGGTACTTACCCTGACCCAGATCAGGGAGAAAGGGGGCTTCAAAGTGAATGTTCTGCTGTTCATCCACATAAAAAACAGAGTGTATCATGGAACTGTTAGAAATGGTTTGCTTCGCCCGATTGAACATTTTGCTATGGTCTAGTGATCCATCGTCCTTTGTTTCGGTTATCAGCTGCAGCTGCAAGACCACATCCTGAATTTCTCGATTCAATCTTTTGGCCAATGCATCCGCATGGAGACCGTTTTTCGTTATAATATCTTCTTCTAAAATAGAGTTCGCATGATCCACAATCAAATAGTAGATCAGTACAAGCGGTATAATGAAAAGAGTGGAGAAAATCAGAAGATATTTTTTAGTGATACTCGAGGATATCTCCCTCTTGATCCTCTTGCCCATTAGCATAAACATAATTTATCCCTCATTAGAAATGGAATTAGGCAGCGCTATAGGCAATTTTTCTAATATATTTCATCGTTTTTTCAACGGCTTCTTCCGGCGTATAGGTTCGGCGGTTATTCAGCAAGAGCGTCAGCATGCCCTGCCATATTAAAACAGCCATTTCATTCAGTTCCTCCGCATGCTCTTCCTTGATTAACCCTTCCTTCACGCTCTTTTCCAATGCAACGCGGCCTCTTTTCGAAAGATTCGATTCCAATACCATCGGCAGAAACTCCTCGGGCAGCTCAATAATATCCATTGGGAAAATCGTATAATAATTCTGCAGCAATTCTTCTGGCTGAGCCCCTAGATTGGACGAAAAAATGGCGCTATAGATTTTGGGCTCGGCAAAGGAGTATTTGCAGAAACACTCCCAAGTTAATAAATACTTCTCAAGAGAATTTTCACCTTTGGCCATATATTCCGGTAAAGCATCCGTATACTTTTTCAAGAAAGTCATTCCGGCAAAGAAAACTAAATGGGACAGCTCCTGAAAATAATTGTAAATCGTTGCACTATTGTAACCCGCAATATCTGCCACTTTTCGGATCGTAACATGCTCAATCCCTTCTTCTTTCATAATTTGGACCGTAGCGTCAATGAAATACCGCATGATCCGGGTTCTTTGAATTTCCTTTTTATCCAAACGAAACACTCCTCACATCTTGTGACCTAATCAGATTCATCAAATAATCATGTATGCTTTTATTATAAAGTAAAATACCACAGCGATAAATCCTTTTTCTTATTTTTGAGGTATTTCGTTTGAACAAAAAAGAGACCGGCAGTTTCGATGCCGGTCTTTAATTTAAATCCTAAACTGCATTCTCACTGGCGCTTTGGCTAAGGATCAGTCCTTCGACAGACTCGATGTTGACATCCTTACCTCCTAAGCGGCCTACTTCCTGCCCATCCTTAAAGAGCAGGAAGGAAGGCAATCCAATTACTCGAAGATCGATGCATAGCCTCCGATTTTCAGCGCTGTTTAGCTTAACCACTTTTACTTGCCCTTGATATTTTTTTTCTAATTCTTCTACTGCCGGCATAAGGGCGATGCATGGATCACACGTTGGTCCCCAAATATCGACTAGAACCGGCTGCTGGGACTCCCGTACTTCCGCTTGAAAATTCTCCTTGTTTACTTCGATCATTATGAACCGCTCCCCTCATTTTTTTCAATAATATAAGACATTCCGTCAGAAAGCTTCGTCATCTTTCCAAGGAACAGACTTCCCTTGGCTACAAACATGGCGTTGTTAATCTCTCCGTTCATAATCATGTCGCGGGCATGGCCCATGAATGGAATGGCAGCTGCAATGTGACCTTGTGTTGGAGAGAATCCTACCATCCCATGCTTTTCTTCAAAATCGTTCATGTTCGCTTTATCTAACTCCCCGCCCAATACGGCCATAGCCGCTAAGGTGCGATAGTTGGTTTTAGGCACATTTCCGTTGCCGTTCGGTTCCGTTACTTCCGGATTATGCATTTCCACGGAATACTTATCGATATCCAGGATTCTTCGACCAATCCTCTTCAACGGCTTTACCACAAGAGAGTTATAGATTTGCTGAGCGGAAGATCCTGCGGAAATTTCATGCTTGCCTACAGCATCCAAGCGAACGACAGGACTTACTCCATCATCCTTCCCGACAAGAATAGCAATCGCGCCCATTTGATCCTCAATAATCGGCATGTCGTTTTTCAGGTGACCGGCATATTTCATCCCGAGCTTGGCTAAGCATCCGCCGCCGATGACTACAATTTCATCATATAAGCCAGACTGGACAAGACCTGCAGCTACCACAATCGCGTGGGCCGGAGCGCAGCAGAAGGATTTGATATCCGATCCTGTTGCATTTTGGCATCCAGCCAGCTCAGCAATGGATTTCGCCATATTTCCGCCGCCGCGCTGATAGCGATCACCCACCGCTTCTTCATCGCAGCCAATGACATAATCCACTTGACCAGGAGTTACGCCAAATGCGCTTAGCGCGTGACGCATCGCTACCACACCGGAAGCTTTGTTGCATAAGTTTTCTAAGATGATGTCCCCTGTTAAGTTGTGATCCTCTTCATGTCCTGTTGCCACATAGCCAATCAGCTGCGTTTTATTGACATGCAAGGGAACCGCTAGTCCTTGATTAATTTTTTCTTCGATGCTTGCCAGGCTTACCCCATTGCCTAAACGTTCAATATCATTGGCTTGGATCAAGGGATGCTGTTCAAGCTTGAATTTGACCTCGGACAAAAATCCTTCTTCTAACTGAACTAAATTAAATTCATCCGAGATTTTCAGCCAGCCGTAAAATTCATCTTCAGGCATGATTTCCCCGCCCTTGCTGAAACGCTGGGCATTGGGCGCCTTCGCCTTGTGCCACGGTCCCTTGATTTCCTTCAGCGCCTCTGGACGCATGTTCCCGATGAACACTTGGTTCGGAGGATAGGCTACGGCTTCCTCATAACTTCTTAGATGGGGGAGAATCCGATCGAGCACGGACGGATCCTTTTCGATTTCGCGAACGGGCTTGGAGCCATGTCGCACTAAGCTCGGTGTATGGGTTAGTACAAAAGAAGCTCCTTTAATTACGGGTCTATTCATTGTCTTCCTCCTATTAAACCTGGGTGGTTTGCAAGTTCATCGCTTTGATTTCTTCTTCTAGATTTTCCACGTAGTGCTGTGCAGATAGAGCGGCAATGCTGCCATCCCCTGTTGCGGTCACCACCTGGCGGAGGGTCTTCTCCCTGACATCCCCAGCGGCAAAGATCCCAGGGATGCTCGTTTTCATCTGCTCATCCGTCGGAATGTAACCCGCTTCATTGGTTACCCCAAGATCTTTAATAAAGTCGGTAATCGGATCCATTCCCACGTAGATGAATACACCGTTGGTTGGATAATGGGTGACTTCCCCACTGACCAAATCTCGGATTTTGACAGACTCAACCATGCCATCCCCTTCAATGAGGTCGACTGCCGAGTTCCAAATGATATGAATTTTCGGATTTTCAAAAGCGCGATCTTGGATAATCTTTTGCGCGCGGAATTCATCCCGGCGATGGACAATCGTTACTTTGGAAGCAAAGCGAGTGAGGAATAGAGCTTCTTCTACCGCCGAATCTCCGCCTCCAATTACCACCAATTCAAGATCCTGGAAGAAGGCGCCATCACAAACCGCACAATAGGAAACCCCTCTTCCGGCAAACTCGATTTCTCCGGGTACGCCTAGCTTTCTTGGAAGGGCGCCTGTCGTAATGATGACGGACTTGGCCAGATAATCCCGTCCATCGATCACAACGGTTTTATAGGGATGGCCATCCTTGATGTCGCTAATTTTTCCGCGCAGATGCTCCGCGTTAAATTTGATCGCATGATCGTACATATGTTTGGACAACTCCGGCCCTAAGATGGTGCTGAATCCCGGATAGTTTTCAATCTCTTCCGTGTTCATCATCTGCCCGCCAGGACTTCCCTTTTCCACCATCAGCGTACTCATGTTTGCACGTGCCGTATAGACTGCTGCCGTCAGTCCGGCTGGACCTGCCCCGGCAATAATGACATCATAAATTTTTTGTTCGCTCATTTTTTTGACCCCTCCCCTAATGTGATATGGGATCAAGGGGGCGGGCATCCGACCCCTTGATGGATTTCTTTATGTTTACAGAGCTCTCGCCCGAGCTGTTTTCATCATTTCGCAAATGCCGTCCTTATCAAGAGAAAGCTCCATAATTCCAATTTGCTCCTGGTAAATCTCTTCTGGAACAATCGCTTTGATTTCGTCTTCTAGCACATGATAAACTTGCAAACCTAAAGCCACACCGGCCAAAGGACCGGCATAGGTTGGGTCACCCATCGTTACGGTTTCAGCGTAGATATCTGCACTATCCGCATCAGGAGATCCCAGGATCACCATCACGTTATCTTTTCCGTATTGCTCTACAGCTTTAATTAAAGAACCTTGAACCTCAAGGTCCATAGCGCCTGCCGCTGTTCAGACGAAGCACTGGGTGTCCATGAAGATGACTTCTCCGCCGCTCGCTTGCACGCACTCGGCAATCGCAGGAGCTGGAACCCCGTCTCTTTCTCCAACAATAATAATCTTTTTATCTTTTAACATGCTGATCTCTCCCTTAATTTCAAGTTTTAGTATTTCACTTCAAAAATCGTCGCTTCTTCAACCCCTGTTTCTAAAGCCTGCAAAGCCACCCCTACGCGATATTTACGCATTTTCCGTTCATCTGCCGGCGATAGGTTAGGATCTCCCAGCGGATGAGGAATGGAAACCGTCGGCACAATCCGGTTAGCTCCCACGGTCTTGGCAATGGAAACAAGGTTGGCCATTTGTACAATCGTAATGCCTGCTCTTTCAATTTCTTTCACCATCGTTGCACCGCAACGAGTACAAGTCCCTCAGGTGGATGTTAGGATAACCGCAGATACGTTGGCATCCCTTAACTGTTGGGCGATTTCTGCTCCCATGCGGCTAGCATCGGCCTGGGTTGTTCCTGTTCCTACCGTGGAGTAGACATACTCATGGATTTTGCCAACTTTTCCTTCCTGCTCATACTCACGCAGCACATCAAGCGGAACGATGACATTCGGATTTTCATTGGCAAAGGAAGGGTCGAACCCAGCATGGATGGTCTGCCACTCGCCACCCTTTAAAGAATCCTGGCCAGCAATGCTGTATTTGCCCCATTTGGTAGCGGAAGCGGACTGGATGCGATCCGGATTTCCTACCGGGACAATTCCTCCCGAGTTTACAAAAGCAATGGTTGCATCCCTTAAATCAACCGTAGGCGCAATGGCCACGCGGTCCACCTTTGGCATGGGCATTTCCGTTGTAAACGCTTCGCCGTTTAACTTTTTCAACAGCATGTTGACAACACGGTCAGCCCCTAATTCATTGGTAAACGATTCAAAGCGGATACCTCTAGGGAAATACCCTTCCTCACGGGCTGACTTTAGCGGTTCGCCGTTGGCTAGTTTCTTTAGAAACTTAGCAAGAGCTGGTACATCCTTGCGCATCGCCCCTGCACTATCACCGCCTTCAAATATGTAGAGATCCTTGCGGAACATTTCGACAGCCGGATTTTCTACATGCATGCTGGTTACGACCGGAACCCCAAAATGTTCTTCTACAGCCTTACAGATCTTGGCGCAGGCAAAACCGTATCGTCCAGCGAGGAACGCAGGTCCTGCAATGAAGAGGTCGAATTCCACTCCCTTCAGGTAGCCGATGATGGTTTCAATCGCGGTCTCTTCATTTGATCCGAAGAAGTTATCTCCGCAGATGATCGTATGCGTAACCTCGATTTCTGGGGCAACGGTGTTTTTGAGAAGCATGCCTGGGCCGATCACCCCAACATGTATCGTCGGCGCGTAATCCGCCTTATCTTCTCCCCCTATTTGTCCAAAGAATTGGTTGATATAATGTACAGCCTTTTTCATGTCTCCATCACCTCCTAATACTCAATAACCGTTTTATAATGAGCTCCTGTATTCGCATCGGAGCAGAAGAAGCCGTTGTTTTCCATTTCAATGGATCCGTCTTCTTTCACCGACCCTTCCCAGCCGCCGGAATTGCCATCCCTAGCTAGAGCAATCAAGCTGCCGATGACGACTTCCATTGGAGGAAGCTTTAATAGCTGCGATACATTTCCTGTACTGACGATGGCATCCGCTTTATCAGACAGGTCAACCAAGGATTGGGAGCGCCCGTCTCTACCTGTACATTCGTTGGTGATTCCAACCGTTTTAATTCCTGCATCTTCGAGCTCATTGATTACAGCTATAAAATCGGCGTCTGGATTACCGTACCCTTCTTCGCATACGATGGCTCCCTGAGCCCCCAAAGACGTGGCAATTTGTCTTACCTGCATCGCCGAACGGGTCTTTTCTTCCAGCTTGACATTCAGGTTGGAAAGAATGACACCAAGGAAATTAATCGTCTTCCCATGCTCCTTCAGCAAGTTTTTAATCGTAGGATTATTGGCATGCTGATAGGTGGAAATTTTGGACGAGCAAGGCATAAAGCTTCCTGAAATCACCGCTCCATCCAGCAATTCGTTCGGATGAATGAGCGTAGGCACCATGCGGTTGCTGTCCCATCCATAGAAAAGAGCGTTGTGACCGCTTTCAATCATCTGAGATTGTAGCTGCATAACATAGACGACTCCCGGCAGTTCAGTTACTCTTGCCTCACGCTGATTGAGCGGAGGAAGTTCATACACTTCCAACTCTTCCGGCTCTTGGCTTTTCACGCAATTGCCGATATATTCAGCCAGTCTCATACCTGCCCAGCGAAGGGCTTTATTTTTCTTTTGCTGTTCATGGCGTTCGAATTCTTCATCCGTATCCGCAACCAAGCAGATATTGATCAAGCTGGAAAATTGAGTCTGGTTTGCCCCTGGACCGCTCATATCAATCAGTCCATCCTGAAATCCACCCCAATACTTTCCTACAGCGAGTACGGAAGTGCCTTTCAAGGCATGTGTACGACCGCTTCCAGCCGGAACCAGTTTATTAAGCACTCCCGGAAACAGCGTTCCTCCAGATACCTTACACCGCGGTTCAATCGCTTCTTTCACTGGAGTAATGCGAATGGGATCACCAGGCTTGGCAAGCACAATATCTGCATCCGTGATATGTTCGTCTTCACGGACCACTTGCAAAGCCTCTTGTTTGTTCAGTGTCAGAATTCCATCTTGATAAGATGTGCTGTCACCGAAAACAACATCTTTTACATAGAAATTACCGATTTCAAGCTTCATCTCCTATCCCCCTTCTTCCCTTGCAGATTTTGTTGTTGGTTACTTTCTAATCATGATTATAATTTGTTTATGATTATAAGTCAATCATAATTTGTCTAATTATTAGAATTTTAAAATCTTTACTCCTATTATAATCTTGATTATAATGTAATCATGTTTATAACTTTATTTTAAAAGGAGAGATAGGATTGTCAATCTTACGAATGGAGTCATTGAAACTTCATCAAGACTATCAGGGGAAATTAAGCGTTCAAGTGAAGGTGCCTGTCAACAATGCGAAGGATTTAAGCTTGGCTTACTCTCCAGGTGTGGCAGAACCTTGCCTGGAAATCTTCAAGGACCCTCAGCGAGTATATGACTATACAATGAAAGGAAATTTGGTCGGGGTCATTTCCGACGGAACGGCAGTGCTCGGTCTCGGAAATATCGGCGCCTCAGCTGCCATTCCAGTCATGGAAGGGAAAGCGCTTCTATTTAAAGCCTTTGCTGGTGTAGATGCCTTTCCCCTCTGCCTAAATACAACCGATATCGAACGATTCATAGACACCGTGAAAATACTGGAACCGATGTTTGGCGGCATTAACCTAGAAGATATTGCGGCCCCGAACTGCTTTATTATCGAAGAACGTTTAAAGAAGGAATTGAACATCCCTATCTTTCACGATGATCAGCATGGAACAGCCGTTGTTACATCGGCAGGCTTGATTAACGCCTTAAAGTTGGTAGGAAAAAAGCTTTCCGAAATTAAGATCGTCGTGAACGGGGCGGGAGCTGCAGGCATCGCGATCACCAAGCTTTTATACAGCCTAGGCGTTAGGCATACCATCCTCTGCGATACAAAGGGAGCCATCTATGAAGGGCGTCCAGACGGCATGAACTTCATTAAAGAAGAAGTGTCCAAAATAACGAACCAGGAACGCATACAGGGTTCCTTGAGCGAAGTTTTACGCGGCGCTGATGTCTTCATCGGTGTTTCCCAGCCTGGCTTACTTACCTATGATGACATCCAGGCCATGGCCAAGGATCCGATTGTCTTCGCGATGGCTAATCCTGTACCGGAAATTATGCCGGAAGAGGCGAAAGCTGCCGGTGTCAAGGTCATAGGCACTGGGCGTTCCGATTACCCCAACCAGGTAAACAATGTCCTGGCCTTTCCCGGCATTTTCCGGGGGGCCTTGGACGTAGGCGCTACAGATATAAATGAGGAGATGAAACGGGCAGCTGTTTATGCTATCGCCAGTTTAGTGGATGATCATGAGTTGACTCCCGACTATGTCATTCCATCCCCCTTTGATCCTCGTGTCGCTCCTCATGTCGCAGCAGCAGTAGCTGAGGCTGCCCAGCGCAGTGGAGTAGCAAGACAATTGGTGAAAATTTAAGTAAAGAAGAGGGTGATCCCTAAAGGTCGGTAAAACCGACCCCCAGGGACCACCCTCTTTGCTCTAGAATTGTGAACTCCGTCAGCCCTCAGATAATTAATCGGAGCAGATTCCGTTTATTTGGGGTAAAGTGTCTCAGAATGGCAAATTAGTCGGACGTGATTCCGTTTATTTAACAGTTAGATGGTCATTTTGGGTCAATTTAGCAGCCGCACGACAAAATAACCGGAATACCCTCCGCTTATTCCGCCGCCTCGGCCACCATATCAATTCTCACCACGGTATCATTCCAAGCCTGCCCCCCGCCAATCGGATCCGTCCAATCGGGGATCAGGCCATTCGGGTTTACGCCTTTTCCTTGCGCGGTCTTGCCATATTGCCAATGGCCAAAGCTAGCCGAAATGGCCAGTACGCGCGGATGAATCGCTTCGGTGAGGTGGGCCTTCACCACTAGCTCGCCGGTTTTCGATGTGATGCGAAACTCCTTCCCCGCTTGAATCCCATAAGCTTTTGCGGTTCGCGGGTGAATCCAGCATGGATTATCCCCCACAATTTCGGTCAGCCATGCTTGGTTGGCCGTTCTGGATTGCGTGTGTACATTCCACTTGAACGTAGTCAACACGAAGTCCTCCTCGTTCAAATCCTGATGGGATCGAATCGGATGATAGGTTGGCCATATCTCCCCGTCTCTTTCGGGGATCGTAAGTTTACATTGAAACCGTCGATCCGAAGTTGAAAATCCTTTAACTATTTTCCCTTTCCATACCCTTCCTACCACGCTCCAGTTCCCGTCCTCACCTCTCAGGTAAGCAAGTCCATCCTCATCTACCGAGATATTCGGATCACCCAGCGTATAGGCAGTTTCAGTGAGATAAGGCTCATAGGGTACAGACGCCGACTCACTTGTCCACATTCCTTCCGCCTTCAAACCTTCCAATCCCCCTGGCACGGGTGCAGCCCACACTCGGACAAAGTGCTCCGCACTTTCAAACGGGAAGTATTCAGCCATATCTTCATCTATCCGGTGAGCGAGGTCGATGAGCGTTTCCCGTATGTCTCGGCATTCCCCTGGAGGCGGAACCACCGGCTGGCGTAGACCAACATAGGGCTTGAACGCAAACGAATTCCTCGCATCCAAGTCCCACTTTTCCAGAAACGTAGCGTCCGGCAAGATTAAGTCTGCGACTTCCGCCATCTCACTGTAAAACGCATCAATCACCACATGGAAAGGAATCTTTTCTTCATCGAGCAGCGTCTGCTTCACGAAGGTGGGTCCCTCTGGCCAGCTCATCGGCGCGTTCACATAATAGGAGAGAAGAGTATCTACCTTCGCTTTTCCCTCCGCGATATACGGAAAAATGGTACTCGAAACCGCCTTCGGATAAAGCTGATTGACGTAAGGGAAGACGGAAGGATGGGAGAGCTCGGTCCGAGCCTTCGGCTTCGGCGGTAGCGGACCCGGCTGCGGGACCGTATCATTCACATCTCCTCGAATCCAACAGCATCCTCCTTTTTTTCCCAGACTCCCTACTAACGCATTCAGGCAAAGGATTGCCCACTCGTTATGAAATCCATTTTCATGCGCGTGGGCGCCACGGTTCGTCAACGTCAAGGCACGGGGTGCCTGAGAGGCAAACTCTCGGGCTAAGGAGGTCAGGAGTTCTGCCGAAACTCCGCTTTCCCGTTCCGCCCACTCGGGCGTATAAACCGAGTAGTGCTGGCGCCACTCCTCTAGCGTTGCATTGGTCCAGTCCTCTAGAAATTCGATGTCCTGTAAATTCTCCCGGAGAATCACATGACCGATGGCTAAGGCGACAATGCCATCCGTCCCAGGGAACAGGGGAATCCATTGATCCGACTGTGCCGCTGTATTGGAGAGCCTCACGTCAAAGGTAATGAGCCGAGCTCCGTCCCTTTTCGCTTTCGCAGCACGCTGGAGCATGCCGACATGGCCCTGATGGGCTTCATAAAAATTGCTGCCAAAATTCAGAATAAATCGGGTATGCTCCAAATCCGGCGTATCCCAATCGGCATCGCCAAGGGCTGCCCGAATGGTCATTCGCTTGTTCAAAGAACAAAGTCCGCGATGACCCAGCCGATGCGGAGTTCCAAACGCATCCGTAAATCGTTCCAAAAACCCATTGGTTCGATCCCGACCATAGAGCACCACGAGCTCTTCGGGACGCTGTTCTTGGCGAAGGGGGCGCAACCGGGTGGCGAGCGTGTCCAAGGCTTCTTTCCAGGTGATTCTTTCCCAATCCCCGCTCCCTCTTGGCCCTTTTCTTCGCAACGGATACAGCATCCGCTCCGGATCCTCCACCATGTTGATGGCAGCTTGTCCTTTGGCGCATAATTTGCCGCGGGAATTGGGATCCTTCGGATTTCCCTCCAACTTGAGAATTCGACCGTCCTTGACCTTGGCTACCATCCCACAAACCGTACTACAGTTTAAACACATGGTGGGTATCTGTTGAACAACCGACATCTACGCGTCCTCCTTGCTTCCATTGACCTTACCTAGCTGTCGCTGCAGTTCGGGAGTCAAACCTTGATACCAGACGCGAGGACGAGTGGCTTCAGGTTCCCATTGTCTATACCCCTCTTCTATCTCCCGTCCAAAGCTGATGGCATCCGTGGGGCAAGTACTCACACAGGCGGGCTGTTCCCCCACCTCCAGGCGGTCGATACAAAAATCGCATTTATCTGCCTGATTCGTGATCGGATCTAAATAAATGGCACCATAGGGGCACGCTTCTACACAGGTCCCCGATCCGATGCAAGCAGCGGAGTCGATGCGGACGATACCCTCCGCTGTTCGCTGGATGGCCTGCACCCCGCAGGCCTCAAGACAGGGTGCCTCCTCACAATGTTGGCAAAGGGTCGGGACAAATGATCGGGATGTATGAGGAAACATCCCCTGTTCGATCACCTGTACACGATGCCGAAAGTTGCCCAGCGGAGCTCGGTGCTCCGCTTTACAAGACACCGAGCAGGCGTGACAGCCGCTACAGCTATTCAGATTGATGTGCATCACATATCCAGAGCTCATAGTGGCCTCCTAATTCAACGGATCGTAGCCATGGTGGATAAAGATCGCTTGCCCATCATCGGAAAGAGAGAACTTCAAAAACTCCTGAGCCAATTCCGGACTCGGGGACACCTTCGTGACAGCGATATAGTTGGTCGCTTGAACGTTATACTCCTTCGGAATCTCTACAATTTCCACTTTTTGTTGGAAGTCCGGGGTTACGTCTGTTCGGTACACGATTCCGGCTTGGGCTTCGCCTAGACCCACCTTCTGCAATACTTGTTTCGTGCTGGTTTCAAAGGACACCACATTATCTAATACCCGCTGTGGAAAATCCTCTCCATATCCGGTCTTCGCGTTATCAAAAATCTCTCGGGTATACGCCCCGATCGGTACGTTATCAACGCCAATGACGAGCTTCACCTTTTTACTCCCCAGATCCTCTAAGCCCTGAATGGCGGCCGGGTTTCCTTTCGGTACGACAATGACTTCATGCCCTTTAGAAACGGGAAAAAATTCATCGATCAGCCCTTGCTCCTTGACCGCTTCAATATGCATCAGGTCAGCGGAAAGAAAAATGTCTGCCTTAGCCCCTTGCTCCAATTGCGTTCTTAGGATTTGGGTCCCGGCAAACGTAGCCCCCATTTTCACCGTGGGATGCTGTTCTTCAAACGTTTCCATCAGCTCGTTAAACGGATGCGTCGCGTTAGCGGCCACCAAGGCGAACATTTCCTTCGTTGGCGCGGCTGTGGCAGTGGTATTGACGGCATCGGTTTTTAGCCCGTAACCGGTAATCCCAACGGCGAGGATGACTGCCGCAGCCGTTATTAATCCCTTCCATCTGGTCCGTTTTCCTCCCATTGGGATCGGGGTCGGCTCAACACTTGCGGAGGTTCGTGTACGTTTCTTCACCACGGCGCCTTCCACCACTCGCGCATGCTCGATTCGCACCGACGCAAAGACCTCTTGATTCACTTTATAATTCTGGGATTCCACCAACTCCACCCGCACATCCGCTAGGATGGAAACTTCCCCTTCTATATGCAGGCGGACAAAGCCCCCTTGAAACGCCATATCCCTGATTTTCCCAGACCATTGGTATCGACGAGGCTGCGGTTCTTCCGAGATCTCGACATGCCAAGGATGGACCGAAACGAAGGAAGGCTGTTCTTGACCCGGCTCCACATGAGGAAGCAGGTTCGTCCCAATAAACTCCGCCACGAAGTCACTCGCTGGATACTGCGCAATCTCCTTCGGATTTCCAGATTGGATAATCACCCCTTGGTCCATGACCGCTACCCGGTCCGCTAGCACGCGGGCATCCTCATAATCGTGCGTGACAACAATGCTGGGGATGGATAGCTTTTGCAAAAGCTCCTTTAATTCCGTCCGAACATGGGAACGGGTCGAAACGTCGAGTGCGGACAGGGGTTCATCCAGCAAGAGAAGCTTCGGTCGGGTAACAAGTGCCCGCGCTAAAGCCACGCGTTGTTGTTCACCGCCAGACAGCATGGCTGGCTTCGCTTGGGCTAAATGGCGAATGCCGAGAAAATCTAGCGCTTCTAGGATTCGCTGCGTCCGTTCTTCCTGTTCCAGGCTAGAAATGCCGTAACCTACGTTATTAAAGACCGTCAGATGGGGAAAGAGCGCGTAATTTTGAAACACATAGCCGATATTCCGTTCTTCCGGTGGCAGTTGAATACCTTGTGATCCATCCCACAGCGTTCGTCCATCGAGTTGAATCGATCCTTCATCTGGGGAAAGCAATCCCGTCAGCATTTTGAGCATCGTGCTTTTCCCGCAACCGGAATGCCCGATTAACACGAGCGTCTCCGCACCGATCTCTTGGGAGAGTTCTACTGTAAAATGACGTAGTCGCTTCTTTAATTGAAAAGATAACATGACCTACTTCCTCCTATCTATCGAGCTGTGCCCATGATTTTACCTAAGAATTTTTCGATAAAGCTAACAAAGAGCAACAAAGAAAAGGAGACCGTCAACAGGAGCGCCGCAATCGATACGGCCACATCGGCATCCGATTCCATCGCGGTGTAGATCGCGAGAGGCAACGTCTGCGTTTTCCCCGGTAAATTCCCTGCAAACATCATCGTCGCTCCAAACTCCCCAAGGGCCAGGGCCCAGCTTAAGGCTACCCCCGTAAGGAGACCTGGTAAGGCGAGGGGCGTTGTCACGCGCCAGTAAGTTTTCCATGCATTGACGCCCAGCGTTTGCGATACCGCAATCAGCTGGTCATCCACCGCTTCAAACGCCTGTCGCGCCGTCGTTACATAAAAAGGGGAAGCCATAAAAATCTGCGCCATGACAACTGCGATCGAGGTAAAAGGTACGGTCACCCCCAACACGCTCAGCGTTCCCCCCAGCATACCCCGCTGACCGAAGATCAGCAGCAAGCCCACCCCCACAACGGCAGTTGGTGCTACGATCGGCATCTTCAAGGCGACTTCAAGCCCTTTCTTCCCTTTGAACTCGGACTTTGCCAACCAGTACGCTAAAGGCGTACCTAACCCAACAATAAAAATGAGAGCAATACTGGTGGTCTTTAAACTTAAACTTAGCGCCTGGTAAATCACCGGACTTTGCAGTTTCTCCATAATCATCATCGGGCTCTTGGTGATAAACACCGACAATAACGGCAATAAGAGGTATGTAATGATAACTCCAATAAGCAAAAATAAAACTAATTTTCCAAACTTTCTAGATAAAACCATTTCCTCTGCTTCCTCCTTTTACCTTTTATTCGTTATTGTTGCTTTGACTGATTAGCTTACCACTTCCTCTCAACGGTTTTAATCATAATCATAATTTAATCATGATTATATTATACGTTATAAAGAAAATATTATCAATACAATAATATTTTGTAATTACTAGAGTGATTTTACCAGAAACAAAAAGAAGGATGACTCCATTCTTAAGGAGTCACCCTTCTTTCTATTAAATATAATACTGATAGTTTGACTGCGTCTCTTGAAGCAGAAAATGATAATCCTCCATCTCTAAATCTAATTCCTCGAATATCTCAAATAGGCTCTCTTTGATTTGATTTTTTATTTTTAGGTCTCTCTCCACTCGAATCTTTGCCAGCAGTCTGCTTACCTCTAGGGCCATTCCTTCTCGAAATAAGCTCACCCTCTATCTCTCCTTTTAGGCGAATTCAATCAATAGATCCTTTACCTCAATGATATCTCCTTCTTTAACATAAATGCGCTTCACCGTAAAATCCATGGGGGCTTGAATGGCGGTTTCCATTTTCATCGCTTCCGTCACGATTAAGTGGTCTCCCTTCTGCACCTTATCTCCCTCTTCCACGACAACTTTCAGCACTTTGCCCGGCATGGAGGCACCAATATGCTTTCGATTTCCGGATTCTGCCTTAGGTCTTTGCACCGCCGTAACCTCTGCCGAAAAATCTCGAATTGACACTTCCCGAGGCTGGCCATTCAATTCAAAGTATACGGTTCTCATTCCATTGAGATGTACAGGACCGACAGAAACCAGCTTGACCACAAGCGTCTTGCCCTGTTCCATCTCAATTTTGTTTTCTTCTCCCTCTCTTAAACCATAGAAGAAAGTTGGCGTATCGAGAACAGAGAGATCGCTATACGCTACCCTATTTTTCTCCATCTCCAAAAACACCTGCGGATACATGATATAGGAGAGTACGTTATAATGGGAGACTTCGCGCTGAATGTTTTCCTGCAGCTCCCGTGCGGTTTGGTCGAAATCGATTGGTTCCAGCAATTCTCCCGGTCGGCAGGTAATTGGCTTTCTTTCCTTCAGAACGATTTGCTGCAAGGACTCCGGAAAACCTTGATAAGGCTGACCAATATAACCTTGGAAAAACGAGATCACCGAATCAGGAAAAGACAAGAAAGCTCCTTTTTCATAGATATTCTCTTCATTTAATTCATTTTGGACCATAAACAAAGCCATGTCTCCCACGACCTTGGAAGAAGGAGTCACTTTCACGATATCCCCGAACAAATGGTTGACGGTGGTATACATTTTCTTTACTTCTTCAAAGCGATCACCCAAGCCGACCGCATGGGCCTGCTGCTGCAGATTGCTGTATTGTCCTCCGGGCATTTCATGCTTGTAGATTTCCGCATGACTGCCTTTCATGCCGCTTTCGAATCCGGAGTAATAGGATCGTACATCCTCCCAATAATCATTGAGCTTGTATAAGTTTTCTTGATTCAGTCCGGTATCGCGTTCCCCTTTTTCCAAGGCAGCGACTAGAGCATTGAGACTAGGCTGGGAGATCTGGCCTGACATGGAGCCAATAGCCAGGTCTACGATATCCACACCCGCTTCAGCCGCTTTCAGCAGCATGGCTACTCCATTTCCGCTGGTATCATGGGTATGAAGGTGGATGGGGATATGGATCTCTTGTTTTAACGCCTTGATCAATTCATAAGCGGCATACGGCTTTAACAGCCCCGCCATGTCCTTGATGGCTAAGATGTGAGCGCCAGCGGCCTGCAGTTCTTTTGCCATCTTGACATAGTACTCCAGATTATACTTCGGGCGATTCGGATCAAAAATATCCCCCGTGTAACAGACCGTTGCTTCCGCAATTTTTCCGCTCTCTCTGACGGCATCGATGGAGACCTTCATTCCTTCTACCCAATTTAAGCTATCGAAAATCCGAAACACATCGATCCCCGCTTCAGCCGAAGTCTTCACGAACTCCCGAATCACATTATCCGGATAGTTCTTATAGCCGACGGCATTGGCTCCTCGAAACAGCATCTGAAAAAGGATATTAGGAATCTTCTCGCGAAGCTGAATCAAACGATCCCAAGGACATTCATTCAAGAAGCGCATGGTCGTATCAAAGGTCGCTCCGCCCCACATTTCCAAGGAGAATAGGTTCGGGACCAACTTGCCCGTCGCTTCCGCTGCTTTCACCAGATCATGAGTCCGTACGCGAGTAGCTAAAAGGGACTGATGGGCATCGCGAAACGTAGTATCCGTAATGAGAAGCTTCTTCTGGCTTCCGATCCATTGGATCAATCCATCGGGTCCCTGCTGGTCGAGAATTTGCTTAGTACCATCCGGGTAAGGAGACTGGAAGGACGTCTTCGGCAGCCTTGGCTTGGTAAACACAGGCTTCTTTCCTTTCGGTAACCCCGGATATCCATTAACGACAATATTCCCGATATAGGTCAACAACTTCGTTCCCCGGTCTTGCCTCTGGGCAAACTGAAACAACTCAGGAGTCGAATCAATAAAGGAGGTATTATAATCTCCGCTTACGAATTGAGGATGCTCCATGACATTCTCTAGGAATGGAATGTTCGTTTTCACCCCGCGAATACGGAATTCCTTCAAGGTGCGCGACATTTTCGTACTGGCTTCTTCAAAGGTGGCTCCCCAAGAGCAGACCTTCACCAGCATGGAATCATAATGAGGAGTAATGATCGCCCCAGAATAGCAGTTCCCGGCATCAAGGCGAATACCAAACCCTCCACTGCTGCGATAGGCCAAGATACGCCCGGTATCCGGCAGAAACCCATTGGTGGGATCCTCTGTGGTAATTCGGCACTGAATGGCATATCCTAATCTTTCTACCTTATCCTGCGGAGGAATCCGAACCTCCGGTGCGCTCAGAGCATAGCCTTCCGCCACGCGGATCTGAGATTTGACGATATCGATCCCTGTAACCATTTCCGTAATGGTATGCTCCACCTGAATGCGAGGATTGACTTCAATGAAGTAAAAATTCCGATCTGGCGTGACCAGGAATTCGACCGTACCCGCATTAATATAATTCGCTTCCTTCATTAACGTAAGGGCGGACTGGCAAATTTCTTGACGAAACTCCTCATCCAGAGATTGGCTAGGAGCGACTTCCACTACTTTCTGATGGCGTCTCTGCACCGAGCAGTCTCTCTCATAAAGATGAACAGCTCCGCCATACCGGTCCCCGATCACTTGCACCTCGATATGCTTGGGATTCTCGATGTACTTTTCCACATACACCTTTGAACTGCCAAAGGCCGATTTTGCCTCGGAGCGGGCTCGATTAAACGCTTCGTCCAATTCATCTTGACGGCGGACAATGCGCATTCCCCTTCCCCCGCCGCCCATGGCAGCCTTGATAATGACAGGAAACCCATAATCCTTAGTGAATGCGATGGCATCCTCCAAACGATCAATCGGTTCCTCCGTTCCCGGCACAACCGGAATTCCCGAAGCAATCGCGGTCTTCCTGGCCTGAACCTTATCCCCAAACATATCTAAGTGTTCCGGATTGGGACCAATAAACACGATCCCTTCTTCACGGCAGCGGCGAGCAAAATTCGCATTTTCCGATAAAAAGCCATAGCCCGGATGAATCGCATCCACTTCATTTCTAACGGCAACTTCCAAAATGCTCTCCATATCTAAATAAGCCTCAATCGGCCCTTTCCCCTCACCTACCAAGTAGGCTTCATCCGCTTTAAAGCGGTGCAGACAAACACTATCCTGCTCCGAATAGATAGCTACTGTATGGATGCCTAACTCCGTGCATGCCCGGAAAATTCGAATCGCAATTTCTCCCCTGTTAGCAACCAGCACTTTTTTGAATTTCTTTAGATTTTCCACTTCTCATTCCCCCTTCTTTTTAAGATGCACTCAAATCTAATCATGATTATATAATAATCTAGTTTAGTGTTTTTGTAAATGAATTAGTAATATTCAAAATAGATTCCGTATACACGAAAAAGAAGAGCCCAACTCCATGTCGGCCTCTTCTTCTTTGAAATCTTAAAACTATTTATCATGGACCTATCATCCCTCATGGTCCTTTGGCTGAGCAGTCACTGCCGCTTCCATATAAGCCAAGGACTCCCTTCGAACGAACTCTTCTTGGAGATTTTTAAGGAGACAATAGCACATCAACACCATGATGATGGCAAAAGGAAATGCCGTAGCAATGGAAACCGTTTGAAGCGTTGACAGCCCTCCGCTAATCAGCAAGACGATAGCGATCGAAGACTGAATTAATCCCCACGTTAATTTGGTCCCATTCGACGGATTCATGTTTCCTCCTGAGCTAAGCATACCAAGAACATAGGTAGCTGAATTGGCAGATGTAGCAAAGAAGGTAATGACCAGGATAACCGCTATGCCGCTTAACAGCGTGCTAAGCGGAAAGTATTGGAAGAACTCAAAGAGTGCCGTCGAGACATCGGATGTCATCTTTTCGCTCAGTTCCGTTTTTCCTTGGTCCCGAATGATGTTTAAGGCCGAACCTCCGAAAGTGGAAAACCACACAAACGTCCCAAGAGTAGGTGTTATCAGTACACCTAGTATAAATTCACGGATGGTGCGGCCCCGGGAAACGCGGGCGATAAAGGTGCCCACAAATGGTGCCCAGGCAATCCACCACGCCCAATAAAATAAAGTCCATCCTGCTATCCAGGTATCATCGCGAAACGGTTCTAAGCGAAGGCTCATGGAGATAATGTTGTTGATATAACTTCCCGTTGTGTTCACTAAGATCTTGAATATTTGTGCCGTAGGACCAACAAATAGCAAGAGTAGCATGAGGGCGAGCGCAAGAATCATGTTTAGGTTAGAGAGAGTTTTTATTCCCCGGTCCACACCGCTCCAGGCCGTATAGATATACAAAACGGTGACCGCAACAATAATTCCGATTTGCAAAGAGATGCTATTATCTAAGCCAAAGAGGAAACTCATCCCTCCCGAGATTTGCATCGTACCCAGTCCTAATGATGTGGCTACACCGAAAACCGTTGCAAATACCGCCAGAATATCGATAGTCTTTCCTATCGGCCCATGGACCCTTTCCCCCAATAGGGGATAGAAGGCAGAACTAATCAGCGCAGGTAGTTTCTTCCTGAACTGAGCGTAGGCGAGACTGAGAGCGATTACAGTATAAATCGCCCAAGGGTGCAATCCCCAATGCAAAAACGTATATCGCATGGCAACCGCCGCTGATTCGGCCGTCGAGCCCTCTCCTATGGGAGGTGTTGTATAATGAAAGACCGGCTCAGCCGCTCCCCAAAAAACTAATCCAATTCCCATACCTGCGCTAAAAAGCATAGCTAACCACGAAGCTGTACTGTATTCCGGCCGATCGGCATCATCGCCCAATCGAATGGTCCCATACCTGGACAGCATGAGAAAAACCGAAAAAAGAAGAAAAAGCATGACAGCGGTTAGATAAAACCAGCCAAAATAATCTATAGTCGTACTTAGGAATGCGGATGCTGCATCTGCTAGCTTTGTATTAAAGAAAATACCCAACAAGATAAATAGACTCGTAAACAGCAAAGACACTACTAAAACCGTTTTTTCCCGAAAGACTTTGGCCATCGTCCCTTTTCCCCCTTTAATCATTCAGATCAATCATCCCATACAAGGATGGAAGGAGAAGGTCATCTACAGTTTCCTCGAATCCCTTTATATCCGATTCTCTTCACCCCTTTCAGATATAAAAATAGTTTAGCTAGTATTTTCACTCATGATTGTAACATAATCATGATTATATAACAATCCAGATAATTTAATTGTTTAGAAAATTTTAAAAAGTATTTGACGCCAATTGCGGTTTTGATTAATATGTAATCATGATTATACAAATGGTGGTGGAGGTTTATGAATAAAGGGATGCAATCACATCATCACGGGATCAACACGATGTCTTTACTCTATGATTATCATTGGTCTATGGAATTGCTGGTCAAAGTGAAGAACCAACTAGAGCTCTCGGTTCATTATCTACGAGATCATCTGAAGGAAGAAAAATGCGCTTGCGGGGATATTGAGGAAGATGTTGAATTTTACACCCTCCTTCTTGAGGAGATAAACAAGGCCATTGAATCTAAGGATTACTCAGCCGTGCCTTGGATACAAGAACAGCTTCATTCCTATGTTTCTGAGCGCTATAGTGTTCATCCATGCATCTCATGGCTGCTTAATGTTCACCACCTATGGGTTTTTGACGCTAAGCTATAGAGAAGTTATCCTAAAATCGAAATCAATTTGATGGGGTGAAAAATGATGCAACATACTGCAGTTAAAACGGTGCCAACAACCTATTCAAGGCAAAATCCATTTCAGGCGATCGTTCTTAAAAATGTAAATTTAAATGGAGCTAGTTCTAGTAAAGAAACGAGGCACATCGAACTTTCACTAAAGGGGTCCGGTCTTTCCTATATCCCAGGCGATGCCCTTGGTATTATCCCTTCAAATGATCCGGAATTAGTGGATTCTCTACTTAAGGAAATGAAGTGGGATGAAGAAACGTTAGTAGAAATTAATAAGCAAGGTGAAACGCTCCCGTTAAAGGAAGCGCTAACAACGCACTTTGAAATTACGTTATTGTCGAAAAAAATTTTACAGCAGGCTGTCGAATTAACAGAAAACGATGAGCTGCGAAATCTAGTGTCCGTTGAAAATGTAAATCAGTTGAAAGAATATACTAACGGACGTGATTTGCTTGATATGTTACGTGATTTCGGCCCATGGAATGCTTCTGCCCAAGACATCGTGTCTCTATTAAGAAAAATGACACCACGTCTCTACTCCATCGCAAGCAGCATAGCCGCGAGTCCTGAGGAAGTGCATCTCACCATCGGTGCTGTGCGTTATACCGCTCACGGACGCTTAAGAAGAGGAGTTTGTTCGGTTTTATGTGCTGAACGTGTTCAAGAAGGAGATACGCTTCCCGTGTTTATTCAAGAAAATAAACACTTTCATCTCCCGGACTCGGGGGAAAAAGATATCATTATGGTTGGGCCAGGAACAGGCATTGCACCGTTCCGTTCCTTTATCCAGCAACGTGCGGTGGATAAGGCAACAGGCAGATCATGGTTATTTTTTGGAGACCAGTATTCGGCATCTGATTTCCTTTATCAAGACGAGTTAGAGAAGGTTCAACAAGATGGAGTTCTGACAAGATTAGAGACGGCTTTCTCTCGGGATACAGTCCAGAAAGTATACGTACAGCATAAAATGCTTGAAAACAGTAAAGAATTGTTCGAATGGCTAGAAAATGGAGCCTACTTCTACGTTTGCGGAGATAAGCAATATATGGCGAAAGACGTCCACAACACGCTTATTGACGTGATTGAAAAAGAAGGTGACACCACCCGCGAAGCAGCCGAAGCCTATCTAGAGGATATGAAGGAGCAAGGGCGTTACCAACGTGATGTGTATTAAACGAAAGAAGTATAACACCAATAAGCCCAGTTCCCTTTAAGTGGACTGGGCTTGAAACGTTAGAGTAGAGTATCGACTGATAGAGTCTCTTCCTCCGCCCTCCTACTGTTGTCTTAAGATCTGAGCCGCTTGAACCAGTGTTCTTAATTTTTCCATTGCCCTCTCTGGCGTGTTCATCGGCCTCTGGGCAAAAGTACCAAAACCGCAATCAGGATTTAGAAAGATTTTTTCCGGCGATAAAAGGCGGGCAGCTTCCTTTCCTTTTTCCACGACTTGCTCCACCGTTTCGATATCTTCTGTCCGCGGATTGACTGCCCCCAATCCTAACTCCTTCCCTTCTAAACTGGTTACAGCATCCAATTCCCCAGCTCTTGGCGTAGCAAATTCCAATATGAGCTGGTCCACATCCATTTGGGACAAATAAGGCATCAACGGAGTATAGGGGCCGCTAAGAAGCACATTTTCCTGTGTACTCCAGTTTCCTCGACAAATATGAACCCCCATGCGAGTGCCTCTTTACCTCATACCTTCCATCACTTGGTTAACTAGCCCAGTTGCAAATTTCAGTTCTTCTTCAGCATCTGCTTTGGCTGTCAACGCTCCGCACATGAAAGTTCGGTTCGCATTTTTTTGGGTAAATACGAGCTCCGTCAGGACGGGTTCATCGAATTGGATAAAGGAGACTCCTGCCTTGATTAAATCTTCCAACTCTTCTCTTAAGACTCGAACTACGTCTTCAGCTAGCGACTCTTTAGTGGGGTAAGCCAATCCTGATAAACCTTCTACCCACATCGACCGGGTAAGCAAATAAGGACCGGGAAGGGCCACTTTTATCGCTTTGTCCGTATGTTGGCGAAGGAATTGGTATTCATCCAGTGCAATAGATTTACGCCTCTCGATTTTTCCTACCGCGGCTGGATTAGACAGAGAATAGGCTGGAACGTTAGTGTCCCCAGTATTTCTTCGAAGCTTGCTTTATCCTCGACATAGTCTAGCAATTCTGCAACGGTTAACATCCTGACGTTTTCCAACTTTTCAGACACGAAGGAAATAAAGTTGTCCCGGCGTTGCTCTCCGTCGGAGACAATGTCAATGCCCGCCTCTTCTTGTGCCCTCAAACATTTCAGAACCGCTTGGTCTGCAATCGCTTGAAAATCAGAGTCGCACATTCTCCCAGCCCTTTTATCCCGTAATCCAGCAAGGATTTCCCGGGTTCTTGGCCAGCTCCCTACTACAGTCGTTGGAAACAATGGGTATTTCATTAATACAACTCCTCTCGGCAAATCTATAGAATGATCTCAAATCTGAAATCCATCTTCACTTGACCTGCCAGGGTCTGATAGATGGGCGATCTTTCTAGTGTCAACTGCCAAATTTTCTGCAAACTCTCCTCTTCCTCCGGTGAGCTAACATATAGCGTTCCGTTAATTTCGGAAAACTTCGCACTTCCTTCATCCTCAAGCTGCAAATGGTAAAGGACGTTACCTAGTTTTCCTTTTACACTTAGTTCTAAAGCATCGATGACCATTCCTTTACGGGAAGCATGTTGGCTAAATCCAACCGTCAAACAGCCACCCAGCGCTCCCAGCAAGTAATCCACAGAACTCGGCGCCTCCACTTGGGAACCAAAATCGGCCGGCTGACCGATCATAAACGTATGATTGCGGCTATGTACCTTAGCGGAATCCTTGTTTGCCCTTATGCGGACACTCCATTGATACCCTCTTGCAGCTTCTAAGTCTTGCTTCAGATGATTCTCCGAACCGCCTTTTCGGATAAAATAGCTGGTATCCAGAGAGTTGGGACGGGATCCGATAAACTCATGCTTAACCCTCCGGCACCAAGCAGGCAAATCTCCCGCTACAGATCCTTCCCGGCTTCGGACCTCCAATACTTCGCCAGGCTGCAGGGGATCCATGCTTTTTTTGATAATAAGAAGGAGTCCTGAACCGCAGTCCAGGTCCCCTCCATCACAAGTCGCTTGAGGGTGAGGAAATTCCTCCATCTTTCCGGCCTCCTAGTAAGTGATACAAGCGGCACCCTGTGAAAGGAACTCTACCAATTTAGCTCCTCCTACAATAGTCGCCCCATTAATTAATTGATTCTCTTCCAGCCCGCGCTTTTTATAGCATGGGCTGCATACCCAAATCGTACCGCCCGCTTCGATGAATTGGCTGATCAATTGCTGTAGGGGAGCAAATCCCTCTTCATGTATATCGTTGGCATACCCTTCAGATGCTAAATAAGCTCCTTCTACATTTAAAAAAATTACCGTCTCCTGGCCGGATGCCACTGCTGCATTGGCGACCACAAATCCTACCGTTGCTTTATCCGTATTATTTTTTCCACTTGTAATGCTAACCGCTAATTTTGCCATCTTATTTCCTCCATTAACTCTTATTTTTTTGAATATAATAATGATTGATATTCCCTCGATCGATGCGCACGAGCAAAGTTTGTCCCTGCAGGCGGCACCAGGCAGGAATATCCTCCCTGGCTCCAGGATCGTAAGAAACTACTTCAATAATCTGCTGTGGAGACATCTTCTTCATGGTCAGAAATAAATTCATGATTAACTCGCCGCAGCCTGTAGGACCAGCGTCATAAACGATGTCCACATGATAGGGTGATTCTTCCATACTTTCCCCCTTCATTTGCTTAGGAGTTTAAACAAATTATAAACGTGATATGATTTTCTTATAAAAAGGACAAAAAACATCTCCATGGTAACTGGGCTATTCTATCCCTAAAAAGTTTTTTACTAGTTTTCCGCCTTTCCATGTGGCTAAGCCTTGCAACCAACTCAACTTGCCGGTGATCATCAAGACTGCCACCCCGATGATCAGGGCTCCCCCTGCTTGCTCAATACGCTCACTCCACTCTCAAAATTGGTAATTTATAAATTATAAACCTAATAATATATAATTATTAGGTTTATAAGAATATTTTATATTTATTTGCAGGAAAAGTAAAACGGATTTATTCAGAATAATTGTATAAATTTCACGCAAATCAATTGTAGAAAAATTTAACACTGTAAAAAATATCTACAATAGTCTAGTGATGTAACGAAATTTTCCATAAATAATAAATAGTTATAATATTTATAATAATATATTATAATGGAATCATCCAATTTACGGTAACCAATTGTTAATTCATCTAGTACATAACGGATAAAAGAAAGTGAAGGAAGGTTGGGGTTATGAAGAGTAAAATTCATCGATGTAATTGTAGTAATACTTGGACTGTACAAAGCAGAAAGCGTAGTTTAACAGCACATACAATACTTCTTAATGGAAAATGGTATGTAGAATTGAAACCGGAAAGGAAATGCAATCCGAAAGGATTTGTTGCAACAGATAGAAGTGAAGATATCCTTATAAATCCAGCAGTTGAATTAATAGAAAATTTTGATATATTAAATAAGTTAGTATATGACAAAGAAAACGTATTTTTTAATGTGTACCACGGGGAATATCTATATTTTGCAGATGATGGCGCCTGTTACATTCTTCAAGTCAAAGAGTAGGATATGTATTCATTCCACTGCCTTCGTATTCGTCCTCGGAGAGAGCTCCACCATCATAATACTAAAAGCTGTTATCTTTTAATTGATAACAGCTTTTTTTGTGTTCTTATTTATATTGATCCCCGTTGGGGAGTTACCCTCGCCTACTCAATCCAATCATGCAACTCTTTACTCTTCCTTCAGTCCGAAGCAACGCTCACACTCATAGATATAAGATTCTGCTTGCTCTTCAAAATGCTCACCGCATTCTCTACACTCTTTTTGCGGTATCCTCTTATAGAAATCTAGGTTCATTATCATTATGATTCCCTCCTTTTATTAGGAGAGTAGAGAACCGTTCCCTACTCTCTAGTCTCATAATCTATAATTTATTTAGTTATGTTGGAATTGCTCTTCTTCCGTAGATCCAGCTAATGCCGTTGTAGAAGACTTTCCACCTGTAATCGCAAGAGATACTTCGTCGAAATAGCCGGTACCTACTTCGCGCTGATGACGAGTTGCCGTATAGCCATTTACTTCTGCCGCAAATTCAGCTTGTTGGAGTTCAGAGTAAGCCGCCATGCCACGATCTTTGTATCCACGCGCTAATTCAAACATGCTGTAATTCAAGGAATGGAAACCGGCCAAGGTAACGAATTGGAACTTGTATCCCATTTTCCCTAATTCCTTTTGGAAGTTAGCAATGGATTCATCATCCAACTTCTTCTTCCAGTTGAAGGATGGTGAGCAGTTGTAAGCTAAAAGTTTACCCGGAAACTTGGCATGGATCGCATCTGCAAAACGGCGAGCTTCATCAATATTAGGTTCTGATGTTTCACACCAGATCATATCACAGTAAGGAGCATACGCTAATCCACGTGAAATCGCTTGATCTAATCCTGGCTTCGTGTAATAGAATCCTTCCGATGTTCTTTCACTTGTTAAAAATGGAAGATCATACGGATCCGCATCACTAGTAATAAGGTTAGCCGCATTCGCATCAGTACGGGCGATAATGACAGTAGGTACCCCCATGACATCAGCAGCCAATCGAGCGGCAATTAAATTGCGAACTGCTGTTTGAGTTGGAAGTAATACTTTCCCTCCTAAATGCCCACACTTCTTTTCTGACGACAATTGATCTTCAAGGTGAACCCCACCTGCTCCCGCTTCAATCATCGCTTTGGTTAATTCAAATACGTTCAAAGGTCCACCGAAACCGGCTTCCATATCCGCCACAATCGGAGCAAACCAGTACGTATCTCCCTTCCCTTCGGCTTGTTGGATCTGGTCAGCACGTTGAAGCGTTTGGTTAATCCGCTTCACCACTTGTGGTACGCTATTAGCCGGATACAAACTTTGGTCAGGGTACATGTGACCAGAAAGGTTAGCATCGGCTGCTACTTGCCAACCACTCAAGTAGATGGCTTTCAATCCTGCTTTGACCTGTTGCATGGCCTGATTCCCTGTAAGAGCCCCTAAAGCGTTGATGTAATCTTCGGTGTTTACGAGATTCCAAAGACGTTCTGCACCCATGCGGGCTAAGGTTTGTTCTACAACCACAGAGCCACGGAGCTTTACTACATCGGTACCCGTATAGCTTCTTTTCACTCCCTGCCAACGATCCGACTTCCAGCTTTCTTCGATTTCGCGAATTTGTTGTTCTCTCATCATTACTCATCTCTCCCTATCCATTAAGTGGTTTATGTTAATTTGTTAACACCAGAATTATGAAACCAAAAACCAGTATAATGTTTTACAGCCAACTGTGTAATACGATAACTGTTATTGATATATAACACATTTGGCAAAAAAATTTGCATTAAGATTCTGCTAGTAATGGTTTAGTGAAAAAGCGTTTCTGGAACCAAAAGGCTACTCTTACAAGAACGATCATGATGGGTACTTCTACCAACGGCCCGATTACAGCCGCAAAGGCAACACCGGAATGAATGCCAAAAACTCCAATGGCTACGGCAATCGCCAACTCAAAGTTGTTGCCGGAAGCAGTAAAGGCCAATGTTGTCGAAACAGGGTAGTTTGCTCCTGCCTTTCTGCCGATCCAAAAAGAAACGATAAACATAACAACAAAGTAGATGATTAACGGAAACGCGATACGAACGGCATCAAGCGGAAGAGTGACGATCATATCTCCTTTTAAAGAGAACATGACAATAATTGTAAATAATAATGAAATTAAGGTTAGTGGACTAATTCTAGGTATAAAAACTTCTTCATACCAATCACTTCCTTTGGATTTGACCAGAACATACCGCGTAAACATTCCCGCAATAAACGGAATTCCTAAGTATACCAATACACTCTTAGCTACCTCAGTCATGGTAATGTCGATGACCATACCTTCCAAGCCAAACCATATTGGCAATAGGGTGACGAAAAAGTAGGCATAAACAGAATAGAAAAGTACTTGAAAAATGGAGTTAAAAGCCACAAGACCTGCTGCATATTCCGAACTACCTTTAGATAAATCATTCCATACAATCACCATGGCAATACAGCGAGCTAAACCAATCATAATAAGACCAACCATGTATTCTGGATAACCACTTAGAAAAACGATGGCGAGAGTAAACATGAGAGCAGGTCCGATAATCCAGTTCTGAAAAAGCGAAATCGCCAAAATCTTTCCGTCCTTAAATACTTTACCAAGTTCTTCGTATCTTACTTTTGCTAATGGTGGAAACATCATGAGAATAAGTCCTATGGCAATAGGGATGGATGTGGATCCCACTTGAAAATCGTTCAACCCAGCAATGAGTTCAGGAAATAAATAACCCAAACCAACCCCAAGAGCCATGGCACTAAAAATCCAAAGTGTTAGATAGCGGTCAAGAATCGCCATTCTTTTACCCACACTATCACTCATTTTCTCACTCCCTTTCTAGTACTGACCAAAACGATTTAATTCCTCTACGCAGTCTCTTCGATGATTGTGATATTTCGGTGTTTCAGTTCTTGAAGAAGAAGTTCAATAAACACAAAATCCAATTTTTTCCTTATTGCATCCTTATAAATTTCTATCAATTGAACATCTGTTAATACCATTCTCCAATAAAACATCGATTCATCACCTCCTCTAATCGTCACGAGTTCTTCGCCCTTCCAAATGATGAAAGCCCTCCCCATTTACTTTTTTAATCAATCATTCATGTTAATAAATATTGCAAGAGTTGTGCCAAAACAAAAGCCTTCATATATAAAGCAAACGCCACCGAATTGTAGAAATTTTCTATAACTTGTTGTAGCACTTTTCTACATATTGAAAATATTTTCAACACTTAAAGTAAAAAGCGCTACATCTAATACAAGTAGGTGATGAGCCACATCCGTTAAAGACAAAAAAAGATTAGCAGTTAAAATCACAAAAGAAGGACTTCTCTCAACTGTTATGTTGGAGGAAGTCCTTCTTTAAATTTGTATACGTTATTGAACTATCGAATCCCTGAAGCAATTACGGAATATAATCTGGCTACAACACAACTTAAGGCCATTGAACAAGAAGCCATTAAAGTCTTTTAAACGATTTCCTTCGCTAAAAAGATCCTAGCCATTAAAAGAATCAGTGCCATTACCCTAGCTGGGATTCTTGGAAAAGCGGAGGATCTGAGTTGACTCGCTTACAGAAATGCGTTGTTGCGCCATGCAGAACTCCATCTTACTGAGGCCAGTTCAGGGAAGTGGAAAGGACAAATTGTACTATCTAAACGTGGACGGTCACGACTTCGACGCTTCCTATTTATGGCGACTATGAACCTAGTCATCTATAATCCGGAGTTCAAAGCCACCATCCACTCCAACAATGTTAAGGGTAAAAAACTTGGGTGAAACGGAGGAATGATGGTAGAAAACTTTCAGAACATGAACCTTATCCCCCAGAAATATTAAAGACATATCCTCAACACCTATTAATAAGGGCGAAACCCTGCGAATAAGGGAGTATTGGAGAGAAAATTAAATCGTACTGAGGGAGTGGAATAAAAAAATAGAATGCCCAGAGAGTATCCCTTTATCACGCTAACGAATCTGGTTAGGTAATGCAATACTACTTATCTTTACTTAGGTCGGACAATTTACTTGATATTTCTCTTAATAAATGTATTTCTTCTTCCTGCTTTGATATTATTTTATTTGCGTTCTTTTCTATTGCCATCGCCAACAAAACCACGACACCCAAAATTATCAGTAAAGAGCCAAAACCCATTAAATCACCTCTACCAAATTGTACCACAACCAAAATAAGGGGTATACCACATGCCTATCAGACTAAAACACATCAATACCCCAAAAAGAAAAAAGCAAAGCCTTTACAATTGAATAAGGTTTTGCTTTAGACCAATTAGGACTGATATCCGTCTACTACTACATCTAATTTTCCTGTTTCTGCACAGATAACAAGTCCATGAACATGAATGTTCTTTGGGAACATGGGATGGTTTTTGACCATCTTAACGCTTTGTTCGACGCTTTCTTCAACCGATTGAAATCCTGTTAACCAACTTTTGATATCAATACCTGCGTTGGTTAAGGTCTTTATGATTTCTTCATCTAATCCAGCTTGTCCACATTTTTCTAAGAAAGAATCAGCTTCTAACCCTTTCATCCCACAACCGTGATGTCCGACGATAGAGACTTCCTTTGCTCCAAGTTCATAAATTGCAACTAAGATACTCCGCATCACACTTCCAAACGGGTGTGAAACGATCGCTCCTGCATTTTTGATCAGCTTTACATCACCATTTTTAACGTTCATCGCTTGCGGCAATAATTCAACAAGTCGAGTATCCATACATGTAAGAATGACCATCTTTTTATCAGGGAATTTAGTCGTTTGGTATTTTTCATATTCCTTATTTTCAACGTATTGCTTATTGTATTTAAGAATCTCTGAAAGTAACGTCATTTAAACCTCTCCCAGACCTTAAGAATTACTATAGATTTGTCGTAATATCCCGAAATTCTTTCGATGTTAAAAATACCACTAATCCAATCCCGAAAACGCCAAAAAATAAACCCTTTGTGATTGAAACAATTGCGTTCTTCATATTAACAACAACCTTTCGAATTGGATTTAACGGAATATTTTGAGATGCACAATTAAAGTAACCCACCTTGGACAGCACGTGCCCGACACTCGGTTTTGTATATTGTAAAGCTTTAATTTTGCTACTCCGGTAATATGTAGGTTATCAAAGCAGCTCAAGGTCCCGCCTGGCAGCTTTGATTTTTATCTATATAATGAGGATCTCTCCATCTCCGGTCACTTCAAGGAATTCTAATTGGCCATCAAGATCTGACTGGCATAATTCTGCTTCTCGATATCAAACCATTTTTTTATCCGCAGCATATCTTCAGAAGTATAATAACAACTCATGAAGTCCATGTTTTCATCTGCTCGTGGATTTTCTGCCCGATAAAGTTCCATGAAGGCCTTTGCTTCTTCTTGCGATTCGCACAGGTTAATGCCTTTGGTCAAAAAATCCTTGATCGTTACAAGTTTTTCACCTTTCCAAATCATTATATAGCCCCCCAATAGCAATGGTTTAATTGCAGAATCTCTTTTCTTGTTTTCCATTGAAAGCACTTACACATATTTAAATATGCAAAATTTATGCCAACAGATTATTCTTAATATTGCTAATGATCCCTACAAACTCGGTCGATAATTGTAGAAGAATTCCACTGTTCGGTGTGAAATTCTTCTACACTGTTGAAATATTACTCTCCTCCCAACAACAAGTTGGATTCTTGCAAGAATTTCCTTCTGGCCTGCGGGAGACACCTGGTGTGATGGGAATAACTTTCAATCTTCATTCAGCTCCAGAAGTTCATAATAGTTTCTCCCATTCTACCATCCCTTTTTAAACTGCCCTTTGTTGAACAAGAAAAAGATGCCGATGACATCCGGCATCCTTATATCTGTTATCGGTCCCCGTCGGAACAAAAATTCTTTCTAGGCATTAAAATGACTTAGTATATCGAACCCAACATAGTCCTCTTTTTTAGGGTATCGACGGCGGTAATAACAGTCCCAATAACTTATTACACGGCTTTCGATAGTTTGATAAAACTTTGGGTTCTCGGAGAGAAAAACCTTTATTTTTTCAATATCAATCAAATGAAGATTTTCCTTAATGGCTTGTAATATTTCGATTACATATTCACCGACTAATTTTATTAAATAAGGTATTATCCAAATGTCATCATTCGCTGAACGAATAATCTCCTTCACCTTCTCTTCCCTTACAAAACCATTATGATGTCTTGTAAACAAAGTATCTAAAACTTTCTGCTGATCAAATGAGAGTAGATCTATTTGCTTAGAAGAAGGCACATCATAATAAATTCGTTCAGGGATATATAGTGTTTCATCACATGAAATCACTTCGAAAAAGTGTGGTGTGTAAGTTAAACCGGTTGTTTGTGGAAATAGGTTTAAGACGGATCTAACATCGTTATGTAAACATGATGGAAATGCAAAAATCAATTCACTCTTATCTTCTTTCATTGCTTTCACCTCAACCGCATGCCGATCCCTTCCCCGCTATTGAATCCCTTCGTTGAAACAATAAAAAACTTTTATAGTATAATATTAGTATTTGCAAAAGGAGGCTCGTTCTTATGAATATTTTCCTTTTAGGTGCAACTGGACGAGTTGGAAGTCAAATCGTTACTTATGCCCTGCATGACAGACATCATGTTACTGTATTAGTTCGCACTCCAGAGAAGATTCAAATCAATAATGAAAATTTAACCATTATTCAAGGGAATGTTTTAAATATAGATGATATCATACGTGCAATGCATGGGATTGATGTAGTTATTAGTGCACTAAATACTGATGGCACAACCACGCTATCAGAAAGTATGCCACTTATTATCGAAGCAATGGAAAACGAAGGTATAAAACGAATAATAACTATAGGATCTGCAGGTATCCTGCAAAGTAGAACCACCCCAGATTCTCTGCGTTATCAGTCAAGGAATCAAAGCGTAAATCAACCCGTGCAGCGAAAGAACATCATAAAGTTTACTATCTGCTCAAACAATCAACCCTCGAATGGACGATTGTCTGTCCTACGTACTTGCCGGATGGAGAAAGGGTAGGCAAATATCGAATAGACCGAGATTTTTTGCCGGAGGGTGGAGTTGAAATATCCGTACCGGATACAGCAGAATTTACATTTAGACAGATAAAAACAAGCGATTATGTAAAATCACGTGTAGGTATCGCCTACTAATTATATTCTTATACGACTTTCAAAGTGGTTTAACTCGTTTGTTGAAAAAGAAAATGAGATAAACTGCCCAATAACAAGAGGCTGCCATCAAACGTGGCAGCTATTAATAATTAATGGTTCTTAGCTATAGATCCCCTTTAGTTGAAGAAATCTCCGCTTTAATGCATTCCATTCTTCTGTTTTATACTTAATTCCTTTTTTAAAAACGAAGTCGCTTCGCTTTCATTATCTGTTTGAAACACAATATCTTTTGTATCGAAAAAGATAAAATAAGGAGCTTTTTCAATATCTAAAGTGGCATATCTTTTTTGTGCATTCTCTAAAAACATACTGACTCCTTCCGTTAACACATTCTCTAACTTATCTAATTCGGTGGGTAAAAAGAGGACTAACCATACCATTACCTTCGGGATGAACAGATAGATAGCTGTATTTTCCTTTTTGATCTGATAAAAGCTCTTTTGGGATTACTGTTGTATCCTCTTTTATTGAACAAGCCACTGACATAAAGGTAAAAGTAAGCATCAATCCTAAAATACGTTTCAAAAAAACCCCTCCTCTCTCCTATTTTACCAATAGAAAGTGCCTTGTCTAAACATTACATGCATAAAGCGTAACGAATAAAAAAAGACTGCAAAAAGCAGTCAGTATTCCGCAATCGAATCCCGTCTTAATTAGCTTATAGTAAACACCATTAAGTCTTCATCATAATATTGCCCATCGAATTTTAATGCTTTTCGCTCAGTTCCATATACCTCAAAACCGACAAATTCATATAGCTTCTTTGCAGATTGATTATTCGATACTACTGTTAGATTTATGTGTTCCAACCCCTCACAATTTCTTGCTTGCTTTATTAGTTCAAGAATAAGTGATTTTCCTATACCTTTCCCTCGAACCTCTGGAGCTACATACATACCATAAACATTTGCTTTATGAGTAGTTTTAATATTATTCTCACGAATAAAAATAACAGTTCCAACTAATGAACCCATTTTATCAAAAGAACCTAAAACAAATTTGTCCTTAGAAGGTTTTATTCGCTCTTCAACTGTTTCCATTGAAAAGTGGACTTCTTTATCATATGTTGAACCAAATGCTTCTGGATTGGTCTTTAATGCACTCAATCGTAATTCCTGATAAACATGAGCATCAGACTCATTTAAAACACGAATATTCATCATTCATTCCTCATTCCAACTTTTTAACTTCAATTATACAGTTATTTGAACAATCCTGCCCAATACTTCAACAATAAAAAGGAACAGCGATGGCACACTGTTCCTCAATAATCGAATCCCGATAACTACTCGAATTTCATGTGAAAAACCCTTCTGGTTACTTTCCAAAGGGCTTAAGTCATTTAAACAAACTTCTCTTTTATCGTATTTTTTCCTTTCTTCGCAAGACGTTGAAGTCCAATTTACGATTGGACTTTTTGGGATCATTTAATTCAATTCTTTCAAAGTTATTCATTCGACTGAACCAATGTGCAACCAAGTAAATACCCATCAATATAAAGAATGAGTAGGTGTATGCCCAATTTTTTGGATTATAAAAATTATACATTGCTAATAATGGCAATCCAATATATGCACCCAGCCCCGCAAAAACAATCGCTTTTAAGAAAGGGTTTAGATTCGGCTTGATTTGCAGAAAAAACATGGCAGAAACAGGAATTACCGTAAATTGATAAGGAAGAAAAATGGCGGTAGTAGGAAGTATTTTCATTGGATACGTCCATCTTCCAGAGGAAGTACCTAAAAGATCCATTACAGAAGCTAAGAGCATAACTAAAAATCCTGCATAAAGTAAGCGATCTGAACTTTCTTTTTTTCTAAAGAAAAACCAAAGCATCCAAGGAATAACGGCTAAACTAACCCCAGCCCACCATTGCCATGTAAATAAAAAACCGTTCATCACTGCGTCTGTCATTAAACGACTTGCTTGAACCATTAAGCCATATGCTTCGTCTGTTTTTTTGATTGCTTCTTCTAATGTCACGACTTTATTTCTCCTTTACTACTCTTATTGCTGTTGATGTACTTAACGTTAACGTTGATATTATTTATGGTGAAGTTAATTTTTCCAATTAAAACCTCCTATATGCAATAAGGGATTAAATCGTGCTTTCATTAGATTCGGTTATTCCACATAACTGCCCTCCCCGTGCTATCGATTCCCATTCCGGTTAATTTCAAATATACTCATTCACTACGCTTGGATTAAATAACCTGCTTTGCGGTTCTATCACGATATACAAATAGAGTAATTCCATTTAATATAATGGTAACGCTGAGAAGAACTGCTGAAACAAACGCAATGGCATCCATTGTGTCTAGAAGAGTAGACCACTCCTCAATCTTTACTTTATGATAGATATAGAAAATCTGGAAACTTAAAGAAATAACACATGCACTAATACTCATTATGGAACGAGTGACCCAATGGTAATGCTTTTCATACCGTCCGAAATTTACAACAGGAAGTATCCAAGCAATAATTCCAAGCACGATACTGCCATTATTAAGCCAATCAAAACCAATCATGTCTAATCCCCCTCTCTATACTTTTGCTTCTTCGTTCTTGTACAACACCTGCCAGTTACCGTATTAACGAAGCAAGGGACGGATGTGATCCCGTCCCCGTGCTAACGAATTCCGTCGTACATTTTGCTCTCGGTTTTGAAGTTTCTCCAATATCTTATCGAGCCGATTAAACATAATACCGTGAGGCTTATCCAGATGTATGTAGCAAAATCTCTATTACGCCAAGCGTCAACTAATTGACCCGATGTTCCTCGTTTTTCAAGCTCTTTAACTACCTCATCATTTGAAACAAAGCGCTTCTCTGACGGATAAAGCGGTATATCTATGCCTTCACTCCATACTCCAAGTGGAGGGAAAATAAACACCCCAGGTTTGTCTCGTCCACCTATCTAGTTTATAGGATACTTGCGCATGTCCTTCTATTGAGTGTTCCGATTCTAATTGCGACCAACGTAAACTCCATGAAAGTAATAGCAAAATGGTTAAAATCGAAAAAATCCACCGCAGAAGGAACACCCCCTTATTATTGATGCGGATATTCAATTAGTATATCTAACAGATTTTCACTCTCGTTATCTCTTGCCAATGTTAAGCACCTGTTGGCATAGTGAAGTAAGACGAAAACTTGTAATTACAAATGACGAGGTAACAGAGATCAAACAGATAATGAGACGAATAAAACAGAATATCTATTCGCTTGGATATATTGTGGATACCTCAACCCAAAGATTACAATCCGATGCTCCCTTTTATAAAAAATTCTACGCCAGCTCTTCAAGAGATGGAACCGGACCTATTGAAGACATGAACAACGTACTTAATTCCATAAGTAAAGACCTCAAGGAGTATAAAGAACTCCGGCAAAAGTATCCTGTTCAAGAATCAATAAAAAATACTAAGAATAATGCAATGCCTGCTCAAATGCCGATGGACTTTGAATTTTCAGTCAAATACGGAGTTGGAAATAAGAATATTTTAAACACATTTGAGGATACATTTACAAAGGACATGGTAGTTGATCCGCCAATCACCATCAACTTAGCACTTTCTCAAGAAGAAATGAAAACGATCTATGATGAAATGAGAAGAATCAACATTTTAGATTATCCTACTCGATTTAATCCTGATCGTAATATTGCTGAAGTTCCACATCCCAGCTATTACTTAAAAATACGGTTTAATGGAGAAGTAAAAGAAATATACTGGAAAAAAGGAATTGCTTCGGAAGTAGATGAAGCTATAAAACTGAAGGAACTCATTGATTGGTATATAAGAGATGAAATAATCCAATCTCGATTAGAATATAAAAAGTTACCTGAACCTAGAGGTGGATATTCATAAGAACAATGATATGTAAAACAATAAAAAAGAAAGCGTCGATTCGGTTTGCGAATCGACGCTCGAAAAGACTTACGAATTGCAATTTTGCACCCCGTAACGGAACCCGTTATGATTAGGCGGATCATACTTTATTCAAGAAAAGTTCGAGCATCTACTTTTACGAGATTCCATCTGCAATTTTTCCACAACGGTTCTCTGATTTTGCAGCTTAATCCAATGTTGGCATTTCGATTTGCAATAGTTAACATCATAAGTACCTTTCGCTACACGAGGAACAACAAGACAATCGGAACACTGATCCATTAATTTCCCAAGCTCGATTCTTTCTTTCTTAATTCTTAACATAGCCCCGCATCACCTGATTGATTGATAGATCTTTGTTCCATAGGTATGTAGGGCCTTAAATTCGAGCCAATATATTCTGCTCTGGGCCGGATGAGACGATTGTTCTCATATTGTTCTAAAATATGAGCTGTCCAACCCGATGTTCGACTGACAGCAAAGATGGGAGTAAATAGTTCTCTTGAGATACCCAGGCTATGATACATAGAAGCGGAATAGAAATCAACATTAGGCAGCAAACCCTTTTCTCTTAAAAGAATCTCTTCTATCCTTACTGACATGTTATACCAAGTACTCTGTCCTGTAAGGGTTGTCAATTGTTGTGACATTCTTTTCAAAAACTTAGCGCGTGGATCTCCAGTCTTATAGACTCGGTGACCAAATCCCATAATCTTACTTTTTGAAGTTAATTTCTGCCCAATATAAGAATCGACCTGGTCCATTTGCCCAATCTCTTCTAGCATATTCATAACAGCTTCATTAGCACCTCCATGTAAAGGACCACTTAACGTCCCGACTGCAGAAACTATACCAGAATAGATATTTGCAAGGGTAGCTACCGTTACTCTTGAAGAAAAAGTAGAGGCATTAAGCTCATGATCGGCATGGAGGACAAGTGCTGTATCGAGGGACTTAATAGAAATCTCATCAGGATTTTTGCCCGATAGCATATACAAGAAGTTCTGAGCAAAACCATATTCAGGGTTAGGGGGAATCAAATCTTTTCCCTCCCTTACTCGTTGAATAGCAGCTACAACACTTGAAATTTTTGCTTGTATTTTTAAAGCTTTACGACGATTGGCTTCCTGGGACATGTCATTTGCATCAGGATCAAACATCTCCAATGCCGATAAAGCCGTTCTTAGCATAGTCATTGGATGGGCATCTTTAGGAAAGGACTGAAGTAAGGAGACCATTTCATCAGGCAGTTTTCCATGATAGGCCAATTTCGCCTTAAGCTCAGCAAGTTGTTTTTCATTGGGCAAGTTATCATTCCATAATAAATATAGGACTTCTTCAAAACTTGCCTGCTCCGCTAATTCATCGATGTTTATTCCTCTATAAGTAAGGATGCCATCTAAAATGGAACTGATGGCAGATTGTGTTGCTACAATCCCCTCTAAGCCTGCTACTGACATCACGTGTTCTCTCCTCTACTAATTAATGTTATGATTATAAGGAATCTTAAGACTATTTTTGGCAATCTTTTGCCTAGAGCCTGAGGTTTAAAGCTGCATAAGGTCCGTCCTTTGGAGCTTTGCTATTTATATATTTATTTTTCAAGTTTCTCCCATCCTATCCATCTCTAAAACTACTAGGCCAATAACGCCTGGCTGGCATAACTCTGCTTTTCTATGCCAAACCAGTTTTTAATGCGCAGCATTTCTTCCGTTGTATAATAACAGCTCATAAAGTCTATGTTCTCGTCTGCTCGGGGATTTTCCGTCCGATAAAGTTTCATGAAGGTTTTTGCTTCCTCTTGGCACTCACAACGGTTAATTCCCTTGGTCAAAAAATCCTTAATGGTTACAATCTTTTCACCTTTCCAAATCATCATATAAACCTCCCCCTATCAATGGTTTGAGTTTTCCACTGAAAGCATTTACATGAATATTTAAAAGCAAATACCATGCCAACCATTTCTTCTCATATTCTTAAAGATCTAAACGCTGATTACCCAAATGTTGTAGAAGAATTCTACTTCTAGGTGTGAAACTCTTCTACACTGTTGTAATATTACTCTCTTTTTAAAAGCGAAACCCTTTGCTGACACAAAAGAAAAAGCTGTTATCCTTTAACAAAAAAGGACAACAGCTCCACTACTTTGTTATCTTATCAGGTGTGACTGAGTTTTTCCTGAATAGACTTCATCTTTTGATCCATAGAGGAAGCCTTATCCCGTCTTTCATCAATCCGAATGATCGTATTTACTCGTAGCACTCCTTTGGTGAAGGGATGTTCGTGCATTCTTTTCGCTACGGCAAGGATATCCTGAAGTTCTCCTTCGATAATGGTTGCCATCGGTGTTAATTGATATTTAATGGGTTCTTCCGCTGTTTCCAATATGCGCTGCACATCTGCGACATATTCGCTTACACTTGGTGTTCCTGTTCCCAAAGGAATGATCGTAACTTCAACTATAGCCATGGATAGACCTCCGATTTGTTTGGAATACTCTCTTATTATTGCAAAATACTGCTACTTTTTCACCTTGGTGTTTCTGGTCGTGTGTTTCGCGACAATACCGAGCACAAGCGCCGCGAGAAACTGGTAAGGGCTCCACATCTCCCAAACTCCGCTGGTCTCCATCCCATGGTTATGATGACTGTGAACCGTTGGAGTGAGATTCACGAGAAAATAAGATTCCCGCAATCTCCGGGAAGGGCCGCTATTTTGAAGATAACCCGCCCCACCTTGGTGTAGCATGTCAGCGTGTACCGCTTCGGAAGTCAAATGAATCACATCTAAACGTATCTTTAATGTTTCCCCCCAGTGGTTTGGCAAATCGGTTGCATTCGCAAGGGCAAGCGTTCGCTCTCGCAGTTGCTCAAGCTCAGCCAGCAATTCATCCGGCTGAACGCTTAGAAATGGATTGCAGCCGCCTTGTTTGTTGTATGCTTTTTGAATGGATTGAATCGAAGCTTCCGTCGCACCCCATCCTAATGGAATTTGATAAAGAACATATGGAATCCTCCGGAAATGAGACCTGAGCATTTGACTACACAGCTATTTGTTAAGAGGACCTACCCTCACTGCACAAACTTTAAATCCGGGCATTTTGCACACCGGGTCCAGCTCCTGATGGGTAAGTTTATTTACATTTTGCAGATCGCCCCAGTGCATGGGAAGGAAGACGGTATCTTCTCGAATCGATTCCGTGACTTTGCTTCTTACCACCATGCTCCCCCTTCGGGATTCCACCTTAACGAGGATCGCATCTTCAATGCCAAATTTGTTGGCCGTATTCGGATGAATTTCCAGAAAAGATTCCTTTTCCCGAGCTTTTAATGACGGGCTTCTTCTGGTCTGGACCCCTGTAAGGTAATGGTACATCACGCGTCCTGTCGTTAAATATAGAGGAAAATTTTCATCCGTTTGTTCTTTCGGAAAATGATTGGCTACAGCGATGATTTCGGCTTTCCCATCGGGATTCGCAAATGTCTTTTCAAACAGTCGGCCTTCTCCTGGATGATCAAGGGACGGACACGGCCAGTACACTCCATCTTCTTGCTTGATTCGATCATAGGTAATCCCATAATAATCAGCAATCCCGCCACGACTGGCCACCCGAAGCTCATTAAAAATCTCACCTGCAGAAGAAAAGGAAAAATGCTTTTCTTTCCCCAGAACACGAGCCATCTCGCACAGAATCTGCCAATCATGCTTAGCCTCACCCGGACATTCCCGGCTTCCTGGCCGCCAAGTCACCCTTCCTTCTACGTTCGTCATTGTCCCTTCATTTTCTAAATATGAGGAGGCCGGCAAGATAAGGTCCGCCATCCTTGCCGATTCCGAAACAAACAGGTCCACGACAACGAGGAATTTCAAATTGTTTAATCCCTCTTCTACCAAGCTAGCATTCGGACTTGAAACGACCGGATTGGAGCACATGACAAACAAGCCCGTAATCTCTTTCTGATGGACTTTTTCCAGCATTTCATAGGCTGAAACCCCTTTGCCAGGTATGTCTTTCTCATGCACTCCCCATACCTTGGCAATATAAGCTCTGTGATCGGGATCCTCAATGGAGCGGTATCCAGGCAGCTGGTCCGCTTTATGTCCTTGTTCTCTGGCTCCTTGCCCATTTCCTTGGCCTGTAATGGCGCCATAGCCGCTTCCTTTTTTCCCTATTTTACCCGTTATGAGCGAGAGGTTCATAAAGTTTCGGACGATCATATGACCATCCGTATGCTGCTCTACTCCTCTCGCCGTAAAAACCATGCCGGTTTTCGATTGCCCAAACAATCTCGCCGCTTGTTGAATCTGCTCAACGGGTATTCCAGTGATCTCTTCGATATCATCCAAATCAATTGTGGATAGATGCTCTTTGAGCTCTTCAAATCCTTTCGTTCGTTCCGCAATAAAGGAGGGATCACTATACCCTTCTTCCCAAATGACTTTTAACAATCCGTTGACAAGAGCGGCATCCATCCCGGGTTTGACTTTCAGATGAAGATCGGCCAATTTAGTGGTGCCTGTCTCTCGAGGATCAATAATAATTATATAACAGCCGTTTTCCTTGGCTTTTGTAAAATAAGGAATTAAGGTCGGTTGACATTCTGCAATATTGGTACCCGCTAGGATGATGCATTGGCTGTACGGAATATCTGTCAGTTCCATGGTAAGTCCTCGATCCATTCCAAATGCTTTCATCCCAGCACTGGCCGCAGCTGACATACAATAGCGGCCATTATAATCTATATACTTGGTTTTTAAGGCCACGCGGGCAAATTTCCCCAATAAATAGGCCACTTCATTAGTTACAGTTGCGGCACCGTATACCCCCAAAGCATCCAGACCATCTTCCTGTTGAATCTGAGTAAATTGTTCCCTGATCAGTTCCAGCGCATCAGGCCAGGAAATGCGGACAAATTCACCGTTTACCTTACGCATCGGATACAGTACGCGATCCGGATGCAGGGCATGCTGATGGCCATACACCCCCTTGATACATAAACGACCTTGTGAGGCAGGATTATAAACAGGAAGCACACGAAAAGTTTTTCGATCCCCAGCCTGCTCCTCAATGACCTCCATTTTGCATTGCACACTGCAGAAAGGGCATTGGGTACTCATCCTCGAAGCTTGTTCGCTTAAATTTTTTTGTTGCTGTAAACCAACCATGAGTCTCACCCTCTCCCATCTATGATCAAGGACCATTTCCATTATATCCTGCTCCGTATCAATCGAATATAGTAGATACAGTCAGGACGTGCGTCCTATGTCCACAAATTAGTATCTAATCAAAGAGACTTCAATTCCTGCAGGAATTGAAGTTCTCAATTTTTTAATGACCGCCTGGTCCCTCTTTAATTTCTGTATACTGCCATGGGGCATGCTTGTCAGCTTTTAAACTATCAATAATATCCTTCGTTACAGCCTCTGCAAGCTTCTTCGAAGCTTCGTTATCGCTGTTAAAATGAATGCCTGCTTGTTCTCTCGAAAACGCTACTTCCTCAGCCGCATCCTCCAGCATCTCCTTTTCATTCGGGAAGAAGTGAGAAAGGATATAGGCAGCAGCCCAAGCCGTTGACGTATGGCCTGAAGGATAAGCCGGATGGGCAGGTACATTAAAGTTCTCCGGCAATGAAATCGAAGGATCTAAATCAGTCGGCCTTGGTCGAAGATGCTCGTACTTAACATCGAATGTAGCAGTTAACGAGGTATAGATCGCCCCTGAGACAACGGCGTGTACTCTAGCCGATTCCGGACCGCTTAATTTATATTTTTCAATGAGCTCCTCGGTAATCGAGAACCAATGCGTATTCGGGCTTGGCGTATACTGCCAATAATTGATCCGCTCGATTTCTTCCGGTGTCAGATTGGCCGTGATCTTGGCCAACTCTTCTAACTCGCTTTTCGTAGTGGCTGAATCATTAGCAGGCGGGGCTTCAACGGTATAAGCATTGCCATCGTTAAACGCAAGTCCTTTCCAGGTCCCTGCTGTTGGCGAGACAGGATGATCGTGCTGCCAACCCATTCCGATATGGCTTGTCCCTTGATGACTGTGACTGGACGCTACTTTCTCCGTATCTTTTGAATTGCAGCCTGACAGCAGAAGCAAGACAGAACACCCAGTGATCAAACTCAATATCATCTTGTTGGATTTCATACAAAAAAGAAAATTGGGGATTAACACGTTTAGTCCTTCAAAAGATAACGTGTGTTGATTTTTCTCTAGTTTCATTTAACTCACTCCTTCTTAAATAATCATTTTTTGATCCGTACATATCATAATGCATGTCGATTTATTTTTAATGATCCACTTCAAAGGATTTTTGATCATCCAATTGAATCAGCCCATACCATTTACTTACTAAACAAACGGGTGTTGCAAACGGATAATAATGTTCAACAGGAACTTCTTTTAAATATGAAGATGTCACAATATTTTCTCCTTGAAAATTGTCTCTAGACACCCTTGCTCTTGGCTAACGGTAGGCGTTCGCCAGCCCCCGTTCGGGACTCTCACCCAAGAGACAGCGCCCATGCTGGGCGCACTAAAAAGGCGACCATCTTGGCCGCCAAATACCTATAACCATATTTTTAAGTGCAATGCAGTCTGCTTATTGCTTCAAAAATTCAATCACTTGTCCTGTAAAGGGTTGTGTTTTCTCGATTTGAACCCAATGTCCGCAATTAGGAAACACATGGAGTTGAGCATGAGGAAGGATTTGGGATAGTTTCCAGCTGGTTTTATCCAACGGGATTATGTGATCCTCTCTTCCATGGATCAGTAACACCGGAATGTCTATTTCTCTCAATTGTCCTTCTGTCAGGGACAAAGCATTCACATGCCTTTGCCTAGGCGCTGGAAACATCGCAGAAAATGCTTCTTGAAAACCTTCTTGAATGCTGGCTTGATAACGCATCTCTACCAAGTTGTCATTCTCCGCCATGCTTTGATCATTGGAAAAAGCAGCAACGAGATTTTTCATATTTTCAAAGCTTGGAGTATATCCCCACACATCATCCAATTCCTTCGTGATGGGAAAATCAATGCCGGCACTACCCATCAAGATTAATTTCTTTACCAGATCCGGACGTCGATGGGCAATATGAAGCGCTAAACCGCCACCCATGGAATTTCCGATAATCGAAACTTTATTCAGTTTCTTGGTTTCGATAAAGGCGATCATGTGTTCCACAAATAAACCGACGGAATCCTTCCCTTCTTCTTCTTCTTCTAATCCAATGTCTACCAATGCACATCGTGGTCATTTTTATTCAACTTCTATTCATCTCGCACGCTTATCTAACATCGGGTTTATCTTTGCAAGCATAAGATAAGATCTCCATTTCCAATTTGTCCATATTCTATCAGAACGTTTGCTTCTATGATGATGAAGGGATTCATCAAAAAGCTGAATGGTTAATCCTTTATACTCCGCAAGCAACCCTTGCGGAGTTTGTGCAAATAAAAAACCTTGCCATTTGATATGACAAGGTGTCAAAATGATATATCAAGTTTCATTCATTGGCAAAATTCCAAGACCTTAGTTTAAACTAACAATGGTCCGACCCCGAATCGTACCTTTCAGGATCTCGGATAATACGGCAGGCAATTCATATAAGTTGACCTCATAACCAATATGCTTTAATAGATTTTTAGGTTTTAACTCGCTTGCCATCCGGTCCCATATTTTTGTACGCGTGTCCATGGGACATTCAACAGAATCAATTCCAAGAAGATTTACACCGCGAAGAATGAAGGGATAGACTGTCGTAGGGACTTCACCGCCGCCTGTTAAACCGCTAACGGCAACCGACCCTCCATATTGGGTTGTACTCAATACATAAGCGAGAGTCTTTCCCCCGACTGGATCGACGGCTCCTGCCCAACGCTGTTTATCTAATGGCAGAATCTTCTCTGGGGAAAGCTCTGCCCGATGCAAGATCTCTTTTGCCCCAAGCTGGCGCAGGTACTCATGTTCCGACTCTTTTCCTGTACTTGCAACCACATGATAGGCCCTTAACGCCAACATCGAAACCGCTAAACTGCCTACACCCCCCGTAGAGCCCGTAACGAGGACAGAACCTTTCTCAGGATGCAAGCCATTTTCCTCAAGTCGCTGAATGGATAGCGCAGCTGTAAAGCCTGCGGTTCCCAGTGCCATTGCCTCTTTCATAGTAAGACCCTGCGGTAGCGGCACAACCCAGTCAGAAGGAACACGGGCATACTGGCTAAATCCTCCAAAATGACTAACCCCAAGCCCGTAACTGGTCACGATGACCTCATCGCCTTCGCGAAAACGTGAGCTCTTGGATGATACAACAGTTCCTGCCAAATCGATTCCAGGCACAAAGGGATAGGATCTGACGATGCGCCCTTTCGGGTCAGCTGCTAGTCCATCTTTATAATTCACGCTGGAATAAGCCACACGAATCGTTACATCACCTGACGGTAAATCGTCGAATGTTAATTCCTTTATATCGACCGAAAATTGCTCATCCATTTTATTAACTACCAGAGCAGAAAACGCTGTCATCCCATACACCATCCTTTACCATATTCTTTAATATAAGCATACCAAAATTATTCTGACCGGTCAAAATATTTTGTACGGTCAAAATGTTTATTGTATAATAATACGCAAAGAAGGTGGGAGGACTATTGATGCGTGAATTAGCAACCAAACGTCGGAATCAGATCCTGAAGGCTGCTTTGCAAGCTGTATCAGATAAAGGGTTTGCTTCCGTCACCTTGCAAGACATTGCCGATTATGCTGAGGTTAGTAAAGGAGTAACCAGCTACTATTTTGCCAATAAAGAAGACGTTCTTTGCCACTTGCTCGAATGGGTGACTGACCGAATCTACAAGAATGAATTGGCCGCGATTCAAAAGGAAGCAACTTCCTTAGATAAATTGAAAGCTTACGTCCTTTCAGCCTTTTCTACACCAGAAGAGAATAAGCGATTTTATCGTGTCTATCTGGAGTTCCTGGCAAAAGCAAGCCGCAATCCTCGCTTCCGAGAGATCAATAATCAATTTTACGAAAATTGTTGGTCTTTGGGGAGGGAAATCGTAAACCTTGGAAAAGCCGAAGGCACTTTTTTCATTGCAGATGTAAACCAAGCAGCCATTACGATAAGGGCACTAATCGATGGATGCTTGATTCAATGGCTCATGAGGGATCAGGATGAACTCCATGAATATTACCGGGATACCTGTTATGATACCCTCCATAGCTATCTGACGAATCAGCGTACGAACGGGTTAGGGTGAAAAGAGGCCCACATCCCCGTTCATCCATAACCGTAACATGACATTGTTCATGTTAATATTTTTTCAAGATGTTTCACCGTTGGTGTAACTAAAGTGAAAAATAGGGATTCTCTATGACGACGGGACGGATGGCTGTGCATTTCGTATCCTGTAGAGCCCGCATAGAGCATTTCTGCCTGGGTTGTTTCTAAAGCCAAATACGTACTTTCCAGCCTTAAGCGCATGACATCCATCAACCTATTCTGGATATGCGGATCTTTTGCTAGATCGTACATTTGATCCCGTAAAGATTTTATTTTTTGTGACAACCCTTCAGGCTTAATGGGGAGATAACGATTCATTTCACTCTCTTTATATAATGAGTCAATAGATTCCAATGATGTTTGCGCGATTCCTAAGGGAACAGCAGTTTGCTTTAAAATAAATTCTGCTCTGACTCCCCTAACGAACTCATCGGCATGTTCTGCTAATATCCATTCATTTGGAACAAGCACATCTTTAAATTCACAAGAATAGGTAGCCGTGCCGTTCATCCCTAATAGATTTTTACGTTCGGTTAGGGAAAGTCCCATCACATGGCACGGAACGAGTGCAAGGACGCGATGAGTTGAATCCGTTTCAAAGATAATGGCAAACAAGTGATCCGGACCTAAATTGGATACAAAAGGCAGTGAACCTGAAATCTTATAACCATCGTTTATGCGATGGCCCCTCAACTGGATCGGCTCCATTCCCGCATAAAACTTCATGGCATTAGATAAACCGGTACTTCCAACAATCAAACCCTTGTAAAGGTCATCAAGCAGCTTTTCCTTTAAGTATTTATTGTTACTCTGAGCAAGTAATTGAATCGCTATAGTATGACACCATACAATAAAAGCGGTTGTCGCGCACCGTGTCCCCACATTTTCAATGAGTTGAATGGTATCGTTTAAGTCATCGCTATTCTTTAGCGCAAATGCTCCAGAATCCCCTAATCCCCTCAACATGCTGTGGGGATAAAGACCTTCATGATCTATCCTCGAAACCTGTGGAAGAAGGTTTTTATTTAAAACACGTTCTACCGCATGTTTGTCAAAAATTAAAGCCATATTCCCACATCCTTTTTAAATACCATAATATATAATATTACATTAAAATGACTGATAGCTGACAGTCCACTTTCGTACGAAATGGCTCATCCACTTTCATCAAAACTCCCGGTATAAGACTAGCGGGAGACGCTACGCGCACACCGCGAATTCGATACAATCGGAAGGTTGACATCGACGATCGTTCCTTCGCCCACTTCACTTTGGAAGCTAATCCTTCCTTGGTGCTCCTGAATGATTTTAAAGCTTACCATGAGTCCCAGCCCCACTCCTTTTTCTTTCGTACTATAAAAAGGCTCTCCCAATAACTTCAATCGGTCGTCAGGTATTCCGCATCCACTGTCCGCAATTCGGACTTTGATGGTATCTCCACCGGTCCATAGAGTTTGAATGGTGATTTTCCCTTTATTATCAATGGCGTCTATCGCATTCTTTACTAAATTAATGAAAACCTGTTTCAATTGATTGGAGTCACACCATAAACGCGGAAGACCCGGAGCAAGCTCGTAATTCAGTTCAATGTTTTTTAATATTGCCTGTGAATTGAGTAAAGTGATTACATGATGAAGGATGCCATTCACGTCCGCTTCATTAAAATCCACCACTTGTGGTTTGGCGAGTAGCAAAAACTCATCAATAATCGATTCCAGGCGATTCATTTCCGTGGATAGAATCTCAAAATATTCAGGCTTACTGATCCCAGTTTTAAGCAGTTCAATAAATCCTTTGATGGAAGTCATTGGATTTCGAATTTCATGGGCTACTCCCGCAGCTAATTCACCGACTAGGGATAAATTTTTGGATTTGCGCAAAAGCTCTTCCGATTTTTTTCGTTCCGTGATATCACGCGCCACAAATACAATATGCTTCACTTCCCCGTTTTCCTCAATGATGGGATTCCCCTGAGCTTCCAACGTGACCCAATTTCCGTTGTGATGGCGGCATCGGAATTCCACTTGATACGGTGACTTGGCCTGAATTATCTCAGCATATTGCTTTTTGAAATAAGGTACATCTTCAGGGTGGACAAAATCGATCACATATTGACCCAGTAGATATTCAGGTGAATAACCCACCACCGATTGATGGGAAGGTGAAGCATACTGAAAGACTCCATTTAAATCTAAAATACCAATTAAATCCGACATATTTTCAGTAATCAGTCTATACTTTTCCTCACGATCTCGCATGATCGCCTCAGTTCGGACGCGCTCTGTCACATCTCGTATTATTTTTTGCGTCACCAGTGTTCCTTTGTAATGAATAGGTGCGGCCGTCGTTTCCACATGAATGCATTGTTTATCCAAACGAACAAGTCTCTTTTCAAGAGGACCGATGGCTAGATTGTTCTGCTGAACTTGCTCTATTCGTTTTCTCGTCAAGTCGTGGTCATCCGGGTGGATGAAATCCAAAAGAGACTTACCTAAGATGTCTTCGGCACGTTCTGCTCCGAAAAGCTTAACCGCTGCTTGATTGATATAAAGGATGTCCCCGTCCCTATGGACGACAATCGCATCCGGAGCAATATCGACTAATTGTCTATATTTTTCTTCACTTTCTTTGAGATCAACCTCAATTTGCATTCTTTCCGTAATATCTATACAAGAGGCAATCACCTCAGCGACGCTTCCGCTACGAACGATAGGATTTAAAGCGGCTACATAATATATGCCATTTAATTGTCCTACATAATTTGTTCTCTCCCCAGCCCAGGCCTTTTTATAGTGTTCTATCTTGATATTCGCCATTTCACCAGGAAGAAAATCGAATAAATCCCTCCCTATCAACTGTTCGGGAGAAAGGCCCAACCGATAGAGCAATTCCCCATCTGCGAGGGTGTGGATGAACTTCTCGTCCATTTTTTTAAACTTAAAGGTCATTCCTCGCTGCAGCTGAACGGTTTCCTGAAGTTCCTCGCGAGGAATCCGCAATGCCTCTTCCACCCCCATCCGTTCGCTTATCGGTTGAGGGATCCCATTTTTATGATCAGTAATATCATGAAATTCATCAATTGAATTATAGAAAAAATCGCGCGTTCGTTTTAGTTTCATCTGATATCTCCCAACAAATTGAATAAGCAACGGACGTTAGCTCACAAATGGATTAGCTTTGGTCTTTCGCAGCCTTGTATCCACACTTTACTACAAGTTTTCCATTATCTAATTATTTATTCTCTTCATATTATTGCACACCTTAATGAAAGTTTTCTACTACCCATTATGGCCGATGCTCAGGCTGCCCATTACTATCTGAAACAAAATTGTAACCATGGTTGACAGTGAGCAAAACCCTGTTGTGAATTTTAGTTAGGCCAAAACAATAAACTAAGAACAGAGGCTGTCAGGAAGTCCCGACAGCCTCTTGTTGAGCGTGCTTATCTCATTCACTTCATTCTTATTCTTGGCATCCGGGACAGAAAAAAGATTTTCGGGAGGAGATTTGAATCTTTTCGATCCTCGTCCCGCATCTCTGACATGGCTGGTTCTCACGCTCGTAAACTAGGAAATGGTCATTGTATGAACCTGTTTTTTCGTCCCCTGCATAAAGAGGATAATCCATATAGCCTCCGATCTCAATGGCCCTAGTTAAAACAGGTCTAATGGCATGGAACAGAAAACGAGTCTGTTCCGCTGTGAGTTCGCTAGCAGATTTGAAGGGCCGCAGCTTTGCTTGAAAACTTCATCGGAGTAACAGCTTCCAATCCCCGCTATGAATTTAGGATCCACTAATATAGACTTAAGAGATCCTCTTCTATCTCTCATCCTGCCCTGGAAGTCCTCAAAGCGAAAGGCCGGATCCAGTGGTTCAGGACCTAATCCCGCCAGTTTCTCCAGAATTTTTTCAGCCGATAGCAAATGAAGATATCCGAGCCTTAATCCCACAAAATAGAGCTTCCTCTCCCCAAAGGAAAGAATCACTTGCTTTTGGGGGACGGGATGCGCACCGTAATCGCCTAAAAAAATCCACCCCCCAATCATTAAATGAAGTAGCAGCTCTTCTCCAGATCTTAATCGGAATATCAAATGCTTGGCTCTCCGATCGATCTCTGAAATCCTCTCGCCCTGCACCTGGGCAATAAACTCAGGTACAGGCATATTGATAGACTTGGCTCTGTTTACTTCCACTCCCGTAATTTCTCTGCCGGTGATATGGGGGCTTAACACCAGACGATACCTTTCGATCTCCGGAAGCTCAGCCACGCGTCTGCTCCATTTCGATAAGCTCTAATCTAAAATCACCCACTTCATTTTCCTTATACAGGTTTGTGATCGAAGTCGAAAAATTCACAATGGTTCCTCTGAATTCGAGCGTGCTCTCAGGAACCTTCACATCAAAACTTTGCTTATACAATAAGGTGGTGATCTTATGATACTCTTCCCCGCTTCTGACTTTAAAGTCAAAAGCAATATGATGTAATTTATTTCTAGAATTTGGATTACAATTTACTTTTTCCTGATAGCCTGTAACCTTTATTTTAACTTCATTCAAAAATACTTCCGTAGCCATGTCTTTCGTCCCCTTTCAAATATGCGCCATATTGTTAATGGCTCCTTCATTGGATAGCTGATTTTTCCTTAATCTTATTTTGTTTATAGGCATATATCTAATGTAGATGATAAAGCCGGAGGAAGAAAAAGACCGCCCTCCTTTAAATAGGAAGATGGTCTGGAAAATTGCTACCTTCCTAAAAAAGGCAGCGGTCTTGGGAGATGGCTTTTCCTACATCCCCTTTAAGGAGCCCCCGTTTACCGTATACTCGGCTCCTGTGACACAAGACGCAAAACTGCGGGTAATGGCCAGTCCGATCCCCTCACTTGCTCCTGTAATGACAACGACTTTGTCTTTCAGCTCCAATTCCACAGCTGTTCCCCTTCACCATCCATGATTCATTAGATCAAGTGAGCGCCCCCGTCGATGAGTACGACAGATCCGGTCGTAAATCCATTTTTCGCGAGATATACATAGGATTCAGCAATATCATCCGGTGTGGCAATGCGTCCAACGGGTAACTGCTTCGCGATAGCTGAGAACATCCCTTGTCGCTACTCCTCCGGCATTCCTGCATAGACCGGCGTGTCTACAATGCCCGGTGATACCACATTGACGCGGATAGGGGCTAGGTCTACGGCAAGCCCGCGCACCAATCCTTCGATAGCCTAGTTGATGGCCGCCAAAGTAGAAGCTCCCTTTGGGGGACGTCTGCCGTAAACACCAGAGGTTAACGTGATAGACGACGCTTCATTCAAGTACGGAAGCGCCGCTCTCGCGGTCAAATACTGCCCCCAGAACTTGCTGTCAAATGCCTCTCTTACTTTGGCCACAGACAAATCGCTAAAGGGCCTCAATCTGATTATTTCATCACTTCCCGCTTTTTGCAGGAAAATGCGGAACAACTTCTTGCCCTAATTCTTCAATCACTTCATCAACCGGACGCCGACCATATTTCAAGTTCAACGCCACGTGATTGACACCCGTCGTTTTGATCCTTTCGAGGAAGTCCATCAGCGGATTGCGCCCTATCCGGAACCCTAGATGAATAGGGAGCGGATCTTGATTAGGATCCTCGGTTAAATCCACATATAGGGACTGACTAAATGGCTTAAAGTGATCGGCAAAAGAACGCCAGTGCTTTATCATTTCTCCCTGGTATTGCAGGTTCCGCGGATAGTACAGCCACCCGTCGCTATTTTGAGCGATCCATTCTGGAGTCTGAGAGCTGTGGCCCGTTACCAATACCGGGATATCAAAAAGACTCGGCTTGGGCAAAATGTCCCCATTCCTTAGCTCCACCTTTGACGAATGGATGGCGGGAAAGCTTTCCGCCCATGCTTTTTTCATTACCTGAATGGCTTCTTGAAACAAAGCAGAACGCTCATCAGGGTCAATCGAAAAGGCGGGAAATTCCACGGGACGATCCCCTGTCGCCACCCCGAGGACAAGGCGTTCACCTGACAGCTTATCAACCGAAGCTGCTGCTTTAGCCACGTGTAAAGGATGACGCAAGGTCAAGATAATACTCCCGGTCCCTAAAGCAATTGTTTCCGTATGAGCCGCTAAATACCCGAGATAAACCCATGGGTCAAAAATTTGCCCAACATCCCCAAAACTAGGGTCATGCAAGGGAACATCGCGAACGAACAACGACGCAAAATTTAACTCCTCCGCTCTTTTGGCCAATTTCATTTGCTTTTCTATATTCATCTCAGGAATACTACCCTCGTATGATTCCAAGGGAAAGAATAACCCAAGAGTCAGATGATTCTCCTCAAACATGCGTGAATAACCTTTATGCCTTTCAAAACGCTTCATCATCGCACCTCCAAACCAACGAATTTAACTTTTTATGCGCTAACTTCTCCTACACCATAGCTGTTTTTATAAACCGAGTCTATTGTTCCCCCGCCTAAGCAAACTTCTCCTTGATAAAACACTACCGCTTGTCCCGGCGTTACAGCTTTCTGCGGGTTATCAAAAAATACATCTACGGTTTGTTGATCCCGAACAAACACAGTTACGGATTGGTCCGGTTGCCGATATCGAAATTTTGCGGTGCAGGTAAAGATAGATCCTACTTCCTCTGGGGAAATCCAACGGACGTCGGTTGCCGTTAACCCCTGAGAAAATAGGGCGCAGTGGTTAGCTCCTTGTCCTACATACAAAATATTTTGCTCTACATCTTTATCTACCACATACCAAGGTTCTCCCGTCCCACTTCCGCCGATCCCCAGTCCATGCCGTTGACCTAACGTATAGTACATCAAGCCATCATGTCTGCCTTTCAACTCCCCTGATAGAGTGTGAATTTCACCTGAGTTTGCAGGTAAATAGGAGCTTAAAAATGTTTTGAAATTTTTCTCGCCGATGAAACAAATACCTGTGCTATCTTTCTTTTTTGCCGTATATAGGCCAGCTTGCGACGCGATCTCACGCACTTGCTGTTTGGTCAAATGACCAAGCGGAAACATGGCTTTAGAAAGTTGTTCTTGTCCTAAGGCGTTTAAAAAATAAGACTGATCTTTTGTGGCATCCATTCCGCGCAACAAACGGTATACACCATCGATGTTCTCAATCCGTGCATAATGTCCGGTTGCTACATAATCTGCTCCGATATCCATCGCTTTCTGCAAAAACTCGCCAAACTTGATCTCGCGATTGCATAATACGTCCGGATTCGGAGTTCTTCCTTTTTTATATTCATCTAGAAAATAAGCGAACACTTTATCCTGGTATTGTCTTTCAAAATTCACCGTATAATAGGGAATCCCGATTTGATCGGCTACCCGGCGGACATCTTCATAATCGGCTTCCGCCGTACAATAGCCTGAATCATCCGTATCATCCCAATTTTTCATAAAGAGCCCAACCACATCATAGCCTTGTTGTTTGAGCAGCCAAGCGGTAACGGATGAATCTACGCCGCCTGACATGCCTACCACGACACGGGTATCTTTTGGATCTTTCATGGACCTTCTCCTCCTTTCGCTGCATCAAGCACGTTCCTCTCGCAGCAACAAAATATTTATTCAACAACGAAATTTAATGTTACAAAAAAAATTACAGTTTGCCGTAAAAAAGCTACATGTAATTGTCCTAATCCAACCACAAATAATCTGTAATAATAATAGTTACTGTTAATTTAAATTACCACAATACCACTTTTAACATCAACTACTTTTTTTGGCTTGATAGTATCTTCCAACAAAGGAAACCTCCCTTACTAAAAAGTACATAAATGGATGTTTTTTCCTCATACTATGGATAGTTATAAATGACCTGAAGGGGGGGATGGTATGTTCATCAATCATTGGTTCTCAAAAAATGAAAATAAGAAACAAGATATAGATACGCTCAATTTGGACAATTTATTTACGAAAACCAAAAAGTCCAGCGATTTTAAACAATTTTCACTTTCAAACGAAGAAGGATCTTTTATCCTTTCTTACTACAACAGCCTTATTGATCAACAACAACTTCAATGCAAAATTTTACAAGTTTTTCAAGATAGATCTCTTGATAGGGGCAATCTAAAGAAAATAGACGACGTACGGGAATTTATACCGATAGAAGATATTATCATTACAGATAACCTGGACGTGATCCAATCCAAATTGCTTAAAGGTTATGCTATCCTGCAAATAAAAGAAAATGATCCCAGATGTGCATTAATTCATTTATCGAATGAAGTAGGATTGCGGGATAAAAATGACGTTGAAAATGAATTCACGGTCGTAGGACCAAAGGTTGGTTTTGTTGAAAATATCGAGATCAATATCCATTTGCTAAGACAACAGATCAATACCCCTAATTTAATCTTTAAAGAAATGACAATAGGAACGATGTCACATACCAAAGTCGTCATCGCCTATATAGAAGGAATTACGAATGATCAGCATGTTCAAACGATGGTTCAACGATTAGAAAATATAGATTTTGATATCGTTTTTGATTCCTCTCAACTTCACCAGTTTATAGCTGATAATTCCTCTACCCCCTTTCCACTAGCTTTATCCACAGAACGTGCGGATCGGGTGGTTTGGTCTATGCTAAACGGACAAGTCGCTGTTCTTAGTAGTGGATCACCTTATGCCATTACGGCCCCTAGCACGCTGCTTGAGTTTTTTATTACACCAGAGGATTATTATTTACCTTGGATTGTTTCGTCTTTTTTTCGATTGACACGGATCATTGGTGTTCTTTTCTCTATATTCGCAACGTCCATATACATAGCCGTTTTAACTTATCATTACGAAATGATTCCCGAGGTTTTACTCGGTCCCCTTAGCTTGTCACGTCGAAACGTTCCTTTTTCGCCGGTACTAGAAGTGCTCTTTTTAGAATTTACGATTGAACTTTTGCGTGAAGCGGGAGCCCGGTTACCTGCTAAGGTCGGACAAACCCTGGGAATCGTGGGCGGTATTGTGATCGGTCAAGCCTCCGTTGAAGCAGCTCTTACAAGCAATGTTTTACTGATTATCGTTGCCTTATCTGCCTTGGCTTCCTTTAATACGCCCATTTATAAAATGTCAAATACCATACGTTTTTTACGATTTCCCTTGATTCTATTTGCTGCACTATGGGGAGGATTAGGCATTGTTTTAGGCTTCAGTTTTTTACTGGTTCACCTTTTGCGTTTAGAATCATTAGGTAGCCCCTATATGGTTCCCTTATATCCTTTCCGGCCTAAAGATTTTGCGGATAGCTTTATACGATCACCTTATAGCGTCACTACAAAAAGACCAGGCTATTTACGTCCTAAATCAATCTGGAGATATCATCCAAATGACCATAAAAAAAAGAAGAACGATTTCGATGATTGACCAAAAGAGAATGGAGAAGATGATGTATGAACCCTTATTTTCTCTTTATTTTAAGCTTAATCCTCTTCCTGTCGGGGTGCAGCGATCAGACGATTATTAATGAAATTCAGATGATTGATTCCATTGGCTACGATAAGCATGAGGGAAAAATTATAGGAACGGTTATTTATCCTAGATTCGAAGAAAAAGGAAAAGTCAACTTAAATATGTTCCACACGGAATCGGATTCCTCTCAAGATATTCTTCCGAGATTGAATACCAAATCTGACCTTCCGATTGAGATAGGCCAGGTTCGATTAGCATTGTTTGGTAAAGAATTTGCAATTCAAGGGATTGATACCGTTGTGAAGAGTTTTGAATTGAATCCAAAGGTAACAAGTCGCATGCAACTGGCTGTTGCCGAACCTACTGCTGAAACCATATTGAAGTCAAGCCTTGAATTAAATATTCCATTCCATACAGCACATAAAATAACCCAAAATATGGACAATGGAAATTTGCCAAAAATGAATTTGCACCTATTCTTGGAATATTATTATGGTGAAGGCAGGGATCCCTTTTTACCTTACCTTATCAAAGAAAAGAATGAAATCAAAATCGATGGATTAGCTTTATTTAAAAGAGGGGAATATATCCATCATATTAATATGAAACAGTCCTTTCTTTTAAAAATGCTGTTGGATGGGACGCAAAATGGAGTGTATAAAGTCAAAATCAACGAAAATAAAACGGAAGGTTTTATTTTATTAAAAAATCTGGATGCAAAAGCAAGGTATACGATTGGAAATATAGATCCGATTCCTAATATAACGATCCATTTATCCATGAATGTCAAGATACAAGAGGTCCCCACTTGGGTTCATCTTACAGATAATAAAGAAGTACAAAAAATAGAAAAGATAATAGAGGATCATATTAACAAAGAGATCCTGCAATTAATCTCCTTGTTCCAAGAGTATAATGTAGATCCACTCGGACTAGGAGATAGAGTTAGGGCAAAATCAAGAAATTGGGACTATAAACATTTTCAGGTGATTTATCCTCAATTAAAAAAGACGGTCAACACGAAGGTAAAAATTATACAAACAGGTGTGGGGGAGTAAAGTGAAAACTTTAATCGAAGAACGATTTTTAGTACCTCCTTTTTATGTTTTCTTTCTGATTTACTCTAGTCAAATGGGTGTCGTGGGGATTTTAAACTTCCAAAAAGAGATTATCGAGGGCGCCGGTTACGACGCATGGATTGCTGTTCTATTATCCGGGGTAAGCATTCATCTTTTGGTTTGGATGGTGTATCGTATCCTCAAAATATCGAATTGGGATATTACATATATTAACTCATTTTGCTTCGGTACATGGATAGGGAGATTATTAAATTTTTTGATTATTCTCTACTTCGTTTGGTCGATAGTTATTGTCTTTCGTACCTATATTGAGATTGTTCAGGTCTGGATGTTTCCTTCAATGAAGATATGGCAGATCAGCCTCGTTTCTCTGATCCTTATTTATTACATTGTAACAAGTGGATTTCGTGTGATTACCGGGGTGTGTTTCTGGGGCACAGCAATGAAAATGATTATTTTGTATCCCCTTTTATTCTTTGCTTTAGAATTCACGTTACCTAACCAATTATTTCCACTTTTTAACCACTCAGTTCAGGAAATTTTCATATCAACTAAAACCATGACTTTTCAGTTTCTTGGAATTGAAACCTTATTCATGTTCTATCCCTTTATTAAGAATCCTGAAAAGTCACAGAAATGGGCCCATTTTTCCGTCCTGTTTTTGATCTTCATATACCTTTTAGTAACTATCATTTCATTTGTTTACTTTACCGAAGAGCATCTTAAGCATTTGATTTGGCCCACATTAACTTTGCTGAAAATCGCGCAATTTCCCGTATTAGAAAGAGTGGAATATATTGTAGTTTCCATCTACTTTCTAATTGTGTTGCCCAATATTTCTTTGCGTTTATGGGTTGCCTGTCGCTGTGCTAAGAAATTAATCCCTATCAAACAACGTTTCATCTTGTTATTTATCCTTGCGTTAATCTTCTTTTTATCTAGTGGATTAGATACACATAGAATCATAAGACAATATACTGATTTATACGCCAAAGTTGGTTTCTATTTTCTATATGGATATATCCCTCTTCTATTTTTAGCCATTCACTTAAAACAAAAAATTACACAAAGAGTTCCTTAAAATCGTTAATAATGAAAAAGACTTCTTTCCCTGTAGAGTCCTTTTTTGCCGTATATAAGCCTGCTTCAGAGGCAAATTGCCTTACTTTTTGTTGGTCAAATGACCTAAAGGGAACTTAGCTTTAGAAAGCTGATCTTGTCCCAAAGCGTTTAAAAAATAAGACTGATCTTTTGTGGAATCGACTCCGCGCAACAGATGGTATTCGCCATCGATGTTCTCTATGCGCGCATAATGTACGGTTGCTATATAGTCTGCTCCGATATCCATCGCTTTCTGTAAAAACTCGCCAAACTTGATTTCGCGATTGCGTAATACATCCGGATTGGGAGTTCTTCCTTTTTTATATTCATCCAGAAAATAAGCGAACACTTTATCCTTGTATTGTGCTCAAAATTCACCGTATAATATGGAATCCCAGTCTGATCGGCTACCCGCCGTACAATGACCTAGCTCATCGGTATCATCCCAATTCTTCATAAAAAGTCCAATCACATCATAGCCTTGTTGTTTTAGCAACCAAGCGGCAACGGATGAACGACACCGCCTGACATCCCAACCACGACACGAGTATCTTTTATATCTTTCATTGATTTACTCCTCCTCCCGATGAATAGAAGTCACCAAATTAACAACAAACAAATGTTATAAAAATAATTACAGTTTACATATATAAAGGTTCAACCTATCTAAGCTATACCACTAGCTGTAGTGAATCACCGGTGCCTGACCTGTACGAAGATTGACATTCCGCTGAAAAATGTCCCCAAAGGGAAAAGCATTATATCGTCCGCCGTATACGCCCGTGACTTGAATGGTTCCGCCTTTACGCACGGCCTGCGTAGAGATAACGAAACCTCCCAACGCCCCGCCATGCAGCTTAAGGCCTGAAGCCAAAGATTCCAGCGGAGACATCTTTCCGCTCATTCCCGAACAGTCAATGACGACGTCGGCCCCTCCCTTCGTCATTTCCTTCAGATGGTTACCAATGTTCTCCTCTGACTCTATATTAACAGTCTCAACATGGTTCGTCCGTTTTGCATGCTCTAAACGATAGTCGAGAAAATCGGCAGCGATCACCCTCTTTGCACCCTTTAACCAAGCAAACTTCTGTGTCAACAGTCCAACAGGTCCACAGCCGATGACAATGACCGTGTCTCCTTCCTTCACGCCCGCATTGTCGACACTCCAAAACGCTGTTGTCATCGCATCTGCCATGAGGCATAATGTTTCATCGGGATGCTCGCAGCTCTCCGGAATTTTGAAATGCGTAAAATTTGCATAAGGGACTCGCAAGTACTCCGCTTGTCCTCCTGGATACCCGCCAGTCGTACCGGAATAACCGAAGTAGGCACCCATTTCCCCATGTTCATTAGAATTATCACATTGGCTTTCCAAGTGATTTTTACAGTAAAAGCATTCACCACAAGCGATGTTAAAAGGGATGATTACGCGGTCGCCTTTTTTCAAATTCGTAACACCTGGACCGACCTCTTCTACGATACCCATAGGCTCGTGACCGATTACATAATCCTCCGGCAAATTTGGAATCATCCCATGAATGAGGTGCAGGTCAGAGCCGCAAATGGCAGTAGATGTCACTCGGATGATCGCATCGTCCGCTTTTTCAATCTTCGGATCCGTGACCTCTTTAACGGTGACATTCTTGATTCCTTGATAAGTAACTGCCTTCATGCTTCGGTACCTCCCCTATGCTCGTCCGGTGTGCGATCAAACATGCCTTTTCTACTAGTATCGTCAGGGAACAGCTTCATCTTGCTGATTTCCACTGTATTTTCTGCAGATAATAGATCCAATTGATACTGTTCTTGAAGCTCGTAGGGATGGAACCATTTTTTACGGACCATCAGATCCGTAATTTCTTGGTGCAGCGCGATGCCCTGAAATAGCTGTGTTCGAAGCAAGGCTCTAGCATCAGGGGAGACCGTTTCTGTTAAGGTCACAGCCATATTTCGAACCCCTTCCTTGGCACGCATAAGAAAGTCCATAGCAAACGTCATATCGGCCATCTCGGGCATGTTAAGCGAGTTAGCAGGATCAACATAATCCATTTTAATCAGATCTCTGCGACTCCTTAATTCAAGATTGGTGTTGGACGAAATTCTGGTACCGGCGCTTGGAACGGAGCTTTGGCATATACAGCTTGCAGATCGGCAATGGCTTGAATGCTCTGTTGCACATCCTTTTGCATCAAATCTTTTAACTCTTGGTCAAACACTAATCCTTGCATTAACTTTGATTTAGCTAAACAAAGTGTCTTGAAATTAAGAGCCTCATGTATCTCTAGTGCTTCGTGAGCTGCTAACGTTTGGTGCTGTTTTATCATGTAATCACCTCCAAAAAGATCAAACATGGTTAGTTTTTTTTCGATAACTTATTCAATAAAAACTAAGGCAGTAAAACCGAAAAATAAAGGACAGAATCTAAAATTTGAGCTTGGGTCCATCAGACGATCCCCAGCACGATCTCTTGAACCATCCAAGAGATGAGTCATACCACGAACAAGTGTATCATCCTTATGCGTTTGGAAATTTTCCAACTAGCTCCTCCAATAATCAATTAATTTTACTACCACAATAATTTGCCACGTAGCATGATTCATTATGTGACCATCGAACCAATATATTTTAAACCCAAAACATCGGGCTTAGTTTATCTTTTGTGGAACTAGAGCGCGGGATCCTAGGAGTTTATTTGTGTACTTCTCTAACAGTGTACATAATTCTAGTTTTACCAAGTCAGTACCTTCACGGATTCCAATAGTAACGCTAGCCGCTTGCTTTAAATCTCTCTACCCTTACTTACTCCCACAGCACGTTTTACGGCTTGTTTTTAAAATGAGCTAATATCTCTTCATAGAGAGCTTAACGATCTCATGAGATATGATGTTAGTCATACTAGTGTCCACTCTAGGTACTAATAAAGAACCCTCAAAATTCAACTGGTTTTCGGGGGTTCTTTCTTTTCTTAACTTGAGATATATTTAAGGGTTTAGAGACATGTTCCTTCTTGTAGGAATAGAAAATTTGAGGTCGTTAGGAGAAATCGGATAATACTTATTCCAAATTAAATATTTGCACATATTGAAAATCGATTTCTTCCTTTATATATAGACAACGGTACAGCCGGGTGTAGATCCTGTGGACATTCCCAAATCCGTTCGAATGTGGCTTCTTCACGAATTATTCCTCGCCTTCCACCAAGTGCTTGGCACGCTTCAACCGCCTCCCCTTCATCTGCTCCATCGGCTTCCAATGTCACTACTTCACCATAGGCAACCGCTATCGACATGATACCGATAACGCTTTTTCCATTGATTAATTTTTCCTTTTTCCCGATCTTGATATCACTTGAAAATGCATTCGCAATTTTCACGAATTCATCCACTTGGCCATTAAGGGTCTGCAGAATGGCTTGCGCTTTGCTTTTGCCGCTTGCCTCGGGACCTCCAATTCACTAGCAAAGAAACGGGCATTGGCTTCGATCGTTTCATCAGTCAGATTGACGATATGGGTTCTGGCTCCGAGCTTATCATTCGGTTCATAAAAGCCGATATGTCCGTTGCTGCCAATGTAAATCTCCGTCCCAAAGCGACTCTAGAACCCGGGAAATCCCTTTGTCAGATCGATCCAAAACTTTCCGCTTATTTCCTGCAAAGTATTTGTGGAAAATGAGGTAGTTATTGGTACGACCCCGACAATAAGATTGCCAGAAGTGGAAGATACAACAGAATGACGATCTTCTACAAACCTAGGTGAACCCGGATTGGGACCGGGTTCACCTATATCAAACCTTCACGAACCTCTGACGAATGAATGCGATCAATAAAAGACATATCGGTATTACAAGTTCAATCGTCAAGTTATAAAAAGGGGTAATGGTCCCTACATAATGGGATAACTCAGCTAAATTGGGGCTCACCCATGACCCCAACAGTAAAAGGATAAAAGCCAAGGGAAAGACCGAAGGCCGGTAATCGGACAGATGCAGCCATTGGGAAATACCAACACTCGTGGCAAATAAATAAAGGGAAATTTTCATAAAGGCACTGACTATCCAGATTGCCATGATGATCGCCTCGAGATGCTGAAGAAAATCGGCCACACTAATGTATCGGGAAGCGTTCATGACAGGAAAAGTTAATCCGGAAGTAATTCCTCCAAATACGAGAAGGGTCGCTACGTTGATGGAAAACAAAGTAAAAAAGATGCAGAAGACGGAGATCATTCCCCATTTCATCCCTTTTTCCACGTCCGTGATAAAGGGCAAGAGAAACGCGATCAGCATCACATGGGAAAACCAGCCCATCGGACTTATCGCCCCCTTAATCGAAGGCATCCATCCTTTTTCCAGAATCGGAAGCAGGTTTTTCGTTTCCATTTCCGGAATCAGCAGAACAACCACAAAGACCCACAGGAAAATCACTATTGGGACGAGCATTTCGCACAATCTGGCCAACACTTCAACACCACCTCTAATGGCAAAGCCACAAACAAGCGCCATGCTTCCAAGGACAACAATCATTGGCGTTCTTTGCAGGAAGGTTAAGACGACAAACTCCCCATACTGCCTAATAATGACCCCATTGGAGATAAGAAAGTAACACAAGATGAGAAAGGTTAAAGTCTTTCCCGCTAAGCGCCCGACAATCATTTCTGCGTATTCGATAATGGTTTTCTTCGGATAGCGCTTGTGCAATTGAAATAAAATGTAAATCGTAAGATATCCAATGAAGGAAGCAATGATCGGCGGAATCCACGCGTCACGTCCCGCATGCTTGCTCATGACGGCCGGCAACAGAAGATCTCCTGTGGCCACTACCGCCGGAAAGATCATGATGGCCATTTGCAGACTGGAGATTTTTCCTTTTTCTATCATATTTTTCTCCTGGTTTCTTCTGATTTCTTAAGGCACTACTCATTATTCGAGAAGCTTCCCAAGCGGCTTATAAACCGCTTCGACCACCTTGGTTGGGCTGGGCAATTCCGGAAAATGGGCGAGCAGGATGGCCAACAGCCATCCCATCCCCGTCAGGGCCACAAAAGCCGCTTTCTCCTTCTTTTGCTTCCGGTTCAATTTCGGCCATTCATAGAGGGTCATGAGCGACACGATGAAAGTAGCGCCCACAATGGCTCCCCATTTCATTTTTTCTTCACCTCTTTCTCAGGCAGCCCTTGCGGAGTCGTATTCATTCCCGGCCTGCGGACATAAATCTTAATGTCATAGCTTACTTCCACCTTCGGAAAAACGTCATCCCATTCATCCTCAACCTTTTGCCATTCCTTTGGATATTTCCGGTGAAACGCTTCTGCGAAACCCAATATATCTGCCTTCAACTCTTTCTGGATCTTGTCTAGGGTAATGGCCATGCGATGTTCCAGATCTTTTTGCAGCTTTTTTTCCAGAAGCTTGACGAACTCTGGATTCATCAAGTTCAACTTGCTTCCGTTAGAGACGATATCATCTTCGGTTACGGAATGGACGGTTATTTTCCATTTTCCATTCTTAATCTCGGGAATGAGCTCGGTTTCGGCCCGCAGTAACTTGGCTGAAATATGACCCTGTCCCTCGTCCTCATTCATTTCGACGGTCACCGTAGCCTGCTTCATTTCGTTGCGGAACCATAATACGCCCCTGGTCAGCTTATCATCCAGCTCCCCAATCATTTTATCCTTCTTGAAAACTGCGGTGCGATTGATATAGGCAATCGTTTCCTGTGGCTCTTTCCCCTCTTCCGGAGGCAGGAGCTCAATAAGCGGCAATGCCGCAGCACCTGCCTCCTCTATCAGCATCTGCATCAGATCCTTTAGCGTAACATCCAGCAGCATTTCAAATACTGCCATTTCCCGCAGCACTTCCGAGCTGCTGCGCTCGATCGGGGGAACCAGGGCCAGCATATCCTTCGCCTTTCCCTTGGCCACAAACAAGTGGTTCCTCAGACGGGCTTCCGGCATACGGGAAAAAAATTCGAGATGTTGTTGGACCCCTGCTTTGGCCAGCTTCTCACCGATGATGATCACCTTGGCGTGGCCCCAGAAAATTCTTCGGGGAAGTTTTTCCTGAAGCTGGGAAACTGCATCAGCCACGGTATAACCCTCCCCTGTTCTCACTAAGGTTTCACCGCCGCCACCGCCACCTTCGGCTGTCCCTCCCGCGCCTAGCACTTTAGGAATCATGATTTCGGCAGTAACCTCAATGGTCTTCTCGTCCTTTTGGTCAATCCCGATTCCCATTACAAGGGCCAAATCATTGACTTCCGTGCGATCCCAGCAACCGGAAAGAAGCAGAAGATTCCCAAAGGCTAAAAGCACCATAAGCTTGTTCCTCATCCCTTTGCCTCCTTCTTTGTTCGCATCTTTCCCTTTCGAATGCATGCGATCATCAACAAGAACAACGGAATCCCGACTTGGATTGAAACCAGGTAAAAAGAACCTGAGGTTCCTAGAAAATGGGCCATTTCCTGTAGGTTGGGAGATGCCCACACCGCGAAGAGCGCCAATAGGAAACCTAGCGGAAAAACAAGCGGGCGGTAGTCGGACAGATTCAGCCACTGGGCCGCTCCCAACGCCAGCGCATAGTAAAACACGGATATTTTCATAAATGCGCCAATCACCCACATGGCCATGACAAGAGACTCCAAATGCTCCAGAAAATCCCCAACACTCACATAGCGGATGATATTCATAACGGGGTAGAGAAACGTTCCGGTAGTCCCCCCTAAGACGAACAGGGTGGCCAGATTCGTCACTACCATCATCACCATGACTAAAAAGACAGAAATCATTCCCCATTTCAGCCCTTTTTCCCGGTCAGTCAAGAAAGGGAGCAGAAATGAAATCAGCAGAAACTCGCTGAACCACGCCTGTAGAGGAACCGATCCCTTGAATGAAGGCATCAACCCCTTTTCCATAATCGGGAACATGTTTTCCAGTTCCATGTCCGGGATAATCAAGAAAAACATGAACAAGGTCAACAGCAGGACAATAGGCACGAACATTTGCCCCAGTCGTCCCAGTACTTCAATTCCTCCGCGCACGGCAAAGGCGCAAGCCAATGTCATGCTGCCCATAACAAAGCCAAGGGGAGTTTGCATAAGGAATATTCCGATGATAAACTCCCCATACTCCCGAATAATGATTCCATTGACATGGAGATAAAAAAGCAAAACAATCAGCCCGAGCGCTTTTCCCGGAAGTGTTCCTACAATGCGAGAGCTGTATTCGATAATCGTCTCCTTCGGATACATCCGGTTCAGCTGAATGGCAATATATACCGTGAGAAATCCGACAAGCGAAGCCCACGCCGGCGACATCCATAGATCTCGTTCGGCATGATGGGCGGTCAGTCCCGGCACGAGAAGAATGCCCGTAGCGATGATGGTCGGATGCATCAGGATGGCCATCTGCAGAGCCGATATTTTCCCTTTCTCAACCACCGTCCTCACCTCTCATCACCGAGCCTCGGATCAGGCTTTTGGTCCGGTGCCTGCCGGTATTTGTTATCTTCACCCGTCAAGTGAGGTCGTGTGTTGAGCATCCACCAGGGCGCCCGCATCAAGACATCCTTCATGTCGCGGAATTTCATCGGAGCCATAGGGCTAAGGTAGGGCACGCCAAAGGATCGCAAACTGCACAAATGGGTAAGCATGATGATCAGTCCCAACATCACGCCTAACAACCCCAGCATGCCCGCCATGATGATCATGGGAAAGCGCAGCATGCGCAAAGCAATACCCGCAGTATAGCGGGGGATCGTGAAGGAAGCAATGCCCGTAATCGCCACCACCATGACCATAGGAGCCGAAACAATACCGGCCTGAACGGCTGCCTGGCCAATGACCAAGGCCCCGACAATGCTCACGGCAGCCCCGACCTGCTTGGGAAGCCGCACTCCTGCTTCCCGCAGCGCTTCAAAGGTGATTTCCATAATCAGGGCCTCAACCAGGGCGGGGAAAGGAATCTGTTCCCGGGAAGAGGCCATACTGATCAATAGGGTGGTCGGCACCATCTCTTGATGATAGGTCAACACAGCCACATAAACGGAAGGAAGCAACAGGGAAATCACTAAGAATACATAGCGCAGCCAGCGGATCACCGTACCAATCATGTACCGCTGATAATAATCTTCGCTGGACTGGAGCAAAGAATAGAGGGTAATCGGGGCAACGATCACAAAGGGCGTACCGTCAACCAGAATAACCACACGCCCTTCAAGCAAGCTGGATACTGCTACATCTGGGCGCTCCGTATTTAGCATTTGAGGAAAGGGAGAATAGGGATTATCCTCGATCAGCTCCTCGATATAGCCGCTTTCAAGCACACCGTCAATGTCGATGCGCTTTAGCCGGGTGTTCACTTCTTGCAGAAGCGTAGGATCGGCGATGCCTTCCATATAGGAAACGATGACTTCCGTCTTGGTATAACGACCGATTTGCATCGATTTCATTTTCAATTGGGGTGTCCTCAACCGCCTTCGTAGCAACGAAGTATTGACCCCTATAGATTCCGTAAACCCTTCACGCGCTCCTCTAATCACGGCCTCCGCCGTTGGTTCTTCAACAGACCGCTTCTCCCACTTCGCCAACCCTAAGGCAAAGCCTTTCATTTCCTTCTCCACTAGCAGTAGAGGGTTGCCAATAGAGAGGTGTTCGATGCAATCACCAACGGTTTTGATTTCCTTCACCTTGGAAACCGATATCTTCATTTCAAACCATTCATTAAGGTTTTTCATTTTCCCGGCGCTTTCCTCCATTAGCGGTGAAAGAACGCTGGCGTCTATTTCTTCAATGTTGGACAGACCCTCGATATATAAAAGAATCGCTTTGGTTTTTCCGCCGATCAGAAAAGGTCGGAAAACGACGTCAGAGCAATCTTCATAGATTGATTGAAGTAGGTGGAGATTCTGATCCAAATCGGAAGAAAGCGGTTGCTTTTCATCCTGTCTCTTTTGTCCCTGCTGACTTTTGGCTGTTTTGACGTTCGATCTGAACCACTTGCGAAAAAACACGCAAATCCCTCTCTCCTATGTAAAAACGACGGAAAAGGTAAATATCATTCCAACCCTCTTCTCTGCCATATTTAACACCATCATTTCCATATATTGAATTCGATAATCACACTGGAAGACGTGGTGATGAATGCCTCCGGGTACTCCTCGTGAATAATTTCCTTTACCCGGTTTCCATGGGCCGGATTGATATAAGTAAACAGGAAGGCTAGGTTATGTAAAGAAAGAGACACCGCTACGATAAAACTCCGCAGCAGTGTCTCAAGTATTAAAACTATTTCTTATGAATTCGTTTAAAGTGTTAAGGGCATTATATTGGCCTCTCCCCGGTCTACCACTAAAGCAACAATCAAGGAAATCTTGCTCATTATTGACAGATAGAATCTAGTTGTTATGCGCTGTCAACAACGGTACGATGTATGCAGCTCGCCATTTTTTACTCCGACTGTTTACAGTTTGAGTCGACCTACGCTGCCATCGATTGCGGCCAAGACATTGAACGGTTTGGAAAGTCGATTTAAGCGATCAAGCACCGTCACGGAAGAAGGTTCATCCAAAAACACAGGATCACCTTGGAAATTTAGTTTAATAGGCAGGAAACGGGCTTCCATCATGCCTTCCGCCCCATAATCAAGTGCATGGTTGTTAGCGATTGTCAGCACGTCAATCCCGACTTCAGCTATGGAGGATGCGAGCGAGGGATCCGCTTTAATGGTGGCCGCTTTATCTGCGCGCCCGAGAGCATTGGTTAACGGAATTTCCAGGTTGGCGATGGACAAGTCAGCTTGGCGCAAATACTCCCAAATCTTATTTACTCCCGATTTGCATTTTCTAACGTCGCGGAAAGGAGCAAAATCTCCAACCGAAGCAACAATCATCCGTATTTTTGGCATATTGGTCATCTCTTTGTCATTTTAGGGCTTACATGTGATTGGGTCCGTGGCCTTGTTTCTTCGGATCCCACCATACTTGTTCCAATACCCACATATAACTGTAGTCTCCGGTTTTCTCATCTGGGATCAAAATGAATACCTTATCATGCGTGGATCCCTGTTGAATTTCAGGTTTTAGCTCTTGTTGATCTCCAAGTATCACAAGGTTTTTAATCTCTGCACCATCTTTAACGGCTTCCACGAGACCAATGGTGATCTTTTCGGCTACAGATGCTCCGTGGTCATTCGGGTTTATGTTCTAGAAAAGTTAATCTCTATCCCTTCTGCCTTACAAGCTCTAAGGTATACTAAACCTTTGGATGAGCTGAGTTTCTTTCACAATAGCTACTAACTCACAAACAACTGGATAGCATTATTCCCTGTTGCTCCTTTGATGGGTTCTCTCTTTTGCTCTGCTCGTGATTTTGCCTTGGCACCAGCCGGAAGATTTTATTCTAAAGACTACTTGGCAGCCTACAATTTTATCATTTTTAATAGACCAAAAAGAGACTCTTCTGGGAGTCCCTTTCGTGTAAACTTGGAGCCCTTTTTCTTCTGCCAATCAAGGACGTTATCGTAAAGTAAGAAGCGCTTTGCCGTTGACGGTCACGTGCTGGTGCTCCGAGACATCACGAGGACCCTGTCCATGGAAATCGCTTCGAACTACTCTCCTTCATGAAGAAATAAATGCAGCTTTTTTTCCACATTCTTCAAATGAACTAAACATTGTACCTTTGCCAGTTCGGGTTCTTCCGCTTCAATGGCAAGGAAAATATTCTCATGTTCCTTGTATACAATTTGCTTTTTCCTTGTCAAACCTAGATTTTGCCTTAATGTCATTTGAAGAATTTTCTTATGTAATGCAGAAAGATTCTCGAACATGTAAGTCATCATTGGATTGTGAGCAGCCTGAATAATGGCACGATGAAATTCGAAGTCAGCTTCCTGACCGGTCTTATCGTCAGCAATAAAGTCATCCTTAAGCCATTCCAAAACATTGCGCAAGTGCTCCAAATCTTCAGGCGTTCGCCTCAGCGCAGCCAAATATGCCGCTTCCGGCTCAAGAATTCGTCTGATTTCAAATAGATGATAGATGCTTTCCGCATCCGAGGAATCCATTTCGAATGGATGATAGAAGGAAGGCGGCACTTTGCTTTCCACATAGCTTCCGCCGCCTTGTTGCGAATAAATGACGCCCATGGAACGCAAAACGCTCAAAGCCTCACGAACGGGTAAGCGACTTACACCAAATCGGGCGGCCAATTCCATCTCCGTCGGCAATTTGGAACCCGGAATAATTTCTTTTCTTTCAATCATTGCTAACAGCTCGCGGGCAATTTTTTGGGATATCTTTTCTTTTTTCTCCATATTCCAAACCTCGTTTTCTTCCGCTCCTATCCTAGCACTACGTTTCTTCTACAAAATTAATTTGCTTTTTAATATTGTTGATATGCGTTTCCATTGCCTTTCGCGCCATCTCCGGATCACCCAAAAGAATGGCCTCATATATCCTATAATGTTCCCCCACCACTTCTTCCGTCTTCCCTGGGATTCTTAGAGCATCGATCCTTGCCTCATATACCCCACGAATAAAGGTATCTGAAATTAATTTTAACATGTTGGCCATCATGGTATTATGGCTTGCTTCCACAATGGCACAATGAAAAGCAACATCCTCTTCTACCGCAAGCTTTTTTTGTTTTATCGAAGTTTCCAGCAGGTCGAACGTATGCTTGATCCGTTTCAAATCCTGCTCTGTTCTCCGTTGAGCAGCAAAAAAGGCAGCACAGCTCTCAATCCCAAGACGCAATTCAAGCAATTCAAAAAGATCCACATTCCCTTCATTAAATATGGATTCGAATAGCTTAAATATTTCATCGACTTCATTATCATTCAAGTAATTTCCAATGCCTGGCTTAACAACAATGATGCCTTTTGACGCTAATACGCTTATCGCTTCACGAACCGCACCTCTAGAAACGGAAAACAAGCTTGCTAATTCTCTTTCTGCCGGAAGTTTGTCCCCCGGTTTCAAATCACCCGTTTCAAGGGATTCTTTAATTCTGTTTATAATGATTTCATAAACTTTTTGCTTTTTGATTGGTGCATAGTCCATATTTTTCCACCTTTCAAGACTATAAGCAGGATTAGCCTGATCCCAATAGTCCGGTACCGTGGTAAGACCACTATTATTCTAAATCGATATTACTATATACTTTCATAATTTTCAATATACATTTTCTCAATTCCTATTTCGAATTCAATAGCCAGTCCTTATATCCTATCATAAACACAATAGATCTATGGAATACTTTTTTAAGTAAAATGAAATACCTCCTCTGAATCGAAGGGCTTAATTTGATTCAGGGAGGCGCTTTGTATAGTAATTATTGGTTAATTTAGGCCTTAACGAATACCGTTTTAATCGCAGTAAAGAATTCTATCGCGGCTTGTCCTTGTTCGCGGGAACCGGAGCTGGATTGCTTTAGACCGCCGAATGGAGCCTGTAACTCAACCCCGGCACTTTCGGCATTGATGCGAACAAGCCCTGCATCCATTTCATTGATAAAGGAAAGCATGTTGCCGATATTTTGAGTAAAGATCGAAGCACTCAAGCCATATTGAACATCGTTTGCTATTTCAAGCGCTTGTTCAATGGTGTCAACTTTTATCAGGGCAAGCACCGGTCCAAAAATTTCTTCTTGAGCGATGATCATATTTGAATATACATCTTCAAATACTGTAGGCTCCACAAAATAACCGTTCTCTAATCCTTCTCCCTCGGCACGCTTACCGCCATGCAGGAGCGTTGCGCCTTCTGCCATTCCCTTTTCGATGTAGGAAAGCACCGTTTCCAGCTGGTTTTCGCTCGCGCATGGACCCATCCAGGATTCAGCATGCAAGCCATGGCCTACCTTTATTTCTCTTACTTTGGCAAGAAGCTTTGATTTGAATTCATCGTATACTCCACTTTGAACGATTACGCGACTCGTAGCCGTGCACTTTTGGCCGGTGGAACGCAATCCCCCGCTGATGGTTGCGTCGACGGCTTGTTCCAGATCGGCATCATCGGCTACAAATACAGGGTTTTTTCCGCCCATTTCCAGCTGGTACTTTGCGCCCCGGGCTACAGCCCCTTGCGCAACCTGCTTACCCACTTGATCAGAACCGGTAAATGAAATTCCGCTAATATCAGGGTGATCGATGATTCCTTGTCCGATGACGGATCCGGAACCGGTTACGAAGTTAAGGACGCCTGTAGGCAGTCCAGCCTCAGCAAAGCATTCTACCATTTTAGCCGCCGTTACGGATGTTTCCAGCGCCGGCTTAATGACAACCGTATTTCCATAAACAAGTGCAGGCGCCATTTTCCATATGGGGATGGCTACCGGGAAATTCCAAGGTGTAATCAATCCAACCACGCCAAGCGGAACACGGGTGGTAAACATGAGGGCTTCACTATCTGTCGAAGGGATCACATCACCCACCTTGCGCATGCCTTCCCCGGCGTAGTATCGCAAGATAGCGATTCCTCTTGCCGTTTCCCCCTTCGCCTCCGGAAAAGTCTTGCCCATTTCCTCTGTCATGGTCTTCGCAATATCGTCCAAGCGTTGTTCAAGCACATTGGCCACTTTATAAAGGTATTCTCCCCTTGCTGCCCCCGATAGCTTCCTCCATTGAATCTGCGCCTTTTTCGCTGCTTCTACCGCAAGATCCAGGTCTTCTTTGCTTGATCTTTGGACGTAACCTACCACTTCATTCTTATTTGCCGGATTGACACTTGGAGCTATTTCATTAGAGGATGCGGATACCCATTTCCCATTGATATAATTCAAATAGGTTTTTACTTGTGTTCCGGTGGATAATGTCATTTTGATGTTCCTTCCTTTTCTTTCCGATTTTTTACGAATTCAAGCGCTTTATAGGAAACCGATAGAAAGTGCAGGAATAAAGGTCAATAGAATCAAATCAATAATGGTGATGATCAAGAATGGCACCACTCTGCGGACAATGGTATTAAAAGAGATATCTCCCAGACTTTTCGCGACAAACAGATTGACGCCCAACGGAGGGGTTAGCAAGCCGATGGACAGGTTTACGATCATAATCACCCCAAAATGGATCGGATTAATATCAAACTGAGCTATCAATGGCATCAGCATGGGAACCAAAATGATGATTGCAGCATTCAGCTCCAGGAAAGTACCGACAATCAACAGAACCAGATTAATAAAGATGAGGAGCATCGTCGCGCTGGTGGCGAAGGAGCCTACAAATTCAGCAACTTTTTGCGGAACCTGTTCGGTAGTTAATATCCAGCTCATCACATTGGCCGTTGCGATAATCAGAAGAACCATGGAGGAAATGAGACCTGAATCAACAAAGACTGCCTTCAAATCTTTCGGCTTCATCTCTCTGTACACAAAAATCGAGATAATCAAACCGTAAACACAGGCGATAACCCCAGATTCGGTAGGGGTAAAAAACCCTCCATAAATTCCGCCAAGAATAATGATGGGCATTAGCAAGCCCCAAATCGATGCTTTGAAAGTGCGGAAAAATTTGGAAAGCGAAGTTTTCTCTGCTCCTTTGTACCCGCGTTTCTTGGCTATGAAATAGCTGTAGACCATCAGACTAACCCCAACGAGTATGCCGGGCACCACACCCGCTACAAAAAGATTGCCGACACTCACATTGGCCGTCAGACCGTAGGTAACAAAGGGAATGCTTGGCGGAATGATGACACCAATTGTACCGCTTACCGCCATGAGAGCGATGGAAAAGCCTTTATCGTACCCCGCTTTTACCATGGCTGGGACCATAATGCTTCCGATGGCAGCCACCGTGGCAGGCGCAGAGCCAGAGATGGCAGCAAAGAACATACTGGCTAATATCGCAATGATGGCTAATCCGCCTGTCATGGAACCGACAATACTGGCTGCAAAATCAATCAGGCGCTTGGAGATCCCCCCAACCTCCATAATCTTTCCTGCAATAATGAAAAAGGGGATAGCCATTAGAGGGAAGGAATCCAATCCGGTAAACATCCTTTGCACGACGACGAATGAAGGGACATCGGAAACCAATACAATGGCCAAGATGCACGCTAAGGCTATAGAAACAGCCAAGGGCACATTCAATAGGAGAAGCGCGGCCAGCGACAGGAATAACGTACTGCTCATCAGACTGTAGCCTCCTTTCTTTCAGTGTCTTTCTGCTTGTCTTCCTTGGTATCCCTAAAAGATAGGAATCCTTCTAATATTACAAGCACATATCGAAAAGCCATCAACAATACACCCACAGGGACAGCCGAATAGACTAAGTACATCGGCACCCGCATGGCGGGAGATAGCTGGTTGGTAGCAATCAGTTTCATAACAAAAGGCATGCCGATGGCGATGAGAAGAATACAAAAGCACAAAGCTATAAAATGACTTAACAAAGTAACCACTCGCTTGGCTTTTTCAGGGAGATAAACGGTTGCTACATCAATACTAATATGCATGGATCTTTTGACACCCAAACTAGCAGCAATGAAAGTCGCCCATATCATTAAATATCTGGCAAGCTCCTCTGCCCAAGACAATGAATCCTTTAACAGGAAACGGTTAAAGACCCCCCAAAAAACAACAGCCAGCATAATAAACAAAAACACAAAGATGATGGATTCTTCGATTTTTGTCAGGATGCTATCGATCTTGCGGATCAGTCCACTCATATGGTTTCCACCACCTTTAGAGAAATTTTCTGGGGGGAGATCAATCCCCCGCTTGCGTTATTGATGTTCTTTTTCGGCTTGCTTGACGGCTTCCACAATTTTATCAACCAGCCCGGCTTCCAATTCATTTCGGTATTTATCGTATACCGGCTGGGTGGCCTTCTGGAATGCATCCTTTTGCTCGCTGCTCAGCTCGACCACTTCCATGCCTTGCGCTTTCATATTTTCCAGCCCTTTCGCTTCCTGCTTGCGGTTCAGGTCACGTTCAAGCTTGCTCCAATCTTTAGCCGCCTCTTGAATGATAGTTTGCAGGTCTTGAGGCAAGCTGTTAAAGAAATCAGCATTCATCATCATCACGTAGGGACCATAGAGGTGGCCGTCCAGCGTGAAGTACTTACTGACTTCATAGAAGCGCATGCTCTCCATAAGGGAAATCGGATTTTCCAAGCCATCGATGACTCCTTGCTGAACGGAAGTGTATACTTCACCAAAGGCCATCGGCGTCGGGGACCCTCCCATCGATTGAACCATAGCCATATGCGCCGGATTTTCCATGGTGCGGATCTTCAAGCCTTGAATATCCTCGGGTTTTTCAATGGGTCTGACCTTGTTTGCAAAATGACGGAAACCATTTTCACCCCAGGCTAAACCTTTGACCCCAACAGAGCTCATGCCATCCAGGATTTCTTGTCCAACCGGCCCATCCAGCACGGCGTCAGCGATCTGCTCATTTTTGAACAGGAACGGAAGATCGGTAACCATCATGTTTGGGTATATGCCTGGGATCGGGCCTGTAGAAAGAACCGCCATTTCGATGGATCCCATTTGAACCCCTTCCATATTCTCCCGTTCTCCTCCCAGCTGGCCGGCAGGATGAGTGGAAATCTGAATCGCTCCATTGCTTTTCTCTTCCACTTCTTTTTTGAATGCCTGCAAGGAGTCTTCCAATCGGTCATTCGACTGCGGCGAATTATGCGCAATCTTAATGCTGTAAACCTTTCCCGCTTCGGGAGCAGCACTTGTCTGCGCAGGTTGATCGGATGAGGAGCAAGCCGACAGCAAAACAATAGAGGACAACGCGATGGACAGCAATGTTGATATTTTTTTCATGACCCTTACCTCCAGTTTATTCCATGATTCCATGGTAAGCATTTTCGATGATAGCCTGTATATCGGCAGCACGGGTCAGCCTCGGATTGACGAATACGTTACCGCTTCGCATGGAATCCTCTACCAGTTGCGGCAAGTAATCGAGAGAAACGCCAAGGTCCTTGATATTATGAGGAATTTCAAAATCCCGGTTCATTTCTTGAACGGCTTCAATGGCTAGGTAAGCTGCCTCTTCAGCGGAACGTCCGGAAATATCCTTGCCCAGTGCCGCTGCAATATCGCTCATTTCATTCGGGCAGGCAGGCAAATTGTATTTCATAACAAAGGGAAGCAGCGTCGCATTGGCAATTCCGTGCGGGATATTGAAAACCCCTCCAAAAGTATGCGAAATCGCATGAACATTGCCTAAACGGGACTGTGCAAAAGCTGCTCCTGCCATCATCGAAGCCAACAGCATGTTTTCTCGGCTTTCAACATCCGTACCGACAAAGTAGGACTTACGCAGGTTTTCTCCGATGATTTTCACTGCAGAGATGGCAAAAGACTTGCTGACAGGCGTAGCTTGCTTGGACGTATAGGATTCAATCGCATGCGTAAGCGCATCCATTCCAGTTGCGGCCGTAATGCTTTGCGGCAAGTTAATCGTAAGCATCGGGTCCAATATGGCGATAATCGGTAGCATATAAGGGCTGATGACCGCGGCTTTGAAGGAGGTCTGCTTATTGGTTACGACTGTTGAGTTGGTTACCTCACTGCCCGTTCCTGCTGTCGTTGGGATCGCAAATAAAGGAATAGCGGGATTCCTTAGCTTCCCTACGCCTTCATAATCCAGGATTTTCCCTTCGTTGTTGGCCATGGCAGCGATTCCTTTTGCGGTATCGATGCTGCTTCCTCCACCAACTCCAAGAACGGCATCGCAGTTCGTTTCTCGTAGGACGATGGTTCCGCGGTCAACAATTTCAGCACTTGGATTCGGCTCTACCTGATCGAAAATGCAGTAATCTATGTTTCTTTCATTAAGGGATGATTCAATCCCTTGAAGAAGATTTGCGTTTCTCACCCCCTGATCGGTTACGATGAGAAGCTTTCGCTGAACATAAGGCTTAAGGATTTCACCTGTGTTATTCGATAGACCTCTTCCCCAGACTACTTTGGTCGGTGTAAAAAAAGAATGCGATTGCAAATATACCCCTCCTCTTTTATCTCTAAAACTTTACAGGTGGAAAGGGTTGTCCACCCTTTCCGATTTTAATGAATGTTTTGATCTTATCCGGTAGTGTGGCTATGTGGTAGGACCACCTTACCTTTAATGATACTACTATAAAATACTATAATTATCAATACATAGAAACAAATTTGATTGCAAACAGGAAAGAATAACTATTAAACTGTTATTCTATTAAACCAAACCTGCAGATTCAGCAAGCAATTCTACTAAATGAACGGCTCTTGACCGACTAGGCACCCTATCCTGTTCACGTTTCACTCCCAGCTTCATTTGCAATAAACAGCCTGGATTGGTCGTGATGATCACCGTCGCTCGGGTTTCTTTTACCGTTTGCATTTTGACATCGAGAACCTCCATGGATTCCTCGTAGTTCACTACATTATAGATCCCAGCAGACCCGCAGCACATGTTAGGATTGGCCATTTCTCTGAAAGTAACGCCTGGAATGCGCTTGATGAGATCTAATGGCTCCTTCGTGATTTTCTGTACATTGGTCATGTGGCAGGAGCGCTGGTATGTGACAATTTCATGAATAGGGTTCGTAAGCGGCAGTTCGCACTGCGCAAGCACCTCGCTAATATCGCGAACTTTGGCCACAAATGCTTTGGAGCGATCTTCCCACTCCGGATCCCCATGAAAAAGATGGTGGTACTCAACGAGCATCGCGCCGCAGCCTCCCGCATTATTCACGATGAAGTCCACGTCCATCTTTTCAAAAGCCTCGATGTTTTGCTTAGCCAGCACTTTCGTGTCGTCTCGCCTCCCGGCGTGGGCATGGAGCGCACCGCAGCAGGTCTGTTCGCGGATGACTTGAACCTCGCAGCCTGACAGAGCCAGCAATTCCATGGATAAGCGATTGATTTTTTCAAAAATGGCGTCCATCACACAGCCGACAAAAAAGGCTACTTTAAACCGGGGTGCCGTTTCCGCTGGAGGTTCAAACCGATGAGGCCTCTTTCTGCGCTCCGCAGGGGAACTCACCTCCGGGAGCACTTCCTCAAATGCCCAGAGATTTTCAGGAAGCACGCGATTCAGCTTCCCTTTATTAGCCAATGACTGAACTCCCGTCGATTGGTATAGCCAGATAAGATCCGCAGCAAGCTGCAGTTTTTTTGATTCAGGGAAGACATCCCGAAATAGCTTGTCCTGAATCCAACGGACCTTTTTGGAGGTTCTCTTTCCTTTATGCTCAGCCAGGACTTCCTTCGTATCTTCCAGGATTTTGCCGTATTGCACCCCTGACGGGCAGGCTGTCTCACAAGCGCGGCACCCAAGGCAAAGGTCAATCGGCTTTTCCAGCTCATCCAGAGTGAGGTGACCCTCGGCTGCCATTTTCACCAGATTGATCCGCCCGCGCGGCGAATGGGTCTCCTTTTCCATCGTCAGGTAGGTAGGACAAGCCGGCAAGCAGTAGCCGCATTGGACGCACTGGACCGTTTCGTCGTATGGCAAGACCATTCCCTTCGTCATGTTGTTCACTACCCTTCCGTTAAGTTGAGCTTCTGTCCCGGCTCCGGGAAAATCTTCCCTGGATTCATGATGTTCTTCGGATCCCAGCTCTCTTTGATCCGCCTCATCATGTCCAGCCCTGCAGCACCCAGCTCCATCTCCATGAACGGCGCCTTCATATTACCGATGCCATGCTCCCCGGAAAGCGTGCCTCCCAATTCAATGGCTGTTTCAAAAATCTCAGCAACGGCCTTCTCTACGCGTTTCATTTCTTCCTTATCCCGTTTATCCGCAACGATATTGGGATGAAGATTGCCATCGCCCGCATGCCCAAATACAACGAGATTGACCTTATATTTTTCGCGAATCTTTTTTAAGCGCGCAAACATTTCCGGAATCTGGCTGCGCGGAACCGTAGCATCCTCAGAAATTTTCGTCGGCTTGACCCGGGTAATGGCCGGTGAAACCATTTTCCGCGCCTTCCAGAGACTTTCGCGCTCAGCTTGCGTACTGGCTATTCGCACGCTGCGCGCCCCAATCGTTTCGCAGATCTGGGCCGCTTCCTTTATTTCTTCTTCGACGGCACGCGGATGCCCGTCCACCTCAATCAGTATGATCGCTTCGGCATCCACAGGCAGTCCGCTTGGCTTATACGATTCAACGGCTTGAATGCAGGCCTGGTCCATAATCTCCATCTTTGCAGGCAGGATGCCTGAGGTAAGGACCTTGGAAATCGCTTCCCCCGATGTCACGATATCGTCAAAGATGGCCATCAAGGTAGCTGTTCCCAGCGGCTTTGGAATAAGCTGCAGCGTCGCTTCCGTGATGATCCCGAGCGTTCCTTCCGAACCCACAATGAGCTTGGTCAGATCATAGCCCGTTACGTTCTTCACGGTGCGCCCACCCGTGCGGATGATCTCTCCTTGCGGCGTCACCAACTCTAAACCCAATACATAATCCTTGGTCACGCCATATTTCAGCCCACGCGGCCCGCCGGAATTCTCCGCCAGATTTCCCCCGATCGTGGAGACCGCAGAGCTGCTGGGATCAGGCGGGTACATGAGACCCGCCCTCTCGGCAGCTGCATGGATATTACCGGTAAGCACGCCAGGCGAGACCACAACGATCAGATCGTCCACAATGACCTCCAGCTTCTGATCCATCTTGGACAAATCCAGCACAATGCCGCCCTCCACAGGCAGCGGGCCACCGGAAAGGGAGGTGGACTGTCCCCGCGGGATGATCGGAATGGTATTCTCATAAGCTAGCTTCACGATAGCAGCCACTTCTTCAGTACTCTTCGGCTGAACCACGACTTCCGGCATATAACTGCCGAACGAGCCATCATAGGAATAACCTGCCAAATCCTGCTTTTCCGTCATGACGCGCTTATCATCGGCAATCTTTGAACGAATCTGGCGTATGATCTCAATATCAACTCTTCTGTAAGCCATGATGATCATCCTTTTATATGTCCAACTGCAGGGACAGGAATTTATACTCCAAATAATCCTCAATGCCGTACTTTCCACCTTCGCGCCCAACGCCAGATTCCTTGATGCCGCCAAAAGGCGCCTGTGCGACTGTAGGCAGGGCATCGTTAATTCCAACTATGCCATAATCCAGGGCTTCCGCTACGCGGAACATGCGAGAACCATCTTTCGTGTATACATAGGAAGCTAGGCCATATACGGTATCATTGGCGTATCGGATAACCTCTTCCTCAGTTTCGAAGGTGAAGATCGGAGCAACCGGCCCGAAGGTTTCCTCATAGGCAATTTTCATCTCATGGGTGGCATTGAGCAATACCGTTGGAGCGAAGAAGCAGCCTTTTTCAAGCTCGCCTTCTGTAACCTTGCTTCCTCCAGACAGAAGGGTGGCCCCTTTTTCGACGGCATCATCAATATGCTCTTGTGCTTTATCCATGGCCGCGCGATCAATCATCGGACCGATGGTAACACCTTCTTGCAGCCCGTTACCCATGACAAGCCGCTTCATTTTTTCAGCCATGATCGCAGCAAACTCGTCAGCCACCGACTTCTGCACATAAATTCGGTTGGTGCAAACGCAAGTTTGGCCGGCGTTGCGGAACTTGCTGGCAATGGCACCCTCTGCCGCTTTCTCTAAATCAGCATCTTCAAAAACAAGAAACGGAGCGTGTCCGCCCAACTCCATGGACACTTTCTTCATGGTATCTGCCGACTGACGCACGAGTTCCTTCCCTACTTCTGTTGATCCCGTAAACGTGATTTTGCGAACAACGGGACTGGCCATCAAGGTGCCTACGACTTCTGATGCAGAACCGTTTACCAGATTCGCAACCCCCTTCGGCACCCCCGCTTCATGCAACGCCTTGAATACTTCAATAGCAGCCAGCGGCGTGGCTGATGCAGCCTTCACGATCATTGTACATCCAGCAGCCAGAGCAGGCGCCAGCTTGCGGGTGATCATGGCAATCGGGAAATTCCACGGCGTGATCGCCCCAACGACACCAACAGGCTGACGAAGGACCATCAATCGCTTGTTCGGAGTCGATGCAGGAATGGTATCTCCGTAGATGCGCTTTCCTTCTTCCGCATACCAGTCAAGATAATCAATCGCAAGCCCAATTTCACCCTTTGCTTCCGCAAGAGGCTTGCCCATTTCCAGGGTAATCAATTGGGCAATCTCATCCGTACGGCCACGAAGGATGTCAGCCGTCTTTTTCAGATAAGCGTAGCGGTCCTTAGCCGTTAGACGGGACCATGGCTTGAACGCTTCTTGGGCTGCATCAATGGCAGCTTGAGCATCTGCAGCTCCGCCCTTAGCTACTGTCCGGACCACTTCACCTGTAGCCGGGTTGATCACATCAAACGTTTTATTGGACTGAGCGTTACAAAATTCCCCATTTATATACAACATTTAAATCCCTCCATGTTCATTTCTCTCTTCTACTTCTTTTCCGCTTCGGCTACCGCAGCTAAAACTTGGTCTACCAATTCCGCGCCTAATTCGCTGCGATACTTTTCATAAACCGATTTAGTCGCTACTTGGAATGCCGTCTTCTCTTTATCCGTCAGTGTGATCACTTCCATGCCATTGGCCTTGAGGTTTTCAATTCCAGCAGCTTCCTGCTTTTGATTTAAGTCTCGCTCCAAAGCGCTCCAATTTTTCGCTGCATCCGATAACAAGGCTTGAAGTTCAGCCGGCAACCCTTGATAGAATACATCATTAATCATGAGGACATAGGGACTATAAACATGACCATCCAATGTCGCATGTTTATTCACTTCATAGAAACGTACGCTTTCAATTAAGGAAACCGGGTTTTCTTGTCCATCAATGACGCCCTGCTGCAAAGAGGAATATACTTCACCGAAGGCCATCGGTGTAGGACTAGCTTTCAATGCGGTTACTAGATCCATGTGCGCAGGATTTTCTTGCGTTCTGATTTTCAAACCTTTCAGGTCTTCCGGCTTTCGGATTGGCCTCTTGCTGTTCGTGAAATGCCTGAACCCATTCTCGCCCCATGCCAAGCCGCGGACTCCTGTCTCATTCGCCATCTTTTGGAGAATGTCCTGACCCACCGGACCATCTAGCACTTCATAAGCTATCTTGTCATTTTTAAAGAGATACGGCATGTCAAAAATCATCGATTGCTTAAAAATACTAGGCAAGGGTCCTGTCGTAATCGCAGCCATGTGGATCGATCCCAATTGCACGCCTTCAAGCTGCTCTCTTTCCCCGCCGAGCTGATTGGCTGGGAAGGTACTGATCTTAATGGCGCCGTTACTTTTTGCTTCCACTTCTTTTTTGAATTCCTGTAATGAGGTTTCCAGGCGGTCATCCGTTGCTGGAGCGGAGTGCGCAATTTTGATTTCATAGACTTGCCCTGCTCCGGATGTTGCTGCATCAGTCGGTTTATCCGATGAACTGCATGCCGATAGCACAGATCCCACCGCTAGTGTTAATGCCATAGATAAGAAGAATTTTTTCATGACTTTTCCCCCTTTTTTATGTTTACAATACTCCGTAATACGCACTTTCAATGATTTGCTTGATATCCTTGTCGGAAGTCAATCTAGGATTCGCCAATACATTCCCGCTTCTCATCGAGTCGCTTATCATTTGCTGCAAATATTCCAATGAAACTCCCAAATCCTTGATATTGTTAGGAATGTTCAGCGTCTCATTGAGGCTTACCACGGCCTGGATCGCTTTTTTCCCTGCTTCCATTTCCGATAGACCAGTGACATCTTCACCTAACGCAATCGCAATGTCCCTGTATCTTTTGGGACAGGCTGGCAGATTATAGGCTAGGACATAAGGCAAGAGCGTTGCGTTGGCAATTCCATGAGGGATATTGAATACGCCCCCAAAGGTATGGGAGATCGCATGCACATTTCCTAAACGGGATTGGGCAAAGGCCACTCCGGCCATGAATGAAGCAACAAGCATGTTCTCTTTGCTTTGCATGTCCGTTCCTACAAAATAAGCTTTCTTTAGGTTCTCCCCAATCATTTTCGCGGCTTGTATCGCCAAGGCCTGGCTAACCGGGCTAGCGTATTTCGAGGTATACGATTCGATGGCATGGGTAAGCGCATCCATGCCGGTTGCAGCAACAATGGGAGAAGGCAGTTGGAGCACAAGCTCAGGGTCCAAGATCGCTAGCTTCGGATACAAATAGGGACTGATAATCGCTGTCTTGAAATGGGTCTCGGAGTTTGTCACTACCGTAGAGGGAGTCCCTTCACTGCCTGTCCCAATCGTAGTAGGAATCGCTACGATCGGAAGTGCTGGATGGAGAAGTTTGTTTACTCCTTCATAATCCAGGATGTTCCCGCCGTTATTTGCCATAGCAGCAATGGCTTTGGCCGTATCTAGGCTGCTTCCCCCTCCAACGCCCAAGATCAGGTCATATTTGCCATTCCCCAATAGCTTCAAAGCCTTTTCCAATACCTGAGTGGTTGGGTTGGGTTCGACTTGATCAAAGATGTCAAAGCGAATACCTTCTCCGCTCAAAGAGGCTTCAATCGGTTGAAGGATGTTCGCCCCTCTCACCCCAGGGTCAGTCACAATAAGTACTTTATCCCTTGTATATTCCCTGAGAAACATACCAGTTTTTCCAGCAAGGCCTTGCCCGCATTTCATTTGGGTAGGCATAAAATAATTATATTTCTCCACTTCCACTTACTCCTTCCTGCTCCTTCTAATCTATGAATTAAGTATATTTTCTTCCCTTCTTGCCTCACCAACCAGGATTGCTTAGTGCAAGGTCCTTGGAAGTCAATCGGTTAGGTGGTCGTGTGGTCCTACCAGCTTACCTGTAAAAGATATTACTATAAGGTTCAAACATTTTCAATATCTTTTTCTATCTATGAGAGAGTTAAATCATTCTTGAAAAAGATCTCTATCCGATAATATAGAGATTGCAATCAGCTCATAGAATTGAATTCGATCTTCAAAGCGATGGGTAATCGTTACAATCATGATTTCGTCTTCCAAGAATGATCGTGTGACTTAGATCCACTGCCAGGTGTTCTTAAACACATACATAAAAACCCCAAGCCTTTCGCTTAGGGTTTTTAAACATTATTTGACTCTTTAACGAAAGGGCGATTCGGCTTTTCAATCGTCTTCGATACAAGAGCGCCTAACAGCAAGGCCCAGACGACGGAGCTAATATGGAAAAAGCTGACGTTGGATAAGGCAATAAGAAAGGACAGGAGTGAACTCATCGGAAAGTTATTCCCTGAAAACCCAGTTTGCAAGTTGGATAGTAAAACCCCAATTAAAGAGAATCCAGCTAAAATCGTAATGAGTGCTTGGGGTAAGGATTGGATTAACGGTACAATCTGCCAAGCAAAGATGCCAAATAAGATCGTTCCTATTCCTGACACTACCGACGCCATATAACGCTTGGAATTGGGCCCTGATTCACTCGAAGCACAAATCGCCGACATCATCCCTGCAATATTCGCACATTGTCCACCAGCTAGGCTCGTGATCATCGAGAAGATCCCACTGGTGCATAAAGTCTGTTTAATGGGAGGTTTATATCCCGCGGATTGCAAGGCACTCACTCCGACAGCCGCATCATTGCTAAGTATGAGCATCGCCAACGGGAGAGCCAAGGTAAGTAATGCCATCCAAGTAAATTCCGGGGGCTGCCAGCTAAAGAGAAAGGGATGGACCGGCAAGTCGGCTATTTCAATCTTCTGGGTCAGTCCCAAAGTGCAGGCGGCTACGACCATTGCCCCTAAGGCAGGAGAAATCCGCTTGCTGTACTTCAAAAATAATAAAAAACTGATCAGTGCTGCTCCACCCACTAGGGGCATTTCCCGAAAAGAAGGAACCATTCGAACGGCATAGCTGGCCACGAGTCCTGCCATCATCGCCGATATGACTTCTCTTGGAACCCATTTGATAATCCTGGTGAAGATCCCGGAAAGACCGACTAAATAAATAATGAGTCCAGACATAATAAAACCGCCGATCATTTCCGGATACGTAAATTGGGAAGCTACCGTTGTCAAGAAGGCCACCCCCGTTAAGGAACTCCCTCCTGTAATAGGTATCCGATATCGAATGGCCATATAGATGCCAAGCAAGCCAGCAAACAAGTAAGCGGCAAACATCCAGTTTATCGTCTGCTGAACAGTCAATCCGCCATTTTCCGCGACTTCAAAGAGCATGATAATGGGACTTGTCATCATTAAGGTCGCGGAAATCAGTCCCGTTGAGGTGTTCTGAGCATTCACATCGGATAGTAATCGAGGTAAACCCTTACCTCCATTCCGTTTATGAACGGGAATCTCTTGATACTTCGGTGCTGTATTCATTTTTTTCTAGCCTCAATTCGGTGAAGTTTCACCCTGATCATCCTTTCTAAGAAGGGGAAAATCCCAGGTGTAAATACACTTGGGATATCCGCAAGCTGGTATGGAGTTGAAAGATTTTAAAATTTTATTTAATCGGTGAAAAATTAGCTGCGTACATGATTTTCGATTCTTGCTTCTCTAGCATAGGGAAGGCTATAGGAATAAATTTCTCTAACCAGTCCGTATCTTCATATAGTGCTTTTCTTCTGCTGGCCCGATCATCTAAGCTTTCATATTCCCAAATATGAATAACCTGATTTAGTTCACCTATATCCGTATACCACCATCCCACTAGCCTAGCGTACTTCGAGATGATGGGCAGGCCCACTTTTTCGAAGTGCTCAAGGTAGGTTGAAACTTGTCCAATTTTGATAGTATAGGTTCTCATTTCGTAAAACATATATCATTCTCCCCGCATCATAATAGTCTTTAGTAATCATCCTACTTCTTGGCCATCTTGGCTTCTGCTTCCTCAACCGCCTTCAATACTTTATCCATCAATTCCACGCCTAATTCGTTACGGAAACGATCATAGACGGGTTGCGTAGCTGTGCGGAATGCCTCTTTTTCTTCATCCGTCAACGTTTCGACCTGCATGCCGTGCCCCTTAAGGTTTTCAATCCCCTTAGCCACTTGCTCTTGGTTCATTTTTCGTTGTAAGTCGCTCCAATTCTTAGCTTCTTCTTGGATAATCTGTTTATATTCATCTGGGAAACTCTGATATAAGCTCTCATTGATGATAAAGGCATACGGATTATAAACATGTCCATCCAATGTGGCATACTTATTCACTTCATAGAATCTCATACTCTCGATAAGGGAAACAGGGTTCTCTTGCCCATCAATGACACCTTGCTGCAAGGAAGAATACACTTCACCGAATGCCATAGGCGTCGGGGAGCCCCCTAACGACACCACCATCGCCATGTGAGCAGGGTTTTCCATCGTTCTGATCTTCAAGCCTTTCACGTCTTCCGGCTTTTTGATGGGGTGCTTATTGTTCGTAAAATTACGGAACCCATTTTCTCCCCAGGCCAAAGCACGAATTCCGGTCTTCTCAAGCATGCCATCCAAAATTTCCTGGCCAACAGGCCCATCTAGCACTTCATAGGCGATTTCTTCATTTTTGAAAAGATATGGCATTTCAATTACCATGATCTCCGGGTAAACGCTAGGAAGCGGGCCAGCTAGTGCAGCCATGTGAATGGATCCCATTTGAACGCCTTCCAGCTGTTCACGCTCACCCCCCAATTGACTGGCAGGAAAGGTGGTAATCTTGATAGCGCCATTCGTTCGTTCTTCTACTTTCTTTTTAAATTCTTGCAACGAGTTTTCCAAACGATCTTCTGTTGCTGGTGAGGAATGGGAGAGTTTAATTTCATAAACTTTATTCGTCCCGTCGGATTCACTCGAAGAAGCCTGTGGCGTATCAGATGAACAAGCTCCTAGAATCAAAGCTGAAGACAATATGGTTGCAAGCGGTAAAGCAAACTTTTTCATATTTTTTTATCCCCTACTAATAAGATTTTTTATAATATTCCTTTATAAGCATTTTCAATTAACCACTGAATATCCTTTGCATGGGTTAGCCTCGGACTAGCCAATACATTCCCGCTGCCTATGAAATCTTCGACCATAGAGTCCGCCGGTTCCCCTCTTCCATTAGGAAAAGGTTTCAACTTGGTCTCCAATGTTAACAATATGATTATTCATCGCTTGGCAAGCTTTCTCCGGATTACCTTCGAGGATAGCCTGATAGATCAATCGGTGCTCATTCAGCACAATTTCCGACTTACCCGGAATCTTCAGGGCATCAATTCTGGCCTCATATACCCCTTGTCTGAAAATGGTGGAAATGAGTTTGAAGGTGTTAATCATCAGTGTGTTATGAGACGCTTCCATAATGGCGTTGTGAAACTTAAAGTCTTCTTCTGCTGCCAGCTCCAACTGACCCATTGAATATTCAAGCTTTTCAAGTGCTTCTCTAATGTTGTGAAGATCTTGTTCCGTTCGACGTGCGGCTGCATAGTAGGCTGCATTGCTCTCGATTCCCTGACGCCACTCTAACATCTCAAGCAGGTTAACTTCCCCTTCCACAAATACGAGATTGAACAGATTCAAGAGTTCTTCATTACTCAACGCGGCTAGAAAATTGCCCAAACCTGGTTTAACGATAATAATACCTCTTGATGCTAATGCGCCTATCGCTTCTCGAACCGCACCTCTTGAAACGGAAAACATGGCTGCTAGCTCCCTCTCAGAGGGAAGCTTATCCCCAGGATGCAAATCGCCTTTTTCGATCGATTGCCTGATCTTTTCCATAATTTGCTCAAATATCTTTTGTTTCTTAATCGGAGTGTAATTTATCATGGCTAGACACCTCTATATAATAATTGTCACGAAGGTCAAATGGCTAGGTGGTCCGACCTCTATTTATTCAACTATTATACAGAGATCAGATCCTTAGTACAAATCTTTCTAGTAGTCTTCCTATGGTTGGGTGATCAGGCTTTTTGCAGTCCTTATCCTGCAACAACAATTCTCTTCTTAGGCCCAGGAATGCGTTCACAGATCGACTGCCCAATTGAAATGGATGCTGTAGCCGCAGGGGATGGGGCATTTAATATATGGATCGATCGTTCGTTGGATACGATGAGAAAATCATCTACCAGCTTCCCATCTTTTGTTAAAGCTTGAGCTCGGACCCCGTTTTCCGATGTGACCAAGTCATCTTCCTTTACTTCTGGAATGAGCCGCTGCAGGCTTTGGACAAAAACTTTTTTGCTAAAGGAGCGAACCATTTCTTTCCATCCTTCGCCAATGTTCTGTCTAGCAATCTTCCAAAACGCAGGATAGAGCATGACTTCCGTTAAATCCTTCAAATCAAAATCTGTTTTCTTGTAGCCTTCTCTTTTAAAGCTCAATACCGCATTGGGCCCAGCATGAATATGCCCATCAATCATCCGAGTAAAATGAACGCCCAAAAATGGAAAATTAGGGTTAGGAACCGGATAAATCAGATGTTTAACCAAGTAGCTCTTCTCCGGTTTAAGTTCATAGTATTCTCCACGGAACGGGATAATCTTCATATTTGTTTCAATTCCTTGCATGGCCGCGATTCGATCACAGTGAAGTCCGCCGCAATTGATCAAGTATTCCGTAGTAAAGACAGCGTTTTGGCATTCTACTTCGATTCCACTTTGCTTCTCACGGATATTCACTACCGTCTTATTCAGCAGGATATCCCCACCGCGTTCTTGGATCACTCGGGCAAAGGTCTCTGCAACCGACTTATACTTAACAATCCCTGCTTCCTTCACATGAATGGCGGCAAGACCATTCGTATGAGGCTCGATCTGCTTCAATTCCTCTCGTCCAATTCTCGTTAAGTTGATTCCATTCTCAAGCCCACGTTTATACAAATTCTCAAGAAGCGGTAATTCGTGCTGTTCGGTTGCTACAATGACCTTCCCGCACATCTCGTAAGGAATTTCATATTGATCGCAGAAGTCTCTCAGCTGTTGACCTCCCGCCCTCGAAAATCTAGCCTTCAAGCTTCCTGGCTTATAATAGATTCCGGAATGGATCACTCCGCTATTGTGTCCGGTCTGGTGATACGCCAGCGTACTCTCCTTTTCAATAACGGCAATCCTCGCTTGGGGAAACCGTTCTGTTAAAGCGTAGGCCGTAGATAATCCAACAATTCCCCCACCTACAACAATATAGTCATACATGTCATCTACCTCTTCATCTCATATTAATGTTGTTATACAATTTTAATAAACAAGCACCCTTATAGTTGTTAAAAAACCTTTTATAATTCCATATTTTACACAAACTTTGTATTTTTATCAATATTTTTCTTAAATTTGTATAACAACACTGATAATTGAAACGGCTATCTCGTTCTACTGTCCTGAAGTCCTTGCAGTACGCTTTTGCAAATGACGCACATGTTTACCTAAAAGGAATTGCTAGAAAACTTGGCTTGTGCCAAGCTTTAGTTCAGCGCCAACAAGTTTTCCTCGTGCAGTCCAAATAATATGACGCAGTTATAAATTCAGACAGTACAAAAAAGAGTCCCTGAAGCCCAGGGACTCTACTCTATCGCTAGGTTTAGCTTATTTCGAACGCTTAGCAACCAACGCGGTCTTATGCTTGGTCAAACTCCTTTCTGAAGCTGCTCTACCAATGCATGAACGGGTTGCACCCGATTAATCGCACCCACGCTCTGCCCTGCAGACCAGATGTCTTTCCAGGCCTTTGGTCCTGAGGTGCTTGTTGGCGCGAAGTCTTACCCATATTTCTTAAATCATGAACCCTACCCCACTTGTTTTTTGCTCCAGCATCTTCGAAACCAACGTGCCAATATGAGCGGCTGCTTCGATTGGAGGAGTTCCCCTCCTGTGAATGTTGGAAATGACCATCCGGCTGGATTCCTTGGTCCCTTTCCTCGGACGATAGCACAGATAAGCACTCATCGAGTTTGCGCAAACCAGTCCCGGACGCTCCCCAATCAAGAGGACAAAAGCTTCCGGCTGGATCAGCTCACCGATAGCATCCATACAGGCCACTCTTCCACCTTTCACAAAGAAGGGTATCCCTTGTTGGAGGCCATAAGCCTCGAGCGAATCCATCAGGGCAGGATAGACATCCCGGATGTTTTCTTCAATGGCGCTAGCGCTTAGGCCGTCCGAGATGACAACCTGAACCTGGGGATTGGAGAGGCAGCGTTCCAGGATCATCTTCTCGCCCTCGGCAGAAAGCATTCGACCAAGGTCTGGCCGCTTGAGATAACACTCTTTTGTTTCCGCGCAAGTACGGACGCTAAACAACCCCAGCTCCTGCATAAGCGCTTCGGACACCTCACCATATACGGCATCTACCGCAGCCGCATGGTCGATCCGCAACGAAAGAAGATCTTGGGTTCGCGGCCGGGTTCCCGTACGCCCCACTCCGATACGAGCAGGCGTGACTTGCTTGAGAGCCTCTAAAAAATCGCGTCCTTCTTGCTGGGCCATGCTATACCCCTCCCTGTGAGAGTCGTTTTAGAAAGACCGTCGGATCACCGGCTTGAGACGTTAATTTTCCACCCTCCATGATCCCTTGGGCTTCCAGCCATTTTTCAAATTCAGGTGCGGCATTGAGCCGAAGAATATTTCGCAAGGTCGCTATATCGTGATAACTCAGCGACTGATAGTTCAGCATGCAGTCATCTGCCATCGGCACTCCGATGACAAAATTCACTCCAGCAGCCGCAAGCAGCATGCTCAGATTATCCATGTCGTTTTGATCGGCGTTCATATGGTTCGTATAGCAGACGTCAACGCCCATCGGCAACCCGTGCAGCTTTCCCATGAAATGATCCTCGAGCCCTGCCCGGATCACCTGCTTGCTGTCAAACAGGTACTCCGGCCCAATAAAGCCCACAACCGTATTGACGATAAAAGGGTTGAACGTTCGCGCCAATCCATAGCATCGGGCCTCGAGTGTGACCTGATCCACCCCGAAATGAGCCTCCGAGGAGAGTTCGGAGCCTTGCCCGGTTTCAAAATACCATCGGTTGGGGCCGGCTGCCGTCCCCTTTTCCTGAATAAGTGCGTCAGCTTCTTTCAGCAAGAAAACCGAAATACCGAAGGATTCATTGCCTGCTTGCGTTCCGGCAAGGCTTTGGAAGATGAGGTCAGCCGGTGCCCCTTTTTCGATAGCTCGCATTTGTGTGGTGACATGGGATAACACGCAATTTTGCGTGGGGATGGCCAAGCGCTCCATGATATCTTTGGTTTCTCGCAAAAGGGCAAACACATGATCGGTCGTATCCATGACCGGATTAATACCGATCACCGCGTCCCCTACCCCATAGCTCAGGGCTTCATACAAGGAGGCACGGATTCCTTCCACATCGTCAGACGGATGGTTGGGCTGGGCGCGGGAAGCCAGTGTACCCTTTTGGCCGATCTTGGTTTGGCAGTGGGTGATCACCTCGATTTTGGCTGCGGCTTGAATTAAATCCAGATTGGACATGAGCTTGGTTACGGCCGCAATCATTTCGCTGGTCAAGCCTTGACCGAGTTTCAAGAGATCCTGTCCGGAGTTTCGATCATCAAGCATCCACTCCCGCAGGTCGGCCACCATCCAACGCTGAACCGTCTGGTAGATTTCTTCCTGAACGCTTTCCTCAATGATCTTCGACACCTCATCCTGCTCTGGGGTCAGGACGGGGTAATTTCGGATGTCCGCCATCGTTAAGTTGGCTAACACAGCTTTGGCGGCCATTCGCTCTTTCATATTCGCTGCGCCAATACCGGCGAGCTGATCGCCGGAACGCTCTTCGTTCGCTTTAGCCAAGATTTCCTTTAAGCTATGAAAGGCATAGGTAGTCCCGAGCAAGGTCGTTTTCTTATGCATCTTCCGTCACCTCCATTCAGCCGAAGGCTAATGTTTTGATGGATATAGAAATGGCCTCTCCGGCAACCGGCAGGCCTAAATCAATATAATCCCCATAGGAAAAATCGATTTGATCCAGGCAAATCACTTGGGGCTTTTGCCCACAGCGTTTGGCAAGGGCCTGCCCGAGCGCCTTCGCCATATCACTTTCACAAAGGACAAGCATGAGGGAGGCTTGGGGGAAGCAAGCTGTATATTCTCTTGATAAAGCATCCGCTAGACTTTGGAGCATGAGATAGCTGCAGTAGCCAACATCCGATAAGGCAATGGCAAAAGGAGGGTCCCGCCTAGTCTCGAGGAAGAGCTTTTTCCCCTCCACCAAAGCCTGGAGCAAGCGAAGACGGAAGGCTTCTTCCTCCCAATTTTCGTGAACCCGGACAAGAATCGGAACCATCGGCACGTTTTTGATCGGCAGCAGGGCCTCCTTTACATACACCGTTGACCCGCTCACCTCGGTAGTTTGCATCCCTGCCCCAATCACGGTGGCCCGCGTGGTTTGGGCGGCTTCGATCCCATTTATGTCATATTGTTCAGAAGAAACCTTCAGGGCAAAAGCGAGCAGCGGTCCGATGTCATGGTACGTGGCGGTTTCGCTTAGCGTTTGCGGCTGTGCATGCGGCATCATTTGCCCAACGCCCCCTGAGAACATCACTTCTCCAATAGGCATCATGGGACTCGTTAGCGGGGCAAGAAGCAACTTCTCGGCATGGAACTCCGGGGATCCGGACAGAAAAGACAGCAGGCTTTGGCTAAGCTGTAGGCACAACTCCCACAACCTCTCGTACGTGACCACTTCCTGAATCTCCCAGCCATTGGCTTGGAGCCATGGTTTCAGGTGCTCCGATACGTATTCGACTAGCCCCTGCTCCGTTACACGAATCAACCGACCACCTACATGAAACGTAAAGGTTTGAATCGCCCTCCCTTTATAAAACAAGGCCACATTGGCCGTTCCGCCCCCGATGTCTACATTGGCAATGATGGCGTCTGTCTCTTCCGAACGCTTCATGGCCCCCGATCCTTTTCCAGCCAGGATCCCTTCGAGATCCGCCCCCGCTGTCGCAACGACAAAATCCCCAGCCCGATCTGCGAGGTAATGAAGAATCCTCTCGGCATTTTCTTTGCGGGCAGTCTCGCCTGTCATGATGACCGCTCCTGCCTTCATATCGTGTAATGAAAGGCGGGCCTGTTCGTATTCAGAGGTCAAAAGCTCACCTAAACGATGCATGTCAATTTCATTTTCATTTTTGAGCGGAGTCGTGTAGATCGGGCTGGCGTAGAGAATTTCGCGTTCCTTGATCTGACATCGAGGCAGGCCATAGGGGCTTCCCATTTCTCCAATCCATAAGCGGCTAATAATGAGCTTAGTCGTACTCGTACCAATATCTAAGCCCATGCTCGTGATCCAGTTCATGCCCTTCCTCCTCTGGGATACTGCAAACAAAAAGGCGCTCTGTATCACCCTACTTTTCGTAGAAACCATACAAAGCGCCGTCAGCCAATATAGTATAACTTCTATAATATGGGAAAAAATCCTTCTTATGTCTGGTGAGTTTTATATGATGAGGCTATGCGTATGAAGGAGAATAAAGTGTAATATAGGAAGATAAACATCGAGGAGGAATAAAAAGATGGAAGATCTATATAAATGGATTGGAAATATGGACATTTACCTGCTTGACCAGATTATGAAAAATCGCTTCGTTCCCGGTAGTCGGATTTTAGATGCGGGCTGTGGAAAAGGACGAAATCTCTCCTATTTTTTGCGACAATCGTTTGACGTCTATGGGGTGGATACAAGCATCGATAATATTGCTTATGTACGAAAATGGGCGGAGCCATGGACAGAAGCTGATCACTTCCGGGTAGAGGCTATTGAGGATCTATCTTACCCTAAAGACCATTTCGATGCCATTATCTGTAATGCTGTCCTTCATTTTGCGCGTAACGATGCTCATTTTACGGAAATGGTACATCAGCTTTGGAAGCGGCTGAAGCCTGGTGGATTCTGGTTTGCCCGGTTGGCTTCTAGCATTGGCATCGAAGATCAGGTCCAGCCGCTTGGCGAGGGACGGTATCAATTGCCGGATGGCACCGAGCGTTTCTTAGTAGACGTGGATCGGCTTCAGCAGGTGACGAAGGAGTTGGGAGGAAGTTTTGTCGAGCCGGTCAAGACCGTTCTCGTGCATCAGCAGAGAAGCATGACGAATTGGGTGTTGAGAAAGGCGGATGGAACGAAGTGAAGGAAACGGATCTTCCTTCTCACTTTTGCGCGCTTTGCCGACCACAATCTTTGGTAAACCGTATCTGTTTGTGGGGCTCTCACTAGGGAGTCCTTTAATATGTTAGAATACGCTTATCAAGAAGGATTGCTGATTGATAGGTAGACAAAGCCTGCTCCTGAAAAAATTCTTGTTTATCTATTAAATTATTCATATTATATTAATTAAAAGAAGAATGGGGGTATGCCTATGATAGTTAAGCCTCGTAATCAATCTTTAGAATTAAAAATACTGAGGTCATTAAACGCTCGAATAGGTTTAACAACTAAAGAAGAAACCTACTATAGTAACCTGGAAAAAGGCTACAAAGGAGAGCTTCGGTTTGACGAATGGATAGAGAACGCATCTCATGACCGGCTTGTTCTGAATGATCATCATCCGAGCAATCCGCCCGCTTCAGGGCACGCATCGTGGTCTTGCGGTACCTCATCCGAGTGATCCGCCCGCTTCAGGGCACGAATCGTGGTCTTGCGGTACCTCATCCGATTGATCCGCCCGCTTCAGGGCACGAATCGTGGTCTTGCGGTACCTCATCCGATTGATCCGCCCGCTTCAGGGCACGCATCGTGGTCTTGCGGTACCTCATCCGAGTGATCCGCCCGCTTCAGGGCACGCATCGTGGTCATGCGGTACCTCATCCGAGTGATCCGCCCGGTTCAGGGCGCGAATCGTGGTCTTGCAGTACCTCATCCGAGCGATCTGCACAAAGTAAGTGCAAGCACTTACTTTAGTCTATGTAGTTTCCGCCTCGCCTGAATAATCCGTCACCATATCCGCATCCGTTAAAGGCATTCTGCGTGACCGGGATACGGATAAGATATCCAAACGCAACCACCAAATGAAGGATCTTAAACAATCTTGAAAGTAGTATGCAATCAAAAGGATGAATTAGATATAGTCTGTCAAGGAATACCCTCTTTTAGCTTGTACCCAGCTCGCTTAACTCTATCAAGTCACCTACCCGAGTGGGTATCCCCCCCTAATTCACGCCCCAGATTTGCTCCGACCACCTTTGATGGAGATCTACCAATCGGTCTTCCAGCGTATCCTTTTCCTTGTCAACCGTGTTGGCCTCCTGCTCAAACCAATCTAGGAGCATTTGCAAGCCCTGATGAAGGGACATATCCAAGGATAGCCCTTCCACATCCCTTTTGATTTTAGAATTATCAAAAATTCCTGCATAGCATTTTTCATAATAAATATGGTTAAATAAATCCGGTGCGGCTTGAATCAATAGGTCAGATGGAAGGTGTACGATTTTGGGCTCGATTCCTAGAAGACGACCGAACTCCAGATAAAGATCCTCCCAGATCTGCCGATGTTCACTGCAAATATGATAGGCTTCTCCATAGGTTTTTCGGTTGCCCACTATTCCTGCATAGCCTTTTGCCAGGTCAGGGGCAAAGGTGAAACTCCAAGGGGTCGTGCCATCGCCAAACATGACCAAGGGCTTTCCTTTTCGAATCCGATCGACGATGCCATAGTTTTGCCTTAAGACACCGACATTCGCTGCCCCCACTCCATAGGTTAGGGAAGGTCTGATGATGGTAATGGGAACCGTTTCGGTTTGGATTACCTTTTGAAGGTATCTTTCCATCTCCGCTTTATGAAAGGCGTAAGGGAAGTCTGAGTTATTGGTCAGTTGTTCCCCCTCTTCTATCGTAGGGAGGGTACGATAGGGGCGTTGATAGGCTGCGACGGAGGAGGTGAAGATCATCTGCTCCACGTTTCCTTCGAAGGCCTGAACGGTCGTTCTCGCATCCTCCTCATTAAAGCTGATCATATCAATCACGACATCGCATTTCACTTTCTTCATCGCTGCAATGAAAGCCTCTTTGTTGGTTTTATCCCCTGTATATTGCTCTACTTCACCCCAAAAACTTAATTCCTTGTTCTTCCGGTTAAAAATCGCAACTTCATGTCGCTCCTCAAGTAATTGATTGACGATACAGCGGCTGATGACTCCAGTTCCGCCTAATACAAGGACATTCATTTCACACCCCTTTTCACTCTTCCTATTACGATCACTCAACTACCTCAATTAAACACCAATTGATTTCTTCCACTGTCGCCAACCGCTTCATCCGGCACCGATTCTAATCTCTCCATCTCCACACTAGCCAGAATAAACGGCGCCTGGCCCATAAAGTGATCACTCACGATGCTCCCCTGATATAATAGGTATACGACCCGTCCCGGTAAGGCCGGTTGCCCAACCCTGCTCCTTTGCAAATTTGATGCAAATGTACGCCTGTCTCATCCTGGGTGACCAAATGGTTCAGGATCCCTTCATAACCTTTGACCGCGAGCTCGCGGTAATAGCGGGGCAAATAGCCCAGTCTTACTCCTTTGGCAATCGCATACACAAACATGCAAGAACCGGTAGCCTCCAAATAATTGCCTTCTCGCTGGCCTTTGTCCAGCACTTGATACCAAAGTCCGCTATCCGCATCTTGTACTTTTTCTAAAGATCCCACCATCCGTAAAAAGATTCCGGCGATGGTTCCTCGCTTCACATGATTGCGCGGGAAATGCTCCAACGCATCTACGATCGCCATCGCGTACCAACCCATGGCGCGGCTCCAGAAATGAAGAGACTTCCCTGTAGCTGGATCAAACCACTCCTCCTCCTTGCTTTCGTCCCACCCATGGTAGAGCAAGCCGGTTTTCGTATCTCTTGTACGCTGTTCCACCGTTAGGATCTGATGAGCGACTTCATCAAACAAATCGGGCTGATCAAAGGTTTTCGCATACTCAGCCAGAAATGGAGAGGACATATATAATCCATCCAGCCACATTTAAACGGATATATTTTTTTATGCCAAAAACCGCCTTCCGATGTACGAGGATGACCTTTTAATTGATCGGCCAGTAAGTGCGCAGCCTTGGCAAAACGTTCCTCTCCTGTTTGTTTAAACAACGGAAACAGGACTTTTCCTTCATTAATTTGGTCAAGATTATACTCCTCTAGTTCGTAGGTACGAATGGACCCATCGGATTCGATGAATAGGTCCATATGCTTTTTGACATAGTTATCATATTTATCATCCTTTGTTACTTCCCCAACTCGCAGCAAAGCCAAGAGCATCATACCTGGGACGTAAGCCCAACGTTCCTTTATTTCCGGATGGTAGCCCTCTGAATCAGATCCGGACATGATGGTTTCAGCCATAGCTACAGACCAATTTTGTTTATTCATGAAACATAACCTCCTCAATAATGAAACTAGTATTATATTAATTGCTCGTGCTTATATCGTATATAATCACTTGCTCAGGAATCGTAGAAGTAGTGGGTATGGCCCGGAGGGGCGAACCATGAGACAATAAAAAATACAACCCTATAATCATGTTATAAGGTTGCATCCATAACCTTTATTTGAATAGGGTCAATGGATCCTTGTCCCATTTTGAAAATTTTTCATGGCTCAGTCCCATTTCGAATGGATCATTTTATGAATCCGGTGAATCTCCATCTCTTGATTTCCCTGCTTACCAGCTAGGATTCTTCGAAAGAGCGCTGTGAACGTTTTGCCCATCCTTTATGGCCTGGAGATCTTTTTTGAAAGGTTTTAATTCTTCCTGGAGAACGGCACGCAGCCCTTCTGTCATATTTTCCATAAATCTCTTATAAGGATTGAAAAGAAGAGAAAGCACCAAAATTTGAATAGAATGGATAGGTATGAAGTGTGTCTTAACTTGGGGCAAGTCAGAGGTAGTCTTTGGAGATATAAAAATAGAAAGGGATTAGCTTTTCAATTTAAAGATTTCCTTCTCATGCTCTACGATCTTGTGATCATAAAAGCGCATCCCTTGTTTGATTTCCTGTACATCTTTTTGCAATTCCTTGATCGCATGCCCATTCCCTTGTACTTCTACTTGCAATTCTCGTATCGCTTGCCTATTTTCTTGAATTTCCTCCTTTATGCTGGCTTGCCCTTGTTCCAATGAAACCAGCTTCTCAAAAATCAGCTGCAGCATTTCACTTTGATTCATTCTTATTCACCTCCTTGCGACCTATTTTACCATAGCTCTTCCCTGCGAGGAAAGACAAAGCATCATCTGACACCGCGATCACTTTCATAGAAGGAAAAGCGCTCCGGATGGATCCAATCACTGTCCAGCCTGGTGGACAATGTTCAAACCCTATCATCCAGAATCTGAAATATTTGTGCACCAAAAAAGGGAGAACCCAAAAAGAAAAGCCTTACCTTTCATCGTGTAAAAGGTAAGGTTTTGTGGTATCTGATAATGATTCTTTAACAGAATTGCATAGAGATTAGTAAGGTCGATATGGGTATCCCCAATAAGGATATGGAGGGTAAGGATATGCCGGATAAGGGTATGGATAGCCATAAAACGGGTAGCCAAATCCGAATGGTCTGCCAAATCCAAAGCCTGGTCGACCAAACCCAAGACCTGGGTAGAAGCCAAAGCCGGAGCCGGGAAACCCAAGACCGAAGCCTGGGCGACCGAACCCAAGCCCAGGATAAAACCCAAAACCTGAACCGAATCCTCCCAAACCAAATTGTCGAGCATTTTCATTGGATAGGTTATTATCATAAATTAATTGTATTTTCATTGTCGATTATATTTTCGCTTTTTAAATTCATTATTCTCCCTCATTTCCCAAAATTCACTTACGCTAAAGGATATGTTCTCATTTGGGCTTAAGTGCTTGGGCACATGCTAGAGGATTCAAAGAAACTTAAATGGATGTATAGAGCCCTCATTCTCAGTATCCGATATGATTCCGGATGCTTGCTTACCTCCCCTATCTTCGTTTTAATCTATTTAAACTACGAATTGTAGTGTATGGCAGTATGATTGAAACTTAAACTTCTCTTATATAGCACTCCCAGCGAAAACTAACCTATATTCCCAATGCTTTCCCTCGATCTTGTCCACTCGCACTCCACCTGATGACTTAGAATAGGTATGCAGCATTTTTCCATCTCCCAAGTAGATAGCCACATGCGTGATTCTTTGCTTTTCTGGATTTAGGGAAGCGTAATTGGCCTTCTTAGACCCTTTGTAAGACATGAAAAACATAAGATCACCTGGCTCTAGCTCTTTCCAATTCTTTGTGACCTTTCCCGACTTCTTCACAAATTCAGCCTGGGTCCTTGAATTCGTAGGCAGTTTAATGCCAGCCCCTTCCCAAAATGCTTGACGGACAAAATCGGAACAATCAAAGGTTCTCGTATTGGAACGACTTGAACCGAACTCATAGGGGGTTCCCATGTATCTTTTTCCGGCTTCAATGACTTGTTGCGCCGTTATCTGCTCGTCCACTGCAGCCTCAGAATGGATGGGGTACCCCATCCAACCACCAATTACTATACTTGCTGCTAACGCGTAGTTAAGAAATGTTGCCTTTTTCATCATACTCATCCTTTCCCTAGTTGAAATTCATGTTGTCATCTCATTGAAAGAAATTTATCATTCCTTTTAATCCCTAAGCTTATTGACGATTTGCGGTGCCTTCATTCCTACAAAATTATCCTCTCCCGCATCCACGATTATGCCGTCCTGGACGAGTCCATACCCGCGCAAAGGTAGAAATGAATGATCGGCCTGTTCTTCGATCAATCCAAATTTCTTGTGAATTTCCAAGCCTGAAACAGCGTGGACCTCAAAATTCAGCCTCAATTCTTCTTTCATCCTCGCCACTTCTTCCTCTGTGCCTGGAACAATGATATGAATACTTACATCAGTGTCAGCCAGCTTACCCCATCTCTTTTCCAGCTCCCGAGCTGGCCTCTGCAATATTCTCAATAGGTTGAGGTAAATAAAAAGAAAGCATGTTTTCCTTTGTCAAACCCCTCCATCCCAAAAGCTTGGCCTGCTGTACTTGCTTGACTGCTGCAGCCGACAGCGATGATCATGCATAGCAGGATGATAAGAACACCTTTCTTCATTTTGTTTCCCTCCTTCATGTAGTCACACTACTGATTGTAGTGTTTAGTTGCAAAAAAAATTAGGTAATAGCCACCAAGAACATACACATTAAGACGAGCAGGACTTGGACGGAGACAAGAACAGATTTTGTTTCTAGTCTAACAGGGATCGTTCTCTCGGGCTCAACCAGTTGTTTTAACCTATAGTTGACAGATTCATTCGATACGTCTGCGAAATACGCTAGGACAGGTGCAGATTTTTCACTGAAGCAATTCTTGATCAGTTTGAGCAAAGCACTTCCCAACCCCAATTCGGAACCCATTCTTTCGATGGCATATTCATCCGCTGATAGCTCACTGATAATACGATAATTCTGATAAGCCCACTTTGTAACGGGAATATACCACATAGCCTGGGAAATCAGTTGCAGAACAAAAAGCTTTAGCGAATCGAAATTCTTCTGGTGATGCGTTTCATGGTGAACAACCGCTTCGAGCTCAGGATCATCGAGTATCTCAAGCAATCCAGAAGAGAGTACGATAGTAGGGTGTCGAAACCCCATCGTAAAAGCAATCAATTGATCATGTTGAATGATGACGATATCCTGATTGGGACGCGCAAGCTCTTGATTTACGATGAGACGTAATTCGTGATTTTCAAGAGACAGGATCTTTTGACGAAACCTGCGTAAAAGAATAAATTGTTCTGTCACCTTGAAGAGCGTAACTAACGCTGTGTACGCAATTAATGTGTTCAAGAGAATGATGGTCAAAAAATAATAAAATGTATCTTCCTTGAACAGACTAATGCAAAAGTGGAAGAAGTTAACTGGCACACTCACTCCAAAGATGACATTGATAAGGTACATCCCCATTTGGCTCCAAACCAAGCCAGCGATGGCTAGACTCAATCCGACGATAAATACAGACTTTCTTCTCCACATCATGATGGGTTGTCCTTTTTCAATTGCTGGATTTTTTGTTCCAATTTATCAAGCAGGGTCTGATCAGCTTCCTTTAATGCATCAAGCATATGGTTGATGACAACGCCTCCGAACTCATCAAGCAAGTTCTCGGTTAATTTCTTGGATTGCTCTTCGATAAACAGTTCTTTCGATTGGTGGGGACGAAACATCGATTGCCTCCCACCTACAACACTAGGCAAAGCTGCTTCCATTCCGGCAATACAACACCAAAAAAATTAATTTTCATATACTGATGGATTAACTATATGCAATAGCTCGTTACCTAAAAGTCCTGCAATAATATTTTGAGCAGCAATCATAGCCATGTTGGTTCTGGTCGCAATACTGGCGCTTCCGATATGGGGAAGTGCGGTGACATTTGGCAAGCTAAGCAGAGGATGATCCGTCGGAGTAGGTTCTACATCAAATACATCCAACCCTGCTGCCCAAATCTGCCCTTCGGATAATGCACGATAGAGGGCGGCTTCATCCACATTTGTCCCTCTGGAGGAGTTAATAAAGATCGCATGGGGCTTCATTAAGCCAAATTCCCTATCGCCCATGAGCTTGTTCGTTCCTATTCCCCCCGGTGCTAGAAGCACTACATAATCAGACTCTTGAAGGAGATCATCCATTAGGCAATACTTCGCTCCGAGCTGTTCCTCGACCTCAGGACGCGGGTTACGGTTGTAATAGAGGATGTTCATCCCAAACCCTGTCGCTCTGCGGGCTACCGCTTCCCCGATTCTCCCCATTCCGATAATCCCGATGGTAGCTCCATAAATATCCTGACCCGTCATCAGCATGGGGGACCAGCTTGTCCACTTTCCCGATTTGACATAATCATGCCCTTCCACGACTCGACGCGCCGTAGCCATCAGCAGGGCAAAGGTGAGGTCTGCTGTTGTTTCGGATAAAACCCCAGGGGTATGTCCAACAGCAATTCCTCTCTCTGTAGCATACTTGATATCAATATTATCAAATCCAACGGCCATTGTACTGATGACTTTTAATAGGGGAGCAGATGCAATCACTTCTCGATCGATCCGATCCGACACATTGGTATAGATTGCATGAGCATCCTTCACTTCTTCAAGTAAAACCTCCTGCGGGATCGCATCCTCTTCCTTGTCCCAAAGGAACACCGTTGCATGCTGTTCCAGCAGTTCAATGGCCTGTCTTGGAATTCTTCTTGTTATTACCACCTTTGGAAAATCCATCTTAATTCCTCCTCTTATCTAAAAGAAAGGGAACAGCTATAGCACTGTTCCTTTTGGATACTAGACTTTTCTATTAGGTGCTAACTCCATGATACTATAAAGCTTTTCTTAATAGCTCCTCGTACCCTTTTTGAGTGGGAACTCGAGGATTGTTTCTTACTAATCGATGGATTTGTAAGGCTTTCTCTGCAATTTCAGCAATATCCTTTTCTTCAATTCCAATTTCAGATAAATGAGTGGGCAGTCCGATATCCACTAACAATTGAAGAACGGCTGCTACAGCAGCCTTGCCTGCTTCTTTTTGGGACATGCTGCGCACATCGACTCCGAATGCTTCTGCGATTTTTACCATCTTCTCCGTTTCAACGGCTAAGTTATAATCCATGACGTATGGAAGCAACAATCCGGTCACTTCACCATGAGGAGATTTTACGATTCCCCCAATCGGGTACGCCAAGGCATGGGCAGAAGCTGTCCCTGCGTTCGAAAAAGCCATCCCGGCCAATAAACTTCCTAATAGCATATTCGAGCGAGCTTCTAGGTTTGTCCCTTGCTGTACAGCCAGTGTCAGGTTTTTAGCAATCAATTCTATGGCTTGCAAGGCCAAAGTGTCACTGATAGGAATGGAACCTTGGAACAAGATTGGTCCCTCCGCTTGGATATAGGCGGAAGGTTTCGCAGTATAAGCTTCTACCGCATGAGACAGGGCATCAATTCCGGAGCAGGCTGTCACATACGCTGGAAGACCAACAGTTAACTCGGGATCAAGAAGGGCCACCGCTGGTCGCAAGTAATTATCCGAAACCCCAACCTTTAAGTTGTTCTCCACATCTGTCAACACAGCGACAGAGGTGACCTCCGAACCTGTTCCTGCCGTGGTCGGAATCGCGATGAGAGGAGCAATCGGCCCCGGTACTTTGTTTTCCCCAGCGTACTCTAGAGGATGTCCACCATGCGCTACAAGAAGCGCTACCATCTTCGCCATATCAATGCTGCTTCCGCCGCCAAGTCCAATAATGGCATCTGTATCCATTTGGGATTTAGCAAATTCATAACAGTCAAAAGCAGATTGGACAGGGGGCTCCGGTACAACTTGATCATAAACGACGACATGGTAGTTTGATTCCCTCAGTAGGGTTAAGACTCGGTCGGCAATCCCCGCTTTACTGATCCCTGGATCAGTGACTAACAACACATTCTTGGCCTTCAAGCGTTGGAGAATCGTATCTAATTGCTTAATGGATCCATTACCAAAAACGATTCTTTCCGTTGAGTAGAACTCCCAGCTATTTCTCATCCTTTTCCTCTCCTCTTTTACAGGCTAATAACCACAATTTTTTCATCTGTCATTTCTTGCACGGCATGATGTGGCCCTTCCTTACCTATACCACTGTCCTTAATCCCGCCGTAGGGCATAACATCTGCGCGCCATGTGGAAACATCGTTGATGATCACTCCGCCAAACTCCAAGCTGTGTGCAGCGCGCATAGCTAAGGTAATATCCGATGTGAATAAGCCCACCTGCAAGCCAAATCGAGTATCATTCGCTTGTCTGAAAGCATCCTCTATATCATCAAAAGGAATAATGCTGATCACCGGAGCAAAAACCTCTTGGCAAACGACCTTCATTTCCGGTGTTACACCGGTTAAGATCGTAGGCTCTAGAATAGCCCCCGTTCTCTTGCCACCCACGATGATCTTTGCCCCTTGCTCGACGGCTTCTTGAATCCATTGCTCTGCTCGCTTAGCTTCCTTCTCCGAAATCATCGGTCCAACATCCATTGTCGGATCTTCCGGATTTCCAACATTCAAAGATTGAGCCACTTGAACGGCTTTGTCCATAAAACGATCAAGAATATCTCGATGAACATACACGCGCTGAACAGAAATACAAGCTTGACCGGCATTAACGTAACCTCGGGTTACACAAAGCTCTGCAGCTTTTTCAATATCTGGTGCATCTCGATGAACAATGTTCGGAGAGTTATTTCCTAGCTCTAAGGTGACTTTCCGTATGCCGGTCACACTCTTAATATGTCGCCCCACTCCTGGGCTGCCCGTGAACGTATACATCGCAATTCGCTCGTCCTCTAACAGGTGTTGCCCTGTTTCTTGCCCAAATCCATTGACAACATTCAAATACCCTGCTGGAAGTCCGGCTTCCGTCAGAATTTCCGCCATTTTGCAGGCAATAATAGGGGTCATCTCAGCCGGCTTTAACACAATGGAATTTCCTGCAGCGATCGCAGGTCCTAGCTTATGGGCGGTGAGGTTAAAAGGAAAGTTGAAAGGCGTAATGGCTCCGATTACCCCGACTGGGACGCGAATCGAGAAAGCCATTTTGTTGTCTACACCAGCTTGATTAAGCGGGATTCCTTCGCCAGATATCCGCTTCGCTTCTTCCGCCGATGCGATGAAAGTTTGGATTCCCCGATCAATTTCAGCCCGCGCATCCTTCAGGACTTTACCCACTTCACGCACGATGATCAGCGCTAGCTCTTCTTTACGTTCCTTAAAAATTTCTGCTGCGCGCATCAGAATTTCATAGCGCTGCCACGGAGTCAGCTTTATAGAATGGAAGGTCTCAAAGGCATTGGTTACAGCCTCCGTCACGACTTCACGGGTTCCCTTCCCTACTTTCGCAAATTCTTCCCCCGTATATTTGTTATAAACCGATAAAGTTTCCTCACTCTTTATCCATTCTCCATGAATATAATGACCGTAATTCATCTATCCTGCTCCTCTCTTGGTTTCTCCATGGTTTAATGGCCAATACTTGATAAATATCCATGATCATCAAAATTGAAGGATTCCAGATCACCTACCACTTCTACTCCGGCAAGCTCCCGAATCTCTGGCACAAGAGCTTCTGATACATACAGGTGCTCTAGATGCAAGGTGTTGGGGATCCAAACTATTCTTGCCTGCTCAGGTGCAACTCCCCAGTTAGCCCGTAAGGCCGCCGTTATGGCTTCTTTATCATCATCTAGGACAATCGGAATGGCCGCTCGTTGTAGAAACGTACTTGTCACCACATTCTCATTCATCTTATGAAAATTTACTTTTTCAAATAATCGCTTCGTAGTTAGGTCTGCCAACCCAATCCCTAAGGCATTGCCATGAGATTCTTCACTTATATCCCTTGCTAAAATATATTTAATACGCGGCGACTTCGGCTCTTCGATCCCGAGAATGCGGATTCTGCCGATAATATTGGTATCCATGCCGGTGCCACTGTAATTTTTTCCGATCTCATCTACAATCAATAAATCGATATCTTCCACAGGAAGTTTAGGCATGAGGGCTGCGGATTCTGTTAACAGCTCTCTTTCCCTTTCCCTAATCTTCTCCGTAGGAACAGCTTCAATCTTGGCTGTTTGCTCAAAAGCATTTTCAATAATTCCAATTCCACAAAGAATGTTCGCCTTTTGCAGCATCACCTCAGCTACCTCAGGCATGATGTCTCTTATGCCATGTACTCCGTAGCTGTGTATCAGTAGAGCTTGCTTATGCTTCCCCAAGCCAATCGCCGCCATCTTCATCAAGCCGCTCTCAATCCCAATGGGGGATTTAAAATCGGTATGCACTTTAATTCTTCCCATGAGGATGACACCATCTGCTTCCCAAGCATTTCGGTCATAATGAACAGGCATTCCGCCTTCCGTTTCACCAATATGGACTACCTCCATTGACGAGAGGATCGGCGCCCCGCAAAAGGCTTCTGTAATGCCCAAACTTTCGAGAACTTCTACTTGCCCTTCAGCTGTTGCCCCTCCGTGGCTTCCCATGGTAGGAACAATGAACGGAGAGGCTCCCATCTTTTTCAACTCATTTGCGGTAGCACGAATAATCACAGCAATGTTGGCAATGCCGCGGCTTCCAGCTGTGATCGCAATCCTCATTCCTGGCTTGATTTTCTCAGCCAACCCTACTTTCGCGAGCTGTTGGGCTACCATAGCATCGATATCTTTCACTGCGAGACCTTGGAAATACTGTTTAACTTTCACCATACGAGGGAAATTCAAGATCTTTTCCTCCTTTCTTTGCCCAACTCTTCTATTATGTAGGGCTAACACCTCCTGGTGTTAGCCTCGATTTCTGTAAAGCTCTGCATAGAAAAGAAAATGGGCTAAGAAACCCACTTTCTTTTTGAACCTTTAAGAATGAGCGGTCACTCTTTTCTTCCCGTTCACCAGTCGGATAGCTGTCTTCATGGCTGCGATTTGGGCACCTGGATCAGCCTTGTCTTGCCCGGCGATATCGAAGGCTGTTCCATGGGCTGGCGTCGTAAGGACGACAGGCAGACCTCCGCTGATGGTGACTCCGCGGGTAAAGCCAAGCAGCTTCATGCCGGTCTGGGCCTGGTCATGGTACATCCCTACAAGGCAATCGAAAGCTTCTTTATCTAAGCGGCGGAAAATGGTGTCTGCAGGGAACGGACCGCTGACATGGAGGCCTTGTTGCTGGGCTTCCTTCACTGCAGGGCCGATCTCTTCAATTTCCTCCATCCCCATCAGTCCGCCATCACCGGCATGGGGATTAAGGGCTGCAACCACAATTTTCGGATTCTCATATCCGGCACTGCTTAATGTATCATGGGCAAATTGAATGATCGCAGCAACTCTTTGCTTTGTCACTAAGGCGCTTACATCCTTAAGGGGGATATGGGAGGTCACGCGAGTCACCCAAAGTTTATCCATGTGATTGATCTCGCCAAATCCCTCCTTGCAATCCAATAGATCGGCGAAAAAGTGAATCTCATCTTGGAAGTGGTAGCCTCCGCGATGTAAGGCTTCTTTGTTTAATGGAGCATAAACAATCCCATCAATCTTGTTCGCTTTTGCCAGTCCCATAGCGTATTCCAGCGTTTCCCCTGTCACTCGCCCGGATTCCAGCGAAAGGCTGCCCAGTTGAATTTGGCTAGGATCTAAATTTTTCAAATCGATCATCCAGATCGTATCCTGGTTACGCTCCACTTCCTCGATCGACTCCACCTTCTGATAGGAAAGCTTCAGGCCCGTGATATCCTCTCCTTGCCTGCACACTCTTTCATCTCCAATAAGCACCCACGTTGCAAGCTCCCGAACTTCTTTCTCTTGCAAGGCCTTGACTACCAGTTCAGAGCCAATCCCTGTCGCTTCCCCAAACAACAGCGCCATTACCGGTTTATTACTCATGTATTCTCCTCCTTTTTTTATATTCTCTATAACGCTACTCCCCCCGCCATATCGCTGGACGCTTCTCGAGATGGGCTTGGACGCCCTCAGCAAAATCCTTGCTCCCGTACACCCTGGCCACGACCTCGTCAAAGTCTTGCTCCCTGATGGCCATTTGGCTTGGCAATTGAAGGCGTCTCAACGCTTCTTTCGTAGCCTGAATCGTGAGGGGCGCATTTTTGCTGATCTGTTCCGCAATCTCCATGACCTTAGGGAAAAATTCATCTTCCTCAAATATCCCCGTCAAAAACCCTAGGTTCATGGCTTCCTCAGCTGAAATCAATCGAGAGGTGAAGAGCAATTCCTTGGTCCGCATCGCCCCTAATTCCTGCACAAGCCGGTTATAATTGTTCAAGCTCAAGCAGTTTCCGAGCGTCCTGGCCATGGGTGCCCCGAACTTCGCCTTCGGCGTCGCGTAGCGCAAATCGCAATTCGTGGTCATCATCATCCCCCCACCTACCGCATAGCCGTGGACGGCAGCGATCGTTGGCTTGGGGAAATCAATCAGCTGTTGGGTAATGCGGTCAATCCGATGCTCATACTCGATCCCGTCACGTCCGGTAAAGCCGAGGAATTGGCTGATATCGGTACCCGCAGCAAGCGCTTTATCCCCGTCCCCGCGAATGACCAGTACCCGCGTTTGCGAATCAGCAGCCAATTGCACTAAGTGGTTCTCGAACTCTTCATACATCTCCCAGGTAATGGCGTTAAGCGCACTGGGTCGGGAGAGTGTCAGCAGGGCAACGCCACCTACTCTTTCCAGCTTTACGCAGCCAGGGTCACGCGGTTTCATCTCTGACATTTCTTTTTTTCCTCCTTCTATTAGATGGCTTGCTTGTCTCTTAGGCTCTGAATTTCTTCTTCTGAATAGCCTAAACGCTGAAGCAGCATGTCGGTATGTTCACCGAGCAAAGGGGCTGGCAATTCCACCGAGCCAGGAGTCCTGGAAAGCTTCACTGGTATTCCCGGCATCATGATGCTGCCTGCAACCGGATGCTCTTGCTTTACAATCATTTCTCTGGCGATGACCTGAGGGTGGTTGACAACCTGCTCTACATCATGGATCGGACCGGAAGGAATGCCCGCTTCTTCAAAAATAAAGAGCCATTCCTCGACCTTCTTGGTTTTCAGGATGTCGCTCATCAAGGGCTCCAGCATGGCCCAATTGCTCGTCCTCGCTTCATTCGTGGCGTATCGCTCATCCGAAATTAAGTCCTCTCGGTTCACGGAAAGGCACCATTTTTTCCATAACGAATCATTGCCTGCCGCCACCACAATATAACCATCCTCGGCCTGAAAGGCGGCAAATGGCGAAATGGAGGGGTGGCGGTTGCCCGTAGCTTGAGGGGACTTCCCGGAAACGGCATAGCGAGCAATCGCATTTTCTAAGAACGCCACTTGACAGTCCAGCATCGCCACATCCACCTTTTGCCCCATGCCGGTTTGGGTGCGGTGATGAAGAGCCGATAAAATGCCGATGGCCGTAAACATGCCCGCTGTAATATCGCCTACTGATGCCCCTACTCTGGTCGGGGCGCCTCCCGGTTCTCCTGTTAAGCTCATGATACCGCCCATCCCTTGCACAATCAGGTCATAAGCAGCCTTTTGGCTGTAAGGCCCCGTATGTCCGAAGCCAGAACTGGCGGCGTAAATGATCCTCGGATTGACCTGCTCTAGCTCTTCATAGCCTAGGCCAAGCTTCTCCATCGTCCCGGGACGATAGTTTTCAATTACGACATCCGCATCCTTGACCATCTTAAGAAAAATCTCTTTTCCTTCTTCCGTTTTCAGGTTTAGCGTGACGCTTTGCTTATTACGGTTGATGCTCATGAAGTAAGCGCTCTCACCATTAACGAAAGGACCATACCCTCTTGCGTCATCTCCTCCGAATGGAGTCTCGATTTTGATGACCTCCGCACCTAAGTCAGCTAGCAGCATGGATGCATAAGGACCGGCCAGCACCCTTGTCAGATCAAGTACACGAACTCCCTGCAATGCCTTTGCCATACAGCACTCCCCCTTTTAGATCACATTTGCCTCGCGCAATTGCCGAATCTCTTCTTCGCTTAAGCCAAGCTCCATTCTAAGAATCTCGTCCGTATTCTGTCCGAGCAACGGAGCCGGCTTACGGATTTGCCCTGGTGTCTTAGACATCTTCGCCGGGATGCCCAGCGTCTTCATCCTGCCTGCCACGGGATGCTCAAATTCCTGAACCATGCCGCGGGCTGCGATATGAGGATCGGCCAAGGCTTGGTCATACGTATTAATAGGTCCGCCCGCAACTCCCGCCTTCTCCAGGAGCTCCACCCAATGCTGGGTTGTTTCCTTCTCCAGCACCTCTTCAATGCAAACTTCCAGCTCGTCTACATGTCGAATCCTGTCTTTGGGCTCACGAAAGCGCGGATCCTCTATCCACTCCGGCTTCTCGACGACATTCGTACAAAATTTCTCCCAGTTTCTCTGATTGGCCCCGCCTACGAGTACATACCCATCTTGGGTCCGGTAAGCTTGATAAGGAGCAGAAACCCGATGCCTTGAACCTGTTTTCTGCGGAACGGTGCCCTCTGCGAAATAAGCGGCCGATTCCCAAACGCTCCAGGCCAATCCGGACTCCACCAAGGAGACGTCGATGAATTGCCCTTCACCTGTTCTTTGCTTGTGAATATAAGCAGCTAAGATCGAATAGAGCGCGGTCACCCCAGCAGAAATGTCGTTCATGGCAATCCCTGCCTTTACCGGGCGCCCACCCGGCTCCCCGGTCATGCTCATCAGCCCGCTCATCCCCTGGGCCATAATATCGAAGCCGCCTTTATGACTGTATGGACCGGTTTGCCCATACCCCGAGATCGAACAGTAGATGATACCGGGATTAGAAGCAGATATCACTTCGTAATCAATGCCCAGTGACTTCACGACACCCGGGCGGTAGTTTTCTATAATGACATCGGCCTTTTGGGCAAGGTCCATGAAAATTCGCTTCCCTGCTTCCTCTTTCAGGTTTAGGGTCACACTTTTCTTGTTTCGATTAATCATCATGAAGCAGGCGCTCTCGCCGTTTACGAAAGGACCCATTCTCCGCGTGTCATCCCCTCCAGGAATTCTCTCGATTTTGATGACTTCCGCTCCTAAGTCCCCAAGCACCATCGTGCAGTATGGACCTGCCATCACCTGCGTCATATCTAATACTCTCATGCCTTCTAACGGCAGCATGAAATCCCCCCCAATCGACAAAATGTTTGAACAAAATGTTAAAGTATTGTATATTTTTATTATATTTTAAAAAGTGTACGGACTCTATCCATCAATAATTACACTTAGTATCCATAAGTTACAAAACCCCATAAGAAAGGAATACACCATGAGGCTAGAGGCATTGACCCGTCCTTCTCTGCAACTCCGAATCACCGGTCTCGTCATGATGGTCGTTCTCCTTGCGCTGCTGATTGCTGGTCTTTCTTTCAGCAAAATTATCCAGCAAGCTGTTGAAAGGGAAATTGGACATAGCGCGATGGAAACCGCCCGTTTTCTGGCCCAAATGACACTCGTTAAGGAAGCACTGAAAACTGAAGATCCATCTCAAATCCTTTACCCGCTCATGGAGCAGTACAAACAGAAAACCAATGCGAAATTTATCGTGGTCCTCAACAATCGAGGCATCAGATATAACCACCACCTCCAGGGAGAGATCGGCAAACCGTTTACCGGCGGGGATGAAGGGCCTGCTCTGCAAGGAAATGAGTACGTTTCCAAAGCAACCGGAATGTCAGGTACTTCCATCCGTGCTTTCACCCCCATCTTCGACTCCGAAACGAATCAGCAGCTTGGCGTAATGGTCGTCGGAATGTTCGAGCGGAATATTTTTGAAATCGTTGTATCCTACACGTCCTCGATTATTCTATGGCTCGTGGTTGCTTTTGCGGTCGGCATTATGGCATCGGCCCTCCTGGCCAGAAGCATCAAGAAAATCCTACATGGACTCGAGCCCGATCAAATTGCCCGCTTATTCGTAGAAAGGGAGGCCATGCTCGAATGCTTAGGCGAAGGGGTCATTGCCATTGATCGCCATTCTCGCATTACGCTGGTAAACGAATCCGCGAGGAACATGCTATCCATCGACAAAAACCCGGTAGGGAAGAAAATCGATGAGGTGCTGGAAGGCTCCACCTTAACCCGGGTAATCGATAGCAATGAACCTGAGAGTGATTTGGAAATTCACTTAAATCAAGTCGCGATCCTTTCCAATCGTTCGCCCATTAGGGTGAATGGCAAAACTGTCGGAGCCATAGCCGTCTTTCGGGACCTGACAGAAATTCGGAAATTGGCGGAAGAGCTGACGGGAGTCAAGAGCTATGCCGATGGATTGCGGGCCAAAACGCACGAGTTCATGAACAAGCTGCAAACGCTCTCTGGCCTGATTGAGCTCGAAGAGTATGATGAAGCCAAGCGATACATTTACCAAACCACATCCAAGCAGCAGAAAATGCTTCAGTTTCTAAATCGGAAGATTCGCGATGCCAAAACCGCTGGTCTGCTGCTAGGCAAGATACAGCAAGCCGAAGAACAGAAAATAAGAATAGCGATGGATCCGGGGAGCTATATGGGAGAATTGCCTCCTTCCATTTCCAGCGATACTCTCGTCCTCATCCTGGGCAACCTGCTGCAAAACGCAATGGATGCTCTAAATCAGGAAGGCGAAGATGGAGAAATCATAGTCAGCCTGGTCGATAGCATGGAAGACATCTTGATCGTCGTAGAAGATAATGGTCCGGGTATCCCTAAAGAAAAACTGCCTTTCATTTTTCAAAAAGGCTATTCTTCAAAAGGGAGCAACCGGGGTTACGGACTCTACTTAGTTAAAAATCAGGTAGAGCAGGTTGCGAAGGGTGAGATTCATGTTTCCACGGATGTTGGTGAAGGGACAAGCTTTTTTGTTCGACTTCCTAAAGACTGCAATTCCAAATCAACCGGTTAGGAGGAATGATCCATGAGGATTAACGTGCTGATAGTGGAAGATGACCCTATGGTTTCTAGCATTAACAAAAGGTTTTTGGGAAAAAGCCTTGAGTTCTCGTTGATTGGAACGGCAAAAAACGGAAAAGAAGCCTTGGCTAAAATAAAAGATACACCCATCGATTTATTGCTTCTGGACATGTATATGCCTGTTTTGAACGGACTGGAATTACTCAAGGAAATCCGCCATTCTGGATATCAATGCGATGTCATCATGATTACCGCCGCAGATGCTCCTGAAGTGGTGGAGGAAGCCTTGAGGCTAGGGGTTGTCGATTTTATTCTTAAACCCTATGACTACAAGCGCTTTCAAGATGCCTTAATGGCTTATAAAAGAAGATATGAAATGTTTAGGGCTCACTCCTTTGCCTTCAATCAGGAGGTCATTGATTCCCTGCAAAGGCAGCCCGTGGCGAAACCGACTAGGGAAGACGAGCTTACCCCTAAAGGCATCGACCCCATTACCTTGAATTTGGTTCGTGAAACGCTGCAGCAATCAGCTCAGCCTCTATCTGCACAAGACATCTCGGATCGTACCGACTTATCCCGAATTACGACACGGAAATATTTGGAGTATTTAGCCGAGTTGAATGAAATCATCCTTGATCTAAAGTACTCCAATCAAGGAAGACCGACGAAGCTCTACATTTATGCGGGATAAATTCCAAAAGGAAAACGAGACCGTGTGCGCAGCAGTCTCGTTTTCCTCTCTATTCTATAATTCTCTCTTCCCTGTATTTGCTTCCTTTCTCAGCATAATGTCTAGTGGTTCCCATAAGCATTTGCATATCCTTCTCCGTCAGTTCCCTGACCACTTTGGCTGGGGAACCCATTACTAGGGTGCGCGGTGGAATCTTTTTTCCCTCAGGAACGAGGGATCCTGCCGCTACGAGAGCATATTCCCCGATTTCCGCTCCATTCAGGATGACCGCTCCCATCCCGATCAATGCCCCTTTTCGAATCGTACACCCATGAAGGATGACATGATGGCCCACCGAAACCTCATCTTCGATCACCATCGGATACCCTGTGTCCACATGACACATCGTGAAATCTTGAATATTGACTCTCTCTCCTATTCTCATGGTATCATTGTCTGCCCGCAGGACACTATTAAACCAAATGGATGAATCCTTCCCGATCGAGACATCCCCAATCAGTTTGGACCCTGGTGCTACATAAACGCTGGGGTCTAGCATCGGTTTTTTATCCTCATATGAATACATCATAACGCAAGATTCCTCCTCATTTCTAATGACTAGCTAGCGACTTCGCTTTCCTTTTCCACTGCTTTTTTCTTTCTGAACAATCGGCCGATGAGCGGGGACAGGCAGATGAGCACAACGATGGACAGAATCGTCGCGGATATCGGGCTCTTGAAAAAGATCGATGGATCCCCATTGGATAAGTCCAGCGACTGACGGACAGACATCTCTAACCGCGGTGCCAACACGAACGCCAACAGCAATGGGGCTACCGGATACTGGTGAATGTTCAGGAAAAAGGCCACTAAGCCTGCGAAAAGCATGAACCAAACATCGAACATATTATTATTCACGCTATAGGCACCAATGATGCAGAGAACCGCCACAACCGGAATCATTACCGCCGAAGGGATTTTAAGCATTTTTACGAGAAGGGGAATGATCAATAAGGAGGCCAATAAACTGATGACGTTCCCTACATACATGGAGGATATCAAGCCCCAGACAAAATCTGGACTTTCCGTAAAGAGCAATGGACCTGGCTTTAGTCCCCACATGATCAAACCGCCTAATAAAATCGCCGATGTTCCGGAACCCGGAATTCCAAGGGCGAGCAATGGGCCAAAGGAGCCTACGGCCGCCGCATTATTGCCGGATTCTGCAGCAGCTACACCCGACAAGGAGCCTTTTCCCATCGCGGCCCGATCTTTCCCCACTCGCTTTTCCAAAACATAGCATAAGAATGCTCCCGTGGTGGCTCCGGCTCCAGGCAAGATTCCTAAAAAGTTCCCTAGCAGGCCTGATCGAACGGAAGGGCCCACGATCCCCTTCATTTCCCTTTTATCTAGAAGGCTCTCCTTGATGGATAACTTCGTCTTTAGCTCCTTGACATCCAGTCTTTGCGTCATCATTTCCATCACTTGAGCAAAGCCGAACATCCCAATGACTAAGGGAATAAAAGAGATTCCGCTGAGGAGATTAATAGAGCCAAAGGTAAAGCGCGTTTGACCCATGGCGGCATCGACCCCCACAGTGGCCAACAGTACGCCAAGAAAAGTGGTAACAATTCCTTTGGTCGGGCTATCGCCCAGCAGCCACCCGATCGAACACAGCGCAAGAAGGATGATCGCAAAAATTTCCGCAGGCCCAAAGGCCAATCCGATATTGGCAAGCCAGGGCCCAATAAAGGTAAGGGAAATGATTCCTATGGTTCCTCCGATAAAGGAAGAAAGGTTTGATGCATATAGCGCTTTGCCCGCTTTGCCTTTTTTTGTCAGGGCATTTCCATCGATGGCCGTCATCACAGCAGGCGAGTCTCCTGGGATATTTAATAGAATCGCGCTGAATGACCCGCCATACATGCACCCGTAGTAAAGGGCCGCTAGCATGATAATCCCAGTTATGGGATCCATCTTGAAAGTCAACGGCAGCAGCAGCGCTACTCCTGTTACTGAACCAAGGCCAGGAAGGGCACCGACAACAATCCCCAGCAGGGCTCCAATTAAGGCGGCAAACAGGTTATCCAGTGATAGAGCGGTGCCGAAGCCGCTCATCAGCAATCCGAAAGTCTCCAAACCTTTTCATCCCCTTCCGTAATCATTAAGTACCTAACACGCCAGTTGGAAGCGGCACATTCAGCCAAACTTTAAATACGAGATAAATGGCTACGGTTGTTCCTATTCCAATGGCTGAAGCTCGTCCGAGGCTATATTGCTCAAGGTATTTCAGCCAGGCAACGATGAACAGGCCGCAGGCGATCATCATGCCGAGATACTTGATGAAAAGCAGAACAATGAACACCGCAAAGACGGGAGCAAAGTTCTTCCGCTGATAGGCAACCTTTGCTTCCTTTTTCATTAACAAAATTAAAGAAGCAAGGATGAGCAGCACACCCATAACAGCTGGCAAAAAGCCTCCTCCTGGCCCCTTGTTCACCCAAAGCCCATACTCAAACGAGCCCTTATAAACTGCGTACCCACCAACCAATATCATGATAAGGGGAGTGATTTTGGTCATCATGGCATTCCTCCTTTGCAAGAATGGTAGAGATAGGATAAACGAGCCCTCGTGCAAGGGCTCGTCCTAGAAGAGCCAAGCTACTACTTGATGGTCCCTAATGCTTTATGAACCTCAATATATTTATTTAGATTTTCTGTAAAATACGCCTTGCTTTCTTCCGAATCTTTATAGGTTGGCTGCAAGCTGTACTTCTCGATGTAATTTTCCTGCCATTCCTTGGATTCGCTTACCTTCTTGAAAACATCTGACCAGTATTTCACCGCTTCCGCCGGCATATCCGGAGGACCGACAATGCCTCGGTACATTTCGAGAACGACATCCGGATAGCCTAGTTCTTTGACTGTAGGCAGGTCTGCAAAAGCACCTGGCAAGCGTTCCGCCGATGAAGTGGCAAGAGCCCTAATTTTTCCTGCTTCGATTTGAGAGTCGATTTCATTCGGGTTCGACAGCACCACGTCGATATGTCCCCCGAGCAAAGCGGAAGTCGTCTCACCGCCGCTATTGAAAGTAACATATTTTAATTTCGCCCCGGTATGCTGGTTGATTAAGTAGAAGAGAAGATGATCCTCGTTTCCAACACCTGAACCCCCTACGGCAATTTGATCCGGGTTCTCTTTCGAGGCTTGGATAAGTTCTTCCAGCGTCTTGTATTTGCTGTCTGCATTCACCGAAACCAAGAACGAATCGATCGCCATGGTGGCAATAGGAGTTAAATTTTCCAACGTCACATCATTCTTATTCACTACGGCAGATGCTGCTTGACCCGAAACCCAAGTTTGTATGGTATGAGGGTCCCCTTTCTTGCCAAAGGTATAAGCGTTTCCTACCGCTCCCGATCCGCCCGGCTTGTTTACCACATTAATCTGCTTGTCGGTGAATTTGTTTTCTGAAATGACTTGCGCAAGAACGCGGGCATTCGTATCGCTTCCTCCACCGGCACTGTAAGGAACTACAAATTCAAAATCCCGTTGCGGAACAAAACCGGTTGCGGATTCTTTGGTTTCCGTCTTGGTGCTGCTGCTAGCCGAACCTTGCTGGGCTGTATTGGTGCTTGATGAACAACCAGAAATCATTGAAACCGCAAATACAGCTGATAATAGAACTCCATGAATTTTTTTCACAGCAAAACCCCCTATTTTGATTGAATGCTTTGGTAAGCGTTTTCTTAAATTAAGTATACAACAATTCTTAAAATTTGATCTTTTATGGAATTAAGATGCATTTATGTAACTTTTGATAAGTCATTTAGGAAAGATAGGAATCTATGAATACGGGAACAAAGTCCTATAAAAATGCTAATATTACTTGCTTGTGCTGATAACGTATATAATCACTAGCTCAGGAATCCTAGAATTAGCGGGTTTGGCCCGGGGTTGCGAACCATAAGAATTCGGTTACACCTAAACAATAAAAAATGCAACCCTATAATCATGTTATAGGGTTGCATCCCAATGTAAATTTGCAGATGGAATTTCCATATATGCCAATAAAAAGACTGGCTTCACCAAAATGGCATTGAGCCTCCTTGCAATATCCCACCATGGAAGCAAATCAATTGCTCAATATCTAGATCAATCAACCTCCTAACGGATCGCACAGCTTCTTTTATATCCAATGTGTATTGTGGATTTGCAATATCTAGCTTCCCTTGTTCCAGTACAACATCATCTCCAGCAATTAATGTTTTACTGGATGGTAAGTACAATGAGATATGTCCGGGAGTATGGATCACTTCACTTCAATTCCACCACATCAAGTCAGATGCTCACCAGCCGAAACTGTACGATCAACCGATACGGGCTCAACTGTGTTTAAAAATGAATAGGTGGATTCAAGATTGTGAATTGGGTTACCGTTGTGGAAATCAGCATGGAATGAAGACATTAGAGAGAAATGTAAAATTCGTTTTACGCTTTCGCTCTCGGCTTCACGGCCAACCAGCCAAGTAAGCCGCAGAGAACAAAGCCTACCGCATGCAAGGATCCATACACAAGTACCATATCTGAAATTGAGATCGGGATTAAGCCAACCTTTTTGTTGAACCCATACCCCAACCCGATTAGCATAATGGCATAAACCGCCAAGGAAGAGAGCGTTAAAAAGATTCGAGCCTTTCTTTGATTCAAGTTTTTTCTTACCTTCATAAACACATAGGTACTGTAAATGGTAATGTTGATGGCAAAAATCGTGACGCCAATGACCTCAATCGTCTTGGAAAACAGGATGCCAAAGGCAATCAGGATCGGCCCTACGATATCAATACCCACGAGCCATTGATACCATTTCTTTTTCTCCATTACCCGCCCCAGCATCCCAATAAAAATCGGAACCATCGCAGAGGAGTAATGGAAGTGAACCGCACTTAAGGCACTCATCTTGGGAGCTAAATGAAAGAGGTGCACTTCAAATTGATAGAGACTATACCAGATGCCACCAAAAAAGAAATAGATCAGTCCAGCGGCAATCGCAACCTCTTCAATAAAAGAAAAACCTTTTTCTCGAAGGATCAGCAGCCCATAAATTGCAAATAAAAGGGTAAAGACCAGCCACCCAATAGACAAGGCACCTGGAATTATCACATGTTCCACTTGCCAAGTCTTACTGGCCATCATCGAAGCAAAAGCTAAAAAGGCAGCCGGAAAGTACAAGCGGATCAACCAAAAATAGATCTGTTTTTGAGCCTTTGTTTGATTCTTGTCATCGATTAAGGAAAGAACAAGCGGCACCATCACCCAAAACGAAAACACTAAAAACTGCTCAATTAACTCAAATTGAAAGTAATCCATGGTAAACGCAGCGATGGTGATGATTCCACCGATGATCACAGGCAAAGAAGGGTACTTCATAGAAAGGTTCCTTTCGTTGGTAACGAGTCCATTTTTTCCTATTTTAGCATTAGACGCGTTTAATCTGCCAACACCTTACCTGCTTATCATGCAGAGCCACCCCATATAAAACACTTTGAATCTTCTCCAGAGTGGGGCGTTGGACGGGAGAAAGTCGGCGGACATAGAATACCTTATTTCTTTGAAAAAGCCTTCCGTGTTGGTATTCTCGGACATAGAATCCGTTATTTACCAAGAATAGATTTTTCGGATCATATTTTGTATAAATAACGAATCTGATTTCCGCAAAATACATGCGATTCGTGATTGTAAGCTTTACACTTCGCTCTACGTCTATTTAAACATGATTTCATAAATAAAGGGTTTTTGAGAGGATGATCACATGATGAAATTGAGCATTATTAACAGCATTCGGACGAATAATTTTGAGGATGATCGCTTGATGGAAAAAATTGCAGGATTGTGGAAGGAAGCTTCTGGTCGTTTGGCCAATCAAGGTTGCATTGCCTATGGTTTATATCATGAATACGAGAGTAACTATAAGGGTGATTATACGTTAAGCATCGCGTTGGAGGACAACGATAGAGAACCTTACCTTGAAATACCGAAGAACAGTAGATACGAAATTTTTCATGTAGCCTCAACAGAACAACAAGGAATGATTAATACGTGGAAAGAAATCTGGCGACAGGAAGAAACCGGTACACTTGAGAGAGCCTACACCTTTGATTTTGAAAAATATTATCCTAACGGAAAAATCGAGGTATACATAGCCATAAAATAGGGGGATAAACCAACTGTTTACATGATAGTAAAAGCCTTTGCGAGGAGCAGTGAGCAATCACTGCTCCTCTTTAGTAATAGAATTTTATCACGAAGTGGAACTTCGATCGTCCTGCCGTAAGGATTACGCACCCATTGGCTCATGCGGATCGACAAACACTGTTATTAGTAGGATGACAATTTGTCTGCGGCTGGCTTTTGCGTTAAACAACTAAAATAATAGAGCTAATATACCAAGATATTCTTTTAAAGCTAAATATGAATATCCCCCACCTGTAGGTGCAAACAGATTTAAATGAAGATGTCTATCTTGATTCTGCAGGTAATCCGTCGGGTACGGAACCACATCAATCCCCTGCTTCGCGAAGTTTCGAACGGAGCGCTCCATATGAAACGCAGAGGTAACCAAAATAGGTTTCTTAAATCCATGCTGGGTTAAAAGTCTCTTGACGTAAACAGCATTTTCCTCCGTGTTTCGACTTGCACCCTCAACCCATATTTTCTCTTTATCCACACCCAGGGTGATTAGCTTTCTTTTTGCTATTTCGGCCTCGCTTCCCGAATCGCTGTGAACAATCCCTCCTGATAGGATAATAGGCAATCCCGTTTGAAAATGCAGACGGACTGTAGTAAGGAATCGATTGGCTGCATGACCCGAAAGCTGTCCTTTTCCATCCACATCTGGAGTATCCGCTGTCGCTCCCCCGCCCAGCATAACAATAACATCCCCACTTGGTTGCCCTGGCGGATGATACCTATTTTCTAGAGAAGCAACTAACATTCCACCTAGAAAAGGAGTAGAGAATAGATAAAAGAGGACGGTAAAAGCGAGCAGGTAATAAGCAGAATGCTTATCGCGTCGATATAACCTAATGCTTAATAGAGCAAACGCTAGAATAAATAGACCGGGAGGCAGCACAAAGCTATAGAGAAATTTAATGATATATAACATGGTTAAATCCTTTCCAGGATGACTATGGAACCTCCCTTATCATAGCAAAAGAACCTTTCAAGTTGAAGCCTACCTGGGCTTCCCCGAAGGATATCGTATTTTGCCAATGCTATTCCATGACCGTTATTTCCGCCGTGTCCATTTTTTTACTTTTCTAGAGGCTATGAGATATAGAGGTCCGGAAACACCTGCAAGAATAAGAGATGCCGTCCATAAAGCCGGATTTCGTAACCCGTAGGCTATGAACGCCAAGACAATGGATAAGACGAGCAGGATAAAGGCATCCCTCTTTTTGTCCCTGGCATGTTCAAACTCAAACGATCTGCGCTGGGCTTCCTCCTGCCACTCACGATATCGGCGCGGTTCCTCCAACAAGCTAGGCAGGCTTTGAAGAATTTGAAAGAAAGGCTGTCCTTGAACCCAACTGGCCACCAGCTTCCACCATCCACCCTGATGCTGCTCAAACCACTCTTTCAGAATGGGTTCACCCAGTTCGACTAAATCTCCGTCAGGATAGATCGTAGCGATCAGTCCTTCCACCGTGATAAAGGATCGACCCAAAAACACGAAGCGGGTCGGTACTTGAATGGGAAGGGCCTCTATTACCTTCTGAAGCTCCATCTTCATTTTCAACATTTCGATATGGGTCATCTTTTTGAACGATTGCAGGTCAACAGAAAGAGCTTCTTCAAGCATACTTTCCATTTCTTTTCGGTTGGCAGAAGGAAGGACAAATTCCAGCTTGATCAGGTGCTCCACGGCTTTGGCATAATTTTTCAAACCTAAAGCAATGAGAAGCTGCTGAAGGTGCTCCGCGTCTTTTTTACTGATTTCCCCCATCATCCCAAAATCCAGGAGAATGATCTCCCCCTTCTCATTCACCATGACATTGCCGGGATGAGGATCGGCATGAAACTTGCCTTGCTCCAAAAACTGAGGTATAAAAAGCTCCAAGAGCCTTTCCGCTAAGTCTTTTCTGTCGATGCCGAATTGGTTCAAAAAGTCAGTATCCGTAATTTTTCGTCCTTCGACCCACTCCATGATCAGTACCTTTTTCGTGGTGTAATCCGAATACACTGCCGGTATATATACTTGCACCTCTTCTCGAAATCGCTCCTTAAACTGTTGCGCGGTCTCCATTTCCTTCTTGAAATCCAATTCCCGCTCGATAACCGACTTCATTTCCTTGTAAAGCATGGGGAAATTGGCCTTATCTGAAAAAGGAGTAAACTGGGCAATCCATGTAATGAACCTTAAGGCTTGAAAGTCCGCTGCAATGACCTTATCAATACCGGTACGCTGAATCTTCACCGCCACATTCGTTCCATCCAGCAGCTCGGCACGGTACACCTCCCCAATGGATGCGGACGCAACCGGTTCGCTGCCGACGCTTCGTAAAATTTCACGGTACGATTTTCCCCATTCTCGTTCAAGCTGTACCCTCGCTTGATCCCAACCTGTGGCTGGAACCTGATCCACGAGCTGGGTAATTTCTTCGACAAAAGGCTTAGGAAGCATATCCCCTCTAGTGCTTAAGAATTGCCCCACTTTAATAAGTAAGCCTTGGAGCCGAATGGCCTTCTCCCTAAACGCTCGTGCTTGGCGGCGCATTAATTCATCCCATTCATGCCCCGATTTTTTCCTCCATTGGTACCAAAAAATCTGCAAGAAAAATCGGAGCGCCATCCCCACAATGGAGACCATCCGAAACCATTTCCACTTCGCCATCCAAACCTTCCTCCTAAGAATACGTATGTATTTGCTTATTCTTCACGATGGTCCATAATCCTCTAACTTGCTAAGCCTATCACGGTTTCGAAAAACACTTCCCATCTCAGACGAAAGAAAAAACAGGTTCCCCTGATAGGAACCTGTGCTGTGAGGCGATTTATGTTGAAGACTAAAGAGGAAAACAGTGAAGGGCCATTTAGGTACTTTCCTGTTGGAGAAGCTCGACATCAACTTCCAAACGGTCGACACGGGCTACCGTTTTATCGAGTTGCCGCTCCATTCGTTCCATGCGATACATCTGACTCTTGATCTCGTGGACATCCTTTTCAACATTTCCGAGTCTTGTTTCAACCTTTTCGAGACTAGTTTCAACATTTCCGAGTCTTGTTTCAACCTTTTCGAGTCTAGTTTCAACATTTCCAAGTCTTGTTTCAACCTTTTCGAGTCTAGTTTCGACATTTCCAAGTCTTCTTTCCAGCTTGTCCAACCCTTCTTTTATTTCTGTCTGTAGCCGGTTACTGGCGGCCACCATCTTAATCAGTTGCTGAAGCATGTCTTCGCTCATTTTTTCACCCCCTTTCTCTTCATTCTATCATAATCGAAAGCCTACTCAAACAACGAAAAGGACCTGCCATTTGCAGATCCCTCTCGCATGAATTTTATCTTCTATTCAGTAGGACGGATCATGCTTTCAGGTTGGACCCATTCATCAAATTGCTTAGCGGTCAGCAAGCCAGACTTGATAGCAGCTTCTTTCAACGTCAGATCATCCCCGTGAGCCAATTTGGCTATTTTTGCAGCATTTTCATAGCCTATGTGAGGATTCAGTGCGGTTACGAGCATAAGCGATGTTTCGAGATTACGTTTGATTACGCTCAGATTGGGTTGAATCCCTACGGCACAATGGTCATTAAAGGAAATCATGGCATCCGTCAACAGTTTGGTCGATTGTAGGAAGTTATAAATGATCACAGGCTTGAACACATTGAGCTCAAAGTTTCCCTGGCTCGCGGCAAAACCAATCGCCGCATCGTTCCCCATGACTTGGCAAACCACCATCGTTAGAGCTTCACTTTGAGTCGGATTAACCTTTCCGGGCATGATGGAGCTTCCGGGCTCATTGGCGGGGATGGTAATTTCCCTAATTCCGGAGCGTGGTCCGCTCGCAAGCCACCTCACATCGTTCGCTATTTTCATAAGATCGGCTGCCAAGGCCTTTAGAGCCCCATGAACATATACCAGTTCGTCATGACTGGTTAAAGCGTGGAACTTGTTTGGGGCCGATAGGAAGCTTTTTCCTGTCAACCTGCTGATCTCTTCCGCCACCATGTCCCCGTACTTCGGATGCGCATTAATCCCTGTTCCGACTGCTGTCCCTCCAATCGCAAGCTCTCGAAGGTATTCAGCGCTCTCCCTAATCATCCTTTCACTTTTTTCTAGCATCCGCTGCCATCCGCTAACCTCCTGTCCTAAGGTTAATGGTGTGGCATCCTGCAAATGGGTTCTGCCGATTTTGATGACATCTTTAAATTCTTCAGCCTTTTGTCGAAGCGTTTCTTTCAGCTTGAGCAAAGCCGGCAGGACGTGATCTTCAATCGCTAACAATCCGGCGATATGCATAGCCGTTGGGAAGGTATCGTTTGAGCTTTGTGAACGGTTGACATCATCATTAGGATGGACATGCAGGCCGCTGTCGCTTAACAGCTGGTTTGCTCGATTCGCGATCACTTCATTGACGTTCATATTGGTTTGGGTCCCACTTCCGGTCTGCCAAACCACCAATGGAAAATGGTCATCCCACTTGCCTTCTAGAATTTCGTCAGCGGCTTGGACGATCGCATTGGCCTTGTTCACTTCCAATTTGCCCAGACTTTGGTTCGTCCGGGCCGCACTTTTCTTTAGGATGGCAAAGGCCTGAATCATCTCTTGGGGTATCTTTTCCTTACCGATCCTAAAATTTTGCGTGCTGCGCTGTGTCTGCGCTCCCCACAACCGATCTGCAGGTACTTTGATCTCCCCTAAAGTATCCCTTTCAGTACGAAATTCCACTATACTTCTCCCCTTTTAGTTTTTAATTCATCATTGTCAATATTTTGCAGGAAAACATAGTAAGTTATCCAGTCATGCAGTTTTTATCTCTCTAATCACTCAACCTTGCTAATCTCCATAATGACATCAAAAAAAGCACCCGCGAGGTGCTTTTTTTGATAGTAGCCGAAGATGTAAGAGACTCGGTGTATAAAGCCTCATGATCCTTTATAAGCTTGCCTGTAAATGGTGGCCAACTCGGATACCAGCTGCTGTCGCGGATTCGCTGTTGTGCATTGGTCTTCAAATGCTTTGTCCGCCAACCATTCGACTTTGGCTTCAAATTCTTTTTCACTGATTCCGCACTCTTGAATGCTAAATGGCAGATCCAACTCCTTCATGAGGTTCTGAATGGCCTGAATCAGACCTTCCACCCCTTCGTCCGCTGTGGATGATTTAAGTCCCAGGGAGCGCGCAATTTGGGCATATTTTTCATCAGCAATAAATCTTTCATACTTCGGGAAGGAAACAAACTTACTTGGCTTCGCTGAATTATAGCGAATGACGTGAGGCAGCAAAATGGCATTCGCTCTTCCGTGCGTAATATGGAATTCTGCCCCCAATTTATGGGCCAAGCTGTGGTTTATGCCCAGGAATGCGTTGGCAAAGGCCATCCCAGCTATGGTAGACGCATTATGCATTTTCTCGCGGGCTTCCTTGTCCTCTGCACTTCTGTACGAACGAGGTAGATATTCAAAAACGAGCTGGATCGCTTTAAGAGCCAAGGCATCAGTATAATCAGAAGCCATTACCGAAACGTAAGCTTCTATGGCGTGGGTCAGGACATCCATTCCGCTGTCAGCGGTGACCGATTTTGGCATGGTCATGACGAGGTTGGAATCCACAATCGCTACATTCGGCGTCAATTATAGGCTTGATTACTACCTATTCTAAAGGTCTTATCGCCCCGATTTCTTTGTCGGTGTTTTGTAGATTATCGTTGTACTTCTCATGAATCAAGAAAACTAAATCATTCACAAATTCTTTTAGCTGCGCATTCATTTTTATCACCTAATCTATTTACATCTATTATCCACTTCGTGGAGCAAACAGAAGCCGGATGCAGCAAATTATCAAACAATCAATCCCCGTTCAATTACTAATAGACTTTTCTTGGTCTTCATCTTGCAAAACAGGATACCACTTTAAATCCTCATGCTTAATAAAATTAGATTTAGCGTAGCGATACTCATAAATAACCTTCCCGTCTTTATTGAATGCCTGCGGTTTTAAATCATTCCACTGAAATGATTTATCCCAAGAAAATGTAATAGGCGAATTCAATATTGCTTCTTTCCTTATTCTATTTCCTTCGGGTCCAATTTCGATATAAGATATCTTGGGGTCACTTGACCATACACTTATTACTGTTGTCGCCTTATTTTGATCACTTACATATGAGACCCCACCTATCGTTTTTATCAGATCTTTATTAGGGTAATAGTACACGGACATCCTTGAAACCCACAAAAAGCCAAAAGACTTAGAACTTATCGCTGTAACTGGTTTTTCAGGAGAATTAAAAATGAATACCTTTCCCCAACTATACTCAACTTCATCCAATAGCACTGAATCTTTCGAGATAAATGAGTTTGCTCTTGCAGCACTTAGTCCATCTAATCTATATCCACTTAAATATAAAAGAATAGATATCAAGAAGATGATTACAATTGCAATTACTATCTTTTTCATCGTCCCCTCCTAAAACCTAATCAGTGAATAAAAATCCAATGATTACCTCTACACCTGATTTTTACTTCTTCAAAAATTTTACCATAAATTTGGTATCCGTTATTGAAGATTACAGTCCGTCCCGCAACAAAAAGCAGGGGGTGGATGCCGATCCATTCCCTGCTATCGATCCATTAGAATAATGACTAAGCCAAATATACCCCCCTACAGGGTATTTTTAAAGACAAAACCATGAAAAGTCCACAGACGTAAACATCTAATATGGAAGCAAGAATAAATAGATGGCAATTCTCCACCTATTAATTAATAATAGAGTAGCTTTTCATTTTGTAGGTGGAAAAAATCCAACTATTAGCTCTGAAAATTCAAATTTACAAGCTTTATTGAAGCTCTAGTTGTCGATTCTCCACTTATTTTTGCTTTTTTCCCTCCATTTTCTCGGATAAGTGGACTTTTTACCACTACCAATCAACCTCGATGTTTCACTATCTCTTACTCCAAACATCCACATTTTCTAATATTCATTGGTACTGTTTCGTTAACCAGCCAGATCGCTGAACAAAAAAAGGACTGCTGAACGCAGCCCAACTTATCGAACTCCTATTAGTTCCACCAAGGTATTCTTGTACATCGATTATTTTTAAGGGTAGGTTATCCTGTTGCTTGAGTCTTCTTAGTCGATCGATGTCCCCGTGTATATCGAACTAGGTCTCTAATATGACAGTGGTATTCAGTAGGATTTTCCTCACTTCCAAGTGCCTTAATATTTGTTGGATTCTGATTTAAGAAAGTTGTCAATCCTTTCTTCAAATTTGCTCCAGCTATTTGAGGGACCACCAACATCAAAATAAAATTTGATACTTCTATAAAAATCAATAATTTTCTTCTGATTTTCCTTCGTAGTCGGTTCTAAAGTTGCTGGAAAATACTTGTTCTCAACTATATCTCTCATCATAATTAAATTCCCTTTTACATCAGTAGGTATAGTAACTTGATCTGACTCAGCGATATTAATGGTCTCTGTAATACCCGCTATGATGTCGATGGTCTTGTTTGACAGTATTTTGGGAAGTGCCGGATCATTCCACGCCCATTCAAATAAACCGGGATTGCCAATATAACTTGCGTAGCTATCTAATTTATTTTCAACTGCAATGATTGTTAAAAATAACGTCGCAATATCTGCTCGCTCTTTTTCCTTTTTATTTTGTAAGATCAGCCAAATGTTTAAAACTAAGGAAATACTCAGCAATGTATAGATGATATTCCTAACCGCCACTTACTCACCCCAACATTTATTATTCATTCCCCTTATAGGTTCCAATTAGCGTGACAAATAAATTTTGTTCTATTCTCGTTAATCTTCTATTATAAATTTCTTATATGCGGTTCCTAGCCAGAATATCAAAACCTTCTCTTGTCTCTATACCACTTGAATAGCACAAAAACAATAAGTAATATAACTAGGTATAGGAAATCCTGCATAGTAACCTCGTCAAGTGTAAACTGATGATACTTACCTCCCATCTAATCCCTCTCCTTCTGTCTTTTAACCGATGTTCAATCTATTCTTTCTGGATGTATCTATTCATTACCCTTCTTCCTCTTAATGAACCATGTTGCACCTAGAGTTAATAAAAGTGGAATGACAACATACCAAATATAGCTTTTTTGCTCTAAGTCTATAGGGGTGGCCTTTGGTTCAGTCGGTTTACCTTCTCCTAAAACAGATAAATCTTCGTTTGCAGAAGATAACTCATTTGTTCTTCTACAAATCGTAGTAGAAAGTTTATCAACACCATACATAGAGGACTTAGAAGCGTAAACGATGTACTCTTTTCCCTCCTTAAATTCATAGCCACAATCTGCGTCACCAAAACCAGTGGCTATGGTTTGTGCAGAAGCTACATTTCCTTTCCATGTATTAGTTACTTTAAAATGAACCTGCACTGGAAAGTTTTTATCATTAATTTCTAATACCTTACCTGCAAAGACCGCTTCTGAGCGTTCAAGTTCTCCCTCTACGCTTGGTAATTCAACGCAGGAACAAGCTATCCAATTGAAGGTATGGAAAATACTATTAAGCTAAATACAAAGTAAAAGATAAGAGACAATTGAATATTTTTTAACATATAAAATATCATCTCTTAAATTGGACGCTTTACCATTAATGGTTGTTTCAGAAATTTCTTTCACGTGTCAATAGAAAAAGGTCCTTCTTCAAGGACCCAGTAACCCTTACGCAAATCTATTCTAAGCCTTTCATTCCATGGGTGATTCGGCTACCCGTTTCACTCGTTCCACAAACTGCGTGACTACCTTTTCGCCAGCAAACAGCAGCAGTAATTTGACGAACCATTTTAAAGGAGTGTTCGTTACTGTATACCTAAAAAGGGTCGTCTGAATATTAACTTGAATCAGTTCATATAAGGCAGTGATTTGAAATAAATTGGCTAAAGTAAACCCGACTTTTAGCTTTTTCTTTTCTGGGTCATCTACATATTCCAAGGTAGTTACATCATACTCCTGAAGCCGGTTTCCTTCTTTATAGGTTTGGCGATAAACAGTCCCAACCCCTTCTTCCGTTATTTTGATAGGCTTGTGCTCCACAACCTGCGGCATTATTTTTTGCATATTCTCCAACGAACCATCAAATAGCTTCCAAACCTCTTCAATAGGAGCCTGGATTTCCATTTCTTTCGTCCATTCCTTCATGATTATCTCCTTTCTCTGAAAGGTAAGTCGCTCCAATACAAAAAGAAGTTGTCTCATCGAGGCAACTTTTAGCTATTATGGGTTCTATTTTGCATGTACATCGGGTTGATGAATCCCGAATAGATTACCTTCGGTATCTATATAGTATCCTTGCCATGCCATACCAGGCAGGGCGTATTTGGGCATGGCCACCTTACCGCCAAGCTCTATAATTTTCGCCTCCGTTAGATCGTAATTCTCCACTCCCATGGTACAAGCAAATCCATTTAAAGCTTGGTTTCTTTCCGGCGGAGCACTTTGACGCTGCATCAGAGCACCATTGATCCCAGGCTCCTTCTCATCGCCAGTCACGGCTCCGAAGTACGGCATTCCCGCGTATTCACTCCAATCCTGGAAGGACCATCCGAATACCTCTCCATAAAACGTCTTGGCCCGTTCCATGTCATCTACATGGATTTCGAAATGAACTAATCTTCCCATGATTTCCTCCCATATTTCGCTTACAAATCCTATCTTTCATTATAACAGTGTTGGAAATATATTCAATTTTTATAACCCGCTTCAAGAAGCTCCAATGATATCCTTGGCTTCTGAATCAATCCGTAGGTATCAAAGCAATGACTCACCAACTGAGGTATAATACCAACATATGAAATCCATTTGATTGCGGGGGATCGTTTTTGAATCATTTAATTGAAGTAGAGTTGAAAGCGATCTTGGAAGCTTCCAATGACAATATTGTGATCACGAATAATGAAGGGCTTATCTTACGTGCCAGTCCCTCTTGTATTTCGATCTACGGAAGTGACACCGATTCTCTCATTGGCAAGTCGGTCTATGAGTTAGAAAGGCAGGGGATATTCTCTCCTTCTGTAACGGTGAAGGTTCTAAAAGAGAAAAAACAAGCGCAAGTCATGCAAAAAACAAAAACCGGAAGGTTCGTCATGGCGACAGGGATTCCCGTCTTTGATAGTAACGGGGCTTTTATACGAGTCATTAGTTTTTCGCATGATCTAACCGAAATTCAACAGCTTAAAGACAAATTCGAGGAACTTCAGCTCGTTATGCAACGTTATGAAACGGAAATTGAGGAAGTACGTGAACGAGAAACCAAAACAGGTGGAGTGATATTTGAGAGCAATGAGATGAATCATGTATGGGATCTGGTTCATCGGGTATCCAAGTCGGATGCATCCGTGCTAATGCTGGGAGAATCGGGCGTAGGAAAAAGTATGTTTGCACGCGAAATTCATAAAAAAAGCGATCGACACCAGGGTCCGTTCATTGAAGTGAATTGCGGGGCGATTCCTGAAACGCTGTTTGAATCCGAGATGTTTGGCTATGCGGCGGGTTCCTTCACGGGTGCCCATCATAAGGGAAAGCCCGGAATGATCGAACTGGCCCATAACGGTACCCTCTTTCTCGATGAAGTAGGAGAAATCCCCATGAACATGCAAGTGAAACTGTTGAAAGTACTTGAAGAAAAAGTGCTGACACGCGTAGGAGGTACCAAACCCAGCCCCGTTAACTTCCGTATCATCGCAGCAACGAATAAGGATCTGAAAGAAATGATGAGAAAAGGAAGCTTTCGTGAAGACCTATACTTTCGGCTCCATGTCATACCTATTGGCATTCCACCACTTAGAGACAGGTTAGAGGATGTCAAGCTCCTACTTCAGGAGAGCTTAAAGAGGAATAACGAGAAATACGGCAAGAACTGCATGTTAGATCCGAATGCCTATAATGCGCTATTACACTACTCATGGCCAGGCAATGTAAGAGAACTAGAGAATTTGATGGAAAGACTGGTTCTAATCACGGATGGTTTAATCGAACCCAAACATCTGCCTTACCCTGTAAACGAATGGGAAAATTGGAGTGTGGAGGACGAAACTGAGCAAGGGATGGATCACATCCCCACTCTGCAAGAGGCTATTGAAGAGGTAGAAAAAAAATGGTTGTTTCGAGCTTATCGGCATTGCAAAACAACAAGAGAAATGGCGAAGTACTTAGGAATTAGCCAACCTTCCGTGGTTCGGAAGCTTAAACAATACCAAATTGATTCATAGACGAATCGCGATTCACTCATGAATCGCTTTTTTTCGTGTTTTGATCCAAAAATTAATCAAAATCCTCTTCTCTCTCGCTTGAATACTTGGCATGATAATTGCTTCATTTAAGATAGAGATTATTATCAACAGGAGGTTTACTATAATGTATCAACCAAAAGATTCTTCATTATCCCCCCGATTCTGTGGCATTCGTACATTTATGAGGCTGGAGCATATCCAGACAACAGACAATGTCGATTTCGTCATTGTTGGGGTACCCTTCGATACCGCTGTATCGAATCGAACGGGTGCACGATATGGTCCGCAGCATATTCGCAACTCCTCCGTTTTGCTACGTCCATACAATCCCGATCAGAACATTAATATCTTTGATTACTGTTCAGGTGTAGATTATGGCGACATTGACGTTATTCCTGGCAATATTCACAGAACCTATGACAATATGGTAAAGGGTCTGGCTCCGATCCTGGAGAAGTCTATCATTCCCATCATTCTAGGAGGCGATCACTCCATCTCTCTAGGAAATTTACGAGCTTTTGCTAAACAATATGGTCCTGTTGCGCTTGTTCATTTTGATTCTCATAGTGACACCTGGGACAATTATTATGGCGAAAAATATATGCATGGCACCCCCTTCCGACGTGCAGTAGAAGAAGGTCTGTTAGATGTGAACCATTCCATCCAGGTCGGTATGCGCGGACCCCTGTACGGTCCGGAGTGCATAGAAGATGCCCGCCATCTTGGATTTGAAGTGATTCCCATGAAGGAAATCCGAAAGATTGGCTATTCTGAAGTATTAAATCGAATTCATAAGCGCGTGGCCGGACGTCCCGTTTTCGTTTCTTTTGATATTGACTTCCTTGACCCCGCCTATGCCCCAGGTACGGGTACCCCTGAAGTGGGTGGGCCCACTAGCGCAGATGCCCTTGATCTCGTTCGCGGTCTTGATGGATTAGACATTCTGGGGTTTGACTTAGTCGAGGTGTTGCCAGCCTATGACAGTGGAGAAATAACAGCTGCTGCTGCCTCCGCGGTAGCTTTTGAAATGATTTCCTTAGTTGCACTCAAGAAGCGCAAGGTTCAGGAAGAAAATCTCAAGCAAGCTTCGTTTTCCAACGCAAATTAAGATCAATGGTTTTCCATCCCCCCTTTTTCGGGGGGAATAAGGTCTAAAAGGAGGGAAAATGTATGAGTTTCATAGATGTCATCATTATGCTGATCTATTTTGGAATGATTGTTTTCGTAGGGTATCTAGGCTCAAAAAGAGCGACCACCTCTGAAGAATACATGGTAGCAGGAAGAAACCTAGGGATGTTCATGTATCTTGGGTGTTTGGCTGCTGTTATCCTTGGTGGCGCTTCCACGATTGGAACGGCCAGACTGGGATACGAATTTGGAATTTCGGGGATCTGGTTGGTTACCATGCTAGGAATCGGGATTGCTACTCTGGGCATTTTCCTCGCTAAAAAGATTGCCGGTTTAAATGTTTTGACCATTAGTCAAATGCTTGAAGTGCGATATAACAAGCAAACCGGGCTTATCAGCGCCATTGTTGCAGCTATCTATGCCATGATGGTTGCCGTGACTCAGATTATTGGAATCGGAACCATACTTAATGTGCTTCTGGAGTGGAACCTTACTTTATCCATGCTGCTGGGTGGGGGAATTGTTTTATTTTACACCATGCTTGGCGGAATGTGGTCCGTAACGATGACGGATATCATTCAATTCGTGGTTATGACGATCGGCGTATTCTTTATCATGTTCCCGATGAGTCTTTGGAAAGCAGGCGGCTTTGAAGCGCTACAAACCCAATTACCGGAATCTTACCTCAACATTGCAAGCATTGGCGGAGATCGAATCTTCCAGTACCTCCTACTCTTTGGTTTAGGCATGGTTGTTGCTCAAGATATTTGGCAAAGAATATTTACCGCTAAAACGATTAAGATCGCTCGCCAAGGGACTATCTACGCCGGAATATATAGTTTGCTCTATGCGATTGTGGTTGCAATCATCGGGATGTGTGCGTTTATTGTCATTCCCAACCTAAATTCAACTCAAAATACATTTGCCGCCATGGCGATAACCATTTTGCCAAATGGGATATTAGGCCTAGTACTCGCAGCCGTAGTATCCGCCCTTATGTCGACGTACTCTGGAACTTTACTCGCTTCGTCGACACTGATTTCAAATGATATTATTAAGTCATTCTTCATGCCTAACATCAGCGAAAAACAATTCTTAAAAGTGTCACGCATCATTACCTTCCTTATCGGGACTCTTACGATTATTTTTGCCTTATGGATTCAAGATGTTCTCGTGGCTCTTGACGTCGCGTATGCTGTTTTATCCGGGGCAGTTTTCTTCCCCATCGTATTGGGCTTCTTCTGGAAACGAGCTACAGCCAAAGCCGCTTTCTATTCCATTATCAGCAGTACCGTCGTTGTATTAGCTGGCCTAGCCATAGAAGGCATTACTTCCACTAATCCTATCCTATACGGTATGGCTACTAGTTTTATCATCATTATTGTTGTTTCATTGCTAGATTTCTCCAACCAGAAGCAAGTATCAACAGATGAAGACTTGGAGAAAAAGAAATTTGCTTAAGAAAAGGATGGAAGCCGGTCTTTAGAACCGGCTTTTTTCTATTCATAAACGTATCCGCCCCAGTATCCTGCAGATCGAAGGCAAAAAGAATGAGTAAGAAAACAATAGATAAAACGGAATGGAATAAAGCCTTAAAAACCTGCATGATAGTATCCATTATCATATTGACTCTCTTCCTTTACTTCAACAATAAAGGAAGGCTGCCAAAGCAACCTTCCTGCACTATCGATCTCTGTTAGTTGAGGATTTTTTAATTCTTAATTAATTTATATCCAATAAAAGAAACCAATCCTAGAACTAATAATAGCCTGACTAAGGGATTATCAAAGATGAAACTTACCAAAATGATAGTTACTATGAAGATAGCAATAATCGATACAAATTTTGTATAACTAATTGCGTCTTCAGATAACTCAGGTTCTTCTTTATACATCCACCTCTTCCCAAAAAACAACATACTTTCTTCTGGGTAAAAATAAGACCAGATTAACACTCCATATATAGGAAGTAATAAAATAACTGCAATAATTATACCAGCCATGGATGTCCCTCCTTATGGCTAACATGATTGAAATAGTCTTTTCTCTCAAATACGATTTAATCCATAAAGGGTTTCGGAATTCCAATCATACATTTCACCTCTTACAATCTTAATTTCCTAATATTTTACTTTTCCCCCACATTTTCACGGCTTGCGTTCGGATAGTTCTTCTGTACCGCTAAAAGGTTAGTCAGGTACACCATATAAGTTATCGACGGAAAACCTTACGAAAGCCAAACAACTGCTGCCCATAACAGCTGGGGCATTTTACATTACTTCGAGCCCTTTCCTGTATTAAATAAGCACAGACTACGTGTTATAATATTAATACATCCTGTTATACCTTTTTTATATCCCTTTATATGAGGTCATTCCTGTGAAATCACTTAAAATTATTATTTCGACTATTGTAGCGTTATCTATATATACAACCATTGTAACCCAACCTAAGAACGCATCAGCATACCATGAATATACCCCAGTTTCTCATGAACTGGTTGATCTGAAGAAACAAGAAGGATATATCGGGGTTATTACCCATGCTAACACAATCCTTACCTTGCTCCTTCTAGCATCTTTTGTTTGGGCAACAACGACAACCTCATTTCATTATCTGAGGGAAGTTAAGCTCTTCCTATCCTCTTTTATTCCGATCTTAAAACAAAGGTTTAATCTATATCCTCGTGTGTTCAATAGCAGACTGATGGTTTTTTTTCCTTAAAAGTTATAACTAAAACTTTTAAGGAGGTTCATCATGGACCAAGAGAAAGAACCAAAAAAGGGTGATTATGATTTGAATAACGATATCTACAGAATGCTTATGATTAGCATCGTTATTCTAGCAGTAGTCCTTCCTCTTGCTTACTATTTTCAACCTTAGAATAAAACATGGACACCCAGCATCATGAGCTGGTTGTCCATATCTTATCAAGATAAGGAGTGAAAATTGTTGGATGCAGCACCGCAATTTCAAGGACAAATTCACCATCAAAAACTCACAAAACTGAATTTATTGAAAAGAACAGTTTTTATGTTTTTAGGAGCATGTTTGGTTTCAATAGGTTTAGAAATTTTTTTGGTTCCAAATCAGGTTATTGACGGTGGAATAGTTGGGATTTCCATTATTCTCGCGCATCTTCTGAAGATTAAACTAGGCTTTTTGCTCTTTATATTAAACTTGCCTTTCCTTTTTGTTGGTTATAAACAGATAGGGAAAACATTTGCAATCTCGACTTTGTTTGGTATCAGTATTATGTCAATCGGAACGTTCCTTTTACACCCCGTTCCAGTCTTAACCAAAGATCCTTTGCTTGCTGCGGTATTTGGGGGCATCATTCTGGGGGTAGGCGTTGGGCTAGTTATACGGTATGGAGGATCTCTAGATGGTACGGAGATCATCGCGATTTTATTTACAAAGAGAACCCCTTTCTCCGTTGGGGAAGTAGTTATGTTCTTCAATCTCTTTATCTTAGGAAGTGCCGGTTTTGTTTTTGGATGGGATAGAGCAATGTATTCTCTGATTGCCTATTATGTTGCTTTTAAAATGATCGACATTACTCTTGAAGGTCTGGATCAGTCTAAATCCGTTTGGATCATTAGTGAAAATTTTAAAGAAATTGGCGATTCCATCTTGGCTCGTTTAGGTCGTGGTATCACTTATTTGCAAGGTGAAGGCGGGTATACTGGTGAGGATAAGAAAGTTATCTTTTGTGTTATCACCCGATTAGAAGAAGCCAAAATGAAAGCCATTGTTGAAGAAATTGATAGTGCTGCATTCCTTGCCATTGGAAATATCCATGATGTAAAGGGAGGACGGTTCAAAAAAAGAAACATCCATTAAAGGGGGAAGGTGTGCATGGAATTTACAACAGACAATTCGATATTTTTATTTGCGATTCTGTTAGTTGTTGGTGTCATTACAACAAAGTTCTCCAGTCGATTTGGATTGCCCTCATTGGTACTCTTTATCGTTGTAGGGATGGTGCTCAGCCACTTTGTTTATTTTGATAATGCTTTTCTTACCCAGTTGTTCGGGATTCTAGCTCTTATTGTCATTTTGTTTGAAGGTGGATTACAAACCAAATGGACAGATGTTAAAAAAGTGGCTGCCCCCTCTCTTTCCCTAGCCACACTAGGAGTTCTTTTAACAACGATTGTTGTAGGCGTTTTTGCCAAATATATTCTTGGAGTTACTTGGTTAGAAGGATTTTTATTCGGGGCGATTGTTGGGTCAACTGATGCTGCTGCTGTTTTTGCCGTTCTCGGTAACAAAAATATCAAGCGTCGATTGACTTCTGTATTAGAAGCAGAGTCTGGAACCAACGACCCGATGGCAGTTTTCCTGACGATATCTCTGATTCAATTAATCCAAGCTCCCGAAGCCAACAATCTCTTTACTTTGATTATCGGCTTTTTATGGCAAATGGGTCTTGGACTTTTGATGGGACTCATTATGGGAAGATTAGCCGTTTGGAGCATCAATCGAGTAAACCTTGATTCTTCAGGTTTATACCCGGTATTGGCTTTAGCTTTTGCCATATTCACCTATAGCGCTACCGCTTTGATGTACGGGAGCGGTTTACTTGCCGTTTATGTCATGGCACTTTGGATGGGAAATTCAGATTTAACCTATCGGCACTCCATCTTTAGATTCAACGAGGGTTTTGCTTGGATGATGCAAATCCTGATGTTTATCATCCTAGGACTGCTCGTCTTCCCAACCGAATTATTCGGCATCACATGGCAGGGTATTGCACTTTCAGTCATCCTCATGTTTGTAGCTAGACCAATAGGGGTATTCATTAGTACGAGCTTTATGAAGTTTTCAGTGAAGGAAAAGATATTCATCTCATGGGCAGGACTAAGAGGAGCAGTTCCAATCGTCCTAGCAACCTATCCTTTAATTGCTAGTTTGGAGAATGGTCAGTTATTTTTTGATGTTGTGTTCTTCGTTGTTTTGATTTCTGCGTTAGTTCAAGGAGCAAGTATTACTCCTTTGGCTAATAAACTGGGACTTTCCGGCGGTGACAAGATTAATGTTCCTCATAGTTTAGAGCTAGTATCTATGGGTAAGACGAATAGTGAAATTATTGAGGTTCACATCAAAGAAGAATCAAACGTTGTGGGAAAGGAATTACGACATCTTTTCCTACCAGAGGATACGCTGATTACAGCCGTGATTAGAGGAGACAAATTAATCACTCCGCGAGGTAGTACCAAATTAGGCTCAGGAGATATTCTTTACGTGTTAATTAATAAGGCACACAGAGAGCGTGTGAAAAAGGTATTTATGAGTGAGAAACAGCAAGAGACAGACACCCCTTTCGAAGCTTAGATCACCCTCTTAAAAGGTGAAAATCGTTCCAATTACGGGAAAGTGGTTATGTCCTTCCCCTGTTCCGAGAAGAAAACGCAAGTGATGTCAGTGTTCATGGAGGGATAAAAGTCTGGGAGAATTACAGTTATGGTATTCTCTCGGGCTTTTTTTTTATTTTCCAATGAATTATAGGTGAAAATAACAAAAAGAAGGGAAGCAGTAACATGAGCAAAAATTGGGTGTTTGGAAGTTGTTTGGTGTGTCATTGGAATAACCAAAGTTTATCAATCACCTTCTGTTACATCCTATTCAATATTGGTGGGTGGATTTTTATCTAGCTTTATTTTCTTAGCCCTTGCAATGAAAGGCCTAGCTATGGGCACCGCATATGCGGTTTGGACTGGAATTGGAAAGGTAGGAAGCGCATTAGTCGGAATGTTTATATACGGAGAGCCCAAGAACAAATCAACCTATTGTTCATCAGCGTTTTATTCTGTGGTAAAACCGTGTTTAAGTAACCATTCTCTTTGACCCCTTCCAATTTCATTCCATTCTTTGTATATCACCTTTTCGTCTTTAGATAGACCTATTACATCAAAAATTGGTTCAATTGGCTGCTCATAAAAAGCAAACCAAATCCTTTCGCCACTTTCCGTAGTCACTATTTTTGCGGTTTTTTCGGTTTTCCAAGTATCCGCTACTCCTATCACTTTTACAATTTCAGGGTTCGAAATCACACCACACAAAATTGACAAGGGAATAGAAGGTTTAACTGATACACCTAGTGATAGGTCTTTATTAGGATTTAAATCAGCGGAAGGACCTGAAGAAATGAATGTCCATACCTCTCCTGTTTGCCTTTTAAAAAGACTGGTATGCAGCATTTCCCTGTGTATATAAAAAACGAGTACTCCGTTTTTTATAATTTCGGTATGTATAATTTCTTTGTAACTAATATTTTTCTCTTTCATGGCTTGTTCTATTTCAACCATAATCCTCTTATCGGTTGATGTTGAACACCCGATTAAGAATGTAGTCACTAACGTAAACATCATCCCTAACAGAACAAATAAACGAGACATTATTTTCTCCTCTACTTCCATTTGACCTCAATATGATGTCACTGTATCATAAATATTTATAATATGAGTGAATTAGAAAGTATCATTCGAACCTCTTATCACTATCATGCTATTGAATCCGGGAGCGGAATAAAAAAATAGAATGCCAAGAGAGCATCCCTTTATCACGCTAACGAATCTGTTAGGTAAACTAAATTAGTGCAAGACTACCTGTCTTTACTTAGGTCAGACAATTTACTTGATATTTCTCTTAATAAATGTATTTCTTCCTCCTGCTTTGATGCTATTTTATTTGCATTCTTTTCTATTGCCATCGCCAACAAAACCACGGCACCCAAAATGATAAGTAAAGAGCCATAACCCATTAAATCACCTCTTGTACCAAATTGTACCACAACAAAAATCCAAACATCTACCCGTTACCTGTTAAAAAAGAGCTGGCAGACAGCTCTTTATCGAAGTATCGAACCCCGTTAGTGGAGCAGCAAGAAGCTGTATCTAGCTCTCATGCCATTCTAACTGTACATCTTTATCGGTACGATCAATAGACATTAGCAACCTTGGGTTCTCCATTACTGAAGGAGTTTCACTTCTTTGTGGAGGCACATCTTCTGCTACGATTGTGATAACCCCTTCTTCATCGGTGATTTCCTTTAACTCGATTTCATAGAAGCCGGATGGCTTTATACCGCTGGAAATCAGAAGATATGTTTTATCGCCATAGTCAAAACGTTCAATTCCTCTATCTTCTTTCTTCGTATTCATCGTTTCATTGAACCATATACCTTGTGGTTCTTTTTCTTTAATCCAGAAATTAAAGGTGTCGGTATTTATGATTTCAATTGGTATAACGGAATCAATCTTAGAATTAGGTTCCCCTTGTGAAGAACAGCCTAAGATTACCGTAAACAAAAGGCAGGATATTGTCATCAATAGATGCTTCATTCGACTCCCTCATAAAAGTAGATTCTCTAATTTAAGTATATCATGGTACTGCTTTGTCCTGCCCGTTACCGCGAAAATGAAACACGGGACTGATGTTGATCCCGTCCCGCGCTATCGAATCCCGTCGTATTAATACCCCAATTATCATGGTTCGGAATGGGTTAATTTACGGTACTCCCCATTGATTTCAACTGCAAAACCATCTTTTAATTTCATACCTTTGATTTCATATAGTTTACTTCCGACAGGAGCAAAGGTGGAACCGTCATCCTCTTCTGGCATGGTTTCATTGGGATCAACGTAACTTTTCACTTCTCCGATTTGCTTCCCTATATTTTCGGCAGATACCGTTTCACCAGATTCCACGTATGCTTTATTTTCCGACGTTACCACTGGAGGATATGGTTTTACAGCGTAAGAACCTTCGGATGTTGAACTGGATGAACAACCTATTAGCAAAGTGAAAAACAAAAAAGTCAATAAGATTCTCATCACAAACCCCTCTTGATAAATTACCTTCATTGTTATTGCCGATGAGAACATGGAATTTGTTTACGGTAAATATATCCATATCTTAAATAGTGAATGGTGATTTATTAAACTAAACTTCCGTTATCACAACAAACAAGCAGAAGATGGATGACGATCACATTCCCCCGCTATCGAGTCCCGCCGAACAACTTCTTAGTTGAAAAGTCCACGTTTTTTAACCCAATTAAGAAGTTTTTTTGTTTCCTTTTCATTCGATTTAAGTAGAAAATACTGAGATTTAAAGTTCTCATCGCTAATCATCATGATAATTTTATCGTGCGGTTTTTCTACTCTAGTCGGGATGTATATGATGATTTGTTTATGAAGAAACCCTTTGTCACTCCAATGTTGGTATTCAGCTTTCACTATTTCTCTGTCTTCTTTTAAGCCTTTTGGTTCTTCAATCTTCCTTACTGGCTCCATTGTCACTAGAAGGGCATCCATAAGCGAAGGTATTTGTTCATTTGCTTCTCTAGTCCAAGATACTCTCACAAAATTTGAATTAAATATTGGTGAGATACCCACTTGTTCTTTGAGTATATTTGTCACTTGCTTCATAGTGGCTGAATCGATTTCAAGGTGAGATACTTGTTGGTTTTGGCAACTTACAAGAACAAGAACCATCATCAAGCAGATTGGTTTTATTAAATTCCTCAAAATATCACTCCTTTGCCACTATCATTGCCTTTTATCCAACTTTTCTGACCTTTAGCGAGCAAAAGAAAAGAGCTACGAGCGAAGTAGCCCTGTTCCACTATCGATCCCCGTTTAGCTTAACAAACTACTGACACAGCAACTCCTCTTAGATGTATATTTATTTGATAAAATTTCTTTATCAAAACTGAAATAAATTACGAGAACTTATGGCACAAAACTTAACCATTTGTGCAATCTTTTCTAATATTTCAAATGGTAGGATTTACTAAACTAAATCAATGAAGTATATACACGGACTATTGCAAGTGCTTTATTGTAAAAAATTGTATTCGTAACAGTATTGTATGAAGACTTATAATTATTTAAGGCACCTCATTAAGAAAGGATATTGATGAAATGATCGAACAGTTTGGAGGTCGTTCTGTCGATTTTCACCAATTGGTTAAACGCTCCTTAACTCCTATGTTCATTGTAAATCAAAGAAAAATAGTGTATCTAAACGAAGCGTGTATTGATCTTTTTGGTGGAACATCTCCGGACGATATTTTAGAAAGAGATTTGTATGACTTTATTCATCACGATTACCATGAAATCTGTAAACAAAGAATGAGTAAATTGATGAGTAAGAAAGTACCCGCAGAATTAATGGAACAAAAGATCATCCGTATCGATGGGAAGATCATTGATGTTGAGATTATGGCTGCACCTTATTGTGTGGAAGATGAAGTATTTCCACAGGTTATTATCCGGGATATTACCGAACGCAAAAACGCGGAAAAATTAGCTATTCAATCAGAAAAATTGACGGTAGCTGGTCAATTGGCGGCAGGGATTGCTCATGAAATTAGAAATCCTTTAACTGCACTAAAAGGATTCCTATCTCTGATTGAAAATGGAAAAATAAAAGAAGAGTACGTCAAGATCATGAAATCAGAAATGGATAGGATCGAACTGATTCTTAATGAACTTATGGTACTCTCCAAACCACAAGAAACAAAACATAACATAATAGACGTTAGAATTATATTAAATCATGTCATTGCACTTTTGGAAACCCAAGCCAACATGGAAGGTGTAGAAATCACAACAGAGTTCGATGATAAGGAATTACTTATTCTATGTGATGAAAATAGGTTAAAACAAGTATTTGTTAATCTTGTTAAGAACGCGATTGAAGCGATGACTCAAGGTGGATGTATTACGGTACAATGTAGGGAATTAAAAGTTGTTGATATTGCTATCCGTATTAGTGACCAAGGTTCTGGTATTCCAAAAGAGAAATTAGCAAGGATTTGGGAACCTTTCTTCACAACGAAAGAGAAAGGGACAGGGTTAGGCTTAATGGTAACCCATGACATCATTAAAGACCATATGGGTAGCATAAAAGTTCAAAGTCAAGTGGGGAAAGGTAGACTGCTCGACTTTAACAAAGGACTGAAACCAGTCCTTTTATTTAGGTTTACTTTCCAATTTAGTAAGCATCCTTTTCACAATTAAACCAACGCCAATACCGATAATTAAAAATAGGATCGATAACCATATAGGACCCCATTTTCGTCCATAAACGTATATCTCCGTTAAGTAGATTACGCCTATCGTTCCCATATAAGCAGATAATACGAAAGGAAGAAAGGCATAGGGTTCTTTACCGCCTCCGGCATCACGATAAGCATCCCGCATTGCAAATAGGTAAACACAGGGGTAGAACAATAGCCATCGAAAGTCCACTTGATCAATTGCTGATTCAATTTGACCTTGAAAGCTTGAAATAATAATGATATTTAAGTTCGATTGTATGTTGATTACAAATTCCAAAATTAGAAACGTAAGTCCTTTTAAAAATTTTCCGTTCAGGTATTGCCCAAAGCCTGGAAAAGCAATACTCCATAGAAGCACCTCAAGATGTTTCGATTTTTCCATTCCATCACTTCTCACCTTGCATTAGTTAATGGTTGCTTTTTCGAGGCATTTATTCCGAAGATTTTCTGGCTAATTCATCACGATCATCAGCTTGCGGAGGTTGCTCCATCCAACCATTGTTAATCATGATATTTGCTCCATCTTCCGCATACTGTAAGATTTCTGTCATAAGTCTTGTATAATGCGAACTTACATCACGTCTTGAGCTTGAGGCGAGAGCAGCACCGTAATTTCCCGCACCTGGTGCATTTAAGCTAGATATATGGTACATCATGAGTTTATCTGAAAAAACAGATATGGTTGAATCCATAAATGTATGATCCCACGTCACCGGTGAAGGGATATGCTCCTCGTTCAATACGGAACTAATATCTCAATATGCTTTGAAGCGATGTCCCTTCCCCTAATAAAATACTCACTCACCGTATCGGATTTAGCGACTTGACTAAACCCTATTATCAACGCCTTCCCTAATGCATTGGTTTGGATATTATATAACTGTGTAATCTCTATGGCTGTCAACGGCCTGCGATCACCAAACCAACCAGTTAAAAAATTCTGTTTTTGAACGAAATCAACCTTTTCAGGGATGGATATGTAAGGAGGTCTAATATAACCCCCTTTCGAAAGCATTACTTTCCTTGCTTGATCTTCCAATTCGGTGGATGAAACCAAACATTCCTTCATGAAATCATGAACATCGGAACGAGCGGTATCGCCCATGTAGGTATTCCAAAGGGTTGCTAACTCTGCTGAGGATAAGCGAATATTATGTTCTGTTTCCGCTTTAGTCACCATATGTTTCCTCCTGTTATAAAGTTAATTTTGTTTCCATGTGAAAACAAAAAAATGTTCACCCCGTTTAACAAGGTGAACGAATGGAAACCAAACACAATATTACTTAACATCAGCACAATTATTTTCCGATAACATGAAACACTTTATTCATTCTTATAAAAAGATTTAAATGAAGAGACAGTAACTACTCAAAACCTCAGATATATGAAAAGCCTTCTGTATCCCCGAAGGCAAAAAACTGATCATACTTCTCTTTTATCGTGCCTTCTGTTTAAATGGATTAAAGTTTAATTCACGGTTCCGATTACCGCTCTTATCTCTTACTTTTAGCAATAATTTTGTGAACCAGTACGCAATATAGGCTACTCCAACGTCGATAAGAAAAAGGTAAAATTGAGTCATTCCCTGTCTAAATTCAACAAATCCCATATATTGTTCAATCGTTGCGAAACCAAATGCAAACACAGCACTTAACAACACGGTATACAAATAGAAATTTTTATTCTTATTGGTACAGTATTGATATAAAAGCAAAAAACCAACTGGAAGTACCGATGCAGTCATATTGCTTGCAATCGGTAATACAGGTGTTAGAAAGTATGTGTGAATCAAGTAACCGTTTCTTCCAAGTGCAATATCAAAGTACGCCCAAAACATATGTACCGTATATCCAAAGAAAAATATCTCAATAATTCTTTTTCGATCTACTGTAAAGTAAAGCAGTATAAGTGGTGCTACAAACAAGGAAAAAACTATCCAATATTGCCAATCCCCCATGCTCGAAAAATTATTCCAATATGTACTTACCAGCGAATTTAACTCGTCCTGTTTCTCGTGGATTTGATTCCAATACTGTCTATATTCCATTTAAAATGCCTCCACTATTTAGAAGCCAATTTGTTTCGATCTACTGCATATGGTGGTTTTTCCAGCCAGCCTTTCTTAATCAACGTTTTTTGTAAATCTTCAACATATGCTGCGATCTTCGTTAATGATTGAGTATATTGCATAGCAATATCGCTTCTTCCGTTTACTGCTACTGAATTTCCAAAAGCTCTTATTTTCATTGAAAACATATCCATCTTATGATAAAGCATGATCTTATCTGAAAAAGGAGAAATAGTAGATGATGTTACTAAATCGTCCAGAAAAGTGGGAGTAGATAAATTTTCGTCATGTAGCATTTGCATATAGCGTTCAATATTGGCAGTTGTCATGTCTCTACCTATTTCAAACAATTCTCTAACCTTTTTATCCTTCGCTACTTGCGCGAACGCCATAATGAGTGCTTTACTTGTTACATTATTTTCAATATTATCGTAAAAATGGGCAATTTCTAATGCATGCATGGGTCGAACATGCCCAAAGAAACCATTTAAAAAATCGTGATGAATAAATTCAACCTTTTCAGGAATTGGAATTATCGGTGGCTTAATGATAAGGCCTTTACTCATTAATACTTCTTTGATTTGCTCCATTAAATTTATGGTTGAATCAAGACAATATCTAAAAAATTCGTTAACATCCTTTCTATATAATAAAGGTAATCCTACACTATAAATACTCATGCCTGCTTTTGCGATATATTTTAGATAATGGACATAAAATTCGTCTTGGAATAAACGAGGAGCCTCTAAATTTACGTCCTCTTCTGAAAATCCTTTCGGAATTGGGAAGCTTTCTTTCGTAAAAATTTCTTCAATTGACTTCACAAATTCTTGGCTTAATTCTAATGCATTCTCTACTAAGGTTTTAATATCCTCATCCTCAACGTGCTGAAGATAATAACTTAAAATGCATTTTGACATGCTGTTTCCCATATAGGTAACCCAAAGTTTGCCCATTTCTGCCGATGTTAGTTTTTCCATAGTGTTTGTTTTATTGGAACTTAGAGTAATTGGTTTCATCCTTTTCCAAGCAACCTCTCTCTTTTTTTGTTATTGTTTTCCTCCAATACAAATCGTATTCTGAACTCAAATCAACCATAAAAAACCATATTAATTGTCTTTTATTTCACTCAACTGCCCTTTAGTGCACCAAACAAGCAGTGGACGGATGCCCATCCCATTCCCTCGCTATCGAATCCCGTTTGTTCAATAACAAAAAGAGGAGCTAGGATTTCCGCTCCCTAACTATCGAGTCCCGTTAGAAAAAGGCTTGGAATGGTAGGTCTTAAGCCATCAATTTGACCGCCATCGACGATAAATTCCTGAAAGTAAAATAACGATTGCTGATGTTTTAAATATGTTCAATAAAGCATCTGCGTAGGTAGGTAAATACATTTAGGAAGGTTTCTTGTTTAATTGAAAAGAGAATACCCTCGTGGATTAACATTAGTATAAAGAAAATTAAACCTTCTTTAAACGACCTTCTTTAAACGACCTTCTCTAACTGACTACTCCTCCGACCAAAAGTAGAATAGGGTAAATAATTGATAAAATAAATGATAAGATAACTGTAATTTGCCACATGAATAAAAGTATCCTCCAATTAAAGTATTGACTCCCGGTAGCGGCTATGATTATTGTTGTTTTAATCTTTCTACTTCCTTCTCTAATGAATCAATTCTCCTATGGACTCTATATAAGATTGGAGCGTATATGATGGCAATAGTAATGAGCCAACCCATTTTAGTCCACCTCCCTTTTGTCTTTTTGGAAAAATTATTCCATCAAAATAATTCTCGCTATTCCATAATCCTGCCTTTAGCGCAGCAAAAAAGCAGAGGGGATGCGAATCCCGTTCCCTGCTATCGAATCCCTTTAGAGATAGGTCAGTCCTTTTGTGAATCTACATTGCTTTATTGTAAAAGTATTTATCTACCTGTTTATACGCTAAATCAATTAAATCTTCAATTTCTTCCCGCTCAGTATCTAACACCTTGATTTCATTCAATAATTCCTTCTTATTTTCCACTTCTTCTCGATCAATAAGTTCATAAATAAAGTCAATCTTATCGTCCAGTTCATCTCTTCTGGTATTCCATTGTTTAATTTGATCAAACAATTTCTCCTTAAAATTATTCACTTTTTTCACTCCGTTCTTTGTTTGATATCCTAATTAATGGTTATCTTAACACCTAACGGATAAATCCATTCCATAACTTTCCATAAAAACGAGGTGAATATTATGTCAGATTATAGCAAAAAATCCATCGAAGAACTTGAAGAGTTAACCGCTCATTATGAGCACGAAAACTTTGAAATCATGAAAGAACTCATTCGCCGCGGGGTAGGTAAAGATTTACCCGATACTCTTGAACACCCTAGCATGATTCCTGTTGAAGATGATTTTCGTTAATTAAAAGAATAGCCAATCGCTTTTAATGTAACGATAAAATAGTGGCTATTCAAATTCCAAGACGAGTTTAAACCACGAAAAAGTCCATGTCAAAAAGCATGGACTTTCTTATTGCGTTATCCTGCCCTTAGTTTAATAAAATTTTACCACAACAACCTATCTCATTAGAACAACGATGTTGTTGTAGAAAGAGGTCTTGTATGAGGTCATAAAGAAAAAAAGAGTATGAGTTAAGACCCATACTCTAATTTTTGTTAAACATTCTATTCAATTTACTATGATTTCTCTAACCATCTTAGGTTAAGGGTTATTTAATAAAATTTCAATGAGGGGATGAGAGGCCGCTTTTGTCGAAATCCCCTTGTGGGATGTCAAGACAAAACATGGTATAATCTATTTAGGAACATTTGTTCTTTGATAACTGAATCATAGGGGTTGTGGAAGGGAATGCAGCTACCACGTAAAATGATTCCTGTTGCTGTGGGAATCGGGTGCTGCGCATCATTTCAACCACAGCATGAGAGAATATACACGAGCTTGGCGGTAATAGACCAAGTGCCTATGCGGTACAATCCGACATAGGAGGTTCAAGTGACTTGATCTATGGCGTCCGTGATGAGAGCAGGTCAGAAATGGAACAACGGGCATGTACATGCCTCTGCTTAAGCGAGTCGCCTCCGAAATTCCACAAGGAAGATCCTCATTTCAAATGAGGAGAGGATGTCACACATAGTCTGCCATTATCGTTTAGTGTTATTTAGCTATCGATCCTTGAATCATCAAAAGACCTATTGTTTTACAAAATTACTCTCCATCCTTCCAGTTTTAATATCTAGGATTTTTCCCTCTAACAGAGTTCCTGTACGTCCATCAATTACGAATGAAGCCTCGCTCGCATCAATTTTGTTTTCAGAATCATAATAGACAATACGCCATAGATAACGTCCAGAAAAACTTTCATATTTTTTTACCCGTATATCCCAATTGTTCACGTGGTTTTCATTCCTAATGTCTATTAAATTTGTATTGTTTAGTACAAATTCTTCGCTCACATATTTACTTGTTATTCCCAATGCTTCTTTTTCTGAGATTAGTGGCATAATCTGGGCATACCTTATGCCCGCCCAGAGAACTAATATACCAATAAGATATAATACCCAGTTCGAATTTTTCATTTTTTCACCTCTTGATTTTAATATATCACGATCTTACATTTCTTCCCATCATTACTAAACTATCCTCCCTCTATGAACAAAAAAAGGACTTCCTTCCAAAAAAAAGTAGGAAAACCTATCCAATCTGATGTTGGATAGGTTCTTAATGTTTTGAAGAGACTTGAGGGCTTAATTGACAGTTCCATTGCCAATGGTGACTCTTATTCTTCCGTAAACGACATGGCTAAGCTCCAGATTTTTTCTATATTCTCAGTACGAGCTGCATACGGCGGATAACTACCTGATCCCAAAATGTTTTTGACTTGCGCAAGACCTTTGGTGCTTCTCGCTGGCTGAACAATTTCCAGCTTATGATTAAAAAGCTGACCACTCACCTTTTCGAATTCTTCTGATGTGCAAATGTGGAAATAATTCTCTGCCATGCTGGCTGGCAAAGGATTAATCAGATTCTGCGCCATTCCAAGGATTCTCCAGACCGGACTCATATTTTGAATCGTCTCTTTTGAGAGTTTGACACGGTTGATTTCGAGAGCATTGACTTTAATTTGCCGGCTCTTTAATACCTCAGCCAATTTAAAGGTCAGCATTAATAACCCCATTTTTGAATCCCCATACATTTTATAGACACGGTAGGGCTTAGTTTCCCGTAATTCCCCGCGCAAGTTATCAAAATCAATCTTCCTTTTCGGATCGAAGAAGTGTTTGATATTTGTCGTACAAGCGTTCAAGATTCTAGGGTCATCAGACTTCTCAAGATGGTCTTCTAATAAACGAGTCATCAAAAAAGGGCCGAAGGTATTCGTTGCAAATGATAATTCAATCTGGTCTGGGCTCAGCTTATATTCTTTTTCACCATAATTGAGGTAGGCAGCGTTATGAATCAGTATGTCTAAACGAGGGTATTGGGCTTTAAAATTGACGCAAAACCTACGTATAGACTCAAACGAGGAAACATCTAGCTCCATCAGATTGACGTTCGCGTTGTTCGACGTCTTCATGATTTCTTCCTGTGCAACGCGACTTCTCTCTAGGTTACGGCAAGCCATAACCACTTTGTAGCCTTCCATTGCAAATTTCAGCGCAGCTGCTTTCCCGATTCCTGAGTTGGCACCTGTAATCAATACAATCTTATCTTTCATGTTTGAACCCCCTTTTTAATCTCAGTCCGAGATAATAGTTCAGAGCAAGGTCTGCATCATGTTCACCTAAGACACCCTTGCAAAGGATCCTAAACTCTATCAAATAATCCCCCTTCAGATAATCTTGGCGATGATAGCTAACCCAGGAAGGTGCCGAGGAAGACACAGACGGTTACCAGTAAACCATTCTTCCAATTTATAAAGGGATACTTAGTGCATGAAATAGCATTTACAACGGAAAGTTATATACAGTTTATGGGTGTACGCTAAAGAGAAGTATAATAAATGATTAGCTCAACAGGGAAAAATTATTTTGTCTCATGATCTGGCAAAGGAATGTTTAATAAAACGACTAAACTAATCCTTAGTTTACTAAAGTCTAGGGGGTATTATATATTACATAAAATAATACGTGTCAAACAACTTCAAAACCTCTCATGTAAAAGAAGCTTTATTATATGTACTGCACTCAAAATCTATTAAACTGTGACATCCATAAAGAATAAACGGACAGGCCCTCAGCACTTCCAACAGCTATTTCCAGCGAGGATAGAAAAAGAAACCCTATCCGGTGGATAGGGTTATTATAAAATTACCCTTAACCTTTGGCTTGAATCAACATACATTTTCTAGATGGGTCTACGAAAGGAAAATGTAACGATAGCATCATTAAAGTCCTCGTCTTCTGCATCTTCAGCGAAAACACCTATTACTTTAAAGGGAACCCTTGAAAATTTCACCCGATCTTGAATTACTCGAGATCGCGTAAAAGTTCTGCCGCCGTCACTGGAAAACTCCATCCTTACTTTCACCGGAAAGACTTGGGCACCCTGTCTCCTCGACGGTGTATGAAATACAAAAGAGCCAATAATGTTCCCTTCCCCAGAGCCTTGAAAAATTCTTCTTCTTCCATCAGGGGCTATCAAAGTGATTCTTTGAACAAATAAGGCGTTGGTATAAGCATGAATGAAAACGGTTGTGTTAAGGGGCAATAAAACTCTAACTGACATACTCCCACTCCCTTTGATCTCGTTGATATACTATATGCTTGAAGGATAAACACTCCATAGGGGTCCGCCCGAATATCTTTTCTATTACGAGACAATTGAAAGGAAGCCAATCCAGTTCGACTACTTTTGACAGAGGTTATGCCCATACCTTTGAGGGTATCTACCGTTGCGGCTACTTGAAATCTGGAAGGGGTATTGACCGAAGTTTTTTGTGCAGAATAAGGTGGATAACTCGAATAAGTTTATACTTTCTTATTCTGTTAAAAAAGGCTGACCCTCAAAAGTTTAGCTAAACCGACTTTTGGGGACAGCCTCTTTTATCATGAAGATACAATCAATGTGTTAACAAGAGCTTCAAAGGAGATTTCAATTTCGAGTCAGCCACGGCTGGAAAGCCAATCGGAACCAACTGGCAAGTAGCCCCTCCTTTCGCCCACTCCAATCGTTCGGTCATTTGTTTTGCCCTCTTTGGCTCTCTGCAAACAAGATCGGCTGTGGGTGGCAAAACATTTATCTTCTCCCTTGATGTATAGCAGGAATGGAAATATACTAAAAATTTTTTTACGATAGAACTTATAGCCTCCCGCTTTTCCAACTAAAGTATGGACCACACCATCCGGTTTCATGTGTTTTGACATAAGTCCAGGTAAACTCTTTATCCACAACATAGATATCCGTTTCGTTTGTAAGATCATCAGCAGCAAGCAATAAAGCATTCTCAAGAATTAACGCATCATCTGAATGCTGGTAGAAGACATAACAAGTATTCTTTGGTTCAAGATTAAACGCCTCTTCCGCATTTCCTTCCTTTAAGCAGTCCTTTTTCCCATAACTAAATAAGTGCCATAAATAACCACAGGCGCCACCGTGATCAAATAAATAAATGGATTTCTTTTCTTCATAGCTCATGTGACTAGCAAATTGATCTTCCCACTGCTTTCGTAGATAAGCCCCCCATTTTGGTATTTCCTTTACTCTGACTTTTTTATTGCTAAGACAATGAACAATATCCATCTCATTCCTCCCGAAATAATGAGTAATCTATAAATTAAAGGATAGTATGAAAGGTGCAGTTGTTCAATATTCCGTCCCCTGCCTAATGAGCTTGTCTTCTCATGGACGTTATCGTAAAGCTCGAAGCGCTTTGCCGTTGACGGTCATTCGTGCTAAGTAAAATACCTCTGGTTTTTGTAATACCCTTCGTTGAATGTAACATGAGCTTTACATCTTCATTAAAATCGCATTACAATTTCTTCAGAAAGGTTTCACTCCTGAACGATTCATGTTACCCTGAAACGAATATGATTCTCAAGGAGGTTTCAACTTGAAAAGACTATTGATTTTATCCCAGATGTTATTACTCCTACTCAGTTCGGGGGGATGCTCGTCGGGAGACTCGAGAATTGTGTTTGAAGGAGAAGGGGATTCCTGGATCGCTCAATATTTTATTAAACAAGATGGCGAAGAAGAAAAATCTTCCTTGGTTTTAACCTATATTGACGAAGATCCAGCGGATGCCGTTGGTGAGGTTCGTTTTGAAGTAGATTACCCATATGGTGAATTCAGAGGAAACGGAACTTTATCCGATAATGGTGTCCTTGAAGAAATAGCGGTCGGTCCTACCTCACCTATCATTGGCGGTGAAGTTGTGGAACTTGTCGTCAAATGGAAAGATAAAGAAGAAAAAATTATGTTGAATTGGATTACGAATCAAGGTTAGCTGTGAGGCTATCCTTGATTCCTCCACTTTAGGAGGTATCCCCGAAGCGTGTAGGGAACGAAAGTTAATTTCCATTATAGAATATTACATCTGCCAGATTTCTCTTTGATTGCTATTCCGCAGTCCTGTCCTTGAGCGGAACAAAAAAAGACTACCAGATGCAGCCTTATTTATCGAACTATCGATCTCCGTTTGGTGAATAATATGCAGATCATTAAACCATGAGGACATAGAATCCGCGATTTTCTTAAAAACCTCATTTTACAGGGGTTCACGGACATACGTTCCCTTATTTCATCAAAATTCAAGAGAATATCCCCTAAAATGAAGGATTAACGGAACCAATGTCCGCTATTATCGAGAACCTCCCCTTCTCAACTCAAATAGCGGATCGTATGTCCTTTTAAATATGATTGAACTATGCTGCTCCTTTACCGAAGCAAATAGCAGGGAATGATGCGATCTCTTTCCCCCGCTATCGATCCTCGTTCGTAACAGCTCAAAAAGGGAATTTGTTTACCTTTAAATAAACACAATTCGAAACTTGCATAATATTTTTCTCCTTAATCCCCGTGGTATCAAACACCCATTCTCCATTAATCTCTTTGGTTTCACCAGGTTTTAACCATTGGTTTATCCGCACTTTTTGGTCGCCCCGTACAAAATTATCCTTAACTGAATCATTAAATAATGCTTCTACATTCGATATAAATACGGGATAACTTCTTTCATTAATAACTGTTGCATCAAATTTAATTTCCTGTAATTTCTCAGGAGGAGTGGGTTGTTTTGAACTAGAACCCCATCCACTCACATAAACTCCACTTGTTAAAATAGGTGAGAAAAAATTGTAAAGGAATATGATAAATACCACAGTGATAAGGATGCGCCCAACTTTCCTCATTTTTCACCACCCACCTCCTTTGGATTTACCAATCCTTTTAATACGTTTCCATGTGTTAGAAGGTTTCAATAAAGGAGGAACAAAATCGCTCTTGAGCTCTCCTTGCCCTCTCTGTCCGAATCAGGCGCGGTTTCTTGACTTATCCACAGAACCATCCATCATATAATTTCCTCAACAACAAAAAAGGCCTGTTTTAGGATTTGCGGACGGGAAGCCTCTACCTCTTCAGAGGAGAGATGAAAGGCCGCTTTTGTCGAAATCCCCTTGTGGGATTGCAGGACAAAACATGGTATAATTTACATTAGAACGTATGTTCTTTGATAACCGAATCATTATGGGTTGGTCAGAGGAAAACAGTCTGACCGTAAAATGATTCCTGTGTAGCGAATGGACGCTATTTCAACTTTCATAGGTTCGGAACGAGCCTTCGGGGAGAGCGCAACGTGGGTGACTCGTTGAACCGAGAAGCTCTGCCATTTCAATGGCGAGTAGTTCACAACAAGCCAAAATAATAATCTAAATATTCGACGATCTGTAGATGATTAGATCTTTCCTGCGATAGATACTTAATACTATACCTACAGCCATCATTTGGATTACAAATTCTGAACCACCATGACTGATAAAGGGTAGACCTATCTCAATGACCGGTACAAAACTAAATGACATTAGCATACTCCACATAAATTTGATTGAAAAGATGGTTAGCATTCCTTTAATGACTAAACTTCCAAATAAGTCATTTAGCTAATTTGAAATGGTACCTAGCTTTAGGATAAAGAGAATGGCTAATCCAAACAAGATTGCTCCAGAAACCCAACCAAATGCATAAATAAGGTATGTAAAGACGAATTCGGAGTATGGATACGGAAGAGTCTTGTAGGCCGAAGATAATCCAAGTCCCCAGAGTCCAGCGGAAGAAATAGCTTCTATTGATTGTATATAGTGCCACCCACTAGTAAATGGATCTTTATATGGATTTAAGAAAATAGTTAGTCTATCCAATCTGTAAGGTGCTGAAATCGTAAAATAGAAACATGTCATTCCAAAACCAAGACTACAGAATGCAATCATTTGTTGTTTTTGTTTACGAGTTGCTTGAGATGCAGCGAAAAGGACTAAAAAACAAATAAGAAAGATAAAATTTGAAAACATCGATGAAGACATAAAATACATCAAACTAGGGAGAAATAGCAAAGAAATTAATTTGAGAAATCCTTTTGGCTGATTCCAATTCCATTTGGATATCATTCCTCCTAATGCAATCACAAACAAATAGGGACTTAGATTGATAAAGTCTACGGTTAACGATCCTATTGTCAACATTGTTCTACCGTTGAAATGGGCACCGTATATTGGCCCAATTCAATATATCAATACGTAGTAATTTTCACTGACCCCTCTAAATAATGAAAAATGAGCAGCCATGACCGCCTGCTCCGAAGTTAACGTCCCGCAGATGAATAATCACTTAGTTTTTTTTCGTGGTATAGTTAGCGTCTTCCAATCGCTAGATTTCAAGCCTTTAGCAATATAGACAATTTGCCCTATATGGTATGAATAATGAAACATCTGCCTCTCTATTGCTTGGATAACCGTATGAGGCTCGTTCCGAATAGTAATGGTCTTTAATAAGTCCTCTTCACCAATATCATTCAAGGTAGATAAAAATACATTCCAACCTGCATCCCATAATTCCAACATTTCAACTCTTGTGGTTACATCACTAACAAATTCTTCATCCCTATTTCTAAATGACTTTTCTCCATCGGTTGTAAAGAAATCAGTCCATCGGGAAACCATATTACCACTTATATGCTTAACAATGATTACAATACTATTTGAATCTTCATTTAGAGACCAGAACAATTCTTCTTCTGATAATTGTTCGAACGCTTTTTCCGCTGTTTTCTTCATGTCTAAAAACCTTGCTTTTACCACTTCCAAATATTCGGCTCCAATGCTCATACTATTCCTCCCGGATGTCTCCTACTTGAGGGGGTATCCACAAAACGTGTAATATTTACCTCAGAACACGCCATTCTCATTGGGGGAATCCTCCGGTATGGGCTGTCCCACATCCCAAAATTCGACGATAAGGTCGTTATGGAAGCGAAAGATATGGACCACTGCTCCTCCTATATCGTCTTGCCTTTGCTTCACATGGGAGTGAACCGCAACGATATCACCCTCTTCAATAGCACGTTTGACCTCAAGTATTTTGTGAGGATTCATGGCGGCACTCTCTTCCATTGCGAGCATTAGAGATTCAGCATCTCCACGGAAAAAGGGATTGTGGTGGCGGAAACCAGGTCCGATGTATCTCTCGTATGCTTCGCGTACTTCCCCCGACGCCACCGATTTTAAAAACGACACCGCCTTCTCTTTAAGCGAAGTCTTCATATCCAATCATCCTTTCTTTACAAGAGTTGTTATTTCATTCATTATATATCCAAATTGTGGATACACCAACTCAATTTGGTATGGATCTATGCAATAACTACGCTATATCCTGATGTACTGCTGGGGTAGATCCGAAAAGGAGAAAAACCTATCCAAACTGATGTTGGATAGGTTCTTTATGTTTTGAAGTGACTTGAGGGCTTAATTGACAGTTCCCTTTTTACAAGGTAAAGCTCAGAGCTTTTCCCATGGCGACTCTTATTCTTCCGTAAACGACATGCTTAAGCTCCATATTTTTTCTATATTCTCAGTACGAGCCGCATACGGCGGATAACTACCTGATCCCAAAATGTTTTTTACTTGCGCAAGACCTTTGGTGCTTTTCGCTGGCTGAACAATTTCCAGCTTATGATTAAAAAGCTGACCACTCACCTTTCCGAATTCTTCTGATGTGCAAATGCGGAAATAATTCTCCGCCATGCTGGCTGGCAAAGGATTAATCAGATTCTGCGCCATTCCAAGGATTCTCCAGACCGGACTCATCTTTTGAATCGTCTCTTTTGAGAGTTTGACACGGTTGATTTCGAGGGCATTGACTTTAATTCGCCGGCTCTTTAATACCTCAGCGAATTTAAAGGTCAGCATTAATAACGCCATTTTTGAATCCCCATACATTTTATAGACACGGTAGGACTTAGTTTCCCGTAATTCCCCGCGCAAGTTATCAAATTCAATCTTCCTTTTCGGATCGAAGAAGTGTTTGATATTTGTCGTACAAGCGTTCAAGATTCTAGGGTCATCAGACTTCTCAAGATGGTCTTCTAATAAACGAGTCATCAAAAAAGGGCCGAAAGTATTCGTTGCAAATGATAATTCAATCTGTTCTGGGCTCAGCTTATATTCTTTTTCACCATAATTGAGGTAGGCGGCGTTATGTATCAGTATGTCTAAACGAGGGTATTGGGCTTTAATATTGACGCAAAACCTACGTATAGACTCAAACGAGGAAACATCTAGCTCCATCAGATTGACGTTCGCGTTGTTCGACGTCTTCATGATTTCTTCCTGTGCAACGCGACTTCTCTCTAGGTTACGGCAAGCCATAACCACTTTGTAGCCTTCCATTGCAAATTTCAACGCAGCTGCTTTCCCGATTCCTGAGTTGGCACCTGTAATCAATACAATCTTATCTTTCATGTTTGAACCCCCCTTTTTAATCTCAGTCCGAGATAATAGATCAGAGCAAGGTCTGCACTACAGCTGGGTAAATATATCGATCTTTCAAAGAACCAGACCTCCTTAAAAGTAAAATAATACGCGTCAATCAACTTCGAAACCTCCCTATAAAAGAAGCTTTATTATATGTATCGACTCAAAATCTATTAAATGTGACATGCATAAAGAGTAAACGGACAAGCTAGCAGCACTTTCAGAAACTCCCTATTGATGATGGGGACTGTGAACATCCTTATGATCAACATGCTGTATAAAAAATGGAAACACTTTGAATCCTGGATGGTCAACATGGAGGAAAATACTTTAGAGTGAAGGTGATCAATCGTGTAGGAGAAATGTCTGATGAAGTGATACCGAAGATTAACTTTTTGGATCCCTGCAAAGAAAGGAGCATCGGTCTGACACCGATGCTAAATGTACTGGACTATTGATCGCTATGAAGATGATCCCCCGGGTTTCTTTTAAATGGGGATAGCACAACGTTTGGTTTTCTTATGACTACTGTGAAACCCACTTCTACTAGCTTATTTATCTTCTGAAATACTTTCGATATATGCGGGTCCATTCTCCGCTTGCTATAGTTCTTTTCAGGCCTACATTGATCTTTTTTAGGAGGGAACAATGACCGTTTCTAACGGCAAAGCCGTGTAAATCTATGGCAAATCTCGAGTCTCTGACGATTTTAAAAGCTGCGGTTCGACTGGTGCGGAGTACGTAGCGGAGTACGTGAAGATCAGCTGCAACGGCGTCTACAGATCCATTTCTGAGGGCGCGAAAAGTTGCAGGGTTATCCCGGAAGGTCACGATTCCGGGGTTATTTTTTCCGAGGAATTTTTCAAGCTGATCCAAAGTAATCGTCGCAACCTGGACTCCCACCCTCTTGCCGCGAAGATCATTTATCGAACGAATAGAAGAATGCTTTGGCACAAGTAATGCGGTCGTTGTTCGAAAGTAGGGTTTAGAGAAGTCTACTAAGGCTGCCCTTTCTAGCGTTATGGTAATAGATGATACGAGGATATCGGTTCTTCTTGAGCGAAGAGAGCCCAACAGTGATGTCCACGCCATAGGCACATACCGCACGTTTAAACCAGCCTTACGCGCTACGCAATTGAACAACTCGATATCAAATCCGGTCAACGCTCCCTTTCTATTGATAAAGGTGTACGGAGGGTTTGCCGCTTCCGTACCAACTTTATAAAGTTTTGGTCTGTGTGGTCTTGCCAAAGTTAATCCATCTCCTTCTGTTTATTATCGGTTGCGTCATATTGATTCCTATACTCATACAATAGGCAGGGATGAAGTTATGAAAGAGGGGCGAAAAAAATCGAATTCAGCAAACGCAATGATATCGTAGTTGGCGCCATCTATCCCTTAAGCGGGGAGCATGCACCCGTCGGCAGGAGTATTCGGCAAGCATTAGAATTAGCCGTGCATCGCTTACATCAAACGTATAGATTACCCCTACTGGGAAAACGGAGAATTCGACTTGTGTGGAGAGACTCGAAGGGCGATCCGGCAACAGGGGAAAAAGCAGCAAAGCAACTGATTAGGCAAGTGGGTGTGGGTGAAGGCCATCAATCAGCAGTACCGTGATCTCTTTGGCGAGGATATGAATGAAACGAATGCCAGGAGTTTCACGGGTATGATCGTCCTGGCGGATGCCATCTATCGAGCAGATAGCACAGCTCCCGAGTCTATTCGTCGGGCACTAAGGCAGACTAGACTTCCTGGATCTCAGCTTATCATGCCTTGGAGGGGAGTCCGATTCAATGAGTCGGGCCAAAACGAATGGGCGAATGGTCTGCTGGTTCAGCTATTGAACCAGCAATACCGGATCATCTGGCCTCCCGCGCTGGCGGAAACCCAGGTCATCTGGCCGGCTCCTTCATGGAACGCGAGGGGAAAGTAAGCGAATTCTCCGGTGAATCTCTTTGTACGGTTTTCCGAGTCTGGCATATACCTCCCTGGAAGTACGAACGAAAGCCGAAAGATCAATGTCTTTCTTGGTCAAGATGCACATCCCGCCCTTTTGGGCGGTCCGCAAGAAGCCCATTTGATTTTTTCTCAAGTAGTTCCTTTCGTAATCACGAGCAAGCTTTGCGGCTTGCAGAATGATTTTCCTTAGTGGAACGGGTAAACGTTCGTATCTCGAAGCATTCATGACAAACAAAGCAGGGCTGTACGTGTGCCCCGTCAGCGTTAAATACCGCTGCACCTCGTAAAACCGGTTGGGGATGATGAATCCCAGCGGGTTTTCCTGGCCGTGTACCCTCCCATTTTTGAGTGCAGCATAGAGGGCGGGAAACGGAATGGAAGAAAGTTCGGTACCCCATAGCCTAAACAAGGTCTGATAGATAGGATTATCCAAGGTCCTAAACTTCAGCCCCTTCAGGTCACGGGGTTTACGGATCGGCTTTCTTGTCGTTGTAATATTACGAAAGCCATTTTCCCTCCAAGCCAAATTTCTCAATCCGATCTTCCTGATCGCTCGGCTGACCTCGTTCCCAATCTCTCCATCCAGTACCTTATAAGCGTGCTTACGACTTTTAAATAGATAGGGAAAATCAAAGGCATTTGTCTCCGGAACAAGCTCTCCAATGGGCCCGGAGGCCGTTACGCCTATATCGAGTTTTCCTGCCCGCACCGCTTCGATCAATTGTCCACCGCTTACGTTCAAGCGAGGAAGGACGCGAACTTGAACACGACCCTTTGAGAAGCTTTCCACTGCTCTCTTAAAGACCAACGAGCCCCGCTGATAAGCGGAGTCCACCGGATTCAAATGACCTACCGTAATTTCCACACGGATATTCCTCCATGACTATTAAAGTGATCACACTTTTGGTTTATGTTATGACAAATGAGGATGCAAGGAGCGGGCGTGAATACTTTTGGGCAAGAGGAATCATGACGAAAGAAAGTTAAATCCGAGGGGTGCGCCTTTGGAGGGGGGACAGATAATACGCTGATATAAGTGATGAGGTAAAGCACGGGCTGCTTTGCGGGAAGGATATCGTCATACAACTGTAAAAGGTCTTTGAAAAAGAGCGCTCCAAACGTACTTGCTTTGCTCTCCCTTTATGGGCTGGAGATCCTTGTAGTCCCCTACCTGCGAGGGTATACCCGAAGAAAGGATGCCCGTATGAACCTGCACCAACATCAGGTTCACCTAAGACACCCTTGCAAAGGATTCTAAACTCTATCAAATAATCCCCTGTATCCTTAAAATAATTTCGGCGATGATGGCTGACCCGAGAAAGGTGCCAACGAAGACACAGACGGCAACCACCAAGCTTTTCCATCCTAACTTTCTGAAATCAGCCCAGGATCTCCCGATCGCAATACCCGCGTAGGCCAGGATCGGGGTGGCTAAAGCCAATAAGTTCACTTTCGTCGTCCACTGATCGACGAGAGCGGCGCCGGGCATCCAAGGCATGGACACGAGAATCCCGATAATGCCAATGTAGGCGACACTTGGCATGCTAAAGGGAAGAAGCTTCTGAAGGATAAGCCCCGCTAAACAAATAAGGATAAGGACAATCATGCCTGGTATAGCTTCTAGGGGCAACACATCATAGCCAATCCAATTTCCCAGTAATGCGGTGATACCGAAGATCAGGAGCACCAAGACCCATTCTTGAATGTTTTGAATCATCCGCTACACCTCCCTCTTGTCATGATTGGAATTAGATCCAGCCTCCGGCTCGGGGGACTTCCGGTACTTCGCTAGCCATTCATACAGCTTTTCCGTTAGGGGCAAGCCGATGAAGATACTCATATACAACCCGGTGGTCAAAGAAAGGAGATTACTCGCCCCGGCAAAGGCAATAATATCCTTCTCCAGTTCGGGGAACGCTGCTATTAGCGACCCGCTGGCCGCCGCCATCATACTGCCGCTTCCGACGCCGGAGGCCATGGCGAAGGATAAGGGATGAAGCGGGGTAAGGGTCGCCAAAAAACCAGAGATGAGCCCCATGAATACCGCACCAAACACCGTCCCGAAAATATAAATGGCCATAACGCCCCGGCCCTCTGGCGAATTGAACCCGTATTTATCCACGATCAATCCGACATTCGGTTCGCGGGCAATCGAGTGGGTCATCCCTACGGCCTCCCGCTTCAAGCCTAGAGCCACAGCTACCGGAAGTGCGATTAGGATCGTACCCAGGTTCCCAAACTCCTGAAGAAACAAGGCCGGGCCTGCTGCGATGACCTTGGGCAAGGAGGGTCCTATGATCACGCCAATCTTGGCAATTAGCAGCGTCACCCCTAATACAATCAGCGGCTCTGCGTTAGCCGACTGCTTCTCCTTGATTAAAGGAGTAAAGTAGAGGCCTAAGCCTATGATGATCGCATAGAGCATCGGCAGCAGCAAAATCACGCCCGGCCCAACCGTGAACCGATGCGTGCCTATCCACTCCGTAAGCAAAACCACAAACAGAACAATTGCGTGCAAACGCCAATCCTTCCAAAGGTTTCTATGTTGCTCCGACATGTTCATCCCTCCCGAGTTTCATCCATTTTTAATGGGCAGCAATTTTTTGCTTCGCTAGCTCCTCAAGCATCTGACCTACAGCCGTTGTGTCCATCGTTCCCTTCCCTTGCTGCTTCGCCAGCTCAAACAGTTGCTGGACGAGCGAGCCCATAAAAGAAGGAACCCCTCCGCCCTTGGCTAGCTGCATGTATAAATCTACATCCTTCGCCATATGGTTGAGCATAAAAATCACTCGATCATAGGAGCCCTGAAGCAAATTCGGTCCAAATACCGAAAGCACCTTGCTCTGCCCTGATCCCTTCTGCATCACCTCGGCGATCGTCTCCACCGGTACTCCCGCTTTTACACCCGTTAGAAAAGCCTCGCTCAACAGCACATTAATGCCTGCCACTACCATGTTATTGCAAAGCTTGACCACTTGGCCCGAACCGGACTGGCCGATGTAGAGGATCTCCTGCCCTATCGCTTCTAGCACCGGGAGCACTTGGGCAAAGGCAGCTTCATCGCCTCCCGCCATGATCGTCAGGGTTCCCTGGTCGGCCCCCTGCGGACCACCGCTAACCGGACAATCCAAGAACCCCACGTTTGCGGCTAATGCCTTTTCGTACAGCTTCCGCGTCACATCCACGTCCGTGGTGCCCATGTCCAGGATGAAGGATCCGGGCTCTAAAGTGGACAGAACGCCCTCCTCTCCGGCAAGGGTTTCCATGAGGATGGCTGAAGTAGGAAGCGAGGTGAGTACCACCTGCACCGCCCCTCCAAGCTCGGCCACCGTCATCGCTGCGGTCGCCCCAAAAGCCGCCGCTGCACTCACACAAGCTTTATCGACATCATAAACGTGAACTTCATACCCCTGCTGAACCAGGTTTTTGACCATGCCTCTTCCCATGGCTCCGCAGCCAATAACCCCTACTTTCTTCATTTGCACCTTCCCTCCTTCCATTATGGCTTCATGTAGACGGTTTTAATCTCCGTCCAGAAATCAAGTGCCGTACTGCCTTGTTCACGAGGGCCGATACTAGAATCCTTTTTCCCCCCGAACGGGAATTGATTCTCGAAGTAGGTGGACGGAAGGTTGACATGCGTGACGCCGGATTGAATGTGACGAACGAAATGAAAGGCCTTCTTCAAGTCATTCGTATAGATCGTAGAGGACAAACCAAATTCATTTTGATTCGCCAGCGCAATGGCCTCCTCGTAGCTATCCACCTCCAGCACGCCAATCACGGGGCCAAAAATCTCTTCCTTAAAAATGGTCATCTCCGGAGTGACCTTACTGAATACCGTAGGCAAGACGAAGTAGCCATGAGCCAGCTCGCCCTCCGTCAAGCGCTCCCCGCCGCACTCTAGGACGGCCCCTTCTTCTTTGGCGGTTTTGACATAGTGCAGATACGTCTGGAGCTGTCCCTCGTCCACGACAGGACCGTTATCCACGCCCGGTTCCAAGCCATTGCCGATTTTCAGAGCTTTGGCCTTCTCCACCAGCTTTGGAATAATCGTAGAGGCCATTGACTTTAGGACGATGAGGCGACTGGTTCCCGTACAGCGCTGGCCATTATCCAGAAAACCGCTGACCACAATGCTGTCTAAAGCATAATCCAGGTCCGCATCCTCCAAAATAATCGCGGGATTCTTCCCTCCCATTTCTGCTTGCATTTTTCCGCCGCGAGCCTGGACGGCTTTGCCCAGCTGGACGCCCACGTCCGTCGAGCCGGTGAAGGAAACCGCCTTGACCTCAGGATCCTCCCCGAACACGCGACCGACCACCGAGCCGGGTCCCGTTACCATATTCAGCACGCCAGCCGGAACGCCTGACTTTTCAAACAGCTCCATAATCTTCACACTGATGAGGGAGGTATGGCTGGCAGGCTTAAAGACGACTGTGTTTCCCGCAATCAAGGCAGGAGCGATCTTCCAGACCCCAATTCCCAAAGGAAAGTTGTAAGGAGCAATGACTCCCACCACGCCTAACGGCTCCCGAACAGTATAAGCAAAGATCTCCGCATCAAACGATGGCACCGTTTCTCCCGTCAAGCGTGTCGCTTCCCCGCTAAACTGCTTCATGGCTTGAATGGTCTTATTCACTTCCCCGCGTGCCTCGCGTAAGGACTTCCCGACCTCCTTAGTTAGGATATGGGCGAGCTCTTCCTTTTCCTTCTCGAGGTGAACAATCAGCTGGAACAAAATCTCTCCCCGTTGAGGTGCCGGAGTCTGCGACCATGCGGGGAACGCTTCTCTCGCAGCCGCAATCGCATGCTTCACGTCCTCCTCGTTGGATTTCTGAAAATAACCTAACACCTCCTCTACCTTGGCAGGATTGATACTGGGGTAGACTTCCCCACTCAGGCTGGGAATCCATTGGCCCCCAATATAATTGTGATACATGGCTGGTACACTCATGATGTTTGTCCTCCTCATTATATTTTATATCATTATAAATCTTCTGAATATAATAAAGAATGTGTCTACCCACAAGGTTTTCACCTATTTTTTGTGGGTAGACACATGCATACGATAAGCAAGGACAAGGTTGAGCCAGTCCATGTCTTGGTCTATGGAAATCCCTAGGGTCTGCTCGATTTTTTTCACGCGATAATACAACGTGTTCGGGTGAATATGAAGCCGCTGCGCGGTCAGCTTATGGTTCTTGTTGCAATCGATGAGCATCGTTAACGTCTCATAATACTCTTCCCCTGCCTGAAACAGAGGACCTAATTTATCCTCTACAAAATGTTCAAGTACGGTAGGGTCAAGATTTTGCCAGAGTCGTTCTGCTCCCAGCTTAGAGTAGCTGACAAACTGAAGGTCCTTGCGGGCTTTTGCGTAACGGACGGCATCCAAGGCTTCTTCATAGGAGTTGCCCACGTGGCTCAAGGAACTTCTCCTGCCTAAGCCATATACGATATCCTTCAAATGCCCCCAGTGCCGGTCAATGGTTTCGTAGAGCTGACGCATCGTTTCTTCCTTTCCCACCGACATAAGAATAACAATCTGATAGCCCACCGGAAAAACAAGGCTACTCTCATGCAGCCCTCGACTCAGAGACTCGATCGAACGGACAAAGGTTTCTTTGCCGCGGATATTCTCTGACCTCCATAATGTCTCCTTTCGCCCCTCCATGACCAGACATTGCAGTTCCCCCAAAGGATCCCACTGCAGTTGCCGTGCCATCTGCTTCAGCTGTCCGAGGGAGGAGGCCGATCCTTTCGTCATCTGATGAAACAGCTCTCCGCGGAGGTGAAGCTCTTTTTCATAGAGGGCGTTTTCCTTCATCATAAACAGGACGAGCGCGGTTGCTGCATGTTCGATCGCGCTCCGTTCAATAGAAGAAAGGGAGGTAATCTTCCGCTGCTGAAGGTGAAGGTAGCCGAAGTTTTCTCGTTCCCGAATGATCGGGAAAATATGAAGAATATCGTTTTGTTGCATGGCCTCCTTGTAGCTCACCTTGGTCCGCAGGATGCGGCCGAGCAAGGTGAGGATCGGCTCGACCCCGCCGCCCTCCAGTATGATTTGCGTGAACTTCTGATGAATGTCTAAAGAACTGCTTAGCTGGGCATTTTTTTCTTTCAAGTTCTGCACCAGCCTGGAATTCACGATCGCAATGGCACTCTGATCAGCAATCACCTCAATGACCCGAATATCCTCCTCGGTAAAGTACCCTTCATTCTCAAAATTGTCTACAGCAAGCACGCCTAAACAACTGTCCTGATACAGCAAAGGGACGCAAAATGCACTTCTCACCTGCCGCTCGTAAACGCCTTGAATATAATAGCTGTAGTTCTGAGGGGTCATGCCCGTCATGCTTTTCTGAATATCTTCATGGGTTCTATACAGCATCGGTCTCTTCGCCAAAAACGTGATGCCTGTCAAGGATTCTCCAGGCTGAAACGCAATGTTCTGCATCACCTTCTTATCGATGCCTACCCCCTCGGCAAGTCTCAGCACTTGAACTTCCGAATCATAGAGATAAAGCATCACGGTATCGGAAACCTCTATGAGCTCCACCGCCGCCTTCACTAACGTCTCGAGCACCACCTCCAACTGAAGGGATTTCGTCAGGAGTTTATTTATTTCCAGGAGCTTATATACCATCAAGGCTAATCACCATCCTGATCATTTGTCCAAATTTTGCATCCACTAATTACAAAGCACCCAATGCTTGCTTCATAGAAGGAAAGTCCCTTGCCTCAGCTGTAGACGAACATAGCTCCTCTTTAGCCCAAACCCTGAAACAATAACTGCGAATAAGGATGCTGCAAGGTCCGCACATCTTCCGAGCAACTAAACGTTTCCACCAGCTCACCTTGATACATAATCGCGATTTGGTCACACAGTTGCATAGCTGATTGGAGGTCATGGGTAATAAAGAGGTAGGTAAGCTGCTCTTCCTCTCGGATCGACTTTAAGGAAGAGAGGATGGAGTGTTGCGACTCTTCATCTAAACTAGCCAGGGATTCATCAAAGATAATGAACTCCGGCCCAACCGCCAGTGCTCTGGCGATCGCCACTCGTTGCTTCTGTCCGCCGCTTAATTGATGAGGATATCGAGATAAAAAGGTTGGATCAAGCTCGACGAGCTGCAGGCATTTTAACAGCCTATCCTCCCACTCTCCTTTTTGCTTTGGAAAAAAGTTCCGTATCGGGTCCATCAGGATTTCCCTGATACTCAACTTCGGGTGAAGGGAGGAGGACGAATCTTGTAGGACCAGTTGAATGGTCTTATAGATGAAGAGATCCTTCATTTTCTTCCCATATAGGCATTGTCCTTTTAGGAAGATCTCGCCAGCGGTTAAGGGTTCAATCTTTAAAATCAGCTTCGCTAACGTGCTTTTTCCGCTACCACTTTCACCGACTAATCCCCAGGTTTGCGCCTTTTGGATGGTTACGTTGACTCGATTTACGGCCTGGACTTGGGTCTTCTGACCAAACCAGCCTTTTCTTCTCGAGCTTGTTGGGTACTCCTTGGTCACCTCACGTAACTCCAGTAAGTTCATGACACCTTCCTCCTGGACTCATCTCGATGGCGCGATCCGCAATCCGCTGAACGCTGGCTTTATCATGAGAAATAAGCAAAATGGCCAGATTAAAGTCCTGTCGCAGCTTCTTAAATAAGGACCATACCCTTTCTCGGTTAATGATATCCAAAGCAGTTGTGGGTTCATCTGCAATGAGGATCTTGGGCTGCAAGCTTAGCATCATGGCTAGCAAGACGCGTTGCCGCATTCCCCCGCTCAATTCAAATGGATAAGAAATCAGAATCTCCTCTGGATGGGTAAATCCCACTTGAGATAATAGGGAACATAGATATGACTCGACGTCTCCCTTTGTTCCCTTTTTTCGTAAGTTGATCGTTTCGACCATCTGGCTTTTTACCGTGCGGATGGGATTTAAGCTGCTTAATGAATCTTGGACTAGAAGGGCTATTTCTTCCCTTCTCAGCCTTTGCCACTCTTTCTCGTTATATTGTGAAATATTGGTATCTTGGTAGTAGAAATGTCCTCTCGTTACTCTAAAGCCAGGTTCCAACAACCCAACGATGGCTTGGGCCGTTAAGCTTTTGCCGCAGCCGCTAGGACCAACCAGGGCGAGTATTTCCCCTGGGGATAACGAAAAGGAGACATCTTGAACAAGGGGCCTCCATTCTTTCCTAGTAAGATAGGAGATTACCATCTGTTCTATGCGTAATAAGGGCTTTTTCTCTTTCATCATACACCTCTCTTTTGTAACGGGACATCCAACGCTTTGAACCGATCACTGACAAGCTGGCAGGACAATACGAACAACACAATGGCCAATCCAGGAAAAATCATGACATGAGGAGCAAGCTGGAAATAGGCGGTTGCATCATGCAACATGACTCCCCATTCGGGTGTGGGCGGTTGGGTCCCTAACCCTAGAAAGGAAAGGCCGGCAATGAGCAAGACAATTCTCCCCATATCTAGGGTTGCATAAACCAGGATGGGAGATAGAATTTGCGGAAGAAGATAATGCCGCAGAATACGGACATGTGAATTGCCAGACATTCGAGCGGCCAAGATATAATCTTCCTTTGTCACTTTCAGCACAAGACTGCGAATCACTCGAACATACATCGCCCAGCGAACCATCAGGATGGCCACTGCCATATTTAGCAGTCCAGGGCCAAGGATCCCGACGATAGCAAGCGTAAGGACCATATCAGGAATGGCTAGCGTCCCCTCAATGACACGCATCAAAAAGTGATCCGGTCGGCTGCGTGAGTAGCCGGATAAAAGTCCGATAGGCAAACCGATCAGAATAGTAAAAACCAAGATGAGAAACGAACAGGCAACCGTGGTTCTGATCCCATATAGGATACGAGATAACACACATCGACCTAGGTGATCCGTTCCAAACGGGTAGAACCAGCTAGGCGATGAGAGTCGATTGGAGAGATGAATAGCTAACGGATCATGAGGAGCAAGCCAAGGCGCCAAGATGCCCATTGCCAGGATGACCAGGATGATCCCCACCCCTAGAAGCAACGGTATTTTCTTTGTCATATGCCTCTCCTCCTACCTTGCCCTTAATCGGGGGTCTAAAAGCACCAATAGTACATCCACAATAAAATGGATGAAAACAAAGAGTAAGGAGGAGAAGATGGCATAGCCCTGAATCACGGGGTAATCACGAAGACGAATAGCTTCCATGATATATTTACCTAGGCCAGGCCATGAGAATATCGTTTCTACAATCACGCTTCCTCCTAACATGAAGGCAAAACTGGTTCCAATCATCGTAATAATGGGTAAGAAGGCATGCTTTAACAAATGAAAGATGAGGATCCGACCTTTGGACAAGCCTCTTGCTTTAGCCGCCTTGACAAAGCTTTGTTGCATCAGTTCCAGCATATTCGTGCGCAATACGCGAGAATAGACCGCACCCATGCCGAGTCCAAGGGTAAGAGCTGGCAAAACGAGGTGTTTCCAGCTACTGCTCCCCATCGACGGGAGCCACCCCAGCTTGACCGAAAAAATATAGATGAGGATAAAGCCAAGCCAGAAGGAAGGGATGGCCGCACCCAATATCGCTACCATTCTCCCTATCCTTTCGAACCAGCCTGCCGAAAAAATCGCGGTGAACACCCCTATCACCACTGTGACGATAAACATGACCAACAAGCCAGCCATCGCTAACTCCAACGTGGCAGGGAACCTATTCCATAACTCTGCTAGAACAGGTTCTTTGGAAGCGTAAGAGGTGCCCCATTGCCAAGTAAAAACGTCGATTAACCACTTGATATACTGACTCCATAAGGAATCGGTAAGTCCCAGTTCTTCTCTCAGGTTGACTAACGCTTCTTCGGTGGCAGGTACCCCCTGCGCAGTGAGCAAGATCTGGGCGGGGTCCCCGGGGGATAGCCGTAATAGGAGAAACGTCAACGAGGAAACCAAAAATACAACACCGAACCATTGAAGGGCCCGTTCTGCCCAAAACATTTAATCCACATCCATCTTCGCATGAATATAGTAATATTCAATAGGATGAGGAACAAATCCTTCGACACCCTTTTGTACAGCAAATACCGTTACGGGATGCACGATAAACGATTGCGGTAAGTCTCTATTAATTATTTCTTGTGCTTCGATAGCCAATTGAGTACGCTTGACTCCGTCCGTTGTCCTATTAAGCTGATCGATGACTTCTTCTAGCGTGCTCGAAGTATAACGACTGACATTGGATTCACTGCCAGAGCGATAGAACACATTCAAAAAGTATTCAGGATCTCCGGTATGCGCCGTTAACATACTATACATCGAGAGATCCCAGTCCTCTTTGGATAGGGCATCATCGATGTTTTCGACTTGACGGAGATGGACTTTTACGCCTTGCTTTCCTAATTCATGCTGGATCACTTCTGCCATCACGGTCAGCTCTGGTCGTTGGGGAAAGGTTAACATCGTCAATTCCAGCGCTTTTCCATCCTTTTCCCATAGTCCTTGTCCATTTTTCTCCCAGCCGTTGGCTGTCATCATCGATTCAATAGAGGATTCTTGCTGAACTCTTTCTACTTTCCCAAATGGCAGCACATCGGAAAAGGGACTGTTTGCTTCTGTCCCCAGTCCATTCATCACCGAATCCACGATACTTTTACGAGGGACGAGATGATCAAGGATTTTTCTCATCGCTGCATCCTGAAGGTATGGTGAATCTAGATTATAAACTATCATATGGGTTCGAAGGGATGGTGCAGTCAAGACCTTCAATTTCTCGTCCTTCTCCAATAAAGGGACTTGGTCTATAGGGATATCCGTAGCGGCATGTACATCCCCTGCTTGTAAAGCCATTAATCTCGTATTTCCATTCGCTATGAATTGGATGGTCACTTTCGAGAGTAGAGCCGGTTCACCCCAATACTCTTCATACCTGCTTACTACAAGGGACTGGTCTTTGTTAAATTCCTCGATCTTAAAGGCCCCCGTAAGAGCAGGATAGGGCGCTTCTAAGCTTTTCACGTCCACAATCATGGCAGCCGGATCCGCCAAATGAGCTATTAACGCAGCGTTGGGTTGTTTGGTTACGATTTTTAGTTCACTTGCGGTTAAGGCTTCGATGGATTCTATTAGCAATAAATCCTTTGCTCGTTGCGACTTCTCCATCGATCGCAGTAATGAATCTTTCACTTTGTCAGCATCCATCGGGACACCGTTATGGAAGGTTACATGTTCCTGCAGCTTCAATACCCATGTCGTTTCGTCTTCCTGGTTCCATTCCTTCGCGAGCCAAGGGGTTGGCTCTAAATTCTCATTTAACCGAACGAGAGTCTCGCCCGTTCCTGAGCGCATGACTTCCCAGCTATCTTGGCCATGGGGATCAAGCGTGGACGGGCTCCATGGAAAAGCTACCGTTAATGTCTTATTTCTAGTGTGAGAATTTGCCTCTGTCGCTTCCTCATTCTGCGCCTTACAGCCTACTAATAGAATGATTAGGGCGAAGAGAGTAAGCCACTTAGTATAACGTTGATTCTTCGTGTTTTTCTTCGTGTTCTTCATGATTAATAAAGCCTCCTCTATCGTTCTATCGATTCGTTGAATGATTGAATGATTGATTGATTAAATGATTGATTTACCAAACAAAAAAGCATCTCCCTGTTTATAGAAGGAAGATGCTGTATGTTGACGCATAAAATAGCAGATTATACCGCTCGTGCGTAACACCTCCCTAGTTTCCCGTAGGTTCGTTGTGTAATCGTGAAACAGGCAGGTCTCCTGACTAAAAGATCATCATTCTCATCAGCCTTCCCAATCCGATAGATCAGTGGCACTTAGATGAGAACTCCCTTATTACAGTGGCGGGTCCGTGTCGGATTTTCACCGAACTTCCCTTTTCATCCTTATTTTTATTCATAAGGAACCTATTAGCACAAATATGTAGTTCTATTGAAATTTACACTTATCTCTATGAGGTGTCAAGTGGGTGCCTGTCACTCCCCGGATTTTGTCGAATGATTAAGTTTTACGTCGATTAAACCGTTCCGCTAATGATTTGGCAAGGGGTGAGCGGACAGATTCCGATTCCGAAAGCGTCAGTTGAATGCATAATGGATCACCCTTCATTATTTCAGAAGCTACACTCAACCCGTTGCTCCTCTCATCTAAATAGGGGTGATCGATTTGCTTGGGGTCTCCCAATAGAATTAATTTACTGCCTTCCCCAATACGGGTAAGAATCATCTCCACCTGACTACCAGTCAAGTTCTGCGCCTCATCGACAATAATGTATTGGTCAGGGATACTTCGGCCGCGCAAGAAACCTACCGCTTGGCAGTCAATGATTCCGCTTTCGAATAATTTATTAATTTCGGATTGAAGAACCAACTCTTTTTGCAATTCCTCGGATTCCCGGTTTTTGGACGAAGCTCGTAAAATCGTTTCTAAATTATCGCGGATAGGACGCATGTACGGTGCTAATTTCTCTTGTTCGGTACCCGGCAGATAGCCCAAGTCTTCATCGCTGACGGCGGGCCGACAAACTAGTAGCTTCCGATATCCTTCCTCATCACGCTTATACCCACCAAAGTGTCTGACCTGATGAAAACCGCAAGCCACCCCAATAAGTGTCTTTGCGGTTCCTGCCGGTCCTTTAATGATGACACAAGGAGCTTGTTTAGCAGGCAATAAGCACATGTGAATCATAAGCTGCTGATATAAGTTTCGGGGTTTTATCCCTGCAGGGTAATGACCGCCTAAATGTTTTATCGGCATGATCCCTTCGCTAGTCCATATACCAACATAGGTATGCTTTTCCTGAAACATATTTTGCAAAATGATAAACTGATTAACCACGAGATCCTGCGGATGTAAGCCAATCCATTGAGGATCTAACCATTCTTCCTGTTGAAGCATGTCTATCCATTTCGGATCGACTACACAATCCATTCTTCCCGTGTACTGATCCGTCAATTTAGGAGCACGGTTTTGCCGGATGCTTTCGCAAGGGATCTGTAATGCATCCGCTTTGACACGCAAACCAGCATCTTCTGTGACTAATAACACAGGACTGGGATTCCTTTTTCGCCGATGCTCCTCTATATATCCGATGCATACTTGTAGAATCCGGTTATCCGACTTGTCCGTAATCCAGGAATGGGGCATTTTTTCTTTAATGTGATTCAATTCTACCTTTATGACTCCTCCATCCGGCAGGTATATGCCCTCGGCTAGAGATTCCTTTACCTCTTTGGTTTTTCCATGATAAGCAAGGTCATCTAAGGTCCGCAGAGCTTCACGGGCACTGTACCCCTTATATCCCTTATTTTCTTTGAGGTGATCCAATTCTTCTAACACTACTTCGGGAATAATAACCATGTTTTCCTGGAGAGAAAGAATAAATTTTGGATCTTCAATAATTGCTGAGGTATCAAGTATAAAGGTTTTAATCATTGAATGCCTCCTAACCATGAATTACCCAGTTAACACCTGGTTAGATTCATTGTATCAAAGGCTGGAATAAAATGGGGAAACTGAGACAGGTTTAGCAAAATCTTAATAAAAAATTAACTAAAATTTAACTATTAAAATTTGGGGGATCCCCGTTACATGGACAAATAGCGATATGCTGTGTTTGAAATCCATAAAGCACCTATTATCCACACTAAGATAAAAAGGCAAACCAGTTTTTGGGTTTACCCTTTTCCATTCGTTCCTGTGCCATTACTTTACACCAAGGGGTGCGATGATCTTTATAAGCGAAATAAAGTACAAAAACCTGCCTTTTAAGTAAGCTGCTTAGCCCATGCTTTCAGTCGAGCAAAAATGAGAATCTACCTCCCTTCATTTTATTGTCCTATTACAACACTTTCCTTCCAGAGAGCGAGAAATCCGCTACCTTTTTAGCCATTTACATTTACAGTTTCATTTTCTAAAGAAGTCCCTTTTCCACGAAGTTGAAGCTGAATGAATCCGAAAAGAGAGGAAACGATCAATAAGCAGCCTGATAGAATATAAACAAGACGAACTCCTATCCAATCCGTTAACGCTCCAATCCCAAGAATAGAGGCTATGAAAATAAGTTGAACTAATGTTGATCTTGCTGAAAGTATTTTTGTTAAAGTCCCTTCATCCGCACTATTTTGAAACATGGTTTCTTGCGCTAAGTCTCTCATTTGATAAGAAGGTCCCATTAATAACACGATAAACAAAGCAATAAAAGGTTCGGAAACAAAACCGTAGGCCAAGGTTAGAGCTCCAAAAGCCGCAGAACCCAACAACATAAAGCTAGTTAAATGCCCCTGTAACAACTTGGAAAAACGATACACTAAAATTCCCCCAAGAATAGTTCCCAGGTAGTAGCCACCATTAATATAACCCCACCAGGCTTCACCTTTACCAAGTGCATCTTGTACATAAGTGAGTGTTACCGCTCCTATCCATATCGTACCGACCCAAGCCTCTATTAAATCCATGATCATTATAATTCTAAGTCCTTTATGTGTGAAAAGAAGTTTCCAGCCCACTACTATGGTAGTGATAATTCCTGCTTGCGATTCAACTATTGAAGGCATACTGCCTTTTACCAAAAATAATGAAAGCATCGATACGATAAGGAGGCTAATTGTAATGAAAAGGGTATTTTCTTTGCCAAGAAAAGCTATAAGCACCCCACCAAAGGTCCAACCAGCAAATAAAAATGTTTGGTCCACGCTTGATAGAAGGCTATTAGCCTTGACTCTGTAACTTTTTGACACAATAGATTTCACTATAGATGATTTAATGAGAGAAAAAAATCCAGAAAGAAATGATATAAATCCCAACAAAATAAAGATGATCAGTAGGTTTATCGTATTAAGTTCCTCAAGAAACAATCTAAACAATCCAAAAAGAAGGATCAGTTGGATTAACTGAGAGTACATTAGCAATATCGGTGGTTTCATTTTATCTGAAATTGTAGGCAGAAGTATCGTACTGATCATCCGTGAAACGAGACTTACCAAGGTGACGGTTGCAGCTAATGTCGTAGAACCCGTCTTATCAAATAGATGTAAAACAACGACCATGGTATATAACGCAAAACCAAGGTTAGTTGTAGTCTGACAAACTAACAAAGCATAGAAAGAGCGATTCACGTTAGTCCTACCTTCTTTAATTAGTTTCCAAATATCAAAGATTATACCATACACATACCTAAACCAGCTCTTATCAAACGGGCGGCCGACCATATCTCTTAAAAAGAAGCATTATGAAAGTTGACCCAAATACCTTCCATTTAGATTCGAGTCTGCTTCTTGAAGGATTGCAGATCAAAAGAAAAGAGCTTGCTCAAGCTTGGCTCCCTACCAGCTTGACTAGCCCTTTACCCCTTACGAAAATTCTATGCGTGGCAACTTATCCTGCCGCCTATCTATGGCTTTAGCTCCATTGCCTGTTGATCAATTATTTTTGCTACTTCAATCATTTAATTGCAGGTTCTCCGCCGACTGCTAGAATAAGGGTGAATCCATTTCTCTGCCAGGTTACGTAACTGGTGCGGTTGATCGTGTTAGTTTTACTAAACTGATAGGTAAGAACATCCGCCTGAATACCGGTAACGGTTACACTTAAACAGGAGCACCTCGTTATGTTTTTTTGAGAGATGGAGTGATTTGGGGCTACTTTTTAGAAGTGCAATCTAAACTTCGGTTTAGAGCCTTTCATTCAAGTTGATTTTTCAAGTAATTCGGCTGTTATTTTTCATCTATACCTGTTGTTGGCCCCGAACATTCTTGCTCGAGGCATGAATGCTCACAAAATTTTTGATTTACTCACGGAAAGGTAGCGTTTGCTCACGAGTAGATACCGTATGGTCACGTACCTATAACCATTCCAGCTATTCTCGGAGTTTTGGTCACGATACTCGGTGAGTTGGTCCCAAACCCGTAAAGGTTACCCTTAAACTGCGTTAACTCGCTTTACTTTTCTAGGGGTGCAAGCGCGCCTCCTGTTTCCTTGCCAATGGGTCCGACCACTGTCACTCCCCGAATATTGACGAATACATTCATAGTATTCAATGGTGCCCCCTAAAAGAAAAACTATAAATATACTGCTCCCCAATAGCTCCCATCTTGCGTCGACCTGTATCATGAAATCCGACCTTTTGATAAAGCTGCTGAGCTGGCAAGTTTTTGTGATTCACAGCGAGTACAACTTCGTCATAGCCAGGCAACTCCTGGGCCACAAAGGCTGGAATTTGCTGCATGGCCAGCTTGGCGAAGCCTTTTCCCTGTTGCTTATAATCAATGGAGAAAGCCGTTAGCAACAAAGCTCGTGGATGTTCGGTGTACTCCTTTACCCTCTCACTCGTATGGAGGATGAAAAAGCCAACCGGTGCCCCCTCATTTACGATCACGATCGGATGTCTCCCCTCCGCCTCCTCAGGAAGTACCGTGGACGGAAGCGCAGTAAATGGTTCTTGTTCGTCAGGCAATGTGAACGCAGTTAGCTGTTTTAAATGGGAGAGCCGATACCGCTCTAGCCGAACGGTGGAGATCTTATTCATCCTCATTTCTCCTACCGATAGGACTGACCAACCCGTCCATACTGATCGTATTGTGATCCTCTCGATAACTAACTAAACCTTCTTCCCCTTTGGTCAGGGACCATTGCTTTAAGGTTTCGCGTTCGCCAACATAGTCAAAGAAAGGTACGCTGTAGCCGCAGGACGTTTTCACGGCTGTAATTCTGGCACGAATGATTTGACGAATACCAGGAACATGGTCAAAGTGACAAGCGACCTTATCCCATTCCGCTGTTCCAGGTAAAATCGTCTGCCCTTCACCATACAAGCGCAAAATCATAGGAGGTCCCTCGAAGGCAGTAAACATGAAGGTAATTCTCCCATTTTCACTAATGTGGGCGCTCGTTTCATTTCCGCTGCCTGTCAAGTCAAGATAGGCGACTTCCGTGGCTGAAAGAATTCGAAACACATCATAGCCCTTTGGAGAAATGTTGACATGACCGTCCTCGCTTAGCGGCGCCGTCCCGACAAAAAAGATTCGTTGCTTTCGGATAAACTCTTCATGCTCCGGTTGTAACTCGTTAAAAAGCTTCCCCATGTAATTTCTCCTTCTTTCTACCTGAATTTGACCATGCGTTCGAACGACTTTCAGGGGCTTTCCCTTTCTAATAGGATATCGCAATTTTTACCCATTCGCATTCTGAATTTGTTAAAAATAGTTATATAACAACCTATTGACATATAGGCACTGTTATAATACAATAAAAACATCAAGGAAAACCAACCAAATTTTAGGAGGGATAACCAATGAATTTTAAAATGATCGAGAAGGAATGCATCGAGTGTGGAGAACAATTTATGGAGCGTACAAACACGATCCATATGGAGTGCACTCGCTGTTTTGGGAAAACGACTGAAGAATAAGAGATAAGAGAGAAGGAACCAAGATGGCTGCCCACAAAAGATAAGACCCCTGTTTGTTCAACGTTGAACAGACAAGGGTCTTTTGTTTTTACTTTAGTTTGCTCCCAAAACGAAAGCAATTCCAATTCACTCGGGCAGCAGTTGGCTTGGTTTTTCACCATTAGAGTGAATTTTTAGTCCGGTTTTTATAAGTGCATACTAAAATGCGCTCAATGGCAGCCATTTTAAGCTGATTCTTCCCCATCCTTACCCGCATTTGAACCACGTAGCTCAGGATAAGTAACCACCCTTCAATCGGTTCCGCCATCAAGTTGAATGCTGGCAAGGCCAAGCCGGCCAAGGTCACCCCCCACCCTTATTGGCGCCCCTCTTACGATTTGGATATCATTTTTTCTCATAGCCCCCTTCCGTCTCGTGAAGGGGTCGATTGGGAATATGGATACATGTACGTTTCCATTTTCATCTTACTTACATTTAATAAAGAAATAGCTCATTCTATGTAAGGTGGTGCAGGTATGGCACGTATTGTGTATTCATCAGGAGTGATTGAAAATGATAAGGGTTTTGATCCTTTCCAAGTTAGACCCCCTCGTCTGCAACCGATTGCCAGGGCGGTTTTTGTAAATGTCTTTAACAATAACCGTGAACCAGTAACGGTGCGAGTCAGGATCTTTTCTCTCAATACGTTCAGAAGACGGAGGGGTGCTTTTACTGATTACACCCTTGATGGGCATACCCTCAATGTGGATACCCTCCCCAGTGCAAATTTTTTCCGGTATGAAGTCCAAGTCATCGTTGAAGCTAGAACTCTAGCCAAAGCTAAAAATGTGATCATCGCGATGTTCCCGAAAAGTCCTAGGGGGAATGTACTGGCATCCCAACGATTAGTTCACAGTGAATTCAAAATCATTTCCAGAAAAAGTTAGGAGTGATCGATTGAAAATTAGAGATCGCACACGTATTCCTATGAGTTCACTTTCCCTTCAAAACCGGTTGGTACAACTGATAGGTGCGAGAGTGTCCACCCTTATCAACCCTTTCGGCACCATTACCGAGGCAAAGCTTCTGAAAGTATCTAAATCTATCATTGTTGTTCAGCAAAATAGTTCAAAACTAATCCTTTCCCCTTCCGGTTTGCAACACTTGACCGTTCATCGAAAAGCCGCGAAGGCCACCACCCCAAAATACACCATCACCTTGAATTCTATTGCACGAGAAGCAGAAAAAAACTCACCAGCCTTTCTTAACAATAGGCGAATCGTCCAGATTGGCAAAGATTTTATCGAAGTCACCAGAGACGGCACCCTCACCGAATTGATTCCTCTGTCGAATGTGACGGTAACTTTTCGGACTGCAACAAAGTAAGGAGACGATGACTATGACCAGTTTCAAAGAGCTTCTTCAGAAATTGATAGGCACTCGAGTGATCATCGCAACTACAGGGGAACGAGAGGTTTTCCCACTTGTACGGTTTGAAGGAAGGATAGCTAAAGTCGGAGTAGACTTTGTCATATTAAGAATAAGCGCTTCTAGAAGCGTGATCATAAGAATCGCTGAGATTGTAGAACTACGAAAGTCCCAAAGAAGTTCGCCCCTATCCAAGCCCAGCAAAACCCGAGGACCATTCAATCAAACGTTTGTTAATCTAGTCAGGAAGTTAATAGGTAGACGTGTCGTTGTATTTACAACCGCCCGAGCGGGGAGGTTTGCTCCGGATGATGAAATTTTCAATGAAGTCACAGGTGAACTTGCGGCCATGGATACCGATTTTATTGTCATTATAGATGGGGAAACCAGACGTAGAAGAGTGATTCGAATCGCAGAAATTGTAGCTATTTCCGTAATGAGAAAACAGAGAAGGACATAAGGAGTGTTGTTGAGATGTTAAGCTTCAAACGGCTTCTACAGAGATTGATTGGCAGTCGCATCTCTGGAACGACGACAGGACAAGGGGAAGAAGGACCGAATATCTCGTTTGAAGGACGGCTGGTCGGTGTAGGAATCGATTTTTTTGTCCTCGATATCAATGGTTCAACGGGTATTATTCGAATGGCTGAGGTTGTAGAGCTTCGAAGAGTACCCAATAGACAACTTAGAAAAGCCAGACCTAGCCGGTCCTTCCGTTCACTACGAGGCAAATTAAATATCACCTTCACGCATGCAATCCAACCCTTAATTGGAAGAACTGTAGTTGCTTTTACTACCGCTTCAGCCGTCGATGTAGAATTGGAAGGCTCCTCTTCCATTTCCGGTACGCTTGCTAGAGTAGGTTGCGATTTTATTGTGATCGTAGACGGAGAAACGGGACGAAGAAGAGTGGTCCGTATTCCACAGATGATCGCCCTGAACTTTGGGTTTAATTAAGGATAATTGTTGGGTTCACCCATGAATTGCAAAAAGGATGTCCCTAAGGTCAGAAAAACCGTCCTCAAGGAATCACCCTTTTGTCTGCTAGGCCCAATACAATCCATAGTCGTTCATTTCCTCAAATACCATAACAACGGACCCCAATCTTCATCCTCCATCTTTCTGTCAGGCGAATAGTAGGCGTGGGAAAAGCTCTCTCCTACTTTTCTTACCCCTTCTCGCAATGGAAACTCTCTACCTTTATACTCTATTACATCAGGTATCGCCACCTGGTGACTCACTCGAAGGGCATACTCCCGTGGGGTCTCTGCCGGTAAACGAGGGAAACCCTGTTTTTTCCCCCATCGCTCGAGGAGGTGGAACGCCCGGTAGATGGGCAGTCTATCATAACCAGGAAGTCTCCTTTTCCAGTTTCCCATCCATTGTTTCCAGTAAGTGAGAAAACGACGCCATAGGGTTTTCCAGAAAGCTTGTTTCTGAATACGTATGACGGAGGTTGTTATCGTGGGTGCGTTCCATTTTTTCAGTTTGAGTTGGGAGATGAGCCAGATGGCTCCTAACACGAACAAAGCCAAAATTACACCCACAGCTTCCAGAGGAAAAGGAATCGCCTGCAACATGCCTCCTTCTGATACCGGAGGATGAGGTTCAGGTACGGGAGCGGGTAGGATCCCGCTGGGTTCCTCCTTTACAGGGAATAAAGTAAGGAGCCAAACGAACCCCTTCAAAATCCCATTTCCCAGCCATAGGCCTGTCTCCCCCATGCCTTTTAACAAGGACACCAGTCCGTTTCGGACGATCGGAAGTAGGGCAAATAAGGTAAAAACAATGGCTAGGCTGAAGATCCCTAGGAGAGGGAGCGTGAGATGGGTCATGCCTCCGACGACTCGAACCTGAATGTGATCTTGCTCCGTTTGTTCGGGATGGAGTGTAAGGACCATGGCCACGAGACTGAGCAAAATGCCAATCACAAAGGGAAGGTGGGTTCGTTCGCTTACTTCAGGATGAGCGTGAATCACCAATAAAAACAGGATATACCAAATGATATTCCCTTCTAAGCGTAACAGAAGCTGATTTCTCGTGGGTTCACGGTAGGCCAACCAGCTGCTACGAACAAATAAAAACAGTACGGTAAACAAGACGAAGCCGGCATAGCTAAACCCTAGGTGAGCTGTTGAACTCCATCCCCAATAGAGTATAGGTAGGACGAAAAGGGCATTCCACATTCTCCACTTCCCGAGAAGCCATTGACTGAGAAAGCCCGTTAAACAAGCGATGGCGAGTAGTCCTGGGTGAAGCGGCTGGGTAATTTGCCATTCAATTTTGGCATACAGGGCTAATCCGAAATAAATCCAAACCGTTTCACTATATAAAGTGATGATTCGTTTCCAGGCCGATCTTGGACTCAAGAGCCTTCCCTCCTTGCAACTGCTGTATGGGCTTGGCTTGTCCCTTTAACCACGTGGACCATTCCGTTGGCTCCAGGTAGTAAAAAAGGACATGAGAGGCGATCTTTCGATGCTTCTGCATCCACTGGACATGCTCTTTACGTATGTTGTGACAAAAATAAAAGACCGGCGCTGATAATCCCCCATGCAAAGAGAGGCGTTCCAATAAATTTTCCTTCCCCCGTCCTTCCGGTCCTAAACGCGCCAAGTCGTCGAGTAACGGAGTGAGTTGGCCAGAGGGAGGGATAGACGAGGCGTGACCCACCTCAATTCCTTGACGGTGATAAGCGAGTGCAACCGAAGCGATCACGGACAGCATCCCTTCGAAGACGTCGTCTTGCGCCTGATCAAAGCCTTCTGTGTCAATGGCTAGCATCAAGCGTCGAGGGACAACGGACTGGAACACTTTAGTCTGAAGCTTCCCCGTCCTGGCACTCGATTGCCAGTCCACCCGGCGAAACTCATCACCACTTTGATATTCCCGAATCGCGCTTACTTGCGTCGGATCCTCCATAATCCCTCCCTTCGTCCCCCTAACCCCCCATTGGAAAACAAAGGACAAGGAAGGAACGGCAACGGGAACGATGGAGGGATAGACGTAAAGATCTTTCATGAGCTCGACATCCATTTCCTTCTCAGCGAAACGAAAACCATCACCGGATCGAAGTCGGATCCTCCCAAGCGGATAGACCCCCCGTTTTAGGGCTTGTCCCTCCATTCTCCATTTGACCTCTTGATAGCCCATTAACCATAAAAGGCGGATCACCGCGGAATGCTCCGCCCCATCTTGCCAACGGACATGTTCCGCACGTTGTAAAGGCTCCCATTCCACCCAAACGAGAGGCAGCCATTTATCGTTAACTAGGGAACAAGTTAAGAAAAAGGATTCTCCGGCAAAGATCCGAGACCGATCTAGCTCGATCTGTGGCTTTAAACGTTCAAGGGACTCGTTTTTCCAATACCTGATAATAAGGGATAGGGCCATCAGAAAGCACGATACGACAAGGAGCTGAACGTGTTGAAACCAAAGAGCACCTATAAGGAGCAAGAGGACGCCCCAAATCATGTACCGTTCAAATAAGATACTCGTTTGACTGGGCTTTTTGTCTTGTTCCTCCATCATAGCGTTTTCCCTGTGGCTTGAAGCGGAATCGGTGTTTTTTCCAGGATCTCGTGTAAAATCGCCTGGGGCTCCTTCCCCGAAACGGAGGCTTCCATCGTAAGTTCCATGCGGTGGGCCCAAATATACGGAACGAGTTCCTTGACATCATCAGGTAACACATGGTTCCTACCCGCTAAGAGAGCCCAGGCTTTGAGCGCCTTATAGAGAGCTTTGCTGCCTCGAGGGCTGACACCGACAGACACGAGAGGATGATGACGGGTTTCCTGTGCCAGTAAGACCAAGTATTCAATGACTTCATCGTGAACAAACACCTTCGTGGCTTCTTCCTGTAGAGAAAGGATGGAGGCTGGTGTTAAGATGGGGGCCAAAGCATGAAACGGAAGCGAATCCCCCACTTTTTTAAGCATCGCTTCTTCCTCTTCCCTACTCGGGTACCCGAGTTTGATTCTCATCAAGAATCGATCCATCTGCGCTTCCGGAAGGGGAAAAGTCCCTTCCATCTCGATTGGATTTTGAGTGGCCATGACCAGAAAGGGCTGTTGCAGGGAGCGTGTCTCTCCCTCGATCGTCACTTGATGCTCCTCCATCCCCTCTAGCAGGCTCGATTGGGTTCGAGGAAGGGCTCGATTAATCTCATCAACGAGTAAAATTTGATTAAAAATCGGTCCCGTTCTAAACGTAAACTCCGCAGTTTTCGGATTATAGATGGACATGCCAAGGACATCTGATGGAAGAAGATCCGGAGTACATTGAATCCGGCTAAAGGAGCAGTCCAATACTTTAGCAAAAGCCTTCACGAGTGTGGTCTTCCCTGTTCCGGGCAAATCCTCTAGCAGGATATGACCCTTAGACAGCAGGGCAGTTAAGAGAAGCTTGGTTTCATGTCGGCGACCGATCACCACCTTTGATAGTTCTGTTGTCACTTTTTCTAATAGAGGGGCTATTGTGGTATCCAAGAGAGTAAATCCTTTCAAACGAGATTTTAGCCTCCATCAGTTTATCATAAATCCGCCATTGTGTTCGCACAACCATAGCAAAAAGGAGCACCCATAACGGCTGCTCCAAAGTTGCTGGCAGCCCTCAATGAAGATCTAATGAAAGGAAAATTAAACGAGGAAAAGCTCAAGAGGTATTTTGAGCATCATGCTGATATCCAATTTCCAACTGTTGAGCAAGCGAAACAGTCGGATAAAATCACAGCTTTCTATTGTGAAGGTATGGTTGACATGACTCAATATAATGAGTATTTCGCCCATGTCTATCACTACATAATGACGGGAGGGCAAAGTCTCAGCGATACGGAACTGCCCCCGATGCAAACCGTAGATTCTATGGAAAAAATGGTTCATATCCTGTTGTCTGGAAACCTCGTGTTTTACAAAGAGAAAGCTACGAACTTCCTGATTGTTGATATTTCCAAAGTTCCGCAAAGGCAACCTTCTGAATCCAACACCGAAATTTCTATTAAGGGTCCTAAGGATGCTTTTACAGAAGAGATATCCATCAACGTATCTCTCATTCGCAAACGATTAAAAACAAGCGAGCTATATAATGAACAATTTCAGATTGGCACTATTTCCCCTACAAAGGTTTCCCTTCTTTATTTAGCAAATAAAGCGAATCCGGACATGATAAAAGAGGTGTGTCATCGTTTAGAGACTTTTCAGATTGAGAGCTTAGTCAGCAGCGGCCAACTTGAACAATGGATATCGGATCGAACCTTCACCCTGTTCCCGTTATTCGACTATATCGGTCGTCCCGATTTTGTCATAGAATGCCTGTTGCGAGGGAGATTTGTCCTGATTATCGACGGCTCGCCCATGGTCTTAATCGGGCCAATTAATGTCTTCGAATTGCTTAAATCTCCGGAGGATATTCATTTTCCTTATCATTTCGTTATTTTCCAAAGGGGGTTGCGCTTTCTTGGGTTATTGTTTGCCATTTTCGTTCCAGGCTTCTGGATCGCCCTCTCAAGCGTAAACATTGATCAAATCCCCTTTAGTCTCTTAGCCACGGTGGTAACTTCCCGCGAAGGTCTTCCGATCCCCGTCGTTCTCGAGGCTCTCTTGCTCCTGGGTTTATTTGAGCTATTAAGAGAGGCGGGTATCCGCCTGCCCAAGGCGGTAGGACAAACCATTGGTATCGTCGGTGGAATCATTATTGGAGACGCCGTCATCCGTGCAGGGCTTGCTTCTCCAATCATGTTGGTTGTCATGGCGATATCTGCCGTGTCGACCTTTGCTCTGGTCAATCAATCCCTCACGGGAACCGTGAGCATCTTACGTATTGTTACCATCTTAGTTTCCGCCCTGCTCGGAATCTACGGCTTTTTTCTTTCGATGTTTGGCATTTTCATTTATCTAACTAGGTTAGAGTCCTTTGGTATGGCGTACCTAGAGCCAATGTCCTCTTTACAAGTCAAAGAATTTCTTTCTGCATTAGTGATGAATCCCTTTAAGAGAAAAAAATACTCCGCCAACATTCTGAAAAAGCGAAAAGGGTGATTTGGTTATGGTTCATACGCTTCGGATCCTTCTGGTGATCAACTTTGTCTTCATGTTCCTTACGGGATGCACGGACGCGAAGAGAATTGAGGATCTTCATTACGTAACGGCTTTGGGAATTGACCACAAAGGGGATAAATATAAAGTTTATGCTCAGTCTTTATCCTTCTCTTCGGTTGCTAAATCGGAAGGCAGTTCTAAGGAACCCACGTTAGTAACCGTCGGTCTAGGCGAGGGGAAATCGTTAGAAGAGGCGATTTTCGATGTCTACCAAACGGCACAGGAACGGATTTTCTGGGCGCATATGGAAGCGATTGTCTTAAGCGAATCGGTGCTAAAAAAGGGGGACTTCCCTAAAATTCATGATAGCCTTGTTCGATATCATGAATTCCGCATGACGCCATGGGTGTTTGGTACCGTAGAACCGATGGAGGAGATATTAACCACAAAGGGCTTCTTCGGCCAATCTCCACTGAGTACGCTGCTGCATGAACCCTTAAGCACGTATGAACAAGCCTCGCTCATCCGACCCATCCAGCTGTATCAGGCTGCAAGAGAACTGTATGAACCAGGCTTTACCTTAAGCATACCCTCACTTGGCATCAAGGAAAAAAGCTGGGAACAAGACGGAAAAAGCGATCCAAAGCTATATATTAATGGGGCATTCTTTCTTCAAAAACAGTCCTATAAGAGTTTTCTGACGATGGAAGAGATCGAAGGGCTTAGATGGATCAGACCGGGTACAGTCAGAGTCGGCATCCCTGTGCCTTCACTATCAGATCCCGCTGTCCAAGTCGTCTTGGATCAACCAAAATATGAGTTCACCCTCCTGGATCAGAAAGATAAACCTACATATCAGATTCAAATAAAGGGAAATGGTTATATCGTCAATCGCAGTGAGAATGAACTATTAAAACTCGAAAAACTAACGGAGAAAACAGCCGACACCATAAAAAAAGAAATAGAGACGCTATTCGAGAAAGCGGTAGAAACCCGGACAGATCTCTTTAACTTGGAACATGATCTCTATCGAAACCACTTTCAAGTATGGAAAACGACTTCATCCCCCCAACGTGTCTTACTTCAGGAGGGTACCCTAGCAAAAATTGATGTCGATCTCGATATTGCCCATGCCGCCTCGATTAAAAATAAACGAGTGAAGAATAGCAACCTAGTGAATGGACGAGACAGATAAAGGTCGGGGTAATCGATCGCCAGTCTCGACTCATGCGGAACTGGCGATCATGGGAATCCTGTATCCTCCCCTACCTCAACCGCAAATACACATTTTCTCTCATACGGAAAGGATTTTGAATGGATCCATGAACCTCTAGCTGCTGGGTACCGATGTCTACGGTATAGTAGATTTCCTTCCCTTGATACTGCAGATTTACAATCGAACCTCGGAGTCCAGGACCTTCTCGCCTCATGAGGAATTGTTCCGGACGCACTGGAAAAAGCTGCTGCTCTCGAAACGCCACAGCCATGCCCGGATGCACCCATTCCCCTTCTCCATTGGACGCCACCGCCGGGCGAAATCGGTTCCCTCTCCATTCCCCGGGGATTAGATTGGCCTTGCCTACAAATGTTGAAACAAAAACCGTTTGAGGATTTTCATAGATGTCTTGCGGGGTGCCTATCTGTTCAACCTTTCCCTCTTTCATGACGACGATGCGATCTGCCATGGCTAAGGCTTCTCCCTGATCGTGCGTCACATAGATGATTCCCGCTTGGGTTAGACGGTGCAGTTCTTGTATCTCTCTTCTCATTTCTAGACGAAGCTCCACATCGAGACTGCTCAGCGGTTCATCCATCAGCAGCATGGATGGCTTCGGAGCGATCGCTCTGGCCAGCGAGACCCGCTGCTTCTGTCCACCGGACAGCTCGCTCGGCATGCGGTTGGCTAAATGCTTCAAGCCGACCATATCCAACACTTCCTCGACCCGTTCTTCCTTGTGAGCTCGTAGCTCTGAACTTACATCCTTGTGGTGAAGCAGCGGGAACTCCACTTGCTCCTTCACCTTCATATGCGGCCAAAGCGCAAAGGATTGAAACACCATGCCAATGTTGCGCTTTTCCGGCGGAAGCGCGTAGCCACGCTTTCCAACCAGCTGTCCGCTCATATGAATTTCGCCGGATGTTGGTGAATCAAACCCTGCCAACAAGCGAAGCAAGGTCGTTTTGCCGCAGCCCGATGGACCCAGAATAGCGATAAACTCCCCAGGGTGAAACGTTAAGTGAACAGACTTGAGCGCTTCAAAATCGCCAAAGGTTTTGCTCACCTCATCTAGCTGTATACTCATGCTCGCATCCCCTTTCTTTTCCAATGCCTTTGCCACGCATACGCCCCTATCATTACGATCAAAATCCCGATCACAATCAAACTAGAAAGAGCTGTTGAATAGGTCGTTGCACCAGCTTGCTCAAAATTAAATATGACCACACCCACGGTTTCCGATCCGCTTGACCACAGCAAGGAGGACACCGTTAATTCGGTAAAAGCAGTAAGCAACACGAGAAAAGCCCCACCGAGCATCCCAGGAAGCAGTAAGGGCAGAAGAATCCGCTGCCACTTAACTAAACCTTTCGCCCCACAGACCTGAGCGGCTTCTTCCATCGAGGGGTCGACCTGAAGCATGGCAGTCATGCTTCCGCGAACTTGCAGAATCATGAACCTTGAGATATAGCTGATGATGAGGATGGTTACGGTTCCGTAGATGCCTGGATTCCAGCCCGGGATAGGCTCCATCCAGGTAAAAATCATCGCTAAGGCAAAGACCACACCTGGCAGAGCATAAGGCAAGCCCACTGCAAGCTCCATCGCCTTCGTCCAAAAAGACGGCTTGCGCGTTCGTACATAAGCGATGGCCGTACCGGCCACGAGACAAACGCCCATGGTCACGATTGCCAGCATCAAGCTGTTCAAGAGAGCGTTCTGTACTTTAGGGCTATCTAACAAAATAAAGCGGTAGTTTTTCCACGTCAGATTCTCCCACGTCCAATCCAAGCCGTAAGCCCGTACAAAGGAAGCGAGGATCATCGACACGAGCGGAACAAAGATCAGGGTAATCAGTCCGGTATAGACCCCGACTTCGACCAGGACACGGTACCTGCCAAGCGAAAAGCGAGGCTGATTGTCTTCTTGTACGGTTTCCACCTGTTTGCTTTTTCGCAGCAACAGCCATTGCAGCCCCATGCCCGCCAGTGCAACCACACCTAACAGCACAGAAAGCGTCGCTCCCCTAGCAAAAGCCGAAGGCCCAAAGCCGATGATTTCTTCGTAGATCGCCGTGCTCAGTACACGAATGTCCGCGGGAATCCCTAAAAAAGCAGGAATCCCAAAGTTGTCTAAACTCGCGAGAAAGGCTAATAGTCCCCCGCTGGCGATCCCTGGCAGGGCAAGGGGTAAGGTAACTTTTCGAAATGTAGTCCAGCGGTTCGCTCCTGCCACGCGGCAGGCCCACTCCAGATCCCGCGGAATTTTTTTCAGGACACTGACCGTTAGCAGAAACACCAGAGGAAAATGATGAATGCCCATCACAAAAATCATTCCCGAGTAACTGTACATATTCCACGGCCTCCCATTCCCCGGAAGACTGGCTAATCCTTGGGCCAACAAGCCATTGGGGCTCATCAGCTGTGTCCACGACAAGGTCGCCACATAGGAGGGAATAATGAAAGATAGCATGATCAGCATGGAGACGATCCTCTTCCCTCGGATATCGCTATACGCGATCAGCCAAGCGGTACAAACGCCCAAACCAACGGATAAAAACGTCGAGCCGAAGACGATAAGAAGCGTGTTATGAATCGTCTTCAAGGTTTTGGGTTGCTGCAAAACTTGCAGATAATTCGCGAGTGAGAGTCCCTCGGTCGTTGAAAAGCTGAGATAAAGCAGCTTTAAGATCGGCAAGACAAAAAAAATAAGGAGGGCTCCGACAGCCATCATTCCCCACTTCTTAGTCCCCGCCCACAGGGGAAAAGGACGGGTGAGGCGTGTGCGCCTTCCCATCCTTACGCGTTCAGTCAGCAAGTGAAACATTCGATTTTCCTCCAAGATGTCTATTCAAAAATGCGAGAAAACTCCTGCTTGTCCTGATCCCTGCTCTGGTATAGCTCCGCAATCTTTCCTTCCAGCACGCGGATCTCACGGATGCTCTTTAAACCTTCAGGGGCTTTGACCCCTTCACGAATCGGAGTGTAACCAAGGGCTGCGGCCAGTTCCTGTCCTTCTTGGGATAAAACGAAGTCGACAAACGCCTTCGCGGCGATTTCATTTTTCGTTTGGCTCATAATCCCGATCGGCTCTGTAATCACGGGAACCCCTTCCTTCGGATAAACCAATTCCACCGGAGAACCTTCTGCCTTCGCGCGAGCGACAATAAAGTCTACGACCATCCCGTAGTTTTTCTCTCCGCCGGCAACCGCTTTAAGAACGGCACCGTTTCCTTTAGTCACCGTGACTTCGTTGGCCTTCATCGCTTGATAAAAATCCCATCCGAATTCATTCGTTCTCGTAAAAACTCCTAGATTATATGCCGCTGCTCCGGAATAAAGCGGGCTTGGCATTAGGCTTTGCCCCTTGGTCGCCGGATCGCTGAGCACGCTCCAGGAATCTGGTAGATTCCCCGTCTTCGTATTCACTACCAACGCGGTAGCCATCACTTTTGTCCCGCTATACGCCCCATCTGCATCGACGAAGCCCGCTGGAATCTTGTCCGCTTCGGGCGAACGGTAAGACAAGAGCATATTTTGCTGTTTTAGACTTTCAAACGTCACGGCATCCGCCACAAGCAGGACATCTGCTTGTACCTCACCCGCTTGGTTTTCCGCTTGAATCTTACTCATGACTTCCTCTGTACCGGAACGGAAAACCTCTACTTTTACCTCTGGATACTTCGCGTTAAAGCCTTTGACTAGTGCAGCCGCGTCTTCATCGGGCTGGGAAGTGTAAAAGGACAGGGTACCTGTTGGAGCCTGGACTCCTTCCTTAGCCGCACTCGTTTCCTGGGTTTGATTTCCGCAACCAGCAAGCATGAGCATAGCAGCTAAACCTAGAGTTAAAAATTTTCCTGTACGCATGAAAGAATTCCTCCTTGGAATAGATACAGATTCATTGTACTTCTCCTATATTAAGAAAATATAAATTGGAGTCTTGAGTTTTGTATGGAAAATATAAATTATTGGATTGATAAGGAAATGCCAAAAAGACCGATGTGCACCTACACAATCGGTCATGATAAATATGAAACTATGGTCGTTATCGTAAAGCACTTTGCCGTTAATGATCACTTGCCCCTTCTGTACCGATCCAAGCTGATAGTACAATGCATCCACCTAGGATCACAATGGAAAGCGGCATGGCTATATTTTCTAATTTCATCTTCTCCTCCTTACGATCTTCTCTGTTGTTAGACGACTAGTGGTCATCCTTTCTTACCATCCAAACCAGTTACCCCCTACCGGGTATTTTCAAAGACAATGATCACCAAAGTACACCGCTGATAGACACATTTATAGTGAACAAGGATGAATGGATGGAAATTTTCCATCTATTGATTAAAAAAAGAATAAGATGCTTCTTATAGGTGGAAAAACTCCAATTATTAGCTTCGAAAGCCATATTTGTAAGCCTTATTCAAGATTTAGTTAACAAAACTCCACTTATTTTTCTTCTTTTCCTTGCTTTTTTTCGGATAAGTGGATTTTCTCCATTTATTCTATAGGACCATATAGAAAGAAGACACTCAGAATCATCCAAGTGCCTAATCATTTTCAGTTTATTTGGCTTCGGAACGGCAGGGAAGGCTGGGCACCGTGTTTTGTCACGGCTAGAGACGCTGCCTTTTGGGCAAAATCTACTGCCTCTTCAAACGGGAAGCCTTCCGCCAATGCTACTCCTAATCCAGCATTAAACGCATCCCCGGCTGCTGTGGTATCCACTACTTTCACTTGATAGCCTGGGACATGTCGGACCTGCGATCCTTCATTATAGCTTACTCCGTGTGCCCCTTGAGTTAAGAGGATTTTATCTATCCCTTTTTGATTTAGCCTTTGGATAATGTCTTCTCCGCGAAGCTGACTGTTAGCGTCTTGGGTTAAAAGTATTCTTCCTTCTGTCTCATTGGGTGTGAGGATATCTATATTTTTCAGGATCGAATGAGGTAAATCTCTCGCTGGAGCTGGGTTTAATATGACTTTGACCCCGTGTTTTTTAGCCAGTAAGATCGCTTCTTCTACCGCTTCGATAGGGATCTCCAGCTGAACAAGCACGATATCCGCCTCTTGAATCCGTTCTTCCCCGTTCTTCACGTGCTCAGGGGTTAACTTCGAGTTCGCACCGGGTGATACCACGATAGCATTTTCTCCCGCATCGCTTACCGTAATCAGGGCCACGCCTGTGGCGACTTGTGTGAGGGCAATGTGCTCCACTCCTACCCCTTCTTTAGACAGATGAGTAAGAATATCCTGGCCAAATGCATCATCACCGATACACCCAATCAAATCAACCTGGGCACCTAACCGTCGCGCTGCAACGGCTTGGTTTGCTCCCTTTCCTCCAAAGATCGTATCAAACTCCTTTCCCATGATGGTTTCCCCAGGAAGCGGGATTCGCGGGGCCGATACCACAAGATCCATGTTTATGCTTCCTACGACTACAATCTTTGCATGTTTAACCAATTGGGTCAGCCTCCTATATTATCGCTAGGGTGATACTTGTCATTAAACCCTATTTCGCATTTTCATAACGTACTAAGCCGCAGTTCATAAAAATACTGCACTACTGGATGCTTTAACTTCATCTTCTCGGTCATGTTTAAAATTCTCTTTTTTCCCACTCGTCTATCCACCAGAGCAAGGATATTCAATAAGATATCTTTGCTCTCTAGGCTTTCCTCTATAGAAATGGATAGAAACTTATTCGCTACATCCATAAAATTTGATTTACTTAAGGATGACTGTGCCGACAAAAGCTCCTTTGCATATTCAGATATTTTTCTATTTCTAGCTATTACTTTTAGACGATCCTCCGGTATTACCCCCTTGGTATCTATTTTGACTGCTTCCAGTTCTTCATTGTTAATAGGAATTTCAATGCCCGAGTCATTCTTAATCTCCAACTCCGTCTGATACCATCTGATTAAGGTAGTTTTATCATTCATATTGAGTACGTTCTTTTTATCTACCGAAATATAACAAAGTCCTGCTTTATCAGGTAAATAACGGTAGCCGGTTGCACGGTATTCCACTCTTCCATATAACGCAGGACAGAGAAAACTCTCCAGATGCTGCTTCACTTTGCTCCAAGTCATGTAATCCTCCTGTGATCCATACTATATCCATAATACAATAACCAACACATCGGATCATACAAAATACAAGTAAACTTTCACTTTCGTGCTTTACTCAACTGAGGGACAGTCCCTTACCTGAGGGGGTATCCCCGAAGCAAAAACATTGAAGCACATGTTAAATCGTGTCACTAAGAAAAAGCTCCTTTTTCATTTATGAAAACCCATATAGTACAATATGTATATCCATCATGATCGACTGAAAGTTTTTATGTCTTAGGAATTGCCGTTAGGTTTCGTGTACATTTCCAGCTTTGCTTTCTCTGTTCCTCAGGCAATTAGTTTACAAACTCTTTCCGGGATCATCTTCTTACTGGAAAGGAATCAAATCCCACCAAATAATTGCCAATTTTATAAAATTTGTATATACTTAGTTTGTGCAAAGGATAAACTAAGTAGCTAGCTACGAGGAAATGAGGGATTACATGATGAAGAAAGTAGTCATCACAGGCGGAAGCGGCCTACTTGGCAGAGATGTAATAAAAGAATTTTTACATCATGGATATGATGTGGTTAATGCCGATCTTAAACATCCAAAAGAAGCGCTCTGCCAAACAGTCATCACCGATTTAACGAATCTTGGCCAAGTATATGGAGTATTAGCCGGTGCAGATGCAGTCGTTCACCTTGCGGCCATTCCCGTTGCTTACTCTCACCCCAATGAAGTGACGTTTCAAAATAATGTCATGTCTACCTATAACATTTTAGAAGCTGCTGGCCAACTAGGAATCAAAAAGGCTGTTATCTCATCTAGCGAATCCTCTTATGGGATCTGTTTTTCCAAACAAAATTTACAGCCGCAATATGTGCCTATGGATGAAGATCATCCGCAACTGCCGGAAGAAAGCTATGGATTATCCAAGATTGTAAATGAAAAAACAGCCGATATGATCCACCAAAGAACGGGTATGCAAGTCGTATCCATGAGATTGGGTAATGTCATTTCACCAGAAATGTATAAAAATTTTCCTGATTTTATCCATAAGCCTGAACAGCGAAAGACCATTTTGTGGAGTTATATCGACACAAGAGATGCAGCAACAGCTTTCCGATTAGCAGTGGAAACGGATGGTCTTGGTTCTGTTGCCCTTAATCTTGCAGCCGATGATACAAGCATGGATATCGAGAGCAAGCTGCTCATGGAAACCTGTTATCCAGCGGTAAAAGAGTTCCGCAAAGATTTAACAGGCTTTGAATCCTTATTAAGCAGTGAAAAAGCTAAGAAACTATTAAATTGGAAGCCCGTTCATCAGTGGCGAAATTATGTGTTGCTTTAAGCTTGGATTGACTAAAAACGAGATAAAGGACGGAGATCTATGCTAGAAAATTTACAGAGCACGACAACTCTACACAATGGCGTAAAAATGCCTTGGGTTGGCTTAGGCGTATTCAAAGTAACCGATGGCGAAGAAGTTGTACATTCGGTTAAAGCTGCTCTGGAAGCAGGCTATCGAAGCATTGATACCGCTGCTATTTATGGAAATGAAGAAGGAGTAGGCCGTGCCATTGCCGAGTCTAATATACCTCGGGAAGAGCTATTTATTACAACGAAGGTTTGGAACGCCAATCAGGGGTATGAAACGACCCTCGCTGCCTTTGATGAGAGTATGGAGAAATTAGGCTTGGACTACTTGGATCTTTATTTAATTCACTGGCCTCTTCCCTCTCATGGAAAATACGTAGAAACGTGGAAAGCACTTGAAAAACTTTACAAGGATGGACGGGTTCGTGCCATTGGGGTAAGTAATTTCAAGATTCATCATCTGGAAGATATCATGGCCAACTGTGAGATGATACCGATGGTCAATCAGGTGGAATATCATCCCCGCTTCAATCAACGAGAATTGCATGACTTTTGCAAAAAGCACGGAATACAGCTTGAAGCTTGGTCTCCCTTAATGCAAGGCGGACTTCTTGAAGACCCTACTTTAGTTGAGATTGCAAAGAAATACAATAAATCCACAGCCCAAGTCATTATCCGATGGGATATCCAAACGGGAGTCGTGACCATCCCTAAGTCCGTCAAGCCTCATCGCATTGCTGAAAATGCGGATGTCTTTGACTTTGAGCTTACACCAGAGGATATGGATCAAATTAACGCTCTGAATCAGGATAAACGAATGTTTGCAGATCCTGATGATATGAATAGAGTTTAGATCAAACACATGGATAAATCCAGGAGGACAGCGATCATGAAAATTAGTTTTATTGGACTAGGCACGATGGGAAGACCGATGGCTACGCATCTTTTGCGAGCAGGATATGATGTCATGGTTTATAACCGTTCACGGGAAAGTTCGCTGAAGTTGGCGGAAGCGGGAGCATCCGTCGCCTCCTCACCCAAGGAAGCTACGCAACATAGTGACATTGTGATCACCATGCTATCTAACGACCGTGCAGTAGAAGAAGTCATATTAGGAGAAAACGGTGTGTTGGCAGGCGCCAAAGCAGGCCAGATTGTAATGGATTGCAGCACCATTTCTCCAAAAACCAGCCAAAAGCTGGCTGATCAATTGGCGGGCATCGGAGTCGACATGCTCGATGCGCCAGTGACGGGAAGTGAGCCTCAAGCCATCGAAGGGATTCTGACGTTTATGGTGGGCGGCAAGAAGGAAATTTATGAGAAGTGCCTGCCTTTATTTGAAGTCATGGGAAAGGCATCCTTCTACATGGGGAAGTCTGGAGCTGGGTCTTATATCAAGTTAGCCAACAATACGATGGCCGCCATCAACTTACTGTCCTTATCCGAGAGCATCGTCATGGCCGCAAAAGCTGGCATAGATCCCGAGCTGTTTGTCCAGGTGGTTAACGGGGGTGGTGCAAGGAGCGGAATGGTGGATACCAAATCTCCCAAAATGATCAACCGCGACTTTCATCCCAACTTTGCTACAGAATTGATGCATAAAGATTTAACCTTAGCCGTGGATATTGCAGCGGACATGAACATTCCGGTTCCTGTTTTATCCTTGGTGCGCCAAATGCTGCAAATGGGCATGTCCAAGGGCTACAGCAAAGAAGATGTGTGTTCGGTTGTAAAGCTCTATGAAGAATGGGCAAATGTAGAAGTGAAGAAACACGATCAGAAAAACCTCTAGTCTTGAGGTTTTTCTGATCCCGAATTCAAACAACGCATATATAAGAGCACTTTTCTCCCGTGGACGCCACTTGGTTCATTAGCATCTTCCCAGGTGCGAACCCGTTCTGAGACCTCTTTCTTCTCCCCATCCTCCATGATGAAATGAGTCTTGGTAAGCGGGTTTTATTCGCATGAAGAATCGCAATGGAACGCAGGTTTTCTAAATGAACAATGCATTGTGCATTATAGGCAGTTGATGGAGCCTATCAACCACAGAGATTAATGAACAGCCCCCCTTTGTTCTAGTAAACCATGGGCGGCAGTATCGGAGATCTCAACACCCTTACTAAATCCGATCCTGGATAAAAACGAACTCTATATAAAAGAAGCGGCGGTGAAATGAAGATGAAGATGAAGAGACTAGGAAACACAGGCTTAAAAATTTCCGAGATTAGCCTTGGCACCATGTCATTTGGAAGGTGGATTGATGAACAGTCTTCTTTAGAAATTCTTAACATTGCGCTTGAAAACGGCATCAATATGATTGATACGGCAGATCTGTATGGTCGCGGGCAGGATAATGGCAAATTCGACCAGCTCGGGGAGGCTGAAGTCATCTTAGGAAAAGCCCTTAAGGGTCGAAGAGATGATGTGATAATCGCAACAAAAGTGTGCAATAGGATGGGTTCAGGAATTAATGACGCTGGACTGAATCGCCGACATATTATGAAGTCCGTTGAGGATAGCCTGCAGCGTCTGCAAACCGATTACATCGATGTCTATTACGCCCATCGCCCTGATCCTGACACTCCATTTGAAGAAACCATTCGCGCTTTTGATGACCTAATTAGGCAAGGCAAAGTCCGCTATATTGCTTGTTCCAATTTCCAGGCCTGGCAGGTTGCAAAATGTCATGGGATCAGTGCTCAAATGGGGGTGGAGCGATTCGAAGCAGTGCAGCCGCAATATAGTTTATTGGTTCGAGACATTGAGAAAGAATTGCTTCCTTTCTGCCAGTCTGAGCAGGTTGGCGTGATCGTCTATAGTCCACTTGCGCGCGGATTGCTTTCAGGCAAGTATAAATCCGCCACCGAATTTCCAAGCGATTCTCGTGCTGAAGCCGGTGAAGAGCGTCTTCTCGATCTACTCCATCAAGAAAAGAATCTTGAAAAGGTGCATCAGCTCGGAAGGATTGCTGATCAGTTGAACGTGAACCTTCCTCAACTCGCTCTCTCCTGGGTGTTGCATAATCCAATCATTACATCGGCTATAGTCGGAGCAACTAAAAAGGAACAGCTAGAAGACATTATTCAGAGCAAGGAAATAATTTTAGACAAGGAAATCTTAGATCAGCTGGATAGGATAACGAAAGGTTAACCAATAATTAATAGATAGCTTTCGTTGTATATAAAAAAGGGCCAGTATGAAGGTTTTTCTGGTCCTTTTTTTAGTTACATCAGCCCCTGTGACATTATCCCCAGGTTTGTATGAGCCCCCTATTCCGAGGTTCAGTGGGACTTTAACCACCTGATCCTTTCGGTTGGCTTAACGTACTCAGCCGTAGTTCATAAAAATACTGCACAATGGGATGCTTTAACTTCATCTTCTCGGCCATGTTTAGCAGTCGCTTTTTTCCAACTCGTCTATCCACCAAAGCAAGAATATTCAATAAGATATCATGGCTCTCTAGGCTTTCCTCTATAGAAATGGATAGAAACTTATTAGCCACAACGATAAAATTGGATTTACTTAATGATGACTGTGCTGACAAAAGCTCCTTTGCATATTCGGATATTTTTCTATTTCTAGCTATTACTTTTAGACGATCCTCCGGTACTTTCCCGTTAGTATCTCTTCTGACCGATTCCATTTCTTCATGGTTGATAGGAATTTCGATATCTGGATCATTCTTAATTTCCTGCTCCGTCTCGTACCATCTGATTAAGGTAGTTCGATCACTCATATTGAATACGTTCTTTTTATCAACCGAAATATAACAATGTCCTGCTTTATCAGGCAAATAACGATAGCTGGTTGCACGGTATTCGACCCTTCCATATAACGCAGGACAGAGAAAACTCTCTAGATTTTGCTTCAATTTGCTCCAGGACATGTAATTCTCCTATGTTCTATATAATTAATACCTATTGAAACATAACATCGGCTTGATCAACAATAAAATCCCTTTGGCCATTTTACCACAAAATTGGAATGAGTATAGCAAACATAACTCCCATTTGTTCTAGTTTCATGTGTAGTGAAAAAAACAAACGAGCCCGTAGAATCAAGCTCGATTAGAGCAGATCACGTTTTCTAAAGCCCCCTGCGATCCTGGACAATCGAATTTCCCCTCGCCGTTTCTGACCTTGGGTCTGCCACGTCTTAGTCTTCCCGGATTAACCACCGGGTTAATGTTGGCACCCATGTTCCCCCACCAGCTCATTGTAGGGTTTCTCCCATCTCCTTTTACCCCTTGCCGTTTTTCTGGACAAAGAAAAACTCCCCAGACGGAGAGTTTTGCTATAACATATCCTCGTTACTTCTTTACTACCATCTTTAATCCACCTTTGATTCTTAAAGAAACCGAAGGCTCAGCTTGAATCGGAGCCTGTGACGGAGCTAACACTAGCCGATATCTCTGGGCCAGAAGCACCATAATCAACATAGCCTCCATACTAGCAAATTGGTTTCCGATACACGATCTTGAACCCGCTCCGAAAGGAAGATAAGCATACCTAGGGATGCTTTTTGCGGCTTGATCGGCAAACCGTTCCGGCATAAATTTCTCTTGTTGATAAAAATATTGTGGGTTACGATGAAGACTGTAAGGACAAATCATAAAAATAGAGTGGCGAGAAAAGTGTTCCCCAAGAATGTCCACATCTTCGTTTGCTTCCCGTAGGATCATCCAAGCAGGAGGATACAAACGTAGGGACTCTTGCCAAATTTGCTGAGTATAAGCAAGATTCGTTAAATCTTCGTATGTCAAAGGGCGATCGCCCAAAACTCGGTGTAGTTCCTCTCTCCATTTAGCTTCCACCTCAGGGTGTTGGGATAGTAAGTACCATGTCCAGCTTAACGCATTCGCTGTTGTTTCATGTCCTGCGATGAGCATCGTAATGATCTGATCAATAAGCTCTTGTTCCTCGACCCCTTCTTCCTCCAACAGATGCCTTAATAGAGAAGGTGAATCTCGTTTTTCTTGTTGTTGAACAAAACTCTTTGCTGTTTCCTGTAACACCCGCATAGACTGGGTGTGCCGCAGGTTTCCCCGAGTCGGAATGAACTTGGGCAAAGGGATCGGGGAATACATCCGCTTGGCTGTATATTGGATCGTCTCTTCCACAGCTCTGGCAATTTTCTCGGGATCCTCCATCTTTTTGGATCCAAACAAGGTTTCCAAGATCACGGTAAGGGTCAGTGTCATAAAATCACGATGGATCCATCGTTCCTCTCCATCTTGCCACTTATCAAAGGTTCGCGTGGCTTGTTCGATCACGATGGGAGCATACTCCTGAATCCTCTGTTTGTGAAAGGCAGGCAGCATAGACTGTCGCTGACGGCCATGCTTTTCACCTTCCGTAGTCAAAATCCCCTGACCTACTGTTTCTCTTAGAATTCTACTTGATCTCCCTTTTCGAAACGATTGCTCTTTCGAAACCAGCACCTCGCGGATCGCTTCCGGATGATTTAAAATGTAAGAAGGCGTCTTCTTACTAGACCGTACCGAAACAATATCACCCAGGTGTAGTACACTCGTCATAAATCCGAGAGAATCACGTTGAAAGTGAAGGAAATTCTTCAGGCGAGCCCCTTCTATTTCTACTATCTTACTCAGAATACTCCCCTCCACAAAGCTAATGGTATATTTTCATTATAACCAAGTATGAACCGGAAGCATCAATTAGACGCAAAATGTTGGAGTCCGCCACTCGATGTTAGATAAATGTCATGAGCCACTGATGGTCTACGTGGTCGAAGAATCCTCAATATCTGCGTCTACCACGTAGTGGGTAAGTTTCTTCATGAGGATGTGGTCGAGTAGTTGTAGCGCGTGGTGAACACTTCGTGGCTTTCGACGTTTTTCGGCTGAGTTGAGTAGAAGCAGGCCTTTCGACCTGCAATCCTCTCAAAACTATGCATGTGAAGCAATACGGTGTCCAATGAACTTCATGAGCCATTCATGATCGAGCTTTCATCCTCAACAAAACAGCAGTTTATAGCGAATTAGATTGATCATAGAAACTGAGGGATCACTCCTCACCTCTGACCGAAGGCTTTTGATTAACATATACATAAAAATGATCCCAGACATATTTAGTATCATAAAGAAGGCATACACGTAGAATATGGACAGGTATTCAAAGATGACGCCACCAACAACCGTGCTAAACCAAACGCCCACCCCTAGTCCTATCGCCTGATAAATGGATATAGCAGTAGATTGAATCGAGAAACGTTCTGTCAATTTAGAAACGTACTGCAACGCGGTTGGAATAAACAAGCCAACGGACAAACCTTGTAAAATAGCAGAGGCATACACTACATATATTGGCAGTTGAAAGAAATAGATGAACCAGCGGAGCGTTGACGCTGCTGCAGCTAAAATAATGACTTTTTCCATACCTAATCTTTTTACAAATCGCTGGGCCACTTTCATCATAGGGGCTTCCAAACCTGTAGAGAGCAAAAAGGCGATTCCTATGCTTGTTAAGGATCCGCCCAAGCTGACAATGAATAAACCAAAGTAGGTATTATTGGCATTAATAGGACCGAAAATACAAAATACAACGGCGAGAAAGAGAATAAACGGCTTTTGTTTAAGCAAAAGCAAGAACCCATCCTTAATGCGCAAGTCATTCCTTTTAGGGCTCTTAGGAGCTGGCAGGTAAACGGATAAGTAAGCTGCTATTAGGAACATGAGAGAATAAATATAAAATATGATTTTTAGTCCAAATAGCTCAGAAGCCTTTCCACCAATAAAAACAGCAAGTGCAAAGCCAATGGCCCCATACAATCGAATGGAGCCGTAGTCTGAAACTTCTTTTTGTGTGTAGTTGAGTGTGGTGCTGTCGGAAAGTGGAACAACAGCACTTTGAAAGAACGAAAATAGGATATGCACAATAATCAAGAATAAGAAGGTGGAGGTCTTGGATAAAAAAATACTCATCAATGCTGTGCATATTAACACGATAAAGAGGAGCAATTTAGGTTTTGGGACAGTATCACTAGCAATTCCCCAAAGAGGTTGGCTGAAAATAACGATCACAGGGGTTAGCGATAGAATCATCCCAATCTGCGTTCCGTTCAAGTGAAGTTCACTATGGAAATAGACCGAAATTAAAGTAGATAAGATGCCGAAACTGAAATAAATAGTGAAGTAAAACAATCTAAAATTTACATTTATATATTCCATGTGAAATTCTTATCCAACGGAAAGATCGGGCGCGGAGCTACCTGGTAAGGGATGGATGCGATATCCAAATTGGTATTCCCCGGCGTTAAGGCAAATAAGCTTCTTGCGGCAATCTTTCGGTAATAGGGGCTTTGATAGCCGCTTTTGATGACAATGATGTTAAAATCATGGGGGTTTAGCCCAACTTCTTCTAAATAAGCAGGATTGTATACAGCCATCCGCTGCTCCGCCACGATAAACGTCACGCCTTCCGATCTTAATACAGCAGCGTCGCTGTTCCACCAGCTCGATGTCTTCGCTTCCAGACCGCTTTTGACATGCAACACCTCCGCTTCAACCCGAAGGGGATCCGCTTCCGGTGATGGCTCCAAGCGCCCCAAAGCCAGTCTCACTTGAGCTCCCACCCCTGCAGCCTTACATAGGTCAAAGGCTTCTTTATCCACAATAACCGCAATCAGCACGTTTTCCATTTTTCTCTGGAGTAATCGGTTCAATACAAGGGTTACATCAGATGTTGCGCCCGCAGTAGGATTGTCTCCCGCATCCGATATAATGATAGGTCCCTTCAACTCAGCCATTGCTATATCTAATGCTTCATCAAGCGGATATGCTTCTGTTGAGTAGCCTAACTCATAGCGCTTCTCCCAAAAAGCAGTCGCCAGATAAGCCGCAACGGATTGAAGTTCTTCCAGATGCCTTACTTCTCCGGAAACCAGGGTTCTTACACTATGGTGAGGGGTATCCGCCCAAGGAAACCCAAGAACATAATCGGCATTCATAATCAATGGATTATGGTCAGTTTCGTATACGAGATCCATCAGCTCTTTCATGGGAGAAACCGCCGTTTCCGTTTGTTCTCCTGAAATGATCATGGGAATCTTAACAGAGAGAGTCTTGACCTGCAATTGATTACGAATGATAGAGAGAAGCAGGTTAACGGCTCTTTCTCCCGTTTGATAGGTATCCATGTGCGGGGCGGTACGATACACAGTAAAAGCATTCACGCTCTCAATGAGTCGGTTCGTCACCGTAGCATGCATGTCTAACGTGCAAACAATCGGCATTTCCGGTCCTACGATTTCACGTATCGAACTCATTAGATCTCCTTCAGGATCCTCTTCTCCCTGCGCGTACATGGATCCGTGAAGCGCCAGGCAGATTCCATCCAGTTTGCCTGCCATCGAAACGGCGGAAAGAAACCCTTCCTTTATGGTTTGATAGGCTGAGCCTTCAATAGTACCCGATGTGTTCGCTCGTGCGTACACCGTGGGTACAATGTCCACTCCTTCCGCCCGCAATCGGTCAACAATCCCTCCCGTTGCGAATCGTTGCCAATTGCTAGGGTCTCCTTCCATTCGTTGACCTAACGATGTTTTAAATAATTGATCACCATACCACAAGTCAAAATGCTCCAATGTGGTAAGAATGGGATTAAACGTGTTGGTCTCATGCAGCATCGATCCGATTAAGACTCTCATGTCCTTCCCTCATTTCTCTCAGCTTCTTGCGGCCGCATATTTCTCCTGTATGTTGAAGGAGTTCTTCAAATCCATCAAGTCATTGAATTGCGTGAAATTAACCATGTTCTCTATCGCTCCATCTGTGCTATGCGAATGTTTGAGAATCGATAGAGTTTGCTGCATTGCCTTCACAGCACTGTAGAGAGTGGACACGGGATACACGACAATTTTATATCCCAGCTTCTCTAGCTCGCGTGCAGATAGACTAGGCGTTTTTCCGCCTTCAACCATGTTGGCAAATAACGGCCCTTCAACTTCTTTAGCGATCACTTCAAGCTCTTGGGCGGATTGGGGGGCATCCACGAAAATAATATCAGCCCCTGCTTCCTTATAGGCCACCGCTCGGCGGATTGCTTCATCCAATCCCAAAGGGGCTCGAGCATCGGTTCTTGCAATGATTAATAGATGCTCTCTGGCATCGACGGCTGCTCTGATTTTTTGGACATGCTCCTCCATCGGAATGACCATCTTCCCTTCCATATGCCCGCAGCGTTTGGGAAACACTTGATCTTCAATATGGAAGGCTGCCACACCGCGTTTTTCATACTCCTGTACGGTTCGAATGACGTTAAGGGCATTGCCGAAACCGGTATCGGCATCGGCAATTAAAGGGATATCCACCGAACGGGCGATTCTCCCTGCATTGTCTGCCATCTCGTTCAGGGTGATATAGCCGTAGTCTGGCATCCCCAATAAGGAAGCAGATGTGCCATACCCCGTCATATACAGGGCTTCAAATTCAGCGCCTTCAACCAGCTTGGCAGAAACGCAATCATAAACGCCTGGGGCTATGATAATGCCAGGTCTATTTAATCGCTCCTTCAGCACGCTGGCCTTGTTCATGAGGGCTCTCCTCTCCTTTCATGACAGGCTTGAAGTTCAATTTAGCTGCCGTATCATAGTCATGAATAATATTTGCTCCGCTTACGGCAAAGAACACGAGTTGCTCTGTCCCGGTATTGACCACACGGTGACCCCAACCTCCGCCGGCATAGCTAATATACCCCGGCAATACAGCCAAGCTTTTAAGCACCCCTTCCCGATTTTGAACCAGCATTTCCCCGCTGCCCGCGATGCCGATAACGGCTTCAGCGGTATCCGGCTCTAAGTGAAAGTGCCCTTTTGTCATGTAGAATTCATCCCCGATCTTCCCGGGATAAAGCACTGTGATATTAGCAAGCAAATCGGTTTCATCATTCGGATGAGGGAGTTCATAGACTTCGTAGATAACCGGATCTTCTATTGCTAGCTGCTTCTCGACGGCCTCTTGATCCAAGTACAGCCCCTTCATTTGCGAAAGTACTCTTCTTGTTTTGAGTGCTCCATATTTTTCGTAGTCCATAGGCAGCAAGGGGATTGAAAATAATTTTTCCATCAGTGCATCTCTCCTCATAAATAATAGTTTCCCATGATTATCCCGCATCGCTTCGGTAAGGATGCGGGATCCGGACCAAGTTTTTACTTTATCGCATACCGTTGGGACAGCTGCAGATTGATTTTCATGCTTTCCCTATCCAGGTCGGCGTTCCATTCCGCCTCCTCATCTAGTGGGTAAATGGGACGCGGCGCCTTGCGGTACTCAATCTCTGTTAAGGTTATATTGGTATGTCCCGGTGTTAGGGCAAACAGGCTTTTGGAAGCAAGCTCTTGATAGGGTGGGCTTTGATACCCGTTTTTGATGACGATGATTTGAAAATCCTTCGGTTCCAGTTCTAGCTTATAGAGATAGCCTGGGTCGTAAACGGCCATTCGCTCTTCGGCGATAATGACCGTAACCCCCTCAATTTTCACAATAGCCGCATTGCTGCTGATCCGGATTCGCTTCGGATCGCTAAGTCCCGTCTTGATCGCAAGCACTTCCCCTCTTACAGGGTAAGGTTCAAGCACATAAGGCTCTTTGCGGCCAAGCTGTAGATTCACGACCGCTCCCTCTCCTGCCTCCCGGCATTTTTCATAGGACGAGCGGTCGGCGAAAACGGCAATCAGGGCGTTGTCGATCTTGCGTTCCAATAAGCGATGGAGGACAAGGGCATTATCTGAGGACGCTCCTGCCGTCGGGTTATCACCGGCGTCGGAGATAATGACGGGGCCCTGCGGCTCGGCCAAGGCAACGTCCAACGCTTCATCCAGCGGATAGGCCTCAAACGAGTAAGTGAACTCAAATCTCCGATCCCAGAATTGCTGCGCCAAGTCCAGTGCGACCTCCATAAGCTCTTCCACATGCTGCACTTCACCGGATACGATGGTTCTCACACTATGGTGCGGAGTGTCGGCCCAAGGAAAGCCGACTGCATAATCTGCGTTGAGTACATGGATCAGGTGATTTTTGCGATAGAGCTGGTGTATCAGCTCCTTCATGGGATTGATCGTCGTCATGGAATGCTCTCCGGCTATGATCATTGGCAGCTTAGCCGATACGGTAACAACCTTTAGCTTTTGGCGTATAATCTTCAATAGCAGGTCAGCGGCACGTACCCCTGTGTCGAAACGGTCAATATGCGGAGCCGTGCGAAACACGGTCAAGGCATTCACACTCCGGATCAGTTCGTCCGTGACGGTCGCATGCATATCCAAGGCGCAAACAATCGGAAGATCAGGTCCCACGATTTCGCGAATGGCACTCATCAGATCGCCTTCCGGATCTTCGACTGCCTGAGTGTACATGGATCCATGAAGGCAGAAGCAAATGCCGTCCAACTCTCCTGCATTTCGTACCGCCTCAAGAATCACTTCCTTCGCTTTTTGATAAGCTTCATCGACAATAATTCCGGATACGAACGGAAATACGTGCAAGGTAGGGATAATTTCCACACCTTCAGCCCTCAATACTTTCATGATTCCGCCCGTTGCTTCACTGTTGTCCTCATAGAAGGTATGGTTGAATAGGTCCTGTCCGTAAACCGGCCGGAAATCCTCGAAGGTGGTCGGAACCGTATTAAACGTATTCGTTTCATGCATCATTGTGCCCGTAAGAATCCTCATCAGCTTTCCTCCTTATTTCGTCTTCATCCAATCGTCCAACTGCTTCTGCTTTTCCGCTATAATCTTATCCAAGCCTGCTTCCTTCAGCTTCGTATTGAATTCCTTCAAGTTCTTTTCCACATCGAGGGTACCGTTCTCCAGTGCCAATCGATACTGATTGATGACATTGGTTACAGCAGCCACTTCCGATTTCACCGGTTCTTGACTGAAGGTAAAGCCTAAGGCCTTGGAGAAAATAGCACTGTCATTAAATTCTTGGGTTTTTTCCCAGATTTGCGGATCATCGGTTTCCCATACGTGCGTTAAAAAGTTGTTGCCTAACAAGAATTGGTTAAACAAATATTTGGTGTCTTTTGCCGTGACTCCGCTTGGGAAGGCAATGACTTGATCCGATTTTTTGACATAATGTTGACCTTCAATTCCGTTGGTGATCAAATTCATAATATCTTTATCCGTGTAAAGCAGATTCATGAATTCCATGGCTTTTTCCGGATTGCGGCTGTTCTTGGAAATGGACATCATATAGGTTTGCATGTTGTGCGTTTGTGCCGTTGCTCTTGACAGCGGAATGGCCAGCATTTCCATGCCCGTATTTCTGGATTCCTGCGTATCCATGCCCGGCTTCATGTTAACCACATATCCGACGACTTTACCGGCTTTTACTAAATTAACGCCACCTTCTTGCGACGTATTGACATCCTGCATGATATACCCTTTTTGGTACCATCTTCTCGCCATATCAACAGCTTCCCTATACTTTTGCGTTTCGAACAGGTTTTCCACCTTAAGGTTGTTATCCATTTCCGGCAGTACGCCTAACCGGTCATTCAGGATGTCATAGGAACCGCCCCAAATCGCTTCGGCAACCGGAAAGGCTTGGGCTGTACCGACCACCATGGCCATACCCGGCTCACCCTTTTGGATGACTTCAAATGCTTTTTCTAGATCCTCCCATGTCTTGATGGCTGAGGAATCGATATTATATTTGTCGAAGATATCTTTGCGAACCACAGCGCCATACTCTGCCGCCAAGTCTCGGATGCTCGGAACGCCGTAGATATTCCCATTGACCTTCGTTGCGTTAATGTATTCAGGTCTTACAACTTCCTTAATCCCAGATCCATGCTTTTCGAGAAGCTCATTTAATGGAAGGAGCTGCCCTTTCGATACCTGCCCGCTGAAACCGTAATAGCTGGAGGTCACCACCAAGTCTAACTTCTCGCTGCCTGCCATCATTAAATTCATCTGCTGCAAATAAGCGGATCGGCCAATGGGGAGAAAATTCACCGTGGCGTTGATTTTCTCTTTCGTCATTTTATTGACCTCTTCTTGAACTGACCCAAGGTCTGCCATTTGTCCGGAACGGTCCATAATCATGACCGTCACTTCATAGGGAGGAGCTTCACTGCCATCGGTTGGAGCATTGGTGGCTTGTTGTTCCTTCGAAGAGGAGCAAGCGGACAAGACGGTAGAGACCCCTAACAGAAGAGCAAGTAACAATGAAGGATATTTCGCTTTCTTAGACATGGTAGACCCTCCCTTAAAAATATGAATTCTTTATATTGAACCGAACCTGGTGGTTCGGGTGACGCCTTTACCCTTTAACAGCCCCGACCGTAAGCCCTTTGACCAGATATTTTTGGAAAAACGGATAAGCGCAGAACAGCGGGAACACTCCAATCACCGCCATGGCCATGCGAACGGTAGCTGCAGGCATGCTGGCCAATTCACCTGCTGCATGGCTGCTCGTATCCTGGTTCATGAACTGGATATCCACCAGCATCCGGTACATCATGTTTTGAATGCTAAAGAGTTCTCTGTTGGTCACGTATATCAAGCCATTAAACCAGTCATTCCAATACGTGATGGTGAGCATCAAACCAATCGTAGCTAGGATCGGAAGCGATAGCGGCAAAACGATCAGATAGTAAATCTTGAATTCGCTAGCTCCGTCGATTTTTGCCGATTCAATGAGCTCAGCCGGTATGGAATTCATAAAGTAGGTTCGCATCAGCAGGATTAAAAATCCGTTTGTGAGGATATTGGGTACAATCAGAGCCCAAATGGTGTTTTTAATATGAAAAATTTCGGTGTATACGAGATAGGTTGGGACAAGCCCACCGTTAAAGAGTAAGGTGAAAAAAACAAGGAATGCGAAGAAGTTGCGGTACGGCAGATCTTTTCTTGACAAGGGGTAAGCGAGTAATGAGGAAATCAGTAAGCCAGTAAACGTTCCAAAAACAGTAATGAACGTCGTGATCCCATATCCACGCAGAATGGCGCTGTAGTCATAGAGCAAATACTTGTAGGCGTCCAAACTGAATTGACTCGGAAAAAGGGAATAGCCATTGAGGATGACCGCTTTATCATCCGTAATGGAGGTCATGAACAGAAGCGCCAACGGGAACACGCACAAGCAGACCAGAACAATGAAAATTCCATTAACTACAAATTGATTCATATGATTCGATTTCATAGCTTGGTTCCCCTTTCTATTAAAATAGCGCCTGGTCTGGATTCTTCCTTCTAATAACATAGTTTGCGGCAATGACGAGTACAAAACCTACCAAGGATTGATAGAAACCGGCTGCCGAGGACATCCCGATATCTCCTAGGGTCATGAATCCCCGGTATACATACGTATCAATAACGTCCGTTGTTGATTGAATCGGGCCCGAATTCAGCGGTACTTGATAGAAAAGGCCAAAGTCCGAATAGAAGATTTTCCCGACTTTCAGCAATCCGATAATGATGATCGTCGGCATCAGCATCGGGATCGTAATCTCTTTGATTTGCTGCCATTTGCTTGCACCGTCAATCATGGCAGCCTCATAGTACTCATTCCCGATAGAAACCAACGAGGCATAGAAAATAATGCTGATATAACCGACATGATTCCACATGTTGACAAGGGGGAGGATAAAAGGCCATTTTCCTGCTTCGTTGTACCAGGATATCGGCTCAATCCCGAGAATCGGAAGGATCTGGCGATTCATGAACCCATTTTCCACATTCAGAAATGCAAGCACTAAATACGCTACGATTACCATGGATATTAAATAAGGAAGGAGCAGCACGCTCTGATAGAAGCGCGACAAGAATTTGCTTCTGATTTCATTTACCAAGATGGCCAAAGCTACACCTAACGTGATGTCAATGATGATAAATGCCCCATTATAGAGGAGCGTGTTGCGCGTGATTCTCCAGGCATCCGATGTTGAAAACAAATACTCAAAGTTTTTGAAGCCTACCCAATCGCTCGCGAGTATCCCTTTGGCATAATCAATATCCTTGAAGGCAATGATGACCCCAAACATGGGCAGATAGTTGTTGATGATAAAATAAAGGAGTCCCGGTACCATCATGAGGAATAAAGCACGGTACCGCCAGATTTTTTTCCAACTCAACCTTAGTTTGGATTGGGTTGGCAGCCTGGCATTCACCTGAACAGCGGGATGGCTGACAGCCTCCAAACTTACCGAAACTTCGGTTTCTTTCATGCTTTTCTCCCTCATTTCCTCTATGGATTTGTACTCATTCTATCTCAATTCAACAGGCTCGACTCACTAATAAAACGACATCGATTTGTAATTTTCCGACTTTTTTGTCTACAGATCAAAACAAAATCCCTGTTCTGTCGCATGAATCAACAAAACAAGGATAACTCCTGCTCCTTCTTTATTTTTATCGGCAATCTGAATCGTACGTTTGCTCCTTTTCCGGGAGTGTTAGAAAACTCGATGACGGCTTGGTAGTGATAAAGTAGCCGGAGTCTGCGCTTCACATTCCAAATTCCGATCTGTTCCCCTTCTTTGCTCTCCCATTCCTCATCTTGCTGCAATTGATCCAAGACACTTTGCGGGAACCCTCGGCCGGTATCCTGAATCTCAATTCTTGCATACGTACTTTCCTGCTCTTGTTCGAGCCCCACCCTAATAGTAATTTCCGTGTAATCATCCATATTTACAGCATGCTTGACGGAATTCTCTACTATCGTCTGAATGACTAGTGGAGGAATGGGACAATTCATTAGCTGTTCCGGTGCAGTTACATGAAAGGTTAAACGATCCGGGAATCGAAGTTGCTGAATCCGCAAATAGTTTTCCGTATGCATTAATTCATCTTGAAGAGTTACAAAACTGGAGTTGCTTCGGAACATAAACCGAAAGTACGTGACTAAGCACATACTCATTTCCTGAATGAGCTTAAAATCTTTAATGGTAGCTAAATTATAAATTATATTTAAAGAATTCAAGAAAAAGTGCGGATTAATCTGCAGCTGCAAATGTTTCAATTCCGCTTTTTGATGGTTTAGCTTTTCCTCGTATACGTCGATTTTGAGCTTCTCAATTTCCCTTACCATTTGATTGAAAGCCTCGTTCAGCATTCTATACTCCGTAGAAGTGGGAACCTCTTTAATATGTGCATGAGAGAAATTTCCACTTTGAAGCTTTCTGATCGATACGATTAAGCGACTAATGGGCAGCAGAAATACTTTTCTCATAAAGAAAATAAACAGCAGTAAAAAGATTCCTGCGCCAATTGTTAAGATCGACGAAATTCGCTGAAGGTAGGGCAGCTTCTCTAATATCTTGCTCTCGGGAATAAAAGCAATCAGGTGAAAATGCCCTTTGCTTGAGGATTGCCCCATAACGAGATACTGGGCTTTGTCTCCTGAGAGATGGTAGCGGCTAGGTTCGTATTGAAGGGAAATGCCGTATTGCCCGACAAGATCCGCGTGGTTCATGGGAACCCAATCTTGCGTCGCCAAGAGGGCTGAACCATTTTCCCCAAAATCAACCCGATCCAAGGGAAAAATGATTTTATCTGCATCCACCCAAGCCCCCACATAGACATCCCCTGCTTTTACAAGATGGAATAGATAATAGCCTTGGTCGCCCTTCCAGATATACCACCGGTTATTATTATAGGGTTGGGTATCCCCTTGGACGAGCTTCAGAATCTGATTTCTGACTTCTGCTCGTTCTTCGTATCCTCGGCCGAAGGTTTGAGTCATGAAAAGATCCTGATTGACAGCTGAATAGATGAACAGCAAATCGATGGACTCATGGTAACCTATCTCCTGATTCATGGAGTTAAAAAGGCGCAACTGTGCTTTCATATACCTGTCCATGTCCATGTTTTTAGGAAGTTCCATGTCCAGCAGATCTAAATTTTGACCTACCAAATGGAATAAGTAGTGATCCACGGCCGACAGCCTTCGATCGATTTCCCCCATGTACATGCTCAGCATATTATGATTGGAATCGGCCACTTGATTGCGGACAACCTGAACGGAATAGTAATTAATAATGATCAAAACCGTGACGAACGGGACAATCATCAGGAATATGCCCAAGAAGAGTTTTGTGCCTAATGAGTTGAGGAATAATTTAATGGGACTCACACCATGCGCTCTGGATAAGCCATCGGAAGAATGGCCGGCTGTTCGCAGAAACTTCTGATCTCATAGTATCTTCCTTCTCGGGCAGAATGATAGATTCCATGCAAGATGTCCAACACGTGGTAAGCCATTTCCCCATGGGCACGGTGGCTTCTTCCGGTTTGGATTGCATCGGCCATTTCCAGGACCCCAAGCCCGCGACTGTTTTCCGCATATCCATGCGTCAGAGGCACTTCGGCAAACTCACGCTGGTGCTGTCTTTTTATCAGAACAGGTCCCCCGAATTTGTTCGGATCCGGAACGAGTAAGGAGCCGCTTGTTCCGTGTATTTCAATATGGTTTGGAGAACGGGTTCCCCACACATCAAAGCTAGTAATCAACGTACCGATAGCGCCATTATGAAATTCCAACAGCCCAGCAGCATGAGTAGGGGTATGAACGGGAAAGGGGGTGCCATAATTTTGTTCCGCCATGATGATTCTTTCTCTAAACGACATCGAGGAGGATCCCGCGACACGGCGAACAGGGCCTATCAGATTGATCAATGCAGTGAGATAATAGGGTCCCATATCAAATAAGGGCCCCGCTCCTTCCCGATATAAGAAGGACGGATTAGGGTGAAAATGCTCAGGTCCATGAGACATAAAAAATGCGGTTGCAGAAATGGGCGTTCCGATCCATCCGTCATCAATTAACTTGCGGCAGGTCTGGATTCCGCCGCCTAAAAACGTATCCGGCGCAGAACCAACCCGAAGCCCCTTCTCTCTCGCCAGGGACAGAATTCGCGCTCCGTCCTCCAGGCCGACAGCCAAGGGCTTCTCCCCATAGGTATGCTTTCCCGCTTCCAAGGTCCGAATATGAATCTCCGCATGGTCTTGGGGAATAGTCAAGTTGACAACCACTTCTATTTCCGGGTCGGATAAAAGCTGTTCAATCGTATAGATCTTGGGAATCCCAAATGCTTCTCCTTTATCCTTCGCGCGGCTTATATCCTTATCGGCACAGGCCACAATATCCAACAGGCCAAATTTCTTTCCTGCTTGGAAATAAATCGGGCTGATGTTTCCACACCCAATGATTCCTACTTTAATTTTGCTCATTCTCACAGCCTCCTGTTTTTATAAGATTCATGGATGAGCTTATCCGGTGGGAGAATGGCTTTGCGCATTCCTTCTATAATTAATCGGGTTCATGTCTGTATGCTTCTTAAAAATATTGGAGAAATACGATAAATTCGAATAGCCAACTGTAAGAGCAATATCGCTGATTGGCATTTCGGAATGCGTCAGTAGCTCTTTGGCCAGTTCAAGACGTTTTACTTGCAAGTAATTAGAAAGGGACATTCCCGTTTCTTTTTTAAACACTCTGGTCAAATGATCAGGGTGCAAAAAGACACTATTTGCGATATCAACTCTAGACAGGTCCTGTTGACCGATATGCTCATCGATAAACTGCTTGGCCTTCTCGACAACGGTGACAGACGGCATGCCCCCTACCTCTCCGTTTGAAATCGCGAGCGCCTTGGATCGATGGGACTCCAATACCTGCAATAATCTTTTGCTTTCTTTGATTTTTTCCAGCGCTCTCTTCATCACTTCTTCCAGTGCCTCATACTTCACTGGCTTAAGAAGATAGTCTAGCGCATGGAGTTGAATGGCTCTCTGGGCGTAGGAAAATTCCGAGTGGCAAGTTAAGAAAACAGCCTCAGTGGATGGGTAATACCTTCTTATCCACTCTAACAAATCTAAGCCCGATTCCTGATGCATCTCGATATCACAGATTAGCAGGTCAACAGGATGCGCTTCGAATACAGCCCTTGCTTGCTTCGCACTGTGTGCCGTATGAACGGATGAAATGTCAAACTTGTCCCATTGGACACCGGCCTGAAGACCTTTTACGGTATAGACTTCATCGTCGACAACAAGAACATGGTACATGTACATGATCGCCTCCATTCGTGCTGAGATCTCGTTCCTTTTACCTTACAATGCGGGAATGGATGAGGAATGAATAGCGGCATATTATATGACAAGGTTTATTAGAAGACAGAACGTTCCAAATTGTATCGACATTATAACATAGGCCCAGCAAAAGAAAAAGGAAGGATTATCCCTTACATGTAAGCGAGGTCGTCTCTATTCCTTACGAATAACGTTACCCGTAATGACCGACCATTCCTCTTCCCCTGCTTGGACAACGATTCTCCCCAAAGGATCAATGATGCAGCTTTTTCCGCTGAAACCCTCACCAGCTTTATTGGAGGCAACTACGTATACCCCGTACTCTTTTGCACGCTCACGTAATTCTTCTACAATCTGCGAAGATTCGGATGCAGCTATGGGTACGGCAATAATATCAACCAGCTGTTCACACAAGGACTGCCAAACATCCTGATCGCATGGTTCAGATTTTATTAAGGTCCCTAAACGAAAACCGTTTCCTAAATCCCATACCGGTGAAGCAGCATCCCCCTTTAATTTCCGATAGCGTCCGAGCAACCCTTGGGTTGGGGTACAAACAAAGGCAGAATGAAAATGATTCACCTTGCCATTCGTTTGTTCCTTCTCCAGCAATGTTCCTACCAAATTCACGTGGAATGTGCTAGCCAATGCGCAGAAATTTTGTACGGTTTCTCTATGGATCGCTTCAGCCATTTGAACATCAGAAGCCAAAGGCACCGTCATGAGCTCCGGAAATACAATCAGATGTGGCTGCTCGTTTATTACAACCTCCTCAATAAGCTGATATAACACTTTGCTGTTTTTTTCGTAAGACCCAGGATACGGACCTAGCTGAATGACTGAAACCTTGATCTCCTTGTACAAACTATCACCTCCTTAATAGAAATTCTTCACTTATCACATTTGCAAAATGGATGCCAAAAATCTCCTAGTAAAATGCTGACTTCTTTCAACTTGTGTTTCATAACGTTACTACTTAATAGAAACATTTTGAAACACTATGAAACGCAATGGATCGATCAAATACCCAATTCATTCATCTTTCTCCAAAGCGTTGTTCTGGAAATCCCAAGTTTTTTTGCCGCTTCTAACTTATTGCCATTGCACTCCAGCAGATAATTTAATATTCTTTTCTTTTCGAGATCCCGGTAATTCACTTGTGATCCGGATCCACCCATATTATCCTCTTGCTTTAGATTCGATTCTAGCTCCATCGCCACTTGATTCTCTTTATTCATCTTTTGATAGTCTAGGTATTCATGGATGGCATCCTTGAAATACTTCGCGATCTCATATGTGGTATGAGTGATTGAACTTAATGCGGTAATTCTTTGGACAAAGTTTTCCATTTCTCGAATGTTTCCGGGCCAACTGTAAGAAAAGAGAAATGAGCGCCCGATTTGTATCAAGTAATCGATTTGTTCAGGCTCCATGCCATATTTAAGCAATAGGTGACTAAAGATCAAGGGAATGTCTTCTTTTCTATCCTTAAGCGGTGGAAGATTGATCTGCAATACGTTAATGCGGTAATAGAGATCCTCTCTAAAAAGCCCCTTCCGAATGAGTTCTGGAAGGGATTTATTCGTTGCGGTTATGATCCTTACATCCAGCGGAATCACTTTCCTTCCCCCAACCCGAATCAGTTCTTTTTCCTGTAGTACCCGAAGCAGCTTAGTCTGAGTTTCAAGTGCAATCTCCCCAATTTCATCAAGAAAAATGGTCCCGTTCTGAGCCAGTTCAAAGAACCCGATATGGCCGCCTTTTTTCGCGCCTGTAAAAGAGCCTTCTTCGTAACCAAACAATTCACTTTCCAGAATGTTCTGCGGAATAGCTGCACAGTTCACGGCGACAAAAGGGGCCGTACTCTTCGAGCTGTACCGGTGGATGCTGTGCGCAATTAGTTCCTTGCCGGTGCCCGATTCGCCATAGATCAGGGTGGGAGCAGAAGATTGGGCATACTGCTGAGCTTTGACAATGACTTTCTTCATGGTGGAAGACTGAACTACAATATCCCTGAAATTGTACTTTGAATGCATCGAGGGTGACTTCGGTGATAAGGAACTCCCCTGCACTGGACCCTCGCTTTCAATTAGGGTCAAAAATCCTGTTAGTCTCATTTGAGTAAACATGGGAACCGTCGTTTCTCTTATCTGTTTTTGACTATGGATGAATACCTTGTCTGGACCTGGGGCTTGTTCAGCTCCAAAGGTCAGGCGAGTCTGTAAAAAATCATTGATCGTTTCCCCAATGAGCTCCCTCTTTGATCTTTTTTGGGAATAGGCGAGGGCCGCTGCATTAGCATCCAAAATAATACCGTTTTCATCCAGAACATAGAGTGGTATAGGGACATAGTGAAAAAGGGCATCCTTCAATTTGGCGTAATGCATCATTTTGCTTCTTGCAGCGGCGAGCTGATAGGCTTTCATCAATTCCAGTTTCATCATCTCTGCGGAATAAATTAGGGTGCAGTCATATCCATTTTGTTCGGCCAGTTCACAGATCGAGCTTGTCCCCACTACATGATAACCTTGTCCCTTGTATTCCATTAACAGCTTGTTTACCTCACGGATATCCTTATGCTGTAGACGAATCAATTCAATGTCCAACAGCCTGTGATACTTCTCGAGGTCGTAGTTCTCCTCGTTGAAATACATGAGCAGAATTTTTGAGCTAAAGGCCTTGGCATCCACTAGCGCCTTTACCAGATCAGATTCCGAAAACCTTAGGGGGTATATGGTTATCTTATAAAACAGTTCAGAAAGCTCCCTCTTAATATATTCCAGGTGAGCTCCGCTTGTTATGACGATATCAAATTCACCAATAGTCTCCAAATCAATGACTCGATTGACCTCCCCGAATCGTGCTTCTAAAATCTTCAGCTCAATGGGAAGATGCAAGTCCCAAAAAACTTGTTCAACCAATTGGGTAAAATTTCGGTGAGTAATGACTAGGATTTTCGTTTTCATAAGATCCTCCTGCTAATGTAACTCTCTTTGTTAATTATACCATTAGACAAACGCAAATAAGAGGAAGATTCGGAAAGTTTATAAAACTGACCGGAATCTTTCCCTCTTTTTGCTGGAGAGACCTTGGTCCAAACCTAGACCGCTGCCCCGTTCAATACTTTACGAAATTCTTCCGTCAATAAGGGAACAACTTCAAACAGATCCCCAACAATCCCATAATCGGCTACTTGGAAAATAGGAGCTTCTGGATCTTTATTAATTGCAACAATAAACCTTGAGTTGGACATTCCCGCTAAGTGCTGGATGGCACCGGAGATGCCGCAAGCAATATATAAGTCAGGATTGACCACTTTGCCCGTCTGACCAATCTGCAGACTGTAATCGCAATAATCGGCATCGCAAGCTCCCCTAGAAGCGCCTACTGCTGCCCCTAGAACATCAGCCAATTCTTGAAGTGGCTTAAACCCTTCTGCGCTTTTAACGCCGCGACCGCCAGAGATAATCACTTTCGCTTCACTTAGATCCACGCCTGCAGCGGATTTTCTTACCACTTCAATCACTTTCGTACGTAAATCTTTTATTTCCGGGAGAAAAACATTAACATGAGTATCCGTCTGCTGCTCTATGACTTCAAAGTTATTAGGGCGCAATGTAGCAAATATCTTGCCATGGCAGAACTTCTTCTTTTGGAAGGCCTTACCGGAATAGATAGGACGACTGAGTACAACCGATCCATTCTCCTCATGAATTTCAATGCAATCGGAGACAAGACCTATTCCTAAGCGTCCAGCTACGCGGGGCGCCAAATCTCTCCCGATGGAGGTATGCCCCATTAATATCACATCTGGGTTAATTTCATGAACCAATTGGACAATAGCCTGTGTATAGGCATCTGTCGTATAGTTGACTAGTGCCTCTATTTGACAAGTATAAAGTCTATGCGCACCGTATTTGCTCAATTCCTCGACATGTTTTGAGGAAGAAGGGCCAAAAAGTGCCGCAACAACTTCCCCGCCATCAGCTAGCTTCCTCCCTACACTTAAGGCTTCGTGCGATATATTCCGGACTTTTTCGTCTTTAATCTCCGCTAGGATAAGCACCTTTCTACTCATCTGCTGTTTCCTCCTTATTAAATCACTTTGGCTTCGCTTCTGAGCATTTGAACCAGTGTTCTCACTTGTTCATTCTTGTCTCCAGTTAAGATTCGCCCCGCTTGCTTCTTTGCAGGCAAATATTGCTCTAGTACTGTCGTCTGAGACGACCTTTGCTCCTCTGTCAATGATAGTTCCTTCAGAGATACTCGCTTAAGCGGCTTTTTCTTCGCTTTCATGATTCCTGGAAGTGAGGGGTACCGGGGTTCGTTCAGCCCTTGCTGTGCGGTTGCGACGAAGGGCAGCGTAACTTCTAGAACCTCGATATCGCCTTCGACATCGCGTTGGACGGTAGCCTTTTGTTCCTCTATGGTTAGCTTGGTAATCGTAGACACATGAGAAATACCCAAGGCTTCCGCTACTCGGATTGCCACTTGACCTGACCCGGTATCCACAGCCATATTCCCGCCCAATACGAGATCGTAGGAGTGTTGCTTCATCTCAGCTGCGAAAATATGAGATAGCACATACTCGTCCGCTTCTTTACCATCATGCGGTTGTTCAATTAACACGGCTTTATCCGCTCCCATGGCCAGAGCCGTTCTTAAGGCATTCTCAGCACGTGGCGGTCCATAGGAGATTACTGTCACTTCCCCTCCGACCTCTTCCTTCCACTTGACTGCTTCTTCTATTGCGTATTCATCGTAAGGATTAATAATGAACTCCACGCCATCTTCTTGGATCTGACCGTTCTGAATGATAATCTTTTCTTCCGTATCGAATACTTGCTTCATAAGCACTACGATGTTCACAATAACCCTCCTCATAGCTTAATTACTTGATATTCCAGCCGATCCTGATGCGCTCTGCTTTCTCTTTCAGCCCAGAATAACAAGCCAATAACCAGGATCATTTCTAATGATAAACATATCCAAGCCCATGCATAACTCCCTGATAAGTCGATGATCCAGCCGAACAATGGCGGACCCAGAACTACGCCCAACGAACCGATAGCCAGGCTGAACCCGCTTGCTACCCCCGCAATTTCCCTAGGAACGGATTCTGCTGCAAAATTCATCCAAAGCCCATTAAAACCGGCAATACAAAATCCAAAAATGAAAATGAGAAGAATAAGCAGGAATAACGAGAAGCCTGGCGGGAGCATGCCAACGGCCAAGCTGCATAGAGCCGTGATGATAGAAATCAAGATTAGTACAAAGCTTCGATTCCCATGAAACCAACGGTCGCTGACCGTTCCCCAAACCACCCGGCCCAAGGTGCCCCCTAATTCGGATAGGACTAGGAATCCGCCAGCAAGGACAAGCGGATACCGAAGGATGTCAGAGGTATACAAAACCAAATAGGTCGTAAGGGATAATTGTGCCCCCGTCAACCCCATCGCCGCGATGCTGACCAAAACAAGAGGTTTATGTTTGAGAAGCTGGATTACCGTCGACTTAAACGCTGGTTTGGGTTTTTTTTGGCCTTCGCCCTCCGGCGCATCCCGATAAAAAAAATAGGAAAGAAATCCAACTCCAAAGAGCACGCAGGAAGCTAGAATGACAACCGGCTTCCATCCGATCATGACGGAAAGAGGGATGAGGAGGACGGCGGCCAGCATCGATCCGCCGGTCACTCCCATCTGCTTTATCCCCATTGCGGTTCCTGCCTGATTCCTAGGAAACCAGTGAATAATCCCGCGATTGGACGTTGGATGCATGGCGCCATACCCAAAGCCCCCAATAAAGACAAATACGAGAACGATAGCAAATGATGGAACGAGACTGACAACAATAAAGCCGATACTTACTAGAGAAGTTAAGATCAAAAGCATTTTTCGAGTACCTATCACATCCGCGTACCAACCGGCCGGTAGGCTGATCAAGGCCTGACCGGCAAATAGCGCAGCCGGCAATAGACCGATTTCCGCTTTTGACAGCTCAAAGCTTTCGCGTATGAACGGAGCCAGCGGACCAATGCTGCGCCCCACAAACGCAACGGTCAATTGAGCTAAAAGGAGCCACCCCAGCATGATCCATGGTGTTCTGCCCATCCTCCCCCTCCTTTCCTAGATTATAGACTCGGCCTTATAGCGTTCCAGATCGCTCAGGGTAAGTTGCAATAGCTCTCCGTAGATTTCCAGATTATGCTCCCCAAGCTGTGGCCCCCTCTTGTAATCTGGCTGGTCACCCAGCACCTTGATTGGGGTACCCAGCATTTTCACTTTTCCAAAGCGCTCATGCTCCACTTCCACGATCATGCCTCTTTCCCTAATCAAGGGTTCCTGCAACGCCTTTTCTACGGTATTGACCGGCGCAATCGGCACTTTTCCCCTCAAGCGCTCAAGCCACACTTCGGTGTCTTCTTTCTCAAATAACCGGATCAGTTCCGGGATCAGCAGCTCCTTATTCTCCAAGCGAGAAGAGAAATTTTTAAAGCGCAGATCTCTCGCGAGATGGGTTGCCCCTAGCACTTCACAGAGGATCGGGAAGAACTTCTCCTTGTTGCACATGACGACAATATGACCATTTTTGGTCGGGAACAATTGCGAAGGAACAAGTGTCGGATGAGAGGAAAGGCGGCTCCTCTCAGGCTTGTAGCCTTGATTCAAATGCCAAGTCGCCAAATAGTTGAGCTCCGAAAGAGCCGTATCAAACAAGCTCACGTCAATATCACAGCCCTTGCCCTGGATTCGGGACTGGAAGATGCCGATCATTAATCCCAGAGCTGCCATCATTCCGGTCGAGAAGTCAATGATGGAGATCCCATACTTCGTCGGCACACCTCCTGGTTCGCCCGTAAGGGACATATGTCCCAGCATGCCTTGAAGCAGATAATCGTATGCGGGTTCGCTTTTCATGGATCCGTAGGTGCCGAAACCGGATAAGGAGCAGGTGACAATTTGGGGATTGATCGCTTTGAGAGCCTGGTACGTGATCCCCAATTTCTCCGGCACGTCCCCTCGAAGGTTGTTGAACACGGCATCGGACTGCTTTACCAGCTCATGAAACAGCTCCTTGCCGGCGTCTGACTTCAGGTTTAACGAGATGCTTTTCTTATTGCGGTTAAAGGTTTGAAAAAACAGGCTATCTCCGTTTTCCGCATAAGGAATGACAAAGCGCGAGACCTCACCTTGGGTTCCTGGGTCTTCAATTTTGATCACTTCAGCTCCTAGATCGGCGAGATGTGAAGTGGCGAAAGGCCCTGCGCCATACTGCTCAATGGATAGAATTCGGACACCTTCCAATGGTCTCATCCGCTTACCTCCTTTTTAGTCGTTTCGATGGGTATAAGGTCTAGCGGCAAATTCTCTTTTGGGTACAAGCAGCTTTCTGCGGAAGAAAAGAACCTCCTCTTCGCGCTGATTGCTGATGATGGTTTCAACATAAACGATTCCCCGGTCGTGCTTGCTTTGGGTTTCCCATTTATCCAAGATTTCTGTACGACCATAGAGAGTATCGCCATGGAAGGTGGGGCCAAGATGCTTTACTTGTTCATACTCTAGCATTGCAATGGCTGCCCCGCTAATATCATTTACGGTCATCCCCACACCAACGGCAAACACCAAGGTTCCGTTCACCAAGTTCTTGCCAAATTGGCTATTTGAAGCATAGTGGGAATCGATATGCAGAGGATGCTGATTAAGAGCTAGCAAGCTGAATAGAGTGTCATCCGACGCATTAATTGTTCTTCCCGGCCAATGCTTAATGATATCGCCTACTTGAAAATCCTCATAAGTTCTTCCATACGGGGTATGAATCACTGCCATATTCGATCAGCCTCCCTTATTTGCGTGAATTAGATTTTATATTTTTCCACAAGCCCTTTACTGATGATTATTTTCTGCATTTCATTCGTTCCTTCCCCGATCAGCATCAGCGGAGAGTCCCGATAATAGCGTTCAACATCAAATTCCTTCGTATAGCCATATCCCCCGTGGATTCGCATCGCTTCCGCGGAGAGTTCAAACCCAGCTTCAGTAGCGAACAATTTAGCCATACCAGCTTCCAGGTCACAGCGCTCACCCCGCTGCAGCTTCTGCGCTGCATTAAGCGTCAGCAGTCTCGCTGCTTCCAGCTTCGTGCCCATCTCACCCAGCTTTAATTGAATGGCCTGATGCTCGCATATGGGTTTACCGAACGTCTTTCTTTCCTGCGCGTAACGAATGGAATCTTCAAAGGCAGCACGTGCCAAGCCGACTCCCCTGGCCGCTACATTCACTCTGCCCAGTTCCAAGCCACCCAGCACCTGCTTGAACCCTTTTCCTTCCTCACCGCCAATTAGCTGATTAGCCGAGATTTCATAATTATCAAACACAATCTCACAGGTTTTAACTCCTTTATACCCCAGCTTATCAATATCGCGCTGAACCTGGAATCCAGGATGCCCTTTCTGGGCAATGAAAAGGCTGATTCCTTTATACGGAGGCAACACTTCTGTATTGGTCTTGGCTGCAAGGATAAAGGTATTGCCAAATCGCGCATTGGTAATCCACATTTTGTTTCCGTTGACGATGTAGCGATCTCCATCCCGAACGGCCTTGGTACTCATGTTTTGCACATCGGTTCCCGCTTCGGCTTCAGATAGGGCCAAGCCGCCTCGGAATTCACCAGTAGCGAGTCTTGGGAGAAAATTCCTTTTTTGATCCTCGGTTCCGAATTTTTCAATAATGTAAGCCATAATCAGATGGCTATTGATAATACCGCTCACGCTCATCCAATGCCTCGTGATTTCTTCGATGACAAGAGCATAGGTTACATAATCCAGTCCAATGCCGCCATATTCTTCAGGAATCGTAAAGCCGAAAAATCCAAGTTCTTTCATCTTTTCTACAATCTCATGCGGATATTCGTCCCGATGATCCATTTCCCTAGCCACAGGAGCGATCTCCTTCCGGCAAAAATCACGAACCATGTCCAAAACCGTTTTTTGTTCCACATTCAATTCAAGCAGCGCCATCTCCATCCAGCCTCCTTAGAAAAGTCTCGTAATTTGTCCTACATCTTCATATCTCTCCAAATTTTGAACCGCATGTACAATTTCATCCTGCTGGGACTTCGAATAGACCGGCTCTGTTACGTAGTTGAATTTGGCGATGAGTTCATCCCAGGAAAGCGGGTTCTCGGGATCTCCCTTGGGGTATTCGATCGACCCGACAAAGGTTCCCTTTGTACTCACGATCTCCACTCGGGCCGGCCATTTCTTGGGAAATTCCAGATCCAACGTTGGATCATGATGGCAATATACCTTCTGCATCATCTCTTTTACTTGCGGTGCATCGACCGTTCCCTGATCATAGGCTTCCAGTAGTGTCTTTTGGTACAAAATGGCCACGGCAGCCCCATAGGGCATACTAAATTGTGCATCCACACTGGACTGTGGGTTTCTCTTCCCTTCAACCGGTTCACAGACGATAGGAAGAGCCGTTTGGACTAAATAAACATGTACCTGTTCAATATCCTCCGGTCGCAATTGATTCGCTTTCACGATATCTATTATTAAATCCATTGGCCCTTGCTTGTATCTACAGCAGGCATGAGCCTTGATGGAAGTGCCCATTACGACGTTATGTTCTGGGGAAAAGTCCGATTCCAAAAGAGAGAGGTCATAGTTGTCGGAATAAGCATGAGCCAAGCCCTTTTTCCCATCGATGATGGTAGAAGGTCCTGTAAATCCCGATTTGGCCAATTCCGTTGCCACCATCCCGCCATGGGCTGCCCATCCGGGATGCAAACGTTTGGTCCAAGCGCCCGTTTCTAGAAATTCCATGGAAGCCGAAGCTTGGCTGCCGGATATGCCGAACGCATGGGTTTGCTGCTCCTCGGATAAGTTCAATAGCTTCCCTGCAGCAGCCGCTGCACCAAAAAAGCCGCAAATCCCTGTCGGATGAAACCCTCTGTTATACATGCTGGTCGGATTCAGGGCCTTCCCTAAACGCCCCATGACCTCATATCCATAGATGACCGATTCTAGAAAGGCTTTACCCGATGCACCCTGCACTTCTCCAACGGCAAACGCAGTGGGAAGAACGGCGGCGGCGGGGTGGAGAGATCCTTCATTATAGGTATCATCCAACTCCAAGCTATGGGAAAAGGCTCCATTGGCAAGTGCAGCATATTGAGGGGAACAACGAAGTTCACGGATCCCCATGATAGTGCCTTTCCCTTCACCCCCCGCGCTTCTTATAAATTGAAGGATAGGATCGCTGGAGCTAAATCGGCTGCCGCGAGCAGCTAACCCTATATAATCGAGTGTGAGATATTTCGCGCGATCTAATAGCTCGTAAGGACTTTCTTCATAGCGAATCTTTGAGCTCAAATAAGATAAAAATTCAGCTGTTGTCATACCTTCCTCCCTTTCCTTTTTGTCTTTCCGCATTTTTATATTGCAAGTTAGATGCCAAGTTTTCCACTTTCTAATTACCCATTACTGTTTCAAAGTGTGTCAGACTCAATTTCTTTTTGGAACACTTTGAAACGCATTCAAAATCATTGTGAACCACAATTAAACAGGTGCTTATGGCATTATTTTTGCAACTAGTAATAGATAGAATAATTTCATTAGTATAGGAGGCTTCCCATGGATTCCCTTGTTTATCTTTTCGTTCCCGCAATTGATGAAAAAAAAATCGCGAAAGCTTTTCAATCTTCAGCGGATGCCGTAATTCTTGACTTGGAGGATGCGATTCGGGTTGAGGATAAAGCTAACGCGCGCAGAACCTTAGTACAGGCCTTGAAGAATCACTCTTCCTCAACCAAGAAAATCATCGTGCGGATCAATCCCATTGATACCCCCTGGTTTCACGAAGATTTGACCATTCTCACGCAAACCAAACCGGACGCTGTGATGCTGCCAAAATGCGAGAGTTGCAGTCATATCCAAACGATTGCCAGCGATATTCAAGATATAGAAATCATCCCTTTAATCGAGTCTGCGAGAGGCGTTTGGCATGCCTATGACATTCTTCAATCTAGCGAACAAGTGAAGAGACTAGCCTTCGGTTCGGTGGATTATGCGCTGGATATCGGTACGGAATGGAGTGAAGACGGAACCGAACGGCACTTTGCCATGAATCACCTCGTCTTGGCCTCGAGAACCGCGGGAGCTGACTCTCCGATTGATGCCGTATTTCCACAGTTGGACAATAAGCAGGCCTTTTTGTTTGATGGAGCCTATGGGAGGAAGATCGGATTCTATGGGAAATTGATCATTCATCCTAAACATATCAATTGGGTACGGGAAGTGTATAGGCCGAACGAAGAACAGATGGAATGGAGCAAAAGAATCGTAGAAGCTTTTGAGACTCGGACCGAAACGGGCGCCTTTTCCCTCGATGGGAAGTTGATTGATTTTCCCGTATATAAGCTTGCGAAAAAGATGGTAGAGATGGTTCGTTCACTTTGATTAACTAGAAAGCTATCGGTAGCAGTAAAATTAAATATATCGATAGGAAGAAAACATAAAACGAGGATTATCTGAGGGGGATATCTCTTTTGTCGGATCGTCGAGGCGAAAGCAAGGAGGAGGATTGAGATGAACATGGTTCCTTTTATCGCTTCATAAGTCTCAACAATAAAAAGAGATCGTCAGTGTTGGAACACTACCGGTCACGTACAACAGACGCTCCCCGTACGGGGTTCGGCTCAATGTCGAAGAAATAGACCTCGGAGCCCTCAGCTAGCTCGTAGGTGGTCTATTTCTTTTTGATCTCCAACGGCAAAGTGCTCATCGCTTTACCTTATAAAAGTGGAGAGTCTCCAACCTGAGTGGGTATCCCAGAAGTGGAACTTTTCGATAGACAAAGGTTTTCGAAGGTGAAATAGGCTTGCGGATAATCGCTGAGATTTAGGATGAGGGGAATGACTAGGGTGTATCGCTTTCTGCAGAGGCAGTCAAAAATATCCTTTATATTTGAGACTAATCTATGGGAGCTACCATGCGATCATGCCAGCCTGGGAGGAATGGAGTAGAGGAGTATATTTTGAGGTGATGTTTGTGTAGCATTTATCATGAAGGAATCTTTTTATCACTTTTGATGCTGGTGCTTAAGACCTTCAATATAACAAAGATTCCTGTCCTCCGAAAAAGAATAATAAACTTTGTAATTTCCCACTAGGATGATAACCATCTTATATTTCACCACGCTCAATGGCGTCAAGAATGTCATCCGTCAAGTAGAGATCCCCGTTTTCAATATCTTTTTTAGCATGTTGAATGATCTTTTTTAATTCCGGATCTGATTCTATTTCTTCCTGCACATCATTTTTTAATGGCCTGACTAAATACAACTTTCCGTCTAAGTCAATCACTGTATTCTCGTCCTGTTCCAGCCATTGTTTGAATACTTCTGCATCTGAACCAACGATCTTCTTACGAAAAACCATAGAATATCACCTCAATCCTAAATAATTTCTTCATTTTACCATTTTGTGAAAGGAATGCTGCGCGCTTTACTTTGTAAAAGTAGCCAGTCCCCCTACCAGAGGGGGTATCCCAGAAGCCGGGCACAACAAACGATGCATTTGATACTCTTGCTGAATGTCTAGCGGCTCCCCTTACTTCTGGGACGATTGCCACTCTCTATGGATTAACATAATTTGCATAATACTTTCAAGGTTTTCGTTATCCATTTACTTTACTTCCCCTATGCATTTCTGCTGACATCTTTTTCTCCACAAAAGTCCCCCGAATCCCATATGGTACTAAAGGCAGAGTACAATGGCACTCTGCCTTTTGTTGGTTTAACAAGAATGAACTTCGATTCGGAAAACCATACCCTTACTTAGTATATTCAATTAAAGAATCAATCATATAAAAAAGATGTGCTTGATTCGTTTGTTTATCTGTCGTAAGACTCATATCGCTGCTGTGATGCGTAATTTCTGAAATATCTAAAAATTGTTGTTGAGGTTATCGAAAAGCACTTTCGTGCTTTACCGTTGACAATAGTCTCACCCATTCATCTAGTACTTGGTGAAAGGATTTCAATAACTACTCCATTTGGATCCTTAATAAAAACATTAGTATACTCTCCTGCTTGACCACGTTGAGTTATCTTTATATTATTTTTTTCCGAAAGATAAGTCATAACCTCTTCTAAGTTATCTACTGCAAAAGCAAAATGTCCTAATCCTACAGGATTTTTCTCAGAGGAATTCGAAACTACCAATCTGTTTTCGCCCACTTTTAAATGGACTAGCTGAAGATCTTCTAGTTGAATCTTTCTTAATTCTTTAGCCTTAAATACTTGCTTATAGAACTGAATGGTACCTTCCACATCTTCGGTATAAATATGCACATGGTCTAAAATGAAATTTTTCATTTCGTTTCCTCCCTTATTGATATCTATCCGTTGCATATTTAAACTGGAGTCTAGCCGGGCGCTCATGGTTCTTGAATTTCCCCACGCTAATTTTTTGCCGACTATACAAACAGTTTTCTGAACGCAGCCACTACAGCATCTCCTACCTGAGTAGTTCCTGCCTTACCGCCAATGTCACTCGTCAAATAATGACCTTCCCGAAGAACATTAGAAACTGCTTCTTCAATTTTTCTACCAGCTTCTATTGCCTTATGATCTCGATGACGTTCCCCTAACCAATCTAACATCATAGAAGCCGAGAGAATCGTTGCCAAAGGATTGGCAATATCCTTACCTGCAATAGATGGTGCCGTCCCATGTGAGGATTGAAATAAAGCATGATTATCGCCAATGTCCCCAGAAGGTGCTAAGCCTAGTCCCCCTACCGTAGCAGAAGAAAGATCAGAGATAATATCAGCGAACATATTCTCTGCAACTACTACATCATAGTTGTGGGGGGTCATTACCTGGAACAGAGTCATTGCATCTACATAAGCATAATCTTTATGAATATCCGAATATGTAGAAGCCACTTCGTCATATACACTTCTAAAATAAGCGTAGGAACTTAATACATTCGATTTGTCAACACACGTGACTATGGACTTCCCATCGATAGGACGCCCCGTCCGTTTCTGAGCCAATTTAAACGCATAGTTGACGATCTTTTCAGTCCCTTCTCTCGTAATGATAATCGTATCTGTTGCTACATTTCCACGAACATTACACCCACCTGTACGTGAAGCATACAGCCCTTCAATATTTTCTCGAACAATGACATAATTGATTCCTTTCGAGACATCTCTCAGGGGACTAGTTACTCCTGGGTACAGTTTAACTGGTCTTACACCAGCATATAGATCGAGATCGAACCGAAGGCGAAAAATGACATCACCATTGACTTCTCTTCCATCCGGGTGACGTGCTTCAGGCAATCCAATAGCACCCATCAGCATGGCATCTGCTGCTTGACAGTGTTCAAATACACCTTCCGGCATCGTAACACCCGTTTTGAGGAAACGCTCCGCACCTGCATCAAATAGTTCTCTTTCAAATTTTATATCTCCGTATACGGATTCTACAGCATCAAGTACTTTCAAAGCTTGGTTTGTTACCTCAGGTCCAATTCCGTCTCCAGGCAATACTGCTATTTTATAATTACTCATTTATTTATTCTCCTCTCCAATTTTAAATTGAAACCGCTCTTGAAGAACCTCCCGTGGCGGAGATGCCAGGAACAAAACCGTTTGGATGTTTCCTCCTTATAGTTCTAGCTTAAATATCCGTTTGGGATTTTCATAGAATATCTGTTCTAATTCTCTCTCCGATAAACCGATAGAATGAAACTTGGCCAGTTCCACTGACAAATTGCTGGCGTGGTCTGAACCCATCAGTATCCGCTCAGCCCCGATCGTATTGACCATTTTCCGAACCGTATAGGTTGGACACCAGGAAGGCTCCAAAATAATATTTTCACAATATTTGGCAGCGACAACAGCTTCATCCGTATAAACTGCAAATCCAGCATGAGCGAGAATGAAGGTGACATCGGGATAGCGTTTGGCCGGATCAATGAGCAAAGACGGAAGGGAAAACGGATTTCCAATCCCGGTATGTACAATCACTGGAACCTTATGCTCAAGAGCCATTTCATAGATCTTGTCGCACCTAGGCGAAAGGGGTGAAATGTTATGACCCATCGGATGGAGTTTTAATGCAACAAAGCCATAATCGCTCAAACAAGCATTTACTTCGTTGCGGTAGCTGTCCTCATCAAGCCAAGGATCCGTGCTGCTCATGCCGAAAATCCTCCCTGGATAGCTTTGACTGGCACGATATATTCTTCGGTGCACCTCGCTAATATCTTCCAGCGTAGGCTGCGGCATAACAAGGCTAGCTTGAACTCCGTTCCAGTCCATAGCCCGAATGAGATCCTCTTCCGTGGTATCGACCCCGGAGAATTTGGAAACCCCTAAATGACAATGAGTATCGATAATCATCAACTTCCACCTAACCTCTCATATTTATTTGTTCAAATCTTAGTATCATGCCATACGCATTCCACATAAGAAGAAAAGCGATCGAGCTTCCACTGAAAAAGATGAGAAGCGCAGGATAAGAAAGATACAGGAAAAATAATAGGATACAACCGGCTAAACTAAATGCTGTTCGGATCGGATGATAAATAATCATCGAGCTAGCATAAACTAGGTATTGAGAGAAGGTGAATTCATAGTTTGCATATAAAGGAAAGAAATAAATCAGCATAAGGCACTGATAACCTAGAAAGCCGACTAGGATGTAGCTCATTACCTCGAAAGCCATACCGTCCATTGTTGAAAAGATTTGAGCATTCAAATACAGCAGATAGCCGATTAACGCTAATCCGCCCCCCAATAGATTGGCTCTCCAGAATTCCTTTTTGTAAATCCTCCAAAACTCTTTCCCATCCGATACTTCCTCCTCCTGCAGCCATTTTCGTATGACAGCAAACATGGCAATCGTTGAAGGCATTAATCCAAACAACCCTAGGCCCAATAGAGAGAACAAAAGCCATAGGATATTAAGCCAGGCAAGCTTAGCGACCCAGTCACAGATTCGGTTTGTTCCCTCTATCCAACTATTCATGCGGCATTCTCCTTTGTTTATCCTTTAACAGCCCCAGCAGCCATCCCTTTAATTAACCGTTCTTTAATAAATAGATAGAAGATGATCATCGGGGTGATTGCAAACATAATCGAAGCAGACATCATGCCATAATCGACTGTATATTCATCCTTCGCATAGGCCAATTGAACGGTAAGTGTGCGGAAATCCGGAATGATGATAAAGGCTTGAATATAATCGTTCCAAATGCTGACGAAGGCTAGAATTAAGACTGTTACAATCGCGTTTTGTGAAAGTGGGATAATAATCTTTAGGAAAATCTTCCAAGTGCTGCAACCGTCAATGATCGCTGCCTCTTCTAATTCCTTTGGAATGGCCCGCATGAACGTCACCATCAAGAAGATAGCTATGGGCATCTGCTCTACCACGTAGGCAAATACGATCGGATACTTTTGTCCAAGGAAGCCCAGTTGGTTGTAAAGCTTGAACAGCATCGGCAAGATCGTGATGGTTGGTACGAATACGGCTAGCGAGAAAAAGATGTAGATATAGCCTGCTGCTTTAAATTTGAAGCGGGATATCGCGAAAGCTGTTGGCAAGACAACGGCGATCAAAAGACATAAGCTAACGACGGTAATGCTTAATGAATGCCAAAAAGATAAAGGAATGTTAGATTTAGTAATCACGTTGATATAGTTTGTTAAGTCAAAGGCTTCTGGAATGAGAGTGATCTTTGTAAAGATCTGACTGTTGTTTCGGAAAGAATTACTAAATACCCATAGGATAGGAAAGATCGTTAATACAGAAAAGCCAATCAAAAATGCATACTTTAAAGTTGCGAATAGGATTGGCTTGATCGCGCTCTCCTTTTGATGAACCACCAGGTACTGTTTTTCCTTTTCAACAATTTGTTCCACTTGAAATACCTCCCTTCAGGGTTAATGAGTTCCGAAGTTTGTCAATTTGCGGAAGACCAGCACGACAGATAGGGTAAATATAAAGATGCTGAACGCGATAGCGGTTCCATACCCAAATTGGAAAGCAGTAAATATCGTATCGTACATGTAAGTAGCAGGAACCTGGGTAGACGTTCCCGGTCCGCCTTGCGTCATGATAAATACATAATCAAAGCTTTTCATAGCTCCATTAATCGCTAGGATAATGCAGATTTGCAGAACTGGCCATATGAGCGGAACCGTAATCCGAGTAAACAGTGTCCATGCATTGGCTCCATCTATGACTGCGGATTCATAGATTTCCTCGGGGATATTTTTGATGCCTGCTAACAGGATGATAAAGAAGTAGCCGATCGTGTGAAAAATAGGCACAGCCAGAACCGCATAGAAGGCGGTATTCTGATCTCCCAGCCAAGCGCGCGTCAGTCCCTCCAAGCCAATCGCCGATAGGATCCAGTTAAAGATGCCAATATCCTTGTCATACATGAGCGTAAACATCAGACAGAGCGCAGCTGAAGAGATCACGACAGGCATGAAGTAGACACCTGTGAAAAACTTAGAGCCCCGTATAGCTTTACGTAAAATATTAGCTAAAATTAGTGCCATCCCAACCTTGAATAAAATCGCCATAAACGCCCATATCAGCACTCTTCCAATCCCGTTTGTAAACAGTTCATCTGTCACCAATTGAAAGTAGTTGGCTATTCCGATAAAGGTTGGTTCCCCAAAGCCATCCCATTTGAAAAGGCTGTAGTAAAAAGTTTGGGCAAAAGGTAGGACAAAAAAGAGGCTATAAATGCAAAAGGCAGGCAGCATATAAAACAGGATCGACTTTCGGAACTTCAATTCACCCAACGCAACCGACTCCTTTCTTTGTAAAAAAGTGCCCATACTCGTGAAGGGTATGAGCACTTTTCATCGAACTCTTAGACTGGATTATCCTTCATAGAAAATATCATGCATCTTTTTAACGAACTCTTCTGGCGTGTACTTACCATTCAAGAACTCAGCAAGCATTGGCTCCCACTTCTTTCTCTTCTCTGGCTGCATGACTTTTGGAATCCATACATTTCCTTTCACGCTGAGCGCGAGAGCTTGAGCTTCAGATGCTATCGGACCAAGCTTTGATCCATCAATTTCCACTCCAAGCGTTGGAATCGGCTGCTTTTGATCTTCCGCATATTTCTTGGCCGATTCACGACTAACCAAACGCTTTAATAGTTCTTCAACGTGCGGGCGCTTATCAGGGTCGTCCCATGCTTTGGCGCTGGAATAGAACAAAGTAGTTAAATCCTTTTCAATGCGCGTTTCGGTTTGAGCTCCCCCTGGAATGATCGGGAAATGAATGACTTGGAATTTATCTTCCATCGCTTTATCGATTGAAGAAGTTCTAAAGGAACCGTCAATGACAAGTGCAGCTTTACCGGTATTAATATACTTGGCATACAAAGCATCATATTCAATGGCGATGGAATCTTCCGGAATGTTGCCCACTACTAGCTTTTGCAGATCTTTGGCTGCTGCTACTACTTCCGGAATATCGATCGGTTCCTTACCCGCAAACATATTTAAGGCTCGGTCATTCGTTAAGTGAGCGCTAAACACATAGTCGAACAATCTTACCCCGTGATCTCCTTTAATCGTTGCTCCCCAAGGGATAATGCCTTTTCCTTTAAGCTGGTCCATCGCCGTAAGCATCTCATCCCAAGTTTCTGGAATCTTTACTCCTGCACTCTCGAATACTTCCTTATTCGCTAAAATGTGAATATAAAACATCAGCAACGGAATCCCCCGAACTTTCCCATCAACCGTTGCCGTATTCCATGCGGTTTCATCAAATAATCCCTTGATGTCCGGTTGGTTAGCAAACTCGGTTAAGTCAGCAATCAATCCTGCTGCTATCATCTTATCCAAGCCGTAAGCTGGATCCGGACGCCAGTATTGAAAGAAGTCTGGTAATCTTCCACTCGTGGCATCCAATTGGATTTTCGTTTGTAAATCGTAATTCGGTGCTTGTTCCACCTTAATTTTGACATGGGGATTTTCCTTCATATACTGGTCAAATACTGCGCTGATAACAGGAAGGGCCGTTTGCTCTGTCTGATTCGTTGCAAAGCGAAGTTCAACCGGCTTTCCCTCTTTTTTCGGTTCCTCTTTCTTGTTTTCCGTTGTTTGCTCGCCAGATGTGCTTGGAGTCGTCCCTTGAGTCTGTGTTGAACCGCCGCAACCCATGCTCACTAAGCCCAACATGGATACAACCAGCATGGAAGATAGCCACTTTCGAATTTTTTTCATAAATGGAAAGCCCCCCCTTTTATTCTTCTAAGTGCACGACTTGATTTTGTCTAGCAGATTCATAGCACGCATATACCACTCGAACGGTCTTTAAGTATTCCGGTCCCGAGGATTCATATGAGATTCCTTTCAGCAAACCATCGATAAAGTGCTGCTGTGTAGCAATGGCGCAACCGCCTTTCCAGCCAGGGGGGATAGTGTAAGCGTGTTCTTTTTCCAATCCTCCTCGCGGAGTATAATAAATTCGGCCATCCTGCTCTAATCGGAGTTTTCCTTCCGTACCTTCCAGGGTCATCCAACCATAGGCCGGTGAACGAACTTCTTCCATATAAGTAGTCCGATTCGCATCATAGATCCCTGTCATCCCGTTACGAAAATCAAAATGTATGATGGCTAGATCCTCTCCCGCGACAACCGAGTTAATCTTGCGAATTTGGCAGTACACACTTCGGATTTCCCCAAACAAATAGCGGAATGTATCAATCCAATGAACACCTGTTTCATAGATTAAAAACTGCTTCATATCTTTAAAAAAGGGCTGTACCGGGTAAGGGTCGTTTCCCCATCCATCTCCCGGACGCATTGCAAAGTAAGTATGATAGACTTTCCCCAGCATCCCTTGATCAATCATGTTCTTTATCTCCCGATACCAGCCCTGCCAGCGCCAATTCTCGTTGATCATCAACGGGACCTTTCTGTCCAGGCAGTATTGGACCAGCGCTTCGCTTTCTTCTAGACTGGGGGCAACAGGTTTTTGGCAAAGAACAGGGATTCCCCTGTCCGCCGAAAGTATTGTATAATGAAGATGTACATCTGGCGGTGTACAAACATCTACGAAGTCCGGCTGGATATCTAGGATCATCTGGTCAAAGTCGTCATAGACCTGTAATCCGTATTTTTGCGCCAGGACTTCGGCATTTTTTTTTGTGCGGCTTAAGATCCCTTTCATTTCCGCCCCTTGGACTGATTGCCAGGCCTCCAGCTGAATATCAGCAAAGTGGCCGGCGCCCAAGATGACTCCTTTTAATTTTTGGCCCATGTCCCCTCTTCACCTCAATTTTTTACGGTCGTTTCCACTCCCGTAATTTCCTTCATTTTTGTAAAGAAAGATTTTTTCAGTTCCGTATTCAGACCCCACTGCACTGGTGGACATTGATAGCCGTCGCGATAATTGCTATCGCCCGGATCGAAATACCCCCATGATACATACTGCTGAACGGAAAGAACAAGATGGTTCTCTTCCTGGTCAAAGTCGAAATGATCGTCCTCATTGTTCAGGATCGGCTGTCCACGATATGCCTTCTTTTCGCGCAGGATTTTTATTTGCTGAGGCACCCATAGTACGTTGCTGCCGTTGCCGTGAATCAGGAGGAAATCGGATACCTCAATCACATTGTCGGTTGGAACCTGGCGACCGCTAAAACTTGTTCCTACTAGCAATGGGTTCTCCGGTCGAAGTGCCTTGCCTGTAATTTGAGCTAGTTCAATCAGTTCGTGTATGCGCGGAGCCAAGATAATGGAATGCTTATAGACAATGTCGCATTCGTTAGCGATTTCGATAATGACGTTCGTATACCCCTTTTGAAGTACCCATGTTGTCGCATTCACTACAGCTTGCTTGACAGCTCGTTCGTTTCCGAGGCGGATATCCTGCCCAAAGTAGAAGTAGCCGAGAATGACCACCATCCCTAGCTCATCTGCACAGTCGATGATCCGCTCCAAGCGATCCATGTACTCCGAATCCAACGTTCCATCCGACAAAAAAGCCGAATTGTGCCAAGGCTGAGTCTTGGAATATCCTTCTGGACTTCCCCCCTGCAGATTAATCGTGAAGGCCAGAATCCCGTGCTCTTTCCACGTCGGCATGGCCTCAATAAACTCGCGTGTATTGCGCTCCGGATCCCATACACCGGTGTCGGGATAAGCCCACCTTCCAACCGTATCAGGATTCTTATCATCAAAAATCCCTTGCACCATGCGCGTATTCATGAGCAGCCCTTCAATCCGGTGACCTTGCCAGTACCTACCCTTGTACGTCAGTTCACCGTTGATGAGAAATTGGTTGCCTTGAATAGAAACCATCGTATTTCTTTGCTTCACGTTTATCCTCCTAATATTCAAAAAATTATTGTCAAAGTTAACTTACTTAACAGCTGCTCCCACCCCTGTAATCTCCTTCAGCTTGTTAAAAAAGCCCTGTTTTCGTTCGGTATTTATCCCCCATTGCACGGGCGGACATTGATAGCCATCGCAGTAGTTGCTTTCACCTGGATCGAAATAGCCCCAGGAAACGCCATGCTGAACGGATATTTTGAGATGGTTTTTCTCTTGCTCAAAGTCGAAATGATCATCCTCGTTATTGACGATCGGCTGTCCTCGATAGGAACTTCTGTCTTTCACTAACTGAATTTGTTGAGGCATCCAGTTGACGTCACTGACGTTTCCATGGATCAGCACATAATCCGAGCACTCCATCACGTTATCCGTCGGAGTTTGGAATACGAAGCTTGCTCCTGTCAATAGAGGCTGAATCGGCCGGACCGCACGGCTCATCATTTGCACTAACTCTATTAGCTCATGGATTCGTTCAGCTTTTATGATTGGCTGTGTGTACTTGCCGTTATCGCATTCGTTCGCAATCTCTACCAATACGTTCGTATAACCCTTCTCTAATATCCATGCTGTTGCATTTGCAGTGGCTTGTTTAACAGCTCGTTCACTTTCCAATCGGTTGTCTTGTCCAAAGTAAAAGTACCCCAGGATCACGACCATGCCCAATTCATCAGCTTTGTCCATGATTCGCTCCAAACGGCCCATGTATGCCGGATCCAATGTTCCATCAGGAAGAAAAGCGGAATTGTACCAAGGCTGAGTCTTGGAGTATCCTTCCGGACTTCCTCCCTGCAGGTTGATGGTAAAAGCTAAAATCCCGTGCTCCTTCCAAAGCGGCATCTGCTCAATAAACTCACGCGTGTTCCGTTCGGGATCCCACACTCCTGTATCCGGGTAGACCCACCTTCCCACAGTATCTTGGTTTCGATCGTCAAAGATCCCCTGTACCATACGCGTGTTCATCAATAAGCCTTCAATACGATTTCCTTCCCAATACCTTTCTTTATACGTCAGTTCTCCATTGATCAAGAATCGATCTCCTTGGATAGAGACGATGGTGTTTCTCCTTTTCATAGAACCTCCTTTAATTTTTCAAAGATTTATATCGATGAAGAAATTTCTTCATGACATATTACTTGTAGAGATGATATTTCCCTGACCTGATAACGCTAGCTGATTTTCGAAGATGTTCACAAATAAGTTGTTCTGCCAGATCTCCGTTTCTTGCCTCCAAAGCATCAATTATCTTCATATGTTCGTCATACGTTTCTGCTGGATCCCTGTACAAGCCTTGAATTTGGCTAGTAGCAATAATCTTTTGGGACTCAATTGTCTTTCTCAGCATTTCGTCATCAGCTATTTCCACAATCATATTGTGGAATTTAACGTCCGCATGATAATACGCTTCAGCCTGATGTTTATCAATCTGCTTATACGCATCTTGGAATAAGGCTCTCATGTAGGCAATATCTGCCTTGGTAATGTTCAGAACCGCGAGTCTGCAGGCTAGCCCTTCTAGAACAGCCCGTATTTCAAAAATTGATAGCATGTCCTGAAGTGTAAACTCTTTGACATACCAGCCTTTTGTCGTTCGCACTAATAAACCTTCCACTTCTAACTCTCCTATTGCTTTTCGGAGAGGGGTTCTGCTTACGCCTAAAACTTGTGCCAGTTGATTCTGTACAATCAGATCACCGGGCTTTAATTCCTGATTGACAATCATTTCCTTAACTTTCGTGTATACGGTTTCATCGAGCGTTTCGTATGATCTTAGTAACATAGACTTTCCCTCCTTTCTTATATATCTGATAGGCGAGTAATCACCTATGTTTAACTGATGTATTCATCAGGAACGCTGTATACAGCGTGTACTATGTATTTATAGTAAATCTTTCACCAATTTTTGTCAATACTGAAAATAGGAATTATTCAAAATCTTATAACAAATACTATTGTATTCTACCAATAAGCTATTCTCTGTTCTTACAGAATACCTTGTATACATAAAAAGAGGCTATAGTAATATGGAGGAACCTTCCAGTCCAGGAAACAAGCTTAAGACTTATAAAATCCGGCAAATAGCTTTCGCTACCTGCCGGATCATTTCTGCTTATGCTCTACACCCTATTGACATAGAGCCCTTCAAATAACCGAATCCGATCGTTATCCTTTTTTGGAGGTTGCTTTGATTGTAACGTCAATTTTGAATTCCCGAGAACCGTCAAGTACAATTTTCAACCTGTAGGAGCCGGCTGCAAGGCCTTTGGTATCCATATTGAAAACGTACTGATGATCCTCCGCGCTGAATTTGAAGGTATGGCCCGTATTGGCTTTGCCACTGGAGATTGCCGGTTGGTATGCTCCGACCGTACCCGAAACAACTGGCGCATAATACAATTCTGCTTTTGCACTGCCAACATGTTGGCCGTTAATATCCTTCAAGGCAAATTTGACCGGTATGACACTGCCCGAGTTAACGGTGTTTTCCTGATCCATCTTGAGCGGAGCCCTAACGCCGTCGAAAATGTATCCGTATACGCGGTTGCCGTCTTCATCGCGGCCCCATTTGGAGAACCATTCTTTCCATATCCGCCACGCGTCCGGAACGGTGTTGTTGTGCTCGCGCCCATAGGCGGTTGTGTCGTTGAACATAGGAATGCCGCTTTCGTCGTACCAGGTGGATGTTACAAACTTATTCCCCGGGTATTCGGGGGTGTTAGGATAAATCAGGTACTGGATAGGGTTATTGTATCTCGCCGGCAGATCGAACGGATCGGTGATGACGGCATCTTCTTCTTTGAAATGATTTCGTTTAAGCCATTGGGCCCTGTTAGTAGCGTAAGGTACGGTATCATACTCGCCGTAAATCGTGTACATCGGAACAGGGGGCGCGCCCTCCGCGAAGGTTCGGGTCACACCGGCCATTATAGCGTAAGCTGTGAACAGATCAGGATCCCTTTCGGAAAGGTAGTTCACCATACCGCCGCCCTGGGAGTGCCCGAGGGCGAAGAGCCTTTTCTGGTCGAAGTATTCGCCGTATTTGGCGTTCACTTGATTCATCACAGCCAAAACGAATTGATATTCATCCTCGCCGATGCGCCACGTTGTGGTCACGCCGTTTGGTGACGTGTGTTCACTGGGCATAACAACGCTGAAGCCATACGTATCGGCCAACTCAACATACTGGCTAGCCTCGAAAAACTGGAAGGCGTTATTTCCATTGCCTCCGAACGCGTAAAGCACGGGGGCGCCATTAGGATAAAGCTTCTTGTCCTTCACTTTCTCGGGCACATAGACGATGTATTGGCGTTTGAAATCTTTACCGCCCTCTTCCTTGGTCCAGAAATCCACAATTTCGATTCCAAGCTTTTTGTGGTCGGGCCGGAATCCCAGCGCGTTGCTCCAGGCCGAGCTGTTCGTGTAACGCGTGTATACTGCGAGAGCATCGTATACTTCCTGCGTAACTTTCGGGTCAACGTAGTCGACCTGATCGTCCAGCACCGCAACCCGCGAAACCACATTACTGTACGCAGTGGCTATAGCCTTGGAGTTCACTTTGTTCTGGAAGAAGATATCGCTTCCCAGCGGGCCGGCGCCTTCTTTCACGCTCCCGTCGCTCTCGTTCGCGGACTTCCAGTAATCGATCGCGCCTTGCGGCGTATGGCTTCCAAAGAAGTAGGTGGGAACCGGGATGTCCTTCTTCTGTACGCTCTCGAAGGTAGCCTCCACCGGCGTTGCGGAGGTCGCCGCCTTTTGCCCGTCATGGACGTAATATTTTTCTCCCGCGGCCATAAGCGCGTCTGCATCGATGGACGAATCAAAATAGGCCTGACTGATCACAAACAGGGGATTCTCGGCGGTCCATTGCTGAAGGATGTCTCCGCCGTCACCGTAACCGGCCAGATAGAATTCATTGTAGATGGAATACCACTTGCGGGCTGAAGTATAGCCGTCCAGCATATAATCCACATAGGCCCGCTCCTCCGCGTAGGAGCCCCACTTATCGCCGTTCGGCAGCAGGATCATCAGGCAGAGTCGATTGGCTTTGGCAATATCGATCCACCCGCTGTCCACCAGAAATTCCTCGACATCTGTTTCGCTCGGCAGCGCAAGCGTTAGAAAGTAATTGCGCACATAGGAGCCTTCCGGGATATAGAACCTCGCCTTCCGGCCGGCAGCAGCGCCGTCCGTAAAACTTTCCTCAAAGTAGCCGGTGTAGGGAAGATAATTCCCTCTCGCCGCCCTCTCGTCCACGTCCGTTGGGGGGGGAAGCTGGTTGGCGTTCTGCATCGACGCTTTAAGATCTGCTGCGGTGATGTTGCCGTCGTTGGCAAAAGACAAAGAGCTGCTCATAGGAAGGATCATGACCATCACGATTAACAGAGTCAGTATCCGGGTTGAAATTTTCTTCATTTATAACTTCCTTTCTTTTCGCTAATTTTACTTTAATGTCATTTGTGGAGATTCTGGGTTCATTTGCATAAATTCAATCCGGTTTCCATCGGGATCCTTTACCCAGCATTGATAATTTAAATCTACACCTTGCTTCGGCTCCACATCTAGAGTCAACCCGTGGCTCTTGATATGATCCGCGATTTCATGAATGTTCTCGACTTCTAAGCATAAGTGAGAATAACCGATCGTATCTTTATCGATACTTACATTCTTACTTCCACCATAAAACAACTCGATGAATTGTCCTTCCTGCACTTTAAGATAAACGATCCATGGTTCTCCGTTTTCGGGTCTGTTTAATTCAAACATTTTTTTAAAACCCAACACATCACAATAAAAATGAAGCGACTTTTCCATATCCTGGACAGTATAGGCTGCATGACCAATTCCTTTAATCATTTTTAACTCCTCCAATGTGAGATATTTTCATTTTTTATCAAAATGAATCCGCTGAAGACATCACCCCTTTCAAGCCTTCGGGTTACTTAAGCGTTACCCCTTGACGGCCCTTCACTCAGCCCTTTCATTAACAGTTTTTGGGCTCTTTCTACGTTTTTTACATTCACATTTAATAGAAGAAAATTAAGTATTATTTGCAGTATTTTATGACAGGATTTAATTTTCTGAATTATTGCGACAAAGAAAGACTATCTTTCTCCTCCTTCTTTCAACTCTATGGTCACCCCCAATTTTGCTAACGAATCAAAATAGGCATATCTTTCATGTCCTTTATCCTGTTTGAAGGAAAGGGGCATTCCCAGCGTCTCCAAGAATCCGATCTCTCCCGATTTCATAGTCATTAATCATGTTATAAACACGCGTTCACAGATCGATAAAAGCAACACCTCTATGGATAGATACATAGAGGCACTCAGTTGATTCTTGCGACAGATTCACGTTCAATAAACTGCATATCCATGGTCACCTTAAGTGATTCTTCTCCTGCACCTTCTAGGATAGACTCTACTACCATTTTAGTCACCAATAGCATCATTTCCCGGAAGTTTGCCCGAAATGTGGTTAAAGCAGGCTTATAATAGGCGCTTAATTTCTGATCGTTCATACCGATAATCGATATATCTTCTGGAACTCGCAGAGAAAAATCGTTTAGCGCCCTAATAGCGGCAAATGCAATATTATCATTGGAAGCAAAAATGGCTGTGGGTAAATCCTTGGATTTTCGGACCAGATGCTCAATGGCGGTGTACCCCCCACCCTCGTAAAAGCCTGGAAGAATCCATCTGTCATTGATGGATAAGCCGTGCTTTTCCATTGCCGCCATAAAGCCATTCAGCTTAGAAGTTGTGGAAGACTTTTTCAGATCGCTCGTAATGATGCCAATCCGCTTATGACCCATGCTTACGAAGTAATCCACTGCCTGCATGATTGCTCCTTCATTATTGAAGTTGCATACGATCCTATTCGATTCATTTCGGCCCGGCAGGACCTGATCGACAATGCCCACAATGAAACCTTCAGCGATTAACTCTTCGACCAGGGGTTCATGGTTCGCTGCGCCAATAAAAATGCCTCCGTCAATTCTCCCTTGATAAAAGAATTCCTTCACATTGTGGACATTCTCAGGATCGGTTGTATCCCTGATCACATGGGCAAGCACATAAAATCCGTAAAGAGAGGCATGTTCAATCAAACAGGTGATTACTTCATTGACCGATGTGTCTTCAGATAGGTGTCCCCGTTCAATGATAAACAAACCCAATGTCTTGGTTTTCTTTCCTGCGAGAACTTGCGCTGATAGGTTCGGATAATAATTGTATTCCTTGATGACTTTCATGACTTTTTCTTTCGTTTTTTGGGGGACGTTCGGATAATGATTAATGACTCTACTAACCGTACTCCTTGATACTCCCGCAAGCCTCGCGATTTCTTCACTGTTGATATCTATTTTTTTCTTCAAGTCATTATCCTCATTTCACAATAATAGGCGCCTGTGAACACGCGTTTATTACGGTGCTATCGTACCATTAAATGGAAAAGACTGTCAATGATGTATTTATGAAGGATTCGGCGATCTATTTTACCACAGCTCTTTCCTGCATATCCAATGGTGCGAAGAGCACTGATTATGTCTTTCCGCGTATCCTTTACCGATGGGGTGAGGTCCTAAGCCTCCTTCATCATGGTGGCACTATCAGACCGTACCAGTGCTTTTTTATCCCATGCCCTACTCTTCCAACGCCAAGCGACAATCATTCCACGCAGCCATTCATCTGCGATAAAGGCTGCCCACATTCCGATTAAACCAAATCCGAAATGAATCCCCATTACATACGTAACCGGTACGGTAAAACTCCAAATCAAGAGGATCTGTACCAACATGGGAAAACGGGAATCACCCGCCGCCTGCAGCGATTGGACCATCAAGATATTAAAACATCTGCCAGGTTCCAGCAAAAACCCCAGTAAAAGCAAGGTTGTTCCCATCGCAATAATAACAGGATCATCCGTAAATAATTGAAACAGCGGTTCCCTGAATAGACAGATTATGGCCGTAGCCCCTAACGCCATACCGATACTGAACTTCAGGTTTCGAAATGCCTGCTGATAGGCCTCCTCTTTTTTTCCCGCTCCTACGTAATGCCCAATCATGATCTGTGTTCCTTTCGCCAGAGCAATCGACAGAACCATAATGAAAATGATGATATTTTGCGTGTAGATTCTCGTCGCTAACATCTGTGCTCCAAGGCCCGTAATAAAAGAGGTCGTTACAATTTGACTCGCCGTATACGACAATTGTCCGACAGAAACAGGACCTCCAATGGCCACGATCATTTTTATGTGATCCTTCTTCCATTGGACGGCTTCCTTCCACCTCAAGGGAACTTTTACCCTCTTGATGAGGACCACGACCATAACCATTAACCCAAGAGCCTGGCTGATCACGGTCGATAGCGCTGCTCCTTCAACCCCTAATTTAGGAAAGCCCAAAGCGCCAAAAATTAACAGGTAATTTCCTGCGATATTCAGGAGATTCATTCCTACCGTCACAATCATCGTGTCTCTCGTAAATCCATGAACCTGGACGATCGCTGAAACAGTAAGCATGACCGCTTGAATGAACACCATACCGCCAACAATGCGAAGATAAACTTCAGCTTGTGAGAATAGTTCTTTTTCTAGGCCGAACATTCCGATAAGAGGAGCACTAAATATGAACACACTCAAGCTAATCAGCAATCCGAACAGAAAATTCAATGAAATGGCGTTCCCTGTAAGTTGGGGTATCACGTCATATTTCCGGGCTCCAAGATACTGTGAAATAACTATAGCTGAACCCATCGCAACAAAGTTGAAAAGGAAAAATATAAACATGATGAGCTGATTAGATACGCCAACCGAAGCTGCTGCAGCATCAGACACCTTGCTTAGCATGAACGTATCGGCGGACCTCAAGATCATATGTAAGAAAGACTCAATAAAAATAGGCCATGTGATCGCTACAAGCGATAGTTTCTTCCTATCTACATTATTCATGTTGTCCCGGCCTTCCTCGGAAGTTTTATTCTTCGATTGGTCACTTCGCATTCATAGTCGGTCATGATAGAACCTCGACTCATTTTTCTCCTTTAAATGATATTTTCCAAATTATATTTTAGATTGAGAATATTGTACATTCATAAAACTCATCCTTTTTTGACCATTTCTAATTATTCTCAATAAAACTAGATTCACACAGATGGCAGCGACGGATCGAGCCTAATAAAGTTAATAGGCGGCAGGCTTGCCAGTACTTTATAACCTCCCAAGAATGAAACTGTTCGATAGGTAAACTGGCCTCGGATACTCAACAACTACATTTTCTCAACAATTGATATGATAGTAAAAAAAGTCTCCTGAATTGATCAAGAGACTCTCATTAACTATTTTATATATGATAGCAATTCATTTTTCTACATAAAGGCAACTTGGCTATCGCCTTTCCCCGATCTTGACATCAAGATTTTACCTTCATTTTGATAAATCAAAATGAACCCGCAGGTAGGGGAGCCTTTTAAGACTTGGCGCCCCAGCCAAGTTTTCTTTTCTGTAGAGGATATTATATATTTGCTAACGGTAAAGCTCTCCGTGCTTTACCTTGTAGAAGGGACAATTCCTTACCTGAGGGGGGTATACCCTAAATAAGCACTAATAGGTTATTCTTCATCATTTCGAAAAACAATATCCAAATCAAGGCTGAAATCCTCAAAAATGCTTACCGGAAGGATGTCACCCCTAGAATAAATACCCTTTCGCTTATATCCTTCTCCCTCAAGAAAATAGACCTCAATCGTTTTATGGACCGGGTCTACTATCCAGTATTCCTTAACCCCCGCCCTTTGATATCTATTGTACTTGGTCAGCCTGTCATGTTTTGCCGTAGAAGGAGATAATACTTCGATCAACAAATCAGGAGTACCCATGATCCGCTTATCCCCAATTTTGTTCTTATCACAAACTACAACGAGATCTGGAATCACCCATTCTTTAATCTGACCTAAATCCTCTTTTTCATCAGAAAAACAAACGTCTATTGGGGAAATAAAAGCCCTGCACTGTTTTCCTCTAAGATAACTTCCAAATTCAATGAATAATTCACCTAATATTCCTTGATGGTTTGGTGTAGGTGAGGGAGTCATATTGTAGATTTGACCATCGATGGCCTCATACCTCATATCATCAGTTAATTTTATATAGTCCTCGTAAGTAAAATTTTGTTTTTCTTGTGGTACTGTCAATGTCATCACCACCTAAAAATTTAATCTATCATCAATTATACCATAAGATGGAATTTGACTTCACATTGCCAGTGCAATTGAAAAAAAACAATTCTCCCCTGCACGCAGAGAAAAGACCAGTCACAAATGGACTAGTCGGAATGAGGATAGATCCTCTGCAATTGACACCTAGCTGATTTACAACAAACATTTCCTGGTTAATTTTTCAATTTCCTGGGACATATCAGAACAATTGTTATATAATGAATGATCATAGTCCATTTAAGGGGGATCATTGTGTTTCAGTCACAACGAGGTGCCTACCTATTTGCGACCTTTGTGACCATCTCCATGGGCCATAATATGATTCTGATAAAGTCATTGCTTTTTACTGTTGAACCGCTCGTTCTAACCTATATTCGCATGACGATTACGGCTTTGACCTTGGTATTGTTATCGTATACCGCATGCGGGTTCATATGGCCTCATCGTAACCAGTGGAAGCATTTGTTTCTCACCAGCTTTTTTGGTGTCTTTCTTCATCAGATCACTCTAGCACTTGGACTCCAACTGTCACAAGCCACGAATGGGGCACTCATCATGGGGTTAAACCCATTAACAACGACATTATTTGCCGCTTTGCTGTTGAAAGAACCGTTGAATAGAAACCACTATGTCGGAGTGGTTCTTGGTTTTATTGGAATCTTCTCGATTGTATTTAAAGGATTTTCTTCTCTTGCTTTTTCCGCGGGGGATATTCTGCTGTTCATTTCGATGGCTACTCAAGCTTTTAGCTTTATATACTTTCGAAAGTTAGCGGATACCATGCACGTTGTCCATGTGAATATGTATACCTATGTGCTCGGTGCTTTGATGCTACTGGTTGTGCCGATAGGCCAGGATATGTCTTCCTTATTTACATTCGGTGGGCTTACTTGGGGAAAAATTTTCCTTTCGTCCGCCGTGTTAACCACTCTTGGGTTTATTGGCTGGAATATTTGCCTACAGAGACTGGGGGCCGGAGGCGCGTCGATTTTCTTAAATGTCATAACCATTACAGCCGTTTTTGGGTCGGTCGTCTATTTGGGAGAAACATTACTGATTCAGCATATTGTTGGATTTATGCTAATCAGCGCAGGAATTTGGATTTCTACCAAACAACGCACAGTTAAAGCAGAAAAAACCGCATTAAATCAGAAGACTACAATCTCTTAGGAGAATTGTAGTCTTTTTCTTTTAAATGTTATTTCGAGTTCAATGGCTTTTCCGACCTGGTTCATATAAGGATCATACACTACAACCAACTCCTCATCGGCGTAACCATAATAGCCATAATCGCTCGCGCCCGAGAGAGGCAATCACAAAAAGGGTTGGATTCTCCATCCTCGACAGCCAAGACGCCGGCTTGTTTGCATTTTTTGTGCGGGAACTCTCCACTCCGGAATAAAAAGCATCCAAAGTCAACGTAGTTCCCTTGCGGATGCTCGCTTTATTTGATAGTGTTCTTCGGAAAGGACTGTGTCAGCCACAGTAGGAAAGCATCAGAGGGACCTGCCATTTGCAGGTCCCTCTTTCATAATGCCGGAGCCAGCCTTCCTATCATTTTGCCAGCTCTTCATTTCCGGTTAGCTCGGTTGGGTAACTATTTTGTTTATTGCCAGTGATCAAACTAACAAAAACAAGTGCTAGAATCGATAAAGGTAAGGAGATGAGTACCGCGTTCCACCCAAATGGCTTACCCATCGCTTGCCAGATTATCGTTGCAATACCTCCCGTTAATATACAGGCAATGGCCCCTGCCGTCGTGGCCCGTTTCCAGAAGAAGCCTGCTAGAATAACGGGTGTAAGCGCTGCTCCGTACATGGTGAAGGCAAATACGGACAATTCCAGAACACTGGTAAAGAAAGTACCAAGAAAATAAGCAACAATTCCAATCAGGACAACAAAGATGCGACTAATCTTCAAGTACTGTCTCTCATTCAATTCCCCTTTAAATCTTCCATACAAATCATATACGGCATTACCTGACATGGATAACAGGAAGGAATTTGCCGTCGTGACAAGTAAGGCAGTAAAGGCAGCTAGGATAATAGAGCCGACAGACAGTGGTAACACTTGACTTGCAATTTCTATGAGCGCGGTATCGGGCTTGATCGATGGCAGAAGTACGATCGCGGACGTTGCTAATAATGTAATTAAACTGTAGATAGACAGTACCCCAATGAAAAAGCCGATGGTTGATTTTTTGGCCACTTTTTCATCCTTGGAAGCCGAAAAGCGCTGAAGCAAATTCTGGTCCCCAATAATATAGATGAACATGGGTAAAAGGTAACCTATGAGCTGTGCTAACGTTAATCCCCCAGTCCAAGTAGACTGCTGATCGGGTAAACTAGCGGCAAGACCTGTGAAGCCTCCAACCTCTGACAAGATAAAGGGAATAGCTAGTATAAATCCAAAAACGATGATAAAGGCGCTGATCACATCCGTATAAGATACGGAGAACAATCCTCCTGTACACGCAAGGACAATCACCAGCAACACGGTCAAGAAGGATCCCGTTTGCTCCGGTAGGCCCGTAGTAATATGAAGGATATAGCCCCCAGCAATGAATTGATAAGATAGCACACTGATATAAGTAATGAGGATAAAAACGGCCGCCAGCAAACGGGTTAAGCTTCCAAATCGTATTTCGAGCATTTCTGGAACGGTGCGTTTCGCCAGTAGCCGTGTTTTAGCAGCTATAAAATACATGACGAGGATTCCTAAAGGAGCCCCTAAGAAGTAGAAGGCTGCCGCCATTGGCCCTTTTTGATAAACAAAGCCTGCCCCGCCTATAAGGGATCCAGAACCTACCCATGTGGCGGTCAACGTACCGATGACCACGATGAGGGGGAGACGATGACCTGCGACCATAAAATCTTCCCCGCTCTTTACCTCACGTTTACTAAAGTATATAGCAAAAATAACCATTAGGAGAGCGTAGATCACAATAACGGGCAATGCGGACATAGATCAACTTCCTTTCTACATGGCTTAAGAATGTAATTCGCGGAGAGGATCCCCCAACCTTTGTAATTAACCTCGAACGTCCTCCTTTCTCACTATTGTTAACTTTAAAACATTTCTTATTATTCTATAAAACAAATGTACACGATTTCCTATTGATAAGTCCAATATCTAGTTTGTTAATTACTAATAGTTTATAATTATTAATGAAGAAGAAAGGAGGAGATCAAGATGGAGTTACGGCATGTAAGATACTTTGTAACCTTGGCTAAAGAACTCCATTTCGGCCGGGCGGCTGAACGATTGCAGTTGGCACAGCCTGCACTAAGTCAACAAATTAAACAGCTTGAAACCGAAATTGGCGTTCCACTCTTTCATCGAACGAAACGGCAGGTCCATCTGACAGAAGCAGGAAAGGTCTTTTTGAACCGGGCCAATCAAATCCTCATCCAGGTCGATGACGCGTGTGAGGAAGCTAAAAGAGTACATAAGGGACAATCCGGTGAATTGAAATTAGGGTTTGCAGGGCTCGTCACCTTTGACCTTTTGCCATTCATTCTTAAAGTTTACCGGGAACACTACCCCAACGTGAAAATCGTTCTAAGGCATCTAACCACAGTTGAACAGGTGAACGGCTTGCTTGAAGAGGAGATTGACGTAGGAATTCTGATCCCCCCGATTGAAAGTGTATCCTTGGATTTAGAGGTACTAAGGAAAGAATCCTTTATTGTCGCGTTGCCTAAAAGTCACCCCCTGGCCCATTCTGCTACTACTCTTTTTATGTCTGAGTTAATGAATGAATCGTTTATCATGCCGCCAAGACTCTCAGGGCCAGGCTACTACGATGCCATTATCAGCTTGTGTTATCAAGCGGGGTTCAGCCCTAAGACGGTTCAGGAAGCGCAAGAACTGCAAACCATGGTGTCTCTTGTTGCCTCCGAATTAGGGATTTGCATTTTGCCTGCTTCTATTCAATACTTGAAAAATGAAAATGTGGCCTATCTCCCCATACAAGATGAATATACGAAAATTCATACCGCAATTGCATGCAAAAAAGACAATTTCTCTCCGGTTGTGCGTTCATTTCTTACCCTTATGAATGAGGAGGTCATTCCTCACCTTCTCGAGTCTTAAGGCAGAACAAATGAAAAGGCCGCTCCTCCTTTTCGAAGAACGGCCTTTGTTATCAAATCTTATTTCCTACACGAACCCCATCCGCAACGGCATCACTCATGGATCGCGGGGCAAGAGAGTCCCCAATCGTATACACATCCATATCTGGCTTTTGCTCTCTTAGCATCCCCTCGAGATAATTCAAGGAAACTCGGTAACCAGCGAAAACAATCAGATCTACATCATCTACCGCACGCTCCGTATCCGACCAATTATCACGAATGGTAAGCAACCCTTCACGCTGCCCAATTAAATTCTGATTAGGCGTTAATACGACGCGGCTTTGGGTTAGAGTTCTGAACATCGTGGGTTTCGTTGTACTGTCAAGATCTTCACAGACCGTTTGGAGCGAAGATGCCAACTCCACTCGGCCGGCTCCGGACTGGGCTGCAAATTTTGCCGCATAGGCCCCCCGCCTTCCTCCCGCATCGTAGATGAAAACCCGCGCTCCCGGTTCCATCTTCTCCTTGCCGGTAAGGAGGTCTACATCTGTTATACATGGAACCGCTAACCCTTCAGCCTCTCTAGGAATGATCGTCTTAGAGCCTGTCGCAAGCACAACGGAATCAGGATTAAGGGCAAGTATATCTTCCAGACTTGCCTCTATGCCTAAGCGTATATCCACTCCAAGCCTTTGCAGCTCGTGCCTAATCCAGTCAATATGCAAACCATAGTGCTCACGGTCCGGTTGCATCGCGCCGAAAAGGACCTGACCGCCCAAGCGTTGGGAGCGTTCAAAAAGAACGACCTCATGTCCGCGTTCCGCAGCCACCCGGGCCGCTTCCATACCCGCTGGACCGCCCCCTATTACAGCGACCTTTCGACATTCGGTGGTCGATTGAAAGTCATAGAAACGATCATCGCTAATGGCCGGATTTACCGCACAACCCATGGGTAGTCCATCATAGGTTCTTCCGATGCAACCTTGATTGGTTCCGATACATGGACGAATCTGCAGCACTTCTCCTCCCATGGCCTTTCGCGGCATATCGGGATCCGCTATGATGGCTCGAGTCATGGCGACCAAATCACAATCCCCTTCAGCAAGGGCCTTTTCAGCCTGATTGGGATCCAGTATGCGTCCAGCTACCAGGACAGGAACGGAAAGATATTCTTTCATCCTCCTTGACAAATGGTTATAAAGTCCGCGCGGAAAAGGATCCGGCGGCACCATGGCCGCCGTTAAGGCCGCCGTATCCCCGCTGCTCCCACTGATATGAAAAACATTAATCCGTTTTAAGCTATCGAGCTTTAAGGCAATTTCAAGCATATCGTCTTGATTGAGGCCAAGCGTTTCTTCCGCCAGAGGATCACCGGTCATTCGGAAACTCAGAATGAATTCGTCCGATACGGCTTCTGCGATAGCTTCCATGACTTCCATGGAAAAACGCATCCGTCCGGTTAAATCACCCCCGTATTGATCGGTACGCTGGTTGACCGCGGGGCTCCAAAATTGTTCAATCAGATGACCGCCGTAAGATGTAATTTCCATTCCATCAAACCCGCATCTCTCCAATAGGGCAGCTGAGGCAGCAAAGGCCTGAACGATCTCTTTAATCTGATCTATTCGTAGCGCTGCTGGAATTTCCCTACTGATCTTTTCGGCAATGGCGGAAGGCGCTTGAATCGGGTGTCCTGTAACCTTTGAATTTAAACGACGCCCCTTATGAGTCCCCTGAGCCATAAGCAAACTGCCATGAGCATGGATCCGATCGGAAAGCTCTCTAAACAGGGACTCGTTCTTCGGATTCCATAGGCTTACATACTTAGGATGAGTAGCTTTCTCGTAGACATTCCCGGAACCGAAGGCCATAATCAAGCCTGTTCCCCCTTCGGCCTTTCTCTCATAATAGCGAAGCAGCTGTTCATTCATAAGACCTCCATGGGCAAACCCTTCCCCATGGGCACTCGATACGATTCGGTTTTTGATTACTCGCTTCCCAATGGTTATGGGGCTAAAAAGTGTCGGAAATTGATACATATCCACATCTCCTTATAGTTTCGTAGGTGATTACCTATTCGAATTATTCTATAAATTAAATGTAAGACATGTTGAATAATAAGTCCAATATTCATTTAATGAATAACTAATAACTTATACTTATTAATTATAGAGGTTATAGCAAAGCACTTTCGTGCTTTACTCAACTGAGGGACAGTCTCTCATCAAGGTAAATTGGCCAGCTCATAAAAAATACTCTTACTCTTATTGTGAAGAAGTTGGCGTTCTATTGCATCCTGAATGTCCGTGAGGATGAGCATTGTCAGTCACTACCTTTCCAGCATTTTGATCAGAGCTCTGGATTGACGACCTTTGGCATTTTTCTCTTTAAAATGAATCGTCTATCCATATAACCTGCAATTAATAAGGAACGATCACAGTTAGTAGAAGGTTAAAATAAGTTTCAAACGGAACAGCATTCCCTTCCAGTTGAATATCCGTCGCACGATATTCGAGTCGTTTCACTGCGTGTCTAGCGGTTAGAATGTCTTCTTGCTTTGCTAAATCTTCTAGCTGAACCTCAAAAATAAATCGTTCTGGTGAATCGCTATGGACAAATCGAAGACCCTTCGTATTCTCTACCTCGTTCCATTGAGGATCTTCTGAAGCCAATGTTCTTGCGTCGGTACCTGGAACAATCATTTTATCCAGCTTTGGTGCATCAGACATGGCATATCTAGAAACTAAATGGAGTCCGTGTTTGGTAACTACGGGAACGGCCGAACGGGTAATGGAATGTACCCTGCTCGTTCCGGAGTCTGAATAAATATCAAATACGGAGGCCAAGGCCATTTCTTCTACACCATTATAAAGGAGAACCCCAGCCTCTGTTTTGTTCCACTGTAACATATTGTTCAATACGTAGGTGGAGAAGCGCCAATCCATGTAAAAGGGGTCTACTGTCGGATTCTTTACGAATTGATAGGAAGGATAGTTTATCTCTTTCGCCACTTTCTCTGCCATCGGCTCACCTAGGTTTTTCGAGATGACATACAGAGTGGCGTCAATTCCTGATGAAATGCCTGCAGAGGAAACCATGTTTTCGCCATTCGTTACAAATCGTTTATTGTCTTGCCATTTCACATCAGGAAATTTCTTAGTTAGATAGGGCATGGTCTGCCAATGAGTTGCCCCTAACTTCCCATCTAATAATCCGGTTGCTGCTAAATTGCCTGCTCCAGCACAAATACTTAATAATGTCGTATCTTGATGCTTTAGAATCCAATCGCTAACGAGTTCTTCGTTTTTCGTGTTCGTCATATAGGGAATGGCAATTATATCAGGGCTCTTACCTAGCAATTGACATTGTAAGCCAGCGCCCAAAACAAATTTTGTCTGATATTCACCATCGTTTTCCGACTCATAGAGATCGCTTCAGGGATACTGTCCAAATCCCCTCGCATTAACGTAACATCGGCGGATTCCATGGCTACGTCTGTTCCCGTTCCCATGGCCATTCCGATATCCGCTGTCGCCAGGGCAGGAGCATCATTAATCCCATCTCCAACCATGGCCACTTTCTTGCCTACTGCTTGCAGCTTCTTGACTTCCTTGGCCTTACCTTCTGGAAGTACACCAGCCAATACGTGATCAATGCGTACTTGATTCGCAATGGCCTTAGCGGTCCGTTCATTGTCCCCCGTGACCATCATGACCTCAAGCCCAAGCTCCTTCATACGCGTAATGGCTTCTCGGGAAGTTTCTTTCACGGTGTCGGCTACGGCCAGAAATCCTGCATACCTTCCATTGATGGCTAACAACATCGCGGTCTTCCCTTGCGATTCCAATCGACTCATTTCCTCTAAGGCACTCTCAATCCTAACCCCATGTTGCTCCATAAGCTTTCGGGTTCCAATTAATACTTCGTGGCCTTCAACCCTCGCTTGAATGCCATACCCCGGAATCGCTTGAAATTCTTCCGTCGATGGGAGAAGCTGTCCTCTTTTCTGAATCCCGCTCACGATCGCTTCGGCAAGAGGGTGTTCTGAATTCTTTTCTGCTGCACCAATGAACGAGAGGACCTTCGCTTCCTCATACTCGCCTACGATATGAATATCGGTTAGCTCTGGTTTTCCTTTGGTCACGGTTCCTGTTTTATCTAAAAGGATCGTCGTGATCGTATGGGTGTTTTCAAGGTGTTCTCCCCCCTTGAATAAAATCCCGAGCTCTGCTGCACGACCTGAACCTGCCATAATCGAGGTTGGGGTAGCTAGCCCTAATGCGCACGGACAGGCAATCACGAGAACGGCGATCGCTTTTTCTAGCGCTCCAGCAAAATTCCCTGGCTCCCCTAGAAAATACCAAACAAGAAAGGTGATGATGGCAATTCCTACGACGATGGGGACGAAGATTCCTGATATCACATCAGCGAGTCGCTGGATCGGTGCTTTGGAACCCTGTGCCTCTTCCACCACTTTGATAATTTGGGCAAGTGCCGTCTCTTTGCCCACCTTCGTCGCCTTGATCTGTAGTACACCTTCTTTGTTCATCGTCGCCCCGATGACTGAATCTCCCGCTCGCTTACGGACGGGTAAGCTTTCTCCGGTTAGCATCGATTCATCGACAGCAGAGGATCCTTCCATGACCGTGCCATCTACCGGTATTTTTTCACCGGGTTTGACGAGGACGAGATCTCCAACGACCACGTTCTCAATCGCTATACTCATCTCGACTCCAACACGAATCACGAGTGCGGTCTTCGCTTGAAGTCCCATGAGGGATTTGATCGCTTCCGATGACCGTCCTTTCGCAAGATTCTCGAACAGCTTTCCAAGTAAGATCAACGTAATCAATACCGCACTGGTTTCATAGTAAAGCTCGGAGGAGGGTTCGTAGATCGTGACGTATAAGCTATAGAAATAGGCCGCAGAGGTTCCTAGCGCTACGAGTACATACATATTCGCACTGCCGTTTCGAAGAGCTTTAAACGCTCCAATGTAGAACCGAGCTCCAATCCAAAACTGAACCGGTGTAGACAACGCAAACTGAAACCAGGGGTTCATCAAGATCTCTGGAGACCAGATCCAAGAGGTGAAAGAAAAATGGGTCACCATCGCCCACAACAACGGAAGAGTGAGTAGGATGGAGATGGATAGGATCCCTTGTTGCAAGCGGATCTCATGTTTCCGACGACCTTGATCTTGGTTCCCGCCCGATTGGGATTGGAGACTCGCCCCATACCCCAATTTCTCTACCTTTTTGATGATGTCATCAGCAGTGATCTCTTCTGCTTGAAACTCAACCCGTGCGGTTTCCATGGCTAAATTAACTGATGCTTTGACGCCTTGCATTTTGTTAAGTCCTTTTTCAATTCTCATTGCACACGCGGCGCACGTCATTCTGGATATCGCGAGCGTTTCCGTTGCCGTTGTATTCAAGGAAAGTCACACCCTTCTGTTTAATTCATTCTCTTGATTACATCATACTGCTGGTCACGAAACGCCAACGCGCAAACCATGCAAGCCTCAACGCAGAATTTTGCGGACTTCACGCAAAAAAGACCGGTCGTTTGACCGATCAGCGAAAACCTGTATAGGCGTTGTTGAACGAAATTATTTCGTTCCTCATTTAGAATCAGCTTTTTTCTCCCTTTTTCGTTTCGTTGTGTTTTATAATCCTGTAAATTCCATTGAGCTTCCCAACTAGAAAATGAGCACGAATGTAATACTTACCATTTTTATATCAGTCATTACCTTCATCTACTGCTTGTATCGTTTATTGCGAAATGAGCGTTTGGAGGACACCTGGTGTATGAAAATGCCTGTCTGGGTACCAGCTTGGGTGCACCGCTGGATGAACAGCTTGGATGAGCGTTAGTTTAATTATGAAGATTTGGATTTAGACTCCGTCTTTAAAGAAATGAACCTCTATATCTATTTTATAAAATAAAAGAAGCAGCATATCTGCTCCTTTGAAATGACCATCCGAATACCTCTCCATAGAACTTCTTGGTCCGTTCCATGTTATTCACATGAATTTGAAAATGAGTTAATCTTCCCATGATTACCTCCCCATACTTTTACAGGAGTTATTTAAGTAGCGGAAACCCAAACTGGGCTTCCGCTTCTCGTTTTCTTTATCTACTTTTTCAATCTGCTTTTTAGTTTCTTACGGGGATGACAAACCAAGGGAGCCCTTCTGCGTATGAAGTGTTCTCATACAAATCAAAGTTCAGTTCTGTTTGATTACCGCAGAAATAGAAAGAAAGCGCTCCTACAGCAACCTTAATTTGTGTGGGAAGCCCTATCTTTAATAGTCCGTACTAAACTGACAGACCCCGGGAGCGGGATCAAATCTTTTCTTTCATATTCCTAATCCAATCCTTTAACAAGGGAGCGTATAGGGTAAGTTTACTATATATTTCATTGGCTAGAGCTTCATTGTATGTATGAACCGTAAGATTTCGGTCATTGACCATCTGGAGTCCAAGAACGGTGGTTTCCTCGTCAAAAAGACCAATCTCGCGGAAAGTGCGAATCACACTTTTAGGAGAGCCAACATCTAATCCTTCAACATCATAGAGCCATTGTTTAGCTGCTTTCCATACAGCTTCAAATGTAAACTCAAACCGCTGAATCGAGGCATCCCGTTCAATGGAGTTTGGTTGTACAATGGCCATTACTTCTTCAAGGGTATTAAAGGCTTTTTCAGCTACATTTAAACGCTCTTGTAATCTCTCCATAATATCCCCTCCTTTTGAACTTTTTGACGAATAGCTGGATCAGCTTTAACCAAATCAACTATATCTATACGGTAAGGAATGAGTGATTCCTCTACAGCATCACGAAGAGTGTTGAGTAGCGATGGAGAAATACCCTCCTCTTCTGAATCAATTGCTATATCGATATCAGAAGATCGCTTTTCTTCATTTCTAGCCCAAGATCCAAATAAGTAAACAGAGACGGGATAGTCTTGTGTAGCTTGTACCACTATGTCTTTAACTTGATCTAACAGCCTTTCTCTATTCAACCTACCTTCGGAATGAACCACAATAGCCAACCCCTTCAGTTGTACTATCCTCATTGTATCATAGGGAATTTAGGGAAAACAGGAAAACTGGTAACAGGGAGTTAACTAAGAAGCCGTGTTGAGTTCAACACGGCTTCGACAAAATGCAGCCTATATGGATGAAGAAAACATAAAACGATTGAACGACTGCATTACTACAAACCGCAACGTTACGATAGTTATGAAGGCCAATGAGGAATTTCACGATATCATCGTCCAAGCCAGCCACAATCCTGTCATGGTGGATATTATTGACTGCATGCAATCTATCATCTACCTTTTCCGAAAAACTGTGTCCTCCATAACCGCCCTTTTCTCATTGACGAGCATGAAGAGATAAGGGCTTTATCGATCAATCAGTCAGCCACACCTGCGCCTTTCAAAATGAACGTAATCGCAAAACACTTTCACACTTTACCGAACTGAAGGGTAGTCCCTCATCAATTATTAAGCCGATTCTTTCATTTGCTTTGGATCAGTATCCTAACTTAACTCCCATTACCGGTGCAAAAAAGCAGGGAGATGAATACCGCGATCCCGTTCCCCCGCCTGAAAATGACCAAACTAAAAAATACCCCCTACAGGGTATTTATAAAGACAATAATCAGCAAAAGTCCACTGATAGTATACATGTAAGATGGAAGGGAGAGTAAATAGTGGAGATTCTCCACCTATTGATAAAAAAGAGAACGGGATTCATTTTGTAGGTGGAAAAAATCCAACTATTAGCTCTGAAAGCCAAAATTACAAGCTATATTGTAGCTGTAGTTATCGATTCTCCACTTATTTTCCTCTTTTACCTCTAATTTTTTCAGATAAATGGACTTTATACCACTAATCTTTACAACGTCCCAACTCGATGCCCTCACACTGTTGAGCTAAACTCCCCAATAGTAAAACCAACTACAACTCCTTGTTTCGCTCAAGCACCCTTTGTTCAACAAAATATGGATAATTACAACCTGTTATTTCTCCCATAGCTCAACCAATCTACCTTCAGGATCTTTAATCCAAATAAACTTACCAAATTCACTAACCTCTTTTTCCTTTACAAGAGGTACACCAATATGTTCAAGATGCTTAATAGTCTCGTTTAGATTATATACTTGGAAGTTTAACATCACTTGCTGTTCTGTTGGAAAATAGTTGTCATTTTCGGAAAAGAAGGAAAAGATAGTTTGATTTCCTGATTGTGGTGTAATAATGGTACCATTCCAATTCTCTATTTCAATTTTTAGCACTTCACTGTACCATTTTTTTATAGCCTCTATATTTTTAGTCCTCCAAAATATTCCTCCAAAACCTTTTATCATCATAATAAACTCGCTCCCTTCTCTAACATTTTAATTTTCCCATTAATTAGAAATCCATTCAAGGAAAAAAAAGTAAATTCCTTTGTCAACCAACCGACGGATGCTTGATGCCGACACGCGCTATCGATCACATTTGTTCAAAGTTTTCAGTCTGACCTTAGTTTATAGATGAAGCTATTTTAATTAACTCTTCCCTAGCTAAAGGGATTTTGCTTGGTCAGAAAGGAAATCAAAAGGAGCGATGGTGTTGAATCCGTCGCTCCCATTTCATCTACTGATATGTAAGAAATCAATGGATTTCCTATTCAATTGACTATCCCGATATGATGCAAGGATCAAAGGATCATTCCTCTATTTCGATGTCATGCTCTTTACACCATTCAATGACTAATTCCTTTATCCTCTTTTCCTTATATTCATACCATTCTTTTTCAACACCATGTTCGATGATCCCATCTTTAAATCTCCGAAATGCCCCTCTTCCTTGAATGGCTTCATACAATGTTTCTTGAATCTCTTGTTCAATAACGGTTCCAATAAAATCCTCTATAATTTCATACTCATCGTACTCGTTCCTCAACGTGAAGTCGAAGTAAATCCCTTCCTCATCCTCTAGGATTTCTATTGCTTTTTCAATATTCTCTTTTTGCCAATCAGGAAAGTTCTCGATAGGCTTCTCACTTTCTACCGCACGGATCTCTTCTTCCGATAATGTGATCACCTCTCCTGTTTGGGTATTGATATATGTAAATGTACCATTTATTTGTATTTCAATTTCTTCCACTAAATCATTCAACTTCACAGGCTTATTTTTCATGATTTTCATTCCTGTCGTTTCGTATTTTAATCATTTTGCTCCCTACCGCCATACCCTTGGGTTTCCGAGAGATATTTGATGCTGTTTCTTTCTCACCAAGTCCGTTCCATTGCTATCAGATCTTAACCAGAGCTTCCAAGGCGATTTCGATTTCGAGTTCAATGGCTTTTCCGACCTGTTTCGTATAAGGATCATACACTTCAGCCAACTCCTCATCGGCGTAACCATCAATAGCCATAATCGCTCCCGCCCGCGCTCCCCTGAGAGAGGCAATCACAAATAGGGCTGCATTCTCCATCTCGACAGCCAAGACGCCAGCTTGCTTGTATTTTTTGTGCGGGAACTCCTCCACTCCGGAATAAAAAGCATCCAAAGTCAACGTAATTCCCTTGCGGACGCTCGCTTTTCTCTCTAACGCCATTTGAAAGAGTTCTTCGGAAAGAACCGTATCAGCCACGGCTGGAAAGCCCATGGGAACCAACTGGCGGGTTAGCCCCTCCTCCCTCACTGACCCGATGCTAACCACAAGGCTCCCAGAAGACAGATCTTGAACGTAGGATCCGGCTGTCCCCACCCGGATGATCGTATTCACTCCCCCTCGAATGAGCTCCTCAAAGCAGACCGCTGCCCCAGGGGATCCAACACCATGGCTCACAACTGCGAGATCCCTGCTTTTATAGCTCCCGACAAAGGTCCGGTATTCCCGGTTAAAGGACAATTCCCTCGCCCCCTCCAATCGTTCGGCTATTTGTTTTGCCCTATCTGGATCTCCGCAAACCAGAGCGGCTGTGGGTAAATCGATAGAATCTAATTTTAGAATGGGTAAAAACATTTCATCTTCTCCCTCACATCTGAAATAAGTCGTTCCCATACAAAAAGAAGTTGTCTCATAGAACCTGAGGCAACTTTTTTCATTCAAGCTATCATGGATTCTATTTTGCATGGACATCGGGTTGATGAATTCCAAATAGAAGTATAGTCTGTCTGTTTTCAAAATCACCTTTTCATTATAACAGATATGGAAATATATTCAATTTTTCTATTTGGTGTCAACCCCTACCCGAGGAGGTATTTCTGTTAAACACTCTTCAAGAATATTCTATCCATATAGAATGCTACTAATAACGCTAGTAAAGCGGTTAACATCATATTACCATAGGTTTCAAGTGGAAACGGTCTGCCTTCAAGTTGGATATCATCTCCTCGGAATTCAAGTCGTTTCACCACATGATTAGCGGTAAGGAGGTCCTCTTGCTTGGCCAGATCCTCGAGCTCCACTTCCAATATAAACCGATCTGGGTAATCGCTATGAACAAACTGAACTTCCATGGTGGGTTCCTTTTCATTCAAGTCTGTTATTTCCTTTGATGCCAACGGTCTCGCTTCTCTTCCTGGAACGATGATTTTATCTAGTTTCGGCAGATCTGGTATCACATATCTGGAAGTCAGATTCAGACCGTGTTTCCTAATAGTTGATCTAATTCATGAAAAGAATAGTGGGGCACCACATCTAGGCTCCCCGTTAATGACTTCACCTGAGTATCTGATGCAACAGCATAGACATTGAATGCTCCCGTTCGAGAGAACAATTCATAGGGAATCATAAAATCGGAGCCATACGTGGTTTCATTTCCCAACAGTACAGCAACCGTAGATTGTTTGGATTATATTCCGGCTTTTTCACTCCTTGTAAAGAAGGAAGGGGCTCCTGGCGAGGAGCTTCGTAAAAAGCACCTGTGGAACGAAAAAATCCCAATCCCCCTATCCCTCCGAATAACACTAGGAATGTACATACATAAATAACCAGGCGCAGGAATAACCTTTTCATGCTCTTTTTCCTCCTCAATGGCTTTTGTTTTTCATAATTAATCTTCTGTCCATGCAGAATGCTGCCAGAATTGCGAGTAGGACAGTAAGAAGAAGATTGCCGTAGGTCTCCACGGGAAACGGTTTGCCTTCAAGCTGGATATCGTCGGCTCGGAATTCCAGTCGTCTCACCGCATGTTCGGCGGTCAGAAGATCTTCTTGCTTAGCTAAATCTTCAAGCTCCACTTCAAATAGAAATCGTTGTGGCGAATCACTGTGAACGAACTTCACTTCCTTGGCACGGCCCGTTTCCTCCCATTTAATAATGTCCTCTGCGGCAAGCGACTTCGCTTCTCTACCCGGAACAACCAATTTATCTAGCGTTGGAGTATTCTTTATTAGATTTCTGGAAATCAGGGTGAGACCGTGTTTGGTCACGATCGGCTGCTCCGAAGCGGAGATGGAAAGAACCTTTGTCGTTCCTGTATCCGAATAGATGTCGAAGACGGAAGCGAGCGCTATTTCCTCGATGCCGTTATAAAGCAAGACACCGGCCTTTTTCTTACTCCAATGAAAGGCGTTATTTAAGGTATAGGTCCACAAATTGACATCAAATGGATCCATCTGTGGGTTTTTCACATAGTGGTAAGATGGATAGTTCATTTCTTCTACCAGTTTTGCAGCCGCCTGCTCGCCTAATCTTTGCGAAATCACATACAGTACAGCATCCATTCCGGAGGAAACACCTGCTGAAGATACGACATTGCCAGATTGCGTATAGCGTTGATCCCAGACCCAATGGGTTTCAGGAAATCTACTTTCGATTCCGCCAAATATTCGGTTCTGCCAGTGGGTAGCCACCGTGCTACCTTTCAATAAACCCATCGCTGCCAAATTTCCCGACCCGCCGCAGATCGTAAGCAAATTGGTTTTCGCATGCTTTTGAACCCATTCTTGAACCGGTTGAAACTTCTTTTCATGTTTCATTGTCATAAACGGAATGACGATCATGTCAGGACTTCTTCCTACTAGTTGATCCAGTTCTGCAAAAGAATAGTGAGGCACGACTTCTAGTCCGCCCGTTAATGTCCGTACTTGATTGTCTGAAGCCACGGCATAGACATTGAATTCTCCGGTCCTGGAGAAGAGTTCGTACGGAATCGAAAAATCGGTTCCCTCTGTCGTTTCGTTACCTAATAGAACGGCCACCGTTGGTTTACTCGGATCATAGATTGGTTTCTCCATAGCTGGTAAAGAAGGGATGGGCTCTGTGCGGAAAGCGCCGTAAAAATCCTTTTGAGAGCGGATCATTCCGAGTGCCCCAATCCCTCCCACAAACACGACAAAACTCATGGCATAAACAAGAAAACGAATGAATAACCTCTTCATTTCCTTTCCTCCTTCTTCTTTCCTTTATCTTCCTGGTCCTATCATAATCCGGATGCGTTCAGCCGAACGCGCAAACCATGCTCCTCTGCCCGCAGATTTTTGCGCAGGTCACGCAAAAAGAAAAGACCAGTCACAAATGGACTGGTCGGAATTAGTATAGATCCTCTGTCGGAAGGATCCCTAAGTTTTTGGCCTTCTTAATGACCTCAACGCGTGAGCTGACTTTCAGCTTCTGGAACAGTTCTGTCAAGCTATACTCCAGCGATCGTTGACTGATCATTAAGGTTTTGGAAATTTCTTTATTGCTCTTCCCTTTTGCCAACTCGCGAAGCAACTTATCCTCCTCCTGGGTAATGGTGGTTTGATCATGCTCCGTGTCCCCTTGCACGACAATCTCTTGCCGTCTCAGCTGTTTCAGTAACTGCATGGGAATGATGGCTTCTTTCCTGGCGGCACAGCGAATGGTCTGAATCAGTTGTTCACGGGTCGATGTCTTCGATATGAAACCGGAAACCCCTGACTCCATCAGCAAATTAAAATGTGGCGCAATTTCAAATCCCGAATAAATCAGAATGATCGCATCCGGAACATGCTCGAGTATTATCTTAGATAAATCGGCCCCATTGATATGCGGCATATATAAATCCAACAGGATGACATCAAATTTTCTCAGCCTGACCAAGTCGGATACGTAATAAACATCCGTTTCAATGGTCACATTGATATCCGGCTCCGATTCGATTAGCATTTTCGTTCCTTCCACGACAGACCGGTGATCATCAATTAATAAGACTTCCATCTCCTCACCTCTAAACCATATTCTTTGGACATTGTATCGCGACACGAAACCCTTGCTGCGGGGCGGTATGAAATTCCACTTGACCTTCCAAACTCAACACCCTTTTTTCAATTCCCGCAATCCCCATATGCTGAAAAGATCCCTTGAGCAGTTCCCGATCCATGCCCACTCCATCATCGGAATAGGTAAAATGGATCTCATCGCCCTGACTGAAAAGAGATAAGCAAACTTGATTGGCGCCAGAATGTTTGGAGGCATTATTCAACAGCTCCTGTACAATTCGATAGAGGCCAATCATTTGGTCCTCATGCAAGGGGACATCTGGCGGATCGGCTTGGAATTGAATTTCATAGTTGGCAAACATTCGTGTATATTCAATGAGACTCTTCAAGGATTCTACCAACCCCATCTTCAGTAGGAATGGCGGCCGCAATTCATTGCAGGTAATTCGTATTTGATGAATGGCATCTAACAGCCCTTCTTCAATCTGTCTGAGTTGCTTCTCTACCTCCTGTTGAAACGGTCCACCGGAGCACAAGGATTCCAGCTTGCGATACCAGATGATCAAATCCTGCAGCACCGAGTCGTGCAGGTCGCTGGATAGAGAGGAACGTTCCTTCTCCGATAGCTTAAATAACAGCCTTAGCATCCATCTTGGCGTTTCTTTCGTCGACACCATGTCTTCGAGTCGATTCATGAGGTCTTCAATCAATTGTAGATTGTCATAAAGAATGGTCACATAGTGAACCGCCGTGTCCAGCCATTCTTCCTCCATTTTGAGCAAGGGTTGGCCCAGTACTAATCGCAAGTAGACAGGATGCTGCTTCTCTCCAATTTGGATCCAGGTTTCATGCGGAAGCATGATTTCCGCTTCCCTTCCTTTCGGCACTTCTTCAATGGTAACACTCATTTCCTGTAGGGTCGCCTGTACTTCATCTTGAAGACGGGTCTCTAATTGGGATACTTTCATCACATTCGCCAAATCGTTAGCCAATCGATGTAAGCTTTGCTGCAGGAATTTCGTTCTCTCCCCGCTTTGGATCAACTCCTTCTCCTCTGCTTTTCGTTGGGTAATATCTTTGACAATGCCATGAATTCCCTTTAATTTTTGAGACAGGTAAATCGGTACAAACGTAATGCTGACAATCCTCTCACCCATTCGTTGATTAGCCAGACGACACTCCAGATCCCTGGGTTCCCCGCTGTTCATCACCTCAACTAAAGTCTGATAGACTTGTGGGTGATCCTCATCATAAATCAGACCTAAGAAGCACCGATCCGTCAGCTTGGATAACTCCATTCCAGCGATCTGTTCAAAAGCACGGTTGGCATGAACTAAATAAAGATTCTCCAGTTCGATCGAAAAGACACCGTCCAAATTATGCTCAAATAAGGACTTATATCTTTGCTCACTTTCTTCCAAGGCCCGTTCAGCGCGCATCTTATCGGTAATATCTAAGATCATGCCGTCTAATCGCTCGACATTCCCCGCATGATCCAGCCAAGGGTGAACGATCAGTCTGCTCCAACGGATCTCCTCTTCAAGATGAATCCAGCGAATCGGTACTTCGACGGGAAGGCCGCAATCGAGCCCCGTTTTCACTTCCCCCAGGAGCCGCTCGTTATCTTCAGGGTGAATATGATCATGCAGTCGTATAGGACGAGACATGATCTCTTCTTTGGATAGGCCAGAAATCTTCTGGATACTATTCGAACAGAAAGTATAGCTTGTAAAGTCTTTATCCGTCGACCAGACAGCGGCGTTTACATTATCTAAAATATTCTCCAGCAACAGCTCCGTCGTTTTCCGCTCGGTAACATCCCGAGCTACTGCCACTACATACTTGATATTCCCTTCTTGGTCGATGACCTGCTTTACTCTGGCCTCAATATGCAAAGTATGGCCTTTCGCATGGATGACTCGATATTCAATATCAATGTGCTGCTTGGTTTCAAGCGCACGCTCATGAACGAGACGAACGCGTTCCCGATCCTCTGGATGAATGATATCGAATGCATTCATTCCCACATACTCTTCCCTCTCGTATCCCGTAAGCGAGGTCATGGAGGGTGAGACATATCTCACCAGCGTTTGGCTGTCGACCAATACAATCGTGTCCAATGTATTCTCTGCAATAATTCGAAAGATTTCTTCTTCCACCCCTCTTGACCCCGGTATTCTTGGCATGAACACCGAATAAGCAATCGGCACATTTTCATCATTCAGGATCGGCTCTCGATGGACATCCTGGAACCTGAATTCTCCGAGCTGGAGAATTTGATGATGATGTACATTTTCCTCCTCATGACCCACCCAATCTTTAAATGTGTGGTTCCCCCAAAACACTCGTTCATTTAAATCCATGATATAAATAGGATCAGGCAAGTTCAGCAACAAACGCTGAGCCCCCCTGATGATCTCTTCATAGCTCCCCATACATCCTCACCCTTTACTCTATCCTCTACGCTTCATTATAGATAAATCAACCCATGTTTTCCGCGCAAAAAAACGGGGTTGCCCGCAATTTTCGAGTACCCGATGAGTTTTATGATTTACCCCTTTCTTCTAGCGTAAGGCACGCAAAAATTTGCGTGGATGCCTTCAATGTTTGCGCGTGAACCTAGCTTGGTTTTTATTATGCTAGTTAACAAGAAGCACGAAAGTAAAACACATGGAGGAGGAAGCTGTATGAAGAAAATCATAGCCAGCGTAGTAGCGGCAGCTACGATCATTTCTAGTGGACTATCGGTTCATCCTCAAGTAAACGAGGTCTATTCTTCCAAGAAGTTGACGTAAAACACTTTCCCACTTTGCCGTTGACGGTCACCGTTTGACCGCTAGAGTTTCTCTACTCTCTGCCGTTATCTTCACCAATTCAAAATATAAATTCGAAAAGGAAAATGTGAAATGAAGATCGGGTTAGTTCGCCATTTTAAAGTCCTCAAGGGCTTACCAAAAAAAAGAACCCTCTCACCAGAGGAGCTAACTCAATGGTTTATAGATTATGACAGTTCTGATGTAGAGACTACCACCACTCAACTTGGTGATACAGAGTGGAAGATCTGCTATTCGAGTCCGATGCCAAGAGCCATCACTACAGCTCAAACCATTTACTCTGGAAACATTATAGAAATCAAGGATTTAAGAGAGATAGACTATCCTGTCTTTCATGAGATTTGGAGAGGAAGACTTCCTTTCTTAGTATGGGCTATGCTTGTACGCTTTTCGTGGTATGTTCAACATCGCGCCTACAAAGAAACCCAGGCAGACGTACACAAGAGAATCTCCGCCTACCTAGACTACCTCGAACAACAGCCTGAACAAGAAGTTCTTCTTGTTGCACATGCTGCCCTCATGTTTGAGTTAAGAAAAGAATTACGGAAGAGAGGGTTTAAGGGACCCCAATTCAGGACCCCGGAGAACGGCAAGCTGTATGTATTTGAAAATTTTCAAGTTGGTGGTTTCGACGGTACTTCGCCGTGTTCCATCAAAATTGAAGACCGTGCAAGGTGAATTATGGTGATGAATGACGAAAAAGCACCAGTATGAAAATCCCACTCATACCGGTGCTTAAGATCCCCAGTTTCCGCTAGAACGAAAAAACAAGAACATCTCTGTTGTCTAAGTGCCAACGCCTTTGACATATTGCACAATGGACCGTACCGGTCATTTCCTCAAGACCGGGTTAAACAACAGCTTTTCCTAGTTAATCTATAATAAAGGACGTGATCAGCTCCATCGTTTCTTGAGTTTCCACTTGATCCGGAAACATTCGCAAGTACCCATGGATCGTACCTTTTATCCGCTTGGACATCACGGGTACCCCCGCTTCCCGCAGCTGCTCGCCAAACCATTCCCCTTCATCCCGCAAAACATCCTTTTCAATACTGATCAAAAGGGCAGGAGGAAGTCCGCTTAAATCCTTTGCGCGAATCGGCGAAGCATAGAGATTCATTCGATCTTCTCGGTTTTTCAGATAGAAATTCCAAAAATGGCTCATCTTCTGATTGGTAAGCCCATAGCCTGTAGCATTCTCATGATAAGAAGGGTAAATCGATGGCGTTTCGTGCTCGTGAAAATCCGTTACAGGATAGAGCAAAACCTGCTTGGCGATAAAAGGCGTTCCCCGGTCGCGAGCCATGAGGGCCACCACGGCGGCTAAATTTCCTCCGGCACTGTCTCCACCGACAAATAACCGCTCCGGATCCCCGTTTAAGGACTTCGCATGCTCCGCCACCCATTGTGCAGCGGCATAAGCATCATCAGGCGCTGCCGGAAAAGCGTGCTCCGGCGCGAGACGATAGCCCACGGAGATGACCTTACAGCGGGTTTCTCGGGCCAAGATGCGGCACACTACATCATGGGTCTCGATGCTGCCCAGAACAAAACCTCCTCCATGATAAAAAACGAATAGCGGAAAAGGCCCCTCCCCCTTAGGCGTATATAGGCGAACCGGAATCTCTCCCGCAGGCCCTGGAATGGTGAAGTCCTCCACCGATGGAACATGGGGGCGGTCTTCAAGTGGCGGAACAAGCGTAGGCTCCAGCTGCCGCGAGCGAACAATCTCTTCCGCTGACGGCTCGGTTGGGGGCAGCAAACTTAAGGCTTGTTTAACATGGGGATACAACGACATCAAACTCACACTCCAATCCAAATGAATCATGTGCCAATTATTCTTACAATAATAGAAAAAATCGCAGACTTTGAGAATGAAGCTTACTTGAAGCTTCGCCTGATCCAATCGAAGATCGATGATTGGAGCATCACGCAGAAAAATACGATAAAAATGATGGCGGCTAGCGAACAGGTAACTAGCAAGGATCCCGAAAAACGGGCGTACATGAGAAACATAGTACGAGATAACACTCAGTTCGAGATGCTCTGGACCTCTAACGAAACCACGGGCAAACATGTTATCACCTCCCTAGACACCACGGCTGATATCTCCGATCGGGAGTACTTTAAACAAAGGCCCCGCAAAGGGGGCACCACGGGGTTAGACCCTATTATTAGAGTCCTTTACGATTACCTTTCCTTGCTTCTCCAACGGCTGAATCACCGCTGACATGTCCAAGTCTGCCAGCCCTTCGTCTACCGCTAGCTGAAAAGCTTCGGCTGCACTTTTCCCCGTGCGGGCGTCGAGCCCCACTTTTTCAAACAGCTGGTTGGCTAATCGAACGTCCTTTAGGACATATTTCACTGCACCCCCAGGTTCAAAAGAACGCGGAAGGACATAGGTTTCCATATGCCTGCGCAGCATCCGGCTGTCCCCATAGCTTGTTTTCAGGATCTCATACAGCTGCTCGGACCGAAGTCCAAACGCCGTTCCCGCTACCATGACCTCTGATGCAGAGAGGGAGTGAACAGCAACTAAATATTGGTTCATAAGCTTGGCCACACTCCCTAAACCAGATGACCCTAAATAATGAACATGACTGCCTAACCGCTGAAGGACAGACGATACCTGTTCAAAGGCTGACTCTTCTCCCCCAACCATAATGGTTAATGTTCCTTGTTCCACTCCCTCCGGTCCACCGCTTACCGGAGCATCCAGATAATAAATGCCCTGTTGTTTGGCCTTGGCGGCCAGCCGTACACTGGTCTCCCGATCAACCGTGGTAAAGTCAAGACAAATCGTATCCGGACGGGCATGCTTCAGGATTCCGCCCTCTCCTTCATAGACTTCCCAGACATCGCTTGGCATCGCTAAGCAGGTGCAGAGGATATCTGACTCGGCAGCCAATGTGGCTTTATCCTCAGCAGCCTCGGCTCCTTGCTCAAGCAAGGGCGCCATTTTTTCTGAAGTTCGATTAAACACCGTTACCAAATAGCCTGCATCCAAAAGTCGTTTGACCATACGCGAGCCCATAACGCCTAATCCAATAAACCCGATCCGCATTTTTTATACCTCCCTATCCATTGCTTGGAGCCAATCCAAGCTTTGTGCTGTATTTCCTAGCGAAAAGTATTCCAAGCCTATAAAGCCGGTATATCCCCTTTCCTGAAGAAAGCGGAAAACATTAGGATAGTGAATTTCACCTGTCCCCGGCTGGTGCCGACCCGGATTGTCCGCAATCTGAACATGCCCAATATACTCCTGACATTGGGCAAATGAGGAAAGCAGTTCTCCCTGCATGCGCTGGACATGGTAAAAATCAAACTGCAGCTTTACATTCGGCAGCTTCCATTCCTGAATCCAACCTACAGCCTGATCAAGTCGGTGCAAGAAGTAGCCAGGCATATCCAAACGGTTAATCGGTTCGATCATAAGGGTAATTTCGTACTCTCTTAGCCTGTCGGCGGCAAACCGAATATTTTCCTCGTAAACCTTCCCAGCATCCCTGAAATCCAGATCATGGGGAAGGATTCCAGCCATGCAGTGAAGCTTGCTGCAACCCAAGACCTCCGCATATCGGATCCCCTCTTCCACACCTTCACGAAATTCCTGTCTACGGTCTGGAATAATAGAGATCCCCCGTTCCCCCTTTTCCCAATTTCCGGGCGGAAGATTAAAAAGGATTAACTCCTGCTCTCTCATTTCCATCTCCCTTTTAATCGATTCAAAAGGGTAAGCATAAGGAAACTGGAACTCAATATAACGAAACCCTGCTTTCTGCGCTTCAGAAAACCTCTTCATGAATTCCACTTCAGTAAACAGCGTAGAAAGATTAGCAGCAAATTTCAGCATAGTCCCTCCTAGACAATACCAAAATCAATCATAGATAAATATTCTAAATTATACCACATCTTGATCCTAGCTATGAAAAAAAGCGAATCGATATATCGATCCGCTCTATTTGGATTTCATCTATCACCTTAGTGAAATAATACATTTTTCATTAGATGTATGGTAAACAATGCGCCTAGGCTTGCCCAAAAAAACTCTATTTACCTCTTCATCAGGAATCACGCGAATAGGGCTACTTCATTAACGATCTTTTTATCGCCTTCTTCATTAACGCCCACGGCAAAGCGCTCCGCACTTTACTTAAAAGGGGAGATAGGCTCGCTGGGATTTTGTTTTTGCCCTTCCTTTATGACCTGAAGATCTTTTTTAAATAATAAGGTTTTAATTCTTCCTGGAGAACGGCACGCAGCCCTTCTGTCATATTTTCCATAGACAAGTCACCTCTTATAAGGGTTAATTTGGGAAGAATGGATGGATATGAAAAGAGACTTGGCGTGGGGAAGGTCAAGAGGTAGTCTTTGGGGGATATAAAAAAGGGGGATTAGCTTTTCAATTTAAAGATTTCCTTTTCATGTTCTACGATCTTGTGATCATAAAAGCGCATCCCTTGTTTGATCTCCTGTACATCGTTTTGCAATTCTCGTATCGCTTGCCTATTTTCTTGAATTTCCTCCTTCAGGCTTGCTTGGCCTAGTTCTAACGTTTTTAGACCTAGTTCGAGTGATTTTTGTCCTTGTTCTAATGCTTTTTGTCCTTGTTCCAAAGAAACAAGCTTCTCTAAAATCAGCTGCAGCATTTCATTTTGATTCATTCATGTTCACCTCCTTGCGTTCTATTTTAGCACAGCACATCCTTGCGAAGAAAGAAAAAGCATCGGTCTGACACCGATACCAAATGCACTGGATGACTCAGATCAAGACGGCATCTTCCAACCCTAAGTCCTCTATATCCTTCTGATTGAAGTTAGACTCGCCTCATGCGGGACATCCCAGTTCAGTGCTTTCCCTAATGGGGAAACCTCCTCTCCCGATTGAGGACAACTCAAAACCAGTTCTAATCCCCACTTCGGGCATCACCTAACCATTGGTTCTTAAAAGAGCCTGAACCTTTGCTGAGTAAACTGGTTTTTACAGAAAACCGGTTCTTCATTCCATCGGTCTTTAGCACTCGCAGTGAACCTCTCGCCAATAAATTAGCGAGCTTCTCGTTTCATTGAGCCGACTATTGTCGTTCTCTCCCCGAAGGCACGTTCCGAGCCTATTTTTCTTATGCTACTTGCAGAGCAAGACGAAGTACATTCTTTGCGGCATTCACATCCCTGTGTTCGGTGTAACCGCATAAGCATACGTGCATCCGTTCAGATCATGTTTTCTTTACGATGGCTCTACATTCCAAACAAACTTGACTTGTATGATGTGGATTGACCAATACAACACGCTTACCAGCATACCCTGCTTTGTATTGCGTGTATTGAATGAGTTGCTTCCATCCACCGTCTACAATGCTTTTTGCCAAGTTATGATTTTTAACCATACCTTTGATGTTTAAATCTTCAAAAGCAATCATGTATGTCCATTCCATTTTTCCCATCTGTTCTTTCGTCGGTTCTAGCTTAAACTTGAATTATAGTCTATCAAAAAATATTAAAATATCAATTATATAAACGGTTGATTGAATTTCATATGGTATGTAGAAAGAGAGAAAATTTGCCCTACTCATGCCAAAAGGGATGCTTGGGCAAAGCTCACTTTCATCTCTCCAATGAATTGGAGAGGAGTCCCGTTCGCCTATCTAATATATCTTTTATTGATAACTTATCTTTTTTGCAGGAGGAAAGCCAGTCACGGAAAAAAGTCCAGTTTCCGTTGGACTTTGTTACCATTTCTTCCTCTCTCAAAAAAGCCTATCCTCCTTCTCCCCGTAGACGATACAATGATCATAACTACTGTACAAAAAGGAGTATCAGCATGAAAGTAATGGGAATCGATTTAGCAGGTCCATCCAACCATCGCGATACCGTGATGACTTTGTTCCAAGTGAAAGAAGAGGGCCTATTCTTTGAGAAACAATGGAAGGAAGTCTCCGATCAGCAAATCTTTCAGCTTGTTCAAACGTTAACGAAAGAACAGCCACTTTTCATCGGGATCGATTCGCCCCTTTCTTACGAAGACGGAGGGGGCTTACGACAGCTGGATAAAGAGCTTCAAACCGTTGTAAAATCCATTGGCATGCGAAGCAGCTCTGTGATGCCTCCAACTTTTACCCGAATGGCCTACTTAACCCTCAGAGGGATCGCCCTTACTAGACTTTTTTTAAGCATTCCAACGCCTAATCCCATTCAGATCGCTGAGGTTCACCCGGGTGCTGTCTTTGGCTTACGAATGCAAAAAGAGATCCATGTCGTCTTGAATTATAAAAAGGATCAAGCTGACCGAGAGCGAGTGGCATCCTATTTTCCCGATTGGTCCATGTTTAAAGTACCGAATGAAGTCTCTGCTGAATCTCACACCCTCGATTCTTGCGGAGCGGCCTTAGGGGTTTGGGCGTGGAGTCGTGGCGAAGCCAAGTGGGTAGGAAAAGCTCGTCCGCCCTTTCATCCTTTTCCCATCGTTTGCTAATTTTACATCTCAGATGAAAGAAAAACAGGCTCCCTGTTAGGAACCTGTTCGCCACGGTAAAGCGCTCCGCACTTTGCCTTGTAAAAGGGGAACAACACCCCTACCTGAGGGGGTATCTTTGTCTCAGCAATAATTATTTCCGGGCGAGGTTTCGTATTGGTTGCGGACATGGGTTTCTTTATTCGATTTTCTACACTTCAGCTCATCATAGGAGTTTACCCTTGTTCCATTTTGCAATACTTTGACCTCGATCCGATCTTCAAGAATTTGATAAACAATTGAATAGTCCGTTCCCTGATGCTGAAAGCTCGATTTTCTAAGATGGGACAATTCCCCTTAATTTGAAATTATTTGATGGGAGCTATCATACTACGATGCCAGCATGGGAGGAATGGAGTAGAGGAGTATATTTTGAGGTGATGTTTGTGTAGCATTTATCATGATGGAATCTTTTATCACTTTTGATGCTGGTGCTTAAGACCTTCAATATAACAATGATTCATGTCCTCCGAAAAAGAATAATAAACTTTGTAATTTCCCACTAGGATTCGATACGTACCTCTCCACTCTGGCTCCTTTGAAGGAGTTACTTCCATCATGAAGAGTATTTTCCTTTCGATTTCTTTGACTATATGCCTTTTATACACCATAGTTTCTTCGATAGTGAAACGTTCACTGGAAATACGGGTTAAGCATTCCCTAGCAGTACGAGTCCATTTGATAACCATCTTATATTTCACCACGCTCAATGGCGTCAAGAATGTCATCCGTCAAGTAGAGATCTCCGTTTACAATATCTTTTTTAGCATGTTGAATGATCTTTTTTAATTCCAGATCTGATTCTATTTCTTCCTGCACCTCATTTTTTAATGGCTTGACTAAATACAATTTTCCGTCTAAGTCAATTACTGTATTCTCGTCCTGTTCCAGCCATTGTTTGAATACTTCTGCATCTGAACCAACGATCTTCTTACGAAAAACCATAAAATATCACCTCAATCCTACATATTTTCTTCATTTTACCATGTTGCGAACGGAATGACGAGCTTTATAGGCGACATTTGAAACTGAACCAGCTGGTTTATGATCGCCGACGGCAAAGTGCTGTGCGTTTTACTTTGTAAAAGGGTCGAGTATAGGCAATCCTTTCGACTTGCACCCCCACACAATCAAGAGGGCCCTGCAAATGGCAGGACCCTCTTTCATTATACTCAACTGAGGGACTGTCCCTCATCACAAGGTAAAGAGCTTTTGGTGTCTTCACCTTCAAAAACTTAGATTTAATTTCACTCTTCTTGACAGCGAATGATAAAAAGCCGGTATACCCTTCATTAATAGAATGTTTCTTGAAGTTAATAACACAAGGCAGAGGGTTGACCATTGAGCTTTCATCAGACAACATCACCCATTGATAAAAAGAAGATATACAAGCCAATATTCGATTAATTGTTGTAGCAGACAAACTTCCTGTTTTCTTATGCCCTTGTGCAATATCCCTTATATTGATTACATTTTCCTCTTTATTCTTTGCTGGCGTATCCTTCAGTCCCTCTACGAATTTACATTCATAGTTAATATATTAAATTAGATTCCTTTAATTCTAATAAGCTATTAATCTATATCTCTTATTAGATCCTAATGAAATATTACATCATTGGACGCATACCTGCACGTTTTGCAGTAGAATGAAGGCATTTTCTTGTTTCGGTTTGCCTTCTCGTCATGTCCACGTTTTGGGCATGTCTGAGAAGTGTATCGCGGGTACATTAGCCTGCCTCAAGAAAAACCTAACTAGAGTGCATATTCCTCTCACGACTAAAGTCACGAATAATCCTTTATAAAATTATGGAGTCTCTTAAACAATTGTCTCGGATGTGTTATTCTTAGAAAGATTTATTCACATACTATTTTCAGAACATTTCCGGAGGGTTTCATACATTATGAATCGAATATCAACCAAAGACACCTTCACCATCGGACTTATGCTGTTTGCCTTATTTTTCGGGGCCGGAAACATGATTTTTCCTCCTTCTTTAGGACAGGGCGCGGGAACCAGCCTCTGGGTGGCTATTCTTGGCTTCCTCGCTACTGGGGTCGGTTTGCCCCTGTTGGCTGTAACCGCGATTGCGCGAATGGGAGGGGACTTGCAGGATTTAGCCAGTCGCGTTCACCCGAAGTTTTCGGTCGTCTTCACCTTTTCCATTTACTTGGCAATCGGTCCATTGCTCGCCATCCCGAGAACGGGAACCGTAGCTTTTGAGATGGGAGCGGTCCCTTTCCTCCCTACAGTGCTGAATGCCCAAGGCTGGCCGTTGTTTGTCTATACGTTGGTTTACTTTGGAATAACCTATTGGCTGGCTTTAAATCCCTCCAAGCTTGTTGGGCGGATCGGAAATCTGCTGACACCGGTCTTGTTGATTGTCATTGCCGTCCTGGTCTTGCGCGCGATTTTCTCTCCTTTGGATGATATCGGCGCTCCTTCTGAGGCGTATGCCGAGGCTCCTTTCTTCAAAGGATTAATTGAGGGCTACTTTACCTTGGATGCTTTAGCCGCTTTGGTTTTTGGAATTGTCGTCATTTCAGCGGTACAAAGTCAGGGCGTGACCGACCGTCGAGCGCTGACAGCAGCAACGATTAAAGCAGCAGTGATTGCCGCGATCGGTTTAAGCTTGGTGTATGTATCTTTGGGGTACGTAGGGGCGATTAGCTTGTCCTTGCTTGGCCCAACCGGCAACGGAGGAGAAATCCTATCGACTGTCGCTCATCACTTGCTGGGCACATCGGGTTCTGTTTTGCTGGGTGTGGCGATTACGCTAGCTTGCTTGACCACATCGGTCGGGCTGGTTACCGCTTGCGGAGAGTATTTCACGAAGCTTTGGCCGAGTGTATCCTACCACACCTTTGTTGTAGGGCTGGCCCTATTCAGCATGGGGTTAGCGAACATGGGGCTCAATCAGATTCTCGCTTTCTCGGTGCCTGTATTGCTCGCTCTTTATCCGCTGGCCATGACGCTGATTGCCCTGTCTTTCATCAGCCGACTAGCTGGGGCTAGTCGCGTGTATGTCGGTGCCATGATCGGAACCGCGATCGTGAGCATTGTGGATGCCTTGAAATCAGCAGGCTTAAACATGGAGTCTATGGTCGCCCTTTTCGGTTCACTGCCTCTATATGACCTAGGATTAGGTTGGGTTCTTCCTGCTGTGATTGGCGGGGGAATCGGATATGTGTTAGAGAAAGGCAAGAGCCAAGGGGAACAGGTTAAGCGGAAGGTTTCTTAAATAGGGCACAGCTTCTGGAACAGTTGGACCTGATTCCACTGATCGGCAATCTGGGTTTCCCCATCTTTGTTTCCTGGTATTTGCTCACAAGGGAAGAAAGCAAAATGGAAGCCAAGCGATCCACGGTTGGCAAAGGGAGACTTAGTTGGTGGAAACCCTAAAAATGTAAAATGAACCCGTTACTTCGGGTTCTTTTTTATGTATTTCAAGCAGAAGCTAATCCTAGTTTGAAAGCTAGATAAACAAAACTGCTTCATTCGCTCAGATCCTTAAATAGATGCCTATCAACTCTTTCTTTCGGAAAAGCTGGAGCGCTAGAAAGAAAAGTAACCCTTTAAATGCCGAGAAATAGTATGTTTTCTTTGGTTTTCATGCCAGAAAATTACCTTTGATCTTCTCTTTCGACTGTCTTATTATCATTCTTGTTAAGAGATTCCTCAGTAGCTCAATGGTGGAGCAACCGGCTGTTAACCGGTACGCTGGCGGTTCGAGTCGGTCCTGAGGAGCCAATATGGAGGAATACCGAAGTGGTCATAATTCCATAGCCATTTTTGGACGATTAGCTCAGTTGGCTAGAGCGCTACGTTGACATCGTAGAGGTCGGCGGTTCGAATCCGTCATCGTCCACCATACGCCGGCTTAGCTCAATTGGTAGAGCACCTGACTTGTAATCAGGGGGGTTGAGGGTTTCCCCTCGAAGTCTATTCAGGAAGCAAAGCTCGAGGACAGGCAAGTCCTTTAGCCGGCACCATTTCCTTGCCATTCTTGCCTATTTGCGTATAAAGGGGCATTAGCTCAGCTGGGAGAGCGCTACACTGGCAGTGTAGAGGTCAGCGGTTCGATCCCGCTATGCTCCACCAATAGCGTTTTAATTAACGGGGACTTAGACGAGGACTAAACGAATAAATTTCGTTACACTGTACCGCCCAACGGTCAATCACTGTACAAGTCCATTACATAGACGTTTCGTTTCTAAGCACTTTCCAAAATTACTGGAGGTGCTTTTTGCGTTATGGAAAGCGTGTGAAGAAAGATAGGTTTTCCGCAGCTTCAGATTATTAAGGATGCCGGAATCACTCAACGAACTATATCCGACTTTGCTGTAGAAGAATAATCTCATTTCGAAAAAAGTCCCTGGAGGGAAATCAATTAAACAGTTGGACCTGATCCCGCTGGTTGGCAATCTAAGTACCTCTTAACTAGCGTTGGAAGTAAGATGGAAGCCTTGACCTCCTCGATCGACGAGATGACACAAACGATTCATGGATGCTAGAACGAGACTACGTTGGTGGAGACCTGAAAAGTAAATAAACCTATCCAATTGTAATGGAGGGCACTGAAAAAGTACCATTTATACAATAAGGGATGCAATTGCTTGATGTTTATCGAGCGACTGTATCCCTTTTGCTTTATACTTGAAGATAATAATGTATGTGGTGGGTGGTACTAAAATGATTTCAAACCAAGAAACGCTGAAACTAAGTAGGTTTACAGAGTTTTATGATATTGTCGTTCCTAAAGATAATATGCTTCGCC
>NZ_SDLR01000029.1 GCF_004522215.1 Ammoniphilus sp. YIM 78166 | reverse complement strand
TGTGTGCCGCAGGTTCGCCTGATTCGAGCGAGCTTGCCTGAGAAACGCTTGGATGATCATATCGAGGATGGGTGCACGGTGTTTAAAAAAGACTAACGAAATTATTTCGTTAGTCTTTTTTGCAATGGTTCTGTGTGAATTTATGATTTTTGGAGAAATTAGGCTTTTATTTTTATCAAGCTCTGATTCGCGAGCTCAGGGCTACTGTTCTGAACAGGATGGTCACGAAAATTTTAATATTCTCATGGTTCATGGGTTGCTCCCAAATTGCAATAGGTACCTTACTAAGATTGTCTCTATCTAAAGTAGCAGTTGCGATCTTTCTCTAGGGATTAATAACTATTTTTTAATACCCCATCTTTTCCAAACGCCAAACAATGAAAATGATGAAGGTTTAATGCAATCCAGGCACAACGTCTCGTTCAGTTCGGCTTATCGCTGCATAACACTTTTGGCAATTATGTGCGTGTGCTATGCCTACCGTTGATAGACAGGTATCTGGAGGGTGAAGCAGGGCTTGGCCCTGATTTCATAATGGGGCATCCATCGAGGATGTTCCTTTTTGTCATGCCTTGGAATACAATCAAAAAGGCTATTTTATCTTGGAATTTTTGACAAAATAATAAAATCTCTATTTAGTACTTTAGTAATATTGTGAATTTTATGCATTGACAACGCTTACGAAGTGCCATAATATTGGTTTATAAACACTATATGTAAAACTGTGTTTTATATTATAGAACATTGAGTGTGTAAGGATTTACATATCGGAGGAAAGTCTCCTTTGTGTCCATGATTATAAACACGGTTCTATAATGTAAAACAAACTCAACCGGGAATAGACAGTTAAATTCCCTAATTTAACTTTCTATATAAATTTTAGGTCAATATTCATTTGGAATTTTTGACACTACGTAAAGCAGAAGGGGAGTGTATGTAGGCGAGGATGATAACAGAAATACATTATTCGTATATATGATGGGATCGTCGGAGTGAGTTTTGATCGATTAGTTATGTACCATCAAAAACCTAATTAACAAAAAAAGAAGCGATAAAAGTTATGAAAGGGAATGATTTTTTGAAGAAAAAAGCAAGAAACCTATTGACGTATTGTTTATCGCTGGTTATGACCTTGGGTTCTTTTACTGGTACGGTAATGCCGGTCAGCAATGCTTCAGCTGCAGAGGCAGAGGCAGAGGTTGTGTCGCTGAAAGAAGTCTACAAGGACCATTTCCTTATCGGCAATGTTGTAAATCCGAACGACTTAAACACAGCAAAGTATGATTTTATGAAGTTTCACTATAACGCGCTGACGCCCGAGAACGCTACGAAGCCGGACTCCATTTGGCGCAACCCAACTGGCGAACCGACATTCCTATCAGCCGACAACATGTTAACTCAAGTCAAAAAAGACGGTTTCTATACGATTGGACACGCGCTGGCGTGGCATAATCAGTCGGTTAACTGGCCGCCGAGTGGCCTGAATTATACCGAGGCAAGGGCTAGCTTGAAAAGATATATTTCGACAATCGCCGGGCACTATAGCGATGGTCCTTATAAGCTCGACGCCTGGGACGTTGTTAACGAAGCAATGAGGGATAATCCGGAAAATCCAACCGACTGGCGGAACGCGCTTCGCTCCGGCATTAATCCAGAGGAACGGCCGGCCAGATGGTTTGCAGCTTACGCTAACGGCGGAAACGGATGGGATTATATCTATGATGCCTTCTTGTTCGCGCGTGAGGCTGCCCCGGAAGCAATTCTGTATTACAATGACTTTAACGACGAAGAACTCCCCAACAAAGCAATCGCGATTGCCTCGATGGCTAAGGAGCTCAATGCAAGATACGCGAAAGAACACCCTGAGGCAAACGGCAGGAAACTGATCGAGGGTATTGGGATACAAGGGCATTATAACCTCAGACTCAATGTAGATAATTTAGAGGAAGTTTTAAAGATCTATAGTGAAACCGGGTGTGAGATCAGCATTACCGAACTTGACGTACAATTCAACGGTACTTCAGATTCCGTTCTCCCTACAGATGCGCAATTGAAGGAGCAGGCGGTATTGTACGCCAAGCTGTTCATGCTTTATAAGAAGTACTCCGATCATATAGCACGCGTGACATTCTGGGGCGTGGCCGATAACAACAGCTGGCGCCGTACGGGTTACCCGCTGCCGTTCGACTCCAATCTTGCACCAAAAGAAGCATATAAGGCCATCATCAATCCGGAGGCCTATCTCGGGCTCGATGTGTTGCAGCCAAAGCTCACGTCGTTTAACTTCGGCGGAGAAGTTTTCAATGTTGCGGGCAAAACCGAATTTGATGTTAACGTACCAAAGAATGTGTCAAACATTACTTTCTCAGCTGCGAACGTTGCACACGATTACTCCGTGGATGATGTTGACGTCAGCGTTACGCTCAATCCGGCAAGCGGCGTGGTGAGCGCTGGGGAGCCAGCCGTGGCGACGGTAAAAATAGCCAGGAAGGAATCCCCGAATAAGTCGACGACCTATACGGTAAACTTCGGGCATATGACCGCCGCATGGGAGAAAGACCAAAACTATAATGACACGGGATACCGCTCATCCGTCAATATCCGCTTCAGCGACGGTGAAACCGAATTCAAACTGTTCCAGGCGTTCTATAATCAGGACAACGGTAAATTAGCAATGCTCAACAGTAAGGAATTCCAGTCCTTACCAAAACATAAAGGTGGTACGTTCACGATTAATACAGATAGTAGTATAGACGCTGATGTTTTGAAAACATTGACGTTGAAGAAATCTCTGTGGGATCAGAACTGGGCTCCGATTACTCCGGCGCGTGTTACGGACTTCAATGCTCCGGAAAATTATTGGAAATTGGCCAAAACTATCGAATCCGGTAAGACTTATATGGTTGTCTCCTCCAACTCAGGCCAGGCTCTGACCAATAAGAACGTACCTACCGTCACGGCCGATGGTGAAACCACCGCCAAACGAGGGCTTGCGGGTACTCCTGTCACCATCGTTGACGACATTATTGTAGAGCCGAAGCTGATCCAGGATAATACGAGATTTATCTTTAAAGAGAGAACCAGCCCCGATCCGGGACCATATACAAGCGCGAAAGGATACACAATGTTAAGTCTGGTTCACGGTGGTCTTGTCGCCCCCTCCATTTTGTGGCGGGATGTGAATTTGAATGAGGACGACACGACGGCTCCTTTACGCACAGACGCAACTATTGGAGATAGTGCATTAGATCGAGCGGTATGGTTTAACACGGGTATAGACCCAGTTACCGGTGAAACGACGCTATTTCTCCATTCTGGTTCCAGCAATTTAACTTATGCGCTGCACGGAAACGCAAACGGTTTCGTCGTCCAAGGAGGCAAGGGTCCTCTGAATACAGCCGTTAACCGTGTTAAGCTGTATGAGTACGTATCCGACTATAAATACGAAGACTTAACGAGTCCGGAAATAAGCCTCGCCTCGGTGGAGCGTATTGTGAGTGGGCGTGACGCCAATATCCCTGTCACGGCGGTTGTCCCTGACGGTTCCAGAGCGGTGTTGGAAAAGGACGGCGTTTCAGTGGCCTCCACGACATTCGCAAACGGCAAAGCGATGATCAGCGTTAAAGGCAGCGATGTTGAAGCCGGTGCGAATTATGCAGTTGTTGTCTATGATGGTTCCGAAATAATTGTAGGCTCGGTAATTCTCCCGGTAGTCACTGTCGTCAACGCGACGCCGTTGGCTACGGTAGAAAGACTCGATGGTAATGAGAACAGACTGACAGTTACCGTTTCGGAATTATACTCCGATGATAATACGGAGGCTTTCACTGAAGAGATACTAATGCGGAACAACGCGGCAGACGTCTATCAGGTGGGACCATATAAGGTTTATGTGGACACTAAGGGCAACGACAAGACTCGTGAATGCTATATTGTGTGGGATCAATCAGTAGCTGAAGTAGCAACATCTGAAGAAGCAACTGATGAAACAACCACCGATGATCAATCAGCAACCGATGAAGCAACGTCAGATGATCAGTCAGCAACTGATGAAGCAACACCTGATAGTAAAAAAGGGCTGTCTCGCGGGAATGAAGTGAAACCGAGCAAATAGAAAGAGCCTATCGTAAAAATAGGAAGAATTATGAAGCGAGACGCCGTTTTTAAAACGGCGTCAGCTTTGTTTTAAGCTTGTAAGTGGATATACATTAATCATGGTTCGGAGTTTGGATCATCTCGGCATGGAGGGCATAATAACCGTACTTTTGAGTTAGGGTAAAATAGTTTGCCCCTTGGTCATTGTGGAGCTGCAACTCTGCGGTGTACACTTCTTTGGATTTAGCTTCCTGCACTGTGTTTAGCACGAGATTAACCGTTTGTTCCGTTCCGGTTTTGTAAGCTGAGATCAATGATGCCCTGAAACCCAGGAAAATCATAAGTGAGGGAATCAAACGAAATCTTATACGGTGCCACCTAACTTTTTCACCCTCTGTTCCCATTCATCGCCTAATGCATCATACCTACGGATATGATAAATTAGTTCCTGTAAGCGAGACGACATAACAACACAACATGAAATGGTGCGTAGTTGCGCCAACCTGATGAGGTTGAGGTTGGTGAGGAAAGTCCAGGCTCGTACGACCTGGG
>NZ_SDLR01000028.1 GCF_004522215.1 Ammoniphilus sp. YIM 78166 | reverse complement strand
TTATCCTTTATATAGGGTATCAAATGAAAAAAAAGGATTCGACATAAAGGGGATTCATGAGCTGAGGGGCCGATTTTCATCGCGGCCCTTCTTTTCTTTGTTTATTTTATCGTCAGTTTACCACACTGTCACTCTCAGAGCCCCTATTGTAATAGCATAATGGGCTTGACAGAAACCCAATGGAAAAAACATTCATCGCACTCCAAAATTTTGTTGTTTTTACCAGTATTACTTTTTATATATTCTTATAAATATAAAAAGACCATTGGGTTAGTTTTTTTTGATTGAGTCTTATATAGAGACTTTAAAAAACACATGAGATGGTAAACAATAGAACAAGAAGTATTCTATTCTCTGTTGGAGGCCTTATGTTATACGTCATCGGTTCATACACACTGGTCTTTGCCACTTTCGCACTCTTCATCCTAGCTTGGCTTTTGGGGGATTGGAAAAATTGGAAAAAATATTATCCCACGATTCTGTTTCCGATATTATTGGACTTTTTCTGCTCCATTCTGACCTACGAACACGGGTTGTGGCTTTTTGAAAAATCGTTATTCATTCCCAACCATACGATTACCGATTTTTATATAACGTTCCTTCACTTTCCACCTAAAGTATTGATCTATCTTTCACTCTATCCCTATAAATCCCCATTATTTAAACAATTAGCGTATATTACTATCTGGGTTGTTGGAAACTCGTTAATCGAATATTTCTTTGTTTTAACGAACATAACTACATACCATAATGGTTGGAATTTTTGGTGGTCAGTCTTGGTCTGGTCTATGATGTTCCCTCTGTTAAGACTGCATCATACAAAGCCATTGTGGGCATGGTTAGTCAGTTTGGGATTTACTATTTTTATTATCATTTACTTTGACCTTCCGATTACTAAATTGAAGTAATCGGATTTTTCTTTCCGAAGTTCGATTTGGTTAGAAAAGAAAAAGACCACTCCGCACAGATCCGCGAGATGGTCTCAATTAAACCTATTTTTAAAAAACCAATTGTAGTATTTGCGTGACACATAGAATGTGACCAGTATAGCAATCCAGGTCCAATACCACGTCCACTCGTGATATTCAATGAGATCAGTATACTTCTCCAGCACGACTTCGAATATCGTTAATATTGTTGTAAAAGCAACTGCATAGGTTATTCGACCAAGTCTCCCTTTTGCTACTGGATACTTTAATATGAAAAGGATCGCAAGAGCTGGAAAAACAAAAAATTCAAAGGTGAAACTAGTTCGAATCGCAAAAGCCAAGAAACGAACTGGGTACTCCAACCATCTCAATTCCACTACTAAAATCCCCAAAAACCAAGTCATCGTTTGATGGAAAAGAAATATTACCTGAGCATCACGAAATTTCGTTTTCGGTACAAAAATCAGAAGAAGAATAACCATAACTACCCATGAGGTTACCTCAATGATCGATTCAAGACTCATTTCACCATTCGATCCTTTACGACAAAATTCTACATATATTCATTTCCTCCTTTCCCTTAAAAAATACTGAAACCAAAGTTCAATTTTTCTTTATCATTCCTTTCCATAAAAAAAGCCTCCGGAATATTCCGTGGCTTTGCGAGATCCCCTGTTATATTATTTATTTAATACCTCGATCAACTTCTTCACAATTATGGTGGAGAATAGTGTTCCTTTATCCCCTATGATCACATCCAGTGCTTCTTTTGGTGACTTTTCCTTCTGGTATGAACGATGATTCGTCATAGCATCAAAACTGTCAGCAACAGCGACAATTTGTGAACTCAGTGGAATTGCATCGCCACTGATTCCGAAAGGATACCCCTTACCATTGATTCTTTCATGATGAAATAAAATTGTATAACTTATATCATGATGAATAGACTCATCAGCTTGTGATAGTTCATAACCAAATATAGGATGCTTTTGAATTAGGCTCCATTCTTCAAAACTTAACTTCCCGGGTTTACTTAAAATATCCTTACTGATTTTTAATTTACCTATATCGTGTAGTAATCCACCATAATAAACAATTTGTTGTTGTTCCTTATCATGGATACTCATTGCTTTTGCAATTGCTAGTGACAAGCCCGCTACTCTAATACAGTGTTCATAAGTATCTGAATGGTGCTTCTTCAAGGTTTCTAGAAGCTTCTTCAATGTAATTCTCCCCCAATCAATAAAAAAACCATCCTTCAAAATGACAAAATGAAAGATGGTATGCAATCCAACTTTTCGGTAACCCGGCGATCATAGCAAAATGTTTGCTTTAGACCCGTGGCTTTGCGTCCCTACCTTTCGATAGGTTTGCCGTTGTCGAAGGGAAACAACTTATATGTAGTTATATGTCATATTTTGCATTATTTTGTAGGAATATATTCAAATTATAACTCTTGTTACCAACTACCACAAGACTTTTAACCCAATTTTAGAAATTCTTCTAATTCTATAGTACCAACATCCAGTTCCTCGGAGGGGACTTCTGTCAGGTCGGTTTCACAAAAAGGGCAGATCCATTGATCGTTGGAACTTCCATACGAAGGGGAATCACAATTAATACAAGTCTTTTTAAACATCCAGAATTACTCCTTCAGAATCAATAAAAAATATTTTAGCATACATTTAAAATTTTCGTTAAAGTTTTTTAAACTGTACTGTCTGAAAAGAAAAGCCGTCCCCATTGTAGGAACGGCCAAAGTTGGTTTTGGTTAAAAAGAAAAAGACCATCGCAAGCTTGTTCTCGAAATGATCTATATATCAGCAAAGCAACTCATAGATATTTCTATACGCTCTACTTAAAGTTAACTCAACAATATTTATTTCTTTATAAGTCAGTCCATAGTCCTCAATTAACTGATCTCGTAACTCCATACTAATCACGTCATTAAAATTGTTCGAATCCATTCGCATTAAATCAATAATACGGTTTATTTCTAATTTCCCCATAATCTCTTATCCTCCAACAAAAATTTCACCCTCTAATTATACGCTTATACGTATAACCAAATGCATATTTTTCATGGTATCGTTTAAAAATAAAGTAGGAATAAATATAGGAGGTCTAGCCTTTATGAGATTAGTCCGAATTAAAATCCAAAACTTACTTAAAAAACGCAAAATGACTCAGATGCAATTATCTCAGCTTACGAATATAAGACAAGCAGCCATCAGCGAAATGAGCCGCAATAATCGAGAAAAAGTTGATCTTAATCATTTAGAAAAGATCGCAAATGTTTTAAAAATCGACGATATGAATGAGTTAATAACCATAGAAAAAACACCAGATCAAAGATAGGTGTTTTAAAAAGTGTTTTTGCTCGGGTTGTTGTTTCGCTGTTGAATCCCTTTAATACAACAAATATCACTCACATGAGTACTTGAATTAGTTGATGCAATATTTTTTCAACATCCATTAACTGTTTAACAACATCTTCATTTGAAATATTTCCTTTGCTTATTTTGTGTCCGATATCGATTAACTGACCATTCATAGTAGCCAATGTCTCCATAGTTTCAAATTTAGTTTTCATACTTATTCTCCTCCCACTATAAAAAAAGACTTTGCATAAACTTCTCAAATATTTGTATATCGAATTTTGAGTAATTATGTTTACATTAGGTTCAAATTTTGTTCTTTTTGTAAAAAAGTGTTATTTGGTTGGGTTTTAGTCGATCTTCACAAATAAATTACCTTTCGCCCCTGCTGTAGCACTAGCATCTAATCTAAATGAAATGTCCATTGGATGAGGTGTTTTAAAATACCAATAGGGTATGGTTAAAGTCTGTTCCGTTGTTATTGTTAAATCAACAATATTGGCTGTAATAGACTTATACTTGCTCGTTAAGTTTTTGGTAATTCACCCACCACTTTCATCATCGATATGAGGAGCCACCACCCCATAACGATCGACCGTCAGTATGGGCGGACTGCGCATGGGTTTCCTCGTCTACGAGCTCCATCTTTCCTGGAACCTCCGAATGGTGCCATACATACCCGTCAGGGGTCTCACCTAATGCAATCTGCTCCACTTGAATGGGGGTAAAAAGAGAAGCCAGTTGCGAGTCAGGGAATACTCCCTGGATCGGCTAACACTGCATCAGAAGCGTCTTTAAAGTCAACAATACCAAACGCAAGTGTTCCTACGGCAGCAACTTTAACTAAACCGGCTGCTTGATAGACTCCCTTTGCCGTTTGTACTACCCCTCTAGCTGTTCTGCCTACAGCCTCCCCTACCTCACCTAAGCCTCGGTCTCGCTGCTCCTTATTTTTATCAATAAGACCCGTCGCCAATACCCTTTATAAGATCTACTCCAGTCTTTTCTCCCAAATATTTAATCGGTTTGCCTAGAACAAAGCCAGCGGCCTGACCAATGAACTTACCGGTTTCTCGTATCAAAAGGCTTCCACCTTTACCTCACGTCCACTCTACTCCATCTGGATTACTCCTCACATACCCTCCACCCGCTTCAAGCGGTCGATCTATACGAGTATTGCCCGATAGTATCCCTCGACATAAGTTCCATCCTGTCTAAAATACCCTTCCACCGCATGCGGTTTTACAAAATGGGTGTTTATGTCCAAAAGTAATGGCTTGAACTGAAATTTGTACACATGCTTCAATGGATCCTGGTATTGAAAAAAGTCTGAAGAGTGATCCATGTGTAAACCTGACTAGGATCTACGAATTCTACTTGATGCTTTTCAATGATAGATAGCTGTTTGGCAGTCGACACCCCGTAATAAATGAGATCGGTACAAACGGCAGCCCCTTTGTGTTGATTTTTGATAAAGTTGGAATCCCTAGCGCGGCTCATCTCATTAACTTCGTTGTCTTA
>NZ_SDLR01000027.1 GCF_004522215.1 Ammoniphilus sp. YIM 78166 | reverse complement strand
TGCTTTTACCCTACTCCTTAGCTTGATGGGCATGGGGTAGTACCAACAAAACGCGGAAAACATACGCTAAGACATATTTTGGAAACCAAAAAGACGATTCTCTTACGCTTAGAAAAGAAGAACCGTCTTTTATTCGTTTATTCCTCTATCGATTCCCGAAATGGTTTTTGGTTAAACGCGTTGGCTTTCTTGTCGATCGTTTCATGATTAAACCGTTAAGTCCTTGTTCCTTGTAGGCGTCAATATAAGCTTTGATTGTTTTGTTCGTTCTTCCCAGAATGAGAGCAATCTGGCTGACCGTATTTCCCATAAGAGGAAGCCGGATGGTTTGATACCGTTCATACGTCCGCCGGTCTTTTGATTGTTTGATTTGTTACTCGACCGCTTTTAAATCCGTTTTCGTATTCTCCAAGATATATCACCCGTTCGTATGAGATTTGATAATCTCTTCGACGTACGGAGGTGGAAAATCCTTCTAGGGAAATTGTAAGTTCAACTTATATAGAAGATAACTGCTAATTAAATATTCACGTTTGCAATTGGGACTTCAAATAATTTATTTTATCTATTTTTATAAATCGACAATTGGGAACAAGGGGACTTTTTCGTAACAATAGGGTGAAATCATTCAACATTCTGGCTAAAAAAGAACACTCACTTTCGTGAATGAAAAGTTCTAATCCATACTTGTAAATACCATCTTTCATTTCCCTGCACCAAACAACAACTCCATAAAATTTGATGATTTTTACGTCTTCCTGTTATTACAGGATGTTGCCCAATACCTCAATAACAAAGGGAAGCAAGCGATGGCACACTGCTCCTCAACAATCGTTCCCGTTTAACAAGACTAAATTAAGGAAACAATTATGTGTGTCTTCAAACATGTAGAAATAACAGGAGAATTAACGAAAATGACTTATCCTTCATATGATGAAATCGAGAAAATACGAATAACTTTAAAAGAAGCAACAATCGAGCATTGGCTTCATACTGAATTGTTTCAGTTTAATTGGTGGTTAAATCTCATATTAGCATTACTTCCATTGTTCATATGGTGGAAAATAGTCGATAAAAGCAAACTCTTTCAAATACTCACCTACGGTCTTATGGTGGGTGTTGTGGCAATTATATTAAACATTGTTGGCATTAATTTAGTTTGGTGGGGGTATCCAAATAGTCTATTACCCATGATTCCTCCAATTTTTCCTTTCGACATATCGATAGTTGCCGTTTTGAACATGATATTATTTCAATATTTTCATACTTGGAAATCGTTTCTAAAAGCGAAATTGGTTTTGGCAACTACCTATTCCTTTATTTTTGAACCATTGCTTGTGAAGTTAGGGATATACCAATTACATACATGGAAATATTGGTATTCATTTCCAATATATCTTATTATAGCAGTGTCTCTTAAGTGGTTGGTACAAAAAATGGAACAATTATCAGTTAATACACCTAAACAAAAATCTTAGTAAAAGCAAACAGAGGTTATACCAACAAAACGCGGAAAGTATGTAAGACATATTTTGGAAAATGAAAAGCCGACTTTTCCTTCGGAAAAACCGGCTTTTGTTCGTATATTTAGCTATTGATTTTATTTATGTCTATTTCTCAAGAATCTTACCAAGAGGCTTATATATCGCTTCAATTAGCTTAGGTGGTCCGGGCATTTCCGGGAAGTACAAAAGCAGTACGGAGAGAAGAAAGCCCATTGCGGTTAAAGCCACAAAGGCCGCCTTCTCCTTTTTCTGGTTTGGATTAATTTTGGGCCATTCAAATAAAGTTATCAGCAGGACAACGAATAGGATCCCTAACATTGCTCCGAATTTCACTTTTTCTTCACCTCTTTTTCCGGTAATCCCGGGACGCTACTTAACCCAGGTCGGAGGATTTTCACTTTGGCTTCGATGCTGACCTCCACTTGGGGAAAGAGGTCCTCCCAATGGTCCTTCATATCCTCCCACTCTTTCGGGTAATTTCGGTAAAATGCTTCGGCAAACCCGAAAATATCTGCATTCATCTTCTTCTGTCCCTGGTCAAGGGCCATCCGGATGCGGTTTTTCAGATCGGTTTCCGCTTCTTTTTCGAGATTTTCTATAAAATCCGGATTCATCACGTTCAAATTGGTTGCGTTCTGCATCAGATCGTCTTTGGTTTCCGCTTTGATCAGGATCTTAAGCTTTCCATCCTCAAGCTTCGGTATTAACTCCGTTTTAGCCTGCAGCATGTCCATGGATATGAAGCCATCGGCCTCTTCCGGGGTGATCGTAATGACGGCTCTTTTGATCTCGTTTCTGATCCACAGCACGCCCCGGGTTACTTTATCATCCATACGGCCTACCATTTTGTCCTTTTTAAAAACCGCAATCCCATTAACCCTTAACACCGCCAATGGCTCTTTGATTTCCTCTTCGATCAGAGCCGGTGCCGGTTCAACCCAAGGCATTACGGCAGCCCCGGCTTCTCCGCCTAGCATCTGCAGCAGATCTTTCGTCGTTACCATCATTCCGAACCCGAGATTTACCAATTCCCGAAGTTGTTCGGCAGTATACAGCTCAAGGGGAGGGACTCCCTTCATGATATCCGATGCCTTTTTGGCGACAAATACGGAAGAGCGCAGGCGAGGCTCCACAAATCGGGAAAAAAAGTCAAAATGCTCGAGAATACCCTCTTTGGCCAATGCCTCGCCAATCACAACCACCTCTGTATGTCCCCAGAAGAGCTTGCGGGGAATTTTTTCCTGAAGCTTGGACATTGCATCAGCCAGTGTTACTCCTGTATCCGATCTGACTTCAAACGGTTTGCCTCCACCGCTTCCCCCTGAGCCCTGCTGCCCGCCGCCAACCATCCTGGGGATGATAAATTCTACCGTCAGCTCGATCGTTTTTTCCCCTTTTTTGTCAATGCCGACCGCGGTCACAATCGCAATGTCATTTACTTCCTTGCGGTCCCAGCACCCGGGAAGGATTAGAAGTCCCAGTAGCAGTGGAATGGCGTGAATCGTTTTTAATTTACGGAGATCAACGTCCTTCATGCCTGCTGTGCCCCCTTTTTCTGCTGATTCTTTTTCCGCAGAAGCGCGATAAGCAAGAGCAGAATAGGGATAAGCAGTTCACTGCTGATGTTATAGAAAGGTGCAATCGTTCCTAAAAAAGAGGCTAAATAGGACAGATTAGGTCCCATCCATATGCTGGACGCCGCCAATAAAAAACCAAGCGGAAAGACGACTGGACGGTAATCGGAAAGATTCAGCCATTGAGCCGTCCCTAGAGCAAGAGCATAATAATACACAGAAAATTTCAGAAATACACCTACTACCCATATGGCCATGGTAATCGACTCCAGATGCTCCAAAAAGTCGGCTAAACTGATATAGCGGGCAACGCTCATGGCCGGATAGATTAACTTGGCGCTCAAACCACCGAAAACAAGAAGCACGGCGATATTGATGGCAGCCAAGGTGACCATAATGGCGATGACAGATATATTCGCCCATTTCAATCCTTTCTCCCCTTCCCCTAAAAAGGGAAGGAGAAAAGCAAGTACCATGAAATGGGTAAACCAGCCCATGGGAGGAATGGACCCCAGAAGAGAAGGCATAATGCCCTTCGCCAGGATGGGAAACATGTTGTCCGTTTCCATATCCGGCAGGGTCAGGAGGATGGTCAGGATCCAAAATAGAATTACAATTGGAACGAACATCTGGGATTCTCTCCCCAAAACCTCTACTCCTCCGCCCACAGCAAAGGCACTGAGCAAGGTCATGCTACCGATGACCAGGATCATGGGCGTGGTGGGAAGAAAAATACCGACGACAAACTCCCCGTACTGTCTAAGAATCATGCTGTCGGCATAATAGATATAAAACAAAATCAAAAAACCGAGCAATTTCCCCGGTATCCTGCCGGCAATCTGCTGGCTGTATTGGATGATCGTCTGCTTTGGATAGAGCCGGCTTAATTGATAGACAACATACACCGTAAGAAAACCGCCGAGGGAAGCCCATATCGGCGAGAGCCACATATCTCGCTCGGCAAGCTTGCCGGTAATCGCCGGTATCAGCAGATCGCCCGTGGCGACCACCAATGGGTACATCATGAACGCCATCTGCAAAGCGGAAATTTTCCCTTTCTCGATCACTCCTTCTCACCCCCTCTAGTCGGACCGGGTTTCTGACCCGGAGCCTGGCGGTGTGGGTTAGCCTCTCCGGTCAGGCGCGGCCGCGTGTTTAGCATCCACCATGGCGCCCGAATAAGGACGTCTTTCATTTCCTTCCCCTTCATGGGAGCCATCGGACTGAGGTAGGGAACCCCGAATGAACGCAAGGTACATAAGTGGGTGATAATGGCGATGATGCCGAGCATCACCCCGAGCAATCCTAATGTTCCGGCAAGAATGATCATAGGGAAACGCAGCATCCTCAGTGCGATCCCCCCCGTATAGCGGGGAAACGTGAAGGAAGCGATCCCCGTAATGGCCACGACCATGACCATGGGAGCGGAAACGAGACCGGCTTGCACGGCTGCTTGTCCGATGACCAGGGCGCCGACAATGCTGACGGCAGCCCCAATCTGTTTAGGCAGGCGAAGCCCTGCCTCGCGCAGGGCTTCAAACGTAATCTCCATGATCAGCGCTTCGATCAGCGCCGGAAAAGGAACCTGTTCCCGGGCGGCGGCCATGCTGATCAAGAGTGACGTCGGCACCATTTCCTGGTGATATGTCATAACGGCCACATACAGCGAAGGAAGCAGAAGCGCAATCAGTAGGAACAAAAAGCGCAGCCAGCGGATGGCCGTTCCGATCATCCACCGTTCATAATAATCTTCAGCAGCTTGCAGCAAGGCATAAAGGGTTGTTGGAACGATTAGGGCAAATGGAGTACCATCCACCAGGATCACGACCTTCCCCTCCAAGAGGTGGGAAACCGCCACATCCGGACGCTCTGTATTGAGGGTTTGAGGAAACGGGGAAAAGGGATTGTCTTCAATCATTTCTTCGATATATCCGCTTTCCAGTACCCCGTCCATCTCTATTCGCTGGATTCGTGCTGTTACTTCTTCAATCAGGGTGGGATCAGCAATTCCTTCAATATAAGCAAGCACCATTTCGGTTTGAGTGTATCTACCGGCTTTTAGCGATTTCATTTTTAATTGAGGGGTTTTCAACTTTCGTCTTAGAAGCGACGTATTTACGCCCAATGTTTCTGTAAACCCGTCGCGTGCCCCCCGTACTACAGATTCAGCTGTCGGTTCTTGAATGGAGCGCTTCTCCCATTTTGCCAGACTCAATGAGAATCCCAGCTTTTCCCGGTCGATCAGCAGCACCGGATTGCCAATCGAGATGTGTTCTATGCATTCGGCAAAAGTGAGGACTTCTTTCACCTTGGTTACGGTCAGTTTCGTTTCCAGCAATTCATGGGTACTGTTCCATTTCCCGGCTGACTCCTGCATCAAGGGGGAAAGAACACTCGTATTCATTTCTTCGATGTTCGACATACCTTCTATATAAATGAGGACCGCCTTTTTTTTGCCGCCGATCATAAACGAGCGGAAAACAACATCCGAGCAATCTGAATAAATCGAACGAATCCATTCAATATTTTGATTCAAATCTGAAGAGATAGGAACCTGCTGCTTTTCAACCTGCTGTTGTTTGTTTATTTTTTTGTTTTTGCCAAACCGTTTTTTGAAAAACATAGAGATTCCTACTTTCCATTCGTAAAAATATATGAAAAAGGTGTTTAAACCTCATGACTTGAAAACCTGTTGAAATGAAACATCCATGTTGTATCAATAAGGAACAAATAACAAGGAACATCTATGTATCCCAGAAGTCAACTTGTTCTATCGTTGGATCAATTTCCCTTAATGTATCAATAATTCTATGAGCATTCTTTATGGTTGGAAAACGATTTTCATCATTGGCCAATTGACATATTGTACCTTTACTTATTCCACTGCGATTAGCTATCCAACTCTGTTTAATACCTTTCGTTTCAAGCCATTTTCCAAATTTACTTCTTTGTTTAAGGGACTCTCTCATGATCTTCACCTCTAAGATCATTAATCTCCTTGATTTTCTGTTTTTAAACATTTATTTATATGATCAAAATAAATATTTAATAGAATCGTACATCTGTAAAGAATCCACTTTGTATGGAAAGACAGTTATTTAGAATTCCACTCGCTAGTGATGTGAAAATTTCATCTCAAAAACGTTCGAATTTACCGTAAAAACGAGAAAATCGAGCG
>NZ_SDLR01000026.1 GCF_004522215.1 Ammoniphilus sp. YIM 78166 | reverse complement strand
CATCCTCTGATCCGCCTGAAGAATATGCTGCTCCACTCTCGCCACTTGTTCTTCAGATTTCGTGGTACGTCTCACCCATGTCGGAAAGTCAAAGGTCTTCTTGCGCAACCGTGAGGTAACAATTTGCAGCCCTGCTTCGCTCGCCCAGGCCGTCCACTCTTCGGTTCGGTGACAGCGACCATGGCTCTCATCTCTGATATATTCGAGCGTATTCACAAACTGGTCTAATTGATCGTCGGCCGGTACGACATTATCGATCAACAGAAACTTGCCGCCTGGCTTGAGTACCCTAGCCGCTTCGCGTACGAACTCCTTAGGATTCGGAAAGTGATGGGCGGCAATGCGGCAGGTCACGACGTCAAATGTACCGTCAAGAAACGGCAGACTCTCCGCATCTGCGACCACGTACCAAACATGGGGACAAGTGGGCGCGAGATGTTTTTGGGCTGTCGCCAACATCTCGCGGGTAAGGTCCGTGGCAAACACGTGGGCCACATGAGGAGCCAGGTTCTTCGTCACATGTCCCCCACCTGTTGCAAGGTCCAGAACGGTCCAATCCGGCTGCGGCTGGAGCCACTCTAGCATCAGAGTTAAATCATCCCCTTTCGCATGGGTTTCGCTCGTTACATACTTCTCGGCATTCCTTGAAAACTGATCTTTCACCGCATCCTTGATTTTCTTTGGATCTTGTTCTTGCATGTCTCTGTCCCCCCGATCTTAAGCTTCCTCATTAATAATAACCTTCTTCCCTCTCATCTTCAGAATCAGCGGAACCAGCATCCACAAGGCCGCCACAATCAAGAAGACTAAGGAAATGGGCTTTTGCAAGAAAATCATGAAATCCCCATTCGAGCCCGTTAACGCTCGGCGAAGGTTGTTTTCAATCATCGGCCCTAGAACCAGACCAAGGACAAGCGGGGCTACGGGGAAGTCATTTTTCGTTAAGAAGTACCCAACCACACCACACCCGATCAGAAGCATCAGATCAAAAGTCGTATACTGTACGGCATACACGCCAAAGAACGAGATAGCAATGATAATAGGGAGTAAATATTTGGCTGGGGTTTCGATAACTTTGGCAAACACTTTAACCAACGGCATATTAAGAATGAGAAGCATCACATTCCCAATGAACATACTCGCGATCAGACCCCATGCGACTTGAGGGTGATCCGAAAACAATAAAGGACCTGGCTGTATGTTGTACATGATGAGAGCGCCCATGAGAATGGCCGTGGTTCCGGAACCCGGAATCCCTAAGGTCAGCAACGGAATCATGGCTCCCCCGGAAGCCGCATTATTAGCGGATTCGGGTGCAGCCACTCCAGCTATCGCTCCTTGACCAAACTTACTTGGATTCTTGCTCAGCTTCTTCTCCATGATATAGGAGAAAAACGAAGCCAGTGTCGCTCCTGCGCCTGGTAGCAACCCGATAAAGAATCCTAAGAACGAACCACGCGCGATGGGTACCGCGCTCTCCTTCATGTCTTGCTTGGTCGGAAGGATTCTCCCTACTTTCGCAATCACTGCTCCTTCTCCATCTTTTTCAAGAATGGTTTTAAATACTTCTCCTAACGCGAATAACCCGACAGCAATGGTCAAAAACTCTAAGCCAGAATACAATACAGGCGTATCATAGGTGAAACGAGCAACCCCGGATACGTTGTCCAGACCGATCGTGGCCAAGAGTAGTCCAGAAATCGTCATAATAAGGGCCTTAGTCATGGATTTTCCTGCGAGTCCGCTCACCGCACACAATCCTAGAATCATCAGAGAAAAATACTCTGCCGGGCCAAAGGATAAAGCTAAATCCGATAAAGGCTCAGCTAAGATCACTAGCCCGACAATCGAGACGATCCCTGCGAAGAAGGATCCAATCGCCGCAATCGACAAGGCTTGGCCCGCTCGACCTTGTTTGGCCATTTGATATCCATCAAGAGCGGTCACGACCGAAGAGGATTCCCCTGGCGTGTTCAGTAATATGGAAGTCGTTGACCCGCCATACATCGCTCCATAGTAGACCCCTGCGAGTAAAATAATAGAGCTCGTTGCTGCGGAGCTGGGATCCAATCCCGAAGTTAAAGTCGAGGTCACGGGGATGAGCAAGGCGACCCCACTCATGGGCCCGATACCTGGCAAGACCCCTACAGCTGTACCAATGAGCACGCCAAAAAACGCAAATGCGAGATTATGCCACTGAAGGGCGACAGCAAAACCGTTACCTAGAAACTGTAATGTTTCCATCTCTACCTCCTAATTGAACCATATTGGAAATCCAGGCAAGGAACCTTCCAGTACTTCCACAAACAAATAATAAATACCATAGGAAAAGCCACCAGAAATCAAAATCGTCTTGAGCCATCCGCCTTTTTCCATCGTTTGAAAACCGATTACCAAAAAGATAAAGGTGGTGATCACGTAGCCCATTGGTTCAAGTAACAAGCCATACAAGATGGCAGAAACAAGGATAATGGCAAATCTTTTATAGTCTAAGGACTGACCTTTTATTTTCATCGAGGAATAAAACCGAGTTTCATAGAATAATCGCAGACTCAATAGGATCAAGATAATGCCTAAGCCCAGGGGAAACATATCCGGACCTACGCTGCTTCCGTAGGCACTCGCTGAAATCTTCCTGCTTTCCACAATAAACGCTACACCGATCAATAGAAAAACTATGCTAGCTGATCTGTCAAACACAGCATTCATCTTGGCTCACCTCCACTTTACATTTCGATAGAAAGAGAAGAAGAGAGACTTCCCTCTTCTTCTACCTAAGCGCTGATTTTACTTCGCCATATCAAGGGAAACAAGGATCTCTTTGATCAAAGCTTCCTGGCCTTCTAGGAATTTCTTGAATTCATCCCCACTCTTAAATCCATTCTCCCAGCCGTTTGCTTCTAAGGCTTTTTTCCATTCTTCCGTTTCAGACATGGTCTTCAAGGTATCTTCCCAGAACTTCACCACGTCGGCTGGCATGTCCTTCGGTCCAAATAATCCGCGCCAGATGGTAAATTCGGCATCGATGTTTTGCTCTTTATACGTTGGGATGTCCTTGAATTCACCCGCTAATCTCTCCGATGAGGAGATTCCTAGTACTCTTACTTTTCCTGCCTTTAAAAATTCACCCGTACCTGAAATGTCTGTTGCAATAGCGTCCGCATTTCCGCCTAATAGGGCTGTCATCGCTTCACCGCCGCCATCATAAGAAACAAATTTGATTTTCTTTGGATCAATCCCCGCCTTTACAGCTGGCAGCATAGCGACCAGATGATCTTGGGAACCGGGTGCGGATCCTCCTGCAAGGGTTACCGATCCTGGATTCGCTTTCATGTCTTCAAATAGAGCGTTTAAATCCTGATATTTGGAATCGGCCTTAACCACAATGGCACCGTAATCCTTGGTTAACTGAGCAAGCGGTGCTAAATCGCGATAGGAATAAGGACTATTTCCTTCCTTCTTCAAGTTGTTGATGATGAGAGGTGCGGACGGTAAAAACAGTCGGTAAGGATCCTTAGGGTCCTTATTGACGAAGTCTGCTAAGCCAACAGCTTGCCCGCCACCCGGTTTATTTTCTACCGTTATGGTTTTCGTAACGAGATTGGTTTCTCCCAGAACTTTAGTTAAGGCTCTTGCTGTTGTATCCAAACCCCCGCCTGCACCAGAAGGTGCGGTAATCGCGATCGGCTTTTGTGGATAATCGGATTTCGCTTCCGCTTTGTTTCCGCTTTCATTACCGGGAGTAGGCTGACTTGCCGTTTGCGTACCGCCGCATGCACTTAAACTTATCGCAAGAGCGCTTGTGATTAGGATGGCTGTCCATTTTTTCAACTTCAGGCTGTTGATCATGTGATGAATCCCCCTCTTTTTGTTTTTAGAACTTGTCATCATCATAAACAAATCTAAGTGAGAAGTGAATATTTAGAAAGTTTAAGTCTTTTTCTTCATTTTTATCTATTTTTTATAATAAAAATTATTTTCCCATAAATTGTTTTGTCGGATTCTTCTTCTATGTCTTAAAATAAGGTGATAACGAACAAGGCGGTGGAGAATGGCAAGATTTAAGATAAAAATCAACTTGCTGAGTAAGATGATTTTCCTGATCTCAATCGTTGTTTTACTATGCATGTCCATAGCGGTGATGATCTTCAGTAATATGGTCGAGGATATCATTGATGAAAAGTTGGGGAAGCAAGCGTTGATGGTGGCCAAGTTGGCTGCTCATGAACCGAGGATCATCGAAGCCTTTTCCCATGCTAACCCTTCGAGGACCATTCAACCCATTGCGGAAGAAATTCGCGAATTGACGGGGGCAGGCTATGTCGTCATCGGCAATCGCGACAATATTCGTTATTCTCACCATCTTGTCGAAGAGATCGGCCGCAAAATGGGGACAAGCAACGAAGAGGTATTCGAACAAAACCGATCGATCGTGTTCCAGGGTACCGGGTTGTCCGGTCCAGCGATCAAGGCCAAAACGCCGATCTATGATGCTCAAGGACAGCTTATTGGCGTGTCCTCTGTTGGATTCCTGCTCGAGCAAATTGAGACCCAGGTCATGGAATACATCTATAAGGTGATGTACTTAGCAGCCCTCCCTCTTCTTCTAGGCGGGGTAGGTGCTTACTTCGTAGCAAAAAGTGTAAAAAGAATGATTTTTGGACTGGAGCCTGAAGAGATTTCTTATATCTTTAAAGAAAAGGAAGCTGTTTTGGAGTCCATCCACGATGCGATCCTGGCGGTGGATACTCAAGGCCGAATCGTGTCCATGAATAAAAAAGCGCGAGAACATCTTGAGCTTAGCCAAATCGAAATCACGCTGATTGAACATTTGCCTTTTCCATATTTGCGAGCGGCCCTGCATGAATCTTTAGGCCACGAGCAAGACCAAAAGAATTTGAAAGTCCTGGTACGAGACCAAATCTTCATCATGGATTCCTCCCCGATCTTTTACAAGTCTCGCCTAACCGGTACCGTGTTTTCCTTCCGGCCGGTTTCCGAGATTGAGCAGTTGACGGAGGAATTTGCGAAGATCAAAACCTTTTCGGATAATATGCGAGCCCAAAACCACGAATATTTGAACAAGCTGAATCTCATCTATGGCCTGTTAAAAATTAACCAAACAGATAAGGCAATCGAGTTAATATCAGAGGAAGTGAACGAACGGCAAGACCTGTTGGCTTTTCTCATGGAATCCGTAAAAGATCCGCTGATTGCCGCCTGCTTATTAGGGAAAGCGAACCGTTCCAAAGAGCTCAAGGTCCACTTCGAAATTGACCAAGAAAGCGAGCTATTAAATATTCCAGGCAGCTTTGACTCCTCTACCTTTATTACTATTCTAGGAAATATCATTGATAACGCGCTCGAGGCTTCCTCAGGGGAACAGGGATCTGAGGCTAGAGTCAAAGTTTCCTTTACGGATATCGGAAAGGATATCATTTTCGATATCGATGATAACGGACGCGGTGTGTCTCCAGAGGAGGAACAAAAAATCTTTCAGTACGGCTACACCACCAAAAACTATGGCCATAACCATGGAATCGGGCTAAGCCTCGTTCAAAATGCCGTTCACCTATTGGACGGCCAACTGCATGTCGGGGACAGCGACTTGGGCGGCGCCCGTTTTACCGTGATTATACCGAAAAAAGTGGCTTAGAAAGGAGAATGGCGCACATGCCCATCCAACCGATTGAGGTTATGATTGTAGAAGATGACCCAAGAACAGCAGAGATCTACAAGCAGTTCACTCAAAAACTAGAGGGTTATACGGTAAGCGATATTGCCAATTCAGGGGAACAAGCGCTAGAACTCTTAAAAATCTACTCCCCTGACCTCATTCTGCTAGACATTTATTTGCCGGATATGAACGGAATCGATTTACTGTGGCAAGTAAGAAGCCACTACCGAGGGGTCGATGTGATTTTGATTACGGCTTCCAATGAGGCTGACACCGTTCGGGAAGCCATTCGCGGTGGCGTTTTTGACTACATGATCAAACCTATTATGATCGACCGATTCCTCACAACCTTAAAGAAATACCAAGATGTGAAAAAACAGCTGAGTAATAGCAAAGTCTTTCGACAGCACGAAGTGGATTCGTTCTTTAAAACCATCCCCGTGGGCTCGATCCACGAAGGAGGCAACATGGAGAGTCCTCTTCCTAAAGGCATCGATAAGCTCACCCTATCCCGAATCAAAAAACAGCTAAACGAAGCAAGTGTAAGCGTAAACGTTGATGAGTTAGCTAAATCTTTAGGAATTACCCCCTCAACGTCGAGACGTTACTTAGAGTACCTTCTTTCCATAGACGAAGCAGAGGTGGAGTTAAAGTATGGAGCAGTAGGAAGGCCAGAGCGAAGATATAAGTTGGTGAATCAAAAAAGGTAGAAGGTCTTTCCATCGATCTAAGAAATAGATTTGATATATAAAAATAAAGCCATCTCAAACTTAAATGAGATGGCTTATTGATGTTTACGCCTCAAACATAACCATCCACTCATCAATATGAATCGATGAAATCTTTCCA
>NZ_SDLR01000025.1 GCF_004522215.1 Ammoniphilus sp. YIM 78166 | reverse complement strand
TCCTATTGTCCATTTACCAGGGTCTTGACCACAGGCACTCACTAGTTCACACGCGCTTCACGTACAGCCGTAACATATCGTTTAGCGATTTCGGTAATCGCCATAAAATTATGGTCTTGGATCGCCTTTGGATCCAGGAGATTTCCGCCAATGCCGACAGCAGATACACCTGCCTGAATGAATGAAGAAACGTTATCCAGTTTTACGCCACCGGTTGGAATGACAGGGATATAGGGAAACGGTCCTTTTATATCCTTTATGTATTGGACACCTAGACCACTTGCGGGAAAGATCTTGACCATATCCGCTCCCCACTCAATGGCCTGAATCATCTCTGTTGGAGTCATGACTCCAGGTACGACCACCTTCCCGTATCGCAAAGCAGTACGGATCACATCCTGGTGCAAGCTGGGACTAAATATGAAACTAGCACCACTATCAATAGCTAGACGAGCGGACTCGCTATCCACTACCGTTCCTGCCCCTATTATGGCCCTATCCCCGAACCTTGCGGAAAGCTTCCTAATGACAGCAAATGCCCCTGGGGAATCTATTGTCACTTCAAGCGCGGTTACCCCGCCTTCCACGAGACTGTCCGCAACCCTCTCCACCTTGTCCTCAGGAATCCTTCGAATAACGGCAATCACACCGGATTCCACTAACTTTTGCAATAAGACAACTTTAGGAAGCATCATGTATACCTTCTTTCTATTCGGAAAAATTACCGTAAGATTTCCTTCCTCTGATCAGGCGCCACCTGATGCCAGAAAGGATACCCTTCCACATCTCCGGCAACAGTCAAGGCATACGCTCCGATCCGATTCCCTAATTCTACTGCTTTCCGGTAGGACCAACCGCGAAGTAATCCGGACAGAAATCCAGCAGCAAACCCGTCGCCTGCCCCAACTGTATCCACGATGTGATTCACAGGAAACCCCTTTACATACTCGCTTTGGCTAGCGGTTGCATAAAAAGCCCCTCTTTCGCCAAGCTTGATGACCACCACTTGGACCCCTCGTTGAAGAAAATCGGCTGCTATTTCTTCAGGCGTGGTCTTACCCGTCATGATTTCACCCTCATCTAGGCCTGGCAGGACCATATCACACCGGCTAGCAATCTCCATTAAAGCAGGCCCAGCTTCTTCCCTAGACCACAGTTTGAAGCGAATATTGGGGTCAAATACAACGGTAAGCTTATTTCTCCTCGCCAACTCCATGGCATGAAAAACGGCGTCCTTGCAAGTGGCACTTAGCGCAGGTGTAATCCCCGTAATATGGAGATACTTGGCCTGGGCGATATAGTTTTCATCTACATCCCCCGGGACCATGCAGCTCGCAGCTGACCCTCGCCGATAGTAATAAATTTTTGGATCCTGCCCGATAATCCGCTCTTTAAAGAAGACGGCTGTCGGGTACTGTCCATCCAATACGACTTGAGAGGTATCTACCCCTTCCCCTCGGATAAAGTTGCGCACATAATGGCCGAACTCATCGTCGCCTAAGCGGCTTATCCAACCCACCTGATGTCCGAGTCTAGCTAGGGCAATGACTAGATTGGATTCAGCGCCGCCGATCTTTTTTTCAAATGTTCCTGCATAGCGGAGAGGTCCAGTGGATTCAGGCGTGAAAAGCACCATGGTCTCCCCGAATGTTACAACATCCATCCCGTTCTCCCCTTATGATCTCATTAGCCGCCTATCGACCCATCCACCCGCCATCAATGGCAAGGACTTGACCGTGGATATAATCGGAAGCGGGGGACGCAAGAAAGATGACCGCCCCTTTCATATCTTCCGGCTTTCCCCACCGTGCAGCAGGGATCCGCTCTAGAATCTGGCGGCTCCTTGTTTCGTTTTGCTTCAAGCCATCATTCATCTCCGTATCCATATACCCTGGTGCTAGGGCATTCACATTCACTCCATGGGCTGCCCACTCGTTAGCTAAGGCCTTCGTCAGCTGGGCAACTCCTCCTTTAGCTGCAGCATAAGCGGGAACCGTGATCCCCCCTTGAAACGATAACAAGGAGGCAATATTGATGATTTTTCCTCTTCCTTGCTTGAGCATGCGTTTTCCTGCTTGCTGACAAAGGATAAATACACTCTTTAAATTTACATCCAGCACGCTATCCCAATCTTCTTCCGAAAAATCGACGGCAGGTGAGCGGCGTTGAATTCCACCATTATTCACGAGAATATCGATTTTCCCGAACTTCTCCTCTACCTTTTCCATCACCTGTTTGACTTGTTGGATGTCCGCCAAATCACATAGAACGATCTCGCATCGGCGACCTAAGGCCTCCACTTCTTCCTTCGTCGAGCGATCTGTTTCCGTGCGTTGGATGAGGGCAATATCCGCCCCCGCCTCAGCCAGGGCGAGGGCCATGGCCTTCCCTAAGCCTCGGGTCCCCCCTGTTACCACAGCCACTTGACCTTGCAAGTTAAAATACGGCATCCTATTGGCTCCCCTCTTCTAGGTTTAGCATCACTTTTATAGCATCTCCACCGCCAAGCAACAAATCAAATCCCTCTTGAATCTCGTCGATGGGCAGGACGTGCGTAATCAATTTCTCAAAATCAAAATCCTGCTTAAGGAGCTGCGCTGCAATCTCAAAATCTTTCGGCGTATACACCCGAACTCCCTTTAACGTTAATTCTTTAAACATCACCTGCAATAAATCGATGGGAGCTGGCTTCTTATAAGCCGCAACGGTGACCACCGTCCCTCTCACCTTCGTGACATGAGTAAGGATCTCAGAAACAGAAGGATGCCCCGCACAATCAAAGGTATAATCCGCTCCCATTCCGCCGGTCTTCTCCAGGAGGCGCTGCGTCACATCCCCTTCCCTTGGATCGATGGTTTCAAAGCCGAGTTCTTTTGCTCTCTGCAAGCGGAACGGATGAGGTTCCACGATGAGGATTCGGCCGGCTCCCAGAAGCTTTAACGAAACGGCCACACACATTCCGATCGGTCCTGCCCCGAACACTAAGGCCGTATCTCCAGGGACAAATCCCGATTGCCTTACCGCATGAACGCCAACGGCTAAAGGTTCAATTAAGGCACCGAGCTTCATGGAAACCCCTTCCGGTATCACGTGAATCGTTTCCCAGGGAGCTGTTACATACTCCGCGATTCCTCCATCTCGATCAATCCCAACCAATTTGAGATCTTTACATACATGGCTCTTTCCTGTTTGACAAGGTTCACATTCGCCGCAAAACAGTAAGGGCCTGATCGTAACTGGGGTTCCCGCTGGGAGAGTCGGGTGACCCTCCACTAATGTACCCGAGATTTCGTGACCCAGAACTAACGGTCCTTTCGCCCGAGGGTGTGCCCCCACGTAAATATTAAGATCCGTACCGCAGATTCCTGCGTGACTGACTTTAATGAGGGCCCAGCCTTCAGCAGGTGTAGGTTTGGGCTTTTCTTCGACTCGAACCTGTTTGGCTTCATGGTATACAACGCTAGACATGTATTGGCTCATTTGATCTTCAACTCCTCGGTTAGTTTGTAACTTTCATAGCATTTACCCGATTAAGCGGTTCTTCCCCGTTCAATACACGCACGGCTTCTTCTGCCGCCTTGCGCTTTAATTCATCAAAGGCCTGCTCGGAATACCAAGCAACATGAGGGGTCGCAAGGAAGGACTCGTGCTGTAATAACGGATGATCTGGTCTAGGAGGCTCCAGTTCTAAAACATCCAAGGCCGCTCCCGCTATCCACCCTTCCCTTAAGGCTTGATCTAAAGCGACTTCATCTATAATCCCGCCTCTTGCTGTGTTGATTAGATAAGCAGAGCTTTTCATCGCCCGCAATTCCTTTTCTCCGAACAGGTTTCTTGTCTCATCGATTAATGGGCAGTGAATCGAGATCATATCTGATTGTTGAAGCAACTCTTCAAAACTGACACTCTCCATAAAGGAAAGATCTTCACGAACCGTCCTTCTCGGGTCAAATCCAATCACCTTAAACCCAGCTCCATGGGCTTTTTTAGCAAAGGCGCTGCCAATTCGGCCTAGACCCACTACCCCTACCACTTGGTCTCGCAAACGCAAAATCGGACGGGATATGCTAAAGTCCCACTCTCCTCTTCGGACCGCATTGGCCAGTAGAAGAGTTTTTCGTGTTAGCGTATACATCAGAGCAAGCGCGTGGTCCGATACTTCATCTATCCCATAGTCAGGCACATTGCATACTGGAATGCCGTACTCACTTGCGGCTTCAAGGTCCACATTATTTACCCCTACGCCGTAACGAACAATGACTTTACAGTTCTTCAGTTGGCTTAATACCTTTCTTGTCAAAGGAGCATATTGATTAATCAACGCATCGGCATCCGCGCACTCGTGAATCAGGTCCTCTTCTGTTTTGCATTGGTGCAGACTCATATCGGCTGGGATCCTACTGATCACATTCCGTTCAATGTCAACAGACGGGTGGTCGCAATCGGTGATTTTCACGATAAATCGGTTCATGTGTTCATCCTCCATTGTTAGATCATTCAAAAACAACGCTCAGGTCGCATAAATATTTCGGAACTCACTTCAGTTATACTTTATATTTTTATTATAAATCGGAATAATGTCCTGTTTTTAGGTTACAATAAATGACCAACAGTCGTCAATGTCCATTTTTATAAAAAAATCCCCATCCACTCAGATTGATATCTTTCGAGGATGGGGTACATGGCATGATTTTTTAAGTTAACCATTGAAGGGGAACTAACACGATAGACGGGAATAGAATTAGCAAAATCAAGATCAGAATGTGAACAAGTAAGAAAGGCCACACCCCTTTTATGATATCCTCCATTCCAATTTTGCCCACTCCACAAGCTACATTTAGGACCGTCCCCACCGGTGGGGTGAGCAGGCCTATACAATTCGCAAGGACAAAAACAACCCCAAAATAAACCGGATCAATCCCTGCTTGTTTGACGATGGGCATAAGTACGGGAGTAAGAATGAGAATCACGGGGGTTAAATCCATCATCATCCCTACGATCAGTACCAATAAAACAATCACAAAGAGAAGGAGCATCTGATTCTCCAAAAACGGCCCAAGGATGTCTGTGATAAGCGTTGGAATATTAGCTACGGTAATAAGCCAAGCGGAAACCATAGCAGCGGCAACCAAGAACATCACGACGCTGCTCATCTTGGCAGAAGTAACCAGGACATGGTAAAGCTGATCCAACTTTAATTCCCGATAAACGATTATTCCTACAAATAGCGCATAAAACGCAGCTACAACTCCCGCCTCTGTCGGAGTGAAAACCCCGCCGCGCAATCCACCAATAATGATGACAGGCAATAGCAGCGCCCATATCGCTTGTTTGGTAGCCATCCCTATTTCCTTCAGGGTTTTGCGAGGATAGACCTCTACTTTTTCCTTGCGAATAACCAAGCCCCAAGCGATGGCAAGTCCTGCAGCCATCAAAATCCCTGGAACAATACCCGCCATAAACAATTGGGTAATAGAGACCCCGCTGGTCACACCAAAAATAATCATGGGCATACTGGGAGGGATCACGGGTGCGATGATACCGCCAGCTGCAATTAAACCCGTGGACCGATTTCGGTCGTATCCAGCTTTAATCATCATCGGGATTAACACCGCTCCTAAAGCGGCCGTATCCGCTACCGCTGAACCGGATAAGCCAGCAAATAAAACACTGGCAACAATCGCGACAAACCCTAGGCCCCCTTTAATATGACCGACAAGTGCCATCGCAAAATCAATGATTCTCTTCGATATTCCTCCGGCATTCATGAGCTCACCGGCGAGGATAAAGAAGGGTATGGCCATCAGAGGGAAATTGTTGGCGCCATTGATGAGGTTTTGCGCAATGATAACCGCATCAAAAATATCCAAATAATACATTAAGGCCACACTGCTTAACAAGAGGGCAAAGGCAATCGGCATACCAATCGCCATCCCCCCAAGCAATGAACCTACAAAAACGATGAGCGTCATGTTTATTTGCCTCCTTTCGTCGTATGACTAAGCGAATCCAAGGTTAGGGGCTTTTCTTGTTGTTTCGAGGGATTGGAAAATAAGGATCTGTAAATCTGAAAGAGAATGATAATGAACATAAAAACACCGGTAACAATGCCGATGCCAAACACGTAAGAAAGCGGCATACCTGTGGCTGGCGCTTTACTGTCCATGTTTAATAACGTCATGGTCCAGCTTCCTTCCAAGACAAGCCATAAAATACCTAGGATGAGTAGACCACTCAACAGAAGGCATACTTTCTTTAGCGGTTGAGAAAGCTTCTTGACGAGCAAATCAACCCCGAGATGCTCCTTGTCTTTGAGTGCGCCGATGGCACCGATAAACGTGAGCCAAACGAATAAAAATCTAGACATCTCTTCGGACCAGGTAATTCCAGAATTGAAAATGTAACGCAGAACCACGTTTCCGAATACAAGAATAGCCATGGAAGCTAAGGAGAAAGCCAGCGCAGCATTTAAAAACCCGTTAAAAAAGTTTGATGTTTTTTTCATAAGATCTCCTCGCTTATAAAGATCTAGGGGTCTGTTAGATAGACCCCTATTCATAAACTTGCCCTATTCAGCTGCTTGCTTAATTCTATCAATCATATCTTTAGACCAAGGATACTGCTTAAAGGTTTCCTCATAGAAGGGCTGCATCGCAGCTTCTAAATCACTTCTAAATTTGTCATCGGGTACCGTAAACTTGACCCCTTTCTCCTCAAGGAATTTCTTATCCTCTTCGAAGCTGTTAGCATAGAGCTCCCATTCATAATTGGCTGCTTCAATAGCTGCCTCTTTTAGAACCGTTTGCTGTTCAGGCGTTAACTTCTCCCATAGCTTCCCGTTAATGATGTACAAGTTAGGATTGAACACGTGTCTTGACTCTAGTACATCCGTTTGGACTTCATACCAGCCGTTGGCTTTTAGCGTCGCGATCGGATTGTCTTGACCGTCTACCACCTTTTGTTCTAAAGCCGTAAACACCTCAGAGATCGGCATAGGGGTCACGTTCGCTCCTAATGCATCGGCCATCTTCAAGTAGTTAGGGATATTCGGCATTCTTAGACGAAGGCCTTTAAAGTCCTCAATACTTTGGATGGGCTTATTACTGCTAAACATTCTAAAACCGTTGGCACTCCAAGCCAGTACCTTGACACCTGCTTGCTTCTCCAAGTCAACTGCGATTTCCTCGCCGATTGGACCTGTAAATACTTTTTTCGCATGTTCGATATCCTTAAACAGGAACGGCCAGTCTCCCACGGACATTTTTTCCACATCGCCGGACATGATCGTTCCTACGATCCCCATCTCGATGGTTCCAGTACGAATTCCATCATAAAATTCTTTTTCTCCGCCCAATTTACTGTTTTCAAAGATTTGCACTTTGAGCGTGCCGCCGGACTTCTCTTCCACCAATGGCTTAAACTTTTCTCTCATGGCCAAGTTCTGTGGATGGTCGGCGCCAAAATAGTTAGCAAGCTTTAATGTGTAGGTTTGTGCTGCCTCGGGGCTGTTCGATTCTCCAGCTGCTTGAGACGGCTTCGATTCCCCCTGAGATCCACAACCGGATAAAAAAACGGAAGTGGCTAGAACCAGGCTGGATAGGATGGCGATACTGCTTTTCTTTTTCGTTTTCATACAAGACCCTCCCCATAATCATTCGTTTACTTGCAACCCCTTACATAGAACGAAAGAAACATAAGAACATAATGTTCTCACTTGAAAAAGATTAAAACTCAGCTCACCTTAAATCGGGACATCATTCCGTTATCAGAATATAACACGAATAAAATTCAGTCAACCCTTTATTTTTTGAAAAGAAATTAATAAAAATCGCCAAAGAGTTCACTCTTTAGCGATTTTTCAAATAATAAACATAGATCTCATGGTTTGAACGAATCCAAGCCGTTTGGAAATATGTAGGCTCTTTTCTTTAACCAGGTTTTCGATTTGCTCTTGGTTATCAAAGATTCGGTCTGTTGGTCCAGCTACACTGATGGCAGCAACGACAAGACCTGTATAGTTAAAAATCGGGGCCGCGATGGAGCTTAGACCTTGATCGTGCTCCTCTCGATTGAGTGCAACTCCTGCTTGTCTTATTTTACTCAGCTCCTGCAATAAGGCTTGCTGGTCGGTTATGGTGGTATCCGTGTATCTGGTTAACCCTTTTTGACCCATAATTTTATCTACATCTTCCAGCGATAAAAAGGCTAGAAAGGCTTTTCCGAGCCCCGTGCAATGCATAGGATTTCTTGTACCAAGGTTGGCATTCGTAATGACGGACGACGTTCCCTCTGCCTTATAAATATAGACAATTTCCCCTTCGTTATAGACCGCTAAGAAAGCCGTTTGCCCCGTCGTTGCCGCTAGGTCACGCAAATGAGGGATCGAGGCTTCTACCAAATCAGCCTTCATTAATCCAGACATGCCAATTTCAATCGCTTTTAGACCGACCGAATATTTTTCTGTCAGTGCATCTTGTTCCACAAACCCGGCTTTTTGCAGCGTCTCCAAAATTCTATGAATCGTACTCTTAGGTAAATTTACAGACTCAGCCAATTCTCGAATCCCGAGCTTTCCTTCTGCCAGGGCAAGCTGCTCTAGCAGATAAAGAGCTCTTTCCAGCGTTGAATTCGTTTTAACCAATTCATCTTTCTGATTCATGTCTCAACCCCCATTTTTAAAATATATCTTTGCCTTGTTTCAATTTATCTATTAAAGACCCTTTATTCATTTTCATTTGTAAATCCACTCATATTATATAGCTCCATTTCAGGTTACACAAGCTGAATATAGAATAAAAATTTTGTAATTGACCAATTGTGCTAAACATCTTAAAATAAAATTATTAATCGGGACATTGTTTCATTTTTATAATTATCATTCCGCTCTTAATATAAATTTCTTCAGATTGGGGATTAACCATGTCAAACAAAAGAACGATCGTCGACGTCGTAACTGAATATTATCTTATTCCATTGCCTGAAAAAATGGGGGATGCCAAACATGGCATTCATACTCATTTTGAACTTCCTATCGTCAAAGTCATTTTAGAATGCGGATCTGTCGGAGTGGGCTATACGTATACAGGCGGGATAGGTGGAAGATCCATTTGCAACATGATCGAACACGACCTGAAGCCCTTCCTCATCGGAAAGGATGCAAGCTGTGTTGAAAAACTTTGGGAAGAGATGAATTGGAAGGTTCATTATGTAGGAAGAGGCGGTATTGCCTCCTTTGCCATCTCGGCCATCGATATCGCGTTATGGGACTTGAGAGCAAAGAAAGCAGACGAACCTTTATGGAAGCTGCTCGGGGGTTCTAGCAATAGTACCAAAGCCTATGCTGGCGCTATTGATCTTAATTTCCCGATGGAAAAGCTTCTGCAAAATATTCAAAGTTACTTAGACAGCGGTTTTCACGCGGTTAAGATCAAGTTGGGTCAAGAGCGTTTGGAAGAAGATATTGAACGTGTGGCGGCCGTACGTAAACTCATTGGACCCGACATTGTATTCATGGTGGATGCGAATATGAAATGGTCCATTGAAACCGCGATAAAAGCAGCCAAACTTTTAAAGCCGTATAACATCCTTTGGCTGGAGGAACCTACCATCCCCGATGACTATGACGGATACCGACGCATTTCCAAGGAAGGCGGAATGGCTATTGCTGCTGGGGAAAACCTTCATACCGTTTATGAGTTTCAAAACATGATTTCCCGAGGGAATATTGATTTTCCTCAACCCGATGCCTCCAATATCGGAGGGATAACAGGGTGGCTTAAAGTGGCCCAACTGGCCTATGCTCATAATTTACCGGTTTGTACCCACGGCATGCAAGAGCTTCATGTGAGCCTCATGTCCGCCATCCCGCATGCCTCCTACCTTGAGGTGCATAGCTTCCCTATTGATAAATACACCACCCGCCCTCTTATTCTGGATAACGGCAGAGCCGTATCTCCAGACACCCCAGGTACGGGAATAGAGTTTAGATGGGAGCTTTTGAGTGAATTTAAATCTTCTTTTTAATCCCCAATTAAAAACACCCACCGCTTTACTTAGAGGGCACTGAAAAAGTACCATTTATACAATAAGGG
>NZ_SDLR01000024.1 GCF_004522215.1 Ammoniphilus sp. YIM 78166 | reverse complement strand
CCCTTATTGTATAAATGGTACTTTTTCAGTGCCCTCTAACAAAAAAGGGTGTGTTTTTTCCTAAATTTAGGATTAAAGAAACCTTGAACTATTTGCGAATTTATTATATAGTTATATATAAAGATAATTCAAAGTATAATTCCGTTGGTAAGTGTGAGATTCACATCTTAAAAAGGGTTATCACTTCGATGATCGCTCTTTTTAATATGTGAATTTTTTATTTTTAGTAAATAAAAGTGCTGCATATTTAAATTAAAATTTTGGAGGTTTTACACATGGAGAACGGAACAGTAAAATGGTTTAATGCAGAAAAAGGCTTTGGTTTCATCGAAAGAGAAGGCGGAGATGACGTTTTCGTACATTTCAGCGCAATCACTGGAAATGGATTCAAGTCTTTAGAAGAAGGACAAAAAGTTCAATTCGAAGTAGTTCAAGGACAACGTGGAGCTCAAGCTGCTAACGTAGTAAAGCTTTAATCGTTTTGAAACAGCCGATTATTCCGATCAGGGATAAACGGCTGTTTCTTTTTAATGGTTAAAAAAAGGATATTAGTTAAAAGGGTTTAATAAGTATAGGAAGAGTGAATTTTCTAGATAGAGGAAGTGACTGGAGATGCTTCAGCGATTTTGGAATGCTCCTTATCTCCTTTTGATCTTTGCTACGCTGTTTTGGGGAGGAAACGCTGTTGGAGCTCGATTTTTTGCTGGTTCCGTACCGCCGATTACGTTATCTCTCATTCGGTTGACCCTCTCGACTCTCATCATCCTTCCTTTTATTTATCCTCAGCTCAAGAGGGAATGGGGTATGGCAAAAAAGTACTACCGGTTGATTGTATTGCTTACCGTAACGGGAGTCGCTGGGTTTAACTTAATTTCCTACTGGGCTGCCCATTATACGGTTGCTGTAAATATTTCGCTATTAAATAGTACAACGCCCTTTTTTATGGTGATCTTATCTTATTTTCTGATGAAGGAAAAGATGAATCCCAAGCTTGTCATTCCCATTGGGGTGTCGTTTTTGGGGATTTTATGGATTATGACGCAAGGGTCATGGGAGAATTTACTGAGGTTGCAGTTTAATCGAGGAGATGTAATTATGCTGGTGGCCGTCCTTTTTTGGGCCATCTATTCCATTTTTATAAAGAAAACGGGGGGAGCCATCAGCTCGCTTTCGTTATTGGGCTATTGTTCTATTCTAGGAACCTTGCTTCTCCTACCAGCTTCCTATTTGGAACTGTTAAGTACTCCGATTAAGCAGATAGGACCGCAAGAGATTATTGGACTTGCCTATCTAGGGATCTTTCCCTCGATTGGTTCCTTTCTTTTTTGGAATCGAGCTGTGCTATTAGTCGGTCCATCAAGAGCTTCGATTTTTCAAAACTTAATCCCGATTTGGGGGGCGCTGCTTGCGTTTATCATCTTAGGCGAGAGACTGACAGGTGCTCATTGGATAGGGGGGCTTCTTGTGTTTACGGGTGTATTTTTAAGTAGGGCCAAGAGTAAGTCACAGGAGGCACCCTCCATGAATGAGCCATTGAGACAAGGAAGCTAAAGACGAGCCTAATCGCTCGTCTTTAGCTTCCTTTTACCTCAAACGGTTTCCTCTTTGAGATTGGTTGTTTTTATAGAAGGCAGCGTTTAATTGTCCTTGAATCATGCGATTGCGTTCTTTGCTCTCGAGAGCTTCCTTTTTCTTTTCCATTTTTCTGATTTCAAACGTTTGTAATCCATCTTCCATTTTATTGGCGATGTCGACGAGCTTCTCCACATCACTGAAGGAATACTTGCGAGTCCCTCCTGCTGTCCGTTCGGGAAAGATGAGCTGGCGTTCTTCATAATATCGAATCTGTCTTTCTGATAATCCTGTTAGTTCACTGACGATGCCAATGGTAATGACCTTTTTCTCTATATAAGACATTGTCTCTCCTCCTCCAGTTTATCGAGCGTTATGTAATATTATATAACACCGATAAGGAAAAATGAAAGAATTAAAATGCCTATTAGGCAAAAATGGATAATATCTTACTCTTGATGTAAATTATTATTACTAACCAAGAAATGAGAGAAAAATGATGAGAAACCAATATTTACGTATGCTTGAAACGATAGGGATCGCCGCAGTAGGGGGATTCGTTTTTTCGATGATCTCCATTCCCTTGCCTTGGTTATTGGGTCCCATTGCCTTCCTTTGTCTGTGGCGGGTTACGACTAAAAGAGAAATGTTTATGCCGCCTATTTTCTTTGAGAGTTCACTATTGGTGTTGGGATATATGCTCGGTGCCGCTTTTACCAAGGAAACGGCCATCGAAATCCTACATCAGCTCCCTTTTATGGCCATTGTTTCTTTGTTTAGCCTTGGCTTAAGTTTGGTCATTGGTGTCATGACGGCTCGCCGTTTAGATCTGGACCTAGCGAGTGTGATCCTGGGAAGCGTGCCTGGTGGATTAGCTCAGATGATTGTCATAAGTAGGGAGATCAAAGGAGTAGACCCGACGATTGTCGTGTTCATTCAGCTTACACGAGTTCTGTCTGTCATATTTCTAGTGCCCTTTATTGCTGTACAAGGGATGGGGAATGTTGAATTTTCCCATTCAGCTATGGCGACCTATGGGACGTTGCAGGAATATGGGTTTTACGGCTTGGTTTGTCTTGCAGGCTTCCTTGTTGGAAGACGAATCGGACTTCCGAATAGCATTTTAACTGGTCCACTCATAGCTACGGCTGTGGTCATGATCATAGGGGGGGGAGCAGCACCGAGTTTGCCGCCGATGATCATTCTTTTATCCCAGATTGTTGTTGGTATCCATCTTGGATTACAGGTTAAGCCCGAAATGCTAAAAAGTGCGGGTGTATTAGGCGCCTACTCATTTGCTGGAAGTTTATGTCTTATTCTTTTTTCCTTGCTTATGGCGTACGGACTAACCTTGATTACTCCCGTGGATCTTATCTCAGGGTTTCTAAGCACGGCCCCTGGCGGAATTGCCGAAATGGGGATTACAGCTACGGTCGTGAAAGCCGATTTGTCGACGGTTAGTGGGTACCAGCTATTTCGGGTTCTTTTCATCCTCTTCGTGGTCGCCCCGTTTTTACAACGTTGGGTGACGAAGAACCACCCTCCCACTACAGATTTAAGTACAAAGTCTTAATACCTTCTGAGCTGAATCATCATAGATTAATAGTAAGTGTGGTTGTAGGGGAGGGACTATGAAGAAAAACCTTTCGAAGCAGATTGTCCAGCTGAACAGTAGGCTTAACGTGATGAGGCAGGAGCAAAAGGAAATTATTCATTTATTGCGCAGGAGACTGAGGAAAATAGAAAAGTTACTAACGCCAGGAGAAAAGGCAAGCTTTAAAAGTCGAATAGTGAGGTTTAAGTAGAAGGGCATTAAGCGTGGATTCGCAAGTGGAATCGCGCTTTTTTTTGTTGTCTTTAAAAATCAGCTTTTGCTCGGATTTCCTCCTGTCGAAACGATTCATAAGATGTATAAGTATTGTAATCCTTGACTAAGGAGTGAATAAGAGATGGCGCTTAGGTTTAGAAACTCTACTCCCAATCCGGTATTTGTTGTCCTCGGCTACCAGAATCCAGCTTGTAATAACAATTTTGGAATAAGAGGTTGGTATGAAGTACCGCCTGGTCGGACCGTGAGTGTTTTTGGTGGTCGTGTCGGAGGTAGGAGTTTTTATTGGTACGCTGAGGATGACTTTGGACATGTGTGGGCTGGTCCAATCCCCCAAAACGTCCCTAATGAGGCTTTTGATATGTGCAGTATAGCGGCTTGCCCCCCTCCCCGCTGTAGAACAGTGGGATTTAGAACTATCAGATTTACGGGTACCTTTGATCCCATTACAACAATTGACCATACCATCAATTTGGTGCTGACTAGTAGTCAAAGAAAAGCTAAATCAGCTCATATTCGAGACGTATTGCCAACAAAACGGAAACTCAAATATCGAAAATATCGCCGTGGAATCATTAACAAAATAAAAAGACGGACGGTATCTCAATGTACGAAATGCAATGCTTGTGCTAAAAAACGGAAGCTGTAATTAAACAGGTAGTAAACCCATTAGAGATAGTGGGTTTATTTTTTGATTTTTAAGGTTTGTACCAATAAATTTTAGAAATGATGTTAGTGGAATAATGTCCATCTTATCAAGTATTCCCTCAAGTAACGTATTAGCAGAAAAGAATATATTAAAGTCATTGGGTTCAGAGTAACTTTTTAATTTCCCATTTGTAGTTTCTTGTCGAAAGGAAGTTTCTTGACAATAGTAAGTTAGTTAGTTATTATACTTACATAAGATTCTTTTCTTTAAATAAGTAAGTGGAATACATACTTTATCGAGGAGGGTTTCACACATGTCGATCAATTTGGCTGTTATTTATTATAGTTCTACGGGAACGAACTATCAGTTGGCTCAGTGGGCTGCTGAAGCGGGAAAAGAAGCAGGAGCAGAGGTCAAGGTTCTAAAGGTTCAAGAGCTTGCACCTGAAGCTGCGATTGCTTCGAATCCAGCTTGGAAAGCACACCTAGAACAGACTAAGGATGTTCCAACGGTAAGCTTAGATGACCTGGAGTGGGCAGATGCCATTATCTTCAGTGTACCGACTCGTTTCGGGAATGTACCTGGCCAGGTGAAGCAGTTCTTGGATTCTACGGGAGGGCTATGGTTCCAAGGCAAGCTAGCGAATAAGGTCGTTAGTGCGATGACTTCAGCTCAGAACTCGCATGGTGGGCAAGAGCAAACGGTGCTTCAGTTGTACACAACGATGTACCACTGGGGAGCTATTGTGGTAGCTCCAGGCTACACCGATGGATCTATCTTCGCAGCAGGCGGAAATCCTTACGGTACAAGTGTATCCGTGGATCAGGATGGAAACATGAAGGAAGATGTACTTGGCGCGGTTCAACACCAAGCGAAGCGTGTGGTTACCATTGCAGCAGGCTTAAAGAAAGGTTTACAATAGAACATAGGCAAGGACATACGAGGGATATTCCCATGTATGTCCTTTTTCTGATAGTTTGAGTGGGAGCTCATCGCAAGGCGAACCGCCCTGCGGAGTTTTTTCGAGAAATGAAGTAATTTGGGTCTACTTTTTAGAAGTGCAATCTAAACTTCTGTTTAGAGCCCTTCATTTCAAGCTGATTTTTTAAGTAATTTGGCTATTATTTTTCATCTATCCCTGTTTTCAGCCCTGATTAANTTTCATCTATCCCTGTTTTCAGCCCTGATTAACCTTGCCCGTGGTCGGATGGTCACGAAATTCCTGATTTGCTCACGGAAAAGTGACGGATGCTTACGAGTTGGTATCGTTTGCTCACGTACCTGGAACCATTCCAGCTAATCGCGGAGGTTTGGTCACGATACTCGGTGAGTTGCTCCCGAACCCGTAGTGGCTACAACTAAGATGAAGTAGTTGGATTTACTTTTCTCGGGAAGCGATCGGGCATCCCGGATCACCCTGTAATCAAGCACCAACTTTAATGCCGGGGATTTTCATATAAAATGACTCCAAGTAGCTGAGACACCATGCTATCATCAATTATCTGCTCTTCTGCTCCCTAGCTCCTCAAAGAGGTTCTTGAAGATTTGGAAGTGCTCATGCTCAGCTCCAGCTAGCCATCGGAGTTTATCTACTTCTTTTTCCGTGAGCGAACGATCCAGTCGGCTTTCCAGTAAGGTTAAGTAAGCCTCGTATCGTTCTTCCTGATTTAAGATGTTCAAAAGAACTCATCCTTTCTTTATAGTTTTGCCATTATCATTATTTCCTGTTGTGGGAGGTTTATGTTGGAAAAAGGAGAAAGGCTGCCTGTAGATCATGGGCAGCCCTTACTATTTATATCGATTGAGTAGAGTTGTTCAATTCTTCCGCAGACTGGGCCACTCTCGATGTAGCTTCTCCGATCTCTTGGATGACTTGGGATAATCCTTTCATCTCGGTTTCGACCTTCTGGATGTCATCAAGGCTTCGAGACATTGAGACCATAATTTCGTCAAAAGTCTGTCGAGTAGCGGCTGATTCTTGCTTGCCGGATTCGACTAAACCGTGAACTTCTTGAATGGACTGAACCACGGCCTGACTAAAGCTAGAAGACTGAACGATAAGGTGGTTGATTTGGTCTACGGATCGCTTAGTCTCTTCGGCAAGCTTACGAACTTCATCTGCAACTACCGCAAAGCCTCTTCCATGTTCTCCCGCACGGGCGGCCTCTATGGCGGCATTGAGGGCAAGAAGGTTGGTTTGATCGGCTATTTGCTTCACCATGGTTACAATGTCCCTGATTTTGCTGGAAGACTCGGTCAGGTTCATGACCGTGCCTTCCATGCTTGCTGTGCTTTCATAAATAGCAGTGATGCGCATTTCTAGGTCTTGTATTCGCTTTTGGCCGGTCTTGGCCAGCTCTTGGGTTTCCTTTGAGCGAGAAGAGGTGAGCTGAGCTGAATGGTTCACATCACTCGCATTGACAATGACTTGTTCTACGGACGCACTCGTTTGCTGAGTCAGGGCCGCTAACTCCTGACCCGTGACCGCAATTCTTTCTTTTAGATCTGCTTTTATCTGTTCATACTGAGCTTCCTTTTGGCGCAGGTTTTCTTTCTCGTAAGCCTCTAGCACCAGCTGCTGCTCGAAGTTAAAAATTTTGGAAATGACCTTTGTAATCAGACGTAAATCTTCTTTGCTATCCATTGTGTTATATACCACATCTACGAGGGTGTCCTGGAGGTTCTGGAAAGCTGCAATATACCACTTGGGGTCTAGTCCTATTTTCACATGGGTTTCCGCTACCTGAATTCGCTTGGCAACAAACGCGCTATCCATATTGCCGTTAAACATCTCGGAGAGGTGGGTGCGAAGGGTATTCCGCAGACGGTCTACACTGCTATTCTTTTGCACGATACTTTTTAGTTGATTGACATCGAGGATGGTCTGGTAAAAGCTCGTAACAACCAAATCAATATTTTCTTCGACAAGAGGCTGGATCGTCTTGATGATCTGTAGCTCATCTTGCGTTAATCCGATCATTTTCATCTGCTTCTGTAACTCTTTTTCTGTGATTGAGATACTCACCTTTTCTGCTTTTGCTTGCTCTGAAATGCTAGGGTGATGTTTGGGCTTGAAGCCAAAGATATTCGCCATGAATGAAAAAGGACATTTTCCCATATGAACCGTTTCTCCTCGATAGAGCTAGAATTAATGCTGGGACTATTATATCATCCGTTGTATAACTTTTGTATAAAGTTTTGTTAAAGTTTTCTTTAGAATAGAAAAAGGGCTTCAGCCTGATGAATCTGACTGAAGCCCATGCTCTCACCCTACAATAATTCGTTCCTTTGGATAGTGGAACCCGGTCTTTTTCTCGTCTCGCTTCAGCAGCAAGAGGAAAGGAATAATCCCTACCCGTCCGATGAACATGAGGATCATCAGCAGCACTTTGCTATAAGGTGAGAGGTGTGGGGTAATTCCCATCGAGGAGCCGCATGTCCCAAACGCAGAGGTTACTTCAAAAACAATCTGAATTAGGGAGAAAGACTCCACAATCATCAAAAAGAAAATTGATACAATGACGATATTCGTTGCAAAGATAAACACAATAACCGCCTTTTTCATATCTTCCGGATGAAGCTCACGATGAAAAATTTTAATTTCCGAACGACCTCTCATGTAGGTTACGATGGTAAGGATGATAATGATAAAAGTAGTCGTTCGAATTCCGCCGCCTACACTGCTGGGAGAAGCGCCAATAAACATTAGCATGCTAATAAAGAGAAGAGTCGGCTCAGACAATAGATTGGTATCTAAAGTGGCTAACCCGCCACTCCGACTCGTTACGGAGTTAAAGAGGGAGTAGAAAAAAATTTCATGCCAGGTTTTATCAGCGAAAAAGGAGTTCTGCTCTAACAGGTAGATGACAATGGCCCCAATCCCCAATAAAGAAAAATAAGTAAGGGTGGTGACCTTTGTAAAAAGGGAAAACTGAATTCGCTTTTTGGCCCGATAGTTCTTCCAGTTTTCTTTGATCTCGATAAGAACAGGGAAACCAATGGCACCTAACACCATCAGCAGCATATGGATCGTTTGGACGAAATAATCGTCGGCGAATTGTAACAGGGAATCGCCAAAAATATCAAAGCCCGCGTTAGTAAACGCACTTATCGAGGAGAAAAAGCCATGGAAGTAGGCGGTTTGCCACGTTGGATAATAATTAAAAAGATAAAAGTAAGTCCCAAGAATCATCATTCCAATAAACTCGATAATGAGGGCTAGCTTTAAAATCGTGAGCATAAGGGCTACAAGCCCAGATAAGGTAGAGCGGTTCTGGTCAATGGCGATCCAACGCCGCTGTTCTAGGCCAATCGAACGCCCCATCAAGATCCATAAAAACGTACCCAAGGCCATGATCCCAATGCCTCCAACCTGGAACAGGACGGTAAGGAGGATGCTTCCCCAAACATTAAACGTCTCCACTGTACTCACCACCGTGAGACCGGTTACGCTAATCGCACTAATGGCGGTAAAAAAGGCGTCCAGCAGAGATAGCTCCACTCCGGGCTTATGAAAAATCGGGATATATAGCAGCAAGGATGCGGAGATCACGGAAAAGGCGTAAAATAAAATAATGATTTGAACGGAGCTGAGTCTTCTTCTTCTATTCGACCATTCCAATGTAGACACCTGACCTATCTAAATTCGATACGTGAATTAAAACATTCGAGGGAATTAATGTCAAGAAATCCGTGGAGAATTCCTTTATGAAAAGCTTCCAAGTATAATGACAGAAAAAGATATGGGAGGGGACAGGATGAAAAAGATATTGATATCTTTTATATTGTTGATGTTTACCATAGCTTGCTCTACGCAGCAACAAGGACAGAAAGTGGAGCTGATGGTTTCTAGTGCGGCAAGTTTAACCGATGCATTACATGAGCTAAAGCCTCTATTTGAGGAACAACATCCCCATATCTCTCTGGTCATTAATTTTGGAAGCTCTGGTAAGCTTGCCAAGCAAATTGAACAAGGAGCCCCAAGTGATGTGTTCCTATCCGCAAGTAAAAAAGATATGGATACCCTCGAGGCAGGGGACTTCATTCGAAAAGAAACGCGAGCGGATTTTTCCAAAAATAAGCTAGTCCTGATCACCAACTTAGACAAGCCTATGGAGGCTTCCTCCTTTGAATCCATTCCGGTCGATCAAATCCAGCATATGGCCATTGGGGAACCGGATACCGTGCCTGCAGGACGATATGCGAAAGAAGCGCTAGAAAGGATTGGCTTATGGCCAGCCCTCCAAGGAAAGCTTGTGCTGGGGTCTGATGTGCGTCAGGTATTAACCTATGTCAGCTCAGGCAACGCGGATCTAGGCGTTGTTTATGCGAGTGATGCCGTGACGACGCCGAAAATTAAAATTCTCGCCGAGGCAAACAGCGATTGGCATCAACCGATTGTCTACCCGGGTGCTGTGATTACCGCAAGTAGCCATCAAGAAGAGGCCCAGGCCTTCATGACCTTTTTACTTGGGAAGCAAGGGAGAGAAACTCTAGTAAAGTACGGATTTGAGTGAGGACAAACGATGACGGAGATGACTTATTCGCCCTTAATACTTTCATTAAAAATTGCCGGAATATCTACTCTTATTGTCTTTATGACCGGTGTGTTTTTCGCCCGTTTGCTTGCTCGCCGGGATTTCGCCGGGAAAAGTGTGGTGGAGTCCATCTTTCTCTTACCTTTAGTGCTGCCGCCTACGGTTGTAGGTTTTGGGCTGCTTATGTTATTTGGCAAAAACGGACCGCTCGGAAGCTGGCTATTAGATTGGTTTAACCTCCAAATCGTATTTACGTGGCTAGGCGCGGTGGTGGCTTCCACCGTTGTAGCCTTTCCTCTTATGTATCAGAGTGCCAGTGCCTCCTTCAGAAGCATTGACGGAAAATTTGAGCAAGCCGCTCGCACCATGGGCGCTTCCGAGTGGCGATTATTCTGGACAGTTTCTTTTCCCTTAGCTTGGCCAGGCTTATTAGCTGGGCTTGTTCTTTCGTTTGCCAGAGCTCTTGGGGAGTTTGGCGCCACGCTTATGCTTGCGGGAAACATTCCCGGCAAAACGGATACCATTCCCATTGCCATTTATTTTGCTGTGGAAGCAGGACATATGGAAAAAGCAACTTTCTGGGTCGTTATCATTGTTGCCCTAGGCTTCAGCACCATCTTGTGGCTCAACTGGTGGACGAAGCGAAACCTGGGACGTTACACCCAGGATCAGCCTAAATAGGAGGGGGAAGATACGATGCTCTCTTTTAACATCAAAAAGAAGCTGCCTCATTTTACACTAGACATTCAATACAAAATGGAAAAAGACATCCTCGTCTTATTTGGCCGATCCGGCTCAGGAAAAACAACCGTTCTCAACTGCATCGCCGGGCTTGTCCAGCCCGATGAAGGAGCGATCATGCTGGGGGGCGTTTCTTTCTTCAATAGTTCATCCAAGGGGAAGAGTCTTCCCCCTCAGAAAAGAAAAGTCGGCTACCTTTTTCAGGACTACGCTCTCTTTCCCCATATGACAGTTGAAAAGAATATGCAGTATGGCATCACAGATAGAGGCCAAGGAACTCAAGTATTGGGGCGTCTCATCGAGGTGTTGGGAATCGGGCATCTGCTAAAGAAGTATCCACACCAAATCTCAGGAGGCGAAAAGCAACGCGTAGCCCTAGCCCGCGCTCTCGCGACCGAACCTTCTATCCTGCTCTTAGACGAACCCTTGTCCGCCGTCGACCAAGAGTCCCGACTTCAATACCAGGAAGAGCTTCTCCGGATCCACCGGATGTGGGAGATTCCTTTCATTATCGTTACGCATGATCGGATAGAAGCTGAGAAGCTCGCCGACACCATCCTTTTTATAGAAAAGGGCCACGTGAAGGAGAAGCTGGACTGCTGGAAGTAGGGTGACTCCCCAAAGTAGGTCTGGCACGCCCAAAAGTGGAGCTGGACGGCATCAATAAGCGGCTTTGATTCCCTGATTCGGGCCTC
>NZ_SDLR01000023.1 GCF_004522215.1 Ammoniphilus sp. YIM 78166 | reverse complement strand
CCTGTCCGGCGAAATCCGACCCGGGTCCGGCATATCGCCTACGGCGGGCTCCCCCCCCCACACACACACCACCCCCCCAAAATCCAAAATCACTGATAATTCCAAGTTAATTATGGTAATATAGGAATATCGTGTTTTGAGAATAAGGAGGAACTCTTAATGTCTATTGATCAGCTAGCAATTAATGCGATCCGCACCCTCTCCATTGACATGGTGGAGCAGGCGAATTCCGGTCACCCGGGGATGCCGATGGGGGCTGCTCCTATGGCTTACGAGCTATGGGCTAAGCAAATGAATCACAATCCAGCGAATCCGGAATGGTCCAACCGCGACCGCTTTGTCCTATCTGCTGGACACGGATCCGCCCTACTATACAGCTTGCTTCACCTCACCGGATACGACCTTCCCATCGAAGAGCTCAAGAACTTCCGCCAATGGGGCAGCAAAACACCTGGTCATCCTGAGTATGGACACACTCCAGGCGTAGAAGCTACGACCGGTCCACTTGGACAAGGGGTAGCCATGGCGGTCGGTATGGCCATGGCCGAAGAGCACCTAGCGGCTACATATAATAAAGAAGGCTTCAAGATCGTCGATCACTTCACCTACACCATTTGCGGAGACGGAGATCTCATGGAGGGGGTTTCTGCGGAAGCTGCATCTATGGCTGGACATATGGGATTGGGCAAATTAGTCGTGCTTTACGATTCCAACGACATCTCCCTCGATGGAGAGCTCAGCTTTGCTTTCACCGAAAGCGTGAAGAAGCGCTTTGAGTCCTACGGTTGGCAGTACCTGCGCGTGGAAGATGGAAACGACATTCAAGCCATCGGAAAAGCCATCCAGGAAGCCAAGCAAGACCTGCAACGCCCGGCCCTCATCGAGGTACGCACCGTGATCGGTTACGGAAGCCCGAACAAAGCGGGTAAATCCGCGGCTCACGGCTCTCCGCTTGGAAAAGACGAGATCACGCTCACCAGACAAGCCTACGGCTGGGAGCATGAGCCGTTTGAAGTACCAACAGATGTACAATCCCACTTCGCGCAGCTCAAAGCCGAAGCTCAGCAAAAAGAAAACCAATGGAACGAGCTGTTCAACAGCTACAAGCAAGCTCATCCTGAGCTCGCGCGCCAATACGAGCTTGCGATTAAGCATGAGCTTCCTGAAGGATGGGATGCCGACCTTCCGGTTTACCAACCGGATGCGCCAAAAATGGCGACTCGCGAGTCTTCCGGTGCAGCACTTAATGCGATTGCCAAGAACCTGCCTACCCTTTTCGGAGGATCTGCAGACTTAGCTTCTTCCAACAATACAACGCTCAAAGGTCTACCTGTGTTCGATCGCGAAAACTACGCCGGCCGCAACGTATGGTTTGGGGTTCGTGAATTTGCGATGGCAGCCGCCCTAAACGGACTGTCCCTTCATGGCGGCGTGCGCCCGTATGGCGGAACGTTCTTCGTGTTCTCCGACTACCTGCGTCCAGCGGTAAGACTATCGGCTCTTATGAAGCAGCCGGTCATCTACGTGCTCACACATGATAGTATTGCCGTTGGAGAAGACGGTCCGACGCACGAGCCGGTTGAGCAGTTACCGTCCCTGCGCGTCATGCCAAACCTACTTGTAATGCGTCCTGCAGATGCGAACGAAACCACCCAAGCCTATCGCTATGCGATCGAGCAAAAAGAAGCTCCTGTGGCCATGGTTCTTACTCGTCAGAAGCTTCCAACCCTACCAGGCACCGCTGAAAAAGCACGCGAAGGCGTAGCCAAAGGGGCTTACGTGGTCGCGGATCCAGCCGATGGATCCAAGCCGCAAGTGCAGCTGCTCGCTACAGGTTCCGAGGTAAGCCTCGCCGTAGAAGCGCAAAAAGCACTAGCCGCGAAAGGAATCGCTGCTCGCGTCGTCAGCATGCCTTGCTGGGAATTGTTCGAGCAACAGCCGAAGGAATACAAGGATTCCGTTATCCTTCCTGATGTTAAAGCGCGCGTGGGGATCGAAATGGCCACTCCGCTGGGCTGGGAAAAATACGTGGGCGATCAAGGCTCAATCATCGGTATCAACGAGTTCGGTGCTTCCGCTCCTGGCGATCGCATTTTGAAGGAATATGGATTTACCGTCGAAAACGTGGTTGCACACGCAGAGAAAGTACTAGGATAAAACGATAAGGGCTACTCCCTCCAAGGAGTAGCCCTTATCTCATTTTCGCCAAGCCTACTTTAAACTTCACCAACATCACCCCCAGCACGCCAAACGACATCGCCCAGGCCCACAGCGGATAAAAAAAGTGGACCAGCAGGATCACGAAGATGCCAATATCAAAAAAAGCAGAATAAAGGAGTTTCCACCCCTGGTGATACGAGATGGATCCGAACCGAACGGCTACATACTCCATCAGAACAAACAAGCCTATAAACAAAAGCATATACCCTACCTTAAACACAAGAGCATGCCCAAAAGGAAAATGCGACAAATAAAGCAAAGTCGGGAAAGGCATCCCGACCAAGGACGACTGAAGAATGTTTAAAGTCCGATTTGGAAGGCCATTCGGCTCCATCGCCCACAACGGGTACTCAGAAAAGACCACTTCATAGATCAAGTTCGCTACCATGGAAAAAAGCATCGTTGGATAATACAGCATCCAGTTCTCCCAATCGGCTAGCCACCAAGAGGCAATAATCCAAAAAATCGAGAATACGACAGATACCATCTTCGCTCCTCCGTATTTGATGGAATTATTATACCCAGTTATTGGAAGTTAAACCTCGAAAAAGAGGCTCGCCCTCACATGTGGGATGTCCATAAGCGTGAATATGTGAATTCGAGTGCGATTTATGTACCCTTTACATAAATTTTCCGCAGCTACATAATCTAACATTAAATTTGCGGAGGTGTGGCAAATGGCTAAACTTATCTTATGGCTTATGCTTATTGTTTCATGGCTATCCTTGTTTTTCATAAATAAACATTCATTGAAACGGTTTATGCCTGTGGCAATATTGGCTTCTCTTTTAATTACTATGATTTTAGAAATCGGCTATGTGTACAATTGGTGGACTATTGTAGAGAGAATTTTACCGTGGGAACATTTCATTACATATCCATTAACCTATGGTGCATTTTTAGCGGGGACGATATGGATTTTTCATTTTACTTTTGATAAATCCTTTTGGGTATATATTTTGACCAATGCAGTCATTGACGCCTTATATGCGTTTGGAATCCTTAATGTGTTAATATTCTTTGGAGTATATAGGTTAGACCGTATGAATAACTTCGGTATATTCATGCTAATATTCCCTCTTGCCTTTGTCATATATGCTTATCAAAAATGGCAAGAAGGCGTACTTATTAAGCCGAACGAGAAAAACAGAGAATTAGAAATCGATTTCAAGAAGCTGCTTCATAAGAAAGAAAAAGTGAGATAACGTTAAAGAAGGACTTCTATCAACTGTTATGTTTGTAGAAGTCCTTCTTATGATTATAGTGGTGAAAACACCCTGAATCCCCTTGCTTGCACCTCTAAACGGAACCCGTTACCCCTAAGCCGTCCTCTTTATAATCCAAACGAAACAAACTTCGTTTCCAAGAATCCTTCTAACGCATAATGTCCGCCTTCACGGCCAATTCCGCTTTCCTTGAATCCGCCAAATGGAGCTTGAGTTTGTGTTGGAGAACCATCGTTGATCCCCACGATTCCATACTCTAGCGCTTCAGCGATGCGGAAGCAACGGCTGTTGTTTTGCGTGTACGCATAAGCGGCTAGACCGAAGGTCGTATCATTGGCCATTTCAATCACCGAAGCTTCATCCTTGAACGGGATGATCGGAACCACCGGTCCGAAGGTTTCTTCATAGCAAACTTTCATATCCGGTGTTACGTTGGTAATGACCGTCGGCTCGAGGAAAAATCCTTTGCTGTACTCGCCTTCGCTCAAACGGTTTCCACCGAACGCAATGTTGGCGCCTTTTTCTCTGGCATCTTCAATGTGCGCCATGACGCTCTTCAAAGCACCCTCGTCAACCAACGGACCGATTTCTACACCCTTCACGCGTCCGTCGCCCACTTTGGTATTCTTCAAGCGCTCCACCAGCTTCGCCGTAAACGCCTCAACGACGGATTCTTGAACATACAAGCGGTTCGTACAAATGCACATTTGACCGGTGTTGCGGTATTTGCTTTCAAACAAGCCCTGAACCGCTGCATCCAGGTTGGCATCATCGAATACGATGAATGGGGCGTGTCCGCCCAACTCCATGCTGATGCGCTTCACTTGCTTCGCGGCATCGGCCATCAGCTGCTTTCCAACCTCCGTGGATCCGGTAAAGGTGATCTTGGCTACCTTAGGGTTGTCGGTAAATTCCTTCCCGATTTTGCTCGCGCGACCAAGGACAAGGTTGACCACTCCCTTAGGGAACCCAGCTTCTTCAATCAATTCAAAGAAACGGATGGCACAAAGCGGCGTCTTCATCGCCGGCTTCACCACCACCGTACAACCGGCAGCAAGAGCGGGAGCGATTTTGCGCGCTAGCATATTCAATGGGAAGTTCCACGGCGTAATCGCGGCAACCACCCCTACGGGCTGCTTGATCACCATCAAGCGCTTGTTAGCCACTGAGGAAGGAATCGTCTCCCCATAAATGCGTTTGGCTTCTTCGGCATACCACATAAAGTTATCCGCTGCACCCAAGGCTTCGAACTTCGCTTCGCCCAGCGGCTTGCCCATTTCAGCAGACATGATAGCAGCGAGCTCATCGCGGTTTTTACGAATCAGTTCAAATAGGTTGCTCAAGTACTTGGAACGTTCACGCGCGGTAAGCTGGGACCAGCCTTTAAAAGCGGCATGGGCTGCATCGATGGCTTTTTTCGTATCGCGGTCATCCCCGAACGTGACCACACCCACAGGCTCGCTCGTAGCGGGGTTGATCACGTCTAGCGTTTCTCCACTTTCAGCAAGCACCCATTCTCCGTTAATGTACATTTTTTTTGTAAGATCAGACATGATAGCCTCCCATGGTTAGTAGATTAAATGGATATAAGGTGGAAAAACTCCACCTATTCAAAATTTAGGCTTCAACAAAAGCATGGATAGATGGAAAAAGTCCACTTAATGAATCTGAAAAGCCTTATATGAAGGGTCATAAACCTATTTAGATGGAGATAATCCACTTACACTCGTCTATTCTCCATCCTTTAAGCCAAATAGATGGACTTTTTCCACCTACGCGCCCCGTTTTTAAACCGGCTTAATCGCCTCAAACGGATTCTTACAGGAATTGCAGTAAAAGATGCTTCGGCAAGCGGTCGGACCGAAAATATTGTTCATGACCGTTTTGGGAGAATTGCAGTACGGGCATTCAATCTCCCAAATTCCTTCTTGCTTGGGAGCGAGAGGAGGCGGGGCGATCCCGAACTCCTTGAGCTTTTCCCTGCCCTCGGCGGTAATGCGGTCCGAGGTCCAGATGGGAGTGCGGAGGAAGCTCACCTTCACCTCATCGACTCCTTGAACCTGGGAAACCGCCTCGATCACATCTTCCTCCATCATATTTAAGGCGGGACAGCCGATATAAGTCGGGATCAGTTGGACCTCTACTTGGTTCCCTTCGACGATGACTTTCTCTACCATTCCCATCTCGATTAAATTAACAGACGTAATTTCCGGATCGGTGACGAGCTGCAGCTTTTCCCATACTTGCTGTTCGCGAGACAATAAGGCTTCTTGCACGATGATCTCCTCCTCTACTCTTCTTCCCCTCTTACCACTTGGCTTGCGGGTCTAGTTTATACACTTCATTCAATTCATTTAAGGCTGCAAAGAACTCAGGCGTATGCTTGCCTTCTCTTCCGGAAACCTCCAAAGGAACAAACACTCCTGGCCACTCTAATCCGGCACCTTCGATCTTCGCTTGGAAGCGATTGATGAAGCTTTGCTTCAAAACATCCGAGGCTTCGACCAGTCCGAATTGAACCATCGCCTCTCCCTTAGCTCCAAGGTCAAACAGCGACTCCAAGTCATCCCACGTTTTCTTAATGGCCGCGTTCAGACGCTTCTGGGCTTCTTCGGTGCTGTGGGCGAGCTGGTCGATCCACACTTCCCAGTGGTAGAGATGGTAGAACTGCTCTCGCTTAATCTTCTGAGCCGTTTGGGCGAGTGGGACATAAGAAGACTTCTCGAGTGAATCCAGACGGGCTTTCTTGAACACTTCATAGGCATAGTTGCGGATGATGGCGTAGCCCCAGTCGTAATCGGGATCTTCTTTGTAATGTCCTTTTCCATTTGGGCGTTCGGTCAAAAGGGCATTTCGGTATTCTTCAGGCTTTCTCAGGTAAGCGATATCGTCTGCTTTACCAAAGCCAAGCTCTTCAAGCATTTGATAGTACATCGCAGCATGACCCATGGTGTCTTGCGTAATCGAGGAGAACGCCACGTCCTCTTCGATGTGGGGAGCCAATCCGAGCCATTCAGACCCGCGATGGCTGATCACCAAATCGTCGTCGGCCAATTGATAGATCAGTTCAGAAAGGACCTCTAGATAGGCCTGATCTTGCTTTGCTTCTTCCGGTGTTTGATATGATTTCGTCATATGATTTCGCCTCCTTCTCCTATACGCTTTTGCCTATGTTTTTTTCTTTTAACTCACGCCATCTCGATGGGATGAACCCATAATGAGCGGGCTGGCGATAATCTTTATTGTCCAATCGATAAAGGGCTGCACGATCTTCTGGCGACATAAAGTGCATGTGCTCTCTTTTGACTACAAACAGGTTGGCCGGGACTTCCTCACGGCGCATAAAATTGTCTTGCGCCATGCTCAAGGCGATCTCCGCATTGGGGGCCAGCAAGCTGAACTGGCTCTCGAATTTAGAGGTCAAATCCTTTTGGCTGAATACTTCATACACATCATAGTCTTTTACTTGTTCGTTACTCATCGTTTACACCTCTCTTTAGCTGATTTGCTCAGATTGCTTTTTTAGTAAAGCTTCTCTTACCCAGGCATTGTTGGAGAATCCGATCTTTCTCAAGTTCAGGCGATTCTGAGAACGCGGCCCTTGGTTTTTCGCGATAACGTCTCGCAAGTACGTGTAGTCTGCGTGCGTGTAAACCCATTTCTTAGCCGCTTCGTCATAGTAAATGTTTTCATCCGGAACCTTCAGTCCGAGCGCTTGAATTTGTGGAACGTATTTATCTAGGAACTCTTGGCGGAGTTCTTCGTTGGTTTTGGTTCGGATCTTGTAGCGAATGTTCATCTCTTGGTTGCTCTTAAGTCCGCCTTCTTCAGGTGGACCGAAGAACATCAGAAGAGCTGGCCACCAACGGTTCAGTGCATCCTGCATCATCTCGCGTTGCATCGGCGTACCATCACCAAGGGCAATGACCATATCCTCGCCATGATAAGCGTGGAAGCGTTCCTCCAAAATAATTCTCTTCAAGGCCCTCGCGTAAGGAGCATACGAACTGTGCGCCAGCATTTTCTGCGTCACGATCGCGGCACCATCTACAAGCCACCCGATCAAAGCGGCATCTGCCCAGCTGACCGTCGCCATGTGGAACACGTTGTGGAACTTCAAGCGACCGACAAACATGTCGTTCATGATATCCTCTCTCGTTTTTCCAAGAGGCTTCAAAAGATCTTCCGCTACGCGAAGCAGCAGCTGTCCATGACCCATCTCATCTTGCACCTTGGCCATTAAAGATAACTTTCTCTTAAGGGTTGGCGTCTTCGGTACCCATTCCTTCTCTGGCAACGCTCCCATAATCTCACTAAGACCGTGCATGGCAATCAACTTAATCAGCTGAATGCGGTAATCTTCCGGCATCCAGTCGTCTGCTTCAATTTTTTCTCCGCGCTCTATTTTGGCAAGAAACTCCTTCAGTCTGAGTTCTTGTTCTTGGGCTGTTAATTGTTCTGTCCGATTCACCATCTGTACCACCCTAATCTCCCCTTTCAATCGATTGGTTAGTTGCGTTTACGATATATAACACTATTTGCTATGTATATATCGTAATACGTTTTTATAACGTAATAATAACATACCGTCATATAGTTCTGTCAATAGGTTACTCAATTTTCTTATTAGTCTATTTTTGCTAAACCTCTCAAATCTTCTGCCATGCGGTGAAGACGCTGAATGACAGAGAACAGCTCTTGGATTTGCGAGGATTGCTGGAGCGTGAATTGGTTGACTCTATCCATTTCCTTGGATACCGCCGTGACCAATTGGTTCATTTCCTGGAGGTGAGTAGCGATGGACTGCGTGGAGCTAGACGTACTGTCCGAAAGCTTGCGAATCTCATTGGCCACGACAGAGAAGCCTCTTCCATGCGTCCCTGCACGCGCGGCTTCAATCGCTGCGTTGATGCCGAGGATATTGGTTTGGCTAGAGACATGACGAATGAGTTCGCTCATTTTCGAGGTTTCTTCAATTTTCTCTTTGACCTGGGCCGTAGAGGAGCCCATATCCTGCGTCGTGGAGGCTAATTGGACGGACGCCGAAGAAATTTGCTCCGTATTGAACATCAGATTTTCCAACGTACCCGCTAATTCATCGGACATGGCTTGCAGACGCTCTTCCCGGTCCGTGGAAATGCCCGTGGCCAGGCAGCCGACCACCTCACCTTTATCCACGATCGGATAGCCCACCGCGATGTAAGGAATGCCATACAGCTCGCGAGGAATCCACTTTTTCACGCGTTTCTTTTCCACGATCGCCGTATGGTTGATGCTTCCTGGACGCAAGGGGTCGCCAGGCTTAATTTTCAAGTCCAGGTTTCCTCCTGGATAATAGGCCAAAAATTTCTCCGTATCCGTCACGCCAATCATGCAATCATAGACGAGTCCCTTGTTTAAAATGGGAGCAATCGCTAGCAAGGCTTTTAAAATGTCTGACATGTTCTTGTGCTCCTTTTTTCCTTAAAAATAGAAGAAGAGGGCTTTGGCCTCCCTCTCCTTCATCCTTTATTTTATAAGCTGGTATTTGCCATCTTTCACTTCAACCATAATCATGCTGTCTTCATGCAATCCATTGTGGTCGTCAGCCGTAAACTTGAATTCACCCGTAACCCCAATGTAATTTACTTGTTGCAGAGCTTCAGGAAGCTTCGCTACGTCACCTTCAGCCAATTTCAAGCCTTCAACCAAAATGTTCAAACCATCATAGCCATACCCAGCAAAACCGTCAGCTGGACTATTGTAAGCCGCTTGATAGCCTTCTACGAACTTCTTGATAATGGCGGCTTGAGAATCGGCTGCATCGACTTGGTCAGGAACCAACAACTTACCCGCTACCATCAACACACCATTAGCCGAATCTCCAGCTAACTCCAAGAACTTCGCGTTAGCGCTTCCATGGGAACTAATCATCGGAATCGTAATCCCCAACTGCTTTGCTTCCTTTACAATCGTAGAAGGTCCAGGGTTCGTCCCTGCGATAAAGATCGCTTGCGCATCCGTGCCTTTAATCTTAGTCAACTGAGAGCTCATGGACGGATCCTTCGTGCCATACTTTTCTTCCGCTACGATGGTAATCCCATAATCAGGGGCAAACTTCTTCAATTGAACGGCATAGCCGCTTCCATACGGGTTGCTGTCATAAAGAATAGCCACTTTCGTCAGGCCTTGCTCTTGCATGTATTTAAACACACGCTTCGTTCCGTGAATATCCGTATGAGGGGTTTTAAAGATGCCGGCACGAACCGGATTGGTAATCTGATCCGCTGCCGCCATGGAAATCATAGTCACCTTTTGCGCAGAGGCATACTCCGCCATCCCTAAAGATGGACCGCTCCCGGATGAACCAAGAACCGCTGCCACTTTGTCAGAGGAAACGAGTTTCTTGATCGCCTTCACCGCTTCGGTGTTATCGGATTTGTCATCTTCGAAAATGACCTGAAGTGGATGGCCATTCACGCCGCCAGCGTCATTAATTTCTTTAGCCAAAAGTTCAACGGCTTGCTTTTCCGGTACCCCTAGCGGACTGTTCGCTCCCGTTAAAGAAAAGATCGCTCCCACCTTAATCGGATCCTTCGACTCGCTCGCTGCCGGTGCCGGCGCAGAACCGCTGGATGAAGCAGGAGCAGCCTGGTTACCGCCGCCGCAAGCCGTTAACACCAATAAGGAAGCCGTCATAACAGGTAAAAGTGTTTTTCTAATAAGCTTCTTCATCTTAAAAATCCCCCTTTAATCTTGTCCATCTATGTTATCTTTCCATAACACCTAAGCATGGGCCTTTCCTAAATACGCAGACTGAACGCGCGGATCCTTCATGACCTCTTGGGCGCTGCCTTCCATGGCCACCTTTCCGGTGTTCAACACATAGGCTCGGTCCGAAATCGCCAAGGCCGCTCTCGCATTCTGCTCGACCAAAAGCACCGTGGTTCCCCATTGGTTGCGTATCTCTTGCACAATTTGCAGAATTTCCTTTCCTATTAAAGGAGCTAAACCTAGAGAGGGCTCGTCAAGCAAGAGAAGCTTCGGACGGGAAAGAAGGGCGCGCCCGATCGCCAGCATCTGCTGCTGGCCCCCGGATAACGTTCCTCCCATCTGCCATTTCCGCTCCGATAGAATGGGGAAGCGCTGGTAGATCGTATCCATCTCCACTAGAATTTCTTTCTTGCTGACCTTAGGCATCCGGTGGGAGGCTCCAAGCCAAAGATTATCTTCGACGCTCAACGTCGAGAAGATCTGCCTCCGCTCCGGCACATGGGCCATCCCTAAGGAAACGACTTTCTCTGCTGGAACGGTACTAATGTCTTGCCCGTAGAATTCTACGCTTCCCGCCTTGGCCCCGTGCAATCCGCAGATGCAATTGAGCAACGTGGTTTTGCCTGCGCCGTTGGACCCCAACAACGACACGATCTCCCCTTCTTTTACGTTCATGTCGATGCCATGAAGGACTTGTACGGGACCATAGCGGGCGGTCATATTTTGAACTTGAAGCACGGTTTTACCAGACATCTATATCCCTCCTTCGTCTTCCTCGCCTAAGTAAGCGGCAATGACCTTTGGATTAGCTTGAATTTCATCCGGCAGTCCTTGGGCGATTTTCTGCCCTTGGTCCAGAACCACGATCCGGTCCGCTACGTTCATGACCATATCCATATCGTGTTCCACCAACAGAATGGCCGTTCCCTGTTTGCGAATCTCCCTGAACATGTTCGTCATGTCCGCTGTTTCAGAATGGTTCAAGCCTGCCGCAGGCTCATCCAACAGGAGAAGCTTCGGCTTCGTGGCTAAGGCTCGGGCAATCTCCATGAGACGAAGCTTTCCATAGGACAAGCTCCCGGCCTGCAAATGACCTAAGGTCGCAATCCCCACCATTTGAAGCAACTCATAGGCTCGATCATACATGTCCTGTTCTTCCCGACGGGAGAAGCCAAGCTTTAAGCCGCAAGCGAGAAGACCGGACTTGGTGTTGGAATGAAAGCCCACCATGACATTTTCTAAAACTGTCATATCATCAAAGGTTTGCAGATTCTGAAAGGTTCGGGCAATCCCCAGCGTAGGGTACTCGAAGCCTTTTACTCGGGATAACCGATGCGACTCAAAAAAGATTTCTCCTTGCGTGGGCGTCAAGACGCCGGATACCATGTTGAGGACCGTACTTTTCCCAGCCCCGTTCGGTCCAATTAAAGCCACAATCTCACCCGGGCTTACATCAAATGAAACATCGTTGACGGCGCGAACCCCACCAAAATCCATGGTAATGCCCTGCACGTGTAGAAGTGTTTGCGTCATGCCACGGTCTCCCTTTCCTTTTGCTTTTGTTTGCCAAATTCCGCTTTTTTCACTTGACGCTTCAAGTAGGCGTCGCGCAAGCGTGGGACCAAGCCCTCAGGCATAAACATCATGATCAGGACTAAGATCGCTCCAAACACGATCGTATCGATATCTCCCTTTAACCCCGGGATCACGTGACTTGCCGCCACGAGGCCTTCACTAATCAGCTCGATAATGACCGTTCCGATCAAAGCACCCCAGATGCTGGTCATTCCGCCGACCACGACCATCGTGATAAACACAATCGATTCATGCATGCCAAATGGCTGTGGATCCAAGATGCCCATGTAGTGGGCGTAGAGTCCACCCGAAATCCCCGCAAACATCCCACTCACGACAAACGCACTCAGCTTAAACTGACGAACATCAATCCCCATGGAAGTCGCTGCGATCTCACTCTTATGAATGGCCCGATACGCGCGTCCTACGCGGGAATTTAAGATATTGAGGGAAAAGAGCAGCACTAAGGTCACAAATCCCCAAACCAAGTAGTACATGCCGATCTCCGTTTCACCGAAGAAGCCGATGGAAGGAATCCCGATGATTCCGTTCGCTCCCCCTGTCACCGGTTCCCACTCGGTAATTCCGATTTGAACCATATAGCCAAAAGCCAAGGTCGCCATCGCTAGATAATACCCTTGCAAGCCCGCAATGGCCCGAGCCAAGATATAAGCGAAGAATCCGGGTACAAGTGCTGCTGCCACTAAACCTAATGCTGGCGGGATCCCAAACTTCGTCGTTAATACGGCAGAAGTATAAGCGCCAATCCCCCAAAACGCAGCTTGACCAATTGAGATCTGTCCGGTAAGTCCCATGACGAGACAGAGTCCGATGACGACGATAGCATGAAGCCCGATGACGACCGCAACCGATTGGTAGTAATCATCACTTACCAGGAGAGGAAAGAGAATGACGATCAAAAGATAAACAAGATATGTTTTTTTGAATTTTCCGTCTTTAAACATTATAGTCCTCCTTTTCCAACACTGCGTTCTCCAAACAGTCCGGTTGGCTTAATCAGAAGTACCGCGATGAGGATCAAGAAAGCAAACGCATCTTTAAGACCTGAACTGACATACCCTGCACCCATCGATTCCAAGAGTCCTAACAGAAATCCAGCCGCTGTCGCTCCTAACGGATTCCCTAAACCACCAAGAATCGCTGCGGCAAAGCCTTTCACTCCAAGCAAGACGCCGACGTCATAAGAAGTTACACTCAGTGGGGCAATCACAATCCCAGCAATCGCTCCTGTAGCCGCACTAATCGCAAAGGACAGCATCGTCATCTTTCCTGGACTAATCCCCATCAATCGAGCCGCGAGAGGATTGACCGAACAGGCATTAATCTTCTTTCCTAACATCGTTTTATCCATCAAGTACCACAGCCCAAGTAGAATGGCTAGGACCGCTAAAATTACCCAGATACTTTGTTGAGCGACACTCACCCCGGCAAAGGTGACCGGTTCATTACTGGTCAGCGGGGCTAGAGCAAACGGATCTTTCCCCCAAAACAAGCTGGCCACACCGCGAATCAAAATGGAGATCCCGATCGTCAAGATAATTAAGCTGACCGGATTGGCATTTTTCGCATTGGCGATAATCCCTTTTTGAATGGCGACCCCGACCCCTGTAACGAGCAGCACAGCCAGGATAAAAGCCGCCGCATAAGGAATGTTCATACTAATGAACGTAACCGTGACCATTCCCCCTAGCATCAAGAACTCCCCTTGAGCCATATTGATCACCTTACTCACGTTATAAATCGTGATGAAGCCGACCGCTACAATCGCGTAAATCCCCCCAGAGACTAACCCATTCGCCACGTACTGCATGAATTCAACCACTTTCATTCCCCCTTTGTTCTCCACTCAGAATGAATGCGGTTACATTCATTCCAATTTTTATTGTAAATCAAGGCTCTAAAATCTCTCTTTTTTTAGAGCCTTGATGAAAAGGCCTCTCTACACCGGAACCGGTTCATATACATCTTCAAAGAATCGAACAGCCCCTGGGTTCAACAAGTTATAGTAGTTTTTAAATAACTCGTCTGCCTCCTGCCCCAACCACACGGAAGGAAGCAATTCATTCGGAAGATCAGGATCAATAAACAAAAATTTCCGATAATGATGGACTAGCTTCGTTTTTTCTACAAAACAGTGGCTGTCCGCAATTTCTTTCCCTTGTTTGACTTGCTGTACATGCGCCTCATACTCTGGCTGATATTGACCAATGAATTCCTTATACGCTTGATTTATCTCTTCGAGGTTCCAGCATTTTTGAACCAGTTCCTGCGCCTTACTCCACCCCAGATGCTCCGCCGAGAAGATCTCCACATACTCATTGATTTCATAAGCCTGTGTAATATCTCGTACCCGATCCGCCAGATCATTCGGCGAGATCCACGTGCTGTTCGTCAGCATCCCAAACCCCAAGAACGCCAACTCCTTGCGCAATTCATCCCGCAGCTTGCGGTGATCCTCCGGAATCGTATAGCTTGTGATACACCACTTGCCATCCCATCCCTGATTATCTATTTTATAAATCCGCGCTGCCGCTTCATCTAGTCTTTTCTTCCCCCGAACCGACATCGAATAAAAGCTTCGATTGCCGATCTTTCTTGATTCCAACCACCCCTGGCGAAGCATACGAGAGATCGCTGCGCGAACCGCTTGCTCCGTCATACCAAATTCCCCCATGAGCTTCGTTAAGCTCCCGACCCAGATCTCACTCCCGTAATGTCGCACATATTCCCCATAAATCGTAAAAAGCAAAGATTGGGGCTTCATCCAACCAACTCCTTTAAAAATTGATCCTCCAAGCTTTTTCTACCGCATAGGAAAGGAAAGGTTCACTACACAATAAAACTACTAACCTTTTCCTATCGGCAAATCAACTGCTATTGCTTCTGCACTGCGTAGAATCACTTCTAGCTCAGAAGCAACTGTTGTCCCCGAAGGGGAAAAGCTTCCTCTTAACGCGGTCTTGCTACCTTGTAATTGCTTCGATGAAGCTTTATTTATTATGCACTAGTTATTTTCATTAAGAAAGTTTCTAATACGCTTACAATCTGTGACGATTAATTTATATAACGTTTATTTAACGTTATTATATTAGATACGTCATATTCCGTCAATTTGTTTTTTTAAAAATGTTCCATTACGGACATAAATTACCCGATAGAGTTTTTAGCCCGGCACTGTCCGAAGAGATCCAGCCGCTTTGGTGCCCGGATCCGGGCCTTAGCAGGCTTGGCGGGAATCAAGCGGCGGCTTTGATTCCCTGATCCGGGCTTCAGCTGGATTTGAGGGCATCAAACGACAGCTTTGATGCCCTGATCCGGGCTTCAGCTGGATCTGAGGGCATCAAACGGCAGCTTTGATTCCTTGATCCGAGCCTCGGCTGGGTTTGAGGGCATCAAACGATAGCTTTGATGCCCTGATCCGGGCTTCAGCTGGATTTGAGGGCATCAAAC
>NZ_SDLR01000022.1 GCF_004522215.1 Ammoniphilus sp. YIM 78166 | reverse complement strand
AAAAAAAAAACGAGCATATCTGCTCGCTAATAAATAAGATCAGTTTTTATGCAAACTGATCTCTAAATCCCTTTACTGGTGCTATTAAACTAGCTTTACTGTTTAAATAAATCATACTAGAAAGTAGCCTCTCTAAGAAAAACTCAATCAGATCTGTAAAAACCCATCCATCCGCTTTGAATAGCGCCTCTAGGTATCTAGGTTTTGAATCACTTTGGATAAATATTGGAGGAAGCCCTTTAGCCTTCAATATCGTGTTTAATAAAGCTCTAGATAACCTACCATTACCATCATTGAATGGATGGATTTTGGTCATAGTATGGTGAATGATCGTTGCCCTTTCAAGAACGTGAGAGAAAGGGAGATGTCCCATTTCTTTATACAGCGCTTCTATGTCTTTATCCAGCAAATACATTTCTTGGTCGACAAGAGAATGATGAACGGTAAGAATATGAGATCCGGTAATTTCATTATCGCTTTTTCTAAACTCACCAATAACATCTTGGTTTGGAGCTAGCTGAAACAGGTTTCTATGCAATTCTCTTATTAAGTAGCGATCAGGCATTTGCTCATTATTAACTAGATACTGGTATACAAAACTGTGTCCAACCGTTTCGACTATTGATTTGTTCTCCCTATAATCCGTATAATACCTGCTTTTATGCTGAAATAATCTCAAATCAGTACAAATTTCAGCAACTTTATTTAGCTCAATTTCAAGACCTTCTATACGATTATCATGATATACCAGCTCGTTTTGGAACCGAAGCCAAAGAGGACTAATATCACTTTGTGGGATGTAACAGTAACTATCAATAATATTGCGAAGGTAGTTCCCACTTAAAGTGTTGAGACTAAGCTCTTCCATCCTTCTTTCCGGCTTAAAGTCATAAAAAAACTCATCACTTGGTTCAAACTCTAAAAGCCTGTTGTGATGCAAGTTCCAGATTACACTTTCGAAACTAGTTCCAAATATATTGCAAAGATACAGAGCGTTTTCTGGAGGAACGAACCCTTTTTGATCCAAAAAACGCTCTGCTTCTTGAATAAAATATTTCCGTGGCATAAGCAACTCTGCAGCAAACTTATTTGCCGTTGCTTCCTTAGGGTCTTTGCTATTGATGGGACTTACACTAGCGTCATCTACGTCATAATCCCGGAGATGATGACATAATTCATGAGCCGCAGTAAACCTTTGACGACCATAGCGTCTATTACTGTTAATCGCAACAAAAGGAACGTATCCTTTTCTGTCAGAGGAATACATTCCTTCAAGGTTTTCTAATTGCATAAATCTATACTGCAGACCAAAATCCTTGAGCATTTTAAAGATATCTATAGGAAATGTTGGATCTGTATCGGCAAAGTATACCTCATGGACTTTTTCAGCAAGCTCCCTGGCGTCGCATCTATAACTGATTTTCCTGAGGCGTACTAGAAGTTCGTTACTCAACGTTCCATTTCATTTGAAAACAACTTTTGGAATGCCAGGAAATCCTCGACCTGTTGCTTGTCGAAGTCAGACAGCTCATTAGCTCTGCGAGTTAACACAAAGGAACTGGTTTTCTCTTCAGTATCAGCGTAAAAATACTTAAGAGGACAACCATATATCTCAGCCATTTTTGCAACTTGATGTTCCTCTGGAATTAACTTTCCTGACTCAATATCTACGAGTTCAGAAAGGGAGAAGGACATCAAATTGGAAACATATTCACGACTAAGATTCAATTCAGTCCGACTTTCACGAAGTCGATCATATAGAAATGTAGGACTAGACACTTGACCCATGAATACATTCCCCCTTTCTTGAACTTATCTTAACCATTTATTTAAGATTAGACAAATGTTATTTTTGACAGTTTTTGTACATCTAATACACTATATGCGATAAATCTCTTGTTCTCTACCACTATTATGTAAAATTTAAAAAAAGCTACAGTATATTCAATACTGTAGCGATATGCCTCATCACTTCATCTTTGGTATCGTAGAAGCAACTGTGGGCCATTCCTACTTGTCTCTGGATATATACGTCTTTTTGCTTATGCCTTGTGAAATAGCTCAACTCAATAATCTGACGTTCTTCGGGTGTAAGAGGAGATAGAGCTAACTCGATCAGCTTAACCTTTTTTCTTTTCTTTTCAAGGTGCTCTTGGTCATCCTGGAGATCGGCAGCGTCGACGGCCAACTTCATGGCTGGATACTTCTTCAGCTCGGTAACCGTCTTGCTATACCATTCTTCTTTTGGAATTTCCTCGAACATGACTAGCTGTTCCACTATGTTATCTCCCCTCGCTTTATGATAGAATGGACTAATCAGAGAGTTTACAGTCCTTTCGCTCATAGCGAGGGGGCTTTTTTTATGTCACTTTCTCATCTTTCAAGTTTATCGATCCTGTCCCATAAATGAGCCATGATAACACCAGATACCATAACCCAAATACCCAGGAGTAAAATCACTGCCATTTCCATTTTCTCATCCCTTTACTGTTCCTCTAATATTCCTCTCAATTTCTCAAGCGGTACGTTCTGGTACACTCCATCTACTTTCTTTTCAAACAGGATCACATTTTCCGGCCGGATCCGTTGCCTATGAAAGGTCTCTCGAAGGTCTTGCTTCGTGCTGGTGGCGAACCAGAGGCGAGATTGGCCAAGGCTGTTCTCAGCCGTTTTGTAGGTCACTCGAACGGATAAGCTCACTGGCGATAAGGGCAATCCTTGTCTTTAGCATTGGAAGCAGCGGGTACCTCCGCTTGCTGCATGGTCTGAAAAACTTCGCACTGCTTAAATTTCTTTTTGGTACAATCGGTGCAGTGGTTCCCTATCGCCAGGGATGCCATATCATAGAGAGCATGTACATCTACTCCAATGGTAGAGGGCATATTCTTATCCGGAGCAAAATGACTTACTGCAACAAACTGAGATTGCCTGGCTAGATTATGAAGCTTCGTCGCTTCCTCTTCCCCAAGAGATTTGGATAGCTCGACTAGCGCCTTTTTCATAAAGGATTTGGACGTCTTAAAATACTTCCAACCTTCTGGACCGAAGATCTCTTTAAATTTGCTTTCCTGCTGAATAAATTCATGGCATATAACTTCAAGAATGAGTAGTGACACCATCCGTTCTTTTGTAGCTCTATTTAGATACACCCGAGCACCCCCGGTCCTTAGGCTGGTCTTCCCTCATGTTGTCTGCTATCATCATTGCGAAGTTGGCCACGTCAGCTGCTTCTTTTATTACTTGAATCGGGTCCCCATTCCCGAACTGAACATCAATCATCGCCTTCATGAGCTCATCCATTTCCTGTTCCATTCGACTAATTAGATAATCTCCATCTGCTTCAGACCAATGAGCTTTATGGTCATTTTCTTGCAGCTTCTTTTCCATCTCTTCAGCAAACCACTCAAGAACTTGTCTCATCTTCTTGCTCCCTTCCTTCTCCCTCACAGTGAGGACACTCTACTGCATGCTTATCAATGCCGCCTGGCACCAATACCCCGCTGCCGTTGCACTCTTTGCAATTCACTTGGAAGCCCCTTTCACCATCTTTAGGTACTTGCTAGCTAGATAAGATATTGCTTCGTAGGAAAGATTCATCTCTTCAGCCATATCTCGGTATGTCATGCCTTTTTTCTTGAATTCCTGATATTTTTCGAGAGTAAATATTTCCCCGGGTGGCACCCCATATTTCACTCTGACCTCATCCAGCGGTAATTGAGATACGACCACTTCTCCATGGGGAATCGTGTCATGCTTAGGAAAACGAACAGGGCCCAAGTGGCTTTTTGGTATATTTGTGCTCATTAGCATCCTCCTTTAGGAAATCCCCTCCCAGGTAAGGGAGAGGACTAGTACTCTATTAAATAGCGCTGTATAGGTCATCGTCGGCTTCAGTAGAGGGTTCCTCTTGTTCCTCATCGATTTGATGTTCTTCCTCCTGCAACTCTTCGTCCATGACTTCTTCAAGTGGTTCTTCTTCTGACTCATCACCTTCAAGGTAGTCATCAATGTTGGTTTGTCCAGCAGGTACTTCAACTTCACCACGGCTATTAAGGGTATATTCCTTGCCCTTATCCTCATCCTTGACGATGATAGCTCTGGCCTTCACGGTGACTTCCACATTGGTTCCAATCATGTCATTCAGGTTAGCGAGCTCTTCACGCTCAATTTCTTCAGCATCAAACTTGATCACCAACTTGGTCTTACCGTTTTTCACATCTGCTACAGTTGCTTCAAAAGTGGACTCCACAATACTCATCTTTCATTCCTCCAATGGGTTAATTTTTATTTATTTTTTTAAGAACCTCGTCCTGAGACTTAATTCGTTCTACCGGTTCATGTTGGTACCGAGCGATCTGGGCAAGTACATAAGCATCAGTGATGTTATTAGACCTACTTTGAAACCCCCACCGCTTGTACACCTCAACAGCAATCATCTCTTTCTTGGCGTTTCCCGCTGCTCCCGTAAACTTTTTAAGGGCTGTCGGGGCGACTAAGTAGAAATGGATTCCCTTTCGCCACAAACCGCAGCGGATAAGCCACCCAATGCCACCAAGCTGAAAACCTCTTTGAGAACCAAAACCAAAATCCTCAATAGCTACCTGGTCGTTAACCGGGTCAATCCTTTGGATGACTTGTTTCATCATCTGGAACATACTTTCAGGCGTATCACACGGATAGCAAATCTCTTCCTTGGCTAATACCTCGCCATCTGGTGCTAGTCTTACAAAACCTGTCTTGGTGGACAGATCCAATCCCACATAGTTCATTGACTTCCCCTTCCCCACATGCCACCTGGCCGCGGATCAATAAATCCTTTCCTGCAGCGGTCTAAGATGAGCACAACCAGTTCGTCAGGATCCCGGTCAAAGTTTTGAGCGATAAGATGAATAGGAATCCCTGTATTCCACATATCATCAACCATTAGGACGTCCTTCTCATCCCATACAAAGTCCATGTCTTCAAGCGCTGTATAGATCATCTTCCTTCGATGTTTGCAGTGATGTTTTTCAGGATGGATAACCACTCTTTTTCCTCCTCTCCTCCGCGCTAAGTTCCACCAGCTGCCGGATCTCCTCTGGCGAATCATTTTGCATATCCTTGACCTCTTTCATGTAGGACACATATTCCGCTTTCGTGATATGGCCGTTTTGTAATCCAATCATCAAGGAACGAACAATCACATCCGCTAATTCCTTTTTTATCCTTGCTTCTTCATCCATCCTAGTCACCTGTCTTTGTCAGGTTTACGAATTTATTAAACTCTTTAAGAAATGCTAACTTAATAGTTCCAGTCGGGCCATTGCGGTGTTTGCCGACGATAAGCTCAGTAATGTTCTTTTCTTCCGTATCTTTGTTGTAATACTCATCTCGGTAAAGGAAGGCTATCAAGTCCGCATCCTGTTCAATCTGACCAGATTCCCGCAAATCTGAAAGCATTGGTCTTTTATCCTGGCGCTGTTCCACCGCTCTGCTAAGCTGGGAAAGAGCAATGATAGGGCAGTTTAAATCCCGGGCCAGTATCTTTAACCCTCTGGAAATCTCACCGATTTCTTGCACCCGATTCTGTCCATTCCCGTCTCCTTCCATCAACTGAAGGTAATCTACAATGACTAGCATGGGCAGGTCTGGATGTTGCTTTCTTTTCGGTATCAATTGGCTTCTCATCTTTTGGATGGTCATTCTAGGATCATCATTGATCTCCAGTGGAAATCGATTGATAACACTCATCGCATAGGTGAATTTTCGCCAATCATCATCTGAGAACATCTTGTTTGGATTTCTCATTTTGCTGGACTCGATGTTACCTACTGAGCAGATCATTCGATTCATCAAGCTCTCCTCTGGCATTTCTAAGGAGAAAATATCAACCATGGTCCCGCAATCTGCAACGTTACTGGCTAGATTAAGAACAAAGGCTGTTTTCCCCATTGATGGTCTGGCTGCCAAGATAATCAGATCTTGATTTTGAATTCCTCCGGTCATTTCGTTGAGGTCGTGATATCCAGTATGTATCCCCGTCAAGTCCCCTCGATCCTGGTTGGCTTTTTCATAAATCCTCATAAGGAGCTCTTTAAGATCGAATTTCCTTTTCTGGCCTACCTCGTCTATTTTGGTAAGAGCCGTAATTCCTCGAGTGATAACGGATAGGTCTTTATCCATCTCCGCCATTTTCAACATCTCGTAGGCGATTTTCTGTGTCCTTCTGAGCTTCCAGGCTTCAATGACCGCATTCTCGTAAGTCCTCCAAGGTTCAATCGATGGGATGGACTGTTCTAGATCTGTCAGGTAGGTAATTTCTCCAATGTCCTTATCCATGAGTTCCAGAGCTACCGTACCAAGATCGACTAATTCCCCTCGCTCATCGATCGTCTTCATCGCTTCAAAGATCGTTTTGTGTGCCGGTCTGTGAAGCTGTTCTTGCGTTAGGTTGACCTCTTTGATTAGTTCCCCTTGTTTTAAAAGGCAGCCAAGGAGGTACTGCTCAGCAGGTATGTTTGTAACAGGATTAATTTCAACCATTTAGCATCTCTCTTATCTCCTCGAGGGCCTTCTGAGCAACCTCAGGGGTAGCTGCATTCTTTCTCCATTCGTCGATCTTCGTAAGAAAACTTTCTTCCTCTTTTGGCGCATGATCCATGATTTCTGAAGGTGTAGGGATAAATCTTTCATTCTGGATATGTCTCTTAAGGTTTGCTCTCACTTTTTCATAATCCTGATGCTCTAGGATGTCCGTCCAATCTTCTAACTTGTCCTCTGAAACTTTGAAATTAGGATAAGCATTAGCCATTAGGGAAAATAGTTTTAACACTTGATTTTTAGTCATCTCACTCACCCTGATATTTTTTCTTTAGTTCATCCAAAGCTGATATGTTATTTCGTGGAGTGTAGCTGGGTTTTTGTTGCTTTCTTGCTTCAAACGCTTGGATATGAGCTTCAACATCGCTTAAGTTTTTTAAGGCTGCGTTGTTCCAATCTCGAAGAATCGAATCAACATACTTCCATCTTCTTGAGTTTCTGAGTAACGCCTCTTTCATTGCTCGGATGATAATTATTTCAGGCTCATCGAAAAAGTTACCGTCAAACCAGTAATTTATTTCATCTGCGATATATGGCGATAAGGTCCCAAATCCATTCGTTTCGTAAAAGACAAATGGATTGTGATTTTCCTCTTCTTCTTTATATTTAATATTGTTTTTAATAATGTATTTAGACCCCTCTTGAGCCTTAGAGCCGCAAGGGTTTACGGGACCCTCGAGTTCCCTTTTTGGTAACTCATGAATTACCTTTTTGGTAACTGTAGAGTTACCTTTTTGGTAACTTTCGTCTGTTAAAGTTACTGTTTTGGTAACTGGAAAGTTACTGTTTTGGTAACTCTTTTTACCGATATTTTTGTGAATCAGACTCTTGAATTCTTCCTCATTCCACCCTTTAACTGGACTAACTTGCCAGACCTCATAGTCCTTATTGAAGGTAAAAGTCATCTCCTCTTTGTTCCAAAAAATGACTTTGCACTGTTCTAAAAACACCAACTCAGTTCTAATGTGAGTCCTACCTACTCCACATAGTTCAAAATCCTTTAACTGCGGAATATATGCGTATTTACTCTGACAGCCATAGGAAAGGCGAAGGATAAGATTAAGGATCGCTGTCTGTCGTTTTGAAAAGTCCCTGCGGATAACTTCATCCCATATTTCGTTCGATATCTTGATAAAACCATTCTCTATTTGTGGGTTTGCCACCTCACCACCCTCCTTTTAGGGATAGGGTTTAGCCGGATCGGCTCCGGGGCCTAGCTCAGACATTATGTAGCGGAATTAGATCGCATCATAAATGCTGTCAGCATCTTTTGTTAGGTCTCCAGTTGGTTGTTGCTCTTCTAACTTCTTAGTCTCAAATTCTAGCAATTTGGACAACCCTACTAAATCCTGAAGAGTAAGCTCATCAACCTTTTTTCCTGGGACCTTCTCCTTGATGAAATTCGTTACATCACTTTTCTTCCATCCAAGCAGGTCCGTTTGACCTTTTATCTTGGCCCATTGACGTTCCATCTCTTCAGTCTTATCAACGCTACTATCTGCGCCTGTGACGATGACTTGAGGCTGAGGAGTAATGTCACCCATATCAACCCTTTGACGTTCGCTATAGGACCCAACCTTATCTAAAGCTCCTTGTTGAGGAGATCCCTCGTCATCCAGCTCTAACTCAATTCCAAACTGAAGTTTGCAAGCCCGCTTGATAGCATGCTTTTGAATCATATCCTCGAAGTTATTCGTCCACATTGCTTTGTTAAAGCCAGTCTTGTAGTTTTCCACTTGATCTGAGGTAATGAGAACCAAGACATTGGGGAATCCTTTTCTCTTAGCAATACAGTAGGAACCAACAGTCTGTCCACGGACCATACTCTTAACCTTATGAACGACAGTCCCCTCCGCAATATCAGCCTCAAATTCATCATTCTCTTTTACTACCGCGGCAACGATACCATCAAAGTCTTCGCGTCTTCTGGCGATCGCTTGAACCCCTTCAGCGCTGATCTGAATCGTTGGTTTACCACCCATCTTGATAAAGTAAATCTGATTGGTGAACGGATTAAGCTGAGCGTGATTACAGACCTCTACAAACATTTGGAACTCTTCATTTGTGGCATCCTTGGCGATCGTCGCTTTCAAGGTAGCCAACTGCTTTTCGTTAAACATGGTGACAGCTTGACCTGCTATGCTTGTAGTTGGTAGATTACTCATTACCTTCACTCACTCTCTCAAATGATTTTGCTGTTATTTCAAACGGTGTATTAGCCACCCTGGCTAGGATCAGCTGTCCTAATGGCTGAGTAAATCCTCTGTCGTCAATGGACTCGCTATTGTCCACGAATACCGGAAGAACCAAATCAGCCTGTCTCATGAACACCTCTGATATCTCTAAGCCAGCGCGGATCTGCTCCGCTTTGGATAGATCCCGGTAAGCTACCCCACCACGCTCAACCACAAAGTCGATTTTCTCTTCACCGTTCTTCTGCATGGTGGTCAATCTAATGTCCAAGGTAGAGAATACTTCTTTCAGCTTGGCAGCCATTAACTCAGCGCGCTTAGCTCGGAAGATCTTAATCGAGTCTGTAATTCCTAGAGAGATATTTCGTTCCTTCCGGACCGTCTCAGCATCTGCCTTCGCTTTCTCCCATTGATCGAAGAGCTTGAACTTGCTCTCTGCTAAGGACTGCTGTTCGATAAGCCGGTTAATCTCTTCTGATACTTCAGCTGGATTCTGTGGAGCTGGAGGAACAACAAAGGTGTCATGCTGTTCTTTGATGGCCAGGTTCTTTGCCTTTTGCTCGAGCAATCGATTTTTTCTATCGATGAGATCTTGCTCGTGCTTGCCTATCAACTCCAGCCGCTGCTCATCATTCAAAGGGTTCCCACAGTGATTGCATGTAGTGTCTATCTGCTCAAGCTTAAGTTTGTTGTAGACTTCCAGGTCAGCTTTGAAACGTTCAGTCCGAGTATCGTAATCATGGAGCAAGAAATCCTTTTGCTTAATCGCCCGGGTATGTTCATCCATGAGTGTCTGGTAGTTCTGGATCACCGCTCGCTTCTTCTTGATCTCTTGAATGATTTCCTCCAGATTAAGACCTGCGCTTTTCTTCTCCGCTTCGTCCAGCTGCTCTTGAAGGGTCTTCACCCGAGCCTGGGAGGCAATGAGCTCCTTATCCTTTTTGTTATAGGTGTCTCGATGAATCTTCTCGAGATCATCTAGGCTATGCTTCTTGAGTAAGGGCTCCAGAACGGTTTGATCAACCTTTGTCATGGTTGCAAGGACTTCAGCATTGGTTGGCTCTGTTACGTACTGGAGAAGCTGCTTCCGCTGATCCTCCCACTTCTGAGAGCAGAAGAAGGTTGGGTTGAAGATGGAAAGGAAAAGCTCTTTACTCTTGAAGATCTCCTCAACCAGATCCTTGAACTTAGTAGCTGATTCAGGCACTTCATTGATATAGTACTTGGCTTTCATCTTGGCTAGCTCCCTTTTGAGGAGTAGATCCTGCCCATCAGCTGAAAGAAGAAGCTCAGCCGATACGATTTCAGCCTCCCGAGTAGTAGGAGTAGGATCAAATTTACTGGAAGCACTCAAGTCGATTCCATAGAACAGCCAAGTGACTGCTTCCCCGATGGATGTCTTCCCAGCTCCGTTCTGCCCTGAGAAAGTAGTCATGTCACCGAAATCAAACTCCGCATACTGATGGTCTTTGAAGTTCTCCAGGGTCATCCTTTTGAAAAAAACTTGCATATTCACACCACTTTCTGTATTTGATTGTCAAAGATCGTGTATACTAGGGTTAAGTAATTTTGGGAGAGGTTATTACACCTCCGCTAGGGCTCCGGGTGCCACCGGGGCCTTTTCCGTTTCAATTGGTAAATAACTTGTCGGGACAATGTCCACTTTGCAACCAATCTTCTCTAGGGCTTTGAAGGCTCCGAATTTCTTCAGGATGTCAAAGCATCCTTCACCAAATTGTTCAAGCGTAGGATTTTGCATAGCCAGGCTAATCATCTGCTGGATAGCCTCTTCTCGATCTGCTTTTTTCATATGTATCACCTCACATTCTTGGTGCCCTATTGGTGCCACCTCAAGAGCCATGGTCATCGAAGGAAGGAGTGGAGGAAAAACCTTCTCTCATGGCCCTTGAGGTAAAACCAAATTGCTTTGGATTTTACCGTTTGTTATACTTAACTTGTCTGATGTTGAGTTGTAAGGGATGGCCGTTGCTATTGACCGATAGCAGCGGCTTCTTCATTTATGTACCCCTCGTAATCTACTAATCTAGTCTCATAATCTAGCGCAGCTTTAGGGTCACGTGCTGCCAAAGCCTCCATTTCTTGCTCCTGTGTTGCTTTCAATACTTCCGCTAATTTTTGATTCCAATTCATGTTTTACCCCTCCAAATTTGTTTTTTCAGCTAATGTGAAAATCGTTGTAATTGCTAAACCTAAGAAACCGTCTAATACAAAACCATTTGCCCAAGCAATCCCTGATAAAGTCGCAACCAGTAAACAGAGTACTCGCAGCATCATCCCTGTATTCCGCTTACCAGCTGGAGCATGCATTTTCGATGCTCACTTTTAATTTGAAATAACTTCTGCTCCAGGTTCGCTATGTTATCCTCAGCAGTTTGAGCCTTTCGAATGGTATCCCAATTCCAATTGATTTCTGACTGTAGCTTAACCATTTCATCTTCTAGGCAACGGGTATGTGCCATCAACTGCGTTTTACTCATTGACTTCATGTTGTTTCCCCTCTCGCAATCTCTTAATCTAGTGTTTGCCTTTCGACCAAATCTCCCCGAACACAGCACTTTCGACGGAAGGAATCGACAAACTTTGGGTAAAAAATTGCTACTCACTTTTGTGAGTAGTTAAGATTGTCTTTGCTCTTCTTTCCATTGCTCGAATCCTTCCAGGACCCAGACAGCCTCATTAAGTTTTTGCTTAGGAGATTTGTAGAGCCTTGAGTCACTCGTAAGGATGCTTTCCATTATTCCTAGCACAAATGGGTAAGCATCAAAATTCCAATCACCCTTGTGCTTGGCTTTATATTCGTCTAACCACCCCTTAACCTTTTCAATGCGTTCATCTCTCGTAAACATGCATTCACCTCGCTTCCTTCTGACGATATTCATCTATTGCTTTATTCACTGCTCTCAGAGCTTCCTCAGTCCTTCGGATCGCATTGGTAGTTACGAAATAGGGTGATGAATCCGGAAAGTGCTTGATAGGTTGAAACTCATTTTGCAATTTCCTCAGATGCTCTTGAACGATAATCTGAATGTGCTGCAGTTGGTATAGGTTCATACAATGTCTCCTAGTCTAATTGGTTAATGTAATAAATCGCTAAGGATAGTGCATCAAGAAACCCCTGGTTATAGGCTGCCTTCTCCTCGTCTTCGATCACTCGTCTGGGTGGGAAACCCTCGGCAAGAACTTCTTTACCTACCTGTGATAGCTTCTCTACCACTTCCCCAGGGGTGAAATCTTGTAACTTTGGTGGTGTATTCATGGTCATCACCTTCCTGAATAGGATTAACTAACCACACTTTTTGCCTTTTCCTCTTTTCGAGATTCCATCCAACGAATGAAATCCTGCTTATCTACTCTTTTGGAGTTCCCTACATCGAAGTTACGGATCCCTCCAGCTGCTTCACTCATTTGAAAGAGTTCATAAACCCTACGACGAGAGATATGTAGGTAAGAGGCAATATGTTGAGCGGTTAGAACCTCGGGTAAATCACCAAGTCCCATTTAAATGCTGACCCCCTCTCATTACTTGTTGGAAAAAAGCAGATACTAACTACGCAGTTGATGATTCCAAATCGCACGTATTGTTGTTTTCATCATCAAAAAAAATATCATCAACGGTAGTTTGGAGTGCATCGGCTATTGCTTTTGCTGTATTAAGTTCTGGAGTTCTTGCACCAGTCTCATACATCCCGTAAGCACTAGTTGTACAACCGATAGCTTCTGCAACGTCTTTCTGTAATAATCCAAGTTGTTTTCGTCGCTCAATTAGTCGGTTACGTTTATTCACTTATCTCACCTCACACAACACTTTGTGTTATTTGTATTCCCATATTAAAACAACAATATGTGTTATGTCAATAACTTTTACAACAATTTGTTTTATTAATTCTCACACAGTGTTGTTTGTGGTATTCTATCTACAACGTTGTGTTGTATATAGGAGGTGACACCATGTCGATCGTTGGGAAAAAAATACGTTCTGAGAGAAGTAAACGGAAGTGGAAACAAGAAGAGGTTGGCAATTTTCTCGGAGTTTCAGGCAGTGCCATCGGAATGTATGAGCGTGGGGAAAGAAGCCCTGATAACGAGATGTTAAAAAAATTTGCAGACCTATTCGAAGTGTCCATCGATTACTTGTTGGGAAGAACCAATGATCCGACGCCTCCTCAAGACGGTGATGAACCACCTCTATCACCAAAAGAAGAGCAGGAATGGTTAAACATCGCTAAGGAACTCAGCAAAGATGAATCCATGTTCTTTTATCAATTCCATAAGGCTCCTAACAAGAAAAAGCGCCAGCTCATAAAATACTGGGAACACATCTTGATGGATGACGAGGATGAATAGCACAGCCCAATCGGGCTTTTTATTTCAGATAAAAACAGAACAAATGTTCTATTTTAGAGGAGAGAGAACTTAGGATATGAAGGACTATCAACTTCAATCAGTGGATTGCGCTATTAAATTACTGTTAGATCAAGCTGGCTTTGACCGTCCTGAAAGAATTAACTTAGAAACTTTATGTGGTTTCTTAGGCATTAAATTCAAATACACTCCTGCGTCCTTCTCTTTAACAAGGACTAAAAATGGGGAAACTAAAATCTTCGTCGCTAAAGATACAGATTATTTCGAGCAACGAAAGCAATTCGCTCATGAAATTGGTCACACTCTTAGGCATGGTGGTGTCCAGCTGGCAGCAACAAAGGAATATGAAGAGTACCTGGATCATCAAGCAGACAATTTTGCTGAACGCTTATTAGTACCTACCCATCTATTGGCTCAATTAGACTTTCCTGACGACATGAATGCAGCAGTGGGAATCGTTGCAGAAATATTTGATGTGGATCTAGATCTAGCCAAAAAGAGACTAAGGGAGTACCTTGATAATCTCTTTGTATATGAAGCTGATGAGAAACTTCACGAGGTTTTGTATAAACGTTTCCTGTATCAATACATGGGGTATTACTGGCGGCACGATCCGCAAGATTCAAATATTGTCTATCTTTACTGCCGTGGTAAGGGATTCGTCAGAAAATTATATATAGAGGGGTGTTATTCATAATGTTGCCGTTAATTAGGATGCCAGTCTGGGAATCAGTATCTGCTGAAGGGCTTGACCCTGTTGATCAATTCCCTTTGGATATTTGGTTTGAGTTTAGTTTCGCAATCGAGGTGACTGATGATGGATTCGAAGAGATCGGGATAGAACCAGGCGATATACTCCTTTTTAGAGAATGTTCCTGGCCAGATCGTAACGGAGAAATTGTGCTTGCAGCTTATGAAGGCGAAGACTTCTATCTTAGGGTGCTCGAGCAAATTGATACTTATGGGCCCGTCATTTACCTACGAGGAACCGGAGACGTACCCCTGATAAAAACAACCAAAGACAGCATCATAGTAAAAGGAACTGCCCATTACTTTTTTCAAAGAAGCAGCAGTGAAATTAAGAAGGTAAACACTGAAGCTGCCCTTCCCTTTTAACATCTGGAGGTGACATCATGAAAGGATATTTTCGTAAACGTGGCGATAAGTGGTCCTTTACCATTGATATAGGTATAGACCCCAAGACCGGTAAAAGAAAACAGAAAACGAGTAGTGGATTTAAAACAAAAAAAGAAGCCCAAGCAGCTGCTGCAGCTCTCCAGCATGAATTATCCTCAGGTACCCATATTGATGAAACGGATATGATGTTCAAGGATTTTGCTGAGGAATGGCTATCTCTTTATGAAAAAACCGAGAACGTCAAAGAAAGTACAATTCGGGTACGGAAACATGAAATTAAACGCCTGCTGGATTACTTTGCTCACATTCGTATAAAAGACGTAACCAAGAGAATGTACCAGGAAGCATTAAATGGGCTTAAGGATCGGGGCTATGCAGATAACACGGTCGATGGGGCTCACAGCACAGGTCGAATGATATTTAAGAAAGCAGTTGAGTTGGACCTGATCAAGACAGATCCGACTGAATTTGCTAAGGTGCCAAAGACTAAGAAGACAGTCGAGGAACTCGAACAGGAAGTTGAGGATGAAAAATACTTGGAGAAAGAAGAGTTGGCAATTTTCCTCAGAACTGCAAGGGAGAAAGGATTGGATCGGGATTACCCCATCTTCATGTTATTATCCTATACCGGAATGAGAGCTGGAGAATTATGTGCTCTGAAGTGGAAAGACATCAACTTTAAGGAAGGAACCATAAGCATCACTAAAACGTACTACAACCCAACAAACAACACCAAAAAATATAAGCTCCTACCGCCTAAGACTGTCAACTCTAAGCGTACTATTGATATTGATCCTGTGGTCTTGGCGGAACTAGAAACCCACAAGGCCAGACAAAATAAAATTAGAATGAGGCACCGGGATACCTATTATGACCATGATTTTGTCATAGCCAAAGAAAGTAGATATCCTGGATATCCAGAGTTCATCAAGACGATTGAAAACCGCATGAGCCGCCTGTTAAAGCTTGCAGGATTAAATGAAGAGCTTACCCCTCACTCTCTTAGGCATACCCATACTTCGTTGCTTGCAGAAGCTGGAGTGGGCTTGCAAGAGATTATGGATAGGTTAGGTCATAAAGATGATGACACGACAAAGAACGTTTATCTCCATGTTACTAAGACCATGAAAAAAGAGGCCGCCCACAAGTTCGGTGAACTCATGAGAAGCCTCTAATTTTTTTATTCCTCATTGTGGTCAAAATGTGGTCAAACCAACATTTTGATTTCAAAAACCCCTATATATCAAGGGATTTCTGGGCTGACTACATCATGCCGCCCAT
>NZ_SDLR01000021.1 GCF_004522215.1 Ammoniphilus sp. YIM 78166 | reverse complement strand
TGCGTTGATCGCAAAGATCCGCTGGCATCTGCTGAAGGCGGTGCGGGATATCCAGGAAGGAAAGGTCCCGAGCGGATTGGACGAGGAAATTGATTATCTGGGGATTCGCTCGACCAACGCGGTGCTGCCGGCGGACATGGATTGGCGCTTAGCTCCAAAGTAGGGAGCACAACATTGCAACGGAAAGGGGGTGATTATACAAACGTTTGCTCTTTTCATAAACCATTACGAGAGGAATCAGGGGGTAGAGATGGCAAAAAGAGAGGTAATCGAGATACCCGGAGTGACTCACGGAAAGGCACCCATTCCCATGGGAGCAAAAATTGGCTCCATCGTTTATTCTTCCGCCATAATGGGAAAGGACGCAAGGACAGATGAGCTTCCGGAAGATGCGGAAAGTCAATTTCAATTTTTGTTTCGCAACATTAAGGCATTCATGGAGGCGGCTGGCGGCTCAACCGATCAAATCATCCGAATGTCGGTTTATCTGAAGGATAATAGTTACCGAGAGCTGTTTAACCAGGAATGGCTGCGTATGTTTCCTAACCCCCATGATCGGCCGGCTAGGCATATTAGCTTGGCAGACCTAAATCGAGGGATGTGTGCCCAGGTTGAGATCATTGCGGTTTTATATTAGCTTTAGGAGGTCATGAGTATGGAGCGAGATAGATTGGTAGAGAGACTAGGCAAACTGGATGCTTGCGCGGTGTCAGATGCATTAGATTCGCTTAACATTACGGGTGTAGTTAACGGCCTGCAACAGCTCTCCGTTCAAAAGAAAATCTGGGGAAGAGCGGTTACGGTGAAATTAGTCCCCAAAGGCTCACAAGAGTCGAAACGACATTTGGGAACGGCTGCGATTGAGGCAGCTTCCATTGGGGATGTGATTGTTGTGGAACACGGCCTGAATGATGTTGCAGGCTGGGGAGGCAACTTATCCATTGCTGCGAAGCAACGGGAAATCAGTGGAGTGATTATCGATGGAGCATGCCGGGATGTGGATGAAATGCGGACGATTGGATTTCCTATCTACGCCCGTGCGGCAGTACCTACTACGGCAAGAGGCAGAATTGTGGAGCATTCGTTCAATGAAAAAATCGTCTTAGCCGGCGGTGTCGAGGTCCATCCTGGAGATTTGGTGATTGCTGATGGAAGCGGAGTGGTGATGATTCCAGCGGCTCATGCAGAAGTCGTGATCCAAGCTGCTGAACACATTGTTGAGCAAGAAGCACAGATGGCCAAGGCGATCCTAGAAGGGCATCCTGTAAGCCAAGTCATGGGAAGAAAATATGAAACGATGCTCAGTGGAGAGTGATGAAATTGAAAAAAACATCGCTGTTATTTTTGATGATATTCTCTCTAGTGCTTGGGGCTTGTTCACAAACTGCACAACAGCCAACAGAAAGCAGACCGGGCGATGCTCCAGCCGAAAAGAAGCAAGAAGGACAGCCAATGAGTGACTTCCCAACAAAGCCGATTGAATTGATCGTGCCGACTCCGCCCGGGGGAAGCAACGATACGGTAGCACGCGTATTGGCTAAGGTTGCCCAAAAATATTTGCCAAACGGACAATCCGTAGTCGTAGTGAATAAGCCAGGCGGCGGGAATACGATCGGTATCCTAGATGTTTTTAATGCGAAAGCGGATGGATACACAATAGGATTTGCCCCTTCATTCACTTTAACGGTTAACCCCCATTATGGGAATGTTCCCTATACTCATGATAGCTTTCAAACGATTATGAGGGTATTGCAATTACCGGGATTTATGTATGTGAAGGGGGATGCGCCATGGCAGTCGTTCGATGAAATGCTTGATTATATCAAGCAAAACCCAGAGCAATTTAGTGCAGCTGTTGCTGTTGGAAATAAAAGCTTACTGGAGCGAATCAACACCAATGCCGGGATTCAAATGAAGATCGTTCCGTATGACGGCAGTGCTCCCGCCATGGCAGCGCTACTGGGCGGGCACGTGCAAGCAACGATTGGGTCGATGATCGATGCAAAATCTCATATTGAAGCGGGAACCATCCGACCCATTATTGGAACTTCAGGCAGGAGAGTAAGTGATGTGCCCTTGCTCAAGGAAAAGGGCATAGGCGTAGAGGTTAACCAGCTCATGGGGATTATTGCTCCCAAGGGAATTAAAGATGATGTTTTAGCCATATTACATGACGCCTTTAAACAAGCGCTTGAGGACCAGGAAGTGACGGAGCAGCTGCAAAAAATAGGATTAGAGGCCTACTATGGCAGTCCAGCCGATTTTCAAAAGGATCTTTCGGATAACTTCAAGATGGACGGAGAAGCTTTGAAGCAAGTGGGATTAATTAAGTAGACTTGATTGGAAGCGTTTACACTTCAAAAATATGAGGAGGGCTTAAAGGTGAAGAAGATTTCCTTGTTGTTCCTGTTGGTTTTTTCCCTGCTAGTTGCTGGATGTGCACAATCAAATCAACAATCGGTGAGCAGCAAACCGAGTGAGACGGCCCCTGAAGCAAAACCGGAAGAAAAGCCAAAAAGTGACTTCCCCAATCGGTCGATTGAAATGATTGCTCCATTTGCACCTGGAGGCGCTTATGATGCGGTGGCTCGCGTACTAGCTAAAGTCGTTCCGAAGTATCTACCCAACGAGCAAACCGTTGTCGTAGTCAATAAACCGGGCGGTGCAGGAACCATCGGGGTTACAGAGGTGTTAAAAGCTAAACCAGATGGATATACGATCGGTTTTGTTCCTACATCTGCTATTACAACGGAACCGCATTTTGGGAATGCTGCCTACTCCCATGACAGCTTCCAAACAATCATGAGAGTCCTTCAGGTCGATGGGTTCATGTATGTGAAAGCGGATTCTCCTTGGAAAACCTTTGAAGAGTGGTTGGAATATGTGAAGCAAAATCCGGATCAATTTGCTGTATCCTCTGTTCCTGGCGCAGTATCTTTATTAGAAACGCTAAATCACGAAGCTGGAATTAAACTCAAGATCGTACCGTTCGACGGTTTTGCTCCTGCCATGACAGCCTTGATGGGAGGCCATGTTCATGGAACGATCGGTGTTCCGTCTGGTGTCAAGGCTCAGCTTGAAGCCGGAGAAATCCGACCGCTATTCAGTTCTTCAGGAAGAAAGAATGGGGACGTGCCTCTCCTGAAAGAAAAAGGATTTAACATTGAAGAAAATAAGATGACAGGAATAATTACTCCTAAAGGATTGTCTGAGGATAAGGTCGCAATCCTCCATGATGCCTTTAAAGCTGCCCTTGAAGATCCAGAAGTGGTTGAACAGCTCAAGAAAGTGGATATGCCTTCATACTATGGTGGAGTGGAAGAGTTCCAACGTGATTTAACGGAAAATTTCAAAATTGACGGTGAGCTCTTAAAAAAGATCGGAAAAATTAAATAGGATCTGAACGATGAAGGGTGAGGAGTAACTCCTCTCCCTTATAGGGTACTTTAAGGCTCCTTTGAAACCGTCTGCTTATCAGAACAGATCGTTTGGAGGAGTTTCCTTTTTGGTGAAACATCTGAAACGATGTTGTTTCAGCTTACGAATGGACGGGAGTGATTGTTATGGATATTGAAGAGTATATGTACGACGAGAAGGCCATAAGGGAAGCCATGGAGTGGAAAGAGAAGCATGGTGGAGAAATAACGGTTTTGAAGGTCGGCCAAGTGATCTGGGGAATAGAAAAGAGAATGTTTGTTTGCAGAACGCATGTGACTCAAGGACTTAAGGTTATTGTAACTCCACATGTTCAGAAGCTAACGAAGGAAGCAAGCTTCCAATGTAGTTGGTGCCAGGCTAGGGCGGACTTTAGATTGTATCATTTTGTCTCTTTTTCTAAAAATGAGCTCGTTAAGGAGAAATAGCTACCTATTCTCCTTTTTTTCATACCCGAAAGAAAGAGATGAACGGAGTGAAACAAATGAAACATTTACGTTTCAATAGAAACGGGGAAGTTTGGTTCACGTTCTCAAATCGTCGATATAACAATGATTATGTCTTGGCACGTAATTTGCATCTATAAAATAATGAAGCCGTAAGGAGTAATTCTATAACAGTAAAGGAGTGAATACATTGAGCAGTCCTAACACTTTAAATAAAGTAGCAGGCGGCAGCTTTATCGTTGAACAAATGGATTACCGAAAGGTGTTTACCCCTGAGGATTTCACGGAGGAACATCGCATGATTGCCGGTACGGTTTCTGATTTCATTGAGCGTGAAATCAATGTCCTTGGTGAGGAAGGGAATAAACTCAACTATGAGCTCATTCTGAAAATCCTCAAGAAAGCAGGGGATGTCGGGCTTCTCGGCGCTTGCCTGCCTGAGGAATACGGCGGGCTGGGATTGGATGGTATCCGCTTTGCTTTAATTAAGGAGAAATTCAGTTCAGGCGGTACCTCCATCGTCATGTCCATCAACGGCCAAATCGGGATTGGCATGCTTCCCATTATCTTTTTTGGCACCGAAGAGCAACGGAGAAAATATTTACCGCAGCTGCAAGCCGGCACGCTCACCACGGCATTTGCCTTGACTGAACCTCAATCGGGAACGGATGCCTCCGGGATCAAGACGACCGCTAAATTATCTGAAGATGGCAAACATTATATATTGAATGGAAGTAAGGTGTTTATTACAAACGCAGGGTTTGCGGATATCTTTGTTGTTTTTGCCAAGATCAATGGAACTGATTTTACTGCGTTTATTGTGGAACGAAACTCGGAAGGTCTGAGTATTGGGCCTGAAGAGAAGAAGATGGGACTTAAAGCTTCATCGACTTGCTCCATGACCTTCGAGGACGTCAAAGTTCCGGTGGAAAATATGCTTGGAAAACCTGGAAAAGGTCATTTGTTTGCTTTTAATACACTGAATTTTGGCCGTCTTTCCGTTGGAGCGGGTTGCCTGGGGAATACCAAGGTTGCGCTTGACGTATCCGTCAAATATGCGAACCAGCGCATTCAATTTGGCCGTCCTATTTCTGCCTTTCCCTTAATCGGAAAGAAAATTGCAGACATGAATATCAAAACATTTGTACTGGAAAGTATGGTTTACCGGACCGCTGAACTGTTTGATACTGGCTTGCAAAAGTTAGACTTCAGTGATCCGAATGTAGGGGAGAATTCCAGGGGCATGATTAGTGAATATATGCTGGAATGCGCCATTAATAAAGTGTTTGGTTCTGAAGTTCTGGACTTTGCCGCAGATGAGGGTGTTCAAATTCATGGCGGTTACGGTTATATGCAGGAATATGAAATTGAAAGTATTTACCGTGATTCAAGGATTAAGCGGATTTTTGAAGGGACCAATGAGATTAATCGTCTTTTCTTGACCAAAAACGTGTTAAAACGTTTAGCCAAAGGACAGTTTCCTGACTTGCAGCAAAAGCTGGATCAGGTATCCTCCGATGCTCAGCACGATCTTCCAGACTTTACAGGCGAGTTAGACCAAGAAAATCATTTGGTTTCCCAAGCAAGAAAAATCTTTTATTTTGCTTTTGCTAAGGCATTACAAGCCTACGGATCGAAGCTAGAGGACGAACAAGAAGTAAGCAGCAATTTAGGCGATATTCTGATTAATCTTTATGCCATGGAGAGCGCCTTATTGCGTACGAAAAAATTGATGGAACAAACCTCTGAAAGAACATCTCAAAATGCCAAGGAGATGACCATCGCTTTTATTCATGAAGCATTCGATCAAATCACGGGCTTCGCCAAAGAAATATGTATGACGATTCAGAGTGGAGATGAGCTGCTAAATCAGCTTTCCCAACTTGATCAGTTATCCCGCAAAGTGCCAGTCAATATTATTGAATTGAAACGTCAAATTGCGGCCAGAGTCATTCAAGCAGAAAAATATACCGTATAAAGGGAGGAATAGAAAAATGAAACGTCTAGAGGGAAAAGTTGCGATAGTTACAGGTGCAGGAAAAGGGATTGGTGCAGCTACAGCCAAACGATTGGCAGCAGAAGGGGCTAAAATTGCCATTGTCGATGTGAAAGAGGAATTTGCGATGGAGGCGGTTGAGGCGATTCAGGACGCCGGAGGGGAAGCCATTCCGGTGGGTTGTGATGTATCTAAGGCTGAACAAGTGTCTCAAGCCGTAGAAAAAGTGGTTTCCCATTTTGGTCGCGTCGATATTTTAGTCAATAACGCTGGTGTTACCCGGGATAGCCTCATATTTAAAATGTCCGAGGAAGACTGGGATTTGGTCCTAGATGTTCATTTGAAGGGGAGCTTTTTATTCAGCAAGGCCGTTACTAAGCATATGGTTGAACAGCGTTATGGAAAAATCGTCAATACCAGCAGTTTAGGGGCTGTAGGCAAACGCGGCCAGGCCAACTATGCTGCAGCTAAGGCAGGATTGCAGTCCTTAACGCGAACGCTGGCAGTTGAATTTGGACCTTTTAATATTAATGTGAATTGCGTCGCACCAGGGTTTATTGCCACTGATTTAACTAGGTCGACGGCAGAGCGTCAAGGATTGAATTTTGATGAAATCGTCAAAGGGGCAAGTCAAAAGATTCCGATGAGAAGAGTGGGAACCCCGGAAGATGTGGCAAACGTGGTTGCATTTTTGGTAAGTGACGATGCCAGCTATGTAGCAGGTGAAGTGATAAATATTGGCGGCGGAGATCGCTAAGTCTATTCCATTAATGAAAGGTAGGTTACTAGAATGATAGATCGGAATGCAATCGGTACAAAAAGCGAGATAATCGAATTTGAAGTGGAGAAAGGAGCGATTCGCGCTTTTGCTCGCGCCCTTGGGGATGAAAATCCGATTCACTTGGATGAGGCTTATGCGAAGAAGCAGGGGTATGCCAGCCTAGTGGCTCCCCCTACCTTTCCGGCTACATTTAGAATGCCTAAACCAGGTATCAACGTGGAACTAAGTCGGACGCTACACGGGGAACAAGAGTTTCTTTATGAACGTCCCATCGTAGCGGGCGATAAGCTTCGCTGTGTCAGTCAATTAGTCGACATTTTTGATAGACCAGGAAAGACAGGGCCGATGACGTTCTTCATCTTGGAGACCAAGGGTGAAGATGTAGAAGGAAATTTAGTGTTCATATCCAAGACTACTGTTATTTATCGATAAGGAGGGATTCATATGAGTTTGGAATGGAATGAATTGCAAGTCGATCAAGAATTGGAGTACGTCAAGTCTCCTATAGAGAAGGTGCAATTAGTCAAGTATGCGGGAGCTTCTGGTGATTTTAATTTGATCCATACCGACGATGAAACCGCCCGTAAAGTCGGACTTCCGGGAGTTATTGCACATGGGATGATCAGCATGGGTTTCCTAGGACAATTCATGGAACAAATTATAGGAAATCAGGGGTTCGTGAGTCGCTTACAAGTTCGATTTGCTGGTATGGTACGTCCAGGCGATGTCGTGACCTGCCGTGCGAAAGTGACAGCCAAAAACGAAGAAAAAAAGACCGTTGAGTTGGCCATATTGGCTGAGAAAGAAGCCGGTAAACCCTCTACGGTCGGAAGTGCAACCTTAAAGTTCCATCGATAACTTTGGAAACTAGTCTAGTGTAGAACATGTTCTTATTCTAATATAAAGGTGTGAGAAAAATGAAATCGGAACGTATTGCAGCCATTGTTGGTGTTGCGGAATCCGACCTCGGCGAACTGCCTGGCAAAAACGTCCTGCAGCTGCAGGCACAAGCGGCTAAGCGGGCCTTGGATGATGCTGGGTTTACGAAGGATGATGTGGATGCTCTATTTACAACAGCCAATTGGGCTCATTTTCCCCAACTCATGTTGGGGGAGTATCTAGGCATCAAACCGAGATACACAGGCGGGACGAATATTGGGGGGTCCTCTTTCGAGTCCCATGTGGCCCATGCGCTTGTCGCGATTCAAGCAGGGCTGATCGATGTAGCGTTAATTACTTATGGCAGCACCAATCGCACCAGTCGGATTCCTTCTTTATCCAATCTGACCTTAAAGTATGAAGAGCCTTTCGGCATCCCTTCACCCGTGGGTCATTATGCCCTGGCAGCGATGAGACACATGCACCAGTATGGAACCACGTCCGAGCAGCTTGCCGAAATTGCCGTGGCCACACGGAAATGGGCGATGTTAAATGATAAAGCGTTTATGCGCAAGCCGCTTTCCATTGAGGATGTTTTGAGTTCACCGATGATTTGCGAACCCCTGCATCTTTTGGATTGCTGCCTGATCACTGATGGAGGCGGAGCCGTAGTGGTCGCATCCGCGAAAGCGGCTGCACGTGCCAAAAAGCGTCCAGTGTGGATACTGGGGCATGGAGAAATGCAAACCCATAATTCCGTGACCCATATGCCGGATCTAACCGTGACCGGTGCAAAGGAAAGCGGACGCCGAGCCATGGAAATGGCAGGGATCACTCACGATGAAATTGATGTCGTGCAAGTCTATGATTCTTTCACAATAACGGTGCTTCTGACGCTTGAAGCCTTAGGGTTCTGCAAACCGGGTGAAGGCGGGGATTTCGTCAGCGGACAACGGACAGCACCAGGCGGCTCGTTCCCGTTAAATACAAGTGGCGGAGGGCTATCCTATTGCCATCCCGGAATGTTCGGAATTTTCCTATTAATTGAAGCGACGCGACAGCTAAGAGGAGAATGTGGAGAACGCCAAGTTCAAGATGCCAAAATTTCATTGGTGAACGGTACGGGAGGAACGCTATCTTCCACATCGACGCTTATTTTAGGGAGGGATTAAGGGATGACGATCAAACTGTATCTGGATGATGATTCCAGACCGTTCTGGGAAGGCGCAAAGGATCAAAAATTAATGATCCAGCAGTGTGAAGAATGCCAAAAGTTTATTTTTTACCCCCGAATCCTTTGTCCCCATTGCTTCTCTGAACATGTGAAGTGGGTCGAAGCGAGCGGTCACGGACGGATTCATAGCTATACGGTCGTCCATAAGGCCATGCCTCCTTTTAAGGATCAAACCCCTTATGTGGTTGGCATCATCGAACTGAATGAAGGGGTTCGGATGATGAGTCGAATAGTAGGAGAGCGGGACCAGATCTCCATCGATAAGCCTGTTACAGTTGTATATGAAAAAATCGATGATGAAGTCACGCTTCCTTATTTTCAATTGTCGGAAACGTAATGAAAGGGTGAATCGTATCCATGCTAGCTTCCTATGAAGGGATGTCTGTCGCGCAGTTATTGGAGAAGGCGTATCGCTCTTCTCCAGATAAAGAAGTTATCTATGATGGCGTAAGAAGGCTCACATATCATGATTTGCAAAAGGAAGCGAATGAAATCGCTTCCGGTTTAGCTCAATTGGGGATCAAACCGGGGGATCGGGTAGCGGTCAGCTTGCCTGCCTGGTATGAGTTCATTGTTTGCGTATTTGCTATTGCCAAGGTAGGGGCCATTCTTGTTCCGTTTAATACCCGGTACCGAGAAGAGGAAGCCGAGCATATTCTGCGAGATTCAGGCGCTAGACTTGTATTTTTCCCTCGTGAGTACGATAAAGTAAATCACCTTGCTCAATTCCAGTCTCTAAAGCAACGTGTACCGTCTCTAGAACACCTCGTAACGGTCCGCTTTGAAGAACAGAACCTTGTTAGTTACAAGCATTTAAAAACCATAGGAGTGGAGGGGCACGTTCCAAAAGTTGAAGTACAGGTTGAGGAAGATCCTTTTGCGATCATCTACACATCGGGTACAACCGGCAAGCCTAAGGGGGCGATGCTGACTCACCGCAACCTTCTTTATGTGAGTGAAAAGAGCTGCTCGGCGATCCGGATCCAGGAAAACGATGTTTTCCTCCATGCCAGTCCTTATTTTCATATTATGGGATTAGCAGGCATTATACGATTGGTGGCTAGTGAAACAAAAGCGGTGATTATGGAGTCTTTCCATGCGGAAAAAACCTTGCAGCTTATTGAACAAGAAAAAATAACCATACACTCCGGTGTGCCCACGATCTTTATTCTGGAATTGAATCATCCCTCCTTTAAGAAGTATGACTTGTCTTCCTTGAGAGTGGTGATCATGGCAGGAGCTCCTTGTCCTGTTGAGATCATTCGCCGAATCAAAGCGGAAATGGGAGTCGCAGTTCTTATCAGCTACGGGATGACGGAAACCTCTCCGATCATTACCTTCACGGATTTTGATGATGATGATGTGACGTTATCAGAGACGGTGGGAAGAGCGATTGAAGGAGTGAAGCTAAAGATCGTCAATGATCAAAGGGAAGAAGTGGCTGTAGGTGAAGTCGGAGAATTGGCATGCCAAACGATTGGCCTGATGAAGGGGTACTACAACTTGCCGGATAAAACAAACGAAGTGATTGATGAGCAACGGTGGTTCTATACGGGTGACTTGGCCACAATGGATGAAAACGGCTACGTGCGAATTGTCGGCCGCAAGAAAGATATGATTATTCGCGGCGGTTACAATATTTATCCGACGGAAATGGAAGAAATCTTCTATACCCACTCTTCCGTCATGGAAGTTTCTATCGTAGGATTGCCCGATACCGTTCTTGGTGAAATATCATGTGCTGCCGTCCTGCTAAAACCAGAGCATAACGTTACAGCCGATGAGCTAAAGGTCTTCATTAAATCGCGGGTGGCTGATTATAAAGTCCCCGACCATATTGTAATTGTAGATGAGCTGCCGAAAACTCCAAGTGGAAAAATTAAAAAGTTCGAGTTGAAAGATTTGGTGATTCAAGAAAAGCTCGTTGCCTTAAGATAAGCACGAAACTCACCATGAAGGGGATGTGAAAATGGATAAAATCGTAGAAGAATATAAAAAGCTGTCCATTGCTGCGGTTTCGGACGCATTGGACCGTTTAGGCATACATGGGACCTGCCTGGGTATTGCACCTGTAAACTATGGTTATCAGATGGTTGGAAGAGCCTTTACCGTAAAATATCTGCCGGTTGCTCAGGATAAGGGGACCGTAGGAGATTATATCGATGAAGTCCCTCCGGGAGGTGTGGTTGTACTAGATAATAACGGTCGCATGGATCGAACGGTGTGGGGCGATATTTTAACGTCCGTTGCCCATATGAACGGAATTGCCGGTACCGTAGTAGACGGAGTTTGCCGGGATGTGAAGTGCAGTCTGGACCTAAAGTATCCGATTTTTAGCCGGGGAAAATTTATGCGTACAGGAAAAGACAGGGTAGATGCGGTAGCTTACAACGTTCCTGTTTCCATCGGCGATGTGCAAGTTCGCCCGGGAGATATTATCTTCGGTTCGGATGATGGAGTGCTTGTGATCCATCAAGAAAGAGAAGAAGAAGTCCTGAAGGTTGCTCAAATGATTGAGGAAAAAGAAGAGGGAATCCGCCAAGAAGTCCTCAAGGGAACTCCGCTGAAAGAGGCCCGTGAAAAGTATGGATACCATCAATTGCAAACGAGACAAGGGTAGGGAAAGGAGGTTCGAAACGAATGTCTAGGGTGAAAACGGAAATTGAACGTCCTGCGGTGGAGTCCATTCAGCGAGCCGCTAGGTTTTCTGCTGCTACCTTGCATGAGGCTGCCGGAAAAAAAGGAGCTTTGCCTTCCGGCATCAAGCCGCTTGCTTCCCAGATGAAAATTTGTGGACCCGCTGTCACGGTGAGTTCTCCGCCAACCGATAACATCATGCTGCATGAGGCAATCCTTGCTGCACAGCCCGGCGATGTGCTGGTCATCGAGGTGTCGGGCATCTATGAAGCGGGTTATTGGGGAGATATTATGACAAAGGCGGCTATGGAACGTCAGATTCATGGCTTGATCATCGACGGTTGTGTCCGAGATGGCAATGACATTATGGACATGGGCTTTCCCGTATTTTCTCGCGGACTGTGCATTCAAGGAACCTCCAAGAATGGAGGGGGAACCATTAACCATCCCATCCAGATTGGAGAGGTATTGATTATGCCGGGAGATTTAATCGTTGGCGATGGAGATGGTGTGGTCGTTATTCCTAGAATGGAAATAGAGGCGATCTTAGAAAAAGCGCATCAGCGGGAAGAAGACGAGAAATGGATTAGCGAAGAGTTAAAGACAGGAAAGACGACAATGGAGATTTATGGGTGGAAATCCCAGCTTCTCTAATGGGTGCAAAGACGAAGATGAAAGCTTTACTCTTGGAGGAATATGGCGGTCCAGAACAGCTCAGGATGAAGGAAGTTTCACAGCCGGAACCAGGCGATGATGAGGTTCTCGTAGAGAATTATTCAACTAGCGTGAACCCGGTTGACTGGAAGGTGCGAGCAGGTGTGTTTAAGGATGTGCTACCTTTTTCGCTGCCCCTTATCATCGGTCATGACGTGGCTGGGGTCATATGTGACGTGGGCCATAAAGTCACAGCGTGGAAAAAAGGGGATCGTATTCTTGCTAAAAATCAAGGATTGAATGCCTTTGCGGAATTTGTCACAGTAAAACAAGACCTTTTGGCAAGGGTACCCGACGCAGTAACCTTTCATGAGGCGGCCTGCATGGGCACGGCGGGGGTAGCGGCCTACAAGTCTTTATTTCATTTTGGCCATTTGCAAAAGGACCAGAAAGTTCTTGTACATGGAGGAGCTGGCGGAGTAGGAAGTCTAGTCGTTCAGCTTGCCAAGATTCATGGCGCGTGGGTGGCTTCTACCGCAAGTACGGGCAATATTTCTTTATTAATGGATTTGGGTGTAGATGTTGCGATCGATTACTTGAACCATGATTTTGCAAAAGATAGTGAAGGGTATGATCTTGTGATCGATTTAGTAGGAGGGGACGTCCAAACGCGCAGTTTGAACGTGCTTAAACCAGGTGGCACCCTAGTGTCTGTACACCCCTTCTCTGAAAAAGGCATACAACGAAACGTCCGACTAGAAGTGCTCAAGGCTGTCCCTGATCCGCATGTCCTGCAAAAACTGATGGAACATATAGTAAACGGTGAATTGAAAGCAGTCATTTCGCAGGTTCTTCCCTTTGAAGAAAAAGCCCTTCAACAGGCTAATGAAAAAATAGAAACGGGACATGGCCGCGGCAAGATGGTCGTGGAAATAAAAAAAGAGGTTGAAACGTTAACTTCCTGAGTTTATCTTGGGGAGTTATTTTTATTAGCAGCTAAGGAATTATAGGATATCTAGCCTATTAGACTCCGTTCCCCGTGCGTAATGAAACGTCTGAAACGAGAGCTGTTACAGCTGAAACGAACCTCGAATCATATCGTGCAAAAAGGGTTGGTTTTTGGGCGGTTTTTATTGGCATGAATATTGCTATATAGATAAGTGTACCTCGATGATAGAGCAAAATCGCGAAAGGAGGGGGGAAGAAAGATGCAAATGCAACCCCTATCAGGAGTAAAAGTACTGGATCTCTCCCATGTGTTAGCAGGTCCCTACTGCACGATGGTATTGGGGGATATGGGGGCAGAAGTGATCAAGGTAGAGCAGTACCCCGATGGTGATCTGATCCGTGCGACAGGCCCATTTCGCAATGGATTGAGCTATAGCTTTACGATGATCAACCGAAACAAGCAGGGGCTGCGTTTGAATTTAATGACGGAACAAGGGCGGGAAATACTCTATCGTCTCGTAGAAACGGCAGATGTTTTTGTTGAGAATTTCCGTCCTGGGGTGGCTAAAAAACTGGGAATAGACTATGAAACATTGAAACAGCTCAACCCCAAGCTCATTTACTGCTCGATTTCGGGTTATGGACAGACGGGGCCGCAGAGCCAGAAGGGCGGACTCGATATTATGGCTCAGGGCATGTCCGGCATTATGAGTATGACAGGGGAAAAAAACGGCAGGCCCGTGAAGGTGGGCATTCCGATCCACGATATCGGGGCAGGAATAACCGCGCTCTACCATGTCCTCTTTGCCTACATTCACAGAATGAAAACGGGAGAAGGGCAATACATTGATGTTTCCTTGGTTGAATCGGGCTTAGCCTGGACAGTTTGGGAAGCAGCGGCTTATTTTGGTGAGGGAGAAGTTCCATCCCCGAATGGTTCTCGTCACCGAAGGATTGCGCCGTATCAGGGATACCGCACGCAGACGGGCTATATCCTCATCGGGGTCGTAAATGCGAAGATGTGGGAACGATTTTGCCGCTATGTTGTGGAAAAAGAAGAGTGGATCAAAGATCCGCGGTTTGCCACCGTGAATGATCGGGTAACCCATGTCGATGAATTGGAATCGGCGATGGAGGAAGTGCTCCTGCAGCAGCCGTCTGAATATTGGCTGGAGCGATTGGAAGTGCAAGGAATTCCTTGCGGGCCGATCTACACTTACGATGAAGTCCTACAAAATGAGCAAACCATTCATCGAGAAATGATCTTAGAATATGAACACCCTGTCGCCGGCCCCATGAAAACACTGGGTTTTCCAGCCAAGATGTCGAGGACACCTGCACACTTCCGGATGCCTGCTCCTTCACTCGGGCAGCATAGCGAGTTGATTCTAAAGCAACTCGACTATACGGAAGAGGAGATTGAACAATTCAAATCGGAATCTATTATTTAGCGTTAATGTAGTATATCTATAAAAAAAATAATAAAAAAAAGGAGAAACTCTCATGATTATCGATATACACGGCCATACCGTAGCCCCACCTCAAGTTTATGAATTCCAAGCTCGATTGTTGGGAAGCAGAGGCTATCCCTTCGATAAATTCCCGCAAATCAGTGATGAGCAAATCAATCAACCCTTAAAAAGGGTCGTGGATCTGCTCGACAGCGTGGGGACCGACCTGCAATTGATTTCGCCCCGCCCTTACTTGGCGATGCATTCCATCCAACCGGCCGGTGTGGTTCACAAGTGGACTGAGTTTGTAAATAACATCATTGCTCAACAAGTGAAGCTCCACCCAACTCGTTTTCGCGGCGTAGCAGGTTTGCCGCAGTCACCTGGTGCCGATATTCGAGACTGCATCCCAGAATTGAAGCGAGCAGTACAAGAACTAGGTTTTGTCGGCTGCCAGCTGAACCCCGATCCAATGGAAGGCGGCTACCCGGAACCTCCTGGACTGGGAACGGAGTACTGGTATCCGCTGTATGAAGCTCTCGTAGAACTGGATGTGCCAATGCTGATACACTCTGCGGCCTGCTGCTCCCCGCGGGAATCCTATACGCTTCACTTCATCAATGAAGAAAGCATTGCGATTATGTCCTTGCTGGATTCGAAGGTGTTTGAAGACTTCCCAACCTTGAAGGTCGTCGTGTCGCATACCGGTGGAGCGATTCCGTTCCACATGGGACGTTTCCGGGCTTGGCGCCACCGTTCCGGCGGTGAAGACTTCGATGTGGCGATCAAGAAGCTGTACTTTGACACCGTCAACTATTCCAAGGAAGCCTTAGAGTTAGCGTTCAAAGTCTTGGGCAGTGATAACCTGCTGTTTGGGACAGAAAATCCCGGAACGGGCTCTGTGATGAATCCGCATACAGGAAGAACGTATGACGATCTAAAGCCGATCATTGATAGCATCGAGTTTTTGACTGAAGAAGATCGCCGAAAAGTGTACGAAGAAAATGCCAAGCGTCTGTATAAGCTCGAAGTATAAGAACAGGAGGAGATAGAGATGGCGAAAATCGTATTGGGAATGGGTGTATCACACAGCCCGCAATTAAGCACACCGGCAGAAACTTGGGCGGCGCATGCAGAGCGGGATCGGCACAACCCGGAGATTGATTTTGAAGCGCAGGCGCGCACCGCACCGGATTGGCTGAAGGATCACTTGACACGGGAGGTGTGGGAGCAAAAATACCAGGCTTGCGAGCGTGCGATTGCCGAGATGGGCCGGATCCTTCAGGAAGTTTCGCCTGATATCCTGGTCGTCATTGGAGACGACCAGAAAGAATTATTCCTGCGAGATAACATGCCGGCATTCTCTGTGTTCTGGGGAAAGGAAATTTATGACCTGCCACAGGACGTCGAAAAGCTGCCGCCTTCGATCCAACCGGCGTACTGGGCGAGACATGGGGTGGTGCCGGAAGCGTATCCGACGGAACCGAATCTGGGCCGGCATATCGTGGAAACGCTGATTCACCAAGAGTTTGACGTGTCGCAGTTCACCGAACAGCCAGCAGGCCGCTCGATCGGTCATGCCCATACGTTCATTCGCCGGAGATTGCTCATCGATCAGCCGATGACCACGATGGTGCCAGTGATGATCAATACATTTTTTGCACCGAATGTGCCGAGTCCGAAGCGCTGCTATGACTTTGGACGATCGATTCGCCAGGCGATCGAATCATGGGACAGTGATCAGACGGTGGCGGTGATCGCGTCAGGGGGGTTGACGCATTTCACCATTGATGAAGACCTTGATCAGCGTGTACTGACGGGGATCCAAAACAAAGACCGCGAGTCCTTGATCACAATCCCGCGCGAGCGATTTGTATCCGGTACCTCCGAGATCCTGAATTGGATTGCCGCAGCTGGCGCCTTAGAAGGATTGGATATGGACGTGATCGACTACGTTCCGACTTACCGCTCCATTGCGGGGACCGGATGCGGGATGGGGTTTGTCGTTTGGAAATAGGAAATGGGGAAGGGAGAGAGTTACCATGTTAAACCAAGAAAATAACGATCTGTTAACGCAAGTCACAGGAAATACCCCGATGGCCCAGTTTATGCGCCAATTTTGGGTGCCCG
>NZ_SDLR01000020.1 GCF_004522215.1 Ammoniphilus sp. YIM 78166 | reverse complement strand
TTTTTTTTTTATTTTCCCGTACTTTTCGCATACAAAAAACGCATAAAGCGCGGACTTTCAAGCGCCTAAAAGCCAGTACCATTGAGTCATGGGAGATGTCACCTATCCCTTATCAATGGTGGTACTCGGCTGGGCTGTAGTGATTCATCTTATGGATGGAGAAGCAAGCGTATGAGCGCGGTGGTCTGGTGTGAGGTGGGGTTAAATGCCCTTAAGCTACTATGTAGCGTTGAGTGTCCTCACTTGGATTTTGAGCGCTGCCTAGCAGCAGGCTACTGGCCATAAGGTCAAAGCCACGGACCAAGATAGTGGCATTACCATGGTGAGGTGATCGTTATGCGCTTAGAAGACATGATACCTGCCGACACCAAAGAACAGCTAAAGAAGATCCGCCGGCGCAGGCGAAAGAAGAATAATAGATATGTTGATCCTGAGGAGCTGGCAGCAAGGCAGTTCCGTGAAACCGAGCGGTTAATGGGAAAGTACCGTGATACCTATGAAAGACGAGGAGGGGCGATTAAGAAGAGATGAGCTTACTAAAGAGGTTGTTAGAGTTTTTCCGGACTAAAGAACAGAGGGATGAAACAGAGCCTTGGAACGAGTTCACTCTTCCTCAGTTGCTCCATAAGATTAAGCCCAAGGGTAATCGTGCAGCCAGGCGTCGAGAGTGGCGAGGGAGCTGGAGGGATTACCAAAGGTAAAGTGAAGGTAAAGAAAAACCACCGGGTGAGGGTGGCTTTTATTACCGTTTAATTTGAGTAATGATGTCTTTCGGTACCAGATTTTGAAGATCGTTTGGATGTGTTCTTTCGAGTACCCTAGCAATTGCGTAGTACTTAGTAAACATTTGCTCCAATTCATTTTGATCAAAACTATACCTTTGAGTGTACAGTTGAGTTAATTCAATCGCAACATCAAACGCATTTCTTTGTATAGGTGTTGGATTCACTTGAATTTGCTCTGCCATTTTTCTCACCTCCTTAAGAATGTCATTCTATATCGGTTGGTCAATTTCCTACAAGTTGTCATTATTTGTCGGACGAAATTTGTAGGTAATTGGCAATTTATGAAGAAATAGTTGGCATTATGAGGAGGTGCAGATATGTTTACTACAGAAATGTTGGTTACATCGATAATTGAGGGCGTCGGCCCATTAATAAACATTTTTTTCTTACCAATAATTCTATGGGTAGTTTTTCCGGGCATCCTGTTTTCCATGATTGTGAGAATTAAGGGTAGTTATCAGATAGGGGCTTTCTTAGGACTTGTGGCTTTGTTAACAATTGGTCCCTGGTCGATTCTTCATTAAATCCTGACATTTCTGTGACCAAAAAAGGGAGAGCATTCCTGCTAACGAATTAAGTAGAGCAGGGAGGTGATCCAGGGTGGAGGATCAAAAGTTAGAAGCCTTATTGGGGATCATGCAGGCAAAGTTAGCTTTTCTGGATAAGGCGTTGAGAGAGCAAGACAGAACGATTGTAGCTTTGCTGCAGCTTCTGAATGAAAAGGAAATTATCACAAAACGAGAATTGTTTCAGCGGGTTGATCGAGTTGAGGAAGAGATCCTTGAAATGAATTACGGACCAAAAGGAAGCACCCAATGAGGTGCTTTTTTGAGTGAGGTAGAAAAAAGTATTTTAAAGGTACCATAATCATTGTATACTTCTCGGTGGACAAACACAAAAGGAGAGAAAATCAATGGATCAGGTACAAGAAAGCGATAAAAAAAGAAGGACTTTTCCCGAAAAGAAGGACTTTATTTATTGGATTATTGGATTGGTCATTGCATTTATCTTAAGTATTACATGGCGTGGTGGTGATAATACGATATTAGTAAACCAAATATCGTTAGCCAGTGGCTTTGCATCAATCATATTGGCCGTGGTTGCAATAATCTATGCCTTTTATCAGTCTAAGACTTCATCAGAGAAAGATGTCTTGGTCCAATCTGTATTAATAAAAATCAGGGATAAAGTTGACGAGCTTGAGGTTATAAGTCATCAGCTTACTTCCCTCCAGGAATCATGGCAATCTAGTTCCTCAAATATGCTAGGAGTAATGCAGGAAATGAACGCATCGATTGGTTCGTTATCTTCTGAGGTTAGAGCAATATATGAAAATGAAGCCGATATTGGTGATAAAACAAAATTAGAAACTGTCTTAGATAAGCTGGAAAGAATGCAGAATGACTTAAATAAAACTGTTATAAAAGGACCGGTAACTTGGGGAGATTTAGAAGGTGGTAATCTTAAGTTGAATACTGGGATCATTACAACGGCACCGAGTATTATAGATAAGTTAAAAAACACAGGGAAAATTATTCCTTAAAGCACCCAATGAGGTGCTTTTTTGATTACTTCTGAAATAGAAAAAAGGAATTGGATCCCTTCTGCCGAATTTAAATTTGCGGGAGGGGTTACGGTGGAGTTAGAAAGGCGAATCATTAATTGGTTAATTATTGCAATGTTTGTAATGGTAAATGTCCTCGTTATCCCAGTATTTTTGTATAGGATATTTCCAAAAGAATTAACTTCAATATTTGGGGAAGTAGATTACCTTGCTTTTTTGGGTGCGATTATCGGAGGCGCATTAACACTTGTAGGAGTAAAAATCACACTAAAAAACCAAGGTAGGAGTGAATTCCTAAGATCTTTTCCAGAACGAGTAAAATCAGCGGATGACATTGCACTTCGTTTGGCGGGTGTTCTCAATATCCTTTGCGATGCAGTTTATCAACCAAAATACTATGATATTGCACCCACGTTATCAGATGTACTCAAGGATTCAGATGAACTAATGATAAAGGCAGCAACAGTAAATGTGGAATGCTACACAGTGATAAGAAATTTCTTAACAATTTCAGAGAACTGGTTAAATATTTTGTATGAAGAAAAGACTACTAACGAAATGGGAGAACTAAGGGTAGATCATGAGGCTCACAGGAGTAAGTACCCGCAATATCTTGATGCGCTTTACAAAATTAACGATGAATACCTAGTCGAATTAAAGAAACTGACAAGTGAGTATAAACGATTGACAAGGATTTAAAAGGCGCTAATAAGGCGCTTTTTTTGTTTGAAAGAAGGTTAATTAATGCCAGCTAAACCAAAGAAGCCCTGCGCTTCCCCCGGTTGTCCAGCTCTAACCACCGAACGCTATTGCGAGCGACATCAAGCCAAGCAGCTGAAGGATCGAAGGGATCGTCACCGATACTATGATGATTATCTGAGAGATCAGAAAGCAAGGTCTTTCTATCAAAGCATTGAGTGGCAGCGTACAAGGTTAAAGGCATTGATGCGCGATCATCATCTATGCCAACACTGTCTAAGGGACAAGAGGATCAAGCCGGCAGACATGGTGCATCACGTCAATGAGGTTCGAAAGCACTGGGAGCAGCGGTTAGTTCTAAGTAATCTGATTAGTCTATGCAATGCATGTCATAACAGGGTACATGGAGGTTATAGAGGCGAGTCGAGGGGGTAGGGCGGGTTCAAATATTTCTTGTTGACTCATCCGAAACCGCCCCGACAGTCCCACGCGCACAAAACTGGATTTTTTTGAAAAAGTACGTTAGGAGGGAGGTACGTGGTTGATGAGAAATTGAAAAGACCCCCGAAAAGCTTATACGACAGAGAAGCGAAGAAATACTACCTTTTCCTGATAGAGGAATACGGAGATAAGATCAAGCCGAGGCACCAGGAGTGGATCGTCAACTTATGCAATCTACGAAGTCAAAAGATGGAGCTCGAAAAAGAGTTTAAGGAAAATGGGTACACTGTGGTCAATGTAAATTCTCGCGGCGGGAAGACCTTTCAATCTAATCCTGCCTATCGGTCATACCTGAGTGCAATTGCCGAGATGAACAAGATTCAATCAAAGCTAGAAAAGGTCGGTACCATGGATGATGACGAGGATGATGACGAGGATGATCTGCTTGATTAATCATCATCCAACAACGCAGTATGCTCATGATGTGGTATCAGGGAAAATTACTGCTGGCAAGTATGTCATACTAGCCTGTAAACGTCATTTGAATGATTTGGAAAGGCAAGGGTGTAAAGATTTCCCTTACGTTTTCGAAGAAGCCAAGGCGGACAAGGTGTTTAAGTTCGCCGAAACTCATTGTCGTCACATCGAAGATGGACTAACTGTGAAGCAAGGCGACCCGGTGACATTAGATCCATTTTTAAAATTTATTGTAGGAAGCATATTCGGATGGGTTCACCAAGATACAGGTATGCGGAGGTTCAGGAAGGCATACGAGCAGGTAGCGCGAAAAAATTCGAAGTCCACTACATTAGGCGTTGTAGGTTTGTATATGTTCGCTGCAGATGGAGAAGGTGGACCTCAAGTTTATACAGCTGCTACCCAACGTGACCAAGCTAAAATTGTTTACGGAGCGTCTGAAAAAATGGTTGAGCTGGACAAGCCGCTTCGGAAGCGAATTAAGATCCAAAAGAGCAGAAGTGTAATGCTTCATCGGAAAAACGGTGGTCGTATGATGCCGTTATCCCGTGATGCGAAAAAGATGGATGGATTTAACCCTCACTGTGGAATCATCGACGAATATCATGAACATCGGACCAGTGAAATGTACGATGTATTGATTTCCGGTATGGGAATGCGAAGGCAACCGCTCATATTCGTTATCACTACAGCCGGATTTAATTTATCAAGCCCGTGCTATGCTGAGTACAAGTATTGCAAAAAGGTTTTGGAGGGCATTTATCAAAACGATGAATATTTCATTTACATCGCCGAGATGGATAAGGACGATGATATCAACGATGAGGGTAACTGGATAAAATGTAATCCCCTCCTAGCTCAAACGAAAGATGGTCTAAAATATCTTCGTGGGGAATTAAAAATAGCGCAGGATCAGCCAGACAAACGACGAGGAGTTTATACTAAAAACTTTAACAAATGGCTTGATCAAAAAGAAGATGGCTTTATGGATATGGATAAGTGGGAGGCTTGCGGGACTGATGATTTCCCGGATGTTCGTGGACATGTATGTATCTCTGGAATTGATTTGTCCAAGAAGATCGACCTTACCAGTGTGGGTTTTGAAATTCCACTCATGGACGGTCGCTTTGCTGTGTTGTCCCATTCTTTTATTCCGGAGGAGACTCTTGCTAAGAAAATGCAGACAGATAACGTCCCCTATGACCTATGGGTGCAGCAAGGATGGATTACGGTTACTCCCGGTGCAGTGGTAGACTATCGCTACGTACTTAAATATGTCGTTGATAAGTTTGAGGAATATAAGTGGAAGGGTAAAGAGGTTTGCTATGATGAATGGTCAGCTGGTTTAATTGTCCAAGATTTTTCAGACGAAGGTTTTGAGACCGTCGAAATCAAACAACGAATCACTACCTTGTCTGAACCTACAAAAAATTTCCGTGAACTGGTTTATCAGAAGAAGATCATTCACAATAATAATCCTGTATTAACTTGGGCAGTTTCAAATGCTGTTGAAATTTCGGACCCTAATGAGAATATAAAATTGGCTAAGAATAAATCAACTGAACGGATTGATCCTATTGTATCCCTAATCAATGCGCATGTTCGGGCAGTCTTCGCGGAACCAAAGGTTGATGTATCCGAATTTGCAGAAGAGGATGTCCTTAACAAACTCTGGGGGTGATCCCATGAAAAAATATTTCAATGTCATCCGAAACTATGCGGATGATTTTTTTATTATCTCGGGACTGGTGGCAATAAACATCGCTACATTCCGATTAAATTTTACAGCAGGCCTATATTGCCTTGGGGCTTCTTTAATATCTATTGGCATTACTTTAGCTCGTCAACCGCCAAACCAACATCCGCCATGAAGGAGGTGAAAAACTAGATGTTTTTTAGGCGTGCAATAGAAAAGCGAAGTGTTGAATACTCTCTCAACGATCCCGGTTTGTTGGAGTTTTTAGGAATTACTCCAGGTGAAGTAAATGTGGTCGGGAGGAATGCGCTCAAGGAGGCGACAGTATTTGGGTGTGTTAAGATCCTTGCTGAATCCATTTCAAAATTGCCTTTGAAGATCTATCAAGAAGACGATAACGGAATTCGGAAAGCAACTAGGCACTCTTTGAATACCCTGCTAAGGCTTCGACCTAATCCATATATGTCAGTATCTGACGTATTAAAATGTGTTGAGACGCAGCGGAATACCTACGGAAATGCCTACGCAAATATCGAGACGGATGAAAGAACCGGTCGTGTGGTTGGTTTATGGCCGATCGATGCTAAAAACGTCACGATTTGGGTTGACGATATTGGGTTATTTAACAGTAAGAGTCGGATTTGGTATGAGGTAAACGTTGGTGGAGAATTGCGCAAATTACTCCCAGACGAGATCCTACATTTTAAATCAGGAGTTACTCTTGATGGAATCGTTGGAATAGCACCGCTTGACTACCTAAGGTCCACAGTTGAAAATGCAGCTTCAGCTGGTAGGTTCATTAATAATTTCTACAAACAAGGTCTTCAAACCAAGGGTATTGTGCAATACGTGGGTGATTTAAATGAAGAAGCGAAAAAGAAGTTCCGAGAAAAGTTTGAGGAAATGTCTTCTGGCTTGAAAAATAGCCATCGGATTTCATTAATGCCCATAGGATACCAATTCCAACCACTTAGTTTATCCATGTCAGATGCCCAATTCTTAGAGAATACTGAATTGACCATTCGACAAATCGCCACGGCATTCGGGATAAAGATGCACCAAATCAATGAATTGAGCCGGGCAACTTATAACAATGCAGCTGAACAGCAGCGTCAATTCTATGTTGAGACGTTGCAACCTATCTTGACCATGTATGAGCAGGAATTGACATGGAAATTGTTCCTGGAAAGTGAACTGGAAGCAGGGTATTACTGCTGGTTTAATGTTGATTCCATTCTGCGGTCCGATATTAAAACACGTTATGAAGCATATCGGATCGGTATTCAAGGTGGATTCCTCAAGCCGAACGAGGCCAGGGCAAAAGAAGAAATGCCGCCGGATCCGGAAGGTGATCGTCTCCTGGTGAACGGTAATATGATGCCTATTGGAATGGCGGGGACCCAGTACTTAAAGAAAGGTGGTGAAAACAATGGAAAAGAAGACGAAGGAAACGAAGGAGATTAGGGCTCTTCCTTTGGCTCTGGAGATTCGTGCTGCCGGTGAAGATGGAAAGCGAACGATATCAGGAGCGATCAAGTACAGTACAGAGAGTTCCGAAATGCGAGATTGGTGGGGAGACACGTTTGTGGAGGAAATTGCACCTGGCGCCTTTGATGATAGTTTGAAAGTTCGCGGGGTTGTTGGATTATGGTCCCACGATACTTCCCAAGTGTTAGGGAATACGAAAAGCAATACCCTCCGATTGGATAATTCAGATAAGGAGCTTCGATTCGAATTAGATATTCCGGATACTTCCGTTGGCAACGATGCCTGGGAACTAATAAAACGAGGGGATGTAGACGGTGTTTCCTTCGGAATGCGTGTCACTAAGGATAAATGGTCTTCAGAAAAGCGCGGCGAAAAACGAATTTATAAGCGGTCGATCTTGAATGCTGAGCTTTTCGAAATTTCACCGGTTGCTTTCCCGGCCTACCCAGCGAATGAAGTCTCTGTACGATCATTTGACGAGTATCGTGAGGGACAAAAACGAGCAGCTGACGAGTATCGTAAACGAATATTGTCACTTGAACTAGAGCTCATGTAATTGGCTCTTTTTTTATTATCTAAAATTGGAAGGATTGAAATTAAATGACTAAAGAACTCCGTGCACTACTTAATCAGTTAGATACAATGAAACAAGATGTTAGATCGCTTCTTGGTGATAACAAAGTTGAAGAAGCTGAGACAAGAATGAATGATGTCCGAACTCTACAAAAGAAAATTGAAGTGCAGCGGGCTCTTGAAGAAGGAGAGCGTGGCGAGCATCGTGGAGGCATTCCAGCTGGTGGGGAACCACGTGGCCCAGAAACTCGCGAGGATGCCGAGTTGGAAAAGGAGTATCGCAGTATTTTTATGAATGCTCTCCGCAGAAGACCAGTTTCAGAAGAGCAACGTAGTATTATTAGAGAATATGAACAACGGGCAGTTATGAATGAAGGAGGTACTAACCCGGCAATTCCAGACGGGAATTCTGCTTTGATTGTCCCTCAAGACATCCAAACCCGCATTAATACCATCATGAGAACTCTGAATGACCTGTCACAATATGTTCAGGTAGAGCCAGTTAGCACATTGAGCGGTTCTCGCGTTTTAGAAAAAGACGAGACAATGACGCCTTTTGCAATTGTAGATGAATATGGTTTGATTCCCGAGACTGATAATCCCAAATTCGTAAATGTTCCTTATTCTGTAAAGAAGCGTTCTGGAATTCTTCCTCTAACCAATGAACTCTTGGCCGATAGTGACCAAAACGTCATCGATTATGTGACCAAGTGGATTGCTCGTAAGGCAGTAGTAACAAAAAATAGCCAGATTACCACTTTACTTAGGACGATGACACCCACAGTATTAGCCGATCTTACTGCAATCAAGAAAGTAATCAACGTTACTTTGGACCCGGCCATTTCAGCAACAGCCGTTATTTTGACTAACCAAGATGGATATCATTGGCTCGATTCACAAAAAGATAGTGATGGTCGTTTTTTGCTCCAAGATGACATCACACAACCAGGGCGCAAACTTCTTTTTGGTAAACCATTGGCCGTGGCTTCGAATCGCTATGTTGCTAATATTACTGGTACACCTAACAAGGCTCCAATTTGGATTGGGAACCTCGCGCAATTAATTGTGCTGTTTGAACGTCGTTTCTATGAATTGGCATCTACTAAAGAGGGTGGCGATGCATTCAAACGAGATACAACGGACCTTCGTACGATTATGCGAAATGATATAAAGTTTTGGGATTCCGGTGCCGCGGTATACGGTCAAATCAACTTAAGTTAACGACGGGGAGACTCCCCGTCCCCTAAAAGGGGGCTTTTATGATACTTACATTAGGTGAAGTTAAAACCTGGCTAAGAGTGGACGGCCTTGATGAAGATGGAGTTATCTATCTTCTAATTGCAGCTGCTGAGAAGTACTTAACTAATGCTACTGGCCATGTTTTTACTGAAAAAAACGAGCTTGCGAAATTATTTTGCCTGGTCCTTGTATCCGACTGGTATGAAAATCGAGAGATGATCGGGAAGGTAAGTGAGAAGATAAGGACTACTGTAGAGAGCATCCTTGTTCAACTCTCTCACTGCTATGAATCAACTTAGGAGGTGTATTAGATATGACAAAGCAGAATGGTGTTGAAAATCAAAAAGAATTTGAAAGGTTTGTTTTGATCTCGCCAGGAGGACACAAATATGAAGTCAGCGTAACGGATTCAGGGAATTTGATGGTTAAATACAAGAAAGACGATTTAGACTCTGACGAGTAGTTCAGATGGCTTGGTAATAGTATGAAAAAGAGGGAGCCAAAAATCAGAGATCTAAGGGAACGTGTTGCTATCCAGAAAGTAACACGTGTACCTGATGGACAAGGCGGATTTGAAGAGATCTGGGAGGATATTGCAACGGTTTGGGCCCATATTGAGGCAGTTTTTAATGTGACACAAACAAAAGAGGCAAACATTGGTGAACAGAAGAAGCCTGTACAAACCCATCGAGTCCGAATAAGGTATTTCAATGGTTTGTCTCCGGATAAAGGTATGACACCGGATAAAAGATTACTGTGGATACAACATTATGCAGGACCAACCCTTAGTAGTGATAGTGTTCTAGATGAAGATTATGTATTACAAGGGACCCCATTCGCTAGGATCTTGGAGCCACGATCGGTGATCGATGAAGATGGCCGAAGACGGTATATGCTTTTATTTTGTGATGAGGAATTGTAGGTGACCATATGCCTAGACCAATTAGGAATAGAGGGTTCTTCTCTACTGAGGTAAGGGGACTTGAAGCTGCGCTTGCAGAGTTTGAACGGTATAGTTCAGATGTCCAAACTAACGTCAAAGATGTCGTGGCTGATTCAGCCAGTAAAATCAGCACTAATGCGAAGTCAAAGGTTGCCGTAGATCAAGGAGAAACCAAAAATAGTATTAAACCTATTGTGTTCAACGAGGGGTATTCTGCTACGATTGGTCCCCGTCTTCCAAAAGGATGGAAGGCACACTGGATTGAGTTTGGTACTAATCCACGTTATACCAAGAAAAAGGGTAAGATGTGGAATGGTATTCGCTATACGAAAGGTAAGATAGCTTACACAGGTGAAATGCCAGCTATGCCCTTTCTATCTCCTGCATTTGAAGAAGAGAAGCCAGGCTATATCAGCGATTTGCGAAAGGCAATGCGTGATCCATTATGACAGCACTTGACGATGTTCAAAAGGCTCTATACGAAAAATTGACGGGTGATGTGACGTTAATGGGAATGATTTCGGGGGTTTTTGATTATGTTCCTGATGGACAGCCTTTTCCATACGTTACTATAAATGATTTCATAGAAACCCCGTTCAATTCCTTTGGAAAAGACGGAAAAAATGTATTAATAACCGTGCAGATTTGGTCAAATAATAAGGGCTTCAAAGAAGCGTTTAGGATCCTATCTAGACTGAATGGCTTACTAGATGACGGAACCATTACATTGACCAATCACAAGCTGATATCACTTCAGTACGAAAGTGCATTTCCGGGAATTGATGAATTTGATGGGATTAGACAGGTACCGGTAAGGTATCGATGTCTTGTCCAGGAGGTTTAGGATGAATAAAGAAGCACTTATCAATCAGCTTTATTCTATGCGTGCGCAGATCGATGCCGCGCTTTTTTTATTGCATGAAGAACCCAGTGAAAGCAAATGCAGTCACCAGAACCGACTAAACCTGACCACTATGGGCGGTCCGGAACACTGGGAATGTAAATCTTGCGGATTTGAATATAAGGAGAGTGTTGATTAATGCCAATGAAGGGAAAGAGCCTACGAGTGAAGGTAGGTACAGCGACAGGTGGTCCTTTCAATGATGTCCAGGATTTGAATGATGCGTCTATGAGCATCGACGGTGATAACCAAGATATTTCAACTTTCAATTCAGATTATGTAAAAAGGCTGCAAGGATTGAAAGATGCTAACTATTCCCTTTCAGGATTTTATAAGCCGGATGATACGAATGGGCAGGCTATAATTCGAGCTGCACTAATAAATGACACGCCCTTATTCGTTCAATTTCTACCTGATGGAACCACTGGTTTTAAGCAGGAGGTCAAGGTTGCTAGTTTCGAGGTATCAGGAGCGGCTGATGGGGTAATTGAGGTCTCAATCGATCTTGAAGGCTCTGATGCCATTTCGCTGGTTTAGGGGTGAATTAGGATGGCCACTTCTGGTCGAAAAGCATTAATCAAAATGTCCGGTGCGGCGGTATCCGCAACTGGGCTAGCTACGACGAAACAAGCGGACAATAGGACGTATTTTATTACGGATACTACTAAGCGAGTACTGGATCCTAATGCTGCTGTTACAGTAAAGGTTGCAGGCGTCGTTACAGCAGAAGCCTACGTGGTAGATAGACTGACAGGAAAGATTGTTTTCAATGTGGCTAATGCCGGCCGCGGGGCCGTAACGGTAGATGTTGCCTATTTGCCTTTGACCACTGTAGGCGAAGCCAAGGAGTACAGTTGGATCATTGAAGCAGATAATCAGGAAACTACAGGCTTTCAAGATGCATGGGTTAAGCGAAAGCAGGCACTAAAAGATACATCGGCTTCACTAGGAAGATGGTATGTTGACCCAGTGTTTAGAAACAAATTAGAAGCCGGTGAACCAGTCGTTCTAGAATTTTATGTTGATGCAGCACTGGCACCAGATTTAAAAATGTGGGCAGTTTGTTCGAGTGATGAAATTTCTGGTTCAGCGGATGGACTAATAGAAGAATCAATTGATTTCGAGGGGACAACCGATAAAGACGGAAGGGCGGTATCAGTATAATGAGTAAATTAAGAGAGAAGATTTTGAACGCGAAGGATATTAAGGAGGAAAATGTACCTGTTTCTGAATGGGAAGTAGAAGTGCAGGTACGGGGGTTGACCGGCTCTGCTCGAGCAAAGATTCTCTCGGCTTGTGTTGATACCCAGACCGGAGCAATGGATTTTGAGAAACTATATCCAGAATTGTTAATTGCATCGGTGTACGATCCTGAAACTGGCGAAAAGGTATTTGCTGATGCTGATCGTGATGCCCTTAATGGGAAGAGTGGTGGCGCCTTAGAAAAAGTAGCACAGGTCGCCATGAAGCTATCCGGATTTAACCAAGCTGCTGTTAAAGAAGCAACAAAAAACTAGAAAGTCATCCTGAGCGTAGGTTTTACTTCGAGCTTGCTGAGAAGCTTGGGATGACTGTTGCAGAGATGTTAGAGCGCATTTCCTCGGCTGAATTGACCGAATGGAAGGCGCTCTTTTATATTCGTCACAAGGAACAAGAACAAGCTAACAAGGAACTAGAAAGAAAATCAAAATCTAAATCCAAAAAGGGAAGGAGGTAAGGTAAACCATGGCAACAGTTGGGCAGCTTATCGTCATGATAGGAGCCAATGTGAAAAAGTTTGTATCCGGGATGCAAGAAGCTGCCAATACAGCCAAAGATACGGCTGATAACATCTCGGGGGAAATGAATAGCTTAGCCCAGAATACTCAGCAAGCTACAACAAAGACCGGTCGTTATTTGACTGCAGCTGTACAACAGGCTAGGCAGATGCGTGAAGCCATAAAGCAGGCGGAGAAGGCAGTAAGGCAAGATTTTGCTGCCCTTTCAGAAAGTGCATCACAGTTTGCTGGGAAAAATCGTGAGTTTATGGGAAGCCTGGAACAACTAGGTTTAAAGCAGAAGAAGATAACGGATCAGTTGATAGCTTCTAACGAAGCCATGAAAACGAGTTTCTTCCAGTCCACAGCGGCGATTATGGCTCGAACGAATTCAGCAGTAAAAACGATGGAGCATATCGAACGAGTGGGGAACCCCATACGGGTTCTGGATCCCATGTTCTTGGGCGTTGCGAACCGACTTGAGACGATGGCGAAGAATGGACAAGCGGCAGTTGTAGCGCTAAGGGAACTTGGCCCTACGGCAAATATGAAAGAATTAAGTGACCTTGTAAGGTTAATTAATCAGCGCTTGATGGGGATTCAAATGCTTCAGTTGGGGGCAGGAATTATTACTGCAGTTGAGTTGTACTTGATCGTTAAGCTCGCTAATGCAGTCGATCAAACCCTTGTTCCTGCATTTGAGAGATTTAAAGCAGTATGGCTGGAAGCCTTGAGACCATTCGGTGAAATGATGGCAAATGTGATTAAGTCCATACTTGGAGTTATGACAGCAGTTGGGGAATTCTTCGTCGCGCTAAATCAAATTAATCCTGTGATAACCCAAATGATCTTTGGGTTTTTTGCTCTTATCGCTCCTCTCACCTTGATACTAGCTCCTTTAGCAATCGGTATTTCTGCCGTAAATGCCTATGCCGCTGCCTTCGGTGGGCTTTGGATGATGATTGGTCCAGTAGTGACAGCCTTTCTAGCTGTTATTGGTACCGTAATTGTGGTATCCGCTGCGATCGTGGCTGCCATAGCAATATGGAATCAAATGTGGCAAGCGAGCGAGAACCTTCGAAATGTGGTCTCATGGGCATGGGATAATATCAAAACGGCTGTCCTTAGCGCCTTGGCTCCGTTAGCTCCAGCTTGGGAAAACTTAAAGGTTGCTTTCCTCAATATGATTGCTACCTTTGTAGGAGCAGAACCCAATGCATCAAGCATTTGGAAAGCAATGGGGGATTCAGTAGCAAAATTCGTGACCTGGTTTTCAGCCAATGCGGTACCTGCTATAAAAGCGGCCCTGGATGTTTTGGTTAAGGTTATTACTACAGCGATGAACTTAGCAACTAAGGTACTGAATGCAGTAGCTAAAGCTTGGAATTCTGATTTCCTTTTTATTCGAACTATCGTAACCGACACGTGGAATAACATCAAAGAGATATTCCAATCTGGGACCGCGATTATTAAAAATATTTTTGAAGGTTTCTCCAACCTGTTTAAAGGGAACTGGAAAGGGCTATGGGAGAACGTTAAAACTATCTTTTCAGAAGCGATCGACCTGATCTGGGCGTGGATCCAGGTATGGGGTGTTGGTAAGATTTTAAAATTCATCGGTACGATTGCGGGTAAATATAAATCTGCTTTTGGCGAGTTGTGGTCAGGGGTAAAGAATGTGTTTGATGATTATCTCGGTCGTCTCCATTCAACCGTATCTAGCAAATTTGATGGTATTGTCAGTTTTATTCAAGGACTTAGGAATACTTTCTACAACGCTGGACGCGGGCTGATCATGCAGATGAAGGACGGTATTGAAAATGCATTTAGTTCCGTGTTAAGCACCGTGAAGTCGCTGGCCGGTAAAGTCCGTGACTACCTTCCGTTCTCCCCTGCTAAAGTAGGTCCATTAAGCGACTTGGATAAATTAGATTTTGCTGGTCCGATTCGTGATTCCATACTCAAAGGGATCCCCCGGGTAGAAGCTTCTATGAATCATCTATTCGCAGCTCCTACTGTACAACCTGTTTACTCTGTTGGTGAATCTTACTCGAATACTGGGTCTGGTTCTAATTCGGATGTTTCCCAGATTATTAATTTTGAGCGGATTTTTGAAGGGGCAAATATTTCAGTTAGAAGCGACAACGATGTAAAAGCGATTGCAAGGGAATTGTATCAGTTGTTTCAAAGCAAGAGTCGGGGAACGGGGGTTAGGCGATGACCTTCAAGTTGGGCGGTAAAACAGCAGCTGAATTACATCTACTCTTGTTAAAGGACAGCCAGCTTCCTATGACTGGACAGATGGAGAGCCAATTGGTTCGTTTGCCCGGGAGATATGGAGCCTATGACTTTGGATCGTTGACTAGAGAAAAAGTCTTTGAGTTAACCTGCGCCATCGATGCCCGCTCTTCTTATGATCTACAAAAGAAGGCGAGGGAGCTTGCTGCCCATTTGCTTGATGGTAAAGGTAGACCCAAAACGCTAGATCTCGTCTTTGATATGGAGCCAGATAAGGTCTACCGTGTCAGGTTATCAAACCAAGTTCCTCTGAAGCGAATACTCTCTTTTGGATCCTTTACCCTGAATCTTACGGCGGTAGATCCGTTTGCTTCACTTCTGGACTATGCGGACGAAGTCGGAGGGCTGGACAGTGATGTTATTCTAGATAGTGACTATCGACCGGAGGATTCCTATACATTCTCCTTTACAGGCCCTCAAACAGTAGAGGTAAATAATTTTGGTTCATTGGATATTGGACCCGTTACAGAGATCGTTGGCTCTTTTTCGACGCTAGTCATAACGGCCAATGGACAGACTTTCCGTTATAACGAGGCTCATTCCAATGGAACCTTGTTAATTGATCATGAAAGATATACAGCAATAAAAGGTGAAACCAACAAACTCGCGGTGACGTCTGGGAGTTTTTTATTGTTGCAGCCAGGCGTCAATCAAGTCTCTGTAAGTGGGAATGATTTGAACTGCGAGATCCGCTTTAAATTTAAGCCAAAGTTTATATAAGGAGGGTAACATGGCGATCATTAAACCTTTAAATGGTTCTGATAAATTGCGGGACATGTACCCGAAGGTGAACGAGAATTTTAGTTCCTTGAATAGCGAGTTAGGGGATCTTACCCAAACGGTTGATAACAATAAAGTCGATCAAGATAACCGAGCAAGCCAAATCGAGACGGACAGTGTTAATCGTGATAACCGAATTGAGCAAGAAAGTAAAGATCGTGACAATCGTATTGAGCAGGAGAGTAAGGATCGTGATGAAGCGAATCGAAGTGAAGTCCATTCCCGAATTACTCAAGTGGAGCAGGACTCTATCACTCGTCATAATGAACACACGAATTCAACTACTGCACATAAGGCTGAAAATATCAGCTATGCCGGTTCGATTCCAAATAAGCAAAATCTTAAGGATGCAGTAGAGGAAGCCTATATCCGGACGAGTCACATTGTATCTACTCAAGTCTCGGGTAAGGACAATGAGGTTATCGACCTACGTAGAGGCGCCGATGGAGTTAACCGAACGGCAGCTGGAGACTTGATCAGAGAGATCCATACTCAACAGATTGATTCTGCTAAACAAACAGCTACTCTAAAACAAGGCCTACAGGTTCTAAATGTGGCTCAAGCGGGCCCGTTTAATGTCCTTAACTTCAAAGGACGAACTCTAATGAATTTGGGTGCAAAGATGGATTTGGAGAGTGCGAAAAACTATTTGTTCTATTCTCTGAATGGAAAATGCGGAATTAAAGTGGGTGCAGAAGCCAATTACACCTATGGATTCAAAACGATCACCGGACAAACATCCGCGGTTTATAGCTTGCGTGATGATTTCAAGGGGAAAGTCAATGGAAGTGTAGTTGAAGTTCCACACAAAGTTAGTGCATTGAAACCATCTACTCTAGCAACACCAATATCACAAGCTGATAATATGGGGCCCACTTCTGTTTCCGGCATTAGTACGTTGGATGGAACCACAGTATTATTTACGACAAGTGTGAATGGGGAAATTTCACAACATTTATTCTCTTTCGACCTCATCGCCATAGTCGAACGCAAATTCGGCATTGGATTTTTCGCCGGGTGTTCAACGGTGGCGCAAAAGGTTCAACGGTTGAAGGATAGGTTGACGAAAATCACGGCCAATTGGCACGGGTTTGGTAGTGGGCCGAATGGGAATAGAGCAACTATTAATAGATGGCGATTTAGTGCGAATGAATGGCAACAAGTGACGAGTGGAAGTCACCAAAACGCAACAGTAACCAAATTAACAAGTTTACTATCCTCTAGCATAAGTGATTGGATTGGCAATGATGGTTTTGTGCATATCATCGCGTTTGCCGATGCATCAAACGGCACCGTTGCTTCCACAATCAACACCGATTATATCGACATTGAGTTGGAATACGCCGCCGCCAACATGCCGTTCCTAACATCCACGCGCCTATATGAAATCACCGCGCCGGAAAAGACGAAGATGGATGGCATGACCGCGGCACAACGGGATGCGTACATTGCGGAAACTTATCCGTTTGTGCAGGATGTGAAGCATGTATGGGCACCGGTTGTGGAGAAGCGCGGGAAGAATTTGTTGCCGCCGTTTACGAGTGGGGAATGGACATTGCACGCGAATGCAAAAGCGTTAGAGCCTTACAGACTTCAATTGGATGCAACGGCAGGGTATCAAAATTCCTTTATAGCTATTCCTGTTATAGATGGTCAGACATACCGGATTAGTGCGACGCATAACGGTGAATTGTATGTACACAAAGGTGTTGGCGTTGGCGGTGCGGTTGTTGGTGCGATTAGTGGCGGCCTAACATTCACAGTCGATTCAAGTTATTCAGGATTTGTTACTCTGAGAGCTACCAACCCAAATACAGGAACATTTACATTCACCAACCCACAACTAGAACTAGGTACCGTCGCCACACCGTTTGAACCACAAAACAACGATTACCTATACTTCCCCAATGTCCAGTTGGCGGCATCACTCGAAGGTTCCGTTGCTGATCAATTGATTGGCCGTGATGGTGGGTTTGTGAAGGTGAAGCGATGGGAAACGGATGTTTTGTTGGATGTGGCGTTGGCGTTCAGTTCAGGTAATGATTTTGAAGGTTATAAATTTGTTAGGATTCCGCTGAGTTCTTTCAATGGAATAAGATCAAACTCATTGTTTTCAAACGGGCATTCTTTAGTGAAATACAATGGAACAACATTGAAAGAACAAACAGTAAACAATGGGCGTGATTCGTTCAACACCGCTAACGATGGCGCGAACAATTTAAACATTACCGTTAGTGATGTAGAAACTGGATTTGGAGAAACTTACATCCCAACCGCTGACGAGTGGAAAGCCTATTTCAACGGATGGCAAGCCAAAACCGTCGACGCTAACGGTAAACCAACCTCATGGCGAAACATCGTGGATGGAGTGGATGCACCAACCGCGCACCGGGCTACACACCGTACAAACTAACTTATCAGTTGGCAGTCGCCAGGGAAGAACAGCTTATAGCGGAAGGTGCTATTTCCTTACATCAAGGTGGGAACCAAATTGAAGTGAGTGCCGGGGTTGTGGTGAGGGAAAAGATGACCCCGGTATTGAGTGGAGGGCTATACCACATTAATAATTCCACTTTGCCAACTTCATTGCTAAAGAATCGGAAACGAGCATTAATAGGCATCTACCATAACTCAGTTAACGAAACCCGCAAGTGGACAAGAGTGGTAGATAGTAATGCCTTTGGCACCGCTAGGTTCACGATTCCACAGGCTAATCTAGATCTAGCAAAAGATGAGGTAACAGTCAGTTATCTTGTTTTAGATCGTCATTTATTTACCTCCAACCCAACTGAATTTATTGCTCAGTACAACAATAATCTGCGATCAGTCGTAAGTGATCTCTCTCAGCAGCAATCTGACCTGGCAACGCGGGTATCTATTAACAACAATGAGATCATCAAGATTCTGGCCAGATTAAAGGCAGGAGGTATAGCGTAGATGGAAGTTAATGTACTTATTCAGCGCTTCATCGATGAAGGCGTCATTACCCAGGCTGAGTTTGATGCTATGGTTGAGCAATACAAAAAAGAATCACCCATAATACTAAGCGTGGATAACTTGCAGATCCGGACAGAAGGGTTACAAGAGATCGACGCTTTTACTTTGGGTAAAACCATGCTCCTCGAGCAGCGGGCCGAGGGGATGCAAGACATCGATGATTTTGCTCTTACTTTGATCATGCAGCTGCAGTCGAAAATAGAGGAGCTAGAAACTAGAATCATAGAATTGGAGGCAAAGTGAGATGTCAGAGAACTATCCATTTGATGATCCTCGGTGGACGGTACAGGATCAGAAATATTGGTGCAAGATGTGGGGGTATGGGTTCCGATCAGTAAAGGAGCCCTTTCTTTTTATCATTCAGCAAGGACGATGCAGTACGTTTGAAGAGGAGTATAAGACCTTCCTCGAGGGACCAGCACCAGTTGAAGAAGAGACAATTGAAGTGACAATTGAAGAGCCTGTTGAAGAGCTTGAAGAGCCAGCTGGGGAGTAGTTCCCCAGTCTTTTTTTAGTTAAGGGGGATATCCATGAAGTACCCTGTGATTTATGACAAGATGGCAACAAATTATGATGGCTATGGTGTAGCGATTCTAGAGAATGCTTTTGATATAAGGATTTTCGAGAAATTGAATGGTGAACACACCCTTGAGTTTTCCCTTCCTAGAATCGATGAGAAATGGTTCGCGGTTAAAGAGGATAATTTCGTCAAGGTGGAAGGCCAGCTCTATATTATCCGAAAGATTGGCGAGTCAAGAGACGAAACAGACCAGTTGATTGGGAACGTCTTTTGTGAACACATCTTTTTTGAACTCATCGATGAATACATTGAGAATCTTGAAACCTTCGGGACACCTCAACACATCTTATCTACTTTGTTACAAGGGACGCGGTTTACAGCTGATGCCGTTAGGCTCACCAGCTCCCATCAATTTACCTTAAGAAAAGGATCCCCGGTTAAGGGCATCAACCATTTGAATGTACTGGCTGATTGTGAGGTAAAGCTTGATAATTTCACGGTTGGTCTGTATGAACAGATCGGTAACAATAACGGGATCCAATTTAGATACCGAAAGAACCTAAAAAGTATTCGGAAGTCTACCGATGCCAGCGGGGTAATTACGAGGCTTTATGTTTACGGAAAAGATGACTTATCGATCCCGCCGATCGACAGTCCTAACATCGGCTTATATCCTCGTCCTAAAAAGGGAGAAGTCACCTTTAGTGAAATTGAGACTACTGAAACCTTGCAAAGAAAGGGAGAGGAATATCTCAAAAAAGTAGAGACGCCAAAGGTTACGTATGAGATTGATATTGTTGAGTTGAAAGCTTTAGCTGAGTTTGGATCTACGGAATCTTTCGCGTTAGGGGACACAGTGAAAGTCATCGATGAAGAGCTAGGCATTAATGTAATGGCTCGTATCGTTGAATATGAACATTATCCCTTCGAACCGGAAAAGTCCCGAGTTGTCCTCGCTAATTTTATCCCCGGCATAGAGGATTATCTTTCTGAGCTGGAAGACACGAAGAGGGTTGTAGATCAGATCCAATATAGAGGGAGAGTCAACACTTACTGGTTAGATGGGGTAATTGATGCCCTGAAAAATCAGCTTGTTGCCTCAGGAGCTTATCCTAATGCTCAGGTATTAGCTGATAAGGGATTCCTACTGGAGAACACAGATCCGACCAGTCCGGACTACGGAGCTCTCTATCTTGGCCCTGGAATTTTTGCTATCGCAAATTCAAAGACCAATGGATTATGGAATTGGCGGACGTTCGGGACAGGGCAAGGTTTTACGGCGGATCTTATAAATGCTGGACGTATAAACGCAGCCTTAATCCATATCGGATCAGGAACCACCTTCGATGAAGGTTATGAACCTGGTATGACACCGGAACAACAACAAGCCTTACAAGAAGCACATGCGGCTGCTGAACAGGCAGCTATTGATGCGCTCAATGCACAAGCGGCGGCGGATGCGGCGGCCCAACAAGCAAACACTAAAGCGGCTGAAGCTCAAGCCGCCGCCCAAGCCTACGCAGATGCCCAGGCCCAAGCCGCTCGTATAGCAGCTGAAGCTCATGCAGACGGTTTGATAACTGCAGAAGAGCAAGCACGTATCGATCAAGCTAATGCGATGTTGCAGGAAGCTAAACAGCACGCGGATGTTAAGGCTGGGGAAGCAACAACAGCAGCCAACAATGCGGCAACAGCGGCTTCAAATGCACAAAGTGCCGCTACTAACGCCCAGTCAACAGCGGAGGCAGCTCAAGCAATTGCCAACAACAGTGTGCAAAAAGGCGTGTCTTATAACGCCACATACATTGACGCAAATGGTGTGCGAGTGATAGACGCCGGTGGTACGGAACGTGTGGTAATGGGGCAATATGCAACCGGAAAGTATGGAATAAAAGTAAGAGGCGGCGAAATGTACGCCACCAGTTTTAGGAGTGGAGATGAGGGATCAAGTGATTATACAGCCATAGGGTCTGGTGACTCTCCTTTTATCGTAGTTAAAGGAGGCCGCACTTTATTAGATATATGGACGTTTGGGGATAGCGGATCCTTTAATATTCACCGGAATGTAAGTGGCACAGCAGATCAAAGATTGCAAATCGCAGCGTGGGCCGACGCGTTAGGGGATGCAGCTAGAATTATAGGGAGAAAGTCTAACGGTTCTAGTCATCCATTGTTATTACAGGCCAGTTCTTTAGATTTTCATGCACCTTACATGTACATGAGTAATTATGGAGGTAATACCGACGTAACGGTTTACGGCAGATTTTATGTGACAGGAAACAAAAACGCCTTGCATTTAACAGAGAGTTTCGGCTATGTCGGTCTGAGTGCTAACGAGAGCCCGGAATTTAGATTCAATGACGAGGGCCACGCGCAGATAGTAAACGGAGAATGTAAGGTTATGCTAGATCCTATATTCTTGGAATGTATCGAGCCTCATACACCGGAGACGCCGTGGAGAGTTTCAGCCACTCCTTATGCGCCTATTCTAGTCTATGTAGAAGAAATAGGGCCGGACTATGTACTATTCAAAGAGAAAGACGGAAAGAACGGCGGTTTCGATTGGCGCATATCTGGAATGAGAAGAGGTTTTGCTAAACGATACGATAACCCTAGTGATGACGTTTTAAAATCTAATTGGGAAGATACCATTACGGAGGGGATTTAGTGCAGCAGAATAAATCTATGAAGTTCTCAAAAGGGAACATAGACGCACAAACCAATAAGGCGCCGGGTGGGCAGCAGCCAGTAGAAAGCACGTTAACAATAACCGAGGAAAAAGTAATTAACCTAGGGTCCGTGGAAGATGCTAAACAGCTTAGAGAAAGTTTATCTAGAGAGTTATTAGAAATAGTAACCCAAGTAAAGAATCTAAAGAAACGAGCGGAAGAGATTAAAGAGATTTTGGGTTATCTTCCCAAGACCGGCGGACAAGCAGGACAAAAAAGATAACTATAATTTTTAGATCTATGACATTATAGGGCATTTTTGTGTTGAAAGGAGGATGAAGCGTGACGAAGGTAGATGGATTAACCATAGTAACAGGAACGGTAACCGGCTTTATATCGTGGATGATAGGAGGGTTTGGCTTGCCGTTTACACTTCTATGTGGGTTTATGGTGGCGGATTACATAACCGGCCTCATGGTGGGATGGAAAACCAAAGACTTAAGTAGCCGGACTGGGTTTACTGGCATTTTGAAAAAGCTCTATATCGTCATTTTACTAGCTGCCATTAAAGGATTGGACATGGCTGTACTCCATACAAACGGAGTGATTTATGATGGTGCAGCTGCTGCTTTTATTGTAAATGAATTTATTTCGATTACAGAGAATGGCGGAAAGTTAGGCGTATGGATACCAGCTCCCGTTAAGAAAGTGATCCGTGTATTGAAAGAGAAGGACGAGAAAGAGGAGGGTGGAAAAAGTGCCTAAAATCATACAAAGAATAATCCCTAATGGATCAGCAAATAAACCTAATAGGCCAATGGCTCCGGAGTATATCACAATCCATAACACGGATAATCCCCTAGCGAACGCCGAGGCTCATTCGAGATATTTGTTAAACGGATCTGGCGGAAGTCAAAAATCCTGGACATTTACGGTAGATGACACCGATGAAATTTATCAACACTTATCGGTATTCGAGCAAGGATGGCACGCCGGAGACGGAGGCGGAACAGGTAACACAAAATCTATTGGTATAGAAGTTTGCAATTTTAAAGGGATAAACCAAGCGAAAGCAGAAGCTAACCTAGTTTGGCTCGTCGTTATGCTCATGAAGCAGCATTGCATCCCATTAACTAATGTAGTACCTCATAAACATTGGAGCGGGAAACAATGTCCGAGTACCTTATTACCAAGGTGGGATAAAATCATGAGTGATATTAAACAAGCCTTGCAGCAGGGACCGTTTACCGATGTCCAAGCTAATCATTGGGCGGCTGCAGCCATTCAGAAGGCAAAAGATGCCGGGCTTATGTCTGGATACCCTGACGGTACATTTAAGCCAAATCATTTTGTTACACGAGCTGAATTGGCTACAATTCTTGCTAATTTGAAATAAAAGATATCCCCACAGCTCACACTGGCGGTGGGGATTTTAATTATTATTTCTTGGATGCTCTGAACCCAGCTTTCTTAGCTTGGTCTGTCGTTTTGAAGCAGTACTCAGCCTTTGTTTTGTTGTAGAACTGACCACCCGGAACATGATATATCTTTTCCCCACTACTGCTGATATTCCCCTTAACACCACCATTACAATAACTGTAAGGATGAGCATTAATCTTCCCGTGATCCGCACTTGCAATCCCCATAAAAGACATGACTATCAAAAAAGCAATCGAATGTGATACAAAAGTCTTTTTCATCAGATCAACATCCCCTTTCTTTAGCACTATTATTTCAACCTTCAAGTAGTAAACTCCTTCCATAAAGAATCATATGTAGGGAATTATTCCTAAAAACTAGCAGGAATTAGGAAATTGTTTGTGGAATATTGTGAAGATGATTTATACATACAATATTTGGAGGGGACTACTATGTCAGAAGAGAAAGTAAAAGTGAAAAAGCCATTCTATAAAAAGTGGTGGGTATGGGTGATTGCAATCATCGTAATTGCCAACCTTGGGGGAGGGGATGAAGAAACTAATCAAACTGCCCAACCAGCTGCTCAACAAACTGAAGCGACTAATCAAGCCCAGCCAGCTCCAGCTCCAGTACCTGCACCGGTTAAAGAAGAAGCTAAACCAGAGGAAAAGCCTGTTGAACTTTCTAATGAAGGTGTTGCCTCAGATGTAAAGATATCTGTTCTAGGATTTGAGTCAGTCGAGAAAATAGGTAACAACCAATTCTCTACAGTAGAGGCACAAGGAATATTTAAGATCGTAAAGGTTAATGTGACCAATAATCAAAAGGATGCAATTACGGTTGATTCGAACAGTTATAAATTAGTTGATGACCAAGGTCGAGAGTTCTCACCTTCATCAGAAGCTTCTCTTGCATTTGAATCATCAACTGGAAATGCCAAGAGAAAAACATTTTTACTCCAACAACTTAATCCTGGACTCTCAATAGAAGGGAACCTTGCTTATGATGTACCGAAAGATGCAAAAGGTTTTGTGTTAAAGGCACGAGGCGGAATGACCGGGAAAGAAATAACCCTTAAGGTTGAGTAATGAGGTTCGTATTCAAACCAGAACTCCCACCGGTTCCACAAGATAAGTGGTACAATGCAGCAGTTAAGCTAAAAGAGATAGTTGGAGAGCAGGAATTCACTGTGCATTCCATAATTAGTATTTTCAAGATCGATGGGAACCAAGCGATGACCTTCCTCAGCTATCTCATGGAGCAAAAGATGATAGAGCAAGTGTATGAATAAAAAAAAGCCCTCTACTCGGTAGAAGGCTTTTTTTTTTATGGCACCAAATGACCAAACAGTTCCTCAACAGATTTATCCAAGACTCTCCCTAACCTGATGGCTACTTCGATAGTTGGTTTGCTCTTCCCACTTATAATCATCGACAGCGTCCCAGGAGCTACCTCTGCCTTTTCCGCTACCCACCCCTTTCTTAATCCCTTTTCCTTAATTACTTTTGCGATTGGAGTTAATTCCATATTCATCACCTATAGAATTCTATTCGTGAAGGGGCAGAAAATTCCTTCATGAGTTTCTAGAGAAAATTTTAGAAGGACAAGCAAGATACGCGTTTTTCCCTCATATCTTTTTAGTGGTTACCCAAGTACCAAGTTACGTGGTTACATGGTACCTAAGCTAAGACTCGGGGAGGAGGCATTTTTATGATGGAGAAGAGAGGGGAGAGGGTAAGGGCCGAACGATCTGATAAGCGAATCAGAGTTAATTCGTCTTACTCTCAATCCATTCATGAAAAATTAGATCGGCTGGCTACTGCCTGTGGCATTCCTAAAACTGCATTGCAGACTTACCTGGTGGAATTATGCCTACAGAATGAAAACATTATTAACTATGTCCAGGACCAGCATAAGACACAATCCAGGTTTAGAATCATCCCATCCAAAGTGGATGGAGATCTTCAATTCATCTTCGCTGAGAAGAAGCAGTCCTACAGGAAGTAATAGATCAAACCACCAATAGCTCCAATAGCTCCTCCTACTAAATATGGTAGCATTTGAATCCCTCCAATCCACTCTAGTTGATATTACTTTTTCCTGGCTAGAAAAAAATATGCATAGGACATGAAGAAAACTTCATAAGGTACTTTAACAAATCTTTTGAGGTGGTGGAGTATCATGAAAACCTACATGGCTGGCGATCTAAGGATTGAGACAACAGCAGAGGTAATTGCAGTCCGTGTGGGCGGTCATCCCATCACCTTGAAGGAGAAGAATAGAAAGAATGGATTATTTCAAAGTGCAAAGCATTTAGCCAAGAAGGCATGGCAGAACAGTTATTTCAAAAGACAAACCAAAGCACACCTTACGGTAAAGGCGGCCGAGATGGGATCCAGATTTTTTGGAGCCCACCAACTATATCTATTGGCTGAGCAATACCTATCTCCACATATCCCCACTATCATTACCTTGATAAAGACGCTAGATGTTCGAGCAGTTTTTTGTGTAGATGCAGGGTTTGCCATCGGACTGCTGACCTCATTCATAATCGTCCACTTGAAGCGAAGATACATTAACTCCATGAGAGGAAGTGCGAAGCATGAATAAACAAGAGAAGATTGGGATCGTGAAGGCGGGTACAGCTGCTTATGTGGTATGTAGCACCATTGGATGGTTGAAAGAGGGAGGTATTCAATTTATCAATAGAGCAGATGACTGGACGGTGAGGATCCACAAGACAATGGGATTGGTAGATGTCTTTAGGTTAGAGGGTCACCTGCAGCACATAGATGTGTTTGGGGGAGATGCACTTTTATTTTGGTTTGGAATGAGCACTACTGTGGTGGCCGCTGCCGTCATGAAATTTATTTATTACATACAAAAAGAGGAGGCGAAGGGAGCAAAACCAGAGAAGACGTCGAAGGGGTATAAGGTTAAACTTAATAAAAAGAGCCTAGCCGAATAAGACTAGACTCATTGACCACATGCTGACCACAATGACCACATTTTGACCACGCATTGATGTGAACAACCGTGAAATAAGGTTAACAATGTTACAGATATATAATAGAAGAAACTTGTTTTTACGCGTCTTTATAAATGGACGTTCACGATGTTGCAAAAGGTAATATTATGGGCGGCATGATGTA
>NZ_SDLR01000002.1 GCF_004522215.1 Ammoniphilus sp. YIM 78166 | reverse complement strand
CCAGCTGTTTAGTACAGTAAGTGAATTTAATTTAATGAAAGGAATTACAGAAACCATACGTCATGATTTTTTGAACACTCCGAGAATCAGCACAAACAAGCTGCAGCCCTTCTGGGCTGCCTTTTCCGAATCTGATAGGTCCTAAGCATGGTACCTTCCGCAACTACAGCAACGATGATGATGCCCGTAAGCATCCATTCGAATACTTAACCATCACCCTCTCCTGTCCGAATTAGGCACGGTTCCTTGACTTAACCACAGAACCATCTATCATATCATTTCCTCAACAACAAAAGAGCCTCAAGGAGACAGCCCTCACCTTGAGGTTTATTTTATTTCTGTCATTTTTACTACCGCGTAATTCAGCCCTTCACGTCACAGTACTCGCATGATAAGAAACTAGAATATGAATATCAACTTAAGGGAAAACTCACTGTCAAAAAGCGGAAATGGTACTCCTTTCCTGTTTAACCTTGAGCAGATTCTCGAGTTTCTCCGCTCCATTTATGAAGAGTGTATACAATAGCATTCTAGACGAAGGAGGAGTCCCAAAATGGAGAAAGGCCGAATATCCCCTATTCAGATGGCATTATTGCTCTATACCAACTCTACAGCAACAGCCATTCTTTTGACCCCTGGCATTTCGTTTCAATATGCGGAATGGGATTTATGGCTTTCACCCATTTGGGCTTCCCTCATCGGATTTTTGGCCGTATTACTGGCTTGGAAGTTGCATCAGCTGTACCCTAAAAAGACCCTGAACGAATATGCAGAGCTCATACTAGGGAAAATACCAGGTAAATTGCTCGGTTTGGTTTATTGCTTTTACTATCTTTTTATCACGGGGATTGCGCTTCGGCAGTATTCCGAATTGGTTGTCGGAGCCTTCCTTAATCAGACACCCATTCTGATCATAATGGGAACCATGCTCTTTGCTTGTGCAATAGCCATTCGCGGGGGAATTGAAGTAATAGGTAGACTATCCGATATGTTCGTCCCCATTCTAATACTCCTATGGGTAACGTTGGTGGTACTCCTTATTCCCGAATTGAATGTAAAAAATATATTCCCGGTAATGGAGAATGGAATAATACCTTCGCTTAAGGGAGCTCTGGTGACTCAGTCATATTATGCTTTATTCTTTTTTCTTCCTTTTTTGCTGCCCTATGTGAACAATCAAAAAAAAGGCCTTCAATGGGGCCTCTATTCAGTACTAGCTGTAATGGGAACACTTGTCATTACCAATTTGGCCAGCCTTCTCCTGTTCGGAAGCATTACAGGAAACTTCTTATACCCCGTTATGAGCGCTTCCCGCTATATTGGCTATGCGGAATTTTTTGAAAACCTAGAGGCCGTGGTCATGGCGATTTGGATCGGCGGTTCTTTCATTAAGTTAGGACTTATGCTTTACGTAGTTACGCTGTGTACGGCTCAATGGTTGGAACTTTCGAATTACCAGGTACTTTCGCTGCCAATGGCCTTTTTGGTTACGGTCATGGCTGTTTGGGTGTTTCCGAACGTTTCGGAAATGAGTCGATTTTTTGCCAAAGTCTTTTTTATGATGCCAACCTTTTTTGTTCTTATCCCAGCTGCGTTGTTGCTTACCGCATATATCCGCAACCAGATGAGTCTAGAGAAGACCAAATAAAAAAGAGGATTCGGCTAGGTTAATTAAGCGAATCCTCTATACTAAGGGAATGGAGTGGCAGCATTCTAGCGAGCTGCGCCTCTCAAAACCAAAGACCGCTCCACAATCTCTGCAATATCCAAGGTTTTCACTTCTCCTTCCACTTCCATGGCCTTCGTCCCATCATTCATCATCATCAAGCAGTAGGGGCAATTGCTTCCAATAGTTGTCGGATTCAAGCGAAGCGCTTGTTCGGTTCGCTCGATATTTACCCGCTTGCCTTGCGTTTCCTCCATCCACATCATGCCGCCGCCCGCTCCGCAGCACATCGCGTCCTCCCGATTTCGCTCCATTTCGAGAACCTTCACTCCAGGAATCGATTTCATAATGTCACGCGGAATATCAAAGATATTATTGTAACGTCCCAGATAGCATGAATCATGGTAGGCAATGCTCTCCTCCACCTCCATCGTCGGCTCGATTTTTCCTTCCTGAATAAGCTGCCAGATCACTTCTGTATGGTGATAGACTTCCGCTTCCAAGCCGAATTCAGGGTACTCATGCTTAAACGTATTATACGTATGGGGACATATGGTCACGATCTTTTTTACACCATAAGCTTCAAAATTAGCTATGTTTTCTTGCGCCAGCTGTTGGAACAAAAACTCATTTCCCATCCGACGAGCGGTATCTCCCGAATTACGTTCCTCATTGCCGAGGATGGCAAACTTTACACCGGCGAGATTTAAAATTTTGGCGAAGGATTGTGCTACCTTCTGACTGCGGTTATCGAAGGATCCCATCGATCCGACAAAGAAGAGATATTCGAAGTCTTCCACTTCCGACACCAGCGGCACATGGATATCCTCTCGTCCTTCTCTCCATTTGACCCGTTCCTTGCGGTTCATCCCCCAAGGGTTGCTTTGTCGTTCAATATTTTGGAAGTAGCGTGCAGCTTCGTGCGGCATGTTGCCTTCCGTCATGACTAAATAACGCCTCATATCAATGATTTTGTCCACATGCTCATTGGCCACCGGACATTGATCTTCACAATTTCGGCATGTCGTACAAGCCCATAACTCCTCTTCGGTGATGACATCACCAATCAACTGAGGCGTTTCAACCGTCGCTGCTATTTCCTGAGCTGCCGATCCCATTGCTACGGAAGGAGACGATGTAGAAGAGCCAAAAACAACTCCGGGCATCCATGGATTACGGGAGGTAACGGCCGCTCCTTTCTCAGTCAAATGATCCCTCATCTTCAGGATGAGATCCATTGGAGACAAAGTCTTTCCCGTTCCGGAAGCAGGACACATATTCGTACATCGCCCACACTCCGCACATGCGTACAAATCAATCAATTGCATCTGAGAAAAATTCTCGATTTTTCCTACGCCGTATTCCTCTACTTCTTCATCTTCAAAGTCAATTTTGTTTAATTTCCCTACGGGTCCAACTTTTTTGAAAAAGATATTAAATAAAGCGAACAGCTCATGCGCCTGCTTCGACTGGGGGACGAATACCAGGAAGGCAAATACGCTCAACATGTGCACCCACCAGAATACATAGAACAGCACAGTGGCTGCTGTCGTTCCGATGCCGGAAAACACCAGCGCAATTCCTCCTGAGAACGGAGCATAAACGAATTCGGGATGGTGGCCGAGCATCACCGTTTCGAAACCCAGCGAAAGCAGAATGGAGAGTGTTAGCGTAGTCAGAGCGATATAAACAAAGGCAGCTTTGCCATCCCGCTTCCACTGCAGCCGCTTTAACTTTTCGCCATAGCGCCTGTAAAAACCATAAACCACCGCGCATAGCATAAGGAAGGTCGTCCACTCTTGTAGCTGACTGAAATATTGATGTGCTTCTCCGAGCGGGAATTCATACCCTTTAATAAATCCTTTGATAATGAGTTCGATAAGTCCGATCTGAATGATAAAAAAGCCATAAAACAACACCAAGTGCATATAACCGCTTTTCTTGTCTTTAAACAATTTCCGCTGTCCCAACCCATTCACTAACACGGCATGGATCCGTTCTTTCAAGTTCGGTTCAAAAGCCGCTTTCTTGCCTAGCTTCACAAACAAATATCGGCTGTATACCAATTGAATAAACAAATAGACAGCATAACCGGTGAGGGCCAGGAAGGCTACTAAGTTTAACCAAGCTAACATTTTGATGACCTCCTTTTTACTTGTAAAAGGAAAAAAAAGGGGGCAAGTCTAGATTTAAACCGCAGCCCCATTTAAAACCTTTTTAAATTCTTCCGTCAATAAAGGCACGACCTCAAACAAGTCTCCCACGATTCCGTAGTCTGCTACTTGGAAAATGGGGGCTTCTGGATCTTTATTGATGGCCACGATCACCTTGGAATTCGACATGCCTGCCAAGTGCTGAATGGCACCGGAAATCCCACAAGCAATGTAGAGGTCAGGCGTAACCACCTTTCCTGTTTGGCCTATTTGCATTGAGTAATCGCAATATTCCGCATCACAAGCTCCACGGGAGGCCCCTACTGCTCCATCTAACACTTCGGCTAACGCCTCTAAGGTTTTAAACCCTTCCGCACTTTTCACCCCGCGTCCGCCGGAAACGACCACTTTCGCCTCACTTAAATCCACTCCCCCAGCGGTCTTTCGCACGACCTCTTTAATCACTGTCCGCAGTTCCTTCATGGCAGGCTGGAAAGGAATGACTTCAGTCGAAACAGGAGATTGAACCGTTTTGAAGTTATTGGGACGAAGCGTAGCGAAGATTTTTCCCTCGCGGAAGGTTTTCTTTTGGAACGCCTTCCCGGCATAGATTGGGCGGGTGAAAACAAGGCTTCCATCTACTAACTCTACTCCGGTACAATCCGTAACGAGCCCTGCGCCCAAACGGGCAGCCACTCGAGGAGCCAAGTCTTTTCCCATCGCGGTATGTCCGAGAAGAATCACATCGGGGTCCACTTGCCCAATCAGTTGAACGAAAGCTTGAGTATAAGCATCACTTGTATAGGCCGCTAAGCTTTCCTCACAGCTGGAATACAATTTGTGGGCACCATATTGCGAGAGCTCTTCTACATAGGCATTAGGATCTGCGCCAAACAGCAGGGCCCATATTTCTCCCCCGTCTGCTACTTGCTGTGCTACCGATAAGGCTTCTAATGAAATTTGACGAAGCTTTCCCTCTTTCACTTCGGTTAATACGAGAACTTTTTTACCCATCTTCGATCCCTCCTTAGATGACCTTTGCGTCGGAGCGCAGTAATTGGACTAATTCGCTGACCTGTTGTTTCACTTCACCTTGCAGTACGCGTCCTGCCTGTTTTTTGGGCGGCAGGTACTGCTCAATCACCGCTGTACGCATCTTTCCCTCATCTTGTGCGAGACCAAGGTCCTCGACCGCTAGCCTTTCCATGGGCTTCTTCTTTGCTTTCATGATGCCAGGAAGTGAGGGGTAACGCGGTTCATTCAACCCTTGTTGAGCCGTTGCCAGGAAGGGCAAAGCTACTTCTACTACTTCCACATCTCCTTCCACATCCCGTTCGATCGTAGCCATCCGATCTCGGATTGATAGCCTTGTAATAGTAGAAACGTGAGGAATGCCTAACTCCTCTGCTACGCGAATCGCCACTTGGCCGGACCCCGAATCCACGGCCATATTGCCGCCTAGTATAAGATCGAACGCTCGTCCTTTGATCGCTGCGGCAATCCATTTCGCAACCACGTATTCATCTGCTTCCTTTCCATCTTGTTCGATAAGAACAGCCTTGTCTGCCCCCATCGCCAGCGCGGTTCGCAGGGCACTCTCTGAACGTGCAGGTCCCACCGTCAAGACGGTCACTTCCCCGCCTATCTCCTCTTTCCATTTCACTGCTTCTTCGATGGCATACTCGTCATAAGGATTAATGATGAACTCCACTCCATCCTCACTGATCTGTCCATTTTGTACCACAATTTTTTCTTCGGTATCAAAGGTTTGTTTTAATAAAACGAGGATATTCATCCGTCACTTCCCTCCCTGCATATTTATGCACTTAGCCATGGATTTTTCTGTGTCTCCACAGGTCTATCTGACATCAGCAGTTCTCTGACTCCATCCGGAATCGGCACGGCTTGGATTCCATGCTCAAATCGCTTCACCCAGCCTCGTATCTCATAACCATGGCCTGTCCTAGTCTCACCACGATAAACTTCGTGTTCAAATCGAATCGTCTTGGTCTTTATTTCTGCCACAACCGTCTTAATCGTGATGATATCGTCATATTTCAATGGCTTTTCAAACGAACACCGTACATCGATCAGTGGAAGAATGATCTGTTCATGCTCATCAAGCTGCGCCATGGGCAGCCCCATCGTCCGAAACAGCTGATGACTCGCGATATCAAACCATTTGAAATAGTTGGGATAGTATACAATACCGGCCATGTCCGTGTCCCCAAAATTAACTACAAGCTGAAATTCGTTTTGCCTCATGTTTAGAGCAGCTCCCAAACCGCTGCAATCCCTTGTCCGCCTCCGATGCAAAGAGACGATGCCCCATACTTCTTGCCTCTTCGACGCAGCTCATAAATCAGAGAAAGGGAAATTCTTGCGCCACTTGCACCTAGCGGATGGCCCAAGGCAACGGCGCCTCCATTGACATTGCCTATCTCCGGATCAAAATCTAATAATTTCTGACATCCCAGGTACTGGGCCGCAAAGGCTTCATTAATTTCGATTAGATCCAGGTCGTGGACCGACATATCCGCTTTTGACAAGGCCTGCTGGATAGCAGATACCGGTCCGATGCCCATCAATGTAGGCTCCACCCCGGTTATTCCCCAGGAAACCAGACGCGCCAATGGCTTCAGGTTCCTTCTTTGCGCATAGTCCGCTGAAGCCAGGACAACGGCTGCTGCGCCATCGTTGATCCCACTTGCATTTCCAGCTGTCACGATCCCGTCTTTCCTAAACCGCGCCGGCAGCTTCGATAACGATTCCACTGTAGTTTGACGCGGATGTTCATCCCGATCAATCGTGATCTCGCCTTTTTTCTTTTTGATGGTCACTGGGGCAATTTCTTCCGCAAAATACCCCTTTTCGATGGCCGCTAAAGCTTTTTCATGGCTTTTTGCCGCATAGGCATCGGCCATTTCTTTCGTAATTCCATACTTTTCTCCAATATTTTCGGCGGTTATCGCCATCGTGCAATCGCCATAAGGATCATATAACGCTTCCCACAAATAGTCAGCCATCGGAGCCTGGCCCAGCGGGATGCCCCATCTTGCCCCGCGAATCACATGCGGGATTTGACTCATATTTTCCGTTCCGCCCGCTAGAGCCAATTGAGAATCCCCCACGAGAATCGATTGCGCTGCCGAGACGATGGCTTGCAATCCGGAACCGCATAACCGGTTTACCGTAAGGCCCGGTACATGTTTGGGAATTCCTGCCTTTAAACCAATATGTCTTCCCACAAATACAGCATCCGGGCTGGATTGGATAACATTTCCCATCACGACCTGATCGACCTCTTCCGGATCCACCTGAGCACGCTTCATGGCTTCTCTCGCACTGACAACACCGAGTTCGATAGCTGAAACATCACGAAACGATCCGCCGAATTCGGCAAAAGCGGTACGCGCCCCATCGATCAAAACGACTTCACTTTTTCCCATCTTTACTCCCCCTTAGGCTCCAACAAAATTTGGCTTTCGTTTTTCCACGAAGGACAACATTCCTTCTTTACGGTCTTCGCTTGCGAACGCATTCCCAAAGCAAACCGCTTCCACATCAAGGGCTGAATCCAAATCTACCTTCGCTCCCGTGTTCACCGCGATCTTCATCATCCTCATGGCCATGACCGGTTTATCCGCTAGTTTTGCTGCCCACTGTTTCGCAAATTCCAACAACTCGGTTAATGGCACCACTCTATTCACTAAACCAATTTGCTCCGCTCGAGCCGCATCAATCATTTCTCCGAAAAAAAGCAGCTCTTTAGCCAAGGTTTGCCCGACTAATCGCTGGAAGCGCTGGGTACCCCCTGCACCGGGAATAATGCCAAGATTAATTTCCGGAAAACCAAATTTAGAATTTTCAGAACAAATTCGCAAGTCACAGGCTAAGGCTAATTCAGCTCCGCCGCCTAATGCCAATCCATTCACAGCCGCAATGATCGGTTTAGAGAGACGTTCCATTTTAGCAAAGGTGGCTCGGCACATTTCATTTTTTTCTAAGATCTGCAAGGGAGTCAAATCCATCATATCCTTAATATCCGCCCCAGCGGCAAAGGCTCGGTCTCCTTTCCCTGTGAGAATAATGGCTCTAACCTGGCGATCCTGTTCAAGTCCATCCATGAGCTGCGATAGTTCTTCAAACAGCTGCCAATTTAAGGGATTATACGGAGGTCGGTTCAGCGAAACAATCGCGATCTTATCTTCAATCATACATTCCAATAGTTCCAATGGCATAAGTTGATCTTCCTTTCTATTTGTTGTAGTCATAGAATCCAGCTCCTGTCTTTCTTCCCAATCTGCCTGCTCTAACCAGCTGACGAATCAATAGGGGCGCTGCAAATCGATCATCCTTATACTCATCGTAGAAGTAATCCATTACGAACAGTCCTACTTCAACCCCGCCAAAGTCTTGTAATTCAAAAGGTCCCATGGGATAGTTCAGTCCAAGCTTAACGGCCTTATCCACATCCTCCACGGAAGCCACGCCCTCTTCCACCAAACGGATGGCCTCAATGAATTGGGGAATCATAATTCGGTTGACAATAAATCCTGGGGTATCTTTTTTCACTTCGATAGGCTCTTTGCCCATTTGTCTGGCCAACTCCATAAGCTTTTGCACCGTGTCATCACTCGTCTTATAACCGCGGACGACCTCCACTAGCTTCATCACTTGGGGCGGATTAAAGAAGTGCATCCCGGCTATCCGATCTTGTCTCTTGGTCGCTTCTGCAATCACCGTAATCGACATCGAGGAGGTGTTAGTCGCGAGGATGGCCTCTTCCGGCATGATCTCATCGAGTTGGGCAAAGACTTGCTTTTTCGCTTCCAGGTTTTCAATGATCGCCTCGATGACAATGCTTGCCTTTTTCATTTCTGCTAAATGGGTCGTACACGTCACTCTCTCCAGCACATCGGCTTTCTGTTCTTCCGTCATCTTGCCTTTGGCAATGCTTTTGTCCATCAGCCCTTCCATGCGCTGGACTGCTTTTTGTAAGAACATTTCCTCTACATCGCATAGAATGACTTGCAATCCGGATAAAGCTGCCAGATGAGCGATGGCTCCTCCCATCGTTCCTGATCCTACGACCCCTACCGTTTGAATACTCATGTTTATTTCCTCCATTCGTTGATTTAAGATAATATTTCCTTGGCGATAACGACTCGCTGGATTTGATTGGTTCCTTCGTAAATTTGCATGATCTTGGCATCACGGAAATACTTTTCAACCGGATATTCCCGAATATAGCCATAGCCTCCAAAAATCTGTACAGCATCCGTAGCCACCTTCATGGCTGTATCTGCGGCAAAGCACTTGGCAAAAGCCGCATGGGTTGGAGAGGGACGCCCTTCTTGCAGAAGATAGACGGCCTTATGGACTAGCAAGCGAGCCGCTTCGATATTCATGGCCATATCTGCTAACATAAACTGAACCGCTTGAAAATTGGAAATTGGCTTGCCGAATTGCTTCCGCTCTTTTGCATAGGCAACGGCCGCTTCATAAGCACCTTGGGCAATTCCAACGGACTGAGCGCCAACCATAGGACGGGCATGGGCCAGTGCCTTCATAAAGATTTTAAACCCATCCCCTTCCTTTCCGATCCGATTAGCAACTGGAACTCTTACTTCTTGGAAGCTAATAGAGGACGTGTCGGAAGCGCGCAGCCCCATTTTCTTTTCTTTCTCGCCTACAATGACCCCTTGAGACTCTCGTTCTACCACCAATGCGGTAAAACTTTTGGAATCCCCTAAACCTTTTTGCTTTGCCAAGACGACGTAAAAATTGGCGTAGCTGGCATTCGTGATAAAGCATTTATCCCCGTTGAGGATATACTCATCGCCTACCCTCTCAACCGTGGTGGACATTCCGGAAACATCGCTTCCTGCGCCCGGCTCAGTTAGAGCAAAAGAAGCATGTTCGCCTTCTACCGTCAATCGGGTTAAGAACCTTTTTTTTAATGCTTCGTCCCCTCCGACTTGAATCGGATAGGAAGCTAAGGAGTTGGCTTCTGCTGAAGTGGCAATGCCGGCGCAGCCTCTGGCCATCTCTTCAACGATTAAAGCATGGGAGACCTTGTCAATCCCTGGTCCGCCGTACGCTTCCGGTATCGCTAGATTATACAGACCGCATTCGCGAAGCTTTTGCATGATTTCGATCGGGAATTGTTCCGCTTCGTCATACTTCCTTGCTACTGGGATAATTTCTTCGTTAATGAATTCCTTCGCTAGCGCCTTTACGGCTTGTTGTTCTTCTGATAGAGTAAAATTCATTCTTCCATTCACCTCCAGATCAATGATTTATATCTTGATTATATAGAAGCTAACAAGCTCCTTATAGGTACATAATGCACGAAAAGAAACGACTAGATTGGACCACAATTGACCAATAAAGAACAAAAACGGGTTCAAAACTCAAAAGAGTGACCCTTGGGTCACCCTCATACTTTACTTGGTATAATATAAATCATAGAGCTTATAGGCAATCATCAGATTCAAACGGTTCTCTGCATTCTCCAGGTCAAGCTCCAAGACCTCTCTTATCCTCTCAATTCGGTATCTTAAGGTACTCCGATGAATATAAAGGGCATCCATGGTATCTTTTAGATTTCCGTTTTTATCAAGATACATTCGCAACGTATTAAAGAGATCAGCCCCTTTTCCCTCCGTATAATTCAATAAAGGCGTCAAGTATTTATTAATAAATAGGGTGGCCACGGAAGGGTCCTTCAGATTGTTCAATAAGGTGTAAGCCCCGGATTCTTCGAATAGGGCGAACCCCTTCTCGCGGAAACGAAGAGAAACCACATTATGAGCCTGCACGGCTTGTTTATAGCAATAATAGTAATCTGTTATTCTCTCGGCTTTCCCTCCCACTCCTAATGATACCCTACTCTTCGGATTCTCCATCGCGGCTAGCTTATTTAGGCGAAGATAAAGCTTTTCCCAGAACGAATGGACATCGTCCTGTTCTTTGACTGAAGGTACAATCAGGATAAATTCGTCTCCTTTTTTAGAAAGCATGATATCTTTTTCAGCCAAAGACAACTGATCCTTCATCTGTTCCCAAACCCATGATTTTTGGGCTTCACGATCAAGCAAATCAGAATGATTTTCCTGCTCAGCCAATTGAATCGTCAACACTCCAATCCGATGGGGCTGAAACAAGTTCCAATTAAATAGATTCGCATATTCTATGATTTTGTCCTGATCCTCTATTTTTTCCTCGAACAGCTTCCCAATAAACCCATCCTTGACTTGTTCCCTCGTATCCATTACCAATTTTTGCTTGATAAATTGGATCGCGTACACATTCAAAGCATGCTCAATCGTCAAGCGTAGAACATCATCAACATCTTCCTTACGGATTACTATTGTAAGATAGCCTAATAAGTCACCACTGCCGATGACAGGCCAGATCCCAATATCCGGGTTATTCTGATCTAAGCATTCCAGCCAAAGTTCGCCCTTTTTGATTTGCTCCTTTTGTTCTTGAATCCCACTTATAATTTCTTGAAAAGCACCTACACCCTTCCCCTCGCCAAGGGAAGAAATAGGTCGCAAAAAGCGGTCAAACAGGATCACGGGCCGGGAAAAAAGCGTACTGATGGTTTGCGTAATGACATCGAGATTTTCCCCTTCAACGGTTTGTTTAACGAGTCTCTGCTGATGGCCCATGAAGGTCTGCAATCGCTGTTTCAAGTCAATTTCCGCTTGGTACAAGCGGGCATTCTCCAGGAGCGCGGAGGCATGAGTAGATAGGAAGTCCAAAAGCTCAAGATCTTCCTCAGTAAAGCTTCCCTCCTGTTTTTCTGCAACATGCAAGACACCAATCGTTCTTAAATTAACAACCAATGGAACCGAGAGCTGATCCTGTCCCGCAGCTTCAAGATAAGGAAAGTAGTCCTTCAGTTCTTTATTTTTTTTAACTTTTATTCTTTCGGGCCGTTTCATCCATCCCACAGATGGCGGTTGAAAATAAAACTCATTGGCCACTTCATCATACAGGTAGATGCAGGAGAATTGGGCGCGTGTTCCTCCACTCGCTTGTTCGACTATTTTCTCTACCAGCTGTTCAATCGGTGTGCCCGGAAAGATGTTCTCGTTGAACCACTTAATTCCCTTCATTTTCTTTTGGCCCACTTCTTTGTCTTGAGCTAGTCGAATAGCAACGGCAACGTCTTTGCCAAACTCTAGAAAAATCCGTTCCGTTTCCGTAATCATTGGAACGAACTGCTGAAATCCTATCACACAGAATCCTAGACTTTCCTCATCATCCTTGACAGGAACCGCAAACCATGTCGTTAATTTCTCCCGCTTCATGAGTTTATGGAACTCGCAAGGATTGTCTGCCTCGATCCGCTCAGTGTCCCACCCTGTCTCTCCAAGATTAGAAGAGCATCGATCCAGTCGCATCGGAAAAGCCGTCTCAAACTGTTTGGTTCCACCCTTCCACGCTTTAGGTATCAATACCTGATTATCCTTTAGAATGATAGCAACAAAGTCGCAAGTAAACTCCATCCAAAAGGAGTCTAGCAAATAATTTAAGGTTTCTTCCAGCGTATCAAATTTGACAAGATGCCTAGCCGTACGTCGAAGATGTGTCTCAATTCTTTCAATTAAAGCCTCTCGTTTGCTGCTCAAGGAATAACCTCCTTCATTACAAACTTTGCTCATTTCCCACCGCTGCTGATTGCTGTTCCTCATTTGAGGTTCGAAGCGGAAGCTCTTTTAAGAACGTAGTAGCCAGAAATGCTAAAGCCACCACGATCGTTGCAAACAAAAACACCTCGGTAAGGGCATAATCGAGAGCATCCCTAGATAGGCTAATAAACTGTTCAAAACTCGTCAGCATTTCTGGAGAGAGCTGGCTTTTTATATCCTCCATCGCTTCTGCGTTCATAAGGTGCTGCGGATTCAACTCAACTTCCAAGGGATTTTCTTCCATGGGGGAAATCAAAGGGGGTGAGAGCTTCTCTGCCATCCGAGAGGTGAGTATAAATCCCATGACTGAAACCCCAATTGTCCCTCCCATTTGCCTAAACATCTGGACGCATGCGGTAGCAACCCCTAAATCCTTGTGCTCCACAGCATTTTGAACCGTCAAAGTGAAAACCGGCATGGTAAAGCCTATCCCTATACCACAAACAATTAAACTGTAGGTCAACAGAGAGAGTTCCGTGTCAGACGCCAACTGAGAAATCATAAATAAACCTAAAGTCATCAGCGAAAAGCCAACCAGCGCCAGGGCCTTATACCTCCCTGTACGGGTAATATATTGCCCTGCAGCAGCACTGCATAATACCATAGAGACGGTCATTATCATTTCCATGATCCCTGAAGTCGTGGCCGATTTGCCCAGCACCCCTTGGACATAAAACGGAATATACATAATTAGGCCAAACAAGCCCATACCAAACAACAGCAAAACCATGCACGATATGGTGACGACACGGTGCTTAAATAAATAAAGGGGGATTACAGGACTTTCTGCTCTCTTTTCAATTACGATTAATAGGGAGAGGGACACGAAAGAAACAAAAAATAACCCGATGATTTCAACCGAGATCCACGAGTACTCCGTGCCCGCCCAGCTAAATCCTAATAGAATGGAAAGAATCGCTATCGATAAAACAAAGGCCCCTAAATAATCGATTTTTTCTTTCGGTTTACGTTTAACTTGAGGATAAAGCTTGAATATCATGAAGAAAGCAACCGCACCAATCGGGAGAAACATCCAGAATACCCACGACCAATCCATCCGATCAACTACGTACCCTCCCAATGTCGGCCCAAATAAACTAGAGACCCCTAGCATTCCCGCCATCACTCCCTGCCATCGCGCTCTTTCACGAGGGGCAAATAGATCTCCCATTGTTGTGAAAGCCGAGGACATAATCATCCCCCCTCCAAAGCCTTGGATTCCTCTGAACATAATGAGCTGGCCAATGGTACCTGAGAACCCGCACAGCAAGGAACCAATCATAAAAATGCAAATTCCCGCTAAGAGGAAGATCTTTCTTCCGTAAATGTCGGATAGTTTCCCCACCAAACTAGCGGTGATACTCGAGGTAAGCATGAAGATGGTAAAAGCCCAATTAAAATACTCCATTCCACCGATCGCTGCTACAATTTTCGGCAGAGAAGTTCCAATGATGGTGATATTAATCGATGAAAAAAACATAGCGGACATGACCGCTAACATGATCACCATTTTCTTTCTCATGTCCAGGTTCTCCATATCTATTGACCTCTCTATCAGCTGATCTTTCTTTGATTTAGTTCAAGGATTAGCTTTTGATACCGAACTATCAATCGATCGAGCTCTTGGCTTTTCGATACAACATCCGGATGTGTAAATCCCTTATATAAAGCTAAATGTTGCATATTCTCCTTTAGGCTTGCTATGTTTTTAGTCAAACTTACCAATTCGTGCAACAGCATCGTGACCCTCCTTTACCTGATGTTATATATAACCTAAGCAAATTTCATGCCAAATATGGAATTCCAACCATCTAGCAAGCCTATTCTTATCCACTATCGACTTAATGTCTCATATGAAACCTAAAACGTTTCATATGTTTCAAAAGGACAAAACAAAAAACTCCTCTATCACAGAGGAGTTTCATACTACACGCCCTTTTCCATATTTTGAAAATTTTTCTGTTTATTCTGCTTAATTGCATTCATAATGGCCATTGCAACTAAAGCAGCGATAATCAGGAGAATTAATAGAGAATATGGTCTTGTAAAAAATATGGAATAACTCCCGCTCGAAAGGATCAGCGAGCGTCGCAAACTGGTTTCGATCAGCGGGCAAAGAATGAAAGCAAGAACAAAGGAAGGAATCGAAAAATCCAGCTTCTTTAGAAGATACGCCACGATCCCAATCCCTAAGGCGATCCAAATATCAAAATAAGAGCCCTTGGATGCGTACACACCAATAATGGATAAAACCAGTATTACAGGAACAAGGACAGAACCAGGTACCGATAACACACGGCCAAATACTGGAGTTAGCATTCTTCCTACTAGATACATCGCAACGGTCGTCAGGAAAAATCCAACGAAAATGCCATAAACCAAAACAGGTTCTTTGGCTAGAACTTGTGGCCCTGGTTGAATCCCATGAATGATGAAGGCCCCCATAATCACGGCGATCGCGGCAGAACCGGGAATTCCTAAAGTTAGAAGGGGGAGCAAGGAACCGCCCACGGAAGCGTTATTAGAAGCTTCCGCCGCTGCAATGCCCTCAGGATTTCCTTTACCGAACGTCTCTGGGCTTTTTGAAAATCTTTTTGCTGTTGCGTAGGAAAACCAAGATGCTGCCCCCGGACCAAGTCCTGGGAATATCCCAATCACCGTTCCAATCACCGATCCGATCAACGTTGGTTTAGAAACCTCTTTTAATTCCTGTACGGATAAGCTTACCTTAATTTTTTGGGAATCGGCCCTATGGCTTTGGTTTAAATTTCCGTTGACCATTGAGAGAATCTCGGTAATGGCAAATAAACCGGTCACCATAGCGATGATACTAAGGCCATCCATCAGACTCAGCGATCCTGCTGTAAACCGTAAGGCGCCGGTAAATTGGTCCATGCCAATGGTTCCTGCCATAAGACCCAAAATCACGGAAATCGCGCTCTTCCATTTGTCATGCGAACTTAAAGAAGCTACCCCCAGCAGTCCCAAAATCCCAATGAGAAAAAATTCTGGTTCAGATAGCTTCAGTGCAAACGAGGCCATCGGAGCGGATAAAAACACCAGAACAAGAGCGCCGAACACTCCTCCGATAGTCGATGCGGCAAGCGAGTAGCCCAGTGCCTTTCCGGGAGACTTTTGCTTCGCCAGGGGATATCCATCCATAACTGTAGCTGCAGCGGCTGGAGTACCGGGAATCCCCAAGGTGATGGAAGAAATAGATCCCCCGTACTCAGCCGCTTGGTAAGTAGCCAACAACAAAAGAATGGAATTCAAAGCAGACATATTATAGGTGATGGGGAGCAGCAAAACAATCGCTACCATGGCTCCTAAACCCGGTAAGGCTCCAGCAAGCATGCCCACAAAAGTTCCCAATAGAATGGCGAATCCAGCCGAAGCCAGCGTTGAAAAATCAAAACTCAAGACCTCCATCATAGACCCCCTATTCAGAATCTTACAGCCATCATGACATCAAAAACCAGGTAAATAAATAGGGTGAGCCCCAAGGCAAGTCCCGTATTCACGGCCATTATTTTTCTCTTCAAGCCTAACGACAAGCGATAGAGCGTAAGTAAAAGCCAAAGGAAGATAAATAATGGAATGTAGAAAAATCCAAACGTACTCCATCCCAGGACAAATAGAACAGTTAATACTATCGTACCGAGGATGAGTCTGAAATTCGGAATGGTGATCCGCTTATCTTCCTTCCTCAACACCGTTTTTACCAAACTAATTACACATAAGAGAAAAAGCGCGACGGACAATAGGATAGGAAAGTAGCTTGGGCCAATCGCATCTTGGTTTCCTGATGAAGACAGACTTCTAGCATTCATCAAATAGCCTATGCCTACTACAATGAGCAGACCGAGTGCTAGATAGGTTGCTTTTTTTTCACTCACCAAAAACTACCTCCCCCAAAATATCATTTATTTAATTTTTCCAATCCTTCTAAGTGTCTCACCATCGATGTAGAAATTTTCAGTTAAGTCTCTTTGGAATTCCTCGTCACTTCCATAATAAGGCTTCATCCCTACTTTGTTTAATTGCTCAACGACTTCCGGATCTTCAAGCGCGGCTTTAAATGCATCATGGAGAATAGCGGCTTTATCCATTGGTAGTCCTTTAGGCGCAATAATCCCCGTAATCCTGTTCTCCTCGATACTCCATCCCTTTTCCTTCAATAAAGGAATATCGTCAGTCTTTCTTCCGGATGAACTAAACAGCGGTCGAATCTCGCCAGCCTCAAGTTGAGCCTTAACCCCGGATGGAACCCCAATGGTTCCTTGGACATGGCCTCCTAATAAGGCTGACATCGCAGGAGCAAAGCCGTCATAGGGAACGACCTTCATCTTAATCTCTGCATCATGGTTTAGTCGTTCTAATAGATTGATAGCCCCAGGGACAGCAGACACAGAAAATTGGTCTGGATTTTGTTTTACATAATCCAACCACTCTTCATACGTTGTCCAGGGTGAATCCGCTTTCACATATAAGAAACCATCCACTTGAAGGACTCTCATAATCGCCTGGAAACTATCGTGAGAAAACGGGGCATTCCCATAATGGGGTTCCACGGTAATAGTAGATGAAGGAACAAAGCCAAGGGTATATCCATCCGGCTTCGCCTTAAGCATCTCTGCAACTCCGAGAATGCTGGAGCCACCTGGCTTATTGATGACAACAACCGACTGTACTTGAGGAAGGTATTTCGGAACCACCTTAGCCAGTACGCGTGCCACGGAATCATAGGCGCCACCCGCCGCAAACGGGGCAATGATTTCAATGGGCCTGTTTGGATAGCCGCTCTCCGAATCGGTGTTTTTTCCACTTGCCATATTGGGGTTGTTTTGTGCACATCCACTAATAAGTAAAGAGATAACCAATAGGTACAGACATCCTATTCGCCTCAAAAGGAAGCCCCCTTTCAGATGGTCGAACAGATCACTCCTACACCCCCTGCAATGGGGGCGTAGAAAACGAATTCGACATAGGTATTCAAATTATACAATCTTTCGACCTGAGTGTCATATAAGAATTATTATCCTTATTTCGGAGCTAAGCGCCAATCCATGTCCGCCGACATCACCGCGTTGGTCGAGCGAATCCCCAGATAATCAATTTCCTCGTCCAATCCGCTCGGGACCTTTCCTTCCTGGATGTCTCGAACTGCCTTCAGCAGATGCCAGCGGATCTTTGCGATCAACGCATCGCTGGACCCCAGGTATTCCTGCGTTCGATCCGAGATCGGCCCCATGCTCTCCGCAATGACGTAGTCTTCCACCAGCACCCCGTACATCCCCGTGAAGTGGGTGCCAAGCTTTTTCCGATCCTGCTCCCAGCGCCCTTCCTTATTCCCGGCATAGAAGTTGTCCGGAGANCCAGCGCCCTTCCTTATTCCCGGCATAGAAGTTGTCCGGAGATAAGTTATGGTCAATCCCAAATTGGCGCTCGGTTATCGCGATGTCCTCATACGTCAGTGGACGGTTATAGTTGTAGAACACAAACCACTGTACGCACTTGTGGTCATCGACCGGAATGACAAACGAAGCAATATGGTTTTCTTCTGGCGATTTTGGAATGAACGAGTACCACGGTTGCACATATTCGGAAATCCTTACGTACTTCGAGCCATCCGGCATGTCGCGCAACGCTCCCGCTCGGTAGCCATAAGGTTGGGGATCGATCACATAGCGTGGAGCTAAGTCGTGCTTGGTCTTGGAGACGGTCGCTCCGACCTTTTCCACCCACGACTTATGCAGCGTCGACACGTGCGCGGAATCCACCGTTCCTTCCAGTACTTGCAGCCAGTTGCAATCAATTTCTGCAATCCGAATCAAGAGATGCGAGTCCGGCAAGCCCGTAAATTCGAACGCAGGAAATTGCGTCGGTTCGCCCTGGCCCAGCCACACCCACACCACGCCGCCCGCTTCCCGCAGCGGGTAGCTCTTCAGCGGCACCTTCTTGCAAAACGATTCCACCCGATCCGGCGGCTCCGTCGGGGCGTCGATCACCTGCCCGGATACGTGAAACTTCCACCCATGGTACAAGCAGGTCAAGGCGTTATCTTCATTCCGCGCGAGCGTCAGCGACACCCGGCGGTGCGGGCACGCTTCATCAAAGAATCCCGCTTGTCCATCCTGGCCCCGAAACGCCACATAGTTATGGCCAAACAAGCGGATGCGTATCGGATCACCATCCGGCTCCAGCCGGGCCGCACGGACANCCGTAAATTCGAACGCAGGAAATTGCGTCGGTTCGCCCTGACCCAGCCACACCCACACCACGCCGCCCGCTTCCCGCAGCGGGTAGCTCTTCAGCGGCACCTTCTTGCAAAACGATTCCACCCGCTCTGGCGGCTCCGTCGGGGCATCAACCACCTGCCCGGAAACGTGGAACTTCCAGCCGTGGTACAAGCAGGTTAACGCGTTATCTTCATTCCGCGCGAGCGTCAGCGACACCCGGCGGTGCGGGCACGCTTCATCAAAGAATCCCGCTTGTCCATCCCGGCCCCGAAACGCCACATAGTTATGGCCAAACAAGCGGACGCGTATCGGATCGCCATCCGGCTCCAGCCGGGCCGCACGGACCGCGGGCACCCAAAATTGGCGCATAAACTGGGCCATCGGGGCGTTTCCTGTGACTTGCGTTAAGAGTTCGTTATTTTCTTGGCTTAACATGGTAACCCTCTCCTTTACACTTCACTAAACTGTGGCTGCCTTTTCTCCAGAAAGGCTTTGACTCCTTCTTTATAGTCCGTGGATGCATAGGATCCCGAAACTAATTCACTTATCTCCGCTGTTTCCTTTGTTGCACCATTCATAACTTCCTTAATAATTATTTTGGCTCCTTTAATGGTCTTTTGAGCTCGTGTGGTCAGAAGCTGCGCATAGGCGTAGGTCTTCTCAACAATCTCTTCACTAGAGTAAATTCGGTCAATCAAGCCATATTGATAAGCTTCTTGCGCTCCAAGCTCACGTCCAGAGTACAGCATATCCTTCGCTCTAGCAGGACCGACTAAATCAACGAGATTCTTTGTCCCGGAAAAAGTATAAATAATGCCTAACTTGGCCGGTGTGATCCCAAAGATCCCGGTTTCCGAACTAAATTTCAGGTCGCAAGCCAGGGCCAGAATACAACCTCCTCCGATGCAATATTTTTGAACCATCGCGATCGTTGGCTTCGAGAATCGGGAGAGCGCGGCTTCCGCCTCGATAACGGCCTCGTTATACTTTCGCTCGCCCTCGTCCGTCGCACGCAAGGTCGTGAACTCAGCAATATCTGCACCCGCAACAAAAGCACTGTCATCAACTCCTCGAAGGACCAAAACTTTCATCTTGTCATCACGTTCTACATCGTCTAGCAATCCTGGAAGCGCATGCCACATATCATAGTTGAACGCGTTCCTTTTATCAGGGCGATTAATGTAGAGCGTTGCTATCGCTCCTTCTTTCTCAACATACAGGTACTCTCTACTCATGGTTAAATCTCTCCCAGGTTGTGTTTAAATTTGCCGGACATCTGGTTGCATCCGCCTCCTTTCGGCTCTTCGGTTCCGTTTGGTCTCACCTATATCTCTAGCAATTTTAATGCCAAAGTTTCCCCCTATCAGATCAAGTCTTTTCGCCCCATGATCGAAAGATTTCGTTTCGAATGAAACAATCCAAGTTTCAATTGTTTCATTCTTTTCTGAATTCATGTATAATTGGTTACAAAATCCTACACTTATCTCCATGGAGGCTTATATGAATCCCAAAATTGTTATCGTTGGTTATGCTCCATTCTCCAGCCTAGCCAAGCAGGCTTTGATTAATCTTCCTCCTTGGGTTGAATACGAAGTCACCGAACTGCCCCTTCAGTTTCTTACCTCACCGGATTCCTTCCGGGATTTACAATCATTTTTTGAACCTGGCACGATTGTCATAAGCGGAGACCGGAGTGCATCCTACATCAGAAAAATGATTACAAACTTTGTTGTACAGGTAAAGGTGACCGGGTTTGACTTGTTAGAGCTTATCGACCAAATCGATGCTGAGGAAATCATTGTCATGAATTTCCGAGAAAATATTGAAGATATCTCCAGGTTCTCCGACCTGATAAAAGTAAAGATTCGACAAATCGCTTTTCAAGATTTTCAAGAAGCGGCTGCCCTCCTAGAGAAACTGCAAGGGGAAGGGGTCAAGCATGTGGTAGGGGGAAGTTGGGTCTGTGAATCCGCTCCCCGATACGGCATGCAAGGTGTCTTTTATTACACGCCGCGTTCCATGACCAGTGCTTTTCAGTTTGCTTATAATATCTTGAAAACCTATCGGACGGAGATGGAGAAGTTCGCTCAGTTCAAGACGATCGTAGACTTAAACCGTAGCGGGATTATTTCCACGGATGCCCACGCTAAGATCAAAATTATGAGCAAGATGACGGAGCAGCTCCTCGGAATCAAAAGCAAACAAGCAATAGGGAAAAATTTGCTTGAGATTTTGCCAGATCTCCAGGAAAAAAATTCCAATCTCCTAGGGAAGGAACCACAATACAACCTGCTTTTTGAGCATAATCAAAAGAAGCTAGCGATAGATGTTGTCCCGGTCAATTTGCATGGCGAAAATATGGGACACATCCTAGCCCTTGATGACGTTGCTAACTTGCAGGAGATGGAACGAAAGATCCGCAAAAAAATTAATCAGAAGCCAATGATTGCCAATTATGGATTTAGCGATATTATCGGGACTAGCGCAGCCCTGCAAGAAACGATCCTGCAAGCCAAGAAGTTTAGTCGAGCGAGCTCATCCATTCTCATTCATGGTGAATCCGGGACGGGAAAGGAGCTCTTTGCCCAAAGCATCCACCGGGCCAGTGCGCGTAACCAACAGCCCTTCGTAGCCGTGAATTGCGCAGCGCTTCCGGAGAACCTCATAGACAGTGAGCTATTCGGGTACGAGGAAGGTTCCTTTACAGGAGCCCGAAAAGGCGGGAAAATCGGTCTCTTTGAATTAGCCCATCAAGGAACCATTTTCTTAGACGAAATTAGCGAGCTCCCTTTGCATTTGCAATCCAGACTTCTTCGCGTCCTTCAGGAAAAAGAGATCGTTCGGATAGGCGGCGATCAAGTCATCCCTATTGATGTGCGGATTATCGCTGCATCTAACAAGGATCTGCTGAAATGCATCAAGGAGGGTGAATTCCGTGAAGATTTATATTTCCGAATCAGTGTCCTCCAGCTCTCTATCCCCCCCTTGCGCCGGCGCGTAGAGGATATACCCAAGCTGTTTGAGCATTTTATCAAGAGCAATGAAAGGCTCGCGGCCAAAGTGGCAGACATGGATTTCGACATGCTTCTTTCCTATCACTGGCCGGGAAATGTTCGAGAATTAGAAAATGTAGCGGAGCGTTTTCAGGTGCTGATTGAGGGGGAAAAGCTCACACGGGAAGTAATTCACAAAACCATGTATATGGCCCTATTCCCAACGCATTCTCTCTCCTCCCAACCGGAGGATCAAGAAGAAGAAACGGTTACAGAAGCAGAGCTGATTCAGCAAGCCTTGGCCCGCTGCGATGGAAACCGAGAAAAGGCTGCGGATCTATTAGGAATTAGCCGGACCACTCTTTGGAGGAAGATGAAAGGGACATCCCTTTAGTGATTTAGTGAACTACAACTTAAACAGAAAAAAGACTTGAGTCTTCAGATAGAGACTCAAGTCTTTTCTTTCTATACGGAAATCTACCAAATAATAGCTAACAGTATTGCTTAAATTCAATATCTTTGATGATTACATTAGCTTCGCCATTCGGTGTAGTAAGGCGGATTAATTCATTGATTCCCTTTAAAATGATTTGTCTTCCGATCGGTGAAAACAAGGAAATACATTTACTATCTGGATTTGATTGCTCTGGAAAACAAATCGTATATTGATCTAGTTGATTTTCCTCAACGTAATATAAAGTAACTTCACTCCCAATAAAAACAGTCTCTAATTTTTGAGAAAAGCTATAATCAAATTCTCTTAAAAACTTTTCCACTTCTAAGATATATCGACCAAAAAAGTTGTAATCTTTATCTTTAATTGGTGTTGCCGCCAAATACATATCCACTAGGTCAAGTCGATTTTCATCAATAAATATGAGTTGTTTTATCAAACTTCTTCTCAAGGGATGATTATAACTAAGGTTCATCATAGATACACCCCCTTACACGTTCTTCACTCTTAATAAATATTAATTCTAGTTTCATTTAGCATACCTCCCTAATATAAAAAGAGATCCCATTGCTTTGAGATCTCTACTTAAATATAACATGATAGTTTAACAGAATATTTAGTTAAAAAAACAAGCTGTTGTTCGTGAGTTTTAACAAATTGTCTCGAGTTAACTCGCTTGCTTCTTTTCCGTTACTCCTGCATTATAATGATTCTCAAAAAAATCATTAGTTTCATTTACAACCACTTTACTTAATAAGATGAGAGCGATTAAGTTGGGAATCATCATCAAGGCGTTCGCCATATCTGCAAAGGCCCAAACGGTTGAAAGATTCGCAACAGCTCCAATTCCGGTTGCGATAACATAGACAGTACGGTAGGCTAAAATACCTTTAGTTCCTACTATGTATTCAAAACATTTTTCACCATACACATACCAACCAATAATCGTAGAGAAGCCAAAAAAGATAATGGAAAAGGCTACAATATATTCCCCTGTTTTACCGAGTGCGGATGCAAAGGCTGCTTGTGTCAATGCCCCACCGGCAAGACTTCCGTCATGCGCCACACCGGATAACAACCCGCCGGTTGTATCCCAATATCCTGAAATCACTAATACTAAGCCTGTCATGGTACACACGATAATCGTGACGATAAAGGTACCCGTCATCGCAACAAGAGCTTGTTTGACAGGGTGATCGGTTTTTGCGTTTCCTGCGATTAACGCTGCCGTACCCAGACCCGCCTCATTCGAAAAAATTCCGCGAGACACGCCGTTCCGAATGGCTTCAGAAACCACGATTCCAACAAAACCACCGGTTGCAGCAATCGGATTAAATGCATAATAAAAAATTAATTGAAAGGCAGGAATAATTTGCTCATAATTTATACCTAATATCATGAGTGAACCACCTACATATAAAACAGCCATAATCGGCACGAAAAATCCTGCTACGGAACTAATTCGCTGAATTCCACCAAAAGTAATTAACCCCGCTAAAACGACTAAGACCATACCTGTTACAATATTGCTCACATTAAACGATGTTTCCATGACATTCGCGATGGTGTTAGACTGAACACTATTGCCGATCCCTAATGCGGCAAAAGAACCGAATACAGCAAAAGCCACGGCCAGCCATTTGAACTTCTTGCCGAGTCCTTTTTCCACATAATACATGGGACCGCTCGAAAACTCACCGTTTTCATTTTTAACTCTGTATTTCATGGCAAGCAAGGCTTCGGCGTATTTTGTCGCCATGCCCAGCAGACCCACGATCCACATCCAGAAAATCGCTCCGGGTCCGCCAATCGTTACAGCACTGGCAACACCAGCAATATTTCCAATTCCAATCGTTCCGGCTAAGGCAGTCATTAATGCCTTAAAGTTACTGACATCCCCTTCATCATTTGAAGTAGACTGCCCTTCTTTGGTAAACCCTAACTTAAAAGCATAGAGCAGTCTTCGGAATTGAAGACCCCTTAACCTCATCGTTAAGAATAACCCCGTACCGAATAGGAAGATTAAACTTGGTGTTCCCCAAAGGATACTATTCATCTTGTTCAAAAGCCCCAATATTTCCATCTAAATCGTCCCCTCCGATTAGGTTTAATCCAAGTATCTTGACCACCTGAAATTCTCCGGAAATAGGCTCTAGGATGTGAACACAATGGTTTTATTGCCGTGAACCAGCACCTTATCTTCCACATGCCAGGAAACGGCTTGGGCAAGCACTGTTCTTTCCACGTGGCGCCCTGCAACCTTTAAGTCCTCGGCTGTATAACGGTGATTCACCCGGAGGACATCTTGCTGTATAATAGGCCCTTCATCGAGGTCATTCGTGACATAATGGGCTGTTGCCCCAATTAATTTCACGCCTCGATGGAAAGCCTTCGCATACGGATTGGCCCCCACGAAGGCCGGTAAAAACGAATGGTGGATGTTAATGATTTGATTTTGGTATTTTGAAATAAAATGAGGGGACAAAATTTGCATATACCTTGCCAGGACGATAAAATCAACTTTATCAGATAAAATCTCTAAGGTTTTCTGTTCCGCTTCCTCTTTTGTATCATTAGTCAAGGGAATATGATAATAAGGGATCCCATAGGCTTCTACGGTTTCCTTTAAATCCAGGTGGTTGCTAATCACGAGAGGGATGTCCACCAAGATTTCTTTTGATTTCCACCGCCAAAGCAGTTCCAGCAGACAATGATCCGTTTTTGAAACAAAGATAGCCATTCGTTTTATTTTTTTCTCACTGTTTAAGGTCCAGTCCATCGCATAGTCCCGAGCTAACATGGGTAAATCCTGTTCAATCTGCTGAAAGGAACGATCGAAATCCTCCAAATCAAACTCAATCCGCATAAAAAACAAGCCGCTTCGTGGATCCGTTGTGTGTTGATCGAATTGGACAATATTAGCTTGATGATCTAATAGAAAGCTAGACACCACCGAGATAATCCCTGGTTTTTCAGGGCAGGAAATAAGTAATACGGCTCGATTCACATTGATTTTTTTCTCCAAAGGCTCTCCCCCATTCATTGATTTAGGTGTATGCGCTTCCAGGTGACCATAAGAGGATACCATCTGGAGTTTCAATCCAGATGGCTGTTACATTGATTTACCTTCCTACGGCAGCCTTTTGCACTTGCTCATGGGCATGGTAAGAGCTTCGAACCAAAGGACCCGATTCTACATGCGCAAACCCCATTTTCATCCCAATCTCGCGAAACTCAGCAAATTCTTCCGGCGAATAATATTTTCTTACGGGAAGATGTCTTTTTGTGGGCTGTAAATACTGCCCTATAGTCAAGATATCGCAATCGACATGGCGCAAATCATACATGGTCTCTAGGATTTCTGGTTTCGTTTCCCCTAAGCCAACCATAATGCTAGACTTGGTCTTCTGGTTTATGCCCAATTCCTTTGCATTTCGTAGTAAGGCTAGAGAGCGAGAATACTTTGCTTTCGCCCGAACTTGATCAGACAATCGCTCCACGGTTTCGATATTGTGGTTGAGGATATCCGGTTTGGCCCGAAGAACCACTTCCAGCGCAGTGGAATCTCCTCCGAAGTCAGGAATCAATACCTCGATTCCCGTCAACGGATTCATTCTTCGGATGGCCTTGATCGTTTCAGCAAAGATGGAAGCTCCTCCGTCTGCCAGATCGTCTCTGGCAACCGAAGTTACGACGACGTGCTGGAGTCCCATTTGTTTGGTTGCTGTGGCCACCTTAAGCGGCTCCTCCCCATCTAATTCCGTCGGCAGTCCTGTCGTGACGGCACAGAAACGGCAGGCCCGGGTGCAGATGCTTCCCAAAATCATAAAGGTGGCCGTTCGGTTGCTCCAGCATTCATAAATGTTGGGACACTTAGCTTCTTCGCAGACGGTATGAAGCTCTTTCCCGCGCATGATGGCCTTGATTTCCTTAAACTCTTCATTGGTATGAAGCTTAATCTTTAGCCATTCCGGCTTGGCCTCACGCTTGGACAAGCTCATGTGCCGTACTCCTTTCCGCTACCTGTTCTCCTGTCGGTTTCTTGTACCTGAGGATCGGCTTACGTGCTGCCGCGACTTCATCTAGTCGGGAAATGACCGTATGGTGAGGCGCCTCCAGGATGATTTCCGGATTCTCCTCCGCTTCTTTGGCGATCTGGATCATCGCCTCAATAAACTCATCGAGCGTTTCTTTCGATTCGGTTTCCGTCGGCTCGATCATCATACATTCTTCAACGATGAGCGGGAAGTAAATGGTTGGCGGGTGATAGCCGAAATCAAGCAATCGCTTGCCGATATCCAGCGTTCTTACCCCCAGCTTCTTTTGCTTTCTTCCCGATAAAACAAACTCATGCTTGCAAATGCGGTCATATGGCAAATCGTAATAAGGAGCCAATTTTCGCATCATGTAATTGGCATTCAATACGGCTTCCTCGGACACGCGAAGTAATCCGTCCGGACCATTCGAGCGAATATAGACAAAGGCACGCAAGTTGATCCCAAAATTGCCGTAGAAAGCCTTTACTCGGCCAATCGAATTCGGCATGTCATAGTTCAGTCGATAGGTGTCTCCCTCTTTAACGACTTCTGGACGAGGCATGAAAGGAATCAGTTCTTTCTTGCAACCGATCGGACCGGAGCCGGGGCCGCCACCGCCATGAGGACCTGTAAAGGTCTTATGCAGATTCAAGTGAACCACATCGAATCCCATATCTCCCGGACGGGCAATTCCTAAAATGGCGTTCGTATTCGCTCCATCGTAATAAAGCATGCCGCCGGCCTGGTGGACGATATCGGCAATTTCGAGTATGTTTTCTTCAAATAGCCCTAGCGTACTCGGGTTGGTCAGCATCAACGCTGCTGTATCTGGACCTACCACTTTTCGCAATTCTTCCAAATTGACATTTCCATTTTCATCCGAGGAAATGGTGATGGTTTCTAATCCCGCAACCGATGCACTCGCGGGGTTGGTTCCATGCGCCGTATCTGGAATTATCACTTTGTCTCGCTTTTCCCCACGGCTTTCATGGTAGGCGCGGATCATCATCAACGCTGTCCATTCGCCTTGCGCTCCTGCCGCAGGCTGGAGGCTTACGGCATCCATGCCCGTGATTTCCGCGAGCTCCGTCTGCAGATCGTAAAGAACCTGGAGCGCTCCCTGAATTGTTTCCTCTACCTGATACGGGTGAATTTTGGCAAATCCCGCATAACGGGCCACATCTTCATTGATTTTCGGATTATATTTCATCGTGCAGGATCCAAGGGGATAAAACCCGGAATCGATGCCATGATTACGATTAGACAATTCCGTATAGTGCCGCATCAGATCAAGCTCGGATACTTCCGGCAATTCCGCCGGGGTTTGGCGGATCAGGTGTGCCGGAATCTCGGATGTCAGATCCATAGAAGGAACATCACTGTCGGGCAGGCTATAGGCTGCTCGACCTGATTTGCTCATTTCAAAAATAAGAGATTTTTCCTTGTTGTTAAGCACGTCCGATCTCCTCCAATCCTTGTACTAAGGAATCAATTTCTTCCTTGGTGCGCGCTTCCGTTACCGCCAATAGCATATGGCCTGCAAGCTCCGGATAATCCCGTCCGAGGTCATACCCTCCCACGATCTTACGTTCTAACAGAGCTTGATTGATTTCCGTTACACTGCCGGGAACCTTGACGACAAACTCATTAAAGACAGGAGTATCGAACGCGATCTTATAGCCGGCTAAGCCTGCAATTTGGGCCTTTGCATAATACGTTTTTTCGATATTCATCCTAGACATTTCTTGAATCCCTTGCTTGCCAATGGCGGACATCGCCACGGAAGCGGCCAAGGCATTCAATGCCTGGTTGGAGCAAATATTGGATGTCGCCTTTTCACGGCGGATATGCTGTTCACGCGCCTGCAAGGTCAAGACGAAGCCGCGCTTTCCTTCTTGGTCTACCGTTTGTCCGACGATCCGTCCCGGAATTTTGCGCATCCATTTTTCTCTGACGGCAAAATATCCGCAAGAAGGGCCTCCGAGCTGCATCGGGATCCCGAATGGCTGGGCATCCCCCACCACAATGTCCGCTTGGAATGCCCCAGGGGGCTGCAATGTGCCTAATGCCAGCGGATTGGAACTCACGATAAACATTCCTTTGTATTGATGGGCGATTTTTTCCACGGCAGCTAAATCTTCAATGGACCCGAAAAAGTTAGGGTACTGGACGATCACTCCAGCGGTATGTTCATCCACCGCTTGTTCTAAAGCTTTGAGATCCGTTACTCCATTCTTGACATCGATCTCTACGACGTCGTAGCTTTGTCCTTTGGCATTGACTTTTAGAATGGCTCTTGCTTCCGGATGAACCGCTTTGGAGATCACGATCTTTTTCCCTTTGGCTCCGCCGACGGCTAAGTTGGCTGCTTCCGCAAGGGCGGTAGGACCGTCATACATCGAAGAGTTAGCCACATCCATACCGGTTAACTCGCAAATCATCGTCTGAAATTCAAAGATCGCTTGCAGCTCTCCTTGGCTAATCTCCGGCTGATAAGGCGTGTAAGCCGTATAAAATTCGGATCGGGAAATGACGTGATTGACCGTACTTGGAATATAATGGTCATAAATCCCAGCTCCAAGAAAATACGCATACTCGGAGCTATTTACATTTTTATTGGCCAATCGGGTAAAGTGCTTCACCGTTTCCGGTTCAGATAGAGCCTTCGGAATATTTAGTGAGCCCTTAAATCGAACTTCTTCTGGAATATCCGAAAACAACTCACGGACGTCTTCAATCCCAAGAAAGGACAACATCTCTTTCTTGTCTTCTAGGGTCATGGGAAGGTAGCGATGCTTCACGTCTTATTCCTCCTCGGTAAATGAAGTATATTGCTCTGCTGTCATAAGCTCTTTTAATTCATCCGGTTGACTCAGCTCAACGACGACCATCCAGCCTCCGCTGTACGGCTCTCCGTTAATGGTTTCCGGTGCGTCCTCTAACGCGCTGTTCACTTCAACGACTCTGCCGCTTACCGGGGAAAAGATTTCCGATACCGCTTTTACCGATTCGATCGTTCCCATGCTTTGACCTGCGGTGACCTCTTCATTGGCTTGTGGAATTTCAACGAAGACAATATCCCCTAACTGATTCTGGGCGAAGTCCGTAATGCCGATTTTTACTCGGTTTTCGCCTAACACCTCTACCCATTCATGCTCCTTGCTGTATTGTAAGCTAGCTATTACTTGACTCATGATTACTCCTCCAACATGTGTAGTTTAATAGATTTATCTCTTATAGAAAGGGGATTTGATCGTAACCGCATCCACCCGTTTCCCTCGAATTTCAACCTCGAGTGGCGTACCCAGCTTCGAAAAGTCGGTACGGATCAGGGCTAAGCCCAGATTCTTCTTTAAAGTAGGGGATTGGGTTCCTGATGTGATATAGCCAATAGGCTCATCCTCCAGAGCTGCTCCGCTAGCATAAACCGGATAACCCGTACGCGGAATCCCGCGCCCTACCATTTCAATGCCAACTAATTTGCGAGGAATCCCTTTTTCTTTTTGCTGGATAAGGGCTTCTTTTCCAATAAAATCTTCCTCGGTTTCTACTTTCACCGCAAAGCCGATCCCCGCTTCGAGCGGGCTAATATCCTTCCCCAGCTCTTGGCCGTAAAGAGGAAGCTTGGCTTCAAACCGCAACGTGTCTCGCGCTCCTAAGCCGCAGGGCAGGACAGCATCTTTGCCTGCATCCAAGATCTTTTCCCACAGATTGCAAGCATCCGCGGCATCGACATAAAGCTCGAATCCATCTTCACCCGTATAGCCGGTACGCGATACAAGAGTTGAAATCCCGGCAATATCCAGCTTTTCTTGGAAATGAAAGAATTTAATCTCCGATAAGTCAAAGGAAGTCAAAGTCTGCAGAATTTCTTCCGCTTTCGGACCTTGCAAGGCCAATTGAGCGATCTTAGAGGATACGTTTTCGATGGTGAGATCCCCGGTGGATTGCTCGATGATCCAGGAAACATCCTTTCCAATATTGGATGCATTAATGACTAACAGATACTCATCTTCCTTGAGCTTATAAACGAGTAAATCATCAACGGTTCCGCCGTCTGGGTAACACATTGCCGCATACAAAGCCTGATTTTCCCGAAGCGAGTTGACATCATTCGTAACCAGCCGCTGAACGGCTTTTTTTGCATCCGGCCCCTTCATGATCACTTCACCCATATGGGAAACATCAAATAGACCCGCACGATTTCGAACTGCATGATGTTCTTCCATAATGCTGCTAAACTGAACGGGGAGCTCCCAGCCGCCGAAATCTACCGTTTTCCCGCCATATTTTTCATAGAGCGGATATAGTGGCGTTCGTTTTAACCCTTCCATCCTGTCCACCCCTCCTCATTTGTCTTTTGTTCTACTATCCGTTTCTTAATCTTTTCTCCCGTCGGCGTGATGGCCAGTCCACCCAATGCGGTTTCCCTCAGGGTACGAGGCATGTTCTTTCCAATATCGTACATGGCGGCGATGACCTCATCGCAAGGAATCCGGCTTTCCACCCCAGCCAAGCCGATATCGGCAGCCGAAAAAGCAATTGACGTGCCTATAACATTGCGTTTGATGCAGGGGACTTCTACTAATCCAGCAACCGGATCACAAACCAATCCCAGCATCGACTTTAAAGCGATCGCCGCGGCATGAACAGCCTGATGAGGAGTCCCGCCTTTGAGTTCTACAATCGCCGCAGCCGCCATAGCGGTGGCCGAACCCACCTCGGCTTGACATCCGCCTGCTGCACCGGCGATAAACGCACGGTTCGCGATCACATATCCGATGGCGCTTGCGGTAAACAACCCCATCACCAATTGTTCATAGGTGAAGCTGCCATTCTCATAAAGGGAAAATAAGCAGCCAGGTAATATCCCGGCCGACCCGGCTGTCGGAGTCGCAACGATGACCCCCATGCGAGCATTGCTTTCCGATGTGGCGAACGCGAACCGCATGGCATCGGCGATATAAGGACCACTAAGAACATCGCCTTTGTTTTGATATTGCCCCATCAAGTAAGCATCCCCACCAGAAATGCCGCTTGGTGCCGTCGACCGATCGGATACTCCTAGATCCACGGCCTCTTTCATTTTGATTAAACGTTCTTTCATCATGTGAACGATCAGTTCTCGATCTCGCTTTGACTTGGAGATTTCGATCTCCAGCATGATTTCCGCTATACTTTTCTTCTCTCGTTCGCAATGGTTGAGCAATTCATTCATTGATTGGATATCCATGTCGCATCTTCCTCGCAAACTAAGAATAAATAAGATTTCGTTTATATTCCTTCAACTGATCCAAGTCATAGGCAGCATTCAGCGGAATATCGACGCTAAAGCCATTAATATGGAAGATTTTCGATATCCCTCCGCCTAAGGAAACTCCGCCGATCGTTTCGGTTTCCCCATTTTTCTTTGTCTGAATGAGAACTGTATTCGGGTGATCGTAGTAGGGACACTGATTTTCCAACACATAACGGATCTCGATCCCCTGCTCCTCCGCCATTTCCACCGCATCCCGAATCCGAACATCGTCTGTATCCATTCCAATCAATCCACCAATGATGGCTTTATCTGTTCCATGTCCTTTATGCGTCTCCGCGAAGGAATCGTAGAAAACGATGGTTACCTGATCAGGGGAGCCTTCGAGGAAGTCATAGACAAACTTTCCAATCGATACAACGCCTGCTGTATGTGAACTAGAAGGTCCAACCATAATAGGTCCGATAATATCAAAGCAGCTGTTGTACAACATAGATCCCATGCCTCCCTTTTTACTAGACTCTCACACGTTCATATAGGGGATAAGCTTCGCACAATTGCTGGATTCTTCCTCTGTGCCTCGTGACTACCCCTGCATCGCCTTTGGTTTTCAACACGTCTGCTATGGCTTGGGCAATCGTAACCATGTCTTGTTCTTTCATGCCTCGGGAGGTAATGGCTGCCGTTCCGATTCGAATCCCGCTCGTAACAAAGGGGCTTGCCGGATCATAAGGGATCGTATTCTTATTGACGGTAATACCCGCTTCTTCCAATAAACGCTCCGCTTCTTTTCCCGTTAGTCCCCATGGACGCACATCGATCATCAGCAAGTGATTGTCGGTTCCTCCGGAAACCAAGACAGCCCCTTCGGCCTTCAGCGTTTCCGCTAGCACAGAAGCATTCCTGACTACTTGTGCTGCATAATCCTTGAAACTCGGTTGCAATGCTTCTTTAAACGAAACCGCCTTGGCTGCGATGACATGCATAAGCGGTCCACCTTGCAGCCCTGGGAAAATCGATTTGTTAATCCCTTTGATGATTTCTTCATCATTCGTCAGCACAATGCCGCCGCGTGGCCCACGCAAGGTTTTATGGGTGGTACTGGTCACTACATCTGCATACGGAACCGGAGATGGATGCAGACCTACTGCCACTAGACCGGCAATGTGAGCCATATCCACCATCAAACGGGCACCCACCTTGTCGGCAATCTCTTTAAATCTGGCAAAATCAATCACACGCGGATAGGCGCTAGCCCCTGCGATGATTAATTTAGGCTGTTCGCGAAGAGCAATCGTTTCCAGTTCATCGTAATCGATGAGATGAGTATCCTCTCTGACCCCGTAAGCCACAACATCAAACCACTTCCCAGAAATGCTGACCGGACTTCCATGAGTTAAATGGCCACCATGGGATAAGTTCATCCCCATAATCTTATCTCCGGGATGAAGTAAGGAATAATAGACGGCCGTATTTGCCTGTGCACCGGAATGAGGCTGGACATTGGCATACTTCGCATCAAATAACTCCGTTAGCCGTTCAATGGCCAGCCTTTCTACCACATCAACGAACTCGCAGCCACCGTAATATCGCTTGCCTGGATACCCTTCCGCATACTTGTTTGTAAGAACCGATCCCATGGCATCCATGACTTCTTGACTTACAAAATTTTCCGAGGCAATCAATTCCAATGTCGTATTCTGTCTGTTTCTTTCCTTTTCAATCGCTTCATAAATTTCATAGTCATGATTCTCTAAACTCATCCAGACAGCCTCCTTCACGCTCTAAATAAGAACACCAGTTCTATTCTTTCCCCCAAAAAAGACAGAGGAAAGGTAAAAATGAAATCAATCTACTTTTACCCTTCCTCTGTCCTTTTTACCTGAGAGATTAGCTCTTTTTATACAAGAACCTTCCCCTTTGGTGGCTTATCGCTCTCTCCAGAGGTGCGTCCAATTGCAGTACTTTTACCTGAGAGTTTAGTTCCTAAGGTTTTTTAGGACTTGCTCCTTCGGTGCTGACCTTACCGGTTCAGTCTCTCCCACAATCATCATCCGCCATAATAAGAAGTTGAAATCTAACTTACTACCTATCTTTCTCAACGCAAAAAGGACAGAGGAAAGATAGATGTAACTTACATTCTACCCTTCCTCTGTCCTTTTACCTGAGAGTTTAGTTCCTGAACACAAGAACCTTCCCCTTTGGTGGCCCAATCGCTCTCTCCAGAGGTGCGTCCTATTGCGGTCCTTTTACCTGAGAGTTTAGTTCCTAAGGTTTTTTAGGACTTGCTCCTTCGGTGCCAAACGCAAGCGTTCAGTCTCTCCCGCAATAATCAATCGCATTTATTAAATTCAATACTTATTTATTATATTAAATCATAGAAAATATATTGTCAAGTTTATTTTAAATCTTAATACTGTTCCTTCCTTTCCAAAAACGTTTCCACAGAGACCTCTTCAAGCAATTCCTTTGTACCATCCACCAAGTATTGATAAGACTGGATGCTGCCCGAATAACGATCGATCGCCCATTGAATGCCGCATTCACTGCAGTACCATTTCAAGCTATTGTAGCCGAACACGCGATGCTGTTTATTATTGGAGCAAAATCTTACCGATCGAATATTTTCTTGATCAAGTTTTTTTATTTCTGTCATGGCCATTTCTTCTCCAACTCAATATTTAGATTGTGTGGATGTGAAAGAGAGTTCTCCCCTTCACATCCTTCATTGCAGCGTTTACCAACCGCGAACAGCCATCCGCTCGTTTTCGAGAAGACGGGAAATTTCGATTCCTTTCATAGCCGTTCCTAGGTTTTTGGATAATTGTCCAATCAAGTCATAATCCTGATAATGAGTGGTCGCCTCGACAATCGCCTTGGCAAAACGCTCCGGGTTTTCGGATTTAAAGATCCCGGACCCCACAAAAACACCGTCCGATCCCAGTTCCATCATTAAGGCAGCATCAGCAGGAGTAGCCACTCCACCCGCAGCAAAGTTCACCACGGGCAACTTTCCATTTGTATGAATCCATTCGAGCAATTCATAAGGTGCCCCTAGATGTTTGGCTTCTGCCATTAATTCATCATAAGACATCGCTTGTACTTTTCGAATCTGGCTTTGTATCATCCGTTGGTGCCGGACCGCTTCTACAATATTACCCGTACCGGGCTCCCCTTTGGTCCGAATCATGGATGCTCCTTCTCCAATTCTTCGCAAAGCTTCTCCTAAGTCCCGGGCCCCGCAAACAAAAGGAACCGTAAACTCTTTTTTATTAATATGAAACACTTCATCCGCTGGAGTTAAGACTTCACTTTCATCTATATAATCTACCCCTAAAGCTTCAAGGACCTTAGCTTCAACGATATGCCCTATCCTGGCTTTGGCCATGACTGGGATCGAGACAGCCTTCATCACTTCCTCTATAATGCTGGGATCAGCCATACGAGCTACTCCACCCATCGCCCGGATATCCGATGGAACCCGTTCTAAGGCCATAACAGCCACCGCCCCGGCTTGCTCCGCAATTTTTGCTTGTTCAGCGTTCACGACATCCATAATGACGCCGCCTTTTTGCATTTCGGCCATTCCTCGTTTTACATCCAAAGTTCCCGTTTTCACCATAATGACCTCCAAAAGTCGAATCTATTTCGAGTTACTGATCTGATGAATCGCCTCGCCAAGCGCGCCTTCGGCCGCTTCCATCACAATCTCCCCTAAGCTAGGATGAGCATGAATCGTATGTGCAATCTCTTTTAAAGGAATTCCTGCCTCAATAGCTAGGGCCACTTCGGCAATCAGATTGGAAGCTTCAGGTCCAACAATTTGAGCCCCAAGCACCAAACCCGACTCTTTATCACCAATGATTTTTACAAATCCATCACCCGCATGCTGAGATAAGGCACGACCATTCGCAGCATAGGGAAATTTCCCTATCATAACCGTGTATCCTTGATCTTTCGCTTGAGTCTCATTCAATCCTACACTCGCTATTTCAGGATCAGAGAACACAACAGCGGGAATCGCTTTATAGTTAACGGCACTTTCCTCTCCCGCAATGACCTCGGCGGCTACTTTTCCTTCATACGACGCTTTGTGTGCTAACGCCGGTCCTTCTACAATATCGCCGATGGCATAAATATGGGGAATGCTCGTTCTGCACTGCTGGTCGACTGCAATTAACCCGCGCTCCGTTGTTTTCAATTGAAGGGCTTCAAGCCCTAATTGATCAATATTGGGTCGACGACCCACGGTGACTAATAAGTAATCGGCGGTTACTTTTCTCTCTTCTCCTTTTGCGGTGAAGGTAACCGTCACTTCCGTATCCGTCTGTTCGGCACTTTGTGCGATGGCCTGGGTGAACACCTGGACTCCCAGCTTTTTCAAGCTTCGCCCTAGAAAACGGGGCATTTCTTTTTCAAATCCCGGCAAGATCGAGTCCGCTCCCTCCAGAATCGTCACTTCGGTCCCAAACTTAGCGTAGGTTTGCCCTAATTCCATCCCAATATAACCTCCACCAATCACAACCAGACGTTTAGGAATTTCTTGAAGATCTAGTGCTTCAGTGGAAGACAGGATCCTTCCCCCGTAAGGAAAAGCTTTTAATTCAACCGGCCGAGAACCCGTGGCTATGATGCAATGATTGAACCGATAAAACGTCTCCCCCTCGCCATGGGTCACTCTCACTTCATTTTCATGGATAAAAGATGCCTCTCCAGCTATTTTTGCTATGCGATTTCCTTTCAATAAAGAACTAACGCCATTCGTTAACTTATTAACTACACTTTTTTTCCATTCCTGAACCCTACCGAAATCGATGTGAACCCCTTCCGCTTTAATCCCGAGTTCGTCCGACTCCCTTACGATTTCATAACGGTGTGCTGCTGAAATCAGGGCCTTCGAAGGAATACATCCCCGATTTAAACAAACACCGCCAACCGTATCTTTATCCACGATGGTTACACTTTTTCAGAGTTGAGACGCCCGAATGGCCGCCACATAACCACCGGGACCCGAACCTATGACAAGTACATCTACTTCTTTTACTAGTTTTTCAGTCATCCTATTCGTAACCCCCTAATGAATTGACCCCTAGGTCGTTAATTGGTAGATTCCACTTGATTCACAAGCAAAAACATCTTCGTCGCTTTTGATCGAAAAACCAGTAGAAGCCTCAAAATCTAGCAACAGATCTTCACCTAAATATCTTTTGGTGAAATGATCAATAAAAAAAGGGACATTCCCCTCCGTAAGGGAGGAATCATTTCTCCTCTGTTCATCAAGGATCAGCTTTACCGTGAAATTCCACGTACAGCACCCCGATAAATCTGCATCTAAACGTACGGCCATCCCCTCCGGAATAGTAAGTTTTTGCAGCTCGAATTGTGCGGCTTCCGTTATCCTCAACTTCATATTTCCCTCCTTTTTCCCTACTTTCCCCCAACATAAGAAAGCTACTGGCGTAGCATTTATGCGTATTATACTTTTTGATAAGTACAAAAAAAGACAGAGGAAAAGTAGAATAAAAAATATTCTACCTTTCCTCTGTCCTTTTACCTGAGAGTTTCACTTCTGACATTGGCAGAAGTATCCCCTTTGGTGGCTTAATCGCTCTCTCCAGAGGTGCGTCCAATCGTGGTACTCTTTACCTGAGAGATTCAATCCCAAGGTCTTTTTTGGGGCTTGCTCCTTCGGTGCCGAACAAATCATCATTCAGTCTCTCCCACAATCATCATTCGCGAAATATGTAATTTGTAATTATGAAAATAATCTTACTCTCATTGTACATTTTCGTCAACAATTATTTGAAAAGTCCATCATAAAGATGCTCCGCCTACTAAGAACAACGGGCTTGCGGTACCTCAAACGAGCGGGCCTGGTTCAGGGCACGAACCGCGAGCTTGCGGTACGGTTTATTTGAAAATCCCCGGCATTAAAGTTGAAAAAGTAAATCCAACCACTCCATCTTAATTGTAACCATTACGGGTTCGAGAGCAATTCATTGAGTTTTGTGACCAAACCTCCGAGATAAGCTGGAAAGGTTCCAGGTACGTGAGCAAACGGTACCTACTCGTGAGCATCCGTCACTTTTCCGTGAGCAAATCAGGAATTTCGTGAGCATCCGACCACGGGCAAGGGTAATCGGGGCCGAAAACAGGGATAGATGAAAAATAAAAGCCAAATTACTTAAAAAATCAGCCTGAAATGAAGGGCTCTAAACCGAAGTTTAGATTGCACTTCTAAAAAGTAGACCCAAATCACTTCATTTCTCGAAAAAACATAGGACCAAATCGCAGACAAAGGGGATTTTCATTGTACCCTCCTGGCCTGGGCGTTTTGGGAGCAAGTTCCTAAGTTTCGTGATCAAATGGACCGAATAATTTGGAATTGTACCAGGTACGTGAGCAAACGGTACCTACTCGTGAGCATCCGCCACTTTTTCGTGAGCATACTGAAATTTCCGTGAGCATTTGGACCTGAGCTATAGCCATACGATCCCAGACCAGCCCATGATGAAAAACAAAAGCCTAATTACCTAAAAAATCAGCTTAAAATAGGAGGCCCTAACCAAAAGGTTAGCCTATCCTTTGAAAAACCAGACTAAAATCACATCAAACCTCGAAAAAACGTAAGCAAGGTAGCCCAACTACTTGGAATCATTCCTGGTATGGGAACAAATTCTCTTCATCTCGTTAACATGCGACCTACTTAGGAGGAACCTGGTCCCTGAGCGGTCGCCTAGTTGCACTATAGCTAAACACCCTCCACCAAACTTGGGGGAGGGTCGTCTTCAACTACACTTTTATCTCTTGATTGAATTCCCCGATCCCCGGAACGTAAGGCTTTCCCATGGTACTTCGCTGAAATTCTTGTTTGGCTTTATCTAATACTTGATCTTTATTCGAGAGAAGATCAAGAGCCGTCAAAGCCATGGTTTTGGCTGCCAAATGCATGCCTTTGAACCCGATGGAGGAACCAAAGGAGGAAGTCGCCTGCCAAGTGTGGAATTCTACCCCCTTCGGTGCACACGTGGTCATGATTTGCCCTAGTGGGGTAATCCAGCTGACATCCCCCACATCGGATGAACCTCCCATGGATTTACCATACAATGACTTATCGTTACGAGGAGTAATTGGTAGCAATTCTTCTATTTCGTCCGCCTGTATGGTACTTACTAGTTTGCGTGCAAATTCCTGCTCCTCTTCACTAAATGGAGTCGGACCGGCGATTTCCATATTTTCAACCATCAGATCATTTAACGCTTCATTGGGCAAAGTTTGATAGATGTTTGCTAATAGTTCGGAGGTTACGCTTGTTTCCGTCATGAGGGCCGCGCCTTCCGCTATTTTTTGTACCCTCCGCAGCATCTCATCTACCTGCTTTTTGGTCGCTGCTCGGAGGAAATACCACACGCTAGCGTCCTCCGGTACGACATTGGGAGCAAGTCCTCCGTTGGTAATCACATAGTGGATCCGGGAACCATCCAGTACATGCTCTCGTAGATAGTTCGCTCCCACATTCATCAACTCCACAGCATCCAACGCACTTCTTCCGGCATGGGGGGATTGTCCAGCATGTGCAGGTATACCTTTAAAGTGAAATTTAATTGATACTAGAGCTTGCATACTCATATTCACGGGAATATTGGACGTACCCGGGTGCCAGGTTAAAGCGCAGTCCAAGTCATCAAAGACACCTGCTTGGGCCATATAGCTCTTACCTGACAGCACTTCCTCGGCTGGGCAACCGTAGTAGCGAATCGTACCTGCTCGATTTTCCGCATCCATCACCTTTTTTAAGGCAATGATTGCTTCGACCCCTGCAGTACCAAGCAAGTTATGCCCGCACCCGTGGCCAGGACCTTGAGAGATAATAGGATTTTGAACCACATCAACGGTTTGAGAAAGCCCAGGCAGGGCATCATATTCACCTAATATACCGATAATCGGCTTACCTGAGCCATACTCAGCGACAAAGGCAGTAGAGATTCCTGCAACCGGGGTTTGGATGCGAAAACCCTCATCCTTTAGCTTGGCCATCTGTAATTGGCAGGCAAATTCTTCTTCATACGCTAATTGCGGATTCTCCCAAATCTTTTGAGCCATGTCCGTAAATTCCGTCTGTTGATTTTCCATGAATTGTAATAGTTTTGGTTTACTCATACTCTCCTCCATATCACGTAAAGCTTATTTTTGTGCCTTTTGAGCCTTCATTTTCTCCAACAGCATACAGACGACAACGGTTCCAAGGATGCATAGGAAGGTTTGGAACGTACGGGGTACGGGACCCAGATTAACAAAGAGACCAAAGGCAATTCCAACGATTCCCCAAATGGGCTTTTGGATGGCAAATTGGGCGATGACAGCCCCAAATATAGCAGGAAGAACAAATTTGAAGGCACTAGTTATGGATTCTGGTAAAACAGACAGCAGGTAGGAACCTCCTAGTATAACGAATAACAAGATGACCGCATTGGTAATAGAAGCAGCAGCGATGGCAAGTGTGGCGGTAATTTCCCCTTTTTTCGTTCCAGGTTCTGCACCCACTACGCTTTGGGCAACGGAAGCGCAAGGAAGGCACATGCTTCCGATATTCCCTGTTAAAAAGGCAAGATAGGTCCCAGAGACCCCTAGGACGGGATAATAACTGATCGGTTCAATGATCCAAACAAAAGCAACAATGGATGCATAAGCAGCAAAGCCTGAAAGAATAATGACCCAACCGGGATGGTAGCCAAGTCCAAAGGAAAGGTATAGAGGAACCATTAACGTTAGAAGGATAACGGACCAGATCGTCAAACGGCCCCAATAGTGGGATTTTTTGTGAAAGGTTTCAAAATCGATTGCGGTCCCCACAACATTTTCACTAATCGTTAAGTTTTTTCCTGCAGTCTCCATTGACATGATATCTTCCCTACCCTTCCATCTAAGATATAAAGTAACCTACGGATAACCCTACAACAACAACCAATCCAAGCGACCATTCCTTTAGCCAGCTTAAATGTAGCTTATTGGCAACCGACATAATAATAGGCATGACGATAAAAGCAACCACTAATACGATAGACTGTTCCATACCTTTCACCATTTCGCTGCCACCTAAATAACTAAAGGCCCCTATCATTGCTGCTAAAGAGATGGATTTTAAAACGGTTACATTATTGCTCTTGGCAGCCGCTTTTTCTTGTATTTTCCCTAGAGACTTCGTAAAAAGTGCGGTGAATAACAACCAACCCATTCCGCCAAGACACATCACCCAAACCGCCGCAGTAAAAGCCTGTGCCGTAAAGTCGGGAGATCCGAGATCTACTCCAGCTGCCTTAGCACCAAGACTCGCACCTACGGTTTCAATCGCAGCAGATCCAATAATCGCGATGCGCATTAAAGTCATCGGGTCACCGATTAGGGTCATGAGGGAAATCGCAACAAATACGATGGCCAGAGTAGGCCCAAATGAACTAATTGCCCCTGCTCGAATCGCGGATCGAACCTCCGCTGAGGTCATTCCCACGGATGAACTCGCTTTTGAACATAGCCTGATAAACATGATGGCCTGAAAAATAACCACACTCACGACAAGTAAGGCAAAAATCCAAAGCGGAAAGCTGTTCGCCAATTGCAAGACTTGGTCCAAATGTAATTCCCCCTTTTTCCTATTTATTAAATATTATAAAATATTTTATAATTAACTCAATGTGCGATCAAACAATGTTTAAGCGCTTGCAATGTTGAAAACCACAACGCAGGAGGTAGATCATGGATAGGGATCTGGGTGTGATTCAGTATATTGACAGGAAGTTAACCAACATACCTTTTCAAATTTGGCTTTGTAAACCGCAACATACAGAGCCTGTATTAATTTATAAGAAGGGGATGGAATTTCAACCGCTTCCCTTCCCTTCTGTACGAGCAGAGGATAAATTTTGCTTCCAGGAGTTCGAGGGTAAAAGCATCCTTTCTCTTTTTTATCCCGATCATTATCAAGTCGTTCTCTCTATGTTTGATCAGAAGATCGTTCTTCAACAGGAAGACTTTGAACAGCTTCATCTTCTTTTTTCCGTCTTGGTTGCCCAGGAGGAGGTGCAGAGAAAATCAAAAGAATTGGTAAGCATGGTGGAGAGTATTCGTTCCATCACTTCTTCTCTAGACTTGGACGAATTGCTGACAAAAATCATCACCAATGCCCTTGCCGTCATTCCTACGGCACATGCCGGGTTTCTTCAACTGTATGATGCTGAAAAGGGCTATTTGATCCCTAAAACAGAAGTTGGATTTAACCAAGATATCTATTCTCTTAAAATAGGAGTTGGAGAGTCTATTACAGGAAAGGTTTTCCAGGATGGTTGCCCCAGACTTTATAATTCCAGAACGGAAATTTATCAAAACATGAGTAATATTTCGCAAGATAATTTCCTAAAACTTCACAGTAACGAAAATTCAAAGAAAGTGAATGTTTTAGCCTCGGTCCCCGTCTCCCTCGGTGAAAAACGAATTGGCGTCCTGACGATTCATCAATATGAAGGAAAGTTAACACAACATGATGTAGACTTGCTGCAAGCTTTTGCCGACCAAGCCGCCATCGCGATACAGAATGCTCAGCTTCATAGCGAAGTGAATAAAAGGCTAGGAGAGGTTACCCATCTCACGAATCAATTAAAGGAGAAAAATCACTTTCTATTAAAACGGAACGAAATACATGACACCCTAACTGAATTATCTTTATATAATCAAGGTGGGGACATGATCCTTACCGAAATGGCACGGATGATGGATCGCACGGTGTTCTTCTTTGACGCGCTGGAAACGGAATACTTCCCTAAGCATCAAAAGCATCGTCCACCCTTAAGCTTAGATGAAATCTCAAGACTCTCCTTCCATAGGAGAAAGCCGGTATTTATCGATCTCGTGGATAAAGGCCATCAATCATTGTATACGTACCCTATCTTTTCAGGGACCATCTTTTTGGGTTGTATCATCACTCCATTAGATAAGCCCCTTTCTCAACTCGACCGAATTACCATCGAACAAGGGAGTTCCATTCTTGCTTTAGAGTTAGTCAAGAAACGAACACAAGCGGAGGTCTATTACAAGCGAACCCATGAAATGTTCAATGAATTAATCCAAACAACGGATCATGAACACCTAGTAAACAAAGGAAAAGAACTTGGGCTCAACCCTTCTTCCCTATTTATGTTAGCTGTATTTGAAATGACCTCCTATCAGGATTTGCAAACCCTTGGAGCGGATAACTACAGATTAGCAAACCAAATCAAAAAAGCTCAAAAAGACAGCCTTATTATTGGATGTCACAATAAAGTAATCGTAGTTTTTTCATTGTTAGACCAGCACCATATAAAAGAGACGCTAAAAAACATCTACTCCATCATGAAAGAGTGGACAAGCCGAGACAATCCACCCTTGCGTGTGGGAATAAGCAATCCCTACGAGGGAATTAAAAAGATGACCAATAGCTATGAAGAAGCAAACAAAGTCCTTCTTTATTTAGAAAGTCGCAATCGGTTAGGCATGATGAAATATGACGAGATGGGCATTAACCGATTATTCTTGAATCAACAACCCACTGAAATTCAGCACTTTACCCAGGAAATTCTCGCACCTTTGAGAACGGAAAAAGCCATCAGCAATGACCTGGAACGAACCCTGTTCACCTACATTCATTCGAACAGGTCGAACGTTCAAACCGCCGAAAAGCTTCATATTCACACCAACACGCTCTACCAGCGAATCAAAAAAATAGAAGAGTTGCTCAACCTCCATTTTGACGATCCGGAGGATTGGCTTAAAGTTCTATTGGCTTTTCATTTAAGGGAGACCTTTGGATATTCTTCTCCTGTTCGAGCAAAAACCCATGCCTAATTAGCATGGGTTTGTTTTTATGCAGGCTTAATAGCACCATCCGACAGTTCATATAAAACAACAGAAACAAATAGCTTGCCGATCTGAAGAATCGCCCTCTCATCCACATCAAACTTGGGATGATGATGGGGGTAAGTCGCTTCAATATCAGGATTCTGGCCCCCTACAAAGAAAAAGCATCCCGGCACTTTCTTCAGATAGTAAGCGAAATCCTCCATCCCCATCATAGGAGGCACATGTTTAATTTTATCTACCCCAAATATCATTGCTGCAAGCACTTCTACTTTTTTCGTTTCTTCTACATGATTCCATACCGCAGGATACCCTCTGCGATATTCAAATTTCACGTCAGCTCCTGCACCTTCGCAAGTCGTTTTGACGATTTGACCCATTGCCTCTTCCACCAAATCTCGTACATCTTCGTCAAACGTACGAACCGTTCCGTTGAGTTTTGCCGTATGAGGGATGACATTATACGCTTGTCCGCTTTGAAAGGAACCAATCGAGATGACTGTAGGCTTCAGCGGGTCTACTCGACGGCTAACAATTTGCTGCAAATTGAGCACAAGCTGACTTCCTGCAACCAGCGGATCCACAGACAAATGCGGCAGGGCTCCATGGGCGCCTTTCCCATGAATCTCAATCTCAAAGGTATCTCCGGCAGCCATCATATACCCATCTTTTATCCCTACCGTCCCCACCGGAATATCGGACATGACATGGGCACCATAGATCACATCTACTCTATCCAAGCAACCGTCTTCAATCATTGGCTTGGCGCCGCCAGGAATCACCTCTTCAGCAAACTGATGGATAAACACCACATTTCCTTGTAATTCACTCTTCACTTCACTTAAAACTTTAGCAACCCCCAACAGAGCTGCCGTATGCAGGTCATGGCCGCAAGCGTGCATCACTCCTGGGATTCGAGACTTGTATTCCACGACTTTCTCATCCTGGATGGGCAAAGCATCAAAATCAGCTCGCAGGGCTACCGTTTTCCCCGGTTTTCCTCCTTTTAACAATCCGACTACCCCTCTGCCGCCCACTTCCGTTCGCACTTCTAATCCCAAACCTTTTAAATAGTCAGAAATTTTTTGAGGAGTATTTTCCTCTTGAAAAGAAAGTTCAGGATACATATGAAGATCGCGACGAACCTTCACTAACTCTGGAAATAAACCTTCCAGTCTGGAAAATAACTGTTCAACCATGTCTACACTCCTTTTTTCTTTTATCTGTATCTATTTTTTATTAAGCTGATTGAGATTCTACTTTATCAGCAGAATGAGAATCGACCTCTTTAGTAAACAAGCTAGCGATTACCATGACGGTTACGTTTACAACTAAGGCAACAATTCCAACGTTCAAATCCTGCAGTGCCTGTGGAGCAGAAGGAAATAAAGTGGTGATCGTCGTCTTGGTGATTGTAATGTATATAACAGTGCCTACACCGACGATCATTCCTGCCGCCGCTCCCTGCTTGGTGACAAAATTATTCTTCATGAGACTGCAGAAAAAAGAAGGAAGCAATTGCGTTACCAAGCTAAGCCCCATCAGGAGCAAGGTGACAATGGTATCCCCTCCACTTAGAGTAAAATAGACAGAAATTAACGTGATGACTGGAATAAGTGCCTTAGCCAATCTTGCAATTTTCTCTTCTGAAGCCGAAGGAACGAACACATGGTAAACGTTCTTCGATAACGCGGTCGCTGTTGTCATTAAGAGCATCGAACCAGGAACGATAGCGGCCAATAGTCCAACTGCTCCAATTAAGCCAACAAACCACGGATCGAAGGTTTGAATGGAAAGCCGCAATAGAGAAAGATCAGCATCCGCTCCTTTGAGCCCCGGAACTTGGAGTATAGCCGCAAAACCGACAAAGAAGATGAACAGTAGCATCAGGGTATATAATGGACTGATGACTGCATTTTTTCGAATCGATTTCGCATCCTTGGCCGAATACACCGCACTGAAAACATGAGGCCACATAATACTGCCGAGCGAAGCCAATAGGACGGTGGATATGAACCAGGAAATGCTGAGTCCCTCTTCAGGAATCTTCAAGAAGTCCGGTTGCGCCGATACGATCTCTTTAAACATCGGCTCCACACCATCATAGTAATGAAAAGGAATATAAATCCCGATGAAGATAACCACACCAAAAATTAAAATATCTTTAATCACGGCTGTCCAAGCCGAACCATGAATTCCGGAAATCATGACATAAACGGTTACAGAAATGGCACCGATCCAAATGGCCAATGAAGGAGAAATCATTCCATAGGAAGCTTCTGAAACAATAATTCCTAATCCTTTTAATTGAATGACAATGTAAGGTATGAGTGAGAGGACACCAATGATAACCACCAGAACCCCCAGATACGGACTATTATACTTTCTTGCGAAGAAATCCGATTGGGACATCAGCTTGTGATCTTTTGCATATTTCCAAATCATAGGTCCAATCCAGTAAATCGATAAGTAGCACAGGCTTAAATACGCCAAAACATAAAGAGCCGGGCCTCCTTTTCCATAAGCCCATCCGCTGGCTCCCAAGAAAGTAAAGGTGGTATAGATTTCTCCTGCCATGAGAAAGAAGATGAATACTGCCCCAAAACCGCGGCCACCAACTGACCATTGTTCCAGGCTCATGTTTTTCCCTTTTGTGGCCCGTATCCCTAAGTAAATCGCCAGAATCAAAAAACCAAAAATGATAAAGATAGCCGAATTCATTTACACATCCCCTTCCCGATTGGCCGGATCAAGACGATAAATAATGGCCAAAATAACGGACGTAAGAACAACCCACAAAACAATCCAAAACATGTTAAACGGTAAACCTAAAACAAAAGGTTCCAACTTATTGACTTGCGGTAATAAACCCAGCATCCCCACAAATGGAAGCAAGGTAAGGATATGAATCAACTTCATCATTTACCCTCCTTAATAAATCTCTTATGGCATCAACTCTGGAAATAACAGCGCTTTCGAAAGATACATTCCCACCGCCATCCTTTTCAACACTTATCTAATATTATAAAATGTTATACATGATATCAATGTGGGTTTATATATAATATCATCTAATTATATGTATATTCTTATATAGGAAAGGCGCTAAACCATGGATGATTTTACGTTAATTCAGTCATTCTTTAATAAAAAATGTAAAAACGTTCCTTATCAGGTATGGATTCAACAATCCCAAGATAACCATTATCAATTGACCTATAGGCAAGGGGAATGCGAATTAACCCCTCCGCCCCTCCTTTCCTTTCCAAATGGAAATTCGAAATACACCATCACTCAGCATAAAAATAACGTATACTTTGCTTTTTCGTATCCGGATGAATATCGCGTTGTGGTTGGTATGCTTCACGAAACCTGTCTTCTAAAGGAAGATGAACTAGAACATTTATTTCTTCTTTTCTATCTTTCTTATTCTCAACAGATCATTCTAACGAAAGAGTCCGAATTGGATATATGGATAGAAAGTATACGCAAGACTACGTCTTCCCTTGATTTGGATGAATTGCTGACCAACATCGTAAGCAACGCCCTCACGTTCATCCCTGTCATGGATGCCGGGTATCTTCAACTCTATGATCCTGAAACGGAACTTTTAGTTCCCAAAGCTGCTGTCGGTTTTAATGAAAATATTCATTCTTTTAGGGTGAAAATAGGAGAGGCCATTACCGGCCATGTATTTCAGGAAGGGAAACCTATTATGTTTGGTCGAAAAGAGGAAATCTACCAAGCGATGAGTACTATGTCGAAAGGCAACTATTATCATCTTCACGCTGCAGTAGATAAGACGTCGTATCTAAAAGCTTTAATTAGTGTACCCGTTTCGATGGGCGAAAAGCGGATCGGGGTGATGACCGTTCATCAATTCAATAAAGAGGGAAAACTAACCAACCGTGATTTACATTTACTGCAAGGATTTGCCGCTCAAGCAGCCATCGCCATTCATAATGCACAACTTTATTCGGAATTAAAAATGCGATTTGAAGAGGTTTCCGAATTAAGTGAGCAATTAATGGCTAAGAATCAATTTTTGTTAAAGAGAAATGACATTCATAAAACTTTAACCCAGCTCTCCTTGCAAAATAAAGGGACTGAAACGATCATTTTAGAGCTCAATCGAATGATGGATCGTACTGTTTCCTTTATGGATTTTCTCAATATGGAATATTATTCAAAAAAACAGATCCTTCAACATCCGCCTTTCAGTATGGAGGAAATCGCAAAAATTTTCTCCCAAAGGAAAAAACCGGTTTATGTCGATCTGTCCGATCAAACAAGCCATTATCTTTATCCCATCTACTCCGGTACCGTCTTTTTGGGGTGTTTCATTGTCCCTATGACTCGACCGCTTTCTCAGCTGGATCAAATCACCATCGAACAAGGGGGAGGGATACTCGCTCTAGAGCTAGTTAAAAAACAAACACTCACCGAAGTGTACTATAAGAAAACACATGAATTTTTTAATGAATTACTGCAAAACAAAGACCCACAGCTATTACTGGCTAAAGGGAAGGAACTTGGCATTAACCTGTCTGCCTTTCTGTCAGTTGCTATCTTTGAAATTACAGCTTATCAAGATCTACAAACATTGGAAGCCAACATTCATCGGTTATCCTCCATCTTAAAAAAAGGGTTGCTGACGGTAGACATGCTCGTTTTTGGTTTTAATAATAAAGTCACCTTGCTAATTTCGCTAAAGAATCCATCTCTTATCACGGAGATCACCCGTCTTTTCCGATCCATCTTAGCCGAATGGGAAAGCAGCGAAGGACCGCCCTTATCAGTAGGAATTAGCACTCCACATGAGGGGCTAGAACATATTTCTAAAAGTTACGATGAAGCAAGCAAAACCCTGGTCTATTTGGCCAACCGGAACCGGACAGGCCTTATGCGATACGAAGAGATTGGCCTCAATCGATTGTTCTTGAACCAGCCGACTCAAGAAATTCAACATTTTTTGCATGAAATTCTCTCGCCATTGTGGACTGAAAAAGCGAAAAGCAATCATTTAGAGCAAACCCTCATTACCTATATTGCATCCAACAGGTCAGCCACCCAAACTGCCGAGAAATTGCATATTCATATCAATACCTTCTACCAACGTCTTAAAAAAATTGAAGAATTATTAAATCTTAACTTTAATGAGCCTGATGACTTCTTAACGATCCTACTAGCCTGCCATTTGCAGGAAAGCTTCCATCATACACCAACAAGTGTGGATACGTAAAACGCACAAACCCATGCCTAATCAGCATGGGTTTGTATGCTATTCACTCAACATCCGTACAACAATTCGATATAAAAGGTCCACAGCCAGAGGCAGAACCTCCTCTTGGATATCAAACTTCGGATGATGATGCGGTGCAGGAAGATCCGAGCCGATTATCATATACGTTCCTTTCCCGCCTCTTTCCTGTACACGCCGAATCATGAAGCTTGCATCTTCACTTCCTAGTGCACCGGATTCCTGCAGCCCATTCACCGAAGAAAATCCTTCGATATGCTCAGCTTCTTCCATAGCGACGGCCACTAATTCCGGGTCACAATGAATAGGAATCGCCGCACCGATAATATCGATTTTATAGCGGAGCTCGTGCATGGCTGCGCTCTGGGCAATAATATGTTTAACGCGTCTTTCCAACTCCTGATTGGCTTCCTCTGAAACGGAACGTGTTTCAAGGATCATCTTCGCATACTCAGGAATGATATTGGCAGCGGTTCCCCCTTCCAGCACTCCCACATTTACGCGTGTGGCACCTGTACTGAACCGTGGAATCGCATGAATATTCAACAAAGCCGTAGCTGCTCCCATTAAGGCGTTCTTTCCTTTTTCAGGGGACGCTCCCGCATGGGATGGCACTCCGTAAAAATGAGCGGCCATTTTGGTGCTGGCCAGAAAACCCGAGGAACCACCGTACATTTCACCTGTAGGAACATTCGTACCGAGATGATGACAAAAAATATAATCGACATCATCCAAGATCCCTTTTTGCACAATCGCGTAAGCCCCTCGCACCCCCTCTTCTGCAGGCTGAAAAATGAGCTTTACGGTTCCGGAAAAATCCCGTTTTGAAAGCTTGTGGGCCAATCCTAAACCGATGGCCGTATGGGCATCATGGGCACAAGCATGCATATTACCGGCATAATGAGAACCAAATCCATCCGATTGGGGAAAATGGTCAGGATCTTGACTCTCCTGAATTGGCAAAGCATCCATGTCAAACCGGAAAGCAACGGTAGATCCATTGCCTTTCCCTCTTAGTACGCCGATAACCGCCGTGTGGCCTCCCTTCATTTTTTCGAGAATGTCAGGATTAGCCCCATCCCGCAACGCTCGTTCATAAGCTACTTGAAGATCTTCTTCTGCCGGCACCCCACGACGGGAGTCAGCATCCATTGCCTCTTTCCCATAGATGACATCGAATCCAAGGGAGGTTAACATTTCAACCACTCGGGAAGCCGTCCGAAATTCCGTAAAACCAACCTCAGGATATTGATGAAACTCTCTTCTTAAAGAAATAACATCCATTCAAAGCAACCCCTTATAAGATTAATCCTCTACTTGGCATAAACCCCTGGCCCAAAAGGCAATCCAAGGAAATACCAGACGGCCATCTGCACGATCCAAATCAGCAAGAACAAGATCGCATAAGGCATCATGGTGGAAAAGACCGTCCCCATTCCAGAATCCTTCTTATACTGCTGATAATACGCTAAAACCAGTGGTAAATAGGGATTCATCGGCGTGATCATATTGGTCGACGAATCGGCCACACGGAAAGCGACTTGGACAAAGGCAGGATGATAATCCAATAGCATGAACATAGGAATGAACACCGGCGCTAACATCGCCCACATGGCGGAACCGCTTGCAATGAATAGATTCATGATGGCCACAAACAGTATGAACACAACAATCACGGAAAATCCAGTCATATTGATACTCTTTAAAAACTCTGACCCATTGACGGCCATGACAATTCCAACATTGGTCCAATCAAAGAAAGCGATGAATTGAGAAGCGGCGAAGACTAATACAATAAAACCGGCCATCATTTTCATCGATTCGGTCATTAACTTAGGAATATCCGATGAAGTTTGGATAACCCCCACGATTTTACCGTATACCGTTGATGTTACAATGAAGAATAATAGAATAATCGGAATGATACCTTTTAAAAATGGAGAAGTCAGGATTCCCCCGGTTTTCGGATCACGAAGAAATGCACCTTCCGGAACCACTAATAAAGCAATAATGGCGATAAAAATAAGAGCTGTTATTCCAGTTGCCTTTAATGCGCGCCTTTCTTTTGCCGTGAATGCCTCCATCTTGATGTGATCTCCTTGGTAGGTGCCCAATCGTGGTTCTACCAACTTATCGGTAACCCATGCGCCAAGGATGGCTAGAATAAAAACGGATGCAGACATGAAAAACCAGTTATCAATCGGCGTAACAACAAAGTCCGGGTTGACCGTTTTTACCGCTTCCGTACTAATTCCGGACAACAGGGCATCCGTCCCGGCAATAAATAGGTTTGCCGTAAAACCTGCTCCCCATCCCGCTACACCAGCTGCAAACCCGGCAAGAGGATGGCGCCCCATGGCAAGGAAGATCATGGCACCCATAGGTGGAATGATGGCGATGGCTGCATCTGAAGCCAAGTTTCCCAATATCCCTATTAACACAACCGCAAAACTAAGCATTGCCTTCGGCACCTTCGAAATCAAAGCACGCAGAACCCCTTGAATCAAACCGACCTTTTCGGCTATACCAATTCCGAGCGTCATCCCCAATACCAAGCCAAGTGCAGGAAAACTCGTAAAGTTCTTCAGCATATTCGTAAGAATCCAATGTACGCCTTCTTGGCTTAACAAGCTTTTGACGGTGGCCGTTTCACCCGTTCCCGGATGAACAACAGATACTTTCATCGCGCCTAAGACCGCGGAGATGACGATAAAAATGCCACATAAATATACAAATAGCATAAATGGATGGGGAAACTTGTTTCCCGTCTTTTCAATCCATTTCAGAATCCCCTTTTGTTCAAATTCAGGAATGGGCGGCTGCGCGTCTACTGGTTTTCTGACCATCTTCAATCCCCCTTATTTTTATTTGATGTTAGAATCTTTTGTACCGCATGAACAAACAGGGCCACGCCATCCCGAAGAGAGTCTTCATCCACTGTAAAACGCGGGTGATGATGTGGATAGATGATTCCCTTCTCTTCATTTCTTGCTCCCACAAGTAAGAAGCAGCTAGGGACCTTGTCCGCAAAAGCGGAAAAATCTTCTCCACCCATTAATGGCGACATAGGCAATAGTCGATCTTGTCCCCATCTTTCTACTATTGTATCTTCCATAAGCTTGGTAACATTTTCGTCATTTACTACGGAACCGTAACCATGGCAATAGTCAAATTCATAGGTCGCTCCATGCGCCTCGGTGATCCCTTTAATGATCTGCTCCATCGTTTTTACCGTATGTTCCCGTACTTCCTTCCCAAAACTGCGAACCGATCCGCTTAATTTCACCGTATCCGGAATGACATTATAAGCACCGTTCCCCGCTTGGAAATTGGTCACAGAAACGACCAACTTATCAAGTGGCGATGTATTTCTAGCTACAATTTGCTGCAAATTCGTAACCACTTGGGCGCCAATGGCCAGCGGATCAATCGTCAATTCTGGCTGGGAGGCATGTCCACCCTTCCCTTGGATCGTAATGTTGAATCGGTCTGAATTCGCTGTAACCGGTCCGTAAATAAGGCCAATTTTCCCTACTGGAATCGTTGACATCAGATGGATACCGATCATGAGATCAACCCCATCCAACACTCCGGCTCTCACCATTTCTTGGGCTCCGCCTGGATGTATTTCTTCCGCGTGTTGGAAGATAAAGCGGACCTCGCCCTTGATTTGATCTTTCATTGAAACAAGAATCTTGGCGGTCCCCAACAGCATGGCTGTATGAGCGTCATGTCCACAGGCATGCATCACTCCAGGGATCTGGGAAGCGAATTCAAAGTCGTTCTCCTCCTGAATCGCAAGCGCATCCATATCCGCTCGCAAACCGAGAACCTTACCCGGTTGTTTCCCGATGAGACGCGCCACCACACTTGTCTTCGTAGGCCGCGAAATTTCTAGGTTTCCAAACGATTGGAGGGTCTCATAAACATATTGAGCTGTCTTTTCTTCTTGGAACGATAATTCAGGGTTTCTATGAAAATATCTTCTCCATCTGATCACATCGTCCTCCACCGAATTTACCCATTCATTGATTAAGTGTTTTTCTATAATAGACATATAAACAAATCCTTTCGTCACATATTCATTTCGAAATTTAACGAACACTAAGCGATAATTTCGTTATTTGTTTTTATTATATACGCTTACAATCGTTTAATCAATACAAAGAAAAAACACCCAATATTGGGTGTCATTGAGTGGCATTATTTTGTTAATCGATATATTTTACTCGGCCTTCCTCGTGTAGAATGGGACTCCTCCCCATCAATTTCCGCAAGACCGAATTCACATAAACTAGCCACGATTCGCTGAGCATTCCGTTTCGTCATCGATAAATGGGAAGCCAGATCCGCCGTGGTGAAGCCCTCCCAGCCCATACGATGGATAAGAGCCTCTATCTTGCTGTATGTTTTAATATTGATGTTTGCCTGATGCAGTTTCTCCAGAAGTCCTTTATCATGGGATCGGTAAGCATAGGCTAATTCTTCGTCTTGGCCGACCGATTCAATGATCGTGCCATCTTCCTGAACGATGCTAATTCCATGATTCGCTTTTTCTTTTGAAAATTGAACGGCTTTATAGGCATTCATCTCCGCTGAGGAGGCCGTCTCTCCAAACCCGATGCCGACTGCTACAGGAACTCCAGCATCCAGGATTAATTGTTGAACAGACGATTGCAGCATGTCAATTTCCCGTTCAATGGCACCACGCGAACTAAAAATCTGATAGCGCCCGTCGCCAATTTCCATGAATGAACCATCTAATTTTTCACATAGATGGAGAAGCGTCTGCTTGATTCTCAATTCTAACTGTTGCAGCTGGACCCTTGTCTGAACCTTTTCCGCAATTTGCTCATATTGAGTAAATTCAATGATTTCCACACCAATTTGGGTATCCTTAAAGTAAGAACTTTTTACTTTCTCGATAATAATTTTCAGAGCTTGTCTGATTTCCATTTTGGTAATGAAAATTCGAAAAACGGGGACTCCTTCATTCTTTAAGGCATGGTAAACGGAACTCAAGGTGGTTAAGGCCCCTTTGGTTTTTCCGTCCTTCCATAATTGAAGATGAAATTGAACCAGCTCCTGAGGGTTATACTCCTCGTCAAATAATTCTACATAAAGATCGCGAATGGGAATCTCCAGTTCATTCAGTGATTCAGAAATATCCTCCGTTTCAATCATATCGATCGATATTCCCTGCAACGCTTGCTCGTGATGATGGAACAGCTGCAAAAGACATCGATAGAGACTTGATCCCGTATTAGGAGAATAGACGTAATCTGCATTTGGGCCCAGTACCTTTTTGGCCATATTATAAGGAATGGGGCCTGAAAAGAACCAGCCATTCACTTCATGATGATGTTCTTCCACAATCAATTTCGCTTCCCTGGATTCCTCATAGGGAAATGGGATAAATTTGATCTCATGCTCATATTCATTGGCAACCTCTAGTATCCGGTCTACGGATTCGGATGGACCGACCACTCCAATTCTATGCATAATCCTTCTATGCTCCTTCTGATTCCTTTAGGACATGATTTAAGATTATACCAGAGTGGGGTTTGGATCTAAACATAATTCACTTCTTTTTCTAACTGTTCAGCTTGCAGTTTTTCAATTTCATCTCTTCGTCTATGTTCAAATTCCTTCAGCTTAAAGGTGCTGAAATCATTTTGCTTGCAAGCTTCAATTAGAATTTCTCCTAGAATATCAGCATCTTTCAGTGCGGCACTTACTCCTATTGCCCCTGTTGGACTCATCGTGTGGGCGGCATCCCCCAGGATAGACAATCCGTCTTTGACCCACGTCGAACAACGGCAGCTTTGAACACGAAGGTTTACAAAGTCCCTCCACGATTGAATGTTACTTCTAACGGTATTGGTCAACTCTGGAAATACCTCCAAGAGTTCTGTGATAAATGGCTCAAAGGGTTGTTTGATAAGGTCAAAGTAAGCCCCCTCTTCGATATTCCAGCCAATTTGAAGAAAGCCACCTGTTTGAGTAAATAAAGCCAGTTGTTTATGATTAACTAGAGCTAACCTTATTGTTGGGTCCCAATGGGTAGGAGCGGGGATTTTTGCCCATAAAACGTCATAGCCATGCTTGATGATTTCTGTAGGAATGTCTGCTATTTTACGAACGGTAGAATAACGACCATCAGCACCTATAACACAATGGCTATGAATGGTTATGATTTCATCACCACTTTTAGCTGTTAAACCTATATAACTTCCTTCTTTATTTTGACATAAATCCAAGACTGTTGTATTCATTAAAATCCTGTAGTTTTCATATTTCTTGGATTCTTCTATGAGGACTTGAAGTAAATTTCCATGTGGAAAATGAATGCTTACATTGCCTTCTTCTTCGTCAAGATCCATCACTTTGATTCGTTGATTCTGATAAAAATACTCGACCCGCTTCATGGCTAAAATTCCACGTTCTTTTATCTTTTCGAACACCCTATATTTTTTTAAAACTTGAACCGCATCAGAATTTAAATGCTCCCCGCGAAATTCCTTCTCAACGCTTCCGTATCGTTCGATAAGAACCGTTGAAATCCCATGACTTGCTAAAACAAATCCGAGTAATGCTCCTGCTGGTCCGGCACCGACAATACAAACATCCGTGTGTAAATCCATCTTCTCACCTCCTGTATAAAAAAAAACTCCTATCGGAGTAAATTCAAAGTAGCCATAACGCTTTTAGAGGAAGTTTTTTATGCCTGATAAATCCAATGGATAAAGTCTTTTTGATTTTCAAAAGAAACCTCATGTCCGACAGGATAGGAAGTAAAGCGTACATTTTGGCTTCGAGCTTTAAAGAATTCCTCATTTTCTCTTCCAATTTGCAAAGGGAAAATCGGGTCAAATTCTCCGTGTGAAATATAGATGGATACATCATCCACTGGCTTCAATGGATATTCTTCTTTGACGAATTTGGGAACATATCCACTCAATGCTACAATTCCTTTTATTTTGTTACCTAATGTAAGGGCAAGCGTCATGGATAAAATAGCTCCCTGACTAAAGCCCAAAAGATATTGTTGCGCTTGGTCAATGGGGTACGTGTTACCCGCGTATTCAATGAAGGATTCCAACAGCTGTATGCTTGTATCAAATACCTCTCTGTGAGGATTTCCATATCCTTGAATGGTAAAATAAGCGAACCCATTTCCTTGTGGAATCGGACCACGGATGCCTATAAGAATAAAATCATTTCTTAGTTCCTGAACCAGACCCAAACTATTTTCTTCATTGCTTCCGATACCATGCATGACGTATATAACAGGATATTTTTTTCCTTCTTCCCTATTGGCAGGAAGAAAAATCTTATATTGTAAAGGACTTTTCATCTTATGACCTCCAATCAAAAAAATGGACAGTATCTCATTTCCACTGTCCATTTTTGAAATTTAGGAAACGTTCCTTACCCCTTCTTCTTTATTAATTCCAAAAATTCTATTCTCTAAAGCATATAACTGGCTCCCACTCATAGTAAGCACAACGGCCATAGCCAATAAAGCTAAATCCAATTCATAGCCTGCCATCTGTCCATCTCCCATAAAGCCCACAGATAATTTTACTGTAAAGATAGCTCCAAGCAAGACGAACGCAATGAGCGCTGATACTATTCTAGTTCCAAACCCTAAGACTAAAGCAATTCCTCCAAGGAGTTCAATGAAAGAAACAACGTAACCTAAGAAACCCATAATCCCAATACTATCAAACCAACCAGCTACATTACCAAGACCCATTTGAAATTTAGCGACACCATGGATCAAGAACGTAACCCCTAAAACCACACGAAGAATCAACAAACTCCATTCATATTTTTGTACCATTACTCATCCTCCTCTACTTATGATTTATATTCAGTTTACTTTTAGTAAGCCTTAGGCCCGAAAAAACTGCTACCTTTGCGGAGTAGCATGATTAAAATTCAAAGACCATAAACTTACTTGTATTTCGTAAGTTAGTATATATTAATTTACTTAATTACGTCAAGTACTCAACAGTAAAAAAGTAATAAGGATATACAGAGTTGGGCGGAGAAATGGGGAGACTAATGGCATGTAATGTCATCTTTACATGCCATTAGGTCTTTTTATAAAAGTTAAACTCCCGAATAAGACATGAATCCCCCATCTACAGGAATCGTAATGCCTGTGACGAAGCCTGACATGTTCTCATCTGCCAGCCAGATCATCGTCCCTAAGAGATCTGCAGGTGATCCGAATCTGCGCATGGGAGTGTGCGAGAGGATTTTCTCCGATCTCTCCGTTTGGGAGCCGTCTTCATGTGTTAAGAGACTTCGATTTTGTTCCGTCAAGAAAAAGCCGGGAGCAATGGCATTGACTCGGATACCCGTCTCAGCCAAATGAACGGCTAACCATTGCGTAAAGTTATTGACTGCTGCTTTAGCTGCACTATAAGCAGGAACCTTTGTCAGCGGCGAATATGCGCTCATGGATGTTAAATTGATGATAATGGCTCCTGTCTTATTGATCATTTTCTTTGAAAATATCTGGGTAGGAATGAGCGTTCCAAGAATATTCAAATCAAAAACATGGTTGAAGCCTTCCTTGGTTAAGTCGAAAAACGTGGTGAGACGGGTTTCGCCCAGATCCTCTTTCTTAAGATTCTCCTTGGTTGTCACGCCCTTCGGATGATTTCCACCTGCACCATTAATGAGGATGTCACACTCGCCAAACTGTTGGCTTACCATCTCTTCCGCATTTTTTACACTCTCTGCGTCTAATACATCACAAGCGATAGCGATAGCCTCACCACCCGCACGTCTAATGTCCTCCGCTACCCTTTCCCCTTTTTCTAATGTTCGATTCAAGATGGCTACTTTAACTCCCTGCCTGCCCAATTCCATAGCCATCGCACCGCATAGAACCCCTCCGCCTCCAGTGACGACAGCTACTTTTCCTTTGAGATTTTCATTGATGGCCAGCATAATTCCCTCTCCTTATAATTTAGCTCGACTTAAAGAATCCCAGATTCCCCACAAGTACATAATGCCAAGGGCTCTATCATATAGACCGTAACCCGGACGACATTCTTCGTCGAAGATATGTCTTCCATGGTCAGGTCGTACATACCCGGTAAAACCATGATCGTGATAGGCTTTGACGACTTCGTAAATATCAACCGAACCGTCTTGCGTCCGGTGAGAGGTCTCAATGAAGTCGCCGTTCTCATAAATTCTGACGTTCCGAATGTGCGCAAAATGGATTCGGTCAGCAAATTCCCTCACCATCTCCGGAACATTATTATGCGGATTTGCTCCTAGAGAACCGCTGCACAGGGTTAATCCATTGTATGGACTATCCACTAAGTTTAAGAATCTTCGAATATTCTCTTTATTGGTCATGATTCTTGGAAGTCCAAAAATGGACCACGGCGGATCGTCGGGATGGATCGCCATCTTGATACTATTGATCTCTGCAACCGGGATAATTTGATCCAGGAAATATTTCAGGTTGTTCCACAAATCCTCTTCCCCTACATTTTTATAAGCTTCAAAGAGCAAGGAAAGATCCTTCAGCCGCTCAGGTTCCCAACCTGGCATGATGAACCGAGAATATTCCGATATTTTATTCACCAACTCCAGTGGATCCATTTGTACTACCTTTGCTTTCTCAAAAAATAAAGCGGTAGAACCATCCTCCATTTCTTCATACAAATCGGTTCTTGTCCAATCAAAGATCGGCATGAAGTTATAGCAAATGACCTTTACCCCGACTTTGGCCAGCTTTTCTATCGTTCGTTTATAATTTTCTATATAGTGGTCTCTTGTGGGAAGACCCAGCTTAATATCTTCATGCACATTGACGCTTTCCACCACCTCGATGTTGAGCCCGTATTCATCCGCTTGTTTTTTGACTTTAAGAATTTCCTCCATCGGCCATTCTTCGCCTGCCGGAATATCATGGAGAGCCCAAACCACGCCCTCCACGCCAGGAATTTGCTTAATATGGCTTAACGGAATCCGGTCATTTTCTTGTCCAAACCATCGGAATCCCATTCTCATCTTCTCATCCCTCCTAAATTTGAAAATTTTTTATATCCCTTTTTCTGTACCTGTAGCCGTTAATACGGAAGAATTTAAATCGCTTTCATTTTCCTTATTTTTCTTTTCCGCGATAGCGGCTTGTATCTCAGCCATCTTTTTATTATCCAGTGCATAAAACTTCATGGAGATAAGGGAAGCGATCCAACCAAACATCGGAATGCCAAAAAACAGCACAAAGGTCATGACTAGTAATGGGCTCGTCAGTGGATCCCCAACTTGTGGGAAAACTTCTCTAAAACCAATCCATGCGAGCAACACGCCTACAAGGGTTGCGGATAAAGAAGAGATCAGCTTATCAACAAAGGAGAAGACTGTTCCCAGCATCCCAGGAATGAAACGGCCTGTTTGGTAAGTTTCATAATCTGCGCAATCGGCAATCATCGGTATCACCATATTCGTAGTCAATTGAGTGAATCCCATATTCAGGCTATATAAAACCAGAAAAACAACCGTTACCACCCCGAGGTTCGAAAGAGAGATCGTAGTAGGATCAATCATTAAGATAAACACGGCCAGAGCGGAGGCTGTAATCAAAGATAACCATGTACCTCCCACAAAGGATCTTTTCAACCCAATCTGTCTAGCCATACCAAGCCCAATATAAGAAATGACCAGAGTAGGAATAATCGTGATAAGCGAGACTGTTCCGCTAAGCGCATAATCTCCAATCAAAATTCCGAAAAACATGATGGGTACAGCCGGTTGTTGCTTCACGCTTGCTGCTAATTTATCCGTAGAAGCTGCGATGACTAGCATTTGCATCGGCCTGTTTCCCTTAAGAATAGGCCAGTAATCCCGGAATTGGGTTCTTACCGTCCGTTCTCCCAAACCAAAAAACTCTTTGCGGTCCTTCTCCCCTATTCCTATCACAGCTAAAACCGTGAATAGAGCTGAAGCGACAATGATGTACGTATTAAACTCTGTGAACAATCCCATATTAAACCCGCCATACTTAGGAACCAAGTAGGAGGCAATCAGGATTTGTCCACCGACAAATAATAGGGTATTGTAAGTTGCGTCGAAGATTGAAAAGAGTGGACGTTGTTTTGGATCGTTTGTCAACACCGTTTGTGCTGCCTTTGTAACCGCTGTCTGAAAGGTGTAACCAATAATGTAAATGGAATAGATGGCAATAAAAAAGATCAGTTGTAGTGCTTCTGGCAAGAGGTGCGTAACATTGTAAATGGTTAATAAAGATGCGGCTAAAATCGCATTTCCTAAAATCATGAAAGGCCTGAACTTACCAAACTTCGATTCCGTTTTATCCAGGAGAAACCCAATGATAGGATCCGTAAAGCCATCAAACACTCGCATGGCTGTGATGACGGTACTTATAATCACCACCGACAATCCCGCAACACCGGTTGCATAATAAGAAACAAACATCATGGCAAAAAAATATAAGTTAGTTGCGGTATTGTTTAAAGCAAAAAGTCCAATTTTCCAAACTTTTGAGGTGTGATAGTGTGACATGTGAACTCCCCCTTTTCCAAAAAGATGGCAGTGCTCTTAAGTAAGAGCACCTCCTTCTATGCTTTATATCCAAAGTCCGGAATAGCTGTCCAGCGCTTGCGCAATTCATGGGCTGCATACTTCGGTTTGCGTTCGCGAGTGAAAATCCCTTTCTTATTTCCTTGTACGCGAATAATCCCTTGGCTCGTACTGAAATCTGCAAAGTTCCATACCTGTTCGCCAACGAAATTTTCAAATTCATCAAACACTTCGTGATTAGCTCTCAAATACTCGACTTGGTATTCTTCCGTAAACATGACGGGATCCACATCGTGTAGCCCCGCAACGGTATCTGCACCATACTCGGTCATGATGATAGGCTTGCCTGGGCAGCGCTTCCGCCATCCATCAAATTCCTCGCGAAGCTTTAGCTTAGCCATTTCAAATTCTCCACCCTCAATATACCATCCATAATAGCGGTTTAAGGCAAGCACATCGACGAGTTCCGCGATTTGGCATGTATCTGGCGTAGACCACAGATGGGTGACAATCGTTACCGGCCTTTTTTGCGGATCACATTCTTTAGTCAACTCCACAAGCGGCTTAAAGTATTGATCTGCTCCCTTTTCTTCGGAAGCCGGTTCATTGGCGATCGACCACATGACCACACAGGGGTGATTTTTGTCTCGGGCGACGAGTTCCTTAATGATCTGGGCATGATGCTCATACGTTTGAATGTTTTCCCATGTGTTTCTAAACTCACCTTTTCCAAATAAGGTCGCCATGAAGTTCAAGTGCACGCCCACAGCAGGGGTTTCATCGATCACGACAAAGCCCTCTCGATCCGCAAGACGCATCAACTCCTCCGAATACGGATAGTGAGCAGTCCGGAAGGAATTGGCCCCTGTCCACTTCATCAGTTGGAAATCCATGACGTTGACGGCTTCATCAAATCCTCTGCCATGGACAGGCGCATCTTCATGCTTCCCGAAACCTTTAAAGTAAAAAGGTTTATTATTTATCAGGAATTGGCCCTCTTTCACTTCTACCGTCCGCACGCCAAACGGCTGCTCATAGACGTCTACCATTTGTCCGTCCTCTAGAAGTTCTACGCGAAGGGTGTATAAATAAGCATTTAACGGCTCCCACAACCTGACATTCGGGATCTTTACCGTCCCTTCTGAACCGGTGGTTTCGGCAACCATCGCTCCAGACTCATCCACTACCGTTATCTTAACCTGTGCTTCCCCCACAGCAGCTACCTGATAGCTTACAATACCGGAAGCGCCTTCAATTTGGGTGACAATCGTGACATCCTGGACATAGATCCACGGAGTTGTATAGATCTTTACCGGCCGATGAAGACCTGCATAGTTAAAAAAGTCAAAATTCGGGCTGTTCCGGATAACCTTACCCACTCCAGGTACCTCGCGTTCCGTATAAATGCCAACCGGAAGGGTCGTTTCATCCACAATGTTATTGACGGCAACGGTCAAACGGTTTTTGCCTGCTTGCAAATAGGCGTTAATTTCCGCCTCAAAGGGAGTAAAGCCGCCCTTATGCTCCATAACCAGTTCACCGTTTACATAAACCTTGGCTGTATGGGTAGCGGAACCAAACCGCAATACGATACGTTCGGAATTCAACAATGTCGGGACGGAAAATTCCCTTTCATACCAGACCCATCCGACATGATTGCGGATATCTGCTGTTACCCCTATATCATTATAGGAAGAGGGAACAGCCATCCTCATCGTGCCGTTCAATTTTTCCTCATACCATTTTTCCTGAATTCCTGTTCCCGTATCTAGCTTAAAGTTCCAAATGCCGTTTAAATCGATGAGTGCCCGTGTATCTGTCATGATAGGATATAACATCTCTTTGGCTCCTTTCGATAGTAAGTGAAGTTTGTAAGTGTCTATAAAACAGATTATACTTACATCGCCTAGAGACAAAAAGGATAAAGATTGCTTTTATAGGATACATTTAACGTGGAGGGAAATAACCAACATGACCCATTCTTCTCTTTCATTTTCGACAACCTTGTTGACACTTCTTCACTTATCGGACATCAACTCGTTTTTGCTTAATTCCGCAGGAGGGGTCACGCAAGCCTATCAACGGTATTCGTTGCCACCTTTTCTTTTGGAACCTCAGGCAAAAGCCTTCAAGGATTTAATTGCAGAGGCACAGAATCGTCCAGGCGTATGCTTCTTGTATACGAATGAGTTCGGCTTAACCTATGCGGCTGGCGGCTTTGATGGCCGGGATCCCGATGCCAGCTTGTTCGTCCTCGGTCCCTTCCTAAGCCAAATGCCAGATTTAAACAAGCTTTTTCACCAGTTTCATCTTGATCAGGCAACCCAAATCCTACTAGATGCCTTTTTCAGGTCTTTACCGCTTATCAGCCAGAAAAAATGGCAAGGAATCCTAAATATTCTTGAGCAAGCCCGGGGGATTCGCCAAGCCCCGGTGCATGGGATAGACACAGCGGAACCCCACAAGTTTCCTTCTGAACAGCACTCTTTCGAACAGCTTCATGAGCATGATCATGAGCTGATTAATCTGCGATACCAATTCAGCCGAGATATGATGCACGCTGTAACGAAAGGAAATAAAGAAGAATTGCGATCGATTACGGAGCAAAGCCGCGGCTTATTTGATTTTACCGAGCGTTTTCCCAACCAGCCGGTACGTGCGATGAAAAACATGCTCATCGTTTTAAATACCATGCTGCGAATCGCGGCGGAAAATGGCGGAGTTCCGCCCTTTTATCTGCATGTTCTTTCTGAGAAATTTGCCATCCAAATTGAGCGAGTGGATAGCATTAATGCCTTGACGAAATTGATTGACACGATGGGCGACGAATATTGTGACCTAGTGAAAAAGAGGACAGTTTTGGGCTATTCTTCCTTAGTGCAAAAAGTAATTGCCTATTTGTCCGTGGAATACAATAAACCTTTGATGATTCAGAAACTGGCTGCGGACTGTGCTGTACATCCAGCACACCTATCAAGACAATTCAAAAAGGAAACCGGTCTGACCATAACTCATTATCTTCAACAACTGCGAATAGAAGAAGCGAAGTGGATGCTGCGCAAAGACAGAATGTCCATCGATTGGATAGCTGGAGCGGTGGGGTTTGAGGATGCAGGCTACTTCACTCGCGTATTTAGAAAATGGGAAGGAGCGACCCCTACCGAATACCGTAATCACTGGCAAGACTACTAAATCCCAACTTTTTTAAAACAAGACTATTTATGGAGGATACTGGTAACCATAAAACCACGAGTATGGTTGGGGAGGATTTAGCTTGTCTTACCGAAAAAAGAAAAAAGAAGAGGCGGAATCCTTATCCTCTTCTCTTGAACAAAATCTCGTATTACTCCGCTCCATGTATGAAGGCTGTATCGATGTCGTTTTCCGTCCTTTTCTGATCGGGGGAAGAAGAAAGGCCGCACTGATTTATGTGGAGGGTCTTAGTAATATTGAAGAAATCGACGCTAGCCTTCTTTCGCCTCTCATGGAAGAGGAAGCAGCTGATCTTGGTCCTTTTAAGGACCTACTTAATAAAAAAATTTCAGTGGCGAAGGCCACAGAGGTTCAAACGATTTCCGATTGCAGGAAATATATCTCTACCGGCAGCCCCTTACTCTTACTGGAAAGAGAGAATATCGGATATGCTTTCGGAATAACGAAATGGGAAAAACGATCCATTGAGGAACCCGCAGCCGAATCGGTTATTCGTGGGCCGCGCGAGGGGTTTACGGAATCCATTGGCGTGAATCTATCCCTGATTCGACGCCGAATCAAAAGTCCTGATCTCAAAATGAAATCGATGAGTATTGGTCGGTATACGCAAACCGATGTTGTAATTGCCTATATGGATGGAATCGCGGACCCCACTCTTCTAGAAGAAGTTTCTAAACGGCTCGGCAGGATCGACATCGACGGCGTGCTGGAGAGCTCCTATATAGAGGAATTAATTGAAGACCAGCCCTTTTCCCCCTTCCCGCAGGTGTTGGATACAGAACGACCCGATGTAGCCGTAGCCAACTTATTGGAAGGACGGGTAGTCATTCTCGTAGATGGTACTCCTTTTGTCTTGATTGCTCCCACTACCCTCTATTCCTTAATGCAGGCTAGTGAGGATTATTATCAGCGATTCATTATAGGAAGCATGATCCGCTGGTTGCGTTATATCTTCATCCTGATCGCGCTACACCTTCCATCCATCTATGTAGCCGTGTTGACCTTTCACCAGGAAATGATCCCTACGACACTCTTGTTAAGCATGGCTGCATCCCGAGAGCAAGTTCCGTTTCCTGCGCTCGTTGAGGCGCTGATTATGGAAGTTACGTTTGAAGCATTGCGTGAAGCAGGGATTCGTCTTCCTAAACAAGTAGGCGCTGCCGTCAGCATTGTTGGAGCCCTCGTCATCGGTCAAGCCGCCGTACAAGCCGGAATCGTATCGGCTCCGATGGTCATTGTAGTGGCTCTTACAGGTATCGCTTCCTTTACGATCCCTAGATATTCCGCTGGAGTGGCCATGCGGATGCTTCGTTTTCCCGTCATTCTTTTGGCTGGAAGCCTTGGATTGCTGGGTGTTATGCTGGGAATTATCCTGATCCTGACCCACTTATGCAAGCTCCGTTCATTCGGTGTTCCCTATTTGAGTCCCATGGCTCCCATGCAATTTCAGGATATGAAGGACGTACTTTTCCGTGCCCCCTTATGGAAGCAAAATACAAGACCTCGACTAACGGGTGACTATAATCGGCGGCGCCAGTCCCCCAATCAGAAACCTAATCCGATGCGGGGAGACGAGTAGAAATGAAGCAGGTATACGCTCTTTGTTTTATACTCTTATCCTGCCTACTAGTTAGCGGATGCTGGGATCGTACCGAAGTGAATGACTTAGCACTTGCGACTGGCCTTGGGCTTGATATGAAGGATGATGATACGATTGAAATAACAATAGAAATGCACATTCCCAAACTAATGGGAGCTGAAAGTGGCGGTGGAGGCGATGCTCCCGTTACCATGGTCAGGAGCGGCGATGGAAGAACCATTGCCGAAGCGATTGCCCGCTTAAACGAAAGGATACCACGAAGGGTATTTTGGGGACACTTGAAGGCCATCATCTTTGGAGAACAATTTGCCAAAACAGGAATCCGTGAGACGGTTGATTTCCTGGTTAGACATCCGCAGCCACGCTTGCGGGCGAAGGTGTTTGTTGCTAAAGGAACAGCCAAAGAAATACTTGAGTTGCAGCCACCATTAGAACGGAGTCAGACTGAAGTTCTTCGAGAACTAGCTAACTCTGAAGTATTGCTGAATATCACATTGAAAGAACTTTTACAGATGTTAAGCGGAGATGCCCAGACAGCCGCTCTACCCATGATTACGAAACTCCCTGTGGAAAAAGGACTCAAGCCCCTTCAGACTATTGGCTATGTTAACCAGACGGCAATTTTTAAAAAGGATAAGATGGTGGCTACAATCGGTGAAAAGCTGACACGGGGCGTCCTCTGGTTCCGAAATGAAATACAGGTTTCTACCGTGACCGTCCAACCGAAAGAGGCTCAAGGGTATATTTCCCTGCTCCTGATTGACGCTGACAGTCAACTCATCCCGCGCATTGAAAATGGAAAATGGAAAATGACCATCAAAGCCGTACTCGAAGACGACGCCGTCTTAAATGGTACTACCTTTTCACTAATGGACCCCACATTTGTGAAGTCGTTGGAAGAAACAGTGGAAGAAGAACTTCAAAAACGCTTGAAGCAAACCTTAGATAAAGTTCAGAAGGACTTTAAAACCGATATTCTTGGATTTGCAGAAGCGTTCCACCGCAAGTATCCTAAAGAATGGCAAAAAGTCCGGAAAAACTGGGAGGATACCTTTGCCTCGGTGGAAGTCGACTTTGACATCAAAGCGTATGTGCGCAGGCCTGGCCTAGCCTCAACTCCACAAGGCATTCCAAAAGATGAGGTGAAAACTCCATGAATTGGGGGGCTATCCTAGGCATGACATTCATTGTCGCCTTCATTTTACTATACGAATGGCAAACCCTTCGCCAGCTGAAGCAAAAGGATAAGTTCGCTTTTCTGAGCTTATTATCGATGGGCTGGCTGCTGGGAATCGTTCTGGTATTTTATCCGGACCTCCCCAGCCCAGCCAAGCTCATGGAAGCCTTGTTTGGTCCCCTTGGTAAAATACTTGAGTAATAAGCAGGTAGCCCAAACGAAAGGAGGACCCTGATGATGGAAAGAGGGAGGATATCCTCATTGCAAATGGCGCTTTTAATGTATACCAATATCATTGCCACAGCCATTCTCATGGTTCCAAGCATTACTTTTCGATATGCTGAGCGAGATTTATGGCTTCCGCCAATCTTTGCTTCCGTAATCGGATTTTTAGCGGTATTTCTTGCTTGTAAACTACACGATATGTATCCCAATCAAACTTTCATTCAATACGGGGAACAAATCATAGGACGAGTTCTAGGAAAAGGGCTTGGTTTTGTCTTTAGCTTCTACTTCATCTTTATATGTGGAATCGTACTCAGGCAGTATGGAGAATTCCTTGTAGGAAGCTTTCTTAGCCAGACTCCCCTATTAGTGATTATGGGCAGTATGGCTCTTGTCTGCGCTCTCGCTGTACGCGGAGGATTGGAAGCCATATCTAGACTATCGGACATGTTTGTCCCCATCCTCTTCCTCCTTTGGCTAACGCTGGTGATATTACTTATCCCTGAATTCGAGCTGAGGAATTTGCTTCCCGTGATGGAGAAAGGAATCACTCCTTCGCTTTTGGCAGCCGTAGTCCCGCAGGCATGGTATACAATGTTCTTTTTCATGTCTTTTTTGCTACCCTTTCTGAGCGATCAAAAACAGGGACTCAAATGGGGATTCTACTCCGTTCTGGCCGTCATGGCTACACTGGTGATCACTAATTTAGCCACATTGTTACTGTTTGGCAACATTACAGGCAACTTTCTCTATCCGGTAATGAGCGCATCACGCTATATTGGCTATGCTGACTTTTTCGAGAACCTGGAATCGGTGGTGATGGCGATCTGGATCGGCGGGTCGTTCATTAAATTGGGGATTATGTATTACATCACAGTCCTCTGCACTGCCCAATGTTTGGAGCTCTCTGACTATAAGCTTCTTTCATTACCGATAGGCCTTCTAACTACCATGATGGGGGTATGGGCCTTTCCAAACGTTTCAGAAATGAGCCATTATTTCTCAACGGTTAGTGCTTTTGTACAGCCTACCTATTTTATTGTCATTCCAGCATGCTTACTCTTCATTGCCCTCTTGCGAGAAAGGTTCTCGCCCAAAGGAACTAGATGATTGAAAGGAGGATCCTATGATGGAAAAAGGGAGGATCACTCCTATTCAAATGGCCCTTTTGCTTTATACGAATTCGATAGCAACAGCCATTCTTTCAGCTCCCGGGATCATGTATAAATTTGCGGAGCGGGATTTATGGCTTTCTGTAATCTGGGGTTCGCTTGCCGGCTTCTTAACCATCTATCTTGCCTGGAAGCTGCATCTTATTCATCCTAATAAAACGTTGACTCAATACATGAATCTAATCGTAGGAAAGACCTTGGGAAAGATTCTCGGTTTCGTTTATAGCAGCTATTACTTAATAATCACCGGGATAGCTCTTCGTCAATATTCCGAGATGGTAGTAGGAGCCTTCTTGAACCGGACACCCATTTATATCTTAATGGGGAGCATCATGTTAGCTTGTTCTCTTGCCGTACGGGGTGGACTTGAAGTGATAGCCCGTCTGTCGGATATGCTTGTACCCATTCTTATACTCATGTGGGTTATCGTTGTGGTTCTGCTCATCCCTGAAATGAATATACAAAATATATTACCTGTAATGGAAAATGGAATCATGCCTTCACTCAAAGGGGCTCTGATCGCCCAGCAATTTTTTGCTTTATTCTTTTTCCTCCCTTTTATTCTGCCGTTTCTGAGTGATCAAAAGAGAAGCCTTCAATGGGGATTTTACTCCGTACTGGCGGTGATGGTAACCTTAACCGTTACCTCTTTGGCGACTCTTTTTCTGTTCGGAAACATAACCGGAAGCTTCCTATACCCTGTGATGAGTGCTGTCAGATACATTCAATATGCGGATTTTTTCGAAAATCTGGAATCCGTAGTCATGGCCATCTGGATTGGAGGTTCATTTATTAAACTTGGACTAATGCTATACGTCGTAGCTATGAGTACAGCCCAGTGGCTGGATTTTCCGGACTATAAAACCCTTTCTTTGCCTATGGCATTCTTAATCACCATGATGGCTATTTGGGTATTTCCCAACGTTTCTGAAATGAGTCAATTTCTGACCAGAACGTTTTTCATGATGATCACCTTTTTTATTCTTATTCCAGCTACCTTACTTCTTATTGCTCAGTTGAGGCAACTGGTTTGGGATCAAGGGAAAGGGGGAGGCTGATGCTTGAGAAAGGTAGAATTTCCTCTTGGCAAATGGCCTTGTTACTGTATACCAATGTCATTGCAACATCTGTACTTACCGCCCCTGGCGTTGCGTTCCATTATGCAGAGCGGGATCTATGGCTGTCACCAATTTGGGCTTCTCTCATTGGTTTTTTAGCCTTATATCTGGCCTGGAAATTGCATTCCATCTATATACATAAAACCTTTATTCAATACACGGAACAGATTATAGGAAAAATTCCAGGAATGATTCTTAGCTTCCTCTACATTTTTTACTTTACAGTAGGTACAGGCATAGCTCTTCGTCAATATGCCGAGTTCATTGTAGGTGCATTTCTCAACCAAACTCCGATCTTGATCGTCATGGGAACCATGATGCTGGCTACTTCCATTGCCTTACGGGGTGGACTGGAAGTAGCAGCGAGATTAGCGGAAATATTTACTCCTATTCTTTTTTTGCTCTGGGTCATCTTGATGATTTTACTCATTCCAGAATTAAAGATCACATCCATCTTCCCCGTAATGGAGAAGGGGTTAAGTCCTTCCTTAAAAGGTGCCATCGTATTGCAATCGTTTTACGCGTTATTTTTCTATGTTTCCTTTTTATTACCCTATATTAGGGATCAGAAAAAAAGTCTCTCATGGGGGTATTATTCGGTAATCACTGCCGTTGGAACCTTGGTCATTACCAATCTGACCACACTGCTCCTTTTTGGCAACATTACCGGCGACTTTCTCTACCCCATTATGAGCGCTGCCCGCTACATTAGCTATGCCGACTTTTTCGAGAATCTGGAATCTCTTGTTATGCTTATTTGGGTTGGAGGATCCTTTATCAAGTTAGGGCTTATGCAGTTTGTTGTTGTTAATTCGATCTCCCAATGGCTGAATCTTACCGACTATAAGCCGCTGTCGCTACCTGCTGGACTAATCATTACGATCATAGCATACTGGGTGTTTCCAAACGTTGCTGAAATGACTAGTTACTTTCAGAATACCTTTTTAGGGATTCCTATCTTATTCGTTTTTGTGCCAGCAGGATTACTGCTGATTTCATTCTTGCGGAAATGGCTGGGGCTGAAACTGGCGAAATAAAACTTAAAAATGGAAAGCAATGTGCTGGCCTATATATTTACTTTTCCGTAATAGGACAGGAGCAATTTTTTCCTGTCCTCCTTTGTTCTCCACCACTTTCTTTTACCTCATATCTCTATCCTAACAATCCTGCTACTCTCGGTAGATATAAGGATATTTCCGGAACGTACGTGACAATAAGCAGAGTAACAATGATACAAATAAAAAATGGAAGGCATGCTCTTACGAGTGGTTGTAATGGTACTTTCGTTACATTCGATGTAATAAACAAAACGACACCAACAGGAGGTGTAATAAGTCCTAACGCCAAGTTAATGGTTATGATGAGTCCAAAATGAACAGGATCCACTCCTAAGGTAGTAACTACCGGAAGTAATACGGGTACTAGGATAAGGATCGCTGCTGTAATATCCATAAACATCCCAACGATAAGCAATAAAATATTAATCAAAAGTAAAACTACAGTTGGATTATTGCTGATAGATAGAATAGCTTCGGCAATTTTTTGCGGCATCTGTTCAATTGTAAGCGACCAGCCAAGGATATTGGATGTTGCAATGATAAAAGTGATCGACGCTGTAATAATCCCTGTGTGTGACAGAATTCTCGGTAAATCTGAAAGTTTCAATGTCCGATATACAAATAAACCAATAAACAGTGCTACGAAACAGGCGATCGCACCTGACTCAGTCGGTGTGAACATACCGGAATAAATACCGCCTAAAATGATGAATGGGATGAGCAAGGCGGGGATGGCCTGATAAAAAGAAACCATAAATTCCTTCAGGGTAGGGAATGGATGTTTTTTCAAGACAGCTCCCTTTTTACGCGCATAAAGGAAAACAACAACGATGTGAGCAACAGCTATTAATAAAGCTGGAATAATCCCGGCCAAAAACAAAGCACCAATGGATGTACTGGCCGCAACCCCGTAAATAATAAAGATTAAACTAGGTGGATGAACCGGTCCAATAATGGAGGATGTCGCAGTAAGTGCTGCTGCAAACCTCCGATCATAACCGTCCTTTTCCATCTCTGGCACCATCATGGAGCCCCTTATCGCTGCTTCCGCGTTAGCAGAACCTACAATGGCCCCAAGAAAAACACCCACGAACACATTCACGTAGCCTATCCCGCCGCGAACATAGCCAATTAAGCTGCGAGAGAAATCGATAAGCTTTGTTGTTATCCCTGATGAATTCATCAATTCACCGGCAAGTATAAAGAACGGAATGGCAAGAAGAGTAAAACTATCGACATTAGAAAACATCCGTTGTGTCATGGTTTGCAATAAATGAAAATCACCGGTGCTTAATAAATGAATAAACCCGGTTATCCCTATAACAAAAGCAATAGGAGCGCCCAAAGCTAACAAAATGATGAAACCGAGCGAAGCATACATCATTTGGCTTCTCCCCCTTGAATCTTCATTTGATCGTATAAATTATCATTCCGAGCTTGATCAGACGAAACAACCGGATCCTTTTGCTCAAAGAAATGCGCGATGGCATGAACGAGTGTCATTACCATGCCAATTGGAATGGCCAGATACGGAACATACATGGGTAAATTTAGACCTGCGCTATGTTGAAGCATAACCGTTCTGGAGAATGATTGCTTGAATCCATAATAAATAAGAATAAGAATAAACCCGATCATGACCAACTGGACGAGAGCAGAAAGGATGGTCCTAGATTTAGGAGGTATTTTATCCATTAATAGATCAAACCCAACGAGTTCCTTCCGTTTATACACCGCACTGACACCAATAAAAGTAAGCCAGACTAATGTATACCTTGCTACCTCCTCCGACCAGGAAAAAGAATGACCGAAAAGATTGCGTCCCACAACCTCTAGCATCGTTACACCTGCCATCAAGCCCACTAATAGAGTAAGTATCCATATTGAAAGGGTATAAATCATCTTACTTAACTGTTGCAACGTAAACCCTCCTAGTCATTTGATATAAATCAACTATCGCTAGAAAATTAGAAGGGGCAAAGATTCAGTGCCCCACCATTTACGATGCACTTATTTTAATTTCTGAACTTCCTCAATAAACTTTTTAATTAGAGGATCTTTAGAAGAATAAGCATCATAGACTGGTTTTGTTAAATCCAAAAACTCTTTATTGTCTTTTAATTCTGTTACCGTTATCCCTTTTTCTTTAATTGTTTTTAACGCTTCTGTATCCAAGACCTTCACTTCGGAGATATTGAAATCTGTCGCTTCTACAGCAGCCTCTTGAATCGCTTTCTTATCTTCATCGGAGAGACCATTAAAAATATCACTATTAAAGATAAGTGCACCGGGGAAAGGAAACTGTCCGGAAAGCGTGATATGCTTTAATACCTCATAATGTTTCTCTGCAACAATGGAAGTCAGGTTTATCTCTTCTCCATCAATGACCTTTGTCTGAAGAGCTGAATAAATTTCACCATAAGCCATAGGAGTTGGAGAAGACCCTAGTTTCGCAAATGTGTCTTTGATCAAGTCAGAAGGAACAACTCTTAACTTTAACCCTTCCAAATCAGATGGTGATTTAACTTCTTTCTTCGTATTGGCAATATGTCTCATTCCACCTTCAAACAAGGTTAACCCTTTTAATCCCAGTGATTGGTCAAGGCTGTCCAATAATTCTTTCGTAACTGGAGCTTTTAGTACCTTCTCTTCAATGTCATAGCTGTTAATAAGAAATGGCATCTGCACCGCATCAAGCACGGGAGTAAATCCGCTAAATATAGCACTTGATACGACTGCTGAATCGATCGAACCATTCATGGTTTGCTCGAGAATCTCTCTATCGTCCCCTAGTTGTCGAGAAGGGTAAATTTGAATGTCAATACGTCCATTTGTTTTTTCTTTCACCAGCTCTACAAATTTAACCGTAGCTGTATGAAAAGGATGCGTTAGTGAGGCGGCATGAGCTATTTTAATCGTTTTGACTTCTTGATTCGAAGAAGAATCCGGACTTGTAGTAGCGGTGGATGTATCATTCCCCTGCCCACAACCAGCTAATAAAGCAACCATACCCACACTTAATAGAAACGATAGACATTTTTTCATATAATATCCCCCAATTTTTTACATTTTTCATTGGATCAACCGCTTACATTTCTATCAAAAGATCCATTCGGATTTCCAAGTAAATCCTTTATACTTTTAGAAAATCGTGACGGATACGTTCTTGCAAATGTTTGATTCCTGTGGCTGCTTGTTTAAAAACAGCAATATCAGATCCCCAGACAATGTACGGAATGTTCTGCTCCATTGCATATCGATACTCTCTCTCATTATTAACCATAATACCGGGCTGTTTTCCATGTGTTCGACAAGACTCCAAAATGGTTTGTACAGGTCCGCTCATTTCCCCAGAAACATAATCAGATGAAAGGTTTAATGCAATGGACAAATCAACAGGTCCTATAAATACGATATCCAATCCTTCTACGCTACAGATAGCATCTACTTGATTAAATGCGCTAACCGTTTCAATATGAACGGCAATCGTATTTCTTTCATTTGCTTCTTGCATATAACTCTTTCCGGTCTTAAATCCAAACTTTGCAGCACGGTGGGCATAGGTGACCCCTCTTGTACCATGAGGAGGATACTTTGCCGCTTGAACAATGGATTCTACATCTGCCCGATTATTTATTTGGGGAACTTGAATCCCTATGGCTCCTAAATCCAGGGCATGGAGAATGGTACTTTCTTCACTGTCTGGAATACGAACTATAGAAGCCATGTCATATAAGTCAGCTGTACGGACCATATGTTCAACCTTGTCATACGATAAGGTTGTATGCTCCATATCAATCACGATGAAATCAAATCCGGAAAGTCCAAGTATTTCGATTAATTCAAGCGAGTATATTTTTACAAAAGTACCTAATTGTGAATCCCCAGTGAACACACGAGTTTTAAATGTTGTCTCCCCCTCTTTATAATTACTCATCATATTCCGCTCTTTTCGGTGTGAAAATGTCGAGATTTAGAACTGTTTCCTCACCAATCACCTCAGCATAATGCACAACATGAGGTGGAACTACAAGAAGCCCTCCTTCTTCTAAAATTACACTCTCCTCCCCAACATGAAATTTCACTTTGCCGCTTAAAATATATACAATTTGTTCAAAATGGTGGCTATGCGGCCTAGGCTCATGTCCTGGAAGCAAAGTATTCATAGCAATTGTTGCACCTTCTCCGCTAAACCCCTTGCGACTTACACCTTCCCGAACGATTACCTCTTGAATTTGTTCCCAATTAGCGACTTTCACCATATTTCCTCCTTTAGCCAACATGTAAATATTATCAAATGGAAATCATATATAATTTTTTATATAATTATATATGATTTAATTGGAATTATATATATAAGGTCAATTGTTGTCAATTAAATTTTAACAATTTAGATCTTTCCTAAAAAATATAGCTTCGTATCCCTTATTCCCCTCTCATGGATTGAGATAACATTAAAGCATGGAGTACATTTCTAAATCCATTTTCTTTTTGAAATCGAATTAACCTAGCTACTTTCTCCTCGTCCTTTTCTATCAAACCGTCCACTATTTCGCGGTGTTCAATATTGGATACACACAAGCGTTCCGAGTCATAAGTAAATATCATTTTTGAATTTTCACTCTTCATATACAAATTTTCGATTATTTCGATTAAAACCGGTGCATGGCAAGCACGAATAAGCAGCATATGAAACTCTCTGTTGTACCTCGTGTACTCAGGAATATTGTTACTTTGATAGCACTCGTCCATTATCCGTACCAAATGGTCAAGTTTAACAATTTCCTCAGACTTTGCTTCCCTAACTGCGAGACGAGCTGCAAGAGTTTCAAGCTCTGTACGAATAAGGAAGATTTCTTTCAAATTTTTTAAATTGATTGCCGCCACTCTGGCTCCTCTATGTGACTTCGTTTCGAGCAATCCCTCTGATGATAGCTTTTGAATCGCTTCTCGAACAGGAATATCACTAACCCCTAAAAGCCTGGAAATTTCACGAATAACAATTCGGTCCCTAGGTTTGTAGGAAGCGGTTAATATTTTCTCTTTTAAGAATTCATAGACCCTGTCAGATTTCGTGTACCCTTCTAAATGATCCATACCCCTATTCCCTCCCATATTAATAAATGTTCGAAAAAGAAAAGATGTCATTATAATATATATACAAAAATAAAAGATATATAATTTTTAAAGGATTATATATCTTTTATTTGATAGATGTCAATCTATGGCTTTTTATATTCCCCATAAATAACAATAGGCTACCCTTTCACATAGAAAGAGTAGCCGATATTAGACAAAAGAAATTTTATTGTTATAGATGGAAATGTTAATCAATAAACTTACCCTCCAAGAAAAGATCTTGATATCCTTAAGGCGTTCAAAACCACTTTGAACCCATTTTCCTTTTGAATCCGGATAAGTTCTGAGGCCCTGTTTTCGTCTTTGATACGAAGAGCTGCAACGATCTCTTTATGTTCCTCATTAGAGACACGTAAACGTTCTGGGTCGTATGTAAATATCATTTTTGAGTTTTCGCTTCTCATATATAAATTTTCAATCATTTCACTCAGAACCGGAGCATGGCTTGCTTGATATAGCAGACGGTGAAATTCCCGGTTGCACCTTGTAAATTCACAAATATCCTTTTCTTGAATACTCTCATCCATTTTTTGCACCAAGCTATCCAACTGGGCAATCTCTTCTATTGTCGCTGATTTGGCTGCTAGACGAGCTGCAAGGGTTTCAAGTTCTACACGAATAAGAAAAATTTCTTCCAAATTATTAATGTTTAATGCCGCGACTCGGGAACCACTATGGGATTTTGTCTCGATCAATCCATCCGATGTTAATTTCTTTATTGCTTCTCGAACGGGAATGTCACTTACACCCAGTTGTCTGGAAATTTCACGAATGACAATACGATCCCCGGGTTTGTATTCAGACCTTAATATTTTTTCCTTTAAGTATTCATACACTATGTCAGACTTGGTATTTCCTCCAGGATGGTCCATAACCATATCAAGCTCCCTTATCTAATATAAAACCCGTAGCCTTTTTCCTAACAAAAATAATCAAAATATATATCATAGCAAGTATTGTTATATATTATTTTGTACAAGTGTTCAAGTCAAGTATAATAAGGTATTTCAGGATCCTAGTTCATAAATTATCTTCCTACATAATAGCTATAGACAATATATTAATAAATAGTACTTGAAATAGTAGTTCTATTCAAATAATATATATTTAGATAAATATTATATATGATTTGTAATTGTATTATATCTAATTTTCGTTTACTTAATGACTACTGAACAAGGGAGTGGATGAATTTATGTATCGTGAATTACTTGAAGGGGCTTATGATCTTCATGTGCATACCGGACCGGATGTTAATGAAAGAAAACTTGATGACTTTGAAATGGCAGAACGAGTAAAAAACTTAGGCATGAAGGGATTCGGGATAAAATCTCATTATTTTTGTACAGCTGAACGGGCTAGATTAGTTAAAAAGTTATATCCAGATGTTGAACCAATCGGTGCCATTGCCTTGAACTACCCCGTTGGCGGAATTAATCCGATTGCAGTTAATATGGCCGCCCGCGATGGAGCGAAAATAGTTTGGATGCCAACCTTTGATGCTAAGAATGAGCTTGACTTTTTACTAATACAGAATGTATACAGCGAGTTGCCTCCTTGGGCAAAGGTTCAATTGGAATTAGCTCAACAAGGTAAAACTCAAGAGGGGATCAGCGTGCTCGAGAACGGGGATATAACCAAAAACACACTAGAAGTTTTAGATTTGATTGCTCAAAATAATATGATCCTTGCCACTGGTCATTTAGGAAAACAAGAAATTTATGCGGTAGTCCGTGCTTCTCGTGATATGAATTTAAAAAAAGTGGTTATTACCCATCCTACCTTCTCTTCTGTGAACTTATCAAAGGAAGAACAGAAAGAACTGACTGAACTAGGAGCCATCATGGAACAATGTTTTGGGGTCATTAATCCACATTATGGAATTGATTGGGACGGGCTATATGAAACCATTCGGTATGTGGGTCCTGATCATTGTATTTTATCCAGTGATCTAGGACAAACGAATAACCCTTATCCAGATGAAGGAATGATTACCTTTGTAACTAATTTGTTTAATAATGGATTTACAAAGGAAGAAATCAGAAGAATGACAGTTGAAAATACAACAGCATTAGTAAAAGAATAATCTTTGGATTTGAATCCTTAGCTTAATGTGTCTACATTAAGCGCTTTATTTTTATAATGAGCTCTACATTATGGAAAGTATTTTCTAAGCCGGTTCCTACGGAAGAAATTGAACAATAAAAAACACAGGATTCCAACGTGTGGAAAACTGTGTTTTTCATAACACGAATCTTTCCTCCCTAGATGGGAAGCCATCCTATCTATTCCTTCTTCTTCCCAAAATCAATCACTTCCGTAGAAACCCCATTCATTATCACATCTTCTTCCGCGAACAAGATCGGCTTATACTCGAAATTCTCATACATCTCAATTTGATCTTCATAATGGTCTCTTACCGTTCCATCCTTTTCTACAAATCCAATCTGGCCCGGAGGGGTTAAGTTAAATCCGACTTGTCCTTGCTTGGTTAGCTCAACAAAATGATTTTCGCTTCCGCGATTCATCTGAATGATCGGTTTACCTGAGCCCAATCCGTGCGGAACTCCAATTAAGGATTGCCCCCCAAAGGTCACGGTTTGAATCGGCTTTATCCACTTCATCATGTCTGCTCCGTATTGTTTCGTCAGCTGATCCAGGGCCTGCTTCAAGCTGCTAAGAATCTGCTCATCGCGATCTTCTGTCATCCAGTCATATTGGGTTGGAGAAGAGGCTTTGTCTCCTTCCAGGATACGGAGTAATAAGCCCGTTCCGTAACGGTGATCAATGATTCCTTTTAGCGTGTTGTAGTCCTCTCCAAGATCGTCTTTGATCACATTTTCTACTAAGGCAGGCCACCAAGCTTCAAAAAGAGTGACGGCAGGAGAGTCATAAAATTTATCCTTATCCTTGTCTTCTGCTAAATTGTTCCATTCCTTAAGTAGCTCTAATACGTCGGGGTATCGTACATCTTTGTTCACATGCTTCTCAAGAGCCTCAACGAGGAAAGGCTTGAAGTTCGTCGTTCTTAAGTTGATAAAGCTCGCATGATAATTGATATTATTAATATCCTGAAGATCTAGTTTATCGAGAGACTCCACACCCCGTTTAAATTGCTGAACGCGGTTATCCGCTGCCCAAGAAAAAGTATTTTCATTGTTGTCCCAGCCTGCGGACGGCTTGTTGTTCCAATTGGCAATATAACCAGACTTTGGGTTGATGATATGCGGATTGTCCTTTGTATCCGTCCAGCCCTTCCACTCATATTCGCCGGTTCCCGGGGTTGGAAGTCTCCAATCGACTCGGTCGTCTCGCACCGGCTGCTGTCCCACATGGTGGTAGGCCGTGTTTCCATCTTTGTCCGCATAGAACCAGTTCAAGGACATTCTAAAGTGGCGTGCAGCCTCCATCCACTCGTTCAGATCCTTGGCGTGGTTCGTTTTGAGATAGGCTTCCCAGCCCTGTGCTTCCTGACCGCGGAAGACCCATCTTTTCGTGTAGGCTAAATGGTTCTGTTCATCAAGAAAAACGACTGGACCGTGAACGGTATAATAGAAGTCCTTCTGTGTCTCCTCCACCTTGCCCGTCTCGGTATTCTTCACCTTAATGGTCTGTGTTTTCTTCTCCATCTCTACCCATTTCCCTTGGAACTTGTACTGATAAGTGTTGGTAGGATTCAGTTCTTCCTGATAGATATCCACCATATCGGCAAAACCAGCGGTCGCGGTTTGGGCAAAGCGGTCGTTACTGCCAAACATAATAAACGGATATCCGATAAAACTAGATCCTTGCATGTTAAAATCAGGAGAATGCAATCCCACTTCATACATAAATCCAGGCGCGGTTAAGCCCACCTGAGGACCACTCATTAGGAGCGAATTTCCGCTTTTGGACTTTTTAGGACTGACTATCAGCGCATTGCTGCCTACCTTCAGCGGAAGAGACAACTCTTCAGAGGCTTTGATAAAGTCTTCTCTATCTTTGCTTAGAGCCGCGGAAGCGGTAAGTACCCGTGGATCCGCCTGACTTATTTTCTGGTCCTTCTTCTTTTCACCGTAAGTAAACTCATCCCATTCGATCGTGGTCACTGCCAATGGGTCCCTGTAGAAGATATCTTCAAACATTTTTTTAGCCTTTTCCTTGCCGTGCTGCTTTTCTAAGCTGGCCAAAATCGCCGCGTTCTTCACCTCTTGCTCCTGGTCCATAAACACCGTCATCGACGACATCCACAGTCGAATAATATCCACATCCGACCATTTCTTTGGCTTCAATTGATAGTCATGAAATTCCTTAGATAATAGCTTATCGGGGTCCTTCAAGGCTTCCTCGACATACAAGGAAATCCCTTCCGCGAACTGTTGGGCCACTTTTTGGGAGAACGGATTCATCTTCTTGATCATCTTTTTGATTTCTCCATCAGAGTACCCATCACGACGTATGGTCTCATCTCGCTTCAAGTACTTCTCCCCAAAAATCTCGGCTGACGTTCCTTCGTTTCCACGCTTGAACATCTCTAATTGAAATAAGCGGTCCTTGGCCATCATATAGCCGTAAGCTTTATATAGATCGTCCAGATTCTGGGCGTAGATATGCGGCACGCCAAAGGAATCTCGAATGACCTTGACGGTTCCTTGACCCACTTTCACCTTATTCGATTGAGAAGCGCTTACATGCTTTTCAGCGGCAAAGCTAGGCACCACGCCTGTCGTTAAGCTCAATGCTAATGCTAGACTCAAAGATGCTCGACTCATTTTTCCCCACGTTCTCATTCATAGCCCTCCATTATGTAAAAGATTTATTGAATTAAACCTAATTATAATTTTCAGAATTTATATTGCAATGTAGGGATCCACACTTTATAATGAAAAAAGTGTAAAAATACAACCTCTAAGGTGATAACAAGGATGAACCTCGCTTTTATTTCAAACTATCTATCTAAAAAGTTCATAGATATCCCCTACCAAATTTGGCTGCACCGAATTAAAGAAAAGGAACCGACGCTACTCCTATTTTCACATGAACGCCCTTTGGTACAGGGTGGATGGAACTCCACAGTTTTCCACTACCTGGAGGAGGACAAGGTGACGTTTGACCTGATGCTAGAACAGGTTGAATTCACGAGGGATGAGTATGATGAGCTTTCTTTTTTGTTTCAAGCTATCGTTACCGAGCACCGGTTGAACTCGAGGGAAACCGATCTGAAGCGAATGATGGAAATCACAACATCGATCACCTCAACGCTAGATAGGGAACAAATCCTAAGAAACATCATCGACCACGCGCTGTTAGTTCTAGCGAATGTCGATGCAGGATACTTGCTACTATTTGAGGAGGAGCACCAGCGTCTGATTCCACAAGCGGTCGTTGGCTTTAGCCCAAGATTCTTCGAATTTCAGGCTGCACCAGGTGAGGGAATTACCGGCCGCGTATTCCTTGAAGGAACCTCTCTCTTGTATAATTCTCAAGAAGAAATTTATGAGGGCATGGCTACCACACACCCTGAGAACTACCGGATTACGCTAGAATCTGCCGATACAATTCATCCGAAAGCGATGATCTGCGTCCCTGTTTCCATTGGTGAGAAACGAATCGGCGTATTGGCGGTTCACCAATTTTACAAGCAAGGCCTTCTTACTCCTTGGGATGTTCAGCTCATGGAGGGGTTCGCCGCCCACACGGCTATCGCCATCCAGAACGCTAATCTCTATCATAAAGCAGAGACCCATTTCGAAAATGCTTCAAAATTTAGTGAACAGCTTCGCTTGAAGAATGAGCTCCTTGAAAAGAGAAATCAAATTCACAAGGAACTCACCAAGCTTTCCCTCCATAATAAAGGGATCGGCGGAATTATCCGGGAATTAAGACAGATGCTGCAAAGACCCCTCTACTTCTATGACTTTATTAATATGGAAGCTACCCGGGAGTCTCCCATGCCTTGCGAGAACGTTCGCCGTCTGGCCCAACGTCATAAGAACAATTCCTTTGATTATGGTGAGGACCATCAATGGCTCCGCTTCTTTCCGATCAGTTCCGGGCATGAAATATTAGGGTGTATCGTTACGCCTGTTCAGGGGCAGCTCCCCCTTTTAGACGAGGTGATCATTGAACAAGGGGCCTCCATCCTCGCCTTGGAATTTATGAAGACCCTCTCTTTGCTGGAGAAGTATAACCGAAAGACCCACGAACTTTTTAACGAGCTGCTGCAAAACGAAAACAGCGAATTTCTCGCCAACCGATCGATCGACCTGAAACTCTCGCCGCATTCTTCCATTTTCCTGGTGATCATCGAAAATCTGAACGCCTATGATCCGTATCGCCTGGATCTTGATATTCACCGCTTAATTTATCGAATAAAAAGCAACCTGACGCATCAACCGAAACTCATTTACGGCTTTAATAACAGGGCGATTGCCTTGTTTTCACTTGAACCCAGTGAGAGCTTCCACTATACCTTGAAAGACTTGCAAGCCCTTCACCAGGAATACGAAAAAAGATTCGATTGCTCGCTTAGAACCGCTATCTCTGCTGTCCACCCGGGGCTCGTTCACGCCAGAAAATGCTACGAAGAAGCCCAAAAGGTTCTCAGTTTTCTTTCCGCCCGTAAACAACATCAAGTGCTTTGCTACGAGGAAATGGGCATGAACCGGTTGTTTATGGGCCAACAGTCAGAGATTGAATCCTTTATTGAAGAAACCTTATCGCCACTTTGGAGGAGCGGTCATGATGAGCTGGAAAAAACCTTGCAAGTCTTTCTTTCCCATAACCAATCCGCTGCACCTGCAGCTGAAGAGCTTCATATCCATGTGAATACACTGTACAAACGGTTGAAGAAGATTGAAGAGCTGCTGCAGGTTCAGTTTCAAGATGGAACCTCCCTATTAAGAGTGCAGTTAGCTTACCATTTAAAACAGACGTTTTTGTAAAAGAATAAAAAACAAGCCATTCTATCAAAAATCAATAGAACAGCTTGTTTTTTTCTTAAATACCACTTTGTATTTCTCCATCTATAATCGTCATCTCAATTTGAGTTTCCTCATTCAACTGGCCGCCATATAGGTCTCTTCCACACGGAACTCATCAATCCGTTCTATGACACCTCCCGCAACTCTTCAGCTTTAGATTTGTCCATGAAAGCCCCAAGGATAAATCCGAGTATGGCCGGAATGAGCCAGGAAAATCCATTTTCGCTTAACGGCAACAATGCAATGAGCTGGTTCAATCCCTCCACTTCCCCCACGATTCCAACCGTTTCCACCAAACTAACAACGAGGGTTAAAATGGCTGCGCCTTTAAATGCTCCTTCATTCGGTAGGTATTTCAAAAATAAACCAAGAACGACAATGACGATAGCAATCGGGTAGCTTGCCAAGAAAATAGGCATGGCGTAACTGATGATATGGCCAACCCCCAGCGAACCAACCGTGATCCCTGTTGCACAGATCACCATAACCCAAGTACGGTAGCTCAGCTTCTGTTTGGTTAAATCAGACAGAAACTCAGCTATAACAGCAGTTACCCCTATAGAAGAGGTTAAACAGGCCAAAGCGATAGCTACCGCTAGTAATGTAGTTCCAACATTTCCGAGTAATTGCTGAACAAGACCGATCAGGAGTGCAGTATTATCGATATCTTTAGGGAACTGACCCACTGCGGTAGCCCCAATATAGAGTAGCCCACCGTAAACAACCAATAAACCCAAACCAGCAATGATGGTCGCATTGATCGTCATTTTCCTTACACTTGAAGTCCCTTTATACCCTAAGCCCCTAATGGCTGCAATAAAAATGGGGGCTAGTAGGATTCCGGTGATGACATCCCCAGTCTGGTAAGCATTTATAAACGAATGTGAAAACGGATTCGGAAGTTCAGTTGCCTTCGGCGCTCCAATTGGATTCAATATTCCCTTGCCTACGATAAACAGGAGAATGATAACAAGAAGCGGCGTCAGTACCTTTCCAATTTTATCCACAACATTCGTCTTATCCATGGCAAAGTAGAAATTCATAGCAAAATAAACAAGAATGGTCACTACCGCCGGAATTTGCGGAAATAAAGGTTGAACACCCAACTCATGCGTCGTAGCAGCCATTCGCGGAATCGTGACGAACATGCCAATCCCAACCATAACTGCTAGGTTAAACACCTTATAAAACCAAGGGCTAATCGGCTTGGTTAAGACCTCAAATCTACCCTCAGCATTTAAAATCGCGATAACTCCCATCAAAGGCAGTACAATTCCAGTAATAGAAAAACCAAGGAGGGCTGTAAGCCAGTTCGTACCGGATGCAAGTCCGATCGCAGGGGGGAAAATTAAGTTTCCTGCACCAAAGAACATGGCAAATAAAGCAAACCCTAATAAAAGAGTGTCTCGAAAATTTGGGGTCATTTTTCTATCGCACCTTTCATTTATTTTTACTCACTTAGACCTTTGAACATTTCTACTGCTGTTTCGATCAGATCATCTTTGAAGTCATACTCGTAACTGTGTAGGTGCGGATAGGTTTCGCCGTTTCCAATATAAAAATAAGAACCCTTTGTAAGTTTTGTGTAGTAACCGTAATCCTCGGAACCACGGAATGCTTCCCCCAGCTCAACCAGGGAAAATCCTTTTTCTTTACATACGTACCGAACTTTGTCCGTACTTTCCTTGTGGTTTGAAGTTTCCGGAAATTCATCCTGATATCCAAAGCTTACCTTCAATCCAACCTTTAACGCTTCAGATTTCGCAACCTCTTCCAAATTCCGCTGAAGTTTGTCCAACTCTTCCTCGTAAAGTGCACGGATGGTCATTCTCAATGTACCCTTGCTGGCATTGATACCAAATGACTTCTCACCAATATCCACTTGAACAACCGTACAGAGAACAAGTCCTTTATTGATAGCAGGATCAATGAACCCGGGAATGGCATCGATTACCTTGGCAACGACGAATGAGGGATTGATTCCTTTCTCCGGTTCACTGGCGTGAGAAGGAACACCTTCCATATAGATCGTCATTCCCTTGGAAGCACAGTGTGCTGTACCATCGATGACAAGAACGGAATGTTGCTTGTATCCACTCATATTATGCCAACCGAAAATTTCATCAATGTTGTTTTCCTTGATGAAAACAGCACATTCAGCAGCCCCATCACCTGTTTCTTCTGCATGTTGGAACAGGAAAAAGACATTATTGTCACAACCGAACTGATCAATTTCTAGAGCAAAACCGCAAAGGGTTGCTGAATGTCCATCGTGTCCGCATTTATGAGAAACCCCAGGGAATTGGGAACCATAAGGGAGTTCTATGATTTCGTCCATCGGAAGTGCATCAAAATCCGCGCGGAATGCGATATTTCTTCTACCTACTTTTGACCGATAGACGGCATAGAACCAACGGCCCCTGTCAACAATTTCAAGCTTTGTATGAGCTTTAAGGAAATCCATTAAATGCTGTTTAGTCCAAATTTCCTGGTTTGATAATTCCGGATGAGCATGAAGCTCATGGCGAAGTTGAATCGCTAATTCTAGGTTTTTCTTTTCCATCTTTTCTCTCCTTCTACGTTGTAATACATCCCTAATCCGATAGATTGCTAGGAATATTTAAACCGTTAGTAATAGAATTGCATGATTGATCGATATTAATTTAGATTGCAAATTTCGTGCCAATATTGCATCTCGAAAAATTCTTTATCTATCAATATTCTAAAATCCATAAAAGAGTCATAGGGTAAAAATCTTCACCCCTTTTCAGTAAAAATATTTTTACTTTTGGATTGTCCGTGAAAAGCATGGGCAACATTAAAATTCCTTTTCATCAACCCTATGCAGCAAATAAACAAGTAGATTCCACCTATGACAGGACTGATAGGATAGTAAAAAACCAGAGAGCAATTACACCCTCTGGTTTCCATACCGATTTTCAAGTCCGTTTTCGAGGTGTCCCAAGCTAAATATACCCCCTACAGGGTATTTTTAAAGACAAAATCAGCAAAAGTCCACTGATAATAAACATGTAAGATGGAAGCAAGAATAAAAAGATGGAAATTCTCCACCTATTAATTAAAATAGAGTAGGATTTCATTTTGTAGGTGGAAAAAATCCAACTATTAGCTCTGAACGCCAAATTCACAAGCCATATTGAGGCTTTAGTTGACGATTCTCCACTTATTTTGCTTTTTATCCTTTAATTTTTTCGAATAGATGGACTTTTACCACTAATATTTACAACCCAACTCGAGAAAAGCATTTATAGATTTGCACCCCATCCGATCGATTGGGCTACGATCAACGCCACGGCAGCTAAAGCGAACCACATCAGCAATAACGGAATGATGAAGCGCAGCCATTTGCTATAAGGAACCTGCGCGATGGCTAATATCGCCATAAAGAAACTGGTTGGGTAAAGAATATTCGTAAACCCATCACCAAATTGAAAAGCAAGGACAGCGGTTTGGCGCGTAACCCCGAGTATATCGGACAACCCGCTCATGACAGGCATCGTAATCATAGCTTGGCCGCTGCCTGAACCTACGAGGAAATTAAATAAGCCTTGGAAGATTAACATCATGATGGCAGACAACTCACTCGGCGCTGCACCAACAACTACGGTGATCCCGTGAACAATGGTATCTAAAATATTTCCTTTTTCAAGAACAACGGAAATCGCTCTAGATAAACCAATGATAATAACACCAACCAATACTTTCCTAAAGCCCTCATTAAACACTTCCGCAATGTTACTTGGAGACATCTTGAAAATGAAGCCAAGAGCAATCCCCATAAACGCATACCAACCGCCAATTTGTGTAAAATACCACTTCCAGTTTAGTAAGCCGTAGATCATGATCCCCATACCTGCAAGTAAGAAAAGAATGGCAAATAGCTGTCTGCCGGAGACCTTTTCTGTGGAACTGTTGTCTTCTGTGATGAAATCACGATCTAGTCCATCTCCGTGCAAATAACTTTGAGCAGGATTTCGTTCGACTCCCCTAGCATACCGCCATACGTAAAGGATCCCGATAAGCAGGGCAATAGACATAATAATAGCACGATACTCAATTCCCGAATACAATGGCAAATTCATTAAAGTTTGGGCAAGTCCTACGGTGGCCGGTGCCGTCATGGCTACCGAAAACCCGGCAGCCGTACTAACAAGAACCATCGCCGTGGCTGTAAAGCGGTCGTACCCGAATCTTAACATGAGCGGAATTAATACAGGTGCATAAATCAGACCAAGCTCCATCGCACCCGTAAAGCTCGTAAATACCCCCATCGGAATCATCAAAGCGGGGATCACCCATATCTTCTTCGTTTGGAAGATATTCACGACTTGGCGAATCCCAAGATTCATCAGCCCCGTTCGTTCCACCATGGCGAAAAGAGCACCAATCATAAGCCCTCCAAAGATGATTTCACCCGCTTGAACCATCCCTGCCGGAATTGAAAACATGACATCGAACGGGGTTAAATGAGGGACATCCACATATTGAAAGGTTCCAGGCACCACAATGGGTCTCCCCATAGGCCCAACTTGTCTCTCAAATTGTCCTTGAGGTACCAACAAAGTGGCTAGATAGCCCACCAAGAGCATGGTAACCAAAATAACATAAACGTGTGGAAGCTTCATCCAGCTTTTCTTTGACGGAGTTACGACCACATTTCTTACTTCTTCTTTACGTAATGGTTGTCCCATCGCTTTCCCCTCTTTCCTCTACGTTAGGATTTTAAACACAGCATGGACAAAGATCCGGACGCCCATCTCTAAGGCATCTTCATCAATCGTAAATCGAGGATGGTGATGGGGATAGACGATCCCTTTTTCCTCATTGCCTGCTCCAATGAAGAAGTAGCAGCCAGGCGTATCCTGCATAAAGGCCGAGAAATCCTCTGCGCCCATTTTCGGCTTTTCATAGGAGATCGTTTCTTCCCCATAGACTTCGCGTACGGTTTCTTCCACTAGCTTCGTCACCTCATCGTGGTTGATGACAGGTAAATATCCGGTTAAATATTTGAAGTCATACGTTGCCCCATGGGCTTCCGTAATTCCTTTAATTACCCTCTCCATGAGAGCTGGTATGGTTTCGCGGAACTTGACATCAAAGCTTCGCACGGTTCCGTTCATTTCCACCGAGTCCGCAATAACGTTGGCCGCCTCTCCCGCAACAAACTTTCCAATGGAAAGGACCAGAGGGTCCAGGGGATTCGTGTTGCGCGACACGATATGCTGAAGGTTCGTAACCACTTGGGCTCCCACCGCGATGCTGTCAATGGTTTGATGAGGGGCGGACCCATGGCCCCCTCTGCCCTTGATTGTAAGGAAGAATCCATCCGGGGCGGCCATCATCGGTCCATACGTAATCCCGACTTTCCCTACTTCAAGGTCTGACATCAGATGGGCCGCGATGACCATGTCCACCCCTTCCATCACTCCTGCTTCCACCATTTCCTTTGCGCCGCCAGGAAAATACTCTTCAGCATGCTGAAACAGGAATCGCACTTCACCTTGAAGCTGATCCTTCATGCTGGAAAGAATCTTAGCTGCTCCCAGCAACATGGCCGTATGACCGTCATGACCGCATGCATGCATCACGCCGGGGGTCTTTGAAACGAACTCAAATTCATTTTCTTCTTGTATCGGAAGCGCATCCATATCCGCGCGAATGGCTAATGTTTTCCCAGGCTTCGTGCCGATGAGGCGAGCCATCACACTATATTTTGTTGGGCGTGTCACTTCTAGATTTCCAAAAGAAAGAAGCTGATCACACACAAATTGTGAGGTCTTTTCTTCTTGGAAAGACAATTCCGGATTCTCATGAAGATAACGCCTCCAATGGATTACCTCACTCTTCATGCTGATCACTTTAGGTTCTAATCGTTCTTTTAACACGTTTTATTCCTCCTCAAGCATTCTTTTTATACATCTGCAATCATATCTGTCCCCGGTCTGGTAAGCTCTTATAAAGGAAGATGCCCTGCTTGTTCTTCCTTAATCAGATGAGCTACTCGGATCGTGTACTGCCCTGGCTTTTCAGCCCCAGAGACGTTGTTAGCGTTACCATCTGTTGGCCTGCCACAGCCACTGACAGCAAGTGCCGAAACCAAAAGTGCGGTGCCTAGGAATTTTTTAATGTTTTTCATTTGAAGCCCCCTTGTACATTTTTTATGGATTTTAAAGCTTCGAACTCTTACTCCCATTCAAGCAAATCCTATGCCAACTTTTCTCTTGATCTCAGACCAAACAAACCTTGATTTACTCAGGAGGTTAGCGGAAAAAGAAAAAAGAGGGGGGAAAATTTCCCCTCTCTTCGTAAAAAAATTTTTACCTTAAATTATACTTCTCCATCTTATACTTTAACGCTTGCTTGGATACTCCCAATCTTCTACCCGCCTCGGCCATCACCCCATTGGACTGAGTCAGCTCATGAAGGATCATTTGTTTCTCATACTCTTCCACTGCATCTTTTAGAGAGCGTCCGTCCAACCCTCGAGTCGCTCCTTCACCTTGCGTGGGTTCACGGTATTTACGAATGCGCTGCGGAATATCCTCTAGCGTAATCTCCGAAGTTACGGCGTTATTATAAGCGGTTTCTATGGCATTCTTCAGCTCTCGAATATTGCCAGGCCAATCGTACCTTTTGAAACATTCCAGCACCTCGGTGTTAACGGCCGCAATGTGCATATTCATATTGCTGTTGTAAAATTGAATAAAGTGCTCGACAAGCAGCTCAATATCTTCCTTTCGGTCTTTTAAAGGAGGCAGATCAATTTGAACAATCCCTAATCGGTAGAATAAGTCTTCGCGTAATCGTTTTTCAGTAACTAAGATCTCCGGATCTTCATTCGTCGCTGAGATCACTCGAATATTTACGCTGATATTTTTTTTGCCTCCAATCCTGCGCACATTCTTTTCCTCGATCGCTTTAAGCAATTTCACCTGAAGACTGATATCCAAGGAATTAATCTCGTCCAAAAACAGGGTGCCACCGTCCGCTTGCTCAAACAGGCCGGGTGCATCCTCCGCGCCTGTGAAGCTTCCCTTGGTCGTCCCAAACAACGTGCTCTCCAGCAAAGTCGGCGGGACAGCTCCGCAATTCAACGAGATAAAAGGCTTCTCAAACCGATCGCTTAGATTGTGAATGGCTTGGGCAATCACTTCTTTGCCCGTACCTGTCCTTCCGTAAATGAGCACCGTGGAATGGGTTCTACCAATTCTTTGCAACCTGTTCTTAATGTTTATCATCGTCGCGTTATTCGAAATCATATCGTCTATAGTATAAATGGTATTATTTTTTCGGTAAACCTTATGACCTGCCATTTTATCGAGGGATTGAATATCTTCTTTTGTAAACAGATGTTTCGAAAACTCGATCGCCCCGATAATCTTATCCTCTTCTATAATTGGAAAAGTAGAATTGATTGTGATAAATGGATTTCCATTTTTCGTCAGCAATTCCTGCCTGATATTCACAATGGGCTTCCCTGACTTTAATACGCTCATGATGGTACTGGTTTCTTCCGTAAGATCTTGATAAAAAGAAGTGATATGCTTCCCCATAAAGTCCTCCGGTCTGAAACCAAGAACTCTTAGAACTTGTAAATCCGCCAGATCATAAAAAATGATCTTTCCTTTTTCGTCCGTGATTAGAATGTTGTCGTAGTCCGATAGCTTCTTGAAATTGGCGAGCTCTGTTTGCTTTTCCACCCCGTCATCCTCCGCTGCATTTTCACTGTAACCATATTTTTGCATAATTATAAAATAAAAAACAAGTCGGGCGGCTTGCTTTTTGTTATACGACATTCCAACGTTAATCACCGCTAGTAACAAACTGGTCTTAAACACGAGGGTGGATCCAGCCGCAACGACTTGTGTCGGTTCATTTGCCAATACCAGCCTCATTCGGACAGCACAAGGCCCAACATCGAAAATCCAGTCCGAGAATCCAGCTCCTTATTCGGCTTTAACATACAAAAAGGAGCAGCGATAGCTCACTACTCCTTTACTGTCCATATTAACGAACCTTTGCCGCTCCATAACGGCGGGAATAAAGCCAATCTACATGGCTCGTATCTTGTGGTGTCCGGTTTTCCATCAGGTTATTGCGCAAGAGGATCGCAATCGGATCTACAGCATGAATGATCTCACCCCAAAGACGAGCGTTCCGTTGGACGCTGGCAGAGCGCGGAATGCGTTCTGTCTGGTAGACGGAGAAAGCTTTCTCATAATTGTTTCCGTATTCATGGAGACAATCGCTAAGGTAAGCCGCATCCTCTAAAGCTTGACAGCCTCCTTGCGCCATATACTGTAGCATCGGGTGAGCTGCATCCCCAAGCAAGGTTACGCGGCCCTTTGACCAGTTTTCAATCGGGTTGCGGTCATACATCGGCCAACGGCGTTGACGGGAGATGAACGTAACGGCATGTTGAACAGGTTTGCAACATTTGCCAAAGTGCTGATCGAGTTCTTCGGGCGTACCCCAATCATCGGAGTCTTCCTTATAGCGATCGCTTTTGAACACAACAACCTGGTTGTATAACTCTCCTCGGCGAACAGGATACTGAACCAAGTGCAGATTGGGGCCAATCCACATGATCACATCGTCCATATTCGTACCAGCTTGAGCAGCCATTTCATTCATCGGGATGGTTCCGCGGTAAGCCACATAGTGGGAAGCAACAGGCTGATCCTCAATGAACAGCTTGCGAGTCTTGGAATGAATCCCATCCGCACCAATCACGGCTTCTGTTACATACGTGGTCCCATCTGCTAATACGACTTGGGCTTTGTCTCCTAAATCTTCGACCCTTTCTACGGCTTGATTAGTCAGCACCGTAATCTTATCGTTGTCTAGACAAGCTTTAAGCAAGGCCTGCTGCAGATCGGCACGATGCAATACGATGTAAGGATGACCATATTTCTGCTTGAAGGACTCCCCCAGATCAAGTGCACTCAACTCCTTGCCCGTTATCGCATCCATAAGAACTAAGCGCTCGGGGTACACTGCTGTTTTATTAATTTCGTCCATCACGCCGAAACGGGACAATATCGCCGTCGCATTCGGCGCGAGCTGGATGCCGGCACCTACCTCATTGATCTCAGGAGCCTGCTCCAATACATAGACAGAACGCCCCGTTTCCGCAACACCTAATGCTGTAGCCAGTCCGCCAATCCCTCCACCCACAACAACAAACGGCAAATCCTTTACATTTGACATATATGATCCCCCTCAATTTGTTATATCAATCACTTAGCTCTTAAGGCAATAAAGGCTTAAATTCATCTGTAACGGCCTGGAATCCTTGACTTTGCTCTAAGCTTTCTTCCCGCTGCACATTAAACTTCTCCATGATCGGCAGGTCGCTTACTGAGAATAAGTAGCTATCCTCTGCTGCCACATGCTCATGCCATGCCCAATTCGGGATGACGAAATAGTCTCCTTTTGACCAATCGAAACGTACCCCATTAATCACCGAGTAGCCTGATCCCTTGTATACCTGATAAATGGTGGAACTAGTGTGTCGGTGAGCTTTGGAATGGAATCCAGCAGGAAGCTTCTGCAGCCAGGCAGCAATGTTCGGATTCGCCGTTTTTCCATTGGATGGGTTAATGTACTCCACGGCATACCCATCGTAAGGATCCGGCTCAAATTGGGATAAGCCATCGATCGCAGCGATCGTTTGGGACCACTTGTAAGCTCCTAACGGCGCCACTTTCGGATGACGATCCGAAATCGGACGAACCATTCCCCCAGCATAACGTTGGGAAGAGTAGTTATCCGGCACACTCGGCTGTTCAATCCGGTCAGGATAAGGCTCAAAGAACGTTCCGCCAATCGCGTACATCGTCGGGATGTCTAAAGCGTCCATCCAGATCATCGGCTCATTTCCTGGATGGGCATGGCCATGCCATAATCCGCCAGGCGTAATCAGGTAATCGCCTTCCTCCATGAAGATCCGTTCTCCTTGAACGATGGTATAGGCTCCCGATCCGTTGGTAATAAACCGAAGGGCACTCTGCGTGTGACGATGCGATGGGGCCGTTTCTCCCGGCAAGATCAACTGAACGGCAGCATAAAGGGTTTGGGTGGTCGATGCCCATCCCCATGGCTGGCGATGTTTTAAACCTGGATTTTGCAAGTAAATCGCTCTTCGTTCTCCACCCCGGTCAGGGGTGAAGATCTCTCGTGCTTCCATTAACTTGGCATGAAGGGTTTCCCACTTCCATAGATAGGGAACCGCTTGAGGCGTCGGCTGCTTATGCATCAGATCCGGAATCGCATTCCAAAGCGGTCCGAGATGGTATTTTTCAATTTCCTTATTAAAATCCTGAACGATATCGCTCTCAAAAAAGTTCAGTTTCTCTGCCATCGTATTCGCTCCTTTTATCGTTTTTCTTTTAAAGCCGAGTACTGTTCCCTGATTCGTTTGATTTGGCCCAAGTGGGTATCCAGATGTTCGACTAATAAGTGATCCACGACAAAGGACATAGGCTTCGTTCCCCAACGCGGATTTTTGCTGGGGGACTCGATGGCAAGATCTTCTTCAGTCATAGAGCCAAGAATGCGCTCCACTTCTTTTTTAGTATCAAGGATTCCTTCCCTTATATCGGACAAAGATCGTTGATCGGCTTTCGCAACCGCAGCCAGTCTTCCTTCATGTAGATGGTTGCGTCCCCACTCTGATCCAGGTGCCTGGACAACCGCTTGGATCTCACGCAGCCAATACGGAGTGATCTCCTCTACATGACACAAAACTTCCATAACGGACCAAGCGTCGTCAGCCGGTTTCCAGCGAAGCTCTTCTTCTGGGATGGATTCTGCCAATGTAACGATTTCATCTGTCAATCGATAGATGTCTCCCATTGCCTTTTGGACTTGGCTCATCTTATTTCCCCTCCGACACTTTACTTACGCGGTTTTCCAATACTCCCACCTGATCAATTTCAATACGGACCACGTCTCCATCTTTTAAGAACACTTGCGGATCGCGGGCAACCCCCACTCCGCCCGGAGTTCCGGTAAGGATCACATCACCTGGCTCTAGCGTCATTAACCCGGATAGAAACTCTACAAGGTAAGGAACGGTAAACACGAGATTTTCCGTGTTGGTTCGTTGACGTTCTTCCCCATTTACCGTTAAGAGGACTCCTAATCCGGAAGGATTCTGCAGTTCATCGCGTGTAATAAGCCAAGGTCCCATCGGAGCGCTTCCTTCCACGGTCTTACCTTGAAGCCACTGAATCGTTCTGCGCTGGATGTCTCGGTAGGTCACGTCGTTCACGATGGTGTAACCGGCTACATAATCCAGAGCCTCTTCTTGGGAAACATTTCTTGCCTGCTTTCCTATAACAAAGGCAAATTCTGCTTCATAGTCTAATTGTTCAGAAATCGGATAAAACGGGATGTCGTCTTGAGGTCCGATAACCGTATTGCTGAATTTGGCAAAGACCACGGGATGAGTAGGAAGTTCACGACCCATCTCTAGGATGTGCTCACGATAATTGTGACCCACACAAATCATTTTCCCAGGGTTCAATACAGGCGCTTCGATCCTCACCTCGGATACCCGATGAGTGACTTTGCGGCTGGTCGCCTGCGGGTGATTCTGAATAAATTCAACCGCTTGCTTAGCCAGGTCAAGGCTCTCATCTCCCCCTTGAAGAAATTCCACCATATTAGCCGGGACAAACGCTTCCGCAATTTTCTCGGAACGAAGTTTCCCCTCTGCTTGCAGCATGGCTTGGTACGCGTAGTTCAGATCAACAAGTGTCTCATCCTTCAAGATCGTACCGATTCGTGTATTACCCTCATAAGTATAGCTAACTAATTTCATTTCTTTATTCCCCTTTTCTATTCATCAATTTTTATTTAGGACATCCATTCTTTTACTTTATAAACACACTCATTTTCCACATACATCGGATCTTGCTGGACAATGTCCAATGCCCCTTCTAAATGATCAGCAGAAATCAGATAAGCACCACCCGATTGATCCGCAAATCCGCCTGCTAGGGCTCTGGATGAAGTTGCGATGTTTAGGGATTGAATTTCCTGCAAAGGTATCCTTACGTTCAATGAAGACGAGGTACTTTCTCAAATTGATCACCTCTTTTTATCAAAATAGTGAACATTGTTCTCTATTTGTAATTCTAAGGTGCACCCCTCGCTATTGTCAATAGGTTTTTGAAATTTGACTAAAAACCCAATGTGCCCCTATTATTTGTATAATGAACCTATATCGCGGATCGGTGGGCTAACCATCCCGCCAAACAAGGAGGATCTATGGAAATCACAAAAAATGGTACAACCATTCAGTCGTTGCAGATCGGCTTGAGCATTGTAGATATCGTGGCCAAGCAGACAAGACCTTTGAGAATGTCAGACATTCAAGAGCTAACGCAAATTACAAAGAGCAACCTTTATAAATATCTCAATACCCTCACGCAACTGGGCCTTCTATACCGAGATAAGGAGGCTGGAACCTATATCCTAGGCAGCAAGCTCATTGAATATGGCATGGCGGCTGTCGGTCAGGAAAATGTGATTGAGCGGATTACGCCTTACCTGCAGCAGATCAGCACCAAAAGCAACCAAACGGTCCTCTTTACTTCTTGGACACCCAATGGGCCAATGGTGGTAAGAATTTTTAACACGGGTCAAGGATTTAACATCGGTGCCCAGATTGGTACACTCCTCCCTATCCTTTCTGCTACCGGAAAAATCTTTGCTGCCTTCATGGAGGAAGGCACCATTCGAGTGTGGAAAGAACAGGAAACCCAAGCATGGGATGAAAATAAAAAAGAAAAATTCAAGGAGGAATGTAAATGGATTCTCGAAAAGGGCATTTCCTTTGCCAGAGAACCGCTCGTATCCGCAGTATCCTCCGTGGCTTTCCCCATTCGAAATTATAGCGGTTCACTCCTCGGCGCTGCCGTCGTCGTTGGCTTCACGGATTCGATACCCCAGGATGAAAACCAAGAACTGAGCCGTTACCTGGTGGACATAAGCCAAGAAATTTCCGCAAGTTTTGGGTATAAAGCTTAAAAAGTGACTCCAAACCAAGTGTCAGCTACTTGTTTGGAGTCACTTTTTTTTGAATCTAAACAGATTTAGCAATATAGGAAAGTTAATTAAGATACCAACAATTTTATTGACAAGCCCCTAACTCATCGTGTTATATTTTTAGTGTATAATGTTCACTATTTAGATAAATACCAACTGAAAGGGATTTCACCTAAAAAACAATATGGGAGGGGATTTACTTATGAAAATCTTGAAATCAAATCGAACTGGACTGATCTCTGCCTGCTTAAGCCTTATGCTGGTGCTTACCGCATGCGGCAGTGGAACTGAACCGAGCAATACAGCTGGTTCCAGCGGGGACGAGTATAAATTTAAATTAACGCATATTACCCAGCCTTCTCACGTGTGGCATAAAACGGCAGAAAAGTTTGCAGAAGAGTTAAATACTCGCTCTGATGGGCGAATGACCGTTGAAATCTATGCAGCGGGCCAGTTGGGACCCGAAAAAGACATGGTTCAGCAACTTGAAACAGGAGCATTGGATTTTGGCATTATTACCAATGGATATATGAGTACTCGCTTGGAATCCTTGAATGCTTGGTTTATGCCTTTCGTGTTTGACAATTTAGAAGAAGCAACAAAAGCAAGAACAACGGAACCGGCCAAAGAAATGTTAAAAGAGCTCGACAAGCAAGGACTAGTCGGGATGGACTTCATGTTCGCCGGAAACCGTCATATCTTAATGAAACAATCGAACGTCCTTACACCGGAAGATGCGAAAGGAAAAAAAGTCCGTATCTTGGGCAGCCCTGCCATTCAGGATTTCTGGACAGCCTTGGGAGCAGGACCGACTCCAATGCCTTTACCTGAAGTCTATACCTCCTTGCAAACAGGGGTTATTGATGGAATCGACATTGATCTAGATGCATTGGCCACCGAAAAGTATTATGAGAATGCCAAGTACCTAACGTTAAGCAACCATATGACCTTCCCGGCGGTCGTCGTGATGAGTAAAGCTAGCCAATCCAAGCTCTCGGCGGAAGACCAGACCCTTGTTAATGAGGCAATGAAGGCTGCAGTTGATTGGGGAGTACAGGAAGCGGTTGCACGAGAAAGTAAGAACTTAGAAGAGTTGAAGAAAATGGGCATTGAAATCAAAGAAGTAAGCGACCGTTCCGCATTTAGTCAAGTGAAAGAAGATATTCAAAAGAAATACGCAGAAAAAGATCCTCTCATCAAGAGCTTCTTAGAAACTACTAAAAAATAGGAGGATAAACGGTGTTCCTAGTTCACAGACTCAGTGACTTCATTTATAAAATCGAAAAGGCTCTAGCTGTGTTTTTCTGTGGAATTTTGCTGATCGCCTTGTCTGCCGGGGTAGCATTTCGCTACTTCCTCAACTCACCGCTGAGTTGGTCGGATGAGATTGCCATTTTCTCGCTCGTTTGGCTAACTTTTATCGGCGGAAGTATGGGAATTAAACTGCAGCGTTCTGCTGCGGTTACGATTCTCATGGACAAGGTACAAGGCCCGATGAGAAAAACATTGTTATTCATTAGTACGATTGCTGTATTCCTGTTTGGCTGCTATATTTTCGCTTTGTCCATGAAATGGATTATGTCACCTAACATTCTTTTCCAAAAGTCGAATTCATTGCAGCTGCCCATGATTATTCCTTACTTGAGTGTTCCGGTTGGCTTTTTCTTCATTTTGATTCATTCCCTGGACCTCGTGCTCAAAACATTCCAGACAACGGAAAAGGAGGCATAGAATATGCTAACCGCTTTAGCCATTTTTATCCTCTTATTATTGCTTCAGGTACCAATCTCCTTTGTTCTGGGTATTACTACCATTATCTACATCGTCATGAGCAACAATCTGGGGCTCCTAGATACGACTCCGCAACGATTGTACTCCTCTTTGGAGAGCTATGGGTTGTTGGCGATCCCTCTCTTTATGCTTGCCGGAGAGCTCATGAACTCAGGCGGTATTACTAAGCGACTCATTGATTTTTCGAAAACGATTGTAGGTCATTTTAGGGGTGGACTTGCCTATGTAAACGTCATTTCTAACATGTTTCTTGCATCGATCATTGGATCAGCAACGGCCCAGATTGCCATGATGAGCCGGACCATGGTACCTGCTATGGAAAAAGAAGGATACTCTAGAGAATTCAGCGCTTCTACTACAGCGACTGCAGGATTGCTAGGGCCGATCATTCCCCCAAGCATGTTGTTCATTATCTACGGTGTTTCATCCGGTGCCTCCATAGGAACCATGTTTTTAGCTGGCATCATGCCCGGGATCCTTCTTGCACTTTGCATTCTGGGTCTTATCGCTTTTACCGGAGCCAAGCAAAAATGGAAAGGTTCCAAGAGAGCTACCTGGGGTGAAATGGGGCATTCCTTTCTCAAAGTCATCCCAGCACTATTGGTACCTTTAATTATTATCGTGGGTATCCTTAGCGGTGTCTTCACTCCTACCGAGTCGGCTGCCATCGCGTGTGTTCTAGCCCTTTTTGTCGGTTTCTTTTTTTACAAGGAGTTAAAGATTAAAGATATCCCTTCCATAATGGTCAATACCGTGACGACAACAGCAACCGTAACTCTCTTGATCGCGATGGCCAATCTTTTCGGTTGGATGCTTTCATTTGAAAGGATTCCGCAGTACATTGCGGAGTGGATGGTTTCCTTAACCGATAACCCTTTAGTCTTTTTATTGCTCGTCAATCTTTTCCTGTTGTTAGTCGGAATGGTGATGGATGGAATTCCCGCTCTGATTATCCTGGTACCCATCTTTACCCCATTAATCGCCCAGTTTGGCATTGACCCTGTTCACTTTGGCGTAATTCTTTGCTTGAACCTTACTATAGGATTGTTGACCCCTCCCGTTGGGGCTGGACTATATATCGCCTCCTCGTTAGCAGGCGTAAAATTAGAACATTTGACCAAATCCATCGGACCGTTCCTGGCCGTATCCATGCTGACTCTCTTAATCGTCACCTATTGGCCTCAGTTGGTTCTTTGGATTCCTTCCTTGCTGTACGGGTCCTAAGCAGAAATAGCATGTGAATTCGAGTGTCATTTATTAAGCTCTATCAGGCGGGATAGCACTGTGGGCATCGAGTTGGGTAATAAATATTAGTGGTAAAAGTCCATTTATCCGAAAAAATTAGAAAAAATTAAGCAAAATAAATGGAGAATTGACAACTAAATGCTTCAATATGGCTTGTAAATTTGGCTTACAGAGCTAGTAGATGGATTTTTTCCACCTACAAAATGAAATCCTGCTCTATGTTAATCAATAAATGGAGAATTTCCGTCTATTGTTTCTTGCTTCCATCTTAGATGTTTACTACCAGTGGACTTTTGCTAATTTTGTCTTTAAAAATACCCTATATGGGGTATAGTCAAGTGGATCAATAATGCAGATAAAATTAAAACAGGACTTTTTCCAACATAACAGTTGGAGAAGTCCTGTTTTAGAAAAGAGTCATTAATCAAGGGAAGCTGCCTCAACAGCCTCTTGCACAAATCAATAACTTTCATTCTCCATCTTCCTTTGGTTAGGCAATCCCACCAAGATCAGACAGGTAAAAAACGCAACAGTAGTAACTATGAGTGCAAATAGCAGACCAATAAAGGCCATAAATGTATCATCACCGGGAAAGGAAGGCTCCAGTGTAATCATCTTATATACACAATACAAAGCGAATACGATAAAGAAGCTACTCCCCAAGAGGCCCATTTTCAGACGATTCTCTTTACTCCCCTGCCAACCACAGTTCATCGATGTCCACAAAAAGATGCTGGATATAACTGCACCTATCATAATGATTATATGAAGGAAAGGAATACTTAGCCTGGTAGTTAAATAAAGCACCAACAGGCTCCCAGCGAAAAGAACAGCATTAATAAGAAATAAAAATCCTCCTCCAAACCAATGATTTTGGTACCATTTTGTTTTTTGAAGGATTTGTACAAACTTATTATTTTTTCCTACCCTGAAAAGTATAGACCTTCTAAGAATAATCATTACAAACACTCCAATTATACCCATTAATATGAGCAATGACATTTTCAACCCTCCCATATTAAAAGAAAAGACTTCATAAGACCTCACTTACTATTGTCAATTTTATCCTAACACTTAATTTATCGTTTTACAATAAAAAAATATCCTAATAGATTAAATAATTATTGTTCATACTTCCGCAACAAAGGTGCCCATATGTTAAAGATGTTGTGAAACAACAACATGTTCTAGTTGCTCTCTTATATTTGAATGACATAGGCCACCGTGGTAACAAATAATCGATTGAATATCGAAGTCTTGTAGCCTATGAACGGATTGAAGTGCTTCATTCATATCCAACGTGGTTTGCTGAATAGGGCCGCGTAATTTGCCTTCAACACATACCAGAGCATCACCCGCCACAAGCGCTTTGCTTTGTTTTAAATAAAGGCTGATATGACCCGGTGTGTGACCCGGAGTAAATATCACTTGAATCCCACCACAATATGGCAGAACTTGACCATCCTCTAACGTTTGGTGCACTTTGGATATTGGAGGCTTTTCGTATAAGGGTTTTAGTTGTTCTGGTACAGATGTCCATTCTTCTTTATTCATTCGGCTTGGATCTGTTTTAATCAGATGGAGCTCACCTTCGATGTAGGGCTTATCATGCTTGTGTTCATATACTTCAATTTCATGTGTGGCATGGTCCAGTATCTCAGGAAGACTGCCAATGTGATCTACATCTTGATGCGTTAGGATAACTGCTTTTAACTTATCAAAAGCAACTTCTGCTTCAGCCATCGCTGTACGAATTCGATCCAGTTGTCCGGGCATTCCAGTATCAATCAAGACCGCCATCTCATCATCCCAGACCAACGTGGGATTTAGCACGAATTGTTGAATTTTTAATTCCAGCATCGCTACTCCATTTGAAATCTTCATAAAACCTCTCCCCCTGTAAAAATTTGTTACTACCAGAAGCAACATTATCATATTATTACAGGGCTTACCATGTGTAAATAGAAAAATATTATATTATAGAATAAATGATTTATTTTGTCAACAGTATTTTTATAAATTAAAACAGGCAAAGATCCTTAATGGTTCTTCGCCTGTTTCAGTTATGCTCAATTAAGTTAGTACTGAGGTTGAAGGAGCTACAGCTCTGGCCGAAGCAACTATCCCATTAGCTGGACTGATTAAGAATTACGACTTTTATGCTGTTCACTCTTAAGTGGAAGTCCCGATGCGGGTAGAGTTCATCATGGTTCCAACCACACACCCCTATGAGTCCCTATAGGGAATAACGAACTCCATATCGTCTTCCGACAGCTTCCAGCTCGTTTAGAATATTGACGGAAAGTGGAATACCAGAGGTTTGTCTCTCGACTGTCGTTTCCAATTCGATCTCTCCTGGCAAATAGATTTTCTCAAAACCTTCAGCCAGCGGAATATTCCGAATTTCTCTTATCATTTGATCCATACGCTCTTTAAACTGCTCCAATTCTTCAAATAAATCGGCCCTCATAACCAAGAAGAATTGACCTACATTTTGACTCCGATCTAGATCTTTGTATAAACTAGCAATATACGGACCAAATGCCGCTCCTGTCAACAGACCGGATAATACCTCCATCAAAAAGGCAAGCCCATACCCTTTGGGTCCACCTACCGGTAGGACTAAGCCATCTGCAGCTTCAAAAGGATCCGTGGTAGGACGACCTTCCTTTGTTATGGCCCATCCAAGAGGAATGGACTGATTGTTTTTACGTGCAAGAGTAATCTTTCCACGTGCCACAACACTAGTAGCCATATCGAAAATGATATCATGCTCTATTCCGGCTGGTATGCCATAAGAAAATGGGTTTGTCCCAAAATACCCGACTTTACCTCCCCACGGAGCCATACTCGATGGAGCATTAGTTGTAGCTAGGGCGATACAATCATGTTTGGCTGCATACATGGTGTAGTCAGCGAGCATTCCGCAGTGGGACGAATCTTTAATTCCCACAACGGCGATCCCCGTTTCCTTTGCCTTTTTTACAGCGATCTCCATTCCCTTCGTGGCTAAAACAATACCCAATCCATTGCCGCCATCGATGAGCATGCTTGCAGGAGATTCCTTCACTACGTTTACCTTCGACTTCTTTTCGGTTACCCCAAGATCCAATCTCTTAGTATAAATCTCCACTCTACTAACCCCATGAGAATCGATTCCACGCAGATTGGCAAGGACAAGATGCTTAGCAACAATGGACGAATGTTCCTCGCTCAAACCAGCTGCTTGAAACACCTCCATCACGTACTGTTCCAACTTTTCTTTTTCTACTCGTAAGGTGGTTGATACCGACATCATAATCATCCTTTCTTAATTCATATTTTGACTTCTCTGTACCTGTTCCTCATCCATCTGTTGAGTTCTCCTAAAATTTGAAAAACCACTCAAACCTAGCAATAAAGCACTCGACCAATAGATAGGAATGAAGCCAACGACGGATCCTATGGAACCAAATAAAATGGGAACGCAAAATTGCACCACTTTGTTGATAGTAAGCCGAATGCCCAGTACCTCCCCCGTCCTTCCCTGGGGCGATTGGTTATAGGCCAATACAATCGACAGGGGTTGGCCACACCCCAAGCCTAACCCGATGATAAATGACATCAAAGCTAACACGATCCAATGCTGAAACAGAGGCAGCAAAATAAAACCGATGCTTGATATCAAGAGACAAGCTACTAAAATGTTCTCAATGCTATATCTTTGATTTAGCCATGGGTATAGAAGCCGCACGACAAAATAGGCCAAGGAATTAAGGCTGAGAATCAAACCTATCGTGGATGCCGATAAGCCTATGCTTTTTCCGTAGATCGGAAAGTAAAAATCATAGATCCCGATTCCCGTTAAAATAATACCGCTCGTGATTAAGGTATTTCGAAGAGAGCGAGAGCTCAATAAGTCCTTTACTTTGTGATTTTCCTGTTTCTTCCCTACTCCTTTAGCCGTTACATGGAATGGACGAAGCCATACATACAAGCCTGGACTAAGAGCCAGGATAGATAACAGCAGATAGGTTTTTTCAAAACCAATAAACTCAATTGCATATCCAGTCACGAAGGGGCCCATCGTATTTGCAAGAGCAATACCTAAACTTAAGGTTCCTATATGCTTTGATCTTGTTTCTGTATCACTTAAAGCACCGATCAAATTTTGAGTCGTAAGTAACGTAAAAATATGGCCTAGACCAAATAGGCATTGAGACGCTACGATCACCAACAATCGTCCTTCAAATACATAAGGCAGTAAGAGGGCCACAGTTGAGGCTAACAGACCTAATAGTAAAGGCAGTCGGTAGCCCAAAGAATCAGATGCCCTTCCGGCATAAACCGCAAACATCATAGGGAATAGGGCCGTTGAAGCCATGATGAAGCCTAACTCCATCGGACTTGCAGCCAAGTGGACAGCATATAATGTTGCAATCACAAGGTTTCCCTTGACACTAATCTGAAAGAGGCTAAAAAGTACTATCGATCGAACTATCATAATGAGAAGATCCCCTATCCAATGGAATAAAAAAGAGCATCAAGTTCGACGCTCTCTTTTACTCAAGAATTAAGAAGCTTCCTTTTCATTCGGTTTCTCTATACTATCTTGATTCTTCTTTCGATCGCGAAGGAAAGGACTGATAAACGTAACTAATGCAAGCAACAAAAGAACTACAGCAATCGGACGAGTGACAAAGATCGTCCAGTCGTTTCCTGACATAATCAGCCCTTGACTCAAACTCATCTCAGCCATCGGCCCTAAGATGAGAGCCAACACGATCGGCGCCAATGGAAAACCATATCTTCGAAGAAGATAACCAAGAACACCAAAGCCAAGCATCATCCATATATCATAGTAGTTATTATGAATGGCATAGGCTCCGATAATGCTTAACATTAAGATAATCGGTCCTAAGATTACGGGCGGCACCACAAGAACTTTGGAGAATACTCTAGCACCAGCCAACCCTATGATAATGACGACGATATTAGCCAAGAAGAGACTGAAGAATAAGGAATAAACGATCTCTCCACTCTTCTCAAATAGTTCAGCGCCCGGTTTTAAGCCATGGATTAGCAATCCACCAAGAAAAATAGCAGATACCGCATTTCCAGGAATACCTAAAGTAAGGAGTGGAACAAGAGAACCTCCCGTCACCGCATTATTGGAAGCCTCCGGAGCAGCAATCCCTTCTACCGAACCTTTTCCGAATTCATCCTTTTTCTTAGACCAGCGTTTCGCTTCATTATAAGCAATAAAAGCTGCGGGGTCTGTACCCACCCCAGGAATAATCCCAATAATGGTACCAATGATGGAAGAACGCCCTAAATTCGGCAATAATCCTCGAAACTCTTTAAACGAAGGTAACATCTTCCCCGAAATATCAGATACATTGACCTTCTCTTCGGACTGGTCTGCTTTACCCGTTTTAGAGGAAATCATGAGACTAAAAGCTTGAGAGGCTGAGAACAAGCCAATCAGAACGGGAATTAATGAAAACCCTTCAATTAATGCTGCTGTATTAAACGTGTATCTAGCGTAACCCTGAATCGGATCCATCCCTACTGTAGCCAGTACGATACCAAGCGTTCCAGCAAGAAGTCCCTTCCAAGGATTCTTCCCCGCTAAGCTAGAAATAATGGTAAGTCCAAATACGGCCAATGCAAAATATTCTGGGGGACCAAAGCGCAACGCTTGCTTGGCGAGCATTGGCGCAACGGTAGCTAAGATGATCGCACTGACAATCCCCCCAAAGCCTGAAGCAATGGCTGAGATTCCAAGTGCTTTGGCGCTGAGACCTTTTTTGGTCATTTCATAACCATCAATAACCGTAGCAGCCGCTGAAGGAGTCCCTGGCGTATTAAGCAGGATCGCAGATATGGACCCCGCATAAACGGAAGCACAATAGACGGCTCCTAATAAGATCAGGCTTGTTGCCGGATCCATGGTAAATGTAAACGGGATAATGATCGCTAGCGCCATCGTAGAACTTAAACCCGGAAGTGCACCCGTAAATACCCCGAAGATGACCCCACATATAATCGCCAAGATGTTGGTGAATGAAAAAACATTTATCGCCGCACCCATCCAAAGATCAAACATCTAATTTCACCTCAACTTTTAAAAGAAATTTTCCAGCACTCCCTGCGGAATGGGAACATGCAGGAGAACCTGAAAGATTACGGTAATAAGGACGGTCGTTGCAATAGAGATCGATAGAACGCCTATCATCTTTCGATAGCCTAGATACCAGAGTAGTCCTCCGACGAGCAAGATGGATAAAATAAAGAATCCCACTATATTTAATAACAACATATAGATCACGATGACACCGACGATCAACCCTAAGACAACGAATTCATTGCGTGTAGGTGATTCCCCTTTTACTTCTTCCCGGTTAGGGTTTTTCAGCGTATCGATAATGAGACCCACGGAGAGCAGGACAAGAACAACGGAGAATACTTTCGGCCAAAAGGCTGCTTCTTCCGGAAACCGATTACTATAAAGAAACATAAAAAGTCCAAAAATAATAAAGACTAAGGAGAATATTCGATTCGGCTTGCTCATTTTTACCTCCTCCTATTGATCAGAAGGAAAGAGAATAATCTCTTTCCTTTTTATTTTTCTGCATACTTACTGTACTTCTCAAAGGTATCATCAATCATAGTTTTAAATCCTGCTGGGTCCTTATAGCTTGGATTAATTCCCGATTTTTTCATTTGCTCTTGATATTCAGGAGTTTCAGTAGCTTGTTTAAATGCATTATGCAGGTACTCGATAATTTGCGGGTCCGTTCCTTTCGGTGCCGCTACCCCTCTCCAGGATCCACCGATAACATCGTATCCCTTTTCCTTCGCTGTTGGTACCTCTGGTGCTAGTTCTGATTTTTGCTCATCAAAAACAAGAATCGCTTTTAACTCCCCACTGTTCACCTGACTCTCCACACCCGAGTAGCTAGCAACAACCCCTTCAACATGACCTCCGGCTGCTGCAGCTATAGATAATGCATCCCCTTTAAAAGGTACAGTCACAAGGTCAATGTTCGCCTTCTCAGCTAACTCTTTGTTTGCAAAGGCATTCGTAGTCTGGGCTCCAGATACCCCAATGCGAACTTTTCCTGGATTTTCTTTAGCATACTGGACGAACGACTCGGCATCCTGAAAGGGTGCATTTTTGTTGACAACAAGAAATAAAGGATCATTTACAGTCATGATAATCGGTTCAAAAGATTCGTGGGTATACGTAAGTTGATTAAAAATAGGGTTACTAACGATCGAAGCGGTCACAAGAGTCAACGTATAACCATCTGGTTTAGCCGATGCCCCTGCCGTTTGTCCAATCGATCCACCTCCGCCATCCCGATTTTCAATGACCAGCGAATGGCCGATAAACTGTTCTGCATGTTGTGCTAAGACTCTCGAAGTGGTATCAGCTGCTCCCCCCGCAGCAAAAGGGTTAATAATGGTAATGGGCTTTTTTGGGTAATCTAATTTTGCTTCGGATTGAGTATTCTCGGTCCCATTATTCCCAGTAGCATTCCCTGCTGCATTGTTCCCGCCACATCCCGTAAGAGCGAGTACAGACACCATAGCGACCGATAGGAAAGAAGAAACGAATTTATTTTTATTCATGAACTTGACCTCCCATTAATTAGCATTTAAACTTTGCACTCCATGGCTTCGATGACCTCTAACCAAGTAGCCGGTGTTTTACCTTGGAACTTTTCTTTTAAGTTAAAGTCTGATAGCAATTGCAGTTTTTCTTTTGCTGCTTTGGACATGAGGGAATTGATTTTCGATGATTCCAGCATTTCAATCGATCCTTCTAATTCGATGGATCTTCTAAGCGCATGGATGGAAGTTCCTGTTACCAATCGGTTCATCGTCTGTTCAAAGGTCCGTCCGTTCATCGTTTCACTGATGGAGCCTATAACTAACTCTTCCACGTTAAAGGCATGTGCTGCCTCGAGAAGTTCAATAAACAGCGCAGCAACCCCTTTCATGTAGATGCTGCGGATGAGCTTGACAGCGGAAGCGTCTCCTGGGTTGTCGCTCACTTTACTGATCTCCATTCCGTAAGGCGACATGTGATCAATAAAAGCGTCGGTTCCATTACCACTAGCTAAAATTGGCACTTTATGCTTATACACCGGCAGCGGCCCCATCATGGCTGCATCTACGAAGCTAACCTCTTTTACTTGGACATTCTCCTGAATCTTTCGTTTCACATCAGGACCGGAAGCGGATACATCCACGTAAATACAATCTTTCTTCAAAAAAGGCTTTAAAGAATCGCTTACTTCAAGCGCTTTATTGGCAGGCACGGCCACGAATAAGATATTTGCTCTCTCTAATACCTCTTCTGATGTCTTCAACAGCTCAACTTGCGCTAGACGTGCTCGTTCTTGAACCAATGCCCCATAAGTTGGATGATTCCATACCGGATCATAGGCGAGAATATGATCTATGCCTTCTCCTTTCAATCCCGTAGATAATTCATAAGCGGCTTCTCCAAACCCAATAAATCCTATCTTCATGTCTATTTTTTCCTCCTTCTTTTCTATAATCCAAACTCTTTCATTTTCTCTCGAAGCCAAGGCGGTTCAATGCTTCCTCCCGCGATACCTTGCTTTCGCTTTTCTTCAAATGCTGCAATGGTATCCATTCGTTGTTGCTCGTAAGATAGCTTTTTCTCTGCTTTTTCAAGTGCATCTTCTATTTTATTCTTTGGAACAACGATGACACCATCTTCATCGCCTACAATCAAATCTCCAGGTTGTACGGAAACACCACCGCATGAAATAGCAGTATGCAGCTCGCCAGGGCCATCTTTAAGCGGACCGTTCGGAATAAATCCTTTAGCAAATATAGGGAACCCTAATTCACTTAGTGTTTCTTTGTCTCGAACGCATCCGTCAATGATAATCCCTTCAAGACCGATCGCTTTTGCCGCACCAGCCATTAACTCTCCCAAGTAAGCATTCGCAGTGTGACCCTTCCCATCGGCTACTAACACATATCCTTCTCCACCATCGTATATCGCTTGGTGCAAAAACAGATTGTCTCCAGGTCTCAAGCTCACCGTCATTGCCGTCCCTACCACTCTCATTCCTGGAGCTACAGGCTTGATCTTGTAATCCATCGAACCGGTACATCCCATCGCATCACTCAAAAGAGTGGTGTTTAAAAGTCTTGCTCTTTTAACAATTTCCTCTGACAAAAGTGGAGCTAATCTATTCAACTTGAACACTCCTTAAAATTTGGTTTCATGTTGTTGTAGTAAATATAACAACATGCATATAGTTTTGTAATATTTATTACTACCTTATTTGTATAGTATCATCGTTATTACTTCATGTAAACCCTTTTTAAATTAATTGTTTACGTTCTCAAAATTTCACAAATAAAAAAGGGAAATAGGAATAAACATTCATCCTATTAACCCTCAACAAAAATTCCCTTTTACTTTTTTAATGATAGTTTTTGATAATAAGGTGTTTGGCCTTCTAGAATCACGGCACGGTCAGCACAAAACAAATCTACATAGTGTAAAATATAAGCTTCCGTAGAGGAACCATGGAATGGACTATTCGTTGCGTGTGTTGCCACCGTACCCACAACCTGTTCTGAAAAACCAATTTCATTCAAAAGAAGGGCACCTAACACTCCATGCTGAATCTGGCTCGCAAACGGAGATTTTACAATTTTATCCCCATCTCTATTTAATAGAAGAGGTTTATCAATATCATGCAGAAGAAAAATCTGAATAAGATAATCCCAATCGACGGTGACGCCCCATCTCTTTGTAGCCTCCTCGGCCATAGAAATTCCAAAGTGGACGACATCGTTCACATGGTCTAGTAATGGGTAAAGCGAAAAAGAAAAACCTGGCATATCCTCTAGATTTGCATAACTACTGCTCTTCCAAGCACTAACCCAAGCTGTTAATACCTTCTCCTTATTATCCGGGGACAGGCGATCGAGTCCCAATAACTTGTTCCTAACCCATTCTCGTTCCTCGGAACATCCTTGTTGGATTGTATAAAATGGCATGTTAAAGACACCTTTCCCTTTTGTTTCTATCGATTCTACCAGCCTAGTTCATCTTTAAAGTCAAGCATAATCGCTTCTTCGTGCTTGAGTACTTGCAAGTATTCTTCACCTTTCGTACCATCGATAGCTAATCCTAAATCACTCATCTTTTGTACGTGCTCAGGGTTTTTCATAGCATTTTCAAAAGCGGTTTGCAGCTTCTCAACAATCTGCGGATCCAATCCTTTTGGCCCTGCTATTCCTCGTAAAGAATAAAATTCAACATCTGCCCCAACGGCCTCTTTAATCGTTGGTACGTCTGGGAACTGCGCCACCCGCTCTCCTTTGGCCACAGCTAAAATCTTCAATTTACCCTCTTTCTCAGCTTGCATAACTTCTCCAACTTTAGCCATTAATACATCGACATGACCACCCATGACGCCCGTTAACGCTTCAGCTGTACCACCAAATTGCACAGAAGTAAGTTTCGTCCCCATTTTTTTATTCAATTGCAGAGCAGCAAGATGATTTTCTGTTCCTACACCACTTGCACTTGTCGTCAATTCGTTCGTCTTGGCATATTCAATAAGGTCATTGATCGTGGAGAATCGATTGTCATCTGATCGAACAGCAATAACACCGACATCCACGACATGATTGATGATAAACTCAAAACTATCAAGGTTTTCTTTACGATTAGAGTCTGGTTTTATATACCCTGCAAAGATAGCAGGCGCATTCACATATCCAATGGTATATCCATCAGTTTTAGCCTTAGACAGTTCGCCCCAGCCAATCCATCCAGAACCGCCTGGCTTATTCTCTACTACTACCGGAACCCCTAGCTCTTTTTCAAGATAGGATGTTAACATACGTGCGCCGGTATCCGTCCCACCGCCAGCGGCATAGGAAACGATCAGTTTGATCGGTTTAGTGGGATAGTTTATTTCTTTTGCGTTGGACGGTTCCGTCGGATTGGTTGAAGAAGAAACCGAATCTTGGGTGGAGCATCCTACTAAAGCAGTAAGAAAAAGTAAACCAACTAAAGCAGATTTAAGTCTTTTCATATTTTCCTCCCTAAGTATATTAATAGAAGAACTTACTTCGTTGGATTATCCGCAACATCACCGTCAGACTTTGACTCATCCATGTTGCCGGCCCCTTTTTTTACCCACCAGTTCATGATCATGGGAGAGAAGAGCGCGATAAGAACTAAAATCATCAATACTACCGTAATGGGACGGGAAAAATAAAATCCAAGCAAATCTCCTTTTGCCATCAATACGGATTGTCTAAAGCCACGTTCAGCAATCGGTCCTAAGACCATACCGAGAATAATAGGTGCAGGATGGAAACCGGTTTTGCGGATAAAATACCCAATAAAACCGAAGATAATCATTACCCAGATATCAAAAACATTATTGTTAATGGCATAAGAACCAACCACGCATAGCGTGATGATAATCGGAGCTAAAATAGCATCCGATACGACAGATACCTTAACAAAGTACTTCGCACCAAGCAGCCCAACAATCCCCATCAGAATATTGGCAATAATAAATCCGAAGATAACCGAATACGTAATATCCGCATGCGTGGTGAAGAGTTCACGGCCAGGAATGAGGCCCTGAATCATAAGTCCACCTAACAAGACAGCTGTTGCAGCACTTCCTGGGATTCCTAAAGTAAGTAGCGGAATGAGGGCTCCACCACTCACCGCATTGTTTGCGGCTTCAGGAGCAGCCACTCCCTCAATATGCCCCTTACCAAACTTCTCCTTATGTTTCGAGAAGCGTTTAGCCTCATTGTAGCTGACCCATGAACCGATATCCGCGCCAGCACCGGGAAGCATCCCGACAAACGTTCCAATACCTGAAGAGCGAATGATCGTGGCAAAGATGCCCTTGAACTCGGCCCATGTTGGTAAAACTTTTCCTTCTATATTTAAAGCCTTCTTTTTCCCTTGATTTTTGCCTCGATTTTCTGCTTGGATCATGACTTGCGATAAGGAAAACAAGCCAATCATGGCAGGCACCAAAGAAACACCTGTTTCTAAAGCAGGAAAGCCAAATGTGAATCGAGGATACCCTGTTAAAATATCCACTCCGATGGCTCCAATCAATAAGCCAATAACTCCGGCTGTCAATCCCTTAACCATGGATTTTGAAGCTAGACTACCGATAATGGTTAATCCAAAAATGGCAATGAGGAAATATTCAGGTGCGCTAAACATGAGGGATACCTTTGATAATGGCGGTGCTAAGAAGAGTAAGGCTAAGGCACTTAACATTCCACCGATCATGGAGGAAATGGTAGAAATACCGATCGCTTTGGCTCCTTGACCTTTTAATGTCATTTGATACCCATCGAGACTTGTTGCTGCTGATGCAGGTGTTCCTGGTGTATGAATGAGAATGGCTGAAATCGATCCGCCATACATAGCTGCAGTATATATAGCCGTCAGCATGGTTAATCCCGCAACGGGATCCATCCCAAACGTAATAGGGATCAGCAAAGCGATAGCCATTGTTGCGCTCAATCCTGGCAGGGACCCTACCAATATCCCTCCGACTACCCCAACAACTAAGGCAACCATGGTTTGGATCGAAAATAAATGGTGAATAATCTGAGATACTATATCCGGACTCATGAAAAGCCTCCTTCTTTATTCAAACAAGATCCCGAGCGGGAGATGAACATTGAGCTGCACGACAAACAAAAGATAAATGAATAAATTAAGACCCAAAGACGTTAGCACATAGACCTTCCACTTTTTCACGCCCATAAACCATAAGAATGCAATAACAAATAATATCGTAGCTGGGAAAAAACCAATGACACTTAGCAGTCCTGCATAAACTCCAACAATGAGTAATGTAATAAACGGCGATTTTAGCAGTGAAGGGGTCAATGGCCCTTCTTCTCCCTCATACTTTACTTCATGACCTTCTTTTAACTGTTTCGTTTTCTTTAATCCGCTATAGATAATAAGAGATGCAAACATGATCATAAATACGATAAGTGCCCTCGGATATATCGCAGCTTCTCCCATAAAGTCAAATGTTTTCATATATAGCAAGATCGAAACAAGAATGAAGATGAAACCAATTACTACGTCTTGATGTATTCTATTGATCATGAAAAAGCCTCCTTTTTAGAACATACATCTGGACTCTAACGAATCCAGATGCTGTCCAACTAGCTAATCTTTATTTCCAGCCAAGCAAATCGCTAATCTCGATTAGCCCTGTTTCTATCTCTCTTAATTCCTGTTCGTATTCAGCAATATCTTTATAATCAACCTGTAGACCAGATTCTCCTTGCTTCTTCACCTGTTCTTCCTGTTTGATGGCGTTCTCAAATGCCTTACGCAGAATTTCCAACTTCTCAGTGTCTAATCCCTTCGGTGCTGCAAATCCTCTGGAAGGACTAGAGATTACACTCTCGAATCCACTCTCTTCGAATGTAGGGACATCAGGCAGGAAAGGCGATCTCTCTTCAGCCAGGACAGCAAGAACTTTCACTTCACCATTCTTCTGTAAACTAATGACATCCCCTACGTTTGCAAATAATACGTCTACATGTCCCCCTAATACAGCCGTCTTTTGTTCCGCAGAGCCTTGCGTGTGCACAGCTGTGAACTGAGTTCCCAACGCTTTATTCACTTTTAGAGCAGCAATGTGATCATCACTGCCTACTCCAGTGGATGTAGCTGTCAGTTCTTTTGTTTTTGCATACTCGATCAGTTCTTTAATATCAGCAAAACGTGACTCATCACTTCGGATGGCAATTACCCCAGGATCCGTTACGTGCTTGCCAATCAGCGTGAAGCTATCTAAATTATGTTGTCTGTTTTGTTTAGGATCTAAATACCCCGTCATTAAATTAGGTGTCCCTAGATACCCAATGGTATAGCCATCCGGTTTCGCATTAACAAGATCAGTCCAACCGATCCAGCCGCCCCCACCTGGTTTGTTGATTACATTGACAGTTACACCTAGTTCCTTTTCTAGATAAGGCGTAAGAATTCTCGCCCCTGTATCCATACCACCGCCTGCTGCAAAAGAGACGATGAGATTGATAGGCTTGTTCGGATAGTCACTTTTACTTTCCTTTGCCGCCCCCTCGGAAGGCTGGGTTACTTGACCCCCGCATCCTATAAGAGCTACAGATAGCAAAAATGCCATAGATACACTTAGAAACTTTTTCATCATTATCCCCCTCTGTTATGATGTTTATTTTGATAAATGATCCGATACAAATACCGATTTGCCATTATGAATCTGAACGATCGGGGAATACCTAATATTTCCTACCAAAATCTCCTCCGAATCGGAATAGTGAACCTCAGAATGATCTGGTTGTAAAACTAAAAGGTTCTTGGTTGAATCAATCTCTATCCCCATAAACCCAGTCGCATTCTTCAGTAAGGTGGAGAATACCTCATCCTCTGATAGCCCCCCAGCAATAAAACGAGATACGATATAGCTCATATCATCTACTGGTGGTTTTTTCCATGTGTTTCTCACAATGTCTGAACTAATGAAATGAGGCTTTAATCCTTCTGATATCGCTCGCTTAAATACCTTCCATGAAAAATGCTTACTGCCCTGTCCGACATCCAATAGCAGACCTTTTTCGACCGCTTCCAAAAAGCAGGTTGATACGCTGCCATTCGAGTCTAGAATGTTACCTCGCTTCCCATGGTAGGGATGAGTTAGGATATCACCCGGTCTTAGGATATCTAGCACTTCCTCTATGGTTAGACTCGATCCCGTAAGATGAACCATCATTCTAAGTCCGCTCTTTTCCGCAGCTGCGCGAGCTACTTGAAGCAAACCTCGATCATTTTCTGCATCCAGTTGCCCTAATCGGACTTTATAGCCATAAAGCCTGTCCCCCGCCAGTGATGCCGTTTCCAATAAACGCTCCATAGAGATATTCTCTGGTTTGGTTGGATTCGGGTTAGGATGTATGGTTAAGCCTTCTGGTAGTACGGAAAGCCATGAACGAATCTCAATCGAACTATTTTGCCATAAGCGATCTGCATTAACCCACCCATCATAACCAAAAGTTCCGGCATCCACACAGGCCACAACTCCTGAAGAAAGATACTCTATATCTGTAACTCCAACGGACGCCCCGGGAGCCCAAACATGACAATGGAAGTCCACCAAACCGGGTACAATCAAACACCCTTCAGGAAGTTCGAATTCTCGATCCAACTCATTTAGCACCGCAATATTCAATTCCTTATTTTCTACAAAGCCACTATTAATCCACTTTAATCCGCCTTTAAATCCCCATGTTCCCATTTCTTCACCTCATACTTTTACTTAATCCTCTTTCATCTTGTAACCGCCATCACAAAACCTAAAAAATTGAGAACTACAACTTTAATGGTTTTAATTCGCGCAAACTTATCTTAGGTGTATTATTTTTAACTACTATTATTACATGTTGTAAAATTTATTACTTTTATAGTTGTATAGTAACATCTGTATTTATTAATGTAAACCCTTTTTTTAAAATGTAGCCTGTTAAACACCAAAAGGATGATAGACATAAAAATTAAGAATCACCAAGAGTAATTCAAAAATTTTTATTCCTATCATCCTTGTCATTATTAATTATTATAATGATAATTCATTTCAGTAAGGATCGTATTCACCCGATCTAGACGATGCTTCGTCTTATCTCGATAATTTATCGCTATCGCACTAATGAGGTAATCGGACAGAAACATAGACGATATCGTTGAATTGTGAAAAGCTATGCTGCTCGGATTACAAGGCAAGGTGATATCGGAATACTTCGCTAAGGGTGAAGAATAACTGTCCGTAATCGCTATTACTTTAGCATCATTTTCTTTTGCCCTCTTGACTAACTCGACAACCATCTTTCCGTATCTTGGAAAGCTCGTTGCAATGACTAAGTCTGATGAAGTAAGGTTTATAATCTTATCGATCCAGTCCGTTTGATCTGCAACGACCAGATCACAATTACCCAGTAAACGATTCAACCCATGCGTTAAATATTGTGCCACCGGAAGTCCGCTTCTTACACTTGAACAATAGATCCGGTTTGATGATACAATCATCTCTAAAGTTTGATCCAGTGTATCTGCCGAAATCATTTCGACAGTAGATTGGATATTCTGGATTTGTTTTTCTGCACATCGGATCCATAAATCACTTTCGTTAAGGCCCTTTAAATTAGCTTCTAATCTAGTTTGAGGGGCTGCTCTATTTCGTAAGATTTCTTGAAGACCTTTTTGAAATTCCGAATAGCCCGAATAACCTAGACTAAAGGTTAACCGCATGATAGTCGTCGTACTTGTTCCTACGATTCCCGCTAACTGATCCACAGTTAGAAAAGCGACATCTAAAGGATGTTTAATGATATAATCAGCAACCCTACGTTGCGTTTCTGTTAACTCAGAAATCTTGTTTTGTAATAACAATATGGGATTATCCATGAAATCTCTCCAATTTAAATGTAATGAGGTAATTTTTATATTTTAAACGCACGGTGTAATTATTATTACTTTTCATTTTAGCATTTTTATTTTCATTGTAAAACTGATAAAAAAATTTTGCCCAAAAGACACAATCGTTTATTTAAAACACAACAAAAAACTTGGCAGCCAGTAGGCATACCAAGTCGCCATGTTGTACACATCACGCATCCATAGGGATACTTCCCCATGAATGCCCCTCAGTTCTTTCCACCCCACAACTTTACTTCGCTATATCGCATTCTTCCATGTATTCTTTATTTTCACTTTGACTGACTGTAAACGTCAGGATTAACAGGACTAGGACGGATACGGGAAATCCGATAAACACGGGATGAACACCAAAGGGGTGTCCTGCAAACTGCCAAACAATAGCCAAAATCAACCCAGACCACATGGAGGCGACTCCCGCCCTCTGATTCGGTTTATCCCAAAACATGCCGAGTAAAATAGGAGCCAACAAACCAGCGACAAGAATGGCTGAACCCGTCATCCACAGCTCCACTAGCCTCGGAATGGATAGGGCCAAAAATAGAGAAATGACCGACATCACCAAGACCATCATTCGGCTGTAATACAAAAGTTTGGCGTCGGACTGTTCCTTCATTCGCGGCTTAATGATGTCGCTTACGATGGAGGTCGAACCTGCGATAAAGAAAGAATCCGCACAAGAGAGGATAGTCGCGATTAATACAATAAACATGAGAGCCCCAAACCCAAACGGTAACGCACCAAAGATTACTTCATAGTAAATCAGATTGGGCTTATCTGTTGTAATACCTAAACCATTAGCGAAGACGCCAATAAAGATGATCGCAATCCCTGTCACAAGAATAGCAAGGCAGGCTACCCAATTGGACAAGACCGAAGTTTTTACATCCTTCGCTGCCCATACTCTTTGCCAAGTATCCTGTCTCACGAGTGTCGCAGCACCAATGGTTAAAAACGGGATAATAATCTCAGCCAACCCGATATTGAACGGACTCAAAAACTCACTCGTTTGAATCACACTCAGATTTTCAGCCAGATTGCTCCATCCACCTGTCAAATGGTAGATAAAGAAGACCAAGACCAGGACGCCTAGGGTTTGAATCGTTCCTTGAACGGCGTCGGTCCAAATCACCGCGGTCAACCCTCCTAAATAGGTTTTCAGCGTGATGAATAACCACGATATGATGATTCCAGTTGTCATATCCAAACCGAATATGAGATTGAGAACGGTAGCCAGCGCTACAAATTGTAAGCCTGTGAGAGCGCCTAAAGCGGCCATATTTCCGATAAATGCAGGGTAGCGAGCGGCTTCTCCATAGCGAAGGGCCGCGTAGTCCCCAATGGAAAACAGCTGATGCTCATCCCCAACCTTTCGAATGCGCTTGACCAAAAGCAACGTAAAAACAGCTAGGGAACAGGCAAGGGAAATCACCGACCAAATTTGTCCCATCCCTTTTACGTAAGCATTTGTCATAAATCCAAGAAGAGTGGATCCTCCTACAGCTCCACCGATAATAGTTAATATCATCGGAGCGAGTGGCATGGCGCGCCCCCCCATATTGTAGGATTCATAGGTCCGGGCTTTTCTATAAAAATAATAAGAGTATGCGAGGATGCTGACAGAATAAATGACTAATAGCACAATTAGGATCGATTGGCTGGATTCATTAAGTTGCATAGATAAAGCCCCCTTTTTCTATGGATCGAACTATTCTTTGTATTGGCACCATTTCAACAGAAACGCAGCATAAATTTTCGTCACTCTTTTTACACTTTCCAGATCCACCCACTCGTCCGGCCCATGTAAATTAGATCCTAAAGGTCCATAGCAGGTAGCAGGAATGTTATAATAAAGGTTATAAAATCGAGCATCCGTCGTCCCTGTAAAGGCACCATAGGTTAATTCGCTATTTTCTATGATGCGGTGTGCTTCCCCCAATGTGTGGAATAGTTCCTGATTCGAATCAATGGAGAATCCTTCAGCATGAAATCCATAATATGAAATTTCTGGAGGATTATCTTTTAACCACTCATCCTTTTTGGCTGCTTCCAATAGGTAAGCAGTTAATTCTTCTTTCACATCCTCCGGATTCAATCCTGGGTTAAAGCCAACCCTAACTTCAATCGTACACTCGGATGGTACAGTCGAAGGCCAATCCCCCGCATGAATTGTACCAATATTAATGTTTTGCGGATGCGGATGGTCCGTAAAATCCTTATGCTTTGATCTGTTATTGATCTCTTCTTCATAGTTCAATAGCGCCTTGACCATTTCATAGGATTTGACAATAGCATTCACAGCTTTATCTGCTCTTTCCGTATGTGCTCCTAATCCTGACACTTTGATTCGCATCCAAATCACACCGACTTGAGCTGTTAATCCTACCTGTCCCATGGGTTCAGGAATGAGTGCGGCATCAGCTAAATAGCCGGCTTCAATGGCCGCTAACGCACCGTTTCCTGTACACTCTTCTTCTGTAACGGTTTTAATAATCACATCATTTGAAAGTTCCACCCCAGCTGATTGGATCGCTTTAAGTGCAAAAATCATGGCCGCAACCCCTGCCTTCATGTCTGCTATCCCGCGGCCATACATTTTATTGCCCACAACCGTTGATCCCCATGGATCATAACTCCACTTCGTTGTTGGTTCTGGACTTACAACGTCAATATGCCCTTGAAGGATCAGGCTTTTCCCCTTTTTTTCACCCTTTGCCGCATATTTCCCAACCACAATGGGACGACCGGCATAAGACCATTCCGCCGTAGAATAACCCGGGAGAGAGGAAAGCTTTTGCGGATCCGGCGTTATCATCTCTACTTCAAGATGGAGTTCGTTTTTTAAGTAGTCCGCAATAAAATGCTGGATCGCGGCCTCATTTCCTAGCGTACTCGGATATCTCCCCAACTTTTGTAAAAAGGAGACTTCTTCGTCCCATAGCTTCTCTACTTGGTTCATGATGAAGTCGACTTTTTGTCCATTGATTAACTGCTCCATTTTCAATTGACCTCCTGAATACTAAATTTTCTTCTCCTCCTTTAAATAAGCAATATCCATGCCAATAATTAATAAAGAAAAAGGGCCAAATTCACGATAAAAATGCCTATTTCTATTTAACTTTTTTAATTTTTTTCGAAATACGAACCGATAACGGTTCGTATTACTCCGGAACCGAATCGTATTTCGGGTTGTTTTGAACATAAAGCATCGTTACTGATTCGAAATCGATTCTTTTTGTTGACGAAAAATCAGAAAATATATATATTTAGGGAAAAAGGAGAAATAGATGATCAAAAATCTATCCAAACTCAATTATGGTATTTTCTTAAATATATTTGATACCTTAACCGATTCGATTTATATTGCAGACCATCAGGGGAATACACTTTGGCTCAATAAGACGAGTGAAAATATCAATGGTTCCAGAGATCAGTTAATCGGAAAAAATGTAAGAGACCTTGAAGCCGCTGGATTCTTCAATCCTTCCGTGATCAGACTTGCTTTGGAAGCCGGACAAGACGTAAGCATTGTACAGACTATGAAAAACGGCTACAAGTTTCTCGTAACTGGTCATATCATTTTCGATCCGAGAGGAGAGATTGAGTTAGTTATCGCCCATGCGCGTGACATTACCGAGAGTTTACGCATCACATCGCAATTGAAAGAAAAGGACTTTTTACTGAAGCAATATTCCGATGAAATTCAGAGGCTGAGATTGAACCAAAAAAACGACTGGACCGACAAAAACTTTATTGGAAAAAGCCCATCTTTTCTCTCCTTGCTTGATTTAGTAGAAAAAGTCTCTCAGGTGGACACGAATGTACTCATTACAGGAGAAACAGGTGTTGGTAAGACCTTTATTGCCAAGCGGATCCATAAACTAAGCAAACGATATGATCAACCTTTCTTGCAAATTAATTGCGGATCCATTCCTGAATCCTTACTTGAGTCTGAATTATTTGGATATAAAAAAGGGGCATTTACGGGGGCAAACCATAGCGGAAAACCTGGATTAGTTAAAATGGCGGATAAAGGAACTTTATTTCTGGATGAAATTGGTGAATTACCCCTCCACCTACAGTCTAAAATCCTTCAATTGATTCAAGAAAAGACGTACATTCCCATTGGGGATTCCAAATGGCATTCCGCTGATGTGAGAATTATTGCTGCTACGAACAGAAATCTGGAAGAAATGATCGAAGAGAATAAATTTCGCGCAGACTTATACTATCGCCTCAACATCCTGCCCCTTCGAGTTCCCTCTTTAATGGAACGACAAGAAGATATTTATCCCTTATCTCATTTATTCTTAAATAAGTTTAACCATCTTTATCAGAAAGAGCGATTTTTTGACAAAGAAACGTTGGATGCGTTACAAATGTATGACTGGCCAGGAAATATTCGCCAACTGGAAAATTTAATTGAACTCCTCGTGATTACCGCAAAACAAGAAGAGATTTCCATAGACGATTTCCCGGAAAACCTAAAAGGAATGAGACCATCAAAATGGAATGAGCCAAATCCGATTGAGCACACTTTACCAGAATTAGTGGAACAGCTTGAAAAAACACTTATCCAACAGACGTATCACAAGCACCAATCCACAAGGAAAACAGCTAAATCCCTTGGAATTACCCAATCTTCCTTAATTAGAAGGATTCAGAAGTATCAATTGGATTTGAAAACGGATTCTGGTTAAATTCCAAAAAAGGGTTGGGTATCTTCAGGCTAGACAAACAGCTCTGATCCTCTTCTTCTGGAGAATCAGGGCTTTTTTGTACTTTCTACAGTTTTGAATATACCTGATTCCCAAGCAAGATTCTAGTAATTAATATATCCCAATCTCTCAGGAGTAAAGATGAGAAATTGGGATTTAATTATTCAACCTTTACATACCCTTAAGATAAATTAAAGACTTTGACTAGTGTATCCCCATCAAAACAGCTATCAAGAGAGCCATCGCCGCAATTACACACCACCCGACTATAAGCTTCCAGACAAACTTTACCCATTTTTCATAAGGGATGCCAGCAACAGCTAAATAGCCCATTAGTGCTGCTGATGTGGGGATGATGGAATTTGTAATTCCATCCCCATATTGAAAGGCTAATACCGCCACCTGTCTGCTAACTCCTAACAAGTCAGCAACAGGTACCATGACAGGCATCGTCGTCATGGCTTGGGCTGGTCCAGCTGGAATGAAGAAATTCAAAAAAGTTTGGACTAAAAACATGCCTAAAGCTGTTCCAAAGTTAGGGAATCCTTGTATTACTCCGACTAAAGAATAGATAATGGTATCAATAACTTTTCCTTCTTCTAATATCACAAGAATGGCTCTTGCAAAGCCAACAATTAATGCACCAAAAGTGAGCGCTTTCGCTCCATCTACAAAGGAATCAAAAATTTGGTTAATAGATAGTTTCCCTACTAATCCGGCTATAAATCCTATTAATAGGAAAGATGCGGTTAACTCAGTAATAAACCATCCCCACCGGAACACGCCATATACATTGAAGGCTAATCCCCCTATTATGACGATAAACACTAGATAATGATAGAAGGACAGATTACTGCCTGTAGCCACCTCGACTTTACTCTTATTATTTATTTCTCTTTCAATCTCATAGATTACACTATGAGTAGGATCATCTTTCACTCTAAAAGCGTATCGTGAAACATACCATATTGCGAATAGCAAAATCACGATATATACACTAAAACGGAAAGCAAATCCAGAGAATAACGGTACTTCTGCAATTTCTTGAGCTATTCCTACAGTAAATGGATTAAGCATACCTCCAATAAATCCACTGGCAGCACCAATAGTTACCATAGCCGTCCCAGTAACAGCATCAAAGCCTATCGCACGTGCTAAAGCCACTCCTATAGGAACAAAAATAATACTCTCTTCCGCAAATCCAAAACTAAACCCCCCAATTGAAAATATGATCATAGAAATGGGGATCATTATTCTTTCTTTACCTTCTAGCTTGATTACGGCTTTTGCTATCCCGGCTTCAATGGCGCCCGTTGCACGAATAATGCCAAAGGCGCCCCCAACTAGAAAAATAAAAAAGACTATATTTGCTGCATCTTGCATTCCCATTGGGATGGCTTTAAATATATCAAATAAACCAATAGGATTTGCGTCTACTGGACTATAACTTCCACTTACTACCAATGTACTACCTGTAGCTTCATCTACCTTTCTTTCATATTCACCCGGAGTTAATATATAGGTGGAGGCTGCGGCAAATAAGATGATAAAGAGCAAAATAGCATACGTATGCGGAATGACAACTTTTTTCTTATTTTTAACTTCGGAGTATGTTTTTTGCTCCTCCATAAGAATGGACATTGTACCACCTCAATCAATTTGATATTTATACTACGTCTCTTTCGTCAAAAACAACTTTTCCATCAACTATGGTTAATAATACTTTAGTATGAGGTATTTCCTCCACGGGTATTTGAAATAGATTTTGTTCTAGAACAACAATATCAGCAAGTTTCCCTACTTCTAATGTTCCTAACTCATATTCTCGAAAGGCACCTTGTGCCGGTCCGATTGTATACGCTTTTAACGCTTCACTAAGTGTTATACATTCATGCGGATGCCATACTGTATTTCCACTACTGTCAATTCTCGTTACGGCACGGTAAATTTGTAAAAGTGGGTTTAAAGAATCAATGGGGAAATCCGTTCCAAATGCCAATTTTGCACCCGCTTTTTGCAGCGAACGAATCGAGAATACATGCTTTTCGCGTTCAGTACCAATTCGATCCGTGTAAACACCTCTTTCGGACATCGCAAAGTGATTAGGCTGCATCGATGCGGTAACGCCTAGCTCTTTGAAACGATGAATATCTTGTGGGTGTATCACTTCTACATGCTCAATAGAATGACGGGAGTCCCGCTTACCATTCACCTTTTGTGCTTCCTCATAAGCATCTAAAGCAAGACGAATCGCTCCATCCCCAATCGCATGAAAGCGAATGCTGAATCCCTCCTCATCTGCTTTTAGGACCCATTCCTTAATGGTCTCAGGAGGCAAAGTTGTCTCTCCACGTGTTTCAGGTTGGTCCGCGTAAGGCTCGAGTAAAAAAGCAGTGCGGGAAGTAATAACGCCATCGATAAATTGTTTAAGTCCACTCACGCGGAGTTTTTCCGATTGATAGGTATCTCGTAGTTTTTTAGCATGATCAATATCGCCATTTAAGGCTGGCCATAAATGAACTCGTGTTGTTAAATTTCCCTTGCTTTCAAACTCTTCGAATACATCAAGTGCTTCTACTGATTTCAAAGCATGTAAGTCATGGACGGCAGTAATGCCTAGGCTTGCTGCATAGGCCAAAAAATTGGAGAACATTTCTTCCTTTTGGTTTCGAGAAAAATTAAAAGCATGGTGAATTACATCATCCATTGCATTTTCATATAAGATGCCATTTGGTTCCCCATTGGTGTCTTTTCCAATATAGCCGTAAGAAGGCTTTTGCGTATTACGAGTGATGTTTGCTAACTCTAAGGCCTTAGTATTTACCCATGCATAATGACCCTCTGCATGAAACATGATTGCTGGCCGATCTGGAAGGATACGATCTAATGAAGAACGTGTGGGTAATTCTTTCTTATCCCAATAACCTGCGTCCCAGGTAAATCCGATGACCCATGGATTAGCCGGATTATTCTTCGCGAATTCTTGAATCATGTCTAGCGCCTCATCTTCTGAACGAGCCGAGAATAGATTGACACTATGAAGTGCAATCGCTCCCTGCATAATATGAAGATGGAAATCGTGAAATCCAGGCATTATGAATTGGTCTTTGAAATCGTAGATCTTTGTATGTTCCCCTACCAAATGTTTAATTTCTGCTTCCGTTCCAATGGCAACGATTTTATTGTCAATTATTGCAATGGAAGCAGATTCCGGATGATCCGTAAGTCCTGTAAATACGGTATTACTTGAAACGATGATGTCGGCTAGTCGTTGTCTCATTTTGAATTCTTCCTTTCATTTTCAACAAAATTAGTTTGTTATGATTTCAACGGATCTCGTCGCTTTTATCCAGGTAACCTTTGCTCCGAATGTTTCAGATACAAATCGGACTGAAATCATGGGTACACCATTTACTAGCTTTACAGGAACAATTAGCTTTGTATCCCCTTGACTAGCAGGAATAGTATGGGTTTGCTTGTCCCAAACACTTTTAATGCCTAGAGCTTCAAATAAGGTTTGGGCAGGAACTTGTATGGAACCGTTATCATTTATCGACGGTTGATCAAATGAAATTGTTTTTCCATTAAGCTTAATTTCTGTTTCTTTTTGTCCTTCGAATACAATTTTTCCATCTACAATGGTATAAGATATCGGTGTTTCTGAAATATCTTTGGGTGTAATCGTTGCACCCCCTAATTTAACTCTTAAAATTCCGATAATAATAACATACCTCCATTCATAAGTTATGAATTCATCATAAAGTCTTGTCTAACTCTAGAGTCAACGGTAATAACAAAAAAAAGCCTTCTAAATGAGCTGAGTGTCATTTAGAAGACTGAACATTTTATTTTACATTCTCGCGGATTGGAATTTGAATTTCATAGTAAGCTTCCTCGAAATGGTTCGTCAGTGAAACGTCTATTTGCATAACACGAATGGCATCTCCGATAATAATGTACTCATGGGTATCACAATAATCAAGTAGCTTCTTAAGTTGTGGCAACATTTTCTTTCTTACAAGTCCTCCGTAGTAAGTGCAAGCAAATAACCCTTCTTCTAATTTTTTAGTAGGTTGATTACACTCTTCCTCTTGTACAAGAATAAATAATGTAGATTGAAATGTACTAATGTTATGGATAAATTCAGATGATTGGCGGATTTCATCGAAATACTCTTTATCGATAAAATCTCCAAATTTATTGCTAGCCAATACCGGAATGATCCCACCAATCATGTTTTCAAGCTCTAAGAATCCAAAATGAATATTCTCAGTATCTTCCCAACTAAATGGTCTAGTTAGCTGAATGTACTCTCTTTCTTCAAAATGTTTAATCAAAATATCCGCATTCTCGTAACTGCTCGTAAAATATTCAATATTTTCCAACCGATTCTTCAATGTATGATGGATATATTGTAATTCCTTTATTTTTTCTTGAATATTATACATCGATTGTTCAAGTAGTTGAACCGACTTTTTAACATTTCGGTTTGTTAAAAATTCTTTGATTTCTCCCAAGGAAAAACCTACTCTTCTTAGTTCTTTTATGGTTCCTAGCACTTCATACTGAGAAATAGAGTAAAAACGATAACCGGTATCAGGATCTATGTAATAAGGCTTCAGTAAGCCAATTTTATCGTAGTGACGCAACGTATCGACAGTTATGCCTCGCAGCTTCGCCATTTCTCCTATACTGAGTTTGTTTTGCATGGCTATTTCTCCTTCTAACTAACATAAAAAATTTAAATGATTAGATTCTAACTTCCCAAATTCCCTTTCCAATTTCCTTAGAAGGTGCATTACTATGCACCCTTCGAGCCCTCAGATAATGATACTGTTGTCTACTCTCCTGAACAAGAGACAAGTCTAGCGATACCGATAAAACCTCCTCTTCACGTCCCGCTTCCGCAATGATCCGTCCATATGGATCAACAACAACGCTCTCTCCACAAAACGTAGTCCCGTCTAATTGTCCAATTCGATTTACCAGAGCAACAAACATTTGATTCTCCTGTGCTCTGGCTTGAATCGCAACACGGTGAACCGGACCGTCCCAATTCCCATCTGTCACAAACAATAGCTCTGTTCCCATACTTGCAACTGCACGTGCGGTTTCCGGAAATTCTATATCGTAGCAAATGAGTAGCCCGATTTTTGTGTCCTCCCAGCTGCAGCTTCGAAAACAATTTCCTGCATGAACTACCTCAGATTCGCCTACCCACAAATGGGTTTTGCGATAGGATAGCAACAATCCTGTCGGTCCGACTAGAACCGTTGTGTTATAAGTATTCTCTCCCTCCTTTTCGTAAAACCCAACAACAATGGAAGTATTAGCTTCCTTGGCTTGACGCTCCAAATGTTTAATAATGGGTCCATTTAAAGGTTCAGCTAAGGTACGAGCAACCTCCGGAGAAAGAAATCCTGTGATAAAGGTCTCAGGAAAAATAATGAAGTCGTGAGAATGACCATAATTATTCACCACCTGATCTAAACAAGCCAGATTGTGCTCAACCTTCCCGTCTTCACAAATGAGTTGTGCCAATGCGATCCTCACCATTTTCACGATGAAAGCCTCCCTATCAATATAACACGCAAGAATAATGCCAAAATAAACATTTGATAGCCAGTCCTAATTGGCTGTTAGCTTTCGAAAACGATTTTGCCATCCATCATCGTCAAGCGTACCTTTGCATCGCGTATCTGTTCCGGTGATACTTCAAATAAATTGCGATCCAGCACAACGATATCTGCCAGCTTGCCCTTTTCCAGCGTTCCCATTTCGTTCTCCCGGAAAGCGCCGTAGGCCGGATCGACCGTATAATGTCGCAAAGCATCCACCAGCGGAATACATTCCGCTTCATTCAAGACTCTATCTTCGCTATACTCCAACCTTGTCACCGCACGGTGAATTTCCAGCATCGGATTAAGCGGCGCAACGGGATAATCACTCCCGAACGCTAGGGTCGCCCCCGACTCTTTGAGTGTTTTTATGGGGTATATGCGATCGCTCTTCTCCTCGCCGATTCGAGTCGTATAGCTGCTGACTGGCATGAGCGCCAAGTGCTGCGGCTGCATGGAAGCCATGACCCCCAGTTGCTTGAAGCGAGGGATATCCTCTGGATGAACAACTTCAAGGTGTTCTAGCGTGTGTCTAGAATCCCGCCTGCCATTCCGCTTCTGTGCTTCCTCGAAAGCATCCAGGGCAATCCTTGTCGCCGCGTCACCAATGGTATGGAAGCGGATCCGGAACCCCTCCCGATCTGCATCAATAACCCATTGCTTGATTGTTTCTTCCGGGAAAGCAGGTTCCCCTCTCCATTCCGGTTGATCGATATAGGGATCCAGCATATAGGCTGTATGACCGGATACGACTCCGTCTATGAATTGCTTTAATCCTGAAAATTGCAGCTTGTCGGATTGGTAGGTTTCCCTTAACGCTTTGGCGGTTTCCAAGTCACCATCGAGTGCAGGTAAAATATGAATGCGGGCACTCATGCGTTCTTGGTCTTCAAATTTCTTAAACAATTCATATCGCATGATTTTTTTCATCGCACGACTGGAGAACATATCATGTACGGATGTGACTCCAACTTTGGCTGCTTGTTTGAAAAAGTTTACCAAAATTTCCTCTTCCCGCTTTTCGGAGAAATGAAGCGCATGATCAGCCGCCAGGCTCATGGCTGACTCGTGCAGGATGCCGGTCGGCTCGCCAAACTCGTCCTTATGAATGATGCCGAAAGGAGGAGATACGGTGTTCCGATCCACGTTGATCAATTCCAATGCTTTACTGTTCACCCATGCATAATGACATTCTGCCGAAAACAGCAGGGCTGGTCGATCGGGTAGCACCCTATCCAGTGATGATCGATGCGGATAATCTGGATTTGTCCAACTGTCTTTATCCCAGCCGTAACCAATAATCCAGTGATCCTCCGGTCTAGAATGCGCGTATTGCTTAACCATCTCCACCGCCTCTAACTCCGACTTCGCTTCAGACAAAGACACACTGAATTCGTTAAAAAGACTGCCCAGCATCACATGTACATGAAAATCGTGAAACCCGGCCATGATTAATTGATCCTCATAATGAAACTGCTTCGTATGCGGACCGATCCAACTTTCAACTTCTTGTCTAGTACCAATATGCGCAATTTTATTGCCAACGATCACGATGGCCGCCGGGTGCGGACATTCATCCAACCCGGTAAACACGGCATTGCTAGTCAAAATTACATCTGCTGTTCTCATATTGTCCTCCATTCTAGACTTCATAGCTCTCGTTTAATTTTAATTCCGGCGTTTTTTTGCTAAATCCTTTGGTTAGAACGAGCAAGTAAATGAAACCAGCCAACAACCATAAGCTGCCCAATGTTTTTGAATGTCCATCCAATCCGATAAGCAACCATATGTTAACTGCAACACCCGCCAAAGGAAGGAGCATATAAGAGAGGATGCCTAAGAAGGTGCGTTCTCTCTGTCGAATGAAATAGTGAAAAAACACGGATAGATTAACGAAGGTGAATGCAACCAGTGCGCCAAAATTGATGAATAAGGCAACGGTTTCCAAATTCATGAACAAGGCCGTTAAGGAAATAGCGCTTACGATCAATATATTGAGAATCGGTGTTTGATATTTCGGATGAATATAGCCAAAAAACTTTTTGGGAAGAACTTCATCTTTTCCCATCGCATACATAATGCGTCCTACGCTTGCCTGCGATACCATAGCAGAAGCAAAACATCCAACGGCTATAAAGGCTAGAAACGTAGATTTAAGGAAAGTACCGCCAACTAAAATAATGATATCGAATGAACCCGCATCGGCGTTTTGGAACTTGGTATGATCCGGGAAAACGGTATAGCACAAATACGAGACCACGATAAAAACAACCCCTCCAAGCAATGTGACGATCATAATCGCCCGCGGAATCGTTTTCGTAGGCTGAATCGTTTCTTCAGCAAACGTGGTTACCGAGTCAAATCCCAGGAAAGAGAAGCATAGCAAGGCTACGCCAGTAAGAACATGTGAGGGGGTAATACCATGATGAAAAAAAGGATACGTTGTGATTAGACTCCCTGTCCCAACGCCCTCCATGACTTTTTTTACTGCTAACACGCAAAAGATCAAAATAAAAAGAAATCCGAAGATGGATATAAGTAAATTCACCCTAGACGCCATCTTAATCCCTCTGACGTTAATGAAGGTTACAACAAGCAGCATCGCTAAAATCCAGACATAACTCGGGACTTGAGGAAATTGAGCCTCGAAGAAGATAGAGAAAACCAAAAAATTAACCATGGGAATAAACAAATAATCAATTAATATCGCCCACCCGACTAGAAAACCAACTCGTGGTCCAATCGACTTCTGAGCATAAGTGTAAGCGGATCCGGAAAAAGGATAAGCTCTGGACATTTTACCGTAGCTATTCGCCGTTAAAAGCATCGCCATTAGAGTCAGTACATAGGCACCCGCTACAACCCCATCCGTTATTTGCGCCGCGATGCCATAAGTGCTGAAAACGGTTCCAATCGCCATAAAGGAAATTCCGAACAATACAACCGGCGCAAGAGTTAGTGTACGCTTTAAAGAAACAGTATTCTCCATAAATAATCCTCCTTTTCTTCATGCTATTCGTGATTTAAATCATTTCATTGACTGAAACTTGCAACAGTTTCTACTATATTCTAACGGGTGGTCTTAACTGTATGACAATCTGCCTTTTCAGAGATATTCGATCAAAAGCATGGAGTATACTCCATGGGGCGTATCTATGCACAATGGCATAGATATGCATACAAGCATAATAACCCTACGAAATCGTGGGTACTTCTCCACGATAAAAACTGTTTTTTATAGAGTGTAATGGGTTCTACCGAGTCTATCAGAGATCCAACGTCTAATTGGCACAAGAATTGCATCTATATTTAATAGATCACACTGCTTGTTTGCTCAATCCATTGTATTGAGCAAATTATGGAGTGTTTGTCACTCTAATTATCACTCACTTGTGTAGGTATTACACATTCCTATCCCTTGAAAGGAGAGAGTCTTCTCTCCTATTTTTTATTCATTGGATGTCTAGCTTCTCTGCAAAAACAGCCTCCGGAATGTATTCCGGAGGCTGTTTTTTTGATGGATTATCCCACAGTTGGGTATTTAGATTTGTCCCATCCCAGTTCTTTTGAGATGGTACGGGAAGCTATTTTGACCTTATCAATAAGTTGTGGTAAACGATCTTTATGAAAGCGCTCATCAGGACCTATTATACTTATACCTGCTACCACCTTGCCTGTATTATTAAAAATGGGTGCAGCTACAGAACAAGTGTAATTTTCCAGTTCAGCTTGGCTAACAGTAAATCCGACTTTGACGGATTCCTCCAGAATACTCCTCAGTGTTGCCTTATCTGTGATGGTTCCGAAGCCAATTGGTATAAGTTCAATCTCTTTCAAATATTGTTCCCGGTCATCAGTTGGAGAAAAGGCCAGTAAAATGCGAGAACTTGCCCCTGCATACAGCGGAGACCTTTGGCCTATCTTTGTATAGAGTCTAACAGGATGTGTCGTATCAAGTTGTTCGATACAAACAACTTCCCTACCATCCTTTATGGTGAGTTTCACTGCTTCATCGACATCATTACGAAGAGCTTTCATGATAGGCGTGGAAATTTCGCGAATATCCAGGCGATCGGCGACTAATTGACTGTATTGAAGAAACAATAATCCGAGAGAGTATTGACCTTGTTCATCTCTCTGGAGAAATCCCATCTCTTCAAGCGAACTAATCATTCTATGAACAGACGTTTTGGGGATGCAGGACAGTTGTACCATTTCATTTAAGCTCAACTCGGAGTGTTTCAGAAAAAGATTAAGGATATCCAACGATTTAACCACTGTCTTATTTTTATTTTTCACAGCTATCTTTTCCTTGTTTAAGTGATTCGATGTAACCATTTTAATTTTACATTTTTATTGCAAAAGTTTTTCGGATAATCAAACAATTTTACTTCTATAAATTCTAGTTCAGCCTTTGTCTTTAATTTTTGATAACAGATACCATCATAATATTCATTTTCTATTTGAGCTTGGATTTTATACATTCCTGATCTAGGTAGCATATAATCCCTATCCACGTAAATCTTGACCATAACCCCATCATCCAATGGATAGCTTCGGGGAATTTTCATCACCCTCCCCCTAATTTCATAGAAGTCTCCTAGATACTCAGGAACTACTCCTACATTCCCAGATGAAATGAATTGGCGAATAATAGTAGAGCTAATCTTCTGATTATGGTGTTCAATTTTAGCGATAGTTGTAACTTCAAATTTTCCTCGACCCTCTTCCTTAAGTTTATCCATGTTACCTTCACCTTTGTAGCCATAGGTGAAGTCAAAGCCAGCCACTACGTGCTTACAATGAACACCAAGAATGTATTGCTTTACAAAATCTATCGAAGAAAGGAGTGAAAAGTTTATATCAAACTTAACTACGTATAGCCTCTCAACTCCCATATTGGCAAAAAGTTCATTTTTAACAGGCAAGGGAGACAAGTAATCCACTGAATTTGCGTTTTTATTGATCACTTCTCTTGGATGAGGATAAAATGTCATAACGGAAAATTTTAAGTTTTTTTTCTTCGCTATATCTCTGGCCGTTTGAATGATTTGTTTATGACCAAGATGAACTCCATCAAAAAAACCAAGTGCCATTACACAAGGTTCTGCTTTAAGATAATCAACAAGAAAAGGATGTTCTAAATGTAAAATTTCCATATTATCATTCCTTATCTTAAACGCTCTATAATTTGAACTACTTTTTTAGCGACAGTTCGACCATCTTCTACGGTATTATTTAAGCCAAAGCTAAACCGAATGGCAGACTTCAACCTTCTTTTATCTTCGTACATTGCAGAAACGACATGAGAGGCCTCTAGTGAACCCGACGCACAGGCCGAACCACTGGAGCAGTAGATACCCTCCATATCCAGACTCATGAGCATGACCTCCGTATCTATCTCAGGAAAACTAACATTTAGTATATGCGGGAGAAAATGCGTGGGGTGTCCATTAAGCATAAATTCTATTCCTTCTTCTTTCCAAATTTTAGTCATCTCCTCCCGAATGGCTATATATTTTGTTCTTCGCTCCTCCATCGTTTGCCTAGAGAATTCAGCGGCTTTGGCAAATCCGACAATACCAGGTACATTTTCCGTACCTGCCCGTCGCTTTTTCTCTTGCTGCCCCCCATGTAAAAGAGGAGTGAATTTGATTTTACCTGATAGGAATAACGCTCCAACCCCTTTGGGTCCATTGATTTTGTGACTTGATATAGACAGGGAGTCAACCGGAATTTCAGAAATGTCGATAGGGATAGAACCATAGGCTTGAATGGCGTCCGTATGCATGGCCACTCCCTTTTCCTTAGCGAACTCCGCAATTTCTTTAATAGGCTGAAGCGTTCCTACTTCATTGTTCCCGTACATAACGCTGATTAAGATAGTAGATTCTTTCATTACCTGTTTAACGTCTTTTAAATCTACCATTCCGTATTGATCAACAGGTAGATAGGTAACTTCGAATCCCAGCCTTTTTAAATACTCACAAGTATGAAGAACAGCATGATGTTCGATTATCGAAGTAATAATATGATTTCCTTTGTTCCTATTGGCTAATGCAATACCCATAAGCGCCATATTATCCGCTTCCGTTCCACTGCTAGTAAACACAATTTGGTTTGGCTCAGCACCCAATGTGCTGGAAATTTGTTCCCGTGCTTCGTCTATAGCCCTACGGCCTTGGCGGCCCAATCGATGAACACTAGAGGGATTACCATAGGCTTCTTCAAAATAGGGGATCATCGCATCCAAAACCTGTGGAAAAACAAACGTAGAAGCCGCGTGGTCGAAATAGATGTCTTTCACAACGTTCACCATACCCTTTACCTTTTCAATCTAAATAAATCTTAAGGGTACCTCAAGATCATTGACGATACCCTTAGTTAGAAGCTTGTTATCTTAATCTTCCTGAATCGTGATTTTTTCCTTGGTCCTATTAAGATGATCGATCATAACTTCAACCGCTAACCCTTTATCTTTATCGCTCAATGCCCTTATAATGTTCCGATGCTCGTCAAGGACTTCCTTCATCCGATTCTGTTTTTGAATGGCTTGTAGTCCAATAAGTTGACTTAAATCATGCAAATTCAATAATACTTGTTCGACCAATTCAAATTTAACAAATCGGACTAGATTAAGGTGGAATTCTTGGTCCAAGTTGATGAATCTTTCGTTTTCGTTATTATTCATTGCTTCTTCTTGCAAATTACAAATTTCACTCAGCACCTCTAGCTGCTCATCAGTGATAGACTCAGTCAATGCTTTCATGATTTCACTTTCAATGGAAGTACGCAAAAGGAAGATCTGCTCCAACTCACTGTGGGTAATTTTTCTTACCTGTAATCCTTTTCTCGGTACCGTTGTAATTAAACCTTCTTTAGATAAATCTAAAATAGCCTCTCTGACCGGTGTTCTGGAGGTATTGAGCATTTCAGCTAATTGAACTTCCGTAAATATTTCATTTCCCGGAATCTGGCCATGTAACACCGCATTCTTAATTTGTCTGTATACTCTTTCCTTTGTCGTCTCGTTAATAATAGGTTCAATACTAAATTTAGACATCGCACTCACCCTTTTTGTTTATACATGGGTTTTCTCGTGCTTTATGTATTGTGTATACACAGAACACACCCGTGCTTCTATACTACCTCCGGCTCATGATATTGTCAATAACATATCCAAAACATTTGAAAGCTATTACACATTAATTGAAAAAAGGCACATTAAAAGTAATGTGCCTTAGCTAATTTTATTGACCTTTGCTATAATAGCGAACTTCAAAGGTCTTGCACCCATTAGGTGATTTCCAAGGCCCGTGCTTCATCCCTGGTGGTCTGCAGGCTACCATTCCTGCCGTAAATTCCTCATTTAATTCTAAATCGATCAGACTACCTTCAATTACATAAAGCTCTTCCCAGAAATCATGGATCTGAACGCCATTGGGGGTCGTATCTGTTCCAGGTGCAAATTCCAAAATTCGTGTTGCGACTCCACTTTCAGGATCTGCTGCAATTACTCGTTCAAATAAACCTTCGACTTTTGTAAATGGCTTACGTTCAAATTTCTTATAATCTACAAATTCTAGTTCTGGTTTAGCCATCGCTTATACTTCCTCCGCATCTTTTAAGATTTTAATATCATAGGATAATTCAATTCTTCGATCCGTTAACCGATCATAGAGCTCGGCACGGAAGGTGTCCCCAAAAATAAACTCCCCAGCCAGCAACGGTAACGTACCACAAAAAACAACCATATCTTCGCTGTCATAACCACGTTCACGGATGATGCTCAAAAGTTCTTTGGGCGAAAGAAACGCTTCTAGTTTTCCCAATTGGTATTCGCGTTCTTCACCATTCATAATAACCCAGCTTTTGATTTCGATTTCATCCCAACGATTCTCTACTTCATCTAAGGACCAGAATTGAGCTGAAATCGGCTTACTGCATACTTGTTTAGACTTTTGAATATTAACGGCCTCAAGTACTCGGTCCGTATGATCGCTCCCCAGTCCGATAAACCATTTTCCTTGAATTTGTACCAAGACTACTTCTGCTTCTCCACTAGTGTCCTTTCTGACTACCGAAATTGAATTTTCTGTGGTCAAAAGTTCTGTCGTAAGATCGTAAATCATAGGAACTCGAGGGGGAGCAGGGACCCCAATTTCTTTCAATTCTTCAATGTGTCGCTTAACAGAGTCCTGATCCTTTCCCGTATAGCCCGCGATGAGCAAACGTTTCGGATCCCATGTGATACGTTCTTCGTTAATTTTTATATCCATATCCACTTTTCCCCTCCTGCCGATTAAAATATACGATGTTTTAGTTGCGGGAACACTTCTCGAATATGGGCAATTTGCGATGGATCAATCTCCGTCTTAAGTACCGCTTCATGATCGCCAACAGAAGCTATCACATTTCCCCAAGGATCTACAACTCGACTATGACCTCCCAAGAGGACGTTATGCGTCGTTCCCACACAGTTACTAGAAATTAGAAAGCATTGATTCTCTAATGCTCTTGCTGCATTAAATAGCTTCCAATGTTCTAATCGTTGGTGAGGCCATGCAGAAGTGACCAAAAGGAATTCTGCTCCGAGATCAACCTCTGCCCGATATAATTCTGGAAATCTTAAATCAAAGCAGGTCGATAAACCAACTTTTCCAAAATCTGTTTCAATTACAACGGGGCTTTCACCTCTTGTTAGTAACTTTCCTTCAGCTGATCCGTAATGAAACAGATGTATTTTTCTGTACGTGCCCAACAGTTGACCATGAGGTGAAAAAAGAACACTCGTATTGTAATATTTGCCGTTATTTCTTTCTATGAAACTACCAGCAAATAGATAGGCATTTAATTGCTTGGCCTTAGCAGAGAATTGTTGGACAAAAGGGCCGTTTAACTCCTCGGATTCATCAATATATCGATCAAAAGAAAAGTAACCTGTTGCCCACACTTCAGGCAGCATAATGAGGTCACTTCCACTTAATTGATTCAGCATAGAATCAACCCGTTCAATACGCTGTTCCTTTGTCTCATGATCTCTAATTTCGAGCTGAACAGAAGCTATCTTCAAATCAATCAACCCCTTCCTAAACTACGCTGGTTTCCTTGACCTTTTCCGGCAAAGAATAGCTTTTTAAAAAACGGTCTACCAATTCTACCGGCTCTTCATAACCATAGTTTCTGAATGCGTAACCTTTCGTTACAAAAGGCGCCCCGTTATAGAACATCTCGTATTGTTGGTGACGGCCTCCAAATTCCGATCCGATAATGTCCCATATCAATTTAAACAATTTGATTTTCTCTTCCGCTTCCACACCTGTTGAACGGATATAGCGTCGAATATCATCTCTGGTCTCAGGATCAATCATTTCCTTGTACGAGGAAGGAACTTGTAAAACCCCGCCTCCGACTAATTCCCTTATAATCTTAATGACAGCGGGGTAAATGATATCTTGCTGGCCTATAATGCCATACAAAAATCGTGGATTGGGACGTGCTACACCATTCTTATCAATTTCGCAAGCATATTCCGAAGCAAGCAAATTTCCTTCCACATTGGCTGCAAGTGATGCCAGTTCTCCTAACTTCTCTTGAACGGACGGTATTTTATCAATTCCATTCATGGCTGCGGCCTTCCTAGCAGCTCCAATCAAAAATTTCAGCTTCGTCATAAATCGGGTTTGGGCTTGGCTATTCCCCAGAATATGAGCAGGGGTCTCTAGAAATTGTGCTCTTGTAATTTCTACATCTTTGTAAACGAACACATGCTCCCAAGGAATAAACACATCATCAAAAACAACAAGAGCATCACTCTCATCGAAACGAGTCGATAACGGATAGTCAAATGTACTGGGCTTATCTGCTGCATAGCTTGGACGGCAATAAAATTTCAATCCCTTTGTATCGATCGGCAGCGCAAAAGAAATGGCGTAATCCTCATCTCCTGCACGAAGTGGTGGAAGGCAGCTAACAAACAAGTAATCCGATACCGCTGAAGTCGTCCCTAGCATCTGGGATCCCCGAACAATGATTCCATCCTCTCTTTCTTCCAAAACACCAACTGGAAGGAACTTTTCCTCCTGTTCATGGGAAGTTTTGCTCCGATCGATTTGTGGAGGAACAATGACATACGTGATGTACAAATCATTGTCTCTTATATACTTGTAAAAATTAATGATATTATCTCGGTAACGCACTCCACCCCTTTCGAATACTTCCGGCCAGCTGGCAAAACCGGATAGAAAGCAGGCTACATGATCCGGACTACGTCCGACAAATCCACAAGTGGCTTCCGACCATTTTGCGAACGCGAGTCTTCGTTCTCTTAAATCCTCACTACTTCTTGGGATCATATAGATCTTATTGGCTGTTGTTCCATCTTCAGTAACATACTGCATATCATTTCTGGGATCAGCAGCAATATCATATAGCCCAGCAATCGTTTGGGCTATCCCTTTAAATGCCGGATGATTGACTACACCCTGTACCCGTTCTCCATTGATATATACACAGCGATTGTCGTTCAGCGCATTTAAATATTCGCTTCCTGTTCTCATTATGAAAACGCCTCCCATTGATTTATTAAACCCTAGCGATCTATTTTATCTCCTCTATCTCCCAAATCTTCGGTTCTCTTTTTAATTTGAATAAGAAAACCTATTTTTCTATCTACTTTTTTTTTGATGTTTTTATCCGTCATCAATTTAACTTTATCCTCTCCCTTCCTGAACCTGCACTTCGTATTATGTGTTGTGTATTATGTGTTGTGTATACACAAAACTTTTATGTTTATATAGTACATTCTGACGAGAATCTTGTCAATATACTTGACCAAATTTCCTAAATAGAAGTTTGTTGACGGAATAATGAAAAATACAATGTCGGATAGGGATGGACAATCTGATCCAGATATGATACAAGTATGAAACAGAGAAAACGTCTTCATTTGTAACCATTCTAATGGATGGTCTTTACTGAAGGACAATCCTCATTTTCTGAGATAATGGAACAAAAACATGGAGTATACTCTAGGAGGGCCGTAAAAGATGAAAATTGGATCATTTGCCAAAAAATTCAATGCATCCATTGATACAATCCGTTACTATACAAACTTTGGCCTACTGATCCCTGTAAAAAAGGATTCCTATTACGAGTATGACCAGACATGCGAAGAAGATATGAAGATCATTACGGAACTAAAATCATTTGAGTTTACGTTAAATGAAATAAGGAACATACTCGACTTAAAACGAATCACTTTGCTGCGGGATCATGAAGATTTGAATCTTTACGTGCAACTGCTTGAACGTAAAAAAGAAGAGATTTCTCTAGAAATCTCTAAGCTACATCTAGCCTTACAAAAAATTGACAAAAAAATAGATCTTCTTTGTCAAAAGAATCACAATGAAACAGTAACCGGGCTTTCCTTTTCGTTTCTTCGTTTTCTACGCTGCCCTTTATGTACCGGCTCCTTTCAATTGGAAAATGCCCTCATCCAGAATGAGTCTTTGATTGATGCTTCCATACAGTGCGCTTGTGGATACCATGCCGACATTCGCCAAGGAATACTGTTTGCCCCCAGCCTCGACAACTCCACCCAGAACATCGCTTATTTGTACGAGCAAAAAACATTGGGGGAAATGAGCACAGAACTTATTCAGATCATTGAAAAGTGCAGTCTCTTTACTTATCAAAAGTTGAGAGATCTTGATCTGAGCCATAAAGTGATCTTTGAGCCCTGTATTGACACCTTTGTGTTTCTACCGAAATATATACATTTATTACCTGACGATGCCTATTATATATTTTGCGGCAGCAATGAAGAAATGATTGTAAAACTAAAGAGCAAAATCGATTCTATCAACCCCGCTCTAAAAGTCCTTTATATCGTTAATTCGTCGCTTCATTTACCCGTGGCAACGAACTCCATCGATTTTCTCATTGACAGCCTTTCCTTCAACGACTATGCGCTTTTTAACAATGTATTTCCTTTAAGCAAACTGACCTCTCTATGCAAAGAAAAAGCAATGATTATTGGATGCTTTGCCTATCATAAACAAGGAGCAAAGTCATTACGGAAATTGAAAGAACTCTATCCGAATGCATACTCCAATAACGCCGAAAAAGACTTTATCAAAGCGAATATCAATACCTATAGTTTTGAATTTGAAGAAACTTTCCCTATTGGGGAGACAAAGGAACCGGGAATCTATATTGAGTATCATGTTGAGAATGAAACCATGTTTTTTGAAGGGTACATTGGCAGAAGAATGACTAAGCACTCTTAGAAACGAAAGAGAACCCGTAGATCCGCCTGTCGGCGATCTACGGGTTCTCTTTTGAGTTTGTGGCAGCTCATTATTTGAGTGAAAATAAGTTCGGTATAGCCATTGAGGTCCAAGGTACATAAGTAATAATGAGAAGGATTAGAAATGATAAGATTAAAAATGGAACTAGGCTTGTAATTAACTTTTCAATCTTTATATTTGTAATGGATGAAGCAATAAATAATACGGTTCCTACAGGTGGGGTCAATAATCCTAATGTAAGGTTAATGACCATGATCACTCCTAAATGAACGGGATCTACACCAAATTGGGCTGAAACTGGAAGTAATATGGGTGGTAACAAAATTAAGGCTGCAACCCCCTCAAGGAACATTCCAACTACGATCAACAGTATATTGACTAACAATAAAAATACCCATATATTATCTGCTAGATATAAAAAGGCATTAGTAATTAATTGAGGTATCTTCTGAAAGTTTAATACCCATCCAAATATACTAGAAGTGGCTAACAAAAATGTAACGGTAGCGGAAGTTAACACCGTCCTAAGTAGAATACCTGGAATGACCTTTAAACTGAGATCTCTGTAAAGAAACATCCCAATTAAAAACGCTAGGAATACAGCAATCGCTGCTGATTCTGTAGCAGTGAATGCCCCAGATGTAATACCAACCATAATGAGCAAAGGAATACATAAAGAAGGAATGACATGAATTACCGACTTTAATACTAGGGATAGCGGTACCCGCTCTGATTTAGGAAAGTTTCTTTTCTTTCCCATAATATAAAGAAATAATCCGAAACAGGTCGCAAACATAATTCCCGGAATGATTCCTGCTAAGAATAGACTTCCTATAGATACCCCTGCTGTCACCCCGTAAATGATAAAAGGCATACTGGGTGGGATAAGTGGACCCATGATTGATGAAGCCGCAGTTAAAGCTGTACTAAACTCCTTATTATATCCTTCCTTTTCCATGGCCGGTACCATAATCTTACCCATAATAGCGGTTTGGGCATTTGCAGATCCTACAATGGAAGCCAAAAACATATTTCCAGCTACGTTTACATAGGCTAACCCCCCGCGAAAATGACCTAAAATAGTTTTAGAAAAATCTATTAACCGAGCCGTAATCCCCCCATGATTCATGATTTCTCCCAATAGTATGAACATGGGAATCGCGACTAGTCCATAATTTTGTAACCCGTTAAACATCTTTGAAGGTAGAGACTGCATAATCCCTATATTCCCTGTAGAAAAAACGAAGATAAGAGTCGTGAGACCCAGTACAAATGCAACAGGTACTCCAATAAGAAGAAGTGAAAAGAAACCTACAGCAGAGATCATAAGCTAACTCACTTCTCCTTTATTAAGAATTTTACAAATGTTGCTCACTGTAAAGATTACAATACATCCCATAGAAACAGGAACGATGGAATAAAGATAACTCATACTTATTGGGATCGTTGGTGATGTCTGATTGAGTACGCTTGGGCTTACTACCCAAAAAAAAGAGTAGAATCCAATTAAGGATGCAAAAATAAACATGGTAACTTGAATAAAGATTGAAACCATCTGCTGAAACTTAGGGGAAAGGCGGTCATATAGTATCGTGACCGCCGCCATAGTAGACCTGTTGACTGCAAGACTTCCACCTAAAAAGGTAATCCAGCAAAATAAGTATAAAGATAAGTCATCTGCCCAAAAAATGGGTTGATGAACAACATATCTGAAAAGCACGGCAATGATCATGTTCAAGGTTAAGGCCAAACAGATCATCACACTGACGACGACTAAAATTTTATCCAGAACGTACGCAATCCTTTTAATCGTACTAGATAACCAATACTCATTTCCTGTGGAAGGTGATGCATGTTCATCTTTAATGGAGACAACAACCTGACTATCCTGCATCGAAGTTCCTCCCCTCATTAATTATCTGTAATTGTTTGGGCTCTTTCCAAGAAGTCCCCAATTTTAGACGATTTTTCAGACCATGCTTTTCTAACGCTATCGACATGATGAATTAATTCTGCTCGATTATTCAATTCATGAACTTCCGAAATGCCGTATTTCTCCACTGCATGTTCAAGAAGATCTTGTTCATTCTTTTTTACATATTCGACATTAAACTTCATCGTTTCAGCTACTGCTTCTTCTATCATTTTTTTATCCTCATCAGATAAACGATTCCAACGGTCTTTGTTAATCATTAAGCCGCCTGCCCAATACATGTGATTATCAGGGGTTAAATGCTTGGCTATTTCTGTAAGCTTCTCATTAACCAAAGAGTCAGAATCAATATCTACACCATTGATTACTCCAGTCTGCATCGCAGTATAAACTTCCGTTAACGGCATAGGAGTTGGGCTTGCTCCCAATGTTTTCCAATAATCTAGTATGGTAGGGCTAGGTGTGGTACGAAGCTTAAAGCCATTAAGATCTTCAATTGAATTTACAGGTTTTGTAGTCAACATGTAGCGGAAACCCGTTGTCAAATACCCCAGTCCATGAACATTTTCTTTGGTCAAAGTATCAAATAGACTCATAGATTCTTCCGTAGTCCATAATTGGTAAGCCTGATCATGAGAATCCACGACGAAGGGCATCAACCATGCACCAAACGCCTCGGAAGAACTACTTAATTGTGCCGTTGTTATTACAGCCATATCGATACTACCGGTATTTAACTGTTGCATCATATCGCTTTCATTACCTAGTAATCCGCCATGATAATATTCAAGTGTAATTCGGCCATTGGTTTTGTTGTTTAGGATCTCACCTAATTTATTAGCTGCAACACTCCAAGCCCCATTTTCTTTCGTAATATTGGCAAACTTAAGTGACAATACTTCTTTTTCCGAGCTGGATGAAGGATTCGTTTCTACACCGCCGCATGCGGATAATAACATGGAAGCTACTAGACTTACGGTAACTAATAATTTCTTTTTCATAATATACCCCCCTCAAAATTTAATTCAAAGTGAAATCCTTGTCCCTCACCATGACGGGAAGAGAATAACTCTGCAAAAATTTATCTACCAATTGGACCGGGTCATCATACCCATAATTTTTGAACGCATATCCCTTGGTTACAAATGGAGCTCCATTATAGAACATCTCATATTGTTGATGTCTGCCTCCAAATTCAGATCCTATAATATCCCATACAAGTTTAAATAACTTGATTTTTTCTTCAGATTCCACTCCCGTTGATCGAATATAGCGAGCAATGTCACCCTTTGTTTCAGGATGAATCATTTCCTTATAGGATGAAGGCACTTGTAACACTCCACCCCCACATAATTCTCTAATGATCTTGATCACTGAGGAATACAAAATATCCTGCTGACCGACTACACCGTACAAAAAGCGTGGGTTTGGGCATGCTACACCATTCTTATTAATGGTACATCCGTATTCGGAAGCCAGTAAATTTCCTTCTACTGATGCAGCAATGGAAGCAAGCTCACCTAATTTTTCTTGTACAGATGGAATTTTATCAATACCATTCATTGCTGCCACTTTTCGAGCTGTGCCAATTAGAAACTTAAGCTTCGTTGTAAATCTTGTTTGAGCTTGGTTATTTCCTAATACATGAGCTGGCGTTTCATGAAATTGTGCACGTAATACATCAATGTTTTTATAAACAAACACATCTTCCCAAGGAATAAATACGTCATCGAAAACTACTAAAGAGTCACTTTCATCAAATTGAGTCGATAACGGGTAATCAAATGTACTAGATTTATCCTGCGCATAGCTCGGACGTGCATAAAATTTTAGTCCAGCTTTATTAACCGGAACAACAAAGGAAATAGCATAGTCTTCATCCCCTGGACGAAGTGGAGTTATACAACTAACAAATAAGTAATCAGAAACAGCTGAACCTGTACCCAGCATCTGTGATCCACGCACGATGATTCCATCTTCTTTTTCCTCTAAAACACCGACAGGAAGGAACTTTTCTTCTTGTTCATGAGAAGACTTACTTCGGTCAATCTGTGGTGGAATGATTACATAGGTTACATAAAGGTCATTGTCCCTGGCATATTTATAAAAGTTAATTACATTATCTCGATAGCGCTTCCCTCCGCGTTCAAAAACTTCTGGTGAGCTTGCGAAAGCAGATATAAAACTACTAACATGATCCGGGCTCCGCCCAACAAACCCACAAGTTGCTTCTGCCCATTTTGAGATAGCCAGTCTTCTATCTCTTAACTCTTCTTGGCTTCTTGGAATCATATAAATCTTATTTGCAATAGTTCCATCCTCTGTTTTATAGGTCATGTTTTGAGTTTCATCAGCCGCTAAATCGTATAGACCAGCGATAGTGTGCGCAATCCCTTTAAAGGCCGGATGAGTGGTCACATCCTCTACTTTTTCTCCGTTAATGAATATCGCACGATTATCTTTAAGACTTTCTAGATATTGATTACCTGTCCTTACCATAAATTCTCCCCCACTTTTTCCAATATTGATAGCTTTTTCGATATATACATAATTATGTGTTGTGTATACACCAACTTAGTAAAATAATATTACAGACCATTGATCTGTAATCACTTTTAAAAAATAAATGATATCTATAGATTTAATAAGGCATTCTCCACTTCACGATCCAGTTTTTCAATTAGTTTTTCATTGTAAGTTTTAATAAATTGAGGATCTTGGGTTATTTTTGAACCATAAAAATTGATATCCCTCACCTCTTCAACGTCAAGATCAACCAAACCTAATTTTAATGTCAACCCTTCTGTCTCTCTCACCTTAATTTTCGCCATACCACTAATCGAGAAAACACTCTCTATCCCTATAACATTCAGCACGACATGGGGGTTGTCATCTAAAAGACCTAATATATAAGATTTGCTATCTAAGGCAAAACGGACAGTGTTCTCATTAGTAGCAAATACCCATGACATCGCACTAGAGATTACTTTATTATGTTTCGAATCAAAAACCTGTAAAAGTACTAACGTTTTTCCTTGTAACAGACTAATCATTTCTTGAGAAAGAATATATTGTGTTTTAACCAAAATAAGCCCTCCTATACATAATTGTAATTTTCCTTCCTATCATCAAGCTAATGTGTTGTGTGTTGTGTGTTATGTATACACAACACATTACTATGAGAATATAATAAATGCTAATGTAACCGATGTCAATCTATTTATGCATTGTTCGTGTAACAGAAAAAAAGATTGCAAGAAATCTTACAATCCTTCAAAGATCACCGCTGGCTTTACTCTTGCGAAAATCCCTTGCCATGTACCTCAAATACATCCCGAACCACGATAAAAGCACTTGGGTCTAGTCGCGTGACAATAGATTTAAGTTTTAAAACCTGATTTCTGGCAACCACACAATATACGACCTTCTTCTTGTCTTGGGTATATACTCCTTCACCATCTAGAAGCGTAACCCCACGTTTCATCTCGGAAGCAATCGCTTGGGAGATTTCAAGAGGAAGATGAGAAATGATCGTGACTTCTTTCGCAGAGTATTTCCCCTCTTGTACAAGATCAATCACCTTGGCAGAAATAAATACCGCTACAAGTGTATACATGGCGCGGGTAAGATCAAGGTAGTAAAGGGATATGAGAATTACCGCCACATCAGACACGAATATCGTTCTACCTATACTCCAGCCAAAGTACCTCTGGAATATATTAGCCAAAATGTCAACACCATCCGTTGTACCTCCGTAACGAAAAACGATGCCTAGTCCGATTCCGACTGAAACCCCAGCATACAGTGCAGCGAGCAGCGGATCTTCCATAGGCAGTGCAAAGGAATCAAACAAGCTAAGAAATCCGGATAAAGATATGGTCCCTACTAAAGTGTAGATCAAGGAAGCCGTACCTAAATATCTCCATCCTAGGATCAAAATAGGAACATTAAATAAGAGATTCAATAAACCCGTGTCCCAATTCAACATAATCTTCAAGAGCAGGGCAAGTCCGATGATCCCTCCTTCCACAAGTCCGTTTGCTAAATTAAAGTAGTTGAATCCAAAACCCATGATGGCTGAACCAACCATAATCGCAATTATATTCTTCATTCTGATCGATGCCATATTAGATCTTCTCCTATACTCAGGTGAATTTCACGCCCTTACCATTACTCAATGCAAGAACCTCACCATCAAAAAAAACTGTTATCACTCACGGTGTTAACAGCTTTTTTATCGAAGTCACTTATGCAAAATGGCATAGTTATGTAGCTTTGCATAGAAGCGACCTCCCTTGTAAATATAAAAAGCACCTAAAAAAGTAGGTGCTTTTTGCATTTATTTATTTGTGGATTGCATTGAAGCTAACCGCAATTTTTGCTCCTACAACTGCATTGTTTTTGACTAAAGCAATGTTCGCATCCAGGCTTTTCCCTTCTGTTAATTCTTTCACCTTACCTAATAGGAATGGGGTTACATCCTTACCAGATATGTTTCGTTCTTCGGCCTCTTTTAAAGCTGTTTCAATGATGTCATGAATGATTTTCTCATCCATAGCGAACTCTTCTGGAATCGGGTTGGCGATAACAGCTCCACCTTTTAGATTGAGATCCCATTTTACTTTCAACGTTGAGGCAATGGTTTCCACATCATCGGCACGGAAGTGTATAGGGAATTCGCTCTTACGTGTATAGAAGGCCGGGAGTACATCGGTTTGATATCCGATAACTGGAACTCCTTTTGTTTCGAGGTATTCCATAGTTAACCCTAAATCTAGTATCGATTTAGCTCCCGCACAAATGACCGCCACGTTGGTTTGGCCTAGTTCTTCTAGATCTGCTGAGATATCCATGGTCGTTTCGGCACCTCGGTGTACGCCACCAATCCCGCCGGTAACGAAGATATGAATCCCTGCTGCTTCTGCACAAATCATGGTCGCTGCCACTGTTGTTGCTCCTAGTTTTTTGGTAGCAATTAAATAAGCTAAATCGCGTCTGGATGCTTTTGCTACAGCTGTACTCTTACCGAACATTTCTAACTCTTCATCGGATAGTCCGATTTTAATTTTCCCTTCTACGATGGCAATCGTAGCCGGAACGGCTCCATGGTCTCGAATAATCTGCTCCACTTCCCGAGCCGTTTGGACATTTTGCGGATAGGGCATACCATGCGAAATAATCGTCGATTCTAAGGCCACGATCGGTTTTCCTTGTTCTTTTGCCACACGTACTTCTTCAGATAACGTAATGTATTGTTTCATGATACTTCCTCCATGTCTTTTTGTAGTTGTACTGCTGATAAGTCTTGCCGGACGGTATACGGTGATTGCAGTGTTTTATAAGCATTAATACTTCCGGACTTGGCAATTTCAATTAATGTTTTACCTTCTAACCAAGAATAAATCACAGCGGAGGAAAAAGCGTCTCCGGCTCCCGTGACATCCACGATTTCATTGGCTACAATGGATGGAACATGAAAAATTCCCTCTTCCTTATTCCCGATCATGGATCCTTCTTTTCCATTCGTTATAACAACATTCGATATTCCTAATGACAGCCACTTCTTTATAGCGTTCTCCCAATCTTCCACATTTCTGATTTCAGTATTAAAATAAGCTTCAGATTCATCTCGGTTCGTAATGAGCCAGGTAACACCCTCTAATTCATCTGGTAATCGATTCATCTTGGGGGCAGATACGGGTATTAAGAAAATGGGTAAATCATGAGTCTTTGAGAATTGACATAAGAACTGAATCGTTTCTTTTGGACAGTTTAAATCGACAATGATACATTTGGATCGGCTGAGTAAGATCTCATGTTTTAGGATTAAATCAGGTGTAATCGCCTCATACACTTCCATATCCGCTAACGCAATCACTAATTCCCCTTTAGAGTCTAATACAGCTGTGTAAGAACCTGTTGATTTTTCAGGGAATTGGGTCACGGTTTCTAGGTTCACGTAAAGAGAGGATGATTCATCTATAAATGACCAGTCATTATCGAGGCCGCTTGCCGATATTAATGAGACTTCCATCCCTAGCCTGCCTAGGTTTTCAGAAATATTCCGTGCCACTCCGCCTGCGTTTTGAGTAGCATAAACCGGATTGGATGTACCTAGCTGTACCTTATCTTTGATATGGAATTTCCGGTCAATATTGGCCCCACCGATACAAATAACATGTTGTGATTCATTCAAAATATACGCCCTGCCTAAAATATCTCCTTTTTTAATTAAACCAGAAATAATATTTGCAATAGAGGGCCTTGATAATCCTAATACTTCCGCAAGCTCTTGCTGAGAAACATAGGGATTCTTTTTTATTAGGTCTAAAATTAATTGCTCTTTCTCCGATAATTTTTCAGGCACAAACTCACCTCATCAGATTACTTTAATCTTGTGGTTCGTAATCAGTAGGGATTTCATCCATTAAACTTTTGTTCATAAACTAAACTCTTGTTTGATTTTACTTCATATTGCCGGTTTGGTCAATACGAAGCTATAACTTAGTTAATTTTATAGGTAAAAGACCATCGCTTGATTCCCTTCAAGCCTCCCGAAGCCCGAATCTGGGCACCAAAACCATCGTTTGATGCCCTCCAAGCTTCCCGAACAAATTTCCACCCAAACGCGACGAAATATAAGAAAAAGACCGACCCTCTTATCAGGTCGGTAACCTATCTGCACTAATGTTTATGGGTATTCACGTATTTTCCGTAGTCCGGAATGGCGATACGGTCAAATTCATTTACTAGCTTGTTTAAGCTACTCGATAACATTTCCCCTGACATAGGCAGTCCATGACCAGTAACTGCGACCGTTGGTCTCAATGCTTCTAATTTTCTAACCGATTCCCAGGCTGCTTGCCAATCCGTTGTTAGATATCTTGGGGGTCCACTAATTTCCAGCTTTTGTGTGAGAACCTTATAGAGTGACTCTTGTTTGACAGTCACAAACGCATCACCTGCAATCAAGGAACGGTCTTCTTCTCTAAAGAAGGCTACGTGTCCCGGTGTATGCCCCGGTGTATGGATCCAACGGAAACCTTGCAACTCAGGGACACTACCATCAGATGGAAGCATTTGTACATGATTTCCTAAATGAATTGGCTGATTCGGAAATAGGGGGGACATCTTGGCTACCATCCCCCCTTCTACGGTGGGGTCTGGTTCTGGATAACTCATTTGTCCAGTCAGGAAAGGTAACTCTAATTCATGCGCGTATACAGGAACATCCCAATGTTCGACTAATTCGATAATGGCTCCCACATGATCGAAATGACCGTGGGTTAAGATGATGGCTTTTGGGCGGCTATTCGAACCGAAACGCTCTTCCGTAACAGAAATAATTTCATTCGCTGATTCAGGCATTCCTGCATCAATCAAGACAAAGTCCTTCGTCTCAGGGTTTCCAACTAAACAAATGTTAACAATTTGAATCGTATGGCAATACAAATCGGGAAGGATCTCCAAGCCTAGGCCGCTCCCTACGGAAGTTGCAGGAATAAACTTGTAATCACTGCCATATTCCATCTCTTTGTCCATGGTTATTAATCTCCCTTTACCTTTGAATAAGTAACAACATTATTGTTCCAAACCTTAACATGGTTATTACTCTCAATAAGGAAATACTAAATAACAGCCCCTTCCCTCGGGCTGTTATTTCGTATTTCCTATTCATCAAAAGGTTTCCTCTATGACGATCTCCTCCATCGGTAATCGCAAAGAAGGCCTTGGTGCCCTTGCTGCATAGCCAATGCAAAGACACATCACCGGAAGATACCGGCTGGGTATGTTTAATTCTTTTTAGCTATTGTGCATTTTCCTGGATTTCCACTTTTACACCATCGACTAGCAGTGTCTGACCTTTTACCACGACTTGATCTCCAACACGGAGCCCTTCTTTAATTTCAATTTGATCGCTCGTTTCCGTTCCTGTGACGACTTCTACTTTTGCCACGCGATCTTCATCCAGCTTATAGACGTAGCGCTTGCCTTGTTCCTCTATCAGAGCTTTACGAGGGATTAAAGCTAGTTTATCCCCACTGCCAGAGCCAAAACGCACATGCACTACCATGTCCGCCTTTAGTTCATGGTTCGGATTCGGGATACTCATTTCAACGGGATAAGCTTTTACATCGTTATTCATGAAAGGACTTACAGCCGTAACCTTGGCCGCAATTTGTTGATTTAAAGAGGGGATTTCCACATTGACGTCACTGCCTACTTGAATTTTAGTTAACTCCTGCTCCGAAACATTCGTTTTTACTTTCACTGGATTCATGCGAGCCATACTAATGACCGGTACCTGGGGACCGACGATTTGTCCTGTGGAACCATGTACGATCGAGACCAAACCGGAGATCGGGGCGGTTACGGTAGCGTTAGCCAGCTGACTTCGAGCATTTTCCAAAGCCACTCGGGACTGGTCCACGGACGCTTTCCCCACTTCTACTGCAATCTTATTGTTGGCACGTTCTAGACTTCTTGTGGCATTCTCATAGTTAGACTGAGTATTTTCCAAGGTCGTGCGTGCATTTTCTAGGGCTAATTGTGTATTTTTCAAAGCTGTTTCCACTCGCTCGAGCTCAGCATTCGATACGGCGCCTGCCGTATGCAGCTGACGCGTGCGTTGCTCGGCCGTGAGGGCATCTTGCAAAGCTTGCTCTTGCTGTGTTACGGCGATTTGTGCTTGGGTGATGGCATTTTTATATTGCGTTACCGCCGATTCCGCCTGTTCAATTCCTTGTACTGCATTGCTTTCTGTTTGTTTTAAGCCGGCTACAGCTGCGCGATAGGCTGCTTCCGCCTGTTTTACACTATTAACAAGATCCGTTTGATCCAAGGTAAAAAGAACGTCCCCCTGCTGAACGAACTGCCCCATGGACACGTGGATCTTTTGAATCTTTCCGGAGACTTTGGCCGAAACATCGACGGCCTCATCTGGTGATAGTTTTCCTGTGATGGATGCTCGTACCTCAATGGATCCCTCTACTACCTTTTCTACCTGAACCGGAACCACTTGTTCTTCTGCCGTTTGTATGACAGGCTCAGTTTTTGTACAAGCTGTTAAGGCAACGGAGACAGCTAGCATTGAGATCAAAATTACTCGGTTGGTCTTCATCTATTCCCTTCCCTTCTAAGCCTGAACACTTGGTTCCGGACTAGTTTTCTTTGATCTGCGCTTCTTTAATTTTTGTTTCATATCATCAAATAACGTATAGACGACCGGAATCAAAATCAAGGTAATAATGGTAGAAAAACTTAAACCGAATGCTACGACAATCGCCATTGGCGCCTGACCTTCATTACCGGATCCTCCGCCAAAGGCTAAAGGCAAGATGGCCAGAATCGTGGATAGCGTCGTCATCAGAATCGGACGCAAACGGATAGGACCCGCTTTTAAGATCGCTTGGTTTCGCTCGACTCCTTCTCTCCTTAATTGATCTACGAAGTCAATTAACACGATCGCGTTATTTACTACGATCCCAATAAGCAGGATATAACCGATTAGCGCCATGACGCTAAGAGGCGTATCCATGATCAGAAGACCCGCCACGACCCCAATAAAGGTAGGAGGGATGGAGAACATGATGATAAATGGGCTTAATAAGGATTCAAACTGAGCGGCCATGACCATATAAACCAGCACAATCGACAGAAGCATAGCTAAGCCCAAACTTGTGAAGGATTCAGCCATGTCTTCACTCTGTCCGCCTACTTGCACGTAGTAGCCCTCTGGAAGTTTAATTTGGTCTATCTTGGCTTGCACATCTCTCATAATCGATCCTAAATCACGGCCGAAAATGTCACCAGAAACCTGTACCTCTTTGGTCTGATTCGCTCGTTTAATCGTTTGTGGCACATCTTCTTTGATCAACGTGGCGACAGACGTCAAAGGAATATTGGCCCCTCCTGGGGTCGTAATCCGTAATCTCTCTAAGTAACTGATGTCTTCCGTATACTGGGCTGGAAGCTTGATTCTTACATCGATTTCGTCTTCGCCTGTTCGGTATGTGGTTGCTTTTTCCCCATCGAAAGCTGTCCGTACGGCACTCATAATTTGAGAGGTATTGAGTCCGTATAAACTGGCCATCTGTGGATCTACCCGAACCTGAAACTCCTGTTGCTTGGCATCCAAGGAAGTCTCGACATTCACGGTTCCTGGAACTTCTCTGATTTCCCCTGCGATAATTTGGCTGATGTCTTCGAGCACGGATAAATCATCACCGCGGAGACTAACCTGAACCGGTGCACCCGTATCCATTCCTGACATCTCTTTTACTACGATTTCAGCACCAGCAATGGTACTTAGTTTTCCTCTCAGTTCATTTACTACTTCTTCGGAGGAACGTTCCCGTTCATTTAAATCTACTAAGAACATATACATTTCAATTCGATTACTAGAGGCAGCTCCTCCAATCGGACCTGAAGCGCCTCCCCCAACCGAGTTGAATAACATATCAAATTCAGGAGTAGCCATGGCCACTTTCTCGATTTGTTGGGAGACTTTTTCGGTTTCTTCTATGCGCGTACCCGGCGGTAATTTCGCCGTAATGGTCAGCATCCCTTGGTCCATTTTCGGGATAAATTCCATTCCAATCATGGGAACAAGAGCCCCTGCCCCAATGAAGAGCGCCACCGTTAAAGAAAGCACGGTTTTACGATGTCCAAGAGACCACTTGAGTACTTTAGAATAAACATCAACTAGCTTTTCAAAACCAATGTTAAACCACACGGCTATGTTGATTCCGCGATAGTTGCCGCTGCGGTACATATGCTCATCCGGTATTTTCTTCAGCATACGAGCGCTGAGCATTGGCACGACCATGAGAGAAACCACGAGTGCCGCGATGTGTGAGAAGATAACCGTTAGTGCAAGGGGGCCAAATAGCTCTGCTGCCAAACCTTCTACGAAAATAATCGGCAGGAATACGACGATCTGAGCTAAGGCCGATGCCATAACGGCATTTCCCACCTGCTTCGAACCTTCCTTGGCGGCCTGCAGCATGCTTTTTCCTTCTTGCCTTTGCCTAAATATATTTTCTAGAATAACGACAGCAAAGTCGACCAAGGAACCCAACCCCAGCAATAAACCACTTAACGAAATTAAATTGATCGTCTGCCCTGTAAAATACATGAGCGAGAACGTGGCGATTACAGAGATCGGCAAAACAATCGATACGACAAGCGTCGATCGAACACTATTTAAAAATAGATAGAGAATAAGAACAGCAAAACCGCCCCCTAGCAAGGCATGCTCCGCAACGGTAAAAATAGAGTCACTGATATACTTCGAGTTATCCATCACTACCGTTAGATTCATTCCTGTTGGTAAAGTGGCCTTCAGTTTTTCTATTTCATTGATAACATCCTTGGCTATGGATACGGTATTTCCCCCAGAAGCCTTGGTCACCATGAGCCCTAAAGTCGGTTCCCCATTAAAGTAACCCTTTTGTGTCATTCTCTTATATGTATCTTCGATCGTTGCAATATCCTTTAATAGGATGCTTCCACCAGCAACGGGGATAGGGGTCAATCCAAAATCTGCAATCTGTTCAAACTCTCCCTGTACTCGGATGTTGAGATTGCTCTCCCCTTGTCTAACTGAACCTGCAGCACCAGACAGGTTGGTTCCCGCGATGGCCATTCGAACCTGATCAAGTGTAATCCCATAGCTTTGCAACTTCGCCGGATCTAGCTGGACCTCTACCACACGGTCTCTTCCTCCGGTTACCGAGAGGGATGCCACTCCTGCTACTCTTTCTAAACGAGGCTTAATCACATCGTCTGCATAGCTTTTTAATGCCATTAAATCCTTGTCCCCATTCAGGGCAAGTATGATAATGGGCTGGCTGTTAGGATCTAGCCTGAGAATAAGCGGAGAACGTGCCGAGTCGGGCAGCATCCCCTTAATTTGATCGACTTTATCCCTCATATCGAGAGTGGCTTGATCTAAATCTTTTCCCCATTTAAATTGGACAATGACTTGGGAAGCCCCTTCAACGGAGTTCGAGGAAATTTTGTCGACTCCCTCGACTGACCCCAGCGCTTCTTCTATTGGTTTTGTCACCAGTTTTTCCACTTCAGCAGGTGTACCCCCGCTCACGCTAGTCGCAACTACCGCAACCGGTACATTTAATTCCGGGTAAAGATCAACCGCCATCTTAGGAATTGAGATCATTCCAAAAATAATCATAGCGATGAGGATCATCCAAACCGTTACCGGACGACGGATGGAGAACTCAGACAAATTCACACTACTTCACTCCCTCTCTTATCTTGCAATCCCTTAAGCTTCTTTTCCAGGAGTTGACTTACTAGCTGCAGCGAGCTGTACAAAGACTCTATCTGTTCTGGATCAATCTCTTGAAGATCTTCTAATAAAAAATCAATAAAAGAATTTTCACTAAGTATCGGACAATCTTTCTCTAAACGTTCCAACTGATCCGTTAGGGAGACCCATACGACGCGGCGGTCCTGATGATCTCGTCTTCGGGTGACTAGCCCATGACGCTCTAAGCGGTCCACGATTCCCGAAACCGTGCTATAAGATAAATCAATAGCCTTACTTATTTCTCCAATCGTCATTGGCTTGTCCTTAATGGTCCCAATCACTACAGCCTGTGGAAGGGTAATGCCATACTTCGACAACTCACTGGTGGTTAGAGCGATAAAGTTATGATTCCCTTTAATTAGAAGTCTGCCTATCTCCTGTAGTCGATTCATTGTACCTCCTAATAATTTCGTTAAGCGAATATTTCACAACACAAAACAAATATTACTCACTTATATATTTCCTGTCAAGGAATATTATTCCTGTAAGCAGCAGAACCCGTTATTGTGAGTATTGTCATTTAATTGAAGGGAAAAGATCGGATATGCCATCTATCAAACCAGACGATTTTGGAGGGTTACAGAAGCTTAACCATATAAATCAGCTTGTCTTAGATACGGTAGCAGAGGGGATTTTGGGGAAGAACAATCATGGCGGCTCTATTAAAATAAAAATTAAACTGAACCATGGGACTACTTTTACTATCACGTTGCCAATAGATAACCAACCAGATACCGATTGAAAGAAGGCTGCCTTGGCAGCCTTCCGGAACAATACCCCGCTAGCACCATCGGCGGCCACGGGACTAAGAACTCAGATCTATTTTATTGAAGTTGTTGTTGAGTTTGTTGTAATTGCTGTTGATTTTGTTGTTGCTGGCTCATCTGCTGTAATTGCTGTTGAGATTGAGAAATCATTTGATTCATTTGGTTTAGCATCTGGACAGATTGAACAGCTTGGTTGGATTGGTTCAAGATTTGAGTTGCTTGTTGAAGAGATTGTTGTAATTGTTGGAACGTTTGCTGCTGTTGTCTTTGTACTTGATTTGCAAACTCCCTCATTTCTTGCATGATTTGCTGTTGTCCTCGTTGATTTTGCTGCATTTGTTGAGTTCCCATTTGATTCACGGAATTAAGTTGACCTAAGGTTTGTTGCATTTGAGATAAATGATTGTGTAATGGGGCTAATTCTTCAGCAATTTCTTCTTTTGCTGCTTGTTCTACCATTTCCTCTGCTGCAGCTGCGACGATTTTTTCATCTTTCTGGGTCATTTCATATTCCTCCCTTGTTTTCGTTGGTTGTACAAAGGTATTTTTTGTTGAAATAACCATTTATATACCAAACTTTCTTGCCAGAAGAGTGCAGCCATCACCTTTATCTAACTTCGATCACAAACGGGTAGACATGGACTTGTTCTCCAAACTTGAATTCTGCCCAAAGTTTATATACACCTGGAGTCGAAAATTGTGTCTCAAATTCGGTTTTATCCTCCGCCACCGGGTGAACATGGATATAGTTTTCTCCATGTTCATCGAGGATCACAACATGACCTAAAGCCCCTAGATAAGGTTCCGGTTTAGCCTCTTTCAAGTCAAAATGAAGGATGGTCTTTTGATTCGCTTCAAACGAAGGAGTGGTTAACTCCACCGTTTGGCCATGGATGGTCTTTGTCAATTCTGTATCTACATTAAGGTTGTGATCGTGGTGCTCCGGATGACCCTGACCTACGTGAAGGTCAATCGGTTCTGGTCTATATTGCAGGCCTTTAGGTTTGATATCCACAAATACTTTGTAAGAGTCATCAGGTAAATGGATCTCCTGGGTAAACACTCCATGGTTTTTCTCTGCTGGGTGCAGATGGTAATATTCCTTAAGATCGGAACTCACGAGAATAAAATGCATCCATTTCTCATGAGAAATCTCAAGTTCCGGAACCTGGTTATTGATATCTCTTAGCTCAATGGTGATTTGGCCATTCGCATAAGATACGTTTGGCTTAACCTCACTAGTCGTGCTTTCTCCGTGGTTCTCGTGCTGATGCTGCTCCGGAGTTGGAATCTTACTGGCATACACGCTGTACCCTGCGATGACGGCCACAAGGTACACGATCGCTGAAATGCCCCAAATCATCATACTTCGTTTCATCAGTGAACCTCCTCTATTAGGACTTTAACTTTATTCTTTGAAGTCTTAGGGCGTTGAGAACAACGGATACTGAGCTAAATGCCATGGCCGCACCGGCTAACCAAGGAGCCAAGAACCCTGCTGCTGCCACGGGCACACCCAAACTGTTGTAAGCAAAAGCCCAGAAAAGATTTTGCTTAATATTAGTAATTGTCTTCTTGCTCATGTAGATGGCATCAGCAATACTGTTTAAATCCCCTCGGATAAGGGTAATGTCGGCAGCCTCCATGGCTACATCCGTACCTGTACCGATCGCCATCCCGATATCGGCGGTTGCAAGTGCCGGGGCATCGTTAATTCCATCTCCGACCATGGCCACCTTTTTACCTGCTTGTTGAAGCTTTCTCACTTCTTCTGCTTTACCTTCTGGTAAAACTTCTGCGATGACTTTCTTAATGCCAACCTGATCTGCAATCGCTTGTGCCGTTTGGGTGTTATCCCCTGTTATCATGACGACCTCTAAGCCCATGCTATGCAGACGGGAAATGGCTTCTTTTGATGTTTCCTTAATGGTATCAGCGACGGCAACCATCCCCGCAAAGTGCCCATCAATGGCAACTAACATAGCTGTTTTTCCTTGTTTCTCTAGGTTTTCCATTTGGGATAATTGAAGCTGTATATGAATATTATGTTTCGCCATCAATCTACGCGTACCGATGTATAATACTCTTCCATTCACCGTGGATTGGATGCCAAATCCAGGGATAGCTTCAAAGGCCTCAGGTGAGCCGAGTTCCAGCCCTTTTTCCTTGATTCCTTCCACGATCGCTTCAGCAAGTGGATGTTCGGAGTTTTTCTCCGCCGTACCCACCAGCGCCAAAAATTCTTTTTCATCAATGCCTTCTGCTACCATGACGTCTGTTAGGGACGGTTTCCCATTGGTAACGGTGCCTGTTTTATCAAGAATAATCGTATCGATTAAATGAGTGGTTTCTAGGTGCTCTCCGCCCTTAAATAAAATTCCAAACTCAGCTGCTCGACCGGAGCCAGCCATAATGGATGTCGGTGTAGCCAGCCCAAGCGCACAAGGACAAGCAATCACGAGGACGGCGATGAACTTTTCAAGAGCCCCCGCAAAATCCCCTGGATTTACTACAAAGTACCAGACCAGGAAGGTTACGATCGCAATCCCCACTACGATTGGTACGAAAATACCTGAAATCACGTCAGCTAAACGCTGGATCGGTGCTTTGGAGCCTTGCGCTTCTTCCACTACTTTAATGATTTGGGCTAAAGCTGTGTCTTTCCCTACTTTGGTGGCTTTGATTTTGAGAAAACCATTTTTATTAATGGTGGATCCAATGACATGATCCCCGATGGTTTTATCGACCGGAATACTTTCTCCGGTTAACATGGATTCATCTAACGCTGACCTGCCTTCGAGTATCTCCCCATCAACTGGTATTTTTTCACCCGGCTTCACATACACGATATCGCCTTTCAAGACATCTTCCATCGGTACGATCATCTCTTGCCCATCACGAACGACGGTCGCCTGTTTGGCCTGCAATCCCATTAGTTTCTTAATAGCCTCAGATGATCTGCCTTTTGCCTTGGCTTCGAATAGTTTACCTAATAAAATTAAGGTAATGAGAATGGCACTGGTTTCATAATAAAGGTCTACCATGTGGGTGCCTGTGCCCATCCACACAATACTCAGATACAAACTATAAAAATAAGCAGCCGATGTTCCTAAGGCCACCAGTACATCCATGTTGGCACTTTTATTTCTTAATGCCTTATAGGCCCCCACATAAAAGGGTTTACCCACGATAAATTGCACAGGGGTGGCCAGGGCAAATTGGACCCAAGGATTCATAAACATATCCGGCAGCCAAATGAAGGACGTAAATTCAAAGTGACTGACCATGGCCCACAACAACGGGAATGACAAGATCAGGGAGAAAAGAAACTTCCCTTGTTGTTTTTCGATTTCACGATGACGATGATCAACGGTTTCCCCTGTTTTTTCTTGTTTAGGTTCAAGGGTATATCCTAATCGTTTGATTGCTTCTTTCATATCAGGAATCGAGACTTGGTCTGGATTGTATTCTACTAGGGCTGTTTCTAGCGCAAAGTTTACGGTAGCCTTTTCCACACCTTCTAATTTGTTTAAACGCTTTTCAATTCGGTTCGCGCAAGCGGCACAGGTCATTCCTGTAACTTCAAACTCCGCTTTATCGCTTACCACGTTATACCCTAAGGATTGGACTTTCTCCCTCAGTTTGGATACGTCGGTTTTATCTGAGTCGTATTTAATGTTGGTTTTCTCAAGGGCAAAGTTTACGTTTGCGTCTTCTACGCCTTCTAGCTTTTTCAATCCTTTTTCGATTCTTATTGCACATGCGGCACAAGTCATTCCTTCTATTTTTAGGGTTGCTTCCTTTTGGCTCATGGTTCTCACTCCCGTCTATAAACCGTACCCCTATAGGGTATATTTTAAGGTAAAAATAACTCCCTTTCGCAAAAGGGAACGATGATTATTTCATTAATTTGTTCATTGTCTTTAGTAGCTCATCAATTACTTCATGATTTCCTTCTTTAATTTGTTCAATCACGCAGCTCTTCATGTGCCCCTCTAACAGAAGCTTCCCTACACTGTTCAAAGCGGATTGAATGGCTGCAATTTGATTCAAAACATCATCACAATAGACATCCCGTTCAATCATGCCTTTTACTCCACGGATCTGTCCTTCAATTCGATTCAACCGAGCGGCAAGATTGGTTTTCACTTTATCGGAATGATGACTGGTTCGTTCCTCACCGGTTGAGGAGCAATGGTCATTTTCTATTTTGATAGGGTCAATGGATTCCATGTTTTCACTCCTTTTTGTATACACTATAGCATACCCCCATTAGGTACACCATACCCCTTTTCTTCCTAAAAGCACAGCCCTTTACTTTTGCACTCTTAGGGAGAAAACCAAGCCCCTCTTCGGCGCTCGGAATCTCCTGTTTTCCTAGTTTACGTCGTATCCTTGATCTTCAATAACATCTTTGATCTTCTCTACAGTGACATTGGCTTCGTCGAACTCTACGGAAACGGTTTTCGCAGCCAAATCCACTTTCGCATTAATCCCTAGTTCTTTTTTTAATGATCCTTCAATCGCGGCAACACAATGGCCACAAGACATACCTTCTACGTTTAACGTTACGGCTTTCATGCTTCATCCTCCTCGGTTAGATATCGTTCATGAGTTTATTATATACTATACCCCCATAAGGTATCAAGTGGCTTTTAAAAAATTTCTGCTCTTGCCTATTTTTAGCTTTCCCATTGTTTGTTTCGTTTATCTTCGTTGGTATGAACGGAATCTAGGGGTAATCTTCGGGTGAGGGGGGCTATAGTGCTTTTTGCTTTATTTTTTAAAGAGAATTGTGGATAAGTAACAAAGATTAGGCTACCCGTACATTGTCGTACGTTTGCCTAATAGAAGGGGTGCACACCTTTAATAATAGATTTTTCATAGCAACTAGCCTCTTTTCTGTTCTTGCTCGATCTACAAATCTAAACCAAGCCACGTATCGATAAAGATACTTTTTGCCAATACAAAAGAAAGGGGAAATCCAGTAGGAAAAATCCCTAGACTCATAGAATTCAACAGCAACTATAGGTGGGTAGGCAAATACCCAAATAAACTTCATGTCCTCTGGGTACTTTTCTCTGACATCATCGACAGGTGCTTTCCCCAGCTTATCAAGGACATGAATAATTTTATGACGCCAGTAAAAAAGGGTTACATAGCTTACCCCTAGAATCATCGCACTATGCTGAAGCGAACGGCCTTCCATCATGCATTCTAAGAATTTTATCCATTTGTCCGGAAAGTGAGTGCCATGCAATGGCGTATTGGTAAAGTCGTTGAAGGTTCTGCTGCAATCTTTACACTTATACCGTTGACGGTCGCGATACATGCCATATCGCACAATAGAGAGGCTTTCGCAGTGGGGACAGTGAAGAGGGTTCGTTTGTTTTTGTTCCTTAACAAGACCTAAAAGCTGTTCACACGTTTCCTTGTCCATGTATCGATTAAAAAACTTCCTGAGGCGAGACAGAGCATACATAGTGACCCCTCCTTCTTCAATTAGGAACATTTGTTCTTATTTTATCATTTCACTTCCCTCTTGTCCATCCACAATGTTCTTTAAAAAATAAAGCTATAACACTACTACTACCCACCCTTCAAACGCTGAATTTACACAAAAGCGGAGCCATACAAATGGAAAAAAGCCTTGAAGCATCTTCCACTTTGGCTGCGCAAAAAGAAAACAGGAACAGCAAAAGCTGTCCCTGTTTAACTTTAGTTTGCCTCTCTTCGCGTTTGTCTGAAGGAATTCCCATCCCGTAAAATAGAGCGCTGTCTAGGATGCTCAGAAAGCATGGAAGAAAGCAGATTTTTCACTGCAGGATGGTGAGAAGAAAAAATATGATTCTTATCAAGACATAGTTCGACCAGTTCCCCTTTTTCCATCACAGCCAAGACATCAGAAATGGAGTAAGCCGCTTTAATGTCATGCGTGATAAAAAGGTAAGAAAGACCGAAGACCGTTTTTAATTCTCTTAATAAGCTCAAAATATGCGTCTGATTCACCATATCCAGACTGCTTACTGATTCATCCAATACAATAAGCTTCGGCTTTAACGCGATGGCTCTTGCAATGTTGATTCGCTGCAGCTGTCCGCCGCTGAATTGGCGAGGATATTTCTTCATATCAACGGATTGAAGCCCGACCTGTTCCAGCAGTTCCGCAATCGTTCGTTTCAGCTCGGAAGCAGACAGTCTCTCGTAATTTTCCAACGGTTCTGCGATAATCTGTTCCGCCGTCATTCGTGGATTGACCGCGGAGTAACAATCCTGAAACACGACTTGAAGATCCCGACGAAGCCGCTTACGGGTATGTGAGTCCATCTGGTAGAGGTCCTGTCCTTGAAAAAGAACCGAGCCTTTTTGTGGCTTTTCCAATCCAAGAATCACTCGGCCCAACGTACTCTTGCCTGCACCACTAGTCCCTAAAAGCCCCATACACATCCCTTCTTCTAAGGAAAGGGACACATTAGAAAGAATCGTGGCTTGACGGGGCGAGCGCCAAAAAAAACGAGATGAACCATAGCTATAAGTAACTTCCTTCACTTGCAGCAAACTCATGGGAGTCAACCCCTTTTATCAAACTAACTTCGGTCTCGCATGCAACAGTTTTTTCGTATATTCATGCTGAGGATGATCGAACAGCTGGAAAACATCCGCTTTTTCAACGATCCGTCCCTTGTAGATGACAGCCACTTCATCTGCGAGTTCGGATATGACGCCTAGATCATGAGAAATCAAGAGAATGGACGTCCCGCATTCCGAGCGAAGTCGATCCAGCTGCCTCAGCACTTGCAACTGATTCGTCACATCCAGGGCCGTTGTTGGTTCATCTGCAATCACAACAGATGGGCGCAGGCACATCGAAATCGCAATCATGACCCGCTGAAGCATCCCTCCGCTCATTTGAAAAGGATACTTCCGCATCAGCTCGTAGGGCTGTGGTAGATTCACCGCATCCATCGAGTCTACCGCCAGCTCCATCGCTTGCTTTTTCGTCAGAGCGGAATGGGTTCGAATCGTTTCAATGAACTGATCCCCAATCGTATGCACCGGTACAAAGGCATTCATGGGATTCTGCATAATAAAGCCGATTTCCTTCCCCCGAATAGCTCGCATGTCCTCCGCTCTCAACCCGTTAATCTCACGGCCATGCAATCGGATACTTCCTTCCACACTGGTAGTTTTCCGGTCGAGAAGCTGAAGCAGGGACATACAGGTAATGGTTTTACCGCTGCCGCTTTCTCCCACAAGACCCAGCACCTCGCCGGGTTTTATCGCAAAATCAATATCCTGAACCAAGGGAAGCATTCCCTGCTCCGACTTTATCTTGACGTTTAAAGCGCGCACCTGCAATACATAATGATCCTGCATTAATCGTCTCATTCCTTCTTTAGTAACGTCGTTTTACGCCAAATCGATCCGATAAAGCTTCGCCCAACACGTTAAAGGTCATGACCACCAGGAAAATCATGATCCCCGGGTACAGCATGAGTTCCGGATGGCTTCGTATAAACGATTTGCCTTCATGAATCATCGCTCCCCACTCTGGAGTAGGGGGCTGAATGCCAAGCCCAAGGAACGACAGAGCAGAAATATCCATAATCGCCCACCCCATTTCCAACGTTCCCATGACGAGAATCGGAGGAAGAATATTCGGGATCATATGCCGCCTAATTATTTTCCATGGTGAGGAACCGCTAATTCGAGCTGCCGTAATAAAATTCTGCTCCTTCAAACTCACAACCATGTTGCGAAACATTCGAGCGTAATACACCCACTGCACTAGCATTAACGCCAAAACCACCTGCCACAGTCCAGGGCCTAATAAACCCACAATCCCAAGGACGAGCACGAGATTGGGAAACGCCATAACGCCCTCACAGAACCGCATTAAGACACTATCCACCCAGCCCCCTTTGTAACCGGCAATCGTTCCGACCAGTAGTCCGATCCCTAAAGAAGCGATGAAAATCAAGGTGGCAAAGCCTAATGAAACCCGGGCCCCATATAGAATGCGCGACAACGTACAGCGGCCCAAATGATCAGTGCCCAGCGGATATTCCAATGAAGGAGGTCGCAGCTTAAGGGCTAAATTCACCTGAATGGGATCATTCGGCGCAATCCATGGAGCCAAAATGGCCATCATGAAAAAAATCAATAAAATGACCGAGCATACGACCACGGTCTTCTCACTCTTGAGGACGATACGAACACTCGCAATCAATGGTCGGTCCTTCCTTTCCATGAAATACGGGGATCCATGTACAATTGCACAAGATCCACAATCAAATTGCACACAATGAACAAGCAAGCGGCTAGGAACACGTAGCATTGGATCACGGGCAGATCCCGATTAAAAATGGCATCGACAAAATAGCGTCCGAACCCTGGCCACGAAAACACTTGCTCCACAATAATCGTTCCCGTAAGCAATTTACCCAGATTCATACCTAGACTTGTAATCAGGGGTGAGATGGCAATTTTCAGCACATGCTTGACCATGATGACTCTTTCTTTAATCCCTCGCGTTCTCGCGTATAAAACATAAGACTCCTGAAGTTGTTCTAGCACACTTGCACGCAACAGTCGGGTATAGATCGCGATCAAGGCCAAGGATAGGGTAACCGTCGGCAGGACGAGATGCTGTAGAGAACCCCTTCCTTCTACCGGAAACAAATCAAGTTTGACAGAAAAGAAAAAAATCAATAAATACCCAAGCCAAAACTGGGGAATGGAAGCTCCGAAAAAAGAGAGAAGCCTGCTGAACGTATCAATCAGGCTGTTTTTATATACGGCTGACAAAAAACCGAGTGGAATGCTAATGATAATCGCGAGCAAAATACTGCTAACGGCCAGTTGAATCGTCGCAGGCATTTTGCCAGTCACCTCATCCCAGACGGGCTCATTCGTTAGATAAGATTTGCCGAAATCAAGTCGGCAAATCTTTATGACGGTCTCCACATATTGAACAATCAGAGGCTGATCTAAACCGAATTCCTTCCTTTTCTCAGCCAGAATCTCTTCTGAGGGATGAATTTGGGCTGCGGCCAAATACGCTTCTGCAGGATCCACCGGTGACATCCGAATCAGCAAAAACATGATGAGAATAGCAAAGAGAACGATCGGAATGATAGCGAGAACCCGCTTTGCGATATAGCTAACCATGGATGGCCTCCCTACCCTTTACTTGCTCGTATCAATCCCTTGGAACGGATGTTCATCTCGATTCGCTGGGAAGATGAAGTCTGTCACTTTCTCTTGGTAAACAACGGTTTTCTTGATATAAGAAATAGGCACAATAGCGGATTGCTCCTGCAGGGTCTTTAGGATCGATCCGTAAAGCTCTTGGCGCTGCGCCTCATCGGTAGAAGCAAGAGCTGCTCTTACTTGTTGATCCAAATCTTGTTTCATGGGCAGGCTAGAATGGGCTTCGGAAACGCCCCATCCTTTTTCCGCTACAACATTGATAAAAGAATGTGGATCATATGGTGCTCCATAGTTGTACCAGAAATCCAGATCGAATTCACCTGCTTTGCGTCGCTTAATTTGAACCGTTAATTCTAGACCCGTAATGTTCAGCTTGACACCAATAGCCGCCCATTCCGCTTGCATGGTTTCCGCCATCGCTTTTTGAATCGGGTCCGTCTTATCGTAGATTAATTCCAACTCAAGGGCTTGGCCATCCTTTTCCCTTACGGTTTTTCCAGCAGGCTGCTTCCAACCAGCCTCTTCAAGATAAGCCGTTGCTTTTTCCACATTGTAATCGATCGGCTCTACGTTAATATTGGTATAGGGGAAGTTTTTGGATAAGATGTTATCCGCTTTCTCCTCCAAACCTAGTGTAATTCCTTCCACCATGGCCTGTTTGTTAAATCCGTGATGCAGGGCTAGACGCACACGAGAATCAGCTAGCTTTTCGTTTGTTGAATTTAACAGCAAGCTTCGGGTTCCCACAGGCTGGGACAGAGCCGTTACGTATTTTCCGGATTCTTTCAATTGACTAAAAGAATCCATACTGATAACGCCTTCCCCATAGATCAAATCCAATTCCCCTTTTTCAAAGGCCATCACGCGCGTTTCTGGGTCCGGAATAATCTTTACAGTTACTTTTTCGATCTTTGGGCTTTCGCCCCAGTAATTCGGGTTGCGAGTAAACACGGCGTATTCATCTTTCTTATAATCGGCTAGTATCCAAGGTCCGGTACCCACGGATTCTTTTACGCCCTTCGAAGTGTCGCCATCATCTGGGAATCCTGCCTCACCTAGGAATCGAACCGGACGAACCAACGATAAGTCCTGCAATGCTGGATAATAAGGTTCCTTTAACGTCATTTTGAAAGTCAGTTCATCCACAACCTCGGTCTTTTCCAAGGCATTGATTACACCGAGCCAGCTATGCGATTTGGAATTTAACATCACGGCGTCGAAGTTCTTTTTCACGATAGCTGCGTTAAAAGGGGTCCCGTCCGAAAATTTAACATTAGGACGGATCTTGAAGGTATATTCTTTACCGTCCTCCGATATGGACCATGATTCAGCCAAGTGAGGCGCTAACTCGCCACCTTCCTTGTAGCTAATCAAGGGTTCATAAATCATAGATTGAGCAAACAATTGTGAAGGGTTATAAACATGAGGATTCATGGTCCCAATATCTCTTGGCCAAGAAACCGTGATAGACTTCTCGGTTTGTACGGCTTGCGTTGTTTCTTCTTTAGCCGTCGTTGCCACTTCTTTCTCCGCGCATCCGACAAGAGCTACAGACATGAAAATACTCATGACAGAAAGTAATAATGTCTTCCTTTTTGACTTAATCATGATAGAGTAATTCCCTTCGAATAAAAGTAATAATGATTATCATTTGTAATGATATCGAAGGAACTGAATTTTGTCAATGAGTTGTGAAAAAATCACCCACAGCATAAAAAAACTCCTATCGGAGTAGGAAGTTCTTAGACTTATCTGTTACGAATATTGGGAATGCCTATATGGGGGATCGTCACATGGGGGATCGGAACATGAGGAATCACGACTGGAGGTTGTGTAAGAGGAACGAAGGGCTGAAAGGGAGTAGTCCACGGGTGGTAATACAATGGACGATGATATAGCGGATGATAAGGCGGGGGCGCGTAATAGCCAAAAGGATAAGGATAGTATGGATACTGGCGGGAATATCTCACATGTCATCACTCCTAGACAATTTACTGTACTATATGTTAGGCGGTTCTTAGGTGTTCATCTTCATAAAAGTAGAACTATTCTATCTACTATTTTAATGGTATAATTAACCATATATCTTGAAGTGAGGCGATAATGATGGAGACTAAAGAAACGATAACAGTAGAAACCACCGTTCACACACCCGTTAATAAAGTGTGGGAATATTGGACAGAACCGCAACATATTACCAATTGGTATTTTGCTACTACAGAGTGGCATGCGCCAAATGCCGAAAATGATCTAAGGGTTGGTGGAAGGTTCCTTACGCGAATGGAAGCTAAGGATGGAAGCTTTGGATTTGATTTTAATGGAGTTTATGATGAAGTGAGAACCCATGAATTTATTTCTTATACTCTTGAAGATGGAAGAAAGGCTACGGTCACTTTTATCAATCAAGAAAACGCCACTACCGTTATTGAAGCTTTTGAAGCGGAACCCACTAATTCTACTGAGATGCAAAGAGCAGGCTGGCAGGCCATTCTAGACAATTTTAAGAAGTATAGCGAAACTGCTTAAGAAGGCAAGGGATTCCTCCCTTGCCTTCTTCCTATTGAACCAAGGCTCACTTCAATGCCAATTTATGCCTATCAGCAGCCAGTGGGATCTGTTCCAGCCACTCATGTTCAATCAAGATGTTGACTGTATCTTCTGCAAACAACCCAATTTCACCTAAAAATCTCGTATAGTGAGAAATCAAATCCCTTCGCAAACTACCGCCTATTGCAGCACCATAATTCCCGATTTCTGAAGTACACATAATACTTGTATGAAACATCATGAGCTTGTCGGAGAATGGTGGAGTCGTTGAATTCAACACTTGATCATCCCAAGTCATGGGCGAAGGAAGATTCTCTTCCGATAATAAGGAACCCAAAACCTCGATATACTTGGAAGCAAGTTGTCCCCCTCTTTCCATATGCTTACGGATTGGAGTAGATTGCGCGGTTTGGCTAAACGCTGTAAACAAGGCTCTGCCCACTGCATTGGTTTGTATATTAACAAAAATGTGAGAAATCTCAACAACACTTAGTGGTCTTCGATCTCCAAACCATCCCGTTAGAAAACCTTGCTTCTTTACAAAATCAATCTGTTCCGGTACCGGAATATAGGGAGATCGGGGATATAAACCTTTGTCCAACATGACTTTAGCAGTTTTGTTATAGAGTTCACTCGATGATGCTAAACACTCCGTGAAGTGGTCTCGAACGTCCGAGCGTGCAACGGTAGGGAGAGCTACACTGTAGGCCGTCAATCCAATTCTCCCCATATTATGCAAATAAACAAGATAAAACGTGTCCGAAAATAATCGGGGAGCTTCTAGATTAACATCCTTTTCTGTGAAGCCTTGCGGAAGCGGAAAGTTTTCATGTTGAAGGATATCTGAAATGCCTTTGAGATGTTTCTTTGATAAACGTAGAGCATAGTCAAGTACGGACTGAATTTCAGAGTCCTCAACATGCTTCAAAAAATAAGAAAGTATCCACTGTGCCATACTGTCCTGCATATAATTGGTCCATAGCGAAGCAATCTCTGTTGATGTTAAGCTAATGTTATGTTGAGTCATCTGTTGCATGTTAGCCTCCAAACCAGATTCCTACATCTAAATAAAGTATCCCCATTAAATCCATAAAACACCCAAATTTACACACCAATAAGAAAAGGCTGTCTCTAGTAGTCGCTTGGATCGACATGAGACAGCCTTTTTCTATCCAATCAGGATTTTCTCTTCCACATACTTTACTCGGCTTTTTTCGCTAAATTTCATAAGAGCAAATGCCATAGTTAGTGGACCAATTCTACCAATAAACATCAGAATGGTGATGAGCACCCTACCAGCAGGTGATAAGTCTCCTGTCAACCCAGCTGATAAGCCGACCGTACCGAATGCAGATAAAGTCTCGAATAATATAAGCTGAATATCAGCTTGTTCCGTATATGAAAGCAAAAAGAAGATGGCACTGATAAACATACTGGCCGTTACTGCGATGGAAAAAGCTTTGTTCACCAATTCCCACGGGACCCTTCGCTTAAAGATGCTGACATTATCTTTAGCCGTGAGCACAGACCATAAGGCCAAAAGCATAAGAGCGAATGTCGTTACCTTAATCCCTCCACCTGTTGAAGCTGACGAAGCACCGATAAACATCAAAAACATAATAAAAACTTGGGACGGAACCATCATCGCACCAATATCAATCGTGTTAAAACCGGCTGTGCGGGGGACTACACCTTGGAAGTAGGAAGCCCACCACTTATCTGCAAGAGTCATATTCCCAATGGTTTGTGGATTACTGAACTCTGTTGCAAAGATAACGACAGTCGCGATGACATTGAGAACGAAGGAAACAAGCAAGGCGATTTTAGAATGCAGGGAAAGTTTTCGCAACGATCTCTTATTCCATAAATCTAAAATAACCGTGAATCCTATCCCGCCAGCCATAAATAACAGGGTAATGACAATATTAATCGTAGGGTCTCCCACCCATTTACTCAAGCTATCAGGCTCCAGACCGAATCCAGCATTATTAAAAGCAGATATCGAATGAAAGATCCCATAATATATTGCAGTACTCCAAGGCATCTCAAACGACCAACGAATAGCTAGAAGCAAAGCACCAACGGACTCCATAAACACCGTTAAAGAAATGATAAGCAACACGAGCTTTACTACGCCTTGGATCGAAAACTGATTTAAAGTGCTTTGTAGAACCACTCTTTCTTTTAAACCAATCTTCTTTCCCAGAACGATAAACATAAATACTCCAGCCGTCATAAAACCCAATCCACCAATTTGTATTAACGCCAACAGAACGATTTGCCCAAAAAGCGTGAAGGTCGTGCCTGTATCCACAACGACCAATCCGGTTACACAAACGGCTGATGTGGCCTCAAACAAAGCATCAATAAAACCCAACTGATGACCTTGCTGAGTGGAAATCGGAAGCATAAGAAGGAAAGTCCCGATGAAAATCAGGATGCCAAATCCAAGGATAAGCAATCTAGCAGGATGAAGCTCAATAAGATTCAATTTTTTTAATGAGAACATAATGGAATACCCTCTATACTTACATAATGTACTGCTCTTTCCTGGAGATTAACAAAAAGCCACTAAAGAGAGTAACTCTTCGTGGCTCCTTACGCATCATTAAAAAAACCATGCTTCGGCACGATTATCCACCTCTCCTTATACGCTTACGAGGTTAGCTGTCGGATTCGGGCGTGAGAGTCGCCCTACTTGTGTAAGAATCTTCCCCACAAGATTCACCCCTCTGATTCGTGTTCTCACCAATCAAAATTTGGGTCCCCCGCTTCCAATTCGGAACTCAGCGATTTAGATTCACTTATGGAAGATATCTTACTCCTAAAAGACAGACTTTGCAAACATTTTATATATCGCATGGGAAAACATAAATGGAGCAGTCTGATGACTGCTCCAAAACTCTATTCTGTATTAAACTCCGAAACCTAAACAGGAAGCAACTCATTAACTTCGGATTCGGTTTTTCCTGCTTTCTGTAACGGCAAGTCTTCACTCAGACCTAGCGTCCGCGATGTGGACGCGTGGATTTTTTTAACTAGCTCTGGGTTTTTCATGAGTGATACGCCATAAGAAGGTACCATTTCTTTGATTTTCGGTTCCCACTCTTTGATATGCTGCGGGAAGCACTTTTCAATAACCTCAAGCATAACAGAAACGGCAGTAGAAGCACCTGGAGAAGCCCCAAGCAGTGCTGCGATCGAGCCATCAGCGGCACTAATCACTTCCGTTCCAAATTGAAGCGTTCCTTTGCCGGCGGCCGTATCTTTAATTACTTGCACACGTTGGCCCGCTACCACTAGATCCCAATCCTCGCTCTTGGCATTGGGAATAAACTCCCGTAACTCTTCCATGCGCTGTTCTTTTGATAACATGACTTGCTCGATCAGGTACTTAGTCAAGGACATGTTCTTGGCCCCTGCCGCTAACATCGTTACAAGATTATCCGTATTCACGGAATTTACCAAGTCAAACATCGAACCGGTTTTTAGAAACTTGGGTGAGAAGCCGGCAAATGGTCCAAAGAGCAAGGACTTTTGATTGTCGATAAATCGGGTGTCAAGATGCGGAACAGACATCGGAGGAGCACCCACCTTAGCTTTTCCGTATACTTTCGCGTGATGCTGTGCTACAATTTCCGGATTTTTGCAGACCATGAATAGTCCGCTTACCGGAAATCCTCCAATATGCTTTCCTTCAGGGATACCGGATTTTTGCAACAGATACAAGCTTCCTCCCCCAGCTCCAATGAAAACGAACTTTGCCGTAACATGTTCAATGAGACCACTCTCGAGGCCTCTTACTTTTACTTCCCACGTACCGTCTTCCGTACGTTTAATATCATCAACGCTATGCTTGTAATTCACTTCGACATTCTTACTCTGTAGGTGGTCAAACAACATACGGGTGAGCGCACCAAAGTTAACATCCGTTCCAGAGTCTATTTTTGTTGCAGCGATAGGCTCGTCCGATTTCCGGTCTTTCATCATGAGCGGAATCCATTCCATCAATTTCTTCGGGTTATCGGAAAATTCCATCCCTTGAAACAGAGGATTCTTCGACATCGCTTCGAAGCGCTTCTTTAGAAACGTTACATTCTTTTCCCCATTTACAAAACTCATATGAGGCACGGCCTCAATAAATTCTTGTGGATTACGGATTAGTTTACTGTCGACAAGATAAGACCAAAACTGCTTGGAGACCTGAAATTCTTCATTCACTTTAATAGCCTTGCTAATATCTACTGATCCGTCTGGTCTTTCCGTAGTGTAGTTCAGCTCGCAAAGGGAAGCATGACCCGTTCCCGCATTATTCCATTCGTTCGAGCTCTCTTCTCCTGCTGTTGCGAGTTTTTCATATACTGTGATTTTCCAGTCCGGTACTAGTTCTTTCAGAAGTGACCCCAAAGTCGCACTCATAATACCCGCACCAATTAAGATAACGTCAGTTGTAGTTTCTCTCCTATCCATTTTGACCGTCCTTTATATCTAAGTTTTGCAGAAAGGATGTGATGTTCCTGCTTAGGCGTCACTGTAAGGCAGGGCAGTAGCACACCTTCTCTGGTTTCTCAATTAATCTATCTACATTATAGTGTATCACTAATGTTAATAGAATAAAATATCTATTATATAGTAGATACCATCTATGTAAATTCTGGTGATATTTACACCATAACGGGAAAAAGAGGTGCTAAAAGGGCACCTCTTTTCGCTCGTTATTTAAGTTCGACTCTCTAGTTCTACTTTGATCACGCCATGAATGCTTTTAAACATACGATAAATGTGCGTGGTATAGATATCATCAGAAGCAAGGACTAACATTTCAATTTCTGATTGATGAGACCCCGTGTCTCGAACTTTAACGTGCTTCACTTGCATTCCTTTATGCTTAATCTCTTTAAAAATAGCGTCAAGATCCTCCGAAGGATCGACTACAAGCTTCACTATGAGATCGCGCTGTCGAATACTTCGAGGTCCTATCCACTTGAGCAAAGTAGGAAAAAAATTAATCGCTAAAATGATATATCCAACTCCAACGAACGCTTGAAAAATAAAACCAGCCCCTACAGCAATCCCCAGTCCAGATGCGGCCCATACCATGGATGCCGTCGTTAATCCTGAGATCACGTCATGGTTTCGGCGAAGAATCACGCCGGCTCCCAAAAAACCCACTCCGCTGACCACTTGGGCGGCTAACCGCATCGGATCCATATTCGGATGGTCAGGCGTGCCGAATTGTCGAACCGATTCAATCGACACGATGGTAATTAAACAACTTGCAACACTGATGATCATACACGTCTTAATACCCACTGGCTTTTTCTTTAACTGACGGTCCACACCAATTAGTAAGCCCAAACTCATGGCTAGACCTAGTTTCCAAATGTAATCATGGGCCATCCAAAATTCCAATTGGCTCTCCCCTTCTTTTTTTCATCATTATAGCATTCGGGAAGAGATTTAAAAACGCCGTTTCTAGGAACAAGCCTCCTTGATGGTTATTAGGCATTGACCCGTGATTACCGAGGCATTTCTTATTTTACAAAGGCAACCCTTAGCCTCTACAGAAATTTCACAAAAGTAGGGCACTAACCTTTCATTTTTTACTGTAGGCTTATATATAATGGGGACATACGATTGGAAACATCGCAATACATCTCCTGCCATCAATTTCCTTCGTACCGTTAAGCAAGTTTTCCAAGTGCTTAGACAAAATATTGACTCAAATAATTTCTGCTCATTCGAATCGAATCCTTTATTAATTGTAGGAAGTCTTCGAAAGCCTTGTCCTCTACCTCAATGACAGTATATCCACGATTTTAAATATCAGTAAGGACAGAAACGCCTGCCTACCGAGGATTCTTCAGGATTTCATTTTCAATCAGGAGCCTTTCTAAGTTTCGATAGCTTATAGCAATACTCTCGAGTTCATTTCGATTCGAATGGTCTTGCTCTAGAATGATATATCTTGCAGCCCCAATATCCCTTGCTTCCTTAATAATCGATCGAATGTCGATTGTTCCTTCTCCGACTTCTGTAAAATATTCCACCTTGGAAAATTCGCGAAATTTCTCGCTGTTGATTTCACATTCCTCCCCAATGGTTTCGAATATGTTGGCAGGTTTAGCCTCTAGGGTTAAATCTTTTTGATGGATAAGGTCGCATCGATCGCCTAACTTTCTCAAGTATGGGATTGGATCGATTCCCCCCCGGATTGCCCAATAGGTATCTAGCTCAATCTTAACAAATTCTTTCTCCGTATTTTCCAGGATGATGTCCATGACGGTTTGTCCTTCGAATTTTTGGAATTCCATAAAATGATTGTGATAATAGAAGTCCATTCCTCTCTTGCGGCATTTTTCCCCAATGATATTAAGCTCCTTACTGAAAGCTAGAACCTCCGCTTTATTTTTCCAAAAACCGATGCCGCATACTAGCGAGTTATTGCCTATAGCCTGATGATAGTCAATCACTTGATCCATGATGTCTACACTCATAGGATGGATATGCGCGGATATGGTTTTCAGGCCTAGCCTCTCCATCCCTTGCTTCAAGGTATCCGCATCAATATTGAATCCTACGCCAAAGTCAGTACCAGCGGAATGATTGGCAAATTCGATATTCTTGTAACCAATCTCAGCAACTTTTTCGAGTGTCCCCCAAAAATCTTTTGCTAATTCCTTTCTAATAGAGAACACTTGTAAACCGATGGATAAACTCATATGAACCTCTCCTCTCATTTAATTTTTACCCGATAAAATAATCTCCTTATTTATATCAAAATGGACATGATTCGGCGTACAGTTGTGTACGACCTGATTTCCCTATCTCGCAGCATGTCCCGATAATCGCCATACGCTATGGGGATGCCGAGCTGTACAGCTTGTTTCTCAGTCGCCTCTTGGCTAATCCAATAATTTCAACAAATCCTAGTCGGCGGATGGCTTCTATATACGTTGGACCGAGTTCACCCAGATAATCCATTTTTGGGAATATTCATTGGCAAAGGCTCTGGCTTATGGCAGGAGCTCTCTACCACGTAATGCCTACCCTCATCAGAGGCTATATGGAATCCGTGCATGATTTCCAGCACATGATAGGCTAATTCTCCGTTTGCTCGATGCGCTCCCCCATGAAGGATCGCATGAGCCATATCCATGACGCCAAGCCCTCGACTGTTTTCCGTAAATCCGTGTGTTAAAGGAACTTCAACGAAATCGGTAAATTCCTGTCTCTTGATATAGACCGAACCGCCGAAATGATTCGGATCGGGTACAATTAAGGATCCCGTTGTTCCATGAATTTCAATATGCGGAACGCATGTACCCCAAACATCAAAGCTGGTGATCATCGTGCCGATGGCCCCATTCTCAAATTCTAATATCCCTGTGATGTGAGTCGGGGTTTCAACCGGAAACTTCCTGCCGTATTGATGCTCCGTGCGTACCATCCGCTCTTCAAACGTCATTCGAGCTGCACCCGTGACGCGACGTACGGGACCCATTAAGTTCACCAAGGCGGTGAGATAATAGGGGCCCATATCAAACATTGGTCCGGCCCCTCTTTGATACAAGAAATCAGGATTCGGATGAAATTTTTCTGGGCCGTGATACATCATAAAAGCGGTCGCTGCAATGGGCTCGCCAATCCATCCGTCATCGATCAGCTTTCGGCAGGTTTGAATCCCGCCGCCTAAGAAAGTATCCGGAGCGGATCCGACCAAGAGTCCTTTCTCTTTCGCTAACGAGAGGATTCGACGCCCGTCTTCAAGCTCCACGGCCAGCGGTTTCTCCCCATAGGTATGCTTTCCAGCCTCTAGAGCACGTAAATGGATGTCCGCATGCGAGTTCGGAATCGTCAAATTGATTACAAGTTGTATTTCTTCATCCCCTAAGAGTTCTTCTGTTGTGTACGCTTTAGGAATATTAAACTGTTCTGCGCACGCTTTTGCTCGCTCCAGATCCAGGTCCGCACAAGCCACGATATCAAAAATCTCAAATTTTTGCCCGGCTTGAAAATAGATAGAGCTGATATTTCCACATCCAATCACGCCTACTTTCAACTTCCTCATATGAATGTCCTCCAATATTGTTAAGGCTACGGTTTCAAGGTTGATCTTCACAAACACCCTCTGAAGGTCCAACCTTGATCACCTCCGCCTATTTTTGTTAGTGACAAATTATTGTTTATATTTACGCCAGCCTTCATTCAATTCATTCAATAACTGTTCTCGCTTCAATCCCCCAGCGCTGTATTTTTGCATGATTGCCCCAAATTCTTGCGGGGTTCCGATTGGATACTGAGGCCAATGCCAACCATAGGTCTTACCTTCGTTCGCATAGGTTTGCACAGCAGTTCCTAAATCGCCAATGGCCTCTGGATTACCTTCAACATTTTTAAAAGCCGGAACAAACTTTAGCTCTTCCGTGACGTATCGCTTTCCTGTCTCCGAGGTAACAAGCCAGTTCAAGAATTCCTTGGCTTCCTGTTTTACGTTAGAATTTTTATTAACAACCCAGAAGTACGGCACACCGACAAAAATCTTATCATTTAACTGGGGATCATTATTGATGGGCATCGGCAAAATTCCGACCTTCATATTACTGTTCAGTTTAGTAAGCGTCGGTTGAATCCAACTGCCATTATGAATCATGGCAGCTCCGCCATTAGCGAAGACCGTAACTTGTGTATTGTAGTCCGTTGTCATGGGGTTTGTACCGGAGTGCTGCAATTCTAGATCAACCAAATTCATCCATTCTTCAAACAGCTTATTGCCTGGTATCTGAGCATTTCCTTGATTTAACCCGTTTATAAACTGAACGGGATCCGGCTGCATCGCGAAAGGAATATTAACGCCAAATCTTCCCGGAATGGCCCAAGCCAGATAAGATGAAGCAAACGGCTTAATCCCAGCGTCCTCAAGCTGTTGAATGACAGCCTTTAGTTCGGAAAGTGTCTTAGGAGTTTCTTTTATTCCTGCCTTCTCAAATAGTTCAATATTATAGATAAACCCATAGCCTTCTATCGTCATAGGCATACCATATAAGTTCCCATCTTTGGTTATCGGATCTCTCGCGATATCCACAACGTCTTTTACCCATGGCTGATCGGACAAGTCTTCCATATGATCAATCCAAGTTTCCATTTCTTGATGGCCTTGATTTAGAAAGATATCGGGCATCTCATTCCCAGCAAAGCGTCCCTTGAGATTTGATTGATAATGCGTTCCATCCACCGTATCAATTTGCAGGGTTACGCCCGGATGCTCGTTCTCGTAATCTTTTTTCAGCTTACTTAATTGTTCAACGATTTCTGTCTTTGAGTTGAAAATCTTTAGTGTAACATTGTCCCTACTCGAGTTGTTCGAACTCCCACTGGTAGGGGTTTCGCTACTATTACTACTTTGCGGACTGCTTTGAGAACAGCCTACCATTGCCAACATCAATACTAAAACTAATGCCACTATACTTTTTCTTGTCATGTCACTTTCCCCCTTGAGTTATCGTTTGTATCTTGATTTTATATAATTCAAAATTATCTTTACACCAACGATCATGACTAATGAGGTGGACTTATTTGAGTTTAATAATTTTTTTATAGATTACTAGCCTTTTACCGCTCCGGCGGTTACCCCTTCAAGGATATATCGCTGAAGGGAAAAGAAAAATACGATGGCTGGTGTTATCGCCATAACAAGAGCTGCCAGAGCCAAGTCCCACTGTTTGGTATATTCTCCGAAAAGCGAATTCATAGCTAGTTGAATGGTACGCAGCTCCGGCTTGAGCAGGATTAAGTGAGCAAGCAAAAATTCATTCCAGAAATGCAAGGCATTCAGCAGAACCACGGTAACCGTCATCGGTTTTAGCAACGGGAAGACAATGGTCCAAAATAAACGGTATGGATTACAGCCATCCATGATAGCCGATTCTTCAATTTCCAATGGAATGGATTTAACGAACCCATGGAATAAAAAAGTCGAGAATGCGACTCCTAAGCCTATATAGCTAACTACCAAACCCGGCATGCTATTAATGATTCCCATCCAATTTAATACCTTTATTAGCGGAATCATGATCGTTTGTATCGGTATTACCATCGCTGCTACAAATATGGCAAACATGATATTATTAAAAGGGCTGGGATGCCTGACCATGCGATAAGCACATGCTGCAGAAATGATAGTAATAGCAGACGTGGTTATAATGGTAATAATAAGAGAGTTCGCAATAGAATTCACTAAATTCAACACAGTCCAAGCACGTTCATAATTTTCGAACCTCCATATTTCTGGTAAACTTGCAGTATCTACCAAGAGTTCGTTCATCGATTTGAAAGAATTTACGATGACAAAATAGAAAGGAACTAAAAAGAGTAAGGCTATACTAATGACCACTGCCTCCACTGCGTGCAACTTTTTAAAAGCAAAGCCTTTCTTTTTAATTATTGTTGTCTCCACCTGTTGCGCAAGATTTACACCTGTGTTGCTGTAATTCGTGCTGCTTCCTTTCATTACACCTGAACCTCCTTTCTTTTCGTTAAATACACTTGGATGGCTGTAATAAGGGCTACTACCACAAAAAAGATAACCGCCTTGGCTGTTCCGGCTCCAAATCTATTGTTAGTAAACGCCTCAGTAAAAATATTCATCGCAACCGATTCCGTCGATCGATACGGACCTCCGCCTGTTAGTGAAAAATTCAGATCATACATTTTATACGTCGTGTTGATCGACCAAAACAAGCAAACCGTTACGGCTGGCATGATCATCGGAAGGATCACATGGCGCAGAACTTGCCAACTTTTAGCTCCATCCACATACGCGGCTTCTTTCAATTCTTGAGGGACATTCGCTAACCCCGCAATGTAGATTACCATCACGTATCCCGTTCCCTGCCACACACTTACAATAACAAGCGCCCAGAATGCTGTAGCCTCTGTGCCAAGCCAAGTGAGTTTGAACAAGAAAAAGTCGGAGTATGAGCCAAGCGTGGTGAAGCCTCTGACGAATATAAACTGCCAAATGAAACCTAGCAAGAGTCCACCTAACACATTGGGCATAAAGAATACTGAGCGCAGGATATTGCGTGTCCTTAATTTTTGCACAAGCAGATAAGCAAGAGTAAATCCAAGTAAATTAGTGATAATCACTTTTGTTACAGTGATCTTTGTCGTAAACCAAAACGATTTGGCAAAGTCGGAGTCCTCAATTAATATCCGTTTATAATTATCCATCCCTACCCATCTGACATGGGGCGACACCCCATTCCAGTCTGTCATTGAGTAATAAAGTCCCAGGATAAATGGTACAATGAGGACTAAACTAAACAGCAGCACTGCCGGTCCAACAAAAACATTTTGTTGAATCCAATCAGAAATCCTTCGTTGGCGCACTCGATTTGCTCCTTTCTTATAGTCTTAATTGTGAGTGAATCTTAAGATAATTATAGAAAATTAGCCTCTGTGCACACACTCATGATACTGACAGAATTGGTGGATATTTTTGATAAGATAAAAAAGTGTATAGTTTTGGCTGATTAGATCTGATACAATTTTCTTAACAATAAATTTACATGCTGGGAGAATATTATGAAACTATTGATAATCGATGATGAGAATCCAGTACGCAAATCGATTCGTCTATTAGTTGACTGGACTTCCTTAGGCATTCAAACAATTTGGGAATGTCAGAATGGTATGGAAGCCATTGAACTAATGGAAACAGTACAGCCAGATATCATCATTACGGATATCATGATGCCTTTAAAAGATGGTTTGGAACTCATGGACTGGATGAAAACACATCAGGTTGACGCAAATATCATCGTTATCAGTGGGTTCGACGATTTTGATTTCGTCCGGCAAACCCTAAAACATGGGGCAGTAGATTACTTGCTCAAACCCATTAATCCCCAGCATCTAATGGATGCAGCAAAGAAAGCCATAGTGAAGCGAATCGAATCTCAAGAGAGTAAAATGAAGCAAAAAGAATTAGTATCAGTCATTAATGAACTTAAGCCTGCCTATCTTGATAAGTTCTTCTCCAATTTATTAATTAAGCCTGAAATGGAATCAAGTCCCCATCTTTACCGTGAGCTTTTGGATCTATTCCATCCCTGCTATTGTCAAGTGGCTGTCACGCATAACGATTTGATGGATGAAAAGGACAGCCTTTCAAAACACTTTATTGAGCTGTGCAATGAATACCTATGGAGCCAGAAAAAAGGGTATGCATTCCGGAATCTCCACCAAAGCAATGAGATTGTCATTATTTTCTGGGACGATTTAGAAAGTACTTCCGTTATATTGGACAAGGTTACGATTGAATTTTGGAATAAATATCAAAATCAATCAGAAATTGGCCTTGGTTCCATCACTACCTTTCCAACAGGGTTGAGTCTGACTTACCAGCAAGCCCTCTCTGCTGCGAAGCATTGCAATCTATTGCACCCCACATTCTCTAGAGTCCATGTTTTTGATGGACAGGCCCATCAAATGAGTACATTGAGATTCGGAGAGTTTAAGGAAGAACTGCGACTAGCCGTGCGCAGCGGCAATAAAGAGAACATTCACATGGCCACACAGCGCTGGATCAATTATTTATCACAATTAAAGCAAATTACATTTCTCCAATACAAATCGTGGTTAGATGATTATCACATAACTAAATGTACATGGCTTGAAGAATTCGTACAAAAAGAGCATATGATGCATCTGGCACAGGAGAAACCTTCTCTCAGATTCCCTTACGATGCGAGTAAAAATTTCTCACTCCCCCATTTACAGTTGCAATTAACGAAAGATTTACAGGAATTCTCAAAAATCTTACTAGAATATCGAGCCCAAAGCGGTAATGTTATGCAAGAAATTTCCAAATATATAAAAAATAATTATCGAGAAGTAACACTAACCGATATCTCTAATCACTTCCATTTAAACCGTGAACATATCTCACGCAGATTTAGGCAAGAGTTTGGAACTACGATTGTCAATTATGTTAGCCAGATCCGCATTGAGAAGGCCAAAGTATTGTTAATGAATCCCCATTTAAAAATTGCTGAGGTGGGTAAAAACATAGGTTATGAGGATGAAAAATACTTTAGTCGGGTTTTTAAAAGGACAACCGGTCTATCACCGAAAGAATATCGAGATCATATATCACTAAAATCCTCTATATAATGAACAAATGAACAAGGGCAGAACAAAAAGTGATTCCACTTATTGTTCTGCCCGATTTTCGTTGATTAATGGGATTTTAAGGATGACCCTCAAGCCTCCATCTTTCCTATTAATTAATTCCAGATTGGCTCCCTCCCCATGATACAATCGCAGCCTGTTCAATACATTACTTAGACCTATACTTCCTTCATGATCAAACGCATGGTTCTTGGAGCGGGAAAACTCATTGCGAATTTGAAGTAACCTCTCTTCAGGAATACCGATACCATTATCCTCTACTATGATGGTCAGAAACTCTTTTTCCGAGAACGTTTGAATCTTGATATGACCGATTCGACTGGAGTTATGCTTTCCATGCTTAAAATAATTTTCAACGATAGGTTGTAAAATCATTTTCGGAACTTGAATGTGTTTAGTATCTTCAGTGATATTAAGATCAACTAGAAGCTCCTCTTCAAACCTTTGCTTCTGCAGTGTTAAATAATAATTTACATACTCTATTTCTTTGGACAACATTACATTAGTCTCTTTAGCATTCATACTGTAGTGCATCATTTGCCCCATGGACATCAGCAACATATATATTTTAGGCGTATTGTATTCCAATGCCAATGCACCAATAGATTGCAGTGAATTATAGATAAAATGCGGGTTAATTTGTGCCTGTAGGATTTTTAGTTGATTGGTTTTATTCGCCAAATTCAGCTTATACTCTCTTAATATCAATTCATTGATTGTTTGAATCATATCTTTGAATCTTCGCGCCAAACTTCCTATTTCATCCGTTCTATTGATATTCATCGTTTCTTCCAAATTACCTGACTGAATAGCACTGCTCCACCGTATTAACTCCTTAATAGGCTTGGTGAATCGATAGGAGACAATTACGATAGCAATGATAGCCATCCCAAGAAATAATACGCCTATTGCCAAGTTAATTAAAATCAGGTCACGTGCGCTTTTATATAAAGATGTATTGGGAACTCTTTTCAATATCGTCCATTCCAGCATTGGCAGTTCCACTTTTGAATAAATCGCAATACCGGAAAACTCCGGTGTGCGGAGATCAACACTGCCTAGAGATCCTACGATCTTATCAACCCAGGGTTCATTCAAGGTATCCCCGATCTTGGACTCGTCAGAGGAATAGATGACCGCACCTTTATTGTCAAGGATATAAAATTCCTCCTTTTCGCTGTCAAAAAGTCTAGTAACTAATTTTTTTATTACATCAAGCTTTATATCGACAGAAATCATACCGATTTGATTGGTGGAAGGCACAGCGTAAATGGGACGATGAATAGTAAATACCCATTCACTTTTTGGAAGGTCAGGTGGTTTCATGCCATACTCGTGACTCCTATGGGTTGACTCTACAGCAGCTCCATATGGTTTAATCAAGCCGTCCAAAATCGGTTGATAATTAGTAGAACCCTTGGTAAACGAATCTTGGTACAATAAATATGATCTGTTCGTCTTATCTACACTTAAAAAGACTTGACGAACTCCACCTTCAGCTCGAGAGACGATCTGCATTGCACTCATGATATAAGATTCGCTTTGGTAGTCGGTCCATCCGCGACTCAAGATTCCTTCCAGTGTATCATTGGTAGACAACGCAAACATATAGTGGTGGATCGTTTGTAAGTAATTGGATAAGTTTTCTTTACCCTCGGAAATCAATTTCAGGTTTACGTCGATTGCTTGATCTTTAAGAGAAGCCTTAGTATAGAAGTACGTGATGATGTTCGCTGTTACACCCGGCAATACTACAGTTACCAATAACAGCAAAATTAATTTATTTCTGATACTAGATTGGATAAACCGCATCGTGTCACCGTCTTTCTGTCGATTACCACTTGGAGTGACAACCCAGCAGCATGTTCAACTCAGTCTACCTTGTTGAATGCTTCTTTCTTTCGCTGATTTTTTTCGAAATTATAGTGAGCAGACCAAGTGAAGATGTAGGACAATATACTTGCTCCAAAGATAGGAAGGAGTGCGGGAAACGTTACTGCCGTCAAGTACACTACAATACTTCCAATAATCATTGTAATAGAAGACAGCGGATTCAAAAACATCAGAAGCAGCGACCTTTTAATCACTTGGTAAATTGTGATATTAAAATGAGCAAACACGGGAAAGACATAGAAAAGCAGTAAGCTATAGATTAAGAATAGCGCTAAAAATAGAATGGATAGTAATTTCTCGAAACGATTAGGAGTTTGCATAAAAAATAGGTAATCGGCGTAGAAAATACAACCCATCAAAACAAGAATCAGACCGAGAAGATTGCTTTTAACAAATTCCGTTTTGTATGCTGTATAAAAGGTTTTAAAGACCGGAATATCCCATTCTCCCATGACCCATTTGCGGTTAACGGCATACATCGCAGCGGTTGCTGGGAAAAATCCAAAAGCAATCAAACCAAACAACGAAAAGCCGATCCATAAGAGGTTCAGATAAGCGAATCTCATGATCCACTCAGAGATTCTATAAAATCCCGCCATCAACGCTGTCATTTGCATGGTTATTCCTCCTCGGCGCAACGTTGTGCTAGTACTAGATTAATGGTTATATTATATAATCTTCAGCTATGTTTTTACACCGACTAGATTGAGGAAGTAAGTGGATTTATTTGAGGGAAGGATAAGCAAAAAGAGAGAGACTCATGTCCCCCTCTCGATTAGTTCTGGGTTATGGGTGTGGGCTTAGCATCCGCTGGGATCAGCGAGCAGTACTCTTCTCCATTTAACCATTCTACGTGCTCAGCCTTGGCTTTTTCAATCATTTCAGGATTTTGCAAAATTTCTATCGCCGAGCAAGCCATGACTTTTCCCGCTAATAACATGCCTTTATGAGCTGCGGTTGACTTCCCTTGTGCCACTAATTGCCAGCTGTGCGGTTGCGTTCCAAACGCATAAGATGTAACGTAAACCTGGCCTGTAGGCACTACCCAGCTCACGTCTCCCACATCCGTAGACGCTGCAATAAAGTCCGGTTCAACCGAATAAGGATTTACCGTATCCGAAAGTACTTTCCCTTTATTACGACTGATGATCTTCCTCTCCTCTTCGGAGAAGGTCGCCTGAATCGCTTTAGCAAATTCAATCTCTTCTGTGGTATAGGACTCGGCACCAATTTGTGATAAATGATTGTGCATCAGAGACCCTAAAGTGATATTAGGGATCAAATCTGCAGAAGCTGCATCAAATTGAATCTCCACTTGCGTTCCTGTCATCAATGCTGCTCCCTGTGCGATATCGCTAATGCGCTCAAGGATTTCGCTTACTTGGTAATTTTTAGGGGCGCGAATTTTATATAATACCTCTGCCTCCGATTGGACGACATTTGGCGCGAAACCTCCGGCATTGGTTATAGCATAATGCACGCGAGCTTCTGGAATAATATGTTCTCGAAGGAAGTTTGTTCCCACATTCATTAATTCTACCGCATCTAAGGCACTGCGACCTAGATGAGGGCTAAAAGAAGCATGTGTGCTTTTCCCCTTAAATCTGAAATACACTTGGCAAGTAGCCAACATTTTAGCGTTGTAGGAAAGGTTCTCATCCCAAGGATGCCAGGTGAAAGCAACATCGACGTCACTGAAAAGACCGGCTTTGACCATGTGCGCTTTTCCCCCGCCGCCTTCCTCCGCCGGGCAACCGTAATAGCGCACAGTTCCCTTCAGATTATTCTGCTCCATGTAATGCCGAATACCTACCGCTGCAGCAAGCGAGCCAGCTCCTAGAAGTTGATGTCCGCATCCGTGCCCGTTACCGTCCTTAACCAGCGCTTCTTTGACAGCCACACCTGCTTTTTGGCTTAATCCCGGCAAGGCATCGAATTCACCGAGTATGGCGATGACCGGCTTGCCGCTACCATAGCTTCCCACAAACGCGGTTTCAATACCTCCCGCACATCGTTGAACCTGAAATCCCTCTTCTTCAAGGGACGTACAAAGAAGATCAGCAGACTGAAATTCTTCATAACGGGTTTCACAAAATTCCCAAATCTTATCGTTTACGCGAATGAAGCTTGCTCGCTTTTCTTCAATAATTTCAGAAATAACTTGATGAATACTCATGGCTTTTATCCTCTTCTTCCTTGATTTCTTATTTAAGCAGATTTAACTGCAGTAGGCTTGGCTTCTGGCGGAATCAGCGAAGTATACACCTCGCCAGCTAACTGTTCCTTGTGTTCTTTCTTTGCCTGCTCAACGAGTACGGGATTTTGCATGACCTCGATGGCAGAAGAAGCTAATACTTTTCCGGCTAAGAGCATCCCTTTATGAGCGATAGAGGATTTCCCTTGAGCCACCAATTGCCAACTGTGAAACGGAGTTCCATAAGCACAAGTGGCTACATACACCTGCCCGGTAGGCACAAGCCAGCTCACGTCTCCCACATCCGTAGAGCCGGCAAAGAATCCTGTTTTAGCCGAAAAAGGATTAACCTGATCCGAAATCACTTTACCATTATGGTTACCTATGACTTTTCTTTCTTCTTCTGAGAACGTAGCCTGCATGGCCTTGGCAAAGACTATCTCTTCTTGAGTGTATGATTGAGCACCATGTTTTACAAAGTGATGGTGCATTAATGAGCCCAAGGTGACATTGGGGATTAAATCCGCAGATGCTGCATCATATTGAATCTCTACTTGTGTTCCTGTCATGAGCGCCGCCCCACGGGCAATATCAAAAATTCGTTCTCGAATCTCGCTGACTTGATGCATCTTAGGGGCTCGAATTTTATACAACACTTCCGCTTCCGCTTGAACGACATTGGGCGCTAACCCCCCTGCGTTCGTTATGGCATAGTGTAGTCGAGCTTCTGGAATAATGTGCTCACGCAAAAAGTTAGCTCCTACGTTCATTAATTCCACCGCGTCTAAACCACTACGCCCTAAATGAGGGCTAAAGGAGGCATGGGTACTTTTCCCCTTGAATTTAAAAAACACTTGGCAGGTAGCCAGCATTTTACAGTTATAGGCGAGATTCTCATCAAAAGGATGCCATGTCAAGGCAATATCTACATCCTTAAAGAGACCGGCTCTTGCCATGTACGCTTTTCCGCCGCCGCCTTCTTCCGCCGGGCATCCGTAATAGCGTACCGTACCCTTCAGTCCGTTCTGTTCCATATAATGTCGAACAGCTAGGGCGGCAGCAAGGGAACCTGTTCCCAAGAGATTGTGTCCGCATCCATGCCCATTACCCACCCCATTGAGAGGGTCTTTAGTAGTCAATCCCGCTTTTTGGCTTAATCCGGGTAACGCATCGTACTCGCCTAGTATAGCAATCACCGGTTTGCAGCTTCCGTAACTTCCCACAAAGGCCGTTTCAAGTCCGCCCGCACTACGTTCAACAGAAAATCCCTCTTCTTCAAGCGTAGTGCAAAGAAGTTCGGCTGACTGGTATTCTTCATAACGGGTTTCCGAAAAACCCCAAATTTTATCACTTATTTCAATAAGCTTTTGTCTCTTCTCCTCAATGAGGTTAGATATCGTTTCGTGAAAACTCATTGGTATCACTCCATCTTTATCCGATTTTATCTCTCGAGAACGATGCGCCCCACATGATTTTCGATCGTGACACTCGTCCCATACACCTCCGACAGCTTACAAACCTTTTTCAATACAGCGTTGTCCTTGGTCAACTGGGGCCATCCCCGCTGATATCGCGGCTTTCCATACCCCAGCTCAATAGGGTATAACGTAATGTCTCTGACTTCCCCATCCTCCATTGTCCAATGCGGTACAATGGAGGCCCAAATGGATGGATTAGCAGCAAATCCTCGCGTATCGTTAAGTCCACGTTGATCAAAGGCGTCCGCAACATTATGTTCAGAACTAAGCCCAAATTTCTCGTAATAATCCGAAGGAAGATGAGCAACTGTCTCGTTTTGGAAAATAAAATTGCCTAGGCTATAAAATATCGGCCGACCTTGATAGATTTCAATGCCCCCTACTTTATGCGGGCCATGTCCGATTATGGCATGAGCTCCTGCATCAATACACTGCCTTGCGAATATGGAAATAAAATCGGCGGGTTCGTCTAAATGCTCGCCTTTCGTTTCATGAGAATGAATACTCACCAGCACATAGTCGGCCTGTCTTTTTGCCTCAGCTACGGATTTTAGAATCCGTTTCATATCTCTCTCATACGGTGTAGTGCGTTGGCATTCCTTTTCCCCTGCCTGGAATACATAATCTCCGAATCGTACCTGACCAGGGTCTAGCTCTTTCATATATCCGTTTTGGACCGCATAATGATACAGCGTGTTAATGCCAACGGCATCGGCTATGGCAGTTAACTGACGGAGTTTTTCTGGCGATATAACATGAATGACTTGATGACGGAGCGGATTAACCCCAGGTCTTCCCATCATATCCGCTCGCTGCTCTCCAGCTATCCAAGTTCTATCGAAAGTAGAAGTTGCAGCTATCAAGGCAACTCTTCCCGATGCCGTGTCCAAATATCTCGGCTCACTGGCTCTTGCCAAATCAGGACCGCAACCAGCGTGAATAAACTTGTAGGCATTTAAATATCTTTCCGTAGCTTCCAGTCCACCATAGGAGTAATCCAGCGAATGATTGTTCGCCCAAGCAATTAAATTAAACCCATAATCCCGCAGATCGCCAAGCACCTCCGGCGGTGCAATAGCCCAAGTGCCTCCACTTACCGCCCCTGGAAACCCTTCGTAGTGATGGGTTGTGATTTCCAGATTAGTAAAACAGACGTCAGCTCTGCGGATGATGGAAGCTAAGGCCGCATAGCTTTCACTTCTATCGGACAATCTTCGGGTAATGAACGAATCTCCTGTAGCAACAAAAGTAGTCACCATGCTTATACCACCACCTCCATGCAACTCCAATTTCGTTAATAGAGATGACAAGCTACCCAATGGTCTTGCGATATTTCTTGAACTTGGGGAGGCTCTTTCTTACAAATCTCCATTGTGAAAGGACAGCGGGTATGAAAAGAGCAACCTAAAGGGGGATTCATAGGCGAAGGTAAATCGCCCTTCAGAATAATTCGCTCCCTCTTTAATTTGGGATTAGGCAAAGGAACAGCAGAGAGCAACGCTTTCGTATAAGGATGCAAGGGCTCTTCGAACAATCGATCCGTAGGGGCTTGCTCCACCATTTGCCCTAAATACATCACCCCGATTCGGTCCGAAATGTGCCGTACCACGCTGATATCATGGGCAATGAAAAGAATCGTCAGATGGAATTCACTTTGCAGTTGCTTCATTAAATTAATGATTTGCGATTGGATCGATACGTCCAAAGCTGAAACTGGCTCATCACAAATGAGCAGCTTCGGATTCAGTATAAGTGCTCTCGCAATGCCAATCCGCTGTCTCTGGCCTCCCGAAAACTCATGGGGATAACGGTAATAGCTGTCTGGCTGCATCCCGACTGTATGGAGCATCTCCATCACCTTATCCGTCCGTTCCGAATGATCTCCCATTCCATGAATGATCAGAGCTTCCTCCAAAATGGCCCCGATTCTTTTTCTAGGGTTAAGAGAGGAATAAGGATCCTGGAATACCATTTGGAGATCCTTTCTCATCCTTCGCATTTCTCTTTCTGAAATGTTTAATAGATTCTGGTCCTTGTACAGCACTTCCCCTCCGGTAGGCTCTATTAATCTCATGATGGTCCGTCCTAACGTACTTTTTCCGCACCCGGATTCCCCAACGAGGCCGAAGGTTTCGCCTTCAAACAACTGGAAGGAAACGTTATTGACTGCTTTTACCTGTTGAATGGTCTTGCCCAGGGGATTCTTCACCGGAAAAAACTTCCGGATATTCTTTACTTCCAGCAGCGTTTTTGTTGGATTAGCTGACATGCATTCTCTCCCCTTTTTGCGTTACTTTTTCCGCATGCCAGCAGCGAACCTTCCGATTATCTCCGTGATTTATGAGCTCGGGCATCTCCTCGTGGCATTGGGTATTAGCATAAGGGCACCGAGAAGCGAACCGGCATCCTTTCGGTATTTGGTGAAGGGAGGGCACTGAGCCTTCAATGACGAACAACGGCTTGGACCGATCACCGTCGATATGCGGAATCGATTGCATGAGTCCTTGAGTATAGGGATGCAGTGGTTGGGAAAACAGGCTGTCCACGTCAGATTCTTCCACAATTTGCCCAAGATACATGACAACCACGCGCGTACAGACTTCTGCAACGACACCTAGGTCATGCGTAATGAGCATCACGCCCATGTTCAATTCTTTATTGAACTCCAAAATCATATCCATAATTTGTGCTTGGATTGTTACATCAAGCGCCGTAGTGGGTTCATCGGCGATTAGCAGTTTAGGACGACAAGCCAAAGCCATTGCAATCATCGCGCGTTGCCTCATTCCGCCCGACAACTGGTGGGGATATTCATCTACCCGCTTCTCCGCCGATGGTATCCCGGTGAGCCTGATCATCTCAATCGCCTTTTCCCTCGCTTCTTTCTTGGAAATCTTTTGGTGCAAAAGAATCGCTTCGGTAATTTGCTGACCAATCGTATAAACCGGATTGAGGGAACTAAGCGGATCCTGAAAAATCATAGAGATCTCATTGCCTCGTATGGCCTGCATCTGAGATGAAGATGCCTTTAATAAGTCCTGTCCCTTATAAAGAATTTCTCCTTCATACTTGGTGGTTCGCTTTTCGTCTAATAACCGCAGGATCGATTGGGAGGTCACGCTCTTACCACAGCCTGATTCCCCTACAATTCCAAGGATCTCACCTTCATAGATTTGAAACGAAACCCCATCCACCGCCGTAACCCTTCCTCGTTCCGTTTGAAAATGAGTCTTTAACTTTTTTACCTCCAACAGACTTTGGCTTTGCATGATCTTCTCCCCTCACTCTGTTATTTTTTTGCTTGTTGGGTATGGGGATCTAACCAGTCCCTTAGGCCATCACCAAACAAATTAAGGGCGAGAACCGACAGAACCATCGTTATTCCGGGAAATACAGTCATCCACCACGCCTTCATGATCACTACTTTTCCATCGTACAAAATGTTCCCCCAGCTTGGATCTGGGGCTGGGATTCCCGTTCCCAAAAAACTTAATGCGGCCTCAACAATAATCGCTTCGGCAAAAATAAACGTACTCTGCACAATCAGCGGCGATAAGGTATTAGGAGCAATATGCAGCCAAAGAATGCGGGTATCCGAAGCTCCCTGTGCCTTGATCGCCTCTACGTATGTCTGCTCCCGGACAACCAACGCTGCCGATCGGACGGCCCGTGCCACCGCCGGCGTGAATACGATACTCAACGCAATAATCACATTGGTCAAATTAGCCCCGAGGGCCGCCATTAGTGCAATCGATAACAAGATTCCTGGAAAAGCCATTAGACCATCACAGATTCGCATGAGGATATTGTCAAGAAAACGGTAATAACTCGCATAAAGACCGATAACCAATCCCATCACAGAGGTTGCCAATGCTACCGAAAACCCAACCCCCATGGATACCCGCGCACCGTAGATAATCCGGCTAAGGAGATCGCGACCAAAGTTATCCGTGCCTAACGGATGCTCCATGCTCGGAGGTTTCAACCGATCGGCCACAATCATTTGATATGGGTCATACGCTGTAATTAGTGGAGCGCATACGGCCATCAAGACAATGAGGAGAATAATGACACTCCCCACTACCATCGACTTGTTTGCCCAGAAACGATGAATCATCAACCGCCGCTGTTCTCTTTTCAAATCACTCTTGGCCCTGTTCATCTCCACCGTTCTACCAATCACTTCCATAATTTAGTCCTTTCTCCTAGCGGTTTAATCTTACTCTCGGATCAATGGCCGCATATAGCAGATCGATGATCAAATTGATGAACACGAACGTTACTGTTACGAATAATACCGCCCCCTGGAGTACGGCATAATCCCGATTTGTCACCGAGTTGATAATTAACTGACCAATTCCTGGGATGTTAAAAATGGTTTCCAGAATAGCAGAGCCGGCAACCAAGCTGGCAAACGTCTGGCCGATGACGGTAAGGATAGGAATAAAGGCATTTTTAAGCGCATGTCGATAGATTACGACCCTCTCTTTTACTCCTTTTGAACGAGCGGTTTTTATATAGTTGGCATTCAGTACTTCCAACATGGATGAACGCGTCATGCGAGAAATTAGAGCGGCATTAATAGCTCCAAGAGCTATGCCGGGAATGATCAGATATCTGAGATGGTTCCATAAACCTTCACTTAAAGGCTTATAGCCGGCAACCGGAAGCCATTTTAGTGTGACGGTAAACAAGAGGACAAGAAACAAGCTTAATAAGAAACTAGGTATGGATAGCCCGAGCAAAGACACGCTCATGAGGGATTGATCGGTGATGGATCCACGCTTTTGTGCCGCTACAATACCAATGGGAATAGCTATAACAATGGCTAGTATTTGTGAAAAGATAGCTAAGGAGAGGGTCGGACCCAGGCGATTAAAAATCGCCTGAGAAACCGACTCCTTCATATAGTATGAATACCCTAAATCCCCTTGTAGAACATTGCCGACCCAATGAGCATATTGCTTGTAGATTGGCTCATTTAGACCCATTTCTTCACGTAGTGCTTGAACTTCCTGTGGCGTAGCTTCATCGCCAAGCATAACAGCTGCAGGATCTCCGGGCGTGATGTGAATAATAAGAAAAACAAATGTCGATACGACGAACAGCACGGGTAGTAAGGACAATATTCGTTTTACTATATATGCCTTCAAGTCGTGTCCTCCTTCCTTTGAGATCTTACTTATATACCTTGACGTTCCACAATCGGACTCCCTCAAACTCCTTATATCCCTCTACTTTGGAAGTTGTCGCACTTAAGGTGTACATATCTCCCAGTTTAAGCATAGGCAAGTAGTCCCAGGAGGCTTGCTGCAGTTCTTGCCATTTCTTCTTAAATTCATCCATTGAAGCCGAAGACGTCATTTCGGTTAACACTTGGGCCATTTTCTCGTCATTAGTCCATCCATAGTAATCGGGACTTAGGATGGATACCTGTGAAGGGGTCGGTACCAGTGTGTATCCACCCATAAGCATGTCGTATTTGTCCGGCTTTGTGCGCAGATCCGTCAAGGTTGGCCAATCATATACCTCCAACTTCACCTTCATGCCTAACTTTTCCAACTGATCCTTAATGACAACTGCATGGTCATAGGAATAGGAATAGTCCCGGGTTGTTAATAATCGAATCTCTTCTCCTTGGTATCCTGCCTCAGCCAGCAACTGTTTTGCTTTCTCTGGATCCTTTTGATTGAATTGGCCTAGGGTGTCCTGAATGTACCAATCCTCTTGCTCTTTAAACATGTAAGCGGGATCAATTCGGTAAAACTCAGAAATGCCAGGATTCGCCTGAAACAAACTATCAATGTCCAATGCTGCGTTAACCGCCTGTCTCATCTTTAAATCGGTAAATAAACCGGCCTTTTTATTGAACATAACATTCACGCTTGTCGTTAAAACCGGGAACGTTCGAAGGTTCGCATCAGATTTTAGGTTATCGTAGCTATCTGGCTGCAACTGAGTGGCGATATCATATTCACCGGATTGAAGCCCAATCTCCCGAGTGGATAGGTCGGATACGAAAGAGAACCGAATATCTTTTATGAAAGCTTCCTTCTTTCCTGCTAACCCATCAGGCGAAGATTCAACCGGCTGATAGTTATCATATCGGGTAAGCAACACATGCTGATCTTGCTTCCATTCCACGAATTGATAAGGGCCTGTACCAATAACTTCTGTGACCCCCTTAGCATCTGCTGATTCGATAAGTTCCTTTGGCATGATTGCAGCAAATTGTTTAGGTGAACCCATAAGTAACAGAAGATCCATTGATGAATTATCAAGAGCGAGTACCACAGTATCATTGTCCTGAACCTCATATTTGGAATTGCCGATTACCGCTTTAGTCGCCGTATTTTTCTCTACCCAACGGTTCATTGACGTGACAACATCTTCTGCGGTCATTTCCTTGCCATTATGAAATTTAATGCCTTTGCGCAAATGAAACGTATAGGTCTTGCCATCTTCGCTCTGCTCCACCCTTTCCGCTAACATGGGAACAGGCTGATATTTAGAATTTAGAGTTACAAGTGTCTCAAAGATGTGACGTCCAATTTCTTTTGTTACGGCATTTGATGTCATGTGGGGATCAAGGGTATGTGGTTGAGTTGGATACGCCACTCTAATCTCATCACTCAGCTCCTGCCCTTGAGTTTCTCTCTCACCATTTGATTGACTAGACTCCGATGCTGAACTGCACCCTAAAGCAATCAAACCCATCACACAGATCAAGCTGAGTGTCAACAAAAACTTTGTCCGATTCATTTCGTTAATCCCCTCCGTTTTTTGTATGAGTTTTAGGAATTTTTACATAAACAAACTATAATACATATTCAAACAATTCACTATGTATTTTGTTAACTAATTTATCAAACATTCATGTATAAACCTACATGAAAAAAATAAAACACGGAAGTTTGAATTGCCGTGTTTTTATATTGTTAGAGATTCACGAATCATTCCATGATTTAAAGAACAAAAGGACCCTCTCGACTCATTGAATATTTTAAACTATTATAAGAGTAAGAGAATATATAGGTTCTTAACAATAATTAATAATGATTATGTGCCTTTTTACAATACAAGGAGTGAACCGCATGCCGAATTTAACAACTATACAAACATTTCTTCATGAAAAATTTACAGGAACTCATTACCAAGTTTGGTTGGGAAGACCTGATGAAATGGAATTATGTTTGTCGAACTCAGAATCCACGATTTCACTTCCTCCCCAGGTACTAAAATTAGTTGGGAATAACAACTATACTCTCCTAAACCAAGAGAACAAAACGTACATGGTTATTCCATTTGAGGATGATTATTATATTATCATTTGTTTTTTAGCTGAGTTCAGTAGCATGAATCAAGAGAGTTTCGATCAGTTATCTCTACTATTATCCGGTTTTTATTACACGGAGATTAATAGACCTAACGATAATGAACTAGAAAAAGTGATTGAAAGCATTCAAGCCCTCACTTCCACACTTGACCTTAACGAACTCTTAAAAAAAATTATCAGCATTGCCCTTACGGTTATCCCTGCCGGGGATGCCGGAGTGTTCAGGCTGTATGATACCAAGACCAATCTTTTGGTCCCACGTGCATTGGTTGGAATGAAGGATGAGTATTATCAATATAAAACAAAAATTGGAGAAAACATTTCCGGCAAGGTATTTGCGGACCGGAAGCCAAGAATATATCATTCAAGGGAAGAAATTTTTTCCGATAATGATTCTCGCGGACATATTATCTTTCTTCAACAAAAAGATATTGCAAAGGCGCTGATCACTGTACCTGTACTTCTAGGAGAAGAATGCATAGGAACATTGACCGTTCTCCAATTTTCCAAGAATGGCCTTTTTACTGAAAAAGATGTAAAGCTATTGCAAGGCTTTTCCTCCCAAGTAGCCATTGCCTATAACAACGCCAAATTATATAAAGATGCCCAAACAAGATTGGAAACCGTTGTGCAATTAAGCACAGAATTAGAGGAAAAAAATCAACTCTTGCAACAAAGACTCAAGGTCCACGATACCTTAACTCAACTCTCCTTAAAAAATAAAGGGATGAAAAAGATTATTGACGAGACGAACCGAATCCTCAATATGCCGATTGGTTATGTTGATTTATTCGATAATGAAGTCTACTGGGGGAGAAATCATCAACAGAACATAACCTTTGACATGTTAAATGAGGTTATTACACTGGAACAAAGTTCTCCCATTTTCACTAAAATACAGAATCAAGAATATTACTTTTATCCCATTGTCGTTGGAAGTGTCATATTCGGCTGCATGGTTGCTACACTTTCTGAACGGCATAGTCAAATGGACATTGTCAGCATTGAACAGAGTGCTTCGGTTCTTGCGCTAGAACTCGTAAAAAAAATCTCATTAACTGAGCTCCATTACAAAAAAGCACATGAATATTTCAATCAACTCCTTGAAACGCCAACTCACGAAAATATCATTTCAACAGCGAATCAATTTAACTTTAAAATTTCTTCCTATTCCTTTGTTGTTTTATGCGAGATTCCAGGTTCATTCGAACCTTACAAAGTAGAAGCAAGAATTCAAAGATTATTATCAAAAATAAATCAAGAACTTTCGAACACTAATAGACTCGTTTATGCTTTTCATAATAAAATAACCATTCTCATTTCCATAGATGAACTCACTCTCGTAAATACCCTTGTTTATAACCTTGAAAAAATTATTATAGAATGGAAAAGTACGGAGAGGGAGAACTTATTTGGAGGAATTGGCACACCCTACCGAAACATTGAAGACATTGTAAAGAGTTATAATGAGGCGAACAAAGCCATTTCCTTTTTAATCGGCAGGAATAAACCAGGTCTTATACGATATGAAGACATCGGTGTTAATCGATTCTTTTTAAACCATCCGGCTCAAGATATCAAGAATTTTACGGAAGAGATCTTTTCACGACTACGTTCCGATAATGTGAAAAGTCATGATTTGGAGAAAACCCTTATGCTTTATATCTCATCCAATAATTCAGCTATCGAAACGGCTAGGAAATTAAACATTCATATCAACACCTTCTACCAACGATTAAAAAGAATTGAAGAACGATTAGAATTAAGCTTTGACAATCCTGAAGATATGTTAAAAATTCATTTGGCCTGTCACTTAAGGGATACTTTTAAGTTGTAACATAGAAAAAGAGAGAGTGTGTTTTGTCTAGAATCCATACCTAGATTTATCATTCTCTCTTTTCAATTCTATAGCTATTTTATATTCTTGGCTCTTACTATATTGTCTTGTTTTTTGCCTCCTGTTGGTCCAACACCTTCACGGTCGGATAGCCACTTAACATCATAAAATACTTCTGAAAAATAGGGTAGAGAAACCCGATAATAGGTCCTAACGTAAAGACCATAATAATTGTTCCGATCCCAATCGGCCCATCGAGAAAAAACGCTCCAGTGACAATGAAAGCTGAAAAAACCGTTCTAGCTGTACTTACTTTAATTTTAAAATATTCTTCAATGAGGATCTGCATGCCATCTGGAGGTGTAGGGGAGAATTTTGCTTGTAAATAAATCGAGACTCCGGACGCAATAAATATTACCCCCATAGCAAGGTACGCTATCTTCCCCAACCACTGATCTGGAATAAATACTAGACTTATCAAATATAGCCAAATGTCAATCCCTACCCCCGTGAGAATTGCAGTTAAAAACGCGAGAATATCTAGTCGATTTCTACGAACAATCGCAATGATAATTACAAAGATAGCTCCTATAATGAACTCCCAGCTCCCAACCGTCAACCCAAACGTTTGCTGTAATCCCACTAGTAATGCGGGCATTGGTGAAGCTCCTAACTGAGAATAAATCGTACAAGTAATTCCAAATGTAAGCAACATGATCCCAATTAAGTAAAAGTAAATTCTCACCTAATCTCCCTACTTCCTATTATGAAAAAAGGTAACCATTCTGAAGGTTACCTTTTCGTCATTTTTATTTGAACCGCCTTCCACTAACTGAGACTACGTTCTACAAGTTGTAGTAATTCTCGGTTAGGCCCATAAAAAAAGATGGTTTTTGTTCCATCACTAGCGGTGTCATACGTTTCAGAATGAAAGATAATACCTTTCTCTCTATAGAATTGAATAGCGACTTCAATATCTTCAACAGTAAAAGCTAGGTGGTTAACGATCCCTCTATCAGAATATCCATCTTGCTGAACAAGATCTCGAATAAGTTCAACTTCGAACCCAGGCTGTTGGTCATGTTTTAAAAATGCCATTTCTCTAGTTTGGTTTTGTCTCCTTGTTCGAAGAGTAAAACCGAACATGCTCGAGTAATAAGAAATTGAATGATCCATGTCGGTCACGATCAGAGCTACATGTTCTACCTTTTTAATCACAAGGTTTACCTCCATATCATTTATTCAAAGCTATAAATTATGATTTTCCTTATGAAAAATAGAGGTCTGGCGCCAATAATCTAGCTTCAAACCTCTAACAATACGTTTCACTTCAACCAAATTTTCCCTAATACACGCATTACATTCCCACCAGTTACTTTGACAATATCCGAATCCGAGTATCCGCGGTGCACCAACCATTTGACGATATTCGGCATTGCTTCCATTGGATCCTCCAATCCTCTTACATAGCGGCTTTCGCTAAAATCTTCCCCGCTGTGCGATTGGCCAATCGATAATTGGGCATCTACCGCATGCTGCAAGGCAACATGATCGCCAAAGAAGGTATCCGGTCCGAAGCCTACATGATCAATGCCCACGAGATTGACGATGTACTCAAAGTGTTCCATGACGGATTCGATGGTATGATCCGGTCGACTCTTGGTTAGGGTGGTATTCGGGGCAGCCAAAATACCAATCACCCCACCCTTCTCCGCACAAGCTTCCAGAATCTCATCTGGTTTCATTCGAGGGGTATTCCATAACTTCCTCGCCCCCGCATGGGTAATCAGCACTGGTTTTTCGCTGGCTTCAATCGCATCGAGGCTCGTTTGATCCCCGCAATGGGAAAGATCAATCACCATGCCCAGTTGATTCATGCGTTTAACCACACGGCGGCCGAAGTTTGTTAATCCTCCGTCTCTCGCCTCCGAAAGCCCACATCCTAGCGTATTCGCTTCATTATAGGTAATTCCCATACAGCGAATGCCTAGGCCATATAAGATATCCACCCGATCCAATTCATTTTCCAAGGCGGTAGCGGCCTCCAATGAAGGAATGATAGCAATCCGACCGGTTTCTTTGGCACGGTAGAGATCATAAATAGTCGAGGCGATCATCACCGTATCTTGCTGAGCAATATCACAGTAACGCATTCCGAGATTCCAGATGACATCATCCCACTTGAGTCCCATTCGCGAGCTGATATTCATAATTCCATCCATGAAATTCTCGAAAATGACATCCAGACCGGAGTGTGACAGCCCTTCATAGGCAAACGCGGTAAAGCCATGCTTGCAATATTCTAGCGTATGTTCCGGCTTACGAGGCATCACGAACCCGTGATCTCTTAAGGAAATGATCAGGTTTTCCTCAAAAATCTGTTCCACTCTCTGCCGTTGCTTTGCATTTAATGGAATTGAGTAATGTCCTAGACGTTCTGTTTCACTGGCTAAAGGAAATGCTTTATAATCTAACCCGGCAGCTAAATAGCTGAAGGAACGGTATCCATCATAGGTTTTCTTTTTCAATGTCTTTCTCTCCTCTCCCGCACTCCCTTCAGAGGACCCTACTTTTTTACCAGCGGAGCAAATTCTTTCGCCAACGGAATCACTTCCTGTAGGGTTTTCCCTTTGGGTGCACTTTTTCCGCAACTGTATAACTTTTCTAATGGGATCTCGTGGGGCTTCGGTATCTCTTTTTGGTCCAAGAAATCTTTTACCGTTTGCAGCATCATGCGGCGGATCTGAATAATCGGCATATCGCTGGTTCCCAAATGTTCTATACTTCGGTCTACGATCGGTCCCATCATTTCCGTGACAGCGTGATCCTGGTTGGCAATCCCACGAATTCCGGAGAAATTGCTATCCTTCATTAACCTGCGGTCCTGTTCATAAAAATTTTCCTTATTCCGCAGCTTGCGGAAGTTTTCGTCCAGAACCAATCCTCGCCGGTCATGCTGGGCTTTGACATCGATCGGGCCCTTATGGGAGAATTGAACATCCCAGCTCCAGGTGCTGTGGTCATCCCTCGGGACAAAAATATGGAACATCCCATCTTCGCCTTCCATTCGAGGCGGATACGTATAGAACGGGAAAATGTAGTGGATCTCTAGAAAGACGTTATTTCCGCCTTCCCCAACTCCTTCAGCCAAGCACCGCTTGCCGTAAATCGTACTTTCTACTTCTTGCCGGACGGGCGGGTTCTTGCACAGAGGATGGTCAGGGTCAATTCCTAGATCAGTGCTCAATATCCCTTGTTTAATCGCTTGCTTGGATAATGCCTTATGCAGGAAGGCGGCGTGAACATAGTCCACATCATTCTCCATAACCTGTAAATAGTTGCATTCCTGCCAAACTCTCTCCGATAGGAGTTGATCATCTGGAAGACTCATCCAATAGAAATCGGGGATCGGCGGCATGGTTTCTTTTGGCCCCATGTATGTCCATACGATGCCATTTCTCTCTACCACAGGGTAGGATTTAATCTTCATCCCATTCTTAAAGTTACTTTCTGCCGGTTCGGACGGCAAATCCGTACATGTACCATTTACATCAAATTTCCATCCATGATAGATGCACGTCAAGCCGCATCCGTCATTGATTCCCAAAGCCATGGACGTTCCTCGGTGCGGGCACCTCTCATCTAATAACCCAACCTTGCCTTTAGTATCTCGAAAAGCCACAAGATCCTCGCCTAATAAACGAATCCTTACGGTGTCCCCGTCTGCAACAAGCTCATCCGATTTTAGCGCGGGGATCCAGTATCTACGAAACAAGTCACCCATGGGTGTCCCAGCATTGGTACATGTTAAAAGCTGATTGTCTTCTTTTTTCAGCATTTCATTTACCTCCAGTTTACGAATTATTCAATCAAACTATTAAAATTACAAAAATACGATGTTATGGAATCAAACCTAAGGCAGCAAGACAACATACTATATCCTCTTCCGCTGTTCCTCCGCTAACTCCAATTCCTCCAATTACCTCATCCACAATTTTAATGGGGAATCCTCCCCCAAAGATTACTAAACGGGGGGTATGGACGATCCCATCTCTTAGCGCCGGCTCCTTGCTGATCAGCGGATACCACTCATGTGTTGGCAATCCGAAAGCGATTGCAGTATAAGCCTTGTTCTGGGCAATCTCAATACTTAAGATCGGAGCCTGGTCCATCCGGCGGAAATGAACAAGATGTCCTCCCTCGTCAACGATCGCTACATTGATTTTAATCCCGAGTTGCTCTGCTCGTTTAACGGCAGCCTCAGCCATTCGGCTACCCAGTTCCAATGTTATACTTTTCTTTTCGCGATACGCCTCCATAGTCCCCTCCACATATTATGAGATATCGATCTTGATTCTTATATCCGCCTGAGGATACGTCTTGCAAGCCAGACTATAGTTTTCTTTTCTATCTACCTCGGTAAGGACAGCCAATGAACTTGTTCCTCTATTAAAGCTTCCTTCGATGACTTGAATCTTGCACATACCACAGCCCCCACCCCGGCATCCCAGGGGGATCGCTATCCCTTGGCGGCGTGCTGCCGTCAATAGATCCTCTGTACCTGAGCACTTGATTATTCGACCTATTAAACCATCTACCTCTACCTGGACGGTATACATCTTTGACTCCATGATCAATTAAGTTAAGGCCTTCATGAATGATTCAATTAACTCTCGACGATGATAGAAGATCCCTTGGCCAATTCGATCTTCTGTCCAGGTAATGGTTGGGAAATCGGCATAGGTCATGTAGCCACCGCAGAACGCTTCATTTCTATTCCCTGAGGGATCAAAGAAATAAACGGTTTGTCCTCGAGTAATACCATGCCTTGTTGGGGTTACCTCAATCGCCACTTCATGGCGGGATAAGATATCTGCAGCCTTCAATACTTCATAAAAATTATCTACATGGAAGGCAGCGTGATGCAGCTTTTTATCCGGGCCTTTGACAAATGCGATATCATGGGCTTTATTTCCTGTAAACAAAAAACTGCCTAACATCACTTCCCCATCTACGGTCATAATCTTTTCACTTTGCTTGAAACCCAGAACGTCCATATAGAAACGAGTAGCCGTTTCCACATCTTCGCCTGTTAGGAGACAATGATCCAAAGAGTGAGGCGCAATCCCGCGAGTTTCTGTAGGCCATGGATGCGGGTTTACCGTTCCTACCTTTTTACCTAATACTTCTATTTCATGATAGAGCTCTACTTGATGTCCAGTTGGTGTTTCAATACGGATGGCCTGCCCCTCCGCCAATCGGGTACCTCGTGAAACCCTTCGCACCGTACAGCCAAACAATTCTATTTTTTTCTCGAACCGAGCCAAATCTTCCAATGTTTCCACTTTAAAAGCCAAGTGGTCCAATCCAGCAGAATCTGCTTGCTGCAAAACGATGCTATGATGATCGTACTCATCCCAAGCTTTCATATAAACTCTGCCTGCTGATCTACCTGTTTCCTCTAAGCCAATGACATTCGTATAGTAGTCAACTGACCTTTCAAGATCCATGACCTTTAACTCGGCACGCCCTAAACGCATGATCCCCATTGTAATGCCCCTTTCTTCATTTAACTCCCTATTGGTTATAACTAAAAGTATAGTAGTAAGCATGTAAACAAGATATTGCAGAACCGGTTCAAATTACAGAAAACTACTATATGATTCCGTTGTAGTTATGAATATAAATTTCTATGACTCCCCAACAAAAAAGCCCGGGTTCGTCTGAACCTGGGCTCTTAAACTTATGGTCACAACATAATAAAGGTGGAGAGGCTTCCCCCTCCACCTTTATTCAATGTTTCATCGAATTCGGCAACCACGTAACAATTTCTGGGAACAACATAATGAGGACAATAACGGCCACATCAAGGGCTAGGAATGGGAAGGCAGCCCGATACACATCACCCATTGTCGTATGGGGCGGCGCAACGCCTTTCATTACAAAAAGACCAATACCAAACGGCGGCGACATCGTTCCGATTTCAATGGTGATTAAAATAAGAGCGGCCAGCCACAATAGGTCAATGTTCAGCATCTGAGCAATGGGGATAAAAATGGGAAGCGTAATCATCAGAATGGACAAAGACTCCATAAAAGTCCCCAAGATAATAATCAGCATAAGCATAATCAGGACCGTAGAGAATGCGCTAATCTGCAATTCTCCTACGATTTTGACCAAGTTTCGACTGGCTCCGGAAAAAGAAAGAATTTGACTGAAAATAGCCGAACCTGCCACAATCATCAAGATCATCACAGAGACCTTCATCGTTTCACGAACGGATTCTATCATATTCTTTACATTCAGCCTGCCATAACAAGCTGCCAAAATCATAGTGCCAAATACGCCCATTGCGGCTGACTGGGTCGGTGTTGCCACCCCCAGGAAGATCAATCCAATTACTAAAAATACAATAAAACCCAGGGGTAGAATGTAAATAATGGTTGCTTTCAGCTTTTCCCCAAACGGGATGGGCTCCATCTCATAATTCGGCGCCAATTCCGGCTGCATCTTCGCTCGGAGATAAATATAAAGCATAAAAACCGTAGCCATAACAATCCCCGGCAGGATGATGGCAACCATAAATTTACCGATGGAGATTTTCCCAATCGATGCGAGAAGCACGCCTAGTGCACTAGGAGGAATCATGACAGCGAGTGTTCCACTCGCCATAATCGGCCCCATTGACATCTGGTTTTTATATCCCTTTTTTGCCATTTCCGGCACTAGTGTCGATCCGAGCATAGCCGTACTCGCTGCACTAGAGCCCGTTAAGGTCGAGAGAAGCGTTCCTCCGCCAATCGCCAGAATACTTAAGCGCCCGGGAAGCTTGCCCAACCATTTATCCACGGTTTCAATCATTCTCGGAGCAATGCCAGTTCGAAACATCACCTCACCCATTAAGATAAATAACGTAATTGGCGCCAGGGCAAAATTCGTTAGGGAATCATCAATACTTTTGACGACTTGAAGAAGACCCTTATCCGGACCCCAAAGAAAAATTGCAGCGACAATATTTACCGTCATGAAAGCAAAGGCTACCGGCATTCGAATCAGCATTAAGCCCAGGAGCCCTGCTATCAGCAAGCCTAAGATTACCCACCATTCCATAGAGCTCCTCCTTTATCCTTCGAAAGAACGGTCCATCCTATGACTGGATGGAACCTTCGCCGCCAAAATACTTTGATATAGCTTTCTCATAAATTCCATGAGCAAAAGGACTGACCCGATGGGTATGATCATGACGACATAAACCTGCGGGATTTCAAGTACCGTTAAGCTATTAATACTCCGCGTATAATTATCCAGAGTGTTTATGAATCCATACCATACGAGAATTCCGCTAACGAGCATCCCGACTAGAGCAATGAATACATCCATAATATTTTGAATCCTCTTGGATAAAAACTGTTCGAGGATATCTACCTTGATATGACCATTTGTCCGTAGCAGCCACGCTGCACCCAAAAAGGGAATATAGAGTAAAATGTACTCGGACACTTCATGCACCCAAAGCAGAGAATAATTAAAGAAGTAACTAGATAATACTTCGAGTACAACGCTGAGCATGCCCCCCACTAATAAAAGGCCACCGATGGCTGCACTAAGGTTTTCCGCATAATCCAATGATTTGGACAGTTTATCGAGCATTCGATACCTCTTTAATCAACGCGTTATGCTCGCCTAAGAGAGGGGGACGTGAAGAAATGCTCCAGGGCGTTTCATGAAAGAGATAAGGGGCACCGGGGTAAGTAATGGTTTCCTTTAATTCCGGATGCTCCACTTGCACAAACACCTTCCGATCCTCCACAAGATGCTCATCGCTTAGCATGTCCTCTGGAGCTCGTACGGGTGCCCAAGGAAGTCCGATGCTTTGCGCGTAATGAAAAATATATTCAGAGTCATGCTGGGCACAGAAGCTTTCCAGCACCTGGCAAACATAGTCCATATGGGAGGCACGGAATTGATCATTCACATACCGCTTATCGTCCAACTCTTCTTGCATTCCTTTCGATGCAAGCCAGGCAACAAGCTCCCTCCAGCGCCCAGGGCTTAAGTACGTGTTTAAACATAGAATATAACGGCCATCTTTACACAAGAAATTCCAACGGCTAGACTTATTCGGTAAAGCGTGCCTTCCGGTCTGGCGATGCACATGTGCCTTCTGATACTCCCAGTAAGGAATGGACATCTCGGTCGATACAGTCACACAGTCATGGACGGCAATATCAATATACTGTCCACCCCCAGTTGCCATGTCTCGGTGAAGCAACGCACTCACGATACCCATCGCGGCAAAATATCCCGCCAGATGATTGGATTGTCCGCCCGTAGGGGCCATCGGTGGTGCATCCGGCACATCATCATAACCAGTTACGGCCATGATTCCTCCAAGTGCTAGCTGGATTAAATCAGAGGATGCGTATTCACTCCATGGGCCTGTTTGACCAAACGGGGTAATGGAGCAATAAATCAAATCCGGATGAATGGTTGATATCGTCTCGTAATCTAGTCCCCATGCTTTCATCTGTCCCGGTTTTCCGTCTTCTAGCACCACATCCGCTTCCTTTATCATGTCAGAAAGAATGAGTCGGTCCTTTTCATTCTCCAGATCTAGCGTGACAGATTTTTTGGATGTATTATAATGCCAGAAATAAAGGCTCTGATTGACGTCCGTTTCGTCCTTGTAAAAAGGACCAATGTACCTTGACCCTGCTCCCTCTGAAGGTTCTACTTTGATGACCTCAGCCCCCATATCCGCAAGAAGCTTTCCCGCGTACTGGGTCAATTGGTCACCCACTTCCAAGATTTTAATTCCTTCTAATGCGCTTGGCATCTTATCGATCTCCTTTCTTCTTTAATAAATGTATTACCATAACGGGCGTATGACCTTAAACTGATCCTTCGGCATATCATCGGGCCACAAAACTCCGGCTTCCGTCATCTCTTTGATTTCTTCTTGACTGTAGCCTAGAACCGTTCCGAATACATAATCATTATCTTCTCCCATGAGCGGACCGGCCTTGTGGAGGTACGGTTGCGTCTTGGACATTTTGATCGGAATCCCTTCGAAGGAGCGTACACCAAGCAATGAATGCCCCAGTTTCTCAAATAATGCACGCACCTTTAACTGTGGATCCTTTTCCATAATATCTTCATTCATCTGTACCGCTCCACAGGCGATGCCGTGCTTCTGAAGTAACTCCATGACTTCATATTTGTTTCGTGTCATGGTGAAGGTCTCAATCGAATCGTCCAACTCATCTTGGCAGCGAATCCTTCCTTCCATTGTGTCAAACTTCTCCTGACTCGCCCATGGAGGATTTCCGATGGCACCCTTAAACGCACACCACTCGGCATCCGAGAAAACAGCGATTGTACACCAGTCATTCTCTCCACCGCCTGCACATCTGTAGCTGTTATGCGGACATCCCGTTTTTCCGCGGTAACTATTTTCCGACGTTTCATGAGAAGCAACGGAGCGGTTTCCCGCCGGAAACCCCGGTCGCTTTGAGGATCGCTGGTTCACGGTGAAGTCTAGCAGATTCGCTCCAGCAAGATGCATCGCGGTTTCCACTTGAGAAATATCAATATATTGTCCTTTACCAGTCCGTTTTTTATAATAGAGGGCATTCAGAATCGAATAAGCCCCCGTGTAACCGGCCACAACATCCAAAATGGAATACCCCCAACCCGATGGATGCGTATCGGGAAGACCGGAAGTAAACGTCATTCCCGATAAAGCGGCAGCCGTAGGGCCCCAAGTGCCATACATTTTGTTCCGTCCGCTGTGTCCCAAACCGGAGATACTCATATAAATGATGCCTGGAGAAATTTGATTTAGAGATTCATAGCTAAGACCCCATTTTTCAAAAACGCCTGCACTGAAGTTTTCGGTAACCACATCCGATTTTTTCAACAGCTCATGGATTAGCTTCATCCCGCGCTCAGACTTAACATTTAGAGTGATTCCTTTTTTGCCTGCACTCAAGTTATTGAAGAATGCCCCGTTGTCCAATCCAGGCTCATCCTCTTTGGCATACATCGAAAATCGCATTGCATCCGGGGTTTTTGGCCATTCGACCTTGATCACTTCCGCTCCCAGAGCGGCCAAAATGCGTGTCGTTGTAGCCCCGGATACGCTCCAGGTGAAATCTAATACCCGGATACCTTTTAGAACCTCTTTCTGTTCGACTGTCATTTCTTAGCTCCTTTCTGCTGGCTTCCAATTCACTAGCGTAATTTCATCATCGATTTTCTCGAAGGCGACTTCCATCTTCATTCCGCAATGTACTTTCGTGGGATCCATCCCTACGGTATTGCCTAGCATGCGAATGCCATTTCCTAAATCTACTACGACCAAAGCATAGGGCACTTTGTCCTTGTAATAGGGGAAAAAACCGCGATAAACAACATTGTACGTGTAGATTTCCCCTTTGCCTTCCACCGGCACCCAACGCAATTCTGCATCCGGAGTATAAGGAGAAACAAAACGTGGTGGCCAAATTTTCTTTTTCGTTACCGAGCACTCCTGTACCAATAGTTCCCCGCGCCTTGTACCTTCCCAAAACGGAGCAAACAAATCCCAGTCTCGGTTCCAATCATCTTTGTTCCGATTCGGCATTGGACGGTATAACTCTTCCAAATTTAGCATTTCATTCCCCTCGCTTTCTAGTTATGCAGAATTGCAATGGACCCGTCGCTTAGATCGCCGTATCCGGTGACAATCCCAATCTTTGCGTTCGCTACTTGAGCTGCTCCTGCTTGTCCTCTCAACTGATGCACGGCTTCCACCACATGGTTGATCCCCACGATATGTGCTTGGGATAACAGTCCCCCATGGGTATTGATCGGCAACTGGCCCCCCAGGCTAATTCGTCCGTTTTTCACAAACTCAGAAGCTTCTCCCCGAGCGCAAAAGCCCATTTCCTCAATTTGTCTTAACACGATAAACGTAAAGCAATCATAGATTTGCGCAAAATCCACATCATCATGGCGAATTCCAGCCATATCAAAGGCCCTTGGTGCCGCATGGGTGATTCCCATATCCAAAATGTCCGGTCGGGTAGGCATATCATCCGGGTAAGTCGGATGGCCTTCAGCAATTCCAGCAATATAAATCGGCTTCTTGAAGCGATGGGCATTTTTCTTGGAAGTCACTATCACGGCACCTGCCCCATCCACCTCCAAGGAACAGTCGAACAATCGGAAGGGCGCGACAAGCATTGGGGAGTTTTGGTAATCTTCTGCCGTCATCGGACGACCTTTCATATAGGCTTTTTCATTCAATTGGGCGTGCTCCCGGCAAGTCAGGGCGACCGTCTGCATTCCGATTGGATCCGGATTGTACTCGTGGAACCACCGATTAGCATGAAGCGAAAAATACTGCATCGGAACCATTAAGCCGTAAGGGTATTCTAAATTATCCCGATACTCCGCGTTCGGCATGAATTCATTGTTCAGATCCAGGATACTTGGGTCTCCAGCGCCGAGTCTCGGACCGGAATACCCTCTTTGCCCTGTAGCGACTAGGACATAATTGGCAATGCCCAAATCTACTGCCATCGCCGCTGTTTGGATAGCCGCGATGGCGCTGGCTCCCCCCATTTCATGCCGGCTGGTGAACTTCAGTTCTTTCATTCCCAATCCATGAACAAATTCTTCGTGACGAACATTATACTTCCAAGGCGATATCACCCCGTCGATCTCGGATGGATGAATCCCAGCATCCCGACAGGCAGCAACCGCCGCTTCGATACAAAGATGAGCCAAGGATTTATCCGTACCTCTTACAAAATCTGTTTCACCAACCCCTACGATACAGGTGCGTTCAGACAAGGATCGTTCCATAAACCATTTCCTCCATTCCTATTTCTTATATAGAATCGCTTTGATTTCTTGGTACAGGTTTGCTTCTATCTTGCCTTCTAGCTCCCTCCACTTGGTTTCCATTACTAGGTTTTGGAAATTTTCCTTCTCTTCCTCACTCAGCGTAATCGCTTGAACGCCGGATTGCTTAAGTGCGTCCATTTCTTCCGCGTTCTGTTGCTTCCAATGTTCTGCTGCTTCGATTTCAAATTCCTTTGTCAGTTCCATAATTTTTTTCTGAATATCGGGAGACAGTGATGCTAATACGCTAGGATTCATTAAAATTGTGCAATTTTGCTCTAAAAATGGCTCGTCTATGATATATTTTGTCACTTCCGTCCAGCCACTGTCTCGTGGTCCAAGTACAGGGAAGCCAAATCCATCTACCATTCTGCGTTCCAAGGAGGTGTACACATCACCAGGATCAACATTGATAGGGCTGATGCCCAACTGCTTAAATATTTCATGGTATACAGGATTGGAGCGGAATTTTGATCCCTTTAATTCATCGATAGATTGAATTTCCCTGTTCGTCCAGAAGTAGAAAGGCGAATTCATCAACCATCTTCCAAGGTAAGTCACTCCCTGCTGTTCAAACCGCTTAGCCATGAAGTCAAAATACCCATTCTCTCTTTCCTCAGCAGCTGAATAGGGAGATAGCAGTAAAGAATCGGACTCAGGCATCAGATGGACGTAAAAGGAACTGGCATTAAAAACCAAATCTACCATTCCATCTTTCACAGCATCAAACTGATCTTTTGCCGGTATTGACTCCGGTCCTCCAATCCAAGTGATTTTGACAGCGCCTTCAGTTCCTTCTTCAATTTTTTTCATATACAAGGGAATCATATCTTTTGTAAACCGATGGTCCTGTGCTAGAAAGCTAACGAGCTTAAGTTCCTTAGCCTCCTTTACCTCTGGCTTCCCCTCCGCATTCGTAGTTTCTGCCACCTGTTGGTTACTTCCACAGCCTGCTAGAATCAGCAAGGTGCTCATGAATACTAACATGAATCTCAAAGAATACTTTTTCAACTTCAACGCCCCTTTCAAAGTAGATTTACTATTATTACGGTAATTATAGAGTTTATGTTATTTAGAGACTACGACAGAATCCGTACAATTCAGATTTGTTTTTCATACGATTATGTTCCGATTTTTCTGTACTTAGATAAAATTACCCCTCGTTCCTTTATTACCGTTATGCTATGATTAAAATTAAATTTGTTATGACTGTTCTGTAAATAGGAGAGGATACGCAATGGTGAAGCAGGCGAGTGAGTTGACACTTAAGCATTTGTTTGAGGTAGGCACTCATAACGGTGACTTCTTTCAAGCGAACCGAATGATTATATCTAGTGCCGATGCATGGGGGACCTTATTGAGGGATCTAATCATGGCCTTAGGTATAGAGAGAGCGAAGCCCTTTATTCTTCGCTATGGCTACTCATGTGGTGTCCATGAATCGCAAACGATGAAAACCATGTTCGATTGGGAAAATGATAGGGAATGGCTGCTAGCTGGGGTGAAAATGCATAACATCTCTGGACGCTCTTCATCGCTCCCTACGAGGCTCAACATCGATACAGACGCTGGAGTTTTCGATGTTGAGGGATACTGGTTCAATTCTTATGAAGCGAAGCAATATCTACAGCATTTTCCACCTCATCATGAAGCTGTCTGCTATTTTCTGGCTGGCTATGCGGGGGGGTACTGTAGCACCGCTATGGGAAAGAAGGTCGTATTCAAAGAAGTGGAATGCCTAGGAAAAGGGGATGCCCACTGTCATTTTATTGGAAAGACCGTAGAGTTATGGGGAGAAGAAATCTCCCAGGACTTAATCAATTACGGGCAAATGGATATCGGCGATGAATTGGATCAAGCGTATAAGCGGATTGAGAAGCAGAGGGAGTTATTCAGACGAGGCGGAATTTTAAACCATGAATTGACTCGCATCGTTTTAGAGGGAAAAGGGCTCGATTCGATTATTCAAACGATCGGTGATAGACTACAGTGCAGTGTCATGATTGAAAGCCAGCATTTCAAAACCATTGCCCAATACGGGTGTTTATCCGTTCTTTCCATGGAAGGAATCATTGAAAAAATTCAGAGATTAAATTCACCGGAAAAAGAAAAACTCAATAAATTAATCCGTGAACGGGTCACCATTCAGCTTGATATCACGGAAGAACTAGGGACGCCCCATAAACGGCTGATTACCCCCATCATGGTCCGCAATAAAATCTACGGCTATGCTTCCCTGATCAAAACGACGGGGGAAATTGGCGAGCTAGAACCCTTGTTTATTGAGAGAGCCTCGAATATCTGCGCCCTTCAGATCATGAATGAGCGAACTGTCATCGAAACAGAGCAGCGAATGAAAGGGGAGCTCCTCGATGAAGTGTTAAGGCAGGCCAATCAGGATTCCTATGCTGCCAAACGGTTATCCTACCTTGGCTACAACCTGAATCGACCCCATTATGTAGTTGTCTTTCAATTGCAACATCCCAGCATGAGTCTCGAGCATGATGATTCGCTAAGCCATGCCAAAGATTTGATCATTGATAGACTAAGAAGGCAGTCTGCGCTTGCGGAAGAGCCTCTTCTTATTTCCAATCGATTAGATCAGGTTCGAGTGCTGCTTCCTGAAGACTTTATCAAAAGGCTAAGCTCCACGATCTCTAAATATTGGGAAGAGTTCTTGAAGAAAATCCAGCCTGAAATTAATCCCCTGCACCTCTTAATCGGGATCAGCAATCGCTGCCAGGAGGTTTCAAGATTTCATAAGGCCTTCAAAGAAGCCAACAAAGCGATCGAGGTTGCCCGAATTAAAAAGCAAAATAATCAAATTCTTCTTTTCTCTGAGCTAGGACACCTAGCGATTCTATTAGACGCGCGAAATCCCGAAGAATTGACGGATTATGCAGATGGGATCTTGTCTCCCATCTACAACTATGACATCCAGTATTCTGCTGAATTGTTAAAATCTCTGTACTACTATCTAAATAACGAGTGTAATTTATACAAGACCGCACGCAGCATGAATATTTCCATCGGCGGCATGCGCTATCGCATTACGCGGATCAAAGATCTCTTCGAAATCGACTTGAACAATTCTTCCACTCGTTTCGAACTTCAGATGGCTTTGGATATTTATCTCGTAACCGGTAAAATCTCTATTGGATAGTACGAAAATAAAGGAATGGGATTACCCATTCCTTTATTCATACGCTTTATTCTTTTCAATAAACTCCACCCAGTGTTCACTCTTCTCATATAATTCACCGACTTGCATTAATTCTTTTTCCTTAAAGGGCTTGCCGATTAATTGCAATCCGGTCGGCATATTTCCGGAGATAAACCCGCAAGGCAAGGCCAAGGCTGGGAATCCTAGCATACTCACTAATGGCGCTTTGGACAGATGAAACATATTGTTAATCGCTTGCTCTGGAGGTACGCTGCCTATCTTAAAGGCCGGATTGTGGTTCATAGGGGATGCCAGTAAATTAACCTCTTCTGTGGCCTGCAGTACATCTTGGATAAATTTCTTGCGAATTTTTTGAGCCTTTAAGTAATCAAAGGCCGATACATCCTTGCCAAACCGGAGACGAAACTTAACATCCTCACTATAGAGTTCAGAACGATGAGTGAGGATCGGTTCGTGGAACGAATATGCTTCGGCTTGTGCGATGATCCTTTGAGCCCATTGAGCTTCCTCAATGCCTGGAAGCTTCAATACAACAACTTCTGCCCCTAAATCCACCAAGCGAAGAATGGCGTCGTGGAACACTTGCTCAATTTCTGGATGAACTCCTTCTAAAAAGTATTCATAGCATATCCCTAATTTTATTCCCTTTAAATGGTCTAATGGCTGATCCCAGTCCATATCGACAGGAAGATCCGCTGAAGAATGATCTTTCTTATCATATCCGGCCATATAGCCGAGCAGGATCGCAGAATCCTTGACGGTTCGCGTCATCGGACCAATATGATCCAAGGACCAGCTAAATGGCAAACAGCCATGCCGGCTTACTCGCCCATACGTCGGCTTAAGTCCCACTGTTCCGCACAGGGCGGAAGGCAATCGGACGGATCCGGCTGTATCGGTTCCCAAGGCACCAAAGCATAACCCTGCAGCCAATGCTACCGCTGACCCGCCGCTGGAGCCTCCGGGAATACGCTCCAAGTCCCAGGGATTCTTTGCAGCCCCATAAAACGGATTTTCCGTCGTTGCTCCCATAGCGAATTCATGTAAGTTCGTTTTCCCAATCAAGATGGCGCCGGCTTCCTTCAGCCGGGTAATCACTGTGGCATCTTCGTCCGGAATCCAATCTTCAAACACCTTAGATCCGGCCGTTGTCACGATTCCCTTGGTCTGGATGATATCCTTGATCGCGATAGGAATTCCATGCAAGGGGCTTCGCAGCTTTCCTTCCATGATTTCCTTCTCAAGTTCTTTTGCTTGGCTAAGTGCTTCATCATCCATCACCTTAATATAAGCATTCAATACGGGATTGTACCGATGGATACGCTCAAGCAGGAGCTGCGTAAGCTCGATAGGGGAAACCTTCTTCTCTTTTATCAGTCCGGAAACGGTCGTCATGTCGTGGAAAAATAAATCAGTCATTGTCATTGGCTTTCTCCCCTAGCAATAGAGTCAGAATGTATGCAGGCTCCACCTCAACCAAGGGTTGTTCGGTTCCAGTTAAACGATTAATGTAATCTGCTAGATTCATATTTCCTCCTTATGTCCGTTATGAATTTTTCTATCTCTATCATATCAACCTATCTCCTGAACCATAATGTACGTTCCATATGATGATTCTGTTTATTACTATATGAATCGTACTAAACATTTTTAAATTGTCCTTTCGATTGCTGCCTATGGTTATGATTTTCCTTCGCATGAGAACTTCCGAGATAGATGCCTGTAACGATGCAAGCAAATCCTGCGAAATGAAAGAGATGAATTGCTTCCCCTAAGAAAAGAACGGCAAAGATCATGCTGGCTGCAGGAATCCCGTTCAAGAACATCGATGTGCTTGCCGGCCCTATGCGTTGAATTCCCATATTAAACCCGATAGTAGCCAGCGCGGGCGCCGTGGATGATAAAAGCAACACCCAAAGCGTTAAGGTAGGAGCAGAAAGATGAATAGGATCTTTCCACAACAAGACCGAAAGCCAGAGAAACACGCTTGCCAGCAAATGCATCTGGGCCGTAATCAGGAGGGGCGATAAGACTTCAGATAACTTTTTTACAAAAAGATTTCCGACGGCATAACCTAATGCAGCCAGGAATACAAGGAATTCACCGCTCCCAAAGGTGAAAGGCCACAATCGCAGCCCACCACTTCCCCCAATCACGAATAAGACACCCAAAAAACCAAGAAGAATACCGAGCCATTTCCGGAGGTTCATTCGCTCTTTATAAACGCAATAACCTAGCAGGGAAGTTAGGAGGGGAATCGTTCCGATGATCAAGGCAGCGGTAGAAGCGGTTGTATACTGAACTCCATACCCTAGGGTAAGCTGGTGAATATAGATTGAACAAAAAGACAAACCTAGCATATACCCCAGGGTCCTCTTAGGTAGCCTTAGTCTTCCCTCCAACAACCAAACGAGTGGAATGAGCAAAAGGCTGGCTATGGTCATTCGAATTGTCGATAAAAGTAGCGGCGAAAAGTATTCCACCAAGTATTTCATCATGACCACATTGGATCCCCATATGGAAACAACGAGAATTAAGAGAATTCTAGTCCAAGTCGATGAGCCCATGGATCAGCCTTGCCTCATTAATCCTGGAAGCCAAAGCGTGATCCAAGGAAAAAGAATCATCGCCGCCATGACCAGCAGATTTAACCCGAGGAAAGGCAAAACCGCTCGATAAATTTCTCCCATTCTTAAGTTCGGCGCCACGGCTTTCATGGCAAACAAGTCCATCCCAAATGGCGGCGTGGCCGTTGCCATTTGCATATTCATTAAAATAAGGGCTCCAAACCAGAGCGGATGAAAATCATATAGGGCCGCTATTGGCATTAGAATCGGTAGCGTCATCATCATGATCGACAGCGGCTCCATAAAGCAGCCAAGTAGAAGCAAGATGAGTTGAATACAAATCAGCATCGGCAAAGCTGAAAGATCCCATTGCTTTACCGCATTCAGGATTCCTTGGGTGGCTCCAGTAAAGCTAAGAATTTGGCTAAAAGCCATTGACCCTGCCATTATTAAGAAAATCATTCCCGTTACACGAAGTGTTCCTTCTAACGATTCTTTTAAAATCTTTAAGCTAAGTTGTCCGTAACAGGCAGCTAAGAGCAAGCTTCCCAATGCCCCTAGTACAGCTGATTGAGTCGGGGTAGCGATGCCAAAAATAATAACGCCTAAGACGAGAAATAAAATCAATCCCAAGGGCAGAATGTACTTAACGGTATCGATCCATCTTTCCCTCCAAGAATACGTCTCCACCTCATAGACAGGAGCCAGACCTGGCTGCAGCATGCAGCGGACGATAATGTAAAGAAGATAAGCAAGAGCCAATAAAAGACCTGGAACAACGATAGCTATTAAAAAGTCCCCTACAGGAAACCCACCTAAAGATGCTAGGAGTACTCCAAGCGCCGTTGGAGGAATCAAGATCGCCAATCCAGCGCTTCCTAATATGGGACCCACGGACATGGCATGGTTATATCCTCTTTTATTCATTTCAGGGACGAGCAGTGAGCCCAACAGCGAGGTTGACGCGACACTCGATCCACAGAGAATGCCAAATAATGTCCCGCTGCCAACGGACATCAAGCTTAGTCGACCCGGGAGCTTACCCAGCCACTTCGCTAGCGTGTCAAACACCCGGAAGCCTAAACCTGATCGAAACATAATTTCTCCCATAAACAGAAACATGGGGATTGGCAAGAGAGAAAACACCGATACCGAATCAAACATATTTAATACCAACTGTTTAAGTCCAGTAGACCCTCCCCAAAGTAGGTATACCCCTACGATATCAATTAATAGGAATGTTATGGCAACCGGTACTCCTAAAAGCAACAAAAATGCTAAACTCCCGAAAATAATAGTCAAGACGAGCCACCATTCCATCACTGCTTCCTCCTATCATTACATATCCGTGAATTGTTTTTCTTTTTCCACACTTTCCTTCCATTTCTGAACCCAATACCATACCCGTTTTACAAACTGTAAAAATAAAAGGAAAAATCCGAACGGAATGATGGCGTATAATGCGGCCTTAGGAACAGCAAGAATCGTCTCGGTATGCAAGCCTTTTTTAGACAAATCCTGGATAACCAAAAAACCAAAAGTGCAAATGATGCCAGAAACCAGCAATCCAATGAAAGAGACGAATACCTCTAGAAGGGCTTGTACTTTAGGAGGAAATAATTTAAGTAAGAAATCCACTCGCACATGTCCATCTTCCTTTAGTATCCACACGGCACTAAGGAAAGTGATATAGACTAAAGCATACTCGGTTAGTTCTGAGACCCAATGGACTGGTCTTTTTAAAAAATATAAAAGCAGAATCTCTGCTACGACCGCAAAAGCAATAAAAACAATAAGCAATAAGGCAGTATTTTTCATCCAATCTATTAAACGGTCCACCTTGCGACCCCCTTTGACTACTGATTTTGAAAAAAAGGCAACCGTGATGAAGGTTACCTTTCTCCAAATATTGCTTTATTTCACTGTTAAGCTTTGTAGCTTTCCGACCAAATCGGGTACTTCCTTATTCAAAAATTCCCATTCCACGTCATAAGCCTTCTTCAAAAACGCATCTGCATCTTCCTGGGATGTAAATTGGATAAACTGTACGCCGGCTTTTTCGAGCTCGGTTCTTTCCTTTTGATCCTCCTCTGTATAGTACTGAACCATATATCGTTCATACTCGGCTGTCGCCTCGGCAATAGCCTTTCGGTCTGCCTCAGAAATCGCATTCCACTTATCCAGATTAGCTAAGATCGTACAATTTTGACTCCAAAACGGATGGTCTAGAACATATTTGGTGGAATCCGTCCAACCTCTGGTTCTTGGCCCGAGCATCCCCCCGTACACTAATCCGTCGACCATCTTAGTTTGCAGGGATGTATAGACATCAGCCGGATTTACTTGCACGGAATTTATGCCCAATGCAGGGAATAGACGATCATACGCTGGAGCAGAACGGATCTTCATCCCATTCAAATCGTCCAAGCTGTCAATCGGCTTGCTTAGCCATAATCTTGGTGAACCGGTCAACCAACGGCCGATGTAATGAACTCCGATATTTTGATGCCTCTCTACCATAAAATCATAGAACCCGTTTTCCCTCTCCTCCCATGGCTGGATCTGGGATAGCGGTATACCTAATACTTCTGGCGCGCGGGATTGATACCAACCGGTGTAAGTAAACAGCACATCGATCACCCCGGATTCAAGCGCGTCAAACTGCTGAGCGATCGGGATCACATCACCGGCACCTTTCCAGTTGATTTGCACCCGACCCTCCGTCGCTGTATGAACATCTTCAACCCATTTATGCAAGGAAGCAGTAAGCGGGTCATCGATAGGCAAAAATCCAACAGCATTGAGCGTAATTTTCTCCTCTGAAGGCTGACCTCCCGTTGCAGTTTCACTGGAACAGGCCATCAACAGCAAAAGCATCGATAAGATAATGATCATCCCAATAGATTTTTTCATTACTGATTTTCCCTCCATTTGTCAGCGCCTTCAAAATCCATCTTTTTCAACCCGGCATGTCCAATACGCCTGAAACCCATTCAAATCCCCCTTAGTACTACTTTAATTTTCTCACTGTTTGTAACTTTATTATAGTGATTATAATCTGACAACGCTATGACAGAACCAGATAGAATCCTAGCTAATTACTGTATGGTTCTGTTCTATCAAAGCTTAATGAGCGTTGGGATGTTCTGAGATTTGTCCTTAGAGTATGGATACTGATAGCGCTAAATATGGCATCTAATACTCACTGCTGGAACTTCCTCTTACCCCTAAATTTTAATAAGGTTATTGGTATTTTCAATTCTAGACGCTTCATACGGTGATTACGTTAATTTCTGTGCGATTCGTACCTGAATATTTTACACTATTATGTTATCATAAATATTAATAATATTCTTTTGATTGCAAAATCCTTTCACAGCGAGGTAAACTTCATGGTCAAAAAGGCAAGTGACTTAACCTTAAAGGATATGTTGGAACTGCAGAGCAAGGATGGAGATTTTCTCAGAGAACATCAAATGATTATCTCTAGTGCTGATGCCTGGGGAGCCCTCAGCCGCGACCTGATAACAGCGCTCGGCATCGAGCGGGCGAAGCGTTTCTTGCTTCGCTACGGGTGGAATTGCGGGGTGCATGAAGCGAGGATTTTTAAGAATATGTTTCAGTGGGATGATGATATGGAATGGCTGCTCGCCGGTTCCAAAATGCATAATATCTCTGGCCGTGTATTTTCTGTCCCGATCAAGCTGAATATCCAGATGAAAACAGGCTTATTTGATGTGGAAGGGTATTGGTTTAACTCGTACGAAGCTACGCAGTACTTAAAGCGCTTTAGCCCTCATCATGAGCCGGTTTGCTACTTTTTGGTTGGTTATGCTGGAGGCTACTGCAGCGAATCCTTGGGAAGACGCGTAATTTTTAGGGAAGTGGAATGTTCCGGAAAAGGAGATCAGCAGTGCCGCTATGTAGGCAAGACGGTGGAGCTATGGGGCGATGAAATTGCCGACGAGCTTGTGGACTATGAACAAGAGGACATCGGGGACGAACTAGATCGGGCCTACAAGCGTATTGAGAAGCATCGGGAGATTTTAAAGCGAGCCTCCACCCTCAGCCAAAAGCTCACGAAGATCGTCCTGCAAGGAAAAGGCTTGGATACCTTAGCCAAAACCTTAGGTGAAACTTTAAACTGCGGCGTCATCGTAGAGAACCAGCATTATGAACCAATCGCAGAATTTGGAGATGTGGCGGGGTGCACCTTGCAAACGATTATGGAAAACAAGGAAAGCCTACCTCCCCATCAGCTAAAGAGTTTGAATCAAATGCTCGAGGAGCATGCCACCACCATACTGGAACTGGCGGAGCCTTTTGCCATTCCCCATAATCGAATCACGATTCCTATCGTCATACGCAACCATGTGCAAGGTTTCATTTCAATTATCAACAAAGAAGGGGAAATCGGGGAACAAGAGCCCACTTTTTTGGAACGGGCCGCGAATGTCTGTGCCTTCCAATTGTTAAATGAGCGGACAGCCATCGAAACCGAACAAAGAATGAAAGGAGAGTTATTGGACGAGCTCCTTACCCAACCTGCTGAAAATTCCTATGCAGCCAAGAAGCTTTCCTACCTCGGTTACAATCTGAACCAGCCTCACTATGTCTTTATCTTTCAGCTAGAAGACCAGTCCATGAAAATGGAGGATGAACACTCTCTCACGGCCAAGCGAGATCAGATTATCAATTTTCTCCTGAAGGATGCTGAGAAAGCAAACGAGAAACTTCTGTTATCGAGCCGATTGGACCGAATCCATGCTTTGATACCGGAAGCCTTTATCAAAAAGCAGTTTATGTCACTTAAGACATACGGTGAGCAATTGTTCCATCGCTTAAGCAGCATAGCCCCGCACGTAAAAGTGGTACTAGGGAGCAGTGATGGCTGCCCACAAATCACCCAGCTCAATGATGCCTTTAAAGAAGCTATGAAAGCCATTGAAATCGCCAAGCTCCGAGGGCTAGGTAATCAAGTGGTACTTTCTTCCGAACTGGGCCATCTTGCTATCCTTCTAGATGCCCGAAGGCCTGACGAACTCGAGCGCTACGCGTCGAGACTTCTTGGACCCCTCTATGAATACGACAGGCAGTATTCGACTGAATTTTTAAATACCCTTTACTATTACCTAAATAATGAATGCAATCTATATAAAACCGCCCGGGTCATGAACGTGTCCATCAGTGGTATGCGCTATCGGTTAGGACGGATTCAAGAATTATCAAACCTAGACTTGAGCCACTCTAGCACAAGATTTGAGATTCAGATGGCCTTAGAAATCTTTCTCGTTTTAGGTAAAGTGCAATTTTCTTAGAAGAAAAAAAGGAATGAGGTCTAGACCTCATTCCTTATTCCTTTATGTGGCTGGGCCAGGAGCCCCAAGTGTGATAGCAGGTCCACGAATTTCTTAATCGTTTCTTGCTGATAGGCAGATATGTCCGTTTGGGAATAGTCATAGAACCCTTGACCCGATTTGATCCCTATATGACCCTTCTCCATGTTCTCCGATATTACACGAGGAGGAGCGAATCGATCGGATTGAAGAGAATCCTCCAGATAATGACTAGCATAATACAGGATATCTCCGCCTCCCCAATCAATGAACTCCAGCAGTCCGAGAATGGCGAATCGCAAACCGAACCCGACGCGACAAGCCTTATCGATGTCTTCTGGGGAAGCCACCCCTTCCTCCGCCATTCGGGCTGCTTCGTTCATCGCCAGCGCCTGGATCCGCGGGACAATAAATCCTGGGGAAGCCGCACATTGCACGGGAATTTTACCTACCGCTTCAAGCAGCTTCATCATCCCCTGAAGGGTATCGGTAGAGGTCACCTCGCTTGGACTCACTTCGACCAATGGAATTAAATAGGCCGGGTTTAGCCAATGGGTATTTAAGAATCTTTCCGGCCTCTTCACGTACCCCGCTAACGTTCCTACCAAAAAAGTTGAGGTAGTAGAAGCAAGAATGGCTTCCGGACTCACCACTTCACTGATTCGCCCAAAAACTTTTTCTTTCGCTTCCAACACTTCCGGCACGGCTTCAAACACCACCAGTGCGCTTTGAAGAGCTTCTTCAAATTGGCTGCTGCAAAAATAGCGGATACGCTGCTTAATCGGAGGGATCTCAGAATGCTCCAGCACGCCAAACGTGGCTAATGCTTGCAGATTTCTTTCGATCTGGTCGGAGGAATCGGCCAGTACCCGATCCCCCTCTTCTGGTGAGCGATCCTTCACATCAACTAAATGGACCCGATATCCAGCATAGGCAAACACCTGCGCGATACCATTGCCCATTCGCCCTGCACCGATAACGGCAATGACCTGATCTGTATCCCTCATCCTCTAACTCCTTGCTTTAACAACATTTCCATATCGGACTTAGCCAATTGGTCCAATCCCATGCTCCTAAGTGTACGACCTGTCTCATAAAAGTTTTCCCCCGTAACCGCAGAGGCGATAGCCAGCAGACCACGGGCCACCGGCACATCCACTCCTGCCCATTCCGCTACCGAAACAAGGAAGGAAAGACCGCAAGCGATATCCTCTCTCATATACCGATGGTTATGCAAATTCAAGGGTTCTCTCCAATCTGCGCTGTCCACCAGCTTTTCGTGAGCGGCATTGCCGTACATCCATTCCTCTCCATCCACATTGTAGTGATCTGCCAAAGGAAAATGCGGCGCATGATACCCCAGTGCCTCACGTACGGCCATTCGCTCAGCATCCAGTGCATCATGCACGCGCCGGATGGCAGGCTGAGTCCCTTCATTATGAATATCCCAGCTGTCAAAGTGTTCGATTGGTCCTGCGTTCATCAGGATCAGAGGCGGATGGATCACGGGACCCGCATTCATTAAAGCACCGGATAAAGCATCTTCAATAGGCTCAATGGCCGGATACGCTTCTTTAAGGATGCCAAACGCATACTCCGAACGGTCGGACGGAAATACGCCGGTGGGCAGCCTTGTAGCTCTTCCGGATATCGAAACGGTATCTACACCATGCTTTCGGGCTAAATACGGAAGCGTCCCCGTTTCGGCAAAGGTGACCTCAGCCTTGCAGCCTGCTTCCGTGAGCCGCTTCGCCATGACATAGCTGCCAAATGTACCCGGCGGCAAGTAGATGACCTGCCCATCTTCCAAGTAGGGAGCCAAATGAGCCGCTAGAGACTCTTGAGCTGTTGCAGGTAGGGGGATGACGATCAGTTTAGCCCCTTTCAGCACTTCCCCCAACTCTGTACTAGCCAGTTGAAGCTTCACCTCACGCACGCCCTGAATATCTTTTACCTTAAGGCTTTGCGTGTCCAAGATGGGCTGGAAAGATTCCGCATCTCTTCTCCACCATCTTACCGAATGACCATTTTCCGTCAAATCCGCCGCTGCGGCATAACATCCGTTTCCTCCACCGATGATCGCAATTTCCATGATATCTCCTCCTCTTATAGATAAGCCTGATTCTCCGAGAGTCTTGCTACCCATGGTTGGGATCTTTCATATACCTCTGCGATTTGCAGGATTCTTCGCTCTTCAAACGGCTTTCCGATCAACTGTAAGCCAACTGGCAAGTTTCCGGGCATGAAGCCGCAAGGAAGAGTTAAAGCAGGGAATCCTGTTATATTCCCGAATGGTGTACGTCCTAGGGTGAACATGTTGCTAATTGCTTGATCTGGGGGTACTGTTCCAATATGGAATGGCTGCCTGGCATTGGCAGGCGCAAGGAGAGCATCATAGTCCGATAGCTTCACTTTTGCTTCTTGAATCATCTTGCTTCGCGTGCGCTGGGCATTCAAGTACTGGACAGCACTGATGCTTTGGCCAAATTCGAATCGATACTGCAGGTCTTCGCCGTACCACTCTTTATATTGGTTTAACAGGGGCTGGTGAAAGGCTAGTACTTCCGATTGGGCAATCAGCTTTAATGCCTGTAAGGCATCTGCAAGACCCGGCAACTCGATTTCAACCACCTCTGCCCCCAGTGCCTGCATGTCCAGGATTGCTTGCTCTACCACCCTGTTCAGCTCAGTGTCCAAATCTTCAAAAAAATGTTGCCGCACAACAGCCAGCCTCACTCCTTTTAAATCAGGCAAACCTTCCCTCCACAACACATCAGGGGGCCGGGAGGCGCTCGACGAATCGAGGGGGTCAAAGCCGGAGATAGCTTCTAGCATGATCGCGGCATCTTTTACCGTACGCGTCATCGGTCCGATATGGTCAAGCGACCAGCTAAACGGCAAGCAACCATGCCTGCTCACTCTGCCGTATGTAGGCTTAATCCCCGCAATTCCGCACATGGCAGCGGGCAGTCGGATGGAACCTGCCGTGTCCGTTCCTATCGCGCCAAAACACAGACCCGTAGCTACAGCAACAGCTGAACCGCCGCTGGACCCGCCCGGAACCCTCTCGAGATCCCATGGATTGCGGCAGACCCCATAATGGGGGTTCTCCGTTGTGGCCCCCATGGCAAATTCATGCAAATTAGCCTTACCAATCAGAACGGCTCCTGCTTCTTGGAGCTTTTGAACAACGGTTGCATCGCGATCTGGGATCCAGTTGGCGAAAATCTTCGATCCGGCCGTGGTCTCGTGTCCTTTCGTTTCCAGGATATCCTTGATAGCGATCGGAACCCCGTGAAGCGGACCGCGGATCCGGCCCTCCATCACTTCTCGTTCCCGCTCGTCCGCTTGTTTGCGTGCATCATCCGCCATAACTTTGATGAAAGCATTCACCGTTGGATTGACTTGTTCAATCCGCTGCAGGAGCATCTCCGTCAGCTCTACAGGAGATAGCCTTCTTGATTGAATCAGCGATGACAGGGAGGAGATATCTGTAAAATAGGGCTCACTCATCTCTTTCCCTCCGATCTTCTAAAGAAAAGACAAAGGCTGGCTCTTCTTCTGTTAACTCAATGGCAGGATCCTCATCCAGCTTAAGGACCTGCTTGAGGTATTGCAGCAAATCCATCTACTATCCCCTCCTTTACTTCAAAAACAAGACGATCTGCGGAAAGGCGATCAAAAGTACAATGAATAGCACATAGCTGACTAAAAAATAATTCGTCCCCCTGAATATCGTCGTAATTGGGGTGGCCGGGGTGAGACCTTGCACAACAAATACATTGACCCCTACCGGTGGTGTGATGGCTCCCATGCTTGTGACAATACACAGAATAACGGCAAACCAGACGGGATCATACCCCATAGCGATAACGGCAGGGAAGAAAATAGGAATCGAGATGATCAAAAACCCCATCGCATCCATCAACGATCCGCCAATCACAAAGATTGCAAGTATAGCTACGAGAATGACCGTCGAGGGAACCGGCAAGCCGTTCACCCATTCCGCCACTTCAAAAGGCAATCTGGTCATAGTCAAGAATCGGCCAAAAAACGTGGCGCCGACAATCAGCATTAAGACCATAGCAGAGGAACGAATAGCGTTTGAAACGGCAAGAGTGAAATTCTCCTTGGTCAACTTTTTCATGGCTAAAGCAATGACAATCGCTCCGAAAGCGCCGAAAGCACCAGATTCGGATGGTGTAAACCATCCCATATAAAGGCCACCGATGACAAAAGCAAAGAGCACTAATACCGGAAAAACACCCCAAATGGATCGAACCTTCTCCTTCATCGAAAACCGGGGACCCGCTGGCCCATATTCCGGATTTCGTTGACAGAGATAGATAATGGTTAGAAGCAAAACGGTGGTAAGCAAAATCCCAGGTATAAAACTAGCTAGGAATAAATCTTTGATCGATTGCTCCGTCTGAATCGCAATCACAATCAATACCGTACTAGGAGGAATGATGATTCCTAATGTACCACCAGTGGCCACACTCCCCGTACTTAACGCTTCATTATATTTGTATTTTTTTAGTTCAGGCAAAGCCATGGTCCCCATGGCGGCAGCTGTTGCGGCATTGGAACCGCATATCGAGGCGAACCCCGCACTAGCTAGAATCGTTGTCCCCGCCATGCCGCCTTTCATGTGACCAACCCATCGATAAGCGGCCTCGAATAACTTTTCCGTGATGCCTGCTCGAAAAACAATCTCCCCCATTAAAATATAGAGAGGAATCACGCTAAGGGTGTAGCTTGAAAATGATCCCCATACCTCCGTACTGAGCAATTTGAAGGTCGCCTGTGGGGAGCTCATGACGTACAGCCCCCCGAAGCCGACGATGAACATAGAAAAGCTGATGGGCATTCTTAGAAACATCATCACGAACAAGATCCCTAGCCCCAACAGGGCAATCACACTAGGCTCCACGCTTTTCCCCCCCTGTCCATGTTTCATAGAGCTGAATCGCGAGTGTAAACGAAGTTCCGAAAAATCCTAAGGACACTAAGAACACATAGGGGTAAAAAATAACGCCTAGCGTTTGGGAGAGCGTTCCATTCTGCATCAAGCTCAGACCATATTGGATCACCTGCCAACCCACCACAAGGAAGAAGAGCAAGCTGACCAACTGGACGATAGCTTGAAGCCCTCTTTGAACCATCGGGGAAAATCGGCTCGTCAGAAGGTCAATATCGACGTGTCCTCGATTCAATTGGGTATAACCGACGGCAAATGACGTTGTAATCGCCATTAACCATCCGACCACTTCCACTGTCCCAGCAAACGGGTTGGCAAAAACTCGGATGACGGCATTCGAGACGATCAACAGCATCATCATCATCAAACTAATACCGGCAATGACAGCAAGACCTTGATTAAATCTCCGATTCACACTTACCCAAAAGGACGAAACAGAATTCCTTTTTCCTGTTTCCTGATAGGCTTCATTCAATTGTGCACTAGACATACTCACCCTGGCCTCCCTTCGGAATATGTTGGAGAATCTTAGGAACGGGCATAAGTTGACACCCCGTAAAGGAATGCCAACTTATCCACTTTAAGATCCTATTCCTTGGAATATTTCTCAATTAACTGGAACAGTTTTTCCTTGTATTCTTTTGCTGGAAGGCCTTTTGCTTCTAGCTCATCAGCGTATTTGTCTTGTATACTTTTCAGTTTTTCATCCCAGATCGCTTTATCCTTTAGCTCAACCACTTGCAATCCATGTTCTTTTTGGCTCCATTCCATCGCCTTTTTGACATGGTTATCCAAATACTCACCTGTGAATTGGGTCATTTCCAGGTTTAGTTCATCAATCACCTTTTGTACATCTTCTGGCAAGGAGTTCCAGACATCCTTGTTCATCACAGCAACGAATGTGTTAACGGTTAGGGGATAATCCGTTACATATTTTACATATTCTGCGAACTTGAAATCGAGTAAGCCTTCACGAGAGGTCACCATTCCGTTTACGACTCCGGTTTGGAGCGCCTCAGCAACCTCAGCCTGAGACATTCCTACCGGTGCTGCTCCTAACTCTTTCATGATCGGAGTCAGCGCACCAGAAATGCGGAGCTGCTTTCCTTTCAGCTCATCTAAGTTGGAGACGGGATCTTTCGTTTGGATAAAAGCGGCTTCGGTAGCAAAGGACGTAATGATCTTAAAGTCTTTAAAGGCTTCGGGGGGATACTGGTTAATCAACTCATGCGTAACTAAGCTGGCTACTTTGGAGCTGGGATACCCGGAAGGCATATCAGAGAGTCCCAATAGAGGGAAGCGTCCTGGTTCATAGGTGGTAGAAGACAACCCGATATCGGCCACTTTGTTGGCTACCCCATCGTACATATTGTCTGCTTTGAGCAGCGTACCTCCTGGAAATAAATTCACTTTCACTTGTCCATTCGTACGCTTTTCTATTTCTTCCTTCCATTTCTCCATTTGAACCGCAGGAAAGGTATTAGCCGGGGCAAAAAAAGCATAGGATAATTCGATCGGCTTGTCCGCCGTTGCTTGCTTTTGTTCGGTAGATGAAACTCCTGTTTGCTGGGCGGATTGATTCCCCCCTCCACATGCGGCCAACACGGCCACCAACGATGCAGCTACTAAACCAGACCAAAATCTTTTCATGAAATTTTTGCCCCCTTTTATTTTAAAAATCAAAACTTACTGGCAATATACCATGTAGGGATTATGCCAGCAATCCCATAGATTATGATTCTAGTAAAAAGAATGGACGTCCTAAGATGGCTTCTAAACGGAAATATTTATCCAAGCCGTTGGCGCGGAAGGAGTGGGTCATATTCGTCACGGTTTGCAAGTCTGGTACATCGTATAGCAAACAGGCGTGCCACCCTTCACTTCCCGCATGGCCGGCAGTCAAAATATCCCGATCAATCGTCCCGATTAATTCAGAACCGTTGTTTTTCCAGCTGGCGATCACATCATTTAATTTTGGAAGGACTACTTCTGATTTTTCTTCTGCTGTCGTATTGAACCAGCCCGTCGATTCAAATTTAATCATGACCCTTAGTTTCGATGGGATTTGCGGTGCTCCGTGTTCCATTGCCATATCCTGTTCACTCCTTACCTCATATTTGATTTAGCGCATTAATCTTCCGCCATTAATATCGAAGGTTGCTCCTGTAACAAAGCCGCCATTATCAGATACCAGATAGGATACTAGATCTGCGACTTCCTCTGCTTCTCCCACTCTGCCGAGCGGAATTGTTTCCACCATCTTCTCCAGTTTATCTGGCGGCACATTATCCATCTCCGGGGTGCGTACCGCAGCTGGTGACACCGCATTAACCGTAATTCCATAAGAAGCTAGGGATCTTGCGAATACTTTGGTCAAGGCCAACTGCCCGGCTTTCGACGCACAATAAGCTGCACTGGAGGTTAGGGGGCCATCTTGCCCGCCAATGGAGGACATATTAATGATTCGTCCCCACTTTTGCTCTTTCATGGCGTGCATGACGGTTTGCGAGACAAAAAAGGTGCTTGCAAGATTCGTAGACATGATTTGATCCCATTCCTCTAGCGTGATATCTTCTATCACCGTTTGAGTCCGAATTCCGGCATTATTTACGAGAATATCAATACGGCCCCATTTGCTTAAGATGCTATGAATTACTTGCTTCATGGCCTGATGATCCGAAACATCTACCGCCATAAAAACGGCTTCATCCCGACTCACTTGCTCCAAATGGTTTTCTTTTAACTCATCCAATTTCCGTTGGCTTCGGCTGAGGAAGGCCACCTTTTTGCCTTCGCTCAGCAGCTTTTCCGCTATAGCTTTTCCCAGTCCCTGGGAGGCACCAGTCACCACCGCTACCCGTTGAACGTTGTTACCCAATGTACGTCCTCCTTCTCTATTAAATATAGCCAGGCATTGGCGGTACGCCTAGCAGTACCGATCCAGCTCCGTCGTAGATGCCTTCACCGAGGAACGCATGCTGGGTCACGACCATTGAATCGCGCAGGTAACGCTGCAGCGGGTGCCCATCATAGATCGCTGCGGTGCCAGCAAGCAAGTAAGCAGACTGCACAGCGCTCGCGCCTGCGCGAGTTGCCTGTACGGCCGCCAAACGAAGCATGCTTGTTTGATCAGCAGAGACACCGTCGCCTCTTAGGATTGACTCCCAAGCGGAATCCGTGGCCTCGTAGAAGAAGGCGCGTGCCGATCTTAATGAGGCTTCTGCCTTTGCCACGGCGATTCGCAAATAAGCGCGATCGGCCATCTTAGGTGCACCCGTGATGCCAGAACGACCACCCGCCATCTGAGAAACCTCATCCAGCGCGGCGCGAGCGATACCCAGGTTAACTACTGCTAATACCTGTGCGGCATAAGCAATCGATGGATACTGGTAGAGTGGCTCATCAATGGTAGGCACACCGCCACGGACAAAGGTCCATTCGTCCGAGACGAAGGCGTCTTTTACTCGCAGGTCATGGCTGCCCGTTCCGCGTAGCCCAAGCACTTCCCAGTTCTCGACGATCTCCGCATCCTCAGGCATAAGTACAGCCGTTCGCGGCTTGCCGCCATCCCCCGCGCCAATACCGACGCCAAAAATGTCAGCACCCATGCACCCGCTCACGAACTTCCAGAGACCGTTCACACGCCAGCCGCCCTGGACTTTCTCCGCGGGCTGGATCGGAAATAAGCCGCCCGCGAAGGCCACATCCGGCCCGTTGGCGTAGAGGAGGGCCAGCGTGTCACGGGGCAGGGCCGCCAGGTAGACCGCAGCAGAGCCAAAGCTTGCCACCCATCCAGCAGAGCCGTCGGCCTCGGAGATCGATTCGATCAACCTAAGAAACTCCGCGGGCGAGCGTGCATCACCGCCAAAGCAACGCGGCGTAGCTGCACGGTAGACGCCCAATGACTTGAGTTGCGCTACCATGTCCCGAGGTACGTGCCGTTTCGCGTCAAATTCGTCTCTCCGGGCACGGATCTCGTTTAGCACGCGGTCGAGCAGGTCCTGACTTTGCACTTTAACATTCATGATTCCTTCCTCCTCCACTCGTCTTGCTTATTTAACCCAAATTTTACTTAGGGCTCTTATGACATTGCCCCCGGTGACCTTAGCAATGTCCGTATCCGAATAGCCACGCCATACCAGCCATTTAACGATATTGGGCATAGCTTCCACCGGATCTTCCAAACCTCTTACATACGTGCTTTCTCCAAACTCTTCCCCGCTATGCGATTGACCTATGGATAATTGGGCGTCCACGGCATGCTGCAACGCTACATGATCACCAAAGAACGTATCTGGCCCAAAGCCCACATGATCGATTCCTACCAGATCAACGATGTATTCAAAGTGCTCCATGACGGATTCAATCGTATGATCCGGTCGATTCTTGGTCAGTGTCGTATTCGGTGCAGCTAGGATACCAATCACCCCACCCTTCTCGGCACAAGCCTGAAGGATTTCGTCTGGTTTCATCCGCGGGGTATTCCATAGCTTCCTGGCCCCCGCATGGGTAATGAGTACTGGCTTTTCACTGGCTTCAATCGTATCGAGACTTGTTTGATCCCCACAGTGGGAAATATCAATGACCATGCCGAGTTGATTCATTCGTTTGACCACACGGCGTCCGAAGTTCGTTAATCCGCCGTCTCTCGGCTCCGATAAGCCGGTGCCGAGCGTATTCGCTTCATTGTAGGTAATCCCCATACAGCGAATGCCTAAGCCGTATAAGATATCGACTCGATCCAATTCGTTTTCCAGAGCAGTTGCTGCTTCTAGTGAAGGAATGATGGCAATTCGGCCTGTATCCTTCGCCCGGTAAAGATCAAAGATATTAGATGCAATCATGACCATGTCCTGATGGGCAATATCGCAATAGCGCATCCCGAGGTTCCAAATTACATCATCCCACTTCAGCCCCATCCGGGAACTGATATTCATAATCCCATCCATGAAATTCTCGAACATGACATCTAAGCCGGAGCGAGACAAGCCTTCGTAAGCGAATGCGGTGAAGCCATGCTTGCAATATTCCAACGTATGCTCGGGGTGGAGGGGCATCACGAATCCGTGATCTCGCAAGGAAATCATCATATTTTCATCAAAGATTCGCTGCACTCTCTCCAACTGCTGTGGATCTAATCGGATCGCATAGTTTCCCAAGCGTTCAGTCTCACTCGCTAATGGAAAGGCTTTATAATCTAACCCGGCAGCCAGATACTGAAAGGAGCGGTGCCCATCATAGATCTTCTTTTTCAACGTTTTTTGGCCTCCCTCACACCCTATTTCTTGACGAGCGGAGCGAATTCGTTAGCCAGCGGAATCACTTCCTGCAAGGTCTTTCCCTTCGGTGCGCTCTTCCCACAGCTGTATAACTTCTCCAGAGGAATCTCGTGCGGCTTAGGTATCTCGTTACCGTTCATAAAATCCTTTACCGTACTCAACAACATGCGTCTCATCTGGATGATCGGCATATCGCTCGTTCCCAGATGTTCGATGCTTCGGTCCACGATAGGGCCCATCATTTCCGTCACAGCATGATCCTGATTGGCAATCCCGCGGATCCCGGAGAAATTGCCATCCTTCATCAGTCCTCGATCCTGTTCATAGAAATTCTCTTTATTCCGCATCTTGCGGAAGTTCTCATCAAGGACTAAGCCACGGCGATCATGCTGCGCTTGTACATCAATGGGATTCTGATGGGAGAATTGAACATCCCAGCTCCAGGTGCTATGATCATCCCTCGGGACAAAGATATGAAACATTCCGTCCTCTCCCTCCATACGGGGCGGGTAGGTATAGAAAGGAAAAATATAGTGAATCTCCAGGAAAACGTTGTTTCCCCCTTCCCCTTCACCTTCCGCTAAGCAACGCTTGCCATAGATCGTACTCTCCACTTCTTGGCGCACCGGTGGGTTCTTGCAGAGCGGATGGTCGGGATCAATTCCCAGGTCACTGCTCAATATTCCTTGCTTCAGTGCCTGCTTCGAAAGCGCCTTGTGAAGGAATGCAGCATGAACATAGTCGAGGTCGTTCTCCATGACCTGCAGGTAGTTGCATTCCTGCCAAACCCTTTCAGACAGGAGCTGATCATCCGGCAAACTCATCCAGTAGAAATTCGGGATGGGTGGCATCGTTTCTTTCGACCCCATGTAAGTCCAGACGATACCGTTTCTTTCGACTATAGGGTATGATTTGATGGAAATGCTGTTCTTAAAGTTGCTTTCAGCCGGTTCCGAAGGCAAATCGGTACACGTGCCATTCACATCAAATTTCCAGCCATGATAGATACAAGTCAAACCACACCCATCATTGATCCCTAAGGCCATCGACGTTCCGCGGTGTGGACATCTCTCATCCAGAAGCCCGACCTTGCCCTCGCTATCCCGAAAAGCAACGAGATCTTCCCCCAACAAGCGGATTCGTACTGTGTTGCCATCCGCAACAAGTTCATCAGACTTTAAGGCTGGAATCCAATATCTGCGGAATAAGTCGCCCATGGGTGTTCCCGGTCCCGTTGCTGTCAAAAGATGATTGTCTTCGGCTTTAAGCATTTTCATGCCTCCCTCATTATCTATTACTCGATTAGACTTAGTGCAGCCAAACAGCACGCGATGTCTTCTTCGGTTGAACCACCGCTTACACCGATTCCGCCAATCACATCTCCCTCAATCTTGATGGGGAATCCTCCCCCAAAGATCACTAATCGGGGTGTATGGACAATTCCTTCTCGCAGAGGCGGTTCCTTCTGGATGAGCGGATACCATTCATGCGTCGGCAGTCCAAATGCGACGGCCGTATAGGCCTTGTTCTGTGCGATCTCAATGCTTAGAATCGGTGCTTGATCCATTCGGTGAAAATGGACCAACTGTCCGCCATCGTCCAAAATCGCGACATTGATCTTTATCCCTAACTGAGAGGCTCTCTTCACAGCAGCCTCGGCCATTTTACTACTTAATTCTGAGGTAATGGTTTTCTTTTGTATGTAGGCTTCCAGCTTACTCCTCTCCCTTACCTTTTATAATTTTTTAAAAGTTATTTATATTTGCTACTGTCTTTATATTAGCAATCTGTCACCTGTTTAAAAATATACGTTTCGTATGGTCTTTTGATCTAATACTGTACGAATCGTACCGTACCAGTAGAAACCATAAAAAGGCTGTACCCTCATCTGGTCATGAACCGACCTAGAGTACAGCCTTATTCGCTTCTATATTTTGATCGTTAGGTCTCCTAAGGGGTACGTTTTACAGGCCAAAGAGTAATTCTTCTCTCGTTCCCCCTCAGGCAGAACCTCCATGGAGCTCTTTCCTCTATCAAACTTTCCCTTTGTCACTTGGATTTTGCACATGCCGCAGCCTCCGCCCCTACAGCCAAGAGGGATTGCTACCCCTTGACGGCGAGCTGCTGTCAAAACATCTTCCTTCTCTGCACAGCGGAAGACTTTTCCTTCACGATGTTCTACCTGTATGTTAAACATCCCTGATCGCCCTTACGTCAGCGCTTTCATAAAAGATTCGATGAGTTCCCTCCGGTGATAGAAGATCCCTTGACCGATCCGATCTTCTGTCCAGGTGATGGTTGGAAAGTCCGCATACGTCATGTAGCCCCCGCAGAAGGCCTCATTACGGTTACCTGAAGGATCAAAGAAATAAATGGTCTGCCCCCTCGTAATTCCATGTCTTGTGGGTGTAACCTCGATCTGAACTTCGTTTCGCGACAAAATATCGGCAGCCTTCAATACCTCATAGAAATTATCCACGTGAAACGCTGCATGATGAAGTTTCTTATCCGGTCCTTTAACAAAAGCAATATCATGGGCTTTATTCCCTGTAAACAAGAAGCTGCCTAGCATCACTTCCCCATCTACAGTCATGATTTTCTCGCTTTGCTTAAAACCCAGAGCTTCCATAAAGAATCGGGTAGCCGTTTCGACATCCTCTCCCGTCAGGAGGCAATGGTCTAGTGCATGAGGGGCAATCCCGCGCGTTTCTAAGGGCCAAGGATGCGGGTTCACGGATCCGACTTTCTTCCCCAGCCTTTCAATTTCATGATACAGCTCTACCTGATGCCCCGTCGGCGTCTCAATCCGAATGGCTTGGCCTTCAGCTAGGCGAGCTCCACTCGAAACCCGGCGGACCGTGCAACCGAATAACTCTACCTTTTTCTCAAACTGTGCCAGATCTTCTAGCTTTTCCACTTTAAAAGCCAAATGATCCAGACCCGGCGAATCCGCTTCCTGTAAGACAATACTATGATGATCGTATTCGTCCCAAGCCTTCATATAAACTCTACCTTCTGATCGGCCTGTTTCTTCTAAACCAATCACATTGGTATAATAGTCAACTGATTTTTCAAGATCCATTACCTTTAGTTCCGCACGCCCCAAACGCATGATAGCCATTGTAATCCCCCTTGATATTTAAATTATCAAACTATTCACACCCTATATTATAGTTGGAATCCTATCAGGAACATATGGCAGAATCAGTTTAAATGGGGGGACGGAACTATATGATTCGGCTAGTGATCGATCTGTTTGCTAAAGTGATTCTTCAATCTCGCTTCGACAAGCTTCAGATCTTCTACAAAATACTTCATCAGAACAGGTCTCCGGCGAACCGCCAGTGGATGGTAAGAAAACGCAATCGGGTAGTTTTGCCAAGTATGCCAGCTACCCCTAAGGCTTTTAACATCTTCCTTTTCGGTATAGAAAGATTGAACAACAATGTTTCCTAAACCCAGCAGTAAGGCCGGAGTTTTTTCCTTAAGTTGGGAGTGCAAATGCGAAAGGCAGGCTTCTCTGGCCATCGGTTTATTATAAGCTCTGATGGGCCGGCATTTCAGTAGATAGCTTATATACACAGAGTGAATATCCAGCTCAGCCTCCAACAACCCCCTTTGCAAGGTCTCTCGGGTCCCACACACAAAAGGGTCTCCTTCTTTGGTTTCCCGTGCGCCTGGATTATCCATGACGATAAAAAGCTCGGCTTGTGGGTTTCCCTCCCCCCATATGACACGTTTTCGCTGCTTCGATAACTCACATCGCTGGCAGTCCACCGCATAGGCAGGCGCAGACTCCTCCGGAAGAAGCAGCGGTCTAAATTTCTCCATCTTGGCTCAACTCCTCTGTTTTCTTCGCCCGTACTAGGTAAAAGGACCTCTCACAAGAGAAGCCCTTCTATACCTATCGAATGAAGCTTTTTATGTTATTCTTTCCACAGTTTGTTCTAGAATATCATTACTCTATTTCCTCTATATTTTTGATTACTCTCCTTAGCATCTTCGTTAGTATTTTCTGCTCTTCCTCACTAAAGCCTTTAACCACCTGAGACTCCTGTATATTAAATTGAAATCACTTGGGCTAACGCCCAACCAACAAAACTTCTCCTTTCATATAGTTAAATGACTAGATCAAAAGGGGTTGTTTATGTGAAGAAGATAAGCAAGGATGATGCAGTACGTGGTCTTGTACCCCATCATACTCACGGTTCTGTAGATTACACCTCCGTAGACCAAGGGCATGTTCATCAATGTCTAGATGTGACATCGCCACCAATACCTACTCCAGATGGCGGGCATATCCACTACACCGAAGGTTATGTGGTATTTGAAGATGGTCACACCCATTACTATAGAGCCTATTCAGGCCCAGCCATTCCTGTAGGCGAAGGTAGACATGTACATTATTATGATTTCTTTACTACAGAAGATGCCGGTCATAAACATCGTATTAGAGGGGTTGATCAGCCAGCCCCAGGTGACCGCTAAAGATTGGCAAGGATTGTCTATTGACAATCCTTTTTTTATTCAAAAAAATTAGGCAATCACCCCATAACCCTGACCTCCATTTGACCATAGATTATGGGTGTAAAGGGGTGAAAATTTTGACGAAAATTATGACCATCAAATCTTTAAGTGACTTAAAATCACATCGTTCTTTATTTGTGAGTCGTTCATTGGAAGAAAACCGTTTTTGGCTTCGAATCATGATGGAACATGCATTTTTTCTTCGACTAGGCTTTCCAACAACCGCAACCAAATTAATAAGACAAGCAAGAGACTTCCAAGATATTTTTGAACGTCAGTTGGAGCGAGCACTTCGAACACCGCCGGAACCAAAACTTGTACGCCAGCTTAACAATGATAGCATCATCTTAACAAGAAGAATTGCGGATTTTAAACAACGGGTCTTAAATGATATTGTGACTTGCCGAATCCGTGGGTTCAATTTCCCTCTACTCGTTGACCACATTCGCCGAGAAGCCCAATATTTTCTTCAAACGCTTAGAAATTTGAATCAAGGTGTTGTAAAACCTATTCGGGATGAAATTATCGACGAAAATGTTTTCTTCCTTCGAATTATGGCTGAGCATTCCAAATTTATTGCACATTATCTCGACCCCACAGAAAGAAGGTTAATATTACAGGCCGACCAGTTCGGACGGAAGTTCGACCAACTCCTAGTTCAAGCTAAGAATATTGAAATTCCTAATCGACAAACAGCGCTAAATGCTTTAGAAACTGTACAGATTGCTACGACACAATTACGTAACTTTAAACGACAGGCAACAAGATTGATTGAACAATGTGAAATACGTAGTTTGATTCATCCAAGATTAGCTGCTCATGTTACAAGAGAAGCTAACAAATTCCTTTCTATTATTGAGCGATTAGAGGAAAGGGTAAGCTAAAAAGGAATATGGGGTGGAATGTTTTCCCTCCTAACCCTTGTTTAATACATTACGCTTTTCATTGAAATCTGCCTCTGTAATTTCACCTTTTGCAAAACGCTCTTTAAGTATCATCATTGGTATGTCAACATTCGTATTCTTTTTCCCCAGGGTCCGAACAACAAAATAGACAGCGATTAACGCGGCAAGAAGGATAGGTCCCAGCATCATCATGCCCATCATACCCATTGTCCCCATGCCCCCCATCATTTCACACATCATGAGAAATCACCACCCCTTTAGATTTTCACTTTTTTTAGCCGTAGTGCATTGGTTACTACAGACAGAGAACTGACCGCCATTGCAGCTCCTGCAATCCAAGGTGTTAAAAGACCAAAAGCGGCTATTGGGATCCCAACCGTGTTGTAAATGAATGCCCAGAACAGATTTTTCTTAATATTTCTCATGGTAGCTTTGGAGAGTTTAATGGTGGTGACTATTGCTCTCAAGTCACCTCTCATGAGGGTAATATCACCCGTTTCAATGGCAATATCAGAACCAGTTCCCATAGCCATACCGATGTCTGCTGTTGCCAAAGCTTGGGGCATCATTCACACCGTCTCCAACCATTGCAACGATTTTGCCTTGGTCTTGGAGCTTCTTCACTTCATTCGCCTTTTCTTCTGGAAGAACCTCCGCAAGGATTCGGTTAACTCCTACTTGCTTGCCTATCGCCTCTGCCGTTCTCTGGTTATCACCAGTTAACATGACCACTTCTAAGCCTAACTTTTGAAGCTGTTGGATGGCTTCTTTGGAGTGTTCCTTCACCGTATCCGCAACAGCCAGAATCGCTGCCAACTCACGGTTGATGGACATAAACATGGCTGTTTTTCCGTCAGATTCTAATTGTTGGGCTTTTTCTTCATAAGGAGTCAGGTCTATCTGGTTTTGTCTCATTAATTTTCTTGTCCCGATGCTTATTTCCTGATTACCAACTATGGCTTCAACCCCAAATCCAGGAATCGCTTTGAAAGACTGAGGGTCTGGAATATCCATTCCTTTTTCTTTCGCTGCCTCTACAATACATTCTCCTAATGGGTGTTCGGAATTCTTTTCGGTTATTGCTGCAATCCTGAGTACCTCTTCTTTACTCTGCTCGTTGAAAGCGATGATGTCTGTTACGTCAGGCTTCCCTTTGGTGATAGTCCCCGTCTTATCCAACACAATGGTCGTTAACTTCTGGGTATTTTGCAGGAACTCTCCCGATTTGAAAAGAATCCCATTCTCCGCCCCTTTTCCAGTTCCGACCATCAAAGAAGTAGGGGTTGCCAAACCCAAAGCGCAAGGACACGCGATAACTAACACCGAAACAAAGCTAATTAAAGCCGGTGTGATTTCACCTGGCATAACGATAAAGTACCAAATCAAAAATGCTAATACGGCAATACCGAGGGCTACCATAGCGAAATACCCTGAAATGACATCCACTAGACGCTGGATTGGTGCTTTTGAACCTTGGGCTTCCTCCACCACTCTTACGATTTGCGAGAGTGCAGTATCTTTCCCTACTTTAGTGGCTCGGAATTTAAATGTCCCATGTTTGTTAATGGTAGCTCCAATTACCGAATCCCCCACTTTTTTCTCCACCGGTAAGCTTTCACCGGTTAGCATAGATTCATCGACAGCCGAAGTTCCTTCGATAAGTTCTCCGTCGACTGGAATCTTGTCTCCAGGTCTAACAACGACAACATCACCGACTAGAACGTCTTCTATTGGAATATCTTTTTCGGTACCATCCCGTAAAACTCTCGCTGTTTTTGCCTGCATGCCTAGTAACTTTTTAATCGCATCGGAAGCTCTACCCCTTGCAATATACTCCATCGTTTTACCCAATAAAACGAGGGTAATGATGATGGCACTCGCTTCAAAATACACATGTACCTCACCCATAAGGGTCAAGGCAACACTGTAAAAATAGGCGGCACTGGTTCCCATCGCTACCAGAACGTCCATATTGGCTGTCTTATTTTTCAGGTTTTTATAAGCACCAATATAAAAATCCTTACCTGCAATAAATTGAACCGGCGTTGCTAGCAACCATTGGAACAACGGGTTATAGATGATGGCAGGATATTCGGGAACCACACCCGTCATTCCCAGCATATAGACCAAAAATGGAGCTGTAAGAATGGCAGAAAAGATGAACAACCGCTTTTTTTTCTCAATAAATTCATGTCTTCGTTCTTCTTGTGCCTTAGATTCCTCTTGGGCATTCTCTTTGATTTCCGAAGCCTTATATCCCAGGCTTTCAATCGCCTTGATTATCTCCGAAGTCTCTACTCCTCCCTGAAACGTGACCGTTGCTCGTTCATTTGCTAAATTGACGCTGGCTTCCGTCACTCCTGGAGTCTTTTTCAACTTCTTTTCAATTCGATTAACACAGGCTGCACAAGTCATTCCTTCCACAGCCAATTCCACTTTATGAGTAGGAACATGATATCCGATTCCTTCTATTTTCTGAACTAGCGTAATTGCATTGGTTTTATCAGGCTCAAAAACAATCGTTGCTTTTTCATTGGCTATATTCACATTGGCTTCTTGAACACCCTCGACCTTGGTTAAAACCTTCTCTATCCGGTTCACACAAGCCGCACAAGTCATTCCTTCTATAGGAAGAATAACCTTTTCTGTGTACCTAACATTGTCACCCACTTTACTCACCTCACAATTTATGAAAGGTTTTAAACGACATCGTACCCTTGGTCTTCAATTGCTTCTGTGATGTCGTTATCGGAAATTTTTGTTTCATCAAATTCCACATATACTTTATCATCTTTCAGATTCACCTTTACTGTCTGAACCCCGATTTTGTTTAGTGCACCTTCAATGGATTGAACACAGTGTTGGCAAGACATTCCTTTCACATTCAAATCTAACTTTGTCATATTTTATTCCTCCTTTGATTTATTAAATCATGTTCTGTTATACCAATATACAATACCCCCCTATTCTATAATGTCAATACTATCTTAAGCCTATTTTATGGTTTCTCTAAACAGTCCCTAGGATGAATAATTTTTTTCTTAACTTAATAATAGTGCAATTGTGTGTAGAAAGTGTAATGTTCACACTTCTGTTGGAGTTCACTTTTTGGTCATCTTATCCGCCCTTCACCATCATCATTTCTACATATTTTTTAATTATTATGGCTTTGTATTCACAATAGCGAGGGAGGAAAACAAGATGAAAAAGAAAATTGCTCTATTTGCATTAGTTGCAACCATGGCATTAGGTACCTCTGCATTTGCAAGTGGACAGGGAATAGCCCATTGTGTCAAAATGTCTAAGGGTCAACATGTGGCTGAATGTGCACAAATGATGGAGCGAGGAGTTTCTGAATGTGCCACATCTCCTGAGTGCCCAATGGCAATGGCGAAATAAAAAAACATTAAATAACAAAAAACAGGGTCAGCAAATTTAGCTGTCCCTGTTTTTTAAATTGCTAATCCTGATTACTCGCAATGCCCTTCTTAACAGTTTGGACCCAAGACTTTCCGCTATCCTTCGTCATATAGATATCCTTGTTATATGTTGCAAAAACATATTCATTAGGGTCCTGTGGATTCTGTTTCACATAGGCAATCGCATCATCCTTATCTAGCGGTGGAATGTTTAAATCGCTTTGGCTCGTTCCATCCAGACTTAGACGAAGTAACTTTCCAGTAATACCGACCAATACTGCATTGTCATGTGTAAAAGAGATTGCCGCGACCATCACATCCGGCAAAACAGCGTCAAAGGTGTTGCCAAAATCATTTGAAATAAACCCACCTTTATCTGTACCAATCGCCACAATCCCACTTTCTGTAGGGTGTGCAGTCAAGGTTGTAGGCTGCCCTTGAATACCTTCTAATTTACTTTTGTTCCATGTTTTTGTCTCATCTGTACTGTAATAAAAACCTGGTTCATTCATTCGAGAATTTGGCTCTGGATTAAAGACATAGATATCTTTAGTCCGATACCCGACCGTTAGACCGTGAAAGTCAATTTCTTTATATAAGTCAAGGATCTGCAGCGTTTTTCCTTTGTCCGTGCTTTTGACAATCCCAAACGGGTTCTCCATCTTAGACCCTGGAGCAGGATGTCCACTGCTGTAAAAACCATCCTCTGCCATTGAGAAACCCATATAATCATGTTTTTCTCCTTCCTCATGGCTTTGCCACGCACCATCCTTGTATATTTTTAAACCATCATGTGCTGGTACGAAAATTTCTTTCCCATCACTTGTATAATCTAAACCATGTATATGATGAAAGTTAACTACCCCTTCGGAAATTGGAGAAGCACTCATCCATCCAAGAATGACCCCCATAACCAAAGGCAATAAGCTGGTCAAACCAACGGCTTTTCCGGCTTTTTCTAGTTTGTTTCGCTGTATCCTTTCTTCCTTTTTCTTTACATTTAAGCTCTTCATTCTTCTCCTGACTAGAAACCAAGCAGCAATCAAAATAATAAACACAGCGATAGACGTAATAAATCCATATCGAATTAGATTTTGCATAAAAATTTCTCGTTGATGCTCTTCTTCGGTTCCGTGCGCCAAAACATGTAAAGGAACATAGAACATACTTCCCGCAATACCTATACCATAAATGAGATGTTTCATATGATGAGCTATCCTTTCCAGATTTATAAGTTTATAGCATTATCTTATCTCTTTTTTTCTCGTCAATAAAAAATAAAGTAGACCGATAGTTGCGATTGGAACTACGGTCCAAAAACAAACCGTAACAAATGAATGAATCATAACCCATATCGGGTATCCTGCCATTACAGTCGGTGCTATGGAGAGGCATAATAAACCCGCAACAATTAGTATCCCTGCCATAAACCAAACCAGATATTTCATGTTCCCATCTCCTCTTTTCCAATAGGATAGGAAAACTCCTCGAAAATTCTGCTCCACGTCTCAATATTTTATTACTAAAATATTCCCCCTTTATATTTCACTGCCACAAGTAATACATAAGAACGAGATTTTCCAAGCTGTTAGCAATTTATTATGTCGTCTATACGTTCTATAAATAGTTTAAGATATATTTGTGAAAAAAGTATGTAGATACTATATCTCAGCGATTCCCTAGTTCATGTCACTTGAGTTATTTTATGAATTTTGGCACAAGAAAACGCTAGGACAAAAGCTATCCTAGAGTACTTAGCTATAGTTTGTTGAACCACCATGTTATACCTTATGGGTGTGACCCTTACCTTGCTCGCGTTGTTTACGCCACCCATAGCGGGTTATTCCACGAGGTTTGTGTTTCGTCACAAAACTGTAACTAAAGAAAGCTAATCCCATCAAAGTTTCTTCACAACTACCATCTAAGATGAAAAGGAGAAGAAAATGGGAGGTTACAATATGAAAAAATTCAATATCCTGTCCATAGCTTTAGTTGCAATTTTCGTGTTAGGAGCTTGTAGTAATACAGAAACCAATTCAAATCCAGAGCAGAATAACGAACAAATAAAGGTGGAAGAGCCTGTCACCTCAGAAGTTCCTGCAGAACAACCGAGCAACTTAAGCCCCTATTATTTCACCGCTAATCACAATGGTATTTCTAAAATAGATGCGAATTCAAACAACCTTATTGAAACTATTCAAGTAAAGGGTTCCGTCCATAATGTTCAGTTGTCCCCAGATGGAAAAACGTTAGCAGCTACTCTCATTCCAGAGTCTGAACACGGGCATAAAGATGACGGACATGGACACAACGATGAATCCAAAGGGTTTGCTCTATTTTACAATGCTGAAACAAATGAATTAATTAAAAAAGTCGAAGTAGGCTTACACCCAGCCCACATTGTTTTTACGGCCAATAACAAGTATGCCCTTGTAACCAATAGTGAAGATAACAATGTTTCGGTGATTGAGTTAGGTACTTATCAAATCGCTGAAAACATCCCCACCGGAAACGGTCCACATGGCTTTAGAATCTCCGCAGATAGCAAGTTTGCTTATATTGCGAATATGCTTGAAGATACCGTGAGTGTCATTGACTTAGATATCTTAAAGGAAACAAAGCGGATTAAAGTGGGAGATACACCGGTCACAACGGCTGTAACATCAGACGGGAGAACCCTTCTTACTACATTAAATAGCAAAAACTCTCTAGCTATTGTGGATTTAACCAATGATTCTGTTGAAGAAATCAAAGTTGGAGACGGTCCAGCACAGGTATATATCCAATCAGACGATAAATTTGCCTTCGTTGCCAATCAAGGTACCCATGATAAGCCGTCTAACACGATTACTAAAATAGATTTACAAACCAAACAAGTCATAGCGACTATTGAAGTAGGGAATGGCGCTCACGGGGTCGTAACAAGCGCGGACAATCGGTTTGTATATGTGACCAATATGTTCGATAATACAGTCAGTGTAATAGATAATAAAGAAAACAAGGTAATTACTACTTTCAATGTTGGTAACGAACCGAATGGTATTACTTTAAATTAGACAGAATGCGTCTTACAGTTTTTAAAACAGAAAGGAGCTTCTAACCAACACATATCGTTGGATGAAGCTCTTTTGTTTAGGATCCGATTTACTTACTTTTTTCCAGCACTCCAACTAGGTTTTGTTCAATACCTTCGGCAATCTCTTTTAATTCTTCATCATCCAACAGGTTTATCATTGAAGTTGGTTTAGGCAACCCTATTTTTCTTTTACCATCGCTTTCGTAAACAACAATTTTACAGGGCAAGAAATAACCCACTAATTCATTGCGCTTTAACTCTTGCTGCTTCGTGTGGATTACTACTTCAAGAATTCGATATGGATTCGTATAGGTATCAACACCTTTTTCTTCAAGCTTAGCTGGGAGGTCAAGTTGCCATAGGATACCGAATTTATGCTCCTTCAGATTTTGCTCAAGTGAATTAATCGCGTCATCAATAGATTTATTAGTAATTACGGTATAATGAAAATCCATTTTCAAAACTCCAGCGACTAGTATTTTCTTCTTAATATTTCCAACCAGAGAAAAATACATCTTAAAAAAGAAAAGTTTAGAAATTCAGGAACATACAAAAAAAGAGCGTAACTCAATTATGAATTAACGCTCTGCGAAATTAACTAGTCCAGACCAGAATTGGTCCCTTAGGCTGATTAATGATGTTTATTATGGTCTGCTGGTTGTCCCTTCTTATCCGTGCCTTCTGCTTGGTTTCCACCACCAGCTCCATGCCCTCCATGCCCTTCTCCGGTTGCCGAAACAATTTCAAGCATATCATCAATCTCTGCCTGAGCATCAAACGTAAAGCTCTCTATAGCCCCTGTTAGCCAAGCATGATTAAAAGGTCCATCAGAAGGAGTTAACTCAAATTTAGGTTGGATAGACATCACGTAATCCATAACTGACGCTGGCATCTTATCGTTATCCGTCCATAACATCGGAGCGTGTTTACCTAGGTGCGAGAATGGAGCTGCCGCCAGTGCTAAACCTGCAGAACCACTTGGAATAAAGGAAAGGTTATGCCCTGGTTTCGTTATCCCCCAACCGAATTGGGTTTCACTATCTTTAAACTGGGCGAAAGCTATCGCGTTCTCATAAGCATCGTTACCAGAAATTCTTGTTACCTTACCGTATTGCTTTAATTGCTCTTCAACGGCTGAAGATACCACGGTGTCCGGTCCCAGAAGATATATATTGGCTTTACCGTTACGGGTTTGGAGTGCATCCACAGTTTCTTGTGGAACTTCATCTTTACTTACTAGAAGTAGAGGTTCTGACATGTGAGAAATCCATTTTACAGCAGGTAGTGTAAATTCAGGACTATCCATTGAACCAATTACAACGGATTGCGGAATCTCATTTGCCGCCTTTGCATAGTACGTGTCAATGACCTTGCCATAATCCGCTGGACTACTTGCTTGGAGATGGTCCGTCTTAAACCCTAATGTTTCCAATTGCTCTTGTACCTGATTATCAAATTCCCCCACTAAAATCACTTGAATCCCTTGATTTTCTTGCGCTCCTGTTGGATTTAGTCTTTTTATTTCATTCAATGTGATTTCTGGGATTTCATTTTTACCGGTGAATAATAAAGGTCCATTGTTAGGAAAATGAACTAAATTTGCGCTGACCGCAGCGATTGGCCAATCGTCAGGATTTACTAGAATTACAGCTCCAGGGCGGTTCTGTTCATTAGTCGACGTCCAAAGTGTTTGGGATACCAATACCGCTGCTTCAGTTGGGTCATTTGTATTGATGCGGGTCGTATTCTTGGTTGCTACCCAAGGTGTTTGATTGGAAGCAGGCTCACTTACTGTATTAGGTGTTTCTGTTGGTGTCGTCGGAGCTGCTGTATCCGGCTCTTTCGATGTACAGCCTGCAATAATGACCAAAGATGCGATACCTATTATTCCAGCTTTCATGAGATTTTTTTTCATACCCTCAACTCCTGTAAGCTTTATTTCTAATCATTACGTGACCTATTATGGATTATAGCCCGTAATTATGTAGGAAGTGTGAAGAAACACGGTCGTTTTTCATTATTTGTTTATTCTCGTCTAAATCAATGTTAGGTTATTCACTTACCAAGATTAATCACAACCATTCAGCACTATCAGCCTCAATGTAAACCCATGGTAAACATGCTACTAGGTAGACCGGCTGTTTCAGCAAAAACCATGCTGGAATAAACAAACTTAACCAAAGAATAACACACGTACTCCAAAACACACTATCTCTGGAAAGCACTGGGAGCACCGCTTTATCATAACCAAATGGCTTATTAAACAAAAAACCACCCAAATTACTTGGGTGGTTTTGCCTATACATATTATCTAAATTCATTCCAGATAAATTCAAATCTATTTAGATAATCCTTTATACCTTGAATGCCGGATGTCACGGACTTGATGAATTTTGATTCGTAGTTCAAGACAAGAGAGTTGCTACCACTGTAGGATACGACTCATCTAAACCGCTTTTCGTTGATTCCCTTTAGTGGGTTCTCCCCAACACTCTACATTCTGGAGTCCATCAATGTTCGAGACATGGAAGATCGGATCGATTCCCTGCCGCTTTTGCTGTTGATAATCTTTTAAAGCGGCTAGCGCAATACGTCCTAACATAAGAATGGCAATCAAGTTTGTAATCGCCATTAGGGCCATGAATAGATCAGCTAGATCCCAAACGATTCCTACTTTTGCTACTGAGCCGAACAAGACCATCCCCACAACAGCAAAGCGGTAGATTAGCAGCCAAGTTTTACTCTTTTTAATAAACTCTATATTCGTTTCTCCATAATAATAGTTTCCAACAACCGAGCTGAAGGCAAATAGGAGAATTGCCAAAGCTATGAATCCAGCTGCCCAAGATCCAATATGAGGAGCGAGAGCGGCTTGAACGAGTTCAATACCTGTTAACTCTTTTCCGTAAGCATCGGATAGCAAGACGATAAAAGCCGTTGCACTGCACACTAATAGAGTATCTACAAAAACCCCAAGAGATTGGATAAGACCCTGTTTTACCGGATGCGTGACATGAGCGGTAGCCGCTGCATTCGGAGCACTCCCCATTCCGGCTTCATTCGAGAACAGTCCACGTTTAATCCCATCATGACCGCAGCGCCCATTCCCCCACCAGCAATTTGTTCAAGGCCAAATGCGCTTCTTACTATCATGGTGAGAACAGCAGGCAGCTCTGAAATGTTCGTGATCATCACATAAAGGGCTAGAATCACATATCCCCCCGCCATGATAGGAACGATAAATTGAGAGGCTTGCACAATTCTCTTTAGACCACCAAAGATAATAAAGGCTGTACATGCAGCCAGAATCACACCCATAATCATGCGATTAATGCCATAAGCCGATTCCATAGCCACCGAGATGGTGTTGGCTTGTACCGAATTGAATACAAGACCGAAACATAAGGTAATAAGAATAGCAAACACTATACCCATCCAGCGTTTATTCAAGCCTTTTTCCATATAATAAGCCGGTCCGCCTCGGAAATTCTCTTTATCCTTGACCTTATAAATCTGAGCCAAGGTAGATTCGATGAAGGCAGATGCCGAACCAATTAACGCAATCAGCCACATCCAGAAAACAGCTCCGGGTCCTCCAGCCGTAATCGCAATGGCAACCCCAGCCAGATTCCCTGTACCTACTCGCGAAGCGGTACTGATACAGAAAGCCCCGAATGAGGATACTTCCTTTCCTCCTTTGGAGGATTGGCTTGCCCCTTCCCCGAGTAAACGTATCATCTCCCCAAACATTCTAAACTGAACCCACTTCGTTCGGAAAGTAAAGAACAGCCCGACACAAATAAGAGAGGCAATAATTACATAAGACCACAATAAATCATTACTTTTTGCAACAAACATCTCTAAAAATCTCATTATTCTAACCGCCTTTCCCTCTTGATGATATATTGAATGCTCATGAATGCTTGCTTAAGCGGTTCCACGTTAAAATACTTTATTGATTATACATACTTATGTCGATTTTGTGAATGACATCTAGTATTTTAGCAATATTTCAAACTGATGATCGATTGAATTTGTTTTTATATAAAGTTATTAAGCTGCATGTGAACGTGGAAGTTTCTTGGTCAGATAAATGCCTTAAGGAACGAAAGTCAACTAGAATAGTAAAGCCCTAGGAAGTGCCTACTGGCAATCCCTAGGACTCTGAAGTTTCAATTATGTCGCCACCCTTTTGTGTAACAAATAATAAGACCGAACACAGCCATACTGATTCTGACGTAAGGTTATGAGCACTCTGCTTACAATAGCTTAAATAGTGTCATTTTTCCTTTTTCAGTAATTGCAAAAGCATTCACCGAAATCTGTTTAATATATTTACGCTCACACAAAAAAGCTAATTGATCAGGGATTTGAGGATCATCAATTTCAAGATAGAGTGTATGTTTATCGACAATTCCCTTCTGATCTAAAGAATTAAGAATCTGTTTTGTTAAAACCATAATTAACCACCTTTATACACTTGTTTATGTAGTTCATAGTATCAACACAATAATCTTATTTTGAGGGAATATATGAAAATGACTAGCGCTCGTCAAAGCATTCGCTAGTCATTTTTTATTTTGTAATTTTATTTTTCATTTTGGCAGCAGGTACACTTTCCGTAAAGTACACTTATCTTTTCATCTTTCATGAAATCGATTGTGTGTTCACACTCTTGGCAAACTAAAATTGTCATTTTGTTCATCTCCTTATCGATTGATGTGTCACAATTACCAATAAGTATATCACATTTGTATTTTAATATCGTTTACAAAAAATTAAAAGACTGCAATTTATGTCTTTGTTGGACAAGGTGAGTCCCACATTGCACACTGATAGCTTGACTATATTTAAAAATAAAAATCTCATTTATTAAGGAAGCATAAAAATGACAAAAAAAAGAGCAAGGATGGTTATCCTTACTCTACAGTCAAAGACTTCGCCAAATTTCTCGGACGATCCACATCATGATCACGGACGATTCCTGAATAATAAGCCAGCAACTGAAGCGGAATCACGGCCAAGATCGGCATCAAATAGGGATGGGTTTCAGGGATATAAAGCACCTGATCCACCTCTTCAACCAGAAGCTCATCTCCGGTGGTGGTGATGCCAATCACAAAGGCATCTCGAGCTTTCACCTCGCGAATATTGCTGATGACTTTATCAAGCACATGATGTTGGGTTGCTAAAGCAATTACGGGAACACCGGGTGTGATTAAAGCCATGGTTCCGTGCTTCATCTCTCCTGCTGCATAGGCATCCGCATGAATGTAAGCTACTTCCTGCAGCTTCAGAGCCCCTTCTAAGGCCAGAACATAATCTAAGCCTCGCCCAATTAAAAACAAATGCTCCTGGTCAAAGGTGACTTGTGCAAATTGATCAATGGCATCCTTTGTCATAATTAAGGTCGAATCAATATCTCCTGGTAAGCGGGCCAGTGATTGAAGCAGGGAAAGGGTAATTTCTTCTTCAAGGCCTTCCCTTTGTTCTTTGAGCCATAGCGCGAGAAGCATGATCGCCGTCAGCTGGGAGGTATAGGCCTTGGTAGAAGCCACAGCAAGCTCCGGGCCCGCTTTCGTATAGATGGTCGAATCCGCTTTACGCGAGATCGTGCTGCCCACGGTATTGGTAATCGCAATGGTGGGACACTTCAAACGCTTGCCTTCTCTTAGCGCAGATAAAGTATCCGCTGTTTCACCAGATTGACTCAAAACCACAATTAGACTGTCTTCATCCAGAGGTGGATGATCGTCCCTGAACTCTGACGAATAGGAAACGTGAACAGGGAGCTGCAGGAGCTGCTCCAGCACTTTTCGGCCAATCATCCCAGCATGGTAAGAGGTTCCGCTCGCCACAATGTCGATCTTTTTTAATTGTTGGACGCGTTCTTTACTCCAGGCTGCTTCTAATTCCGGCAGATGAATGCCTGATGAAGTCAAGCGCCCTGCAAGCGTTTCTTCCGCTGCCTTGGTCTGCTCAAAAATCTCCTTTAGCATGTAATGCTCATAGTCTTGGAATTGGACATCTTGCTTATCCCATTCCACGCGCATTCGTTTAGGTTCGATTGCTTCCCCATCAACGGAAGTCAATTGCACCTTGCCCGGAGTGAGGATGGCGATTTCTCCATTTTTAATCGGGTAGATCTCTCTTGTATAAGGAAGTAATGCTGGAATATCCGAAGCTAAAAAGGTTTCACCTTTTCCAAATCCAATAACCAGGGGGTTGTCTTGGGAGATCGCCACAATGGTTTGTGGATGCTGCTGCGACATGATCGCAAGGGCAAATGAGCCCTTAAGCAAAGGCAGCACGGCTCGTACGGTGGATTCAAAATCTCCCGTGTCATGCTCCTCTAACAGATGGGGAATGACTTCCGTATCCGTATCCGTCCGAAAGGTATGTCCGCTCTTCTTTAATCCCCTCTTCAAAGCGGTGTAGTTCTCAATAATTCCATTATGGACAACTAAGTAACGATGATCACACCCCGACAAAGGATGGGAATTCTGCTCAGATGGGGTACCATGCGTCGCCCAGCGGGTATGTCCAATACCTATGGTTCCCGCAGGAATCGGTTCTCGGAGAATGTGGGTTCTAAGATCCTTTACCCTTCCTACCGCTCTTCTTTTTTCTATACTGGTACCAGTTGAAATGGCTATGCCAGCGGAGTCATACCCGCGATAATCTAATTGATCTAAACAGTCCAACAGGATGGGCTGAGCATTCCGTTTACCTATGTATCCTACAATTCCACTCAATCGTTATCACCTCGTTCAACTCATGCACCTCCATTATAGCGAATTGATCTGGTTTGTGCGAATGATTGGGCGTATTCCTTACGAATAAACCATTTGCTTTCTAAGTAATTTTAGATTTTCAATGTCACAAACGTTGAAAAAGCGGTTATCTCTGGAGGGCATCTATATGTAATTTGTCGGTAGGGATCAATTTCAAAAAAAATTTATCAAATTCAGGCAACATAATACTTGGAGGATAATATATTTCTACTAATGACAGAAATCATAATTTCTTCATTCGTTATGATCTAACACAATAAAACTAAAAGGAGGCATGTACGATGAGCCTAGCGAACTGGTCTGATATCATCGACATCTGCAACAACAATTTCAAACAAGAAACTTTCCTTCGCGCGAAAAGGAAAAAAATCTCCCTTTCACAACTTCACAAAACAACGAAAGCTCCTCAACAAGAAGCTATCGCCCTAAAGTAACGCTTTCCCTCTTCACATCAACGTATAACCAGGAATACACTGCCATATAAACAAGGATTAGCATGGAGGGTAAGCAATGAAGGATTTCAAATGGCTTAAGGTGGAAAAGTCGAAGATTCACGACTATCCAAGAGACGCTCGATATATCATTAAGACCTATAAATTTTTAGGCATTCCGATTCATAAAGAGGTGATCAGGTGGTTTTAGTTAGATCAGGGTGTCCCTAGGCACCCTCTTTTTTAATGATTACCGTTGGGTGCAAATAGTACGGTATCCGCTCTACCTAGGTTGGCCGACCGGTCCGATCGGTCCTTTTTCCTCTGCTTAAAGTGGAAAAACTCCACTTATTTAAAGCAACAAGGGAAAATAAGAGCGAATACGTGGTAAAACTCCACCTATTATGCTGGGAATCGTTCCGTGATGAGGCTTTGAATCTGCTTAGGTGGAGAAAATCCACCTATACACCGCCTTCTAGCCTTCTCTATCGTAAATAGATGGATTTTTTCCACTTGTCCCCCTACCAACCTAAAACCACAGAAAAAAGGATGAAGCCAACTCGCTTCACCCTTAGGTGGCCTTCTCCGTTTTTCCTTCACGGATTAGCCAACGGTGCTGATAATATTCGGTTATGGCTAAGAAAGATGCTGCAATGAGAGCTCCAATCATCGATACATAAGCTCCAGCAAAGAAAAACTGGCTAACAAAGACGATGGCGGCGCTAGCGAAAAAGTCCACGATGGTCATCATCCACAGTCTGCCTCTTTGCAGCCACATGACTTCCATCATATGACCGGAAAAGGCTAGAACAAGTCCAACAACTAGCGCTTGATAGAACCTAGGATAATAGACGTCCATTGTTATCCAGTTCACAAATAAGATCACGGTAGGGCAAACCACGATTTTCATCCACAAACCTGTCACAGACCATTTCACTCCTCAAAGCGGTTAATTTGATCCTAGTTTACCCCCAACTACTTAAAGTATTAGTAGGATCCCTTCCTAAGAAGGCTCTTTTGCGAAAAGGAACGTGACCCATTCATTGGATTGCAATCGCTGAATCCCTTTGAAGCCCGCTTCCGACAACATGCTCTCGAGCTTCGCCGTATTCCACTCTACTAGCCCAGACACCAAGAGCTTTCCATGGAATCCGTCTAACAAGCCATGCCTCTCGAGCAGCTGAAGGGCTTCGTCTCCCCCGATATTAATGAAGATCCAATCAAAGTCCTTCCTTAATACGTAATCCCCGTGCAATAAATCTTGTTGCTCCACTTGAATGTCGACTCCATTCTGGGAAGCATTGTACTCGATTTCGCGTGCAACCGGCTCGATATCAATGGCCAGCACGCGGCTTGCCCCCCGCAGTGCGGCCGCGATGCCTAAGATGCCTGAGCCTGTCCCGAGATCAGCTACACAAAGACCGGAAAAGTCCTGTTCTAAAATCACACGCAGGCAATCTTGAGTTGTCCCATGCAATCCGGTGCCAAAAGCCACTTGAGGATCAAAGCGAATGCAGTGAGCATCCTGGTACTGCTCCGCTCGCTCAGGTAGACAGATCATCCAGCCATTTCCCAGATCAATGTCTTCGAAAGGTTGCTGCCACGCATCCTCAGTCAAGAGTTGGTAGGCGATTTGATCCTTTTCTAACGAAAAAAGCTCACCGATCAATTCTAGATAAGCATCCGGTAGATGGGGCCTGTCCCCTTCTTCTGCATAGATTTTAAGATCCACCAGAGCATCTGGCTTTTCCTGATAGTCATAGCCATTCTCGGTGGTAATCACCTCAATGGGGGTATCGTAGGAAACATAATAGACTCCCGCGTGATTCAGCTTCTCGATATAATCATCCGCCATGGCGTAGGGAATCGTGATCGTAAATTCATGAAGCATCTTCTTTACTCCTGTAAGAAAAGTTTGTATAAGGCTTGCGTTCCGCTATCCGCTTCCCCTTGATCAGCTAGCTGCTCATATAATGACTTGGCAAGTTTCAGCCCGGGTGTCATTAAGCCCATTTCTTCAGCGGCTTGAAGCGCAATGTTCATATCCTTGATAAAATGCTTAATATAGAAGCCTGGTTCAAAGTTACCCGCCATCATGCGTGGGGCCAGATTGTTCAGCGACCAGCTTCCTGCAGCTCCCGCCCCAATACTCTGCAGAACCAGAGCTGGATCCAATCCTGCTTTCTTCGCATAAGCCATCGCTTCGCAGACACCTATCATATTCGAAGCGATAGCAATTTGATTGCTCATTTTAGTATGCTGTCCTGCCCCCGCTTTTCCCTGTAGCACAATATTTTTCCCCATGACTTCAAGAATCGGCCTTACGCGTTCAAAGGCGTCCGGATCTCCTCCAACCATGATCGTTAATCGAGCCTCTTTCGCTCCTACATCCCCTCCCGAAACCGGGGCATCCAAAGCGATCATCTCTTTTTCTTTGGCCAGCGCATAGATCTTTTGAGCCAGAGATGGGGTTGAGGTAGTCATATCCACCATGACCGTACCGGCCTTGGCATGGGCCAGGATCCCCTCTTCACCTAAGTACGTTTCTTCTACATCACTTGGGTAGCCCACCATGGTAATGATGACCTCTGCTTCTGCTGTGAGTTGGGCTACCGTATCCTTCCAAGTCGCACCCTCCTCCATCAGCTCTTGAGCCTTGTTCTTGGTTCTGGTATAAACCAATACGGGATAGCCCGCTTTCAACAAGTGGCCGGCCATACTTTTCCCCATCACTCCCACTCCAATAAAGCCTACGATCGGTTTAGACATGTCTTCCTCTCTCCTTTAGCCTGCAGATGTTTTCTCCCCTCATTATAAGAAAGATCCTTATAAGAAACAATTGCCAGAGCGAATTCACAGATTCCCCTTCCACACATACAATATAACAGACTATGTTGGAGGAGATGTCTTCTTTTATGAGGAAACCAATTATAGGTATTTTAACCTGGAGACAGGGAACCCGATTTGAAGAACCTAACTACCTCCGCGGGTTAATATACGAAGGTCGTAGATTAGGAGCGACTATATTCTTATTCTCGCATGAGGATATTTTACTAGAAGAGAAAAAAATAAAGGGCTTTATCCCACACTCTGCATTTGGTTGGAAGAGTGCAATCTTCCCTTGGCCAGATGTTGTCATTGACCGTTGCAGGAAAGGGCTGCCTGGCTATCGCGCCTTGCGTAAACAGAAAGATTTATTTCGATATGCCAACAGTCCTTATACCAATAAATGGAGTGCCACTCAGCTTTTTTCCCAAGAGGAATCGTTAAGTAAGTGGATTCCTAAAACCGTTGAATATACAACGGAGAACCTCAGAGACATGTTAACTCAATATCCCATCCTTTATATTAAACCCGGAAACGGGACGGGCGGAAGAAGTATTATGCGGCTGACTCGATTGAAGGACGGCATACACTTTTTGGGTCGATCGCGTAACTTAGCAACGAAATCAGCCACGTTCCACAACTATGCGGGGCTCGTTGCAGCCGTTCAGCAATGGGCTTCCAAAGAAAAGATTCGCAATGGAAACTTTATGATCCAACAAGGATTGAATCTAGAGCTCATCCCCCATCGAGTAGCTGATGTTCGACTGCTCATCCAGAAAAATCAAAGGGGGGAATGGGAAATTACAGGAGCTGGAGTGCGGGTAGGACCTAAGCATAGTCCCACGTCCAATCTTCATAATGGGGGCAAACCGATCCCGTTCAAGAAATTGATATTCGCCCGTTTTGGTAAAGAAAAAGGGAAAGAAATTCAAAAAGAATGCCAGTTGCTCGCCTTCCATGTTGTGGAAATTATTGAAGAGCACTTTGGGAATATGATGGAATTTGGGTTAGATATTGGAGTCGATGTTGATGGAAATGTATGGTTAATTGAGGTAAATCCTAAGCCGGGACGTGAAATATTCAAAGAGCTCGGTCTTTCCAATGTTTACCGCAAATCGATTCAGCGCCCCGTTCAGTACGCGATCCATCTCGCTCAAGACCCCACCTATACCCCTATTTGAAAGAGTTCCAATAAGGAACTCTTTCAAATTTTGGAAGACTGTTGGTAATTTTTAAGGAGTTCTCACCTCTCAGTAAATCCTTTACTATTGGAAAAAGCACTTTCAATGCCAAATCAAAACACTACTACTACGAGAGGATGGAACAAGTCCATGAAAAAACTACTCCATCTTACCCTTGCCGCGATGCTGCTGACGACAGGAGTTTTGGGGTTTACTCCACAAGCTTCTGCTAATACGGCAACGACGAGCTCCTTAACTAGCACGCAAATTCAAACACTACGAACCAAAGTTGTGAAAACCGGGCATCAATTTCTCGGCGTACCCTATAAGTTCGGGGCAGAATATGAAACGTCCCGCCGATTTGACTGCTCCTCGTTCGTACAATACGTTTATAAAAAAAATGGGATCAAGCTTCCTCGTGGGGCGAGAGATCAATACCGAGCAGGGACCCCGATCGCGCGTAAAAACCTTAAACCAGGAGATCTTGTATTTTTCTCCACGAAAGCCACGACAAAATATTCGCGTACCTCTGTTAAACGAATCGGACATGTTGGGATCTATGCTGGGAACAACCGGGTTCTGCATACGTTCGGCGAAGGCGGAGTCAAATACAGCACCATGGCCAGCGGCTGGTGGGACAAGCACTATGTAGGAGCTGCGCGCGTAATTAAGTAATTTGATACAATGGACAAAACCATGTACTAGCTTTTGAGGGAGTGACTAGTTTTGTCTTCATTTGTACTGATTACAGGCGCTTCAAACGGAATTGGGTATGAACTCGCGAAGCATTTTGCCCGAAATGGGTATGCTCTGGTGTTGGTTGCCCGAAACAGAAAGAAATTAGAAGAATTGGCCCAAGAGCTGGAATCCATGTACGGCACAAAAAGTCATATACTTGTCAAAGACTTATCGATTCCTGGGACTCCCCTTGAGATTGCGGAGGAACTCCAACAAAAAGCCTTACCGATAGAAATTCTCGTTAACAACGCTGGGTTTGGCTTATATGGGTTGTTTTCCGAAACGGAGGCAAAAGAAACCCTGGATATGATCCAGGTGAACATCTCCTCCCTTACCCATTTAACCAGGCTGCTTCTCCCTGAGATGATGAGCAGAAAGTCCGGGAAAATCCTGAATGTCGCATCCACGGCTTCCTTCCAACCGGGTCCGTTGATGGCTGTTTACTATGCAACGAAGGCTTATGTTTTATCTTTTTCCGAAGCTCTTGCTAATGAGCTTGAGCCCTATGGGATAACAGTGACAGCCCTTTGTCCTGGCCCTACCGCTACTGGATTTGAACAGCGCGCCGGTTTCCGAGCTTCCAAGCTATTTAAAGGCATGAGCGCGGAACAAGTGGCTGTTATAGGGTATGAAGGCCTTCAGCAAGGGAAAACGGTGGTTATCCCCGGTCTAAAAAATTGGTTGCTTGCCTCGAGTGTTCGATTTATCCCGCGTCGAGTGATCACGAAAATCATCCGCCGTTTTCAGGAAACGCGGGCATAAACAAAAGGAATGAGGGTACTTGTAGGAGTACCCTCATTCCTTTAAATACAGTTTCGTCGGATAAGCCCCATTAAAGCAAGCCAGGCAATGCTCCGGACCATTTGGCATACCCATGCCAATCACCTTTAGCAGTCCTTCTTCGCTCAGAAAAGCCAAAGTATCCGCGCCGATGGCTTGTCCCATCGCGACTTCTTCCGCATGGCGATTGGCGAATAATTCTTCTCTGTTGGGCATATCGATGCCATAATAGCAGGGATTTCCGACTTTAGGAGAGCTAATACGTACGTGCACTTCTTTTGCACCGGCTTCACGCAACAGCTGCACAATTCGCTTACTCGTGGTTCCACGGACGATGGAGTCATCCACTAGAACGACTCTTCGGCCTTCTAGCAGCTCTCTGACTGCGCTTAGCTTAAGACGAACGGCAAGTTCTCTAAGCTCCTGAGTGGGTTCAATAAACGTTCGGCCTACATAAGGATTTTTAATAAGCCCGATCTCGTAGGGAATACCTGAGGATTGAGCGTACCCAATGGCCGCTGGAACACTGGATTCCGGGACCGCAACGACTACATCCGCCTCCACCGGATGCTCTTCTGCTAGGATTTTGCCTAGCTCTTTTCTTACGGACATCACGCTACGCCCTTGGATCACACTGTCTGCTCGAGCAAAATAAATAAATTCAAAGGAACAAAGCGACTTCTTTTCTTCCTCTGCAAAGGTTCCCGTTCGAATCCCGTCCTCATCCACGAGAATCCATTCGCCCGGGACCACATCTCTCCAAAAAGTGGCTCCCACCGCATTTAAGGCACAGGTTTCGGAAGCCACCACGATTCCGTTCTCTCCAATTCTGCCTAGGGATAGGGGACGCAATCCATGGCGATCGAGAGCAATCAGCATTTGTTTTTCCGTCATCATCAGCAACGCAAAGGAACCGTGCACTCTCTTAAGTACATCCGGAGCAGCTTCAGCGAATGTCTTTTTAGCTGAACGCGCAAGAAGGTGTGCGAACACCTCGGTATCCGTGGTCGTTTGAAAAATACTTCCCTGTTGCTGCAGCAGCCCTCGTTCGTATTCGGCATTAACAAGATTGCCGTTGTGGGCTAACGCAAGATCTCCTTCGCGGTACTTGAATACAAGAGGCTGAGAGTTATGCAGCAAGCTTTCTCCCGTCGTAGAATAGCGAACATGCCCAATCGCCATCTGTCCTTCTAGGCGGTCTAGGATCTCCCTCGTGAAAACCTTCGTCACTAACCCCATCCCCCGGTGATAACTGAAGGTTTTTCCATTACTGGCCACGATACCAGCACTTTCTTGCCCACGGTGTTGAAGAGCATGAAGTCCGTAATAAGTCAGGTCAGCTGCTTTCGGATGATTGAAAACCCCGAAGACCCCGCATTTTTCCTTCATTTCACTTCCCATTGGTTCCTCTCCTTATCTAAGAAAATCAAGGATATGATGGTTGGTTTCTTCCCACTTTTCCTCATGTAAGAAATGACCACAATTCGAAAAGGTAACCAACTGAGAATTAGGCAAATCCTCACGCAAGCGGTGGGACTGCTCTAGTGGAATCACCCGGTCATTTTCTCCCGCTAAAATAAGGGAATCGTGTTGGATCTGCTGATAAGAATCTTTGTACTTTCCAAAGTCAAATTCACGCAGCATGCAGAGATACGATTCCTCGAAGCCTTGAGAGTAGATCGGGTTTAAATAGGCTTTAATCTCTTCCGGCGTTAAGACATCAGGGTTATAGTAGGCTCCTTTTACCATTTCCGCTAGTACGTCCTCTTTTAAGTATTTATTGCGAATAAAGCGTTTAATGAATGATTTGTACGGTAAATGTCCCAGCAGTTTAACCCATATAGGAAGCTTATCCCTGTAGCCGGAACTGCCAACCAAGACCAGTCGCCCAATTAAGCGTGGGTTCTTGAGACATAACCGCAGTCCTATTTCTCCCCCCATCGAACTACCAATATAATCTACACGGCCAAGGCCCATCCTGGTGATAAATTTTTCCATCATTTGGACATGATCATCAATCGAATAACCTGAGCCTAGCGGCTTTTCTGAATATCCGAAGCCTTTTAGATCAACGGCAAACACCTGATAGGATCGGGCTAGTTCATCAATGTTATATCTCCAGGTAAAAGAGTACGCTCCCAAGCCATGAACTAAGACAAGCGGCTTCCCCTCTCCTTTTACTACATAATGAATTCGCACGCCATCAATCTGTATGAAATGACCTTTCCACACACTCTGGGGCTGATTTATCATAGGCATTACCATCCGTTTATTCATTGTAGTAATAGTATAAGTATGCCCGGGAAAAAGTGCCTCTATTTCACTACCCAACTTTTCAGTTCAGAGGCAAGCTGAACAGGACCCGTAAATCTTTGTTTCGCCTGTTCCACTAAACGCTGATGCTCGCCATAATGAGGAAAATGGGCAAGGATCAAAGCTTCGACTCCTGCGAGTTGCGCCAGCTGGCCGGCCTCTCCCCCGGTCATATGCCCTGGAACCTGGTCTTTTTGTTCGTCATATAGACTAGACTCACAGATCAGGAGATTGGCCCCCTTACAGAACTTCACGAGCTCATCGGACCACCCCGTATCAGCGGAGTAAACAATCGACCTTCCTGCAGAAGAAAACTTCATAGCAAGACAATAAGCAGGATGAACCGTAGGGCAAAACGACACCTCCCACGGTCCAATCGTGATCTTGCGATCGGCACTAATTTCTACCCCATGGGAATAAGTCTGATAGGTTAACGAATCAAATGGGCCTTCTCGATGCGCATAAATGGGAAGCGAGTCCTTTCTTTTTCCCAATAGGGTGTTGATCAGCAGAGCATACTGCATACAGCCCAAATCCGCTATATGATCGTGATGATAATGAGACAGCACGAGAGCATCCAATTGTTCAACGGGGACGATCTTTTGCATTTGAGCGAGTACCCCACTGCCGCAGTCGATCAACAGCGTAAAGCCTTCATCCTCTAGAAGAAAAGACGTAGTAGCGGATCCCGCTTCCGGGTAGGCACCCCAGAAGCCTAAACAGGTGAGTTTCATCGATTAGCCCTCCTTGATATTATTCCTTGTAGTTTTGCCAGAACTAGAAACTACATGGGCGACCAATTTATCACAATAGCAGAGAGTGTCTTCTCGCTTCGGCTTCTCTTTTTTGATCCGTATGATTCACTGAAACCGCCCTGGAGCGAAAATGGAGGTATCATAGAAGCCGAATGAAGAAGGGCTTCTTCCAACATAACAAGTTGAGAGAAGCCCTTCTTTTGTGATTTTAACTCATCCTTGCTCTTAGTGATCGCCGTGATTTCCTTTGCTTGGATTCGTAATCACAAATCCTTCTTTAGGGATATAGAGATAATCGATCTTTACCCCATCTAACAGTTCTTGATTTCGGTCGAGAAGAACATCAATATCTTTGTCGGTTTTGACAATAGCATCATTTTCTCCTGGCTCATCCACACCTATACCATAGTGGGCGTGATCTCCGTGAGAATGTGTGATATACACCCTGAGGGTTTTGCCCTGTGTGTCTTCCTTCTCCATAATCTCTTTTATTTTTTTAGCTGCGTTTCTTGTAATTTTGCAATTCATAGCTTTACCCTCATTTCTCAGTTCTCATATCATTCATATACCATTATAAACCAAACTCTATTAATCCAACCTACATTTTTAAGAGTCTCAGCCCATTCAATATCACCAGGATGGTACTTCCTTCATGGCCGATAACCCCTAATGGAAGAGCAAGCTCATAGGCGAAGTTTGAAAAAATAAGCAAAAAGATGATACTCAGTGAAAACACCATGTTTTGCTTCATTACTTTTTTCGACCGTTGTCCGAGGCGAACCGCAGCTGGAACCTTTTCTAGATCGTCTTTCATAAGTACTAGGTCTGCCGTCTCGAGAGCAACATCACTGCCTGTAGCCCCCATGGCAATCCCTACCGAGGCCGTTGCTAAGGCAGGAGCATCATTAACGCCGTCTCCCAACATAGCCACTTTTCCATACTTCTGTTTTAATTCTTTTACCATCTCTACTTTTTGCTCTGGAAGCAGATCAGCATAGTAGGCATCTACCCCTGCCGCACTCGCGATATTTTTAGCCGTAGCTGATCGGTCCCCCGTGAGCATGACCACTTGAATCCCTAATTGCTGAAGCTGCTTAACGGTTCGTTTCGCTTCCGGGCGAATGGTATCCTGGATGCCAATGACTCCTGCTAAACCTTGTGTATTCTGAACATACACCACCGTCTTGCCCTCACCCTCCAGCCGTTCCGTCAGAAGCTGCAATTCGCCTGTCAAAAAAGACGGCTCCATAAAAGCTCCTTTGCCAATTTTCCAATGCTCCCCTTCTAGTGTTGCCTCAATTCCAAAGCCCGGAATCGCCTGCACTTCCTTCGGACGCTCAAGTGAGGCTCCTAGCTCTTCAGCCTTCTGGACAATAGCCAAGCTGAGAGGATGTTCAGACAGACTTTCAATGGAACCGATGGTGCGAAATAACTCTGCCTGACTCAAAGACTGAAACACATGAATATCTGTCACTTGGGGGCGTCCATAGGTTAAAGTCCCTGTTTTATCTACAGCCAACACCTTAATCTCTGCTAAATTTTCTAGATGCGCTCCTCCCTTAAACAAAATGCCATGTCTTGCCGCGGAAGAAATGGCAGACAGAATCACTGGCATAATCGATGCAACTAAAGCACAAGGAGAAGCTACAACCAAAAACACCATCGCCCGGTAAAGCGACTGCTCCCAATCCCAAGATAGCAAATAGGGAGGAACGATTATAAGCAGCACGGTAACCCCAATGATAACCTTCGCATAAATCTTCTCGAATTTCTCCATAAAGCTCTGGGAAACAGGCATCTCGCTTTGCGCTTCTTGAACCAACCGAATAATTTTAGAAAACAGAGTAGATTCACTTCGACAGGTGACCTCGATGACGAGCGAGCCTTGACCATTCAAGGTACCGGCAAACACACCGTCCTGCGGCCCTTTCTCTACCGGTACGGATTCTCCCGTGATGGAAGCCTGGTTAACTAAGGAGGTCCCCTCAAGGACCATACCATCCGATGGGATTCGTTCTCCTGGTCTTACAATAACAAGATCTCCGATCTGCAAGTCCTCAATGCGCATTTCCTTTTCCTGATTGTCCTTCAACACGATGGCAGTTTCTGGCTTCATCTCAATGAGTGTGGCAATATCGCGATAGCTGCGCGCAATCGTGTAACTTTCCATAACCCCACTTACGGCGAAAATAAAGATGAGAATGGCTCCCTCTAGCCAATATCCTATTGTAGCCGCTCCTATAGCGGCCAGCAGCATTAACAAGTTCACATCGATTTCTCTATCCTTGACTAAGGTGATCAAACCTTCTTTTGCTTTAACAAAGCCTCCTATCACATAAGCGCAGATAAATAGGAAAGGGGCTAAGACAGCAAAGTCCATTTGTTCTACTATCCATGCGATTAAAGTCAGCCCTCCACAGGCTAATGCCGCGATCCCTTCTGCATGCCGCTTCACAAACGCAACCACATCTGGCACATTGTTTTGTATTCTTGAATCGTGCTCGGGTCTAATGGTACTCACGTCTCATCCCTCCTGATAATGAAATTCATTTAATTTCTCCCCCTAAAATGAGCCGATGCTGCTGTCACAAGGACAGCAGCATCTTAGTTAAGAATGATTATTATTATTTTGTACACATCTAATTTTGTTGCCCATAGGAAACTCTTATAATTCCATTATATGCTACCCTCTGATTTTTGTAAACAATAATTTGACAATTTAGGTTAACGCCATTATAATAAGGTAAAAATGATAATTATTCTTAATTAGGAGTGGATTTCATGACTCTTCAATTGATAGAAGTCGGTCTCTTGTGTAGTTTGTTGGTTGCCTTGCCTTTCCTAATGAGAAGATTTAACAATACAATGAAATAAATAAGTTGCGGACAGTAGATTCGTTATCTGATAAAATTTGCTATAGGTTGAGGGCGCAATGGATATAGCTTCCGTTATTTTGTTAAGATCCAGCTCTTTTTTCTCATTTTTGCACATTTAACAGACTCCATGTCCGAAAGAAGCTCCAATCTCCTGTATTTCACGAGAATAACGAACCTTATGTCCGAAAAATAAAAAGACGCGAGCTTAGTTCGCGTCTTTTTCCTTTGGCAATATTCCTTTCAGGGAGAGTAGCGAGCGAGCCACACTTTCGATGGATCTGCGCTCCTTCATGGCTTGCATTCTCATGAGCTCATAGGCCTTAGATAGGCTGACGTGATTGAGCTCGGCCACGATTTCTTTGGCCCGATCGATGAGTTTTCGTTGCTCTAACTTCACCTTTAGTTTCTTGTTTTCGATCATAAGACCTTTCCGGCGCTCAAACTGGTAACAGCCCAGAAGCAGCATCCCTAAGATCTGAGATTCATTCATAGTGTGATCAATGAATCCATCCGCTTCCAGATTCCACTTGCGAAATGCACCCTCTTGCCCATGTCCATACCAAAAAACAGGCAATTGCTGGTTGACTCGGCTAATCCATTGCCCCAGTTCTTCTAAACGACAAACTACAACCACCGCGTCATACACCGTTAGATCCTCAGGAAGCTCTTCGCAGAAAGTAAGGTGAAGCGAATGGAACTGGAAGTCCCGCTCCCAGCCATTCGCCTCATCCCTTCCTATACGCTCGAGCCATACCAAGCGTATAACGGAATCAAACACTTTGTTTGAATTGCGGTGTTTTGCCTTGAAGATGCTCAGGGTATCCATAAGCCCCATGCTCACTGATATCCAAGCCCATAATCTCTTCTTCTTCACTTACACGCAATCCAATCGTCGCCTTGAGTACAGCTAAGACAACATACGTAGCAACAGCTACATAGATACCACATGCGAGCACCCCTACCGCTTGAACTCCTAATTGGTGGAATCCGCCACCGTAGAACAACCCTTCTTGACCCACTCCTACAATTTCAACTAATCGCGGAGAAGCGAATAATCCGTTAGCTAAAGTTCCCCAAACCCCTGCGATACCGTGAACCGATGCCGCATAGATGGGATCATCAATTCCTTTTCGATCAAGGAAGATCGAGAAGAAGTAAGACAAGACTCCGGCAATGGCCCCAATGACAACGGCTGCCCATGTTTCAACGAAAGCACAAGAAGCTGTGATGGCAACTAGAGCAGCTAATACCCCATTTAACATCGCCGAGATGTCAGCTTTACCTGTGTAAATCCAAGAAGCAAGAAGAGCAAACACGGTACCCGCTCCGGTAGCCAAAACAGTAGTCATGGCTACATGGCCAAAAAATCCATCGGTAACACCTAGCGTACTACCTGCATTAAATCCAAACCAGCCTACAAAAAGAATCACAACGCCTAGCACTGTATAAACCTGATTGTGTCCTGGCAAGAAATTCGGTTTGCCATTTGCATTGTATTTGCCAAGACGAGGCTTCAGCATAATCGTAGCAACAAGAGCGGCAACGGCACCTGTTAAGTGAACAACGGTGGAGCCGGCAAAATCCTGCTTCCCATGGTCACCCAACCATCCGCCTCCCCAGATCCAATGTCCGATCACAGGATAGATAAGAGCTGTAAACAATACGCTAAAGATTAAATAAACGGAAAGCTTCGCTCGTTCTGCAAATCCACCGAAAGCAATCGCTAAGGAAACCCCGGCAAAAGCCATTTGGAAAACAAAGAAGATCGGAAGGGGAACACCGAAAACTTCGTCAATTCCTTCTAATAGAAACCCATCCAACCCGATAATGGAATTTCCTTCACCAAATGCAAATGCAAATCCTACTGCCCAGAAAACTAAAACACATATTCCAAAGGTAAATACCGTTTTCCCTGCGACGTGACCTGCATTCTTCATTCGCGTAGAGCCTGCCTCCAGCAATACGAACCCCGCTTGCATGAAGATGACCAACACCGCAGAAATCATTACCCATAACCAATCCACCGTACTTGCGACTTGTTCGATCTCGGCTGCCAAGGCCATGTGAGGGAACAAGAGCAGAAGAGCTAAAATCAAGGAACCCCATAATTTTGTTTTCATTTCTCAACACTCCTTTGTGTTAGTTTTCATAACAGCCGTTGTTATATTTAGATTTTATGCTGAGATGGGGTTCACTTCAACTGAAGTGTTAGATTATCTTACACACGAATCTTTTCAACAATTTTTAACCATTCACATAATATGGGTATCATCCTATTAAGGAGGCCTCTGCCTACCTATGACAACTGTTAAAGCAAGATTAACCCCTGTGGAGGAGCACTCCTTCTGGTTAGAAATTTTAGAAGATCATGCCCGGTTCATTCGTGATTATTTATCATCTGAGGAAGCCGTTTGGGTTAAAACGGCTCAGGAATATATCCTTCGATTCCAGGCTTTGCGCACGCGACTAGCTTCCTTTGCTCTAGACGTGCCGGTTAATTCCCCCGATTTGATTCTCTTTTCCCGGAATGCTCATGCTACTGCTTGGGGCTATTATCAGTTTGAAGGGCATATGCAGCGTCTTCGTATTCTAAATGAAGTCAATCTGAATCTCACTCCCACTTACCTCATTGGCACATTGAATGAAAACGCTGAATACTTAAGAAGACTGCATTACTACGTCAAGGGTTTAGACTCCCCCGACCAACCCCTCACCGATCTGCTAGATCTGTGGCTCGAAGATCAACTGGGACATGCGGCCCTTCTGCGCAACGGATTAGATCCGGTAGAGTTAGCCCTGGCCGGAGAAGCAGCCAAGTATATGGAAGCCTTCAATGCTCATATGCTTAAAAATAATGCCATTAAGCGATATCTTCGCTTTCTGCCACCCGGTTTCCCTGAACAGCTAGGATTTGTCCGGGAGGTCGGACGGACGGTAATGGGCTTTAATCAGCTCGTGGACCGCGTAATTCAATTGCATAAGGTGGATCAAGTGCTGGGTCGCTTAACCCTTCGGTTCCTGGAGCACCACATCCCAGAGTCTTGCTATTTCCTTCGCAAGCTTGCCTCTTTTTCTCCTGCTATCCTTCTGGATCCTAACTGTCCGCTGACTAAGCCTTCTTTCTAACGATAGTAAACAAAAATGATCATTGGGCGGCCTGCCGCCCCCACCGAACTTGACTCGAACAGAAGGGTTTGTCATCATATAGGGGTGTACACTCAGAGGAGGAAGCTTATGGAGGAATTACGCTGGGACATCCCCGGAAAATTAACACATCTGATTATACATAACAGCAACACCTATCAAGTCAAGTTTGAAAACGAAACCGTTCAGGTCTTTGAAAACGGCGAAATGATAATAGAGGAGGACCTCTCCGAGGACTTCTTGCCTCGTCATCGGGATCCTTCCATCGCGATGGAAGCGCAATTGCTGAATTGGGCCCAGAACGTTTTGAAAACGTTTCTTCAGCCCTGTGGAAAATGCAAGCAGGTGAAGCTTTCTTTCCCCCCTGAACTCACAGCTCCATCCATCCAACATACCTTGGAACAGCAGGGGATCCAATTTATCTGTCCCTCCTGTATTGAGGTTACATTACAGGAAACGCAGGAACACTCCAAAGGGAAGAAGGAAGCTTTTTTCCGAGGGGATATTCGGATTATGGGGGGATCCCAGGAAGAAGTTCAACGCCTTGTTCAATCGGCAGCGATCCTGTCCATCCGTCGTTATATCCAAACGCTAGGCAAGGGATGGCATTTAGGGATGATGAAATTTTCACAACATCGCTTTTACCTTGTGGCGCTGAAGATCACTTCAGACAATGAAATGGAGTCCTTCCTCCTATTGACCCAAGACGATAAAGGGATCATTGCCTCTTTGCCTCCAGCAACGGGTTTGCCTGCTTTAGGCTTCCAAGAAGGGGAAGAAATCGAATTTATGGCTATTGGAGACTGATCGGATCCTTTTCCACATAGAATGTACAAACCCAAGTACATCCATAGGAGGGAGTCCCTTTCAATGAATGAAAGAAGCTTTCTTCTCTATAACCTTGCAGCCATCTTTCTCTTTTATCTGAACGTGGTGATTAGCTTCGCGCTGGTATATATCTTTTTAGATACCACACAATGGGGACCTATCGTGGACCACCATGCTTCTGCTATTCATCAGGCCCACGAATGGGATCGAATTACTCGTTCCTTGTACTTTAGTGCGGTAACTTTGCTTTCCGTAGGTTATGGAGACGTTACGCCTTTGGGCTGGTCCAAAGCTATTGCTATCCTCCAAGCCATGATCGGTTATATACTGCCTGCCTTCATCGTCGTGAATTTTGCAAAAAACGTTAAAAATGGCATTCATGGATAGACTAGGAAAGTGAGGTGATGGTATGCGTTACGTCGGCCAATTTCGTATGTCTAAGAGCGACAACTTACTTTACTATTTTGAGGATGGCCCCTATAAAGATGTATTGCAGTATTTAAAGGAATGGACGCAGAGTGAACCTAAATATATCCGCTCTACCCGTGCATGGACCGTTCCCTTGCCTAAGGTGAGCAAAAAGTCTTTCCAGGAGATCCTAGAAAGCAAGGGCTGGAGCGGGGAGATTCTATAAGGCTGTGGGTGTCCCTGAAAATTTCAGGGACACTTTTTTAGCTTACAACATACCCCTCCCCCTATTTAAGAGTGCCCTAATACTTACTTGCCGGTAAACAAGCCTCAGTCGCCAGTAAACTAAGGTGTGTCGCTAGTATTTGAAAAAACTCGCCGGTAAGACTAGCTGACTCGCCAGTATCCTTGCCAAAGTCGCCAGTACCCTCCGATTTCTCGCCAGAAGCGAACCCGCCGCCAGCAGCGCTGGCACCCTCACCCCAAGGCTGGATCCCTTTTTCCATGTTTATTTTCTTCCGAGTGAAGGGGATAATAACGATACTTTTCGAAAGGAAAAGGAAAGAGGAGGATTCACCTTGAGAAGTGACAGCTCATTTGAAGATTTAGGCGATTGGGAGAGTTCTCCTAATCTCTATGAAGTGTATGTAGATGAAGAGTTTGTTGGTCAAAAACTGCTCTTGGGTCAAAGTGACTCGGTCCAGGATGTAGATTATTTCCTTATACAAAATGGGTTTCAACCCTTTACCTCCGAGCTAGAGGGCGAACGCTATCGCATCTCCCCCACACAGAAAGAACAAGCAGCGGCTATGAAGGAACAGCTCGGCATTTATTTGCAGCTAAGATAGCTTTTAACAGCTTCCTCGTTGTATCATGGTACTTAAAGGAGGAATGACCATGATCACCGTTATTGTAAAATATCCTGAGCAAGAACCCCTTACTCAAGCCATTACAGGGCCTGAGAGGTTAGAGGAGCTGATGGAGGGAGAATTCGAAGTTGCTCACGATGATCATCTAGAAGGGATCCTGATCCTCGTGAATGAGGAAGTACGGGGAATTAAGCCACATAACTTTACCATTGAAGCCGATGGCTCACATGACTGGGTGTATGGCACCGCCATCTTTACAGCCGTAGAAGATGGCCAGCTGATCTCGCTCCATGACGCTCAGATTGCCTTGGTTCAGGAATACTTTGCTAAAACGAGGGCGTACAAATAGGTCAGAGGGAAAACTCCCTCTGACTTAATACGTGAAATCAAAAAGGGTAGGCGCTTTTTGATAGTCGTCATCCTCTTCCGAGTAAGGCATAAAATCTTGATATGCCGCCTTGGATACCGCCACCGCATCATCAAAATGATCGAATAACCCCAGATTTTTCATCTTTCCTTGTAGGCAAATCTGTACTCTCCACTGTCCGGTTTTCTTATACCACGAAACCCCACGAACACCACTTGTATTATTGCTGTGAATCTTTCGGTTTTGCATGTTCTCCCCAGCGGAAATGACGCGAAGGTTTTCTCTTTTATTATTTAAAGAATTTCGATCGATATGATCCACCACCATGCCATCAGGGCAATCCGTAATCCAACGGTGTAGCATGATCGTTTTGTTAACCCCATTTTTTCGGTCTTTCCCATGGATATAATATCGTTTCCCAGAATCATCAAATCCGGCAAACCATGTTCCTCTGTAGGACTGGACCTTCTCCAAATCTGCCGTATCGATAAACACTCGAAGATAATATACTTTATAACGTACATAAAGGACCGTGGTTTCGCCCACGATCTCAAACTCGTTTTTCATCCGTTACCTCTTTCGTCTTCAGAATCTCACCCAAGCGCAGGAGAACAAGTTGATCACGCGATAGTCCTTTTCGCTTCCATTCCGTTTGCAGCCGGACAAGAGCTTCCCAGGGGGTATCGTCGGCAAGCCGGAATGTACTGTAGTGCATAGGAATGAAATGTTGAGCCTCTAGATCCAGAAAGGCTTGAACCGCTTCCTCCGGAGAAACATGTTGCATGCCCATAAACCACTCGGGCTCGTAAGCCCCGATGGGCAGAATCGCGAAGTCCACGCTAAACTTGCTGCCAATTTCTTTAAAGCCCGGAAAATATCCACTATCTCCTGAAAAGTAAAGGGTCTCGTTGGACTCTTGATCCCTAATGATCCACCCACCCCAGTGAGAGGCATTGGTGTCAAAGGGTGTCCTCTTCGACCAATGCTGGGCCGGCACAAAGGTCATCTCAATCCCTTTCACCTGTTTCGATTGCCACCACGTGAACTCCTCCACCTTCGGCAAGCCTTTGATCATAAACTTCCTGGCTAGTCCTTCAGGCACGAGATGCGTGGGATTTCCTTGCAGACGCCGAAGGGAGCGGAAGTGCAGATGGTCATAGTGACTATGAGAAATCAGAACGAAATCAATATCTGGCATATCCGCAAGAGCAATCCCTGGAGGGGTCAGTCGCTGGGACATCGCCATCCGCTTAGCCCATACCGGATCCGTTACAATGTTAAGACCTCCAATCTGAATCAGAAAGGTCGCATGACCGATCCAAGTAAGGGAAGTCTGCTCACGGTTCGCTTTAAGAAATGCCAGGTCGGGCTCTGTCTCACTTGCCATGACATAAGAATAATCCTTCGTTACGGAGCGACGAGATCGCTGCCAACGGACAAAGTGATCCCATGTCCGTTTGTTTGGAGTATCGTCCATATTCGAATATCTCTTTCGACGCATCGCGGCAAGGTCCCTCCTTTGCTGTTTCTATTATATGATCGCTCTTTCCCGCGCTACATACTTTTTAGTAATAGCTTTTTCAACAAAGGAGCAAAGTGCTCAGGCAGCTCCTTCACACTAGGGACCATCACGTGCTCCCGGTCGTAGATGTTCTGCATGGTTTTTTCATCCTCTTCAAAGATCTCTCCATTAGATAAGAACATCCCTATCACTTCAACCCCCTGCTTTCGCGCTTGCATCACCGCTTCTTTCGTGTCTACGATTCCATTCTGATCATATTGGGCTGCCGCGGGTTCTCCATCCGAGAACACAAGGAGAAAGTGATTTTTTTCCTTTCGCTTCTTCAGCTCCTGGAGCGCTACGCGGATACTGAATCCATCCCGATTATCCTCCTGGGGCTCCAATTGCATGATCTCCGCTCCACTTCTGGCCGTGATCGAGTAGTGAAAATCTTTGATCCAGTGAAAGTAGTTAGGCTGATATCCATCCTTTACTCCGTTCGCATCCTCCCAAAAGCCTACAATGGCGTGCGGGATTCTTAAGCTCTTTAGGACCTCATGGAATAGGATAATGCCTTTTTTCGTTTCCTCCATTTTATTATGCATGGAGGCTGAACAATCGACAAGCAGCATAAAAGCGGCATCAATATCTTTAGATTCGTTTTTCTTTTTGTAAAAAACCTTAGGGAAATCCTCCAAAACCAAGGGCAGTAAATTCTTAGAAAGTCGTCCAAAAGGCAAACCCTGCTGCGGATCTTCTCGCCGATGCTCCAGTGTTTTTTGAATGGTCTTAGACAAATCTTTAATATATAAATCCACTTCCAGGAGAAGTTCTTTGTACCGCTGCTCATCTAGGGCGCTCGGTTTTTCCGCGTTTTTCCGAATGGATACCGCATGTTTATTTTCTGTACCAAAGGCGCCTGCCCCTCCTGGCATCGCTAGAAGCTGTTCTTTGGTTTCTTCCGCTTCGCTATAGTCCCTTTGTTTGCTGGCACCTGATTTTCCTTGCACACTGCCTAACGCTTCATCCCCATCTTCGGTGGCCCGTGCAGTACCGCCAAGCATCTGCGTCTGGGTCCCACTTTCTAAGTCGAACTGCAAGAAAGCTCGGGATTGTTCCTGATCTTTAGTCTCCCCATGCCAGGTTGGCAGTTTTTCCTTTTTAGCTTCTTCCAAGTCATGGCGGTTCTCGTCTTGATCTTCATTTTTTAAGGAAGAGCTTCGCTTAAGTTCATCAAAGGTCAGGCCTTCTTCTGCCTTGGAATGAAGATGGAGCACAGGAAGAATAAAATATTCATTCAGGACATCCTTGCTGTAATGAGGGGCCACATAATGAATCATTTGTTCCGCGATCCTGACATTATCTCTTGTTGATGATGCATCGAACACTTCATAAAGCATCGGTCTTAAGGCTTCGAAATGAATCCTTTGACTGTCCTCCACGTCCGAAAAACTGCGATCTGGCCCGCTCGCGTGCAACGTCAGATAGACCATACAAAATAAATGATCAAGCAAGTACCCTCGGCTTTGGTTAACGATCAGCTGATTCTCAAAATATTTATGGTACTCCTGATTTCGTATGGAGAACAACCGTGAAGTTCCAGGTCTTTCTCTTTTACAAATCTCTTGGAGTCTCAGATCCTCAAATAAAGTAAAAAGCTCGATCCCGAATTTCTTTAATGAAGATGGCTTTAAGAATTCGCCATACGCCTGGACCTGAGCGGTGTCCGTATGACGAAGCGTTCCAATCGCCCGAAGGTAAATATCTGTTTTATAGCCTGCCTCCATCTCGAGGGGCGGGAGGGTATCCCAAAAATGGCTAGCTGAGATTACCTGTCCCTCAAGATCGACATAAGAACCGTAATCAAACTTAAACTTCAGCTCTTTTACCCCAGACAACACATTGGCCAAATCTTGCAGCTGGATAAAAAGAGCCGTATCCACTTTTTTGTTGTTAAAAACAATATACTTCAACGTTTACACCTCATACGAAAAGGAACTTAAAAAAAGGTTTCTGCAAGGTTTTGGATAAACATTTTTTCTGATTCCTCTTCCATCTTATCACTAATCGCCCGTTTGATCGCTCGTATTGGGGGGATGGCTGTACTTAAATCGCAAGCATCGAGCAGCGCTCGAATCGAAGCCGCTTCTTCTGAAACCTTGCCCTGACTTGCGGCAAGGATTAAATCTTGAGATAGCCGAACAAATAGATCGATCGTTTTCTCGTCCTTTAACAGGCTATTAGAACGAATCAATCCCTTCAACTCTTCTCCCTTAATATAAGGGACTTCAATAACGATAAAGCGATTCATTAACGCTTCGTTAAGAGGCACGGTCCCAATATATCCTTCATTGATCGCAGCAATTACTCTGAACCCCTGCTTCGCTTTTACAACATCACCGGTATACGGATTGGTAACCATTCTTCGATAATCCAATACTCCGTTAATAAGCGGAAGGGTCTCTGGCTTGGCCATGTTAACCTCATCGATGTAGAGGAAATGCCCGTGGTTCATGGCTTTAATCACTGGACCAGGTGCAAACTCAATCACCTGCTTCTCATCCTTATAGGCAATGAATCTTCCCCCGATTAAACTCTCCGCATCTAGATCCACGGAGCAGTTGACCATATGCATCGGCTGGTTAAAAAGAGCGGACAGCGTCTCAGCAAACTTGGTTTTGCCTGCACCTGTCGGTCCCTTTAACAAGACATTCTTTCCCATCATTAAAGCGGCTAGCGTATCGACTAACAAATCCGGATGAGGAGGAATATACCCCCCTTTTCCAATCAAATCGGCAAACTCGGTAGACCCTGGATTTCTATGTTTGGTTAAAAATTCTCTGATTTCAGGTGTAATTAAGCTTTCTATATTTGACAACCCCAACACTCCTTATCAATCACTCTCTAGTTAAGTATAGTTCCTTCCCTTAAAAAAGACAAAAAAGCTGTCCTCCATGCAGGGCATCGGAGACAGCTCAAGTCTGTTGGGTATCTGGTTACTACAAGATTCGGTTGGAGTTCTGTTTTTATGGGGGAAAACTCAGAAGCTTTTGTATCGCTTGTGCCACTCCGTCGCGTTCATAATGATCCGTAACCTCATCGGCGGCAGCCTGTACTTCGGCTGGTGCATTCGCCATGGCAAATCCAAATCCTGCCCAACGAAGCATAGCTACATCATTCAGGCCATCCCCCATCGTGACAACCTGTTGCGCCGTAATATTTAGATAGTCACAGACCTTCTGGAGTCCAGTCGCTTTGGTTATGCCTTTGGGGTTCACCTCAATGTTGCTAGGGTCAGAACTGCTGAGCTCTAGCCTTCCGTAGGTTTTTAAGCGTTTCCAAATTTCTTCTATCACATCCCGATCTTCACTTTTAAACCCAAATTTAAGCCACTGATAGAGCTCAATCTGTTCGGGGAACGTTCCAGGCTTAAACACTTGATCAACCACAGAGCTCCAGAATCGAGTACCAAATTCCTGTGTCAGAGCATATAAAAAACGAATATCCTCATGTTCGATGGTATGGCGCTCTAGCAGGACTCCCCCAGAAGTCCATACCTCACTCCCATTTGCCACTACAAAAGGAACCTGTACATCTAACATTTCTAAGTAGGGTATAATCATACGTTTCGGCCTTCCGGTTGCAATCGTAACTTCGATTCCTGCATTGCGGGCTCGACGGATCCATTGCAAATTGGGTTCCGATATCGTCCCTTCCGCTTCCAAGAGTGTGCCGTCCATATCCAAAGCAATGAGCCTCCAGCGATTCAACCTTACACCTCCACTCCAGCAAGACTTACCTTTTATTACTATATTCTACATTGATATATTGTTAACCTTTAAGCAGAAGTGAAACTTAAAAGGACATAAGGCATTCGCGCCTTATGTCCTTTCGTCCTTTTATGAACGGTAGCTTGCATTGATCTTAATGTAATCGTAGGTGAGGTCACATCCCCAAGCGGTGGCGGCTGCCTCTCCATCATGTAAATCAATCACAACTTTAACATTCTCTTGCAACAAGTAGTCCCTCGCTTCTTCTTCGCTAAAAGGCACAGGGAAGCTTGCCTTTACCACCTGGATCTCCCCCAGAAACACGTCGACCAGCTGTGGTTGAATCGCTGCTCCGCTATAACCGACCGCACAAAGGATTCTGCCCCAGTTAGCATCGGCACCGTAGATCGCGGTTTTGACTAGGTTAGAGCTGATGACGGTCTTGGCTACTTGTCTTGCAATCTCCTCTGATGGCGAGCCCTTTACTTCCACTTCAAGCAGCTTCGTCGCACCTTCACCATCGCGTGCAATCTTCTTCGCTAGCTCTTTCATCACATAGGCTAACGCTTGATAAAAATCATCCGCTTGAACGTGCTCGCTGTTTAGTGCGCTGTTACCTGCCATTCCGTTGGCCATGACTACGACCATGTCATTCGTACTGGTATCTCCGTCCACGGTGATCATGTTAAACGTCTCATCGGTCGCTTTTCTCAAAGCCTCTTGCAGGTAAGCCTGCTCAACCTTGGCATCGGTCACGATGAAGCCGAGCATGGTTGCCATGTTAGGATGAATCATGCCGGAACCCTTAGCGGTTCCCGCGATCGTCACTTTTTGGCCATCCAATTCAAGCTCCACACATAAGGTTTTTTCCACCAAGTCCGTAGTAAGAATGGCTTGGGAAAACAAAGGGCCACTCTCCTCGCTCAACACAGGGGGAAGTTGCTTCATTCCGCTGCTTACCTTGTCCATAGGCAGGAATTCACCTATCACTCCTGTCGACGCCACACCAACGAATTCAGGCGAAACAGCGAAAGCCTCCGCAACCCCACGCTGCATGGCTCTTGCATCTTCTATGCCGCGGTCTCCAGTACATGCATTGGCATTCCCACTATTTACAATTATCGCCTGAAGCTTGCCTTGCTTTTCGATGCTTTCCTTAGTTACCACTAAAGGCGCCGCCTGGAATAGATTCGTTGTATAAACACCAGCAGCTTCCGCAGGCACTTCACTTAGGATCAGACCCAAATCGTGCTTCTCCACTTTCTTGATTCCACTGTAAATCCCTGTGGCCTTAAACCCCTTGGGTGTTGCGATATTTCCATCTATAATATGAAACGTTGACATCAGATTCTCTCCTCTAACCAATGAGATCGAAAACAGCTATATTGTATATTTATACTATATAATCTATGTTAATACAATAGCATTTTAAAACTCCGCTTTAATCATGTTGTGCTTTAAAGCGTGAGGGTATATAATGTTTTTAATCACGAAGCCTGGTAAGGCGGAGGGGGCTAAACAGATGAAAGAAGTAGGAGAGAAACCGGAAGCGGGAGACGTCTACCAAAGCTATAAAGGAAACCTCTATATGATTATTGGTAGGGCGATCCATGCCGAAACCACGGAAGAGATGGTCATCTATAAGAGTGATGGCGAGATGACGTTTGTGCGACCCTTAAGTCTGTTTCTGGGGAGTGTCGTTATTGACGGACAAACTCGGCCACGGTATATAAAGATCTGGGATAAAGAAGGTCATTCGGCTTCTTAAATCCATGAGAGAAGGGCTAGCTTCGATGCATAGCCCTTTTTTTCATCTTCCGGAAAAAAGACGCGTCAGCCATCCGCTCTCTTTCTGCCTTCTTCTTCGCTGTCTGGGCGGAAGTTTCGGATAGGGATCCTCTCTAGAGACCAAGTCTGCGGGAGCGTGAGTCAAATAGTGGAGCAGCTTAGCCTGACTTTCCTGATTTTCAAGATGCTCGCGAAAGAAAAAGTTGCTAAACAAAGGGGGGACATGTTCCTCTGACAAGACAAGGGCATCGTTGAGTACGTAACGAATGTTGCTTTCTTGGCCTGGTACAATATAGTATTCATAGACAGGAAGCGGCACTAGACCTTTCTCACGTTGGATATGTCGGACCCCTTCTCCTCCCCGCCCCACTTGATATCCTCCTTCCTCTTTTTCAGTCGCCCAAATTAGAGAATTCGGCAACACAGAGATCCGCTGAACATCCAGGGGAAGCAGATAGAAAAGATAGACTCCTCCTGGCGTTAGCAGTATGGCCTGGCATAGGAGATGTGGATGGACATTTTCCATAAGTAATACTTTCGTATAGGAAGTGGTTTCATCTACCTCCTGTAACCTCATAAAAAAGGATAAGGTAAATTCGATCTGCTCATATTCGCTCTGTTCACTAGGGGTCCATTCTCCCTGAGCTTCGAGCTCTTGCTTACGTTCCTGCAAGAATAGGATAGCCTGGTTCATAGTAGATGTTCAGCCTCCGACTAGTTGTTCACCGGTTCTAATTCAATATCCAGATATCCTAAATTTTTGGCTAAGTCCGTAATCAGGCTATTCACTTTCAAACGTTCCTCATCCATCAGCTTTACGGTTTCCTCTAAACTCGTAATAAAGGCCTCTGCCTGGATAGAGCTTCCTTCTAATTGATCCATGGCTGAAAATACATTAGGAATGCCATAAGAAATACAGTCATATTTGTTAATCGGCAATTTTTCTATCTTTTGTGACTTTAATTGAATAAATCCTTGATAGATTTCAGCTAAACGTTTTTCCACTTGAATTTTTACACCTTGGCGAATGCGATTGTGCTCAAAGTCAATGTTGCGCACCAAGAGCTCACGCAAATAACGCACCTGCTCGTAGGCATCGTTCAGATAGGTACGGACTTGCATCATTAGTTTCATGCCGTTCTTGGTATTAAGATAGTATTGCTCCTTCATCACCGGACTAACAATCGCATCCTGAACAGCGCTCTGGGCTCGATATTCCTCGAGTTTATGCCTACTGAAGACATATCCGGCCAGAAGCTTAACCCCGCCATATCTCGGATAATGATCAACAATAGATCTTTCTGATTGACCCAGAATCGCTGCTGCCGTACTCACATCGACAGGATCAAAAATAGGGGCTGGCTGACCCGCTAAGATGTAACGGCACAAATACCCAAGTGGGGTGTGATGCCATTCTTCTGGCACACGATAGTGGGTGTCCCCTAATGGTTTCCATAACGCCTCATGCACTTGGTGAACAGCCGTTAAAGATGGATTATGTATAAGCCCTTGTTGCTTGTACACTTGAATAATCGCCTGGAGGGCTTGTCCTAGCTGGGTTTGCTTCAACGACTCCACACTCATCGAATGAAGAGATAGGCCATACCATTGAGAGACCTGGGCTGCCTGCTGATGGTATAGGTTTACGAGAATCTCTTCCGCCTGTTGTGTGAGTTCCTCTAGGGTTAGCTGAGCAAAACTAGTAATGCGAGAGGATGGATCTTCGTCTTGAGCCATCTCGAGCTTACTCGTTGGTGCCTCCACGAAGCTGGATCCCTCAAGTTCAGGCTCAGGCTCAGCCATCGTAACAAGCTCTGGGAGAGCTTCTTCCCTCAATGGTTCGTCTACGTGCGGAGTGTCTACTTCTGGTGTTAGAGCCTCAGCGTTCTCTGCAGGAGGCGGTATGAATGGTTCGACTTCCTCTTCCTTAGGGACTTGCTTTTCCTTATGGCTATTAACAGCCTGCTGCCATAATTCACGAATGGATACCTCTTGATCCTCAGAAGGAGACAAGCTCTCTTCCTCCTTTGACTTCGGGTCACGGTCTTGCTCTCGAAACTGATTCAGTTTATTAAAGAAGTTCATAGCGCCCTCCTATTTATTCAATATATTTTTTATATTAAATTCCGCTGACACCTCGCCCTGCGCTTCTTCGATGGGTAAAGAAACAGTCTCCGAATTCCGGAGGTCCATACGGATATGCATTCTACCTACTAAACACGATGGGCAATGGATCTGTTCGGTCTGGACATGCAAGGAGGTATGGTAAATCCATTCCTGGTCGTAATCCTTGCAATCCCTATTCATACACTTTTGGGTGACCCACACTCTTTTTCTCCCCCTATAGCCTTGGGATTTGCTTGTATCAGGTATTCCACAAAAAACTCCAAAAACCTTCCTCAAAAGACAGAATCCTGCAAATTTCGCACCAAAAAAGCCCGCCATCCTATCGACAGCGAGCTCTACAATTAGGCTTCGGTAAGGGATAAAGGCGGATTGCCTCTCGAGCTTATCCGCATATCATATAGTACTAGAATTTCTCGAGGGGGAGAGCGATGGGATCCGATCGGGAATGGATGGTAGTGTTACAATGCCCATGTACCCCATACGAAAATATCATCATTACCCACCGAAAGATGAAGGATGGCTTAGTCGTGATTTGCAGTCTATGCAAAAAACCATTAGTAATCCTCGGTACGGATGGACATTTGTACCTAGTTGGAGATATTATTGTTTCGGATGCCAAAACAAATAGCTCTTGAGTATCTCTTTTTCCCTGGTCAGCTCACTCAGGGAAAGTTTTTTGGTTACTGATGGACAAGCACCTGTGCCGCTGGCCCATACTCTTGCAGCAAGCTTGCGATGACATCTGCACGCTCTTTGGCTTGAATCTCCAGCTTAGGAGCCTCGGCTAAATACAGAATATGCCTTTGCGTCAACTTCTCGCAGATTTCCTGGAACACCACTTGGTTTGCACACTGGATACGACAGAGCATATGTTTTTCCTCCCTATTTTCTGTCTTTATCCTATGTATATGATCCGACCAGGCTAGGGATTACGACATCTATGTTACAATGTACCTTAAGGCAGATATCGCTTACTGAAAGGCAGGCTCTTTAGATATGACCCTTGCAGTTACCATACTTAGTGTTCTAATGGCTATTTTTGTTACCACCATGCGCGTCAAGCGGGCAAAACAACCAACCTCCCTGAAACAAATCGTTTTACCCCCTATTTTTATGAGTACGGGATTTATCATGTTTCTCTATCCTCCCTTGCACGTGGAGTGGTCTTATGCCCTTGAATCTTTTTTTCTAGGTGCTGTCTTATCCTTGCCTCTGATTTTCACAACGAAGTTTGAAGTTAAAGGACAAGATATTTACATTAAAAGATCTAAATTATTTATTTTCATTTTGTTAGGCTTATTTCTTACTCGCATGACGATGAGACATTTTATAGAGGAATACGTCTCGTTCTATGAGGCTAGCGGGTTGTTCTATATCATGGCCGTAGGGATGATTTTTCCGTGGAGAGCCGCCATGCTTCTTCAATATCTACAAATCCGCCGGGTACTAAAGAATGGCTCCCCTCGAAGTAACGGTTCTATTTAAAGAGGCAAGCAAAGAAGGACTATTTCAATGGAAGAAATAGTCCTTTGTTGTTTGTATATGCTTTATTGCTACCCTTGAACGTAATTTTAGTGTGCAGACAACCCCAGCATGTTTTCCATATCTTCTTGCGCTTCCCCAATAAGTTTTAAGTTGAAAGCCTGTTGCAAAACGTTCAGTACACCTGGAGTAATAAATTCTGGTGGCTTAGGACCAATGCGAATATCCTTAATTCCTAAGCTAAACAATCCTAGAAGAATGGCCACTGCTTTTTGCTCAAACCAAGACAAGACAATGCTTACAGGCAAATCATTAACCTCGCAACCAAAAGCATCAGCTAAAGCCATCGCAATCTTAACCGTTGAACCAGAGTTGTTGCATTGACCTAAATCAATGTAACGAGGAATGCCTGTATCTCCTACTGTTCCATAATCCACATCATTAAAGCGGAACTTACCACAGGAAGTCGTTAAGATTACTGTATCATTTGGCAAGGACGTCGCTAGTTCACGGTAGTACTCGCCACCTTTTCCAGGTGCGTCGCAGCCTGCAATAACAAAGAATCTTCGAATTTTGCCGGCTTTCACCGCATCGATAATTTCTGGCGCTAATCCAAGAACCGTTTCATGATGGTATCCGGTTGTTAAGGTTTGGTCAGATTCCATATTTGTATCCGGAAGGGACAAAGCTTTTTCAATTAATGGGCTAAAATCTTCGCCTTGAATTTTTGTAACATTTTCTAGACCAGCCACTTCATAAGAGAAGAATCTATCGGCATACGTTCCTTTAATCGGCATGACACAGTTTGTGGTCGCCAAAATCGCCCCAGGGAACTGTTCGAACAAACGGCGCTGATCAAACCAAGCCTTCCCAATGTTACCCTTCAGGTGAGCATATTTTTTTAGCTGCGGATAACCGTGAGCCGGAAGCATTTCGGAATGGGTATAGATATTGATGCCTTTACCTTCGGTTTGCTTCAATAACTCCTCTAAAGCAAAGAGGTTATGTCCGGTTACCACGATAGCTTTGCCTTCCACCTTATTTTGGGATACAGTAACCGGCTGCGGAATCCCTAAACGCGACGTATGGGCCCGATCGAGCAAATCCATCACCTTAACAGCTGCACGTCCAACCTTCATCGCCATATCAATATGCTCTTGCATGTTAAAATTCGAATTGGTTAAAGTCAAATACAGCGCTTCATGTGTGGTAGCATCCACTTCAGGATCGGAATAACCCAACTGGCGAGCATGGGTCGCATATGCTGCAATCCCTTTTAAAGCAAAGATAATCGTATCCTGCAAGCTTGCGATATCTTCATTTTTTCCACATACCCCTACTACTTTACAACCGCCTGTCGGCGTCTGTTCACATTGATAACAAAACATTCCACATTCCTCCTTGGTAAGTTTCCTTGAACTCATCTTACCAAGGTGGGAAGATATATATAGTGATGGATATCACACGTCACAGATCTGTCAAAAAAAGACCTGGGTCAAAAAGGATTGAAAAAACTTATAGTGTTCCCCTATTTAGCATCATTACCGGTTTGGAAGCAAATGACTTGATTTTGTGATCAAATCGCATGAATAATTTGGAAATGTAACAAGTACGTGAGCAAACGGCACTTCTTTGTGAGCATCCATCACTTTTCCGTGAGCATATCAGAATTTTCGTGATCATCCCGACCCAAGCAGTAGCAATACAGTCCCCGAACACGCCAGGATGAAAATGAAAAGCCGGATTACTTTAAAAAGCAGCTTGAAATAGAAGGCTCTAAACCAAAGTTTAGATTGCACTTCTAAAAACGGGACTGAAATCACTCGAAACTTCGAAAAAACTTAGTGAGCTACTCTACTTATTTGGAATCATTTCCGGTATGGGAGCAAGTGACTTGGTTTTGGGAGCATCGTCGTCCTTGGACCGGGCGGCTAATTTACATTAAAAAAAGCTGTCCTTCGCCACAGTCGGTATAAACCGACTACGCTAAGACAGCCTCTCTCATACTATGCGTCTAAGTGCGCTAACACTTGTTTTAGTTTCCAAAGCTTTTCCTTCGATTGAGCAAGTACTTTATATTCAGCACTCCACATCAGGGAGTTAACCATATATTCAATCGTCTCAGTGGCCTCAATTAGGGACTTTCGCAACAATTCACTTTCCTGTTGCGATTGAACTTGGAACTCTTCTGCTTTTTCCAATACTTCCGTATTCATTACCTTCCCCTCATTTCATCCCTTAGTCATGTTTTAAATATACATTATAATTAATAAAAATGCAACACCCTTTTTATTTTGCCTTAGTAAGAGAAATAATATCACGGGACTTATGTGGGGCCTCACAGCCTCCATTGGGCATCCCACTCCCTCATTTGGGCGCTTCCCTGCTGGAATTGGGCGATCCCTTCTCTCTTTTGGGCGCTTGCTTCTCCATTGGGCGGCCCACCACCTCATTCGGGCGCTTCCCTGCTGGAATTGGGCGATCCCTTCTCTCTTTTGGGCGCTTGCTTCTCCATTGGGCGGCCCACCACCTCATTCGGGCGCTTCCCTGCTGGAATTGGGCGATCCCTTCTCTCTTTTGGGCGCTTGCTCCTCAATCGGACTCCTCACAGCCTCCATTGGGCGTCCCCCTCCCGCACAGCCGTCCCACCTCGCCCCATCACCATCCCTGAAAAAAAAAGAAGCATTCACCGCTCCATGCGTGAATGCTTCTCTTCTCATTATCCAAATTGTCGTGTTAAATTTGCCATTTCAATCGCGGAGGCTGCAGATTCCCAGCCCTTGTTGCCTGCTTTTGTTCCTGCTCTTTCAACGGCTTGTTCAATGCTGTCTGTCGTTAATACGCCAAAGATGGTAGGCACACCGGTTTGAAGGGCAACGGCTGCCACTCCCTTGGCTGCCTCGTTGCATACATAATCAAAATGCGGGGTCGCTCCGCGGATAACCGTTCCTAATGTAATGACGGCATCATACTTTCCGCTCTCCGCCATCTTTTTCGTAATGACCGGAATTTCGAATGCTCCAGGCACCCAAGCTACTTCAATATCATTTTCTTCTACGCCATGGCGCTTTAAGGCGTCTAGAGCGCCGCTTAATAATCTAGAGGTGATAAACTCATTGAATCGTCCTACTACGATTCCAAATCGAAGTCCTGTACCAATTAATTTTCCTTCGTATAATTTCGTCATGTTGTTTCCCCTTTTCCTATAAGTTTAATAGATGTCCAAGTTTCGTTTTTTTCGTGTGCAAGTACGCCTCATTGTCTGCATTCAATTCCATCTGGATCGGCACTCTTTCCACCACTTCCAGGTTATAGCCGGATATCCCTGTAATCTTTCGAGGGTTATTGGTCAAGAGTTTGATTTTCCCTACCCCTAGGTCTCTTAGGATCTGGGCGCCTATTCCATATTCCCTTAGATCAGCTGCAAATCCCAGCTTCTCATTGGCTTCTACCGTATCTAGCCCTTGTTCCTGAAGCTTATATGCTTTAAGCTTGTTCACTAAGCCGATGCCTCGGCCTTCTTGTCTCATGTAAAGGAGAACGCCTTGGCCCTCTTTTTCTATTTGCGTTAGCGCCGCTTCTAGTTGAGGTCCGCAGTCACAGCGATGGGAGTGAAACACGTCTCCTGTTAAACACTCAGAATGAACGCGTACCAGAACCGGCTGTTCGGGGTCAATCGTACCTTTAACAAAGGCCACATGTTCCTTTTGGTCGACTTCGTTTGTATAAGCAATGGCCTTAAAGGTGCCAAAATCCGTTGGCAAGTTGACTTCCACTTCACGATGTACGAGCTTTTCTTTCTCTGTGCGATATTTGATCAGATCTTCGATTGTGATAATCTTTAAATCAAATTTCTTGGCAATCTCCAATAGGTCAGGCACACGCGCCATGGTCCCATCGTCCTTAATGATCTCGCATATAACGCCTGCTGGATAGGAATTGCACATCCTGGCTAAATCAACCGCTGCTTCGGTATGTCCTGCACGACGAAGCACTCCTCCAGCCTTAGCGACGAGTGGGAAGATATGTCCCGGTCTCCGGAAATGAGTCCCCCTCACTGAAGGATTAATCAAGTCCATAATGGTCTGGGAACGCTCCGGAGCAGAAATCCCTGTTGTGGTATCAAACGAATCCACCGACACGGTGAAAGCCGTAGCGTGGGCATCGGTATTATTTGTTACCATAGGCCCCAAACGAAGCTCCTGGGCTCTATCCTCCGTGATCGGAACACAAACCAGCCCTCTCCCATGCGTAATCATGAAATTGATGACTTCAGGGGTTGCTTTTTCCGCTAGGGCGACAAAATCTCCTTCATTCTCGCGATCCTCATCGTCTACAACGATGATCGTTTTCCCCTGCCTTAGATCCTCTAAGGCCTCTTCTATTGGATGGAACATGCTTTTCTCCCCTTTCTTTTTACACTATTTACATAAATCCATGCTCTGCTAGAAATGATGCAGAAAGCTTCGACGTGGGCTTTCTAGCCGTAATAAATTTTTCCACATATTTTCCAATCATGTCGCATTCCAAATTTACCGTAGCCCCGATGCCCTTATCTTTTAGTATGGTCATCTCAAGGGTATGAGGGATAACCGAGACGCGGAAACGATCTAAGGATAGGTCTACGATGGTCAGGCTGATCCCATCAATCGTAATGGAGCCCTTAGGCACCATGTAATGCAGCAACTGTTCAGATGCTTTGATCTCAATGAGGACGGCATTGCCATAGACTGTTTTGCTGGCAATGGTTCCTGTACCATCGACATGGCCTGATACAAAGTGGCCTCCAAAGCGTCCCCCTGCAGCCATCGCCCTCTCCAGATTCACCTGGCTGCCGATTTTGATATCAGCGAGGCTTGTCTTATGAAAAGTCTCAGGCATGACATCTACCGTAAATTCCCGTGACGTAAACGACGTGACCGTTAAGCAAACACCGTTGACTGCAATGCTATCGCCTAGTTGAACATCCTTAAGAATGGCGGAGGCACCAATCGTAAGAACGAGCCATTCTCCTCCTCGCTTTACTCCAAGAATGGTGCCTAGTTCTTCAACGATTCCCGTAAACACTTCATCCCTCCTCATGAATGTAAGGTCTGTATAAATCTTAAGTAAAAACGAAAAACCCCGAGAATAGTCAAAACGACTCTCGGGGCATAATGGATGATAGCCAAAGAAAAGCAGAGAATAAGAGGTTTAAGCGCATAGCAAAATAAGCACTGTCCTCGTACTGCTTTAAACTTTTCCTTCTCCCATCCAGACTATACTGTCGGTTTCGGAATTGCACCGAATCAGCGTCAACCCTAAAAGGTATCGGCTCACGGACTAAGGGTGGTTACCTGCTTGTACCCCCATCACCGCCGGTCGGGAATCTCACCCGGCCCCGAAGGAATATTTAGTTTTAGATACTTGTGTTCTACAGATTATATCTAATTTATCAGTCAATGTAAACATTACAATTCATCAATCATTAGAATCTCCAAACCAGCGCTTCATAATCTTTCTCAGCCACGTTTCATTTGGATGATAGCCTTCACTATAAATATGAATGTTGCCTGAGGGATCAATGCTACAATAAATCGGCAATCTCCCTGGCCATTGGTTTAAATAATGTGGGATTAGTGCTTGTTTCACTTCTTCTGTATTCATCGTATGATCAGGGGGACCGTTGTTGATCAAATACCATTGGACCGCTCTTTTTAATGTCGCCTCTGCTCGTTTTTGCGCCTTTGTCTCTTCAATCGTCAGGAGCTGCTCAAAAATTAAGGGGAAAACTAGTCCAGCCAAAAGACCTAAAAGGAGAAAGAAAAATAGTAAACGTCCAAGCCCCTTCATCCAAATCACCCATTTGAGCTTTTCCTTTATTCTATGAGGCTAGGCGTTTGTCCTGTTACACTTTTTGTTTAGCAGCCTGTATTTCTTTCTTGAGTGCCACCGCCGCTTGCTTCGGTGACTCCGCATGGCAGACGGCCGAGATCACCGCAACAGAGTTTCCACCTGCATGAATGACAGGTGCCGCAAAACCAAGCTGTATACCCCCAATTCCGACGATGGGAAGCTCCGTCAAGCGTCGAATATCCGTAATAAGCGATGGAGTCACCGCATCGCCCGCATCGCTTTTCGAGTGAGTCGGATAAATTGAACCTACGCCGAGATAATCAGCGCCATGCTCAATCCCCTTTAACGCTTCTTCCACACTGGAAGCTGAAATACCAAGGATCATCTCCTCACCAATCAGCTCTCGAACGTTCCCCTCCGGTAGATCGTCTTGCCCAAGATGCAAACCGTCCGCTTTCATCTCAACCGCAAGGCTTAAACGGTCATTGATAATAAATACCGCATTTTTTTCTTGACAGAGCTGTTGAATCGGCGAGGCAAGTTGTATGAACTCAGCGTCTCCCATCCTTTTTTCTCGAATTTGAACAACCCGAACTCCGCCCTCTATCGCTTCCTTCGCTAACTCAAGCGCACTAAAGCGGCCATGCCCCTCTAAATCCATCACCAAATAGACATCCCATTCCGCCATTCGATCCCGTTTATTCATGCCTGCTCACCATATGCCCAATGATTGGTAGGTCCATGCCCTTGACCTAGACCCAGCTCATTCGTAATCGCCGCAGTAATAAAAGCTTTAGCCGTATGAATCGCTTCAGGCAGGCTTTTTCCTTTTGCTAATTCAGCGGTAATGCAAGCGGCAAAGGTGCATCCTGTCCCATGCGTATGGCGAGTTTGAACTCTCACCCCAGGGAAAGTCATGAATTCCGTTCCGTCAAAAAACAAATCTATCGGCTCTTCTTCTAAGTGCCCTCCCTTTACGATCACCGTTTGGGCTCCCATTCCTACAATCTCCCTCGCGGCCGTCCGCATCTCTTCCATATTGCGGATCTTCTTTCGGGTGATCACTTCCGCTTCTGGAATATTAGGGGTTACAACTGTAGCAAGTGGAAGCAGATGTTGAATCAGACTGTCTACGGCTTCCTCTTGCAGAAGCTTCGCTCCTCCTTTGGCCACCATCACAGGGTCTACCACCACATTGGGTACCTGATAGTGCTTCAGTTTCCGAGAGACAAGCTGGATAATCTCGGGCGTTCCCAACATTCCCGTTTTTACGGCATCGGTCCCAATATCCTCAATGACCATCTCGATTTGCTTAGCTATCATATCTAGAGGAATCGGGTGGATTCCCTCTACGCCTTGTGTATTTTGGGCGGTAATGGCCGTAATCGCACTCATTCCGTACACTTGACGAACGGTAAAGGTCTTAAGATCAGCCTGAATGCCTGCTCCGCCTCCGCTGTCCGATCCAGCTATAGTTAAGGCTCTTGGTATCGTCATGAACTGCTGCCTCCTTATGATCACAAAATTAAAGCTAGCATAGGACATTTTAGTTGAGATTTCAAGAGATGCATGAAAAAAGGAGCCCTTCTCCACAAGGAAAAGGCTCCCACTCATCTCATGACTACTTTTTCGGAGCAATATTCATCGTTCCTTTTTCCAAGGGCACGCCGTCCCTCATCAAGCCATTGCGATTACGAGGCGTTTTCTTCATGTTGGCTTGTTCCTTTAGCGCCATGCTTACCACCTCCCAGAAGTAGTATGCCCAATCCGTTAGGACTACTTGTTGGTTCTTTTTCGGTAGTCATATTGCTCCTGCATATCCGAATCCGAATCTGGATTGTTCATTTGGTTTCTTCCTTGGAGGTACACAAGGGGTTCACTTTTGGCGGGAATTGTTCGGCGACTATTGAACCAGCTTAATGCTAAAACTAGAAAAATAACAGCCCCTAAAAGTAAAACGAAGTTCCATTCCAAGTAGCTCTCCTCCTCTTTTTGTTTAGTCTTTTTCTTCTGCCTGTGCCTTATCCTTACCTGTTTTTGCTACGAGGAGAAGGATTTGGGGGAGGGGAACGCGAATCCATGAAGACACCATCTTATTTTACGGAGGAAACTTATGTATAAGATTCACGATATTTCCATGGCCATTTACCCAGGTATGACCGTTTATAAAAATAAGCCTGAGAAGCAGCCTGGCTTCGAACGAGTACAAAATAATTATGTAAGTGAAACAAGGGTGAGCTTGGACGTTCATGGAGGTACCCATGTAGACGCTCCCCTTCATATGGTGATCGATGGAGACACCATCGAAACGATTCCAGTCGAGAATTTGGTTGGCCCTTGCCGGGTTTTAGATCTATCCCACGTTACAGATGGGATCTCAGCCGCGGATTTTGCGCCATTTGACATTCAAGAAGAAGAATTTATTCTACTGAAAACGGCCAATTCAAAGGATGAAACCTTCAATCCTGATTTTATTTATGTCAATGAGGAGGGGGCACGCTTCCTAGTTGAAAAACGCATTAAAGGAGTCGGCATTGATTCACTTGGGATTGAGCGAAGTCAACCAGGCCATCCTACCCATAAAACCTTGTTTGGGGCTCAGATCATCATTATCGAAGGGCTTCGTCTCAGCGAGGTTTCAGAGGGACGCTATTTTATGATGGGCGCCCCCATTAAGCTATTAGGAACAGATGCGTCTCCTGCACGCGTATTGCTTATTGAAGGAATCACCTATTAATTATTTCATCAAAAGCTGAGTAGAGGTACCTTGCCTTTATTCAGCTTTTTCAGTAAGAATATGGTAAACTAAGACTACGATTAGTAATTAAGGAGAATCCCTATGTTCCAACTCATCGAAAAACCGACTTACTGGCACATCCGGATCAATCAAGATAAAGGAAATTCGATTGACAACCACTTTATCGAGCGCTTTTCCCATACGCTAGAACAGCTGCCTGAGGATGCGCGCGTCGTGATCATTGAAGGCAACGCTCATTTCTCCGTAGGAATGAATCTTCAATCTTTATCACACATGAGTCCACCCGAAGTGAAAGCTTATTTTTTGCGATATGAAACCCTCTTAACCCAACTCGAAAAAGCCCCCTTCATCACCATCGCCAAGATGACGGGCTATGCCATGGGCGCAGGTGCTGAGCTTGCTCTTGCGTGTGATTTTCGCTGGATGGAACAAAAGGCGAAGGTAGGCTTTCCTGGTGTAAACGTAGGGTTTACCTATAATACAAAAAGACTGAAAAAACTCATTCCCCACCAGCTGGCGAAACGATTGGTCCTGTCTGGAGCCACGATCAATGCCAAGGCGGCGAGTGAGTATGGTATCGCAGATCGGGTGCTTAGCCACAAGCGTTTAGACCTTGATCTGGAAGAATTTGCAACCCAATTTGCGGGAAAATCCCCCCATGCGTTAAAATATGCAAAAGCAGCTTTCTTCCACATGGATCCAGAAGAAGCCTTGGATCTCTCCATTGAAACCGAGCATTACTTGGAAGGAGCCACCGCTTTTATGGAGGGGCGAGCTCCTCGCTGGACTATGGAGGATAAAAAGGAACCATTAACACCTAGGCCTGATACATCCAAAAACGGTCTGATGAAAAAGCATTCCTTGAACGTGGATTCAAAGGAAAAGCAAGATCGGACGAGCAAAATTTTGTCTCGTTTTAAATCCCTAGATCAAGAATCCCTAAAGGATTAATGGAGGAGGCAATATGCTCCCATCACGCAAGTCCCCTTATCAGTGGGTGACATATTCATTTACTCATCTTCCACTCATTCTTCATCACCAAAGAGAGCTTTACTCCCTTAACTTTGCTAGAATGAATTTTGATGAGCAGTTCTACCAAAACATTACACAGTGGTATACGGAAGGTATCCAACTCCAGGATTGTCACTCCTTCTTGTTAACCGATGAGCTCGAACAACTCATTGGCTTTTACTTGTTTCAGCGCAATGACTCTACGGTCTACCTCATGCAAATGTTTGTGGAGAAGGGATACAGAGGCAAAGGCTACGGAACCCTTCTGCTGGGTCACTATGAGCAAATGGGAAAGCAGCTCGGCGCCGTTTCCTCCTTCCTTCACGCTAGCCAGATGAATCAACAAGCTGTAGGCTTCTATTTGGAAAATCGCTATGTCATCATCGATCAAGAGACGGACGAAGACGGAAGCCCGCGTTATTTAATGTTTAAGAACTTACGAAATAAGGAAGCTGAAGGCTCATAACCCTCAGCTTTTTTTCGTCATTCCCTGAAACTCTTCTTACAATTTCCACTAGATTTCCACTATAATAATATATGGGACTGAAACTAAAATTCAGGGGGAACAGAACTATGACTGACAAGCACGTTTATTTATTCTCTGAAGGGAATTCAAGCATGAGTAGCCTCCTTGGAAGAAAAGGAGCGAACTTAGCTGAGATGTATACCCTGGGTCTCCCTGTTCCGTTTGGCTTTACCGTTTGCACTGAGGCTTGCCGAACTTTTTATAAAGATGGCAAAAAGATCAATTCCTTTATCGAAAAACAGATTGACGACGCCCTCATTACGTTGGAAGAACAAACAGGAAAAGAATTTGGACATGCTAAGAACCCTCTTCTCGTTTCTGTTCGATCAGGGTCGCCCATATCGATGCCGGGCATGATGGATACCATTCTGAACCTCGGCCTTAATGATATTACTGTAGAAGGGCTCGCACAAAAAACAGGGAACCCGCGTTTTGCCTTTGACTCCTATCGGAGATTTATTCAAATGTTTAGTGATATTGTCCTTCAGATTGATCATTATCAGTTTGAAAGTGAACTAGAGCAAATGAAGGCAAAGGCTGGCGTCAGCAAGGATTCAGACCTTTCTGCCATGCATCTCTACGAGCTGGTTAGAGCCTATAAGAAAATTGTGAAAAAAGAAATTAAAGATGAATTCCCCCAGGATCCAAAAGTCCAGCTCATGCTCGCAACGGGGGCCGTGTTTGAATCGTGGAATAACCAGCGGGCGGTCTTGTATCGCAGAATCAACCGAATTGAAATGGATCATGGAACGGCCGTTAATATTCAAGCCATGGTGTTTGGAAATATGGGCGACGATTCAGGAACTGGTGTTGCCTTTACCCGAAATCCCAACACCGGCGACAACGAACTGTTTGGAGAGTTTCTCATGAACGCCCAAGGAGAGGATGTTGTAGCAGGGATCCGAACGCCACAGCCACTCTGCGAGCTGAAAAGACTGATGCCGGATACCTATCACCAATTTAAGCTTTTGGCCAGGAACCTTGAGACTCATTATAGAGCTGTACAAGATATTGAATTTACGATTGAACAAGGGAATTTATTCCTGTTGCAAACGAGGACGGCGAAGGTGACGCCCGAAGCAAGCATTAAAATTGCAGTAGATATGGCTCAAGAGGAATTTATTACCCAGGACGAAGCCCTTATGAGAGTGGATCCTCACTCCCTCCATTCGATGCTCCATGAAACTCTCGACTCCACGGTAGAGGTAGAGGTTTTGGCGGTCGGGTTACCGGCAAGCCCTGGTGCCGCTGCAGGGATCATTGTGTTTGATTCGGAAGAAGCGGAGCGCCTCCAAAGAACCGGCCACGAAGTCATTTTGCTTCGAAGGGAAACAAGCCCTGACGACATCCACGGGATGGTAGCAAGCGTAGGGATTCTCACCAGCCAGGGCGGTATGACTAGTCACGCTGCTGTTGTAGCCAGAGACATGAGCAAGCCTTGCATCGTGGGGTGTGAAACCATGCAAATTAATGAGTCTCGCCAAGAAGTTACGTTCGGTGAAACGATTCTTAAAGCAGGGGACACGATCACACTGGATGGATCGACAGGCCGGGTGATATTAGGACGAGCCCCTCTTGTGGCTCCGACGTTCAGCCAGGAATTTACCACGATGCTCTATTGGGCCAAGAGAAGAAAACAAATGGAGGTTCTCGGCAGTGTAAACACCCCTAAAGAGGCCATCCAAGCGAAATCCTTAGGAGCTGAGGGAATCGGCCTGTGCCGAACCGAGTTCATGTTTATGGATCCTGTACGCGTACCGATCGTCCAGGAAATGATCCTTTCTCAAAATAAATGGGAACGGAAAAAAGCCTTAGATAAGCTTCTTCCCATGCAGAAAAGCGATTTTCTGGAGATGTTTCGAATTATGGACGGCAAGGATGTGATTATCCGTCTGCTCGATCCACCGTTGCATGAATTCTTGCCAAGCGCCGAGACCCTCTCGATCGAGATTGAAAGAGCAAAGGTCAACAAGAATTTTGACGAGGTTCAAGAAAAGGAAAAATTGCTCCGCCGAGTTAAAGCGCTCCATGAGCTCAATCCTTCCTTTGGTCACCGGGGCTGCCGATTGGGAATTACCTACCCGGAGATCTATGAAATGCAAGTCACAGCTATCGCAGAGGCTGCGCTGGAGCTTAAACATGAAGGCATTCGCATACACCCTAATATCATTGTCCCGTTAGTTAGTCATGCCAATGAGATGAAGCTGGTGCGCGAACAAGTAGAAGAAACGCTGAAGCACGTATTCGAAGTCTATAAGGACGAGATCCAAATCCCGATCGGAGCCTTTATTGAGCTTCCTCGCGCCTGCATCACAGCCAATCAAATTGCGAGATATGCTGACTTTATGACCTTTGGTTGCAATGATTTAACCCAAACTACGTATGGGTTCAGCCGAGATGATGCCGAAGGGAAGTATCTAGCTTACTACATAGATCACAAGATCTTGCCCGATAACCCCTTCACCGTTATTGATCAGGAAGGTGTCGGAGGGCTCATCCGCTTCGGCACGGAAAACGGAAGAAAAAACAAACCGCAGCTTCGTGTAGGAGTTACCGGGGTGCCTAGTAGTGAGAAAAAATCGGTTCGATTCTTCCACGGAATTGGGCTAGACTATCTATCTTGTGTTCCTCATCTTGTTCCTATAGCCATCGTATCTGCTGCCCAAGCGGCCATTCTGGCTGAAGAAACCAAAGCAGTGAAGAAGGACCAAGTAAAAAGTACCGTATGATTAAAAGAAAAGGCTGCTGCCCTAGTCATCATAACCGACCAGGGGCGACAGCCTTTTTTTAGTCTTCCATTGGTTTTAATTCGTATCCTTCTTCAAATAGCTCTGCATAACGAATAGAAGGAAATTTTTTTTTCGTGTGGGTATAAAACATCGTATCCACAACAACTGAGCCTTCCATCGGATACTGAAGGATTTCAAAATACTTTTTGGCTTGCTTTAATTTTTCCTGAACGTCTTTCCACGCTTCAAATTGCCAGCAAACTTCAAGCTTATCATTGAAGATGCTAAAATGAAGTCCTGTCTCCGGCATGAACGGCATCACTTTGCTATGCATTACCTCACCATTCCAAACGATTACATCGCCGTTCTTTAGAATCACGCCGCGCGCATACTTCTCTTGGCTATAGATGTTCTTAACATCCCGTCTCGTTGGGTTCGTGCATATAAAAAGATCATCAAGATTGCTCATGGCTTGTCCCCCAGATTGGTCTAGTCCTCTTCTTCCTCATCCTCTTCATCATCCGTCACAAAGATGAGCTCCACGCCAAGATCTTGCAGCAGCTGAAGCACTTCATCGTTTAGCCGGGTATCGTGAACGAGTCCAATGGATTCAACCAGCTCAAGCTCCTCGAGATCACCTTTTTCCGCATCTTCAATCAGTTCAATGATATCCTCAAGACCTTTGCTTTTCAGGGATTGTAAAATTTCGTCTTTTGTCATCAGTTCGGCACCCCTCTTCTTCATTTCCCTTCCCATATTATACATGATTTTAACCGCTCATTATACTTTCCTGTTTCCTTTGCCTTCCTTTGGATTAAAATTACAAAATATTAACATTTGCTTCACATCGTCCTGTTAAACTGAATCATAAAGCATGTAACCGAGCACATAGACTTGTACAAAGGATCTTCTTATCTTGGATTCTTGAGGAGGGATACCGATGAGAGGAAAAGCACTGATCCTTTCAGAAGCCTTTGGCGGCGGCCATACCCGAGTGGCTAGAGCAGTCGCAGCTTCCCTGAATGGGTGGCAATGCTCTATTTACGAAATGGGCTATTTTCTGCACCCCAAACTCACTAGCCAGCTTACCAAAAATTATTTGCTCACCATTCAAAAAGCTCCGTGGATCTGGAAAAAATTATATTCGAGTTCACTTTCTGAGAGTAATGTGATACCCTTTATATATCAGAAAATTTACTTTACTAAACTATCTGTACTTTTACTGCAACATAATCCAGACATCATCATTGCAACACATCCTTTTCCAGCAGCAGCCATTAGCGCATTTAAGAAAAGGGGAGTGAACATCCCTCTCATCGGGGTCACGACCGATTTCCACGTGCATCCTAGCTGGTCGTTGGCTGACTGGGATATCCTCTGTACACCAAGTACGAGCATTCCAGAATGGATAAGCAGGCAGCACTGTACCTTGCCCACAGGAATTCCTGTGATGCCCGCCTTTCACCTGAAGTCTAATAAGAAAGAAGCTCGATCTATCCTCAACCTGGATGCGAATCGACCCGTCGCCTTATGGATGGGCGGCAGTCAAGGCATTCATAAAAAAATGAATTGGATCCACAATATTCCTAAGGACCCTTCTATTCAATGGATTTTTGTAGCAGGCCACAATGATGAACTTTTTGGATCCTTGTCCACCAGCTTAGGCGGGTTGGACTATGTAAGGCTCTTTAAATACACAGAGGATATTTCTTTGCTAATGGATGCTGCCGATCTCATCATTACCAAGGCGGGCGGAGTTACCTGTTCTGAGGCTATTCAAAAAGAGCTTCCTATTATCCTTGGACCCAGCCTTTCGGGTCAAGAAGCCGAAAATGTGCAGTTTCTCTTGCAGCAAGGATTGGCCATGCAGCCCTTATCATCTTCATTCTGGCTCACATTGAAAGAAGTCATTAGCAATCCCCAACAACTTCATATTCTTCAGGGTAACATAAGAGCTTACAAGCAATCCACTCAACCCAGAAGCTTGTATCCTCTTATCGAATTCTTAACTTCCAAAGGAGGCGTTGTGAGTTGAATCCAAATGAACGCATGGTAACCCGTATTAAGTCAATCTACTACTATCTGAAACAGAAAGGGAACGATGTTCATTCTACGGAGTTAGCAGAAGAATTTGGATATAATGCACGAACCATTCAGAGGGATTTAAAGACGTTAGAGTATAACAATCTTGTAAAGAATACTGGAAGAGGCAAGTGGGCGGTTATTTAGGAAAAAAAGTCCCTAGCGGTTTACGCTAGGGACAATTAAGGATGTAAAAACACTAAAACACTCGACCATTTTATTATAATCTATTGAAACCAAAATGTAAACGCTTTAAAACATGAACAAAAAAAGAAGAACGTTATGTTCTTCTTCTACTCTATCGTTAATTTGCCGCTTTTTCTTTCCAGTTTTCCAGGAACCGTTCCTTCTCTGTACGCTCTCTTTTCGTAGCTCTTCGTTCCATTTTATAAGAGGAACAGTCTTCGGAGTGATCGCTTGCGTGGAAGGAAAGCTTCTTTTCCTTTTTCATACATAGGTTTTCTGATTTCACCAGATAAAAGCAGTTACGGCATGAGTTAACAGCCTGAATTTGGGGTGTCTTCTTCTGGGTGATGACCATCGTGCCACTGCAAAATGGACATACTTCCATATCAAGATTCTTTGACCAGCCAATGCAATCATCACTGATGCATTTGCGAACTTCGACCCACTCTTCGCCAGCAATGATGTTAGTCTTCAGCTGAGCTTCAGGACTTTCAGACATTAGAAAGATGTGATTCACTTCATCACGTCCCATTCTATTAAGAATTCAGAATTCGTTGAAGAGGTCCTCTTATTAGGTAGTATTGTATCATACCTTGATCCAATTGGATGCAAGTAACTATTGGAAAAGCCACCTATACAAGGTGGCTGGATCATTACTTTATTACAGGTACAGCTTCCTTCACCAAATCAGGGGTAACAACTTCCATCTCACCAAGTCCACGGATGATCTTACGCGCATACGCCTTTTCTGGCTTTAGAATCTTAACCAAATATTCAATGGCAACTTCAGGATCTACGGTTTCACCGCAAGTATAACAGTCAAGAGCAGCAAAACCTCTCTCAGGATAAGTGTGAATTGAGAGATGACTCTCAGACAAAAGAACCAGAACAGTAGCCCCTTGTGGATCAAATTGCTTGGATTGCACAGATAACACCGTAGCTCCACAAGCCTCTGCAGCTTCTACCATATGATGCTGTAGCAGTTCTGCATTGTTTAGTAAATCAAAGTCTACACCCCAAGTATCAATTGCAACATGTCTTCCGAAAGTTGAGTATTCCATCTTTCGGTCCCCCCTCCTAGCATATTATAGTTAAACGATATCGCTAGGACCTACGCCATTCACTTTCATCGAGGAGAATTTCCTTGAGTGAATCCTGGTTCCTATTCTGTATCAACAATGAATAAAATAACATGTATCGCCCCATGACGCAAGCCTTTTTTTCATCGAGTTCCTCTAGGTTCACAATCATTTAAGGAGATAAACGCCTCTTTTACCCGATTCCAAAATGGAAAAGACCTAGACCTTAGGAATCGAATTCGCTGTTTGGCAACGGAACATTTCATGCGACAAATGGTATCAGGCTGGAATGATTCATGATCGACCGAAACCATATAGGCATCGGCCTTAGGAACCAACGTGAGTTCATGATGCTTCGGAATCACGAGGGAAGACCCAATGGTACGATATACGCGGTTGTTGATGGAAGCCATCTCGCTGAGCTGAATCATCTCCAGGGACGGGTGCACGATTGCTCCTCCTAAGCTCTTGTTATAACCTGTGCTGCCCGATGGGCTTGAAATGCATAAGCCGTCTCCCTTAAACGACTCAAAGTGGTACTGGTTCAAGTGTACATCAATTTGAACTGAACCCTTTACCCCTTTAATGGTTACGTCATTGAGAGCAAGATATGTCTTAGAAACCCCCTCTTCCTCCATCACCGCTTCGACTAAGGGATACTCTACCATGATTAAGCTGTTGTCCACGACTGCTTCAAGTAAGGATTCTACGGTATCCCAATCCGAGTAAAAACCAAGATGACCCGTATTATAAGCAATAAAAGCAGTTTTTTCTAACCTCTGTTTATACGTATGAAAAGCTTGCAAAACGGTTCCGTCTCCACCAATGGCAATGACCGTATCGGGGGATTCCTCATGATAGGTGTAGCCATGATCTTGTAGATGCTCTATTGCCTGCTTTTTTTTTGCTTCAGAGATCTCATCGCCTCTGCTCACCACCGCAAAATTCATGCTTTACCTCTCCGCCCTCTTATGATTAATGAATTCTAGTTCTAATTCTCCCGTATTTCGATTTTTTAATACAAGTTTGGCTTCATATGGATGTCCAGCTTTGCTCTTAAACTTGAGCTTATTCGTCTGGCCCTTATTGATCAAGGTCTGGACCATGCTGGAGGACAGCTTCTTGCCAAAGCTGTTTTTCCAGATGACGAACGTACAGCCCTGCTTGTATTGCGAGCAGCCAAAGCCCTTATGCCCCTCGATAATGACTCCGCCCTCACAGCCCTCTCTCGGGCACTTGGCAAGCTCTCGGGGTCCTTCTGAGGCCCGAACCCGTGTGGCAACAGGTGCCGGCTGCTGTCGAACTTTTTCTACGATCACATGGGCTAGCTTTTTTACTTGTTCGAGAAAGCTGGCGTCCGAGGCTTGTCCTTTCGCAATTTGGCTTAAACGCCTCTCCCATTGCCCTGTCATCTCAGGGGAGGTCAGGAGATCGATGCCAATCTCGCGGATCCATTCGATTGTACTTCTCCCTTTGTCCGTTAAGGTTAATTTTTTACCTGACAACTCAATATACCCGACCTTCTTCAGACGTTCAATAACAGAAGCACGCGTAGCTGGGGTTCCGAGTCCCGCATCCTTCATCGCTTCTCTTAGCTCTTCATCCTCAATCCGCTTTCCAGCGCTCTCCATGGCCTTCAGCAGGGTTCCTTCTGTATACAGGGAGGGAGCCGTCGTCTCCTTTTCCATGCACTTCGCTCCCTTGCATCTCACCGGCTCGGAAGACATAATCTCAAAGGCCTCTTTCGTCTCCTCGATCTCCTCTGGCTCCTCTTTTGATTTTTTCTTGCTACTCGAGTCGGGATAGACCACCTTCCATCCCAAGCTGATCAACTGCTTCATCTGAGTCTTAAAACGTTCCTGCTCTACCTCTGTCTGAATGAGATGTGTCCAATATTCGGCAGCAGGGTAGAATTGAGCCAAAAACCTGCGCACGATCAGATCATACAGCTTTTGCTCATCAGGAGTCAGCTTGCCTGGTTTCTTATTGGTGGGCAGGATCGCATGGTGATCCTCCACCTTAGACGGATTACAAATGCTTCGATTTCCTTTATGAACCAAGCTTTTATCCGCTCCCCGAACCCATTCCTCATAAGGTGTACCCCTAAGTGCTTCGAGGGCTCTGTGCATATCCGGAATATTTTCTTCTGTCACGTAATTGCTGTTCGTTCTTGGGTAACTGATGACCTTATGCTTTTCATAAAGCGATTGCGCCAGGTCCAGCGTCTTCTTAGCCGAATAATGAAGCTTCGCATTTGCCTCCCTTTGTAGGAGCGTCAAATCATAAAGCTTAGGAGCATAATCCTTCGTATGCTTTTTTTCGTATTTTGCAATGCGGCCCATTTTCCCGCGAACTTTATCCGCCAACGCTTGGGCCTGCGTTGGATCGACCAATTTCTCGCCCATCCATTTCCCCTTATATCCCTGCGCTCCTTGGATAAACTGGGCTTCCACTTCATAATATTTCGCGGGCTTAAACTCCTCAATTTCCTTTTGTCGATCATAAATCAGCGCAAGCACCGGGGTTTGTACTCTTCCAACGGAAACAAGGGTCTTTCCTTGAATCGTAAAGGCCCTAGACCCATTCATCCCTACTAACCAATCGGCCTCACTCCTCGAGCGGGCAGCCCTTGTCAAATTCGTGTATTCTTCTTCATCCTTCAAATTCTGGAAGCCTCGCCGAATGGTTTCAGGTGTCAGATCCGAAATCCATAGCCTTTTGACAGCTTGCTTCAAGCCTAAATGCTTGCGGATAAAATAAAAGATGAGCTGTCCTTCTCTTCCTGCATCGCATGCGTTAATGATTTCTCGGCATTGTTTGGATAGCTCGCTAATGGTCTTAAGCTGGTCGCGAGTTTTGTAATTGGGGACAAGTTTAAAGGCTTGAGGAATAATAGGAAGGTCAGTTAAATTCCACTTCTTGTATTTCATGTCATATTTATCCGGCTCAGCCAACTCCACGAGATGTCCAATAGCCCAAGTAATAATAAAGTTTTGCCCTTCGATATAGGTTTTATGATTTTTTCCTTTCGGCTCCACGACACTTGCAATCGTACGCCCCATGGAGGGTTTTTCGGCTATAATTAGGGTTTTCAATACAGAACTCCTCTCCTTTAAGACTAAAAAAAGCGCGCGAAGGCGCACTTTATTCATTCTATCTTTCATTTAAAAATCCCTTTGTCGCATCAAAAAAATCTTGAAAACGATAGGTAGGAAGTTGCTGGTCTGATACTTCCGTATGAATTAAAGCGGATGACATCCCAACCAAGTTTGCCCCTTTAATATCATGATGAATCGAGTCTCCAAAATGAACGGCCTCAGTAGGAGATATTCCAGCGGAAGTCAAAGCGGAATGAAATATACCGGGATCCGGCTTACTCACTCCCACCTCTTCCGAAATCACAATCAGCTTCTCTTCAAAAAAAGGAAGCATATTCATGCGTTCCAGCTTGGCTCTTTGCATGTCAACAGCACCGTTTGTAATTAAACCGACTCGGTATCGTTCCTGTAGAAGCCCTAAAAACTCTTTAGCGCCCTCGTAGGGCTCCACAAACTCGAGATAGTTAGAGATAATAAATTTATTCAACTGATTCATCATATCATGATCTACGGGAATCTGGAAGCTCTTAAAGGTCCGGATCCACCGTTCATCCCGATAGCTGTCCATGCTGCGTTGACCTTTTTCCACCTCAAAGTAAAGCTGATCCGCTATGCTTCGAAACTGATCATAAAACACATCAAATGAGATCCCTAGCTGATTAAGGCCTATGACGTGCTGGAGAGCTTGCTGGGAAACTTTTTCATACATATTGTCAAAACTGAACAGCGTATTATCCAAGTCTAAAAATACAACCTTATACATGGCTTGTCCCCCTTATCTTTTTCAGCTTGTCCTCCACCCTGCCCATCGTTCGGTTCACCTGTTCCCGGCAAGCTAACTCCAGCCTTTCCTTTTCCTTAAGAAGCGATTGGACAAGCTCTGGATCCGTAAGATACCTCAGGTTGATCTTCATGGTCAATAAAGAGCCTTCACAAGCCGAACGAAGAAAGAGAATAGCACAACCCAAGTCACTTGCTACATTTTTCTGTATCAAAGGCGCCAATTGTTCGCAAAGTTCTAGAGCTTTCAGACATAACCTAGCGATTTCTAAAGGAGCCTCGGCTGCTTTTTGGATTGCGGTTTGAAGGAGCTCTTCTCCTGCTTTTTTCCGAAGCGTGTCCATCACTTCTTGGAAAGAATAGATATCTTCTAAACATTGCTGTTCGAAACCTTCCGTTATCGGTTGAAAGGCCTTCACTAAGGCTTGAATGTTGGGTTCTTCTTTTCTTGAACGCAGGGTTATATTGGCGGCCATCAGGGCCATCGCAGCCCCTAGAGAGGCCACGACGGCAGATGTACTTCCTCCACCAGGGGTAGGGGCATCCGAGCCGAGCTGACGCAAGTATTCATGAATGGAAAGCTCATACGGTGCTACCATGGATCATTCATGACATTATAGCCTACTTCCTCGAGATATTTTTCTTTATTGAGCCGATCCAAATAGGAAGCTCCTGCAATATCCTGCTCAAACTTTCTAACCTGTCCCTTGAATCCATCAATGATCCAAAGAAAGACGAAAGATAAAAACGTTACCGCTGAAATCAATTGAACAAGCATGGCCATCCCTCCTACTTGAATAGTATTCCAACAGTCAGAGGTTAATTCATATAGGTGACCGCTTGTCTCCCCATCTGTATCCATCCTTTTTCAAACTGAAACCGGCTTACCTTTCGATTCTTATACCCTCTTAGCGGATCATTAATATATACATAGCGATGATCATACCCTACAAGCAGTACCGCATGTTCCCTAAAAGTGGCCCGAACAACTCCCTGGGGTCCTCTCCATGTGACCCAATCCTGCACGGGCCGAAAACGAGAGTTGATAATGGTCAGCACGGGCACTCCTTTTTCCAGGAAACGCAAAACATCTTGAAACTCTCCTCCTGTAAGGTCCAAGGCATTGCCTTTCAGGTACTGGTTGGCCAGCACAGTCAAGGGCTCATGGTAAACCCCAAACCCTGGTTTGTCCATGTCATACATATTTCCGACGAAGCCAAGCTCAGGATCTCCCCATGAGATGATCTGGTTTCCCTTCTTCTTGACAGGGGTGGAATCCTTGATGACCTGTTCAGCAAGTGCCATTTTATCAACAGGCTTACCTGCATAATGAAGGAGCATCGCCAGCGTAGTGACTTCACATCCCCTCGGCAATTCAGGGTTTTGTCGGATCAGGGGAACATCCAGTAAGGAATAGCCCTTGACGGAATCCTTAAACTCCCAGATCGTCCTCCGGTCTTTTTCCCGGACCACTCGGCTGTGCTCCCAGCGGCGCGCATAAGGAATAGCATCTTTTAAGTGAGTAAATCCTTTTAAAAACTTTTGGTTTTGATAGACATGAAAGGGCTGGCCGGTTAGAAAAACAGGCTCCATTTGCCCTTCTTGCCTCACCACTGAGCCTGGATGGTCTTTAGCATACCGTACGGCTTCCTTCGCTTTTTGAAACGACTTCAGCTTTTTGTTGTACTGGAACACTTCATAAGGGTAGTTATCCCACACCCGCATCGGACCCGGCATTTTCACGATGGCAGCATGATCCCACTTCCGGGCATAGCGAACCGCTTGCGCATAATGGTCAAATTCTTTGAGTTTCTTATTATACTGATACACTTGGTAGGGATAATTATTCCAAACCCAGTTTCCTTCTTGCCGTACAGAAGCGTGACCCCACTTTTTTGCGTAGGTAATCGCCGACAGTTTATTGTCAAATCGTTTCAGTAGCTTTTCTCCTTGATAGACGTCGTAGACAGACGAAGCTGCTAGAGCGGGGATAGACGTCCCGCTCCACACCGAAATGGCCATCATGATGGCCAGTAATCTGATCCAATACAACACCAAAACCCCCAGTGCATAAATATTTCCTATTTTGCACTGAGGTCGGTTCATTTATGTTGAACTTATTTGTATTTCTTCCAGTCCATTCGAGATTCGTTCAACAGCTCCTCAAAGGACTTGTTTTTCTCTCTTTGCTTGGCTTCAAATTGCTTGCGCGCCGCTTCTTCTTCTTTCTGTTTCTGAATTTCCTGTTCCTTGTCTTTCTTGATTTGCTTTAACTGCTCGGCCATTTCACTGCTTAGGAAGTCTCCTAGGCTTAAGCCTTTATCAGCCTCTTTGGGTTTAGATGTTGGTTTAGGTGTTGGTTTTTTCTTCATAGCGCCCTCCACTAATGCTTACGCGGCAATTCTCCAGTGAGTTGATACTGCTCGGCTAAGGCATCAATCTCTTTTTTAAGCTCTGCCACAAGTTCTTGTTCCGGTATTTTTCTAACAATTTCCCCGTGTCGGAAAAGAAGGCCCTCTCCGCGCGCACCCGCGATCCCAATATCGGCTTCCCTCGCCTCTCCTGGGCCATTGACCGCACATCCAAGCACGGCCACTTTAATCGGAGCTTTAACCTTACTGATATAGTCCTCAATTTCATTGGCGACGGAAATTAAATCAATCTCAATTCGTCCGCAAGTCGGACAAGAGATTAGGGTAGCAGCGTTGGCCGCTAGTCCGAAAGTCTTTAACAGTTCGCGACAAACCTTAATTTCTTCCACCGGGTCCGCACTAAGCGAAATCCGGATGGTAGACCCGATGCCTTGAGCGAGTAAAGCGCCTAGTCCAGCCGCACTTTTTACGGTTCCTGAAAAGATAGTGCCCGCCTCGGTGATTCCCAAGTGCAGCGGATAAGAAAAAGCCGCGGAGGCCTTGGTATATGCCTCAATCGCTAAGGGTACATCGGAAGCCTTCAGGGAAACAATGATATCATGGAAATCAAGATCTTCGAGAATCTGAATATGATGCAGAGCGCTCTCGACCATGGCGTCCGCAGTAGGATATCCATATTTATCTAGAAGGTGCTTTTCTAGAGATCCAGCATTCACTCCAATTCGAATGGGAACGCCTCTCTCTTTACAAGCCTTAACGACTTCCTCTACTTTTTCCCTTTTCCCAATATTCCCAGGGTTGATTCTTACTTTATCAATGCCATTCTCAATCGCCTTGAGAGCCAGCTTATGATCAAAATGTATATCTGCCACAAGTGGGATGTGAATTTGCTTTTTAATTTCGCGGATCGCTTCCGCAGCTTCCATATTATTTACCGTAACACGTACAACCTGGCAACCTGCTTCTTCAAGTCGAAGAATTTGCTCCACGGTAGACTTTACGTCCGCCGTTTTGGTAGTAGTCATACTCTGAATGACGACTTGATTACTTCCGCCAATCGTGAGATTCCCCACCTTGATTGGCTTCGTTTGCGTTCTATGGTACATGACATAACTCCTTTTTTACTGGATAAAGGTCTACTTATATTGTAAACAATCTGGGCAATATGTCGATATTGTTTTTCACCCCACAGGGGGCATAAACTCTTTTTTAATTTTTAAAAAAATTCTGTCAAAATACAGATGTTTATGATATAATAAGTTTACCTCATAACCTTTGTTTTTTCTCCTCAGCTCCTGAGGAGATTTTTATTTGAAAAAAGGAACGGTTTATACCGTCCCTTCAGGATCCGCTACTGCGCTTTCGATAGCTAGCCGAATTCGTTCCCCTAAATGGCTGAGCTGCGAGATTTGACCAAATTCCCATAGCTCTTTGAAGCTTTGGTAGAAGCGGTCGGCTTCCGTTACCTTGCCATATGTGTATAGCCTCTGAATGTCTCGTAAAATATTGCTCACCATTTGAGACTTCGTTTCAAACTCCTGCTGGGCCTCTTTGACCTCTTCACGGATAAGTGACATTTCCTGATCCAGCTCGTGGGCAGCCTCGGCAGCCTTGACTAGCCGCTTGCGAATATGAGGGGGAATGTTTTGTTCATATTTATAATTAAGAGAATGCTCAATGGTCGCCCAGAAATTCATGGCTAGCGTACGGATCTGGATCTCAGCCAAGATTTCTTTAGGGCCAAGTGAGGTTTGGACAGGATATCTTACAATGATATGATGACTGCGGTAGCCACTGTCCTTTTGGTTGTTTACATAGTCTTTTTCATAAAGAAATTCCATATCTTTCCTTAGTAAGATCAATTCCTTCACTTTTTCGATGTCGTCTACAAATTGGCACATCACACGAATACCGGCTATATCTTCAATGCCCGTCTCAATATTTTCCATGGGGACATTCAAGCGCTTCGCTTTTGAAAAGATGCTGGAGATTCGCTTGACCCTGCCTGTAACAAATTCGACGGGTGAATATTCTTCTCTTTTTTTATATTCCTTTCGGATTCCTTTAAACTTTATTTTTAATTCTTCTACCGCTTGTTCGTACGGTATCAAAAATTTGTCCCAGTCACGATTACTCACTCCGATTCCTCCTGCCAGAGTTTTTCCCTCCCATCCATCAAACGAGGGAAATCATGCTAATGCTTCCGAATCTATTTTACAGGATTTCTTCGGGATAAGAAAGTTATGAGGCCTCTCAACTTAACCGAGAGGCCTCCATTCGTTCATTATACAAGAACCGGTTTGTCGCATCTGCTCATCATATCTTCTATATCTTTAACAGATTGTTCCAGTTCTTTTATATCTTCGTCTAGCAACTCCTTTAAGCGGATTTTGTCTTTCAATAATTTCCTAGTATGTTCGAGTCGCTGCTTGAGATCGAATACGCCTAAGTACATGTCGAATCCCTCCATATTACCTATTCCTTGTTTTTAACCTTTATATCTATATGCACTATGGATGGAAAACTTGACACTTTTTTTCACACTAGGACACCCATTTGGCCACAATGGGGTATCCGAAAGGCTCATCTTTAGCCGCATAAATAATTCCTTTAATGGGGTACCATATCCCAACAATTCCAAAGAAAATTAATAGCGGAATCCCGATTAATACGAAGGATAGCACGAACGAAATAAAAATGCAGAAGCTCAGCAGAATATGGAACAAAAGTGCTTGGATGGCAAAATCCTTAACTTCGTGATCTTTCGTAATCAACATAAAGATAACAGGTACAAGAATAGGAGCAAAAAAAGCACTGGCATGTATCACAATAAAAGACCCTTTTCTATCCAAGATGTATAGGCCTCCTTTCATTGGTTCTCTTTTATATTTACGATGAAGATCGCAAAATAGTTTCGCTTGTGGTGAAGAAATAGGTGTGGGAGAGCGGGGCGAGTGCGAACCCAGAATGGGCACAGTTGGTGCCCCCCAGGCCGCTCAAGGCTCGGATCTGGGAATCAAAGCTGTCGATTGATGCCCTCCAGGCCTGCCGAGGCCCGGATCTGGGCACCAAAACCCTCGTTTGATGCCCTCCAGGCCTACCAAAGCCCGGATCTGGGCACCAAAACCACTCTTTGATGCCCTCCAGGCCGCCTGAGGCGTGCATCCGGGCACCAAAACCATTCTTTGATGCCCTCCAAGCCGCCCGAGGCCCTGATCTGGGCACCAAAACCACTCTTTGATGCCCTCCAGGCCGCCTGAGGCGTGCATCCGGGCACCAAAACCATTCTTTGATGCCCTCCAAGCCGCCCGAGGCCCTGATCTGGGCACCAAAACCACTCTTTGATGCCCTCCAGGCCGCCTGAGGCGTGCATCCGGGCACCAAAACCATTCTTTGATGCCCTCCAAGCCGCCCGAGGCCCTGATCTGGGCACCAAAACCACTCTTTGATGCCCTCCAGGCCGCCTGAGGCGTGCATCCGGGCACCAAAACCATTCTTTGATGCCCTCCAAGCCGCCCGAGGCCCTGATCTGGGCACCAAAACCACTCTTTGATGCCCTCCAGGCCGCCTGAGGCGTGCATCCGGGCACCAAAACCATTCTTTGATGCCCTCCAAGCCGCCCGAGGCCCTGATCTGGGCACCAAAACCACTCTTTGATGCCCTCCAGGCCGCCTGAGGCGTGCATCCGGGCACCAAAACCATTCTTTGATGCCCTCCAAGCCGCCCGAGGCCAGGATCTGGGCACCAAAACCCTCGTTTGATGCCCTCCAGGCCGCCTGAGGCGTGCATCCGGGCACCAAAACCATTCTTTGATGCCCTCCAGGCCTGCCGAGGCGCACATCAGGGCATCAAACAAAAAAACTTGCCCCACCATCCCCGGTGTTTGAGCAAGTTTTTTCCACTACTTGAATAAATTTAACCTGTCCAGCCGTGCCACAGCTTCCTTCAAGCGCTCTTCGTCGGTGAGCAGACCGACTCGGACATATCCTTCGCCATAGGATCCGAAGCCTTTTCCAGGAGCGACTACGATATGTGCTTCTTCAAGCAGCTTGTCCGCAAAGGAAACGGAGGTGTAGCCATTGGGAACCGGCAGCCAGGAAAAAAACGATCCTCTAGGAGGCTGTGCTTTCCAGCCGATTTCCTTCAATCCCTCAAAAAATACATTCCGTCGGCTTTCGTACGTTGACACCAGTTGTCGGACGCAATCCTGAGGAGCCGTTAAAGCATGGGCTCCCGCCATCTGTACGGCACCGAATAAGCTCACAAACAGGTGATCCTGCAGGAGGTTCACGAGGCGAACGATCTCGCGATTCCCTACCACGAACCCTACTCTCCAGCCGGCCATGTTATACGTCTTCGATAAAGTATAAACCTCGACGCCGACTTCCTTGGCTCCAGGAGCCTGCAGGAAGCTGATTGGCTTGTTTCCGTCGAATCCGATGGCCCCATAGGCGAAATCATGGCAAACCACGACCCCATGCTTCTCAGCAAATCGAACCGTTTCCTCGAAGAAGGAAAGAGGAGCTGTTGCCGAGGTAGGGTTATTCGGATAGTTCAAAAACATCAGCTTCGCTTTGTTCAGATGGTCTTGCGAAATTTCATGAAAGTCTGGAAGATAATCTGCAGACTCTCGAAGGGGCATAAACGACATTTCGGCCCCGGTTAAGGCTACGCCAGACCAATAGTCCGGATAGCCCGGATCCGGAACTAAGCAGACGTCTCCAGGATTTAATAACACCTGGCAAACTTCAATGAGGCCTGTCTTTCCTCCAAATACGATGGCGACCTCCTGCTCCGGATCTAACTCCACACCATGCTCCTGAAGGTACCAATGAGCCATTGCTTCTTTTAATTCCCTTCTCCCTTGAAAAGGAGAATATTTATGATGCGTAGGATTGGCTACCGCCCTTTGCATTTCCTCTACAATATGAGCAGGGGTAGGCTGGTCAGGGTTCCCTTGCCCTAAATTGATAATATCATGTCCGGCTTTAACGGCCTGACCCACCTTAGCAACGAGTGTGGCGAAGAATTGCGTAGGCAAACCTTTCATGATGTCCGCTGATTCGATTTTCATCCTATCATGCTCCTCTTAATTTTTACGGAGTCGCTTGGCAACGTAGTTTCCGATGGACTGAACTCCTTGCACAATGATGACAAGAAGGACTACCGTCCAAAACATGACGTCGAGTTCCCAACGCTGATACCCATAACGAATCGCTAAATCTCCAAGTCCCCCTGCACCAATTACCCCTGCCATGGCGGTTGCGCCAATAAGCCCGATCGTGGCAATCGTTAAGCTAAGGGTAATGGCGGGTCTCGCTTCTCTGACCATCACGCGCCAGATAATTTGGCCGCGGCTGGCTCCCATCGCTTTAAACGCCTCAATGACTCCCGCATCTACTTCAAGCAGAGCTTGTTCTATTAATCGCGCGATATAAGGAGCTGTATAGACCACAAGCGGTACAATCGCTCCTTTTACCCCAATGGAAGTACCCACAATCAGCTTGGTAAACGGAATAATCGCTACCATTAGGATAATAAAAGGTATGGAACGAAGAATATTAATCACGACATTCAACACATTGTAAACAATCGTATTCTCATAGATATGCTTCGGTCGGGTAACGACAAGCAATACTCCTAAAGGCAATCCAATCAAGGTGGAGATGGACAGGGCATAGAATACCATCCACCAGGTTTCCACGATCGACGTTAAATATAGACTACTTCGGTCAAACAAGCTAGTCAACATCATGCAGCACCTCCACCGTTAAGCCTTCTGCTTGTAGATACTCAATGGCTTCTCGAATCACTGCCGCTTCCCCGTTTAACTTGAGGATGAGGCTACCAAAAGTCGTATCCTTAATCTGTGTAATATTCCCAAACAGTATGTTGGGACGCAAAGGAAAGCGTGTCGCGAGCTCTGCAAAAAACGGCTCTGTTGTGTCTTCACCGATAAAAGACACACGGATCAATTCCCCATTTGCTCTTTCCCGTTGGAATTTAAGCTGCAGGCTTTCCGGTAAATTGATATCAAAGATATTTTTAATAAAATTACGTGTCGTTTGCGTTTGTGGTTTAGAGAAAATGTCCAACACACTTCCTTGCTCGATCACATGACCGTTTTCCATTACCGCTACCCGATCACAAATTTTCTTTATGACGTGCATCTCATGCGTGATGAGCATGATCGTGATGCGAAGCTTTTGATTAATATCAAGCAAGAGATCTAAGATCGAGTCCGTGGTTTGGGGATCCAATGCGGAGGTGGCTTCATCGCATAGCAAAATTTCCGGATCATTCGCTAGGGCGCGAGCGATAGCGACCCTTTGCTTTTGCCCTCCAGACAATTGGGAAGGGTAAAAGCTCCCTTTATCCGCTAATCCCACCAACTGAAGCAAGTCCGTCACTTTCTTCTCTATTTCCTTCTTCGGGGCATTCACGAGTCTTAGAGGAGACGCAACATTTTCGAATACCGTACTCGAGGATAAAAGGTTAAAGTGCTGGAAAATCATCCCGATCTTTCGGCGCGCTTCCCGCAAAGGCTTCTCCGCAAGACCTGTCAGCTCCACTCCATTCACGACCACGGAACCAGAGGTAGGAGTCTCTAAAAGGTTTACGCATCGAATAAGGCTGCTTTTTCCTGCCCCACTATATCCAATCACGCCAAAGATTTCGCCTTTTTGAATTTCGATATTTACATTCTTAACGGCCTCAACTTGCCGTCCCGCTTGATCGTAGGTTTTATATAAGTTTTTGAGTTTAATCATGAAGCTAAAACCTCCCGTCTTCAAATTTCAAAACCAAACAAAAGAAGGACCTCCAGTAAGGAGGCCACTCTTCCTAAACATTACCAACCTGGCACGACAGAGCCTTGGAATTGTTCTTCAATAAATTGTTTTACTTCATCAGACTGGTAAGCTTTTACCAGCTGCGCGATTTCCGCGCGATCCTTGTCTTCTGTACGAACGGCAATCAAGTTTACCCATGGAGAATCCTTTGGCTCGATGAAGATGGAATCATTTGTTGGGTTATAGCCGTGTTCCATTGCAAAGTTCGTATTGATCGCAGCTGCGGCTAAGTCATCAAGAGCTTTAGGGATAAATGCTGCTTCTAGTTCTTTAAACTTTAGATTTTTAGGATTTTCAGCGATGTCATGAATGGTGGCCTTTACGCCAACCCCTTCTTTTAGCTTAATCAATCCAGCTAGCTCAAACAATTGAAGAGCGCGCGCTCCATTAGTTGGGTCATTAGGCAATCCAACCTCGGCTCCATCCGCAATCTCTTGAACATCTTTAACCTTAGTGGAGTAGATCCCCATTGGGAAATTGATGGTGTTGGCAACTTTGATCAAATCTAGGTTATGGTCTGTCTTAAATCTCTCAAGGTATGGCTCATGCTGGAAAATATTCGCATCCAATTGCCCCTCGGCAAGCACTTTGTTTGGTTGAACGTAGTCGTTAAAGGATACGATTTCGATTTCTAATCCGTCTTTCGCTGCAACTTCCTTTACTTTTTCCACGATTTCTTCATGCGGTCCTGCAGTAACTCCAACTTTAATCTTTGCTCCATTCGCGTCGCTAGCTTCGGTAGCCTTATCTCCTGAAGTGCCGCATCCCGCAAGCAAAGATATTGCTAGAATAGAAGTTGTTACTACTTTTGTCCATTTTTTCATTTTTCTGTACTCCCCTTTTATGTTTGTAGTAATTAGGAGAACGAACCTTTTTATCGTCATGACCAGGGCCCTTGGGTTCTGACAAATAAAAAACCTCTTCGAGAGAAGAGGTTCGACGTGTAAAGGTCACGGTTACGCTCTTATCTACCAGGACTGTTCCGTCCTGTGGAATTGGCACAGCATCTTCTCCTAGAAGATCCGCTGCCGGGTTTCATCGGGCCAGTCCCTCCACCTCTCTTGATAAGGCGACAATTCCGATAAGAATTGTCTGATTTATTATTACAGTTACTTTACCATCCTTTTAAATTCCTGTCAACAACTAATGCTGTAGTCGTCATGTGGATGTTAAAGTGAATTAACCTATATGAGAATATTACGTTTTGGTAAGACTGTCAAGATAGGCTCATAAATACAATATAGTTGAAAAATTAAATGTTTTGGGAAAGAGGGCAAAATAATCGGAATTGCCTCCGGTATTTTCCAGCTAGCAAAACAAAAAAGAGGGCTTCCACTAATGGGCGCCCTCTCAACTTGGAACTACTCTTGATTATCTGGCATTAAAGAAACAGGTCGTTGCGGCAAGAACGTCGAAATCGCATGCTTATAGACGAGCTGCTGCTTCCCATCGCTATCAATAACTATAGTAAAGTTATCAAAAGCTCGAATCAAACCTCTTAATTGAAATCCATTTACAAGATATATGGTAACTGGAACATTTTCCTTTCTTAAGTGGTTAAGAAACGTATCCTGAATATTAATGGAATTTGCCATTGGGGGTTTACCTCCTCTATTTATATCTTAGAAATTATATTCGTGCTCTTAGCACATCTTTCCTGCTACAAAGGTTCGAATATTTTCGACAAGCGACAGCCTATCCCCTGCATTGGTCATATCAAGCCAATGGATATCCTTCATGGACCTGAACCAAGTCAATTGCCGTTTAGCAAAATTTCGGCTGTTCTTCTTAATGAGTTCAACCGCTTCCTCTAACGGAATTTTTCCTTCAAGATATTGAACCACTTCTTTATAGCCTATTCCCTGCATGGAAGTCAAACTGCCAGGATAACCGTTATTCAGAAGACTTTCGACTTCTTGTACAAGACCTTGACTCATCATGACATCTACCCGATGATTAATTCTCTCATACAAGAGAGATCGCTCCATCGTTAATCCTAACAGGCACAGCTGATAGGGTGATTCCGGAGATCGCTTCTGAAATTCTGCCATTGGCTTGCCGGTGAGCTGATAGATTTCCAGGGCGCGTATCACTCGCTTCACATCATTCGTATGGAGACGCTCGGCGGTAATGGGGTCAACTTCCTGCAATCGAAGATGTAGCGCCTCTTTTCCATGAACATGGGCAAATTCTTCCCATTTGAGTCTTAAGGCTTCGTCTTTTGGTGCCTCAGAAAATTGATATTCATAAATGACCGATTGAATATAAAGACCTGTCCCGCCTACAATCATAGGAAGCTTTTCTCTAGCATTGATCGTCGCGATTAAGCTTTTGGCTTCTCGCTGGAATTCCGCAACAGAATACGGTTGATCCGGATCTAAAATATCAATTAGATAGTGTGGTATGGACTCCATCTCATCTGGCGTAATCTTTGCTGTACCGATGTCCATTCTTCTATACACTTGCATGGAATCACCCGAGATGATTTCTCCATTCAGCTGTTTGGCGAGATCAATACTTAATGCCGTCTTACCGACAGCGGTTGGACCAACTATAACCAAGAGCTTTTCCTTCATGCTCCATCCCCCTCAAGATCGAGGATCCCATAGGCAACTTCTTTGCTTTCCTTGCGTTCTACTTTGAAGCCTAACCGCTCAAACTCCCCGCTGCTCTTGCGCTCCTTTAAAACAATGCGGCGTCGGGCCACCCTTCTAGCTTGTTTGATAGCCTCTTGGCTAATGGCAGCTGGGTTCGCATAATGACGCAGAACCTTTAAGGCATCGGATTCCTGGATGCCCGCGCGAAACATCGGATCAAAGTAAACGACGTCGAAGCATTTATCTGGCAGCTCCTTGAGGAAGACTTCATGCTCCTTGCACACCACTTCCACTCTTCTCGCTGCTTCATCAAGCTCCTGATATTCCGCTACCGTTTTTAGCCCTTCTCGAACCAATAGAGCAACCGTGGATTCAGACTCCACACCTACAACCTTGCCCTTAGGCCCTACCCTATATGAGGCAACGATGGAATCTGAGCCAAGACCCATGGTACAATCCAACCACGAATCTCCTGGTTGAATTTGGCACATTTGAATCATTATATCATTATCGCCTGCTAGTAACCTCTTTATACGAACGCTAGACATGCCGGGATGAAAAAAAAACGGCTGCTTCGTCCCCTTCACATACCAAAGAATACGCTCTTGGGTTACGACTAGACATTCCTCGGTGGCTTCTTCATGATAAATGGCTTCAATCGATCTGCCCCGCCGTGAAACTACACGGCCGTTAGTCAGGTGCGCCCAATGGATCGCTTGATGGATCAGTTCTTCATTTTCCTTTTGTGCCGTGGTTACCACCATCATCCGTTACATCACTCGCTTAAACATTTTTTCAATCTCATATTTGGAAAAGTGGATAATGATCGGCCTGCCATGCGGACAAGTATAAGGAGAGTCTGTTATTCGCAGCTTGTCCAGCAAACCTTCCATTTCCTGATGATTAAGATGTCGGTTGGCTTTAATTGCCGCTTTGCAAGACATCATAATAGCTGCTTTCTCCCGCAGTTTTAGGGTATTAATTTTCGATTCACCGGAAACGATCATGTCCACCATTTCATGGATTAAAGCCTCTTCTTCCCCCGCTACGAACCAGCGAGGGCAAGCGCGCACAAGAAAGGTTTGAGCTCCGAAAGGCTCTAGCTCAAGACCAATCTCTTTGAACCACTCCATTTTCTCTTGGACCTGCTTCACCTCTTTGAGCGACAAGTCGATGGATAAGGGAAACAAGAGCTCTTGCATCTCCACTTCTTCTTCATTCAGTCTAGCCAAAAAATACTCATACCATATTCGTTCCTGAGCAGCATGCTGGTCGATGATATAGAGCCCTTCTTCACTCTGAGCTAGAATATAAGTTCCGTGCAGCTGGGCAAGCGGATAGAATTCCGGAACCTCTGGACGGGGTGGCTGTTCGGGTTGAACAGGAACAGGAACAGGAACTGGAGCTGGAGTTGAAGTTTCTTTTTCCTCGACGGGACGTAACAGCTGTTCTTTTTTGGGCTCCTCTGCCTGTTTTAAGAACCAGTCTGTATAGCGTTCCGTCGTCTCCGACACGCTTTGCTCATACACATAGGGCTGACTTCGGGGCACCGAGCCCGTTGGATCGGCTTGTATCTGCGGACGAACCGCAGGCCGGCTTAAATCAAGTCTAGTCTGGATCGTCGCTTCGGTGGTTTGCGTTTTTGCCGGTTCCGGGATGAGCCGTTGGCCTCCTAATACCTCTTTAACCTTCCCTTCCACCCACGTAAGCAGCTCTTGCTCCTTGCTAAGCCGAACCTCCAGCTTAGAGGGGTGGACATTCACATCCAACAGAGAGGGTTCCATTTTGATATTCAGGACAGCAATCGGGTAACGATTGATGGGCAAAAGCGTGTGGTAGCCGCGGAGTATCGCCCCGTTTAGAGCTGGATTGCGGACATATCTGCCGTTGATAAGCAGCGAAATATACGAGCGATTGGCACGAGTGAGCTGAGGGTTGCCCAGATAGCCTTCTAGCTTGAAATCGAGGTTCTCAGCCCCAATGGGCAGCATCTCCTTCGCTACTCCCATGCCGTATACCGAAGCAATAACATGAAGCAGCTGGCCGTCGCCATACGTCTGAAAAACGGTTTTGCCCTCATTAACCAGCAGAAAAGATATATCAGGATAAGAAAAAGCCAAGCGATTCATGTAATCAGAAATATGGCCGAGCTCGGTCTGAATGCTTTTCAAGTATTTTAGTCGAGCAGGTGTATTATAAAACAGCTCTCGGACTCGAATTTCCGTCCCTCTCGAATGAGCGATGGTTTCAACCGATTGGATTTTTCCGCCTTCCATCACGACTTTCGTGCCTGCCTGACCGGCATGGTGACAACTCTTTAATTCCAATCGGCTGACGGCTGCGATACTAGGCAAGGCTTCCCCCCGGAAGCCTAAGGTAGCAATTTGGAATAGGTCTCTTTCTCGTTTAATTTTACTCGTCGCATGACGTTCAAAGCAGAGGTGGCAATCCTCGCTAGACATTCCGCTCCCATTATCTATAATCAAGATTTCCTGAAGTCCGCCTTCTTGAATATGTACCTCCACCCGCGTACTCCCTGCATCAATTGCATTTTCTACTAGTTCTTTTACTACGGAGGCTGGTCTTTCCACCACTTCACCCGCAGCAATCATATTGGCTAACCGGTCGTCTAATACTTGGATGACCCCCACAGTAACACCTTCTTTCTAGCCTTATCATATCACAGAAACTAAGAAGGCTACTAACGAAAGCCTTATGCGTATTATACTTTCTGATAAGTGAAAAAAAGGAACCAGTTTTAGGTTCCTTTATCCTTGGTAATATAGCCGTTGGTCCCGTTGGATCGTCTGCACTCTTCCTTGCTCGAGAAGAAGATCCAGATGTCCAATCACTTCGGAAAGAATGAGAGACATCTCCTCCTTGAGACGCTCGCCAAACATCGCGATCGAGATTTCCCAAGCTGTTTTTTCTCCTCGCTGCATCAAGTCAAGGATAGCATCTGCTCTTTGTTCCTGACGCTCTAGACGGTTCTCAATCAGCGAAGATACTTCTTCGATCGGTTCACCGTGACCAGAATAAACCTTCTCTATGTCCATACGTAGACATTTTTTCAGCGAATCGCGATACTGAATCAGAGTTTTCGGGCGTTCTACATCTGCTTGGGGTGCTTCGAGAATCGCATTAGACGAGATATGTTTAATCAAATGGTCCCCGCCTAACAGGATTTTTTGGTCCCGCTCATAGAAGCAGAGATGATCCTGAGAATGTCCAGGCATGTGATAGATCTCCCACTCTTCGTGTCCGGGTAGGCCCTCTCCTCCCTTTAACCAGCCATGGATCTCGGCCGTTGATCCGAAATCATCGTACAGCTTCTTATGCCCAATGGCTTGACTTGCCACGCGCTCGGGAACGCCATGGAGCAAATATAATTGTTCAAAGTAGTCCACTGCACGTTTTAACTTTTCTTCATCCCGTCGAACAAACATCTCGCTTAAAGGATGGCAATAAAGCCTTGCTCCTTTGATCTCCTGAATCCTAGAAGCAAGACCATAGTGGTCAATATGATGATGAGTGAGCAGTATCTGATCTATATCTCCTGGAGTCAATCCATGGGCTGCCAGCCCCCTCTCCAGAGCAACCCAAGCCTCAGGCGTGTTCGGGCCAACATCGACTAAAGATACAGCATCCCCCATGAGCAAATAGACATTGACATCCCCGACGGCAAACGGAGTGGGGATGATAATTTGCTCCAGACGTTCCTTCTTACTTAGCGTTACCATGTGATCACCTCCATTGTCTAAATGACTGAATAATCATTCATTTAGTATATTATACCATATTTATCCCATTATTGCCTTGGGAAATTATATAGTAGTGTATTTCCCCTTCCGTCAAGGAAGATTATACTTACCCCATGAAGAAAGGAGGACAAACGGGTGGACCCCAAACATAACCGTGCCATTTCCCTTCACCATTATAACAGTGTAAGGGACCCTAATGAACTGCAAGAAGGGCGTGTTGAGGGATTGAATGTATACGAAGCCCTCCTGCGCCCCAACGAGACAACAACCGCAGCGAAAAAAAAATAGAGGGGGAAACCCCTCCTAGTAGCGATGAAATTCTTCTGGCGTATCGAAGTCCAGCTCGTTATCAAAGTAATAATTCAGCTTGCCATCGATACCTAAGGTCTGATCCACAGCCTGAATCATCTCATTTAAAAATTCAGTTGCGGAACCTTCTGTTTTTAGTGAGGCTTTGGTCACATTCGGAATATTGTCTTCTCCTAATGTGATGGTCATGTTAAAATGCTTATTCACCAGTTCAACAATGGTTTCCATCAGGTTCTCTTTTGTAGACATTTGATCTTCCCCTAACCTTCTATTTGGGTTAGTATGCCACGATCATTCTTTTAATATAAAAACATCGACCTGCTGTACGCCGTACTGCATGATATTTCGCCTGGACTGGTTAATAAAAATGTCGATCTTGTTTCCTTTAATCGCCCCTCCGGTATCTTCCGCTACAGCGAGAAATCCCTCCGATGGCAAATACGGACACTTATACCCTGTCACAAAAAGCTTTGTCCCCAGTTTAATGACCTTAGGATCGACGGCCACCATGCCAAAAGCTACTCGTTTCCCTGTAGCGGTTCGGGAACCCACATGCGGACCGTAAGCCGTTGAGCGCATCGAAAGCTTCTTCGAATATTCATAGCTTCGACCGGAAACGGAGACCACCTTCTCACGAAGGGGAGGCGGAGGGCCAAAGGCCATGCGGTCTAGTAAGACGGCGACTTCTGCTCTTGTGGCCTTCTGTTTCGGGTTGAACTGCCTTTCCCCAATTCCTACAATCCAATTTTGTTCGGCTGCAAAAGCTATAGCAGGGCGGGCCCACTCGCTAATATCGTCATCATCAAGGAACTTCTTCTGTTGCTTTGCAGGTTTTATTGGCTGTTTGAGACGGGTAGCAATGGTAACCATTTCTTCCCTTGTCAAAAAGCCATAGGGATCAGTCCAGCTTGGCTTCGATCCCTTCAGGAGCTGGTATTGGAGAGCAATCGTAACTTCCTCGTAATAAGGATCTCCTTTTTCAAAGTTCCTAAAGACAGGATTGGGTGTTATATTTTTACTTGTCAAATTCATAATTTGAACCATCATCGCCAGAAATTCAACCCTTGTAACAGGGTCCAACGGTCGAAACTGTTTTCCCTCGAGGGGCAGCATCTTTTTTTCATCTAATCGTATAAGGCTCGCTTTTGCCCAGTGGGCTTCATCCACATCTGTAATGGCGGCGGCCTTAAATGGAACAAAATAAACCAACATTAAGACGAGTATTCCCAATCTCAACTTCATTCCTCCTCTAAACTCGTGATGCACACCGTCCATCTATATGTCGAAAAAACAAAGTTTAGAAGGAAAAAAGTTCAGAAGGAAAAAAAGCTTAGGTAAATTACCTAAGCTTTTGCTTCATCTCATGCAGGAAGTTGAGCGCCTGCAGGGGTGTCATATTAATGAGATCGACTTCTTTGAGCTCTTTTAACCACTTATCCTGCTTGCGTTTCGGATCTTCTGATGCCTTCACATCAGAGGATTCCTGTCCAGCGAATAAATCGAGCTGAAAGTTCTGGGTTGGCTCTTGCGGGGGTGGAGCGGCAACCGAATCTTTATAGCCAGTGAGCAATTGCTGGGCACGCGTCACAATATCATCAGGTAATCCTGCTAGCCGGGCGCAATAGATGCCGTAACTTTCATCCGTAGCCCCTCGCTTAAGCTTGCGAAGGAAGATCACGTTGTTTTCTTTTTCTTGGACCGCCATATGATAATTTTTCACGCCTGGCAACAGCTCTTCCAGAACAGCTAATTCATGATAATGAGTGGAAATTAAAGCTTTGCACCCTACATGATGGTGTAAATATTCGATGACTGCCTGAGCGATGGACATCCCATCATGGGTTGAAGTTCCCCTTCCAATTTCATCAATGATGACGAGACTATTGGACGTTGCTTCTGTGGTCATGAGTTGAATATCCTTCATTTCCACCATAAAGGTACTTTGCCCGCCCACAAGATCATCTGCAGCTCCGATGCGAGTAAAGATTCGGTCCACAACAGCCAGACGGGCCTCTTTAGCAGGAACGAAGCTTCCAACCTGAGCCATGATCACGATAAGGGCCAATTGGCGCATGTAGGTACTTTTTCCCGCCATATTGGGGCCTGTAATCAGTAAAATTCTTTGGTCGGAATCATCTAAGAGAGTATCGTTTGCGATAAAAGACTCGTTCGTAAGGACGCGTTCTACCACGGGATGTCGTCCTTCTCGAATCGCGATCGTAGGCTCAGCTGAAAACTCAGGTCGAACCAATCGGTATTCTTGAGCAATTTGCGCGAATGAACACAAGACATCTAAAGAAGAGACCTGCTTGGCCAGTTCCTGTAAGCGAACGGTTTCTCGCGCTACCTGCGTTCGGATATCTATAAATAGCTGGTATTCCAACTCTGTTAATTTTTCTTCCGCCTCTAGAATCAGGGCTTCCTGCTCCTTTAATTCAGGGGTCACGAATCGCTCGGCATTCGCCAGCGTCTGTTTCCTTTCATATCGCCCTTCAGGAACAGATACTAAATTGGACTTTGTAATTTCAATATAATAACCGAAAATTTTGTTATAGCCGATCTTTAATGATTTTATCCCTGTTGCTTCCCGCTCTCTTTGTTCCAATTGGGCGATCCACTTTTTGCCGTCTCGACTAACGAGCTTAAGCCTATCCAAATACTCGTCATATCCCTCTCGAATGATACCGCCCTCTTTTAGAGATATAGGAGGATCTTCGGTGATCGCACCATCAATCAGCTCCACGAGATCTTTACATTCATCTAGTTGGCTCACTAGCACCTCAAGCCCGCCCGGCAGATCTTGCGCCCCCATTAATAACGACTTGATCAAAGGAATGAAGGCCAATGAGTTTTTAAGATTAGCCAAGTCCCTCGCATTTGCGTTTCCATACGAGATCCGCCCGGCCAATCGCTCAAGATCATAGATAGACTTAAGGTAACTTCTTATTTCCTCGCGAAGCATCAGCTTCTCAGATAAGTATTCGACCGCATCCAAACGCTGCTCAATATTCTGTTGTCTAGCCAATGGCTTGTCCACCCATTTACGCAGCAATCTGGCTCCCATGGGAGTAAGCGTCTGGTCTAAGAACCAAAGCAAGGAACCTTTCTTGGATTGATCCATTAAGGTTTCGGCCAGCTCCAGATTTCTCTTGGAATGATGATCGATGGTCATATATTCAGCAGAGCTATAAAGGTCGATCTTTTGAATATGTCCTAGTGTTCTTTTTTGTGTATCGTGAAGGTAGGATAACAACATCCCCACATTTTTCCAAAGAAGAGATGAGTTCATGTCTTGAACATTAAACTGGCTCTTCACGAACCGCGCAAGTGTCTCCTCCTCTAGGGACGGTAAGGATTGAATGGCTCGTATCCCCATGGCGTAAAAGTGATTCCGGAGTTCCTGTTCACATGGACTGTCACAAATTAAGATCTCTTTTGGTTGATAAGACAAGGCCTCTCCGACTAGTCCATGAAGGCTATCGACTGATGTCGCGTGAAAATGCCCCGTAGAAATATCACAAGCCGCTAAGGCAAAGCTATCGTCCTGCATCCAAACCGCTGCTAGATAATTGCTTTCTCGATCCGTTAACATCTTTCCTTCCATGACGGTTCCAGGAGTGAGGACGCGGACAACCTCCCTTCGCACCACTCCCTTGGCTTCTTTCGGATCTTCCACTTGCTCGCAGATCGCGATTTTATAGCCTTTTTGCAGTAAGGCTTGAAGATAGCCCTCAACTGAATGATAGGGGACTCCGCACATCGGGATCTTTTCTTCCCCTCCCCCTTCACGTCCAGTAAGGGTAATCTCCAATTCACGAGAAGCCTGAATCGCATCTTCAAAGAAGAGCTCATAAAAATCTCCTAAACGAAAAAAAAGAAAGGCATCTGGGTAGTCTGCCTTTATAGATAAGTATTGCTCTATCATCGGTGTATATTTAGCCATACGAATTCCTCTCCTACTTCAGTAAATCCCTCCCTATTATATCATAAAACCAGCGATTTTCTCCTGGAATAAGGGGGGATTTGCCACGCGCCACGGATGTCCTTAAATTCGTCCCACTCTTCCATTCGGAAGATGCTATCCTTCAGAGGATTAATATATTTATGGTACTTGAAATAAGCTGGAAGTTTTTCTAGATTGCCCCAGATCGAACGAACAGCCGATAGCATCACATCTTTATTTCCTTCGTAGAAGGCCTGTTGGATCGAGGGATTCAAAACAGGCAGCTGGTTTAACTCGGTGTAGGATTCTGCAATGACCTTCGCCAGAGAAAGAACACCCTTAGTCACGCGGGGAGATACGAGCCAACTAGGAAGGGTTCGGTATTCAAAGCCACCATGAAACTGCATTCGGAAATCTCCCAGGAAGCCATACTTAGGTCTTCGGGCTAACGAATGTTGATTCTCTAATAGCATCAGAGGGAATGCGAGATAGGAATCTAAGGCGCGTAAAAAAGAAGAGTTGACCTTGGTTTGACTAAAGTGAATGTGACCTCCAATGGGATACCCCTTAACAGGCATGCCTCCGGCTAGCCACTCAATCGATGAACTGGCAATTTTCCTTTCGGCTAACAGCATGGCTTTATAAAGATTTACGGTTAATTGACGGGGTTCCGGAGAGGGTTCCGGGCGTAATTCGGCTAATGGATGCTGTCTTCTGTTTTGGTTAATGGAAATATTATCGCAGCCTACCCTCCCCTTTTTGCCAAAAAAACGAGAAGCTAGAACCATTTTTCCACTGGCTTGATTTCGAAACATGAATTCCGGATCTGCTCCCAATACGACAGGCTTAGGAGCCTTAGGTTGATACTGAGAAATGTAGTCGCGAAACGCTCGCGCATACTTCAAAGCAAGACCCTCATTTAACCTAGGAGTCGGTGTGATGTCCATGACATTAATGGAACCATTGAGTCCAATGGCAATCAAGACACCTCCAAAATCCAGCCCTGCAGCATAAAGACTACGTACGGCAAGCCGACAAACTTTTCGGATCTCTCTTATGCTTGGGTTGATCTTGATTTCCTCATACGTATCATCCGAGTTCGCTGAAATTTCATTGGTGAGCCATACTTTTCTTCCTTTTGAACGATACAGTCCCAGCTCCTGCTGTTGAAAAACAGGAACAAAATACCTTCTCACGGTTGCTACCTTCTTGGCTTGATACCTGCTATCCAGAATGGGAATTCCGTTCCAACTTAACAGATCCAACATGAGGCTGCGATTCGATACATTGTATAGCCCTTCCGCTCCATTCAGTACATGCTTGTTTGGATCCTGTGTTGAGAAAGTATTGACTCCCCATTGAATCACGATATCGGGGTCTACACTGGGCATGGTTGTGCCGCTGGGTATTTTTAAATGGGATAGTAATGGGGCCAATGAGATCTGCTTAGAATATAACAAGAATGCTGACATTGAACTCTTCCTTTCTCCAACATCAAGGGTACTTCCTTTAATGTCAAGAATACCGCCATTGCTCCATAACAGCATATGCACCTATGCTTTGAGGGTGCATAAGAGAAAATGACAAAAAACAAAAAGGGAGGAAACTCCTCCCTTCCTTAATCAAGGTCGTCAATAAGACCGTCTAGGTCATCAAAGTCTTCAACATCCTCAAGGTCGTCAAAGTCAATATCCTTCTCGTTATCATCGCAGCTGTCGCAAACCACAACGCACAGCTTCGTTTCACCGATGACCTCTACGGCAAATTCACTTTCGACTTGCACCAGAATCTCTCCGGCAGAGGCGATCCGGGCTTCTAGGCAATTTGGCTGTTGCGTCGCTTGCGCATATACTTCCAAACTTCCTCTTGCATTATTATCATAGAAGGAAAGGGGCACGTTTTCGACAAAGGAAACATTTTCCTTAATAACGGCTGTATCCGTATTGTTGTTATACGATACCCAGATTTGCACATCGTAAGAACCGGACACCTCAATCACGTCACCTACCTTATCTGCCTCAAAGGTATGGTTAATGATCCAGGCTCCCAAAATGCTCGTAGGTCTTTGTTTTGGGGTAATGGTATGCGTACGCTGTGAGAACTTACGACCTTTTCCACAGACCGCTTTTGTAAGAATTTCACGGCACTGCATTTCTTTATCTGTACTCGGCATTGTTTTTACCTCCTCCATACTGCTTTTCAGTACATTTGTATGCAGGACATTCGTCTAGGGTGCAACATTCACTTTGACAAAAGTGAAATTCACAAACGTACTTCCAAACCTAAGATGTTTTTCTATATTTACTTTTAGCCTATGCAGGTCATTCGTCTAGGGTTCTTACTTCTTCTGACACACAAAAAGAGCACAAGACTGGTGTCCTGTGCTCTCTTACTTCCCATTATTCTATTAGCAGCAACCGCAATCATCGTCACTATCGCTTGCCTTTGCCTTCGGGTAGCCAGTTTCTCCGCTTAGAGGATCCCCTCCCGTAGACACAATGATATTCTGTGATACGGTGTTCGCAATCACATTAGTGACCATCTGAAGCAAGTCATTAATGTCCACTTGGGTTTGCTTGAACTCTGAAACCAGTGGAATCTCGTCGAGCTCTTCCTGAAGCTGATCTATCTCAGCTTCTACTTTTTTCAAGAGTTCAGCACGACCTAGGTGTTCTAACGCCACCGCTTCTTTTTGCTTTTTCTTAATGGCGGATATCATCTCTTGGACCTTGTGATTGGCCTTAATCTGCTGCTCCGCTTTCTTATAAAATTCAACTTCGCTGGAGCTCGCAATCAGATCTGCTAACTCCTTTGCCTTATCTACAATCAAACTAGAATTAATCACTTGCTCATTCCCCATCCCCATCAAGCCTCCACTTTCGTCATGAGATCCCCATATAGGGTCCATGTTTTTGCCTCTGTAATTTTAACATGGACAAACTTCCCGATACAATCCTTAGGACCAACAAAGTGGACCAGCTTATTGCTTCTTGTCCGGCCTGAAAGCACTTCGGGGTTATTTTTCGACTCTCCTTCAACTAAGAGCTCCACAACCTGGCCTGTCAACGCCTCATTTTTCTCACGGGCAAGGCGGTTCACCACTTCCATTAAGCGATGAAGACGTTGCTTCTTGACCTCTTCTGAAATGTCGTCCTCCATGCCAGCAGCAGGTGTGCCATGTCTTGGGGAATAGATAAAGGTATACGCCGAATCATACCCCACTTCTTCAACTAGAGACATGGTATCCTGGAACTGCTCTTCCGTTTCCCCTGGGAATCCGACGATAATATCGGTGGTCAAGACCACATTTGGTATAGCTTTCTTGATCTTGTTTACCAGTTCAAGATACTGTTCTCTGCTATATTTTCTAGCCATTTTTTTCAGCACTTCGGTGTTACCCGATTGAACAGGAAGATGAATATGCTCTACCAAGTTCCCGCCTTTTGCCAGTACTTCAATCAAGTGATCGTCAAAATCACGCGGGTGACTGGTTGTAAACCGAATTCTAGGTACGTCTATTTTGGAGATGTCATCCATTAAATCCCCAAATAAGTACTTACGATCAGTTAAGTCCTTTCCGTAAGCATTCACGTTTTGCCCTAATAAAGTGATTTCCTTATAGCCTTGACGAGCTAGTTCCCGAACCTCGGAAATCACATCTTCCGGCAGACGGCTGCGCTCTTTTCCTCTGGTATAAGGAACGATGCAGTACGTACAGAATTTATCGCAACCGTACATGATGTTGACCCAAGCCTTTAAGCCGCCCTGGCGGACCTTAGGCATGTTTTCAATCACATCGCCTTCTTTAGCCCAAACTTCAACGACCATTTCTTTGCTGTAAAGGGCGTCTCTCAATAGAATAGGAAGACGATGGATATTATGCGTACCAAAAATCAAATCCACGTGTTGATATTTTTGCAGAATTCGATTTACGACCGATTCGTCCTGAGACATGCATCCACATACGCCAATGATCATGTCAGGGTTCTCTAGCTTTGCCGCTTTTAGTGCGCCGAGATGGCCGAAAACTTTATCTTCCGCATTTTCACGGATGGCACAGGTGTTATACAGGACAATATCGGCTTTTCGCTCATTGTCCGTAGCGCTATACCCCATATTCTCGAGAATACCAGCGATGGTCTCACTATCATGTTCATTCATCTGGCATCCAAAGGTAACCAAGCAGTACGTTTTATTTTTACCCAATTCCTTGAGCTCGTCAGGAACAGGATCAAAGTTTACCACCATGATTTCTTCTTTGCCGCGACGCTTCGCTTCTTTTTGAGAATATCCGACGTCCTCGGCTGTCTTCGGCTTTTTCTTTTTATCCTCTGGGTTAAAGGTGCTCTGGAAATATTGGCTATAATCTTTGTCAGACAATTATATTCACTCCTTAAGGGAAACTGGCTTTCCCCTATCTAAGATCCTCTTCATAGTGTTTACACATTTAACTACCCTATTATAACAAAAGCCACTCAAAAAAAGAAACAGTCACACGTTTCTGTGACTGCTGCCTTGTTACCTCTCTTTAACTTCGATGATGCGCTTGAGTCCGTTCTTCTCATTTACGTCTTGCTCCGCTCGTTTTCTGGCATCTTCTTGCGTGTTTGCCAGCATATGACCGGTGATCTGTTTTCCTTCCGTTGTCTCAAAAAGAATCTGATATCTGCCCATTCTAATCACCTGTGCCTTTTTGTTTTTTCCGAGTTATATTTTAAATCGAAAATCCTTCGACGTCCATTCTTTTTTCGCTGCAGTCATTAATCTTCAATAAAAGGAGGGGAAGCCCACACCCGGCTGTACACTTCTGTGCCTGAAGCAATCTTTTCATCGAATAATTCCCACACGTCGAGAACCTGTTCATATACCCATCGTGTTTTGTTTCCATTGGTTTCCCATATTTCATCCTCATATTCTTTTCCCCATTGCTCAGCCAAAAGATAAGCTTCATCATCGGAATCCGCGTTAAATAAGACTAATGTTTCACAATAGGTAGGCAAGCTTTCCATTTGCTCCAAGCGAAATAATACGGCAGTTGAATACCACATATCCTAGTCACCCCACTAGCTTAATTTCCGTAACCCAACATTATGTTTACGTTTCCCTAAGCCCCATGGCTCCATGCATTGGCGGATCTTTCAAGGAGTTGAGGGGACTAGACCCGGTTAAACTATAGCTAGTCCTTTAAGGAGGTGCTTCACTTGCCAAGTGACATTTTCCGCAATAAGCGTGACTTTGCCCGCGCTGAATTTGCGACTGAGTTTTACAAACCTGCTGGCCGTCCTCGACCACGCGAAGCAAAATCTCAAGTTCGTCAATATGCGCCTGAACATTATGAGGGTCTTAAAAATAGAAAAATACCTATGCAAAAAAAGCTTACCTAAAGTCCAGGGAAAAAGGAAGGGAATTCCCTTCCTTTTTATGTATGTCTATTTCCGTTTTTCAATGGCTAACACAAAGGGCGGCTGGTTCTTAGGATTTATATACTGATATTTTAAGACCATATATTCGGGATAGGGAAGCTGTTCTACATATTCTTCAACCTTCAGCTTTTCTTCCTTACCTTGTTCATGCCCCCAATAAACGGTTATAACAATAAGCCCCCCAACTTTAATGAGCTTTCTCGCTAAATCCAGTGCTCCAAGGGTGGTGTGGGGCTCCGTCGTTAGGCTTTGGTCCGAACCAGGCAAGTACCCAAGATTAAAAACCACCACAGATACAGAATTCTCCTCATGCTCCATTTGATCATGTGAACATAGCCGCAGCGTTACCCGATGGTGTAATCCCTCCTCTAGGAGGCGCAGCTCTGTATTCTCTATCGCTTGTTGTTGAATATCATAAGCAAATACTTGACCTGTGTCTCCCACTATCTTAGCCAAAAATACAGTATCATGCCCATTGCCCATGGTAGCGTCAATGACTAGATCTCCTTGCTGAATGCGGGGTTGAATCAACTGATGTACATACTCAGTAATGCGAGGGAACATACCTAAGCCTCCATTCTAAAGAAAACTTGGCTGGCGCCAAGCCCCAAGAAGGCGAAGGCAGCAGCCTCGTTGCGGCAGATGAAATTCTTATCTGCAAAGATATAAGACCTGCCCAATGTGGACAGGTCTTATCATTATGTCTTACATGAACTCCGCGCAAAGCTTATCGAATTTAGCTTGATCTAAAGATAGATCTGCCTTCGCTAATCCTTCTTCCTTAAATCCTGGAACAAGGGATTGATAATCCTTCACTTCGGTGTTTTGATAAATCAATCCATTTACAAGGTCATTATGTTCCATCAGAACGCGCATAGCATTGATTTTGTCGCTTGGATCATAGCCTTCAACATCACTTAGGTTCACAACATTTTCTTTAAACCAGTCATACGTGTTGATCTTGTTGAACGTCACGCATGGACTAAATACGTTAACAAGAGAGAACCCTTTGTGGTTGATGGCTTTCTCAATCAAGTCCGTCATCCCTTTAAGATCGCTAGACATCGTTTGTGCGACAAACGTTGCACCAACTGAAAGAGCTAACTGCATCGGTGATACCGGTGCCTCAATTGCTCCCTTTGGTGTGGACTTCGTTACGAATCCAGTTCCGCTTCGCGGAGAAGTTTGACCTTTGGTCAATCCGTAAATTTGGTTGTCCATTACGATGTACGTAACGTCAACGTTTCTACGGATAGAGTGAACCGTATGGCCCATCCCGATCGCAAAACCGTCGCCATCTCCACCTGAAGCGATAACAGTTAGATCACGATTCCCCATTTTCACCCCTTGAGCAATTGGGAGCGCACGTCCATGAATGGTATGGAAACCGTAGGAATTGATATATCCGGAGATACGACCAGAACACCCGATACCTGAAACTACAGCTAAGTTTTCAGGCTCTAAACCAACATTTGCAGCAGCACGTTGAATGGCAGCTTGAACAGAGAAGTCTCCACAACCAGGGCACCAGTTCGGCTTGACATTGTTACGGAATTCTTTAAATGTTGCCATGACTATAACAACTCCTTACACTCTTTGTAAACGATAGAAGGCAAGAACGGATTACCATCGTACTTTAATACAGACTTAATCTTGTCATGCATTCCTGCATGAAGCTTGATGAGGTTCGCTAGTTGGGCTGTCGCATTATTTTCTACTACGATAACGGTTTTGGCACTGTCAAGGTATGGCTTTAATTCGTCAATTGGGAACGGCCAGATCAGACGAACGTGCGCCTGGTTAACCTTTAATCCGTCTTGCTCTAATCGCTCAACCGCTTCTTCAATGGTTCCACGCGTAGAGCTCATCCCTACCACCAAGACATCCGCTTCTGCATGCTTCGCATTAACAAGAATAGGGTTCGTTACCTTAAGGTTTTTAAGCTTATTCAAGCGCTTATCCATCATCTTTTGACGGTTCATCGCATCCTCGGAAGGTCGTCCGCCTTCATTGTGCTCAACCCCAGTTACGTGGTGAATACCGTTCTTCACGCCAGGGATGATTCGAGGAGAAATTCCGTCTTCCGTAAACTCATAACGCTTAAACAAGCCGCCTTCTTGCTCCGGCTGGTCTGCAGTGACCAATTTACCGCGGTTGATGCTAATGCGGTTGTAATCTAGAGGCTCTACAGACATTTTCCCAAGAGAAAGTTGAAGATCTGTTAATAGAATAACAGGTACCTGGAACTCCTCGGCAATGTTCAAGCTTTCCATAGCATCGTAGAACGCTTCTTCAGCTGTACTTGGTGCAAGTACGACCTTTGGAATCTCTCCGTGCGTACCAAAGATCATAGCATTTACGTCACTTTGCTCTTGTTTCGTAGGTAGTCCTGTAGAAGGACCTCCACGTTGTGTATTTACGATAACGATTGGGGTCTCAGTCATACCAGCTAGTCCAATAGCCTCCATTTTCAAGGAAAGTCCAGGACCTGCAGAAGCTGTAATCGCACGAGTACCTGCATAGTTTGCACCCAAGGTCATTGTAACCGCAGCAATTTCATCTTCTGTCTGGATAACGGTGCCGCCAAACTCAGGAAGCTTCTTAATTAGGTACTCCATAACTTCAGAAGCTGGAGTGATCGGGTATGCCGCCATAAAACGTACTCCACCCGCTACAAAACCAAGAGCAATCGCATCGTTACCAATCATGAACATACGCTTCTTACCATCCGCAGGCTCAAGTTGGAATTCAGGAATGCTTCCACCTGCTTCATTATTTATATATTCAGCGCCCTTAGCGATAGCTTCCATATTCTTATCTACAACTTTTTGACCTTTTTTACCAAACAATTCGGTCACAACTTCAGTAAAGGCTTCGACAGGCAAGCCTAAAACCGCGGTCGATGCGCCCACGGCAACCATGTTCTTCATTAAAGAAGTACCAAGATCTTCTGCTAGCTGTGTGAAAGGCACAGAAAACAAACGAACATCCATGCCTTCTGGAGCCGTTGGTGAAAATTTACTATCAGCGATGATGATACCGCCCTTGCGTAATTCGTGAGCATTAACATCAATGGTTTCTTGATCAAAGGCAACGAGGATATCTAAATCATCGGAGATCGCGCTGATTGGCTTGGTGCTAACGCGCATTTTATTATTTGTATGTCCCCCTTTGATTCGAGAAGAAAAGTGACGGTAACCGTACAGATAGTACCCTTGACGGTTCAAGGCAATAGCAAATATTTCACCTGTACTGTCAATCCCTTCCCCTTGCTGTCCTCCAACCTTCCATGAAAGTTGACTTAACATGAACTCCACCCCTTCAAACGTAACATCATTTTCTTTCTCAAACTACACCTACAAGTTTAGCATTTCTTACTTTTAGAAGGAAGAGCATTCCTGAGGGTTTGAGCGAAACCCCACCTATTTGTAGAAATGTGAACAAATTGTTAAGCTTTTTTAACCGTCTCCATTGTAGTCCTATCTTCAGAAAAATGCAAGCAATTTTCCAAAAGTAAAAATGTAATTCACAATCTTCTATTTTAACCAAGTATATCCAAAAATAATCGCTTCCAATTTCCGCTTAGCCATTTTTCTACCTGCTCTTCTTTATAGTGGCTTAATAAGCGATTAACCAAGTTGGTATAATCTGCCATTTTGCCTAAATCCGTTAAGGTACTTGAGATCCCATCAAAGTCTGATCCAAAGGCAATATGATTTTCACCGCCCAAAGAAAGAGCATGATCCAGATGACGTAAGAAATCGGAGATGTTCCTCTCTTTTTTTGCAGCCACAAAATCAGGAACAAACGTTAATCCGAGTACGCCGTTTTTCTGATAGATTGCCTTGATCTGATCATCGTTAAGGTTTCTTTGATGGTAGTGGATACTCTGGCAATTGGAATGGGAGGCAATGAACGGGGCGGCTGAAAGCTGTACTACGTCCCAGAAGCCCTTCTCTGACAGGTGGGAAACATCCAGGATGATCCCTAATCGATTGCACTCCATCAGCACTTCTCGACCGAAGTGCGATAACCCCCCTGGATTAGGCTCTTCTACGCCGTCAGCTGCCTCATTACGATAGTTCCAGGTAAACCCTAGAGCTCTTACCCCTAAACGGTACAGGGTGCGCAGATGCAAAATACTGCCCTCTAGCGCATCAGCTCCTTCTAGGGATAAAACGCCTCCTAGAGGGCCTTGAGTATTGCCTAGTACCTGCTCTACTTCTGAGCCTGTATAAATGGGGATGATTCGGTCTTCCTTTACAACCTGCTCATAAAAGATATCAATCATTTTGAGCGCTTTCTGGAATCGCAGTTGGGATGGGGTGTCCGGGGAAATGAACAAGGCAAAAAATTGAATGGCCACATTCGCCTGTTTCATGTATTTAAATTGAACTTGCAGTTGGTCATTATCTTTATAAAAGGATAGATTGGGATCCTCCATAAGCTTCAGCAGAGCATCACAATGAGCATCAATGATTTTCATACCTATCGCCCTCCTCGTAAACACTAAAAAACCTGTTTATTCATCTAGAACAAACAGGTTTTAACCATATATTATCATAGAAACTTATCGGGGCTCTACAATAAGTTTAATGGCCGTACGCTCTTCTCCATCTATTAGGATATCTGTAAAAGCTGGTATGCAGATCAGATCAACACCACTAGGAGCTACAAATCCTCTTGCAATAGCTACCGCTTTAACCGCTTGGTTCAGCGCGCCTGCTCCAATTGCCTGGATTTCAGCAGCGCCACGTTCCCGCAGCACTCCAGCAAGCGCACCAGCTACAGAGTTGGGATTGGATTTTGCTGAAACTTTTAATACCTCCATGATCCAGTACCTCCTTGAATGATTGTAAGATTATTACCACTGCTACTATATTCAAGAGTTTTTGCAAAAATGCCTATATGAATTTCCGAATTTTCAAACTACCTAATTAAAAAACAAACCCCTTCTAATCTTCGAAGGGGTTGTCTTGGTCAATTCGTATAGCTTTGATCTTGAGTGCTTTTCCCGTTTGGGGCTGCAGGTCCATAATAACGGCATTCAATTGAGTTCGTCCTCCTGCCACTTCAAAACGAACGGGTAGCTGAGTGAGAAATTTTTTAAGAACAGCTTCTGTTTCCATGCCTAGAATCGAATCGTAGGGTCCAACCATGCCCACGTCTGTCATGTAAGCTGTGCCTTTAGGAAGGATTCTTGCATCTCCCGTTTGCACATGAGTGTGGGTTCCTACCACCGCTGATACCTTCCCATCCAGAAACCAGCCCATCGCTTGTTTTTCAGAGGTGGCTTCTGCATGGAAATCAACAAAAATATAGGGTGTTCGCTGTCTTACTTGTGGAAGCATTTCCTCTACTACACGAAACGGACAATCCAGTGGAGGCAAAAAGGTTCGTCCCATAAGATTAATAATCGCTAGCTCGGTTTGATTTGCTTTTATGTATCTCAGACCTACTCCAGGTGTTCCCGGAGGATAATTAGCGGGACGTGCAATCTTAGTATCCTCATCAATAAACTCAAAGACCTCTCGATTATCCCAAGTATGATTACCCAATGTAATGCCCTGTACCCCAGCTTCATAGAATGACTTCGCAATAGCGGGAGTAATGCCTCTCCCTCCGGCCGCATTCTCTCCATTGGCAATCGTAAATAAGGGTTGATATTTTCTTCTTAATCTCGGCAGCAGTTCGACTAAGGTCTCCCTTCCACTCTTTCCAACAATATCACCAACAAACATAATTCTCATGACTTCACCTCAGTCTTATAGTGCACCTGATTGTTTTCGCTTTATACGGTAAGACGGCCAATCTATGAGTTGTTGAAAAAAAATAAAGTGGCATAAGCCACTTTATTTTGCATATTCAACCGCTCTTGTTTCTCGAATGACCGTTACCTTGATATGACCAGGATAATCTAATTCACTCTCGATCTGCTTGGTAATCTCCCGAGCCAATCGATGGGCTTCTAAATCATCTACAACCTCTGGCTTTACCATGATGCGTACTTCACGGCCAGCTTGGATTGCATACGACTTCTCTACGCCATCAAAGGATTCAGAAATTTCTTCCAGCTTCTCAAGACGCTTAATGTACGTCTCAAGGGTCTCTCTTCGTGCTCCAGGTCTTGCCGCAGATAGAGCATCAGCAGCCGCCACGAGCATTGCAATAATATTATCTGGCTCCACATCACCATGATGGGAAGCAATCGCATTAATAACATGGGAATGTTCATTATACTTCTTCGCTAGCTCCACACCGATTTCTACGTGGCTTCCTTCCACTTCGTGGTCAATTGCCTTACCAATGTCGTGGAGAAGTCCTGCCCGCTTCGCCAAGATAATATCTTCTCCTAGCTCAGCAGCCATTAAGCCACAAAGATGGGCAACTTCTATGGAGTGCTTAAGCACGTTCTGTCCATAGCTTGTACGATACTTCAAACGACCAAGAATCTTAATTAAATCAGGATGTAACCCGTGAACGCCGGTTTCGAAGGTGGCTTGTTCTCCATACTCACGGATTCGTTCATCCACCTCACGTCGGGATTTCTCCACCATTTCCTCAATCCGTGCAGGGTGGATACGCCCGTCAGCCACTAGCTTTTCTAGCGCTGTCTTCGCAATTTCTCTTCGAATCGGGTCAAAACCAGATAAAATTACAGCTTCCGGAGTATCGTCAATAATCAGATCGATCCCTGTCAACGTCTCGAGCGCACGAATATTACGGCCTTCACGTCCGATAATTCGTCCTTTCATCTCATCGTTCGGCAAGGACACAACGGAAACCGTGGTCTCAGCCACATGGTCAGCTGCACAACGCTGAATCGCCGTGGTGATAATCTCTCTTGCGCGCTTATCCGCTTCTTCCTTCGACCTTTGCTCAATCTCTTTGACAAGCATTGCGCATTCATGTCTTACTTCACTCTCTACTTGGGTCAAGATAATCGATTTCGCTTCTTCTCTCGATAATCCTGATACTCTTTCCAATTCAGCTTTCTGAGTATTGTAGAGTTCTTCCACTCTGCTTTGCATGTCTGAAATGGCGCGTTCTCTGCGCTCTAGTTCAGTTTCTTTTCTTTCGAAATTCTCCAACTTGCGGTCTAGAGTTTCTTCCTTTTGCAGGATGCGTTTTTCTAAACGCTGAATCTCATTTCGTCTTTCCCGATTCTCTTTCTCTGCGTCGGTGCGAATCTTATGCACCTCGTCCTTGGCTTCAAGAATTTTTTCTTTCTTAAGCGCTTCTGCTTCTTTTCCCGCTTGATCTACAATCTGCTTCGCAGCTTCTTCCGCACTGGAAATCTTCGCTTCAGCAATGGACTTACGAACTAGATAACCGATACCGACTCCGACCGCCGTGGATGCAAGCAGAATGGTAATTCCTCCTACGGTTAACAGCTCCATCTGTTGTCACCTCCTTGCATCTGGGTCAAAAAGTCAAATCATTTTCACTTTTCATTTACACATAAACAGTTGATTGAAATTTAGAATAAAATGGTCCTAAGGACACGCTACATGTTTCTAAAAATCAAACTTCTTATCAGAAATAAGAGTATAAGTGAATATACCTTTATATTTTACTGATAGAAAGTGAACATTGTCAAGAAATTACTAATAAAACTACAACGGAACCATAACTTATCAATCTTCTGATTTTAAGTAATCGGGCCCAACACTGTTCACGACTTCTTGTATCGTATCTAACGGAAATCCTTTTCTTTGTAGAAAAGGAACTAATTTTCTTTTTAATTCATAAAGACTGTCAAATTTCTTTCCACTTATTTTTTTCTCCATCCATCTTTCAATCATTTCTTTTTCCTCTTGCGAGGAAAGGTGCTCAATCGCCAGATTGGCTTCGTCATCGCCAACCCCTCTTTGCGTCAGTTCTGCTTTCATCAAGTACCTGCCCCGGGGCTTAAGTCGTTTACGTTCTTCTACCCACTGTTTGGCATAGATCTGGTCATCTAAATACTTCTTTTCTATGAAGGAGTCAATTACTTGCTCTATGTCTTCTTTCGTGAAGCCCTTTTTAGTAAGATAATCTCTGACCTCTGTAATGGTTCTAGGACGAAAGCTGAGATAGCGGAGGCCATACTGCATAGCCTTATTTCGCTCTTCAGCCTCCAGCACCTCCTTCATTTCTTCAGGGTCCATTTCTCTGCCCTTGATCAGCCTATACTTAACCAGTATATCTTCATGGACAGCAAAGGAATACTCACCGTTGATGTAAATATTATACCGGGAACGGTTCTTTTTCTGCTGTTCGATCGCAGTAATTTTGGATTCTTGGATTCGTTCTTCATTCACGAGGATCCCTACTTTACTAGCTAAGATTATTGGACACAGGAAAGCAGTCTGCTTGGCTCCTCTAGGTGCGTGTCAGACTGCTTATAGACTGCTTCTATTCAAAGTCTAGCTCTAACTCCTCCAACTCATCAGCGCTGTCCTCCTGAGGCTGAATGACTGGATTATCTAAGCTATAGTGTTCGCGAATTTGTCGTTCGACTGCCTTCGCAATCTCAGGATTATCCTTTAGAAATTGCTTGGAATTCTCTCGACCTTGTCCTAAACGGTCCCCATTATAGGAATACCATGCCCCACTCTTGTTGATTACGTCAATATCAGAAGCAATATCCAACAGACTTCCCTCGTGGGATATTCCTTCTCCATACATAATATCAACCTCGCAAACCTTGAACGGAGGGGCAACCTTATTTTTAACCACTTTAAGCTTGGTTCTATTACCGACCATATCATTACCTTGCTTAATGGTGTCTGCGCGTCGAACATCTAATCTTACGCTGGAATAGAACTTTAAAGCTCTACCTCCAGGAGTAGTCTCTGGGTTACCAAACATGATCCCTACCTTCTCGCGAAGCTGGTTGATAAAGATAGCAATCGTCTTGGATTTGTTAATAGCTCCTGCTAGCTTCCTTAACGCTTGGGACATTAAGCGAGCTTGTAAACCAACGTGTGAATCTCCCATTTCTCCTTCGATCTCTGCCTTCGGTACAAGGGCAGCCACCGAGTCAACAACGATGATATCCACTGCTCCGCTTCGAACAAGCGCTTCTGCGATCTCTAAAGCCTGTTCACCCGTATCCGGCTGAGAAAGAAGCAATTCGTCAATGTTAACCCCTAGCTTCCGGGCATAGACCGGATCTAGAGCGTGCTCCGCATCAATAAACGCCGCTTGTCCTCCGCTCTTCTGCACAGATGCGATAGCGTGCAAAGCAACTGTTGTTTTACCAGAAGATTCCGGTCCATATATCTCTACAATTCTTCCTCTTGGATATCCACCAATACCTAAACAAATATCTAACGCAATGGATCCACTTGGCACGGTTGAAACAGTTGCGGAGGCAGCCATTTCCCCTAGCTTCATGATGGAACCTTTACCGAATTGCTTCTCTATTTGGCGTAACGCCATATCTAAGGCAGCTTTTCTATCAGACAAAAAAGCTCTCCCCTTCCCACAATTAGAGTAACGACCAAAGCTTAACTTCTAGCTTTGCATCCTTCGTCTCTATGATACCTAAAAACGAAGCTGTTGCCAATAGCATTTTCCAAACAAACGTTCTCTTTTTGTGATTCTGCGCTTTCAAGCCCAAAAAACAAAAAACTCCGTCTTATCATGGTGAAAGGATAAGCGGAGTTTTTAGGCATAATCGGAGAAACTCCGGTTATTTTCCCAAAAAGCTCCCCAATGGGGCAATAAGGCGGACAAAGTCCGATTAATTGCCCCATTGGGATCATTTATTAAGCTAAATTACCCAAATAAGCGGAAAATTTCCGGTTAAATCACACACTACCCTTCCATTTCTGAGAATGAGTCGGATTTACTCCGGTTAATTCCGGCCCACATGCCTTTTAAGCGTGTTTTATGCCTTAGCCCCTCTTGGCTTAGCCGGCTCTACATTTACACGTGCTCCTTTAATGCGAGACTGTCGAAGAGCCTCATACACGAAAGGAGCAACCTCTTCGGTCACTTCAAAGAACGTAAATTTCTCGAAGATATCGATGCGGCCAATAGACTTGGAAGTAATACCGACCATTTCCGATACTTCCTTCACAAGGTCTTGTGGCTTCATATCCACATTCCTGCCCACGTTCATGAAGAAGCGCACCATCCCCTTGGTGGCTCCCGTCTCTCCGAAGTTATACACCTCTTCTTCTTCTCCCACTTGGAGCGAGGAAGAGAAGGCGGTATAAAGAGCTGCAGAGGCAATCTTATCCAATGGGAACTTATCTTTTAATTCATCTACGATACTGTCAAATAAAGACAAATCAACATCCTCTGACAATAGAGAAATAATCTGATCCTTCCACTGTCCTTGTTGGCGCTCAGCCACTTCTTCAAGTGTCGGAACATGCTTAGGCGCAATGATCGATTTCGTTACTTTTTCAATCGTAATCAGCTGCTTCATTTCTCTTGGAGTCACGAGGGTTAAAGCAATCCCTTTGCGGCCTGCCCGTCCGGTTCTTCCAATGCGATGTACATAGCTTTCTGGATCCTGTGGGATATCAAAATTGATTACATGCGTGACATTCCCTACATCAATCCCTCTGGCTGCTACATCGGTTGCTACCAATAATTCAATGGTGGAGTCACGGAACGCTTTCATCACGCGATCGCGCTGAGCTTGGCTAAGATCCCCGTGCAATCCATCTGCCATATAGCCACGTTCTTGCAGGGCATCTGTTAATTCATCCACTCCTCGTTTGGTCCGGCAGAAAACGATGCCTAAACCAATGTCCTCCGAATCAAGGATACGACACAAGCTATCCATCTTATTGCGTTCCAAGACCTTATAGTACACTTGGTCAATCAAGGGTGCCGTAACTTCCTTGCGATTAATGGCAACCGTTTCTGGGTTGGTCATATATTTACGGGATAGATCTTTAATCTCATGAGGCATAGTCGCCGAGAACAGAAGGGTTTGTCGGGTGTTAGGCGTATGGGCAAGAATCTCTTTAATATCATCGATAAAGCCCATATCGAGCATTTCATCCGCCTCATCTAGAACCACCATGCTGACTTCGTCGAGACGAAGGGTTTTTCTTCTTAGATGATCCAAAATTCTCCCTGGCGTTCCGATGACAACCTGAACACCTTGCTTAAGCGTACGAATCTGGTGTCCAATGGACTGACCACCGTAGATGGGCAGCGTACGGGTCCGCTTATACTTCGAGATTTTTCTAAGCTCCCCTGACACCTGAATCGCAAGCTCCCGTGTGGGGGTTAAAACAAGGGCTTGAACCTTCATCTCATTCGTCATTTTTTCAATCAGAGGTATACCAAAGGCAGCCGTTTTCCCTGTACCAGTTTGGGCTTGGCCTAATAAATCTTTCCCTTCAAGAATGAGAGGAATTGCGGAAGCCTGGATGGGAGATGGCTCCTCAAAGCCCATGTCATGAACGGCGCGATGTACATTCCGATGCAAATCAAAATCTGAAAAAGTATTCATAATTTACCACCTTGCATTCAATTAGTTTCATTCTTAAGATGCTGAATCAGCATAAATAAACTGTTTTTGGCAGCTCGAGTTTGGATACCGTCCCTTGTCCCCGAAAGTCTAAGCTCGATAGAATAAGTCCTCAATGTAGTGGATAATCCCAGATAAACCAGTCCAACCGGCTTATTCTCGGTAGAAGCAGGTCCTGCCACGCCTGTAATGGAAACACCGATATCCGCCCCTAGCTTCTCTCGAGCCCGACTGGCCATCGATTCGGCAACTTGGCCACTAACGGTACCATGCTCGGCGATGAGCTCAGACGGGACGTCCAACAGGGTCTGTTTAGCTTTTGCTGCATAGCTCACCACTCCCCCTAAAAACACTTCCGAGGAGCCGGGCAGGGCGGTGAACATACGACTTACTAAACCTCCTGTACAGCTCTCAGCAAGCGCCAGGGTACTCTTATTTTCCTTCAATAGATGAAAGGCCACGACTTCTAAGGAATCTTGATTGTAGCCATACAAATATCGCCCTACACGTTGCTGAATCGCTGATTCCACTTCTTGAATCAACTGATTAGCTGACTCAATCGAATGTGTTTTGGCCGTGATACGAATAGTCACTTCTCCTTCACTTGCCAGAGGGGCAATGGTCGGATTGGTTTGCTGATCAATTAAATCCATTAAAATTTCCTCTAAGGCGGATTCACCAATCCCAAAGAAGCGAAGTACCTTGGAATGAACCACTTGCTGATCTGTAAACAGGGCCTGGAAGTAGGGAATAGCATAGGTATCAAACATGGGGTTGAGCTCTCTTGGCGGACCAGGCAACAGCATATAATGGATGTCATCTACCTCTATGGCCATACCAGGGGCCATTCCATGATCATTGGGGAGTACGGTGCAGCCCTCAATCACCATCGCTTGCCTGCGGTTGTTCTCCGTCATCGGGATCCCGCGTTGGATAAAATACTTTTCAATACGGTCCATGGCGTAAGGGTCAATCGTTAGAGACTTGCCGATGCATGTTGCAATGGTTTCCTTGGTTAAATCATCCTTAGTAGGACCAAGACCCCCTGAAAAAATAATAATTTGGGACCTTTGTTGTGCAGCCTCAACCACGCCCTTCAGTCGTTCCCCATTATCTCCGACTACGGTGTGGTAGTGCACATCCACTCCAACTTCCGCTAATTTTTTAGATATGTATTGGGCATTCGTATTGGCAATCTGCCCTAGGAGAAGCTCTGTGCCGACCGCTATAATCTCCGCTTTCATTTCTCTCCACCCCTTGCCATTAGCTAAAATCTATTACATGTTTATTTTTCACAAAGTAATCGATACCGGAAAAAAGCGTAATGAGTACAGCTGCCCAAACCGCGATGTCCGAGAAGGGAAATCCGATATAGGAGAAAGGAAAGTTGTTAATCATCAGAGCGCATACGGCAACAATTTGAACGACGGTTTTCAATTTTCCCCAATTGCTTGCAGCAATGACTTGTCCCTCGGCTACAGCGACTAAGCGCAAGCCTGTAACCGCAAATTCTCGGCTGATGATAAGGATGGCCACCCAGGCATCCAGTCGCTGCATCTCAACCAGTGAAATAAGAACAGCCGAAATCAGCAACTTATCTGCCAACGGATCAAGAAACTTCCCTAGGTTCGTCACTAGCTTCTTTTTTCTGGCGATATAGCCATCCAGTCCATCCGTACTGGCTGCAACAATAAAGATAAAGGTAGCAATGATCTCACTATATGTAATCTTGAATTCCCCAATGGTAAGCACACCAAAATCAAAGCGTACCAGTAGGAAAAGCATCACTACTGGTACTAAAAAAATTCGTGCTAAGGTTATCTTATTGGGCAGATTCACCTAGACTTACCTCCCCTGACAGGTCATAGTCATATGAATGCGTAATTTTTACTTTTACAATTTCACCAAGTGCTCCCTCGTAGCCGGTGACAAACACTTCCCCGTCAATTTCAAGAGCATCAAACTGGGTACGCCCAATATATATATCGTTTTTTCCATCATACTTTTCAATCAATACATCTAAAACTTGACCGACAAACTGACCATTTCGATCATTAGCAATCTCGCGTTGAATTTCCATAAGGGTATTCGCTCGGCGTTCCTTCGTTGCGTCATCAAGCTGATCACCCAAGCGATTCGCAGCGGTTCCCTCTTCTTGTGAATAGGTGAATACGCCTAAACGATCAAACTTCATCTCTCTTACGAAGTCACATAGTCTTTCAAATTCTTCTTCGGTCTCCCCTGGAAAGCCGACGATAATGGAGGTTCGAATGGCCACTTGTCCTACACGGTCTCTGATCTTATTGACTAATTCGCGGGTATCTCGTTGTCTTCCTGGACGGCGCATTCTCTTCAGAATAGCATCCTCACTATGCTGCAACGGCATATCAATATAGTTACAGATCTTTGGATTCGTCGCGATTTCCTCAATCAATTCATCTGAAAAATAGCCTGGGTAAGCATAATGGATGCGAATCCATTCGATTCCTTCAACTTTACTGACTTCCTTCAGCAATTCAGGAAGCTGATGCTTGCCGTAAAGATCCATACCATAATTGGTGAGGTCCTGAGCAATTAAGCTGACTTCCTTGATTCCTTGCGCTGCTAGATCTTCAGCTTCTCGCACGATGGATTCAATCGAGCGGGAACGAAACTTTCCTCTCAATTGCGGGATGATACAGAAGGTACAGGTGTTATCGCATCCCTCGGCAATCTTGATATAGGCAGTGTACGTTCCTTTTTCCACCTTGCGGCGGGCCACATTTTCGTAGGAGAAGGCAGGATTCCCCACATAAATGGGTCTTTCGCCGATGAGGGACTGCTCAATGATATCAGTAATTTTATCGAAATCGCCTGTTCCTACGATCCCATCAATCTCCGGCATTTCGTCCATCAGCACATCCTTATAGCGCTGAGTCAGGCAGCCGGCAACGATTAAGGATTTAACATTTGCCTTCTGCTTCAGGTCCGCCATGTCGAGAATAGTATTAACGGATTCCTCTTTCGCCGCATCAATAAAGCTACAAGTGTTAACGATGACCACCGTAGCTTCTTCCGGGTTTTTTACTAGCTCATATCCACGCTTATCGATCAGCTCCGTCATGATGTCGGAGTCTACAAGGTTTTTCTCACAGCCCAAGGTTACAATCGCAACTTTTTCCTTGGCATTTGTTTTTATTGTCATTCGTATGCCTCACTTTTCTATTAAAAACTCAGCTGATGGCTAAGTTGTTTTTTAACTCCTACAGTATAATATATGGATAAGTAGCTGTCAAAAAAGATACCCTTGCTAGGAGCAAGGGTTCTTAAGGTTTAAGCGTAATGGAAATGTTTTGCGATGATCTCTTCATCTGACTTGTATCAACGGATTGACCATTCACGGTAATCTCCACATCGGGAGCACTTCCTAAACGGATCCATGCTGAATTGGCTCCTGTCAGCGTCCAGTCCTTCTTCAGTCCAGTGGTCATCGTTAATTCATCTACTCTCTCCCCATTCTGACCATTCTTCAGAATACGCAACCAGCAGTTTCCCTTGGCCGAAATCGAAATGGATATATCGGTGGCACCGGTTAACTCATAGTTATAAATGTTATTGGTCTGTCCTATAAACTTGAGTTCAGCTGTAGGGGTCGGCTGTTCGGCAGCAGGCGGGGCTGCTGGCTCTTGTGCAGCAGGCGGTGGCTGAACAGTTCCCGGATCTGGATGCTGAACCTCAGGCGGAGATATAGGAGCAGTCGGTGCAGGCTGATTTTGTCCCATATCAGGAGTCTCACCATATTGAGAGACAGCAATATAGATAACAAAAAGGATAAGGACTGCAAAAAGATAAAGAAGAACCCTAGAAAGCCATCTACCGGCTTGACCTGGGGGTTTGGGTTGCCTTCCGCGCCTTAAGTTCACCATTTGTTCTTCTGGCGGAGGCGGGGCGAAATCTGTTTTAACTTGCCCGAGCACAACCTCTGGATCTAATCCAACAGCCTCCGCATAGCTCTTGACAAAGGCTCTTGCATAGAAATGGCCGGGCAGCGCATCAAGATTTCCTTCTTCAATCGCTTCTAAATACCGACGCTGGATCTTCGTCATCCGTTGTATATCTTCTAGGGTGTAATCCTTTTTTAGTCTTGCTTCTTTTAGCATTTCACCCAACTCATTCACGGTTTCACCTCTTCCCACATTCTTATGTTAAGTCAAATCCGGTGAAATTTGACTCGACCAATTCATATGTAATCTCTTCTTCCGGATAGCTTCGCAATTCGATGATATAATCGAAATCATCTAAGGTATACTCTGTTTCCCTCACAAAGATATCGGGGTGCTCAATCACTTTAGGTGCTGGAAAGTGCATGACTTCCCTCATCAAAGAATGGTGCTTTTCCGTTGAGCGCATCGTAGATACAATGCCGTCGATGAAAAAAACACTCTCCGCTACAATCTCGTCATTAGCCAGCTGATTGCGAACGGTCTGTCTTAGAAGGGTTGACGATATAAAAATCCATCTTCTATTCGCAGAGACACTTGCAGCCACCATGGATTCCGTTTTGCCGACTCGCGGCATCCCTCGTACTCCGATAAGCTGATGTCCCTCTTTCTTGAAGACTTCTGCCATAAAATCAACCAACAGCCCGATTTCGTCTCTTGTAAAGCGAAACGTCTTCTTATCCTTCATGTCTCGTTCAATATATCTTCCATGTCTTACAGCTAGCGTATCCATGATGGTCGGAGGACGAAGTGCTGTAATGGTAATATTCTCCACCTTGCGAAGGATATTCCCAAGAAGCTCAATTTTCTTCTCATCATCCGTTTGCAGAAGCATCCCTCTGCGTTTCGTTTCCACACCATTAATGGTAATGATATTAATGGTTAGCATACCTAGTATGGACGCAATATCTCCCAACAGTCCCGGTCTATTTTTATGAATCTCATATTCTAGATACCAATCTTGGCTTTCCATCTTATTATCCCCCTAATTCCCATGAATCATGTAGCAAAAACAAAATCTGGATAGCGGAAACGATTCTTTTGGAAAGTATATCATATTTTTTTTCATACATCCCCCATTTTATTTGTTTTCCGGCACAGATTTCAACCTTTCGTTGAAGAAAAAAAGAAAAACCCCCTATCGGGGGCCAAACGAACACTTTAATGGGACACACGTCCCTCCCTGAGTAATGGCCGCAGGCGAAATAACCTGCTCACTAATTAATATGAGAAGATATAGCCCCGTTTATTCAAGTATACCAGCCCCCATTTGGACTAATGACTTGTCCTGTGATGTAAGCGGCATCTTCTTGGATGAGGTACCAGACCAATGAAGCCACTTCTTCAGGTTTTCCTAGCCGCCCCATCGGAATTTCATCCGTAATCAGTCCTAGTTCCTCAGACGAAAACTGTCGCTGCAAAAGCTTGCCTTCAATCGCCCCAGGTACCACAGCATTGACAGTAACCTGACTCGGTGCCAACTCCTTGGCCAGTGCCTTGGTGAAGGAAAGAAGAGCCCCTTTCGTCATCGAATACAGAACCTCGCATGATGCTCCTGTCATTCCCCATATAGAGGAAATATTGATAATTCTTCCGAACTGCCTTCGCACCATAGAAGGAGTAAACATCTGCGCGAGCAGGAAAGGAGCCCTAATATTAATTTGGTAAAGCTGCTCTACATCCTCTATCCGCGTTTCCGTAAATAAGCCATAGTGCGTCAGGCCAGCGTTGTTAACCAGTACGTCAGGCATCCTGGATATCGTTCTTCCTATGTTCTGAAGCTCATCTAGATCAGTCAAGTCTGCTTGAATTAAAACGACATGGATTCCATATTGTTCGCAACGTACCTTTATCTTTTCAATTTCCTCATGGCCTTTTCTGTAATGGAGGTACAGATGGTATCCTTTCTGCGCTAACATCAGCGATATGGCTGATCCAATCCCCCCGCTTGCTCCAGTGATAAAAGCCCATTTTTCCATCCTTATAAATCCCTTCTTTCCAATACAAAGAGAAAAAGAGGGATCTATTCCCTCTTTCCTTTACTTAAGTTACTGCTTTTGCAATGGTTTGACAATCGATATGCTCAATTGACTTTCATGAATATGATCTTGAAGCCTTTGATTCACATCTTCAAGTGAAATTTGTTCTAGAGTCGGGACAATTTGAAACAAGTCGGTTTCGTTAAATTTATATTTGGTAAAGGAATTGGCAATAAATTCAATAGAATTCAAGGAGCGTAAGAACGAACCGATCTTCTTTTTGCGATTCAACTCAAATTCATCCTGCTTGATCCCTTCCGTCTTGGCTTTTTCAAGTCCCTCGGTAACTAACTGAACGAGTTTTTCTGGGTCTGGTGAATCTCCTCCCATAACAGAAAAGCCATATTGCGTCTCTCCGCTATAATCCGTTCCAAACGTATCATTGATCAAGCCCTGTTCATACAACTTTTGGTAAAGATCAGAGCTTTGTCCAAGTAGAATGTCGAGCATCAGCTGGGTTGTCATTTCTCTTTTAAGAAGCTCATCCCCCGTTAGCCCCACTACCCCTTCTTTATAGCCGAACATGACCTTAGGCATCGCTACTGACATTTCCCGGATTGTTTGACGCTTCTGCACCGACTTAGGCTCTTCTTCAAAAAAACGCTGAATGTCCGGTTGGCGGACGTAGGACTTCTTATTTTGGTTTTCTCTAACAAGTGCCATAATTTCTTCAGGCTTCACTGCCCCGACAATGAATAATAACATGTTACTCGGATGATAAAAGGTTTCATAGCAGGTATAAAGCATTTCTTTCGTAATTTCAGAGATAGAGGGAACCGTTCCGGCAATATCAATTTGAACCGGATGCTGATGATACATATTATCAATTAGACCGAAATAAACTCTCCAATCGGCATTATCATCGTACATTTTAATTTCTTGCCCGATAATCCCTTTTTCCTTTTCCACATTTTCGTCGGTAAAGTAAGGACTCTGGACAAAATCTAACAGGGTGGTCAGGTTTTCGCCTACGTGACCTGTGGATGAAAATAGATAAGCCGTACGATCAAAACTCGTAAAGGCATTAGCCGATGCGCCATAGGTGGCAAACTTATTAAATACATCGCCGCCCTCTTCTTCCTCGAACATTTTATGCTCGAGGAAATGAGCAATACCGTCTGGAACTTTCACAACCTCTTTTCCTGGAACTTGAAAGTGATTATCTATTGAACCATACTTGGTGGTAAAAGTAGCGTAGGTTTTACTAAAACCATGCTTCGGCAGGATGTATACATCCAACCCATTCTCTAGCTGTTCATGGTAAAGCGTTTCCTTTAGTTGATCATATCCGATTTCTCTCATCCTTGAGTCCCCTCCTTATCTCTTAAGAAATAAATGGTGTCAATTTCGATTTTGTTTGCAATCTGGATAATGTCTTCCTTTGTTACCTTCTCAATTCCCTCTAACATCTCCTCTAAAGACTTTACTCGTCCGCTCAATCTTCCGTTATATAAGAAGTCAACCATGGTACGTGCATTGTCTTGGATTTCCAGGAGTTGATTTTTTAAGGTGGCTTTGGTTTGTGACATTTCTTGCTCACTGATGATTCCGTCTTTAAGCTGCTGAAGCTGCTCTTTCATAATGCTGACGGCTTGCTCGTATTTCTCTATCTCAACTCCGGACATCAGCATGAGAATCCCCTTCTGACTCTCCAGTCGAGAAACAGCATAATACGCAAGACTGGCCTTTTCTCTAACATTCACAAAGAGCTTCGAGTGAGGAAATCCGCCTAGAATCCCATTGTACATCAGAAGAGCTTCATAATCGTCATCGACTAGTGTCGTATGGGTCCGGCAGCCTATGTTGAGTTTTCCTTGGCCTACTTCCATATGCTCGATCACGGTGCGTTCTTCTACATTTTTCTTCTGAACTGGATTGAATACCAGTTCCTTGGTTTGCTCTCGATCATGGGTAAAATGCTTGGTGATCTCAGCTTGCACCTGCTCTTGCTCTACATCTCCAACAACGTAGATATCAATCGGATTCTCAGAAAGCAGTTGCATGTAGTATGTATAAAGCTCCACAGGATCTACTTGATCAAGCTCCTCTAGATTTCCGTAGGAAAGAAGACGATAGGGTTCATCCTTGCACATTTCCTCTGTGACTCGTTGATTGGCATATTTAATTTTGTCATCTACCAATCCTGATATTTTATTTTTCAGGAGCTCAGCTTCAGACTTTACAAACGCAGGCGAAAATCCTCCGTTCTCGACAAGAGGGCGAGTCATCACTTCACCTAAGAATTCTATGCCTTTGCTCAGCAGGGGCTCTGCATCTGAAAGGTATTTTTCGTTAGCTAGCTCAATTTGTAGCTGAATAATTTGTTTTTCACCTTTTTTGATCACATCCGTATGGAATACAGCCCCAAACAAACTATCCAAATATTGACGTAGCTGTTGCGTCGTAGGATATTTAGCACTTCCACGCTTCAGCACATAGGGGACTAAAGCCGTTTTGGTTACCGTTTCCTCCTGTAAATCCTGCTCCATCTGAACAATGATGGTGGTTGTTTTAAACTTATCGGTTGCTAGTACATGAAGATTCATGTGATTGATCGAGGCGCTGTTTATCAAAAGCTGACCCAAAACGAACCCTCTCCTTTTAGAGTGTATTATTTCCATTATACGCCATTAAGCTTGATTGTTTAACCTTTAATGTGCAATAAGTCTCAAGATAGAAAAAAGAGTCCTGCTTATTCAAGCAAAACTCCAAGCCTCTTCCTCTGATTGATCCACTCCTCCAAAGGTTTGGTCATCCATCTCCTCAAAGCGACCGCAATCCGGGTGCATACAAAGCATTCCTTTTAAATTACGGTCCCTAAACTTAACTCCGCTGTGATTTCCGCAATAGGGGCAAGACCACATCTCTTTTACACATCCTTTTAAGGTTTTCAATTCTTATTTTTGGGAAAAGAGAGGGTTTTATACCCTAAAAAAGAAAAAAAGGAATAGACGCTCATCTATTCCTTCAAAACATATTAGGATATTTGGGAATCCGTTTTCTTGATGAGAACTTCACGCGGTTTACTCCCCTCAAACGGACCAACCACTTTATTTGCCTCCATCATGTCTACAAGCCTTGCTGCTCGCGTGTACCCAATTCTAAATCTGCGTTGGAGCAAGGAGGCCGATGCGGTTTGCGCATCAATCACCAATCTGACGGCTTCTTCATACAAATCGTCTTCTGGTACCGTTTCGGTTACCTGTTCCGGTTCAGAAGGGATCATTTCGGAGTGATAACGTGCTGTCTGCTGTTCCTTAACAAATTCCACAACAGCTTCAACCTCTTCGTCTGAAACAAAAGCTCCTTGTACTCGAATAGGCTTCGAGGCGCCCATCGGAAGATATAGCATATCTCCACGCCCTAAAAGCTTCTCTGCGCCACCCATATCTAAAATGGTCCGTGAATCGGTCATCGAGGATACCCCAAAGGCGATTCTGGATGGGATGTTGGCTTTGATTACTCCCGTAATAACATCGACAGAAGGTCTCTGGGTTGCGATAATCAAATGAATCCCTGCAGCCCTTGCCATCTGAGCCAAACGACAGATGGCATCCTCAACATCCCCTGCAGCAACCATCATGAGGTCTGCCAACTCATCTACAATAACCACAATAAATGGCAGAGGCTTGCCGGTGCCTGATTGAATGACAGATTGATTATATAAATCGATATTCCTGGTGCCGCTCTTCGCGAACAGCTCATACCTCTTTTCCATCTCTACTACCACTTTTTTCAGGGCCATAGAAGCTCGTTTTGCATCCGTTACGACAGGAGCCAGAAGGTGGGGAATCCCATTATACATATTAAGCTCTACCATCTTAGGGTCAATCATCATCAGCTTCACCTCATGCGGCTTCGCTTTAAAAAGAAGGCTAGTAATAATCCCATTGATGCACACACTCTTCCCGCTTCCTGTAGCACCGGCCACGAGCAAGTGCGGCATCTTCGCGAGGTTAGCCACAATGGGCTCACCAGAAATATCTCGCCCTAGCCCCACATTTAATTTAGCTTCCGCCTCTTGATACGTACCGCTCTCTAATACTTCTCGTAGGGTTACAATTGCCACTTCCGCATTAGGCACTTCAATTCCTACCGCAGACTTTCCGGGTATAGGAGCTTCAATTCGAATATCTTTTGCCGCTAGAGCTAAGGCAATATCATCGGCAAGATTGACAATTTTGCTCACCTTTACGCCAACAGCCGGTTGAATCTCATAGCGCGTTACGGTTGGCCCTCGATGGATCTGCATGACTCTTGCATTGACTCCAAAACTCTCCAGCGTCTGCTCTAGCTTGCGCGCGTTAGACTGCATGTCCCGGTATTCTTTGCCTTGCTGTTTGGCCACCTTAGGCCTAGCTAGAAGGGATAAGCTAGGAATCTCATAGTGAAGGACGGGCTCTTCCACAATGACTCCACTTGCATCTTCTGTACTAATGAATTCGATATCCTTCAAGTCTAAATCAAGCTCGGTGCTTTTCGCTTTTGGTGCGGCTGCTTGCGATGGTGGAATAGAAGGTACACCAAGCGCAGGCTCTATGCCCAGATCCATTTCTTCCTGCTTATAGGCAGTTTCTACAAAGTCATGAATAACAGGAGGGTCATAGGCTTTATCTGCTGGTACTTCCGTTGACTTCGAAAAAGTTAAGTCCACATCTTGAAAATCCCCAATCGTCCGTGTTGACTTTTTGGGTGAATCCTCAAGAGCAGGCTCCTTTTCTTTTTTCTCTAGCATAAGATGAACCGCTTCTCTCCCTTTGTCAGCGACTGAGCGGCCAGCGGAAGCCATCATATCTCTCATTTTGGAGAATAAGGTAACATACGAAATTTGGAACAGAAGCATTAATCCAATGAGAAAAGAGAAAATGGCGATAATCATCGTTCCAGTTCGGGCAAACAGATAATAATTAATGGCTAGTCCCATAGCCCCAATCATGCCGCCCCCGATATCGGTCGTTGACACTTGTCCTTTTTCAATTTGAGCCTTCTCCTGGAGGATCGAATCCCAAGAAACCCTTAGAATGCTTTGGTCGGTAAACTTGCCTTGGGCGGATAATTGATCAAAGAAGAAAATATGATCAAACAACAAAATAGCAGAAAACATGATAAACAATCCGATCCACCGTGGGGTAAAGAGAATAGGCCACTGTCTTCGAACCATGATATAGCCTGCACAATAAATCCCAATCAAGGGAATAATAAAGTCCCATGTCCCCGCCAGAAAACGAAAAATCCACGAAAAGGTTTCTCCAAACCATCCAAACTTAGACAAGGTAATAAGAAAAACCGCTAGCAGAATGAGCCCATATAATTCAAAAACAAGAGTTGCTTTCAGCGGAAATCTAGGTGAATGCTCTTTTTTTGTTTTTTTGCTTTTACTTGATGCCATAATTTGCTCCACCTCTCTTGGAAAAAGGAAAGGCAGCCATGAGGGGGGCTGCCCATTTATTACTATTAGTATAGCATAAATTCCAACTTGGATAATAGTTCCTTTTAACCAGCTAGGATAGCCGAGCCTCCGGGCGAAAATAGATGGTTTGTCCTGGCATGTAGCGAGGATTTAAATAATCCTGCGGGTCTGGACTCATTAATCGGACGATCTTGACTTCTGTTGAATGAGGCACTGGCTCTACCAGCATTTTTACGCCATCAATTTCTGTTTCTTGATATTGGTACTCCGTATGGTCTACGTTCCTCATAATCATTTCCATTGGCATGACCGAATAAATAATCATGTTCATTCCACCTTTTATTGGAGCATGTGACCCTGTTCTTTTTTCTGCTGTATGAGTTCATTTAGCTTCTTCATTGCCTGGGCAATCCCGCCGACCTCATTAATCAGCCCTACCTCCACAGCTGTCGTGCCCACCACATTGGTTCCAACATCTCGTGTAAGTTCCCCCACTTTTAACATGAGTTCACGGAATTTTTCCTGTTCAATTCGCGAATGCTCGACAACAAAACGGACGACACGATCCTGCATTTTCTCTAAATACTCAAAGGACTCGACCACATTGATCACCAGACCCGTTAATCGGACAGGATGCACAATCATCGTCGCGGAAGGAGCTATAAAAGAGTAATCGGCTGAAACTGCAATAGGAACCCCAATGCTATGCCCCCCGCCTAATACGAGGGAAACCGTCGGTTTTGATAAAGATGAAATCATTTCTGCGATCGCTAGCCCCGCCTCCACATCTCCTCCGACGGTGTTTAATACAATGAGTAGTCCCTCAATTTTAGGATTCTGTTCGATCGCCACCAATTGAGGGATGATATGTTCATACTTCGTCGTTTTGTTTTGGGGCGGTAGCTGCATGTGTCCTTCAATTTGCCCAATGATGGTTAAGCAATGAATATTGCTGTCTGGGCTTGTAGGAACATTAGTCTGTCCTAACTGCTGGATGGTTTCTAGGATTCCTTTCTTTTTATCGTCATTAGCCTGTGGAGGTTGGCCCGGATTCCGGTTTGGTTGTTGGCCAGGGTCTTGATTTGGTGGTTGCTGCTGAAACGGCTGATTCACAAACCCCGGTTGTCGCCCAGGAGTCTGTATAGGTCTATAAGGCACAAAGTTGTTCCAATCATATGACATCATCTATTCCCTCCATCATTAACGAAACTTGGAGCTTCCTCCATTATTATGAACCGAATTAGGAAGAACATGTGCTGAAATGATAAAAGCCTGTATTCAGGCTACTGAATACAGGCTCACGATGCTTTACTAGGCTTCCATAATAATAGGCAGGATCATTGGTCTTCTCTTCGTTTTCTCGTACAGGAAGCGGCTTAGACCGTCCCTCACGCTATTCTTAAGCGAGGACCATTCGTTAACCTTCTCTTCCATACATCTTAACAGGATTTGACTCACTAACTTGTTAGCTTCATCTAGGAGTGCTTCAGATTCCCTTACGTAGACGAAGCCTCTGGATAAAATATCAGGGCCAGAAAGAATCGCTCCCGTTTGCTTACAAAGAGTGACTACGACAACTAGGATGCCATCCTGAGACAATAGTTTACGGTCTCGCAAGACGATATTTCCGACATCTCCCACACCTAAGCCATCAATAAGTACTTGTCCAGCATGAACCCTGCCGCCAAGTCGCGCCAATCCACCGGAGATCTCAACGGTATCTCCGTTATCTAACAAAAAGATATGATCGGGAGGAATACCCACGAGTTCAGCGAGCTTCGCATGCGATCTCATCATACGAAATGCTCCATGAACTGGGATGAAGTACTTCGGTTTGAGCAAATTGATCATGAGCTTGAGCTCTTCTTGACTTCCATGACCAGATACATGAACCTCCGGGCCATAGTATACGTCAGCGCCAATACGATACAACTGGTCCACAATCCTGCCGACATGCCTCTCGTTCCCAGGAATCGGAGTAGCCGCAATCAAGACCGTATCTCCGGGGAGAATATCTACTTTACGATGGGCAGAGCGGGCCATTTTCGTTAAGGCGGACATCGGTTCGCCTTGGCTGCCTGTAGACAGGATCGCTACTTGCTCAGCCGCGTAACGATGAATATCTTCCACATCAATGAGCATACCCTCGGCGGCATGCAGATAGCCCAAATCCAACGCGACTTGCATCACATTTTGCATGCTTCTGCCGATGACAGCCACCTTTCGCCCATAGTGCTGGGCGGCGTCTAAAACCTGTTGAATCCGATGGATGTTAGAAGCAAAGGTGGCCACGACAATTCGTCCCTTCGCCTGGTAAAAGATCCGATCAATAGCTTGTCCCACTTTTCGCTCAGATCCTGTAAAACCCGGCTTATCTGAGTTGGTACTATCCGATAAGAGTGCAACCACTCCCTCTGCTCCGATTCGCGTCATGGCTGCAAGGTCTGCTACTTCATAGTCAACGGGGGTCTGATCAAACTTAAAGTCACCTGTGTGAACCACTTTTCCCTCAGGTGTATCGACACAAATGCCGAGTGAATCCGGTATGCTATGCGTAGTCTTAAAGAAACTCACGCTTAATGTTTCTAAAGAAATGACAGACTGGTCATCCACTAGGATCAGAGAAGCATCTTTTAGAATACCTGCTTCTTTTAGCTTTAGCTCCACGAGTCCGAGCGTCAGCTTGCTTCCATAGACCGGAACATTAAGGTGTTTAAGCACATAGGCCAAACCGCCAATATGGTCTTCATGTCCGTGAGTCAGGAATATACCTTTTACTTTATCGCGATTCTCTTGAAGATATGTAATGTCAGGTATAACCATATCGATTCCTAGCATCTCTTCTTCAGGAAACTTTAACCCCGCATCTATGACGACCATTTCATCATCGTATTGCACCACGTACATATTCTTGCCTATCTCGCCAACGCCGCCCAAAGCAAAGATGGACAATACCTTGTTGCCTTGTTTCACCAACTGTATACCTCCTAGCCTTGACTCCTGTATTCAGTTTTAGCATATGAAGATTCCCCGTAGTCAACGGCCACGAGAGAGGATGTTAGCCTTCATAGGTTCAATATCACCGGACGAGTCATTTAAAATAATTATACATCAATGATATATCTAAGGAAAGATATTCCGTCTCCATAGGAATGGTAAATAGTTAAATTTAATTTAACCCTCAACATAAAAGAATATGATTTGTTGAAAAAGAAAAAGCAGCCAAGATGGCTGCTTATTGTTCCAGTAATTTTTCGATAAATTGTGCTTCCTGTGGATTCGCTGGCACTAATGGAAGTCTCACAGAACCCACTTCAATTCCCTTTTTGTTAAGCGCGTGCTTAACTGGGACCGGATTGGATGTAATGAAAAGTCCCTCAAAGATCGGCAAGTACCTTTGATGAAGAGCAGCTGCCTGTTTTACCTCACCGTTGATGAAGGCATCAATCATGCTCTTCATTTCGCTGCCGATCACATGGCTTGCTACACTTACCACACCATGACCTCCAACGCTTAATGTAGGAAGAGTAAGCTTATCATCGCCTGTGTAAACAAGGAAGTCCGCTGGGGATTTATCAGCGATCACAGCAACAGCAGAAAGATCTCCGCTTGCTTCTTTTACTGAGGTAATGTTAGGAATTTGCGCTAATCGCAGGATGGTTTCTACATTCATGTTGATCGCAGAGCGGCCTGGAATGTTATATAGCATAACGGGAAGCGTCGTAGATTCCGCAATGGCTTTAAAATGTTGATAAAGCCCTTCCTGAGATGGCTTGTTGTAGTAAGGTACAACAAGCATAATACCGTCTACTCCAGCTTCTTCCGCTTTTTTAGTTAATTCGATCGATGCTTGGGTACTGTTGCTTCCTGTACCGGCAATTACCTTCGCTCTCCCTTTTGCTTGTTGAACCACATGCTTAAAGAGGGCAATCTTTTCTTCTTTGCTTAAAGTTGGGGATTCGCCTGTTGTTCCTGCCACAACAAGGGTTTCTGTCCCGGTTTGAATAAGATGGTCAACCAATTGTGTAGTTTTCTCGAAATCTACCTCGAGCTGTTCATTAAAAGGTGTGACCATTGCTGTTAGTAAACGTCCAAAATCCGTCAAGATCTGGCTCTCCCTTCGTGTCTAATCTCCTGGTTTATGCAAATTAAATTTCCGGTGGAGGGCACGGACTGCTTTAATCATGTCCACTTCTCTCACTAGGACCCATATGGTGGTATGGGAATCTGCACATTGTAAAATTTGGATGTCTTCTTGGTTAAGTGCTTCTGCAATTTTTGCCATAACTCCAGGAACTCCTGCCATGCCTGCCCCTATAATGGATACCTTGGCGCAGTGGGGGGTAGTTAAAGGATCGTAGCCCATTTCCTGTAAAATCCTTGTTGCTTTTTCCGCAACCTCATCCCGCACCGTATACGCCACACCGATGGGATTTACATTAATGAAATCCACGCTTATGCCATTCTCGGCCATCGCTTTAAATACACTTAGTTGCAGATCATACTGTCCATCCTTGGCCATTACTTTAATCTGAGTTATGTGCGAGATATGAGCAATCCCGGTGATCAGGCGTTCTTTTGTTCGATCCCCATTCTTTTGCATCTCCGAACGGTTCGTAACAAGCGTTCCTGTATCTGAGCTAAACGTAGAGCGCACTCGAATTGGCACATTGCCCTGCATCGCCATCTCAACCGCCCGCGGATGGATTACTTTGGCTCCTTGGTGAGCCATATTGGCAATTTCGGTATACGTTACGGTATCCAGCTGTTGAGCATCCTCCACAATGCGTGGATCAGCTGTCATTACCCCGCTTACGTCTGTGAAGATATCCACATACTCGGCTTGTAAGGCCACGCCAAGTGCAGTGGCTGTTGTATCACTGCCGCCTCTGCCTAGTGTGGTAATTTCCCAATCTTGCGTACGTCCCTGGAAACCAGTAACGACCACAACTTGATGGGTCTTTAGTTTGTCTAGAATCCGTTCTGGATTAATTTGTTGGATCTGGGCATTGCTAAATTCCTCATCTGTAACGATTCCTGCTTGGCCTCCAGAAAGTACCGTAGCCGTGATATTCCGGCTATTGAGCATGCTTGCCAAGGTTACTGCTGAGATAATCTCACCGCAATGCAGGAGTAAATCCCACTCTCTTTTCTCTAGTGTGGATCCATTCTGTTGAATCAAATCAATAAGCGTGTCTGTGGCATAGGGTTGGCCTTTCCTTCCCATAGCCGATACCACCACGCAAACAGAGAATCCCTCGTCAAGCGCTGTACAAATATGATTAATGGCTTCTTCCCTATCTTCAGGTAAAGATAGGGAAGAACCTCCAAACTTTTGCACTAGTATTTTCATGCATTCATTGCTCCCTTGCAAATGATTGCTTAGTAGGGACCCAATTAAAGGTAACTTACTATTCGTCAGATTTTAAGATCATTTGTTCAGCGATTTGAACGGCATTCCACGCAGCACCTTTAAGAAGGTTGTCGCTCACAATCCACATGTGCAATCCACGTGGCTCCGAGACATCTTTTCTTACCCGTCCTACAAATACATCTAATTTTCCCGTAGAGTCGGTGGCTAGTGGGTATCCTTGCTCCTCAGGAACATCCACAAGCGTAACACCTGGAGCTTGTGCCAACAGTTCTTTTACTTCTTCTATCGTAAAATCTTCTTTCGTTTCTACATAAACAGACTCGGAATGTCCATTCAGAACAGGAACGCGGACACATGTAGCGGATACCTTTACCGTGTCGTCACCGAAGATTTTTTTGGTTTCGTTGATCATTTTCATCTCTTCAAGTGTAAATCCGTTATCTTGGAATACATCGATTTGAGGAACGACATTGAAAGCCATTTGATGCTTTTTAGGAAGGGACCCTACAGGAAGAATTTCCCCTCTTACTTCCTCTCCTGCAAGTGCAGATTTGGTTTGGTTTACTAGATCATTAATCGCTCTTGCACCAGCTCCGGATACAGCTTGATAGGTGGATACAATGATGCGATCAATGCCAAACTTTTCTCTGATTGGGTTTAACGCGGCTACCATTTGGATGGTAGAGCAGTTTGGATTCGCAATAATTCCTTGATTTTCAAACGCCTTATCCATATTTACCTCTGGAACAACCAGGGGTACGTCTTGGGCCATACGGAAAGCATTCGTATTATCAATGACTACAGCTCCACGCTGAACGGCTTCCTTAGCTAAAAGCTTGCTTACGCTGCCACCGGCGCTGAACAAGGCAAAGTCAACCCCTTCAAAGCTCTCTGGTGTAGCTTCCTGAACGGTGACTTCCTGCCCTTTAAAGGTTAATTTTGCACCTGCAGAGCGTGCGGAGGAGAGAAGCTTTAGCTGATTCACTGGAAAATTGCGTTCTTCTAGCAAACGCAGGATTTGTGTACCTACAGCTCCTGTTGCTCCGACTACTGCTACATTATAGGTTCTTTGATTAGTCATTGTGTTCTCTCCCTTATCCTTTGTTTATGATTACATGTTTAATGTTTATACTAGTCCATATATCTAAATTTTTCAACGATTACCGGCTGAAGTTGTTTACCTTCAAGCGCCATCTCGCAAGTTTCCTTAATCAATTCCATTCGTGCGACTAAGGATTTAGGCTTTTTTTCAGGGGCATCCTGGCCAAAAGGAACAAAATAGATATCCTTCGCTGCCATCAGCTTTGCAATATTTGCCATATTTAATCCTAAGCCATCATTAGTAGAAATCGCAAGCACCACAGGACGGTGGTTGCGCATGGTTGCCTTAGCCGCCATGAGTACGGGACTGTCCGTTAGGGCATTCGCCAATTTGCTGGTTGAGCCGCCCGTCATCGGGGCGATCACCATGACGTCCAAGGGACGCTTAGGGCCAAGTGGTTCGGCATCTACAATGGTTGCTACAATTTCATTGCCTGTAATGTCTCTTAACTGCTTCTTCCAATCCACCGCATTCCCGAAATAGGTATCTGTTGTGGCTACCGTATGTGTAATGATAGGAATAACATTGGCTCCTTCATCCACTAAGCGCTTGATTTGCGGCATAATCTCTTCCAACGTGCAATGGGACCCCGTCACGCCAAATCCAATGGTTTTTCCAGTTAATTTCATGATGTTCCCTCCCGGTCTGCCATTTGTTCAGAAACAAGCCTTGACAAGGTCTTAGCTATGATCTGGCCTGCTGTCTTCGGCGCAACAATTCCAGGCAAACCAGGTGCTAATAGGGCTTTGATTCCTCGCTTTTCAGCATAACGAAAGTCTGTTCCACCAGGCTTTGACGCTAGATCAATAATCAAGGCATGTTGTGGCATCTGAGCAATGATCTGAGCTGTGACCACCATCTTAGGAATCGTGTTGTAAACGATATCTACATCATCGACCTGTTCGGCAAGATCTTTGAGCTCAAACGGTGATAATCCCATCTCATAGATTCTAGCTAGGTGCTCCGGCTTCCTTGCTCCTACTCTTACATGTGCACCAAGGGCATGAAGAGCGCGTGCCATAGAAATGCCTACTCTTCCAAGACCTAACACGATGCACGTGGAGCCATGGATTGTAATATCCGTATTCTGGATAGCCATCATCAAGGCACCCTCGACCGTCGGAATCGAGTTATATATAGCTACATCATCTCGGTCTAGTATCTCAGTTAAGTTAAGGCTATGAGCCTTACAACGATCCCTTAAATAAGCTTTAGCCATCCCCGTGTAGATCGCTATTTTCTTATTCATTGCTTCAAAATGCTTATCAGACAATTGAATCGACTTCGAACAGAAGATGCTCTCAACAAAGCCTTCATCATCTGTTCCTACTATGGGGAGAATTAATGCGTCCGTCTCTTGTAAGACATCTACAGAAAGATCTTTTTTCGTTGCTCCTGTAAAATTGCTTTCTAAATTATCAAAACCGATGAGGGTTACCGATGCGTCCAGCTCGATGAATTTTTTGATGACCTCAAGTTGGCGAGCATCTCCTCCGATGAAGGTAGCGTGAATCCCAGTGAGCATAAAGCTGATAACCCCTTTCAAACAGTTTACTACAATGAAGTGTACATTAAAAGTGGAAAACAAATTGAAACCTAAAACTTGAGTTTTGGTTTGCCGGAATTCGTTGCGTTCTACCCTCATCGTATGTGACCGCCCATCGAAGCGTTACACCCAAGTATTTGTTTAGGACCTCGTCTTTCCTCTCTCCCTTAACTCTACAATAATCATTTCTGGACCCACTTTCCGGATAGCATCCCACGGAATCATCACATCATTTTTTTTCTTTCCCCAACCGAACAAGGATGTTCCTGGCAGAATAATGGAATCAATCTGTCCCGTCTCCGGATGAATAACCAGATCCGATTGGCCTAATGGTCCCATTCGTTCCCCATTCTCCAAATCGATCACTTCCTTGCCGCTAAAATCACTATACCTCATGGCGCTAACCTCCCTTTTGCTTTTGTCCAAGTCCCTGCAGTGGAAGGATATGCTGAAGGAAAAAAAAAAAGTACTTCTCACCTTTGCAGGTAGAAGTACTTCTTTTATCCTTTTATTTAAACGCCAGTATGACCAAAACCGCCTTGCCCTCGATCACTCGATGGCAGCTCATCAACTATTTCCCATTCGACAGGCGGAACATACTGGATGACCATTTGGGCAATACGATCCCCACGAGTGATGCGAAAAGCTTCATGACCATGATTAATCAAAATCACGCCAACCTCTCCCCGATAATCGGCATCAATGGTCCCAGGAGAGTTCAAGCATGTAATACCCTTTTTTAATGCTAGACCACTCCGTGGTCGGATCTGCGCCTCCATATTCCTCGGTAGAGCGATACTGAAGCCTGTCGGGATCAACGTCCGCTCGCCGGGAAGCAGATCCATAGGTTCTTGCACTGCGGCCACAAGGTCAAAGCCTGCAGCCCATTCCGACATTCGACAAGGAAGCGGGATATCATCATTTCCTGGAGTTTTTCTAATTTGAACGGTTACTTTTGCTTCCTGCAATCGATTCACCTCGTCTGTCTCTAAGTCATAAGTTGAACTTGGTTAAAGGATGAAGGCAGCTCTTCATAAGGGCTGACTAAGGCAATCGACATGGAATGGTTAAAGATCTTTTCAATCGCAGCTTGAACATGATCAAGCGTGACACCGTCTACCTTTTGAAGGATCTCATCTAGACCTAAGTGCTTGCCGAGAAGCAATTCATTTTTTCCAAGTCTGCTCATGCGACTGTTCGTGCTCTCTAAGCTAAGCATCAAGCTTCCCTTAAGTTGTTCTTTACCCTTTAGCAGCTCTTCTTTCGTGATGCCTTCTTGCTTTAGTTTCTGCAGGGTGTTGACAATGACAGAGTAAACCTCCTCCAATTGCTTGGGAGCCGTACCTGCATAAACGGTAAACATTCCATTGTCTCGGAAGGAAGAATGGTAAGAGAAAACCGAATAAGCCAATCCTCTTTCCTCGCGAACTTCTTGGAATAAGCGCGAGCTCATGCTGCCGCCGAGAATATTATTCATTAGAATCAGGGCATAGATATCCTTATTTCCAACCTCTAGACCAGGAAATGCTAGGCAAAGATGCGCTTGTTCTGTTTCTTTCTTCTTTAGCTTACTGCCCGCGTGGAAGCTAGGCGATAGACGATCCGTGTTCACTTCCTCACGATAAAAATGAGAAAACTGTCCTTTGATGGAGTCCAGCAAGCTATCATTCACATTACCTGCGACCGTAATGACCACATTGGATGGTGTATAACGCTTATCAATGTAGGAAAGGATGGTATCGCGATTGATCTCGTTGAGTACCTCTTCCGTGCCTAAGATACTATAACCTAAAGAATGCTGGGGAAAGCTGGCTTTTGCGATGAGGTCGTGAACAAGATCGTCTGGCGTGTCATCATACATTTTAATTTCTTCAATAACAACCTTTCGCTCCTTCTTTATTTCCTCTTCATCATAAACGGAATGAAAGAACATGTCCGATAGGATATCCAAGGCCATAGGAGCGTGATCATCTAACACCCTTGCATAATAACAGGTATATTCTTTTGACGTAAACGCGTTTACGTGTCCACCGATTTGATCGAAGGATTCGGCTATCTCTTTCGCAGATCTGGTCTTTGTACCCTTGAAGAGCATATGCTCAATAAAATGAGAGATTCCATTGTTCGATGGCTCTTCATTACGGGAACCGGTTCCAACCCAAATCCCTAACGCTACTGAACGTACAGTAGGGATTTTTTCAATTATCACACGTACCCCATTCTCTAGGGTGTATTTTTCGATCACGAGTGAAAGCCTCCTTATGAATGCCTTAGCATCAAGTAACAAACTCTTTTTAAGCTGGAATTCTAATTGGTAAGTTCTACTTATTGAAAGTCAGTATAATTACTATAGCAAAATTACCTCTTGACCTCAATAGCATCTACACGCTTTGAAGACAGAAGATCACTTACGGTTCCTACCTTCAACCCTTTGGATTTGGCAGCTTCTAACAGAGCTGGCAAGGCCTTCATCGATGATTCGGTAGGATGCATTAAAATGAGTGATCCGTTTGCAAGCTTCGGGGATAATCTCCGGATAATCTCGGAAGGAGCCGGCTTCCGCCAATCTACCGTATCTAATGTCCATAATATGGTATACATCTTTTCTTGTGCAGCCATTTGAACTACACGGTCATCAAACGAGCCAGAAGGTGGGGCAAACAAAACGGGGCGAATATCCAGCTCTTTTTGAATGACCTCATTCGTCTTGGTGATTTCGAGTCGAATGCGGTTTAAGGAGATGGTCTTCATGTCCGGATGGGAATAAGCGTGATTGCCAATCTCATGTCCGGCCTGCTTAATTTTTCTTGCCTCGTCTGGGAACTTATTTGCCCAGGATCCGTCTAGAAAAAAGGTTGATTTGACCCCATATTTTTCTAATGTTTTCAGAATTTCAGGCAAATATTCATTGCCCCATGCAACATTGACCATAAAGGAGATCATGGGCTTTTCCGGATTGCCCTTATAGATCGGAGAAGGCTTCAAGTCCGCGAGACTTATTTTGGGCTCTAGTTCTTCCCATACGATTAAGGATTCATCCCACTTTCCAGCTTCCTTTAATTTTTTGTGCGACGCCTCTATATTGACCTGAACTCCATTATATCCAGGTATAGCTTTCCAGATCGGATCGATGCGGGCATCAATGGGGGCAACATCATGTTGACTCTTAAATTCTTTCAACTTCACCATCCAGTCCTCCGAGAGGGATCCCGATACAGGTGTACCTTTTACCGCCGAGATATACTGCTTGATTGCGGGAGATTGCAAGGTAAATAAAAAAAGCACAAGAAAAAGCCCGCCTAGTAAGAGCTGTACCTGCGCTTTCGTCCGTTTCATGGCACCACCACCTCCAAAGTTTCACAAACTTCCCAATGGTACAAGTTATGTCGGACGAGGTCGTTATATTCTCAAAACAAAAAAAGCTTCTGTTACGAAGCCTTTTGTTCTGATAAATGAAGGGATCTATCGATTGTAAACAAACCGATATCTCCCGCGTTTTATGTGGTTGGATTTTCTTGTTCCTTCGCTTCTTTCAACAACACTTTCCTAGAGAGGTTCACACGGCCCTGGTTATCAATCTCCACGACTTTAACCATGATTTGGTCACCTACCGCGACAACATCTTCTACCTTAGCGACTCTTTCCTCCGCTAATTGAGAGATATGCACCAGACCTTCTTTCCCTGCAAAAATCTCGACGAAAGCTCCAAACTTTTCGATGCGCTTCACCGTTCCAAGGTAAGTCTGTCCTACGGCTACTTCACGAACAAGGTCTTCGATGATTTGTTTTGCCTTCTGGTTCATGCCCTCATTGACGGAAGCAATGAAGATTCGACCATCTTGCTCAATATCAATCTTAACCCCTGTTTCTTCGATAATCTTGTTGATGATCTTTCCGCCTGGCCCGATGACATCGCGGATCTTATCCGGATGGATCTTCATGCTAAGAATCTTCGGAGCGAAAGGAGATAGACTTTCTCTTGGTTGCTTAATGGCTTCTAGCATGCGATCAAGGATGTGCAAACGTCCTTTCCTTGCTTGCATCAGGGCCTCTTCAAGGATTGTCCGATCAATTCCTTCGATTTTAATATCCATCTGTAGGGCTGTAACGCCTTCACTCGTACCAGCAACCTTAAAGTCCATATCGCCAAGATGATCTTCCATTCCTTGAATATCGGAAAGAACGGAAACGTGATCCCCTGATTTGACTAGTCCCATGGCAATTCCAGCTACTGGCGCCTTCAGCGGTACACCTGCATCCATCATCGCTAGCGTACTGGCACAAATACTGGCTTGAGAGGTTGATCCGTTCGATTCGAGTACTTCAGAAACCAAGCGAATGGTATAAGGGAATTCTTCTTCGGACGGGATTACCGGCTCGAGGGCTCGTTCACCTAGGGCACCATGACCGATTTCTCTGCGGCCTGGCGGGCGCAATGGTCGAGCTTCCCCTACACTGAATGGCGGGAAGTTATAGTGGTGCATGAATCGCTTACTTTCTTCGATGCCTAGCCCGTCAAGGATTTGCACATCTCCTAAAGCCCCTAGAGTACAAACACTCAAAGCTTGGGTTTGTCCTCTAGTAAATAAGCCGGATCCATGAGTACGTGCCAAGAGATTCACTTCAGAAGTAATCGGTCGGATCTCATCAATCGCGCGGCCATCTGGTCGGATCTTATCATGAGTAATGAGTCGGCGAACCTCATCCTTTACGATGGTGTAAAGGACTTCAGATACGTCTTTCGCATTCTCTGGGTAGATCTCAGCAAAATGAGTTTGCGTTTCTTCTTTGATCGCATCAATCGCTTCTTGTCTTGCTTGCTTTTCCTCCACTCGCACAGCTTGTACCAAGCGATCCATCGCATATTCACGAACCGCAGCATCAATTTCCTCATTAACGGAGTGAAGAACAACCTCCATTTTCGGCTTACCAACTTTAGCTTGAATCTCTTCAATAAATTCAACTACGGAGCGGATGTGGTTATGTCCAAACATGATTGCTTCGAGCATCACTTCTTCAGGTACTTCATTGGCACCGGCTTCTACCATGTTGATGGCATCTTTTGTTCCGGCGACAACCAAATGAATATCACTTCTTGTCTGCTGTTCCACGGTAGGGTTTAAAATAAATTCTCCATCTATTCTGCCCACAATGGCTCCAGCAATGGGCCCATTAAACGGCACATCGGAAATGCTCAAGGCAATAGACGTTCCGATCATGGCTGCAATTTCGGAAGAACAGTCCTGATCAACAGACATCACAATGTTTACCACTTGTACTTCATTCCTAAAACCTTCCGGAAAAAGAGGACGAATCGGTCTATCAATCAATCGACTAGCCAAAATCGCCTTCTCACTTGGTCTCCCCTCCCTTTTAATAAAGCCTCCAGGGATCTTTCCTACTGCGTAGAGACGCTCCTCATAGTTAACCGTTAGAGGAAAAAAATCGAGGGTAGAAGGTTGACTAGATGCTGTTATCGTCGACAAAACTGCTGTATCGCCATAGCGCACGAGAACTGCAGCATTGGACTGCTTGGCCATTTTTCCATACTCTACGGTGAACGGCCTGCCACCTAATTCATAAGTAAATACTTCCATTATATGTATGCCTCCCTTCTCCATGGGTCGTACGTATGATATTTACCACGGAAAATCTTGATATCTAAGTCATTATACTATTATTTCCTTCAAATTAAAAATTAAAAGATGGATAACGTTGAATATTTTTGTACCATTTACCAATAAGAAATATAACAGAAAAAGCGGGGGAATCCCCGCTTTTTTTGTTTCCAAAGCTTATCGACGTAAGCCTAACTTATTGATTAGATTACGGTAACGAGTCACATCAGAATTCTTCAAGTAGTTCAACAGGTTACGACGTTGTCCTACCATCTTAAGAAGTCCGCGGCGAGAGTGGTGATCTTTCTTGTGCTCACGCAAATGACCGTTCAAGTAGTTAATCTTTTCCGTAAGGATAGCTACCTGTACTTCTGGAGAACCAGTATCAGATTCGTGTACACGGTATTCTTCGATCAACTGTTGCTTGCGCTCTTGTGTTAATGCCATCCTTCTTCACCTCCTTTTTCATAAATCCCCAATAGCCTAGACAATCGCCGGTGAAAGTCGAATCTCCAAGCCACGGTTACTTGCCAATGATGGTGATGACCATACGTCCTTGCGGAATATCCTTCACTACCATATCGAAAACCCTGCCACTGTTCGACATGAATCCTCGAAAGCGAGTTGCCACGGGTACAGTGCCCGGGATAGACTTCGCCTGGTGGATAATATCTGGTACAGATATTCCTACCTGGCGATGTTCACGGATTCTCTGCTTGACATGTGAAGTGATGATCACATGCATAGCTAGAGGTAGGGAACTTCTTCCCTTGCCTCAGGATGGTATTGTTCAAGATAAATGGAAAATAAGGAATCTTGAAAGGCAACACGGTTCGCATCCGATAGTCCGTTCTTACGGTAGATCTTCGACATTTCCTTATGTAGCTTCTTAAATTCGTCGCTACAGCAGATATAGGCCACATCTTGGCAAATCTTGCTTAGACGCCGATCCATTTCTTCGGCCTTAGGCAATTCCACAGTGAACCTCTCCCTTCTTCATTGAAATGTTTCCAAGTGAAGGTATATAGGAGGAGTTATCCTAGCACAAATAAGCTACAATGAAATTACCAGAAGTAAGTATAACATATCTTAGAGGACAAGTAAATGTTTATATCGTTTTTTTTCGTTTTACTACCATGATTATGCCTTGTTTTTTAGGAATATGTCTAGAGTGACTTAAACTTTTGCTTAGCAAACAGCACATCTTGTTGAATTTGCTTGACGAGCTGCTCTACCCCAGCAAATTTTTGTTCTTCCCGGATAAAGACAAGAAACTCCACTTTCAATTCCTGATCATATAGGTTTCCTTCAAAGTCAAAAAGATGAACCTCTAGGCTCTTCTCCTTCTTCTCTTGCTCGAAGGTAGGCTTAATACCAATGTTCATCACTCCGAAGAATTCCTTCTCCGCGTGTTTCACACGTACGCCGTAAACGCCTGTGCGCGGGATCAGATACGGTTCGGTCATCCCAATATTCGCTGTTGGGAAACCGATCTGTCTGCCTCTTTTTTCACCATGGATGACGGTTCCGCTTAAACTATACGGTCGTCCTAAGAATTCATTGGCCTCTGCAATTTTACCCTCATAAAGATATTCTCTAATAATCGTGCTGCTCACTTTTTCTCCATAACGGGTAATAGGAGAAACCACGTCAAGACCATACCTTCCTTGGCTAAATTCTTTTAAGGTAAAGGCTGTGCCTTTCCCCCGATAACCGAATGTGTAATCGAAGCCCACAACCACATGTCTAGCCTCTAACGGTACCAAGAACTCATTAATGAAATCCTGAGGGTAGACAGAAGAAAAAGGAATATCAAACTGAACCACATACGCGATCTCAACACCCATTCGTTCCAAAAGCTCTAGCTTTGCGCTAAGCGGAGTTAAGTACCGCGTATAACCGCTTTGCCCCAGCACTTCTCGGGGATGAGGGTGAAAGGTCATTACAGCCGATTTTATCCTGAGTTCTTTAGCCAGATCGATAGCCTTCTGAATTACTCTTCGATGGCCCTGATGCACCCCATCGAAATAACCAATCGCGAGTACGGTTGGTTCATACGCTATGGATTCTAAGGGATAATGCAAATGCTGCACGATCATTTTTTATTCCCCTTCCAATCGAAACACTTTTTCCGGTTTCCCCCACCATTCTCCTTCTTGCTCTATTGTTCTATATAGGGCCAAAAATCTTCGGTCCGGGGAGTAGATTCGTAAAAGCTGACCGTCTACATATAGCGGACCCAGCCTGATCTTTTTTCCATTATATATATCTTGTACTTGTTGTCGCTCTACCGTAAATTCAGGATATTGCAAGAGAGCCCAATCGATAGGCTTAAGCAGCTCCTCAACAGCCCCCCTGTTGGCCGCTTCTTCAATTTGCTCAAAGGTGTAGCAGTTCTGAAGCTTAAATGGGCCGCTAGCTACACGGTTTAAGTTTTTCATATGCGCAGGGTACCCAAGCTTTCTTCCAATATCCACACACAGCGTACGAATATAAGTTCCTTTTGAACATTTCACATGCATGGTGAATTCAGGATAAGGACCCTCTAGCGAGGTGGATAGCAAATCGATTCGATAGATCTCCACTTTTCTCGCTTTGCGTTCAATTTCTTTCCCCTGTCTAGCCAATTCATGCAGGCGAACCCCTCCTACTTTAACGGCAGAGTACATTGGAGGAATCTGTTCAATCGTACCCATGAATTGCTGTAGAATATCAGCAATCTGATCCCCGGTAAAAGTCTCCTCAACCGGCTTGTCCTCCACCACTTCACCATCGGCGTCCTCCGTAGTCGTCGATCGTCCCAGCGAAAGAGTGCCTACATATTCCTTTGGTAGATCTTGAATGTATTCCGCAACCCGTGTAGCATGTCCTAAGCATAACGGTAGTACGCCAGAGACAGAAGGATCTAACGTTCCTGTATGGCCAATTTTCTTCATTTTTAGGATTCTACGAAGTTTATTCACGCAATCATGCGAGGTCATTCCTGGCGGCTTTAGCAAAGGGATAATCCCGGTGAAGCTCATTGTTCATTCCCCCAGGCTTGCTTCAGCTTTTCCCTCACCACTTCTGTCACCTCTGTAAGACTTCCTTTTACCGTGCACCCGGATGCTTTGGCATGGCCGCCTCCGCCTAGTTCCTTAGCAATAGCTGCAACATCTACGGTACGATTGGATCTCATACTAACCTTCACGATATCTGAGTCTACTTGCTTAAACAGAACTCCCACTTCAACCCCTTCAATGTTGCGAGCGTAATTCACGATCCCTTCCATGTCCTCCCGGTTAGCTTGGCTTGCCTCCATCGCCTCGAGGGTTATGGTTAAATAAGCTGCCCGGTTATTAAAATCCATGGTCAGGGTGGGAAGAACCTCTCGAAGTAAACGCAAATAGGAAACGGTAATCGTCTCCAGACAACGTTCCGCAACTTCTCCCGGAGAAACTTCGTAATTCAGAAGATCAGCAGCCTTATGCAGGACTTCCGCTGTCGTATTGGAATAGCGGAATCCTCCAGTATCTGTTAATAACCCCATATAAATCGATGTGGCTAGATCCTTATGTAGTGAAATTTGCATGTCCTTCATTAGATCATAAAGGATCTCCGCGGTCGCACACGCGTCGGTTCTTACAAGATTAGCTGACCCAAAGGAATCGTTAGTCGGATGGTGGTCAATATTGAGTAACTTGAACCCCTCAGAAAAATAATCAGCTACTGCCCCTATTCTTTGAAAATCCCCACAATCCAAGGCAATGACTCGGTCGAATGTACGATCTAATTTTTGCTCAGAGAGATCGATGATTGCTTCACTTAAGGGGATAAATTTAAATTTTTCAGGCGTAGGTCCTTCATTGGCTAAAGTGAAATTTTTTCCTAGCGATTTCAGCATGTGTCCAACCGCCAGCAATGAACCTGTAGCATCACCGTCAGGGTTAACATGATTCACAACAAGAAAGTGGTCGTTATCCGCAAGGAAACGACCAGCCGCTGCAAGATCCAGTTTATAGCTCATCTTCTGAATCCTTCTTGATGTCATTAAGCAGGTTTTCGATTCGGCTTCCATAATCGATGGAGACATCAATCTTGAATTGTAAATCAGGTGTATGTCGCAATTGGATTCGCTTGCCTAACTCGCTTCGAATAAATCCTTTTGCCTTTTGTAGAGCTGCAATCGAGTTTTCCTTCTGGTCTTCACTTCCCATTACACTAATAAAAACCTTCGCCAATTGAAGATCGCCGGTAACTTCAACAGCTGTTACCGTCACAAACCCAATCCTCGGGTCTTTAATTTCCCGTTGGATGATCTGGCTTAGTTCCTTTTTCATTTGTTCACCAATTCTGCTTACACGAACTTTACTCATGGCCCTCACCTCGAGGTAGTATTGTGCCGTCGGGAACTCGTACCCGACGGCAAATGATCCTTGCTTAATTATTCTTCAGTCAACATCAAGCGATTATCCTAGAAGATTTAGGACGCTGGAACTTCTTGCATGATAAACGCTTCGATAATGTCGCCTTCTTTAATATCATTGTATTTCTCAATCGTGATCCCGCATTCGTAGCCTTGAGCTACCTCTTTGGCATCATCCTTGAAACGCTTCAAGGTATCTAGCTTACCTTCGAAGATGACGATACCGTCACGAATGATACGAACACCAGAATCACGGGAAATTTTTCCTTCCGTTACATAACAACCTGCAATGTTCCCCACCTTGGAAACCTTAAACACCTGGCGCACTTCAGCTTGCCCGATGATTTTCTCTTCAAAGTTCGGATCGAGCATCCCCTTCATGGCTGCTTCAATCTCTTCCATAACTTTGTAAATGATGCGATGAAGGCGAATATCCACTTTTTGTGCTTCCGCAACAGACTTCGCATTTGCATCAGGACGTACGTTAAAACCAATAATAATAGCATTCGACGCATCGGCTAAGATAACATCCGATTCTGTGATGGCTCCTACTCCGGTATGGATGATGCGTACGCGTGCTCCTTCCACATCAATCTTCTCCAACGATCCTTTAAGCGCTTCTGCCGATCCTTGTACGTCGGCCTTGATAATTACGCCAACTTCCTTAATATCTCCTTCTTTGATTTGATTGAATAGATCATCCAAAGAAACGCGTGCAGAGGCTTTAAGTTCATTTTCTCTGCGCTTGGAAGCTCGCTTCTCACCAATCGATCTCGCTTTTTTCTCGTCTTCAAAGACCATGAATTGGTCGCCCGCTTGTGGAACGTCGTTCAATCCTGTTATTTCCACTGGCGTACTTGGACCTACTTCTTTAATTCTGCGTCCTTTGTCGTTGACCATCGCTCTTACCCGTCCAAAGGCACTTCCCACAACTAACGGATCCCCTACACGCAGCGTACCATGCTGAACTAATACGGTAGCTACAGGTCCGCGCCCGCGGTCTAGCTCAGCTTCAATTACGGTCCCACGTGCACGCTTATCTGGATTTGCTTTTAGTTCTTGTACTTCTGCAACAAGAAGAATCATCTCAAGCAGTTCGTCTAATCCTTCTTGCTTCAGGGCAGAAACATGAACAAAGATCGTTTCCCCACCCCATGCTTCTGCCACCAATCCATGCTCGGTTAGTTCTTGCATCACACGATCTGGATTCGCCGCAGGTTTATCCATCTTATTGACTGCTACGATAATCGGCACGTTCGCTGCTTTCGCGTGATTAATCGCCTCAACCGTTTGAGGCATAACGCCATCATCTGCAGCAACGACTAGAATCGTAATATCCGTAACTTTTGCTCCACGTGCACGCATGGAAGTAAAGGCAGCATGGCCTGGCGTATCCAAGAAAGTAATCTTCTTCTCATTGATCTCAACTTGGTAAGCTCCGATATGCTGTGTGATACCTCCAGCCTCTGATGAAACCACCTTCGACTCACGGATTGCATCAAGTAATGTCGTTTTCCCATGGTCAACGTGTCCCATAATCGTAACAACCGGAGGACGCTCGGATAAATGAGCTGGGTCATCAATTTCCTCAATCGTTTCGAACTCTAACTCATTGATCAGTATCTTCTCTTCTACTTCAACTCCGTAATCGGTGCAAAGCAATGTAATGGTATCGCCATCCAATTCTTGATTGATATTGGCCATTATTCCAAGGAAAAGAAGCTTTTTAATGATCTCAGAAGATTCTCGATTCAATTTTTTAGCGAGTTCCCCAACCGTCATTCCCTCGGAGAATACAATCTTTTGGGGTAGAGGCTTAGGTCCTCTCGCTTCTGGCTGATTAGGTCTCTTATTCTTAAGTTTATTGCTAAAGTCCACTGAATTTTTGTTATCGTCAAATCTTTTCGGATTCCCTTTAGATTTAACTTTAGTTTTCCCGCGAGATGCATAATTTTCATCTGGACTTGACGTAGGTCCTACTTTCGGCTTCACATTATTATTCGTATTTTTTTTCTCCACCAAATTCCCTCTCTTTTCCTTCTCACCATGGAATGGCTTGTTGTTTTCCGTCTGTTGAGCAGCCGGTCTTCTCTGTTGGTCATTTCTCCCTTGGCCACCACCAGGGCTTTGGTTTGGTCTAGGTCGCTGTTCCCGTTGGTCACGGTTCGCTTGATGATTCGGCTTTCCCTGATGTGGTTTGGGTGTATTTGCTCCCGTCCCCTCTGGCCGTTTGGGTCGAGCGGCTTGGTTGCCCTCATTTGAGGCTTGCGGACGTGTAGGAGTGTCTGCTTGATTTTTGAGGTTTTTCAAATGATTCTCTACCTTGCTTATTTGGTCATTCTCTAGTGTGCTCATGTGGTTAGCGACCTCCACATCCACTTTCTTGAGCACGTTGATGAGTTCTTTGCTTGACATGTTAATCTGTTTGGCGTATTCATAAACTCTTATTTTATTCATACGTTACCCCCTTCATCTTGTTCCATATACTTCAGTAGTTCCCGGGCAAATCCTGGATCCTTCACCCCAATGACAACCCTCTGTTCCTTACCGATGTATTGCCCAAGACGGTATCTGTCAGCAAACAAGCGTATAGGGATGTCATATGATCTAGACTTATCCGTTAGTTTTTTCCTTGTGTTTTCAGAGGCATCGCCAGCTAATATGACTAAATGCACTTGTTTGGCTCTCACGGCTTTCACGACTAGCTCTTCGCCTGTAACCAATTTGCCAGCGCGCTGGGCAAGTCCGAGGAATTGCTGTACTTTACTATGGTTCACGGGCACCAATTCCCATCAGGTCTTTTTCCAGACGCTCATACACTTCTTCAGGAATTCCTGCTTCCAGTGATCGATCAAGGGCTTTTCGCTTTTTTGCCAGCGTAAAGCATTCAGCCTTCCGACAAATATAGGCGCCTCTCCCGGATGCCTTGCCGGTTAGATCCAAGTTCACTTGTCCTTCGGCATTCCGAACGACTCTCAACAATTCTTTTTTAGGGATCATTTCTTGACAGGCTACGCATTTACGCATAGGTATCTTTCTTTGCTTCATGTGATCCCCCCCCTTTTACTCATTTACATGGCGTTCATCATCCAAACCCTGTTCTTCTTCAAGTATATCATAGGAACTCTCAGGGACTTCAAACCCTTCTTTCTTCGCTTGCGTTTCGCTCTTGATATCAATTTTCCAGCCCGTTAATTTGGCTGCTAAGCGTGCATTCTGACCTCTTTTTCCGATTGCTAAAGAAAGCTGGTAATCCGGCACAATCACGCGAGTCATTTTTTCGTCTTCAGAAACTTCCACGGAAAGAACTTTAGACGGGCTCAAGGCATTCGCAACGTAGACGGTAGGATCTTCTGACCATCGAACAATATCGATTTTTTCGCCGCGAAGCTCATTTACAATCGTTTGAACTCTCGCGCCCTTGGGTCCAACACAAGCTCCTACAGGATCCACATTAGGATCAATTGAATGCACCGCAATCTTCGAGCGGTCCCCTGCTTCGCGAGCCACAGACTTTAGCTCAACAACGCCGTCAAAGATTTCCGGAACTTCTAGTTCAAATAATCGCTTCAGTAAACCAGGATGGGTTCTAGACACAAAGATCTGCGGTCCCTTTGTTGTCTTCTCTACCTTCGTGATATAAGCCTTAATCCGGTCACCCTGTTGAAAATTCTCCCCAGGCATCTTTTCATTCACAGGCATGATTGCCTCGACCTTCCCTAGGTCGATGTAATAATTTCTTGGATCCTGTCTTTGAACAATCCCTGTAATGATATCATCTTCACGGTCAATGAACTCACTGAAAATAATTCCACGTTCGGCTTCACGGATCCTCTGCGTTACCACTTGCTTCGCTGTCTGTGCAGCAATTCGCCCGAAATCACGAGGAGTAACTTCAATTTCTACGATATCATCGATCGTAAAATTCGGATCAATTTCCTGTGCAGCCTCTAACGAAATCTCTAAGCGAGAGTCAAGCACATCCTCCGTTACGGTCTTGCGGGCAAACACCTTAACAGCTCCTGTATCACGGTTGATATCCACTCGTACATTCTGGGCAGAGTTAAAGTTTCGCTTATAACCCGAAATAAGTGCCGCTTCAATGGCTTCGATTAAGATTTCTTTATTAATTCCTTTTTCTTTTTCTAAATCATTCAGTGCATCAATAAAATCTGAATTCACTGATATAGACCTCCTTTAGTTGAGCTTTATCCATATCCACATAGACGGCTAAAAAGGGTTTATCACTCTTCAGCAGGCGTTCAGCTGGAGTGTCACCCTTTTCCCTAACTTATGGTCGAAAGAACGTTATGTATGGTTTAGAATACGAACGCTAAACGAGCACTTTCCACTTTATCGTAAGGAATCTGGTATGATTTCTCATCTTCTTCGATCGTCAACATGCCGTTGTCAAAAACAGTGAGTGTTCCTTCAAAAATCTTAGTATCCTCAATGGGCTCTTGGGTTTTCACTTGCACCCTTTTTCCAATCGACCAATGGAAGTCCTTTTCCTTCTTCAGGGGACGTTCGATTCCGGGAGAGGAAACCTCCAAAAAATAAGCGTCTGGGATGGGATCCACCTCATCTAGCCGCTTGCTTAGCTTCTCGCTAACTGCTCCGCAATCCTCGATGTCCACGCCGCCTTCCTTATCGATATACACACGCAAAAACCAATTACTTCCCTCTTTTACATATTCTATATCAACGAGCTCAATGCTCAAGCCTGCGAGGATGGGTGTCACGAGTTCTTCTACAACAGCGGTCACATTCTTACCCATCGAAATGCCTCCTTCAAATTAGCAGTGAAAATTGGGGACGGTCAAGAAATGTTGGCTCACCAACTTTCTCGACGGTAAAACGAAAGAGTGGGTTTCCCCACTCTCACTCATCCAGTATCTTCAGTATTTCCAAAAAGATTATACCATAATCCTACAGTCCAGGCAATAACAGCTCTTAAGAAGCTGGCGATCATCGAAGCTGAGTTGGTGTCTGGAACAAATAGATGTAAGTGGAAAAAGGTTAACTATTTGCTTAAGATAATCATAAACAGTTTCCTCTAGTAGGACTTTTTCCATCTAAAATACGTTCACGTCACGTAGTCAATCCATTCCCAGATCAATAAGTAAACTTTCTCCACTTATTCGTATCTCTGTTTAAGCATTTTTTCTAAATAAGTGGCGATTTTCCATCTATTACTTCCTTCATCCTACCCATCCCCTAAAACAAGGACAACTGATTCGTTTCCGGCAATCCCTTCAAGCAGCCCTGCTCCTGCAAGTACTCAATCACCGTCTTCGAAACCTTAGACCGCTGCTGCAAGTCCTCAATAGAAAGAAACTCTCCATTTTCTCGAGAAGCGGCAATACTGATTGCCGCGTTCGTTCCAACTCCTGGCAGGGAATTGAAAGGAGGAAGGAGTCCATCTTCTTCCACAAGAAATTGCGTCGCATGGGAACGGTAGAGATCTAGGTTCTTGAAGTGGAATCCGCGCTCGCACATCTCAAGCGCAATCTCTAATACGGTGAGCAGGTTTTTCTCTTTCGGCGAAGCATCGTTTCCTTTTCTTTCGATTTCTTCGATTTTTGGTCGGATGGCCGCACTTCCCTTGACCATCGTCGGAATATCGAAGTCATCGGCACGAACCGTAAAGTACGTTGCGTAATAATGGATGGGATAATGAACTTTAAAGTAGGCGATTCGCACAGCCATTAATACATAAGCTGTGGCGTGCGCCTTCGGGAACATGTACTTGATCTGTTTACATGACCAAATATACCAATCCGGTACTTTATTATTCTTCATTTCTTCTTCCATCTCTGGCGTAAGACCCTTTCCTTTACGGACACTTTCCATGATCTTAAAGGCTAAGCTCGGCTCTAATCCTTTATACATCAAATACACCATGATATCATCGCGACAACCGATAACGTCTTTAAGCGTACATGTTCCTTTGCGAATCAATTCTTGGGCATTATTAAGCCAAACATCGGTACCATGAGATAGTCCCGAGATCTGTACTAGCTCCGCAAAGGTAGAAGGCTTCGTATCTTCTAACATCTGGCGAACAAACTTAGTCCCAAACTCCGGGATTCCAAGCGTCCCGGTATTGGTTCGGATTTGCTCAGGAGTTACCCCCAGTGGTTCCGGACTGCTGAAAATCCCCATGACCAACTTGTCATCCGTCGGGATTGTTTTGGGATCCAGTCCAGTTAAATCCTGAAGCATACGAATCGCGGTCGGATCATCGTGCCCGAGAATATCGAGCTTCAGCAGATTATCATGGATCGAGTGGAAGTCAAAGTGCGTCGTTTTCCATTCCGACTCCCGATCATCGGCAGGGAATTGAATCGGACAAAAATCATAGATATCGGTATAGTCGGGCACCACGATAATTCCGCCGGGATGCTGACCTGTCGTTCGCTTAACTCCGGTACAGCCGGATGCCAAACGAAGAATTTCCGTATTTTTTAATTGAAGCCCTTTTTCTTCTTCATACTTCTTTACGAATCCGTAGGCTGTTTTGTCGGCAACCGTACCGATCGTACCCGCGCGATATACATAATCCTCACCGAAAAGAACTTTCGTATAATTATGAGCGCGGGGTTGATACTCCCCGGAAAAGTTCAAGTCAATATCCGGTACCTTGTCTCCTTTAAAGCCCAAGAACGTTTCAAACGGAATATCATGGCCGTCCTTATTATATTTGCTGCCGCACTGCGGACAATCCTTATCAGGCAAGTCGTAGCCGCAGGCAACCGATCCATCCTCTATGAATTCCGAGTGCTTGCACGCCGGACAAACATAGTGAGGAGGCAGCGGATTAACTTCTGTAATTTCCATCATGGTAGCCACAAAGGAAGATCCTACGGAGCCACGCGAACCTACTAGATAACCATCATCGAGTGATTTTTTTACGAGCTTATGAGAAATCAAGTAGATCACCGCAAACCCATGCCCTATAATACTGTCGAGCTCTTTTTTAATACGTTTTTCCACCAGCTCAGGCAAGGCCTCACCGTAGATGCTTCGAGCGCGCTCATAACTCATTTTTTCCGTATCTTCATTCGCTCCTTCGATCACGGGGGTATACAGCTTGTCTGGAATCGGCTTAACCTCTTCGATCCACTCATTCACCTGATGAGGCCCTCTAACCACCACATCTAGTGCATTGTCTTCCCCTAGATAGCGGAAGTGCTCCAAAAATTCATCCGTGGTTGGAAAATGGGCGTCTGGAAGTTTATCTGGCTTTAGCATACTTGCTCCGCCTAGGCTTCGAACGAGGATTTGACGGTAAATTTTCTCATGCGGGTCTAGATAGTGGACATTCCCGGTCGCTACCACCGGTTTTCCAAGCTTGCGTCCTAGCTCAAGAATTTTTCGGTTAATCTCTTCCAGCGCCTTTTCATCTTTAACCAATTCTTTCTCAATTAAGTGCAGGTTATAGTAAGTAGGCTGTATTTCTAGGTAGTCATAGAATTTGGCCACTTCTTCGGCTTCTTCAATTGACTTCTGCATCACCGTTTCAAACAGTTCCCCGCGTTCACAACCGGAACCAATCAGAAGTCCTTCCCGATGTTTGACGAGTTCGCTTCTCGGAATTCGCGGCACGCGGTGAAAATATTCCGTATGAGCCTTCGAAACCAGGATATATAAATTTCTTAACCCTACTTGGTTTTTAACCAAAATAATGCCATGAGAAGGACGCTGACGCATCCAATCCCCGTTGCTTCCCATGTAATCATTCATTTGGGCAAGGTTCGTCATGCCCCGCTCTTCTACTCGTAAAATTAACTTCCACAACACATGACCCGTTGCTTCCGCATCGTATACGGCACGGTGATGGCTGACTAATTCTACTCCTAAATAATTACTGATAGTATTGAGGCGATGGTTTTTTAGTTCAGGCAACACAAAACGCGCCAGCTCTAACGTATCGATCACCGGATTCGTAAGCTCCGGCTGATTGTATTTTCGGTAGCCCGTGTTAATGAACCCCATATCAAAGCGGGCATTATGCGCCACGAGAACAGCATCCCCAACAAACTCGCGAAAATCAGCTAAGACGTCCTCTACTTCCGGCGCTCCAACGAGCATATCGTCGGTGATGCCAGTCAATTCAATAATCGTATTCGTTAATCGTTCATGAGGATTGGCAAAACGTTCAAAACGATCGATCACTTCACCATTTCTGAGTTTTACAGCAGCAAGCTCAATGATCGTATTATAAACAACGGATAAACCGGTGGTTTCTACGTCGAAGATCACATAGGTGCCCTCTTTCAACGGCAAATCCGTAGGATTGTAAGCAATCGGCGCGCCATCATTTACAATATTGGCTTCTACCCCGTAGATCACTTTGATTCCAGCTTTTTGGGCAGCACTATAAGCTTCTGGAAAGCTTTGAACCCCAGCATGGTCCGTTATGGCGATGGCCTTATGCCCCCATTTAGCGGCTTGTCCTACTAATTTTTTCACGGGTGTAATAGCATCCATCGTACTCATGGGTGTATGAAGGTGCAGCTCGATTCGTTTTTCGGGCGCCGTATCTTCCCTGCGTTTCGGCTTGATCTCATTGACATCGTTCGCTTCCATAGCCAACTCACGAGCAAATTGATCAAAGGTTACGCGTCCGCGAACCTTCACCCACATCCCTTCCTTAACCGCGTTCATCATCACGAGATCTTCTTTGTCTCTTGAGAAGATCTTCACACTAATCGAATCCGTATAATCCGTGATACGGAACGTCAGCAAGGACCGTCCGCTCTTTAACTCCCGAATCTCGGTTGCAAATACCTGTCCTTGTACCGTGATTCGTTTCTCCTCTTCCACAATTTGTTGAATTGGGCTGGGATCATCTTGAATCTTGTATCCAATGAGGAACTCCACCTTCGCTTCAGCCAAGGCAGGCGCATCCCCTTTTTCTTTCTCTTTTTCTGTTTCAATTAAAGCCTCTAACGCTCGAGAGCGATCTTCTATCATTCTTTCTTCCAGAAATGCCTGATAGGCTTCCTCTGATTCTTCCACCTTAAATTCAATCTGAACCGTCATCCCAGTCAGCTTGTTAATAGATCCCGAGAGAATGCGGTCTACTTCTTTTTTCTTCATCATCGACATCGAGATCTCATTCGTCACAGGTAAGACTAATTTATTTCCGATCATTGCCGGCTGTGTCTCTTTCATAGAAGAAGCAAAAGAGGATATTTGACCAGTTATTTGATCTATGATGTAACCCCAATAATCAGGGATAAACACTGCCCAATCGATAGGTTGGGTATAGGTAATATAGCAATCCACTAATGCCAAGTGAGAAAACGTCTCTTGAATTCGCTGATGAAAGGCACGAAATACCAAACATGGCAACGCGTGTTCCAGCTCAATATGAAACGTCCACTGTTTGTTTTGCCTACTTAAATCTAATCTATGAATTCTTCCCTCTTGAAAATATCGGCTACGATACTCTTCAGGTATGTCAGCCTGTTGCAATAGAACTTGAAATCGCTCCTTCTGTTCCAGCCATTGCTGCATCCCCAACACCTCTTGTTTTTACGGTTTCTCCTTCAGTACAAAAAGAAAGAGTTCCGAGTCAACCGGAACCCACCTCTTAGTTATTATAGCTTAGAAAGTGTTGCTTTCAAATAGTCCAACAACTGGTCAGTCGATAGTTCTTCGGATTCGCCCGTTTTTCGAACTTTACACTCCACCACGCCTTCAGCGGCTTTTGCCCCCACTGTGATGCGAAGCGGTAAACCTACTAAATCAGCATCCTTAAACTTCACCCCAGCGCGCTCGGGGCGGTCATCATAAAGAACTTCATAGCCAGCTGCTAGCAACGTTTCATAGAGTGATTCAGCTAATTTAAGCTGGTCTTCATTCTTCACATTGACGGCAATGAGATGAATCTCAAAGGGAGCAATGGACCTAGGCCAGATAATCCCATTTTCATCATGGTTTTGTTCCACCACCGCTGCAACCGTTCTTGAAATTCCGATCCCGTAGCATCCCATAATCATCGGCTTTTCTTTTCCTTGTTCATCAAGGAAGGTGGCCTTCATTTTCTCACTATATCGAGTACCCAGCTTAAAGACGTGTCCGACTTCAATTCCGCGTGCAAAACGAATTTCTTCGCCGCACTGTGGACATGGATCGCCCTCTTTGATGTTTCTTAAATCTCCATATTGCTGAACAGAAAAATCTTTTCCTGGGGTCACATTCTTCAAGTGATAATCCACTTCACCGGCACCCGTAACCGCATTAACCATATCCTTCACGGCATGATCGGCAACAACCGTTACTTTCTTGCCTTCTAATCCTATTGGTCCTACGAATCCGACAGGAGAGCCCAGGATATCTTTTACCTCTTGCTCAGAAGCCATGGAAATCACATTCGCATCGAACATATTTTTCAGTTTCACATCATTTAGTTCGTGATCCCCTCGAATCAAAGCTAGAACATATTGCTGATCTAGTTTAAACAACAAGGACTTAACCGTGTTTTCAGCTGGGACCGCCAAGAACTCGGCTAACTGTTGAATGGTCTTAACCCCTGGAGTATGTATGCGTTCCGTTTCTGCAGCCGCTTCCTCACTAGGTTGCCCTTGATAGACGACTTCGGCTTTCTCTAGGTTCGCGGCATAGTTGCAGGATGAACAATAAGCAATTGTATCCTCACCAATGTCAGAAAGTGCCATGAATTCATGAGTTCCTTTTCCGCCGATGGCCCCAGCATCTGCATCTACTGCTCGAAAATCCATTCCACAACGGGTAAAGATTCGGGTATAAGCATCATACATCGCCTGATAGCTTCGGTCTAATCCTTCTCTTGTTGTATCAAAGGAGTAGGCATCCTTCATGATAAACTCTCTCGAGCGGATAACGCCGAACCTCGGCCTTACTTCATCGCGATATTTTGTTTGAATTTGGTAAAGATTAACAGGAAGCTTCTTATAAGAGTTAATCCCGTCACGGGCGATGCTTGTCACGACTTCTTCATGAGTAGGACCCAGTACAAAGCTGCGGTCATGGCGATCCTTAAGCCTCATTAATTCCGGTCCATAAGCTTCCCATCGACCCGTTTCTTGCCATAACTCCGCTGGCTGAATGGCAGGCATGGAAATCTCTTGTGCACCTGATCGGTCCATTTCTTCCCGGACAATTTGTGTAACTTTACGTAAAACTCGGTAACCAAGGGGTAGATAGGAATAAACCCCTGATACCAATTGCCGGATAAATCCAGCACGCAGCATTAATTGATGGCTCGCGATCTCCGCTTCTGATGGCACTTCACGGAGCGTCGGTAAAAACAAGCTAGATTGACGCAAATCCTTCATCCTCCTTAAACACATGCACAGCTTCTAATTTAAAAGAAAAAGCGTTGTATATCGTTCCATGTAATAACTAATATCAGCAGCATCAAAAACGCAAAGCCTAGAAAGTGAACCATTCCTTCTTTTTGTGGATCAACAGGCCTCCCGCGTAAACCTTCTAACCCAAGGAATACGAGACGCCCCCCATCAAGCGCGGGTAATGGCAGCAGGTTGATGATCCCTAAATTGATGCTCAATATCGCAGACCACTTCAAGAGGATCGCTATTCCTCTTTCCGCTGCTTCATAGGTATAGTTGAATATCCCAACAGGACCTGACAATTCATCCATAGATACCTTGCCTGTCACTAACATGCCTAGGCCTTTAAAGATTAACGTAGAAAACTGCCATGTCGTTTCACCAGCATATTGAACCGATTGACCCACTTCACGGCTTACCGGCGGATAAACGCCAATTTTCCCAACCGTCTGGCCCTCTACATCTACGGATTCCGTAACCAATGGTACTCTAAACTGCTCCTTGTTGCGTTCAATAGTAAAAATCAACTCTTTGCCTGGTGATTGGCTTACGATTTTGACGATATCCTCCCACGTTTGAACTTCCTGGTTCTCGACTTGCAAGATGCGATCGCCTTCCTGCAGCTGGGCTCGTTCGGCAGGACCGCCTTCACTAATCTTTCCTAGGATGGGTTGGTTAACAGGGGTGCCGTAGGACAGGGCCATCACCATCAAAAGAATAAATGCTAAGATGAAATTAGCCGCAGGCCCAGCAAATATAGCTGCTGCACGCTGACCAATCGTCTTACTGCCAAACTGTCTGTCCCATGGGGCAATTTGGATTTCTTGACCTTGATGAACGAGATGCGCCTGTGGATGGACAGACCACTTGTTCAACTCACCGTCAACATAAGCCTCGATCTGCAACTTACGGTCTAAGTCAGCTCTTTCCACAGAAATGATCTCAGCATGTGGATATGCGCTTAAGGGGTCCACTATAATCTTAACCACTTGGTTATTCTCGACGAGGATACCCACTTCCTGCCCAGGATTAATCTTAATGACCTCGGGATCCTCCCCTGCCATTCGGACAAAACCGCCAATGGGTAAGAGGCGCAGCGTATACGTAGTTTCTCCTTTTTTAAATGAGAACAGCTTGGGTCCCATTCCAAGCGCAAATTCGCGACATAGAATTCCTGCACGCTTGGCAAAAACTAAATGGCCTAATTCATGGAAAAATACCAAGGCACCAAACACAAGAATGATGGATAATACCTCAAACATAATACCCCACCTTTCCGGCTAAATTACTAGTTTTTTAAACTAGGCTGGCTTCTCTTCGTGCCCAATGATCGGCTTCCCAAATTGCCTCTAACTGCGGTTCGGCTATCATCTGATGCTTTTCCAACACTTTCTCAATCTTTGGCTCTATCTCAGCAAAAGGAATAAGCCCCTTTAAGAAACGATCGACGATCACTTCGTTGGCTGCATTTAGCACGGTGGGCATTGTCGCGCCCATCTCACCGCACTGATAGGCTAGCTTCAATGCAGGATATCTGCTCCAATCAATTGGAGCGAAATTCAAAGAAAAAATCTGGTTGAAATCAAGAGAAGGTGTTTGCAGTGGAATGCGCTCCGGTTGGGTCATGGCATATTGAATTGGAATCTTCATGTCAGGCGTCCCAACTTGGGCCATGATCGCCCGATCAGAAAATTCCACCATAGAATGCACAATACTCTCTCGGTGCAGAACACACTCAATCTGAGAAAAGGGCAGAGAAAATAACCAATGCGCTTCAATCACTTCCAAGCCTTTATTCATCATTGTAGCAGAATCAATGGTGATTTTCGCCCCCATTTTCCAATTAGGGTGGCTTAGTGCTTGTTCAACGGTGACTTGATGCAACTCTTCTCTTGACTTGTCACGGAAAGAACCTCCCGATGCAGTCAAGATAATACGCTTAATGGCTTTCCGATCTTCCCCTTGCAAGCACTGATAAATAGCAGAGTGTTCACTATCGATAGGCAAGATCTGTACATTTTTCTCGGCCGCTAGTTTCATCACGATATGCCCTGCTGAAACTAAGGTTTCCTTATTAGCTAATCCAATCGTCTTTCCTGCTTCTATAGCAAGAAGCGTTGGTGCCAACCCGACACTACCAACCATCGCTGATACGACAAAATCGGCTTGTGGATGCGTAGCCACTTCTGCTACGCCATCTACACCATATGTAACTTTAATATCTAGAGGTATATGTTGACGTACCTTATCTGCTAATTCCTTGGTTGCAACTGAAACCAGACGAGGTCGAAAGCGATTCGCCTGCTTGACTAATACTTCCCAATTCGTTCCCGCTGCTAAGGCTGCAACATGAAAACGTTCCGGGTGCTCTTCAACAACTTCTAAGGTCTGGGTTCCAATCGAACCGGTCGACCCAAGTATAGATATGGATTTCAAAATGGCTCTCCTTTCCTCAGTCTAAATTAAAGACAATAGGTGTAAGACTGGAAATACAAACAACAGGCTGTCAAAGCGATCCAATGCTCCCCCGTGTCCAGGCAGGATTTGTCCTGAATCTTTCACCCCAAGCGTTCGCTTCACTGCAGATTCTACCAAATCCCCTAACTGACCAAACGTAGAAACAGCCAAGGCTAAAACCAAAGCATAAGTAGTAGAGAGTTGCTCTGTAAACACAGAGAGCACTACTAAAACGAAAATAGCCACAATAATGCCGCCTAAAGACCCTTCTACGGTTTTATTTGGACTTATTTCAGGCCAAAGCTTACGCTTTCCAATCGCCTTTCCCACGAAATAGGCCGCTGTGTCTGTCGCCCATGTGGCAAGCAACACCGCTAAAGTTAAGACAAGCCCATTCTCAAGTAATCGTGTTTCTAACATAAGATGCAAGGAAACGCCTAAATAGACTGAGCCCATAAAAATATAGGAAACCTCGTGAATGGAGGATTTATTCTTACTTAACACTGCTATAGCCAGGAGGACTAGTAACTGTAGAAGAATAGCTTCAACAGTCAAACCACCTGTAATTTGACTTGGCAAAAAATAATAGGTGGTAAAGGCCAATCCTGCCATGGAGGAAAGACTCCAGATCGAGATCTCATTCATTTTTAACCACTCGTAGTATCCTACCAACGCGATTAAAAAAAGGAGGACTCCGTAACTAACTCCCCCTAAAAACAGAAGGGAAAGAAACACAGCCCCTCCTATCGCTCCAGTTATGATTCTTGTCTTCAACGTTTATCCACTCCAACTAGACCCCGCCATACCTGCGACTGCGGTGCTGGTATTCAAATATGGCTTGATAAAATTCTTCGCGAGTAAAATCAGGCCAGTAGACTTCGCTAAACCACAGTTCTGAATATGCTAACTGCCAGAGCATGAAGTTACTCAACCGCACTTCCCCACTTGTTCGAATGAGAAGATCCGGATCAGGCAATCCTTCAGTAAACAAGTACTGGTTCATGGTTTGTTCCGAGATGTCTTGGATATCTAGGTTGTCGTTTTTCACTTCTTGAGCGATACAACGAATCGCATGAAGCATTTCATCCCTGCTGCCATAATTTAAGGCAAAGTTAAGAACAAGTCCTGTATTCTGCTTGGTTTTTTCTTGCGCTTCAAAAACAGCATTCATTGTGTAATCAGGGAGTTGATCTTTATTACCAAGCATGCGAACCTGAACATTTTGTTCAATCAATTCGTTCAATTCGGAAAGCAAATATTCCTGGGGAAGTCTCATCAGGTACTCCACTTCATCCTTAGGCCTCTTCCAGTTTTCAGTTGAGAAAGCATAGAGCGTAAGTGCTTTAACCCCAATATCGTCAGCTGCACGTGTGATTTCCTTGACCGTCTTCATCCCAGCTCGGTGTCCAGCCACACGAGGGAGTCCTCTTTTCTTTGCCCATCTCCCGTTACCATCCATAATAATGGCGATATGCTGAGGAATATTGTCAAGGTCAAGCGAAAGACCTTCCCCTTCTTTACCTTGCATCCATTTGGTAATTCTGTTTAACATAAGTCTTCCCCCAAAAATAGGCAATATACACAAGCCCCCACGTGAATGGGGGCGTTATGATGTCACTAGACTTCCATGATTTCTTTTTCTTTTTCCTGCACAATCTTATCCACTTGCTGAATATTGCTATCGGTAGATTTCTGAATGTTATCTTGGTATCGCTTCAGGTCATCTTCAGAGATCGTACCTTCTTTTTGAAGCTTCTTAAAGGCGTCATTGGCATCTCTTCGCACATTGCGAATGGCAACCTTCGCTTCTTCGCCTTCTTTTTTCGCCAGCTTAACCAGCTCCGCCCGTCTTTCTTCCGTTAACGGCGGGATCATTAAACGAATCGTCGTACCATCGTTGGTTGGTGTTAAGCCTAAATCGGATTTCATAATCGCTTTTTCGATTGGCCCCAACTGGGATCGATCCCAAGGCTGAATCGTAATTAAACGCGCTTCAGGAACGGAAACATTCGCCATTTGCGAGATCGGAGTAGGAGAACCGTAATAGTCTACCTGCACCTTATCCAACAAAGACGGATTCGCTCTTCCGGCACGTAGCGTTGCTAGTTCCTTACGCAGGGCGGCAAGAGCTTTGGTCATGCGCTCTTCTGCATTTTGAATAACACTTTGTGGCATAATCAATTACCCCTTTACAATTGTACCAATTTTTTCACCCATAATTGCTTTTTTGATATTTCCTTCTTCTGTGATCGAGAAAACAACAAGCGGGATGTTATTATCCATACAAAGGGAGGATGCCGTGGAATCCATCACGCCCAAGCCCTGATTCAAGACCTCGAGGAAAGATAGGCGATCATACTTTACAGCATCTGGTGTGGTCGAAGGATCAGCATTATAAACGCCATCTACTTTATTCTTCGCCATCAAGATCACTTCAGCTTCGATTTCAGCTGCACGCAGGGCAGCCGTAGTATCCGTAGAAAAATAAGGGTTACCTGTACCGGCAGCAAAAATGACGACACGATTTTTTTCCAGATGACGAATCGCTTTTCTTCTAATATACGGCTCTGCAACTTGTCTCATTTCGATTGAAGTCTGAACACGAGTCGGTACGCCCGCTTTTTCTAGTCCATCTTGAAGTGCCATGCTGTTCATGACGGTAGCTAACATGCCCATGTAATCGGCAGTCGCCCGATCGATCCCTTTAGCACTTCCAGCAATCCCGCGCCAAATATTTCCGCCGCCAACGACGATGGCAACTTGTACGCCTAGCTCCACGATTTCCTTAATCTGCTCAGCAATGGAGGCTATGACCTTAGCTTCAATTCCGTAACCCATATCACCAGCCAAAGCTTCTCCACTTAATTTCAATACAACCCTCTTATATGCGGGTAGAGGCATGTATGACCCTCCAATTCTTCCATGAGTAATCAATTGCCCTTGTCAAAAGTGGCAATCTGGACCTTCAAAAATGGGGAACACCCTGTGTCCCCCTATCAACTGACTATTGCTTCTTCGTTTGTGCCATTACTTCTTCTGCAAAGTTTTCTTGACGCTTCTCTAAACCTTCTCCTACTTCGTAACGAACGAAGGCAGCAACCTTTGCACCCTTCTCGCTTAACAACTTGCCCACTTTTTTATCTGGGTCTTTAACGAATGCCTGATCGTTCACACAGATTTCTTCGAAGAACTTACTTAAGCGTCCTTCTACCATTTTTTCTACGATGTTAGCTGGCTTTCCTTCGTTAAGCGCTTGTGCTTTTAAGATTTCTTTTTCCTTTTCCACTTCTTCTTGGGACACTTGGTCACGGGAGATGTACTTAGGATTTGCTGCTGCGATGTGCATCGCTACGTCTTTAGCAAGGGATTCATCGTTTGAACCTTCAAGCGCAACAAGCACGCCGATTTTACCGCCCATATGTAGATAAGCACCAAAAGCTCCGTTTTCAGGCTTTTCTAAGATCGTGAAACGACGAAGAGAGATTCTTTCTCCGATCTTGGCAATCTTTTCGTTAAGGTATTCGTTTAGCGAAGACACGTTACCAAAAGCACCAGCTAAAGCTGCTTCCACATCAGCAGGGCGTTGCTCGACCAAGTGAGCGGAAATTTCCTTCGTTAGGTTTTGGAACTCTTCGTTCTTCGCTACGAAGTCTGTTTCAGAGTTGATCTCTAATACCACACCATAGTTTCCTTTTACTTCAACCGCTGTTAAACCTTCAGCTGCAATACGATCGGATTTCTTCGCTGCTTTCGCGATTCCTTTTTCACGAAGAATTTCCGCTGCACGCTCCATATCCCCATTGGATTCTTGAAGCGCCTTCTTGCAATCCATCATTCCAGCACCCGTTTTTTCACGAAGCTCTTTAACCATGCCTGCAGAAATAGACATAAAGATCCTCCTTCATAATATGTATTAGAATATTGTTTATACCCATAGAGAAAGGGTGGTAAGGGTTACTACACCCTTAGGCCACCCTTCTTAAACCTTACGCAGTTGTTTGTTCACCTTGGTTTCCTTCAATGATCGCATCAGCAACCTTCGCAGTTAATAGCTTAACAGCGCGGATTGCATCATCGTTTCCAGGAATCACATAGTCGATTTCATCTGGATCACAGTTAGTATCTACAATCGCAACGATAGGGATACCTAGTTTACGTGCCTCAGCAACAGCGATACGCTCTTTGCGTGGGTCAATGATAAACATAGCATCTGGAAGATCGCGCATTTTGCTGATACCTCCAAGGAACTTTTCAAGACGCTCTTTTACCTTGCGAAGAAGGATAACTTCTTTCTTCGGAAGAACTTCAAACGTTCCATCTGTTTCCCATTGCTCTAATTCATGAAGACGGTTGATACGCTTCTGAATGGTAGAGAAGTTAGTTAAAGTACCACCCAACCAACGTTGGTTGATATAGTACATGCCACTGCGTTCTGCTTCTTCTTTAACAGAATCTTGTGCTTGCTTCTTCGTTCCAACGAAAAGGATTTTTCCTCCGTTAGCACCAAGATCGCGCACGAAGTTGTAGGCTTCTTCAACCTTCTTAACTGTCTTCTGCAAATCGATGATGTAAATTCCGTTTCTTTCAGTGAAGATGTACTTCGCCATTTTGGGGTTCCAACGACGAGTCTGATGTCCAAAGTGAACACCTGCTTCAAGCAATTGTTTCATAGAAATAACTGCCATCTTCACGCACCTCCTTTATGGTTTTAGTTTCCTCCGTTTACCTCATTTTCAACCAAGACTATTCTGAGATAGCACCCTTGATCGAATTGATAAACGTGTGTATTTTTACACTGCTGATAACTATACCATATGTGTTTTTGAAAAGCAACATTTACACTGTGATCTTATCGATGCCCCGCTAATTGAAGGATCAGCTCAAGCTCTCCTTTGCCATAGCCCAATTTTTTTGAAATCTCTTCGATAGATTTTCCCTCTTTAAATAGCTCAAACACTTCTTGATATCGGTTCCTCAGGTGCAAAACATCCCTTGGTGGTGGTTCTGGCACCTCCACAGGGGGAGGTTGCTGAAGCTGACTTACTTCTGCTTCTAGCTCTTGTATGCGAGTCATTAAAAGGGATACCTTAACATCAGTCTTTCGATTGAGCTCGATCACCGTTTCCATCAATTGCTGATTTTCTTTTACCATCTCATCCGCAAATTTCTGCATAAGTTCATAAGTATGCTCGTCTATTGCTCCTTTTTTGTTTTTGACAAAAAAAAGGACCAATCCAATCAACATACCGACTAATAATACGGGGTATATCCAATCGTCCATGGCCATCACCACTTTTTACAATGAAATATCTAAGCTAAAGATCTGCTCTAGCTCTTGCTTAATAGGGCACGAATACGCAAGAGGGCTTTAGAGTGAATCTGTGAAATACGGGAAGGGGACAAGGCCATAATCTCCGCAATTTCTGTAAGTGTTAATTCTTCATAGTAGAATAGGGATACTACGATTCTTTCCTTCTCTGATAACCGATCAATGGCTTCTGCGAGAATTTGTTTTTGAACAGCCTCATCTAAAGCTCGCTGTGGCTCCTTTGCTTTCTCGTCCACGATCAAAGATTGTCTCAGATTTTTTTGGTCTTCCTCATCGTGAACAGGTTCATTGAGCGACAGCAGACTTGCAAAAGAGGCATCCGCATAGACCTGTCCCAGCTCTTTTTCAGAAATCCCGAGGTATGCACTTATTTCCCTATCCGTTACCGTCCGAAGGTTCTGCTGCTCCAGGACAAAATAGGCTTCCTCGATTTTCTTAGCCTTATCTCGGGCTGAACGGGGTATCAGATCACACTCTCTTAGCCCGTCCATAATAGCGCCACGGATACGCCAAGTCGCATAGGTCTCAAATTGAAGCCCACGCTCGTAATCGAATTTTTTCATCGCGTCCAATAAACCCATATGCCCAAAGCTCTGTAAGTCTCCTCGATCTACGGTACCCGGAAGACCGATGGACAAGCGCCCAACCACATAGCCGACAAGAGGGAGATACGCTTGTACCAGCTCCTCCTCAGCTTCTTTGTCCTTTTCAAGACGCCAGCGTTTCCATAAGTCGATGTTAAACGCCTTTTTTTCGACGGTTCGTGCCATTGATCAAACCCCTCCTCCCTCTATCTGTTTCCTTTTATTGGTTGGAAAGTACCCGGATGGCATTGGCAATATCTTCCGGATTATTCGCTGCACTTTTCTTTTTTACAACGGGAGGGGACAAAGGCGTAAACGTGCTGTACTCTGGCTTTGCCCCTGGTCCCTCTGCTGAATAGGAACCCATTTGCCCCAGTAAATCTTCCTCTGGTGTTTCCGCATTTACCCGCACTCCCACACCCTCCTCGTCCCGCTTCGTGTCAGAATTCTTCCTTGGGATTTGAAGAAAGAACCATCGAATCACAAGCATGCAAACGAAAAAAATAACAAACCCAAGCGTCGAACGCACAATTGAGGTCATCCATGTATTGTTTCCAATGGAACTTATGAAGGTAAAAAGAAAAGCGACACTGCCGAAAATAAAGGGTAGACTCCATCTATTCATTAAATTGCCTTCACTCCTTGATTCACCGTTCGGATATGCAATTCTCCGGTTGCACAATCCATCTCAATGGTGCGCCCGCAATTTCCGCCTGTGTCCTCAGAAAGTATACGGATGCCTTCCTTTCTCAGAGTTTCCTTACATGCCTCTACATTTCGGGGACCAATGCGCATGATATCGCTCGTAGATGAGAAGCTAAACATCTGAGCACCACCAGCTAATTTGGCCACAAGCCGACGACGGTTTGCTCCCTTTTTCTCCAGGTCTTTTATTAATTTAACAATAGCAGTGTCTGCATATTTAGCCACATTTACTTCACCTTTGCCCAAACTCGAGGAGGGAAGCATAACATGAGCCATTCCCCCGATCTTTGAAACTTGATCATATAGTGTTACACCTACACATGAACCCAGCCCCGTCGTTCGGATGCGGTCGGGAGAAGCTGCAACATTAAGATCTGCCATTCCTACTTTTACAATGTTCATTCTAATGGCACTCCTAATGACGAAAATATCTTTCCCAAATAGGCTGGGTCTGGCAGCAGAAAGAAGTGTCCCTGCACAGCTTCACTCCCTTCAAAAAAAACCGTATCAATCGCCAGGGCATAGTCACTAGACTGTCCTAGCTCAATTAATCCGTAGCTTAAGACGGCTCCAGCCATATCAACAGCCAAGGCCGGTACAGAGGGTTGTAAATTTAATTGAGTAAAGTCCGCTAAGGAGGATAAGTACGAGCCAATTAAAATATTCCCGACCTCACAGAGTGCCGATTTTTCCAGCTCGGTTAACTCCTCTCCTGCCGGCTCCGTTCCCAGTGTCTCCTTCACGAGACTGTAGGCAGAGCTTTGGTCCATAATAAAAAACATGTTGCCTGGTATATCCCCTAGAATACGCAGAAAAACAGCGACAACAACTTTTTCTGGCCCCCCTACAGAATCCGCAATTTCATCGAATCCAACAATCTGGACATGAGGGACTAACATGTCGACATCCTTTGCGATGAGCTTCGACAATGCTGTCGTAGCATGTCCAGCCCCAATATTGCCTATTTCCTTCAAGACGTCAAACTGAAACTCACCGAAATTGCCAAAGCCTTTGTTCATCTTATACGGCCTCAATGCCTTCAAGCTGTTGCACTTCAGATGCGTCCAACACTTTATCGAGGTTGAGCAAAATGAGAAGACGATTCTCCAGCTTAGCCACTCCGTGAAGGTATACGACTTCTACTCCTCCGATAATGCGAGGAGGCGGTTCAATTGCGTTGAGCGGAACATCAATCACATCGGATGCCGAATCTACAATAAGTCCCACTTCAACACCATTAACCGTCACGATGATCACTCGTGTATTTTCTGTATTCGAAGCATCATGCAAAAGTTCAAACCGCTCTCTTAGGTCAATAATGGGAGTGACGACCCCCCGCAGGTTAATGACTCCTTTTACAAAGGCTGGAGTTTTTGGCACTCTTGTGATGGCTTCAAGTCTTTCGATGGATTTTACCTGCTTCACATTCACGCCATATTCTTCATCCTGAAGGCGAAAAACAATGACTTTCATTTCTTCTACAATGTCACTCTTATTGGTTAGCATCAAGATTCCCCTCTACTTAATTAGTGCATTGCAATCTATGATTAAAGCGACTTGTCCGTCACCAAGAATGGTAGCGCCAGAAATCGCAAAGACGTTGACTAGATATTTTCCAAGAGACTTCAACACAATCTCCTGTTGACCTATGAACGAATCGACCACCAATCCTGCCATTTTGTCCCCCTTGCGCACGATGACCACCGAGATTTCGTCCTTTTTCTCTTGGATCTGATCGGGGATATGAAAAATCTTCTTCAAGGATACTAACGGGACTACTCGACCTCTAAAGTCGATGACATCTTGCTGATGAGCCCGCATAATCTGCTCTTTCTTAAACACCGCTGTCTCAATAATGGAGCTTAGAGGAACGGCGAACTTTTCCTTTTCCACTTCCACTAACATGGCGGAAATAATAGAGAGCGTTAGCGGCAACTGAATGAGGAAGGTGGTCCCTTGGCCTGAGACTGAATCTACGCTGACTGCGCCACCCAAGGATTCGATCTTGGTTTTGACCACATCCAAGCCAACGCCGCGCCCTGAAACATCTGTAATTTTCTCTGCAGTGCTTAAGCCCGAAGCAAAAAGCAGCTCATAGACTTGTTTATCCGACATTCCTTGGGGATCTTGAATAATCCCTTTTTCTATCGCTTTTTTCAGGATTTTATTCCTGTCTATTCCTTTTCCGTTGTCCATAACTTCAATAAATACGTGGTTGCCGCTGTGGTACGCTTTTAGAAGAACTCTGCCTACTTCATCCTTACCGAGTTTGGCACGCTCTTCTGGTGATTCCAAGCCATGGTCAATGGAATTTCGCAGCAGGTGAACAAGAGGGTCCCCTATCTCGTCTATGACGGTTCGATCCAATTCCGTTTCCGCACCTTCAATAATCAGGTTTACTTTTTTATTAAGATCCTTGGCCAGATCTCGTACCATTCGAGGGAATCGATTAAATACTTGCTCGACCGGCACCATCCTCATGTTCAAGATGATATTTTGGAGGTCACCGGAGATTCGGCTCATATGCTCTACCGTTTCAATGAGAGCTGGATTTTTAGAATCTCTTGATAACTGTTCCAGACGTCCTCTATCAATTACAAGCTCACTAAATAAATTCATGAGGATATCGAGTCTCTCAATGTCGACTCGAATTGTTTTTCCGCTTGCTACTTTTTTCTGCACAGGAGCTTTTTCTTTTTCTGCCAGTACACACTCACCCGCCTGCACTTCTTCTTCGACACGGGTACTTTCCTCTAATTTGGGTTCCACGATGTCCATTGAAGCTTCAGCCGTATAAGCCACTTGACCATCGATTTCTTGTATGGAAACCGACTCAATTTCAGACACGCTCATGACAAGCTTCTCTAGCTCTTCTTTGGTTTTCTTCGTTATAAGCACAACCTGAAAGTGCTGATCGAATTTTTCTTCCTCAAGTTCTTCAACAGATGGAATTGCTTTAATGATATCCCCGTTGGACTCTAATTGATCAAATACCATGTAAGCCCGCGCAGCCTTTAACACACAGTTTTCTCTTACTACGGTATCAATTTGGAAAACCGAGAAGCCCGAATCAATCGATTGCTTGATTACCGTCCATTCATAATCATCAAAGGGCATCGTAGGACCCGATTCACTAGAAGGGGCTGGTGCAACCACAGGAGGGGATGGGACGATTTCTCCTGAAAGGATACTCCGTAAATCTTGCAGAACGTAAGTTACATCGTGACGGCCATCCCCTCCTTGGGCAATGGAGTACACCATGGATTCAAGGATATCGACGCAGCGAAACAGCGTATCCATCATGGATGATTTTACGCCCAACTTTCCGTTGCGAACCTGATCCAGTACATTTTCCATCTCATGGGTCAGGTTAGCCATATCTTCAAAGCCCATGGTTGCTGACATACCTTTTAAGGTATGAGCTGAACGAAAAATATCATTGACGATCCCCGTGTTGCCCGGCTCGCCTTCCAGTCGCAGCAAGTTTTCATTTATAGCTTGAAGATGCTCCTTTGACTCCTCTATAAACATGTCCAAATATTGTTCCATATCCATTTATTGTTCACCCCTTCGTTTCTCCATGGATTACTTTTGTTAAATAGGCTCCTATTTTCGACAAAGGGAGAACGGTATCCACATTCCCCGATGCGATGGCTGACTTTGGCATTCCAAACACGACACAAGTCGTTTCATCCTCGGCTACTGCCTCTTGGCATTTCCCTGTTGCCTTTAGCGCTTGCAGTCCCTTGGTCCCGTCACTGCCCATACCAGTCATGATGACGGCGTAGGTAGTTGGCATACTCATTGCTGCCACGGATTCAAATAAACTGTCAACAGAGGGCCGATGTCCTGCTCTCGGTTCCTCTTGGTTTAGGGCCACATGTAACGTTCCTGACCCTTTTTTCTTGACCGTCATATGATAGTCACCTGGTGCTATGTATACCGTTCCTTTTTTTATTTCCATTCCGTCCTCCGCTTCAACAACGTGAAGAGAAGAAAGAGAGTCTAACCGTTGTGATAGAGACTTAGTAAATCCGGGCGGCATATGCTGCACGACGAGCACAGCCGCGGGGAGATCCTTGGGCAGAGAGGATAACACAATCTGCAAAGCTTTAGGCCCGCCCGTGGAGGTCCCTATCAGTATTATATTGGATAGTTCGGATTGACTAATAGGAAATGTAGCTTTGTTCCTAAAATTGTCGAATTTCATGGGTTCAAGTATCTGTTCGTTGGATCTCAGGGGAAGAGGCTGACGATTCACTTTAGCCATAGACGCTGCCTTCACCTTGGAGATGATTTGATCTTGAACTTTATGAATATCAAGAGAGATAGATCCAGAGGGCTTCCGGATAAAATCTACAGCCCCCAGCTCTAGAGCCTTCATGGTGGCGGCTGCTCCTTCCTGCGTTAAACTGCTCAGCATAACCACCGGTACAGCGTGATGCTTCATCAAATACTCAAGGGCGGCTAACCCATCCATTACGGGCATCTCAACATCCATGGTGACTACATCCGGCAACAACGCCTTGACCTTCTCTGTCGCTTCCAATCCATTCCTGGCGCGGTCGATCACTTCAATCTCGGGATCTTGTGACAAAATGTCGGAAATCATCTTTCTCATAAAAGCAGAATCATCAACAACCAAAACCCTGATCTTTCTCACCATCTCACCCCAAGTTTATCTCATATGACTCATTAATCGTTTCAAGAAGCCTTTAACTCCTCTTGGAACGTGTATGCTCTGAACGGTTCCTTCTAAGTAGCTATGGACCAAGTCCTTAATCCCTAATGATGCAATAGAACCCGGGTAAGCAAGGAAAAACGGGGTTTGCTGTTTTACGGCTCTAGACACATGACTGTCATCGTGCATATAACCTAAAGAGGAAATCTCAAGGTTTAAGAATTTCTTTGATACAAGCGCCAGTTTATCAAAGGCCATTTTCCCTTCGCGAGGATTCCCGACTCGATTGACCACCATTTTAAACTTGACACTCGGTTCATGAGCAGAAACCAATTTAACGACGGCATACGCATCCGTAATTGAAGTCGGCTCCGGTGTGGTCACGAGCACGACATCATCAGCAGCCATAATGAAACTAAGAGACTGTTTCGTTAATCCCGCTCCTGTATCGATAATGACAAAATCTGCATAGCCGTTTAAAGCGGCCATTTTTTCGAAGAATCGGTTAAGCTGTACTTCATTTAATTCCAATAGGTGGCTAAAGCCTGTACCCCCGGAGATAAATTCCAGGCCATTAGGCCCTTTTTCCAATACATCCCAAATGGTTTTATCCTGTTCAATTAAATCTAGCAAATAACTTTTAGGAGAAACACCCATGAGCACTTCAATATTAGCTAAACCAAGGTCAACGTCTAGAATGACTACCTTCTTCCCCGCCTGTATAAGACCAAGTGCAAAGTTTAGGGCGAAATTGGACTTGCCTACTCCGCCTTTTCCACTCGTAACCGTTACAATTCTGGTTTGCTTTAACGATTGATCGATTTGCTTCTTTACTATCTCGCGCAAACCTTGAGCTTGATCATACATGTCTATCTTCTCCTAGAATCAAATTAGCCACTTTCCTTGGATCAGCAACACGAATATCATCAGGGACATTTTGCCCTGTCGTCAGATACGATATTGATAGATGATAACGCATGACCATGTTTAGGATGGATCCGTAGGTTTGGGTTTCGTCTGATTTTGTAAATATGACTTTTTCTACTGTAATGCACTTAAAGTTTTCTAGTATCTCGATCATGTCGTTATTTTTGGCAGTCAAGCTCAGAACAAGATAGTTTTCCCCGCCTGTTAAACTTGGAAAGTACTGCGCCAACTCTTGTGCATAGTCTTGCTTCCTGTAGTTGCGTCCAGCCGTATCCACAAGAATAAGATCACAGTCAACTAAATTTCTCATCGCGGTTGCCATTTCACTAGGCTGAAAGACCACTTCCAACGGGATATTAAGAATATTCGCATAGGTACGCAACTGGTCTACCGCTCCTATCCTATAGGTATCGGTTGTGATCAAGCCTACCTTTCTTTTATGCTTCAATACGCCCTCTGCCGCTAGCTTGGCAATGGTTGTGGTTTTTCCTACACCGGTAGGACCAAAAAACCTTACCATACGAGTATCCTGACCGATAAGGCTAGTAGCCTTTTGTCTTTCCGTTAATAGCTCCTCGATGATCAGTTTTGCATGCTGTAATTGTGAAAGTTCCGTTTGTATGAATGTATGGGAATACCGGGTTTCCATTCGCTGCAGGATCTGGGCGATCCATTGTTCTTCTACGTCTTGTTTCCTTAACTGTGACTTCAGGCTATCAAAGTTTACATTTATGGATGCGGGCAAAGGGGCTGCTTCTGGCGGATTTTCAACCGAGCTTGGATGGAAATTTGCCGGAGCTTTTTGCCATTCCTCCTGAAAGATAGGGGCCTTTCTGGCTACAATCGATTTCAGATCATAAGTAGGAACCTCTTTTTTGCTTTCTTCCTGCCTTGCCATGGCCCTTGGCTGAGGAGGTCTGGTTTCTTCGTAAGCAGGAGAATATCCATTCGCCCCCTTCGGGGCTGCTGTAGAAGAAGAAGGACCATTATTTACATCAATAGCAGCAATGACCTCAATTTGCTTTCTAGTGAAAAAGCCAAGAAATCCACCTGTCTTGATGTTTTTGGTATTGAGAATAATGGCATCCTTCCCCAGCTCCGCTTTAATTCGCTGGAGGGCATCCGGCATCGAATCCACTACATATCTTTTGACGCGCATTATAGATTCACCACCCCTAGGCTTTGCACTTCAACATCTGCTTCAATTTCGTTATAAGAAAGAACGGGTAAATCGGGAAACATTCTTTCGAGTAGCTGTCTAGTATACATTCGGATGGCGGGAGAGGTTAAAAGAATAGGCTGGTGCCCCATATTCATTAAACGCTGCACCTGTTCAGAAAGAATCTGATAGATTCTCTGAGAAAGGTCTGGGTCCATCGCCAGATAGCTCCCTTGCTCCGTTTGCTGCACACATTCTGAGATCGTCTTCTCTAAGCTTGGTCCTGCGGTAATGACCCTAAGCGCTTGGCCAGGCTCAGCGTATTGAAGGGTAATTTGCCTAGATAAGCTCTGGCGCACATATTCCGTAAGCAAGTCAGGGTCTTTCGTATATTGTCCATAGTCTGCCAATGCTTCCATAATCGCATGAAGGTTTCGAATGGATATTTTCTCTTTTAACAGCTTTTGCAGCACTTTCTGAATATCCCCAACCGACATAATGGACGGAACCACTTCTTCCACAAGCGCCGGTGCTTGCTCCTTTAAGTTATCGATTAATGATTTAGTATCTTGTCTGCTGAGTAGCTCATGTGCATACTTCTTTATGATCTCAGACAAATGGGTGGCTACGACGGATGGAGGATCGACGACGGTATAGCCGGCTAACTCGGCTCGCTCTCGTACATCCTCAGATATCCAAAGCGCGGGGAGACCGAAAGAAGGTTCAATGGTATCAATCCCAATTACACTGTCATCTTCAATCCCTGGACTCATGGCTAAGTAATGATCCAATAGAATCTCGCCCCCAGCTACCATGTTCCCTTTAATTTTAATCATATATTGATTAGGCCGTAATTGAATATTGTCACGGATACGAATCACAGGTACCACTAATCCTAATTCCAAAGCACATTGCCTTCTGATCATGATGACTCGATCCAGCAAGTCTCCCCCCTGATTGGTGTCAGCCAGAGGGATTAAGCCGTATCCAAATTCAAATTCAATAGGATCTACATGGAGCAGCCCCAAAACACTTTCAGGGCTCTTCACTTGTTCTATTTCAGCGTCTTCCTCAGGAGCTTGAGCGGCCAGTTCCTCTCTTTGGTCGATCTGGCGCTGCAAGCGCATGCCTCCGAAGATGAGTATACCGGCAACAGGAATGGTACTGTAGGGACCGATGGGAGTAAAAATTCCTAGTAAAGCAATCGTTCCCGCTACAACAAATAAAAGCTTCGGGTAAGCTAATAACTGCTTGGACAAGTCGTCGCCCAGATTTCCATCGGATCCGGCCCGCGTCACCATGATCCCTGTCGCGGTGGATATCACGAGGGCTGGAATCGAGCTGACCAACCCATCTCCAACGGATAGCAAGGTAAAGGTTGTAGCCGCTTCAGCAAAGCCCATACCATGTATAGCCATTCCAATAATAAAACCACCAAGAACGTTAATTAAAAGGATAATAATCCCCGCTATCGCATCGCCCTTAACAAATTTACTCGCTCCATCCATGGCTCCGTAAAAATCAGCTTCCCGCTCAATTTTCTTACGTCTATCCCGAGCTTCATGCTCCGTAATCATACCCGCATTCATATCTGCATCAATACTCATTTGCTTGCCGGGCATGGCGTCTAAAGTAAAACGTGCTGCTACCTCAGCTACTCTCTCAGATCCTTTGGTAATGACGACAAAATTAATAATCACTAGGATAATGAAGATTACAAAACCTATGACGGGGCTTCCGCCGACGACAAACTCCCCAAATGCCCTTACCACCCTGCCTCCATCTGCATCCTGCAAAATGGAGCGCGTGGTGGAAACGTTGAGGGATAAGCGAAACAAAGTCGTCAATAGCAGAAGGGTAGGAAAAATCGAAAAATCCAAGGGCTCCTTGGTATTCATGGATACCATAAGAATAGTCAGAGCCAGCGAGATATTTACAATTAGCAAAAAATCGAGCAAAAGAGTAGGTAGAGGGATCACCATCATCATGACCACACAAATCACCATTACTAGAACGGAAATATCTTTAAGCTTCATGAATGACCCCCTCCTCTCTACGCTCGTTTTCTAATCTGATACACATAGGCTAAAACTTCAGCTACGGCCTTAAATAAGGATTCCGGCACTTCTTGTCCAATCTCAACTTGAGCATACAGCGCTCTGGCTAATGGCTTGTTTTCCATCATGATCACGCTCTCGCGCTGGGCAATTTCTTTCATTTTTAAAGCCACCTGGTCTTTTCCCTTGGCGACCACTTTAGGCGCCTGCATTTCTCCCGCTTTGTATTGAATCGCAATAGCAAAGTGGGTAGGGTTGGTGATAACCACATCGGCATTGGGAATTTCCTGCATCATTCTTCTCATGGCCATTTCCCGTTGCCTTTGTTTGATTTTCCCCTTAATTAAAGGGTCCCCTTCTGTTTTCTTAAATTCATCTTTGATATCTTGCTTGGACATTCGCAGTCCTTTTTCGTGTTCATACTTTTGGTAAAGATAGTCTAGTACAGACAGAACCAATAGCAGTAGGGCGATAAACGCTCCAATTTGGACAGTCAAAGTCGAAACAAGCGAGAGAACATTTCCTACAGACGTTTGTGACAAAACCATAATTTCGTCCACCGCCTTACCTAATACAAGGATGGCGATCGTTGAGGTCAGCACAATTTTCAAAATAGACTTTAGCAACTCCACGATGGCACGCAGAGAAAATATTTTTTTCGCACCCTGAATGGGATCTAGCTTCTCTAGCTTCATTTTCAGCGGTTCGGTTGTAAACAAGAATCCAATCTGAATATAGTTTGAAAAGATGCCCATAATTAAAGCAAGTAAAAGAAATGGAGCGACGATCATGGCGCTTTCGAACAAGAGATTATGAAACATCACCTGAATATTGGTGGAGGTGATCTCCCAATGCACATATTCGGTAAACGTGCCTCTCATCATCTTGAGAATATTCGCTGCCATGGATTGGCCCATGAATAAGAGGAATAAAAAACTAGATAACATGATTAAGGCAGAGGCTACTTCCTGACTTTTCGCGACTTGTCCTTTATTGCGAGCTTCTTGCTTTTTCTTTGGTGTTGCTTTTTCCGTTTTTTCACCTGCAAACATTTGCAGATTGACCGGAATCCATAGTTTTCCTTGTTCCACCTAACCCCACCCCATGGCTTTCAGCAAAGCCTCCATTGACTGGATTAACGATTTAAAGAGATTTTTTAGTGTGAAGAAATAGCCTGGAAGGACGATAAGCAGCATGAGGAAGCCTGCCAATAGTTTAATCGGAATCCCGACCACAAATATATTCAACTGAGGAACCGTTCTTGCAACGATTCCTAAGGCAACATCCACTAAAAAAAGTGAAACGACAAGAGGTGCAGCAATCATAAACGCGGAGAGAAACATATGATAAAAAGCCTGAGCTATGACCTGCGTGATTTCACCTTCGGTTAGATTCAGACCCAGCTGATCCAAAGGCACCATTTTATAGCTTTCTATGATTCCTTTGATAAGTAGATGATGAGCATTAATGGATAACAAAAAAAGCAAAGCCAAAATATATTTAAACTGACCCATTATAGGAGTGTGCACTCCGGTTTGCGGATCAATCACGCTAGCAATAGCCAATCCCATCTGCATGTCAACAAACCCGCCTGCGGTCTGTATCGCGTAAAGGATGAGCGTACCGATGAATCCTAGAACCAGTCCGACAAACACTTCTTTTAAGATAAGCAGGAAATAGGTTTCATCGAACACTACAGGTTCAATTCCTATTGACATAAACGTAATAAGGCTTAGGAAAAAGGCTAGACCAATTTTTGCCGATTGCGGGACATTTCGCGACGAAAAAATCGGCACGGTTACGAAGAATGAAGTAAGACGAACAAAAATTAATAGAAAACTAGGAAATAAGTCCAATGCAAAAAACAGGTTCATTCTTCTAACCTATAAACCGATATAAATTATTGAAGATATGATACGTAAAATCTACGAGCTGAGTTAACATCCATGGGCCAAACACAACGAGTGCGACCAAGATAGCGACAATCTTTGGCACAAAGGCCAATGTCTGTTCTTGTATCTGTGTTGTAGCCTGAAAAATAGCAACTAATAATCCTACCATTAAGCCGATTCCCACCACCGGGGCCGTTACGAGTAAGATCATATACACCGAATTTTTTGCAATCTGAATTACACCTTCCGGAGACACCCGCTTCACCTCACCTTAGTGGAATCTAAAAGCTTGATAGTAACGATTTAACGATTAGGTGCCAGCCGTCCACTAAGATAAAGAGCAGAATCTTGAATGGCAAGGAAATCATAACTGGCGGGAGCATCATCATCCCCATTGCCATTAAAATACTAGCGACTATCATATCAATGACAAGGAACGGGATAAAAATCATAAAGCCCATCTGAAAGGCCGTTTTAAGTTCACTTATTACAAAAGCCGGGACTAAAGCCGTTAAGGGGATTTCTTGGATTGTCTTAGGTTTTTCTAGCTGCAAGTACTCAAGAAACAACAGCAAATCCTTTTCACGCGTATACTTGCCCATAAACTCCTTCATGGGGACTGCAGCTTGTTCGAAGGCTTGCTGCTGATTCATCTGCCCAGCTAAATAAGGCTGTAAGGCTGTCTCGTTCACCGCCGAAAAGGTAGGAGCCATCACAAAAAAAGTTAAGAACAACGCTAGGCCAATCAAAACCTGATTGGGCGGCATCTGCTGTGTGGCCAAAGAAGTTCTTACAAAAGATAAAACAATGACGATTCTCGTAAAAGATGTCATTAATATCAACAAAGCAGGCGCAATGGATAATAGAGTAATAAGCAAAATAATCTGCAGCGTTGTGGAAACATCTTGCGGGCTATCACTCGTCCCAATATTTAAATCTAATCCGGGGATGACGGTTCCTGCAGCGAATATGGTCTCACTAAACATATGGGAAAAGATCAAGAGTAGAGGAAAAACCTTGAGCCAATTAACCTTCATGTTTTCTACCTTCTTTTGTTTCCGTTGCTTGATAAAGAACTTGTTCTGCTCTTGACCGATTTTCCTTTAACTGGCTAAGCTGATCCTCAAATATATATTGAAAACTCTGCTCTTCCGACTTTTGTTTCTTCCATCGCATTAGTAGATCTATCATCTTAGGTGTCTCCGTCTCTTTAGTCAACCAAGTTTCGATCTCTACTTGATCCTCTATTTCGGTCAGCATGCGAACATCTTGTCCTACTCCTACTACATAAAGCTTCCGCCCGATCTGGACCACTTGTAAAGAACGATTCTGACCGAGAGCCACGCCTCCCACAATACGCAGAGGCAGCCCTCCCAGAGACTGCCTTGACTGATTGGAAAGAAATCGGATAAGAAGATAGATGAGAACTCCAATAATAATGAGGAAAAAAACAACTTTTATTAGATAAGGCAAAATTTCAAAATCAGCTCCTACATTTCCTAACTGATCTTGATTCACTTCTTTGCCTATCCCCTGGTCAACCATCGGCTGCTCGCTATCGGCAAAGGCCAGTTGGAACTGGGCTCCCCCGAAAAATAAACTTATAAGAATCAAAGCTAAGTAAATCAAGCTAAGCCGTGACATGATCATCTTTTTTTCCCCTAGCCTAGAGTTTTCTTGATTGCCTCTATGACTCGATCAGCCTGGAATGGCTTTACCACGAAGTCTTTCGCACCGGCTTGAATCGCATCAATAACCATGGCCTGTTGACCCATCGCTGAACACATAATGACTTTTGCGGAACTGTCTAGCTTCTTAATCTCTCTTAATGCTGTAATCCCATCCATTTCTGGCATCGTGATATCCATTGTCACGAGGTCTGGCTTTAACTCCTTAAACTTCTCAACTGCTTGCGCCCCATCGCTTGCCTCACCGACCACCGTGTAGCCATTCTTAGTTAGGATTTCTTTAATCATCATTCTCATAAATGCTGCATCATCAACGATTAATACGGTATTTGCCATAATTGTTTCTGCCTCCAAGTTATTATAAATTTAGTTTATTGTAATTTTTGAACTCGATCCCATTGACTGATGATATCGGTTACGCGAACCCCAAAATTCTCCTCAATAACCACAACTTCGCCTTTAGCGATTAGTTTGTTATTAACAAAAATATCAACAGGCTCCCCCGCCAGCTTATCTAACTCAATAATCGATCCGGCCGACATCTCCAGAATCTCTCGAATTTGTTTTTTGGTGCGGCCCAGCTCCACGGTTACTTGAAGTGGAATATCTAACAACAAATTTAAGTTTCGCTCATCCATGGCAGGATTGGCGCCAGGGGTATGAAAAGGGCTAAATTGAGCATTATGGACATTGGGCGGCTGTCCCCCGTTTGGCATATTCTGAGGCGGCGTACCCGGATAACCAGGTGCACCGTACATGGGCTGCGCAGGCGGATACAGGGGTGGTGCGTAAGGGTAGCCAGGTACGGGCTGATACATCGGCGGTTGTCCGTAAGGTGGATACATAGGTGGTGGATAACCGGCCGGCGGCATCTGCCCATAGGGATCAGGGACTCCCTGTGCAGCCTGTGTGGGAGGCTCCGGCTTTATCTCGGGCGTCTTAGGTGGCACAGGAACCGGCGGCTCCTCCTCTACACTTCCTCCACCTAGAAGCAGAGAAACCATGTCTTTCGCAAAATGGACCGGCAGGAGCTGCATAATGCTAGAATCTATTAAATCTCCAATTTTCAATCGAAAGGAGATCTTAATAAAAACCTTGTCTTCCGGGAATGAATAGGATTGCTGATCCGTTCCAAAATCAAATAAATCGATTCCAGGCGGGGAGATATCCACCCGTTTATTAAATAACGTAGACATGGAGGTAGCTGCCGAGCCCATCATTTGATTCATCGCTTCTTGTACAGCACTAATGTGAAGCTCCGTAAGCTCAATATCTCGATTCGTCCCATCGCCACCCATCATAAGATCGGCAATGACCTTCGCATCGTCCGTCTGTATCACGAGAAGGTTTAGCCCTTTAAAGCCTTCCGTATACTCCACATGAACTGCGACATGGGGATGCGGAAACTCTTCAGAAAGCCGATCACGTTCTATCACACTCACGGTGGGTGTTGTAATATCCGTTTTTTGCCCTAGCAGCGTGGATAAGGCCGTGGCAGAGCTCCCAAAACAAATGTTCCCAATCTCACCCAGGGCATCTTGTTCCATGGGGGTTAAGTAATTACTAATATTTAAATTTTCGTTTAGTGCTTTTTCGTCCAGATTGTTCTCACGAAGCAGGGCATCGATTTCTGCTTGGGAAAGCATATCTCTATTGTTCATCTTCTTCCATCCCTTCGTCTAGCACCTTGTCAATCTGTATGGCAACTTTTCCTCCTTGAGTACCAGGACGCCCTTGGAATTTATATTTTGTACCAATGCGAATATTCATTGAACTGTCTTTTTTTGTATTAAGTTGAATAATATCCCCACTAGAAAGGTTAATAAATTCACCTACAGATATGGTTGCAGTCCCTAGCTCCGCAATAATTGGGATGTGGGCTTTTTTAACACGCTCTTGTAACACCGTCATTTCCTTTTTGTCCCTTGTCTTCTTTTGGGAGGAAAGCCAATAGTGGGCTGAGAGTTTTACCATCACTGGCTCTAACACCACATGGGGAAGACAAATGTTGATCACTCCCGTTGTGTCTGCAATCTTTGTGCTAAAGGAAATAACGGCTACCGTCTCGTTAGGCGACACAATTTGCATGAACTGTGGATTCGTTTCTGTCATGGTCAGCACCGGATCGATCGGTACCGCATCTTTCCATGCATCTGCATAGATTCGAAGTGATTTTCTGAACACTCTTTCAAGCACCATCGTTTCTATTTCCGTCAGCCCGGTGAACTTACTTTGACTGCTTCCCTGTCCCCCAAGCAACCGATCCAGCATCGCATAGCCAACATTAGGGTTTACCTCCAAGACCATGCGCCCTTCCAAGGGATCAGCTTCAAATACATTCAGAATGGTCATTTTAGGGATGGACCGAATAAATTCATCATAGGGAAGCTGATCGACGGAAGCGACGGTGAATCGTACTAACGTCCTAAGCTGAGCTGAAAAATATGTGGTCAATAATCGAGCATAGTTTTCATGAATACGTGTTAAGGTTCTGATCTGGTCTTTAGAGAAGCGCAGCGCTCGTTTGAAATCATAGAGCCTGACTTTTTTCTCCGTGAAGTCCTTTTTCATTTCCTCTGCATTCATTTCTCCAGATGACAGCGCAGCAAGTAAGGCGTCAATCTCATTCTGGGATAATACTTCCGATGACAGTGCGGCCACCCCCTTTGTCTCGAAGCTCGCTTATTGGATGATCATCCGCGTAGTTAGAACCTCTTCCACTTCTCCTTCTTGCAGCAGACCATTGATTTCAGACTGAACCTGCTCTTCCACCCTCTTAATGCCTTCAGGGCCTCGAATCTGCTCTTCCGTCATGCCGGAAAGTGTCTTCAGTATAATATGATCAACCTGGAATAATCGTTTTTCCAATTCCGCTTTCGATTTTTTGTTGTCTGCTTGAAGCTTAAACTTAATGCGGATATACCCTCCTCCGCTGAGATTCGTCGTAATCTCCTCGGTCTCCACGGTGAGCTTGATAATTTCATCGATACTCAGTGGGTCTTTTTCTTCTTCTACGCCCGCGTGAGCAGGGTTTATGTATAGCTTATAGACCGCAACAGCAGCCACTCCCAATAAACTAATGGCAATCATAAGAATAAGAGCAATATTAAACAATTTATTCTTAAACATTCGGGTCCCCTACTTCCTGTATTCCTACTGTTTTAAGCAGATGGATATCCCGGTAAAACTCTTTTATTAATACCATAACATCTAATGCTTTTTCTTTAACTATGAACTTTTTCCCATTGGTTAGTGTGATGATCGTATCTGGAGTTTCCTCAATGATCTCTATTAAAAAAGGGTTTAAAAAATAAGAGCTGTTATTTAATCTCGTAAGCTTAATCATACATTACAAGCTCCCCGCCGAAGAGTGAGAAAGAAAGGGAGCTATATGTCTCCCTTCCGTTAACCAATATTAGCGTTTCAGGTTGATGATCTCTTCCATCATTGTATCCGATGTGGTAATGATTCTTGAATTGGCTTGGAATCCTCTTTGGGTGATAATCATGTCTGTGAATTCTTCCGTTAAATCTACGTTAGACATTTCGAGCTGGCCAGAGATGATTTGAGACTTTCCTTCCATTTCATCAATAGAAGTAATGAGATCCCTAGGGTCATCTACATCCTGATGAGCATTAGGTGTAAGCTCATAAAGCGAGCCTCCAACCTTGTTTAGTCCAGCCGGGTTGGTTACTCTAGCAATCCCTATATATTGGTCTTCTATTGGACCTGTTACACCAGCAGCATCTGTCCCTATGACTTGTCCATTGGGTGCGATTGAGAAAGAAATGTAGTCTTCAGGGATATTGATCGGCTCACCGTCAGAGCTCAATACAAGGAAACCTTGCGCCGTTACTAGATTACCGGCTGCATCTCTAGTAAAATCCCCTGCTCTTGTAAAAAACACCTTGTCCTGGTCTTCACCCCCAGGCGTAACTGCAAAAAAACCGTCCCCATTAATAAGCAAATCTGTCGTTACGTTCGTCGATATAGGACTTCCAGGTGTATGGATCACATTAATGGCGGCTACTTGGGATCCTAGTCCAATCTGTCTAGGATTTAGCCCGCCCCTTGTTTCGACTTCACCAGAGGATGCAGAAGCAACCGTCTGGTTTAGCATATCCTGAAATGTCACTCTGCTTTTCTTAAAGCCCACGGTGTTCACGTTGGCGATATTATTTCCGATGACATCCATTTTGGTCTGGAAACCTCTCATCCCAGAAACTCCCGAATATAATGAACGAATCATACATTCTCCCCCTTTTGTAGTAGACTGCATCGGTCGGTCAGCAGTCATAAAGCCCCCCGTAGGTCCAGCTCTATTAGATTAATATGGTACTGTCAATTTGCGTAAACACGTGATCCTTCATGGATCGATCATCGATAGCGGTAATGACGGTTCGATTTTGGGTGCTGACAATAAATGCTGTATCGCGCATAATGACAAGCGTTTCTCTTCCGCCTTTTTGCACCGCTTTATCGACCGCTTGCTCTAAACGTTGAAGCTGCTCCTGAGATAGCTGTATTCCTCTCGATTGCATTCGAATCTGAGCATGTTGGCTAAATTGTAAAGGCTGACTCGCAGCTTCTTGTGTTTGCTGTAGGACATGGGCAAAACTTTTTTTCTCAGTCCCTGCTGTAGGAGATGCTGTCTTGTTGCTAACGGGCGGCATAATGGGAGGAAAAAAAGGTCTGTTGATCTTCACCTTGCTCTTACCCCCTTATACGGTGTAATTGATACCAACTTGTCCGATGACTGATCTCATTGGCTGTAGATTCACTGCCTCATCATCAGGATCTATGTATTCCTTATTTTTCTTGCCACGATTCGTATAGCCTCTGTGCTCTTGTGGATGCTGCTTCTGCTGCTGTTGGAAAAGCAAGCTTGTTGAACTTGCGGTGGATGATTCTACAACCTCCAAATGTTGAACCGAAACTCCTTGAAGCTGAAGGTTATGTCTTAGCTGGATAAGCTGATCCTCCACGGCTTGTTTGGCCAGGGCCGTCTCCACCATAAACTTAGCAGTCAATTGACCGTTGATCGTTTGGAGTTTTACATCGAGTCTCCCTAGTGATTCTGGCTGGAGTTGTAAGATCATCTCCTGAATCTGAGGGGTGCTCTTCACCAGAAACGTCCTCATCATGATAGGCTCCAACTCTTTTGTCAGAAGTTGAATCGGAACTTGGCGATGCTCCATTATTTCTGTCTTGCTTATCGGTTTCGGAGGATGGGTAAAGATAGAACTTAAATCCGTACGATATAGTAGTCCGTCTTCCTTCTCCCCAGAGTGCACAACAGGTTGGATTGACTCTATTGGGTGGCTGATCCCTACGTTCTTTACTTGCCAAGACTGTAATCCCAAACGATCCTTGCTTAGGAATCGAGCGTCTTTGAGCCCTCCCGTTTTTTCGATTGCCTCAAACTTGTCTAGAATCAATCGGAAGATGTGAGAGACTTTATCGCTATTTTTGCTGCCCTCTTCTCCTACTAGAGTAAAGGAATTCAATGTTTCGAGAATGTCTTCACTTAAAGATTGGAGCTTATTTATCTTGCCAGCAGAATCCAATCGAGCTTGCGGTAATTCTAATTCCTCTCGTAATGCCTTCGCTTGTGTGATCCCTTCCTCTAACTTTCCTAACAGGGCATGTTTTCCCTGATTTCCCCCTTTTTCTAGGGGGATTCTTGGTAGAAGAGCAGATAGGCTTGCGATCAAGTCATCTAAAGTCATGAACATCTCTTGAGACGCCTCGCTCCTATCCAGCTCTTCCTCTAGCAGCCCTGCAAACAAACCTGACTGGTCATTTTTGGGTTGAAGTATGGTCGATAATGCTGTTGGAGCAGATAGCAAGTCCACCGATGACATCATTTTCACTTGTGTTTCACCTCCCTTCACAGGGTAGACTACTTAAAATATAGTGCAAGCAGTGTGAAAATACAACAATCTTCCTATTTTTGAAACAAAATTTTCTCTTATTCGACATTAATCCTCGATTAATTTTGATATTAACTCAGCCCTCAATTCTGAATCCATTTGTTCCAATACAGTTCCCCGCTGCTGATTCGACATCTTCGCTAGTATCGAAAGCACTTTCTCTTTTTCTTCTGTTGATGAATGATGCATCTTAATTAGTATATCGGCTACCGTGGCCGGATTCATAACCGAAAACGACTTCACCATTTCCTCGATGTCTCTTCTTGTTTTTTCTACCTCAGCTAAAGATTTCGTTAGCGCTTGTATTCTTTGTTGCAGCGCAGCCATCTCATCTTTTTCCGATAACCGCAGATCCTTCAACAAAATGGTGAGCTCTCCAGCTCGCTGTGGGTTCATCTTAGCTACAATGCCCACTCGATCAGCAGGCTTCATAGCTGCCAAAACAAGAACCGCCTCCTCAGTAGATAGGCTTTCGAGGATCGGAGCTGCCTTACTAGGAGACATGGAACTATAAAGTTTAGCCAAGTCATTCATTTTGACTTGTCTTTCTTCATCCGTTACTCGCTTCTCTTCTAGCTGTTTCTGAAGATTGATGATCTCTTCCTCAAGCTTTTTGGTCTGGTTGTCCACGGATTCATGCTCTTTTTTCATGCTTTCAATTTCACTTTGTTTTCTCTGTATCTCTTCGTTAAGAACTGAGATCTCTTCTGTCAGCCTTGCAACTTGTTCTTCAAGGTTAGGCTGCGCACTCTCCATATCTTCATCCTCTTCCACAGGATCAGGCAAGTACTTCTCTATGTAGGGAATCTTATTTCCTACCGTCAGGACTTTATTCACTACGTCATACCCAAGCATATTTAACAGTAATCCCGTCAGGACCAAGGTGAAGAGAACTGGGAGGAAGATAATATAGAAAAACCATTCCATTTTACTATATTTTCGTTCTTCCACGGTTTCCTCCATGCTTACGCTCCCCCCTGTCGGATAAATCGCTGCAAGGCTAATTCATCCATTTCCTTTTGCTCCATTCGTATGGCTGCATGCTTATATTCTTGGTAGTCCTTTTCTTTCCAATGATCCCAAACCTGGCATTCTTTCGTTTTTTCTGTTAGTTGAGAATGGTAGTGATTTGCTTCTTGTTCAGCAAAATCTATGTCCTTTAGCTTTCTACTCACTAACTGCTCTAAGTGTTGAATATAGGACGAAATGGAAGCAAGCTGCTGAATAGGGACTGACTCCCCTCCCCAGTTCGAACACTTGTGCTCCCATTCTAAGATCATCGCCTGAAGGGTTTCTAGTTCTTGCTGTTGAGCATGTAAAGCCTGCAGACTTTCCGCATATTTCGTTTTGATCTCATCTTTTTCTTTCGTTTTTAAATCCATTAGTTTTTGGAAACGGAACAAGTAGCCACTCATTCTTCTCACCAGCTATCCCCAAAGTTTTCTCTCAGTATCTCCGTTGCAGTTTCAAAACTAGAAGGCTCATGAGTTCCTTGAGCCGTAATTCCGCGAATCAACGGTCTTGCCTTAATGGCTTGATCGATGTCTCGATTAGAGCCCATCTTGTACGCACCAATATTAATCAGGTCTTCATTATCCCGATAGAGGGCCATCAGCCTCTTCATTTGGGTGGCGGCTTGTCTATGGTCTGGACTGACAATATCATTCATTACACGGCTGACACTAGCCATGACATCAATTGCTGGATAATGTCCACTCTGCGCCACCTTACGACTCAAGACAATATGACCATCTAATATTCCCCTTACATTATCAGCAATGGGATCATTCATGTCATCTCCATCTACTAGCACCGTATAAAAGGCAGTTATACTTCCTTTATCCGAAGTACCTGCCCGCTCGAGTAACCTAGGAAGAAGGGCGAAAACAGACGGCGGATATCCACGAGTCGCTGGGGGTTCTCCAATGGCTAGTCCTAACTCTCTTTGCGCGGTTGCATAGCGAGTTACGGAATCCATCATGAGCATGACGTTAAGTCCTTGGTCTCGAAAATATTCAGCTACCGCTGTTGCCACCATGGCGGCTTTAATACGGATCAAAGCGGGTTGATCCGAAGTCGCAACGACAAGGACAGACCGCTTTAGACCTTCCGGCCCCAAGTCCTTTTCAATAAACTCAACAACCTCTCGTCCTCTTTCTCCAACCAGTCCAATAACATTGACATCCGCTTGAGTATTTCTTGCAATCATCCCCAATAATGTACTTTTCCCTACCCCGCTTCCAGCAAAAATTCCGACTCTCTGGCCTTGTCCAATGGTGAGAAGGGCATCGATTGCTCTGACTCCCACACTTAAGGGTTGATGAATTCTCGGCCGCTGGAGCGGATTAGGAGGGGGAGTAACCGCTGGAAAAGGGGAGAGCGATCGTGGCAAAGGAGCCCCATCCATTCTCTCTCCTAAGCCGTTAAGGACTTGTCCGAGCAATTCTTGTCCCACATGTATCATGAATGGCTTTCCTGTTGCGACTACCTCGCAGCCAGGCCCTATCGCTTCCAATTCTCCCAGGGGCATAAGAAGTACCTTATTATCACGGAACCCTACCACTTCGGCTAGTACAGGAGAACCTTTTCCATGAGGTAGAATACGGCACACCTCACCTAATCTTACATTTGGACCTTGGGATTCCACAGTAAGCCCAATCACTTGAGTAACCTTCCCATTCAGTCTGATCGAATCCAATTGAGTTAGGCAATCGAGATAAGCTTGTAAATTAGGCATGTCCATCTCTTCCCTTAGCCAAATCCAGCAACACTTGAGAGATGGCTTCAAGCTGCGTATCTACCTTGGCATCCACGGAACCAAACGCACTTCGAATTACGCATCCCCCCTCCTCAACGTCGTAGTCCGGCAACAGCTGAATCTCAACCTGTCCATGAAGCCATTTCTTTAATTCCATTTGCTTATTCTCGAGGAAATCATACTGACTAGGAGCAACAGAAATCGTAACCTTGTCTACCTCTTGCACCTTTAAGAGCGCTTCTCGCACAATAGACCATGTTTTTTCCGGATGAACCGCAAGCTCTTCTCGAATTACTTTCTTGGCAATGGCCATTGACAGCTCGACTAAGAAGGGTTCGGACTCTTGAATCCATTTGTCTTTTGCCACATAAGCCTCTTGTAAAATTTGTTTTGCCTGAATAATGGCTCGTTCTTGCTCCTCTTGTGCCGCTTCATATCCTTGCGCATGACCGTGCCGAAATCCTTCTCGATAGCCATCCGCTTTTGCTTCTTTCTGAATACTCTCATCTCCCACTCTTCTTTGGTTCCACCAATTCTCGATCTCTTCCTGGGCTTGCTGTTGGATCCTCTGGGACTCGAGTAAAGCTTGCTGTATGATTTCTTCAGCTTCTTGTTGGGCAGCTAGAATGATTTGTTCAGACGTTTGTTTCGCCTGTTGGACCTCATCCTCGTCCAAATCGGTCTCTTGTTCTAGACTTTCCTCATTAACCGAAGATCCTTCGGTTGATATTACGACTTCATCTTCTACCGAATAATATTCATAGGAGCGAATGACACTGGATCTGGGCCTTTCCGGAGAAATGGGAGTAAAAGGGTGGGACTTGATGATATTAGACAATAATTTCGTCGCCTCCTCCACGCGAGATGATGATTTCTCCTGCTTCCTCTAAACGGCGAATGGTGGATACGATGCGGGTTTGTGCTTCCTCGACATCCCTCAAGCGTACCGGTCCCATGTACTCCATTTCTTCCTTAAAGGTCTGGACCATTCTCTTAGAGATATTTCGGAATATCGCCTCTTTCACTTCTTCGCTTGCCACTTTGAGAGCTAACATCAAGTCTTGGTTCTCCACATCGCGAATAATGCGCTGAATCGACTTATCATCAATGGTGACAATATCCTCGAATACAAACATTCGCTTTTTGATCTCTTCTGCCAGTTCTGGATCCTGGATCTCCAAAGTATCCAAGATCGTCCGCTCTGTACTCCGGTCTACATTATTAAGAATGGCAACCGTGGCTTCAATTCCTCCGGCCTTCGAATAATCCTGCGTAATCGTCTGAGACAGCTTCTGCTCTAGTACCTGTTCCACTTCGCTAATAACCTCTGGCGACGTACTATCCATCAGCGCAATCCGTTTCGCTACATCTGCTTGACGCTCATGTGGCAAGGCGGAAAGGATAGCAGAGGCTTGGGCGGGCTCCAAGAAAGACAAGACTAAGGCAATCGTTTGCGAATGTTCATTCTGTATAAAGTTAAGGATCTGCGAAGGATCCGCTTTGCGGGCAAAATCAAACGGCCGTACATGCAGATGCGAAGTTAAGCGATTAATAATGTCCATGGCCTTCTGCTGACCTAAGGCACGCTCTAAAATATCTTTTGCATAGCCAATGCCCCCTTGAGAGATATAATCTTGAGCAATGGCAATCTGATGAAATTCATCCACCACTTCTTCTTTAACAAAGTTATCCACCCGGCGGACATTGGCAATCTCTAGGGTTAGGTCTTCAATTTCATCTTCGCGCAGATGCTTAAAAACTTGCGCTGAAGTTTCTGGTCCCAAGGAAATCAACAGAATCGCTGCTTTCTGCCTACCGCTTAGTTCTTTATTTGCCATAGCCTATTCACCTCTCTAGTCCTCTTGAAGCCATACGCGCAGCAGGTTGGCAAATTCCTCCGGCCGTTGTTTAGCCAGTTTTTCGAGCTGTTTGCGAGCTATTACTTCTTCGGTTTCCGTATACTCAATGTCCGGAATCTCGGTATTAACGGAGTCCTCTGCCTCGATTACCGCAGCCGCCTCTTCACTTTTCCGCTTACGACGCACGAAGAAGTAAGCTACTCCCCCAATAACCGCTAATGCGGCTACCCCAGCTAGTACGTAATAAAGCAAGTTATTCTCAGGCTGAACGGTTTCGACCTTCCCTTGGAATGGTTGAGCAACTACCTTAATCCTATTGGATAAGTATTGTTCGTCCACCTCTTTGCTAATAGCTGAACGGACAACATTCTTAATCACTTCTTCAATCGCTTCTTTGGTCGTCTCTACTTCAGGAGAATCGGCTGGAATATCTACGCCAACGTTAATGGATAGATCCTCAACGAAATAAGGACTTCTAATAATATCGCGAGTAATTCGGTTTACCTCGCGATTTACCCTTTCCTCCATTTCTTCCATTTCGCTTCTTCCCTGACCACCCGAATTCCCAGGATATTGAGGAACATCCGTTTCTCCCGTACCCGGAACTCCTCCACTTTCCCCGCCGGTACCACTGAAGGTTTTAGTTATCTTTTCAACCATGATGGCAATACCTTCTTGATTTTCTGTATCTACCGGTTCAAATAACTTTTGGTCTTCTTTGACCTTATCAAAATTTAATCGAACTTTAGCATAAACATAGACCTTATCCATGCCGATAATAGTACCAAGCATATTATGAAGATCTCGCTGGATATCCTCTTGTACGCGTCTTTCAATCGAGCGCTGCTGTTCATACGTCGTTAGCCCTAGATCAGAGCCTTCTGCGTTGGTATATTCTAGCATATTGCTAAATTGATCCGTAATCACGATATTTTCAACTGGCAGATTAGGCACCGTTTTAGAAACAAAATGATAGAGGGTATTAATTTTATTTTGATTTAATTTGGTACCTGGCTCTAATTGTAGGAGAATCGATGCCGTAGCCGTCTCTTCCTGGCTCCTTAGAAACAATTGCTCCTTAGGAAGAGTAATCATCACTCTAGCATCGGTTACTCCGCTAAAGCCCTTAATAATTTTTGCCAAATGACTTTGAAGCACATCCCGTTCCGCTACATCAAACTGCCGCTCTGTAATACCAAACCCCATATTTTCAAAGATATCAAGACTGATATTACTTCCCTTAGGTAACCCTGCTGCAGCCAGATCAACCGTTAGACTAGGGGCATCTTTCCTTGGAACAAGGATATTACGTCCATCCTCTGAAAGCTTAAACTGAACCCCTTTCGATTCGAGTTCAGCTTTGACCTCTCCTACTTCTTCCACGCTCAATGCATTCCTAAATAAAGGAATAAATTCCGGCCTTGAAGCGAAATAGACCCAAAGCGAAAGGGAGATAACGAGAAGCAAAAACGTCCCGCCGATGATCCATTTTTGCTTCGTTGAATAAGAATGGTAAGCATCTATTAATTTTCCTTTTATGGCTTGCAACTGCTCATTCATGTTTCCACCCCGGGGCCTTCATAAGATCTATCTATTTCTGGAGAAATTAATCCTCCACTCGGAGGACCTAAATGCTCATTCTCATAATTTCTTGATAGGCTTCAACTGCTTTATTTCGGACCTGTATCGTTAAATCCAGCGTCACGCCTGCTTGCTCCTTAATTATGAGAGCTTTATGTAAATCCTGGACGTCGCCAGCAGCAATTTTCTTTGTCATATCAGAAGAGAGCAGCTGCTGTTTGTTCACATTTTCTAGGGCCTGGTTCAAAAAGCTTGAGAAGTTCTGAAGAGCTTCACCAGATGTTTTGCTCACAGGAGCTGGCGCAACCTGGGATTTAAAGGAGATTGGATTAATAGCCATGTTTGTTTACCTACCTTCCAATTTCTAAGGTCTTAATCATCATCGATTTTGTCGCATTAAAAGTAGTTAAATTGGCTTCATATGCTTTTGTCGTGGCCATTAAGTCAACCATTTCCTTAAGTGGGTCAACATTAGGAAGGAATACATAGCCTTCATTATCCGCATCGGGGTGTTCTGGCTGGTATACTCGTTTAAACGGGGTTTGGTCCTCTATAATTTTGGTTACTTTGACTCCACTCGGAGGTGTTGGATTGCTTTTTCCCATTGCCGCATGTAACACAGCATCAAAAGGGGTTGCATTTAAGGGTGCGACATGAACCATTTTCCTTCTAAAAGGCTCCCAAGTCCCATTCACATACTTTCCTCGTGTGGTATTCGCATTCGCTAGATTCGATGAGATAACATCCATTCTTAGACGATTGGCAGTTAAAGCAGAAGAACTAATGTTCATACCCGTAAACATGGACATTATCCTTTACCTCCTGAAATAGCTTTCTTTAAGCCGTTAAAATGGCTATTCGTTTGATCAACGAGTGCATTATACCAAATTTGGTTCTTTACCATATTCGTCATTTCGGCATCTACATCAACGTTATTTAAGTGGTTCTGCATAATACCCGATCTGACAAAAACCTGTGGAGATATGGAGGAAGCCCTTGAATTACCGCCAATCGAGATGTGTTTAGGGTCTGTCCTAAAGCCGACAAAACTGCTTTTCACCTCCATTGCCTTTTTTAATTCGTGCTCAAAGGCAACTCCCTTGCTTTGATAACGTGGGGTATCCACATTCGCAATGTTGTCTGCAATGACCCTCTGCCTCATGGCTGCCGCATCTAGAGCATGGCTAATCATGTTCAATTTACTTGAATTAAGCAATATCAACCCTCCTATTCCACCAGGCCTCTTTTTTGTATTACTAACTATTCCACAAGATCTTTTATAATTCCTCCCTATTCGACTTGAAAAACTAGAGTAAGTCTTGGTATATTGTCGAAATTTTGGTAGTGGAGGAACAAGAAAAGCCCTATCTCCAGGATAGGGCTCCGCATGCTCGTTTTTATGATGATTTTAGTTTAGCCAGCTCAGGAAGCAACTTATCGTTAAGCACTTTAATATAAGTCCCCTTCATCCCGAGGGATCTGGACTCAATTACTCCTGCACTCTCTAGCTTACGCAGAGCATTTACGATTACGGAACGGGTAATTCCCACGCGATCGGCAATCTTGCTTGCAACAAGCAAACCTTCCTTGCCATCCAATTCCTCAAAGATATGCTCTACGGCTTCTAGTTCACTATAAGATAAAGATCCTACAGCCATTTGAACTACAGCCTTACTTCTAGCTTCTTGCTCTATTTCTTCCGCTCTCTCGCGAAGAATCTCCATTCCTACCACGGTAGCTCCAACTTCTGCTAGAATCAGATCATCATCCGTAAACCGCTCAGTTACCCTTGCAAGCACTAAAGTACCTAAACGATCTCCGCCTCCAATGACGGGAACCAGTGTGGTTAGAGATTCATTAAAGACATCCTTCATCTCTACAGGAAAAGCGGTATAAGGGCTTTCGATATCTAAGTTTGCTGTGGTCTCCTCAACCTTTAGCAGCTGATGGCTGTAATCGCCCGGGAAGCGTCTTTCTTGCAGCATAGCTGCAATGCGATCATTGTTTATTTCTTGCGCGATCGCGTAGCCCAGAATTTTTCCTTTTCTACTAAGAATAAAAGCATTGGCTTCAATGACCGTACTTAACACCTCTGCCATTTCCATGAAATTAACAGGATGCCCCGCTGTCTTTTGCAATAAGCGGTTAATTCTTCTAATCTTTGTTAGCAAATCCATTTCTTTTTCCTCCTAGGTTCTCTTCAAAAATGTTAGTTACAGTATATATTGAGAGAGATCTTTGTTTTTCACTATCCCTTTCAAGCGTTCCCCTACATACTCCGGTGTTATGGTGATTTTCTCCATCGTAATGTCCGGTGCATTAAAAGATAAGTCCTCTAGAAGCTTTTCAAGGATCGTATGCAATCGTCTTGCTCCAATATTGTCTGTATAGTCATTCACTTCTTTGGCCATATTTGCCAGTTCCCTAATAGCTTCGTCAGAAAATTCGATTTTTATTCCTTCCGTCTCTAAAAGTGCAGAATATTGTTTAATAAGTGCATTTTTCGGTTCTGTAAGAATCCTTACAAAATCTTCGGCAGACAAGCTCGTTAGCTCAACGCGAATAGGAAATCTGCCTTGAAGCTCTGGAATTAGGTCGGACGGCTTGGAGATATGAAACGCCCCTGCCGCTACAAACAAAATGTAGTCCGTCTTGACCACACCATATTTGGTATTCACCGCAGAACCCTCAACGATCGGAAGAATATCGCGCTGAACCCCTTCACGAGAAACATCCGGGGATCCGCTTCCTCCCCGCCCAGCAATCTTGTCTATTTCATCAATAAAAATAATGCCCTGCTGTTCTGCCCGATGAATGGATTCCTGATATACTTCATCCATATCGATGAGCTTCTGGGCCTCTTCCTGAGTAAGAATCTTCCTCGCTTCCTTGACTGTAAGCCTGCGCTTCTTCATCTTCTTAGGAATTAAGCTGCCTAACATCTCTTGCATGTTCATCCCCATTTGATCCATTCCAGCACCGCTAAACATATCAAACATGGACGGCACAACATCTTCCACCTCTAGCTCGACCATATGGTCTTCTAGCTCGCCTAACGCTAGCTTATGCGCCGTTTGTCTTCTCCTTTGAGCGATATCCTGATCTTCAGCTTGATTAGAGGGCTGATGGGTTTGCATCTGACCAGCGAAAAGCATCTCAAATGGATTCTTGAAGCTCTTGTTCTCCCGCTGAGAAGGGACAAGGAGCTGGACGAGACGTTCCTCCGCTTGTTTCTGAGCTTGCTCTTTCACGCCTTCCATCTTCTCGGCCTTCACGATTCGAATCGAAGTTTCCACGAGGTCACGAACCATGGATTCTACATCCCTGCCTACGTACCCCACTTCGGTGAATTTCGTTGCTTCGACCTTAATAAACGGAGCTCCAACCAACTTAGCTAATCTCCGCGCAATCTCTGTTTTTCCAACCCCGGTAGGACCTATCATCAAAATATTTTTCGGGGCAATCTCATCCCTAAGATCCTCAGGCAGCAAGTTTCTCCGGTATCGATTTCTCAGAGCAATAGCCACAGACTTCTTTGCTTCGGATTGACCAACGATATATTTATCAAGGGACTCCACAATTTGTCTCGGTGTATAGTTATCGGCGTTCTTCATTCTGCCACCCCGCTATTCGAGTTCTTCCAATACAATATTATGATTGGTGAAAACACAAATCTCTGCCGCCACTTTAAGAGAAGCTTGAGCGATCTCCTTAGCCGACATGTGTTCGCCTGCATACTGGGCTAGAGCCCGACCAGCAGAAAGCGCAAAGTTGCCGCCTGAACCAATCGCTAAAATCCCGTCATCCGGTTCAATGATTTCACCGTTTCCAGAGATGAGAAGCAAATTTTCCTTATTCATTACAATCATCATCGCTTCAAGACGGCGCAATATTTTGTCCTGTCTCCATTCCTTGGCCAGCTCAACAGCTGCTCTCTGGAGATTTCCGTGAAATTCCTCCAGCTTAGCTTCAAACTTCTCAAACAAGGTGATGGCATCAGCAACGGACCCAGCAAAGCCGGCAATAACTTGTCCGCGGTAGAGCCTTCTCACTTTCTTGGCCCTTTGCTTCATGACCACACTGTTGCCGAAGGTAACCTGACCATCTCCTGCCATAGCACCCTGCCCCTTATGGACGATAGCAAAAATAGTCGTAGCATGAAATGTCATTTCCAACTGATTATCCCCTTTCCCTCCATACAGAAATTGATGTAGGGTTGATGTCAAGGTTGGTGCGATACTAGCCAGCTTCATTTCAGGTGGGATTCGAACCACCCGCAAGCTGAAGAATGGGAGCTGTTTATCACAGCTCCCTTTAAGACTTAATAAATATTATCACAACATGCATATTATTGGCAACTCAAATTGTATATTCACCTAACAAAATTCTGAATAGTTTCAAGTGCACGTTCTGCTAACTTTTCATATCTTTCTTTTTTGCTGCGAATCTTTTTTTCCAATGGAGGGAACAAACCGAAGTTTGCATTCATAGGTTGAAAATGTTCAGGATTCGCGGTGGTAATATAATGAGCCATGCTCCCAATTGCCGTCTCTGGCGGGAACGTGATCGTGTCTTCGCCTTTTGCCACACGGGCTGCATTGAGTCCAGCCACAAGACCCGCTGCTGCTGATTCGACATATCCTTCTACTCCAGTCATCTGACCAGCAAAGAACAGATTTTCTCTTTCGCGATACTGATACGTGGCTCGAAGAAGTCTCGGGCTGTTGATAAAGGTGTTCCTGTGCATCACGCCATATCGAACAATCTCGGCATTTTCCAATCCTGGGATCATACGGAACACTCGTTTCTGATCCCCCCACTTCAAATGAGTTTGGAAGCCTACCATATTGTAAAGAGTTCCTGCGCTGTTGTCCTGACGCAACTGGATGACTGCAAAAGGCTGTTGACCCGTTCGAGGATCCACTAAGCCTACAGGCTTCATGGGTCCAAACAGCAGGGTTTGCTTTCCCCTGCGGGCTATTTCTTCAGCTGGCATGCATCCTTCAAAATAAATTTCTTTTTCAAACTCTTTTAAAGGGACGACCTCAGCGGTTGTGAGCGCTTCGTAGAATTGATCAAATTCTTCTTCCGACATGGGACAATTCAGATAAGCCGCTTCCCCTTTATCATAACGAGAAGCTAAAAAAACTTTTTCCATATCAATGGTTTCTTTATCAATGATCGGGGCAGCCGCATCGTAGAAGTACAGATACTCCTCACCTGTAAGCTTTCTTAATTGCTCCGATAAAGAAGGCGAGGTCAAAGGCCCTGTGGCAATCACACAAATGCCTTCTGGTATAGTATCGATCTCTTCGTTATGGACCGTAATATTAGGGTGATTGCGTACCGCCTGGGTGACTGCATCGGCAAATTCATGTCGATCCACAGCGAGCGCTCCGCCCGCTGGAACCGCACACGAATCAGCCGAACGAATAATGACTGAATTTAAGCGGCGCATCTCTTCCTTGAGAATGCCTACTGCATTGGTAAGGGTGTTTGCCCTTAACGAGTTACTGCAAACTAGTTCTGCAAATTTATCGGTATGATGGGCAGGCGTTTGCTTGACAGGTCTCATTTCGTACAAATCGACTTGAACGCCTTGTTCAGCAATTTGCCAGGCAGCTTCACTGCCGGCCAACCCTGCTCCAACCACGGTTACTTTTTCCATATGTGATCTCCTTACTGCGTAACTTCCATGTAATCACAAGCCGTGCACTGCACATTGGCTTCTTTCTTTTTCCCTTTTTTCTCCACAAGCATAGAGGTGCATTTCGGACATTTTCTTTCAATAGGCTTATCCCATGAAACAAACTCACATTCCGGATAGTGACTGCAGCCATAGAAGGTCCTTTTCTTTTTGCTCTTGCGTTCCACAATCATGCCGCCTTCACATTGTGGACAGCCTACGCCTGTTTCTTTAAGAATCGCCTTGGTGTTGCGACAATCCGGAAACCCGGAACAAGCCAAGAACTTCCCAAATCGCCCCAGCTTATACACCATGTGTTTTCCACATTTCTCGCAGAGTTCGTCGGAAACCTCGTCTTCAATCTCTACTTCTTGCATGTATTTATCGGCTACTTGCAATCGATTCTCAAAGCCCTTGTAGAATCCATCCAAGACATTCACCCAATCGGCTTTTCCTTCTTCCACATAATCAAGATCCTCTTCCATTTTTGCTGTAAACGTGGGATCCAATATTTCCGGGAAGAATTCGCCCATGAGTTCTATTACAATCTCCCCTAGCTCAGTTGGGATAAATCGCTTGTCTTCTAAAGCTACATATCCTCGCTTTTGTATCGTATCAAGCGTCGGGGCATAAGTGCTAGGACGCCCAATCCCAAGCTCTTCTAACGTACGGACGAGTCTCGCTTCCGAATAGCGAGGAGGCGGCTGCGTAAAGTGCTGCTTCGGATCCATCTGATGAAGGGCTAGAACCTCTCCTTCAGTCAACGGCGGCAAAATATTGTCTTTTTCTTCTGTTCCATCGTCGTTTCCTTCCACATAAACCTTCATGAAACCCATGAAATTCACCTTTGACCCATTGGCTCTAAAGGTTCCCTCACCTGCTTCGATCGTCACGGTCATCGTATCCAAGATGGCCGAGGCCATCTGGCTAGCTAAAAAGCGTTCCCAAATTAAACGGTACAATCGCAGCTGGTCCCGGCTAAGAAATTCCTTCATCGATTCCGGCGTCCGTAAAACCGAGGTGGGACGAATCGCTTCATGAGCATCCTGGGCATTGCCCTTCTGAGCATGAGTGCGGGCTTCTTCTAGGGCATATTCTTTTCCAAAGCTTTCCGTAATATACGACTTCGCTTCCTCGATAGCCGTTTGGGAAATCCTTGTGGAGTCCGTTCTCATGTACGTAATAAGACCGACTGTCCCTTCTTTCCCTAGATCAATTCCTTCATATAATTGCTGGGCTATCATCATGGTCTTCGCGGCGCGGAAATTTAGCTTTCTCGCTGCTTCCTGCTGTAAGGAACTTGTAATAAAAGGAGGGGCGGGATTCCGCTTTCGTTCCTTTTTCTTAATATCCTTGACGATAAAAGGAGCATCACCAATCCGCTGCAGTAAATCCTTAATCTCTTGCTCTGACTTTAATTCGGCCTTGGTTCCCTGATACCCATAAAACTTGGAGTCGAATATTTCTCCGGAATCTGCTTTTAAATGGGCGGTTACCGTCCAATACTCTTCAGGGACAAAACTTTTAATTTCATTTTCCCTATCAATAATCAATTTGACTGAAACCGACTGTACTCTTCCGGCGCTTAAGCCTTTTTTTACCTTTTTCCATAATAAAGGGCTAATGTTATAACCAACGAGACGATCTAGAATTCGTCGTGCTTGCTGTGCATTCACGAGATCCATGTTAATTTTTCTAGGATGCTTAAATGCTTCCTTGACTGCATCTTTCGTTATCTCGTTGAAAACGACCCTACAAGGCTCACTCTGGTCCATATTGAGGCTATGCGATAAATGCCAGGCGATAGCCTCTCCTTCGCGATCAGGGTCAGCTGCCAGGTAGATTTTCTTTACTTTTTTCGCTGCATCTCTGAGTTCCTTCAATACATCCCCTTTACCGCGTATGGTAATATACTTGGGATTAAAGCTTTCCTGAACATCAACCCCCATTTGACTTTTAGGCAAGTCACGAACATGGCCCATGGAGGCTTTAACAATATATTTTTTTCCGAGATATTTCCCGATAGTCTTTGCTTTTGCGGGAGACTCTACAATTACTAAGGCATCTGCCAACTTTTGCCCTCCCCCTTTCCCAACGAATCACTTAATACCTTCATACAAGTATGTGTATATGGTCAACCTGGATATACCGGATGGTTAATCTTCCCTATTATTAAATATGCAACATCCATTTGTCAAACTTCTTTTATTTCCTCTTTGCATACATACTGCCGTCCATCCGTTCAATTTTTCCTTTTATTTGCAATATGAGCAGCTCTGTCAGCACCTCTTGAACGGGCATCTGAACCTCCTCTGCTAGTTGATCGATCGTTATCGCTGTATCCTCTATCTTATCCAAAATTTTACTTTGTCTTTCCGTCAGCTCTTCCCCTTTGAAAAAGTTTCCACTATTTGAAGATTCAGATGGAAGTTCCTCCAAGATATCACGAATATGGGTAACCAGTTTAGCTCCTTCTTGAATAAGCAGATTCGTCCCTTGACTTAGTGGGGAATAGATCGGACCTGGTACAGCAAAAACATCCTTCCCTTGGTCTAGCGCACAACGCACCGTAATGGCAGAACCACTTTTCACGGCTGCCTCTACGACTACAACACCTAGAGACAACCCACTAATGAGACGATTGCGTGCAGGAAAATGAAGGGGATGAGAGGGATAACCGGGGGGATATTCCGATAGGATCAGACCGCGTTGGATGATTTCCTTATAGAGGGCTTCGTTTTCTCGAGGATAGATAACATTGATGCCGCTGCCTAAAATAGCGATCGTCCGTCCTATAAAAGGCAGGGAGCCTTTGTGAGCTTCTGTATCAACCCCTTTGGCTAAGCCTGAAATTACGGCATAGCCGGCATCACTTAATTCCGCGGATAGCTGAAAAGCTACCTTTCTTCCATAATGAGTAGGCATTCTGGTACCTACGACAGCGACTGCCGGTACCGATAGAAGCTCTAGGTTTCCTCGAGCATAAAGTACATAAGGGGGATCAGCGATTTCTAATAAGGAGGGCGGATAATTGGAGTCTAATCTGGTGATGGTCTGAATTCTCAAGTCTTTTAGTTTCCGCTTCACTTGAAGCACAACATCAGAGTTCAATTCCTTGATCTTTGATCGACGTTGGAGCGTAAGATTAGGTAAGGATGGTAGCGAGAGGTGAGTCATAGTGAGAGAGTTAGGGAGCTGTTGGAGGTAAGGAAGCAGGGAATGTAAAGTTCTTCGGCCAATCCCGTCAAGCTGGCTAATCGCAATGAGCCAATCTCTCGGCTCTAGGGCAACGGTCATTTTCATCAACCTTTCTAACTTTTAGGATAAAAGAAGAGGAGCCTATAGGCTAGACCCCTCTTGAAATTCTTACTTAATGGTTTTGCATACTTCAAGCAAGCCTTTTTCTTCAAGGACTTCAATAAGAGTTTGTCCCATAACGGCCGGAGTCTTGGCAACACGAATGCCACACTCTTCCATTATGCGGATTTTCTCTTCTGCAGTACCTTTTCCGCCAGAAATAATCGCACCAGCATGACCCATGCGCTTTCCTGGAGGGGCAGTTTGACCACCGATAAAGCCTACAACAGGCTTTTTCATATTAGCCTTTACCCATTCAGCTGCTTCTTCTTCTGCCGTACCACCAATTTCACCAATCATGATTACAGCTTCGGTATCTGGATCCTCATTAAATAACTTGAGAACGTCGATAAAGTCAGTTCCATTTACAGGGTCTCCACCAATACCTACAGCAGAAGATTGTCCAATACCGTTAGTAGTCAACTGATGAACTGCTTCATACGTCAAGGTACCGCTGCGGGAAACGATTCCGACTTTACCAGGAGCATGGATATATCCTGGCATAATTCCGATTTTGCACTCGCCTGGAGTAATAACACCTGGGCAGTTTGGCCCGATTAAGCGAGTTTTCTTTCCTTCCATGTAACGCTTTACTTTAACCATGTCTAATACAGGAATACCTTCTGTAATACAAATAACAAGGTCAAGCTCAGCATCAACAGCTTCCATAATGGCATCTGCAGCAAAGGCAGGTGCAACATAGATGACAGAAGCGTTAGCGCCTGTAGCGTTAACCGCTTCTTGAACGGTGTTATATACAGCAAAACCGTCAATCTCAGTTCCGCCTTTACCAGGGGTTACCCCACCTACCATTTGTGTACCGTATTCTGCACAACCTTTAGCATGGAACAGACCTGTTGCGCCTGTAATCCCTTGTGTAATAACCTTTGTGTTTTTATTTACAAGAATACTCATTCTCTCACACCCCTTTTATTTCACCAAGGAAACGATTTTTTCTGCGCCGTCAGCCATAGACTCAGCAGCAACGATGTTTAAGCCGGACTCATTAAGGATCTTCTTGCCCAGGTCAACGTTAGTTCCTTCAAGACGAACCACTAATGGACGGTCAAGCTGTACTTGCTTTGCAGCTTCGACAACCCCGTTAGCAATAACATCACACTTCATGATCCCACCGAAGATGTTAACGAAGATACCCTTAACATTTTCATCGGAAAGAATTAGCTTGAACGCTTCGGTTACTCTTTCTGTTGTGGCACCGCCCCCAACGTCAAGGAAGTTAGCCGGTTCACCGCCAGCGAACTTAATGATATCCATGGTTGCCATCGCGAGTCCCGCACCATTAACCATACATCCGATATTACCGTCAAGCGCGATGTAGTTAAGGTCATGCTTAGACGCTTCGATTTCCTTTTCATCCTCTTCATTCAAGTCACGCAGTTCAACCACGTCCTTGTGTCTGAAAAGAGCATTGGAATCAAAGTTTAATTTAGCATCTAGGGCCATAACATTGCCATCGCCTGTTACAACAAGCGGGTTTATTTCTGCGATAGAGCAGTCCTTATCAACAAAGGCTTGGTATAAGCTCATCATAAACTTAACAGCCTTATTTACTAGTGCATTTGGAATATTGATGCTGTAAGCAAGCTTACGAGCTTGGAAAACTTGAAGTCCAACTGCTGGATCAACTACTTCTTTAAAGATTTTTTCAGGAGTCTTCTCAGCAACTTCTTCAATCTCCGTACCCCCCTCTTCAGAGGCCATCATAGTAACACGACCGGTTACACGATCGATTACGACACCGATATAATATTCTTTCTTGATGTCGCAGCCTTCCTCGATTAGGATACGTTTTACTTCTTTCCCTTCCGGTCCTGTCTGGTGAGTAACCAGTACTTTTCCGATTAACTCTGTTGCATATGTGCGAACTTCATCAAGATTTTTTGCAATCTTGACTCCACCAGCTTTTCCTCTTCCACCTGCGTGAATTTGGGCCTTTACTACATATACGCTAGAGTTTAATGTTTTCGCAGCTTCCACCGCTTCATCCGCAGTAAAAGCTACTTTTCCATTGGGAACAGCAACGCCGTACTGCTTTAGTATCTCTTTACCTTGATACTCATGGATATTCATTCTCCATCCTCCTATTACGGTATCTGTCCTGAATGTAGATTAGCTTTTCCTTTTTTTTCGTTTAGAAAAATCTCCCTACTCAGCTATTCTGCACACTCAAATAAAACATATTCGACTGGAAATGTCAAAATCCTTCTTTCTTTTTATTTTTTTCTACGGGGCTTTATTTTTTAGGTCTTTGTTTAATAAACCACTCGTCCTCGTACACATACTTTTTGATTTGGTTAAGTATCCCTTGTCTTGCATAAACGGCATCTAGGTAAACGTAATGATCAGTGTATATGTAAACTGGCACTACCCTCTCGTCTAAAACAAATTCTAGGGTAAGCGGGGGAAGCACCTTGTTATTTATAGGCCTGTCTGTTTTTTCGGCTTTAGCTATTTCTCTAACAAGCTCATGGATGAGGGACTTGGCCTCAAATCGGTTCACCTTGTCCGGGTTAATTTGCAAACTCTCCATGTGGTAAGGTATAGACTGATCCACAATACCTATATCCTTTGCTCTAAACAGGTATTTCGGATGCTGTCTAGCATAGTCCATCGTGCTCATCTCATCTTTGAGAGGTGCAAGCAGCGACTCATCTGATTGAAAAAACAGCTTTTCTCCGCCTAGCGCAACAGAAAATAGGGTCGGGGAGAGGATATCTACCGCTACAATTTCTTTACCCCCTGCGTCAATTTCCAAACTATAGCTAGGATAAAGCGGGTAAATCAGTCGAGGTTTGCCCGAGATATACTGAGCTTCTCTTAACAGCTTCGAAAGCTGTAGCAATTTATTATCCGGCAATCTCTTCGTGCGATCCATATCCTTGGATCTAAGCATCATCCTGTCCATGTTCAGCTGCTCAAAGAAGCTTTGACTAACGGCTTTACGAACCAAAGCAGCCAAAACTACAGCCTCCTCATTGCCGTAGTATTCATTATCCCACTGGACGCCTTTAGGATTGATCAGCAAAACACTCGGTTCATTAGAGCTTGACCAAATCAAAACAGTATAATTAAAGGCACCTGAGGGACTAAATGATTTCGCTTTCAAAGGGTTCTTTGGGAAAGCATCCACAAACCGCTTATGATCAATAGTCACTTCCCATCCTTCGGACGTGATGACAGAAACGTGTTTAAGGTTATTAATCATCGTTTCCCACTCTTGATTCCACGCGTCAGTTGAAGAGGACTCAGCAACATCTTGCGCTTTTTCCATAATTATCGTTGGCTCTGTGGAAAGGATAGAACACCCCGCCAGAAATAATAGTGTTAACGTAATCGATAGTGACTTATTCCCATTCCATACACGCATAGCCAAGACCATCTCCTCCTGATGCCCAGCAACTGGGCTGTTAGAAGTTTATACCCACTAAAACCTCGTTCTCCATCTTTAGCCCTAATTCCTTCTTTTTTTTCAAAATTCTTCTATGGTTGCAGGAAATCTCGAGAATTCGTCGAAACTTTACTATGTTTTCTCATATTATTTAAGGTGGTGACCCTTATTTTCCACAAAACTTATAGTGCTGGAATCACAGGGATCGATGGCTTCATTGTCGAGGTGGAAACCGATATCTCTAAAGGACTACCCCAATATTCTATTGTGGGACTTCCCGATTCAGCAGTAAAAGAATCTAGAGAACGCGTCCGTTCAGCCATTCGCAACAGCGGCTTTATATTCCCGCTCGGGAGGATCACTGTAAATCTAGCTCCTGCCCACATGAGAAAGGTCGGACCTGCCTTTGATCTGCCGGTTGCTGCAGGCATTCTGGCCGCATCGGAGCAATGGACTTTGGGCAACATGGATACCACGCTACTCATTGGTGAGCTGTCCCTAGATGGTAACCTGAAACCTGTTCAAGGCGTACTCCCCATGGCTATAGAGGCAAGCAGACAGGGCTTCACTCAGCTCATCGTCCCCAAGGAAAATGCCTTAGAAGCCTCACTTTCTGAACTAGACGTTTACCCTCTACATCACCTTCAAGAACTTCCTCTTCTCTTAAAAGGACCTCCATTTCACTCTATCCGTCCACCTCTTAACTCACCGATTACACATGATTTCGCTCACATCTTTGGACAATCCCAAGCAAAGAGAGCATTAGAAGTAGCCGCTGCCGGTTTTCACAATGTTTTGTTTACTGGACCTCCAGGAACAGGGAAAACGATGCTAGCTTCGAGTCTCCCCTCCATCCTCCCTCCCCTCTCACAAGGGGAATGGCTGGAAGTAGTCAAAGTCTATAGTTCAGCGGGCAAATCCCTTCCTATCGATACGCCAGTCAGACCTTTTCGTTCTCCGCATCATTCGATCACTTCTGCTGGATTGGTTGGAGGCGGAAATCACCCTAAACCTGGGGAACTTACCCTCGCTCACCATGGAGTCTTATTCCTTGATGAAATATGCGAATTCCCCCGTCACGTTCTGAATCTATTACGTCAGCCTTTGGAAGATCGGCGAATCGAGTTGCATCGTCAACGGCAGTGCATCAGTTTTCCCGCACGGTTCCTCTTAATCGGCAGCATGAATCCATGTCCTTGCGGTTACTTTGGTTTTCCAAATGATGTCCAGCGCTGCAACTGTAAACAAGCAGAAATAGAGCGATATCGAAAACGGCTCTCTGGGCCTTTACTCGATCGATTTGATATTCAAATTGAAGTCCCTCGCCTTCCCACATTTGTGGAGTTGACTCATCAAGCGGAAAATTCTTTACGCATTAGGGAGCGCGTTATAGCTTCCTACGAGATTCAAAAAGCCCGGTTCCAAGACTCTCCAACACGAGCCAATGCAGAGATGACTCCAATAGAGATTGGGCAGTTTTGCCGTCTTTCCCGCTCCGCCAGTCAGTTGCTAAAAACGGTCTACGAACGGCTGCAAATGAGTCATCGATCTCACCATCGGATCTTAAAACTAGCTCGAACTCTCGCAGATTTAAATGGTCGCGAGCAGATTTCAGAGAATGAGATAGGTGAAGCGGTCCAATATCGGACGGTAGAAAAAAATTTTTTAAACTAAATTTACCCCTGTGGATAACTTTAATCACAATATCCCCTTAATAATCGTGGGTTTTTCGACACATTCCCACAATTAATCCCCACATTATACACAGCTCTATGTGGATAACCGAACGATTGTTCTCTTTTCCCTGGGGTGCTATAATATGGTAAAACTACTATTCGAGGTGATATTATGAAACTACTAAGTGACGAAGCTCTAATAGATGCATACTATAAATCCCTAAACCTCGAGCTAGATAGAGACTTTATAAATCTATTATTGGACGAGATTCACCAACGTAATTTACAAACGAAACTTCGCCAGCAGTAATTGCTGGCTTTTTATTTGGAAAAAAAAAATTCCCCGCCGTCAGGCGGGGGATTTGGAGGAGTCTTTCGCGTCGAGTACATTATACTATACGTAAGCCGTCGGCCTGAGGAAGTAAGGCAAATCCCCAATTTTACGCCTATTTTTATTCTTACATCAGCTCAAATGCATTCGGAAAGTGAACCACTTTTTTCACCTGACCGTTTTCTCGGTTCACGCTAATGGTGATCACATCAAACCTGACTTGCTTGCCTAGCGGATAACGCAATAGAAAAAGCTCAGCAAAGCGAATAAGTCTCCTTTGTTTTTGCTGGGTTACCGATTCTGCGCCACTGCCATACAGCTCCGTCGTGCGTGTCTTGACCTCAACAAAGACAATGAGGCCCTCCCTTTCGGCCACAATGTCCATTTCATGTCGTAGTAACCGTAAGTTTCTTTCAAGTATGACATACCCGCGCTCCTCTAAATACCGTGCAGCTGCGGACTCCCCTAGACGTCCCCACTCTTGTTCACGTTTGCTCACCTTTACTCCTCGCCCTCTTCTCCATTCGATAAACGCTGGCTAGCACTTCGGCAACCACTTGATACAGCTCTGGCGGAATCTGATGATTAAGCTCAATCTTGGAAAGCAATTCAACGAGGGCTTTATCTTCTTGTAAAGGGACCCCATACTGCATAGCCTGACGGACGATTGCATCAGCAATGACCCCTTGTCCCTTAGCCGACACGACTGGGGCCGCCAAGCCCCCACTGGAATAGGAAACAGCGACTGCCGTTCTTTTATTCTTCTGGTTCATATTCGAACGTCCACTCCTCGATACAGCGCTTGTAAGCTCGGATTTAGGGCCGGTCGGGGTGCGGCGACCTTTACACTCAACAGTGGATACCCTAACTCCTCGAGCACGGGCTGAAGCTCCTCCCTAAACGGAGAAACAAGATCTTCAAGCTTCTTCTCATCTCCTAAGAGTTCGATGGTAGTCATGCGGTTAGTAATTTTCAGATCTAGAATCAAGCTCCCTAGATGCGGAAGTTGCAGAACAAAAAGAAGCTGACAATGAGCCGGATCCATCTGTCCATTTGATTTTTTCCTGCCTTTAATCTGAACAAACGAAGATTCCTCCATTGATGGAAGAGGAAAGTGCCAAAACAAGGAGTTAGAGGAGTCTACGGAAGGATGGACGGGCTGCTGCTGCGTCATGGCAAGCGAGCGAGTATCCTCTTGAGAGAGTGCTTTAAGAACAAGCTTCTGTTGATTTTCCTTTACTTCAAACCAGATGATCTTACCAGGTTCTACTGGTGTCTCCAATTGCGCGATTAGCTTCATTCCTTGCAGATGCAACATCGCTTGATTTCCTGGAAGCAGTTCTAATACTTTCCCTTTAATCTGTTGGCCTGGTTGAAGATCCAGATGGGCTCGTCCTAAAGACGAGGGGTGTTGCAGAAACACCCGCAGCAAAGATCCGTTAATCATACATTCACCCTCTTAAGTGGCTTGGTTCCATTCCTTTACACCGGCAAACGTCAACCGATGAAGAGGACAAGGCCCGTACTGCGCAATGGCAGCAAGATGTTCACTTGTACCATATCCAGCATTGCGATCGAATCCATAGTGAGGATACTGTACGGCAGCTTCAGCCATCCAACGGTCTCTCGTCACTTTGGCGACGATGGAGGCAGCTGCAATCGAAACACTTAAGCCATCACCACCTACTAAGGCTAACTGAGGCAAGGGAAACTCCTTCACCTCTAATCCATCCACTAGACAGATGTCCGGTTTATGGCTAAGCCGGGTCACACAGGTTCTCATCACTTTCATCGTCGCTTGATAGATGTTTAACTGATCAATTTCTTCTGGGGAGGAAAAGGCAACGGAATACGCAAGCGCTTGGCTCGTAATCACGTCGTAGTAGCTTTCTCTTAGTGAAGGGGAGATTTTTTTAGAATCGTTAAGTCCTGCTAGATAAAAATTTTCCGGCAAAATCACAGCGGCTGCCACCACCGGACCCGCTATAGGACCTCTCCCGACCTCGTCTACCCCGGCGATAAAACGATGCCCTGACTTCCTCAACTGCTTTTCCTGAATGGTCATTCTCTCCCACTGCTCTTCCAGCTGTCGAGCTCGTTCCAGCCTCTTCTGATACTGCTTCCATAATTGCTGCACGCCCTGTCGTTCATCTTGAGCGAGACTTTCGGCTAACGCAAAATCTATATCGTCACGGCTTAGTAATTCCTTTATCTGATTAATAGTAAGCTTATGTATTGGAGTCATCTGTTGTTGGAATCCCTTCTTAAGGTGTTTTAGGTAGGGCCGAGGGAGGGTCGCCTGAACAAATAAGCGGAGTGGCTACGGTTATCTCAGCCAAAAAATCTTAGCAAGTGCTCCAGATACTTGGAATCATTACCGGTACGGGAGCAAGTTACTTGATTTCACGATCATCCGAACCTACCAGCCCAATAAAAAAAACTTCTATCGAAGTATTTCCAGGGTAGCCAGACCGCCTTTAGAGGAAGTTTTTTATGCGTCTAAGAAAGTTTGTTCACTTTAATGCTTTAGTGAACTTAAACTTTCTTAAACAGTAAAAAAGGGCCTCCACCTATGGCGAGTACCCTTCTATTGTATCATGTTTCCGCTAGTTCGGTTTTTAGGATTTCAATGGAGAACTGATCGTTAGGTCTCTCTAAGGAGATCGTACCCATTTTTCCTGAACGTAATTCACGCAAGATCAGTTGAGCGACCTTTTCGTAATCTACTTGACCACGCCCCATGATACATCCACGTTTTCTTCCGACTTCTTCTAATAATTCGATCCGATCGTCGGGGATATCGGTAATCTTGAATCGGTCTTTCAACTGCTCAGGGTAATACATTCTCATGTATTCCGTAACGAATAAGGAGACTTCACCCACATCGAGAATCTCGTCTTTAATGGCCCCACTCGCGGCTAGGCGATATCCTACCAGCGGGTCTTCAAACTTCGGCCATAAGATTCCAGGTGTATCAAGCAAATCTAATCCGTCCGTCATTTTTACCCATTGCTGTGATTTCGTTACTGCTGGACGATCTCCTGTTTGGGCAACCTTTTTCCCGGCTAGCCTATTGATCAAGGATGATTTTCCTACGTTTGGAATCCCTAAGATCATTACCCGGACTGCTCGATCATTCATCCCTTTGGCTCGCCGTTTTTCCATGATGGGCTCCACTAGCTTGCGGCACTGTTCCGGTATCCGATGAACTCCGCGTCCTGACAAAGCATCAATACCGAGAGCTTGCAGCTGCTGACCACGGAAGTACTCAATCCATTGATCGGTAATAGCGGGATCTGCTAAATCCGTTTTGTTTAGGAGCACTAGTCTGGGCTTATCTTTAACAATCTCATCGATCATAGGATTGCGACTAGAAAGTGGAAGTCTTGCATCCAGCAACTCAATCACAACATCAATCAACTTCAGCTTTTCCGTTACTTGTCTGCGGGCTTTTGCCATATGCCCCGGAAACCACTGAATCGTCATCCTGCTCACCTGCTTATTTGTCTGTTTTATTCGGGAATCGGAAATCCGTTAGTGGCCAGAATACGACATCCGCTCTTCCCACAATGCTTTCTAAAGGAACTGTACCAATGGCTCGGCTATCCTTACTATTTCTCCTATTATCCCCCATTACAAAGATTTCACCCTCTGGAACGTCTATGGGTCCGAAGTCATTGGTAAGGGGGTATCCTTCAGCTTTGGCCTGAAGCTTATATTCTTCAAGATAGGGTTCGTCTATAGGCTGATCATTTAGATAGAGCTGATCATCTCTCATCTCAATTTTATCGCCGCCTACGGCAATGACCCTCTTAATATAGTCTCTTTCCTGTGTAGCATGGAAAACGATCACATCACCGCGTGATGGCTGTTGGATAAAATAAATGAGTTTCGTGACAATGAGCCGCTCCCGATCATGCAAGGTAGGCATCATGGACGTCCCATCGACGACGAAAGGAGCAAATAAGAAGGAACGAATAATAAAAGCTAGAACCACAGCAATCGCTAGTGCCTTCAGCCATTCCCAAATTTCATTTTTGGGCTTCTCTGGTTTGACCAGCTGTTCCTGCTGACTCGGGTCTTGGTGTTCCATACCTTTCTCCTCCCTAACTAAAGCATATATAATTAATTATATGTAAAACGGTCTTTTAAATTAGTAATTAATAGTAATTTACTTAATAAAGCCAAAAAGGAGCTTGTTACCAAGCTCCTCTCAGCCTTATCGACGACGGTCTTTGATACGAGCTGCCTTACCCACGCGCTCACGTAGGTAGTAAAGCTTCGCACGACGAACCTTACCGTAACGTACTACTTCAATCTTATCGATCTTAGGGGAGTGAAGAGGCAATGTACGCTCAACACCTACACCATAAGAAACTTTACGAACAGTGAAAGTTTCGCTAACACCTGTTCCGCGACGTCTGATTACTACGCCTTCAAAGATCTGAATACGCTCACGCTGTCCCTCGATAACCTTCAAGTGAACACGTACAGTGTCCCCAGGACGGAATGCAGGAATATCAGACTTTAAATGTTCTTGAGTAATGTCACGCAAAATTTGCTTCATAGTAATTTCCTCCTTCCAACCAGCGTTCATATCGTGAGGAAATGCCTCTTCGACAGCGGACCACCGTAATACGGGCTAAAAGCCCAACAAAAAACATTCTAACACATATAGATTCTCTTATCAAGAGCAAAACCTCTGCCTAGTTTTGCTTTTCTTCTTTTTCAATGGCCATCACGAGCTTCTTTAGCCCAGGTTCTTGCTCTAAGATGGAAGGAAGAAGGTCTGGTCTCCGCTGCAGCGTTCTTTTTAATGACTCTATTTTCCTCCACTCTGCAATTTTCGCATGGTGCCCCGATACCAGGACATCGGGCACCTTCCAACCACGAAATTCAGCCGGGCGGGTATAATGCGGATGTTCCAATAATCCTGTACTGAACGAATCCGTATGAGCAGAGCTCTCATTGCCTAACGCTCCTGGCAATAACCTTACTATGCTGTCAATGATGGTCATGGCAGGAAGCTCTCCGCCTGTAAGGATAAAATCTCCAACCGAAATTTCATCTGTGATCAAATGCTGCCGGATACGCTCATCATACCCTTCATAGTGGCCGCAAAGAAAAATCAAGTGCTCCTCCTTGGCCAGTTCTTCTGCCTTCTGTTGGGTATAGCGTTCTCCTTGAGGGCACATTAGAATCACTCTTGGCTTATTCACAGGATCCTGCTGCAACGATTCTACCGCGTCAAACAAAGGCTCAGGGCGCAGCACCATGCCTGCTCCTCCACCGTAGGGATAATCATCCACCTGCCCATGCTTGTTGACGGAAAACTCCCTGAAATTCAACGTATGATATTCCACAACTCCCTTCTCCGCTGCCTTACCAAGAATACTGCTCCCCAGCACTCCAGAAAACATCTCGGGAAAAAGTGTCAGTATGTCGATACGCACCCTAAATCAGCCCCTCCATCACGTGCGCGGTAATCTTACGATTAGGCACGTCAACCTCTAGGATACAATCCTCGATATAGGGTAGGAGCACATCCTTCCCATTCTGCATCTTAACCACCCATACATCATTTGCTCCTGTGGTAATAATCTCTTTCACAGAGCCGAGGAGCTCTCCTTCGTCCGTCCACACCTCGCAGCCGATAATATCATCGTAATAGAATTCATCTTCTTCTAACGGGATCCTTTCGTCCTCTGGGACCTTTAAAGAACCCCCTTTATATTTTTCAACTTGGTTAATATCCGCGTATTCTTTAAACTTTACAATGTATGTATTTTTTTGCAGCCGTGCAGTTTCCACCGTAACCGTTAAGGGCTGTGGCAGGTTATCATGAAACAAAAAAAGCTTGCTTCCTTTTCTGTAACGCTCTTCTGGAAAGTCGGTTACGGAATGTATCTTCAGCTCACCTTTAATTCCATGGGTATTTACAACCTTGCCTACCTCGTAATAGCGGGTATTGCTCACGTTCTAACCTCCATTTCGAATTTCAGTAATGATTCCATCACGCACAATAATTTCTGACTTGCCCATTAGTTTATCCCAATGGTCACCTACACTTACTTCGACTTCGCCTTCAAGTTCAGAATGAAGAATCTCGCTTTCATCTGGAAGCAAAGCAAGCTGATGAATCATTTCCTTATAGTGCTTTACTTTATCCTTGCGAGCAGCGGACTCCTTCTGTAGTCGTTCCTGTACGACTTTTTGAGCATCTGGCCCTTTCTTCAATGCTTCCTGCAGCAATTTCTTACTCTGGAATTGAAGCTGCTCCAATTCCACTTCATACTTCTTGATATAGCCGTTATACTCTTCCAGCAACTTTTCTCTTAGATCAGGGGTAAGAATCATCTTCAGCAAGACCGTCCGTTTCAGCTTCAATGGGACTCCCTCCTTCCACTGGTAACAAAAAAGCCGGGAGTTCCCTCAAGGGTCCCAGCTTTGTTTCCTTACACAATATCAATCGTAATTCGCTTGTTTTCCTTTACGGCTGCTGCATTTACAACAGTACGCAAGGCTTTGGCCACACGGCCTTGCTTGCCAATGACCTTGCCCATATCCTCTGCATGAACAGATAGCTCATAAACGGTTAAGCGATCTTTTTCCACTTCGTTGACGTGAACTTCCCCAGGGTGATCTACTAATGCTTTGGCGATGACTTCAATTAATGTTTTCATGCCAACTTCCCTCCCCTAAGGACTTCTATTACTTCTGGTACTTTGCTTCGTGAACTTGCTTCAAGATTCCAGCTTTGCTGAACAAGTTGCGAACCGTATCAGTTGGTTGTGCACCAGTCAACATCCATTTTACAGCTTTCTCTTGATCGATGTTTACTACAGCTGGTTGAGCAACTGGATTGTAGTATCCGATTTCTTCGATGAAACGTCCATCACGAGGAGAACGGGAATCTGCTACTACTACACGATAGAAAGGAGTTTTCTTTGCACCCATACGCTTTAAACGAATTTTAACTGCCATAATAATCTTGCCTCCAATTAGTTGTTAGTTTTTTTACGGCATAAAAGGAAATTTACCAAACATTCCTTTGCCTTTTTTCTTCTTGGCTTGATCAGCCATCTTGCCAAACTGTTTCATCATTTTTTGCATATCCTCAAATTGCTTCAAGAATCGGTTGACTTCCTGGATGGAGGTTCCGCTTCCTTTCGCAATCCGCTTTTTTCGGCTTGTGCTCTTCAAAAGCTCTGGATTTTGCTTTTCTTGCGTGGTCATGGACTTGACGATGGCTTCCACCCGGTTGATGGCCTTATCATCGATCTTAAGGTCTTTCATCCCCTTCATCTTGTTCATGCCGGGAATCATGCCTAATAAGTCCTCTAAAGGCCCCATCTTCCGTACTTGTGCCATCTGGTCAAGGAAATCTTCGAACGTAAATTCCGCCTTGCGCAGCTTGCGCTCCATTTCCTTTGCTTTATCTTGATCGACTGCGGCTTGCGCCTTCTCAATCAAGGATAAAACATCGCCCATTCCCAAAATGCGTGATGCCATTCGATCTGGATGGAAAGGCTCCAAGGCATCCATCTTCTCGCCCATACCCGCAAACTTAATCGGCTTGCCGGTTACGGCCTTAACAGATAGAGCAGCTCCACCTCTTGTATCTCCATCTAGCTTCGTTAATACAACCCCGGTTAGTTCCAACTGACTGTTAAAGCTCTCCGCTACATTCACTGCATCTTGTCCGGTCATCGCATCCACAACAAGCAAGATCTCGTGGGGACCTACAGAATCTTTAATATTCTTCAGCTCATCCATGAGATGCTCATCAATATGCAGTCGCCCAGCCGTATCGATCAGGACATAGTCGTTATGGTCGGCTTTCGCCTGGGCTATTGCTTGTGTAGCAATCTCCACAGGGCTAACCTGATCTCCAAGGGAGAATACAGGAACCTTCAGTTGTTCACCTAAAACCTGAAGCTGCTTAATGGCAGCCGGGCGATAGATATCTCCAGCAACCAGCAAAGGCTTGCGGTTTTGCTTCAAAAGATATTTAGCAAGCTTACCTGTGGTCGTGGTTTTCCCTGCCCCTTGCAGTCCTACCATCATAATGACAGTCGGCGGCTTATTCGAGTGGGCAATCTTACTTTGCTCTCCACCCATCAGCTGAGTCAGTTCATCATTCACCACTTTAATGACTTGCTGGCCAGGGCTTAAGCTCTTAAGGACTTCTTGTCCTACTGCTCTTTCCTTTACCTTAGCCACGAATTCTTTTACAACTTTAAAGTTAACGTCTGCTTCCAGCAAGGCCAGGCGTACTTCCCGCATCATGTCATTGACATCATCTTCGGTCACTTTGCCTTTTCCTCGCAAGCGATCAAAGGTGGCTTGCAGACGATTGGCTAAACTTTCAAAGGCCATGCTATGCCTCCTCATTCCATTCCAACTCAGCTAGTTCCTTCACTAAAGTCCGAATGCGTTCCTGATCCCAGTCAGTAGAATCTGAATCAACCAGGCTCAACAGCCGACCAATACGAGATTGTCTCTCTTGGAAACGGGACAGCAGTTGGAGTTTCTCCTCATATTGTTCCAGAACGGATTCCGTTCGTTTCACCTGGTCGTACACCGCTTGCCGTGTTACTTCCATGAGCTCTGCAATCTCACTCAAGGTCAAATCCTCTCGATAATACATCTCAAGGAACTGCCTTTGCCTGTCCTTTAGTAAGGGTCCATAGAAGTCGAACAGCATGTTTACCCGATTCGTTTTCTCGAGCATTGTCTTCCCCTAATCCCATAGAGTTGGTTTTAGCCTTCTTGCAAGAAAAATTCTTTACAGGAAATTATAATACCTATCTTACAAACGATTGTCAAGAAAAAAGCTTTACGAGTTTTCCTCCACCTGTGTTTCTTCCATAAATCCGGTAAATAAGGCATGAACAAATTGCTCCGGATCAAATGGCTGCAGGTCATCCATCTTTTCACCCAATCCGACATACTTCACTGGCGTTTTTAACTCATTGCTTATCGCAATAACAATTCCGCCCTTTGCCGTTCCATCCAATTTAGTTAAAACAATGCCGGAAACCTTCGTCGCTTCGCCAAAAGCACGCGCCTGATTCATGGCATTCTGTCCCGTGGTGGCATCCAGCACAAGCAACGTTTCATGGGGAGCATCCGGAACTTCGCGGGCGATGACACGATACACCTTATTTAGCTCCTCCATCAAGTTGACTTTATTTTGCAGCCTTCCAGCCGTATCACACAAAAGAATATCGACTCCACGAGAACGCGCCGCGTGGATGGCATCGTACACGACCGCCGCTGGATCTGCGCCTGCCTGGTGTTTGACGACTTCCACCCCGACTCGCTGACCCCAAACTTCCAATTGCTCAATCGCGCCTGCTCTAAAGGTGTCCCCCGCAGCTAACAGCACCTTTTTTCCCTGTTGCTTAAACATATGGGCCATTTTACCGATCGTTGTCGTTTTGCCCACTCCATTTACGCCTACAAACATGATAATAGTCAATCTGCCTTCTTGGATATTTAATCCATAATCCGTGGCATTCTCTTGGAATAGCCCTACTAGCTTTTCAGAGATCAAGGGCTTGAGGGCTAGAGCATCTTCAATTTTCTGCTTTTTCGCCTCCTTTCGCAAATCGTCCACGAGCTCCATAACGGTATTGACGCCAACGTCGGCGGAAATCAAAATCTCCTCTAACTCCTCGAAAAATTCTTCATCAATTTTTTTGTATCGGCGAACTAAGTCTTCCACTTTGCCTACAACGGCATCACGAGTTTTGGTTAGTCCCTCTTTAAACTTGACCGTTACTTCTTCGGTTTTTTGAGAGATCTTTTCTTTTAGCTTCTTAAAAAAACTCATCCAACTTCCTCCTTAGATCATCCTTAGGATCAAGACGCGGTCTCCGAGATCAGCGACTTATCTTCTAATTTTACAGATACGAGCTTCGATACGCCAAATTCCTGCATGGTCACCCCATAGAGAACGTCCGCTCCCTCCATCGTACCCTTACGGTGTGTAACGCAAATAAATTGGGTTTGACCGCTAAAATGACGAAGATATTCAGCAAACCGATAAACATTGGCGTCATCAAGCGCCGCCTCTACTTCATCGAGGACACAGAATGGGACAGGCTTAATACGTAAAATAGCAAACAACAGAGCGATGGCGGTCAGCGCTTTTTCTCCTCCGGAAAGAAGCCCTAACGTTTGCAGTTTCTTACCTGGAGGCTGAGCTACGATATCAATTCCAGTCGTTAATATACGAGTAGGATCTGAAAGCTGCAGGTCAGCTCTCCCTCCTACGAATAAATGAGTGAACACTTGTTGGAACTCGGTCCGAATTTGTTCAAAGGTCTCAAGAAATCTTCTGGACATTTCATCGTCAATGTCTTGAATCACTTGATAAAGCGTCTGCTTCGCTTCTTCTAGATCTCGGCTTTGACTGGATAAGAATTCGAGGCGCTCAAATTGTCTTTCATATTCCTCAATGGCCCCCAGATTCACGACACCCAAGGCTTGTATCTGTTTTTTTAGCTTGGCAACCAGCTCTCCTGTTTCCTTCGGGTTCTCGGGGAGTTCAACCATTTCTTTCGCTAATTCATAAGAGAGCTCATAGTCTTCCTGCAGCTTCTGTAGGACATTATCTAGCTCCACATCGAAGCGACCGGCCTTGACTTCTTCTTTATGAAGACGATCCTCGAGTTCCTTCAGCTGTTTTCGGCTAACCTTGGCCTCTGCCTCAAACTTATCAATGTGCTGCATTGTTTCCGTGCGTTCCTTTTTTAGAAGAAGGATCTGCTGACCGATCCCTTCCTTTTCCTTGCGGTACTCTTGAATCATCCGATCAAGCTGTTCTTCACCATCCAGATTTCCTTCAATTAAATCGGCTAGATTCTTAAGATAGTCTTCTCCGCTTTTCCACTCGTTTTGAACGGTATTATATTCTTCTTTGACTCTTTGGATTATCGTGTGAACGGACTCTTGCTGCTTGCGGAGCTCTGCTGACCTGACCTTTAATTCTGTGATCACGCTTGCGAACTCTTCTTTGCTATGCTGAAGCTGGTTGCGATGAGCCTCAATATCACTGATCTGTTGCTTGTAATCCAGTTCTTCTTTCGCCCAGTCTTCCAATAGCTGAATGAGCTGATGTTCTTTTTCTTGAAGCTCTGAGGCCTCTGCGTGAGCACTGGCTAGATCCTGCTGGACCACCTTCAAGCGGTCGGCTTGATTACGGCTTTCTGCCTCAATCTGATTCAGTTTATTTTTGGCTCCCTGTTCCTGTAATCGATACTGCTCACCCAATCGTCTCAGTTCGTCTTCTTTGGTCTTCTGAGCGGAAATTTCTTGGTCGAGTTTCAGTAATTCTTCTACTAAGAAGGCTCTCTGTGAGGAGCCTTCTTGTAAAGCCAGCTCGAGTTCTTCCAATTGACGGTTTCGTCCTAGAAGATTGGTGCTCTTCTGCTGAACCGTTCCACCGGTCATGGCTCCTCCGGGATTTACTACATCCCCCTCAACCGTTACAAAACGGTAGCGATACCCTGTTTTTCGGGCAGCCTGGTTCGCCTGCTCTAATGTTTCGGTCACAATGACCGAACCTAAAAGATTTTCGACGACATGTCGATACTTTTTCTCGCATTGAACCAAATCTGACGCAATGCCTACAATACCTTTTTGCTGATTCAGCATGGATTCATCCTGGGATGAGATTCTCCGGGAGCGGATAACGTCCAGAGGAAGAAAGGTTGCTCGGCCCAATCGGTTTTCCTTAAGCCACTGGATCGCTTTTCTTCCGGATGCTTCATTTTCTACCACCACGTGCTGCAGTGCTCCGCCTAACGCCACTTCTAGTGCTGTCTCATATTGCGTAGGAACAATAACTAGCTCGGCCACCGCCCCATGGATGCCAGAGAAGCCGTTTTCCCGTGCCTTCAAGATTTCCTTGACCCCTTGCATGAAACCGGTGAAAGCCGATTGCATTTCTTGCAAAACGTCTCGGCGCGAGGAAATCGATTCTATCTTTTGCTCTAGCTTTCGTAGGGTTTGAGATTGCTGCTCTCGCTTGGCTTGCTTTTCTTTATAACTACCGGCAAGCGCCTTATAGTCTGCCAAGCAGTTCTCCAGAGCAGTAACGGTAGCTGTCACTTCCTCCTCTGTCTTCCCTTTCCTGGTCAAGAGCTCCCGTTGTGCTTCAGAGAGTAAGTCAAGCTGCTCCTGAAGCTTTAGCTTTCTTTTTCCTGCTGTTTCCATTGCCTGCTGACAATGTCTTAAGTCGTTTTTCGTGGAGGCTACCCGATTCAACAGCTCAATATAATCGCTTTTTAGCTGCTCGACGTCGGTTTCTAGGCCCTTCGTTACATCCTGCAGGAGTCCCTCTTGGTTTTTTAACTCTTGATGAACGACCTTTTCTTCCGCCCGAAGGCCAGTCAAACGTTCTTCTTCAACGGAAATCTGGCGGGATAGCTCCTCCATGCGAGCATGGAGCTGCACCTGCTTGTCTTTCGTTAACTTATGATTTTCCCTTACATTCTTTTTGCGCTCCTTTAATACTTCGCGCTTTCCTTCCGTTTTTTCTACTTCTTCACTGACGTTTAAAAGCTTGACCTGCCACTCTTCCAGCGTCTGATCTTGCTCGTTCATTTTCCAGCGCCAGCTAGACAACTGAGCATCAGTCGAACTCAATGAGGAAGAATGGACGGCATGCTGTTCTTTCAGTTGCAGCACGAGCTTCTTGGTTTCATTCCATGATTGATTTAAATCTTCTATTTGATGGACGTATAGACCAATCTCTTGTTCCTTTAAGTTTTCCTTCAAAACTAAATAATGGTTCGCTTTCTCCGCTTGTTCCTTTAGGGGGTCAATTTGCTCGGAGATCTCTGCGATGATATCCGCGATCCGTACTAGATTAGCCTCGGTATCGTCAAGCTTCTTTTCTGCTTCTTTTTTGCGTGCCTTATATTTTACAATTCCGGCAGCTTCCTCGAATATCCCGCGCCTGTCTTCCGACTTCGTGCTCAGAATTTCCTCAATCCGGCCTTGCCCAATAATCGAGTAAGCTTCCTTTCCTACACCTGTATCCATAAACAATTCCACAATGTCTCGAAGTCGACAAGACTGCTTATTTATGTAGTACTCACTGTCACCAGAACGATACACTCGACGCGTAATGGTGACTTCACTATAATCGATCTTCAGCGTATGATCGGAATTGTCTAAGGTCAAGGACACCTCGCAGTAATTCACTGGTTTACGAGTGTCGCTGCCTGCAAAGATGATGTCTTCCATCTTGCTTCCACGCAAAGACTTTGCACTCTGCTCGCCTAAGACCCAGCGAATCGAATCGGAGATGTTGCTTTTTCCGCTTCCATTCGGCCCTACCACGGCCGTTACTCCTGGTACAAACTCCAGTTCCGTCCGGTTGGCAAAGGATTTAAAGCCTATTAATTCTAGGCGTTTTAAGTACATGTTCCTTCCCCCTACCCTGTATGTAATCTCTCAGATGCTCGAGCCTAAGATGAACTCTTCGTTGGACTTGATTATTTTATCATACTTTGTATGAAAAAAGACAAAGAACCCAGCTTAGAGAAAACTGGATTCTAGATCTGCTAAGGCAGACAAGCGATATGAGATAACCTGACCGTCCCTCATACTGACTTCAATCATGTGACGGTGGAGAGAAGAGTTGAATTCAAGCAAAGGAATGTTTGGGGAGCATTGCTTCACAAAGCCCTTCCAATTCCCTCCCTTTGATCCGCGAAGAGCGGTTTCATCCGCTGGATGAAGAGTTACTTTTTTGATTTCTTTAGGGTCTACCTCTTGTTTAACGAGATCAAGTAGATCTGCATATAACTTAGCTTCTACAAGCTGTCGAAAAGAAGGGTGGAAGGGTCCTGCGATAATCGTCCCTTCCGTCCGGAGATCCTCAGAAGAATGCAATCCCATTCGAATCACAGGAATGTCCGCTTGCATAAATTCAACCCACATGCCCGCAACTAGATCAATCGCTTCTTCTAGTGTGAGAGGGACATATTGCTTCGTATGAAACAGCCACTCCAATTCAGTCCCTGCAATGACAAGGGCCGGATAGATTCGAACAAAATCGGGTTGAAGCGAGATGGCCTTTTGCACGGTTTCCATCACTAGCTCTTTTGAATCGCCCGGGAGACCCGGAAGAAGTTGGAGACCTACTTCGATCCCCGGATACTTGCGTATCGTCTCTACCGCCTTTTTCACTTGAGCTGCCGAGTGTCCGCGCGCAGAAAGTTCGAGAACCGTGTCATCTAGCGATTGCGTCCCCAGTTCGATCGTAGTGACCCCATACTGGATCAAGAACTCCATGATAGAATCCGTAATATAGTCGGGACGTGTAGAAAATCGAATGCCCTGTACCACGCCAGCGTCAATGTATTCCTTTGCTACTTCAAGAAGCATTCTCTGATAGGAACGAGGAAGTCCCGTAAAGCTGCCGCCAAAGTACGCGATCTCGACCAACGCGTCCGGAGGTATGGTTGCGCGGTGCTCTTCAATGGTCCGTCGAACCTGTTCCTCCGTCAGTCGGTTCTCCCTCTTCTGGCCCGTAATTCGGGACTGGTTACAAAACACGCAATCTTTAGGACAACCTTGGTGAGGAACGAATAGGGCTATTCTTCGATGTAACATCTAGATCTCTCCCTTTTCATTTACGTTTGATCCCCAGTTTTTCGATTGCGACCGCTGCAGCATGTTGCTCCGCTTCTTTTTTTGAGCGACCTCGGCCTGTTCCCATGGAGACTCCATTCAGCAGTACCTCGGAAACGAATTCCCGGTTATGGGCCGGTCCTTTCTCTTCAATGATGCGATAGGATATCTCTCCAAGATTATCATGCTGAACATGCTCCTGGAGCTGAGACTTATAGTCTGTCGTCTTCATAAACTCTCCACGGTCAACCGAAGGAAAGACAAACTGCTCGAGAAAGGAAAACACCTTGGGCAAACCCTGATCTAAATAAAGAGCACCGATAAAAGCTTCAAACACATCCGCTAAAAGAGCAGGTCTTTGTCTTCCACCAGTCATCTCTTCTCCCTTTCCTAACAGGACCGTTTTCCCAAACTCTAGAGATTCCGCAAAACGAACCAGAGAGGGTTCACAAACAATGGCAGCCCGAAGCTTTGTCATCTCCCCTTCGGACATCTTAGGGAAGTGTGTAAAGAGAAATTGGGATACAGTCAGTTCTAGGACGGCATCTCCTAAAAACTCCAAGCGCTCATTGTCCTGATAAGGCTTCCCGCGATGTTCATTCACATAGGAAGAGTGAGTAAAAGCCTGGCGCAACAACTTTTCATTATGAAATTGTATACCGATAGTGTTTTGTAATTTTTGAAAGTCCACGTTTATCCACCTAAGGAGTTACTCTTCAAACTTTTTGATGATAATCGTTGCATTATGACCCCCGAAGCCCAAGGAATTGGATAACGTAATATCCACTTTGGCCTTACGCGGGACATTCGGAACATAATCTAAATCGCACTCTGGATCAGGCGTCTCATAGTTAATAGTCGGAGGAAGGGTTTGATCGCGAATAGCTTGAACACAGGCTATCGCTTCCACCGCACCTGCTGCCCCTAACAAGTGTCCTGTCATGGATTTAGTTGAGCTGACGGCCACTTTATAAGCATGTTCACCGAGAGCGGTTTTGATTGCCATGGTCTCAAATTTATCATTGTATTCGGTTGAGGTACCATGAGCATTAATATAATCAATTTGATCTGGTGTAATCCCTGCATCTCGGATGGCCATCGCCATGCATCGTGCAGCCCCTTCGCCTTCTGGCGCTGGCATGGTTAAGTGGTGGGCATCTCCGCTCATCCCATATCCCACGATCTCGGCTAGGATGTTGGCGCCGCGCTTCTTCGCATGTTCAAGAGATTCTAGAACCAAGACCCCAGAGCCCTCTCCCATAACGAATCCATCTCGATCCAGATCAAACGGCCGGCTCGCCTTTTGCGGTTCATCATTGCGAGTCGACATCGCTTTAGCTGAACAAAATCCAGCAAGCCCCGTTGGTCGAATCGTAGCCTCTGATCCTCCCGCGAACATCACGTCTGCTTCTCCCCGCTGAATGATTTTAAACGCATCACCGATGGAGTTCGTTCCCGTCGCACAAGCTGTTACTGCGGCACTGTTTGGCCCCTTAGCTCCCAAAGCGATGGATACCTGGCCCGAGCCCATGTTGGCAATCATCATCGGAATGAAAAACGGACTGACGCGTTTGGGACCTTTTTCCATCAAGGTACGATGTTGATCCTCGAAGGTGCCAAGTCCCCCGATTCCTGAACCTATATATACACCAACCCGATCACGGTTGAGTTCATCCATATTGATACCGGCATTTTCCATCGCTAGTTTCCCGGCAGCAATGGCAAATTGAACAAAACGATCGGTACGTTTTACATCTTTTTTCTCCATGAATTCTTCTGGATTAAAGTCTTTGACTTCCGCAGCAATCTGCGTCGGATAGTCCGATACATCAAATGAAGTTATATGATCAACGCCAGATTTCCCAGCTAATAAATTTCCCCAAAACTCTTCGACTGACTTCCCAATCGGAGAAATAACGCCCATTCCGGTAATGACGACACGATTTTTCATAATTTTTCACCTCAGAGTACCCTTCTTGGATTAAGAAGAAAAGCTTCTTCCGAAGCATTGTCATAATAGCAAGACCGCTTTTAGAGGAAGCTTTTCATGCCGCGACTTAAGAAAGTTACAGGAACTTTCTTAAGTCGCGATAGTGTAAATGAAAGTCCCGTTACAAGAACGGGACTAACGAAATTATTTGTGGGATTTTATGTATTCCACTACATCGCCCACTGTGGAGATCTTTTCCGCATCTTCATCGGAAATTTCCATGTCGAATTCGTCTTCTAATTCCATAACAAATTCTACAACATCCAAAGAGTCAGCTCCTAGATCTTCTTTAAAAGAAGCTGTCAACGTGATAGCTGATTCATCCACTCCAAGGCGATCAATAATGATCTTCTTCACTCTTTCCAAGATATCGTCTGCCATTACCTTCACCTCCTCTCAGGTATTATACTGAAACTTCCTATGGAAAACTAGTCCACAATTTAAAAGTTTTTTGGCTTACCCCATATACATTCCGCCATCCACATGGAAGGTTTGCCCTGTAATGTAGGAAGCCTGCTCAGAAGCCAGGAAACGAACCATGTGAGCAATATCCTCAGGCTTTCCTAGGCGCTGCAGGGGAATTTGTGTCATCAGCCCTGCCTGAATTTCCTCGCTGAGCTTTGAGGTCATGTCGGTTTCAATGAACCCAGGCGCCACGGCATTGACTGTAATTCCACGGCTTGCAAACTCACGGGCAACCGATTTGGTTAGGCCGATGACTCCAGCTTTAGCCGCAACGTAGTTGGCCTGACCTGCGTTACCCAATGCTGCCACAACGGAAGAAATGTTAATGATTCGGCCTGAACGCTGCTTCATCATGGGACGAGTAACCGCCTTAATGCAGTTATAGACTCCTTTTAAGTTGGTATCAATCACAGCATCCCACTCATCATCTTTCATTCTCATGAGCAGATTATCACGAGTAATTCCCGCATTGTTCACAAGAATATCCACGCGTCCGAATTCATCTAGGGTGCGCTGGATTAATTGAGCCACTTGCTCCTGATCTGCTACATTTGCTTGAACAACCAAGGCCTTGCGCCCCAGTTTCTCCACTTCAGCTGCGACCTCACGAGCCGCTTGTTCACTTCCGGAATAGTTAACGACAACATCCGCACCAGCCTCTGCTAAAGCTAATGCAATAGATCTTCCAATTCCTCTTGATGCCCCAGTAACTACAGCTACCTTATCTTGAACCATCCCTATCACCTCTATACCCATTCGCTTATTAATTTATTCAAGGACGCCTCATCCTGAACAGAAAATACTTTCGCATTGCGGTCAATCTTCTTCACTAATCCAGCCAGTACGGTTCCTGGACCGACCTCGATGTAGGTATCTACTCCCTGTTCGGACATGTACATCACAGAATCCTCCCACAGTACAGGAGAAGAAACCTGTTCCACCAAGGAAGTAAAGATATCTTCAGCTTTGGTCAGCTCACGAGCGGACACGTTAGCAACCACGGGAACTGAAGCATCAGAAATGCTAATCCCGCTCAGTTTGGATTTTAATTGTTCAGAAGCAGGTTGCAAAAGACTAGAATGGAAAGGTCCACTCACATTTAACGGAATCGCCCGCTTAGCCCCTTGCTTTTTCGCTTCGTCACTCGCTGCCCCAACCCCTTCTGCGGAACCAGAAATCACAATTTGCCCGGGTGAATTGAGATTAGCCAGTTGGACGGGAGTGCCGTTTGAAGATATCTCCTCGCAGATGGCATGCAGCTTGTCCCGATCCATGCCAAGGATAGCGGCCATAGCCCCCACCCCTGCAGGTACCGCTTCCTCCATATACTGACCTCGTGCACGAACAGCTACTACGGCGTCCTCAAAGCTTAGGGCGCCTGCAGCCACTAGAGCCGAATACTCGCCCAAGCTATGACCCGCTACAAAAGCTGGAGTGATAGCTTGCTTCTCCCTTAGCCACTCTAGTAGGGCTACACTTGTAGTCAGAATGGCAGGCTGTGTGTTCACCGTCAGTTTCAGCTGTTCCTCAGGCCCTTCCAAACAAAGCTGGGTTAAAGGCAATCCTAGAGCCTTATCTGCTTTTGCAAACACCGCTGCAGCAGCTGAACTTTTCTCTAGGGCCTCCTTTCCCATTCCAACATATTGAGATCCTTGACCTGGAAATATTAATGCGACTTTAGCCATGATTCAATTGCTCCTTTTCCTTCATACTCCATCTCAGAACACAAGCGCCCCATGTTAATCCTCCGCCAAACCCGACGAGAACCAACCGGTCTCCCTGCTTAATTCTTCCCTGTCGCACGACCTCATCTAACGCCACGGGAATTGAAGCCGCAGACATGTTGCCGTAGCGGTCTAGATTCACCACCACTTTATCTATCGACAATCCCAACCGCTTAACCGCAGCATCAATAATGCGCAAATTGGCTTGGTGAGGGACGAGAAAGTCAATCTCCTCTTTCTTCATTCCCGCTTTCTCTAGCGCAGCTTCCGCTGAACTTCCCATGACCCTAACCGCGAACTTAAACACATCGCCGCCAGACATATAGACATAATGCAGACGATCGGCTATGGTCTGCTCGGAAGCAGGAAGGCGTGATCCCCCTGCAGGAAGCTTCAACAAATCTCCTCCAGCTCCATCGGAACCTAGATCAAAGGATAGGAAGCCAAAGCCTTCTTCAACAGGTCCCAACACCGCCGCGCCCGCTCCATCGCCAAACAACACACAAGTATTGCGATCGGTCCAATCGACAATCTTAGATAAGCACTCTACACCAATAACAAGCGCATAACGATAAAGTCCATTTTCAATAAATTGTGAAGCCGTAGCAATACCATAGAGAAACCCTGAGCACGCAGCGGCCAAGTCAAAAGACGCGGCTTTTTTAGCGCCTAAACGGTCCTGTATAATATTGGCTGTGGAAGGGAAAGAAGTGTCTGGAGTGACAGTCGCCACGATGATCAAATCCAGTTGATCTGCCCGAATTCCTGCGGCTTCAAGCGCCTTTTCGGCTGCATACAAAGCGAGATCTGATGATGCTTCCTGCTCGCTGCTAATTCTTCTTTCGCAAATTCCGGTTCTCGAAACAATCCACTCATCTGAGGTATCCACCATGGTTTCTAGCTCTTTATTCGTGAGAATCTTTTCTGGAACGTAGGACCCTGTTCCCAATATCCCAACAGAACTATTCCTGTGCATCCCTTTCCCCTCTTTCCAGCTTGACTTCTTTACAGATATGACCAACCACATCTTTCTCAACAAATCGTACAGCCTGGAAGATTGCATTTTTGATGGCGTGAGCATTCGACGAACCATGGGCTTTAATGCAGGCCCCTTGAAGCCCGAGTAGTGGGGCTCCACCGTACTCGGTATAATCCATTTTCTTCTTGATGCCTCGTAAGCTGGGTTTGAGCAGCGTTGCTCCGACCTTGGACACAAGGGATCTTGAAAATTCTTCCTTCATCACCTGGAAAAGTGCACTGGCGATTCCCTCCATGGATTTCAAGAGAATGTTTCCCGAAAACCCGTCACAAACCACCACATCGCAGACTCCAAAAGGAATATCTCTTGCTTCTACATTGCCCACAAAGTGAAACTCTTGACTCTCAAACAGAGCGTATGCCTCTTTCGTCAATTCGTTCCCCTTCAGCTCTTCGGTTCCAACATTCAATAAACCGATGCGAGGGCGATGTATTCCCATTACATTCTGTGCATAGATATGGCCCATCATGGCATACTGCAATAGATGCTCCGGTTTAGCATCCATATTGGCGCCTACGTCCAATACTAAAACTCCTGTGCCTTCAAGAGTAGGTAATATCGGTGCTAAAGCCGGGCGTTCGATTCCCTCGATACGCTTGGTAATGAAAACTCCACCAGCCATAAAAGCGCCCGTATTTCCAGCAGAAATCACAGCCCCTACCTTCTTTTCCTTCACCATGTCCAACGCTACGGCCATGGAAGAATCCTTTTTGCGGCGAATGGCCTTAGCTGGCTCTTTCTCATCAGGGTCAATCACCTCTGATGCATGAACAATCTCTATGTTGTTCGGTAAGGTTCGATTTACATGTTGCATAATCTGTTGTTCGTTCCCTACCAATACAATATGTACATCTGTTAGTTTTCGCGCTGCTTGCAGCGCACCCTCCACAATCGCTTGGGGGGCATGATCGCCACCCATCGCATCTACCGCGATTTTCAACGTTTTCCCTCCTATGACTTGTGCAAATCCGCCGCCTTGAACACTCGGAATGTACCGCTGAAAACCAGTTCTTCACCTACACGCGTTTCCACCCGGACCTTTATCTGATCCCCTGATGCAGAACGCACAAGCGCCTTGGCAACTAGCTTCTCGCCTAATCTGATCGGCCGTATGAAGCGAATGCGTGCGGCTCCTGTCAAAACGACCTCTGCGTTGACGAGAGCTACAGCTAACGAGTTAGCTTGAGCAAATATATAATGGCCTCTCGCTACATAAGTACGGGAAAAAACATGTTCCTCGCTTATCAAGAGCTCCGAGGTTGCACTATGATCCAACTGTAAGTCGACGAGTTCTCCAATTACTTCATGAAGCGGCAAAGATCTGACAGGATCCAGTTTCTGTTCGGCAACATGCTTGATGCGCTCACGCAACTCCGGTATACCCAGTTCCATACGATCAAGCCGTATAGTCTGGATGCTAACCTTATAGTTGTGTGCTAGCTCCTCGTCTGTAAGGAAGGGATTCATCTGTAAGTCATTAGACAATCTAGTCTGTCTTTCCTTCTTCTTTAAGCGTGGTATCTTCCTCACCACCGTGATGGAGATGTTCGTGATCAAAATTTATTACCTGGTACTAAGAGTATATAAAAAAAGATCCAACCCTGCAACCGGTTGAAACTGTCGAAAAAAGTATATTCGTCTTTAAAAGATCTTGGCTGGAGCCATGCCTTAAAAGGGGCAGGCGGCAGCCAAGCTGGGCTTACGGAGATAAAAAATTTTAGTACCTACCAAAAAAGGCAAAGTGCCATTCTTGCACTTTGCCTTGTGAGCACATTAGTTGTTTACAACTTCTTCGCCCTTGTAAGATCCGCAGGCTTTGCAAACACGATGAGCTAATTTATATTCACCACAATTTGGGCATTTTACCATACCTGGCACTTCAAGCTTAAAATGAGTACGGCGCATTCTCTTGCGAGTTTTGGAAGTTCTTCTTTGAGGTACTGCCATTTCTTCCACCCCCTTCGGATATTCTTGCACTCTTGTATGAGTGTTATTAGAGTATTCATGTATTCTACGTACCACCAATGGGGTCTACGATAGAAGTATATTATAACTGATGTCTCACCTGGAGTTCAACATCAGGCATAATTAAAATTATTTACTTTCCTTGTCTTGGTTGAAAAACATGGCCAAGTCTGCTAAGCGAGGATCAATTCGTTCATTGACGCATTCGCACGGCTGTTCATTGCGATTCACTCCGCAACTGGGACATAATCCCTTACAGTCATCTTCACAAATAAACACCTGAGGCATGTGCAGCAGGATATCTTGATGAAAGAACGGTTCTAAGTCAATCTTCCCCGCTTGATAAGGGTTAAGATCGCTTTCTTCCTCATCAATCTCCCCTTCAGTAAAGCCTTCATCAAAAGAATGCGTAAAAGCGTAAAACGTAGGTGCGATACACTTTGCACATTTTGACTTCAACTCCCCGGTAAGCGTTCCCTCTACAAAGACAATCTCGCCTTCCTTACGTGCTTGTCCTGCAAACTGGAAATTCTCAAAGCTTATGCCAGGTTGTCGAAGTTGATCGGTCGTTACAGCGGACTGCAAGGCAAGCATTCTGCCTGGTGCCTTTTCTAGCTCATTAACATGGATTATCATCAAAATCACTCCTAAGACAACAGAAACTATTATATATTTCTCTGCTAACGTTTGTCAATCATATTCCTTGTCACTATAATGAGATTCAATACAACAAAAGTGAGGGATCGAATAAATGAAGGTAGTAGGACTCATTGTTGAATATAATCCACTTCACAATGGACACTTATATCATTATCAGGAATCACTCCGAACCACAGGTGCAGAGGCATCCGTTGCTGTAATGAGCGGTAATTTTTTGCAAAGAGGCGAGCCCGCCATAGTGAACAAGTGGGCCAGAGCTCAAATGGCGTTGGATATTGGTATTGATCTTGTCCTAGAACTTCCGACCGTTTATTGTACTCAGAACGCTGAAACGTTTGCCTATGGAGCGGTATCAACGCTAGACGCTCTTGGAGTTGTACAGCAGGTCTGCTTTGGTAGTGAAAGCGGTGACTTAAGCTGGTTGCTGGAATTGGCTGCCCAACTTGAAGATGAGCCGGTTTCATTTAAGGAAGCCTTAAAAGCTCAGCTAACCCTCGGACTTCCCTATCCTAAAGCCTACGCTCGCGCTGCGGCTTCATTAGTTGGTGTACCGGAAGAGCTTTTGAATCGCCCCAACAATATCCTTGGACTTAATTATGTGCTAGCTTTGAAAAGGCTTGGAAGCTCCATTCAACCTGCAACGATCACAAGACAAAAAGCTGGCTACCATCAAGCCGATATCACAGATCAAAAAATTGCCAGTGCAACCGCCCTAAGAAAGCTTATCTTTGAACAAAACTTAGAGGCTATAGGACCTTATGTTCCGCAGGCCACCCTAGAGATCCTACAGCATGAAAAAGATCAACATCGGTTTCCGATGAGCTGGGATCAATTTTATTCCTTTCTATCCCATAGCTTGACTGTTCATTCAGCAGAATCTCTGTCTCATATTCATGAAATGGAGGAAGGGATTGAACACCGGATAAAAAAGCTTCACTCTTCTGCTTCTCATTTTCAAGAATTAATGGAAATCTTAAAAACCAAACGATATACCTGGAATCGGATCCAACGACTCCTATTATACATTTTATTGAATCTTCACAAAAAAGAAATCGAGCAATTAACGAAGGGGAAGACGCCTTCTTATATCCGGGTGCTCGGATTTAATGAGAAAGGCCGTCAGCTGCTTCATATGGCAAAAAAGAAAGCAACGGTACCGATCATCGCGACTGTCGCTGGGAAGGAAGAATGGCCCATGCTCGGCCTAGATCTGCGTGCTGCTTCCGTATACTGCCTAGGCTACCCGGGAAAGCATCCAAAAGAACGGGAATTTACACGCATTCCCCTGATGAAGGCATAAAGCTTACTTCCCTTTAGGAGGTAAGCTTTCAAGATAATCCAGAGCCTCATCAATGGTATTCACAGGCACAATTTTCATTCCCGTTTTGATCTCCTGTGCTCTTTTAACTGCTTGGTCGTAGTTGGAAATTCCTGTCTCATCCTTTACCACTGGTGCAAAGAAAATATCGACGTTTTGTTTATGCGCAGCCACTACCTTATGGTGGACGCCGCCGATGCGTCCAATCGTGCCATCATCATTTATTGTTCCTGTACCCGCAACATCATATCCCTTAGTAAGGTCTTCCGGGACAAGCTGGTTAATCATTTCAAGCGTAAACATCAGCCCTGCAGAGGGTCCCCCAATATCTTGGGATTTAATCGTTACCTCTTTGGGAAGCTCAAATTGTCGTTTTGTAATGGGGGAGGCAATGCCAATCCCTGGCTTCTTCTCGCCTTTTTCATCCGTTCCCGGGAGCTGCTTCAGATCGATAACTGCCTCTTTTTTAACCCCGTCTCTGATATAACTAAGCTTTACCTGATCGCCCGGTTTTTTACCTTTAAGGGAATTGATCAGGGCAATGGCGGTGTCTATGGGTTGCCCATTGACCCCCACGATGGTATCCCCAATTTCGAGCACCTTCTCAGCAGGATAATCCGGTATGAATTGCATAACCACCGCTCCGCTATTCTGTAGCTTTACATCATAACCCGCCCGTTGGAAAGCCACAATTTTAGCGGTGTCCTGAGAGGCTTTCATGACTTCAAGCTGTCTTCGGATATACTGCTGATTGCTTTCATGGGGACTGTGAACCATACTGGATTCAACAAGATCAGCATAGGGATCGATAAGGGCATACAGGTATCCAGCTACATTCGTTTGACCTGTCCTCACTGTGGTTAGACGAAAAGCCCCTGCTTCGTCCTCATAAGCATCCTCAACGACAACCATGTCATGTAACGAAATGGCTCCGCCCGGGGTGGTAATATAGTAAGGAACCTGAATATTAATAGCAATCAGTACGGCGAAAATGGCAGCAGCTATTCCCCAGATCTTTTTATTTTTCATTGTGTCCCTCCAGATTACAATACTTCCTTGATTTGATCTAAGGCGTTTCTTGCCGCCTTTTCCCCAGCCGTTATCAACTCGTCGATCTGATCAAAGGAAGTAGCACTTAAATGTCCCACATCGGGGGTAATGAGAACGTCAGCCTCTAAGATCCGATATCTAAAAATCTCTCTTTCCATCACTTGAATGGACTGAGCGATCACATCAAAGATCGAGGTAAACTTCCCTTCCGTAGATATCATCCCTACATCTACCCCAATCACCACATCTGCTCCCATTTCCTTTACAACGGTTATAGGAACGCGGTCAATCACCCCGCCATCTACGAGCGTGTGACCATCCACAACCTCCGGCACAAAAATCCCAGGGATGGAAATGCTGGCCCGTACAGCCTGGGCAATAGGACCCTTTTTAAAAACGACTCGTTCCCCGGTATGGAGGCTGGTTGCTACCACAGAAAGAGGGGTGGCTAAATCCTCCAAATTCTTTCCCTGGGTCAAGAGGCGAACCATTTCTTTTATCTTATCTCCTGCAATAAAACCCATCTTGGGTACAGTAAGATCTAACCAATAGCTGCGCTTAATATTTTGGGCGAGCTTCTTCATCATGTCTGGGTTGATTCCAGCCGCATAAAATGCACCTACTAAGCTCCCCATGCTGCTACCGGCTATAAAATCAATAGGAATCCCTTCTTCTTCTAAGACTTTAATGACACCAACATGAGCGATGCCCCGTGCTCCTCCCGAACCTAATGCTAATCCGACCTTCGGCTTGTGCATGGCTCCTCCTCCTTGGATGTGCTGAACGGTGAAGTCTTTTCTTTTATCTATTATATGAAGGGCAATTGGAAAAGATCAACAGCGAAGGATACACATCTGAACAGCTTGGTCTAAACCACTCCATCCAAGCGTAAATTTTATTGAATGTGTTATTTTGCAGCGATGGAGGCCGTACAATGCGCTACAAATCTTATTTAATTACGCTTCTCTTGTCTTTTACAACTATGATCCTCGTGGTTTCCATGGTACGTTATCCACAGATCGCTTTTGAAGCTTCTCTTCGTGGCTTGCAAATTTGGTGGGAAGTGGTTTTCCCCGCTACTCTGCCTTTCATGATCTTGTCTGAACTGATGCTTGGCTTCGGAGTCGTTCACTTTATTGGGGTCTTTCTTGAGCCGTTGATGCGTCCCTTGTTTAAAGTGCCGGGTACAGGCGGTTTTGTTATGGCCATGGGGTTTTCTTCTGGTTATCCCGTAGGGCCAAAACTCGCTGCTCGTCTTAGGGAACAAAAACTAGTTTCACGCTCTGAAGGGGAAAGACTGTTATGCTTTACAAGCACGTCTGATCCGATCTTTATCTTTGGCGCTGTAGCGGTAGGATTCTTCCACGATGCCTCGCTTGGCATATCGATCGCCATTGCCAATTATACGGGCGCCATCCTGATCGGAGTGCTCCTGCGCTTTCACGACCGTCACGAGTCCGTACGCTCTTCAGTTCCCGAGGAACCCGCTCCGACACTCCCGATCATTTTAAGAGCTCTGCAGGCCATGCACCGGGCAAGGCTAAAAGATAATCGTCCACTGGGAAAATTAATGGGAGATGCTGTTATAAGTACCTTTCAAACCCTAATGGTTATCGGAGGGTTTATTATGATTTTCTCGGTTATCATCAAGTTTGTTTCCATGGGTCTGTTAGCCGAAATCTTAGCTGTACCGGTTGCCCTATTTTTATCCTTCCTGCACATACCAGCTCAGATGTCCCAAGGCCTCATTATCGGGTTCTTTGAAGTTACCCAAAGCATGCACCATATTAGCGAGCTTGCTTCTAGCATCAACATGCAAACTAAAATTGCGGTAGCCTCAGGATTAATAGCTTGGGGAGGGATTTCTGTACATGCCCAAGTAGCCAGTATTATTAGTACTACGGATATGAGATATAAACCCTACTTTATCTGGAAAGGACTTCATGCACTCTTTTCAGGAATCATCTGCTTTATCATCTGGTCACCTTTGCAGCCTTACGTCACCCTTTGGTCACAATCCTTGCCTGTATTAGCCAGACAAGTACCCGAAGGTGGAGCTCAATACACCCTGAACACGTTTCAGTTCCTTACACCCTACACCCTTATCATCTTAGCTGGCCTATTCCTGCTAGGAGCGGTTCCCTATATCGTAAGAAAATATCTAGCAAAAGTATAGCAAGAATCCCGGCAAGCAACCGGGATTTTTGCTATGTCGTTAAGTTGATCTCCGCATATTTTTTCTTTAGCGCCTTCTCCACAAGAGGAGGAACAAGTGAGCTCACATCCGCTTCGTATTTAGCCACTTCCTTAACAATGCTGGAGCTGAGGAAAGAGTATTGATTGTTTGTCATCATAAAAAAGGTTTCGATATCCTCTTCTAATAACCGATTGATGGACGCCATTTGCATTTCATATTCAAAATCGGAGACCGCGCGAAGTCCTTTAATAATGGCTTGTGCCTTTTTTTCTTTCAGGTAATCGATCAATAACCCTTGAAACGAATCCACCTCCACGTTTGGCAAGTGGCTGGTGACTTCACGCAAGAGTTCTACTCTTTCTTCTATTGTAAACAGCGGGCTCTTATTTCGGTTTATCAAGACGGCAACGATCACTTTATCAAAGATCTTCGCACCGCGTTGGATAATGTCTAAATGTCCTTTCGTGACAGGATCAAAGCTTCCTGGACAAACGGCTATTCTCATGGTTAATCAGCCCCTTCTTCGTTTGAATCCAACATCTTCATCTGGAAGACCGTGACGCGTGTATTTCCATACTCCACTTCCTTGATCCTATGTACTGCTCCAATTTGAGAGGAAAAACGGACTTCTGCATCGGTTTCCGCTACAATATAGGCACCAGACTGCAGCAAGCCGTGATCGTGCATGGCGGCAATCTCACTCTCAATTCGTTGATGGGCATATGGTGGATCTAAGAAAACTAAGTCGAGTTTGATCCCTCTTTTAATAAGAGCTTTAAGCGCTCGGCCTGATTCATTCTTATAGACTTCGGCTTGCCCTTGAAAACCCGTTCGCTCCAGATTTTCCTTTATCACTTCGATCGCCTTGCGGTCGAGATCCACGAATATCCCTTTTTCCATGCCTCGACTTAATGCTTCTATCCCTAAGCCTCCTGTCCCTGCATAAAGATCAAGGACAATGCCGCCTTGAAAATAAGGACCTATCATGCTGAATATCGATTCCTTTACCTTATCGACGGTAGGACGAGTTCCTTTTCCCGGCACCGCCAGTAAAGGCCTTCCTTTTTGCGAACCGGAGATTACTCTCATCTTTATCCTCCTGGCTTTTCTAGACATTTATATCTTGATAAGTGTATCACAATCCAATAAATCTGGTAAATGTTTGCTCTTTTTCAAAGAAAGTTTGTCCCTCAGGTATATTGTCTCCAAACTATGCCCATAATATGGTTAGTAACATGTTATATGTTACTGACAACCGCGGAGAAGACTTACGTTTCCCCATAAGCTCTTCCTCCGGTTTCTCCTCTCCCATTGCGTGAATGAGACTTATGTCTTATTCACGCTTTTTTTCGTACTTGCGAATTCCTCCCCTTTTTGAATATTTTATCTTCGAAGTCTGTATCCTAAGCATGATTCGCTCTATTTATAAAAAGAGGTGAAAAAATGAATACTGAGCTTCTAATGAAAGAAGAAACCAATGCTCCTCTTCAAGTTTTACGTCCTGATGGGACGCTGGTTTCCTCTGAAGGTATGCCGGAAATTACGGATAATCAATTAAAGGAATTAATGAGAAAAATGGTGTATACCCGTGTATGGGATCAACGCGCCATCAGTTTGAATAGACAAGGAAGACTAGGCTTCTACGCCCCTGTCGCAGGACAAGAAGCAACCATGGTAGGCAGTCAATCTGCTTTGGACAAAGAAGACTTTATCCTGCCAAGCTATCGAGATATCCCGCAGATTGTCTGGCATGGCTTACCCCTCTATCAAGCCTTTCTTTACTCTCGCGGGCATCAGCATGGGGGTCAGATACCAGAAGGTGTTAATGTCCTTATGCCTCAAATCATTATTGGTGCTCAAATTATCCAATGTGCTGGTGTTGCCATGGGCTTTAAGCTTAAGCAGGAAAAGCAGGTAGCGGTTACATATATTGGGGATGGGGGAACTTCCCAAGGAGACTTCTATGAAGGGTTGAACTATGCAGGTGCGTACAAGCTGCCCGCTATCTTTATCATCCAAAATAATCGCTATGCGATTTCCGTACCTGTTGAAAAGCAAACAGCAGCCAAAACTTTAGCCCATAAAGCCGTTGCTGTTGGAATTCCCGGTATCCAGGTCGATGGAATGGACATCTTAGCCGTTTATCGAGCCGTACAGGAAGCCAAACGCCGGGCAGCAAACGGAGAAGGACCAACATTAATAGAAGCCTTAACCTACCGATTTGGTCCTCATACCATGGCTGGCGATGATCCGACGAGGTACCGTACACACGAAGAGTTGGGTGAATGGGAGCAGAAGGATCCCTTAATTCGCTTCCGAAAATTCTTAGAGTCCAAAAATTTATGGTCGGAACAAGAAGAGAATGCTGTCATTGAGCAAACCAAGCAAGACATTGCAGATGCCATTAAAAAGACAGATGAGACTCCAAAGGTTAGAATTCCTGATATGATTGACAGCATGTTTGAGCACCTGCCTCCACATCTAGAAGAACAAAAAGCTGAGTTTCTAAAAAGAGAGGGAAAATAAGATGGCTCAAATGACCATGATTCAAGCAATTACTGATGCAATGAGAGTCGAGCTGAAACGGGACCCCTCCGTGCTCGTGTTTGGAGAGGACGTCGGAAAAAATGGCGGCGTTTTTCGAGCAACGGAAGGATTGCAGAAAGAATTTGGAGAAGATCGTGTGTTTGACACGCCTCTTGCAGAATCCGGCATTGGCGGACTCGCCATTGGGCTTGGACTAAAAGGTTTTCGCCCCGTAGCCGAGATTCAATTTTTTGGTTTTGTATTTGAGGTATTTGATTCTATAGCGGCTCAAGCAGCTAGAATGAGATACCGCTCCGGAGGTCGTTATCATAGTCCGATTGTGTTTCGTTCACCTTTTGGCGGCGGGGTGAAAACGCCTGAACTTCATGCGGACAGTTTGGAAGGTCTTATGTTGCAAACTCCAGGGCTGAAAGTCATTATTCCTTCTAATCCATACGATGCCAAAGGACTACTGATTTCTGCTATTCGTGACAATGATCCGGTCGTTTTCTTAGAGCATATGAAGCTTTATCGCTCCTTTAGAGGAGAAGTCCCTGAAGGGGAATATACGGTTCCAATCGGTAAAGCCAATATCGTGAAAGAAGGCAGTGACATTACGGTAATTACGTATGGAGCTATGGTTCATACCTCCTTAAAAGCAGCGGAAGAACTCGAAAAATCCAGAGGGGTCAAAGCTGAAGTCATCGATTTAAGAACCATTAGTCCTTTGGATATAGATACGATTCTGACGTCGGTCAAGAAAACCAATCGCGCGGTAGTGGTTCAAGAAGCCCAAAAAACGTCAGGAGCGGCAGCTGAAATTATTGCTCAGATTAATGAAAGAGCGATTTTACATTTAGAAGCACCAGTGATCCGCGTAGCCTCTCCGGATACAATTTTCCCATTCGCTACGATTGAGGATCAATGGCTGCCGGATCCAGCACGAGTAATTGAAGGCATGGAATACGTATTGAATTTTTAGGAATCGAGGTGAACAGGGTTGGGTATTTTTACATTTACTCTACCGGATATCGGGGAAGGTATTCATGAAGGTGAAATTGTCAAATGGCATGTCAAGCCTGGTGATGCGGTCCAAGAGGATCAGACCATCTTAGAAGTTCAAAACGATAAAGCTGTGGTGGAAATTCCTTCTCCGGTCAACGGTACGGTTAAGGAAGTCAAAGTGAAGGAAGGCACGGTTTCCGTCGTCGGTGACGCCCTAGTAACGTTTGAGGTTGAAGGGGCTGGAAATGATGGGGCTGTAGAGACAGCACCTGCGCATGCTCCGGCCCAGGATACAGCTCCCGCTGCTAGCGAAAAAGCACAAGCGCAACCTGAACCAACGGATGTTGAGGTGGATAAAACGCTGATCTTAGCCACACCAAGCATCCGAAAGCTCGCTCGCGAGAAGGGCGTCAACCTGTCCTTGATTAAGGGAACAGGGACCAACGGACGCATTACAAAAGAGGATGTTTTAGGCTTTACGGGCGCCCCTGCCGCAGATGCAGGGCTTGAGAAGCAAGCTGTGACACCGGCCAAGGAAGAAGCACCTACACCTACTCCGGTCATAACAGCCGCAGCACAAGAGGACCGGATCGAACGTGTTCCTTTAAAAGGGGTGCGCAAGGTGATCGCCGAAGCTATGGTTCGCTCAAAGTCTACGGCCCCTCATGTAACCATTATGGATGAGGTCGACGTCAGCAAGCTAGTTGCCTTCCGCCAGCGCATGAAGCCTGTCGCGGAAAAAAAGCAAATTAAAGTAACCTATCTTCCTTTTATTGTAAAGGCCGTATTGGGTGCCCTAAAAGCTTATCCTGCACTCAATGCGTCCATTGATGATGCCAAGGGGGAGATTCTGTATAAAAAGTTTTATAACATCGGCATTGCCACAGATACGGACAATGGGCTGATGGTTCCTGTTATTACAGAAGCGGATCGACGCAGTATCTGGGACATTTCCACAGCCATTAGCGGACTCGCGGCCAAGGCGCGAGATGGAAAGCTTGCCCCCCAAGACATGAAAAACGGTACATTTACGATCACAAACATCGGCTCTGCCGGAGGTCAATTCTTCACACCTGTGATCAATTATCCTGAAGTCGCTATTCTTGGTGTGGGCAGAATTTCTGAGAAGCCTATAGTGAAAGATGGACTGGTACAGGCCGCTCCCATGATGGCCCTATCCCTTAGCTTTGACCATCGTCTGATTGACGGAGTGACGGCGCAGCAGTTCGTCAATTTCTTGAAGCAAGTTCTAGAAGACCCTGAACTGATGCTAATGGAGGTGTAGCCCGTGGTTGTAGGGGAATTTACAACAGAAGTAGACGTCTTGGTCATCGGAGCAGGTCCAGGCGGATATGTCGCCGCTATCCGGGCCGCACAGCTTGGAAATAGTGTCGTGGTGGTAGATAAAGACATCGTGGGCGGGGTTTGTCTAAACCGTGGCTGTATTCCTTCCAAGGCTTTAATCACAGCCGCCAAGCGCTATGATTCCATGCAAGAAGACGCCAATATGGGGATCACAGCCGAAAACGTTCAGATTGACTATAGCAAAGTGCAATCCTGGAAGGATAGTGTCGTCAACAAGCTGACCAAAGGTGTGGAAGGCCTGCTTAAAGGCAATAAGATTCAGATCGTTTCAGGTGAAGCTCTGTTTGTGGAGAAAGATCAAGTCCGAGTGCTTAGCGGATATGAAAGCAATCGGTACAAATTTAACCATTGCATTATAGCAACTGGCTCACGACCTATCGAGCTAAGAGCTTTCCCTTACGGGAATCGGATCCTCTCTTCCACCGAAGCTCTCAGCCTAAAGGAAATTCCTAAGCATCTCGTGGTTATTGGAGGAGGCTACATTGGAGTAGAATTGGGTCAGACCTACGCCAAGCTAGGTTCAAAGGTCACGATCATTGAGGGTAGTGATCAAATTCTCCCTGGCTTTGAAAAATCCATGACCCAGTTGGTCAACAAAGCGTTAAAGAAGAAACAGGTGGAGATTCATACGAAAGCAACGGCACAGAAAGCGGAACAAACCGATACGGAAGTAACGGTAACCTTCCAAGTCGGCGAGGAGCAAAAAACGGTCACTGGAGATTATTTGCTTGTCACCGTTGGCCGAAGACCCAACACCGACGAGCTTGGACTCGAAGGAATTGGACTTGCCATGGACGAACGTGGCTATATTCAAATTGATGATCAGTGCAAAACCAACATCCCCAATGTTTATGCGATCGGGGATATTGTTACAGGGCCAGCCCTTGCCCATAAGGCCTCTTATGAAGGCAAAGTGGCAGCAGAGGTGATTGCGGGATTGCCTAGTGCCATTGACTACAAGGTGATTCCTTCTGTCGTCTTTTCCGATCCGGAGATGGCTTCAGTTGGCTTGAGTGAAGCTCTGGCCAAAGAAAAAGGGATCACGACGGTCACAGGTCGATTTGCCTATGGTGCAAATGGCAGGGCCTTGACGGCCAATGAGCCTGATGGAGTCGTAAAGGTTGTTGCGGAGAAAGATAGCGGCATTATCCTAGGGGCTCATATCGTTGGTTATGAAGCGTCCAATCTAATCGCCGAGGCTGCTCTGGCGATAGAAATGGGCGCCACATTAGAAGACCTCATTCTCACCATCCATGCCCATCCTACCTTAGCGGAAATGGTCATGGAAGCAGCCGAAGCCGCTGCAGGTCATGGCATTCATTCTCTTGGAAAATGAGCAAAGCAAAGGACAAGCTGATAAAATCGTACAGCTTGTCCTTATCAACTAATCAAGGATTTCCATTTCCAAGATTCCTTGGTTTTCTAGATAACCCTGAAGCCCACTATATTGCGGGTTCCGCCAAAAATCAGGCGCTCTTAACAATTCAACCGCTTCTTGTCTCGCTAATTCAAGCTGCTCAAAGTCTTGGGTAAGATCCGCTAAGCGAAATTCCGGAAGCCCGCTTTGCTTGGTTCCAAAAAAGTCACCGGGTCCTCTTAGCTGAAGATCCCGCCGGGCCACTTCAAACCCATCATTGGTCTCCTTCATGATCCGCATGCGTTCTTTCCCCACCTCTGTCTTAGGATCGGCTACAAGAATACAATAGGACTGTTCTGATCCCCTGCCCACTCTTCCGCGGAGCTGATGCAATTGGGCTAGACCAAATCTTTCAGCATCATAAACCACCATAACCGTAGCATTGGGAACATTAACTCCAACCTCAACTACCGTTGTAGAAACCAATACCTGTACCTGATTTTCGCTAAAAGCCTTCATGACCTCATCTTTTTCTCGAGGTGATAATCGACCATGCATCAGTCCAACGCTAAATTCTCCTTTAAAATACTCCGTCAAGATCGCATGAACTTCTAATGCATTTTGTACATCCAGCTTTTCTGATTCCTCAATCAGTGGACAGATGACATAAGCCTGTCGACCAGCCTTTAATTCCTTGCCAACAAAGGCGAGCACGCGTTCAAACATTTCTTCTTTGACCCAATAGGTTTCAATCGGCTTTCTTCCTGCAGGCAGTTCATCAATCGTGGAAACATCCATATCACCAAATACGGAAATGGCCAGGGTTCTTGGAATAGGGGTCGCTGTCATAAACAAGACATTGGGATGAAGCCCTTTCTCGCGAAGTACCTTGCGCTGTTCTACACCGAATCGATGCTGCTCATCGGTAATCACAAGTCCTAATCGGGAAAAATAGACGTCTTCCTGAATGAGGGCATGGGTTCCCACGACCACGTCAATGGTACCCATCTGCAATCCCCCGACCACTTCTCTCCTTTGCTTTGCGGATAAGCTTCCCGTTAACAGGGCCACTTGAATCCCATGCCCCGACAACAGTTCCGTTAAGGAGGACTTATGCTGCTCTGCCAAGATTTCTGTGGGAACCATCAGGGCCCCTTGAAAGCCTGTCTTCACTGCGGCAAATAAGGCAACAGCAGCTACAACGGTCTTCCCCGAACCCACATCCCCCTGGAGCAATCGATTCATCGCATATGGACTTTGCAGATCATCAAGAATTTCCTTCAATACTCTTTTTTGTGCTTGGGTTAATTTGTAGGGCAGGGACCAAACAAATTGGCGAACCTGCTCAAGCGGTACCGATAGGGCCAGGCCCTTCTGATTTTGTTTTTGAACCATTTGGTAGGCTTGCATTTTTAATTGATAAAAGAATAATTCTTCAAAGGCTAGCCTCTTTCTCGCCAATTTCCCGTCCTGCGTAGAACGCGGAAAGTGAATGGCTGCAAGAGCAGCAGCCCGATCCATAAACTCATGCTTCTGTACAATAGATGAAGGCAAGATTTCGATGATCTCGTTTTGATATTGCTTTAAGGCTTGGGCAATATACTTTCTCATTTGCTTGATGGTGATAGAGGCCGAAACAGGATACACTGGTTCAATCTTAGGTCCGCTGCTTTCCTGCTCTTTCGCCTGTTGGGGACTTACCTTGGTTTCAGAGACCGTCATTTGCAAGCGTTGCCGTTCCCACTTGCCTGTAATTTGGATTTCCTTTCCTGGGGTGAGCTTGGGCTTAAGAAAATGCTGATTAAACCAAATGGCGGTGACCACCACTTGGTCTACGACAAGTCTGACCATCATGCGACTTTTATTTCTACCGTAAAAACGAACCGTCGGCTCTCCATATAGCGTCCCTCGAATCGTAACCCGATCTCCGTCTTCAACCTCAGCTAGATCCTTGATTGTATAATCTTCATAGCGTGAAGGAAAATAGAAAAGCAAATCATGAACCGTATAGATACCTAGACCTTTTAGGTCTTGGGCCTTCTCCTCGCCAATTCCTTTTATATCTGTTACCGATGACCACAATCTACTCATATCAATCCACAGAAGTCCCAAAAATTCGACGTTCAAGCTCACGGCCTGTTGGGGTCGCAGCCAATCCACCTAATGCCGTTTCTTTAAGCGCGGTAGGCATCGAACAACCGATTCGATACATCGCGTCAATCACCTCATCTGTTGGAATGGCACTTTTGATCCCAGCCAAAGCCATATCTGCAGCGGTCATGGCAATAGCGGCTCCCATTGCATTTCGTTTCACACAAGGAACCTCCACCAAACCCGCGACTGGATCGCATACGAGCCCAAGCATGTTCTTCAAGGCGATGGCCACCGCTTGAGCCGACTGCTCCGCTGATCCTCCAGCCATCTCTACAATCGCGGCGGAAGCCATGGCCGTTGCTGATCCCACCTCGGCTTGGCATCCGCCTGCCGCACCAGAAATAAAAGCGTTGTTTGCAATGACAAAACCAATAGCACCCGACGTGAACAAATAGCGTACCATTTGTTCCCTTGAAGCCTGCAGCTTTTCGCTGACCGCAAACAGGGTTCCTGGAACGATCCCGCAAGCTCCAGCCGTTGGCGTTGCACAAATCGTTCCCATTTTGGCATTGACCTCATTCGTGGCGACAGATTTACTGACGGCATCGAGTAATAGTTCACCTGATAGCGGCTTGGTATGACGTAGATAGTTCTGCAGTAGTACCGCATCCCCACCTGTTAACCCACTGCGGGACTTTTCAACCTCTTTTATTCCACGATTTACTGCTTCTTCCATCACCTCTAAATTACGTGTCATTAGTTCCATAACCGTCTCTCTGCTCTTGCCAGAAAGCTCAATCTCGGTTTCAATCATAATTTCTGAGATCGGCTTTTGTTCAGTGACCGAAAGCTCCACCAACTCTGCTACGGTTCGAAAGCCCATTTCACTCACTCCTCTTTGCTGCTTAATCCAACGGATTAAGGACTGTAACTTTCTTAATATGTGCCAAGGCTTCGATTTCCCTACGCACGTCGTCTGCAATAGGCTGGTCAATTTCTATTACCATGAGGGACTCCGACCCTTTTTCTTTTCTTGCCATTTCCATATACCCAATATTGACTTGATGCTTAGCAAGCACATGAGAAACGGCCGCTACCAGCCCGTAACGATCTTCGTGCCAAATGAGTATCGTCGGACCTTCTCCTGTTATGCGCAGGGAGTACCCATTAATCGAAGTGATTTCCATTTTCCCGCCGCCTATGGAGATCCCTTCAATGGTCATGGTCTCCTGGTCGCTTGATAGCGTAATTTGAGCCGTATTCGGGTGATTCGGAATCACTTCCGATACACTAATCTGAACCTGAACTCCGATCTTCTTTGCCCAATCAAAAGAATCTACGATCCTTTTATCGAAGGTATTAAAGCCGAGAATTCCTCCTACAATAGCAATATCTGTTCCATGACCCTTAAACGTCTTAGCGAAAGAGCCTAGAAAAACGATATGGGCTGTCTTAGGGTTCCCTGAAAATAAATTGCGGGCGATCAATCCGATTCTCGCTGCGCCCGCCGTATGAGAGCTAGAAGGCCCTATCATAATAGGTCCGATGATATCAAAGACCGAACGATACTTCATCTAAGGATTCTCCTCTCCAATAAATGCAAAAACAAGAAGAAGGAAGGTGTGTGTTGCCCTTCCTTCCCGCCCATCTAAACTTTATACATACAAACAGCCAATACATTCGGACCGACATGCGCACCAATGACAGGCCCAATCTCCGATAGTGTAATATCCGTGGTGTTGAAGGACTGAGTAATTTGTTCTTTTAGTTCCATTGCTTCTTCGAGGTTCATGGCATAAAGTATCGAAACAATGACTTCTTGATTCCCTGCATATTCTTTTAACTCTTCAAGAATCCTTACGATCGCTTTCTTTTTTCCTCTTACCTTATCGAAGGGGAAAACCTCTCCGTGAGCATTAAGGGAGAGAATAGGTTTTACGTTCAGGATTGTACCAATTAGAGCTTGCGCCTTTCCAATCCTTCCTCCCTTTTGCAGGTAGGTCAATGTGTCCACAACAAAAAATTCCTTCTGTCCTTCAATCATACGCGCCAAGAGTGCAATGCATTCTTCCTTCGTCTTTCCTTCTTTTACTGCTTTGGCCGCTTCGACTACCATCATGCCAAGCAAATATGCAGCTTTCTTGGAATCAATCACCGTAATATCCAGCTGCGGTTCGATCATTTTACTTGCGAGGTTTGCCGATTGTACGGTTCCGCTTAATGCGCTGGACAAATGAATGGATAGAATCTGAACATCCCGGCCATACATATGGGCAAGATCGAGGTACAGTTGTTCAAAATCCGCTGGAGATGGCTGTGACGTTGTAGGAAATTGGTGAACTTGACCCAGCTTTGTAAAAAACTCGGATGGGGTAATGTCTATGCCATCAAGATAAGTTTCGCCAGCCATATGCACACGCAAAGGAACAATATGAATGCCCCATTCTTCTGCCAGCTCCCGAGGGATATCTGCTGTACTGTCCGTAACAATGCAAATCTGAGCCATCATGCCGCCCCCTGTCTTTTATGCTATTCAACCGAAAATATAAACGAATAAAGAGGTTGTCCCCCTGCGTAGCACTCTACTTCAAGCTCAGGATGCTGGTCTTGCAGATGCTCCTGCAAGGCGTGTGCTTGCTCAGCCGTAATATCCTCGCCATACAGGATGGTTACAATCTCATCTGATTCTTCGAGCATTTTAGCCAGCAGGTGTTTCGCCGCCTCCATGACTGAAGGAGCCGTTGCTACGATTTCACCATTGGCTAACCCAAGATAATCGCCCTCTCTGATGTCGATTTGGTCGAGCTTGGTATCTCGAACGGCAAAGGTGACTTGCCCTGTCTTAACTAGACTAAGTGCTTTTGTCATTTCCTCCTGATTGACCTCGGCAGACTCGTCCATCCTAAACCCTAGCATCGCCGCCATTCCTTGAGGAATCGAACGGCTTGGGATCACCGAGGATGGGGTGTCAAGCATTTGACGTGCCTGTTCAGCGGCCATAATAACATTCTTATTATTAGGTAGAAAAAGGATATGATCGGCTTGAACGCGCGAGGCTGCTTTGACAAGATCTTCGGTGCTCGGATTCATGGATTGGCCGCCAACTACCACCTCATCGACGCCAAGACTCTTGAAAATTTCCGAGATTCCTTCTCCCATCACTACGGCAACAACTCCAATCGGGTGACGAGGTCTACGCCCTGCAGTTGGAGATTCGATAGACGGTTCATCATCTTCTTCCTCAGACAGGATATGAGCATGCTGTTCTCTCATATTTTCAATTTTAATGCCAATAAGTTCCCCGTATCGTTGTCCGAAGCTTAAGACATCCCCCGGCTGTTCGCTGTGAATATGTATTTTTACTAAGTCCTCGTCAGCCACAACAAGCAAAGAATCCCCAAACCGACTCATATCTTCACGGAATCTTCCTTGTTGAAAGGGAAGCTGATTGTTGAGCCTTACTAGGAATTCAGTGCAATAACCATATTGGATATCTTCGGTTTTCAGGTGAATCTGGGCCTTGGCTTGAGAAAACTCTTGCAAGTCAACAGCATCCTCAGAAAGCTTCGTCTCTTTCTCAACTTGTTCCTCGCCCGTTAAGGCTTGGTAAAAACCACTATAGATATAGACGAGTCCTTGTCCCCCAGAATCCACAACACCTACTTCCTTAAGGACCGGCAGCAGGTCGGGAGTACGAGACAGTGACTCTTCAGCAGCATCTACAGCAGCCTTCAGCACAACCAAGACATCTTCAGACTTTCTCGCTGCTCTTTCTGCTCCGGCAGCCGCATCTTTAGCTACTGTAAGAATCGTTCCTTCTACAGGCTTCATGACGGCATCATACGCCTTGGAAACACCCTGAGTTAAAGCTTGAGCAAATTGTGCCGCATTGATGGTTTCCTGATCTCCAACGGCCTTGGCGAAGCCTCGGAAGATCTGCGACAAGATAACGCCTGAATTCCCTCTTGCGCCCATGAGCAACCCCTTAGATAAACTTTGAGCTACTCTTCCTGCGTGGACCGAAGGCTGTTTCCGGAGTTCTGCCACTCCGGAAGTCATGGTCAAATTCATATTGGTGCCGGTATCTCCGTCTGGAACAGGAAACACGTTCAGGGCATCCACTTTAGCCGCATGGCGAGAAAGGGTGGCTGCCCCAGTCAGATACATTTTCGTTAACTCTTTTGCATTAAGTTCTTTCATGTCAATTGCCGTACCTCCTGGTCTACGCTTCGGACACTCTCACACCTTGTACAAATACATTTACTGCTGCAACATCAAGGCCTAGGGTTTGATTTAGGGTGTACTTGACTTTACTTTGAACATTATGAGCTACTTCGGAGATCTTCACTCCATAACTAACAATAATATATAAATCAATTTCGATTGGACCCTCTTGATCCTTTACATTTACACCGCGGCTGAGGTTTTCTTTTCCAAGCAGTTCCGTAAAGCCATCTTTTAACGCTTTCCTAGAGGCCATGCCAACTAAACCATAACAGTCTACTGCTGCACCTCCGGCTATTGTTGCAATTACGTCATTCGATACGTCAATTCTTCCTAGTGAGGTGTTGATTTCTACTGTCATCGCGTAAATCTCCTTTGCATGGGAGTGGATTGTTATCCATTTTACTACAAACTTCCTGCATTTGAAAGGCTTACACCATTCAATTCTTCTATTCTATATTGCGTAAAGTAGAGGGATATGTTATTATGTTTTAGTATTTCTTTTACTGATGGTGTTGTATCAGGGAGGTGGAAAAAATGGCACGCGTATGTTTTGTAACTGGTAAAAAAGCTGGAACTGGAAATAAAAGAAGCCACTCCAATCGCGCATCTAAGCGTTCTTGGGGCGTTAACGTTCAAAAAGTGCGCATCTTGGTTGATGGTAAACCAAAGCGCGTTTATGTAAGTGCAAAGGCTCTTAAATCCGGTAAAGTAACCCGTGTTTAATTTATAGAATGCTAAAAGAGCACCTGTTTAGGTGCTCTTTTTAGTTTTAGGGAGGTACATACCCTATAATATAAAAAGATGCCTATCCTCCCTTTTGAAAGCTTTTGTGTCATTATTTCTTCTTAAAAGCCCCCAGTACCACCTTAACCATACCGCCTATAAACTTCGGAAGCTTGATCGTATAAAATTTCATGACTGCCCCTCCTTACCTCCTAGTTAAGTTCATTCACCGTCATCAGCCATCCTGTAAAGAATCCATTGACCCCCTTGAGATTCCCTATGGATCGATGAACAATTAACATTTAGTAAAGTATATTCAAGACCCGGCCAGAAATGTTCCTAAATTCTTTTTGAGCCTATTAAAATCCTGTTCTACGTCGTTATCTCTGTTCATATGGTTAAAGTAAGGATTTCATACAGCCTAACTTATGGGCTAATAAGGATAAGGAAAAGGAGGGTTCAACATGGGACAAGCGGGCCTTTTCACCCCCCCACCCATTCACAAGTCGAATATGGTCATTTTTCCGCAGTATTTTCAAAGGAATAGAATAAAGCAATTCGTCAAAACGATTCAGGGGCAATTTACTTCTAATCACGACGGTTTAATTACGGTGATTAACGATCATTTTGAACTACATTATCAGCTGTACCACCGCCATATAGATTTAGCCGAGCTTCATGTCAGCCCAAAAGCGATGCCGGATGCCACTCGCTGCCTTGAATTTCTCAAGTATGAGTCCTATATTCTCCAGAAGCCTATCTATGCCAGTTCCATTGATGCAGCCCTGCAAGAGTTCTTCGTAACGCATGGCTTCCGCATGTTAAGTGAGCAAGAGAAAACAGAAGTGTACGAGGGCTTCTGGCAAAAAGAGCCTCAAAACGCATAGATAAAGAAAACTTGGCTACAGCCTAGTTGCCCTTATGCAGATGTAGAATTCTAGATATCTTATAAATTCTTATCTGCCAAAAAAGAGTGAGACTCTCTTGCGAGATCTCACTCTTTTTTCTTGTATATCCCTATCCTCTAATCGCTTCAATAGCCGCTTTCCGATCCGTCTGGTTATAAATAGCGCTGCCTGCCACCAATACATTAGCCCCCGCTTCTATTACCCATCTAGCCGTCTCCGCTGTCACTCCCCCATCGACTTCTATATCTACCTGATGAAGTCCGCGATCATTGAGCAACTGCCTCAGTTGTCTGATTTTCGGCAACACGCTAGGGATAAATTTTTGTCCGCCAAACCCTGGATTCACCGTCATCAGTAAAACCATGTCAAGGTCTTCTAGAATAGGCTCAATGGTCATGATAGGCGTGGCTGGGTTGAGTACGACTCCGGCCTTGGCACCGTACTCCTTGATAAGATGGATCGTTCGATGCAGATGCGTGCAGGCTTCTTGGTGAACGGTAATGATATCTGCTCCTTGTTTAGCGAATTCAGGGATGTAACGGTCAGGAGCTTCAATCATTAAATGAACATCGAGTGGAAGCTTGGTGTGTGGTCGAATGGCTTGCACGACTAAAGGGCCGATGGTGATATTAGGTACAAAATGACCATCCATAACATCCACGTGAATATAGTCGGCTCCCCCTTGCTCTACCTCACGAATCTCTTCTCCCAATTTGGAAAAATCAGCGGATAGGATCGAAGGGGCAATGATTATGGGTCTTTGCATATATTAGTACCTCCGCTTTTTGTCCTTTATCTCTTCAATAAACTGTTTGTAGCTTTCGTAGCGTGAAGCAGGGATCTTTCCCTCTTCCAGCGCAGATCTTACCGCGCATTGGGGTTCACTTAAATGCGTGCATCCCCTAAACTTACACTCTGGGATAAAGGGCCTCATTTCGATAAAATAGTGGCTTAATTCCTCTGGTGTAATTTCAAAAAAATCAAGCTGACTAAACCCAGGCGTATCGGCCACAAACCCGCCATCAACCGGTATCAGTTCTACATGCCGAGTCGTATGCTTCCCTCTCCTAAGTCTTTCACTGACTTCTCCGGTTTGAAGATTGACCCCAGGCAACAAGGCGTTCAGTAATGTGGATTTCCCCACTCCAGATTGACCGGCTAGAACGGAAATACGTCCTTTGAGCATTTCTCTAAGCTCTTTGATTCCTTGTGGTGATTCCTTACTTGTCACAAGTACTTCATAGCCTATCCCTCGATACAGCTGCTCTACTTGATCGATCCCGTCATCCAGCAGATCCGCCTTCGACAAGCAGATGATGCTCTGAATCCCAGCTGATTCAGTATGGACGAGAAACTTATCCAATAATAAGTGACTCATAGCAGGCTGAGCTAACGAGAATACCAGAATCGCTTGATCTACATTGGCGATGGGTGGGCGAACTAGTTCCGTGGAACGGTCATCAATTGTTTGAACATACCCCTCTTGATTATTCTCCTGATCATAAGTCACCCAGTCGCCCACTAAAGGGGTAATCCCTTTTTTCTTAAAAAGACCTCTGGCCCTGCATTGCCAAATGGTATCCCCATCGAGTACATAATAAAAACCACTTAATGCCTTGATAATCCTACCTTCAGGCATGCCTATCCTCCTGTGCGTCAAGGAACATCCACATATTGGATATTCCGTTTTTCCAGTAAACTTCCATCTTTGTATATCGTGATGGTGGCATCCTGGGACGGAGACAGGACAACCTCCACATCAAACGTATCCGATTGGCGAATGGTCTTGCGTACCAATTCAATCTCTTTTCCGCGAGCATCAGATACTTGGATCATAATATCTGCCGAGGGCTGATCACCAAGCAAGACGAGTACCGGTTCAGAGACGACCTTGGCATCTGGCGGAAAACCACTGCTTACGCCCAGTTCAATCTCTGCTCCAGGTGAAGCTTGGCTGCCCGCCTGGAAGGGATATTGCCGAAAGATCGTTCCTTCTTTGAGGTAACTCGCCTCAAGCTTGACTCTGCCTTTCTTCAGGCCTGCTCTAGCTAGTGCTGCCTCTGCCTGGTCCACTGTCAGTCCTTGCAGGTCAGGTACGAGCACCGTTTGTTTCCCCGTACTGATCTGAATTAGGACATTCGTTTGGGAGGGAATCACCATTTCTCCGGCAGAAGGCTCTTGATTCATCACGATTCCACTGGCGTAATCATTGCTCGGTTTACGTTCAATCTTAACATTTGCAAATTTCTCCACCTGCAGCTCAATATGCCGCTCTGGTAACCCTACGAGGTCCGGCATCGCAATCTCTTGCTGGCCTTTGCTGACGAAAAGCGTAATTTCCGATTTTTGTTTCACCCTCATGCTGGGGGGGGGAGTTTGACGGATCACCATATCTTTGGGCACTTCATCGTTAAAGCGCTCCTGGATCACGTAATTCAGGTCTTTTTCATTAAGGACCTTAATCGCTTCTTCTAAGTACATCCTTTCGACACGAGGGGTTACCACTTCGGGAACATAAAAGATCCCAATTAAGTAATTAAATCCATAGAGCGCGATCACAAAAAAAGCCGACAGGAAACTTATCCAGGCTAGCGATTTGATCCACTTTCGGGGCTTGGCTTCGGTGACAGCGTCGCGACGAGGCCTGCCGTCATCATCGTCCTCGTCCTCGATTTGTCTACCTTCCATCTGTTTCATCATTTCCGGCGTAATAGCAGGAATGATCCGCGTTGCTTCCTCATCGTCGTGCTCCACTACGAAAGGAGGCTCATTCAGGCGATTCGGGTCTAAGCAGGTTTTGAGGTCCATTTGCATATCCCTAGCAGATTGATAGCGGTGCAAAGGATCCTTTACCAAAGCACGAAGAATCACATTTTCTACGCTTTGGGGAAGTTCGGGATTTAGCTCTCGAGGGGGGACGATATTTTCCTGGAGATGCTTCAGTGCTACACTAATCGGCGAATCTCCGGAAAAGGGAACCTGCCCCGTAACCATCTCGTAGATAACAACTCCTAAAGAATAGATATCCGATTTTTCCCCGCTAATTCCTCCCCTTGCTTGTTCAGGAGAGAAATAATGAACCGATCCAATCACCGAACCAGTATGGGTGATCGTGGCAGAGGTCACTGCACGGGCAATGCCAAAATCTGTTACCTTTACGCGTCTTCGCGGCCCGATCAGAATGTTGTGCGGCTTGATATCCCGATGAATAATATGATTATGATGGGCGTGTTCAAGTGCATCACAAATCTGTATGGCAATATGGATCGCTTCATCTAGTTGCAATTTTCCTTGTTGCGTAATCAGCTCTTTTAAGGTTAAGCCCTCAACATATTCCATTACGATGTATTGGATATCATCCTCTTCCCCTACATCATACACATTGACTACATTGGGATGGGATAGTGAAGCAGCCGCTTGAGCCTCCCGACGAAATCGACCAATAAAATCATCATCATGCCCAAATTGGGATCGGAGGATCTTAAGTGCAACGGTGCGGTTTAACAAATTATCATGGGCTTTATAAACGACGGCCATGCCGCCTCCGCCAATCCGCTGCTCCACTTCATATCGACCGCCTAGGCGCTTACCAATCATTCAGTCACCTCGCTTCCCCTGGGAGGAGGGCTGTCCGGACCGGCTACAATAATTGCGGTAATGTTATCCTCACCACCCGCTTGCAGCGCTTTTTCAATTAAGTTATCTACGGCATCTTCTATTGTGGCTGCGTTTTGCATCGTATAAGCCATGTCGTCAGCAGATACTTTATTCGAGAGACCGTCCGAACATAAAAGAAGTTGATCTCCGGCTTCCCATTCCATAGCCTTCAGTTCTACCTCGACGTTGTGGTCTGTACCTAAGGCCCGAATCAAAATGTTTTTTTGTGGGTGGTTTACTGCTTCTTCTGCTGTGATTTGACCATTTCTTAAGAGTTCATTGACAAGGGAGTGATCATTGGTTAATTGGGTAATCTCTTCGTTTGAGACCCGATAGATTCGGCTATCGCCTATATGCCCGATAACCAGCCATTCCTTGCTGACAATGCAAGCCGCTACAGTCGTTCCCATCCCATGGCAGTCATCGTGACTTTTGGAATAGTTATAGACCGCATCGTTAGCCAAGAGAATAGCACGGTCCAGACGGTCAATGGCATCGTCTGGGGTAAGCCGATCCGGCAATTCCTGCAGCTCCATCTTGACAATATCAACCGCCATCAAGCTAGCAACATCCCCTGCTTGATGACCTCCCATTCCATCCGCAACAATAGCAACAATATACCCATTGTGCAGATTGACAACCGCTCCCGTATCCTCGTTAAACGCTCGAACACAGCCGATATGTGTTTTGTAGGCTGCTTGCATCCTTTCTCACCTCGTTATTTCCTCTGCAGCTTCTCTTTTCGCAGATGCGGAAGAAAGAGCTTCCTCACCCTGTTTGTTTTTGGCATGCTGTGCACGAAGCTGCCCGCAAGCAGCAGCGATATCGCTTCCGTGTTCCCTGCGGATCGTGGCATTTAAGCCTTTTTTCTGCAGCGTTCGCTGAAAAGCAAAAATATCGTCACGCGGTGTGCGTACATAGTCTCTTTCAGGAACATAATTGACCGGAATCAGATTTATATGACAGTTCAACGTTCCAATCAGTTCAGCCAACTCTTCTGCGTGCTCCACCTGATCGTTGACTCCGCCAAATAGACCATACTCAAACGTAATTCTTCGTCCTGTCTTATTCACATAGTATCGACAAGCTTCCATCAGGTCTGGGAGAGGAAAGCGACGATTGACAGGCATGAGCCTAGAACGAATTTCCGAATTAGGGGCATGAAGCGAGATCGCAAGATTAAATTGGTTCATATCATCGGCCCACTCATAGATCTTAGGAACAATCCCGCTTGTAGAAACGGTAATGTGCCTTTGTCCAATATTTAGGCCTTTATCATGGTTGATAACATAGAGAAAGTCGAGCAGCGCATCAAAATTTTCGAATGGCTCCCCAATCCCCATGACGACCACATGGCTTGCCCTTGCACTATCTTCGTCTAGTGCTCTCTGTGCCATCAGCACTTGGGAGACAATCTCGCCTGCCGTCAGATTCCGCTTTAGACCTCCTAAAGTAGAGGCACAAAACGTACACCCAATACGGCATCCTACCTGCGTCGTGACGCAGATACTGTTCCCATAGTTATGTCTCATAATCACGGTTTCAATGGCGTGGGCATCATGTAAAGAAAAAAGAAACTTAATCGTACCGTCAGCCGACTCCTGCCGGGTGATTTCCTTTAAGCCAGCAAGCTCAAAATGAGCCTCCAGTTTATCCCTCAAGGCTTTCGATAGGTTACTCATCTCTTCAAATTGGTTTACTCTTTTGACGTAGAGCCAATCAAAAATTTGCCCTGCTCGAAACGCTTTTTCTCCGTTCTGTTCTAGCCACTGCTGTAAAGCCTCAAACCGCAAATCATAAATTAATGGTTTCAATTGTGAATCACCATTTCTTTCGTTTTTTATGTAGTTTTCCCAACATTCTTCGTTTGCTTTCCTCTCATTCTAACATAGAGAAACCTAAAAGACTAAGAATGACGCCGTAAACGTGAAATAAAAAACCCATCACTCCCAAATTGATGAGGAAGGATTTGGATATATCCCCCAGATTTATGGAAGTAAGGACGGACAAGGGAGGGCATATCCTCCACAAGCGACTCGTCTAACGAGAAGGCAGGAGTCTCATCTAAAAAGCGGTGAATTAACCGACTGTTTTCTTCTGGATCTACCGTGCAAGTACTATATACAAGAGTGCCTCCCTCCTTCACCCAGCGAGATGCCTCTTGCAAGATTTGACGCTGTGTTTGCGCAATGGCAGAGATGTCCTGAAGACTCTTCTGCCATTTGAGATCTGGTTTTCTGCGGATTACGCCAAAACCAGAGCACGGGGCATCCACTAACACGCGATCAAATAAACCAGGATAGAGTTCCTCAGGCAGTGCTCGGGCGTCAGCTTGTCGAGTTTCTATGATGGTCACGCCTAGGCGAGCTGCATTATCTTCAATAAGCTTTAATTTATGCTGATGGATATCTAAAGCTAGTATCTTTCCTTGATTGTTCATCCTCTCGGCGATATGCGTCGTTTTTCCTCCTGGCGCCGCACACATATCCAGCACCTCCATACCTGGAGCTGGCTGCAAGGCATGAGCAACCAACATAGAGCTTTCATCTTGAACCGTACAGAGCCCTTGACGGTATACACGGGAAAGAGCAATATTCCCTACCTGGGATAAGATGAAGCCCTGTGGAGCCAGCTCTGAGAATTCCACAGCGGCACTTGAGAATTCCTCTTTGATAGCCTGCGCTAGTGTATCCCTATCCGTTTTCAACACATTGCACCTTATGCTGATAGATGGTGGAAGGTTGTTTACCTTACACATTTCAACCGTGTCTTTTTCCCCGAAGGAGCTAAGCCATCTCTTCACTAGCCACTCAGGATGCGAATGCTCGATCGCTATTTTTTTAAATTTTGGCCATTGCTCAGGTACAAGAAAACTGTCCTTGCTTCGAAGGTAATTCCGCAACACTCCATTGATGAAACCGACTGTCCCCTTATGTCCACGGCGTTTGGCTTCTTCTACTGCCTCATGCACCACGGCGCGATCGGGTATTTTATCAAGATAATGAAGCTGATAGAGAGACATGCGCAGAAGATTTTGAACCCATATCTCCAGCTTGTGAATAGGCTTATTGATCAGCTTTCCCAAGAGCCAATCGAGTGTATTCAACCTAGAGAGTGTCCCATAGACAAGCTCCGTGGCAAGCCCCGCATCCCGTCGGTCTAATTCTTCGCGCTTGAGCGCTGCGTTCAGCTGTAAGTTACTAAAGGATTCCTTCTCCTGTACATCATTCAGAACTTGAAGGGCGATGGACCGGGCTGAAACCAATTGCGCCATTGTATTTGTCCCCTTCCTCTTACGTAAATTGTACGCCTAACTGCCCTACGCCGCGAACAAAGTCCGACACACTCATTCTTTTTTTGCCTGCTGGTTGTACTTCCTTTAGCCGAACAATCCCATTTCCGCAAGCGACATCAATTCCTTCCGGCTGCCAGCTTAAAATGCTCCCAGGCTCTTGACCGGTTGAGTCCTCGGCTACAACTTCAGCCCACCAAACTTTAAACACTTGATCCCCAAGCTGAGCATAGGCAACAGGCCATGGATGCAAGCCGCGGATTTGATTATAGATTTCCCTTGCCGACTTGTTCCAATTAATTTTTTCATCTTCCCTTTGTATATTCCACGCGTAGGTGACAAGCTCTTCCTCTTGCTTGCGAGGGGTAATCTTGTCCTCCACCAACAAAGGTATTGTCTCCAGCAGAAGCGCTGACCCTGCCTCGGACAGCTTATCATGTAAGGTCCCTACATGGTCTTGATCCTCGATAGGAACGACGACTTGGGAAAGAATATCACCAGCATCTAGTTTCTCAACCATATACATAATGGTGACACCCGTTTCCTGTTCTCCTTCAATAATGGACTTATGTATAGGAGCTCCTCCCCGATACTTTGGCAAAAGCGAAGCATGAACATTAATGCACCCCCATTTGGGCAGGTCAATGATGGACTTCGGCAAAATTTGCCCGTATGCAGCCGTGACAATCAGATCCGGTCTTAACGAAACGATATGTTCCACGGATTCTGGGCTTTTTAGCTTTTCCGGCTGAAAAACCGGAATCCCGTGCTTCAGGGCTGCCTCTTTAACCGGTGGAGGGGTCAATTCTTTTTTTCGGCCTTTCGGCCGATCAGGTTGAGTTACAACCTCTACTATTGAATAGCCCGCTCCAACCAACTTCTCTAGGCACGGCACCGCAAAATCAGGTGTTCCCATAAAAATAATATTCATCCTCATCAACCTCATTTCTATCCTATAGTTTACAAAGAAGAAACTGGCTAATTAGCCAGTTTCTCTACCCTCGGTCAGGTTCGTTTGGGTCTCTTTCATACATCGTTTCCGCTAAATCAACAAATAAAACCCCGTTTAAGTGGTCAATCTCATGCTGGATGCAGCGAGCCAATAACTCGTCTCCTTCTACTTCAATCGGGTTGCCATGGCGATCCTGTCCCTTTGCCTTCACTCGCATCGCTCGGCGCACATCTCCCATCTTCCCCGGAATGCTTAAGCAACCTTCTGGACCGAGTTGCTCGCCTTCCCTTTCGATGATTTCTGGATTAATCATTTCGATCAGGCCATCCCCGCAGTCCATCACAATCACTCGCTTGAGAATGCCGACCTGAGGGGCAGCCAATCCTACTCCATCTGCGTCATACATGGTCTGGGCCATATCGTCTAACAGCTTGTGAAGATTAGCATTAAAATTCTTTACCTCCACACACTTTTCTCTTAATACCGGGTCGGGATGTTTTACAATCATACGTATTCCCATCGTTTAGCGCCTCCTTTGACTCATTCTATGTTTTACATCAACATCTGCGGATCTACATCAATCGTAAGCTGGATATCTCCTGATTTTTGGTCTCTTGCAAAAGCTTCCGCCAGTTTTTTAACCCATGCCAGTACTTCTGGCTCATCCCTGTATTTTATCATGCATTGAAATCGATATCTATCTTTGATCCTTGGGATAGGAGAAGCAACGGGTCCGAGCAGAAACACGCTGGACGGAAGGGTCTGGCGGAGCGTTTTTACCCATTCGTCCGCCGTTTTGACGACTAGGGGAACGTTGGGCGATGAAAAGGTGAACAGCACAAGACGATAGTACGGGGGATATCCTTTTTCATATCTATGCTTGAGCTCTAAGGAGAAGAAGCGGTCATACTTGTGATCCTTAGCCAATTCGATACTGTAATGCTCCGGGTTATACGTTTGAATAATGACTTCACCCGGCAGCTCATGTCTGCCTGCACGTCCTCCTACTTGCGTGAGAAGCTGGAACGTTCTCTCGGCTGCCCGAAAGTCAGGCATACCTAAAACGGTATCAGCAGCGATAACGCCAACCAGCGTGACTTTGGGAAAGTCTAGACCTTTAGCAATCATTTGCGTTCCTAAGAGAACATCCCCTTGCCCTTCGCGAAACATCGTCAACAGCTTTTCATGTGAGCCCTTTTGCGAAGTAGTATCCACATCCATACGAATCACCCGGATACCGGGGAAGTGCTTACTAAGCTCTTCTTCGACCTTTTGTGTACCTGTTCCAAAATGTCGGATATGCCCGCTTCCGCAAGAGGGACATTCTGTCGTTTCACGCTCCGTATGTCCGCAATAATGGCACCTGACGGTTTGATTCGTTCGGTGATAAGTGAGCGAGATATCACAGTGGGGGCATTGGAGAGAATGACCGCATGAACGACACATCACAAAAGTGGAGAAGCCTCGACGATTTAGAAAAAGAACCATTTGTTCTTTTCGCTCCAGCCGAAGCGCAATAGCCTGAGACAACGCCCGACTAAACATGGTTCGATTTCCGCTGCGGAGCTCGTCTCTCATGTCCACAATTTCTACAGAAGGCAGAGGTCTTGCTCCAACCCGCTCGGGCATGGAGAGATACTCGATTTCTCCTTTACTTGCCTTAAAAAACGTTTCCATCGCTGGCGTAGCACTTCCGAATAGGGCTACCGCTTGGTGGAAATGGGCTCTCTGGACGGCTATATCTCGGGCATGATAACGAGGCGTTTCCTCTTGCTTATAGGTCCCCTCATGTTCCTCATCCATAATAATGAGTCCTAGCTTCGTGAAGGGGGCAAAAATAGCCGATCTTGCTCCTACGACTACACTTACTTCCCCTTGTCTAATCCTTCTCCATTCATCATACCGTTCCCCATGAGATAATCTACTATGGAGAACGGCAACCTGTTCTCCAAATCTTGCTTTAAATCGGTTCACCATCTGCGGGGTTAAAGAAATCTCAGGTACTAGGACAATCGCTTCTTTGCCAAGCTCCAAACATCTTGCTATTGCTTCGAGATAGACTTCCGTCTTCCCGCTTCCCGTTACTCCATGGAGAAGATGAACGGATGCTTGTCTTCTCTCTAAGGCCTGTTCTAGGTGAGAGATTACACTTGCTTGCGTCTCGGTAAATTGCACAGCTTGGTCTTTTTGAAAGCTTCTCCCGGCATAGGGATCACGGCGTTCTTCTACTTCCTCAATGCTTAATAACCCTTTTTCCACCAGAGCCTTGACAGAGGAAGCGGAGATTTGCAAGTCGGCTAGCAAAACTTTCATTGGAAGAGGGCCGCTCTGTGTAAGCATGTAGCGAAGAACCTGCTTTTGTTTCTCCGCTTGCTTGGACAAGCCTTCAATGGCTTCTTTCATTCGTTCATCCGATGTCGCCGATTTCACATACAGTAGCGTCTTGCGGGTGATCCGGTCCTTGACCACTTGCTCACAGCTTAGGTACCCAAGACGTATAGCTGACATGAAAAAAGATCGCTCATCCGGAAAATCCTTAAGCACCTGGTCAAAGGGTACAGGCTCTTGATTCGAAATAAAATTCATCAATTTTTGCTCACTTTCAAGTAGCCAAACCTGCTCCCTACCTTTTTCAGTGAGCGATACTTCTTTTTGATAGCTCGAACGGAGAGCTGCTGGCAGCATCGCTTGAAGGGCGCTGTACAACCGACAGATGTATTGCTGGCTAATCCATTCGCCCAAGGAAACTAGCTCTTCTGTCAACGGAGGAGTAAGGTCCAACACATCTTGTATCTCCTTCACCTCTCTAATCGGTGACACCGAAGATAGCCCTATAACATAGCCTTGAAGGACACGATGTCCAAAAGGGACCCAAACTCGGCTCCCTACCGCGATCCATTCCCTGAACGATTCAGGTACAAGATAGTCAAAGGTACGGTCGGTTTCCACATGCGGAACATCTACTATGACTTGTGCATACACTACTTTTTGCCCTCAAATCGTACAATAGCCTCATCGAGAATCCGATCGCTAACCTCTCGTTTGCTGAGCTGAGGCAGTGACAAGAGAAGACCGTTGCGATCGTATAAGCTTACAATATTGGTATCCGTTCCGAAGCCAGCACCAACTTGAGCGACGTTATTGGCCACAATAAAATCAAGATTCTTTACATGTACCTTTTTCATCGCATTTTCTTCCACATTTTCCGTTTCCGCTGCAAATCCAACCAAGACTTGATGAGCGAGCTTTTGCTCCCCTAACTGCCGGAGAATATCCTTGGTGCGGACCAGCTCTATGGTTAAGTTGCCCTCTTTTTTCTTCATTTTTTGATCATAGATCACAGCCGGTCGATAATCGGCCACTGCCGCTGACTTAATAATAATATCGGCCTCATCCGCTCGAGACATAACAGCCTGGTACATATCCTCAGCAGATTCAATAGGGATCCATTCTACGCCATCCGGCCTGGCCAGCGGATTGGATCCGCCGCTAATTAAGGTCACCTGGGCGCCTCTAGCCTGTGCAGCTTCCGCAAGGGCATAGCCCATCTTTCCCGTGGAACGATTCGTGAAAAATCGTACCGGATCCACGGCTTCACGTGTAGCTCCCGCTGTAATAAGCACCCGCTTGCCGACGAGATCTTTTTTCACTTCAAACTGACTGATGATCGCCTCAACAATCGCTTCCGGCTCCGCCATTCTCCCTTTTCCTGTATACCCGCAGGCTAAAAAGCCTTCTCCAGGCTCAACAAACAGGACTCCGCGTTCTTTTAAGGTTTGCATATTTTTCTGAACAGCAGGATGCTGGTACATATGAACATTCATGGCAGGACATACCATGACAGGCGCTTGGGTTGCCAATAACGTGGTGGTGAGCATATCATCCCCTAAACCAAGAGCAGCCTTAGCCAGAACGTTCGCTGTTGCTGGAGCAATAACCACCAAATCTGCCCGGTCCGCCAAATCAATGTGGGCGATGACAGAGGGATCTTTTTCTTCAAACGTATCAACAATGACATGATGTCTCGACAAGGCTTGAAATGTAAGCGGCTGGATAAATTGCCGGGACGAAGAGCTCAGTATCACACGAACCTCTGCGCCTTTTTGAACCAAGGCACTGCATAAAGCGGCAGCCTTATAGGCTGCAATTCCCCCCGTCACCCCAAGCACGATCGTTTTTCCTTGAAGCACTGGTTTCTCCTCCTTACCTCAAAATGGAAAATAACAACCTAAAAAGGTTGTTATTTTGCCTAGCGATCTACTACTTTCGGCTTTTCAAACAATAATTTAGCATCCAAGATTTCTTCTAGTGCGATCCCTACATATTTCTTCGAGATCGGTTTATCCACTCGAATATCTCTTTCGTTTTCTCTTAATTGACGGGCTCTCTTCGAAGCCAAGCTGACCAGTGTATACTTACTTTCCACCTTGTTTACCAATTTATCAATAGATGGATAGATCATCTATTATACCTCCTTTAGCCATTTCCGATATTTTGCAATTTGCCTGTCCTTTTTCAGGTGTTCAGCCAGGACAATGGCTTGAATGCGATGGCAAGCCTTCTCCACCTCATCGTTAACAACAACGTAGTTATACTTATCCATCAGCTCGATTTCTTCTTTGGCCACGCTCATGCGCGAATTGATGGTTTCTTCAGTCTCCGTGCCTCTGCCTACAATTCTGCTTCGCAATTCAGCCAGATCTGGAGGAGCAAGAAAAATAAAGATTCCCTGAGGAAATTTTTCTTTTACCTGCAAGGCTCCTTGCACTTCAATTTCCAGTATAACATCTTTTCCCTCATCTAGCTGTTGGTCGACGAAGTCTCGGGGGGTACCGTAGTAGTTTCCTACATACTCTGCCCACTCAAGCAGCTGATCATTTTCAATCATCCGCTTGAACTCCTCCTTCGTCTTAAAAAAGTAGTTTACCCCCTCCTGCTCCCCCTGCCGCATAGCCCTAGTGGTTGCCGAAACGGAATAAATCAATTCGGGCATGATCTGCCTAAGTGCTGCGCAAACCGTGCCCTTCCCAACTCCAGATGGACCTGAAAGGACAACGAGCAAGCCCTTGTCATATAGGAACTCTGTATCGTTCTTATTCATCAGGATCCTCCTCTTTCGTAGATAAACGCTGGGCAACGGTTTCAGGCTGAACAGCGGATAATATCACGTGGTCACTGTCCGTTATAATCACTGCACGCGTTCTTCTCCCATATGTAGCATCAATCAATACTCCCCGATCCCTGGCTTCTTGGATAATCCGCTTAATTGGGGCCGATTCAGGGCTCACAATGGATATAATTCTGTTGGCAGAGACAATATTACCGAATCCAATATTAATTAGCTTAATGGCCACCCAAACACCCCCGTCATTCTATATTCTGCACTTGTTCTTTAATCTTTTCCAATTCCGCCTTTAAATCTACTACCTTTTTGCTTATTTCTAAATCATTAGCCTTGGAGCCGATGGTATTCGCTTCCCGATTCATCTCCTGAACCAAAAAATCTAACTTGCGGCCCACAGGCTCTGCTTCTTGCAAGATAAGTAAAAATTGCTGACAATGGCTAGACAGTCTCGTCAATTCCTCATCTATGCTGGCTTTTTCTGCGAAGACAGCGACTTCGGTAAGAATTCTCGCCTCATCGCCGTCCCACTGACCAGTAAGATATTCCTTCATTCTATTCGTCAGTCTTTCTCGATATTGCTGCGAAACCAAAGGTGTTCGAAAACGAATTTCCTCCATCCATAATTGAATGGATTGAAGGCGAGAAGTTAAATCCGATTGGAGGTTCTTTCCTTCCGATTTTCTCATATGTATTAACTGCTGACAAGCCAATTCGACGGATTCTAATACAGCGGGCAGATATTTATCCACTTCTTCTCTTGCCTCTTGCATGTTGACAAGACCTGGCAAGTTGAGAAATTCAGTTGGATGGATACTCTTTTCCACAGCTGGGAAGCGTTCTACTAACTCTTCATATAAAGTGTAATACTCCTTAGCTAAGGACCAATTCATCGTAAGATTTTGCACGGCCGCCTCTGACTTCTCCATGGCCACAAACAACTCAATTTTTCCTCGCCGGACATACTCGCATACTTTTTTCTTTATCACTTCTTCTAGCGAAATAAACTCGCGCGGCATCCGGATCGAGATCTCTAAAAAGCGATGATTCACGCTTCTCATCTCTACCCTGAGATCGAACTCACGCTGTTGTACAAAAGCTTGTCCATATCCTGTCATACTGGCTAACATATTATCACCGACCTAAGAGAGCTACTATAATTAAGTTGAAAGAAAGCAACGGCTATTACGCCGTTGCTCATTAAGCTGTTCTTTTTCCTTTTATTGTTTCCATGAGCAGTCCCATAATTCCAACTGCAACCGTAGGGATAGCGGCAAACACAAGAAGCATCATCCACTCCTGGGCATCCAGCGCGGTAGTCTTGAAGATCGGCTGAAGATTTTCTAAGTAAATGACTCCAATCAAGAGAAAAACAGAAATGATAACCGCTACAACTAAATACATATTCTGGAATGGATTGCGATGAAAGACGGAACGTTCACTTCGACAATCAAAAACATGGATCAATTGGGCCATAACAAGCGTAGCAAAAGCCACGGTCTGGGCCTTCGTTAAATCATCGGGATGGGCTTGCAGGGTAAGCCAGAAGGCAGCAAGGGTAGATACCCCGATTAGAAAACCTCGACTCAGAATTTTCCAGCCCAATCCTCTAGCAAAAATGCTCTCGCGGCTTGAGCGAGGCGGGCGGTTCATGGTATCTCGCTCAGGCTGATCCACCCCTAGAGCCATGGCGGGCAATCCATCCGTCACCAGGTTGACCCAAAGAATCATAATAGGTACTAACGGCAGTGGCATTCCTGCCATCATCGCGAAGAACATGACGAGAATTTCCCCAACGTTGGACGCTAAAAGGTAACGAATAAACTTTCGAATATTATCATAGATCGTTCGGCCTTCTTCTATGGCCGCTTCAATGGTTGAAAAATTATCATCAGCAAGCACTAGAGACGAGGCTTCCTTGGAAACATCTGTACCCGTGATGCCCATTGCGATACCAATATTTGCTGCTTTAATGGCCGGAGCATCATTTACTCCATCACCTGTCATGGCCACGACGTGGCCTTTAGACTGAAGAGCTCGGACAATTTTCAGCTTATGCTCTGGAGAAACTCTGGCGTAAACAAAGATTTTATCTACCTTATCATGGAATTCTTCATCGGACATATTATATAAATCCTGTCCATTTATTGTCAACCCACCCTTGGGGAGAATGCCCAATTGACGGGCAATGGCTTCCGCTGTCGTCTGATGGTCCCCCGTAATCATCACCGTTTTGATCCCCGCGGTGCGGCATTGGCGAATGGAATCTTTGACTTCTTCCCTTGGGGGATCAATCATTCCGCATAAGCCTACAAACACCAGCTTGCTTTCTGCCTGGCTTTCATCGACGATTCGCTCGCCGGCGGGTACATCGCGGTAAGCCACTCCCAATACGCGAAGGGCTTGTTCCGCCATAGCTTGGTTACTTTGCTCGATCTCCTTGCGTAAGGAAGGAGTCAATGCCGTTACTTTTCCATTCGTTAAGATATGGGTACAGCGAGAGAGCAGTACGTCAGGAGCTCCTTTGACCGCGAGCAGCTGCTCCCCTTTACGATCTTTAACCAAAACAGACATCATTTTTCTTTCTGAATCAAACGGAAATTCCTTGATGCGGTCCCACTGCTGGAGAGCGCTAAGTTGTACACCTGCTTTAGCGGAGACAACCAGTAGAGCTCCCTCTGTGGGGTCTCCGATAATAGTCCAATCTTTTTTCTCCTTACGCAGGACTGATTTTTTTCCTTCTTTTCCTTCCACTAGCCTCGCATTATTGCAAAGAACGTTGATTTCTAGCAGTCGCTTGAGAGCAGCCTGTCTCTCTGGATAAATCTCTTTTCCTTCATATATAAATTCTCCACTGGGTTCATAGCCCGTCCCGGTAACCGTGATTTGTTTTCCTTCCACCCATAGCCCGCATACGGTCATCTTATTTTGCGTTAGGGTACCCGTCTTATCTGAACAAATCACCGTTGCACAGCCTAAGGTTTCTACGGAAGGGAGCTTTCGCACAATGGCCCTTCTCTTGATCATCCTTTGCACTCCCAGAGCCAATGCAATCGTAACGATAGCTGGTAACCCCTCTGGAATGGCTGCTACAGCTAAGCTTACGCCAGCTAAAAACATTTGGTATGGGTTATGATCATGCATAATTCCGGCCACAACGACCATCGCCGTCAGAGCTAGGGCTATTACAATGAGAATTTTTCCTAATTGCTCCAATCGTTGCTGCAGAGGGGTTTGCATCGTTTCCGTCGTTTGAATCAGATCCGCAATTTTCCCCATTTCCGTTTGCATGCCTGTTCCCGTAACAATCCCTTGTCCGGTTCCTCTTGTCACAAGCGTTCCCATGAAAGCCATGTTTTTTTGATCCCCTAAAGGAACTTCCTTGTTGGCAATCACCCCATCGATCTTACTTACGGGTACGGACTCGCCGGTCAATGCAGATTCCTCTACCTGTAATCCATGACTGGTAATAATGCGCAAATCAGCAGGAATACGGTCTCCACCCTCAAAATAAACCAAATCACCAGGTACTACGGTCTTCGCTGGAACTTGAACAAGCTCTCCATCACGAACCACATGGGCGGAAGGAGCCGTTAGCTCCTTGAGGGCACCTAAGGACTTTTCCGCTCGGTATTCTTGGATAAAACCAAGGATTCCATTAATAACGATAATCGCAATGATCGTGATCGCATCCGTATACTCCCCTAACAGCCCAGATATTAAAGTTGCCGCCAACAGGACTAGAACCATAAAGTCCTTAAACTGATTTAACAGGATGATTAAGGGAGAAACCTTATGCTTTTCTTGCAAGGTGTTTTCCCCAACCTGCTCCAGTCGGCGGTTCGCCTCTTTACTCGATAATCCTTTTACCGGATCGGTTTGCATGCGATCGATGCATTCCTGTGCCGTAAGGTTGTACCATTGGTTCGTCTCCAACTGCCATTCCACCTCTCTTCCTCATCCTCCAGCATCTTCCCTAGCTAACATATTCAGACAAGCCTAAAAAAATGATTTGATTTTACCTTCCTAAGCTTTTGGTTTATACTGTTCTCGGAAAGAAAGGGGTTTGACGTTATGGCATTTGACGGTTTAGTAACCAGAGCGGTTGTAGAAGACTGCAAAAACACAATTGAATCAGGGCGCATCTCCAAGATCTATCAGCCAACAGATACGGATATTGTCCTTCAAATCCGAGCAGGTGGAGAAAATAAGCGATTGCTTATTTCCGCGAGTCCTACCTTCCCCCGAATGCATCTAACCCATGAATCTTATTCGAATCCCGTTGAACCGCCGATGTTCTGCATGCTTTTAAGGAAGTATTGTGAAGGTGCAATTATCGATCGGATCACTCAGGTCGGGATGGAGCGCATTATTCATTTTGACATGAAGGTAAGAGATGAATTAGGAGATTGGAAAACCCGTCGGATCGTGGTAGAGATTATGGGTCGCCATAGCAATATCCTCCTGCTTGATGTCGAGCGGAACCTCATTCTTGATGGGATTCAACACGTCACGCCAGCTATGAGCAAGCATCGAGTGGTTCTCCCAGGCAGACCTTATATTGCACCGCCTGAGCAAGGAAAAAAAGATCCGCTAACCACGACCAAGGATCAGTTTATTGGCTCCTTTGACTATAACGCAGGCAAATTAGATAAGCAGATTGTAGACCAATATTCCGGAATCAGTCCCCTAGTTGCTAGAGAGATCGTCTTTCGAGCAGGGATGGGCACGCGAGATCAGCTATGGGATTCGTTTCATAAGATAATGGCCGATATTTCGGAGGGGCTTTTTCACCCTCAAATCGTAAAGCAAGGCGATAAAGCTTACTTCTCTGTGGTGGATCTGGATCACTTACAGGGAGAAAAAGTCGAGTTTGAGTCCGTTCACGCTTGCCTTGAAGCCTTCTTTGAGAGAAAAGCAGAGCGGGATGCCGTCCGGCAAAAAGCTCATGACTTAATCCGATTTGTAACAAATGAATGGGAAAAGAATGAGAAAAAGATTATTAAATTGCAGGAAACAAGGAAAGAGGCCGAAGAAGCCGACCAGTATAAGCTCTTTGGCGAGCTGCTAACCGCCTACATGCACGAGCTTAAAAAGGGAGATTCTGTGGCTAAGGTCATAAACTACTACGATGAGAATGGGGAAATGATGGAGATTCCTCTAGATCCTCTAAAATCTCCTATTGACAATGCGCAAGCCTATTATCGGAAATACAATAAAGCTAGAAATAGTTTACACGTGATCGACGAGCAAATTGAGCTTGCCAGACATGAGCTTGCTTATTTCGAGGGTCTGATTCAACAGCTTGCTGATGCCTCTATGCACGACATTGCCGAAATTCGAGAAGAATTGGTGGAGGAAGGCTATCTTCGCTTCCGCGGCAAGCGAGATAATCGCAAGAAGAAAGCCGACAAACCACTGCTTGAGAAATACCTTTCTTCTGAGGGCACCGAAATTCTAGTAGGGAAAAACAATAAGCAAAACGAATACCTGACCAATCGTTTAGCCCATCCCATGGAAACCTGGCTTCATACGAAGGATATCCCTGGGTCGCATGTCGTCATTCGGGCACGGGAGTTCTCAGATCAAACACTCCGAGAAGCAGCTACCATAGCAGCCTTCTTCAGCAAAGCACGCGGCTCTAATCAAATTCCTGTAGACTATACCCTTATTAAGCATGTTCGCAAGCCTAGCGGCTCTAAGCCGGGTTATGTGATTTATGATCATCAAAAAACGCTGTATGTTTCATCTGATGAAGCCGTGATTCGCGAGTTGAAGAATAGAAGTAAATGAAGGGAGAATGGCAATGAAAAAATGGCTCATATCCATCGCGATCCTAGGAGGTCTCGGTTACTTCGGCTATCAATACGCTATGAGCTACCTGTCAGACCGAATGATGGATCAGGTGACCCAGGAGATTTTGACACCTAATGAAGTTCAACAGTTGCTTGAGAACCCTGTGATACAAGAAGCAATCAAGCAATATGGTGGATCTGCTGCACTTGAGAACTTGCAAAAACAGACACCCACGACTGAGGAAAAGGGGACTACAGCACCGTCAGTCTCTCCAGAGCCTGGTGCCGCACAGCCTGTATTTTCCTCTCGTGAAGAAGCAATGAAGTTTTTACTTACGAAGTTTACCATGGCTGAGCTCATGGATCTGGCGGCTCTTGCCCAAGGTGGGCTGACTGCGGAAAAGCAAGCCCAACTGAAGGACGATCTACTCTCCCGACTAACACCAGAGGAGTTTCAGGCCCTTAAGGTGTTTGGTTTGATTGAATTGAGTAGGAAGCAGTAGCTCCACCTTACTTGAGATCATTACCGGTTTATAGGCGGTACCTCAGGTGCTCGTTCCTTCAAGTTCATAATTCCTTATATATTAAAAAAGAATCCCCCGCTCTCTTTTGAGTCGGGGGATTCTCTATTATTCGTCTACTTGTCCTCCGGCACTTCCACATCAATCTGAGCCACTTGTTCCACTTTGTCGATAGCTTCTTGAATCGTTTGCTGATCGACTCCAGCCATCTGAGCCATCTCTTGAAGAGTACCTTGGGTCTTTACTTTCTTCTGTTCCATACGCCATCATCTCCTAGGAAAAGTTTCCTTCTTACTTTTCCCCAGATGATCTTAGCTATTCCATTTTGTCGTATAGGCTTCGGGATCCACTCGCCACTGAGCCAATTCATTTACCTGCTCTTGCTGCAGAATTCCGTCTTCTTTCGCCTGCTCCAAGAGAGCTGTATAGTTGCTCATCGTCTCAAACGGATAACCAGCTTCTACAAAAGCTTTTTCCGCTTTGGCAAATTGGTATGAGAAGATTGCCAGTACCGACAAAACTTCACCGCCCGCTTCTTTAACAGCGTCCGCCGCCTTAATCGAGCTTCCACCAGTAGAAATCAAATCTTCAATGACAACCACTTTCTGTCCTGGCTTCAAGACCCCTTCGATTTGGTTATTGCGTCCATGCCCTTTGGCTTTGTCACGCACGTAGATCATTGGCAACCCTAGCAGGTCTGCCACCCATGCAGCATGAGGAATTCCAGCTGTAGCCGTTCCGGCAATAACATCAGCTTGACCATACTTCTCCCGGATCACATCAGCGAAGGACTCCGCAACCATCTTGCGGACTTCCGGATAAGACATGGTCATCCGATTATCACAGTAGATCGGAGAGCGTAGCCCTGACGTCCAGGTAAAGGGTTCCTCTGGTCTTAGGTGGACAGCTCGAATCTCGAGTAGCTTTTTAGCAATCTGCTTTTCACGTTGTTCCATTTTCATTCCTCACCATTTCTATGATTTGTGACAAGGCCGCTGCCGGGTCTTGGGCCTGCGTGACAGGCCGGCCAATGACGATGTAATCCGAACCGATGCTAAACGCCATTTCTGGTGTAGTAATCCGCTTCTGATCACCGGTGTCTGCCCCAACCGGGCGAATCCCCGGGGTAACGGTTATAAAATCAGTCCCGCAGCTTTCCTTAACCAGTTTCACTTCCAGAGGGGAGGCGACGACACCATCTAATCCAGCCTCCTTAGCTAATCTAGCATATTGCTGCACCGAATCAGCAATCGTCCCTGGAATACCAATCTGCTCATTCATCACCTGCTGAGTTGTACTCGTCAATTGCGTAACAGCGATCAAGAGAGGCTTAGGCCCATTACCCGCTCCTTTTTCTAAGCCTTCGCGGGCAGCCGCCATCATCTCCTTGCCCCCAGCAGCGTGGACGTTCACCATATCTACTCCAAGTGACGCCAAGCTTTGCATCGCGCCCTTAGCGGTATTGGGAATATCATGGACCTTCAAGTCTACAAACACCTTGAAGCCCATGTCTTTAAGAGAAGCGACGATGCTTGGACCAGCACCATAATACAACTGCATCCCAACTTTCACATAACTGGCTGTTCCTTGCAGCTTCCTCGCACAAGCTAGAGCCTCTTCACCCGCTGAGTAGTCTAGGGCAATAATGATTCGATCCCTTATGCTCACGATTTCCACCCCGCGCCAATTAATTCTGTGATGGACTGAACACCCATCTTATCGAGCCATCCTTCGAGCTCATCGATGATCGTTGGGCAAGCATACGGATCCACAAAGTTAGCTGTCCCCACCGCAACCGCCGTAGCGCCAGCCAAGAAATATTCAATCACGTCTTCCGCTGACTGGATCCCACCCATGCCGATGATCGGAATGTTCACCTGTTGGCTGACTTGCCAGATCATGCGAATTGCGACGGGTTTAATAGCAGGACCAGATAGCCCTCCTACTTGGTTGGCTAAGATCGGCTTGCGCGTTCGCAAATCAATGCGCATGCCGAGCAGCGTATTAATCATACTAAGCCCATCCGCACCCGCTTCCTCTACAGCTTTGGCGATCGACACCACGTCGGTCACATTCGGGGAAAGCTTCACGAACACGGGAACGTCGCTTACTCTTTTGATTTCCTTTGTAAGCTCCCCTGCAATAACGGGATCCGTTCCAAACGTTATCCCTCCGCACTTCACATTCGGACAGGAAATATTCAACTCTAGCGCTGCTACATTTTTCACTTTAGAGATGCGGTCAGCTACTTCAACATAATCCTCGGTCGTCGTACCCGCTATGTTTACGATAATCGGTGTGTCAAACTGTTCGAGCCAAGTCAGCTCTTCCGCCATAATTTTTTCTACCCCTGGATTCTGCAGCCCAATGGCATTTAACATCCCGCCTGGCGTTTCCGCCACACGGGGCGTCGGGTTGCCCTGTCGTTCTTCCACGGTTGTGGCCTTTACAGCAATAGCACCCAACCGATTCAAATCATAAAAACGAGAGTATTCACGCCCAAAGCCAAAACATCCTGAAGCAGGCATGACCGGATTTTTCATCTCGATTCCTGCTAGATTCACGGCTAAACGAGAGGAAGTCATGACAGCACCACCTTCCTCATTTCGAACACGGGACCATCGGAACAAATTTTATGATAGGACTTAGCCGAGTCTTCGGAAGCAGGACATACACAAGCCAGACAAGCTCCCACTCCACAGCCCATTCTTTGCTCTAGCGAGAGGTATCCCTCTTTATCGCTGTTTGCATATCGGTCTTGCAGAGCCTTCAGCATTGGAAAAGGACCACAGGAATAAAGAACATCCCAAGAGGAATTATCCAGCCCGTATTGCTCATTTAACAAATCCGTTACCAACCCTTTATGTCCTCTCGATCCATCGATCGTGGTTACATAGACTTCGCCAAGCTGACCTAGCTCTTCAACTAAGAATACTTGCTCTGCTGTTCCGAACCCTATGACGCTTGTTACTTTTACACCTTGCTTCACTAATCGCTTTGCCAAGTAAAGCAGAGGAGGAACACCTACGCCTCCACCGATCAAAAGGGCGTGTTCTCCTTGTTTTCGATGCCCAATAGGAAAACCATGGCCCAACGGCCCAAGAATATCAATCTCCGCGCCAGGCACAGATTCGCTTAGGATCTTTGTCCCCGAGCCCTCTGCCCGGTAAATCATATCCAGCGTAGCCGTTTCTATGTCCACATCGCAAATACTGATCGGTCTGCGGAGTAGAGGATCGATTCCCGGTCCGCATTTCACATGAAGGAATTGTCCAGGGGACTCCATCTGCTTGACTAAATCGCCTTGAAGGCGGATCCGGAAAACCCGGTCCGCCACTGGCTCGTTGCTAATTACGGTTAATAAACCTTTATCCATGGAGTACAGCCTCCCGTTTTGGCTGTATGAATTGCGGCATGGATTCTGTTCCGAAGGTAATCGTCTCAATGACGCGCAACAAGGCTCTGGCTGTGTCTAATGAGGTTAAGCAAACCACACCGTTTTCTACAGCCTCACGACGGATACGGAATCCATCACGCTCTGGTGTCTTTCCTTTCGTCAGCGTATTGATCACGATACTGGCTTCCCCGTTTCGGATCTGATCGAGAAGATTCGGTGTACCCTCTGTCAGCTTATTAACGGTTGTTACCTTAAAGCCTGCTTCTTCAAGAGAAGACGCCGTTCCGCTTGTAGCCATCAGCTTAAAGCCGAGATCGTAGAATCCACGGATGATGTCCATCGCCTCTTCTTTGTCTTTATCCGCCACAGTTACAAGGACACTGCCATGTACCGGGATTTTCATTCCAGATGCAATCAAACCTTTGTAAAGGGCTTTAGAAAGGTTTTTGTCACGTCCCATAACTTCTCCCGTTGATTTCATTTCTGGTCCGAGTGTAATGTCTACGCGACGCAGCTTAGCAAAGGAGAATACAGGGACTTTGACAGAGATATGCTCAGCCTCTGGATGATACCCTGGTGTGAAGCCTTCCTCACGGATGCTGTGACCCATAATCACTTTGGTCGCCAGGTTGGCCATTGGAATGCCCGTTACCTTACTTAAGAATGGAACAGTTCTGGAAGCTCGAGGATTTACCTCGATCACATACACTTGGTTGTCATGGATAACAAACTGGATATTGACTAATCCTTTGACGTTTAAACCCAAGGCAATTTTTGTTGTGATTTTAATCAATTGATCTTTAAGCTCCGGACTGATACTTTGAGGCGGGTACACCGCAATGGAATCTCCCGAGTGAACACCGGCCCGTTCAATATGCTCCATGATTCCTGGGATCAGTACGTCTTTGCCATCACAAATGGCATCAACTTCAACTTCACGCCCGAGCATATAACGGTCAATTAACACCGGATGCTGCGGATTAATTTTCACCGCTTGTTCCATATAGCTTAATAGCTCGTTTTCGTTATAAACGATTTCCATCGCTCTTCCGCCCAAGACATAAGAAGGACGAACAAGAACGGGATAACCTAACCCGTTAGCCGTTTCTACGGCTGCATTTACGTTTGTTACGGTCTTTCCTAGCGGTTGCGCGATCGACAGCTCACGAAGCAGCTTTTCAAATTTTTCACGGTCCTCCGCTGTATCGATGCTCTCCAAGTCAGAACCTAGGATTCGGACGCCATTCTTTACAAGAGCTTCAGCTAGGTTAATGGCAGTTTGTCCTCCAAATTGAACGATCACGCCTTCTGGCTTTTCTACATCAATGATATTCAAGACGTCTTCAATAAACAATGGCTCAAAATATAAGCGATCGGAGGTGTTGAAGTCCGTTGATACAGTCTCTGGGTTGTTATTAATAATAACCGCTTCGTAACCTGCTTCTTTAATCGCCCATACCGCATGAACGGTGGCATAGTCAAATTCAATCCCTTGACCGATGCGGATTGGACCAGAGCCCAATACAATCACTCGCTTCTTCTGGGTGTCTTCCCGCTCATCTTCTTCCTCATAAGTCGAGTAATAGTATGGGGTTTCGGCTTCGAACTCTGCTGCGCAAGTGTCTACCATCTTGTAGACAGGAACAAGACCTTGCTCCTTACGCTGTTTGCGCAGCTCATCTTCCGTTAATCCAGTCAACTCCGCAATTTTACGATCCACAAAACCAAGACGCTTGGCTTCACGCAGAAGCTGGAAATCAAGAGGTTCGTTTTTCAAACGGGATTCAAATGCTACGATTCGCTCAAATTTATCTAAGAAGAAATGATCAATCTTGGTTAATTCATGGATTTGATCGCGTGTCATGCCGCGGCGAATCGCCTCCATTAGCAGGAAGATTCGCTCATCATCTGCCACCGCTAAACGCTTGTCAAGTTCCTCTTGAGAGAGTCCTGTTGCTTCCTTGAGCTCTAGATGATAGGTTCCAACCTCTAAGGATCTTACGGCCTTTAGAATCGATTCCTCAAAGGTTCTGCCGATCGCCATGACTTCACCAGTTGCTTTCATTTGCGTACCTAGCTTACGGTTGGCAGAAATGAACTTATCAAACGGCCATCTTGGAATTTTGGTTACCACATAATCCAAAGAAGGCTCGAAGCAAGCAGATGTTCTCTTCGTCACTGGATTTTCCAATTCGTCTAGAGTATAACCCACAGCAATCTTAGCTGCCATTTTCGCAATGGGATATCCCGTTGCCTTGGACGCTAGGGCACTAGAACGCGATACGCGCGGGTTAACCTCGATGATATAGTACTGGAAACTATATGGATCCAATGCAAGCTGTACATTACATCCACCCTTGATGTTCAGGGCATTGATGATCTTTAAGGAAGCGGAACGGAGCATTTGGTACTCTCTGTCTGATAACGTTTGGCTTGGCGCCACAACAATACTGTCTCCCGTATGAATACCTACTGGATCCACATTTTCCATATTACAGACCACAATGGAATTGCCTTTATCATCACGCATTACTTCATACTCAATTTCCTTAAAGCCGGCGATACTTTTTTCAACCAAGCACTGAGTAATGGGAGAGTACTTCAAACCACTAGCTACCGTTTCCCTTAAGCTTTCCTCATCGTGTACGATACCGCCGCCTGTTCCTCCAAGTGTGTAGGCAGGGCGCACAATGATGGGGTACCCGATGCGATCGGCAAAAGCTACGGCTTCTTCCACCGTTTGAATAATGTCACTCTCTGGAACCGGCTCGTTGATTTCATACATGAGCTCCCGGAACAGGTCGCGGTCTTCCGCTTTCTTAATGGCTTCTAAGTCCGTTCCTAAGAGCTTAACCCCTTCTTCTTCTAGGATCCCAGCTTCGTCCAATTCCTTGGCTAGGTTTAGTCCCGTTTGACCGCCTAGCGTGGCGAGAAGACCATCAGGCTTTTCCTGGCGAATCACACGAGAAACAAATTCGACCGTTAGCGGTTCAATATATACTTTATCTGCAATATTTGTATCCGTCATGATCGTTGCAGGGTTACTGTTGATTAACACGACTTCTAAGCCTTCTTCTTTAAGTGCCTCACAAGCTTGCGTTCCTGCATAATCAAACTCCGCAGCTTGTCCAATCACGATAGGGCCTGAACCAATAACAAGGACTTTTTTAAGATTAGCGAGTAATGGCATAAGGGCTTACCTCCTTCTTGTGCTTTTCTACCATGTCGAGAAAACGATCAAATAGATAACCTGAATCATAAGGGCCTGGAGCCGCCTCTGGGTGATACTGGACAGAGAAAGCTGGCAGGGTCTTATGCTCTAAGCCTTCAATCGTGTCGTCATTGATAGCGATATGTGAAATGTTTAACTCTGTACCAACAAGAGACTCTTTCGTTACGGCAAAGCCATGATTCTGTGATGTGATGAAAGTCCGATCGGTCGCAAGCTCCTTCACCGGCTGGTTTCCTCCACGATGTCCAAACTTCATTTTTTCCGTGTTTCCTCCGCACGCCAAGGCGAACAGCTGATGACCTAAACATATGCCGAACAATGGATACTTTCCTAGTACATCCTTAATCATCGTAACAGCTTCTCCCACATCCTTGGGATCCCCAGGTCCATTGGACAGAAGAATTCCATCCGGGCGAAGTCGGTTAATTTCTTTTGCGTCTGTGTTATAGGGAACTACGATCACATCACAATCTCTTTGCGTCAGCTCGCGAAGGATTCCGCTTTTGGAACCGAAGTCCACAACTACGATTCGCGGTCCTCTTCCTGGAACCGTGAATACACTTTTGGTGGAAACACGAGAAACCTGATCGTTCATGTTGCCGGATTGCTGCAATGATTTTAAAAACTCTTCGACCTGAGCATCCGAAGTTGTAATCACCCCGCGCATGGTACCAAACTCACGAATCTTTCGGGTTAATCGACGCGTATCTATATCGCTAATCCCTGGAATATCATATTCCTTCAAAAGGGAATCCAACGTCTGCTGACTGCGGAAATTGCTTGGCAGCTCCGCATGCTCTCTTACTACAAAGCCATGAATAAATGGTCTTACGGATTCAAAGTCATCTCGGTTAATACCGTAATTGCCAATTAACGGATAGGTCATGGTCACAATTTGGCCGCAGTAGGAAGGGTCAGACAGTACCTCTTGATACCCTGTAATACCTGTATTAAAAACGACCTCTCCATAAGACTCTCTGGCTGCCCCGAAAGATTTTCCGGAAAATACGGTGCCATCCTCTAAAATTAATCTAGCTAACATTCGCTCCACCCTCTCTTTACTTAATGGTTATACCGTTTTTAGTACTTCTTCGCGCTTCCATACTATGGAGCCATCCACCATCGTCATCATGGGCCAGCCTTTTAGCTTCCAGCCCGTAAAAGGTGTGTTTTTTCCTTTGCTTGCAAACTCCAAAGGATTTACTTCGCGCTCGGTTTCTAGGTCAACGACAGTCAAGTCGGCTATAGCACCTTCTTCAAGGCGCCCCCAAGGCAAGCCAAACAGTTCAGCCGGTTTGCTTGTCATCTTGCTTACGATCTCTTCTAGCGTAAAATCTCCGGTTAATACGAGGTGTGTATAGAGTAAAGGAAAAGCCGTCTCCAAGCCCACAATGCCGAACGGAGCTAAAGCCAAGCCGCGCTTTTTTTCCTCTTCAGTATGCGGAGCGTGATCGGTTACGATAATATCAATCGTGCCATCTTTCAATGCTTCAATTAGGGCAGCTCGGTCCTCCGACGAACGAAGAGGGGGATTCATCTTAAAGTTGCTGTCCAGGTTTGCCGGAATATCCTCATCGGTCAAAATTAAATGGTGAGGGCAAACCTCCGTGGTTACTTTAATTCCTTTTTCTTTTGCGTAGCGCACATGGCGAACCGATTGTTCGGCACTGATATGGCAGACGTGATAATGAGCTCCTGTCGCTTCCGCCAAAAGGATGTCTCTTGCAACATGAATGGCTTCCGCTTCGTTAGGAATACCCCTTAGTCCATGCTTGGCGGAAAACGTACCTTCATGAATGGAGCCGCCTTTAGCCAGCGTCTCGTCTTCACAATGGGCAATGACCGGCAGCCCTGCCTTCGCAGCCCTTCTCATGCCCTCTTTCATCATACGGCTGCTCTGAACGCCTACGCCATCGTCAGAAACCCCAATAATGCCGCACTCCTTCATGGCTGCCATATCGGTTAATTCTTCGCCTAGCTCACGAATGGTTATCGCGCCGATCGGCAGTACCCGAACCACACCTTCTCTTTGGGCTTTTTCTTTGATATATTTAACGACTTCCACCCGGTCGGTTACCGGCTTAGTATTAGGCATACAGGCTATGGCCGTAAACCCGCCTCGAGCTGCAGCAGCTGTTCCTGTAGCGATGGTTTCTTTCGCTTCATAGCCAGGCTCCCGTAAGTGAACGTGCATATCAATAAAACCGGCCGACACCCATTTTCCCTTGACGTCGATCTCTTTGTGTCCTTGACTATCGATTTGCTCTGCTACCTTAGAAATTACTTTATCGATAATCAAAATATCCCGAGGGACTAACTCGCCATCTTGGAGCACTTTTCCGTTTTTTATCACGATTCCCACTCCTACACCCTCCTCTTTGCTTTCTTAGTATGTCTCGATCTGTTCAGAATATGGAAAGTTTTCACTTGGAATGTGAAAAAGGCTTCCCGTCACTGACAGGAAGCCTACGTATAGCATCAAATAAGGGAAAATTACTCAGGGTAATCCCTTGGTATAGACAAAACTAGTTTGTCTATAAATGCAATCCGACAACCTTGTCAGCCTCTCAGGACTGAGTTTAAAGGTTCTGCTATAAAATTTATAGAAAGTATCCCATGAACGGGGAGTTCTGTCAATAGCTACCTCAATTGACGCAATTGTTCCGCTAATTTAACCATGTCTTCTGGCAGGGGGGCCGTAAACTCCAGGTATTCCTCCGTACGTGGATGGTGAAACCCGAGAACGGCTGCATGTAAGGCTTGTCCTTCAATATCAGCACGTTCCCCTCTCTGTCCATATTTAGGATCACCTACCAGCGGATAGCCAATATACTTCATATGAACGCGAATCTGATGAGTACGTCCCGTTTCTAACTTTAACTCGACTAACGTATGCTCAGCAAACCTCTCTAACACCACAAAGTGTGTAATCGCTTCTTTGGAGTTTTCAAATACAACGGCCATTTGTTGTCGGTTTTTCGGGTCACGACCAATCGGAGCATCTATGGTCCCCTTTTCATGAGGGATGACGCCATGAACCAAGGCCAAGTACTTCCGATTAACGGTGTGTTCTTTGAGCTGATGCGCAAGAGAAAGATGCGCTTTATCATTCTTTGCGACCATCAAGAGTCCTGATGTATCTTTATCGATGCGGTGGACAATGCCTGGTCTAAGGACACCATTAATTCCCGATAAATCCTGGCAATGATGAAGCAACGCATTCACCAACGTGCCTGTATAATGACCTGCTCCGGGATGGACAACCAACCCTCTTGGCTTGTTGATTACGATGACATCCGAATCCTCGTAGGCAATCTCAAGATCCATTTTTTCTGGTTGAATATTTAACTCAACGGCAGGAGGTACCCGAAGCGTGACTTCATCATCTGCAGATAATCGATAGTTGCCTTTGGCAGGCTGACCGTTAACTTCAACTAGACCTTCCTTGATCCATTTCTGCACCTGCGAACGAGTCCAGTCTTCGCTTACTTCAGCCAAATACTTATCTATACGCTCGCCTTCTTCGCTGGGTTCGATTACCCAGTCATATCGTTCGAACGCTGACATACTAACCCCTTCTCTCTCTCTTCATTTCTAAGATGGTATCCCAGATCATAAGTCCAACACCGATCACAATTGCAGAGTCTGCAATGTTGAAAATGGGATAATTAATTAATGTAAAGTCTAGGAAATCCACCACTTCTCCAAAAAGCAACCGATCAAGGAAGTTTCCTGCTGCCCCTCCTAAGATCAGGGATAGCGCTAGAGATACTCTAGGATTATCTTTCCCTAACTTGCGTAAATAATAGATAATTCCTCCGACTACCAGCAGCGTGATCACAATAAAAAACCATCTTTGGTCTTGGAGAATCCCAAACGCAGCACCTCGATTACGGTGAGAGGTAAAGTGAAAAACTCCCTCAATTAATGGGATGGTTTGTCCTAATTCCATGGTTTTTACCACAATCCATTTGGTTGCTTGGTCTACCACAAATACAATTAGCGCAATCATATAATAAAGCAAGATAAAAACCCCCATCGTTTGCCAATATGTTCTATTGGCCTTTTAGACAATACTAGAATTTTAGCATAGGCGCTTACGAGGAACAAGAAAAGATCTCCAGCGAAAAAGGGTCCTTAATGGGACCCTCTTGATTTTAATTCTTCATATTTTTCCAGATACTTGAGTACCGTCAAGACAAAGGTTGAATGAGACCAGGTTAACGGCGCTACAGACAGAGGTTTGCCGTTATAGGGATCCAGCTGTTCAGGCAAGACACCACTTTCTAAAGCGCTAGCTACCACCCACTGAAGGGTTTGTAAAGGCTGAGCCAGGTCGTCAAGTGTCTCAGCTTTTGCTATTCTCCAGTCCGCCATCCATAAGGTACAAATAATCCAGGGATTGCCTGGAATATTGGCAATATCTTGCGATTTTTGAAAATAGTAATCATTTTGGTACCGGCAAATTCCTCCCACCTTGGAATGAACAGTCAAGCCTTTTTCCACGGCCTCCATTGTTCGTTCCACTCTCTCATCACCAGGATCAAAGACTTGAAAAGCAAAGAGAGAAAACAAGCTGCTTTCCAAGGTTAAATCTTTCGTTATGGATCCATCCTCGTCAACATAGATCCCGCGAATAAATCGTCCGATTTCTTCATCATAGAGGTAAGTTTCTATACCATGGCGAATCCGGTTCGCCGTTTCTTGATACCTTCTGCCTCGTCTGTCATCCCCAAACAAGAAAGCGAATTTAGCTGCAGCCATTAGCCCACCGTAAACGCTGGAAGCTGTGAAGGTGAATATTCCCCTTCTTTCTTCCCATAAGTCATAGCTAGCTTTCGGCAGATCCACGCGATCATCGACATACTGAGTAAGGAATTTGGCCGCCGGCCGTATCAGATTCGCATACAAGGACTGAGAAAACTCAATTTGCTTATGCTGAGAATAATGCTCCCACAGGGCAAACAAAACCAAGGCTGTTTCATCTTCCTGAATGGGAAGCTGATACTTGCCATTGTTAACATAGGGATGCCAGCTTGAGCCCACGGAGCCATCTGGATTGTATTTATGATGAAGATACCCTTCCTCCGTGAGGACCCTCGCACAAAACTCAAAGAAAGGACTGACCATCCTTTCATATCCTGCCTTCGTCATCGCATAGGCTACTAACGCTCCATCCCTTGGCCACATATAGCTATAGTGGTCACGATTGTATTGCAGGATATCGGAATCATTAGCGGCGACAATGGCTCCCTCTTGATCCGTTTGTGTTCTTACAATAAGCAGACTTTTTTTATAAAGCTCGACAACCTCCTCAGGAAGATTGTGAAAGGAGCGATTAGACTTATTCACCCAACGATGCCAGTATACCTTCACTCGCTCAAGCAGAGAGTCTGGTCCGCTGTCTAAAACATACTGATTAAGCTTTTTCACTTCACTCAGTGTTCTTCCAATCGAGATCCAATACCACATCGGTAATTTTTCTTGGGGATCCAGAGTTAAGCGAAAGCTCACCGTACTATCGACAGAACCCTGAGCGATTGGATTTCCTGAGAGCTGTCCGTCTTCCGCATCTCTCCAAGTTCCCTCGGCATGGTTAAATCGCTTAACCCCTGTGCTGAACTGATAGATGCCCTCATCTTGGGTTTTACCATTTATCATGATGTACACATTCCTCTTATAATGATAAATAGTCCGTAATAGCGGATCAAAGACGGCGGTATCTCCTACCTCTGTTTCATTGATACTATAGTCATGGTTAAAGAATAAGCGAACCTCTCGCGCATGAGACCACAGATTCCTAACCGTAATTTTCTTGAGATAGATGGTTTCACGCTGGTGGACCGCATCCTCGATGATCAATTGGATACCCAATTCCTGATTTTCCGCGATAACATTTGTAACCAGTGTTTCAGACTGGTAGGAGAGCTGGATATGCCAACTCGCTTCCTGGCACCAGCTAAACATCCCATCCGCCCATACCCCAATCCGGGAATAGTAACCTCCGATTTGGTTCAATTGACCGACATAAGGGTAATATAAATCTCTCATATTAAGGGATGCATCAAAATTAATCAGTAGTTTTCCATTTCCTATGACTAGAGGTCGGGGCATCTTGATCACATCCTAAATGGTTTGATATTTTTGGATTCGCTCTGCATAGGTTTGAGCCAGTGTAGAAGCGATCTCCTTAGAAGCCCCCTGCGTGATGACCCGAAAGTGAGGCTGATCCATGTCCGGCATGATGAGAACCCAACCATCTGAATCATACACCTTGATTCCGTCCAGCAATTCAACCTGCTTGCCCTTGATGTCTTCCATCATCATACGCATAACCTTTCCTTTGTTCTTCCAATCGCAAAACACAGCCTGACGGGCCATATGAAAGGCTGGGAGACTAGGGAGAATATCAGATAGGGGCAGCCTTTTTTCTGCTAGATATCCTATTACCTTCACCATGGTATAGAATCCATCGAACAGGGGTTGAAAACGAAGACTGCGTGCGGCTTGCATCAGTTCCCTTAAGCTCTCCTTTGTGCGAATAACCTCCGTTCCTAGCTTTTTGGCCAGCCACTCGATTTCTCTAGGGGCACTAACCGGAATTCCCATCCGCATCGGCTCTTTGTCTTCTGCTTCACGGTGGTGAATCAACAAATGAAGGGCAATCATCGCATCATCGCTAATTACTTTTCCTTCATTGGAAACCAGGGTGTATCTTCTTGCATCTCGATCTAGACGGATTCCTAAATCGGCTCTGTTCATCTTTACCGCCTCTGCTAACTCGCCTACATGGGAACCATCCTTTGCCTTCATCTGCACCACTCGGCACCCCATACTAGATAGCACCGTCATGGCTGAAGTGCCTAAAACCGTAGAGTCGTAGTCCAGTACGACAAGAAAGCTGCTGGTTCTCACCGAATCTAAACAAATCTCACGTTTTATTGCGGCGAGATAATCCTCGGATACATTGGGATGGTAAGAGTGCTTCCCCAGTCGATCCGGTGTTACGCGTACGAAATCCTCCTGCCAGTAGGCATTTTCAATTTTGCGCTCCATCGGTTTATCAATCGGAAGTCCATGATCATCCAGGATTTCGATCGTGGCTCCATCTTCTTGTTCATCCCCCATGCTGATATGGATACCATAGTCTACTTGATACGCCTTGACCGCGTATCGAGATGCAGCCGAAACTGTAACGCCAAAGTCAGCCGTATGAATTCCCGCTGCATTTAATCCTGCCCGCATCGTAAGCTTTAGCAGCTCAGAAAAAGGATGTGGACACGAGCTAAGGCTAACCGTCGCTTTTGGCTTCAGGGCTGTTGCCATGGCAGCCGTTAACCTAGCTGCAAAGTCCGGCGTAAGATCGATATTAGGAATTCCCTTAATCCCTTGAGAACTAAACAGATTTTTCGAGACCTTGCCTCCCCATATGAGAGAGGAATAGACCGTGGAGTTTTCTTCTACTTCTTTATTCGGCCAAATTTTCACTCCTGTTTTGACTAAGCTCTTCGCTCCAATCCGACAATCATCCCCCATCACGACCCCTTCAGCCAAATGGGTGCTTTCTCCAATTCGGGATCGGTGACAAAGTGTGGCCCCTACAATTTCTGCTTTACTTCCCACAAAATTATGATCCCAAAGAATCGCTTTACTCACTTGCGCTCCTTGCTTGATGACATTGTGACGGCCAATGACCGAATACTTATCAATTATTGCGCCTTCTTCAATAAAGCTTCCTCTCCCTAAGAAAACGGGAGCATGAATCGTAGCCGACTGAGGAATACGCACATCCTCTTCGATATAGATGCCAGGCTCATACTGCTCAGCCTTCAAGGTGGTTTTTACCTTTCCATCTAACAGATCAAATTGCGCTTGCCTATAGATATCCAAGCTGCCAATATCAGACCAATACCCTTGTGCAACATGCCCCATCAGCTTTTTCCCTTGAGTAAGCAGCAAAGGGAATAGTTCCTTACTAAAATCATATTCAATATCCTGTTCAAATAGTTGCAGCACTTCCGGTTCAAGAATGTATATGCCCGTATTGACCGTATCGCTAAATACCTCACTCCACGTCGGCTTCTCCAAAAAACGAGTGATCTTCCCTGACTCATCCGTCATGACTACACCATATTCCAGTGGATTTTCCACCTTGGTCAGCACAAGGGTCGCCACTGATTGATTGGCCGCATGAAACTCGATTGCTTCCTTTAGATTAAAGTCAGTTAAGGCATCCCCGCTAATGACGAGAAAACGGTCATCGAGAAAGCTTTCGCAATTCTTCACACTTCCAGCCGTACCTAAAGGACGTTCTTCCTCGAAATATTGAATGTTCACTCCTAGATCCGTTCCGTCCCCAAAATAGCTTTTGATAGATTCAGGCAAATATTGCGTGGTTACTGCAATGTCGGTAATTCCGTATTGCTTGAGTAGCTCAATAATATATTCCATGCAAGGGCGCCCTAACAAAGGAACCATAGGTTTAGGTAAATTGGAAGTTAAAGGACGGAGGCGAGTACCTTTGCCGCCTGCCATAATGACCGCTTTCATGCGCTTTCCTCCTTTGTTGTTTAGGAGATTACCAGATTCCCTGTCAATCCATCATATATCTTGATTGTTTGCCCGGCTAAAGCGTTCCAATCATATGCGTGCTCAAATCTATTAGTAGCTTCTTCCGCCATCCTTAGAAGCTCTTGTTCATTTCTCAATGCAAAAACAAGCTGATCTCTAAGCGAATCTACTAAACCAGGATATATCTTTAATCCTGTGACTCCATGCTCTACGATTTCAGATAATCCCCCTGTATCGGAAACTAGTAAAGGCGTATTGGCTGCCATCGCTTCTAATGCCACAATGCCAAATGGCTCGTAGAGACTAGGGAATACTGCGAGGTAAGCATGGTGAAACAGAGCGTTGCGCTCGTTGTCATCAATGAACCCCGTGAATAAGAATTTATGGGCCACTCCGTACTGGTTAGCCATCTTCTCTAATTCACTTTTCATAGGTCCTTTCCCAGCAATAATGAATTTGGCTTCCGGGCATTCTCTTAAAATATGGGGAGCTGCCTCGATTAGATATTGAGCGCCCTTTTCCCTTACCAGTCTTCCTACAAAAAAAATGATTTTTTCATCTGGAAGGGCATAGTGAATCCTAGAACGAAGCCGTTCTTCCTGCAACACCAAATTCGTGGGATCCACTCCATTGGCAATGACTCTTACTTTCTTTGCTGGAAGTTCAAATAATGGGATAACTTCTTGTTGCATATATTGACTGCAAACAATGACTTGATCAGCTTCAGATGTCAATTGACGCTCTTGGCTATGAATTTGATGCTGCAGTGCAGTATGAATCCCTTGGTTTCTGCCAAATTCGGTAGCATGAATAGTTGCCACTAGGGGGATACGATATTTTTTCTTTAGCTCTCGAGAGGCAGGAGACACAAGCCAGTCATGTGCATGCATAAGATCAAAGTAATGACCTTGATCAGCAAGATGTTCTACATAGCTAACCATGGCAATATTGAGCTGAAGTACCCAGTCTATAAACTCGACTCTATCACTTTCCAACAGACATGGGAGTCGGTGTACATAAACCCCTTCTAGCTGTTCAAAAGAAGGATATCCATGTACATGGCTAGTAATCACATGAACCTCTTCTCCCTGTCTTGCTAATGCACGAGATAAATCGTAAACGGCTCTAGAAAGGCCACCGATCACCTTCGGCGGGTATTCCCAAGACAGCATAAGCACTCTTCTTTTGGTACGATGCATCTCCGTTTCCAAGCCAGAAGCTATAGCTAATTTATGCTCATTTGCTGGCAAATAGACTCGATAGCTCAACTCTTCAAAAATAGGCCATGCCGCATCCAATTCCCCAAGCCAAGTCTTTGAAAGTTCCTCGTTCATTAGGTTTTCGAACAGTCGATGGAAGTTGCCCAGATGCTCGTGAACTCTTCTCACTGCATACGTAACCATCGATTTGTTATCCATAATAAAAGGCCAGTCACTGCTTTGAGCCAGGAGAAGCTGTTTTAGCGCTTGATTAAGTGCCCTCTCTTGCAGCACGGTAGGGGCTTGGAAGCGTTGGGCCAACTCTGCCATCTTTTTCTCTGCTTTATGCAAGTGCCGGTAGATCCAAGCATTATCTTGATTGATCCAAACCTCACCATAGCCGTTCCGACCCCAGCTTGAGAGCGGGAGATGTCCAGTATCACTTTGGGGATATTGCTCCAAGTATTCGGAAGGGGTAATCATTTGAATATGCTCTTGATCCGAACAAATCTTTCGGCAAAGATGATAAAGAAATTGGGGACCTTCATACCACCAGTGTCCAAACAGTTCAGCGTCATAAGGGGCAACAATAATCGGTTTACGATCCAACTGTTCATGAAGATAAAGAACTTGCTGTTCCCGATTAAACATAAAATGGCCTGCGTGTTGCTCGGCTTTTTGTCTGGCCCATTGCGGTACGTAAGGGGCCTTCTCGTCCCCTTTACCCGTAATCCGGTAATATTTCATTCCGGTATTCACTCGAATCCCCTTAGGATGGATATAGGGCTGAATATAGGACATCGGCAAATCAAAACCAATATCTCGATAGTATTCGCGGTAATCATAATCCCCTGGATACCCTTCATAGGTACTCCACACCTGAGAGGACGACTCCCTATCTCTGGCGAAGGCATGAACGCCGTAGCCTGTTGAGAGCGGAGCATAAAGTCCACGATTCGCTCTAGGCTTCGCATGCTCGATGGCATGAGAATCACAAAAGAAATAATCGACGCCTAATTGCTTCAAAATTCGATCGATTCCGGGTGTATAGCCGCATTCAGGCAGCCAAACTCCCCTTGGCCTATACCCTAAAAAGTGTTCAAATGTAGAAAGTCCACCTTCCCACTGTGCATAAATGGCTTCCTCCGTTTCCATGGCAGGCATAAATCCATGGGTAGCAGACGTAGTGATCAGCTCTAAAACCCCTGTGGCGGCTAGTTCCCTGAATTTAGGAATTAGCAAAAATTCGTTTTCATGAAGATACTGCTCGATATTTAAATAGGTCTTCAAGTACATAATGGCAAGAGGATTCATATCCGGATCTCTTCTTGTCCGAGCCACTTCTTTTTTGGCCAACTCAATCAATTTCTGCAAATGGCGCTGATAACGAAGTAGGAGCAAAGGATCTGCCAACATGGTCAATAACGTGGGTGACAAAGACAGGGTAATTCTATAGTGAACCTTTTCCTCAAGCAGCTTTTCAAAGGTTTGCAATAAAGGTACGTAAGTTTCCGTGATGGCCTCAAAAAACCAACGCTCCTCCAGACAATCTTCTTCCAAATGTCTGACATAAGGCAAATGGGCATGGAGCACCAGCGCCAAGTATCCTTTTTCTTTTTCTTTTCCTTTAACCAAAAGTTGTGTCCCCCTGTAACTAATAGAGTGTATAGGCAGAGAAATTTTCAAACCATCTGGGCTTTACTCTTTCATTTGGTTCTATCGCGATACGAGGCACCAATGGATTGTATTCTCCTGCCTCCTGGTTTGGCGGGGTAGCCTTCGGCTTGGACTGTACAAGGGGAAGGTAATGCTGACCGTGTCGTATTCCTCGTTCAGCGATATACGTACGCCCTGGCTGGAGCTCATGAAAAAACCAATTATCCGTTGCCGAATCTATCGTTATTTCTTGGCATGTGTGAGCATTCGAACCATTAAACCAGAGATCTGTCACATCATATAATCTTATTGCGTGATCAATATGCTCATAGGGCAAGTTTAAATAGTCGCTTAGCATGTTCATAACAGGCCATGTGATTTCCCAGTAAGCAAATAGAACCGTAGGGCCTTGAACCATTAAAGCCATTTCTAGTTCGCCGTAATAGAGCGGAAGCGTTTGGTGGGCTTTTTCATTTTTGGGTTGTTCAGTGTCCTGTTTCCCATTTTTTTGATACAACCGGTATTTGACTTGACCTACCGTGATGCCAAGCTGTTGAGCAATCTGATCAATCGTATACTTTTTCTTCCGCAGCTCCAAAATTTCACCCTCCATCCTTCGCTCCCCCTTTCTTTCAGATCAAAGCTCTTGCTTCCAAGTGTTTCCTACTTATTATAGGCGCCTTGAAAACGCAAAGTCTGTCAGATTAAGGTGTGGATTTACACTAATTTTGTCGAGAGATAAAAAAAAAGCCCGCAACAGGTCTATATGACCTATCGCGGGCTTTTCATTATTCTGCAGCTATATCAGCAAAATGCTCTTTTACGACACTGGCACAGCGCGGACAAATAGAAGAATGCTCTTCATCTTGCCCTACTTCAGGAGTGACGATCCAGCAGCGCTCGCATTTTTCCCCTGTAGCTTGCGTTACTTTCACAGAAATTTTCTCAAATGCCAACGAATCAACAGGAGCTTTCTCCGTGTAAACCTTCACTTCTGAGACAATAAACAATTCATCCAGACGATCAAATTTCGCCAACAGGGATGCCGTTTCTTGATCAGGATATAATGCCACTGATGCCCCTAGAGAATGCCCTATTACTTTATTCTTACGTGCTTCTTCTAAGGCCTTCAGCACGTCGTCACGTACAGCTAAAAACTGATCCCACTTCGCTTCTAGCTGATCATCCATCGCTTCCGCGAGTGGCTTTGGCATATCGGTAAGTTGAACGCTATCGGCATCTACTCCCGGGATATACTTCCAAGCTTCATCTGCTGTATGAGGAAGAATAGGTGCCACAAGCTTCACAAGGGAAACTAACACATCATACATAAGGGTTTGCGCGGCTCGACGAGCCTGCGAGTTCGGACCTTCAGTATATAGACGATCTTTGGATACGTCTAGATAGAACTGACTTAAATCAATGGTGCAGAAATTATGAACGGCATGGAACACCGTATGGAACTGGTATTGATCATAGGATTTAAGCGCTTGTTCTATCACGCGTTGCATCTTAATCCACACATAGCGGTCTAACTCTGGGAAATCCTTTACTTCCACTCGATCCGTTGCCGGATCAAATCCTTCTAGATTCCCTAACAAAAAGCGGAAAGTATTACGGATTTTACGATAGGACTCAGCAATTTGGGTCATGATCTTATCTGAGATCCTCACATCTGCCGTGTAGTCGACAGAAGCTACCCATAAACGCAAAATATCGGCTCCAAGCTTATCCATGACTTCTGCTGGAATAATGACGTTCCCTAGGGACTTAGACATCTTGCGTCCTTCACCATCAAGAACAAACCCGTGGCTCAATACGCCTTTATATGGAGCACGACCGTGTACAGCTACGGATGTGGATAAAGAAGAATTAAACCATCCACGGTATTGATCGGAACCTTCCAGATAAAGATCGGCTGGCCATGCTAAATCTTCTCTTTCATTTAAGACAGATTCATGACTTGAACCCGAATCAAACCATACATCCATAATATCCGTTTCTTTACGGAACTCCTTCGATGCACATTCCGGACACTTCAGATCAGCAGGAACCAATTCACTGATATCCTTGGTAAACCAAGCCTGTGAACCTTCCTCACGGAACAAGTTAGCTACATGATCAATCGTCTGGTCGTTAATAATTTCCGTATTACAATCACGGCAGTAGAAGATCGGGATAGGAACCCCCCATACTCTCTGACGAGAGATACACCAATCATTACGGTCTGCCACCATATTATGCAGACGTTGTTCACCCCACGCCGGAACCCATTTTACTTCTTTAATGGAAGCAAGCAACTGTTCACGGAAGCCATCAATGGAAGCAAACCATTGCTCGGTAGCGCGATAGATAACTGGCTGCTTACTACGCCAATCATGAGGATACTGGTGAGTAATAAAGCTCATATGAAGCAAGGAACCTACTTCTTTTAGTTTTTCAGTGATGATTTTATTCGCATCATCATAGAAAAGGCCTTCGAAGCCAGGTGCATCCTTCGTGAAGTGGCCTCGATCATCTACGGGACATAGAACATCCAATCCATATTTTTGGCCAAGGTTAAAGTCTTCTTCCCCATGGCCTGGTGCCGTATGAACGCATCCTGTACCAGCATCTAAGGTTACATGCTCACCAAGCAAAAGCGGAGAGGTGCGGTCGTAGAATGGATGCTGGCAAACTACGCTTTCTAGTTCTTCCCCTTTGAAGGTTTGAAGAACCTTGTACTCTTCCCATCCAATGGCTTGAGAAACAGATTCAACAAGCCCTGAAGCCAGAACAAGCTTTTCCCCGCCGGTCTCAACAACGGAATATTCCAGCTCAGGGTGGATAGCAATCGCTAAGTTCGCTGGAATTGTCCATGGAGTGGTTGTCCAAATGACTACCTTCATATCCTCTGTTAATTTTCCTTTTCCATCAACGACAGAAAATTTAACATAAATGGACGCAGAACGCTTATTTTGATACTCAATTTCCGCTTCTGCTAACGCCGTTTCAGAGGATGGGGACCAATAGACGGCCTTTAACCCTTTGTAAATATATCCCTTTTTAGCCATTTCGCCAAATACTCGAATCTGTCTGGCTTCGTACTCAGGCTTCAGGGTAATATAAGGGTTTTCCCAGTCGCCTCTTACACCCAAGCGCTTGAATTGGCCTCTTTGCCTGTCGATGAAGGAATATGCATACTCTGCACAACGCTCTCTAAATTCTGCAGCGCCAACTTGGTGACGATCGATCTTCTCGTTCTTGATAATGGCATGCTCAATAGGTAATCCGTGCGTATCCCATCCCGGAACATAAGGGGCATCAAAACCGCTCATCGATTTGTATCGAACAATCATATCCTTTAGCACTTTGTTTAAAGCATGTCCAATGTGAATATCTCCATTAGCATAAGGTGGTCCATCGTGTAGAATAAACTTCGGCCTGCCGGCTGTCCGCTTCTGAACTTGTTGATAGATATTTTTCTCATCCCATGCCTTCTGGATTTCAGGCTCTCTCGTTGGCAGGTTTCCGCGCATCGGGAAATCTGTCTTTGGTAAATTCAACGTTTTACTATAATCCATGCCGTTTCACTCCCATATATGTTTAATACCTGCATTGTAAGCTTGAGAAAACGATAAAAGCCTTCTCCACTAATACAAAAGAGAAGGCTCCTGCTGATACAGGAGAAAAAGTTTTAGACAATTATAACTCTAATCCTACTCCGAAGCAAGCCTTACTCTTTTTCTCGAATCAGCTCTTCCTCAATTCTTTCAAATTGCTCCCAATCCCCGCTATCCAGCATTTCGAGCTGAGCTTCGAGCAAGCTGCGGAAACGAATTCGATATACGGCAGCCTTTTTCTTTAACTCTTCAATTTCTATTGCCACTTTACGAGATTTAGCCAATGATTCATTAATAATACGATCGGCATTTTTCTCTGCTTCCTTAATAATGAGCTGGGATTCCTTACGAGCATTGTTCTTTACTTCTTCTGCGGTTTCCTGTGCGATAAGAATAGACTTGCTCAGCGTTTCTTCGATGTTTGTAAAGTGCGTCAATCGCTCTGTAAGGGTTCCTACTTTCTCTTCAAGCTCTCGTTTTTCCTTGATGATTATTTCCATATCTTTAATAATCTGGTCAAGAAACTCATTCACTTCATCTTCATCATAGCCTCGAAACGCTTTACTAAATTCCTTATTATGAATATCTAGTGGAGTTAATGCCACTTGCCCTACACCTCCGCCAATCCTTTTAATTTATCAGTAATCCAATTTCTAAACGGGTATTCCCTTTGCGTGTAACTCCCTCATCCTTTATCACCTTAAACCGCCCATAACCTCGAAGCGAGACCATGTCTCCTTCTCTTAAGGGATAAGAAGGAGAATCTACAACCATCCAATTCACCTTTAAGTGCCCTGCACGAATTGGCGGTAATATCTTGGAGCGAGAGAGACGAAAAACATCTCCTGCAACCACATCGGCTCGCGTTGATGAAACGGTAAGATGAAGCTCCTTCCATTCTTCTGAGGAGGGAATGAGCTCTTCTAATCTCATCGACTCGAGATGAACCGAAGAGCGATGTACCTGGTTTAAATTGAGAAGTACATAGCTGGCAATTTCTTTGGCTACGATAATTTGAACTTCATTTTGATGCAGGAGGATATCCCCATACTTGTCCCTTTTTAGTCCGACCCCAGTTAAGGAGCCCAAAAAGTCTTTGTGTTTGAGCTGGGAAAAACTAGGAGCAGAACTAGTGATGCGAAGTGGGGTAAGTGCAAAATCCTCTTGTTCGGGCTCCCAATAATCATGGTGTATAAACACCCTGCACCGTTCGGCCTGCGCATATCCTCCGAAAGGGGATAGGGATAAATCCGGAAATCGGGCCGCAAGATTCTTGAGAACATTCTGCTGTCTAGGGTCTAAAAAATCGGTCAAGCGTGGCTCATGGCGATGATTGACCCCTTCTAGCCAATCTAACGCTTTCTCAATAAAGGGTCTTTCTTCAGGTCTAAAATGTTCAAACAGGGTCATGGGATTCGATCCTTATGCAAAGAGTAGATGTAGAAGATAAATGATGCCTTCTTCCGCAAAGTATAGTGTAAATAAAGCCACGATGGGGGAAATATCAATCATTCCCAGAGGAGGAATAATTTGTTTAAAAGGGCGCAAGTAAGGATCAACGGCTCTTCTCAGCAGGTCTCCTAGCGGTGAATCTTTTAGTTGAGGAATCCATGACATGAGAATATAGCCAAAAATCATAAAGGTATAAATCTGCAATGCAAAGCGTATGAAAGTCTCTAATGTTCCTGCCAACCGCTTCACCCCTTTGGATAGATTTTCTCTATCATTATATTATTTTTTTTATCTTGGATATGTATCATCATTCATTAATAATTCAGAAATAGTTCCTTGAATATCCACATTATCCGGTGCACACATGAAGATATTTTGGCCGACCTTTTGGATATCTCCATTCAAAGCGTATACAGTTCCACTTAAAAAGTCGATGATTCGCTTCCCTTGCTCACCACTCACTCGTTGCAAGTTAATGATTACAGGTCTTCTAGAACGAAGATGATCTGCTATTTCCTGAACCTCGTCATAGGCTCGGGGTTCTACAAGTACCATTTTCACTTGTTCCTTGGCATGCTGTAAACTGACCACGTTGTTTCTGGCCTTTTTGTTCGCAGGCTCCTCATACTCCACCTCTTGCTTAGATTGCGCTCGATCTGAGTAGTCGTCGTATGTTTCTTCTCCTGAGAGGCCCAAATAACCCATAATTTTGTTCATTACTCCCACGGCTTCATCTCCTCCTACTTCCTTTCATTTCCGACCAGGACGGAACCTAAACGAATAAAGGTGGCTCCTTCTTCTATAGCAACTTCGAAATCATTGGACATCCCCATGGATAAATGGGTTAGTTGTACCCTAGGCAGCTGAAGGGCGTTCAGCTCGTCCCGTAGCTCTCTTAATTGTTTAAAGATAGTACGTGTCTCTTCGGCTTCCTGTTCGTAAGGTGCCATTGTCATCAGCCCACAAAGGTTTATATATTTCATCTTACTTGTTTCTTTGACAAATTCCAACACTTGTTTCGGTTCTAATCCGAATTTTGTCTCTTCTCCGGAAATATTGACTTGAACAAAGCAATTTGTGACGGTATTGTTTATTTCTCCACGCTTTTCGATCTCTGCTGCAAGAGAGAGACGGTCAAGGGAGTGGACATAAGCAAAGCGGCCAATAATGTCTTTTACCTTATTCGTTTGCAGATGTCCAATAAAGTGCCATGTCCCCCGTTGACCCAGCTCTGCCCATTTGGGTATTGCATCTTGGACGCGACTCTCCCCTAGGTGAACCACACCGTGATCGAGGGCAGCCTTCGTTGTTTCTACACTGACGTACTTCGTGACAGCCACAATTTCAATTTCCTTCGGGTCTCTGTGGACGCGACGACAAGCAGCCTCGATTCTTTGTTTAATCATTTGTAAGGATTCTGGAATATTTTTCAACGTCTACACCTCATCACGCCATCCAAGGAAGGCTGCCATTCTGCCCGTTTTTCCGCCATCTGCTCGGTGAGAAAAAAACAAATCATTCCGGCAGCTGGTGCACCAGGAACTCTGCAGGATATGCTCAGGATGAATCCCTGCTTGAATGAACAAATAGTAATTTACTAACTTAAGATCAATTTGGTATTTTCCTTGCCCTTTGGAAACCAGCCAATCTTCTTTCTCTCCGACCAACTGTACAGAAATCTGATCGACTACACGATCATCCACTTCATAGCAGCATGAGCCGATTGATGGACCAATAGCCACTCTAATATCTTGTCGATGGGAACCAAAACGCTCCGTTATGGATTCGACAATTTTCTGGGAAATAATCGCTGCAGTTCCTTTCCAGCCTGCATGGGCAATCCCAATGACTCTTTTTACGGGGTCTATCACCAATAGTGGAACACAGTCCGCATAGAAAGAAGCCAGTAGAATATCCTTCTCTGCCGTTACCAAGCCATCAGAAGCAGCAAGAGCATCCTCCAACGAGTTTCTCCCTCGCCCTTTTTCGGCTGACTCAACGAAGGTAATGTGATTCCCGTGTACCTGGTCAGCACAAGTCCACCCCTCAAACGGGAAATGAAGGAGCGAAGAAAGATTTCTTCTGTTCCTTACAACGGCTTGTATATCGTCTCCAACATGGAGTCCACAATTCATTGAAGCATAAGGGGCTGTACTAACTCCTCCTATCCTGGTCGTGAATCCTGCTACTAATCCAGGAAACTGCTCCTCCCATGCGGCCAATCGAAGTAGGGAAGTTGTTTGTTCCAGTACAAATGGTTCCAAGTTTAACCCTCCCGCCATATATATCCTTCATCTTACCATATTCTGCTCTATAGCCTCAATGAAACCGATACACCCTAACCCAAAAAGAAAAAACGCGCTCAATTGATGAGGAATCCTCTCCCTCCAATGAGCACGTTTAATAAGGCTTATAACCTTCCTCTTCCAACTGCTTGGGTTCTTTGTAATGCCCTTCTTCTAGACGGACGAGGACTACATCTTTTCCAATTTTCACAATGTTTCTCCAAGGGATTACTATGTCATTACCTCCACCAAAGAAACCTAGAAATTTACTGTGACCAGGTACAACGATGGCATCGATTTGTCCGAGCTTCAGATTAATTTCTAAATCGGTTACTTGCCCTAATCGTCTGCCATCCAGAATATTCACAACGTCCTTGGTTTGGAACTCGGAAATTTTCATCATAAAATAGCCCACCCTTAATATGGCTCTCCCATTCTTACAGTTATATATATGTTACGGATGGGCAAACATGTGACAAAAAATATAAAGCATCCAGAGATACTGGATGCTTTATTCATTAATATTCTATTGTACATGCTTTTGCATTTGAGAAATGGCTGCCTTTTCCAACCTTGATACTTGTGCTTGTGAAATTCCGATTTCCTCGGCCACTTCCATTTGCGTTTTTCCTTCGAAAAAGCGCATCGACAGGATGAGTTTTTCTCTGTCATTTAATCGGTGCATGGCCTCACGAAGCGCAATTTCTTCCACCCACTGGATATCCTTGTTTCGCTCATCGCTAATTTGATCCATAACATAAATGGGATCTCCACCATCTTGGTAGATCGGCTCAAACAAGGAAACAGGATCTTGAATGGCATCTAAAGCAAAGACAACGTCTTCTTTAGGAACATTCAAGGCTTCCGATATTTCGTAGATGGTCGGTTCACGGGAGTTTCGATTCGTTAGTGAATCTCGAATTTGCAGAGCCTTATAGGCTATGTCCCGCAATGACCGCGACACACGGATTGGATTATTATCGCGAAGATATCGCCGTATTTCTCCAATAATCATGGGCACAGCATAGGTAGAAAATTTGACGTTTTGTCCAAGATCAAAGTTATCGATGGCTTTCATGAGCCCTATACATCCTACCTGGAAAAGATCGTCAACATATTCTCCTCTGTTGTTGAAACGCTGAATTACACTTAACACCAAACGCAGATTTCCATTGACAAGTTTTTCCCTCGCATGGTATTTCCCATTTTGTAGCTCAACAAACAGTTCCCGCATTTCCTTATTCGTTAATACAGGCAATTTTGATGTATCTACGCCACAAATCTCGACTTTGTTTCGTGTCACCTTTCTCCCTCCTAGGAGCAGCGTTAAAGTTAATTATCTCCTGAGAGGGAAAATTTATGCATAAACGAAAAAAGGAGTCTAACACTCCCTTTTATCTAGACCATCTTATTAAATTCTTTTCTAAGCCTCTTGATGATTCTTTTTTCTAATCTAGAAATATACGATTGAGAGATCCCCAACATGTCCGCTACATCTTTCTGCGTTTTTTCCTCATGACCATTCAAACCAAAGCGCAGCTCCATAATGGTTCTTTCTCTATCTGACAGTTTGTCTAAAGCCTTGTATAGCAATTTGCGGTCTACCTGGTCTTCTAGGTCACGGTAGATGGTATCGTTCTCTGTTCCTAAAACGTCTGATAGGAGTAACTCATTACCATCCCAATCGATATTTAAAGGTTCATCAAAAGATACCTCAGACTTAAGCTTACTATTCCTTCTTAAGAACATCAGAATTTCATTTTCGATACAACGAGAAGCGTAAGTAGCTAGTTTGATTTTCTTTTCAGGATCGAAGGTATTAACGGCCTTAATTAATCCAATGGTACCTATACTCACTAAATCCTCGATATTGATCCCGGTATTCTCAAATTTCCTAGCAATATAGACTACCAGACGAAGATTCCTTTCAATAAGCATAGCTTTTACCGCGGCTTCACCTTTTGGCAGTTTACCAAGGAGATACTCTTCTTCCTCCCTGCTCAACGGGGGAGGAAGGGCTTCGCTCCCACCAATGTAGTAGATTTCTTCTGCCTTAACGCCCACTAACAGCAATAATCGATACCACATAAGTTGAGCCAATAGTCTAAATCGAGTAATCATAGATTCCTCCTTACTCCTCATGATTTACATAGCCTGCTTAGGCAAATTAGCATCTTTTTCTGTTTCTTGAATCCGGATAGACTCATCCGTCATTTGGGGATGCACAATGGCTTGATAGCTTCCATCCGAAGATAGAGCTTGGGGATTCAAACCGATTAATGCCTTTCTCGTTTCGTAAGTCGTCCCATCTAGCGTTATCTTAACTGTATCGGGTCTTAAGGCAAGTAATAAGTCCATCCCTCTAGAAACACTGCGATAAGGGATAATTCTTACTTTATTTAGCCAACTATCGTCTAAATTCAATAGAAGCTCATGAGAACTCAGATCTTCTTTATTCTTGATCGCTTGATACAACGTCGGGGGAAGGACTTGTTCAAATAAGTGAAGATCTACTATGGTTACTGGCCATCTAGTAAGGGGTTCATAAAGCTGATTTCCCGTGTCTATTAATCCTCTGCATGTCACGGCTTGTTCGCTTACTCTAATCTCCATATCCACAAAGAAAACGGCCTTTCGGTTCGTCACGTTTAATTGCCTCAGCGCTCTTCCTGATAGCCACCATAGTACAGGGAAGGCTATAATAATAAAGCCCCAAGTGATTGAAGTTCCCATCCCCCCTGTTTGTGTGAGTACGATGCCAGAGAACACTTCACTTTCAGTTTGCAGAGCATAATGAAGACCGAGCAATCCTCCTCCAAGAATGAAGGCAACCATGTAAAACGTGAGGATTCGCTCTAAAAACACCTGTAAGCGATAAAAACCAAACGCACAAAATACCATAAGTGCAGAAAAAATCAACTTTGTAAAAAAAGTAAAAAGGCTAGTCAAGTAGGGATAAAAAATGACTAATGTATAAGTGGCCCCTAAACCAGCACCTAGTCCGAGTCTATACCAGCGCGGTCTGAGCTTTAAGACAAAAGCCGTACTCCAAAGAAGGATCCAGTCAATGAGAAAGTTGGTTAGAAAAATGAGATCTAAATAAACCGTCACTTCATCTCCAAGCCCCCTCCTCTCAGTTCCTATGAGGCTCCTATACCAGCAGTTGCCAAATCCTTACATTGCCTCTTAGTGCTATCAGTATATAATAAAGCCCATTCAAAGTCTGTCTAATCCTGCCGAGTGATACCCACTATTTTCGTCGAAAAATAAAAAGACTCCTCTCGGAGATTGAACACAAAAAAAACTTCGTACTGAAACATTCAATACGAAGTTTTTTTTACATTATTTCTTTGGAGGTGTATTTCGATTTCGACGATTGCGTAGGAAAGTAGGAACATCTAGGCTATTGCTATTGAAGTTCTGGAAAGGTCGTACCTCTACTCTTTCTTCTTCTTTAGCACTAGCTACCTGAGTTCTAGCATTGCTAACAGCACTTGGTTGAGGACGCTTGTCCAGGTTACCGATTGGCTTTTGGGCGGCTTCTTCGAAACCAGTGGCAATTACCGTTACAATAATCTCATCTTTGAGGTTTTCGTTAATAACAGCACCAAAGATCATGTTCACTTCTTGATCAGATGCTGAAGCAACAATATCAGCAGCTTCATTGACTTCATATAAGCTCAGGTTGTTCCCACCTGTAATGTTTAACAATACGCCGCGTGCTCCATCAATGGAAGTTTCAAGCAATGGGCTGTTGATTGCTTGTTTAGCCGCTTCTGTTGCACGGTTTTCACCTGTACCTACTCCAATCCCCATAAGGGCAGAGCCACGTTCAGTCATAATAGTCTTCACATCAGCAAAATCGAGGTTGATCAATCCTGGAACAGCAATCAAGTCAGAAATCCCTTGTACACCCTGGCGAAGAACGTTATCCGCTTCACGGAAAGCCTCAAGCATAGGCGTATTCTTGTCAACGATTTCTAGCAAACGATCATTAGGGATCACGATCAAGGTATCTACTTTCTCCTTCAAGGCATTGACACCATTCATCGCTTGCATGGAGCGTTTTCTTCCTTCAAATGAGAATGGCTTCGTTACAACCCCTACCGTCAATGCTCCCATTTGTCTTGCAATATCCGCGATGACAGGTGCAGCACCAGTCCCTGTTCCTCCACCCATTCCGGCAGTAACAAAAACAAGGTCAGCTCCACGCAATGCATTTTCGATCAGTTCACGACTTTCTTCTGCTGCTTTACGACCAACTTCCGGATTGGCGCCAGCACCTAGACCTCTAGTAAGCTTCTCACCAATTTTAATCTTTTGTTCGGCTCGAGATAATTGAAGAGCCTGAGCATCCGTATTTACTGCAATAAATTGTACTCCTTGCACACCCATTTCAATCATCCGGTTTACAGCATTGCTGCCACCGCCACCGACACCTATGACCTTAATCTGAGCAAGTGAGTCATTATCTAAGTCAAATTCCAACATTCTTGCTAGTCCCCCTCACATGTCTTAAACCATATTAAGTTTAAATCCAATTAAATAAATTCACTAAACCAATTTTTAACTTTATCAATTACACCGTTGTCCTTATCCTTATCTTTCGGATTGGTTGGCTTCTTTATGGCTTTCACTTGGGCGGGCACCTTTTCCTTCTCCATCGTCATAGGTTGACGAATAACCGAGTGTTTAGATGCGTACTTGATTAATCCTACTCCAATTGTATAAGAAGGATCGCGAACGCCGATATAATCTGGCATCGCCACACGGACAGGGACTTGAAGCTCTTCTCTTGCCAGTTCTACTGCTCCCGGCATCCCTGCGACGCCCCCTGTCAATACATAGCCGGCAGGAATCTCACCTGAGTAGCCGAGCTTAACTACTTCATCTTGAACCAAGCCAATAATCTCAGCGACTCTGGGCTCAATAACATGGGCAAGATCCAATTGCGTGCATTCTAAGTCTGTATTGCTGCCAATCCTCTTCACCTTAAACTTTTCGTTCGGAGAAGCATGGTCTATCATCGCTGACCCATATTTGACTTGCAGTCGTTTCGCTTCCTCAGTGGAAGTGCGGAGTGCGTAAGCAATATCACTTGTTATGTAATCTCCGCCGATGGGTATCGTACTCACACCAGCCAATGTTCCTTGCTCAAAGATAGCAATTGTCGTAGATCCAGCTCCCATATCGACTAGCACAACGCCCAGGTTCTTCTCATCCTTAGAAAGAGCGACATCGCTTGCTGCCAAGGACTGAAGGTAGAAGCCGGCAATATTTAGCCCTGCCTTCTCAACGCAACGGTACAAGTTATGGATTATGGTCTTCGAACCCGTGATAATAGTTCCTTCCATCTCTAATCGGATACCGATCATCCCATGAGGATCATTCACTCCGGATAACCCATCAATCGTGTACTCAATAGGAACGACATCAATAATTTCCTTTTCGGGAGGAATTGCGATAACCTTTGCTGCATCGGTTACCCGACGGATATCCTCATCACCGATCTCCCTATTCTCACTGGAAACAGCAACCACACCGTGACTAATAATTAATTCAATATGATTGCCTGAGATTCCAACGTATACATCTCGTATGCTTACATCCACCATTCGTTCCGCTTGATCTAAAGCTTCTCTTATAGCAAGAACCGTCTGGTCTATGTCAACGATGGCTCCCTTTTTTATTCCTTGGGATTCTGCTGTGCCTACCCCTATGATATTAATGGATCCATTATGGACTTCTCCAATTATGACTCTCACTTTGGATGTACCGATGTCTAAGCTTACTAGTAGGTCGTTGTTGTTCAATCCTTTGGCACCTCCCCTGCATGAACTCCAGCTTCCAAATCTATTAACAGTCTGTTTTCAAAAGAAGAAGGAGACAAACGCCCTTCTCCCCTACTTGTTGGGATGTTTAGGCTAAAATTCTTTTTAGCCTATTAACTTAAATTCAACATCCCTTCTAGATTCCCTTTTTTTTTTACATTTTTTTTCTCAAAAAGCGTATAACAATAATTTACAACAAAACCAACAAATGGAGCTATTCAGACAATTAAGCACTGAAAAAAAAGTCGTATTCTCTGCTTAATCGTTATAGGACTTGTCATTAAACCAGCGTCCAATCATAATTCTTCGTATAACAGCTATATTATTGAATAGCCTCACACCGAAAGCAAATATGGCCGCAAGATAAAGGTCAATTCCCATATAAACACCCAAGAAAGCTAGTCCAGCTGCTAAAAGGGTGTTAAAAAAGAAACCTGACATAAAGACTTTAATATCAAAAATATTTTCTAAATAGGAGCGTATTCCTCCAAAAACGGTATCTAGCGCTGCAAGCACGGCAATGGATAAGTAGTTGCGATACTCTACAGGCACGGTGAATTCAGAGGAAAGACCTAAAATAATACCAACAATGAGACCAATAATCGGTAACCACATCTTATTATGACCCTTCCTTCAGCGGTTTCATAAAACGGATCATACCTTTTCCATCATAGGCAGGAATTAGTAATTTGTCTAGCTTTTTCATTGTTATTTTCTTATTGATGACCATAAAGTACTCTTCAAATCCTTTTAGCTTCATCGCCGATTCCAAAACATCCGGATCACCGATCACCCTAATTTCATACGGAAGCTTAATTACTCGTGTATCGATCTGAATATCATTGCCAACATTGCGAATCGAAGTTGTCGGGTTCATCCGGTTGCCATTAATAGAGATCGCCTGTGCACCAGCTCCAAATAATTCGTTGACGATGTATCGCAGGTCATCATCATAGATTTGAGTCAAGCTGCTCATCTCTTGCTGACTAGAAAATTGCGGCATTTCCTCAATTTTAATCGTCAAACCTTTACCTTCAAGTGAAGCTAATCCCGCGAATATTTGAATTCGTTGTAATTCCTCTTTCATGACTTTAACGGAGTCAGCCTGATTTAAAGGATTCTCATACTCATAGAGCAGTTGATCGTACTTTGATATTTCCGTAAGAAGCCGCTGATGGCGTTCTAGCTCTTTCTGAAGATCTTGACGCAACTGGGAAATATCTTTAGATTCTGGCGCTGCGGCTGTGTTGTAGGACTTAAACTGGACAGCCAGCATAAATCCAATAATAATACTGATTAAAATGATAATAAATGGAACTTCTTTTCTTGGCCTCATGCTAAGAATCCTCTTTCATTACGGAGTTGTCGGAACGGAAGAGCTTTTGGCTATCTCCTGTATAGGCAGGTAAGTCCATTTTTTCCTTCTTTTCGAGCTTCACCTCGATGTTCGTCCAATCCTTAAAGTTTTGGATGACTCCTCCTGGCATTTCCAGTGCAGTTACCAAGATATCCGGATCACCAATACCCGAGATTTCAAATGGAGGGACAATTTTCACTTCATTCACAAGCACCGTCGGTCCCACGCAGCGGATGGCAGAAATAGATGTAAGGCGTTGCCCATTAATACTAATCGCTTCTGCACCAGCCGAAAACATCTCATTAACAACTTGTCGAATCTGTTCTTCGTGGACGATATAATCATTCATATTGCCTGACTCAGGAAGTGTTTTGCTGTCATTGAGCACGACCATCAGCCCTTTTCCCGTAACAGGCAATAAACCAGCCCACATACGAACCTCATCCAATTGCTCTAGTACTTCACGAGCCTGGTCCTCTTGTTCCCCCATCTTTCGTTCAATTTCAGAGACTCTGTGCTTAATCTTCTGTAATTGCTCTTCTAATTTTTGTACTTGAATTTGTTCTTCTAAGATTTTCTCTTGCAGCTTCTGTTTCTTTTCCCATTGAGAGTCCGTGTATGGAGTCGTGCTTGTAGAAATGCTCTTGGTGAACTGTACGGAGTAGGAGACAATAAAACCGAAAGCCAATAAGACCAAGGTAAGATAAACATGTATTCTACGTATTTTCATCAGTTGCCCCCCGCTTTACCATCCACATTTTCATAAGGGATGAACCACTTGCCATCTAAGAGCATGATTGTCCCCTTATCTTTTCCTTCTTGCTTCAGATTCGCAACAAAGGAGGGATACCAAGACATATTCTTAGCAAAATGACGTATGGAGGTATGTACCTCATATCCATCCTTCATATAAAGAATTATTCTTTGCGGATCCTCAACCAATGCAGGCTCAATCTCTGATATAGCATGCAGTACAAGAGGTTCCACCTTCATTAATTCTTCACATAATTTAGCAAGGAGTACTTGATCCTTCCATTCACGCAAAATGGGCTTATCTATAACTCTATCATCCCAAACCCTATTTTCCAACCGTATTCCATTTTCCAAAACTGGAATGATCTTTGTATGGCTTTCCATGAAAAAAGCAACGTGCCGGTATTCCAAAAGCTCAATCCATACTTTTCCCGGGAATTCGCGCGTGACAAGAACTTCTTTAACCTCTGGCAATTTCTTTAATTCTTCTTCAATCTCGGACGGTTGCACCGAAAAAAAAGAATCTCCCTTTGCTACTTTACTGAGGGCAATAACGTGATCCGTTTCTAACATTTCATTCCCTGTGATGTTCACTTCATCTACCTTGCTTAAGGGAGAACGAAAAAAAATAAGAATGCAAAGGCCAACCAAGAACACCGATCCCAACCCCTTAAGAATTCGGTTGCCTTTCCTTTTCTTTTTCTGCTCCTTGGTCAAAGTGGGAACTCTCTCAAAATCCCCCATAGCTTGTCTCCTCTCTCCTAAGAACTTTCTCTATATTTATATTTTTTACTTTACGCTTGAAAAGCGGCATAAGATCTATGCCGCTTCTCACTTAAGTCTGTATTCGTTTAATGCAAGCCCCAATCGATTGCAGCTGTTCTTCAATTCTTTCGTACCCTCGATCAATATGGTGGACTTGGCTAACCAGCGTAGTTCCCTCTGCTGCTAATCCAGCCAAGATCATAGCCGCTCCCGCTCGTAAATCCGTGGCGTCTACCTCAGCACCGCGTAAAGATGCAGTTCCTTCAATATGGGCTTCATTCTTCATGATCTCAATCTTGGCCCCCATTTTTCTTAGGGCATCGACGTGCCTATATCGACTATCAAATATGGTTTCGCGGATAATACTAGAACCTCTAGTCAAAGAGAGGAACGTCATCAGTTGAGCCTGCATATCCGTCGGAAAACCAGGATAAGGTCCTGTTGTAATGAGAGGAACCGCATGAACGGGTCCTTTTCTGGCTACATTTATTATATCACGGGCATAGTCTATTTCAACACCACATTGCCTGGTAACCTCGATCAGGGGTTTAATGTGATCTGCTATCACATTCTCAATCGTAAGGCTTCCTCCAGCCACGGATGCCGCCAGCAACATCGTGCCTGCAACAATCCGATCCGGTATCACTTGATAGTGAATCGCATCCAGTCGAGCAACACCTTCTATAATAATCTTTGATGTTCCGGCTCCCTGAACTTTAGCCCCCATCCGATTGAGAAAGTTTTGCAAATCAACAATCTCCGGCTCTTTCGCCGCATTGTTTATCGTTGTAGTCCCTTGGGCTAAGGTTGCAGCCATCATTATGTTTTCTGTAGCCCCAACACTTGGGAAAGCAAGATCGATGTCTGCCCCAATCAGCCGATCGGCCTGGCAGTAAATATAGTTTTCCGTCGAAGAAAAATGGGCACCGAGTGCCTTTAGTCCATGTATATGCAGGTCAATTTTTCTTTCTCCGATCGCGCAGCCCCCTGGAGGATAAATCGTGACTTCACCAAAGCGAGCAAGCATCGGACCCATCAAGAATATGGAAGATCTCATTTGTCCCATTAGGTCTTCTGGAATGTGTGAGGAAAACAGCGAGGAAGTATCGATCGTGACTACTGAATTGTTATGACTGGCTTTGGCCCCAAGTGCATTGAGGATTTGGAGCATGACTGAAATGTCGGTTAGGTGAGGAACATCCTGAATGGAGTACTGGCCTTCCGCCAGCACTGTGGCGGCAAGTATCGGAAGGGCCGCATTCTTGGATCCGTGGATGCGCAGGCTTCCGTGCAAGGGCCTTCCACCTTGGACAGCAAATTTCTCCATGGTTTCACCTCCGGATTATCCTTCACCCACCACCTCAACTTCTGGAACTAACTGAACCTTATACCTTTCAGCAATTTCCTTTTGTATATAATCAATCAGCATAAGAACATCTTGGGCAGTCGCCCTTCCCCGATTTACAATGAAATTGGCATGCTTCTCCGAGACTTGTGCATCGCCAATGCAGTATCCTTTTAATCCAGCAGCCTCTATGAGCCTTCCTGCGTGATCAGGCAGCGGATTTCGGAACACGCTGCCAGCACATGGCAGCTGAAGTGGTTGTGTAGCTCTCCTTCTATCTTTGAAGCTAGCCATTGAATCTGCTATTTCTTTACGATTCCCGTGAGCCAGCTGCAATACGGCAGATACGACTAAGCCACCTGTTTCTTGAAGGATAGAATGACGATAACTAAATTTCATGTCCTCATGCAAATATTCAACAAGCTCACCGGTTTCGGTCAATACCTCAGCTGATTTGAAAATTCGTGATAGCTCTGATCCATGAGCACCTGCATTCATGTAAACAGCCCCACCTACAGAACCTGGTATTCCGCCCGCAAACTCCAATCCCGTGAGTCCCTCTTTTCCTGCCATAACCGAGAGCCGAATAAACGAATACCCAGCTCCAACATGCACCACATCATCTTCGAAACGAAGATGATCCAATCCATCAGCCAATTTAAACACTATTCCGCGGATACCCTTATCCTGTACTAACAAGTTGGAGCCTTTTCCAATCACGCGCCAGGGAAGCTTATACTTATAAACTATTTTCATAGCGCTTGCCAAGCCATATTTGTCTCGAGGCTGTATAAATATATCTGCTGGGCCTCCAATTTTCCAAGTTGTATGGTTGGCAAGGGGCTCATTCTCTAATACCGTTCCTATATCAGCTTTCAACAGTTCCTCTACTATTTGCTTCATTACCCTTCTTCCCCCCTCCGAAAATGCCGCAGGATCATGTTCATATCACGTTATTAATATATTTTATGCTGGGCCTATTCATTTTGTGACATCAGCCTATTTAGAAACTAGGCGTTTCAACTCTTCATAAAGTTTATTAGCGGCTTTAGGCTCTCCCAGCTTTTTGGCAGCAGCTTTCATTTCAAACCACTTGGTTTTATTCATCATAATGTGATCAATGGATTCAATGAGAGAAGGTCCTGTAAGGTCCTTTTCAAGAATGACGGTTGCTGCTCCATGTTCCTCCAGCCATCTCGCATTTTTTTCTTGATGGTTATTGGTTACATAGGGAGATGGGATGAGAATGGATGGAATACCCAGCGAAGTGATTTCAGCTAGGAATGAGGCCCCAGCCCGATTCACAATCAAGTCCGTTGCTGCCAGTACTTGCGGCATATTGTATATAAACGGATAAACACTTACATTGGATTGGATCTCGTGCTTTTCTAGCTGTTCCTTGACCTTTTGATAGTGGACTTCTCCGGTTACGTATATAAAATGAAGATCCTTCTTCGTTGCGAGTTCAGGGACCGCTTGTAGAAAAGCCTCGTTAATTGCTCTAGCCCCTCGGCTCCCTCCTACAACTAAAATGATTCTGCGGGAAGGCCGGACAGCTAGCGAAGAACGCCCTTGTTCTGGATCAGCCTTCGCCACTTCAGTGGCTCTGGGATTTCCTGTGACCACGACTTTATCCTTGGGAAAATATTGGGCGGAGCCCGAAAACGAAACGGCAATGCGGTCTGTATGTCGAGACAAGAATTTATTAGTCAACCCTGGTATCACGTTTTGCTCGTGTACTAACGTCGGGATTCCTAATTTTGCTGCAGCATACACAACCGGTCCGCATACATACCCCCCAGTTCCAACCACAGCGTCAGCTCCAAACTCACGGATCATTTTTTTCGATTCCGTCACCGCGCGAAAAAATCGAATAATCGTTTTTATATTTTCTATTGAAAGACTTCTCTTAAAGCCACTAATTTCGATTGCCTTAAAGTCCACTCCAGCTTTAGGGACAATATCGGCTTCTAGGCCTTTTCCACTGCCAATGTACAAAATTTTCCCGTCTGGATGCTGCTCGATTATTTGCTTGGCTATGGCTAGAGCAGGGTAGATATGCCCCCCTGTTCCGCCGCCAGAAACGATAATTTTCATCTGTACAATCACCACTTCAATCTATCCAATCCCATTCGATGGGTTGAATTTTTATCTAGCAAAGCGAGAAATGTTCAGAAGGACACCCATACCTGTTAAAATCAAGGTTAGTGATGATCCCCCATAACTTAAGAAAGGCAAGGTGATACCGGTGACAGGAAACATCCCCGTTACAACACCTACATTAATAATGACCTGGATGGCGATCATGCCCACAATTCCCACAGCCAATAGGCTGCCAAATTGATCAGGAGCTGTAATAGCGACCCTCATACCTCTCCAGAGAATGAGTAGAAACAGCATTAATACAAGCGATCCGCCAATAAAACCAAGCTCTTCCGCAAGGATGGAAAAAATAAAATCATTATACGGTTCGGGCAGATAGTAGAACTTTTGCCGGCTCATTCCTAAGCCTAAGCCCATAATCCCACCGGGTCCAATGGCATATAAGGATTGAATGAGCTGATAACCCGCACCTAGCGGATCCTGCCAAGGATCTATAAAGGCCGTAATCCTTTTGATGCGATAAGGCGCAGCTAAAATAAGTCCTACAAATCCTGCTACACCAAGAAGAGCCAAACCTGCCAAGTGCTGTATGCGACATCCTGCTACAAAAATCATGAGAACGGCCGTGCCCATGAGGACAGTGCCTGTACCAAGATCAGGCTGAAGCATAATGAGGGCAAAAGCAAGTCCTGGGATTCCTAATGCCGGAACTAAACCTTTTCGAAAAGACACAATGTTCTTTTGATTCTCCGATAGCCATTTCGCAAGAAACACGACCATGCCAAGCTTGGTAAACTCTGCAGGCTGAATTCCAAACGCCCCGATTCCTAGCCAGCTTTTGGCGCCGTTCACGGTATTACCAATGATCAGAACTAAAACAAGCAAACCAAAACAAGTAAGTAACCCTACTTTCGCCCATTTCTTCCAGACCCAGTAATCCACATTCATCATAAAAAACATGGCTACAATCCCTAGCACCGCAAAAATAAGCTGCCTCTTCGTGAAAAAGAAAGGATCCCCTTTTCCTATGGCTACTACTGCGCTGGAACTGTAAACCATGACGACACCGATACACAATAAGATTAGCGTTGAAATGATAATGATAAAATCAGGGGTTGATCTAGCCTTTGCCACAAGCCGCCACCTCTATATCGTCTTATTAGCCGTACATTGAGGACAAGCGTTGCGAGAAAAGACGTCAAACGTTTGCGAAAGCTGCCTTAAGGCTTGCCTCCTTCAATACAGGCTTGTTTTAAGCTTATGCACGGACTCCTTAAAAATGCTTCCCCTTTCCTCAAAGGAACGATACATATCCCAACTTGCACAGGCTGGGGAAAGCAATATAATGTCGCCCGCGGTTGCCATCTTACTGGCTTGTAAGACGGCTTCATTTACATTATCGACGGAGGCAAGCTGCTTCAATCCTGCTTTATTACCAATATTTATGAACTTTTCTTTCGTTTGGCCATAGGCTACAATCCCTTTTACTTTCTGCTCTAGGATGGGAATCAGCTCTAGAAATTCATCTCCACGATCCAATCCTCCAGCAATCAAGACAATCGGGGAACGAAACGACTCAAGTGCCTTGATGGTGGCTTCAGCGTTAGTCGCTTTGGAGTTATTATAATATTTAACTCCCTTCCACTCGGTTACAAATTCAAGTCGATGTTCCACTCCCATAAATGTCGTGAGCACATTCTTCAGGACTGAGCTCTCTACACCCACACTTTTGGTGATAGCCGTAGCCGCCAGTACATTCTCAAGATTATGTGCGCCAGGAATTCCTATCTCGTCTATGGAGATTATCTTTTCCTCCCGATCACCTGCGCGGAAATAAACAAAACCATCTTTGACATAGCTCCCCTGTTCTACTTCTCTTTGACGGCTAAACCATAGCGTGCGACAGCGAACCGATTTCGCAACCTCTAGGCACCCTGGATTATCCCCATTCAACACCGCGACATCCTCATCCTGCATATTGGAAAAGAGCTTTCCTTTAGAGGTTATGTAGTCTTCCCATGTCTGGTGATAGTCCAAGTGAGCAGGAGTAATGTTTAATAAGCAGCCAATGGCTGGACGAAAATGGACGGTTCCCTTTAATTGAAAACTACTAAGCTCGGCAACGATAATTTGATCATGCCGAGCTGTTTCCGCCTTTTCGCAGAGGACCGTTCCGATATTACCTGCAACAATCGGATTCTTCCCCGCCTCTTCAAGGATTAAACCAACTAGAGTGGTCGTCGTGGTCTTCCCATTTGAACCGGTAATTCCAATGAGCGGAGCCGAACTCCAATCTGCTGCCAGTTCAACCTCAGTGATAACGGGTACCCCAAGCCTTAGCGCTTGTTGAACCGGCTCGCTGGAATAAGGGATACCCGGGTTCTTGACCACGAGATCAGTCCCTGGGTGTATCAATCCTTCAGGATGACCGCCCGTAATGACTTGAATGCCCAATGCCTGAAGCTCAGAGACCCCTGATAGCTCAGCTTCTGGCTTTTGATCATTGACGATAACCTGAGCCCCCTTTTGGGCTAACAAGCGTGAAACGGCCATACCACTTCTAGCTAGACCTAAAACCACGACATTTTTTCCTTGGATCCAATTACGATCATAGTGTTTAGTCATTAGTTCAGCACCTCAATATATACAGCTAAGCCAGCAAACAGAAGGCCTATAAGCCAAAATGTGACGACGACCCTCCATTCTGACCAGCCGCCTAATTCAAAATGGTGATGGAGCGGACTCATCCGAAACACACGCTTCCCTCTTGTTTTAAACGAAATGACTTGAATCATAACGGATAAGGTTTCAAGTACAAATACCCCTCCTATAATAGCGAGCAGCAATTCAGTCTTGGTTAGAATCGCGACGGCTGCCAGTGCCCCACCTAAAGCTAAAGATCCGGTATCCCCCATAAACACCTTGGCAGGATGAGCGTTGAACACAAGGAAGCCTAAAACGGCCCCTACAACTGCAGCGCAGAAAATAGCAACGTTCATCTGGCTTGACATCCAGGCAATAATGGCATAAGCACTAAAGGCAATAGCACTTGTACCGGCGAGCAGTCCATCCAATCCATCCGTCAGATTTACCCCATTGGATGCCCCAACCGTGATAAAGATCAGGAAGGGTAAATACATCCAACCTAGCTCAAGTCCCCAAGAGGTTCCTGGGATGTATACCTTTGTATCGTAATTAAACTGCATTAAAACGTAATAAAGAATCACCGCTATGGTTAATTGACCAAATAGTTTTTGCTTTGCCGTAAGGCCCAGATTACGCTTAAAAGAAATTTTAATGAAATCGTCTAAGAAACCAATCAAGCCATACCCAAGCGTAAGAAACATCAAGAGGAAAACTTCCATAGATGAGTTGGCAAATTTAAAAACAGTAAAAGATAAGGCCAAGATAATAATAATGCCTCCCATTGTAGGAGTGCCCGCTTTTTTCTGATGAGACTTCGGCCCTTCGTCTCGGATGCTCTGCCCAAACTTAAGTCTTCTCAAGAATGGGATGAAAAGGGGGCCTAATAATACGGCAATGAGAAAAGCTGCTGCTATGGCAAATAATAAAACGCGAATCGGCATCCCCCAGCCTCCTTCCACCTCGTTACGATCTTTTCTATGTTACTTTATTCTATTGCGAATGGCAAATGATGCAACTTCGCGGTCATCAAACTCTAAAACCTGATCTTGAATGATCTGATAGGTCTCATGGCCTTTACCCGCAATGACAACACAATCTCCGTTTTCTGCCAAGGAGATGCACCTTTCAATTGCTTGCTTGCGGTCAATAATACATTCATAGTTCTCACCGTCCTCCATCCCCTGAACCATGTCATTTAGGATAGACTGAGGATTCTCGGTTCGGGGGTTATCCGACGTAAAGACCGCATAGTCGGAATACTCTCTTGCAATACGAGCCATAATGGGGCGTTTCGTACGATCCCTGTCCCCACCGCAGCCGATGAGACAATATAATTTTCCTGTCGTAAACTCCTTGGCCGTTGCCAGCACATTCTCTAGACTGTCTGGAGTATGGGCGTAGTCTACAATGACAGCAAAGGCCTGCCCACCATCCACCGGCTCAAACCTTCCTGGTACTCCTGACATCTTCTCCACGCTTTCCTTTATTGACTGGAGCGGAACTCCTTCCATCGAGCAAGCTGCCGCCGCTGCCAGCACATTATAAACGCTAAACTTCCCGATCATCTTCATGTGGATCGTGAGCTGTTCGTTAAAGGCTTGCAAGGTAAAAGACGTACCTCCTGCTTCAATCTTGATATCGCGGGCTCGGAAATCGGCATCATGTTCTATGCCGTAGGTAATGACTTGGGCCGCGGTCATCTTTTGATAATGCGCGGAGGTTGGATCATCCTGGTTTAGAATAGCAAATTTCTTTCTTTTTCCGTGGTATGTATTCCCCAGTTGAGAAAAGAGAAGAGACTTTGCATGCCTGTAATTATCCATTGTTTGATGGTAATCCAGATGGTCTTGAGTTAAATTCGTGAAAATGGCTGTGGTAAAGTCACAGCCCCACACTCTGCCCATCTCCAGGGCATGTGACGATACTTCAATGCAGGCATGCGTGGCCCCTTTTTCTAGCATCACAGAAAACATTCTTTGCAGTTCAAGAGCATCCGGTGTCGTATTCTTAACCTCCTCCGAATAGTCCCCCATGCGCATCTGAATAGTCCCGATAATTCCAGCAGGATGTCTGGCATCATTAAGAATCTGTTCCACTAAATGAGTCACGGTTGTTTTTCCGTTTGTCCCCGTTACACCAATTAACTTCAGCTTACCCGTTGGATGACCGTAAAACTGATCTGCAAGAAGTGCCAACGCTCTCTTCGTATCTGAAACGCGAATACAAGTCTGTGGAACCCCCTTCTCTTCCTCTACTAAGTAAGCTGCAGCCCCATTAGCCCCCGCCTGATCAATAAATTGATGACCATCCACTTGAAAACCGCGCAATGCTATAAACAAGTGTCCAGGTTTAACCTTGCGAGAATCCGTTGACAATCCCGTGATCTCTATATCCAAATCCCCTACCGATTGATAGTTCGCAAGAGGAGAAAGGAGTTCTCTCAAATTCATAGCTAGCTGGCCCCCTAAATTTCTACTCAAATCAACGCTTACCATTTTAATCATTCTTTTCTCTTTTGTCACTAGTGGGCTTCATCCGCGAAGCCCACCAGATCCTTTTTTAATTCCCAAGATAAATCCGTATCGTTTTTCCTTCCTCGATATGCGTGCCTGGCTGAGGAGACTGATAGGTCACGACGCTTCCATTCCCTTCCACTTCTAATGGGATTGCATAATATTGAGACTGTAATTTTTCTTTTTCCATTCCCACTAGATTCGGAACTTCAATGAGTTTTTTGTCAGGGTACATGTATTCTTTGGGCATCTGATTTTGGCGCTTAGGGACCTCCATATACCGAAGGGCGGAATCTAGCACGTTCCGTACGATAGGGGCTGCAATGGTTCCACCAAACTGTCGCACTCCTTTAGGATTATCCACCGCCGTATAGACAACGATTTGAGGATCGTCTGCTGGGGCAATTCCAATGAAGGATACGATGTGCTTGCTCTTGGAGTATACGCCGTTTTCTACCTTTTGCGCTGTACCCGTCTTTCCGCCAACTCGATATCCGTCAATATAAGCATTTCTCCCTGTTCCATTGGCCACAACCGATTCCAAGGCATATCTCACTTTGTTTGAGGTCTCAGGCGATATCACTTGAGCGACCACCTCTGGCTCCACTTTAGCTACCACATCTCCTGTTAAGGGATGGTGCCACTCTTTCGCCAGATGTGGCTTAATCAGCTTACCACCATTCACTGCCGCAGACACAGCAGCTACCTGCTGAATCGGAGTAACAGACACCCCTTGACCAAAAGCGGTTGTGGCGAGCTCCACAGGTCCTACCCGGCTCATTCTAAACATAACCCCGTTTTCTTCTCCGAGTAGATCAATCCCTGTTTTCGCACCAAAACCGAATTTCTTGATATAGTCAAACAACGTTTCTTTGCCAAGTCTCTGACCCAGAGCTACAAATCCAGGGTTACAGGAGTTTTCAACCACCTGTAGAAAAGTCTGATCGCCATGTCCCCCCGGCTTCCAGCAACGAAGCCGCGCACCCGCAACATTGACACTACCAGGATCCGTAAACCTTTCTTTATCGAGATCGACTTTCCCTTCCTCCAGTGAGGCCGCTAAAGTTATAATCTTAAAAGTCGATCCCGGCTCATAGGTTTTCCAGATCGGTAAGTTCCGGTTATAAGTCTCAGACGGATACTCCCGGAAGAGTTCAGGATGGTAGTTTGGCCGACTGGCCATACCTAGTATTTCCCCCGTATTCGGGTTCATGGCAATGACAAGGGCATCATCAGGATCATAAAAGGCATAGGCTTGATCCAACTCTCTTTCAATAATGGCCTGAATATTGGCGTCTAGGGTTAGGTACAAGTTTAGCCCGTCCTTCGGCGGTGTAAACTTCTGGGTATCTCCGGGCATTTGCGTACCTTTTGCCGTCGAGTAATATTTGATTGCGCCTCTCTGACCGCTCAGCATTTCGTCATACACCTTCTCAATTCCAGCGAGACCCTGATTGTCTATTCCCGTAAAACCCAGGATATGGGAAGCGAAGGCCCCAAGCGGATAGTTTCTTTTACTATCCTCAGCGATATGTACACCTGGGAGATTCAAGTTCCGAACTTGTTTGGCAATATCTTCAGTAACCTTCCTTCCACCTGGAACGCGTACGATGGATTCGCGCTTCGTAATCGCGCGATAAACGTCCTGCTCGCTCACCTTTAGTATTTTTGCCAGTTCTTTAGCCGTGCTCGCTTTATCCTTCACTTGAATGGGAATGGCCATTATGGAAGGAACACTAATATTTTCGGCCAATGGCTGTCCATTCCGATCATAAATAATTCCCCTCTTCGCCTCAAATGGGATATTGCGTGTCCATAGATCCTCCGCATTTTCCGTCAGCCATGGTCCTTTAATAACCTGTACGTACCCGAGCCTTACAACGAGAAGACTGTACAGAAATACACCTATGAGCAGCGCAATAAAAATACGCCTGCGTACTGTTACGTTTGAAACCCTCACTCTTTAACCCCCGTTCCCGTTAAGTGCATTACCCACAACTTGTCTCCCTAAACCCTATTCAAAAAAGAAGAGAGATAGAACGCTTGACACGTTCTATCTCTCCATTTAGTTTAGGAACGAAGATTCTGCAGGCTCTTCCTGTACAGGTTGAGGGGTTTCTTCCGTCCCTTCTTCCACTGCTTCATCCGGTTCAGGCTCGATTTCCTCTTCTGTCCGGGAGTTGGGTTTTAAGTAAAGAATGAGGGTTGCTTCAGGCGAATAGAGCGTTTCCGGTAAGATGCTTTGATTCACCACATAACCGCGTCCTTTAGGATCGATCTTGATTCCAAGGAAATTGCATAGCTCGAGTACCTCTCGAAGAGTCATTCCCGTAAAATCGGGAACTGGTATTTCTTCTAAAACGTCAGTTATGAGGTAGACCGTACTCTCAGGCATGATGCCTGCTCTGCCTGCTGGATATTGCTTCACAATTTTAGAACCTGTGCCTAATACTTTCCCTTTTAATGAATTCTCTTTTAATAAGTCTTTGGCTGCAGCTGGAGTTTGCCCAATTAAATGCGGTACAGTCAAGGATTTAGCCTTGCCTACGGTGACTGGCGTCGAATTCAGATCAGGGGAAACCTTCATATATTGCAAGCTGTTTTGCATGACGTGTCTGAAGATGGGTGAAGCAACATCACGGCCGCCAAAATTGGCATCAGGAATTTCCGGCTGGTCTACGACTACATAAACGAGAAATTTAGGATCATCCTTTGGCGCGAAACCGATAAAGGAATAGATATACCGATTAGCCCTATAGTTCCCATCCTGCCCAACGACCTGGGCCGTCCCTGTCTTTCCCGCGACATGATAGCCATCTAGGTAATAGTATTTTCCCGTTCCGTCCGTTACGACCGTTTCTAGAATATCTCGCACTTCTTGTGCCGTTTTTTCCGATACGACTCGTCGGACAACTTCTTTGTCATGCTTTTGCAACACCTGGCCCGTATGGGAATCGCGAATCTCTTTGATAATATAAGGCTTGAGTAATTCTCCTCCATTAGCAATGGCAGAAACGGCGGCAACCTGCTGAATCGAGGTTACAACAACCCCCTGTCCAAAGGTCATCGAGGCCACGTCCCGCGGATATAGCCTACTCTTATCCTTTAGTACGGCCGCGGACTCCCCTGGCAGACCGATTCCTGTCCGTTGACCGAAACCAAACTTCTCCAGATAATCATAAAATTTATCTTTCCCTAGACGCTCGTAACCCAGAATGGCAAACAATACGTTTGAGGATTCTTGCACACCCCTTTGAAAGCTGATCGTCCCCCACCCTCTACCCGCATTATGGTCACGAATGGGAGGTCCCGGTATTTTTCGGTAGGTTCCGGACAGATACGTTTCATCGTTTCGGTACAACCCTTCTTCAATTGCGGCTGCAAGAGTCACGATCTTAAAGGTGGATCCAGGTTCGTACGTACTCGTAATAGCAAAATTCGTCCAGTTGGTAATGTTTTGGTACTGGTTAGGATTGAACTGAGGACGGTTGGCCATGGCGAGGATTTCCCCAGTTTTAGGATCAGCCACAATAACCGAAATCCCCTTTGATTTATACTGCTGTGATATTTTATTTAAAGCATCCTCGACGTAATTTTGAATTTGATAGTCAATGGTCAAATAAATATTGTTGCCGTTCTGAACAGGCTTAAAGCTTTCCATCCCATCGGGCAGCTTGAACCCTTTTCTGTCCTTTAGCACTTTATAAGACCCTTCTTGTCCTTGCAGCTGTTCATTAAAAAGTTTTTCAATTCCCATAATGGCTTGGCCATCCAAATCGGTATAGCCAATGACATGAGAAGCAAAGGCGTCGTTCGGGTAGTATCGCTTACTCTCAGGATATAAAATGATTCCCGGCAAATTAAGCTCAAGGACAAGTTTAGCCCTGTCCTCATCAATTTTCCATCCGCCAGGTCGAAGCTCTACTTGTGTTCTTCCCGCTTCACGACTGTCTTCAATTAACCTAGCTACTCTTTCGACCGGCATGCCTAAAATCGGGGCCAGTTTTTGTGCTGTCTCTAGGGCATTGGTAACGTAGTGGGTATCTGACTTATCCCAGGGTTTCAACTTTGCAATGACGGTGTAGGCTTTTGACGTAAAAGCCAGCACCTCTCCATTGCGATCATAAATGGTTCCCCTTTTAGGGTGCAGCGTATCATTGCGTTCCCATTGCGCTTGCGCGCTCTGCACCCAAAGGTCCGCATTGACCGTTTGGATGTAGAATAAACGGAACATTAACAAAAAAAAGAGGAAAGTAAAAATTCCCCCTAGAAACATCGTGCGAAGCTTAATCCTTCTTTCTGTCATGGTTCTCCCCTCCCGCTTAAGCTCGTTAGTGGGATAAAACACGCACGGTACTATTTTTCATGGTCATGCCCAGCTCATTTTGAGCGATCTGCAAGATTCGTTCTCTTTTGCTTAGTTCATCCACTTTCAGTTTCATACTGGTATTTTGCTCTTGCGTTTGTATGATGGCTTCTTTCGTATTTTCAATCTCGTAGTTATATTGTGAGATTAGGGCATAACGTGAAAGGATGAAGCCAGAGATACAGACAATCACAATGACACTCAACAAATAGAGCAGCTTTTCTTCTAAAGGAATACTGTATCTTACCGATACTTTTGCCGCCTGGCGCGGAGGGTTAACCCTTTGCTGTTCTCTTTCTCGATTGATCTGGACAGCTAGATTACCGTATTGGTTTCTGCTCAAGTTAATCCTCCTTTGTCTGATTAATGTCGTCTATAATTTTTCTGCTACTCGCAGTTTAGCTGACCGTGAACGGTTGTTTTCTGCTAATTCTTGTTCTCCAGGAAGGATTGGTTTACGATTTTCTATCCGAATCGTAGGGGTATTTCCGCATGCGCATTGTGGGAAGTCCGGTGGACACGTACATCCCCCGCTATATTCCTGGAAGACCTGTTTGCATATTCGGTCTTCTAGAGAGTGAAAGGTAATAACACTCACGCGCCCCCCTTGTCGCAGAATTCGAATGGATTCATGAAGAGCCTCCTTAAAAGCATTCAGCTCGTCATTTACAGCAATCCGAATAGCCTGAAACGTTCTCTTGGCAGGGTGTCCGCCGGTTCTTCGAGCGGCAGCAGGGATTCCCTTTTTGATCAACTCTACAAGCTCTCCTGTCGTTTCGATAGGGCCGGATTCTCGAGCCTTCACAATTTCCCTGGCAATCTGTCTAGAGAATTTCTCTTCTCCATATTGAAATATAATATGGGCCAGTTCTCGAGCCTCCCAGGTATTGATGATATCCCTTGCCGAGAGCTCTTGACTGGTATCCATCCGCATATCTAGAGGAGCGTCTGCATGGTAACTGAACCCGCGATCTCCCTCGTCTAGCTGAGGAGAGGATACTCCTAAATCAAACAGCACTCCGTCCACTTGATCGAATCCCTGGTCTTTGACAACCTGACCAATTCGACGGAAATTGCTTTTCACTAATATAACCTTATCTTCATAGGGCTGTAGACGAATCCTAGCATTATCCAAGGCCCAATCATCTTGGTCGATCGCAATGAGTCGTCCTTCTCCTGACAATTGTGACGCAATTTTTTCGCTATGACCCGCTCCTCCTAACGTACAGTCTACATATACTCCATTGGGCTTAACTTGAAGCCCAGCCACTGCCTCTTCTTTCAGCACCGTGACATGGTGGAACATGACATCACCTCATCTACAAATCAAAGTCTACAATTTTTTCTGCCAGCTCATTGAAGGATTCTGCAGACTCCTCAAAATAGGTTTCCCACAGTGTACGGCTCCATATTTCTACTCGATTGGATACGCCAAGGATGACACAATCCTTATCCAATTGGGCATGATTCCGCAGAGATCCTGGTATATTTACCCTTCCCTGCTTGTCCAATTCGCATTCTGTTGCACCAGAAAAGAAAAATCGCGTAAAAGCTCGGGCATCTGAACGGGTAAACGGCAACGTCTTGAGCTTGGCTTCAAGCTGCTTCCAGTCTTCCATCGCATAGACGAATAAGCACTTATCCAATCCACGGGTCATCACGAATTTTTCTCCCAACTCCTCACGAAACTTCGCAGGAATGGTCAATCTGCCTTTTTCATCGATGCTGTGCTGGTATTCACCCATGAACATGCTTATTCACCCCACTTTACCCCACAAATCCCCCACTTTATACCACTTTTCACCACTGTGATTACCTATTCGCGAGTCTAATAAAAAAATCCTGCAAGAGTGCAGGATTTTTTTAAAAAGCCATATGAATTTTATTCTTCCGCCCAACTGTCTAAATAATCTTTTTGCTCTTGAGTGAGGTGGTCAATTTGAATGCCCAAGGCCTCGAGCTTATACTGCGCTACTTTCTCATCCAACTCGTAAGGCACATTGACCACATGCTTGCCGAGCTGCTCATAATTTTCGTTGACATAAGCTAACGAAACAGCTTGAAGAGCAAAGGTCATATCCATAATTTCTGCAGGATGCCCATCTCCAGCTGCCAAGTTAACTAAGCGTCCCTCTGCCAGCAAGTAGATCTTGCGCCCATCCTTTAATTGATATTCTTCAATATCTTTTCTCACGGTGCGCTTGGATGCGGATAGTACCTCGAGCTCAGGCTTGTTGATCTCTACATCAAAATGTCCGGCATTCGACAGAATCGCACCGTCCTTCATCACTTGCATGTGCTCTCCTCGAATAACATCCCTGTTGCCTGTGACTGTCACAAAATAATCGCCGACTTTCGCCGCTTCAACCATGGGCATCACTTCAAATCCATCCATATAAGCTTCTACCGCTTTGATGGAATCGATCTCCGTTACGACAACCTTGGCGCCTAGGCCCTTCGCCCGTAGTGCGACTCCTCGGCCACACCAGCCATATCCCACAACCACCACTGTTTTTCCTGCTACTACCAGGTTGGTCGTGCGATTAATCCCATCCCAAACCGACTGTCCTGTACCATAACGATTGTCAAACAAGTACTTACAAAAAGCATCGTTAACGGCAACCATAGGGAATTTAAGTTCTCCTGATTTCTCCAGAGACTTAAGTCTCAATATCCCCGTAGTCGTTTCTTCTGCCCCACCTCTTACCTGTGCAACAAGATCCTGTCTTTCGCTATGAAGAATAGTGACGAGGTCTCCGCCGTCATCAATAATGAGGTCTGGTTTCGTCTCAAGAGTTTTAATTAGGTGAGATTTATACTCTTCTGGTGATGGATTATATTTTGCAAACACCCGAATGCCATCTTCCACTAATGCAGCACAAACATCATCCTGGGTAGAAAGAGGGTTGCTTCCTGTAATGGTCACTTCTGCTCCGCCCGCTTGCACCACTTTAGCCAAATAGGCCGTCTTCGCTTCCAAGTGCAAGGAAATGGCTACCTTCAGACCAGCAAAAGGTTTTTCCTGCTCAAATTTCTCGCGGATCCGATTTAACACTGGCATATGAGCCTGTACCCAATCAATCTTCAAATGTCCGTTGGGGGCGAGTGACATATCCGCTACAACACTTTCATTTACTGCTGCCATTAGCTATTCCTCCTTAGGAATGGATTATATGTATACATTAAAATGTTTACTAGGTGCTAAAGGATCAAATGTTTGCTCCAGAAGCTTTTTAATAAAATGTTCACCATATTTATTAAGGTAACCAAAAATATTATAAACTCTTTCTTGTGGTTTCTCCAAGGGAAACAGACTAACGCGTATATGTTCCCATTGCTTTAATCCAGCATGATGGCGGGCTTCAATAGCTTGAGCTGTCTTTTTCTCCAGATACTCTACCTGCATCAAGATTCTGTTCCAATTGGATTCACTCACATTTCGCACCCCAGGCTCTGCATTCGACAATTCCTGGATAAAAGACAAATAGATATCGCCAAGTTCTTGTTTGACTTGTGAAAATCGGGGTTCCCACGCAAGAGAAGACTGTTCAGCCATCCAGGCTTTTCTCCGCTCAGCCCAGTTGGTATATACGTTTTCGCAGCTTAAATGAAAAGACTGCATATATTTATGTACATCCCGCTCCATGATGGTAAAAGAAAGGCGTGGCAGCACAATAGGCATCTTCATCCCTAGTCGGTCAAAAACGGGTTTTAGCTGTGCCCAATAAGCAATTTCTCCTGGTCCTCCAACAAAAGCCAATACAGGGAAAACATATTCCTGCATGAGCGGACGGCTGACTACATTTGCGCTAAAGGAGCAGGGATCCTTCTCTAATAGCTGCAATAATTCCTGTGCCGTAAACTCCCTTTCCCCATCCTTAGTCTGAAAGCGGCCGTCCCTCCTATAGATTAACTGACGCTTCCCTTCTTCGTACACAAAGAAATGGGCATGTTCCTGCTTAATATCTACCTGTAAGGGGTATCCCTTATCTATTAGTTGCCTCTGGTTATGGAGTAGCTCCTGGCTAAAGTCATTCTGAATGAAAGAGGCAAAAACCGGCTGTTCCAATGACCGCAGGAACGGGGCCGCAGAATCTACTAGAATCAGGCCATATTCTCCAAACATCCATACTAAAAGACGAGCAAAAAACTCGTTTAATGTGGTTGTCGAACGGGATATCTCAAGCACTTTCTCATTGAGCGCATGTAAATGCAGGCTATCTGGCAAACGGGAAAAAAACGTCTGGATAAACTCCTCCACACTAGTCTCATTGACAGGCAAGTGAGAGATTGAATATTTTCCCGCCGGCTCAAACGAAAGTTGAATCTTTTCGACCTGATCATCCCAAGTCTGAACGTAGATATGGTTTACTTCATCATAATCATGATCCTCACTGGCAATCCAGAAAACAGGCACTACCCTTTCTCCTGTTTTTTCCTCTAGGCTCTTAGTAAGTTTTATCAGCGTGATAGCTTTATAAATGACGTAGAGTGGTCCCGTTAGGATGCCCGCTTGCTGTCCTCCCACAACGACAAAGGTATTGTCATTCGCGAGCTCTTCGATATTCTTCATCGCGGCATCATGATTCTGAAGCGAGCGATTGTAATGCCGGAGCCCCTCCACTAACTCTGCCCGGTGAGGAAGCGGGTGCTCGAGCAACCATTTCCTCCTGTTCATCCACGACTCCAGCTGGTCTGGATGAGACTCAAAGAAGTCTTGCACATTCGAAAAGGCGGAAACATAATCTTGCACTAAACGGTTTCCATTCAAGGTCTTCGTTTGTTCTAAAAGCAAACGGGATCCCTCCTTCCACCAAGAGTATTTCCAAATGATACAAAATTCATTTTATCATATTTTTTTCTCTCGGAAAGAAAACATTACCGGATAGAACACATTCTTAGATAAAAAGGTCTTGCATCTAAATAGACACAAGACCTTCTTATGAGCAATCAAGTAAACTTCGAAGGGGTAACGGACCAAATATATACGGCCGGTACAGAGCCCTGATTTATGGCTGCATGGGCTAAGGTACTATCAAAAAACAAGCTGTCCCCTTCGCTTAAGACTAACTCTTCTTCCCCAACACAGATCACAATTTCCCCTCTTGAGACAACTAAGCATTGCTCACCTTCACGGTCAAGGAACTGATCTCTCATCGTCTCGCCTGGCTGGAGAATGATTTCAAGCATTCGCAATCTGCTGCTATCCGTATGGCCAAGCACATAGCATGTACCCGTCGAACCTGGAAAGATAATTTGGTTTTTTTCTTCTTTACGAACCACATGTACCTGATTGTGCGCTACATCTTCAAAAAAATGTACAATGGAAGTATCTAATGCTCTTGTAATTTTCCATAGTGTCTCAAGAGAAGGCTGTGAAATTCCTCTCTCTACTTGACTGAGCAACCCCTTAGACAATCCTGTACTTTGTGACAAGTCTTCTAGAGTCTGTGCTTGTTTCTTACGAAGACTTCTGATTTTTCCCCCAATCCTCTCAATCGGTAGCTTCATGGCTCCCCACTCCCCTAAAATCTATCATGCATCGTTTTTCTATCGACTTCAGAAATTCTGTTTACTCTGACTTAACTTCCACAACGATAGGCCGGTTCCCTGCCCCTTATTGTGAACATTCTAGGAACATTCAATGGATGCAGCTGCATGTTTTAGGTTAGATGAAGAAAATAATTAATGCTGGATAAAAACAGAATAAAATAGGCTACCGTAAAAAATACAAAAGCCAAACGCCAAACCGCTCTTGCCATCTTGGGAGGATCAATTTTCCCTTTAACCTTATACTGCAGCCAGCCAATAAAGGATCCAACCCCAACAAAGAAAAGTAGAACCCACCAAAAGGCTGATATAGACTCCTCACTTTTTATGAGTCCGTGCATTAATAAAACGGCAGCGATAAGAAAAAACGTAGTTACATTCACAGCGAGCGTAAAGGATTCCTTTTTGCTTTTTTTCTTCCAAAATAATAAAACTAAATATACCGCAACAAAAGCGGCAAATGGGATGAAAACGGGTATTGTCATAATACCGGCAAACAGGTTAGCAATGGCTTCCATAGCCGCCCCTCCTTATTTACATCTCCTGCTTTGCTAGAACTAGTTGTTTAAGCAGTGCATGGTAATACACTGTTTTTTCATGTTTAGAGGCTGTTTTTTCAATGGCACCTGTAATAAATTCAATTTCTGTTTTGCGACCAGCTTCGATATCCTGCAACATGGAAGATTTATTTTCATATGTATTTCTACAAACCGTGACAATTTCCTGCAAAAAACTTGGATCGATTTTAATCCCTTCTAGCTCCGCAATGAGCCTAGCTTCCTCAAATAACATTCCCATTGCTTGCCCAGCATAGGGGGACTCCAGCAATAGGCCGTTTTTCACCCCTAACAGAGCTGTAAGTGGATTGATGCAAGAATTGATAATAAGCTTTTTCCAAACTCGCTGTTCAATTTGGTCTTCACCCACAACATGAAGAGAAGTATTAGAAAACAAGTTTTTCACGAATTGGAAGCTAGGGTCTTCGGATATCGGCGCTCTCCATTTCCCTATCCAAGTGATCCCTTTGCCCGTATGCCTTACAGAGTCTTGAGCATCCCGGTAGGCCCCTTCCGTTGTTACCGCAAAGTAGACAGGGGTAGTGGGAAATTGATTGGAAATAAGAGTTTCATGTCCGATGCCATTCTGGAAGCAGATGAAGGAAAATGGGGCTTTTAGATGACTCGCATAGGCTAAAGCCTCTTCAAGCTGAGGCTGTTTGACCGTCAAAAGCAACCAATCTATTGTCTGAGGGATATCAACTACAGAGGTGGCTCTTATATTTAGCTGTACACTCCTTCCCTCTAATTGACGGTACGTTAACCCTTCCTTGTTTAGCTGTTGCGCTTGTTCCCTGCTGCGACAAACCACGATTGGATCTTTCCCTGCCATGCTAAGCTGGCCTGCTAAATGAAGGCCTAGCGATCCTGCGCCAAGAATACCTATATTCATGTGATCTCCCGTCCTTTGTATAATGGAAAAGACTGTCCCTTGTATAATAATTATACTCGGGACAGCCCTCTTCTTCTACTATACGGGGTACACAGGGTGCTTACGGTGAGAGAATGTCATATTTTTGCTTTCATATGCTCGGAAGCGGTGAATGAGTTCTTCCCTGAGCTTATTTCCACTAACGATTCCATCAATAATAAGTTCAGAGGCTAATCTGTAGATATCAATATCCTCCTGATACTCTTTTCGTTTTTGCATAATAAATTCTTGTCGCTCTTTTGGATCTTCAATGGCACTAATCTTATTGCTGTAAACGGCATTTACAGCAGCTTCTGGCCCCATTACTGCAATTTGAGCCGTTGGTAGAGCTAAACAGCAGTCCGGCTCAAAGGCGGGTCCTGACATGGCATACAGTCCTGCACCATAAGCCTTCCGAACCACAATGGAAATCTTTGGAACTGTCGCTTGAGCCATCGCTGAGATCATCTTTGCACCATGTCGAATAATTCCAGCGCGTTCTACCTTCGTCCCGATCATGAAGCCCGGTACATCCGCCAGGAACAATAACGGAATGGAGAACGCATCACACAATTGCATAAACCTTGCTGATTTATCAGCAGAATCTACAAATAATACGCCACCCTTAACACGCGGCTGATTAGCAATAATTCCTACCACCTTCCCATCTAAACGGCCAAAGCAGGTAATCAGCTCAGGAGCAAATAATTTCTTGATTTCATAGAACGAGTCTTCATCTATTATGGAATGAATAAATTCATACATATCAAATGGGGCGTTTTGGTTTATCGGAACGATTGCTTCTGGTTGCCTTACACCATCTTTTACCGGCTTTCCTTCTTTAACAGGCGGCTTTTCTGAGAAGTTGGCCGGGAAGTAGGAAAGATATTGCCTTGCGGAAGCAATGGCTTCTTCTTCATTCGCGGCCAATACATCTCCACAACCGCTTACGCTGCAGTGCATGCGGGCTCCACCCATCTCTTCGAGGGTAACCTTTTCTCCGATCACCATTTCCGCCATTCTTGGAGAGCCGAGATACATACTTGCGTTTTTATCGACCATGATGACAATATCACAGAACGCGGGAATATAGGCTCCCCCAGCCGCCGATGGACCAAACAATACACACACTTGAGGGATCATGCCGGAAAACTTAACTTGGTTATAGAAGATTCGCCCTGCACCTCTTCGTCCTGGGAACATCTCAATTTGGTCTGTAATCCTTGCCCCTGCCGAGTCTACTAAATAAACCATCGGCACGCGAAGCTTCTCAGCCGTCTCTTGAATCCGGATGATTTTTTCTACCGTCCTCGCTCCCCAAGATCCCGCCTTCACCGTTGAATCATTAGCCATGACGCAGACCGTTTGGCCATTTACCTTGCCAATCGCTGTGACCACTCCATCTGCTGGTAGATCTCCGGCTAAGAAATTGGCCATTAAGCCATCTTCGAGTCGGAACTCTCCCTCATCAAAAAATAGCTGTAAACGATTGCGCACGAATAACTTGTTTTGCTCCTTCAGCTTTTCATGATATTTGGCTTCTCCGCCCTTTTCCACTTGGGTTATTCTCTCTTGCAACACATCGCTTAACGTTTTCGTAGAATCTACTGTACTCAACCGTTTCCCCTCCTCGTTTATTCGCCGGTGTAGACTGGCTTTCTTTTTTCTGCAAAGGCTTGAAGCCCTTCTAATCTATCCTTTGTCGGGATCAATACCTGGTAAGCATTCGATTCGATGGCAAGCCCTGTTGCTAGATCTACTTCCGATCCATAGTCAATGGCATATTTCGCTTGAGCTAGCGCCATAGGAGCATTAGCAGCGATTAAGCGAGCCATTTCTTTCGCTGCTTCTAGGACCTCATCATTCTTAACGATACGGTTCGCCAATCCCATTTCCAGTGCTTCTTGCGCTTCAACCTTTCTAGACGTGAAAATAAGCTCCTTTGCTTTCCCTTTCCCCACAAGCCTTGTTAATCGCTGAGTTCCTCCCGCACCTGGAATGATACCAAGCGAGGTTTCAGTTAAGCCCATTTTGGACGTTTCCGCCAAAATCCGTATGTCGCATGCGAGAGCAAGCTCCGTGCCGCCGCCTAAGGCTAAGCCATTTACAGCCGCAATCACGGGCTTATTCAGTTTCTCGAGAGCTGTAAAGGTGTCTCGGATCATAACGATGTATTCTTGTACTTGAGCGGGTGTCATGGTTTTACGTTCCTTTAAGTCAGCACCTGAGCAAAATGCCTTTTCTCCGGCACCGGTAACAATGATCGTTCGAATTACTTTGCTAAGGGACAATTCCTGTATCGCTTGCCTCAGATCCTTTAGCGTCGAGAGATTCAGGCAGTTGAATACCTCCGGACGGTTAATGGTTAAGATCGCTGTTTGCTCGTCTGCCTGCACAAGTATGGACATCCGTGTCTCCTCCTTTTTACGCTCTCACACTGAGCCTGCCATCGCGGAAAGAACTTTTGACGGAAGCGCGCGTCCCAGCCGGTTCCGGATAAAAGCGCCTGCCTTCACAAGCTCCTGGAGCTGAACTCCAGTAGATAATCCCATTCCCTCTAGCATATATACCAAGTCCTCTGTGGAAATATTCCCTGATGCCCCAGGAGCATAGGGACATCCCCCCAATCCGCCGATGGCGCTGTCAAAGTTTCGCAAGCCAATTTCGAGAGAAGCATACACATTCGCAAGGCCAGTACCTCTTGTGTCGTGGAAATGTCCTGCAAGCTGTTCCTTTGGAAATAGTCCAGCCAATGCCTTTAGTCTCTCCTTCACTTGCTTAGGGGTGGCAACGCCAATCGTATCACCCAACGAAACCTCATAGACACCCATCTTAAAAAGCTCCTCGGTTACCCTGACGACTGATTCGAGGGCTACCTCGCCTTCATAGGGGCATCCAAACACAGTGGAAACATATCCCCTGACCCTCATACCGTGTGAGAGTGCTTCCTGTACAACCTCTCCAAGAGTTGGGAACGTTTCCAAAATTGTTTTATTAATATTCTTCTTATTATGAGCCTCACTAGCTGACATAAAGACAGCCACTTCCTTTAAGCCAGCATGGATAGCTCCCTGCAGTCCCTTAGCATTGGGTACTAGCGCACTGTAGCTCACTCCGTCTGCTTGAGGAAGCAGCCGAACCACGTCGGCTGCATCTGCCAGCTGGGGGATCCATTTCGGATTAACGAAGGAGGTGGCTTCTATATAGGAAAGTCCAGAGCCGGCCAGCAAGCTAATCAGCTCTACCTTGTCTTCCGTTTGAATGAATTCTTTTTCATTTTGGAGTCCATCTCTAGGGCCCACTTCAAAAATTCTGACTTTGTCCATAGCTTCTCCTCTCCCCGCATCAAAAGATTGAAAGGTCCTACTCTAGCACTAGAATAACGTCCCCTTCATTGACAAAATCGCCAACATTCACTTTTACTTGAGAAACGCTTCCCTCGTGCTCGGAGACAATCGGCACCTCCATTTTCATGGATTCAAGGACGATAACGTCTTGACCCGCTGCAACCTGATCTCCAGCAGCCACTAATACATTAATGACCGTACCCGCCATACTCGCTGTAACTTCTTTCATTTCTACTAACCCCTTTTCATTAAGAATTTATTATTTTAGATAGGTTTGAACAAATGTAGTGTCATACTGACCTTTTTGGAAGCTCTCATTCTCCAATACGTCTCTAAGCATAGGAATGTTCGTCTTGATTCCTTCTATTTTCATTCCTTGAAGAGCCTTCAATGCCAGATCAATCGCTTCTTCCCTCGTGGTACCGCTAAGAATGACCTTTGCAATCATAGGATCATAAAACGGTGTGATCTGCGAGCCATTCTCGACTCCGCCATCGATTCTTATTCTATTGCCTGAAGGCATCTCATATGCGGTGATGGTTCCTGGAGAAGGAAAAAACGTCTTCGGATCCTCTGCATAAACTCGCAATTCAATAGCATGGGCAACAGCCTTCACATCCTCTTGCCTCACGGACAAGGGTTTGCCCTCCGCAATATCAATTTGCATGCCAACCAAGTCAATACCCGTAATCTCTTCCGTTACCGGGTGCTCCACTTGAAGCCTGGTGTTCATCTCTAGGAAATAGAAGGACTTATCAGATCCCATAATAAATTCGATGGTACCTACACCTGTATAATCTACTGCTTGTGCGGCAACAATGGCTGCTTCACAGATCTTATTGCGGGTGTCATTGTCAAGGAAAGGCGAAGGGCTTTCTTCCACTACCTTCTGGTGTCTCCTCTGTACGGAACACTCTCTCTCAAGCAGGTGAATGATGTTTCCGTGCTGATCTCCCGCAACTTGTACTTCAATGTGGTGCGGTTGCTCGATATACTTTTCGATGAACATGGCATCGCTTCCAAAATAGGCCTTTGCTCGCCCCTTAGCGGAGGTAAATGCCTTCTGGATATCTTCATCTGAAAAGCATAGCTGCATTCCAATTCCGCCGCCTCCAGCGCTGGCCTTAAGCATAACAGGATATCCGATATCCTTGGCGATTTGGCATGCTTCTTCCGCTGAAGCAATATTCCCGCTATAGCCGGGGACAACGGGAACTCCTGCATTTTCCATAATCTTTCTCGCTTCGATCTTATCGCCCATGGATTCAATGACCTCTGGGTTGGGACCTAGGAACATTAAACCTTCTTCTTGACAGCGCCTCGCAAATGCTGGATTTTCCGATAGAAGTCCATAACCTGGGTGGATCGCTTGAGCCCCTGTTTCTTTAGCCGCCTTAATGATTTCTTCTATCTTTAAATAGCTCTGGGCAACAGGGGGAGGTCCGATGAGCAACCGCTCATCTGCCTCGCGCACAAAAGGCATATTCTGATCGGCTTCGGAATAAACGGCAACGGTTTGAATGCCTCTATCTTTGCACGTTCGAATAACACGTCTAGCAATTTCTCCTCGATTGGCGATTAACAATTTTTGAATGATCATTCAGTCACCTCAGACCCAAATAGATTTGGCTAACAAGATTTGTAATGTTATATTTCTACACTACTTTTTAAATTCCTTGTCAGATTTTAGATTTTTTTTTGATTCTGCAAAAAAGAAAAAAAAAAGAAGGGAATGCTGTTGTCATTCCCTTCTCTACGTATCCACCCGCTCTAAATTCCCATTTGCATCCATCTTGAATCTTGGTCGCAAATCCAAATCCTCGTTCTCGGTCAGCAGTGCCATCTTCCGCGCACGGTCCATGATCTGAATGAGCGTGCGGTAATCTTCATTGACTACCTGATAATCCGTTTGAACATTGTTGAGCTGTTTATTCATTTTATGGTTTTCTTCACGAAGCTCGAGGAGTTCCGCATCTTTTTCCTCTATCTCCCTCTCGAGTTGTTTCACTCTCTTAGTAAGCTCCTTCTGGTTTTTCAAGAATCGAATAACCGCTTCAAAAGATAGTTCATCTTCTAAACTGGCATATCCGGAAGAAGCAGGCGTACTAGATACGACCTGGCTGACCGTGGAAGAAGTCATGGCACTTTCCTCTAGTCCAGTCGATACCGGTACCATCGGCTTAAGCCTTTGCGATTGCTTTCGCTGCTTTCTCTGCGCTTTAGCGATTTGAATGGCTGCTTCATACTTTTTCCGTACAAAACTATTCCACCGAAAACCGCAGGCTGCCGATGTGCGCCCTAGCTTTTCTCCAACTTCCTCGAAAGCCGCAAGCTGGGTGCTGCCCTCTCGAATGTGTCTTAAGGTTACCTCCGCCAGCAACAAATCATCATCAGGCGTCCAGGCATCTTGTCTAGCTGCTGTCATATGAAATCCCTCCGTTTTGATTGGTGGTAATTTATTCTATGCAGGTAATAGAGTTCATAGAATGATTTTTCTAGTAAACCAGTATGTCCAATCAAAACGGGAATAAACCTACTTCTCTCTAGTTTTGTTAAGAAATGCTTGGACTACTCCCAAATGAAGGTCCGAGCCCCACATTTCTGCACATCTATCAATCTCCAATTTGATGCTTTCTTCCAATTTCATCCCTGCGTCCAAGTCGTGCACCATATTCATATAGGCTTGGATGCCGGGCAAGGGTTGTTTGGCGATCTTCCTGGCAAATTCTAAAGTCTTTTCTCTTAGCCTAGTATGCTCAAATACATGGTCAACGAAGCCCAACTCTAATGCTCGTTTAGCTTCGATCACTTCTCCTGTCAGCAGAAGGGACAAGGCCTGGCTTCTTCCAATTTTTTTGACTAGCCGGCTTCCGCTTCCCCAGCCTGTCGTGATATGCATGCTAATCTGAACAAAGCCCATCCTCGCTTGCTCACTGGCAAATCGAAAGTCACAGGCTGTTGCGAACTCGCAACCTCCGCCAATGGCTGCCCCATTGATCATGGCAATGGTTGGCTTGGATAACTTTTCTATTTTAGATAATAATGAGCCGACCTTGGTTAACATGGGAAGCGCTTTTTCTTTCCCCCTGACGGATAGGAACTGATCTAGATCACCTCCAGAAACAAAAGCTTGATCCCCGCTTCCCGTGAAAATAATCACCTTAACCTCTTGGCTTGAATCCAGCTTATCAAGCAGCAAATCCAATTCTTTCACCATTTCGAAGCTAATCGCATTCCTTACCTCCGGTCGGTCTAATGTCACGATAGCCAATTGATCCATGATCTCTACCTTTAAAGTATGAGCTGACATCCTTGTGTCTACCTGCCTTTTCCTGATTATGATGTATCTACCCTTTACTTTAAAGAATAGTTCCTGCATAGTAAATGGATAGAATCGTTTAAAAGATTGTGTTCGGAAAGAGAGGTTTGACCACTATGGAATATAAGAATCGCCTACTAATCGTTGATAGCATGGCCCTCCTTTTTCGGGGCTTCTATGCTACCTATGGATTCGGTCCCGTTATGCAGACCAAAGAAGGCCTTTATACGAATGCTATTTACCAATACACGAAATATCTAATGGATGCGGTAAAAAAGTTTGAGCCCACCCATCTCATTTGCACGACGGATATGGGAAAATCCACTTTCCGCAATGAAATGTATCCCGCCTATAAGGCGAACAGAGGAGAACCGCCGTTAGAGCTTATGCCGCAATTTGATCTGGTAAGTGAAGTGGCAGAAAGCTTTGACATCCCGTTTATAGGAGTGCCTGGCTATGAAGCTGATGATGTCATGGGAACCTTCGCGCGAAAATATGGTTCTGAGGAAACGCATGTGTATATCTTAACTGGCGACGGGGATACCTTGCAGCTACTGAGCGAACACGTGACCGTCATTATGATGAAAAAAGGATTTGGAAATTATGAGATGATCCGTCTGGCTGACTTAAAGACAAAAAAGGGTCTCGAACATCCAAGTCAAATCGTGGAGCTCAAGGGATTAATGGGAGATCCGAGTGATAACATTCCAGGATGCCCGAATGTGGGTCCAAAAACAGCAGAAAAGCTTTTACTCGCTCACTCCACCATTGACGGCATATTCGCTTCCATACATGAAGTTTCAGGCAAGCTTCAACAACGGTTGCTTGAAAATAAAGAACTCATTTACCTGTCGCGCAACTTGGCAGCCATCAACACGGAGGTTCCCTTAGAGTGCGTTTGGGATGATTGCGAGTGCCAGTTCAATCACGAGAAGATTAAAGCCATGTTCCAACGCTTCGAGTTTACGACATTACTTAAATCACTAGCTTAATAAAATAAAAGGCTGCACTCTAAAATCGGCGTTTACCGACCTTAGATGCAGCCTTTTTTCATAGTTAAGCCAATAGCTCTTCCATTGCATGTTTGTTGTACCCGATAATAAGCTTTTCCCCGTCTACCAATATAGGCCTGCGCAATAGGCGCGGCTCATCGTGAAGGATATCAAGGAGCTGTGAAACCGTCAAGTCATCGATCTCCACATCGAGCTCTTTGAAGGTCCGGCTTCGCGTTGATAAGATATCGTCAAGTCCATTATGCGTCATTTTTATAATTTCAAGAAGTTCTTCTCTTGTAGGAGGTTCTCTAAAAAGGTGTCTCTCCTCATAGGCAATCCCATTTTGTTTTAAGAAGGACTTGGCCTTGCGACAGGAAGTACAACTGGGATAAGTGTAGAACTTCACGGTTCCATTCATCTTCTTTCACCTCTTTATCCGGTCTGAAAATCCGAATCCATACTTTCTATATAAAAGTATATTACTTAATTTATTACTATGTCAATAGTGTTTAATCCTCAGCGACATCCCTCAATTTTGTTATTTAACGTATTTATCGTGTAAAACATTGACAAAGTAATGACAGATATAAGATAACATCTATTCTAATAGGTAGGTTGTGTTATGATTAAATAACCAAGAATATTAAATCCTGCAAGGGGGATTCGCCCGTGGAAAATGAAACGCTGAAGCTTACAAGTGTCTTGGCTGACCCCACTCGGTTCGCCATTTACCAATATGTAGTTTCCAGTCATCGACAAGTGACCGTTCAAGAGATAGCAGACCATTTTGAGATTCATCCCAATGTCGCAAGACTTCACCTGACCAAACTAGAGGATGTGAATCTTCTTAGTTCTTGTTCCGAGAAAACAGGGAAAGGCGGAAGACCTAGTCGCCTCTATGCCGTATCGGAACAAGTAGTAAATCTTCAGTTTCCTCCACGTGATTATCAACTATTGGCGGAGATTGCCATTGATACTCTCGTATCTCTGGGCGAGCCTGGCCAAAAGGCCCTGAGCGACATGGGCCGACGATTCGGACAGGAAGCTGCCAAGAGAGCAATTGAAATGGAGCGCATCAACCTGAATGATGATCCTGAGGTGAAGCTAGATTATATCCGCCGTTTGATCTATGCTCAAGGCTTAAATCCTGAAATTGATTTGCTGGATGAACACACCATCAAGTTCCGTATCTTTAATTGCACCTTTAAGGAAGCCGCAAAAAAAATGCCGGACAGTATCTGTCAGATGCATCAAACCTTTCTCAGAGGAATTTTTGAAACCTTCTTTGGGGATATTACCTTAATAGAAGAGAATTCCATTATGGGTGGATGCCGGACATGTGATTACACCATTTTGAAGCTTCCAAGCTAGGAAATTTGTCAAGAGCAAGCACTGGACGTTCATAATTCAGACAAAACCTTTAACATTTACATCACTTGTTTTCTCCATTATAATGGTACTGGTATTATCATGGATTTATACAAAGAAGGAGGGAAATCAAATGGATCGCATGTATCGCGTTTTGGGCTTCTGGACCCTCATGTTTGCCCTTATGGCGATGTGGGGTGGCTTAACCACCATGGCGCTGATTTTCTTTGCCCAAACCGCCCTGTTCGTAGCCCTAAGCTATATTAATCTTTCTGAAAGATCGTACATGCTGCTATTTGCAGCTTATATGGTTTTTTCCTTTATCGGATTCTTCTATTATGCATTCTTTGTAATGCCGCTTGGCGGAGAGCATCATGCCATGGCTTCGCTCTTCCTTTAATGATCCGGCTACATAAAAAGAAGCTTGTCTTATGACAAGCTTCTTTTTGCATTTTATGCTTTTAAACCCACCCCTGTTGCTTCAGACCGAGGACTTGTCTGTTGACCTCTCCCTTTCCCTGCACCAGCACCTTGAAGGTTTCTCCCATCCCCCCTGGCATGATCAATTGGCGAATCGTCCGGTTTCGCTTGCTCACGATTCCCTGAAATGGATCCGTCTCATCGTGGGATTGAAGCTTGGAAAGAATCCCTCCATTGATAAGAAATTGGCTTTGGTTATAATAGCCAAGCTGGTTTAAGTTCGTTTCCTCGCCCTTTTCAATCAGGAAGGAAAAATTAAGATGTGTAGTAATGTCCTTTTCTCCCGGATCGACAAGGGGATCATCTGATGCGATATGTTGGCGGTAGCACATTAAGGTCCCGTTCGATCTGGCTGGTATGTACAATTCCGGACGCAAGAACCCGTAATCAATAGTGACAAGATACCCATGCGTGAAGCCCTCTGAAATAGCTTCTACCCATTTTCCCGCATCTAGATTGATTTCGACCCGGAATCCTTGCTTTTTGGGTATATGGATATCTTCGTTTCCCAGATACGATTCCAGCTCGGCATGGGCGAGCTTCGATCGGACCTCTTCCAGCCTTCTCTCTTCCTCATTCCAGGCAACCCTGATTTCCACCCATTCGGTGCCTGTCCATTCCGTAATGTAGACAGGAAAAGCATCCAGCAGCTCATTTGAATAGATGATACCGCGGATTCCGCTAGCGGAGAAGCAAAGACTTTCCCAACTATCAAGCCACTGAACGGGGAAAGCTCTAAGTTTCTGTTCCTGCAGAGCTCTGTGGTAGGAGCTTTTCTCAATCATGACAAGACGAATTCGCTCAATAAGGCCTGGGCTCTTCCTCTTCCATTCCTCAAGAATGTCAGCCATCAACCCCCCGGTTCCACCACCAAACTCAACCAGATAAAGTGGCTCTTCTGGTGTCAAAGTTTGGAGCATATCCGCAAAAATATCACCCAAAACTTCTCCAAATACGGGTCCAACAGAAGAGCTTGTATAGAAATCTCCATCTTTTCCTACCTTTTTTTTAGCTCTGCTATAATAACCGTACGTAGGATCATACAAAGCCAAGTTCATATATTCGTAGAAAGATATGGACCTTTCATTGCTTTGCGTTATTTTACTTTTTATCGTTTCCAATAAGTCCAATTTATTCGCCCCCACACAAGCCTTTTGTTGATTAACACTATTGACATGTTATAAATATTCTTATATTATATAAGTGAACCATCCCACATCACAAGTGTGATGAACCGAGGGGATTCTCCCCCACCCTATTATTTTTCGGAATTTTAAACCTCCCCCAAAACACAACCTTCTACCCCGAGGGTTGTGTTTTACTTTTATATTATGTTAAAAAAGCACATCCTCAGATGTGCTTTACTTCATGATGCCTGAAAGAAACGGGTTGCTGCGCTTTTCTGAGCCAATGGTTGTTTTAGGACCATGCCCCGGATAACATATGGTTCCTTCAGGAAGACCCGCCAGCTTGCTTTCGATGCTTGCCATAAGCTGCTCATAATTACCGCCCGGCAAGTCTGTCCGTCCAATCGATTGGGCAAATAGCGTATCCCCGCAAAACAGGTGCTCATCGATTAAGAAGGAAACTCCTCCCGGGGAATGGCCAGGCGTATACAGGACCTGTATAGAAAGGCCTGCTAGCTCAAGTACCTGTCCATCAGCTAGCTCTTGTTCAGCTGGCGTACAAACAATGCTGGACGTTACAGTAGGCCACCTTGAGGACCCGTTTAACTGCGGGTTGGATAGCCACTCTTGCTCTGAGCCGTGTATGTAGACCGGAGCCCCCGTAGATGATCTCACTTCATTTAGGCCGGCAATGTGATCAAAGTGTGCATGGGTCAGTAAAATGGCTTTTACCTCGTAGCCTTCAATGCAAGCCAAAATACGCTCTGGATTCGCTCCGACATCGATGATCAGCGCTTCTTTCGTTGCATCGTTGCATACGACATAGGAATTAGTTTGTAGTGCACCTAATGGGTACATATAAATCTGCAAAGCAATAACCTCCTTTAGAGTCTGGCCTTTCCAGTCTACCCTATTCTACACCAAACACCTAGATTTGAGAAAACGAAAAAAACCCGTATCATTACGGGTTTTCTTATCATATCTATAAAATATCTGCAGCGAGCTGTGCTAATGAAGAACGCTCTCCTTTTTCCAATCTTACGTGTCCAGCCATTTTCTGATCCTTAAAGCTTTCCACTACATAGGATAAACCATTATTTGATTCATCAAGATAAGGATGGTCGATTTGTTCGGGATCCCCCATCAACACAATTTTGCTGCCTTCTCCTACGCGGGTTAGGATGGTCTTTACCTCGTGCTTAGTTAAATTTTGAGCTTCATCGATTATGATGAATTGTTCAGGTATGCTTCTTCCGCGTATATAAGTCAAGGCCTCCACCTGAATGCTTCCCATTCCAGCTAAAATCTTATCCAGATCTCCAGATTTTTTCGTATTGAAGAGATACTCCAGATTGTCAAAAATGGGCTGCATCCAAGGGCGAAGCTTCTCTTCCTTTTCTCCTGGCAAGAAGCCGATATCCTTACCTAGTGGTACGATTGGCCTTGCCACAAGAAGTTTTTTGTAAAGCCGTTCGTCTTCAATCAAGTGCAGACCTGCCGCAAGCGAGATCAGCGTTTTTCCTGTACCCGCTTTACCTGTTAAGGTTACGAGCGGGATATTATTATTTAATAGCAATTCCATGGCCATTCTTTGCTGAGCGTTCCTCGCTTTGATACCCCACACCTGATCTTCATCCCTTCGCAAAACCTCTAGCCATTTTGCGTCTGGATTCACTTTTCCAATTGCAGATTGGGACCCTCCGAGTTCATCTCTCATAATGACAAACTGGTGAGGATAAAAGGTATGCCGAGGAGCTAATTTCGCCGTCTCGATTTTTCCATTGGCATAGAATTGCTGAATATATTCGCTTGAAACCGCCATTTTCAAATGGCCGGTATATAAATTGGTGTATTCATGGACGACCCGATCCGATAAAAAGTCTTCTGCCACGATACCCAAGGCATCAGCCTTCACTCGCACGAGGGCATCCTTACTTACAATGATAACTGGGCGTCCGTTCCCCATTTCTTGCTGTTCCGCCTGAATATTTAATGCGACCGCCAAAATGCGGTTGTCGTTTGTTACTTCGCCGAAGTGCTCCTGCATCCTCGTGAAAGACTTATGGTTCAATTCGATTCGAAGGGTTCCCCCAGTTTCAAGGGTAACTCCCAGATGCAGCCTTCCTTTCTCACGATAACTGTCCATCAATCTGGAGAAGAATCTTGCATTCCTTCCAATCTCATCCATATACCTTTTCTTTGAATCGATCTCTTCGAGTACGACTGCTGGGATTACGATTTCATTATTTTCAAATGAATAAATCGCATTGGGATCTTGAAGTAATACATTCGTATCCAAGACGTAGATTTTATTCAATATCTCGCCTCCTATAATTCTTGTCAATTGATCAGAACTTTTTGCTTGGTACTATTTTATGCAGGATAGGGAAATAATGGTCTGAAATTAGGAGTTTGCTTTTAGTTTATGATGCAAATGAAAATATAGACGAGTTATTTTCCTGAAGAAATGGAAAAATTATATGCATGAATCTTTAGGCTAAGCGGGAGAATAAAGATAAATCTCACTGGAGAGGATGAATCCTGCATGAACAAAAGGATAATCACCTTTATGGTGTTGACCTTGGCATTATCCGGATGCCGGATGGGCAACATGGGACAGGAACAACCTGCTCGCCAACAGGATACACAGGTTCAACACACGCAAAGAGTTCCGCAAACCGCTTCACAGAAAACGGACCAAGAACGGGACCATCAGGCCATTGCCAAGCGTCTCGCGGAATTAGCGGCGGGCGTGGCCAATGTAAATGATGCAACCGTTATTGTTTTCGGAAACACTGCCATAGTAGGCATTGATGTGAAAGCAGACTTGGACCGCCCTAGAGTAGGAACCATCAAATATACGGTAGCCGAAGCCCTTCGCAAAGATCCTTATGGCGCTGCAGCCATTGTTGTGGCCGATCCTGACGTAGTTCAACGTATACGAGAAATGAACCAAGATATTCGAAAGGGTAGGCCAGTCGCTGGCTTTGCCGAAGAACTTGCGGATATCGTAGGACGTTTCATGCCTCAACTGCCAAAAGCTACACCAGAAAGCGGCACGGACCCCAAAATAACCGAAGGCGGAAGAGTAGCAAGATAATGAAAAGGTTCCCTTTTGATAGGGAACCTTTTTAAGCATTCTTTATCTTTAGTTGTTCTTTAAAGCTGTCATGACCTGGCTGTCTAATTTCTCTGCCGCTTTTTTGTCATACGTCTTCTCGTACTGGGGTTCAACTGAGATTCTGGAACCATAAAACATGACATCCCGAACCTCCCTTATATCCATCCGTACCTTGGCTAGTTTTAACGGTACACCTGTCATGTTTTCGTCTACTATGGTAGCGTGACCCGCAATCGCATAAACAGAGCCTGCGCCGATGAGCGTAAGAGTTACCAATACGTTATTCTTAATATTCTCCACGATGCGTGAACGATTATCGACAGCGAAAAAAATACAGGATTCGCTAGGAGCATGAATCCAAGAAATGGCGCTCATATTAGGAGCCCCCGTTTCTTTATCCACCGTATTCAACAGCACGAATCTTTCTGTTCTGAGCAACGGTAGCAATTGTTCATTTAAGGAATGAGCTACTATTTCTGCCATGCACAAACCTCCTTAGCCAATATATGTGCCTCTATTATTGTATACCCAATCACTGCCAATCATCAATCCATTTTGGTATACTATCAATAAAGGCGAGCAAATGAACCCATCTAAAGGAGAGAATCAATCTCATGAAAGCCATCGTTTATGCGACAAGTCATTGCCCTGAATGCAACGTACTAAAAATGTTCCTGCGTGATTATCAAATTGAGTTCGAAGTACGAAATTGCACGACAACACCTGCTTATTGGGAAGATGTAAAGAACATGGGGTTTCTTGGAGTACCGGTAACCATAGTAAACGATAAGCCCATTCAAGGCTTTAATCCCGAAGAAATCATGAAAGAAGTCGAAGCAGCAAAAGGCAAATAAATAAATAAAGGCTGTCTACCCTGGGTAAACAGCCTTTGTTTTTTATTGTAGTGTTAATAGATATTCTGCAACATAGTCTTCGTTTCCAGGAACCAATCCTTTAGGCATGCCGCCTTTACCGTTGCGAAGAATGTCTGCAATTTCAGCTTGATCATACTTTTGGTCAAGATTATGTAGACTAGGTGCCGCCGCTCCGCCCTTAACGTCTGCCCCATGGCAGGAAGTACATGCAGATTGAACTAGTGCTTGAATCTCTTCCGCCGTAGGTGCTGCTACTTCAGCTTGTTCGCTTTCTTTTTGAACGCCTATACCGGAGAAAGCCAACCCTAAACTAAGAACGAGTCCGCCCGCCAATAAACTGAGCAACGCTCTCGATGTTTTACCCATTACCGTTCACTCCTTTTCCTAACTCAACGTCTCTATTTTAGATTCTTTTTAAATCAATAGCTACATTATAATATCTTTTCTCCTGAAATGCGAATAGAATTCTTACTTAAAATCATATCGTTCAGGATTTTCGTTAATGAAGACAAGCAAGGTCTCTGCGGTTTCTTTTCGAAACACTTCCGTTGCCTCTATACCCTCTTTCCTATATGTAACCAAATACTGATCGGCTTGCCGCTTGACCTCTTTAACTTCAGCATCAAAAACCTCTTTTAGCATTTGGGTTACATGTTCCATTGAATCCTTTGCCGCTTCATCCTCTGCTCTAGCTTCTGCCACAAGCCATAATTGTAGCCAATTGAATAAAGTATCGTAAAGACTCATCTACCTCATCCCTTCATTTTCTCTCGTGTCCGTAGGGCGACGAAATCGAACAAAAAGCAGCAACCCTGCAGCAACAAGCATCGCTTCAATCATGGGCAAGCCCAGTGCCTTAAGGATAGTCAATGGGACACACCCCACAGCCAAAAGAATATAAATAAATATCTTTTTGAGGATGGGAAGTTTCCGAGCAAATCCGAGTTCATATACGAAAGCAGCAAGTATGAGAATAATATAATAGGGATATGTATCCATCATCATTCTTATCCAGTCCATTTGTTTCACCTCACAACTATTACTTTACCTTTTCTGCTTGTATAGAACAAGCTTTGAGCATGAAAATACGGAAAAAAACTAGCCCCTAAGGACTAGTCAGGATACATCTGAAACACACGAGTTGTCCCAGAGGGTTTGGATCGAAATATAAGCCTACATGTATTGTAACACAGATTTCTTAAGAATCACCGTTGTACTTTTATCCAATTTTTATTGAGGCCTCTCCAGGAAGTGATATATTCCATCCTCATTGTTGGAGCCTATTACATGATGGGCATAGCTCTTTACCTCATCAGGGGAATTTCCCATCGCAATGGCCTTACCAACAACCTTAAACATGTCAATGTCATTATAATTATCACCAAAGGCTGTGAACTCTGAAAGCGGAATGCCAATAGATTCACTCAAACGTGTAAGGGCAGTAGCCTTGTTATCGACCCCTGACAAGACTTCCCACATATGAGGGAGTGGGCTGAGCCGTATTCTTGGATCTATGCTATCCAATTCACGACGGATCGACTCTCTTCTGCGGGTGCTTATCTTCTCAATATTAAAGGCAAGTAAGTTTTTTGCATGAATCTTTTCATGGAAGCGGGTCTGGTCAAACAAATGCATACAGTGCTCCACATCGTTATACGGAGTATGATAAGATGTGCTGATGACCATATGATTGGTTGCAATCAAGAAGTCAGCTAATCCCATCACAAGTTCAATAAACCGGCGAATAAAATGAGGAGGCAAGTTATTATCATATAGAATCTCGCCTTGTCGGGTCCGAATGTGTGAGCCATTCCCACAGATCACATAATCGATCCAAGGAGACACCTTCTTCATGACGGGTTTGGTACACGCCCATGTCCTTCCCGTACAGAGTGCAATCGGATGTCCCTCGGCATGAAGCTTCTGCAGGGAAAGAAGAGTTTTGGGGAGAATCTGCTCCCTGCTATTCAACAATGTGCCATCGATGTCAAATACAAACATGCCGATTCAACTCCACTTTGTTTTTTAGGTTATCATATTCAGAAGATTGTGTCAATATTTTTTGAGCCCATTTTAGCCATGTTATTCTTTTGCAAACAAAAAAAGTCCTTTAAACAAGGACTTTATTTCTCTTCCCTACCTTGGGCTTTATTTATGGCCTCTATTTCTTCCTCCGTAAGATGGTAGACCGACTGAGCACCATGTAGCGGTTTCGCGTAGACCCGTGATTCTTCTCGTCCGTATATGCTTGTCAGCACAAATCCATCGCTAAGTTCATCCATAACGGCAATGGAAAAGCTGAGATCGCTGCCCTCATTGTGAAATGCGTTAAACCTTACGATTCCAACATTACCCTTTTTCCTCTGCAGGGATTCCGTCATGCGGTTGATCTCTTGCTGCTGAATCTGATGTTCCAATTCGACCCCTTGGAGTTGGATAATCAGCTTTTCAAGTAGTTGTTCTAAGTTTTCCTCGCTTGTGCCTCTCATCAACTGATTGAATTGTTTACGCAACCTACGAACTTGAATCGATGTGAGAATCAGTCCTATTAAGGAAGAAAATACAAGTAAAGTCAAAAAAACAACAGTAACCCATAATAGTTGTGATTCATTCCAGGTGTTCAAGCTGATTCATCCTTCCTCAAACCATCTTGTTCCTAGTCTGTACGATGTGCCTCGACAAATTCACTCTATAGACTGGAAAGATACCTACCTATAATACAAGAATTATCCTGGAATGAAAAGAGGAGCCTTAAGGCTCCTCTTTTTGGCGTGCTTATATTTCTAACAGAAGCATCTCTACTCTCAACTTCTCCAGTTCTTGCTTGCTGCTTTCTATTTGATTTACGTCTCCCTTCTCCATCGCTTCAAATAATCTAGACAATTCATAATCAAGCTCCATCTTGAGTACTGGAATACGCTCTTCTGCATCCTTGCGTTGAATGGCCTCGATTACTTGTTCCATCGTTACGATACACTCCTTCTCAAACAGAATTTTTTTATTCGGACCTTTGATCTCGATAATTCGGATAGGCTCACCATAGCGGATATTCTGCACGACAAGCTGTTCGTTTGAAAGAAGTTTCAGAATCGCATGACCTCTTACTTCTAGGATAAAATGCTGAAGAATCTTAGCAAATTTCTGATCTTTTATGTTGTAGCTTTTATTTTTAAGTTTGAATCGATTTCCATATTTATCAAAAGTGAGTCTCTGGGTAGTCCAAGTTGTCTGTACGGAAAGGGTGAAGTACCTTTTGGTTTCTTTCCAAGATATCGGGAGTCCAGCTTCTACAAAAGCCTCAATGAGACGTTCGATCTGAACCCGCTCAAACTGCAAGGTAATATTCGTGTATTCCATAACCTCATAAGTTTCCATAGATAGCTCCTCCGTAGTTTCTAAATTTTCAGTTTATTTACCTTAATAATATTATGAATAAACAATAAAATCAAGACATTTTTTACGTAAACCATGCTGAAAAATGTTCCATTTTGTGCCTGTAAGCTCTTTCTCTGTTCTTTCTTTGTTTTAAATTTATATGTCGTCTATGATATAGTTATGATATCCCTAATGATAGTTACGGAGGTTCTAGAAAAAATGACGTTTTCCGGTTTTACCCCTCATGATTTTAACGTTTTTTCTATATCTGGACTGGATGAAAGAATGGAAGCCATTAAAGAACGCATCCAGCCAAAATTTCAAGAAATAGGGTCCTTCCTGTCTGATGATCTTGCCCTAATGGCAGGAAACGAGATGCATCTTCACATTGCTAAACATGCCAGACGTACCGTCAACCCCCCAAAAGACACTTGGCTAGCCATTTGTCACGACAAAAGAGGATATAAGAAACACCCTCATTTTCAGGTGGGCCTTTTCGACGATCATGTTTTCCTTTGGCTGGCTTATATTTACGAAGTCCCTAACAAGACCCATATTGCAGAACAATTCCTACAACAAATTGACACGGTTTACCAAACCATCCCGAAAGACTATGTCCTATCTCTAGACCATACCCAAAAGAACTCTATCCCGATGGAAGGGCTGAATATCTCAGAGTTTACGCAGGCCGTTGAACGCTTCCGGGACGTGAAAAAAGCGGAGCTCTTGGTCGGGAAGCATCTATCAGCCACAGATCCCTTGCTTGATGATGGAGCTGCCTTCCTTCAATACGCCAAACAAACTTTTGAAACGCTAATGCCTCTTTACAAGCTATCTTTAGCGTAGCCTTTCCCTCCACCCAAAATGTGGAGGGATTTTTATGTAATGAACGTTTGTTTTTATGCAAACCCTAAAAGAAAAATATTGTTGAAAATCGACTCGATTTTGATATACTCAATTTTGTTGCAATTTTTATCATGGATGGGAGGGGATAATTATGGATCAAAATGTAACTCCGCTATTTACTGGCTTAGTTGAGCACAGCAAGCGAGACCCCATTCAATTCCATATCCCAGGTCATAAAAAGGGTCAAGGAATGAACCCTGAATTCAGGGAATTCATTGGTAAAAACGCTTTGTCTATTGATCTGATTAACATAGGTCCTCTAGATGACTTGCACCATCCCAAAGGGATGATCCTAGAGGCGGAGAAACTCGCGGCAGAAGCATTCGGTGCAGACTACACGTTTTTCTCAGTTCAAGGAACCAGTGGAGCCATTATGACCATGATTATGGCTGTATGTGGCCCCGGGGAGAAGATTATTGTTCCTCGGAATGTTCATAAGTCGGTTATGTCCGCTATTATTTTCTCGGGCGCGATCCCTATTTTCGTACATCCTGTAATGGATGAAAAACTCGGTATTTCCCATGGAGTCACAACTGATTCTGTACGTAAAGCCCTAGAACACCACCCAGAGGCTAAGGCCATCCTTGTTATTAATCCTACATATTTCGGTATTTCTGCAAATTTGGCTGAAATTGTAGAACTAGCCCATAGCTTTGAAATTCCTGTACTTGTCGATGAAGCACATGGAGTTCACATCCACTTCCATGAAAACTTGCCGATCTCAGCCATGCAGGCCGGTGCAGATATGGCGGCGACAAGCGTCCACAAATTGGGGGGCTCACTAACCCAAACCTCGGTATTAAATGTGAAGGAAGGATTAGTATCCGCCAATCGTGTAAAGTCCGTGATTAGTATGCTTACTACAACCTCGACGAGCTATATTTTGTTGGCTTCCCTCGATACCGCTCGTAAACAACTTGCGATATACGGAAGAGACATGGCAGAAGAAGCAATCAAATTGGCCGAAATTACACGTAGGGAGCTCAACCAGATTCCAGGTATTTATTGCGTTGGTTCAGAGATCCTCGGTGGCCCTGCCACGTATGCCATGGATCCTACTAAGCTTATTATCCATGTAAAAGAGCTAGGGATTACAGGATACGAAGTAGAAAAATGGCTAAGGGAACATTATCGCATAGAGGTTGAGATGAGCGATTTATACAACATCTTATGTATCATCACGCCTGGCGACTCCGATGAAACCATCGGCATTCTAATTCATGCTTTAAAGCATTTATCTAATGAATTTTATCTTAAGCAAAGAGTGGAAACGGTCAAAGTTACGTTGCCAAGAATTCCCGCTCTTGCCCTTAGTCCGAGAGATGCCTTCTATTCCGAAACAGAAATCATCCCGCTAAAAGAGTCTCAAGGCAGAATAATTGCTGAATTTCTAATGATTTATCCTCCAGGAATTCCAATTTTTCTTCCTGGTGAGATTATTACGGAAGAAAATATCGAGTATATTCAGCAAAACCTTGCTGTTGGTCTGCCTGTTCAAGGTCCAGAAGACGAGAATATTGAAATGATTCGTGTTATAAAAAGACATGATCCCATTAAGTAGAAGAAGAGGTCCTTTTCCCAAAAGGACCTTTTTTTCATCCGTTCTCTTCACAAAGTATTCACTTTATTTACCTAGTAGGGTATGAGAAAATGACGGTAAATAAAGCGAATAGTTGAGGTGAGTCACATGAAGGTCGGAGCTACAAGACCTCTAACTCAAGTTGGCATCTTCCTATTATTTTTTATCGTTCCTTTGCTTGATCTTTTTCGAATGGACTTAAATCAACTTCAATTTTATGTTTTTCGCAAGAGCTTCTCCTTTAATGAAGCCTATATTTTACTTCTCTCTGTCTTGTTGCTCGTCTTTTTCTTTGTCGGCATTTCGAAATGGTTTGGGAGGCAATTTTGCGGTTGGATGTGTCCACATAATACATTTTCTGTCTATATTGCCAAAATAACAGGAACGGATAAACTAAAATCTAGCCCCACCCTGCGTCAGTTTCTTAATATCTTCCTTTCCGTCCTATTTGCCCCTATTATTGCTTTTAGCATGGTTGCTTATTTTTTTAATCCGATTACCCTTTTCCAAGAGATTATCAGCTTGCAGTGGAATAGTTGGGCGTTTGGTGCTTATGCCCTTCTGGTTCTCTTTTTCTTCGTTATGATCTTTAAGCTAAGAAGCAACTTCTGCCGCAACGCCTGCCCTTACGGCATGTTCCAGATGATTCTTTCCGATAAGGATTCTCGACCTGGCGGATTTAAGAATATGTTCAGAGGTGCAGGGCTTGTACTACTCATCATTGTTGTATCACTCATGGGATTGCTAGGCTTCTCGATCTATTCAAGCAGTGGTTTTTCTGTATCCATAGACAAAAAAATCCAAGGTATACCCACCGAAGAATACCTAACCTATACTTACGGTCTCTCCATACACAATAACTACAACCGCAAAGTAACGTATGCCATCGATTATCAGGGAATTCCCGCAGACTGGGATGTAAAGGTACCGAAACAAATTTCCGTTAGCAGTTCGGTTACCCATAGTGAAACCATGATGTTCCGAGTAGATAAGCACAGCCTCAATCAAAACTATAGTATTTTAGTTACGATCCGCAGTGACGATGGACATCTGATCGAAAAACAGCTGAACATCTATCCCGTTGCGCCAAAATAAAATAAAAGAAGTCCTGTCTGCTTGATGGTAGACAGGACTTCTTTTATTACGAGATCTCTCTGACTTTTTCTTCGCTTTCTTTGATCCATTTAATCTTCTCTTCCCCATGCAATTCTTGGGCGAGAAAAGTTAAGCATTCAAAGAATAAGTTCATGACATTCGGACCATACCTTTCACGGAAGCTCTCTAAGGCCTTAGTGAAATGGAAGTTCTCAAGGGCTTGTACTCTACTGTCCTCTACAATCTTCTTCCCTAGGCTGGTCAAATAGACGTTAACCACCCGACCATCTTTGTCGCTCTTTTCTATGGTGAGAAGGTCTTTCTCCATCATTTTCTTCACATGAATAACCACAGATGAAGGATGCCAAAATGTCCAGTCTGCAATTTGAGTCACTCTAACTCCTTCGTAACAGTACACGATCCATAGAATATTAAGCTGAACTGCTGAATCCAAATTGAGTTTCTTCGCAGCCGCTTCCCAGTCATCCTTATTGACAACTGATATCGCTCGAAACATGTTCAGAGCTTCATGAAGTTGTTGAATACGATCTTGCATATCCTTCATTGTTTTCTCCTCACCTTACATCTCTTTGATATCCGATTATTGTTTAGTCCTATGCCCTCTTTGTGTTGTATATAAAGTATTATGTCTATTGTATATTTTTCTAAAAATTTAGTCAACCTTTTTTTCATTTTCCGTATTTGGCATGAGTTGTCAAAGCTCTGTTAGAATGCTAAGATGTGAATGAGTAAAAAGGTTAGGCTATTAAGCCTTTAGATAAACCGCGAACGACGAGGAGTGAGGAACATGGGAAGCAGTGCCTATATCAAATTAGTAAAGGATTCACGCGTTCAGCAGATTTCTCTTGAAGATGTAAAAAATAAAATGACTCATTACATAGAAATGACCCAAAAAACTGGCCAGCAACTCGATTGGGGCTACGCAAATGCTGCTTTTCCTTATACATTAATTGAGAAACCAGAAGCCCAGGGCAAGTGGTTCTATCTTAAAGGAAACGATCCTAAGCTTTATAAATACATTATGTTCGGTGTCGGAACCGAAATGCAGGAAAATGAAGAGCTTCAGTACTATATACAAGTTTCCCTCCCGGAAGGAAGCACACATGGGGATAAAGGGAAGGCTAATGAATTTTGCAAGTATCTCGCTAAAGAGTTCCAAGGTGAACTCCACCTCTTCAACAATCGAGTGATGTATTACTACCCACGTAAATAAAAAAAAGAGTATTCCTGTCATTTGACAAGAATACTCTTTTTTCTTTTACAGTTCAATTAAGAATGAAAAAGCTGCTCTAAGATTTGAGGAAGTTCTTCAGCCTTCACATACTCCCAAAACAGTCTCCCATAAATCAGAATATCCGAATGCAGATGTAAGCCCCCTAAGGAACCTTCTACCCCATAGCTTGTCCCCGAATTGCCTACATAGCCGATTACATCTCCAGCTGATACGGCTTGTCCTACAGTGAGGCCAGGCTCTACCTTGGATAAGTGGGCATATCGTACCATTACTCCCTTATCGTACTGTACCCAGACTGATCTTCCTCTAAGTTTATCTAAGATATAGATAGGCGTATGACTCGACTGAGAAGAAAGAACTAAGTCTTTTTCCCTTTCTTCCAGCGTAAATTCTACATAATCATGATCAGCCCGAACAACAATGCCATCTGCCATCGATTTAACAGGTGTATTCTCGGTTATATTGATCCCGCTAGTGCCGGCATACCAGTCAATTCCCTCATGTGTTCCATTTCTGTAGGTTCGAGGGGCACCCGGGAGATGCGATGGTTTTTTGCTGATATGTGCTCCATCGATTGGAATCTTCAAGAAAGAAAGATAGCTGATTAATTGTTGATCAGATAGTTGCTCAGGAATAGGGGCTTGGGCCTGATTAACTGGAAGAGATGTCCCGCGACTATCTTTAACGATGACTTGGGCGTATTCTGTCCCAAAAACCACTTCATCGTTCAACTCTTTCATTATGCTTGCGGGTATCCATACGGCATCTTCTTTGAATAATGTTTTTTGTCCATTTGGCAGATATAATCCATTCTTCTCCACCATAGGGGTATCCCTCACCAAATTTAGTACTAGGCCTGGTTCCCTATAGCTGGCCGTACCCTCTAATTGATCAATATCTGCAGCTCCCCCTAGAGAGCTAGCTAGCGTATCCAAATTAACATAAGGTAGCCCTTCTATGGTTTGGATGGGTACCTCTACTACTTTTGCTTCCTGAGCTTCCTCAAGGGCTTGAGCTTCCTTTATAGATTCAAACCTCGTTTGCTCAAGCTGATCTCTGACATCAAACGTGTCCATTGCAATGACGAAAACAAGAAGAACTAATCCTGCACATATGGCGTAGAAAATCTTTCGGTTCATTACTTTTACCCCTTATGCAACTGAAGTTAGAATACCAATACCTTACCATAAAAACTTCTCAAATCGAAGCTTTCCTTCAATGAAAAATAAGGAACCACGCAAACAGCCCGTGGTTCCTTATTTTTAAGGCGTTACTTTGATCATAATGTGTCCAACTCGAACTGCTTTATCCGTATTTTTCGTTTTCATATGGAACTGAATTCGATATTCGCCAACCCGGTCAAACGTAATTTCATCAAGCGTAGAGATACCCACAAAAGCTGTTCCTCTGGATATGGTATTAACGACGTCTAAGTCCATTGTAAAAACTTCTCGATTTCGTGGATCAAGCACGGTAATCTGGGAGATCAGTGTTCTAGTCGTTGGAGCATTATCAATCATGTAATACAGATGTGGGACTACCTTTTGATCTTTCTTGACTGAAGTAAAAGGAGTCAGCGAGATCCGATTGGTTGTGCTTTCCCTTACTTGCTCCGATACGATCATATTGACATTCGGTTTGGCACCAAGAGCCGCAATCACATCCCCGTCCGAAGGGGTCTCGGCAGTGCTCATCCCTCTTTCGAGGATAGAGTCAACCTTAACGAAGCGTTTAAAGAAGGAATCCTCAACTGGAGCGCCAAGGACAGGTGTAGAACCTAAGAGACATAAGGTGGAGAGAAGAGCTATCGCCTTGCGTTTCATTGTGAACCTCCGTATTTTTTTCTTACATAGTTATACGCATAAAATAGGCAATAGTTTTGTTTGAAACCCAATATTTCTTAAAATTAAAGCAAGGCCTACCAGTAATAGCGAACTCCGTATTTTCCATTCTTATAACGAAAAATCTCTATCTCCTTTGGACTGTCATACCCATAAACCCACCAATCATCACTCATTCGTTTCGCTAAACATCCCGCTTGAAACTTAGATTCAAACATTCTTGACCAGTAAATCCATTTCATTACAGAAAAACCCCTTTATTGATTTTCACACAATAGAGAACACTAAAGGTAAATAGTTCAGATAAGGATGGTTTATCATGTTAGGTGTATGGTACAAGCAAACTTTCCCTTCTAAGACGTTTCACTCTCATTTTAGATTGGAGCATGAATTTCACGGCATTGTTCAGCACCATATTTCAGAAACCTTTATCATCAAGCCTGTCAGTGCCTTAGGGCTTCAGCTGCTCTTAGATGGGGTCCAGATCAGTGATCCCGTCCTGCATCTCAAATCTAAGATCACCATTAGGCAAGACTCCATTCATGTCTGTTTCCTCGTGATTGATCCGACGGAGTCCAAAAAGATGATCCAGCAATTGATCAAGGTAGTGGTTAAGCAACTGCTTGCGTTTGAAAAAAGGTTTTATTCCAACCCGGTTGTCCACTATGTAGAGCCCTTTTGCAAACGATGCCTGCATTACCAAACAAAGCCTTTCAATCAATGCATGGCCACCTGTAGCTTCCAAGAAAAAAATCAGGAAAGTGCAGAGAAGAATCTCCGCACCTCATATATTAGTCATTCCAAAAATTAGGTAATTTATTCCACGTTAACCTGCTTGTTGGTCTTCATCAGACGCTGCGCTTAACTTCTTGTCACGTTCCGCTTCTTCTTCGTCACGCAGACGGTGAGCCATGCGGCTAGAAGCAGATGAAGCAATACTTGCAACCAAGTCGTCTAAGAACGTATGAATCCCTGACCCCCGCTTCGTATCCAGTTTTTTTATAATGCCTACCTTCTGCTTATCCAGGTGACCGAAGGTTGTAACAGCAATGCTTCCATAGCCAAAGACAGAACCAAGAGCCAGTGTCTCGTCGCATCCAAATAATCCTTCATCACTTTCCACAATCGACTGGAGAGGCTCTGTTAGTAAGCCTTTTTCCGCTAATATATCAAGTTCCGTTCCTACTAGAACCGCGTGCTGAATCTCCCTCTTCTCTAATACAGCATGAACGCTCTCAATACAACTCTCCATTTTCAATCCCACATGGTACGGTGCCTGCATGAGGTAGACAACCTCGGCGATATCTTCAATCGTAACTCCACGATCTGTCAATCTCTGTAACGCTGCTGCTTTCACTTCTTTACTGTGAACCTGTCTCCTCATCGTATAAAACTCCCCTCTGCATGCTTTCGCCCTGTTGATAAATAAACTACTTTTATAATATGATAGGATGAAAAAAAAAGATATTAGAAAATTCCTTACTCTATATAGTTCATAAACCATTCTATGTGGTCAAAAATAGAGATAGCACCTGACCCTTTTTTTGAAGAGATTGGCAATAAATTGACCATACATGCTAAAATAAGAACTAACCATTCAAAGGAGGGATACCCTTGAAATACACTGTTGCCATATTTCCTGGACATGAGGTTCAAGAACGGGCGAATTCCTATCGTAAAAGATACGATTCTCACTACGCGCTAATCCAGCCGCACCTAAAGCTGAAATGGCCATTTGAAGCCTCCGACGAAAACCTGCCGGCCATTATTGAACAAATTGAACAGATCGCCAAAGATACCGAGCCTTTTGAGCTCCTTTTCCATAAAATAAAAACGTTTTACCCGACCAATCCCGTTCTTTTTTTTGGCGTGCAAGACCCGTCGTCTTTACAAACCTTGCACAGTAAACTAAATGAAGGTCCGCTAAAACGCGAGGAAAAATACGTTTTTGTACCGCATTTGACCATCGCCCAGGATATGATTGAAGACGAGTTTCATGATGTCTATGGGAGATTAAAAATGATTAACTTAAACCTTAAGAGCAAGATTGACCGCATTTCCCTACTATATCAACTAGGTGATAAAACATGGACAACCCATCAAACCTTCCTACTTGGCCAGAAATAAACGTTCGCTTAGTAAGCTCTACTGAGGAGAAAAATGACGCCCATTTCGTCCGACATGCTGTTTTTGTTCATGAACAGAAGGTGCCTGCTGAGCTTGAATACGATAGTCATGATGATGCCCCGACTACCTTGCACTTTGTTGCCTATAACGAAAATAGCCCCATCGGAGCAGCCAGGATAAGAACATACGCCCCTGGCATTGCGAAAGTGGAAAGAGTTGCCGTCATGAGCAGCAATCGTGGAGCGGGTATCGGAGCCATGATTATGAAAAGAATAGAAGAACAAGCTGCTTCTCTTGGATATACTCGTCTGAAGCTTAACTCTCAGCTGCAAGCCGTCCCCTTTTATAGAAGGTTAGGCTACGAATCAGTTGGAGATGTGTTTGTAGAAGCTGATATTGAACATCTAGCAATGGAAAAAGAGCTGGAGGCTTAGTCCCCAGCTCTTTCTGCTGCCTTCTTCTTTAGTTGAAGCACGATCTCATAGCTTGTCTTGCGGGTACCCAAGTCTCCATGAAAAATGACTCCATTTCTTTCCCCGTGAAAATCCGAACCCGCTGTACAGATTAAGCCAAATCGATTGGCTAATTCCGCATAATAGTCTTCTTGTTCTTTTGTGTGGTCGGTATGAAAGGCTTCAATTCCTTCTAATCCGTATTCTATCAGCCTAAGGACCATTTGATCATCCCCATATAAGCCTGGATGAGCCAATACGGGAACGCCTCCTGCTTGTTTAATCCAGTCGATGGCATCCTCAGGTCCAATTCGCGGAGGATTAGCATAGGCCTTACCTGTTTTCCCTAGGTATTTTTCAAAGGCCTCCTCCATGCTCGAGACAATCCCTTTCCCCATAAGCACCTCAGCAATATGGGGCCTCCCCAGGTTTCCCTCGTCCATCTTTCTGCGAGCAGCCACTTCATCTAGTGTTATATCTATCCCTAAGGCCTGTAAATTATGAACAAGCATCTCATTGCGCCGATCTCGAGTAGCGCGCAGCTCCTCTAGTCGAGAAAGAAACTGCTTATCTTGATAATTAATGTAGTAACCAAGAACGTGAACATCTTGATTTTGATCCACCGTACTGATTTCAATACCTGGAACCACCTCTATGTTCCACTGGTGAGAAGCCTCTAGCGCTGCAGGTATTCCGGCTACGGTATCATGGTCTGTAATCCCTAAGGCCTGCAACCCCTTTTCTCTGGCTCTTTTTACATTTTCCTCAGGTTCATATGTCCCGTCTGATGCTGTCGTATGTGAATGAAGATCGACCATTTTCATCCTCCCTATTCTTTTTTTATCTAAAACCCTTCTTTTTCTTCACCATTCTTCATATGATTTCACTATCTACATCAACGATAAGTCGCTGTTTTTTCCTCTTTCGGTCTAATCGCTATCAAAAAGGGAGGAACACACGTGCAATTAAAGGATAAATGTTTACATGGACTTGTGAAATCGTTTTCGTTAGTTGACTCGACACTCATTCAACAAGGTTTTAAACGTTGTGGCAAGGCGGAAGAAGCTACGTATCAGCTAACCATCCAAGATTCCGCAACCCAGAATGTTTACTGTCTGCTTATTCCGACGAAGAGAGAAGTTCAATCCCACACGAATCACCACGATGTTCTTCGGATTGGCAGACCTAGTCTGAAACGTAATGGACATATAGTCAAACTTAAGCCTGCAATGAAAATACCTGAACCCATATGGAATGCGGTCCAAAGTAAATTAGCTGAAATAGCGGATTATCTGCAGGCTGAAAAATCCTAATCTCATTATTCGGTACCAAACAACAAAATATACAAAAACAGGCTAACCTCCAAGATGGGGTTAGCCATTGTTTATGATTAATAACCTAGAATGTGATACCCGGCATCCACGTGAATCACTTCACCTGTTACTCCTCTAGACAAGTGACTCATGAGGAAAAGTGCCGTATCCCCTACTTCTGTTTGATCTATGGTTCGGCGCATAGGTGCTTTTTCTTCGATCATATTCAAGATTTGGTTGAAGTTTCCAATCCCCTTGGCAGCTAACGTGCGGATAGGTCCAGCAGAGATGGCATTCACTCTGATATTATACTTGCCTAAGTCAGCAGCAAGATACATGACGGAAGCATCTAAGGCTGCCTTCGCCACTCCCATTACGTTATAATTCTGAATGACGCGTTCACCGCCAAGATAGGTAAGAGTAACAATGCTCCCGCCTTCTGTCATGAGATCTTTTACAGCCTTGGATACAGCCACTAAGGAGAATGCGCTGATATCTTGAGCAAGAGCATACCCCTCTCTTGAAGTGTTGACAAACTCGCCTTCTAATTCCTCTGTCTTAGCAAAAGCAATACAATGGGCTAAGCCATGAACAACTCCAACCTCTTGTTTAATTTGCTGAAAGGCTTGTTCTATATCTGCATCATTGGTAACATCGCAAGAAATTAAGATTTTTCTTTCTGGTTTTAAGCTATCCACAAGCTCTTCGACACTTTTCTTTAAACGCTCTCCTTGATAAGTAAAAATCAGGTTGGCTCCAGCTTGATGTAAGGATTGTGCAATTCCCCACGCTATGCTTCTTTTATTGGCCACTCCCATGATAATGTAATTCTTTCCTGCTAACAACTGGTTCATAGGATTATAAACCCTCCCTATTTAATTGACGTTGGAGTCTTGTCCATCTAAAAATTTACAAAAAAAAAGACCACGCAGTGTTTGGTCTATTATACCACTTCGTGGAATAAAAAGAAATTGTTATTCATCTGTATTGGAAATTTTTTCCCAACCGTCATCAAGACTAGTAATGGTGCGTCCAACATCCACGTTGATTTCTTCGATAAGCGGATTCAGAGCAGTACCATACACCCCTGGTTGTACCAGCTTGTTCTGCATTCCGTGAATTAATTGCCAATCAGCCATTAAATTCTCCCCCCTTTTTTTCTTCAATTGGAGTTTCTTGAAGCCTATAAGGGTTATATTCTTCTGGATTCTCCGGATCAAGATTTGTCTTTGCACCAATCAATGGACCAGGAGAGGCCTGGGCAATCACTCTATCGGTTAACTGATCAAAACGAGGCATTTTTATTTCTGTTTCTTTTTTTGTCATGGATACATCACCTCCTATGTTATAGGGTAGGCTATATCAATGATTTCTATGTGTTTTTGTAGGAACGTTCACTGTTCACACAACTGTATGGATTTTGTAGAGATTTTGACACATGTCGTTTGAGTGAAAAGAGAAGAAATGCTATACAATGCAAGTAGAATTGATCACCTTGGGGTGAAAGGTCATATGACAATGATTGAACTAATCTCAGAAGTAGAAAACATTTTTCAGAAGCACGATATTTTTTATACTTACGAGCTTCTTCCCCATCATCGCCATATGTTTCGATGGAATGAGACCATGCGGGATGCAGGCATGGTCGCAGATAATGTTATGTTGGACTTTAATCTGGATGAAACCCATGAAGCCATATATCTAGGCTTAATCCGCGTTCCGCAGTCATATCGTTCTCATGGCATAGGAGAAGAGATCGTAAACCTCCTCAAGCTCTACGCTAAAGAACATCATTACTCCATTCTTTTAGAGAGTGCACCAGAGAACATGCTCTTCTGGCAGAAAATGCACTTTTCAACCTTTCTTTTTGAGGAATATGGGTTTTGGATGATGGGATATGGCGGGAAAAACAAGCAGTTATTTAAGGTAAAGTGGTCTCAAATGAAACCACAGGTTTATGAAGAAGCATGCTATTGATGGCTTAAAGGGTTCCTAGGGCGAACCCTTTTGTTTTTAATCCCTTTCTTTTAAGGGATATAGAATTCAGAGATCATCTGAGTGATTTCACTTCCGCAGGTGGGACAGGTCAACACATGTGGACACTGGTGGCTGGATGTGTCATCCGGAAAGCCATCAACTTTTTTCATCCCATCTATCTCCAGATAAGCGCTATAATCATCGAAATAATCCATCAGCCTTCCGCTGTCTACCATCACCTCGCTGCAGGTAGGGCAGTGGAAGGTGCGATTTGCATCAAACCCGTTACATAAAGGACACATATAGGACAAGAGAAGTACCTCCTCGCGGCTCTTTTCTTGACTTAGTCTTTGCTAGCAAACCAGGATTATTCTTCCCTCAAAGAGAGTATCCATTTTTTTGCTAGTTCATACGCCTCCTTCTCCCTAAATGCCGGATCGAATAAGGCTTGCAAGGCTAACCCATCCATTATGGCAAGCAGCAGACGGCTGACCATTTCCTTTTCTCCTGTACATTCATACAAGAGCCCCAGCCTTTTTTGGAAGGCTTGTCCCATTGCGCTTCGCATCTCCTTATTATGAAAGGATAATGAAACTAACTCAAATAAAAGCTGGTGTTGCTCCGACGAGATCTGAGCCTTGTACATTTCTTCCGAGATCAAACTCTTTAAAGCCTCTTGAGGATTTTTGTCCTTCTGAAGCTCTTGAATATGCAGAAGCTCCTTCCCCATTACCTCTTCTAGCAAGGAGATCAAGAGTCGATCCTTGGATTTGAAATGGTAATATACGACTCCTTGAGTAACTCCCGCAGTTTCTGCTACGTTTTTAAGCGTAATTTTTCCTTGTCCGTTTTTAATTAATTGTTGCCTAGCAGATTGGAGTAAGTCTTTAGTGGTTATTTGTTTCGGCTTCCCCACTTTTCTTCCCTCCTATATAAGGATTTTTTTCCCCTGGGCCATCATAAAGCTTGGATAGCCTTTCCTGGAATTCTTCATCCAGCTCTAGATGGATGACTTCACCCCGGTTGTACTCCATGATAGGAAACGCGCCTTCTTCAATGGGTCTTCCCTGGACCGTTACAAGAAACTCAGGCATCGATAAGAGGGCTGTACTGATTGGGTTTTCTTCCATTTGCTGATCGTGTACTACGGCTAACAGCTCGGTGAGGGGAGGGCTCATATACACAGTCAGCAGCCTGGCTTCTTTCCCATCCTTTCCCCATTCTCTTTTCTCCTCCACCCACAAGAGGAATGTAGATTCTCTTACGCCACTTGACGGATGATTCTTAATGGAAGATAGAGCATGTAGCAATGACTCTAACAGTCTTTCTTCAGCTTGCTGTACTCCATACTTATTCACTAATGAGGTGAAATCCAGCGCATATCCGATCCCCTCCTGCAGAAGTAGCTTCTCTGAAACACCCATAGCACTTCTGATTAATGGTTCTTCCTGATCATCTTTGCTCTGCTCAGACGAATTGTGGTCCATTAAGGCTTTGACCTGTTGGAACCACTCCTCTTTTTCTTGCTGTGGTAGAGTATAAGCTTCTGAAAAAATATGAATCAAGCTTTCCTCCTCGATGGCCAGATAGTGAATCCAAACCTGCTCTTGTTCAATTAACCTACGAAATTGTTCTCTTTCAACCCTGTCGGTCATGGAAAAAGCGATTGGAAAGCCAAGCGGATTCTCTGGGTCGGTTAAAGTCCAAACCACGAAAATCATACGATCTTTATACGTTTTGCACTCCAACAAAATATTGCTGCCTGACGATTCGGTAAAGTCGTCGATATTATCAAAAACAATAATGATATCCATCTTGCCAAGACTGTCCTCTCTTGAGAAGTAGAGCTGCCCCTCTTCTCGAATAAGGAAATAGAGGTCTGAAAATCTAGGCTCATCGAGAATGCAGCCGACTGTTTGCTTCGATAAAGGAACCTTCATGTTTACCTCCTGGACCTTTTTTTGGGGAAACCGCATTTCCTCCTCCATATTATACCGTAAACTGGAAAAAGCGGTATTCTCGAAGAATACCGCCCTTCTTTATTTTCTCTTTTGTTTGGACGCTAAATCCTGCATCCTTTCTTCACTCGATTTCATCCATTTTTTAAGCTTTTCTTCTAAGGAGTTCAGCTTATCTTTTCCCGTGTCCTGTCGTTCCTTTCTGGGTGGACGACCTGCTGGACTGGAATCCGCACGTGCGGGCGACCTACGCTCGCGTAGAGCCTCTGGTTTCTTCCCGTCTTTTCTTTCCAAAGGAGCAACTTGCTTAATGGATAAGGAGACCTTACCTGTATCTGAAATATCAATAACCTTAACTTTCACCGTTTCTCCCACTGAGAGATAATCCTCTACCTGCTTGACATATTCGCTTGCTATTTGCGAGATATGTACAAGCCCCGAACGTCCTGCCGAAAGCGAAACAAAAGCACCGTATTCTTTTATTGCAGTAACCTGGCCCTCTAGGACATTTCCAACCGCTATTTCACTAGGCATATAATCGCTCCCTTAAACTTCATCCCCTTGGATAGGTGAGAATATGATTATAAATACTATATGCTTGAAGTTAGGCGAATGTTCCTAAACGGTAAAGAAAACTCACTGAAAATGACTGTTAAACCTGTGAAGAACAGCCAATTCGTCTTCTCCCAACCAGGTCGCAAGCTTGGATAAAGATTCTTGTATATAGGCCTGGAAATCCTCCAACTCTTCTTCATTGTAATATACGGCGTCATCCTCCACCTCGGTCGTTACGACTAATGAAGTGAGAAAACGGGTCATCGGATAATCTTCATTATTAAGGAAATAAAAGATGTGAGGGTGCTTTTCTACAAGCAAGGACGCCCAATCTTTTATTTCCTTGCGACCCATAAGGTCCAGAAGCTCCCCATCCTTAGCATAGCCGTAAAAGGAAAAAAGCAGGCTTCCTTCATAGCTTTTTGCTGATTCTGGAGTCCTTAAAGCTTCAGCCATATAATGATCCAACTGATGTATATTTTCGTTTTCAACTTCTTCTCTGGAGACTTTAATCATCATGGTTTCATTACGTTGAACGGATAAGGTCGTAGAAGCCAGCTGTTGTTCTTCTTCTTCATGCTTCTGAAGAACAGAGTACCGCCACTGCTCAAACTCTTCAAAAAAGTTTTCTCCCATGGGGATCTCAAGCGATTCGAAGTATTGTTCGATTTCTTGATGATAATCTCTCATCAGTGCTTCTGCCGTCTCATAGATCATAAAACAACGTTCTTGAAGAAATCCATTCAACTCACTTACTCTCTGAGGCAGGGCATACGTTTTATAGATTTCCATCGTATGAGGATCGAGCTTATCAAGAAAATACGTAAATTCAACTACCTCTTGCTCACAGAGGTGAAGATATTTTCCTAGTCGTTTAGCAAAGATAGCATCCATTTGTTCAATTATCGCTTCTTCCAATCGAATGCGAATTCGCCTAGGTTGAGCGGATAGATCTTGCAAGGCTGACTCATAACAGTGATGAACCAAGTTGCTCCAATCCTTGGTCAGATGCTTTTCAATCCATTCCTTTTGTATGATTACCTCTTCAACTGTATAGTCAGTTAATTTAGTTGTTTCCTCAAACATGTTCGAATTCAGAGTATCCTGCGCAGTTTCTGGAGAAGCTGAATGTTCTTCTGACACCACAGACTCGGTATTCGAAGAAAAGACTTTTTTAAGAAAACTCTTAATCATTAATAAACCTCCTGTTGCAAAAAACTCTACTCTCTTACCATTCGACATCTTCGACAAATTTCCTACTTCAAATGAAAAAAAGAGCCATTCGGCTCTAGAAACTTCCATCTTTCATTAATGTAAATTCACCAATGAAATAAACCAAGTCATCCTGACCATCTTCTTCGAGTAAATCTTCTTCTTCTCGATCTTCCTCATTTTCGTCATGGTTCAGCATGCTGTTAAAGCGATTAAGTAGCTGATTAGAAAAATCCTGGAAGGGAATAGGATCAGCTTCTGGCTGCACTTCGTCCATAACGGTTATTTTCTCTAATCCTTCAATGTGCGTTAGAATAGAAAATCCCCCTATTTCACCAAGAGACTCTATCGTATTTAACTTTGATTTCTGTAGACGAATCATCAGCTGTACGAAGTCATTGGCAGCAATGGACGGGAAAAGAATTTGAACGAACTTGCGTCCCTGTGTATTTTCATTTATTTCTGGCTTTAGAACTAGAAGATCAAAGCTTTTTTTCTTACCTAAACCAAACACAGCTTGTTCACCTCAACCGTTTTCAATGGATTGTTAATCAAAATACTTTTATTCCTTCCCCATTATACACTATTTTAATCTGGTGCGTACTGCAGGGATTGTTGGTGCATCCATGACATTTGCTGTGAGATTCCCATTCCCTTCAACGGTTCTTCGATATGGGTATCTGGAAGATAGGAGGCGATGGAGCGATATTTACCGCTTCCGAAGACGTACAATTGATCTTGATCTAAATTTTTTTCCTTGATTTGTTGTGCAGTAAGTTGAGCCCACCTCTCAATTTGCTCAGACTTAAACTGGTTTAAATGCTCGGTGTAGTCTTCAATTTCCTCGAATGGAGAAAGTAAGTGATATTTCGCAGAAAGGATATAGTACCCATCAAAATCCGCTTTTTCAACGTATTCTTTTGTTTTGACAAACCAGGCCGACGTAAACAGATCACAGGCTTGGTGAGTCCCTTCTTTTTTTTGTTTCACACATGCAATTAAAGCAATTTTCTTTTGCTGGGATGGTACTGAAATCGAGTCAAGCATAGTCTGAGTGAAGCAGGCGTTCCAATATACAGGGGTCAAACAAAGATCCATATACCATTTGAGCATTCCTACCACCTTTATCCTTCCTCTCTCCTTCATCTCCACGGCAGTTTTACTTTTATTTTAACAATATTTCATGTGAAAAGGTGGCTTTTTCCTTTTTTTATTGAAAAATTGTATAAATCTTCTAGACCTGTAGCAATCTAAGCTTAACTAATCTGTGGAGGTGCGAAATGAACAAAAAATACTATTTTGTACTGGGACTTATTCTGGCGATTGCAATTGGAACCTTTCTTCCCCGTTTATTTGTAGGGGACGTTATGGGTTCATCCGATGAAGAAACATACCAGCTTGTTAACCTAGGAATGACAAGCGACGAAACGAGGAATCAAATCCATGAGATCTTAGACGGGATTGTCGGGATCTCTAGCATTCAAATCGATCCTCTGGCTGATCTAGTCACCATTACGGTTGACACAGAAACAATGAAACCCGAATGGATTATGAAGTCATTGAATGCTCATGGTTTTTCTCCTGAAGAGTATCATAAGGTAAAGTAGTACAAAAGGGCCGAACCCTTCAGGCGATTAAACCTGAAGGGATGGCCCTTTTTCCATGATTTCTTTTTTATTCAAAATATAGTGCCCTTCAGGCAAACCGTGCTGCTTCAAGTCTTCACTCGTCTGAAGTATAAAACGATCGTTCTTAGACGCAGCTGGCATAAACCCACCAATAGGACTCTTGGTCATACAGGGGTTATCGGATTGGATGACAAGGTATAAATCTTTTTTCTCTAACTCTTCGAGCAACGCCACCCATTGCTGTTCTGTCAGTCCCATGCTTCTCTTCTGTAAGATGGATCCCATCTGGACTGATTGCATCAGTTTCCTCTCCCTATTCTCTCTATTTTTATCGATATGGTTCAAATATTAAGCCCCACCTGAGAAGATGTCAACTCCAAAAATTTCTTCATTCTTCACAGAAGTATTGTTATGATAGAATAGGGAGCTAATAGATTTCGATTTAGGTGGAGACAAAAGGAGGACAACTCATTGGCAACAGCACTTGTGGTTGACGATGCTTTATTTATGCGCACCATGTTAAAAAGGATTCTAGAAGATAACGGGCATACCGTTATCGGTGAGGCTTCTACCGGAGAAGAAGCTGTCCAAAAATATAAGCTCTTGAACCCAGACTTTGTGACCATGGATATCACCATGCCGGATATGAATGGCATTGATGCAGTTAAACAAATTATATCCACTTCCCCAGGAGCGAAAATTATCATGTGCTCTGCTATGGGACAGCAAGGAATGGTTCTTGACGCCATAAAATCAGGAGCAAAGGACTTTATTGTGAAACCCTTTCAATCTGATCGAGTGCTAGAGGCTATCTCAAGGGTGCTTGGATGCTAAAAAAAGGCAATAGCTGACAGCTATTGCCTTTTCCCTTATTCCTATACTTCCATAATAACTGGAAGGATCATGGGTTTGCGTTGCGTCTTCTCGTAGAAATAAGGTTCTAGTACATCAATAACCTTAGATTTCAACTGTGACCACTCTTTCACGTTTCTTTCCGTTAACCTCTGCAGGGACTGCTGAACCAAACGAGTAGCTTCATTGAGCATTTCCTCTGACTCTCTAACATAAACAAAGCCTCGTGTTACCAAGTCAGGTCCGCTCACAATCTTCCACTGCTCTTTATTGATCGTGACAACAACCACGATTAAGCCGTCTTCAGACAATTTTCGGCGGTCACGCAATACAATGTTCCCAATGTCCCCTACCCCTTTGCCATCTATGAGGACCATGCCGGATGGAAGCTTAGCCGCCTTCGTGGCCACTCCATCAAGAAACTCAACGGGGTCTCCATTATCTAGAATAAAGATATTGCTGCTAGGCACACCTGTCTCCTCTGCAAGCTTCTTATGCATAACAAGCATGCGGTACTCACCGTGGATCGGAATAAAGTATTTGGGTTTAATAAGATTAAGCATCAACTTCAATTCTTCTTGACTACCATGACCCGAAACGTGGAAGCCCGAAACAGATCCAAAAACAACCTCTGCACCCGCTCGCATGAGCAGATCAATCGTTCTTCCTACAAACCTTGCGTTTCCTGGAATCGGCTGCGCTGCAATGATGACCGTATCTCCCGGATAGATCTTTACGGTACGATGCGATCCCGTGGCAATTCGAGTTAGAGCTGCCATGGGTTCACCCTGACTTCCTGTACAAACGATAACCACTTGATTAGCAGAAAAACGGTCAATTTCATTGACATCAATCAACATACCCGTAGGGATATTGAGATACCCTAGCTCCGCCCCAATGCGAAATACGTTTTCCATACTGCGCCCGATTACCGCAATCTTTCGTCCATAAAGATCTGCTGCTTCAATTACCTGTTGTAAACGGTATACGTTTGAAGCAAAGGTCGCAAAAATAATGCGTCCATCAGACTTGTGAAACACTTCTTTAATCGTTTCTCCAACGGTGCGCTCAGACAGTGTATGCCCAGGTCGTTCACTGTTGGTGCTGTCTGAAAGCAAGCAAAGGACTCCTTTTTCTCCTAGAGCTGCCATCTTGGCTAGATCAGCTTTTTCTCCAACAGGGGTATAATCAAACTTAAAATCCCCTGTATGTACAATAATACCCTCAGGCGTATCCACAGCAATACCTACCGCGTCAGGTATACTGTGGTTGACACGGAAAAACGAGAGGCTAAGCTCCCCAAGATTTAGTACCGTATTGTCACTAATTTCGTGAATCTTTATCCGGTTGATCAGGCCATGCTCCTGGAGCTTGACCTTGGCGAGACCCAAAGTGAGCTTAGTGCCATACAAAGGTACATCCAGTTCCTTCAAAACAAAAGGCAATGCACCTATATGGTCCTCATGACCGTGAGTTAAGACGATCCCGCGGACTCTATCCTGATTTTCACTTAGATATGAAACATCAGGGATAACGAGATCGATTCCAAGCATTTCTTCTTCTGGAAACTTCAAGCCTGAATCAATGACAACAATGTCATCCATATATTCCACTACATACATGTTCTTTCCGATTTCGCCTAGCCCTCCCAAGGCGAATACCCGTAACGGACTACGTTTGTTCTTCATAGGTTCACTCCTTTAAATGCCGACACTCTTAATCTTCTCCATTTTGCACATAATATGAAGGAGAAGTCCAATGATAAAATGATTTAATCATATCTGAATCAAAAAAGCAAAAAATGGTACCCCCAGAATGATCTTTAATGGGAAGAATAGTTCCGAATCGATTCAGCTATCCGAAGAAGTTGAATTTGCCAATCTTCTTCTTGGGGTTGAACTGTTGGCGCTTGTCCAATTAAAGCGGGGCGAAGTAAGTGAGGAAAGGTGGGGTAAAGCTGCTGAAAGAAATATTCAATCAGACAGGAATCTCGAATCTGTTGCTGAACAAAACGCTTGGTATAGGGTACGATTATCTTTTGTCCGTTAGCTAGGATTAGTTCGCTGTGCTTGTGGTTTGTCTTAACTGAAGCAATCTGTTCAAGCCCACGATGGTTCAACCATAAGAAACCGCGAGCCTTAAGTTCGTCCTTCCTTAGATTCCGAAGAGGGAATAGGACTAAATGAGAGGTAATCGGCAGGGGAAGCAATTGTTTCTTACTCAGATGAATATGGACAAATCGATGTAAAGATTCAATATCAAGAAAAAAAACCTCAAGCAACTGTCGCAAAAACCGACTGCTTGTGTACGGCAAGATCTCCTCTCGATCATACAAGAGAATTCTAGTCAACTCTCCACGCCCGGGAACCAGTATCGGTTCAATTGCCAATCCTTTCTGCAAAAAGTCTGCAGCAAGCAAGGCAAACTGCTGGGAAAACGCTCCGTTTCTATTCATTATGATATACATCCCTCCTAAACAAACTATAGTACAGGAACATTTTAACAAAACGTTTAAAAAAAAGAAACAAAAAAACAGTTTTCTCCTGGAAAACTGTTCCTTGCAAGTTAGTCCCATAATTCAAATTCTTCTCCTGCAGCCAGCTTGCCCTTATTGCACTTAGGACACTCAACACCAGCTTGTAAGCGCTCTTCGGTTATCTTAGTAACCAGCCTGCCATCACAGAACACGCAGCTGGGATCATCACCTAATAGACTCGTCCAGGTATCATTAGACAATTGAAACATCTGCTTCACTGGGTTCACGGCTGCTTGTCTTACCGCTCCGATATCCCCTACATAAACCTCTTCTTCCTTCAGATGCAAAATATCCAAACGCTCATATGTCTTCTGGCAGGTATAGCAAACACATGCCTCATATTGATAAGACGTTTCTGGGAGGGATTCTATTGTAACCTCTTTTAGTGCATTCTGATACTCGTCTAAATGTCTTGGATGCATATACAAGTCGATTTCTTGAGAATAGGTGAAGATATATTTTTGAATGACTTCCGGAATGGAATCCTGGCTCCCTTGGTGAAGCATAAGAATCCCTGTGTCATATCCGCAACATTTGCAAACAAAATTCATTCCGATGCCCATGTTTCCTCCTTCTGTCCTGCCAATTCAACAGCTACTAATGGCATAACTCTCGGACTATCTGTTTCGTCTTTATAAATTCTACGAAGGAACCCTCAAATCCTATATAAATGTTTCTACATTTTTTGACGAAAGTTGACAAAGTATCTACCACTTTCCCAGGATCTGTAAGACTATAATTATCCCCCCTACCCCCCATACATAGTAGGCGAAAGACTTCAGGGATCCTCTTTTAAGAATATTCAACATCCATCTCACGGCAATATATCCTGCTATCGCAGCGGCAAAAGTTCCAATTAAAAGAGGAAACAGGCCAATGACTTCCGACTCATTTGTCACTAGTTTTTTACCTTGTAATAGACAGGCACCAAAAATAGCTGGAAGACTTAACAAAAACGAAAATCGAGCAGCTGCTTCTTTTTGTATGCCCATGAAAAGAGATCCAGCTATGGTCAGCCCCGATCTGGAAATGGCCGGTAAGATGGCAGCTCCCTGAAGAGTGCCTATAAAAAAGGCATCTTTATACGAAATCTGTTCAAATGATTTAGATCCCTTGTCCTTAATTCGATCGGCCCACCAGAGAATGAAGCCTGTAATGATAAACTCGGCTCCTATAGTGCTCCCAGTCCTTGATATTTCCTCAAAATAATCTTCAAATGAAAGCCCAATAATGGCTGTAGGAATCGTCCCTACAACGAGCAAAAGTCCCAAGCGACTAAAGGGATGTTTCAGCAAATGGACAATATCATCCCAAAAAACCGCCATGACCGCGATCAGGGTGCCAAAATGAAGCAGCGTATCCAGTAGCAGCCCCGCTTCGGCCATCCCCAAATATTTTCTCCCCAAAACTAAATGACCTGTACTGCTTATGGGCAAAAACTCCGTAAAACCTTGAATAATCCCCAGTATAAAAGATTTCCATAGTTCCTCCATATTGAGCCTCCCATAGTTTGGCTATCTCTCTTTTCTACATCTATGTCCAAGCCCTTCCATTTATGCCCACAAAAAAAAGAGGATTAGCCCTCTTTTTTATGCAATGTATAGAACTGCTTTTTGGTCAATGGAATAAAGCTCATCAATAGTAGAAATGGAGTACAGCTTCCTTAAAAGCTCATTCCTGCCAAGGCCAGATCGAAGAAAGCAACGGGTAAACTTTCCATCCAGGTCCATCATTACCTCAAAGTATTCTCCCTTACCATCCATCTTTTTTTTCAAAGAGAGGACGGAGATGTGTCCCATAAGATTGTACCTTCCTTTCGAGCTGTATGAATGTCTGAGTCAGTTTTATATACAGTTTATACCACGTATGCAATATTATTCGTGTTCAAATGAAAAAAAGCATAGACACAAAGTGTCTATGCAACTAATTGCTTAATGAATTCAAGAGCATTTACTCTTTCTTCCTCACTAGCTCGTTTCTCAATTTTTTTCAAAGCGTGAAACAACTCATTTAGTTTGGATTGATCCCACTTGGATTCCTTCAGTCCTTCCTTAATTCCTTCCACAAGGACAGCTTCCAGCTGATCTTGGACATCTTCCAATTTTTCTAGAATATCCTCAGCCGGATGATCTTTCATACATATTCCCATGCTTTCTCTCCCCTTTTGGATGATTCTTTCCAATAACTCTATTATCGCCTAGTCCTGCCTGTTCGTCTATCTTTAAACGCGACGATCTTACAGCTTCTTGACACGGAAAGGGCTAACCATGAGGATGGCAAGCAGGATGGTGATGTAGGGATTCGCATACAAGAAAAGTCCCATCAGGCTAATCACCAGTCCCGCAGCGGGAATAGGCAATCCATTGAAGTAGCCTACGGTAGGATTGGCATTAAAACGAGCCAAGCGCAGAGCCCCCATTGTCGGATATAAAACAAAGGCGATCGGATTGACCCAACTTGGATCGGCTAATGTGTGAAAAATGAGTGCAGGGGCAACACCAAAGCTTACAATATCCGCAAGCGAATCAAGCTCTACCCCAATTTGATTATTAACCTTTAATTTTCTTGCGATGCGCCCGTCAAACAGATCTAAGAAAGCAGCAAGGAATATGAGTAAGCTTGCTGTCCGATGATACCCATTCATGGAAAAGGTAATGGAAAACACTCCAGACAACAAATTCCCCAGAGTAAACAAGTTTGGTATTACTCTTACTATATAGGGCAGCAAGCCTATCCCTCCTTTTTCTTTTACTGACGTGTTTCTTGTGGTAATGTCTTGGGTGCCTCTGGAACATTTCTCAACTCTGCTAATAAGCTTTTGCTGGAATAAATAGTGACGACGTTCGCCCCATGCCTTGCGTAACATTTAATCATGATCGGGTGATCATAATCATTCCGGAAAGAGAAATCAGGGCCATACCAGCTAACCGTAGCATCTCTTCCCTCTGGAACATACCCAACTTGTTTGCTATGCGAGTACCTGGCTAAGATGGTTAACCCTGCACGGTCCACTGCATTAAAAAGGGTGGAAGATACCTGGCAAATACCACCTCCGAGCCCCTCCGAAAGTTCTCCTCTTACAATAACTGGAGCCCGTTTATAGCCGCGTTCTGCCGTCCGCTTTCCAACCACTTTATTAAAGGAAAAAGTCTCACCTGGAAGAAGAACGTAGTGATGGATGGCGGAAGAGGCTAATTGGATATTATGGGAACGATTGAAGTTCCGGTTATTATAATAGGTCGCAAAGCTTGAGATTTGCCTTTGCATTGAAAGCTTAAGCTGCTGGGTGGTAACTCTAGGCGGAATAAACTGAATGGGTAAGCTAGCGGCACTCTCCTCTTTGCTATATATCAATTGCTGTAGAACAGCAAAGAACTTTGTTCGATCGAGTGCGATTCCGGTTAAGTGCTCAACAATGGCCCCTGTACCATTGATATAGGCACTTTGTTCTTTTACTTTGATCTGTTCATTAATATGCTCTCCGATCTTCTCAACAACCTTCTCATTTAGGATAGGAATTCCCATTCCGGGAAGGATGAGTTCTGAGATCCGATATGTAAACTTCTGATCCAAGTAGTACAGGACGATCTTATCCCCTGTGTCCTCACCAATACCAGTCAGATCTTGAATCTTAATGTTATCAGCATATCCTATTGAAGGCATCATACACAGTAAGCATGCAAAGAAAATCCAAAAGCCTCTCCTTAGCCACATGGTACAGTCTCCCTTCGGTTCAATAATCCTATTGTCCCTTACGTGAAACTGATTATCCTGTGAAGCACTGGAAATAAAAGAGAAAGGTAAAACCCTGCACCTATTTGCAACTCACGGACGTTGCCGTTGCTTGCGTTTAGCTAATCTTTCTTTGGCGATTTCATAAGGGGAATCGATTCGAATAATATCGAACAAAGGCATACCCTTGGGTATATGTTCCTTTAATTCATAAAACAAAGCCGGGTTTTCTGTTTTCAGGATGGTAATGAACTCAATCATGGGGGGAATCACATTTTTTGGCAATCTTCTATTTACGCCTTTTAAGAAGGTCAACATTTTATGATGATTCGTTTCAGGTGAATCGACTAATGCCTCAAACTCTTCAATTAATTCGATTAGATCAACCATAGTTAGCTCCTTTAAGCAAACTTTTCTTTCTTTTATTGTATCAAAAGGGAAGAAAACCGCAAACGAGTTTCCGAATATGGGTATACTAATTGATGAATGAAAGCAAAAATTATTAGAATAATATTATTTTTAGTGAAACCGTTCGCAAGATCGTAAAAAAATCGTCAAACATTTGTACATTTTGTCCTTTTTGTCTTAAAATAAGGAAGGATTCTATCGCAACACATATGAGGTGTTATTCATAATGGGAAAAAAACTAGTTGTATTAGGCGGCGGATATGGCGGGATGAGACTCATCCAAGGTCTCCTACCCAAAGTTCGCGATGACCACGAAATCATTTTAATTGACCGGCTTCCGTATCATACCTTTAAAGTAGAGTATTATGCTTTAGCCGCTGGAACCGAATCATTAGCTGAGCTAACGCATCCCTTTCCCGATGATCCAAGATTGACTAAGATCTATGGAGAGGCAACCTCTATTGATTTCAAGAGTAAACGCATCGAAATGCGTGACCATGATCCTGTTGAATTTGATGAATTAGTCATCGCTGCAGGCTGTGTCGATGATTATCAAAATGTGCACGGTGCGGAAGAAAATGCTTTTAGCATTCAAACGATTAAAAAATCGCAGATTGCCTCACAGCGATTGACAACCTTAGACCCCTACGAAAGAGTGATGATTATTGGGGGCGGGTTAAGCGGCGTAGAGCTTGCTGCAGAGCTTCGCCAATCGCGTGCGGACTTAAACATTTCGATCGTTAATCGAGGTAAAGGCTTACTGAGCCCTTTTCCTCAAAAGACGCAGGATTATGTAACGCAGTGGTTTCAGGAGCATGATGTAAATCTAGTGAATCACATTCAATTAAGTGAATTGTATCCGGATCACGCCATCCATGCAGAAGGAACACTAGAATATGATGCCGTGGTTTGGACAGCTGGTATTAAACCATCCCCGATTACCGATGGGATTGCCGGTGAACGTGACCACCAGAACCGCTTTGTTGTAAATGAGGATTATTCCATTCCTATGCATCCTGATGTCTACATTATCGGCGATTGTGCATCGGCTAGCTTTGCACCTAGTGCCTATCTTGCCGAAATGATGGCAGACCGGCTAAGGGATATTTTGCTGAGTAAATGGAAAGGCCAAACCATTCAGTTGCCTCCACTTAAGCTTAAGGCTGTTTTTGGCTCACTAGGAAAGAAAGAGGGTTTTGCTGTAATAGGGGATACTCCACTTCATGGACGAGTTCCTCGAATACTGAAATCCGGTGTTCTTTGGCTCTATAAACGCCACCTCGGATAGAGGAGACCTTTTGGGTCTCCTCTTTTTTCTATCCCCTGTTCTTAGGATTAGCCCTCACTGAATAGAATGTGGTAACAACCAACTTTCGAATGTAGGTGAGCGGCAATGTCAGAAAGACGAGGTGGCTTTTGGCTCAGACTAGCAGCAGGACTTGTGGATGGAATTTTGCTTGGACTATTTTGCTCAGCCCTTACTTTCGGTATGGACACAAGTACGGCGAGTGCCACAGAAACCGTGGTCAATTTGATATATGCCACGTTCCTTCCTTTGCTTTGGGGGGGCTATACTATAGGCAAACGTTTGTTAAGCATTCGCATTAGTCGGTCTGACAGTCTGCCACTTTCCTTAGGCACAATGTTGCTTAGGGAAGTGTTCGGCAAGATGCTCCTAGCATTAATAACCTTTGGAATCACTTTAATAGTCAGCGCCTTCATGGTTGCACTCCGTGAGGATAAGAGAGCTATTCATGATCTGATCGCCGGGACTTATGTATCAAGAAGTTAAAAAAACGCCATCTTTTTAGATGGCGCTTTTTTCATGCAAAAATTGGACAAAGGTGGAAATGACGGACTGGTTTCGCTGATCTTCCATGAAAGAACAATAAAATTTTCTGGAGATGGAGAACTCTGGAATTTCGACCATCTTGACACCACCTAACCGAACAGCTTTATTTGCAGCTAAAGCCGAAACAGCTGAGATTCCAAGGCCAGCTTCTACAGCAGCAATAACAGCTTCTGTGCTTTCAACTTGTCCAGAAATGGAAAGACGATGAACATCAATCCCCGATTTGATCAGGTAAGATTCCAAGGTTCTGCGCGTATCGGAATCTGGCTCTCTCATAATCCAGTCGGTCTCAGCGAGCATATCCAGCTTTTCAATGGTCGTTGGCCAGTCGTAATCAATGGGGATAATGATGCGCATCTGGTCTTCGGCTAAAGGAAAGGACACTACACCTTCCGTGGTCATCGGCTCTCCCGTGATCGCAATATCCACTGTCCGATCTCTCAACCAGCGAATTACCTCATTGGTTCCAGAGATTCTAAGCTGGAGTTTCACATCTGGATAGATACTCCGATATAGCTTTAATAAAGGAGGAAGCACGTATTCGGATGGAATCGTGCTTGCACCAATCGTTAATCTCCCCTTAACCTTCGTACCCCAAACCTCTTCCTCTACTCTTTCCCACTGGGAGAGAATTTGAATGGAGGCCTCATAAACCGTTCTTCCATGGCTTGTGAGTTGCACCCCATCCGCTTCTTTTGAGAGAAGCCGCGTCTTCAGATATTCCTCTAACGCTTGAATACGCTGAGTTATGGCCGGTTGGGATACGTTCAGATGCCTCGCTGCTTCCTTGAAGCTGCCGGTTTGTACCACCTTTACGAGTGCCTTGAGGTGATTGAGATTCATCGCACATCATCCTTCTAATGGAAATTAAGAATAAATACGTTCCAAAACTGCATTATCAACATCCTGCGGATGTCCGTCAAACACGATTTTACCTCTAGAAATCCCAATAATGCGAGTAGCATACTGTTTAGCTAGCTCGACATCATGAAGATTAATGACCATTGTTATTTGTTCTTCTTTATTTATAGATTTTAACAAGTCCATCACACTTCTTGAAGTAAGAGGATCGAGGCTCGCTACCGGCTCATCCGCTAAGATAAGCATAGGCTTTTGAACCAAGGCTCTGGCTATGGCTACCCTCTGCCTTTGCCCTCCACTCAATTGATCTGCCCTCTGATGCATGACATGCGTGAGGCCCACGCGATGTAGCGCCTCATTGGCCAGCTTTACATCGGATGCTTCATACATTCTGAAAAATGCACGCCATGCAGGCATAAACCCAAGCCTTCCCACCAAAACATTCGTTAAAGCCGAAAGCCTTCCAATCAGGTTAAAGGACTGAAAGATCATCCCTATGGAACGACGATAGTTCTTAAGCGCTTTTCCCCTCCATTGATTGACAACCCGGCCCCTCCAATAGATCTCCCCACCTGTAGGCTGGATTAACAAGTTAAGACAGCGAATTAAGGTTGATTTCCCTGCTCCACTTAAGCCCAAGATGACGACAAACTCCCCCTCGCCGATCCCAAAGTTCAGATCCTCTAGCGTAGGCGCTTTGGCTTTTCTGTATTTCATATGTAATTTTTTTATTTCCAAGAGCATCAAATTACCCTCTTTCTTACGAAGGTGCCCAAATAATCAACAGCAATAACTAATAGCATGATGACTAGGACCTCTGTTGCGACGGATGAGTAATTAAATATTTTAAAGTCGATGAATAGCATGTTCCCAATTCCGCCCCCTCCGATAAAGCCTAAGATGAGAGAAGCCCTTACTCCTACCTCTAATCGGTAAAAATAATTAGAAAGGATGTTGGGTATAATTTGCGGCAAAATCCCATACAGGATCACAAATAGGCGACTCGCTCCCACAGACTTTACGGCTTCTTGAGGGCCTTCATCTGCAGCCTCAATTAATTCTGCAATGAGTTTTCCGAGCACTCCAATATTGTGTATGGCGATGGCAATAACAGCAGGAAAAGGGCCCAGTCCCAGGGACGGAACTAAGAGTAAGCCTAACACGATTTCTGGGATGGAGCGGAACAAGTTGAGCAGCCACCGTGTCCCATTGTATACAAACAATGAGGGCGATGTATTATAGGCTGCTAAAAAGCTTAAAGGCAAAGCCACAAGTATGGCGAGGAAGGTCCCCATGATTGCAATCTGGAGAGTGATTACAGCCGCCTTTAAAGCGGGAATGAGTACGGTCCAATCAGGCGGCAGCCATTTGGACTGCAAAAATACAAAGGAATTGCCAAGGTCAAAAAACTTGCCAAGATCGAACTCGGTGCCATAGGCACTCCAAACAATGATAATCGCTGACAAAAATGTCAGCGATCCCCTAGTTAATCTATTCAATTGCATCCTCCTACTTTAAACGTCCATCCTGCTCGGCCGCTTTACGAATGGCTTCATAGTCAGAGTTTTGCGCTTTTACAAAGCCGGTTGCAGCAAAAGCATCCAAAATGACTTGATCGGTCACTTTTAAGAAAGCATCTTGGATTTTTGCTACTGTATCAGCGTCAACATCTTTTACTGCCCAAGGATACTGGAAAAGCTTGTCGGACTGCCAAATGATTTTATAAGCTTCTGCATCAATTTTACCATTTTCTTTTAGCGTGTCAAAAATGGCACTGTCAATCGCCCCAGCATCTACCTGCTTATTCTCGACGGCCAATGCGGTTGCATCATGACCTCCAGTAAAAATGACATTTTTAAAATCAAAGTCATTATTGCTTCGATACACGCCGCGTTCCTTCAATTCTAGACCTGGGATCAATGAACCGGAAGTTGAGTTCGGATCACCAAAAGCAAAGGTTACATCTTGAGGGTTCTGTAACAGATCCTCTAGGCTGTTAAAAGGAGCATCCTTATGAGTGATGATGTAAGCATAATAGAAGGGTTCCCCCTTGATTAGCTGAGTCATAATCGCCTCAGCGCCACTCTGGTGATGGGCAATAACATAAGTTAACGGACCAAAATACGCCATATTCACTTTTCCAAAGTTCATCGCTTCAACTACACCATTGTAATCAGGGTAGACATCGATCTTTACAGGAATTCCAAGCTCTGCTTCAAAATGTTTGCCAAGCTTATCAATCGCCTCTTGCATCTTTCCTTGATTTAGCGTTGGGATGACACCAATAACTAAAGACTCCGTTTTCGCTGGTTCGGCCGGTTCGGCTGCAGCTGGCGGCTCTCCCGGCTTGGTTTCTTGCTGTCCGCCGCCACATGCTGACAGGATTAAAGTCAAAACAAGTAAAAAGACCCCATTTAAACTCCACTTTTTGAACATCACGTTTCCTCCTAGCTCTCTATCTACAATAATTTTAATTCTCACATATTGTAATTAGTATTTCTGATTTTGTCTATAACTAAACTTTTGAAATAAAAAACAGACCTTTACAGGTCTGCAAGATCTTGCTTCTTAAACGGATCATGGATATCCATATGTCCGCTTAATGTTTGTTTCTTTTCCCCATTAATGAATAGTTGCACCTGTTCTACTTCGGAGAATTGAAACATGGTTTTTAAAAGAGTCAACAGCATAAGTCTCTCTATGCTACTTCCTACAGCCTCCTCCGGTCCATCGAGGTTTAGCGTTAAGACGCCGTCAACAAGACTAGAATCGATAAGGCTCCAATCCTCCCACAGTGTCACCGCATGATCCCCTTGCGGTATAGATAAGGCCTGGAAGAGGGTTTCATATTTCGTTTCGCTACTATATGAAAGCTCTGCCTGCGTCTCTACGACTTCTAGAGCCATTTCGTCGGTCATAAAAAGCTGAACCTGAGCTTTCTCCTCTTCTATAGCTGGTGATGGTTGAACAGGCTGATTCGTTTCTTCAACCTTTTCTGTATCCTTTGGGGCTACTGCATGCTCTGTACCTGGTTGTGAACTGCACCCGCTCAACAAAGTTATGAAAACAACTAGGCTGAATAGAGAATATGCACTTCTTTTCATTTCTCACTCACCTCATTGATAAGACGTATAATATTCATTTATGGCTCTTCCTAAAGCTTGGGCAACTCTTGCTTGGAAGAGCGGGTCTAACATTTGCGTGTTATCTTGGGCATTACTTAAAAAACCAATTTCAACTAGAGCGGAAGGCATAGTCGTGTGTTTTAAAACGTATAACTCTCCCTTTTTGGTTCCGCGATTAGGGAACTTCGTTGCTTCAACCAAATAAGCGTGAACCAGTTTAGCGAAGCTTTCACTCTGCGGTGTGTTATAAAAGGTTTCTGTCCCTCTAACCGTTGGCTTGTCCTTCACCGAATTCGCGTGAATCGACAAAAACAGGTCAGCCTGAATCGTATTGGCCAGTTGAACACGCTCTTGCAGCGTAGGATATGTATCGTCTGTTCTGGTTTCTAGTACATGGATCCCTTTATATTGGGAAAGCTCTTCTTTTAGCAACTTAGAAAGGGTCAAGGTCAGGTCTTTTTCCCAATTTCCGGATACTCCTTTTGCCCCGGGATCTTTACCGCCATGGCCTGCATCTATTACGATAAGAAAGCCTTCCTTTTTAGGGATAGGTTCAAGACTAACTTCCCAAGCTTCTCCCGCTGCCACAATGTCGTATTTCACCTTTTGCGATAGCTCTACTACCACTCGTACCGTTTGAGGCTCCACGGAAAATTGACTAAAGCGAATTTCTTTTATAAGCTCCTCTTCAGGCTTTGGCTGGCTTATCTCGGGTTGCTGCTCTATTAAAGCAGCATCATCAATAGGCACCTCGAGCTGCTCTCCATTCTCCGTGTCCTCCGCTGTCACCCCTAGTACAGTAACTGGGTTCGCTTTCCTGATCACTCCCATTCCAGCTGTAAAACCTACGGTCTCCCTTATGCTCTCTCCGATAACCGTATTGGGTAAGTCAATCACTAGTCGATGCGGAGACTCCATTAAGAAGTGTTGAAGCTGCGTTTGGCTGGTGCTGGTTTGGAGGATAATTCGTCCGTTTTCTTCTTTAAGGGCCTCCAGCACATTCACTTGCTTAATCTTTTCAATAGAGACTTCATTGTTATGCACAAGGACTTTGGCGGCGAAATCTTGCTCAACAACCGTAAGAGGAACAAGCCAACCCGCATCCAACTTTTTAAGCTTCCACAGCTTTTTTCCGCTTTGAGCCAGATCTGTATTCAAGCCTTCAAATAGGAGCAGGTCTTTTTGTCCAGATGTTTGAAAGGTCGCCCCTAAGAATGGACTGATCTCTTTAAGGGGAAGGTATACTTCTTGCCCGATTCTATATACCTTGGCCGCTGGAAGATTCGTCCCATTCGCCAGCAAGGAAATGGGTTGGTTTAGGATTACGCTCCGCGTCTCTTGCTCCCATCCCACAGTGATTCCCAGCGATTCTCCGACAAAGCGCAAAGGAACAAGAGTTCTTCCTCTATCAATCATTGGCGGAACATCCATGGCAATCTCTTTGCCGTTTATTGTCGCCTTCTTCAATCCAATCTGCATGGATATCGTCACCGAGTCGCTTTGGATCGTTACTTTACGAAGTCGCTCATCCCACCCCACCTCTGCTCCTAGGCCTTCTGCGACTACTCGAATCGGTACGAGGGTTCTCCCTTGTATCAGGTTAGGCGGTACATCAGGGTGCAAAATTTCACCTTCTAGCATCAACTGGATGCTTGAGGGGCTTGTGTTAGCAGAAGCGGTTGCAAGTGGAAGGATCATGCCTAGAACCAAAAGCAACATGCCTAACCCAAGACTCCATCTTTTCATGTTTCTCCATCTCCTCTCCTTTACCTAAACAGACTAGTTGCGACAATTTTTGTCGAACTCTACTATTATACGTATAGGACTGCATAAGGTTTTGTTTTCCACTACAGGTTTTTTTAGCTAACTTTATGTTAAAATTTAGTATAAAAAAAAAGACAATAAAGGAGTGTACATTTACTTATGACCATTCTCCCCTACATGGGAAAAAGCCCAGTTATACATGATACCGTTTTCCTGGCTAAAGGAAGCCTTGTAAGTGGTGATGTCACTATCGGAAAAGACAGCAGTATCTGGTATAACACCGTCATTAGAGGGGATATTGCTCCTACTATTATTGGGGAACGCACAAGTATCCAGGATAACTCCACTTTGCATCAAAGTCCCGGAAACCCTCTCATTATCGAGGACGAGGTTACGGTAGGTCATAACGCTGTCCTGCATAGCTGTATTGTTAGACAAGGAGCTTTAATTGGCATGGGGGCTATCATTCTAGACGGTGCCGAAATTGGAGAAGAAGCGATGATCGGAGCCGGCTCCCTTGTTCCTCCCGGGAAAAAAATTCCGCCTCGCTGTTTAGCTGTAGGTTCACCTGCAAAAGTCATTCGTGAACTTAATGAGAAGGATTTCGCAGAGCTAAAGCGAATTAGGCAAAGCTATGTGGATAAGGGCCGCTATTACAAGGAAGCCGAAAGAGAAAACAACATCTAGGGGACACCCCCTAGATGTTGAATAAAAAACTATTTACATTAATATTTATTCGTTATAGAATAAGTGCATTAATCATTCTTGAGGAGCTGCATGAACATGTTAGCCTATAAATCGGTTCTGGATCCCCTTGTAAAAAATCACCCCACACTCACGATCCAATTGAAAGACAAAAAGATTACAGGTGATCTGTATAATACATCAGCCACCCAAGTTGTCTTATTGGTCCACGGACGGGATTACCACTTTGAAGTGATTCCCTACGATGACATTGAACATATCCATTTTAAAGAATAAGCTCTCTTCCTCCAAGGAAGGGAGTTTTTCTTCATATTTGATAATCTTTACGGGAACAGTAGGGGTGTAGCACGCTGATTTTTTTATAAGGAGGGCAATGATGGAGCATCAAATCGTAGACCTCGTCACCAATTGGATTAATCAGCAAGAAAAAAAATCCATCCTGATTAGTAAGGAAGAAGATGGCGATCTTGATCAGGTTTTGCTCGACATTGAGGAAGTAAGTATAGGGACGCTTGAACAACCCGATCCGGATGGTTATGTTTCCCCTCAGTCTCTCCTATTTCGTGGGGAAGGGACCATCGTTAACAACACAAAGGATCCACTTCCTCAAGATGTTTATGAGATCCCGTTGTACGGCACGTGGATTACCCAAAATAAAGGGACGAGTTTTCAAATCCGAACCGAGCGGGGACTATATACCATTCAACCCCATTAAAGCATATAGCTTGCCGGGTCCACCGAGACCCGGCTCACCATATCCTCTTTTTGTTTTTTTTTCAACTTCTTGATCTCCCATTCTCTCTTTAGGGCCAGAGACTTATCCTCACATGTTTCTACATATACTACGACTACGGGCATCCTGCTCCTTGTATAGCGGGAAGCCTTCCCTTCGTTGTGCATTCCTACTCTTTTTCTTAAATTGTTAGTGATACCGGTATAGAGACTTCCATCCCTGCAACGTAACATATATACACAATACAACTGACATGCCTGCCTTCCTCTGTTCTATCTACATAGTATACCAGATTCGTTCAATAGGAAATTTTAATAAATTTCAAAATTAGCTATTGAAACCGCTTTCTCTTTCCGCTATAATAAATTTAACACCTTAACTAGCAGTTATGGTTTCTCTCCACTCCTATCTACTTGCCCCTGGTCTAAGACCAGGGGTCTTTTTTTGTGTGTATATGAATTCCACTTTTTGGATATCAATGTTAAAAAAGCGGGAGGAGGGATTGGTCGCCCATGATTGCAAAATCGACCCTCTTTGAACAATATTGTGTAATTGAAGAGATTATTGATGAGTTAAACAGGATTCTCCTTCATCATCTTCAATCTTCACCCCATTGTCCCTTTATTCCTAACTCTTCTTTTATCGCCCACGTTATCATGGTACATTCGATGATGCAGTATTTTATTCAGGCAATTGAAGAAAAGGATTGGCTAGAAGAGTTTTATTCCCTTTACCATCGTACAAGAAAACACTTATTCACTACGGAAATGATGCTGGAAGATTTGATCTCTTAGTCGATATTCCATGGTAATATAAACTGTAAAGTATGGAAGGAGGACAAATCCCTATGAGTAAAGAAAGTTCTTTTGATATTGTTTCCAAAGTTGAATTAACTGAGGTAACAAATGCCATCAACCTAGCGTTGAAAGAAATCGAAACACGCTATGACTTTAAAGGGAGCAAATGTGATCTCAAACTAGAAAAAGAGGAAATCGTTATATTGGCAGACGATGACTTCAAACTTGAGCAAGTGAAAGATATCCTAGCGGGTAAGCTCATTAAGAGGGGCATCTCGCTAAAGTCCGTCGAGTATGGCAAAGTTGAACCTGCAACAGGCGGTACAGTCCGCCAACGGGGAAAGATTGCCCAAGGCATTGATCAAGACAACGCGAAGAAAATAGGTAAACTCATCCGCGATTCAGGCATTAAGGTAAAATCTCAAATTCAAGGCGACCAATTGAGAGTTACAGGTAAAAATCGTGATGATCTTCAAGCCGTCATTCAACTGGTTAAGCAAGCCGATTTGCCCATCGACTGCCAATTTATCAATTATCGTTAAAATGACTAAGAGTTCCCACGAGGGAACTTTTTCTTTTTTGCCTACACTAAAGTAGTCATTGAAAAGGGGGGGTTCCATTGCAAACTACGAGGTCAGTTGCACAGACGATTATAGACCAATTGCATAATTATGGAGTAGAATACATTTTCGGCGTTTCAGGTGATGCCATCCTTGATTTACTCAGCGAGTTATCAAAGCAAAGCCAACTCAAGTTTATTTCAACACGCCATGAGTCAGCCGCTGGATTTATGGCCTCAAGTTATGCCAAGATGACCGGTAAACTAGGCGTATGTATTTCCACTAGCGGTCCTGGAATGGCAAATCTGTTAAATGGATTAGGAGATGCCTATAGTGACCATACCCCAGTCCTGGCTATTACCGGTCAAGTGCCGACAAATAAGATTGGGACCCATTCTAAGCAATATGTCGATCAACAAAGGTTTATAGAACCCTTAGCTGTTTATTCCAGTTTAGTTGCTGACCAAGAGGCGATTGTTCCTCTCTTAAACCGTGCGGTCACTACGGCAATAAAACAAAAGGGAGTCGCTCATTTATCCATTCCGAAAGACCTTTTTGCTAAGACTCAATCCCAAGATCTTGTTCCAGGAAATCCATTTATCTATCGCCAACCTCTTACCGATCTAAACAATATCACTAAATCTGCCCAATTCTTAAGTCAATGCAAGAAACCCATGATCTATGCAGGAAAAGGAGCCTATGGCTGTCGTGAAGAAATCCGCCAACTAGCAGAAAAGCTTGGTGCTGGAGTAGTCTGCAGCTTAGGAGCGAAAGGGATTATCCCTGAGAAATTTGAATGGATGGTGGGAGGAATAGGAGAAGGCGGCAGTATGCAAGCTTCCCGTCTGTTGAATGATTGTGACGGTTTACTTATTATTGGTGCCATGTGGTATCCGAAAACGTTTATGTCTACTGATATCCCTTTCGTGCAGATTGAATTAGAGCCTGACCACATCCATGTAGACAAAAATCTTTATTCTGCTCTGCTTGGAGATGCTCAAGAAATCCTTGGACCTTTGACGGATTCGATTCAAAAGGATGCGAATTCAGCTTGGGTTCAAAAAATCCAAGAAGCTCGAAACGAGTGGCTCAAAGAACTGGCATTGGAAAAAGAAGATCATTCCGTTCCTATATCGCCTGCCAGAGTAATGGCAGTCTTAGAGCAAGCGGCAGATCCTCACGCCATTATTACTTTAGATACGGGTGATCATACCGTTTGGTTTAACCGCGCGTTTGCAACAGACCGTCAGGATATTCTATTTTCCGGTACCTGGCGCACGCTAGGATTCGGAGTTCCCGCAGCAAACGCAGCCCAGCTCTTGTTTCCAGATCGGCAAGTCATTGCTATTGTAGGGGACGGTGGATTTGCGATGAACTTATCAGAACTATCTACCACCGTAATGAATCAGCTTCCGGTAAAAATTATTGTCCTTAATAATAGTTCCTATGCCATGGAAAAAAATAAGATGGCTCTCACGGGTTTAAATCCTTTTGGAGATAAGCTTTATAATCCTCAATTCTCAAAAATTGCTGAAGCTTTCGGAATCCAAGGGATTCGCATAGAACAGCCTGATCAGCTTCAAGCAGCTATTCACACCATGCTGAACACACCGGGTCCGGTATTACTCGAAGTGATTAGTTCCACTCAGCCGTCCCCTCTTTCCAAAATAAAAGCTATGGCATCGGTCTAATTGACGTAAAAAAAGCGCCCACAATCGTGGGCGCCAAAACTCTCACCTAACAAAACCTTGTTAGTATATATATAACATAACATATGTTTATGAATTAGGAAAGAAATTTGGAATAATATGTCGAGAAAATTATTGGTAACACGCTTCGTTTTGATCTATTCAAACGACCGCAACACTTCCTCGGCTCCGTTTACATCAATATGGTATTCGTAAAACGTTCCTTTCTCTTGCTCGTTATATAGATATAAGGCGGCTGTTTCAACAACCCCTTGATCAGTCCAATCTATAAACAGTTGCGCTTCTACACTTCTTATTTTTATTCCTTCAAGATCCACGCGATCTATTCCCTGGTCATCAAACTGGTAGCCGCTAGACCTCCCTATATCATACCGCCACGTTTCATTTCCAGCCATGGCATTCTCCACCAAAGCAAAATCTCCACCGAATAGGCCTCTAATTTCTTCCTCGGTCATTCCTGGCTGCAGCTTGTCCAAGACAAGGAGCCTCGTTTCTTCGCCTTTCGACAACACCTTAGCTTCTTCTTGTACAATCTTCTCTTGTAATTGAACAGCGGGCGTAGGCTGCGATTGACAAGCGGAAGTCAATACACTTAAGGCAGTTAGGGTCCCTATCCAATAAACCATGCTTTTTCTCATCTAATCCCCTCCACAACATGTTTTACGCATAGAAAGAAAAAAGGTTTCTGTTTCCAATCTAACCATTGTTTCACTGAAGAAAACAGGACCAAACACGGCACACTATGATAGTGAAATAATAATTTCAAGGAGCTGAACGTATGCCAAAATCAGGATCTGCTTTAGAACTGACTACACTGGCTGCCATTCCTTTAGTCATGGTTCTGGGAAACTCTATGATTGTACCTGTTTTACCGACCATGCAAAAAGAATTAAACCTTACACAGTTTCAAGTAAGTTTAATTATAACAGCCTTTTCATTTGCAGCAGGTCTTATCATACCCTTCGTGGGATACCTTTCTGATCGCTTCGGAAGAAAGGTGATTATTGTTCCAGCTCTGATCCTGTACGGATTAGGCGGTATAGTGGCGGGCTTAGCTGCATGGTTAATGGACAATGCTTATACCGTGATTCTCCTTGCCAGGATAGCACAAGGGATAGGAGCCGCAGGAACAGCCCCTATAGCTATGGCTTTAATTGGTGACCTCTATTCAGGTGCCAAAGAATCCAAAGCATTGGGGCTGATTGAAGCCACGAATGGTTTAGGTAAAGTCTTATCTCCTGTTTTAGGGTCTTTACTCGCTCTCCTTATTTGGTACGCTGTCTTTTTTGCTTTTCCGGCTCTTTGTTTTTTAACGGCATTAGCCGTTTGGTTTCTGATTAAAGAAAAAAAGCCGGGCAAACCCAAACCATTGAATAAGTACTTAGCTAGTCTAAAGCAAGTATTCAAGGAGCAAGGTGGATGGCTCGTTACAGCGTTCTTCGTGGGATCCATTGGATTATTTATCTTGTTTGGCGTGTTGTTCTATCTGTCAGACATGTTGGAAACACAATACAAGGTTGACGGAGTTATAAAGGGACTTATCTTAGCTATCCCCCTTATGGGGATGGTTACAACGGCTTACATAACAGGCGGACGAATCAAACAGAACAAGCCATTAATGCGAAAAATCATGCTCACTGGTTTGCTCATTCTAACCACCAGTCTCGTAGCCGTCGCATTCTTCAAGCAACTCTATGTCATGATTGGATTGCTAACCCTTGGAAGCATAGGTACCGGTCTTCTATTGCCTTGCCTAAATACACTGATTACAGGTTCAGTAGCTAAAACTGAAAGAGGTATGATTACTTCCCTTTACAACAGTCTAAGATTTCTAGGCGTTGCGGTAGGTCCACCTGTCTTCAGCTGGTTGATGAGTATCTCCCATGAAACCTTGTTTTTCTCCGTAGCAGGACTAGCCTTCTTTACCCTAATCCTTACTTTCTTCTTCATCAAGCCCGGTGGGAAAGGAAAAACGGATTCAGGAAAAAAAGAGGAACGTCCAAGTACTTTATTCCAGAAGGTACCTGCTAAATAAAGCAAGGTGCTAAAGGAAAAAAGCTATCTTACGAAAAACTTCGTAAGATAGCTTTTTTGTTACACTAAGTACTGACCATACCCACTCTCGCGAGCGATATCTTGTCTTACTTGCTGTGGATTCGTATTGCTGAATCCTGGCTGGAACATCGCTTGCGCTCCTCCGCCTACAAATTGACCCTGATTGCTAAAAGATTGGCTGGTTGCCCCTGCAAAGCCACTTTCACGAGCAATGTCTTGACGTACTTGTTGTGGGTTGGTATTGCTAAACCCGGGCTGGAGCATCGCTTGCGCTCCTCCGCCAATGAATTGGCTGTATTGGCCTTGAGTGCCCGAAGCCTGACCTCCTAAGTAGCCACCCTCAGAAGCAATATCCTGTCTCACTTGCTGTGGATTCGTATTGCTGAATCCGGGCTGGAACATCGCTTGCGCACCACCGCCTACAAATTGACCTTGATTGCTGAAGGATTGGCTGCCTGCTCCTACAAAACCACTCTCACGAGCGATGTCTTGACGTACTTGCTGTGGGTTCGTATTGCTAAAGCCGGGCTGGAACATCGCTTGCGCGCCGCCGCCTACAAATTGGCTTTGGACACCAAGGCCTGCTGCTCCAAATCCACTTTCACGAGCAATATCTTGTCTTACTTGCTGTGGGTTCGTATTGCTAAAGCCGGGCTGGAACATCGCTTGCGCGCCGCCGCCTACAAATTGGTTTTGGACACCAAGGCCCGCTGCTCCAAATCCACTTTCACGAGCAATATCTTGTCTTACTTGCTGTGGATTCGTGTTGCTAAACCCGGGCTGGAACATCGCCTGTGCTCCACCGCCTACAAATTGGCCTTGATTGCCAAGCGCCGCTGCTCCAAATCCACTTTCACGAGCAATATCTTGTCTTACTTGCTGTGGATTCGTGTTGCTAAACCCGGGCTGGAACATCGCCTGTGCTCCACCGCCTACAAATTGGCCTTGATTGCCAAGCGCCGCTGCTCCAAATCCACTTTCACGAGCAATATCTTGTCTTACTTGCTGTGGATTCGTGTTGCTAAACCCGGGCTGGAACATCGCCTGTGCTCCACCGCCTACAAATTGGCCTTGATTGCCAAGCGCCGCTGCTCCAAATCCACTTTCACGAGCAATATCTTGTCTTACTTGCTGTGGGTTCGTGTTGCTAAACCCGGGCTGGAACATCGCCTGTGCTCCACCGCCTACAAATTGACCTTGATTGCCAAGCGCCGCACCTCCGAATCCACTTTCACGAGCAATATCTTGTCTTACTTGCTGCGGATTCGTGTTGCTAAAGCCGGGCTGGAACATCGCTTGTGCTCCGCCACCTACAAATTGACCCTGGTAGCCAAGACCCGCTCCTCCAAATCCACTTTCACGAGCAATATCTTGTCTTACTTGCTGTGCATTCGTATTGCTAAAGCCGGGCTGGAACATCGCTTGTGCGCCACCGCCAACTCCAAACTGACTGTTTTGGAATCCAAAACCAGATTCTTGAGCAATGTCTTGTCTTACTTGTTGCGGATTCGTATTGGAGAATCCCGGCTGGAACATGGCTTGTGCGCCTTGAGATCCCATAGACATCATGCCTCCAAAACCTCCCTCGCGAGCAATATCCTGTCTTACCTGTTGAGGGTTCGTATTGCTGAACCCGGGCTGGAACATGTTAGTGCTTTGGCTAAAGTTATTAAACATATGTAATTACACCTCCTAGAGTTATAATCTGCAGTTTCAGGAAAAATATGCGTGATGAGGAAAAAAAAAGATACCAATTTGGTATCTTTTTTATCCTTCACTTAAATAAGTTAAAATCTTTTGTAATACCGCCTGACGAGTCAGTATCCCAATAAACGTATTAGTCTTATCGATGATGGGTACGTAAGACCGATCAATCATAAGCTCAAGAGCAAAAGACAGCGGAGTATTTTCCCAAATTCCCATATAGTTACGATTCATTGCTTGATGAACAAAGTAATTAGGCAGGTCATTATAATTAATGTTTTGATTTTCAGTCATGAAATCTAAAATTAACGTTTTGCTTATAAGCCCCTCTACTTGGTTTTGAGAATTGATAACAGGGACTGATGTATACCCTGACCGAATGAGTTTAATTAATGCTCTCTCTAAGGTCCAATCGGGGTGCATGGTAATAATCTTATCCTTTTGCAAGACGAGATGACGAATATCTTGAGACATGAATTGCTTTTTGTCCATCCCTAAGCTGCTCAAGTCTAAACCTCCTTAGCCTTTAACCGAGTGTTCTCACTTTCATCCACACACTAGTTACTGTATCTCTTAAGGCAAACTCTGTCAACTTTCCTTAGATGAATTGTGAGTCAAAAAAAAGATGACCAAAAAAGCTTACGCTTTCTTAGTCATTCTTTTTCTTGACTTATTAATATCCTGGAAAATCCAACTGATGGATTTGTCCCGGCTCTTGTTTGGTAACTAATTGCTCCAGTGCAGCAAGGATCACTTGAGTTTGAGTTTCCTTATCGTGCGGTTTCCCTAACGAATGGCCAAACTCGAATCCCTTAGGATGGATCGCCCTCGGCGGCCTCATCAGCCCGGATTGTTCAACATCTAGCGTAACCAATACTGTCGGAATACCTTGTGCCTCAATGCCACGTTGCACTGTAACTACAGTGCGATGACAAAGCGGTCAGCCAGCTGTAAGGAGGACCGCATCGGCCTTCGACCTTACAACTTCCTTCACGATAGCAGGTATAGTGACTTCATTAATCTGCTTGAGCTTCATCGCATAACCCATCATGGTAATATGCTTCTCTGCAAGTCCCTGGATCGATCCTTGTTCAGCCAATTCTCTTAGTCTGTCAATAGGAAAGACACAGTTAATATCTTCTTTTGGAGCATCTGTATTGTAGTGCTCCTTAGGAGCTGCATGAGTAACCGTGAGTTCAGCAGCTTGTACATCACCAGGAATTACACGATATGTAACATCCCCTTGAGCCGTATCCGTACTAAAAGGATCCTGATCCACCTTGTGCACGCCGGAGGTGGAAACAATCATCAGGGTCATTTCACTTAAGCTTTTTTGATTCGGTGTATATGGAATGGCTTTTCTTGACATTTCCATAAGCTTCAGCTCCTGACCTCTATGATTATAGCTTTCTTAGTATTTCAAACAACTCTTCGTTATCTGGCTGTTCACCAATAGGGTGAACGTCGATGAAACGAACGATTCCTTCTTTATCAATAATGAAAAGAGCGCGCTCAGAAGCTCCGTATGCTGGTTCTCCAGCAGTCGTGCGCAGAACGCCAAACTTCTCAGAAATCTCTCCATGTGGGTAGAAATCAGACACTAGTGGATAAGCAATTCCACCAATAGACTTTTGCCATGCTTCATGACTAGGAATAGAATCAACACTAATACCCAGAACCTGGGTATCTAGCTCTTCAAATCTGGACAGGTCGTCCTCGTAAGAAGGCATTTGCGCGCCTCAGACAGGGGTCCAATCTAGAGGATAGAACGCGATAAATACGTTTTTCTTGCCTAGGTAATCGCTTAGAGAAACAGTGCGGTTACCGTGAGCTTTTGCCGTAAAATCAGGGGCCTTGTCGCCGACCTTCAAGGTCTTGGTTTCAGTTGCACCTTTTGGCATGGTAATCCCTCCTTTGAGAATTAAGATCAACACTAGTATACCAACTTGTCCAAGAAATACAAAGAGTTTTACTGTAAAAATTTTACTTATATTGTTTATAAGATCTTCTTATATATAATTCTTACATATTAATAGGTGTTATTTTCAGCCTTATTGTTGGCCTTCTTCAGGGAAACAATCGATGAATCGATCCCGAATATCATCAATCTCGTGCACAGCATTATCCAGCATCATCTGCACCATATCATTGTCTTCCGTCTTATCTAGAAACACAACCGTGTCAACATCAAGTTCAACACCTAGCTGATATTCGTTTCCTTCTCTTACTACCATTGCTCCTACATCGCTCTGGGCGACAATTCCTTTGCTGCCGATAAAGTCAGATTTTCTCATTAGATGCGGTTTCATATAGTCCTCCTTACGGTTACTTTTCCAGATCTAACTTTAGAATGGCGATTAAGGTAAGGAAATATGCTTCCTAAAGACAAAGTGCCCTGACAAAAGAGGATGTCATCCAGCATATGATGTAGAGGAAAATACAGAAACTCCGATAGGTGGGAAACCCATGAACACAAGCTTCTGCATATTTGCTCATAGAGGAGCATCCCATATCTATCCAGAAAATACGCTTTCTTCTTTTAGAGAAGCTATAAGGCGCGGTGCTACAGGTATTGAATTGGATGTACAGCTATCCAAAGATGGGCATCCTGTAGTCATACATGATGAGAGCTTAAATCGCACAACCAACGGCTCTGGCCTTGTAAAGCACCACACCCTAAAGCAACTTAAGGCCTTAAGTGCGGGTTCATGGTTTCATCCCCGTTATGAGCGCATGAAAATTCCTACACTAGAGGAAGTATTTCAAAGAATTCAACGATCCAGGGTTCTTCTTAATATTGAAATGAAAAATCTGCTGATTCGTTCACAAAACCTAGAAGAGCAGATCATTCACCTCATTACAAAATACAACCTTAAAGAACAAGTCATCTTATCTTCCTTTAGCCCGCAAAGTATTGAAGTAGTCAAAAAACTCAATCCGCATATTACGACAGGTTTGCTTTATTTCGGAAAGCTCGATGAGCCCTGGAAGCTCGCTTCTGAACTAAACGCACAATATCTCCAGCCGCCCATTGAGGTTTTAACTCCTGAATTAGTTCAGCAAAGTCGGCTACATCAGCTTCAGATTTGCCCATATGGGGTAAATGAGCCAAAAGACTATGTTCTCGCTGTACGCTGTAATGTTGATGGTGTGATTACCATGTACCCTGAAAAAGCCCGAAAATTTTGTAGAATCAAGTAGAATAATATTGCTACTCGTGAAACATTCAGCAACACTTTGTAAACATGCTATGTAAAAATCATAGCATGTTATTTTGTCCACAAAGTTGTACGTTCCCTCCCTTTCCCACTAGTGCTATTCATGATAGAATTTATTCGTATTGGGATTTTACGCATAAGGGAGTGATCACTTGACTACTGCAGCTGATCCTACGCTATGGCTGGCCCTTGGAGCAGGGTTTTTATCTTTTATTTCACCATGTTGTCTGCCTTTGTATCCTTCCTACTTGTCTTATATAACAGGTATTTCTGTCTCTGAGCTTAAGGAAGATCGTTCACTGGTCATGAGAAAAGCGGTCACCCATACTCTTTTCTTTGTTTTAGGCTTCTCCATCATCTTTGTATCACTAGGACTAACCGCTACTCTGCTGGGCTCCATTTTCAGAGAATATCAGGAATTAATTCGTCAACTTGGAGGAATTCTAATTTTTGTCATGGGGCTTTTTATGCTTGGATGGTTCAAGCCTACCTTGTTTATGAAAGAAAAACGTCTGGAGTTCGCCAGCAAGCCTGCGGGCTATTTAGGTTCGACGCTTGTCGGCATTTCTTTTGCTGCGGGCTGGACCCCCTGTGTTGGACCTATCCTGACTGCAGTTTTAGCGGTGAGCGCAAGCAATCCTTCCCAGGGAGTGCCGCTTATCTTAGCTTACACAGTAGGCTTTGCTCTTCCCTTTATCCTCATGTCTTTCTTCATCGGGCGTACCAAATGGATCTTGCGTCATTCGGCCAAGATGATGAAGGTTGGGGGAGCCATCATGGTTTTACTAGGTATTCTATTGTATACTGATAAGATGACCGACATCACCATTTGGCTGATCTCGATATATGGAGGATTTACAGGATTTTAGGCTGGAGGGATTCAATTGAAACGCAACCTTCTCATTATTGCTGGGATTATACTCTTAGCGGGCTTAACCCTATATGGAAATCAAAGTGAAACAGGGAAGCACGAGGAGCCCGTAGATCGTAAGCCCCAAGCAGGCTTTGCCGCTCCTCTGTTTACATTGGAAGGCATGGATGGGAAAACTTATGCACTTGCTGATCAAACTAAACCGGTCGTCATTAATTTCTGGGCTTCCTGGTGCGGTCCTTGTCGACTCGAAGCTCCTATTTTAACTGAGCTGCATGAAAAATACGGAAATGAAATTGAAATATGGGGCATTAATTTAACCGTGAATGACCAGTTCGAAAAAGCACAAGCCTTTGCAGAGCATTATGGATTTCAGTTTCCTGTCCCATTAGACAAAGAAGGCTCTGTTGCCAACCAATACCAAGTGATGGCTATACCCAGCACATTTTTCCTAGACCGCCACCAAAATGTGGTAAAAGTTGCAACAGGTCTTCATTCAAAGGAAGAAATTCAAGAGACGATTGAACAGCTGATTGCCATTCCTTAATGGGAGTCACAGGCATGTCACAAATTCATTTACCACATACTAAGGGTAATGTGATAAGATGAAGGATGAAGATGGAGGTGAAGAGCCATGGAACATAAAAGAGATTTAAAGCAAGACGATATCGTAGATAATGCTATTGGATTCGGCGTATCGTTTGGATTCTTCATGCTTATAGCTGTTATCTTTACGGTTGCAAGTTTATTTCAACACTAATGATTACATACAAAGAACCGGAAACGTTATCGTTCCGGTTTTTTGTTTTTCCCCCATTTTTTTTATTTCCTCTCCCCGTCGCTCCAGACTTAAAGCATGCTTATGTGTAAAAGTTGAGAAAATTCACGATTATAACTTCTCTTTTTGGTCAAGAATGATAATAAATTTCTAATACTTCTTAGTCCTACAGGAGAAACACTATTTTTCATAAGGAAGGAAGGAGCTTTACATGGGGATCTTAAACTTGCTGAACGACTTTCATAATGAGGAGAATGGCTTGCAATGGAGGGGAACGTTTGAACAGTACTTGGATATGATCAAACAAAACCCCTCCATCGCTCAAACTGCCCACGCTCGTATCTATAATATGATTATGAGCAGTGGTGTTGAAGAAGTAAACGGCTCGAAAAAGTATAAATTTTTTAGTGACACGATGTTCGGATTAGATGATGCCATTGAGAGATTGGTAGAGGATTATTTTCATTCGTCTGCTCGCCGCCTCGATGTAAGAAAAAGAGTATTGTTGCTGATGGGACCTGTAAGTGGCGGTAAATCTACCATTGTACATCTATTAAAGCGTGGAATGGAGCAATACACTCGTACCGACGATGGAGCTGTCTATGCGATTGAAGGATGCCCAATGCATGAAGATCCCTTACACCTTATCCCAGACCGACTTAGACCTCATTTTGAAGAGGAGTACGGAATTAAGATTGAAGGTAACCTCTGCCCTATGTGCCGTTTCCGACTTCGGGAAGAATGGCGCGGCGAAATTCGAAATGTGCCTGTCAAGCGTGTCCTCTTCTCCGAAGATGATCGCGTAGGAATTGGTACCTTTAGTCCATCTGACCCTAAATCACAAGATATTTCAGAGCTAACGGGCAGCATTGACTTCTCTACTATCGCCGAATATGGATCCGAATCTGATCCTCGCGCCTATCGCTTTGATGGAGAATTAAATAAAGCGAACCGTGGTCTTATGGAGTTTCAGGAGATGTTGAAATGTGATGAGAAGTTTCTATGGAATCTCTTATCCTTAACGCAAGAAGGAAACTTTAAGGCCGGTCGCTTTGCTCTAATCTCTGCCGATGAATTAGTTGTCGCTCATACGAACGAAACAGAGTATAAATCCTTTATCAACAACAAGAAAAATGAAGCTCTTCATTCTCGCATTATTGTGATGCCTATTCCTTATAACCTTAAGGTGTCCGAAGAAGTTCGAATCTATGAGAAACTTGTAGCACAAAGTGATTTAAAAAGTGTTCATATTGCTCCGCATGCCCTTAGAGCCGCTGCTATGTTCAGTGTCCTAACCAGATTGAAGGAATCTAAAAATCAAGGATTAGATCTCGTCACCAAAATGCGCTTGTACGACGGCGAAGAGATGGAGAATTTCGGTGCTTCCGATCTGCGTGAACTGAAAAATGAATTTGCTGAGGAAGGGATGTCTGGAATTGATCCTCGCTATGTCATCAACCGGATTTCCAGTGCTCTTATTAAAAATGAAATGACATGCATCAACCCATTGAACGTGCTTCGCGCCCTAAAAGATGGATTAGATACCCATCCAAGCATCACCCTTGATGAAAAAGAGCACTTTATGAACCTGATTGGCATTGCACGCAGGGAGTATGATGAAATCGCCAAAAAAGAAGTGCAAAAAGCTTTTGTCTATTCCTTCGAGGAATCTGCAAAAACCCTATTAAATAATTATTTGGATAACGTCGAAGCTTTCTGCCACGGTAAAAGATTAACGGATCCTATCACCGACGAGGAAGTAGATCCGGATGAAATGCTCATGCGATCCATTGAAGAGCAAATCGGCATCTCAGAAAATGCCAAAAAAGCATTCCGCGAAGAAATTCTTATTCGACTATCCAGCTACGCAAGAAAAGGCAGGCGCTTCGAATATGATTCCCATGACCGCCTAAGGGAAGCCATTGAGAAAAAGCTATTTGCTGATTTGAAGGATGTCGTTAAGATCACGACTTCAACGAAAACACCAGATGAGCAGCAGTTAAAGAAAGTCAATGAAGTAACAGCGCGTCTGATGGATGAGCATAGCTATTGTCCGCACTGCTCTAATGAATTACTAAAGTATACAGGCAGTTTACTGAATCGTTAATGTAAAGGAAAAATCGTGTTCCAGCCCCCCTGCTGGAACACGGCTATTTAGTCGGGAAAGTGTGGTGACCCTTGATGGAAGAGTCTTTATTTATTGTTTCAAAAGAAGATTGGTCCCTTCATCGTAAGGGATATGAAGACCAGACCCGTCACCGGGAAAAGGTTAAAGAAGCGTTGAAAAACAATCTAGCTGACTTGGTAGCGGAAGAAGGCATCCTCAGTTCCAACGGCAAGAATATCGTAAAGATCCCTATTCGTTCTCTCGATGAATTCCGTTTTCGTTACAACTATCGAAGACAAAATCACGTAGGTAGCGGGGACGGCAAGATGAAAAAAGGCGATGTTGTGGCCAAGGATGGCGACGCGAAGCAGCAGGCTCAAGGACAAGGTGGCGGCGCAGGCGATCAGCCTGGCGTAGACTATTTTGAGACAGAGGTAAGCCTAGAAGAAGTCGAAAACCACTTGTTCTCTCAGCTTAAGCTTCCCCACCTAGATAAGAAGGAACATGCTGAGATTGAGGTTGATAGTGTGGTGTTCAATGATATCCGCAAAAAAGGGATCATGGGGAACCTTGACAAAAAAAGGACCGTTCTCCAGGCCATTAAGCGGAACATTCAAGATGGCGGCCAAGGGCTAGGAAAAATACTCGAAGAAGATCTTCGCTTTAAAACGTGGAGTGAAGTGAAAATCCCCCACTCGCAAGCGGTTGTTCTCTGTATGATGGATACAAGCGGAAGTATGGGCAGGTTTGAAAAAGATATCGCAAGGACTACTTTTTTCTGGATTTCTCGTTTTCTTCGCCAAAATTATAAAAACGTAGAAATCGTATTTATTGCCCATCACACCCACGCAAAGGTCGTATCGGAAGAGCACTTCTTTACCAAAGGAGAGATGGGTGGAACGGTTTGCTCTTCTGCTTACAAACTGGCTATGGAACTGATTCGGACCAAGTACTCTCCTAGTCGTTATAACATATATCCGATTCACTTTTCCGATGGAGACAATTTGCCGTCCGATAATGAAGAATGTACAAAAATCATCAAAAGCATGATGGATGTAACCAATTTTTTCGCCTACGGTGAGATCAATCAGCACCACCGCATGTCCACCCTCGGAGACGTGTTTAAAAGCATCAATCACCCTAAGCTTCGGACATCGGTTATCTACGAGAGGAAGGATATTTTAGAAGCCCTAAAAACCTTCTTCACTGAAACAACGGAACAGGAGATGATCGGCTAGTGGAAAAACTATCGCGAGCCATCGAGGAAATCACAGACATAGCTAAAGGGTTCGGACTCGACTTTTATCCAATGCGCTATGAAATTTGCCCTCCGGAAATCATTTACACCTTTGGCGCCTATGGAATGCCTACTCGCTATAATCATTGGAGCTTTGGGAAGTCATTCCACAAAATGAAACTGCAATATGACCTAGGAATGAGTAAAATTTATGAGCTGGTCATTAATTCAAACCCTTGCTATGCCTTTTTGCTAGATTCGAATACGCTTATTCAAAACAAGCTTATTGTTGCTCATGTTCTTGCTCATTGCGACTTTTTTAAGAATAATGCCCACTTTTCACATACCAACCGGAACATGGTCGATAGCATGGCTGCGAGTGCGGACCGCATTCGCCAATATGAAAAAAAATATGGTCGCGTAAAGGTAGAAGCCTTTCTCGATGCAGCGATGGCCATCTCTGAACATATCGATCCTTATGCGGATCGGATCAAGAAAGCTGCAACGAAAGAAAAAGCTTTGAAGCCAAGAACCTTGCTTCCCTACGAGGATCTTTGGGACTTAGAACCTGCAGTTGGCGATACGCTTCCTGCAGTAGCTCCAGCCTCCCCCGGCACAGGCTTTCGTTCTATCAAGGATATCTTAAAGGAGCATCGGTCCCAAAAAGTGGACAACCCTCCAGAAAAGCAGATGGAACCAGAAAAAGATCTCTTGCTTTTCATCATGGAAAACAGTCAGCAGCTTGAAGATTGGCAACGCGACATCCTGACAATCGTTCGTGACGAAATGTCCTACTTCTGGCCCCAAATTGAGACCAAGATTATGAACGAGGGTTGGGCTTCCTACTGGCATACGAGAATTTTAAGAGAGATGGACTTAACGGGAGAAGAAACGGTGGAATTCGCCAAATTAAACGCTTCCGTCATCCAGCCTTCTACTACGCAGATTAATCCTTACTACCTTGGATTGAAGATGTTTGAGGACATTGAAAAAAGATTCGGACGAGAGCATATGTTTGAAGTACGAGAAGTAGAATCCGATGTAAGTTTCATCCGTAACTATCTTACCCAAGAGTTAGTCAAAGAAATGAATATGTATACCTTTGGCAAAATGGGAAATGATTACGTGATTAACCACACGGAGTGGGAAAAGGTCAGGGATACCCTAGTAGAAAGCCGTGTTAACGGCGGCTTCCCTTACATTACGGTTGTCCATGCCGACCGCGAATTATTCCTTCAGCATCATTATGAAGGCGTTGAGCTCGACATCAAGTATCTAGAAAAAACGATTCCCTTTGTGTATCAATTGTGGGGGCGCAATGTCCATCTAGAAACGAAGCTCGAGGAGCGGAATGTTCTTTTTTCCTATGACGGAGAAAAGGTGCATCGAAAGTTCATATAACAGCTAAAGGTTAGCCTGAGGAAGGTTGTCTCCTCAGCTAACCTTTTTTCTTTTCTTCCATAAAATCTCCTTTGGTAACCGGCTTTTCTTTTTCCAGAGGAATTACACTCACCTGACCCTCGGGTTCAAGATAAGCCATTTCAACATCGGCAATTCTGGTAACTCCCTTTAACCTTAGCTCTTCCATTAGATTGTTGTAAGTTAGCCTTGACTCTCTAAGCCCTTTTTCATCAATTTTTCCTTGCTCAATCAGCTTAATGGGCTCACCGATAGCCATTTTGGAGAACCATTTGCTCTTGAGTGTAAGAAATGCCGTAAATCGCTGTAAAAATACAAGGGTTATAATCGCTGTAGCTGCCATGAAAATATTTAGCGATTCATCTGCTAAGGGGGCGCCAATCAAAGCACCGAGCGCAATGACGACCACGAGGTCAAACGCGGCCAGCCTCCCCACCGCTTGATTTCCCATCACATGAAACCCTATCAACACAACAACAAACAGCCCCGCGGCCTTTATGGCAACAGTAAGATATTCCATGTTTCAATTCACCTCAACCATATCATGTTCCCTCCCAAGTAATTTATGCGGACCTCTGATGGAACCATAATCCGCTCTGGTGAGCACCTAGGCAACGGTGTCTTCTAAGAGAGTAAAGAAAACTTGGCTGGCGCCAAGCCTTAAGGCGCAGGCGGCAGCCTTAGTTGCACTTATGCAGATAAGGAATTCTAAATAAATTATAAATTCTTATCTGCCAAGCAAGGCCACAGGCCCTCGAAAGGCCTCGCAGCCCTCTGTTGAGTCCGGCAAACTCAGGCCTGTCCGGGGAACTACTCATTTAACTTCCCTCTTCTCGCTCCCGAGCTAGAATGGAGCATCATAGAACACGATAAGCACCTTGAACAAAAGAAACAAGGTACTACTATGGGATTAATTAACTTGATTCCGTGGAATGAGGGCTCAGGCCGAACCAGGCCATGACTGGAGGTGAATACATAAAAAAGGCTTGCCTCTATACCTAAGAGACAAGCCTCAAATCTACTATGTAATTGGTGCGGTCGGCGAGACTCGAACTCGCACGATCTGGGATCACTACCCCCTCAAGATAGCGTGTCTGCCAATTCCACCACGACCGCACAATGGACCTATGGAGGGAGTACCCGGATTTGAACCGGGGAATAAAGGTTTTGCAGACCTGTGCCTTACCACTTGGCTATACTCCCAAATATAAATGGGGCGATCGATGGGAATCGAACCCACGAGTGTCGGAGCCACAATCCGATGCGTTAACCACTTCGCCACGACCGCCATTTCTTTAAGATAAGGAATATTATATATAATTTTATAAAGCAAGTCAAGTTGATCTTAGTCTATTCCTTTCACTTCCTTAGTCGTGCGAAACAGTTTTTTGCATGTAAGACAAAGAAAATCCCATATTTCAATAGTCCCTTTTTGTTCCGTCCAATCGTAGCGTGGACCATCCGCATCAAAGCTCTGCATTTGCTGGCAGCTGTAGCAATACATTTCCTTACAAGCCACAAAGCCTCCCCCCTTTAAAAGGGTTTATTTTGATATATACGAATGATCCTGTAAAATATTCTCACAATTTTTTAATGCAATAACTTAAATGAGGCAGAATAAACCTGAGGTGACTGTTTTATGGACAGAAAAAAAACTATACTCTTAATCACTCTGTTTTTCCTGCTGACATCGACGGTTGTTCATGCCCAACAACAATCCATTGCCTACGCAAAATGGGGAAGATTAGCTATGCAAGAGACCCAAAAAAAGTACCCTCAAGCTGAGATCATCGACTATCTTTATGTAGGTCTTAAAACATTAACCCCAACCACAGGACAACAGACTTTTAAACTTTGGTTAAGACAAGGAAATAAGGAATTCGGAGTTTATGTCAGAATAAAATTCGATCTAAGAAGCGAAGAGGTTCACTCCATCTCTTTTGAAGAAACAACGAGTTAACAAAGAGATCGCCCTGACGGGCGACCTTTTGGGTAAACAAGAGGATGAGACCGGCTTTCAGACTCCCTTGAGCTTTCCTCGCCCTCTCCTGTCCGAATCAGGCGCGGTTCCTTGACTAATCCACTTTCCTCTATAATGAAAAACACTCCTTCATTAGATGAAGGAGTGTTTGTATGTACTGTAAATGGTCGGAACGACAGGATTTGAACCTGCGACCTCACCCACCCCAAGGGTGCGCGCTACCAGTCTGCGCCACGTCCCGATTAGGTTGCAAAAATTTGGTTGCGGGGACAGGATTTGAACCTGCGACCTTCGGGTTATGAGCCCGACGAGCTACCGTGCTGCTCCACCCCGCGTTCACTAGTGGCTCCTCAGGACGGACTCGAACCGCCAGCCTACCGGTTAACAGCCGGTTGCTCCACCATTGAGCTACTGAGGATCAAAATGTAGTAATAGTATAACATGGGATTTTTTCAAAATCAAGTTTCACCTCTACATGTTATAATATTAGAAAAACAAGGAGGAGATAAACATGACGGAACAAGTACAGACTTCCGATTTCAAATTTTCTCTTGGCGATGACCTTTGGCTGCGCGGCAATGTTCATACTTTGGTTAATCAGCAAAATAAACCAACTCTTGTCCTATGCCATGGGTTCAAAGGTTTTAAGGACTGGGGATTCTTTCCATACATTGCTGATCGATTAGCCCAACAAGGATACTACGTAGTGCGTTTCAACTTTTCTTGCAACGGTGTAGGCCAAACGGACTTTGATGAACTGGAGAAATTTGCAGTAAATACATACTCTAGGGAACAAGCAGATCTGTTGGCATTAATGAATCATATCAAGAATAAGGATCTCCCCTTTGCGCAGGAAAGCCATTCGAAACAGATTGCTTTACTAGGCCATAGTCGCGGAGGAGGAAACAGCCTTATCTTCGCAGCGGATCAGCCTGAAATATCTTGCGTAGTCACTTGGAATGGAATTGCTAACGTCGATTTATTTGATGATCAGCTTAAGAAAGAGATCCACGAGAAAGGTGTGGGATACATAGCTAACGCCCGTACTAAGCAAGACATGCCTATTCGTTCCATTGTTCTGGACGATATGGCTCTTCATCAGCAACGATTTAATATTACGGATCGTATACGATCCTACCCGAACCCGATACTGGTAATCCAAGGAGACAAGGATGTCCCTCGTCTGGTCGATGGAGCGCAAAAACTGAATACCGCAGCTCCTCACTCACAGCTTGTCATTATTGAGGGCGGGAACCACACCTTTGGTGCGGTACACCCGTTTCAGGGTACGACATCTTTTCTTGAAGAAGCTCTTTCGGTAACAATCAACTTCCTTGAACAAAACTTAACCTAAGAAATAAAAGAGACTCCTGATTCGACACAGGAGTCTCTTTTGCTGAGTTTCTCTTATTCAACTTCGAATTCCAGATCACCTAAGATATCGTCAGAGTAGGTCACCGATATTTTATCCTGACATTCCCAACAATCGCTTCTGTTTCTCTCCATAAGAGATAACTCAGCACCACAAAACACACAACAATCAGGCATTATCAATGACCTCCTTGTTTATTAGAATGATGATCCTACACTATAGCATATTCAAAAAAGCTAAGGATTAGTCCTCATTCGACTAAAACTTGGAAATCAAATTTTTGAACCTAAAAAAATAACCGGAGAAAACCCCGGTTATTTCGACCTGAATGAAGATCAGGCTATATTTAGTAACAACCTTATGTCAAAATCCTCTCGTATGCTTTTTCGTCATAGCCTACAATGACTTGGTTATCTTTAATCACAATGGGACGACGGATTAATTTTGGATCCTTGGACAACTCTTCTAACAATTGATCAGGAGTTAATCCCTCGAGCTCAGACCTGCGCTCCTTATACACGACACCTTTTTTATTTAGAATTTCATCTAGTGGAATCTTATTCGTTATTTCCTTGAGTTCTTCAACCGAATAAGTATCTTTCATATATCTGCGCTCTTCATAAGCGACACCATGATCTTCAAGCCAAGACTTGGCTTTGCGACAGCTGGTTCAAGACGGATAAGTTGAAAATAATACGGACATTTATTTCTCCTCCTTCAATATCTTATTCTTCAACCACTCTTCAATGGCTGAATAGACCTCTCTTGTTTTTTCTTCGATTACTTGATGTCCTGCATTGGGAAGACTTACAAGGGTGGAATGAGGGAGATCTTGCCTTAAACGGATTCCCTTACGCAATGGGACAATTTGATCTTCTTCTCCCCAGATCAACAAGCAAGGCAACTTGATTCTGCCTAGTTCCTCCTGGCAAAGATCACCTTCACGGTAGCGAAGCAAGCCTATAAGGGTATCACAAAAATTCGCATCCCGAACCGGCTTGGAATAAACCTCCATCATTTCTTCATCTATGAGAGATGGATCATAAAAAGTTGTAGCTAAAACATCCTTTACTTTGAATCGCGTGATCCACCACTTTACCCATAGCCTCGCTAGCGGCAAATAGGACGCTGCTCTTGCTAAGGGATGTGCTTTGCTTAAATAACCAGATGCCCCGACCAGAATCATTCCTTTTACACTTTCCGGCGAAGCCAGTGCCATATGAAGCGCGATCTGGCCTCCCATGGAGTGACCGAGAAGAATCACTTCCTGCAGACGCATCTTCGAAATAAACTCTGTAACGAGAAGAGCATAATTTCGATAGGAGTATCGAAACCTAGAACCTTTTTCACTTTGACCGAATCCTAATAGGTCGAGAGCATATACGTCATAGTTTTTCTGCAGGAAGGGGACGAGCTTTTTAAACGTGTAGGTACATGCTAGGAAGCCATGAATGAGCACAATGGTATAAGCTGGTGATGATGAGAAAGATCGATGATATTCATAGTAAACTTCACCACCCATAAGGAGGGTGCGGCTACAGTTGGTCATCACTACTCTCCCTTTTTTCTCACAATCGACGGGGCGGCACCTGGAGCGGCCATTACCATAATAGGCTCTAACTCATTGTTCGCGTAAAGGAAAGGCAATGGCGAAATGGGAATATCCCCCTTCATGCAGAAGTCCATATTTATTCTAGACAATGCCTTGTAGCCTGTTTCATTTTGAATATCAGCCATAATTAACACATCTTGATGGGGGATCGCAATTCCCATATCCTTCGTCATTTTTCTTCTCATAAACGCTAAGAGTTCATCGTTTAAAATCCTGCTGGCTGCATAACCGTCCCGCTGAGAGAAAAAGTAAAAACGATTCCCTGCCACTTCATCTTCTTTAAAAGAAGTATCCAATTTTTTCAAGTTGGTTATCGCCATCTGATGAATCTCCTCGTCCCTATAACCGGACTCCTCAGCCATTTTTCGATCAATGACCACATAGGTCCTTCCTAAGTCTAGAGCATAAAAAATATGAGATTCAGCGGTATGTTCTCTATTAAGTAAGGGAACCCCTTGTTTTTCACGCGGGAAGGAAGCACTCCGAATAATGGGATACACCTGATCCTCGAATCCTTTTACCTGCTTGACCTGGGTGCTCGCATAAGCCATTTCTTTCATTTTCCGAACGGCTTCAGTTAAATAAGCTTCCTCTTTTCCTTGCTCCATTTTGGCGAGTACAGAGCTAATGGATAGTTGGAAGCCCACTCCTTCCAATGACTTGTGCATAACCTGAATTTGATCTTCCTTTTCTGTTACGGACCAAGCATCCGGTTCAAGTTCCTGATTTATTTTCTGAAGTAGAAAGGCCGTGGCTGCTTGTCTATCCATGTGTGATACATTCCTTTCTTTACAAAAATTGAAAAGGATCGGTATTGACTTTGGAAATGATGACTTGGGTCTCCGATTTGGTTTTCTGCAGTTTAGTCATCAAGATTTCCCTAAGAGCCTTTTTCATAATTTTTTCCACATTATGTCCTGGATCAATAAGAGCTAGCCCAGAAGCTATGGCATCATGAGCCGTATGATAGTATATATCACCAGTTACCAGCACATCTGCCCCTTTAAAAGCGGCTTTAGACACATAACTGTTACCGTCACCGCCGAGCACCGCCACTTTCTTCACCTGACGATTTAGCTCTCCCACTACACGCAGACCATTCACCTGAAAAACACCTTTTACTTGATCGGCCAGCTCCTTTAGACTTATTGGGTTTGGCAGCTTGCCAATTCTCCCTAATCCGTAGCTTTTACCGGCTTGCTCGAGTGGATAGATATCGTAGGCTACCTCCTCGTAAGGATGTGCTTTTAGCATGGCTTTGACTACACGGTTTTGCAGATCGCTTGAGATAATGGTTTCTAATCGAACTTCTTCTACCTTCTCCAACTCACCCTCCCTTCCAATAAAGGGTTGAGCCCCATCTCGAGGCATAAACGTTCCCGTTCCCTCCATATTAAAGGTACAGTGACTATACTTTCCAATCCAACCTGCTCCTGCTTCTGCAATCGCTTGTAGGACTTGATCATGATGGGAAACAGGAACAAATACAACCAGTTTCTTTAATTGCTCTGTATGGAGGACATCGATTGGCTCCGTTTCTATAAGCCCCAGAGCGTCCGCCATTAAATCGTTAATTCCGCCTGGTGCTACATCAAGATTCGTATGAGTAATATACACAGCAATATCGTGCTTAATCAACTTCTCGTAGAGACGGCCTGCAGGAAGATCCGTGCGTAAATTTTTCAGTGGACGAAAGATAACCGCATGGTGGGCAATGAGCAAATCTACCCCTTCTTGGATAGCTTCGTCTACTACTTCCTCTAGGACATCAAGGGTGACCATTACCTTTTTTATCTCCTTGTTTAAGGTACCTACCTGCAGTCCGATCTTGTCGCCCTCCATGGCTAAATGCTTTGGAGCAAATTCTTCTAACAGCTGAATTATCGTATGTCCGTTCGTAAGCATTGGAGCACCTCCTCAATCCACTCTAGTCTATGACTCATTTCTCTTTTCTTCTCTTGAGCCTCTGGAGCTTGCGACTTTTCTAGTCCCTTTACAACTCTTCGTGCTTTCTCTTGTTCTGATTCCCACTTTTCTAGTAGGATCGAAGAACCTTCTCTCCATAGGAAAGGACCTAGCTCAAACCATATTTCTCTGCTCCACTCGGAAGAGGCATATGGCTCTTGTGGATTTCCCCTTATTGCACTTAGCACTTCATAAATGACTCCATCCTCTTTCAGGATGCTTTCTGCCTGTAGCTCCCATCCATGGTTGTACAGCCATTCTCGTACATTACGCTCAGCTACATTCGGTTGCAGAACCAACCTCTCAACGGAAGACAGTCGATGAAGGCCTTGTTCAAGAATGTGGCAGATCAAAGTTCCTCCCATTCCTGCGATACAGATGGTATCAACTTCTCCGTCAGACAGAACAGCCAAACCATCACCTAGCCTTACGTCAATTCGTTCACCCAAACCTGTCGCCTGGACTTGTCTCTTGGCAGACTCCCATGGTCCTTTATTCACTTCTCCAGCAATCGCGGAGGAGGCTTTTCCTGTTTTTACGAGATAGACGGGTAAATACGCGTGGTCTGAACCAATGTCTGCTACCCTGCTATTCGGCAATACATAGCTTGCTATCGTTTCTAACCGCTTGGAAACGGTAATCATGCCATCACCTTACCTTAAATTAACACTGTGCCTCTATTTTACCTTAAATATGAAGAACAAACAAAAAGCGTAGAGTATTTCTCCTCTACGCTTGCCCCGTTATTCTTTCTTAACAGCCAATTTCTCTTGCGATGACAATACGCTGAACCTCAGATGTTCCTTCTCCAATCTCAAGAAGCTTGGCATCGCGATAGAAGCGCTCCACTTCGTATTCTTTCATATAGCCATAACCGCCATGAATCTGGATCGCTTGATCACATACTTTGGCTCCAGTCTCAGAAGCAAATAGCTTCGCCATGGAGGCTTCTTTCGAAAACTTTCGTCCTTGGTCCTTTAACCAGGCCGCTTTGTAAACCATGGTACGAGCTAGCTCAATATTCATCGCCATATCCGCAAGCTTGAATTGAATAGCTTGGAATTTGGACAGGCTTTGTCCGAATTGCTTACGATCTTTAGCATACTGTAAGGCCTTCTCATATGCCCCTTGAGCAAGGCCTACTGCCATGGCTCCAATACCAATACGACCGCCATCTAGGGTAATCAGGAACTGCTTGAAGCCATTCCCTTCGGTTCCTAGCATGCTTTCTTTTGGTACCCGTACATTTTCTAGGACCAGCTCCGTTGTGTTAGAGGCATGCAATCCCATTTTTTCATAATTGTTGATTACCGTAAAACCCGGAGCATCCGTAGGTACAATAAAAGCCGTGATGCCATTTGTTCCTTTAGAACGGTCTGTCACAGCTGTAACAGCCAAATGCTTCGCATAACTTGCATTGGTGATGAAGCACTTTGATCCATTTAGCACCCACTCATCCCCATCAAGAACAGCCGTAGTCTGTGTACCACCCGCATCCGATCCGGCATTAGGCTCAGTTAATCCAAAAGCACCAAGAGACTCTCCGCGACAGATGGGTGTTAAATATTTCTCTTTTTGCTCGTGGGTTCCAAAAGAGTTAATGGGAGCTCCGCCTAAAGAGATGTGCGCCGAATACGTAATACCAGTAGACCCGCAAACTCGGCTTAGCTCTTCTACTGCAATAGCAAAGCTGATTGTATCTGCCCCTCCACCACCGTATTGCTCGGGAAAAGGCAATCCCATCAATTCCAATTGAGACATTTTATTAATCACATCCAGTGGAAATTCCCCCGTGCGGTCCCTTTCAATGGCTCCAGGAGCAACCTCACCTTCAGCAAAATCCCGTACCATCTTTCTAATCATTCCTTGCTCTTCTGTTAAATCAAAATACATATCAACGCCTCCTTTGATTGAGCGCTTGCTCAGAAATTAGCCAAGTTTTTTGATGATTCTATTCTATAGTAATTATATAAAAAAACACCCTAGTTTGACAACGGTTTCATGTTTTATTTTTCCAATCCGACATTTGCATTGTCCTTTTAGAAACGCTAAAATAAAAAAAACTTCATCGAAGCAAATCCAAAGTAGCCAGACCGCCTTTAAAGGAAGTTTTTCCCCTTCGGGGACAACAGTTTCTTCCGAGCAAGATGTTAAATCAACGTAGTCCGGAAGCGATGAATGTTGTTATGCCTCCAGGAGCAAAAAATACACGGCGGAAACATATCCACCGTGCAGGGCACAAAAAAACTATTCAAGAAAATCCTTTAGTCTCTTACTGCGGCTAGGATGACGAAGCTTTCTTAAGGCCTTAGCTTCAATCTGGCGAATACGCTCGCGAGTAACGCCAAACACTTTCCCAACTTCTTCTAACGTCCTGGTTCTTCCATCGTCTAAGCCAAAACGCAGGCGGAGAACATTCTCTTCGCGGTCAGTTAAGGTATCTAAGACATCCTCTAGCTGCTCTTTCAACAATTCATATGCTGCGGCATCAGAAGGAGCTAACGCTTCTTGATCTTCTATAAAATCGCCTAGATGTGAATCGTCTTCTTCTCCAATCGGGGTTTCCAAGGAGACTGGCTCTTGAGCAATCTTCAGAATTTCACGTACCTTCTCAGGAGTAAGATCCATCTTTTCTGCGATTTCCTCAGGGGAAGGCTCTCTTCCGAGCTCTTGAAGAAGCTGACGAGATACCCGGATTAACTTATTAATCGTCTCCACCATGTGAACAGGAATCCGTATGGTTCTAGCCTGGTCTGCGATCGCACGGGTAATGGCTTGTCGGATCCACCAAGTCGCGTACGTACTGAACTTGTATCCCTTTTTATAATCGAATTTCTCTACTGCTTTAATTAAGCCCATGTTTCCTTCTTGGATCAAATCTAGGAAAAGCATTCCACGACCGACGTAACGCTTGGCAATACTTACGACTAGACGCAAGTTTGCTTCAGCTAGCCTTCTTTTTGCTTCTTCGTCTCCTGTTTCAATCCTTTGCGCTAAATTAATTTCCTCATCAGCAGATAATAAAGGAACACGGCCAATCTCTTTTAAGTACATGCGGACAGGATCATTAATTTTGATTCCTGGAGGAACGGATAGATCGTTGAGATCAAATTCTTCCTCATCATCCATTTCATCCTCAGGAACAATATCGTCTTCCTCGTCAGCTTCATTGATCATTTCAACGCCCTGATCCGATAAGTATTCATAAAACTCATCCATTTGATCAGAATCTTGCTCAAAAGGAGCTAAACGGTCCACTACTTCTTTATAGGTGAGAACCCCACGCTTCTTTCCTACTTCCACCAATTGTTCTTTAACCTGATCGAGATTTTGCTCGGATGCTTCCTGAACAACTTCTGTGACAACACCTGGCTTGTTTTCTGTTTTTTTGGCCATGGCATTCCCTCCTTCCTTGGGTTCATATGGATAACGGCCTGATAGACTTGCGAAGCTGCAGGATGCGAATTCCGACTTGTGCAGCCTTCAAACTGTCTCCGTCTTTTTCCAATCTTTTTTGTTCGTTTTTTAATTCCTCGATCTCCATCAAGATTGGATAATTGAGCACTTGCTGTATGTAATCGGATAACTCCCTGGAAGTGAGTTCTTCCGGGAATTCCTCTACGGCTAGTTTAGAAGCCAATGCAATGAGTCTCTCATCCTCTAATCCTGAGATGAATTTGCTTGGATTTGCGGTATTTCCCGTCGTATAATAGTGGTATAGATGAGCTGCAAGTGCAGCGAATTCATCCACATTAAAATTGCCACCAATTTTACGCATGATTTGGTCTGCCCAATCTTCATTATGAAGCATTAAGACAAGCAATCTCTTCTCAGCGTTATAATGAGCTGGAAGCAAAGATTTCACAGGCAAATGAACTCCATTATTTATACTATTATTCCATTTCTTTGACAGTTTATCCCTGCCAGCTGCCTTTTTTTGCTTATAATAGATCTTATACTGTTCTTGCTTCAACGCTTCTAACGAATAATCAAACTCCTCAGCCAATAACCGGATATAATGATCTCGTTCTACTGCGTTGCTCAAGGTTGAGATCTGCTCGAGTACCGAGTGAATAAATTGTAATCGCTGGGTTTCATTCGTAAGATCGAATCGCTTGCGCAGATTTTCCATTTTAAATGCGGTGATGGAGCTTGCTTCCTCGAGCTGTCGTTTAAATTGATCTGCTCCATACTTCTTAATGTAGTCATCTGGATCCAAGCCCTTCTCTAAGCTTACCATGCGTACCTGACACTCAAGGGCAAGAAGAATGTCAGCTGCCTTCATCGCCGCTTCAATCCCAGCCCGATCGGAATCATAGCAGATAAGGACTTGATCAGCGTTTCGTTTAATGATCTTTGCCTGACTCTCCGTTAGAGACGTACCAAGTGAAGCAATTCCATTCCGAACCCCAGCTTGCCAAGCCGCAAGGACATCCATATATCCCTCGAACAGGATTGCCTTCCGTTTTTTGCGAATATCATTTCTTGCTCGATGGAGGTTATATAAGATATGGCTCTTATTAAACAGAGGATGTTCAGGACTGTTTAAGTATTTCGGTTGCCCTTCACCTATCATTCTTCCCCCAAATGCAACAATCCTTCCTTGTGAATCCGCGATTGGAAACATCAATCGATTACGGAACAGATCAAATGGCTTCTGATCATATTCCCGCTTCGCCAAGAGGCCTGCCTTCTGCATTAGAGGCAGGTGAAATCCGCGTTTAGAAAGAAACTGCGTGGTAAACTCCCAACTATCTGGGGCGAATCCCAACTGGAATTCTTCAGCCGTTGCTTGGTCGATTCTCCTTGCAGCAAAGTACTCTCTAGCCTGTGCACCATGCTCTGTTTGAAATAAAAGATGATGATAAAGCTTACCAACCAGATCGTAAGCCTCAAACATCGAGCGCTTATCTCTTTGCTCCTCTGTTTCTGCTTCTTCATCGACAGTGGGCTGCGGCAGCTGTATTCCAGTTCGTTCTGCAAGATGCTGAACAGCTTCGGGAAAATTCATCCCCTCTAGCTTCATCAAAAAAGAAAAGACGTTACCTCCTTCACCACAACCAAAGCAATGAAAGATCTGTTTCTCTTCTAAGACAGAAAAGGAAGGTGTTCTTTCCGAGTGAAAAGGGCACAAGCCCATATAACTTCGACCGCTCTTTCTCAGTTGTACATATTGTCCAATCACATCGACAATATTATTTGAGTTTCTGATCTGGTCGATTAGTTCTTCAGGAAATTTGCTACTCATGATCTTCTCCCCTACCTCACCTTCTTTGTACGCTGCAATGACGTAGCCGATGTTGAGTTCCCACCATTCCCTAGACTATAAAGGGTTTGCCTGATGTGTAAGAGATAGTCCTCTTGCTGAAGATCTATTGAGTGAAACTAAAAATCGCATTTTGAAACTAATTCGTCAAAATTCAACATTCTCCTTCTTGCAGTTGCAAACATTTTTTTAAAACTTGGCGAAACTGCTCTTTTTCCATAGGAGTAATAGGTTTTGGTCCTTTGGACCTTTTTCCTGCGCTTCGTTCCTTCTGTAATCGATGTCGGGTCATTAAAAGATAATCAATATTATCATTAGTATATTCTTTACCTCTAGAACCGATAGCTAAACACTTCCGTCCTAGAACCATACAAGCCAAACCATAGTCGTCCGTTATGACAAGATCTCCTGCTGCCACCCGGTTCGCAATGAACATGTCAACCGATTGAAAACTCTTATCCACCACAATGGTCTGCGTCCACTCTTCCACCAATTGAAAATGGTTAGCGAACGAACAAACAAAGATGGCCTTGGTCTGATAGTTTGAAGCTTCCTCGGCAATGATCGATTTGGTGGGGCATGCATCTGCATCAACATAAATGATCATCCTGCCGACTCTCCTCCTGATTATTGTAGAACCTCCCCGGCTATCAGCTGCTAAAGATCATCGAATAATGTCGAAATGATTTTGGAACTTTTTCCGGTAGGTCTTCCCCATCAAGAAAGAAAATATGTTATAATAAGATTTATTAACTTTCTTACATAATATATACGATATTTTTTTACTTTTTCCTGCTGAAAAAATAAAAAGTTCTCGACAATCGAGAACTTTTTTGTTTTTTAACTTTGATTTCTTTTCCGTATAATCTCCATGATTAAGTTTGCAGTCTCTTCAACGGCCTTGTTTGAAACATTGATCACGGGGCATCCGATTCTCTTCATGACCTTTTCTGCGTACTCCAGCTCTTGCATAATTCTTTCTAAGCTTGCGTAGTTGGCTTGTGAAGCTAATCCGAGCGCCTTGAGTCTTTCCCGTCGGATCATATTCAACTGATCTGGGCTTATTGTCAAGCCAATACATTTCTTGACTGGAATCATATAGAGCTCCTCTGGAGGCTCCACTTCAGGTACAAGAGGAACATTGGCCACTTTAAAGCGCTTATTGGCGAGGTACATGGATAGCGGTGTTTTAGAAGTTCTAGATACCCCTATTAAGACCACATCTGCTCTTAGTAAACCTCTAGGATCTCTTCCGTCATCATATTTTACAGCAAACTCAATCGCTTCGACTTTCTTAAAATATTCTTCGTCTAATTGACGTACAAGTCCGGGTTGATTTTTGGACTTTCTTTTCACAACCCCTTCTAGGCTCTGGATCATAGGACTCATGATATCCACAACCGTTACGCCATGTTTTTTTGCGGTTTCCGTAAGATAAGACCTTAGCTCTGGGATTACAAGAGTAAAGGCAATCACAGCCTGGGATTCTTTAGCAGCAAGTACTAACTCGCTTATCGTTCCTTGGTCCTCCACATAAGGAAATTTTCTTATATCAATAGAATGACCTTCGAATTGGCTAGCTGCAGCCTTCACTACAACTTCAGCGGTTTCACCTACGGAGTCCGATACGATGAAAACAGTGGGTTCTACCAACATATCCTCACTGAAAATAAGCCATGCCTCCCTTCTTTTGCTTTAAGCGTAGGTCAGATGGATTGGTCACTCGCCAGCTCCAAGTATGCCTTGGTCACTGTGGTTTTGGTTACTCTCCCGACCACCTCTAGCACAGCCCTTCCACCATCTTGCTCTTCCTTCACTACGGGCAAAGAGTCAATCTGATAATTAATGAGCTTCTTAGCTACTTCAACGATGCTGTCCTCTGGATAGCAGGTAATGATGTTTGGCATCCTGGTCATAATGATATTAACCGGAATTTCTTCAAGCTTTTGCTTTCCCAGCATCGCTCTTAACAAGTCTTTGCGAGAAACAACACCAGCAAGGTATCCTTTATCATTAACTACATATAGCGTTCCTACATCTTCCAAAAACAAAGTACACACGGCCTCATAGACAGAGGTCGATTCTTTTATGACGACCGGTAATGCTTTATAATCCTTAACGAATTTTTTACGTGCAAGATCACCTAAAAGTTGGGGGGCACTCTTGCCTGAGTAAAAATATCCAACCCGAGGTCTAGCATCTAAATATCCTGCCATAGTTAGGATGGCGAGGTCCGGACGCAAGGTAGCTCTCGTCAAGTTAAGCTTATCGGCGATCTGCTCCCCGGTAATGGGTCCCTCATTCCTTACAATCTCCAAAATTAAGTCCTGGCGTTTTGTCAGCTCGATGTTGATCACCATCCCTACTTCTAAATATGTCATACTAATTCCATGTTTTTATTATATAGTATGAAACATATTGATAACAGAGTTTCTTTTGTCTGAAAGAAAAGTGACTAGAGTATTTTTCTACATTCTTAGCCATAAAATGTGTAAAAGGATCTGTTTAGCAGAAAGGGATGAATTCCATGGATAAACTCCAAGAAGATCTAAAAAAAAGAATACTTGTTGCAGGGCACGAGCTCGCTGCAGACCTAGTTATTAAGAATGCCAGAATCATTAATGTATTCACAGGAGAAATCATGGACGGCGATGTAGCCATTACCGACGGAATGATCGCTGGAATTGGATCTTACCAGGGCAAAAAATTCCTTGATGCACAAGGTCAATACCTTATTCCAGGCTTCATTGATGGTCATGTGCATATTGAATCCGCTATGGTTCTGCCTAAAGAGTTAGCTAAGGTGCTGTTACCTCACGGGGTAACTACCATTATAGCAGATCCTCACGAAATCGCGAACGTTCATGGGGTCGAAGGTTTACAGTTTATGTTGCAATCCATTGAAAACCTCTCTCTTGATGTATACTATATGCTCCCTTCCAGCGTGCCGGCTACTCCCTTTGAAAATGCTGGAGCCCGCTTACTTGCAGAAGACCTTATCTCTTTCTATTCACATTCCAACGTGTTGGGTCTGGCAGAAGTCATGGATTTTCCCTCTGTTAAAAAAGCTACATTAGACATGCTTCAAAAGTTATCCACTGCGCATAATCAGTCAGCCAAAATTGACGGTCATGCGGCTGGTCTTTCTTATGAGGCCTTAAATATCTATATGGCAGCAGGCATTCGAACAGATCATGAAGCCGTTTCCGTAGAGGACGCAAGAAATCGCCTTTCATTAGGTATGTACTTAATGATCCGGCAAGGATCTGTAGCGCGTGACTTAATCAATCTTCTACCTGCCATCACCCCCAGCAATGCTAAACGCTGTTTATTTGTTACAGATGACAAACACTTAGACGATCTCTTAGAGGAAGGAAGTATTGACCATAATGTCAGACTTGCCATCCAAAATGGGATTGAACCTATCACAGCAATTCAAATGGCCACCCTAAATGTTGCGGAATGCTTCGGTCTTACCGACGTAGGGGCCATAGCCCCAGGATACAAAGCTGACCTCCTGCTGCTAGAGAACCTTGAATCGATTTCTATTTCCCATGTCCTAAAGCATGGCGATCTTGTATATCAGAAGGGAAGCCATCTCCAAAAATCAACGTCCGATTCCAATTCAGCACCCATTCCCCTACCCAATAGTGTTAATCTGGCCCCCCTCTCCCTGGAACAGCTGTCTATCCCTCTCGCATCGGCACGTTGCAATGTGATTGGTATTATTCCTAACAGCTTGGTGACGCAACACCTTCAGGAAGAAGTAGATGTAAAAGACGGTGTCTTCGTTGCCTCCACGGAAAATGATCTGCTTAAGCTGGCTGTATTGGAAAGACACCATCAAACAGGGAACATTGGGTTAGGTATCGTAAAAGGATTTGGCTTAAAAAGAGGCGCTATAGCCTCCACTATCGCTCACGATTCCCATAATCTCATTTGCGTGGGGGTTAAAGATGAAGATATGCTATTAGCGATCCGTCACTTAGAAAAGGTAAAAGGAGGACTAGTAGTCGCTCATAGCGGAAAAATCCTAGCCTCTCTTCCTTTGCCAGTTGCCGGCTTAATGTCTGACCGACCTTACCTAGAGGTCTACGACGGTCTAAAGGAAATTGCCAAGGGGCTTCGTTACTTAGAAGCAAGTGAACAATTTAATCCTTTTTTGACCTTGTCCTTTCTGGCGCTACCTGTTATACCTCAATTGAAGCTTACGGATTTGGGGCTGTTCGATTTTTCCCAGTTCAAGCATATCCCCATTGAGGTTGATGGTTAGTTGGAAATTTGAGAAAGGCAGCTTACTTGCAGCCTTTCTCTAGGCGGACGCAGAACCTAGAATTTCACTTAAATGGGCTAAAGCTTGTTCAGCATCTGCACCTTCCGCACTAAGAATAATCCGTTCACCAACGGTTGTATTTAATAGATGCAGGATGCCAAGATAGCCTTTAGCATTGATTTGCAGCTCTCTCTGCTGCAGAAGAATGTAGCTTCGAAATCGATTGGCTTCCTGAACGAATTGGACCAGAAGTTGAGGGTTACAATCTTGAGCAAACGTAATAGTTACCTCTTTTTTCATCAATCATTCTCCTTACGACCGTATTACCTACTTTGAGGAGTTACGATGGGGAATCTAGCTCTTTCAATATCTGTCCTAATTCATCAAACCACTGCCGATCCGAAACTTCTACAGCTAGGGTCTGCATTTGCAGCAATTGGGCTTTGAACAGCTTCTTCTCTTTTTCATGGCCTAACCAAGGAGCAATTTCTAATCGGGATACCACCATTTCCTGACCGTCCGCGAGTCTTAGAGAAAACAGGCCGTTCGTTTTAATACAACAAATTTCGCCTATTTCTTGATACAGATAATTCTCTTCATTGATGACTTGAACGAAATCTCCTCTTTGGAATAGTCCATAGTGCTTCATTTCAACCCCTCTTTTAAAAGAAATTAGCATCAAGAGCCCACCTTGTTACTCAACACAGCGCTAATCAGGTAAATGACAAGGTTATATAGGTGACTTTTGCACATAGGTGACTTATATTTTTACTATAAAGAACAATGACTCACGAGACAATAGGCTTTTTTTGTTGAATTTTAGTTTTTTTTGAACAAAATAAAAAAAATCTCCTTCCGTAACCCTCTGGAGGAGATTTCTCGTGATTATTTCTTTTCAACTACAATCCTACAGTCTAAAGCAAGCAAGGATATCATGGAAAACAAGGATATGAAGGGGAATAAAGTGGCCACGACCCCTCCATACACGACTGGTATAGATGCTAACGGACGACCCTGGTGCCAGATGGAGATACGTACGACATTCGCAAGTTTTAATAGATCTTTAGCTAACCCCCAAGCATCTTTTCCTTTTGCTTCATAGGTTTCCTGTTCAGGAAGTAACTCATCTATCCACTCTTGATCATGACTGGCGGTTCTCTGCATCTTCATTCTCCTTTCGAGGAAAATATTGCTCCATCTTCTCCAACTGATCAATGAAGGTTCTGGTTTTCAACCGAATGCCTGTATATTCGTCCATAAAAAGATACATGATTTTTTGCAGTTGTTGTTTCGTCTCCCTCTTCACCGTAATTTTCCCCAAATGACTGATATCTAGATTCTGTATTATGGATAAAATACGCGTTACTCCATCGGAGAGAAGCATGGCATGAGGATCTTTTCTTCGGCATGACTCGCACAGGAGTCCTCCTTCACGAATACTGAAAAACCAGGGAGACTGGCCTTTCCTGCAGGAGGCACAGGTATCGAGAATAGGTTTATACCCATGCATGGAGAGCAGTTTGAGCTCGTAAATGCGACAGATGATCTCACTATCTTTCCCGTCCTCCAACTGATGTAAAGAATGGAGCAAGAGCTGGTACAACCCCCCGTTTTTTTTGCGCTCTTCTGACATCCTGTCCGTTAATTCTAAAATATAACTTGCGTAGGCCGTTCGATACAGATCGCCTCTAATATGGGGGAAGATTTGGATAAGATCTGCCTGATTCAGGGAAGCTAAACCCGATCCGATATGAAATAGAAAAAAGGCATGGGTGAAGGGCTGAGAAACCGCAGCAAATCTGCTCTTGGTTTTTCTGGCACCCTGTGCCATCATCCCCACCTTGCCCATTTCTTTGGTATAAACCGTTAAAATTTTATTTCCCTCTCCGTAGTCGCTCGTTCTCAAAACAATACCTTCGGTCTTTCCTAACACCTTGTGCCTCCCTCATAATCGAGGTCACCTAATCTCTACCCTTCATTTTCCTCCGAAACCATGGATAATTCCGTTTCATCATCTCCATCTATGCTGACGCGCTGTGAATCCTTATAGAGAAGATAAGCGTCAATGTTTCCTGTTGCACTAAATAAGTTCCAAGAAATATTTTGCATCGGCCGTTATCATCCTTTCGGGAGAAATTGATGTGGCATCACTGGGTAAAGGACATCTAGGAAAAGATAAATTTGCCTAGTTTTCTCTATAAGATTAGAGTGACCTTACTTCCGAAATCATATGCTTAGGAATTTTTTCCATTATGGTTCCAATTGAAATCCAAAATCCTTCAATAGGCGATCTTGATTACGCCAGTCCTTTTTGACTTTGACGCGCAGTTCCAAGAATATTCTGGTGCCTAGTAATCGCTCGATGTCTTGCCTCGCACGCTTCCCAATTTCCTTTAGCATGGATCCTTGCTTACCCACTAGGATTCCTTTCTGGGATTCTTTCTCTGCATAGATTCCCGCATAAATATAGATGGCATTGCTATCTTCTCTTCGCTCTATATGCTCAATCGCTACAGCCACAGAGTGAGGAACTTCTTCTCTTGTAAGATGCAACACTTTTTCTCGAATCAGCTCCTGCATAATAAACCGCTCGGGGTGATCCGTTACTTGATCTGGTGGATAGTATTGCGGTCCTTGAGGCAGCAGCTCAAGCATTTGCTCCATGAGGGTGGTCACATTATTCCCTTGTAAGGCCGATACGGGTATGATCTCTTTAAATGGATATAGAGTCCGATATTCCTCGATAAATGGAAGCAATGCTTCCGGGTGCACCTTGTCGATTTTATTGATAATGAGAAACACTGGGGTCTTTACCTCTTCAAGTTTCTCAATAATAAAACGATCCCCAGGTCCAAGCTTTTCCGAAGCATCCACTAGGAATAGGATAAGATCTACTTCTTTTAAGGCTGTTTCCACAGAGGTGTTCATATACTCTCCGAGCTTGGACTTCGGTTTATGTATTCCTGGGGTATCCATGAAAATGATCTGTCCCTTTTCTCCTGTATACACCGCTCTGATTTTATTGCGAGTCGTTTGCGGTTTGTCCGACATAATCGCAATTTTCTGACCCACAACTTGGTTCATGAGGGTGGATTTACCAACATTAGGTCTTCCGATAATAGCAACGAATCCTGACTTATAACCTGTTTTGTTCATTTAGATCCTCCTGATTGAATGCCCCCGGTAGAAGCTCAGCTACCGTTTTAATTAACGTTTCTCCTTTTAGGTTGCCCATGATGACCTCCATATCTGGCGGGCACAGCTCTGCCAATACCTGGCGGCAGGCACCGCACGGAGCCACTGGTCGGGGAGTATCCGCAATAACGGCCATCTTCTGGTATTTTCTTTCCCCTTCGGAAAAGGCTTTAAACAAAGCCGTACGTTCGGCGCAGTTGCATAAGCTATAGGCTGCATTTTCGATATTAAATCCGGTAAAGACATCACCCTTGTCTGTTAATAGAGCCGCTCCTACTTTAAAATGAGAATAAGGAACATATGCGCCTTCCCTTGCTTCCTTGGCCTTTTGCATTAATGCTTGATTATCCATTGAACGAACCTCCTATTGTTCTTATTACTTGAAGCAGTGGTTCTAGGAAAACATAAAAACCAACCAATATAGACAGTACAGCTGCAAGCAACACGGCTCCTGCAGCTACATCCTTTGCCACCTTAGCTAAAGGGTGGTATTGATCGGTTACAAGGTCGACTGTTGCTTCAATTGCCGTATTGACCATTTCCAGTATGAGGACTAAAAAAATAGAAAAAAAGACCAGCAAAACTTCATTCCATGGGATCTCCAGCAACCAACTGGCCAAGAAAACCATCGTGGCGGCTCCTACATGGATCTGCATGTTTCGCTGTGTCTTAATCGTATAGGCTATCCCTTCCATGGCGTTTCCGAAGCTTCGGATCAGGCGTGTCCATTCGCCCATTTTCTCTCCACCTTACCTAACGGATTAACCCAAATTCCTGCAGGATCTGCTCCTGACGTGCAAACATCTCCCTTTCTTCCGCCTCAGTTTCATGATCGTACCCTAGTAAATGGAGAAAGCCATGTACCGTAAGGAAGCCTAATTCCCGCTCAAAGGAATGACCGTAATCCTCCGCCTGCTCCCGTACCTTGGGAATGGAGATAATGATATCTCCCAACGCATCCTCTTCATCCAATGGAAAAGAAAGTACATCCGTAGATTTATCTTTATTTCGGAACTGCTGATTTAATTCTTTGATTCGTTCATTATCTACGAATGTAATGGCTACTTCTTTTTCTGAAATCCCTTCGAGCTCAGCAGCTTTCTCGAGCAAATGGACAAGGGTGTCCATTTGCTCGGCAGTTAGGGATTCTTCTTGTTCATTTAAAATTTCAACCATTAACGTCACGCCCGTTTCACCTCTGCTTCTTCAGGGTACTCGATCCGATTATGAAAGATTCCTTGCAGCGTTTCACATATGCTCCGAGTGATAAGCTCCAGCTCCTGGAACGTTAGGTCGCATTCACTGAATTGTCCATCATCCAGCCGATCCTTTACTATCTTGCGCACTAGCGTCTCTACGCGCTCTGGTGTGGGCTTAGACAAGGATCGAACGGCAGCTTCTACACTATCGCAGATCCCGACAACGGCAGATTCCTTGAACTGAGCCTTGGGGCCTGGATAGCGGTAGTCAGACTCTAAAACGGCCGATCCTGAATCTTGCATCGCCTTATGGTAAAAAAACTTGAGTAACGTGGTCCCATGGTGCTGTTCGGCGATATCTTGAATCGGCTTAGGCAGTTTATGCTCTTGCAATAGTTTTACCCCGTCCGCTGGATGAGCAATAATAATGGTCCGGCTTAAGCTAGGAGCAATCTTGTCATGTGGGTTTTCTTTGCCTATTTGATTCTCTATAAAAAATTGAGGACGCCTCATTTTCCCAACATCATGATAATAAGATCCTACCCGGGCAAGCAGACCATTGGCTCCTATGGCTTCGGAAGCTGCCTCGGAAAGATTGGCCACCATAATACTATGGTGATACGTCCCCGGAGTCTCCATGAGTAGACGACGCAACAACGGATGATTCGGATTTGAAAGTTCTATAAGCTTCATCGTAGATAATATTCCAAAGGCCGACTCAAAAAACGGGACAAGTCCCATCGTTAAAATAGAAGATAACAGCCCGCTGAGTATGGCATAGCCGTAAAGGTGTACTAGATCACCCCATTTTACCGAATAAAACAGCATGTATACGGAGGTAATCGAAAGGATGTTCACCAGGACGACCAGTGAGCCTGCTAAAAGAATGTTACGCTTTAGCTTAGGTTTACCTAGAGCATAGGCAGCAGTTAAGCAGGCAGATAAAGCCACAAACCCATATCGATAATCAAAAAGGTAGGTGCTGTCTGTATTAAAGATGATGCTTGAGCAGATAGAGAAAAGCACCCCAGCAAACATAGCCAACCTCTGGTCTAGGAACAGAGCGATCAGCATACTCCCAAATGAAACAGGGGCAAGAAAACCAATAAACGAATACTCTAGGGCCTGTCCTAAACTTACGATCTTCATCGTCATTAGAGTAAGCAAAATAATGGTCATCAGCATCATCAACTGCTGGTTATCCATTTTAAAATCGGGTTTATTCTGACCTAGGTAAAAATAGAAAAAAGCGATGCACAGCAAGACGAGTAACAACAAACCTAAATAAGGAAAATAGTTGGGTTTGTGGGTCAATAAGCCTGCTACCCCTAGTTTCCTGTACGTTTCTTCGGTAATGTATTCCCCTTCACCTACTAGTATATCCCCTTTATGAATAACGATCGGCTTCACCGCTTTTATCGCCTTGTCCTTCGCTTGTTCTGTCGCTTGTTCATCAAACACAATATTGGGCACAATGCTCGCTAGTACAAGCTCCTTTACCACTTGAAGTGCTCTGCTCTCAAGTTCTGTACCTGACAGGTGCTGATTCACTCGTTCCTGGGTCTGGGATTCCCCAGTCAATCTTACCCCCTCTAACATAACGGCAGATATGATATTGCGGGAGATCGTTTTGATGATGGCCAGGGATTCGGGGGATTGCTTTAATAGTGTCCGATACGTCTCGTCGGACAGCTGATAAGGGATACTGTCCTTAAGTTGGCTAATCCACTCCTCTTGAGTCGGCAGCTTATCTTCCCACTCAGCGAGTGAATCCGAAGTTTCCTGATCTCCTAAAGCTTCCCTTTCAGCTTGAGCTGCGAGTTCCAGTTTTTCTTGCTGTAGCCTCGTTTCTGTTACACTTCGAAAGATCTGGTCAAGAACCTTCAACTGATTGTTTGTTATTCTCTCGTCCAGGACATAAATTGGCTTAATGGATTTCACTGCCTCATCCCTAAAACGCTGAGTTAGATCGACATCTTCTACTTCCATGGGAGCTACGATCTTCATATTGCTGATCGTATTCTCCTTCAGATCGTATGTCTTTGGAACTACATGCTCCAAGAGCAAAAAATAAATGCCTATCGCTAAAAAGAAAAAAAGAAGCATCCGGACAGCCCAGCTTGTCTTCCATGTCTCCGGGATACGCCATGTTCCCTGGAGTAACCCTTTTTTCATGTATAACAGCCCCTTTGCTTCTCCTCTGCCCCCTGGGGGGCAAGTGTTGATTATTGATCCCCTTCTGTCTCTGCGTAAGCCTTGATAATCTTGTGTACTAAAGGATGTCTGACTACGTCTGCTTCGCTCATAAGGACAAAGGAAATGCCTGGCACATTGGCAAGAATTCTCTCTGCCTCTTTGAGACCTGAGCGCTTGCCGCGCGGCAGATCAATTTGGGTAACATCACCTGTGATCACCATCTTAGATCCAAAACCTAGTCGAGTTAAAAACATTTTCATCTGCTCTGGCGTCGTATTCTGAGCTTCATCCAGAATAACAAAAGAATCCTCCAAAGTACGGCCACGCATGTAGGCTAGGGGAGCCACTTCGATCGTTCCCCGCTCCATGAGACGGGTTACTGCCTCCATGCCCAAAATATCATTCAAAGCGTCATATAAAGGTCTGAGGTAAGGGTCTACCTTTTCCTGAAGATCACCAGGCAAAAATCCTAGGTTTTCGCCAGCTTCTACTGCCGGACGGGTAAGAACAATCTTCTTAACCTGTCCTCCCTTTAACGCGACGACTGCCATAACAACAGCCAGGTAAGTTTTACCTGTTCCGGCAGGACCAATGCCAAAGACAATATCATGCTTCCGAATGGAAGTAATGTAGTGACGCTGTCCTAGCGTCTTCACACGGATGGGCTTGCCTTTAGCAGATTGGGCAATCTGCTCATCAAAAAGCTCTAGCAACTCATCTACTGCCCCACGCTTAGAAAGATCGATGGCATAGGCAATATCGCGTTCGGACAGCTGCATGCCCTTTTCTACAAGGACGGCAAGCACTTGCAGGAGCTGACGAACGGTTGAGGCTTCCTGGTCATGTCCTGATATGGTAATTTCATCGCTGCGGGCCGTAATTTTGGTTTGAAACGATTCTTCAATCTTCTTCAGGAATGCATCTTGCGGTCCAAATAGTGCAATCGCAGTTGCTGTATCTTTAAGTCGTACTTTGATTGATTCTTCTTGTACGGGCAAAATATCATTCTCCTTCAATGATTATAGGTTGTTCGACAGCAATGTCTTCAATGGCAACAACGTGCATCTTAATATAGACTTTATCATTCTCTCGCTTCAGGTGCAAAACTTTTTCTTCTTTAATATATCCTCCATTTCCCATTTTACTAAGGATGTCCTGCCTAGCTGCTTGAATCGCCATATCTTGAGCTTGTTTCTCATCCACTAGTTTTTCCTGGGTTTCCACAGCGTGGAGATCCTCCGTCTTCCAGGCGAGCGGGAAGGACTTGTCTCCCCAACGCATCACCCACTTTTGATCCTTTATCTCATAGTTTTGGAAAGGAAGCTCTTTATATCCCCAAATCTTTATTTGTTTTTCACCCCATACGATGTAGAAATTGCGATGACTCTCCCCAACAAATACAGCCTGCTTCTGTTCAATCGGCACAATCACTTCTGTCTCATACCATACCTCCCCTTCAACCCTTCCCCTGGCCGCTACAGCAGTGGGACTTTCCGCTTTACCGATCAAACCCGAAACGAGAATATCTCCCTTTTTTACAAAATCATCTGGACGAACCACTGGTTTTCCCTCTTCTGCAAAAATAGTAGAGATCACTGCCGATTTTTTCGCCACGAGGTGTCTAGGGCTTAATGCTTCCTTCGTCTCGGGAAGAATTTTTTCGACTACTCGGATCTGTGCTTTCGTCCCTTTTATCTGAAACCCAACCCACGAAGCTTCCGGGAGGTTTTCCAAGAGCTTAGCCTGGATCTTGTCAGGTTCGTCCATCATAAAGCTAAACTTCCCCTGTTGGATTCCAATTTTCTCGGCCACTTGTAAAACCTCGTACTTCCCGATCTTCTCGTTTCCTACTACTTCAATCGACCAGATTACATTGGATAATAAAAATAGCATGATAATAAACAATAGAAAGCCGCCGAAAAACGCATAGCGTTCCCTTACTCTTGTTAAAAAGAAGGGAAACCCATGTCTGCTCATGATCTGCATGCGACAACCTGTCTCTCGTAAAAGAGGCTTGAGAAGAAAAAAGTCCTCAAGTCGGATATTTATCTTTCCTCGCTGATCATCATAACGAGTAATATTCCACACCTGCATTTTTTTCTGAACAGCGAGATTAATTAAGCGTTCTATCCTCCTCCCCCTGAGGATAATCACGAGGTATCCATTAAACCATTTTAACCATTGATGCTGCATATTTTGCATATCCCCCTATTCAATAAATTGAACTCCATCCACTTTTCCCTCGATGAGAACCTCTTCAGAAAGAATGGCACGGATCACCAGCTTTTCTCCCTTTACAAGCAACTGACCCTTTGTTAAAAGCAAACGGAGCTCCTTGTCATTAAAAAGAAGAACTCCGCGATGATTCTCTATGTACATATGAATCTGCCCGATCATCGTGATCCTGGGCATCTCCATGGTAACATCGGCTGGCAGGTCGAGCATTTTTGCTGCAAATTTACGCAGGTGTCTCCCCCACATTTTTTTCATTCGGCCTCGGCTCCCCCTTCCAATGATCACTGTCTGTTTTAAGCCTCATCTCTTGGGAAATGATTAGGCAAAGTGCTACTAATGTAGATGTATGCTCAGACAAAGGCTTTTATGAAGCTAAAAAGAGAACGTTCTATACAAAACAAAAAGGACCCCCAACCTTGGTTATCAGTTGGGAGTCCCCTTCTTTAAGCTTCAGTATTTTTTTCTTCCCAGGCGATGAGGCGCCTTAGATCGAGGAGGTCCATAAATCTGGCTCCAAATCATTCCCTGTACAGCAGGAGGAAGGCGCGATTCATTTTGTGCAAGAGCCGGGGCTACTTTCTTATCCTTCCTGTGAGCTCGCACAGGGGCCTCCCTATCTCCTTCACCTGCTACAGGGACCATTGGGCTAACTTGAGCAGGTGAATCTCCTATAGGGTCTACTGGTCTTCTCCGAATGACGGGTTCCTGTTCTCTTTCCCATGGAAAATCTACGGGCACTGTCTCTCGGGACGACGCCGGGTCTTCTTCCATCCCTTTCCGCGCTCCTCTTGCAAAGGAACGAAACAACCAAAATACCAACAGCAGTAGCCAAAGGTTGGAGAAGATGAGATCAAGCAACCAGCTAATCAACATCTTCTATCCTACTTTTTATCCGCATCTTGATCTCGATTGCCAGTCTGTTGACCAAAAGACTGTCTCATCTCGGTATCTGCATCAAGATTCTTCATATTAAGATAATCCATAACGCCTAGCTTCCCATGCTTGAGAGCTTCTGCCATGGCTTGAGGAACCTGTGCTTCCGCTTCTACTACCTTGGCCTGCATTTCCTGTACCCGCGCCTTCATCTCTTGTTCAAAAGCAACGGCCATCGCTCTACGCTCTTCGGCACGCGCCTGAGAAATTTGCTTATCAGCTTCTGCCTGTTCAATCTGCAGGTTAGCGCCTATATTTCTTCCGACATCCACATCGGCAATGTCAATGGATAAGATTTCAAACGCAGTCCCTGCGTCAAGCCCTTTTTCGAGAACGGTCCGAGAGATTCGGTCCGGATTCTCTAGTACTTCTTTATGGCTATTCGCGGAACCGACGGAGGTTACAATCCCTTCTCCAACACGTGCAATTATGGTTTCTTCTCCTGCTCCCCCTACGAGGCGGTCAATATTGGCCCTTACGGTAACCCTAGCCTTAGCCTTAAGCTCAATACCATCTCTTGCCACAGCGGCCACAAAAGGCGTTTCAATTACTTTAGGATTAACACTCATCTGAACAGCTTCAAGAACATCCCGCCCTGCTAAATCGATAGCAGCTGCCCGTTCAAACAGCAAATCGATGTTCGCTCGTTCCGCTGCAATTAGAGCATCCACTACACGATCCACGTTTCCTCCAGCCAGATAGTGACTCTCTAGCTGATTAGAAGATAGATCAATTCCTGCTTTTCTAGCCTTAATTAAGGGATTAACAATCCGAGCGGGAAGAACTCTTCTTAATCGCATTCCAACTAACGTAATAATCCCAATAGGCACCCCTGAAGCCAAGGCTGAAATCCACAGCATCACAGGCACAAACGTAAAGAACACGGAAAGTACAACCACTCCTAGAGCAACCGTCAGTAGAAAGGATAGCGTTGCTGCATCCATCTTATCAACTCCCTTTAATCCTTATTTTTTACCTCACGGACCACGACGCGCGTGCCTTCCACTCGAACAACTTTAACCGGCCTTTCCTTTTCGATATAGCTCCCCTCTGTAACGACATCGATCAGCTCTCCATCAATTTGAGCTGTTCCTGAAGGTCTTAATGTGGTGACTGTTACTCCTTCTTTGGATAGGAGTCCTCTCCAATCTTTAGGAGCCGAATAACCTTTTTCATTTCTTTGGTCTTCTCGTAAAATGAATTTGTTCCATACACCACGGTGACCAAAATATTTGATAACAATAAACGAAATTACAAGAGTGATAACAAATGCAATCCCTAGTGAGATAGAACCATGAGTAGCATCATATGCAGCTAATACGATCCCAGATAAAATGGATATCAAGCCAATTCCTCCAAATATTCCAAAACCAGGGACGACAATTTCAATAAGCAATAAAATAATCCCCACAATAAAAAGTACAATATGGAGCCAGTCAGCGAACCCCGCAATAAAGTGCCCAAAGAAATAAAGCGAAAATGCGGTTAAACCAATTAACCCAGGCACTCCGAATCCTGGGACCAAAAGTTCAATAACAATACCGGCTAGCCCTACTGTGAGCAATAAAGGGATAATATAAGGACTCGTTACCCACCTCGCCACTCTTTCTCCCATATTGGGCTCAAGGTTAATGATCATAGCCCCCGCAAAGCCTGTTTGGTTTAAAGCATCTTCAAAGTTTTGGGCTAGATAGTCTGCATATCCTACTTCCTTAGCGACACTCGGGGCAAGAGATAAGATTTTCCCTGCTTCAGTAACCCCTTCAATCTCAATTTGAGGATTTACCATTGCTTCAGCAATTAAGGGATCTCTTCCATTCATCTCGGCAGCACTTCTCATCTTTTTCGTCCAAGCTGAAACGAACTTTTCCTCCGCCATGTTCCCCGCCATATCAATAGGTGCAGCTGAGCCCATCGCGCTGCCCGGTGTCATTATAATCTTATCGGCATTTAGTGCTATGTAAGTTCCAGCGGAGAAAGCTTCATCCACAATATAGGCATAGACTGGACGTTCTTCTTTTCGAATTAATTGCCCTATAAGTCCTGCTGCCTGCACCTCTCCCCCAGGGGTATCAATCATCAGAAATATCGCATCAGCCTCATTTGTATCAGCTTCCGCAAAACCCCTTTGCAAAAAGCTATAAAGTCCTTGTTCTACTCCTTGCTCGACAGGAATGACATAAATCAGCTTACCTGTTTGCGCTTTGGTTTGAAGAGGCAATAGGAAAGAGATTATTGTTGCCAAAAATAAGAAGCTTAGCACAATCTTAGTGATCCTTTTGCTATGCGACATTGACCAACCCTCCCTTCTACTCTATATACATGCCGTGCTAGCACCTTTATTTTTTCCCTTTTCCCCTCCAGACTATTACTTCATACGGGATGAATTGGAAAAGGTTTCATCCGAACAAAACAAAAACACCTTATGCAAATGCATAAGGTGTTTGTATGTTCTAAGGAAGCAATTCCTGAACAATTTTGTTCACGAGGTTTCCATCGGCTTTGCCTTTAACTTTAGGCATGATGGCTCCCATAACCTTTCCAAGGTCCTTCTTCGAAGTAGCTCCAACTTGTTCTACCGTTTCTTGTACAATTTGACGAACTTCTGCTTCGCCTAATTGCTCAGGTAAGTATGTTAATAACACTTCGATTTCAGCGCGAGTTTGCTCAGCCAAATCGGTTCGGCCAGCATTTTCAAATTCTTGGAGGGAATCGCGTCTCTGTTTCAACTCACGATTGAATAAAGTTAGCACCTGATCGTCGGTCAGCTCTTTACCTTGGTTGATTTCTTCGTTCTTAGCAGAAGATTTCACCATGCGGATGACGGAGAGTTTGAGCTTATCCTTATCTTTCATGGCTTGCTTCATATCATCGTTAAGTTTATCAAGTAGACTCATTTCGTCACCCTATCCTACTTAAACTAAAAAAATTAGAACTTGCGCTTGCGAGCAGCTTCAGACTTCTTCTTGCGCTTAATGCTAGGCTTTTCATAGTGTCTGCGCTTCTTCACTTCAGCTAGAATACCGGCCTTACCTGTTTCACGTTTAAAACGACGAAGAGCGGCATCAAGAGATTCGTTTTTACGTACGCGAACTTCAGACATTGCTTTTCCCTCCCTCCGCATTAACCATTAAAAACAATCTTATTCAGACTGTCAAAGCATATTATATTATACCTGGGCCACCCTGGTCAACATGAACTTATATTATTTATTCTTTCCAGCCCCAGAGGTGATAATGGAGATGAAAAATCTCTTGACCGCCCTTTTCTCCGCAGTTGTTGATTAAGCGCATCCCTTGAAGTTCCATCTTATGATACATGGTTTGCGCAATCTTATGTATGTAAGCAATCAGCTCTAGATCTTCCTCCGCAACATCCATCATGGTTGGAATATGCTTCTTAGGTATGATCAGCAAGTGTACCGGCGCTTTAGGATGGATATCATGAAATACCATGACTTTTTCGTCTTCATATTCAATCTTAGCAGGGATTTGCTTTTCAATAATCTTGCAAAATAAACAGTTTGCTTCCATTTCAATGCCTCCTAATACTAGATAAATTCACTGTACCGTTTTTTGGAGAATTATGTCAAGGGAGCTATTGCTTCCATTGCTGGTTGCTCCCATCCTCGTCTTAGTGTTAGCATAAAAACAAATGATTTTTTTTCCCGATTGGAGGAACCCTTACATGCTTACTCTTGAAGACATATGCCGGGCAACCGGAGGAAAACTAATAGGTTCTTCCCCCTCACTGCCTATTACATCCTTTCACTTTGATACAAGGCAGATCCTTCCTGGCGCCATGTTTATTGCCATTACCAGCGGCTCTCGTGATGGACATCTATTTATAGCCGATGCAAAGGCGAATGGGGCAGTGGCCATTCTTATTTCTGATGAGCGATATATACAAGAAGATTCCGGCTTAGCCTATGTTCTTGTGAAAGACACGCAACTAGCTTTCGGTGAGATGGCTCGCTTTTACCGAGCTGGGCTAACGATCCCCATCATTGCGGTTACGGGAAGCAATGGCAAAACAACAACCAAGGATATGATTTCCCACATTCTAGCCCATAAAAAGTCCGTGTATAAGACCTATAAAAATTTCAATAATCATCTCGGCGTTCCCCTCTCGATCTTGCAGATCACGGATGAGCACGAAATGGCTGTGTTGGAAATGGGGATGAATCACGCTGGAGAAATTGACTATCTCGCCTCTATTGGTAAACCTGATGTTAGTGTGATCGTGAATGTAACCGATGCCCATATTGAAAACCTAGGATCTAGGAAAAACATTGCACGAGCAAAAGGGGAGCTGCTTCCTCATACGTCGCCATCCGGTTTTGCCATTCTTAACGGCGATAATGAGTACGTTGTGAGTGTCAGTCATCTAAACCCAGGAAAAAACTTTTTTTACGGTATCGAAAAAGAGGCCGACATCTATGCAACCGATCTTCGTACAACCGAGCAAGGAACGAATTTTATCGTCCATCTTAAAGGCCAAAGCTATAATATGGCTATTCCCATGTTTGGCACACATAACGTTGCGAATTGCCTCCCAGCCATTTTTATCGCGTATCACTACGGATATACCCTTGAAGAGATTCATACTAGCCTATCGACCTTAGCGATATCCCCTATGAGGTTTGAGCTGGTAAGAGATTCGAAAACAGCCATGATGATTAACGATGCCTACAACGCGAGCCCTACTTCGATGAAGAGTTCCATTGAAACGTTTACTGGAATACTTCCTCTGCATAAGAAAGTGCTTGTCTTAGGCGATATGTATGAATTGGGGGCAGAAAGCTCAGCTTATCATCGGGAAGTAGGGCATTTTATTCAATCGCTGGATGCGGCGAATGTGGCTTATGTAGTTACCGTAGGAGATAAGTCCCGTTTTATCGGGGAATCATTATCCATCCCTACACAGCATTTCGAAGAAAAGAAAGACGCAGCTGCATTTCTTCACCGCTTTATGGACCCTCAATATGCTATATTGTTTAAAGCTTCCAGAGGAATGAAGCTGGAGGAGGTTATTCAGGATGTCCTGGCAAAACAAAAAAGAGAGCGTCCCTAAAAAAAGGGACCCTCTCTTTTTTTCCTTACTCCAGCTTCTCCGCGGCAACCGCATTAGCATGACGGTCATTGTACCGTTCTAGCCCTAGTTCGACTAATTGATGGATGAGTTCTGTGTATGAAACTCCTGCTGCCTGAAACAGCATAGGATACATACTAAATGGGGTAAACCCTGGCATCGTATTGATTTCATTGATATACACCTTATCCTGCCGCTCATCCCAAAAGAAATCAACTCTACTCAATCCCGAAGCATCTACGCTATGAAAAGCCTTTTTACCCATTTCTTCAATCTGTATTCTTACATGATCTGGAATTTCCGCAGGGATATATAACTTTGTCCCTGTGTTTTTATACTTGGCTTCATAGTCGTAAAACTCGTTAATCGAGACAATCTCTCCTACAACGGATGTCTTCAAATGCTCATTCCCCAATACGCCGATTTCCAACTCTCTCCCGCTAACGAATTCTTCCACCACAATTTTGCGGTCAAAACGGGCAGCCAACTCTAGGGCCTGAATCAAAGAGTCGCGGTCCTTAGCCTTTGATATCCCCACGCTCGAACCCATATTGGCAGGCTTGACGAAGCACGGGTAACCAAGAGTATTCTCAATGTCTGAGACAATAGAATCCATGTTTTCCAATTGTGTCCGTAAAAAAGAAAGATACTTGCATTGGGGAATTCCTAATTCACCAAAGACGTTTTTCATAGCAACTTTATCCATGCCTACTGCAGAACCTAGTACACCTGTTCCAACATAAGGTATATCCGCCATTTCAAGTAAGCCTTGTAGTGTTCCATCTTCTCCATTCGGCCCATGGATAACGGGAAAAGCAATATCAACCATTTCCTTGAGTCTGAGTACGTTGGGCTGACCTTCGAGGGCTCCACGGAACCTTAATTCCTCAACAGAAGCGATATCTCGATCCGATACTGCGCCTTGCACCCATATTCCATCAAGCTGGATATATATAGGGATAATTTCATAACTATTGCGATCGATGGCGTTTATTATCGCCTTTGCGGTACTTAGTGACACCTCGTGTTCACTTGATTTTCCACCATAAATAATGCCTAACCTTATTTTACTATTCATTCTTGCAAAGCCTCCCTTATCCATCGCTGCCGAGCTTATAATAGATATCTCTCTCGATATGATACCAATTTTATAGGCAAATGGTTACTAATATGTACACTATACCCCATATCCTCTTTAAGTTAAATCCCTCCTTCTTTTCTTGGTGCATAGGACAAGTTCTTGGTTTTGCCTGCATAGAATGTAATGAAGGAGGGATAGTTATGGCCGTGATCTTAAAAAAGTTAAAGGGAAAAACCGTGTATAAAGGAGATCCAGAACCGGAATGGCAGCATTTACTTACTCTTCTTAAGTTACTGTTGATCCTTTTCCTCATTTTCAGCAGCTTCCATTGGATCGTAAAGAAAAGAGTTCAGCATCTACCCGCAGATGGTCTTTCTGTTGCCATTCAAACAACGACAGAAACCAAAGCACAGGCCCAACGCATGTATACAGTAAAAGAAGGAGATACCCTCTGGAAAATAGCCATTCAGTTCTATCCACAGGATAATCCTGTAACAAAGATTAAGGAAATCATGAAGGTCAACCACATGAAAACAGATTCCATAAAGGCGGGCCAGCCGCTTAAGCTCCCCTAAACCTCATCTGCAATATGAGATTGGCAATGGCTCTCCAGTCCGCTAGATAAAACAGATTCTGGCTTCTGAAGTGGGAGTTATAGGGATAGGGAATAGCGATCGTGGTCACGCCGTGTTGCAATAAGTTTTTGATATTTTTATCAGAATCCTCTACCATTACAGCGATTCCATTCTCCCTGCAAATCTTTCCTTTCTCCGAAGCCCCAAAGATGACCTTGTCATAAGGAACATCATGCTGCTCTAGCCAAGCCAATGTCATCGGCTTCATGATAATAGGCCGCGCGGTTATTAAGTAGATCCTGCATCCATTTCTCCTCAGCCAATGCAAGGCCTCCCTACAATATGGCTGAGGCTTAGAATGGAACGCAATTTCTAATCCGAACTTCTTCCAAAACCATAACTCCTCCCAAACGGAAAGCCTCAAGGCGTCTCTTAAATGATAGCGTTGGTAAATATCCCACAACGTCCACTTATTGCCAAAGTGCTTCTTTACACTTCTCTCCAATAGTGGACTTAGGTTATTAATTACATTATCAATATCCACCCCAACACGCACGATCACCACCTCCACTTTTCCATATTATGTATATCAGCATAGACATGGGACGCAGAGGGAAAGATAAACTTAAACTAACAAGATTGGAGGGAAAAAGATGGATCGTGTGGCCCTTATCTTAGTCATTATTGGAGCCTTGAATTGGCTGCTGGTAGGATTATTCCAATGGGATTTAGTGGCCGCCTTATTTGGCGGCGAGTCAAGCTGGGTAAGCCGTATTGTGTACACACTGGTTGGCTTGGCAGGGATCTATTGCCTGTCTTTACTCTTTAGAGAGCGAGCGGTACAAAAATAAGGCACGCAATAAAGGGAAGGATCTCAGTGAGAGTCCTTCCCTTTTATGTTTATGTTACTTAATTTCCAAAAAGCCAGCTCAAGAACCTGATAATCGGGGTTTTTCTCGTTTTGTTGTTGACTTGCCATTGGTGTACATCCAATAGGGTTCTTTTGTATGTGCCTATCTTGACTTCGCTCATTTTTGTAGATTGTGGTTTATCTAACAACGAACTCACCCCTCTATAGCTTGTCCTGTTATTACAATACCATAGAACAGCTATAGAATGGTGTCACAAAGCGTTGTCGAATCTAATCTAGTTTTGTCTGTCTTACCTTTCTGATAAGAGATAACTCACTGCTCCGACCGCCAATCCAAACAATGCACCTGCAGCCACCTCGGACGGCAAGTGACCCAAACGTTCTTTAAGTTCTTTCTCTGTATCATGATAATGCTCAATTTCAGGATGGGCTTCTGACAGTTTTTCCACAGACTCCTTTAAATCGTTTACCGCGATAGCTGTCTGTCCCGCATGATATCTCACCCCTGCGGCATCGTACATTACAATCAAGCCTAATAATGTCGCAATGGAAAAGTCGATAGAACAAAACCCTTTCTTGAGTCCGATGTAAGTGGCTAATGAACTTACCCCTGCGGAGTGAGAACTTGGCATCCCTCCAGGAGTTACGGCTGTCTTGATGTTCCACTTTCCTGTCTGAAGGTATTCAAAGGGAATTTTAAGACCTTGGGCTAAAACAATACCGGATAGTGCCGTCTTAATTGCTCTATTCATTGTCATTTCACCCCTTTATTATTCTCCCCCGCCGCTATAGACCCATTCAAGAGTTAGTGCTGAGAACGAACTTCAAAAATAGCAAATTTTAAGTAATGACCCTCATTCACGCCCAATATTTCAGGATGATCGATGCCTGCACCGCTCCAATGAACGACTCGGAGAATTTTTTTAGCATCCTGAGCGGCTTCCTCAAGGGTCTCGCGGAATAACTGTGGAGACATATGAAACGAACAGGAAGCCGTGACTAAAAACCCGCCCTCGTTAACAAGCTTGAGCCCATGCAGATTAATATCCTTATAACCCCTGCAAGCGGACTTAACGGCCCCTTTTGACTTTGCGAACGCTGGAGGATCTAATATTACCACGTCCCAAGTCCGTCCCGCGGCCACTTGCTCCCGCAAATAGTCAAATGCATTAGCAACAACGAAATCAACACGATCAGTGAAGCCATTTAGCTCTACATTTTTCTTGGCTGTTTGAATGGCATGATCTGAAATATCTAAACAAGTTACTTTTTTTGCGCCATGCTTGCAAGCATTTAGCGTGAATGAGCCAGTATGGGCAAAACACTCCAATACCGTTGCCCCATCCCAATAAGGAAATTGCACAATGTTTCCATTTTTATTAACCGGGGCCCATTCGGGCTGCCCATGCAGATCTAGGGTTTGAGTAGCCTGTTGCGTAAATTTAGGGTTGTCTGGATTATCCGCTTTCACTTGATCGAGAGGAACCAACCGAATTCCGCTTCGCCCTCCCCACCCCTTCATTAAGGGAGCAATGGCGGCGCGATTTTCTCTTTGGTCAAAGAAAAATCCTGTTTTTTGCCCTTCCTTTACATCAATAATATATTTTAGACCGTTCTCGATAATTTCGACCTCCGTATGGAATTCACCATGCCAGAACCCTTTTTCTTGGGCTAACCCTTCTAGCTCACGGACGGGTACATCGTTGCGCAAATAGATCCCCCTAGGATTAAACGTTTCAAGTAAAGCTTCTTTGATCCAATCTTTTCGAAGCTCCATCCCTAGAGATAAAATCTGAACAACCAGTATATCCTCGAATTTATCTACAACAAGCCCTGGTAAAAAATCGGCCTCGCCATAGATCGCCCGGTATGAATGGGTATCTGTTAAAAAACGCTGACGGTACTCAACCGCCTTTTGGATTCTCGTCTTAAAAAAGGAAGGATCAATATTTTCTTCTGAGTCATAGGTTAACACCCTCACCATAATTTGCGATTGGGGATTAATATATCCTTTTGCCAGAAATTGTCCCTTGTGATTACACACCTCTACAATATCCCCAGGCTCATATTGTCCTTCTATAGAACCAATTTCAGATTGAAAAATCCAGGGATGTCCCTTTTCTAGTCTTTTTTTTCTGTTGCTGGATAGAAATACTTTTGCTGTCATCTTCGTTTTCCTTTCTGCAGGTAAATTGCTTGTCATGCCTGTCTATTCTTTATCATACCTATAATTATCATGGAATAGATCTATACCATAGGAGCTGAAGAATGAAAGAGATCATTATTCCCTTTGCCGTCGGTATTTCCATCTTCTTATTCGGTATGCAGATTATGAAACTGGGGCTGAATAATCTAGCAGCCCATAAACTTAAAGAAATTTTGACTCGTTTTACCAAAACACCTTCGCATGGGTTCCTTACAGGAACGGTCCTCACGATGCTTTTGCAAAGTAGTAGTGCGGTCACGGTGATTACCATCGGCTTGACCAATGCTAGGCTGCTTACCTTCCCACAAACGATTGGCATAATCCTCGGGACGAACATCGGGACCACTGTAACTACGCAAATTATCGCCTTAGACATATACCAATATGCCGTTCCTCTTTTTCTATTCGGAGCTTTTCTTTGGCTTATTCCTTATCACATACTACGTTGCACTGGCCTTGCCATTGCCGGATTCGGATGTATTTTTCTTGGAATGGATGCCATGCAAACCATCGTTCATCCCTTCCGTGAAACAGGAATTTTCCGGGAGCTTGTGGTTTGGGGGTCAGAAAACAGTGTAGTTGGCGTTTTAATTGGGACAGCCATTAGCGCTGTGATTCAGAGCAGCTCAGCCACCACAGCCATTACCATGAGCTTCATGGGCGATCATCTGATCCCCTTAACCATGGCGATTGCGATAGTCCTAGGGAGCAATATTGGAACGTGTATGACCGCGCTCATCGCGGCAATTGGAGGTAATACCGCTTCCGTTCGTGTTGCTTGGAGCCACATCATCCTGAATGTAGCTGGTGTTGTTGCCTTTATTCCGCTTATCAGTCTACTCGCTCTTATTTCTACTTCACTCACGGCCCATCCTCCGGCACAAGTTGCCCATGCTCAGACCATTTTTAATGTGGTATGTTCTTTAGTCGTATTGCCTTTTGCCCACTTGTTCGCTCGGCTTGTTGAATATTTGATCCCTGAAAAGAAACCCTATACCTAAAGTGTCCTGAATGATCTGATCTATCCTCACCTACTTAAGCATGAAGAAGGCTTTTGTTTTGTGGTCGCCCACAGAACAAAAGCCTCTTCCTTAGTATCCGCTTGTTTGAGATGTTTGGCCCGTTACGATCGCGATTCCGGCACTTGCCCCTATTCGTGTAGCACCTGCCTCAACCATCGCGGCTGCCGTTTCATAATCGCGTACCCCACCCGATGCCTTGACCCCAATCTCCGGGCCAACGGTCTTTCTCATTAGTGCAATATGAGGAACGGTGGCTCCTCCTGGTCCAAACCCAGTAGAGGTTTTTACAAAATGAGCACCGGCTTCAACTGAGATTCTTGAGGCTGTTTCAATTTCCTCTTCAGACAAAAGACCCGTTTCCAAGATGACTTTTACGATAGCTTGTTCCCCAGCAGCTTCAACTACAGCAGCAATATCCTTTTTTACCCATTCCAGGTCGTTGGATTTTAAGGCTCCCACATTCATGACCATGTCAATCTCAGTAGCGCCATCACTAATCGCTTGTTTTGTTTCAAACGCCTTAACTTGAGGCATATTGGCGCCGAGAGGAAACCCTACAACAGTAGCCACTTGCACCTTTGTACCCGTGAGAAGCTCTTTACAAAGAGCCACCCATATAGGGTTCACACAAACAGCAGCAAATTGGTATTCTTTAGCCTCTTCGCATAGCTTGAAGATTTGTTCTTTGGTTACCTCAGGCTTAAGCAAAGTATGATCTATGTACTCATTCAGCGACATCATGACTATTTCCCCTTTGGTAGACTTAGTAATGTAAAAGCTTTATCAATCACGGAGTGATTGTTTTCGTAGCCTATGGACATCTGAACCCTCCATGCTTCCTCAGGCGACATCCAGGTAACTTTATTAATTTCTTCAATTTGCGGGACGAGTTCTCCCGAAATGGCCTCCACTAAATAATAGTGAACCTCCTTGTTAATCGGTCCCAGCTGGGGATGGTAATATTGATAGTAGATCACTTCGAGGGGTTCTACAATCCGTCCATCTATCCCGGTTTCTTCCTTTACCTCGCGCAAGGCTGTTTCTTCCATTGTTTCTCCCGGCTCTTGTTTGCCCTTGGGCAATGAGATCTTCATATACCGATCTTCGATAATAAGCAGCTCTAGCTGCTCTCCTCGCTTACGATAAACAACGCCTCCGGCAGATATCTCTTTCACGTCCATCACCCTTTTCTACCCTGGTAACTTTCTCTTATTTTACCCTTTATTATCAAAGAAAAAAAGTTTCTTGAATAAGATAGCAAACAAAAAGGATATCTGTCTAACGCCAGATATCCTTCCCGCTTTACCTTGCCGTTGTAGGTTCTAATTCCCGGATAAAGGTTCCTCGGCAAAACTCAACACCCGGTTCATCTAAACGCACTCGAACCATTTTTCCGATCAAGTCAGGCGTCCCTTGGAAGATAACCTTTAGGTAATTATCCGAATAACCGTAGAATAGGTCTTGCTGTCCGGATCCATCCGTATAGGCACTTTCAGGGATAATGTCTAATGCCTGCCCTAAAAATTCCTTCGAGTATTGGAGAGAGAACGCATTAGACAGCTCGATTAAGCGCTGCACCCGCTCATTTTTAATCTCTTCCGGAACCTGATTCTCAAACTTTGCTGCTGGAGTTCCGGTTCTCTTGGAGTAAGGAAACACATGCATTTCCGCAAATTGAATTTCCTTTATAAAATCAAAGCCATTCTCAAAGAGCTGTTTCGTTTCACCCGGGAATCCGACAATCACATCTGTCGTTATGGCTACTCCGGGCATCGCTTGACGAATTTGTTCTATTTTCTTTCGGTACTCATCCACCGTATATTTTCTGCGCATTCTTCTAAGGACTTGGTCATCGCCTGCCTGAAGAGGAATATGCAAGTGCCTGCACATTTTTTCGGAACTTTGAAGCACTTCAATGACACTGTCGGTGATTTGGCTTGCTTCAATCGAGCTGATTCGAATCCGTTGAAGACCCTCCACCTTGTCTAAGTCCCATAAAAGCTTAGCCAAATTATAATCCTCAAGATCCTCACCATAACCACCTGTATGGATTCCTGTAAGAACAATTTCTTTATATCCGGCTTCCACAAGCTTGTGGGCTTGTTCGAGTACATTTTGCGGGTCTCTGCTTCGCATGAGTCCTCGTGCCCATGGGATAATACAAAACGTACAGAAATTATTGCAACCCTCCTGGATCTTCAAGGAAGCACGTGTCCGATCCGAGAAATCTGGAACTTCCAGTTCTTCAAACTGGCGAGTCTTCATAATATTCTTGACTGCATTTATTGGTTCCCGATTTCGTTGATATTCTTGAATCAAGTCAAGAAGCTGTTCTCTTCCTTGCGTACCAAGAACAATATCGACACCGGGGATATTAGCCACTTCTCCGGGAGACGTTTGGGCATAACAGCCTGTTACAACTACTATGCCTTCCGGATTGCGTCGAACGGCACGGCGAATAACCTGACGGCTCTTTTTATCACCTGTGTTCGTAACGGTACAGGTATTGATGACGTAAACGTCCGAGTCGCCCTCAAAGGAAACCTGTTCATAGCCTCCTTGCTTAAAGATCTGCCAGATGGCTTCTGTTTCATAATGGTTGACCTTACATCCAAGTGTTTGAAAGGCTACAGTAGGCATTTTTACCTACCTCCCAACTGTTCAAAATAATACGAAATACAAGAAAGGCTATATAAGGCTGCTGTTTCCGTGCGTAGAATCCTTCTACCTAACATCACGGGAGAAAATCCTGCCTCCATTGCCTCTTCAACCTCCAAGTCGGAAAAGCCTCCCTCAGGTCCCACGACCAGCAACACCTTTTTCCCGGGCTGAAGATGCTGCATCGCCGCGTGCAATGTCGATGTTTGCTCGTTCTCATAAGCGATGAGGGCAAGATCGTACTCTTCGCCTTCAGCTAATAGCTGCTTCCAGGAAAGTAAGGAGTGGATAGAGGGAACTCTTTGACGGTGAGCCTGCTCCGCCGCTTCCTTGGCAATTCTCCCCCATCTCTCCAGGCGTTTTTGTTCCTTTTTCGCGTCTAGCTGGACAACCGTTCTTGATGAGATAAAAGGGATAAAGCTATGGGCCCCAAGCTCCGTTCCTTTTTGTATGACCAGCTCCATCTTATCTCCTTTAGGAAGTCCCTGGGCTATGGTCACGTTCACCGGTAGTTCTCGATTGTCCGTTAGCGGCTCCACAATTTTACAAAGAACTTGTTCCTTATTGAGCTGTTCCACTTCACAGAGAAAGCAAGCACCATTTTCATCGCAACTAATCAAATGGTCACCAACAGAAGTTCTCATCACCTTCGTGATGTGCCCCACATCATCCCCAGTAATCACGATCTGTTGGCTGCTCTTATTCACGTTTTCCTGTTCTACAAAGTACCTCTGCATTGCTTGCCCCTCAATCTACATTTTTTTGGCTACAATGGAGACCCAATCGTCCAGCTCTTGAACCTCAATAATCTCAAATCCTGACCTTCTTAAGGCGTCTTTTACGTCCTCTTGCTTTTGCGAAATGATACCGGAGGTAATAAAAAGACCATCCCTTGGTAATAAAGCAAAAGCATCATCCGTAAAACGCACGATAATTTCTGCTAAGATATTGGAAACAATCATTTCAACTGGCTGATTAATCCCCTCAAGCAGGTTATTTTGTTTAATACTTATTTTGTCCTCCACCAGGTTTAATTCCGAGTTAAGAAAAGTGGATTTTACAGCAATTTCATCCAAATCCATAGCCAAAACGGAGCTCGCACCGAGCTTGGCGGCTGCAATACTTAAAATGCCTGAACCGCATCCCACATCGATCACCCTGTCACGGGGGTTCAGATACTTCTCTAGAGCACGAATACATAAAACGGTAGTAGGATGTGTCCCTGTACCAAAAGCCATGCCTGGGTCAAGTTCAATAACCAGTTCATTCTTATTGCTTGGAACGTACTCTTCCCATGTAGGGGTAATGGTAATTCGTTCGGAGATCTGAACAGGCTTATAGTATTTCTTCCAGGCCGTTGCCCACTCTTCTTCGTGAACCTCTGCTAAAGAAATTTCAGCACGACCAATGGGAATATCAAACGTCTCCAACAATAAAACCTTCTGTTTAATTTCTTCTACCGTTTCCGCAATATGGGCATTCATAGGCAAGTAGGCTTTAACAATAACCCCTTCCTGGGGATAGTCGCTTGGAGAGAGCTGATAAATTTCACCATAGGATACATCCCACTCACGCAGCAGAATCTCGGGATCTTCAATGACGACCCCGCTGGCTCCTGCTTCATGAAGGATATTAGATACAGCTTCCACTGCTTCTTGCGTTGTATGAACACTTACTTCCGACCACTTCATATTCACTCAAACTCCCTCCAATTGACTGCTTCAACTAATCCCCGCGGAAGGCCCGCTTCATCTTGTCAAAAAACGATGCTTCTTCTTCCGTTGGCTTGACTCCACTAATTTCTCCAAACTCACGAAGGAGATCTTTTTGTTTTTCCGTTAGGTTGGTTGGTGTAACGACCACAACACGAACATGTTGGTCCCCTTGACCAGTGCGACGCAAATGCGGAACCCCTTTTCCTCTGAGACGGAAATACGTATCGGTTTGCGTACCTGCAGGTACCTTTAACTTCACTTTTCCATCTAGTGTGGGCACCTCAATCTCATCTCCCAGTGCAGCTTGGGCAAAAGTAATCGGAACCTTACAATAAATATCCACTCCATCGCGCTCAAAAAATTCATGATCTCTGACACGAATAACGACATATAAATCCCCAGGCGGTCCTCCGTTGATGCCTGGTTCACCTTCACCCGGCACGCGAAGTTGGGCTCCTTCATCTACCCCTGCAGGAATATTCAAGTGGATTTTCCGGCGCTTCTTCACGGTTCCAACTCCGCGGCAATCCGAACACTTCACTTGAATCATTTTGCCTTTACCGCCGCACGCGCTACAGGTTCTTCTATTAACGACTCTACCAAATGGAGTATTCGCCACTTGCTCTTGTTGCCCAGTACCACGGCAGGTGGAGCAGGTTTCAATCTTACTGCCTGGTTCCGCACCGGATCCGTGGCATTTTCCGCATTCCTCGTCCTTTGGTATTTCTATATCCAATTCTTTCCCAAAAACCGCTTCTTTAAATTGCAGGGTCAACGTATATTGCAAATCCGCTCCTTGACGTGGTGCGTTAGGGTTTCTTCGTCCACCCCCGCCGCCAAAGAACATGTCAAAAATGTCGCCAAAGCCGCCAAAATCCTGACCGCCAAAGCCGCCCGCGTTAGGATCCATCCCCGCATGGCCATATTGGTCATAGATGGACCGTTTCTGAGGATCACTTAAAACATCATAGGCCTCTTTTACTTCCTTGAACTTCTCCTCAGCATCCGGAGCCTTATTCACGTCAGGATGATACTGACGAGCCAGCTTTCTATAGGCTTTTTTGATCTCATCGTCGGATGCGCCTTTTCCTAAGCCGAGCACTTCGTAATAATCGCGTTTACTCATGATCCTTCACTCCCTTTCACACTTATCCGTTAAAGAAAACTTGGCTGGCGCCAAGCCTTTACGGCGCAGGCGGCAGCCTAGTTGCCCTTATGCAGATATAGAATTCTATATACATTTTTAAATTCTTGTCTGCGAAAAAAGTCAAAGCCAAGTATAGCCTTGACTTTGACTCATTGCAACCCTTACTTTTTATCTTCTTCAACAACCGTATAATCTGCGTCCACTACATTGTCTTTTTTCTCTGCAGATCCTGCAGCTCCTGGGTCTTGACCCGCTGCTTGAGCTGCCTGAGCGGCTTGCTCATACAATTTCACAGATAGTTGCTGTACGATTTGAGAAAGTTCTTCTTTAGCCGCCTTGATTGCATCAAGATCCGTTCCTTGAAGAGCCGTTTTCACTTTTTCTTTAGCATCGTTAGCTTTTGCTACCTCTTCAGCATCCACTTTTCCTTCAAGATCCTTTAAGGTCTTTTCTGTAGTGAAGACTAGCTGATCTGCTTCATTACGAACTTCCACTTCTTCTTTGCGGCGTTGATCGGCGTCAGCGTTGGCTTCAGCTTCTTGAACCATGCGCTCAATCTCTGCATCGCTCAATCCAGAGGAAGCGGTAATCGTGATCTTTTGTTCTTTACCTGTACCTAGGTCTTTAGCTTTAACATTCACAATACCGTTAGCGTCAATATCGAAGGAAACCTCGATTTGCGGAACGCCGCGCGGCGCTGGAGGAATATCGGTCAATTGGAATCGTCCTAGCGTTTTATTGTCTCCCGCCATGGAGCGCTCCCCTTGTAATACATGGATTTCTACAGAAGTCTGGCTATCAGCCGCTGTAGAGAAAACTTGAGACTTGCTTGTTGGGATGGTGGTGTTACGGTCAATTAGCTTAGTCATCACTCCACCTAGAGTTTCAATACCAAGGGATAAAGGAGTAACGTCCAGCAATACCACATCTTTTACATCCCCGGTAAGCACCCCAGCTTGAACTGCAGCACCTAAGGCAACCACTTCATCTGGGTTAACGCCTTTATGCGGTTCTTTTCCTGTATACTTGCGAATGGCTTCTTGTACAGCCGGGATACGAGTAGATCCTCCAACAAGAAGGATTTTATCAATTTGACCTGGTTGCAAACCAGCATCTTGGAGCGCTTGGCGAGTTGGACCCATCGTTCTTTCGACTAAATGCGCAGACAGCTCTTCAAACTTCGCACGGCTTAATGTAACTTCCAAGTGCTTAGGACCTGTTGCATCAGCTGTAATGAAAGGAAGAGAGATCGTCGTCGTTAAAACCCCAGATAGATCCTTCTTTGCTTTTTCTGCAGCATCCTTCAGACGCTGAACCGCCATTTTGTCGTTGGCTAAGTCGATACCATTATCCTTCTTAAATTCTGCTACTAGATAATCAATGATCACTTGATCAAAATCATCCCCGCCCAGCTTGTTATCGCCAGAGGTCGCTTTTACTTCAAAAAAGCCTTCCGATAGTTCCAAGATGGAAACGTCAAATGTACCTCCACCCAAATCGTAAACTAGGATCGTTTGATCATCAGATTTCTCTAGGCCATAAGCCAAGGCGGCAGCCGTTGGCTCGTTTACAATACGCAATACTTCTAAACCTGCAATCTTACCAGCATCCTTCGTAGCTTGACGTTGGCTATCATTGAAGTAAGCAGGTACTGTAATTACGGCTTGAGTAACCTTTTCTCCTAAATAGGCTTCCGCATCGGCTTTAAGCTTTTGGAGAATGATCGCGGAAATTTCTTGCGGAGTGAAGTTCTTACCTTCCGCTTCCACCTTGTGGTTTGTTCCCATATATCTCTTAATGGAGATGATGGTGTCTGGATTGGTAATAGCTTGACGCTTAGCCGTTTCTCCGACAATGCGTTCTCCATTTTTGAACGATACGACAGACGGAGTGGTGCGATTGCCCTCTGCGTTAGGGATAACAACAGGCTCCCCACCTTCCATAACTGCCACACATGAATTGGTTGTTCCTAAATCGATACCGATTACTTTACTCATGGTTAAACTCCCTCCTGGGTTAAATGTACTTTTAATTTATAAACTATGAGCTGACCTTCACCATGGCAGGGCGAACCACTCGATCTTTGAGAATATAGCCCTTTTGCAACTCTTGGATTACGATGCCTGCTTCATGATCAGCACTTTCCTCTTGCATAACGGCTTGATGGTATTGGGGATCAAATGGCTTGCCTTCTGCCTCAATGGCTTGCAATCCTTCTTGTTCAAGGACTTGCTGGATCTGGCGAAGGACCATTTCTACTCCCTTTACTAGAGAGTCTGAGTGTTCAGCATTTTGTCCAGCGGACAAAGCTCGTTCTAGGTTATCAAGTGCTGGGAGAAGAGATTCAATTACAGGCAAAGAAGCGTATTTAAGCAGCTCCTCTTTTTCTTTGCGTGTTCTTTTGCGGAAGTTGTCAAAGTCCGCTTGCACTCGCAAATAGCGATTGTAATTTTCCTCCGCTTCTTGCCTTAGAGCGAATAAGGGATCGGACTCTTTTGCTGCTTCTTCCTGATTCAGTTCTTCTTGCTCTGTTTCCTTGGACTCTTGCTCCAGTATTTCTTGCTCTGCTCCATTTCTCTCTTCCATTGCAATCAACTCCTATTCCTCTGAATCGGCATGTGGTTTCATCCGAATCACGGTATGAATTCGTAAGATGCTCTCCGCCACCTCACCAGCAGCTTTAAGGGCATAGTATTTAACTAAAACGGGGTCGACAATGCCTTTCTCAAACAGATCTTGAACGCTTCCTGTGGAAAAATCCAACCCCATGGAAGGAGTAGTGGCAGCGATCTGGGCAGACCTTACTTCTTCGACCTTTTCTAGCGGGTTAAAGCCAGCATTGACGATCATTTGATGGATAGGTTTCTGAAGGGCTGCAACGACCGCTTCCACTCCATAGCCTTCTAAGCCTTGTAAGTTCGCCCGCCACTGTTCTAGCTCCCTAGAAACGGCTAGTTCTATGCAGCCGCCCCCAGCAACGATTCCACCTCTTACAGCAGCCTGAACAGAGGAAGCCGCATCTTTTGCAATCCTACCTCTTTCTCCTACCACCTCAGCTGTTGAAGCACCGACCAAGATAGTAGCCGTGGGCTTCCCCTGTCCCTTCTCAATCCGAACTCTGTTGGTTCGGTCGTCCGCATGCATGAACGCTGCCCGACCCAGAACATCAATCAGTTCTGAAATAGATTTGTTTAACCCCGTTCTTTTAATCGACTTCGCACCTACGTGCCCTGCTAAACGATTCAGTTCCTCTTTGGAGACTCTATGTAACACTGTAATCCCCTTATCCGCACAGAATTCTTCGGCAAAGGGATCGCAGGTGCGTTGACAAACAATGAGAGTTACGCCAGCTTCTGCTATCTTTTGTAGATTATATTTAAAGGTTTCTTTGTAATCAAGAAAACGCTGAAATCCGGTTTCGGTCCCCAACGCTTCCTCATCAATTTCTTCAGGTGCGAGCCCATCTTCAAGGATAAGGATCAGCGGTGCTGTAAGAGTGGAAGGCATTTGTTTAGAGATCGGCATCCGACTGAGAAGAACTCCTTCAAACACCTCGTTTTCCTCACCCGGGTAGGGATGAACGAGATCTGAAAGTCTCCAGTTTTCGGCAACTAGCTGATCATATCCAGCTAGCTTACAGCCCCTCATGACTAAATCACTGATATCTTCATATTCTCTCGCCGCGATGTATGCCACTCTTTTTAGGTAAGAGTCTTCCAAATCATGAATAGGCGAGGCAAGCTCCTGCAATCGAGTCAAGGAAAACTGAACTCCCTTCCGTATACCTGCAATCACTTGCGCGACAGGCACTCCCCGCTGGACCTGTGCTGCTCCCTCTTGAATTAATGCACTGGCAAGAATAGTCGCTGTTGTTGTGCCGTCCCCTACTTTTTCTTGCTGGGCTGTTGCTATGTGGATCAGCATTCGAGCCGCAGGATGCTTGACTTCCATCTTTTCTAGGATCGTGACTCCATCATTTGTAATAATCACATCTCCATTCTCATCCACCAGCATGGTGTCTAGCCCTTTAGGCCCTAGCGTCCCTTCTACTGCAGAGGAAACAGCACGAACAGCGTTTACGTTATTCATGAGTGTCGATAGCTTTTCATCCCCAGCTTTTTGCCCGGCATCAAGAGAACCTTTCATCATTGATCTCCTTATCTTTTAACCGCGCTACCGCTAGACTTTACCACTGTAGAATCTCTCTAGGGCTCGGGAAAGATCTTTAGCTAGAAAATCTACCACGCTAATCACTTTTCCATACTCCATTCGGGTAGGTCCCAAGATTCCAATTGTGCCAACTGGCTGCCCATCTACATGATACGTAGCGCTAATAATACTGCAATTACTAATGGCATCTTCCCTATTTTCTGTACCGATTCGAACCTGAATACCAGGTAGAGCCGGGCTAAAGTGTTTGAGCAACTGTTCATTCTTCTCTAGGAAATCGAATATCTCTTTCACTTTTTCTACATCCCGAAACTCGGGCTGCATCATAATGTTTGTCGTCCCTTTCAAGACAACCTTTTCTTCTATATCTTCTTGCGTAAATGTATTCTCAAGGATCTGAATAGCTGCCTGAAAGTTTTCCATCAGCTTCTGTAGCTCGGTAGAAAGTTCCCTCTGGATCTGTGATCTTAACTCGTGCAGGGGTATCCCCACAAGCTTGCTATTAAGGAAATTCACCAGCTTCTCAATCTCATTAATGGGAACTCCATCAGGGACATGGATCGTTTTGTTCTGAACCTTGCCCGAATTCGTCACAATGATGGCTACAGCTGTATCTGATGTAAGGGGAATGATCTGGATATGCTTCAACCGAGCATCGATCACCTCATGCCCTAAAACAATCGAGGTATAGTTGGTTAATCCGGATAGAATCGCAGCCGTTTGTTGAGTAATCTGCTCAAAAGCATAATACTTGTCAGCAAACAGCTTCCGAATATTCGTTACATCGCCATACGTAAGCTGAGAAGGTTGAACTAAGTGGTCTACATAATAACGATACCCCTTCTGTGAAGGGATGCGGCCCGCTGACGTGTGAGGCTGCTCTAGAAATCCCAATTCTTCCAAATCAGCCATTTCATTGCGAATGGTGGCTGAACTATACCCTACATCCTCCCGCTTAGAAATGGTCCGTGAACCGACAGGTTCGGCATGGCGAATATAGTTATCTACAATGGCATGAAGGATTTGGATTTGTCTCGTCGATAACAACCTGATCCCTCCTTATTATTAGCACTCCATTAAGTTGAGTGCTAAAACCTTCTTAATAAAAATACCAAATTGGCTAGACCCTTGTCAACTGGTCAGGAAACGAAGAAAAACCTCATTGCCTAAAGGAATTCCTTGCTCCGTCAACATGATCCGATCACCTTTTTCTTGAAGCAGTCCTAGTCCCATGAGCTCTTCGATTTCTTTTCCGAATACTTGATCAAGCGGCACCCGATAGCGCTGGAAGAAGTCTTCCTTAGAAACCCCTTCTATTAGGCGAAGTCCCATAATCATAAATTCTTCCATCGCCTCTTGCGATGATACTTCAAACTCCTCTACTCGGGGCAGCCCTCCTTCTTGAACCAGCTGGAGGTATTGCTGCACGGGACCAGCATTCACATGGCGGAATCCTTTTACATAACCATGAGCCCCTGCCCCCATTCCATAGTACTCTTCATTTTTCCAGTAGGTTTGATTATGGCGGCTCTCAAACCCAGGCTTCGCAAAATTGCTGATCTCGTATTGGCGATAGCCGTGTCTGGCCATCTCTTTTCTGACAAGCTCATACATGGCGACTTCCTCTTCCTCCGGGGGCAAAACAAGCTGATTGCGTTCATATAGCACATGGAATTTTGTGTTCTCTTCTACCTTTAAGCTATAGGCTGAGAAGTGCTGCAAGCCTAGTGCAAAAGCTTGGTCAAGGGTGCGCTGAAAGATTTGAAGGTTCTGACCAGGCAATCCGAAGATCAAATCGATAGAGATATTACCAAACCCTGCCTTTCTCGCATTTTCAATACTGCGCAGGACCTGCTCCGAATCATGAATACGCCCGATTCGCTTTAGAAGTTCGTCATCAAAGGCTTGAACACCATAGCTCAAACGGTTAACGCCGCCTTCTTTCATAATGATTAGTTTATCCAAGTCTGTTGTGCCTGGATTCGCTTCCATCGTAAATTCTATATCTTCTTCCTGATTCGCAAGCCAATGATTCACCGACTGCAAGAAATATTTCATCTGCTCAGCCGTAAGGAAAGTGGGCGTACCGCCACCTACAAAAATGGTCCTAACCGCTTCTGCCGGAACCCTCTGAACGGTTTGTTCCAACTCCTTCTCAAGGGCGTATAGATAATCCCAAATCAATTGCTGATTGTCTGTGACATAAGAATTAAAGTCGCAATAGTAGCATTTATTCGTACAAAACGGAATATGAATATAGACCGAATGGGGCATTCTAACCCCTCCCCCTTCAAATATAGATAAAGGCTTTGGCGAAAAATGCCAAAGCCTGCCTCTTCCTACTTTTTATCCATCTGCAAAACAGCCATGAACGCTTCCTGTGGAACTTCCACGTTCCCCACTTGCTTCATACGTTTCTTTCCTTCTTTTTGCTTCTCCAACAGCTTACGCTTACGGGAAATGTCTCCTCCGTAGCATTTAGCCAATACATTCTTCCGCATCGCTTTAATCGTTTCGCGGGCTACAATCTTTTTGCCGATAGCGGCTTGGATTGGCACCTCAAACATTTGCCTTGGGATCAATTCTTTCAGCTTCTCACAAAGCAGTTTGCCTCGGGCATATGCTGAATCCTTATGAACAATAATGGACAAAGCATCGACTACTTCTGCGTTCAGCATGATATCCATCTTCACCAGCTTGGATTGGCGATATCCGATCAGTTCATAGTCAAAAGAAGCGTAACCTTTTGTTCCGGATTTCAACTGATCAAAAAAGTCGTAAACGATTTCCGCTAAAGGCATTTCATAGGTTAGCTGCACACGATTTTCGTCAATGTACTGCATATCCATGAATTCCCCGCGCTTGCCTTGACACAATTCCATAATGGCCCCAACGAAATCCTTCGGCACCATGATCGACGCTTTTACGAAAGGCTCCTCTACAAAATCAATAAATTGGGCATCAGGCATCTTCGATGGGTTGTCGATAATAAGCTGCTCTCCATCTGTCTTGGTCACATGAAAAATAACACTTGGTGCCGTGGTGATCAACGTAATATTGAACTCACGTTCAATTCTTTCCTGAATGATCTCCATATGAAGAAGGCCGAGGAAGCCGCAACGGAATCCGAAGCCTAGGGCTTGAGAGGTTTCCGGTTCAAACTGTAAGGACGCATCATTGAGCTGGAGCTTTTCCAGGGCTTCACGAAGGTCATTGTATTCTGACGTATCTACGGGATAGAGTCCGCAGAATACCATAGGATTGATCTTTCGATAACCTGGAAGAGGTTCCTGTGCTGGCTTCTCCGCACTCGTGATGGTATCCCCCACGCGAGTGTCGCCAACCGACTTAATGCTCGCAGCAACAAACCCAACATCACCAACAGTAAGTTCATCTACAGCCATAGGAAACGGAGCAGAGGTTCCTACTTCCGTAACCTCAAACACCTTGTTTGTAGCCATCATTCTTACTTTCATACCTTTGCGAATGGTCCCATTAACGACCCGAACATTCGCGATAACACCCCGATAAGCATCGTAGTAAGAATCAAAGATCAGGGCTTGTAATGGTTCGTCTGGATCCCCTTGGGGAGCAGGTACCTTCTGTACAACTTGCTCCAAGATCTCTTCAATCCCGATGCCAGCCTTCGCAGAGGCGAGTACAGCATCACTTGCATCCAAACCTATGACGTCTTCTACTTCTCTCTTTACTCGTTCCGGTTCTGCACTAGGCAAATCAATTTTATTAATGACAGGCAAGATCTCTAGATTATTGTCCAAGGCTAAATAGACGTTTGCCAAGGTTTGGGCTTCAATCCCCTGAGCAGCATCAACTACCAACAGGGCTCCTTCACAAGCGGCAAGGCTTCTAGAGACTTCATAGGTAAAGTCTACGTGTCCGGGAGTGTCAATCAAATGGAGAATATATTCCTCGCCATCTTTAGCCTTATACTTTAGGCGAACGGCGTTGAGCTTGATCGTAATGCCTCGTTCTCTTTCTAAATCCATAGAGTCCAGAAATTGGTCTTCTTTTTCCCTATCGCTTAGAGTTCCAGTAAACTCCAGCAAACGATCCGCTAGGGTAGATTTTCCATGATCAATATGAGCAATTATAGAAAAATTGCGTATCTTCTTTTGTCTTTCACGTCTGTCCATGTTTAGCAAATACCTCCCTGAGGCCAAAAAATGCACTAAGTTTGATTATAGCAGGGGAGGTTACCGGAAGCAATGCCTTTCATGGATTTCGTCCTTTAGCCTAGAAGCCACCCCATTAGTTTTTGAGAAGCCAAGGTCATCCAAGTCCCCACTTCGTTTCCAATCTTACTCGCCCAATTTTCCGATGGCCTTTCAGATGGGGGTGGACTTGATCGCTCAGGAATGATGTCTTGCTCTAATGAATACTGTCTGCCCAACACCGTCATTTCAAGCTTCCCATGTTCTGCGCGAGTAATGTCAAAAGATTGCTTGGGCTCATGATCCAAGCCCTCCACGCGATGGATTCCTTTTTCCGCTAAGTGAATCCCCCCTATGACTAAACAAGACATGAACATGACGAGAACGATGAATTGGATTCTCCATTTCATTAGAAACATCACTCCTTTAACAATCAATGCGTGTAAGCCGAAACATTGTTCATATCAATAATGTCATGGAGAGCCGCATTTAACCCGTTAGCGATAATATTGGCCATGTCCTCCACAAATTCATCCACTTCTTTTGGCGTTACAATCAAATTATGTCCTAACGGCTGTAAAACCTCACGAATAAGCTCTCGCTTTTCCTGTTCCGGCAGGGTTCCTACAAGACCCATAATTACTTTTTTCCCTTCCTCTGAAGGTCGGTCTTCCTCTGCGAAAGGCTTTGGCTTACCCGGCAAATTAAAACCCGCAGGAGTAAGACGGCTGGCAGGGGCAGGATTGGCATTTTCGCGCATCTGTCTACCCATGTGCGAAAGCACATAATCTATAGTGTCACTCGCTATGGAGACGGCATCGACAACAGTCGGGACACCAATGGCGATAACTGGAACGCCTAAGGTTTCACGGGTAAGTGGACGTCGCTTGTTTCCTACTCCGGAGCCTGGGTTAATCCCCGTATCAGAAATTTGAATGGTACTGTTCACTCTTTCAATCGATCTCGATGCCAATGCATCTACGGCTATAACAAAGTCTGGCTTGGTTCGCTCCACGACCCCGTACACAATTTCGCTTGTTTCTATGCCTGTAATCCCTAGTACTCCAGGTGAGAGGGCACTAACCGCGCGATATCCTTCATCCACATGCTCGGGCATTAGCTCAAACAGGTGACGAGTGACTAACAGGTTTTCCACGACAATCGGGCCGAGGGCATCAGGCGTTACATTCCAGTTCCCCAATCCGACCACTAGCGCTTTTGCTTCTTTGTCGATTCCAAGATCGGCCAGAAACTGGCTAAAAGCTTGCGCAAACTGAGTCGCCACTTTATTTTGAAGCTCCGTATCCTTTCTTCGGAGACCAGTAGCCTCAATGGTTAAGTAATGTCCTGGCATTTTCCCAATGGATTGAGCGCCTTGCTGATCCTGCACGTGGACTCTAGTAATTCTAACCCCTTGTTCTTCCTTGGTTATCATCTCTACACCCGGAATGTAGGGAACACCTGTTCTTTCTGTAGTTAATTGATGTGCTTCGAGAGCAAGATCCGTCCGTATAGCATACTGGCTGAGATCAAGATCATGATCCGTCTTTTCTTGTGACATGATTCTACATCTCCTTATCTTCCATTTTTTCACAACTATTCTATAATTATAATGCTAAGTTTGCCTTACTTTTATACAACTCCGTTATTGCATTTCTATTTTCGGCATGATAGAATATTTTCTGTTGCTAACTTCAGCGAATGTTATTTATGGATGCACCAAGGAGGTGAATCTGATGCCAAATATTAAATCTCAAATTAAGCGTACCAAGACGAATGAAAAAAGACGTCTTCAGCGTGCAGCACAAAAGTCTGCCCTTCGCACAGCGTTGAAAGGGGTAGAAGTAGCAGTTGCTACAAACGACGTGGCTGCAGCTCAAGTAGCTTATAAATTTGCAGCTAAGAAGCTTGACAAGGCTGTGACTAAAGGTCTTATTCATAAGAATGAAGCTTCTCGCAGAAAGTCTCGCTTGGCTCAAAAAGTGAACGGCGTTACTGCTTAATCACTTACCATAAAAAAGAGTGTTCTTGTACCTAAGACAAGAACACTCTTTTTTTGTTTTATTGAATCATATCCCGCAGCCTCATGAAAAAAAGCTCAAGGGAAAGCACCTTATCCATTTTTCCAGATTTGATGCGATAATCCTCCTCGGCCAAATAAGCTAATATATTTCTCAATGCCGACTCCTTAAACCGTTGAGACTTTTCAGCCGCTAGCTTTACGGGATAGGGATGCATGCTAAGAGCTGATGCAATCTGCTGCTGAGAATACCCTTTTGCGCTCATGACCTTGACCTGGAGAATTAAGCGAAACTGTCGAGCTAACAAACTAAGGACGGTCAGCGGTTCTTCCTTATTCTTTAATAAGTCGTAGTAAATTCTTAGAGCTTGATCGATCTCAAGCCGAGAAACCTTTTCTATTAGGCCGAAAATGTCTTGTTCTAAAGTACGGGATGCAAGCTGATAAACGACCTCTTCCGTTATTCGCCCTTGTGAACCGACATACGAGGACATCTTGTCCAGCTCCTGCTGTAAGCGGCGGAGATCATTGCCCACGATGCGGTCTAAGGTCTGGACCGCCTGATCCTCAATTTGAACCCCTAGCTTCTGCGCCCTTCTTCTCATCCAGCTCCACAACTCTTGGTCCTTCAGGTGCATGAAAGGCACATCTGCCTTGTTTGCCTTTAGCGTCTTGACTAATTTTTTTCGTTCATCTAGCTTGTCCTGCATAACAGTCAAGATCAAAAGGCTTGTTTCGATTGGACTTTCTATATAGGTTTGCAAGGCTTCAACCTGATGCTCTACGTTCCCGGATGATTTGGCTCCTGTCAAGAACAAAGCATTCTTAGCTACCACGACTCTTTTTTCCCCCATAAACGGATGCGTCTCTGCATCCATTACGGCATGCTGTATAGGGGTCTCCTGTAGGTCATACACACTAAAATTAAAATCTAGGAACTGTTCATCCAGCACTTTATCTCGTAGAAAATGTATAAACTCTTCGATCAGAAAGGTCTCTGTTCCATACAGCAAATAAACGGGTTTGATCTGCCCTTGCTGAATGTCTTTCATCACACTTCGGTATTCCATGACTTCACCTCATAGCCTTGCCTTTGAGACTTTATTATAGCACAAAAACCGCAGCCCCGATGGACTGCGGTTTTACCTTTTTTCCCGAATATGTAAACGTCCGGCCGCTACATCCTAGGCTTGAGCAGCCAGACGGGAAGCAGAATTTAATGACTTGCTATACTATACGCGGGAGTTATTGCTTTTGTTCCTGTCCTTGCTTTAGATCGATGGTCCATTTTTCTGGCTGTGTCACACCTTCTTCCCCTTGAGTCCCATTGACTGGGAAAAGGGTATAGAGCACGGTTTGATCATCGATCCACTCCACGGAAACGTAGACCGTGCCTTTCCATTCATGGCTGCGGAAAACTTCATTTCCTTGCAGGTCGGCTACAATCACTTGCTGCCCCTCCACATGGGCACTCCAATTTCCGTTTGGAGAGAAAAACAAATCTCTTCCAGGCTGCTGCTTTTTTTCTTCAGGCTGTTCGGCCATTAAGCTCATAGTCGGTCCCTCTTCCACTCGAGCTTGCTCCTCTGGAACCGTCTCTGGAATAGCCATCATAGCCATATTCTCCGTATCTTGTGGTTTGGTTGGCTTCTCAAGATCCGGCTCAATCGCTCTTTTACTGGCAATAGCACTGTCTTCCTTGTCAGATGTTTCGTGGTTCTGCGGCTGATTATCCTTCTGCAAGACTTGTGGCTCAGGAACCGCCAAAGAAGCCATGTCTTGCTGTGGGTCATTTTCATTTGCTGATTCTGTTGATTTTCTCGCCATTTCCGGTTGATTTTCCTGCTCTGCGGGGATTTCCATTGACCTCATCAGGCTCTGGTCTGCCTTCTCTTCCACCCCTGCCATATTGAGTTCTGGTTCTTTCATTAGCTGCGGTGCAGTCAGAAGAAGCAGGATCACCGCTGCAGCACCACCTATCCAATAAGACCAAGACTTCCAAATAAGCTTGCGAGCCTTAAGAGGGGGGGGCACAGGACTTGGAAGACTTTCTTTTGGTTCATGTAATGCAGGCAGGATGGCATCAACTAAACTCTTCGGCGGTTCTACGTCGGGAAGAGACTCTAGCTGCAGATGCAAAGCCTTTAGGTCTTCGTACAACTTCTGGCATTCGCTGCATGAGCATAGGTGCTCCTCCATCAGAGAGAGCTCTTCTGGCGATAAATCATGATCAAAGCTTCGCTGCATAAAATCTACCACCTCTTCGCACCTCATACCTGAACACCACCTTTCTGATATTCCTGAAGAAGCTTTTGTAGTTGTTGTCTGGCTCTGAATAAGTGGGATTTAACGGTATTCAAGGGAAGCTCCAAGGCCTCCGAAATTTCATTATAAGAATAGTCCTGAATATATCTCATGACCACAACCGTACGGTGCTGCTCTGGCAATAGGTTAATGGCTTCTCGAATATCCTTTGCCATGTAGGTCATCTGCACTTCCTCTTCCACATCGGTTTGATCTTGAAGCGGCAGCTCATGTTCATCAATCGACATGGTCTCTTTACGCTTGCGGCAGTGATCAATGCATATATTGGTAACAATTCTTTGAACCCAAGTAGAAAACTTGGCCTTTTCCTGGAATGTATCAATCTTGTTGTACACTTTAATCAATGCTTCTTGGGCAGCATCCATAGCATCTTGCTCATTTTTTAATATATAATAAGCCGTCTTATAAACCGACTTTTCTATATTTCTCAAGAGTTGAATCAGGGCGTCGCGATCGCCCGCTTGCGCAGCTCTGATCAGATCTGCTTCAGTCACTTGTGTTCCCCCCTCTGATATCTTTCTGACGCCGGTCCTTCTCAAAAAGTTGCAGGTAAGACCAAATCCGAATTTTTCCTGGATGTAATTCGAGTATCACAGCCCCCTGCTCATCTGTTCGATAAATTCGGCTAGGGACGGCTTTTAGGTTTTCTACCGTCTGCTTATGGGGATGGCCATAGCGATTTTTCTGCCCTGCTGAAATGACAGAAATAGCCGGTTGAAGTGCCTTCACCCATTCCTCGATCGTCGACGTGTTGCTTCCATGGTGAGCTACCTTAAGCACATGAACGGGAGCGAGCGAGTAGTTCTCCAAGATCTCCAACTCCCCCTCGCGCTCCACATCTCCAGTGAACATCACTTTATAATGATAAGCTTCAAGCTGCAAAACGAGCGATTGATTATTTCCCGAGGCCGAAGCTTGGAGAATACCCGGATGGAGGATCTTCCATTTTATATCTGCTGCCTCCGACCATTCCATTCCTCGCTTTCCTTGGTAAATGGGGACACCTTTTTCCTTTAGAAGCTCGAAAAGCTCTTTTTCCTCCTTGCCTGTGGGAGCTATGCCATTAAAGAGCGCTAGACCAACCGGCATTTCTCTCACAATAGAAGCTAATCCTCCTATGTGATCTACATCCCCGTGCGTCATGATTAGCTTGTCGATGTTCTGAATTCCTTTCGATTTCAAAAAAGGGAGCAGAATGTCTTTACCCGGATCAAAGGTTTTCTGCCGTTTCTTCCAATCTTCTTTATCATAAGCTAGAACGCCACCGCCATCAATGAGATAGACTAGATTTTGGGGCATTTGAACTACGATCGCATCACCCTGTCCCACATCTAAAAAGGTTATCTCAACCTTATTTTTATCCAACTGCAAGATAAAAAGGGTGATCCCAACTAGGCCTAAGGACAGGAGCCAGAACCCCTTATTTCTCTTTATTATCCATATTCCGCTATAAAGAACAATGTAATATAGTCCCAACCACCACAAGGGCGGTGACGGGATATACAATTGAAAAACGGGCCAAACCGTGATTTTCTCCAGTATAGGACCCAATCCGAGTAGAAGCTGGTCAATCCCTACCGTCCAAAGCCATACCAAGCTTGGGTGAATCAGCCCCATAACAAACAAGGCAAAACCAAACGGAATGATAATCAGAGAAAATAAGGGTACAAATAATATATTAACTGCTAATGATAGGAGGTGGTACTGGTGGAAGTAAAAAATGCTGAGAGGAAAGGATACTAGCTGAGCCGTGAGAGATACGGCTAATAGAGAAGAGATGACTAAAGGAAATCTGCTAAACCAAGGCATGATTAGAGGAACGAATTGAATAAGCCCCCATGTAACTAGAAAAGATAATTGAAATCCGATATCCCATATGTAATAAGGATCGATTAGCAGCATAATAAGCAATGCCGTCCCCCATAAATTTAACCCTTCTCGCGGACGATGAAGATAAAGGCCCCACAGGACAACCATGGCCATAATCCCTGATCGAACAATGGAGGGCGAAGCTCCTGCCAATACAATGTAGATGGGGATGGCCCCCATGGTTGCTAGGTTGGTTGTTTCTCTAGTTAGTCCAACAAACCGCAGAAAAGCCACAATCCCTCCTGAAATAATACTCATATGCAGACCGGATATGGCGAGCAAGTGAATCAACCCCAGCTTGCTGTATACATCCGTTACGGTTATCGGCAAGTCTGATCGGATGCCTAAGAGCAAAGCTTTCATCACTTTTGCCGCATCTTCCGGGAAGCTTCGTTCGAGAGATACGCTAAGGAAGTTTCGCAGCTGATGAAGCCGAACATCAAGTCTCCATGGCGAAGCTGGGCGTACTTCCAGCTTAGACCAAGCAGAAGAATGAACAATCCAATGAATCTTCTTATTATAGAGGAATTGTCGGTAATTGAAGGTTCCTGGGTTTCGAGGAAGATCAGGAGGGGTTATGCGAGCGGAAAAGGTTAGGTGTTCCCCTACGATTAGTTTTCTTGCGAGGGTTTGCTCATCTTGGCTCTGGAGTAGGATCCGGGCCTCCACTTTCTCCCTCACCTCTCGCCCTCCTGCGCTGGTCAGTTTTAATTGAAGTCGCACAAGGTCTCCATCGACACGAGGTGGAGAGGCAATAACCCCCGACACGATGATCTCTTTATCCGTCTCTTTCAACATGGTGATGTTGGATCCATCCACCCACGCATAGTAAGAAAAACCTGCTAGAAAGCAGAGGACGGCGATCAGCCGTTCCCTTCCCGCTAGGGCAAGGAGCGAATATCCAGAACAAACAAGTACACCACCTAAAGTTGCTAGCAAGTATCCGTACTCTCCTTGTCTTGCGAGATGCGATAGAATCATGCCCAAAGCCACGAGTAGACTGATCCAATACAGCGGTCTTGACTGCAAGGACTAAGCCCCCTTTCGCTATTTAGGATCATCTTATCTTGTTTAGAACAACAAAAAAAGCCCCCTGGAAAAGTGGAGCTTTCAGATTGAAAAGCAGTCTCTCTATGCGCCAAGAAGAAATCTTAACACGGTATGCAAGCCGCGGAGCAAGAAATCCGAGATCCAACTGTAAACGAAGAAGGCAACAATCGGAGATAAATCAATCATTCCTAGCGGAGGAATAAAACGGCGAAATACCGCTAAATAGGGCTCTGTAATGTTATATAAGAATTCAGCAAAACGATTTTCCTGCAATTGAGGCAACCAAGATAGCAGGATGCGTCCGATGAGCGCAAAGTAATACAAGCGAACCAGCAGTGCCGCCCCTTGCATAATAGTCATGATCAACGAATCCATCAATTATGTTCCTCCATTGTTTTTTTATAGTATCATTCCATTATACGTTTATTCCCATCAAAAAAAAAGTTAAGTCGTGCGGGGTAAGTGGACCATCTCTATATCATTGAGAAACACGCGGTTCCGGTCATTCTTATACCGATGCCTAAAAACAATCCGCTTGATCCCAGCTTGATTAAGAAGCTTTGAACAGGTCTCACAAGGTTCATGAGTAATGTAAGCTGTTGCTCCTTTTATTTCATCCCGCTTCGCATGGATAATCGCATTCTGTTCGGCATGGATCGTACGAATGCATCTCCCTTCCTCGTTGAGCAAGCATCCGACATCGGTGCAGTGCTCATGACCGTGAATGGAGCCATTGTATCCTGTCGAAATGATCATTTTGTCCAAAACAATGACACAGCCTACGGCAAGCTTATTGCACGTTGAACGGGTCCCTACCACATCTGCTATATCGAGAAAATATTCATCCCAAGACTTCCGCATGGAACTCCCCTCCTTTTACGCTATCGACATTGTACCACAAGATTGATTCTAGCTTAAAAGAATGTTAAAGTTTACTCTGAACGATTTCGATTAAAAAGGAGCATTTGCTATGTGCGGATTTGTCGCTCTTTATAATAAAAGAAAGCAACCACTTTCCCAGCAAAATCTTAAAGCTATGACGGACCTGATCATTCACAGAGGCCCTGATGATCAAGGCTTCCATGTAGACAGTCACATTGGCCTTGGCTTTCGCAGATTAAGCATTATTGATCTAGAAGGGGGAAAACAACCCCTTTGCAATGAGGATGGCGACATTTGGATTGCGTTTAACGGAGAAATCTATAATTACTTGGAACTTCAAAAGTGGCTAAAAGAAAGAGGACACCACTTCAAAACGGAGTCTGACACGGAAACGATCGTCCACCTCTATGAGGAGGTAGGTTTCGATTGCGCTAAACACCTAAGGGGCATGTTTGGATTTGTCATATGGGACAAAAAGAAAAACATTCTCTTCGGCGCGAGAGATCATTTTGGCATCAAGCCATTCTATTGGACCCAAACCGATCAAAGCTATGCGTTCGGCTCAGAAATTAAAAGTCTTTTGCAGGTAGCCGGTGTGGAGAAAAAGGTGAATCCTACTTCTTTCTATCACTATCTTACCTTTCAATATGTTCCAGACCCTGAAACCATGTTCGATGGCATCCACAAGCTGCCTCCTGGACACTTTTTTACACTTCAGGACGATGAGTTCAAGATTCAGCCCTATTGGGAAGTCCAATTTCAGCCTGAAGACAAGCCTTTCTCTTATTTTGTGGAGGGGACTCGCGAGATTCTTACCGATTCCGTTAATAAGCATAGGGTAAGTGATGTTCCTCGCGGGGCTTTTCTCTCTAGCGGAATTGACTCTAGCAGTATCGTAGCTCTTCTTAAGCAATACGAGGATGTCAAAACCTTTACCGTTGGCTTTGACATCCCCGGCTACAGCGAGCTTGACATTGCAAGGGAAACTTCGCGCTTTCTGAAGACGGATCACCATGAGGTAAAAATTAGTGCTGACCGTTATTTGGAAGAATTGCCTCGGTTAATCTGGCATCAAGACGAACCTGTAGCTGATCCTTCAGCCATCGCTTTATATTTCGTGGCAGAGCTTGCAAGCAAGCATGTAACGGTTGTGTTATCGGGTGAAGGTGCGGATGAGTTTTTTGGCGGTTATAATATTTACCGGGAGCCTCACTCCTTGCGCATGTTTTCCCATATGCCCGGCTTCCTTAAATCCTCCCTTCGCCATGCGGCAGAACTCTTGCCGGAAGGGACACGAGGAAAGAGCTTCATGATACGCGGATCGAAGTCCGTAGAGGAACGATTCTTCGGGAATGCACTGATTTTCTCTGAGGAGCTAAAAGAAAAAGTGACGATGAAAAATCTGGCTGCAGATCCCCTGTATACCGCAGCAAAGGATTTGACTTCCGCCATTTATAAGAACGCCCAGCATTATGACGATGTAACTAAAATGCAATATTTGGATATTCACACTTGGCTGCGCGGCAATATTCTCATGAAAGCTGATAAGATGACCATGGCTAATTCATTGGAGCTTCGCGTTCCTTTTGTCGATCCTAAGGTCTTTGAATTTGCTGCTCGCATTCCTACCCAATACAAGATTGCCAATGGGACCACCAAGCATGTCCTGCGAGAAGCCATGAAAGACATTCTCCCGCCGCAGATTAAATCCAGGAAAAAGCTTGGGTTTCCTGTTCCGACGAGACATTGGCTGAGAAATGACTTTTATCAATGGGCTAAAGAGCTTATTTATGATGCCAATGTAGACGAATTCATCAATAAGGCCTTTGTTCTTTATATGCTAGATGAACACAAAGAAGGCAAAGCCGACTATGGAAGAAAACTCTGGACGATCCTGGTATTCATGCTCTGGCACCAGATCTATATTGAAGATAAGTATTCCTTTGGTCCTTACGTCAGCCCCTATATTGAAACGCGACGCAAGCGTCTCGAAACGTATCATGTAGGTTAATAAACAGAGGATGTTTGCCAAGGGCCTTTCCCTTGGTAAACATCCTCACTTTTTTATTATCTATGATAATCAAATCACCTTGTAATTTGAGTAATTTCCTTCTTTCAAGCGGTATTCCGCTTCGTGATAGGTCCCGTTTTTTCAATAACATGCCATTCCATACCCATGGTCTTTAAGATCGTTAAAAAAGGTATCGGATCAATCAGTTCAGGAGGAATACATCCATGCTTCCCCTTTAGTACGTCGGTAGCGATGAGTTCTACGGCAGCTACGGGTGGAACACCGGTCTGCCAAACGGTAGCCTGGAATCCTGTTTTTTTATAAACTTCATCATGGTTAGCCAAAGTGTAAACATACAGTTCTTTGCTGCGATCCCCTTGAATCCCCTTCACGAGGGCACCAACGCAGGAAAATCCATGGATCTTACCTGCTAAATCAGCCGGTTTTGGCATCGTTGTCACCACGACGTCTCGCGGGATCACGCTGACTCCATTCACCTCGATCATTTCGTCGCTATCTAATCCTAGATAGGCTAAAACTTTGAGTGTATTGACAAAATCAGGGTGTAGGGCGTACTTAAAATCAATATATTGACATCCCTTTTGCTTTCCGATCGTTTCTCCGAGAGTGGTTACTTCTTCATGCTCTACATTATAGCAATCTAACCAGCCGATCGGCTCGGGAAATTCAAATTCCTCTTTATTAAAGAACGGATCCGGAAAAAATTGCTCTCCCTGATCTGCGGTCCAGTAGTTCGGTTTGGCAAGACACTCTTTGATAGCGGTTTGAGGACTGAAATAAGCACAAAACCCATCATAATCGACCATCGAATTATCGCCATCTCGTATCATGATAGATTGTACGCTATCCATCTGATCTACAGCATATCGGGCAGCTATATTGGAAAAGCCGGGATCGCAACCTATTCCCATTATTCCCAGAATGCCTCTTTTCTTAAATATAGGATCCCAGTCCAGCTGCTCCAACAACCACTTAGGACCATTAGAGGCCATATCAATATAGTGGGTTCCCGTTTCCAAACAGGCTTTCATGACAGGAATATTGTAATCCGGTAAGCCCGCATGAATGAGAACATCTGCTTTGCGCGACACTTGAACAACACTTTCAACTTTGCTTGCGTCCACACGGTGCACGAGAATTTCCGTTTTCGTAGCGGAACGAAGTTTATTAATAAATTCCTCCGCGTAATCGATGGAAATATCTCCAAGGATGAGTGTTTTCACATAAGATTTTTTTGCCAACTCCGCCGCACAAACCTGACCTACGCCTCCAACACCGAGTACTACTACTCTCAACAGGTCGTCCTCCTTAAGAATTTTAACAACAGTCAAACCGTTTAAGTACATCAACTAGAGTTCTCGTAACCATCTCCCCCTTTTTTCTAATTTATTTACATTTTATGCTTCAAGTTTCAAAAATAGGTCTGAATAGAAAAAGACAGGAGCCAGACGCATTCGTCTAATCCCTGTCTTCTTATGATTACTGTTGACTTGCCCGCAAGGCTTGATCCAGATCCCAAATCAAATCATCCGCGGTTTCTAATCCGATTGATAACCTGACCATATCAGGGGTTACTCCCGCCAGGCGTTGGCTCTCTTCATCCAGCTGCTGGTGAGTCGTGCTGGCAGGATGAATAACCAAAGACTTAGCATCTCCTACATTGGCAAGATGCGAGAACAATTGAAGGCTGTTGATAAATTTCTTTCCTTCCTCCAGTCCACCCTTAAGTCCAAAGGTAAAAATGGAGCCTGCTCCCTTAGGCATGTATTTTTTAGCTAGCGAATAATAAGCGTTGCTTTCTAGTCCTGGGTAGTTGACCCAAGAAACCAGCTCATGCTGCTCTAAAAATTCGGCTACCTTTTTGGCATTCTCTACATGGCGTTCCATTCGCAAATGAAGTGTTTCTAGCCCTTGCAAGAATAAGAAGGCATTAAACGGAGCCACAGCAGCCCCAATATCTCGCAACAAAGTCACTCTAGCCTTAATGATATAAGCTAATGGGCCAAGGGCTTGAGTATAGACCAAGCCGTGATAGCTTGGATCCGGCTCTGTAAGCAAAGGAAACTTGCCAGAGCTCCAATCAAATTTACCGGAGTCTACGATAATTCCGCCGATAGAAGTGCCGTGGCCACCGATAAATTTAGTAGCAGAGTGTACAACGATGTCCGCTCCATGCTCAATCGGACGGCACAGATATGGAGATGCGAAGGTGTTATCTACAATTAAAGGCAACCCATACTCATGTGCGATGTCAGCAATCTTCTCGATATCAGCGACATTGATGCGAGGATTTCCTATCGTTTCGATAAAGACGGCCTTAGTCTTTTCATTAATCTTGTCCCTAAATTGATCGGGTTGGTCCACATCGGCAAAAGATACCTTAATGCCCATCTTCGGGAAGGTATGCGCAAACAACGCATAAGTACCTCCATAAAGGCTGCTTGATGCCACAATCTCATCACCCGCTTGGGCGATGTTGAGGATCGAGTATGTAATCGCTGACTGGCCAGAAGAGGTAGCTAGAGCGGCAACCCCACCTTCAAGCTGCGCTACACGCTGCTCAAACACATCTTGAGTGGGGTTCATAATGCGAGTGTAAATGTTTCCAAATTCCTTAAGTGCGAATAAATTAGCCGCATGTTCTGTATCATTGAATACATAAGAGGATGTCTGGTAAATCGGAACCGCCCTTGAATTGGTCGTTGGATCCGGCGTCTGCCCTCCATGTAGTGCAATGGTCTCAAAGCCTAGTTTGCGTTCTTGCGTCATCTTCGTTCCCCCTTAAAAATCTTTTTCTTCTGAACATTAAGTTGATCATACGTTTTGATCCTAAATCTGTCAACCGCATTGTTACTTCACGCTAATCTGTTCCTTTACCTTTTCAAATAACTTGTCCCCAATCCCTGTAACCTTCTTCAAATCCTCTTCTCTTTCAAAACGGCCTTGTTTTTCTCGGTACTCGACAATAGCAGCAGCCTTGACTGCTCCAATCCCAGGAAGCTGGTCCAGTTCTTCAGCCGTCGCTGTGTTGATGTTGACGCGGGAGCCTGCTTTCCCGCTGCTAACGCTTGGCATGGGCAAGGGCTCTTCTCCCTTTAAGGGAATATACACCATTTCACCATCTTGAAGAGTCTTCGCTAAGTTAACAGCTCTGGTTTCTGCCTCGGCAAGCATACCCCCGCTAGCCTCTAGAGCTTGGTAGACTCGCGAACTACTGGCCAGCTCATACACTCCAGGTCGATGGACGGCCCCTTTTACATCAACCCAAATCGTTTCTAGTTCTGTAAGGGGAGCAGTAACCTCCCCCTCTGCCACCGGTTCTTCATAAAGCTTGGCTTCGAACGGCATAGAATCTTCCTTCACAGAATCCGTGCTCCAGATGACATAGCTCATACTTAAAAGGAAGGCTAAGGATAATCCTAACAATACGGCAAGTTTTTTTTCGCGAGGGGTCCAGTGCAGCATAAACGGCTCCTTCCCTAGATATTCAATTGCTTGTAAATAATATGGGGTTTCATTATAATCGAATGAGCATAAGAGGAATGGAGGATAAATGAAAATGAGTGTGCATCTTGAAATATCAAAAAAGGTTAATCAAACGGTGAGTCTTGTAGAGTCTTATCGAAGATTGGACAAGGTTAGGGAAAGTGAGATTGAAAAAGTGGTCAAGCAAGCAATGAATGGCGAGGAGTTCACTCTAGAGGCAATCAATCAGGTTACAGCTGAAATCAACCAATTGGCGGCTAAGCATCATCTCCCTTCTAGGCAGACGGTCACGAAGCAAATGATCATGGACTTCATTAACCAAGGCTAGTATAACCTAACGATTCTGGTTCGTTCAAGAGATTTAACGTATGGAAGCATTCCACCTGTCATAGATATAAAAATATACATTTTTACGGGAGGAATTAACCATGCGTGTAGGCTTTATCGGCACGGGGAGTATGGGAAGTATTCTACTCGATTCGTTCATCTCTTCGGGTGCCCTCCAGCCAGGTCAAATAACGGCCAGTAATCGAACAAGGGAAAAGGTCTTAAAGCTTTCCCAGGACTTTCCCGGCTTAACTGCGGCTGTGGATAACGCTGAGGTTGTGCAAAAAAGTCAGGTGATTTTCGTCTGTGTAAAGCCTTTAGAATTTAAAAAGGTGTTTGACGATATCATTCCTTGGATCAAGCCTGAACAAATCGTGATCTCCATCACCAGTCCCATCTTGCTTAGAGACCTAGAAAAGCAACTACCTTGCAAAGCTGCAAAAGTAATTCCCAGCATCACGAATTCGGTTCAGGCGGGTGCTTCTCTCATCATGTTCGGCAATCGCTGCGCGGAAGAAGATCGCGAATGGATCCATCAGCTGTTCTCAAAAATCAGCTCGCCTCTAGAAATCGAAGAGGCCTATACCCGCGTTTCCTCAGACATTGTCAGCTGCGGTCCCGCCTTTATGAGCTATCTGCTTCAGAGATTCATTATAGCAGCGGTGGAGGAAACTGGCATTAGCCGTGAAGAGGCAACCTTTCTGGCAAGTCAAATGATCGTTGGCTTCGCTGATCTTATTTCTAAGGGGCCCTTCGATCTCGAGACCCTTCAACAGAGAGTCCTTGTCCCTGGTGGAGTCACAGGAGCGGGGCTAGCCGCTTTGGAAGGGATTGGAGATGTATTTAATCAGGTTTTTAAGAATACACACAAAAAGTATAATATGGACCTTCAAGAAGTTTCCCATATGTTTTACCAAGAAAAGAAATAGCCGTATCCTTATGGATACGATTTTTTTTTGTCAATTTTCCTCCCAAATTAGACATACTAAACTTAAAGAAACCAAAAGTAGGAGATGAATGATCATGATTCGCTTACAGTTAAAAAATGATGTCATGCTGTCCATGTTTTTCGATGACATTAAAGGTGGAAAATCCTCCTTCACTCCGGGATCCCATGGCATGCAAGCTACGGTCACGAACGAGGAATTTGATGGATTCCTCAAAGCGAATAATCTTATTACATACCACAATACATTGAAGGGCTACGAGGATGGTACGGTATACGGGGAATTCAATACGGAATAGAAAATCCGCATTTTCCCTAGATGCCTTGGTCTGAAAAATGAATACCTTATAGTGGGTGATTGCAAATGTCCCTGCTATATCAGGTTTCATACAAGAATCAACAGGCGGTTCCTTTACTGGGCGAGCATATTAGGGCAAGATTGCTCCAACAGGCTGAACGCTCGAATCTCATCATCCTATGTATAGGAACCGATCGGTGTACGGGAGACGCTCTGGGGCCTTTAATCGGAATGAACCTGGAGCGAGCTCAACTGTCCTCTCCCCAAATTTGGGGAACTCTAGAAAAACCCGTTCATGCGCTCAATCTTAAAAAAGCTATAGAAAAGCTATCTACTCAATCTAAACCAACGGTGATTGCTGTAGATGCTTGCCTCGGTCTTCCCCAACATGTTGGGGATGTCCAAATTGTAGACGGTCCCTTGCGGCCAGGGTTAGGCGTAAGAAAAGTTTTACCTTCCGTAGGCGATTTTCATATTAAAGGCATAGTCAACAGCAATGGTTTTCTAGATGCCATGGTTCTCCATAATACTCGCCTGCACACGGTAATGGAGATGGCGCATGTCATTTCGGAAGCATTGATCTATGCTATAGGCAAAAAGGCAAATTCCTAAAGCGTTGCTCGCTTTTGGAATTTGCCTTTTACTTTTTACTAGCCACATAAAAAATTCTTTCACTGGTGTCTGTTGGTTCCTGATTAGTAAAGTCGGCCGAGCAATGAAGGAGTTCAAAGCCTGCTTGATAGAGCCACTCCACGAGTTGCTCATGGCTGTAGCCTCGCTGCACATGCACTTCTTCAAACCTTCTGTAAAGGTGCCCTTCTTTGGCAAATATCGTTAAGTCATGATAGACCTTCGCTTCTCCCTCGAGCTCACATTGCCAAATATAGGCGACATCCTCTTCTGTAAGCGTAAAGGTTGAATCAGCGAACACTTCATTGATTTTGTAAAGAGAGTGGACATCAAATAAGAAAAGCCCTCCAGACTTTAAGGCACCACATATCTGCAAGAACGTCTGAAATACATCGACGCCTTCAGTTAGATAATTAATGGAATCGCAAAAACTAACGACAGCATCTACTTCCACAGCGACTTCAAGTTCTCTCATATCCTGGTGAAGAAGCTCAACCTGTACGCCTTTTTCTTTGGCTTTATCATAGGTTATGGCCAGCATTTCCTCAGATAGGTCCACTCCAGTTACATGATAACCAAGTTGAGCTAGTGGGATAGCAATAGCCCCTGTGCCGCAACCCAAGTCCAGTATAGTCCGAGGCTTTACTCCGAATCGATCCCACATGCTCTCAGCGAAGCTGATCCACTGCTCGTATGGCGCTTCAGTCATCAGTAAATCATAGACCTGCGCTAAATGCTGATAACTAGTGTGTGGTGACAATACTCGCATCTCCCCAAATCCGCTCAATGTTATAATATTCTCTTTCATCCTTATGGAAGATGTGGACGACCACATCGCCTAAGTCTACAAGTACCCATCTTGCCTCGTCATAGCCCTCGACCCCTTTTAGCTCAATGTCGAGTTCATGCACTTTCTTTTTCAGCTCCGCTGTCAAGGCCTGTACTTGGGTGGAAGAGTTTCCGTGGCAGATCACAAAGTAATCTGCAATCACCGAAAGATCCTTTATATCCATAATCATGATATTGCTTGCTTTTTTATCTTCAAGAATCTCAGCTGTTCTTTTTGCAATTTCCAATATACTCATGTTTAACTGCTCCTTTCTTGCCTATCAAGCTCTTGGACAAGGTCGTTATACGTGTCAATTGTTAAGGGGTAAATGCGCTTTTGCTGTTTAACTAGAAAGGTAATGGTATTCCCCAATGCCTTGACCAATGCCCGATTCAGGTCCTGGTTGGCCAACTCGCGAACTTCTTCTACTCCAGGAAAGTGCCTTCCAGGTTCAATGTAGTCTGCCAGCCAAAGAATTCTCTCGAGAAGGCTCATGCCTGGCCGTCCGGATGTATGAAAGCGGATGGCATTTAAGACCTCAGCATCTTCAATATGCAGATCACGCTCAACCACAAGAGCGGCAACAGGCGCATGCCAAAGCTCCTTATCATAGCGGAGGAGATCATCAGGAATCCGGTCACTTTGTTCAATCCACTCTTTCATCCTGGACTTATCCCAATATTTGCAGAAATCATGAAGAAAACCTGCGAGTTCTGCTTTTTGTTGATCGGCACCATATCGCTCAGCTAGAGCCACCGCCGTGCTTGCTACACCAAGGGTGTGAGTAAAGCGGTGATCTGTCATCTGCTCCTTTACTTTGCTCAATAATTCATCTCGATTCATACAACCGATTCTCCTCAATATATTCTCTGACTTTATCCGAGACCATGAACCGGATCGATTGACCTTCTCTTCGTCGTTGCCGAATGAAAGTAGAGGATAAATCAATCAACGGCATCTCTACCATCCTGACATGCTTTTGGGCAAATTCATTGTCTGGACAATACCCAGGACGATGCACACCTACAAATTGCACGCATTGCACTAATTCTTGAATTCGATGCCAGTGGGGCAAATAATCAATCATATCGCCACCGATGATAAAATAAAACTCATGCTCGGGAAACCGGTCTCGCATCAAAGTGATCGTATCAAAGGTATAAGAAGGACCCGGTCGCTCTAGCTCAAAATCAACAGCCCGAAAGTAAGGAATACTTTGAATGGCTAACTCCACCATTCTCAGTCGTTTCCGGGCATCACTTACTCCACTCTCATCCTTATGAGGAGGGATTTGGGCTGGCATAAACCACACCTCGTCTAACCCCATCTGCTCCCTCGCTTGTTCAGCGCTGAGAAGGTGTACAAGATGGATGGGATCAAAGGTTCCACCTAGAATTCCAACTTTCATGGTTAAGAAGGCAATTCAATTTTTTTATTTTCTCTGGATTCCTTATATAAGACGATCGTTCTTCCAATCACCTGCACAAGCTCTGCTCCAGAGCCCTCTGCTAATCTATCGGCCACTTCCCCTTTTTCTTCGCCACACGTATCGAGAATAGAGACCTTGATTAATTCGCGCACTTCCAACGCCTCATCGATTTGTTTAATCAAATTTTCATTGACTCCACCCTTGCCAACCTGAAATATAGGGTTTAGGTGATGGGCTTCCGCTCTTAAGAATCTTTTTTGCTTTCCAGTCAACATTTCAATCACACCTTATAATTAGTTTTGCTTATCCTCGCAGCTTTTCCAGTACAACATTTCTCATGACATCAATGGGAGCCTCATTCCCAGTCCAAAGCTTAAAAGCTAAGGCTCCCTGATGAATAAACATCCCTAGCCCTTCGTGGGTTGAAGCTCCTGCTTGAGCTGCTTCCTTCAAGATTCTAGTTTTCATTGGGTTGTAAATTAAATCGCTAACTAGCAGCCCTGAGTGAAGGTATTCCCTTGGAATAGGCAGGTCATCAACCTGTGGATACATCCCGACCGAAGTCGTATTAATTAATAGGTCAGTATTAGATAGAGTATTGGAGTCAAGGTTATCCAGATCTATTGCCTTCGCTTCCGTATACCTTGCTGCCCTATCTGCGAGCATTTTCGCCTTATCCACGCTCCGGTTTGCAATCATAATCTGTTTAACCCCATGACGAGCTAAAGAAATGCTTACGGCACGCGCTGCCCCGCCTGCACCTATGACCAATACGCGTTTTCCCTCAAGACGGAATGAGGTTTCCTGCAAGAGAGATCTCACATAGCCCGCTCCATCCGTATTATAGCCAATCAGCTTGCCACCATCATTCACAATGGTATTTACGGCACCAATATCCTTGGCCTCTTCGTCAATTTCATCCAAGTAAGCCATAATCTCCACTTTATGCGGAATCGTCACATTTACTCCCCGGAATCCTAGGGCCTTAATGCCATTTACAGCGTCCTGTAGGTTCTCATTAGCGACAGGAAAAGCAGCATACGCAAAGTTCAGGCCTAGCTTTTGAAAGGCAGCATTTTGCATCGCAGGCGACATGGATTGGGCGACGGGATTTCCAAACAGGCCCGTCATGACGGTTTGATTATTCATAGTTCTAAACTCCTCTCCAATCGTTCTTTATTTATATAAGAGAATTGCGAATGAGGACCGAAACGCCTTCAGGCGCATAAACATCTACCCATGCTCCAGCCGTCCCCAGTGTAATCCAACCTAGACCTGAAATGACAATATCTTTCTTTTCCCCAGGAGGGATTTTAAAAGATGCTCGCCTGAAGGGAGGGAGCATGCTCGCCTTCTCTCCAGATGGCGGAGAAAGAATGTCTGTACCTCTGTGGGTAAGATAAAGCTCGTCCGCTTTCTCAAGCTTTGTTCGATGGATATGAATGCGGTTAGAGGCATAGACCACAAACGATTGCTTGTCCCCTCGGACAAAATCAATGCGTGCCATCGCACCCAAAAATAGGGTTTGATTATCATTCAACTGAAACACTTTCGGGTTGATCGCTTTTTCTGGAGAGATGAGCTTCAAGTCCTCAGGACTGACCATGTGGACAATCTGGTCCCGGTTAATGATACCTGGGGTATCGAACATAGACGTTTTCTCATCAATCGGAATTTCAATCATATCCAGCGTAGTTCCTGGAAAGCGGGAGGTAGTAAGCTCAGTATCCCCTTCACCGTACTCCTTTAATAAGCGGTTGATCAAGCTCGATTTCCCCACGTTTGTAGCTCCAACTATGTATACATCCTGACGTTTACGGTATGTTGACATCGCCTCCACCAACCGTTCAATGCCCGTTCCTTTCTCGGCACTGCAAAGCACAACATCCACTGGCTTAAGCCCCAATTGCTTCGCCTCATACTTCATCCAGTTTACCAGTCGGTTCGTATTGATGGCCTTAGGCAGAAGATCCAGCTTATTACCTACTAAGAGAATGGGGTTAGCTCCTACAAACCGATGAAGCCCTTTGAGCCAGCTCCCATTAAAATCAAAAATATCTACAACTTTGACGACTAGTGCCTTCGTTGCTCCAATCTCATTCAGAATTTGAATAAAATCATTGTCATCCATGGATACCTGCGCTACTTCATTATAGTGTTTAATTCGAAAGCAACGCTGACAGATAATCTTTTCTTTTGCCAGTGCGCCTGAAGGGACAAACCCAGGCTTTTTTGGATCCTCGATCTGAATCCCTACTCCACATCCGGCACAATGTCTTGCTTCAACCATTGATTCCATTCTACTTGTCCTCCCAAGTAATAAGCCCTTTTTTCCTCATCCAGGCAAGAGCTAATCGTTCTAATTGACGATTAAACCGAGTAAAAAAACCATCGGTCTGGGCTACAGGAACAACCAATATTGTATATAAGCCCAGCCGATTTCCTCCCAGCACATCCGTAAACATTTGATCCCCGATCACAACTACTTCTTCGGGCTTCAGCTCTAGCATCCCTATAGCCTCTCTGAAGGGTGATCTGGTTGGCTTTTTCGCCGCGTGAATAAAAGGAATGCCTAGTGGATCAGCAAACGCCGATACCCGGATTCGATTGTTGTTGGATACGACAATGACTCTGAAGCCCTCTTGCTTGAGGCGTTCCAACCATTCCATTAATTCCGGTGTCGCATTGGGCCGATCCCATTCGATTAGGGTATTGTCAAGATCCGTAATAATCCCCTTAATTCCTTTCTCCTTCAAGGACTGAAAATTAATGTCGTATATTGAATTCATATGTAGATTAGGAAGTAACTTCTTCAATAGCATGGGGGTGGCACCTCGCCAGATTTTAGAGTCCTTATTCTCTTTATTTTTTCGGAGTATACTATACCATATTCACAGAAATGGGGCAAAAGCAGAAAAAAACTGTGGGCTTATGCCGACAGTTCGCTAGATAAGGAAGATAAAACTGTTTCCACATAGTCATCGAACAAATCAGGTCCGAATGGTCGCTGATAATATAATTCTACACTATTCGCATTGGTAAACGGAAATCGCGTCAAGGCCATAAATTTCATTAATGCCCTGCGAGGTTTCTCGATGCCTATACGTTCAAAAAAGTCAATGACCTTATTATTAATTACTAAGTAGTGAGGCTTGATCACCTCGTCAAACCGCTCAGTTTCGAGCGTAATTTCCCTCATGATAATTCGCGACGAATGGAAATGATGATACATATATTCAATAGATTTACCTGTGAGTTCTTTAATCGCTTCTCGTTTGTCAGTAATAGTTCCATCAAATACGGGATCGATCGCCTCCCCCAACCCGGCATAGAAGTCCTCAACAATTTTCTGTAGGATGCCAATCTTATTGTGGAAGTAATAAGAGATAGATCCTATATTAACATCTGCCTCAGAAGCAATCCTCCGAACAGAAACATAGTCATACCCATACATGGCGAATAACTTTCGGGAAGCTTCCAGTATGTGTTGCTCCGACATGCTCTTTCTCCTTCCACGTCGTTTATGACGCTTCAAATAATGATGTTACTCGCTTTCTATAAAAAGAAAAAGCCCTTATCGGACTCAAAAAACTCATTGGGTGCCACATTCATTACAGTAACCATAGATTTCGAACTTATGTCCAGTAATGGTAAAATCGTCAGGAGCCCCAAGCATTCCATCCAAGGGACAAGCTCTTAGGTGCTTGGTCTTCCCACACGCTAAGCAAATCAAGTGATGATGGTGATGATCATCGCTGCACTGGAATCTGTATTTCCGTTCGCCGCTAAGCTCGGTCTCTTCTAGGATCCCTAGTTCGGTAAACAAGGACAGGTTTCGATAAATCGTATCAAAGCTGAGATTAGGGTATTCGTCCTTCATATGGTCCAATAATTCTTTAGCAGACATATATCGTTTCTGGGCAGCAAAAATGCGAATCATCTCTTCTCGCTTGCCAGTATATTTATAGCCTTCTTGTTTTAGAGTTTCCAACGCTTGATCGACGTTCATCCTAAATTAACCCCTTCCAATCGCTTATCTTTCATTGTAGCAAAGCTCAGATACAGAGGTCAATTATGAAACGCTTTTCTAAAAAGAAAAGACAAAAGGCCGCTATCGGATAACGGCCTATAACCTACCTACTATTCTTCTTTTTCAGGCTCTACCTTACAATCATCACAGATCCAGTGTTCCACTTGCTGTCCTTCCTTTACCGTACGATTACAGAAATCACAAGTTGGCACGTCTCTCACCTCTCTGTTTCGATATAAATTATCATACCTTATTTATTATGTCCAATGCTGTGAACTTTTTCACTGAAAAACTATCGTTTTTTCTTTTCAAGCTCGAGTAACGCCTTGGCTGCCGCTATACCGGAGAGCACAGCAGTTTCTACTCGTCCATATCCCAAGGGATCACTTTCGGGTACAAACACATCTCCTGCAATAAGAAGAGGAGCCGTTGTTTCGATAGACATAAAAGATTCTCGTACAATCGCAGAAGGTAAAGAATAGGTCCAACGTTTAAGCGCCACCCCCAGCTTTTCTCCCGTCCCCACCCAAGGCTCAGCTACTTTTAAGATCTCACCAAGAATGTCTTGATCCTCTCGCCAAAAGTTCTCTTTTGACCATTCTTCATGGATTTGGATTGTAAGGGCAGGCACCTCTGAAATCCCTTTTTTGAAGTTATCGGTGATGAGCTTTAGAGGATATGGCAGCTGTTTGTTTAAGAACTCCTGCAGAGGACAGGGCTCTTTCAAAACAACCAGAGCAGTAAGACATGGGAGATATTGTATAGCTTGAAGCTTTTCACGAATGAACTGCTCTACTTGCACCTTTCCTTGATCCAATAAATAGAGCAGCTGTGGTGCGGGGACGGTTGATATGATAGCACGGGCATGAACGACCGCTTGTTTACCCGGATCATAAATCGCTTCATTCGGAACCTCGCTGTAGGTTTGCGCGACATAGTCCTGTTCCTCAGAAATCCACCGCAATAACCAGCCATTCGGCTGGGCTTGAACTTGGGTCACACGAACGCGTACACAAAAATCTACTGGATCGGCTAAATGTTTAACTAGCGCATTCATTCCTCCTGTCCCGTAGTAGGTGGTCAGCGAACTCTTCCATTCATTTACCCATCCTTGCTCTTGCCACTGCTTAACAAGGTGTTGAAATGCCTGCGAGTGAGCAGTGAAGTATTGGACTCCATGGTCAATCTTGGCTCCCTGAAAAGCACGTGTGACCATTCTACCTCCCAATCCTCGTCCCTTATCGAGCAATAGAACTTGATCTTCCCCTGCTTCCGCTAGAGTTCTAGCCGCCATAACTCCACTGATTCCTCCACCGATAATCACAATGGGATCCTGATTGGCTGTCATAAATCGGATGATCTCCTATCCTAATTAAATACTGTCTTACTCTATTCTACTCTATATTTGTTTCAATAAATAGAAAAAGCTGAACCTTAAGGTCAGCCTCTTCTTGTCTGGTTATCAATTTAATTAGATCCACCAGGCTAAACTTAGAGCAAGGATCACAAAGAGCGGAAGAGCGATCGCTCCAGGTCCCCACCAATAAACTTCTTGAGTTTCAGCTTTTCCTGGTTTGTCAGCTGTCTTTACCTTAAGCTTCTCTTGCTTATGGGATACATAGCCCGCAGGAGCTCCAATCGGCTGCAAATAAACGGTATCATGAGTTACACTTTTGACCATCCCATAATACGTTCTGCCCCCTACACAATGGGCTACTACATGCTGTCCTACAAAACGGCTTGCGTGCGCATAAGATACGGCCATAGCTATTAAACCTCCTTTCTCAATCCCTCTTATACGGTATTACTTGAGAAAGATATTTGATTGTACGTTAAACTAGGTCTGGCCCAATTAGGCATAAAAAAAGAGCTAGCTTATGAAATAGAGCTAGCTCTTGTCTATTACCTTGACTTTGAAGTGGACTGCTTACGGTAAAACTCATTAAACAGCTTCATGAGCGCCCGTTTCTCGATTCTTGAGACGTACGAGCGTGAAATTCCAAGCTCTTTTGCAATTTCCCTTTGTGTCTTTTCCTCCTGCGTCTCCAGACCGAAGCGTCCAATGATTACTTCCTTTTCTCGGTCATCGAGTACATGAATATGCTTATAGATCTTACTCTTCTCAATTTGGAGCTGAACCTTATCCACTACGTCATTCATATCCGTTCCCAGAACATCGATCAGGGAGATTTCATTCCCCTCTTTATCCGTTCCAATCGGATCATGCAGGGAGACATCCTTTTTAGTTTTTTTCAAAGATCTTAAGTGCATGAGGATTTCGTTTTCAATACACCTTGCTGCATACGTCGCAAGCTTCGTTCCCTTGTTCGTTTGATAGCTCTCTATTGCCTTAATGAGCCCTATGGTGCCGATCGAGATCAGATCCTCGCTGTCCTCCCCCGTATTCTCGAACTTCTTGACGATGTGAGCGACGAGACGAAGATTATGTTCGATAAGCATATTTCTCGCGTGCTCGCTTCCTTTTTCCATCATCTTTAAATATTTTAATTCTTCCTCTTCAGGAAGGGGCTGAGGAAAGGCGTTATTTTTAACATAAGAGATAAAAAGGACCATCTCCCGAATAAGTAAAGAGATGGCTGTAAACAAACCTGGCACAGGCTGTCACCTCCAGATGGCTTTTTTTAAGATTGTTATAAGCATATGTGGCAGGCACGCTGTCCGTGCCTGTACTGCTCTAAAATAAATAAGAAAAATATTAGGTGCCTGAGCAGACGGCACCTGAAATAGATTAAATCCAATAGTACGGCAGCAAAGATAAACCACCAATTAAGGCGAGCGGTAAAGCTAATCTTGCAAATCGGCCATACCCCCAACCATATCCGGGGAATCCATACCCGAAACCTGGATAACCGAACCCTGGGTAACCAAACCCTCCAAAAGCTGGATAGCCAAAACCAAACTGGCGCTCCTCCTCCCCCTGTCTTTCTCCGCCTCGAGGTACCGCTAAGTATACGTTCTCATTGTCTACGCTCTCTACGATCCCATCAAACTTCTTTCCGTCTTTCATGCTGATTTCGACATAACGGTGTATGTGCTTCATGCACAGATTATGGGCTTCTTGCTGATTCATAGGCTCATGTCTCCTTTTGTTGGATTACAAGATATCCTATTCAGCTCCTGCCCAGATTGACTTTGGGCAGGAGCCCGAGTTTTCAAAAAACCCTATCCATAGAAAGTGAGAATAGGACTAGTTATAACTTAGTAAAATCGATATAAGACGGCACTCATGCTTTCGACAATTTATACCTAGGGGGTGAGGTGTAATGGGTTTTTTTGATAACCATGGATTGAATTACAGGCAAAAAAAGGGGGCTGAACAAGGAAAAGGCGACCTTTGGGGCATTCAGGCTGCCTACGAGGAAGAAAAAATACCTACAAAAGAATTCAAGGAGGAGATCGTTAATTCTTTAGAAAAGGGGCTTCGAGGAGCGGATTCGATCAATGATCGCAGCATCTCCTGCTTTACTCGTGAACAAAGACCATCTTATGCGGGGATCGCCACCTTTCTGAAAACGCCGTTCCTTGAAGATGTTAATCAAGTAGGGGACTATGATGTTGCTTTTGTCGGGGTTCCCTTCGACATTGGAACAACATATAGGCCCGGACCGCGCTTTGGGCCCGAGGCCATGAGGAGAATTTCCAAGCTATATACCCCTTATAACTATGAATGGGGCGTGGATCTCTCCGAATCCCTCAAGATGTGTGACCTGGGCGATGTGTTTACCATTGCCAATATCGAGAAGAGCTTCGATCAGATTACCAAAGCGGTATCCCATGTCTTCAGCAAGGGGACAATGCCTATCATCCTGGGAGGAGACCATGCCATCGGGTACCCCTGCCTTCGGGCCATCGCCGAAAACATTGATGGTAAAGTAGGCATCATTCATATGGACCGTCATTTGGATCTTCAAGAAACAGACATGGATGAAAGAATGCACACTACTCCCTGGTTCCATGCGACCAACATTCCAAACGCTCCCCCTGCCAACCTCGTGCAGGTTGGAATTGGCGGATGGCAAGTTCCAAGGCCGGCAGTAAAACAAGTAAGGGAACGAGGAACAACGGTCATCACCATTGGAGATATTGAAAGACTTGGCATCGACAAAGTAGCGGAAATTGCTCTGGAAACCGCTTGGAAAGGAGCAAAGGCCGTCTACTTAAGTGTGGACATCGATAGCTTCGACGCCGGATTTGTTCCGGGTACAGGTTGGCCTGAGCCGGGAGGCTTCCTGCCAAGAGAGGGATTGAAGTTCCTTGAGCATGTGACGAAGGAAGGCGTATGTGCCATGGAGGTTGTAGAAGTTTCACCGCCTTATGATGTGAGCGATATTACGGCATTGCTAGCCACGCGTGTGATTAGCGATGTCATGGCGAATATGGTCCGGCATGGAAAGTTAGGCGGCAAGAAAAAAATGAAGTAATGGAGGTGCCTTTATCTTATGCATATTCCTGACGGATTCCTTAGTGCACCGGTCTGGATATCGCTGGCTGCGGTTTCCGCTGCGGGAATCGCTGTAGCTATTAAAAAAACAAGGCTAAATGAGGATCAGTCACAAATCCCTCTTATCGGGGTCACGACAGCCTTCATTTTTGCCGCCCAAATGATTAACTTCCCCGTGGCCGGAGCAACCTCCGGCCATCTGGCGGGGGGGACATTAGCAGCGATTCTTTTTGGACCATGGACAGCCATGCTCATCATGACTGCAGTAATTATGATCCAAGGTTTGTTTTTCCAAGACGGCGGAATTACTGCCATGGGAGCCAATCTGTTTAACGTCGCCCTTGTTGCGCCTTGGGTGGGATATGGCATCTACCGCATGTTCCAAAAGTGGAAGAGCATCCAGCCTGTCTCCATTTTTGTAGCATCGTGGATGTCCGTAACGGCATCAGCAGCCCTGGTTGCCATTCAGCTTTATCTCTCAGGCATTGTTCCACTGGGATTGGCCATGAAAGCTATGCTTACTTGGCACGCCATTATTGGGATTGGGGAAGGGATTATCACTGTCGTCATCCTGCGCTACATGATGGAGCGTCAAAGTCAGGACCATAATGCGCTTGCAACTACACCAGCTAAGGTGGTGGAGAAATGAATAAAAAAACCAAGATCTTCCTAGCTATTACGGTTATGCTGGCTCTGTTCATGGCTCCTTTCGCCTCTTCTCTGCCTGATGGCTTAGAACGAGTAGCACATGATCTTGGATTTGTGGAAATGGAGGCTGAACCCCTGTTCGAGGTTCTTCCTGACTATCAAATTCCCTTTATCGAAAGTGAAGGGTTGGGTACCGCCTTATCAGGTTTGGCCGGTCTTCTGCTTTGCCTTTTGATCGTTTGGGCATACGCCCGATTAGGAACTTTAGTGAGGACCATGAATAAAAGGGAAGAACCCTAATGGTCGGTCAATTCTTTGATGTCTCAGAAGGGAAGGCCAAGCGCAAGATTATCGCGTCCGATCCTAAGCGCGTGATTAGCCTTCTTCTTCTACTTGCTTTCACAGCCTCCTTTAACCAGCCCATCATCCTGGCTGGTCTGGGGCTTCTGGTTCTCGTCTTGTGCATATGGGCTGGCATATCATGGCGGTATGCATGCCTTCGATTGCTCCTCCTCATCCCTTTCGGACTAGGGGCAATCGTACTGCTTCCTTTTGCGATTGAGGGGCACGTCATCTTAACCATTCTTGGCTTCACCATCTCGCTAGAAGGAGTGCTTCTCGCGTCTCGGCTGATTGCCAAGCTTGTTCTATGCCATTTCATTCTTTGCATACTACTCTCCACCACATCTTTTTCGGCTTTACTAAGAGCTTTGATTCGAATCGGCATCCCTACCGTCATCGTGGAGATCATGCTTTTTACCCTTCGTTACCTAGCGGTTTTGTTTGAAGAAATCGAAAGAATGATTCTAGCTCAGCAATCGAGAGGTTTAACCATTGCGAGTTTTGCATCCTGGAGCTCTTATAAGCGATGCGGTGAATTGCTAGGCGTCCTTCTGATCCGTTCCTATGAACGAAGCGGACGCATTTATCAGGCTATGTTAGCAAGAGGCTACGGCTCTATACCCATGCAAGAAGGAGAAGCTGCTCATGAACGCCATTCGAATCAAAAATCTTTCTTACCAGTATCCGGACAAAACCAAAGCGATTGATAATTTGTCTATAGAGATTCCTATCGGCTCAAAGGTAGCCCTGCTCGGACCAAACGGAGCGGGCAAATCCACGCTGATGCACCATCTAAATGGAATTAAACTTCCACAGCAGGGCACAATCGAAATTATGGGATTGCCCTTGAATAAAAAAACGGTAAAGCAAATCCGTCAAAAAGTAGGACTGGTCTTTCAAGATCCCGATGACCAAGTTTTCTCTGCTACAGTATGGGAAGATGTTCAGTTCGGGCCCCGTTACCTTGGCTTGTCTGAAAAGGAAATTGAAGAGCGCTGCAACATGGCGCTAGGCTCTGTCGGAATGCTCGAATATCGTTTCAAGCCCCCCTATCATCTCAGCTACGGTCAGAAAAAAAGGGTGGCCATCGCAGGGATCCTAGCCATGAAACCGGACATTGTCGTGCTGGATGAACCCATGTCCTATCTGGACCCAAGCGGTCAGGATGAACTGGCCTACCTGTTGAAGAGCCTTAACTACTTTGGGAAAACGATTATTGTATCGACCCATGATGTGGACTTTGCAGCGGCATGGGCGGATCAAGTGATCATCCTGAAAGACGGTAAGCTATTAGTAACGGGCGAGCCTGATTTACTGGTTGATCCTAATTGGATTCAAGAAGCGAAACTTCATCTTCCGAGAATCGCCAGGCTGTTTTATATGCTACCACCATTTAAGGATAAGAAATTGCCCAAGAACGAACTTGAAGCCTCGCGGCTGCTCTACGAAATCTTAGAGCCGGAGGCGGAAGAAGATCGACTGGAAAAAAGGGGGTAGCATTAAGCTGCTATCCAAGCAAAATGGCATGCGGGGCATAAACTGATAGGGAATCAGGATTTAACTGAAAGGAGAATGTTCATGTATCCTATGCCCGTGCACCCCCAGCATGCCTCTTTCTATCAAGGGAAAAAGGCTTTCATTATCCTTCAAGATGGGTCCCGTTATTTTGGAAGAATTGAAGAGGTAAGAAATGGTTGGGTGATGATAAGATCGGACTCGCCCCCGCGTCGGACACCCTATACGCTTGTCGGCTTTCCCGGTTGGAACATTGGAGTTGGCCCGGGTCCTTTATTTGAACTGGCTATGGGGATGATTGGGAAACTCTTTATCTTCAGCTAGATAAAATCTACATTCACTTCATGGTACTGATCTTCCATCGCCAGTTTTTTCATTCGAACTTGAAGAATTCCGTCCTTAAATACCGCCTTGGAGTTCCTGGGAACTACAGGAAAAGGGAGCTTTACAACATGCTTTTGCTGATCTGGAAATCCTCCAAGCTTGATGCTTTGATTGTTCACAAAAACCATCAACTGGTAGGGATCCACCCCTTCTGGGATATATACCTTGGCAATCACATGATGAAGAGTATCCATGACGTCTGATCGAAGGCCTGGTCCTACATTGCTGAATCCGTTTCCTTGGGCAAATCCATTTTTGAACACCGAGTCCATCGTATTCTTGATATATTGTTCAATCGATCCGACGTCTGAAGCTCCACTCATAGGTTGCATGTTGGGGAAGTTATTTTTAAATAGTTCCTCAAAGTTCTTCCAGCTTGATTCAAAATGGTTATCCCATTCTTCCTTCACTTTACTCTTCCTCCTCTTTACTGTCCGTTGACTTCAGGTCCTTGCTCCATATCATTGAGGACTACTGCTTCTCCTTCCTCTGCTTCTCCCATCCATTTTTTCAATTCTTCAGGGTCGGTTAAGGCCGTCATCCCGATGTTTAGCGTCCCGCTCAGCTCCTCTACCGTTAGTTCCTGGATTTTATAATTAATGTTTTCAATCGTAATCGGCTTAATTTTATCGACTTTTTCTTTTAATTCTTCGTTTTGCTTTTCTAGCTGCTCAATCCGCTCCTCTAATTGCTTTAGAAGATTAGAATTATGGTAAGGATAAGGCATTTGATGCATGAGCTTTCACCTCCTTAATAAAGGTAATTAAAACAATAAGGCCTACATAAAAATAGATATGTGGAAAGCAAGAGGGAGGTGCATAAATGAGTCAGAATGATCTTGAAGCCTGGAAAAAGATGGCGGAGCAGCTGCTTGGAAAAAACTTTTTTCTTGATTTGGCTGAAGATCTAAAACAAGACGGTCCCCTTTACAACCTATATACTGACAATCAGAAGTATACGATCTTGCTCGACCTTCCCCATAAAGGAGGTCCCCCTCACCTGCGAGTGAGCTGCAAGCCCAAGGAGGTAATTATTGAAGGAACTATTCCTATCATCATGGAGGGGATGCAGCCGCTGGTATCCCAATTGGTCAGCGGAACCTTCAGTAAAGTCATCCCCTTGCCTGAGCCTATCATTGCCAGTGAAATGAAATATGAATACAGGAATGGCATGCTACAGATCGAGTTACCCAGATGGCTCGATCAAGATAGTTAATCCAGGTTTATACTTGTGCTTGAGGCTGATCAATAAGATCCGGATCAATGTGGATATTTTTATTGAAGTTGTTCGCCGGACTATAAAAGGCATCCCCCATTAAAGCCTGCCCGATATTAGCTTTAACATTGGCTTGATGACCTTTGTGGATGACGTTGCCGAAGTTAATGGAGGCGTTGTTCGAAACATTGTTCACCCGAACGTTAAAAATGTTATTAATGTGGGTCATTGCAACCATCCTTTGTCACGTTTGGTTTATCATATGCCCAAGATTCGCTGAAGTGACAGCATACTTTCAACCGACACATAAAAGGAGGATGATCATGTTGAGTACGTACATTGCCAAAAAAGGAGACACGATTTGGGAACTAGCGGAAAGATTGCGCGTAGACCTAAGAACGTTAGTCAACCTTAACCCGCATATCCGTGACCCCGATGACATCCCAGCAGGTACCAAAGTAAATTTGCCTACCGCAGCTTATCCCGGCATGCCACCTCATCCTGGCGATCCGTATGCTGTCCATCCGTATGGAGCAAGTCCTGTACCTGCGTATCCTGTTATGACCTCTCCCTATCATGTTCCCCAATCCCACCCTTACCCCCATTATCCTGTTCAAGCACCCTTAGCTAATGCACCAGTTCCTCCTCCACCACAAGGTCAGGTAACACAACCCCTGGACGCTGGCAAACAGCCTACGCTTCCTGATAAAAAATCAAAGAAATAAAGCTTGTGAAAAGGGCAGCTCATTGAGCAGCCCTTTTTATAAACTATGTTCGTTTTCTTCGGCCATAACAAGTGTTTGAGTTTGAACATCTTCTTCCGGCGGCTCACATTCGACAAAAGTGGTGTTTGCCTTATTATCATAGAAAAAAGTTTTACCAATGTTCAGTGAGCCCAGAGCAATGATGGAGTTGACCCTAACATTGCTGATATTGATCTTAATCATTAGGCCAACACTCCCCCCATCGATTAGATTTGGACCTGGCCCTGGTCGATGCCATCCGCGTCATTATACACATTCAAGTTAAAATTCGTAACTGGACTAGCAATCACCCCGTCTGAAGCTAGCCACTGTCCATACTGTGTCTGATCATTGGCTTGATGACCCTTATGAATGACATTACCAAAATCAATCGTTCCATTAGTGCCAATATTATTCACACGAAAATTGAACATGTTATTGGTATGGGTGAAAAATGGAATCATCTTATCTCCTCCGCAAAGCATTTGTTTTTTTCTAGGTTATGCCTATGGGCGCAATTGGTGACTCGAATCTTGCTGTACCGCTAATTCATTCATGATTCGCTTAACCACAGGTATCACTTTATTTGGTCCGGACTTAGGCTCCTGCTCAGCAACAGCTACTACTACATATTGAGGATTTTCCACCGGTCCATATCCGACAAACCACTGATTGTTTTTTCCTGAATTGGTCTGAGCTGTCCCGGTTTTTCCCGCTAGCTTCCAAAGGCTATCTTTTAGGGTCTGAGCTGTTCCGCTATCCACTACAGACTCCATCATCTTACGAAGCTGGTAAGCCGTGTACCGGTCAATCTGCTCTCCTTCAATTGGATGGGCTTCAAAGGAGTGAAATAAAGAACCTGTTTTATAACGGATTTCCTTTACTACCCGAACCTCTTCTTTTTCTCCCCCTTCGAGGATGGTGGCCATCATATTCGCGGCTTGCAACGGGGTGATTTGTACATCCCGTTGTCCGATTGCCGTTTGGATCAACACCCCTTCGTCTTGTCGCGGAGTTTGCGCCGAAAAAATTTGTCCTCGGTCCTCCCCATCTAATTGGCGGAAGGTGTTCATCTTAAAAAAGGGAGACTGACTCCAGCCTACTTGCTGCGTTAGTCCTAGCTTTTCAGCATATTTCTCTAGGTCCCCTGGTTGCAATTTCAGCGCAGCATGAGCAAAAGCAATATTGCAGGATTGGGCAAATGCCTCGGCAAATGTGATTTCCCCGTGCCCCCCTTCTTTCCAGCAAGAGAACCCATACTTGCCATAGTGACCCTCACAATGAAACTTGTCGTCAGGCTTAACCACGCCTTCCTCTAGTACGGCAGCGGCAACAACCGTCTTAAAAACCGATCCCGGCGAGATTTGCTTAATCGAGCGGTTCACCCAATTTCCATTCTCCAGCTCAATTCGGCTGCCCGGGTGGAACACTGGATGGCTAGCCATAGCAAGAACTTCTCTCGATTTTGCATCGAGTACCACTACTGATCCCAAGGCCACTCCCTCATGAAGCAAGGATTCTTCTGCTAGCTTCTGAAGATCTTTATTCAGTGTAGTTTTTATAGCCAATGGATAAAACTGGTTTTCTTGTTCCACCATCTTAGACTTTAATCCGTTCAACGGATTGCCTCTTGCATCAACAAAATAAGATACCGTCGTAGGTCCAACCCCCTGCAGAAAACGCTCGAAGCTGCGCTCCAAGCCTGAGGCGCCAATTAGTGTTCTTTTGGTGATTTCTCCTCTTTTGAGCTCTTCTGCGTACTCCTTTTGGATTCGTTCAGGATTTTGACTAATGTAACCCACTAATTGAGTGGCTAAAGCATCTGGCTGGTAGCGCTCCGTAATCGGCAAGGAGACAATACCAGGCAGGGAGAGCTGATCGACTTCCTGTGCATTCATCTCATTTAATGCAATGATCTTTCCTTCGCTATCTCGAATAAACGTAGGAACCCTGACCTGCTGGATAACATGATGCAACTGGTCTTCATTCAGATCTGTAAGTTCCGCCAGCCTTGCTATCTTTTCCTTGTCGAGATTACCCCTGACTAAAGGAAAAACAGCAACCCCTGTTCTCTCACTTCCTGTTAAAGGCTGTCCGTTGCGATCTAGAATGTCCCCTCGCCCGGTATGAAGCGTCACTTCTTGCTTTCGCTGCGTAACAGCTTCTTCAATAAGATTCACCCCATGCTTAGAGAACTGGTGGACATCGAGAATCTGGATCCACATTAATCTGCTTATCAGTACTACCCAAGCCGTAACAAGCAAGGATAAAGTGAAAAACATCCTTCTTTTGCTAGACACAAAAAACACCCCCATTTCTACCCATTGTTACCGGTAAAAAGGGGGTTCATTCGAATTGGATCACTTATGTTTTCTCATAATATCCCACGCACTGACAGGCTGTTCCACTCTCATCTTGACAACCATGAGAGGGTGAGGGGCCTTCTCAATCGCTTGGCCTTCATCGTTCCACATTTCCTGGATAGCCTGACGGAAGAATCGATTGCCCGGGCCAAAGAATTCAACCTCCTGCCCCAGCTTAAAGTGTGTTCGCTGCTGGATCGTGGCTATGCGGTTGTCAGCATCATAATCTAAAACGAGCCCAGCGAAATCATATTCAGCTAAGGATTCCGCTTCTCCGTACAAGTGATCCTCCGGGCCTGGGATTTCGTAGAAAAACCCCGTGGTCGTCGAGCGATGCGCAGCCTTATGAATTTCTTCTACCCAATGCGGATTTAATTGGTAATTATCCGGATCTGCACAATACGCATCTATAGCCTGTCTATAGGCATTAACCACTGTAGCCACATAGTGAACACTCTTCATGCGACCTTCTATTTTAAGAGAATCAATACCAGATTCAACAATCTCCGGTATATGTTCAATCATACTTAAATCTTTGGAACTAAAGCTAAAGGGGTTATCTCCTTCTCCGAAAATAGCTGCATCCTGATTTGCTTCTTCCGGATTTTCGTACATATCATAACTCCAACGACAGGAATGACAACATCCTCCACGGTTAGAATCCCTTGCAGTCATATGATTGGATAGTACACATCGGCCAGAGTACGCGGGACACATGGCGCCGTGAATAAATTGCTCAATTTCCACATCTACTTTTTCCTTGATCTTGCGAATTTCTTCGAAAGACACCTCCCTGGCTAATACCACGCGGGCAATCCCTTCATCTTTCCAAAACTGGACAGATTGCCAGTTCGTTGTAGAGGCCTGGGTACTCAAGTGAATTTCAAGCTTTGGAGCTCCCTTTTTGCATGCTTCGATGAGTGCTGGGTCGGCGACAATCACGGCATCAATCCCTACTTCATAAAGCTTGGCAAAGAAATCCTCCACACCCTGCATATCTTCGTTATGAGCGATGATGTTCGCTGCTACATAAACCTTTGCTCCATGGGCATGGGCAAAATCTGTTCCCTCTTTCATTTCTTCATATGAATAATTATCCGCGTTCGCCCGTAAGCTGAATTGCTGCCCCCCAATGTAGACAGCATCAGCGCCATAATGAACCGCGATCTTTAGCTTTTCCAAACTGCCAGCAGGAGCCAAAACCTCCGGCTTCTTGAGAATAGGTCCTCGCTTCACAGCTGTTTTTTCTTCTTTCAACACTTCCGGCATAGCTAGTCACCTCACTTAGAATACCAATTCCTTATAATAAAACCCTGTTGTCAGGGGCCTTTTCGGATCTTGCTTTTCCTCTAGCTGCTCCTTCCAACTGTCGAGCTGGTCGAAGAACAGGTCTGGATCTTTTGCGTACGCATCAATAGCTTCACGGTACACACGCAACACCGTCTCGTTGTACTCCATGGATTTCAGCAACCCTTCCACTCTGAAGCTATAGATGCCCGCTTCCATCAATTCGTCTAAGTTATCCAAAATGCATACGTCTTCGGCACTCATGATGTGTGTACCGCATGCGTCCTCATAAACCGGATAAAAGATGTCTTCCCTTTTTTCTTCCTTCAGATAAAGGCCCCTCTCCTTCCCCTTTCCTTCAATGACCGCATTTTTCCCTAAATGGTGAAAGTAGGACGATACCAAGGGGCGTTTTGAATGGAAGATACAAGACATGCCGTGTATTTGCACTTCAATTTCGAGTTCATTGGCTTCTTCTTTGATTTGGGAGATTTCATCCATATTAAGCTCACGAGACAAAACTGCACGCCGAATGCCCTTAGTCGCCCAATATCCAATGGTATGGAAGCTTGTTGCAATAATTTCTGCATTCCAGTGCAACGGCATGTTCGGTATCGTATGTTTGGCCGTCATCAGAACAGCTGGATCTGCATACTCAATGGCATCGACTCCCATCGCATTCAATTGAATCAGATATTCCTCTAGCCCTTCAAGTTCATTATTGTGAAGAAGTCCATTCACCGAAGCGTATAACTTTTTGCCGCTTGCGTGGGCTAAATCAGTCGCCTGTTTGATTTCCTCTAAGGTCATCGTACCAGGCAGACGCAATCCATAGCGTTCAGTTCCAACCACTATGGCATCCGCTCCTGCTTCCAGGTACTGTCTTACCTCAGTTAAACTCCCAGCAGCAATCAACAGTTCAGGTTTTCTCATTTCTATTCACCTTTCTTTACAGAAAACGTTAATCCATCCCCTATAGGGATAAGGGAAGTATCCAACTCCTGGTGCCCCATGATGTAGGCATTAAAATCATTAATTTTTTTCACCAGGGGAGCCAACCGCTTGTTATCCACCGTCTCTTCCGATACCAATCCTTTAAAAAGTACGTTATCGCACAGAACGATTCCCCCGGGTTCGAGCATGGGAAGATATAAGTCGAGGTAGTGCTTGTACTGTCCTTTGGCCGCATCTAAGAACAAACAATCAAAGCGATAATGCTCCGGTAACCCGTCGCCTGCATCCCCTTCAATAATTTCAATTCGCTCGCGAATACCGGCCTTATCAAAATTGCTTAAGGCACGGGTGATCCGTTCCTTGTCAATTTCCATTGTCGTGATTCTGGCCAGTGGAGCAGCATGGGCAAGCCAAATAGTAGAATATCCAATGGCTGTACCGATTTCCAAAATTCTTTTAGGCTGGAAAGCCAATAGAAGGGTTCGAATAAATTGGATGCTCGGCAACTGGATGATCGGTATGCGCTCTTCTGCAGCTTCTTGCTCCAACACTTGAAGCAGCTCAGCCCTTGGTGGAATAAGTGCTTCTATATAGTCATTCACGCGTTCATTCGTAATCATATGGACAACTCCCAATCATTTTTACCCTGACAACTGGATTTTATCTTATCATAAGTAAGAAGGTGTAGGCTATTTGTTAGCTCTTTTGCTCAATGCGATATTTTTTAAATGCTGTTGGTAGGTTTCGGAAAAATAATGTTCGCCCGAACCATCTTTCTTTGTCACATAAAAGAAATAGCCATGCTTTTCGGGCTCCACAACCGAATGCAGGGCAGCCCTTCCAGGAGAAGCAATCGGTCCTGGAGGCAATCCTTTATACCGGTACGTATTATAAGGATGGTCAAGCTCCAGATCTTTATAAGTCACAATATCCTTTTGTTTACCTAAAGCATATTGTACTGTGGCATCCGCCTGAAGGAGCATATCGGTCTCTAGCCGGTTAAAATAGACGCCGGCCACTTTGGCCTGTTCTATATCAACGATAACTTCTCGTTCCACGATGGACGCAAGCGTGACAGCCTCATGGATAGACATGTTTTTTTGAATTAACTGGTCCGTCCAGGTCGGGTCCCATTCTGTTTGAAATTGAGCAAGCATACGCTCAATGATTTCCTTTTCAGTAGCCCCTTCTCTTACTTCATAAGTCTTAGGGAATAAATAGCCCTCTAAGCGGAATCCCAAACTCTTATCGTTTGGAATACCACGAACAAATGGGAAATCAAACTCTCCTTCGTTTACAAGTTGAAGAAATTTCTCTTCATTTACCCACCCTTTCTCTGCCAAGAAAGAAGCGATTTGCGGGACTGTCCAACCTTCCGGAATCGTAAATTGGATGGTACGTTGGTAAACATCACCCATAACCATCTTCGTCAATAAGCGGTCCACGCTTTCCCCTGGTGTAAATTCGTACTGACCCGCCTTAAGCTGACTGCCCTTCCCACTTTGCCTTACGTATAGGACAAACGTTTTGCTGTCTCGTATAAGATTGTTTTCCTCCAAGATTTCGGCAATTTTCTGTGTTGAGCTGCCTGGTGGGATATCAACTACAACGGCAGGCCCAGGCTGAGTTGGCTGCAAGGATTCCTGGTAATAATAATAAGCTCCTGCAACACCTATTACTCCAAATATAATAAGAAGCACAATGGCTTTTGTCATCACTCTCATAAAGTTCCTCCCTCCATAGGATGCCCATCCGCACGGTTCAGTATAGAAAACTTGGCTGGCGCCAAGCCTTGGCGCAGAAACTCCACTTGACATCTTTTTGTCAAGTGAGTTGTGCGACATTTCCCTAACTTGATATCAACCCTACGGGTCATTTCTGATAAAATTAAATTTTATCAGAAATGGGGGTTTATCCCTTGATGTCAAGTTAGGGGAAACTAGTTGCCCTTATGCAGATGTAGAATTCTAGATATCTTCTAAATTCTTATCTGCCAAAAAAAATGACAACATCCTACATTATACTTCATTTCCAGTCCTTATGGGCAACCCTAAAAAACGAAAAAAGAAGCTCTGTCCGTAGACAAGAGCCTCTTATTGTTTACCCTATTCATTAAATTCGGCTTCCAGCGTTTCAAAGGTAGCGATGACGTTCTCCTGCTCCTCCTCTGACTCAATCGGATAAAGCATCCCATCGGTTTCGTCATAACGGAGGAAATGAACCTCTACCTCATCTCGGTCATCCTGCTCCTCTGGCACAAGACAGAGGTAGGTACGGTCTTCAATGTCAAAGATGTACATGATCTGAAAATCTTTTTCCTCTCCTGTTTCATCATCAGACAAGGTAACCACTTCGCCTACTTCTAATTCTTCCAAATGCTTCTGCCTCCTCTAACGTTATTTTTTAAAGTCGAGATAGCCTTGCAGAATCATCACTGCAGCCATCTTATCAATGACTTGCTTTCTTTTTTTACGACTAACATCTGCAGCAACTAGCATTTTCTCTGCTGCCATCGTAGTTAATCGCTCATCCCACATACGCACGGGAATATTCAAGCTGTTCTCTACCGTCTTGGCAAAAGCCTGACAAAGCTCTCCTCGCGGACCAATCGTACCATTCATGTTCTTGGGAAGACCTACCACAACCTCAGTTACCCCATACTCGGCAATAAGTTGAGCCAAGCGGTTTAAATCTGATTTTAGGTTTTCCCGCTTAATCGTTTCAATTCCTTGGGCTGTCCAGCCCATCTCATCGCTGATGGCAACGCCGATCGTCTTGTCTCCTAAATCCAAACCCATAATTCTCATTTGTTTCACCCGACTTCTTCTTATGTGCGGTGCTGAGACAAATACGAACGGACCAGTTCCTCAATCAATTCATCTCTTTCCAATTTACGGATGATGCTTCTAGCGTTGTTGTGCCGAGGAATATAGGCTGGATCACCAGAAAGAAGATAACCCACAATCTGATTAATGGGGTTATATCCCTTTTCCTCCAAGGCGCTGTAAACGGTGAGAAAGGCATCTTTCACCTGAACATCTGTATCATCTAACTTTAGATTGAACTTCATGGTTCTGTCCAATGAACTCATCTTCAACACCTCTTTACCTTTAAGAAGTTCTTTCTACATGCTTCGCTACGCGAATGCCTTTTTCCTCTTTATTTTACAGAAATTTACGCAATTATTGTTGCTCAGCCCAAACTAGCACATAGTTTAAAGCTTCTTTAAGCTGTTCTGGATTTTTTCCGCCCGCTTGCGCCATATCCGGACGACCGCCGCCGCCACCGCCGCAACGAGTCGCTACTTCCTTAATGAGCTTTCCAGCGTGGAAGCCCTTATCAACTAAGTCCTTTGTGACTCCTGCCGTTAGATTCACTTTGTCCCCTTGTACAGACCCAATGACCACCACGGCGGACCCTAGCTTGTTTTTCAAGTCGTCTACCATGTTGCGAAGATTTTCCATATCCATTCCATTTACTTGTTCAGCCAAGACCTTCACCCCGTTCACTTCTTGAACACGATCAGTCAAAGAGGAGGCTTCAACATGGCTCAGTTTCGCTTTTAGAGATTCATTTTCTCTTTCTAGCTCACGGATATTGGCCTTTAATCCTTCTACCCGCTTCGGAACATCAGACAAAGTAGATTTTAGATCTCCTGCTAGTCTGCGAAGTGTAGAATATTGCTCATTTAAATACTCATAAGCAGCACGACCTGTTACAGCTTCAATCCTTCTAGTTCCGGCTCCAATTCCGCCTTCACTGATGATCTTAAAGAGCCCGATCTCTGCCGTGTTCATAACATGACAGCCCCCGCATAATTCTAGGCTGTAGTCGCCTACTTGAACCACACGGACGATATCCCCGTATTTCTCTCCGAATAAAGCCATGGCTCCCATTGCTTTAGCTTCTTGAATTCCTTTGTTCATGATGGAAACTTCAATCTGCTCCCAGATCTTCTGATTAACAAGACCTTCAATGGTCTCGAGCTCAGACTCGGAAATAGAACTGATATGTGTAAAGTCGAAACGCAAGCGATCGGCGGCAACTAAAGAACCTGCCTGATTTACATGCTCTCCTAAGGTATCCTTCAAAGCACGATGAAGCAAGTGGGTAGCCGTATGGTTTTTAATGATATTTACCCTCGAAGCGCGGTCTACAACAGCTTCTACGTTATCCCCAATTTTAATGCTTCCTTGATGCACCCTAGCCTGATGTACATGCTGCCCATTCGGTCCTTTTTGCACGTACTCCACGCTAAGCTGGTTTGGACCGCAAAGGATGAGGCCCTTATCCGCCATTTGTCCTCCGCTTTCGGCGTAGAAAGGTGTACGGTCTAAGATCACTTGACACAAGGCTCCTTCGGATACAAAGTCAACCGATTGATTGTCTACGATTAAGGCAACAACTTTTCCACTTGTTACCAAATCATTATACCCAACAAACTCACTCTTAACCGTGATCTCCCCTAGGATACCGCCTTGAACCTTCATACTATCGACGTCTTGACGAGCGGCGCGAGCTCTTGCACGTTGTTCATCCATGGCTTGCTCAAAGCCTGCTCGATCAATCGAAAAACCATTTTCAGTTGCAAAATCTTCGGTGAGGTCAATTGGGAATCCATAGGTGTCATAAAGCCTAAAGGACTCTTCCCCTGTTAATGCTTGACGCCCGGCCTTCTTGGCTTGTTCAATCATATCGGAAAGGATGGCTAACCCTTCATTCAGTGTCTCGTGGAAGCGTTCTTCTTCGCCACGAACGACTTTCTCAATGAATTCACGCTTTTCCACAACCTCTGGATACGTATCTCCCATGATATTGCCAACCACCGCTACAAGCTGGTATAGGAATGGCTTTTCGACACCGAGCACTTTACCGTAGCGCACGGCACGGCGAAGCAAGCGGCGAATTACATACCCTCGTCCCTCATTGGAAGGAAGAGCTCCGTCGCCAATGGCAAATGTCATGGTCCGAGCGTGATCCGCTATTACCTTAAGCGCTACATCGGCTTCAGTAGAAGAACCGTATTTCACTCCGCTAATTTCACTTGTTGCTTCAATAATCGGAAATAGTAGATCTGTTTCAAAGTTATTGTCCACATTCTGGATCACGGAGGCCATTCTTTCTAAGCCCATTCCGGTATCAATGTTTTTCTTCGGAAGTGGAGTATAGGACCCATCCGTATTATGGTTATACTGTGAGAACACGAGGTTCCAGATTTCCAAGTATCGCTCATTTTCTCCGCCTGGGAAGAGCTCAGGATCATTGGGATCATTTCCGAAAGCTTCTCCACGATCGAAGAAGATTTCACTATTCGGACCGCAAGGACCCTCTCCAATATCCCAAAAATTCCCTTCCAGTCTAATGATCCGCTCTTTTGGAATCCCTACCTTCTCATGCCAAATGGCAAAGGCTTCATCATCCTCTGGATGAATCGTTACAGACAGCTTCTCTGGGTCAAATCCAATCCACTCAGGACTCGTTAAAAACTCCCATGCCCAAATAATCGACTCTTCCTTAAAATAATCACCAATGGAGAAATTCCCTAGCATTTCAAAAAACGTATGGTGACGAGCGGTCTTTCCTACGTTTTCGATATCGTTGGTTCTTAGCGATTTTTGTGAATTCGTAATCCGCGGATTGTCAGGAATAACCGATCCATCAAAATACTTTTTAAGCGGCGCCATCCCGCAATTGATCCATAGTAACGTTGGATCCTCATGAGGAACCAACGGGGCACTCGGCTCAATGCGATGACCCTTAGAAGCAAAAAAATCCACGTACATCTTTCTGATTTCAGCTGAACTTAGTTTTTTCATATCCTTTCATCCTCCAACCATATTGTGAAAAAACAAAAAACCCCCATCCCTAGTCAGGGACGAGAGTTGTCTCACGCGGTACCACCCTGGTTGCCTCTCCCAATCCAATGGAAAAGAGACCTCCTTCAAGCCGTAACGAGGCGAACGGCAGGTTTTCCTGCTCTCTGGATTAGCGTTCAACCATGCCTTCTAGACGCCCTCACACCCTAGGAGCATCCTCTCTGAAAAAAGGGAATACAGTTTACTTAGATCCTTCATCAATCCAATATCTTATTCTTTTGACATTATAATTTTTCAACTTGCCCATGTCAATGTTTGACCAAATGAATAATCACGTGGTGGATGATTACTCTTAAAGTAGCTAAAATGGGTACAGCAAAAATCAAACCGATTAAGCCTCCAAGCTCCCCTCCTAAGAGCAGGGCAAATATGATGAGGATCGGATGCATATGCAATCGCCTCCCCATAATGAACGGAGAAACCAAGTTTCCTTCCAAGACCTGTACGATCAAATTTACGATTAATACGGCAACGGACATTTCCCACGATATCGTAAGCGCAACGAGTATAGAAGGCGCTGCCCCAATGATCGGCCCGATATAAGGAATGATATTGGTAATGGTAATAATTAAAGCGAGAATAAGCGCATAAGGCATTCCAATGATCCAGTAGCCAATGTAGGCTAACACTCCAACAATGAGTGACACTAACAATTGACCTGCTATGTAGTTGCCTAATGCATGATCAATATCGTGGAACAACTTGGAAAATTCCTTCCGCTGGCTTCTGGGAACAAACAAAAGAATCCCTTTTTGTATGGATTCCATATCCTTTAGCATGTAGAAGACAAGAAAAGGAATAACAAATAAGCCGATAAACTTATGAATAAAGCCTCCTGCCCCATTGACAAGATTTGCAAAATACTCCGTCGTTTTCACTTCTATGTTCTCAAGAGCCTGATCGATTCCTAGACGTATGGATTCAGGCAGCTGATACTTGTGATTATTAAATTCCTGCAGCCAGGCCTGATAGGTCTGAACAAGTTCAGGGATATGCTCCGTTAAATCGCTTGATTGTTTAAGAAAAGTTGGAATCGCATTTAAGATGAACACCGTAAAGACAAGGATGAATGTAAAATATATAATAGCGACCGCCATACCCCGAGGAACATTTCTCTGATGAAGCAGCCTGACGATGGGATTTAGTAAATAGGCAAAAATGACGGATATCAAAAAGGGGGCTATAACCGCTTTGATCACTTGCCACATCCATCCGAAGTGAGGAGCCAGCTGGAGAAGCAAGTAGACAAGTCCTGCCACCAAAGTCGCCATACCGAGATAGATTAAAAGTCTTATTCTCAGTTCCATAAGATGCCTCCTTTCTCATATTGTTGCCAGCCCTAGACTAACTATCCGTTAAATAAAAAGGGCCATCTCGAAACCGCAAGATGGCCTTTGGTGTATTTATCGAACTTTCATTTTTCTCATAACCATGCGTGATACAGGAACCACCACGGCTCCTAGCCAATTGACATTATTTCTGGTCCATTTCATGGCTTTTTGCATTGGTGATTTTCTTCTTTTGGGAACCATCCACCCCACAACGGCTAAAGCAACTGCACCTATACCTACCATCCACGACATCATTCCGTTATTTCTCATCTTCATCCTCTCCTTCCGCTAATGTGAAGCTTTCCGATTCAGAAAAACTTGCGAGAGGAAGAATCACTGCGTCCTCTCCAATGGTTGCCCGTTCAAGGTGCTTAACTGCTTTTCTGCCTTCCATTAGGTCGGCCAAAAGGCCATCGGAAACCTCATAGCCTACAATGGAGCCAAATTCCGTCCGAAAATAAACATCCTCTATCTGACCAAGGCGATGACCATTGGTTGTGATGAGCGGTTTGCCCAGCATATGGAAGGATCCAGACTTGACTCCAACCAGATGGTCAATGCCCTCTAGAGGACCCATTGCTCCTTCGTCGGCAATGGTTACATAATCGTCTCCAATAGCCTGAATGGAATCGGAAGGAATAAAGCGACCTCTGCGAAACATTGCTTTGATTTCGACCAATAGGCCTTGGAATGTCCAGTCCTCGTCGAACAAAACGTCGCGAACAACCCCCCGTTCATGACCGGCCTGCAGGTCAAGGACGGGCAAGCCAATAACCTCACTCGCTTTGTACACAAAGAAGACCCTCCTTCCGCTTTCTTAGTGTGTGAAAGGGAGAGAGGGTCTATGTTCTACAAATTTTGCAATTGTTGTAATGCATTTTTCGCTAATACGTGTTGAGGGTTAATTTCAATTGCCCGTTGAAGGCTGTCTTTGGCTGCGGGAAGATCACCGAGATAAGCGTAAGCTATTCCTAAATTAAAAAGGCCGTCTGCATGATCGAGCTGCAAGTGAATCGTTTGTTCAAAAGCTTCTTTTGCCCGACTGATATCCCCCATTCTGGCTAAGGCAAGACCTCTTGTAAACGTTGCTTCCACGTCCTCGGGTTCCATCTGCAGAGATTGATCAAAACGAGCAATACTTTCTGTAAGTTCTTCTAAGTGGAAGCAGGTCATGGCGAGCATGAAGTGAAGATCATGGTGCTTCATGCCTAATTTTTCAGCGCGTTCGTAATGTTCCTTGGCTGAGGCATAATCCCCAACATTGAAATAAACATTGCCTGCCCCATATTGAAAAAGAGGGCCTTCAGGATCTAGAGAAATGGCTTTTTTAAACCATACAAGAGCATCTTCGTTTTCGCCTGAACTTGCCAGAACATTGGCGATATTCGCATAGGGATCCGGAAAGTCCGGCGCCTCCTGCATAGCTTGCTGGAAATATTCCAGCGCTTTATTGATGTCTCCCATGGTTAAGTGCTGAAGACCTTTTTCATTGAGTTCGACTGCTAAAGAGTTCATGGTTTTTCTGTTCCTTTTATCGCTTTATCTATGATACCGCCGCCCAAACATTCCTCACCCTTGTAGAAGACGACAGCCTGTCCTGGCGTAATCGCTTTTTGAGGCTGATCAAAGACAACATGACAGCTTCGGTCTGGCAGCAGATGAACGGTCACCCCTTGATCAGGTTGGCGATAACGAAACTTGGCTGTGCAGGAAAAGCTTGAAGCAGGCTCTTGATCGCTTACCCAGGATAGATCTGTTGCTAATAGTCCGTCTGAATAGAGAGCAGGATGATTGGATCCTTGGCCCACATAAAGAATATTGCGCTCCAGATCCTTCGAGACAACAAACCAAGGTTCTCCTGTTCCTGCTCCGCCGATTCCGAGTCCTTGTCTTTGACCAAGAGTGTAGTACATTAGTCCGTCATGTCGACCTTTAACTTCTCCATCCAAGGTCTGGATTTCCCCTGGCTTAGCCGGCAGATAAGAACTTAGGAACTCTTTGAAGTTTCGCTCTCCGATAAAGCAAATGCCGGTGCTGTCCTTCTTATTAGCTGTAGCTAACCCTGCTTCCTTTGCAAGCTCCCGAACGCGAGATTTAGGCAGGTGGCCGATGGGGAACATGGTTCGGGAAAGTTGTTCTTGCCCGAGCGTATTCAGGAAGTAAGTCTGATCCTTCCCTTGATCCTCTCCACGAAGCAAATGATATTCCCCATCAGAATACTTCACCTGTGCATAGTGCCCTGTGGCTAGGTAATCTGCACCAAGCTGCAACGCCCGATCTAAAAATGCCTTAAATTTGATTTCTTTGTTGCACATCACGTCTGGATTGGGTGTGCGACCTTTTTTATATTCATCTAAAAAGTACGTAAATACTTTATCCCAATACTCTTTCTCAAAGTTGACCGTGTAATAAGGGATGCCGATTTGATCACACACGCGCCGAACGTCTTCATAATCCTCTTCTGCCGTGCAATGTCCAAATTCATCCGTATCATCCCAATTCTTCATAAAGATGCCGATCACATCATAGCCTTGGCGCTTCAGCTCTAAAGCCGCAACTGAAGAATCAACGCCGCCAGACATTCCAATGACAACGCGGGTTTCATGATTTGGTTTACTCATCGATATCCATTACCTACCCATTATATTAATCGTTTGACGATTTCACTCACCTTATGTGCTGCGGATCGAACCTGCTCTTCTGAGTTTCCTAGTCCGAAGCTGAAGCGTATAGCGGAACGCAAACACTCCTCAGCAATTCCCATCGCCTTCAGTACATGAGAAACCTCTAATGATCCTGAAGCGCAAGCTGACCCGCTAGAACAGGATATACCTGCCATGTCTAAATTCATTAGTAGTACTTCCGTTTCCACTCCAGGGAAGCTGACATTCAAGATATGCGGAAGAAAATCCGTCGGGTGTCCATTGATCGTAAAGTGAATGCCTTCCTGTTTCCAAATATCAATCATCGTTTCCCTGAAATGCAAATATTTCTCCTTGCGTTCATCTAAGGATTCAGATGCCATTTCTGCTGCTTTCGCAAAACCAACAATCCCTGGAACATTCTCTGTCCCCGCTCGGCGCTTTTTCTCCTGAGCTCCTCCAAACATCACAGGGGAGAGCTTCACTCGTTTGGACATATAAAGAGCACCAATTCCCTTAGGCCCATTGATCTTATGCGCTGAGATGGACAGCAAATCAACGGGCAGAGCTTGAACATCAAGAGGAATCACACCATAAGCCTGAACGGCATCCGTATGAACATACACGCCTGCAACATGTGCAATCTCCACAATTTCTGCAATCGGCTGCAGGGAACCTACTTCGTTATTACCATACATGATGCTAACGAGGATGGTCGTATCCCTCAATGCCGACCGAACATCTTCCGGTCTCACTTGCCCACGGTCATCAACAGGAAGGTAGGTAACTTCAAAGCCCATCTTCTCCAGCTGATGGCAGGTATGCAAGACTGCATGATGTTCAATAAGTGATGTAATAATATGATTCCCCTTCTGTTGATTGGCCAAGGCAATCCCTAATAGAGCCATATTGTCCGCTTCAGTTCCTCCGCTGGTAAATATGATTTGCCCTGGCTCCGCATGCAGGCTAGAAGCGATGGTCAGCCTCGCCTGATCTAATGCAGCCTTCACTTTTCTGCCGAATTGATGGACACTCGAAGGATTTCCGTAGTATTCCTGGAAATAAGGAATCATTCGATCCACCACTTCGGGATGAACAGGTGTCGCTGCAGCATGATCCAAATAAACGGATTCCACTCTAACCAACCCCTAAATATAAAACATATACGAGCTTCTCTGCCCATCATCTTGATACGTAATCAGGTCATGCAAGGTAGTCGAATCTAGTACTTGGGAGATCGCGTCACGAATTTGAAGCCAAAGATTACGCTTTGCCGGGTCTTCTTCTTCCTCGAACTCAACCGGACTGATCGGACCTTCGAGGACCCGTATAATATCCCCTGCCGTGATTTCCTCGGGTTTCTTCGTCAAAATATATCCGCCATACGCCCCGCGTACGCTTTTTACTAATTCCGCATTTCTTAGCGGAGCAACCAGCTGCTCTAAGTAGTGTTCGGAGAGATCGTGGCGCTGTGCAATGCTCTTAAGAGAAATTGGGCCCTCACCGAACCGCACGGCTAGTTCCATCATGATGGTTAATCCGTAACGTCCTTTGGTTGATATTTTCATAATCTGCATCTCTCCCTATTGCCTTGTCTAATATTCTCTTCCATAATCCAATAAAATATTGACAGATGGGGCCAACGGTCAGACAAAAAATAACGGTACCGATAAATACGGGACCCCCAAGTACCCATCCCAATACTAGAACTGCCATTTCCATGATTGTACGTACCCGTCGAAATGGCCACTGGGTTCTTTCCGCTAGAGCCAGCATAAAACCGTCTCTTGGTCCTGCTCCCCAGCCTGGGGCAATGTACATCCCCGTTCCAAAACAGCTAATCACGAGTCCCATCACAAACCATAAACCTGATTCGACAAGGGAAGAGGCTTCATGAATCCAGCCCCAGGACATGATAAGATCTATAAAAAAGCCTAGGAAAAACATATTTAAAAAAGCACCGATCCCCATCATCCTTCTTGTCAAAACGATCGTTATGACCAGCAGAATCAACCCCAGCAGTTGGGACCAGATCCCAACCGTCCATCCTACGGTGGAAACAAGGCCAAGATGAAGAACATCCCATGGAGCTACTCCAATCTTGGCTTGAATCATAAACACAAAGCCGAGAGCCATGATAAACAATCCGCTCATGAACACAAAGCTTGAGAGTACGTGCTTGAATTTGGTATTCAAGTTTATACCTTCTCTCTATCTTTTCGGTTACCTTGGATATATTCCTTTAATCGTTTCTCTTCTCCATAATCAGTGGGTAGATAAAATCTTTCCTGTACACCATCTGGCAAATATTGCTGAGGAATATAGGCTCCTGGATAGTTATGAGGATAGAGATAGCCTGCCCCATGACCTAATTGGCTTGCTCCTTTATAGGAAGCGTCACGGAGATGAGGCGGAACGGGCCCATGCCCCTTGGTCTTGACCCAGTCCAAGGCTTGGTTAATTCCTTTGTATGCGGCGTTGCTCTTAGGTACGGAAGCACAATAGGTGACAGCCTGCGCTAGTGGAATCCGTCCTTCAGGCATACCTAGAAATTGTACCGCTTGAAAAGCAGATACAGCTAGTTGGAGCGCCATAGGATCCGCATTACCCACATCTTCTGATGCGGAGATCACGACTCTGCGGGCAAGAAAGAGCGGATCCTCTCCCGCATCCAACATCTGGGCTAGCCAGTAAAGCGCACCGTCAGGATCAGAGCCGCGAATCGATTTGATAAAAGCTGAAATCGTATCATAATGTCGATCACCCGTTTTATCATATCGTACCGCTCTCCGCTGAATAGATTCTACGGCCGTTTCCAAATCAATAGAAATGATATTTCGCTCGTTGGGAATGGTTGTCGTAACAGCCAGCTCTAGTGCATTTAACATCCGGCGAGCATCTCCTTCAGAATAATGAACCAGATGCTCCTCTGCTTCGGGGGTGATCTGAACGGTTAGCTCCCCATATCCAACTTCCGGATCCATTAATGCACGCTTGAGGATTACCGCCATATGCTCCTCATTTAGAGGAGATAAGGAAAAAACCTGAGAGCGAGAAAGCAGAGCGGAATTCACCTCGAAGAAGGGATTCTCCGTTGTAGCTCCAATCAAGATAATCGTCCCCTCCTCAACGTAAGGAAGAAGAGCATCCTGCTGAGATTTATTAAAACGGTGGATCTCATCTACGAACAACGTAGTTCTTTTGCGATAGACGGTGTATCGTTCTTTCGCTTCGTCTACAACTTTACGAATATCAGCTACCCCGGCAGTTACCGCATTAATTTCCGTAAAATGCGCTTTGGTTACTCCTGATATCACCTTAGCCAAGGTGGTTTTACCCGTACCCGGAGGTCCATAAAAAATAAGGGAAGATATTTGATCTGCTTCAATCGCTCTTCGCAATAGCTTCCCTTTGCCCACAATATGCTCTTGACCAATAAACTCATCTAAATTTCTTGGCCTCATTCTAGCCGCTAATGGCTGACGCGATGAGGACGGTTTAGCTGATGATGTTTCTTCAAACCCAAATGAAAAAAGATCCATAGTATCCCTCATGAAAGAAAGCAATTTTTCTGTCATTATATTCAACTATAGCTTCTGTGTAAAGGCGAAAAGACTACTCGCTTACGCGTTCTATCTTGACATTGGCTTTCGCTAGCAAGTCGTTTATGACCACACTGGCCATAATTAAGCCCGCTACAGAAGGAACGAAGGCATTACTGGACGGGGGTTGTTTTGCCTTGCGGATGGGTGAATTTGGATTCTGCACCACCTTATCCAATACTTCTCCCTTCTGCTTTACAGGGATTTCTGTAGAATATACAACCTTTACTCCCTTGGTAATCCTATCTTTGCGCAATTCACGGCGCATGACCTTAGCGATGGGATCGTAGGAGGTTTTAAACAAATCTGCTACTTGAAAGCGGGTAGGATCGGTTTTATTCGCTGCACCCATACTGCAGATAATAGGAATATTGCGCTTACGGCATTCTTTAACGAGGTGAATTTTGCTGGAGACCGTATCCATTGCATCCACGACATAGTCAATTTTTTCAACTTCAGAGAAAAGGCGTTCGAAGGTTTCTTCGTTATAGAACATATTTAGCACACGAACGTCACAATCAGGATTAATCCTTGCCACTCTTTCTTTCATTAATTCTGTTTTTTCCTGACCAACCGTGTCAATTAAAGCATGGATCTGACGATTCACATTGGTGATGTCAACTACATCTTTATCCAACAGGATTAATCTCCCTACCGCTGTTCGTGCCAACGCTTCGACTGTAAAGGACCCCACTCCCCCTACCCCTAGCACAGCTACCGTACTTCCACGCAAAGCTTCTAATCCTTCCGAACCTATTGCAAGTTCTGTTCTCGAGAACTGATGCAGCATATGTCGCTACCCCTTTCAAAAATAAAACAAAGTTATTCTATATGATTTCCATATTTGCTAAAAAGATAATATAGCATACTTTCAAGCAAATAAAAAGACTGTCCGTTTCTTGCCTTGGACAGTCTCACTTTTGCTAAATAATCTCTAATTCCCTTAGCTTTTCTTCCGGTACTACGCCGTCCTTCCATCCGCGAGCTCCATAGTACTCGTCTAGCATGACGTCTAGGTGACACACTTGTCCTTCGCTGTTCCCGCTCGCTGGTTCTTCTAAGAATCGCTTAGGCAGCATGTCATCCTGACGGCGGTTGAACCCTGATAAATTATTATAGTAGCGTTCTAGATTATACACCCGTTCACCGATCCTTAATACATCATCAGCCGTTATTTTGATGCCTGTCATTGCCGCGTACTGGTCAGCATATAAATCGGCGTTCTCCGCAAAAGCAGAAAACTTGCATATATTCATAGAATCAGAGAAAGCATGGAGATCTTGGAAAATCTTAAGCAGGGTTCCTTTCCCTTCAGCCTTCAGCCTGTCTGTCGGTTCTGGAATCCCTAATATTTCGGAAGCAATAATATACCCTCGAAGATGGCAGGCTCCGCGGTTACTTGTGGCATAACCCAATCCAATCCCTTGCGCTCCCCTAGGATCATACGCGGGAATGGCCTGATTCTTTACCACCATCGCCATGTCTGGAGCACCATAGAGTAGGGCTGCCCTGCCAGCTCCATCGGCAATGGCGTTTCCTAGAACCCCTTCGCGTCGGGCTGCTTGATCAATCAGCTCAATCATTTTATCTGCATCGCCCCATTGGACAGCTTCGTCTATCAATCCACGCTGATAAGCTTCCATTGTCACCGATAAGGCGTTGCCGATCTCAATGGTATCGAAGCCATATTCGTTGCATTGGTTAAGCATATAAGCTATGGCCCGAGCATCAGAAAGCCCGCAGTTCGATCCAAGCGCCCATCCAGTTTCATATTCGAAGCTTTCTACTCTCGTTTTGTACTTTCCCTCTTTAACTTCAACTTCCTTCTTACATGTGACAGGGCAGGCATGACAGCCATTATCTGAAACAAGTAGGGTGGCATTCACCGTTTCGCCACTGTGTCCCTCAGCCCCTTCAAAATGAGAGTACTGAGAGTTTTTTGCAGGCATACCCCCTACTTCATTCATGATACTCGTTAATACATTTGTTCCGTAGACGGAAAGACCTCCCTTACGAGGAGCCGTTACTGGACTTTCCATGATAGCTTTTAGCCCAGCTTGGACGGCTGGCTTGTAATCCGCCTCGTTCGCCGCTGTCGGCATATTCCCTTTCTGAGAAGCTCTGATCACGATCGCTTTTAGCTTTTTGTCTCCGGCGACCGCACCTGTTCCCCCACGCCCCGCAGATCGATCATGCTCATTGATAAACCCTGCATAGAGTACCTTGTTTTCTCCTGCAATGCCGATACATGCCACACTCAAATCATTTTCTCCGTATCTTTCTTTAAGTCTTTGAATGGTTTCCCGTGTTCCAAGACCCCATAGATCGGTTGCATCTCGAAGGTTTGCCTGTCCGTTTTCTATATATAAATAGACGGGACGATCACTTTTTCCTCTGAAGATTACATTATCTATCCCCGCCCATTTTAACCTCGCTGCTGTCCATCCACCCATATGAGAGTCAGTTACGGTCTCTGTTAGCGGTGACTTCGTCACAAAGCAAAGACGTCCACTCATGGCTACTCGGGAGCCAGTGACGGGACCTGTCATCAAACATAGGATATTATCTTCTGAAAAAGCCTTTACCTGTGGACCGTTGTCAAATACATACTTTACGCCTAAACCTCTTCCTCCGATATACTTCCGTGCTAAACCCTCATTAATTGGTCGATATTCTATATTCCCTGTCGTTAAGTTTACATAGACTTCTCGATCTTTGAATCCCCCGATATTCATAGCTTCCCCCTTAAGTTCTATTTAGCCTACCCGCTCGCAATATTTATGGTTTATTTGGATCTCCACTTGATTCATCATTTCCTTACCTTCGATTGTTTTTAAGAGTCCTAGCCTTACCAAAAAATCCACCACGCGAGATAAGGCATACATCTGCGTATCCAAAATATCAGCCGCATGGAGCTTTCCTTTTTTACTTAATTGATGCTCCATGATCAGCATAATCCGATGAATATCATCGTCAAGCAGTTCGATGGCCGCTTCGCCCAGTTCCATAGATTCCTTCATCTGTCTTCCTCCTTCTATCCAGTACCATGCAAGACTTACTCTTAGATGAGGAAAGAGGGAGTTCACCTGCCAAGGCGCTCCCTCTTAAAGAATCCGTATCGTTCTAATTAAAACGCTGCGCGGATGATGGCTTGTAATTCATCCATGGTTGCTTTTCTAGGATTTGTGAAAGAGCAAGCATCTTTCATTGCGTTTTCAGCAAGCACCGGTACGTCTTCCAACTTTGCCCCCAGCTCACTGAATCCGCTAGGAATGTTAACATCGCGTGCTAATTTTACGATAGCATCTAGCGCTTTTTCAGCAGCTTCCATTGTAGACAAGCCCTCAATGTTTTCACCTAAAGCTACAGCGATATCTGCAAAACGCTCAGGCTTAGCCATAAGGTTAAATCTCTCTACGTGAGGCAAGAGGATCGCATTACAAACCCCGTGCGGCAAGTTGTAGAATCCGCCGAACTGATGCGCTATCGCGTGAACATAGCCCAGAGATGCGTTGTTAAAGGCCATTCCGGCTAACAATTGAGCATAGGACATTTTATCGCGGGCTTCCAGGTCTTCTCCGTTAGCAACGGCCGCACGCAAGCTTTTGCTAATTAAGCGGATCGCTTGAAGAGCGCAAGCATCGGTAATCGGAGTAGCGGCTGTCGATACATAAGCCTCCACTGCATGCGTAAGGGCATCCATACCTGTAGCTGCTGTTAAAGGAGCTGGTTTCTTTACGGTTAATACTGGATCATTAATAGAGATCGTAGGAGTTACATGCTTGTCTACGATGGCCATTTTTACGGAGCGTCTTGTATCTGTAATGATACAGAAACGAGTAATCTCACTCGCGGTTCCTGACGTTGTGTTAATCGAAATCAAAGGTACGGAAGGAGACTTGGATTGATCTACCCCTTCGTAGTCATAGATGGTACCTCCGTTAGCAGCTACAATCCCGATCCCTTTCGCACAGTCGTGAGAGCTTCCTCCGCCAAGAGATACAATCACATCGCAACCCTCTTCCCTATAAGCAGCCAATCCCGCCTCCACATTCTTATCGGTAGGGTTAGGTTCTGCACCCGGGAAGATGGCAACATCAACGCCTGCCTCACGAATATAGCCTGCAATTTCATCAGCTACGCCAAATTTATATAAACCTGCATCGGTTACGATAAGAGCTTTTGTTTTGCCCAAGTTCTTAATTCTAGATCCCACTTCTTTCACCGCACCTACACCCATCAAGTTTACGCTTGGCATAAAGAATCCAAATACTGACATCAGAACACTCTCCTCATAGTTAATGTTTATTTTTGTAACGCTTACACTCATTTATATAAGCAAGTTTGATGCCAACTTCTAGGGGAGGTTCTTAATGCAGTTAAACCTAGAATTAACCCGTAGTCTAACTCTGACGATCTCTCCACCATTGTTCCACAATAGAGCAATCCCCTGTTCCATAACGGAACAGGGGAGCAACTTCCCAAACAAAAAACCGGAGCAACTGCCGCTCACCGATCAATCGGTAAGAGGCAATTCTCCGGTATGATTTCATTAAGTATGGGAAGAGTCCCACATATGCCGTAAAAAACCTAGTTTTGAACCTGCTCAAAACCATTCCCAATCACGGGTGCATCCTGTTCTCCGGTTCACGTTCCAGGTCATTAGCCTAGCATCACTCCCCAAGAGAAACTCCGGAATCCCATTACTCTAGTGTTGGGCTCAAAACATATGGGCCTTACGTACATCTTAGGACTCTTTGTTGATTTTATTTTAACCTATACTGAAAGCGATTGCAATACCCATACAAGCCTATATTTTTACTTCTTCAGGTAATTTGAGCTGGATATGAAGCTCATTCAATTGCTTTTGCTCTACCGCACCAGGAGCATCCGTCATCGGATCTGTCGCACTGGCCGTTTTAGGGAAGGCAATGACTTCTCTTAGATTGGTTCGGCCGGCAAGCAACATGACTAATCGGTCAAGTCCAAAGGCTACTCCCCCGTGAGGTGGTGTGCCATACTCAAAGGCATCGAGAAGGAATCCAAACTTTTCTTGTGCTTCTTCTTTGCTGAAGCCAAGGGCCTGGAACATCTTTTCTTGAATATCGCGCTTATAAATCCTCATGCTGCCCCCACCAATTTCAAAGCCGTTAAGCACAAGGTCATAAGCTTGAGCACGAATTTGGCTTGGATCGCTGTCAAATAAGTGCAAGTCTTCTACTCGAGGCATTGTGAACGGATGGTGCAAGGCCACATAGCGCTGGGCATCTTGATCGTATTCCACAAGCGGGAAGTCGACTACCCATGCGAACTTAAACACATTCGGATCGATGAGCCCCAAGTCTTTTCCGAACTTCGAACGTAGTGCCCCTAATCCATCTGCTACTACTTTCGGAGAGTCAGCCACAAACAGCAATAAGTCTCCTTCTTCTGCAGCAAAGCGTTCTTTGAATTGGGCAATTTCCTCTTCACTAAAGAACTTTCCGATTGGTCCCTTGATTTCCCCATCTTTAAACGCAATCCACGCCAAGCCCTTAGCCCCATATTGAGCGGCAAACTTCGCTAGGTCATCCACGTCTTTTCGGGAGAAGTGTCCGCATCCTTTAACATTCAATCCCTTCACTTGTCCGCCGCGTTCAATCGCGCTGCTAAACACTTTAAAGCCACATTCCGCCACTAGATCCGACACATCGGTAAGTTCCATTCCAAATCGTAGGTCGGGCTTGTCTGAGCCATAGCGTCCCATCGCTTCTTGGTAGCTTAAGCGTTGGAATGGAGTTTCTACCCGAAGCCCAATCGCCTTTTCACACACTTCAGCAATCAATTGCTCCATCATATCCAGCAACTGTTCCATGGACAAGAAGGAGGTTTCAATATCCACCTGAGTGAACTCTGGCTGACGGTCTGCACGCAAGTCCTCATCACGGAAGCAGCGAACAATTTGGAAATACTTTTCATAACCCGAAACCATCAACAATTGTTTAAACAATTGCGGGGATTGTGGTAAAGCAAAGAATTCACCTGGATGAACGCGGCTAGGAACGAGGTAGTCTCTTGCTCCCTCTGGTGTGCTTTTGGTAAGCATAGGCGTTTCAATCTCAAGGAAGCCTTGGTTATCTAGGAAATCGCGGAAGGTCTTCGATACACGGTGGCGAAGCATCAGCGATTGTTGCATGACTGGACGTCTCAAATCCAGATAGCGGTATTTTAAACGGATATTCTCATCGACTTCGACCTGATCCTCAATCATGAAAGGAGGCGTCTTGGCTTCATTTAAGATATTGACTTCAGAAACATGAATCTCAATTTCTCCCGTCATCATCTTCGGATTGACCGTCTCCGGGCTTCTTTCCACCACTTTTCCTTTTAAGGTCAACACGTATTCACTGCGAATGCGGTCTCCCCGCTCATGGGCTTCCACATTGTATTCCGGATTTAATACCACTTGAACCAACCCGCTGCGGTCACGTAAATCAATGAAGATTACCCCGCCTAGGTCTCTTCTTTTTTGTACCCAACCGCTTAACGTTACCTCTTGACCTACATGGTCTTTTCCAATTTCACCACAATGGTGTGAACGATACATCTCCACTTTCCTTTTCCTCCTTTTTTGATTACAGGTATTGCAGACATATGATCCGCTATTCCTTTCAAAAACACTATATCTGTGCTTTTATCGGACCTTGAGTTCCTTATTTTCTCAAAAACAGTCAAAAAGAGCAGGGTTTTATCAACATAACGGAACTGATGTCCGCTCTACTTTCTATCCCTCGCCATTTTACCCATTTAATGGATCAAATGGCCGAAAAACCTAATGAGCTGACAGGAACGATACCATTTCATCAAACGGAACTTCCTGCTGATCGCCTGTCTGCATATCCTTGATGACCACCACTTGCTTGTTTAGTTCATCCTCACCAAGAATCAGGACATAGCGGGCAGCATAGCGATCTGCTGCTTTGAGCTGGGCTTTCATCTTTCTGCCTACATAATCCTTATCTGCAGCAAATCCATGCTGTCTAAGCTGATCCAGCAGCTCCACCGATTTCATTTCCGCGGCTTCTCCCATCGCAATCAAAAAGCAATCCAGATGGGTATGTACCGGCAACTCGATGTTTTGAGCCTTCAGAGTCAGTAGAACCCGTTCGATACTCATGGCAAAACCAATGCCTGGCATATCATTCCCGCCAATTTGCTCTACGAGACCGTTATATCGCCCTCCACCGCAAATGGTGGTTATCGCCCCAAAACCCTCAGCCATTATCTCAAAGGCTGTTTGGGTGTAGTAATCCAGCCCACGGACCATCCTTGGATTAACCGTATAGGCAATGCCCAATTGATCCAGGTGCTTCTTGACTGCTTCGAAATGAGGAGAGCATTCTTCGCACAAGTGTTCCGTGATATTCGGAGCTTCCTTCGTGATCTCTTTACAAGTAGGATTCTTACAATCCAGGATCCGCAAAGGGTTTCGCTCTAACCGGGATTGACAATCTCCGCAGAGCTCTTCCTTCCTTTCCTCCAGATGAGCAACTAAATGCTCCCGATGAACGGGCCGGCAAGTAGAACAGCCAACACTGTTGATTTCTAGACTTAAGCCCTTAATCCCCAGCTCTTCATATAGTCGCATGGCTAGAGCTATCGTCTCTGCATCAATAGAAGGATGGTGTGCTCCAATGGCCTCGACGCCGAACTGCGTAAACTGCCTCATTCTTCCCGCTTGAGGTCTTTCATACCGAAACATCTGACCTATATAGTACAGCTTCGTCGGCTGGTTAGGGTCACCATACATCTTGTTTTCCACATAGGAACGGACTACGGCTGCCGTCCCTTCCGGACGCAGGGTAATGCTCCTGTCGCCTTTATCCGTGAAGGTGTACATTTCTTTTTCTACGATATCCGTGGTTTCACCCACGCCACGGTGAAAGAGCTCCGTGTGTTCAAATATCGGGGTACGTATTTCCCGATAGTTGTATCGCTTGCAAATCTGTCTCGCTTTTTGCTCAATATACTGCCATAACTCCACTTCGCCTGGGAGTACGTCTGCGGTTCCGCGGGGAATGTGAATTGCCATCCGATTTCCTCCTTACTGGGTCTTTTTTCAAATCAAAAACAAAAAACTCTCGTCCCCGACAAATGTCAGGGACGAGAGTTGTTCTCCCGTGGTGCCACCCTAATCAAGAACAAGGTAAACAACGCTTGTTCTCACTTATTGCATAACGTTCGCACGCCAACAAGCTACTAAATTCGTTCGTTCGCTTGAGGTCCTCAGGGATGTCTTTCGCCAGAATAGTCTAGAGAAGTGATTTCAGCCGGGTCACTTCCTCTCTGTTCTAACCTAATTAAGGGTACTGTTCCCTTCAAAGGATCGAATATTCAATTGCTTTTTTCATGATACTGAGAAGCTGTTTTAATGTCAAGTTATTTCCCTAACCTACAGAAATAATTTGTTAAGCATGTCAATTTTTACTGATGTATAGTATTCGTAATTCTCATTATAAGCTTTGGGCTCCTTTGGATTAGCAAACCGCGAGATTTTTCCTGTCTTGGGATCCACCCACTTACTCGAAGCGCCGCAGCCTAATCCGATAATCGTCTGCGCTTCTTCCATAATCATAATGTTATATAGGCTCTCTCTGCCTGCTAACGAATATCCTATATTCTCCAGGTTTCCTAATATATTCTTTTGGCGGTATAAATAATAGGGTGAATAGTCATGCTTCTCTGTCCACAACTGGGCTTTATTCATCATTTGGGTAATTTCTTCACGGCTTGCAACGGGATACTTTTCCTTATTCTGTGTCATTTCGGAGGCTCTTTTAAAGGATAAGGTATGAACCGTTAAGGATTCAGGTTTTAGCTTTTCAGTTTCCGATAAGGTATATTCGAATTCTTCTAATCCCTCTCCCGGCAACCCAATAATTAAATCCATATTGATGTTGTCCATCCCCATGTGCCGTGCCAGCTTAAACTTCTCAATCGTTTCCTCTACGGTGTGATGACGTCCAATCGCTTTCAAAGTTTCCTGGATATAGGATTGCGGGTTGATGCTAATTCGGTGAATGCCCCATTTTTTTAATACATCCAGCTTATCGGGAGTAATGGTATCCGGCCTTCCCGCTTCCACTGTAATTTCTCGTATGCGCTCGACATGAGGAAAGGACTGATACATTTGCTCGTATAAGTCATCCATCTCTTCTGCTGTAATGCTCGTAGGCGTACCGCCTCCAAAGTAAACGGTAGTGATGGGGATGTTGTGCTGCCGAAGCCAATCTCCGATCCCCTTAATTTCGTGGTGAAGCCCACCTAGAAAAGAATCCACGGATCCTTGACGTCCATTAATTGCATATGCCGGGAACGTGCAATAAGCACACTTGGTTGGACAGAACGGAATGCCAATATAAATACTCACTTGATGTTTTAGCTCGTAAAGATCAGGAACAGCAGATAGCTGACGCTCTACAATTCTTTCAAGAAGCTTTGATTTTTCGGGTTGAACAAGATATTCCTCTTGAAACTCCCGGTGTACCTCTTCCTTCGAGACCCCCAATTGAAGCTTGCTGTGCATCAGCTTGGTTGGTCTTACTCCCGTAAGAATGCCCCACGGCTGTTCCAATCCCGTATAGTCCTGCAGAATGGAGAGTAGATTTTGGCTAAGGCCTCTCTTAAGGCGCTTCCGTTGCTCCGCTTCAGATAAATCCTCATTCCATTCTATGATTAATGCTTTTTCAACTTTTTGACCTTGTCGGTCTGTGATTGCCACTTTAGTTTGCGGCCGCTCTTCCAAGAATATTTGTATATCAATTTGCAAATCCGGCGCTTGTTCTAGAGCTTGGAAAGAAATCGTAGTGTCCTCATAAAACAGGTCAATAAGATGGGCCACTGCTCTTTCCCATTTTTCCTCAATCCCTGTTACATAAATAAGCATGACGGTTCTCCTTTAGAAACGATAAACTTCCCGTTTACTCTATCATCTGCCTATTCTTCTGGCAAGGTCTCTCCCTTCTCCAAAGCACATGCTGCTTCCCTGAGCATCTTCCCAGACCTCAATTTGAACTGTTGTATCATGCAGATCAGCACTTTCTCCAGTTAAAATGGTTTGTGCAATTTGCGCATCTTTAACGCCCTGTCTCACGACGACTCCCCCTTTTCCATTCGGCTTTCTCTCTTATTCTTGCCAACTTAACCATTTTTTCTTCGTTTTTTTAGAGGATATCCCTTATCAAACAGCGAAGTAGTTCCCATGCGATTTCTATACGGAGAAAGGATTGTCACAATTGTCGCACCTTGAATGTAATCGAAGGAGGATCATAAGCCTGCTCGTAAGCATAAGCTTACTTTTAGGCTGTATTCCTTTGGCTGTTTTATCTAATTCTCAGCAGGCAGGTTCGGTAACGATTGCCGTCAGCTCATTGAACGTACGAGATGGCGCAGGCCAAACTCATAAAGTCATCGCGCAAGTTAAAGGCCAAGAAAACTACCCCATCGTTCAAATGAAAGATAACTGGATTCAGATTCTTCTGCCTAACGGACAGAAAGGCTGGGTTGCCTCCTGGCATGTGGAAATCAATCAGCCGGCGACGCCTGCGGCTTACGTCTCTCCTACGATTGAGACTTTGAATATCCGAGCTGGACCCAGTACCTCTTTTCCAGTGGTTGGACAGATGGCCAAGAGTGAGAGCTTTCCCCGGTTAGATGCAGAAGGCGACTGGATCAAGATTCGCTTGAAGGATGGGTCGATTGGCTGGACCGCAGGCTGGTTAACCAAAGAGGTTCCCTCACCTGCGCTCATACAGCCAGCCCCCAATCCATCCTCACAGGCTCAAGCCACCGTCAAGAGTGCTACGCTTAATGTGCGAAGTGGTCCGGGTACCCATGAGTCTGCGGTTGGACAGGTGTATGCAGGCGACAGTCTCACCATTTTGGAGCAACAAGGAGACTGGATACGAATACAGAAAGACAATCTGCAAGGATGGGTGGCTAGCTGGCTTGTGACCATGGGGTCTACTCCCTCCCCTCCGTCACCAAGCGTCGAATCGGAGAAGCCGACGATACGCATCTTGAATCCCGGCACCAACCTACGCAGCGGACCAGGTACTTCCTTTGATGTCGTAAAGATTGCAAAGGAAGGGGAGAATTATGCTGTTTTAGGCGTTGAGGGAGACTGGTTTCGGATTCAGACAGCCCCCAATCAAGTGGGCTACGTGGCGGGATGGATCGTATCGGCTCAAGGAGTAGCCAACGTTGAACGTAAAGGAAACGAGTCCCTGCTTAAGGGACGAACGATTCTCGTTGACCCAGGACATGGCGGCAGCGATAGCGGGGCGATCGGTCCTCATTTAGGAACCTTAGAAAAAGTCGTCAATCTTCAGGTGAGTCATCTCCTCAGCCGCAAGCTTAAGGCGGCAGGGGCTACCGTAATCATGACCCGGGAAGATGATCGGAAGGTATCCCTTCAGGAGAGAGTAGATTCTTCCATTCGTCGGCAGGTAGACGCTTTTATCAGCATCCATCACAATACAAGTGAAAACTATCGTGTCAACGGCGTGATTACCTACTTCTATAGCAATGGCGATGACCGAGAACTGGCCAACAGCATTCAAAAAGAAGTAGTAAAGAGAACGGGATCAACAGATCTCAATGCACGCTATGGGAACTATTTTGTGCTAAGGGAAAATCCCCAACTTGCCGTACTATGCGAGCTAGGCTTCCTGACGAACTATCAAGAAGAAGTCATCATGAAGACAAAAGAATTCCAGGAACAAGCTGCTGAAGGTGTCTTCCAAGGGATTGTAAAATATTTTGCACAAAAGAAATAACCAAGGGAGTGAACTCCCTTGGTTATTTTTCTTTACTATCAATGATTATGGTCACAGGCCCGTCATTATTGAGGTGAACCTGCATCATAGCTCCGAATACCCCTGTTTGTACGTTGATGCCCATTTTCCTTAAGGTCTCATTAAACAGATCATATAGCCGCTCAGCGTGATCAGGTCGGGCAGCTGCCATGAAGTTCGGTCTTCTGCCTTTCCTACAGTCGCCGTAAAGGGTAAATTGGGAAATCGATAACATGCTTCCACCGACGTCCAACACCGAATGATTCATCTTTTCCGTGTCATCCTCAAAGATCCGCAGATGAGCGACTTTTTCCGAGGTAAAGCGCACATCTTCTTCCCCATCGTCATGGGTAATGCCAACTAACACGACCAGGCCTCTGTCGATTTTGCCGGTCACTTTCCCTTCTACTGTAACCTCGGCCTCTCTGGAGCGTTGCACTACAAGTCTCATGGCCTAATAAATCCCCTTTTAGATGTTTAACACTCGTCTTACGGTATAGACGTCTTTGATCCTTTTAAGCCTTTCTACTACTCTCTGCAGATGGCTAACGTTATGAATCGCAATGGTCATATTGATTTTAGCGACCTTATTCTTATCCGCTTTTCCCGTCACCGCAATAATATTCGTCTTGCTGTCAGCTACCGAGTTGAGTACTTCGTTTAGTAAGCCGCTACGGTCATGTCCGGTAATCTCAATATCGACATTGTATTCCTGAACTCGGTCGCCTTCCCAATCAATATGGATCAATCGATCTTTTTCCTCTTCATTAATAATATTCGGACAGGAAGTTCGATGAACGGATATCCCTCTCCCCCTCGTGATAAAGCCTACAATGTCATCACCAGGAATAGGCGTACAGCAACGCGAAAAGCGGACTAATAAATTATCGATCCCCTTAACGGAAATCCCTTGATCCGGTGTTTTTCTTTTCGCAAAATCCTGCTTAAAGTCTGGAATGGATTTTTCTTCCCGTACCTTCCGAATTTTCTCTGTCAGACGTGTGACTAATTGTGCGGGCGTGAGTCCTCCATAGCCAATAGCAGCATACATATCTTCTTCGTTATTAAAATTAAATTTACTGATAGCTTCAGCGATATTCTCCTGCGTAAGGGCTTCTTTCAGTTCAAAGCCTTGTTTTTTCAGCTCATTCTCGACCATTTCCTTGCCCTTAATCACATTGTCGTCCCGTTGCTCTTTCTTAAACCAGGCTCTGATTTTATTGCGGGCTTGAGACGATTTAGCTATCTTGAGCCAATCCCGGCTAGGTCCATAACTGTGTTTTGAGGTAAGCACCTCAACAATGTCCCCCGTTTTCAGCGGATGGTCCAAGGTTACGATCTTGTTATTGACCTTTGCTCCAATGCAGCGGTTACCGACTTCGGAATGGATCCGATAAGCAAAATCCAACGGCACCGAACCGTTTGGCAGCTCAATGACGTCTCCTTTTGGTGTAAACACAAACACCACGTCCGAGAACAGGTCCATCTTAAGGGATTCCATAAACTCTTGGGCGTCTTTAGCACTGTCCTGCCATTCCAATATCTCCTGGAACCAGGTCAGCTTGTTTTCTAGGTTATCCTCTGTATTGGCCTTCCCTTCCTTATACGCCCAGTGAGCGGCGATCCCGTATTCAGCTGTCCGGTGCATTTCTGCTGTCCGGATCTGAACCTCTAAGGGCTCTCCATTGGGTCCTATGACGGTTGTATGCAAGGACTGGTACATATTCGCCTTAGGCATGGCGATATAGTCCTTAAAACGCCCGGGCATCGGCTTCCATAGCGTATGGATAATCCCAAGAGAGGCATAGCAATCCCGAATATCCTCCACGATCACACGAACAGCTAAAAGGTCATAGATTTCATTGAATTCTTTGTTCTGTGTAATCATTTTTTTATAAATACTATACAGGTGTTTAGGTCTTCCTGAGATATCCGCAGAAACCTGCAGCTCGCGAAGTTTGACGCGTATTTCCTCAATGACTTGCTCAATATATTTTTCACGCTCGGTGCGTTTCTTTTGCATGAGGTTGACGATTCGGTAGTATTGCTGCGGGTTGATATATCGCAGGGCAATATCTTCTAATTCCCATTTAATCGAAGCTATCCCTAGACGATGAGCTAACGGCGCAAAGATTTCCAAAGTTTCGTTCGCAATTCGTCTCTGCTTCTCCTCCGGCAGATGCTTGAGTGTCCGCATATTATGCAAACGGTCCGCTAACTTAATGAGGATCACACGGACGTCCTGAGCCATCGCCAAAAACATTTTGCGATGATTCTCAGCTTGTTGCTCTTCTTTTGACTTATATTTGATCCGCCCTAGCTTCGTTACCCCGTCCACAAGATTGGCTGTATCTTCGCCAAATTCCTTTTTTATCTCTTCTAATTCTACTGGGGTATCCTCCACGACATCGTGTAAGAAAGCAGCAGCCACGGTGACAGCGTCCATCTGCATTGTCAGCAAGATCTCTGCCACTGCAATGGGATGGATAATGTAAGGCGCACCAGACTTACGTATTTGCCCTTCATGTGCGCTCCGAGCAAATTCGCAAGCGCGGATCAACATATTGACATCCTTGTCTGGAAGATATTTTTTGGCCTTGGTTATGGCACTGTCAGCGGCATGTTCAATGGCAGTATCGACGCTCATTTTTCTCACCCTCATCTATACTTCAATTCATCCGAAGATTTTGCTATCCATTATCTTTTAATTTAATAAGATTGTAAAGCTTTATGAACGAAAAAAGCAATATCCCCCCTTTTGGGGGCCTATTGCTTTTCTGTCTTATTGGTATTTTACAAGGGAAAACACATCAATATCCTTGATCTTATCTCTGCCGTTCAAGTAGGTCAGCTCTATTAAAAAAGCGGCTCCAACGATTTCCCCACCCAATTGTCTGACTAGATTGACGGTAGTCGATATGGTTCCTCCTGTAGCTAATAGATCATCAGCAATGAGGACTCTTTGTCCAGGTTGGATGGCGTCCTTATGCATGGCTAGCTGATCCTTTCCGTATTCCAGATCGTATTCAGCTGAAATCACTTCTCCCGGTAATTTGCCGGATTTTCTAACAGGCGCAAAGCCAGCATTCAACGCGTAAGCTAAAGGAGCTCCCACCACAAAACCTCGGGCTTCCGGTCCAGCGATAATGTCCACGTTTAAATCTTTGGCATACTGGGCAATTTCGTCAATGGCTTGTTTATATACGGTTCCATTTTTGAGCATGGTTGTAATATCCTTAAACTTAATCCCTTCCTTGGGGAAATCAGGAATGATTCGAATATAATCTTTAAAATCCATCTTACTTCCTCCTATGGGTTACGATAATTTAGTTTATCCTGATTAACGACTTGACATAACGATTCAAAGCTGGAATAGAGAATTTCTGTTTCAAGCTCTAACTCTTTTTGCTTATTTCTATAGAGTACCGACTCCGTTAATTCCCTTTTTTCTGCTGAAGGCACGATTTCAATTTGTGAACGTTCATTTTTGACAAAGCCTAGTTCCAAGAAAACCTGCAGCATAAAGTAGACAGCCTGCTCACTGATGCCTTTTGTCTTGGCAAGGTGGGGAACTAATTCTGGTTTAAAGGTCTTCTTTTTTACTAACGTCCCATATAGCCACTTGAATTGTTCCCGAGTCGGTATCATCGCTAAGCGGTTGCGATGCTCAGCTCCAAAAACACAATAAAGTCTGCCATAGCTAGGCAGGCGGCTAAAGGTTTCTGTTAGCTGTTCGAGTGAGAACGGCATGTCATACCAGATCAGGTGACTCATTCCACCATCAGCAGGCAACAACAACTGATCGTCCACAACTAAAAGAATTTTGGCTTTTGTCTGAACCCCCACAAGTTCCGCTAAACTTTCTTTTCGAAAGCATAAAATCCACGTATTTAAATCTAGGATGCTTGCAATCTTATTAAGCTTGTCCTTTACCCCCCGGTAATCAAATACTTGGGTATGTTCGATTGCCATATCCACAAACATAAACTGGGGCTTCCTCACGCCATTCCACTCATGTACAACAGGTTGACCCACAAGATCAGCTATCGCGTGTTTGGAGATCTCTGCAACCTTTTTCCCTATTCCTCCAACCCCCAAGCCATCCATAGAACTTTCTCCTTGAACAATAGTACACTTCATATCTTCCTGATACAGGCCAACCGCTCGAACATTCTTTAGTTCACCACGTCGCAGCAAGAAGACTGGAGATGGATTGCCAGGACCAAACGGAGCTAACAGCTCTAATTCCTCTATCACAGACACGCTCCAATCCCATAAGGAACAATCGGTATCAATATGTATAGTAGGGGATGAAGCTAGTGGCCGATCCGTATCCTCGGTCTCCAAAGAATCGTTCAAATTAAGAGAAACAAGGAAGGAATGGATCTTGTCATCCTGATTGGAAAGGAGCAGGTCAACGGTTCTTCTATCCGTTGGAAGCATACTTAAGATGGATTGAGCAAGCTCTTGCCTAGAACCAGTAGTTATCCGTCTTTGCAGATGTTTGACGCCTACATTCTTACTCTGTTTGAAAGTTTTAAGCCCCATCTTCACTATGGTTCGGTTGACGCCTCGTAACGGCACCTGGGCGGAAAGGGTTCCTAATAACGCTAAATCCAATAAAGATAAGGCATCACTCTTTAGTAGTCCGTAAGCCAGCACCAAACACAAACCACTGACGGATAAAGGAGTTTCCGTTTCAGGCGCGAGCCGTTCAGGGGAAAGCAGGATGCAGTCATCGTAGCTGTGCGCCAGCCCCCCTATTGTGATACGAACAAATGATTGAGACTCACACTCTTGGCTTAGAGCGGGTTCATATTGAATCCGCTCAGGGGAGCCTTCTGCTAAGAGCAGCGAATGAATCAGGATACTAGAAGCAATCAGTGCATCTTGATTCTGAGAGCTTGTTATCAAGATGGGGTGTGAGTGGCTAAGGACCTTATGTAAAGAGGAAAGAATTCTTTGACATTCATTCCATTCACTGGCATCGCGAATAGAGTTCGTCGTAGGATATAAGAACTCTTTAGCATGTGCAGGAGTTCTAAGTTCTCTGCGAACTAAAACCCGAGCAAGTAAGGGCGAAATTCCTAGCTCTGTTTGCAAAACAGCCGCTTGCTCTTCATCCAGTGGTTCTATAAGCCATTGAGCTTGTGATGAAAGCATGTTTGCACCACCCCTCTAAGAGATCATTATACTGAACCTTAAAGAAGTGGACAATCCTTGCTTGGCAAGCTAATGGATCACCTCGGGATTTTCATCCTGAAACTCTCCACTATACGGGTTAATGTGAACCATCACATCATGAACATGTTCAAAGTTCGTAATTAAGGTTTGTTTCACTTCTTTGCCAATGGCATGCCCTTTTTCCACCGAGATGTGAGGGTTGACACCAACCTTAACATCCACGATCACATAGTGACCGTGTTCTCTTGCCAGCAGCTTATCAACGGAAATAACACCGTCCACTTTCTCAACAGCATCCACTAGCTCTTGCGCTTCTTCTTTATGTATGACATGGTCCAGCGTGTTATGAATCGATTCCTTCAAGATATGATAAGCCATCTTGAGAACAAGGATCGATACGATGATTCCCGCTATTGGATCTAAGTAGAGTAAAGCTGGGATGTTCCACTTGCCTCCGAGCACCGCTCCCCCAATCCCGATTAAAGCGGCAAAAGAGGAATAGACATCTGACCGATGCTCCCAGGCATTCGCAATAAGAGCTTGACTATTCAGCTTTTTTCCTAAACGGTATTTCCATTGAAACATGGCCTCTTTGATGATCATGGATGCTAAAGCTACATAAACAGCAATCGCACCAGGAGCAGTCAGGGGCTCTCGCATCGTTTGGAACGACGCATTCGCCACTTCCAAACCAACAATAAATAAAATAATACTAACAATAAGGGCTGCGATGGATTCAGCTTTTCCATGCCCATAAGGATGGTCCTCATCAGGAGGTTTCCGTGCCGCCCGAAGTCCTATTAGCACAGCTAAGGACCCTACGACATCCGAGGCGGAATGTACAGCATCCGCTACCAATGCTTTACTATTGGCAATGTATCCAATCAATCCTTTAGCAACAGCAAGGATCAAGTTCCCTACAATCCCTACCCAAGCAGCAAACTCGGCTTTGCGAAACCTTTCTTCTTTCATATAGTCACCTCATGCTCTTGATAATCGTCCATATGAAAACCGCGGGGTTTACCCGCGGTTCAGATTTCTCTTCCTATAGTTTACGCTTTAGGATGCCTCATTATTTGCTGAAGCAAAACGATTTTTCACCAGATCTCTTCCCTTCCACTCTAACCAGATCTGACTGGCAATGAAGATGGAGGAATACATACCAAAGATTAATCCAACCAGCAATGCTAGAGAGAAGTTCTTGATGCCTTCTCCTCCAAAAATATAAAGAGCAAGCGCTGCGAATACAACCGTAATCACCGTGTTAAAAGATCTGACAATGGTTTCTTGGATACTTACATTTACGAGTTTCTCCAGATCCTCCATCTTCTTCACCTTATACAAGCGAAGATTTTCTCTTATCCGGTCAAAGGTTACAATCGTATCATTAATGGAATAACCCACAATGGTTAGGATCGCAGCAATAAACGGCAAATCTACTTCGATACGAAAAATCGAGAAAAAAGCAATAACGGCAAAGGCATCATGCAGAAGTGCAAGAATCCCTGCTATAGCGAAACGATATTCAAATCGGATGGTAACATAGATGATGATTCCAAGAGAAGCAATGGCAACAGCGTACATCGCATTCTTCGCAAGCTCTCTACTTACGATAGGATCCACCGTACTTTCTTGAATATCTACTTGTTCCCCATATTTCTGCGTGAACGCTTCTTTTACAGAGGCAAGTTGTTCCTTCGTCAGCGGCATTCCAAAACGGACGGCTGCTCTCTCTCGGTTATCACCTGCCGTTTCGACACTTCCAGGCTCTAAACCTAACGCTTTCATCTCAGCCCTTACGTCTTGCTCTGTAAACGGCTTACCAATCATAATGTCCATTCGTGTGCCGCTCTGAAAGTCTACTCCCAGATTGAGCCCAAAAACAAACAAGACGATCAAACCCACTACTTGTATGATCCCTGAGAGGGTAAAGAAGAGTTTTCTTTTCTTTACATAATCAAACGTCTTCGGATTAAAGCTCACCGATTTCACTCTCCTTTACTCCATAGAACCAAGGCTTACGCAAGGCGTTTGAGCGAACCCAAACGGCTAGAAGCAAACGCGTTCCAAACACAGCTGTAATCATGGTAATCACAATTCCAACCATAAGCGTAATAGCAAACCCTTGTACGGCACTTGTTCCAAAGTAGAACATAACAGCCCCTGCGATCATGGTGGTAATATTAGCATCCAAAATCGTAGACAAAGAACGACGTTGTCCAGCTCTTACTGCGGAGAGAAGTGTTTTGCCTGTCCGTAATTCTTCTTTAATCCGCTCATACGTAATAATATTGGCATCTACTGCCATACCTACAGTAAGGATAAAAGCTGCGATACCTGGCAGTGTCAACGTTGCATTCATCCAATTAAGAATGAGCAGAAGCAAATACATATAAGCAATCAAGGTGATGATGGCAATCACACCTGGCCAACGATAGAAGAAAAACATAAAGCCAAAAATCAAAATAACAGCAATTCCGCTGGCATAAACGCTTTTCTCAAGGGATTCTTGTCCCAGTTTAGCCCCAACGCTGTTGGAGTATAGTTCCTTCATCTCCACAGGTAATGCACCTGCGTTAAGGATAGCAGCAAGTTCCGTTGCTTCTTGTACGGTATAACTTCCTGTGATGGACGCTACGCCCCCAGAGATTACGCTCTGGACAACTGGGCTAGTCAAAATGTCTTCATCCAAGGCGATATGGATAGGCTGTCCCAGATATTCTTCAGTAATAGACTTAAATTTATTAGCATCCTTAAGCTTAAGGGCAATGTACGGTCTCTTCACTTCGTCATATTGGACGGAGGCACCACTCTCTGCCAGATCATTACCCGTCATCAGTTCCTCACCAGTTGGGCTAAGAAACGCCAATTTGGCCGGTGTTCCGAGTAACCTTCTTGCATCTTCTTGATTCGTTACCCCAGCAAGCTTTACCCGGATCCGATTGGTTCCTTCTATCGAGACTTCAGGCTCAGAAACCCCAATAATGTCAATCCGCTTAATAATAGCAGCTACTGTATCTTTCATCGTGTTCTGATTCAGTTCTTGCCCTTCTTCTATTGGCTTCACTTCATACAGAATCTCGAAGCCGCCTCGCAAATCAAGCCCAAGTGTTATTCCTTTGACTACACCTGCAGCGGTGGCACCAATGATGCCAAAGGTCAACCCCACTATTAGTAGAAAGGCTATAATTCTGCTCCATTTGATCATGAGCGATGTTTTCCTCCTTTTACTATGCCTGCTGGTAATGCAAAGATGAGGATGCAGGCTTGTCCAATAGTAACTATTATACGCATCGCTTCAAATCTATGTCAATTCATGTCAACAAATCTCATTTTAGCCACAAAAAAGAAAAAGACCCGGGCAGGCCTTTTCTAAAACTCTCCACGATAAACCTTCATGGTCAACCAATTCATGAATTTCGTTACCTTTAAGGATAAGATATCATTGGCAATGCGATGGACAGGAGGAACCTCTTTTTTATAAGCACTAGCCACGCATTCCCAAATCTCCTCTACCGTAACATGCTCATAACCAAGCAAATGAAATTCCTCTGACTTGCTTCGGCATACCTCCAGCATTTTCACTTTAATATCTTCTAGCTCTGAATTTTCCATTTTTTGTTCTCTCCCGGCCGTAATAAATTAGAGGTCATGTCCTATTTTTGCGCGCATATGTATTTTATGTAAGAAAGAATTTAGATGCTCACGCCAGAAAGGAACTTTAAAAGGCATGAATAGGAAAAAGCAAACTTTTTTGCAAGGAACCTTAATCCTTGTCGCAGCAGGTCTTCTAACCAAATTGTTGGGATTTATCAATCGTATTTTCCTAGCCCGGATCATTGGAGCCGAAGGTATGGGTCTGTATCAAATGGCTGTGCCTACCCTGTACCTCGTCATTACACTTACTCAATTTGGACTACCTATTGCCATTTCGAAGCTTGTCGCTGAAGCCTCTGCTCAAAACGATCATAAAAAGGTTAAAGCGATTCTCAAGATCTCGTTATTTCTTGTATCCATCCTTAGCGTCATTTTTACTGCTGCCATGGTCATCGGCGCCCCAATGATCTCTAAACATCTTCTGACAGACGAACGAGCCTACTATTCTTTAATTGGGATTGCTCCCATTGTTCCAATCGTAGCCATCTCGTCCATTATTCGCGGATATTTCCAAGGGAAGCAAAATATGACCCCTACTGCCAGCTCTCAAATTATTGAACAAGTGGTAAGAATTTGCCTTGCGTTAGCTCTAGCCTCTTATTTCCTTCCGATGGGAGTGGAATATGCAGCAGCGGCTGCTATGGTAGGAGTTGTAATTGGTGAGTTTGTCGGGATGCTTTCCCTCGTTTATCAATTTAGAGGAACCCGGATGAAGGAAATCTGGGCTGGCTCCAGGTTAAATCAGGCGATGAAACGACATGCAGAAACTTGGAAAGGGCTCTTGCGCATTGCTGTACCCGTTACCTCCGGCCGATTAATTGGTTCCTTAACCTTCTGGGTGGAACCGATCATCGTCGCACAAAGCTTAGCTATTGCAGGATTAACGACAGCTGCTGCGACGACCTACTATGGGCAACTACAAGGAATGGCTATCCCTCTTTTAACGTTTCCAACCTTCTTTACTTATTCTCTTGCGGTGTCCCTTGTTCCTGCTGTTGCAGAAGCGCATGCTCAAAAAAATTGGGGCTTGGTCCACCGAAGGATCCACCAGTCACTGCGACTTGCCCTAGTGATTGGGGCCCCCTTCACGGCCATTCTCTATATTTTCGCTGAGCCTTTATGTGAAGTGATCTACGGCTCAGCAGAAGTAGGCAGCATCATGAAACTCATGGTCCCTTTTTGTTTGTTTCTTTATTTTCAAGGTCCATTAGCCGCGACTTTACAAGGCTTGGATTACGCACAGGTTGCCATGAAAAATTCCATTTATGGCGCGATATTAAAGACCTTTGCTATTTATATCTTAGCCTCAAACCCTGCGGTCGGGACCAAAGGAATCACCATCTCCATTAGCATTGGGATCGTCATCGTAACGTTGCTTCATTTCTTCAGTGTTGCGAAATTGACGGGATTCACGATCCAGATCCTTGATTTCGGAAAGGTGGCTTTAGCGATGATAGTTATGGCATTCGCAGGGAGCTACCTATTTCAGGAGTTAGTCCATTCACTTTCGGTTTCATTATCCCTAGTTCTGGCCTCCCTGGTCTCGCTTGTTGTCTATGTCCTTATACTTATTCTGTTTAAAGTGCTTGGAAAGCAAGATATAGCTCGTATTCCCTTTATTGGAAGGTTAATAGCTCCCTTTTTTCCAGCACGCTAAAGCTTTTTCTTGTCTAAGAACATGTGACCATAACGATCCATGCTGCAGTAAGCCACTTCTTTAAATCGGCGTACCCCATAGCGTTGCACCTCGTTTTTTAACCAAAACCTGGTTTTTCCAAGTTGCTCCAAATTATGATCCAGTACCCTCCCGTCTAATATAAGCGGCAGTGGTAAAGGACCTATGGGGCCGCTAGGGGCTACGGTTTCTAAGAGTCCCATTTCAACATCGGCCTTTTGGGGTCTTAACTGGATCGAAGGAATCTTTGGATTTGGGGTTTCCTCTTTTTTATTGAACACAGGCTTAAAAAGCTGATGAAGTACAAGTAAAAGTAGGGTTGGCAACAGGAGCGCAAGCAGGGGCTTCTCCGGTCGATCTACTGCTAATACGGCAAATTGAGCGATCATGAAAGCTACAAGCAAATCGGCTAAGGTTGTTTTTCTTCGTCTAAATAACAATTGCAAAGTCAGCATAAGCAGGAAATAAAGAACCAAGGTACGTATGAGCAGGATTGCCAGATCCATTGGAATCCTCCTTTAGGACGATTGAGTTACTTCCTATTCTGGACTCCTAACCAAGCTCCTATGTACATCTTCTCATGCCAAGTCCATCCATTGGTCTGTCATATTCTAATGCCTGTCTTCATAGATTGTACAAGGTCCATTGATAATTAAAGGGAGGTCATCTGTATGAAAAGTCTCGCTGCGTCCTCGTCCCCTATTGTTACTGGAATGCTGGCAACAGTAGGCTTGGTCCTTATCGGTTCTCTTCTAACTTCATTAATGCTCCACTTTAGCAGTATGAGTGAGTTCAGCCTTTCTTATTTTACTTATACCGTCAACGGTATCAGTCTGCTCATTGGGGGCTTCATCTCTGGAAGGAAAGGAGGGCATAAAGGCTGGTACTTCGGAGGGTTAACCGGAATCGCCTACTTTGCTCTACTCGTGTTCATCGGCTTTCTTGCTTTTGACGTCACCCCCCACCTTAATGCATTGCTTTATTTGGCTTTTGCTTTTATCGTGGGAGCGATCGGCGGAATATTTGGCGTGAATCTCTCTAACAAATGATAAAAAAAACTTCTATCGAAGTATTTTCAGGGTAGCCAGACCGCCTTTAGAGGAAGTTTTTTATGCGTTTAAGAAAGTTTGTTCACTTTAATGCTTTAATGAACTTAAACTTTCTTAAACAGTAAAAAAAGCTTGCTATCGGCCCAAGGGCGACAGCAAGCTTTTTTAGTTTTATTCGGCAGTTGCCGTATCAGAAGAAACCACTTGGTTAACGGCTCCTTTTTCCATTGTTACTCTCGTATTTTCTGCGATTTTTACCACAAGGGTGTCTTCTCTAAGCTCCATAATGGTACCGTGTACGCCACCGATGGTAACCACCTTGTCCCCTTTTTTCAACGCATCAAGCATGGCATTCCGCTGCTTGGCTTTCTTCTGTTGAGGACGGATTAACAAGAAGTAGAAGATGGCAAACATAAGAACCAAAGGCAAAATAGAACCTAAGACACCACCTGCACCACCTGCACCTGCATCTGCTAACTCAAACCATTGCATAACGATCCCTCCAAAGTTTAAAATGATCTTTCTTCATTTAACCCATATTGGGCAAAGAATTCATTACGATAATCCATCAAGCGGTCTTCCATTATGGCCTGCCGTACATTCTCCATCAATCTCAATAAGAAATGAAGATTATGATAGGATGTCAATCGAAGACCAAAGATCTCATCCGCGTTAAACAAATGCCGTATGTAGGCCCTTGTATAGTTGCGACAAGTATAACAATCACAATTCGGATCCAGTGGAGTAAAGTCTTGTTTAAACTTGGCGTTACGAATTACTAGCCTACCTTGACTCGTCATGCAAGTCCCATTTCGAGCAATTCTCGTAGGAAGAACACAATCAAACATATCAATTCCCCGGATTGCCCCATCGATTAAGGCATCCGGAGAGCCAACTCCCATAAGATAACGAGGCTTATGCTCTGGAAGATGAGGCACGGTATGCTCTAGCACTTCATCCATGATTGCTTTAGGCTCGCCCACGCTTAGTCCGCCAATGGCATACCCAGGCAGATCAAAGGCTACAATCTCCTTCGCACTCTGCTCACGAAGATCTCGATACATCCCCCCTTGAACAATGCCAAAAAGAGCCTGGTCCTCCGTTCGCTTATGAGCCTTCATGCATCGTTCCAGCCATCGGGTGGTGCGTTCAAGGGACTTGCGGACGTACTCATGCTCTGCAGGATACGGGGCACATTCATCAAAGGCCATGATAATATCTGCTCCTAGAGCATTCTGAATGTTCATCGCTTCCTCTGGGCCAATAAATAGCTTAGCGCCGCTTAAGTGTGAACGAAAATGTACGCCTTCTTCCTCAATTTTTCTTAAATTGCTCAAGCTAAATACTTGAAAACCGCCACTATCGGTTAATATAGGCCTGTCCCAATTCATAAATTGGTGCAAGCCCCCTGCTTGTTTCACGATATCGTGACCAGGTCTAAGAAAAAGATGATATGTATTACTCAAAATAATTTGAGCATTCATTTCCTTAAGTTCTTCAGGGCTCATCGCCTTCACGGTGGCTAATGTGCCTACAGGCATAAATATAGGAGTTTCTATCGTGCCATGAGGCGTATGCAACCGCCCTCGCCGCGCTCCTGTTTGTTTACATACTTTTAGCAATTCATATTTTACCGCCAAAGTAAAATTCCTCCACTCTAAAACATTATACACTAAACGTTTTCATAGGAAAACAGGATGTTTAGTCGAATTTAAATAATAAGCATCGCATCTCCAAAGCTGAAAAAGCGGTAACGCTGTTCTACCGCTTCCCTGTAAGCATTTAGGATATGCTCTCGGGTAGATAAGGTGCTGACAAGCATAACTAAAGTTGATTTTGGCAGGTGGAAATTCGTAAGGAGACCGTCTACGATCGTAAACGTATACCCTGGAAAAATAAAAATGTCTGTCCAACCCGAATCGGCCTGAATCTTTCCATGAAATTTTCCTCCGACCGTTTCTAGGGTCCTTGTCGCCGTTGTTCCAACGGCAATCACGCGATTTCCGCGTGCTTTGGCAGCATTAATGATTTCCGCGTTTTCTTCCGAGATTTCATAGTATTCTGCGTGCATCTTATGTTCAAAGATGTTTTCCACTTGGACAGGCCGAAAGGTGCCTAATCCCACGTGCAACGTAATGTAGGCAATGTTAACGCCCTTTCCCCTGATTTCCTCCAGATACTCCTCCGTAAAGTGCAAGCCCGCTGTCGGAGCTGCTGCGGAGCCCGGGTTTTTAGCAAACACCGTTTGGTACCTCTCGGCATCTTCAAGTTGTTCTTTAATATAAGGGGGGAGGGGCATTTGACCTAATTCATCCAATATCTCGTTAAAGATCCCCTTATACTCAAAATGAATAATCCGTCCTCCAACCTCCGTGCTTTCTTCGCATATCCCAATCAATTTTCCCTCTCCAAAGCTGATTCTAGAACCAGGCTTGACCTTTTTTCCAGGTTTTACAAGAGTCTCCCAGCGATCATCTTCCAATTGCTTTAGAAGTAATACTTCTATTTTTGCCCCTGTGTCCTCTTTCGCTCCTAGGAGTCGTGCAGGAATGACGCGCGTATCATTAAGCACGATGGTATCTCCAGGTTCCAAATAGTCAATAAGATTGCGAAAGGACTGATGCTTGACTTCCCCTGTTTTCTTATTAAGCACCAATAGTCTTGAAGCACTTCTTTCCTTTAGAGGGGTCTGGGCAATCAGTTCTTCCGGTAATTCAAAATCAAAAAGGTTAATATCCACTTCTCTACCATCCTCTGTTGAGCCAAATATTGTTAGTTACCTACTAGTGTTGCAATAATAAACGGGTGTCATACCACTGGTCCCTTTACGATTTAAAAAAGCGAAGAAGATAAAACACAAGGGATAAAACTACGCTTATAATGATACTTGTCATCAAAGGAAAGTAGAATTTGAAGTTCTCCTTCTCCACTACAATATCTCCCGGCAGTCTGCCAAGCTGCAGAAAACGTCCGCCTATCTGCCATAAGACCCCTGCAATAATGAGCACAATTCCTGCTGTTACAAGGAGTTTAGCGATTGGATTCATCTTCTACGATGGCACCTCCCGATTAAAATGCTGATAGGCAAGCGGCGTAACTATACGACCTCTAGGAGTTCGCTGGAGAAAACCAATCTGGAGCAAATACGGCTCATAGACATCTTCAATAGTGTGGGATTCTTCCCCAATGGTTGCCGCAATCGTGTCAACCCCTACCGGCCCCCCACGAAACTTATCAATAATCCCCAAGATGAGCTTATGGTCGACATGATCAAGACCGAGCCTATCTACTTGGATGCGCGTGAGAGCAGTATCAGCCAGTTCTTGCGTTATTTGACCGTTTCCCTTGACCTGGGCAAAATCCCGTACTCGCTTTAACAACCGATTTGCAATTCTCGGAGTTCCCCTAGATCTAAGAGCGATTTCTTCTGCTGCTCGTTTATCGATTTCAACCTGAAGGATCTCCGCCGCCCTTGAAACAATAAAGCTAAGTTCTCCGACCGTATAATATTCCAGACGACTAACTACTCCAAACCGATCCCGAAGTGGAGCGGAAAGCAGTCCTGCCCGCGTCGTTGCTCCTATAAGGGTAAAGGGAGGAAGGTCCAATCGAACCGACCTCGCACTAGGTCCCTTGCCAATAATAATATCGAGAGCAAAGTCCTCCATCGCTGGATACAATACTTCTTCCACACTTCGATTCAAACGATGAATTTCATCGATAAATAGTACGTCTCCCTGCTGCAGATTGGTTAAAATGGCAGCCAAATCACCAGGTCTTTCAATGGCTGGTCCCGATGTTGTCCTCAAGTTTACGCCTAATTCGTTTGCGATAATCGTTGAAAGAGTGGTTTTTCCTAAGCCAGGAGGGCCATACAAGAGGACGTGATCCAGTGTTTCCTTACGGAGTTTAGCGGCCTCAATGTAGATTTTAAGATTTTCTTTCACCTGGGATTGACCAATATATTCGCTTAGGTAGCGTGGACGGAGGCTAAAGTCCATGCCGATATCTTCGTCACTCATTTGAGCAGAGATGATTCGGTCTTCCATTTATGCCTTTCCTCCTTTTTACTTCGAGATAAATAGCTGCAGGGCTTTTTTTATCAACTCTTCTGTTGTTAAGAAGTCATCCTTTATTTTGGCCATTACCTTTTGCACCTCAGACTCGCTGTATCCAAGTGCCTTCAGGGCTTGCGATGCTTCCTCGCGAGCATCCAGATCTTCTGTTCCTTTTCCTATGGTAAACAGGTCTTCACTCAGATGAACATGTGAAAGGTCACTCTCTGAGAACAAAACAAAGTCCTTCAGCTTATCCTTGAGATCAAGCACGATCCTCCCCGCTGTTTTCTTCCCGATTCCCGGAAACTTAGATAAAAACACGAGGTCCTCACGCTGCACAGCTGCCGCTATCTGGGCTGGAGTAGCGGATGCAATGATGGCCAACGCCCCTTTAGGACCAATCCCTGAAACATCTAACAGCTTGCGAAATAAATTTCGCTGTTCTCGAGTTCCAAAGCCATACAGGTGAATGGCATCTTCCCTAACATGGTGATGAGTGAAAATCCGCTTTTCCTGCATCGCTCTATACTCATAGGGGTTAGGACAAAAAATGCGATATCCCATCCCTTGCGCTGTACCGATCACAATGCAATCTGCTTCTATATATTCTATGCGTCCTTCAATAAAATCTATCATTACAACCCACCATTGATCAAATTATGAAGATGAGAGGAATGGGCATGCGTAATCGCTACCCCTAGCGCATCTGCCACATCATCCGGCTTCGGAGGCGCTGGCAGGGCTAACAATAGCTTAACCATCTCTTGAATTTGTTTTTTTTCTGCTTGCCCATAACCGACAACGGCTTGTTTTACCTGTAAAGGCGTATATTCATAACAGGGGATGCCTGCTTCTTCTCCTGCTAAAACAATAACTCCCCTAGCTTGCCCTACGGAGAAGGCCGTCGTTACATTTCGATTAAAAAAAAGCTTTTCTACAGCTAAAACATCAGGTTTATACTTTTCCATTAAGGATGTCATGGCATCATAAATTTGCTTTAAACGGAGAGCCTCACGCGTATGAGCTTCCGTCTTGATACATCCGTATTGGATAGGAATAAGCCGGTTTCCTTGCTTCTCTATAATACCAAACCCTACAATCGCGATGCCGGGATCAATACCGATAATTCTCAAACCGTTTCCTCCCCGGTAAAAAATGACGTACCTCTTATTCTACTATAATCTTAAGAAAGCTACTACCGTAGACTTATTCGCATGGATGAATGCAAAGAAAAAACAGCTTGCGCAACGCAAGCTGTCAGTCTTCTAAATGCTCCACATCCGTTAATCGGGAATACTCAGAATGGTCCGAGAACTCCCCGTATGTAGATAATATGCTATTGTACTCCCCTAAATCATGAATCCTGATTCCCTGCTGTAAAAGAAGCAAGTCCCGCTCAAATAAGCTTGATGCTAATTTCTTGGTATCGATATGGAAAAAGGTTTGTATGACTTTCTCATCCTCAGGTGGACCTTCATAGAGCGTAAGCATATTGTCTTGGTTTAAACCAAAAAAACCATTTTCCTTACAAACGGGTGACAAGTCGGGGACAAGCTTCTTAAAAGCGAACTGATTTCCGTCATTGGAAACTAATTCCCAATCCTTGTACTCCATATATACTTCATTTAGGGATGAGAACACTTGGGTTACCTTTTCCTCCGTCTCTGCACCGCAAATATAAGCGCGAGTCAAGACCAGCTCTACTTCTTGCCGTACAGGAGCTTGGACCGTCTCCACCTGCTGCTCGCGATCAGGATTCAAGGTTCGCTTCTGTTCCTCAATGGTATTCGTCGTCAACCAAGCTCCTCCTGCGATGAGAATGAGGAGAACCGCACTAAAGAAACCGTAGAAAAACGATTGGGACCTGTTTGTCCTTCTATTCCACATAAAGACCCCTTCTTTTGCTTTTGTTACTCATTTATTTCCAACAAAAGAAGAGGTTATACCTATTTAATCTTAAAACGATATTAAAATTTCGGCGGAGCAGGCGGCATGGTTCTCTTATGCTCCGAAATACGGTGAAGGCGTTCAATAATCTGCCTATCTTTTTCCGGAATCTCTTCCCCATCCAACAGGGCATCGATCATGGCATAAGTAGTGCCCATTTCGCTTTCATCTGTTTGATTCTCCCAAAGGCCAGCACTCGGTGCGCGATCCAGCACTTCCTGGGGAACACCTAAATACTTCCCCCACTCATATACTTCTGATTTTTTTAAGTGAGTGATCGGCAATAAGTCTACCCCGCCATCGCCATACTTTGTAAAATAACCGGTATAAACCTCAGCCGCATTATCCGTTCCTACAACCAAATAACGATAATGGCCTGCTACGGCATAAAGCGTGCTCATCCGAAGTCTGGCCCTTAGGTTTCCATCGTTGAGCTTACTCACTTCATCACGGAACGCATTCTTGGCCTTTAGTTTCTCGTTAATGGATTGCAGCAGCAAAGCATGAGGTTCTGTTAATGCCAATTCAATATGCTCAAGATTAAAGCCATTCACCACAAGCATGGCATCTTCTCGATCTTTTGGGTTGGAGCTGCAAGGCATAATGACGCCAAGAGAGTGATCGGGAAAAGCTCTTTTAATCAATCCTGCAACCACAGCACTATCGATTCCTCCGCTAACGCCTACAAGGAGTCCAGACATATTCGCTGATTCTACCTGTTCGCGCAGCCACTGAACGGTTAGATCTACTTTTTCTGCAACGGTTCTCATACTTTCCCTCCACTGCCAAATGGTATTTCTTCTCATCATACCACAATGGAGGAATCTCTATGAGTGTCTTCATGAAAAAAGTGGCGAAATCCTCTGAAGAAACTTGCTCTTTCTTGCCAATTTTTCATGATCATGGTTAAATAACCCTCGATCTTCTGGGGAATAAAATTTAATCTTCCTTCATACAACCCTACTACTTCTCTCATAAAATTATCTGGATAGCGAAGCAATAAATAGCTCAATGCCATTTGCGTATCTGTAAATGGCATTCTTCTTTGATATTCGTTCATCATAGTTCCAAAAACCTGAGAGTCCCATGCTTGTTCGTCCAGTACGCGATTCAGCATTTGGATCACATCCACAAGCTGTGTATCATACATCGCTGTATCGTAGTCAATAAGCGTGGTGTTTTGACCAACAATAAAGTTATGGCTGGCGAGATCCCGATGAGAGATCGTTTGCTCTTTTAAGGCTTTTTGATATTCCTTTAAGAGAGGAGATCTTCGGGCGAGGTCCATAACAGACTCTGCTTCACTTACTATTAAGGGAGCAAAACCGATAATCTTTTTTTCTAGACTCCCCCCATAGCGATTCCTCTTTAGCTTTCTCACAATGCTGGCGAATCGTCCTGAGCGATCCTCCCACTTATCTAGCAGCGGTGTGGAAGTTGTTCTACTCATCGGTCCACCAGAAATCCCTCTTGCATGGTAATGAAAGTCACCTAGACACCGTATGGCAGCAAGAACGTCTTCCCGATTAGCATAAGTTGCCACCCTTCCCCTTATCGACCTAATAGCCACATAGTACTTTCCTTTATAGGGGAGATAGGGTAAGCCCCCTGCGGTATATACATAGTCCAACACTTGATGGAGCCCTTTTTCTCTCATTTGTTGAGAGAGGGACACCACCCAAGCTGCCTTTGCTGCAGAGGTATAGCTTTTCACATAAACGTTACCCCGGTCCGTTTCCAGGTAAAAGGCCTTCCTGAGCCCCTTTACAGACTTTACCTGGCATCTCCACTCGTGCTGAAATAAGTGAATCCAATCGTACTCCACATTACCAGCTCCTCGAAAAGCAACTTTCTTATTCTGTAAAAAAAAGGGCTACACGTGGTAGCCCTACTCTCTAATCTTGCTTTAGCGTATCATTGCCTTCCTCGTCTTCCCAGCCTCTGGCTACCGGTGCTTGCATATGAGCATTAGGCATTTGCATGTGTGGAGGATAAGTTGGAGGCATCATATATGGCGATACGGCTTCAGGCATCATATTGGGATGCATATAGGGAGATACGGCTTGCGGCATCACATTCGGAGCCGCATACGGCGCGTAAGCTTCAGGCATCATGTTGGGCTGCATCGCCGGGGATACGGCTTGCGGCATCGCATTCGGAGCCGCATACGGCGCGTACGCTCCAGGCATCATGTTGGGCTGCATGCCATAGGGAGAAACGGCTTGCGGCATCGCATTCGGAGCCGCATACGGCGCATATGCCTCAGGCATCATGTTGGGCTGCATCACCGGGGATACGGCTTGCGGCATCGCATTCGGAGCCGCATACGGCGCGTACGCTTCAGGCATCATGTTGGGCTGCATGCCATAAGGAGAAACAGCTTGCGGCATGGCATTCGGAGCCGCATACGGCGCGAAAGCCTCAGGCATCATATTGGGCTGCATGCCATAAGGAGAAACAGCTTGCGGCATCGCGTGAGGATGACCCCATGGGGCCATGTTAGGCTGCATCGGTGCCATTGAGCTAGATTCAGCACCTGTCGGTAGTGCTGGAGGCATCGTATACGGGCTTACTGCACTGGGAGCCACGTTTTCCTGTTTTACCCCCTCCCCCATCGGAGAAATCGGCATATTGGCATGGGGATGATAGGGCATTCCATGACCATACGGTGAAAGCATGGCATTGTCAGCACATGGATGACATGGTGTTGGCATAGCGTACGGCATCATATTTGCATGCGGCATGACGTTAGCATATGGCATCACATTAGCATGTGGCATCACATTGGGATACGGCATCATTGGCTGCTGAGGCATCTCATAAACTGGCATCACAGGGGCTTCCGGAGCTGGCGGCAACTGCTCGCTTGCCACAGGCGGTTGAGGAGGCTGAACCTCTACTCGATCTGAAACGGGCAGGGCTTCTTCTTTGGTTTTTAGCGGAACACTGGCTGTAGGTACCTTGACCTTTGTTCCGGCTGTAACTCTCTCTACATCCTTAATATGAGCATTGACTTCCCTCAATTTGTCTGCACTGACGTTATATTTCTTAGCGATTTTCTCTAATGTCTCTCCGCGTTTAACAATGTGTATTTTCAACGCTTAGACCCTCCTCTTTCCAAAGTTCCATACATCATATGCAGCAATAGGCAAATTGCTCATAAAAAAGTAAAAAAAAGAGGCAAGCTGCCTCTTTCTAAGTTAAGATTTTACTTTAAGTTCTTTAATAAAATAGGGATAAGAGCCCATTTGGCGGACTTGGCACCCTAGAGCCTCAATCTCCGCAAACGCCCCAGGAAGCAAGACCTCATCCATCTCCTGTTCAATATCGATAATGAAATGATAGTTCCCTAACCCTGTTTTTGTCGGTCTCGATTCAATTCGGGACAAGTTGATCTTTCTCCAGGCAAAAGCCGCAAGAACCTGATATAGCGCTCCTGGAAAATCAGAAGGCAGTGTTACCAGGATCGTGGTTTTTTCTTTTCCACACTCCGCAAACTGGAGGGCTAAGGAGCTAACGACAAGGAATCTTGTATAATTGTTATCGTGATCCTGAATGAATTCATGCAAAAATTGAACAGGATAAATTTCCTGTGATAATCGATTGCCAATGGCCGCCCATGGCTTTTGCGGATGTTCGGAAATCCATTTCACCGCTTCCGCTGTGCTCGTCATGTACTCAATCTCTACATCTGGTAAGTACTTGCGCAAAAACAGTCGAGATTGAGCCACCGCCTGAGGATGAGAAAACACTTTCTTCACCTCAGAATAGTCCATATTCTTAGCTACCATCAGATGCTGTGAGATCGGATAAGCTAACTCCCCTCTTACGGGGATATCGACATGATGAATCAACCAGTCCATCGTTAAATTTACAGTACCTTCAATTGAATTTTCAATCGGAACCACCGCAATCTCTGTTTTCCCTTGATCGACGGCATCGAGAACATCTGGTATGGTGCGGCATGGGACATAAGAAACCTGTTGACCCTTAAAGAAAAAGCGAGCCGCTTCTTCCGTAAATGTGCCATGTGGACCTAGAAAAGCAACTCTTCTCTCCATCTCTTAAGACTCCTCATCTTTTTATGTTCCATCCTACCTGCTTTAAAAGGAGTTGTCAATCTCTTCAGAAATCTGAACCCCTACACAGTCGGGCGTTAAACTCATCGTTTGAGCCGTGATTCCATGCTCTAGGAGGGTATCAACAAAGAAGCGAGTTAACTTTTCTTCGTCTCCCTTCAGCAGAGAGATGACCGTAGGTCCAGCCCCACTTAAAGCCGTGCCAAGAGCTCCATAATGATGAGATTCTTCCAATAACGTTGCCATCCCCGGAACCAAATCCATGCGATACGGCTGATGCAGACGATCCTTCATGGCATCTGCGAGCATCTCATATTGACCAGTGGCTAGAGCGGCAGCCAATAAGCTTGCATGACTTACGCTGTGGACTGCATCCTTTCTAGAGTAGGCCTCCGGCAGTACGCCTCGAGCTTTTTCTGTAGAAAGCATAAAATTCGGAATAACAGCTAAGGCCTTTAAGTCGGGTTGAGGAAGCACTTTAATATAAGGGACCCTTTCCTTTTCCATCACAGCTATGACAATCCCGCCAAATAAAGATGCTCCTACATTATCTGGGTGACCTTCTAACTCCGTAGCCATAAAGAAAATTTCTTCTTTGGTAAAAGGATCGCCAGCAAGATAATTGGCTGCCACCAGTCCTCCAATAATAGCAGCTGCACTGCTACCTAGCCCCCGAGTCAAAGGAACCTCGCTTTTCATCTCGATGCAAAGAGCCGGCATCTCCATATTGGCTTTTGCAAAAATTAACTCTGCCATCCGATAAACTAAATTGCTTGTATCCGTAGGAAGGCCCTGGAGCTCTTCCCCGTACAAGATCACCTGGGGTTCGTCTGCGACCCTCATTCTAATCGTAGTATATAATTGAAAGGCCATACCTATGGTATCAAAACCAGGGCCTAAATTTGCCGTACTTGCCGGAACCCTAACCTGAACTCGCCATCTCATCGTCTTAAACCTCTTCCCTTCCTTCAACACGGTAAAAGCTCTTCACTTCAAGAACAGACTCAACGGATTGGAATCCTTCTAGCAATTGGTCCATGTTTTTCTTAGATGCCATATGCGTGATCATTATGATTTCTGCTTGAGCCTTATCCGGACGTGGTTGCTGGATAATCTGCTCAATGCTGATATCGTGATTAGCCAATAGCGTGGTAATTTCGGATAGCACACCACGCTTGTCGGAAACTACAAGTCGAAGGAAGAACTTGGATTCAATCTGTTCAGGTGTCTTTAAAATCTTTTCTTTGTATGGAGCTACCATGCCGCGGCCATTGACTCCCAGTTTCATATTTTTGACCACAGTCACCAAATCAGACGTAACTGCCGTTGCGGTTGGCAATTCTCCTGCTCCTCGTCCGTAGAACATCGTTTCTCCTACTGCTTCTCCATACACATAAACAGCGTTGAATACACCATTCACAGAGGCAAGCGGATGGGACTGATGGATCATCGTCGGCTGGACACTCACCTCGATGCACTCTTCATCTCGTTTAGCGATCCCTAATAACTTAATCTCATAGCCCAGTTTTTTACCATAAGCAATATCCTCTGCTGTCACTTTGGAGATTCCTCTTACGTCTACATCTTCCAGGCTATATTCCACACGGAAGCCCAGAGTACTTAAGATCGCCATTTTTCTTGCTGCGTCCAAGCCCTCTACGTCTGAAGTTGGATCTGCTTCAGCATAGCCTAACGCTTGAGCTTCTTTAAGCACCTCTTCATAAGCAGCGCCTTCTTGACTCATCTTGGTCAGAATGTAGTTCGTTGTCCCATTCACAATTCCCATCATTTTCATGATTCGATCGGAAGAAAAACCTTCTACAAGAGCTCTCAGAATAGGAATACCCCCAGCTACGCTGGCCTCATAAAAAACATCGCAGCCTTTCTCTGCTGCCTTTGCTAGAATCTCAGCACCATGCAAGGCCATCAAATCCTTATTTGCCGTTACCACATGCTTCCCGTGCTCCAAGGCTTCTAGAATAAAATCTTTGGTTGGATCAATGCCACCCATAACCTCAATAATAATATCAATCTCTGGGTCTCTCAGCAGGTCATAAGGGTCTGTCGTCACCGCTTCTGCCGGGATCTCAATATTTCTCGGTCTATCAGGATTCTTGACCAGGACTTTTCCCACCTGGATCTCTACCCCGGTTTGCTTTACTAAGTCAAACTTGTGTCCTTCAAGGATCCTTACCACACCCGTACCCACTGTTCCTAAGCCCATCAAGCCAACTTTTACGATCTGTTTATCCATTGTTATTAACCCTCCAATGTACCTATCTATTTTTTCAACCTCTACCTACAATGGTTGCCTTCCTAACTCCATCTAGCTTCTGAATTTCTTCAACAAAATCGGTGGTTGATAAATTTAGCACGGCCGTATCAATCGACATCGCTAAATTCGCTATTCCTTGTAAGGGAATAGTCTGATTTATCGTGAGAACATTTCCTCCTTTTCCGGCTACAAAGGTCAATACTCGTGATAATACACCTGATCTATGCTCCAGTTGAAGGGATATTGTAATAATCATTTCACGCATCATGGCATTAAAAGGAAAAATACCGTCCTTATATTTGTAATAAGCACTGCGACTCAGTCCGACCTTCTCCACGGCGATATGCACGGTCTCAGCCTCACCTGACTCCAGCAACTGCTTAGCCTCCACCGTCTTCAATATGGCCTCTGGGAGGATCTCTTCACGGACCAAATAATATTTTTCCTCGCGATTCTTCATTACGTCCTCCATGAATAAACATTTGTTTTCCTATAGTGGACATTATAGTGCATCCTTTTTCCTTTGACAAGAAGAAAAAAAAAGCCATTGCTCATTAGCAACGGCTCCCTTCTATTATTCCACAAATTCAAATTCAAAGTCACCAATTCGAACGGTACTCCCATTTTCCGCGCCCTTTTCTCTGAGAGCTTGATCCACACCCATTAAGCGCATGGTGCGAGCAAATCGCTGAACCGAGTCATGAGAATTTAAATTGGTCATCTTCATGAGACGAACAATATAGTCGCCTTCTACGATAAATGTTTCGTTATCCCGACGTACAAAGAACTTCTCAGGATCCTTCTCCGCCTTGTATACCACGCGTTCTTGGGCCTCTTCTTGAAGCTCTTCAACCACAGGCGTAACTGGGATCTGGTCAAGTTTATCAGCAACAGCATAGATCAACTCTTGGATTCCTTGCTTGGTAGCTGCTGAGATTGGGAAAATCTCCACGTTTTCCCCAACCTTTTCCCGGAAGGCCTTGAGATTTTCTTCGGCCTCAGGAATATCCATTTTATTGGCGGCAACGATTTGGGGGCGATCCTCTAGCTTCTGGTTATAAAGCTTCAGCTCTTCGTTGATCTGTACGTAATCCTCATAAGGATCTCGGCCTTCGATTCCAGCCATATCCACAACATGAAGGATGAGGCGTGTTCTCTCTACATGGCGCAAAAACTGATGCCCCAATCCTATTCCCTCATGAGCACCCTCAATCAACCCGGGCAAGTCTGCCATCACAAAGCTGCGGCCTTCTCCCGCGTCCACAACACCTAGGTTAGGCGTCAAGGTCGTAAAGTGATATTCAGCGATCTTAGGCTTGGCCGCGGACACCATAGAAATCAGAGTGGATTTCCCTACACTAGGGTACCCGACTAGACCTACATCAGCGAGAACTTTAAGCTCTAGGCGCACATAGCGCTCTTGACCAGGCTCTCCATTTTCCGCGATAGAAGGGGCAGAATTGACGGAGGTCGCGAAGCGAATATTCCCTCGTCCGCCTCTTCCTCCTTTTGCCACTACAACGGTCTGCCCATGGTAGACCATATCGGCAATGAGTTCATCCGTATCATCATCATAGATCGCAGTTCCCGGTGGAACCTTGACGACCATGTCCTCTGCTCCAGCCCCATGCTGAGACTTGGTCCTTCCATTTTCTCCTTTAGGGGCCTTAAAATGGCGCTGGTACTTAAAGTCGACTAGGGTTCTCAATCCTTCGTCTACAACAAAGACCACATCGGCACCTCTTCCGCCGTCGCCTCCTGCAGGCCCCCCCTGATCCACATACTTCTCCCGGCGGAAGGCTACCATTCCATTGCCTCCGTCACCGCCCTTAATATAAATCTTCGCGGTATCTACAAACACTATTCCTTCACCTCTTGGTTTACAGGAAAATAAAATTCCATTATCGATTCTTGATCATTATGTAAGCCTTCCACGAAAAAGCCTTCCTCATTCCCCATCTGACCTGCGAGCTCACGGAGAGCTTCTAAGCAAGCCGCCTCCTGTAATCGTCCTTCATACTCAACAGCAAGGAATAGGGCATGGTCCAAAGCTTGAAGTTCGATGACGAGCGAATTAGGAAGTCCATCATTAGGTTGGGAAAACTCCCTGTATGTTTCAATAATGCCTCTTACAAGAAAGTAAAACCTTTGCTTTTCATCATGCCCAAAAGCGGTCAAATTAATGAGCTCAGGCACTTGAAATTCTAGCTTCATTTCCTTATGTAATGCAGGGTATGTTAATAAGAAAGCCTCCAGCCCATCATGACCAAGGGCTGCAATTCGACTTTCGTTATTTGTCATTTCTGTTACTTTAAGCATGTACTCTTCACACAGATCGTATCGCTTCAATTTGAGATAGCCCATAATGACTTGGACATGATTCAGCCAGTCATGGCGTTGGAGGCGCAAGCTCTCCAGAAAATGATGACGCTGTTCGTCAATGGTTACCTCTTCCTCGAGTCGTTGTGGCAGTTTACTTTTTGTACTATCGTATTGAGCCAACTTAGACACCCCCATGTCAAGTAGACGTGGAAGCTTTTGTTGCATTAGATTGCCACATGCTTCCAAGTGCTTTTGCTTAGTATAACACAAAAACCCGACCAATGTCGGGTTTTTGCTAAGGGGTCTTATGCTTCTTGAGCTACAGGCTCGATAACCACTTGCTTGCGGTCACGTCCTAGACGCTTGAAACGAACAACTCCGTCAGACAATGCAAACAAAGTGTCGTCTCCACCAATTCCAACGTTTAGTCCAGGGTAGATCTTCGTTCCGCGCTGACGAACAAGAATGTTCCCAGCTTTTACGAATTGACCGTCCCCACGCTTCACTCCAAGGCGCTTCGCGATACTGTCGCGACCGTTCTTAGTAGAACCTACCCCTTTCTTAGAAGCGAAAAATTGAAGATTCAACTTTAACATTACATCCACCTCCTAGTAGGTTTTTGATCATGAATTCGAACAAACTTTCCGTACTCTATGGCAACCGACTGAAGCGAAGCCACCATGCCATCCAGGAGTAATTGAACTTTCTCTTGTCCCACCGGAATTCTATCCGGGACGGAACAGCGGAGAAAACCACTCTCTCCCTGCTGGACAGGAAGCTGCACCCCAAGTAGCATATCAATAGCATTAATCGTCCCGAAGGAAATCCCAGATACGGCGGCACAAACGATATCGTGTCCCGGGTCCGCAAAACCGGCATGTCCATCAATGGTGAACGATTCGATGTCTCCTGATGCCCGTCGCTTGACATGCACCTTAATCATAAATTAAGCGTTGATGCTTTCGATTACGACTTTGGTGTATGGTTGGCGATGACCTTGCTTCTTGTGGTAGTTCTTCTTCGCTTTGTATTTGAAGACGATAATCTTCTGTCCACGTCCGTGTCTGTCAACCTTAGCAGTTACAGAAGCACCTGCTACAGTAGGACTTCCAGCAACTACGTTTCCATCCTTGCTTACTAACAATACGCGGTCAAAAGTTACAGTTTCACCATCAGCTTGTGGAAGCTTCTCGATATAAAGCTCAGATCCTTGCTCAACTTTATATTGCTTACCACCTGTTTCGATAATTGCGTACATTCCTTGCACCTCCCTATAGTTATACTAAGACTCGCCATCCCAGGTGCCAGATTGGCTTATGAAAAACCTGTTCCGAGCGGTTGTAGCATGATGACAGGAGCCAAACATGATATCAACAAAAAACAGATTACCATATTCAAAGATTGAGTGTCAAGGTAAAAGGTTTCCAGCTAGTACGGCTTTCGCATCATGTCGAGCTACCTTCACGACTTTAACCAGCTGTTTTTGGCCGACTAACTCACCAGCCCCTTCAACCTCAATTCGATAATCCTCTATTACACCTACACCATTTTGATGGTTCTGATGGTGTCGATGCCCAATCAGAAGAGGGAGGTGCTCTCCTTCTTCCACGGGCAACGCCCTTCTCCTTACTTCTTGCAGACTGCCAACAAAAGCAAAGTGAAAATGCTGCTCATGGGTTAGCTCATTGGTTTTGATATAAATCTCTAACCCCGTCTCTTGCTCCAAGCGCTGCAGCTCCACGTTCTCGCTCCCTCTTACCTTTTCAGCGATGACCGGATGTAGCTCTAAGAGAATGGACTCCACATGGTCAGCCCGTACATATTCCCTTATAGAGCGTTCTATCGCTGCTATAACCGTGTCTATAGCCAGGATCTTACCTCTTCCTTCACAGTAAGGGCACGCGCGCGTGAGAATATCAGATAAGTTTTGCCGGACTTTTTTTCTTGTCATCTCCAAGAGCCCGAGTTGAGTAAAACCAAGCAAATGAGATTTGGTGCGATCCGGCTTCAAATGCTCCTGCAAAGCACTCCATACCGCAGCCCGATGGTCTTGCTTTCTCATATCGATAAAGTCGATAAGGATGATTCCCCCAATATCACGCAATCTTAATTGGCGGGCAATTTCTTTGGTGGCTTCCAGATTGGTTTTATACACCGTTTCTTCTAGATGATGAGTTCCTGTGAACTTTCCTGTATTTACATCAATCGAAGTAAACGCCTCCGTTTGATCAATAATGAGATACCCTCCGCTTTTTAACCAGACCTTTCGCCTTAGCGCTTTTTCAATCTCCCCTTCAATTTCAAAAGCATCAAACAGGCTTGTCCGATCTTTATAGAGCTTTAATTTTTGCTTTAAAGTGGGTATGGCATGCTGAAGGTCCTCTAAGACCTTATGGTACATCGGAACACTATCAATAATAAATTCATCCACATCTTCTGTAAGAAGATCTCTTGTGATTCGGGAAACTAGGTCCAAATCTTGATGGATGAGCCGCAACGGCTTACTCTCCTTAGCAGACAGGCTTGCTTTTTCCGCAAGTCCGCGAAGAAACAGAAAATCAGCTTCTAGCTCTTCTTTACTTGCACCTTCCGCTACGGTCCGAGCAATTACGCCTTCTTGTCCCGTGCATAAAGATTCCAAAATCGAACGCAGCCTTTCCCGTTCCGTTTCTTGCGAAATTTTCCGGGAGAGGCCGATGTACGGATCGGTAGGCATGTAGACTAAAAAGCGTCCTGGAAAGCTCAGCTGAGTTGTAATTCTTGCGCCCTTTGTCCCTAGAGGCTCCTTGATTACTTGAACAATAATTTCCTGTCCTTGCGTTAGTACTTCCCGAATAGAAGGTTTGGGTTTTTCCTTATTCTCCTTCCATTCGGACGGAAGGCAATCATCCACGTAGAGAAAGGCATTTTTCTCCATGCCGATATCGACAAAGGCTGCCTGCATACCCGGCAGCACGTTCGCGACTTTTCCTTTATATATATTTCCAACCACCCTTTGTTCAACCGGCCGCTCCACAAACAACTCCACAAGCTTGCGATTTTCCAAGATGGCGACGCGGGTCTCCCAATGGGCGCAGTTTACTATAATTTGCTTCAACGTTTTAAACCCCTCTTCAAACGAATAGTATCCTCTCTATTTTAGCCAATTGTTAGCAGTTCAGATATGGGTCGTTGAGGGTTTTTTTTGAAGAACGCTTGTAGAATAGCTTCCTCCGTCAGAGAAGCCACTACCTGCTGCCGTCCATCTAAGACATGGAAGCAATGGTAGGACTCTTTTTTCATAAGCTTTACAACCTCTCCAATCCGATCGTTTGGGTTCAATCGATAGGTATTTGATTTTTGGGTACCCAAGCCTATCCTTTCCTTTTCTTTTTTCAATAAAAATCGGATAAATTGATAGTGAGCTCGTTTATACGCAATTCGATTCTCTATAAGTAGATATAAACTAATCGCGATGAGATTCCATTGATATGGAAGAAGCAGCGAGATTGCAAGCAGGACAAAGGTTAAAACGGAAGACCATATAATACAAAAATAGATGGTTCGGTAATACGGCAGACATTTACTTAAAAGGGCCTGAAGAATTTTCCCCCCATCTAAAGGCCAAATGGGCAAAAGGTTAAAACAGGCGATCCAAGCATTCGCTTCTATAAAAAAGCGCGTCCACTCCTCGCCCCAAACGCCGAGCCAAAGGAGCAGCACTCCAACCAGGATCATCACCCCATTGATGAAAGGTCCTGCCAAGGCTACGATAATTTCATCTTTAGCCTTTGTGGTTCCCCACTCATCAACCTTAGCTACCCCGCCAAAAGGAAGCAACTCGACGCTTTGTACTCTCCATCCTACCGCTAGTGCCGCAAATACGTGGCCTAGCTCGTGCATGATCACGATGGAAAAAAGGGTGAGAAGCTCAAAAAATTGTCCAGTCATCGCAGCTGCAATCGATATGACCCAGAATAAGGGATGAACCTTCACTTTAATCCTTGCCATCTGCCAATTATTCAAATGTTATCACGCTCGTTGGGTCTATATAGTGCCCGTTCATTTCCATGGAAAAGTAAACTGTTCTTCCGTCTTTGCTTTTTCCAATAGCCTGCCCTGGCTGTACCCAATCCTGCACTGTCACTTCAATTTGATCTAGGCTGCCATACCATGCTTGCATTTGGTTTTCATGCTGGACAATAATGGTCTGTCCAATCCCTTCTTTTTCCCCGACAAAGATGACCCAGCCTTGGTCAACCGCTTTAACCTCACTTCCTGCTGGAGCTTCTATCTGAATTCCTCTTCCGTCTAAGAAAAAAGGGGCGGAGATCGTTCCCGTCACAGGAGCAAGCAGCTTCTTAGGCGAAACCTGATTCCAAACCGGTTGCGGTTGTCCTTTGGCTTGCTGTCCAAAACTAGGAAGAATAGAAGGAGGGCCTCCTGCATATTTCTCCACCATCCCTATCATGCCTTGAAAATTATATTCCCTTGTCATTACTTGTCCAACAAAGTCTTTAGCTGCAGAAGAATAAGGAATATTGGTTTTATAAAGGAGAAAGGTGAAGCTCAATAAAAACAAAGAAATAAGTGCCTTCAGCATGAATCTTGAACTCACGGGTGCCGATGCCTCTTCCCTTACTCCCCATGTGTCATCAGAATCCCATTCAAATTCTCTTCGATTCAAACGATTGGAATGGGAAACACTCCTATCTGCTTCCATTTGATAAGGAGTATCCCCTGCCTCCCTCATTTGCTCCCTTAACATCTTTAGTCTTTCTTCTCTACGCCGCTTAATGGAATCCTGGCTCATGATTTCAAACCACCCTTCCCATACTTGTCCTCTAAAACAGTTTATGAATAAGAGGGACGAGATAGAACAAGGCTGTCCTTTGCAAGTCGATCTTTCGACTTAACGGACAGCCTCTCATAAACAAGGATTTAATCAAACATCAGTTTCTTTCTCCTCATACCTACATTCAGGACCAGACCAATAATGATAAAATTGGTGACAAGGGAGCTTCCTCCGTAGCTAATAAATGGCAATGTAATTCCGGTAATCGGCATAAGCTGGATCGTCATCCCGATATTCTCAAAAATCTGAAACACAAACATACCGATCACGCCCGAAACCAAATAAGAACCGTAAGCATCCTTCGCGTCTAAGGCAATCCGAACCATTCGGTAGATTAAAAAGAAAAACAAGAAAATTAGTAAGCTGCCGCCCAGGAAACCTAGTTCCTCTGCAATAACAGTAAAGATAAAATCACTTTCCCCAACCGGAACCCAGCCAAATTTGGCTTGCGTGCCTGCATTGATTCCTTTCCCTAACAGCTGACCTGAACCGATGGCGATAAGCGATTGCTTAAGCTGAAACCCTTGCCCTACAGGATCAAGCTCAGGGTTGAGCCAATATACAATACGATTCCACTGATAGGGTTTGATTAATTTAAAAAAAATCTCTTGCTTAAGTTGATAAAGATAAATCATCAAGCCGAAAAAACTGGCAACCAATGTCCCAAATAAAAGAAAATGCTTGCCCTTGACTCCACCTACAATCATCATGCTCATGAGAATACCGGTAAACACAACAGCATTACCCAAATCGGGCTGTATTAAGATGAGCAGCATGGGTACCCCAATAATAGCAAAGATAGGAATCAGCTCATAAATCTTGCTGAAGGGTTCTTCCTGCTCCGAGCGCTTAGACAAGTATTTCGCAAGTGTCATAATCGTAATGATCTTCATCAGCTCTGCCGGCTGAAACGAGAAAAAACCGAGATTATACCAGCTCGTAGCGTTATTAATCGGCGGGGTAAACAATACCCCTACAAGAAGGGCTAACCCAATGATATAAAACACGTAGCTAAGATTCCCGATCAAATTATAATCAAACAATAAAATAAAAGCTAAAAAGACAAACCCAATAATATACCAGACAACCTGTTTGCCTTCCAAACTGAGATGCGGTGAGGCACCCGATATGCCTAAGTAGCTGAAAATGCCAAAACCCACAAGAATGAGGATGATCAGCCAATCAACTGATTTTAGATATTTTACTTCAAAATCCATTTCTATTGCCCTCCATTAGGTTATTATAACCCCAGGCGCCCAAGAAAGAAAACCAGTCTTTCCACCGCTTGGACAAGGAAAAAGCAGGAACCATTAATTGAGTCCCTGCTACTTCATGCCAAACAGCTTTCGTACCTTCTTCATAAACCCGCCTTGGTCCTCCTCCAAGCTCAACAGCGGAACTTGCTCTCCCAGTATGCGGCGTGCAATATTACGGTATGCCAATGCTGCCTTGGCTTCATGATTCATCACGATGGGCTCTCCATCTTTTGAAGCTTTAATCACTTTTTCGTCATCTGGAACGATGCCTAGTATCTCAATCCCTAATTGCTGGATAACATCATCCACGTCAAGCATATCTCCTTGCTTCATTAACCCGTAGCGAATACGATTAATAATCAGCTTCGGAGATCCTGTTTTCTCCCTTTCTAATAAGCCAATGACCCTGTCTGCATCTCGAACAGCTGTAGGCTCGGGTATCGTTACTACGATCGCTTTATCTGCACCTGCCACCGCATTTTTAAATCCTTGCTCAATCCCAGCCGGACAATCTATAATCACATAATCAAAATCCTGCTTCAGCTCTTTAATCAGCACTTCCATTTGCTCGGGCGTAACCGCATTTTTATCCTTGGTCTGTTTGGCTGGAAGCAAAAATAAGTGATCGAATCTTTTATCTTTAATCAGGGCTTGCTGAAGCCTGCACTGCCCTTCCAACACATCAACCAGGTCATAAATAATGCGATTTTCCAATCCCATCATGACATCAAGATTACGCAAGCCGATATCGGCATCTACAAGGCACACCTTCTTGCCATTAGTCGCCAAGGCCGTTCCGATGTTAGCGGATGTAGTCGTCTTACCTACTCCACCTTTTCCCGATGTCACCACAATCGCTTCTCCCATGCCAATCCCCCCTGAGATGCTCTATCTATTGCTCCAAAAATTGAATCGAACTTTATGTAATTGGTTTAGTTTATCAATGGACATCTGCCCATCCTCAAGATAAGCAAACTCCATCTCGTTGTTGCCATCCATCCACTCATCAGATGGCCGACTGATGACTTCGGCTATCCTAAGCTGGGTAGGTCGCAATAATGAAGCTGCAATAATCGCATTCTCGTCTCCGTCACAGCCTGCATGAGCCAAACCACGAATGGCACCCATGACAAAAATACTCCCCGTAGAATATACAATTCCACCTGGATTAATATCGCCTAATAGTAAGAGGTCACCGTTATGCCTTAACTCCTGGCCAGAGCGAATGGTTCGGGTCTCGACTCTTACCATGGAAGCTAGCTTATCTATGAGCGCTTGTTCCTTTGTCACGAGTAAAGAGTCAATACTCTTAATGACTAGGTTGCTCTTCTCCTTAATTATGCCACGCAATTCATTAGTCTGCTCTTCATTAAGGTACCTATTGCCAAGCTTAATTGTGATCTCTATTGGGGGACCCGATGTTATTTGGTGTTGGCTATGTTGAATCTTTTCTTGTAATTGAGTGAATAACTCTTGTAAGGAACAAGTGTCATCTAACAAAAAAGTTAGGCCATCCTTAGTTCCCTTGATGGTTACGATGTTTTTAGTCAGCGTCATGCCGTATTCCCCCCACGCTATAGCATTCGATGTGGAGTCCTTTTTTTCCTGCTGCTTAAAATAAAAATGACCGTAATCACTCTACGGTCAAAATTACACTCTACAAGTCCGCTTCATCTTGTCTGCTGTCTGCCATTTGTTCTAGCCATTGATCTAGTGGGCGATAAATAAGCACGGCAAATGCGGTATTAAATGCGGCTGTCGGCAAGTAATCCAGCCAATGATAGGTATACCCAGTTAATCCGAATAAATCAAACAAGAAAAACACTGCGGTTTCGTGAACCCAGACCCCCAGGAAAACCGTCATGATAATGAGAAGTACATTTAACTGAAAGTATTGATAGGTTAAAGCCGAAAGATAAGGTACTAAAGCCATTGTAAAAGCATAGACGCCAATTACATCACAATATTGAATGTCAAAAAACAGACCGAACACTAACCCTAAGATAAATGCCCTTCTTCTCCCTAAATAAAGAGAAATGAAAATTAAAATGACAAGGACAAATCGCGGAAGCACAAACCACTGACCTAGATGGGCTTGAGCTTGGAACACCTGGAATACCGTTCCCTCAACAATGAATATGCCTAATAACCCGGCTAATAGAACGCCCCATCTCATTCTCCGGTCCCTCTCGTGTCATCAGATGCACTGGTTTCCAGTCCAGGCTGCTGATTCGCCCCGCGTATGCCAGGGAGCGGGGCGGCAGGGATGTCTGTTGGAGCAATAAAGGATCTTTCCACCACAAATACTTTTTCTAAACGATTCAGATTGGCGCTTGGTCGAATGTAGGCATCCTTGGTTAAAAACTGATCATCGGTTCGTACCGAAACAATTTCTCCTAAGACTAAACCCTTGGGGATGGTTCCGCCTAAGCCTGATGTAATGACCAGCTGTTTGGGTTCAATTTCGGATTGCATCGGTATTTTCCTCATAACCAGAAGATTATTTTTCGGATCGTATCCCTCGACTACTCCGTAGATACGCTCATTTCCTTGAATAATCGCACCGATATGATTTCCCCTCTCGATGTCTGTCACCAGCTCCACTTGAGCAGAAAAGTGAGAAACACTTTGAATTCTGCCAATGTATCCTTCGGGGGTGATCACTGCCATATTGGGACTCATTCCATCTTTTGATCCTTTATCAATGATAAGAGTATGATTCCAACGATCCGGGCTTCGCGCCACCACTTCTGCCATACGAAGCTTATAATCCGAAAGCTTGGACTCCTTCGCTTCCAGCATAGCTCTGAGTTCCTGATTTTCAAGCTTTAATTCATTCAGGTCTGCCGTCACTTGGGCAAACTGCTGAAGGTTCTGCTTTAATGCCTTATTTTCTTCATAGACTTGATATATGTCTCCAATACTCTCAAAAAAGCCCGCTACAGCAAAAGCGGGCTTATAGATTATAGATTGAGCAAACGCCAAGGAATCACGGACGAACCTCTCGGGCCAAGTCGGCAGCGGCCTATCCTTTAATGTAATTCCCATCGTAGTCACAAGTAAAATTAAGCTAAGCAATAAGAGCAACAGTCGTCGCTTTACAAAGAAGTTAGACACCTTTTAACACCTGCTTTTCTATCTTCCCCTTTTTGATCGAGCGGTAATGCCGGACTTAGACTTGAAGAGATGAAGATTCTCAAGCGCTCTTCCCGTCCCAATCGCCACACAATCCAGCGCATTTTCCGCTACTAGTACGGGCATTCCCGTTTCATCACTCAGTAACTTGTCTAGATTTCGCAACAGGGCTCCTCCCCCTGTAAGCACAATTCCTCGATCCATAATATCTGCTGCCAATTCCGGAGGACTTTTCTCTAGGGTCACTTTGACCGCTTCAATAATACTAGTGACCGTTTCTTGTAGAGCATCCGTAATCTCATGAGAGGTCACATCAATGGTTTTTGGTAAACCAGAAATGAGGTCACGTCCTCTGATATCCATTTTCTCATTTGCTTCGGACGGCATCGCAGATCCTATTTCCATCTTTAGCGTTTCAGATGTCCGTTCCCCAATCATAAGGTTGTACTTTTTCTTGATATACTGGATGATCGCCTCATCCATTTCGTCGCCGGCTACTCGAATGGAGCGACTTGTCACAATGCCTCCAAGCGAAATGATCGCTACCTCGGTTGTTCCTCCTCCGATATCTACGACCATGCTTCCCGTCGGTTCCCATACCGGTAAATCTGCGCCAATGGCTGCAGCAAACGGTTCTTCAATCGTATAAGCCTCTCTAGCTCCGGCTTGTTTGGTTGCATCTTCAACCGCTCTTTTCTCAACGGCCGTAATTCCAGAAGGTACACAAACCATGACATTAGGTCGGCGAGAGAGAATGCCGCGATTTTTTTGTGCTTGTCGGATAAAGTAGCGAAGCATAGTTGCCGTGGTCTCAAAATCAGCAATCACCCCATCCTTCATAGGACGAACGGCAACGATATTGCCAGGGGTGCGACCAATCATGCTTTTTGCTGCATTTCCTACGGCTTCAATCGTTCCGGTATCCGTACGAATAGCTACCACTGAAGGCTCTCGAACAAGAATCCCCTTCCCTTTAACATACACGAGCGTATTGGCCGTACCTAGATCGATACCCATGTCCCGAGAAAAACCACCAAACATCTCATTATCTCCTTCCATTATCTCTACATCTACATCTATTTCATGAAGTTATCCTGCATTATTATGTAAATGGTGTTAAAAAACACTGACATTTAATTATAAAGCTTTTTCTCTTACTTTTCAAATCAATCCCTTTTCCTTTAAGCTAACATAACGCCCATCCCCGATGATTACATGATCTAAAACATCAATGCCAATAATTTGACCAGCTTGAATGAGACGTTTAGTTACTTCAATATCCTCTTTGCTAGGCGTGGGATCTCCGCTTGGGTGATTATGGAGACAAATGACGGAAGCACTGCTCTTGCGGATGGCTTCTTTGAATACTTCACGCGGATGTACAATCGATGAGTTCAAGCTTCCTATAAAGACGGTTGTCTGGGCAATGACTTGGTTTTTGGTATTAAGGAAAAGACAGACAAAATGTTCCTGCGTGAGATAACGTAAGTCCTCCATTAAAAGGTTGCTTACATCCTCCGGAGAGCGGATGACTCCTCGCTCTTCTGGTTTCGTCTTCGCTACTCTTCGGCCTAGTTCAATGCCTGCCAATAGCTGAATAGCCTTTGCTGTACCTATTCCTCTTACTTTAACCAATTCTTCCAATGAAGCATCTAAAAACTGTCTCAATCCCCCAACATGTCCTAATACACGGTGGGCAAGCTGGATAACAGGTTCTCCTGTAGAGCCTGTGCGCAACAAGATGGCTATAAGCTCAGCATTAGATAAAGCATCAATCCCTTTGTCGATCATTCTCTCTCTAGGTAGCTCGGCCAAAGGAAGATTGGAAGGCCATTTTTCCCCCATAATAAACGTCCCCTCACCTTCAATGTATTTCCGGTTCTTTATATTATGTCAAGTTTTATTTCGTCAGGATCGATACGCCAAATTCCCCTAGGTAATCCGCCATGAGTCGGATAGGCAAGCCTACGACAGAAAAATAATCTCCCACAATCCCTTCAATAAAAATGGACCCTAAACCTTGAATCGCATAGGCTCCAGCTTTATCCATAGGTTCTCCTGTGGCAATATACTGTCGTATCTCCGCCGAAGTAACCTCCCTCATTGTAACCTTAGTCTCTACATATCCCGTCTTCCGTTTTCCCGTTCCTGCATCAATGATGGCTAAGCCACTAAAAACGGAATGAGATTTCCCTTGCAAGGAGGATAACATGGAAAAAGCCTCCTGTTCATCTTTAGGTTTTCCCAATACTTTCCCCTCTAACACCACAATGGTGTCTGATCCGATGACAAGCCCTTCCTTATATTGCGAAGCAACATCTGCCGCTTTACGCTCCGATAATAATTCGACAATCGCTGCTGGTTTCAGTCCGTCGTCTACCGTTTCGTCAGCCCCACTGGGATGAATGGTAAAAATCAAGCCTAGGTTTCGCAGCATTTCCTGTCGCCTAGGCGAAGATGAGGCTAGGATAATGCCTTTCTTTGTTTTCTCTTCCATATATTCAAGCCTCCCATACACTATTTAATCTTTTTATAGAGCCAAAATGAGCCTACTAACCCCATAATTGCACTTAAATTAAGTTTCACCTGTACGAGTAAATCGTACTTTATGATGACAAAGTCCCCTTTGGGATTCCACGTGATTTGTTCTGATGTTTCCAAAAATGGAATATACTGTCCCAATATCTTGCCCAATATGCTGCCGAAAATAAGTCCCGCTAGTAGAACGATAATCAGTACGATGGTATCCTTCATCCGTTTCTCCCCTACAGGTAAATTTACCCTTTCAAAATATCACCATCAGTTTAGCAGAAGCCCCTTGGTTCAACAAGAAGTTCTTCAACTTGAAAACACCTAAGCTGCCATGCTATTAACTTAAAAACACTCCCGCCTAAAGGCAAGGAGTGTGAATAGAAGAGTACTATTTAAATGATGAAAACAATTGGCTCTTGCTTGTGTAAGCATCCATCAAAGCCTGCTGCGCCTGCCAGGCATATCCTTCCGTCGGTTGTTTTTGATAGCGCTCTAAGGCTGATACGCCTTTTGAAATATCATTTAACAGCCGATTTCCTAACGATTGTTGCTCCTGAGGCAGTTTACTGACAACTAAGCGGCCTTGTTGGAGCATATTTCGGTGAGCATCTGTCACCTTTTTCATCGTCTCACCAGATAATTTTCCAGTCGTAAGCCCTTCAGTAATAGCACTCCCCATGGCTTGGACCATCGTGGCCTCGAATTGAAACCATTGATCCCATTCTTCCTGATTCGTGCTGGCGCCTGGTTTCAAAGCCACAGTGACGGTACGGGATTCTTCGCCCCACTCCTTAATATATACATCCATCTCTTTATAAGGGGCCGCCATGGCTAGGGCATGATCTCTTACTGCCGCCATCCCTAAAAATAAATGGATTGGCTTGTCCCCTACAAGACTACTAGGCCAGCCCTTTGCCTTAATTCTATCGAGCATAGGTGAAGCACTTTTTTGATCTTGAAATACGCCACCTTGAACTACGAACATATTCTGTGACGGAAGAGTAATGGAGACCGTTGATCCCTCCGCTTGGCCTTCGGGTGGAGTCGTTGCCTCAGCAGGTGAAACAGCATCCGGACCGCCCTGTACCTGACTAGGCGCACTGGCCATATTCTGGGGATTAGCAATATTGGCTGCTGGTGTGGAGGATTTGTCTAGCAAGCCTGATTTAAAAAATCCGAGAACGACAAATCCAAAAATCAATCCTAGTGCAACGGCCCCAATGACAGAAGCCGCAACGCCAACCATTCGCTTGGCCTGATCCTCTCTTGAACTTCTGGTGCGGGACTTATAGCTTCGCCTGTTCGTTCTCGGGAACCTCCATTCTGGAGTCGATGGCTCGTCCCCTTCCGTTTCCTTCCCCACAGCTACTTCTTTGCGGGCGATAAATGGTTCTGGTTCTGGCTCTGGCTCTGGCTCCACCCGGGGTTTAATTTCCTCCACGGAAGGTTCAGTTAGCTTCTCGGCTTCCTCAGGAACTTTAATGTCAATTGGTGTTTCCTGAGAGGGTTCAACGGATACTACCTTCTCTTTTTCTTTTTCTTTAGGTGCTTGTCCCTCCTTAGCTGAGGGAGTAAGTTTAATCGTAATTCTCGCCCGGTTCTTGTCCATCCTTATCTCTCCTTTTGGATAGCTTTATAGTCTATGTATATGACGATGAGAGATTAATAGAACCGGGGGAAGAAAGAATTTAAAAAAAGACTAGAACTTTCTAGTCTTTGGAAGTAGAATCTTGAGGATAAGATTTTAATAGCTCGTTTACCTTATCTCTTGTCTGGGTTTCTATTGTTTCCTGATCACTCTCAATATCAATCTCTACAGGATTCTTGTCCGCAGTTTCTTCTAACCAGCTCTTGGGAAGAATAGTGATGGGGTCATATACGTCTTCTTTTATGTCGGTGGGGGCAAGTTCCTGAATTCCCTCAATTTTTTCTTTGTAATATAAAATTTTGAAGTCGATTTTTATTTTCCGATAAAATGGATTACTTGTTTCTTCTAATAAAAAATCCCACTTTTCAACATGTACGAGACGATCAGCCTTACGCAAATGCCCGAGAAAATCCGTTAATTGCCTGTATGTCCCCTCAAACTCGACATGAAAACGAATCATTCCAAAAGGAAGGTATTCTAGCAATTCCTGTGGAATATCGGTAACCCCTTTTACTGTTTGCTGATTGTTCTGCTCTTCTTGTGCTTGTTGAAAGTATCCGTCCAAAATCCTTTCAGGATCCGTAACGAACACTCTTTCCCTTTGTCTGGCAACAGAAAGGTCAAATGGAGAAGCAGGTGCCGTTTCTTGTTTTTTCACTTCACCATCGTTGGCCTGATCTTCTTCCTTTACCTCCTTAGCAAGCGTAGCCAACTCTCGTAAAAAGACAGTCACCATATCCTTTTGCTCAGGCTGAACTTCTTCCATTTCAAGTTTTGTAAACTCTACTTCGACCAATTTTGAAATATTGTCTAGTTCCGTCAAGAACTCTGGCACATGCCGATCAAAGGGAACCTTCTTGGCAAATCCAGTGGCTTCAATCGGATTAGGAGGCAAGGGCTTCTCCAACTTCTCTTCATGCACGGAATTCTCAGTCATGTAACTTTCAAGCTTCCCCAGTTGATTATCTAGACTAGCAAACTGATGTACTTTAGATTCATGCAGAAAGTAAAAACCGCCAAAAATAAGTATTATGCCAGTAATCAATATTCCAATTAAGCTTTGATAAGATTTCCATCCAAAGTGAAAGTGGTCGAGCTTTATGCTGGAAAGATACCTTTTAACCGTCTCCATCTGGCTCTTCCCTCATCTCATTTATATCTTTCTTATAGAACGTAAACTCTACAATTTTTGCTTTTGGGGGATCAATATGGTATTGCTCATATAAATCAGGATTATTAAGAACCTGCAAATAAGCGCTTCCTACTGATGAAGTTTTTTCAAGTTTGTCAAGTAACAGCGCTGCATCTGTTAAAGTATAGAGTGCCGCCTTTCCTGTCACCTTATTGCCTTCACCACTCAATTCAATAATCTCGCCATGGCTAGGCATCGAGTATTCAAGATCTATAAGCATATTCATCCAACTTGAACCGCGACTCGCCTCAACGCCTTCGATTAGAGCCTTATACTTCATGAAGCTCTTCAGTTCCTGTTCTCTCTCTAATACTCCCTGGTTCCACTTCTTGTTATGTTCAAGCTGTTCCTTTTTCTGTTCCAATCGCTCTAGTTTAGCTTGCATAACTTGTAAATTCGACTCCTGATGAATGACGAATTGAGCCAAAACAACGGTGATAAGGATTAAACCAAGAAACACGAGAGTCAGGAGTTTATAGAAGTTTTTTACAACAAACGATTCTTTAGGTAGCAAATTAATATTCATCATGCCATCTCTTCCTTCAAGGCCATACCTAGAGGAACTACAAGCGAGGCCTCTATCTCTCTTAGGCTCTTTTCATTTAGCTCCTGTGCAAATGGGATCCTGCCTATTCCAGCTACCCATGATCGAACACCTAATCGGCTGGATAGATACTCGGAGATTTCTCCCAAGTCCTTTGTATCTCCTACTAAAACCAATTCAGCAAGAATCTGTTCTCGGTTATTTAACGTATATAAGTAAAAATTCATTACGCGTTCCAATTCATTCCCCATATCTCTCGCAAAGGAATGAACAGCACTGTGGTTATCTGAAAAAACAGGAAGGTTATTTATATAGGAACCAAGATCAAGGTTAAAAGTTCTGACCAGTCGAGGAACCTTTTGATGAAAAATACTAACCTCCGTGCTTTTTTCGCCTATGTTAACGAGCATGTAGGTATCACCTAAGCTTTCTTCTCGTTGAATCACCCTATGTACGGCAAAAGAAGCTAGATCAACACTTTCTGGATAAAAGCCAGCTTTCTTGAAGGCATCCGCGTAAGGATAAATATAAGATTTTGGCGCAATGACCAACATTAAATCCAATTCCTTTGCCTCGCTTCGCTTATCCTGCTCCGTAATCACCCCAAAATCAAAAACATATTCCTCAAAAGGAAGTTGGATACTGTTTTCAATCTCCAGACTCACTGCTTTAGCAAGCTCTTTATTCGGTAAATTGGGTATTCTAATAGGACGGAGCAAAATATGATGGGAACTAATAGACAGTTGAATATTTTTCCCCTGGATCCCTGCTTTATTTTTTATTTCAAACAGGAAATCTGAAAAATCTTGCTGCCGTTGTATTTTACCAACTGAAATTAAACCTTCAGGTATATTTTCCATACAATATGAAGATAGGGTAATCTCTTTAGCTGATTTCGCCATTTCTACGAACTTAATAACGGAATCCTTCACTTCTACGCCAACCATATACTCTGTTCGCTTCCACAAATTCCATTTCATTTCCTACTTCTCCTCTTCTCTATAGTCGGAGAACATAAAGTATATATCCTTGTATTAATTCGTCCCCCCAAAAGTAAGAAAGAACGATCCCTAGAGCCAGAAACGGACCGAAAGGAATAGGTTCCTTGCGTTTCACTAGTTTCATCGCCAGTAAAATACCCCCAACAATTCCACCAATAAGCGATGCAACCAAAAAAGAGAGCAAGGTTAACTTCCAACCGATAGCCATTCCAACAACCGCCATTAATTTAATATCTCCGCCACCCATTCCCCCACGACTCAGAATGGAAATGAATAGAAGCAATCCTCCTCCAGCCAGCACTCCCAGTAGGTAATCGAAGAATGGAAGCGGACCGTAAAAGAGATGGAGAAGAAAAAAGTAAATGAAGAAGAACGCATTCACTTTGTCGGGGATGATCTTATATAACAAATCGCTGATTGTTATAGTTGCCAATAGCATCATCAATGGGATGCCAACCAGTAATTCTTGGCTTAATCCAATTTTATTATAAGTAAAGATGAGCAGGATAGTGGTGAACATTTCCCCCAATGGATAGATAGGGGAAATCTTGATTCCGCAGTACCTGCACTTTCCCTTTAAGAAAACATAGCTAAGGATCGGAATAAGATCCAGCGGACCTAGTTTATGATTGCACTTCACACAGTGGGACGGAGGAAAAATTATGGATTCCCCTATAGGAATCCTAATCGCTACTACATTAAGAAACGACGAGAGGAAAAGGAAGAATGTGATAAAAAATAGTGAAATGGATAGCTCCATATGGGCCTCCTTTATGATAAGTAAAAAAATCGACAACCACCGCGAGGGGTTGTCGATTGATAGTTCTTAGTAATTCGATGGCTTTCCTGAAACGGAATAACTAGTTACTTTTTTTGTAGTGGCATCTTGGGTTAGTACAACGTTAGCTACTGCATTATTATCTGACCATTTTGGTTCAGATGTTAGATATCCTTTTTCTTTTAAAACAGCAATTGTTATAGTTGCTGAATTATTGTTAAATGTTACATTTTTCGCATCATCCAACATATAACGCTGAGCTGCATCGATTACAATTTTCTCTGTCTGACTATCAGCATTTTTCTTCGCATCTGAAAAATTCGTAATCACACTCGGTGCCGCGATCGCAGCAATAATGCCCAAAATAACAACAACGGCTAACAACTCAATCAACGTTACCCCCCGCTGATTATTCCATAGTTTTTTCAAAGACGCTACCATGTTCATTACCTCCCTTATTTGCTCTCCATTTGCATATTATGGAACTAAAAAACCCGCCCCTAATGTAGGGCCGGGTCGGTTGCACTACTAGCTCCCTCCATCCCAAGTGCCCAAATAAAGAATGGAGTTCACAGCTACCCAAATCTAGCATTCCTAGTTCCTACTAACATTATATAAAAAAAATGTCAAAATGGGTAGAATCTTGTCGTGAACAAATTATTAATTTTTCTTAAAGTTTTATTGAAATCCCTTGTACATGGAAAGAGTAGGCAATAAGACGGCCAGAACGATTAATCCAACGATCCCGGACACAATAATGAGCATCATCGGTTCAATTAGGGCTCTGAGGTTATCAGCCATTCTCTCAACTTCGTCTTCATAAAAATCAGCTACTTTTTCCAGCATGGTATCAAGTCTGCCTGTTTTTTCGCCAACTGCGATCATTTGAACAACCATCGGAGGGAAAATCGGACTATTCCTAAAGGGATTAACGATAGGCTGTCCATTTTTAATGTTTTCTTTGGCTTGTTCCAAAGAACGGGAAACCACTTCATTTCCTACTACATGAGAAACAATGGACAGGATTTGAACAATAGGAACGGCTGCAGTAAATAAAGTTGAAAAAGTTCTACTAAATCGAGCTAGTGAGGCTTTGAGGAATAAGGTTCCGAAAACGGGAACTTTCAGCTTTAAGTAATCCATTTGATACCGACCTGGCTTTGAAGCGCTATATATTCGTATAAAAACAAAAAGCAGTATAGGAAACAGAAAAAAGAGATACCAAAACGAAGTGATTACTTCGCTCATTTTCATAACGATTCTTGTAATCAAAGGCAGTTCCAAACCCATATTCTGAAACATAGAAACATAGTTCGGAACAATCTTCCACATCATGAAAAACCCTACACCCAAAGAAAGAAAGGTTACCGTCACTGGATAAATTAAGGCAGATCTGATTTTCCCATAAATTATGCTTTCCTTCTCAAAAAAGCTCGCTAGTTTAGCTAATACATCATCCAGTGTTCCGCTTGCTTCCCCCGCGCGAACCATGCTAATAAACATGTCCGGAAATACTTTGGGATAGCTCTGGCATGCCTTCGATAGGGAATTTCCACTCCTTACATCCTCCAAGACTGCAACTAAGGCTTTTTTCATAGACTTATTCATGGTCTGTTGTGCAAGCACTTGAAGAGATTCGGATATGCCTACGCTAGCTTGGAGCAATGTAGAGAATTGCCTGCAAAATATAGCAAGATCCCGCTTCTTTATTTGTGGTTCAAGAAAGGCAATATCCTTCGTCAGAAAACTTTGTTTAAAAGGGTTAATATTAGTTACATACAAGCCTCTGTCTTTTAGAAGCTGATATGCTGCTTTCTTATCCCGCGCTTCTAGCTTTCCTTTTACTTTTTTTCTTTCTGTGTTATACCCAACGTATTCAAATTGAGGCATATCTCCACCTCCTATGCCTTTAGTTATACCTCAAAGTATCGGTCTAAATCAGGTATGATTTGTTTGACGGATTCTGGAGAAACGATTCCTTTGTTCATTAACATGCGTAAGGATTGCTCCATTGTAATCATTCCCTGTTGCATGCCTGTTTGCATCATACTTTTTATTTGGTGAACCTTTTCTTGACGGATCAGGTTAGCAATGGCCGTATTATTTATCATGACTTCAAAAGCCGCCATTCTCTGACTTCCATCCATAGCAGGAAGGAGACGCTGAGATATGACAGCAGCTAGATTTCCTGCAAGCTGGACCCGTATTTGCTGTTGTTGAGCCGGAGGAAACACATCTATAATCCGATCAATGGTTTGTGGAGCATCAGAGGTGTGAAGGGTGGCCAGGACTAGGTGGCCTGTTTCCGCTGCACTGATTGCAGTTGAAATAGTTTCCAGATCTCTCATTTCTCCAACTAGAATCACATCAGGGTCCTGTCGTAAGGCAGAACGGAGACCTGTTGAAAATGTAGAGGTGTCTGTTCCTATTTCTCTCTGATCGACGATGCTCTTTTTGTGTCCATGCAAATACTCAATCGGATCTTCAAGAGTGATAATATGCTTGGAAAAGCTTTGATTGATATAATCTACAACAGAAGCCAATGTCGTAGACTTTCCGCTCCCGGTCGGCCCGGTAACTAATAGTAAGCCTTGATGTCTTTCAGCCAATTGGCGTACAACCGGAGGAATTCCTAATCGATCAATTGGTGGAATATCCTGGGCTATCGTCCGAATTGCTAAACTAATAGAACCCCGTTGACGGTACGCATTAATCCGAAATCTTGAAATTCCAGCAACTCCAAAAGAAAAATCACATTCCCCCTTGATCAGGAGTTGCTCAAATTGTCCTTCATTCATTAGATCACGGGCAACAGACTCAGTCCAGTCGGGTGTACAGGAACACTCGCCAAGTGGAATAAGCATACCGTTGATTCTAAATACAGGGGCTTTTCCTATCGTGAGATGTAAATCCGATGCCCCTCTAGCTTGGGCCTCCTTTAACAATCCAATGATATCCATCGTTTCCCCCACTGCATGTTATTGTTTTTTATTCCATGCATACTCTTTGCAATTCACTTATGGTAGTAAGCCCAGTCGCTACCTTGTATAGCCCATCCAAAAATATCGGCCTAAATCCCTGTTTAAGAGCTAGTTCCTTATAATCTGTGTCGGGTTTTACCTGGACTATTAACTTTTTCATTTCGCCATCTGCGATAAGTACCTCGTGAATAGCCATTCTCCCGCGATAACCTGTCTGGTTACACCTATCGCAGCCCTTACCTATATAGTATTTTTCTAGCTTCATTTGATTTGCCTCAAAAATTTCCCTGTGAGGAGAAGGAATCTCCACTTCAACTTTACAAGATGTACATATGGTTCTTACTAATCGCTGAGCCACAATTCCTCGCAAAGAAGATGATACCAAAAAAGGCTCAATCCCCATATCCATTAGACGATTAAAAGTACTGACCGCATCATTTGTATGAAGAGTGCTCAGAACCAAGTGACCAGTCATCGAAGATCGGATTACCATCTCTGCCGTTTCATTGTCTCGAACCTCCCCAACCATCACAATATCCGGATCCTGTCGCAAAATGGAGCGTAAACCAGTAGAATAAGACAAACCTGCGGAGGGATTAACCTGTACCTGATTAACTCCGTTTAATTGATACTCAACCGGGTCCTCAACGGTAACAATATTCACATCATCTCTATTTAAATAACGCAGGGCAGAATAAAGAGTTGTCGTTTTTCCGCTACCGGTAGGTCCGGTTATCAATATCAATCCATAAGGAGCCGCTATCATCTTCTTAAATAAGCTAAGATTTTGTTCGGAAAATCCTATGTTGTCTATTTCCCTATTGGCATTAGCAGGATCTAACAACCTCAAAACTAATTTTTCCCCATGAATAGTCGGTAAACTAGAAATACGGATATCAATTCTCTTTAATCCCGTATCAAATTCGAAACGGCCATCTTGTGGAACTCTTTTTTCAGTAATATTTAAGCCCCCTAATATCTTTAGACGACCTGTTATTACACCAAGCATGTTAATCGGAAATTCATTCTCTGTTCTTAATACCCCATCAATACGAAAACGGACTTTTATTATCGCTTCCTGAGGCTCAAAATGCACATCACTTGCTCCCAAGGATACCGCTTGGGATATGGTTTGATTCAGTAGGTTTACGACCGGTGAAGACTCATCGGCTATCTCCTCATCTTCCGTATCTGTGTCCATGTCTTCCAGCATATCGTGTACAGACTGCTGAACCTGATACGATCTCGAAATGGCACGGTTCAACTCTTCCTTAGTTGCAATGACGACTTCAATGAGCATGTCCGTGCTCATTCTCAGATCGTCAATTGCATAATAATCGAGAGGATCTGACATGGCCACAATTAACTTCCCACTCTCAATTCGCAAAGGCAAAGCCTGATGTTTCTTGGCTAAGTTCATGGGAATAAGCCGAACAGCCTTATCATCAATTTTCTGCCTATGTAGCTGAACATGAGGGATGCCGAGTTGAAACTCAAGTAATTCTATCTTTTGCTGCTCAGTTATATATCCTCTAGCAATCAACAGATCTCCAAGCTTCAAACCGCTATCTTTCTGCTCTTCCAAGGCTTGCTGAAGCTGCTGAGGAGTAATTAAGCCAGATTCAACGAGCAAGTCTCCTAATCTTTTTCTTTGAATCATGGGCAATCTCCTATTCTACGAAAAAATTTCATTTCGTCTGGCGATAATAGATCGAGTTTGTAAGTGTATAAGTGGAGCCATTTAATTCAACTTTAAGATTTATCTTAAGTAAGTTCCCTTCATAATCAAAGTTTGTCCCTGCATAGCTTTCACCAAAAGAGCGGATACTTTGTCCTTCGATTTCGAGATCTTCTCCAATAACACGAACTAGCGTCCTCCCGTTTACCACTATTTGATCATTCCTTACAATGGTTAATACCGATTCTTGTTTCCTCAATTTTCCAACCAACTCATCCATTGCCAAATCAGCCACCTGCCGCACGTTTGTTTGGGATGTAATCTGACCAAAGTCACGTAATACGGAGATATTGATGTGCAGTATCCCCCATATAATAAAGGATGCAATGGATAAAGCCGCTAATAACTCAATGAGTGTCGCTCCTGCTTGGTTTCGGATCATGGTACCCTCCGCTATTGTGTTCGGCCTCTACCAATATAGCCAGTTAAGGTATACATCTGATTAAAAGGATCGGTAGTTTCAACCTTTATCTTTAGTACATCCTTCGTTCCAGATGGTACAAACGAGGTCTCTACGCGAACTTGATATCCATCAGGAAGGCTGATCTTTGGTATATTTTTTGAAGGTATCCTGCCCCACTCCTCTCCGTCCGGTTGACTTTGAGCAAACTGTTTTACCGATTGCATTTGGTGCTGGGCGAGATGAATAGAGGACATACTTTGGTCATCTTTTGCGGTACGCTCTATATTCTTTGTAAATACCGCAGATAAGATCATGGCAATAATGGATAAGAGAGCGGTAGCCGCAATAACTTCGATTAGGGTTAAACCCTTTTCACAGGAGAACTTCATATGACACCTCAGTATTTTGGAACTAGATTGGAGATTTTTCCTTCCAGATTATTTAACGTCTTGTTGTTCGAACTGACAAAAATATTTAATGGCGGAACAGCTCTTCCTTGATTTTGATGCAATCTTAATGGGAACGGGTTAGCGATAGAACCAAAGCTTTTAAACACCAGAAGTCCATTATTGATATTATTTACTTTTTCAAGGGGACTGTTATTGTTTTGTGAGAATTGAATGTGATCACAAATTAAAAACTGATTGACAACATACGTTGTACTTTGATGAACACGCATTTTTATTGTCTCTGCCCTAATCACCCGGTCGGTAATATAGGCTTTATTTGAACCTGTCGATTCGTCTACGATCCCGCCATTCTCTGTAATTTGAACAACCGTGCCTGGCAATGGCCGGAATAAAGAAAGCTCACTTCCAGATATAAGATTGGGCTCTTTTGGACTGATATGGGGTGCAAAGGTTAAGGAAAGAAGCTGCTGCTCATCTTTCATGCGAGAAAAAGTAGGCATCGCATCTTGGTGGATAATCAAAGGTGCGCCTCCCGAGAATGTCATAGGAGCCAATTCTACACGTGCAGTTACCTTCTTCTCCACATTACCCGAAATCCCTACTCCGATGAGTTCAATCCTCAACTCACCTGAACTCGCTAGTTGATTATCATAAGTATAGTCTAGTCTCATTCTCCCTTTACTTAATTGGGCGCTTTCTTCATTTACAGTATTGCTCGAAGCAGCAAGCAGTGATGTAAATTTTTTCTCATCATAGTCCTGGTAATTGTCAACTAGATATCTGCTTAGCAACACCCTATACCCAATCTCCAGAGCCCCTTCAGCTAAATTGATAGCTTGGGTATCATCTCCCGATCTTACTACATTTTTATAAGCCTGAAACGTAGTTTGCAATAAAACAGGAGTTAGCACCCCTGCCAAAGCAATAATAAATAGAACATAGAGAAGCAAGTAGCCCCCTTGGGACTTTATATATAATCCTATGAGTTTTTTCATTTTACCCACCATGTTCACTTAGCTAATTTTATATAGTCTATATTATACATGAACAGTGATTATCCACGAGTTATTTCTATCACACGAAGGATTGGAAAAAAGAGGGTCATCCAATAGACTCTGTCTACCGGATGACCCTCTGATCATTATTTATTCTCCAATGCCTCCGCCAATCGGTCGGCCACTTTCCATATGTCACCGGCGCCCATAGTAATAACTAGGTCTCCAGGCTTTACCACTTGCATGAGGTGTTCGAAGACATCCTCTTTGGTTGGCATATAGACGGTATTTTCGTTTGAGTTTTGCTTGATTAAATCCACTAAAGCTTGGGCCGTAACCTCCATTTTCGTATCATTCGCAGGGGAATAGATATCCGCGATGATCACCTGGTCCGCCTCGGAGAACGCTCGGCTAAACGCATCCAACAGGAAGAATGTTCGAGTGTAGCGCTGAGGCTGGAAGACAGCCAGTATTCGTCTGTTTGTAGATTTTGCTGCTTGGATGGTTGCTTCGATTTCCGTTGGGTGATGAGCATAGTCATCGACCACAAGCACATCCTGGGCTTCTCCGATCACTTGGAAACGGCGTTTAGCTCCACGGAAGGACTTAATGGCTTCAGCAATCGCTGGAAAGCCTATCCCCGCTTGCAAGCAAACAATAATCGTGGCCAATGCGTTCAAGACGTTGTGCCTTCCAGGTACGGTGAGCTTTACTTGCCCTAGAGGCTCCTCCCCTTTTTTGACTGAAAAGGAAACGGTTCGATCACCATATACCACATTTTCCGCTGTATAGTCAGCCGGTTTTTCCAGTCCATACGTAATATAATTGCACCTTACTCCTGGAAGCATATCCGCGATATATTCGTCATCTGCACATACAACGGCTGTCCCGTCTTCCTTCACATTGGAGAGGAACTCGCGATAAGCTTTTTTCAGATTTTCAAAGTCACCCTCATAGTTTTCAAGGTGATCAGGCTCAATATTGGTTACGACTGCAATTTCTGGATGATACTTCAAGAAAGAGCCATCGCTTTCATCTGCTTCCGCGACAACAAAAGGTCCTTTACCCGCTCTAGCGTTACTGCCTATATCCACAATTTCTCCGCCAATGATATAGGTAGGATCGGCGCCAGCCTTCTCCATGACTAAAGAAATCATGGATGACGTTGTCGTTTTCCCATGCGCTCCCGAGACCGCAATTCCTGAACGCTCATTAAGTATTCTTGCGAGCATTTCTGAACGATGAATGAGTGGAATGTTTTGATTTTTGGCTTCTACTAATTCCACATTGTCCCTCGGGATATCTGTTGAATAGACCACGACTTGAGCTCCTAATACATTCTTGGCCTCATGACCGATATAAACTTGCGCCCCTCTGGATACAAGCTTATCTGTCAGCTCCTTTCTAGCCATGTCAGAGCCGCTCACTTTGTAGCCCATATCCACCAATACTCTGGCAATCGCGCTCATTCCATAGCCGCCAATCCCAATAAAATGAACGTGTTCGGTTTGTGTTGCCAACTCATTCACCAGCCTTTTCCTTAAAGTCGGGGCAAATCTCTTGCGCTTTGCCCAATGCTTCCCGAATTGTAGAAATAAAATATAAAGATCCTGTAACTAGAAATACATCATCTGCCTGATTAGGTTGGTACCATTCTTCGAAAGCCCGTTGCCATGGCTGGGTCCCTTTTACTTTAAGGGAAGGACTCTCATTGTGAAATTGCATGAGGATATCGGATAAAGGCAATGCTCTTGGGTGATCCATCTCAGTGGCCACCACTTCTTCACATATAGGTACCAGTTCACGAATAATAGCTTGCGTATCTTTGTCTGCCAAGACAGAAAAAAGCACGTTAAACTTTCTCCCAGGAAATCGTTCCCTTGCGGTTTGGAGTAAAGTTCTCATCCCTTCTATATTATGTGCTCCATCCAAAATAAGGAATGGTTTTTTTTGTGCAATTTCAAATCTACCGGGCCATTGTGCTTTTTGCAGTCCCATTAGTAAATGCTCGGTTTCAAACCACACGGCAGAATATTGCCGCAACACTTCAAGCGCCATGATGGAAAGGGCCGCATTTTGCACTTGATGCTCCCCTAGCATGGAGAGGCGAAGTCCTGGATAATCTCGAAAGATCCCATGGAAATCAAAGTACTCTTGTTGATCAGCTAGCATCCCGGACTTGCGCGAATAGGAAAAATCTTTACCTAAGCTGTACAAAGCAGCTTTCTTTTGTTTAGCTGTTTTTTCAATGACCTCAAAGGAAATTGGATTCGTTTCCGCTGTAATAACCGGGAATCCATTTTTGATAATGCCGGCCTTTTCTGCTGCAATCTTCTCTAAGCTGTTTCCGAGGATATTCATATGGTCGTATCCGATATTCGTAATAACAGAAACTAAAGGGGTAACGACATTCGTAGAATCAAGACGCCCGCCTAACCCCGTTTCCCAGATAACAAAATCAGGATAGGCTACTTCCGCAAAGTATAAAATGGCGAGAAGGGTTAATACTTCAAATTCGGTTAATGAACCTGCTTTCGTTCGTTCGATTTCAGACGCAAGAGGTCGGATCCGCTGCTCGACAAGCGCTGCAAACGCATCCTCAGACATGGGCTGATGGTCACAGTTCACATGAGTGTTCAATCCCCCCATAGCGGGAGAGGTAAAAGTACCAACTGAATAGCCGGCTTCTTCTAAAACCCGAGAAATAAACTGGACCGTAGATCCTTTACCATTCGTTCCTGCGATATGTATGAACTTCAATCGACGCTCGGGGTAATCCAATCGCTCCAGCATCCACTGCATCCGTTCTAGGCCTGGTTTTATTCCAAACTTCTGCAAACCCTTGATCCAGGTCACTGCCTCCTCAAATGGTCTCATCGCACAACCTCATTTCACTATAAGCAAGGACAGAGAGACTTGTGAGGGGTCTCTCCGTCATCTTCTTTTTAATTTTTAGCTTTTCAATTCAACGATACGAGCTTTCACGGCATCTAACTTTTCCTGATAATCCCGGCCCTTGGCTCGCTCTTCTTCTACCACTTGCTCTGGAGCCTTAGCTAAGAAGCCTTGGTTGCTGAGCTTCTTTTCCACGCGCTCGACTTCTTTTTGAAGATTCTCCGCTTCCTTCTCGAGACGAGCAATCTCCTTATCTAAGTCAATCAGACCTGCTAAAGGCAGATAAATTTCTGCACCCGTTACTACGGCAGAAACCACTTTATCCGGCGTAGTCAATGCAAGAGAAATCTCCAGCTTTTCTGGGTTACAGAAACGGCGGATATATTCTTCTCCTTGCTGCAGAAGGTGCTGCGCTTCTTCACTCGTTGGTTTAATCATTAGCTCTATTTTTTTGCTTAATGGTACGTTCATCTCCGCCCGAATATTACGGACATTGCGAATAACGTCCATCAGCAAGCCCATCTGCTTAACAGAATCAGGGAAATGCAAGTGATCATTCACTTTTGGCCACTCCGCTACCGTAATGCTTGCTCCTTGATGAGGAAGATGCTGCCAGATCTCTTCCGTAATAAATGGCATAAACGGATGAAGAAGGCGCAAGGTCTGCTCAAGCACATGCGATAACACGGACTGCGTCGTCCTCTTAGCCGCTGCATCCTCCCCATACAAATGAGGCTTCGCCATTTCAATATACCAATCGCACAGATCATCCCAAATAAAGTTATAGAGGGTACGACCCGCTTCGCCAAATTCAAATTGCTCCAGCAGTCTAGTCACTTCCTGAATCGTTTCATTCAACCTCGTTAAAATCCACTTATCGGTTGTTCCTAAAGGACCCGAAAGATCGATATCTTCTATCGTAAAGCCTTCGAGGTTCATCAGAGCAAAACGAGAAGCATTCCAAATCTTATTGGCAAAGTTTCTTGCGGCCTCGACACGCTCCCAACGGAACCGCTGGTCATTCCCCGGTGTATTTCCGGTTGCCAACATAAAACGCATCGCATCAGCGCCATATTGATCAATCACTTCCATCGGATCAACCCCGTTACCAAGTGACTTCGACATCTTGCGTCCTTCAGCATCACGAACGAGTCCCGTGATCAATACGTTCTTGAACGGATTTTGATCTGTGAATTCATGGGCGGTGAAGATCATTCTAGCTACCCAGAAGAATATAATATCATACCCGGTTACCAACACATCGGTCGGATAGAAGTGCTTCATGTCTTCCGTTTGTTCTGGCCAGCCTAGTGTAGAGAATGGCCAAAGCGCTGAACTAAACCAAGTATCCAGAACATCCGTATCTTGCTCTAACTTCTCGCTTTCACATTTTGGACAGGAGTGAATATCCTCTCGAGAAACCGTCATTTCTCCGCAATCGGTGCAATACCAAGCTGGAATACGATGTCCCCACCACAACTGGCGAGAAATACACCAATCACGAATATTTTCAATCCAGTGCAGATAAATTTTTTCAAAACGATCTGGAACAAAGGCAACAGCTTGTTCCTCTTTTTGTCTACGTATCGCTTCTTCCGCTAGTGGTCCCATCTTCACAAACCATTGAGTCGATAGATACGGCTCCACTACCGCTCCGCTGCGTTCACTATGTCCTACTTGGTGGATATGCTCCTCAATCTTGAAGCACACGCCTTGCTCTTGTAGATCCTTCACGATCTTCTTGCGGCATTCGAAGCGATCCAGCCCTTGGTAAAGTCCCGCATTCTCATTCATCTTGCCAGTCTCATCCATGACTAGAATCTGCTCTAATTGATGGCGGTTCCCCAGTTCAAAGTCATTTGGATCATGGGCAGGCGTAATTTTCACGGCTCCGCTTCCAAATTCCTTATCTACATAGTCATCCGCAACAATCTTAATTTCTCTTCCGACGATAGGCAAAATGACGGTTTTTCCGATTAAGTCCTTATATCGTTCATCCTCTGGGTGGACAGCTACAGCCGTATCCCCAAGCATAGTTTCCGGACGGGTGGTCGCCACTTCGATATGGCCAGAGCCGTCTTTAAGCGGGTAGCGAAGATGATATAAAGCCCCTTTTACCTCTTTATACTCTACTTCAATATCGGAAAGGGCCGTACGAGTTTGCGGATCCCAGTTAATAATATAGGCGCCGCGATAGATTAAACCTTTTTCATAGAGTCGGACAAATACTTCGCGAACAGCGTTGGACAACCCTTCATCTAACGTAAACCGCTCGCGGGAGTAGTCAAGAGATAAGCCCATCTTGGACCATTGCTGACGAATGATATCCGCATATTTGTCTTTCCACTCCCACACCTTTTCCACGAACTTCTCGCGTCCTAGGTCATAGCGGGAAGTCCCTTCGTTCTTTAGCATTCCTTCCACGCGCGCCTGGGTTGCAATCCCGGCATGATCCATACCTGGGAGCCAAAGCGCATCAAAGCCCTGCATCCGCTTGGTACGGATTAATATATCTTGCAAAGTATTATTTAAGGCATGGCCGATATGGAGATTTCCCGTTACGTTAGGTGGCGGGATAACAATCGTATAAGGCGTTTTTCCTGCTGCCCGCTCCGCCTTAAAATACTCTCCTTCGAGCCAATATGCGTACCATTTCCCTTCGGTTTCTTTTGGATCATACTTCGTTGGCATTTCTTTTGTTGATTGAATTTCCGACATTGGCTAATCCCTCCTGGACGATTCCTTTAAAAAATAAAAAAACCTCCCCCATCCAAAGGACGAAAGAAGTTCGCGGTACCACCTTTGTTAGCGATGAATAGGCCTCACTTGGCCTCATTCACTGCTCCCTTATATCCCTTTCTAACGGTAGGGTTCCGTTTCTTCCTACTTTCTTCGGGTTTCAGAAGAAAAACTCACGGGCTACCTTCAGCAGCTTCAATCCAAAGGAATCTTCCAGCCAAGGATTCCTCTCTCTTGATGGCTCCACTGCTTAATCCTCCCAGTCAACGTCATCGTCATTATAAAGCTAGAAATCATTTTACCAAATTACTATTAGCTTAGACAAGTGGGGGATAAATTAAACTAGCCTTCCTTTTTCCAAGCACACCATTCTTTTTGCCTCCATGGCCAGCTCCCGGTCATGAGTCACCATCAAAATGGTTTTGCCTTCTTCATGTAGTTGTTTAAACACCCTCATAATCATCATGGCGTTTTCATAGTCCAACGCACCTGTAGGTTCATCCGCTAGCAAGACTTCTGGTTCGTTCATCAAGGCTCTAGCCATCGCTACCCGTCGCTGTTCTCCTCCGCTCATCTGATACGGGAGATGTCCTGCTTTATCTTTAAGCCCCACTTTTTCAAGTAAGGAAAGAGCGTAACCTTCATCCTTGGGTTCATAGGAACCTGCAATTGTCTTGGGCATCATGACATTCTCGAGAGAGGTTAAGGTCGGAATAAGACTCGGAAACTGAAAGACAAATCCGCACTTCTGCGACCGAATCGCCGCTCGCTGTTTATCAGACAATGTGGTTACATCCTTATCCCCAAACCATACCTTTCCTTCTGAAGGTCGGTCGATTAAACCAGCTAAAGCTAAGAAAGTCGACTTGCCGCTTCCCGACGGCCCCATGATCGAAACATACTCTCCCTTTTCAATCGATAGGTTTATATTTTGCAATGCATCGCTCCAGCTGTCGCGAGCTAGCTGATAGCTTTTCTTTACTTCTTCTAATCGAATCATCCCTTACTCCCCCTCCCTTATCGCTTCATAGGGCTCCATTCGGACTGTACTTCGGATCGGAAAAAAAGCGGCTAGAACGGAAATCAGGACCGTTACGAATGTCGTCACTAAACCTATCGCTAGTCCAGACACCCAATCTGGAAACAGCAGGGGAAGCTGGAACACTTGCATAATTAGGATCCGATTATCATATAAGGCAGCTGCAGACATTAAAGCCCCTAGGCTAGCACCAAGTAAGGAAGCCATGCCTGCTTCGAGCAAAAGCAGCAAGTAGGTTGCTCCCCGCGTAGCCCCCATCGCTCGAATCATTCCAATTTCTTTTCTTCTTTCGCTAATTAATGCCGTAAACATGGTCGCAACTTGCAAGGAACTCATGATCAATACAAGAACGATCATCATATAACTCAGAATTTTCACCGGGAAAATCTGCGTATTCACCATTTCTTGAAGTCCCTTTCCTTGGACTACATCTACCCCGATGTCCATTTTCTCAATTTCACGTTTGACAAAGCTCTCCATGCCCGGCTCCGTTTTAACTAAGACAATCGAAATATGCTGATCGGGAAACTCTAATCCAGAACCTTTTTTTCCATTCAGCTCATTGGCTGCATCCCTATGCATAAAGATCGTATGGTCGGTTCCCATCCCCGTCGGGAACATCACGCCTTTAACGGAAAAGTCTTTTCCAAACAGCGTTACCCATTCCTCCACATATTGGTTATCATAATGAAAAAGGAAGTTATCTCCGCCTGCAGAAGATCCGATTAATATATCATAAGTGCCCAGTTCTTTATTATCGGCCGTCCAGTGCCGGAGGGTGAAATCTTCCCTTGGATCAAAGGCAATGATGGGAAAGTCCCCTTCCGTTCGGCAGCAAACGGTCGAAACCGTCTCTAAGTAGATTTGAGCCGCGGCTCTTTCTACTTCAGGTATCGATCGAATTCGGTCCAATACGGATTCTGGCATATAAAAGGGAGTGGCTGTGCCAGATATGATTAGATCCCCTGCCTGGTTTCCATAGCCTTTTGGGACGACTAACAAATCGGCCCCTAACCGGCTGGAGCTAGCTTCCATGCTTCGTTCCATGGAATGTACGAAAAAGTAACTGGCAAATAAGATAAACGCGGTTAATCCTGCACTTCCCGCTAAAAGCATCGTTCGAGATATTTTTCTCTTTAGGTTCCTCCACGCAATCACCGTCAATCGATTCACTTCAACTCACCTCAATCTCCTATAAAAATCATTAAAAAGCTCGATATAGAGAAAACTTGGTAAAGGTTTGCCCCTTTACAAATCTTTTCGATTAATGGTGTGTATTGTAATCGTAATAATCCAAATCACGACGATGGTCCATACAATATGATAGATAATCTGAACATTGCTCAACATGTGCTCGCCACCATTCTAGGGGTTTAGTACTTCAAACAGACGCCTAATCTTCTATCAGATTGGGCACCTGTGTAAATACTAAAAGAAAAGAGTAAGAGGGGACGCTACTGTCCCCCTTGACTCTATTTAACGGTTTTCAAATATTCGATCATAGAACCCATCTGATCGTCTGACCATCCTGCCCCAAGTGCAGGCATGGATCCTCTTCCCGCCTTCATGACGTGAATGAATTCTTCTTCGCCAAGTTTATCAATTACACCGACCAGCGCAGGACCAATCCCCCCGGAAAGGTCTGCTCCATGGCAAGCTAAACATTGCCCAGCCAAAGCTTTCCCCGCTTCAGCACTCACCCCGGCAGGTGCAGCCATCGTATCCCGCTCATCTAGTGGACCTGCTAGCAGGGCGTAGGTTACCGCCCATACTCCTAGTGCTGCATATACGAAAATCAAAAACTTAGGGATCTTTCCATGTCCCGTCTTCATCCCATTAACGACATCTACATGCTCACCTTTATGATCTTTCTTAGCCATGCCAGTGCCTCCCCTTACGATTCATCTTCCAGCATTCTATATTTGATTCCTTCAACATCTTCAAACTGGCCGGTCTTCTTTGCAGCGAAATACAAGAGAATTGCCGATAGAGAGAAGGTCGCCATGATGGTAAGTAACAAGATCGTACTAATAGTCATTTCATTCCCTCCGTTGTTCTGGTTTTATTGAGCGGGCTTTAAGCTCATAAGGTATGCAACTAAATTATCTAGATCCTCATCGCTTAAGTAATCGTACTTTGGCATGGTTGATCCAGGTACAATTTCCTGTGGATTCTTTAAGTGTGCTAGATTCCATTCTGCACTAGTCCGAGCTCCCACCCACATTAAATCAGGACCTGTTCGATTTGAACCAAACAAATGCGGCTTATCATTTTGATAGTCTCCTGGGATGGAAACAGGTCCGATATTCATGGCCAAATCCGCTTTAACCGGACGAACGACCTGCGTGTGGCACGTATTGCAACCCTCACGAATGTAGATTTCTCGACCCATCGCTTCAGCAGACCCTGCCGCATAGGCACGGGCTTCCGCGCTCTTAGAAGTCGCCATCATTTGATCATCATAAAACGGTAATATAACTGTCGCGAACGCCCCCATCATAAAAAGCACAAAGGCGGCTATAAATATTCCAACTGCACTTTTTTCCATATCCATAGTAACTTTATCCTCCTTTTGCTTTAAGCTGTTGCGGAAACATCCTCAGATCTGTCAACCTTAAATGCCTTACCTGCCTTCATTGTCATGTAGATATTCCAAGCAAAGAAAAACTGAGCCACGATCATCAGGGTACCGCCAATCGCACGGACCGCTACAAATGGGGCAACCATTCTTACGGTTTCAATAAATGGTGTAGCTTCCATCCAAGCAAAGCCTTGCATTACGCCGGCGATCCACATGCTGAAAGCGAAGATCAAGAAACCCGCTACGGATAAATAATAGTGCCAGCTCATCAGAGCTTTACTGTAAATTTCCTTCCCGCTAATGCGAGGAACGGCATAATAGATCGCGATAAAGCCGATAAACGAGAAGGCTCCAAATGGCGCCATATGGGCATGACCAGGTACCCAGTGAGTATATTTAATTACTGCACTAACGGACATAAGAGATTGGAAAGGTCCTTGCAAGCATGCCATTAAGTAGAAAATCATCGCTGTAATTAAAAACTTTAAATTCACATTGTCTTGTACTTGATGCCATTGTCCCTTCATCGTACCTAGTACATTAGCAAGTACGGTCCATACAGGAATGATCAAAAGAATGGAAGGGATAATACCAGCTTTCATTAACCATAATGGAATCGGGCTGTTCACCAAGTGATGCGGTCCGTTCCACACGTAGAATGTACCAATCGTCCAAAAGCCAATGAGAGATAGCTTGTGGCTATAAATGGGCTTTCCAGTAAGCTTCGGCAAGAGGTAATACATGGTGCCAATCCCTACCGTCGTAAACCATAAACCGATAACATTGTGACCATAGAACCAGTTCATATTCGCTTGCATAGCACCGCCTACAAGCTCGGATGGAATATTTCCAACAATGTATACCGCTGGCAACCAAACTAACGAACCGACATAATACCAAATACTTACGTATAATTGCTTTTCTTTTCGATTCTTAATAGTCATTAACACATTGACAGCTACAAGAATAGCAAGCAAGGCTACTGCCAGGTCCAACCAAAGGGGTAATTCCGCATACTCAACCCCTGTGGAATATCCTGCTGCAAGTGTAATAACCGCTGCTGTGATTCCTACATTCCATAAAACACATGTAAAATTCCCTAGGCGTTCACTCCACAACTTTGTACGAAGCAATTTCGGAACGATATAAAACATACAGCCTACATTTACCATCGATAACCAAGCAAGAAGAACCCCATTTGTGTGTATAGGTCGAACACGGCCATACGTTAGCCAGCTCGTTCCTCCAAGGAAATCAGGTGACATTTGTTTAATCGCCACTACGAGTCCCGCCAACATTGAAATAAGCAGCCAGAAAATAGCCGTAAACCAAAAATTTTTAGCTGCACTATGTTCTGCATTACTAAACATCCTATTACCTCCCCTAATTTCAGTAAAAACTCTCCCACATGTACTCACCACGATTTAAAACAACTTACCTGATATCCATCCCTCCAAGCATAAACACTATAGATAATGTGTTAATGTTAGAATGTGCATTTTTTCACAAACTTTATCTACTCTTATCTTATTACAAAAAGAGGCACAGTCAATCAAGCAATTGTGAAGATAATGTGATGAGATTAAAACCAATTTGTGAAGAAGAACCCCTAGACCAATGCCCACATAAATTAGTAACAGCAGATCAGAAAGGATGAATTTGAATGAACCGATTACGATATCACCCTACGTATCTGAAGGTAAGGGCAGGTATTCAGCAACTAACCTTACCGCTTGGCATCTTCCAGTTAATCCGTACCCTGCTCTTACCTACAAGCTTTGACGTCATTCTTCTTATCCTTATAGCCCTTCTATATGCAGGCATCGAATTTGATTGGTTTTAAAAGAAAAAAAAATAGCCGGACACAGTTGATTCATCAGAATCAAACAGTGCCGGCTAATTATCTTGTTATGGTTTACGCTGATAATGGACTGCGCTGGTCGATATAACGGCCGATTTGTGTGACCAATTCATCCCAGTGTCTTTGGGCATGAATCGCCTCAGCCAGCCGATTAATGTCTGCTTCGCTCCATTCATTTTGAGTCAAGTAATTACTAAAGTATTTCCAAACTTCCCTGGGCACAGCTAGCTGCACAAGAATATAAACGAGTTCATTATCCGCTAGCCTCCGCTTATCCTCGTACCCTTTTAAAAAAGACAGGACGGAGGACAATCTCCAACCGCTTTTCTCATAGATCTCTCGTATGAGTTGAGTGGTATCCTGGTGCAGCGGAACCAAACCTTTATTGTACCCCCCTCGTATCTTCCACCCTTTCTCTGCTTTCACCATTTGTACGAGATGAAAGCTCTCGGTAGACAGTGGGAAGTAGGGGATTGCTTCTTTAATCCCTTCGCATAGCTGGTAGGCTCTTCTAAATCGCTTATAGAGCAAAGGAAGATTCGCATAAATCACTTCATCCACTAAGGTCGGTTCCTTCTTGGACTCGATCGCCTTCATGATTTGCTTAATCAGAGTACTCCCCTCAATAAAAATATTATCATTGAAGGGTTCCGCGCCAACGTTCACCGCTGTATTGATACGTCCAACCGCACAATGATAATCGGCATAAGTCCTGCCCAGTTCCCTGCATTCACCTTCATCCTTAATATCAGGCAAAGCGGCTTCTGCATAGTCAGTTAAAACAAAATACTTGTTTTGAAAACGAATATACTTCTTATTATTCGAATTGACTTGAAATCTCTCAACAGCCTCATATCCCTCGGTGAATAACTGCTCTCGCCACGTATTCGACCACTTTAACAGCTCAGGACTCTGCCAAATAGAAACCATTTTTTTCCCTCTAGTTGTCTCTACTAAGTAACCATCTTCTATCGGTTGCACACGAAGGGCTTTTAATTTGTACGTGGAGAGCATTTTCTTCAATTGCTCCAAGGTGACTTTCAAGGAGGATCACCCCTTTACGGGAATGTATAGCAATTGTCCTGAAGCGACTTGATTCCGGGCTGCTGCGCCGTTAGCCCGAAGGATCGCATCCACCGTCATGGCATATCGTTCGGCAATCTCTTCTATGGTTTCATTTTTTTGGATGATGCAAATCCTCACCTTAGTGAATTGCTCAGCTTGATTGTCCATGAAATTGGTTAAGTATAACGCATCATTATCTTCCCGTCCTGCTTCTGAGGCTTGACTCCCTGTCTCTGATCGCTGTGTCTGCTCTTCCTCTTTCTTAGCTTCCTTCTTAGGAATCCGTGAGAAAATGCTAGCAAGCGAAGAGATAGGCTCTTGGTCTTGTTTCGTCCCTTTATTAGAAATAGCTACCCGTACATCTTTTTCATCTTCTTGTTCTTGTTCTTGTTGTTCTTCTTGAACTTCCTGTTCTTCTATTTCTTCTTGACCCTCTACTGCATCCTCCCTCGGGCTTTCCGGCAGCGTTGGCAGAGGAACAACATTACTCCATTCCGTTTCGGCTTTCGCCTCCGGCTCCTCTTCACTTGGTCGTAGTTTTTCAAAAGGCTCCGTTTGCTTTGGAACTTTTTGCGGCACCTCTTGAACTGCTGGTGACTCAGGGGTTTCAGGAGATTCAGGAGATTCAGGGGACTCTAAAGCCTCTTGTGCCTCCTGTACCGACTCTTCCGGTTCGTGCTCTTCCTGCATAGGGGGCAGAGTGGTTGGCTCGGACTCTGCCCGATGGGAAACCGCAACGGGTTCTTGCTGCTCTTGTGCTGGAGTTTGCTCCTGAACGATCGGTTCAAATTCCTGCTGAAGAGCTTGTAATTGCTCATTATAGTAGGCCTGGAAATCTTCATTCCACTGATCCCCTGCAGTATGAACAAATTCAAGAGGAGCCGCGTTCCATGACTCTTCTTCAGGCTGTTCTGCTTTTTCCTCGGTAAATCCGCTAATCATTAAGCTGGCAACCACTTCAACCTGGTAAGGCGTCTTTAATTCATAATCGAAAGAATTAATATAGGCATAAACATCATCAACCTCTGCCACTTTATTTCGCGGCATCGTAATCTTCACAGGGATCCGGTACTCAAACCTGTCCTGTTTTGCCAATGGCGAGTAGGGACCTCGGTCAGCCGATAACGGCTCAAATTGCACCGACTCCTCATAAGTTTCGGGGAGTTCATCCGTTGGATCCAACTTCCCTGCCTCTTGATTTCCTTTGTAATCTCCATAAAGGAATAAGGAGCCTATGATCTCAATTTCTGCACCATTTTCCTCTATGACAATTTGAGGGATGATTTCCATCTCTTCAATTTCTTCAATCGGCAATTGTGAATGTGAAAGCTGTACAATTTCCCTAATATCAATTTGATATGAACCCAGTCCATGTTTTTCCATGTTCCGCGTTTCCTCCTTCCCGGTATCACCTTCTCCTAAAATATATTGTCCTTATCCACAGGATAGAACTGATTAGATGAAACCCATGAAGCTAGATTGAGAGGATGGGCTGGGTTTTTAGGGGAATTATCAAATATAGGATGGATTTTTTAATAAAAAGGGGAATGATCAGGGGGCTCGGACGGGGAACAGCCTATTTTTTAACGTTTTATGAGAAAATTTTCGGATTCCACCACCAATGGTTCTCAATTTCAGACCTTTTGTCGAGTTGCTCACGACCTTCTCCGGTTTGGTCACGGAGAGGTGGCGAATGCTCACAAAAAAACATGCGATGCTTACATACCAGTAAGGATTACAACTAATTTCTCCGGTTTGGTCACAAACTCAGGAGGTTTGATCACAAACGGGTAATTGTTTCAAGTTGCCATCCATAAAAAAAGCAGCCATGCGGCTGCTTTCTCACTCTAACCTAATTTACTTAAAGCCCTACGGCTCGCTTCAATCGTCTTTTCAATATCTTCATCCGTATGGGCAGTGGAGACAAACATCCCTTCAAATTGGGACGGAGGAAGAGAGATTCCTTCCTCGACCATCAAGCGGAAATAGGCGGCGAATCTTTCGAGATCGCTGGTCTTAGCTGCCTCGTAATTCATAACAGGTTGATCTGTAAAGAACAAGCACACCATCGAACCAACTCGGCTGATATAGTGTGGGATGTTTAACTCTTCACAGTTAGCCCGAATTCCCTGCTCTAATCTAGCCGATTTTCGCTCTAGTTCTTCATACACACCCGGCTTCCCTAGCTCTTTGAGTGTCGTGTAACCCGCTGCCATCGCAAGGGGGTTTCCGGAGAGCGTCCCTGCTTGATAAATCGGTCCAGCCGGTGCAATCTGCTCCATGATCTCTCTTCGTCCACCATATGCACCAACAGGAAGCCCTCCACCAATCACTTTCCCAAGGGTAGTTAAGTCTGGAGTAATATTAAATCTTCCTTGCGCACAATGGTAATCGACGCGGAAGCCCGTCATCACTTCATCAAAGATAAGTAAGGTTCCATATTGTTGGGTGATTTCACGCAACCCTTCTAAGAAACCTGGCACAGGGGGTACAACTCCCATATTCCCTGCAACTGGCTCCACGATCACCGCTGCTAAATCTTGACCATAACGCTCAAAGGCAAGCTGAACACTTTCCATGTCGTTATAAGGAACCGTGATAGTATGACCGGCAACATCACTTGGAACACCTGGGCTATCGGGAAGAGCTAAAGTAGCCACGCCCGAACCTGCTTTGATCAACAAACTATCCGCGTGCCCATGATAACAGCCTTCGAATTTCAAGATCTTATTTCGCTTGGTATAGCCTCTCGCTAAGCGCAATGCACTCATTGTTGCTTCCGTACCAGAATTAACCATGCGAACGACTTCAACGGATGGAACAATGTCAATGACCAGCTTGGCCATCTCCGTTTCCAATTGGGTAGGCGCTCCAAAGCTTGTCCCTTTTTCCGTCACAGACTTGATTGCTTCCGTTACAGCAGGATGAGCGTGCCCAAGCAATAGAGGTCCCCAAGAACCAACATAATCTATGTACTCATTTCCATCTACATCATAAACCTTAGATCCTTTTCCAGATTCCATAAACAGTGGCGACATTCCTACGGAACGAAACGCACGAACCGGACTGTTCACTCCCCCTGGAATATACTTCTTCGCTTCATCAAAAAGTTTTTCGGACTCCACATGACTCTTCGTCATGATAACACCTCCTACATGATGAAGTGGGAGAGCTCCCTCTCCCACAGATCTTACTTTTCATTCAACCATCTTACAGCGTCTTTTGCAAAATAAGTTAAGATCAAATCCGCACCAGCGCGCTTAAAGCCTACCAGCAGCTCTAGTGCGACTGATTTTTCATCCAACCACCCATTCGCCGCTGCAGCCTTGATCATGGAGTATTCTCCACTTACATTATAAGCCACTACGGGAAGGTCAAACTGATCGCGTACTAGACGGATAATATCCATGTAAGCCATCGCGGGCTTAACCATGAGGAAATCGGCTCCTTCGTTTACATCCGAAGCGGCTTCACGCAGGGCTTCCCGCATATTGGCCGGGTCCATTTGATACGTCTTTCTGTCGCCAAACTGCGGGGTAGAATGCGCTGCATCCCGGAATGGCCCATAAAAGGAGGAGGCATATTTTACGGCATATGACATAATCGGAATATGGGCGAAGCCAGACTCATCAAGACCTGCTCGAATAGCGGCTACAAAACCATCCATCATATTAGATGGTGCGATAATATCCGCCCCGGCTTGCGCCTGGGAGATCGCTGTTTTAACTAGCAGTTCTAAGCTTGGGTCATTATCTACTACCCCATCCTTAATGACCCCACAATGGCCATGGTCTGTATATTGGCAAAGACAGGTGTCAGCAATGACGACGAGACCAGGAGCCCATTCCTTAATTTTGCGGATCCCTTGTTGCACGATCCCACACTCATGATAGGCCTGTGTTCCAATTTCATCCTTATGATCCGGTACCCCAAACACGATAACGGATTGAATTCCTAAAGAGACAACCTCCTCAATTTCTTCCTGAAGTTGATCTAAGGAGTAATGATACACCCCTGGCATAGAAGGAATCTCTTGCTTCTTCCCTTCTCCTTCTACTATAAATAACGGGTATATAAAATCACTCGCCTGCAACTGTGTTTCACGAACCAAATTTCTCATTCCTGCCGAGTTTCGTAAACGGCGATGACGATCAAAGCTCATAGACATACTCCTCCATCCCTATAACTTGGTTAATACTTGGACTAATCCATCAATCGTATAGTCGGTAGCTACACGATCCACTTTTAGACCTAACTTCTCAGCTGTTTCCGCAGTAATGGGTCCAATACAAGCAATTTTAGCTTTAGCCAATAGCTTATCACGATTCTGCCCACGCAGTAGCTCACAGAAATTCCGAACTGTAGATGAACTAGTAAAAGTAATAATATCAATCTGGCCTGACTGTAACATCTCAATCATTTGATCAGCACCGTCCGAGCTAATCACGGTTTCGTAGACCACAATTTCGGTTACGTTCATCCCACGCGCTCTAAGTTCCCGAGGAAGAATGTCGCGAGCTATGTTGGCACGGGGAAGCAGCACCCGATCCCCAGGTTGAAGGACTCCTTGCAATGATTCAAGAAGTCCTTCTGCTTTAAATTCAGCTGCCACAAGATCCGAAACCTTCCCCATTCGTTTCAGAATCTCGGCTGTTTTCGGTCCCACTACCCCAACTCTAGCTGTAATGTGAGAAAACTCAAGCTGAGCTTTTTGCACTTGCTCCACAAAAAACTCTACTCCGTTTGTGCTTGTAAACAGAATCCAATCAAACTGGTGAATCTCCTTCAGTGCCTGTTGCACGGGTAAAAGATCACGAGGTGGCTCCAATTGTATCAGTGGAAACTCCATCGGTCTTCCGCCTAACGCTTCAATCTGCCGGGAGAGATCACTTGCTTGTGCTCTCGAACGGGTAACTAAGACGGTTTTCCCTTGCAGTGGTTTCACTTCTGGTATCATATATGGTTTTCCTGGCGGACCTTATCCAATATTTCAGAGGCACCCTTCTCAATCAGAAGCTGACCAAGCCTACGACCGATCTCTTCGGGCTTGTCTCCTTGAATGGCGTCTTTCAGGACAAGTGTGCCATTAGGTGACGCGACTAACCCCGTTAAGGCACAGAGTCCTTCCTCTGTTATTTGGGCGTAAGCTCCTATTGGAACCTGGCACCCTCCTTCAAGCGTATTGAGGAAAGCTCGTTCTGCACGAACAGCTTTCTCCGTGACCGGATCGTTAAACTTAGCAAGCAGCTCCATGACTTCTTTATCCGCTTCCCGGCATTCAATGCTAAGCGCGCCTTGTCCTACGGCTGGAAGGCTAATTTCTACAGGCAGGAATTGCGTGATTTGCCCTTTCCATTCCATTCTTTCCAATCCGGCAGCCGCTAGAACGATTGCATCATAATCCTCTTCATGAAGCTTCCGAATGCGAGTATCAATATTTCCTCGTATCCACTTAATGTTGAGATCTCCACGATGAGCAAGCAATTGAGCACTTCTTCTAAGGCTGCTTGTCCCAATGGTGGCGCCATGCGGCAGCTCATCTAAACTTTTTCCATCCTTGCTGATTAAAACATCGCGTACATCCACTCGAGGAGGAACAGCACCAATGGTTAACCCTTCAGGAAGTAGGGCCGGCATATCCTTCATGCTATGTACTGCCATATCAATATCCCCATCTAATAGCGCTTGCTCAATTTCTTTTACGAATAATCCTTTTCCACCCACTTTAGAGAGGGTCACATCTACAATTTGATCTCCTTTTGTAACAATCTTTTTGATCTCAAACTCAAAAGGAAGACCGAGTGCTTCAAGCTGACGAATCACCCATTTCGTTTGAGTTAGAGCTAGGGCACTTTGTCTTGAACCAACGATAACTTTTCTCATTTATAGACCTCCATCTTCTAGCACTATCTCAACCATTGGTGAAAGGAAGAGAGGGAGCCAGAGATTAAATAATTTAATAGCGTTAAAGCAAAGGCAGCGACATTGAGCTGGGCAAGCTTCTTCCCTTGCCAATCAAACGTAATTCTACGGTATAGGTATAGGCTGTAGATCCCTACCACCAACAACGACATCATGACCTTAGGGTCGAACCAAACCGACTGACCTACAACGTGGGCCCAGATTACCCCAAGAATGACAGCAAGGAGTAGAGCTGGTACACCGACCATGGTCAATCGATACGCGTATAAATCCAGTTGACCTAAGCTGGGAAGTCGACGGAACAGAGGAGTCCATTTTTTTTGCTTCAGCATCTTGTTTTGGACGAGGTACATCACTGAGAGTATAAACGAGATAGAAAAAGCCGCATAGCTGAAAAACGCTAAACTAATATGAATAAATAGTAGCTCGGATATGAGCTGCTCGGAAAGCGCAGGTGTCGCTGCCGGGTTAGCAAAAAGAGTTACTGCCATTACAACAAAACCGATAATATTTGTAAAGAAAACTAAAAAATCCATTTTAAAAAAATAATTGATGGTTAAGGAAAGGCTTACCATGATCCACGAGTAAAAAAAGAGAGTTTCAAACAAGGTAAGAATAGGAAAATATTCCTTGGTGAATATTTGCGAAACAAAGAAAATGGACTGTAGAACCCAAACAATAGCAAGCAACCAGAAGGCCGTTTGATTGACTTTCCGGTTGCTTTGTATAAAATCTGAAAAATACATAAGAACACTCAAGGCATAGATATAAATGGTTAGATCATACATCCAGCTCTGTATTGTCAAAGTATCATGACTCCCTTCTTTAGGAGCGGACTACGGCCTCACTGACATTGAGAGTCGGTATGCGCACATCTGCTACTTCCGTTTCTGCTCTTTGTTGTTTCAGTTTATTTTGTTTTTCTAATTCCGCCTCTAGAGCAAAAATCTTCACAAAAAGATCGAGTGCTTCGTCTCCTCTGGACTGAGCGGCCATTTCTTTCATACGAACTAACGGATCGTGAAGCATCTGATTCACAATCGTCTTGGAATATTTACGGATAATCCGCAACTCCTTCTCCGTTAGATCAGGCAGCTTATTCTCGATGTGCTTCATCGCTTCTTCTTGGATTTGAAGAGACTTTTCCCGAAGAGCGGTGATAACGGGCACCATACCTAGCGTATTTAACCAGGATTTAAAAGAAGCAATTTCTTCTCCAATCATATATCCAATTTTTTCGGCTTCACGAACCCTTTCTTGGCGATTCGCTTCAACGATACCTTCTAAGTCATCAATATCATAGAGAAATACGTTATCGAGTTCATTAATAGCAGGATCCAAGTCTCTCGGTACAGCAATGTCAATCATAAACAACGGTCTATGATTACGCTTCTTAGAGATCGCTTGAATGTCTCGCTTCGTCACGACATAGCCATCTGCACCTGTTGAACTAATAAGGATATCTGCTTGAGCAAGTGCGTAAGGAAGCTCGTTAAACGTACAGGCCTCCCCATGAAACTTATCTGCTAGACTGCGTGCACGCTCGTAGGTCCGGTTCACAACGATAACCTTATTCACGCCATTGGAATGAAGATGCTTACCTGTTAACTCACCCATCTTACCGGCACCCAAAATCACAACGGTCTTCTTCTCAAAGAAACCAAAGATTTTTTTCCCTAACTCGACAGCCGCATAGCTTACAGAGACGGCATTCTTCCCGATGTCGGTCTCGGAATGAGCACGCTTAGCTAAGGTAATTGCTTGCTTAAACAAGGTGTTAAATACAGTTCCTGTTGCCTTAAGTTCTTGGCTAAGCAAAAATCCCGCACGCACTTGTCCTAGTATTTGGGTCTCTCCAAGAACCATGGAGTCCAGACCGCAAACTACACGAAAAAGGTGACGTAAGGCATCATCATTTTCTTTAATATATAAATAATCTACAAACTCTTCTTTATCAATACCAAACCATTGAGAAAGGAACGCCTTCATATAATGACGCCCGGTATGCAGTTGGTCAACAACGGCATAAATCTCTGTTCGATTACAGGTTCCTACAATGACGCATTCCTGAATATCTTTCGTTCCTCTTAAGGTCTTGACCGCTTGATCCTTCTCTTCTTCCTTGAAGGCAAATCGTTCGCGAATCTCAACAGGAGCTGTCTTATAGTTAAGTCCGATTACTAGGATGTGCATTTGGAACCACCCCACTCTCATTTATATTGTTATGTTTTATTTTAACCTATATTGAAAGAAGTAGACGTGAAAAAGATCACAACGAAACAAGCACGATAGACTTTATAAAAGTCCCCATAAATACTACGTCAACCATTATATCATGAATTAAATCTACATGCTTTGACAATTTGTGATATCTTTGTGTCCTTCACACATTGCACTTAGCTACATAAGATAGACTGAAGCCCACTAACACAAGGAGGTCGAAAGACATGAAAGCTTGGCTTCGCTATCTAGCGATCTTTACCCTCATTCTTTCTTTTGCTGTTCTTGCAGCCTGTGGCGGCACCTCTCAGCCTCACAAAATCCGTTTATTTGAAGTGACCCACTCCATCTTCTACGCCCCTCAATATGTAGCCCTTACACAAGGCTTCTTTGCCGAAGAAGGCTTAGAAGTCGAATTAACCAATGCCAATGGCGGTGATAAAGCCATGACCGCTCTCTTAAGCGGGAATGCGGAAATCATTTTGATGGGAACAGAAGCTACTATTTACGTTCATAATCAAGGAGCGACAGATCCCGCCATTAACTTTGCTCAACTCACCCAGACCGACGGTTCCTTCCTCGTTTCCCGCGAGCCGATTGACAACTTCACGTGGGATATGCTGAAGGGAAAAACGCTGATTGGTCAGCGTAAAGGCGGAATGCCGCAGATGGTTAGCGAATATGTTCAAGTCAACAATGGTGTCGTGCCATTTAAAGATGTAGAGATCATTCAAAATATTTCCTTTGCGAACCTTGGAAGTGCTTTTGCTTCTGGGACTGGTGACTATGTACAGCTCTTTGAACCCGTTGCTTCGGCCCTCGAGCTAGAAGGCAAAGGCCACGTGGTGGCTTCCTTTGGAGTAGACAGCGGAAAACTGCCGTATACTGTTTATATCACCAGACAAAGCTTTATTCAAGAAAATCCCGAGATTGTACAAAAATTTACGAACGCAGTTTATAAAGCGCAGCAATGGGTCGCTACCCACAGTATCGAAGAAATCGCCGATGCCATTTCTCCTCATTTTAGTGAGTTGAATCGAGAAACCTTGCTCAAGGTTCTGGAGCGATACAAATCCCAAGGCTCTTGGGCTACCGATCCCATCATTGATGAAGAAGAATACCAAAATTTAGAAGCGGTAATGGAAAACGCCGGTGAACTCTCTAAAAAAGTTAAGTATGAAGAGATTATTAATACAGAATTCGCGAAAAAAGCAATGGAATAACATTAGCGTGCAGGGCGATCTTTACCATGGAGGTCGTCCTTTTTCCATCATATTTTTTGTGTTCCTGGACAACCTAAAAATCACAGACAATGGTGGACAGGGGAGAACACAATGACAATCAAATCCAAGCATGGTCTGTTTTATCAATGGGGAGTAGATCTTAAAGATGCCACAAAAGGAAAACGATCCATTATCAAAACTGAGATCGGCTCTCAAGGTAGGCTTTTACTTCTTGTTAATACATTATTTTTATTAGCTGAAGCTTTATCCGGGACCTTCGTTAACGTGTATCTATGGAAAAAAGCCAACGATTACAGCTTGATTGGCTGGTATAATATTAGCTTTTTTATAGGAATGCAGTTAACCTTTATGCTATCAGGCAAATGGGTTAAAGTGTATAACAAAATGTCCTGTTTACGAATGGGGATCATTGTAGCCGCACTGTTCTACCTTGGGGTACTACTCTTAGGTGAAAGAGCCGTTTCCTTAATCTTGCCGTTAGGATTCGTTCAAGGTATCGGCCATGGATTTTTTTGGTTTGCCCTTAACATCGTTGTTTTTGAGATTACCAATCGGGAAAACCGCGATAAATTTAATGGATTGGCTGGCGTTTTCGGTTCGTTTGTCGGCATGGTTGCCCCCCTTGCCTCAGGGTACTTGATTTCCCAAAGGACCGGTATGCAAGGATACTATATGATCTTTGGCATTTCCTTAGGAATTTACATAGGGGGCGTCGTCCTGAGTTTTTTCTTCAAAAGGCGAAAATCCGGTGGCGAATTTTCACTTGCCCAAACGTACCACGTTTATAAGAAAAGCAAGACTTGGCAACGAATACTCAAAGCTATGATTGGACAAGGCATAAACGATTCTATCTTTAATTTTCTCGTGGGCATATTCGTCTACGTTGCAACCAGCAGAGAGTGGAAAGTCGGCGTATATACCTTTATTACTTCAGGCGTCGCTTTTTTCTCCTTCTATTTTGTCGGCAAATTCATTAAACCCGCTTGGAGAAGCAAGTCCTTATTCTGGGGAACCGTTATGATGTCCGCTTCTGTTCTGCCCTTATTTTATGAGGTAAACTACACTACACTCATCATTATGGGTATTGGCATCAGTTTATTCAGCCCACTCTATTTTATTCCGGCAGTCTCTATCGTGTATGATGCCATAGGACAAAGTAAAGAAACCGCTCAGTGGAAAGTCGAAAACATGATCATCCGTGAGACGGGGCTGAATATTGGACGACTGATTTCCCTTGGGGTGTTTATTGCCTTAGTAAGCTGGCGAGAGGATCCGTTGGTCTTAAGTTTCTTACTGTTGGGGGTTAGTTTGGCGCAGTTGATTACGTGGGGGTATATTCGGAGGATTAAATTGTAGCCGGGCACAATAGCGTGCCCGGTATTTTATATTCACCCCTCCCCCCACCTCCTGCATACCCTACAACAAGGAGGTGGGCGACATGTGGTCCAGCCCTGTGATCAGCTTTAATCACGTGACGAAAACTTTTATTACACGTGAGGGTGAAACTAAAGCTGTTGAGGATATTCATTTTATCGTGGGAGAGGGCGAATTTGTCAGTATTTTAGGGCCCAGCGGTTGCGGAAAAAGTACGCTTCTTTCGATGCTTTCTGGTCTATTTCCTCCTACCAAAGGAGATATCTGGATAAAGAATGAACAAGTAAAGGGACCTACTAAGGAAATCGGCTATATGCTGCAGCAGGATTACTTGCTCAGCTGGAGGACTATTAAGCAAAACATTATGCTTGGTTTAGAAATCCAAGGAGCCTTAAACGAGGAAAACGAAAAACGAGCCCTGAGGCTTCTGTCGGAGATGGGGCTACTCTCGTTTAAAGAGCATTTTCCCCATCAGCTATCGGGCGGGATGAGACAGCGTGTGGCTCTTGTTCGGACCCTGGCTACAAACCCCGATATTCTGCTGCTTGATGAGCCTTTTTCCGCACTCGATTTCCAAACTAAACTCAAGCTCGAGGATTTAGTTGTGGATACCTTGCGCAGAAAGAAAAAGACAGCCATTCTTGTCACGCACGATATCTCAGAAGCCATCGCCATGTCGGATCGGATCGTCCTATTGACCTCGAGTCCAGGACGAATCAAGTCCGTGATTGAAATACCGGATTCGATCCGGATTCCCCTTCCTTTCGATAGCAGAGAGAAGCCTGAATTTCAATCCTACTTCCAAATGGTATGGAAGGAGCTGAACAGCTAATGAAAATGCAGGGATTGAACGCATGGTTGAGACGCGGGGAACAATCACCGGAGCATGGAGACTTTCTCAGGAAGGAACGACTGTATAGCTTAACGGTGGGTGTGACACAGTTCGCTCTCCTAGTTCTATTTTTGGCTCTATGGGAAGTTTCTTCTCGTTTGGGTTGGATTGATCCCTTATTATTCAGCAGCCCTTCTCGGATATGGGCAACGTTTTGGGATATGCTTTGGCAAGGAAATCTGCACCATCATATCGGCGTCACCGTGCTCGAAACCGTTGTGGGCTTTATTGGCGGGACCGCCCTCGGTACCCTGATAGCCATCATGATTTGGTGGTCCAAATTTTTATCCCGTGTGTTAGATCCCTATCTCGTCGTCTTAAACGGGATGCCTAAAGTGGCTCTTGGTCCTTTATTTATTGTCGCTTTTGGTGGTGGATTTGCCGCTATCGTGGCTATGGCCGTTGCGATTTCAGTCGTTATTACTACGATCGTGGTTTATGGCAGCTTTCGTGAGGTAGACAGAAACTATATTAAGCTCGTGCAAACCTTTGGAGCGAATAAAGCTCAGACCTTCTCCAAGATTGTACTGCCCGCATCGTTTCCTACCATTATCGCCACGCTCAAAGTGAATGTCGGCTTGGCTTGGGTGGGGGTCATCGTAGGGGAATTTCTTGTTTCCAAGCTGGGACTCGGATACCTTATTATTTATGGCTTTCAAGTATTCAACCTAACGCTCGTTTTTGTAAGCTTGTTTATCATAGCCATTTGTGCCATGATCATGTACCATCTAGTTCAGTACTCAGAAAAACTATTGCTTCGGAACCGGGAATAAATGCCAAGAAGCCGATCTCCTTCTCAATAGGGAGGGATCGGCTTTACTCTATACCCTAAATCTTCGAACCACCCGCGACAGCTTTTCCGATTGTTCAGACAAGCTGTTCGCTTCTTTTGCCAGCTGTTGAACGCCGCCTGCTTGTTGATCCATGGACGCCGCGGCAGAAATCATCGATCCAGTAAACTCTTCAGCGATGTTCGTTACGCCATCCATAATGTTTCTTACTTCTTGGCTGTCTCGCAAAAGCATGCGGGAGTGTTCCTCGTTCGTCATGAGGTGTGCCCTCATTTTAGTGATCGTTTCATTTAATTGGTTGATGGAAACCCCTGCTTGCTGAACAATTTCTACTCCTTTGGAAATCGAGGTCACCCCTTCGGTAACGTTTTTAACGGCTTCCAGGGCATCCTTACGATTCTTAGCCAGATCTGAGAGGATATCCTCGGCAAACTTGGATGTTTCTTCGGCTAGCTTTCGAACCTCGCTTGCTACGACCGCGAAGCCTCGTCCGCTTTCTCCCGCTCGGGCTGCCTCTATGGACGCATTCAGTGCGAGCATATTCGTCTGACTGGCAATATGAGTGATCGCTGAAATTTTATGGCCGATCTGATCGGATTCATCAGCCACCTGCTGGATCATCACAGCTGACTTTTCTACAATTTTCTCAATCGCCTTCATTTGATCATCGGAGCGGGTCACCGCCTGGATTCCACTCTCGGCAATATCTGTAGCGCTATCGCTCCACTTGACCGTTTCTTCAATTCCTCTTAACATCTCGGTGGAAGCAGACACCATTTCTTGAATCATCGCATGAGAGTTCTGCAGGCTAGAGAGCTGCTGTTCGGTGCCGCTTCGAAAAGACTGCATCACACCAGTTAACTCGCTAAACGTATGGGCAAGATAGGTAGCTTCTTGTGCTTGTGACTTGCTGATCGACTCCGTCGTCTGGGCCGCGGCCGCCAACTCCTCCACGATACTCTTCATCCCCAACACCACCTTATTGAGCTCAAAGCCCATTTGACCTAGCTCATTGCGCCCATCATGAGCAGCAAGAGAGGTTAAATTACCTGCGGAGATGTTGCGAGTCAAGCGGTACCATTGAAACAGGCTCCCTCTGATTCGGCGATTCAAATACCAAGCCCCGCCTCCTCCTATCAGCAAGCTCGTCCCCGCTATTAATCCTATTCCGTTAAGAGATAAGCCAGAAAACCAAGCTGTCATTACGGCAAAGAGGCTTGGAACTACCCCTAAAGAGTAGATGGCTGGGGATAAAAAAGAATGTAACACAATACGACCCATACGAAGATTATAGCTTTTTCCTCCTACGCGAATAATCGGGGCTGAAGCATCAATCAACACTTCACCGGTATCGCGATGATAGACTTGCAGCAGTGGTATAGCTGTAGTGGCAGACTTGATCCCAACAGGATCATTAAATAACGCACCTTCCCGCATACGGTTGGTATGAATCCACGATTTCCCATCTTGGTCAACGATTACAAAGTATTCATCTTCTTGAAGCTGCTCATCGAGTACCTTACGTATCTGGGGAGTGGCCTCTTCTATGGCTGTCATTCCTTTTAATAGCGGCTCAATCCTCGCTGCGGTAAGCACCACTTTTTCCAAGGCTTTTTTCGCTTGACGGGACTTCATCATTTTTTCGCTCATGCCTATGACCTCACTTCAAAGAGTGTAAACGCTTAATTATATAGGTACTATAAGTATTCAACATGTTTTTCCAATTTTCCTGCTACTTCGACATCCTATTTTATTGTATAATAGATTCAATTTTGTATTTTTCGGAGGCATTTCTAATATGAAAAGAACGATACTAGCGGACCTTAGTCTCCTTTTGGTTGCCTTTGTATGGGGAACCACTTTTGTCATTGTGCAAAATGCTATTTCCACCCTGCCGCCTCATACGTTCAACGCGATTCGGTTTCTTTTGGCATCGGTACTCTTGTTTTGCTTTATTCGCTTGTTTTATCGTACACAATTCCATTCCCTTTCGAAAAGGATGGTCTTAAGCGGTATTCTTTTGGGCTTCTGGCTCTTTGGAGGCTATGCTTTTCAAACGGTAGGCTTGCTTTATACGACCTCTTCTAAAGCTGGTTTTATTACAGGTCTTTCCATCGTCCTCGTCCCGTTATTTTCATTACTTTTACTGAAGCAACGCCCCAAGTGGCCAGCTGTGCTAGGGGTCTTAGTTGCTACACTAGGGCTTTATCTGTTAACCTTAAGTGATTCCTTACTATTAAATTTGGGGGATGTTCTCGTCTTTCTCTGCGCCGTTTGCTTTGCCATGCAAATCATTCTCACGGGAAAGTATGCACCATCTTACCAGGCTATGGCCTTAGCCCTCGTGCAAATCTTTACGGTATCGATCCTAAGTGCCCTAGCTTCGCTATTTTGGGAAGATGGAGTACAATATATTAATCGAGATATCCTCTTACAGTCTCATGTGATAGGGGCTCTCCTGGTAACAGCAGGCCCTGCTACAGCGATGGCCTTCTTGGCTCAGACGATTTGCCAGAAATTCACTACACCTACGCGCGTAGCTCTCATCTATGCGACAGAGCCCGTTTTTGCCGCACTTGCTGGTTTTCTTTGGGCGAGTGAGATACTAGGAGTAAAGGCCCTCATTGGCTGTTTATTGATTCTTATGGGTATGATTCTTTCTGAACTTGATCCCCAACGACTCTTGAAAAAAGGAGAACTGAGAAACCATGTATAAGCTGATTACGATCGATGTCGATGATACGCTATTGAATGATGAACTGAGGGTGACGGACGCAACGCGGAACTCTCTGCGGGAAGCTATGGAGCATGGCGTAATGGTTACTTTAGCTACGGGACGCATGTTTGCTTCAGCCAAGCAGATTGCGGAACAGATTCACTTTAATGTCCCTTTAATTACTTACCAGGGATCCCTCGTAAAAAACCTATTGGATGGACAAGTTCTCTATGAACGTTTCGTTCCCGCCCCTATTACGAAGCTTCTCTATGAATATGCAAACAAGCACCAGCTGCACCTACAAGGCTATTACAATGATCAGCTCATAGCCGTGGAAGACAATGAAAGAATTAAAGAGTATTCGCGGATGGCAAAAGTCCCTTATCTCATCCAACCCGTCTCAGAGCTTGTATCCAAGCCGATGACCAAACTCTTATTTTTCGATGAACCCGAGATCCTTGATCACCATCAAAAAGAGCTTAAGGGTCTGATCGGGGATGAAGTTCATATTACGAAGTCTAAGCCTTTCTTTTTAGAGATTTTGCATAAGGAAGGAACGAAGGGAGATGCGGTTCGATTCCTGGCCCATCATTTTGACTGTGATCTCTCTCAGGTTATTGCCATTGGAGACAGCTGGAATGATCATGAAATGCTGGAAGTCGCTGGACTTGGGGTGGCCATGGAAAACGCGGTAGACTCCTTAAAGCAGATTGCGGATTATGTGACGAAGAGTAATAATGAAGATGGAATTAAGCACGTCATTGATAAGTTTGTATTTGGACGAAGCAAATAAAAAAAAGACAGTGCCAAAGAGAATTCATGCTTTGGCTCTGTCTTTTTTCATTCTACAGCCACTGGGGCATTAATTTTGTTCCAGATCTCTTTCCAGGCTTCGTCTTTTCCAAGGCCAGTTTCAGAGGAGAACAAGACCATCGTATCGCCTTTTTCAAGGTTTAAGGTTTCTTTTACAATCTTTAGATGCTTTTGCCATTGTCCTTTTGAGATCTTATCCGCTTTAGTTGCAACAATAATGACTGGAATCTCATAATGCTTCAAAAAATGGTACATATCCTGGTCATCACGGGTAGGCGGATGTCGCAAGTCTACAATTTGAACAACGGCTTTTAGTGGGCTTCGATCAATGAAGTACTCCTCGATCATCTTCCCCCACTTTTCCTTCTCCGACTTCGACACCTTGGCAAAGCCATAGCCCGGGACATCCACGAAATAAAATTCGCCGTTAATCTTATAAAAATTTAGCGTTTGCGTTTTCCCAGGTTTAGAAGAAATTCGCGCTAAATTTTTACGGTTCAGCATCTTATTGATAAAAGAAGACTTGCCCACATTAGAACGCCCAGCCAGAGCAATCTCTGGCAGGGCATCTTGCGGGTACTGCTTAGGTCCAACCGCACTGATAATAAATTCTGAGCTAGTTACTTTCATACGGGAACCCTCTTCTTGACTAACGCTTGCTCTAGTACTTGATCTAGATGCTCAACAGGAATAAAGGTAAGATCCTGGCGAACCGTCTCAGGGATATCATCAATATCCTTTTCATTATCCTTTGGCATGATGATGGTTTTCAGCCCTGCACGATGAGCTGCAAGCGACTTTTCCTTCAGACCGCCAATCGGCAGCACTCTTCCTCTCAGGGTGATCTCACCCGTCATCCCTACTTCTCTTGATACCGGTATTCCCGTTAAGGCCGAAATTAAAGCTGTTGCCATCGTAATCCCTGCAGAAGGACCATCCTTCGGAATCGCTCCTTCTGGAACGTGAATATGGATATCATTCTTCTCATGGAATTCGGGATCGATATTCCACTCGTTTGCACGAGAACGAATATAGCTGAAGGCAGCTTGTGCTGACTCCTTCATTACATCGCCTAGCTTACCGGTTAGTGTGAGCTTGCCCTTTCCTGGCAGAACAGCCACTTCAATGGTCAACGTATCTCCACCCGTTTCCGTCCAAGCAAGCCCTGTACAAGCTCCGACCTGATCCTCTGTTTCGGCTAATCCATATCGGTATTTCGGTTTTCCGACTAATTCCTCTAAGCTCTCAGCGGAAAGATCTACTTGTTCTTTCTCCCCACCCACGATCAGCTTAGCCGCTTTTCGGCAGATGGTTTCCATCATTCGATTCAGGTTTCGTACTCCAGCCTCTCGGGTATACATACGAATGATTTTAAGTAAAGCTTCTTCACTGACGATCAATTGACTGTCGGTAAGTCCGTGCTCTTCCCTTTGCTTCGGCAACAGATATTGCTGAGAAATTTTTAGCTTCTCGATTTCCGTGTATCCTGGGATATACAGCATTTCCATCCGGTCTAGCAAGGGTCTCGGAATCGTATGGACAGCATTAGCTGTTGTTATAAACATCACAGAGGAAAGATTATAAGGCTCCTCAATATAATGATCGCTGAAGGTGTCGTTTTGATTCGGATCCAAGACTTCTAACAAAGCAGCTGCCGGATCTCCTCGGAAGTCATTGGCCATTTTATCAATCTCATCCAAGAGGAATACAGGATTCACGGTCCCTGCTGTCTTCATCCCTTGAATAACACGACCAGGCATAGCCCCTACATAAGTCCTACGATGTCCACGAATCTCTGCTTCATCGCGAACACCACCTAAGGAAATACGTACAAACTCACGGCCAAGAGCGCGGGCGACAGACCTTGCTAGAGAGGTTTTTCCTACTCCTGGCGGTCCGACCAAGCAAAGAATAGGCCCCTTCAGACGGTCAACAAGCTTCTGAACCGCTAAATACTCCAATACCCTCTCTTTGGCTTTTTCTAAACCGTAATGGTCTTCATCTAATACCTTTTCGGCATTGCGGATGTCTAGGTTATCCTCCGTTTTCTTTGTCCATGGCAACGAAAGCAGCCAATCAATGTAGGTACGAATGACATTGCCTTCTGCCGAGGTAGGAGGTGTTTTTTCCAGTCGCTCGATTTCTTTCTCGATCTTCTCGATAATTCTCTCAGGGGCAGTGGATTCCTTCAATTGCTTGCGAAGCTCCTCCACTTCACCCGCTCTGCCTTCCTTATCGCCAAGTTCCTTCTGGATTGCCTTCATTTGCTCTCGAAGGTAGTATTCTTTTTGCGTTTTTTCCATCTGCTTCTTGACTCTCTGACCGATCTTGCGTTCAAGCTCCAGGACTTCACGCTCATTGTTTAAAATATCAAGAAGCTTCTCTAAGCGAGGCTTAACCTCGATCGTCTCTAGGATGTCTTGTTTGTCCTTCATCTTAAGAACAAGGTGAGACGTGATCACATCAGCTAGTCGTCCTGGCTCTTCAATATCCGAAACCGAAGCCAACGTTTCCGGTGTCACCTTTTTGGACAGCTTGATGTATTGCTCAAAAGCTTTAAGCACCGTTCTAATGAGAGCTTCCACTTCTGCCTGATCATCAACGACTTCTTCCAATATGGTGATATGTACCTCAAAGAAATCGTCTTCTTTTACAAAATTATTGATTCTCGCTCGTTTCAGCCCTTCCACTAATACGCGGATGGTGCCGTTGGGAAGCTTGAGCATTTGTTTGATCCTGGCTACTGTACCAACCTTGTAAATTTGCTCCTTTGTCGGTTCTTCCAAATGGACTTCTTCTTGGGTTGCAAGAAGGATCAGATTATCTTCGACCATGGCCTTTTCCAGTGCACGGACTGACTTTTCTCGGCCTACATCTAGGTGAAGAACCATACTTGGGAAAACCAGCAAACCTCGAAGAGGAAGCAAAGGTATCTCTCTTTCTCTATCTGTTGTTCCCATCTTGACACCTCCATGGCTCTACTATGGACATTATTGTATCTTATATTGCCTCTTGTTGTCTAATTCTTCCTCCCAATGAACTGCTTTTCATTGATTCTAAGCCTAGGATAAGGATATGGAAGAGGCGGACAACACTTCCCCAGGTGCTGGAAGCAGTACGCTCTCATTATCCTCCTGTTCATCCAACAGGGCATGACGGAAGACTTCTTCAACTCGATCCACAGCAATAATGCGAATATCATCCATCGTATCAAATATAGCTTGCCAATTCTCGCGCGGAATAATTACTTTTTTACAACCTGCTTGCTTTGCTGCTTCTACCTTGGCCACGACACCGCCAATGGGCTTCACCCGGCCATGGATACTGACTTCACCTGTCATGGCCGTATAATTATCTACGGGAACTTCGTTAATTGCTGAATAGATGGCTGTAGCCATAGTAATCCCAGCAGAAGGACCATCAATGGGAGTACCACCAGGGAAGTTAACGTGTAGGTCATAATCATCTGTTCTCAAGCCTTGGTACTTTAAGACCGTGAGCACATTTTCCACTGAACCTTTGGCCATTGACTTTCGACGAATCGTACGTTGGCGGCTTCCCATTTCCTCTTCTTCCACGACACCGGTAATAATAATTTTCCCTTGTCCCGGTGATTCCGCTTTTCTTGCTGTGACTTCAATTTCGAGCATCATCCCCATGTTGGGCCCGTAGACCGCCAATCCATTTACTAAACCCACTTGAGGTTTTTCATGCACTTTATTTTCGGCACGAGGTGATTTTTGACTGCTGTGAACTACCCATTCGACGTCTGCCCGAGTGATCATCTTGCGATTCTCAGTAATCGCTAATCCTGCTGCAATTTGGACGGTATTCACAGCTTCTCGCCCATTCGTTGCATACCTAGCAATGACATCAACAGCCCCTGGCTCTGCTTCAAAGCTAATTTTAGAAATGGCGTTTTGTGCGATTTTCTCAATTTCACTGTACAAGAGCGGTCTAAAAAAGATCTCTAGGCAGCGAGATCGAAGTGCAGGTGGAATCTCGTCCGGTGTTCGGGTGGTTGCACCAACTAAACGGAAGTCGGCGGGCAGTCCATTCTGGAAAATATCATGGATATGGCTAGGTATGGAGGGGTTTTCCTCACTGTAATAAGCACTTTCCAAGAACACTTTTCGATCTTCCAGTACTTTTAGAAGTTTGTTCATTTGAATGGGATGTAATTCACCGATTTCATCGATAAACAGCATGCCTCCATGCGCCTTCGTTACAGCACCTGGCTTAGGCTGGGGAATTCCGGCTTGGCCCATTGCCCCTGCACCTTGGTAGATAGGGTCATGAACGGAACCAATCAGCGGATCGGCAATCCCTCTTTCATCGAAGCGTGCCGTTGTGGCATCTAATTCAATAAATTTTGAATTCGCATTAAACGGGGACTGTTCATTCTTCTTTGCCTCTTCTAAAACCACACGGGCGGCAGCTGTTTTTCCCACGCCTGGTGGTCCATATATAATCACGTGTTGTGGATTAGGCCCACATAGGGCTGCCTTTAAAGTACGGATTCCGTCCTGTTGTCCGATTATGTCACTTAATTGTGAAGGTCTGGTTTTCTCAGCAATAGGCTCTGTTAGCGAAATGGCTCTAAGCTTGCGCAAAGATTCCATTTCCTTGCGTGATTCACGGTCTACCGCTGTCTTACTCGTTCTTTGATTACGTAGTAAATTCCAAAAGTAAATGCCAATAATCACGGCAAAAAACACCTGTACCACCATAAGCAACATCGACCAATTCATATAATCCCTCCCGTTAGTCTATATATCGTGTATTATTGCCTTTTGTGACAGAAAATAGTCTTCTATCGACTCTCAACTGTTTTAATCAAACAAAAAACGGCGTAAGAGAATTTCTCTTACGCCGTTTCTATCGGTGCTTAAGCACTTTCCTTTGGTTTTTCAATTAAGCCTTGTTCGGTATACATATTCGGTTCCGTCTTATCTCGGACCGTTTCCTCTGTGAGGACACATTTAACAATGTCATCACGAGAAGGCAGGTCGTACATCACATCAAGCATAATCCCTTCAATGATGGAACGAAGACCACGTGCACCTGTATTTCGCTTGATCGCTTCCTTTGAAATTTGCTTCAAGGCACCCTCAGTAAACTCTAGTTCTACGCCATCCATTTCTAACAACTTCTGATACTGCTTCACGAGCGCGTTCTTCGGCTCGGTTAGAATCTGGATCAACGCTGACTCATCTAGTGGTTCAAGGGAAGACATGACCGGAAGACGTCCAACAAATTCCGGAATCAATCCGAACTTCAAGAGATCCTCTGGAAGAGCCATCTTAAGGTATTCGCCTGGCTTCAAATCACGCTTGCCATCGACCCCTTCTGCACCAAATCCAATGACCTTTTTCCCGACTCTGCGCTTAATGATTTGCTCAATACCATCAAACGCCCCTCCGCAAATAAACAAGATGTTGGAGGTATCGATTTGAATAAATTCTTGATGAGGATGCTTTCTTCCGCCTTGCGGAGGAACACTCGCAACGGTTCCCTCCAGAATTTTCAGCAAGGCTTGCTGAACTCCTTCACCTGAAACATCGCGTGTAATCGATGGGTTCTCTGACTTCCGTGCTACCTTATCGATTTCATCGATATAAATGATGCCGCGTTCCGCTTTTTCTACATCATAATCAGCCGCTTGGATCAGCTTGAGAAGAATATTCTCTACATCTTCCCCTACATAACCCGCTTCAGTCAACGATGTTGCATCAGCAATAGCAAAAGGAACGTTCAGAATGCGCGCAAGGGTCTGGGCAATTAGCGTTTTACCGCTACCCGTTGGTCCCAACATGAGAATATTACTCTTGGACAGCTCGACATCGTCAATTTTAGCCCCTGTATTGATCCGCTTATAATGATTATATACAGCAACAGCCATGGTCTTTTTGGCTTCGTCCTGTCCAATGACGTAATCGTCTAGGAATTTCTTGATTTCATTAGGCTTAGGAATTTCCTTCAGATCAATTTCCTCTTCTGTGCCTAATTCTTCTTCAACGATCTCCGTGCACAATTCAATACACTCATCGCAAATATATACGCCAGGCCCAGCTACAAGCTTACGTACTTGATCCTGTGACTTCCCGCAAAATGAACATTTCAATTGACCTTTTTCATCGTTAAATTTAAACATGAAATCACCCCTTAGGCTTGGTCTTTACGGGTGATCACTTCGTCGATGATTCCATATTCCTTCGCTTCCAGTGCACCCATAAAGTTATCTCGATCGGTATCTCGCTCCACTTTTTCCAAAGGTTGACCAGTCTTCTCAGCTAAAATTTCATTTAGCTGCTTCTTTGTCTTTAAGATCCATTCGGCGTGGATTTTGATATCACTTGCCTGGCCCCTAACCCCACCAAGTGGTTGATGGATCATGATTTCACTATTAGGTAGGGAATAACGCTTACCCTTTTCCCCTGCTGCAAGAAGAAAAGCTCCCATGCTTGCCGCAAGTCCTATGCAAATCGTTGATACATCAGGCTTAATAAACTGCATGGTATCATAGATGGCCATGCCAGCCGTTACTGAACCGCCTGGTGAGTTTATGTATAAGTGGATATCTTTCTCAGGATCTTCTGCTGCAAGAAACAAGAGTTGAGCTACAACCGCATTCGCAATATCATCATCGATCTCGTCACCTAGAAAAATAATGCGATCTTTCAGTAAGCGGGAGTAGATGTCATAAGCTCTCTCTCCACGGTTGGTTGTTTCTATGACCATAGGTATGAAAGGCATAAGGATATTCCCCCTTTCTTCTATTGTAGCATTTTTGGAAAAACAAGGCACGAGAATCTTCGTGCCTTGTTTTCTTCTGTATCCCTAGATTACGCGGTTTGCTTATTCAATTCAACTAACAACTCGATCGTCTTGCGAATGCGGATATCATTCTTGATTCCTTCTAATTGATCTCTTCCAGAGAAGAATTGACGGATCTCCTCTTCAGGACGCTTATACATTTCTGCAAGGTTCTTGATCTCTTCTTCTACTTCTTCATCCGTAACTTCCACGTTCTCAGCCTTAGAGATCGCTTCTAAAGTAAGAGAGTTGCGAACGCGCTTGGAGCCCTCTTCCTTCATTTGCTCTCTAAGCTTTTCTTCATCCAAACCAGAGAACTGGTAGTATAGATCAAGGTTGATTCCTTGGTACATCAAGCGCTGTTCGAAGTCTTTCATCATATGATCCACTTCAGACTCAATCATGATTTCTGGAATGTCGATTGTAGCATTATCAGCTACCTTCTCAATGATCGTTTGACGCTCATAGTTTTCTTTGTCTTCTTCGGCTTTCTTTTCAAGTTTATTCTTGATATCAGCTTTCAATTCTTCCAAAGTTTCAAATTCGCTTACATCTTTAGCGAATTCATCATCAAGAGCTGGCAAGGACTTACGCTTGATCTCATTGATTTTAACCTTAAAATTCGCTTCTTTTCCAGCTAGTTCTGTAGAATGATAATCTTCTGGGAAGGTTACCACTACATCTTTTTGCTCGTCCTTCTTCAAGCCGATCAACTGCTCTTCAAATCCAGGAATAAAGGTATTAGAACCGATCTCGAGATTGTAGTTCTCTCCTTTTCCGCCTTCGAAGGCAACGCCATCAACAAATCCTTCAAAATCGATAATGGCAAAATCTCCGTTTGCAACTTCCCCATCTTCTAGAACATTAAGCTCTGCGCTTCTTTCTTGCATTCTGGTTAATTCAGCGTCAACTTCCTCTTCTGTTACAGGGAATTCTTTAGCTTCGATTTCAAGATTCTTGTAATCGCCTAACTGTACTTCAGGCTTAACGGTTACAGTAGCCTTAATTACCCAGTTCTGTCCTTTTTCCATTTGCTCTACATCGACTTCTGGGCGGTCGACAGGATTAATGCCTGTTTCCTGAACAGCTTGTCCGTAAACAGATGGGAAAAGAATTTCTAGGGCATCTTGATAAAGAGATTCTACACCAAAGCGCGCTTCAAAAATCTTGCGTGGAACCTTTCCTTTACGGAAGCCTGGAAGATTTACTTTCTTTACTACTTTTTTAAACGCTTGATCTACTGCATCGTTAACTTGTGCTTCTTCAACCTCGATGGTTAGTACACCTTGGTTATTTTCAAGTTTTTCCCAATTCGCTTTCATTTTATGCTTTCTCCTCCTGATTTTTAATACAGATCCTCTTTGGGTGAACAGATATATGTACACTCAAAATATCCATTTTGAATTATTTCATGGGATCGCGACTATTATGATTATAACCACTACATTATATATCATAAACTTATGGCAGTTCAACCGCTCATTTATCCTTGACAAGCGGTAAATATATGTAACATTAATTCCCTAGTTTTGCAGCCCTAACACCTCTAGAATCCTTTTATAGTTCTTCGTTAATGTAGGAATAGACACGGAATACAAGCCAGCTAGCTCAGATTTTTCTGCAACTTGTCCCATCGATAGCAACGTGACAAAATGCAGCGCAGCGGCCCATCCTTTTCGTCCTTTCATGGATGGAAGCTGAGGGTAGCAAGCATAAAGAAACTCGAACCACAGCTGTGTGGAAAATGCTATAAGACTTGGATCCTGATGATGAACTCCTTCTTCAAGCAGTTCTATTATCTCTTGTGCATCCCTTCCCAGCTCGTCCTGATCGGGCAACAAATCGAGGTCCACTTCGAATTCTTGAGCAAACTTTAACAATTTGACCCTATGACACCCAAGTTCTTTCAACGCATATAACGCAGTAGTTTTGGCAGTTGGATTAGGTTCTGGAAGCAAGACGAACTTCTCCAGCGCCTCCCTCGCTTTTGGGTCCCCACTATATTGCAGCTGTCGGATGGCTTGGATCTGCTTTTCAGGATCTTCCTGTTCCAAATCCCGAAGTAAACGAGAAAAATACTCAGGTTGGTGGTCCAGCTTATTACCGACCACACGGCGAAGTAGAGGATCTGTTACGTCCTCTTCCTTTGCCCTCGCTTCACCAATGATCTGACAAGTATTATAAATCTCCATAAACTCTCTACGCAAAGACTCGTTCAAGAAATCGTCTTGTATGAGAGGCTGAAGGACCTCGCACACTTGTGCATATTGTTCTTGCTGCATAAGATTCAATACATAAAATTGAAGCACTTCTTCCATATCACTTCCGCCCTGCTGTAGAAGCTGCTCCGCTAATCGCTGGGATTCACGATACATGCCGATTTCAAAGGTAACGACCATAAGTCCGAACAAGACCGATTCGTCCTCTGGTTTCAGAGCAAGAGCTTGTTCTATGTGAGTGCGCGCTTTCTGTAAATCTCCTTGTTCTCTTGCCGCTATTGCGATTTCTAAGTGCCGTTCAAATAGCTGTGGAAATATGACAATCTTCCCCTTGTTCAGCATGCAGTCTCCCTCTTTATCTAAAGAAAAAGAACGGAAGTGCTACTTGCGTAGCACCCCATTCCTTTATTTAGTCAGATCATAATAGATTATTAATATCTTTCATCATCTTCTTCATTGCAAGTCCACGATGGCTAATTGAGCTTTTTTCTTCCTTTGTCAGCTCCGCCATCATCTTTCCTTGATCTGCCAACAGAAACAGTGGGTCATAACCAAATCCATAGTTTCCTCTAGGCTCCTGACTAATTAACCCCTCACAGGTTCCTTCCCAGGTTTCAACGGTAGAGTCCCCTGGAAGCGCTAGAGCAAGCACACAGCGAAAACGCGCCTGTCTTTTTTCCATCGGGATGTCTTCAAGCAATTGAAGAAGCTTAAGATTATTGTCTTGATCCGTCGCTTGCGGCCCTGCGAACCGAGCAGAATATACGCCTGGCCTTCCATCTAATGCATCCACTTCGAGTCCGGAGTCATCAGCTAAAGCAGGAAGCTGCAGAAACTCGGAGATGGTTCTAGCCTTTTTTATCGCATTGTCCTGAAAGGTAAGGCCATCCTCCTCCACTTCAGGACAGTCCGGATAGTCCTGTAAGCCACGAACCTCAATCCCAGTGTCTGCTAGCATATGCTTCAATTCTTGAACTTTCCCTTGATTTCGGGTAGCAAGCACGAGCAATCGTTCCACCTTCTATGCCTCCATCCCCACTAAATCAGCGATCTCCCCAAGGGCTTGCTTCTGGTGGCCAATCAGCTCATCGACACCTTTTTTCCCTAATTCAAGCAGCCCTTGCAGTTGTTCGTAAGAGAACGGACTCTCTTCCCCTGTTCCCTGAACCTCTACAAACTGCCCTTTGCCTGTCATGACTACGTTCATATCCACTAACGCATTTGAATCTTCTACATAGGCAAGGTCCAATACCAGATCTTGATTAACTACGCCAACGCTCGTCGCTGCCAAAAAATCTTGAATCGGCAGGCGCGTCCAGCCGTTCTTGTCCTTTAGCTTGCCCAAGGCATCAACCATGGCCACAAAAGCGCCTGTAATGGATGCCGTTCTTGTTCCTCCATCCGCTTGAATCACATCGCAATCAATCCAAATGGTTTTTTCACCTAGTCGTTCTAAATCCACAACCGATCGAAGAGCACGACCAATCAGACGCTGGATCTCCATGGTTCTGCCGCTGACCTTCCCTTTACTTGACTCCCGTATATTCCGAGTCTCTGTTGCTCTTGGAAGCATAGAGTATTCCGCTGTAATCCAGCCCTTGCCTTGCCCCCTCATAAACGGCGGAACCTTATCTTCTATGGTTGCTGTACAAATCACTTTGGTATCCCCTACTTCAATTAATACAGAACCTTCTGCATGCTTTATGTAGTCTTTAGTCATTTTTATCGGTCTTAACTGATCTTCCCTACGTCCATCTACGCGCATGATCAATCCCTCCTATCAGCATCCTGGTTAATTATAACATATGCGCCGTACTATCTAGCATCTCCATTTCAACCGAGAGAATGTGAAAAAAAGAAAAGAGGTGTTTCAAGGCACCTCTTACATTTTCTTTGGATTTAATTGTTGGGGTCTGGCCACAGGCTTGCTATAGTCTTTGTCACCAGCCATCACGTTCATTTGACCGTTCACCATGAATTGAACCTGTCCAGTCCCTGTGTTTTCGGTGAGCGATAGCAGAATAGCTTCCATCGCCAGCGGGTTTGCCTTGCCATCATTATAACTTAATAGCTTGTCATCAAAATTGACAGTCGCAACACCATTCTCCATTTTAACATCAATAACCTTTGTTGTTGGAAGAATGGAAGAGAAGAGGTTAGTCCCATCTTTAGGACCTTGGATTAGCTGCTCAAGCGTAGCCATGGCCTTATCGTCAGTTCTCGGGACTAATCGGGTTACAGGAACGAAATAAGAGGAATTATCAGCTGTTTCCCCTTGGAAATAAAGAGTGATTGGCGTGGTATTTCCCACTTGAGCATTTGCAGCCAGCTCCAGGTTGATCCCGTTTTCACGGGTCAACGAGGAGATTGGCGTGCCATTCACAGGCATGACCTCTTGAGGATATCCGTTAATCCAAATATTCACTTCTCTGATCGTATCAAAGGATGTAAGAGCAAAGGTGATCGCATCGATCAGCTTCTGTTCATTTTTCGCCTCATAATTCTTAAATTCGTTGGAAAAGTCTACTGTAGCTACCCCATCCTTAATCGTCATGCCCAGAATTTTAGTTCCTTCCGGAATAAGAGCCATAAAGCCCTCCGGTTTCAACATTTCTACCGGACCACCCTGAATCATATGGGCTAGCACTTGTTTCGCTGCCCCTTCCGATTTCGGGAGATTGAGTGTAATCGGAACGACATATCCGTCCGGATCCATCATGTAGACAGGAGTTGCAAAAGTCTGGACTGTCTCTGCAGCTTCACCAGTAGTCCCTGCTTGATCCGGATCTAGATTGATGGTTACTTCCTTGCTTTCTCCAATGGGTTTGTTAGGTGGATCAATTGGCTGCGGACCAGAGGTTTGTTCCGGTCCAAACAAACCGCAACCTGACAATAATATGACTGACGTTGTTAGAGACAACGCGGCAATCCATTTCCGTGACATAAGGCTTTCCCTCCTCAAGGTTTTTGTAGTATATGTATACGAGCCTTGAGGAGTTTTAGACTATAAATTTGTCCAAGAAGTGGTACAAACTTTTTCTTTGCTGATATCCACTTGTTGCAGATCCAATGGCTCCTTAATAAAGGTGCTTGCAATCTCTCTTAGGACTTGAAATTCTCCGCTCGCAAAAAACTTATGTTTGACCCTTTGTTCTGTCGTTTTCTCTTCGAGCAGCCCCCTGTAGTCTAAAACGACACTCAGTTCTCTTGCCGTTTCTTCTGCAGAATTAATAAGACGGATTTCCGCTCCCATCACCTCTTGGATAAGATCTGCAAGCATAGGATAGTGGGTACAACCTAAGATTAAGGTATCTATAGAGAGCGAAGAAAATGGCTTTAATGAGTCTTTCACAATTTGAAGAGCTTTAGACCGGTCTGGGATGCCCGATTCCACTAAGGGCACAAACTCCGGGCAAGCATAACTATAGACCTCGGCACTCGGATGGATTCGCTTAAGTGCCTTTTCATAGGCTTTGCTTTGAATGGTACCAGAGGTCCCAATCACGCCTATAGCACCTGTCTTCGTTTCCTTTATAGCAGTTCTTGCACCGGGATCAATAACACCAATAACCGGAATGGTTGCCAGCTGGGCGATCTCCTGCAACACTACAGCGGTAGCTGTATTGCATGCAATAACCAAAGCCTTCATGCGGTAACGCAACAGGTACGTGATCATTTGAAACGTAAAGGATCGCACTTCCTCTGCAGGACGGGGGCCATAAGGACATCGAGCCGTATCTCCGAAGTACAGGATGCTTTCTTGCGGCAATTGTCTCATGATTTCTTTAGCTACGCTCAAGCCACCTACCCCGGAATCAATTACACCTATACCATTATTCACGTTCCAATCCATCCTTCTTTTTCTGAATATGTGCTATATCATATTCACCTTGGACGGAAACTCTACTGTTTTCCTGTTTCCTCATGAGCCTATCTTGCCATAACATAGAAAGGTCCTGCCAAGTGATGATATTACAAAAAACAAGTCCCATACCATAACTAATTAGACCGATAATTACGAGTAAAATAACTTCATAAAAAGAAAACAATCGTTGACTGCTTAGTATCGGTGCATAGTGCAAGTATGCGGACATTGCCCAAGCAACCGCAATCCCCATTCCAACAGACGGCAATAGCCACCTCCCTACCTGCTTACCCGGCACTATAGGAGTCGCCATGTTGCGCAGGACAGCGTGCAAACAAAGGATAGCAATACATCCGTAAGTAAATAAGGTGGAATAGGCTGCGCCTACAATCCCGTAAGAAGGAACTAACCACACATTTAATCCGATTTTCACGATGATGCTGACCCCTAAGAAAGCCGCTGGAACGAAAGGTTTACCTAGACCCTGTAATAAACCTGATGCCGTAACAGATAAGGTCAGAAAAAAGGTAGACGCAGCTAGAACGATGAGAGCTTCACTGCCCTTATCGTCTCCATAAAACAGGATATTCAAGGGTTCCGCGATAAGCATCATTCCAATGCTGGCTGGGACGCCGATTAAAAAGGTAATCTTAATGGTTTGATATACCTTTTCTCTCTTTTTCTCCTGACTGGGTTCAGATGCAAGAGCAGGCACGACAGAAACGGCTAGAGCAGTCGCATAGAAAGCGGCAAATTGAACAATGGGTACTCCCCGACTGTAAAGGCCAAACTCAACAGTTGAATCCAATTGACCAAGCCCCGCAGCCTTTAAAAGATTGATGATCGTTAAGGAATCAACCATCCCCATAATCGGAAGCATGAGCGTGCTAAAACTCACAGGCAAAGCAAAAAGCAGGATTTTTTTTGCATATCCTCCTTGGGTAGGGGCAAGGAAAGATATTTTGGGTGAAGTCCGAAAGTAAATAACAAGCAAAAGAGCTAACGCACAAGCTAAACCAAAAAAACTTCCCCAAGCTGCACCCGCTGCAACCTTAGCGATACTGCTCCCTTCTAGAACCAACCAATAGACGAACCCTATCATGAGGGACACGCGTATAAGTTGTTCTATGACCTGAGATACAGCTGGTAGGGCCATCTCCTGGTGACCGTAAAAAAAACCGCGTAGGAGAGCCACAAAGGGAACTAATAACATGGCAAAAGCCAAACCTTGAATAGAAGGTTCAGTATCCCCATTCCCAATCCATTGTGCTAACTGATCAGCTCCCAGAAAAAAAACAAAAAAGCCGGTAAGAGCAACGACCGACATCATCTTCATGGCACTTATGATAATTTGTTCCACTTCAGATGTATTACCTTTTGACTTCTCCTCTGAAATAAGCTTAGATATCGCAATGGGAATACCAGAAACGGATAAAATGAGGAGCGTGTTATAAATTGGGAAAACAGCCTGATATAAGGCAAGCCCTTCATCTCCAGCAAAGTGCTTAAGGGGAATGACGTAAAAAAGACCGAGTAACTTCGAGAAAAAGGCTGCAGCGCTAAGTACCAAGGCGCCCTTAATAAAAACGGATTTCGGCACGTTTCTTTGACTTCCTTTCTGCAAAACTAATGCCCATTATAACACAGAAAAACCCTACTTTCGTAGGGCTAATCTTCACTATAAACTTTGGCTCCACTCATGAACCGCACTGCCTTCTAAGAAACGTTCACAATCCAAAGCAGCCATGCAGCCCGAGCCTGCCGCTGTAATCGCTTGCCGATACTTATGATCTTGAACATCCCCGCAGGCAAAGACCCCTGGAATGTTTGTCTCCGTGGTTCCCGGTTTCACTGCAATATAACCAAGCTCATCGACTTGAAGAGCTCCTTGCAAAAAGCCGGTATTGGGATGATGTCCAATTGCTACAAAGATTCCATCCGTTTCAATGACTTTATCGGTCCCCGTGCTTTGATCCTTCACTTTTAAGCCCGTAACACCCGTTTCTCCCGCAACCACTTCTAAGGGTATACAATTCAAGCTCCAATGAATCTTGGCGTTAGCCTTCGCACGATCCTGCATGATTTTCGAAGCTCTCAACTCATCCCTCCGATGGACAACCGTCACTTCACTGGCAAACTTCGTTAAGAAGCTGGCTTCCTCCATCGCAGAGTCACCACCGCCGACCACAATAATTTTTTTTCCTCTGAAGAAAAAACCATCACAGGTTGCACAGGTACTGACCCCTCGACCAATGTTTTCCGTTTCACCAGGGATGTCCAGCAGCCTCGCCGAAGCGCCTGTAGAGATGATAATGGCTTGTGATTCAATCTCTCCCATTCCCTCTACTTCAAGCTTAAAGGGCCGATTCGAGAAATCGACACGATTGACCCAGCCTGTCCGAAACTGTGCACCGAACCTCTCTGCTTGTTTGCGCATGTTTTCCATCAGCTCTGGGCCCATAATGCCTTCAGGGAAGCCCGGAAAATTTTCTACATCTGTTGTCATGGTCAGTTGTCCACCGGGCTGTTGGCCTTCAATGATTAAGGGATTTAAGTTGGCTCTGGCTAAATATATGGCTGCCGTAAGTCCTGCAGGTCCTGTTCCAATAATAACAACTTGGTTCATGCTTACCCTCACTTCCTTGAATTAAGTGTGACAGGGTTATTATGGTGCTAGTTATCTACTTTTAACCAATAATTCAATGGCTTCTTGGACGATTTTCTTCGTATCTCCTCCACTCGCTTGTTCCTCGAGGATACAATGCTCAAGATTGGAGGCTACGATAGTCGCAATAGCTTTATCCGCTGCATTGCGAACAGCAGATAACTGACTCACCACATCCTTACAATGTTTTTCTTCGTCCATCATGCGAAGAATTCCCCTGACCTGCCCTTCCATTCTTTTTAGCCGGTTTTTTATTTCATCTGAGTAATCCACAGCTCTACCCCCTAAAAAATACATATACCTGTATTAATTATTATATACCCTAAATTCATACTTAAACAATAACCTTACATGCCTTTGTTAAACGTTTCTCATCTATTGTCATTTCACACATATGAACAAAATAATGAGATAATAGGGTGAAAAACAGAGATTGTATTATTTGTAATCGCTTTACCGGCTGATTTTTTGTTATATAACAGGAGCGCAATGTTAATAAGCTTGCTATAATGTAAACAAACATGAGTAGGAGTGAATGATTCGTGAATGCAAATGGGGAAATCCTTTTCCGTGAATTAATGAGAGAAGAAGCTGAAAATCTCCTTAGTCTGATAAAGGCCGAAAAAGACCTATCACGAAAACATAGCCTCTGTGCTAGCCTATTAGAGATCTTTGAAGAACTCGACATAGAAATTGCTCACAATTCCCCTATTTGGTCTGAAATCAATATGAAGTACCATGATTTTTTTAAACACTAGTATCTATAGACCCATCCTAGTCAGGATGAGGTCTTTTTGTATTCTTCGAAATAAACTCCTCGTTTTTAGGCAATAATTGGAATGTGGGATAAAAGGACGTGATTACATGAGTGAAGCATCATTGAATCCTATCATTCAAAGCTCTTCTACATCTGATTTTTTTATTGCTCAACCCATTACAGTTGATCCCTTTTGTTTGATCCCTATTTATAAATGTGAGGTACAGCTTGCTGTGGGCATGTTTGCAGTAACTCCTCCAGCTTTCTTCTACTGCCAGGGCTCCATTGCACCGACCGTCTATTTAGCTTTGGACAAGAACGACGGCGTTCAAATCTTCCCTTTAAGTGAAGTATCGGAACACGAGTTGGAATTGATTGCTGCCAAACTAAATGAACTTGACCTGCCAAGCTAAAACAAAAACCCCTGCGCTCGCAGGGGTCATATGGGGGTCCTACTCACCAACCAACAACTGCTATGTGATAATACGACCTTTTGGTGCCTAGTGAGAGTTTACTCAGGGAAATTCAACTCTCCACATTTTAGCAATTCAACAACGGCTTGCGCTCTCCCTTTGACACCAAGCTTTTGCATCACATTGCTAATGTGATTGCGTACCGTCTTTTCACTGATAAACAGTTGCTTTGCAATTTCCTTCGTTGTCTTGTCTTGAACTAGTAGCTCGAATACTTCTCGTTCACGGTTAGTTAGCAACGGTTTCGCTTTCTGGTCGTTCCCTTTCAAGTACCTACCCCTCCCTTGCTACGGGCTCAATAACAAGGCTAAGGATACAGTCACAATATACTATGACTGGGCATGGTTGACGGTGCGGGCTTAGAGTGGGATTGGGCCTGCGCCTACAGTATATTCAAGAGGTATTAAAGCGGTTCATTTTTTTCTTGACCTTATCCTTCGCAACTAACTCGAAAATCCCAAGACCAATCAAAAACAGTCCAAAAATATAACGAAGATAGGGCAGCAGCGGTCCCATGGCTATTCTAGATCCTATGAATGATCCTGCGAGCCCCCCAACTACCAGCCATCCTACTAAGGACCAATCGATATTCCTTTCTTTCATGTGGGTTAGAATGGCGACGATAGCAATCGGGACAAAAGAAAGCAGTGTTGCCCCTTGAGCTTCCGCTTGGCCCATAGCAGCCAATAAAACCAGGGCAGGAATGAGCAGTTTTCCCCCTCCTAAACCCAATCCGGACAAGACCCCCATCAGTAGCCCAAGGACGAGGAACAACGCAGTCGACTCGATGATCATGGCCAAATCATCCTGATCCCAGCTATGATCATGAAAATGGAAAATAAGCGTTTAAGCCATAACTGCGAAATCCGTCTTAAGAGCCGAGCTCCTAAATAACCCCCGAACAAGCCTCCAGCCGAAATCAACAACCCAGCTTCAAAAGGCATCGCTCCAGATTTACTGTAGATGACAATACTGACCAAGGAAATGGGAAGAATGATGGCGAGCGATGTACCATGGGCCATCCTCCTCTCCGTTCCTAAAAGATGAACCAGTGCAGGTACAAGAAGAGTGCCTCCTACCCCGATTAACCCGTTGATCAAACCGGTAAAAATGCCGATAGCTAGTTTTTTTGTTCGATTCAACCTATATCACCTTCAATTGTTTTGACTAAAAAGATGGGTTTGTTTAAGCCTAGCTTGAACAATTCGTCCTTGTGTGCTGTCTGCTTAATAAATACATAAGAACATGAGCGCACATCCAACCAATTGACTCCTAGCTCGTGCCGACTAAGCTGAAGAATAGGGGGATCTAGTTTCCTAAATGCGAATACGATCTCACCAAAGCCGAAGCATTCCTTTAAGCATCTTGTCATGGAGTATGTAGAGGAGGATTCCAAAAGATGTACGGGTTCTAAGCCAAATTTCTGTATCAAGTGAAGTCGATCCTTTAACTGCAAATCACTTTTGGATGATATGTGTGCATCGGGGTTAAGGAAAGGAAACTGCTTAATTAAAAAAGCTAGTTTTATCCCATGAAAGAACATCCTGTTCACCTCTATCCCTTTATCACAGTATGGATGATTTATGATCAATTGATACGCGCTTAAAGGCAGGGATCTCTCGTAAAGGAATTCGATAAACGCAAGAGAGGGTATCCCTTAAGGGACACCCTCTCTTGAACAATTTATTAAGATCCAAAGAACTTCTTGATGCTATGAAGAGTCGTTGCACGGTTCATAGCCGCAATAGATGTGGTTAATGGAATCCCCTTCGGGCAAGATTGTACACAGTTTTGCGAGTTTCCGCAATCTGTTACTCCCCCGTCACCCATTAGGCCTTCTAAACGCTCATGCGCGTTCATCTTACCTGTTGGATGCTCATTGAAGAGGCGAACCTGAGATACAGCAAATGGTCCAATGAATGGAGACTTGTCATTCACGTTAGGGCAAGCTTCCATACAAACTCCGCAGGTCATGCACTTAGAAAGCTCATAAGCCCACTGGCGATCCGCTTCTGGCATACGAGGTCCAGGACCCAAATCGTAGGTACCGTCAATCGGAATCCATGCTTTGACTCGCTTCAACGCATCAAACATACGGTTACGATTGATAATAAGGTCACGCTCAACGGGGAACGTGCTCATTGGGGCTAAACGCACAGGCTGTTCCAGCTTGTCAACCAGAGCCGTACACGCCTGTCTTGGCTTGCCGTTGATGACCATAGAGCAGGCTCCACATACCTCTTCTAAGCAGTTAGACTCCCATACGACTGGTGCAACATTCTCGCCTTTCGCATTTTTAGGATTACGCTGAATCTCCATTAATGCGCTGATTACGTTCATATTCGGACGATAAGGAATGGAAAACTCTTCAGTATAAGGCTTGCCTTCCGGGCCATCTTGACGAGTAATAACAAAGGTTACGTTTCTGTCTGACATTATTTTTTCGCTCCCTTCTTATCAGTCGTGTAATCACGCTTACGTGGAGCAATTAAGGATACATCGATATCTTCGTAATGGAACTGTGGTCCATTCTGGCTCCAAGTTGCCATCGTGGTCTTCATGAATTCTTCATCGTTACGCTCAGGGAACTCCGGCTTGTAGTGAGCTCCACGGCTTTCGTTACGGTTTAAGGCTCCGATGGTGATTACACGGGCTAGCTCAAGCATATTCCAAAGCTGACGAGTGAAAGATGCCGCTTGGTTGCTGTACTTCGCACTATCGCTTACATTGATTTTCTTGTAGCGCTCCATGAGCTCCAGAATCTTGTCATCTGTTTTCTTCAGACGGTCATTGAAACGTACTACCGTTACGTTATCCAGCATCCATTCGCCAAGTTCCTTGTGGATCATATAGGCATTTTCGCTGCCGTCCATCTTAAGGATGTCATCAAACTTCTGCTGGTCTTTTTTGGTTTGTTGATCAAAGAACTTGCTGGAAATATCCGTTGCAGACTTGCTCAATCCCTTGATGTATTCAACCGCTTTTGGTCCTGCGACCATTCCACCAAATACAGCAGATAATAGGGAGTTCGCACCTAAGCGGTTCGCTCCGTGCTGGGAATAATCCGATTCACCGGCAGCAAACAATCCTTTGATATTCGTGTGCTGATCATAATCGACCCACAGTCCACCCATGGAATAGTGAACTGCTGGGAAAATCTTCATTGGAACTTTACGAGGATCTTCTCCCATGAACTTCTCATAAATCTCAATTATACCGCCAAGTTTAATATCTAATTCACGTGGATCCTTATGAGAAAGGTCTAGATAAACCATGTTTTCCCCGTTGATCCCTAACTTCTGGTCTACGCACACGTGGAAAATCTCGCGAGTCGCGATATCACGAGGTACAAGGTTTCCGTAAGCTGGATATTTGTCTTCAAGGAAGTACCAAGGCTTACCGTCTTTATAAGTCCAAACACGTCCACCTTCCCCACGAGCCGATTCACTCATAAGGCGAAGCTTATCGTCTCCTGGAATCGCTGTTGGGTGGATCTGAATAAATTCTCCGTTCGCGTAATGAGCCCCTTGCTGGTAAACCGCAGAAGCCGCTGTTCCGGTATTGATAACCGAGTTCGTGGATTTACCAAAGATAATTCCAGGACCTCCGGTAGCTAAGATTACCGCATCAGCTGGGAAGGACTTGATCTCCATGGAACGAAGATTCTGAGCTACGATTCCGCGACAGGTTCCTTCGTCATCCTGAACAATAGACGTGAATTCCCAGTGCTCATACTTGGTAACCAATCCGTTTACTTCATGACGGCGCACTTGCTCGTCTAGCGCATACAATAATTGCTGACCTGTAGTTGCACCAGAGAAAGCCGTACGGCTATGCTTGGTACCTCCAAAGCGACGGAAATCGATCAATCCTTCAGGCGTACGGTTAAACATAACGCCCATACGATCAAACATGTAGATGATTCCTGGCGCTGCATCACACATAGCCTTTACTGGAGGTTGGTTCGCTAAGAAGTCACCGCCATATACTGTATCGTCAAAGTGTTCGTAAGGAGAATCGCCTTCCCCTTTTGTATTTACCGCTCCGTTAATTCCGCCTTGGGCGCATACGGAGTGAGATCTTTTTACAGGAACTAGTGAAAACAAATCTACAGGCACGCCTGATTCTGCAATTTTAATAGTGGCCATTAATCCTGCTAATCCGCCACCTACAATTATGACTTTACTCATTTTGTTTCTCCCCCTATCCTTTGATTGCTGCCACATCTACTGGGTTGATAAAGGCGAACATGGCCATTAGCCCAATATAGGACAGGATAACAAAGAAACCTAACCAAACATACGAAGATATTTGTTGTGCCCTTGGACCAACGGTAATTCCCCAAGATACTAAGAAAGACCACATACCATTACTAAAGTGGAATGTCGCAGACAATAATCCAATTACGTAGAATGCAACCATAAACGGATTATTAAAAATCTCTACCATCATATCGAAAAAGCCTTCGGGATGAATATCTTGAATCGCGATCTGTACGCGCGTTTGCCATACGTGCCAAACTATAAAGATCAAGGTGATAACACCTGTTACACGTTGCAGGAAGAACATAACATTACGGAAATATCCATAGTTCGACACGTTATGTTTTGCTTGAAAGGCTATATAAAGCCCATATACAGCATGATACAACAAAGGCAAGAAAATAAATAGGATTTCAACGATAACAAGAAAAGGAATGCTTTCCATAACTTTTACCTGTTCGGTAAAACGCTCTCTTCCTTCAGTCGCAAAAAAGTTTACCATTAAGTGGACAATTAAAAATCCGCCCACAGGAATAACCCCTAACAAGGAATGAAGCTTCCTGTTAAAGAAGTGACGATTGGCTGCCATGATGCGGCCCCCTTTCAGTAATTAGAACAGATTGTTTTTCCCTCTTTTTTTCTTTCTGATCTCCATCTTCCCTATCTTATTTCTCTCTCTCTAGCAGCACTCCCCCTTATACCATCTGTCTTCTTAATCCAGAAAGCATGAAAACGTTAGCTGGCGCTAGAGCAAAGATTCCCATACGGGATGCGACAGCTATTATGCAGGAAAAAAATCACTGCATAGGAAAAGCTTCCAATGGAAGCCCCGAAGGATTGGACAAATTGTGACAAATTCATTTTACTCCTTGAACTACCTAGCGTCAAGAAAGGATAGGTAATTGTCAAAATAGATTTTCATATATCTCCCTGCCTCCTCATAGATTGGACTAACACCACTAATAAGGAGGGACAACCCATGCGGCAAAGCATTGCTGTTTCATCCCTATTTCAAGAAAGAATTCTTTTGCCTCCAGAAAGTATTTCCAATTCCTTGCTCGGTTATCTTTTTTTTCGAGAAAAATTGCTGGAGATCATCCTCGGAGACAGTGAGCCTCATATTCTATACTGGGTAGGCAAGGAAATGGGCAATCACTTAGAAATCAAGATAGCCGATGAACTGGAGGATATCTTTAATCAGCTTGATCTCGGACAGGTTCAGTTGGAGCAGCAATCTGCAACTTCTGTTACCTATCGTTTGACGCATAGCCGCTTGAATTTGCTTCCGAAAAAACGGCTGGAAAAGACTCTTCACCTAGAAGCAGGCTTTATTGCAGGGGCCATGGAGAGGCTTACGGGACATTATTGTGCCGCTTCTCTTACCGTCCAGGAGCAGAAAGGCGCAACCCAGGCTCTTATTGAAGCAGTGATAGACATGGAAAAGAGCGCTGTGTAACTCTAGCGCTCTTTTTTTATTTACCCTTGGACGATTGCTTTTTCTGTTGCATCTAACCCGAACGCCGTGTGCAAGCTCTGCACCGCAACCTTGCACAATGAGGACGGAATCACGCAGGAAACCTTGATTTCCGAAGTGCTAACCATCTTGATGCTTACATTGGCTTCTGCAAGCACTTTAAACATATTCGCAGCTACCCCAGGGTTGGTTACCATTCCAGCCCCTACAATGGATACCTTGGCTAACCCTTCTTCTGATAAAATTTCCTCATAACCCAGCTTTTCTTTGTTTAGCTCCAGGATCTCCAACGTGCGAGGAAGGTCCTCTGCCGAAACGGAAAAAGAAATATTGGTTAGAGCCGTTTCGTACGAGCTCTGGATGATTACATCTACGTTGATATGCGCATCAGCTAAGGTAGTAAACAAGGCAGCCAGAGTTCCGATTTGATTGGACATGTTCTTCACTGTCACCTTAGCCACATGGTTGTCGTGAGCCACACCGCTAATTATTAATCCTTGCTCCATTTTCGCATCCTCCTCTATCCATGTGCCTTCTTCATCTGAGAAGCTAGATCGTACCGTTAGTTTCACATTAAATTTTTTCGCACACTCTACTGCTCGCGGATGCAACACCCCAGCTCCCAGTGTGGCTAGCTCTAGCATTTCATCAAAGGAAATGTGATGTAATTTCCGGGCTTGAGGAACCATTCGAGGGTCAGCTGTATAAACTCCTATTACATCCGTATATATCTCACAGGATTCAGCTTTTAGGCTTGCAGCTAAGGCTACAGCCGTCGTATCCGAGCCACCGCGTCCTAGGGTGGTTATTTCTCCTGATTCGGTTACTCCCTGAAAACCTGCTACAATAACGACTGAACCCTTTTCTAATTGCTTTTTTATCTCAGCTGTATTAATAGCCTTTATCCGTGCTCTCCCATGAACGGCTTCGGTTTCAATTCCTGCTTGCCAGCCCGTCATCGATGATGCAGCTACTCCATTTTGCTGAAGAGCCATGGCTAGAAGGGCAATGCTAACCTGCTCACCCGTTGTCAACAGCATATCCATTTCCCTATCCGAAGGAGTAGAGGTAATTTGCTTCGCCATATCCACTAGCACATCCGTTGACTTGCCCATCGCAGATACCACAACCACTACATCATGGCCCTCCTGTTGGGTTTGGATGATTCGCTCCGCTACATGTTGGATTCTTTCTATCGTACCAACCGATGTTCCTCCAAACTTTTGTACGATTAACCCCATGGTTTTCCCCTCTCCCATTTATCTGAATACTTTCACTTTCACCGCATAGAGATGAAAAAAGACAACATCAGGGCACGCCTTATGTCGTCTAGCTTCTACGTTTAATATAATACCATATTTTACCAAACCAAACAAATAGACTACTCTCCCTGCTTAAGCGCAAGCAAAATTTCCTTGGCTAGCTTATCTCCAATCCCTAAATTCCTATATTCCTCCACCGTCGCTTCTCGCATTTTCTTAATGGATCCAAAATGCTTGAGCAAGGCTTGCTTCCTCTTAGGCCCAATCCCTGGAATGTCATCTAGCTGAGAATAAAGCATGGACTTCCCTCTTGATTGTCTATGGAAGCTCACAGCAAAGCGATGGACCTCGTCTTGGATCCGCTGCAGAAGGTAAAACTCCTGGCTATCTCGGTTAAGCTCAATCGGAATAGGCGGATCGCCTAAGATCAATTCCGAGGTCTTATGCTTCTCATCCTTCGCTAGACCGCATACGGGAATGTAAAGACCCAGTTCATTCTCTAAGACATCAACTGCGGCCGATATTTGACCCTTCCCTCCGTCTACAAGTACAAGATCCGGCAAGGACTGCTTTTCTTGTAATAACCTAGTGTAACGTCTTCGAATCACCTCTCTCATGGATTCGTAATCATCAGGGCCTGTAACAGTTTTGATTTTGTATTTACGGTATTCCTTCTTATCTGGCTTTCCATCCGTAAAAACAACCATCGCTGAAACTGGATCCGTTCCTTGAATATTAGAATTATCAAAGGCTTCAATGCGATAGGGAGTGCCGATACCCATTTTGTCGCCAAGATTACTAATCGCCTCAATGGTACGGGCTTCGTCCTTCGCAATGAGTTGAAACTTTTCTTGTAGGGCTACCCTAGCATTTTCAATAGCCAAATCCACCAGTTGCTTTTTCTCGCCTCTTTTCGGAACGACAACTTTTAGATCTAAGCCTTGCTCCAGCAAATCATTGTCGGTCGTATTGGGAAGAAACACTTCCTTTGGTTTTGTCTGCCCCTCAAAGTAAAACTGGCTCACATAGGATATAAAGTCTTCCTCAACCTCTCCATAGTAAGGAAACATCGATACATTCCGCTCAATCATCTTCCCTTGTCTTACATGGAGAACCTGTATACACATCCATCCTTTGTCCATTGCATATCCAAAGATATCCCGATCCAATAGATCGGAAAAGGTTACCTGTTGCTTTACCATTAAGGAATCTATGGCTTGGATTTGGTCTCGATATTCTTTCGCTTTTTCGAATTCCAGCTGTTCTGATGCATGCATCATCTTTTCAACCAGCTTCTCTCGAATTTCTCCGTGACCACCGTTTAAAAAGCGATGGATTTCTTCCACAAGGGGCTTGTAATCGGCTACATCCACTTCTTGTTCACAAGGCGCCACGCATTGACCTAGATGGTAATACAAACAAACTTTCTTCGGTATCGTACGACACTTGCGAAGAGGATATAGTTTATCCAGCAGATTTTTAGTTTGCGACGCCGCTCCAGCATTCGCATAAGGACCATAGTATCTAGATCCATCCTTCACAACCTTACGAGTAACCTCAAGTCTGGGATGCTTTTCGTTCGTAATTTTAATATAAGGATAGGTCTTGTCGTCTTTTAAGTTCACATTGTAGCGCGGCTGGTATTGCTTGATCAGGTTGCACTCCAGCAGCATAGCTTCGACGTTGCTGCGAGTAACAATATATTCAAAATCCTTAATTTCCTGAACCAGATGTTGAGTTTTCCCATCATGGCTCCCGGTAAAATAGGACCGGACCCGGTTTTTCAGAATTTTAGCTTTTCCTACATAGATAATCTGATCATCCGCGTTCTTCATCAGATAACAGCCTGGCTTGTCGGGAAGTACAGCAAGCTTTTCTTTTATCGTCGTATTCATTTTCTTCACCCTTAATGATCTATTGCTTTCATTTTAGCATAGGATGAATGCAGCCGAACACGGAAGCTTCGACCAAATAAAAATAAGGCTACCTCTTCCAACAAATAAGCGAAGAGATAGCCCGCTAACCAGTATGATGATTAGATGTGCTTATTCAAGGTGCCAAGAAGAGCATCCTTAGGCTGGAAGCCAACGACTTTATCAACTACACTGCCGTTTTTCATTACTAGTAATGTCGGAATGCTCATGACGCCGAAGCGGCCTGCAGTCTCAGGATTTTCATCCACGTTAATCTTGGTAATCTTAATTTTATCGCCAATTTCTGCATCAAGCTCTTCCAATACCGGTGCAATCATTTTACACGGTCCGCACCAAGGAGCCCAAAAATCCACAAGTACTGTACCTGCATTTTCAACTTCTTGGGTGAAATCTTTATCCGTTACGTTCTGAATTGCCATCCTCCATCTTCCTCCTTCACGACTTGGTTCAACTTTCCAAATGCAAGTATATCATATTTTTGTTAAAGTTCCAGCATTTGAGATGGTTCCATACACACTCATTAATATGCAGCTTCCGGTTGATTGCTATTCCGGAGTAGAGAGCACAAAAAGACTGCAGCCAGAAGCTGCAGCCTTGATATACAGACTTTATTGATTTAGCACTTTCTTAAACTCTTCATTTAGCATCGGAAGAACTTCAAATAGATCTCCTACGATTCCATAGTCAGCTACACTGAAAATGGGGGCTTCAGGATCCTTGTTAACCGCAACGATAACCTTAGAGTTGGACATTCCTGCTAAATGCTGAATGGCACCAGAGATTCCGCAAGCAATATAAAGGTCAGGGGTAACCACCTTACCGGTTTGCCCGATTTGTAAGGAATAATCACAATACTCAGCATCACATGCTCCACGAGAGGCCCCTACCGCTCCCCCTAAAGTCGCAGCAAGCTCCTTTAAAGGATTGAATCCATCAGCACTTTTTACCCCGCGACCTCCAGCTACAACCACCTTGGCTTCTGACAGGTCCACACCTTCAACAGCTTTGCGCGCTACTTCTTTAATAACAGTCCGAAGATCCTTGATCTCTACGGGATAGTTCACAACCTCCGCTGTGCGGCTAGCATCGGCTTCGACTAGCTCAATATTATTGGGACGAATGGTCGCAAATACAGCGCCCTCTACCACTTTTTTCTTTTGGAAGGCCTTCCCTGCGTAGATCGGGCGAGTCAGAACAATGTCTCCTCCCTCAACGGCTAGGTCCGTGATATCCGATACGAGACCTAGACCCAAACGCGCGGCCGTACGGGGAGCTAGATCCTTCCCCATTGAAGTATGCCCCATAAAGATTACTTCAGGCGATACCTCCTTAATCACTTGAGTCAAGGCTTGGGTATAAGCATCTGGTGTATATTGATTTAATTGGTCATTCGCTACCAGATAAACCTTGTTGGCTCCATATTGCGCCAGAGTGGAAACAACCTGAGCCTCTCCATTCCCTAATACGGCTGCGATGATTTCTCCGCCCTCAGACACCTTTTGCGCTGCGGACAACGCTTCGAAGGATACATTTCTTAATACACCATCACGAGTTTCTGCTAGTACAAGAACTTTTCTACTCATCTGCGCTCTCCCCCTATATCACTTTTGCTTCGTTACGAAGAAGTTGAACAAGCTCTTTCACTTGACTGTCGAGATCGCCGGATAGTACGCGACCTGCTTCCTTCTTAGGCGGCAGATACTGCTCAACCACGGCAGTTTTAGCCTTTAAGGCTTCTGCGTCTAAGCCTAAATCCTGAGCGCTAAGGCGGTCCATTGGTTTCTTCTTCGCTTTCATAATCCCTGGAAGGGAAGGATATCGCGGCTCATTCAACCCTTGTTGCGCGGTTACAAGTACGGGAAGCTTGACTTCAATGGTCTCTGAATCCCCTTCTACATCTCGAACGACTGTAGCTACTGCACCCTCAATATCAATCTTTGTAATCGTTGCTACATGCGGAATGTCTAACAACTCAGCTAAACGAGGACCGATTTGCCCTGCTCCGTTATCTACCGACATGTTCCCGCCTAAAATCACATCGAAAGAGCGGTCTTTAATGACAGTTGCCAAGACGTTAGAAATGGTATATTCGTCACCGAATAAAGACTCATCATCTACAATCACAGCTTTGTCAGCGCCCATTGCTAAAGCGGTACGAAGAGCATTTTCTGCACGAGTTGGGCCTACTGTAATCACTGTAACTTCTCCGCCGAATTCATCGCGCAGTTTGATCGCTTCTTCCACCGCATATTCGTCATATGGGTTGATGATAAACTCTACTCCCTCTTCCACGATTTGTCCGTTTTGGATGCTGATCTTTTCTTCCGTATCAAAGGTTTGCTTCAACACTACTAATATGTTCATGCGTCTTTTCCTCCCTTTTAACTTCTATAAATTATCGATCTTTAAATTCAGCATTACGCTTCTCGAGGAAGGCTGTTACTCCCTCTTTCGCATCCTCTGTACAAAACATTTTCCCAAACCATTCAGCTTCCAAGGCTTGACCTTCCTCAAGCGTCATATCCAAGCCTTTATTCACGGCATGCAAAACCGCAGTGATGGATGGCATACCTTTTTCTTGAGCAATACTTTCCGCAAGCTGCTTCGCCCTCGGGAGCACTTCCTCTAAAGGAACCGCGTAATTGACTATGCCAAGAGCTTCAGCTTCCTTACCTGTAATGAATTGACTCGTTAAAAGGAGCTCTAGAGCCTTGCTCTTTGGAATGATCCGAGCCAAGCGCTGTGTACCAGCGAAACCAGGAATGAGCCCTAACTTAAGCTCTGGTAGGCCAAGCATCGCTTTTTCAGCAGCTATTCTCATATGACAACCGAGTGCAAGTTCAAATCCGCCGCCTAGACAAGCCCCATTGATTGCTGCGATAATCGGCTTGGGAAAGTGCTCCATCCGATCAAATACTCTCTGACCTACTTCAGCAAGCTCTCTTCCTTTTTCGGCATTGCCGAAGGCTTGGTGAAACTCCTTAATGTCTGCACCTGCAATGAAAAATTTGCCTTCTCCTGTGATGACAATCGCTTTGATCTCATCCTGACTCACCATATAATCTAAGCAGTCATTCAATCCAGAAAAAGTGGCTCCATTTAGTGCATTCGCTGGTGGATGGTTAATTGTTACATAAGCCACGCGGTTTTCAACCTTCAGGTTTACATTGGTAAACTCCATGTTATTCCCTCCACATTAAGATACGTATTCGATCCATTTCATCTATGTATTATGTTTATTGGCCCCACTTAAAGCTCCGATAAAAAGGCTATGAATGGGATCGGCCAATGCTAGCAAATCATATTTCCGATCATTCATAATCCACGAGGTCACGGACTCATCTAAGGTGCCGAATACCATCTTGCGAATAGTAAATAACGGGATATCATTGCGGAAGACCTCTTCCTGAATCCCAAACTCTACGACCTCATCAATGAGTCTCAGATAATCCTTAATCGATTGGCGAATTCCCTGACGGATCTTAGGGTTTGACTGCCTTAACTCCACTTGTGTAACATAAGCAAACTCTACATTCACTGAAAGATGCCTAAAGTGGTTGTTGATCAATTGCCGAAGTTTATCAGAAGCTGTTTGCGCTTTCAGAATTCGCTCTCTCGAATCCTGAATGAACCTGCCCATCTTCTCATGAAATAGAGATATGAGAATATCTTCTTTGCTATCGAAGTAGAGATAAATGGTTCCGTCAGCAACATTAGCTTCCCGTGCTATCTTGGTCACTTGGGCATTATGGTATCCATTCTCGGCAATGACCTTTACCGCCGCTTCAATTATTGCTTGATATTTCTCTCCTGTTTTCTTAGCCATCTGCCTTTACCTCTTCATTCATGATAGGATGAATGACCATTCATTCAATACCTAGTTTAAAGATTTTTAACTTTTTTGTCAATGATATTTTTGGAAAAAAGGGGCTTCTTTTGAAAAGCCCCTTTTTGGATTTCTAGGAGGATGCCATCTTCGATTCCTCGACTAAGGCTCGCCTCAGCACCTTGCCTACCAGTGTTTTTGGCAGTTCCTTGCGGAATTCGTAGTGCTTCGGCACCTTGTAGGCGGATAACCTTGCCCTGCAAAAATCATCAAGATCTTCGCTTGTGGTATGTGCCCCTTCCTTCAAGACAATAAAGGCTTTAACGGTTTCTCCCCGATAGGGATCAGGAACACCAATCACTGCAGCCTCCATTACCGCTTCATGCTCGAAGAGAATTTCTTCCACTTCTCTTGGATAAACATTAAAGCCACTAGCATTAATCATGTCTTTTTTCCGATCAACAATATAAAAGTACCCTTCTTCATCCATATGGGCAATGTCACCGGTCAGCAGCCATCCACCCTGCAAAATTTGCATCGTTTCCTCCGGGCGATTCCAATAGCCTTTCATCACCTGAGGACCTCGAACGGCGAGTTCCCCTATTTCCCCAGGAGGAAGCGATTCTCCTGTTTCCAAGTGGACGATCTTAGCTTCTGTATCCGGCCAAGGAAGACCAATGCTTCCGTTTTTTCTTGTGTCCCAAACCGGATTAGCGTGAGTGACAGGTGCGCATTCCGTTAAGCCATACCCCTCCACTAACCGGCCTCCGGTCATCTTCTCAAATTGCTCTTGGATTTCCAGCGGTAAAGCGGCAGATCCGCTCAGACAGGCATCTATAGAAGAAATATCATATTTCTTTAATTGAGGATAGTTCAGTAGTCCGATATACATCGTGGGGGCTCCGGGAAAAATAGTAGGCTTTTGTTTATGAATGGCCTTCAATAATAATGGGATATCAAAGCGTGGGACCATCACAAGAGAGCCAGCAATGGAGATACAGAAGTTCATGGCAATTGTCATGCCATACACGTGGAAAAAAGGGACAACAGCTAACACCTTTTCTTGCCCTATCTTCGCTTTATAAAACCAAGCCTTCCCTTGCATGACATTAGTTACGAGATTCTGATGAGTAAGCATGACTCCTTTCGCTAGTCCCGTGGTTCCCCCCGTGTACTGAAGGACGGCAAGGTCTTCGCCGGGATCAATATCCTCAAGAGTAGAATCAGGCTGTGCATTCTGCATTAGCTGATTCAGGGACTGACAGCGATCTTTGTTGTAATCAATAGGGATAAGAATGCCTTTCCTTTTTTGGATAATGGGGAAAATCCAGTTCTTAGGGAACGGAAGATAATCCTGAAGACCCGTTACAAGAACTTCTTTTAAGCTCGTATGCTCCCACACCTTTTTCACTTTTGGATAGACCAAGTCTAAACACACGAGCATACTGGCTCCAGAGTCATTCAGCTGATGTGTCAGTTCCTTCTCCATATATAGAGGATTCGTCTGAACGACGATCCCTCCCACTTGAAGGACTCCATAATAGCAAAATACCGCCTGAGGACAATTGGGGAGCATTAGGGCTACACGGTCTCCTTTTTTAACCCCTAATGATCGCAGAACGGCGGCAAAACGCAACACTTTGTCGTAGAGCTCCTGGTATGTAATATTTTTACCCAGGAAGTGAATCGCCCGGTTATCCGGGTATTGGTCTACGGCTTCCTTTAAAAGCTGGGTCATCGGGATATCCGGATAGTCTAAATGACCGTTCACCTGAACAGGGTAATGAGCGAGCCAAGGCTTATTATCCATGAAACCCCCTCCATTTCGAGACAATAAGAAAAGCACTACTAATACTTATGAGAAAGTGGTTTGTACACATTCCCATAAGAACGTAGTGCTTTCAATTCTATTACGATTTAGTTCTGTCTTGCGGATGAAGGATTCGTGCCCTCTTGTTTTGCGCAGGTACAGGGGACCTCACGATAATGTCCATCAAAGCTCGGAAGTTTAATGGAAGCAAAGGCCAAAAATAAGGTGTTCCTAAAGACTTAGTAGTAGCCAGGATAAACAGCCATATCCCTGATGCAATAAGGAAGCCGGGAAGATGGAAAAAGGCGACGGCAAACAGCAAAGTGATCCGGACTATTCTTGTCGCTAGTCCAAATTCATAACTGGGCGTAGCAAACGTACCAATTGCAGCAATCGATATGTATAAAATGACCTCATTGGATAATAGGCCCACCTCCACAGCAACTTGGCCAATCATAAGAGCAGCGATTAAGCCTAAGGCTGTAGCCAACGATGAGGGCGTATGTATAGCTGCCATTCTCAATACATCAATCCCAATCTCGGCAAACAAGATTTGAACAAAAAGCGGGACATTCCCTGGTTTATCTACTCCAATATAATCCAATTCCTTAGGAAGCAGCTCGGGTTGAAAAACAACCAGCAACCAGAGAGGAAGGATAAACACAGACGCGAGCATGGCAATAAAGCGAACCCACCTTAAATAAGCTCCTACAATCGGTTTTTGCCGGTATTCTTCTGCATGCTGGACATGATGGAAAAAGGTTGTAGGAGCAATCATTACGCTGGGAGATGTATCCGTATAGACGAGGACGTGTCCTTCCAAGAGATGAACTGCGGCGACATCAGGGCGCTCTGTATAGCGAACCATTGGAAAGGGATTCCAGTTTTTCTCGAAGATAAATTCCGAAATCGTCTTTTCCGCCATCGGCAATCCATCAATTTCTATCGCTTCAATCTTCTCTTTCAGCGTTTTGACCAAGTCGGGATCAGCGATATCTTCCAGATAACTGACCACTACATCCGTTTTGGAGCGAGTGCCAATTTGTAAATATTCCATCCGAAGCGACGGATCGCGTAATCTTCGCCTCGTTAGAGCCGTATTAAAGATAAGGGTTTCGGTAAACCCATCCCTTGCCCCGCGCACGACACGCTCAATGTCGGGTTCATCTGGCGAACGTGCAGGATACGTTCTGGCATCAATCATGAGGGCTTCATCAGACCCATCAATGACAAGCGCCAATGGACCAGCAAGGACAGCGGAAATGATTTTATCCATTTCCTTCACTTTCTCTACTTCTAGATAACCAATATGGGTCTTGATAAGCTTGGATACCGCATCGGGAGCCAATTGTTCCCGATCAAGCTTTGCAAGATGAATCGTAATCACATTCATTACATCATCTTTTGCGAACCCATCAACGAAAAACAAGCCAAACTTTCTTCCGCCAAACTCCAGCTCACGGTGAATGACATCAAAGCTTTTGCCCACACCGAGGGCTTCTTTTAGGAAGGAAACATTTTCCTCCAATTTTGTGCTTAATTCTTTCATCTCCTGAGCTTTTTTACTTTCAGGGTTATCCACTCTTTCACCCCCATGTCATAATCATGCTGCTTAAACCAGCTTCTCCCCACATTTATTTCCATTAACAGAAAAGGAGATACCTCAAAGCATGAGGCATCTCCTTTTTCATACAAAACTTATTGTTGGGTTTCATGAAGGATTTCATTGATTCGTTTTTTCTCATCCTGATCAACAACGTAAACCCATAAGTTATAACCATGCATCCATTTTCTTTCATTCGTTCCTTGCAGCTCAATAGTCGCAATTCCTGAAGAGGAAAAATCCCTAAATAAAATGGCAAGTTTTCTTACCTGCTCTTCTTTAAAATCCGTTTTCACATTTTCCCCTAGAATTGCCATGATTTTAAATACCCTAAAAATAGAAGTAATCGAAGTTGCTTTGTCGGCTAGCTTACGCACCACCTCTTGCTGACGCTCCATTCGATCAAAATCACTAGCATCCGATCCGATATCGCTTTTTCTAAACCGGGCATAATCCAGCGCTTGTTTTCCATTCAATTGCTGAAGGCCTTTTTGGATATCGATGTCCGTCCCATCCGTAGGATCATAGTATTTCATTCTGCGATTCACATTGACTTCAATCCCGCCAAGTTCATCCACCAGCTTCGTGAATCCTTCAAAATCCAAGGCAACATAATGATCTACCTTGATGTCAAAAAATTCTTCCATGGTTTCTTTCATTAAGGCCGGACCGCCATAATACATCGCGTGGTTGAATTTATCTTCACCATAGCTTGGAATAACGGCAAGCGTGTCCCTTGGGATGGACAACAGAGTAATCTTTTGAAGCATAGGATTCACCGATGCAAGCATAATCGTATCGGAACGGGACTTGTTTTCACCACGAGAATCAACTCCGAGCAACATCACGTTAAAGGATGCCAACTCGACCTTTTCTTCCTCTCCACGCTCGTCTGTTTGATCAAGCTCCTTTTGGTCACTTGCGACTTCCCGCTTTTTTTTTGTTCCATCGGGTATTGCATCATTAAGCGGCTGATACCATTGCTCTGTCATGTCCTGATATTTATAATAGGCGTAACCGACTACACTGATTGAGCCTAAAAATAGGAATAACGCGGCTAGTAAGATGACTCGCCTCATGTATTAAAGCCCCTTCATCTACATATATCTAAAAGTATTTGCAAATAAGCCGAATCTACTCCCTTTAAGATATGGAAAACTTCCATTTCTAAATCCAAACTGCTATACTAAAATCTACTATGCAACGAATCCACTCGGTAAGTGCAAGAAAGAAGGTCGCTTCATGAAGAAGGTGTTAATCTCAGGTTACTACGGCTTCGATAATGCTGGTGATGATACCGTGCTTTTTGGAATTATCAGCTCCCTCCAGAAACATCACCCCGCCATTGACATTGCTGTCCTTTCTAACAAGCCTAGAGAAACTACGGCTTTGTTTGGTATCCCTGCATATAACCGTTGGAGCTTTATCACCATCCTAGATCAATTAAAGCAAGCGGACCTATTGCTCATGGGTGGAGGCAGTCTCTTGCAAGATGCGACAAGCCCTCGCAGCGTCATGTATTATCTTAGTATCGTAACGATGGCCAAGCTCCTCAAAAAGCCAGTCATCTTCTTCTCCCAAGGCTTTGGGCCGATCACGCACCCCATCAGCAAGATCTTAATCAAAAAAATCGTAAATAAAGTGGATGTCATTACGGTTCGTGATCAAGGATCCGCAGATGATATGCGAAAACTTGGCGTTACCCGGCCAATTCATATTACCGCAGATCCTGCGATTACGATCCGACCTTCGGATATTGATATCACGTTGGCCAATCGTTGGCTAGTCAATGGGAATGAGAAAAAATCCATCGCCATTTCAGTGAGAAAATGGAAAAATGAAGAAAACTACAAAAAAGTCATAGCTCAAATGGCTGATGAAATGCTCCGAAAAGACTGGAACGTTTATTTTTTGCCGATGCAATACCCTGCTGATGTCGCCCCTTCTCACGATATTATTCAATATATGGAAGAGCCGGGAGCCATTCTCCTGAATGAACATATGAATTTTCATGAGATCATCAGCTTTATTGGCAATATGGACTTTGTATTAGGCATGAGGCTGCATTCCATTATTATTGCTTCCGTGTTAGGAGTGCCTTTTGTTGGAGTTTCCTATGACCCTAAGATTGATCGATTCATTGAACGGGTCCAGATGGATTCAGCCGGCACCATCCAAACGATCACTTATGACTCCTTAAGTCAAACCGTAAATCGAAATTTAATGAACCTCGCGGGTGTAAAAGAACGCTTATCCGGGAGTGTGAATGAACTGATTCAGCAAGCAGACCAGAGCAGTCATTTGGCGATCCAACTGATAAACGAAAGAACCTGAGGGAATTGTCGTTTTGGTTCTAGTTTTGTCAGCTAAGCACTTGTTTTGTAGAGTCGGAAGGGAATCCCTTCCGAAACGAAGAAACCTCCTATAAACGATTACGTTTATTAGGAGGTTTTTTCCATGAAAGCGATCCATCAGGCGAATGAGGAACTGCTTCATCTTCTATTTGATTGGAAGATCAAAGAAGGACAAATGATTCGTTTTTCCATTGAACAGCAAGACGGAAGGTGGGTGCTTTCCTTTTTCTCCGTAGACCATAATGAAAGCTCCCCCCATGTGTTGGCGTCCTTTAAAGGAAAAAATCACGATGAGCTGAAAAAATGGGCCTTAGATTGCCTCGTTACTTATCAGATGAACGAGTTGATCGAATGTTAAGCCTGCTCTTAAATTTTTCAAATAACTCTTTTACCGTCTCCTCCTTCAATACCACGAGCATCCCAAAATACACCACGGCTGCAACCAAGATCAGGATCGGCACCTGAAGAATACCCAACCCCGCTGTTGGGCTTCTCAACGCCCAGATGCCTAACAGCATAAGCCCACCAGAAGCCATCCCTTTTCCGATTGAGAGGAAAAAGGAAGAAGGAAAGAGTTTGCCTATTTTCCTTCTAAGCAACCAGCCTTGCAATAAAAGATTGAAAAAGGAGGCCAATGAAAAGGCTAACGCGATCCCCCCGTGATTCAGAGGGGGAATAAGCAGCCAACTCATCCCGATATAAAACACGATACTGATTCCGGCCACTACAACCGGAATCTTTGTATTTTCTAGGGCATAGAACACGCGGGTGAACAAGTCTCTTCCCATCCAGCCTAAGATCCCAATCCCATAGAAGATCGTAGCCCAAGCCGTTAGTTCCACGTCTTGCTGTGTAAAGGTAGCTTTGTGAGCGTAGAAAAAACGTACAATTTCTTCGGAAAGAAGCACGAGTCCAATGGTGGTGGGCAGCAAAACATGGTATTGGTATAAGAATCCTTTTTCCATGATCGATTTCATCTGGTCCAGCTGGTTTTTCTTTACATACTCTGCAAGAAGGGGAAAAAGAGGAACTACCAAAGCACCAGAAAAAATGGCGATGGGCAATTGAACGATGCTGTTAGCTAGAACAAGGGAGGAAAGCTTTTTGTCCCCCAGTCCAGAAACGAGAAAGCGTTCAATGAACACATAAAGCTGAGAGATCACCATGCCTGCAAGAATCGGCAAGAAACGATCCCCCATGATCCTCATGTGTTCATCCTTTAACAATTGCAGGTTCCATGAAAGATGGTAGCCCCTTTTCTTGAGCGGAATAACTAAATAAAAAGCAAACACGATGAAACCAATCGTAGTCCCCCAGGCCACCCCTGTCATCCCGATGAAAGGTGCTAACGTATAAAGGGACAGGATGACAAACACCCCTGAAATCACCGTCCCCATGGCTGGGGAAAAAAACTCATGGTGAGCATTGAGTACACTTGAAAAAACAGAAACCAGACCGATGAATAGCAACGAAGGCATCATGATTCTTAAGAGTTCTGCCGTATACAATTGCTTCTCCGGATCAAAGTCACGAGCCAGGAGAGAAACCATCCCTTCAGCCCAAAGCATTCCAGCCGCCGTAAGGAACAAAAACAAGAGAAAAATCGTGCTCGTGACTTTCTGGAACAATTCATTTCTTCGTGCCTGATTTTCCTCTCCCATCATACCTTTAAAAATAGGGATAAGGACCGCATTAATAGCTCCCGGAATAACCAAAAACATCGTGAGCGGGATCGTGAAAGCCATGAAATACGCATCGGTTTCCATCCCTAAACCAAATTCATTGGTGATGAAAACATTGCGCAAAAAGCCAATAAGCCGTCCCAAAATGGTAACGGCTAATAAAACGAGCGTCGCCTTAAAGAAACTAGCCATTGGATTCCTCCAGTAAATGTTCATACAATCGGGCGGTATTCCTCAGCATAGTATCAAGAGAAAACGACTCCTGTACCCGACGCAGTGCTTCCTTTGCTAAATTCTCGGCAAGTTCAGGGTTATTCATGACCTCTATCACTTTATCGGCCAAATCTCGAGAAGAACCTTTCTCGAACATGAGCCCGTTCTCACGATCCTGGGTAAAATCTAGAATCCCCCCTACTCCTGTTACAACAACAGGAACCGAAGCTGCCATCGCTTCTAAGATATTAAGCCCCAATCCTTCGGAGTGGGATGCACTGACTAAGCAATCAAAGCTATGCAGACAATTAGCGATGTCCTTGCGAAAGCCTGCGAAGTGGACATGAGAACCTAGATTCAGCTGTTCCACGAGTGCTTTTAGTGCTCCTTCTTCTGGACCCGCCCCCACAACAACTAAATGAGCGTCTGGGTTTGCTTCTAGGATGAGCGGCAGAGCCCGAATGGCTTCCTCAATTCCTTTGATTTTCACTAGCCTTGAAACGATCCCAATACAATAGCTTCCTTCGGATAAGCCTAGCTCTTGTCTTAGTACGGGACTGCCTTGAGCGAAATAATCTACATCTATCCCATGGTGAACGACGCTAATTTTCTCCGCCGAAACTCCATCTTCTTCAAGTGAACGGGCTATAGAAGAGGAAACGGCAATAAAATGATCACTGATCGTTCTTGTCCACTTCTCCATCCTCGATGCAAAGAAGTAAGCCAGCTGATTCGTATAGTCAAAGCGCAAAAGGCTATGCACCGTAGTAACCAACGGAATATCGATAACCTTCCTGGCCGCTAATCGACCAAAAAAATTGGCTTTCACGCCGTGAGTATGTATTATATGGGGACGGTCACGCTCAAAAGCATCCCTTAATCCCGTTAGCAAGCGGAAGTCAAAGCGGTCAAAGGCCAGTACCTCAACCTCTATTCCACGCTTTCGCAGTTCTTTAGAGAACGCTGCTTCATAGAAGCAGATGACCTTACCCTTGAATCCATAGTTCGGCAACAGGTTAAGTAGTTGAAGGATATGCTGTTCCGCTCCCCCGTACTCCCCTCCACCGATCACGTGGATAACCGTTCTGTTATGATCCATCGTTTCTTTTCACATCCTGACGGCACACCAATTAAAAAATGAGTAAATTAATTTTATCTCAGATCACCCTTCCTGTGCAATCATTATACTTGATTTTTATAATCGCATGTGCGGTAATAGTAGGGGTATAAAAAATGCGTTTCAAGCTAGGAGGTTCCTGCCCCATGATTGCCAAGGGCCAATCCATGATATTTAATCGCTTTTCTTGGTTATCTCTGCTTTTATTTTTTCCCATCCTCGACTATATGTTACGAAACATCATTCCCATTCCGGTTATCTCTTCTCTATGGGACGAGGCTGTTCTTATTATTCTCCTGCTCATATGCGGATGGAGAATGATTGAGACCAATCGAAAGCTACCAGACTTGAAGGTACCGCTCTTAGCTTTCCTTGTACTAGGACTTGCTTTTTGGGTGTCGGACATGAAGAGTTTTTTCATTAATATTGAAGGGTTCCGTGCGGTCTATCAATATATGGTTGCCTTTTTAATCGGATACTACTTCCTCCATGACCGCGATGAGGTGCTCAAGGTTCTCCGAATCTTGTTAGTCGTTGCTACGCTAGTGGCCCTTTACGGATTACTCCAAGTGATTCTTAAGGTTGAGACTCCCAGCACCTGGGTTGACTCTAGTGAAAATATTACTACTCGAGCTTTTTCTATTGTCCAGAGCCCAAACATCCTGGGAAGTTATATGGCTCTCATGAGTCCAATTGCGTTTGGCTACGCCCTCACCAAACAAGGAAAAGCGAGAGTGTTTTGGATCTTAGTAGGTCTCATGATGATTAGCGTCCTCTTTTTCACTTATTCCAGAGGAGCTTGGTTAGCTTTTGCAGGAGCCATTGGATTCGTCAGCTTGCTCTTTAACCGCAAACTTCTGATTGTACTACTCGTCGCTAGCATTTTAGCTGCTTTATTCGTACCTCCGGTTACATCTCGGATTTCAAATTTATTCAGTGATGAATACATTGAAAAAAGCTCGCAAGATGGTCGCATAGGCCGCTGGTTGGGTGCCTACGATATGATGAGAGTTTCACCAGCTTACGGGTTAGGATTAGGACACTACGGAGGAGCTGTAGGCGACCGCCATTTCGGCACCATCTATGTTGATAGCTACTACTTTAAGACCCTTGCAGAAATGGGACTTGTGGGACTTGGCTTATACTTCTGGCTCATGGGCTCAATCATTAAAAATGGCTATACCATATGGCGAAGGCAAAAGGACCGATCGAGCTTCTATCTCTATCTAGGTGTTTTTGCTGGGGTGATCGCCGTCATCCTGCATAATGCGGTTGAAAATATTTTTGAAGTCCCCTTTATGAACACCTACTTCTGGCTTCTCGTAGGAATGATGCTTGCTTTTCCCTATCTTCGGGACAAGCAGCGTACGGGAGAGGAGTGGAACCATGAATAAGATCTTAGTGTTGCTGTACTGTGTTTACCTTTACTTTTTTAATCGATTGCTTGTAGTACCCGCCTTAGCGGAGTATTCCTATTATGGGTTGCTCTTCGTTCCTTTTTCGTTGTTTCTCTTTTGGCTCGTTCCAGTAAAAGAGCGTAAGCAAGTCATGGTCTTTACCTTTCTATTCCTTATGCTCGACCATGCAGTGGAAAATGCCTTCCGAAAACTTGAGTTGATGCCTTTCGTCCTATCGGTCATGTTTATCGGGCTTTTCCTTTACCCGATCGGGCGTTGGTACGGGCAGGTTCGTGCTTCCGCTTTTACCTTAGCTTTAGCTGTCGCTGTCGTGTTTAATGTGGCTTTCCCTCATAACATGATCCAGATGCTTCCCTACTTTTATAAGCAGTGGAATTCCAATCAGCTGTATATTGGAGAAATGACCTCTTACTTCTCCATCATTGCCCGAGATATTAACGGCGATGGCAAGGATGAGATCATTACCTTAGGAAATGCAGAAGAGGTGAAAGCCAACCTCGACCCTGAAAAGCCTAGGATGCCGACGTTTATACTAGAAGAGGAGCCCCTTTCTCTTTATGTTTACCAATGGACAGATGGAGAGATGACTAGAATTCCTCCTCAAGAGTTAGACCGAGATCACATTGTATCCTTGTTGCCTAGGGAGTACATTGGCTTCCCTTATTATACATTGAATGAGAGACTGGAACTGGAGCCCTTAATCCAGCGTCAGCCACTTGCGGAAGGCATGCTACAGTTTGGGACAGCCCCTTATCGTGCACTCTTATTAAATGTTGAAAAAATTGAGCGTGAACTAGAAAAGAACAACGGCGCTTACGATACACGCGAACAGCTAGGAAACCAATTTTCCGGAGTTACTTTAAAGAATGGGTTCTTAAGTGGCAGATACGGGGAAACAGCATTCGAAGTCGCCTCCCCCGCTACTAAGATTATAGGAGCCATTCAGCTAGGAGATGGACACGAGGGATTACTTGTCCTGGGAGCAGATGTTCACCTCTTGCAATGGATCGATGGAGAACTGCGCGTAACTCATGAGCTCACAAGGAAAATGCATCAAGGCTTGGCTCAAAGCGAGTTCAAGGTCATTGATCTGAATCATGACGGCAAGGATGAATTGATGCTTAAGCATCCATACTCAACCCTGTTATCTCCACAGCCTGATGGATCCTGGAAGATCTTATGGAGTACGGAGGAACGCAGCTTCCGCTTCGAGGACTTTGTTTCTGCCGGCCAAAGCCATGAGTTTGTGGGACTAAGCAAAAGTGCTGTACGCGCGAAGGACACGCGCTATCTAACCGGATTCCAGTATACAGAAGAAGGATTAAAACAAACCTGGAAAATATTCTTGACCATGAATAACGCGATCTACGCTGATGTGAATGGTGACGGCAAAAAAGAACTAGTGACCTCCATCCAAGGTACCCACAAAATCTTTGTTTGGAATAGACACTCCATTCCTGTCTATCCAATCCTCATTGGGCTTACCTTTGTTCTCGTTATTTATCTTGTAGGAAGGAGGGTTCGCCTTGGCAAGAAAATCGCTTAAAGGGGTTCCGTTGCTTTTGTCTGTGCTCCTGCTCCTTACGGGGTGTACAATTCCGTCTAGCAAAACCGTTTTTTCGCTTACGGAGCAGCAGAATCCTAATGTGACGACTATGGATGCCCGAGGCTTACTTCAAGAAGCGGTAAAGATGACCACGGAAGGGCATCCCGGTGATAAGAAGCGTTCCAATGAATTTTGGTATAACGGCTATATCCGGAATAGTATCGGAGACCGGAAAACAACCAGCATGTATGAAGGTATCTTAATTCGCCCATCGCAGGCTTATCTTGTAAACGGGAGAATGGCGGGAATCCCTTTTAGTTATTATCGCTGGGAAGACCATTATTATCTGAAAAAAGGGGACGTATGGTTCCGGGCATCGAAGGATCAGGTGCTTCCTTATGACCCCTTCAATGGGTTCCTGGATTGGTTGCCTCTGATGGACAACGCTCAAAAATTGCCCGATGATGCGGTTTTGAATACCCCAACAGATGTTATTGAAGTCAGGATTAGTGGGAAGGAGTGGGTAGAGAAGTCTACCTCTCCCCTCTTTGAAGAACTGAAAGAAAAGATCGCAACCGATCCATCGCTTGCCCATGTACTCGACAATTCTGTAGTGAAGACGACGATCTGGATTGGAAAAGAAGATCGGTATATCTATCAGTACCGGACTTGGATCGTGATGCCGCTTCCTGGTGGCGGATACGTTGATCAGGAGGTCTACTTCCGCTTCTACAAGTTTGGAGACCCTGGCATTCCTGACCGGGTCAAGCAACCAGAAGAAGTAGAAAAATGGGTGGTTGAGTTTGAAGAAAAAATGAAGGCGGGCGAACTCGAAGAGTTGCAAGAACAGCCTCCTGTATCTAGTGATTAAAAGAAAAAGGTCGCAGTCAAAATTACAAAAGAAGGGCTACTCTCAACTCTTATGTTGATGAAGTAGCCCTTTTTTTATTTTGTTTGTGCTTCAGATGATTGATGCCCGATAATTGGAGAGGCTTGAAGGGCATCGGAGGGCTGCGGGGGCATCAATCGACGGGGTTGGTGACCTGATTCGGGCATCGGGAGACTGCGAGGGCGTCTATCGACGGGTTTGCTGCCTTGATTCGGGCCTCGGGTGGCTGCGAGGGCATCAATCATCGGCTTTGATGCCCTGATCCGGGCCTTGGGATGCTGCGAGGGCATCAAACAACGGCTTTGATGCCCTGATCCGGGCCTCGGAAGGCTGTGAGGGCATCAAACGACGGCTTTGATGCCCTGTTCCGGGCCTTGGGAGGCTGCGAGGGCATCAATCATCGGTTTTGATACCCCGCTCCGGGCCTCGGGTGGCTCAGAGGGCATCAATCATTGGCTTTGATACCTCGTTCCGGGCCTCGGGTGGCTCAGAGGGCATCAATCGATGGCTTTGGCTCGAGACTCCCTCTCCCTGCCCTGCCCTGAATGAATACACATTCAAAAAGAAAAGCGTGATTCTATATACGAATCAACGCCCGAAATACTTGTGAATTCTAGCTATGCCCCCATGGTTGCTTTTTTCACTTCTTATATCCTACGATCCCCTGCTTGTCCATCCACTGCTTCTTAATTTCCATAAGGTAAGCTAAATCAGGATCCAGCGCGCCATATAACTCATGGAGGATCTGTTGCGTTTCCCATAGATCGTTATAGGTCAAATAGGGATAATCAACCCCCATTCCTTTACCTCCGAGCAGTCCGTACTCCAAGTCCCCATTTGGCTTGACCCACTGTTCTCTCGTCCATTTTATGCCGTTTATCATGTTTAGGGCATACGTCTGGTAAAAAGATTGGTTCGTTAATCGAAATAAATCAAAGAAATAGTTGATTTCGGAAAGTTGATGGTTGAGGGAAGCATGCGTTTTTTTATGGGGAGATGCATGAGCGTAATCCGGCACCAGCACGCCCCACTGCGTATCCTTTTTCATGAATACCCCTTGGGTGTTCGCATGATTCATTAACCATTTGGAATACTGCAGGCTAGACTCCAAAAATTGTTCATCCCCATACTTGGCATAACCATCGAGCAGCAACCGAGCAAAATCCGTGTTAAATCTCGTATCAAAAAAACCTGCTCCAATTTGGTAATCCTTCCAAAGCCAAGTGGATTTTGGACCTGTAGGCCAATAACCCGCTTCGTTTTGATTCTTTACTCCTTGCTTCAGCATGACCCAACCTAAATGATCGGCAATTAGGCTGCCTCCGGTCCGTACAAAAGATCTAGCAATATAATTATCAGGGAATCGATAAAATACCCCTGTTGGTTCATAGCTGCTCGGCGTTTTTAGGTACATTCCATCCCATGTCCACTTGCCTTCCCCGGACATATCAAGCAAGCTCCATACCGGCTCCATATTTGGGTTTTGTTCCCAGGGGACGAGCTTTTCTTGAGAGCTTACTGCCCACATTTCTCCGACCATCCCGCTCCTCTGATAGAAGGAGTAAGTCAAGGTATAACCGTTTGCCTGTTCCCTCGCATAAACCGGAATCGCTCGATAGCTTTCCATTCGGGTCAGGAGCTGATCATCAACCTCGAACAAGGTGGGATAGCTGATATACCAATGAGCTTCGGTCGTATCGATAAAACCAGATACCAATGGCAAATTCCCGCTTAAAGGAACCGTCTTCCAAACTCGGTTGCCATCTTCGATAGCTACATACTTGAAGGTTCCCTCTTTACCAGGGACCGTGAATTGGTGAGTAAGCAGCTTGGGGCTTGTCTGTTCAAATGTAAATTGTTTAATCCAATACTCGTCCCTATTTAGGAATCGAACCTTTCTCTCCTTTAGGGTCCCGTTTTCAAACGGCTGCTCCACCACCATTTCCTCTGGGAGTGGAACCAGCTGCGGTCCTTCAGCATAAGCAACCAATCCAAAGAGGGTAAGCATCATCCATAAAAGCCAAACTCTATGTACCATAAAACCTCCTATTCTAGGAAAAATTACTGTAAAGAACATTTTACCATGTTTTGGATTAAAGACATAAAAAAAACTCCTTTCGAAGTAATTTCAAAGTAGCCAGACCGTTTTTAGAGGAAGTTTTTTATGCCGATAGGAGAGGTCCCCCACCTAACTGGAATCATTACCGACTTGGGAGCAAGTTGCTGGGTTTCGTGAGCAAATCGCGTGTTTTATTTGGAATTGAACCAGGTACGTGAGCAAACGCCCTTTCTTCGTGAGCACCCGTCACTTTTCCGTGAGCATATTGGAATTTTCGTGAGCATCCTGACTCGAACAGTACTAATACGGTCCCCGACCAGGTCATGATAAGAAATAAAAAGCCTTATTACTTAAAAGATCAGCTTAAATTTGGTGGATCTAAACCAAGGTTTAGATCACACTTATAAAAAACAAGTCCAAAACTACGCAAAACCTTAAAAAGGAGCTCCACCTCATTGTAATGATTACCGGTTTGGAAGCATGTTGCTGGGTTTCGTGAGCATCTGGAGCCAGACGGTACCTCAGGAACGAGGCCCCGGACTTTTTGTCTGCGCAGAAAAGAGGGCGCCCTCAAAAGCTAAGCTTTTGGGACACCCTCTACGTAAACTTCATCTAACAGTTTTCCTAATAACCTTGCCTGCTCTTTTCGTTCATAGATTAAAGTTGAAGGCCGCTCAGACACATTTGCAGCTTCAGCAGGCTCCAGCCATTGTCTGTAGAGGCTCAAGATACCTGCTTTAATCTCTGCCAGGTTTCCGGGATCTACAACTTCACCTAGAGCGTAATTTTCTATAATCTGAGTAGATTCACCTTTCAGGCTCAAAGCCAGAATCGGCTTGTCAATCGCCATATATTCAAATAGCTTGCCTGGAATATAATCACCCGAATCGGGTGCCGTATCGCCTACAAGTAACAGGACATCCGACTTTTTCAACTCCATCAAGGCTTGCTGATGCGGCAAATGCCCCAAGACATGAACCAAGTCCTCCAACCCGAGCTCTTTCACGCAATCCATGTTCTCCGAATAGCCAGGATAGTCAAACACACCGGCAAATTTCAGGCAAACCTTTTCTCGCTCTAGCATCCCCTCATCAAGCAGCTCTTTTACTGCTCGCAAAAACAGCCTTGGGTTTCTTTCCTTATAGAAGATTCCGGTATAGATAAAGGAACATATAGACGGGTCGTCTCCCCTTACCTCCTGCAGTTCCTTGTAATCCTCAGGATCGAACCCGTTGTGAATAACCTCTACCCGTCGAAGCTCTTCACTAAACTTTTGTTTGAAGTTATCAGCAAAGGAACGAGTAACCGTAAGCAGGATGTCTGACTCTCGAAGGACCATCCGCTCCAGCCGATCTTCCAGCCACTCTCGCCAAGCGATGTCTGTTCGATGCATATTCTGGGTCCAAGGATCTCGAAAATCGGCAATCCATGGGGTCCCGGTTTTACGCTTAAGATACAACCCAACCAAGTGGTTTGTATAAGGCCCGGAAGTGGAAAAGATCACATCGATTTGGTGGTCGTTGATGACCTGCAGTCCTTTCTTCATCGCATAAGGAAGCCAAAGAATTTGATCATCGGGTACGAGCATATACTTCTTTAATTTTTTTAACGTAGGAAACACTAATTTTTTCAGACGTGTCACTAAACCAGGCGACCCCTCATGCCCAGACTGACTCTCACCAGCACGAGCAGCGGTGGCCGCCGGGGGAGCACCCAATGAGAGTTCCTTTGAACGATGCACATGCACTCCCGTAGGCAATTGCTCGAGTAAGGATTGATCCAGCGATACATGATACTGGGGCTCTACGGTAAGAACATGAGGTTCCCAACCAAACTCCTGAAGATACTTGGCCATTTTTAATGCACGCTGAACTCCGCCTCCGCCAATGGGAGGGAATAAATACGCAACAATGAGCACTTTTTTCTTTAAGGTCATAGAAATCACTACTTTATTAGATTCTAATTAATTTTACTTGATTCGCAACTTGACTTGGAATCCGATGCTTGGCATCAAGCAAGATCGGAGACGAGGCCATCTGGCTAACCACCTGATCCCATTCGATGTCGAGGAATTCCTCTTGGGCATTTAGGTAGATGAGGACATCTGATCCGGTGACTGCCGCATCCAAGCTTTCTACCTTATAAGGATATTGGCCTGGAACGGCTGGATCATAGGCTTTCACTTTTGCACCACGTTCCAGTAAAACTTCTACCACGTGATGAGCTGGACTGATTCGATCATCGTTAGAAAAATCCTTCATGGCAAGTCCCAAAACAGCGACCTGACTTCCCATTAGACTGCGATTTTGACTCTTAAGCTGTTCCTCCACCATATCGACCAGAACCGAGGGAACCGTATCGTTGATTTTTCTGGCTAGCTCAAGCATATCTATATTTACGTCTAGTTCTCTGGCCTTAGGCAAAAGATAGTACAAGGCATTCGGCAGGCAATATCCTCCCACGCCGGGACCTGGAACAAGAAGGTTCACCCTCTTATGTGTATTGGCTACCTTAATCAACTCAAAGGTATCCATTCCCATTCGTTCAGAGAAACGGGCAAACTGTTGCACCATCGCAATGTTAACGTCTCTTTGGATATTTTCAATCACTTTAGCTGTCTCTACAACTTTGATCTCGGAAACGGTAATCTCCGCTTCTGTGACAAAGCTCAAGACTTCCTTGGCTTTACTTGCACTAGCCTCATTAATGCCGCCTAGAGCTAAAGGCATGCTAATAAATTCCTCAAAGGCCTTTCCTTCAGCAATGCGCTCGGAAGAATACGCTAAGAAAAAGTCTTCTCCTGCTTTCATTCCACTCTTTTCTAGCAGAGGTAGGACAATTTCTTCTGTCGTTCCCGGAACCACGGTGCTCCTAAGGATAACGGTGTCCCCTTTTTTAAGGACAGAGACTAATTGCTCACACGCGCTGATTAAGTACGAAAGGTTGGGATCTCCGTTTACCACCGGAATGCCCACGGTAATGATATAAGTATTGACTGTCTTCGCCGCTTCCTGATAGTCCGTTGTAGCCTTGAATCGCCCAGCGTCCAACTGATCATGTAAAATTTCAGAGATTGATTTACCTTGATAATATTCTAAATGGTGGGATTTACCCTCGTTTATTTCTTCAACTAGCTTAGGCAACACGTCTATGCCTATGACATGGGCGCCCTTCATCGCGTAGCTCAATGATAGGGGAAGTCCAATAAACCCCATGCCGATCACTGCCACATGAAGCTGTTTTTCTGTTTCCATATTACATTCCTCCGAGAGTCTATTTCGTGGTCATATACCAATAAGCAGCACCGCTTAATAAGAAAAGAACCGAGAAAAACACCAGTATAATGGTTAACCTTTTAAGCATTATTGTCCTCCACGTGTTAACTAACAATGAATTATACACTATTCGACGTGATTCTCCAACAGGGTTTGGTGCTCCGATAAGCATAAAAAAAAGCGACCATCCTCGATGGCCGCCATAGCTCTCAACCTAAAGTATTAGGTTGTTACCTTCATATTACCGATTTCGTCGTCTCCTTGTAAACATCGAAATATTCCCATGAATTATAAAATTATACTATACTGGCACCAATCACATAAGAAAGTCCAATTGAAATAAGCATAGATAGAAGTCCGACTGCTCGGTTGTCTTTTGCAATCTCATCATCCACCTTGAATTTGGGTGTCATGAATTCGAAAATAAAATAGGCAAGCAGCAGCAATAAAAATCCAAAAGCTCCCCAAATCAAAGCCTGACCAATCGTATCGTTGCTCTCTATCGAGAAACGGAAGATATTGGTAATCCCGAATATTTTTCCTCCCACAGCCATAGCAACGGAAAGATTTCCTTTCTTTATTTCCTCCCAGTCATCATAACGGGTAACCATTTCGAACAGTGTTAAAAACAAAATCAGCGAAAGGATCGCAACCGCGAAAAACGCAGTTGTTAAGATATAAGGATTTTCTAACCAGCCCGACACACCAGATCCTCCTTCTCCTTACGGGGTTTCTATTTCTTCACATATACGGAAAGGAAGCGGTCATGGTTGCAAAAATACGTTACTTTAATTCTACAATGGTCGCTCCGAGACCGCCTTCTCCTTGTCCGCCTAATCGGAAGGACTTCACGCTCCGATGCTTCTTAAGGAAATTATGAACCCCTATTCGCAGGACCCCTGTCCCTTTGCCGTGGATTAAGGAAACCTGATGAAGATTAGACATGACGGCGTTATCTAAATATTTATCTATTTCTTGAAGCGCATCCTCGATGTTGTATCCTCTTAGATCCAACTCCGGCCTTACCGTTTCAGTAGACATCTTTACTCGGGTATAAGGAACCACTTCTTTCTTTTTCCCCGATTTAAGCAGCATAAGATCATCTGCTTTAATATTCATCTTAATAATGCCAAGCTGCACCTGATACTCTTGGTTTCCTAGATCAGCAATAATTTCGCCTTTTTGTCCAATGGACAAGACCTTTATTTCATCCCCAACTTTTAAGGTTTCTTTCCCTGTCTGCTTCTTCTTCCGCTCTTTTTCTCGCTCGAAGGAAGGTACACTCTCCTGAAGCTTTTTCTTGGCTTCAATCAGGCGATGCTCTTTGATCCCTATTTGTTCTTCCTGGGCTATTTTCCGAAGCTCAGAAATAATTTCATCCGCTTCCTTCCGAGCTTTAGCTACCGAACGTGCGGCTTCTTCTTCTGCCTTTTGCAGCAAGTGATTTTTTTCCTTAGCAAAATCAGCCCTCTCCTGTTCAAGCTGTTCTCGCAGCTTTTCCATCTCTTTGCGTATATCCTCGGTTCGCGCCCGGTCTTGCTCCGCAGCTAAACGATTTTCTTCTAAGGAAGCAATCATATTTTCCACATTCTTATCTTCAATGCTTACGTGTTGCTTTGCATCTTCAATAATCACCTCAGGAAGTCCTAATCGCTTCGCAATGGCAAAAGCATTACTTCGACCAGGAACTCCGATCAACAAGCGGTAGGTGGGTCTTAAGGTTTCTACATCAAATTCCACGCTCGCATTAAGCACTTGTGGACGATTATAAGCAAATGCCTTTAGCTCACTATAGTGAGTGGTAGCGATGACCCTTGCTTTGAGCTGATACATATGATCCAAGATGGACATAGCTAATGCAGCCCCTTCAGTAGGATCTGTTCCTGCTCCTAACTCATCGAGTAGAACCAAGCTGTTGGCGTCCATCTGACCGAGGATTCGGATGATATTCGTCATATGTCCTGAAAAAGTACTTAAGCTTTGCTCAATGCTCTGCTCGTCCCCAATGTCAGCAAACACACCGGAAAACACCGCCATCTCACTATCTTCTTCTGCCGGAATATGCATGCCAGAGGCCGCCATGAGCGCATGTAGCCCGATCGTTTTTAAGGTTACGGTTTTTCCTCCGGTATTGGGTCCTGTAATAACGAGGGACGTGTACGTCTGTCCAATCTCGACGTCAATAGGAACGACTTCCTGAAGAGGAATTAAAGGGTGTCTGCCCTTCTTCAGCTTGATATAGCCCTTGTCGTTTAATTTGGGTTGAACGGCCTTAATTCGATGGGCATAAGAGGCTTTAGCAAAGGTAAAATCAAACTCTGCCAATATCTTGACATTATGATCCAAGACCTCTACGTGCTCCGCAACCATTCCTGTAAGGATCTGAAGGATTCGTTCCACTTCACGCTCTTCCTTAAAGCGAAGCTCCCTTACCTGATTGTTGGCTTGTACCACCGCTTCCGGTTCGATAAATAAAGTGGCCCCAGACGCCGATTGGTCATGGATCATCCCACCAAACACATGGCGGTATTCCTGCTTGACGGGAATGACATAACGATCCCCTCGAATCGTCACGATACTTTCTTGAAGCATCTTTTGATACGAGGTAGAACGAATGATATTTTCTAGCCGGTCTTTTATTCTTCCTTCGGTTGCTCGAATCTGCGATCGAATTTGACTTAGTGCCGGGCTGGCGCTGTCCATCACTACTCCATGCTCATCAATACAGGCCAATATATCGTCTTCTACTTTCTGCAGACGCTCAATTTGAACGGCCATGTCGGCCAATAATGGCAACTCATGCTGCTCTAATAACGACTCGATGAAACGCCTTAATCTCCAGCCGCCATAAACGGTTCCCGCAATATCCAACAGCTCTGAAGGGCTGAGCGATGCACCAAGCTTCGCCCGTGCAAGCCCTCTACGTATATCTCGAATTCCACCAAAAGGCACACTCCCTTTTAGACGGAGAACGGTAAAGCCCTCAAAGGTTAATTGTTGTCTCACTCTTGCTTCTTCCACATCGGTTGTCGGAGTAAGCTGTTCTATTTTTTCCCTTCCTAAGGAGGAAGAGGCATTTTCTAAGAGCTGATGAATGACTTTATCAAACTCAAGTGTTCGATATAAGCGTTCTTCCACCACGATGGTCCCCTTTCAATTGCAATATCTGATCTATTATATCATTTCTTCGCAACAAAAAATAAAAAGTATATGTAAGTAAAAGATGGGTAAACTATTCATACTTTGCAAAAAGGAAGGGTACCTGACATGCTTTGGATGAACCATTTAGTGCGGTTTTTCATCGCCACGCTTGTGCTCTGCCTAGTAGGCTTCCTCGTCCCTGGCTTTACCATCCGGGGGATTTCAACCGCTATCCTAGCTGCAGCTGTGATTGCTGCCATGGGTTGGATCTTTGAGTCTTTTTTTGGTGGTGAGCTCTCCCCATACGGGCGCGGCATCACGGGATTTTTGACTACCGCCCTTATCATCTATCTCACAAACTTTATTGTTCAAGGTGTTCACGTTACAGTCATTGGTGCGATGCTGGCAGCGCTCGTAGTTGGCATTATCGATTTGTTTTTGCCTGTAAAGTCACGCTTTTGGTCGCGTTAGAAACAAGGAAAGAGACTGCCTTCACAGTCTCTTTCTGCTTTCCAGGATATGCGGTTGTCTTACTGCTGTTGTTCGCCAGCTAGGGCACTTTCCGCTAGCTTCACCAATCTTTTGGTTATTTCCCCACCTACCGACCCATTACTGCGAGAAGACGCATAAGCTCCGAAGTCATAAACCCCAAACTCATTCGCAATTTCATATTTGATCTCATCAATTAGGGATGCGGATTGAGGGACAATCAATTTGTTTCGGTTGGCCATGTAGCTAACCTCCTTTAATTGAGTGTACCTTTAGAATGCCTTGCATGCTTCACCTTCATGCCCTGTAAATAAAGGGGCGATTGGAAAGTCTATAGGATATCCATGGGTACATTTTTGGTTGGTGGTTCTGGAATCATGCGTATCTGCTCGGATATAAACGGAGAAATTTGAAGCATATACTGCATAATATTGGACTGGTAAAACCATCGTTTCCAACTCCCATCTGGTGCTCTATCCAAAAAATGGACAGAGGCCGAGAGCAGTAAAATAAGCATCATTCCTCCGACAGCTGCGCCTAGAGACCGATTGATAAATGAAATCACCGGAAGCTCTGCAAACACTTGTAAGACATTGCCCAAGAGCCGGAATAGGATACGAATAATAAAAAATAAAACGACAAATGCGATAACCATATATAAAAATGGGTGAAAAGAACTCATGCTGAGAAATGCTTGGAAAAGGGGATTGGTGCTGTCAGTCGGGAGAGGAAATTGCTCTTGTAGAAAAACGGCTGTATCTTGTGAAAAAGAGTAAGCAATAGCGAACGAAGCCAACAGACCTGCGATTCCTATGGCAAGTCTAACAAACCCCTTATAGTGTCCATATACCATGCTGATAAGAAAAAGGCCGATAAGCCCCATATCGACGCTGTTCATTCTTTACGCTTTTCCTCCTCTTCTAAGATGCGAAGCAATTCCTCATATTCCTGTTTAAGCTGAAAAAACTCATCGGCAATGTTCAAGGCAGAGAGCACCGCGAGCTTGGACGTATCCAATCTGGCATTGCCGTTGGCAATGAACCTCATCTTTTCATCTACATAATGAGCGACAGATCGAAGATGGGCGACACTCGCCTTCCCAACCATTCGATATTGGTGCCCATAAATATCTACCGTAATTTTATTTTTTTCCTCGTCACGCACGCTGCATTTCTCCTTCCAAATATCAGCTTATCCCTATAGTTCATTATTATACATTTTTTGCTAAACCTGGACTATAAATTAAAGAAGAAAAAGGATGGGTAAACCCATCCTTTAAGCCCTAAGCTCAGCTTGGTACAGCTCAGCTAATCCTTTGACCACGCGATCATGTGCTTCATTCACTTCAGCATCTGTCAACGTCGCTTCAGGGTTTCGATACACAAGGGAGAAGGCCATGCTCTTCTTTCCTGCCCCTATCTTGTCTCCAGTATAGACATCGAACAGCTCCACTCTTTCCAATAATTCTCCGGCCTGTTCCTCAATCACCTGTTGAAGGGCAGCCGCAGAAACCGGTTGATCGACTACAATGCTAAGATCTCGGGTACTTGCTGGATATTTAGGAAGGGCTTTGTATTGGCTCATCTTTTCCACATAGCTGTATAATTTTTCAAGGTCAAGCTGGAATACATAGGTTTCTTCCACGTCATACTTTTTCTGCAGCTGTGGATGCACTTGACCTAAATATCCAACGCACTCACCTTGTATCCATAGCTCTGCCGTCCGCCCAGGGTGCATGCCGCGGATAGCTTCTGCAGCCTTATAGGAGACCTGGGAAATCCCCATATTTAGAAGGAGAAGCTCAACCACCCCTTTGGCAACATAGAAATCCACAGGAGCTACAGTCGTTGACCAATGTTCCCCTGACCAGCTTCCCGTTAACAATCCCGCTAAACCAAGCTTTTCTTGAGGCAGCACGGTTAACTGCTCTTCCTCACTAATAAACACTCTTCCGATCTCAAAAACAGCTAGATCTAGGTTTTGTCTATTTCGATTGTAGGCAGCCGTTTCAAGCAGATGCGGCAACAGGTTCACCCTCAGATGACTACGCTCTTCGCTCATGGGCATCGCCAATGGAATACCTTTTGTCTCCTGATACAGTGGGGCAAAATCATACATGATTTGCTCGTTTGTGAAGGAGTAGGTAGATACTTCAAATAGTCCAGCACCGGTAAGTAGATTACGGATATCTCGTTGGAATTGCTGATAGCCCGTTAATCCCCCTTGAGTTGTCGGCCCCACAGGAAGGCTGGTTGGTATATGATCATAACCGTGTAAGCGGGCCACTTCTTCAATCAGATCTACTTCTCGTGTAATATCCTGTCTGCGAGTCGGGATTTCAACATTAAAGGTTTCTTCATCTTTGGAATACCCGAATTGAAGGCGACCCAGGATGGAGTCCACTTCTTCTTCCTGAAGAGTCGTTCCCAATAGATCGTTAACGCGGGACAAGCGCAATTGAACATGTTGCCTTACGGGCTCCTTAACAACAGAAGCTGCAATTCCCTTCGCTACCGTTCCTCCCGCTACCTCAACCATTAATTGAGCCGCTCGATCCAATGCCCGCAATACAGCCTCTGGATCTACTTCTTTTTCAAATCGCAGACTTGCTTCAGAGCGCAATCCTAATTTCTTGGCTGTTCGACGGATCGAGATGCCTGCAAAATGGGCGGATTCCAGAAGGATGGTAGTGGTCTGCTCCGATACCTCGGAATTCGCTCCACCCATCACTCCTGCGATGCCAATCGGCTTTATAGGGTCAGCAATGAGAAGCATGTCTTGATCCAAAGATCGTTCGGATTCATCCAAAGTGACTAGCTTTTCTCCATCGCCAGCCAATCGGACGATCACCTTCCCATCCTGGACCTGATCGTAATCGAACGCATGAAGCGGTTGACCTTGCTCAAGCATGACATAGTTCGTAATATCCACAACATTATTGATTGGGCGGATTCCAGCTGCCATAAGTCGACTTTGCATCCATAGCGGGGATACTCCTAATTGAACCCCTGAAATCAGTCTAGCCGAGTATTGCGTACAGTGCTCTGGTGCTTCTATTTCCACTTGCACCTTGCCTTCAATGGAGTCCCCTTGTTCAGAAACGGAAACCTCCGGGAGGCGAACCTCGCGATTTAAGATGGCGCCTACCTCATAAGCCACCCCTAGCATGCTTAAACAGTCGGAACGGTTCGGCGTTAGGCCCAGTTCCAGGATGTAATCATCCAAACCGAGATAAACTAAGGCATCTTGACCCACTTCTGTCTCATCTGGCAAGACCATGATTCCTTCTTGCTGGGACTTTGGCAATAGCTTGTCATTGATCCCGAGCTCTTTCGCAGAACAAATCATCCCTTGCGACTCCACGCCGCGAAGCTTCGCCTTCTTAATTTTCAGCCCTCCAGGCAACTCAGCTCCTACGACAGATACAACCACTTTCTGCCCAGCAGCTACATTGGCAGCTCCACAAACGATCTGCAAACGCTCGGTCTGACCAACGTCGACTTGGCAGACATTCAGCTTATCTGCGTCTGGATGCTTTTCACGTTCAACCACATGACCAATGACAACCTGAGATACTCCTTTGTTTCGGGACTCTACACTCTCTACCTCGACACCGCTGCGCGTCAGCTTCTCCGCCAGCTCCTCTGGAGTGATTCCCTCGAGATCCACATACTGCTTCAACCAATTGTAAGAAACCTTCATTGTTCACTCACCGCCTACCTACGATTAAATTGTCTTAAAAATCGGATGTCGTTGTTATAGAAGTGTCGAATATCTTCAATCCCGTATTTCAGCATGGCAATCCGTTCTACGCCCATACCAAAAGCAAAGCCTGTATATTTCTCTGAATCGTATCCAGACATCTCCAAAACCTTAGGATGCACCATACCCGATCCCAAGATCTCTAACCAGCCGGTTTCCTTACATACGCGACAGCCTTTTCCTTTACACACCGCGCAGGTCACATCCACCTCAGCACTTGGTTCCGTAAATGGAAAGAAGCTAGGACGCAAGCGAATCTGAACGTCATCCCCAAACATTTCACGGGAAAAAGCGAGCAGAATTCCTTTAAGGTCGCTCATCCGGATATCTTTTCCTATGACAAGTCCCTCAATTTGGGTGAACACGTGCGAATGCGTGGCATCATCATCATCCCGGCGATAAACTCGGCCAGGGCAAATAATCTTTACCGGTACTTCTCCTTGCTTCGCTTCCATCACTCGAGCTTGGTTAGGCGAAGTATGCGTACGCATTAGTAAATCCTCAGTAACGTAGAAGGAATCCTGCATATCCCGAGCCGGGTGGTCTTTAGGCAAATTGAGAGCTTCAAAATTATAGTAATCCGTCTCCAGCTCAGGGCCTTCCGCAATCTCAAATCCTAAACCGATAAAGATATCCTCGATTTGCTCAATAATTTGCGTTAAAGGGTGCTTATTCCCTTTCGCCAATGTTCTTCCTGGAAGGGTAACGTCAATCGTCTGACTTCTTAATTGTGCTTCTAGCGCGGACGCTTCCAGCGCTTCCTTCTTCTCTTCCAGAATAGCCCCAATGGCATCTCGAACCTCATTTGCAAGCTGTCCTAGAAGGGGACGCTCTTCAGCGGAGAGCTTTCCCATTCCTTTCATAATCTCGGTAAGTTCCCCTTTTTTTCCGAGGTACTTTACTCTTAGATCGTTCAGCTCAGCTAGATTCGCTGCTTGCTGAAGCTCACCGAGAGCCCTTTCTTTGACTTCCATTAATTGATCGCGCACATGCTTTCCTCCTTGCATGAAAATAAAAAAGACCCCTCATCCGTAAGGGACGAGAGGTCGCGGTACCACCCTTATTAGAATTAGAAGGCACTATACCTCTAATTCTCACTTATACAATCGTTAACGGACAATCATCCGGTACCCCCTACTAAGAAGTTCAGGGGACAGCTCAGGAGTGAATTCAATAAGTTCTTCTATAAGAGAGCTCTCAGTCAAGGCTCTCTCTCCCTTAAGGATGACGTACATTGTCGTCCTGCTATAGCGTCTGCTTATTTACTAGTCTCCGTCGAAGCCTTTATTGCTTCATATGATTTTCAGAATACATTATAAACAATTGACGTCCTTCATGCAACTTACTTTCTTTGACGTACAGCCTCATAAAGTATAATGCCTGCAGCTGTTGCTGCATTCAAGGATTCCGCTTGTCCAAAGATAGGGATTTTAACCTTGGTTTGACAGCGTGCTAAGATATCTTCGGAGACACCGTTGCCTTCATTGCCTATAATGATAGCAATCGGTCCACCATAGACTGGCTCATCATAGAACACAGCTCCTTCTAGACTCGTCGCGATAAGCCGAAAGCCTTGTCCCACTAACTCCTCACAGGTGCTTAGAAGATCGGCTTGAACAACGGGAAGATGAAAAAGCGAACCCATTGTCGAACGCACGGTTTTGGGATTATAGACATCTACGGTTCCTCTTCCGAGAATCACCCCTCCGATTCCCGCAGCATCGGCCGTCCGAATCATGGTGCCTAAATTACCAGGATCCTGTACTGCATCAAGTAAAAGAAGAACTGGCGAACCATGGGTTAGCTCTGCCAACCGATGTTGCTTCATCTCTACGACAGCAAAAACCCCTTGCGGTGTTTCGGTTTCTGACAGCTTCTCAGAGACAGCTTGGGATATCCAGTAGATGGGCGTAGTCGCATTGGAAAGAAATTGCTGAAAGTTTGCATTTAACGAATAGTCTTCTGTTAGAAGGATGGCCCGCATGCTCGTCCCGCTCTTCAGGGCTTCTTCAACTAAATGAGCACCTTCAATTAAGAAAGCTTGTTCTTTTTCTCTGCCCTTTTTTGTACTAAGCTTCGCCCATTCTTTCACCTTGGCGTTTTGTACCGATTGGATGGTTTCTGGCATCCGTTCCTCACTCCTATTTTGTCTTTTCCTCCATCCGTTTCAGGTCTGTATTATGACCAATAACTACGAGTATATCTCCATCGTTAATGGTGTCCTCCGCGCTTGGGGCAATATTGATCTCCGGTCCGCTTTTGATCGCCATCACGTTTACTCCAAATTTTGCACGGATATTCAATTCGATCAGATTTTTACCCACCATTCGGTCGGTGGCTGCAATCTCCGCCACGCTATAGTCTTCTGCCAATTCAATAAAGTCAAGAATACCAGGAGATACCAGGTTATTCGCCACTCGGCTTCCCATATCACGCTCAGGAAAAACAACGCGATCCGCGCCCACTTTATACAGCACTTTCCCATGCCGTTCGTTCTGCGCCTTCACTACAATTTGTTTGACCCCTAATTCTTTAAGGATAAGAGACGTTAGGATACTTGCTTGTATATCTTCACCGATGGCTACAACTACGACATCAAAATTTCGGATTCCAAGCTCCTTCAAAGCATGCTCATCGGTAGAGTCCGCCTGGACCGCATAGGTGACGTATTGAATATGTTCTTGGATTCTTTCTTCGTTTGAGTCAATAGCCATAACATCATAGCCCATTTCGTAAAGCGTTTTGGCTACACTAGATCCAAAACGCCCCATGCCTATCACTGCAAAGGTTTTCGCAGCCATATTCTTCCTTCCCCTCTTACCATTGGTTTCCCACATTATAACATAGCTAGTTGTAGTTTCTATCATTGGATGAAAAAGATGTGGATCGCAAACAATAGCATCATAAATAGTAACTGTGGGTAACTACACAGTCTTGTAGTAAAGGAGGCTTAAATCCCATGAATATCAGTCAGGTTAATCTAAGGCAAGCAGTCATCGCCAACGTCGCTGACTCTTCCCTTGGAGAGTTAAGAAGCACCATCGTCGATGCCATTGAAAGCCAAGAGGACAAAACCCTGCCGGGACTCGGCGTCTTATTTGAGGTTCTCTGGAACCAGGCCGATGCTTCCAAGCAAGGGGAAATGCTACAGCTGCTGCATCAGGGAATTGGACAGAAAAACTAAAAGAAAAGAAAAAAGAGTTCACTTCTTCCGTGAACTCTTTTCTTTTCTACACCTGCTTTATTTCTTCAAGCTTTGCCCGGTCTAAACGCTTAATTACTTCGACCAGCAGCTTCACCGCATTGTCAAAGTCATCTCGATGCAAGATAGCCGCATGACTGTGGATATATCTTGTCGCCACACTAATGACCATCGAAGGAACCCCTTTATTATGGAGATGCAAGCGTCCTGCATCCGTTCCTCCCCCTGCAACGGTATCAAACTGATACGGAATGCCTAGCTCATCGGCTGTAGCAATGACGAAGTCTCTCAGTCCACGGTGCGGGATCATGGAGGCATCAAACAATAAGAGCTGTGGACCGCCTCCAAGTCGAGACTGTGCATCTTCCTTCTTAATTCCCGGTGTGTCTCCCGCAATACCAACGTCCACGGCAAACGCAATATCTGGGCCGACGGCGTTGACGGATGTCTGAGCTCCGCGCAACCCTACTTCTTCTTGCACGGTTCCCACTCCAAAGACGGTCGTAGGATGTTTCTCTTCTTTTAACTGACGCAAGACCTCAATCGCGATCGCACAGCCGATTCGATTATCCCATGCCTTGGCCATCATGAGTTTTTCATTCTTCATGACGCTGAAAGGACATATCGGTACAACCGTATCTCCAGGTCGAACTCCGAAGTCTTCCGCTTCTTCTCGGCTAGAAGCTCCAATATCGATGAACATATTCTTCTTATCTACCGGCTTCTTCCTAGCCTCAGGAGATAAAATGTGTGGAGGTGTCGAACCGATTATACCTTCAATAGGGCCTTTTCGAGTGAGCACCGTAACCCGCTGAGCCAACATGACTTGCTCCCACCAGCCGCCTAGCGGCTGAAAGCGCAGGAAGCCTTTGTCGGTAATCATAGTGATCATAAAAGCCACTTCATCCAAGTGACCGGCTACCATTACCTTCGGACCTTCTTGATTTCCAACCTGCTTGGCAATTAAGCTCCCTAGATTATCTGTATATACCTCGTCTGCGTAAGGGGTTATGTATTTTCTCATGACTTCCCGTACTGGTCCCTCGTGACCAGGAGCGCCAGGAGTTTCTGTTAACTCTTTAAACATACTTAACATTTTATCTTCCATCGTATCCCTCCTAGAGTACAAGTTAGCCCCATTCATCCATTATAGCCTACATTTCCATTATTTGCACATTCGCTAAAGGGCTTGAAAAATACCTCGGACCTTTGCCAACCTCATAGTATACAATCAATAAACATGCCAAACACTTTATTTCCCCACGCTCCAAGTAGGAGGTTAGGTCGAATGGCAGAGTCTCCAAAATCGCATGCTTATGCAACTCTTTTTCATCCAGACCTAAACTTTCAAATTCTTGGCCGAGGAACTGAGGTTGAGTGGCCACCAGACGCATGAGACGCTGCTGCTCCTGCTTTTCCATGTCAAACGTCCACCAGGTTTTTCGAGGCTTGTTCTTTTGCGTCAGGAAATAATCCAGCTGCATTAACCCCTTAATGACTGGCAGGCACTCTACATGTCTATGCTCTAAAAAAGCATATAATCTCGTAAATAAATCCTCTAACTGATGCCCGATTCTTTGCCATCCTTTTCCTTCCCAATAATCACCGAACTGTTGGAAGAAATCAAACGGGGTCTCAAACACCTTTGCAAATAAAAATTCTAGAGTATGGTCCATGCGATGAGCATTCCAATACTTCTCCAATACGTCCTCAACACGCTTAATGCGAACAATGTCTGCAAAAGGTAACACATCGTTCCCTAGGATTTCATAAGGAGAATGTTCCATCCAAACATACCCATACTTCTCTGCATTCAGACGAACTCCAGTGCCGCGCAGCATTTTTAAAAACCCTAATTGAAGCTCCTCTGGACGCAGCGCAAATACATCGTTAAAGGTTTTTCGGAAAGAATGGTAATCCTCTTCTGGAAGACCAGCTATCAAATCCAAATGCTGATCAATGTTTTGCGCTTTTTTTATTGTACGTACGGTATGACTGAGCTTCTCAAAATTCTGTTTACGATTCACGATCAGGTTGGTTTCATCTCGTGTGGACTGTACTCCGATTTCAAAACGGAAAATGCCAGGAGGCGCGTTTTGGGCTAGATAGTCCAATACCTCAGGTCGCATAATATCGGCCGTAATCTCAAATTGAAAAACAGTTCCCTTATGATTCTGAATTAAAAATTCAAAAATCTCCAATGCGTAGTCTCGTTTAATATTAAACGTACGGTCCACAAACTTGATGAGCTTGACCCCACTGTCAATCAAGTATAAGAGCTCCTGCTTTGTTCTCTCTATATCAAAATAACGAACGCCTACTTCAATGGAAGACAAGCAGAAGCTACAGGAAAATGGACATCCCCTAGAAGTTTCAAAATAGACCACTCGATTCTTCAATTCCGGGAGGTCTGGAAACCCTTGAAAGGGAGAAGGGATTTGATTAAGATCCAATTTAGGACGCGGAGGATTAATGATTGTTTCTCCTGCCTTGCGATAAGCTAGTCCAAACACCAGGTGGTATTTTTGCTGTCCCGCCAACTCCTGCAGCAGATGATGAAACGTTTCCTCACCCTCTCCAACCACAATAAAATCAACCGTCGAAAGCCTTTCCATCCAATACTCTACATCATAGGAAACCTCCGGCCCGCCTAATACCACTTTCAGGTCCGGTTTTATTTTCTTTAACATATCTATCACGATGATCGTCTCTTCGATATTCCATATGTAGCAAGAGAACCCCACCACCTCTGGCTCATGGAGAAAGATATCGGTTACGATATTCATCGGGGTATCTTTAATCGTGAATTCCCTCATTTCAATTGGGAAATCCTTTTGACAGTATGCTTTCAAATAGCGAAGGGCTAATGAAGAGTGAATATATTTCGCATTTAACGTTGCAATAACGGTGTTCACCAGTAAACCTCCTTCCCTTTCGCACTAGTATTGTTTTACCTCAAGCTAACTCATATTATCGCATCTGAAAAAGAAATTCAATGAATCCAAACCTTCTCGAATCACGTATAAGTAGTTAAACAATTGACTTCGTCTGGAGGAAGGTCCTATGGTACTTATCTTTCGTGCTTTATTGTTTATTCTCTTGGCAATCGGACTTTATTGGTGCTTTAAGTTTTTTGTAAACCCTCAAAGAAAGTTGACCCAAGCCTTAGAGGATGGCCGAACACTCATTATGGATGACAAAAAGGTCGTCCATCGCAATATGCTTATTGCTTTTAAAGGTGTGCTGTTTGAGGCAGAAAAATACATGGGGACGACGGAAGAAGCCTTTCAAATTATCAAAATCCATGTGTGGCCTAGAGACAATCAAAAATTAGTCGGACTTGAGAAAAAAGATTTTCAAGAACTAAAGCAAGTAATTGAGGCTCGCTACCCCTATGCGGATATTTCTTGGAAAAGTCCCATTAAAGAGCTACTACACGATTGAATTAAAGAAAACCCTCCTTCGGAAATGAATTTCTAAAGGAGGGTTTTGTATACGGCTATGCTACTTCTTCAATGCATTGATAATATGCTGGGTCATCTCAACCGTTCCGACAGCTGCAGCCTTATCTTCTGCAATATCACCTGTACGAATTCCTTGATTTAGTACGCTCTCAACGGCATTTTCAATACGCCCTGCAGCTGCATCTAAATTTAAGGAATAGCGAAGCATAAGAGCAGCAGAAAGGATGGTTGCAATAGGGTTGGCAACGCCTTTACCTGCGATATCTGGAGCCGAACCATGTACGGGTTCATATAGCCCTAAATGTCCATCGCTTAAACTAGCGGATGCCAGCATCCCAATCGAACCCGTAAGCATGGCTGCCTCGTCACTAAGGATATCGCCAAACATGTTTTCCGTTACAATCACGTCGAACTGCTTCGGCGCGCGAACGAGCTGCATCGCGCAAGAATCCACGAGCATATGGGATAGCTCTACATCTGGATATTCTTTAGCAACGCGCTCCATTACACTTCTCCATAAGCGGGAACTCTCAAGCACGTTGGCCTTATCGACAGAAACAAGCTTATTATTTCGCTTGCGGGCAATTTCGAAAGCCTTTCTAGCTATGCGCTCTACCTCATCCTCGTTATAGAGAAGTGTATCGATGGCAGCATCTCGGCCGTTCTCATCCTGGAATCTCTTCTTCTCTCCGAAATAAATGCCTCCGGTCAGCTCACGAACGACCATCATATCCACACCTGCAACTACTTCTTCTTTTAAAGAAGAAGCACTAGCCATGCATTCAACCATCACAGCCGGACGAAGATTCGCATATAACCCTAAGGCCTTGCGAATCCCCAAGAGACCCGTCTCCGGACGAAGGTGACTCGGATTTTGATCCCATTTAGGTCCTCCTACGGCACCTAGTAAAACCGCATCTGCATTTTTAGCCACTTCAAGAGTAGCCTCCGGCAGGGGAGTTCCATCTTCATCAATCGCACTACCCCCAAGGCGCGCATAAGAATAGTTAAAGGTTACTTGTTCTTGTTCTGCAACAACTTCCAGTACCTTGATGGCTTGTTCCACAACCTCTGGACCGACTCCATCACCAGGTAGCACAGCAATTTTATACTCTCTAGACACGGTATCCAGCCTCATTTCTAAGTTAATAGGGGAAGCGGCAGCAATGCCAGCTTCCCCTTGTGAATGCTAGTCTTCTTATTTCTTGATCCAAGCCATCATTTCACGAAGTTGCTTACCTACTGTTTCCAATTGATGTTCGCTCTCTAAACGGCGGCGAGCACTGAAAGCTGCGCGGTTAGATTGGTTTTCTAGGATCCAGTTGCGAGCAAAGGTTCCGTCTTGGATTTCAGCCAATACCTTTTTCATTTCCGCTTTCGTATTTTCGTTTACGATTCGCTTACCTGTGTTGTAATCTCCGAACTCAGCAGTGTCGCTGATAGAATATCTCATGTACTCAAGTCCGCCTTCATACATCAAGTCAACGATAAGCTTCAGTTCATGCAAGCACTCAAAATAAGCGATCTCAGGCTTGTATCCAGCTTCAACAAGCGTTTCAAATCCAGCCTTAACAAGCTCAGCCGTTCCTCCGCATAGAACCGCTTGCTCACCAAACAAATCGGTTTCTGTTTCTTCACGGAAAGTAGTTTCTATTACACCTGCACGAGTAGCACCTACGCCGCTAGCATAAGCTAGACCAATTTCAAGAGCATTTCCAGAAGCGTTTTGTTCGATTGCAATCAATCCTGGAACTCCAAAGCCTTCTACAAATACGCGACGTACAAGATGTCCAGGTCCTTTAGGTGCAACCATTACTACGTCCACATCTGCTGGCGGTTGGATCTGACCGAAATGGATGTTAAATCCATGGGAGAAGAACAAGGCTGCGCCTTTTTTCAAGTTAGGTTGGATCTCTTCACGATAAACTTTTCCTTGTGTTTCGTCTGGAAGAAGGATTTGCACAAGATCAGCTTGAGCAACTGCTTCTCCTACATTGAAAACTTGGAATCCATCTTGTTCTGCTTGGTTCCAAGAACGTCCTGGGCGAAGTCCGATGATGACCTTAAATCCGCTGTCTCTTAAGTTTTGAGCTTGAGAGTGTCCTTGGCTTCCGTAACCGATAACCGCAATTGTTTTTCCTTCTAATACCTGACGATTTACATCCTTTTCATAGTACATTGTTACTGCCATTGTTAATTCCTCCATTTTTGTGTTTTTTGTTAGATAATATGTCAAATCTATTAGTGCGTCTACAAAGCAAAAGTTATACTTTTACTGCAGCCATACTTCTTGCCATTGCGGTAAGACCAGTTCTTGTCAATTCACGAATGCCATATGGACGCAGAAGTTCCGTTAAGGCATCGATCTTTTCAGAATCTCCAGTTGCCTGGACAATCACAGACTGTGGTCCGACATCCACAATGGCAGCACGGAAAGGCTCTACTATGCCAGTAATCTCCATCCGAGTGGTAGGACCTGCGTCAACCTTAATAAGTACAATCTCTCTAGCTACCATAGGACCAGCACTTAGATGTTGAACCTTGATAACATCAATTAGCTTATGAAGCTGTTTCATTACTTGCTCAAGCGTCTTCTCATCCCCTGAAGTCATAATAACCATTCGGGAAAGACCTTTTTCTTCGGAGCTGCCAACCGTAATGCTATCGATATTGAAGCCCCGACGCCCAAACATATTGGCTACTCGAGCTAAAACACCTGGCTGATCATTTACCAGTACGGATATCGTATGTTTTTGCATCTACTCCTCATCTCCCATTGTCATCTGATCCAAAGTACAACCGGAAGCAACCATTGGATATACGTTTTCTTCAGGCTCTACGACAAATTCAACGACCACTGGCCCGTTATGACTTAAGGCTTCTTGCCATACTTGAAGTGCTTGTTCTTCCGTCTCTGCACGAAGACCTTTCACCCCATACGCTTCAGCAAGCTTGACAAAGTCAGGACTGTGGGACAAGTCGATATGGCTATAGCGGTTATCGTAGAAGATCTCTTGCCACTGGCGTACCATTCCGAGACACTTGTTATTAATAATAACAACCTTGACCGGGACATTATGCTGTGACACAATGGCAAGCTCTTGCAGATTCATCTGGAATCCACCGTCTCCATTGATGGAGACAACCACTCGATCCGGATGGGCAAACTGCGCGCCTATTGCAGAAGGAAAGCCGAATCCCATTGTTCCAAGACCACCGGAAGAGATAAAGGAACGAGGATGCCTAAACTTGTAATATTGCGCTGCCCACATCTGGTGCTGGCCCACGTCAGTCGTGACAATGGCTTCCCCTTCCGTTGTCTCATAGATCATTTCGATGACTCTTTGCGGCTTCAGGTTTCCGTTCTTCTTATAAGAGAATGGATACTCCTCTTTCAACGCATCCAATTGGGCACGCCATTCTGCTGTATCAGCAGCAACAGCCTTCGGCAACGCCGCTTCAAGAACAAGCTTCACATCGCCTACAAGCGGAATGAGAGTCTCTACGTTTTTGCCAATTTCGGCAGGATCAACGTCAATGTGGATGATTTTCGCATTCGGAGCAAATTCCTTCGTACGTCCCATGGTAATGCGATCGTCAAAACGATTCCCAATTCCAATAAGCAGATCGCAGTTCAAGATCGCTTGGTTAGAAGGGTAGTTACCATGCATTCCAGGCCAACCAAGTGCTAATGGATGAGTTCCCGGGAAGCTGCCGAGACCCATTAAAGTACAGATGACAGGGATTTGAGTTTTCTCGGCAAAAGCGATCAGCTCGTTTTCTGCACCAGCCGCTATAACCCCACCACCAGCCATAATGACCGGCTTCTTCGCCTCAGATATCGCCTTAATCAATCGGTCTACCTGCATCTTATTCGGCTTCAGCGTAGGATTGTAGCCCCGGATGTTCACCGTCTCCGGATAATAAAACGGAGCGGACGCATTATTAACATCCTTAGGAATGTCGATAAGTACAGGACCAGGACGACCTGTTGTAGCGATATGGAAGGCTTCCTTAACTACTCTAGGAAGTTCCTCGATATCACGGACAAAATAATTGTGCTTCGTTATCGGTAAGGTAATACCTGTTATATCAGCTTCTTGAAACGCATCGGTACCAATAAGAGCCTGAGATACGTTTCCGGTTATAACAACCATCGGAATGGAATCCATAAATGCTGTAGCAATCCCCGTAACTAAGTTTGTTGCTCCTGGGCCGGACGTTGCAATAACGACTCCTGGCTTACCTGTTGATCTGGCGTATCCATCGGCTGCATGAATGGCCCCTTGCTCATGTCTTGTTAATATATGTTTCAAATGGCTACCATAAAGCGAATCATAGATCGGCAATACAGCACCGCCTGGATAGCCGAATACATACTCGACGTTTTCCAGCAACAAACATCTCAACAAGGCATCTGCACCTGTAATCACTTCCCCTTGCTCGATGGGGGGAATATCCGGACGGCCATCAACCATAGCCACATCTCTGCTCATGTTCTCTCCTCCTAAATAATTAAAATTTTTAGAAAACTGTAGCTGACATGACATTCTAACAAAAAGAAAGCCTTTTCACCCCTGCACTGTTTCGTGCATATCTTGGGGCGAAAAGGTCCGCGTACCACCCAAATTCACCATCGCCTCACAACGACGGCCTCAGCAGGTGCAATAAAATAGCACCATGCACTTAACGCGTGCTAAACGTCCTCTCCTACTAGGCGAATCGTTCAGAAAGGCGGCTCAGAGGTGAGCAGAAATAAGGTGTGCTATCCGGCTTCCACCATCCCGGACTCTCTACAAGCAAAAATCCCTTAATCTATGTCCTCTTCAAAGCCTGTATAATCGAAAAACTCAAAACAAAATTATGATGTTAGGAGTTATTATAGTAATACGAAGGACATTCGTCAACCATTTTCAGAATTATTGTTTTGCATTTTCTTACCTTTTATACATCTAAAAAAATAAGACTACAAAACTGTGGGTTTCGTAGTCTTAACCATCCGATCCTACTCTTTTCGAAGTCCATTTATTAACACTTGCACCACTTCTGTTCTTGAGAACTCAGAAGGAGGCATGATGCCCTCCTTTAGCATTTTCCTTACTTTGGTCCCTGATAGAATGACGTGGTCCTCTGTATCATGGGGACATGTTTTATAAGAGGCCATCGCAGCGCATTTTCTGCAATAAAAGCTATGTTCAAAAAACATCAAGGATATTCCTAGCTCTTCGGGAGTAAATTGGCTAAAAATCTCCTGTGCCTCATAGGTTCCATAGTAGTCTCCAACGCCTGCATGGTCCCTTCCTACGATAAAATGGGTACATCCATAGTTTTTCCTTACCATGGCATGAAAAATCGCTTCACGGGGCCCTGCGTAGCGCATAGCAGCTGGGAAAACACCCAGAAAGGTGCGATGCTTAGGATAATAATTTTCTAACAGAACCTCGTAGCTCTCCATCCTGACATGAGCTGGGATGTCATCGGACTTCGTTTCACCTACTAGTGGATTCAAAAACAAACCATCAACGACTTCCATTGCAGCCTTTTGGATGTATTCATGGGCACGGTGCACAGGATTTCGGGTTTGAAATCCAACAACCGTCTTCCAACCCTTGCTTCGAAAGATCTCTCTTGTTTCTTGAGGGGTAAAGTAATACTTTTCAAATTCTCCCCCTAAAGGTCTTTCAAGCACTCGAATCGGCCCGCCCACGTAAATGCCAGGGCGACGATAAAGATGAGCTACTCCTGGATGTGCCTCATCGCTCGTTTTATATACTTTTTCAGCTTCACGAAGAATATCAGGCTGGTACATGCTTTCAATTTTCATTACCGCTTGGATCTGTCCATGCCGATCCTCCAAGGCAATTTCGTCCCCTACATGCAACTTTTCAGCCTGCTCCTCGTTGATCGTCAACGTTATCGGCAGACTCCAAACGATCCCATTAGCAAGACGCATCGTTTCAACCACACTATCATAATCTTCCTTATTCATAAACCCTGTTAACGGAGACATCGCTCCTATCCCAATACATTGTACGTCGGATAGAGCCCACGAATCGAGAGTTATACGAGGGAGACCCTCTACCCTCCGTTGGTCCCGTTCATCCACTGGAAGAATTCGATTTACCAGTTCACCGCCATGCGGGGCTATCGTATCCATAAATAATCTAGTCCCCCTTATGCAATCCACATTCAGTTTTTGCAAAGCCGGTCCATCTTCCAGATCTAGGATCTTCGCCTGGTCTTACTGGATTTGTACATACGGAACAACCAATGCTCGGGTAGTTTTTGTCATGAAGAGAGTTATAAGGGACATCAAACAAGCGGATATAGTTCCATACATCATCCGTAGTCCAATGAACCAAAGGATTAAGCTTCACCAACTCAAATTTCTCATCCCATTCCACTTGTTGCGCATGGGCCCTCGTAACCGACTGCTCTCTTCGAATCCCCGTAATCCAGGCTTTATAATCTTTTAACACTCTCGTTAGAGGTTCGACTTTACGAATGGCACAGCACCGATTGGGGTCTGTTTTCCATAGCTCTTCTCCGTATTTTTCTGCTTGCTGTTCCAAGGTAATCATCGGCTTCATCTCGATAAACTGAATGCCGTATTTGGCCGCCAAGCGATCTCTGGTTTCATACGTCTCTTGAAAGTGCTTATCTGTATCCAGGTAAAAAATGTTTGGTTTGTCGACCACTTTGCATAGGATGTCGACCAATACAACATCTTCCGCGCCAAAGCTACAAGCCAGAACCATCTGACCGCCAAACTGATCATACGCCCACCGCACAAGTTTATGTGGGGATTCATGCTTCATGGAGTCGTTGATTTTTTCCATCGAAAATTCGAGGATTTCCATAAGAGCCCTCCTAAGTAATACGCCTTATTCGTACATATTCTATGCATGTGGACAAATAGGTTGATACCCATTGGTTTGTTGAATCTTTGTATAGTCGAGCCCAATTCTGAAATGAACAAAAAAAAGAGAACGGAATAGATCCGTTCTCTTCTTCAAAAATAAGCTAATGAAATATTAAGCTTTTTGCTTTGCTACGTTAGCCAATTCAGCAAAAGCTGCCTTGTCATTGATAGCTAAATCAGCAAGCATCTTACGGTTTACGTCGATACCAGCTTCTTTTAATCCGTGCATAAGCTTGCTGTAAGACAAGCCATTGATGCGCGCAGCTGCATTAATACGAGTAATCCACAATTTGCGGAAATCACGCTTACGCTGACGACGGTCACGGTAAGCATAAAGTAAAGATTTCATTACTTGAGCTTTTGCGGTTTTAAATAAACGGTGTTTGGAACCGAAATAACCTTTAGCTAATTTAAGAACCTTTTTGCGACGTTTACGAGTAACGGTACCACCTTTAACTCTTGGCATAACATTTCCCTCCTAGATCTATACAATAAACACGATCGTTAATAATTAAAGATAAGTTAACATTTGTTCAATGCGTTTTTGGTCGCCTTTGCTCACCAATGCACCTTTGCGAAGCTTACGCTTACGCTTGGAAGTCTTAGACTCCAACAAGTGACTTGTGTAAGCATGATGACGTCTGATCTTACCAGACCCGGTCTTCTTGAAACGTTTTTGAGCTCCCTTGTGGGTTTTCATCTTTGGCATTGAAGTATCCTCCCGTCTACGGATAAACCTATTTTTCGACCTTTGGTGCTAAGATCATCAGCATGCTGCGCCCTTCCATTTTCGGGGTGCGCTCAACGATGCAAAGCTCTTTCACCTGCTCGGCCAGCTTTTCTAAAACATTTCTGCCTATTTCAGAATGAGTAATGGCACGTCCACGGAAACGAATGCTAAGCTTCACTTTATCACCTTGTTCCAAAAACTTCTGAACATGGCGCAATTTAGTTTGAAAGTCATGTTCTTCAATTGTTGGCGACAAGCGGACCTCTTTGATGCTGATCACCTTTTGGTTTTTACGTGCTTCCTTGTCCTTTTTGCTTTGCTCATATCTGAATTTGCCGTAGTCCATAATGCGACATACTGGTGGTTTTGCCGTCGGCGCCACTGCAACCAAATCAAGATTAGCCTCTTGAGCCATTTGCAAAGCATCTCTCAAAGGAATAATGCCTACCTGTTCACCATTAGCGCCAACAACCCGAACTTCCCTTGCGCGTATCGCCTCATTGATTAAATGTTCCTTACTAATTGCCTGCCACCTCCACAGTTTTTTCGCAAGATAAACGAACTTGCATCACTCATTACTTAGATCAAGCTAACGGAAAATGAAAGCAAAAAATGCAGACACCATAGGCGTCCGCATGAAGTTCCCATTACAAAAGAACTCTAAACTAATTGACCTGTCAACAACCTTTATGGGCGTCGAGTCAGGTGAGAAGCGGACGCTTCTGCTTTGATTAACCGTTATTCAAGCTTAACAGTTTCTAATTATATCAGAGATAAAGAAAAAGTCAACTTTAAATATTTTTATTTGTAAAAGACGATTGTCCATTGGAGAAAAAACGCTGACAATAACTACAGTGGTTGCATACCTCAGCGCTAGGCTCGAAAATTTGTTTTATCGTATAAATAATGTGATGGTTCGGTTGCACAGTATGTATGGTAATGCGTGCTGGTGCAAGGGAGATTAACAGGTGAAGAATCAAATCCTGATTGCCCAATTGGCCAACGAACAGCTCAGTTGGAATCAACTCAACAGATTGAGCTGAAATGCTGCTCCATTGCTGATCGTATAAGAAAAGATTCCTATCGTCAATATGAACAAGATGGACAAGAGGGGGACCCGGCTGTTTACTAGACAGAAATTGCTTTATAAGACCAAAAAAATCCTTATTCTCTTTCTCCACCCAATACTCATCGATGGCATGCTCAATGGTTGTTCTCCATGCATCATATTGATCCTTTAGTCTAAAGCGAATAAACCCCTCAAAGAAAAGTTGATTTTCATGCAAAAAATACTCTACAACGCGAGAAGCAATGTTTTTTCTTAACGTTAATGCCCTCTCCGTCTCTATATCCTCGCCATGTTCATCTGTGTTTAACAAAAAATAAGTATAGCGGATAATGTCTTCGATCTGTTCTTCCTGTGTTAAGCCAAATTCATGGATCAAAACTTCTCGGAGGAGGTCCCGTTCTTTGTGCTCAACAATAAAGTTAGCAACACTGTGACCAACAGCTTCTCGGATCCTATCAAACGTATCAATCGTATGTTCCGTTATAGGCCAAAACTGACAATAAAAGTGAATCCTGTCTTGTTCTACCTGCTCTTTTATTCGATAATTAATCGCGTGCGATTGTAGCTTTGAGAACTCCTTATGTAAAATCCCGCTTAATAGGGATACCTTCGTTTCACTTTTGGAGACTACTAACTGAAACAACTTCATCTCACACCTCCTCTACCATGATTTTAAAGATAATCGTGTCCTTTAATTCATAGTATATGAACACTTGGAGGCGTTATACGTGAACTTAAATTCAGCACTAGTCTAAAAAAAGAACCACTTGAACTTAGAATCGCTCAAGTGGTTGGTAAAAGGGAGAGAGAAACATAATCGTGAAGCTTCGTCTTCACCCCCATTATGTCCTCTATTTCTACGAGATATACCTATTTTCTATTTTTATTGGTAAGCGAACGAACGACGACAACAGCCGACCAACCGATAAGGCCAAGAACAGCTAGGGCAATGACAACTTGAGTAAACACTAGAAATCCCCAGCTCATGCTCTCCCCCCAGTTTCGGGATTAGTTTTGCATAACAAAATCACTTTCTGCTGATTCCCCTTCTTTAAACAAACGTAAAGTCTCATACTTCGTATTTCGTTGCGCTGGAATTTTACCTGCTTCACGAATTAAGCGAAGGATTTCGTTTGTATTTACTTTAAAGGTGCAAGCTGCCGCGGAAACCACGTTTTCCTCCATCATGGTGGACCCGAAATCATTACAGCCGAAATCTAAAGATTTTTTTCCTATCTCTGGTCCCATGGTTACCCAAGAGGATTGGAAATTAGCAATATTATCGAGCATTAGTCGACTGATCGCGACGGTTTTCAGATATTCGTCAGGATGAACCTTTTCTGCTTTAAGGTTCGTATTGTCTGGTTGGAAAGTCCAAGAAATAAACGCTTTGAAGCCCTTGGTTTCATCCTGTGCTTCACGAATGCGAAGCAGAGAAAGCACGCGTTCCTCATAGGATTCCCCAAATCCAATAACCATTGTGGCAGTCGTATGCAGACCAACGCGATTCGCTGTTTTCATTACATCAATCCATTCTTTCCATGAACCCTTCTTACGGCTGATCTTCATGCGCGTACGGTCATCGAGAATTTCAGCTCCCGCTCCCGGTAGGGAATCAAGACCTGCCGCGTGAAGCTCGCGAAGAACCGTCTCAACGGAGAGATCAGAAACCTCAGCAATTCTTACAATTTCAGCGACGGACAGCGAATGCATCTGAATCGCAGGAAAATGCTGCTTGATCTTGCGTAACAGATTCGTATAATAATCTAGCTTAAGACCTGGATGAGTGCCTCCTTGCATGAGGATCTCTGTTCCGTTCACATCCACCGTCTCCTGGATTTTTTGGAGGATTTCCTCATCGCTGAGTACATACCCTTCAGCATGCCCCGGCGGGCGATAAAAAGCACAAAAACGGCAATACGTATCGCAAATATTGGTATAATTAATATTTCGTCCAATCACAAACGTCGTAATCGGCTCAGGATGCCACCTTTTCATTATCTCATTGGCAGCATGGCCCAGTTTCTCGATTTCGGTGCTTTCATAAAGCCGTACGCCATCTTCTAACGTCAGCCTTTCTCCCTGAAGCGCCCGATCGAGAATGTGATCAATAGTCATCATGAACCCTCCCTTTCCATTCTCCGATTTAAACCGTCAACAAAATAGGCTTCGGTATAATGAATAATTCGCTCCATAATTCGCTTCGCCTTCATGATCTCTATTCCGCCTTTAGCTGAATGAGATAAATGCTCCTCTAACAGCGTGTAATTATAATTAGAGGAATATAGGATTGGCAGATTCTCGGATATCCGATACTGAAGGATAGCTCCTAATACCTCGTCTCTCGCCCACGGAGATAGCGATTCGGCTCCAATATCATCCAAGATGAGTACGGGAACTTTTTTTAATGCATCCAGCTTGTTCTGAAGCGAATGGTCTTGCAACGATTCTTTTACCTCACGGAAAAAATCTGGTGTATAAACCATTAAAGTAGATATTCCTCGGCTAGCTAATTTTCTAGCCGTGGCAGCCAGTAAATAACTTTTCCCTACCCCAAGCGGACCATAGAGATAGATCCCTTTCATTTTCTGAGCTTTGCTACCTGGTTCAACCTTAAGGCAAAATTCCATAAGACCTCGAAAAGCATCAAACCGCTGTGGATCCTGAACAAAATGTTGAAAGCTTGCAGCCAATACATCCTTAGGAATGTAATGGGATTTAATTAACTTCTCTCTACTCTTTTGCTCTTGGTAAGCATTCCATTTCGAACAGGGTGTAAAGATCGTTTCTATATAGGAGAGCGACTTGGTTAGCTTCGCGCAATGTCCTTTTATCATATTGGGGCAGCCGTCTAGCCCAGTACAGACCTGGCAGTGCGAATCCTCGGCTATCGCTTGATCTAGCTTGACCATCGATCGTTCCAGCATCTCGATCGTAACATCTGGATTTTCCTGTTGGAAAGAAAGGATCATAGGATGTCTAAAGATATGCCTCTGCAGCTCTTCAAGAGAAGGAATGCCCATCGGTTTCTTCCATTTCAGATTGGATAGGGTTTTACTTACGGACTCCATTTGAACCCCTCCTTAATCAAGTTCACCAAGCGCTCTTAAGAGCTCTTGTGCTTGCTTTTTCTGTTCTTCGTCCAATTCTTCCTGTTCTTTAGGTGTGGCCTTGATTTGCTTTTCTACCCATTCAGGAAGTTCATCCTTCTTGGTGTTGGTGTTCGTATTCCACCCGTTGCGCTTTACTGCGGGGGTCTTTGTTGGTGTTTCTGGCTTCGTGTTTCGCGACTTCAAATTTTGGTATAGCTGTTTCGCTTGCTCTTTAGCTTGATCTACCGTTCGAATGTCTAGGCGTTTCCAGTGTGTGGCAATCTTATAAATTAAGGCTGGGGGCAGCTGCTTATTATTAGTCAGCATCACATATTCAAGCAATACATTAATGACACCAGGCTGTAGATTATAGTTACTGGTTAGCTCATCTACAATCTTAAGGTCCGCCGGTGACACTTTACTTCCGCCTTGGTACTGTTCTAACAGCACAATCGGGGATAAGCGGTTTAGCGCTTCTTTATGCTCTTCTTCAATCGGCGGCTTGGCTGAGGGTTTTGATGTTTCATCCTGCCTAGCGCTTGCCGTACGGATGCTAGGAAGCTGCCCTTGGTGCTGCGATGTATAGCTGTCTTTGACTAATTTTCTTAAGCGCTCGATATCCAGCTCATTATCGTCTATATAAATAAAGGGATCTTGAAGAAAATAAGATAACTGCATGTCATCCAAAAGGTAAAAGAAAGCTAGCTCTCTTAGTGCCCCTTTTTGATCCAGATTAAGCTTCCTCTTTTGTACGAACTTTGGAAGAGATGCTTCTAGAAAGTCAAAATCAGGATCTCCCTGTTTAAGAACAAGAGAAGACGTTGGTTCCACCTTTTCCGCTTGATAAGCAGGATATTTTTCCTCCATCTGCTGAAGGAATTGCTGGGATTCTGAACCCGGCAGAATATTAATCTCTGAAGGAGATATACTGTGAAACACCTCATCAAAGCTTTTGGTCATTTCGGTCCGTATTCCTTGAGCTACACCTGGATAAGAAGGTCCAAGAAACTGCTTGCGAAGATGCTCATATTTGACCTTCCCTACTCGATTAAGAAGGATAATACTTAACATATCATCGCGAAAAAAGGCTGAGGCACTTATAGGCTTTTGAAGGATATATTCATAATGACGGTTTCCCTGTCCTTGTTCCACCTTCACCGTTCGCAATAATCCAATGGCCTCCAAGTGTTCTCGAGCTCTAAGAATCTGATCCAAAGACTGTCCCATTAAGCTCATAAGTCCTCGATGGTTGCTCCAACTTGCCTCTTGCACATATAACAGCCTCTCATGGTAAAGAGTCATAAATAAACTAACCGCAAGTGTTCCTATAATAGGCTGATATAATTGAGTAAGAGAGATGAGTTCCGCTGAACTCATTTCACTAGACATGGCGACAGAATAATGGTCGTTAGGAGCGATTTCTTTCCAAGTAAACCCCATTCATCCTTAACTCCCTTATCTCTTGATCTATTCATTATATCATTAGGGAAAAGATTCACCATACGAAATAATTTCAAGAAGTGGTTTTGCGATTATTCCCTAGTAGATCCTCAAGTTCTTTAATGAATACGTTAATGTCTTTGAACTGCCGGTAAACGGAGGCAAAACGCACATAAGCCACTTCATCCACATCATATAGGGCTTTCATGACTAATTCTCCTATATCCTTACTCTGGATTTCAACCTTACCAGAACCCCTTAACTCCTGACCGATTCTGTCGACAATACCATCTAAGGTATCTAAAGCTACCGGTCTTTTCTCACAGGCTCTTACAATACCTCGCAAGATTTTTTCTCTGCTGAACTCTTCTCTTGCTCCGTCCTTTTTTATGACTAAAAGAGGCGTTTCTTCCACAGTCTCAAAGGTCGTAAACCGATAATTGCAAGCCTCGCACTCTCTTCTTCGTCGAATGGACTTGGCCTCATTCACTGGCCGTGAATCCAACACGCGAGTCCCATTATGCTGACAAGATGGACAACGCACGACTCATCATCTCCCCATCGTATAGATGCTGCATGCATCTATCAATTTCCTAGTATTCATATCTTATCACAAAACAAAACAAGTCCAACAGGTGTTGGACTTGTTCGGCGTATTATTGAACTAATTTTTTAGCTTCTTCATAACGTTCAGCTGGCATTGCAACATAACCAACTAACTCAGCCATTTCAGCAGCATGATCCAAGTAGAACTGTGCAAAAGCTTTGATTTCTGGCTTGTCTGCAAGAGACTTGCTGCTCACGTACATATACAATTCACGGGAGAATGGAGTATAGGTTCCATCATTGATTGTTTCATGAGTTGGTTCAACTGCCGGTGCATCTGCTGTAGCCTTGATTGGTACAGCCTTCATCTTAGTGCTGTTTTCTTGATAGTAAGCAAATCCGAAATATCCAAGCGCATTTTTATCGCCAGTAACACCTTGGACTAATACATTATCGTCTTCAGAAGCCGTATAGTCAGAGCGGCTTGCTCCTTCTTTTCCATTTACTACTTCAGTAAAGTACCCGAAGGTTCCCGAATCCGTTCCTGGACCGTATAGTTTAATTTCTTCTGCAGGCCATCCCTCACGCACTTCAGACCAAGTTTTAACCGTGCTGTCTGGAGCCCAGATCTTGCTTAACTCTTCCACCGTAAGATAATCTACCCAATCGTTAGCAGGGTTGACTACTACAGAAATCCCATCAAAGGCGATAGGAACTTCGATCGCTTCAAAGCCGTTAGCTTTTATTCCTTCAACTTCATTGTCTTTAATTTTTCTAGAAGCATTATTGATATCAATTTCACCTGGAACAAACTTCTTAAATCCACCACCCGTACCGGAAACTCCAACGGTTACACGGACATTTGGATTAGCAGCTTGGAATTCTTCTGCAACAGCTTCCGTAATAGGAAATACAGTAGAAGATCCGTCAATCAGCACAGTCCCGCTTAGAGTGCTTTCCTGAGCTGGTTGTTCTCCAGGTGCAGGTTGTTCAGCACCGCCCGGTTGTTGGGTTCCGCCACAACCGGTCATTATAGAAAATGCAAGCAATAGGGTTGACATTAATATCCCAGACTTTTTCAAAGATTTCACGATGTTAAAACCTCCACTTTTTGTTTGGTTTGTTTATATCTTTTCCTAAGACAAGTAATATAATAATTTAAATTTGTTGATTGGATATGAGTTTATTGTAAAGAAAATGTTAAGATCGAAGTATGATAAAAAAAACAGAGAATCGTTTGATTCCCTGCTTTTTAATGAATATATCACCCAAATCGCCCCATAACATAATCCTCAGTCCGCTTGTCCGTAGGGTTGGTAAATAACTTTTCTGTTTTCTCGAATTCAACTAGTTCTCCAGTGAGCATAAATGCCGTTTTATCTGAAGAACGAGCGGCTTGTTGCATATTATGAGTCACAATAATAATACTGAATCTTTCCTTCAGATCATGAAGAAGCTCTTCAATCTTCATCGTTGAAATCGGATCTAACGCAGAAGTAGGCTCGTCCATAAGAATAACATCAGGCTCAACCGCAATACAGCGTGCAATACAGAGTCTCTGCTGTTGACCGCCAGAAAGACCCGTTGCCGGCTCATGTAAACGATCTTTAACCTCATCCCACAAAGCTACACCCTTTAAGCTTTTCTCAACAATCTGGTCCAATTCTGACTTTTTATTATTACCATGAATTCTTTGTCCAAAAATCACATTCTCATAAATCGACTTGGGGAAAGGATTAGGCTTTTGGAATACCATTCCCACCGTCGTTCTTAACTGCTCCAAATTGATATCCCGATCATAAATATTGACGCCATGGTAGTTGATTTTTCCTTCCACTCGGACAGTTGGCACGAGGTCAACCATTCGGTTGAGCGTTTTTAGAAGAGTTGATTTTCCACATCCAGATGGACCGATGATGGCTGTAACTTCATTTTTCTTAATGTTCATATTCACATTTTTTAAAGCATGGTCTTCCCCGTACCATAAATTAAGGTTCTCGATATTAAAAACAAATTGATTCGTAGCAATCATGGGTTCCTCCATTAATCCATCTTTTTCTGGAATTTATTGCGTATCAGCACAGCTACTGCATTCATCGATAATAAGACCGCGAGTAAAACAATAATCCCCCCAGCTGCAAGAGCGTGGAAAGCTTCTTGAGGCCTAGAAACCCAGTTATAGATTTGTATAGGTAGTACAGTGAACGGGTCAAGCGGATTGTTAGGCGTGAAGGCAATAAAGGCAGCAGCCCCCACAACCACCAGTGGAGCCGTTTCACCGATCGCACGCGATAAGGCTAGTATATTTCCGGTGATAATCCCCGGCAGGGCAGAAGGCAAAATTATCCGTAATATAGTCTGCCACTTTGTCGCTCCAAGGGCAAAGGATGCATGTCGAAGCGAATCAGAAACACTCCGCAGCGCTTCTTGAGAAGCCACAATGATCACTGGCAAGATCAAAAGCGTCATGGTCAAGGCACCAGCGATAACACTTCGCTCCAGCGCAAACATACGCACAAATATTGTTAATCCTAACAAACCGTATACAATAGAGGGCACGCCAGCCAAATTTGAGATATTGGTTTGAATGACTCTAGTCACCCAGTTTTTCTTTGCATATTCCTCAAGATACAATGCCGTTCCCACCCCAATAATAAAAGCCATGGGGGCCGTAAGGCCGATTACCCACAGAGTCCCAAAGAGAGCAGATTTCAGACCAGCCTTTTCAGGAGAACGGGAAGGAAAACTATTAAGAAAGTTCCAATTTAGGGCACCCGTCCCTTTTTGGAGGACATCAACAATAAGAATGGCCAATACAACAACACCAAACATGGTTGCCGCGAAGAACAAACCTTTATAAACTTTATCCTTTTTCTTTCTGGCACTTATTTGCTTATTTTCCACTGGGGAAGATTTCATTAATATTCCTCCCTATACTTTCGTGAAATATATTGAGCTAACAGATTCATAATGAGTGTCATAACAAAGAGAGTAGCTCCGACAGCGTAGAGTGAATAATACTCAATCGTGCCAAAAGGAGCATCCCCATGGCTGATCTGAACGATAAATGCAGTCATGGTTTGAATACTTTCCAAAGGATTGAAGGCCATCTTAGGCGTCGCTCCAGCAGCTAATGTTACAATCATGGTTTCTCCAATAGCTCTTGACAGAGACAACACGACAGAAGCCACAATTCCTGATAGAGCTGCCGGTACAACAACCTTTATAGAGGTTTCTAATTTGGTTGCACCAAGAGCAAGAGCTCCTTCTCTTAATGCTCGCGGAACAGCCGTCATGGCATCCTCACTAAGGGAAGCTACCATAGGAATAATCATGATTCCTACTACAATGCCGGCGCTCAAGGCGTTAAAAAAATCGGTTTGGGGAAGGATTAGCCGAATAAAGGGTGTAACTAAGGTTAAAGCAAAGAATCCGTATACGATCGTAGGAATTCCCGCTAAGATCTCTAAAATGGGTTTTATGATTTTTCTCACTCTGGGTGGGGCGTACTCACTTAAAAAAATGGCACTAGCCAGACCAATGGGAACAGCAACAAGACTAGCAATGAATGTTATCAGTAAGGTTCCAGTGATTAACGGAAGAATACCAAAGTGCTGTGGCTGAAAGAGTGGTGCCCATCGGGTGCCGGTAAAAAACTCCACAATGCTAACCGTTTCAAAAAAGCGGATGGTTTCAAACAACAATGTACTAATGATACCAACAGTTGTTAACACTGAGACTAAGGCACATAGGAATAGTACAGCAGGTACGATCCTCTCACTAATGGGTGGCTTCTTCTTCATGTTTGAAGCGCGATTAGCGTTACTTGTCGAAGCATGGGACATAGTAGTTTTGGACTGATCCTCGTCTGTCTTAGAGGCTTCCTTAGTCGTCGCCATTTCTAACACGTAGTTTCCTCCTTCTAATTAAACGACCTGTTATTCTAGATGCACACGAACATTCAATTACTAATTTTAGGCTTTTATTGTGGATTTATCTTTAAGACATTGTAAAGATTTCGTTAAGATTTTCGACACGGAGTATGTTGATTCGACATCCAGCCATGATTTCGAATGGACTTTCAACCTTGTCTTTATCGTTTCCTAATCCATTTATTTCAATCCGTTTAAGATCTGCTCTTCGAACAAAAAAAGCTGACTCTAAAGGTTCTATTCCCTTAGAGTCAGCTTAATTATGACTATACAGTTACTTCTTTCTTAGCGGTTTGAGAAACCAATTTAACCAAGTCTAAGACACGGCAAGAATATCCCCATTCGTTATCGTACCATACCAAGACCTTCACTTGCTTCTCACTCATTACCATTGTAGATAGCCCATCCACGATGGAGGAGTGCTCGTTTCCATTAAAGTCGCTGGAGACCAAAGGTGCTTCGGTATATTCAATATACTTGCCCATTGGACCTTCAGAAGCCTCTTTTAGTACTCGGTTAACTTCATCAAGTGTGACTGATTTTTTTAGATTCACAACAAGGTCAACGATCGATACATTAGGAGTAGGTACACGCAAAGAAAGCCCATTTAACTTTCCTTGAAGGTGAGGAAGCACCTTACCAACAGCCTTGGCAGCTCCTGTTGTAGTTGGAATAATAGCTTGTGCACATGCGCGTGCCCGACGAAGATCTTTATGAGGATTATCCAAATTCTTCTGATCGTTTGTATAAGAATGGATTGTCGTCATCATTCCATATTCAATCCCAAACGCTTCATCCAGCACCTTAGCAACAGGAGCAAGACAATTCGTTGTGCAGGAAGCATTGGAGATAATGGTATGCTTATCATACTCAAAGTCTTGTTCATTAACACCCATCACAATCGTTACATCTTCATCTTTACCAGGAGCGGTGATTACTACTTTTTTCGCGCCAGCAGCAATATGCTTGCCTGCTCCTTCTTTATCTCTGAACTTTCCAGTGGCTTCTACAACCACTTCGACTCCAAGCTCTCCCCAAGGAAGCTTGCTTGGATCCCTGTCGCTTAAAAGCTTCGTTTCTTTTCCATTGACAATAATGGCATTATCCTTAACTTGTATATCGTCCGAAATCGTTCCGTGAATTGTGTCATACTTTATTAGATGGGCTAGGGTTTCTGCGGGGTAACTGGCATTAATCGCCACAACTTCAATAGTAGGATCTGAGATGGCCTTTCTAAATACCATTCTCCCAATACGTCCGAATCCGTTTATCCCAATTTTTGTTATCATAATCAGTTCCCCTTCCACATTGTAACACACTATTTATTATGCTTATTATATAAAGTATGTCACATTTATTCAATAAGTTATTGTAAAAAAAATTAATTCTGACTATTTATTTAGCCCCTTCAAAAAGAAAAAAGCACCTAAGGTTATAACCTTATAGTGCCTCAATTATATATATCCTGATACTTTCCATAAAAATATAACACCCGCTGAAGATAATGCCTAGTTTCTCCAAAAGGGATATCACTTAGATTTTGGTAGGACGCATCCCACGTACCTTCCCTTATCCATTTCTCCACATTGCCAGGTCCCGCATTGTATGCAGAAATAACAGCATAATGATTCCGATGAAATTTTCTTTCTAAGAATGCTAGATACCATGTACCAATGGTGATATTGACTTGAGGATCATCTAAAAAATCAAGGTACTCAGGAGGCAGCTGTGCTTGTTGAATGGCCCAGGCAGCCGTTTCAGGCATAATTTGCATTAATCCCGTAGCCCCTTTAGGAGACACGCGATTTTGTTTAAAATTGCTTTCAATCTGAATGATCGCGTAAACCAATTTAGGATCAACCTCATAGGCCTGTGTAGCCTGGTCCACGAACTCCTCATAATAAATGGGATACATGGCCTTCCAAAAGGCTTGGCTATTTAATAAATAAAACAATCCTAGAAGCAGAAGTAACAAAGTAAATTTCCGGTTTAGGCTTAATTCCATAGATTTCTTATTCCTTGCTTAGTTTTGTAAAAATGGCCTCTACCTGTGTACGCGTTTCTGCTAGGGAGCCGCTATTCTCTATAATGAAATCAGCTCTCTTTTTCTTTTCATCGATAGGCATCTGGGAGTCCATTTTCCGCCTTGCTTCCTCTCTAGAGATTTGATCTCTCTGCATCAATCGCTCGAGTTGCTGGTTAGGCGGGACATACACAACAATAACTGCCTCAACCGTTTGTTCCAATTGGGACTCAAATAACAGAGGGATATCCATAATGATTAATGGGGGATTAGCCTGCAGGGCTTCCTCCTTTTCTCGCTGCATTTGCTTACGTATTAAGGGGTGTAAAATCGAATTGAGTTCTTTTCTTTTTTCTTCGTTGTGAAAAATAATTGCTCCTAAAGCCTTGCGATCCAATTCCCCTTCTTGCGTGAGAATTTGCGGCCCGAAGCGATGAACCACCGCTTCGAGTCCTTCCTGACCAGGCTTTACTACGTCGCGTGCTACCTTATCTGCATCTATGATTACACAGCCTAGCTCCTTAAACATGCTTGCTACTGTGCTTTTCCCGCTAGCGATGCCTCCCGTCAATCCTATAATCATGGAACCTCCACCTTCTCATGTTTTACCATATCTTAACAATCCCAAATATAATCAATAATATGCCTGGAATAAAGGACATCCGTTGCAACCACTTTACATTTGAATAGATAAAACCGAGCCTTAAACCTAGCAAAATAAAAATGGTACATAAGAACGAAATGAGTATCGCCGTTAGCCATGGGGAATATCCCATCAGCGCTGCCCCGATTCCTGCTCCAAAACCGTCTAGGGATAAAGCTGTACCTAAAAAAGCGGCTTCAGTACCTGTAATCGTTCCAGATTTATCAAAGTCTGCAGCGGTCGGCTTTTTCAAGATTCGGATAACCAACCCAAGTGTTTTAATTTCTATATTCAGTACGGGTCGAGGGTCTTTTGTTTCAGCCTCTTCCTCTTCCACTGGTGTTTCTGCCGAACTTTCATCTTGTTTGGTCTCACGATTGAAATATAAGTTAATAATCGCCCAACACCCTATAGCGATTAATATAATGGCGCCGATCAAATTGGCTGTTTCCACACCTATAAATCCACCCAGGTATTTTCCCAGTTGCATAGAGAGCAAAACAAGTACAGCAGAACAACTCGTAATAATTAATATAGAGAGGATAGGAATCTTAATTCTCCGTAAACCATAACTAATGCCTACTCCAAAGCTATCTAGGCTGACTGCAAAGGCTAATGCTAATAGCGATAAATACTCCATCATCTGTCTTCCCCCTTATCACGGCTGCATATAACCATGATATGGGTGAAGAAAATAAGCTGTGCCTATGAATCTTTTGAAGGATTTTTTTGGCATTTAGGACAAAAGTGAGTTCCTCTCCCTCCCACGACTGTCTTGACAAGCTCCATGCCGCATCTCATGCACGGCTCTCCGTTTTTTCCATAAGCTTTAAGCTGTTGCTGAAACATCCCCATCTCACCTTGTCCATTTACATAGGACTTGATCGAGCTTCCTCCCAGCTGCACAGCTTCATCCAGCGTTTGAACAATCGCCTTGTGTAGCAGAGAAATTTTGGGGGCCGATAGCTGATCCGCTTCCGTTTCCGGATGAATCCTTGCTTCATAAAGTGCTTCATCTACATAGATATTCCCCAGTCCCACGAGAAATTCCTGATTAAGAAGAAGAGGCTTAATTTTGGTTTTTCTACCTTTTAGGATTTTCTTAAAAAGTTCAAGTGTAAATTGCGGATCAAGCGGTTCTGGCCCAAGCTTACTTAATGGAGGGTTGCGGTCTTCTTCCCCTTTAGGCCATATCTCCATGGTTCCGAACTGCCGAACATCGCGATATCTCAATTCTGTCCCGTCCGTAAAGTGAAAGATGACATGCGTATGTTTTTCTATTTCCTCATTTCGATCATAAAGCCCATAGCGGCCCTCCATACGCAGATGAGAAACCAAAACCATGTCCCCCAAGATGATCTTGAGGAACTTCCCTCTTCTTTCCACTGTCTCAATGGTTTGCCCCTCAAGAAGCAGAGAGAATTCTAATATTTCTTGGGGCTTTCGAATAATGCGAGGCAAAAACACGCTAACTGAACGTATCGTTTTTCCAGAGACCAGTGTTTTTAACGTTCGTCTTACTGTCTCTACCTCTGGAAGTTCAGGCATTCTTGACCATCCTCCTCATTATTTGGCTTCATACCAGGACTCTCCATAACTTACATCCGCAACCAATGGAACCTGAAGTTCTATTGCCTGTTCCATAATCTGCGGTACTAATTCTTTCATGATGTCTAGTTCTTCCTCGGGCACCTCAAATACCAATTCGTCATGTACTTGAAGAAGCATTCGACTCTGTAAACCTTTTTCCTTTAAGGCCTGTCCCATATGGACCATCGCTAACTTTATGATATCAGCAGCAGTCCCTTGGATCGGCGTATTCATGGCCGTGCGTTCAGCAAAGCTGCGTATATTAAAATTACTATGAGTAATCTCAGGCAAATATCTTCTGCGTTTGAGCAAGGTGGTCACGAAACCATCCTGTCTTGCCTTCATCACGATATCATCCATATATTGCTTTACCCCTGTGAAAACATCAAAATAACGCTCAATAAACATCGCTGCTTCTTTTCTTGTAATATTTAAATTCTGAGACAGTCCGTAATCGCTAATGCCATAAACAATACCGAAGTTGACCGCCTTGGCTTGTCTTCTCATTTCAGAAGTCACATCTTCTGCTTCAACTCCGAATACATCCATTGCTGTTTTCGTATGAATATCTGCACCTTGCAAAAACGCTTCTTTTAGGTTTTTATCATCAGCAATATGAGCTAGAACACGCAATTCAATTTGAGAATAGTCGGCCGCCAGGATAACCCAATTCTCTTTGGAGGGAATAAAGGCTTGTCTAATTTTCCGCCCTTCTTCTAACCGAATAGGAATGTTCTGGAGATTAGGTTCTGTACTGCTGAGTCTCCCCGTTGCAGTCGTTGCTTGGTTATAGGACGTGTGAATTTTCCCTGTTTGGGGATTAACCTCTTTAATCAGACCTTCAATATAGGTAGAATAAAGTTTCCCCAACTGTCTGAAATGAAGGATACTTGGAATGACAGGGTGCTGATCCTGCAGTTTTTCCAATACATCCGCACTTGTTGAATATCCGGTTTTCGTCTTTTTTACTACGGGTAGCTGAAGTTTATCGAAAAGGATTTCTCCTAGCTGTTTGGGTGAATTGATGTTAAACGATTCCCCGACAAGCTCATGAATTTCGTTCGTGAGCCGGTGCAGCTTTTCTTCTAGCTCCTTGCCCATCACAACCAATTGGTTTAAATCGACCTTGATGCCAGACAGCTCCATTTCAGCAAGCACGAGGGAAAGAGGCAATTCCAATTCAAAAAATAAGGAAGAAAGATCATCCTCTTTTATTTTCTTGCGTAAGGAATCTCCGCTAACTTGAATGGCCAAGGCTCTTCTCGCAATGATCTCAGCTAATTCTTCCTCAGAGGCTGAGGCGGTTTTAGCGGATTTTTTATTAAGAGAATCATCAGATGGAAGGGCCATGCCGCAAGCTCTTCGTGCTACCTCTTGCAAGCTAAAATCCGTTTCGGAGGGATTAAGCAAATACGAGGCTAATTTAATGTCAAATTCAATACTATTGAGCTCCAGCCCGTGCCATCGCAGAGCAACCACAGTCCGCTTGGCATCATGGACGATCTTAGGACTCTCTCCTCTAAGCCAGTTGTGCAGAGCTGGCCAATCTTGAATCATGGCGCTGGACACGTAGAACGTTCCGGACTTCCCTGTAACCCCCATCCCTACAATTGAACCTCTGTGATAATTTTCTTCATTTAACTCCAGATAAATAGCACAAGGCTCCTTGAAAGCCGGTTCAAAAGCTTGCCGGTTATCCGAAGTAATCACGGTAAACTCAAAATCCACATCAACTTCAGCAAGCTGTTCTTCTGCCTCTTCTTGTCGGCCAATCCGCTCCATTAGGGATTTGAACTCAAACTTTTTAAAGATATTCCAAACTTTATCCGTTTCATAACCTTCGTAAACTGTTGACTCGAGGTCAATATCGAGTGGGGCCGTTCTGAGAATGGTAGCTAATTCTTTACTTTTTAAGGCGTCCTCTTGGTGCTCCGCGATTTTTTCTTTTAGCTTTTTACCAGAAACTCCTTCTACGTTCGCCAGAACATTTTCTACCGATTGAAACTCATGCAGCAGCTTAAGGGCTGTTTTTTCACCTACTCCAGGTATCCCCGGGATATTATCCGAGGCGTCCCCCATCAACCCTTTTAAGTCAATGATCTGTTGAGGCTTTAGACCATATTTCTGCTCAATACTCTCAGGTGTGAACCATTCGACTTCACTAATTCCTTTTCTGGTGAGGGCAACATGAACGCGATCAGAAACAAGCTGAAGCATGTCTTTATCTCCTGTCACAATCACCGTGGACACCCCCTCCTCATCAGCTTGCTTGGTGAGTGTCCCGATGATATCGTCAGCTTCATACCCTTCTAATTCGTAACGGACGATTCCAAAAGCATCCAAGAGCTCCTTCATATAAGGAAACTGCTCAGAGAGCTCGCTGGGAGTTTTTTGTCTTCCTCCCTTGTAATCTTTATATTCTTGGTGTCGAAATACTACTTTTCCAGCATCGAAAGCCACAAGGAGATGACTCGGCTTTTGCTCATCCAATACCCTTAATAGCATGGTTGTAAACCCAAAAACAGCATTCGTGTGCATCCCGTTTGCATTACTCAACGGAGGCAATGCATAAAAAGCACGATTGGCTATACTGTTTCCATCAATGACCACGAGTTTCTTTTCCATTCTGGTTCCCCCCAGCTTTTTGTTCATTCCCTCATCTTAACATAGGTCAAGTAAGCTAGCAAAAACCAACTGCATGCCCTTTATTAGGCGTGCATAAACTTTATAAAAAAAACCTATCGGAGTAAATTCAAAGAAGCCAGACCGCTTATAAAGGAAGTTTTTTATGCTTTATCCAACTTAAACTTTTCTTCACGGATAAAAAAAATGAAACCATTTGCCCACTCATACCGTATATAGACGTGTGCAGCAAAAAATATAGAATTTGAAAGGAGTTATCTATAGATGGATGATAAGAATGTAGTTCAATACCCTAATCCTCAGAACCTTTCTAAAGGGGTTACTGGGATCGTAATCGTCGCTCTTGTAGTTATCTTAGCTTTTCAATCCTTTACCATCGTAGAAGCCGGTCATCGTGGAGTTGTACTTCAATTAGGAGCAGTACAGCCTAAAGTATTAAATGAAGGTTTGCACTTTAAAATTCCATTTATCCAAACTGTAGTACCTGTAGAAGTTCGTGTTCAGAAGACGGAGTCTGCTCAAGTATCAGCCTCCCGTGACCTTCAAACGGTTTCCACTACCATTGCGGTTAACTATCACTTATCTCCAGACGGAGTAAATAGCTTATTCCAACGTGTCGGCTTACAATTTCAGACCCGAATTGTAGATCCAGCCATTGGAGAAGCTCTGAAAGCCGTTACGGCTCAGTATACCGCTGAAGAATTAATTTCTAAGCGTTCTGAGGTTAGTGCGCAGGTAAAGCAAGTATTGGCTGACAGACTAACGCCATACAACATCATTCTTGATGAGATCAACATTACCACCTTCGAATTCAGTGAAGACTTTAACAGAGCCATTGAAGCCAAGCAAATTGCGGAACAACAAGCTCTAAAGTCTAAGCTTGACCTAGAAAGAATCAAGATTGAAAAAGAACAAGAAATTACAAGAGCTCAAGCACAAGCTGAAGCTCTAAGATTACAAAAACAAGAAGTTACACCTGAATTGATTCAACTTCGCCAAATTGAAGCACAGCTTCAAGCTATACAAAAATGGGATGGAAAAATGCCTAATGTTACAGGCGGAGCAACTCCATTTATAAATGTTGAGTAATAACGAGTCAAAATAGCAGCCAACGGCTGCTATTTTTTTGTATGTTAACGCGTTCCTTTATTATATGATAAAGTTAAAACTTATTTTATGAAGATCAATCGTCAGCTTTCCCTAATTCACGGGCTTATGCTAAAAATTTCCCAGGAAACTGTCGAAATGAAAGGAATGTTGGAGTTATAGATGAGCGAGAATCCAGAAAAAAATCTAGTCCATTACTTCAAGAACCTTAGTACCGGAAAAAAGCTTTTCTTTTCTCTTATCGTACTATATATCGTTGGCCGTATTGCTTATTTTACGTTTAAGTGGTTTCAGGGATAAACAAAAAAGTAGCGACCTCCAAAATCAGGTTATCGCTACTTTTTTTATTTTAGACTAAACGTTTAAGGACTTAATTTCACCAGTTTTCATATAAACGATCCATTCACAGATATTGGTCACATGATCTGCAATTCGTTCTAAATACTGCGCCACCAACAAAAGATGACTGCCTTGATGAATATTGGAGGTGTTGCTCATCACCGTAATCAAATCATCAAAAATAATCGTATACAGTTTATCTACCTCATCGTCTCGTTGCGCAATATGGATCGCGTCTTCTTGGTTCCCTGCAATATAGGCATTTAAAGCATCACGTACCATTTCTTTTACGATAGTCGCCATCTGAGGAATGTCGATCAGAGGCTTCATGTAGGGCTTATCCTTTAAGCGAATGGTTGTCTTCGCAATACTTGTCGCATAATCTCCCATACGCTCAAGGTCTGCAGAAATTTTTAACATGGTTCCAATTTTTCTAAGGTCAGAGCCTACAGGCTGTTGTAAGGCAATCGTCCGGAAGCAGCCTAGCTCAATCTCGAGTTCAAGGGCATTAATTACTTCATCTTGCTTAATTACATGACCTGCCAAAACTACATTTTGATCTACCAGTGACTTTACTGATTTTATTATATTCTCCTCTACCAATGTAGCCATAGATAGTAGAGTCCGGTGCAAATGCTCAAGATGTTCATCAAAAGACTGTCTTTTCACGAGTCCTCATCCCTTTGTACATTCAAGAATGTATAATTTTAGTTTTAATGATACACCCTTTTTGTTAAATCCAAATGGACCTATTGTTATCTTTTTGTTAAGGTTGTACTTTAGGCAGGATAATTGTAAAAGTACTCCCGTTTCCTTCTTCGCTGTCTACCATAATGGTTCCATGATGGGATTCAACTAAATGCTTGACAATAGCTAGTCCTAAGCCTGTACCTCCTGAGTTTCTTGCCCGTCCCTTATCTACTCGATAAAAACGTTCAAAAATCCGATGAATTTCCGCTTTAGGAATCCCAATCCCATTGTCTTTTACGGAAAGCTGAATAGACTCACCGAGATCTACGAGATTAACCTTAATCGTACCTTGCTCAGGGGTATAAGATATCGCATTATCAATAAGGTTCACTATAATCTGATGTAACCGATCTGGGTCTCCTTCAATGGTGAGCGCTCGAAAAGAAGGACAGATAAAATCTATACGCTTTTTTGAGATTTTGGCTTCTAAATTATGATAAATGACCTGAATTAATTCCCCCACATCTACTTCTGATAGGTGATGTGGAAGGCGTTTTTCGATCTTTGACAGATCCAGGATGTCGTTAATAAGACGATGCAATCGCTCACTTTCGGTATGGATAATTTCAAGAAATTGTCTGGAGATATCTTTATCTTCCATAGCCCCATCCAACAACGTTTCAGCGAAGCCTTTAATGGATGTGATCGGTGTTTTCAATTCGTGAGAAACATTGGCTACAAACTCGCTTCTCATCTTCTCCAACCTGCGAATGGCGGTGATATCGTGTAAAACAACCACAACTCCTTTTACCTCCCCATGGTCTGTTGTATAAGGAGCTAAATTTGCATCCACGATCTTTTCTTGAGGATAATAGATATGGACTTCGTCTCGGATCTTCTCCCCGGTTTGGAAGCAATGATCGATCAGTTGGCTTAGCCCGAAATTTAAGCCAGCCTCAATATGCAGTTTACCAATAAGCGTCTTTTCCGAATGGCCCAAGAATTCCTCGATGGCTGAATTTAAAAGAAGGATCCTTCGTGACTCGCCAATGAGAATAACCCCGCTGACCATATTATTGAGGACGCCAGACAATTTTTCTTCATTCTCTTTAATCTCTTTCATTTGTGATTCCAAGCTAGAAGCCATAAAATTAAGAGCGTAGGCCAATTGACCGATCTCCCCTACTCCCATATGATGTACTCTAGTATCAAACTTTTTCTGCGTAATTTTCCTCGCTACGGATGTGATCTCCACAATGGGCCTGGTAATGTGCCTCGATACGAGCAAGCTAACAATCACCGTGAGAAGTAGAGCAGCCCCCATTCCTAAAGCCAAGCTGTACCATAAGTTATGAACAAATTCATTAATGTCTACAATCGCTAAACCAAGCCTAACAATCCCTCTAGGATGGCCTTCAGAGAATCCAATCACATGAGCCACATAAATCATCTCGGTATTAATCGTGTGACTGAACCTTAAGGATTGGCCTCGGCCATTACTTAATGCTTCTCTAATCTCTGGCCTGTTCAAGTGGTTATCCATCCGATTGGCGCTTGCTTCTGAGTCAGCCAGGACGGTGCCATCCAAACCCACTATGGTGATTCTTGAATTGCCAGCTTCCGAAAAGCGGTTCACTAACCTTTGTAAATCAGTAGGAGCAAATGCTCTAACATCTTTATGTGTGTCAATAGAAGTTGCAATAATGTTCGCTTCTCTTGTCAATCTGTTAGCCAGCGTATCCACATACACCTTTTCCATTAACCCGGCTACATAAAAACCAACCAAGAAAAGAATAAGAGCCATGATGGAGATAATGATCGTGTTTAGACGAAAACTAAAGGATTGCATGGTTTCTACGCCTCAAATTTATACCCTAAACCACGAACAGTCTTAATGTGTTTAGGTTGTTTCGTGTCTTCTTCAATTTTTTCTCTCAAGTGTGAAATATGCACGTCGACGATCCTCGAATCGCCCACATAATCATAGTTCCAAACCGCATTCAGCAACTGATCTCTCGTCATCACCCTACCCTGATTCTTAGCTAGGTATAATAGGAGTTCAAATTCCTTTGGGGTTAACTCGAGCTTTTGATTATGAAACACAGCTTCGTATTTTTCCGGGAAAATTTGCAGGGGTCCCACCAGCAAAACCTGCTCTTCGCTTACTTCAGGAGGGGAGGAATGCTTTGTCCTTCTCATTATGGCACGAACTCTAGCGACGACTTCTCTTGGGCTAAATGGCTTAGTCATGTAGTCATCTGCACCAAGCTCCAACCCTAGAATTTTATCCAATTCTTCATCCTTCGCCGTAAGCATAAGAATAGGGGTATTATTTTTCTCCATCCTTAGGGTCTTACACACTTCCATCCCGTCCATGCCGGGCAACATGAGATCAAGGAGAATAAAGTCAGGAGATTCTTTTCTCGCTACTTCTAAGCCTTCTCTTCCATCCATAGCGGTTAACACGCTATATCCGGCCTTCTCCAAGTTAAACTTAAGCAAAGTGGAAATGGATAATTCATCTTCCACAACTAAGATTTTCTCCATAATGCACTCTCCCTAATGACGATATTGTTCTAACTCTTGTACCCCTTCTTCAAACAGTTGAAGAGATTGTTCTAATAGTTGATCTCCAGCATCTCGATACTTAACATCAAGAAAATCATAGTACTTAAAAAGCTGATCATATGCCTCAATTCGCTGGGTCAGCGATAACACTAACTTTTCTCTAATAGGTTCCATTTCACTTGGAATTTGAGCTCTAATGAAGTCATCCTTTATAGCTTTGCTAATGGAAACACCATTTATGATGGTATTTTGGGCTTTAGTTTTCTTCTCACCCTCTTTGTCCACTCTTTCTCTAATTTCAGCCAACACTTTTTGTCCGTTTTCGGCTTCTACGGCGGCTTTATCCACCATATCTATAAAAGCATGCTTGTATTGCTCTACTTCTTCCGGTGAGGCTTGAAATAAGCTACACCCGGTTAATAAAGTTAACATGATAAAAAACAAAAAAACCATCTTCTGCTTGTCCCTCATAATAAGCCTCCTATCTATATACTTTTTAATGATATCATAAATTTTATGTTGAAAATGTTAACCTATTGTTAAGAAATTTACATAGAAAAAGCCCAGGAATCATTTTCCTGGGCTTTTCTATTCGATTTAGCGTAAAATCGCCATTACGTTTCTTACAGAATCAGCCGACTTATCAAGAGCCGCTTTTTCTTGCTCTGTCAACTCAAGCTCGATTACTTTTTCGATGCCATCTCCGCCTAGAACGGTAGGCACACCGAGATAAATATCGCGGTAGCCATACTCTCCCTCTAACAAGGCGATAGATGGAAGAATGCGTTTCTTATCCTTAAGAATAGCTTCCGCCATTTGGACAAGAGAAGCAGCTGGTGCGTAGTAAGCACTCCCGTTACCTAGTAGGTTAACGATCTCACCGCCGCCTTTACGCGTTCGCTCAACAATTGCCTCTAGGCGATCAGCTGGAATCAGCTTTTCCAGAGGTATTCCACCCGCATAGGAGTATCTCACAAGTGGAACCATATCGTCTCCATGTCCACCAAGAACGAAACCAGAAACATCTTCAACTGAAACGTTTAGCTCTTGAGCTACAAACGTGTTGAAACGAGCCGTATCTAGCACGCCGGATTGCCCAATTATCCGATTCTTTGGGAATCCTGTGGTTTTAAAACATACATAAGTCATAGCATCAACAGGGTTGCTTAATACGATGATATAGCTGTTTGGAGCGTATTTTGCTACATTTTCTGAAACGGACTTCATGATGCCTGCATTGGTGTTAACTAAGTCATCACGGCTCATTCCAGGCTTGCGTGCAATACCCGCAGTAATAATAACCATATCAGCATCTTGGATGTCTTCGTAGTTGGATGTGCCGATAATATTGGAATCAAAGCCTTGTACAGGGCTTGCCTCCAACATATCTAATGCTTTTCCTTTCGTAGGGTTTTCTAGTTGAGGGATATCCACAAGCACAACATCTCCTAGCTCTTTTTGAGCTAACATCAGAGCAGTTGTTGCTCCAGTAAAACCTGCACCTACAACAGCAATTTTTCTACGTTTGAAAGCCATCCTTTAATTCCCCCCGCTCATGGTTATGTTATTGCATGTTCTTGATTAATTCGTCTCCGAATTCGGAAGTCTTTAACTCGTTTGCACCTTCCATTAAACGAGCAAAGTCATAGGTAACTTGCTTGCTTGCGATAGTCTTCTCAATAGAATTTATGATAAGATCCGCAGCTTCAGTCCACCCTAAATGACGAAGCATCATTTCACCAGATAAAATAACAGAGGATGGGTTTACTTTATCTAAACCTGCATACTTCGGAGCTGTTCCATGGGTAGCTTCAAAGATAGCATGTCCAGTTACATAGTTGATGTTAGCTCCTGGAGCAATTCCGATTCCGCCTACTTGAGCAGCAAGAGCGTCAGAAATATAGTCACCGTTTAGGTTCATTGTAGCTACAACATCGTATTCAGCTGGACGAGTAAGAATTTGTTGCAAGAAAGCATCTGCAATTACATCTTTAACGATGATCTTTCCAGCAGCTTCTGCATCAGCCTGAGCTTTATTTGCAGCTTCTGTACCTTGCTCGTCTTTAATACGATCGTATTGAGCCCAAGTAAATACCTTATCCCCAAACTCAGCTTCCGCTAATGCATATCCATAGCTCTTGAAGGCACCTTCAGTAAACTTCATGATGTTACCTTTATGAACTAAAGTTAAGCTCTTACGGTTGTTATCGATTGCGTATTGTAGAGCTGCGCGTACAAGACGCTCCGTTCCTTCTTTAGAAATTGGCTTGATTCCAATTCCAGAAGTTTCAGGGAAGCGAATTTTCTTTACGCCCATTTCATTTTGCAAGAAAGCCAACAACTTCTTTACTTCTTCTGTTCCATCTGCCCACTCTACGCCAGCATAGATATCTTCAGTGTTTTCACGGAAAATAACCATGTCTGTAAGTTCAGGACGCTTAACAGGAGAAGGAACTCCTTCAAAGTATTGAACAGGACGTACGCAAGCATATAAGTCCAATTCTTGGCGCAGAGCTACGTTGATTGAGCGAATTCCGCCGCCAACTGGTGTGGTTAAAGGTCCTTTAATAGCAACCAAATATTCAGTAATAGCTGTTAATGTATCTTGTGGAAGCCACTCACCGTAAGTATCGAATGCCTTCTCACCAGCAAACACTTCATACCATGCAATTTTCTTTTCGCCGTTGTAGGCTTTTTCTACAGCTGCATCAAGAACGCGAACGGAAGCATTCCAGATATCAGGACCAGTTCCATCTCCCTCGATAAAAGGAATGATTGGATTGTTTGGAACGTTTAACTTACCATTTTCAACAGTAATTTTCTCTCCACTTACGGGCATCTCATAGCGTTGGAATAATGACACCTTTACCCCTCCTAGTTATGTATACTTATTTTTAAAGCATATGAAAGCACTGTATCCAAGTGAATACTTAGATCCAATGGCTTTTTCGGATGTAAGGTCTTTTATCTCTTATACATCTCCGGCACCAAGGGTTGTCCACATATGGCACCCTATCTATGGTAAACCGAAGTCGAACAAAAATCAATGTTTACGCAAAGAAATGAATAGTAATTCAATATCGATAAAGTATCCTTCATAATTATAGAATAATTCCATACTTTTGTGAATGTCTTATCTAAAAAATTGACTAAATAGATCCATTAACTTGATGCAATAGGCTGCAAGTCCAGCTGCAATGAGGGGCCCTACCGGAATTCCTTTAAAAAGGGATACAGCTAATATAGTTCCAGCTACGATTGCAGTGGTTATGGTTGGATTATTTTTCAATAATTCTATGCCTGGTATCGGTATAATTGCAGCAATAATTCCCGCGGAAAGAGCCATAATTCCAACCGGAGACTTTACAGATTGCCACAATTCCTGAAACCCAATGGCTCCCGTGGCAATAGGAACCAAGACGGCCACCATTAAAATCGTTACTCCCCATTGTATTCCGTATTTTTGCAGGGGTGGAAAAATCCATTTATCTACATGCAAAAGGCGTGCAGCCATCAAGATAAGAGCAGCGATGACAATAGATGGATTTTTGCCTACGAGCCCTACTATTAACAAAATGCCCAAAAGGAGATAGGGTTGAATGGCTTGCATGGAAGCTACCACTTCTCCTCCCCTAAAATTATTAGCCAAATATTGCTTTTTCAGCCTTTTTTATCATAACCTAAGGATAGAAAAAAGAAAAAGACTTCAATCTTCCATTTTTGGACAAAATGGGTATTGGAAGTAGAAAGGGGCTTTGATATGGAATATAACTGGAAAACGACAGTTTTCCAACTTATACGGTTTTTAATTGTAATTCTGGTCCTTGTAGCTGTGTATTATTTATTGAAATTTTCAATACCTTTACTATACCCTTTTATTATTGGACTAATTATTGCTTTAATAATTAACCGACCAGTCAATATGATAGAAAAACGCACTCCTCTACCACGGTGGGCAGCTGTTGTTATCATGTTATTGTTACTGATTGTTATCGTGCTCGGTGCGTTTACCTTACTTATTACTCAAGTGGTTATTGAGATTACTCACCTAATTGCCTTGATGCCCATTTACATACAAGATGCCACCGATTATGTGAACAAATTCATAACACAAGAAATCATTACAAATTTCTACGATAACCTTCATTATTTTTATCATTCACTCGATCAAGGATACCAGACAAAAATAGAAGAAAACATTGGGCTTGGACTTACGAAAATTGCTGGCGCTGGAACTTACTTAGTCAATTCCCTTCTTAGCGGAATTCAAGCTTTTCTAACCTCATTGCCGAATGCAGCAACCGTTCTTGTGATTTCCTTATTGGGAGCATTTTTTATAAGCAAAGATTTCTATAGCATGAAGCAGAAAACGGCGAGCCTGCTTCCTAATCTTTTCAAGGACAGACTTTCTATTGTTCTAGGCGATCTAAGAAAAGCTTTATTTGGTTTTGTGAAAGCACAGATTACGCTGGTGAGTATCACAGGATTTATTGTCGTGATTGGTCTTATCATCTTGAGAGTGGAATACGCCTTTACCATTGGAATGATTACGGGGATTTTAGACCTTTTACCATTGCTTGGAACAGGATTTGTTTTTGTACCTTGGATTATTTATCTATTCATTAAGGGAAACTTCAGTTTAGTGATTGGATTATCGATCCTTTATGGGGTTGTCATTGTCCAAAGACAAATTATGGAGCCTAAAATCGTAGCGGAGAATATAGGATTGGATCCATTAGTTACCCTTATCTCATTATTTGTAGGATTACAGCTGCTCGGTGTTGTGGGATTAATTGTTGGACCTGTTTCAGTCGTTGTCATAAGTGCGCTGATCAATGCGCATGTATTTGAAGATATATGGAAATTTATTAAAGGAGTCTGAGCTGCCAGACTCCTTTTTTTCTTATCGATTATCCCATCGCATCTGTTGAGCCTTTAACCAGAAGCTGTCATGAATATTATTCACATCAGGGATATTGTCTACTTGCGTTGTATTGTAGGGCGAATTGTATTCTGTATCTAATGTTCTTGTTCCTTCTGCATAACCGCACGCTGTCAGACTTCCCAATAACAGGATAAAGGAACAAAATCTCAGCATTTTTTTGTCACCTCCTCATTCTAGTTTGCATTAGAAAGGCAGGGACTATATTGCTGATTTATTCCATGTTCTCTAGCAGTAGCTGATGCAGTTCCGGCATTTTGGTCTTTAAGTTAAGAGGTCTTAATTCGGGTGAAGCAAAAACATGCTGGCTCAAACCTTCTGCTAATAATTGTCCGTCTGCTTGCCTTTTCACCTCATACTGAAAAGTAATTCTAACCCCCTTCATTTCCGCAAGAGAGGTTTGAATGATCACCTGATCATCATACTTAGCCGCTTGTTTGTACTTGCACTGTACATCAAGTACAGGGAGCAACACGCCCATTTGCTCTAGTTGCGAGTAGGACAAGCCTATTTCACGAATCCAATCCGTTCGGCCAATTTCAAACCAAACCAAATAATTGGCATGATAAACCACTCCCATTTGATCTGTTTCTTGATACCTCACCCTAATTTTCGATTCAACCACCTTTGGCATGTTAACCACTCCCTTTATAAGCATAATAAACCAGGCCTATATTTTGCTGTGGCCTGGTTTTATATGAATTAGTTATTAATTAAAGTTGTGTATTGCCCCATAGCGGCAAACTTATCATAGCGTTCTTTTTTCAGTTCGTCCGCACTTTTACCTTTTAACTCTTTTAGATGCACGAGAATCGCTTCTTTCATGAGCTGTGCTTGCCTTCCAATGTCTCGATGTGCACCTCCAAAAGGCTCCGGAATAACCGCATCAATAACGCCAAGCTCCTTGAGATCGTTGGCGGTAATCTTCATATGCTCCGCTGCCCTTTGGGCTAGGCTTGAATCCTTCCACAGCAGCGCTGCAGCCCCTTCTGGGGAAATCACTGAATAAAACGAGTTCTCTAGCATCAAAATTCGATTTCCTATTCCCAAGGCTAAAGCTCCTCCACTGCCCCCTTCACCTGTAACAATGCAAATAACAGGAACAGATAGAGCTGCCATCTCCAGCAAGTTTCGGGCAATAGCTTCGCTTTGGCCTCTTTCCTCTGCTGCGATCCCGGGATAGGCTCCAGGCGTATTGATCAAGCAAAGAATAGGACGACCAAATTTATCCGCTTGGTGCATTAAACGAAGGGCTTTTCGATACCCCTCCGGATGGGGCATCCCAAAGTTCCGAGCAATGTTATCCTTGGTATCTTTGCCCTTTTGGTGTCCGATAACGGTTATCGGCTGGCCATCTAGCTTGGCAATGCCTCCAACAATGGCCGGATCATCCCCGAAAACACGATCCCCATGAAGCTCAAGGAAGTCGGTACAAATATGCTTTATATAGTCGACAGTAGTCGGCCGTTCAGGGTGACGGGCAATTTGAACTCGCTGCCATGGTGTAAGATTTCCATAAATCTCTTTTTGAAGCTGCTTCGCCTTTTCTTCTAGCTTCTCAATTTCATCTGTAAAATCGATCCCTTTTTCTTCCGTAAACTTGCGAAGCTCTACAATTTTATTCTGCAACTCAATAAGGGGTTTCTCAAACTGCAAATCGCCAGCCACTAGTTCCGCCCCCTTACACTATGGATATCCAATATTTTCCCCAACACATTTCTCATTTCCTTCCGATGGACAACTTGGTCTAGCTGACCATGCTGAAGCAAAAACTCAGCCGTCTGAAAATCCTTAGGCAGCTCTTGTCGGATCGTCTGCTCGATGATTCTTCGACCTGCAAAACCGATCAAGGCACCGGGTTCAGCTAGGTTATAATCCCCTAGAGAGGCGAAGCTAGCAGATACACCTCCAGTGGTTGGATTCGTCATGATGGAAATGAAAAGTCCTCTCTCTTCATGAAGTTTGGCTAATCCAGCACTCGTTTTGGCCATTTGCATAAGACTTAAGACCCCTTCTTGCATCCGTGCCCCACCTGAAGCAGAAAAAAGAACAAACGGGTATTTCTTCTCAATCGCTTTTTCAATCGCCCGGAAGATCTTCTCTCCCACCACAGAGCCCATACTCCCCATCCGAAAACGGGAATCCATTACACCAATCACCACAGGGTGACCGAGAATCGTTCCTTCTCCAGTCAGAACAGCCTCGTTTAAATTGGTCTTCTCCATATCCTTCTCTACTTTATCCAAGTAGTCAGGAAAAGAAAGAGGATCAACGGAAATCATGTCGCTGTCAAATTCAAAAAAATGCCCATCGTCCAACGTAGCATGAACGCGTTCAAAGGCATTCATGGGAAAATGATGTCCGCACGAAGGACAAACCTTGAAGTTTTTTTCTAGCTCTTTTGTATAGGCTATGGACCCACACTGACTACACTTCACCATCAGTCCCTCAGGGATTTCTTTTTTATCACTGGGTGACACGGGTTCCTTTGGTAAGGGACTGGCTATAGTTGCGTATTTTTTCCGTTTATAAAAAATATCTTTTAACAAAACATACACCTCAATTATTGAAGAATCGAACTTAAAATTTCTTGAATCTCATCTAACTCGGCTTCGGGGACAAGGACTTCAAAATGCTTAGATACGGATGCTTGCCTAATTTTAACTAAAAAGCCTTCATCGGTCAGTCTATCTTGTATTTTTTCTGCCATTTTAGCGCTAGGAGCAATATAAATTACAGTCCACATTTTGAGCCTCCCCTTATAGTCCAGTTCTGCCAAGGAAGTCTAGCTCTGGACTAGATGCTCCCTCATGCGCGCCTCTGCCTGATCCCGATTCCTTTCACGAATCGCCTCCAGAATGCCTTGATGCTCATCAATCATAGCTCTCTGGGTTCTTTCATCCGTAAGCGAATCTTCCCTAACTGCTTTACTGTATTCCACAAGTGGTATCCAGATTCGCTGTAACACAGAATTGCGACTTGCCCTTGCAATTGCACGATGAAATTCAAAATCTTCTTCTACCGGAGATTGCCCTCGCTCGATCTTTTGCATCGCATCCGAAATGGACTTCTCCATGATTTGCAAATATTTATCCGTTGCCCGTTCACACGCGAGCCTTACTGCATCCAATTCTAAGATCAATCTCATCTCAGACAAGTCTCTACTGGCCTTGCGGTCTCGCAGCAGATAATATCCTAGAATATCGAAAAGCTTATTATGCCGATAATGCTCAATGAACGTTCCTTCTCCTCTGCGGGTGGTAATGAGACCTAATAGCTCAAGAGCCCGGAGCGCTTCTCTAACCGAAGATCTCCCTACTTTTAGTCGCTCAGACAACTCTCTTTCGGAAGGGAGCTTATCTCCTGGGCGAAGATTGTCTGCTTCTACAATTCGGTTTAGTTCTAATAAGATTCCGTGATAGACTTTATCCCCAGCAGCAGGACCTAGTATCATAGGACACCTCGCTCTCCTTATATGATGCTATGGCAGTCTTAAAACGCCAAAAGAAGGAAATCATTGGATTTCCTCTTTCTTTCTGCCCGGCTATTCTATCGAAGTGAGCATGACGGTGCGTTCACGTACCACTTGCGGATCCACCTGTATTCTCGCTACCCCGCTCTCCATCGCTGCCTTCGCAACGGCAGCTGCCACTTCAGGAGCAACTCTAGGATCAAATGGATTAGGAATACAATAGTTTTCACTGAGTTCTTCTTTGTCCACTAGATCTGCAATGGCGTAGACAGCTGCTACCTTCATTTCTTCATTAATCTGTTCCGCCCGTACGTCCAGGGCACCACGGAAGATACCTGGAAACGCCAAAACATTGTTAACTTGATTAGGGAAGTCTGAGCGACCGGTTCCTATCACTCGCGCTCCTGCTTCTTTTGCCTCTTCTGGCATGATCTCAGGGTCTGGATTAGCCATGGCAAAAATAATGGCGTCGCGATTCATCGTTTGAATCATATCTTTCGTCAGAGCTCCCTTCACGGATACCCCAACGAAAACATCAGCCCCACGAAGCGCATCCGCTAGCTGGCCTTCCTTCTTCTCAAGATTAGTCAGTTTCGCCATCTGTTCCTTTATCGGATTCATCCCGTAAGGACGACCTTCATAAATAATTCCTTTAGTATCACATAACAAGATATCTTGAACACCTAAATGCGATAATAACTTAATGATAGCAATTCCTGCAGCCCCTGCCCCATTCACAACTACTCGAATCTCGTTCATATGCTTATCGACGATCCTCAAAGCATTGAGTAGTCCCGCTGCCGTCACAATGGCAGTACCATGTTGGTCGTCGTGGAATACAGGAATGGAGCATTCTCGCTTCAATCTTTCTTCAATCTCAAAGCATTGAGGGGCAGCGATATCCTCCAAATTCACTCCACCGAAGCTCGGTGCGATCATTTTTACCGTTTCAATTACCTTCTCGACTTCCGATGAACTGAGGCATATCGGAAAAGCATCAACGCCTGCAAAATTCTTAAACAGGACGGCCTTCCCTTCCATTACTGGCATCGCTGCCTCAGGACCGATGTTCCCCAGACCGAGTACAGCCGTTCCATCAGAGACTACGGCTACCAAGTTACCTTTCATAGTATACTCGTAGACTTTGCTCTCATCCCCGAAAATTTCTTTGCACGGCTCAGCCACACCTGGAGAATATGCTAGGCTTAAATCTTGAGCATTCTTTACCGCTACTTTTGAATGTACCGCTAGTTTTCCCTGGTTTTCTCTGTGCATTTGCAGTGCAGCTTCACGTAAATTGGACACGGCTTGATCTCTCCTCTAGGTGGTCAGACCACTAAAGTCTTTTTCATAATTATAGCAGAAGTTATGCCCAAGTAAACGTGAAATTAATCGATAATTTCCGACCTATTACGTCAAGCCCCTATTTATTCCATTCCTTAACAATCACGGACTCCTTACCAACTAATCCTTCAAGCCTGCTAATCAGCGCTGGCTGAAGGTTGACGTGATATTTTTCTTGCAATTTTTTAGTTTCTTTCTTCGCTTCATAATAGAGGTAAACAGGATAATTTCCGCTAAATTTAAGCAGCTCCTCCTGTATGTCCATAAGTTGGCCCGAACCCTCTAAGGGTTCGGAAATCCGAATGAATAAAGCTAGGCTTTGAGAAGCCTGCTTTTTTGCAGGTAAAGAGGCCATATCCCATCCTTTTTGAACGATCAGCTTGATTTGCTCTTCCTGCTTTTCAACCTTCCCTTGAACAACGACCATTCGATTTTTTTTCCAGAGCGCAGCCTCTTTTTCAAATGTCGTGGGAAAAACCACAAGCTCGGCTTGTGAGGCTTTGTCCTCAAGAAGAATAAAAGCCATTTGGCTCCCTTTTCGGGTGGTAATGGTTTTTGCCTCTAGAATCATTCCCGCCACTAGCACAGTCTCCTGCACGTGTGCGTCGAGTCTATACAGTGGGATTACTTCCTTGCGCTGGAAGATCGCATCATATTCTTCAAGTGGATGACCAGAAACATACAGCCCAAGCAACTCTTTTTCCAGCTGCAACAGCTCTTTCTTAGTGAAGGGTGGGATATCCGGATACTGAACCTCCACTCCCTGAACCGATTCCACTTGAAATAAGCTGCCTTGCCCATCTGCATGCTCCCTTCTCCATTCCTGTCCTTTTTCTAGCACCAGATCAATCACAGAAAGCTTCTGCGCTCGATGACCAGGCAGACTATCAAGGGCTCCACTTTGAATCAGGGCTTCTAGTACTCTTCGATTGCATATTCTGGGGTCTACTCTTCGGCAAAAGTCAGATAAACTGCTAAACGGCCCTCTTTTTTTCCGTTCTTGAAGAATGGACCCGATGGCATGGATACCTACATTTTTAATCGCTGAAAGTCCAAACAGGATGCCGTTGTCACAAATGGAAAATGCAGCTTCGCTCTGATTAATATCCGGAAGCCTCACGGGGATTCCTCTTCTCCTCGTTTCCTCCACGTATTCCGCTACTTTACCTACATTTCCTATAGCGAGCGTGAGTAATGCCGTCATAAATTCCAAGGGATAATTGGCTTTAAGATAAGCCATTTGATAAGCGATCAAGCTGTAAGCCGCACTATGGCTGCGGTTAAAGCCGTAATCCGCAAAGCGTACGATTAAATCATATAATTCCTGGGCAACTTGGTGAGGATATCCCTTCTTAAGACAACCTGAGACAAATTGCTCTCTTTGCTTTTCCAATACTTCTCGCTTTTTTTTCGATACGGCACGACGAAGGACATCAGCCTCACCTAACGAATAGCCAGCCATAGTCGAAGCAATTTGCATGATTTGCTCTTGATACAGAATAAATCCATAGGTATCAGCGAGAATCTCCCGGAGATCGTCGTGAAGGTAGGTGACTGGTCTTTTTCCGTTCTTGGCCGCCGCGAACTCAGGAATGATCTCCATAGGGCCTGGGCGATAAAGAGCGAGTATAGCGATAATATCTTCAAGAGAAGATGGCTTTACTTCTTTGAGAACATTGCGCATCCCGGCAGATTCTAGCTGAAAAATGCCTGTAGTATCTCCTTGGGTGAGCATCTTATAGGTCTTGGCATCATCATGAGGAATCTCTTCTAGCTTTAATAAGGGATTGGTCCGAAGACGGATCAGATGAAGTGCGGATTCGATGATGGTTAGATTTCTGAGACCTAAGAAGTCCATTTTCAACAAACCAATTTCCTCAAGATGCTCCATCGAATATTGCGTCAGGGAATGTCCCTCTTGTCCCTGCTGAAGCGGAACATAGTGAGTCAAAGGCTCTCTTGAGATCACAATGCCTGCAGCATGTGTACTAGCATGGCGAGGAAGTCCCTCAATCCCTTTGGCATACTGGATTAGCCTCTGCGTTTCTTCATTTTCATCAAAGGCATCCTTTAATTCAGGAACGGTCCGAATAGCCTCGTCCAATGTCATTCCTTGCGAAATCCATTTAGCTGTACGATCCACAATATTGGCTGGAAAGTTCATGACCCTTCCGATATCCCTAATGGCCGCTCGAGCTGCCATAGTCCCAAAGGTGATGATTTGAGCAACAAACTCTTTTCCATACTTTTGTGACACGTATTCGATGACTTCTCCCCGACGCTCCACTTCAAAATCAATATCGATATCAGGCATACTAATTCGTTCCGGATTAAGGAACCGTTCAAATAAAAGCTTATACTTCAGGGGGTCGACGTTGGTAATTTGTAATACATAGGCGACTAAACTTCCTGCCGCTGAGCCTCTGCCAGGTCCTGTCACGATCCCTTGCTGATGGGCAAACCTCATAAAGTCCCAGACAATCAGAAAGTAATCGGAGAACCCCATTTTGTCTATTACACTTAGCTCGTAAGCCAGCCTCTCCTGCGCCTCTTTACTAGGTTGGGCATATCGCTGGTTGAGTCCTTTTTGGCATAGCTCCTTCAGATAATCAGTTGCACGACTCCCTTCTGGCAAGGGGAATTTAGGCAAAATATGTTGACCAAAAGATATTTCCACGTGACAACGATCTGCAATTTTGCAGGTATTTTCTACAGCTGCCCGGGCATAGGGGAATAGGGCACTCATCTCATCTTGATTTTTTAAATAAAATTGTTGATTGGGCAGCCGAAATCTCGTCGTATCACTAATTAATTTTCCGCTTCCTATACATAACAACACATCATGCTTCCAAGAGTCCTTGGGAGTTAGGTAATGAACGCTATTCGTTGCAATCAGCGGAACCCCTGATTGCTGAGAGCATTGCAGGATTCGTTGATTTAAAACTCTCTGCTCTTCTAATCCATGGTCTTGCAGCTCCAAGAAGAACTGGCCTTTCCCAAATAAGCCTTCATATTCTTTTGCTCGCTGGACCGCTGCCTCCAACTGTCTATCTAGAAGGAGTTCTTGAATCTCTCCCGAAGATCCTGAAAAATAAGCGATCAGACCCTCAGCATGCTGTCTTAGAAGATCTTTATTCACCTTAGGCTTACCATGAGCCGTCTGAAGATTTGCCCTCGTGACCAACTGAAGAAGACTTCGGTATCCTGCATCATTCTCCGCTAACAACACCATTGAGTATCGCTTTTCATCTCGAACCCGGTCTGTGAGGTTGCCATGGATAACATCCAGGGTCACTCCAATAATGGGCTTGATTCCATGCTGCATGCATGCTTTATAAAACGGTATTACACCGTACATGGTTCCATAATCGGTAATAGCCAGAGCCGACATCCCCAGTTGTTTGGCCTGCCTTACAAGTTCATCGATTTTGCACGCGCCTTCTAAAAGGCTGTACTCACTATGGACCCGCAAATGTACAAAACGCTCCATAGGTTCTACCCCTTTCTAACTTCCTCCCTCTATTATACATCAAGAAAATGACAATCATATTTGCGTATTCTTGTCCATAAGCATATAGGGATACTAAAAAGGAAGTGGTTATCCTTGACTCTATTAGCGAATGTTATCCTCCATTTTTTCATAGCCTTCGGCATTGTCGTAGGGGGGTCTTTCATGGGGGCGATGGGTTCTTTTCTTGTCAGGCAGCCTCCACTAAGCAATATGGTCGCACTTTCGGAGAAATTAAAGATCTGGGGATTAGTTGGCGCCTTAGGGGGTACCTTTGACTCTTTTATGCAAATTGAACGGGTGTTTAGCGATGGCCAGCTCTCGGACATCATTAAGCAAATCATCTTGATTATCAGTGCTTTTGCAGGGGCATACAGCGGTTACGTTTTGATTAAGTGGTTAGGAAAGCTAGAGGGATGAGAGTTCCTAGCCGAACGAGCTATAGGCAGTGGATTCGCTACGAAATGGTGTTTTTTCTTGGCATGTTGCTTGGCGCTCTCATCTTCTTGCTGTTTAACGGAAAGGAACTGGACAGACTGCACCTGCAGATCAAGGCCCTCGAAAACCAAAGTCAGCATTTCGAGAATCAATTAAAGAAGTACGAAGAGCAAGACCCGAGTAAATATAACCGAAAGCTAGTCGTAAAAGATATCGAAATTCACCTTGAAGACCCGAAACCAGACGATAAATTTATCGAGCTTGAGCTGCAGAAAAGAATCCTGAAAGAAATGAAGTTTCTCGAAGGAAAGTCTCTAGAAAGCGTGGATGATTTACATCTCTTAGTCAGACAGCACTTTAAGGAGAGAATCTATCGTCTTGGCGACCGAACCATCAAAGTAGAACTACAAACCATGACCATCTACCAGACCGTCCACTTGTACCTTTATGCAAAAGTGGAACAACCTACCCCCTAATTTTGAAGATATTGTGACATATGAACCAAAGGTGTCGAAATATTATAGAATGTATTGTATAATAAATATAAAGATTCGGTTAATTGAAAAGGAGGCACACACGATGATCATCAGCCAACGAGAAATGGCACGCGCAAAAATTGAAAGACTTAAGGGTGGTTTATCTGCCTTCTCAGAAACAGCACAAGTTACCGAACAAATTGAGAAATACATCCAGGAACATGGTCTACGAGTCCATATAGATCGAACCCCTTTCGGAAATTGGTTCATCCCAATTAAAGATTAATCACGAGTCTGGCATGAAATGCCGGACTTTTTTGTGTATAATGGCTAAAGTGTAAGGCTCTGTTATATAGACCTTGGAGATAATTAAGTGGAATAACTCCAACTAATTCGGAAAATATAGCGGGTTCCTATTAAATTAATGGATTTTCATCCACCTACAATGTTAAATTCACTGCTTTTCAGCAGGGGTTAGCGTGCTTAAATGGAAAATCTCCACTTAATTCATCTCTTGAGGCCCTAATTTTCAAACTAAGTGGAGATTTTCCATCTAAGTGTTCTACTGAGCCATGTGAAAAGAAAAATCAATGAAAGGAAGTTTCGGTATGATCTTGACTGGCTTTACCATCACTGCTTTATTTCTAACCATCGTGTTTGGCTTCCAATATAGAATGATCAAGCACCCTGTCGGCAAAAAAATTGGACAAGGTTTAATGAATATTTTTATGGGAATCACCTTGATTCTTTTTGCGGCAAACCAGTTTCTCTTTCCTGATCTTACAACCATCCGCCTAACCATAGCTCTCGTTATGCTCGCCCTCGGCATCTTTAATTTATGGGCTGGGGTTAAGAACTATCGCTATTACAAAGGGTTGCAGACGAAATAGTTGGCTTTTTGAGTGGACGCGGAGATATCAAGGATGATTTTTCAAACGCGTTTGAAGTTTAGGTCTGGACCAGTCTTTGGTGCCCGGATCCGGCACTCTGCTGGCTTGCAGGGCATCAAACGACGCCCCACCTCCCCACTCTCCTTCTACATCCTCACCATTACCAATCCTGCTAAAGCAACGAGCAAGACCACCACTTGATAGATCTGTAACTTCTCTTTAAATAAGATCAAGCCGGCCATCATCACAACTAAACAGTTTAAACTGATGATCGGAAAAATGATGCTAGCCGGTCCATCCTCAAGTGCAAACAGGTAGGAAAAAAAGCCTGTGATGCTAAGCAGACCAACTACCCCACCAACCTTCAGCTCTGCTAGTCGAATGGTCTCCCCTCTAAAAAAGATAAAAGCACCCAAATAAACTAACCCTACAAGATAAAAGGAACTCAACAACGCCAAAAATCCGATATCATAGAAAGAAGCGACTTTCATAAGAAACGCGACCAAACCTATAGAAACTAAGGCCAATAGTATATGAACAAGCCATGACTTGTAGTGAACGTCCTTGCCGGCACCTGGCTTGTACTGGACAACGATCGATGCGCTGATCATCAGACAGATTCCCAGCCACTGCAGCGGCGTAATGACATCCGGGAAAAACATGCTGGAGGCCAGGATAGGAATAATAGCGTTGCTGGCAATGAGCGCTGAGGTGATCCCTGCTGGTCCTCGTTCGAATGCTTTTGACATTTGTATGTTGCCATTGGCATTAAGAATCCCAGCTGTTCCACCCAGGAGCAAGGCAGATAGGCTTAATTGCCAGGTACCATCTACCACTCCATATATCGTGAGGCAAAGAAAGGCGACAAGGTAAAAATAAAATTGGATGCTTACTTTTGACAGTCCTCTGGTTGTCCCCCACTTAAATAACGTATTATTTACGCCGAAACAAATGGCTGTCCCTAATGCTGCTGCGAGCCACATACCCTTTCCTCTCTCCTTTTATATATAAAACTCTGATTCGGACTGCCCCTTCCATGCTCCACTTACTTGGAGTCATTACAGGTTTAGGAGCAAGTGAATGGTTTTCGTGATCAAATGACGTGAATAATTTGGAATTGTACCAAGTATGTGAGCAAACGCCCATGACTCGTGACCATCCACCACTTTTCCGTGAGCATAACAGAATTTTCGTGAGCAACGGGCCTGGGCAGTAGTCATACGCTCCCGGACCAGGCCATGATGAAAAAGAAAAGCCTAATTACTTAAAAAATCAGCTTAAAATGGGAGACTCTAAACGAAAGTTTAGATAGTGCCCATAAAAAAACTAGACCAAAATTACCCAAAACCTTCAAAAAAAACTGAGCCAGGCGATACCTCGTCCGAGCGGATCCACCAGGTTCAGGGCACGAACCGGGGGCTTGCGGTACCTCGTCCGTGCGATCCGCCCGGTTCAGGGCACGAACCACGGGCTTGCGGTACCTCGTCCGTGCGATTCGCCAAATTCAGGATACGAACCGCAGGCTTGCGGTACCTCATCCGAGCGGATCCACCAGAATCAGGGCACGAACCACGGGCTTGCGGTACCTCTTCCGAGCGAATCCACCTGGTTCAGGGTACAAACCGAGGGCTTGCAGTACCTCATCCGAGCGAATCTACCAGGTTCAGGGCACGAACCACGGGCTTGCGGTACCTCATCCGAGCGATCCGCCCGATTCTGGGCACGAACCGAGGCCTTGCGGTACCTCATCCGAGCGATCCGCCCGGTTCAGGCCACGAACCGCAGGCTTGCGGTACCTCATCCCCAGTATGGGAGCAAGTGAATGGGTTCTGCTGAATCCTGCTTTCTTATAAATCTAAAAAGGAACCCGTAAAAGGTCCCTTCCGGAAGAAATCTATCTCTCTACGACTTGCGTAGTCATCATGGCCTTGGCTACAAGGGTTCCTTGATGAAATACCTCGACCTCAACCTTACCGAATTTACGGCTGATCTCCATTACTCTTGGTCTAATTTCAATGGCGCTCTCGATCTGTACAGGCTTTAGGAAGTAGACTGTAATATTTTCTGGGACCATATCGCCTTTGCGATATTGACGCAAGGCTCTGCTACCGGATTCAGAGACAATGGTCGTTAACACGCCGCTTGAGATTGTTCCTAGATGGTTCGTCATCTGTGGGGTTACCTCGCCTCGGAAAACAATATTTCCTCCATCGAGCTTTTCCTCTTCGAAGCGGGAGATGATTTGATCGGCGAAGGTCTCACCAATCTGGGGTTGCTTTTGAATATATTGCATCGCTTTCAAGACATCTTGCCTGCTGATGACTCCCAGCAGCTTTTTGTGGTTGTCTACGACAGGAAGCAATTCAATCCCTTCCCAGACCATCATGTGTGCTGCGGAAGCAACGGAGACTCTAGGCATAGCGGTAAGCGGGTTTTTCGTCATAAGCTTATCAATCGCCACTTCGTCTTCATGACCCATCACATCTTTTGTTGTAACGACCCCTTGAAGCTTCAACTGCTCATCTACAACCGGAAAACGACCATGCCCTACCTCTTGGGACAACGCATGCCAATCCTTTACCTTACTGTTTGTATACAGGTAATACGTAGACTCCATCGGGGTGACAATGTCTTCGACCATTACGATTTCTTTTTTAATTAATCGATCATAGATCGCGCGGTTTATTAAAGCGGCTACCGTAAACGTATCATAACTGCTTGAAATGATAGGGAGCTGCAATTCATCAGCGAGCTGCTTCACATCTTCACTCGTGTCAAATCCCCCGGTGATTAACACAGCTGCCCCATACTGCAATGACAGCTTATGAGCTTGATATCGGTTCCCGATAATGAGCAAGCTCCCGGGCTCAACATACCGCATCATCGCTTCGAGCTTCATCGCACCGATAACAAACTTATTCAACGTTTTATGCAGTCCTTCTCTTCCCCCAAGGACATGACCGTCTACAATATTCACTACTTCTGCAAAAGTAAGCTTTTCAATATTCTTCTTTTGTTTTTTTTCGATTCGAACCGTTCCTACCCGCTCAATGGTGCTTACAAGACCCTGGACTTCCGCATCCTTGATCGCTCGGTAGGCTGTTCCCTCACTCACATCTAGATCCTTGGCTACTTGTCGGACCGATATTTTCGAGCCCACTTCAAGACTTTCTATATGCTTTAAGATTTGTTCATGCTTTGTCGCCATGTGTACCACCTGTATCTTTATATTGTTTCCCTGACTTCTCAAGACCTGTACCAGTCTGTTATACATTCATTATACCTAGTTATTATAACAATAACAACATACACTAAAGAAAACTTGGCTGGCGCCAAGCCTGAAAGGCTTCCCTACCTTGACATCAACCCTGCGGGTTCATTTTGATAAAATTAATTTTATCAAAATGAAGGTAAAACCTTGATGTCAAGGTAGGGAAAGGCGGCAGCCTTAGTTGCCCGTATGTGGATAAGGAATTCTATATAACTTATAAATTCTTATCCACCAAAAGAAAAGAGGGGCCTCTGCCTGGCGATGCAGGAAGACCCCTCACTCTTTTAGATATCAATAGATATTCTTCTTTTCTTTGTACCCGTAGTTCCGCCTCTTAGCCGTGGACTGCTGTAGACTGGCATATCTCGCCTTTTGGTCTTCTGTCGCTCTGTACCCATTACAAAATACAGATTACTCCCTATAACCAAAAAAGCAAACGCTATCCAGACCAAGCTGAACCCTGTAGCCAATTGGGAGATCCCTTGTACAGGCAATCGAGGAACCGCATAAAAAATAAGACAAAGCGCAAAAACCAGACAGCTCAGGGCACGAAATTTTCTCAAGCGCACTTACCTCCCAAAAGTCCCCATTGATTCTGTAAATTTATATGAGGCGAGTGGACAAGAAATGCTAAGTTACTGATAAATAGCTTCAACCCGGTAAATCTTCATGCCTCGGCTAACGAATTTTTGTTCATATTCCGTCATCACGGATTTCTCTTCTTCAAATTGGCTTTGGTGAAGGTCAAACGTTATATTTTTGAGTCTGAAACCGGTGTCGCTAAATTCGTTTAAGGAGAACTCGAATAACCCTTCATTGTCTGTCTTCAGATGGATCTCGTTGCCGTGTACAAGGATTTTCTTATACTTATCTAAAAACTCTCGGTGGGTTAAGCGGCGTTTGGCGTGACGGTTTTTTGGCCAAGGATCACTAAAGTTTAAGAAGATGCGCGACAGCTCTCCTTCTGCAAAACTCTCCTCAATTTTATTGATGTTCAGCCATAGAAAGGCGATATTGGTTAAACCTTTTTGAACGGCTTTTCTTACCGCATAAATTAATACTTCTTCGCGAACTTCTACCGCTATATAATTCACAGAAGGATTCTTCTCCGCAAGCGTTGTGATAAAGTTTCCTTTTCCAGTACCCAGCTCGGCATGAATCGGCTGGTTATTTCCAAACCACTCATTCCAGCGTCCACGATAACGCTCGGGTTCTAGTACAACCAACTTGTCATACCCTACAATTTCATCTTTAGCCCAAGGCTTTTTCCGCAATCTCATGAATGAATACCCCTATCTTTTCTTTTCTTCAATTCCATTCGCTTAGTATACGTTTTGTCTATTTCCCCTGTCCATACTCTTTTACATAAACGATACGCTCATGTAAGGTAGGGTGCCCATAGAGAAAATATTTCACCAAGGGCGGAGGATTGACCTCAGATAATCCCTCTACTGCTAACCGCTGAAAGGTTCGGGCAGCGGCGTCCGGATCTCCCATCATTTCCATTGCATATTGATCTGCTGCCAGCTCGTATTGTCTGGAGACGGCATTTTGTATTGGCATAGAAATAAAAGACAAAATCGAAAGCAATAGTAAGATTAATGGTAGCGACGATAACTCCTTGATATCATGGGTTCCCCACCAATGCCCAAACCGCCGGATCACCCATTGGGATAGATGGGCAATAGCAAATAAAGCAACCAGAACCATTCCTATTGTCCCTAAAAACAGCCAAATCATATGATTTAACACGTAGTGACCAATTTCATGAGCCATGATAAAGAGAACCTCGTCCTCCTTCAGTTTTTGAAGTGTCGTATCCCATAGGACAATCCTCGTATTGTTTCCAATGCCATTTACATAGGCATTAAGTGCATTGGTTTTTCGCGACATATTCACTTCGTATACCTGTTCAACCGGGACCTCTGCCCGCGCAGCCAACTGTAGGATTTCTTGTTTTAACCGCTCATCTTTTAAAGGAGTAAACTCATGATAAATAGGATCTAACACGATCGGTTGGATATACATAAAAAATAAAGCCACCGGTATGGATAACAGCCAACACCATAACCACCACCTTGCGGTTCTTCTTATGATTTGATAGAGCCCCCATACAATCGGACCCATCATCACAAGCGACACGCCAAACGACTTTAGCTTATCAAAGAACCAACTTGGGAAAGGCTCACTCGTAATTCCGTATTCATGCCTAAGCTGAAACATAAAGTAATCCAACGGAAATTGAAATAAACGCGTAGTGAGGGTTAACAAAAAAACAAAAAGGAGCGCTTGAAAAAATGACCCTCCTATTCGCATTGCCCATTTGTTATAAAGAGTAGCCAGTCCTAATCCAAGAATCAAAAGATACATTCCCCATTCCAAGGGACCACGAATGAAAAAAACAATGCTTTTGATTCTAGAATACGTCACCGATTTCTCCAACTGCTCTGCTGTCATGAATGTAGCTGGGTCAGCTGGGCTTCCGCGAAGCTCCTCTGGCAACGAACTGTTTGTTTCAAGTAGATACCAGCCTATAGCCACGCAATAGATAATAAAAAGAATAGCAAAGGCTAAACCAACTTTGCGCATGGTGCTCCCTCCTTCTTCCATCTTTCCTCATTTTCGTCTAATTGTTAGGAAATATGCATAAAGCCACTTCATCGCGAAGTGGCTTATCCATCTTATATGTATTATTTTTGTGAGACTGTCAGAACTCGTTTCGCTCCATAATACCGATAATTCTTAAAATACCAGCTTAAATCACTGACTTCTACTTTTCGTGTTGCAGAATGGATCATCTTATTGTTGCCGATATAAATCCCTACGTGAGAAATTCGGCCTTTCTTCAGGGTATCAAAAAATAATAGATCCCCCACTCTTAGATTATTTCGTTCTACCTTCTTACCCACTGAAAATTGATCAACCGATGTTCTCGGGAGCTTGACTCCCATCTGTCCCATGACATAGCTAGTAAACCCACTGCAGTCAAACCCTTTGGGGCTTGTCCCACCGGAGCGGTAAGGGGTTCCTGCCAAACCCACAGCAAGCGTCTTCACCCTGCCTAGAAGCATCTCCAGTGCACGAGAGGAATCTTCCAGATTATTGGTCAAATGCTCTGTAGCCACAAACCCAATGTGTTCTCCTACCTTGATCTTAGACCACTTTGCGTTTGTTTCTAGGAGCTCTACTTTAGCTCCTCGGTCTAGGGTTGTGATTACCTTCGATTGTTGGTTCTCATCTTCTCTTAAGCCGAGATCATCCTCGTTGATAAATACCATCTTTTTAACCTTGGTTACCGGCTCTGCGGCAGCCTCAGGGATTACAAGCTTCTGGTTAATGCTTAGAAATTCGGAGTCAAGACCGTTTGCTGATTTTAACCCTTCCACACTCACACCGTATTTCGAGGCAATGCCACTTAGCGTATCTCCTGCTACCACGACATAATCTTCTGCACCCGCTGATGTAGCGTACAGCAGCGTCGCTAGCAAGAACCCGGCTAGTCTCTTCTTCATCTGCTCACCACCATATGTCCAATTCCATTATGTATGTAAATCTACTATTCTTATAAACTACCTTTCTTAGTATAGCGTAATTTCGACAAATTGGATAGTATTTCCTTAGAAATTAACATAATTTTTTCACATTTTTTAAATACAGCTGAATTATTGTCGGAAAAGGTCAAAAAAAAGGAGTGGCATCAGAGCCACTCTTTATCATTAAGGGGGTTTTCATCGTAGTTTTATCTTAACAAAGGAATATTACAGGGATGTTACATGTTCTTTTCAAATTAATGAAATTGTTTCTCCAGGTTCAACGACCGTTCCTTCTAATCCTTTTTTCCTTAATTCCTCTACAAAAGCCTGTCCATCCTGTTCAATGAGCCCAAAAGTATTGTAGTGAATCGGTATCGTATTTTTAGCTTGAATCCATCCTGCAGCGATAGCAGCATCGTCAGGACCCATGGTAAAGTTGTCACCAATAGGCAGGAAGGCAATATCAATCGTATGTAACTCGCCCAACAGTTTCATATCCCCAAATAACGCGGTATCCCCAGCATGATAAATGGTTTTTCCCTCTATGGTAAGCAAGATCCCACATGGCATACCCAGATACACGATCTTCTGCTCATCATCCGAAGTATATCCCGAGCTATGAAACGCTTGCGTAAACTTCGCCTTGAAAAAGTCAAAGGCTCTCGAACCTCCTGTATTCATGGAATGGACCTTCGCTCCCTGCCAAGAGAAATACGTGGCTAGTTCATGTGTTGCTATGATCGTCGCATCATTATTTTTCGCAATGGTTAAGGCATCCCCGATGTGGTCGCCATGGCCATGGGTAAGCAAAATATAGTCTACCTTCACATCTTCTGCTTTCGTTTTAGCTAAAGGATTATGCGTAATAAAAGGGTCGATAATCAGCGACTTTCCGTTACTTGTAATCTGAACTGTAGAATGTCCATGAAAAAGAATGTCCATTGTTACTCCTCCAATGATCCATATTTTAACATCTAGATCATACCAGAAAACAACGCAAGCAGCCACTATTTCAGGAAAAGGACAAGGAGACCTTGAACCGCCCCAATCAATCCACCTAAGATGGCGCCAAAGACTGTTATCATTTTTAGTTCCTTTCCGGTAATACTGATGATCATTTCTTCAAGCTTATTGACCGGAAATGCCTCTACTTGAGCGGCTGCAATTTTGGTCAGGTTGATTTTCTTCAGTCCGGCCTCTAGGTTGGCCTCAACCCATGTTAACAGGGAGGCTACCAAAGAAGGTATGGCTTCTTCTATGTACGTTTGGATCGGTTGAAGGATTGAATTTATCCTGATACTTCCAATCTTGTCCCTATCGACGATGCGATCAACGAGAAAGCGAATCCCATCCTCTACCTTTTCATGGCCTATCCAGTGAATGACTTCACCGACTTGCTTCTGATAGAGGTTCTTAAACTCTTGCTGCAAAAGGGTAGCGAGTTTAGTCTGAAGCGCATCATTTTTCAAGGCAGCTTCCAGGGAGGAGCCTACCTTTGCAATCACCTTCTCATCCGATAACAGCATGGAAGCAAGTCCGCCAAACATTCCTAAACCGCCTGACAGTTGAGACAACATACCCTTAATCATCACTTCGCCTTCTCGGGATCCAAGAAAACGCGACATCTTATCTAGCAGATAGGGAGCGGCGTCAGCAATCTTATCCTCTAGCCCTTTCTTGACATCTTCAGGCAAGAGCTCGTCTAGGGTTAAATAACTCGCCTGAGCCACTCGCTCTCCTAAATGAATGACAAGCTGATCCCTAACCCGCGCTTCTAGATTTTCTGTGATCGGCATCCCCCATCTTGTCATCAACTCTTGTAAAGTTTCTTCCGAAGATGCCCATTGATCTACCCTCTTGCGCAGCCATTGCTGAATCTCCTGATCCACTTGGCCCTTCATCAGCATCGATCTTACGCCCTGCGGCGTAATTAAAAAGTTTTCTACTAACTTTCCCATCTGAATAGCTAATTCGTCATGCCTTTTGGGGATAAGCCCTGGGGTGAAAGGAACCCTCCACTTCCCCAGATATATCGCTTTATAAGGTCTAAAGAGCATGCGGATCGCCAGCTCGTTGGTCATTCCTCCAATCAGGGCGCCAATTCCCATCTGGAGAAGCAATAATAATGGCCATGACACAGGTTGCTCAGCTCCTTTTTATTGTTTATTGTCCTCTTTCCCTAGAGCCTACTATTTTCACAAAGGCAAGGATGCCCTCATACTATACAGTAATTGAAAGCCTATTGGGAAGGGGAATATGCATGTCTCATATTTGCGTGGGAATACAGGTAGACGAGATGTCGGACTTCCCTTCGGGGAGTCAGTTGCAAATTAGCCCTAAGATCCAGCAATCTCTGCAAATCCCTCTGCGTTCCCCTATTTCTCTTCAAGTGGGACAAAAAACTGTTTCTTGTCAAGTACAGACCTTTACCAGTAACGGCTCTCTTATTCGCATCCGAAAAGATGTAGCAGAACAGTTGCATGTCCCAGATGGAATTCAATTGAACATCCGTTACGACAATAAAACTCGTAAAATCTATCTCGGCCCTGTTTTTGGCGTTCTCATTTCCAAGCTATATAGATCGCCAGAAGGCATGTTTGGCTCTACTTCTTCTTTCTGCAAGGAAGTGGTTCAAGGAGCCAAATCCAAAGGGATTCTTGCCTTCATCTTTACATTAAACGATCTGGACCGTGAAAATCAAACGGTGAAAGGCTGGAGATGGGTAGACGGTAAATGGGTCCAAAGGGTATTGCCTTTTCCTGATACCATTTATAACCGACTAGGCTCGAGAAAAGACGAAAATCGTTTCGGTGCTCAAGATTGGATTAAGAATTTGAAGAAGAATGGGGTTTCCTTCTTTAATGAGCATTTTCTAAACAAATGGCAGGTTCACGAAGCCCTTAGCAGTATAAGAGAAGCCTCTCCATATCTTCCTTACACACAGATGCACAAAGGCTTCAATTCAATTAAGGATGCTCTAGAGCGATTCCCGCAGGTTTACTTGAAACCTGCGAACGGCAGCTTAGGCATTGGCATCTACCGAATCACCCGAAATGGCAACCGCTACTCCTCTCATTATTCCACGATGAGCGGGAGCGTCAAAAAGGAATTTTCCACGCTTTCTGGTCTCTACAAGTATCTCTCTCCAAAAATATCGAGAATTTCTTACTTGGTTCAACAAGGTTTAAATCTGGTCAAAGTCGGAGGAAATCCTTTGGATTTCAGGTCCCTTGCCCAGAAGGACTCATCAGGAAAATGGGCTGTCACCTCGATTGTAGGCCGCATTGGGCAAAACCGGAGCATCGTTTCCAATCTAGCACGCGGCGGAACGATTGTACCTGTCACCAAAGCCTTGCGTAGTGCCTCTCCTTGGCATGGAGAACGTCCCACGAAGAGTCAGTTGGAAAAGGTATCCATCCTTCTTGCAAACAGCATGGAAGCGTCCATGCAAGGACATTTTGCTGAGCTAGGCATTGACTTAGCCGTAGATACGCAAGGCAGGATCTGGCTCCTAGAAATTAATGCAAAGCCCTCTAAAAATGACAAGCAAATTTTAACTGAACAAAAAAAGACGCGCCCCTCGGTAAAAAAACTATTAGAGTATGCGATTTACCTTTTTGAAGAGCCTGGAAAATCCAGCGGATATATACCGGTTTCCTTGCGGAAAACGCAGAAGAAAAGAAAAAGGTAGATCCTCAAGATCAGCTTCGAGAAAAAGAAGCCGTCCTGGCGAAATATCTCATGCAATCCCAATAGGAGGGTAAGAGATGGAGTCGAAACGAGTACGAATCCAATTGCTGCAGACTAATAAATATAATGGGATTATTATTTCCCATGACTTATGTAAAGAACTTGGCATAGAAGCCAAAAATCAAATTGAAGTTCAGCTTGGGCAAAAACGAGTCTGGACTCCTTTATTTAAGGCAAAAAAGGGCACAAACGAGATCTGGATCCCTCCTGGGCTAAGCAAAGATCTCGTTCTCCCTTTTGGCGGCCAACTCCATGTGAAGCTCGAAGAAGACACTTTGCGGATCGGGCCTGTTGTCGGAATCCTCACGACAGGAATTTCCCTAGCCAACAATCAGTTAATCAGCAAACGAGCTCCTTTCTTTAAAAGTCTGTTATCAGGACAACGAGGAGAAGGTTTATATTACTACCTTTTTACTCCGTCAGACGTGAATTGGGAAGATAAGACCGTTCGGGGCATCTTCCTACAAGAAGGACCAGGCGGCACCATGTGGAGGAAAGCCCTTATTCCGCTCCCAGACGTGGTCTATAACCGCATCCCTGACCGCTACTCCGAGAAATCGCCTACGGTTCAAGGTTTTAAAACCAGACTTGAACGCTTAACCGATGCTAAGATGTTTAACCCTACCTTTTTCAATAAATGGTCCATTCACCAGCAAATCCAAGATCATCCTTTTGCCAGCCAGCATATTCCAGAAACATATGTTTCCCCTACGGTTGCAAAGGTCCAAAGCATGCTGCAGAAGCATAAAATGGTTTACCTGAAGCCTGTTGGCGGGAGTCTAGGACTCGGGATCCTGAAACTTGAGTATCAGCCGCGTATAGGGTATTTCGTTACCTACAATAATCGAAAAAACATTATTCAGCAAAAGTACAGTACCCTTGCATCCCTTCTCCAGCAGCATATTCCCAAATCTCGTCTAAACAGCTATCTTGTGCAGCAAGGGATTTCCTTGATTAAGCACAACGGCAGGCCCCTTGACTTTAGAGTGCATGCTCATAAGAACCATGAAAATCAGTGGGTAGTAGCCGCTATCGCAGCTAAGATCGCAGGTAAAGGCAGTGTAACCACCCATGTTCGCACAGGTGGTACGGTCGTATTAGGAGAAGATCTGCTTAAACATGTGTTCCAAAGTGAAGGTCCGATCATGGAAAAAAAGCTCAAGGAAACCTCGGTACAATTAGCCCAGGTGATCGAATCCCGAGTAGGGCAAAACATCGGAGAGCTAGGATTTGACATAGGAATCGACGAGCGGGGACATATTTGGATGTTTGAGGCAAACTCTCGTCCCGGCAGATCCATTTTCAAGCATAGCAGCCTTAGGGAAGCCGATCGAAAGTCGGTTCACCTTATTCTCGATTATAGCCGATACTTGGCAAATTTTAATTAAAAGGAGCGTAGCTTATGTCTATAACCAGATCTGCTATTCTTTCTATACGACCTGCAACACAGCAATGGACGCTCCATAGTAAAGGTTCAGAACAACTTAGCAGCAAGGAACAATCGATTCAGCTTGGAGCAGAAGAAACTACCCGTTCGGTATCAGTCAGCTCATCTGCGCCGCTTCCGGGTACCTTCTCCACCCGGGTCCTGGTAAAAAAAAATCTAGGCTCCTTAACCGTGGGGCCACTTATCGGAATACTAACAGTCAGACGCGGATCAGGCTTTAAAGGGAATCAAAGTAATTATATTGATATCATCAACACAGGCCGTAAGCTTGGTGCCCTCGTTTATGTCATGGCTGTGGAGGATATCGATTGGACGAAAAAAACCACGAGCGCCTTTCTGCCTAATGGGAAGTCTGGATGGACGCGCGTACCGGACTTCCCTCTGCCTAATGTGGTTTATAATCGAATTCCATACCGTGAGGATGAAATGAAAACTCAAGTTCAGAAGACACTACAAAAGTTGCAAGCCATCCCTGGACTGAGGCTGTATAACCGTCATTTTTTCAACAAGTGGAGCCTTTACGAATCGTTAGGCCAGCATGAACGAGTAGCGAGCTACATTCCCGAGTCTAAAAAACTCCTGACCGCCAAAGACCTTACGGATATGGTTACGAAGCATGCGCTTATCTACCTCAAACCGATCTCGGGAAAAGCGGGCCAAGGAATCATGCGATTGGAAAACAAAGCTGGGCAGCATATCCTGAAGGAACGTGAAGGTTCTAGGCTACTCACAAAGAGCTTTAGCAACACGACCTCCTTATGGAATGAGCTGAAAAGCATCGTTCCCATCGGTTATGTGGTTCAGGAGGGCATTACTCTCCTTACCTATAAAGGACGCCCCTTTGATATTCGCGTGCTTGTGCAGAAGGATGGCTCTGGGACGTGGAAGCCCACAGGGGTAGGTATTCGTGTAGCCGGCAAGAACGGCATCACGACCCACGTTCCTAGAGGAGGGTCCATCGCCGCACCCGAGGTGGTGTTAGGCAAGCTAATGAGTTCAACTGCCTACAGCACCTTCATGAAACGACTGCAAACAACCGTATTGGAATTAGCTCACGCCCTTGAAGACAACTTCCCGTCACTAGGAGAGTTTTCCATGGATCTAGGCCTGACCAGAGATGGAAAACTGTGGTTCTTTGAAGCCAACGCCAAGCCCATGAAATTTGACGAACCGCATATCCGTCAAACCTCCCTCGAAAGAATTATCCAATACGGACAATACCTTTCCCAATTTCCAGCCGCAAAGGGGGGCCTATTGAATGGAAGTTAAGCAAATTACAGCAGAGACCCTAACGAAGCTCCGCCAAAGAATGATAGATTTTATCAGAGCTGGACACGGGGATCGAAGAATAACCAAACAAGGCTTCCAATGGATGAAAGAAGTGTCCCCACAAGACCTCCAGGAGCCAGGTACCGTCCTGCTGATAGCTATTGAGGATAAAAAGATTGTAGGGCTTCTGGCCACAGCCGATTATGGCAGGAAAGAGGCTTTTGTTCTGGTTCATAAGCTCTACCGTGAAAACGGGATTGGTGTAGCTTTAATTCAAGAATTAATGAAACGAATTGACAAAGTATACGGGAAGGTTGCATTGGATAATATTCCCAGCTTAAAAATGTGCTTTGCAATGGGCATGGTGGGCTTTAAGGTCGTAACCGGTCCAACAGGCAAGCATACTCTATGTCTTGGATTAGGAAACTGGCGGAAAGATGATGTGAATTAAAATGGCAACGAACATGAGACTAGGCATTCTTACCTGGAGAAACGGTCGATACATCGAGGAAATCACCTTTTTTACGCACCTTGCCCAGGAAGCTGGAAAATTAAATACCGAGGTTCTCCTATTTGCTCCGCAGGATCAATTGCGCTCGGGACAGATCCGTGCTTTGGTCTATGAGAAAGGGAAGGGTTGGATCTCAAAGATATGCAATCGTCCTGACATTGTCTATGACCGATTTCGGAATATGAAACCTGAAGCATTCAGGAAATTTGTTCACTTTCGGAGTCGCACCCCGCTCCCCTTCTTAAACTCTCGTCTCGCTCATAAATGGAATCTACATCGCTTCCTTAACACTCAACCTCAAATAGCGAAGTGGTTGCCGGAAACGGCTCCTATGGATAGTCCGAAAGCAGCACTCCGCATGCTTAGCAAATATCCCATGATCTATATTAAACCCGTAAACGGAACGGGCGGAAAAGGAATTTTATCGGTCACACGCAAGGTGGCTCAACATTTCCTCGCCGTAGGCAGAGATCATCGAAGAAACAAAATCAAAAAGTCATTTTCGTCCCTTGCCGCTTTGTCTTCCTTTATTGCGAGTTGGACGAAAAACTCAAACTATATCGTACAACAAGGATTAAACCTCCAATGGGAGCCTGGTCTCGTCACGGATTTTCGTTTACTTGTACAAAAAAATGGGAATGGAAGTTGGGAGGTTACCGGTCTGGGCGGCAAAATCGGAGGGAAAGACAGTGCAACTTCCAACCTGCATGGCGGGGGAAAGGCCGTCAAGCCAGAGCTGTTCTTAAAAAGGTACCTTTCTCCCTCCAAATGTCAGGAAGTATTTGAGGAGTGTCATCAATTAGGCCTTCAAGCAGCTCAGATCTTAGAAGGAAAATTTGGCCGACTTACAGAGCTCGGCATTGACTTAGGGATTGACAAGGAAGGAAAGGTTTGGATTATCGAGATTAACAACAAGCCTGGCAGAGATATTTTCCACAAGATGGGGGATGTTGAAACCTATCGCAAGGCCGTCCGCCGTCCCGTAGAGTATGCCCGTTATCTGTTTGACAACCATCAGCTTTAGAGCTGCTCGAGGTAATCCAGAACCTGGGGAAGATGATCGATGAGATTCCAGCCTTTTTTACTTAATGCGTCCTGGTGGACTTGGTTGAATGTTTCCACTTCATAGCGGATTTGACGGGCAGAGTCTTGAAGCAGCACCCTTCCCTTTTGATCCAGGCGTTCCTCAACCGCAGAACAAATAAAGGAACGACAGGTTCCATTTTTAAAGCGAGGATCTAACCCACATCCTTTTCCTTTCACAAAAAATTGGCAAATGGAAAAAGAAAGTTTGAACTCCTCCTCCGCGTCTCGCCAGTCGCATTCTTTGGTATAGAGCTCAAATTCCGGATGAACATGTGCGTGAACCACCACACTGTACTCCTTCACTGTTCTGTTCGGATTACGATATATATTGTTTATAAAAAATTCTCGATGACCTGAGCTAACCATTTTCCAAAGCTCATATAACGAAAATACCGGACTATAGCTGCAGCACCCTACATGTTCAAAATGAGGACGATAAGGAGCAAAATAGTCTTCAGGGCAGTTTCGGCATAGCGGCGTCATGAGTTGCTGGTTTTCGGCATCCCAAAGTATCATGTTTAACATCCTCTTTCAAACGCATATCGTAATTTTAGTATCAACGAAAAAAGGAGCCGGGTCAACTGGCTCCTTCTTCCTGCTCTTACAAAAATCTGCGGTGAGTTTTCTTCCCATCATGACTAAATAAAACTTGCCGGTCCTCTACCTTTGATTCCAAGTGGACCGTTTTCCCCCATAGAGCGTACACGTAGGGCAAGGTCTTTTCTACATATTTGATATCGAGCTCCATTCCCTCGAAGTGATGGCGGAGATAAAGCTCCCCATTCTTTAAGTAATCTCCATTTTCCACGGTCAAATAAGGAAATCCTCCATTCACCCGCGAGCTTACCAGCTGGTCGCGAACAATCTCCCATGTTTTATCGGTTATGGTCCAATCATTTCCTTGTTTAGCGAATACATACATATCCAGTTCTTCGACTAATTCTTTCGTCAAGTAGTTTCGAAGGAAAGAGATATCTGAATCTAGCTCTCTTACTTCGAACATTTTCTTTCGACCTTCTCCTTTTTTACGTCCAAATTTCTTTTGTTCTTCCTCCGTTGGGTTATCCCACTTTTGTTCAATGTACTCAAACATCTTTAGTCCCAGGTAGTAGGGATTGATGCTCGTCGTCGAAGGCTGCACCACCCCTGCATTAAGTTTTGCGAACTCTACCGTTTCAGACTCTGTGAGCTCCATTTCACGAATAATTCGTTGATGCCAGTACGATGCCCAGCCCTCATTCATGATCTTGGTTTCGAGCTGCGGCCAAAAATAAAGCATTTCATTTCGCATGATCGTCAGGATGTCGCGCTGCCACTCTTTTAGATAGTGTCCATACTCTTCAATGAAGAGCAGAATATCCTTCTCTGGCTCTGGCGGAAACCTTTCTTGCACAGGCTCTGCTTCCTCTGCTGCTTTCCTCTTCGCCTTTTCTTCAGCGTCCAATCCCCATAAATCATCGTATGGATTGCGGTAAGTGGATGTAGAACCTGGCTGTTCTTTTCCTACATGCCGGCTCCATCTTAATTTGGAAGTATACAAGCTCGGGTCAATATGTTCCTGAATAGCTAATACGGCATCGATAAAATGTTCCACTTCTTCTTTTCCATGCAGAATCTCATACTGACGGATTCGTTCTGCACTCGCGGACATGCTTTCTACCATGTCTCGGTTCGTGTTAGAAAAGCGGATGTTATTCTTAAAGAAGTCACAATGCCCAAGAACGTGAGCCACAATGAGCTTATTCTGGATAAGAGTATTTCCGTCAAGAAGAAACGCATAGCAAGGATTCGAATTGATAACAAGCTCATAAATCTTGCTCAAGCCCAGGTCATACTGAAGCTTCATCCTGTGAAAGGACTTACCAAAGCTCCAGTGAGAGAAACGAGTAGGCATTCCATAGGCACCGAAAGTGTATATGATATCCGCTGGACAAATCTCATAACGCATGGGGAAGAAGTCTAATCCAAAACCTTTGGCAATTTCCGTAATTTCATCGATAGCTCGTTCAAGTTGCTTTTTCTCCTCTGGCGTCATATTTTCCACCTCACCTTATTAGACAAATCGCTAGAAGTCCTCTTTCCTTACTATATGAGGATGAAAATACTCTTTATGACAAGGCAGGATAAGTTCTGTGAGTTTATTCACAGCTAAATGCGCTTCGCGATTCTACAATAGACTTGAGGGGAGGGAAAATAAGAATGGAACACAACATAAAAGATCGATTATCACTTTTGGTCCAGCAACATAAAGAGCTTCGCGCCATCTCCAAGAAGATAGATAACACAAAAGAAACGGCTTCGCCTATCAAAATAAGGGAGCTTCTCTTCACCTTGTTAAACCTTGCGAAAGATCATATGAAGCAGGAAGAAGAAATATTGGTTCCCCTACTAGAAGGCATGTACCATCCTAATGAACAAGAGATTGCCGGGTTCATCTTAAAAGAACACCAGCAACTTCAAAGTGAACTGGCTTCACTCCTCGCTTCTGTGCAAACCCCGGAGTGGGACAACGATACGGTTGAGAGTCTCATTAGTCATCAGTTAGAGCATATGTTTAAAGAAGAGTATTTTCTGTTCCCGTTGATCCAACATTTCTATAGCGGCCTTCGTAGTAAGGCTCAATGAAAAAAAAGTACAAAGAACCCTTAAGGGACTTTGTACTTTTCTTCTTTAGAAGGTTGTTGCTGTCTGTTCTTGCTTCTTGAAAAAAGAGGTAAGAGCTTTGTACACCTCTCCTTTTTCCCGAATGACGCAGAATTTAAACTTCGGGTCATTAATATGTTTGTAGGCAGACATCAGCGTAGAATGGCGATTATACTGATTCACTTCCCCATAGCCAAACATATTGGAGCGCTTCATGAGTTCACCCACGAGCTTCACGCAGCGTTCATTATCGGATGTTAGATTATCACCGTCTGAGAAGTGAAACGGATAGATATTATACTGAGACGGTGGATAGCGCGTATCGATAATCTCCAACGCTTTCCGATAAGCAGACGAGCAAATGGTACCGCCGCTTTCTCCCTTCGAGAAGAAGGCTTCTTCCGTTACTTCCTTAGCCTCCGTATGATGGGCAATAAATACAATCTCAACCTTCTCATACTTGGTTCGCAGAAAACGTGTCATCCAGAAGAAAAAGCTTCGGGCAATATATTTCTCGAAGATTCCCATGGAACCGCTCGTATCCATCATCGCGATTACTAGGGCATTAGAACGGGGCTTTTTTACCTCATCCCATGTCTTAAAACGAAGATCATCATTGGTAATTCCTTGGAGCTTCGCTTTTCCCGTGATCGCCGTTCGTTTGATCGCTTCGAGAATCGTTCGCTTCTTATCAATATTACCCATCAAGCCTTTTTTCCGAATGTCGTTAAACTCAATATCCGTTACCGTAATATTTTGTTGGTCCTTTTGCTTCAGGTTCGGTAATTCCATCTCCGCAAACAGCATTTCCTCTAGTTCTTCCACAGATATTTCCGCTTCGTAGTAGTCTTGACCTGGTTGGTCACCGGCTCCTTGGCCTTTACCAGCGCCTTGGGCGGGTTCTCCATCGCGGGCGACAACGTCGCCCACTTTGGAGTTTCCCTTCCCTTGGCCAACCTGCTTATTTTTATTGTAATTATAACGGAAACGGTATTCATCCAGGGAACGAATCGGAATTTTCACAACATCCTTGCCATCTGACATGATGATGCTCTCCTCGCTCACCAAGTCGGGCAGATTCTGCTTAATGGCTTCCTTTACCTTCTCCTGATGTCTTACCTGATCCTGATAGCCTTTGCGGTGCAGGGACCAATCTTCTTGGGACACAATATACAAAGGCTCTTTCATTCGATTCCTCCTAAGGCGAATCAGTTTTCCTAGCGATTAAGTAAGCTTCCTACATACCTTAGCAATTCATTAGCGCAATGTGGGCAATAGCCATGTTCATCAATCAAGCGTTTCGTAACCTCATTGACTTTCTTTAATTGATTCTCATCCGGTGTCTTTGAAGAGGTCGTAATTTTCACGACATCCTTTAAGTCCGCGAACAGCTTTTTCTCGATCGCTTCCCGTAAGCGCTCATGATTATTGTATTCGAACCTCTTGCCCTTGCGTGCATAATGTGAGATGCGAATAAGAATTTCTTCGCGGAATGCTTTCTTGGCATTTTCGGAGATTCCAATCTGCTCCTCAATGGATCTCATCAGCTTTTCATCTGCTTCCATTTCTTCGCCAGTCACTGGATCACGCATCTTCGTGCGGTTGCAATAGGACTCCACATTGTCGAGATAGTTATCAAGCAGCGTTTTTGCCGACTCCTCATAGGAATAGACGAATGCTTTTTGCACTTCTTTCTTAGCCAACTCGTCATATTCCTTACGAGCGACTGAGATAAAGTTAAGGTAACGATCCCGTTCTTCTTTGGTGATGGAGGCATGCTGATCCAATCCTTCTTTTAATGCGCGCAAGATATCAAGGGCATTAATACATTCCGTATCCCTTCTGATGAGGGCACTCGAAATCCGGTTAATGACATATCTTGGGTCAATACCAGACATCCCTTCATCGAGATGCTCGTTTCTTAATTCCTCAATATCCCCTTCTTTATAGCCCTCAACATTTTCTCCATCGTAAAGCTTCATTTTCTTAAGCAGATCGGTTCCCGCTTTTTTCGAGTCCTTCAATCGAGTCAGGATGGAGAAGACGGCCGCTGTTCGAAGGGCATGCGGTGCAATATGCACATGACCCAGGTCACTTTGGCTAATCAGCTTAGCGTAAATCTTATCTTCATCCGATACGCGCAAGTTGTAAGGGATCCTCATGACGATGATACGGGACTGAAGCGCCTCATTCTTCTTGTTGCTGATGAAATTCTTGTATTCTGTTTCATTCGTATGGGCTACGATTAATTCATCCGCTGAAATTAACGCGAATCGTCCTGCCTTGAAATTTCCTTCCTGAGTGAGAGAAAGTAGATTCCATAGGAACTTTTCATCGCACTTCAGCATTTCCTGGAATTCCATCAACCCGCGGTTGGCCTTATTAAGCTCTCCATCGAAACGATAGGCGCGAGGATCAGATTCCGAGCCATATTCCGCAATAGTAGAGAAATCAATGCTTCCTGTTAAATCTGCAATGTCTTGTGACTTGGGATCCGAAGGACTGAATGTCCCAATTCCGACGCGGTCTTTTTCAGATAAGACGATTCGCTCAATCATCACATCTTCAATCCGGCCGCCATATTCGGTTTCAATCATCATCCGTGTATAAGGGTTGAGCTCCCCTTCAATTTTGACCCCAAACTCCTCCTCCAATTCAGGACGAAGATCATGTGGAACAAGAAGCAGTGGTTCTTGGTGCATCGGGCAGCCTTTGATGGCGTATACCGCTCCTCGATCGGTTTTCGAATAGCGCTCCAAGCCTTTTTTCAGCATACTGACAATGGTCGATTTTCCTCCACTGACAGGTCCCATGAGCATGAGCACCCTTTTTCTTACATCCAGGCGCATCGCAGCAGAATGGAAATACTCCTCTACCAGCTTTTCAACGGAACGATCAAGCCCAAAGATCTCTTTTGTAAAGAACTTATATTCTTTTCTTCCACTTTCATCCTCTTCAATTCCAGCATCCTTAATCATGTTATACACTCTAGAGTGCGCGGTTTGGGCTATCACAGGATTCTTTCTGACTAACTCCAAATACTCACCAAAAGTACCCTCCCAGGCCAATTTTCTTTCATTTTGTCGATACTCACTCAATCGTCTAATAATATCCATGGGAGCCTCCTCTCCTTTTATCAAAAGATCAACCAATGTGGGGGAATGATGGCTTATAAGGACTAGGTTTTTAAGTTTTAACTAATTTATATTCGCTTGTTTCCTGTGACATGCTTAAAACATCTGAATTCACATTCTTGCCATTCCCTTTCCCCAGTAATTTAGCTATAATAAAGAGTGGATTTTTATTATGACGTGGTACATAATTACCTCATCACCTTCTTAGGGCATAATAGCGAATGAAAGGGGGCGTCGCGACATGGGTACATTTTTACCTATCTTCGTACTAGGCTGTTTCATTTTCTTTATACTTACAGCCGGTCACGATGAAGACAAGACTTGGAACCTATAATCCAATGTATAAAAAAAACACCTTCCTTATGACACTTTGGAAGGTGTTTTTTGTTTTATTTAAAATTAGGAAAGTCGACTTGACGAAAGGCCTCGTAAGCGACAATAGCTACTGTATTCGACAAGTTCAGCGATCGAACGCCTTCCTTCATTGGAATGCGAATGACTTGATTAGGTTGTGCCTCGGTAATCGAGCTTGGGATTCCTGTCGTTTCTTTCCCGAACATAAAGAAGTCCCCATCCTGGTACTGCTTGTCCGTATAAAAGGCCTTACCTGTTGTTTCAATGAAAAACATTCTTTCCGGAGCCATCTTGCTCACGAAGTCTTCGTATGAATCATAGTGAAATATAGGGACTTCATGCCAGTAATCCAATCCGGCACGCTTCAACTGCTTATCATCAACAGAGAATCCCAGCGGGTGAATCAAGTGAAGATGGGCCCCTGTGACCGAGCAGGTCCTTACAATATTCCCTGTATTAGCAGGGATTTCTGGCTGATAAAGGACGATGTGGAAAGGCAAACGTCTCACCTCTTTTTAAACTGATATATAAGTATAAATGAAAAGAACCGGGATTGGCAAACCCCGGTCGCTAGTCTTTCATGTGAATAAATTTATATTGCGTCTTGTTCGTCCAGGCATAGGAATCCTGGTAATCCCAATAGCGATGACGGCTATTGGTCGTATGAGCATTAACGAGCGGCATGCCGTTAGGATCTTTAGCTACTACTATTGTGTTATGCTGATAATTCCCATTTCCATCCCAGTCATAGCAAATCACGTCGCCTATCATGAGCTCATCTGCAGTACTCTTGCTTTCTGCCTTGGGAGACAGATTGGTATTACCTCCTAGGAGGTAATTCATTAAGCTATGGGCGACAGACCAGCTAAAGCTCCAATTAGACTTTCCGTTCACCCACCAGCCCTTGTTTCTCTGCCCTGTATGTTCCAGTGGGATGCCTCCTTCATGGAGACATTGGGATACATAGTTGGTACAGTCAACCTCAAACTTAGGGTATCCAGGATTATATCGGTTCCACCAGAGCTCGGCATATCGCTTGACCTTCACTCGGTTGTATGCTCTGCTTTGGTCCTGCTGGGCCGTCACGCCAATGTGTGGTTCCTCGATATCTCCCTCGGATCCTGGTTGGCGGTCAGTCTGAAACTGGTCCTTGCCCACAATGGTATCTGAAGCGATATACCAGTCCCCGCTTTGCTCACGCATGGTAATTTGGTGGTAAAATTCATCCTCTTGTTCCATATAGTGATGATCGATATGATAAAGCTTCCACACATAATTGTGTAAAAAAAGGTCAATCTGTCTTCTATCTTCAGAAAGGATCTTAATATTCTTAATGATGGTTTTACATTTGATCGGCTTGGCATTTCGATAGCGTGAATGATCTCTAGAACGCTGAATTCTTTCCATTTCCTTTTTTCCGTCCGTGCTTCCTCTATGGTAGGCCTCTAAATCTCGGATATCGCCCTCTACCTCAAGTTGATTTAAGACGGAAAAATACCCTTTTAGTGTATTCATCCAGCTCTTAGCCATCTAAGTTGCGCTCCTTACTTTACTTATTCTATAAGACAGCATATGTAAGAAGCAGCAATGTTTTCCTGTTTTATTGAACTTTTCGCGCGGAAGGGCTAACTAGCGAAGATTCAAGCTGAAGCAGATATTCCTTAATCGAAAGTCCTCCGCCATAACCAACAAGTGCTCCGTTCGAGCCAATGACTCGGTGACAAGGGATAACGATTGACAATGGATTGCGATTATTTGCCCCTCCAACGGCCCTTACCGCCTTAGGAGCCTTAAGCCCTAATGCAATATCCTTATACGTACGAAGTTCCCCATAGGGAATCAAGCGAAGCTGCTCCCAAACCATCTTCTGAAAGGGAGTCCCGTATATATCAAGCGATAGGGTGAATTCCGTTCTTTCCCCTTGAAAATACTCCGTGAATTGCGCGGTGGCATCCTCTAAATGGGACGTCATCCCCTCTACAACATGATCACATAGCAGCCATGTTCTTCCCCAACGCTTCAGCGACATGATCGATGCTTCACTTGAATCAAATGAGATCCAGCAAACCCCCTTATGAGTTGCAGCAATCATAATTTCCCCAAAGGGGCTGTTCATTGCGATATAATGGATTGAATGTTGCCGAGACATCTCATCCCTCCCGTGTTCACTGAAAATCCTCTTCCATTTTACTTCGATTTCCCTTTTCTGGCTAATCGGATTTTTCCTTGTCAGAAAGCATACAGAGCGCTTTTTCGATCTCTTCTTGCACTTCTTGATCTTTCTCGATGCTTTTTGCCGAATGAAGGGCGTTTTCGGCTTCTGTTGTTCCGATTTTCCCTAATGCCCATGCTGCCGTTCCCCGTATTACCGGTCTTTCATCCTTTCGAAGCAAATCAATCAAATCCGGAACGGCGGAACGGTCTTTAAAATGGGCTAGAGCAAGGATCGCATTTCGTTGGATCGGCTTTTTTCCCCGCCAGGCAGCAGAGGTCATTCCAAACTTTTTCTGAAATTCTTTTTTTCCGATCGTGAGTAAGGGCTTCAGCAGCGGTTTTGCCAATTCATGTTCCGGCTGGCAGTCTGCCTGGTGTGTAAAATTGATTTTTTTATTTTTAGGGCAAACTTGCTGGCAGGTGTCACAGCCATAAATTCGATTCCCTATCTTTTCCCGGTATTCGTCTGGTATATAGTCCTTAACTTGCGTCAAGAAAGCCACACATTTTTGCGAGTTGAGTTGCCATGGCTGTTCAAACGCTCCCGTTGGACAATGATCAAGACATAAAGTACAATCTCCACAGCCCTCTTCAATCGGAACATCAGGAGGAAAAGGCAAATCGGTGATGAGCTCTCCTAGGTAAACCCAAGAACCGAATTCAGGAGTAATTAAATTCGTATTCTTCCCCACCCAGCCTAAGCCAGCTCTTTCCGCTACCGCCCGATCTGAGAGCACTCCTGTATCCACCATGGATTCACAGCGAACTCCAGGAACCTGCTCTTCAAGGTAAAGCTCTAGCAGTTTCAGCTTTTCTCTGAGAACATGATGATAGTCCTTTCCCCATGCCGCCCTTGAGACCATGCCCCGGTATTCACCCGGCTTAGACTTCGGAGGGTCTTGCATTTTCGCAGGATAGGCAATCGCGATCGCAATAATCGATTTTGCTTCTTGAATTGTAAGCTCGGGATGTGCCCGTTTTTCAATGTCTTTTTCCTCAAACCCCGACTCATAACCCAATTCGCGATGTTGATAGAGCCGCTCTTTCAGCTCAAGAAAAGGGTCAGCGGAGGCAAAGCCAATCTTATCTATGCCAATAGTATAAGCATAGTCAATAAGCTTTTGCTTGAGTTCGTTAATATCCATCATAGAGTTCACCTATCTTGGCACGGCTGCTACAGCCAATTCGTCGCAACGGTTGTTGAACTCATTATCGGCATGACCTTTTACTTTTATGTACTCGACCTGGTGGATCTTCATCAGCTCAAGCAGCTCTTTCCATTGATCTTGATTTTCTACAGGCTGCTTTTTGCTATTTTTCCATCCATTTTTCATCCAGCCTTTATACCACCCTTGCTGAAAGCAATTCACAAGATAAGCGCTGTCACTATGCAGCTTGACGTTGCACGGTTCTTTTAAAGCCTTTAGTGCTTCGATTGCAGCCTGCAGCTCCATCCGATTATTGGTGGTCACTTTTTCCCCGCCTGATATTTCCTTTTTATGGGTTCCAGACATAAGGATAGCTCCCCATCCACCCGGTCCGGGATTTCCTGAACAAGCTCCATCTGTATAGATCATAACATCCTTCATTTTTGTCCTCCCATTCCTTTCGCTCGCCAATCATTATATCAGATTCAGCCCTCTAACACCTACTTGCTTCCATAAAACGGCATCCAGTAAAATAAATCTAATGTACAAAGGGGGAAAACAAGTTGTCTATTCAAGTATCCATTGATCAAGACTTATTGCAACGCCTGCCTGGATTTCGTTTAGGCTTTATCGAATACGAGGGAATTGTGGTTTCAGAATTGCCAAAAGTGGCAAAAGGGAGAATGAACCTTTTTACGGCCTCCCTTCGTTTAGATTACGCAGAAGCAGGTTTAGCTGCCATTGAAGGTATCAAAGCTTCAAGACAAGCCTTTAAACAGCTTGGGATTGACCCTTCTAAGTATCGCCCCTCCTCTGAGGCCTTGATAAGGAGAGTTCTTCAAGAAAAAACGGTATTCGGGGTTAATGGAGCGGTTGATGTTAACAATTTTCTATCCATGAAGTTCGTTCTACCTTATGGAATATACAATGCTGACAAAGTGGAAGGAGGAGTAATCGTCTGCAGATTAGGAAAAGAAGGAGAAGCCTATGACGGTTTAAACGGACGAGAAACCTCGATGACCGGAAAACTGATCCTAGCTGATCAGCAATCCCCATTTGGAAGCCCTATTGTCGACTCGGTTCGAACATCGATCGATGAAACCACTCAGCATATAATTCAAGTTATCTTCATTCATCCGGATTTTCCACAGGAGAAGGAAGAGGAGTTACTTGAAACGTCTGCGTCTCTTTTTGTGCAGATCAATGGAGGCAAAGTCATAAATAAGGGAGTTAGATAAAGTAAAGGGTGCCCCATTAGCGGGACACCCTTCTATTTGGCCTCTGACAACGCCACTGGTTCTTTATGTGTTTCATTATCATCTTGGCTATGTCCAGTTAGTGCCGCACGATGTCGGTAACGAAGCCACATAAATAAAATCATATAATAGCCAATATAGGTGGCACACTCTTCAAAGGAAGGGTGATGCGAATAGCCAAACATCGCCATTAAGAAAATTCCCACTTGACCGCTGATTAAAGGCTCAATTCCTTCTCTTCGAAGATGCTCTTCATCAATCGGGTGCTCAGGCAAGATATGAGCAATATTATACATATCTTCCTTCACTGTTCCAAACCATCCATAATCCTGCATGGCGCCAACCGCTTGCGTAGCCAGTCCTGCCGCCATCATGATAATAAGAAATCCGGTGACTTGGAAAAACTTCTTCAATGGAAACTTCACCGTTGTTTTAAAGATAATCCAACCGACTATACAAGCTAATACAAGTCCAGATAACGCTCCCCAACTCTGAATCGCTTGAGAAATATCTCCACCAGTAATAGCGGCAAAGAAGAAGACGGTCTCTACTCCTTCTCTTAGAACAACAAGGTAAGCATGCATCACCATCCCGAACACGCTTCCTGTGGTAATCAGCTGTTGCATTTTTTCGCGTGTTTTATTGGACATCTCACTCGCATTTTCTGCCATCCACAAGACCATCTGGGTTAATAAGATACTCGATATAAGCATGATACTGATTCGCATATAGTGCTGATAGCTCATAGCCGCGAATCCTGTAAGGATGACTTGGAAGATAAAAGCTACTATAAAACTAGAAACCACTGCCCCTGCCACACCAAGCCATACCCACTTATTGTATTTTTCTTGGTCCATCTTCTTTAAGTATGTAGTAATAACACCCACAATCAAAAGCGCTTCCAGCACTTCACGGAAGGTAATTAAAAAAGCCTGAAAGTCCATGCTTCTCCCCCTTTGTTATACAAACGCCCACTTTAACATTGATAATCATTTTCATATTAATGCAAACTATTATCATTGTCAATTGGTTTTTGCTAAACTATCCATAAAACAAAAAAACGCGGCCCTTCGTTATCTATAACGAAAAACCACGTTGCTGTTACATTGATTATAGATCAGTCATTGCCTTTTTGTCAAACAAAATTCGACAAAATTCTCCGTTATACGCTATAGGCAACTTCCTCGACACCTTCTCTAAGTAGAATATGTTCTTTAATCAAGGACCGTTTTTGCATCTTTCTGAGCAGAAGTTCTACATCGATGGATAGTTCCGCAATGGCTGGATATTCTATAATCTCCTGCATTCTCCACGGATGTTCTCGAGAACTGAGGATATCAAGCATAAACTGAACACAGTTCTCCATCTGGGATAAGACGGAAAAATCTAAAGCTAGCAGCAAGAGCTCAATCCTCTTATCCAAAGGCTCCTGTGAGGTAACCAACTCCTCATATAACTTATATACAGAAGGATCAATTTCTCTTAGTTGCTCCCAAACCGTCATCCCCTGTCTCTCTCCCACTTCCATGATGACGAGCTTAGCCCAGTGCTGAAGTGACTGATGAATACTGTTATAAGAATCGAGAAGATGTCCTTCTTTTAAATACTCTTTCGCTTCCATATAGGCACTGACTAACCTAGAATATTCAACATAAATTTGCTTGCGATGATCAGATACCTTCTTGTCCATTTTCTGTTGAAAGTGACTTAGGCTCATGGAAACACCCCCTTGCCTATTCAATATCCCGCGGATATTTGGTTAAGATAAGGAATTCTTCATTCAGGGGATTTTTCCTCCTTGTGAGTTGAAAAAAGTAAGGTATACTAGTGTCTATTGAATGGTTCATAAGCCTAACTCTCATACTAATAATCATCAGCATTGCTCTAACTAAGGAGGCACCAACGACATGCTCATCATCGGTATTGCCGGGGGCTCTGGTTCAGGAAAAACAACCATTGCCCACTCGATCCAACAGAAGCTGGGGAAGGACGTAGTCGAAATTATCTCTCAAGATTCTTACTATCAGGACAATACGGAACTGTCCATGGAGGAACGAGAAAAAATAAATTATGATCATCCAGACTCATTTGAAAACGAGCTTCTGATTCATCATCTGAGTCAGCTTAAAAAAGGACATGCTGTTCATGTTCCAATATATGATTTTTCGCAGCATACCCGTTCTGTAAACACGATTTATACTGCGCCGAAGCCTGTTGTTATACTAGAAGGCATTCTTATTCTTGCGGATGCGGATCTTCGATCAATCATGGATGCCAAAATCTTTGTGGATACCGATCCTGACGTACGCATACTCAGAAGAGCAATCCGCGACTCCTCCGAGCGCGGAAGAACCCTTGAGTCTATTGACCAGCAGTACCTTTCTACGGTTAAACCAATGCATGAAGCGTTTGTAGAGCCTTCCAAAAAGTATGCGAACATCATTATCCCTGAAGGTGGTAAGAATCTCATGGCGATAAATCTACTTACTTCTTGGATAGAACACTATCTTTCGGAGGAATCCGTATTGAGTGTATCCAGGTAGAAAATATGCTATACTACCTATAGATAGAAGCGGAGGTTATGTATAATGCTATTTACAGGTAAGCTAAATAAAATGAGAAACTACGCCATGCTTACATGCTTTGCAGGCATTGGCGTTATGTATATCGGTTACGCAGGATTTGCTGGTTTTCTTGGATCGCTATTCCAGTCCTATATCTTCATGTCGATCTTCTTGGCTTTAGGTTTAATCTTCATCCTAGGCAGTACAGTTTTCTATATGTACATCGGGATGTTGTCTTCTAAAGCGCTGCAGGTTGAATGCCCCAAGTGCAAAAGGATTACAAAGCTAATCGGTCAAACAGACGACTGCATGTACTGTAGACAAACTCTCTCCATCGACCCTAAACACGCACCAAAACCAAACGGGACAACCGTATAAACCACAAAGACTAGCCAGAAAAGAACAGGCTAGTCTTTTTTCCCTTTTTCTACATATTTATATTTATTTTGACCTTTTTCATTGATACTATATTAATAACGGTTTATTATCTTCGTAATAATAGGAGGGGCACATGGTCCGACCAAACAAACTACTCCTCAGAAAATTCAAGTATCTACCCATAATCTATTTCGGATGTGGCACGGCATGGATCCTGCTCACCCTCCAGTTCGCTCCCTTGTCTTTCGTCTACCTCTCTTTCCTATGTTTCATTGCACTGACTTCCTGGCTATTGTATTTAGGTGTTGTACGTTATATTGAGCTGTTACACCAAGCTGAACAGGATCTAGCAGATACCCTCCGCGAACAGCAAGGCTTCATATTTAAATACATCAAGCAAAACGGACAATATGTCCATACCCTATGCGATGGCCAGCTTCTGGCCAAGGTTGGATTAACCCCCACGTTAGTTATAGGAAAAACCATAGAAGAGATTTTTTTAGGGTTGGATGATGACCGTCGAGTATATTTAAATCATTTCTATGCAAGAGCATGGGAAGGACAACAGGTTACGTTTGAGATGACCTCTCTTAACGGAGTCACTTTATACGCTAGCCTAAGACCCTTAACTAAGGATGGCAAGGTGGTTGCTGTTATTGGTTCCTGTACAGACATTACGGAAAAAATCGCCTCACAGGACCTTCTGGTTAAGTCAGAGAAGTTAAGTATCGTAGGACAATTAGCCGCGGGAATCGCTCATGAAATTAGGAATCCGCTTACAAGCATTAAAGGCTTTCTCCAATTTATTAAACCTCAAGAAGAACATCAACACTTTCACGAAATCATGCTTTCTGAAATTGACCGCGTGGAAGAGATCATTACAGAATTCTTATTTTTAGCTAAGCCACAAAAAAGAACAGTCCAAACCCAAGATATTAATCTTATCCTGCAGAATGTAGTTAAGCTCTTTGAGCCCCAAGCCCTTTATAGCGGGGTTCAAATTTCTGTGGAATTTCCTTCCACCCCTAAGTTCTTGGAGTGTGAGGCCAACCATCTAAAGCAAGTATTCATTAACATATTGAAAAACTCGATTGAATCTATGAGCAAGGGCGGTACCATCCGAATCAAGATGACTGAAGAGAGCAATATGCTGTATATTCGCTTTACAGATGAAGGCTGCGGTATTCCTCTTGAGCGCATAAGCAGGCTTGGCGAGCCATTCTATACAACCAAACAAAAAGGCTCTGGATTAGGGCTCATGGTCAGCTACAAAATCATCGAGCAGCATAAAGGTCAGATAATCATTGATAGTAAGCTAAATGAAGGAACCTCTGTTGTAATCTCCTTACCACTGCTAGCTCATGAGAATGAAAATGATCTTGAAAAAAGTCTAGTGCATCAAGCGCAGTAACTAGAACAGGTGCCTCTTATGTGGGGGCACCTGTTCGTTAATATCAGTTTCTCTTCCCAAGTGTATCATCAATCACTTTCCAAATCCCCGGCTTTTCAAAGCCTCTTCGCCATGAAGCAATCCCTGCTAAGTCATACTTTTTCACGAGCTCAGCCCGTTTTTTCATAGACAGCTCATCCTCAAGCCAAATTTTGTACGTAGCCCCATCAGTAGGATCCAAATACTGAACGAACCTCTGTCCGGAGGCTTCATCATAGACTGGCGTCAAACTCCGCTCTTTTATCCATTTATCCACCGTATCCATCGTCAGCGCCTTCGAAGTCACTTTCACTTGACCAGTTCCGGGATCCTTTTCCTCTTTCCACAATCTTGTGTAATAGGGAACACCTAACAGAAGTTTAGATGCTGGTACCTCCTCTAGCACTCCTTGAAGTCCTTTCTCAACCCAGGGCAAGGAAGCCACGGAGCCTGCAACCGGACTTGAACCCCAATGCTCGTCGTAGGTCATAACCATGACATAATCAACGACTTGGGCCAACCTTGTGCGATCATAGAACAACGACCACCGCTCACTTTGGGACTTAATCGTGACATCAAGCGAGACGACCAGGTTCTGCTCATGGAGATACGGCGTCAGTTCACGTACGAATTGTACGAAGTTATCCTTGTCCTTGAGATAGACGTTTTCAAAGTCGATATTGATTCCATCAAGCTTATACATCGAGGCATATTGAATCAGCTGCCTGATCATATGGCTTCTTGTCTCATACGTAGCTAATGCTTCTGTCGTCATATCCGGATCAAAGTTATTGCTGAATAATCCCCAGACTTGGTATCCTTGTTGGTGGGCCCATTCCACATAGGGAAGACTAGCTTTAGAATCAATGTCGCCTGTAGCATTTATCATATGAAACCAGGTTGGGGACACCACATTTAACCCTGGCATTGGGGGAATCTTGGAATGATCCGGGTTTCGGTTCACTACATGCTCCCACGTGACATTTAGCTTTCTACCCAAAGGACTCCAAGCTGCCCGTTTGGTGTCCTCCATCTCCCAATCCAGTCGGATAATCTGATCAAGCTCCACGTCTTGCTTGGAAATAAATCCAACATACCCCTGCTCCGTCCGAAGCTGATACCACCCTTGATTTTCTCCATAAATCTCCACTTGGGCCGCTTGTCCGAGCTCTAGGATCCATGGTGATTTCTTCGAGGGCTCAAGCCTTACGCGATATGCGACATCTGCTTTTTCAGGCTGAACAACCGTTTTTCCCGTCTGAATCATATCCCCGCGCTTTTCTAGTATCCATATTCCTGTATCCTCAATCATCCGAATCTGGAAAGGGTAGATCTGTTCAAATGGCTTTGCGGGAATGAATTTCACTCCATTAACATCTTCTACAGGGAACCGTATAGAAAATGGTTTTTCATTCACAAAAGCCTCCACCTGACCTTCAACGAATTGCAGTACTTTATCTTTAGTCGTAATGACGATAGATTTAGAAGCATCATCCCAAATTATATCAGGGTCAACCTTTTCTTTCATATAATCAAAAGAGAAATAAAGTTCACCGTTGATTACCGCCACATCCTCTTCGGATAGCCATTCCGCTTGATGCAGCACAGGAGTTGTCCGTTGTTCAAGAGGATTGACCTGCTTATGATTCGACACCTGTTCTTGATACCAAAGAACCCCTGTTATCCCGATACCTAATAAGCAGATGGCTCCTAATAAGAACAAGACCCATCGATTAGGCCCTTTCCCCAAACGCCTCCTAGGATGGTACGTTGTCTCGATATCCATTTTGTTTCTCCTCTACCATTTTTCTATCCCTAAAAAAGATAAAACCTGTGATCAGCATAGCCACAGGTTCGATATCTATTGACTAACAGGCTCCACAGGTTCCATAAAACTCCAAACGATGGGTTGCGATCGTAAAGCCTGTAGATAGTTGTGCTTCTTTTTCAAGATCCGCTAGGGGTTCATAATCAAAATCCACAATTTTTCCACATGACGTACAAATACAGTGATAATGGTCTTCCGTATTTCCATCAAAACGGCTCGAACTATCCCCATAGGTTAGTTCTCGAACCAGTCCCGCATCCTTAAATACCTTTAGATTATTATAAACCGTTGCCACACTCATACTTGGAAACTGAGGCTCAAGCTCTTTGTAGATTTCATCGGCAGTAGGATGACTTAATGTATCCATCAAAAAGGATAGAATTGCATACCGCTGTGGTGTCATCCGGATCCCTATATCTTTTAGTTTTTGAACTGCTGATTCTAGTCGATCTGTAGACATCACTGTACACCCCTCTAATCAATACCTTAACCTTAAGTGTACTGACTAAATCAGAGAATTGTCAATCCTTTTACTGCTTCTGATGCAAAGTGGGTTCACTTTTACCTGTAGTTTGATTAACAAATCGTGCAGCCACAAACAGAAAATCAGACAATCGGTTTAGATATTTAATAACAGTCGGATTGACCTCTTCGTTTTCTTGGATAGCAATTGCATTTCGCTCGGCTCTTCTAGCTATAGTTCTCGCTGCATGAAGCGTCGCACCTGCTGGACTTCCTCCTGGAAGTACAAAGTTGGTTAGCGGTGGCAACTGCGCGTCCATTTGATCAATCTGCCGCTCCAAATAGGTGACATCCTCTTCTTGGATCGGCCAGCCCACCTTTTTCCCTGGCGGTGTAGCCAGCTCTGCCCCCACGTGAAAAAGCTTCGTTTGTACGACATGAAGCGTTTGAAGGAGTTCCGTCCACTCTTCATTCGTTGGCAAGAAGGATACGGCTACCCCAATCATGGAATTAGCCTCATCACAAGTTCCATAGGCTTCCACCCTTGCAGAATGCTTGGAAACTCTTTGGCCATAGACTAAGCTGGTTTCGCCTTTATCCCCTGACTTCGTATAAATCTTCAACGATTATTCCTCTCCTTTACTTGAGCTTATCCAAGTTAATCTTTTTTGCGACTGCTTCTATTACTTAGTTTATACAATGCGTAAACCGAAGAAAAGGAACTTACTAGAATCAAGATGGACCAAAAGGCAAAATCCCACTTAGACACGCCTATTCCCTCCTACCCACCGGTCAGTTCGCTTTAGGAGGATCCTCTTCCTTGCCCGGTTCGTCAGAATCCTTCTTCTTTTTCTTCCGATATTCATCAAGAAGCTTCTGTAGAATCTCATCGGAAACCTCGATAAAGTACTCCAGCTCCTTCATCGTTACCAGGCAATTGTTTTGTCCGTCAATGGTTGTAAAACGAAAGAGAATCCTGCCTCCATGGAGAATATCCGCTACTTCCCAGACAAATTTCGTCCCTGTTTTAAAGCGTTTGCCGCGACCATATGTGGGTTCAAAGGGCCGAAAATTCTCAACAACCCACATGTTACACCCTCCCTTTATACATGGTATGCAGGGAGATGTGCAAATTTTCTTTTACTTTACAAAATCCACGTTTGCTAAGAGCCTGCTCCCCGGTAATTTTTTACCCCTTGATTCCAGACAAACAGACCAACAAGAAAAAACAAAACACCCATTACCGGCGTTAACCAGACATATAGTTGAAGTTCATCTCTGCCTAAAAAGTAAGCCGCAGGATAAACTCCTACAAAAGCAAACGGAAGAATCCACGTTAACACGAAGCGAATAACATTATTATAGATATCCACCGGATAACGTCCGTAGTTTTGGATATTAAAGATCATTGGGGCTATTCCCGTCTTGGAATCTGAATAAAAACCTATGGCAGCAATACCCGTATAGACGCCTCCATAGAGCAGTACGCCAGATAAAACCAAGACAACGAAAATCAACGGGTCGTACCAGGCATAGCTCAAGTCCATCTGAAAAGAAGCATAGCCCATGATGATCATTCCCGTTACAGCGCCTGCCAAGGACTCGGGATTTAAATTCTCCAGCATGACCTGGAATAAATTATGGGCTGGCCGTGTTAAGACTCTGTCCATTTCTCCCTTAATAATGTATCGTTCTTGAAAATCCCATAGATTAAAGAAGGTGGTAAAGAGCGCATACGGAACGAGGAAAAACCCATAAATAAAGATGATTTCTTCTCGGCTCCAGCCATTAATTAAACTGGTATGCTGAAAAACAACCAGGATAAACACCAGGTTAACCGCTTGGAAAATAAAGTCCGACACCATTTCATTCAGCAAATCTAGACGATAAGCCATCTTGGTTTTGAGATATTGCTTAAGATAGTCCCAAAATAAACTGAAGTAGAACATGTTTATCCCCCTTGTACCACGAGGGTTTTTTTAGCTTGTATCCATAAAAAATAAAGCGGAAGCAGCAATACTAAAGACCAAATCAATTGAACCAGCAATGCCTGCTGTAACGCCTCTCCTTCAATAGCACCTGTAAAAATTAAACCCGGCAAATAACCAATGGCTTGAAACGGCAAGTATTCAAGTATCGCACGAGCCCAATCTGGGTAGAAGCTAATCGGTAGGATCAAGCCTGAAAACAAATCGACAATCACCTTCTTTGCCCTCATAATTCCGTCATTATTAAGGAAGAAAAAAGCTAACACACCCGTAATTAAATTGATTTCCGTGTTGATAATGAAGCTAAACATTAAGCTGACCCCGTAAACAGCCCACGAAGTCCAGTCACTGGGAAAAACAATAGGAAAAAAGAAAGAAACGATGACCATTCCCGGCACCGAGAAAAACAAAAGACGGAACATCCCCTCACCTAGGGCCTGCATCATTTTCACGGCTAGATAGTTATAGGGTCGAATCATCTCAATCGCTACTTTCCCATCCTTAATCTCCATCGCCATTTCGCGATCTATGTTGTTAAAATAAAACGCGCGAGCCATCCACGAGACGGCTACGTAGCTCGTCATTTGCAAGGGGGTAAGACCTCCAAGACTCGGTTGACCCGCATAAATCGCATTCCACAAAAAATAATAAGCCCCAATATTGATGCTGTAGACCAAGATTCCCGAATAGTAGTTGACCCGGTAGGCCAGCATCATTAAAAAGCGGATTCGAATCATCTCCACATACATACTAAGCATAGGAAATTCCTTCTTTATAGATCTTTTGGACAATCTCTTCGGTGCTGGTTTCCTCAATTCGAATGTCCTTTACATCAAGAAATGGGGCAAGCCGTGCAAGCAAGTCAGAAACGGTTATATCTGAGCTCTGGAAAACCGCTTTATACTTGATCGGATTTTCCTGTTTCCATTCAAGTTCCAAACCCAATGTCAACGCACTAAGCTCTTCTAGCTCCACTTTTTTCGTAAATTCAATAATTGCGCTTCTTCCCCCGCCCCAATTTTCTCTGAGATGTTGAAGGCCTCCATCATAAATGACTTTCCCCTCGTCAAGCATGATTACATTTGAGCATAAGGCCTCGATATCACTTAAGTCATGGGTGGTTAAGAGAACTGTTGTACCATAGGTACGATTTAAATCTCTTAAGAAGTCTCGGATCTTCAACTTAACTAAAACATCTAAGCCAATGGTTGGTTCATCAAGAAACAATAAGGGCGGATTATGAATCAGAGCGGCAGCCAGTTCGCACCGCATTCGTTGTCCTAAGCTTAATTTCCTTACAGGCCGGCTAAGCAATTCACCAATGTCTAACCGCTCAATAACCTCGCCCATATGGCGCTTATAGTCTTCATCTGAGACTCTATACACTTTTTTCAGCAATCGGAATGATTCTTGTACGGCAATATCCCACCACAGCTGGCTTCTCTGACCAAAAACCACGCCAATCGTCCTGACGAATTCCTCTCTCTGCTTATGGGGATCCATTCCATTCACTCGAATAAACCCCGAGGTGGGCTGTAGTATTCCCGTCAGCATCTTGATCGTGGTCGACTTCCCAGCTCCATTCTCACCGATATACCCGACCATATCCCCTGCTTGAACTTCAAAAGAAATACTATTTACGGCATTGACAGTATGATATTCTCTCTTAAACAAATCTCGAAAAGCCCCGGCCAATCCTTCCCGGCTTCGGTAGGATCGAAACTGTTTCGTTAATTCTCTGACTTCAATTCGCAGCATCGTTTGCCCTTCCTTTTTGGTAATGAACTCGTTATGATACATTAGTATAGCATGTTTTTGGAGGGATAAAATGATTCGCAGCAGATCAGAGGAACTATATAGCCAAGCACTGGATTGTATCGTAGGCGGAGTCAACAGCCCATCGAGATCATTTAAGGCTGTTGGCGGAGGCGCTCCCGTATTTATGAAAAGAGCCAAAGGCGCTTATTTTTGGGATGAAGACGACAATCGGTATATCGATTATCTTGCCGCATACGGCCCAATCATAACGGGACATGCTCATCCGCATGTTACAGCAGCGATCTGCCAAGCAGCCGAAAACGGAACGCTCTACGGCACGCCAACCGCTTTAGAAATTCAATTTGCCCGGATGCTAAGGGAAGCCATTCCTTCATTAGAAAAAGTCCGCTTCGTGAATTCCGGAACGGAAGCCGTGATGACGACCATTCGAGTAGCCAGAGCCTACACAGGAAGAAATAAGATCATTAAGTTTGCTGGTTGTTATCATGGCCACTCCGACCTAGTACTCGTCGCAGCTGGTTCAGGTCCATCCACGCTAGGAATTCCTGATAGTGCGGGCATCCCGCAATCGATTGCGAGTGAAGTGATTACAGTGCCGTTTAATGATATCCCAGCTTATAAGGAAGCCTTAGAAAAATGGGGAAGCGAAATTGCGGCTGTGCTGGTGGAGCCTATAGTAGGAAACTTTGGAATTGTACCTCCTCATGACGGTTTTCTAGAACAAGTAAATGAACTGACCCATCAAGCCGGCGCCTTAGTCATCTATGATGAAGTCATTACAGCCTTCCGCTTCATGTACGGCGGGGCTCAAGACCTGTTAAATGTAAAACCCGATCTTACGGCACTTGGAAAGATCATCGGGGGGGGTTTACCTATTGGAGCCTATGGAGGACGCAAAGACATAATGGAACAAGTCGCTCCACTCGGACCAGCCTATCAAGCAGGAACCATGGCTGGAAACCCCGCTTCGATTTCAGCGGGTATCGCTTGTTTAGAAGTATTAAAGCAGCCAGGTGTTTATGAGGAATTAGACCGATTAGGAGCCATTCTGGCTAACGGACTTGAATCCGCGGCTATTCGATACGGGATCCCTTTGCAAGTGAACCGTCTTAAGGGGGCATTAAGTACTCACTTCACCTTAGAATCGGTCACCAACTACGACCAGGCCCAACAATCAGATGGTGAGCTCTTTGCTCAATTTTTCAGATTGATGCTCGATGAAGGCATTGTTTTGGCTCCTTCAAAATATGAAGCTTGGTTTATTACCACCGCCCATACCGAAGAGGATATCCAAGTTACCCTTGCAGCTATTGAAAAAAGCTTCTCCAAAATGAAATTATATGCATAAAAATTAATTATTATTCAGTCAATTGGAACAAACCCGCGTTTGTTCCCTTTTTATTTATTTAACGCGGCAGTCCTTAGAAAAAAGTAAACGGCACCTATCGTCCTGTAAAATCTGCAAAGATGTCCCTCAGCGAAAAACACCCCACCTAAACACACGAACATTGAAGTAAAATTAAACCCTTACATTCGTTTTATTTGTCCTATTTTTTTATTTTCAAAACAGTTTTAATAATTTTTTTATTACATAAAACGCTTACACAATGCATATTTAATCAAAAAGCTATTGTATTAAGCAGTAAAGCGTGATATTCTTATAATAATTTTATTTTGTCACTGTTTACTGAATATTCTCCTCTTTTTGGAAGTAGCCCATCTGCACTTATTTTACAATCCAAGTAAACTAGGCACTTTCACAAGATGGACTGAATATCCACTTGTTTTTTCCCCTTGCGGGGATTATGTTTTAATCATACACAGAGAAAAAAGACACGTTTATACTGGGATAGGAGGTGAAGGTCAGCCCAGCTGACCAGCGTTATGACAGTAAGCCCTAATTTTGGAAAATTTAAAAATCACCTTGCTGAAGAACACGATAGCTGTGGGATTGTGGCCATCATTGAAAAGAACGGCCAACCGACTAGAGACAATGTACTTCGTATCATTGATGCGCTGATCAAGATGGAACATCGTTCCGGTTTTATTGATGGCGAAGGGGACGGATGTGGGATCCTCACCGATATCCCTAGAAACCTTTGGGCTCAGAAGTTAGCCAAGGCAGGACTTTCCTCCGATGTAGCTTACAACGAAAAATTCTCCATGGCACACATTTTTGTTCCTCGCAAGGGTCACGATGCTGTTGAAGTGATGACTGCCATTCGTAACCTATTTGTTCAACACGGAGTAACCATCCTCCTCGAGCAAGAAAATGCAGTGAATAGTGAAGTTCTGGGTAAGAATGGCCGCGCAGATGAACCGATATTCTGGCAGATTGCCGGACTTTGTGAAAAGACTAACGTAGAAAGCTCCCTCTTCGACTTACATGTCGAGATTGAAGAGCAATTTAACGTTCATGTTGCTTCCCTTAGCAATCATACAGCAGCTTATAAGGTAATGGGCGCAGCAAGCATCATTCCTCGTTACTACCAAGACATTACTAAGCCTGAGTTTGCATCTTCTGCAACTTTAGGTCACAACCGTTATTCCACTAATACACTTTCTAGCTTCTTCCGTGTTCAGCCGTTTTCGGTTCTTGGTCACAATGGAGAGATCAATACAATTAACAAGCTAGAAGATGAAGCAACGATGTTAGGTGTTCCTCTTGTTAAAGGAGGAAGTGATTCTCAAAATATGAATAGAACCATCGAAACCTTAATTCACCGCTTTGGCCTTAGCTTGTTTGAAGCGTTGGAGATGGTCTTCCCTCCTATTCATAATGAGATTAAGCACTTGCGTCCAGAACTTCAAGACCTCTATATGTACTTCCGTCAGGCTTGGGGACACTTTGCTCAAGGACCTGCTGGAATTATTTCACGCTTTAAAGATGAGTGTGTGTTCAGTGTAGATGCTTTAGGTTTACGTCCCGTTTGGATGGTTGAAGATACGACCTCTCTATTCTTCTCTTCCGAGCAAGGGGTCATTCCTGTCACGGAAATGGTCAGTGAGCCGAAGTCCTTAGCTCCAGGCGAGAAAGTGGGCTTGAAGCTTCATAAAGACGCACACGTTGAAGTGGTGTTCCATGCCGAGCTTCAAGAAATCGTTTATGAGAGAGCAACAGCACGCGGTGCAATTAAAGGATTTGGCGAGCAACTTTCCTTCGCTAAGCTAACAGCTGCACAAGCGCCTTATGTAGATTTTACAGAAGCGAAGAATAAAGTCTATTCCGCCTTCGGATGGGAAAGAGAACAAATTCAGCTTGCTGAGCAAATGGCAACGAACGGAGCAGAACCAATCCGCTCCTTGGGTCATGATGCCCCACTAGCGGCTCTTGCCCAAGACAGACAAAACCTAGCTGATTTTATCAAGGAAAGTGTAGCGGTTGTTACGAATCCAGCCATTGACCGTGACCGTGAGGTTGAGCACTTCTCTACCCGTGTAGTATTGGGTGCCCGCCCTGGCATTTATCGTGAACTAGATAAACCAGGAATCGAATTGCCATCTCCGATCATCATGGAAGGAGCATCCCTACAAGCAGCTGCTGCTCAAGTGGGTTCTTCTTCTCTTGAACAGATTGTTGAATATTTCAACGCCAATGGTGGAGTAGCTACGTTATCCACTCACTTTGTAGAAGGTCAAACCATTGCAGAAGCATTGGAAGCATTAGCTGCTCAAGCAGTTCAAGCCGTTAGCAGCGGCAAGCAGCTTATTGTCCTAGATGACGCGTTGACGCATACAGACGGTAAGTACTGGATCGACCCTCTGCTTGTCATTGCCAAGGTAGATCAAGCTCTAAAGGCTGCTAAAAATGAAGACGGAATTAGCCTGCGCAGAAAAGCGAGCATCGTTATCCGTTCTGCCGCTATTCGTAGCTTGCATGACATTGCTGTAGCTTTTGGTCTGGGTGCAGATTCAATCGACCCTTACTTGTTATTTGCAACGGTATATGGCAAAGACGGTCAGACTTCTTGTGTGAACCTATATGAAGCTCTTGCAAAAGGGCTTGAGAAAGTGACTTCCACCATCGGAATTCATGAGACACGCGGTTACTTCCGCATCTTCTCTTCTATCGGACTAAACGATAAAGTAGCAGAAGTTCTGCACATTGTGAATTTCTGTGGATCTGATACAGCTGGAACTTCGTTTGAAGATCTTGAAAAAGAAAGCAAGCAGCGTTATGAAGATTTCCAAGCTGACGAATCTAAGCCTGCGAAGCTATTTCACTTGTGGCCTCGTGTTTGGAAATCAATCGGGCAGTTAGCACAAGGTACTTTAACTTATCAAGAATTTGCTGATAAGCTTGAGGAAATAGAAAGAGAAACTCCTCTTTCCATCCGTCACGTTGCCGACATTAACTTTGATAAGTCCGAAGGTAAAGTGGACCCATCTCTTGTTAATATCGGTGTAGGCGAACACAACTTACCGTTCGTGATTTCTTCTATGTCCTTCGGTTCTCAGAATGAAACAGCCTTCCGCGCCTATGCAGAAGCTGCTGATCAATTGAACATGATCAGCTTGAACGGAGAAGGCGGAGAAATCAAGGATATGATCGGGAAATATCCTAAAACACGCGGACAGCAGATCGCATCTGGTCGTTTTGGTGTCAACGTGGAATTGGCTAACTCTACGAACCTTCTTGAGTTAAAGATTGGGCAAGGAGCAAAGCCAGGTGAAGGTGGACACTTACCGGGTAAGAAGGTAACGGCTAAGGTTGCTGCAGCTCGTAATGCGACCATTGGATCCGACTTAATTTCACCATCCAACAATCATGACATCTACTCCATTGAGGATCTTGCACAGATCATCGATGAATTTAAAACAGCCAACCATCAAGCGAAGGTCATCGTAAAGGTTCCTGTCGTTCCTAACATTGGTACCATTGCCGTTGGGGTTGCTAAAGCTGGTGCAGACATCATCACTCTTTCTGGTTTCGATGGCGGTACAGGGGCTGCTCGTATCCACGCTCTTCAACACGTAGGATTGCCTACAGAGATTGGAGTCGTTGCTGCTCACAAGGCTCTTATCGAAGCTGGATTGCGCAATAAGGTAGAACTATGGTCTGACGGTGGCCTGAAGAGCGGTGCTGATGTTGTCAAAATGATGATGCTTGGTGCGAACCGTGCAGGCTTTGGAACGTTAGCAATGCTTGCTGTAGGATGTACCACTTGCCGTGGCTGTCACCTAGATACTTGCCACGTAGGGATTGCAACACAAATCGAATCCGTTGAAGAAGCGAAAGAACACGGACTTCGTCGTTTTGTTCCTCGCGTATTCGATGAAGCTGTTGGTAACTTAAAGCGTCTCTTCAGCTCTCTTGGAGAAGAAGTTCAACGCATCACAGCCGAATTAGGCTTTACGAACGCACAAGAGCTTGTAGGTCGCTCCGATCTTCTGGTTCAAGCTCGCGAATTGGCTAAAATTGATTTAACGGCGATGCTAGAGCGTGTAGACTGGACTCCGGCTACTGTTCCTGCAGAAACGGAAGAAGAATTTGCTAAAGTACTTGTCGCGGCTGGTGCTAAAGGGCAAGTTGTAGAAAATGTGTATGTATCGAATGACAGACCATTGGTGCGTCAATTCTCTAACGTCCTAGGTGATCAGCGTGTACTTGGAAGCCGCTATTCCGGCGAGCGCGTGAAGCCTCATCTAGATGGAAGCTATACTACTTTACCTGAGGTTCATTTGAACTTCGAAACTGGCTGTGTACCTGGAAACGGACTTGGTGCCTTCAATGCTCAAGGAATCAACATCCGCGTACAAGGTGGAGCGCAAGACGGTGTTGGTAAAACCAGCTTCGGCGGTAAGATTAGCGTTATGAAGGCTCGCAGCAAGAACGGCCTGTTCATCAATGGATCCGTAGGTAAGAGCTTTGCTTACGGCGCTCAAAAAGGTACGTTCATCGTTCAAGGTAACGCGGATGCTCGTGCATGTATCCGTCTATCCGGTGCGGATATTGTATTCGGTGGTGAGCTCACTCAACCAATCAACGACCAGTATGGCGGAATTGGTGGACGTGCGAACCTGAAAGGATTTGCCTTCGAGTACATGACAAACGGAAGAGCGTTGGTCATGGGAGACCCAGGTCCTTGGATGGCTGCAGGGATGACAGGTGGAGTCGTTTATCTACACCTTCAACCTGAAATGGGCCTTGATGAGGAAGCGATTAAGCGCCGCGTAGCCAAGGGTGCTAAAGTAGATCTACTCCCTCTTAATGACAAGGGTCAACAAGATGTTGTAGAATTATTAAATGCTTATATCGAAGAATTAAAAGCTACTGATCAACACGACACTGCAGAACGTATCGAGTCACTTCGTGACAATGCTGCTCAGCATTTCATGATGCTAACTCCTGTGAAGCTTCAAGCAGATCAATCCGTAGCTACTGAGTAATATAAGGAAGAGGACTCTCGATCAGAGAGTCCTCTTTTTTTGTGTGGCGAGACTGTCGTAGATGGAAAAAGTCCACTTACTCAGAGAAAGGCCCTCTCAAAAGGAATGAATAGATGGAATATGTCCACTTAATGAGCTGAATAGCATCTCAAATAAGGGCCGTAGACTAATTTAGTTGGAAAAAATCCAACTAGACGGAACTATAATCAATCCTCTTAGGCAAATAGATGGACTTTTTCCATTTCCACAAAGCAAAAAAGCCAGTCTCCTCATCGACTGGCTCTCCCCACTATTCAAACAGCTTCTTTAAATTTTCCTCATACGGAGCACGAACAATCCCCTTCTCCGTAATGATCGCCGTAACATACTCATTGGGCGTGACATCAAATGCTGGATTGAATACCTTGATCCCTTGAGGGGCCACGCGGCGTCCTCCGATCTCCGTGATCTCCTCAGCAGGCCGCTCTTCAATCGGAATCTCTGCTCCGGTCTTGGTATCCAAATCAATGGTGGACAACGGTGAAGCGACGTAGAATGGAATCCCATGAGCTTTTGCTAACACAGCTAAGCCATAGGTTCCAATCTTATTGGCCACATCCCCGTTCGCGGCAATACGATCGGTACCTACAATCACGGCCTGTACCCATCCTTTAGACATCACCATAGCCGCCATGTTATCGCAGATCAGTGTGACATCAATTCCTGCCTGTTGCAGCTCCCAAGCCGTCAGACGCGCCCCTTGGAACACGGGGCGTGTCTCATCGGCGAATACCTTGATATCCCATCCTCTTTCCTTGGCTAGATACATCGGGGCTAAAGCGGTTCCGTACTTCGCTGTAGCAATCCCACCAGCATTACAATGGGTTAAGATGCCCATTCCATCATGAAAAAGAGAAATGGCATGTTCCCCAATGCTGCGGCACACTTCAATATCTTCTGCTTGAATGCGTCTTGCTTCTTCCAGTAGCTCATGCTTAATAACTGCAACCTCTGCATCCCCTAGGGATTCAGCCTTGCTCATCATCCGATCGATAGCCCAGAATAAATTCACAGCAGTTGGACGGGAAGTAGCTAAATAGTCCCTTTTTTCACGGAGCTGCACAAGGAACTCAGCACGATCGGCAGCCTGTAAATCCTTAGCGCCTAAATACATCCCATAGGCTGCAGAAATGCCGATAGCAGGAGCCCCTCTTACTTTTAGCGCACGGATCGCATCCCACATCTGCTGTATCGTGTATACCTCTTCAAACTCAACCTCTAAGGGAAGCTTCGTTTGATCAAGCAACAGCACTCGATCGCCTTCCCACCTCACGGAATGGACATGTTTCTCCACGAATTCAGCCCCTACTCTTCTATTTTTTTCACGATTTCAAGTACGTCCTCGATACGTTTTACAGCTTGTCTCTCCATTACCAAGCTTTGACCGATGGCTAGAGCGAAGATTTCAGCCTTGGCTCGAACTTTCTCATCCTGAATGGAATTGAGGTCTGCTACACCTGCTAGCCCTATCACTCGCCGCATCATTTTGCAGCCCGCAAACCCTGCAGTATCCTTGAGCAACCCTGCCATCACATCGTCAACAAAGCCAGGAGCTGAAAACACAGGATCTTTCACATTTTCCTTATACAATCGGCGGAATTCTTCTTCGAACGTATTCCATACCTTCGTAGCCGTTCCTAATAGCCACGCTCGAAAAGATCCACGTTCTGCGGCATTTTCCTTAAGGCCTTCTTGAGCCGCATAATTTAAAAGTAAATTCGCGATGACGGCACCAATATCGAAGCCCATTGGACCATAGTAAGCAAACTCAGGGTCAATGACTTTGGTGCTCTGTTCTGTCACCATAATGCTTCCCGTATGCAAGTCCCCATGCAAAAGTGCTTGAGCGTCTGTCATAAACGAGTACTTCAGCTTCCCGATCTCCCGGCGAAGCTCAGCATTTCCCCAGATCCCCTCTACCGTCTCACGAATTAACGGATTAAAGTTATTGGTCTCTGCGTCATAATAAGGATCCGTAAACACAAGATCCTCTGTAATTTTACAAAGCTCAGGATTGATAAATTGACCTACTCTCTCTTTCTTCTCTTTAAAGCCCATCGCATAATCGGAGGTAAAGAACAAGGTCTTAGCCAAAAAGCTACCAATATGTTCAGCAAAAGCAGGATAAAGGTTCCCTTCAATTAAACCCTTTCTCATAATCACATGATCGGACAAATCCTCCATCACCGTTAGAGCCAACTCTTTATCATAATGGTAAACCTTAGGCACAGAGCCCGGGCATATTTCGTCTTGAATAATAAGGGCTTCACTTTCAATTCGTGCTCGATCTAACGTTAGCGGCCAAGACTCACCCACCACTCTTGCATAAGGCAAGGCTTGCTTGAAGATGATGCTTTTGCCCGAAACTCTGTCTATAATATGAAAAACGAGATTAAGATTCCCATCACCGATCTCCCGGCTGTCCAATTGCGCTCCATCTGGGAAGAGCCCTTTGATATGCCGAGCATATTCCACTGCTTCTTGTTCGCTAAAGGCGCGATACTCCATCCTTCCACCCCTCCATTATCATTAGCTATATACTTATATACAGTTGTTCGAATCTAATGTCAACGTAAAAACTTTTAGAAAACAGAAAATCTTTATCTGTTGACTTTCCTTATTAAGAGCAGTAATATAATATCGTATGTTTAGAGTATTATGTGAAAATAAATAGATTCCAACTTATCGAGAGATGGCTGAGGGACTGGCCCGATGACGCCCGGCAACCGATTTTTATTTTATGCCAATTGTGCAAAATAAAAACACGGTGCTACATCCTGCAGGAGGGTTGATCCATTCTGGGAGATAAGCTGTATTTGATACTATTCAAGTACCTCTTATCTAACAAGGGGTACTTTTTAATTTGCATTTATATTTAAAGGAGGTTTACCTTTGTCCTATATTACGGTTACTTACCTTACCGAAGCGAAAAATTTAGAACAAAAAGCCGAAGCCATTGCTGTCGGAATGACTGTCGGAAGCTGGACGGACCTCCCTGCTGCCAAACAGGAAAAACTGCAGAAGCATTTAGGCCGCTCAGCTGGTGCTACCGTTCTCGAAAAAACAGAATCAGGTCTTGAGAGAGGGCTAATTAAGGTCGACTATCCTGTCGTAAATTTCACTTACGATATCCCTTCCCTACTCACCAATGTGTTTGGCAAAATCTCCATGGATGGGAAAATTCGATTAATGGATATTGAATTCCCCGATGCCTTTACTCAAGCTTTCCCTGGGCCTAAGTTTGGTATCGCAGGTGTGCGAGAAAAGCTAAATGTCCATGACAGACCACTGTTCATGAGTATTTTTAAATCTTGTATCGGCCTCCCGCAGCAGGAGCTCGTGGATCAGTTCCGATTACAGGTGGAGGGTGGAGTGGATCTGGTTAAGGACGATGAGATCTTCTTTGCCGATGAGCATGCTCCATTCTTGGAACGAATTCAAGCTTGCAAGGACGTAATTGAAGCCTCCGGACGCCAGGTACTGTATGCGGCTAACTTAACGGGTCCGGTTACCGAACTAGTAGACCGTGCCAAGCGAGCAATTGAAAACGGAGCGAACTGCTTGCTGCTAAACGTTCTGCCTTATGGCTTTGATATCTTAACCCAGCTTAGCAGTGATCCTGACGTAACGGTTCCCATTATGGCCCATCCAGCGATGGCGGGAGCCCTATACCAATCCTCTACATACGGGATTACCTCTCCTCTTCTGTTAGGAAAGCTAATGAGACTCGCTGGGGCAGACATCGTTCTTTTTCCATCACCTTACGGTTCCGTTGCCTTGCCTAAGCAAGAAGCGTTAGATATTGCACGCTACTTGGTAGAGGAACAAGCAGGCTTGCGAGCGGCTTTTCCTGTTCCATCTGCAGGTATTCATCCAGGCATGGTTCCTTTGCTCTATAAAGACTTTGGAATGGATCATATCGTGAATGCAGGAGGAGGAATCCATGGTCATCCAGGCGGGCCTGTTGGCGGAGGCCGAGCGTTCAGAGCCGCTATTGATGCGGTGTTACAAGGGATCTCCCTTGAGGACTCTGTGGATCCTAACCTGCAGTCCGCCATTGAAAAATGGGGGATTGTGAAACCATGAAGAAACTCATCCTGTTCTGCGATTTTGACGGGACCATTACGGAAAAAGACAACATTGTAGACATCATGAAGCATTTCGCTCCAGCCGGCTGGGAATCGATTGTACAAGATATTTTAGCTCAGAAAAAAACCATTCGAACAGGCGTCGGTGAACTGTTTTCCCTTATACCGAGCTATGAAAAAGAAAATATTATTAAATTCGTTGTAGACGTCGCTCAAATTCGAGATGGATTCGGGGAATTCGTTGAATACACAAGAGAACAAGGCATCCAATTGCTTATTACAAGCGGTGGAATTGACTTTTTCGTTTACCCGAAGCTAGAACCCTTTGGTCTCTCTAAACAAATTTACTGTAATAGCGCAGAGTTTGAGGACGAGATGATCAAAATCACCTGGCCACATGCCTGCGATCAGCATTGCGATGTCGACTGCGGGATGTGTAAGACGAGTATTATCCGCTCCTATCCCTCCGACGAGTACTATAAGGTCGTCATCGGAGACAGCATCACGGATCTTGCCGGGGCCAAAATTGCCGATTATACGATTGCTCGATCTTTCTTAAAAGAAAAGTGCGAGGAAATGGGTCTCCCCCACTCTTCCTTCCATACTTTCCACGAAGTCATAGATATCTTAAAAAATTTACAGTTGAATATTCAAAAGGAGGGGTGAGCATGAACTTCTCCATTCATGCAGAACAAAGACAAGACATCATCTTAAAGCTTAATGAGGTCAAGCAGAACTTTGCCAACCGGGGTTGGTTTCCCGGTACTAGCGGGAATCTCTCTATTAAGTCCAACCAGGATCCCATCGTTTTTGCTGTAACAGCCAGCGGGAAGGATAAAACCAAAATAACACCTGAGGATTATCTGTTTGTCGATGCGGATGCCTTGCCCGTCGAGAAGACCAATTTGAAGCCTTCAGCGGAGACCCTGGTGCACTCCGTCATCTATCGCAATATCCCTAAGGCTGGAGCGGTTTTCCATGTCCATACCATAGCCAATAATGTGGTTTCGGAGCTTTATGGCAACCAAGGCTACTTTGAAATCGGAAATCAAGAATTAATTAAAGGGCTTGATATATGGGAAGAGGGAGCCGTAATTCAAATCCCTATCGTTGAGAATTACGCCGATATCCCCAAACTCGCCAAGGAAATAGAAAAAGTGCTAAACCCGCGCATTCCAGGTGTGTTGATTCGCAATCATGGCATTTATGCTTGGGGCGGGAATGACTTTGAGACCAAGCGACATGTTGAAGCTTTTGAATTCTTATTTGAATATCACTTGAGACTGCTGCAAGCTAGATCGCTTGTGAATCAAAAATTATACACCAACTAAAGGGAGGAAATAACCATGGCATCGATCGTCTTAAGAAAAACAGGGGAACGCATTGAAGGAAACGAAAAGGTTGGAGCATTCTTAGAATCTCAAGGGGTTCTCTACGAGCACTGGGACACATCCAAGCTTCCTGCTGAATTACAAGGCAGAACGAACTTAACGGACGAAGAAAAGACTTTAACACTCAAAGCCTATGAAGACGATATTAAATCTCTTGCAGAGCGCCGGGGATATGTAAATTGGGATGTTGTAGCTCTTTCGGAATCCACTCCCAACCTAGAGGAGTTGCTTAAAAAGTTTGAACAAGTTCACACTCACACCGAAGACGAGGTTCGCGCGATCACCGCTGGGCATGGGATATTCATTATCAAAGGACAGGGAGACACCGGTTACTTTGATGTAGAGCTCGAAGCCGGAGATGTGATTTCCGTTCCGGAAAACCAGCCACACTTCTTTACTCTTATGGAAGACCGCCAGGTTGTGGCAGTCAGACTGTTCATCGAACCTGCAGGTTGGGTTGCCAATCCGTTTAATGACCCGGAATTTAATAAATAAGCCACAAAAAAAGAAAGTCTCGACCTATGCGAGACTTTCTTTTTTCATTCCGCCACGGGATGATCCAAATGCTGTACGGTATATAACTTATAATAAGCACCCTGGGCATTCATTAATTCTTGATGAGTACCTGTTTCTAAAATCCTTCCATCCGAGATCAGAACAATCTTATCCGCGTGAGTAATCGTGGATAGGCGATGCGCCACAATAAACGTCGTCCGATCCTTCGCCAACCGCTCCAGAGAGTGCTGGATCAGCTGCTCAGATTCCAAGTCAAGGGCCGAGGTGGCTTCATCTAAAATAAGGATCCTAGGGTCTTTTAGAAACACCCTCGCAATAGCCACTCGCTGCTTCTGTCCACCAGATAGCTTCACCCCTCGCTCTCCGATTTCCGTATCATATCCCTCTGGCAGCTCCATGATAAAGTCATGGGCATTCGCTGCCTTCGCTGCAAGAATAACATCTTCCTCTGTGGCGTCTGGGTTCCCCATTAAGATGTTTTCCCGTATCGAATCACTGAACAAAATATTGTCCTGTAGAACCATCCCAATCTGGTTTCTTAAGCTTTTCATCGTGACATCGCGGATATCATAACCATCTAGGTAGACAGCCCCTTCAGACACATCGTAAAAACGTGGAATAAGGCTGATCAGGGATGACTTTCCTCCTCCACTCATACCGACCAGGGCGATCGTTTGCCCTTCCTCTACAACCAAGTCTACGCCGCGAAGCACCTCTTCTCCGGTATCGCGATAGCGAAAGGATACTTGATCGAAGACAACCCTGCCTCGAACCTCCTGCAGCTCCACAGCTCCTTGTTTATCTCGAATATCGTATTTTTCATCCATTAGTTCAAACATGCGATCCATTGAGGCAATCGATTGTGTAAGTGTCGTGGAGGAGTTTACCAGCCTCCGCAAAGGACTGTATAAGCGATCCATGTAGGCATAAAAAGCAATAAGTGCCCCTACTGTCAAATCTTCCTGTACTACCTGGTAAGCTGCGTACGTGATAACGAGTAATGGCGCAATATCGGTGATCGAGTTCGTTACAGCAAAGGTCTTGGCATTCCATACCGTATGATCAACGGCTTTATCCAGAAAACGCTGGTTCCGTTTTTCAAAGTGCTTTTGTTCATGATCCTCAAGCGCAAATCCCTTCACCACGGCAATTCCCTGCACTCGCTCATGAAGATGGCCTTGAAGCTCAGCTAAGGCTTGGGAACGAACCTTAGTTAAATGCTTTAATTTCTTATAAAAGTACTTAATGGAAAATCCATAAAGGGGTAAAACCGATATGGCAACAAGGGTTAAGCCTGGATCCATCGTAAACATGATAGCAATTGCGATAAAAAGAGTGGCTAGGTCTAGCCAAATATTCATCAAGCCCGTCATGATGAAATTCTTTGTTTGTTCTACATCATTAATGACCCGCGATATTACCTCTCCAGCCTTCGTATTTTGATAGTATCTTAGCGAAAGTTTCTGGAGGTGGGAAAACAGACGGTCACGAATATCATAAAGGATCTGGTTGGCTGACAACTGGGCATAGTATTGCCTATAATATTCAATCGGGTAACGAACAATGGTAAACACAATAAACGTGATTCCCATGATCCAGAACAATCTCTCCAGCTTAACTTCAGGTGCTAAATCAGTGAGCAAGAGATCATCGATGACATATTTAATTACGAGCGGGAGGGCTAAAGGAATCCCAAATTTAAGCAAGCCTATTACAATAGTTATAGCGATCAGTTTCCAATAAGGTCTCACAAACTCAAAGTATCTTTTTATACTGTCCATGCGCTCGTCCCTTCGCTTTTCTATCTTTGGTTATATTCTTACGCTAAAAAACGGGAAAAATGAAAAAACCCCCTTGCATAATGCGAAAGGAGCCTCATTTATTTTGCAATGTTAGGAAACGCTCATACCAACGCTCCACGAATCCGGGGTGAAAAGCTCCACGCTTCTCCTGGAGCCACATCACCACTTCTTGGGCTGCCCTATTGACCTGTGCCATGACCTCTGGAGGATACTGCATCAGCCTGCTATGTACAGCTAGTTCCTCCTTGTCCAAAATCACGTAGGACATATCGGGAAACACCTTTACATCCAGATCGTAATCGATGTAGGATAGAACGTCTTGTTTCAAGGAAAAGGGCGAGCCAATATTACAATAGTAGTAAATTCCGTCATCGCGCAGCATCGCAATGGTATTAAACCATTGTCCTCGACCGAATGTACAAATAGCAGGTTCTCTTGTGCGCCACTCCCTGCCGTCAGCTTCCGTTACTCTTACATTATCATTCGCACCAATCAGCACCGAATCGCTAACGTGAAGAACCATGGTCTTGTCCCATGCTCTATGGAATGACTTGTCATGCTTATAGCTCTCTACTCTGATATAAGTTCCCGGGGAAGCCATTGTTCTCTCCTTTCACGATTATGAGTTAGATGAAAGGCTCTTCGATAATGTGATATACTCCTGAACCTCGTATCCTAGACTATTGTAAAAAGGGATCACCGTCTTGTTGTTTTGGTTAACCATGATGATAACACGTTTGGCCCCTCTTTGCTTTAAGCGTTTTTCTAGCGCCTTAACTAGCTCCTTGCCAACACCATGCCCCTGATAGCTAGGGTCAACTGCTAAGCGATAAAAATAACCTCTGGTACCATCCAATGTCCCAACAATAACGCCGATCACCCGCTCCTCAGCTTCCGCTACGAGTACGAGTTCACTGTCCCAAGCCAACTGTTTGGCTAGGTCGTCCATCGATTCAGCTTCTTTCTTCTCTAAGCCTGTCTCTCTCCAAATCGTAGTGATCGCTATATAATCTCCTAACCGAAAAGATCTGATCCTCACAGCTGTGGGCCTCCCTATCCGTTTGATCTTCTCTTATTTTACACTATTGATCACCTATTGTCTGCTTCCTTGAGCATAAATGTAAGCATATTTTGAAATTCTTGACATCCACATCCGTAAGAGGCTGAAAAAAGAGGGCGTTAGCCCCCTCTCCCATCCTTTACGATTATGAACTAAACAAGGTTCGTGCAGTCTGATGAAACTCCGTCTGCCAACGCTTGATTAACAGCGCTTTCAACTTTTGCATCATCCTCACCTGAAAAAGCTGAGTTTCTATTTCTTGCAGCTCCATGACTCGCTCCATCTGTTCAGCACGATCTCGGCGGACAAGCAGTAATTTTTCCATGGTTTTATACGTTCTTAACTCCATTTCTTCCCTATCAATGGCATCTGTAACCTCTGCTTGCCATGACAACCACGCTTCAAAATCCAGCATGTCCGCAGCCTCCTTGTTTGAATTTTCTTATAATACCATTATAAACCACATCCTTCCATTTTAACCTTAGGTAGTTTTGTCGAAAAAAAAGAAATCGTATGGTTTACATACGATTTCTAGGTGCTTCCCATCATTTTCTCCAGCGATTCTAAATAAGACTGCTTGGAGTTTTCGATATGGAGCTGAGCAAGCTGCTCCGCCTGCTTCACGTCACGCTTTACGATGGCTACCGCAATGTCTCGATGCTCCTCGAACGCTTGTCTCCGACGCTCCACGGTTTCATGCGAAACGAAGGCAAAGGCCCGAATATACTCAACCTGGCTAGTAAGAATCTCATATAGCCTTGGACTTTGCGCAGCCTGATGTATAATGTCCCTCATTTCTAAGTGGAACTGGGAGTAATCTTTTTCCGTCAGGTTCCCGGCGAGCTCCTCATTTATCCTTTGAATCAAATCGGTGAGCGCTGTTTCATGCTCATCGTTTAACTTCTCTGCGGCTAATCTAACCGCTAAGCTTTCTAAGCTTGAGAGTATCGTGAAGACCTCGATGATCTCCTCAGTCGTCATCTTAGAGACCACCACGCCTTTTCTCGGCATAGTTTTGACGAAACCTACGGACTCCAGACGAAACAGCGCCTCCCGGATTGGAGTGCGGCTGATATTCAGCTTTTCTGCAAGATCCCTCTCCACAATTCTTTCCCCGGATTTAAATTCCCCTCTTAATATGGCATTTTTAATGTATTCAAAGACTTTATCCCTTATGGGGACGATCTCCGCATTCCAGTCTTCCGAACCGAACTCTGCCAACGCTTGTACCCCCTATCCTCATGTAAAGCCACTCAAAATGATTTAATCAAATTGTACTTGATATATTGTGTAAGAGAAAGTTAATTATATATATATCATAATCTCAATTGAGTTTCTACCATTATATGGTGTTTGATATACCATGTGTGACTACCCATTCTTATCCTAGCCAAATGCACAAGAAAAGACGCCTCTTCGCTTCTAGCCAATCGAAGATCACGAGCTCCATGGCGGGAATTACCGGATTGGGCGGGCCAACCCACTTTTCGGGCGCTTGGGTACTCGATTTGGGCGTTCCACCACCGGAATTGGGTGGGCCGAACCGGATTGGGCGGGCCTACTTGGAATCATTACCGGTATGAGAGCAAGTTACTTGGTTTCGTGAGCATCCGACCCATCGAAGAGGAACGAGGTCCCGGACCATAAAAAAAGAAGATGGTCCCCACGGACACATCTTCTTGTCATCTCTATTTAGACTCCCAATGCGCTTTAAGCTTCGCATTTTCTTTCACCTTTACATTGCCATCCCAAGTGACCTTTACATCACCAGTCGCAAAGCTCATGCAAGCGAGGCGGTAGCCTTGGGCTAATTGCTCTTCTGTTAAACGATGCGTTTCATGCTTACGGATTTTGGTCATGTTCTCTGCCCCGTCCTCCACATGAATCTTGCAAGTTCCGCACAATCCTCCTCCACATTTGTAAGGAAGTTCTGCGTTGTTACGGATGGCAGTTGCCAACAAGTTGGTTTCTACTCCATCCTCAAATTGAACCACTTTACCTGAAGTTTGAAATTCGATCTTTGCCATAATGGTCCCTCCCTATTTGTTTTTCTTAATGGAATCAATGGTATGAATATAGGCGTTTCGTGAGTATTCAATATGATCTCTGGTCAGTTTCATCGCTAGTTCAGCCTGACCCGCTCTTACCGCTAGTAAGATGTCCTTGTGCTCTTTTAAGGCCTGCTGCATACGTCCCGGCACCTCATAACCGATATGGGCAAAAGCTCGTATATAATCCACGAGATCCTTTAGCATATCGTGCAATCGCGGGCTCTTAGCTGCCCTATACAAAAAATCATTTGTTCGTATGTGGAACTGAGAGATCTCTTGATCTTCTTCACGCTCCGTTAAACGATCCGTCTCAGCTATCAATTGATCTAGTTCTTGTAAAGTAGCCTCATCGAGCCTTTCAGTTGCTAACTGTACAGCCATCACTTCCAATGCTGACAAAATGGAGAAGACCTCAAGCACTTGCTCGCGAGAGATTTGGGAAACAATGACTCCCTTTCGCGGGACGGTCGTTACGAATCCCTGTGATTCTAAGCGAAGCAAGGCTTCTCGAATGGGGGTGCGGCTAATCTTTAAACGATCTGCTAGTTCTCGTTCTACTAATCTTTCTCCGGTTTTTAATTCACCTGATAAGATTTCATTTTTCAGGTACTGGTAAACCTTCTCCCGAATGGGTACGAGCTCTTCTACGACCCAGTCCTCTTTATGGGGTAACATCATCCCACCTCCTCTCTCCTTGAACGATTAACTCAGCAAAATGGCTCCATAAGCCAACGAACTCACGATAACAATAGAGGGGTGAATCTTGATAACCTCCATTGCGACAAAACTTCCAATGGCTAAAACAGCTGTATGAATCGCCCCGCTGTCATAAAATGCGTGAATAAAAAATTGATAAGCCAAGATCCCTAGTAAAACAGCAACAACCGGCTGAACGGATTTTGTCATTTCTTTTACATAAGGGGAATCCTTGAAGTAAGCTACAGATTTAAAAAGAATAACCATCGCAATGGCTGAAGGTAAAACCGTAGCTACCAAGGCTATCGTTGCCCCAGCTACACCCGCTACCTGAAACCCGACAAAGGCAGCCATCTTCGTTGCAATGGGTCCCGGAAGCGCATTTCCGATTGCAAGAACGTCTCCAAACTCTCTTAAGGTTAACCACTTATAGTTGTCTACCACTTCTGCTTGGATAAGAGGGATCGAGGGTGGCCCCCCGCCATAACCCAGGATATTTGAGATAAAGAACGCCCAAAATAAATGTAAGTAAATCATTTCTCAACACTCCGATTCATCATGGAACCCTGATGGCTCGCTTCTGTGGCAGCTCTAGATCGCATAAAAGTTTTAATGAAGGCAAAAGCAATAAAGATTGCAATCATAATAGCTGGATGAATACCTATAAACTGAAGCGCCACAATTGCTACGCCAATGCTGGCGATACTACCGGCTATGCCCATCCCTTTCCACGTTTTTTGTAGGAACTGATAGGTCATGACCGCAAGCATCATCCCAATTACCGGCCCGACTGCCGCAATCATTCCTTTGATTATGGCTGATTGACCCATAGCATATAAAGAACCTAGCAGAGCAATCATAGCTACAACGGTAGGAATAATATGCGAGAGAACGGCAACGAGAGCACCCAATGTCCCTTTCACCCGGTATCCAATATAGGTCGCCATCTTTGTCGCGATCGGACCGGGAAGAGCGTTAGCTAAAGCTAGAATATCTCCAAACTCCTCATCATCCATCCACTTGTACTTTTCAACTGCTTCATATCTGATGAGGGGGATGACGGAAGGCCCTCCGCCATACCCTAACAATCCGGAGCGGGCAAAGCCGATGAAAAGATCTTTATAGGACATTTCCAACTCCTTCTTTCAGTTTCAAATTAATACTTCAAATTCGGTTCAGCAACCACATCATAGCCATCTTTAGCTAGATGTTCTTTAAGAGCTTGTAATGCAGCCACTCCAGCCGCTGTATCTTGTTCTCCGTTACCGCCACTCAAACCCACTCCGCCGATGACTTGACCGTCTACCACGATCGGGAATCCGCCCACAAAGATCGCAAACTTCCCGCCTAGCATATGTTGGATTCCGAATGCTTCGTTTCCTGGTAACGCTGGACCATTGGGCTCAGTATTAAATAGGTGGGTAGAACGCTTGTGTCCTGCAGCCGTGAAGGCCTTTGCGATCGCAATTTCAGGACCAGTAATACGTGCTCCATCCATTCTTTCAAGAGCAATAACATATCCTCCGTCATCTACGATACAAACCGTTTCTAATACGCCAATTTCTTCAGACTTTTTAATCGCTGCTTCAATCATCAATTTCGCTTCTGCACGTTCTAATTTAATGGCTTTTTTCATCTTTTATATCCTCCTATTTATCGAAACTAGTATCCAAAGTAAACAGTCTTGGTTTGGGTAAAGAATTCTAAGCCAACTCTACCGGACTCTCTAAAGGTAGAAGTACTAGATCTCTTTAATCCGCCAAATGGAGCATTGATTAAGTTCCCTGTTGTCGTACGATTAATTTTCACCGTACCGGAATGAATGCCTGCTGCAAATTTCTGGGCGGTTGCAATGCTATTTGTAACAATCGATGCGGACAAGCCGTATTCCACATCATTCGCAATCGCTAGCGCTTCCTCAAAGCTGTCTACCGCGATTACCGCTACAACTGGTCCGAAGATCTCTTCTTGAGCGATCGTCATCTTAGGTGTTACTCCACTGAACACAGCCGGTCTTACATAGTAGCCATTATCGAACTCTGGCCCTGTTAGGCGCTCACCACCATAAACAAGTGTGGCTCCTTCTTGTTGTCCAACTTCTACATAATGAAGAACGTTTTTCATCTGCTTGGCATTGGCTAAAGGACCGATTTCCACTCCTTTTTCCATGCCGTTTCCGATCTTCAATTCTTTTGTTTTCTCGACTAACTTGCTTACATATTGATCATGTACAGATTTCATTACGATGACACGGCTTGTTCCTGTACAAGCTTGGCCTGTTAACTCAAATCCACCTTTAATGGTAAGTTCAACTGCTTTATCTACATCCGCATCATCCATCACGATTAATGGATTCTTTCCGCCTAGCTCCATTTGGGTGCGTGTAGTAAGAGCCACTGCTTTTTGGATGGACTCCCCTGCACCTGTGGAGCCTGTAAACGTCACGGCTTTCACTGCTGGGTCAGTCAAGAGCGGCCCAACCACTTGGGAAGCAGATCCTGTTACAAAGTTAATGACTCCCTTAGGAATTCCTGCATCAACTAAAGCCTCAATCAGGCGCAGCCCGATCAGAGGAGTATCAGATGAAGGCTTAAATACGACGGTGTTGCCTGTCATCAAAGCGGGGGCGATTTTACGAGCGGCAATGGAAATTGGGAAATTCCATGGGGTAATAACCGAGATAACCCCTAATGGTTCGCGTACCGTATAAATCTGAGCCGTTGGATCATCAGATGGGAACGTTTCTCCTGTAAAGGTTAATGCTTCAACAGCATAGAATCGGAAGGTAGCAGCAGATCGCACGATTTCCATACGGCTCGCTCCAATAATCTTTCCTTCTTCACGAGTTAATTCTTCAGCATACTGATCTACTCGGCTCTCCAGGATATCGGCTGCCTTATTAAGGATTTTAGCTCGATTAGACGGCGTTAACTTCGCCCAATCAGCGAAGGCTTGCTCAGCTGCTCTTACGGCGTTAAACGCATCTTCTTCTGTAGAAGCTTGGAACTCCGCTACGATATCGTTGGTATCGGCTGGATTGATGCTTTGAAAGGTTTTGCCTGACCCAGATTCTACCCATTCACCATTGATTAGGTTATTAAAAGTTTGGACTGTTGTTTTTAGCATGTTTCTCTCACCTCTCCTATCGTACTTATTGGAACGGCAGTTCCCTTTACTCGAGGAAACTGCCGTATAGGTTTCACCTATTAACTAAGCGTTGATCTTTGCTTCGATTTCTTCCTTCATGGAGTTGTATAGACCTTCCATGTACATCCAACGCATTTTCGCACCAGTGCGTACGATATCTAAGCAACGTTGTTGTAATTCTGGAGTAGTTGCATAGTCAAGAACGATTTGGTATCCGCGCTCACCGTGGATTTCATCAGAAACGATGTGTAGATCGAAGAATTCTACCTCTTCATCTGTGAATCCGTACTTCTCTTTCAAAGGTGGCAATTGCTTACGGTAGATAGCTGGAACTTGAGACTCCAAACCTACTACTAGAGCAGCTGTTGCAACAACGAAGCTTTCTCTCATTGCTACAGCGTAGCACCAGCTTTGTAAACCAAGAGTGGTTGGAAGGATGTTGCTGATATCAGTTACACGCTCAGCTGTTGTTCCGCAAGCTTCTGCGAAGCGAATCAATAAGTCAGTGTGTCTGTCACCGCCAAGCTCTTCTTCCCACATGTTTTGAAGGGTAAAGTCTTTAGCGTCAGTGTATTGATCCGGAGTGCTAGCGTAGATGTAAGCCAAGTAGTCAGCGAATGGTCCAACGTATGCGTAGTGATTCTCAGCCCATAGTGCAAAGTGCTTACGCTCTAACAATCCTTCAGACCAAGCTTTTGCAAATGGTGATACAGATGAATGCTGTCCTTTGATTGCCTTTTCCAATTCTGCTCTAAACTCGTCACGGGATAATAATTCTGCCATTTTTTACTCCTCCTTGAATGTAGGTTCATATTTTTTGTTGCTTGGCCCTTGTTAGTATGACCAAGAAGGGTTAACCTAACTTAGTGTTTTTTGTATTCGGTATATGGTATACCAAATGTTGTTTTTTAGAAGAGCTTGGTATTTGGTATACCGAAGCTCTTGTCTTACATATTACAGGGTGTTCACCAAACTGTCAATAACATTTTTCGAAAGTTTTTAAAGTTTTTTACCATATAAATAGTGCAATTAGTGTAGACAAAGACAACCCAATGATAACCGGCAAGAAGTTTTTACGTGCCAACTCAATCGCCGATACGCCAGCAAACCCGGCTACAGCTACTAGGGATGACCACGCAATCAATGTTCCGCCCCCTGTCCAGATCGCTCCCATTTGTCCAATAGCAGCTAACGTGGAAGGATCTAAACCAACTCCTGGTCCCATAGCCCCTGCTAAACCACCGGTTAACGGAAGGCCAGAGAAACCAGAACCATCCAAACCTGTAATGATACCGATAATAAGAATTCCAAAGGCAGTTAAAAATGCACTTTGAGGAACGAGACTTTGCGCGGAGTTAACGATATCGAACAGGAATGCCGGCTTAGCAACATCATCAGCCAGCCCCATGATGGCACCTGCAAATTCTCCGCTTCCTAAGAAGAAGAACCCTGCAATAGGAACAACCGGCCCCATCGCTTTGAAGGCAAATACGAATCCATCCGTGATATGATCAGCAATCTTGTCTAAGGCATGAGCGCGTCCAAAAGCAACCGAAGCCAGTACAAGCAGGATCGCAGCTACACCTCCGATAAAGGCTGCTCCGTCTCCTCCTTCAAATCCACCCATAGCAGAGTCCCCTGTCTTGGAGAATGCCATGACTACGACAACTGCCAACAAGCTTAAAGGAACAAGAGCGGCAAAAACTTTGCCCCAACGGTCAAGAACCGACTGATCCTCAGCACTCATCACTTGACTCGCTGCAGCTACTTCATGCTGGGCACTATAAGTTCCCAGGGTGTTCAATTCGTTATCAATTTTCAGATCATTTGTTTTTCTCATGCTCTTGAACATCGTCATGTAGGCGATTCCAATAGCGGTTACTCCAGTAATCAAGGATAAGGTGAAAGCCTTGCCTGCAACAAGAGACGTTTCAACACCTGCTGCCTTCGCACTTAGCATAGGAGCAATCTGCATGACATAGTCAGAAGATAACGCCATCCCTTGCCCTGCCAAGGATATGGCTACAGCAGCCCCAATCGCGGGAAGTCCAGCTTTAACAGCTGCAGGAATTAATAGAGCACCAATAAGTGGAACAGCTGGAGTAGGCCAGAAGAACAAGGAAATGGAGAACGTTACGGCAATCAACACCCAGAAAGCCATGTGACCATTGAACATAACCTTTTGAATCGGTTCAATCATTCTTCGGTCAGCCCCAAGATCTTTTAGGGAATGAAGAAGTGCTACCATAAAAGTAATAATCAAGAAAATACTGAAAAGCTCTTTCGCTGCTACGAGGTTTGCATTAAAAATGGCTTGTAGTCCACCAATAAAGCTTCCTTTGTAAATCCACGCTACGACTAGAGTACCTACTAAGGTGGGAAGAACGACCCCCCGTCGGAAAAGCATCGTCCCAATTACAATAAGTGTAACCAATGCATACATCCAATGAGCTAATGTTAATGACATCGTAGCACCTTCTCTCGATAGTTTTAGTAGATACTGCAAAAAGGTAAACTTTTAAATCATCTGACAATTACGTTTAAAAAAAGAGAAGGATGAAAGCGCTTTTAATGTTTTCATTTTACTATCTAGCACAAGCATTCTCTAGTGTTAATAATTGACAGACTAGAGATCTAACAACTTTCGAATTGATCCTTCTAAACCATCCAATGCTTCTTCCACGACTTTTTCACCAATCTCATAGCTTGCTTTCGTGGCATCGCCAATACAGCCATTTGCCGTCATTTCCTCATATTGATAGGTACCTTGCAAAGGATTGCCTGGGCGCAGGTTTCTCCACTTTCCTTCTACGATATCTCCCTTTTCCAACTTGTCCATGCGAACGAGTTGCGGGGCCAAATATAAAGCCTCTGAAACTTCGCGCTCGCAGCTATGCCCATAGAGCGTAGATTGCACATGCTCTTTAAGCGCATTCTTAGCGGAAGCAGTGGATTTAGCATAGAAGATTTCTACCCCTAGCTCATGAGTCAAGGTTGTACAGGCTACACTTAGTGTAGACTGATTCCCGCCATGAGAGTTCAAAAATAAGAACTTCTCAATCCCGTGTTGCTTAAGGGACCAAACCATATCACGCAAAATGCTAATTAGTGTTTCTGGCTTCAGAGTAATGGTGCCAGGAAAATTAATATGGTGGATAGAAACTCCCATATTAACAGTAGGTGTGACTAGTACGTGTGGATATAATCTTTCTGCTAATCGATTGGATAGCTGTGTAGCTAAAACGGCATCACAGCTCTCGTTCATGTGAGGACCATGCTGCTCGTGAGCACCAACAGGAATAATAGCAAGCTTAACCGTTTGGAGTGCATCCTTAACTTCTGGCCATGTCATTTCAGTTAATAGATAAGAATTCATTTTTTCACCCCCTCCTTCTGTTTGTTGGATATTGTATACCATAAATCCTAGCATAACCACGGTGGAAATGTACATATCTTTGTTAGAAAATTTACAATAGAATTTTTTGTAAAGGGTTTCCCTCATGCTCCTATTGTTTATTTATGCTCTTCATGCTACTATGTTTGGTATACAATATACAAATAACCAGGAGGGTGATACATGACACTGTTTAGAACAGGCATCTATTCTATTTCTATCATGGTCTTCCTTCTTACGAATGTACTTGGCTTTTCGCAGCTGTCGCTAGCTCTTTCGGTTTGCGCAATCGTGTCTATTGCTATATCCCTACCTCGCTCCGGATGGATCGCCAGCTGTTTGGCTATTCTATTTCTAGGTCTAGGACTAGCGATATTGTGGAAGGAAGCCATGCCTGCCTCCGTCTATCTAACCTCCTTTGGAGGAATGTTTAACTTGCTCGCCTTGTTCTCCATCATCCCGCTCATTGCGGTGCCTATACGGATCGGAGGGTATAGCGATACGATTCGCCATGTACTTGAAACTAGAATTAAAGGTCCATCAAGTCTTTATCGTACGATTTCTTTTTACTCCTTTTTTCTCAGTTGCTTTATGAATTTAGCTACTCTACCTATGATGTACTACAGTGTGAAGAGGGCGGTCGAGCACTTTCCCATTAAAAACACGACTCGCTTTACCTCTATCGGAATCATTCAAGGATTTTCTTTGCCCATTCTTTGGACACCCATAGCCCCAATTGTGGGAGTCGTGTTTGACCTTACTCATGTAAGCTGGCTGCGTATGCTTCCTCTTCTATTGGGTCTTAGCTTCATAGGATTATTCATAAACTGGGGCTTGTATGAGTTCAATCGAAAGAGGTATGAAAATCGAATTACGAAAGTTCAAATAGAAGGTGAAGAGGAAATTGCAGCCGCCCTAGCTGCTCCTGACCCTGTCCAATGGCGAAATAAGCTTCTTCAAATGGTTTTTGCTATTGTCCTTTTTATTCTTTCTATCGCCATCTTGGAGCATATGTTTCCTATCGGACTGATTACAACGGTTATTATCCTTACCGTTCCCTTTGCTCTCATCTGGTCTTTACTATTAGGTCAAGGGATGGCCTTCTTCAGAGAAGTGTCCGGGCACTTTCAAAACCAACTTCCAAAAATGAGCGATCAATTTGCGATTTTTTTAAGTGCAGGATTTTTCGTGACCGTCCTTCAGGTCACAGGGTCGAATAGCATTCTAAACGAAGCCATTATAAAACTTGACCACTTGATTGGTCCGCAAGCGTTCCTTGCAGTTTTACCCTTAATCCCGCTATTGCTGGCTTTTCTCGGGATGCATCCGGCATTGGCTATCGGTTTGCTAGCCGAGTCTCTTGAACCGGCCGCACTAGGAATATCAGCGGAACAGCTGGCCCTAGCCTTGTTGGGTGGAGCCGTTTCTACTTTTTTGCTTGGACCGTTTAATGCCACTTCTGGAATTATGTCTTCAATTATGAAAGTCAGTCCTTTTCGAATCGTGGCCTGGAATGTGGGTTATTCCATCGTTTTTCTATTTATGATCGTCGTTGCCTTACTTATTATTTAACTTAACTTACATGGAGGTTACTATGCTTCGAGTTGGAATTATCGGATTTGGTACGATTGGGAAAGATGTTGCCCAATATATTTTTGAAAACAAGGCGGGAAATGTTGCATTGATTTCAATTTTAGTTCGGGATCTTGGCCGAATTGAATCAGAATATCCTAAAGAACTTTTTGTGGATGAGCCTGACCAATTTTTTAATCAAAACTTAGATATTATTGTGGAAGGTGCTGGACATCATGCGGTGCAACTATACGCTGAACGCGCCCTTCGCAGTGGGAGTGACTTTATCGTTTCAAGTGTGGGAGCTTTTAATGACCAGACCTTAATGGATACGATTATGGGGGCAGCCGCAGAATCAGGAACCAAATTGATCGTTCCTTCCGCAGCCGTTGGCGGTCTTGATCGAATTGCTGCCGGAGCGGTCGGGCCTCTTGATGAAATTACCCTCAAAACAAGTAAGCCCCCAAAGGCTTGGATGGGGACCATTGTCGAGCAACAGGTTAACTTGCAAGAGTTAACGGAGCCGGTCTGTGTATTTGAAGGTAATGCACGTGAATCATCTAGACGATTTCCTGAAAGTGTAAATGTTTCCGCTGCACTTAGTCTAGCAGGCATCGGTCTAGATCAAACCAAGGTTCAAGTATTCGTCGATCCTCATATCAATAAAAATGTTCATGAGATCTTTGCTTCGGGAAAGTTTGGCGAGATTCGTTTACAGATTCAGAATACCCCGTCTCCCAACAATCCGAAAACTGGATATATTGTGGCCATGAGTATTGCTAAGGTTCTTAAGAATTTGTCGACAAACTTGATGATTGGATTGTAGGTGCTAGCCTGAGCTCTAAACTAAAATAACCGGAGAATTCCGGTTATTTTAGAAAATTAGCTTTAGGAAGGGCGAATCAGTCGTATATTTCCGGCTAATTAGCCGATGAGGGTGAATTTTCAACTCATAATTTCGATTTAATCGTAAAACTCCGGTTAAATTGCTACACTTTTCCAACCTTCACAAATTAAACGGAAATTTACGATTATGTCGCCCTTATAGCTAAACCGTTAAGCCAACTTGCTCAAATGACCTAACTCTTCTTTTATCCAACCAATTCGTCTGCTGTCCTTTTTTTGCATCGCTTCATGCAAACGCTCTAAAAGGTAGTTTATTCGTAAGTGCTTGAGAAATTGATCTATTTTTCGTTCCAGTTTGGGGTCTACGGTTCCGGGTTCACGACATAAGGTTCCTTGCCTATATTCCACTGGCTCGCCTTCTGCTGGGTAGAAATTGATCACAGCATTAGACTGAAATAAATAGGCCGCTGTATGAAAGACTTTCCAAATGGGCTGCTTCATAATATCCTGAACCGAGTTCCCCATAAGAAAGAGGCTGCCTGTGACTAAACCACTTCCCTCTTTTTGGGCATATAGATTAAGAACGCCGTGCTTAGACGTAAACACTAAACCTTTATTTTTTTTCGTTTCAATCCTTTTAACTTGGAGTTTTCTAATTGACGTACCCAATTCTGCAATGGTTTCCCAATCTTCACCGCGGAACGACCCAATAAACTTATTGCATACACCCTTGACATTCATAGGCTTATCCATTTAAACTCCACCACCATTATTATGTTTTTAATTTATTATATGGGATGTTTATCTAAAGGTGAAACCTAAATTATCTTTCTTTTGTTTATTTTAAAATTTATCAATCTAATACTGGAGGAATTAGCATGGAACAACTTACTAGCTCCATTATTGACAGAAAACTGGCAGAACAAAACATCCAATTGAGTGCACCGCCAAAGCCTTCTGGCAATTATGCTCCTTATGTTTACGCTCCTCCTTTCCTATATGTGAGTGGTGTGACCCCAAAGGTCGATGGAAAGCTTCTATATAAAGGTAAGGTTGGTCAGGAAGTTAGTAAGGAAGACGGCTATCTTGCGGCTAGACAGTGTTTGATTAATCACCTTAATACCCTTAAGGCTGCACTCGGTGATCTAGATCGAATTGAAGGCATTGTAAAAATCGTAGGCTTCGTTAATACCGATGGAGACTTTCATGATCTACCTTTTGTTATTAACGGGGCATCCGATTTACTGGTTGAGATTTTTGGAGAGCGCGGGCAACATGCCCGTTCGGCTGTCGGTGTTTCTTCCCTACCCGGTGGGGCTGCTGTTGAAGTGGAGATGATCGTTAGAGTTAAAAGTTAAAGGGGCTCCGCAGAGCCCCTCTTTACATAATTAGAGATATTCCCCCGTCGACAATAATGGTTTGACCGCATATCATACTAGCTTCATCGGATAGCAGGAACATAACGGTATTGGCTAAGTCTCTAGGCTCAACAACGCGCCCAGCAGGTGTTTTTTCTTTTGCGCCAGCCAAGATTTCTTCGCGATTAGGAAAGTGTTTAAGTGCATCCGTATCTACTGCTCCTCCTGAAACCGCGTTTACTACAATATTTTTTGGCGCCAATTCCACAGCTAGATAGCGAGTGAGCGCTTCGACTGCAGCCTTGGAGACCCCAACTGTGGTGTAATTCTCAAGCACACGAATGGAGCCCAGGCTAGATAAGCTGACAATCTTACCTCCCCCGGTTTTCTCCATCAGCTTTGCCGCCTCCTGAGCACAGAACAACAAGGCCCGGCTATTGATATTCATGGTCCAATCCCAATGAGATTCTTCGAGCTCCATCAACGGGCGAAGTACCCCAGAGGCTGCATTGCTGACAAAGTAATCAAGGCGACCATAATGCTCCTCAATCTCTTTAAACATTTCTTTAATTTTTTCGGTTTCACCGACGTTCCCCTTCACTAGAAGGACTTTAACACCCTTAGCTTCAAGCTCTTTTGCTGTTTCGGCAGCAGCCGAACGGTTGCGCAAATAATTAATGACTAGATTGCAACCCTTATCGGCTAACATGTGAGCAATCTCTCTGCCTATTCCTCTAGATCCCCCGGTAACAAGGGCTACTTTTCCTTGAAATGACATGTGTACATTCTCCTTTTTTAGTACTAGGTCCTAATTTATCCTCTTCCATTATATTTCACTTTGGGCTGAATGAAAATCCTTTAATCTTTACATGCTAAAGATAGGAAAGGAGGGGGCTATTATGTTTGAAGAGCGCCATATGGGCGAGCTCGAGGATGTACCCGTTACGGAATGGTCACTTAATGAATTAGCTTTCCATCATCATGTGATGGCTCAAATGGGAGGTTTTTTAAACACGGAAGGTGTTAGCTTTCATCATACCATTATTAATGAGATTGAAAGACGGGGCGGATTGCGGCGCCCAACCTAGTTAGTTATGATACTTTTTTGTTGATTTAGTATAGGAAATTAACTATAATAAAATTTGGAAGTTAATACATATTATACAGGAGGACTTTACTATGCCTAAATACGAATTGCCTGCATTGCCTTATGCTGCGAATGCCCTTGAGCCTCATATCGATGAAACAACCATGAACATTCACCATGGTCGTCACCATGCAACTTACGTAAACAACGTAAACGCAGCTCTAGAAGGACATGATGACCTTTCTAGCAAGAGCATTGAAGAATTGATCTCCAACATGGAAGCTATTCCTGAGAATATCCGCACTGCGGTTCGCAACAATGGCGGTGGTCATGCTAACCACTCCCTATTCTGGCAGATCATGAGTCCGAATGGCGGCGGTGCTCCAGCTGGAGAATTAGCGGATGCCATCAACAGCAAGTTTGGAAGCTTCGATAGCTTCAAAGAAGAATTCGCTAAGGCTGCTACTACTCGTTTCGGTTCTGGCTGGGCATGGTTAGTTGTTGACAACGGAAGCCTTGCAGTAACTAGCACACCTAACCAAGACAGCCCTCTTATGGAAGGCAAGACTCCTATCCTTGGTCTTGATGTTTGGGAGCATGCTTACTACTTGAACTATCAAAACAAGCGCCCTGACTACATCTCCGCTTTCTGGAACGTTGTGAACTGGGATGCAGTAAGCAACCGTTACGCTGCTGCGAAATAAAAATAACAAAAGAAGGACTTTTTTCAACTGTGATGTTGGAAGAAGCCCTTCTTTTTTTGGGTTTGTATTTTCGACAGATCAAAACCACTCATTCCCGCTCTCGGGCGGTTTCAGTGTAACCCGTTACCACCGTAGGAAGCATCTTTTTTTATTAATTGGGCTCAAAAAAAAGAACACAGGTTCAACAAAATCTGAAACCTATGTCCTCACAATTTTTGTCCTCTATCTTTGCTCATTAATGAGAAAGTGAATACGCCTCTTCTTCCTTCTCAACCATCTCTTTAATTGGAGACTTCTTGTAACGTCCAATAATTGTACTCGCAATGATAATGGAAATGGCGGAGATCATGGCATAGAGCCAGCCGATAATAAACACCGCAGTCAACACAATCAACAAATCACTAATTACTATAGTTAATCCGCGATTGATCTTGAAACGTTCATCTAGATAAAGGGCAAGAATATGGATGCCTCCTAGTGAAGAGCCATTATTTAACACTAGTGTTACTCCAATACCAATTAATAACCCTGCAACAATCGATCCTATTACTGCATTCGGGATGAGAGGCAAACTTAACTGGTCTAACACATCACGAACAACGGATATGCCGGTAATGGATAACAAACTAGAAACCGTAAACCATTTACCAAGCTTCTGTAGTGAAATAATAAAGAAAGGTAAATTAACAATAAAGAACCAGATACCCCAAGAAAAGTCCGTAGCATACGTTAAGGTACTAGCAATCCCCGCAGTACCACCGAAGGTTAACTGGCTGAGGGATAGTATCTTGATGCCTAGCGATGTAATAAAAAGTCCTATTAATACTAGGAAAAGACGCTTTAGCCAATCTAGCATACGATTCTCCCTCCCGTTCATATGAATGTTCGTCTATTAATATATTACAGGTCATATGAAACGGTCAATACATAAGACTGTATTTTTATTCATTTAAAAATTAAGAAAACGGATAACAAAAAAAATTCCTGAAGCTATAGTCTAGCATCAGGAACACTCGTTTAATCAAATATTACATTAGAGTACAGCAGAGCTCGCTCCGCTTTCCGCTGGATCGCTTCCGCTTCTTTCCGAGGGCTGCTATCCTGCACGATAGCCATGAACAACGGCGCTTTATCCTTTTCGGAGATAAGCTGAATCTTTACATCTACAGGATAGTAATGCCCATTTTTCTTTTTGTGGTTGGTTTCAAATTCAATGGATTCCTGCTCCCCCAGAATGATGGAATCTAGTGCCATTTGAAAACTTTCATCCGAGAACTTCGACCATAGCTGCACGGGTGAAACGGATGGGATGTCCTCTATTGCGTATCCTAGATTTTTCAATGCACTTTGGTTCATATAGATGAATTGGAGAGGAAAAGGAGAAAAAACGTAGATCTCAAAAATCGTCTCATCCAGGATCTTCCCCAAGTGCGTACATAGCTCTTCCGTTTGCTGCCACTCGGTAATGTCTTGGGTGATCCCAAGCAACCCTAGAATCTGGCCCTGTTGATCACGGATCGGTATTTTTGTAATTTTATTTAGAGAAGTAGCGTGGAGGTTTTCCACCTTTTCCTTATAGGTAATGGACTCGCCTGTATAAATAAGCTTCTGTTCTTGACTTTTTACCTCTTCTGCTTGTTCTTCGGGATAGAAATCATAATCGGATAATCCTTCAACCCTGTTCTCTGCGCCGAAATGGTCAAGAAAAGCCCTATTGGCAAAAGTATATTTCATCTGAACATCCTTCACCCAGATCTGATCCGGAAGATGTTCTAGAATCAACTTCAGGTATTGGGCTTGGTCCCAAGGTTTACGCTCAACAATTTCACGAATGATACCAATAAAGCATTTTCCTTCATCCGCTTGAGATTCTACAAACGTTACGGTGACAGGGAAGATGGTTCCGCTCTTTTTTTTGCCGATGGATTTTCTTCCAGTTCCACTAATCGTTCCGCCGAATAGGTCGGGAAGCAACAGCTCGACATGTTTTCCCATAACGTCGGATCCATGGTACCCAAATAAGTTTCCCGCAGCAGGATTGATTGAGCTGATAACCCCTTCTTCGTTCATGATGATGATGCTGTCAGAAACAAATTTTAGTATCGATTCCATGATCGCGTTGTTCATGTCCTTACATCCCCCTAGGCCTAATGCTTTATATTTCCATGCGCACGGGTGAAATCCTTCTTTAACCGAATTAATTTGTGTGAACTCTAAGAAGTCCTTCCTTCTCGTCAAGCGTGACCCGGCTTCCTGGTTTGGCTTCGCCGCTGATTAAAGCCCTAGCCACAGGGGTTTCCACTTGCTTCTGGATAAAGCGTTTAAGCGGTCGAGCCCCGTAGACAGGATCATACCCAAGCTGTGCAATCAAATTCTTGGCCCCTGGGGTCAATTCAAGCTCAATATCCTGTGCATGCAGCCGTTGCTGAAGGTCCGTAAGAAGCAAATCGACAATACGGACAATTTCCGAAGTCGTTAGTGGCTTAAACAGCACCGTATCATCAATTCGGTTGAGGAACTCCGGCCTAAAATGGCGCTTAAGCTCCTGTATGACTTGCTGTCTAGCGGTATCCCTTATTTGTCCTTCATCATCAATTCCGTCCAATAAGAACACAGAACCAATGTTGGAGGTCATAATGATAATGGTATTTTTAAAATCGACTGTTCTGCCATGAGAGTCCGTCACTCGACCGTCATCCAATATTTGCAGTAAGATATTAAATACGTCGGCGTGAGCTTTTTCAATTTCATCAAATAAGATGACACAATAAGGCTTTCTTCGTACCGCCTCTGTCAACTGCCCGCCTTCCTCATAGCCGATATATCCAGGAGGGGCTCCGATCAGCCGAGAAACCGTATGCTTCTCCATGTACTCACTCATATCCAAGCGAATCAGATGGTCTTCTGAATCGAGAAGCGTCTCTGCCAAGGTCTTGGCCAGCTCTGTTTTTCCTACCCCTGTAGGACCGAGGAACAGAAAAGAACCAATGGGTCTTCTTGGGTCATTTATCCCCGCTCTTGCCCGGATAATCGCGTCGGACACCCCTTGAACGGCTTCCTCCTGGCCAATCACGCGCTGATGCAGAATGGATTCGAGCTTCATCAGCTTTTCTCTTTCACCCTCAAGCAGCTTCGTGACCGGAATACCCGTCCAGCGTGAAATAATCCGAGTAATCTCTTCCTCACTCACTTCTTCTCGTAGCAGAGACTGTCCCTTCTTCTTCTCGTCTTGCTGAGCTTCTTCTTCCTTCAGTTTTTTCTCCAATAACGGAAGTTTTCCATATTTCAACTCAGCCGCGAGGTTCAAGTCATACTCACGCTCGGCCTGCGCGATTTGTTGATGAAGCTGCTCCAGCGCTTCTCTTAGCTTTTGTACGCTATGAATCGCTTGTTTTTCACTTTCCCATTGGGCGCGAAGACCATGGAGGATTTCTTTTTGCTCGGAGAGCTCTTTTTGAAGGTGCTGTAATCGTTCTTGGCTAGCTTTATCCGTTTCCTTTTTCAAGGCCGCTTCTTCGACTTCAAGCATCATGACTCGACGCGCTACCTCATCTAACTCCGCAGGCATGGAGTCAATCTCCGTCCGAATCAGGGCGCATGCTTCATCAATTAAATCAATAGCCTTATCCGGCAAGAACCGGTCCGTAATATAGCGATTAGAAAGCATCGCAGAAGATACGAGAGCATTATCATGAATTTTTACTCCATGGAAGACCTCAAATCGTTCCTTTAACCCTCTCAAGATCGATATCGTATCCTCCACTGTGGGCTCTTGGACCATGACAGGCTGGAATCTTCGCTCTAGGGCCGCATCTTTTTCGATATACTTTCTGTACTCATCAAGCGTAGTAGCCCCGATGCAATGGAGCTCTCCTCTTGCCAGCATAGGCTTCAGCATGTTCCCTGCATCCATTGATCCCTCAGCCTTGCCAGCCCCTACAATCGTATGGATTTCATCGATAAACAATAGGATTTGGCCTTCACTTTTTTTCACCTCATGAAGGACCGCCTTAAGTCTTTCCTCAAACTCCCCTCTAAACTTGGCTCCAGCTATAAGAGCTCCCATATCAAGGGAGAAGATCTTTTTATTTCGAAGCCCCTCCGGCACGTCCCCACGTACGATTCGCCCAGCCAATCCTTCGATAATCGCGGTCTTGCCAACACCTGGTTCCCCGATCAGCACTGGATTATTTTTTGTCTTTCGAGATAGAATCTGAATCACCCGGCGAATCTCCGCATCACGACCGATAACCGGGTCGAGCTTGTTTTTCTCAGCCGCTTTCACAAGGTCCACGCCGTACTTATCCAAAACTTCGTATGTGGCTTCTGGTGTCTGGTTTGTCACTCGCTGATTCCCCCTCACATCGGTTAACACCTTTAAAATGGACTCGCGTGTCAGACTTTGTTCTTTAAACAAAGAGCCAAGGCTAGTTCTTTCTCCAGCCTCCACGATGGATAAAAGCAAATGCTCCGTGGAAATGTACTCATCTCCCATGCGTTTAGCCTCTTCCTCAGAAGCTAGAAGAATTCCGTTTAGGGAACGGCTGACGTAGACTTTCCCCCACTCACGCCCTGGGCCGCTTACCCTGGGTTTCTTTTCTACCATGCGCTTAATAGCTGAAGTAAGATAGTTTTGGGCAACGCCCATTTTTTCTATAAGTCTTGGAACGAGCCCTTCCTGCTGTTCAAGCAAGGCCAACAAGAGATGTTCAGTGTCAATTTCGGAATTGCCATGCTGAAGGGCTACCGTCTCGGCATGTTGGATGGCTTCTAATGATTTGATGGTGAATCGATTCATATCCATACGGATCGCCTCCTATCGATAAAACTCCTTAATTTGAGCAAATATTTTCTGATAAGAAACGGGAAAGGTGTAGTTTTGGATTTGTTCCCATGTAATCCAATGGGCTTCTATTTCTAAAGGGGCCTTTACTGCCCGATAAGCATAAACATCCATTTCCCATTGCAGATGGGAAAACGTATGTTGATGATGGAACAGCTGTCCCCCTCCAGCTACTTCAAGGTGATGGTTGTCAACAAGATGGTTTTCTAGCTCCACTTGCTCTCCTTCTACATTAGGCAGTTCCCATAATCCCGCCAGGAGACCTTGCTCTGGACGCTTGCGAATCAAGAATTTCTCCCCGTCTGATACAAACGCAACAGATACTTGAACCGGCTTCGGGGGTTTGGCTTTGCCTTTTACCGGCAGGTTGCCTTGTACTCCAGCTTCCTGGGCTTGACAATGAGTTTGGACCGGGCAATGACCGCATTTCGGAGACTTAGGTGTGCAAATTAAAGCTCCTAATTCCATGAGGGCTTGATTGAAGTAGGAAGGATTATCTTTGGCAATAAGCTCTCGAATAATGGTTTCAAACCGTTTCCTCGTCTTCACTTTTTGGATGTCATCTTCAATGACCAACAGCCGAGATAGAACGCGCATGACGTTTCCATCGACTGCAGGCTCAGGCTTGCCGTAAGCGATACTCAAAATGGCACCAGCAGTGTATGGCCCTACTCCCTTAATTTTGCTAATCTCTTCCGGAGAGTCCGGAACGGCTCCCCCATAGCTTTCTCGTACCTCTTTCACTCCTGCGTGAAGATTGCGGGCCCGCGAATAATAGCCAAGTCCTTCCCAAAGCTTAAGGACATCGTCCTCTTGCGCCTGCGCAAGATCCTGTAGAGTGGGAAAACGTTCAATAAATCGGTTAAAGTAAGGAATAACCGTATCTACTCTTGTTTGCTGCAGCATGATCTCCGATACCCAGATTTTATAAGGGTCTCGATCTTGTCTCCAAGGCAAATCTCTTAAGTTTCTTTCAAACCAATGCAAGAGATCTTGTTGAAAGTCTTCGGTGCGAAACTCTTGTATCATTCTGTTATCTCCTTAAAGGCCCACATGTGAATCTTTGCACTTCCGCCTTGTACCCAGTTTGAAATCACCGAGTCCTTCCCACATCTCCAGGCTTTCAATCTCTCATACTCATCCATGCTGTCCACGTCAAACATCTCAACAAACAACAAAGGCTGATCTGCGCCTTCAAAGTATTGAAAATGAGTGACCTGCTGTTCTTCCATGGACTCCGCTACTTGCTTCATTGCTTGCAAATAATGAGCTCGGTGTTCCTCTAAAATCTTATATTCCATGAATACTTTAATCATGGGTTCCCCTCCTATGAAACGAAAAAGTGATACTCCAGCTAAGGGAGCATCACTCATCCATCTTGTTTATGGTCCCTTCTTGGAACGCCATCTTACCATGAGGTTATCAAGGAGAAGCCCGATGCCTGCTCCATAGAACGGGGCTGCCGCTCGGGTCCCAAAGCTCAGCTCTTGAAACAATATCGTAACCAGCACCCCTAAAATAAAGCCCATCATGGTATATCTTAGATTATTTCTCTTCATGATTTAGCACCTAAGTTCTTTATTTCATCTTAAAGTTCTTGTTCTGCTGCATACTTTTCATTGCCTTAGACGCTTGCATGATTTGTTTTTGGTTGAGGTTCATCCCCATGGATTTGGCCATTGCTTGGAGTTGCTTCTCATCCATCTTCAGATTTGTCATCTGATGCTTCAAGTAATAGACGCCTCCAAAAAAACCGCCAACTAACCCTAGAATAAGAGTTAAAATAGGAATGATGTAATTCCACATTAGCGTTCAACTCCTTCCTCATCTCTATTTTATCACATCTTCATTTTTTCAGTCTTCTCTCTCCAACGGGTGACTCTTCCCTTGATCCATACTACAAAAACGGAAATCGCTAGACCAATTAAAGCTCCTCCTATGACGTCACTAGTATAATGAACGCCTAGATAGAGACGAGAAAACCCTATTAAACAAGCCAGTACTAATACGGGAGCTGCTAGCCGAGGAAAAACAGAGTACAAGATCCCCGCCGCACAGAAAGCTAGCATCGTATGTCCCGAAGGAAAGGAGAACGTAGTCGGCATCTCTACAAGCAGAGTAGAAGGATCAGCAACAACCGGTCGAGGTCGCGCAAAAAAGTCTTTTAGCACATCTTGAGCGAGAGCGGCCAGCAATATACCTAAAAGTAAGGAGCCGCCCGCGGGTCTCCACGCTTTTTTGACAAGCAGGAGCAGAGCTAGCCCGAACCATAAGGCCCCGTTGTTCCCTAAGCTACTCAAAGCAACCATGAGAAGGTCTAGTCCTTCTTTCATTCTGGAAGAACCTTTCCTGGATTTAAGATCCCGTTCGGATCCAGAGCAAACTTGAGCTGCCTCATCACCTCTATGGCTTCCCCATGCTCTCTATACTGGTATTTTCGTTTTCCTACTCCTACGCCATGCTCTCCTGTACAGGTCCCCCCGCGCTCCAAGGCATGATTCACAATGCCGGCGTTCACCTGTTCAGCCTTCTCCACCTCATCTGGTAGTTGTTCATCGACAATGACTAAAGTGTGAAAATTGCCATCTCCAATATGACCCACAACCGCTCCATCCAGGCCGGAGCCGTCGATGATGGCGCGGGCATGTTCAACCGCTTCTGTTAAGGAGGAAAGAGGCACGCTCACATCCGTAATAATCATCTTTTTCCCTGGGTTATCATGGATGTAGGCATAAGCCAGATTATGTCGTGCTTCCCATAGCTGTGCTCTACGCAAGGAATCCATTTCAAAAGCAAATTCTTGGCACGCTTGCTCCTGTATTAATTGCTCGGCAAATTCAATATCTTGCTTTAATCCTGCTTCATTCCCATGGAACTCCAGAAATAAAGTAGGCAGTTCTTGATAATCGGTTCCGCTATGCTTATTGACCTGTTGTATGGAACGGGCGTCTACTAATTCTACCCGAGCAACGGGTATCCCCGCAGATAAAATGTCGACAGCGGCATCGACAGCATGTTTAATACTTGGAAAGGTAGCTCGTCCAGCCATCGTCACTTCAGGAATACCATAGACTCGCAACGTCAATTCTGTAAACACCCCTAATGTTCCTTCAGACCCCACAAATAACCCGTTCAAATGGTAGCCCGAAGAAGATTTAGCCGACATCCCGCCTGTACGAATGACCTTGCCTCCAGCCAATACCACCTCGAGATCACGCACTTGATCTCGCATCACGCCATAACGTACCGATGTCGTTCCGCTGGCATTCGTAGCGGCCATTCCCCCAAGAGTAGCATCTGCTCCAGGGTCAACGGAGAAAAAAAGTCCGTGCTTTTTAAGCTCCTTGTTCAGCTGCTGACGTGTGACGCCAGGCTGCACACGAACTAAGAAATCATAAGGACGTATTTCAACGATTTGATTCATTAGTTGGAAGTCCATAGAAATCCCCCCACTATAGGGAATAACGGCTCCTTCTAAGCCAGAACCAACCCCAAACGGAACAACGGGAATCTGATGTTCATCGGCAAACTTCAGGACTTTACTTACATCTTGCGTATCTTTTGGAAATACAACCACATCCGGCAGATGCGGCGAATGAGAAGATTCATCCTTACTATGCTGCTCTAAGGCCGTTTGATTGGATGTCACTTGTTCATCTGAAAGAATGCTTCTTAATTCCTGTACTAAGTTCATGGTTTCTCCTCTTTGTTATTTAAATGATATATTAAATATATTCTATTCTTTTTTCAGATCATTCAAAAGGGGAAATTACATCATGTTGAATATTGCCGTCGGAAGTCATAATCCGGCCAAACTAGACGCTGTTGAAATGGCTTTTTCTAAACTTGAATACACTGCACAAATTACGGGGCTTGATGTCCCATCGGACGTTTCTCCTCAACCCCTATCGGACGAAGAGACTATACAGGGAGCCATTAATAGGGCTAAGGCCGTTTTAGAACAAGGGGCGTTTGATTATGGTATTGGCCTAGAAGGTGGTTTAGTCAAGACGGCTTACGGAACATTCCTATGTAATTGGGGCGCTGTTGTAAATCGGAAAGGGGTCATGGGGATTGCTGGCGGTCTGCGCATCTTGTTACCGGATGAGGTGGTAGCAAGAATCGAACAAGGGTACGAGCTAGGGGATTTGATTGATGAATGGGCGGGTGGTAAGGACATTAGAAAAAACGAAGGGACCATCGGTATCTTGACTCACGGACACATCACTCGTCGTCAGATGTTTCAGGATGTTACGATCTGTGCGATGTCAAAATTCCTGGTCTAGCTCGGTAGATCTAGCGAGGAGCAGTATTTTACTACTCCTCCCTCTGGTCTTCCTTCCACGGAGGATCACCATATTTGTGGAGGCTTTTATTGATATGGTACACGGACATAGGCACGGCAAAGGATAAAACCGTGCAGATCCATATAGCTCCCGGGGGGTTATATCCAATTAAACGCTCGATAAATTGATTCATATTTCACCTATTCCTGTATTGGCTCGGATTTGATAATGACACCGGAATTCCTCACGATCGCTTTTCCTTTCAGTTCGATCGTACTTTTGGCAAAGTAGTTTTTCCCTCTGTCCCAATCATGCTTAACTTTATCCCATACCTTAGGGTGGTGAGTATAGAGATATCTTCCGAGTCCGATGGCATCCACCTTAAATTCCTTATGCAGCTTATTTAAGGCCTTGGTGGCTATCCTGACAGTCTCTTCCCCAATCTTCTTCTCCACACTTCGAACCACCGTTGCACTCAGCCAGTCTACCGTTTTTTGAGATTCAGGAATAAATCCTTCCGATTCCATCGTAATCGTAAACTTAAGGTTTTCTATATCCGAAACATCCACCTCTATACTGGAATTTTTCCCCCGGAATTCATAAACCACAAGCTTATCTTCTACTTCTACTTTCTCGATTCCCCCTTTAATTTCTCCCCGAATGCAATTAAGCCCAATGGTTTCTTCTTCACCCAGCCACCCCACCATCCGGTTCGAATACCCTTGGAAGATGGCGGCACCTGCAACCTTCACTTCCTCCTTTTCTCCCATAATGCGAGGAAGGGCATAACTATTTTGACGCAGCAGCAATTCATGAAGATCTCCAATGCGGACGGGAGGATAGATCCGGCCCGTGCGATCGATATTTTCCGCTACGGAGCGGATGAACGTGACCGGCGTTTTTTCAAGCGGTGGTTTAAAATTCAAGATGTCCTTGGCTTGTCCCTTAGCTATCATAACCTTTGTCCCCCTGCGCATTTCATGATCTCGAAGAAAAAAGTCAACTACATCCGCCATCCTTCCTTTTTTAGCTACATCCTCTGAGATGATAATCATTTTAATATGTCCAAAGTAAGGAGGTCGGCTCGTACGGGTAGCTAGCATCCGAACCGTCTCGATCATCGATGCCCCCTCCGTGGTTAGATTGAAAAAGGGGGTTGTCCCTCCTCCCCCATCTCCTCCCTGCAACCCTTCCGGTGCAACAAATTGATGGGTAACCACATAACGGCCTTCTCCCTTTGTTCTTTCTTCCTTCTCATCCCCCTCTCCCTCTTGTTGGTCCTTGGACTCATCTATTGCCACACCAAGCACAAATCCCCTTTCTTGAATTTCCACACGATCCCAGCATCCAGTCAAAACAGCAAGCAGACAAATAAGAATGCAGATTGCTGCTGCTTCTTTATGCATGCCCCTTCACTCCTCGCGCTTTAGCTATTACCAACAATAGGGTTGGAATAAGAACAGCAAAGCCAATCCCAGCATAACTGATAAAATTGCCCAGCTTAAACACAGAAAGCTGATTTTCAGGCAGCATTCCCACGAGATACGTTACGGGTGACAGAGCAAAAATAATATTCATCTTCTTTACTCTAGGCAAAACGTACCTAAGGCACGTGACTGAGAGATCCAATCCCATCGCCGCCGTATTAAATAAAGTCATAATCCAGATCGTAAAAAAAATCGATTCAAACCGTTCAAAAAATTGCCCCGGCACCTCTACTTCCTTAGCCATCTCTATAGTAGGATGAATCATTTGTGATGTGGTTTCCGTCGCAAATACCCCAATCACCATAAAGTAAATCAGCAAATATAAAGCTAGGGGAATTGATACGCCTATAATGGCAGCGGTAGGAGCCTCTTTCGGTTTATTCGACAAAGCGACATAAAAAAGCAAAATCTCAAAGCCGACAAAGGCAAAACTGGTCTCTTTCGATGCTTGCACATATCCTTTCCAATTGGTTGTAAAGAACGGCCTTAAATTTTCTGCGTCAAAATAACCCACGTTCATCAAGACTACAGCAATGGCAATGAACAATACGATCGGCATAAACATTAAATTGATTCGAAGAATCGCTGCTCTAGAACCAGAAACTGAATAAATAACTATCAAGAGAAATATCAATCCCAAGGCTTCTACTGGTGTTTGGTCAAACAGATATATTTTCGAAATGGTAGCTACAGTTCTCATCTCATAAGCTGTAAAGCACATAAAATAGAGTCCAAAGAGAAGTGTAGTGACAATGGCTACTGGTTTACTAACCAGGCGTGTTGTATACTGAAAAAATGTCTGTTGTGGAAAACGAGAGGACAGCCTGGCGCACACCCAGGCAAAAACCATCGCAAGAACTCCCCCAGCTACGATAGCCAGTAATCCGTCTAGTCCCTTCGTGCTTTGCGCGACCCCTCTCGGTAATGTAAGGATGCCCGCCCCGATAATCATGGTTGTGACTGAAATTAAGATTTCCTTATTGCTGATTTCTTCATCCCCGTACCGGAAAGCATTCACTTTCCTCTCCCTCCCTTGTACATGCGGTCTGGATCCTTCGTCCTTAGCATCTCTGGCCTGGTTTTTAGCATGGTTAAAGGAGCCCTTATCACCAAGTCCTTCCAATCCCTAAGATAGCTTGGAGCAAACGGAGTTGAATAAGGAATACCAAAGCTCTTCAAATTGGCAATATGAATATTAATCATGATGTAGCTTAGGATGATCCCATAGAGTCCAAACGTTGCAGCGACCAACATAATAGGAAAGCGCAGCATCCGGAGAGCTATGGCCGAACTATAGGAAGGAAGAGCAAAGGAGGAAATGGCCGTAACCGCTACAACAATCACCATGACCGGGCTCACGATTCCAGCTGATACTGCCGCTTCCCCGATAACCAAGCCCCCTACAATACCAATCGTCTGTCCAATCGGTTTAGGCAAGCGGATCCCGGCTTCCCGAAGAAGCTCTAAGGTGAGCTCCATGACAAAAGCTTCAACTACAGCTGGAAACGGAACCCCTTCTCTTGAGCCTGCAATGGAAAAAGCAAGGTCGGACGGGATCATTCCCGGATGGTAAGACGAAAGCGCGATATATAAAGCAGGGAGAAAGGTGGCCAAAAAAGCCGCCCCGTACCTTAACACTCGTAAAGATGAGCCGATAAGCCAACGCTCATAATGATCTTCCGGGGACTGCAGACTTGAAGCAAGAGTCATGGGCATCACCAAACCGAATGGTGAGCCATCCAGAATGAGCCCTACTCTGCCTTGAATCAGCCCCGTAGCCACCTTGTCCGGACGCTCGGTATGCTGAATTTGTGGAAATGGCGAAAGAAAGCTATCCTCGATCCATTGCTCGATATACCCAGACTCCGGAACGTCATCCAAATCAATCGTGTTAATGCGCCGCTTAACCTCTTTCACAAGAGCAGGATTTACGATCCCATCTACATAACAGAGAACGAGAGATTTTTTTGACCGCCTTCCCACTTTAAAGGATTCAAAACGCAAATTGGGATCCCGGAGATGTCGCCGAATATGAGCCGTGTTGGTACGGAGATTCTCTGTAAATCCGTCTCTAGGCCCCCGTACTAAAGCTTCGGTAACCGGTTCCTCTACCCCGCGACTGGCCCAGCCTTTTCCCCCAATAATTAAAACTTCATCTGCCCCATCTACAAACAAAGCGGTATCACCTGACAAAATGGCGTACATGACATCATCTAAGCTGGAGACCTTTGAAAGTTCCCCAACGGAAACCACCGCATTCTCAAGCTCTTCTAAGACTTTTTCGGCTGAGGAAGGGAGGGGGTTAGACAATTGAGTGACTTGAAGCTGAATGTTTTGAATGATTTTATCATTAATTAAATCTTTATCTACCAAGCCATCGATACACAAGACCGCACAGGAATGGTTGGTATTGGCGATTGTAAACACTCTCGTGATGAGGTCATCAGGAGAATGCAAGATATTTTGGATGTTTTCTACGTTCTGTTGAACAGAATGAAAGATTGTAATGGAAAAATCATGGGATTGGCTTACTTCCTTCCTTTGCTGCTGTATCCTTGCTTTATTTCGCTTAAATAAACCAAACATGCTTTTTCCCACCTTTTTCCCTTTCAACGATGTAAGGATATTTTTAGAAGAAAGGTGGAAAATTATACTTAGAATAAACTTAACCTACGAAGGAGAGGCGGGATGAGAATGAAAGATAACTGGGTTTCTTTTATCATCGGTTCATTTTCCGGTGCCCTACTCGCCATTTTATTTACTGGTATTCTTTCTCTTTTATTGATAAAACCATTGACTCAAATGATCCTTGGCTCAATTATTAAGCGAATCATGAAGGATCGCTATCCTGAAAACATATGGGAAATGGTAACCGCGATGACGCGCACCCCGCCCACTTCCGTGGTAGAAAACAGCTTGCGTGCCGCTTCCGGGAGAATCATTGAGCGCCCTTTTGGCAGCCCTCGGAAGTTCCTTCACTTTGATGGCCTAATTTTTTCTCCTGCCCAGCTGGCCACCTTACCAGCGCCTGAAGATGCAACTGTTGTAACACGGATAACTATTGGCCCTGCTGCTAAAAAACCACTAACCCTCGACATTCCTCTCCTGCTCGGGGCGTGGGGGTATGGTATAGGCGTATCGGAGAAGCTAAAAATCGCAGCGGCAAAAGCAACGGCAGCCGTCGGAACAGCCACAAACGCGGGTGAAGGAGCTTTATTGCCTGAAGATCGAGAGCTTGCCAAATACCTCATTATGCAGTACAGCGCAGGCGATTGGTCTAAGGATCCTGAAAAGCTTCGACAAGCCGATGCCATAGAAATTCATATTGGGCAAGGAGCATCTGCGGCGGCGGCGAGTATTATTCCTCCAGGATATTTAAAAGGTAGAGCTAGAGACCTGATGAATCTAAAGCCTGGAGAAAAGCTTGTTATTCCCTCCAGACATAAAGAAATTCAAAAGCCCGAGGACTTAAAGCCTCTAGTGAAAAAACTACGCAAAATCACTGAGGGGGTTCCCATCGGAGTTAAAATCTGTGCAAGTGCAAAGCTCGAGGCTGACCTGGAAGCGGCTATCTATGGCGGAGTAGACTTTATTAGTATTGATGGCGGGCAGGCGGGTACAAAAGGGGGTCCACCGATCCTTGAAGATGACTTTGGTCTTCCTACCATTTATGCGCTGTCTAGAGCGGTTCAATATCTCTCAAAAAGAGGGGTAAAAGACAAAATATCCTTGCTCATCGGCGGAGGTTTTTCCAATCCGGGACAATGTCTTAAGGCTCTGGCCCTTGGCGCCGACGCCGTGTACTTTGGTACAGCGCCACTCTGGGCTATGACGCATGAGCAAGTGACGAAGGCGATTCCTTGGGAGCCCCCTACCCAGCTGGTTTTTTATCCAGGAAACTTGGAAGAAGAATTTGACGAAGAGAAAGCTGCCACTCACTTAGAGAATTTTTTCGATGCCTACATGGAGGAAATTACAGTGGCCATCCGTGCCCTCGGTAAAACTTCAATTCATGATGTCAATCGAGAGGATCTCGTTGCTTTGGATGAGATGACGAGTAAGGTAACAAAAATACCGCTCGCTTATGAACCCTACCCCGTTATACCAACCCCCGAGGAAGATCGTAGGGAAAAGGAAAAGAAGAAGTGGCTGTTTTTTTTGAGGGACAAAAAAAGTAGGGGTACTTAGCCCCCTACTTTTACTTTAAAAACGCAAAACCAGAAACAGTAGAATCCATCGTCTTAAACGTAAACCCCTCTTGCTTCAGATGTTGAATAATCCCTGGTAAGGCTTTAACCGTATTAGCCTTCGCAGCCGTATCATGGGCGAGTACGACGATTTCCTTTTTTCCTTTCGCCCCATCCACTACCCGCTGAAGGGCACTCTCTGCCGTATAGCCAGTTGGAGATGCATCCCCGACACTTACATTCCAATCATAGTAGGTATACCCACGCTTAACGGACTCTTTTACAAGATCATGCATAATCCACTGATCTTTTCCGTATAGCTTAGGGTCTTGGGCAGGCTTGCTCACGCCATTATTGCTTCCCCCTGGAAAACGGAACACAGTCGGCTTCACACCCGTTGCTCGTTGGATTTCCTTATTTCCTGCTTCTAAGTCTTTGAAGAAGGCTTCAACGTTTCGGTAGATCTTATTATAGTCATGAGAGAACGTATGCCCAGCAATGACATGCCCTTCTGCCACCGCACGCTTTAGTACCTGTTCATTCCCTTTGATATTTTTACCGATCACAAAGAAGGTTGCTTTTACTTGATGCTCCTTTAAGATATCTAACACCTGACTGGTTAACGTGGATGGGCCATCATCCAAGGTTAAATAAGCTACCTTTCCAGCTACAGGCAACGCCTGCTTCGGGACCGGCTTGGGCTGCGGTGAAGGCTTCGGAACAGGAAGTTTAACTTGAATCTCTAGCCCTTCCTTTGTGATCACCACGGTATGGGCTATGGTTTGTTGCGTACTTTTTTCAATCCAAGTAATAAAGTTAGCTGGTAGATAGGATACCCCGTTCCGAGTGAAAGGGTCAATGGTTGGCGGCATCAAGACATCATTGACCCACACCGGCATAGGAGATACCGTTGTGTCCAAGACAATCCTCTTACCCGGCTTTTCAGCATATATCTTGCGATCTGCAGGCTCATAACTTACGGTATATCCTAATTCGGTTAGTACCATCCGAAGAGGAATAAAGCTCTTATTGTTATGGACAATTCCACCCTCTAATACCACTTTTTTTACTGGCTCAAGTTCAGGACTAGCTTCATAGATTAAGTATTTTTCTCTTTCCTCTTTAAATCTCTTCAAGTCTTCTGCATAGTTTAGTTCGATTTGCTCTGGAGACAATCCTTGCTTTAAGTACTGGCCGATCTTGTTCGTTCCCATAATCTTGTCAAACATGACCACCGTTTTTCCGCTAACTGGAACCTCAAAGCGGTTCAACTGCTGGGCATAGGCTAAGGCATAAATCCCTGTTTTTGCAGGATTAAAGGTATAGGGGTCCGTAATATCCAAGCGAACTCCACCTAACTCCCCTTGCATTTCCGGGATAAAACGAACACCAGGAAGTGCCGCTTGGCTGAGCAACTGTGCATACTTTTGGGAATCGATCCCTTTCCCGCCAATCCATTTAAATTTGTCTCGCTGTACAATTCCGGTTCCTTCGCCTAGTCCTGTCGCCATATATCCCATGACCGAAGATAGGTCTGGAATGTTAGGAGAAGTCGGTACCCAAGGAAGTCCCGTATCTTTAAACAACAGGTTGCGCGTGTAGCCTTCCATAGGGACAACGGTCAATTGCGCTCCAATATTTCGGTTAAAGAACTGAGCCACTTCACCAATCGTCATGCCATGGGCCATTGGAAGCAGATCTACCCCAACAAAGGATTTATAAGGTTCCTCTAGCATAGGTCCATCCACGATCTCTCCCCCAAGCGGGTTCGGGCGATCCAAGACAACAATCGGAATACCTTGCTTCTGAGCCGCAATCATACAGTAGTTCAGCGTAGAAATATACGTGTAGCTTCTAGCGCCGATGTCCTGGATGTCAAAAAGAAGAACGTCTATACCTTCAAGCATCTCAGGAGTTGGCATGCGCGTTTTACCGTAGAGGCTGAATACGGGAATCTGTAAACGCGGCTCCATATAAGATTCCACATACTCACCCGCTTTGGCAATTCCGTCAATCCCATGTTCGGGGGAATATAAGGCGGTTAGCTTAGCGTTTGGGTACTCATATAATAAATCAATCGTCCTTTTCCCTTCGCTGTTGACTCCCGTTTGATTAGTAATAAGACCTAAATTCTTTCCATCGATTAAGTGGGCGTGTTTTTCAAGAAGCAAATCATTCCCTAGCCGCAGCTTTACTTCGGTCTCAGCAAAAGCATTCATCTGAAAGCTAACCAGCAGAAGTATGATCACAAACAACCCACGTAGAGATTTCCCCATCTTTTCCCCTCTTTCAATTCGTTTCTACTCTATTAGACGTCATAACTGAATCGATAGTTTCTCTTTTTTTACCAAAATAAAAGCTTCTTTCCAAAGAAAAGCTAAGACTGGGTGGCAACTAAACTGAGAAAAGAGGTGCTATATGAAGAAAATAGCTTCAATCTTCTCTGTTTTTGTGTTAAGTGCTGCAATGACGGCATGCGGAACCGCTGGAGTCAACAATCTAGACAGTCCCGGTTATGATCGCCATGTCTATGATGTGAACTACAACGATGTAGACGATGTATATGAAGGCGGGGGTAACCGAACGATCTATACCAATCGCGCTGGAACCATTACCAATAACCGAGGTCATCACGGTTATGGAAATCCCCTGATTGTTCATGATCGTGACAACTACCTAGGACTAGATGAACGAGATGTTGACCAAAGGACCCGTACCTTAGCTCGCTAGCCACCCTAAAAAAGGAAAAGGCTGTCCCGCCTACTGCAGAGGGACAGCCTTTTTTACCTAGACAGCTTATTGACTCATCTTCCATTCCCGAAGATCCAATCGTCGAGCACCCAGAAGAACGTACGGATCGTTTTCTGCTACTTCTTTTGCTTCCTCGAATGATTCAGCGACATAGATGACCATACCGCCAGACCCATCGGCAAAAGGTCCTTTTGCAAATACTTTCCCTTGCTTTCCCAACTCCTCAAGATACTCTAGGTGCTGCGGACGATATTGTTGGTTCTTTTCTTCATCTAGCATGTTTAGGATTGCTGCAAAATGTGCCATATCAGAACTCCTTTTTATTTTTTTAGCATATTAAATACTTGTTCTACGTCTTTATCTCCACGCCCGGAGATATTGATAATAAGTATCTGCTCTTTTGGCAAGGTTGGGGCTAACTTTATAGCATAGGCCACGGCATGGGCACTTTCTAAAGCCGGGATAATCCCTTCAGTTTTGGATAAGACCTGAAAGGCCTCTAACACTTCCTCATTGCTCACCGTATAGTACTCAGCACGCCCAGATTCCTTTAGATAACTGTGCTCTGGTCCAATCCCAGGATAGTCTAGACCTGCCGCGATGGAATACGTTGGCTTAGGATTCCCTTCTTCATCTAGTAGCACGAGGCACTTGAACCCGTGAATGACCGCTGGAACACCCTCGGTTAAGGTAGCAGCTTGATCCGGCTCAACCCCGATAATCCGTACGCTAGGCTCATCGATATAATGCGCAAAAGCGCCTATAGCGTTACTTCCCCCACCTACCGATGCAATCACAGCATTTGGCAGGCAGCCTTCTTTTTCCAGTATCTGTCTCTTAGACTCTTCACTGATGACAGACTGAAAGTGCTTGACCATGGTCGGGAACGGATGAGGCCCCACTGCCGAGCCTAAAAGATAAAACGTATTCTTATAGTTTTGAACTAAATCATTTAACGCCTCATCTACGGCATCCTTCAATCGGCCCTGTCCCTTCTCCACGGCGACCACTTTGGCCCCAAGAAGTTCCATGCGGAAAACATTAAGGGCTTGTCTGCGTGTATCTTCTGCTCCCATGTAGACCACGGAATCCATCCCAAACATCGCACACACGGTAGCAGTGGCTACCCCATGCTGTCCCGCCCCTGTTTCAGCGATCACTCGCTTGGCTCCCATGCGCTTGGCAAGTAGAATTTGCCCTAGTACGTTGTTAATCTTATGGGATCCGGTGTGATTTAGGTCTTCCCGCTTTAAATAGATTTTGGCGCCGCCTAGCTTATCGGTCAAATGTTTGGCATAGGTGAGAGGGTTTTCTCTTCCAACATACTCGCGCAAATAATAGCGAAACTCTTCAATAAACTCTGGGTCATCCTTAAACTTATAGAATTGCTCAGCCAGGTACTCTAATACCTCCTGTAGCGCTGGCGGAACAAAGCTTCCTCCAAACTGCCCAAAATAACCTTTTTGATCTTGTACTGAACTCATCTTATTACCCCCTCATCCCTATTTAACATTTACCCACCAAGGATGGGGATAAGCAACTGAACGTTATCCCCATCCTTCAGTTCATAGTATTCCTCGACAATGATCCCATTTACCACAACCAAGGAGTCAGAGTTCCATGTCAACCCTAAGGATTCTACAAAATCTTGAATCGTCTTCGGTTCAGTTAGCTCATATGCTCCTGTCAAATTGGTCCTGTCAAAAATGAACGAGGTAACCTGAACGGTGATCAATCGCCTTCCACGCCAATCTGAACCAATTCTTCTTCCGGAACATCAAAGGTGGTCCCACTCGCAGGATTTTGATCAAGATAAAAATGCTCAGGCAATCGGTCTTGGGCTTTGGTGAAGCCTGCAGAACGATTAAATCCGTGCTCCTTTTGAAGCGTTTGTTTGGCTAAGCCCACAATGTCCTCCGCCGTCGTTGGAACACCGGTATAACCTGTAACCAAATCAGCAAGGGTTTCAAATCTTCCAGCTACGGCAGATGCACCAAAATAACATAATCCAAGCACATCGTAGATGGTGTTGACGACCTGAGCCCCTTTTGAAGCTTGGACTTGTCCCTCAGCCTTATGGTGATTCACTTGCGCGCGGATGGTTTGGCCAGCGGTGTGATCCGCTCCTTGCGGGGAAGTCGCATAAGTGACTCCTAGGCCCTTAATCGCTCTTGGGTCATAAGCAGGCATGGCTTGACCTTTTACGGTTGGGACCTTGCGGATGCCATATAGCTTCCCAACCTGCTCAGCTCCTCCTCCAATGATGCGTCCTAGTGGAGTTCCTTTACCGACTTCCTCCAAGACGTTCTTAGCACCTTGCTTATCCCCAAAGGCAAGAACCCCTGCCTCCATCAACACGCCAATGGCAGCCCCCGTTTCAATGGTATCCACCGCATACTCATTGCACAGGCGATTGAGTTCAACGATTGCATCCATATCGTCAATCCCCAAATTAGAGCCCAGCAACCCAATATTCTCGTACTCAATAGGCGATGTGACCATTTTCCCTTGCGGGTCAACATAGATGTTCGAGCAGCGGATCGCGCAACCTGGCATACAGGCATGAGTAGGTGTACCTTCTCCCCCACGTTCCAGGATAATTTCTCGCAGCTTCTCTCCGCTGATGTTTTCGTGGCCTTCGAAGCTTCCCGTTGAGAAGTTCCTCGTGGGTAAGGCGCCCAGAGCATTCGTCGATTTCACCAAAGCGGCTGTCCCCAGCTCAGGAAATACCTTACTTGTTGCGGGTGCTTCCCGCAACCACTCCGTATACGTCCGAAGGGCTTGTTTGAACTTTTCTGGATCCTTAGGCTTGTTTCTTGCGACACCGCTATCATCAAAAACTACCGCTTTAATCCCTTTAGATCCAGCTACAGCACCTAGGCCCCCTCGTCCGTAAAAGCGCGTAGGATTCTTGTCCTTATCCCCATTGGCAATGGCCGCCGTAAGCATCTTCATCTCGCCGGAAACACCAATCAGATAGTAGCCAACCTTATTGCCATACTTTTCATAGATCTTCTCTGCAGCCTCGCTCATTGGTTTTCCCAGCAATTCTTCGGCAGAGTCAAAACGAACGCCATCCTTATTAATATAAATCACTTGGAAGTCATCTCGAATTCCTTCAAAAATAATCGCGCGAAGCCCTAGTCTACCCATTTGCAAACCAGCGGTTCCCCCCGCATTACTTTCTTTAATCCCCCCAGTAAGTGGGCTCTTTGCTCCCATGGAGCTTCTTTCCGCACTTGAAGCCAAGGAACCAGTAAGCACTCCATTTGAAATAACTAGCTTGTTATTGGGGCCTAGGGGATGACAAGTACCTGGAACCTCATCATGGACAATTTTTGAGGTCAATGCTCTGCCGCCAAGCAGCAAATCCTTTTCCTCAAGTGATTCATATCGAAAAGAAAGCTCCTCCATATTTATTCGTAATATATCCATTGTTTACATCACCTCTCCTAATATCTATCTTCCTATCATACAACAACATTCAAAATAATTTAACTATCTCTTGATAGTTCTAAACAAGTTGTCCTGAATAATAGGATGGATACTAATGAAGCACAAGGAGGATTGCCGATGTATACAACAAGAAAGAAGTGGTTCCCTTATAGCAGTCCCTTTGACCCTTGCCCACCACAAAAAGTAAAAACCTATGAAACACCACCCCAACTTTATTTGGGTTTTCAACCGTATAATCTTCCTCAATTCCAGCCTTACGAAGCACTTAAGCTCGGTACGCTATGGCCGGCCCTCTATGCCCCATACACCAATCCTTACAAGGAAGGAAAAGTAGGCAAACGGGAGGAGGATCCATCATGAGCGAAAACAAAAAGCTGACGGAAGACCAGAAAAAGCAGTACTATGAGCTTCTTTATGAAATCCAGGCGGTTGATTTTGTCCTGGTAGAGCTTAATCTCTATTTGGATACGCATCCCCAAGATCATAAAGCCATCAATCAATACAATGAATTCGCTCAAAAAAGCATGGCATTAAAAAATAAGTTTCAATCGATGTTTGGACCGCTCTATCATTTTGGCAACAGCTATTCAACCTATCCTTGGACATGGGACTCAGCCCCTTGGCCTTGGCAAGTATAATCGGAAAAAGGAGGGTGCTTTTTCATGTGGATCTACGAAAAAAAGCTGCAGTATCCTGTACGAGTCAGTAAATGTGATCCTCGGATGGCCAAATTTTTAATTGAACAATATGGCGGTGCGGACGGAGAGCTCGCCGCCGCCTTACGCTACTTAAATCAAAGATATACGGTACCAGATAAGGTGATTGGACTACTTAATGATATCGGAACGGAAGAGCTCGCCCATCTCGAGATGATTGCAACTATGGTCTACAAGCTAACCAAGGATGCCACGCCGGATCAGCTGAAGGCGGCAGGACTAGGGGACCATTACGCCAACCACGATAAAGCCCTTTTCTATCATAATGCAGCAGGGGTCCCCTGGACGGCCACTTACATACAAGCTAAAGGTGATCCGATAGCCGATTTGTACGAAGATATTGCCGCAGAAGAAAAAGCCCGGGCCACCTACCAATGGCTGATTGACATGACCGATGATGTGGATCTGATCGATGGACTGACTTTCTTACGTGAGCGCGAGATTGTTCATTCTCAACGATTCCGTGAAGCCGTTGAGATCATTAAAGCCGATCAGCAGCAAAAGAAAATCTTCTAAATTATTGATTCGCCTTGCCTATCGCAAGGCGTTTTTTTGCGCGCTGTGATATGATGAAATAAAGAAAAAAAAGGATGTGGTTCCATGAAACGGATTCCATTAGCCCAAAAGCCTACACCTTTACAGCCTCTCCCCCGTTTGAGTGAACAGCTCAACATTAACCTTTGGATCAAGCGGGATGATCTAACTGGGGACATGGTCACTGGGGGAAATAAAATTCGCAAACTGGAATACATTTTTGCTGATGCACAAGCGAAAGGAGCGGACACGATTCTCACCACAGGTGGGCCGCAGTCCAATCACGCCAAGACAACCGCGGCCATCGCTAAGAAACTCGGGTTTGACCCTGTTCTTTTGCTAGCTGGGAAGCCTCCTGAAAAACCAACTGCCAATCTATTAATTAATGAATTAATTGGGGCTAGGATTAAATTCTTTTTTCCTCGTCACCCCAGAGAAATGGACGAGGCTCTAGAAAAGCTAGCGGAAGAGCTTCAGCAAGAAGGTCGCAAGCCTTATATCATTCCGGTTGGCGGCTCGAACGGGATTGGCAGTCTAGGATATTTAGATGCCTATCTAGAGATGGAACAGCAACGAATAGAAAGAGAACTTCAATTTGATTGGGAATTCGTCACCGCTGGTTCAGGTGGTACATTTGCGGGGATCCATCTTGGTCATCAAGCAGTTCAAGCCTCTTCTCACCTGGTAGGCATCAGTCCTTGGCTCTCTACAGCTGACATTAAGCAACGCATTATTGAATGCATGGAACAAGCCCTGCCGTTATTGGGACCATCCCTTTCAACGGTTCAAGCCCCGCTCCCTGAACAACTCGATGTTTCAGACGCCTATATAGGGAAAGGGTACGGAAAACCTACCGAGGCCGGGATGAACGCCCTCAAGTTGATGGCTTCAGAGGAAAGTATTCTACTCGATCACGTCTATACGGCAAAAGCGTTTTCCGGGCTAATTGACATGGTTGAAAACGGTCAAATTACGCCAGGCAGCAATGTGTTATTCTGGCATACAGGCGGAGCACCTGGACTATTCGCTTTAGAAGGAGACAGAAGATAAATCAGGAGGTATATATGAAGATTCTTGTTGTAGGAAGAGGAGCCGTGGGAGGATATTTTGGCGGAAGGTTGCAGGACGCAGGTTGTGATGTGACCTTTCTTGTTAGAAAACACACCCCTACCCTATCGATTCAAAGTGTCCATGGAGATCTTGAGCTACCCATTCAAACTCTCGTTAAAGGAGAAGCTGCTGCACCGTTTGATTTGGTTATCCTCTCGACGAAGGCATACCATTTAGATCAAGCGATAGAAGATCTCCGACCGTATGTAAGCGAAAAAACCATGATATTGCCTTTACTGAATGGGGTGCACCACATCTCTAGACTTAAGGAAGCATTCCCTCATGTACTAGGAGGGGCTTGCTTTATCGAGTCTACCGTTAATCTTGATGGGCAGATCGTACAAACCAGTCAGAGACATGACATCGTCTTAGGAGAGCTTGATGGTACGCTATCAGAACGTGTCCGCTCCGTTTACGAGGTTTTTAGTCAAGCACCCTTTAAAACCACCCTTTCCGAGGATATTCAAACTACGATGTGGAACAAGTATATCTTTATTACCGGACTTAGCGGCATCACGACCTTAATGGACTCTGCTATGGGACCTATTCTTGAAAGCCCCTACGGAGAAGAGCTCGCTTCTCAGCTTTTTCATGAGCTCCAGCTCGTGGCTGAGGCCGAAGGGTACAGTGTTTTTCCTGCTGAAAAAAATATAGGCATCGCTCGGGCCATGGGCTATAAAATGAAAGCCTCGATGTTAAGAGATATGGAAAAGAAGCTACCGATTGAAGCGGATCATCTTCAGGGTCAATTCCTTAAATTAGCGGAAAAGCATCAGCTCTCGGTTCCTCTGCTTAAGGTGATCTATAACCGATTGAAGGTATATCAAATGAACGTTTAACGTAAAAAAGGCGACCGCTAGGTCGCCACTTGCCTGTTTGTGGGGGTTGGTACTGGTTTGAGGAAGCGATGATAGCAAGCAAAACAAAGTAGAGCAATACCAAACAACCCTATCATGCAGTAAAACAAAATGGAAGGTCCATAAACATCGTACAAGGTCCCTCCAATGAAAGGTCCTAGCATTCTTCCCGCCGTTGAAGCTCCATTCACTATCCCCTGAAAGATCCCACTCTTTCCTGCAGGAGCAAGCTCCGATGCGATGGATGGGACAGCAGGCCAGATCAGAATTTCTCCAAGTGTCATGATAATCATAGCGACTAGAAATCCGGCATACACGTTCGCTTGAGTAAGAACAGAGAGCGAAACAGCAAAAATCAACACACCCACAACCAACTGTTGTCGCAAGGAAGGGAGCAGGATCGTTGTAACATAACCGCTAATGGGCTGAATCAAAATAATAAGTAAGCCATTAATGGTCCATAACAGACTATAGGATGAAAGTGATAAGCCAAGCTGATTCATATAAGTTGGAATACTCGTGGACCACTGTACATAGCCAATCCAACAAACCATAAAGCCAAAGCAAAGAAAGAATAATGCACCTCTGGCTTGCAGTATACCTCCCTCTGTTAAGCTGTCTTCATTTGACCCTGTCACTTGCTTCTTGTCTCTCGACGTTTTGACATTCGGTAATGTCAACCAAATGAGCACTAGGAAAAAAACATAGGTTGTACCATTCACCCAAAATACATACTGGAACGAAGATTGAGCAACGATCCCTCCTAATGCTGAACCAACCGCCACTCCCAAGTTCTGCGTAATATACATTAAGTTGAAGCTTCTCCTGCCACCTTCAGGCCATAGCCCCCCTGCCAAGGCATACATTACCGGAAAAATCATGCCAAGAGTAAAGCCCAGGAGAATCATCATGGTAATATAAAAATACCAATCCTGATAGAAGGCCAAAGATAGCACGATACAAGTAGAAGCAGCACTACTCATCATCATCGTGATCTTCCCGCCAATTCGATCATGTAAGTATCCGCCTAATAGACTGCCGAAAATTCCAGCTCCTGCATGAAGCATTAAAATAAAGCCTGCCTGAGACATTGATCGCCCTAAAACTTGAGTAATATAAAGGGTATTGAGCGGCCAAAGAAAGGACATTCCCGCTACATTAACCATCATCCCTAAGGCCAATACCCACAACTTACGAGGATAGTTCATCCACCCCATATGGTTAGCTCCTTGATTTAAATTCGTCACGTCTCCTATTAAACCACAGAATGACCATACCCCTTCTTTTTTGGTCAATTCACAATTAAAAAAGAAAAGGGTCGGCCTACAGGCGGGATCAGTTTAGAGGGGCAAGATAACTCGGGTAGGGTCTAGCTTTTTTCTCAAACGGCACATTTGGTGCCCCAATTCGGGCTTTGGGAGGCTTCAAGGGCATCAATCGGCGGCTTTGGTGCCCTGATCCGGGCCTCGGGAGGCTTCAAGGGCATCAATCGGCGGCTTTGGTGCCCTGATCCGGGCCTCGGGAGGCTGCGAGGGCATCAATCGGCGGTTTTGGTGCCCTAGTTTGGGGTTCGGCGGGCTTATAGGGCATCAAACAGAGGCTTTGGTGCCCTGATTCGGGTTTCGGCTGGCTTGCAGGGCATCAAACAGGGGCTTTGGTGCCCTGATTTGGGCTTCGGCTGGCTTGCAGGGCATCAAACAGGGGCTTTGGTGCCCTGATTCGGGCTTCGACTGGCTTGCAGGGCATCAAACAGGGGTTTTGGTGCCCTGATTTGGGCATCGGCTGGCTTGCAGGGCATCAAACAGGGGTTTTGGTGCCCTGATTTGGGCTTCGGCTGGCTTTCAGGGCATCAAACAGGGGTTTGGATGCCCTGATTTGGGCTTCGGCTGGCTTTCAGGGCATCAAATAGGGGCTTTGGTGCCATGATCAGGGCCTCGGGAGGCTGCAAGGGCTTCAATCGGGGGTTTTGGTGCCCTGATCCGGGCTTCGGGAGGCTCAGAGGGCATCAATCAGGGGCTTTGGTGCCCTGATCCGGGCCTCGGGAGGCTGCAAGGGCTTCAATCGGGGGTTTTGGTGCCCTGATCCGGGCTTCGGGAGGCTCAGAGGGCATCAATCAGGGGCTTTGGTGCCCTGATCCGGGCCTCGGGAGGCTGCAAGGGCTTCAATCGGGGGTTTTGGTGCCCTGATCCGGGCTTCGGGAGGCTCAGAGGGCATCAATCAGGGGCTTTGGTGCCCTGATCCGGGCCTCGGGAGGCTGCAAGGGCTTCAATCGGGGGTTTTGGTGCCCTGATCCGGGCTTCGGGAGGCTCAGAGGGCATCAATCAGGGGCTTTGGTGCCCTGATCCGGGCTTCGGGAGGCTCAGAGGGCATCAATCAGGGGCTTTGGTGCCCTGATCCGGGCTTCGGGAGGCTGCGAGGGCATCAATCGGCGGTTTTGGTACCCTGATCCGGGCCTCAGAGGGCATCAATCGGGGGCTTTGGTGCCCTGATCCGGGTCTCTCCACCACAGTATCTCGAAAATAAGAAACGAGTAGGAATTAAAAGAAAAGCGTGATCCCATAAAGCGGACCAACGCTATTCCTTTCCCATATCTATGATTGATTCAGCTTTTCCCATGCTTCTTTTATTTTTCCTTGATCAAACCCAATAATGACTTCCGAACCAATTCGAAATGTAGGGGTCATGTTGGCACCTAGCCCAATCAGTTCATCTATGTAATCCGGATTTTCCCGAATGTCGCGCACTTCTAAAGGAATTTGTTGATCTGTCAGCCAAGCCTTGGCCGTAAAGCAAGGGGGTCAAGTCGGTTGAGAATACATAATAACTCGATTCTGTGACATGAGTTCTCTCCCCTATCCCATTGGATTGATTTGTGAAATAAATTCTTTGGCCTTCTTTTGAACGAAGGCAAAGACTTCCTTCTGTTCATCCGTCAACGCACCATGTTCTTTCTCGAATTCTGCCTCGAGGTTTTCAATATATCTTGGGAGCATGTCCCCCACCGTATTCAACATTTGCTGCAACATATTCAAATCCATTGTTCAATACCTCCTTCTCGAAATTGTCTTTACTATATCATGTTACGGAAGCAACATAAAGGGAGGAAAGGCGATTCAACGCTGCAGCCACTTCAAAAGGACGAGGAAGAGCTAGGTCCCCTGGATGTTTTCCTCTGTAAGGAGAAATAATATCTATCCCCTCTTTTTGTATTTCCATAAAAACTTGCTCGATGGCTTCTCTTAAAGAAACTTGCTGAATCTCTACTAGTTGTGACACCCTCCTTATCATTTGGACGATGGCTCGTGATTGACTAGGGTCAACCAGTTGCTCCAGATAACGAAGATTTGCCTTTGCCGTACCCAGTTGGATAAAGTCCATTCCTTTGGCCTCCAGCTTTACTTTGGGTCCTCTTAGCTGATCAAAGCTTTGTGCTGACAGTGTTCGTAAAGCAAGCTTCCCGAATTTCATTCCTTCTTCTGTCTTGCGGGCGTTAGAGATTCGATTTGCAATCTCTTTCGCCGATTGCGTGACATCCTTCGTTTGATATTCCTCCATCATTACAACACAGTCAGCTACATCAAAATAATCTCCTGAACCACCAATTACCAAGATTGTCGATATCTTATGCTCCTCATACAAGTGTCTGACCTGATCAATAAACGGAGTAATCGGTTCTTTACCTTTCGAGACAAGGGCTTGCATTCGCGCATCCCGAATCATGAAATTGGTGGCACTTGTATCCTCGTCTATTAACAGCACCTGACACCCCATTTCAAGAGCCTCCATAATGTTGGCGGCTTGAGATGTACTCCCGCTGGCGTCTTCCGTTGAAAATTGCTCTGTATCTTGGCCAAATGGCAAATGGGAAATGAATGGGGTGATATTCACCTTTTCTACTCTTCTTCCATCTTCCGCCCTGACTTTACATGCTGTTTCGTTTGTAATGACAAATTCCCTTCCATCCCCCCGCGTGTGATTGTATATCCCGCGTTCAATTGCTTTTAGTAATGTGGATTTTCCATGATATCCCCCTCCTACAATGAGCGTAACACCAGGACGAACTGCCATTCCTGTCATTGGCAACTCACGATGGGGAACTGGGATTGATACACGAAGAGAATCGGGTGAAAGAAACGGCACTAGGTTATCCCCTCGAAGCGGCCGATTACTCCTCCCGCTCTCACGAGGTAAAATTGCCCCGTCTTGCACAAAAGCCACGTAACCTTCTCTTTCAAGGTAATCACGAATCGCTTGCTGTTGATCACAAAGCTCTAATTGCCTGTTAAGCTGTGTACGATCTACCTTTAGAATAGCCATTTGGATTAATGATGGAAGTTCACGGCATAAGATTTGCGCCGCTTCCTTCCCTAATATAGTTCGGCCTGCTGCCGGAAGGCTTAAGGTAAGACGTACTTCCACGAATTCTTTATCTACTTTCACTGCTGTACGGGGCAAGATTTCTTGTCCAGGCTCATCGATCCGGATTTTCCCCTGTTTCCCATGAAGAACGTTGGCAACGGATCTTGCCAAAAAGTCCTCTAAACCCACCTTTCGATGAAGTAAGTAATAAGTTTCCGGTTCAAAGCCAGCTAAGCGTTGCGATATGGCTACTCGAATACGGGAGGGATTGGCAAATGGATCTGCTTGGATGTAATCGAGATGATACTGTATTAAATTTTCTATGTATGTGCCTTGAATTTCCTTATAGGCTTTATATCCCTTTCCATCTACTCGAGTTAATATTTCCTTTAGCTGATTCAATCCCACGTACGAACTCACTCCTCTTTAATCAAACACAAGGGCACCACTGCACTTGACAGTTAGTGCCCTTATATCCTACTGGTGAGGTTGAAACCCAATTTTCCTAGAAGGCTCGGCAGGCAGTACCCCTGCTTCAGGCTGTGGGACGACGGGATGCGGCGTTGTAATTTCTACCTCAGGCTGATTGGTATGATTAACCTCGTCAGGAATATCAACCTGCGGGATCTCAATATTTTCATTTTGCTCCATATCGCACCTCCTCTCAGCTTTTAATTTGTTCCTTCTAATACTTTTATAAACTGGAAATAAAAACAAGAAAATGGGGGATGATTACTATTAGTCAAAACTGAAAACAATGATGGAGGTAAAGCATGAGTAAGTATGTAATTCAATACACACCTACTGGGGATCTACTCGACACGGAAGGCTATTTATCTTCCCCAGAATGGATAGAGAAAGATCTTATGATGTTTGATAACCAGGAAGATGCTGAAACTTATTTGCGTGATGACCTTTTTGGAACCGATGGTCAGGGACTTGGTCATGAAGTCATTGAGTATCAGGGGTAGTCAGTTTTTTAATTAGTCGATTAAATAACTCCTAATTTTTTACTTTTCTAGACAAAAAAAGAGCCTCTAAGGGCTCTTTTTCATTTACACGAAGCTTTATTCTCCCGCCTGCTACCCTCTAAGTGCAGCAATAGCTAACAAAGCCCACCCGATCAAAAACGCAACGCCCCCAAAAGGAGTAATGGCTCCAAGAATTTTGATTCCTGAGATACTTAATACATAAAGACTGCCGGAGAATAACAAGATTCCAACCATCATCGCCCAGCCAGACCAACTTAACAGCGGGGTTGGAGACAACATTCCGGCAATCACTCCCACCGCGATGAGACCTAATGAATGAAACATATGATATTGAACACCCGTTTGGTAAACAGCCATCATATCTTCCGATAATCTTGCTTTAAGTCCGTGCGCACCAAAAGCACCTAAGGCGACGGTTAGGAACGCATTAATGGCGCCTAGGGCAATAAAAGTTTTGAGCATGTTGACGATCCTCCTGAAAGTGATATACGAATATTATAATAGCAGGTACCTAGATTAACTTACAATCCTGGAGGTATCTCATCCGATAAACATGAACCGCAGTCACCGCTAAATCATCAAGGATAGACCGATTGGCCAACGCCCCGACGATTGCTCCGAAGCCCGGAATAATTTGCAAGAGCTTCCTCAACTCAATCGATTCTCTGTACTCTGAATAAAACTCTCGCCAAGCCATTACATTCTGGTAAGTGGTCTGGCTGATCTCCTGCTTCCGTTCCGGCCAGTCTTTAATTTCTTGATAGATTTTTGTCTTGTTCACATCTCCGGCGTAGGCTAATTGAAATACCTTAATAATGAACATCCGCTCTTCAAAATCTTGAACATTATAACCATAAATGTTCGATAGTTCTTGTAATAGTTTAAATTTAATAGCAATGAAAGCTGGAAAATCCACTGCAGAAAGAACGAGTCCACCTGCTCCAGTACCTGCTCCCTCAGCCATGGCAACTTTTTTATACAACTGGATGGTTTCTTTCGCTTTTTGATCTCTAGCCACAAAGGTAAGACCAGGATCCAAATACTGCTGTTTTTGCGGAATAAGAGATACCCCGCTGGCAATTGATTTAACCATGCCTTCTACAGCTTTCGCGAGCTTCTCATGAACAACCTCAGGGATCAAGGAATCGATCTTCTTCTGGAAGCTCCGACTCCATTGGTGAAAAAACCACGTACTGGTTTGCTCCTTTTCCCATTCTCTTATTTGGCCCAGAATATAATGTTGATATTGATCCACTTCCCTCACCTACCCTAAGATAATATCGACTATTCGTTGTTTTCTTTTACGGTTCTCAGCCTGTACAAGTTTCAATCATTCTATTATTGTTGATGATAATGTTAGAATGAGCCAATAAAATAAAGGGGAGAACAAGGGCATGAACAAAAAACAGCATATTTTGGACGCTGCTGAACGCTTTGCGCGCTTTGAACTAGAAAAAGACAGCAGCGGACATGATTGGTGGCATATCTACCGCGTAACCCAAACGGCCAAGGCGATTGCGGCCGTTGAAGGAGCCAACTCTTTTGTATGTGAGTTGGCAGCGCTCCTGCATGACATTCCTGATGAAAAACTTACGGGGAATGAACAAGCTGGCTTAATGAAGGTAGAGCAATGGCTGAAGGAACACGATGTCGAAGAAGAAACGATTTTCCACGTGATGGACATTATTTCTTCAATGTCATTTAAAGGCGGAGGCAAGCCCCCTATGCGAACATTAGAAGGCATGGTGGTTCAAGATGCCGATCGATTAGACGCAATCGGAGCCGTCGGCATTGCTCGCGTTTTTGCCTATAGCGGCGCAAAGGATCAGTTAATCCATGATCCCCATCTTCCCCCTCGCGAAAACATGACGGCTGAAGAATATCGGCAGGGAAAAAGCACGGCGATTAATCACTTCTATGAAAAATTATTTAAGCTTAAAGAAATGATGAACACTGCCTATGCCAAAAAACTAGCCACTGAGCGCCATGAATTTATGGATGTATTCATCCAAAGGTTCTACTCCGAGTGGGAAGGCAAGTCCTAAAAAGTTAATTAGTTGATTAACTTTCTCTCTTCATTCTATCCCATTCTACAAGATTCATCATCAAAAAAGGGAGACAGCTCCATCTCAGCGGTCTCCCTTCTGGTTATGCACTTTTTTTCATATGGTCTCCCATCGGAATCTTGGAAGCGGTCCATAAGCTCAAGCTTGTAATAAAAAGGGCTACGATAAAAATGGCCTGAAAGCTTTCGAGTAAAGTAAAGCTCCCATGAGCTAGATTTAAGATCCCACCCACAATGGTCACCCCAATCGTCGTCCCGATATTTCTCGAAAACAATTGGATTGACGTAGAGATGCCCCGTTCCTTAGGATCTACGGCTTCCTGCACACCAATCGTAAAGGATGTAACACAAACCCCAAATCCTAGCCCTAAGATAAACATAATGATTAACAGCAAAGTATAGTTCAGTACGGGAACAAACAAGGCAAGCAGAGCTCCACCCAGCACCAGCAGACCAATTCCCGAAAGAATAGCCTTTTTATACCCTACTTTTAAAATCAGCTTACCTGCCGGTACAGACCCAGCGTTCCAGCCAAGCACCTGCCCCATTAAAATTAAGCCGCTAGCAAGGGGACTATATCCGAGAATCTCTTGGGCAAACAGTGGAATGAAAAAAGGAACGACGAAAAGCCCCATCGTCACAATCATTCCCGATATATTCAGCCATAGAATCATAGGATTTTGGAACATTTCAATCCGGATTAACGGGTGGACTCTGGTTCGTTGATGGTTAACAAACAGGACAAATAAAATCATGCTAATGACAACCAAACCAACGATCTCATTCCATACCGTTCCTAAAGTCGCAAATAATAACGTGCCAATCGCCAAAACTAAGAGGACGGCACCTACATAGTCAATGGAGGTCTTTTCACCTTCTACTTGCTCTTCAAACGATAAGAATCCTAGAATCGCAATGATGCCCACGGGGATATTAATCCAGAATATCCAACTCCAATGGAAGTTCTCAATAATCCATCCCCCAAGTAAGGGACCGCTGATCCCTGCAATAGCCCACATGCTGCTGAACAAGCCTTGGATCTTTCCGCGATTTTTTATATCATACAGATCCCCTGCTATGGTTACCGTAAGCGGTAAAACTCCACCTGCTCCCAGTCCTTGAATCACTCGAGAAAGGACAAGCTGCCACATCGTGGCTGACATCGCACATAAAGCAGATCCTATGAGAAATAGTCCTAAAGCGACTAGATACACTTTTTTTCTGCCATAACGATCGGCTAATTTACCGTATATGGGTACTGTAATGGTGCTAGACAACATATAGGCGGAAAATACCCAGCTATACAACTCTGCATCCCCTAATATTTTTTGCACCTCAGGCATTGCAGTACTCATAATCATTTGATCTAAAGCGGCTAAAAGCATTCCTAAGGTAATACTCGCAACGACAATTGCTCTTTTCACAATTCCCCCTCTTCCTGCAATCCGATATAAATCCCATTATAAGTGAATGTCATGATCATGAACAGCTAGTCTATTTATTATCCACAAGTTATCCACAGAAAAATGTGGATAGTATGACTTCCGAGCAATATCGACAATTCCCCTGGAAATAAGACACATTACTACATCTTTAGAAAAAGAAAAAGCTTTTGATTGTCATATATCATATGACTCCAAAAGCTTGATCATGTATGGGAACGGGTTAGTTTAACAAGGGAGAATAATACTCCCCTTTTAGCCTTTTTAAATAAGCCCTTACTTCCATATCTTCTTCAAATAAGTTCACTGTCTTTCCACTTGCACAAGGTAGATACTTCATGAGTGCTGAGGATAAAGTGATCACCATCGGGATTACCGTTGAAAGTGAGGTCTGCGTAAGAACGAGACTGTCACTTTTCCAATCTTTAAGATTCACTACAGCGACAATGCCTACATCCCCAACAGGCGGGAGGGTTTTCCCAATTCCTGACCCGGGATGAAGGGTACCCGAAGAGATGGAAAAGGTTTCTACAAAAGAAAACGTCCCTAGTGCAGCGTCGATGGCGATAACAAGTTTATCCTTCGGAATTTCCTGTATACGTTCATGAATGTTTTTGGCATCGATCGGATCTTGGATAGTACCCATTACATTGGTATAACCGTTACTCTTCAAGTAAGATCCAACCAAGGGTCCAAAACAATCCCCGCTAATTTGGTTTGTTCCTATACAAAAAAAGACGACATCCTCATTTCTGATATGAGAAGGAAGAACATCAGCTAGTTTAACCAGAAGATCTTGCTCTGTTTTTATTTTTGCTTGACCCTGTCTTTTGGGAAACAACCATTGCCTTACTTGCTTTAACACCGAACTCTCTCCTATCTCTTTCCTAATACGTTATTAGTTCCATTCTAACAGGATCACGTTACTTATTAAAGGTCAGTTCAACATTGTTCAAGTAACGTTCAATTATTAATTCGTCAAGAACGGAGATAATATGGGTGTTCCTTTTATTTTAATTTTAGAGAGGGTGAATCTTTTCATGCCGGAACATACTCAGCAGCCATCGGTAACCGAGACGATACCAACTCCCGCTTCAGAACCTAATGCCGTACCAACCGAAGTGTGGAACTGTGAATCCCAGGAATGCAAAGGATGGATGAGAAAAAATTTCTCCTTAGAGAATTCACCTGAATGCCCTCTATGTCAAACTGAAATGAAAGCCGGCACCCGAATGATTCCCCAACTCCAAAAAGAAATAAAAAAAAGAGGAATAAATTTTGCCCGACGCGTGAGGCACTAGTTCCAGTCAAGACTATACCCAAAGACATAGTTCTTTAGGTATAGTCTTTTCATTATTTTATTGAATTTTGCGGACAATGCAGGTAAAATATAACTACTTATCTTGCTATTTTTACAAAATTCGACCAAGGCAAACCTATTCGAAAGATAGGGACGCAAAGCCATGGATCTAAAGCTCTAGAAGCTATGATTGCCAGGTTGCCGATAAGCCACAATTAGAAACTTTGTGCTGACGGCTATTCTTTATTAAGAATAGTCTTTTTATTTCAAAAAATTTCAAATGAAAAGAGTGAACTGCTATGACTATCGTTGGAAAACATGCCGAAATTGCTAATACCCTCATCCAAGTGGTCCCGGCCGTCATTCCTTTCCCCTTATCGCTGCAACCCCCTGTATCTTCCTTCCCTTCAATCCCTTCAACCGAATGGGGAGTTCTTGTAGGCATTACCGGAGATATACGAGGTAAACTGCTAGTTAAAGGGACCTCTGAGACCTTTGGCCAGCTCGGACAAAATCTTTTTGGAATGCCATTAGAAGGGGCCATGCTCGAATCTTTTACTGGAGAGCTTGGAAACATGATAGCTGGCAACTTCTCTTCTCATATTTTTCAAAAAGGCTTTTCTATTGATATCACTCCTCCTACTCTCATGACAGAAGAATCAAGCTTTTATCAGCTCGCTTATGAATTTAGCATTCCTATCAATATCGACCAAATTGGTGACATGTCCATTGCTTGGATTCCCCATGATTAAACTTTGACAAACCGGAGGGTAAAGGAATGAAGTGGCTTTATAACTTGCGTATTTCTCGGAAATTATTTATCGTTTTTAGCTTAATCTGTTTTATTATGGGAAGCGTTGGGTTTCTCGGTCTTAAACAGTTATCTCATTTAAACTCCCAGCTTCGTTCCATGTATGAAGAAAGATTTACCCCAGTTGTTCATTTGTTAGAAGTAAGTAAAGCAATTTCAGAGAACACCCTCATCCTAATGAATGCCACTACCATTCGCAAAACGGCGGAATCTCTGCGAGAATCTATCGGAGCTAATCTTGAGGTTGCCAAAGCTAGCATTGAAGCCTATAGCCAGCTTAGCCTTACAAGGGAAGAAGAAAACCTCCTTAGCAGTCTTAAAACTCTTATAGTGGCCTACGAATCCAATACAATGCAGTCCATTGAAATTGCCGTGGGCGATGATCCGAACGCATTAGTAATGAGGTTAAATGGTTCTTCCACTCAGAAAAAAGCGTTAGAGGACACGATTAATGCACTTGTTGAAATTCAAAGTCAAAAATCGAAAGAGTTATATACTCAAGCAGAGCAGGCGTATGCTCAATCACAGACTATGACCATCGCGATGGTTCTTGGGGGCATTCTTCTTTCGATTCTGTTTGGCACCCTGGTTAGTCGCACGATCGTAGGACCGATCAATCAAATTAAAGGCCGACTCCAAGAAATGTCACAGGCAGGTGGTGACTTGACTCAGCGATTAAATATCAACACCAAGGATGAAGTCGGACAATTAGCTTCGGAATTCAACTCGATGTTAGATAGTATTCGAAACATCATTCAAGAGGTTCTTCAACGTTCAAGACTCGTAACGGAAACGTCAAGTGAACTTACCCAAAGAGCTCTACATACCAGCCAAGCAAGCGTACAGATTGCAACAGCAGTAAAACAGATCGCTGCTGGAGCTGACACCCAAGTTCAAAGTATTACAGAAACCTCTGTCTCCATGAACCAAATGTCAGCAGGTGTACAACAAATCTCTGCCAATAGTCAAGAAGTGGCAGCAACAGCTAAATATGCTACCCAATTGGCTCAAGAAGGGAACCAAACCATCGGTCGATCCATGGAACGTATCGAAACCGTTACCTCTACAGTAATCCAATCCGCCGACCTCATGAGGAAGCTCGGAGAACGCTCTCAATCGATCGGTAAGATCGTTGAAGTAATAACAGGCATTGCCAATCAAACCAACCTGCTTTCCCTCAATGCTGCAATCGAAGCAGCAAGAGCCGCGGAGCATGGTCGAGGATTTGCCGTTGTGGCTGACGAAGTTCGCAAGCTAGCCTCCGAATCGGCACAAGCCGCGCAACAGATCTCTGAAATGATCAAGGAAATTCAAGCAGAAACCGCTAAAGTAGCTGATTTTATGGTAAAAGGAACAACCGACGTACAAGAAGGATTAACCGCTGCAAAACAAGCCAGCGATTCCTTCCAGCAGATTCACGAAGCGATCGAAGTTGTCACCAAGCAGATAACAGAAGTTTCAGCAGCAACCGAACAGATGGTTGCAGGAACTGAGGATGTGCTTCATTCCATTCAAACCATTGTTAACGTAGCGGAGTCTGCAACAGATGAGACGAGCAAAGTACATGATGTTGCCGAAGAATCGCACAAGCTCATGGATGAAATTGTATCTTCCACTCAATCCATGACAGAAATTGCTCAAGATCTTCAGAAGCTTGTGGGACAATTTAAGGTGTAATGAGAAAAGTATGGGCCATTAAGGCGGGGCCCATACTTTTTTATTTGGAATGATTAGCAGAATAGAAGGAAATTTGTATGAGTCGAGTAAGTAAATGGGCAGTCCGAGCGAACCCCCAAGTTCAGTGCACGAACCGCGGGCTTGCGGTACCTCAAACGAGCAATCTCCCAGGTTCAGTGCACGAACCGCGGGCTTGCGGTACCTCAAACGAGCGAACCCCCAGGTTCAGGGCACGATTCGCCGCCTTGCGGTACCTCAAACGAGCAATCTCCCAGGTTCAGTGCACGAACCGCGGGCTTGCGGTACCTCAAACGAGCAATCTCCCAGGTTCAGTGCACGAACCGCGGGCTTGCGGTACCTCAAACGAGCGATCCCTCTGGTTCAGGACACGAACCGTTGCCTTGCGGTACCTCAAACGAGCGATCTCCCAAGTTCAGGGCACGATTCGCGGCTTGCGGTACCTCAGGTGCTCCAACTTCTTGGAATCATTACCGGTTTACATGAAAATCCCCGGCATTAAAGTTGTGCTTGATCACAGGGTGATCCGGGATGCCCAATCGCTTCCCGAGAAAAAGTAAAGCAAGTGACTCCATCTTACTTGTATCCATTACGGGTTCGGGAGCAACTAACCGTGTATCGTGACCAAACCTCCTAGATTAGCTGGAATGGTTACAGGTATGTGAACAAACGATACCAACTCGTGAGCAAACGCCACTTTTCCGTGAGCAAATCAAAAATTTTGTGAGCATCAGCCCACGAGCGAGAGTGTTCGGGGCCAAAAAAGGGTATAGACGAAAAATAAAAGCGGAATTACTTAAAATCAGCTTGGAATGAAAGGCTCTAAACCGAAGTTTAGATTGCACTTCTAAAAAGTAGACCCAAATCACTTCATTTCTCGAAAAAACTTGGGACCAAACCGCGGACAAAAGGGATTTTCATTGGAGACGGTGGCTAAAAGGGCTTGCCCTCCTGGCCTGGGGGGTTCGTGACTACATGCATAGTTATGGGCGTTTTACTTAGGGATCTTGCTTAGAAAAACTAAATCAAAGAAATCCGCAAAAAAAATTCCTCAGCGACCAGCTGAGGATAGTTGTGGAGGAGAAACTTTACGAGTTAGGATTACTAGTGTGGCCTGCAGGACCATCTTTTATACCTAGGTACCGCAAAAAGTTCGATACGGACGCCCTGACGAATCAGGCAGCGTGCAATAATCCACCTGTTCTGGCAGGTACTCGTAAGGAGTAGCAAGCACCTTAAGCAACCTCTCCATCACACTGTAGTCTTCTCGTTCCCCTGCTGCTTCTAACGCCTCTTCTACCTTATGGTTTCGAGGGATGACCATGGGATTAGAACTTCGCATCAACTCCAGAGAAGAGTCTTTTGATTCCGGCTGACGGCCTAGTCGCTCCTGCCACGCCCCATACCACGCTGTAAATTCGGTACTGCCAGAAAGTACGGTATCCTCTGGCTTTTCCATGGTTAACGAACGGAACGTATTCGTAAAGTCTGCACGGTGCTTCTGCATCATATTGAGAAGTTCCTCGATAAGGGATTCATCCTTTTCCTCTTCGTTAAATATCCCGATCTTGGCTCTCATGCCTTTAAGCCAATGAGCATGAAACAACTTCGGATATCCAGAAATCTTATCTTGGGCAAGTTCCACAGCTTTCTCCTCGTTTTCGTGCAATAACGGCAACAGGGACTCAGCTAATCTGGCCAGGTTCCACCCGCCGATAGGCGGCTGATTGCCATAAGCATAGCGACCTTGCCGATCAATTGAACTGAACACCGTTGCAGGGTCATAGGCATCCATAAAAGCACAAGGACCATAATCAATGGTTTCGCCACTTATCGTCATGTTATCTGTGTTCATAACGCCATGAATAAAACCAACCAATTGCCACTTGGCTATCAACGCTGCCTGACGCTTCATGACTTCCTCAAGAAAGGACAAGTATCGATTTTCCCCTTCGGGAATGCCTGGATAGTGCCGTTGAATCGCATAATCAGCCAGCCTACGGAGTTCCTCCACTGTCCCCCAGTTAGCGGCATATTGAAAAGTTCCAACTCGTAAGTGACTAGCGGCGACACGAGTCAGAATCGCACCGGGTAGCTCCGTTTCACGATAAACGGTTTCACCAGTTGACACCACTGCTAGACTACGAGTAGTCGGAATTCCTAGCGCATGCATCGCTTCGCTGATGATATATTCTCGCAACATCGGCCCCACTGCCGCTCGACCATCCCCTCCACGAGAATAGGGGGTTCTGCCGGGACCTTTTAACTGAATATCAAAGCGTTCACCCGTTGGGGTCATCTGTTCACCTAGAAGGATAGCTCGTCCGTCTCCTAACATGGTAAAATGCCCAAACTGATGCCCTGCATAGGCCTGGGCAAGTGGCATAGAGGATTCAGGTATCCAATTGCCTGCGAATACGGCTACACCCTCTTCAGTTTGCAATGCCTCTGCGTTTAACCCAAGCGATGATGCCAACGAATGATTGAATATGATGAGTTTGGGTGAGCGGACTGGAGTTGGATTCTGGCTCAAAAAAAACTTTTCTGGCAGCCGAGCATAGCTGTTATCAAAGTTCCATCCTGTATTATTTGTCATTGGATCTCCTTTTTTCTTCTATGTAATATCTATATTAGTATATCTCCAAAAACCAATTTATACCTATATGGTAACTCTCTTGTAGATAATGCCCAACTTTAAAAGGAGCATGGTTCCCCATGCTCCCTACCGTAAAACATACTGATATTAGTAAAAAGGAACGCTAATTACGATAACAAGCAAGACATAGAGTACCAAAATGTAGGCGGTACTGCCATAACCAACTGCACCCATTAAGCCTTCCCCCCTTCAACTACGCATACCTCATTGTATGCGTAACTTAAGTACAAGACATAGGCATTCATCATGTGCAGACTAATTTAGGTTTTTAACGTCATCAAGGTGACCGACTCCACATGAGCCGTTTGCGGGAACATATCCACCGGCTGCACCCAGTGAATATCATATTGTTTGGCTAATAGATTACAGTCTTTCGCTAAGGTTGAGGGATTGCAGGATACATAAACGATTCGCTTCGGTTTGACAGACAGAAGTGTTTTTAGCAGTTGCTCGTCGCATCCGGTTCTAGGTGGATCCACAACGACGACGTCCGGCCTTAGTCCCTGTTTTACCCACTGTGGGAGCAGCTGCTCGGCCTTACCCGTATAAAATCGAGCATTCCGAATTCCGCTCAGCTGCGCGTTACGGTTCGCATCTTCTACCGCTTCTGGAATGACTTCAATTCCCCTTACTTCCTTGGCGTCTGGTGCAAGCCATAGTCCAATTGTTCCTACCCCACAATAAGCATCAACCAACAATTCTTTTCCCGTTAAAGCTGATGCTTCTTTTACCGCATTATAAAGCTTAATGGTTTGCTCAGGATTCAACTGGAAAAAGGCTCTCGGTGAAAGGGAGAATTGGACCTCTCCTAAACGCTCATCAATCGTTCCTGATCCCCATAACAGGTTTGTTTGATCTCCGAATATAAGAGAGGTTTTCTTATCATTAATGTTTTGCATAATGCTTTGTAAAAAAGGCATCCGGTGTCGAAGCTCCAAGATTAATTCCTTGATCTTTGGAATTTCTTTTACCGCTGTCACGATCGTCAGCTGCGTTCCTTCAGTTTCGAAGCCTACCCGAGCGACAACCGTTCGGACTACCCCACTTCGCTTGCGCTCATTGTATATGGGAATGCCCAGCTGGTTTAATACATCTCTTGTTGTTTGAATCATTTCATTCGTTTTCGGATGCTGGATAGGACAATCTGAAATATCAATAAGCTGATGAGTACCAGCGGCATAGAGACCAGTAACTACTTTTCCATTGGCGTAACCCACCTGCAACTGCGCTTTGTTACGGTAGCTCCATGGATGTTCCATCCCAATGGTATGGCGAATTTCCGGCGGTCTAGCACTTGTGAGATAACGGCTAAAGGCTTCTACCACTAATTCCCTTTTGGAATCCAGCTGTCCCTCGTAGCTCATATGCTGCAGCTGACATCCTCCGCATTCTTTGTAAACAGGACACGCAGGCTTTACTCTGTGAGGAGACTTCTCCTTTACCCGAATCAGGTCCGCATAAGCTAAGTTCTTCTCAATCCTTTTAATTTCCGCAACCACGACTTCTCCTGGCAGTGCTCCATCGATAAAAACGACCTTCTTCTTGAAGTAGCCTACCCCTTCTCCATTGATCCCTAGCCGCTTGATTGTAACCATGATGACTTGTCCTAACTTCATGTCCATCCTTCTACCATTCCTTTAAGCCAAATGTAAGTTGCAAAATAAAGATCCCAACAGCTAAGCTGTTGGAACCGCCCGTTATCTTCTGAATAATCCCTTCAGGACAAACGCTACGTTGGCTGGGCGCTCGGCCAACCTTCTCATGAAGTAACCATACCAATCGTTTCCGTAAGGGACATATACCCTCATCCTATAACCTTCTTTTACAAGCTCAAGCTGGGTAGTCGTACGAATCCCGTATAACATCTGAAATTCGAATTGCTTAGGCGAATACCCTTTTTCTTCTGCTAACTGCTTGGTATAATTGATAATGGCGTCATCGTGCGTGGCCACAGCCGTATACGAGCCGCTTTCTAAATGAAGCCCAATTAGCTTTTTGAAGTTCTCATCGACATCCCCTTTATCGGGGAAAGCGACGTCTTCGGATTCCTTATAGGCCCCTTTAACCAGCCGCAGATTAATATGCTGTTCGCCTAGTTTCCTTACATCCTCTTCACTTTTATACAAATAAGCTTGTATGACGGTTCCTACGTTCTGATATCTTGTTCTTAGCTCGCTTAGGATCTCTAGTGTGATCTCATTGTGTGCATAATCTTCCATATCAATCCTAACAAAGTTACCATACTTTTCTGCGACTTCCAAGATCCGCTGCATATTAGCCATGCACAATTCCTTACTGATATCGAGACCAAGCTGGGTCATCTTGAGCGATAGATTGCAATTTACTCCTGCTGCGTCAATAGCTTCAAGCGTTTTTATACAATAGTCAGCCGCTTCATTCGCTTCGTGCTCCTGAAAAACGAATTCTCCTAGATGATCTAACGTACATAGAAGTCCTTGCTGGTTAAGTTCCCTTACTTTAACAATCGCATCTTCGATGGTCTCACCTGCCACGACACGATGCGCCCCAAACTTTAATCCCCACCTTTTCGCCATGCGATTTAAAGCCTGATTCTTTGATAAAGCCAGGAACATATTTTTTAATACGGTTTCCATGTCAGGATTCCTCCTAGCTGGATGGTTGAACTTTACCCTATTATTCCAATCTGTATCTTATTTTATTGTACGCCAAATCCCTACACCGTGTTTCCTGTGTTTCCTGAACTTACTACGATCTTTTTACGCGCTTATCTGATAAAATCAGAGATATGAAAAAAGGATGAACGGAGGAGTTTCACTCATGTCTATGGCCGCCGATATCGTAACACTGGAGTTGATAGCGGCTGTCCATCAGGTTGCGGAGCTCGACCATCCAACCTATCACCACATTGTACATAGATTGCACACGCAAGTGGCACACTTCGAATGGGTCGGCCTCTACCTTCTAGACAATTCCAATGAATATGTCATGAAAGCCTCATCAGGCGACTTTATCTCCGAATCCATTGCCCGAAAAGCCATCTTACAGATTCCTATTACAAGCTCGTGTGAAGAGGTGCTAGGAAGGGTTACCGTAACCAGCAGGGCAGCAATTGCCTTTGACGAATCTGATTATACCTCTCTCGAGGCTCTTGCCTTAGAGATTGGGAAGAAGATCGAGCAAACGTTGAAGAATCACCAGTAGCCTTTTTCATAGGTTTGCTGGTGATTTTTTGTAAATTGAGATATGATATAAAGCGAAATGAGGTGAAAAACATGAACAGCTGGCAAAAAGTTTCTCTAGCATTAGCCTTGATATCCGCATCATTCTTGGCAGGCATTGGCATTTTTATTGCCGAACGCAGCCTTTTGGGCATCTTGCTTTGTTTATTTGGAGCCATCATGACACCTGGATTAGGCTTCATGTTAAAAAAGCGATTTGTAAACAAATAATGGAGGTTCACCCTTGCTCTACTATTTCAAACAAATAGGTTCCCTGCCGTCTAGTGTTCGGTTATTTCTATTTAGCGAATCTTTTTTAGGAATCGGCCAGGGCATTTTTGGGTTGCTTTTTAACCTGCATCTATTAGCGCTTCACGTCAATGAAAGTGAAATTGGTAAAATTACGGCCTTGGGAACACTCATCATGGGGTTGGGCTCCATTTCGATTAGCTACTTTATTGACCAGTGGGGAAGAAAACGAACACTTTTATGCGGGGTACTTCTCATAGCGGCGGGAAGCTCAGGGGTTTCATTGGGATCTAACTTGATGCACTTTTACTTCGCATACGGGATATACTCCTTTGGCTTAGCTTTGCTGATTGCTTCTGAATTTTCTCTTCTCTTCACTTACTGCCAATCCAAACAGCAAGAAACCCTATCGTATAGTATGGTTTTTGCCGTGTTTACCTTATTTGTAGGCATAGGTACTTATGCAGGCGGGTGGCTGCCCCGATACTTCGGCTATGGCAACACGATCTACCAGGTCCCCCTTCTTCTCACAGGCGGTATCATCTTTTTCGTATTTGTCTTTCGCCTTCTTCTGCCTAAAGAAGAACCGAGAAAACGAGAAACCGGGGAATTAAAGGAAAGAAAATGGATTCCGCAGCGCTCCGTCTTCATCTTTACAGGCTTCTCGATCTTTTTAGGCGCTGCTTTTGCTTTGCTTACCCCTTTCTTTAACATTATCTTGAAATATCGGTTAAGTATGGCTGACGACCAAATCGCACTCATCCTTACCCTAAACGGACTTGTTTTATTTATTAGTTCCCTCTTTTCTCCGTATATTCTTGAGAGATGGGGTCTTCGAAAAACAGCTGCCATGATCTTCTTCTCTACGGTGGTGCCGTCCTTTATTTTAGGTATGATCCTTCCTATGTCTGTTTTTATCACGTTGTTTCTGTTTCGCAGCGGGGCATTCACCGCCCTAACGAATCTGCTCGAAGGCCAGATGATGCAAGCTACCCCTGACCATGAACGAAGTATTTTCTCCGGCTTGCGATCCTTAGGTAGAAGCCTAGCGGCGACTGCCATGTCACTCGTAAGCGGCTATATCCTCTTGCAAAAGGATTATACCTTGCCTTTTATTTTATCAGGCGCTGTTTTAGTGCTCGGCTATCTGTATTTTCGTTACCTCGTGCTGCCCTGTCTAGATGAACAGCCTCATGCGTCGGGCTCTGCCCATCCTGCCACGGAGGAGGCATCAACATAGAAGAGGGTGACCCTTTTGGGGACACCCTTCTTAATCGTTAATCCACAATAATATAACCAACCATCGGCCCATTTTGCGAATGGTCCGAATGGGAGGTGCATACAATCTCAAAAGTGCCTTCTTTATCCGCTATAAAGGACACCTCCGTTTCGCGGCCCTTCTTCACTTCCCCTTTAATATCTAAGCCTTTAATTTCAAACGGATGAAAGGCGCCATGCACGCCATAAAATTTTAATGTGACATGGTCTCCTTTTTCAACAAATAGAACTCCTGGGTCCCATCTATAGACTTCAATCGTTTTTCCATCGTCCATCTTTGCCTTGAATTCTGTGGTGATTATAGTAAACTCTTTTTTAGCTCCACTTCCTCCACTAGAAGCGGCCATAGATGTTCCGTAGTGTTGGAATACGTAATAACCCCCAATGAGTCCACATAGTACTAATAAGGTGATTAAAACTCTTGAACGCTTAATGATATAAACTTGCTTCATGGACATCCCCCCCTTTATTACTAAGGTATGTCCCACTCTAGGTTTTATGATAACAAAAAGAAAGAAGGACTGACATGATTACCACCAACACTTGGAAAACAGGATTTTGGGATGGAATGGAAACGACCTGGAAACTGGGAAAAATCATTTTTCCGATCACCCTGATCGTTACCCTTCTGAAGTACACGCCTGTCATTGATTGGATGGTTGCTCTTTTTACCCCGATTATGGCTTGGCTTGGTTTGCCTGGGGATGCTGCCATTGTACTAGCCCTTGGTAATTTATTAAACATTTACGCCGCGATCGGGGCTATGCTGACCATGGAGCTGACGGTAAAAGAAGTCTTTATCTTGTCCGTTATGCTAAGCTTTTCTCACGGGCTCCTTGTAGAAACAGCTATTATTCGTCAAATTGGGGTTAAAGGGTGGGTGATGGCTGCCATTCGGATGGGGCTTGCCCTTCTCTCCGCTTGGATGATCCATCTCGTGTGGCAAGGAGGACAAGAAAAAGCTCAATATGCTATGGTTGCCCCTCCCGAGAAAATACTAGATGGGTGGGGAGAAATCCTTATTCATGGCATACAAACTTCTATTCTTGGCATTCTTCAGATGGCTGTGATTATCATCCCGCTGATGATTGCAATACAACTCCTTAAGGATATTAAAGCTCTTCCTTACCTAGCAAAAGGACTCATGCCCTTTACTCGCTTAATTGGAGCAACGGAAAAAACAGGGGTCACGTTAATGGCGGGGATTGTATTCGGTATTGCCTTTGGGGCAGGGGTGATTATCCAAGCAGCGAAAGAAGATAACCTTTCTAAAAAGGACTTATATCTCGTTTCTATCTTTCTCGTTATCTGTCACGCGGTTATTGAAGACACCTTAATCTTTGTTCCGCTTGGAATTAATGTTCTCCCTTTATTGCTCATCCGCGTTATTCTAGCTATCCTTGTGACAGCCGTAACCGCAAAGGTATGGACCATGCTTGAGGAAAGATCTCAAACAACTAAAAGTCAATCCATCTAAAACTTACAAGAGGGTTTCTCTAGCCATAGAGAAACCCTCATTTCAGGATTTACCAGAAGGAAAACCACTGAAAATGTAGAAGTAGTCTGGGTGAATACATAACATATATATCAACATGCAAAAGGGGATTGTTAGTCATGACGATCGAGGAAATTCTGCACATTAACAGCATTCCTGCCTTGGAAAGCGAACTTAAAAACATACATATGGATCAGTTCAAAACTCTTGAAAATGAAGAACTGATCTCCTTATTCCAAAGGGAGCTGCTTGTTCGCGTGCGCATTAAACAGATCGAACATATCCTGCATAGCTAGCTAGTCTTCAGGAAAAATCCTAGTCATCATCCGACTGGCTTGGCCTGGGATGTAGACCTCCTGTTCCCTCCATCTGATCCGAGCTATCGAATCATCGGAGATTACCTGTTCAGAAAGGCCAGCTTGACTTATCCTAAATAATAGGTAATGCTCTAGAGCCCAACTGATAACCGCTAGATAGGTGTCCGGCCTATCGTCGTTTTCAAGAGGGTTCTTTAGCTTGTTCAGCCAGTTACTTCCCTTCCATCTCTGTCTTATTTCCAAGAAATCTATAAGCTCAGGAGTCGGAGAGTCCTCTTCTGGAAGATTGGTTACCATCATTTTGTAAACGGGTTTAAGATACCCTCGATCCTCTCGGATCTTCCAATGTAATACCGCCCTTCCTTGCGTTCGCGTTGTCCAGACTTTCACATTCCTTAAGAACGCAGACCACTTGGGGTCCAACATCTTCAATTCTCGATCTAGCCAATAAAGTCCCTGTACATACGGCCATTCCCCTGCTCTCTTCTTAAGTTCCTCTAACCTCTGTTCTAAGTCCGTCGGAATGGTGTTGATCTCATGTTCCGAAACATATATCGTACGCCGCTCATTATTCTTTTCTTCTATGTACTCTACCTTTTTTCTCGTCAATACAAAGTGCAAGGGCTGACTGAGCTGCTCACGCTCTATCCACTCTGACTTCGGCAAGGAACCATACCCGATAAACGGAGTCGACTGAGAGAAAGCTTTTTCTATCGCCTTTTCCCCACGAACGACCATATAGGTCATAGCAGGCCGTTCTGCCCCTCCTATACTTAAGGGATATCCCTGCTTGCTGTGCATCACGAGACTCCTTCGGGATGATATCCGGTACCATTCATGCCAGGAGGCCTCCGTATCCGACTTATCTTGAATAGAAGCCGCAACCAGTTTATAGATTAAAGGCCATTGAGGCCGAAGAAGCTGTTCGATCAACTCCATTTCAAAATCCCACTCTTCTTTGCCTAATAGCTCAACCACACCATATTCCTCAAGAAAAGTAGAAAAGGAGCCTTCGCATTTCATTACACTATGCAGAATCCACAGCTTGGCAAACTCTCCGTAGGTCCAGTTCTCCCACAGCTGATAACCTAAACGGTCATTAATTCGTGTCACGAGACCTAGATGATCCAATAATTTATTCCAGATATATAGAATTCCTAAACGTTTCTCGACCATAAAAAAATTCCTCCGTACCCATTATACTACGCACGGAGGAAATAAATCATTTTCTATTTTGCCCTCGTTGGCTACGCACCGCCGGCTTCTGATCAACGACATCTCCCATATACAACGTCTTCTTGAGGATTGGAATCTGAAGCTCCTTGCTAATTTTTGCTACCGCTGCCTCTTGTCGGTTAGTAACAATTGAAATCACGGTTCCTGCTGCCCCCATTCTTCCTGTACGGCCTGAACGATGGACATACTGCTGTGGGTCTTCTGGAAAGTCATAGTGGATGACATGGGTTACGTTTTGGATATCCAGCCCTCTTGCCGCAAGATCGGTCGTAAGCAACAAGGAATACTTTCCTGATCGAAAATTCCTCATCACCGCTTCCCGTTCTGTCTTATAGGCCTCTCCTTGCAGTACGCCAACAGAGACTCCTTTATAACTTAGCTTGGAGCCTAGCTCCTCTAATTGCTGAGCATCTTTCACAAAAGCAATGGCCTTGACTTCCCCCATCTTCAATATGCGTCGCAAAACGTCCACTTTGTCCCGGTATTCACAAACCATATAGAGATGCTCTACCTTAGATTCCGGGAGCTCTGTCCGGTGAACCCGCATGACTTGCGGCTCATTCATCATCGTTTTTGCTGTTTGTTCTGCGCGATCTGAGATCGTAGCGGAGAAAAAGAGCAATTGCCGATCACGCAGGGTCGTCTTTACGATATCTTGAACAGCGTCCATCAGGTTCGTCTGAAACATTTGATCTGCTTCATCGACGACTACCGTCTTTACTTCATGCATTTTTAACTTTTTCGCTTGAATAAGCTCGCGGATACGACCCGGAGTTCCCACGATAACCAGGGGATGCTTTTTTAACTTCTCCAGCTGACGCTTCATGTCTGCTCCGCCAATGAACGAAGCACCCGTAATTTCACTTCCCGCTGTAAAGGTCTGAACCACCTCATGAATTTGCATCACAAGCTCGCGAGAAGGAGCCAAAATCACAACCTGAGGGCTTTTCACCTCCGGTTTGATTTTTTCTAGTAGGGGCAGCAGATAAGCAAGTGTCTTCCCCGTTCCAGTCGGAGATTCTGCGATAACATCATGTCCCTCTTGGATAAGTGGCATGGCCTTCTGTTGTATGGCGGTAAATTCAGAGAATCCTAGCTTAGTCCAAGCCTGTTGTAAAAAGGGTTTAAATTCTTCAATACGAGCAGCCATTAATGCATCTCCCTTATTTCATATGTATTTGATTCAACTCTTGTATGGAATGAAAAACATGATCAATCAAAGTATCCATATCTTCGATTTGTTCCTCGTTAATCTTTCTACCGAACTGAACAGAAATACTGTTCTTATAGCTTCCCACATTTTCCCCATAGGTAAACGAAAGAGTTTGCTTTATTGTCGGCCGATGCTGCCAGATATCTAGAAGCAGCGTTTCGATCTTAGGGCAGTCTTGCTCAATGTTCCTGACGTTAGTCTGAAATACAACCTCCAACCCACAGCCTGCATACTTCTCATTTTGCTCTAAGATCTCTGCTGCTAAATCCTGCATTTGGGCAGATAGTTGTATCTCTGCTTCAGTCTGGCCTGCTGCTTGCTCTTTTTCACGAAATTGAATGGAATATAAACGAGACATAGTGGCTAAATCCACGCGATCGACTCGATTCGTCACAAGGGCCACTCCTGCCGCGTCCAAGTCATAAACGGCCCCTTCCAGCACGACTTTTAAATTTTCGTATATTGTAGGATCAAACATCGTTTTACCCCCCTAAAAAGAAAAACCCTCCCATGATGGGGAGGTATCCTATCTCACTATACACTAATCTTTTTTCCACCTAAATTCAACTTACTTGTTAAAATCAAGTGCATGGCGTGAGACCAGAGAAGTGGGCAAGCCGGCTGCCCCGACTGTTCTACCCACCTATCGTAATGCTCGGGAGCAAGCAAATGGTGCTGTACTTGTTCCGAAAGATTCCCTTGTTCGTCGAACTGATCTTCTATCCAGTGAAGCAGCTCTCGTACTTTCTCTACCTCCCCGCAAACGGAATAATGCCAGCCGAGATAACCGGATAGTAAGATCCACTGACCTCCTCCATAATAGACATCTTGAGGATAGCGATGAAGACCACATTCAAAGAGTAGACGAGATTGGATTTTTTCAACCGTTTCTCGAAAAAGAGGATTTTCCGCTTCAACTACACCGTACGGGACATGCAGCCATAGAAGAGAAGCATCAATTTCTGGATTGCCTACAGACTTGCTAAAATGGCCATAAGCCGTTCCTTCTTTTAGAAGAAATTCTTTCATGTTTGTAAGTTCTTGATCTATTACTCGACGCAGAGGTTCCTCTAGAAAAGTGGAGATGCCTTTTAGCCCGCCATAGATGGCTCCAATCGTTGCAGGATGAACCTGATCGCCAAACTCCTCCCAGCAGTCAAAGTTAGGAATCTTCCATAACAATAGAAGATACTCTGCAATCAGGGTGTAGGTCGGTTTGAACTGGGTAATCAGATCTTCGGGCTGATGGATCCTGAAGTGCTCACTCAATCCCCATAACCATGTCCCATACCCATCCAACTGGTATGTGCCCCATTCGGCATGAACTTCTTCGCCCTCCAAGGTATATCGGGTATGAAGAAGATCGGATTGAGGTATGGCTTCCCCTTTGCCGGCGCGGTCGATTACGGATTGTGCTTTCTCTCTATGCATTTCAATTGTACGGACTGTCCACTGGTAGAATCGCTCTGCCCCTTCGCGCTCTCCAACACCATCTAAACTGTAGGCAATAAACGTTCCATCGCGAAGCCAGCTATACCGATAATGTTCAAAGGATGGCGAAGCCACAAAAGCCCCGCTTGCAGCCTGGTTTTCTAGAATCACCTGTTTGCTTCTCGCTACAAGATCCATTGGTCCTCCTCATTTGTAGGTGGTTACTTTCCATTTTATGTCCGGTCGAATGAAAAAACCCCTCTTTTCGAGGGGAGTAACTCCCTATGGCTTCAAGATGACCTTAATGCAGTCGTCCAGTTTTTGATCGAATATCCCGTAGCCATGCTCCGCTTCGGATAACGGCAGCTTATGGGTAATAATATCCGTTGGATCAAAATCTCCGCGCTTAATCATCTCATATAGATGCGGCAGATAATGGATTACGGGCGCTTGTCCCATCTTGAGCGTAATGTTTCGTGCAAACAAGTCCCCCAAAGGGAAAGCATTATAACGAAGACCGTATACCCCTACCAGTTGAATAGTGCCTCCTTTTCTCACGGCTTGGCTGGCGATCAGGATGGCACCCATAGATCCGCCCTGAAGCTTCAACGCCGTCTCTACTACTTCCAACATGGTCATTTTTCCGTCCATCCCCACACAGTCAATGACCACATCCGCACCGCCACCCGTCATTTCCTTCAAGGCATTCCCGGCGTTGTGCTCCTTGGTGAAATCAAAGATCTCTACCTTATTTGTCCGTTTCGCATGCTCTAACCGGTATTGGATATAATCCACTGCAATGACACGCTTGGCGCCTTTCATCCAGGCAAACTTCTGCGTCATGAGACCGACAGGGCCGCAGCCTAAGACAATCACCGTATCGCCCGGCTTGACACCAGCATTATCAACTCCCCAATAGGCTGTAGGAATCACATCAGATAAAAATAAGAGCTTCTCGTCTTCCATCTCGCAATCTTGTGGAACAACAAAAGGGGTAAAGTTGGCAAAGGGAACTCGTAGAAGCTCCGCTTGTCCTCCGGGATATCCGCCGAAGGTTCCCGTGTACCCGAAGAAAGCGCCTGCTTCCCCGTTGTCGTTAGAGTTATCACACTGGCTTTCTAAGTGATTTTGACAATAGAAGCACTGACCACAAGCAATGGTAAATGGTACGACGACCCGATCCCCTTTCTTTACTTTTGTTACTTCTGGTCCTACTTCCTCTACAATTCCCATGGGCTCATGTCCAATAATATAATCTTCTTGCAAATTTTGGATCATGCCATGAACGAGATGAAGATCTGAACCACAAATGGCCGTACTTGTAATCCGAACAAGAATATCATCTTTCTTCTGGAGCGTAGCATCTGGAACTTCCTTCACTTTTACGTCCTTGATTCCTTGATACGTAACAGCTTTCATAAAGCCCTCCTGAGGAATATTTAATATGTAAAATATTCCCTTACAGAAAACGATTCATGCAATCCCTTAGGCAAATTGGGTATTTACCTAGAGCCATCTTAGGTATTGGCGGATACAATGAAAGAAAAAGGAGGAGTTTGACTGATGAATAATAGACAACAAGCCTCAGTGCAGTTTGTAGCTCCCAGCGCCATTACTCCGTACGTTGGCAGATGGATTAGGACCTCCATTCCTACCTATGGGCAAGTTATCGCTTACGTCATCCAATTCAACCAAGCTAACGGCATGGTCGATTTATGGGTTTACCTCCCCGGCGCAACACAACCCCGGTTTATGCAATTCCATTATTCTGACCTTATAGGGATAGGACCCTATTATGGACCGATCCCTCCTACTCAACCCACACCACCACCGCCCTATCCACCGACTCCTTATCCCCCCTACTATCCGCCCTATCCGCCCTATCCGCCACCAGCACCTAGAAGGTCGTGCGCAAACTATCCGAATATTTCCCAGCAGATTTCGTGTTATCTTGGAATTCTGCCGCCTATTTAATATAAAAGGCTGTTCAGTTCGAAAACTGACAGCCTCTTTAGGTTTTATTTTGATTGAAGTCGTTTTTCTAGTGCTTCTTTTTCCTTTTCAAATCCAGGCTTTCCTAACAAAGCAAACATATTTTTCTTATACGCTTCTACTCCTGGCTGATCAAAAGGATTAACCCCTAGCAGGTAACCGCTGATGCCGCAGGCTTTCTCAAAGAAATACACCATCTGCCCGAACGTATAGGCATTAAGCTGGTCGATAGATACCACGAAATTAGGGACACCGCCATCAATATGAGCTAGCAAGGTACCTTCAAAAGCTTTTTTATTTACCTCATCGACGGTTTTTCCGGCGAGGAAGTTTAGCCCATCAATATTTTGTGGGTCTTCTTGGATGGTGAGCTGGACCTTAGGCTGTTCGACATGAATGACCGTTTCAAAAATATTGCGAAGTCCGTCCTGTACATACTGTCCCATGGAATGAAGATCGGTAGAGAAATCCACGGACGCTGGGAAGATCCCCTTTTGGTCCTTGCCTTCACTTTCACCAAACAACTGTTTCCACCATTCTGAAACAAAATGAAGAGCTGGCTCATAATTAACTAAGATCTCTGTCGTTTTCCCTTTACGGTAGAGCGCATTGCGGGCTGCTGCATATTGATAGCACTCATTCGTGCTTAGGTCAGGATTATTATATGTATGATAAGCATCCGCAGCCCCTTGCATAATCTGGTCAATATCGGCTCCACTCACGGCAATTGGCAGCAATCCCACCGCGGTCAAGACTGAATATCTTCCCCCTACATCATCTGGAATGACGAAGGTTTCATAGCCTTCTTCATCAGCAAGCTTCTTAAGCGCCCCTTTTTCCCGATCGGTGGTCGCATAGATCCGTTGTTTAGCTCCTTCTTTGCCATACTTTTTCTCCAGGTAATCCCGAAACATGCGAAACGCAATTGCTGGTTCCGTAGTGGTTCCTGATTTAGAAATCACGTTAACCGAGATATCTTTTCCCTCAAGTACCTCAAACAAATGAGCAATATAGGTAGAACTGATATTGTGTCCTACAAAATAAATTTGAGGCGTTTTGGTTGTCACCTGATTGTAGAAGGTATGCGATAGCATTTCAATCGCTGCTCGCGCCCCAAGGTAAGAGCCCCCAATGCCAATCACGACCAATGCTTGCGAATCGGATTGAATTCGCTCTGCGGCCGTTTTAATCCGGCTGAATTCTTCTTGATCATAAGTCACAGGAAGATCCACCCAGCCTACGTAGTCATGACCTGCCCCTGTTTTTTCATGGAGCATGGTGTGAGCCCCTCTAACAAAATGGGCCAGGATGTCTACCTCTTCTTTACGCATGAAAGATAATGCATTCGAATAATCAAAACGCAGACTCACTCTCGTCACCTCTACTCAAAATCTTAGTTTTTCCATCACCTAGTATACACTCTCCATCAGCATAAAAAAAAGGGCATGTAACTGAGAAGCTACATGCCTAAGAAGGTACTGCTAGTTAAAAGGGGATGGAGATAAAATTCATATTTTTATTATACGATAGTGGGACTTATTTTTCAACTAGCGGACAAAAAATGTCCCTTTACATAAATATTCGACAAGTTCCCATTTGCTTGCTTCTTCCATAGGCTAATAATAAAGCCTATAAAGGAGGATATGACTTAATATGAGTGAAGCCCCCCAGGTATCGGAATGGACGAAATGGACCGAGCAAATGATCAACTGGATTCAAGAACATAAAAAAATAATTGCTATGTTACAAGCGGACCATTCTCTTTCTTCCGAGCAATCGCTGGCTCTTACCAAATGGCAAAACCGCTTTTCCCAACTGCTTCAAGAGTTTGAAAATGAACAAACTCCCCTCACCTTCAAACAATTATATAAACATGCCCAGTATCTCCGCCAACAATTTGTTCTTTTTGCCCGTGATCAATTTAACTTAAATGAGGTGCAATTAGCAAGTCAACAGCAAGAGGAAACCGTCGAGACAGTTGAACGAACGACTGGCCCTGTCCCCATCGGCGGACATACCTTGCCTCCACTTCCTTATCCCTACCATGCACTTGAACCGCATATTGATGAAAAAACCATGCGGCTTCATCATACGGTTCATCATCAGAGCTATGTAGATGGCCTGAACAAAGCCGAGAAAGAAATGCAGAAAGCTAGACAAACCGGGGACTTCTCGCTTATTAAGCATTGGGAACGAGAGGCTGCCTTCCACGGCGCCGGTCACTACCTTCACACCATTTTCTGGCACAATATGAGACCTAAAGGTGAAGGAAGTCCAAAAGGAGAGCTACTCAAGCAAATCGAGCGGGACTTCGGCTCTTTTCGGCAATTTAAGCAGCATTTTTCCTCTGCGGCAGAAAAAGTAGAAGGGGTGGGCTGGGCACTATTAGTTTGGTCTCCTCGCTCCCATCGTTTGGAAATTCTCCAAGCAGAAAAGCATCAGAATCTCTCCCAACAAGATGTTATTCCCCTTCTAGTACTCGATGTCTGGGAACACGCTTACTATCTGAAATACCAAAATAAGCGCAAGGACTACATTGAAGCATGGTGGAATGTCGTAAATTGGGAAGACGTAGATGCTCGGTATTCCGCCTCTAGTAAATTGAAATGGAAGCCTTTTTAGCTATCCTTTGAGGATAGCTTTTTCAATTAAACCACCTTTTTGCTATGATAGGGGTAGATCTAAAAAAACGAGGAGGAGAAACAGCATGGACAATATACGTTGGGGAATTGTAGGCATTGGAAAAATAGGGAGAGCTCTCACTCATCAACTGCAAAGTACAGGGATTACCCTTTCCTTCTTCCATCCCAATCCACTTAAAGCCGAGTCCTTTAAGGAAGATTTCCCCTATACAGAAGCCTTAAGCAAGAACGAGCTTTCTTCTGTTTCTGTTCTTCTATTAGCCCTGCCCGCTCACGGGATTATTCCTTTTCTACACGAGCTGAAATCCGAAGGCATCTCTCTTCAACATACGCTGCTTGTTAATTTAGCCACTGTTATGCCGACTCCAACTCTACGCGCAGAGTTTCCCGAACTCGACTGGTTGGGCTTAAAGTTTATGGGTCACTCTGAAGATCTTCGTTTACATGGAAATGCGTTATTCGTAGCCGATGCTCAAACTGCTCAGGGAGAGAAAGCAAAGCAAACGATTCAGCTTTTCGAACAGATAGGCAAAGTAATCATAGACGACGAATCCGTCGTGGAAAAACTTAATAAACTAGCCACTTATCATGCCATTAAGGCCGCTAAAGAGCTAGAAAAAGAACTTCAATCCTTAGGGTATCCAAGGGAATACCAAGACCGCGCTATCGCCGCCATCGCGCCTGAGGTCATGCGTTCCTATGTACAAGGAACCATGGGGCACTTTGCAAAAACGATAGCAGACTCATTTGACAATTCAAGAGGTGATTAGATTTATGAAATGGTTACCGATCATCGCCCTCCTTCTATTCCTTACGGGCTGTGGTCCAGGAAAAGTAGAACCGGTGGAGTGGAAGGAAAGCCCCACGTTTGAATCAGGCGGTAAAATCATGAGAGGGGATGAAGGGCATCTCGCCATTCTTGATACCCCTTTTGAAGTCGGGAAGCACCGGGATTATGTATGGCATTTTTGGGGAGCAACTCCTGAACTAGCCGGCAAGCTCACTCTCACCGCCGTCCATCAGGATTCAGGAAATCGGATCACCCTAATTGAACGTGAATTTATGGTTCCCGTTAAGCCGTTAAATGGTGCGGACAACCATGCGATAACCCTTCTTTCCCTGCCTACGGAGGGGCTATGGCGACTGACTGCCTATATTAATGGGCAATTTTTTGGAAGTATTGTGGTACGAGCTCAATAGCAATCGAAAAGGCTGTTCCGTCAGGAACAGCCTTTTCAGTGGTTAGCTTTGATATTGAACGGAAAGATCCTCTAGCTGCAATACCTTACTCGAGGATGAGAACGGCTTCTCAAGAAAAGAAACAAGCTGGGCTGCAACGACGGCGGGATCCACGCCTGTGGACTGCATATTCGTCTTCATGATGCCTGGATTAATAACTAAGGCAGAAATTCCATTTCTTTGTTCTTCTTCTTCGATGGAATACGTTAATGTTTCAATGGCAGCCTTACTTGCACTGTAGGCACCAAAGCCGTCTGCACCGGTTTTAGCCAAGCCCGATGTAAAATTGATAATTTGTCCCGACTTTTGTTTTCTCATTTGCGGAATTACTTCCCGACTCATGAGGAAGGTTCCTGTTAAGTTAATACCAATTTGATAATTCCACTCTTCTAAACTGGACTCCGCAACTGAAGTATTGGCAAATACAGCAGCATTGTTAATCAGCATATCAATCCGTCCAAAGCGACTAACGGATTCACGAACCAAACTTTTCACATCTTGCTCTTGGGAAACATCGGCTGGCAGTGCCAAAATATTCTCATTGTATGCCTCGAGCTCTTCTTGAAGCTCACTCAATTTAGACTTTCTTCGGCCGCAAAGGATTAATTTCGCTCCTTTTTCTGCTAGCTGCAAGGCTAATTCCCTTCCTAATCCTGTACCGGCTCCCGTTATCAAAATTACCCGTCCGTTCAAAGCACTCATCCAACAGTCTCCCCTTTCCTTTTAATCCGACTAATCAAGTGTGATTTATTTTGATTAATTATATATAGAATTATGTGATTTTTCAATAGTTTTTTTGAAAATGTTGAGGATAAAAGAGGATCTGGGAGGATATGGGAGGATTTAAAAAGGATCTTTGGCCTCAATCTACCTTACCCTATTTAAAACCGAATAAACCGACCTGACTCCGAGATATCCGCTTTGACGATCTTTTGTAAAACACGTTATGATTAAATACGTAGCCAAGATGGAAAAAGGAGGGAACCAAATTCAATAATTATACGCCTTCATCCTATCGCTTCCGCCAGCCAACAAAAGAAGATGGTGCAGCGATCTGGGAACTAATTAAGAGTACTCGAACCCTGGATTTAAATTCCGCTTATTGTTACTTGATGCTTTGCGAGCTTTTTCCTGACACCTGTGTGGTGGCAGAAAAAAATGAGCAAATTATCGGCTTTGTGTCCGCTTTCCGTGCCCCCCAAGCATCAGACGTCATTTTTGTATGGCAAGTGGCGGTCCATGAATCACAGCGAGGGAAGGGATTAGGGAAAAACCTACTGCGAGAGCTCCTCACTCGGAGGTCATGTGAAAAAATTCACTATCTCGAAGCAACCGTTTCCCCTTCCAACCTGCCCTCTCAATCGCTGTTTAAAGGTCTTGCGCAGCGAATGGATTGCTCTTGCAGTGTTACAGAATGCTTTACTGAAGACCTGTTTCCGGAACCCGGACATGAAGCCGAACTAACGTTTCGCATTGGTCCAATCAACCCTATATCCTTGAAAGGAACGTGAGCCCATGCAAGTAATGAATAAACTGGATACTGAACTTCAAGTTTTTGCCGATCTGGAGTCGGAGGTCAGGAGCTACATTCGAAGCTTCCCCACCACCTTTGTCAAAGCGAAGGGACATACCCTTTGGGATGCTGAAGGGAATGAATACATTGATTTTTTTGCAGGTGCTGGTGCGCTAAATTATGGTCACAACCCTTCTCAAATGAAAGAAAAGCTGATTTCCTATATCGCTGGCGACGGCATTACCCATAGCCTAGATATGGCTACTCAAGCGAAAGGAAACTTCCTCAAAAAATTCAAGCAGATCATTCTTGAGCCTAGACAGCTTGACTACAAGGTCATGTTTCCTGGTCCCACGGGAACCAATACCGTAGAAAGTGCCTTAAAACTAGCTCGAAAAGTGACAGGTCGAGATCAAATCATGAGCTTTACCAACGCCTTCCACGGTATGACTTTGGGGTCACTATCCATCACAGGGAACGCCTTTAAGCGTGATGGGGCCGGTATCCCTTTGCATAATAGCGTATCTATGCCCTTTTACAACTACCTGGGTGAAGAAATTGATACGCTGGATTATTTAGAACGTTTTCTGGAGGATAACGGAAGCGGCGTTTCCCTTCCTGCAGCCATTATCTTAGAAACCTTGCAAGGAGAAGGCGGACTCAATGCGGCGAGCTATGAATGGTTGCAACGAGTGGAGGCCATCTGCCGAAAGTGGGATATCCTCTTGATTGTGGATGATGTTCAAGTCGGTTGCGGTCGAACGGGTCCTTTCTTCAGCTTTGAACCGGCTGGAATCAAGCCTGATATCGTTTGTCTATCCAAGTCCATTGGTGGCTATGGACTGCCTATGGCCTTAACCCTTATCAAGCCTGAATATGATATTTGGTCCCCGGGTGAGCACAACGGTACCTTCCGCGGCCACAACCTCGCTTTCATCACAGCAACGGAGGCTCTAACTTATTGGGAAACAGACGAACTGACTAAGGAAACCATCAGAAAAGGGTTGTTGGTTGAGGAATTTTTGAATCATTTAGTTGAAAATTACCCGCTGCTTCAAGGAGAACTACGGGGACGCGGATTAATGCGCGGGATTGCTTGCGGAGCGGATGGTACAGCTGAAGAGATTTGCAAAGAAGCCTTTGAGCGCGGGCTGATTATGGAAACGTCTGGCCCTAAGAGCGAAGTGTTCAAAGTAATGCCACCGCTAACTATTGATGAATCGGCCCTTGTCAAAGGACTAGGAATCATTGAAGAAAGTATCATAGCTTGTCTTTCAAATAAAAAGTAGGAGGAATAAGGGATGATTGTAAGATCTTTGGAATCCATTAAGGGATCTATAAACCACGTTGATGATCGTAATTGGGAAAGTAGACGATTTCTATTGAAAAAAGATGAAATGGGCTTTTCTTTGCACGATACCATCATTCGAGCGGGGACGGTTTCTACCTTCTGGTATAAAAATCACCAGGAAGCTGTCTACTGTATCGAAGGAGAAGGCGAACTAGAGGATTTGAGCAATGGCAAGACCTACCCTATTCAAGCAGGCACTATGTATGCGTTGGATGGACACGAAAAGCATACGCTGCGCGCTAAAACCGATATGCGGATGGTCTGCGTGTTTAATCCCCCGTGCACGGGAAGAGAAACGCATGATGAAGAAGGTGCCTATCCTCTTTTGTCCGAGGAGAAGATATAACCGGAGGAAACTCCGGTTATTTTTTTATTCATGGAGCTCTCCTGGCTCACCTACTAACTTGGCTGTGTAGGCCTCATTTTTATCATTGTAGGTCATAAAGGTTCCTATTAGGTTTCCGTTGTCATCCTCTACACGGATATTTTCCCCTTCCACCCATAGATGGTACTTATCGCACAACGTAGTTAACTCTTCCATAAAGTCGGTTAGGATATCTTTGGCCATAGCGAATACCCCCAAAAAGATTGTTATCCATAGCATACCCCGAAATGATCAGGAGCCGTTGGGCAAAGCATTGGTTTTTTTTGTAATTTTACCGTTTTGGAGGATGTTTTTTGATTTGTGAAGTCCATTCCAGATCATTCACGCCATTTGATCACAAAACCAAGTCACTTGCTCCCAAACCGGTAATGATTCCAAGACCTCGCGAAGGTTTTTCAAGGTTTGGAGTGATTTAGGTCTACTTTTTCAAAGTGCAATCTAAACTTTGGGTTAGAACCTTCAATTTTAAGCTGCTTTTTAAGTAATTCGGTTTTTTTTTATGATCCTTGTCCGTTCCCGGACCCTATTACTGGTATCCGGGTCAATTTGATCACAAAAATTTGGTTTTGCTCACGGAAAGGTGGTCGATGCTCACGGAAGGATGCCGTTTGCTCACATACCTGGTACAATTCCAAATAACCAGTCCACTTTAATCACGAAACCGACCATTTTGCTCACAAACCGGTAATGATTCCAAGACCGAAGGCCAGGAGGGTTTGCCCCTCCTGGCCACCGTCTCCAATAAAAATCGGCTCACATACCAGTAACATACGCAAATAAGGACGGTTCTTTTGTCACAAACCGTCCATTTGCTCCTATATTTACAATTACGGCAATGATTATGAACCCCTGTAGTATCATATCGAATCTTGTTGACATAAACTAAAGTAGCCTCATAGGCCAATTCCTTCTCAATAAACTCTCAGAAATGAGGGTTATTTTTTATAGGTTTTTCTCCCCTATTCCTTCAGGGATAACCACGCCACACTCTCCACATGGAACGTATGCGGGAACATATCGACAGGCTGAACCTCTTTCGTTACATACCCACCTGCTTCGAGGATCTGAAGGTCTCTGGCTAGGGTGCTAGGGTTGCAGGAAACATACACAATCCTTTTCGGCTTCATCTGGATCAAAGTATCCAGCAGCGTTTCGTCGCATCCTTTGCGAGGGGGATCCACCACCACCACATCGGCCTTAATGCCTTGTGCATACCACCAAGGGATAATTCTTTCCGCTTCCCCTACCGCAAAGTCTACGTTTTCCATCACATTCAGACGGGCATTTCGTTTGGCGTCAGCGATCGCCTCGGGTACGATCTCAACCCCATAGACATGCTTGGCCTTTTGGGCTAGAAATAAAGAAATGGTTCCGATACCACAATAAGCATCAATTACGGTTTCATTCCCGGTCAGATTTGCATATTCCAGCGCTTTTCCATATAAGATTTCGGTTTGCACAGGATTAACTTGGTAAAAGGAACGTGGGGATATCGCAAATTTAATGTTGCCGATATAGTCATAGATGTAGGGCTCTCCCCAAATGATTTGAGTTTGATCCCCAAATATAACATTGGTTTGTTTTTTATTTACATTAACAGCCAAACTCTTTAAGCCATCGACTTTTTTCGTTAGTTGATTAACTAACTCTTCTTGATTCGGCAGTTTATCTCCGTTTATAACAAGAACCACCATAACTTCACCGGTCTTGAACCCCACTTTGACGACCACATGGCGAAGCAACCCTTTTCTCGTTTGTTCATTGTACGCAGATATCCCCAGCTGAGAAGCTGCTCTCTTAACCAGCTCAATGACTTCATCATTTTTTTCGTGCTGGATTAAACAGGACTCCATGTTAATAATACGATGAGAGCGCTGGGCATAGAAGCCGCCAATCAGACCGCCCTCCTCCTCTCCGATAGGAACCTGGGCTTTGTTGCGATATCTCCAGGGGTCCTTCATACCGAGCGTGGGATGAACGGTGGCGTGTTCAATATTCCCTAGTCGTTTTAGATTATCTTGGACAATGATCGTTTTTTGCCGAAGCTGCTCTTCATAAGAGACATGCTGCAAGGAACAGCCTCCGCACTGATGATAAACGGGACAAGGCGGCTCAAGACGATCGGGGCTTGCTTCCACCATTTCTACCAATTTGGCATAGCCATAGTTTTTCTTTACCTTCAGCACTTTAGCTTTAATTCGTTCACCAGGGAGAGCCTGCGGAACAAAAAGGGTAAAGCCCTCCACCTTCCCTACGCCATCTCCCTCATGAGTTAGACCCGTGATGTCAAACTCGACTTCTTCATTCTTCTGTACAGGTAGTTCAAGCTGTTTTGTCATTCTTTCACCTATTCTCTGGCATGATCACTTGTATATGCTTATGCAAAGCGGTAAATTCCATCGGCAGCTCTCCCCCGAGCTCCCCATCCAAATTCAAGAGGACCTTCGTACTCGCTGTTGCCCTCAATCTGCTTGTTTGGAAATACAGAACATCCGGATCCTTGATGTGATCTCCTTTAATTACATGCGTGGCAATCCTCAAGAACTCCGGCAGGGTCGTTTTTCTGAGGATTAAGCAGTCAAACTTGCCGTCCGATAAGTTGGCAAAGGGGGCTAGCTTTTCCATGCCGCCAACGGAATTGCTGTTGGCAATAAGAAATAGCATAATTTCCTCATCAATAATTCGGCTTTCTGTTTCTATACGAACGCGGCTGGGGCGGATAAACGGAAGTTTTTCGATGCCTTTGACGTAGTAAGCCAGCTGCCCCATAATGGTCTTTAGTTTGCTGGGCACCTCATAAGTTAAGTCGGTTAACGCTCCCCCGCCAGCGATATTGATAAAGTAGCGGTCGTTAATCTTCCCAATGTCAATGGGAATGGGGGTTCCCTTTACGATCATTTCGCAAGCTTTGAGTATATTTTTGACGGGGAGGCCAATCGCCCGTGCAAAGTCATTCGTCGTTCCGGCAGGAATAATACCAACCGGGGGGCGGTAATCTTTCTCGGCCAGACCATTTACTACCTCGTACAAGGTTCCATCTCCACCAGCGGCAATAATGAGGTCAAATCCGCGGTCTGCCGCATACGCTGCAGCTATGGAAGCATCTCCTGCTTTTTTAGTGGCATGGCAGGAGGTTTCGTATCCCGCCGCTTCGAAAAAGTCAAGAATCTCCGGCAATTTGTCTTTCATCTCTTCCCTTCCTGACGAGGGATTATAAATTAACCGTGCTCGCTTCATCCTTATCATCACCTTTTGTTATCCATCTTTATCCATGATAACGCATTTGTACTGGATAAAAAAGTTTTTGGGGCAAATTTAAAGGCTGTCTCGGCAAACTCGAGACAGCCTTTAAATTTTTATTGCGGCCAATAAGGTTTAATACAAGCATAGGCAGCTTGCATTTCTTCTTCTGTTGGGGGACTGACTTGGCCTAATTGATAGTTGTGTCCCAGACGCTCCCACTTGTATTCTCCCATTTTATGAAAGGGCAGCAGTTCAACCTTTTCTACATTGGACATGCCTTGAATGAACTGGCCAATTTGCTCAAGCCCAGCTTGATCGTCGGTCAAGCCCGGAACAACCACATGGCGGATCCACACCTTCACCTGACGTTTTTCTAGCTCTCTTGCAAACCGAAACACATTCGTATTGGAACAGCCGGTAAGCTTACTATGTTTATCCGGATCCATCTCCTTAAGATCAAGCAAGACTAGGTCCGTATAATCCAAGAGCTGCTCCACATCCGGACTCCAGATGATGCCAGTCGTATCTAAGGTTGTGTGGATGCCTGCCTCTTTGCACTTTTTAAACAAGTCCAATACAAACGAAGCCTGTACCAGAGGCTCTCCTCCACTAACCGTTACCCCTCCGCCCGATGCTTGATAATACGGAAGATAGCTTTTGATATCTTCTAGAAGCGTCTCACTATCCGTAAGCTCTCCCCCTTGGATATTCCAAGTATCGGGGTTATGGCAGAACTGACAGCGAAGCACGCAGCCCTGCAAGAAGGCGATATAACGGATTCCCGGTCCGTCTAGCATACCCATGGTTTCTATAGAATGAACTCTGCCTTTCATATGCCTCACATTCTTTCATGGAAAGTACGACGAATCACATCTAGCTGCTGTTCTCTTGTGAGTTTAATGAATTTTACAGCGTAGCCCGATACACGTATCGTCAGCTGCGGATACATCTCCGGATGCTCCATCGCTTCAATCAATTGCTCGCGGTTAAAGACGTTGACATTAACATGGTGGCCTCCCTGAACACTATATCCATCCAGAAGGGCGGTTAAGTTTCGAACCCTTTCTTCTTCGCTTCTCCCTAAAGCCTTTGGAATAATCGAGAAGGTGTAGGAAATCCCGTCTAAGCTATCTTCATAAGGAAGCTTCGCTAAAGAGGTGAAGGATGCAAGCGCCCCCTTCTGATCACGGCCATGCATCGGGTTAGCACCTGGAGCAAATGGCTCTCCTTCTTTACGTCCATCTGGCGTGGTTCCGGTTTTCTTGCCATATACCACGTTGGATGTAATGGTTAGAACCGACTGCGTAGTGACAGAATTGCGGTAGGTTGGCTGCTTGCGGAGTTTTTCCATAAAACGCTGAACCAATCCGACGGCAATCTCATCCACACGGGCATCGTTGTTTCCAAACTGAGGATATTCCCCATCAATGGTAAAATCGATAGCTACTCCTTGATCATTATATACAGGCTTCACTTTTGCATATTTGATAGCACTCAGCGAGTCCGCAACCACCGATAAACCGGCGATTCCACATGCCATGGTTCGCAGAATATGACGATCATGCAAAGCCATTTCTAAGCGCTCATACGCGTATTTATCGTGCATATAGTGAATGACATTTAGTGTATTGACATAAAGCGTCGCTAGCCAATCCATCACTTGGTCGAAGCGTGACATGATAGTCTCATACTCCAAATATTCCCCTTGCCACTTCTCCATCTGTGGCCCCACTTGGATGGCCAACTGCTCATCCATTCCCCCATTGATCGCATAGAGGAGAGCTTTGGCCAGGTTGGCCCGTGCGCCAAAGAATTGCATCTGCTTGCCAATCCTCATCGCCGATACGCAGCAAGCAATGCCATAATCATCGCCGAAGCTAGATCGCATTAAGTCATCATTTTCATATTGGATTGAGCTTGTATCGATCGAAACCTTTGCGCAGTAAGCTTTAAAGGCCTTTGGCAGGTCAGGTGACCACAGGACTGTCAAGTTAGGCTCTGGAGAAGGACCTAAATTATAAAGAGTATGCAAGATCCGATAGGAGCTCTTCGTTACGAGCGTGCGTCCATCCGTACTCATTCCCCCAATCGCTTCTGTCACCCAAGTAGGGTCACCGCTAAAGAGGTCGTTATAATCTGGTGTTCTCAAGAAATTCACCATGCGAAGCTTCATTACAAAGTCGTCCATGATTTCTTGGGCTTCTTCTTCCGTGATTCGACCTGCCTGCAGATCTCTTTCAAAGTATATATCTAAAAAGGTGGATACCCGCCCGATACTCATGGCCGCTCCATTTTGCTCTTTTATCGCTGCCAAATAAGCAAAGTAGAGCCATTGAACAGCTTCCTGTGCTGTGGATGCCGGTAAGGAAATATCAAAGCCATAGGCCAGTGCCATCTCTTTTAGTTCCTGAAGAGAGCGGATCTGCTCGGTTAGCTCTTCTCTTTCACGTATGGTTTCCTCATTCATCACACTTTGATTGGTTAAGGATAATTCATGCTTCTTATCTTCGATAAGAAAATCGACACCGTAAAGCGCAACTCTTCGATAATCCCCGATAATACGCCCGCGTCCGTAGGCATCCGGCAATCCGGTAATGATGCCTGCTTTTCTAGCTAGCTTCATCTCAGGGGTGTAAACATCAAAAACTCCTTGATTGTGGGTCTTGCGGTACTTCGTAAAAATTTCCAGAACATTAGGGTCAAGCGTGTAACCATACGCTTTACACGCATCTTCCACCATCTTAATCCCGCCGTTAGGCATAATAGATCGACGACGAGGGGAATCAGTTTGCATCCCCACAATTTTTTCTTTATTTTTATCTAAATACCCTGGAGCATGGGAAGTAATACTAGAAGGAACCTTGGTATCAATGTCTAACACTCCGCCTTTTTCACGCTCTAACTTATACAGTTCCTCAGTCATACGATGCAGGTTCGTTGTTCTTTCTGTAGGGCCTGCCAAAAACTTCTCATCCCCATGATAAGGAGTCCAGTTGGACTGGATAAACTCCCTCACATTCACCTCATTGATCCAGGTTCCTGAGCGAAATTCCTTCCAGGCAGCAAACCTCACGTTTTGTTGTTGTAGCTCCTTTATATCCAACATGGTTACTCCTCCTTCTTAGGCGACGATCATATAGTCTTCTGATGTTCAGATCAGATTATTACGTTTTGATTACACCTTAATCATAGGGTTTTAAGTAAAATGAAACAACGTTCAATTGAGAGCTTCTAGTAAGAAAGAATCTCTTGTTTTCTTTTGTTTTCTCTGTTTTTCTTTCGTTTTCTCAGAACACACGGTGTCATGAAAGGTTCATAAAGTGAGGGTTTCATAAATTGTTCACTTGTATGGAGAGCGGGGCTTTATTTGGGCTTCGGCTAGCTTAAAGAGCATCAAACAGGGGCTTTGATGCCCTGATCCGGGCTTCGGCTTGCTTGCAGGGCATCAAACAGGGGCTTTGATGCCCCAATCCAGGCTTCGGCTGGCTTGCAGGGCATCAAACAGGGGCTTTGATGCCCCAATCTAGGCTTCGGCTGGCTTGCAGGGCATCAAACAGGAGTTTTGGTGCCCTGATCAGGGCACCGGCTCGCTTTCAGGGCATCAAACAGGGGTTTTGGTGCCCCAATCTAGGCTTCGGCTCGCTTGCAGGGCATTAAACAGGGGTTTTGGTGCCCTGATTGGGGCTTCGGCTGGCTTGCAGGGCATCAAACAGGAGTTTTGGTGCCCTGATCAGGGCACCGGCTCGCTTTCAGGGCATCAAACAGGGGTTTTGCTGCCCCAATCTAGGCTTCGGCTCGCTTGCAGGGCATTAAACAGGGGTTTTGGTGCCCTGATTGGGGCTTCGGCTGGCTTGCAGGGCATCAAACAGGGGCGTTGATGCCCTAATCCAGGCTTTGATGCCCCAATCTAGGCTTCGGCTGGCTTGCAGGGCATCAAACCTTGGCTTTGATACCCCCATCAGGGCTTCGGCTGGCTTACAGGGCATCAAACCACAGCTTTGCTGCCCTAATCCAGGCTTTGATGCCCCAAAAAAAACAAAGAAAGGGCTTCTTCATCAACATAACAGTTGAGAGAAGCCCTTCCCTTGTGATTTTGACTGCCTATTTATTCAATTCTTCCTGCAATAGCTTATTCACCATACCCGGGTTCGCCTTTCCTTTGGTTGCCTTCATCACTTGCCCGACGAGGAACCCGATGGCTTGTGTTTTCCCTGCTTTATAATCTTCTACTGATTGAGGGTTTTTCGCCACCACTTCGGCAATAATCCCGGCGATTGCTCCCTCATCGCTGATTTGTACGAGTCCTTGCTCTTCTACAATCTTAGCTGGTTCTTTCCCTGTCTCGATCATTTCTTTGAACACGGTTTTGGCAATTTTTGTGCTGATGGTTCCTTTTGCAATAAGGTTTACCATCTCACCGAGACCAACCGCTGTAATCTTTACATCACCTAGTTCTAGCTGATTGGCATTCAAATAGCCCATCAGATCACCCATGATGTAGTTCGAAACGAGCTTGGCATCCGCTCCGGTAGCCACAGCAGCTTGGAAGAAGTCCGAGATCTCCTTAGAAGCGGTTAATACCCCTGCGTCCGTCGCGGGCAAGCCATATTCTTGAACATAACGAGCCTGTCTTGCATCAGGTAGTTCAGGAATCGTAGCTCTAATTTCTTCGATCCACTCGGAGCCAATGTTCATCTTAACTAGATCTGGATCCGGGAAGTAGCGATAGTCATGGGCTTCTTCTTTGCCACGCATGGTAATGGTTCGCGCATTGGCATCATCCCAGCGGCGCGTTTCTTGAACTATGGTTCCGCCCTGATCTAGAATCTCGGCTTGGCGCTGCTGCTCATACTCCAATCCGCGCTGAACATTGCGGAAGGAGTTCATATTTTTCAACTCGGCTTTGGTTCCGAATTGTTCTTGTCCGTAAGGACGCAAGCTGATGTTGGCATCACAGCGTAAGGATCCCTGCTCCATTTTAACATCCGATACTTCACAGTACTGCAGGATAGACTTTAACTTCTCAAGATAAGCCTTCGCTTCTTCTGGTGTGCGAATATCAGGCTCCGATACAATCTCTACTAAAGGAACCCCAACCCGGTTAAAGTCCACTAAGGTAGCATCGGCATAATCCGAGTGCACCAGTTTCCCAGCATCCTCTTCGAGGTGCAGCCTAGTAATCCCAATTCTTTTGGTTTCCCCATTCACTTCAATATCAATCCAGCCATGTTCACCAACCGGCTGATCATACTGCGAAATCTGATAAGCCTTCGGTGAATCAGGATAGAAATAATTTTTGCGGTCAAACTTGGACACTTGGTTAATCTTGCAATTCAAGGCTAATGAAGCTTTGATGGCAAATTCCAACGCCTGTTTGTTCAATACAGGAAGCACGCCCGGATGGCCCAGACAAATCGGGCACGTATGCGTATTGGGCGGAGCGCCGAATTCGGTGGAGCAGCCGCAGAATATTTTAGATTCGGTGGAAAGCTCAGCATGAACTTCCAGTCCGATAACCGTTTCGTATTTCATCTTCTGTTTCCTCCCTTCTACAGCTTCGGTCTAGCCTTGTGGTGTTCTGTATTTTGTTCAAAGGCATGAGCTACACGTAGAATGGTAGCTTCGTCAAAATGCTTACCCATAATCTGCAGTCCAACCGGCATCCCATTAGAAGCTAAGCCACAAGGAACGCTAATCGCGGGGATTCCCGCAAGACTCACTGGGATGGTGCAAATGTCATTTAAATACATGGTCAATGGATCGGCTGTTTTCTCTCCAATTTTGAAGGCTGTCGTTGGCGCTGTAGGTCCAATGATCACATCATACTTAGCAAACAACTGGTCAAAGTCCTGCTTAATCAAGGTACGAACCTTTTGCGCCTTCTTATAGTAAGCATCATAGTAACCAGAGCTTAGGGCATAAGTTCCTAGCATTACGCGTTTCTTGACCTCAGAACCGAACCCGTGGCTTCTAGTTTCCTTGTACATTTCAATTAGATTTTTAGCATTATCACTGCGAACGCCATATCGAACTCCGTCGTAACGGGCCAAGTTGGAGGACGCTTCGGATGGAGCCAAAATGTAATACGTAGGTACCGCATATTCCGTATGAGGCAAGGAGACTTCCTCAACGATAGCTCCCATACCCTCTAGCACCTTAAGTGCCTCTGCAACTCTTGCCTTTACGTCAGGGTCAATTCCCTCCCCTAACAATTCTTTAGGCACGCCTACCTTCAATCCTTTTACCTCACCTGTAAGCATGGAAAGATAGTCTGGAATCTCCACTTCGGCTGAGGTGGAATCATACGGATCATGGGCAGCAATCGCCGAAAGGACATAAGCGGCATCTTCTACCGACTTCGTAATGGGACCGATCGTATCAAGGGATGATGCGTAAGAAACTAAACCAAAGCGAGAAACGAGGCCATAGGTTGGCTTTAAACCGACCACACCACAAAAAGCAGCGGGTTGGCGAATCGATCCGCCAGTATCCGTTCCTAAGGCAAAATAAGCTTGTCCCGCTGCTATAGCTGCCGCAGATCCACCACTCGAACCGCCTGGGACATATTCTGCATTCCAAGGGTTATACGTTTTCTGGAATCCTGAATTCTCAGTTGAACTCCCCATTCCGAATTCATCCATATTGGTTTTACCCACCAGTACCGCTTCGGAAGCGTTGAGTCGGTCCATGACGGATGCGTTATAAATCGGATCATAGTTAGCGAGGATTTTGCTTCCTGCCGTGGTTCTGATTCGCTCGGTTACGATATTATCCTTAATCGCCATCGGAAGACCGAAGAGGAGCCCCATTTCTTCTTCGCTGCCGACTTGTGCATCGAGCTGCTTCGCTTTTTCTTTTGCACCTTCTTCATTCAGGGTCAGAAACGCTCCCACTTGGGGTTCTGTTTCTCGAATACGCGCAAAAGAAGCTTCAACCAGTTCAGTTACACTAAGTTCTTTTTGATTTAGTGCATTATGTATTTCCATGATTTTTCTTTCAAAAATAGACATAACTCTTCCCCCCTACCTATTCCATAACCGCAGGGACTTTGAATTGACCCTCTTCGTGATCTGGAGCATTGCGAAGAGCTTCTTCCCGATCAATGGATGGACGCTCTTCGTCTTCCCTCATTACGTTATAGACTTCGAGCACGTGACTCGTAGGCTCTACCTGGTCGGTATCTAGCTCGTCTAGCTTCTCAAAAAAATTTAAGATCGAATTTAATTGGGATGTGTACTGTACGGTCTCATCCTCAGTCAAGTTTAACCGAGCTAATTTTGCTACATGCTCTACCTGCTCGCGCGATATTTCGCTCATCCGCTACACCTCCATGAAATCTAGCCATAATTAAGATAATACCAAATATAAAAAGGCACCGCAATTAGGATTGCAGGGCCTCTCACTGCCTTACTTCAGTTTTACTGCTGTTCCAGTGGCAATCACCATCATCATGCCATCGCGAAGAGTCTCAAAATCAAGGTCGATGCCAATCACCGCATCAGCCCCCATTTTTCGTGCGCGCTGCTCCAGCTCTCGAAGCGCCATCTCTCTTCCTTCTGAGAGCTTATTCTCATAAGCCCCGCTTCGCCCTCCGATAATATCTGTAATTCCCGCCAAAAAGTCGCGTACCACGTTCGCCCCTAAAATGACTTCGCTGGATACAACAGAAATATACTCCGCTACTTCTTTTCCCTGCAATGTACTTGTGGTTGTCATTAGCATCTTTTTCTTTCCTCCCCCAAAGGTTATATCTCTGATACGTGCGAGGTTCTGGAAAGTTTCGGAGATTAACTAATATAAAGGAAGAGGAGAAGGGATAGAATTGAGAAGCCAATGCCCATGGCGTAAATAACCATGACGGCTTGTTTTTGCGTCAGACCATTGCTTAGCAAGCGATGATGGACATGCCTTCGATCAGCCTGATAAATAGGAGAGCCCGCCTTCAGGCGTGTAATGATCACTTGAATGGTGTCAAACACAGGTACCCCAAGGGCCAAGATGATAATGACGAACGTCACCAGGGTAGCGCTTTTCATCGCCCCATACAAGGACGTAACCCCTATCGCGTATCCCAAAAACATGGAGCCAGCATCTCCAAGAAAAACCGTAGCAGGGTGGAAGTTATGCTTCAAAAAGGCTAAGCTTGCCCCTATTAAGATGACGGCTAATACCGCTACATCCTGCTGAAGGCGCAGAATGGATATGGTAAACAAGGTAACGGACGAAATGGCTGTAATTCCTCCTGCTAAACCGTCCATGCCGTCTAGAAAATTGATCATATTAATAAATCCTACGATCCAAAACACCGTAGCCAGTAACGCCAGCCAATCAGGAAAATGATAAATTTCGCCGCCTGTCCAGAATTCACCTAACCCGAAAAAGCGAATCCCTAAGAAGTAAGCAAACACGGCACTTCCTATCTGCCCTAACAGCTTGGGCCATGCCGGAAAATCTTTTCCTTGGGATTTAAACCAGTCATCTACCAAACCTATGGCAAGCAATAAAAACCCGCCCCAGGCTAACACAAAATGTAAGGCCGTAATCTCAAAAAAGAGAAAGAGTGTAACAATAGATCCAATATAGATCGCAAGTCCCCCTGATAAGGGAACGGGTGCACGGTGAATCTTCCTGGCATTAGGTTGATCGACCACTCCCAATGCGACCGCTATTTTCTTAGTCACAGGAATAAGCAGGTATACAATAAAAAAGGTAAAAAGGCACACAACAAGATAAAAAGCCATAAATACCGCCCTTTTTATATTGGAGTCGCTATTTTACGTTAGTTTGACCCAAAAATAGAAAAAGAATCATGCCCTCCCTTATTAGAGAAGGATGATTCTTTATAGTTACAGCAATTCGGAAGTGAGCTTAGGCTGGGTAAATAGTAGAAGATAGTCCGGTCCGCCCGCCTTGGAGTCTGTACCTGACATGTTAAAGCCGCCAAACGGATGTACCCCGACAATCGCTCCGGTACACTTCCGGTTAAAGTAAAGATTCCCCACCTGATATTCTGTCCTTGCTTTTTCCAGATGGGCTCGATTCCGTGAATACACTGACCCGGTTAACCCGAACTCCGTATTGTTGGCAATTTCTAAAGCATGATCAAAATCTCGAGCCTTCGTAAAGCCTACAACAGGACCAAAAATTTCTTCCTGCAAGATGCGCGCTTCCGGATGTACGTCAGCAAAGATCGTCGGCTTGATAAAGAAACCAGCCTCGTCTCCTTTTTCTCCACCCGTCATCAAGCGCCCTTCCTTCTTGCCAATTTCTATGTATTCTAGAATCTTATTATAAGCAGGTTCATCCACAACCGGCCCCATAAAATTAGAAGGATTCCTAGGGTCTCCCATTTTGAGTCCATTTGTCATTTCCACAACACGGGCCAAGACCTGGTCATATATGGATTCATGAATAATAGCTCTTGAGCAGGCTGAGCATTTTTGGCCGGAGAATCCGAACGCAGACACCGTAATACCATGGGCTGCAAGTTCTATATCCGCATCTTTATCAACGATGATGGAGTTTTTCCCGCCCATCTCCGCAATTAACCGCTTGATCCACTTTTGGCCAGGTTGGTGTTTAGCTGCTCTCTCGTTAATCCGCAGCCCAACTTCTCGAGAACCCGTAAAGCTAATAAAGCGAGTAATAGGATGATCGACTAAATAATCTCCAACCTCGGCTCCACTTCCAGGCGCATAATTGACAACACCTGGCGGTAATCCTGCATCCTCGAGAATCTCAATAAATTTAGCCGCAATAACAGGTGTTGTACTTGCTGGTTTTAAGACAACTGTATTCCCAGCCACAATAGCCGCGGTCGTCATGCCCACCATAATCGCTAAGGGGAAGTTCCAAGGAGGAATAACGACGCCAACCCCTAATGGAATATAGTAAAGCTCATTATCTTCCCCAGGCAGCCGGGTTAAAGGGTGTCTTTCCCCAAGCTTGATCATCTGGCGCGCATAGTACTCCATAAAATCGATGGCTTCCGCTGTATCGGCATCTGCTTCTGGCCATGTTTTTCCGGCTTCCTTCACCAGCCAAGCGGACCATTCATGCTTTCTGCGTCTCATAATGGCAGCTGCCTTAAACAGGTACCTGGCCCGGTGATCAGGCGGTACCGCCTTCCAGCTTTCAAATGTTTTAGCTGCCGCTTGAATCGCCTTTTCCGCGAGGTGTTGGTCTGCTTTAGAAACCGTTCCAACCACCTGCTCTTTAAGTGCAGGATTAATGGAGACAATTTTGTTTTCCGTGCGGATTCGTTCTCCGCCGATAATCAGATCATAGTCTCGACCTAGCTCTTGTTCCACCTTCTGCAAAGCCTGCTCAAAATCTTTTCGGTTCTTTTCATCGGTAAAATCGGTAAACGGTTCAGGTCGGTAGTCAATTAGCACAGAGAGATTTCCTCCTTAAAGTCATCTATGTGCTTATCATGCCCCGTTCCCACCATTTATTTCCTTTAATTTTCCCTTCATATTCGCCCACTCGTGATCCAGGATGCTAAAGTAAACGGAATCCCTCCGGTAACCATCGGGCAGAATCCGATGGGAGCGCAGGGTTCCCTCATACTGGGCACCAAGCCTCGCAATCGCTGTGAGCGATCGCTCATTACGCGAATCGGCCTTGAATTGGACTCGGATCATTTCTAGCTTTTCGAAGGCATAACACAAGAGCAGGTATTTACATTCCGTATTGACGTTTGTTCTCCAAACCCTTGGGTTAAGCCATGTCCAACCAATCTCGAGCCCCTTATTCTGTGGCACGATATCTAAATATCGAGTGCTTCCCACAATGGATTCGGTCTGCTTATCATAGATCGTGAACACCATCGAATGGCCTTGCTCTTGTTCCTTCAAAGCCTCGTGTATAAAGCTATTCACTTGATCTTGCGTATTCACTGCGTAGGGCATATAAGGCCAAATCTCAGAAGCCTGCCCTGCTTGAAGAAGCCCCTCTGCATGGGATAGGCATATCGGGATCAGTTTGACTCGTGTTCCTTCTAATTGATGGGTGGGATAGATCATTGGTCATTCTCTCCTCTTCCTTGGTTGTTATCTCCATAGTACGAGAAGATCTAACAGATCAAAAGAGGCAATTTGGATTGATGGGAGGAGTTACGAAGATGAGTGTTCTAGTTCTACTAAACAGGCACCCTACTTGAGTAGTGCCTATGTTATTCAACCAAGACATCTTTTTGTCTTTTCGACTCCAGAAAGGTTTTAAACTCTTCCTTGGTCACGTTTGATTTCATGGCTAGTTTAATCAGTTCCATCCACTGTGGTTCAAGCGCAGTATTCTTTTCTTTAGATTGGACACTTTCCAACATCTTTTCCAAAGTCTCGTCCCCCTAGTGTTTTTTTATTGTATATAGACCTATTTTACCACACCACAGTCAAATTTTGCTAAAATATTGCAAAATGTAGGTCTTTTGTCACAATTTATTAATGAGTAAAAAACCCAGTCCTAAGACTGGGCTAGCTCTGTAACAAAGCAATGAATTCTTCTTCTGTAATAACCTTAACATTGAGTTCTTGTGCCTTTTTCAGCTTAGATCCCGCAGCCTCTCCCGCTACGACAAGATCGGTTTTTGCGCTTACGCTTCCAGAAACCTTTCCGCCGCGCTCTTCAATCGCAGCCTGAGCTTCTTTTCGACTTAACTGTTCAAGTGTACCTGTAAGTACAACGGTCTTGCCGGCAAACGCAGAGTCTGTAGGCAATTCCTCCACACGAGGTCCTTTATACTCAAAGTTAACCCCGGCTTGTCGAAGCTTTTCGAGAGTTTCGTGGACAGCAGAGTTAGCAAAGTACGCGACAATACTATGCGCCATTTTCGGTCCAATTTCATCGATCGCGATTAATTCCTCTTCCGACGCTTCTACTAGTCGGTCCAAGGTGAGAAACGTTTGGCTGAGCGTCTTGGCGGCTTTGGCTCCGACAAGGCGTATCCCCAAGCCAAATACCAGCTTTTCCATGGAGTTCTGCTTACTGGCTTCGATGGCAGCTAAGAGGTTATCAACGGATTTTGCTCCCATTCTCTCTAAGGCTAGCAATTCTTCTCGTTTGAGGAAATAGAGATCGGCTACGTTTTGGATGAGCTCGTGGTTGAACAGCTGGGTAATGACTTTCTCGCCTAGTCCATCGATATTCATCGCGTTCCGCGAAACAAAATGGATCAAACCCTCACGAATATGGGCAGGGCATGACGGATTGATGCATCGCAAAGCCACTTCGTCTTCTAGACGAACCAGTTCACTTTCACATTCTGGACAGTGGGCAGGCATCACGTAAGGTCGCTCGCTTCCTGTCCTTCTCTCTGCCAGCACTCCTACGACTTCTGGGATAATATCGCCCGCTTTTTTGACAATCACATGATCGCCAATCATAATTCCTTTTTCACGAATGATGTCTTCATTATGTAAAGATGCCCTCTTCACGGTCGTCCCCGCAAGACTAACCGGCTTTAAAATAGCTGTAGGAGTTACTGCACCGGTGCGGCCTACACTCACTTCAATATCTTCAAGAATCGTCACCACTTCTTCTGCCGGGAACTTATAGGCCGTGGCCCAACGGGGGCTTTTCGCGGTAAAGCCTAGCTCGCCCTGGTGAGCATAGCTATCAACTTTGATAACCATCCCATCAATATCATAAGGGAGCTGACCTCTTTTTTCTGTCCATCCTTCGACAAACGCAATCACATCCTCGATGGATGAAAACACTCGGCGTTCTTGATTAACCTTGAAGCCCATTTGCTCGAGGTAGTCTAAGCCTTTACTGTGAGAGTCGATCGGATGGCCTTCTACGATCCCGATTCCATAGATGAACAAGTCTAATTCTCTTTCTGCAGCGAGCTTGGGATCAAGCTGACGCAAGGAACCTGCAGCCACGTTTCGTGGATTGGCAAACAGCTGCTCCCCTTTTTCTTCTCGAATCCGATTGAGCTTCTCAAAAGCCCTCCGAGGCATAAAAGCTTCTCCGCGAACTTCGATGGAAACCGGCTCCGTCAGTCTTAATGGCATAGACCGAATGGTTTTTAGATTTTGTGTAATGTCTTCTCCGATCGACCCGTCTCCTCTTGTCGCTCCTTGAATGAACACCCCATCCTCATAACGCAAAGAAACGGCCAGCCCATCGATCTTGAGCTCACACACGTAACGAACGTCCTCAGTGGAAACATTTTGCCTCACTCTTCGGTCGAAGTCGCGAAGATCATCCGCCCCGAAGCTGTTGCCCAGACTGAGCATAGGCACTCGGTGCTCTACTTTTTCAAAAAACGGAAGCGGCTCTCCGCCAACCCGGACGCTCGGAGAGTCCTCTGTTTTCAACTCAGGAAAAGCGGTTTCTAGCTGGATCAATTCTTTCATCAACTGATCATATTCTTGATCCGATATCTGAGGGTTATCTTTTACATAGTAAAGGTAGTTATGTTTATTAATTAATTCCCGCAGTTCATTAATTCGTTTTTGTGCGGTTATTTGTTCCATATGATTCTCCTTTGCTTGGGGTGAAGGCGGGGCCGGAGGCCCCCCTTCCCAACTTTTACAGCCGCTTGATCGGTGCAAACTTAGCTAACAGCTTTTTAATCCCAGTTGGTGCGGAAAACGCAATATCAAGCTCTAAGCTATCGCCCTGCCCTTTCATACTCACGACCGTTCCTTGCCCCCATTTTCCATGCTCTACTTTGTCTCCTAGTTTCCAGTCCGCATTCACATCTGCCCCGCGTTGGGCTGTCTGTGCTCCAACTGCTCCAACTGCTGGTCTTTGGAACGTACGTGCTGACGAGGATACAGGGGCGGCTTTCGGTTCATCCCCTTCCAAAAGCTCTTCCGGAATCTCACTCAAGAAACGAGAGGCTGGGTTCATCGTCGTTCGCCCGTACAAGGTTCTCATCTTGGCTCTAGTCAAATAAAGCTGCTCTTCCGCGCGAGTGATTCCTACATAAGCGAGTCGTCTTTCTTCCTCCATCTCACTGTCCTCAAACAATGCACGGGAATGAGGGAACACGCCTTCTTCCAGCCCGATAAGGAATACGACGGGGAACTCTAGACCCTTCGCGCTATGGAGCGTCATCATAATGACTTTGTTATCTGTATCTTCCTCATCAACTGAATCAATATCGGCGACAAGGGCTAGCTCCGTTAAGAAAGACGTCAGGGTCTTATCCTCATTTTTATTTTCAAAATCAAGCGTTACAGACAAGAATTCATCAATGTTTTCTAGACGTGCATTGGCCTCTAACGTACCTTCTGCCTTATACATTTCTCGATATTCTGTGCGCTTTAAGACTTCCTCGGTGAGCTCCGTTACACTGAGGTACTCATTCATTTGCTCTAAATCGCTGATCAACTGGGCAAAGTCAACGATTGTTTTAGCAGCCTTACCGGAAAGCCCCAATTGATTGCTTTCCATGATCGCCCGATACATCGAGATCCCATGCCGACCGGCATAATCGGCAATTTTGTCAATGGACGCTTGTCCGATTCCACGCTTTGGTACATTAATAATTCGCTGCAAGCTGATATCATCATCTGGATTGCTGATTAAGCGCAAGTAAGCTAGTACATCTTTTACTTCTTTGCGATCATAGAACTTCGTTCCACCCACAATGCCATAAGGAATGTTGGACTTCACAAAAACTTCCTCGACCACACGGGACTGAGCATTTGTTCGATAGAGAACCGCAAAATCCCGATAGGTTTTCCCCTCGGCAATAGCTTTCTTAATTTTGTCTACTATAAAGAAAGCCTCAGAATGCTCACTATCCGCATTGAACAGTCCAATTTTTCGTCCTTCATCGTTTTCGGTCCACAAGTTTTTCGCTTTACGTCCAAAATTATTTTTAATTACGGTATTCGCCGCTTGTAGAATTCGTTTGGTGGAACGATAATTCTGTTCTAGCTTTACAACCTTGGCACTCGGATAGTCTTCTTCAAAGTTGAGGATGTTGGTGATGTCGGCACCGCGCCAACCGTAGATGGAGTTATGAACAATGATATCGTCCGCAACAAAGTTTCGATGATTAGGAACAGACAGATCATAGACTTGACCCTTATATTCCATAATTTCTCTATCTGTTACGACATCCAGAATGACTTTTCCATCCTGTTCAACAGGGATGATCATCCCCGGGTGAATGTGCCCCGCAGGCGTAAAAGTAAATCCTTTCCCCTCACCCTTCTCATCCACAAGTCGTGCTTTATACACTAAATCCAAATCTTCAAGAGCTGCTAGCTGTTTCACATAAGCGATTCCTTGTTCGTAGTCTTTTCTAGCTGTTTCTACTCTCCAAGTCTTTCCTTTCCCTCTTCTAACGGGGAAATCTCCTGCAACTGCCTTTTCTCTTAAACCGTGCTCAGAGGATACCAACTGAACTCGATGATCATGCCAGGCTCTTCCTTGATACTGACGAAGGTCTCCAAACATAGTAAACGATACAAGCTTTCTAGAGACTTCCCCTCGTTGTACCGCACCAGCACGATAATGAGGGTATTCTTCAAATAAAAGCAGATCCTCCATGAGCCTGACTACTCGTTCTTCCGTAACTATTTCTTCATACAGCTGATCAATCTGAGCCTGCTGAAGCGCCATTCTTCTGCCCCTGACATGGAACACCATTGTAGGGATGCCATACTTGAAAGCATAATATTGCTCCAAGTAACTTGCCTTTTCCTCGGAATCCGTGGTAGCCAAGATCCAAACCTTATCCGCCACTTCTTGGTTTGTCCGGATTTGGAGGCCTGAAACTAAGGATCCTTGGCGGTTGCCGGCTCGCACGCCTCGGGTCTTGCCAATTCGATATCCTTTATTCTTTTTATACATTAAATATACATAGTAGAGATTAGCGGAATTTTGCAAGCGAGCAAACATAACATGGTTGGGTGTCGCTGTAATGACTTTCCCTAATTTCGTTGTTAGCTTTACAACAGGTCCTGAATACTCCTTACTCATGACATGATCAACTGCTGCAAAGGCCGTTTTTCCCCATCCGCTTGCTGCTAGTACTTGATCGCCCTCTTGGACGGCATCAATGGTCTTCATCCCATCCTTCGTTTCAATCAGTGTAGATGGTAAAAGACATTGATCGCCGTCACCCACCACACAAATGTTTTGATGCTGAGCTGCTAGCATGCGAATGAGCATGTATTGGGCTCGGTTCGTGTCCTGATACTCATCGACATGAATATATTGAAACTTCTTTTGATAGAAGGCTAGTACTTCTTTAACGTCCTTAAATAGCTCAATCGTCTTCATGATTAAGTCATCAAAATCAAGAGCATTGTTACTCTTAAGCTTCTTCTGATACAATTGATAAACTTTGTGAACCACCTGTTGGAAGGGATCCCCAATAAGCTTCTCATATTGCTTGGGATCCTTAAGTTCGTTTTTAGCCGAGCTTATAGAAGAAAGCACAGCTCTTGGGTCAAACTTTTTCGGATCGATGTTTAACTCTTTCTCACATTGCTTAATCACGGACAACTGATCAGAGGAATCTAAAATCGTGAAGTTACGATTATACCCAATTCGATCGATATCTCTTCGCAATATGCGCACACACATTGAGTGGAACGTGGCAATCCAGATATCCTCAGCTGCTGGACCCGCAAGGCTAGAAATCCTTTCTCTCATCTCGCGCGCCGCTTTGTTCGTAAATGTTATCGCTAAGATACTCCACGGGGCTACTCGCTTATTCCGAAGCAAGTAACCGATACGTTGTGTTAACACTCGCGTCTTACCGCTACCCGCACCTGCAACGATCAACAAAGGTCCCTCTGTCGTCTCAACCGCTCTGCGTTGCTCAGGGTTCAAGCCCTTTAACACATCCTGCTCTCCCGCAAAAATATTCATTGTTTCATCCTTCCTATAAAGTCTGGTAACTGCGCCGAATACGCTTCTTGTTACCAGACAATTGCTTCATCTAACTCTTGGCTACTACGTCGATTAATCTACCAGCTGCCAAGAAACTGTTGTCCCCGGAGGGGATGGTGCCGCCAAGGGCGGCCTTCCTATGCACGGCAACTACGTCGAATAATCCTCTCGCTGCCGTGCAATTGTGGTGCCGCCAAGGGCGGCCTTCCGCTGTCGTCTAATCCAAAACAAGAACACTTGTTTCTATTTTATCATGAGCCTTTAACGGCTGCGACAGTTTTTAACGCTTGACCAATATCTTCATAAATGACATTTCCAACCACTACGGTGTCTGCCCAGTTTGACATTTCCTGTGCTTGATCAGCGCTCCGGATACCTCCACCATAAAATAATCTTGCTTGGTGAAGAACTGACTTCAATTGTCTTACGATCTCGGGATCCCCATAAGCTCCACTATATTCAAGGTAGACGATCGGAAGCTTAAGCATTTGGTCGGCTAATCTTCCATATGCCTTGATTTCTTCAGTGTCCAAGCTGGTTTTAGCTCCTGTAAGACGGGCAGCCTCTGCTTCTGGATTGAGAATGATATACCCTTCAGTTGCCACTTCATTCCATTTCACCAGAGAACCATATTCCATTAAACCTTCAACATGCCGTTGAAAGATCCATTCTGATTTTTCTGCATTAAGAACAATTGGCACTAGATAATAATCAAAGCCAGGCACCACCGCCTGGACATTTGAGACCTCTAGAATACAAGGGATAAGATACCTCCGGACTCTTGCCAGTAAATCAATAGTATTGTCAAACGACACGCCGCTTGTCCCACCGACGATGATGGCATCCGTTCCCGATTCACAAATCTTATCAAGGTGCTCATCTGAGATCTCTTTATCCGGATCAAGTTTAAAAACGTGTCGCCATTCCTCCATGTTAATCATAACGTTTATCCCTCCTTTGCCAATGCTGATTTTCTGGAATTTATTATACCGGATTACGGTGTTTCTAACAAAGAGCTATGACGAATTGCTTCCTGATCTTCACCTGGCCTGGCCCGACTCCTCCACCTACTTGGAATCATTACCGGTTGGGGAGCAAGTTTCTGGCTTTCGTGATCAAATGGCGCGTTTTATTTGGAAATGTACCAGGTACGTGAGCAAACGCCCTCTCTTCGTGATCATCCGCCACTTTTCCGTGAGCATATTAGCATTTTCGTGACCATCCGGACCTGAGCAGTAGCCATGCGCCTCCGAACCAGGTCATGATGAAAAATAAAAGCCTAATTACTAAAAAATCAGCTTAAAATTGGAAGATCTAAACCAAGGTTTAGATCACACTTATAAAAAACGAGACCAAAAACTACGCAAAATCTCAAAAAGGCGCTTCGCCTATTTGGAATCATTACCGGTTTGGGAGCAAGTTACTAGGTTCCGTGAGCATCGGGAGCCAAACGCGAGCTATAGGGTCTGAAAATCGGCCAGGAAAATAAAAAAAGAGTAATTACTTAAAATCAGCTTCATTTTGAAGGCTCTAAACGAAAGTTTAAATAGCACTCATAAAAAACAAGACTAAAATCACCCAGAACCTTGAAAAAAACTTGATCCAGGCGGCACCTCATCCGAGCGATCCGCTAGGTTCAGGGCACGATTCACGTGCTTTCGGTACCTCAACCGAACGGTCCACCAGGTTCAGGGCACGAACCGCGGGCTTGCGGTACCTCATCCGAGCGATCCGCCAGGTTCAGGGCACGATTCGCGGGCTTGCGGTACCTCATCCGAGCGATCCGCCAGGTTCAGGGCACGATTCGCGGGCTTGCGGTACCTCATCCGAGCGATCCGCCAAGTTCAGGGCACGATTCGCGGGCTTGCGGTACCTCATCCGAGCGATCCGCCAAGTTCAGGGCACGATTCGCGGGCTTGCGGTACCTCATCCGAGCGATCCGCCAAGTTCAGGGCACGATTCGCGGGCTTGCGGTACCTCATCCGAGCGATCCGCCAAGTTCAGGGCACGATTCGCGGGCTTGCGGTACCTCATCCGAGCGATCCGCCAAGTTCAGGGCACGATTCGCGGGCTTGCGGTACCTCATCCGAGCGATCCGCCAAGTTCAGGGCACGATTCGCGGGCTTGCGGTACCTCATCCGAGCGATCCGCCAAGTTCAGGGCACGATTCGCGGGCTTGCGGTACCTCATCCGAGCGATCCGCCAAGTTCAGGGCACGATTCGCGGGCTTGCGGTACCTCATCCGAGCGATCCGCTAGGTTCAGGGTACGAACCGCGGGCTTACGGTACCTCAGGTGCTCCATCTACTTGGAATCATTACCGGTTTGGAAGCAAGTGCCTGGGTTTCGTGAGCATCCAGGCCGTAACAGTAGCAAAGTAGGTTCCCTTCTTATCTGGCCAAAAAAGGCCCAGTCTACCACAGACTGGGCCTTCCTCATCACTATCCTTTTATCCCTCCACTGGTAATGCCTCGGACAAAATACTTTTGTAAGAACAGGAACAAAATTACGATTGGCAAGGCTGAGATGCCGAGCCCAGCAAGTAGCACGCCCCAATCCGTATCCAGCGCATCGCGGAAGGCCATGAGGCCAGCCGGAACGGTTTTTAGGGCGTCGCTGTCGATGAAAATAATCGCGAACATAAATTCATTCCATGAAAAGTAAGCGGTTAACAATAATGCCGTCACCAGCACCGGCATGCTCAATGGAATAAACATCCGGGTAAACACACCGAAGCTATTGCATCCATCTAAGTAGGCCGATTCTTCGATTTCCTTTGGAATGGTCAGGAAGTGCGCGCGAATGAGCAGCACCGTCAACGGAATCCGATATGCAACATAAGGAATGATTAATGCCCAGTAACTATTGTACAGTCCCATCGCCTGAATCAGCTTGTATAAGGGAATCAAGCTGACTTGAGGAGATAACATCAATCCTCCTAGGATCAAAATTAATAAAACATTTTTCCCTTTAACATGAAATCGAGTCAACCCATAGGCCCCCAGGGCGCTTAAAAACACCGTCAACAAGCAAGTAACGGTTGTGACGATCAAGCTGTTCAAGAAATAACGGGAGATTCCTTGATTCCATGCTTCCACGTAATTTTGAAACAGCCATTGCTTGGGCAGTGCCCAACTGTTGCTGAAGATCTCGGAGGTTTCCTTTAAGGAGTTCATGAACATCCAAAACAGCGGGTAGGCAATGACGATCAAATACACGACGAGGATGAAAGAAACGCTTGAGATCCCAAACATCTTGGAAAAGGAACCCGCCCTTCGGGTGACCTTTTTGCTAGGCATACCCATTTCGACCGGCGACATACGCTCGCTATATTGCTCCTTCAATCGCCTCACTCCTTCCCCGTTTTAGATAGCTTCATTTGGACCAGTGAAATGGTTAACGTAATGATCAATATCACGGTCGCAATGGTGGAGGCATATCCCATGTTATCTCGAGAGAATGCAGAGTGGTAAAGGTAGGTCCCCAATACATGAGACGCGTGTCCCGGTCCACCTCCAGTCAGGATATACACCTCATTAAACACGGTGAACGCACCGGACAAGGTAATAATAGAAGTAACGAACAGCATCTCCTTTACCTGAGGTACGGTCACATGAAAAAACGTCTTCAGCTTATTGGCCCCATCGATCTCAGCAGCCTCATACAGTTCACCTGGGATTTTTTGAATCGCGACAATAAACAGCATCATGATGTATCCCGTGCTTTGCCACTGGGACACGGCAATGGCGGCAAAAATAGCTGTTGCGGAATCTCCTACCCATGCCCGTCCCCATTCCTCGAGCCCGATCATGGACAAGAAACCATTCAATAAACCTACATGAGGATGGTATACAAAGTCAAACAGTAAGCAAATAACCGTAATGGAAATCACCACAGGGAGGAAAAAGACGGTGCGAAAAATGGGCGACACCCGGCGAAACAGCTTGTCTTCAAGTATGGCGGCGATCACCAAGCCCCCTCCCACCTGGATGATCATCGAGATGATGGCATAGTAGAGGTTATTGCGTAAGGCGATATAAAAAATGGGATCCTGGAACAATTGAACATATTGCTCCAGTCCAACAAAGGTTTTCTGCGGGGAAAAGGTATTCCATTGGAATAAGCTCGATTCCAAGTTTTGAATGAGTGGAATGTAGATAAACACCAGAACCATCAGAAAACACGGCGCTAAATATAGATATGGCGTAATCCTTCGATGAATCAACGAATCTCCCCCCTTTGGATAGAATGACAGTGGAGTTCTGCCGAACTCCACTGCATAGGTATTACTTGGCTTCCGTTCTAACTTGAGCGGCTGCTTTTTGAACATCAGCGATAACTTCTTCCGGCGTCTTCTGTCCAGCTAGCATTTGCTGAGCTCCAGCCAGATACGCATCCACGATCTTAATGTCCATATCCGTATCCAGCCACAGCGAGAATCCTTCGGCCTTCATTACGCGATCCACCGCTTCAATTTGCGTCGGTGTTGCGGTATTGGCATGGACAGTCCCTTGAACGGCGCTAAGCTTGCCTACATCCTTGACATATTTTTCGCCCATCTCTTTGGAAGTCAGGAACTTCACAAACTTTAAAGCTTCTTCCGGATGCTTCGTCAAGGAAGAAATCATCCAGCCTTCAGGTGCGCCGGTTAGGTACGTAGGGTTTCCTTTCGCTCCGTCAATTTGAGGGAAGTCGATGAAACCAATCTCAAACTTGATATTCGGTTCAATCAAGCCGATTTCAGCTTTTTGGAAATACCCAATGGCCGCTTTTCCATCAATAAAGGTTTGACGTGCAAATTGATGCTCCAGTGCGTTCACATCTTTGTTGAAATATGGGCTTAGTTCATTTAGCTTGCGAAGGGCTTCCACATAACCAGGATCCTCAAAGGTTCCTGTGGCGCGATTATAATCCTTCATCCTGGTTTCTTGATCCACCATGCGCTGGTTAAAGGTTCCGATATAGTGCGATACAGCCCATGGAGCCTTGTTTCCGAAGGCAATGGGGGTGATGCCGCTATCCTTGATTTTTTGCAAGGTCTGGATAAACTCCGGCCATGTCTTGGGCACTTCCAAGTTCAGTTGCTTGAAAATCTCCTTATTGTAAAAGAAGGTTTTTCCGTCTAGCGTCATCGGAGCGCCATAGATCTTTCCATCCAAAGTGAAAGGAGGGAACTGGGTCTGGACTAATTGGTTGGCCCAAGCCTGATCCTTTTGCAAATGAGGGGTCAGGTCAAGCACCTTGTCCCCGCGGACAAACTTATAGGCGAACTCGCCGCTCCATGAAGTGAACACATCCGGCGGATTGTTCGTCCCGAGGAGGACGCGGATCTTTTCTTTATAGGAGTCATTGAGCACCGCTTCGGTCTCTATCTTGATATTCGGATTGGCTTGTTCAAATTCTTTTACCACCTGATCAAAATAGCTCTTATCGGGATCCTTCGGCCAGCGGTGGAAAAACTTCAGCGTGACCGTCTCCCCTGATGGAACCGTTGCAGCCGGCTGTGATGAGGCAGGGTCTGGGTTCGATGCGGGAGTTGTAGATGAACTTGAGCAACCAACAGCAAACGTGCTTACAAGTAGGATATTCGTGAAGAGTTTGAACATTTTCTTCATATCGCCTTGCCCCCCATTATGTGGTAAAAAGTCATATATTATTTCATAATATTATAATACTTCATACTATTGCGGGATGTAAACGTTTAATTCCCAAGTTGTAAGTTTGGTTGGTGGGGCTGGAAATAAGCGGAGCCCCTCCGCTTATTTCTTCATAATCCACCGAGTAGATCCCTCTTAATAGGGTACTGTCCACATATATCTTCTGGTCGATAATGGATGGTTTCGGGCATCTGCCAAGGCGTTAGCATACTGTCTCAACAAGTGGTTCAACACCAGTGGGGCTAGATACCCTTGAACGTCCTCATTAATTCCTGCCCAATCAAATTCCTTTGCATCCAACACGATCAGTTTTTCACCGTATTGCTTAGAGAAGCCCAGCGCACGCTCTTCTAGCGGACGAGTTTCGTCCAGACCTAACAGGTGAATGAAGGGAACATTCTTATCCAAAATTTCGAATGGGCCATGGAAGTATTCACCAGCGTGAATCGCGTGGGAGTGAATCCATTGCATTTCCATGAGGATACAAATTGCAAACGAATAGGCTACACCAAAGTTCGCTCCACTTGCCATCGTATAGATGACTTTCTCATCCTTATAGGTTTCTCCGAAAGCCAAGGCCTTCTCCGCATAATCGGCCTTTACTTGCTCGTAAACGCCGTTTAGATTTTCCAGAGATTGAAGCATGGATTGAAACCTTTGATTTTCTTCCTTCAGGTATAACAATCCTGAAGTCAACTGGTACAGCATGGAATAATTGGTATCCTTGGCAATCGCCTCCGGACCCCACTGATACTTTACAACATATTCAGATTCAACCGCTAAAGGAGATTCTTCCACATTGGTCAAGGATACGGTTAAAGCACCTTTATTCCGGGCAAACTTGGCTGCTTCTACCGTTTCTGGAGTCGTTCCGGAGTGAGAGCACAAGATGACTAGCGACTGCTCGCCAAGCGTTACTGGATTGCGGTGGATAAACTCATTGGCACTGTATAAATCCGCATGGATCGTTTTCGCTTCCCGATCCATGAAGTACTTGCTGGGATACATAATTGCCGAGGATCCTCCACATGCCACGTAAAATACAGTCTTAATGTCTCGATTCTTCATTGCCTCTAAAGCCGCGGAAATTTGGGTGTTCATTGTTTGTTCCTCCTCAAATTTGTCATATATAACTTTATATAATATTTTATAACATTATATAAAAAATAATTCAACACATTTTTTTGAATATTTATTTTAAACGAAAAAAACCGCCCTTTTTTAAGGACGGCTTTCGGATTTGGATGCTTTTAATGTAAAGGTTACGCGAGTCGTGGGGTAGTGAGAAACCGATAAATGAATCGGTACTTCTTGTTCATCTAACACCACTTTTTCAATTTCAAATATCGGCGTGCCCACGGTACACTTCAATAAGTCGGCTTGTTCTGTGTTAGCGACAATGACATTGACCGTTTTCTCATTATGATAAGCTTCGGTCTGATAGCGCTCCTTGAGCAATCGGTAGACGGAGCTTCCTTCTTGAATATGTTGCTCCATCCCCGGGAACCGATTCAAGGGGTAATGTGCCGATTCCCTCGAAAACGGATGATCATCAATAAAGTAAAGGCGCTCTAACCGCAATATCGGATCCCCTTGCTGAATCCTAAGAAGAGAGGCCTGATGTTCGTCTGCTGCTTCGGTTGTTGAAGATAAGATGTGTGCGCGTGCCGCTTTCCCGGAGCTTGTAGTGAAATCATAGAAGCCATTGACGTCAATCAGTTCCCGTTTGATCTTTTTCTCTGTTACGAAGGTTCCCTTCCCTTGCTGGCGCTGCAGAATGCCTTCCTCCACCAAATCAAGGATTGCTCTGCGGGACGTAATCCGACTGACCCCGTACACCTCGCAAATTTCCGACTCTGGCGGCAGCTGCTGGCCTACTTTATACTTCCCCTGTTGAATATCTTCTTTAATCTTATCCTTTAACTGAATGTATAAAGGAGTAATTGAAGAATTGTCCAGCTTCATAGTTGTTCCTCCTCTCCACACGGTATTCCCTCATATTAATATATTATATTATATTACAACTTCCCTTCATGAGGGGAAAAATTCAAAAAAATAAATGACATACGCTCACATGTTATTATATAATATTATATAAAATCATATCAAGGGTGGGTGCTGTCTTTATGCGTCTTCTAGCTATTGGAGATAACGTCGTCGATTTCTATCAAGATCAGGGAATCATTTATCCAGGAGGGAATGCATTGAATGTGGCCGTATTGGCTAAACGGTATGGCCTCACCCATAGCTCCTATATGGGGATCTTAGGAAGCGATGCATCGGCTGCTCACGTCAAGCATGTGCTAGAACAAGAGCAGATCGATACGACGAGAATCAGACAGGCCTTTGGCCCTAACGGAGAAGCGGTAGTCAGCTTGAACGAAGAAGGAGACCGCATCTTTGTCCGTTCGAATAAAGGGGGTGTTCAAGCCCTGTTGGGGATTAACCTGAACGCAGACGATGAGGCCTATATTGCTTCCCACGACCTGCTTCATACGAGCGTATATAGCCGGCTAGAACATCATCTTCCAGAACTTTCCCAGAAGATCCCTGTGTCTTTTGACTTTTCCACACGCCGGGATTCCGCTTACTTAGAAAAAGTCTGCCCTTACTTGACCTATGCTTTCTTCTCCGGCAGTGACTTGAGTAAGGAACAATGTCTCGAGTTGAGTGAGACGGCACTTGAGTATGGAACTAAGGTAGTAGGAGTTACCAGAGGTTCCCAAGGAGCTTTGTTCTTCGACCAGCAGCGTGCCTATGAACAGTCGGTTATTCCAACGGAAGTAATCGATACTTTAGGGGCAGGGGATTCTTTCATTGCAATGTTTTTAACCCAATATCACCAGCATCAGCGAATGGAAGAGGCTCTTCTGCGTGCAGCCGAGGCCGCAGCAGAAACCTGCAAAGTTTACGGGGCCTTTGGATATGGAGTACCCAAAGACATATGAAGCTTGGAAGGAGCATCTTGGATAGAACCATAATCGGCTGTTAAATGTAAAAAAACCGCCACTATACCCTTCCGGGCTAGTTGGCGGGTTTTTTACACGAAACTTTACTCTTTCTCGGAATCTTCAATTCGATCTAGTGCTAGCTGATATCCATCGTTGCCGTAGTTCAAGCAACGCTTCACTCTAGAGATGGTAGCTGTGCTAGCCCCTGTTTCTTCCTCGATCTGATTGTAGGTAAAGCCCTCGCGAAGCATGCGTGCTACCTCGAGCCGTTGGGCCATAGATTTCATTTCGTTGACCGTACATAGGTCATCAAAGAATATATAGCATTCATCTAGGTTCTCTAACGAGAGGATTGATTTAAATAGTTGTTCTAGTTCTTTCCCCTTAATCTTATCCAATTGCATAGTTCGTTCACCTCTCATGCTTGGATTACTGTAGTAGTTTGCCACTTTAAAATTTTTACGAGTTAAAGCCCGTTTCTTTTATATTATTCGATTTCCTCTATTTTTGCAATAAGTAATCGCTTTCATTGTTGTCAGAATATATTACTTTAGTAGAATGATTCTATAACGTTGAGTACAGAGAAAAAACCGGGGTGCTGCTCCCGGTTTATTGAAACTTGACACTTTCAGTAAGTGGTGGAACACTAGGAATCATGCTTACCCATGTGTTGCCAGGGTACATCGGAACTTCCTTCCCATCGATATAAGCTCGAATGAGTCCGCCCTTTCGCTCCCAGGTCACCTCTTTCACTTTTCCATGCTGAAGCAAATATCCCTTCCCAGGGCCGAATACATCTACGTCCCTTCTACCTTCTTTGTCTAAAATCTTATGAGGACTAGAAATAATTAGGACATTAACGGCGGTTAATTGTTGGCCTGTTGTCAAGTCAGTATGAGGCTGGCCTGAGGTCAATCTTTTATAACGCTTATTCTCCGTGTCGTATTCATAGCTTATTTTATACTGGCTTGTGAAGTTAACTTCTACTCTAGTTGCATCCGTGCCCGTTGGTTCTTGCTCCGGTGACATAAATACGAGTTCAGGAATTTCTGCTTCCATTCGGAACCCTAACTTCTTAGCCCCGCCCCAAATCTTATCGATATCCGTGTAGAGGTTATGGGGCGCTTTACGAGATTTATCCCGCCAGAATGAACCTCCTGCGTTATAGATCTCATCGAGGTGAGCCATTCCTTTGCTAGATAGTGTTTTTAAAGCGGTTGGACTCCCTCCTGCATGGACCATAATGGCATCAAACCCGCTGCCTATATCGATGTAGTAAGGACGGATGCTGCGAACAGGCCCAACAATGCTAGGCTTTTCGCTATGGTAGATCCCTACGAATCGAGTAATAGCCCCCTCAGCCAGAATTTCATATACTATATCTGCCTTATCGAGTCCAGATTGAGGACGTGCTTTAGGGTCGTTATTTACCATAACCATGACTGCTCGCTTAGGCAGTTCTTCATTGGTACCGATTCCTGTCAGTGGAGCTGTATATTTAAAGACTTCTTTCTCCTCGACTTGTTCGGCTGGCTTTTCCTCTTCACTCTGCTCCGGCTGTTCCACTTGTGGAGGTTCAGTGCTCTTAACCGTTTCTTCCTTTCCGCAGGCCGTGAAAATGATAGACATGGCAAGGGGCACAATAAGGAACAGGCTCTTTTTCATGATTGTTCGCCTCTCTTTTTATGATCTGTTCTTCTTCATTCGACAATAAAACAGAGGATTCCTTCCACATTTGAAAAAATTTAGGTAAAGCTAGAAACTAAAAAGGAGGTCGCTCTCGACCTCCTTTTTAACATCTTAAGATAAATAAGCTTCTTTTACTTGCTTATTGGTTAACAATTTACTCGCTTCATCCTTAAGGATGATTTCTCCGGTTTGGATGACGTATCCGCGATGAGCGACTTGCAAAGCTTGATTGGCATTTTGCTCGACGAGCAAAATGGTCATGCCTTCCTTGTTCAATTCTTGAACGATCGTAAAGATCTGCTCCACCAAGATGGGGGCAAGTCCCATGGAAGGTTCGTCTAGCATAAGAATTTTCGGCTTGGACATGAGGCCGCGTGCAATAGCTAACATCTGTTGCTCTCCACCGCTCATCGTTCCGCCTTTTTGATTAATTCTTTCCTTCAGGCGCGGGAAGTAGTGAAAAGAACGCTCAAACCCTTCTTCAATGTCCTTCTTATCTTTAAGTCCAAAGGCACCCATTTCTAGGTTTTCCTTTACCGTCATCTTCGGAAAGATTCTTCTCCCTTCCGGTACATGGGCAATACCATAAGATGCGGTAATATGAGGAGGGACATTGGTGATGTCTCTCCCTTCATATAGTATGGAGCCTTGCTTCGTAGCGACTTGCCCACAAATGGCTTTTAGCGTCGTGGATTTGCCGGCTCCATTGGAACCGATCAAGGTAACTACTTCGCCTTGGTTGACCTCAACCGAGATGCCTTTTAGCGCATGTATTCCGCCATAATAGGTGTGGATTTGATCTACTTTTAATAGTGCCATGTTTTCACCTCTATCCAGCTTTCGCCTATGATGCTTCCTCTTCCCCGCTCTTACCTAAGTAAGCTTCGATCACTCGCTTGTTATTGCGAATTTCTTCCGGGTTTCCTTCCGCAATTTTTTGACCGTAATCCAGCACGTGAATATTTTCGCTAAGCTTCATGACCAATTTCATGTCATGCTCGATCAGAACGATCGTAAGATTAAGTTCGTCGCGCAAGCGGAAGATAAAATCGGTCAATTCCACCGTTTCTCTTGGGTTCATCCCTGCCGCTGGTTCGTCTAGCAGAATGACCTTGGGTTGTGCTGCTAACGCGCGAGCAATTTCTAAGCGACGCTGTAGACCATAAGGAAGACTTTGTGCTTGATGGGTCGCGATCTGATCAATCCCTACATATTTAAGGATGCGGTAGGCTTCCACCATAACACGCTCTTCTTCTTGCTTCACGCCGCGGAAATTCGCTAAGATCCCCATCAGACCTGACTTGAGCTGAGTATCCATCCCTACCATGACGTTCTCAAGGGCCGTCATTTCCTTGAATAAGCGGATGTTCTGGAAGGTCCGAGAAATCCCTTTAGATGCGATGATGTCTGGACGAAGACCTTTGATGCTTTGTCCATCCAGAAGGATATCCCCCGCATCGGGAATATAAAAGCCCGTCACCATGTTGAAAAACGTTGTTTTGCCCGCCCCATTAGGACCGATAACAGCGGTAATGGAGCCTTTCTTTATCTTGACGCTTACGTCTGAAACGGCGGTTAATCCGCCAAAACGCTTCGTAATCCCTTTAATCTCTAAAACGTTGCTCATGAGCTTTTACCCCCTTGTTGGACTTGACTCAAAATACCGGTTTGAGGCAAGGTCTTATCCAACTCTTTCACCTTCTCCAGATCAATTTCCGGGCGTTTAGCTGGGATAATTCCCATCGGTCTGAAGATGGCAATAGCGATCAGGATCACACCAAAGATTAATCGTTGGAACTTCGAAGGATCCAATTCGTTTGGAATACTGATGACTCCGGACATGTTCAATTGCTGAATCCACTCAGAGATTTCCTGAAGAACGGATACGTTTAGAACGGTGATAATCGCCCCTCCGACGATAACGCCTGGCACGCTTCCATTTCCGCCCAAGATGACCATAACGAGGATACTAATGGACTGCATTAAGATAAAGCTAGTAGGATCAATGAACGTTTGCTTAGCAGCAAAGATTACACCTACAATTCCAGCAAAAGATGCACCTGTAGCGAACGCTAATAGCTTCGTACGTACTAGCGGAATCCCCATGGCTTGAGCGGCTAGCTCGTCTTCACGAATGGCAATCCAGGCACGGCCTAGACGTGAAATCTCCAAGCGCTTATTGGCAATGATGATCACCGCGATGACGATAAGCACCAAATAATAGTAGTGGGTAGATGTGTTAAATTGGTATCCAAACAACTCCGGCTGGGCCACCGCAGGAATTCCACGCGGACCATTGGTGATATTGATCGGCTTATCTAAGTTATTAAATACGATACGGATAATCTCACCAAACCCAAGCGTTACAATGGCCAGATAGTCCCCTTTTACTTTTAGAACAGGCAGACCGAGCAAGATACCAAAGATGGCTGCCACGACGAGTCCTACCAAGAGGAACGGCCAGAACCATTCTCCGCCGAGCGGGAACTGCATCCAATCAGGCATAAAGTTATTCGCTTGAGCGGTTGCGAAGATCGCATAAGCGTAGGCACCCGCTGCAAAAAAGGCCACGTACCCCAAGTCCAAAAGACCCGCGAAACCAACGACGATATTGAGACCGAGCGCCATCGCAATGTAGATCCCTACATTTGACGCAACTTCCATATAATATTGGTTTCCGCCAGAAGCTAACGGGAGGAGGACGGTAAAGATCAGCACCCCGACAATTACACGAGTTTTCGTGGGTATCTTGTTAGAGTAATAAAGGACAAGAAACGAAAACAAGAGCATCAAGAAAGCAATGATGGACTTGCTCGCATAATGCAACCAAAGCGAAGCAATTAATAGATAAATACTCACAACGGCGTATTGAGTGTTTTGATTTGACAGTAGAGCTTTCAGCTTTTCCATGTGCTCTTCACCTACACTTTCTCTTTCACTGCTTCTCCGAACAATCCTTCTGGCTTAAAGAGCAAGACCAGAATCAAGAGAGAGAAAGCAAGTACGTCTTTGTATTCTGCACCCATAGCTCCATGTGTGAGCGGCTCGAGATACGCGGAACCTAAAGATTCAAACATCCCGAGCATGACTCCACCGAACATGGCGCCTTGAATGTTCCCGATCCCCCCAAGTACAGCAGCCGTAAAGGCCTTGAGCCCTAAGAGGAAACCGATAAAGGGATTAATGGTAGAGAAATACTGTGCATAGAGTACCCCCGTAGCTCCTCCTAAACCAGAACCGATAAAGAAAGTAATCGCAATGACTTTGTTTACGTTAATTTGCATCAGAGCAGAGGTTCCTTGATCCTGAGCTACCGCACGCATCGCTTTCCCCCACTTGGTCTTGGAAACAAAGAACGAAAGACCAATCATCATAATGATGGCTGAAGCCATAATGATGACGGATTTCATGGGGAGGATTGCCATTTCTGAGACTTGAAAATTCGTAGTAAATAATTGCGGACTGTTTAAGAAGAAGGCCCCACGTGTTACCCCTTCTACTAAACGAACTAAATCCTGAAGCAAGAATGAAACACCAATAGCTGAGATCAATACAACAAGGCGAGGTGATTTACGAAGTGGACGATAAGCAATTCTCTCGATCCCAACTCCAAGTGTCCCAGTGAAAAGCGATGCGATGAGCAAGGCACCAAACAAGGAGAGGAAAGGATTCATTCCTTCTAATAAACCCGTTGCTTGCAATAGTAACAATACCTCTGTGCCAACAAAGGCCCCCACCATGAAGATCTCTCCATGGGCAAAGTTAATTAACTCTAAAATTCCATAAACCATGGTGTAGCCAAGGGCAACAACGGCATATAAGAACCCCAAGGTGAGTCCGTCAATCAGGACCTGCGGCAATATGGCAATGTAAAAATCAAAACCCATGAGTTTACCCCTCTTTCTGCTTGTATTCAGGGTTCTATAGATGAACCATAGCATTTAAAGCCAATAGGAAAGGGACGACATGGCGTCGCCCCTTGTCGAGCTTTCTAAAACAGACTACTTGATTTCTGCGATTTGATCTGGAGGATAGGCTCCCTTTTCGAAGCTCTTGATGAATACAGAAGCGTTTACGTTGTCTCCTTTGTCGTCGAAAGTCGTGGTAGAAAGGATACCTTTAAAGTCTTTCGTTGCAGAGATAGCCGCGTTCACCTGCTCACGAGTTGGCTTCTTGCCACCGTTGTCTTTAATCGCTTGCTCTAATCCGTTCAATACAACAAGTGCTGCGTCATATCCATAACCAGCGAATGCTCCCGGATCTCTCTTGAAAGAAGTCTTGAAGCGATCAACCCAAGCTGGACCTTCAGCAGAAGCGGTGATATCACCCGCTACAGAAGTGATGCGAGCCAATTTGGAAGCTTCAGCACCAGCAGCTGTTACAAATCCGCCATTATCAAGTCCATCTCCACCTAGGAACATACCCGTGTATTGCTTATCCTTCAATTGCTTTAAGAATTGTCCGCCTTGAGCGTACATTCCACCAAAGAATACAGCTTCAGAGTTAGAAGCCTTGATCTTCGTTACTAGCGTGTTAAATTCCATTTCTTGTGCACTTACAGATTCATGTGCGATTACTTTAAGCCCAAGCTCTTCGGCCTTTTTCTTCATCTCAATGGCTAACCCTTTACCATAGTCGGTTGCATCGTCAATGACATATACAGAATTTAAACCTTGGTCCTTAATATATTGAGAAGCAGCTGGTCCCTGGTTGTCATCACGAGCGCAAATACGGTGGAAAGTCTTCCAACCATTTTGGCTGAGTTGCGGGTTCGTATTGGATGGTGATACCACGGGTAAGCCTGCACCCTCGTAGGTTGTACCTGCAGCAGCCATAACCCCAGAGTTCAAGTGACCTACAAGAGCCAATACATCCTGATCCGTTACAAGTGCTTTCGCATTGGTGGTTCCTGTGGCAGGGTCTGCCTTGTCATCCTTCGGAAGCAACTGTAGGTCAAATCCCATAGCCTTGAACTTCTCAGCATTATCCTTCAATGCAAGCTCAGCACCTAGCTTGATGTCTTCCCCCATCTCCGCATTTTCCCCAGAGAGTGGACTTTGTGTTGCAATCTTGATTACCGCTGAGCCGCTACTTGCCGGCTGTTCAGCAGGCTTGGACTGATCCCCACTCCCTCCGGTTGGTGTGGACCCGCCGCCTCCGCAAGCGCTAAGCAACATTCCTAGCGAAAGAACAAGAGACGCTGCCAAAAATGATGGTTTTCTCATCTTTCTACTTACCCCCTTAGATAATTCTGATTTGGTAAAATATTTCTATAGCCTTATTTTATAAGTTATTTGAATTTTTGCAAGAGCAAAAAACAAATTTTTATAAATAATTTTTTTACCCACTCCATTGTGTTGTAAACTAATTGGAAACGCTAACACCTACGATATATCGCATATTTTATTTTGCGAAGTCTTCCCTCAAACTTTCTAATTACTTGTTGCGTAAAGTATTTTCATAACCTGTACACAAAAACACTCCCTCTCTATACATCCAAGTATAAAGGGGAGTGAGCGAATATTCTCTCTACTTGTTAGATAATCTATCAATTATTTAAAGAGGCTTTGAAGGGTAAATCACCTTGTTATTCTTAATAGAGAACACACCTTGGGCTGTTAAGCGCAGATCGGGCAGATGTGTTGCTGACAAAAAAAACATCGTATAAAAAGGGTCAATATGACGGTGTCCTCTTTCCCTTAAAAGGTGCACAAGCTGAATGGTTTCCTCAATTAGTTCCTCCATGTTTAGTCGACTCATCTTTCCTCCTAAAGGCAAGTCTAATTGGAATAAATTTTCTCTATTCTCTTTAAGGAGTATTCCACCCCCTCGGTCAAGAAGCTCATTCACCGCTTGGGTCATGCTATCCTTGCATTGTCCAATAACCAGCATGTCTTGGGAAGCGGTAATGGTTGCCGCAAAAGCATCCAACCGATGGGCAAAGCCCTTTAATAGCCCAGTTGTCATCCATTTGCCATCTTGATCAATCAATACCGCATAACATAGGTCCGCTTGATTCACGCCGTCTGGATGTCCTTCCTGATGCCGGATGATTACGGCATTTAGCAGCTCAAGTATCGGCAATGATTCTTTATCGATTTCATCAAGCCACTCTTTTTTCATTCTCCACTTCTTATCCATGGGCAGAAAGCGAAGTTTCTCCCAGTCGACCGGAGGCAAGCTCTCGAGCAGTTGGCCTTCTTCCGCCACCAGCCTTCCCTCAGCGATGACCTTTACTGGCTTGGGTTGATGAAGGTCCTTCAAAAATAGGATATCCGCGAGGCGTCCGGGAGCAATTCCGCCGATCTCTTGATCCAGTCCATAGTAAACAGCTGGATTTAAGGTCGCCATGCGATAAGCCACCGGAGCGGGTACACCATTTTCGATAGCCAATTGGATCAGGTAGTCTACGCATCCATGCTGATGAAAAGGCGGCATCGAACCATCCGTTGTCATCAAGAGTCTAGAGGCGGCTTCGAAGTTAAATCCACTCTCCCTTAACTCCCTAACGAGATGGGGAATATCCGGTCGGATCGAAGAATGCCGCAAGGTTGCATACATACCCAACCGCAGCCTGCGCATGACTTCCTCTCCTTTGATCGACTCATGACAAGCGGTTACGCCTAAGGCAGCCATCACATTTAGCGTTTCTGACGAAGCTCCCGGATTATGTCCCTCAATTCTTTTCCCTTGATTTCTCGCTTCTGTGATGCCGCTGATCATGGCGGGATCCCCCTCAATTAATTGCGTCCAAGAGGTCAACTCACCCGCCTGGAGCACACTTTCTTGGCCTAATAATTCGATCAAACGCTCAGTCGTAAACTTAGCGACCATCTCAGGTTGAGTACTCTGCGGGTCCAAGCGTGCCCACCAATAATTTTTAATCGGTAACCTGGAGCAATAGTCCAATAGATATTGAAATTCCTCGGCTCCCATATTGAGATAGTAAATGAGATTATCGTTGACCATAGTCGTCGTTCCTAGACTTAAGGAAAAAGCGGAGAAAGATTCAATATTCGCTAATTGGAAAGGATGAGCATGCGGCTCAATATAGCCAGGGACCAACGTATACCCAGAGGCGTCCATCACAATGGTATCGGCATCTGTCATGGGTGGTTTTTTCCCTACATAGGCAATTCGATCCTGAAATAGGACGATATCAACCTCTTCAACTTCTCCTGTATAGACGTTTAATACTTTCCCGTTTCGGATCCAGGTGGTAGCTGGCAACACACCGCGGGAAACGTCAATCAATCCTTTCACTTTGTCTTCCTTCAATGGGCGAATGGGTTTCGTCATACGGTCCCCCTATTATGTATTTGATTTCTTTATTGTACCATATTTTCAAATTTTCCGTCATCCTCCATCGTTTGTATGCTTTTTCTACGTCAACAAAAACTAGAGAGAACCTTAAAAATAGGGAGGGTCTATACAATGAAGAAAAATGTCGGGACTGTAGATGCCTTAATTCGTCTTAGTCTGGGATTCCTAGCCTTCGGCTGGGGAGTTTCTCGCATGTCAAGAAAAGGTGGAGGGGGATTGTTCCTTACCTTTTTGGGAGCGCAAAAAATTGCGGAAGGCATCACCCGTTTCTGCCCCCTCTCGGCCATGATGGGATGGAGTACCCGAGACGGGCTGGGTAGGGAAAGAAAAATGCCGCCTTCAACCAATTACTTTGCTCGCAGAAAAGTAGAATCCCCCTCTCCTGTTCCACCGCAAGCACAAGCGCAAGCAGAACAAGAAAGGGGGACTATGCATGAATAGCGCCAGAGTATTAGAGCTGGCTGGCGATAACTTCTTTGTTATCGCCTCTGTTGTAGGGTCCATAGCCGTTATTGGCTATCTTTTGTTTCACCTGAATCGCAAAGCCAAAAACCGCTAAGCCCGAAGAGCTTTTTGGGCAATGTCGCTGCGATAATGCGCGCCTTCAAAGGATATTTTCTGAACCGCTTGATACGCCTTATCGCGAGCTTCTTGTACCGTACTTCCAATGGAGGTCACCGCTAACACCCGGCCTCCGTTGGTTACCACTTTACCATCCTTCAGCTCCGTCCCCGCATGGAACACGATCGCTTCTTCTCCTACTTGATCCAATCCCGTAATTTCCTTACCTTTCTCATAAGGACCTGGATATCCGCCAGAAGCCATGATCACACACACCGCGGCTTCTTTTTTCCATTGGACATCTAGCTTTTCCAGCTCGCCTGTCGCACCGGCAATCAAAATATCAACCAAATCGGTGTCTAAGCGAGGAAGAACGACTTGCGTTTCTGGATCGCCAAATCTGGCATTATATTCGATCACCTTAGGACCATCCTTCGTAATGATCAGTCCCGTATATAAAATACCTTTAAAAGGAGAACCTTCTTTGACCATCGCTTCAGCCGTTGGATTTACGATGTTTTGGATGATTTGCTCAACCAAGCTCTGCGGCATATGAGGAACCGGCGAGTACGTTCCCATTCCACCGGTATTCGGACCTTTGTCTTCATCGTAGACCGGCTTGTGATCTTGGGAAGGGACCATCGGCTTTACAGTGGTTCCGTCTACAAAGGAAAGCAGTGTCATTTCCTCTCCTTGAAGGAACTCTTCAATGACCACTCGGGCTCCAGCCGATCCAAAAACCTCATCCTTCATAATTTGGCGAAGAGCTTCCTCCGCCTCTTCTAGCGTCAAGGCTACCGTGACTCCTTTTCCTGCCGCGAGACCATCGGCCTTCACCACAATGGGAGCACCTTCCTTGCGCAGATAGGTGAGAGCTTCTTCATACGTATCAAAGGACTCATACTTCGCTGTCGGGATGTTGTACTTTTTCATGAGATCCTTTGCGAAGGTTTTGCTTCCCTCGATTAAGGCTGCATTTTTCTTCGGACCAAAAACCGTTAAGCCACGCTCTTCAAATACATCGACGATGCCGCCCAACAAAGGATCCTCGGGTCCTACAAAGGTGAGGTCAATCTTTTGCTCCTCGGCAAACTGCGCAAGCTTCTCAATTTCCATTACGCTAATCGGAACACATTCCGCGATTTGCGCGATCCCGGCATTACCAGGAGCACAATAGATTTTTTCTACCTTTGGACTTTGAGCCAGTTTCCAGACAATCGCGTGTTCACGACCGCCACTTCCCACCACTAAAATATTCAATGGTAGCTCCTCCTTTTAAACATTAGTGTTTGAAATGACGTACCCCTGTTAACACCATGGCAATCCCATGCTTGTTGGCTTCTTCAATCGATTCCTTGTCTCGAATCGAGCCTCCAGGCTGGATAATCGCGGTTACCCCTGCTTTTGCCGCTTCTTCAATGGTATCGGGCATAGGGAAAAACGCATCGGAAGCAAGAATGGATCCTTTGGCTTTATCACCAGCTTGTTCAATCGCAATACGCGCGGAACCGACACGGTTCATCTGACCTGCTCCTACACCAACCGTTTGGAAATCCCGAGCCAACACGATGGCGTTGGATTTCACATGCTTGACCACTTTCCACCCAAATAGAAGCTGTTCAAGCTCTTCTGGAGTTGGCTTTCGATCGGTTACGACTTGAAGGTCTGCTTCTGTCACTTGCTTGATATCTTCTTCTTGTACCAGTAAACCGCCTTGAACAGAGGAAAGTCGAAGAGCAGGCTTCTCGTCTGCCTTGTTTTCCGCAAGCTTAAGTAGTCTTAGGTTCTTCTTTTCCTTCAAGACCTCGAGAGCGTCCTCTTCAAACCCAGGAGCCATAATGATTTCGAGGAATAACTCCTTCATCAACAGAGCGGTGTCCTTATCAATCACGCGGTTCGCGGCAATGATCCCGCCAAAAATGGAAACCGGATCAGATTCATACGCTTTTTGATACGCTTCAAGGATGGTCTTACCCGTTCCTACTCCGCAAGGATTGGTGTGCTTAACCGCAACAACAGCCGGCTCTGAAAATTCCTTCACGAGCTGCAAGGCTGCATCTGCATCGTTAATATTGTTATAAGATAATTCTTTACCATGCAGCTGTTCTGCTGTACTCAAGGTACCTTTTCCAGCTAGGGGCGCACGATAGAAGCCTGCCTTTTGATGAGGGTTTTCCCCGTAGCGAAGGTCCTGCACCTTTTCAAAGGTCACCGTATATTGGTCTGGCCATTCCTCGCCCACTTGCTCGGTTAAGTAGTTGGATATCAGGGAATCATAAGCAGCCGTATGACGGAACACCTTCGCAGCCAAGCGACGGCGTGTTTCTAGGCTTACCTCTCCTGCTTTCATTTCCGCAACGACACCTTCATAATCCTTAGCGTCTACTACAACCGTGACGAACGCATGGTTTTTCGCTGCAGAACGAAGCATGGTCGGCCCGCCGATGTCGATGTTCTCAATGGCGTCCTCATACGTAACATCTGCTTTACTGATGGTTTCCTTGAATGGATAAAGGTTCACAATGACGAGATCAATCGGTTGGATCTTTAATTCTTCGAGCTGCTTTTGGTGCTCTTCCTTATCTCGGATGGCCAATAAACCGCTATGGATATTCGGATGAAGCGTCTTAACACGTCCATCTAATATCTCTGGAAAACCCGTGACCTCTGAAATTCCCGTTACTTTAATCCCTTGTTCCTTCAATAGCTTGGAGGTTCCGCCAGTTGAAATAATTTCAACACCTAGCTTTTCCAACTCCTTGGCTAATTCCACCACACCTGTTTTATCGGAAACACTAATTAATGCTCTTGTCATTTCATCTCCACCTTTCTTCCGTTTAGCTTGATTTTGCCTTCGGCGATCCAACCGATGACTTCTGGCAAAAGCTGATGCTCTTGAATCTGTATTTTATGGGAAAGGGTTTCTTTCGTTTCACCCGATTCGATCTCTACGTTCCGTTGCGCAATAATGGGGCCCGTATCCATTCCGGCATCCACAAAGTGGACCGTGATCCCTGTAATCTTCACTCCATAGTCCAGCGCTTGTCCAATGGCATCCTTCCCTGTAAAAGCGGGAAGAAGCGAGGGATGAAGATTGATCATCCGGCTTGAATACGAGTGAAGCAAGGTTGGTCCGATGAGTCTCATATAGCCTGCCAGAACAATCAGCTCGACTCCTTGCTCCTGCAGTTTATCTAGCACAAGCTGTTCATAAGCAGCTTTGTCGGGATATTCCTTAGGCTGAAAAGAAAAAACAGGAATGGATTCCTGTTCAGCCCTTTTTATCACCAACGCACCCGGACGATCGCAAACCAATAGCGCGATTTCTATATTTTTTAACCGCCCCTCTTTCACGGCTTCCACCACTGCAGCAAAATTAGAACCGGTTCCTGATGCAAATACGGCGATCTTCATTGCTAATTTCCTCCGACGAGACGTACCTCTTCATTTCCTTCGGCAACGGTTCCGATGCGATAAGCCTTCTCGCCAAGAGAAGCTAATTTATCTACAACCGCAGCGCTGTCTTCTGCAGAAACTACGAGGATCATACCAATCCCCATATTAAAAGTTCGGTACATATCATAGTCGGTAATGCCGCCTTTTTCTTGAATCAAGTTAAAGATCGGCAATACGGGCCATGTTCCTTTTTCCACATCGACCTGAACCCCTTGCGGCAATACTCTTGGAATATTGTCGTAGAATCCACCGCCTGTTACGTGAACCATCCCTTTGATTTGGAACTCGTTCATCACTTCAAGAAGAGGCTTGACATAAATTCGTGTAGGCGTGAGGAGACTATCCCCCAGCGTTGTTCCTAATTCCTCCACTTGCGTGTCGAGGGTTAAGCCAGCATCCTCAAGAAGCACCTTGCGTACAAGCGAAAATCCATTACTGTGAACACCACTAGAAGCAAGACCTAAAACCACATCACCCGGTGAGATGGATGAGCCGTCAATCAGCTTTTTGCGATCTACGATCCCAACGGTAAAACCGGCAATATCGTATTCCCCATCGGCATACATGCCTGGCATCTCAGCGGTTTCTCCGCCAATAAGAGCACAGCCTGACATTTCGCAACCGTCCGCAATTCCTTTAACAATCGCTTCGATTTTCTCTGGAAGCACTTTTCCACAAGCGAGGTAATCGAGAAAAAATAAAGGCTCTGCCCCTTGCACCACAACATCATTCACACACATGGCAACCGCATCGATCCCAATCGTGTCGTGCTTATCCATAGCGAAGGCAATCTTTAGCTTCGTTCCTACCCCATCCGTCCCGGAAACTAAGATAGGTTCCTCATACTTTTTCATATCCGGCTGAAACAGCGCGCCAAATCCGCCTAACCCTGTTAGCACCTCAGGTCGGAAGGTTTTTTTGACATGCTTTTTCATTCGTTCCACTGCTTCGTTTCCTGCATCTATATCCACGCCAGCCTTGCGATAGGCGTCACTCATGTCCGTTCCTCCTTATTAGCGTCAATTGCTTAAGCTCGCACAGTGGGTCTCTGCCTGCTCATCCTCATAGATCTCAGTAGGATACTGTCCTGTAAAGCATGCTAAACAATGACCTCGATTGGGATGTTCTTTTCCTCTCCCTACACCTTCCATCAAGCCATCAACGGAAAGAAACGATAAGCTGTCTGCCCCTATAAACTCACGCATCTGTTCAATGCTCTTCTTGGCCGCAATCAGCTCTTCACGCGTAGAGGTATCAATGCCATAGAAGCAAGGATTCATAACCGGAGGGGAACTGATTCGCACATGGACCTCGGTTGCTCCTGCTTCACGAAGCATACGAACGATACGTCCACTTGTGGTTCCGCGAACAATCGAATCATCGATCATGACCACGCGCTTTCCTTCGACTACTTTGCGCACCGCACTGAGCTTCATTCGAACCCCTTGGGCCCGTAGCTCTTGGCTTGGGGCAATAAAGGTACGACCAACATAGCGGTTTTTAATTAATCCTAGCTCGTAAGGAATTCCGGTTGCTTCCGCATAGCCGATAGCAGCTGAAATACTGGAATCAGGAACCCCTGTGACGACATCTGCTTCTATAGAGGCTTCTTTTGCTAATTGTCTGCCAAGCTGCTTGCGCGCTTGGTGCACATTAATGCCATCGATATCACTGTCTGGTCTAGCAAAATAGATATATTCAAATGAACAGATGGAACGTTGGGTATTTCCGGAGATACGTTCGGAACGCATTCCATCCTTATCGATGATAATCATCTCACCCGGTTCCACTTCACGGAGATAATCTGCACCAATCACGTCAAAGGCACAGGTTTCAGATGATACCACGTACCCCTCACCAATGGTACCTAGAGATAAAGGACGCAACCCATTGGGATCCAGAGCTACAATCAACTTGGTTTCTGTCATGATAAGAAGAGCATATGCCCCCTTAATCATACGAAGAGACTCCCGAACGGCATCCTCGATCCGGTCATAGCCCGAGCGAGCAATCAAATGGGCAACCACTTCCGTATCACTAGTGGTTTGGAAGATAGAACCCTGTCGCTCGAGTTGGTGCTTCACTTGCTTCGCATTGACCAGGTTTCCATTATGAGCAAGAGCTAGATTGCCTTGACTATATTTGAAAATTAAAGGCTGGGCATTTTCAATCTTGCTTTCGCCTGCCGTTGTATAGCGAACATGACCGATGGCCAAATGACCTTTGATCTGCTCTAATTCCTTGTTGCCAAACGCTTCGGTGACTAAGCCCATTCCCCGGTGATAAGAGAACTTCTCTCCGTTCGAAGCACTGATCCCTGCGGATTCTTGACCGCGATGTTGAAGAGCATGAATTCCGTAATACGTAAGCTGAGGAGCATCGGGATGACCAAACACCCCGAACACTCCACACTCTTCATTTAACTTATCCCAAATTACGTCATCAAACATGCAATCGCATCCTTCCAAGCTGCTTTGGCTGTGGACAATGGCTGTTCGATAACATTCTGGCCATTGACGCTTATGATGAGTTGGTCACCTGTGACTTTACCTAGCTTGGATATCGCCACACCTTTCGCCTCAGCCAGCTTAATAATTTCTTCTGCCTTTTCACTTGTCGCGGACAAGAGAATTCGAGATTGTGTTTCGCTAAAGAGGGCTAAGTCTGGACGAAGATTCACATCCAGGTTCACTTCAGCTCCTACAGTTCCGCTGATGCAGCTCTCTGCTACCGCTACGGCCAAACCGCCTTCTGCTAAGTCGTGAGCAGACTTGACGAAGCCTTGTTTGATGGCTTCGAGCGTAACGGCTTGAACACGGGACTCCAGCTCTAAATCAATTTGTGGAGGACGTCCCTCAATTCGACCCAATTGAAGCTTCTGGTACTCGGATCCACCAATCTCCGCCTTGGTTTCACCTAGTAGAAGAATTACGTCCCCTTCATCCTTGAAGGATTGAGTGGTGATGTGGTCCATATCTTCAATCAACCCAACCATACCGATGGTTGGCGTTGGATAGATGGCTACCCCATTCGTCTCGTTATATAAACTTACGTTACCGCCAATAACCGGAGCATTCAAAACTCGGCATGCTTCGCTGATTCCATCTGCCGATTGCTCTAATTGCCAGAAGATCTCAGGCTTCTCTGGACTTCCGTAGTTCAAGTTATCGGTAATGGCTAGAGGCTTCGCTCCAGAGCAGACCACGTTACGAGCCGCCTCTGCTACCGCAATAGCTCCCCCATGATATGGGTCTAGGTAAACGTAGCGTCCATTACAGTCTACCGACATCGCTAAGGCCTTACGCGTTCCTCGAATGGCTACAACCGCAGCATCAGAACCTGGGTGTACGGCCGTATTCGTACGAACCATATAGTCATATTGATTGTATACCCACTCTTTACTTGCAACCGTAGGAGCAGACAGGAGCTTTTGAAGGGTTTCGTTGTAATCCTTCGGCTCATCCAATTGAGTGGTATCTAAGGTGGCATAGTTTTCATAGTAAGCCGGAACCTTAGAAGGCTTATGATACACAGGGGCATCTTCTGCCAGCTTGTCTACTGGAATATCTGCAAACACTTCTCCTTGGTGAAGGATGCGCAGTCGATTGTCATCCGTAACACGGCCAATCACCACCGCATGAAGACCCCACTTTTCAAAAATCTTGTAGACATCTTCTTCTGTCCCTTGCTTTGCTACAACGAGCATCCGCTCTTGAGACTCAGAAAGCATCATTTCGTAAGCGGTCATTCCTTTTTCACGCTGAGGTACGAGGTCTAGGTTCAACTCGATGCCGTTTCCTGCTTTACTCGCCATTTCCGAACTGGAGCTGGTAAGACCAGCCGCACCCATGTCCTGGATCCCTACAACCAGACCGGAATCAATTAATTCAAGAGTAGCTTCTAGGAGAAGCTTCTCCATGAACGGATCTCCCACCTGAACCGCAGGGCGCTTCGCTTCGGATCCTTCGCTTAATTCTTCAGAAGCAAAAGTGGCGCCATGGATCCCATCTCGTCCCGTGGAAGCTCCTACATAAATGACTGGATTGCCGATTCCTTTGGCTACCCCTTTTTGAATTTGATCATGGTTAATTAAGCCCACGCACATCGCATTGACTAAAGGATTTCCTTCATAGCTTGGGTCAAAGTAGATTTCGCCGGCAACGGTAGGAATTCCGATACAGTTTCCATACCCGGCGATCCCTGCTACCACATTTTCAAACAAGTACTTGGTTCTTGGTGTATCCAATTCTCCAAAACGAAGGGAGTTTAAGAGGGCGATCGGTCTTGCTCCCATGGAGAATACATCGCGGATGATCCCGCCCACACCCGTCGCAGCTCCTTGATAAGGCTCAATCGCAGATGGATGGTTATGACTTTCAATTTTGAAAACAACGGCTTGGTTGTCCCCGATGTCGACAATTCCCGCTCCTTCTCCAGGACCTTGGAGAACGTGCGGTCCACTGGTAGGGAAGCGGCGTAGGACCGGCTTTGAGTTCTTGTAGCTGCAGTGCTCCGACCACATCACACTAAAGATCCCTGTTTCTGTATAATTTGGCTTGCGGCCTAAAATATCCACCACTTTTTGGTACTCTTCTTCCGTTAATCCCATTTCACGATAAACTTTTTGCTCTTCGATCTGCTCAGGGGTAGGCTCTCTATGCTGCACCGTTCTTCTCCCTCCAGTACTTAAGAATTGAAGTAAACATCCGCTTTCCGTCTTCGGAGCCCAACCACTCATGGACAGCTCGCTCAGGATGAGGCATCATGCCTAGGACATTTCCGTTTTCATTCATAATTCCCGCAATTTCATTTATTGAACCGTTCGGGTTGTGCCCTTCGTAACGGAAGATAATGCGATTGTTTTGCTCTAGCTCGTTTAGTGTTTCTTCATCACAATAGTAGTTGCCATCGCCATGAGCGATCGGTATCTTGATCCATTCTCCCTCCGCATAATCGAGCGTAAACGGAGTCTGGTTGTTTTCTACTTTAAGATCGACCATTTTACACTGGAACTTCAAGCTTTGGTTGCGGCGAAGCGCTCCGGGAAGAAGTCCTGCCTCAGTCAAGATCTGGAACCCATTGCACACGCCAAGAACCAGCTTGCCAGCAGCGGCAGCTTTCTTCACTTCTTCCATGGCTGGAGCAAAGCTAGCCATCGCTCCTGGGCGAAGATAGTCACCATAGGAGAAGCCTCCTGGAATAAGGATCGCATCATATTTAGAAAGATCCGTTTCTGTAAACCAAACATAATCCACCGGTTGACCTAAGCTATCTTCGACCCCTTTATACATATCGATGTCACAGTTAGAACCAGGGAATACAATTACGGCGAAGTTCATCGATTTAGACCTCCTGTAGCTCGTAGCGGTAATCCTCAATGACGGTGTTAGCCAACAGCTTTTCGCACATTTCCTTTACACGCTCTTCTGCTGCTGCTTTATCTTTCAAGTTCACTTCTAATTCCATGTATTTACCGATGCGAATGTTGCCTACTTCATCAAATCCAAGGGAATGAAGAGAGCCTTGAACGGCCACTCCCTGAGGGTCTAGTACACTTTCTCTTAACGTTACATAAACGGTAGCTTTAAACATGAGCTTCTCCTCCTAGACGTTTTAAAATTTCTTGATAGGCTTCTTCTACGCTTCCTAGGTCTCGACGGAAACGGTCTTTATCCAACTTTTCTTTCGTATCGGCATCCCAGAAACGGCAGGTATCCGGTGAAATCTCATCCGCTAGGATCACCTGACCCTCCTCGGTCTTGCCAAACTCAAGCTTGAAATCCACTAATAAGATGTTTCGTTCGGCCATATAAGGCTTCAAGACTTCGTTGACCTGAAGGCCTATTTTTTTAAGCAAGTCTGCTTCCTCTTGTGTAGCTAGATTTAATACGGATACGTGATGATCATTAATAAACGGATCGCCCAGCGCATCATCCTTGTAATAGAACTCCACGATCGGGTGAGCCAGCGGCGTTCCTTCTTCCATGCCTAAGCGTTTTGCAAGGGAGCCTGCTGCAATATTACGAACAACGACTTCGATGGGGATGATGGTAACCTGACGTACAATTTGTTCGGTGGAAGACACTTTTTTAACAAAGTGATTTTCAATGCCCTTTTCTTTTAGCATCTCAAGAAAAATGGAGCTGATTTCATTATTCAAAACGCCCTTGCCTGTAATTTGGGCTTTCTTTTCCCCATTAAAGGCAGTAGCGTCATCTTTATATTCAATCCAGTAGTAGCCGGGCTGGTCGGTTTTATAGACTTTCTTGGCTTTCCCTTCATAAAGCAACCCTAACTTTTCCATTGCAGCTTACCCCCATTTTTCCCGTTTTTTAAGAAAGACCTAAACGCTCAAAGATAGTGTCGACATGTTTCAAATGCCAGTTATAGTTAAAGCAATCGTCCATTTCCTCTTGGGTCAACATGGACGTAACTTTCGGATCTTCCTCAAGGATTTGACGGAAAGAGCGCTGTTCTTCCCACGCCTGCATCGCTTTCGGTTGTACCGTATCGTACGCTTCTTCGCGGCTTAATCCTTTATCAATAAGCTTCAATAGCACACGCTGGGAATAGATTAATCCAAAGGTCCGCTCCATGTTGCGCTTCATGTTATCAGGGAAAACCGTCAAGTTTTTCACGATATTCCCGAAACGATTCAACATATAGTTCAATAGAATGGTCGCATCCGGCAAAATCACACGCTCTACAGAAGAATGTGAGATATCACGTTCATGCCATAGCGGTACATTCTCATAAGAAGAAACCATATATCCGCGAATCACGCGAGCAAGTCCCGTCATGTTCTCGCTTCCGATCGGATTGCGCTTATGCGGCATGGCCGAAGATCCTTTTTGTCCTTTTCCGAAGGCTTCCTCCACTTCTCTTGTCTCACTTTTTTGCAGACCGCGAACTTCGGTTGCAAACTTCTCGATAGAAGTAGCGATAAGAGCAAGGGTAGCCATATACTCCGCGTGGCGATCACGCTGAAGCGTTTGAGTAGAAATCGGTGCGGCTTGAAGTCCTAGCTTCTCGCACACATAGCTTTCTACGAACGGATCGATATTCGCATAGGTTCCTACTGCACCGGATAGCTTACCGAAAGCCACACGCTCAGCTGCGTTCTCAAAGCGCTCCAAGTTGCGCTTCATCTCCTCACGCCATAAAGCAAGCTTCAAACCAAAAGTAGTGGGCTCTGCATGCACCCCGTGGGTACGTCCCATCATGACCGTATGTTGATGTTCCTTGGCCTTTTCCGTCAGAATGTCAATAAAATTCTCCAGATCACGCTTCAAGATCGCATTCGCTTGGCGAAGTAAATAAGATAAGGCGGTATCTACGACATCGGTCGAGGTTAGTCCATAATGCACCCACTTCTTCTCTTCTCCTAGCGTCTCGGAAACCGCACGAGTAAAGGCCACGACATCATGGCGGGTTTCTTCTTCTATTTCGTAGATGCGATCAATATCGAAGCTCGCCTTTTCCCGCATCACTTTCACATCTTCTTTGGGAATATGTCCAAGCTCTGCCCAGGCTTCACAAGCTAAAATCTCCACTTCCAACCAAGCTTGGAACTTATTTTGCTCTGTCCAAATGGCGGTCATCTCAGGTCGGCTATATCTTGAAATCATAGGGTTACCTCCGTTTTATTCCAAATGTCTAGTTCATCGATTTGCTGTAAGGCTTCTTCCACCGTCGGAGCCAAGAAATTGATGTGGCCCATCTTTCTTTTGATTTTGCTGTCTTTCTTTCCGTATAAGTGAAGCTTCGCCGTCGTTGGCAAATGCTGAATTCGTTCTAAAACAGGCTCCACGTGCTCTCCCAAGATATTCACCATCACGACAGGGGATAGCATCTGCACTTCTCCGAGCGGTAACCCGCAAATGGCTCTAATATGCTGCTCAAATTGCGAAGTCACACAAGCCTCCATCGTGAAGTGTCCGGAATTATGCGGCCTCGGCGCCAGCTCATTGACGATAATCTGTCCATCGTCCGCTAGAAACATCTCTACTGCAATCAATCCCACCACGTTCAACGAACTCGCAATCCGCAAGGCAATTTCCTCTGCTTTTTGTGCTTGATCCTGGGACACTCTCGCCGGCACAATGGTTTGATGCAAAATGTTGTCGATATGAATATTTTCCGCTACTGGAAAAGCCTTTACTTCTCCCGTGGTACTGCGTGCAGCAATGACCGACAGCTCTTTCTGGAACGAGATAAACTGCTCCACAATCAGCTCGGCCCCTGTACGGTTCAAGTCGGCAAACGCAGCTGGGATCTGATCCATGAATCGAATCACCCATTGTCCCTTGCCATCATAGCCGCCCGTAGCAGTTTTCATCACGCAAGGAAGACCCAACTTCCCCACAGCTTCCTGCAGCTCTTGTTCGGAAGTGATCACCTCAAACGGAGCTACAGGAATGCCAAAAGAATGTAACGTCGTTTTTTCTCTAATCCGGTTTTGGGTAATTTTTAACAACTCGCTTCCCTGCGGGACAAACGAGGTGGTTTCAAGCTCAGCAGCTACTTGGGCATCCACGTTTTCGAATTCATAAGTCACTACATCGCAAGAACGAGCAAATTCACTGGCTCCTTGCAGATCCGAAAACGCAGCGATAATCTGACGATCTGCCACTTGTCCACATGGAGAGTCTGGGGTGGGGTCTAGGGTTACAAAGCGGTATCCCATGTTCCGTCCGGCTAGAGCCATCATTCGCCCTAGCTGACCTCCACCTAAAACGCCAATCGTTGAACCCGGTTTAATCATAGTCACAGGAGCTCTCCTCCCTCCATGACACTCACGCGGGTGTTCTCGCGCCTTGCCACGAACCGTTCTTGAATCTCAGGATATTTAATCCCTAGGATCTGAGCAGCTAACAAACCTGCATTGATCGCTCCAGCCTTCCCAATGGCCACAGTCGCTACTGGAACTCCGCCGGGCATCTGAACGATGGACAGCAAAGAATCCAATCCGTTCAGTGTAGAAGACTTAACTGGCACGCCGATAACCGGCAATTCGGTCTTGGCTGCTACCATGCCTGGGAGATGAGCCGCTCCTCCGGCACCTGCAATAATCACTTCAATCCCTCTATCTTTTGCCGTCGTGGCATACTCAAACATATAATCAGGCGTTCGATGAGCCGATACTACTTTCTTCTCATAAGGAACTTGCAATTCATCCAAAATGGAACACGCTTCCTTCATGGTTTCCCAGTCTGAGGTACTGCCCATGATCACACCTACAAGGACTTTCATTAATGGAATCCTCCTACGCACGAATAATTCATCTTTAGTAAACCATAAATTCCGAAAGAAAACAACCTTATTGACGTACTTTATTAGATTTGGTGGGTATTAATGTTCGTGTTTTACCCTTATGTAAGAAACAAAAAAAGCATCTCTTTTTAAGATGCCCTTTTTGTTCCATATATTAATGCAACCAACCAAAATAAATTAAAAATACGAAGAACAAGGCGTACATGATAGGGTGAACCTCTTTCGCTTGGCCCTTCACGATCTTCGTTAAAGGATAAAGAATAAATCCTAGCGCAATCCCTGTTGCGATACTAAAAGTTAAAGGCATAAGAATGACGGTGAGGAAGGCTGGTGCCGCCTCTTCAATTTTATCCCATTCTATTCGCGCTAGATTGGATGCCATGAGAATACCTACCACGATTAAGGCTGGTGCTGTTACAGCCGGTGTGATGACGGCCAGCAAGGGAGAAAAGAATAGCGCTACCGCAAACAAAATCGCCGTGACAACGGAGGCAAAGCCTGTTCGTCCTCCTGCGGCAACCCCTGCAGAGGATTCCACATAGGAAGTGGTGGTAGAGGTACCCAATACAGCTCCAGCGATCGTAGCGACCGAGTCCGCTGTTAGCGCACGCCCGGCTCTGGGCAATTCGTTATTCTTCATAAAACCCGCTTGGCTTGCCACTCCCACTAATGTTCCAGCCGTATCAAAAAAGTCTACAAAAAGGAACGTAAAGATCACAATCAGCATCTGGGGAGACAGCATGATGGACATGTCTGTCAATGGCGCAAACATCGCTCCAAACGTTGGTGCAACACTCGGAATCGGGGCAACTACCGCTGCAGGCGGCTGAACAATGCCAAAGATCATTCCAGCAACCGCTGTGATGACCATCCCATAGAAGATGGCCCCCGTTATCTTTCTGGTCATAAGCACAACCGTGATAACTAATCCAAAGATCGCTAGAAGCGTATTTCTTACTGCTTCCATTTGGGCAGGTTCCATACCTTCTGTATAGTGAAGCGGACCAAGTGCTACAAAGGTGGCTGGATTAGCGACAATAATCCCTGCATTCTTAAATCCAATAAAAGCGATGAATAAACCTATCCCTGCAGAAGCCGCATACTTTAGACCAGCAGGTATGGAGTTAATAATGGTTTCTCTTACTCCCGTAAACGTAAGGGCCAGGAAGATCACACCCGAAACGAACACGCCCGCTAGGGCATGCTGCCAAGGAATCCCCATGGTTAAAACAACAGTAAAGGTAAAAAAGGCATTCAGTCCCATCCCTGGCGCTAGAGCAATCGGATAATTGGCGTAAACGCCCATGATCAAGGTACCAATTACAGCTGCAAGAGCCGTCGCTACAAACACAGCATCTCGGTCTGGGAACAAGCCTCTTAAGTCTGCCGGCAGATCTGCTCCGCTTAGCATAAAAGGATTAACAGCGAGTATGTAAGCCATAGCGAGAAAGGTGGTTAATCCGGCTATTACTTCGGTCCGAAAATTAGTGCCATGCTCCATAAACCCAAAGTACCTCCCGAGCCCAGAATCCTCACGAACGTTCGGTGTTTTTTCATTTGCCATAATCAGCAAATCCTCCCTAATAATGATAAATATAAAGACTATTACCAAACACGAAAATTAGTTTAGCAATAGTCTTATATTCTGTCAATGAATGATACGAATGTTCGTCAGGTTATCTAACGAAACTTTCGTGTTTCTACTCCCACTCAATCGTTGCTGGGGGCTTAGAAGTAATGTCATACACAACTCGGTTAACATTTTCCACTTCATTGACAATCCGCACTGATATTTTCTCCAAAACATCGTAGGGTATACGCGCCCAATCTGCCGTCATTCCATCAATGGAGGTTACAGCACGAATCCCAACCGTGTAAGAGTACGTACGGCTATCCCCCATTACCCCCACACTCTTCATATCTGGAAGAGCTGTGAAGTATTGCCAGATCTCGCGATCTAACCCTGCTTTCTTTATTTCATCACGAAGGATCGCATCGGATTCACGAACAATTTCAAGCTTATCCTCTGTAATCTCACCAATGACACGGATTCCTAGGCCAGGTCCTGGGAAAGGCTGACGCCATACAATCTCTGTTGGAAGACCTAGCTCTTCTCCTACTTTACGCACTTCATCCTTAAATAATGTCTTTAACGGCTCGATTAATTTGAGCTTCATATCTTCAGGTAGTCCGCCTACATTGTGGTGAGACTTAATGGTTTGAGCGGTTGCGGTTCCGCTCTCCACGATATCCGTATAAAGTGTTCCTTGAGCCAAGAAGTCCATCCCCTCTAGCTTGCTGGACTCTTCTTCGAAAACGTAGATAAACTCGTTGCCAATGATCTTGCGCTTACGCTCTGGATCGGAAACCCCGCTTAGCTTAGATAAGAAACGCTCTTTAGCATCAATCTTGATTACTTTCATGTGGAACTTTTCCCCGAAGGTCTTCATGACGCTTTCCGCTTCACCTTTACGTAATAAGCCATGATCAATAAACATACAAGTCAACTGATCACCGATCGCTTTATGTATAAGAGCAGCTACAACCGATGAGTCAACTCCACCACTCAGTGCACACAATACTTGCTTGTCCCCAACCGTTTCACGAACTTCTTGGACCATTTGTTCAATGAAGTTTTCCATGGACCAGTTACCTTCACACTTACAAATCTCAAATAAAAAGTTTTGGATCATCTCATTCCCATATTCGGAGTGGCGTACCTCAGGATGGAACTGAACGGCGTAAAAGTTCTTCTCCGGGTGACTCATGGCTGCAATCGGACAATGCTCACTGCTGGCATCTATGCGGAAGCCTTCAGGGGTTTCGACGACTAGATCGCCATGGCTCATCCAGACATTTTGCTCTTTGTCTAGCTTGCCGAAGAACGGACTGTCGTTTGTAACCGCGATCGCTGCTTTTCCATATTCCCGCTTATTGGCACGCTCGACTTTCCCCTTCAGGTGATGGGTCATCATCTGCATACCATAGCAAATTCCAAGAATCGGAATACCAAGATCGTACACAGCTTCATCAGCCAATGGAGAATTTTCCGCATACACACTAGCTGGCCCTCCAGAGAAAATAATCCCTTTCGGATTTAATTCTTTCATTTTTTCAATGGACGTATTATAAGGCAACAGCTCGCTATACACGCCTAAATCCCTTACTCTGCGGGCGATCAACTGATTGTATTGACCCCCGAAATCTAAAACAATCACAATTTCACTCGGTCTTTCCATTTTCACTTTTCCTCCTAACATGATAAACGCGACTGACGTTAGAAATAGGTTCTCCCTTTACGCGTAAAAACATAAAGCCGAATTCTCCTGACTCATTCACTCAGGAAGAACTCGGCTTCACCGTTATTCCTATTCCTGACATTCATCCTGCCTAGAACCTTTAACGTTCGACTTTTGACGACATAATTCTACCAAACGTCGAGAAAATGTTCAAGAAAGGAAATGACGAAGGAATTTTCTCATAACAGATTTTGTTTGTTTTACTTCTTGCTCTTTCCAAGAGCGATTCCCATAGATATGTCGCTCATACGCGTCGGTTAGTTGCTTTAAGTCCGCTTTAGATTGTTGATTAAGAGTCAGGCGAGCTACAAATTCTTGAAGTGACTCCCCAGTTTTTCTACGGGAAAACGTAGAACCCAGCGCTTCAAGTACAGACAGGTAGAGATTCGCTATGCCTTCAGCATGCTCCACTCGCTTTCCCTTATGATAGAGATACCAGAAGCGAAGCTCCGTCTGCTTCTTTACCACCATGACAACGGCTAAAATAATCGCTAAAGTGAAAAGAATCAAAATCCAGTTGCGGAATCCAGACTGTGTAGCGCTCGACTCCACCGTCTCTTCCTCAAGCTCCAGCAACCGATCACTCAAATCTTGTGCCACAGGCGGAATGATCGAGCTGGCCGGTGCAGCCTCTTGCTCTTGCTGAGTTTCCTCTCTATCCTGCTTCGTTGGATGAACAAAACCCGGTGTCGGTTCAAAAGTCACCCAGCCATACTCGGCAAAGTAAACCTCTACCCAGGAATGCGCGTTTTTGTTGCGCATGGTCACCTCATAGGAATCTCCTGATTTGAAAACCATATCTCCTGTCGAGAATCCTTTCACATAACGGGCAGGGATGCCCAGCGTACGAAGCATGACCGTCATGGAAGAAGAGAAGTGATCGCAGTACCCTTGTTTGGTTTCAAATAAGAATTGATCTACGAAATCTTGACCTTCTCCCACATAGGGAACGTTCAGCTTTTCATAAACATAGCCGCCAGAGTATTTCAGATACTGCTGAATCGCGTACGCTTTAGAATAAGGATCAGTATGATCTTTAGTCACCTCTTCAGCCAATTGAAAAACCCTACTTGGTAAGCTCGCCGGCAGTTGAAGATAATTGCGAAGCTCTGACGGGTACGCCGTTGAGGAAGTTTTCAGAGCTTCTTCATTAATCAACGGAATGTAGCTGCGGGCTTCATATCCAGCAAGATACTGACCTTCGGACGCAAACTGTACCTTAACCTCTTGATTCCCTGATGAGAATAACCGTAGAGGTTCGGGCTGTATTAAATTGATTTTTTGGAGAATTCCCCCATAGAAGAGCAAGTTATATCGAGGGTTCGGAAAATGGACTTTGACTACTACTTCCTTGTCATCGACCTTCTTATTGCGAATGAGAGGCTCCATACTTATGGAATCTTGCAAGGTCCAATTAGATGGGGTTCCTTGGGTATCCTTCCACTCCGTCCCGGTATAAATGCTTCGCGACTCCCCACGCCAATAATGTTTTTCGGTGGTCTCAGCCACAAAAACCACGGTCTCATCATCAATGAAGGGTCCGCCAAGACGTTGATCCCGACTCTCATACCCTACTCTGTGCGATCCCGCGCCTCCCTGTGCAGACCAGCCTAGGTCGAGTACCGCCGCTTCTCTCGGCTTAGGGACAACATAGGCAACCAACGTGATAGATAAAATAAGCACAGATACTGCCATCAACCAGGCCAACCGACTTGATTTTCCCCACCATGCCTGTACACCCATTCTCTCTACAGATCGAAGCTGTTGCAGGGCCAACAAACCAAGGCAAAGCAAAGTCACTCGCAGCAAAGCTGCTTTTACTTCATAGATCGTTGAAACATCCAACAGAACGAGAAGTGTGAACGTGGCTATACTAAGTCCTATGGCTTGGCCTCGTTTCAGTACGGCAGAAAATACGATTTGAACAGCGATCCATAACAAGAGGACGAAGCCAGCAGATCGTATAAAACTCGTGGTCAAATGGTATTCCCTCAGAAAGATCTGCTCGTAGTTATAGATCAACTCTAGCTTGACATACTCCATCCACGTTTGTTCCGGCAATAAAGATGGAGCAAAGAGATAATAAATCACGCCAGCCGCTCCAAAAGCATTCCAGACTCCTCGCAGCCAAAAGGACCAGTTCGGTATCGAGGAAAAACCAAACCATGCTAGCAACCATAGAAAAATATCGTGGTTCTCGAATGGCGCCAGCAACGGCAATGGACGCAGCCATTCCCATAGGATAAAAAACACCAATATTCCTTTAAGCCAATTCACGGTGTAAAATCACCCCGCTTCCTTGCAGCTTCTTGAGCCAAGGATTGTGTTTATCCATCGATTCTTTACCTGAGAGGAAAAGCTCCACTCTGGTCTTTCTACTGGTAAGCTCCAGTAACAACATACTTAATGAGCGGTCAACCTTTGCAGTCACGACTGCAATATGAGCACCTCGAGGCAGCTGTGGCAAGGATTGTTTGAGGAGAGTGCTGACGGCTACATCTCCTTCTGCTTGCAAGCTTGCCAAGTGCTCTAGTAAACGGTAGAAATCGAAGTCCTGTACCCCTTCTAGCACCTTCGCTTTTCCTTCCGTGCCTTCGAGACACAAAGCATATCTCAACTGTCTTTTGTGAGCAAGATACAGTAAGCTTGCTGCCACTCTAACCGCCTTCTCAAAATGAGCGTTATGGGGATAAACCATTCGATCGGTGTCTAAAAATACAACCAAATGATTGGATACTTGGTATTCAAACTCTTTTGTCTTTAAGCTTTGACTTTTGGCTGAGGCTTTCCAGTGAATCTGGCTCAGGCGATCCCCATGGGCATATTCCCGAATCCCCACTACAGCTGTGGATTCATCCGAACGCCTTCTGGCCATGGATGCATGCCCATTCATCTGTCCGTCTTTAACCGTCCACTTTTGCAATAGATCATGCCTAGGGTAAACTAAGAACGCATCTTGTCTTTGAATGACGGTTCTCCTTTTGATAAGGCCAAACAAATCACCGCAAATAACTTGAATCTCCGTTAGCTCATAGATTCCCCGCTTCATATGCGGGACCTCAAACGTCAGCTCTATTTCTTTTTTAAACCAAGGAAAGACAACTTGTCCTGAGATTGGGGAAACATTCCCAGGCCAAGACTCGTAAGCGGCGTACCAAAGCAAAGGAATGGGTAATTTTCTCTTAATGCGTAGGGTGATCTCTTGCGCGTTCCCAGCCTGCAACCTCTTCTTGCTTATCATCCTCTCCACTTCTATCCGATAAAAGGCTGCAAGGTAAACGATCGTCTCATAGATAGACAGAGTAAACAGAATATAAAAGATAAAAGTGCTCGCAAATCCAGTATGCCATCCCTTATAAAGGTAGGCTAGGAAAGCAAGAATAAGCAGGAAGATCAAATTGGCTAGCCCATTCACTTCGAACCCTTCCTTTGCTCCCTTACCACGGGGACCGCCACGCGTTCTATAATTTGTTGAATGATCTCAGAAGGTTGAACGCCCTCGAAGCGCGCTTCTCCCTTAAGAACCAATCGATGGGACAGAACTTCAACGGCCAGTTCCTTCAGGTCATCGGGTGTGACAAAGTCTCTGCCTCTAATAAAAGCAAGGGCTTGTACCGCTCGATAAAAAGCAACCGTTCCTCGAGGGCTCACCCCAAGCAGAACATCTTGATGCTCTCTCGTCTTCTGGCAGATAGAAACCATATATTCTTTTAACGCTTGACTGACATAGATTTGCGATACTTGCTTTTGAAGCTTGACAATGTCTTCACTGGTGCAAACCGGGGACAACGTATCTATATTTTCCGTGATCATGGTTCGTGACAGGATTTCCACCTCGTCCACCTGATTCGGATACCCTAGATGCAACTTCAGCATAAAGCGGTCCATCTGCGCTTCCGGTAAAGGATAAGTCCCTTCATATTCAATCGGATTCTGAGTGGCCATCACCATAAAAGGCTTGTCTAACCTATAAGTGGCACCATCCACCGTGATCGTTTGCTCTTCCATCGCCTCAAGCAACGCCGATTGCGTTTTAGGCGAGGTGCGATTAATCTCATCTGCCAGCAGGATATTGGTCATGATTGGTCCTGATTTAAACTCAAATTCCATTGTTTTTTGATTATAAATAGAAACACCGATGACATCGGTCGGAAGAAGATCTGGTGTGAACTGAATTCGCTTAAACACGCCATTGATCGAACGGGACAAAGCTTTTACCATTCTGGTTTTCCCCACACCGGGAACATCCTCAAATAAAATATGCCCTTGGGCAAGAAGGGCAACGAGGGTCTTCTCAATAATCTGGCGCTTTCCAACCATTACTTTTTCAACGTTTTCGATAATTCTATCGAGTACTCGCGCTTGATCTAGTTTTAACATTGGGTCCCCCTAGTTTTCTTCTATACTACCTTTATTTTACTTTATTTGGCACAAGGAGGAAACCTTTTAATAGTTGGAAAATAGGTTGACACCGCAAAGGAACATCTTGTTAATGAAGTAAGGTTACTGGTTGTACTTCCAATTATCTTTTATTGACCCTCTCTCTGTACGTGATACAATATTAGGCAAGTTTTAAAGTTGGACTAGGCCTGTCCGAACTAAAAATCTTAGCCTGTGTAAATTGGCAGGCTGATGGAAATAGTGAGGATATTATATGAAAAAGATGATTGCTATGTTAACCACATTTCTTTCCTTTGCTGGAACGATGGGAGCGGATGGCTCATCTCCTGAAGTCGTTGAAGAACCCTGTGCAGTACAAATTCTTGATGTGCAGCCTAAAGAACTTGAGCCTGAAATTCAACAGCCTGAACCTTCCTACTCTGAGCAAGACCTGGTGTGGCTTGCGCGGATTATTCATGCCGAAGCAAAAGGTGAACCCTTTAAAGGCAAAGTGGCCGTAGGAGCGGTTGTACTGAATCGAGTAGAGGATGGCGAGTTCCCGAAAAGTATATATCAAGTTATCCATCATAAGATCAAGGGTAAATATCAATTTCAGCCTGTAGCCAACGGACGAATTCATAATCAGCCGGATGAAAGTTCGAAGGAAGCAGCTAAGCAAGCGCTGGAAGGAACAGACCCTACAAATGGTGCACTCTTTTTTTACAACCCTAAGATTGCCCGCAGTAAATGGATTGCTACCTTGCCTCAAAAAGCCGTGATCGGGAATCATGTTTTTGCGGGAAGCTAGATAAATGAGGCAGGGTATCTGTATACCCTGCCACTTACTTAAGATGGAGTGTTTACTTGCGCAGAGGGCTTGATTCTTAACAAGATGAGAAGTCCAATAGCTACGAGGATGATTAAGGAACCTAGGGCTACTCTGCTGGCAAGGTTGCCGGTTTCAGCCAATAACAGTGTGATGGTTCCATACAACGCAGGTCCAAAAATAGAAGACACTTTACCTGAGAACGCAAATAAACCGAAAAATTGTCCTCTTTTTTCTTCCGGTGTAAGCTCTATAATAAAGGTGCGTGATGTGGCCCACATTGCTCCCATCGCTACCCCATAAAGACTCCCAGCAATCCAGAACATCAACTGGTTAATCGCCAAAGTAGCCAAGGCAATGGCCAACATCAGAATAACGGCTACCCATGCTATAGCTTTCTGGGAACCAATCGAACGATTGACGAATCCAAACATAAACGAGCCAACAATGGCAGTAATTGTAGAAACTAAATAAAGAAGGATGAATTGGCCTGTCGTAAATCCGGTGATTGTTTTCGCATAGATTGCCATCATTGCGATTGCGGTCGCAATGGCATCATTAAAAAAGAAGTAAGCAATCATAAACAACCAGATCGAACGATAGGCTCTCGCCTCGCGTAAGCTTACAACAATTTCTTTGTATCCGCTAAAAAATGATTTAGAGGTTGTGACGGCTCTCCTAGGCTCTTTATAGAGAAACATCATAGGTAGTGAGAATAACAGAAACAACAAGGCTGAAGGAATAAAAGCCCAATGATATTGCTCCCCGATAAAAGGGTAGATACCAAGACCAATTAATGTGCCGACATAACCCATAGCAACACCAAACCCCGATACAATAGGCGTCTTTTTTTCATCTTGGATCAGATCCGGAAGCATAGCGTCGTAGAAAATCAGTGAAGTATTGTAGAAGAACTTGGCGATCATAAATAGGAAAATCACCATAACCACTGAAAATGGCAGTCCCCCGATTATAAAAGAATGAGCCCCCCCTGCAAAAACACCCATAAGTAAGGTAGCCGCTATACAAGCAAGCGTAAAAGGAACTAAGTAAGCCTTCTTTTTCCCTGTTCGATCAATCATCACTCCAAGCAAAGGCGAAAAAAGAACAATAAAAAGACTCGAAATAGCATTGGCATAGGAGATGAAGGTACTTGCAAGCTGATCTAACACTTCGTTGCCGCCAATCACTTGCTGCATGTAAAAAGGAAAAAATATTGTAATCACATTGGATGTAAAAATCGTGTTTGCTAGATCGTAAAGCGCCCAAGAAAAAATTGGCATGGTAAACAATAGCTTCTTGTTGGGTAATCCAAGCTGAGTTTGCATGAGATGCATCTCCTCTGCTAACATATTAATATAGAACACAAAAAAGCTGACAGTTATCAGCTTTTTAACGTTTTCTCCATATCCAATAGAATGATAAGGCGTCGGTCCATCTTTGTGACACCCTGGATGTATGTAGATTCTATCCCCCCTACCACCGTAGGCGGAGGTTCAATTTCACCGCGTTTAATATCCGTAACATCACTGCAGCTATCCACTACAATGCCAACTTCTATTTCTCCTACACTTAAAACAATAATACGTGTATCTTCATTGTATGTCTCTATAGGAAGACCAAAACGCTTCCGAAGATCGATCAAGGGGATAACGGACCCACGCAAATTCATGACCCCTAAGATGTAGTCATTTACATTGGGTACGCGAGTGACATCCGTCATTCTTTCAATTGAATTGACTAACGAAACATCAACTCCATAGTCCTCGTCGTTAATGCGGAATATGACAATTTTCATTAAGTCATCTCGGGTTTCCATTAATACTTCAGATGCTTGAGCCATGCTTCTCTCCCCTTCTCCAACCGAATTGAAGTTTACCTTCTTTCATTTTACTACGAATATAGGGTCGCAGGATAGACTCGGATCGTATTGCACTTATAAAATGGATATACTAATACAGCAAATAGATACCTTTTTGGGAGTGATTTTCTTAAATGGACCAAATTAAATTATCGCTTGAATATTGAACTGGCTGAGGTTTCTTACCTAAAGCCGTCAGTCTGACGGATGAACTACTAGGTCAGCTCAAAACTCAGATCAGTGAGTTTACTCTTATTCCGAGTTCCAATGGGGTTTTTGAAGTAGTACTTAACAATGAATTAATTTTCTCAAAAAAGGAATTAGGCCGATTTCCTGATGAAGGGGAAGTCGTCAACACCATAAGAAGCAAACTCGGTTAATGAAATAGGAAGGGCTCAAGCGGCCCTTCCTATTAGCTGATTGAAAATAGATGCTTTCCCATATACCACTCATCGGCATTTGAATATAGAACTTTCTTCGCACCTGTTTCTCCAAGTGCTTCCGCTATAAGATCTATGTCTTCTGCTGCAAATGGGCGTTTTGCTCTTGTAGAAGGAAGGTCAGTGCCAAACATAAGCGCTTCTGGGTTTTCGGAATAAATCCTTTGCAGGGCATTCTTGATATCAAAATTTACCCTTCCAAATCCTGAAGCTTTGATTTTTACACCTTGACTAACAAGTTTAAGCAAACTAGGAAACCCTTCCTCTACTAAACCTAAGTGATCTATGGATACGGCAGGAAGACATTCAATGATTGGAGACATCTCTTCCAATTTAGACGAGGCAATGTGTAGTTCTACATGCCATCTAGCTAACTCGTAAACCCGTTTTGCCATGGATTCCAAACGAGAAGGGGGAAGTGAAAGGCCATTATAGATGTTAAACCTTATCGCTCTAACTCCTACTTCTGATAACTCGATTATTTCTTCATCTGTTGTTTCGTAGGGTAACTGCACCACCCCAACGAAACCCGGACCAAGTTGTTTTAGAGCATCCTTTAGATAAGATTGGTCGTATCCTTGATAAGAGGCTGAAACAACCGCTCCACCAGTAATATTAAGCTTCTTTGCTCGTTTTATATATTCATCAAAAGTGAAATATCCCGGTAGAAATCCTTGATTTTCTATCAATGGAAATTTTGGATCAATAATATGAAAATGAGAGTCAAATATTTTTTGCATAACTACCTCCTAAAATATAAACATTAAAATCAAAGTTGCAACCATAGCAAACCCTAACCCTAGAGGCGTTGCTTTGTAAAGTAAGTCATTATAAAATTTCTTAGAATCTTCTTCGCTTAAGCCACTGTTACCAAGTATCAAACTACCACCTGTAGAGAATGGCGCTAAAGCTGTTGATTGGGCGCCGATGATAATTGCCACCGCAATTAACGAAGCACTGTAGCCTGTAGGACCTACAATACCAGCAATCATAGGGAACATAAGCGGTGCAACAACACCCAAAGTACTACTAAAAATTGACATAATACCAGCAATGATTGTCACAGCAATAGGAACAAGAATGGATGGAATATTATTTATCATAGAAGCTAATAAATCTATTGTACCCGCTTCAACGGCAACATCGATTAACATACCTACCCCTGAAACAAGCCATAATGTATTCCAAGGTATTCTTGCCATTACTTCTTTTGGTTTGTCCTCAGCTAATTTTAATAAGTAAGCTATGATTGCAAATACAATTGCCAATAAAGTAATGTCCGTACGTGAGTTAATAAACTGAATCGTTTCATTCTCTGGCATAAAATTAGCGAACATCGGTACTCCTAGTACAATTACCATAAGAAGAGTAATTAAAGAAATATTTACTTTTTGGTTTTTTGAAAAACCTTCTGGTTTTTCAATATTCAATTCAGCGATTTGGCTATTTTTTCTATCAAAAAACATCAGAATCAACATGATAAATATTGGATAGATAAATGAAACAACAAAGATATCCCTTGTCAGAACATTCGCCTGATCAGCAACAGCTGTTTCGCTTAACAAAGAGTTAAAGAGTACCCCATGCGCACTATACATGAAATTTGCACCAGAAAGGGAACCAAATGAAACGGCGAATGAAGCATGCAATTTATTCATTCCTGATGATTTACATAATGCCATTGCAATCGCACCCATGACTGCCACAGAGGTAAAGAAACCGGCACCCATTCCTGAAACTAACGCAGTAATAAAATAAATAATTAAAGGAAGCCATTTTGTCTGTTTTTGAAATCTATAAAGTAATAAATGAGCAATTTTTTCTAACGTACCATTCACTACTGCAAAATTAAAGAAGAGCGCTAAGGTGAAAATAACTAAGAATAATTTCGTTGGGAATGTTGCCAATAAATCATTAACAGACATCCCCAAAACAAAGCAACCAATTAAATAAGCGAGTGCTAAAGCAACTAAACCAGTATTAATATCAAGCTTTTCACCTAGATAGATTGCAATGATAATAGCCAGTATTATCAAAATAGAATAGAACATAATTTTCTCCTTCTCCCTCATATATCTATCATTTGTATTGTTAATGAGATAATCCATTAAAATTTGCTAACTTCTTGTTCCACCATAAATAGAACCAGTAAACACAAATGGAAACACTTACAAAATGTTTCTTATTCTAAACTTAATACTGATTTGTATTTGTACATGTCTCCACGATAGGAGGAAGCACCTGTTAAAACACAACCTTCTTTTACTTTCAAGTCAACACTTCTATATAAAATTGGAGAGCCTACAGAAACATTAAGAATTTTTGAAACATCTTGACTAGCAAGAACTGCTTCGATTTCAATTTCTCCTTCGGTAAGGGACATATTAAATTTATTTAAAAATAAATGCGAGAAAGAATAATTAACATATTCTTCATCCGTGATTTGTTCACCATACTTTTTTAATAGATAACGGTTATCGATAACAACTGGGATACCCTCTGAAAGGCGTAAACGTTTTACTTGATAAACTTCTTCTCCAGGTTTTACCCCCAATTTCACACCTATTCCTTCTGGACAAGGTACGGATCCCCTATACAGCAACTTAACATTAAAGTTTTTTTCTAAGTACCACCCTTGAAAAAAAGTATCCAATTTAGCAATATCTGTTTTTAATTTGTCTTTTCGAACAATAAATGTGCCTTTTCCTTGGATACGCTTTAAAAGACCTTCTTTTACAAGTAATTGAACTGCCTGACGAATAGTCATTCTAGAGACATCAAACATTTTTATTAGTTCATCATCGCTTAAGAATTTGTCTTTTCCCTCTTTGGTTAGTTCTTCAACTTTAGCCTTTAGATGTTCTGCAATCTGAGCATACTTAGGAATAGGCAACTCTTCATTAATCATAAAATCCCTCCCATCTATATGTATAGATGAATTTTTATAAAATACCGCTTTCATCTAGTCATCTAGATGACTTTGATGTTATTTTACAGCTTTGTTTAATTCGTGTCAATCTTCAGTTTAAATTCTTATAAACTATATATTCCCCATGCACTTAAGGGCCAATTCACTTAAATTGAACCATTCATTTTATCATGAACTAACGATCCAGCAGCGTTAAGGGCATACGGATATAAATACAACTAAAAAAAAACGCCAAGATAGGCGCTCATTTGTTCCAATTCTTCGTATATAGATAAACAACCAGAATCAAATATAATGCCGATAGGATATAAGCTAAAGCCATCAATGCAGTGAGATCCACTTGTCATCACCACCTTTATACCTTATATCTATGGCAGTTTAGTGACCATTCATGCCAAAAAGAAAAAGCACCTCATGAAAAAGATGCTCGATCTCGTTTTATACTGACTTTTTTAACAATATTTCTAATTCTTCAAGAGAGCTTCCTTTTGTTTCAGGAATGAGCTTCCATACAAAAAGCGCCGAAAGGACACTCATTAAACCGTAAAAAGAATAGGTTAACCCTGGGCTGTATTCCATCATCATGGGATACGTTGAGGAGATAAAATAATTAGCAGACCATTGTGCTGCCACTGCAATGGCTACAGCCTGTCCGCGGATTTTGTTAGGGAAAATCTCAGCAATTAACACCCAAACCACAGGTCCCCATGACATCATAAAGGAAGCCGTATAGATAATAATGAAAATTAATGTGCCCATGCCGATTTGATTGGAAAACGCCATCCAAGAAACGCCGAACATACCAAGGGCCATGCCGATCGAACCAATAATTAATAGGGGTTTTCGCCCAAATTTATCAACGGTTAAAATGGCAACTACGGTAAAGATAACGTTGACCAGCCCCATGATAATGGTTTGAAACATCGAAGCATCTCTACCGGCACCCATGCTTTCAAAAATGCGAGGTGCATAATAAAGGGCTACATTAATTCCGACAAATTGTTGGAAAACGGATAACAAAACCCCAATAATGATAATCCTTTTACCAAACGAAAACAATCCTCCTTTTTCTACGTTAAAGGATCTTTTAATTTCAAACAATGTAGCCTTTACCATTGTTTGATTATAAATTTTAGAAAGGATCTTCCTCGCCTTTTCTTCTTGGTTTATTGATACAAGGTATCTTGGGGTTTCCGGTACTGTAAATAACAAAAGAAAGAATAAAGTAGCTGGAATCGTTTCCGATAGGAACATATAACGCCAGCCGACGTCATTAATCCATTCTATGGATTGGCCTCTTGCTATTCCCCAATTCACAAAATAAACAACTAGCATCCCGAAAATGATGGCAAATTGGTTTAAAGAAACTAATCGTCCTCTAATTTCAGCCGGGGCGATCTCTCCTATGTACACAGGCGCAACAGCTGATGCCAGTCCAACTCCTATGCCGCCAATTACACGGTATAGATTAAATGTAATTAAAAGAGCGAAGGAAGGCTCTCCCCGTGTAAAAAATAAAAACTCCGGAAATGCGGATCCCAAAGCTGACACTAAAAATAATATTGCAGCTATTATTAGGGTATATTTTCTTCCTAAACGAGAAGAAAAATACCCTGATAAAAGTCCACCTATTATACAGCCTAATAATGCACTTGAAACCGTTAATCCATGAACAAGAGGAGAAAGGTTTAAGCTTTCTATAAAGTAAACTTGCAGCGAACCCTCTGCCCCTGAAATAACCGCTGTATCATAGCCAAATAACAGCCCACCTAAAGTTGCGACTAATGTTATTAATAGAATATAAGTATTTCCTGATTTATCCATATTGACTAGGGAATAATCCCTAAATCTCCCCTTTACGAAAAATCTTCAAACCCGCATTTAATTCTTTGGTTTGTGTATAAACCTGCTTATATAATTCAAATAACTGATTGTATTTTTTAACATTACTTGAAATGGGTTCAAACGATTTATCATAGTGCACGAACTGATTTGCACATTCTTCAAGCGAAGGATACCAGCCACAGCCATATGCAGCTAACATCGCCGCTCCCATAGCTGCTCCTTGTTCATTGGTTAGTTTAATGATTTTGGCATTAAACACATCTGCTTGAATCTGAAGCCACGTTTCGTTTTTGGCTCCCCCACCAATGGAAATAATGGTATCAACTGTTTTTCCACTATTCCGAAAGATCTCAATGGATTCTCTTAAAGAAAAAGTGATTCCCTCTATTACTGCACGGGCAAATTCGATTCTTCTATGTGAGGCATCCATTCCTATAAAGCTACCTCGAATAACCGAATCAGCATGTGGTGTTCTTTCTCCAACTAAGTAAGGGGTGAAAAGAAGACCATTAGCTCCAATCGGAACATCAGCCAACCCGTCTAATAAGGTTCCAAAATCTTCACCTTTGGCAAAAGTATCTCTAAACCAATTCAAGCTGTATCCAGCTGCTAGGGTTACACCCATTGTATAGTAGGCATTTTCTTTACTATGATTAAAATAATGAACCTTTCCTTCAAAGTCACGGTTCTTTTCTTCCTCATAAGAAAGCACGACTCCTGAGGTTCCGATACTACAAAGTGTCTTTCCTTCAGATAAAATCGATGCCCCTATGGCTCCACAGGCATTATCAGCTCCGCCAGCGAACACTTTGGTGGTTGCAGATAACCCTGTTGCTTCAGAAAATTCTTTTGTGATTGTGCCAACGAACGCAGTGGATTCAACCAATGGGAGGCATAGGTTCTTATCAATCCCTACTAAATCACAAATTTCTTCACTCCATTTTTTTTCGGCTACATTTAAGAGTAAAGTACCTGCTGCATCAGAGTATTCACTGCCTATATTCCCTGTCATGATGTATCGCAAATAATCCTTTGGCAGCATAAAGACAGAAGCTTGACTTAAAATTTCAGGTTCATATTGTTTTACCCATAGAAGCTTAGGTAATGTGAATCCTTCTAATGCAGGGTTTTTCGTGATCTGTAATAATTTCTCTTTCCCAACTAAATCATAAATTTGCCTACATTGTTCCGTAGTTCTTGTATCATTCCAGAGAATGGCATTTCGAAGAACCTTATTGTCTCTATTTAATAAAACGAGACCATGCATTTGCCCTGAAAAACTAATACCTTCTATTGTAGAGACCTCACCATCAAATGTTTCTACCAGCTCTCTTATAGCACTCGTCGTTTTTTCAATCCATTCCTGTGGATCTTGTTCACTATATCCATCCTTCTCTTGAATTAATGGATACTCCTTGGAAATCTCGCTAAAGACCTCGCCTCTGTTATTCAGTAAAATGACTTTTACAGCACTAGTACCTAAATCAACCCCAATTACGAATTTCATAGTTCTCCCCCTCTTTTTAGAAAAAAGGCTGGGTTACCGTTAAGCACCCCAGCATTCTTCCTTTCCATTTATCCACGAAACGCATTGATTAAATATTGATTTAATATAGCTTTTAGATTCTCTTGTCTGCCGGAGTTTTTATTTTCAACCTTATCAATCTTTAGTGCATACTCAGAAAGCTTATGGAAATCTGTTTTCCCTTCCACGATATCGCGACCGATGCCCGTTGTATAACTACTGTAACGTTCATCAATAAAGTCATCCAATACCCTGTCTTCAATCAATTTTTGCGCAACTCTCGTTCCCAATGCAAAGCTGTCCATCCCAGCAATATGAGCCATGAATAAATCATCTGTATCAAAAGATCCTCTTCGTACCTTCGCATCAAAATTTAAACCACCTGAACCAAGGCCGCCATTTTTTAAGATTTCGTACATCGCTAATGTTGTTGAATATAAATCTGTTGGGAATTCATCTGTATCCCAGCCAAGTAGTGGGTCACCTTGGTTTGCATCAACAGAACCTAGCAGACCATATATACGAGCTACACGCAACTCATGCTCAAACGTATGTCCCGCTAGGGTCGCGTGGTTTGCTTCAATATTAAATTTAAATTTGTCGTCTAATCCATACGTTTTTAAGAATGCAATCCCAGTAGCCACATCAAAATCATATTGATGCTTCGTCGGCTCTTTTGGTTTTGGTTCAATTAAAAACTGGCCATCAAATCCGATTTCTTTGGCATAATCTACTGCCATGTGGAAAAAGCGGCCAAGATTATCTAGCTCGAGCTTCATATCTGTATTGAGCAAGGTCTCGTATCCTTCACGCCCACCCCAGAACACATAGTTTTGCGCTCCAAGTTCTTTTCCGATTTCTAAACCTTTTTTTACTTTCGCAGCTGCATAAGCAAAAACATCAGCATTAGGGGAGGTTGCGGCCCCGCTTAACCAACGTGGATGAGAGAACATGTTGGCCGTATTCCAAAGTAATTTGGTTTTACTCGTTTTTAAATAATCTTTTATCAACGGAACAATTTCATCTAAATTATTAAACGTTTCGGCTAAAGAATCAGATTCAGGCACAATGTCATAATCATGGAAACAAAAAAAAGGTACATCCATTTTCTCAAAGAACTCGAATGAAGCTTCTAATCGAGCTTTAGCTAAATCCATTCCGCTAAAGTTATTATAAGGCCGAATCATGGTAGCTTGTCCAAAAGGATCCGTACCTTCCCCGGTAAAGGTATGCCAATAAGACACTGCAAAGCGCAAGTACTCTTCCATGGTTTGTCCATTAATCTTTTCTTCTGGGTTATAATATTTAAATGCAAATGGATTTTTAGAATCGGGTCCTTCATACTTAACTTTATTTATATTTCCAAAATAACTCATATAGGCACTCCTTCAAAGTGGGTTTAATTATATATTTTGGTAATTAACACAAATTAGTTTGGCAAAAGAATGTGCTAATTATGCTATAAAGAATTCAAAAAAAAAGCACCTTATGAAAAGGATGCTTTATCTAAAGTATCTGTTATGATCGCTTAATCTTTTTTCTATTTCTCTTTCCAGTTCATCCGTTAAAGGGTGGCTATGATTCATTCTTGAACTCGAAACGGATGAAGAATACATCAAACCTATTCCAAAAATGATGAGAAAAAATACGATGGACCCAACCATATTCCATACCTCCTTTTGGTATAGCATACGTCAGGTTCACAATCATTTCTAACGATTGTTTCCTATCATTCCCATCAAAAAAACTGATAGATTGAACAATTGAAAAAGAGGCCTCCCATAAGTTTCGTCAACTTCTGAGAGGCCTCTATATTTATATGTGGTTCAAACCACCATTTAAGCTTTCAAAATCCCTGGGGATCTTGGGCTGATTACATCATGCCGCCCATAATATTACCTTTTGCAACATCG
>NZ_SDLR01000019.1 GCF_004522215.1 Ammoniphilus sp. YIM 78166 | reverse complement strand
AAAATGACGACATCATAGACGCCGTATGATTCACTCATCACACGCTTGAGCCAAAATGGCGACATCATAGACGCCGTATGATTCACTCATCTCGGGCCCAAGCCAAAATGACGACATCATAGACACCGTATTAATTGCCCGCAGCTTTCTCCAAACGGAGTTTTTTCCGCGCTGCAGCCCGCTACTCTCTCACATTCCTTCACAATCCTCCTCATCAAAAAAATCCGATAGGCTTCAGCCTATCGGATTTTAACTTTTCTTAACGGTCTTTCTTCCCACCACGGAAAGCCATTGCGGGCTTACGTCCAGGTGCCTGACCTTGACCCTTGCCATGTCGAGGCTTGCCTCCGCGGTCGCGATCCGGTTTTCTGAAGTCCATCTTTTTCTTCTTGGCACGAAGAGGGGCTTCCTCAGTCAGACGAACCGGCGTGCTGTCTGGTTCCTTTGTCAGCATCTTAAGAGCTGAAGCAACAAGAATAACAGAGTCTACATCATCCAATAGCTGTTCAGCCAATGACTTATAAGCTGTGTATTCGCCCTCTTGGACGGTTTCCATCAGTTTTTCGATGGTGAGGCGTTGCTGCCCTTCGATGGCTTCCGCCAGGCTCGGTACTTGACGGCGATCCATCTTCCGCTTAGTGATACGCTCGATTGTTCTAAGATGTTCAATCTCTCTCGGGGTGACAAAAGATAAAGCCAACCCGGTTTTCCCTGCACGACCCGTTCTACCGATACGGTGAACATAACTCTCGGGATCTTGCGGGATATCAAAATTATAAACATGGGTGACGCCGCTGATATCCAGACCTCTTGCAGCTACATCCGTTGCGACCAAGACTTCGATCGTTCCTTCTTTAAACTTTCTTAGTACACTGTCACGCTTGGCTTGGTTAAGATCCCCGTGAATCCCTTCAGCCGTGTAGCCTCTTTTGGTTAAAGCTTCCGATAATTCGTCTACCCGACGCTTCGTGCGTCCAAACACGATAGCCAATTCAGGAGCATGAATGTCCAGCATACGGCATAGTACATCGAACTTCTGCTTTTCGGGCATCTCCATGTATTGCTGTTCAATATTTGGTACCGTGACCTCTTTCGCTTTTACTGCGATCACTTCTGGCTCGTTCATGAATCGAACCGCTAGCTCTTGAATCGCCTTAGGCATAGTGGCTGAGAACAGTAGCGTTTGTCTTTCTTCCGGGATCTCAGATAGGATCAATTTAATATCATCGATGAAACCCATATTTAGCATTTCATCAGCTTCGTCCAAAACGACCATCTCAACAGCATTCAGTCGGATGGTTTTTCTTCTCATATGATCCATAAAACGTCCAGGAGTAGCCACAATGATCTGAGGTCTTAGCTTTAGCGCCTTTATCTGGCGATTCATATCTTGACCACCATAGATTGGAAGGGCACGAATTCCTTTGAACTGAGCAATTTTATTCAATTCTTCTGCTACCTGAACAGCAAGTTCACGCGTTGGCGTTAACACCACGCCTTGGATTTGGTCTACTTCTTCGCGAAGACGGTCTACCATCGGGACACCGAAGGCAGCGGTTTTTCCTGTACCGGTCTGAGCTTGGCCGATTAAATCTTTTCCCTTAAGCGCTACAGGAATGGTTTGGGCTTGAATCGGCGTCGCCTCTTCAAATCCCATGCTGCTAATTGCCCGAACCGTTTGTTGGTGAAGTCCAAAATCATAAAAAGTTGCCAATTTTTGTCAATCTCCTTTAAGCTTGTTTTCTGTTATTATTTACCTTATTAAAATTTCCTAAAAAAAGGGCATTATTCCAAATAAGGAATATTGCCCTTTGATCTCATATGCCAAGAGATTTAGCGGCGAACAAGGTTAGCTGCTGAGGGTCGCATTTTCGCTCGCCTTTTTTTGCTAAAGATAACCTTACCATGATTGCTAATAAAAAGCAAATCACTTCACACTTTACATTTACTCTCTGTCGTAATAGAATACAAACTACCGATAGTTAGTTTACAGATGAGGTGCACACATGACAGCTGATAAAATTAAACAAGTCGCCATGGTCTTATTCGGGAGAAACGGGTATGAGGAAACCTCCCTAGTTGATATCGCAACAGGTGTAGGGATCAAAAAACCTTCAATATATAATCATTTTCCTAGCAAAGAAGCGATATTTACGGCCATTCTTAACGAGGTTCTCGATCGTCAACTAGACCGGTTAGAAACCCTGATGAGTGATATCGCTGATTTCTCCGTTGAAGAAAAATTAAGGCATATCTTTCAGCAATTTTGTGAGGTGTTTGGGACTACTCAGGAAGGGCTTTTCTGGAAGAGAGCGATATTCTTTCCCCCAGAACCCTTTAAGGAAGAGATCAAAGTTAAATTTATGAACTTCGAAAATAAAACGGATAAATTATTGGGCGTTCTTTTTGAAGAAGGGATTTCTCAGCAGAAAATTAGAAAGCTAAACTTGAATATTCTGTTGGCCTCTTTTTACTGTTTTGTTGACGGATTGTTTGTGGAGCATCATTACTATGAACCTGAAGAGCTGAAGTTTCGAATGGAAGCTTCGTGGCAGGTCTATTGGTCAGGAATTCAAAATCATGAAGGAGGTTAACATGGCCTGGTTTTACATTGGTCTTGCCGGAATATTGGAAGTCGTTTGGGCTCTTGGGCTGAAATTTTCCAATGGTTTTTCTCTTCTAATACCTAGCATTATAACTTTAGTAGCCATTGTTTCGAGTTTTTTCTTGTTTTCAAAGTCTCTGAAAGACATTCCTGTTGGTACCGCGTATGCCATATTCACTGGAATAGGCGCAGCTGGAACGGTTATCTATGGAATGCTTTTTCTTCATGAATCTGTCCATATTGTTAAGATCATTTTAATTACGACTCTCCTCACTGGAATTATTGGTTTGAAGCTCACTTCAGACCAGGATGCTGGAGAGGAAGATTATCAGGCGAGGTGAGTGAGGTGGAATGGGTTTATTTAATTGTTGCTGGGATTTTTGAAGTTATTTTTGTTACTTTCATGAAATTATCTAATGGTTTCTCTAGGCTTACCTACTCGATTGCCACCTTTATCGCTGGCGCTCTGAGTCTTTATTTACTCTCCCTCGCTCTCCTTTCATTACCTGTAGGTTCTGCCTATGCGATCTGGACTGGAATAGGAGCGGCTGGGAGTGTCATCATCGGTATGTTGTTTTTTAGAGAGTCAAAGTCTTGGAAAAGAATTGTTTTTCTTTCCTGTATACTAATTAGCGTGATTGGACTCAAGGTGACAAGTTTTTAGCTAGAGCAGCTGACCTGCTTTAGCTTTTTTTAGGCTTCCTAAAATTAAAGCGTTTACAAAAGTGGTGAAATACGATAAAATTGAAGTAGGACATGTTGGGATAACCTACGACGTAATATGTCCCAATATACAAGGAGGAGGTCATGGATATGAAGGACTACTGTGTACGCTGTCACGAAGAACTTGCTATCATGGAAAAGAACAGGAGTGAGTGCTGGGAATGTCAGGATGACATGTCCGTGACATACTCAGACGACGCAATGGAATTCGAGTAAAAAAAAGAGTGTAGAGACCCGGTCTCTACACTCTTTTTCTTTGTATTATAAACAGTAAATGGAGGCAAGCGTATGCTCTGATTAGGACCCCACAGGTCCATAATCAAAAACTAACCCTCCTCTGACAACATTAGACGAGGAGGGCTGGAAAAAGATTGCAAATTTTTCTCAAATTAGGAACTCTCTTCATCGGTCTGCACTTTCATCTCCCACTCTTCATCTACCCTACCTTCTGGTGAAAAAGAATAGTCCGCATAGCTGGTAAAAGGGGTCCCTTTTTTCTTCAATGGCTGCATCAATCCTTCTTGAATATACCACTCATCTGACTCGTACATCACTCATCCTCCTTTTCTTGTTCCTACAGTTTAGGATGGGATGAATTGGATTTCGCTATTCATGCGGAATAATAATATAAGATGCTGTGATAAGGGATGTAGTAAGTTCTTTCATTATATTGAAACTCTATATAATCCATGGCTAATCGGATAACCCGACCGGTTAAGACCTCTCTTCCCGTAGTGATGGTAATGATCTTTCCTTGCTCGATTCGGAGTTGCTGAATAAAGGAACGGCCGTAAACTTGCTTGAGGGCTTCACTGTGATTTTCTAATCCTGGTACATAGTAATCCTTCCATTTCAAGTGCATCCCCCCTTTCATTCTACAGATTATGCAGCGTAACAGTTTCCGACCCAAACCAAAACAAGGATGCCATTGTATAGCATCCTTGTTCAACGCTCTTTATATTGAGAACATCTTTGTACGGTGGTAATTAACTTTCTTTCTTATCTTTGCTTTTTCTTTCCCGGTACAACTTGCCTGGAGCAGTAATCTTTCATTAAAACAATACCAATAACAATGCCACTCATAACGTAGTCTTGCCATAATTCCCATATCGGCCTCTGCTTCAAAATAATGTAATCTTATTCTAGTCGATTTTTGTCAAATTTTGAATCATGACATTAGACCTATCTTTTGGGAAGGAATAGTTCGCTTTCGAACTCTTCGTATAAGACCGGATCGAGAAGTTGTTTTGCCCGTTCATTCAATTGGCGATGAGTAGGATATTCAGGTAATAGGAATGGTTCTTGGTCCTGATACACGACTCCCTTAGTAGAATGAATCCGATTCTCAAGCAGAAGCTGATAAAACTCCTCGTGGTCATTTGACAAAGCCCAAAATTTCCAGTCATTGACTTTATCCCATATTACCTTCATCGCAAACTCCTTTCTAATCCCGGCTGAAAAAACTTGTCCTTACAGAATATGGTGTTTATTTCGGCATATGCACAAAAAAAGAGCGGTGGACCGCTCTAATAGGAAACTACCTGGACATTATAGTTATATAAAAGTCGTACTTGCTGTTGGACTTTTTGTTCAAGTTTGGATCGATCCGCTCCATCGGCAGCTTGTACACGAATCCTCACCGTTGTACCCAGGAGATCCACTTCTGCGTCCTGAACGCCTGGTATCCCCTTAACCAGGTCACGAATTGATTGCTCTACCTGATATTGAGCGCTTTGGAGAGCTTGTCCGGAAAGTCCCGCTCGAACTCTTTCATCGTAGACCCTTGTATCCATTCTGGAATTTGAGGCTGTTCCTGGTTCCATATACTCGTTCGTTTCGGTACGATTTTGGATTAAATATTCTGTTCGGTTATCTGACATCGTTTGCGATTGGTTCTGGTCCACACCCGCTTGAGGCATATTTCCACAAGCACTCAGGAGTAATGCACTTAGAATGGGCAGCCACCAACTTTTACTCATGGATTTCAAGAAAGCTCACCTCCTACCTCTAGTATCCGCCTACCGAATAAGATTACTCCTCTTCATCGCCCTCAATTTGCCTTTTACAGTCTTTTACAAAACGAACCATTCCCGGATAACTCTGCCTAATACCTATCACGGCAAGGGGGCGGCCTATCCCTACCCAGCCATAGCGACGAGAAAGAGCCCCGCCAATCTTCGCTACTCGGTTGATATGGGGAAGGGCAAGAAAAAAGCGATATTGCTCCCTATGTCCGCCGTTTCGTTCAAGCATGGATAGGAAGCTTTCGCGAACAAGATCCATCTCACGTCCAAGCCCCATGGTATACACACGATTTCCCCATTCATCGACCCCTTTATAGAAAAGAGAGCCAATAAAATATCCTTCCGTCCTGTCGAAATCATACAAGCTAAGCAACTCCGCCTTAGAGGGAATACGATCCATAGGAAGAAAACCTAAATGAACGTGTGCAGCAATAATGGAAGAGTGAGCACTCCCATAGCAACAATACACAATATTCATGTGCTTTTCTCTCCATTTACTTTATGAAAACGCCATTCTGCTGCCGATTTACCAACCTGTTCTAGCGCATGAATCCACGCCAAACGGCAAGCTTTTTCTGCAAGACCTACTCCGCTTACATGAATCTGGTTCCCTTGAAGATCAGTTCCGGCTCGTAGAATCTCCCCAAACTTAATCTTTGATGGCACTATTAGATCCTGTCCAAGTACCTCTTGCGCCTTCTTCCATGCTTGTTCCCCTTCATCTAAACTATAGTAGAGTACATTCATTGACTTCTCCGTATTTTTGTTTTTTGCCACACCCCAAAGTGCTGTCACAGATTATCCACATCCGTGAGTGTCGAATTAAGTCGAAGTGTGTTATAATGAAAAAGTATTTGAAAATCACAACATTATTATTTGTCTATATACATTATTTTTTATGAAAGGAGACGATGTCATGAATATCACCTTGATGGAAAGAAAATGCAAACAATGCGGAGTAAAACTAACGGAGTACGAAGCAAGAGAGAAAGCAGGACTGTGCATGGATTGCTATAGTGAAGAGCATAATGTACCCAAAAAGAAAACTGAAGTTACAGTCTCTCGTACGAAAAGCAAACAGTTTATTACTACGATTCGCTAAACCATTGCCTATTTTTACACGGAACGGACAAACATCCAATCCTAAGGATTACTTCTAGCATAAGATACAGTAATCCAGTGCAGCACAGGCTGGGGGAAGGATAATATGCCCTTCAAGAGCCTCAAACACCTCCTTTTTCCAAATTTAACGGTACCTACATCTAGGTATCGTTCTTTTTTTGTGCTTTGTTAATTTGGGGAGAGAAACGGTCTTAATCCTTTATGTAAGCGCATAGCTAATCCCTTTTCCGCATTGCCAACTCCACACATTCCCTTTATTATTTAATTACATATAGAAAGAGGTGTGGACATGATCTTTGTAAGTGTCATTTTGCCCGTTCTTCTTATTTTTCTGAGCGGCTACATTATCCAACGAATTTTTCAGCTCGATCTAAAACCAATAACAACCGTGGCCATTTATATCTTATCCCCCGCGCTTGTATTTCGAACCTTTTATGTTACATCTTTAGATATCCAGCTTTTTTATATTGTAATCATCTCTATGCTCCTACTCGTTGGACTTATCGGGATAACAATTATCACGTCTAAATATTTTAAATATGACAAAGAGCAAGAAAGCGCCTTAATGCTTTCTACCGCCTTCATGAACAGCGGCAATTATGGAGCTCCAGTGATTCTTTTTGCACTGGGACCTGTAGGATTTGACTATGCTGTCACGATAATGGTGTTCCATTCCATTATCATGAGCGTATTTGGCGTCTATTTTGCCTCTCGCGGCCAGAATGGAGCGGGGATTGCCATCAAAACGGTTTTAAAAATGCCAACGAACTATGCTGTTATCTTAGCCGTTTTCCTTCATGAACTGCATATTCAAATTCCAGAAAACTTCTTCCAAGCGATTGATCTAGTAGCGAATGCAGCTATCCCATTGGTTATGATTATTCTTGGCATGCAACTGGCTAACGTCTCTACCAAGGTGATTGAATGGAAAGGAATTAGTGTTGCAACCGGGATTCGGCTCGTTGCTTCACCCGTCCTAGCCTATTTTATCTGTCTGCTCTTTCCGCTTGATCCTATCCTGCAAAAGGTGCTGATCATCCTTGCCGCCATGCCATCGGCTGCAACCACGACCATGTATGCTGTTCAATTCAATGCCAAGCCTCAGTTTGTTTCATGCAGCACACTGATTACTACCTTGCTAAGCTTTGTCACCCTTACATGCTTGTTAAACTTATTACAATAGGTCAAAAAACTGCCACTTTAAGCAATTAAAGCGGCAGTTTTTGCTAATAGATCCACCCATTAAAGAACATACCTAAGACTCCCAGCCCAATAGACCAATATCCGAGAGTCTTTGCCTTGCTGAACAGCGTAATGGCTCCGAGAACAATAGCGGCTCCTCCCATAAGGAATGGCCACCACATAAAAGCAATCGCACCCAGTGTGATACCAAGCCATCCCATCCATTGACCCGATGAATCCTGTTCAGGAGTTAGTATCTCTTTCTCGTTTGTATCTGTCATTGAATTACACCCCCTTTTTATTTATCTCCGATGATGCCGCCCGCAATTCGATCACCAGAGTTCCCTGAGGGATCTGTCACCTGATCATCCTCTCCTGCGTGTATGATGATCGACTTGCCGAGCAGGGAGTATTCATTCGATTTGCTAAGGCTTGCTTTGACTAGAAATTCAGTTTGCTTTGCAGAGCCATCCGGTTTCACGACAAGGTTCCTCATATCTCCGACATGCGCTCCCTGCGGATTCTTTAACCCGTGTTGAGCTCCTGTCGGGTTAAAGTGGCCGCCTGCTGACTGAAAGTCGGTTCCTTCAAAAGCCTTCTCGTGAATATGGAAGCCATGCTTGCCAGGGGAAAGGCCATTTACTTGAACATGCAGGCGTACACCAGTTTTCTCTTGGGTGAGCAGCGCCTTCCCTATTTTATCTCCATTGGCATTGATGATCTCCACCGTACGGGCTGTCACAGAATCCACGACAGCCATAGCAGGATCTTCTGCATGTCTTGTCGTATTACATCCAAGTAACATAGCAACTGAAAAAAGGCCCATCCATACGCAAAGGGCTACTCTCATAACTTAGGTCTCCTTCTCCAATATCAGTTTACAACCATTTTGCCCATAAACAGCTATTATTATCATTTATGTGATAAAATGGAAATAAACTAGAAGTAGGTGACTTATCCATGAAAATAGTCAGTGCTTGCTTAATGGGATGCGAGTGCAGGTATGATAAGAAATCCAACCCTTTTGACCTCGCCTTCCAGCTCGTACAAAAGGGAAAAGCTATCCCCGTTTGTCCGGAGCAGCTTGGTGGTTTGCCTACTCCTCGAAACCCAGCTGAGATCGTAGGTGGAGACGGCTTTGATGTCTTAGATGGAAAAGCCAAAGTGATAGATAACCAAGGAAATGATGTGACCCAGCATTTCTTGGATGGGGCTTATCAAGCTTTGCGCATGGCTCAAACCGTCGGGGCAACTAAGGCCATTCTCAAGGAGAGAAGCCCTTCTTGTGGAAGCCGCCAGATCTATGATGGAACCTATACGAAAACGAAGAAATCAGGAGTCGGGGTTACCGCCGCATTGCTAATCAAAAATGGAATTGTGGTCGCATCCGAGGAAGAACCAGATCAAAGTTAGATGGGAGGCAATACATGAGCGAGAGGCGAAAAAGGCAAAAACAAAAATTCAATTTTGGGGACATTGTCCGTGTGAAGGGTTATGAAACTGAATTATTTCAAATCGCCTGCTTCACTTCCGTCTACTACCATTATCCCGATGCCCTTTATAAAGAATATACCTACGAGCTATCCCGAATCCCCGACGAAGAGTGGCTCGAGGCGTTTGAAGAAGAGTTAACCTTAGTTTGCACAGCAGAACAAGCACAAGATCTGTTGCGAAGCTATCAAGCCAAGACAAGACCCAACACGACAGCCCCACAGTTCCCTAGTATTCAAGATCAAATCGACAAGCTGCTCGACGACCACATTACATTCATGGAACTCTATACCCTACTGGGTGATGAAGATTATAAATCCTTGGCTTATCTCGCGTTTGACGAATTGAAGGAATTAATCGCCAAAAAAAAGTGAAAACATGGAGGTGTCCCACCTACTGGGGCACCTCCATTTACCTTATCTTGAGCGCAATGTGGAACCGTTGTCTCTTTCCAAATAAGGGGCAGCTTGCTTAATCCGATACACGCGCCCCTCCGGTGTCCACTCCGGAACCGCCGGTCCTCTTGCAGGACCCCAGATATTGCTATTGGGCTCATGTACCCGCGAATAACGGTGGTAGTTAGGATTTCCCCACCCCCGCGCTTCATCCGTCACATCTCGATTACTATTGTTAGTCGTCCTCATAACCCCTGCTTGATTTCCTGACATATAGCTTGTTCGATTTCCCCACAAAACATCTCCACCTGGACTTGCTGGTGCACGATCCCCTCTGAAGAGACTGGGGCTTCCCGGCCTAGCATACGGTGCCCGGTTCCATCTATCTCCTGCTGTTTTAGTCCACTCATTTCGGTTTCTCTCAACAAAATTGGCACTTCCCGACCCGAACTCACCGCCTTGATTCATGGTCGTACTCATGCCATTCAGATTTTGGTTTTGATTGGTTCCAGCTTGGTTAAAACCACAGCCGGTAAATAAGAAAGATGCAAAACAGAGGCTGGCCAAGGTACCCATCCATTTTTTCTGCATCCCTTCACCTCCCAATTAAATATTGAGTCTTAGGTGTAGGGTCTCCTCTTGACTGGGATTTAGAGCAAGTAAATAGATCCAGGAGGGTGGTGATGCACTCCCGGCGCGGCGACGCCAGAATTGGGCGCCACCCAGACGATCGAGCGATCCGACTGCCTTTTCGGGCGCTTCGGCTCGGCTTTTGGGCGAGGCGGCACCGGAATTGGGCGACCCAGACGTTCGGGCGAGGCGATAAATTGAGGCTTAGCAAGCAGCCCCGGCTACTTGGCATCATTACCGGTTCGGGAGCAAGTTGCTTGCTTTCGTGATCAAACAGCTTCAATAATTTGAAATTGTATCAGGTACGTGAACAAACGATACCAACTCGTGAGCAAATGCCACTTATCCGTGAGCATATCCAAAATTTTGTGAGCATCCGTCCACGAGCGAGAGTATTCGGGGCAAAAAAAGGGTATAGACGAAAAACAAAAGCGGAATTACTGAAAATTCAGCTTGGAATTAAAGCTTCTAAACCGAATTTTAAATTGCACTTCTAAAAAGTAGAACCCATATCACTTCATTTCTCGAAAAAACAGGGGACTGAACCGCGGACGTAAGGGGATTTTCATGGGAGACGGGAGGGCAGGCCCTCCTGGCCTTGGGGTTTCCAAAACAAAACCGCAGCCATACGGTCCCGGACCAGTCCAAGTTGAAAAATAAAAGCCTAATTACCTAAAAGATCAGCTTAAAATAGGAAGCCTAACCCAAAATTTAGAAGGCACCTCCAAAAAACAGACTAAAAACACACCAAATCGTGAAAAAATAAAACAAAGACCCTCACAAAGAGGGTCCTGTTGAAACAGCTTTAGACATGCGCTAGCTCTGGTGTGCCTAAATGCAAGGGAGGAGGCACAAGCCAGCCTTTTTCTTTATTAATACGCAAGAGTCGAGCTCCGAATTGCACTTTAGTAGCGTGGAACTGGGTAAACATCGCTGCGATATCTTCCCGGATGCATTGACCGATGGCTTGGCTGCAAGCCACTAAGCCGACAGCAAAATCTCTGGTAAGGGACCCGGATATTTCTTGGTCCGTGAAGCGTGCGCCAGCCGGAATATTTTCCAACATGGCTTGTGGTTTTTCGGGAGGTGCAGGAGGAAGTGCAAGCCCGTTTACTTTTAGCAGATTTTCAAGCTGGGTAATTTCTTGCTTTTTGGATTGAATGCAGTCCTGAAGAAAACTTTTCAAGTCCGTGTCACCTGCATGGTTTAGGAGGGTCTGGTAGCCGGCAATCATCGCCTTAGAGCCAGAAAGATAAGTCCAAACACCATACACCTCACCGTAATGCATCGGTTCTTCTTGTGGATTTCCGCTTAAGATCCCCATCATCGTCCTCCCCATACTCATAATTGTAGTAAGATCCATGTCGGGTTCTCCTTAAGTTGAAGTTGTCACCCAAAAGATAGGTTAACCTTCTGTCCGATCAGGTATGAGAGGGATATTCTTCCTTGCTCCACTCCCTTAAGCGTTCATCGGAAGGCAAGAAAAGGGTGGCTATTCCTAGCAGCGGAAGAGCACTGCAGAAATTCATAACTAACTTTAGCCCGTATATATCGGCCATCTTCCCAAGGATGACCGAGCCTAAGGCTCCAAGACCGAAGGCCAACCCGACAATCAATCCAGAGACCATACCCACTCTTCCAGGGAATAGCTCCTGGGCATAAACCACCGAGACAGAAAAGCTGGATAAAAGGATAAATCCCATGACGATAAATAAAGGGTATACCCACTCAAGTGAAACATGTGGAAGCATTAAGGCTAAAGGTGCGGCTCCTAGCATTGAAAAAAGCAAAACAGTTCGTTTTCCGAACCGATCGGCCAGCGGGCCGCCCATGAAGGTACCAGCTACCCCTGAGGCAAGGAAGGCAAAGATATAATACTGGGCTTCTCTGACATCTAGTCCGTAATAGTTGATCAGATAAAACTGATAGTAATTCGAAATGCCAGTGGAGAACCAACTGCGAGCAAAAACAAGAAAGATCAGCAGGAAAATGGCAAAAATCACGGCTTTCTTTGGCCTGCTTGGATTCACCTCTCGTTTTCCCCTTTTCTTGACCCGAGGAAAATACAGCAGCTGTTCTTTATACCAGAACGATACATAAAGCAAAATGAGAATGGCTAAGGCAGCTACGCCTGTAAACCAAACGGCACCAAACTGTCCCAACGGAACAAAAATTAAGACCGTCATCAAAGGGGCCAGCGACTGGCCGCTGTTCCCTCCCACTTGAAAGATCGACTGCGCAAGTCCTCTGCGGTCGCCTGCCGCCATATAGGCGACCCGCGAGCCCTCGGGATGAAAAGCTGCAGAACCAAGTCCGATAAATACGACTGACAATAACACCGCTTCAAACGAAGAGGCGAAGGCCAACCCTAACATGCCCAAGAGAGAACTCGCCATTCCTAGGGGAAGCATAAACGGAAGGGAGTGCCGATCGGTAAACCATCCTACCAACGGTTGCATAATGCTCGATGTGATGTTAAGTGTAAAAGCAATCCAGCCTAACTGGACATACGTGAGCTTCATGGATTGTTCCAAGATTGGAAAGATCGCCGGTATGACCGATTGCATAGAATCATTTAATAAGTGCACAATACTGATCGCAAACAAAATGCGGTACATCGTTGGCTGCGGTACTTTTTGAGTATTTACTGCGACTTGCAAGACCGTCTCATCCCCTTCGTGAATTAAAACATATTCCTATTATAATGCTTTGCCCAGAGAATAGAAGACCTCCGAACAGAACAACCTAGGAAAAGAAAGGAGGGAAGTGTATGTCCAAGAAGAAGAGCAAGCCATCCCAAACCATCGACCGCGATGACATTCTTCCTGATTTTCCTCAAGATCAAGTTCAGTCCAATGGACTCGAAAATGCAGAGCAAAAAGCAAAGCAAACCGGACCTGCCCCTGATTAATCAGTACAGAAAAAAAGGACTTTATCCTTAACTAAAGGAAAAGTCCTTATTTTTATTTTCTACCTTGTGCGTTCTGAACGGCCATTTGGTGGAAAAACAGCTGACTGTCAAGCGACCACTCCGCTCCATCGCTTAAGTGCCGGTACGTTCCATCCGGCTGCAATTCTCTTGCTTTGACACTATCCTTTAACGACGTCGCCAGGATCTCTTTTACTCGTTTTCTTAGCCCGTCATCAAGAACGGGAAACAGGATTTCTACCCTTCGATCCAAATTACGGGTCATCCAATCCGCACTAGAGAGATAAACCTCCTCAATCCCTCGTTTTTGGAAGTAATACACTCTGCTGTGCTCGAGGAAGCGACCCACGATACTTATGACTCGAATGTTCTGACTAAGCCCTGGCACTCCTGGACGTAAACAACAGATCCCCCTGATGATCAGCTCGATCTTTACCCCTGCTTGCGACGCCGCATACAATGCGTCAATAATTTCCTTGTCCGTTAAAGCGTTCATTTTCGCAATGATGTGCCCTGGGGCTTCTGGTGTGCTCTGATCCATCGTCTCTTGGATAAGGGCCAAGAAACGCGAACGGAGTCCGCTGGGAGCAATGCTGAAGGTCTTTAACTGCGGGGGACGGGACTGTCCAGATAGATGATTGAAAAATAAAGTCGCATCTTCCCCCACCTCTTCTCTGCTCGTAAACATTCCCAGATCGGTATAAAGGTTAGCCGTAATTTCATTATAGTTTCCGGTACCCAGATGCACATAGCGCTTGATCCGCTCTCCCTCCTGACGAACAACAAGGGTAATTTTGCTGTGTGTTTTGAGGCCGACCATGCCATAGATGACATGACAGCCCGCTTTCTCCAATCGCTTAGCCCAAGCAATATTGCTTTCTTCATCAAACCTGGCTTTCAGCTCGACGAGCACAAGCACCTGCTTGCCATTCGCGGCTGCATCCTCTAAGGCTTGGACGATCGGTGAGTTTCGGCTTACGCGGTATAACGTCATCTTAATAGCGAGCACATTGGGATCAACGGAAGCTTTTTGAATAAATTGGACCACCGGGTCGAAGGACTCATAAGGATGATGAAGGAGAATATCCTTTCTAGAGATCACATCGTAAAGATTGGCCTCCCCTAGGATATCTTCAGGTGGTTGGGAATACAGCTTTTCAAAACGAAGATGATCATAGCCTTCTAAATGAGAAAACTGCATAAGAAACGTCAGATCTACCGGCCCCTCTACGGGATAAATATCACTTTCCTCTAGCTCTTCACTTTCTTTGATGAATTCCTTTACACTCTCGCTCATGCTGGATTCGATCTCGAGGCGGACGGCTACCCCCATCTGGCGTTTTTTCAGTTCTTCTTCGATTTCTTCTAGTAGATCCTCCGCGTCTTCCTCATTGACAAAGATGTCGGCATTACGTGTAATGCGAAAGGCATCTACAGATAATACCGTTTTTCCGGCAAATAAAGGTGCAATATGACTGCGAATCAGATCTTCCAATAAAATAAAGGCCTTCTTATCATCTTGAGACGGTAGCTGAATAAAACGAGGCAGAACAGAAGGGACTTGAACAAAAGCGAAGAGCTCCTTTGTCTGGTTTCGTTCCGTATCTTGGAGCTGAACAGCTAGGTTTAAGGTCTTATTATGTAATAAAGGAAACGGATGGCTAGGGTCAACGCCCATTGGAGTCAATACAGGAAACACCCGGTCATGGAAAAAGGTATTGGCAAATTGTGATTGTTCTTCATTCATTTCTTGCGCACGTAGAAAGGAAATCTTCTCTTCTCTAAGAGCAGGCAATATGGCCTCGTAAAAATAATCATATTGTCTCTTCACCAGAGTTCGAGCGTACTGTTCAATCGCAATCAACTGCTCCTTCGGTGTCATCAGGGATTTACTATCCGGCTTGCTAAAGCCCAACAGGAGCTGGTCCTTAACATTGGCTACCTTCACCATAAAAAATTCATCCATATTCGAGGATGTAATGGATAGATATTTTAGTCGCTCAAATAAAGGATTACGTGAGTCTTCTCCTTCCTCCATCACTCTTTCATTAAAGGCCAGCCAACTCAGGTGCCGGTTAATGAAGAAGCCATGCTCATCTACTCCCTGTACCTCTCTTGTTTTTTCAGATCTTTGTTCCATTGATTAGTTCCTCTTCCATATTGATTCTTCGACTTCGACATGTTCTACTAAAATTGTAAACGAGATCTTAAAAAAAATACATCTTTATGCAAAAAAAGAAAAAGCGGACCACCGGCCCGCCGTCATTTTCTTTTAGGGATTATAAGCTAAAGCCTTAGAATTGGGCACCGTTGAAAATACGATTTTCTTGCGTTTTCTTACCGTTTCTTGGACTCCATTTTTCCAGTCGTCTGAAAGCAGGGCTCCCCGTCGATTCGTGTATTCATTGTGCATCTGCTCATTGGCCTCACAACAAACCTCAAAGATCTCGTCAAAGTGAACAAAAGACATCTTCTACTCCCCCTTTTACCTTACTTAGGCCTGTAGACAAAATGGAAAATTCATAATCTTATGTATTTATCTTAACAGTCCAGAGCAACGCTGTAAATTAGTGAATTAAATCAATACGTGTGTTTAGCATCTATTCCCGTTTTGAAATCAGGAGCATTTCCGTGAAAACACAAGAAATTCAAAGAATAAGTTAACTTATCCGCCAATAAAAACGCTTTCATTCAAAATCTCATCGATTTTCTCTTCTTTCTGAACATGATTTGAGGCGAGATTTTAGGTATAATAAGATTAAACCAAATTGGACAATAGGAGCGAATTCTTATGGCTCAACGAGTAGCCACCATGTATAAACAGGTAAAATTAGAACTTAGCCCACACCAGTTAAAGGAATTTGTAAAACTATTTGAAACGAATCACAACACGACCCAGATCCGTGTATTTGAGAATGGTGACACGGAGATGATCCTCTTTGACCATGGCAACGAAATCCCTCTTGTCTTTCACCCTTTAGGACCTCACTTCATCTTCGAAGGATCTTTTATCATGAAGGATCTTCAATTGGCCAATACCATGCGAAAAGCAGTCCAAGAATGTAAAGGTCATGCTCTCGTCCATCGCCTCTACCTTAAACACATCATGGAATATCAGTATGCCTATGGCAATGTAGTGAAAATCCAGGAAATACGTGATAATACGACTAAACTCGTTTACGAATATAAGGACACCATTGGAGACCTTACTCGACTGTACCTGCAGCGAGGAGTAGAAGATCAAATTGCTTGGGTTCGCCTTCAAATCGACCAATTGCTGGATTTGCGCATGAAGTCTGAAGACAAGACAGCCATTGATGCGAGTCTTCAAGCTCTGACCCATGAACTTTTTGTCTTAGAAGCCTAAAAAATAAGGAGATACAGCCCCGCTGTATCTCCTTATTTTCGTTCACAAAACCTTCATCTCCCTCCCCTTTTTTCTTCCAGTTTCTGCTTTATAATAAAAGTAGGAAGAAAATGACAAAATTCTTCCTCACTAAACGAAGGGAAGGGTGAGTGTGATGTCTTTTGCACATTTTGATGAGATCAACAAAATTTGCTGTGAGAATGCCGAATACTGGGATGGCTTCCCCGAAGGGTTCCTGCCTGAGTTGAAAGTCAAAGAAAGGGACGTAATTCCTCCAATCCTAAGAAGTCGACTTGTCCCAAAATTTAAGCCTGTTGAAGAAGATGAAGCGGTTTATATGGTGAAATATGGCCAACTTGTATAATGAAAACTCCGACCAGAGGGTAACTCAAAGGCAACGAACTTATGAGTTATCCTTTTTTGTTTGTCGAAATGTGACTTTTTTCACAGCGAGGCCTCTATGATGTTGTTATATTAATAAATATAAAAATAATTTAAAAACTCTTACTACCCATCACAGGAGGCTATTTATATGATGATACTATCACAGCAAGTTTGCAAAGGATGCGGATTGAAGCTCACGATGTTTGAAATTCAGGAAAAGGACGCACACTGCATGGATTGCTATAACGAAAGCAAAGAAAAGTCAAAATCTACTGGTGGAGAACAAGATATTTTTGCAAGACGAAAAAATACCCGCAGGTATGCTTGGTACTACCATCATCAAGCACGTACTGCGGATAAATCTTTAACCTAGGCTAACGGTGTGGATGGCTTCGTACTTTGGTACTCGGTCTAAATGGGATTGGAAGAGCACCACCTGCTGTACCTCCCAAGACCACTCTTTGGACTCAAGCTCCGTTGAAAAGGATGGAAGTGCAAAAGGCTTCTCGGTGCGCCATCTCCTGGCAAGCGTAATATGGGGATGATAAGGCTTGGTCTCTAGCTTCATGCCTGCCCTTTGACAGGCTCGTCCAGTGGCTTGATGGACTTGCGCCAGTATAGGCTGTTCCTCCACCCCCACCCAAAAAATGCGGGGAGCGTTTCTTTCCCCAAAATAACCGAATGCATTAGCCTTAATGGTAAAAGGCGAAATCTCTCTTATCACAGGCGGAAGAGATTCTATTAAAACTTCTCTCGCCTCCTTTGATACATCTCCTAAAAAGTGAAGCGTAATATGGTAGTCTTCCGGAACCACCGTAGACTTAAAGGGAAGTTCCTCTCTACGGTTGGTAAACCATTGATATATAGGCTGAGCAATAGGACTTGGAACGGGTATCCCTAAAAAATAATGAGCAACCAACAGCCGATCACACCCCTTATAGAGGAATTTTTAATCGTTGACCTACGGTTATGGTGTCTTGTTCTTTTAATTGATTATGCTGGGCTAGGGCCTGCACGCTGGTCCGATGCTTCCGAGCAATCTGGTGAAGGGTATCTCCGGCCTGTACTTGATATTCGGTTTCCCGCGGCAGCTTGAGCAGCATCCCGTACTTTAGATGTTCATGAGAGGTCAAGCCATTGAGCTGGGTTAGCTGTTCAACAGTGACTTGATGACGCCTCGCTATGGAATACAAGGTGTCCCCCTTCTTCACTTCATAGGAGTTTGAAGAAGCACTCGCACTTTGTACCGTTGTAGTTGCGGCCTTTTCCTGCCCGGATTTTTCATCTACGACGATATATACTTGAACCGATGGATTCTTTTGAGCAACGGGATTTCCCTCAAGCCTAGGTTTGACTGGAATGATAATCCGTTGATTTAACAGTAAAATTCGTTGTGGATCAAGACGATTGACCTTGGTTAGCTCATCAACCGTCAAGCCATATTTTCTGGCAATGCTCCAGAGGGTATCTCCCGTTTTAGCTAAATGGATAAAACTTAAGGAAACGGCACCCACTTGAGGCATCGCCTTAAAATCCACTTTAATCTCCGTCCCGCTTGAAGAAACCTTCATATTGGACGAAATTTGGGCGTTTGCTTCGCCCCCTAATAATGTTATAAATGCCACGCAAATCCCCAACATCTTTTTCATTTCTTTCTCTACTCCTCCTGCCAACATTTACTAAACCTCTTTCTATCGACAGAATTCGAGTATGTACTCCACTTTATGGGGGTTGCATCTTACTTTTTTCTATTTTTCGTTTAGATCCTGTTGATCCCTCATTTGTTGATATCGCTGCTGAGGAATAGAATGCTGCAATGCTTCTTCTACTGTGGCACGCGCTTGCTGATCATTTTCCCTATGCTCCATCGCCTCTTGTTCGAGCTTGGCAATCTCCCTTGGATTATGTGGCATATATGCTCCTCCTTTGGTTTAGGCTTAGAGATATTTTCCCCGGATGGCAAGAAATCATCCTATTTGCTTGGTTCATTTTATTTGCTAGGAATGGTAAGATGGAATCTACCTAGTACATAAAGGGAGATTCATTATGATATGGAAGCCTTATGATCCAGTTTATGTTCCTGTTCCTATGCAGGAATGGCTAAAAGAACAGCGCATTCCTCAGATCTTTGGTCCGATCCTTTTTCGGCGCGGAGTAACCACGATAGATGAACTGGAGCATTTTTTTTATGGAACTTTAGAGAAAACAACCCCCAGTACCGCTTTTGGGCCATCGATTTATAAAGGAGTCGAGCGATTAAAGCAAGCTTTTTTAAATAAAGAAAAGATTGTTATCGTAGGAGATTACGATGCTGACGGCACCACAGCAGCAACGGTGATCATGACCGTATTGACCACTCTGCAGAAGCACTACGGATATGAAGTGGAGTACCTTATTCCGGATCGATTCACGGAGGGCTACGGACTCAATGATCATAACCTGCCTCGCCTATTGGAGAAAAAGCCTCAACTGGTCATTACCGTAGACTGCGGCGTGTCTAGCGACTCGCAAATTCGTACGCTAAAGGAGCTTGGAATCGATACCATTGTCACTGACCATCATGAGCCCAAGCAATCCTTTCCTGAGCATGCCTATACCGTCATTCACCCGATGGTGACCGATTATCCTGACCATGGCATTTGTGGCTGCACCGTAGCCTATCAATTTATGAAAGGGATCTGGGAATGCCAGGGAAAGCAGCCTCCAGCTTGGGTTTCTGAAGATCTACTAGACCTAGTGGCCATAGGGACGGTTTGTGATATTATGCCCTTACGAGGCGATAACCGGATCTATGTTCGCCTAGGCATGGAAAAAATTCGAAGCGGCCAGCGGCTCGCTTTCCGTCTTATGAAAGATAAATTCGGGTGGAAAGCGGTTAACACCAAAACCTTAGGATTCTCCATCGGTCCGCGGATCAATGCAGCAGGCCGCATGAAAGACGCGGACCCTGTCGTCAACCTCCTACTCTCTCAAGATGAGTCCTATTGTATGAGCATTCTAGATGAGCTAGAAAAAAGAAATACGGAACGAAAAGCAGCCCAGGAGCACGTTGTAGAAATGGGCATGAAGCAAGCGGAGAACTCGCCTTACCGACATGTGTTGGCCATCATGGATGAGTCCTTCCATGAAGGGGTCGTAGGGATTGCCGCATCGAAGATGGTAGACCGCTTCTATAAGCCGACCTTCTGTCTTTCGAAGCATGAAGGCAAGGTGAAAGGATCGGCGCGGTCGATCGAAGGCGTGCACCTGTTTAAGCTGATGGAAAAGTATCAGCATCTGCTTGGCAACAAGTGGGGTGGACATGCCGCGGCAGCCGGACTCACGTTTGAAGATGAAAACATGGTAGAGCCCTTTTTCCGTGCCTTGGATGAGGAACTCGACACCTATCCTCCAGAAACGTGGATCAAGATTCATCGCTGGGATGCCTTGCTCTCCCTAGATGATTTACCTGATATGGACCGCTTTTTTGAGGTATTGACCAAGTTAGAGCCTTTTGGACAAGCGTTTCCCCCTGTGCAATGGGCGGTCGAGGGAACGTTGCTGCCAGGGCGTGAACTAAAAGAGGATCAGAAAATTGGCAAGTTGCAGATTGGGTTTATGAACGTCCCCTTCGCCATGTGGTCCGGAGCCTCACGCGCCCGTTTTCATCAACCGCAACTATATTATGGCAGCTTTGAGTACAGTGATTTCTGGAAAGCCATGCAGATCGTCCCCGTGTGGGTGGAATAAAGAAAATACGCGAGAGGCGAATTCATTCGCCTCTTTTTCTTTCAAGCAGGATTTTAGCGTGGAATGGCTAATATTACATTTAATAGCGCGACATAAAAACGTAGACAGCTTGCGAATAATTTAGGATAAACTCTCTGGATAAGGAGGTTAGGAGGATGATCCCCCTGAATGAACGATACCAATTTAGCGAGAAGATCTTCACCTCACCTTCGGGAAGCCTATTCTTAGGAAAAGATGAATCCTTACAACGTCAGGTTTATCTTTATCGGATGGAAAAGTCCAAAATTTCGGATGAGGAACACACAAGAATGATGGCAGGAGTTTCTCATGTGGTCCACCCTAGTTTTTTTCACATTTTGGATATGGGAGTATCCAAGGAAGGCGCCTTTGCCGTATTAGAAAAACGAGAAGGAATTTCGTTTGTCCAATTATTGAAACAAAAGAGCGATCCTTATAGTTTAAAAGAAATCCTATCCATAGCCATTCAAGTAGGTAAAGCGGTGCAGGATGCATTAGAAGAGCGCATTCGAGGATATTCCATCACAGCCGAGAATCTTTGGCTTTATGAGAACCAAGTCATGGTAATCAATTACTGGACAGAAGGAGAGCGGGAACAAAGAGGAGCGATGGGATTAGCTACCCTCCTTTACCAGCTCATCACCCGTTCGGTCGACGTTCCTACAGAGCTCGAAAGAATCGAAGAAGAGATTATGGAGAGTCCCCTGAATGGTTCCAAGGAAGAAAAAGAGTCCCTTATCCGAATGCTGCGAAGAGCACGGAACGGACAAGACACTTTATCTTCCCTCATCCTGAGCATGAATAGGCTTGTGAATCATGCAACCCTATCCGCTGATTTTTCTCATGAAGAAGTGGAACCAACCATTCATTGTACTTCGGAGACCGAAACGACCAAGCCCAAGCGAGCCAAGATGTTTTTACTGCCGACCTTTTTTCTATTGATTATCCTCCTTGCAGTCATGACGAGAGGATTATGGTTCAAGTCAGAGGAAACGCTACAGCCTCCAGCTCCTCAAGAGCCTGTACCCGTGACCGAAACCGTGAACGAAGAGCCTGAACCCGAAGAGGCTCCTACTCCTGAACCCGAATCTTCACCCGAACCAACCACCTTTGTTGAAGTGCCTAATATGGTTGGTGAGAGTCTTCAAGCCGCTGAGAAGCGGGCCCTCGATCAAGGACTCCGCTACCAATATTTTTTAGACTTTAATGAGAGGCCGGAAGGCGAAGTATTTAAGCAAGATCCCGAACCTGGAGATCAAGTGGCCAAGGGGTCCCGGATCACCTTTTGGGTAAGTAAAGGACCTGCTAACTAGTCCTTTAATTGATACTTATCTCTTAGCGAGGCGGGGGCCCATTTCACAATGGTTTGAAGAACCCAAGCCAGTACAGCCATGTCGTCTATTAAACCGAAAATGAGGAAGAAATCTGGGATGAGATCAAAAGGAATGAGAATATAACCTAGGACCAGCAATCCTGACAGCAGTTTATAGCCGAGAGGAACCTCCTTCGATCGAAAAAATCCAAACAAAAAGGGGATAGATCTCCGGATATTTAATAAAAAACGGATACGACGAAAGAATTTTCTCATAGATTCCCCTCCTTTTTAAGGCTTATCATACTGTGAGTTTTGGCCGATTTCAAGTAGTTGAGTTTCAGCAAATACGGAACCAGTGTCCTAACTCCCCCCTATGGGGGTTTTTTCATGGAAAGAAGAAATCCCGTGTCCGAAAAAGAGGGCGTCCCCTCAACATTGGGGGACACCCTCGCTCTCCTTCGTACGTAAATCTACAGTCCGGCCATGGACCTGAATTCTTCGAGGGATCAACGGATGGTTTTGAATCATCTTGATCCCTTTGCTAATGTTTAAATCTACGGCTCCCTCTCCGCTCAGCCACTTAAGCAAATCACTTCCTACCGTGTGAGGAACATACTCGATCGTTCGAATGGCTTCTTCTGAAATCCCGTCTCTCCTCATCTTATCAAGTATGGATTCGTGATTGACGAGTGGCTGCCCCTTCTGATGGCGTTCTCCAACAAGATAGATATCTGTAATCGGGTGATCATAGATTGACATGATGATATTGCGCAGGAGACAGCCAAACGGTTGGATAATCGCTCCGAAGCTCCTCATAATAATCATTTCCTCCATGTGAAATCCGGTGACTTGAGGCAATTCCTGCTCGAGCTCAGGCTTCATATCCAAAATGATGATACATCTTTTCTCCATCTCAAGACCTCGCTTTCTACGAATCTATAAATTTAACATCCACTGCGCCATTTGATAATACACGGGAATACCCACCGTTAAATTAAACGGGAAGGTAATTCCCAGTGACAAGCCTAGGTAGATGGACGGGTTCGCTTCCGGTACAGACGTGCGCAAGGCCGCAGGAGCAGCGATATAAGAAGAGCTTGCTGCTAGAATTCCCATAAGCGTTACTCCTCCAAGAGAAAGTCCGGCAGCACTTCCCACGACAACCCCGAGCAGGCCGAAACATAAAGGCATGATCACGGCTAAGGAGACCAGTTTTATCCCGTGCTTCGTGACATCGGCAAGACGCTGCCCCGCTACGAGTCCCATATTCAGCAAGAAGAGAATCAAAAATCCTTTGTATAGGTCAATAAATAAAGGCTTTACCACAGGTACGGCTTCTTCGCCGACAATCAAACCGACAAGCATACTTCCTACAAGCAGTAACACACTTTTTCCAAACAGGCTCTCCCGAATAACCTCAGGCTCTACCCAAGAGGTGAGGGATAAGGACCGCGGGGCCATAATGCCCATCGCTCTAGGGTGAAGGTGAGCATGATTCTTTTTGCGTGCTTCGGCTGCCTTTAACAGGAGCAAGGAGACGAGAATTGCTGGACTTTCCATCATCACCACCATGGCGTTCATGAAGCTTTCATACGTTACGTTCGCATGACTTAGAAAGGAGATACCTGCTCCATACGTCACGATGCTCACGGAACCATAAGTAGCTGCAAGACCAATCGAATTTTTTAGATCCAGCTTGATCCACCGGCAAAATAACAGGGTAAGCAAGGGAATGATCACCCCTAGCAATAGAGCTCCCAAGATCGGCTTAACCAGATGGGTAAGCGAATGCTCGGCTAACTCCATTCCACCTTTTAATCCAATGGCGATTAATAGATAGATGCTGAGAAACTCACTTAACCCAGCAGGAAATTTTAAATCAGACTTCACAAACGAGGCAAACAATCCTAATACGAAAAACAACACCACCGGTGACACTAAATTATGAACGACAATATCTAACATCTTTCCACTCCTCTCTAAATGAAAAAAACCGGCAAATCCCCCTAAAAAGGAACATTGCCGGTTTATCTTCAACTGACCTCTGCGGTCTTTTGAATATCTACCCTTGCAGTTTTTTCTCTACGTTATCTTCCATCATAAAAACCATAATGCGCTCACCCGTCCGAGTGCTGATATCGGTATGAAAGCTTGAAATTCGCTCTTGCGCGATTCCTTCCACTATTTCTTTCAGCTGGTCTGTTCCCGATTCAACAAGGTCGGCCCGGATCTTCTTAATAGATAGAAGACCATCCTGGGTTTTAGCTAAGTTTTGTTCGGCCGGTGTCAAAATCCCCTTAAGCAAAACGATAATCATGTTCCTTACAATATCGGTCTTCACCAAGACGGAGCCTCTTCCTAAATACTCCTTTTCCCATTGCGTCAACGCTCGGCTGATGAGATTCTCCATTTCACCTTTGGAAAGTGCTTTATCCATCGTTTCTCCTCCAATAAACCAAAAGATCGGCACATTCCTCCCATAAAAAAGAGGAACATACCGATCTATCGTAGACAAAACCTTATTTCTTAATACCACTTTTTCACCCTGTCTCAATAACTGTTACAGAATGCTAAACTGGAATGAAGATAAGGCTCATTATACGGATCTTTCGGAACTTATATTTATTCATATCTTATCGGCTTGCTCTTCTTTTGTCAATCCCTAAAGTTACTAAGATTTTCATTTGCATTCCTAGTCTATCTTGATTAAAATAAGAAAGGTTTAGATTTATAGATTTCCTTTTATGAAAGGTGAACATTCATGCAGTGCAAAGTATGTAAAACTCCTACCGCTAGCTCTACTGGCGTATGTAACGAATGTGGCTCATTTTCCCACTCTCCGGTACAATCCTATAAGGACACGGTAAACAGCTCCTTAGTGAATATTCTGCTTGGTTCCTTCGGGATCTTGATCTTAGGGATCATTCTCCTGTCAGTGGCAATAGAACTTTAAAAATGGCTTAAAGCACTCGTAACCGAGATTGCTTTAGCCATTTTTGTTTTTTTCCTTTATAATAACCATGAGAAATAAAGGAGGGCGTACATATGGAATTTACGATGAAAGAAAATGGGTTTATCACTCAGTTTGAGTATGGAGAGCTTCATATCTCCGGGGACGAGACTTATGGATTTCGACCTTTCCAGCTCATGGTCTCCTCTATCGCCGTTTGCAGCGGAGGGGTCCTGCGTAAGGTTCTTACCAAGATGCGCATTCCCTATGAAGATATTCGCTTAGAAGCCAAAGTCGAAAGAAATGAAGCAGAAGCCAATCGAATCGAGAAGATTCATGTCCACTTCTTGATCAAAGGCAAGGACTTGAATGTAGAAAAAATTGAAAAAGCACTGGAACTCACCCGAAAAAACTGTCCGATGGTCCAGTCAGTCAAGGATAGCATCGAGATAACCGAAACGTTTGAACTGATAGAATAAGGGCTGGCTATTTGCTAGCCTGCCCTTTCTTGTTAAAGCTTCTGTGCGTCTTCCGCAACCTGCTGCAGCTCGTGCCAAGCCTTCATTGACAATTGATAACCCTCCCTTAATTGAGAAGGATTACCCACTTCCATACCTTCCAGCTCTGTACTTAGTCCCAGCCGATATTCGCCGATTACATGGACGAGCTTGGCTTTGAACTTTTTCAATTCAGGATGATCAGGTTCAACTTCATTATTGGCTCTATTCCAAAGATACAGAAGGTCCTGGTTGGCTTGAACCATCATTTCTTGGACTTCATGAAGCTCATCATGCCCTTGCGCTTCTCCCAATCCTTGCTCTAGCTCCCCGATTAAGCGCTGGGCAGATCGGATTGTTGTTTTGGCCAGTTCCACAAAGTCGCGATCCTTATTGCTCTGGTTTGTCCCAATAGATGCTAAGTTATAGCGCATATCCTTTTCGGTCGCCTGTTCTTGTTTTTCTTCTGTTGTTGCGAAACAGCCGCTTAATAGCAAAGAAAAAATCAAAATGAATGTGATGGTTAGTCGGGAGGGCTTCACCTTCTGCTTTCTCCACCTTTCAGTGAAATCTCCCTACTACTCTATGAGCTTGTCCTCGATTTCATTCCGTATATCCTCTCGATTTTAACCATTGAACCGTTTGGTCTAGCTCTTCTTTGGTCGTATATCGTCCTAAACTGAACCGGATAGTCCCTTGTCCATCAAACGCGCTAACGCCCATCTCTTGCAAGACGGCTGACAGCTTGATCTGCCCGGAATGGCAAGCGGAACCCGTAGAAGCCGCTAGCTCAGGGACGGCGCCAAGAATATCGCTTCCAGGTCTTCCTTTAAAGCTGACGTTCAGCGTATTGGGTAACCGATGCTCCGGATGGCCATTCAATCGAACGGAGTCTCCAAAGGCTTCTTGCAACTGCCGCCAGAAATACTCCCGCAGCTCCCGAATTCCTGGGTTTGCCAACTCCTGTTCGGCTATTTCACAGGCTACGCCTAATCCAACCGCCATGAGTACATTTTCCGTACCTGCCCGTCGCCCTTCTTCATGGCCAGCGCCGTGGATAAAAGACTCAATGGGTGTTCCTTTACGGATATAAAGGGCGCCCACTCCTTTCGGAGCGTATAGCTTATGCCCCGCAATACTGAGCAGGTCTACCCCCAACTCGTCTACTCTGGTTGGCACTTTACCTACAGATTGTGCGGCATCGGTATGGACTAAGATTCCGTGTTTCTTGGCCAGTTCAGCAATCTGGCGAATCGGCTGAATGGTCCCTACCTCATTATTCGCATGCATGACTGAAATCAGAATGGTTTGATCGGTTATGGCTTTCTCTATTTCCTCTACTGAAACTTCTCCATATTGGTCGACACCGATATAGGTCACCTTAGCCCCTAATCGTTCTAAAAATCGGCAAGGCTCTAGAATGGCTGGATGCTCGATAGCTGTGGTAATGATATGGTTACCTTTATGAGCAAGGGCATGAAAAACTCCTTTTAAAGCATGATTATTGGCTTCGCTTCCACCGCTAGTAAAAATGACTTCCGAAGGGTCACATTGGAGAAGCGAAGCGACTTGCCGTCTGGCACGGTTCACGGCCTCCTTGGCAGGCACAGCGGCCCAATGACTAGTGGAAGGATTGCCATAATAGGCATGCAAAAAAGGGCTCATCGCCTCTACGACCCGAGGGTCAATGGGGGTACTCGCGTTATAGTCCAAATAAACCTTTTCCATTATTTACTCCTCCTTGAACAAACAATTAAGGAAATCCTAGGTACTGAGGTGATGCCAATATGACGAACCATGAAGATCTTATGAAGCAAGCCCATGAACAATTAGCGGAAAAACAAGTGGAAGAAATCGATCAGATGCAAGCGAGGCGATACAACCTTCCGCTCCCTACCCATACGGATCCAACAATCCAGTCTGCTGTGTTTTCCGATTTGTTTTCAGGCTTACCTGTGAACGACCATCAAGATGAAAGATCCTAACCCCATCATAGCACAGAATAGAAAAAAGAGGCTCTCCCATGGAGAGCCTCTTTATCATAAATCCTACATTTTCCGTCTTACCACAAACTCCGTATCATCTTCATTGATTCCTCTGGTATAAAAGTCAAACTTATCCCGATCAATCGCGCCTTGAATGCGGTCTTCCGTCCGCTCATTCACATGATCCACCAAAATCGATAAGGTATCCTGGTGGGATAGTTCGTCTAAGAGCTGATGAATATGCCTTAATTCATTGTCGTCCACTTCATGCATCACATTATACCGGAAATCTGCCATCTTCCTTCTCTCCTTCAACATCATGTTCCCTTTTATGATGTCATCCTGAAGGAAAAATTATCCCCATGGGCGCATTCCGTCTTCCTTGATAATCGTGATTTCCCATTTTCCCTCAAGGTAACGAGCGATATATTCTCCTTCCCATTCGCTTCCCGGATTTCCGATCAGAACTCCCTGCCCTCTGATTCCCTTCACACGGAAATGATAATCATCAAATTCCTGCTTTAAGAGCTCGAGCGTGAGGAGAAGAGCCTCTGTATCTTCATGAAGAGGGACCGTGAAGGTCGGATCTACTGAAGTGAAGCCTTTTTCTACCGTTCCAAACACAACCTGTCCATGGTACGCCATCAACCCTTTTCCCAAAATCCTTTGCTCATCCTCACTCCATTTGGCAAGGACACTCGCGTTGAGCGCGAGAACTTCGGGTGGTGAACTCGAATGGGGGGTGCGGAACAGCTGGTCACTAATCACCCGATAAAGGTCAATGCGGTTCTCTGCTTCTGCAGCCGTATGGAACTGAAAGGAGTAGGAACGTCTCCCGGCATTGACAGATACAACGACGGTTTTATTAGGCAGAAACATCTCCGGAGTAAAAGTCATCCCCTCCTTCGAGCCGGCCGTCGCCCCTAGAATGGGGATGGAAGGATCATCGGCATAACGCAGTTTCATATCCATGTCTTTAAATTCTGTAGGATTCCATTGCACAGTTACTGTATCGAATAAAGGCACATTTTTCGCTCCATCTTGAGGATAGGAATAGGTAATCCAATTAGAATTTAAATAAGAATTCCACCCCCATACTCCTATAAGAATGCCTAAAAGCCCACCGACTGTAATCCATAATATCGATCGTTTCACGAATTCGCCCTCCTATCACCAATACACTGGAAAAAGACTGTTCGCTAGCATCTGCGCTAGGAACAGTCTTCCTATGTACTCATTATATCATCTTTACTCCGCTATTACGCGCTGTGCCCCGTAGAAAGGATAATTATTCAAGTACCAAGTCACATCACTGATCTCCACGGCCTTCACGGCAGAGTGAGCAATCTTGTTGTTCCCTAGGTAAATGCCCACGTGCGTAATTTTCCCCGCTCCATAAGAATCGAAGAACAGGAGATCTCCAGGCTTCCAGTCTCCTGCTTGAACAGAAGTACCATATGTAAATTGCTCCTCCGATACGCGTGGAAGCTTGATTCCCATCTGCTGCATGACATACATCGTAAAACCACTGCAGTCAAAGCCGTCAAGGCTTGTCCCACCTGTACGGTAAGGAATGCCAATCAGCGGGGAGATCACTTGCTGTAATCGGGATGTTGACATATCCGAAGATCGTGAGGTGGTTTCTACTGCAAAGGTTAAGAGCGGGGTAAAGATATAGCCGATCTGGGTCATCCCGACCCTCACCTTTGTCCATTGCTCTCCTCGCTCGATCACTTGAACACTGGCTCCCCGTTTAAGTGAAGTCACTACTTTGGCCTGAAGGTTCCCTTCTTCTCTCACATTTACACTATCTCCATTAATAAGAGCATTCCTTAGCAAGGGAGCGGTCTCCACTGGCAAAGGACCTATGAGAGCCGGAGGTGCACTGTCCTTGGTATTTACTGTAAGCTTCTGTCCAAGCAGGAGCATGTCCGAGGATAGATGATTCATCTGCTTTAACTGTTCCACTGTCATTCCATATTGGCGAGAAAGCTTAAACAAGGTATCTCCTTGAGATACAATATGCTCCTCTGCTGCCGCTGCGCTAGATGCAAGAAGAAAGGAAAAAAGCACCATACCTGCGATCTTGTTCATAGGTTACCTCCGGTCGAGTGATGTCAAATCTTGCTTTAGTTGGATACATTTATTATACCTCAAGAATACAACGGACGGGGGAATAAAAATTGCAAAAATCCAAAAACTATGGGAAAAATGTGGAGGGAATAAGCGATGCTGGAAATCGAATTTCAACTTAGAGGACTAACCGATCAATCGAAAATACAAGAGGTCGAGCGAAGCCTTGGCTACTTAGCTGGGGTCGAGCGAGCGATGGTCGATGTGAAGAACCAGAAAGTTTTTGTCGAATATAATCCCGATATGGTGGACCCCGACATGATGAAACAAGCTTTGCAAGAGACAGGAGTGGAAGCGACGTAGAAAAAACTTCATCGAAGTATTTTCTAAGTAGCCAGACCGCCTTAAGAGGAAGTTTTTTATGCCTCCAGGAAAGTTCCTTCGCTTTAATACTTTGTCCAAGCTATACTTTCCTTCACGGTAAAAAAAGAATAGCCTCCACGCTGGATGGAAGCTAGTTTCTTCTGAGCAGAAGGATGACAAGAAGGATAAACAGCACGAGAATGATTAAGAACTCATCGTCCTGGAAAAAACCGCCGCCTGATTGATGACTCATAGTGAAGAACTCCTTTCTCTTACACTCTAGCCTATGAGTACACCCGCCCAAGCGGCATGGGCAGAAGCCCAACTCAGGTATTTTGGGCTTATGCCCAACCCTTCACTTCACGAGACGGTAGGCCACATACTGCATCTGATTGGCATATTTTTGTGTGATATCTTGATGCTTACCCCAAATATCATAAAGGGATGGGTCAATGTAGGCGGACGGGTTCCATTCCGGCTGCTCGAGGTACTGATGCTGCTTAGGCGAGAGGGCAGACGCCACCGTTCCTTTTTTCACCACGTTAGCCAAGCGAAATCCCGCTAAGCGAAACGCCTTTTTCCACTCTCTCTCCGTTGGAACATAAGGAATGCTATAAAGCTCCTTAAACTCCTCCTGCTGCGCCTTTGTTAACGCCAGCCCTGCGGTCATATCGATATCCAACACCACTCCACCCGGACGCAATACCCTCGCGTACTCTTTCAGCGATGGTACGATATTCGTAAAGATCGTGACGGATTCAGCTAATAAAAAATCAAAAGATTCTCCTGGAAAAGGAAGCTTCTCGCTGGATCCCTGGATGAGCTGGATTGGCAGCCGCTCTTTACGGAAACGCTGAGCCGCCTTCTGCAACATGAGCGGGTGAGGTTCTATAGCGGTGACTTGGCATCCATAGGTCTGAGCCAGATAAGCAGCCGATTGACCTGTCCCGCACCCTACCTCCAACACCTTGTGCTGGGGTGAAAGCGATTCTGATTTTGTCAACTCCTTCGTCAGGGCAAATCCCCCGGGATGTGCAGCACCAATTCCAAAGTGAGCCAGGAAATCGTGGTAGTTATACTTTTTCATGAGTCTCCCCTTTTTTCCGCATCGGTCTACTCTATGGTATGCGGCAAGGCGTGGTTTGGGAGATGGGATTGAGTTGGGTTTGAATGAAGAGATTAAATAAGTGGAGATTGTTTAATTAAACGTGGAAACTGGTCGCTTCTACTGCTAATTAGGTGGATTAAGTCCATCTATTTTATGCTAGAGGGATCCAGATGAAGGGGTTAGATTAGTCTAGATGGCATATATCCATCTATTTTGTCTATGAATATGGGGTTTGAGAGGTGTAAGAGACTTTTTTCCACTTATTCTAGAAAAAGGGGCTCCTCACTCGCTCGTCCAACCGGTAAAAGTGAATCCGCTGCTTTTGGGATGCCGAGTGGATCAATCCTTTTTGTTCGAGTTCCGATAAAATCTTTTTAACCGGTTTATAAGTAAGCTTCAGAAGGTCTCTGATTTCCCCTTGGGTAATCCAATCGCCTTTTTTCATAGCAAAGCGGATGACTTCCTTCTCTTGAGCTGTCAAGGGAATGAGAGAGTGTTCATCGCCAAAAATTTTACCCATGAGTTGCTGAATGGACTGCTGACATCGACGAGGCTTGTCTTCAATGTGATCATACGAAAAGCGTAAGACCACCCACCCATCTATCACGAGCTGATTCTGCCGCTCGAGTTATGGTCAGCGAACTGCCACCGACTAATGTTCTTCAGATGAGGACCATAGCCGTCTACCTCGAAACAGATTTTAATTCCTTGACGGAGGTAGGCAAAATCTAAATACCGCTTACCATCCTTAAAGTCATCCACCTCATACTCCGGATGCAGATACTGAAAATGGTGAAAAAGAGGCCACCATACCGTCTCTAAAAACAACTTTTCTGCCGAGGCATGTCCCTCATTTAAACGGCGGAGCCTCTCGCCTTTCCTGGCAGCTTGATGGTCGCTTAAAAATCTAGCATATTGCTCTTCAAAATTCATCTTATTCCCCCTCTCGAGTTAGAAGGACCCTTGTATTAGGGACTCTCTTCCAATTCTAGCAAATCGGGAAGAGGGAGGAAAGGCGGCAAACCGAATAGGTGGAAAATCTCCACTTACATAACTTATCTCTCCCCATTTTAACTAGATTAAGTGGAAAAACGTCAACTAATTTTAAATACTGAAAGGTTAAAGGGGATAAAAAAACAAATAGCTGACCTTTCTCCACCTAATTCATGTTTTGCTCGGTCCTATAATATGAATAAGTGACGTTTTTCCACTTACACTATCTCAAATAACACCATCCACTCATCAATATGAATCGATGAAATCTTTCCA
>NZ_SDLR01000018.1 GCF_004522215.1 Ammoniphilus sp. YIM 78166 | reverse complement strand
TGGGAAATCGAACCAGCAAGTGGGGCCTCTAAAAGGGATTACGTTAGAAGTAAAAAAGTATTCATTTTCAAAAGTAGACATTTACTCTATTTGCCTGACGTAATATACTAAAAATGGGTAAAAGCACCCACTCAAAAATCGATTTATTACTTATAGAATTTACAATTAAATGAAGAAAAGGGCAAAATCACTGAAAGGTGATGACGCAAAGCTAAAGGGGCTAAGTTGGTTAAACCGATAAGCCAGCCAGTTGCCGATTTAACAATGCAAATGTCCCCTTTATTCGAATGGAGGGTAAGTTTGAGTATTTTGACCGAACAACAGGTGACACGAATCATTGAATTAATGCGAATGGATTCCAACAATTTTAATCAGCTTATTAGTATGGAGTTCCGTCATCAGTTAATGAATGACTATGGTTTAACTCTTAAGGAAATTGAAATTATGGAGGTCATTTTGTCTGAAGCGTATAGAAATATTAAAGCATTGCTTAGTAAGCGCTGAGCAATCCAGAGTACTTCCCTGCTTTCCTAATGTGCAATGAAAAGACAGCTGCAAGTCACCTAAATGTATTTAGGTGACTTGCAGCTGTTTTTCTTCTTGTTATATTTCATATTTTTTAGAAGAAAGGAAGGAGTTTCCTTATACTCTTGTTGAATACTATAATATAGAAAAAATAACCAATAGGAGTAGAACATGGGGGAAGCTAGATTTTATATTGTAACAACGGGGAGGCAGTCTGTCAAAAAAAACGGAACCATTATTTTACAAATGGTAAATCCTTTGATATCAAATAAAACATTATATTTGGGGGCTGTTAAGTCAAGTGGTTCCAGTGATTACTGCCTTGAAGTTCAGGAAGATTGTGCTATTTTAGCCACAGGAGTTCCATTGCAAAAGTTCAATTCAGAAAGGTTTTCGTATGATTATTCAAGTGATGTATCTGCTCAGATGATCATTCATGATGCCAATCCTATAGTTGGAGGGGATCTAATTGATACATATTTTTCTCATAATGGAATTGCAGGAAGGGATTATAAAGGGAGATTCATAGTAATGCCTGGACAGTCCGTTACCTTTTGCATCGCCAATCTAACTGGAGCTGAACAGTATTTCATACTCAATGTCGGCTGGATGGAGAAATAAAGGGGAATGGATGATCCTAACAGGATGGACGATTTAACCATGATCTAGGAAACGCAATGCCTGATGTGTGTTACATTTTTCAAAAGCAGAATTTTAAGCCATATCCTATGATGTACAATGAATAGTGTCGAAGCAGGCCATGTTTGTTATTCCGATATCAGTATTAGGAGGATTGTGAGAAAACAATAATGTGAAGTTTGTGGTATATTAAGGTAAAACATGAACTGGGGTGTAGATTTATAGTGACCATTATTGCAATGGACGATTTGGAACAGCAGTGTTGGGAATGTAATGGGAAAGGTCACAATAAACGGTGAAGCATGCCCTAAATGTGATGGTAAAGGATATATTGCTACTGCTTTAGGTCAAACATTGTTAGACTTTTTTAATAGGCATTTAGATAAATGAAAAATTCATAAATCAACGTCGATGCAGACCTCAAGGAGGTCTGTTTTTTTCGGCTATCAGGGATTGTTAGCCGGGGAAGGGACCAGTAAATGTTATACGAGAAGGAGAATAATGAAGTCAGAAATAAAGCGTTCGTCCAAAAAATACAAGTGCTTCAATCGCACATAACCCCTTTTTATACTTCATCATTAATGAACCATTATTTAAATCCCTTTTCGCTCAATTTGGCGTTTAGCTCGGATAAAAGCGATGAATTGGTGAAGTTCATCCTGTGACATAGGCTCACCATCTACGGCCAATTGAACGGAAACAAATGAATTTTCATCTGTTAGCTCAAGAGGATTGCTCATTTTGACTTCTTCTACTTTGGGATTGAAAGTTGGTCATCCATTCTCTCTAATAAATATAGTCAACTGATGTTTCCAATAGATCCGCAAGCTTTCTGATAGTTTCTAATGAAGGTTCCCGATATCCCGACCCGTACCCTGCATACGTACTTTTAGCAATATTGTAATGTAATGATATCTTATGGACCTATGTAATCATTGCTTTGCTAGTTATTGCTGGTTTTTATTTCACTATTAAAACCAAGTTTGTACAACTTCGACTTATAGGTGAAATGGTGCGCTTGCTAGGGGATGGCATGGTAGATTCGAGTAAAGGCGACAAGGGGGTTTCGGCTTTTGGAGCCTTTGCCCTAAGGACAGCCTCACGTGTTGGAACAGGCAATTTAGCAGGTGTCTCGTTGGCCATTTCCATTGGTGGTCCAGAGGCTGTTTTTTGGATGTGGCTGATTGCTATCATCGGGTCGGCTTCCGCGTTCGTAGAACCCAATAAAGCGGTGAATAACTGGTTTCCAATCAGGGAAAGGGCCCGGGCGGTAGGCATGAATCAAGCGGGCGGTCCTCTAGGCGGCGCGATAGCCGGTCCGGTGGTAGACTTTATGGCCATTTATTGGGGGTGGGAATATGCTTTTATCGTTCTGGCTGTGATCGGATTGTTGTGGACGATCGCCTGGAACCGAATGTTTACGGATGACCCTTCATCCCATCCTTAGGTTTCTAAAAGGGAGCTGGAAGAAATTTCGAAAGGTCGGGAACCCGCTAAGTCTCATGTTAGCAAATCCGATACCCCAACACCTCTATTTGCTCTGATCAAGCAACCAACGGTGTTGGTCACTTCCATTTCGCTATTTAGCTTTAACTATATCCTGTTATAATTGCTATGATTTGGACAGTGAGTTTTCCCTTAAATTGATATTCATATTCTAGTTTCTTATCATTCGAATACTGTGGAAGGGTATTCCACCAAAAATGTGGAACCGGACGTGAAGGGCTGAAGTACGCGGTAGAAAAAATGACAGAAATAAAATAAACCTCAAGGTGAGGGCTGTCACCTTGAGGTTTTCCTATTAAGTAAAGGGATGATGATCATTCCGTGCTTCGTTGAACTTCTGAAGATATTCCGTGTTTTTGAAGTTTGATTTCGTTTGTTTTTTACGGGAACCGCTAACTTGAAATTAAGAAGTGATCTTCGATCTGATTTTGAATCTATCCATTTATTTAGAATTTAAAGCGAAACTTCTCAATTACGGATTTAAGACGGCATTTTCAATCAGATATTAACAAACTAATTTTTGAAATAACTTCCTCTAACGTTTCGGCTGGCACTTTGCAAATAAATATCGCTTTTCGTGATTGCCAGTCAAGACTCTTAACTTGGTCAGAAAGAATAGCGCCTTCGATGGGGAGGTCGTGTGGAACAATAACCTCAAAGGGGTATCCTTTTATTTTTGAAGTAACAGGACAAAGCAATGATAGCCCGACTTTACCATTATAAGATGCTGGTGAGAGGACCAAAGCGGGTTTTTTTCCCGCCTGTTCGTGTCCGGATTGAGGGTTAAACTGCAACCAAATTAAATAGCCTTGTTCTGGAACGTACTTTTCTACCATGTTTCTCAACCTTCTACATCACCTGTAGAAACTTCTTTATGAATGTTTTTAGGGGTTATTTTTAACAATAGTTCGTTTAAATTTTTTGACTTACGTTTAATTACTATTTTATCGTCTTCAATATCCAAATCAATTTCAGAACCTTCTTCCAGGCCGATTTTTTTGGCAATAGCCTTGGGAATTCGAATACCTAAACTGTTGCCCCATTTTTGGACTTGTAACACGATTTTCACCTCCCACGAATGTATATACAAAGTGTATACAATGATGCAAAATATGTAAATTCTTACTTCAGGGATACTCCCTCATGTAGGGCACTACTGCTGTTGGAAGGTAAAGTGCGGAGCGCTTTGCCGTTTGGAGAACACTTCCTCGGGAGTACCCTGGTTCTCCTGTTTCTTTACAAGAAGGAAAAAGATGAACCAAAGATTAGAACTAAAAAAGTTTCTTTAGAAAAGAAAAGAAAATCCAAGAATAGTTCAATTGGAATTATCCTCTTATTATTATCATAATAGAAAGAAGGGTTGGATAATATTTTATTTTTTGAATAGGAGAGGTAATCATTCATGCAAAGGCAGGTATTAAAGGAAGAACTTCGATTGGATATATCACCCGTTAACTACACGGTTGCTATGCTTGTTTTGTCCCTTACAGGTTTTTTTGTGGTTTGTAATGTGTATACGATGTTGCCGATTATCGGGGAATTATCCACTTTTTTTGCCGTTCCGGAAGCAGCCATCGGTTGGGCTACAAGTTCCTTCACTCTTTTTTATTCCATCGGTTTTCTCCTTTTTGGACCCCTATCGGATCGATTGGGCAGATGGCAGGTTATGGTTTACGGGTTGGCAGCCTTATCCGTTGTTACCGGCATTATTTATTTTATGGAAGAACTAAAGTTCTTCATTATTCTCAGAGCCCTGCAGGGATTCCTTGCAGCCACTTTCGCTCCTGCTGCTTTAACCTATGTATTTGAAGTGTTTCCCCTTGAAAAACGAGGACTGACGATTGTTTCGATCAGCGCCGGTTTCTCCTTTTCTGGAATCTTGGGACAGATCTTTAGTTCCTGGATTACAAAAATGATAGAGTGGAACTATGTATTTCTCTTTTTTTCTTTGATCTATTTCATCATGTTCATGATTGCTTGGAGCATCCTTCCCAAGGATATAAGGATCAAAGCCAGTGCTGAACGCTCATCCTTTGGGAATCAAATCATGAAGGTTTTAGGTAATGTTGAACTTATCAAAGGGTATGTAATTGCCATTACCCTGTTCTTTTGCTTTGTAGGGATGTATGCATCCTTTGGGGGATATTTAACGAGAGAGTATGGGCTAGATACGATGGAAATCCTTTGGGTACGGTTCATTGGCATCATCGGAGTGGGATTTTCTTTCTTTACGGGACCGATGGTAAGAAAACATGGCTTGAAAAAGGTGCTTAACCTTGGACTGGTTATTGCTGCCATTGGACTTTTGATGGAGGGGGCGACATCCAATCTGTCTTTCATCATCGTGTCTACGGTTATCTTCGTATCTGGTTTTTCGATGGTAATTCCAGTCATGATTCAAGTCATAGGAACCATAGGGCAGAAAGAACGAAGTATAGCTGTCACGATTTATACCTTTATTTTATTCCTTGGAGCAAGCATCGGGCCCATCATGCTTAGGATCAGTGATTTTAATCTGGTATGTTTTATTCTCGCGAGTGTGTTAGTGGTGTCTTTCTTCTTATCTTTAGTGATTAAGGTTCCGGGTGAGTAAGGAGTAGGTACGGAAGGATAAATAGATTGTGGGAAACTACCGGCCGTTAGCAATACGGCACTCTATGTAACTGAAGTAAAAAAGGTTCGTAAGCATGTGGGAGGTGTGTTGAACATCGAGGCAGTAATATCAATGGTACGAATTACTTACTATCGATCAGAAATACGGTTGCGCCTCGGTAGTCATAAAGGCTAAGTTAATGGACACATCTAGGGGGCGGCTGGACTATCATCCATTAACAATTTGAAAAGGGCAAATGTAAACATTTTACTTGCGGACATTGCGGGTTAAAAACTTATTGTGATATCTTTGTTAGTAAGTGCTACGAAAACAAGTTACGTTCTTACTGTTACTGAAAACTGTACGATCACTCCGGCAGAGCAGTAAACGATACAAATCACACAATAACTCAAGGAGGTTCCCCAATGCTAAGGTTATCGGAGTTATGCCAATTTCTACGTAATCATCCCGACATAAAAGACTCGTGGATTAAAGCCTCGATCTTTGAGAACACCATCAACGTGGACGATCGTGTGAAAATTTACGTAGAGTTAGCAACCTATAGTAGAGAAAAGGAATTAGAAGTAGCTTATGAAGTAGATCAATTTCTGGAACAAAATGGCGTTAACGGTGATTTCGCCTCCACCTCAATAATTAATAATTGGTCTGCCGAGCGAGTTGGTGAAATAAAAAGAGACTATATTCAACCTGTTTATGAGGAGAAACAGCAATGGAAAAAATCGCACGGTTACTTCAATCAGATTTAACTAATTTGCAAAATGCTGTAAAAACCAACCACTTGGATGAAAGAATAATTGTTTGGTTTGGGCATTTTGTGGAATCAAGCAAGGAGATTTATAACGGGAAGTTAGCGACTTCCAGGGAAGACACTTCTAAGTATAGTTACAAGAAGACTATGCGTGAAATTATGAAGCATCATCATACGCTACCTTCTCCAACCAATTTTCTTATCACGGAGATGTGTGATTTACGCAACGACTTAGTACATGAGCTTATAGATTTTGACCATAACTTTAGTGAATTAAAAAATCGCTTAGCTGGCTACCTTCCCCATCTCGAGACTTATTGTAAACAAGTTGTGAAACTTGTTTCACCGCCCACTACTACCACTACTGTTGGCACTGTTAAAATGATTACGATGAAACCAGAAGATAAAAACGATAAGTAGGAGACTTTTCAAATCTGCTAAATATAACATATTTTTATCAATATATGATTTTCCGATTATCGAGCGGGATCGGACTTTGGACATGTAACCAGCCGACGGTCAGGATCTCATTCCTTCTTACGAATTCCTTGATCCGTTCTTTTCTTTTTCTTATGTTCCGTCCTTCAAAATCGTCCTCTCTATTCGTATTAGCACCTTCGGCATACTTCCGTTTTTTGTGGATCCGATAAACCACAGCACAGTTTAGGTATTTTGACGTAGGAGTTTGCTTCCTCAGGTCCACTGCTCTAGTATACCGCCTCTTATTACCGTAAAGAAACATAACGATAAAAGAATACATGTAAGATCTTTTCGTTTACACCAAGAGCCTGTAAATAGTTCATACTGTTTACCTATCTGAGAAGTAAATGAAAAGAAAGGCCACTTAGTTCTCCTCTTTATCCATATGTACGACATGGTAGCCAAATTCGAAGAGTAGTCTCCTTCTACCACTCTTTAAGACTAAAACGAAAAATTTAATGTTTATAAAGTGAGATTAATAAAATAGATGTTAAATAATAGCCCCATTCTGTGTGAGCAGAATGGGGCTCTGCCGATTTTTATGTTTGGTTTGGTGATTATCTTGTCTATTGTTACATGGCTAAGGAAATAAGATAACCCAAAGTCATTATCTTCTGGCTTGGGGACATTTAAGGAATGAACAAATTTAGTAGGTATAAACAGACCATGGGATTCCCATGGTCTATTTGTTTTTTAAATAATGTCGTCATATCATTTGTGACAAGGCTTTATATGTCTGTGAACATTTCGACATTTATCTCGTGTATAATAATGCTTGTAAGGGAAATTCAAATTTGTCGTCAATTAAAAGGGGGATAGTGATGATCTGGTATGTAATTGTATTGATTGGACTATCTTGGCTTGCCCAAAGTGTTCTAGGCTTTTTTCAAATTCGTCATTTTAATAGAAAATACGCGGAGCTTAGAAAATTAGGCAGGGTTGCCATTGGAAAGAAGACAGGGTTGTTTAAAGCAGGTACGGTGGTCATGTTTGCAATTGATCACAGAAATACCATTCTAAAAGCAGAAAAGATGCAAGGAGTGACCGTGTTTTCTAGAGTCAAAGAAATGAAAGGGTTTGCAGGTAAGGATCTATTGAAGCTTACTACTGACGATCTAAGTAAAGTCAATAAATTAACAAGACTTGCCATTCAAGATGCTTTAACTAGCTATGAGATCATCTCGAAAGGCGGTGAACTCAAAGTCCGAAAAACATGGCTGGAAATGCTTATTCCAAGTAAGAGCAATTAAGTTCCATTAAACATTAGAGGGGTGATAGGATATGAATTTGATTACTGAACTAGCAAGCGGATTTATGAGTTTGTTTCAAAAAGGAGCAGAAGTTTTTGTTGATCTGGTAACGGGAATTGTTCCCCTCCTGATCATGATGCTGGTGGCCATGAATGCCCTCATCCGACTGGTTGGGCAAGATCGGGTGGAGAACTTGGCGAGGAAATCTGGAAAAAACCCTTTTACCCGATATTTTGTCTTGCCTGTAATCGGAACGTTTGTCTTGGCTAATCCGATGACGTTATCCCTAGGTAGATTTTTGCCCGAGAGATATAAGCCAAGCTACTATGCATCAGCATCCTTTTCTTGCCATACGCATAACGGGTTGTTTCCGCATGTTAATCCGGGTGAACTATTCGTCTTCTTAGGAATTGCTGCGGGGATTACACAATTAGGACTAGAAACGACCGATCTGGCGATTCGATACTTTTTAGTGGGGATTGTGACCAACTTCCTAAGAGGCTGGGTAACGGATCTGACAACAGCTTATGTGTCCAGACAGCAAGGCATCAAGCTCAAAGCAACGGTTGATCTATAAGGAGGGAAAAAGATGAGCGCAACAAATCTGGCAATTCAAGCAACTGCATACCCATCGGTTATTGTAAAGGCAGGAACGGGCGGCTTTGGCGGACCTTTAATTATCAGCCCTGATGAGACGAGAAACAAAGTGGTCTATATTACGGGAGGCACGCTGCCGGATATCGCAGTGAAGATTGCGAAATTGACGGGTTGTGAGTTAGTCAATGGCTTTAAAACGACGGTTCCGGAAAACGAGATGGCTTGTGTCATCATTGACTGCGGGGGAACCCTCCGATGCGGCTTATACCCGCAAAAGCGAATCATGACGATCAATGTGATGCCAACAGGCAAAAGCGGTCCTTTAGCTAAACATATTACAGAGGACATCTACGTCTCGGGCGTGAAGATGGAGGATATTGAATTGTACAGCGGTGCGGCAACACCAGCACAATCCAATTCCCCCGAAAAAATTGAAAAAGATAAACCTAAACCTAAGTATAGCACAGATAAGAAGATTACTCAGCAATCTTCCGGCATCATGGCTAAAATCGGAATGGCCATGGGATCCGTGGTCAGCGTATTTTATCAGGCAGGCCGTGACGCGATTGAAACCGTCATTAAAACCATCTTACCTTTTATGGCCTTTGTTGCCATGCTGATCGGTGTCATTATCGAATCGGGAATCGGTGACGTATTCGCCAAATATTTATCGCCCTATGCAGGAACACTTCCTGGTTTGCTCTTGATTTCACTGGTATGTTCTTTCCCGCTATTATCACCGTTTTTGGGACCAGGCGCCGTCATTGCGCAAGTCGTTGGGACGTTGATCGGTGTGGAAATCGGAAAGGGAAATATTCCGCCGCATCTTGCTTTACCGGCGTTGTTTGCCATCAACTCGCAAGCTGCAGCAGACTTCGTACCAGTTGGGTTGGGGTTAGCAGAGGCTGAAGTGGAAACGGTTGAGGTGGGAGTGCCTTCTGTCCTCTACTCGCGTTTCTTGACGGGAGCCCCGACTGTGTTCATTGCGTGGTTAGCTAGCTTTGGATTATATGAATAAAATCTTACAACGAGAAGTGGAGGAAAGTTGAATGCAACAAGTTTATCAAACTCAAATTAAGAAAATTGGATCATCTGTGGCTGAATTTCTTGGAGAAAAAATGTTTATTTTATTCGGGGACAATGCTCCCGCGGAATTAGCAGATTACTGTTTATTAATAAATATAGCTGACATTGATGGGGATATTGAGCCAGGTGACGTTGTAGTATTGAGCAATCAAGAATATAAAATCACAGCGGTTGGCGATGCGGTGAAAAAGAATTTAGGATCTCTAGGGCATATTACCTTGAGGTTTGATGGTTCGGATACACCTGAATTGCCAGGGACGCTTTATCTGGAAGAATCAGACCTTCTAGTTCCGGAGGCGGGCACATCCCTTCAAATCGTAAAAAAATAGTCTAGTAAAATCATTTTTAATATAGGAGGAAAACAGAATGAGAGAATCATGGCTTGAACTCGAAGATAAAGTAGCGATTGTTACAGGTGGTGCGTCAGGAATAGGGGCAAAAATAACGGCTAGTCTCGTGAAGAACGGGGCAAGGGTGATTGTATCCGATATGAATGTCCAAACAGGGGAACAACCTGATGGAACGTACCATATCCAATGTGATGTTACCAAGAAAGAAAGCGTGGATAGTATGGCAGCGCAAGTAATCGAGCGCTTTGGTAGAATAGACATTCTAGTAAACAATGCGGGTGTCAACTTGCCGCGCTTATTGGTAGACTACCGCGGCGATAAACCGGAATATGAGTTAAGTGAAAAGGATTTTGATTTCATGGTTGCTGTCAATCAGAAAGGGCCTTACCTATGTGCCCAGGCGGCTGCAAGAGTTATGATCCAAAATAAGAAGGGCGTTATCATAAATGTTTCTTCAGAGGCGGGAATGGAAGGATCTGCCGGACAAAGTGCTTATTCCGCTACCAAAGGCGCTATCAATGGCTTTACCCGTTCGTGGGCGAAAGAACTGGGGAAATTTAATATCCGTGTCGTCGGTATTGCGCCAGGGATTAATGAACAAACCGGCTTAACGACTGCTGCTTATAATGAAGCTCTAGCTTATACTCGTGGGGTGAGCGTTGAAGGTCTAGAAACAGATTACAGCAAATCGATCCCGCTTGGACGTCCTGGGAAGCTGGAGGAAATTGGCGAATTGGTGACGTATCTAGCTTCGGATCGGGCAAGCTATATTACCGGTACGACCGTGAACGTTTCAGGCGGGAAATCTAGAGGCTAAAAGAGGAGAAAAGACATGGAAGAGAAAAAAGTGTTTAAGATTACGAGTGACTCTGGTCTACACGCGCGTCCTACGACCGCATTAGTTCAGGCGGCCACAAAATTTGTTTCCGATATCCGCTTGGAGTATAATGCTAAATCGGTGAATGCAAAGTCCATTATGGGGATCATGTCGCTTGGCATTGCCAAAGGAGCTGAGATTACAATCAGGGCGGAAGGCATGGATCAGAAGGACGCTATTGCCGCACTTGAAGCGGTAATTATCAAGGAAGGATTGGGAGAAGCTTGATCCTGATCTAAGATGACCAAAAATATAAAGACCTTTCCGGTTATAGGAAAGGTCTTTCTTTAAGTTTGGCAACATCGTGATATACTCATTTTATTATTAAATTTTGTCAGGAGTGGTTTTGTGTTCAGGAAGAAAGAAATTCAACTCAATTCCAGACAACAGCAAATTCTTCTGCTATTGCTGCAATCAACTGCTCCCATTACGTTGAAGGAATTTTCGGATGAGCTTGATATAAGCAGCCGGACAATTCAAAGGGAATTATCGGGGGTCGATCAATTTCTGGAATCTCACCAAATTGCCTTAAATAAGAAAACAAGGGTTGGCTTATTCCTCGAAGGGGAGGAAGAAGCTAAAAAGAAGTTAGTTCACTATCTTACCATAAACCAATCTACGAAAATATTTTCTCCAGAAGAGCGCCAGTACATGCTAAAGCAAATGCTTCTTGCCTTAAAGGAACCCACTAAGCTATATTATTTTAGCCGCAAATTCGACGTAACGGAGGCGACCATCAGCAATGATTTGCTGAAGATTGAGTCTTGGTTTGAGAAGCATCAAATTAAGCTCATTCGTAAACAAGGGTTTGGCGTTTATATTGAGGGAAGCGAAAAAAGCATTCGGGAAGCAATCATTGAATTATTATATCAGCATTTTAGTCAGGAGCAGCTGATGGAGGTCTTATCCTCGTATACACAGGCTTCTCCCGAAAAGATGAAGCTTGAGCTATCCATTAAGAACCGATTGCTTCACTTCATCGACCCGGCCACAATCCAAAAAATTGAAGAGGTGGTACAGAAAACCCAGGAATGGGGTTACCTCATGACAGACAGTGCGTATGTGGGTTTAGTGGTCCACATTGCGCTCGCGATACAGCGTTTGAAGAATGGCGAACGGATTACGATTGGTCAGGAGGTTTTTGACAAGCTAAAAGAAGCAAAGGAATTCGAGTTTGCCGGTTTAATGGCTGCAGAATTAAGCTCCCTGCTCGACATCCAGATTCCGGAGAGCGAAGTCGGGTATATTACGATGCACCTCTTAGGCGCTAAAGCCAAACGATTGTATTCCTCATCCATCTATCCCCATGATATTGAAGAGTACATTGATCCTATGGTGCAAATTGTTGAAAGCGAGTTGAAGCTGAATTTATCCGCTGATGCCTCGTTGATCGAGCATTTGAGTACGCATCTCCGATCGGCCATTCACCGGATTAAGCTAAATATGGAAATTCGCAATCCACTGTTGGGTCATATTAAAGAAAATTATTCCGCTATTTTTCGTGCTGCCAGAAAGGCTGCCGATTATTTGGAAAAGCATCTGCAATGCTCGATACCGGAAGAAGAAGTAGGTTATTTAGCTATGCATTTCGGGGCTGCAGCCGTACGGGCTGATGGGCGAAAACAAGAGTCCTATCGCTCGCTGCTCGTGTGTACGAGCGGGATGGGGACCTCCCGTCTACTGTCTGCGCAAATTGAAAAGCAGCTCCCGCATGTGGAGGTTGTCGACATTGTTTCCCTCTTGCATCTCGATGAATGGATCCGAAGCAAACCGCCGGTGGATATCATTATTTCCACGGTACCGTTTGAAACGGTAGGGACGGATGTTGTAGTGGTCAATCCTTTTTTGCTTCCACAGGACATTCAGCGGATTGAAAGTCATCTGAATCGAGTAAAAGAACCTCATAAGGACAAGCTGAAGATGGAAGAAAAGGACATGGAGATTGAAGATACGGTTCAGCAAATCAATCGTTATGGCGAGGCTATGGTTCAGCTTTTAAACCATATGTTCACCTTGCCTCATTTCGGGGCCGCGTCGAAAGATGAAGTCATCGAAAAGGTGGCAGAGTTGGCCCGCCCCCAAGGGGATACCGCAACATTGGCGGCTGAGCTTAGGGAAAGAGAGGAACGGGGGGCATGGGTCATAGAGGAAGAATGTCTAGCCATGCTTCATATCCGCAGCCGCTCCATCGACCGAATGTCCATTTATCTACTCCAGTTGACTGCCCCTGTAGATTGGGAAGATGGAGTGAGCGTCTGCACCGTTTTAGTTCTACTGGCCCCCAAAGATTCCCCGCGGGAGCATGTAGAGATGATCGGAAAGATTGGTGCCGCATTAGCCGATGATGATTTTGTTCAAGGGATCACGAGTGGAAAAATGGAAGAAGCAAGAAATCGGATGAAGGCGGTTCTAAAGAAGGGATATTTTGAAAAAACGAATGCACTTTTACAGGTGAAAGCATGAAGCATCTGAATCGAATGGGCCGATTTTTAAGTAAGGTTGTCTTTCAAAATATTGCTGCCCTAATCACGATGGGGATACTGAGAGTGTTGTTTGGACCGATGGGATGGTTCCCAAATCCGGAAATTGACCAAATCACGGTTCTAATGCTAAGCTATTTTATTCCTGTTCTTTTTGCCTATACAGCGGGGAGGCGAATAGGGGAACACCGCGGAGGGCTGATTGCAGCCATCGTGATGTTCGGTGTCGTATTGGGAACCCCACCGAATATTCCCATGATCCTGCCTTCCTTGATCATCGGGCCTGCGGTTGGATATTTGATCAAAAAAATGGATGAATGGCTAAAGCATTGGGTGCCGATGGGTTTTGAATTACTGCTTCACAATGTTTTGGCAGGAGTCCTGGCTATCATTCTGACCCTCTTTAGTCACTTTTGGCTCAGCGCCCTTTTTCTCCACGTCATGGACATCATTCATGTTTATATTGAACAACTGACCCAAACCAACTACCTGCCCCTTATTGCTCTTGTGATCGAGCCGGGTAAGGTCTTATTTTTCAATAACGTGATTAACCACGGGATTTTGGAGCCTCTTGGCATCTATCAGGTTCAACATCTGGGCAAATCCATTTTATTTTTATTAGAAACCAATCCTGGTCCTGGACTTGGTCTGCTTTTGGCGTATTACTTTCATTTGAAAGGGAAGGAAAAGCAAAATGTCAAGTCCGCCTTGGTCATTCATGGGATGGGAGGCATTCATGAGGTTTACTTTTCCTACGCCTTGATGAAGCCGATCGTGATCATTCCGCTAATTTTAGGCGGGATGGCAGGAAATTTGACCTTTTATCTTTTGCAGGCAGGTTTAGTGGCTACCCCATCTCCAGGAAGTATCTTTGTATTGCTAGCTATGGCTCCGAAAGGTATTCATTCGGCGGTCATTGCCGGCATGATGGCTTCTTCCATCATCAGTTTGGTTTGCACGATGTTTTTACTTTCGCGAGAAAATATACATGAGAATGATACATCCGCAATGAATAGCTCTGAGAGCGTAGAAAGTGAATCTATGAATGCAATCAAGTCAATCAAGAATATCTATTTTGTCTGTGATGCCGGGATGGGGTCCAGTGCCATGGGAGCTGCCCAGTTGCAAAAAAAGCTGAAACAGGCGAATTTAGAGATAAGGGTGGACCACTATTCCGTGGATGATATCCCAGCCGATGCGGATCTCGTTGTATCCACCGCCCATATCGCTGACCGGGCAATATCCAGTGCTCCCCAGGCAGAACATATCACGGTCCGTTCCTTTAGTGATCGCTCCTTTTATCAAGAGCTGATCACTCGCCTTGCCTCACAGCAAACGAAGAGTTCAGCGCCAACCAATCCTGCAGGGGAGGAATGGGAAGGATTCACGAAGGAATATATTCTGCTCCATCAGAAGGCCAAAGATAAATGGGAAGCAATTGAGCAAGTTGGAACGCATTTGGTCAGGATGGGCCATGTTCATCCTCCCTATATTGAGGAAATGAAAAGGCGTGAACAGGCATTTTCGACTTATCTTGAAAATGGCGTCGCACTTCCACATGGCATCGATGCGGAAAGCGATCATATCAGGAAACCGGGCATCGTAATCGGCCAATATCCGGAAGGCGTGGAGTTCGGGGATGGAAACAAAGCCTTTCTGGTGATCGCCATCGCCATCAAAGGGCAAAGGCAACTGGCCATTCTTTCACAGTTAGCGACAATCATTGAACAGAAAGAAAGGATCCAATGTCTTAGAGAAGCTCGGACACGGGAAGAAATATATGATAGGATACAAAAAAGTTTGGCTACTAATTAGAGGGAAAGGTTCGGTTAAGATGCTGATTGAAGAATTCGTCATAAACAGTAAAAGGGGCCTGCACCTGCGCCCTGCGACTCAATTGGCCTCGGTGGCACAGGAATTTACCTCTGATATTAAAGTGGGCTGCGATGGGAAAATTGTACCCGGAAAAAGCGCCTTAGGTCTTTTGAAGCTGGAAGTGAAAGAAGGCCATAAAATTTCCATTCTCATCGATGGAGAAGATGAAGAAGAAGCGATGAAAGGGATAATGGAATTGATTCGAAATGAATGGAAGTAGATGTTTGTTATTCTTAAATCGTGTCGTGAATTGAAGATGACAAACTTATATTTGTAGACCAACTGTCTTGTATATTTTTCCTTTATAATGAACTAAGGTAGCACGATCAAAGGAGAGGGAAAAAATTGATTAAGGCCGTGGTGTTTGATTTTGATGGGTTAATTATTGATACGGAAACGGTTTGGTATGAAGCATATAAAGAGGTATTTCAAGAACATGACCTGCACCTTCCAATGGATGAGTTTTTGAAATGTATTGGAACGGATATTGATTTTTTGGCCGAATATTTTCAAGGAGAAATAGACGCTAAAGAGAAAAGGGCAGCGATTACTGCGAAAGCAGCAGAAAAGCATACGAAAAAAATGAAATGGGTCAACACCAGGGGTGGGGTCAGAGAATACTTAGCAGAAGCCAAACAACTTGGGTTAAGAATCGGTCTAGCTTCAAGCTCTTCAAAAGATTGGGTTGAGGGGTTCCTAAAACAATTGGATATCTTGCACTACTTTGAAGTCATTAGAACCCGTGAAGATGTAACAAAAGTCAAGCCTGATCCCGCTTTGTACCTAAGCGCAATAGAAGCTTTAGAGGTTAAATCCTATGAAGCCGTCGCTTTTGAAGATTCAGCCAATGGGGCGAAGGCTGCAAAGGATGCCGGACTCAAGTGTGTCATCGTTCCGAATGAAGTGACTAAATCATTGGAATTCGTAGAAGTGGATTTGAGGATTGGGTCTATGGATGAGGTAGGTTTAAGACATGTTATCGGGAGAATATCGGAATAAACTGCTTACCAAATCGATGAGAAGATGGTCCCAGTGTTTTGTAAGGAGAATAACCAATAACTAATATAAAAATAGCTGACCAAAATAGCTACATTTGGTTAGCTTTTTTATTCTTGGGATAGAGTCCTAGAAAGATGGCTGGACTGAGATTCGAAAATGAAGGGACGTATGACCGAAATCAGGGCCGCCATAGCTATCGACGAAGTACTAATCATTTTAGTAAGACAAGGTAGACCTCCAGAAATGCAAAGCTTCCCAAATAAATTAAAAGAATATGTTTCTGAGAATGGGTAGGATATTCTATCTGTAATATATTTCTCATTAAAACCCTTTACAATAAAAAAAACGAATAGTATAATCAAATGAGAAAAGTGAAAAAATTAGGTGAAGGCGCCTGTTTGACGGATGAAATATCCGTCAAACAGGCGTTTTTTATTTATCGGGAGGTGAGGAATGAGATTTCGAATTCATAGTTTTTACAATTAACCATTTAAAAGGAATGGCAAGGGCCCTGTCGGATAGCAAGACTGACATCCACCTCATCGGAACGCTGAACCCCCTAAAATTATTCTTTAATACATCTATATTCCGATATTCGTTTGATCTAATAAACTTGGACAAGAGCTGCATTTGTTCATAGAGTGAGTTAGCACAAAAAGATAAAAAATTACAAAGTGGGAGGCGTTATATGATGGAAAAGAATAAATACGGAAAAGGGATGTTTTTTAGCACTGTTTTAGGTGCATTGTTGGCTGCTTCTACCCTTCAGGCAGGAGCAGCAACAAGTGAAAAAAACTTCCAGGATTCATTGGCTGAAATAGCGAGGGCAGGTCATAAATATCAAGAATACAGATTAGCCGGGCAATTGGATTTGGCGGAAGCCGTTCATCGTTATGCGCAAAGCATCCGCAAAGCGGCTGGTATTGAGGGTGACGGCCGATCCGTTACTGGGCTTGAGGGAAAGAACTATCAGTCGGATAAGCACTCACAACAAAACTTGGATAAAGGAAAATGGGCATCCAATACTTACAAGGCTGTGCAGCAATTGATTGATAAACATGGGATAAATAGTGCCTCATATGATCATAAAAAGAAACCCTATGCTATTTTTGACTGGGATAACACCAGCATCATGAATGACACGGAAGAGGCGCTTTTCATCTATCAGATCGATCACCTGGCGTTTAAGATGACTCCGGAAGTGTTCTCCAAAGTCATTAAAACCAACGTTCCGGAAGGTCCGTTTGCCGAAGATTACAAAAATGATGCGGGTCAGCTTGTTACGCTCGAAGCCATCAGTAAAGACCTGAGCCGGGATTATGAATATCTCTATAACCATTATAAAGGCCTGAAAGGAAACCTGTCCCTGGAGGAAATCAGGGAAACGGACCAATTTAAAGATTTTAAGGCTAAGCTGTTTTTCCTGTATGAGGCCATTGGCGATACGCATGGCACTGATATCGGTTATCCTTGGGTGCTTTACTTGTTTAGCAATATGACAGTGGAAGAAGTTCAAGAGCTGGCGGAAAAGTCGAATGATCATGGCTTGGGTAACAACATTTCCAAAGTGACGCTGTCCAGTCCGAAATCCCTGGCAGGTGAAGCAGGGATGGTCAGCGTATCTTATACAAGTGGATTAAGATTGACACCGGAAATTTCCAATCTTATGAATACTTTACGAAATAATGGGATAGAGGTTTATGTTGTGTCAGCATCAATGGAAGAAGTGGTGGAGGTTTTCGCCACCCATCCGAAATATGGCTATAATCTGACTAAAGAAGATGTGATTGGCATGAGGTTGGAAAAAATGGATGGAAAGATCCAGCCTGTGTATCAAAAAAATTGGCCTTTTACTGTCAAAAAGGGAAAGACAGAAGTAATCCAACAGGAGATTGCCAGCAAACGTGGATATGGTCCTATTTTCATAGCCGGTGACAGCAACGGTGATTATGATATGATGGTTGATTTTTCCGATATGGAGCTTGGGCTAGTTGTAAATCGGGTAAGCGGAGGGAATATCGGTAAACTTGCTGCTATCGCATCATCGGAATTGGAAAAAGAAAATCCCAAATATGTCCTTCAAGGACGGGATGAGCATACTGGTCAATGGATTCCCAGCGAATCCACGCTAAAGTTAGGAAAGGCGGAAAAAGCCTTGATTATGAAACCGTGATTAGCTATGAACTGACATGAGAGGAACTAGCCATACTTGTCTTTGTGTAGTCACTTTTACTCTTTATATGGAAGCTCAGCAGCTACTGCTGATGCTAAATTATTGCCAGTTATGGACGTTTTTCGTTAGGAAGTTGAATTGAAAGCGAAAATGAGTAGGTATAAGAACATGGATCGGGGGTAGTTTGTTTGGCGCAAATAGGAACTTATGTCATTTATATTCTGATGGTTTCGGCAGTTTTAGGCGCTCTTGCCGCAATTCGAGATAATGAAAAAGGTCTTGGCAGGGAGTTTATGGAAGGTCTTCATTCGATTGGATACATTTTCATTCCCACAGCAGGGATTATGGCTTCTATACCTTATTTATCAAAAATTGTTGAAACGATTTTTGGTCCTATTTTTTCCTTTATGGGGGCTGATCCTGCCATCGCTGCTACTTCGATTATCGCCGTTGACATGGGCGGGTATCAATTAGCGGAAGTATTGGCAGGAACGCGGGAAGGATGGATCATGGCTATGATTGTCGGGTATATGGCGGGAGCCACGATTGTCTTTTCTATACCTACAGGGCTTGCCATGCTTGAGAGAAGAGACCATAAGTATATGGCATTGGGAATTATGTCCGGGATATTAGGGATCCCTATTGGTGTACTGGTTAGTTGTTCTTTAATCGCATTCACAAATCCAACCGTTCGGGAAGTTATTTCTACTGATGCGGATTCTATCTATCAACTATCCCTTGGCTTCGGCCAAATATTTGCTAATCTTATCCCTCTTATTATTTTTGTTGGTTCTATCGCTTTAGGACTTCGATTCTTCCCTGATCTGATGATTAAAGTGTTTATGTGGTTCGGGCGAGGGATGGATGCCTTCTTGAAGCTGGTTTTGGTTTTTTCTATTGTCGAATATTTTACCGGAGCGTTCAGTTCTTTATTTGGAAGCTGGGGATTCAGTCCGATCATTGCGGATAAAGAAGATCAGTTTAGGGCTTTAGAAGTAGCTGGTTATATTGGAATTATGCTCGCGGGTGCATTCCCGATGGTTTATCTAATTCGAAAGTATTTTTCTAGGCCTTTGGAAGTGGCGGGTAACAAATTGGGATTAAGCTCAGCTGGAAGTACAGGTCTTCTTGCTTCGGCGGCAAATATTTTAGCCATGTTCCGCTTAATCAAATCAATGCCTCCTAAAGATAAAGTGGTCAATATTGCTTTTGCGGTTTGTGCGGCCTTTTTATTCGGCGATCACTTATCCTTCTCGGCAAACTTTCAACCGAATCTCATCCTATATATTATGGTGGGCAAGATTAGCGGAGGCGTTTTTGCTGTTGCTGTGGCTTACTGGCTATCTGTTCCAAAGGCCCTTGAGTTGGAGGAGGAGGACAGAAATAAAGGAATTATCGAGAAGCATGAGTATAAGTTAACAGAAGATATCAAAGAAGAAAATCATTTGAAAACAGGCAGCTAACATGGATCATGCTCGTGGCTGGATTGATGGAACGGTACCAGAACAAAAATGAAAAGAGGAAATTTGATGTCAGAGGAGAAAAAACGATTTATACAAGAATTCGTTCCAGGTAAACAGGTGACGTTAAGTCACCTGATCGCCAATCCTGATCCGCAGATGTTTGAAAAATTGGGGATTCAAAAAGAAGGAGCCATTGGCATTCTCACGCTGACACCTAGTGAAACCGTGATTATTGCTGGCGATTTGGCAACGAAGGCTGCTCATATTTCGATCGGCTTTCTAGACCGCTTTACCGGAAGTCTGGTGTTGGTGGGCAGTGTCTCAGAAGTCGAGATGGCTATGGAGCATATCAACTCTTATCTTGCAGGTCAGTTGGGCTATACGTCTGCCCGTATTACCAAGTCGTAGGAGGGACCTGTCATGAAAAAAAATCGAGCAATGTTGATCGGTTCGATCGGGGCAGGGAAATCCACGATGACCAATGCTTTGCTAGGGCGTCGGGTCGAGGCAGTAAAAACGCAAACGCTGACCTATTATGATTGGATTGTGGATACGCCGGGCGAATATGCGGAGAATCCTATGTATTACCGCTCGATTATGGCGACATGCCTAGAGGTGACTCATGTCATATATATCCAAGATGCCACCCGTTCCACCTGTATTTTCCCGCCCGGGTTTGCGACAGGGATTCCTAAGCTTCCCATTGGAGTGATAAGCAAAGCTGACTCTCCGCAAGCGGACGTAGACCGGGCGGTTGAGCAACTCAAGAAGGTCATGGCCAAAGGTCCCCTTGTGATTTGTTCGGCCTACACCGGTCAAGGGATTGAGGAGATCCGCCATCTTGTGTTGCAAGATAGTTTAGAAGACATGAGAGAATGTTCTCGTTTGTTTTCACCTGATCTAATATCTTTTATCTGAAACCCTTTACAAGATAGAAAAAGTATAGTAATGTATTAATTAACAAAAGCAAATGACAAGGCAATGGCGCCTATCAATGATATACATTGAAGGGGCTTTTTGTGGTTCCTTCAAAGAGGGTAAAAAAGAATAATAAGGGCGAAGATGCCTGGAATGATGATCTCCATGATTATCATCCAGGCATTTTTTTATGCCCAGATGTCAGATGTCAGATGTATGGGGAGAGCTGGGACTATGCAAGCCAGTAGTCGCGGAAAAGAGCACATGCTGAGTGCTGGAATCGATATCGGGACTAGTACAACCAAGCTTATTATCAGTCGCTTTACACTGGTAAATACCGCCGGCATGACGCACGTGCCAAAGATTGAGATCGTAGATAAAGAGGTAATACACAAAAGTCCTTTATACCGGACTCCCTTACATTCCTTTTCGATGATTGATATGCAAGGGGTATTGTCCATCGTGCGAAGGGAGTATGAGAAAGCTGGCATTTCACCACAGGAGATTCAGACCGGGGCTGTCATCATAACGGGAGAGACGGCAACCAAACAAAATGCGGAGGAAATGGTTCACTTCCTATCGGAGCAGGCGGGGGAATTTCTCGTGGCAACGGCGGGTCCGGATCTTGAAGGGATTATCGCCGCCAAAGGTTCAGGAGCCTTTCAATATTCCAAGGAATCGGGTAAAACGGTAGCCAATATTGATATCGGTGGAGGAACAGCCAATATTGCAGTTTACCAGGCTGGTGTTCTCAAAGGAACCTGTACACTGCACATCGGGGGCAGATTGATTGAATGGGATGGCGAGTTCGTGAAAAGCATCTCTCCCTCTATGGAACAGTTGAGTTTACAACTGGGGCGGAGGGTCTCCCTGGGGGAACGGGTAGAAAAAGACAACATGATGCCGATGATTCGTTACATGGCAGATGCCCTAGCCAGAATTCTCCGAGAACAGATAGAGCAGAATGACGAGGTCCTGTTGCTGGGTCATCGACCTAATTGGAACACACGTGTCGATGAAATCATGTTCTCTGGAGGGGTAGGCGAATGCATCCACCGATGGGGGGATCCCAGCTGGAATCCCACAGAAGCCCCTTATCAGGACATCGGGGTATGGCTTGCGGAAGAGTTTCAAACGCATAAGGGTTTGAACCAATGGAAGTGGATCCCGCCCCTCGAGACGGTTCGTGCCACGGTTCTTGGAGCCGGTATGCAAACGACGGAAATTAGCGGAGTAACGATCCATGTGGAAGGGAGCCGATTGCCGATCAAAAACCTTCCAGTATACTCCATCCCCGTCCATCGAGATCATTTCCATCGTGAACACCTGCAAGAATCGATCGAACGGGCCATTAACCTGTTTGATCCGGAAAGAGAGGGACGAAACTTCGCTTTATACCTTTCTGAGCTTCCCATTCTCAGATTCAAGGAAGTCCAACAATTGGCAGAGTGGCTTGCTCAGGCGATCGAAGCTCAACCCAATCAACAGGAGCCTTTTGTTCTCGTGATTTCCAACGATATGGCGAAAGCGGTAGGGCAAGCCTTACAACGTTTGCAGTTAGGCCGCGATGTGATCTGCATAGACCAGATCTCGGTAGAGAATGGGGACTATCTGGACATCGGGAAAATGCTGCAAACGGAAGTGGTTCCGGTAGTCGTGAAGACTCTGGCTTTTCATACTTAGGGAAGGAGGAGAGAGTATGATTCTTAAAACCCAGCTGTTGGGTCAAATCTATCAATTTAGAGATTTAAAAGAGATCTTCGCAAAGGCAAATGAAGAAAAATCCGGCGATCGTTTAGCCGGGCTGGCTGCCGAGAGTGTTCAAGAGAGAATTGCGGCCAAGCAAGTTCTCGGTCATCTTACACTCGCAGAGATCCGAAATCATCCGTTACTACCGGCAGAAGAAGATGAAGTCTCCCGAATCATCGAAGAACAGGTCAGTGAGCCCCTGTTTGAGACGATGAAAAATTGGTCCGTGGCTGAATTGCGAGAGCATATTTTAGACCAACGCACAACGGGTGAGGATTTGCTCCGGGTTAGCCGGGGGCTTACAAGTGAAATGATTGCGGCTGTCACGAAGTTGATGTCTAACCTAGACCTTATCCATGCAGCCCATAAAATTGAAGTGATTACGAAGTGTAATATCTCCATTGGTCAAAAGGGAGTTCTCGCCTCGCGGTTGCAGCCCAATCACCCTACGGATAATGTCGAGGGGATGATGGCCTCTTTAAGGGAAGGGTTAGCCTACGGTATAGGAGATGCGGTAATCGGCATTAACCCAGTGGATGATTCGGTTGAAAGCGTCAAGCGATTGCTTTATGCGACACATGATTTTATGCAGGCCTGGAATATTCCTACCCAAAACTGTGTGCTTGCCCATGTGAGGACACAAATGAAAGCGGTGGAGCAGGGGGCTCCGGCCGACATGATCTTTCAGAGCATTGCAGGTACGGAAGCGGCGAATCGATCCTTCGGCATATCGGCCTCCTTATTGGATGAAGCCAATGACATGGTCAGAAAATGGGGGACGGGAACAGGACCGCAACGGCTCTATTTCGAAACCGGTCAGGGCTCCGAACTTTCTGCCGAAGCCCATTATGGAATTGATCAATTAACGATGGAATCCCGCAATTATGGATTTGCTAGGCGTTATGACCCCTATATTATCAATACGGTTGTTGGTTTTATCGGACCGGAATACTTGTATGACAATAAGCAAGTGATTCGAGCCGGCCTCGAAGACCATTTTATGGCCAAGATGCATGGAATGCCTATGGGCTGTGATGTCTGTTATACCAATCATATCCGGGCGGATCAGAATGATATTGAGGATTTGGGTATGCTGCTGGCAACGGCAGGGATTAATTTTATCATTGCAACGCCAATGGGCGATGATTGCATGCTCAATTACCAATCCCTCAGCTATCATGATGTGGCAGCTATACGCCAAACGCTTGGACGCCGTCCAGCCCCGCAGTTTGAAAAATGGCTCGAGAAGATGGGCATTATGGAGAACGGTAAACTGACGGATTGGGCCGGGGATCCCACGATATTTTCACGTTAGGAGGACTAAGGGTGGATGCTCAGTTGGTAGAGACAGTGACTCGCATACTGCTAGGTAAGATGAATCCAGAAAAGCAACCCTCACCACCAGCTGTACCGAAAACCCAGGGAAGTATGGTTCGGGTGTGGGACCATCTATCAGATGGTAAAGGAGAGAGAATGCGCCCCCTGATTATGGAGCCGCAAGCAGAAAAAGAGGAAATGATTCGTATTTGGGACCATGTTCCTGCAGAAAAACAAAGACCGCAACCAATGACCCTCGAGGAAAAGGAGAAGTTGCTTCCGTCGCTGGAAACGAGAGTCGGAATTGATCACCCGGTTTCAGCCGACATGCTCTCAGAGCTGGTGACTAAGACTCCAGCCCGAATCGGCATAGGGCGAGCGGGGGTAAGGCCCAAAACCGAAGCCTGGCTACGGTTTAGGCTAGATCATGCAGCGGCTGTCGATGCGGTTTACGGGGAAGTTTCACAAGATCTGCTAGACAAGCTACAGCTCTTTGCCGTAGAGACAATGGTAGGGGATAAGGAGGAATATATCCGCCGACCGGATCTGGGAAGACGGCTCAGTGAGGAATCGAAGGAGATCATTCGCAAGCAGTGTGCTTTTCAGCCGCAGGTTCAAATTATTGCATCAGATGGACTGAGCTCGCAAGCGATTGAGAAAAACTTGGAAGATGTTTATTTCTCTTTGCAGGAATCACTACATCAGCTCAGTCTTCAGCAGGGAACCCCCTTTTTCATTCGGAAAGGGCGGGTAGCCGCCATGGATGATGTAGGAGAAATTTTGGAGCCTGATGTGATTGTCCTTTTAATTGGGGAGCGACCTGGCTTAATCAGCGCAGAATCTTTAAGTGCCTATTTGTGCTACAAGCCTCGAAAAGGAACGATTGAAGCGGAACGAATGGTCATCTCGAATATCCACGAAGGGGGAATTCCTCCGGTAGAAGCAGGGGCTTATCTGGGCAGTGTTGTTCAGAAAATTTTGAAGTATAAAGCCAGTGGGATTTCCCTGGTGCAACAGGAAGGGTAAGGGGGGAGTCTCATGAAGTTAAAACCCATCAAAGCACAGGTTTTGGCCGTTCGTCTTATCCCCAATGCTGATGATGCGCTCTTGAAGCAGTGGAAAGTAAACCCACGGTACAGGAGCTTAGGGATGATCACTTCTTCCATTGACGATGTAGGGTACACGGCCTTGGATGAAGCAACCAAAAGAGCCGAAGTCGAAGTGGTGTATGCTCGATCCTTTTATGGGGGAGCGAGCCATGCTTCCGGCCCATTATCCGGGGAGTTCATCGGCATTCTTGCAGGACCCTCACCCGATGAGGTAAGCAGCGGGATTGATGCGGTCCGTCACACCATCGAAAATGGAGCTTATTTTGAAGCGTTAAACGAAGAAGGAAGCCATGCGCTATATGCTCATGTTGTAGCAAGGACCGGACGCTATCTTTCCCATTTAGCCGGAATTAAAGAAGGAGAGCCCTTAGCCTATTTGGTTGCCCCGCCCCTTGAGGCTGTGTACGGGCTAGATGCTGCCCTGAAGGCTGCTGACGTCCGGTTAGTCACGTTCTTTGGTCCACCTACCGAAACGAATTATGGCGGTGGGTTGCTGACCGGTAGCCAGTCCGCTTGCCAAGCCGCGGCGGATGCGTTCCGAGAACATATCGTGGAATTGGCCAGAAGCCCTATTCCTTACAGATAAAGAGGAGAGTGAGAAACATGCAGCTGGATCGAGATTTGCTTTCCCAGCAGGAAATGAGAATGGCCGTTGAGGCGGCCAAGAAAGCGCAGCGAACCTTCGAGTCCTTCTCGCAAGAAGAGGTGGATCGGATTGTAAAAGCCATGGCAGATGCCGCTTATGAGAAGGCGTTTGAGTTGGCACGAATGGCCGTAGAAGAAACGGGTCTGGGTGTCATTGAGCATAAAGTCCTTAAGAACCAAGTGGCATCGAGGGAAGTGTTTCTCTCGATCGCGGAACAAAAGACAGTAGGGATTCTTCAGGAATGCAAGGAACGCAACGTGGTTGAGGTCGCTTCCCCGTTCGGTGTCATAGCGGGAATTGTTCCGGTCACGAATCCGACGTCCACGACCATATTCAAAAGCTTAACCGCTCTAAAAGCCCGGAACGCGATTGTTTTTAGCCCTCACCCTACAGCTGCTAAATGTACGGTTGAAGCGGCAAGGATTTGCTTACAGGCGGCCGTTGCTGCAGGGGCTCCTGAGGGATTGATCGGATGGATTTCGACACCGACGATGGAGGCCACGGAAGCCTTGTTAACGCATCGGGATGTCAACCTCATTCTGGCAACCGGGGGCAGCGGTCTCGTCCGTGCGGCGTATAGTTCAGGAAAGCCAGCGTATGGAGTTGGACCTGGCAATGTGCCAGTGTACATTGAAAAAACGGCTGAAGTTCCGGCTGCGGTTAAACGCATCGTGGATAGCAAGACCTTTGACCATGGCACGATCTGTGCCTCCGAACAATCGGTTGTTGTGGATCGGAATATTCGAGAAATCGTGATAAGAGAATTCAAGAAACAAGGGGCCTACTTCCTCAATGAAGAGGAGAAAAAGAAGCTAGAACCCGTGATTTCGCCGATGCCTGGCAAACTGAATCCGAAGATTGTAGGACGCAGTGCCAAGACGATTGCTCAATATGCAGGGGTTCAAGTGCCTGACGATACAAGGCTCTTGATCGCCGAAGAAACCCAAGTAGGAAAAGATTTTCCGTTCTCGATTGAAAAACTAGCCCCCGTGTTTGGTTTTTACACCGTGGATGGGTGGAAAGAGGCCGTGGTCTTGTGTGAAAGACTCCTGAATTTGGGCGGCCGAGGGCATTCTCTAGCTCTTCATACGAAGGATGAGGAAATAGCCCGGACCTTTGCGTTACGGATGCCCGTTTCCCGAATTCTGGTGAACACTCCTTCGGCTCTAGGAGCCGTAGGTGCGACAACGGGATTGAAACCATCTCTCACCTTAGGTTGCGGCTCCTTTGGCGGCAACATTACCTCCGATAATGTAACAGCTCATCATTTGATGAATGTTAAGCGTTTGGCTTATGGAGTGAAGGAACTGGACGTACCGACACCAACAACGCTAACCCCTGTGCAGGAAAAGACGAACGCGTCCGAACAGATCGAACAAGTGATAGAAAAGGTCTTAGCTGAGGCAGGAACGGCATCATCGCAGCTAGATAAGGAAAGTATCGCCAAATTAGTCAGTCAAGTGATTTCCAAACTATAACCCAAATCCAAGGAGGAATTTACAATGTCAAGAGAACTTACTGCTTTAGGAATGATTGAAACGAAGGGGCTAGTCGCTTCCGTAGAAGCTGCCGATGCTATGGTGAAAGCCGCCAATGTTCACTTAGTGGGCAAGGTGCATGTGGGTGGGGGAATTGTTACCGTATTAGTGCGCGGAGATGTAGGGGCTGTAAAAGCGGCAACCGAAGCAGGAGCGGCAGCTGCACAGCGCGTGGGCGAACTGCTTTCCGTTCATGTTATCCCACGTCCACACAGTGAGCTAGAAAGCATCTTGCCAAAACTACAAGCCGAATAATAGAGAAATGGAGATAAGGAAGGAGAGAAAAGCGTGAATACAGAGATGATTCAGGCGATCGTCGATCAGGTGCTGGTACAGTATCAACAACCGTCGGCTAACGTACCCAAGGTGCCCATTGGGGTCTCCGCGAGGCATGTGCACTTATCTAAGCAGCATTTGGAGGCCTTGTTCGGAACGGGGTATGAATTGACAAAAAAAGGAGACCTATCGCAGCCAGGCCAATTTGCTGCGAATGAGACGCTTCTCGTTGTAGGCCCGAAAGGCAGCATCGAGAAGGTTCGCATCCTTGGGCCGGCTAGAGGAGCTACACAGGTCGAAGTGAGTCAGACTGATGCGATTAAATTAGGGTTAAAGCCTCCTTTGAGAGAGTCGGGGGATCTTGAGGGATCTTCACCCGTTACCCTTGTCGGACCGAAAGGGAGCATTCATCTATCTGAAGGTTTAATTCTGGCGCAATGTCATATTCATATGAGACCGGAGGATGCAGCCCAGTTTGGCGTGAAAAATGGAGAGTACGTTCAGGTCAAAATTGAGAGTAATCGACCTATTCTTTTTGATCGAGTCCTCATTCGCGTTTCCCCTCGTTATGCCTTGGAGATGCATATCGACACCGATGAAGCCAATGCAGCCCTTTACCTCCAAGGGCTGTCCGGAATCATCTTAAAAAACGAGGCGAGGAGTCTGGGAGAATGAAGACTCTGGACCCGCAGGTAGTGGAACAGATTGTGCGGGAGGTTCTTCAACGAATCCAACACAAGCCCCGTTTATGGATCTGTCATGACGAGACCCGTGACCCCGCTCAGTTGGATGAACTTAGCCAATCGCTAGCTCCAAGCTGGAACGTATCGCTTTGCCCGCTCGTCTCGCAATCGACCGTGTGGGGAAAGGGTCAAGAAGGGAGAGGAAGTGTCCTCTTCCTCGATGTGGATCAAGCCCTCATGGTAAGAGGAGCCCAAGGGTTGACCGGAACGGCGGCTAGTCAATGGCTGGCTGAATGCCTGCTTTCGGGCACTCCCGTTTACTTGCAGCCCGCTCGTTCCTTGAGCTGGATCCTTCGTCCTGAAAGAAAGGGCGTTCCATTACCTGAACCTGCCCGGCGCTACCGCGAGCATCTTCTCAAGGCTAAAGTTGCATTGAGTTCCTTCGGGGCAAGGTTTGTTGCGGAATATGAACTTCCAGAACTGACGGAGGTGTCTGCTCAGGAACAAGGTGATTGGGCAGACGAAAAGAAGCTGCTGACCCAGCGGGATGTTGAGCAGGCAGAGGGGGAAGAGCTGTGGGTAGCAAAATCCACCGTCATTACGCCATTAGCCTGGGATACAGCAAGAGCCAAAGGAATGAGAATTCGCAGGGATAAGTAGCGGAGGTGATCTCCCATGCGTTTGGGAACCATTACAGGTAATGTTTGGGCCACACGGAAAGAAGATGGGTTAACGGGGTTGAAGTTTCTATTTGTACAGTTGGAAGATACGCGCATTATTGCGGTCGATCGAATTGGCTCGGGAATTGGTGATCGCGTGATTGTCACGATGGGAAGTGCGGCTCGCTTGATTGAGGTGGACAAGGATCTTCCCATTGACGCGGTTGTCATTGGAATTGTAGATAGTATAGATGAAGAAAGCAGGTGAGGGAGATGTCTAAAGCAATTGGGATGATTGAAACCAAGGGACTAATTGCTTCCATCGAGGCCGCGGATGCCATGGTTAAAGCGGCCGATGTCCAATTAATCAATCAAGAGAAAATAGATGGAGCCCTGGTTACCGTTATCATTGAAGGGGATGTGGGCGCGGTACAAGCTGCACTCGAAGCGGGAAAAGAAGCAGCGAAACGAGTAGGAGTCTTGGTTGCTTCCCATCTGATTCCCCGACCAGACGCAGAAGTCGGGTTGGTCGTAAAAAAAAAGTAGAACCGGCTAACAAAACGTCGGTTGAAGAAGAGATAGAGAAAGAGAAAGAGGAAGAGAAAGAGGAAGAGAAAGAAATGGAGACGGGGGGACCTGAGATGGTGTCAGATACAGGCTCAACGAAACCGATCAACCCTAGCCACCGGAAGAGAAAACGTGCGGATCATCAAAACAATGAACAAGAATCCAATGGATAATGGAGGAACTTTCAGAGATGGCATTTAGGAGAAGAAAAATTGCAGTGATCGGAGCAGGGTTTACAGGGGCTACAGCAGCACTGATGCTGGCGCAAAAAGAATTAGGAGACATTGTTTTGCTCGATATCCCGAGTCAGGAAAACCCAACCAAAGGAAAAGCTTTAGATATGCTTGAAGCCAGTCCTGTTCAAGGCTTTGACAGCAAGATTGTAGGGACTTCCCGTTATGAGGACATCCAGGATGCTGATCTTGTTATCATTACGGCGGGTATTGCCCGCAAGCCGGGGATGAGTCGGGATGAACTGGTGAGCACGAATGCGGGGATTATGCGTAAAGTAGCGGAAAATGTGGCCCAATACGCCCCCAATAGCTATATCCTGGTATTGAGCAATCCGGTGGATGCCATGACTTATGTCTGCTATCAGACGACCGGCTTTCCGAAAAATCGGGTGATCGGGCAGTCCGGGGTATTGGATACCGCCCGCTTTACCACCTTTGTCGCTGAAGAGTTAAACGTGTCCATTGAAGATGTATCCGGTTTTGTCTTGGGGGGGCATGGCGATGATATGGTACCTCTTGTACGCTACTCCTATGCAGGAGGAATCCCTCTGGAAAAACTTCTACCGAAAGATCGTCTAGAGGCGATTGTCGAACGGACTCGCAAGGGAGGTGGGGAGATCGTTAACCTTTTGGGGAACGGTAGCGCGTATTATGCCCCTGCTGCTTCTTTAGTCCAGATGGCCGAAGCGATCTTAAAGGATAAGAAACGAATTCTCCCGGCTATTGCCTATTTAGAAGGGGAGTACGGCTATGAAAATATGTATCTGGGTGTCCCAACGATCATAGGGGGAAATGGGATCGAAAAAATTCTAGAGTTACAATTAACGCAAGAAGAAAAAACCAGCCTGGATCAATCAGTTGACTCGGTGAGAAATGTAATGAAAATTCTATAGCATATGGCAACGGAGCCCCTGTTACTTCAAACAGGGGCATTTTTTCATGGAATGGAGTGGGGATGATGGAAAGCTTTTTAAGCGAAGAAGTAAAGAATTTGCAATCCAAAATTAAATCAGAATCAGATGTTAGAAAAAAGTATTTCCTCTTTGGTTTGTTGCTGGAGATCTATGAAGAGTGGGATATGGATATTCACCGAAAATCAAGTGTGTGGAAGGAATTTAATATCGTGTACGAGGATTACATGCATCTGTATGATATTGAGTCAACAGAAAAAGTGGAAACCTCTACCATTTACAACTATCAGTCTATTTAGTATAGTATGATTAATAAAAGCATAAGGATATAGGCAAAGGCGCCTATCAACGATACGTTGAGAGGGGCTTTTTTTGTCTTTTTTTTCGAAAGGGGTTATGAGATGGAAACCATGACGCAGATTCAAGATCTGTGCCGCACCTTCACCTCCTTGACTGAGGATGATATTGTTGTCATTCATAATAAAAGGGAGATGCTTCAATCCATTGCTGATCTTGCCCAAGCGAATGTGTTTATTGATTGCCCCAATCGGGACGGGAAAACGATGGTTGTTGTGGCGGAAGCCGTACCCACCACGATCCAGTCGCTGTATCAAACCGGTGTGATCGGAAAGATCATTTTCGAGGCTCTTGAGCCGGCTGTTTTTCGTTCCTTCCGTACAGGGAAGCCGACCATGGGGCATCGAGCCCTCACCCACGAAGGAAAACATGTCAAACAGAATGTCACACCCATACTCAATAAAGCAGGGCAAACGATAGGGCTGCTTATTCTTGAACAAGATATTACACGACAAGTGAAGCGGGAAAATGAACTGGCTTTGCTATCCGAGACTACAGAGGATTTTTATCGTACCTTCTGGGATTTCGTCACCAAAGAGCAGGCCATTCCCGACATAATAGAAGAAGCCTTGATATTACTAAACGAGGACGGGACGATCCTATACGCTAATAACTTTGCCATCGGAATCATGGAGAGCCATGGACAACTGGAATGGAATCTTTACAGGAACAGGCAGATTCGGGAGTGTCTCCCCTTCATCGAAGAAGAAGATTACAGCCACGATGGATTTATCCAAAGAGAAGTTCATCATCTGGGAAAAGTCTTTATCATTAGAGGCATTTGTTTAAAGAAACAGGACAAGAAGGGTGATCGCTTCTTATTTACGCTTCGCGATGTAACGGAACTGCGAAACAAGGAACGCCAGCTCATGGTGAAGTCGGCGGTGATTAAAGAAATTCACCATCGGGTTAAGAATAACTTACAAACGGTTGCGAGTTTGCTTCGCCTGCAAATCAGGCGTGGAGTGAGTGAGGAAGCTAAGCAATCCTACCAGGAAAGTTTGAATCGGATTATCAGTATAGCCACTGTACATGAAGTACTTTCCTACAGCGGTATGGAACGAGTGAGTATGGATGAAATTATTCATAAGATAGCCAAAGCGTTGGTTTATAATTTGCCTCATTCAGATTGCAGGATCCTTCTTGAATTTGAAACGGAACCGCTTTCCCTCCATTCGGACCAAGCCATTTCCTTGGCCCTGATTTTAACTGAATTAATCCAAAATTGTTTAAAGCATGCTTTTGTAGGGCGGGAAATCGGAGTGATTACCGTGGGTATTAGTCTTTTGGATGACCAGATTCGTTTCTTTGTTCAAGATAACGGAGTGGGTCTGCAAGAGACAGCGAAAACGGATCAGTTAGGACTAGAAATTATTCAGAATCTAACCAAGTATGACCTATCGGGTATATTCGAATTGAAGCCAAAGGTAAAAGAAGGGACGACCGCCTCGGTCATGTTTCCATTTAGACAGGAGGATCTGGTATGAGTAAGCCGCGGATTTTAGTTGTTGATGATGAATCCATCTTGCGAATGGATATTAAGGAAATGCTCATTGAAGCAGGATACGATGTGGTGGCCGAAGCGAACAACGGAGAACTTGCCATCGAATTGGCGAGTAAGCATCATCCTGACTTGATTGTTATGGATGTGAAAATGCCAAAAATGAATGGCATAAAAGCTAGCAGGATTATTCATTCTTCATTTGGCATTCCTGTGTTACTCTTAACCGCTTACAGCGAAACAGAACTCATTAAGGAAGCGAGAATGGCAAACGTAGTAGGATACTTGGTTAAACCCATAACGGAAAGGGACTTGATCCCTGCCGTCGAGATGGCCCTTGGTCAATCCGAACGCGTAAAAGTACTTGCTGGAAACATTAAGGACCTCCACGCGAAAATAGAAGAAAGAAAAAGAGTGGAGAAAGCAAAAGGAATGATTATGCAGACTTATAAAGTCAGTGAAACTGATGCGTATGAAAGAATGAGAGCGCACAGTATGAAAAATAGAATCCCTATGAAAGAGGTAGCAGAGTATATTATTGAATATGGAAAGTTAGGCATTAATCCATTGGAGGCGAAGGAAAGGTAGAAGAATTTCTCAATGCTTGCCTTACCGTATAAGAAACCCCGATGTAGAAATGATTAATTTTTTATCATTGAATAATTCCCTTTAAAAAAAAGTTTGGTATGAAACTTGCTTTAATTAATAATGGCGGGCATCCCCAATGGAGGATTATTGGAGTTTGACCGAAATCCAAACGACCTTCGTACGTTACTATTTAATGAAGAGATCGAAATTGATCCAAGAGGGGTGTTGAAAGTGCCGGAACGGCCCGGATTGGGTGTGACATTGAATCAAGAAATCATCGATAAATATCGGGTGGGTTGATTAGAGTTAAGTGCTGACCTCGGGATATGCCCTCAGGTAGGACCAGAACATTAGTCCGGGAGGATCAGCCGATTTATTGGCTGCCACCTATTTTATGCACGTGATGGATAGTAAATAGGTACAGCCCTTGGAGCCTTAATGAGGCTCCATTTTTTGTTACAGAATAAGAAAGTATAAGCTTCTTCGAGTCATCCTCCTTATTCTGCATAAAAAACTTCCTCTAAAAGCGGTCTGGCTTCTTTGAATTTACTACGATAAGGGTTTTTTTTATAATGATATGAATCAAAAATAGGGAGTGAACGTATGTACTTGAGACGGATCTCCTTAATTAAGGAGAAGATCGTTAATCCTAACGAATTTCCCTTTATCATCCCATCCTTAAAAGAACTGACTGCTCTCGACATTACTAAAGAGGTTACCTTCTTCGTCGGTGAAAATGGTTCAGGCAAGTCGACCCTTCTCGAAGGTGTTGCTTATCAATGTGGATTTCATACAGCCGGAGGGGGCGTAAACAATCGTTATCAAGTTGAATCTTCTTCTTCCATATTAGGGGATTATCTTCGCCTTTCTTGGCTGCCAAAAATCAACCAAGGCTTTTTCTTAAGAGCGGAAAGTTTTTACAACTTCGCATCTTATCTAGATGGTTTGGCGAAAGAGGATGGTCCAGGCGTGTACAGAGCCTACGGGGGCAAGTCCCTACATCAACAGTCCCATGGAGAGTCGTTCCTTTCGCTTTTCTTAAATCGATTTGGAAGTAAAGGAATCTACCTGCTCGATGAACCAGAGGCCGCTTTATCACCCGCTCGTCAACTGGCATTTCTTCGTTTCATTCATGAGCTGGTTAAGGAGGGGAACACCCAATTTATCATTGCCACTCATTCTCCCATTTTGCTGGGGTACCCTCATGCCCAAATTTATAATTTTGATACGGCTCCCATTACGGAAATCGAATATGAAGAGACGGAGCATTATCAAATCACGAAGGGATTTTTGAATAGGCGAGACAAATATCTAGATGAGCTGTTTAGGGAGGATGATGAAGAAACCACTCCCTAAGCGATCGTATCAACATATGATTAATGAAATGGTTCAACAGAGATGAGAGGGGAGAATCTTTTGGAATTATTCAGTCTTGGCGGGATTATCATATCCTTGTTAAGTATGCTTTTACCTCTAGTCATTGTAGCTTTTTTTATTAGGTGGGCATGGGTTATAAAAATCAATTCGGATAAGCAAGTAGAGCAAAATAAAGAAATTATAGATTTATTAAAGAACCTAAACGAAAAACTGGAGAAGGAGAAATAGGTTGAGGGTTCTAGTTGAGCTAGGGGAGGGAATCATGGTGGTTTTTTTCCAAGAGATAAAATCAAGCATCCTAAACATAAAAGCTTATCTTCATTTTTCGAAACAATCTTTACAAAAAACTTTTCTTTACCTCATCCTGTTCTCCTCATTGATCTGGATTCTAGGTTACATTGGAGTTTATCAGAACATGAGCCAAGGGATAGCGGAGATCCGAACAAAGGTCATCGAAGAGGTTCCAGATTTTACTTTTCCCGATGGCCGTTTAGAGGTAAGTGGTCCGATGCCAGCTATACTGTACAAGGACCTAACCAGCGTAGTGATAGTAGATACTACGGGAGAAACAAATGAAAATGTACTTAACTCCTATCGTTCTGGCTTATTGATATTAAGCGATAGATTGATCAATAAGCGAGAAGAAGGCCGAATAGAAGAAATACAATTTTTCACTTTCGGTCCCATGTCATTCACGAAAGATGATGTTGTCTCTTGGCTTCCCTATTTCAAATGGGTGTATTGGATAGTAGCCGTTGCCATGTTTATCTATACTGCGATTAGCTATCTAATTAATGCTCTCTGGGTATCTTTGATTGGCTTATTGTTAAACCTTTTTATGAAGACTAAAGCAACATTTGGAGCTCTCTATAAAATTAGTGTCTATGCCTTGACCCTCCCCATGCTTTTGGATACCTTGTTTAGTTACTTGAGAATGGATTTATATCATTTGATTTTTTATATTACTGCGGCAATATATGTAGGTTTAGCCCTATTAGAGATGGATAAAGAGCTAAAAGGGTCAGAGGAAGCGGATGCCTAGTACTATGAGCATTGACTTGAATTCAATGCTCTTTTTTACATCCTTGGAAAAGAACCGTTTGAGTTGGCGCTCCCCTTTTGAGGTCCGTTGTGTGACTCTTTTCTAACAAAATCCCTATCCCAATGGTAAAACAGAGAGCTGGATAGATCATTGTCGCTGCATGTTGAAGGAAGTCATTTTCGATCCGGTAGAAGGGCAGATCAACGACCTCATCCACAATGCTTATAGTGTAAATTATTGTACGTCATCAAGAGGAAAATTTGTGCTCTTTCTCCTCAAAAGATTCCATAATAAAAGAAGAGACTTTTACTCTGAAGTAATTTATGACAATTTTATGACTCTTTTGGATGAAAACAGCAAATCTAAACAGTAACTAAAAGCTGGTTTCAGGTGGGAACTGGTTCTGAGATAGCACCGGTTTTGATTCAGTACTACTCCCGTCCTGAACCGGGAGAGAACTGGTTCTGATATAGAACTACTCCTTTCCTGAGCGGGGAGAACTGGTTCCGATATAGCACCAGTCCTGTCCTGAGCGGGGAGAACTGGTTCTGATACAGCACCAGTCTTGTCCTGAACCGGGAGAGCACTGGTACTGATATAGCACTACTCCTGTCCTGAGTGGGGAGAACTGGTTTTGATATAGAACTAC
>NZ_SDLR01000017.1 GCF_004522215.1 Ammoniphilus sp. YIM 78166 | reverse complement strand
TGGACAACTGACACAATTCACCAAAGATTCAACCAAATGAATTTAGATCAAATACGATGTCTAACTCGAACTCGGATTCCTTACCTACCGTTCGTTTCGTTATGTGCAGCTTTAAGCTTTTAAAAAAATAATGAAGAAGCTCATTTTGAAAATGTGGCTCTAATGACTCAAACGTATCTATAATACTGGTTATGCGCTTCTTAAACGTGGATGGATCAATATAAATAGAATCATTTTCTTTTTTATGTTTTAGCGCATCGGTTTCTTCAATCGTTTTTTCCAATTCTTGAATTTGTTTCACATACTGTTTGTTTTTTGCTTCATATATGAATTGGTCAATCGATTTTTTTTCTGCATATTCTTCATATAGGGTAAGACGATGTTGTTTTATTTTCTCGATTCTTTGTTCCAATTGAACGATGAAATCTTCCATTTTATTCGTTTCTTTTTGGTGGTGGGCGTGATGCTCCAGTCGTTCCGATAGAGCATTTGTATCAAGATCTATATGCGTTTTAAGTATTTCCGTTAGCTTTTGCAATACCCGATCATATTTGACGGACCCGTTACAGCAGTGCAAAATGTAGAAGGAATAACAGTTTTTTACACCATCTGATTTTCGAGTGTAATAGCTTTTCGTATGCTTTCTATACATCACCTTTCCGCAAGCACCGCACTTAATAAGTTTTGAAAGAGGATGTGCTCTTCTGTGCGAATCGGTAAGGTAGCTGACCTTATTATCCTGCAGCCTTTCTTGGACTCTATTAAACCTTTCTTCATTAACCAGTGATTCAGTCGATTCCACAATCGTCCATAGTTCTTTGGGCTGGAACTTAACTTTTCCGCCTCTCTTCTTTCTTTTGCCGAAAACCTGCATTCCTATATTTCTCTCATTTGATAAAATTCGTTTTATGGATGCTTTGGCCCACTTTCCCCCTTTAGGGGCTGGAATTTTCCTGCGGTTCAACTCATCAGCGATCTTTTGGAACCCGTACCGCTCTTCAAGATACAAATCATACATCAAGTGAATGACTTTCTTTTGTTCTTCATCCGGAATCAGTGTTTTCGTTTTTTGATCTACCTTCCATCCGTAAGGTATGGGGCCTCCAATATAAAAACCCCGCTCCGCCGCCTGTTGTCTTCCCGAGGTTAAGCGTTTCTTGATCGCTTGAAATTCCTCATGATAAAAAAAGAATTCAAAGCGCAGCATCTGCAGGTCGCTTTCGTTTTTTGGATCATACATGCGTGCAGGCGTTATGATTAATATTTCGTAATCCTCAATTATTTTATATAAAATACCTGCGTCTTGCTGGCTTCCGCGGGATAGGCGCGATATATCTTTAACAATAATGGCGTCGTATTTTTCTTTTTTTATCCCTTCAATGATTCGTTTCATCTCCCTGCGCTTTTCTAGACTTGATCCTGATGCAATTTCTTCAAAAGTGTGGTAAGGAAAGCCGGCCCTGGATAAAAACTTTTTCATAGCCATTCGCTGTGCTTCTAATGTATTTTCTCCAGTTCGCGCTTCAAGTTTAACATCCTGTCTTGATCGTCTCAGGTACAAAGCAGCGAGTTTCACTTTTGGGGTTAATTCCATGTGCCTCATCCTTTTATCGCTAGGTTATTGCATTATATACAGATAAACTGGCGAAAAGAATTTGAGGTAATGGGAATTACTATGAATCTAGGATTTTTTTTTATGTCTTAAAATAGGTTCTTAATCATACATAATATAAAACAGGTTGTATCTCATGGAAAGGAGTGAGACCTTTGATTTACAACTGGAGTTCATTCCAACACATATTGAATGAGTGGTTTGAAGCACATAAAGATATATCATTTGTATGGATTCCATCGAAATATCAAGACGATAAAATCATTTTTACTGTGAATGCACACAAGTTCATTGATGGGACGGAAATGGAAATTGGGGAAGTCCGTTTGGACGTCAGCAAAATGCATGTGAAAGAGACCGTGGCAGGGATGAAAATAACGTTTAGCTAAGGATTTAGCAGGATTGTTCTTCCTTTAGTTTTTCTATCGTTTCCGCTTCTTTTCTAACTTTTTCAGCTTCCTCTTGATCAATAAAATACATTTTTACAATTCTCCTTTAGGTGAGATGATGATGATTAAGGAAATTAAAGTAGTATTAAGCAAAGAGGAATATCAAGCTTTAGAAGAAATGGCAGTGATTATTAATTACTTGACAAGAGAATATGAGTACGGCATCGATGTACACATTCTTGCTCGGCGCGCCGTAACGGAGTATATTCGCATCCATCGCGTCAAGAGCCTCTCGAAGAAATATTCGGAGAGCCCCATAAGAAACAGGCTGGAAGAATTGCTGCGAAAGCGGCAAATCAAAAAAGGGGATTTTGCGAAAGAGATTGGAATCACTTCTGCAACTTTATCCAATATCTTAAGCGAAAAGACGGAGCCTACTCTCGATGTTGCGATGCGCATTGCTGATCGATTGGGATTGAACGTCACGGATATCTTTTATCGACAATAACCATGTTTTGGCATGGTTATTGTTAGTTTTGCGGATCATGTCGTTTTTATGCATGAAAATTGGACATGCAAAAAAGTATGAATTTTTATCGTATAACCAAAAAAACGAGAAGAAGCATAGGGGGATTTCAATCCGATTTGAAATGAAAAGGATTTTATTACAATGCATTTGAAAACTGTTTTATATCAAAAATCCGATTCATAAGCTTGATAAAGCGAAATCAAGCTTTTGTATTTCGCTTTATAGGCATGTACATAAAACTTTAAAGAGGAAGGGGCAAATCAGTAATGACCGCCCCTGTCATGGTTCATAGTCAAAAAGAAAACGCAATGCGGTTTTGGGCAGGAAATCGCAGATTATGCTCCTGGAAGTATACAAAAGCTTCTAATTTAACGGTTTGACTTGGCTCTTGCCTGAAAATCGTTAACTGAAAATGGAGGGATTCGCTTCCTTGGGGAGGAATTTGCATCGTTTCTATAGGTGAAATCCAAAACTCTCCTTTTTCAAGCCCCTTTTCAAGCCAATCTTCCTCGAGGTATTTCCACCCCTTTGATCCACCGGCACTTTGAACGCCCATCCTTTCAACCATATTGGGGGGAACCATCTGTCCTTGCAGCTTCATCCCAGCGGCAGGTGTGGCACGCAAACAAAGTACCGGATTGGAGAGAACTTCATTCCCGGTATTCTTGACGATTAATTTTCCGATTACCATAAATGGCCGGTCTTCTTTTACAGTTGCATGAACGGTATAGTCAAAAAAGGATTCTGCCTGCAGCAGTTGAACGGATGGTTTATTCTGAGGTTGCTCGAATTGTTCGGCTTGCTTTTTTTCTGTTTGCACCCGTTTAGAGGTTTCGGTATTGAATGGATTTAGTGCGCTATGAGGAAAAAAGGAGAGGGGGGAAACTTTTAGAGTCTTTTGGAAATATTCCAGAATGCCCTTAGCAAGAGCGACTCCCATTTTATCCATAAAAGAGAACTCCTGATGTTCCCCTTGTTTCGGAAATTTGCATTCAAGCCGAATAAAATGCTTGGGAAGAACCGATTCAAGGTCATCTTGGGTCTCGCAGTCTATTCCGGAATGATGCAATCCATTGGTTAAACAATGGAAAAGAAGATCATCTTCCGGATGATGCCGAAGGATAAGATGATGCTTTTCAAAAGCTCCGACCGCGAGATCCAGCTGAAGATACAAATCTCCAGCGTAAGGAGGATTGGGTTTCCCTTGAAGCTTTATCAGCTCTGCTCCCGAATCGGAAAGGAACAATTTCAGCTCTGAAAACAGGTCAGACGGATATTCCTCATCCGGCATCCTTTGGACAAAGAAAATCCGTTTCCCCTCCAAAGCTGGAGTCAGATGAACCGCACTCGCTCTATCATCCCATTGGGTTTGCAATCCTATTTCTTCACAATATAGGCGAAAAGCTGGCAATGAGGGATAAGGGATGCTGCTTAAGGCCTGATTCCTGAAATAAATGTTGATATGCACTCAACTCACTCCTTTTTGCCTACGAAATTCTTATTAGTTTATGTGGGCGGGACATAAAAATGAACAATGAAGAAATGATTTGATAGGCTGCAGCCCATTTTGGATGAAATGGGCATTTGCATTAGTCAAGATTCCTTTGCTTTCCATAGGATGTAGAGGTAACTAAATCAAACCAAATGAAAGGAAGGATTCTTATTATGAAAGACATTAAAGTGATCCAGGGTGCTCAAGTATTGCCTACTCCAACACCCGAGGCTTTACAGCCTGAGTGCATCCGTGTGCAAAAAGTTTATGACTGGGTTTATTTGACGAATCGCTACCAAAACAAAATCCAACTCTCCGAGGCGTGTAGACCGATTATAGAAGAAAGATTAGCTCTAGGACATCGTCTAACAGCAAGATGTTCCACGAATCCCGATAATTTTCTTCCTGTCTTCCCGCTGCTTCCTAAGCCTCAGCCAACGCCAACTCCTATCGTTTGTCCCGGTGCCCGTTGCGATTTTGACGTTGATGCAGCTACTGTGGTCAGATGTACGGCTCCTGATGGAAGCATTGTCACTCTCAATGCTATCCCATTCTTGTTCACTGTTTGCGTACGGGTGGACTTAATCGATGAAAATGCCGGCAATGAAGTAATATGCAGCGAAAATGTCTTTGTTCAGTTCGATGAGGAAGTGGCATTGTGCTGGCAGAGAGGATTGAATATCCAATGCCGCATTTTGGATGTTCTCTGTAATGCATCTTTCCGACAATTGGGTGCAGGTGCCTTTATGGAACCAGGCATTTTCCTTACTGTCAATGTCTGTAAGGAAATTCAAGTCGAAGCTGAAGTGAAATTGGAGGTCTTGGCCAGATTCTGTCAGCCTCGCGGTCCAGTGGATTGTGATGTTAATCCAATTGAAGATGTCTGCCCGGCCCTTCCGTCTAACCTCTTCCCTGCCCAATGTCCTGCCATTTTCCCTGGTACTAGATAATTCCAATAAAAAGTATATGGCTCTAGCTGTTGGGGATAACTCAACAGCTTTTTATTTCAATTAAAGGCATATGATTCCGGAATATGTCCATTTGACAATACTGCCTAAGTTTTTGACACCATTCCGTCTGATTTTTAATATGAATAGGATAAGAGATACTCCGGGAGGATTAACATAATGGCGGAAAAGAAACAGAATCATCAGAGGTCCTCCGAAGAAAGGATCAAACTTCTAAAGCGCAAGGTTGAGCAATTTAAAGAAAGGGAGATAGAGTATACCCAGGCCTTGAAACATAAGAATGAAACAATCAAAGGGCATCTAGAAACCGAAACTTTACTTAAGAATGAATTGGAAAAAGCTAAAAATAAATTATCGGATTATTTAGAATCGGAATCCAAGCTCCAAGCATCGTTGTTACAGTTAAACCAAGTAGTTTCAAACTGCCGGAAGAAGGAATCCAATTTAATTAAAGAAATAGCAGAAAAAAATAAGGCAATGGAAGATAGGGAAGCAGAGTTTCATGATACATTGAGCAAAAAGGAAGAAGAGATAGGAAACCTGAGGAAGAAGGAATCACAATCTCAGGAGATCGCAGCTCAGATTAAGGAAAAAAACTCCATTATTCAGACGAATTTGGCCCAAAGGGAGAAGGAAGTTTCGAGTCTCCAGCAGCGGATCCAGAAAATCCAACAGGAATTATCTGAAAAGAAAGATATACTGTCGAGATTAGGAGCTAAGGAACTGGAATTTGAAAAAGTTTTAGCTCAGCAGAAAGAAGAAATTTCAGGGTATCGAGGTGATCTGGCCCGCAAGGAAGAAGAAATCTCGAGTCTTCAAGAGCGAGTTCGGGAATTCCAGCAAGTAATGGCGGAAAAGAATGAGGAAGTGGCAACCCTGGAGGCTAAGGCTTCGGAATCGCATGCAGCTTTAGACAAGAAAACAGAGGAAGCCGCGAATCTTCAAAAACGAATTCAGGAGTTCCAGCAATCATTGGCGGAAAAGGAAGAAGCGATAGCAAGCCTGGAGGCGAAGGCGTCGGAATCGCAGGCAGCTTTAGACAAGAAAACGGAGGAAGCCAGGAGTCTTAAAAAGCGTGTTCAGGAGTTCCAGCATTCGTTGGCGGAAAAGGAAAAAGCGATAGCAAGCCTGGAGACGAATGAAACTGAATTACAGGAAGTCCTGGCCCAGCAGAATAAAGAAATCTCGGGTTACCGTGGAGATTTGGCCCGTAAAGAAGAAGAAGCCTCAAGTCTTCAAAAGCAGATACAGGGGTTCAAGCAATTAGTGGCGGAAAAAGAAGAGGCGCTAGCAAGCCTGGAGGTCAAGGAAACTGAATTACAGGAAGTCCTGACCCAGCAACATAAAGAAATCTCGGGTTACCGTGGAGATTTGGCACGCAAGGAAGAAGAAGTCTCAAGTCTTCAAAAGCAGATCCAGGAGTTTCAGCAATTAGTGGCGGAAAAGGAAAAGGAAGTAGCAAGCCTTGAGGCTAAGGCTTCGGAATCGCAAGCAGCTTTAGACAAGAAAACGGAGGAAGCCGCGAGTCTTCAAAAACGAATTAAGGAGTTCCAGCAATCGTTGGCGGAAAAGGAAAAAGCGATAGCAAGCCTGGAGGCGAAGGAAACGGAGTCCCAGGAAGCCTTGACCCAGCAGCTAAGAGAAACCTCAAGTCTTCAAGAAGGGGTTCGGGAATTCCAACAGGTAATGGCGGAAAAGGAAGAAGCGATAGCAAGCCTGGAGGTCAAGGAAACTGAATTACAGGAAGTCCTGGCCCAGCAGCGAAGAGAAATCTCAAGTCTTCAAGAGCGGGTTCGGGAATTCCAACAGGTAATGGCGGAAAAGAATGAGGAAGTAGCAACAATGGAGGCTAAGGTTTCGGAATCGCAAGCAGCTTTAGACAAGAAAACGGAGGAAGCCAGGAGTCTTAAAAAGCGTGTTCAGGAGTTCCAGCATTCGTTGGCGGAAAAGGAAAAAGCGATAGCAAGCCTGGAGACGAATGAAACTGAATTACAGGAAGTCCTGGCCCAGCAGAATAAAGAAATCTCGGGTTACCGTGGAGATTTGGCCCGTAAAGAAGAAGAAGCCTCAAGTCTTCAAAAGCAGATACAGGGGTTCAAGCAATTAGTGGCGGAAAAAGAAGAGGCGCTAGCAAGCCTGGAGGTCAAGGAAACTGAATTACAGGAAGTCCTGACCCAGCAACATAAAGAAATCTCGGGTTACCGTGGAGATTTGGCACGCAAGGAAGAAGAAGTCTCAAGTCTTCAAAAGCAGATCCAGGAGTTTCAGCAATTAGTGGCGGAAAAGGAAAAGGAAGTAGCAAGCCTTGAGGCTAAGGCTTCGGAATCGCAAGCAGCTTTAGACAAGAAAACGGAGGAAGCCGCGAGTCTTCAAAAACGAATTAAGGAGTTCCAGCAATCGTTGGCGGAAAAGGAAAAAGCGATAGCAAGCCTGGAGGCGAAGGAAACGGAGTCCCAGGAAGCCTTGACCCAGCAGCTAAGAGAAACCTCAAGTCTTCAAGAAGGGGTTCGGGAATTCCAACAGGTAATGGCGGAAAAGGAAGAAGCGATAGCAAGCCTGGAGGTCAAGGAAACTGAATTACAGGAAGTCCTGGCCCAGCAGCGAAGAGAAATCTCAAGTCTTCAAGAGCGGGTTCGGGAATTCCAACAGGTAATGGCGGAAAAGAATGAGGAAGTAGCAACAATGGAGGCTAAGGTTTCGGAATCGCAAGCAGCTTTAGACAAGAAAACGGAGGAAGCCAGGAGTCTTAAAAAGCGTGTTCAGGAATTCAAGCAATCGTTGGCGGAAAAGGAAGAAGTGATAGCAAGCCTGAAGGCGAAGGAAACGGAGTCCCAGGAATCCCTGGCTCAGCAGCGAAGAGAAGTTTCGAGTCTCCAAAAGAGGATCCAGCAGTTCCAGCAGGTATTGGCGGAAAAGGAGGAGGCATTAGCAAGCCTAGAGGCTAAGTCATTGGAATTCCAGGCAGCTTTAGACTTGAAAACGGAGGAAGCCGCGGGTCTTCAAAAGCGTGTTCAGGAGTTCCAGCAATCATTGGACGAAAAGGAAGAAGCGATAGCAAGCCTAAAGGCGAAGGAAACGGAGTCCCAGGCAGCCCTGACCCAGCAGCGTAGAGAATTTTCGAGTCTTCAAAAGCGGGTTAAGGAGTTGGATCAGGTATTAGCAGAAAATGAAGAAACAAGGGCAACCCTTGAGTTTATGGCATCGGAATCCCGGGTTGCTTTAAAAGTAAAAACGGAGGAAGTCTTGAATCTCCAAAAGAGGATCCAGGAGTTCCAGCAAGCATTAGCGGAAAAGGAAGAAGCAGTAGCGATGCTGGAGGTCAAGGAAACGGAGACTCAAGAAGTTGTGGCCCAGCAGCATGCAGAAATCTCAGGTTACCGTGAAGAACTAACTCGCATGAAAGAAGAAATTTCCAGCCTGCAAAATAGGGTTCAGGTAACCCAGTGGGAGTTGAGGGAAAAGGAACAAGAGTTAAGATTCCTGAATGAAAAGAAACGGGAACATCAGCAAGAATTGTTTGAAAAGCAAAAAGCACTTGCAGATTTTCAAATGCAAATAGAAGGGCTACAACAAGCATTAGCCGAGAAGGAAGAGATGATTACAAAGTACAAAGTCATGGAGAGTGAGTATCGGCGAATCCTGGAGGAAAAGGAGAAAGCGATGGAACAGAATCAACTGAAGGAGACTGAATACCAGGAAGCCATTGCACAAAAAGAAGAGATGATTGCAAGTTTCGAATCAAAAGAGATGGAATACAAGCAAGCATTGGCACAGAAAGAGGAAGCAATTTCCCTCCTTCATACAAAGGAAAAGGAATATAGGCAAGCTCTCGCTCAGAAGGAAGAAGCGATTTCCAGTTTCCGAATAAAAGAAATGAAATACCGTGAGGCCATAGCTCAGAAGGAAGAGGCGATTGTGAGTCTTCAAGCCAAGGAAATAGAATACCGGCAAGCCCTGGCCCAGCAGGAACAAGCGCTTCTGACCTACCTGGTTAAAGAAGCCGAGTATCGGCAAGCCTTGCTTCAGAAGGAAAAGATGACAGAGAAAGAGGTCCAACATCTTCAAGAAGACAATAATGATTCCAATGATGAAAAGCAGAAGGGAAAAGATCAGATATTTGAGCATGAAAAAGCATCCTATAGAGTTGTTCAAGCAATGCGCGCCCCTATTGCCCATCGCGGTGAGCCCAAGCAGGTCTTCATTCAGCCAAGTGTAAAGGGGGAAGAGCTTCCTTCATTCTTTAAATTAATGAATAATCCCCCTCAGCAGGAACATAGCCCCGCAAGTACAAGCAATCTGAAAAAAGCACCCGCTCTTGAAGAAAGCTTGCCTAAGAATGGAATCCATCCTGATGCAGGCGAGGAGGAAGAACGGAAGAATAACACAGCCCAAGAGCCCGCGGAACAAAACGAGATATCAAAACATCCGTTTTTGCGGCAGCATCCGGCTCCATTTCAGGCTGCTATTGATAAGAGCAAAAAAGACAAAAGGAATTAGCCCAATCTGGTTCCCTATAGTATCGATCAAGGAGGCAAAGGAATAAAGATAATATGAGTTGAATCCAGAAAGGAGTACGATAAAATGGCAAATGATCCGCAACCCAAAATCTACAAGGTAGAGTCCAAGAAAACAAAACGAAATCAAATGATTAGCCATGTTACTAGTACTACAAACCCCAATGAATTAAAGAGCATATTTCGCACTGGCTCAACGTCGCTGCAATCTAAAACAACAAGAGTCGGATGCTGTGGAAGAGCAAAAAAGCAAGGATAGCGGCGGGTTATTTTTTATTGAACAAAGCATCTGGACTAAGATGATTGCGCATTGTCAAAGCGAACAGCCGATGGAAGCGTGCGGCCTGCTGTCAGGAACAGGCGGCCATGCAGAAACGATATGGATGATGGAAAACGTTGAGAATAGCCCAACAGCCTTTGCTATGGATATGGAGCAGATTCGCCGGGTATTCCGGCAAATCGAGGAGAAAGGGGAACGGCTGGTTGGAATTTATCATTCTCACCCAACCGCTCCACCGGTTCCTTCAAGCCGGGATATCGAATTCGCCAATTATCCGGAAGCAGCCTATATTATTGTTTCGCTGGCTAAACGAATTCCGGAGATCGGCATATACCATATTTTAGAAAAACGGGTGACTCCTATTCTTTTTTATATCGTTTGATCGAATGAGTATATTCGGTAGCCTAAACGCCACGGAAAATCCGTGGTGCTTCTTTTGCCCTCAAGTTCGGATTGCCCGGAAAAACATAGGCACTAAGCAAGGGCATAAACATAGAATAAAAATGAGGGGGAAGGAAGTTTGATGGAGAAAGTCAGTGTCATTATACCGGTATATAACCATGAAAAGTTCATTGCGGAGACAATCGACAGCGTACTTGACCAGTCACACCGCAATACTGAAATCATTGTCGTAAACGATGGATCGACGGATGGAACTAAAGAGGTCTTGCATGGATATAAGGACAAAATTCTCATGATTGAGCAAGCAAATGCCGGTCCTTCCGCTGCAAGAAACCATGGATTGAGGAAGGCAACCGGTAAGTTTATTTGTTTTCTTGATTCTGATGACAAGTTCTATCCCTCCAAATTGGAGCGCCAGCTGCAGGTTTTTAGGCGAGTGCAAAAGGTTGGCCTTGTTCATGCAGGGGCAACTGTTACTAAAACAAACAACCAATTTTGGTACCGATATATTCCCAGGCCATTCCACTCCCATAAGCAGCAGATTGTCGAACTTCTCAGGTCCAATCATATTGTATGCTCTACAGTTATGGTTAGGAGAGAGCTGTTTTCAAGGGTTGGATACTTCAATGAAAGCTATCCTCGGCATCAGGATTATGACATGTGGCTAAGGCTGCTTGCGCATTGCCCATTCGGTTCCGTTCCGGAAGCGCTAATTCTGTATCGCTGGCATGAGCAGAATATCAGCAGGGAAACCGATAAAGCCGCTTTGCGCATAATGAAGGAAGAAGCGGCCAAGCGCTTCAGAGAACTAGGGAAGGAGTGAACGTATGGAGCAAAGCACCTCTCTCGTAACCTTGATTTTCCCGGCTAAAAATGAAGGGAAGTATGTTCGGACAACAATTGAATCTGCCCTCCGCGCCAAAACGGATCATCCATTTGAAATGATTGTTGTTGACGATGGCTCCACAGATCAAAGTTGTGATTTTATCGATACTTACGAGTGCGGCAAGCCGATCAAAAGACTCCGGACAGAAGGAGTGGGTTTAGCCAAGGCCAAAAATTTGGGAGCTGAGCATGCGCAGGGTGATTATCTGATCTTCTGCGACGCTCATTTATTTTTTGAGGATTTTTGGTTAGACCGCTTAATAGAGCCGATCCAGAAAGGATTGGCTGATGGCACGACTCCCGGGATTGCGTCAACCAACTCCCCGCAAATTATTGGGTACGGCCAGACGCTGAATCAAAATTTGGGTGTACAATGGAATGTCTGGAAAAGATTTGTCCCATCAGCTGTGCTTCCAGGCGGATGCTATGCCGTTTCCAAAAGCGTCTTCTCTGATATTGGGGGATTTGATCAGGAGTTCCGGGTTTGGGGGTACGAAGATGTGGAGATCTCGATTAAAATGTGGCTGTTCGGTTACCGTTGCTATGCCCAGCCAACAGTCAAGATCCTTCATTTGTTCAGGCAGGAGCACCCCTATACCGTCAGTTATGAGTATTTTTATTACAACATGATGCGCATGGCATACAGTCACTTTAACGAGGAGCGAATCGAAAAAAGCAAAAACATGATCAAGCATGCAGATCCGGAGCAAATCGTTGCCGCCGTGCTGGAAGACGGAGCATTGAAGCAGCGGGAGAAGTATAGGGCACGCAGAAAATATGATGACGACTGGTACATGAAGAAGTTTAGAATTCCTTTCTAAAAGAAGCAGCCAATACAATGAAGTGTATTGGCTGTTTTTTTCTACATAATGTTAAGAGAGATTCTGCTGCCATTTCTGCCGCACTCAGGCCCCTTGGTTTCGTTCGGGCTACAGTTCGGCTTGCAAAGGCATTCGGATTGGCCTCCCCTAGAAGGACGGCAGCAGTAATATAAGACGGTTTTAGTTAGGGTCTTGTTTTTTTTGGCTTTTTTGGAGGCAGCTCTCCATTGGGAACAAAAACATCCCATTTTGTGTTCACGCTCCTTTCTATCATTCCTAATATCACACTATTCATAGAGAAGCTAACTTGCTAGTATGATTGGCCTGATTCAATTATACAAAATTTATATAACGTACCCTTTGGAGCGGGGAGAAAGTCCAATCACGACCGGTGCTCGGATCATACAATATGGGAAAGATGACTGTGGAGGGGAGGAAGCACTTGAAAATACTTGTGATTTGGAAGCTGTTGACAGTAGGGGGAGTCAATGCTGGGTGGCGGAATCGTGCGATCCATTTTTCCAAAAGCAACGTGACCACGGATTTTCTTTATCTGCATGATAAGGGCGGCCTCCATATGCTGCAGGATGTCGCACGGGTATACCTTACACGGGATCCAAATCAAATCATCAAGATCCTCAAAAAAAATAAATATGACCTCATAGTCGTAGTAGATTCTTCGGAGGTCTATCCTTTAATCAAAAAGGCGAAGTTCAATGGCAAGCTAATCGTTGAAGCAAGGTCACCGAATAAGGAGAAAATTGCTCCCCACCTGCAGGATTTCAAAGGGCTGAATCCCGATGCCATTGTTGTCCCTTCTATATTCCAGAAGAGGGTAGTCTCCTCCATTCTAAATAAGAGAGTACCGATTAGAATCGTATACAATCCGATAGATACCGATTGTTTCAAACCTATCCCGAGCGGCAGAGACATGGACAGAGCCGGCGCTATATTGCCTCAAAACCAAAAAATCATCGGCTGGATCGGGCGCTTGGATGTACGGAAGAACTGGAGATTTCTCCTTGAGATTGCCAGGCATATAATACAGATCAGAAAAGATGTTCAGTTTTGGGTAATCGGAGGCAAGGCAAGCAGAGAAAGAGAGATTTTCTCCAAACAAATAAAAGAGTATAAATTGAAGGATTATATCCGTTGGTTTCCCGTAGTCCCTTATCAGATGATGCCTGAGTTCTACAGCCAAATTGCCGATTCAGGCGGCTGCACACTGTCTACTACGCTCATGGAATCCTTCGGGAATACCTTCATTGAGTCGATGGCATGCGGGTGCCCTGTCGTGGCGCCAGGCATATCATCCCTGCCGGAGATCATCGAACATGACCGGACGGGGAAGCTCTATCGGCCGGCTTCCTTAATGAAAGCCTTGAAGCATTTGAATAATATGCTGGATCATCATCAGCTTCGGGAAGAAATCAGGAAGAACGCCTTGAAAGAAGTAAAAGCAAGGTTTGCAATAGAAGTCTGCGCCGAACAATACCTTCAGATTATACGCGATATGGTTCCAGAATCCATAGCAACGGATGACAAGGTACTTCAGGCAAACGATTTTCAAGTACAGCCGGAACTGATGGTTGAGCCCTACAAGCATATTGCCTGGCCAACGGGACAAATCCAAAGCCAGCAAGCACCAATCATCCGTAATACTTTTCATAGAATAGAAAAAAGGCTCGGCAGAACGGAACTTTTTCATTCGAAACGGAATTTCTTGTAATCATCAATAGACCCCACGAAACATAAATCCGTGTTCAGGAGAGGTGGAGTTATGGAGCAGAAGCTTTACCCGGTGCGATTCGTAAAATCGCTCACGGGAAAATCCCGGCCCCAGCTCATTCTTTTTAGTGACGGATTTGAATATGTTGTCAAATTCAAGAATAACCGCCAGGGCACAAGGGTGCTCGTAAACGAGTTTGTGGTAGGACATTTAGCCCAATTGGTCGATCTTCCGATTATTCCCTTTAAGATTGCAGTGATACCGGAAGATTTCATCCGAGAAAACAAGAAGCTTCAACAACGGCAATTTGAACCTGGACATCAGTTTGCCAGCTTGTATTTGGACAACTGCAGGGGACTTTCGGAGGAATTTTCCCCCTCGAAAAGTGAAATTGCTAACGTACGCCAGCTCATGAACCTCATTGCCTTTGATCACTGGGTAAGCAATACGGACCGGGGAAAAAACAATATTCTGCTGGAGTGCTTTCCTCAGAGTCCACGGCAGGTTTATATCATTGATCACGCCAATTGCTTTCCGGGAGGTTTCAAGTGGACTGCGGAAACTTTAAAAGGCTCGAGCAAAAAAGTCCTGGACCGGTTCGTTCATCAATGGTGCTTCAAACTGATGGGGGATCCTGAAGAACTATTTCTATCCATTTATAAGATACTAGCCTTATCCGATCATGCCATATCCTCAGTCATTAATTCTGTCCCCGAGGATTGGGAGGTCTCAAAGGAAGAGAAGGAAGGACTGTTTTTCCATTTAATAGAAGCGAAGAAACGGCTGCCTGAGCTGATGGCAAAATATTTCATCAAACACTATATGACAAAGCACTATTTGATAAAACCCATAAAGAACTCTAAAAACAGGGGAGCCAAGGAGGGAATATGATATCGAATCTCGATCTCCAGATTATTGAAGAAATAAAAAAGCTGCGGGTTTACCACAGAAAACATGCGGATGTTAAAGTCACAAAAGCCTGCCCCTTCCCCATGATGGGAAGGGGCAGGCAAGGCGCAGTTTTCCAACTTGCAGAGGATAAGTGCGTCAAGGTTTACGCCCGGGAAAAGGATTGCGATAGGGAATATGAAGCATTGTTTCGCGGACAGCCTTTTCCCCTTTTTCCAAGGGTCTTCCTTAAAGGGCCCAACTATATCGTAATGGAGAGAATTCAAGGCATAACATTGAAGAAATTCCTGAAGAAAAATAAGCTAACAAAGGACATTTCCAGGAGTTTGCTTCACATGCTGAACGTGTTTAAAGACATTCAGTATGAGAGAATAGATCACCATGCAAAGCATATATTCATTCAACCGGAAGGCCGGTTAAGGGTTATTGATGTGGCTCGGATGGTTGGCCGGAAAACCCCTTATTCTTATCCATATCCCCATAAATTGCTTAAGAGTCTTGGAACCAGGAATCGGAAGATCTTTTTTAGCCATCTCAAAGAGTTGGACCCGGATTTATATGAAGGATGGGTAAAATTTGAAAAATAGAGCTCTTTCATTTCAAAAGCTAGAGATGGAAAAGGACTGCTTCGGACAGTCCTTTTCTAATTCTTTTAGGGCTTGACACTGTGCACACCCCATTAATACCAAACAACCCACGTTAGGTTAACGTGAGTTGTTTGGGAATATCCTGGGACATTGAGCAGGGAAAAGGTTACTTGGAAGTGGTGGGCAAACGTCTGTGAATGGCGTTCCCTCACACTCAACAGGTCTGCGGGGCTGGCAGAAACGCGCCGGAAGTTCCAGCTTCACTTCTGCTTCTACTTGGATTTCCTTACAGACATGGACGGTGAGAAAAATCCCAGGTTCAGCGAAGGCACCCAACTGTCGGAAAGAAGCGTTACAAATGACGTCAAGAATACGGCATTGAATGTTGAGTCCTCTCTCCCAGCACAGAGCCACCTCTTCACGGAACTGGACAAATACATCCTCACTGCAAATGACCTCATCACCTGCATTCGTATCGACCAGATCTATCCTTATGCAAACGGTGAACAAAAACGGAATGGCCTGTAGGGTCACGATCGTGCCGTCCGGTACCGTACATCTTACAGGTGCAGCGGCATCTAATTCAAAATCGCACCGTGCACCCGGGCAACCGATCGGAGTCAATGTTGGCTGGGGCTTCGGTAGCAACGGAAAGACGGGCAGGAATGCATCGGGGTTTGTTATGCATCTAGCGGAAAGCCGGTGCCCCAGCGCCAGCCGCTCTTCGATGATCGGCCGGCAAGCCTCGGAGAGCTGGATTTTATTTTGATAGCGATTCGTCAGATAGACCCAGTCAAACACCTTTTGCACCCGGATGCATTCGGGCTGCAAGGGTTCTATGGTTGGCCCAGGAGCGGGAGTAGGAGCGGGAGTAGGAGTAGGAGGAGGGGATGGAATCTGCAATATCTTCAATACAAATGCATCAAAATTTCCGGCGAGGGCTTCCTGAAAAGGGTTCTGCGTGGGGAAGTCGGGGGAGGCGGTTTGCCCTGTGACATAGGCGGCCCCGCTGCTGTCCACGGCGATGCCAGAGCCTATATCAGTGAGGCTTCCCCCAAGGTAGGTGGAATAAACCAGAGTATCCCCTGCAGGACTTAACTTGGTGACAAAGACATCGGATCCGCCCGCACGATCTGCCAGAATAGGATCCATTGTGGGGAAGTTGTCGGAGATGGTTTGCCCTGTGACATAGGCGGCCCCGTTGCTGTCCACGGCAATGCCAAAGCCTATATCTATATTGCTTCCCCCGAGGTAGGTGGAATAGACGAGTGAAGTGCCAGTGGGATCCAGCTTTGTAATAAAGGCATCGGAATTGCCGGCAAGGGCTCCCTGAAAAGGGTTCTGCATAGGGAAGTTCAACGAGGAAGTTTCCCCTGTGACATAGGCGGCCCCGCTGCTGTCCACGGCAATGCCAAAGCCTCTATCAAAGTTGCTTCCCCCGAGGTAAGTGGAATAGACGAGCGAAGTGCCGGTGGGATCCAGCTTTGTAATAAAGGCATCAGAATTGCCGGTAAGAGCTCCCTGAAAAGGGCTTTGCATGGGAAAGTCGAGAGAAGCCGTTTGCCCCGTGACATAGGCAGCCCCGCTGTTGTCCACGGCAATTGCGAATCCAAAATCAAAGTTGCTTCCCCCGAGGTAGGTAGAGTAGACGAGCAAAGTGCCGGTAGGATCCAGCTTTGCCACAAAGGCATCGGTGTCTCCGCCAAAATTCCCTTGAACAGGGATCTGCGTGGGGAAGTCGTCAGAGGATGCGGTTTCCCCCGTGACATAGGCGGCCCCGCTGCTGTCTACGGCGATGCCGTACCCTGCATCGAATTCACTTCCCCCGAGGTAGGTGGAGTAGATCAGGGTGTTTCCCGCTGGACTCAACTTCGTGACAAAGGCATCGGTGTCTCCTCCCAAATCCGCTTGAAAAGGGTTTTCCCTGGGGAAGTCAGGGGAGTTGGTTTGCCCCGTGACGTAGGCAGCCCCGCTGCTGTCCACATCGATGCCCAAGCCTTGATCGCTGCCGCTTCCCCCGAGGTAGGTTGAGTAGACAAGTGAAGTACCAGTGGGATCCAGCTTTGCTACAAAGGCATCCAAGACCCCGTTCAAAGCCACCTGAAAAGGGTTTTGCGTAGGGAAGATGGGGGAGTTAGTTATTCCTGTGACATAGGCGGCTCCGCTGCTGTCCACGGCAATGCCCGCGCCTGAATCAAAGCCGCTTCCCCCGAGGTAGGTGGAGTAGGCAAGAAGGGTAGGATCAATAATCAGCGGATAGCCGGGATCATACTCTTCTCCGATTTGAAAACCGTATACCCATTCCCCATTTGCATCCTCCATTACCTTAAAGGAACTGGCTACCGCTATCCGCTGGCCCTTCTTCTCTTGGTAACTGACAGGCCGTTCTTCCAGAAGGACCCCGATAGGAGTATGAATCTGGAGGTTTCCATTTTCATCTAACGATAGGCGTTCTGCCCCCTGGTATGAAAGCCGGATCAATGAAATCGGGGCACCCGGCTGAAGAATCAGCTCATATTTGCACGATCCCTGGTCTCCGCGAAAAAGAAGATCCACCCCCGGCCACAATTCGCGATAGACCACCTCATGGTAGGTAGGGAGATCGGTGAACCACTTCTCAGGGTGATTTCCGAGAAAGTAATTGACCTTTCCCGTCCCTTCCTTTCGCCCCTCCAATTGAACGGAGGGATTGGCGTGAAGAAAGCGCAATGATAAGGTGAAATCTTCCCGATCCAAAGCCGTAGGCCTCCTTTCTTCATCGGTTAGCGAGGGAAAGGATAGGCCTTGTGGAGAAAATCTTGAGTTTACCGGTTTTTGCCTAAATGCAAATACCGCTTCCCCGGGGGTGAAGTAGATCCCATAGCCCGATCTTTGCACATAATATTGTGCCTTTTCATACACCTGCCCTGCATTAGGGACAAACGCAAGGGGGAGCTTGGCATAGTTCTCCCACACTTTTTTATGGGTTTCCATTGTAATTGCCATAGATTTTGGTTCCTTCCTTTCTTAGTTCTTAAGCCAATACATTATGTTATGTTCGCGGATTTCCAATTGTATAGGCAGAAGGAGTAAGTGATGAAATAATTGGTGGAAATTGTAAGGGTTTGAATTCTTAGTTCGATTAAATCCTGCAAATGCAGCAAAAGTAAAACGGATAATAAAGCAATAATGAAAAATGCAGCTAGCCTCCTAGGGGGAGACAGCTGCATTTTTTGGAATTTATAATGAAAATTCGTTCTAAATCCTTTAGAGAACCTTAAAGGGCTGAAAAAACACTATTTTTATAGGGTTCGTTGATTAAACGGATTTTCAGAACGAATTGAAAGAATAGATGGAACCAATTTTTACACTCACAGGTTGATTGAAAAATCGTTGATGACCCTTTTATTTTGAAGCAAGATATAAAGCGTATTCCAGAGGCCTGATCCAAGAATAGTCCTGCTGCGGCGGATTCAACGTAAAAGGAAAGGGGAGCGGGTTTACTTCGAAAATCCACACATGGCCGTTTTCATCTACACCTAAATCAATCCCCAGATCCCCCATATGATATCCAAGCTTATCAAAAATGTAACAAATCCTATTACCTATGTTAGAGATTGACATTTCGCTTATCTTAAAATCGGGGTATGCCTTCCTTAAATCATTTATGGGGAAAACCATAACATCTACTGGTATGATATGACTGGAATTCGATGCAATCCGGAACAGCAAATTTGAAACTTCCCATTTACCTAGTCTGTTCTTACTCATATTAAGCCGTATATCAGTCGCTTTTCCACCGCATTTTACAGTTTGAATACCTTTCTGCAGAATATATTTATTAGGGATGAAAAATTGATCCTGCACTTCCCGGAAGGATTGAAATTGCTGATTTTTCATTTCTGATCCTTGCCGATAGAACATTTGAATACTTCCATCCTTCTGCAGCTGAACCCTAAAAATGCCTTGACTGCTATGCCCATGCAAAGAGGACATGGGTTTAATAAAAATATCCCGGTGACTATTTAAAAATATAGGGAAATCTGTTTTATTGATTAATCTTTGCGTAGCAGGAAGGTGATCGCGAAGCGGGATATCTTTAGAAAGGATTTCCCATCCCTTCCATTTATCAAAAATGAGATTATTAAAAACCTTCCTGCCTATAACACGCTCTAATTTTTTAATGACTTCAAGTTCAACGTGGCATTGGAGGTAAATTGAATCAGGTAAGGGGAAAAAACCTTGATCCTCATATATTACCCCCTTTTTTTTCTGGTAATGGTGAGCTTTTACACGCAAATTATTAAAATTCATATCCTTGATATGGAATTTAATGAGTCTAGCGTCGTTGGGGTATTTTTCCAATCGATTTTTTACAATTCCTCCAAGGCATGGTTTATCGTTAGAAACACATATACCTATGATAGGATGCGGTTTCTGAAACAAGTTCATATCCCCCTCACCTTCTAAAAAAATCACCTCTTGAAGAGGTGAATAGATAAACGAAGATCTCTTTTGGTGGGGCTATTCAGAGCTTACTGTCAAATCAACGGATACTACCCCCGCTATATCTTCATCTACGATGATATCGTCAAATGGGCAGGTACGAGTAAATGTCCCGATCGCAGCCCTTAATTGATCTATTACAGCTTGCGGAATTTGCGGGAAAAAGGTAGCAAGAATCGAGGCAACATCGATCGTAACTACACCGTTAGTTATTGGCAAATCAACACACACATCCGCAACTGTTATGGGTTCTAATCCCGTTACCGTAACAGTCCCATTTAAGCAAACGCGGCAAAATCCTATTCCTCCCAAAGTAATTCCTCCTTAAATTCCTAATATTAACTTTCTACACCCCCATTATATGGGCATTGGTTAATTGTGTTACTCAATATAAGGTTATTCATGCTAATCGATTAAAGCTTATCAAACGAACTAGGAAAAAGACTCGGACATTGAGGTGGGAAAAGATTGCTTGGAAGCGGCGGACAATCGTCTATGAACGGAGTTGCCGTACACTCTACTGGTCCGCGAGGTTGGCAGAAACGCGCCGGCAGTTCCAGCTTCACTTCTGCTACTACTTGGATTTCTTTGCATATATTTACAGTTAGAAAAATGCCAGGTTCAGCGAAGGCACCCAACTGTCGGAAAGAAGCGTTACAGATGACGTCAAGTGTGCGGCATTGAATGTTAAGTCCTCTCTCCCAACAAAGGGCCACTTCTTCATCGAACTGGACAAATACATTATCGGTGCAGATTACGTCATTTGCATTTATATCAATCAAGTCAACCCTTACGCATACCGTAAACAAGAAAGGAATAGCTTGGAGATTGACCGTCGTTCCATCTTGAGCAATACATCTGACTGGTGTAGCGGTGTCCGGTCCAAAATCGCAACGGGCACCAGGGCATATAAACGGGGTGGGAGCAGGCTGAAGCTGGGGAAGCAGAGGGAAAATCGGGAGAACATGATCGGGATTTGTCGTACATCTGGCAGTCAGACGGTGCCCTTGAGCCAGCCTTTCTTCAATGATCGGGCTGCATGCCTCGGGGAGTTGGATTTTGTTTCGGTAGCGGTTCGTTAGATAGACCCAGTCAAAAACTTTTTGAACGCGGATGCATTCGTTTTGGAATGGCTCCGGAGTTGGAGCGGGAGAGGGGGCCCCGATAACCGTAACAGTAAAAGAGCAGGCATTGGCGTTTCCGGAGTCGTCTCTTGCCGTGCAAGTAACAGTTGTAGTTCCTAAAGGAAAGAAAGAGCCGGATGGCGGGTTGCAGGAAACAGTAAACCCAGGGCAGTCGCTGACCGCAGGATCCGGATAATTTACAATGGCTCCGTTTTCGCCTGGATCCGCAAGGACGGTGATGTCGGCTGAGCAGGTAATGGACGGAGTCACCGTTATAGTGAACGAGCAGCTCGTTTGATGTCCAGCCGCGTCCGTCGCCGTACAATTGACGGTGGAAGGTCCCATAGGAAAAGCGGATCCGGGGGGCGGATCGCAAACTAAGGTCACCCCGGGACAATTGTCCGATACCGTGACATCGTATTCGCTGACCACGGCTGAACATTGTCCCGGATCGGCCGGTACGGTCATGTCGTTACAAGTGAGCTGCGGCGGTTCGGTATCATTCACCGTCACCGCAAAGGAGCATTCAGCTGTATCCCCACTCGCATTCGTAGCTGTGCATGTCACCGTATGAGATCCAACAGGGAACGATTGGACCTCAGTAATCGAAACGGATTGCTCCGGAGGGAAAAAAGTATGGGTTCCACCTGGATCGCAGGCAATCTCTATAATCCCGCAGTCAAAACTAGTAGCCTCAATAGTATAGGAAACGGTTCCCGAACATTGACCCGGGTCATTTTCCGTTGTGATATCTCCGGGACAAATAATGCTAGGGTTGCACACCGGGGCCGGAGCCTCTAAAAATGGAATAAAATCTACATTCCCCATAATAGATCCAGGCGACGGGCCAGAAGGACTTCCCCACCAGTTATTCTCAGCATTTAAAACCGGTACAGAATTGTAAAATAGTTGACCTTCCGGGTTATCAAAAAGATTGTTATTGTTCACGACGACATTCGATGGACGCAGAGTTCCCCCTCCAATTCGAATGCCAAATGTAGTTCGCCCATCCCCTGGGACTCCGTTATCATGAATGCAATTATTTTGGATGACAATATTATTGACATTAAAGCTTACATGGAGGGCACCATTCCGACTTCTGCTCCTGTATATTTCGTTGCCGTCTATAATGGTATTGCTTGTATAAACAGTAATGCCATCCTGATTGGTATCGTGAACTATATTATGGCGGATGACTCCTCCGGTTCGATTGACATCGAAACCATCGCTTCTTCCGCGCTTAATGCCGTCATTATTAACGACGTTATAGACCAGGTTTCCTTCAATATCCACATTGGTTGACTCGTATACGTAGATCGCTGCATCGGTTGAACGAATATCATGCACCTCATTGAAGCTAATCGTACTGTTTATAGTTCCACAACAAAAGTTGATGCCGTCACCTAATGTATTGTAAACATGATTGAAACTGATTGATCCGTTTGAAACATTGCGTAGCTGAACTCCTTCGTCTCCAGATGAGTCATGAATAATATTATACAAGATCCTCGTGCGCTCTTTGACTGGTGCCGCCGCTAAGGATTCAATTAAGTCCCCGGTCCCGTTTCTTATTTCCAAACCATTTATCGTGACATCATTTGCCTGAATTCGAAAAATGACAGCTACAGTAAAAAGGCCATCGACAATAGCTTCTGTAGTGGGATCTCCGGGAGTGCGGGAGGTAAAACAATTAGGGCGAGGATCCACATTCGCTTGCGGGCCAACAATGGTGACAGGCTTATCGACAGTAATGGTTGAAGGGGTCGGATATAATCCTGGTGCTACGTGGACTGTTCCTCCAGGATCTACCGCATTGATTCCGGCTTGAATAGTAGGAGCAAGAACACTAGGTACAAAAACCTCAGAAGGCAAATGTATTCTCCTTTCATGACAAGTTAAAAACAGGCTAGGCTAAAATCTGATAACTCCAATCCCATTCGGGGGATCAGGATTTTCATAGAAAACTATTCTTAATTCAATTCAGATCACTACCATTCATATGTTAAAAATAATGTGTTGGGTTTAGGTGAATATACATTTTTGAAGGAAGAGGGACGAACGAAAGTTTTTGGCGCTTTGGGCTTTGGCATGGGTTGGATGGATAAACCACCCGGATGCAATGAGAATAGCCGAGTTAATGAAATTAACCAGATCAATAAGTTTCAAAGCTCATATAACATAAATATAGACAATATCTAATATTGAACAGGAGGATTTATTGTGGGGGAATTAGGGTTTAATATCCCCTTGTCAAGTTAGATAACAAAAAAAGGAACGGCTTCATCAGCGTTCCTTTTCATATTTCACTGCAAGCAGTCTTGTCGATAGTAACTTACCTTGTATCTATTATTCCATTCCGGGACTTACCGTACTGTCATATTACTGTAATGGTTAGCGACCATCCGCCTGCGATAGTGCCGGAGTCCATAGGCTTATCGTCGAATACGAAAAGATTCCATGTACCGTTTGGATTTGTCCCGTTGAATACGCTTAATGCAGACCCATAAGGCGGCGATGGAGCTGGTGCTGGGAAATTATCACCGCCTCCCATATTTGTCGGACGGAAAGTACCTGAGACGATTGGCGTTGGTACTTGCGTCGAGGCATCGTCGTCAAATGTTAGCGTCACACCGACAATATCTTGGTTTCCCCCTACATCTGACAGAAGCAGGACATTTTGTCCCAGTGGTCCAACAAGTAGGATATCAAGGTCTGCCGGGAACGTGTGGGAAATATTGCTTAATGTCACTGTCACCTTAACAATGGTACCAGTCAATCCCGCCACGTTAATAGTTGAGGGATATGGTGTAGCCGGTCCTTGTACATTGATTATGATTGGGGCAGGGTTTGCAAAGGATTGCGTCAGTTGTACCGTAGTGGTTTCCGTGGCCGTATCGTTGGATGAATCGGGATCGAACTCATTGCCTGTAACGGTTGCGGTGTTGGTGATGATCCCATTAGCTGTCGGCGTTCCCGTAATCGTAACAGTCGCGCTAGCTCCATTGACTAAGGTGCCTAGGCTGCATGTCACGATATTTCCAGGTTCGGGAGTGCAAGTACCCTGGGTGGGAACCGCCGACATAAAGACGAAGCTTGCTGGCAGTGTATCGGTCAATGTGACGTTTGTTGCAGTGGAAGGGCCGTTATTGGCGACGGTAAGAGTATAGGTTAAAGTGGATCCTGCGGATACCGGATCCGGTTCGTCAACTTTGGTTACGGATAAGTCAGCTTCCGAAGGTATTGGAGGTGTAACTCCCATAAATAGCACTTCCCTTATTCATATATGACTAATGTATGTGCCCCAATATTTTGAGGTGATAACTTCAAAGGACTACAATTTTTTACTGACTCCGTAGATGAAAAGGCGAAACACGGACTTTAATAAGACTCTGTCTTTAGCCTACGAAATGTTTTTGAGAGGAATGCGAGGACTTGAAGGGTTATTGACAATTCCTTGTAATATGGACTGGGAATGAGGTGCTGTGATGTGGAAGCTTGTCTTTGTACAGGTATATCCAAATAATGTGAATGAACAGAATCTTTCTTATAAAGAAACACCTCTAATAGGAATCTGTGTATCCGATACCAAACCAGAATTTCGATCAGTAGCAGTAAAAAGGCTACAATCCTTTCCTCATAACACTACCATTGTTATTTTCCGTATTCAGAACTTAAATATAGCACAGCTCACTGTGATAGGGGATATTCTGGAGAAGAAAGCCGGAAAAATTAGCAAGAAAAAAGGCACATTGCCTTTGCCTGATGTCATCTATATTCAATGTCTTATTGATCCCATTTTAGTGAACAAGATCGAGAAGCAAATTGGTCGCATGATATTTAATAATTTCATATTTGATAAATGGCAGGGCTGGGAACTGCTTGCAGGTGATTGTATACTGCGTGACCATCTTCCGAACACATGGAAAATAGAAAGGGAAGAGGATCTGCTGCAACCTTTGAACAGCTATAAGGATATTTTTTTAAAACCGATCGATCCCATTTATGGCCATAGCGGAAGAGGAATTTTCCGGGTGAAGTTGCAAAACGAAGGAAGACTAGAAGTTTTCTATTGGAAAGAAGGTGAAATGCGAAAAGAAAAATTCAAATCTTTCACCATATTTTGGAGTATGTTTTCTCGAGGATTGTTGGCTGAGAAATATATCGTCCAACAAAGTATTCAAACTGTGAATGTTGACAAAAAGGTAACTGATATACGCCTTCACATGAATAAAAACAGTTTAGGCAAATGGGAAGTTTCTACTTTGTTATGTCGCGTTGCGACCAATGATAGTCATATCAGCCACGAACTTCACAAGATTGCCCGGATTAAGTTATTGGAAAACCTGCTGGATAGCCAGATAGCAAATCATGATGATTGGGAAAGAGCTATTGTTAATCTAGGGTTTCAGATTTGTAACGTTTTCGATCGATTGGGATACCATATGGCAGATCTAGGAATGGATTTTGGCGTGGATCAAAATGGACATTTGTGGATTTTTGAAGTTAATCCACTTCCATACCCGTATCAACTTCCGAATCAACAAAATGCATTCTGTAAACCCATTGAATATGCTCTTTATCTTGCGTTAAAATCGGGATTTGACAATTAAATCCACACGGAAGTCCTAACTAAAAGCACAGGGTGACCCAAAAGTGGCCTGGCACTTTGGGTCACCTCTTTTTCCATCTAATGTCATGTGATTTTCTAATTTGGAATAAGAAAAATGATTGTAGAATGTCACCCCAATTAGGCCGTTTGTTCAGATACAAGTGTACAGGGCGCGAATACCATAATAAGGTAGTAAAATAGCAGGAATGATGAGACTCTTTGATGAATCATGGAGTGGAAATCATTCAGGCATGATCGTCAAGGGAAGGAGAGTATATATGGCTGAAAAAAAGCCCTTTTCTTGGGGGATGAACAATGAAGGTCAGTTGGGGGACGGCACGAGAATAAGCAAAAATGTACCTGTGCGGGTAGCAACCCCACCTGGTCCCGCAATTCCGACTGCAGAAAAAGGGGTTGCTGCCGGAAGGAGACATAGCCTTTTTCTTGAGGAAAGATCGGTATTCGCTTCAGGGGATAACTCGAGGGGCCAGCTGGGCAACGGTACTTTCACTGACGCGGTCATCCCTACTCCCGTGGAGGGACTCACCGATCCGATCGGCATTGCAGCCGGAGATTTGTTTAGCGCTGCCATGACTCTAACAGAACAAGTCTTTACCTGGGGAGATAACTCAAACGGTCAGCTGGGAGGCGGTACATTCGGCGGCAGCAGGCCTATTCCGGCTCCAGTGCTCGGTCTCGCCGGCGTAAGAGAAATTGCGGCTGGCGGCAATCATATCTTGGCCCGGATGCGGGATAACACCGTGAGAGCATGGGGACAAAACGACAAAGGTCAGTTGGGGGACGGTACCAACGTGGATAAGCCACTTCCTGTGCCTGTGCAAAATGTACCGGAAGAACCCGAAGAACCAGAAGAACAAGAGCTTGCCAGCGTCATTGCGGCTGTTAACGGTCTGACTGATGTTGTTGCCATCGCTGCAGGAAAGAATCACAGCCTGGCCCTGCTCAGGAGCGGAGAAGTGGTGGCTTGGGGAGATAACTCGAGGGGGCAGTTGGGAGTGGCTGCACCGACGCCAGACAGTAATCTTCCTTTGGCGGTTGAGGGAATAGAAGACGCTATTGCGATTGCAGCCGGGGATTTCCATAGTTTTGCTATCCTTAGGGATGGCACAGTAAGGTCTTGGGGAGCGAACGGTAAAGGTCAGTTGGGGGACGGTTCGACAATGGATCGTTTTGCTCCCGTGAAAGTGGCTGGGATCTCCAATGTTAAAAGGATCGCAGGCGGGGGAGCCCACAGCATTGCCACCCTAGATAACGGTACTTTTATGTCCTGGGGGGCCAACGAAAATGGCCAGCTGGGCAACGGAACGAACAGGGATAGCGCTGTTCCCGTGAGAGTGGCTGGCATCGTTGACGATCCGGTGATTGCAGCGGGGGAAGCCCATAGTTTGGCTATAGCCATATCCATCTCGGAGCTTCCCGGACCGGAATGCATCCGGGTGCAGAAAGTATATGACTGGGTCTACCTGACGAATCGCTACCAAAATAAAATCCAACTCTCCGAGGCGTGCCGGCCGATCATTGAAGAAAGGCTGGCGCTGGGACACCGACTGACTGCCAGATGCACGACAAATCCGGATCAATTCCTTCCTGTCTTTCCTCTTCTTCCCAAGCCTCAGCCAACTCCGACCCCGATGGTTTGTACCGGTGCACGCTGTGATTTTGATGTGGATGCAGCTATGCGCGTCAGCTGTACAGCTCCGGATGGAACCCTCGTTCGGCTAAATGCCATTCCATTTTTGTTTACTGTTTGCGTAAGAGTTGACCTGGTGGATACCGATGCCGATGGTGAAGTGATCTGCAGCGAGAATGTCTTCGTTCAGTTTGATGAAGAAGTCGCTTTGTGCTGGGAAAGAGGATTAAATATCCAATGCCGGATTCTGGATGTCTTATGCAACGCTTCTTTCCGCCAAATGGGTGCAGGTGCCTTTATGGAACCCGGAATTTTCCTAACGGTTAATGTATGTAAAGAAATACAGGTTGAAGCCGAAGTTAAGCTGGAGCTTTTGGCTCGTTTCTTCCAACCCCGCGGTCCGGTGGAATGCGAGGCGGCTCCTGTCGAGGCCGTATGCCCGCCCCTTCCAAGCAATCTATTCCCCGCTCAGTGTCCGAGCATATTCCCAAACAACGGTTGACCTAACCTAAGGTGAATTGCGAAAGAGATCCAGCGAACAAATGTAAAATCGATTTTTCATTAGAAAGGAGTATGTTAGTGGATATCATTCAACATGTGAGGAAGGCAAACTTAACCTATCTTAGTCATTCGGCTTTAAGCGAACTAAGGGAGGCTGTAAGGGAAATCGAAAGGGAAGGAAGAAAAGGGGTTATTATTGAAGCAGGTTGTGCATTAGGAGGGTCCGCTTTAGTTATTGCAGCATCCAAATCTTTTGATAGGCCATTTTATGTATATGATGTTTTTGGCATGATTCCTTCTCCATCTTCAAAAGATGGAACCGATGTGCATGAAAGGTACAAATCAATAATATCAGGCAAGTCAAAAGGCATAGGCAGCAGACCGTACTATGGGTATATGGACCAGCTAGATGATTTTGTAAAGAATAATTTCAAGAGTTTTGGCTTTCCAATCGATAAAAATAATATTCACTTGATCAAAGGCCTTTTTCAGGACACATTAATATTAAATGATCCTGTGGTTCTTGCCCATCTTGATTGTGACTGGTATGATTCAGTATCAGTCTGTTTAGAACGAATTGTCCCCTTATTAGTCAAGGGCGGTAAATTAATCATTGATGACTATTATACTTGGTCTGGGTGTTATAAGGCAGTTAATGAATTCTTCTCCGATAAAAAAGAAAACTATAAATTTATTGATGGTAAAACCCGTTTGCACATTCAACGTGTAAAGTAATTTTTTTTATTCTCAAGCTTTATTACTGAAAAACGTAAAACCAAAAGATTCAAAGAACAAGGGCTGAGCTCTTAGTATGTTACATACTATAGGTCCTCAGCCCTTGCTGCAATTCATTTACTTTTATTAATAGGTTTAAATTGGTCTTTCCACCTCTGAATTGCAGGTTCACGCAACTTTATTTGGGTCACGAACGGGTTGTTGGTCCATTGCTTAATAGCATCCAGATTTGTTCTTTCCAATACAGGAAGATTTGTATCCTTAGCTATTTCGGAAGCCCTATTGTCAACAGATAAAATTAGCGTTCTTCTTTTATGCTGTAAAGCTCGAATTCCGCCGTGTAGCCTTGTTCCTACATAATCTATTTTGGTTGATGACAGCAATTGGTCAAATGATCTTAAAGTTGGCGCAACATAGGTGACGTTGCCTCCAGCAATTGAATTCATATAATCATAATCAAGAGCTTGTTGAGTCCAGAAATAGACTTTTTCATATTGGTCTTTTAGAATCTCATATAGCTTTCTATCGAAGTGGAAATTTTTTCTCCCCTCAGTTAGTGTCATGACGACATTTTGTGAGCGAGATTTTGGAATGTCATTGCAATGGCTGCTTGTTAGCTCCCACATTGAGGGACAACCAGTATTTATTACATTTGTAATGCCAATCGATCTTAATTGTTTTTCTGTATACGAATCTCGCACGCTATGGAGATATCTCTTGGATAAAATCTTGCGGTAAAGTTTAGTTGTATATAGATTCGGCTTGTTTTGGTAATTCCACCATCCTACGCCCATCAATATTACATTTTCCAGGTATGGAACATTATTTTGATTGATCTTCCATTGGTTGAATCGATCCATATTTGATGAAAGGAGGTTCGTTCCCCCAACTATTTTAAATTGACTTTGCTTTAATATATTGTGGGAAACTTTCGATATTACATCATGGGTTTGGATTTTTGTGAAAAAAGACCCGTGGAGAAGTTCTAACAGTACTTTTTCAACCGCTTCCATGATAACCTGATCACCAAGGTTTGTACTTGCAATAGAAGTATCTAATAGAGAGACAAATTTCATAGCAGGTAAAGCACCTCTTTTCCAGTAGTAATTTCCGCTCATTCTTATATTTAAAATATGGTGGTTTTTTATTTTAGCTACTGCGTTCGACCAATCATAGCGCACATTTAAAGAAGGGAGACTCATTTTCTATACGATTTAACTATTGAGTTATAAAAAAAAATGCATAGTATAAATTGCGAGGATATCAGGAAAGGAAAATTATGAAGGCAAATCAATAGGAGGGAAGTCATGGGAGATATAAAAGACTTGACGGTTAGTGTAGTTATACCATGTTTTAATTATGGAAAATATTTAGAAGAAGCAATAGATTCTTGTTTGAATTCCACTTTCCGAGATATTGAAATTATTGTAGTTAATGATGGTTCTACGGATCCTGATACAATATCAGTTCTGGAAAATTTGCAAAAACCAAAGACCCGTGTTATACACCAGGAAAACAAGGGCCTGCCATGTGCTCGCAATACAGGTATTGCCGCTGCAAAAGGGAAGTATATTTTACCTTTGGATGCAGATGACACAATTGAACCAACTTATATAGAAAAAGCGGTAGCCGTTTTGGAATCCAAACCTGGAATCGGATTCGTATCAGCAGGAATCAGACATTTTGGCGATTATAACAAAGAAATTCTTTTTCCGCCCATAAATTTTTATAGCCTCCTTTTCAAAAATGAGGTGACCGTTTGCTCCATGTTCAGAAAAAAAGCTTGGAGTGATGTTGGCGGGTATAATGAACTCATGAGACAAGGCTTTGAGGATTGGGATTTTTGGATTTCCTTGATGAAACGTGGATGGTTAGGATACAGAATTCCTGAAGTTCTCTTTAACTATCGTAGGCATGGAAAAACAATGCTTCATTATTCGAATAAAATTAGAAAGCAACTCTTTAGACAAATACAAAACAATCATCCTGAGTTATACCGGAAGGAGCGGCTGGAGCAATTAAAAAAGCAGTGGGTAATGTCTCAGGGAAAAAAAACCAAACCGGTGGAAAAAAAACAAACAAAGCATAAAAAACGAGTAAATGTAACATCTTGGACGGTTCATGTAAAAAGGAAATAACATCATAGGTTTCCTTTATACAAGTCGCTTTATAAGGATTGGCTTATGTTACAAGTGTTTTTAAAAATTAGACCCAACGTGAGGTGATGTTAATTGAAAATTAAATTATTAATTGCAGCACACAGTTTCAGTTTTATGAATGAGATCATCGATGCTTTTGAAAAACATCCTCTTTTTGCAGTCAAGGTAGATAAATGGATGGGTCATAACCTGCATAATGAAAAACGAAGCAGAGAACTTCTGAAGTGGGCTGATGTCATCATAGCGGAGTGGTGTTTAGGAAATGCAGTCTGGTATTCCAATAACAAGCTCCCACATCAAAAATTGTTCATCCGACTGCAAAGATGGGAAGTTACTACAGTTTATCCTAAACGCCTTAATTTGCAGAATGTAGACAAAATCATATTTCCGCCACCTCTCTTCCAAGAGAAAACAGAAAAAATGATTCAATTGCCAAAAGAAAAATCCATCATAATTCCAAATGCCGTAGATGTGGACCGATATCGATCAGAAAAGACAGATAATTCTAAATTTAATATTGGGATGTTAGGCTATAATAGAAAATTAAAAAGGCTGGATAAAGCTGTCACCATTCTGGAAAAGCTCAAGGTATATGATGACAGATTTACTCTTTTCATTAAGGGAGAGCCACCGGAGAAAGTTCGATGGATTTGGAGAAAAAAGGATGAAAAAAGATATTTTACCGATCAATACCATCGGATTCAGAGATCCCCGCATAAGCGTTCCATTATTTTTGAAGGTTGGGGTAGAGATGTCCCTCGTTGGTTTCAGAAGATAGGATTCATTTTATCAACTAGTGATGTTGAGGGGACACACCAAGCTGTTGCGGAAGGTATGGCGTCGGGGAGCATACCGATGATAAACGGATGGCAGGGAGCGGAACTTATATACCCTGAAGAATTCATTAAAAGTGACATCAATGAAATCGTAGAATCGATTGTGTCTTTTACTCAGGATCATAAATCTTTTGCTAGGAAGCAGTCAGAGGTCAGAGCATATTGTTATGATCATTTCCATTTGGATCATATTGTTAACAAATGGATTGATATGATAGTAGAGACTAAGCCATCAGCATGGTTCCCTGTTCCTCAACAAGAAACCGAACCAAAAAAAATAACCTCCCAGCAGCCTAAGTCCAAACCTCAACCCACCCCCAAATCCACCCCCAAACCCACCCCCAAACCCACCCCCAAACCCACCCCCAAACCCACCCCTAAACCCAAACGGAAAAGAATTATTAGTAAAACGAATGGTAGAAGAATTTTCCCCTATGGCAAGTGAAAAAATCCATTATTCTAGGAAACTATCCCCAACTTTTTCTGCTGTTCAATCTCTCATAATCTAAAAATGAAGAAAGTGCCCTCTACCATTAGTCCACGCAGCTATTTTTTCCTTAACATAGAATAAACGTAAGACTACTATATGGAAGATTCCTTTGTTGATAAGGAAGGAGGCCAATGATGAGCAAACCTGTCCAGAAATTAAAGTTTGCCCTCGTAGGTTGCGGGCGAATTGCCAAAAAACATATAGAAGCGATGAGAGATTTGGAGCAAGCGGAGCTGGTTGCGGTTTCCGATATCCAAGCTGGGAGAGCTCAATTTTGGGGAGAAAAATTAGGTATTCCCTATTATGACGACTACAATAAAATGCTCAGCATGCATAATGATATTGATGTAGTGAATATCCTGACTCCCAGTGGTCTTCATGCGAAGCATGCGATAGATATAGCAAAAAAGTATAGGAAGCATATCGTATGCGAAAAACCAGCGGCCCTTAGATTGAACGATGCTGATGAAATCATAAAAGCTTGCAAAGAAGCGGGCGTACATTTTTTTGTCATGATGCAGAACCGATATAATTTAGCCGTGCAGAAGCTCAAGCAAGCCCTTGACGAGGGCCGATTCGGAAAAATCATCTTGGGCACAGTGAGGGTAAGATGGGCCCGATCACAGGAATATTATGATGCAGATGAATGGAGAGGGACATGGGACATGGATGGGGGTTGCCTCACAAATCAAGCTTCCCATCACATTGATCTGTTAACTTGGCTACTCGGGGAGCCGGTAGAGGTTACGGCCAAGACGGCTACAAGACTATTGGATATAGAAGTGGAAGATACCGGGGCTGCCATTGTAAAATTTGCCAATGGCGCATTGGGGATTGTGGAAGCCACAACGGCTACCCGGCCTAAGGATTTGGAAGGTTCGGTGTCGATTCTCGGCGAGAAGGGAACGGTAGAGATCGGGGGCTTTGCCGTCAATCAGATAAAAACATGGCTGTTTGAAGATCAGAGGGAAGAAGACAAGGAAGTCATTAACCTATTTAATGAAGCTCCGCCCAATGTGTATGGATTTGGACATCAAAGATATTTGGCAGAGGTCATTGACTGCATTCTAAACGGGAAAAAGGTACCTGTAGATGGTATAGAGGGTAGAAAGTCGCTGGAATTAATCCATGCCATCTATGAGTCTGCTGAAACGGGAGAAACGGTAAGAATCCCGTTTGAGCCGAAGAAATGCCGTCTGGGCGGGATCGATCATGAATAATTCCATCGTCTATCCCAATGTGGTGTTAGGAAAGAATGTTGTGATTGAAGATTACGCCATCATTGGTGTGCCCCCGCAAGGAACAGCAGCTGGTGAATTGATGACGGTCATTGGGGATCATGCGATCATACGGAGCCACACGGTAATCTATGCCGGAAATAGGATTGGAGACCACTTTCAAACTGGACATCAGGTGACCATAAGGGAACATAATAAAATCGGCAGTTATGTCAGCATAGGGACGGGTACCTGCATCGAGCATCATATTACTATCGAAAACAATGTAAGGATCCATTCTCAAGCTTTCATCCCCGAATATGCGCTTCTTCAAGAAGGCTGCTGGATTGGACCGAATGTCGTATTAACCAATGCTAAATATCCAAGGTCAGCCAATGTAAAGGCGAGCTTACAGGGGCCTATTATCGGCCAGAATGCCAAGATCGGCGCCAATTCAACCATACTTCCCGGCATCGCAATCGGAGCTAACTCGCTAGTCGGGGCAGGGACGGTTGTGGTATCCAATGTGCCGGATGACAAGGTGGTCATCGGTAATCCAGGGAGAATCCTGAAGGGTATAGATCAACTGGATGTTTATCTAAAGGGGGAGAACTGATGGGAAAGATTCCTTTCATGGATTTATCCGGATGCTACAAAGAGATCTATGATGAGGTGCTGGAAAAAATAAAATGGATGATTGATCATACGGAATTCATTGGGGGTGAAGAGGTTCGCCGGTTCGAAGAGGAATTTGCCCAGTTTTGCCGAGTACGGTACGCGATTGGGTGCGGAAACGGCACAGATGCTTTATTCCTGGCTTTAAAGGCGATGGGGATCGGCAAAGGAGATATAGTGCTCACCGTCCCGAATACTTTCATTGCTACTGCGGAAGCTATCACGGCTGCAGGCGCTCAAGTGGATTTTATAGATATAGAAGAAGATACGTATACGATGTCCCCTCAAAAATTAAGAGACTACCTGGCACGCTGCAATCATCCGAATCTAATCAAAGCGATAATACCCGTTCATTTGTATGGGCAAATGGCAGATATGGACGGCTTGATGAAAATCGCAAAAGAATATGGCTTGAAAGTGATTGAGGATGCTGCCCAGGCCCATGGAGCGGCATGGAACTCCAAAGGACCTGGAGAATATGGGAATGCGGCCACATTCTCGTTTTTTCCGGGCAAAAATCTGGGGGCATTTGGCGATGCCGGTACAGTCGTTACGAATGATCCCGAGCTGGCATTAAAAATCAAGAAACTATCCAATCATGGCAGGATTGACAAATACCGGCATGAGTTAGAAGGATTCAATAGCCGCCTGGATGCCATACAAGCTGCAGTGTTGAGAGTAAAGCTGAAATATTTGAGTTCTTGGACGGACAGGCGAATAGAAAATGCCATTCGATATAATCAGCTATTGAAAGAAAAAGGCGTTCTATTGCCTACTGCAAGAGTTCAAGCGAAACATGTCTACCATCTTTACGTGATCAGGACGAAAAACAGGGATCGCTTAATGGTGGAATTGGCCGCCAAAGGGATTTCTGCTGGAATACACTATCCGGTTCCTTTGCATCTCCAGCCGGCATACAGATATTTGGGATATCGGGAAGGGGACTTTCCTGTTGCTGAATTGGCGAGTAAAGAAATCCTTAGTTTACCGATGTGGCCGGAAATGGGAGATGAGCGGATTCAAAGGATCTGCAGAGAGATTCATGGATAAGAATGGAGGGGCGTGATGAAGAGACTGAAGCTTCTATTCCTGGTCAAACCCTTTGGATCAAAATATCCCAAGCATAAGGCGAAATATGATTTTCTCAGGGCCATCGAAGAGTTCGCCGAAGTGAAATACTGGAATAATGACGGAGATATTCGTGAAATATTGAAAAAGTTAAATTACAGCCCGGATTTCATTTTTCATTACGATGTGGGCTGGAATTTTACGTATGCCCCAAAAATCAAAGGCCTGGAAAAATTGACAATACCTGTAGGGAGCTATGTCATTGATGTCCATAGCCCCAAAGAACAGAGATTAAGATATTTTAAGGAGAGCAAAGTGGATTTGATTTTCTCCGTGACCAAACATCCTTTTCTCAAGGCCTTTCCCCAATATAAGTCCAAATTCCGTTTTCTCCCTTTTTCCATAAATCCAGATGTCATAAAAAATTGGAAAGAACCAAAGGATATCGATTTTCTACTGATGGGTCTGATATCTTCAAGGCAGCGCTATCCATTGAGAGAAGCGGTATTAAAGAAGATGTCGGGAATGGCCGGTTTTGTCCATATCCCTCATCCTGGACATTTCGCCGCTCCTCGAAAAGATTTAATCGTTAATGAGAACTATGCAAGAACATTAAATCGTTCGAAAATTTTCTTCACGTGCGGAGGGTTGCTAAAGTATCCCGTCATGAAATTTTTTGAAGCGCCCGGTTGCGGAACCCTTCTGTTTGCGGAGCCCAATCCGGATATTACAGAGTTGGGATTCAAGGACGGGGTCAACTATGTTGCTTGCCATCCATCCAATTTTTACGAGAAAGCATTATATTATTTGGAAAATGAGGATGAGCGGGAGAGAATTAGTAAGAACGGTTATGATTTTATTCATGCACACCATACCAACCGTGTCCGCGCGAAGGAATTTATCCGATATGTAGAAGATTACTTGCAGAAGTCCCCTAAAAAACGAGCATCCGCAGCGCCGCGTCGTTCTCCGCAAAAAAGCAGGGCTAATGCTTCTCATTGGATAGCTGGAGGAGCAAGGAATACGGGTAACAAGGGAGATTCTCATGTTTTTATTGTCAACCGGAACCATCACGGAAAAAAATGAAGGGAAGGGTGGGTAAGGTTTGGGGAAGTTAAAAATATTGATACTTGTCAAGCCGTTTGGCAAGATGTATCCAAAGCATCGGCCGAAATATGATTTTTTGGAAGCCGTAGCAAAATATGCTCAAGTTAAGTTTTGGCATGAGGATGGCGATATTCGGAATATCTTGAAGAAAATTGGGTTTACACCTGATTTTGTTTACCATTACGATATGTCTTATAATTATTCGCTGTCTCCCCGCATTACTGGTCTTAATCTGATAGATATACCAAAGGGAGCTTACATTTACGATGCCCATTGGAACGTCTCGCAAAGAATGAGTTATTTGAATCAAAATAAAATAGATTTAATCTTTTCGGCAACCAAATATCCTTTTCTGAAGAGATTTCCAAAATACAAATCCAAGTACCGGTTTTTGCCGTTTTCCGTTAATCCTAAAGTAATGAAAGATTGGAACATGCCAAAGGACAGGGATTTTCTTTTGATAGGCTCTTCGCCGATAGAATGGTATCCGTTCCGGAACGAGGTCTATAAAAAAATGAAAAATGTGAAGGGATTTGTGTTTCTCCCGCATCCGGGACATAAGACGGGACCGAAAAAAGATCTGGTGGTCAATGACAGGTATGCACATGAATTGAACCGGGCAAAAATATTTTTCACTTGCGGCGGCATATTCCATTATCCTGTTCTGAAGTTTTTTGAAGTTCCTGCCTGCAAAACCTTGCTACTGGCAGAGCCCAATCCGGATATTCTGGATTTAGGCTTTAAGGATGGAGTTCATTTTGTAGCCTGCAACAAATCCAACTTTTTCGAGAAAGCCATGTTTTATTTGGAAAATGAGGAAAAGCGGGAAGAGCTCACCCAAAATGGATATGATTTTATCCATGCCCATCACACCCATGACGTTCGGGCGAAGCAGTTTATCAACTTTATTCAGGAATTCCTCAAGACATTTTCGAAACGCCCCGCAAGGAGCCCTGCCCGAAGAATGCAAAGAAGAACGAATGCCACACATTGGACGTCTAGCCGGTCTTCGTCCAATGCCTCAGCGAACAGCTTCCAGCGATTTTGGATTGATCGGGATAAGCGATGAAACCTGGGAATCGGAAAGCCGAATAGGAGGAAGAAGGTGAGATGCGACCTTGAGTAAAAGAATAATAGTTAAAATCACATTTAATTCCTGGAGAATACAACGGTCCAAGTCTGATCAGCAGTTAAGCAAATCATGGATTCATAATAGAATGTCGATCTTTATGAAGTTCACCGCACAGAGCTTGAAGAATCAAACGAATAAAAACTTCATCGCTCTAGTTCAGTACGCAGATCAGACAGAACATATAATAAGGCAAACTTTGAAAAAGTATCCTAAACTTCCAGGGAATATCAGGTTCATTAAAGGAACGGACTTTGAGCAAGAAGTAGCGAGGTATATTGCAGGATCCGAATCCCTTTATATGGCTCGACTGGATTCTGACGATATGTATCATAAGACCTTTATACAACAGTTGCATGATTATAAGCCCAAGAAAGATACACAAGTACTGATTAACCAGAAAGGCTATATCTATAACTCCCTTAACCATACGTTGTCTACGTATACCCGCTCCTCACCTCCTTTTTTCACCTTCATCTACGATACGGAAAAATACTTGGCTGGAAAAAGATATAAAATCAACGGTCATAATGATGCCATAAAACTCCCGCACGAAGTCTTAAAACCTCTCAATTTTATCGTAGTCATACACAATGCAAATACCATGAGTAAATTTACAAGAGAGAATATGGTGACGGATTCCGCAAAGATCAAGCAAATTCTGCAACAGTTTATGGGCAGTCGTACCCCTGCACTGCCCAAAAAGCCAGCTAACTTTAAGCGACGGGTCAATGCGGCTCATTGGAATGGAAATACTGCCAGAGGAACAAACCATGGTAACCTTAGGAATAGTCATGGAATATGGGTCAATAAGAATCATCCTTTTGCTTAAGGAAATTCATCTTAAGCGGATGGAAACCCCCTGCACACCATGTTGGCATGCAGGGGTTTTGCTATGCGGATTTTATGGATTGCCGTGTCCATTGCGCTCGATGAAATAGTGGTTTCCGTTATGGCTGGTATGGTTAGTTATCCTGGAGTTTAATGTCCAGTGACGTGCCGTTCCTTTTCTTTCCGCTGGAGACAAAGGCGGTGAAGGTAGTCTGGCAGGAGATCCCTTGCTTAGATCCGCTGAACAAGGAATTCGGATGGCTCCCTTCGCTACGCGGGATATCCCCTGGCCGATATCAATAGCGACTTTTCCATAACGCTCGGCAATTTGCTGGCTCAGCACGATTGCTCCTACTCCAGCTCCGAGGAAGGCAACATCAAACTCCAAAGACTCCAATTGCGCTAACACCTTGGAAATTTCATAGTAATTGTTGACCGGAATAGTTTCTGCAATCTGAAAATCCCAATGGGATGATGCTTGAAGAGAACTTCGTTTAAATAGCTCCCCCCATTTTGAAATGACTGCGATACGCTGGCCTTTCATGATACGCCAAAATGATGGATTGGAAAGGATCCCCCGGAATACATAAGCATCAAAGGTAGCTTTAGGATAAAAGCGGTAATGGTGAAAGACTTTTTCGGTCAGGGGTCTTTTATATTTTTCCGGAGCTTGGATTCTTTTGTCGTTGTACGGAAGAATACCGACCAGATCTATTCTCTTTAGCGAAGCGAGCACTTCATCCCTTGCCTTCTTGTCCGGAAGCTTGATTCCTGCGGGATGGTAAGGCCACTGAGTGGCAACTGCCGTCCTTAGGATCTCACGCTCAGGCAAGATTCCATACTGAGCCAGGACAATATTTTCTCCATCTCCGACTCTCGCAACGCTGAAAGGGCGTTTTTCCTTGATGGCATCTCCTATGGCCTGCAGGAGATGCATGGTGTTTAGAGATTTGGTTTGGCTGATGGGTGACCCTCCTTTCAAGAGGATGGTGAATTGGAATTGATTGATAACCAGTATATGTATTCCGCTTGATTTAGGGTTGGGCAAACGGCTGAGTTAGTGTGTGGAAGAATCGTAAGATGATTCCAAGTCCAATCCATTTTCCAATCCAAGAATATAATAGCAACAGGCAGATTGTGCAGGAAAGGAGCTGGTACCAATGACCAAATTATGTTTCGCCGTACTTGTTCATGAAAAAAAAGAAGTGGTAAGGGAAATGCTCGCTAACATCCGCCATTTTTGCCCGAGTAGCCATATTGTGCTATATAATGGCGGTCATGATGAGAGCTTATGCGAGGGATTGAGTTACCCGGTATGTCCGGCCAGCCATAAGCTAAGCTACGGAAAGACCACGATCTATATGCTGCAAGTCATGAAATGGCTGCATCAGATGCGGCTGGATTATGATTACTTGATTAATTTGGATTCGGATGCCCTGTTTGCGAGAAAGGGTTTCGAAGATTTCATTGCTGAAGAGATGGGTCATGCAGATTATATGGGCGTACGCGTCAGGGTGCCGGAGAAGGAATGGTACCCAGGGATAAGCATTAAAAGAGAATGGGCAAAATGGAGACCCCTTTTTGGAACGGATCCATTCCTCGGCTGCTTTAATGTCGGGCAGATATACAGCAAGCGGCTGGTGCAGCGGATTATTCATTTCGAGCAAATTCAGCAGGTAGAAAGGAACTTGGCTCAAACAACTGCATTCGGTACGGATGAAACCGTCTATGTCAATCTAGTAAAAAGCCTCGGTTTTAAACCAAAACGCTATCCTGATGACGTCAGTTGTTCGATTCGGTTCCGACCTCATTTTACAGAGGCGGAATTGAAGAGATTTCTAGCGAATTGTCCTCGCACTTTCTTATTTCATCCGATTTCCAGGGAATGGAGCAATCCTGCCAGAAGTTATATTAGAAGTTTAGTGACTGGGAAGAGAGAGGATCATCCGGTTGCCGAGAACATTTCCCGTAAGGCTCCCCATCCTGTAAAGACGGGCGAAGGTCTTAAAAGAGGAGTAAAAGTGATTCAAATATCCAATCGCTTATAAGGCAAGAAGAGCGCACCCTTTCAGGTGCGCCATTTTTATGGATTGAAACCTATCGATTATTCAACTATTTCTAGGAAAAGTAGTTCAATCAACTATACGAGAATACAAGAAGATTCATATGATATGTTAGCCAACTCAAGAAATATGATCCATAGGGAGTGATAAAGTATGACCCTGCGCAAGATTGGAGTGATCGGCTTAGGGTATGTAGGTTTGCCGCTTTCCTTTTTGCTTGTAAAGAAGGGATTTGATGTCCTCGGAATTGATATTGACCGGAAAAAAATTAATCATCTCAAGCAAGGGGTGAGCTACCTTACCGATGTGAGCGATCAGGAAGTTCAAGAGGCGTTCGCTGCTTGCCGATTCAGTGTCACCGATCATTATGATGCCCTTTCCGCTGTTGACGTCATCATCGTTTGCGTCCCTACGCCGCTGGGATCGGACCATGCGCCGGATACGAGCTTCTTGGAGCATGCAGGAGCAGAAATCGCCAAAAGAGTCCGTCATGGCCAACTGGTCATATTGGAAAGCTCGACTTATCCGGGAACCACGAGAGACGTATTAAAGCCTTTGCTGGAGGGGAACGGACTGAATGTAGGGAAAGATATCTTCCTATGCTATTCTCCTGAGCGAATCGACCCGGGCAATAAAGAGTACCCGCTTGAAAGAATACCTAAGCTGCTTGGTGGAGTTACAGATGAATGTATACGAAGGGGCTGCGACATGTATAGCCAAGTGTTTGATGAAGTGATCCTAGTTTCGTCCCCAGAGGTAGCTGAATTGGCAAAGCTGATGGAAAACAGTTATCGTTTCGTCAATATTTCATTTGTTAATGAACTGACTCGAATTTGTGATGTGCTGAAGATCAACCTGTGGGAAGTCATTGACGCAGCGAAGACGAAGCCGTATGGCTTCACCCCTTTTTTTCCTGGCCCGGGAATCGGGGGACATTGTATTCCGGTAGATCCGCTTTACCTGCAATGGAAGACGAAGCAATATGGCTTAAGGAGCCAGTTTATTGAACTGTCAGACCAAATCAACCGGGAGATGCCTGAATATTTAGTGGATCGCATCAAAATGTTATCTCGCCCGAAAGATCTCCGGGAAGTTCAAGTCTTGCTTTATGGAGCGGCTTATAAGCGGGATATCAATGATGTCAGGGAATCAAGCATTTTTGAGTTGATTAGGCTATTGAAACAAGAAGGAGCAAAGGTTTACTATCATGATCCTTTCGTGCCTTCGATCTTCGTTGAAGAGGATCGCATGGATAGTGTAGACATTACAGAAGAATTGTTAAGCCAAATGGATTGCACTGTGATTTATACCGACCACACGCAGATCCCTCTCCAACAGATTCTTGATCATTCAAGGATGGTATTTGATACGCGCAATGCAACCAAGGGAATGCAGGGAAAAGCCAAAATCTATCGATTGGGAGGAGGAGACCTGTGAACATTCTGGTCACTGGCGGTGCAGGCTTTATTGGATCTCATTTGGTTGAGGCTTTGGCTCAGCAAGGCCATCATGTAACCGTAATTGATGATCTGTCGGCAGGGAAGCGTTCATTCGTGGCAAGAGCGGAGAAGCAATTTGCTATAAGGTTTGTGCAAGGATCTACTTTGGACCGGGCGATATTAAAAGAACTGATAGATGATACCGATCTCATCTTTCATATGGCTGCCGTGCTTGGGGTCAAAAATACGGTAGAAGATCCGTTGAAGGTCATTGAAGGAAATATAGATGGAACCCGAAATGTATTGGAATTGGCATCATCCCGAAACGATAAAGTGATTTTTGCATCTACTTCTGAAGTGTATGGAAAAAACAACCAGCTTCCTTTTACTGAGGAATCCAGCAGGGTGCTGGGCCCTACGACCACCCATCGGTGGTGTTATGCCGCAGCGAAAGCCTTGGATGAGCATATGTGTTTCGCCTATGCGGATAAAGGATTACCGGTAACCGTTGTCCGCTATTTCAATATCTTTGGCCCTCGTGCTATAGCTACTCAATACGGAGGGGTCATTCCCAATTTCATTTCAGCCGCTATTAGCGGGAAACCTATTAGGGTTTTCGGGACGGGGGAACAAACCCGTTGCTTCACTTTCATTTCGGATGCCATTAACGGAACTTTAGCCTGCATGGACAGGAAATATGACGGTCATGCGTTTAATATAGGAACAGAACATGAGATATCGATCAATAAGCTGGCTGAAAAAATAAAAAAATTAACCGGAAGCTCATCGGAGATCATCCATATACCTTATGAAAAAGCTTATGGCAAGGGCTATGAAGATACACCCAACAGAGTTCCTGATCTCAGCAAAGCGAGGGCACTTCTGCAATATCAGCCTTCCATTGACATAGATGAGGGCTTGCGGCATACGATTGAATGGTTCCGAAACGAAGCGGGCGGAAGGCATGCAGAGGGCTGAGGAAGACCAAAAGAACAGGAGAGGTTAAAGATGCGAGAAGGCGACATGCGGCATAAGCATTCGAAAGTCACCGTCATCATTCCGACGTATAATCGGGCGAACGAGATTGGGCGTGCGATCATGAGTGTTATGAACCAGAGTTATCCTCATTGGAAACTGCTGGTGATCGATGATGGCTCAACCGATGATACGGAAGCGAAAATGAGAGAATGGTCTAGGAAGGACGAGCGGATCAGTTATTATAGGATGCCTGGAAATAAAGGGGTTTGCCACGCCCTTAACCAGGCGCTGAAACTGGTCGATACGGAATTCATGGTTCAAGTGGACAGCGATGATTGGCTAGAGCCTTCCGCCTTGGAAGTCCTGATAAAGGAGATGGATCTGGCTCCTGAAACAACGGCGCTCGCATACGGAAACCATGTTCAATGGACCGGTTCGTCAAGAAGCCCCGTCATGAGGCGGCGTTCGTACCGTTCGGATCAGAGATACGATCTTATTGCCTGGACGTCTTCCATGTACCCCCGGTTTTATAGGACCTCTAGTCTGCGGGAAGTAGGCGGGTGGGAAACCAGTGATAAATATGGCGGGCGATACATGGAGGATCGGCGCATCATGTTCAAGCTAATTGAACGCTATGATTTCCGGTGGATCGATCGTCATCTGTACAATCTGACAAGGGAGCAACATACGGGTCGTCTTACATTGCAAGAGAACAAGCATAAATACAACGAAATTCAAAAGGAAATGATTACGCGCTACTTGAAAAAATGGGGGGATCACTATTATCCGTGGTTCTATTTGAGCTCAGGGTGGCTTCAAGTGCAGCTGATTCCCAGAAATAAATTTTCTTCTTCTCCTCCACCTCCCCAAAAACCTTCCTCCCTTCGCCATTCTCCCACGGCCATTCATTGGACGGGAAGCGGAATGGGCCATTCAAACCCCACTCCGGGAAACTGCCGGATCCTCAGAAATAATGGCTAAGCCGGGCTGACGGTTTTACTCCGACTCTTTAAAATAGAAAGGATGGTGAAAAGCAGATGAACAAAAACAAGAAAATAGTCAAGAAAATAATCATAAGAAAAAGCGTCGGAAGCTGCGGGAAAGCGCATGCCAGGGCATGCGAGTTTTTTTGCGGCAGTTCGGCGCCTAATGATAAAAACTGCAAGAGTGTCTGTATCTCCTTCTTTTGCCGTAGGGAGCTTGCCGGAATAAAGAAAAAGAGCAAGACGAAGACCGGAAACAAAAGGAAGTCAATGGATGTACGGATGGAACGAATGGAACGAATGGAACGAATGGAAGGGAAAAGCGGTAAGAAAAAAGACAAGAAAAGCAAAAAGAGCATGGGGCAAAGAGTCAAGACGAAATATATCGGGAGACAAACGTGCATTTAATCTTAATCGACTGCCCATTTTCACGGATTGGTGTAGCTGCCCCTCTAGATTATGAATAAATTACCAGTAGCTCAGCCAGTGACCCTGAAAAGAAGGTGAACCACAAATCATGAAGATTCTTGTAACAGGAGGGGCCGGGTTTATCGGTTCTCACCTGGTAGACCGTTATGTTGGCCTTGGGTGCGAGGTCATCGCTGTCGACAACCTTTCCACCGGTGATAGGAAAAATGTTCATCCCCAAGCCCGATTTGTCCACTTGGGTCTATCTGATCAACGTTTGGAGAAATTGATCCTGGAGGAAAAGCCGGATCTGATTAATCATCACGCAGCCCAGGTGAATGTTCGAACCTCTGTCAGCGAACCGATAACCGATCTTGAAATTAACCTCCGGGATACCATTAGGCTTCTTGATGCATCAGGGAAAGCGGGAATTAAGAAATTCATTTTTGCTTCTTCCGGAGGGGCGGTCTATGGAGAATGCACGGATCCCCCAACGGAGGCTGCTGCCCCAAATCCAATATCCCCGTATGGAATCAACAAATGGGCTGCAGAGCGCTATGTTGCTTTTTATGCCCAATCGTATGGGTTTGATTGGACCATTTTGAGGTATGCCAACGTCTATGGTCCCCGCCAGGTTCCTCACAGCGAGTCAGGGGTGATTGCCATCTTCATTGACCATCTGCTCAAAGGGATACCGCCGACGATCTATGGGAATGGGGAGCAGATTCGGGATTTTATCCATGTGCATGATGTGGTGGAGGCAAATATGAGGTTTAGCAGGCTGAATGAATCGATCAATGATGTATTCAATGTAGGTACAGGAAGAGGGACTTCTTTGAACGAATTGGTTTCTATACTTAACCGAACCCTGTATCAACCGATTCCAGCGGTTTATACCCGACCCAAATTTGGAGATTTAGTCCGTAGTATTCTTTCCATTGGGAAAATTGAAAAATGGGGCTGGACCCCTAGGATTGATTTGGAAGATGGGCTTAAAGAGCTTTTTACCAGAGGAGGATGAAAGTTGATTACAAGGGGGATTGTATGTGGTTGAACTAGTGAATATCACTTGGCTTCACTTGGCCATCTTGATCCTGGCCTCTTTTCGCTTGACTCATTTGGTTGTGTATGATGAGATCACTTCATTTCTCAGAGCTCCATTCATGTCTGAATCCTATGAAATGGACGATAATGGGGAGATGATCCGTAAGGTCGAGATAAAGGGTTCAGGCCTTCGGTACTGGATCGGGAGCCTATTGAGCTGCCATTGGTGTGTAGGTATATGGTCTTCTTTAGCCTTAGTTCTGCTGTACTGGTTTCTGCCGTTAACCTTTGTCGCGATCATCATTCTTTCCGTCTCCGGAGGTGCGGCAATCCTTTCGTCACGTGTTTAGGGCATCTCTAATTATTTCATCTCTAATACTGCGAATCAGGACAATCTGCTGAAGCATATAGTAAGGCAGAGGTGAAGCGCATGATTCAAAAGAGTAAGGAATCAGCAATCGAAAATGTGCGTATCCAATTTTCAGACGAAGGTAAATCAAAGGAAGAATTCCACGATTTTCTCGCTAAATTGATTATAAAGAATGAAGAGTATAAATCAAAGAACCTCTCGAAGTAAGAGGTTTTTATTTTTGTCCAATCATTCCATAGTGATTGGTATCGAACTATTGG
>NZ_SDLR01000016.1 GCF_004522215.1 Ammoniphilus sp. YIM 78166 | reverse complement strand
CGCTCGATTTTCTCGTTTTTACGGTAAATTCGAACGTTTATTTTTAAACGTGAAATATAATAAGCACCACGTTGCTCGATTTGTTCAAAATCCTCTAGACAGAAGTAACCTAAATCTCGAATACAGAGGTCTTGTTTCTCCACCGTTTTCGCCAGCTTGGCACCATATAAACCATCACTCGTGCTGCCACTTCCTACGTCTACATGTAAAAAATCGCCGGTCTTAAGGTCGTATTCCAATTGAATTTTCACACCAGATGTATGAGCCCTCCCTCCGGATCCGGGATAACGGTGAGCATAGAGGTCTGGTAGCTGAAAAACCGTCGCATCTAGAATCCGAATCCGTTTGAAATAGCGGTCTAGATCGCAAGGGATGGGTGAAGAAGAGGCTAATTTTTTACGAAGAAGCATGGAAAAGATTTTCCTTAGAAAATCTACTCCTGATTCATTAAATTTTTGGTTAAGGCCCTCTGAACTCAGGGAAACGCTTCTGGAAGCATCCAGTTGACTACATAAGGATGTTAACGAATCGGTAGAAAGATCTTGATTTGAGAAAGAACATAAGAAGACGAAATCTTGAGCTGCCAGTTTTCCCTTACGCTGAATAAACCCAGTTTGTCGAGCTAGGTCTTCCAATTGAGTAAAAGAAAAATATTGCCGTAATTCTTGAACCATAAGTTGTACTTCTTCGTTGATGGAAAGGGAGGGCATCGGTTCCATAGAAAAGACCATCCTTTCTACAAATAAATAGATTTATAGAAAGAATATCCTATTTTTTCCTCTTTGGGGGTACGAGTTATGCTTAGCTTGATGGGCATGCGGTCGTACCCCTATAACAATCAACCGAAATACTCTTCCATTTTTCCTCTTTTATTCACTTATATCGTATTCTTGTTTTAATCGCTCCTCATAATTCTGATAAATATATTGTTTTACAAATCGATTACGAGCATCCAAATCTTCTTCTTTTCTAAACCACCCAACTTTCTTCACTCGCTCTGATAAGGGCTTTTGCAACCATATACTTAATGCTTCTTCTTCAAGCTTGGACTCCACTCTCTTTTGTGTAATGTGATCTGTGATTCGCCTTTGTCTTTCAGCCACGTGATCAACACTTTTCGGCAACTGACTTTGATATTCATTCAATTTTTCTAAAATTTTTGTTGCTTGATTAGAAACTGCAAGGTCATCTACTTTTTTATTTAATTCACCAATGTGTTGAAGCAAATGCTGAAATGATTCAGCCAATTGATTGACCGATTTCATCTCATTGGGGAGATTATTGGGGTTAGTTGGACTTATATAAGTCAGTTGTCCTGAGTCCTCTCCGTTTAAAGGGCTATCTGATGACATCATTTCAAAGATTTTCTTTATATTAGCAAGTGAAAAACCCTCTTCTCTTAATCTATTAATTTTTTGGTACTGTTCAATATCTTCCCTCGTGTAATAGCGATTATTTTGCTCATCTCTACGTACAATAATTAATCCGTCCATTTCCTTTTCCCAGTGACGTATTGTACCCGTAGACACATCAATTTCTTCTGCTACTTGAGATATTGAATAGATTTTTTCAACTCTCATAACCCCCTCCTCATTTGTAACCCACCTACAAGACAGTTGTATATAAAAATTCTAGCATTTTTAATAAATATATAAAACTACAATTAAATTCATTTCCATTCGTATAGAATTATAATTTCTTTTTTAATATCATATAAATCCTTTTCTAATATTTTTGTAAACATCTTATACACACCATTTTTTTCATTTTGTAACCCCTATACAATTGATTTGTAACCTCAATACAATCGAACTGTAACCTTTTATAAATTATCTGATTTCTACAAGGAAGATGCTTTATTTCAAAACTGGCTGGTTAGATCTTTCAGTTAAATATTGCTCCTAGAAAGGTGATTTTACCAATTATCTCCTTCACACAGTTGGATTACCATGGTATATTTTAAATATGTCGCATAATACAGCCTAATAATTTATAAGTTTTGATAATGCGTGATTATGTTTCCTAAAGTAATCCTATCTTAAAGCAAGGAAGGAAGGGAGAAGGGCCTTGGATTTGTTTACAGAGGAAATCGTGTATTACATCTGTGATCGGGTACTCAAAGATTCCGTTTTAGATGTATTTTATTTAATATCAACGAAGGATGGAGGAATCTCTAAGATTGATATTCTTCGGGAGTACCAATCTTCTTTAGGGATTGATCTATCTTCTCGAAAATTCCGATATACGGTAGATGAAGCTGTAGCCACACTTATTGGTACGACGTTTATCGATTTTTTTAAAGATGGAACAGCGGATAAATACTTTTTAACAAAAAATGGGGAAGTTGCTGCAGAACTGATGGGAAGACTTATTCAAGAAAAACCGGACCTTTTAAAAACCAGCAAGATTGTTTCCGCTGTGATGAAGAATGCAGCGATTTGATTTTCATATAAAGAGGGAGGGAATATAGGTGAGCAAAATTACAATTGATAACGTTTGGGAATTGGAGAGTTTTGTGAAGCAACGTGGAGCATCTTTAGGAACACAGTTTGGTTTTATCGGATTAGGGCAAGGTGGAGGAAAGATCGTAGATGCTTTTGCGGGAATCCGAAACCCGGTGAATCAGGAACCTTGTTATCCTGTTCTTTGTATCAATACCAACCAGGGAGATATTGATAGTTTAAAAAATGTAGATAAAAATAATCGGTTAGCCTTGAAGGGGAAAGAATTTGAAAAAGGGGCCGGTATGGATCCGGAAAAAGGTCGCGCTGCGATAGAGACCAATGGTGAGTCCGTATTTGGAGCTGTTCAACGTGTTATGAAAGATGCCGAAGTCATCGTCATTGTCGCTTCCTTGGGTGGGGGAACAGGAACCGGATCCATCAATATGCTTATTGATGTGTGTGCCGATTACATAGGAAAACCAGTGATGGCCATCGTGAGTCTTCCGAATCCACATATTGATGAAAACATCAATGCTTTTAATGCACTAAAAGAACTAACTGCTAAACTGGAAGAGATTCGTGAAGACGGTCAAGGCAGTCAGTATCGTGTTCTGGAAAATCTCATTATCCTTGACAATAAGAAAATTATTGAAGATCATCTGGAAGCCAAAGATCAAGGGGAAGAGGAAGCGACTCATCTTGCTTGGGATCGATATTCCAACTATAAAGTGGCTTCGATTCTTCACGAGTGGAACGTTGTAACGACTCTAGAATCCGATAAAACATTGGATGCAGAGGATTTTAAAAACAAGTTACTTTTAACAGGTGGACTTCTGACTTTTGCCAAAAAGAAAATTAATCTTCAAGAAACCAATCTCAAGAGTGAAGCGGACTTAATTCATGAAATTGTCTCTACGTATCGAGGGAAAAACGTCTTAGCCAATGGATTTAACTATGAACAGGATGCGATTGCATTCGGACTTCATGTCGTTATGCCTAAAAATAAAGAAGATATTCTAAATGCGAATACTCTTGAAAAGATTAATCGACGTTTACAAGAAGAATTAGAGGTGCCCATATATTATGGACGTTCTACCTGGGATTCAAAACATGCTTTGGTTTATACGATTGTTAGCTTACGAGGATTACCAGAGCGTGCGAAGTATCTAAGAGAAGAATCTGAAGAATTAATCCGCAAGCAACGGGAACGAGAAGAAAAATCCTCAGGATTTAATATTGACGGAGATCTCAATGTGAACCCGTTTAAGAAAACAGGAGCGAGATCCAGAATGGTAACCAACAGTGATGCACCGGTAAATCCTTTTGCAGTAAAAAAGGAAATCGCGGCAGCATCGTCTAACGAAGTCAAAAATCCATTTAAAATGAAAAGGAACTAAAGTTGAATTTACACAGGAGTTACGCTTTATGATGCATTATACTGTATAAAGACAATTAAACGATATAATTCAACTAATCATAAATAGGTAAAATGTAGATAATGAATTTTTTTGCGGGCGAAAGCCCGCATTTACTTTTCCAATGAAAAACAGACGATGATTGTTGTCATTCAGGATGTATTATGCTGTATAAAGACTCATTAAGCGTTATAAGACAGTCTTAAGCACAACTGTAACTGAAAATTGATTGCGAGTGAAAGCCTGCTTTTATTTTTCCTGCTCCATGGATGAAAATACTTTAGACTCCGGTGGACAGGCAGCATCAATGCCATTGATGAATCTATTAAATTAAGACCCTTAGAGAAGGATCGTATAGATTGTATCTGTTCCTTATATCCCGATATGGACAAGATAATGCAGTTTTATCAATGCAAAAAACCACTCCCGAAGGAGTGGTTTTCGCAGCGCACAAGGCATATTAAGTTATCTATATCATAGCATTAATTTCAAATTTTGACTAGTGATTTTTAAAATACATCTGGATAAATTTTCTTAAGTATTGTATAGTTTAATTAGCGCATAAGGAAGAGGCATGGTATACCCATGTGTCCTTTTACGGGACAAGTGTATAATCATCCTTTATTTCCTTACGTGTGTCGATTTTCGATAGACGTTTTTTTATTTTTTATAAAAGAATAAATCTCCAAGCTGGTAACTTGGAGATAATCGTTTGAGTGAAGTGCTGGTAACACTTGACTCGAGCATTAAGTTTTAATTTGAGATTTTGGTTGGTGGCCGTTAATCTCATCACAATAAATAAAAACTACAAGCCCTGTTTTCAAAAAATGAAAACCTGGGGTCGTCTTAAATATTGCCTTCTTTAGATAATTATACTTTTAATCCTAACTATTATCAATAATTACTACTGATATATTTACTTTTATTTTCGGGAGGTGAGTAGAATGATCCATCGTGACTTATGTAATCCTAATATGACCAAATCCTTTAGTTCCTTAAGAATGCAATTTAATTTCTTGCTATCTCGCTATGTCTGTTGGGATGGGTTCATTCCGCTCACCCTTTCTGAAATGGCCGAGAAGCTTCGTTGTGATAACCAATCCATACGCAAGTTCATCAAAAAAGGGATTCAAGATGACATGCTGCGTTTAGAAGGGGATCGACTCTATCTCAACAAAAAGGTAGATGAGTTCTCCCAGGGATATATTAAGCATTATCCATTCCTAGAATCTGCTGAATTCCGCTCCATGAGTGTACACGGCCAACGGTTTGTTCTGTATACCCTTTGGGCCGGGGTTCATACCGGCAGACCGTTAAAGCGTGATCTGTCTACTTTATATCATTCAAAAGAGGAAAGAAACGGAGTACTGAACCTTTATTATCGGGAACCTATTTACTTAGTCCTTGATGAGGTGCAGCAATTTCTTAAACTAGAAATTGTAACTGAAAAGAATAGAGAAATGGTACGAGTTACTGGTCTACAGGATCAGTATGCCTATCAAGAAGCTTTGGCCAATGAAGGAGAACAAAAGCTTCTTCAGGAAATTCTTTTGGATCATGGTGTGGACGAGCTGGTGTCCGCTACATCCCGTGAAGACATCTTAAAATTAAAGAAGCATTATCTTTCTTCCCTACAATCCGTAGGCTTGGAGTTATTTACCCATGCGCTGAAGAAACTTCTTTCCGTGCACAAGCTATATGAATTGGATATGCAAGGGGAAATAGGAAAATACCTTCGATCCATTTTGGTAGACTTAGAGCAAAAGATACTGCCCACCTTACACAAACAGGTCTTCTATGTGACAAAAGCCATTCAAACCATGGAAGATACGCTTGTTTCCGGCGCATCCCTATGGATCAAACGTTTTGAAAAACAAAAGCAGATTATAACCCAGGCGATTCAGAAGATCAAATCTAAGATAGATCCCCCTTGCGAGGAGAACATCCCCTTTGTCTTTTATAATTGGTTGGAAAACGTGTAAGACCGTCACTTTTTTAAAAATGATCTAGTGAACGGTCTATTGGTGCTGCCAAAAAACAATTACTCATCCCTTCTATTCGATTTCAAAGCTTATCGGTTGAATTTCACCGTGAAGAAGACATGAAAATCATGTTTTCTTCACTTTTTTTATGTCCTTTTCCCCCTAAAATCTGTGGAAATTAAAATATACAATTGTGGATTATAGAATTATCGAAGTGATTACTAGAAACGTGCTTGTGCATTCTATTTTAGGCCCTATGGATTCTTTCATGACAAACTCAAGAACCTTTGCCACACTTGGATTAAAACTAGCTCGATCATCATCCTAATGGTTTTTAAAAATGGCATTTAATAATTGAATTTTTATTTTAAATTAAATCACTATGACATTTTATATCTATTTTATTTTTCATTAACCAACTGAATAACCAAAAACAATATGATTTAAAAGGATAAATTTACCTATATTGGTATTTTAACCCCCTTAAATGAGTGTAGCTAAACGTATAGTTTAATAGATGATTGATTCTTTTGTATTTTGTGACTTATGATATCACATTTAACTGCACTTGAAGATGGAGGGGAAGGTAGAGCCGGTCCTGCACCAAAGGGTCACGGCAGGTGGGACGTTTTCCGTGACCCTTTGGTGCAGGACCTTAGTTACATAATCGACCTACGATCTAAACAACAGACTAAGTTAGTTAGTATTTATTTTTTGTTTGTTAGTAAGTGAGTAGGTTATGGGGTGTGTGAGTGTGGGGGGTAAGGGAGGGGAGAAATAGAAAAGAGGTGAGAGTAGATTTAAGGATGAGAGAGTGAGGGTAAATTCGAAGAGTTGGAAGGTGTATGGGGGGGCAGAGCGAGGGTAGATTTGAAAAGGATGTTGGATAAGTAAGCTGGCTATGGAATGGAGGAAGAGGATGTGCGGTATCATTTGTTGCGGTTTTTGATTCCGAGTCCTGGAAAGTATTTGGAGTTGAGAAACACCCTAGATGCGAAAATTTTGTATTTCAAGGATGAGACTGCTTGGGCGAACTTATTGATCTCTTTACAGCGACCGTGGTATCGTCGGATCATTTATCAACCTTGGGTGAGCTGGGAGATCCACGCGACGGCCGAAGCTATTCGTTATGTGGTATGGGTACCGGATTCGGAGATTGAGCGTGCCTTTAAGACCAAGTTTTACTCAGAGCAGCCGGAGATTGAAATTTTTGATTATGCTCCTTCGGATGTAGATTTTAGTCGTCCTCATGCAGGGATGAAGCTGCTTACGGAATCTCACTGGACGGTACCGATTAAAACCTATCATAACGAAGTGGTAGATACCCAATCAGAAATCATAGAGTTTCTTTCTACGTTGAAAGGGAGGCAAGAAATACGCCTGCAGTTTTTGGTTCAGCCGGCGTATCAAACGGAAAGGGATTTTCGCGGGATCTTACGTCAGTTTGAACGGGAATTAGAAGATGATCCATCTTTAGAGGAAGACAACAAGCTCTATGTTTCCGCTATTCAAGGGAAAAAGACGCGTCAATTATCCCGATTGTCGATCAAGGCCGTGGCTTTTGCTGATACGGAAAAAGAAGCCAAGCAGTTAGCGAAAGCTTGTGGTACTTCTTTGGGTACTTTTTCATCCGGTCGATTGAATGGTTTAAAAGGGCGAGAGTGGTGGTGGTTTCGGACGATCCGTCCGGTCTTTCGATACGAGTTTAAGCACCGGATTTATTCCATGGAGCGAATGAAACGCTATGTGATTTTAGGTTCGGAAGAGATGGCGGCAATGATGCGGCTTCCTTCCGGGAGAGTCACCCAAAACAAGCTGCAACGAATCAAAATGCGTCGAACCCCTTTGCCCCGAGAAGTGAAGCAGGTTTTGGAGGATCGGAAGCCCCTTTCGGTTACACTTGGTAAACATATTTATCACGGGGAGGAAACGGATGTCCCGCTTGATTTGGAGACTTTGCGTTATCATGCAGCCATCATCGGGTCTTCCGGGATGGGAAAATCTACCGCTCTTTATAACTTGGGTGAGGATATTGTCCATCTTTGGACGGAAGAGCAGCGTATTGGATTTACGGTGATTGATCCACATGGCGATCTTTGTAAAGATATTGCCGCCCGAATTCCTCCAGATAAACAATATTTGGTGCGATATGTGAAGTTTTCGGAGGGGGAGTTTCCCTTTAATGTGTACGATATTGATTTTCATGCTACGGAGGATAAAATCGCACAGAACGTGGCAGATGTCCTAAAGCGCACGTGGAAGGACTTTTGGGGCCCAAACATCGATGATAATTTCCTAAATGGAGGGATTGCTCTACAACGGGTCGGGGAGGCTAGTCTATCTAACTTACAACGGTTGTTGGAAGATCCAGTGTACCGGAAAACGGTGGTGGATCGGTTAAATCCAGATGATCCGTCTGAATCGGTTTTACGACGTTATTTTACCCATTTGGATGAACTGAGTGAACGGGATCATCAGCAAAAAACCAATTCTACCCTAAACAAACTACGAAAAATGACGTTATCCGGAACCCTTGGGCCGATGCTCGGGGCGTGTACAAACGGGATTCCGTGGCGGAAAAGCATGGATGAAGGGCAGATCAACCTGGTAGATTTAAGCGGCCTAACGAATGACGAAAAGAAGATGGTAGGGTCCTTGTGTCTTACGTTCGCGGAGCTGGCAGGAAAAAGCCGATCGGATACTACAGATCGTTCTCAATTACCATATCATATGATTTTCGTTGATGAAGCACCGACATTTATGGAACATTCGGCCGATGCGATCGAGTCCTTTGCTTCGGAGCTGCGTAAATTCAAAGTCTCCATTGTGCTTGGCATGCAGGGATTGAGAGGTCAGGTTCCCCCTGACATTAGCGATGCGATTTTCCGAAACTTTGGAACATTCATCTCCTTTCGGTTGGGGAATCCAGCTGACGCTAGGCAAGTACAGGAAGCCATGCATTCCGATTTATTAACCGAGCAAGATTTTCTTTCGATCGAACCGTATCATGCCTATGTTCGCATGCAAGTAGGGGATGAACGGACGTCGCCCTTTTTAGTTCGGATGAAACCGCCTGGTCAAGCCAAATTCGGGGATGCCATGGAAACGATCATTCAACGTTCCTTAGCGGAAGCCAAAACAGCGGAGGAGGAAGCCATTCGGAAGGAAATGGACAAGCGCCGAGTCCAGCAAGAAGCATTAGCCCGGAAAAAAGAACAGGATTCACAAGGATTTTCGGAAGCTCCAGGAGACGATCCAGGAGACGATCCGATTGTTGATCCTCCCGTAGAGGAAAAACAAGAATCTTTGATACCGGTTACTACGGTATCGACCAGTAAGGATGATGATGGATTTTTTTAAGAAAGGGGGAATGACATGGCCAAACCGATAGGACCGCGGGAAGAACAGTTACTCATTGATTTGTATCATTTTGTCTTTTTGGATTACGCTTTTCTAATGAAGTATTTATACGTGCATGAAGATGGCCGTCCCTTTCAAAAAAATTATGTTTATCGAGATGTGAAGGCGTTGGTGAATGAAGGCTATATCAAGATGGTGGCCGCTTCCAAAGAGTCCGGGAAAGGGGGACAACAGGCTATTTTATCGTTGGATACCAAGGGAGTGGAAGAAGTCCGCGAGATTTTAGGGGAAGCCAATTGGGACAGCCGATGGACACAGCGTACCCCTACGTTTATTCATCATTCCCTTCGTGTTGCTCACCTGACGGGAGCTTTCCGGTTAGCTGCCCCTTCGGACGGTTTAGAGTTCATGGAATTTATTTCTGAGAGAGAAGGTTTTCTTCAGTATGGAAACGAGAAAAAGAACGTGATACGCCCAGATGGCGCGTTTTTGTTTCGCCGGGTGAATCAAGATAAGGAATTTCATTTTCTTTATTTTTTAGAGATGGAGCGCAGTCGTCAAAAGCCGGAAGTTTCGAAGGAAAAACTGGTTCGCTACAACGAGTATGGCAAGCTAGCGGCATATGCCAAGCATCGAGCGGTTTATGTTCCGATTAATGCTGTTCGTGTTTTGTTTGTTTCAGATAAACCGAACGAGCGGGATCGTCTGATCAGTCATACGAAAGAGGTCGATACGTCTCATCTGAACGAGGTGATGTATAGCACTTATGAAGAGGTTTTGGACAACCCGTATGGTTCCGTTTGGAAAGCCAAGAATTCAAGTGATCCACAGCGGTTATATATGATTGCCAACCGCGTGCAATAAGGAAAGGAGGTCTTGAGATGGGGTATGACGTGAAAAGAAAAGAATCGGGCGTTTCCGGCCGTAGTGGAGGTATGCCGGGATGGGTCCAAAGATTGTTGGTGAACGTCATGTGGGTGCTTGTTGTTTTTGGGGTGTTTATGGGAACGGGGATCTTTGCTTACTCGCGATATGAACCGTTTCAAAAAGCCGTCGATGAACTGTGGGGGTTCACCCATCCCTTCTACGTAACCTATGGGATCTGGCCGACATTAGGAGTTGCCGTACTGATTATCGCCGCTGTCTGGGCCTTGATTGAAGAAATGGATCGTAAAGAAAAGAAAAGAGAAGCCATGAAGGAATGGATGAAATGAGTGGAGGTGACTAGCATGGAAAAACGCAAATACCCTAGAACGGTATTACGAAAGCGCATAGTGAAAATAGTGTTTTGGACGATGACCGGGTATGTCGTAATCGCATCTACGTTTGCTCTCATTCGTCCTACTTCACCCACCCCGGTTCAAGCCCAAGTGCAGGAGCAAAAGCCGATGAATCCCGCCACAGGACCCGGTGTGGGTAGTTTTGCTAATAATTTAGCTTATGAGTATTTTCTATGGAATAAGGACCCTAAAGTGCTTGAAGAGCGTAAGAAGCGATTAGCCCCATATCTGATGGAAGGCATCGATCCTCAAGCTGGGTTAGGTATTGAGGGGTTGGATTCCAGCTCTAAGCTGATGAAAAGCCAAGTATGGGATATCGAAGAAACCGGTCCTAACCAGGCGAAAGTGACTTTACGCGTCCAATATACCTTGACCGAAAACAACCAACCGGCTTACAAAATCAAATACTTTGTGGTTCCGATAACATCTGATGGAAAATCCTTTGTTGTCTATGATATTCCCTATTTTGTCCCGACACCCAAGAAGCCGGAGATCCAACCGGAGCCAGAAAAAGCATCGGCGGACATCATCCACGATTCCACCCTCACGACTGCCATCTCCAATTTTTTAGACAGCTTTTTCAAAGTCTATGCCACAGGAAAGCCAGAAGAAATTACCTATTTCAGTAAAATCAATACGATTGAAGGATTACATGGGACGTTAGATTTCGTGACCGTGAAAAAGGTGGAGGTTTATCCAACCAAACAGAGTGATGTATATGAAATCCATACTCAAGTGACGTTTGCCGAAAAAGGCATGAAAACGAAATTCCATACTCCTTTTGTGTTGAAGCTCCAAAAAGAGAAGGAACGCTGGTTTGTGATGGATTTAAAACATGAGGAATAGGGAGGCAAGAGGGATATGAACTTTGGAGAAAACATTCAAAACTGGTTTTCGGTGCAGATTGGTGCGGTGTTTATGGTGGTTTTAGGGGCTTTAGCCATTGTGTATCTGATCCGACGAGAATTTAGCAAATTTATTGGTTTTTTTGTCTTTGCCTTGATGGTCTCGGTGTTTGTCTTCTTCCCGGAATCCATAAAAACCCTAGGGAAATCGGTATTTGATAAGGTATTCGGGGCATGAGGAAGAAAACACGGAAGTGGAGGGGAGCTTGATGCGACGAATGCGCACCTATACGAGTGTTTGGAAAGTCCCAAAGATGTTATACGGAATACAGGATATCGCGTTTCCGATGCCTATTAGTTATCGACAGATCGGATTTTTTATTGGCGGTGTTGGCTTGATGTGGGGATTGGATCAATTTCCACCCTTCAGTTTTATTGGTTTACCGTTGGTGGAATATCTCGTCATCCCAGGATTTATCTCGTGGTTTTTCACGAAACAGTTGTTGGATGGGAAAGCTCCGCACCGGTTCATTCTACGTTGGATCGCTTTTCAGCTATCCCCGCATGAACATAATCGGTACAAGGAAATGTCTCGTCCAAAAAATCCTTATCGATACTGTTCCTTAGTCGGATACCGGAAGTTGAGTGTTACGGAAGGAGGTCAATCCCATGATTGAATTTCCTATACGATACTACGAGGGGAATCTGGTGTTTTCGCAAGATGAGGAATGGGTGTATTATGAGATCCCCGGATACAACTATGATTTTTTATCTGATGAAGAAAAGGATCTGGAATTTCGCCGTTTAGAAAGTTTTTTCTGGCAGATCAACGCGGATCTGCACTTGCTTATTCTCCCGGATTTTCAGAGTATCCGGGAAAAGCATGACCGATTTAAGGAGACTTTGTCCGGTCCCGTCGTGGATGCCGCCATTCAGCATGCAGAAGATTCCGTTTCCGTGTTGGAACAACGGCACGGCCATGAAGGGACAGAATACCGATTTTACTTGGGGGTCAAATTGCCGAAGCCAGAGAAGGATAGGTTTAATCTCTTTCGTGAAATCAAGGAAGCGTTCAAGGACTTTTTCCATACCGTTCATGAAAGCGCGGGGATCGAAGGGCCGGACATCCTGGAAGAAGACATTCAACGTCATCGGAAAAATGAAAAACGTGTTTTTACAAAAATCTCAAACCGATTGTATGGCGAACCGGTGGACGAAGAGACGATTCAATGGATGATCCGTCGAAATTGGTATCGTGGGATGGGAAAAGCCCCGGTTTTGCATCAATGGAGCCCGGCTTATACCGTCCATGTAAAAGAATTTGAGGATGGGGATATCCAAGTTCGCCGTCCTGTTTATCGCGATCTCTTACGGCTAACGGAAGGTTTAATCGATGAGAGCCCTGGGCGAAGCCTGAAAATCAAACAAGTCTTGGATGGGGAAGACCGGGAGGGTCATGTCGCTTTCTTGACGATCTCCAACGTGCCTTATGAAATGATCCATCCCGGTGATGAATGGTTATATGCCATACAAAGCTTGGACTTTCCTGTGGAAGTCTCGATCCGAACGGAAACGATGGAAAATCGTAAAGCCTTGGTTGCCGTTCGCAATAAACAAATGGAGCTGAAAGACCAGGACCGGCATGCCCAGGAGACGGATCATGATACGAGCTTGACCGTTCTGGAAGGGCGGGCCGAGTCTCACGAATTAGAGGCTCATTTACAGCGGACACGGATGCCGCTACTTCTAACATCAATCGTATTATGCGTTTCGGCTCCTACCGAGGATGAATGTAAGCGCCGGACGGATATTGTCAAAGATCTATTCCATGACATGATGATTCAGGTGGAGCAGCCTTACGGTGACCAGTGGTTGGCGTTCAATGAATTTCTTCCGGGATCAAAACGGTTTATTGACGATTACATTCATTACATGGAACCGGGAACCTTGGCGGGAGGTATGTTTGGGGCCACCAAACAAATTGGAGACGGACAGGGGTTTTATATTGGGTTTACCGGGATTTTGAATCAGCCAGTTTACATCACACCTAATCGGGCGGCTCAAGGCATACGGGGGACTAAAACCAATGCCCTTTCCGCTTGTTTTTTAGGATCCCTAGGCGGTGGGAAATCTTTTTCATCCAACCTGATCACTTATTTAAGTGTATTGTCTGGAGCCAAGGCACTGGTCATTGATCCGAAGGGGGGCGCGACACGTTCCTAACTGAAAAGGTTAGGCGCTGTTGAGCACAAAAAGTTCACAGTGAACTGTCATTCCGAGAAGTCAAATGATAGGGTAACGCCTTGAAGGGCTTCCTCTAATCCTCCGACATGCAGGAAGATGAGCAAGAATCAAACTGTATGAAGCTCGGTGAAGTCGGCTGAGAGCTACCGTAAGTCATAAGACACGAAAGCTGTCCAGAGGTGGACGGTGTAGCCTATAGGCCGGGAGTCTACAAAACACTCATGGTTAGGATGCACAAAAGAACCAGAGCGACCGATGGTTGTGCAGACGAATCTCTGATGGTACGGGTCTATATCGGGAGCAAGTCGAAAGGCTTGCTGGCACATCTAGTGTCGCTACTGTGGGCGAGTAAAACTCTCCTTTATGAAAACCCATATATCGTTACAGGCGATATCCAAGTAGCAGGCTCATAGGAGAAACCTAAAAGTGTCATGTACAGATAGGATTGACGGAACGTGGTAAGCTACCAACGTAGAAGGCTTGCTTCTGATGAAACGGTTCTAGGGAAAGCACTAATGAGATTAGTTAGCTGTATAACCTAGATTTATGGTAGTGAAAGTGGTGGCACAGTACTGATGAAGCGTGTAATGAACGCAGAGGGTTAGCCACTAGTCGTTGAAGATTGACAGTTACTAACGGTTAACATGGTTTCGAGTAAGACTAAGAGATGTAGTTTCTCCAGAAAGGAGACTACAGCCCATGTTGAAGAAAGCCAAGTTAAGACATAGCGAATATTACGACATGCAAACGATGTATGATGAATTATATTCTAGAAGTCTTAACGGTAACAACTTCTATAAGTTAATGGATATTATCGGTTCAGAACAAAACATTAGACTGGCATACAGAAATATTAAAACCAATAAAGGTAGTAAGACCGCCGGAGTTGACGGATTAACCATTAAAGACATCTGGCACCTGAATGATACACAGATTGTCCATGAAGTCAGGAAGCGATTGGAAAAGTATAACCCACAATCTGTCAGAAGGGTTTTTATTCCTAAAGAAGGAAGCCATAAAATGCGTCCACTAGGGATACCTACTATTTGGGATCGATTAGTTCAGCAGAGCATATTACAAGTTTTAGAACCCATATGCGAAGCGAAGTTTCACAAACACAGCTATGGATTCAGACCCAATAGAAGTACCCATCATGCATTAAGTCGAATGATTAGCCTCATAAATATAGGTAATCACCATTACTGCGTTGACATCGATATCAAGGGATTCTTTGACAATGTAAACCATGGAAAATTACTTAAGCAAATGTGGACCTTGGGAATAAAAGATAAGTCCTTATTCTGTGTGATCTCTAAAATACTGAAATCCGAAATCGAGGGTGAGGGAATCCCAACAAAAGGAACACCGCAAGGTGGGATCATATCTCCACTTTTGTCCAACATTGTTCTTAATGAACTCGATTGGTGGATAAGCAACCAATGGGAAACCTTTAAACCAAGAAATGCGAGATCAACAGGATTTCTGCAGTATGCGAGAAAATACACAAACCTGAAAGACGGGTATATCATCCGATACGCTGACGATTTCAAGATCATGTGTAGAACTTATCAAGATGCCAAGCGATACTATCATGCAACCATTGACTTCTTGCGTAAAAGACTTGGACTCGAAGTCAACGAGGAAAAATCTAATGTGGTTAATTTGAAAAAGAATGCATCCTCTTTCTTAGGATTCAAAATTAAATCCGTTCAACAGGGCAAGTCCAAACATGGATATGTCGCTAAATCTAGTATGACGGATTGGGCCATAGATAAAACGAAAAGAATCTTAAAGAAACGAATTAAAGAAATTCAAACATCTCCGAAGTCTGAGAATGTACTAAAATTTAACATTACCTTAATTGGAATACAAAACTATTACAAGTATGCCACAAAAATTTATCTTGATCTAACGGATATTAACTACATCCTACTGAAAACCATTAAATCTAGACTTAAAAATCATTGTAAGGTCATGAAGTTTAGTGAAACATCTGAGAAATTCCAGAAGAGAGCGGATGGGATCAAGGGTTACACGAAAGTGTATGCAGTACAAAATACACCTCTACTTCCTATTACCGGTGTTCATCATAAAAGCCCTATGAATTTCTCGCAAGACACTTGCAGTTACACAGCTGAGGGACGCGATAAAATTCACAGCAATTTAAGGGCAATACCAAGAGATGTATAAGGCAAGTCATGTCAACCTATTCTAAAACTAGGAGTATAGAATACAACGACAATAGGATCTCAAAATACATCGCGCAGTATGGTCAATGCTATATCACGGGTGAATGGATTGGAGTAGATAGGGTACACTGTCACCACATCAAACCCTTGAAAAATGGTGGTACGGATAAATACAGCAATCTTGTCATTATGGATTATCTTGTACACAAATTGATTCATTTAATAGATAAGAAGAAAATTATCGCCATCATCAAAGCTCTCCGCCTCTCAGTAAAACAACTAGAAAAACTCAACCGCCTTAGAATGGAGTCTGGAAATAAACCGATAGTATTATCGAATTAACTTATCATGTCAGTTGGAAACGATGGAACGCTGAGTGCCTTGAAAGAGGCGCGCTCAGTGTGAAGTGGGGGAAAAGGTAGAGATCATATCAAAGCCTTACCTATCACTATAGCGCGGGAACTGGAAACAAGATTTAAAGGCGCTGGAAGGTCATATTAACATCATTACGTTGTCCACGAAGGAGGACGATCGGGGTAAACTGGATCCCTTTTCGATTTTTGAGGACGTGAAAGATGCGGAAGCTCTAGCACTCAATATCTTGACGTATTTTACTGGCGTCCAGATGAATGACTCGAATCGTTTTCCCAAACTGAGTAAGGCAGTGAAACAAGTGGCCGAATCCGATCGGCCGTCTTTAAGTGCCGTGGTGGATGTCCTTTTGCTAAGTGATGATCCGGAAAGCATGCAGCTGGGAGAACACATTCGAGCGTTTCAAGAGCTGTCGTTTGCCCGATTGCTGTTTGGGGATGGGGATCGATCCCGAGCCATTCAATTTCATACTGCATTGAATGTCCTGCAAATCCAGGACTTGGAGCTGCCTGCTCCTGAAACCGATCCGGCTCAATATACCCTGTCGGAAATGCTGTCCGTGGCCATGATGCTGCCCATATCCAGCTTTGCTCTCAAGTTCATTCAGGGTGACCGCAGCCAGTTTAAAATTGTCCTCATGGATGAAGCCTGGGCGGTTTTGAACACATCCCAAGGGAGAAATTTATCTTCTCGTTTGGTGAGGGCCGGACGGTCGATGAATGCCGGGATTTACTTTGTCACGCAGAATGCGAATGACTTGTTAAGCGAAAAGATCAAAAACAGTATTGGGATGAAATTTGCGTTCCGAAGCACCGATCCGGACGAAATTAGAAATGTTCTGAAGCTCTTTAATTTGCGGGATACTGAGTTTAACCGCAACATCATTAGCGAGCTACAGAACGGCCAATGCTTAATGCAGGATATCTATGGACGTTGCGGGGTGATTACCTTCAATGCGTTATTTGCCGATCTATTTAAAGCCTTCGATACTCGTCCTCCAGAAAGAAAAAAAGTACAAAAACGAGAGAAGGTGCTGTCTTCATGAAACGGATAGGACTTTTGATTATGTTATTTATCATGTCGCTGGTTACTGTTGCTTGCGGTGGTGACAACGTCAGTGAAGGGGAGACTGTTAATGGTTTAAAACCTAGTGATATTCCTGTGAAATATACACAGGATGTTATTCAAAATGATGGTGATGGAATGAATAATCTTTTAGCAAAAAAAACTAAATTTTATCCGAATGCAATGCCTCCTAAAAACAATATAGAGTTACAAAACTATCAATTAACTGAATGGAAGTTCGATGATGATACGTATTACTATCTGATAGAATATATCGATCCACGAGACAATCTGGTTCACAAGGAAGATTTCAGAGTCATTCGGACTCAAGATGGGTGGAAAAAAGATTCGTATGGAGATACGCCTAGTTTTGAGGAAATCGTTAGCAAACTAGAGAAAAACAAAAAAGTGTTACGGGAGCTGAATGCCAAATGAGGTATTGGCTCGGATTTTTTTGTTCCTTGCTTTTGGTTTTGGTATTGATGGTAGGTGCGATTCATGCAGAAACCATCGAAGATAATCTGATTCCGACGGATACGAAAGCATATGAAGGGCAAGTTCAACTTAAATATAACCAGTATGAAAATTCGCGGTATCAGATGGACTTGTATTTAGATGAAATACAAAATCCCTTTAATCTTTCAGGGAAAATAAGCGATTCCGTTTATGCTTGGTACCATGATCATGTTATGAATGGCATCTGGATGGCTCACTTGGTTCTTTTCCAATTTGTCATGAAAGTGGTGTCCGAAGCCTTTCAACTAGATTTTATTAGCAGTATCATTACCGAGATCTCCGCAGCGCTTCAATCCGTGGCCGGTTTTGATCAAGGAGGGTTCCGGGATAATGGAGTTTGGCCGTCCCTTATAATCCTGATTATTACGGTTGTGGGAACTTGGGCAGCCTATGTCGGGATGATCAAACGAGAAACGTCCCGCGCCTTTTCCGGATTGCTGTCTATGATCTTGATTTTCGCTTTATCCTTAGGATTTTTCGCGCAGTCGGATAAAATTTTAACTCTTTTCAACGGTTGGTCAAGAGACTTGCAAACGAACATATTGAATGCTTCCTCTAATATCATTTCACCAGGATCAAACTACACGCAGAATGAAGGGATTGCGGCGATTCATAACCAAATGTTTGATGTGATGGTCTATAGACCGTACTTATTTCTTCAATATGGAACTGGTGATGAATCAAAGATAGGAAAGGAACGTATTAATGATCTGCTGAAGTTGCAGTATGGAAGTGAAGAAAGAAACAAAGAGGCGGAAAAAGAAGTACAGCAATTTGGAAATACCATGATGAGTAAAGAGGGGATGAAAAGCCGGGGATGGTTTATTGGTCTTGTCTTCGTTGCCAACCTTATTCTTTCATTCATGATGCTGTTGATGGCGGCGGCCATCATCCTCTATCAAGTGGTCTTTATTGCCCTCATTCTGTTTGCGCCGGTTCCGCTTTTAATTGCTTTGGTTCCGAGTTGGCAGCAAACCGCGTTTAATTGGGCGATGAAGTGTTTGCATGCCCTGTTAATGAAAGTGGGCTTTGCTTTATTAATGACGATTATTTTTACGATTTCAACCATCTTGTACAAATCGATCAGTATGGATTCTCACGGGTATCTGTTCGTGTTAGGCATGCAGATCCTTTGTTACATTGGGATTTGGCTGAAGCGAAAAGAGCTGTTTTCCTTTGTGGCCACCACAACAGCGGGTGTAGTCAGCACGACAAGAGGATCGTTAGACAGTTATCGGGAGTATCGTTCCCGTATGCGGGAAGTCATGCACAGTGTGCCAGGGGCGGCCGCAGCACTTCGAAGCGGGAAGTTTGGGGTAAAAGAAGCGATTCGAGGGAAGATGCGGAATGGGGTTTCGGGTGCTTCTCAGAAAAATCATGGATATGTGGAACGTGATATCCATCCCGCGTTGACGCATAAATGGTCTCGCGCGTCAGCGGAATACCAGCAAGCACGGGATGAAGTTTCAGCAGCCAAAGAGGCTAAAGAACCACGTCCACAAACCTCTCGAACGTTCCCCATGGCCAATCATGGAGTTGTTGATCGTGATTCTATCCGGAAGCCAAACGTTCAAACGGGGAGTGAGAGAAATATCCATAACCAGGAGTCACACTCGTTGGTGGATCGTCACCAGGGGGAGCGGGTAACCCAAGCGAAAACCATTCAGCAACAAAACAACCGGATTGAACAAACGAGGGAATCAAATGGGCAGAATCAGATGGTCAATCGACATGTTCAATCTCAGGATTCGCATGTCCTTCATGTGAATGAAAAGCTAAACCGGACAATTTCAGAACATCAGGCGATCACACGGAATGAAAATACTACGCAGCAATCCCATGTTATCCAAGAAGTGAAACGGAATCGGACCAACCATCAAACGGAGCAGCGGAATCTACATCAGGTGGTGGAACGGACGGTAGTTAGGAATGAAACCAAAGAAAACCATACTGGGCAAACCGTTGAACCTCAACCATCTAGTCATCCTACTAATACACGTCGGAGCCTGATTCCGTGGAGAAAGAAAAAAGGGTGATTTCCATGCTGAATTTTGATTATAATCGCCGTTCCGACCGGATCAAGCTATTCCTTTTGATTTTCGTCTGTTTTTCGATTGTTAGCTGGACTATCGTCTTATTATCCGGCGGGTTTGATGATCCGCCGGACGAGTCCGTTTCTCTGTCATCGAACCCTGCTGTGAGAGAACATTTATTACCATCTTCCACCCCTGCGGTTACATCAGCTACGGCGTCAAAGGAAGTAATACCAATACTCACAGAGACCGAACAAAATAAATCCCGGGAGGTTGCCAAGCTTTTTGCTGAAGCCTATTACACCTATGATGCGAAACAACCTGATCAATATTTTGAGCGAAGTAAGCTCTATATGTCGGATCGAATGGTCGAACGAGAGAAGAAGATGATTCGGCGGCAGACCTTGGATCGAAATCAAACGCGGGTGAAAAGCTCTAAAGTCCTCCAGGTTGATCATGACGATCCTGATGAAATGATATGGAGTGTGGTGATAGAGGGGGAGGCGGTTACCGCTTCTGGAACCTCTCATCCGGAAACCCAAGAGTTTTTTGTAACGTTACGCAAAATCAACGGGGAATGGAAAGTGACAGACTATAAAATTGAAAGTGGGGGTGATTGATCATGGAGGAATTTTCTCCCCAGGTTGAGCCCTCACCGGGATTGGCTCGGATGTTAGCCCAGCGAGCAGTCAAGAATTTGGCTAAAAAAACCGTGAAGTCAGCGGCCACTTCAACTATGAGCATCAAACTTTTTATCGCTATGGTTATCTTCGTGATTCTTATGCTCGTGGCCTTGGTCATCCTACCGATGATGGTCTTGAATATGGGGGATTCGAGGTATTCGTTTATCACCGGTGGGCAAATTTCAATTTTTGGTGAAGCTGAGATTCCAGCTGAGTTTCTCCCCATTTATCAAGAGGCTGAAGCAAAGTACGGGGTTCCTTGGAACTTGTTGGCGGCGATCCATCGGGTAGAAACCTCGTTTTCACAGGATGTTGCGGTCAGCTCGGCCGGGGCGATAGGTCACACGCAGGTGCGCCCATAAGGGCAATTAAGAAATCACCCGTTGGCAAGGGTGCAGGTAATTGGTCGCAATGAATAACCTGTCGTCACTCAACTTATCCGGGAGGGAAACTGAACGGGGAGTGTAGCATGTTGAGAAAGCCATAAGTTACCGAACTACCACGGTACGACTGAGTGGCAAGACGAAAAGTCATAAACAAGGATGAAAGCTAAACTGCTTGAACGATAGTCCGAGGGGGATCATGGACCGCCTACAGCGAAAGGTAGTTAGTTGACGCTGTACAGTCATAGACGGAGGAAATGAATTGTGTGTTTCCACGGTAGGTAGTAATGCGTAATTGGATAGCATTACTATAGCGACCCGTGACTGCCCAATCTCAGCAAGAGATAAAAGACGAAAGTCGCATCCGATATTATGACAAGCCATGTTCTTGATTGTCTAAATGGGGATTGCCTAAGTCGGAACGCCAATGGCTATGACATTTAGTGTCTGAATATCCGATATGGCAACGGAGTTCCCATAGTAGTCCGAGAACGGGAAAGCCGTTTACATGGCGAAGGGGAACAGTTTATCACGTTTAATACCAATTTGGAAGGGTGCGTGAGGCACTATGAGAAGTCCGATAGTAGTATTAAACACTCTAGCTTCTAAATCAACTTGTGCAGAGTATAAATTTCAAAGGTTATATCGGAACCTGTACAACCCTGATTTTTTTCTTCAAGCGTATGATAATATTTACGCCAAAGAAGGAAATATGACGAAAGGAACCGACGGACAAACCATTGATGATATGTCCCTGAAAAGAATCGAATCTCTCATTGAATCGTTAAAGGATCAAAGTTATCAACCTAAAGCAGCGAGAAGAGTCTATATTCTCAAGAAAAACGGCCAACAAAGACCGCTAGGTATCCCATCTTTCAACGATAAGTTAGTCCAAGAAGTTGTACGGATGATTTTAGAGAGTATTTATGATTCCAGTTTCTCAGATTCCTCACATGGTTTCAGACCGAATCATAGTTGTCATTCTGCGTTACATCAAATTAAAAGGCGATTTACGGGTGTGAAATGGTTTGTTGAGGGTGATATTTCCGGCTTTTTCGATCATATCGACCACCATACATTGGTGAATATCCTTCGGAAAAGGATTCAAGATGAAAATTTCATTGACTTGATATGGAAATTCCTAAAAGCGGGATTTTTAGAGGACTGGACATATCACAAGACGTATAGTGGAACTCCACAAGGTGGTATTATCAGTCCAATCCTAGCAAATATTTACCTCAACGAATTCGATCAATTCATGCATACCTACAAAGAACAATTTGATGTAGGCAAGAAACATACCCGTAATAAAGAGTACCGAAGCATTGAACATAAACTATATAAAGCTAGGAAACGGTACAAAGAAACGAAATGGCAACTATCGGAACATGAGCAAGAACAAGCGGTCAAAGAAATCAAGGAACTAGAAAAACAGCTACTCTCAACGCCTTACAATAAATCCATTGACTCGAACTATAAGCGAATCCAATACGTTCGATACGCTGACGACTTCCTCATCGGAATTATTGGAAGTAAAAAGGATGCTATGCAGGTTAAAGGAGATATCTCAGCGTTTTTGAGAGATACTCTAAAGTTGGAGTTATCTCAAGAAAAAACACTGATTACGAATAGTCGGGATAAAGCGCGATTCTTGGGATATGACATAGCCGTTAGCCGTGGGAATAGTTACCGTTGGAAAAAAGACGGAACGGTACAAAGGTTGCATAACTTAAAATGTGAGCTCTACATGCCACATGATGCATGGGAGAAAAAATTATGGGATAAGAAAGTTATGAAACTGAATGATAAAACAGGAAAATGGAAACCAATCCATCGAGCTTTCTTAATTCATAATGATGACCTTGAAATATTGGAAACCTATAATTCCGAAATTAGAGGGCTGTATAACTACTACAAACTAGCCGTAAATGTCCATGCTTTAGATATGTTTAAATATATCATGGAGTATAGCATGTACAAAACATTTGCTAATAAATATAAATCAACGGTTAGGAAAATGTTAAGAAAATACAGCATCAATGGCGAATTCGGAGTTCGATACCGAACAAAAGAAGGTCAAAAGATTCGATTCTTTTATAATCAGGGTTTTAAGCGTCAAGAATTTAACCCCTACAAAATCAACCCCGGTATTGACGTAGAGTTAAATATCTTGAATATGCAACGCACAAGTTTGATTGAAAGACTTCTAGCTGAAAAGTGTGAATGGTGCGGGACTGAAAATGTTCCGATGCACATTCATCATGTTAGAAAGCTGAAGGACCTCCAAGGTAAGAAACGATGGGAAAAACACATGATTGCAAGGAAACGAAAAACACTTGCCCTATGTGAACCTTGTCATATCAACTTACACAGAGGAAAGCTAGATTGATAGACGGAGAGCCGTATACTTCGAGAGGGGTACGTACGGTTCGGGGAGGAGTGCTTAGAAATCTACCATAGAAATATGGCAAGGCGCTGGGTACTTACTCTACTTTATGAAAAAAACGTGGATTGGATGGAGTTACCCGGGGGGTACGGAATTAGGGGATATCAACATTCCGGATTCGGTACTCACCGATCCTGCCATGATTGAACAATATGGGGGATATGGGGTCGATGCAGATGGAGACGGCAAGGCCGATCCATATAATTTGAAAGATGCTATTTATAGTACGGCGAACTACTTACGGGCGAATGGGGCGGCTGAAGGCAAGTACAGAGAAGCCATCTTTGCTTATAATCATAGCCAAGATTATGTGGATCAGGTATTAGGATTAGCCGATCGTTATGTCGTTCGTGTAGCTGTGGATGCCAAGATTATAGAAGGAGCTGCCTGGCCGGTGCCGGTAGCGATGATTATCACTTCCGGATTTGGAGAACGCTGGGGAAAGCACCATAACGGAATTGACATTGCAGCTCCCGGTGACTCCACAGGAAAAATCATTGTGGCATTCGCTCCTGGGGTCGTAGAATACAGTGGATTTCGTGGCAGTTATGGGAATACGGTCATTATTGACCATGGCAACGGATTAAAAACGCTCTATGCTCACATGATGGACAAGGGAATTGAACAAGGAAGTGAAGTACAGGCGGGTACCCCGATTGGATATATTGGAAATACGGGTGATTCACGTGGTGCTCACCTTCATTTTGAAGTATGGGCTCATGATGTTCCGGTCGATCCCATGAAATATATACAGAAATTTAATCCAACCCTTGAAGACGGAGATAACGAATAATATTGTTCGTAAAAATGGGGAGTTCTCTAAAACTCTATCTGAATATAAATAAACCTTATTCCTATGGGAATAAGGTTTATTTATAACAATTATCTATAGTACATTTGACTTAATTTGACCAATTTGGTAAAATAAAGAGTGGAAGATTAAGAGAATAGATAATATAGCTTCCACCGTCGAATGAGTTATCTTGTATTATTTCGTACTCAGCGCAACTGGTTACCATGATATAAGAAAACAAAACGAAAAGCAAGCGTTTTTATATAAATTAACAATTTGTTCGTTTCTGTTCGGCTGTGGAAGGACCCAGATAGGAGGCTCTTGGAATTAACGGATCGCTTTCTCGAAATTCTAATCAATGATAAAAAAGGAGAGAGCAACAATGGAAAAAAATAAGCAAAATCAGGGGCATCATGGTGTTGACCCACAACCGAATCATGGCAAGGATGAAAAAGGACATAAGGATAATGGCAATCCTGGGGGGATTGTAACGAGACCAGGAACCTCCCATGCACAAGACCGATGAGACAACAAGATATTGATGAAATTATCACTCGATTCGGCCCAGCCAAATGGATTGAAGGGAACATGGGAAATATTCCGAGTGAGGGTTGGTTTCTTTTAGAAATCAATCCTCTTCCTCCTAAGGAGGAACTCCCTTTAGTTGTATCTGATATTGAGCAGGATCGGGAATTGGAGGTCATTCAGGGACAAGTACGGCATTATTGTACTTGTCCATACACCGATCATCCCTTGTCTCCAGAAGTTCAAAGAGCTGTACGATCTGTGAAGGAACAAACTTTTACCGTAGCTGTACATCCGGGAATGGGAGAGTATTATTCCGATCAACCCCTGGCAATCGCTCTTGACCCAGTGATCAACTATGAAAAATACCCTGACCATCCCCATCTCAATATTGGAAATTATGTTGTTTTAAACAGACAGAGGGCTTTTATTCCGGATTCCTTCTGTTACATGAAGGATATTGCAACTCTTGTGAAAGACCCAAAAGATCGATTAATTCAAGCCTTTGCTGTTATTTCGATATGGCTTTTGCGACATATGGTATGGTTGGAAACGAGAAAATACTTATCTAAAGGAATGTGGATCGGTCCTGAAGGGGAGCCATTAAGACCCCATCAGTTTCCAGCAATATTAAATCCCAATGGGATGTGTCGATGTGGGAGCTCCAAACGATATCGGCAATGCCATTTGGGTCAGGATTTAAGCTCCATTTATCAACCGGGGTTTCCTGTTGCTTCTGGTATGCAAAACGAATATCAGCGCTTGGTTCACCTGTCAAATGATTGGCATAATCAGCGAAAAAAGCCTCAGGATTATTTTTATAGTCAAATGAAGCAGATGCGACAGATGCAAACACAATGATGATATAAAAAACTAATTCAATGGAAACAGTGGATTATACAAGTAATGATAAAAAAGGGAAGCATCCACTCAGTGGACGCTCCTTTTTTATGCTATCACAACACAATGAGCATATGAAGTAATCCAATAGGTTAGGTAAAGTGGTTTTAACATAGCACGAATAGCCCAGTCCCACTTTGTCGGCCGACAAAGAGACCAGGCATTATCACCCTATATACTTCACGGGTGGGGTCCCGTTTACCACAGTATATACCCTTATGGTGATTATTTTCTCAGGCTTTTCGCTCATGATGTTATGTATGCCTGATTATTCGTGTTGCGGAACTCCACGTATGCAGCTGAATACATCTTGGCCAAAGACTTAACCAGCTGCGCAAACAGCGCTTATTCTTCCGATTTGTTCTTGCATTATCATTCATTTCCAAACATTGTTATTTTTATACCGTTTCATATTTTTCATTTCTTCTTAAGATGTCTCTTCCCAATGTCAGGGAAGGGATTTTTTTTTGGCACGAAACCCTGCCACCCAGTATCGGGACCGATAACCAACGTCCGTAAAGTTCGTATCCTCACTAACGGACGCTAGGTTCCTGTTCCCGATTGGCGAAGATCGCCACCCTGGGTACCCGGCAGCCGTGGTTAAAAATCTTGATGAAAGAATATCGAAGAAGATGGAAAAGGAAAGCTTCCTCTGATGTCGGAAGCTCGGCCCCTTTTTTGGCTCTCCGCCGGTCTTCTAGCTTACCACAGCCGCGCCTCCACCCAACACGCTTTCGCGGCATATCCTCCCTCCTCCTGTCGGTCCGGTATTCCACGATCATGTTGGCCGGAGCCTCCTAGCGCTTAAGGCTGTGGTGCGCTTGAGCCACGGCGGAGGCCACCGGGGCCTTACGAATGAATCTGGAGGGGAAGCAAGATGGCGAAAGTATATGAGATGGTAACCACGAAAATCATTCAGATCTTAGAGCGCGGGGTCATTCCTTGGAGAAGGCCATGGACGACAAGGGGAGCCGCGGTGAATTGGGTAACGCAAAAGCCATACCGGGGGATTAGTACGATGCTTTTAGAGCCAGGGGAATACGCAACTTTTAATCAAATTAAAGAAGCTGGTGGGACGGTGAAAAAGGGAGCTAAAAGTCATCTGGTTGTTTTTTGGAAGTGGATTGAAGTTCAAAATGAAGAGACAGAAGAAAAAGAAAAGGTTCCTTTTTTACGCTACTATAACGTTTTTGAAATTAATACTCAATGTGAAGGCCTGAAAAGTAAACGGAAGGTTGAACTCTTTGAGCATGATCCGATTGCCGAAGCAGAAAAAATTAAGGAAGGATATAGGGACAGTCCTAAAATGTTTTTTAAACCAGGACAAGCCTACTATGTTCCAAGCTTGGATAGGATCCAGATTCCACCTTTAGAAGATTATAAAAACCCGGCTGAATATTACAGCACAATGTTTCACGAAATGGTACATAGTACGGGGCATTATAGCCGGTTAAACCGTCCGGGGATCGAAAAGGCCGTCGCTTTTGGTAATGAGACGTATTCGAAAGAAGAATTAGTAGCGGAAATCGGGGCTGCTATGTTGTGCAGTGTGGCCGGGATTGATAACAGCACCATTGAAAATAGCGCCGCCTATATTGGTTCTTGGCTTCGAAAATTGAAAGATGATAAAAAGCTGATCGTGCAAGCGGCTGCTCAAGCTCAGAAGGCTGCTGACTATATTCTTGGTATTGATTTTTCGGACTTGGAATAAAGGCAAAAATCGCCGGTGGGGCAGGATGCCCCACCGGGAATAATTTTCTCAAGCGTTCAATTGGTCAAAGGGGTTTACTCTACTGATTATTGTCCATAATGAGAATAAATAGGATAGTGAGGTGCTAGATATGAAATGTGATCATTGCGGAAAGAAAATGAAGGACAAGAACAAATCTTTATGTACACGCTGCGAAAAGATATTGGCATCATTAGTTCCCCAAGATTAAGGGTTCATTCTAATTAATGCTGGTCTTCCATCTACTCTAGTGTTAATCACTCGATCCGGAGAATCTTTTTTTACACCATATTTATCTTGAATCATAGCAACCCAATGTTCACTTGCCAAACAACTCTTAATCATTTCTAATGCCATTTTAGCTTCGGATTCACGACAGGAAAAAGCTAACAATCTGATTGATTCATAAAGTTGCGAATCAAGATATGGACAAACTCTTGTTTTCTTATCCTGATGTTGTTTCTTTCCAACCTTCATTCCTTCTCCTCTGATCAAACTCAAATGAACCCCTCCCTAGGTATTTTTCGCGGTGACCTATCGCACATCACCAATTGATATATCAATATGTGTCAAAAGCGGAGGACAGAACCACTTTTTTAGATAAGTCCTTAAATCTATTAATATATGATTCAAGCGAAAGAAATAGAACAAATATTTTTGAAATCGTTTTGGTACAAACCATTTGTTCCTTACTTCGTTCGGTAAGATATCACTCACCGTATGGGGGACTTCAATCCCCCAAAATATTAAAGACTACTCTCTTTCCTTTTGTAGTCTACTGGGGGTAATTTTTTATGTTAAAATATGAGAACAAACATTCTCTTATATATCTAGGAGTGGTTTTATGGAAAAGTGGTGGGAAGTCAATAAGATTACAAAGCAGCTGGCGGCCGTTGACTTATGTCAATGTAAAACAGAAATGAAAGGACGCTGGTTGATCGTAGACCCCGAAACGCTGGAAAGGGCCTATGTTTGTGTAAAGTGTAAGCGACGTGTCTATCCGAAAGCACAATCACAATAATGTAGACAACCTATATATTAACTGTGGGAGTTAATGAAGGCAGGAGTAATTCTGTCTTTTTCTTTTGCTTTTTTAACCATTTAGCATTACAATTTGGTTAACTTAAGTAAACCTAGTTAACTACATAATATTAACTATAAAAATATGTTAACTAATTGGAGGTAAGAATGTCGGACGTTACATTTGGAGTCAAAGTTTCGCCAGAGACGAAGGAAAGAGTATCTGCCATGATCGAATCGAGTGGCCTTAAAGGGAAAGAATGGTTTGAAACGCTCCTTTCTCTTTATGAAATGCAACAATTGAAGGAAGGAACTAAGGATTTCGCTAAGGATTTAAGTGAATTGGAGATCCACACAAACCGAATTGTGCAGCTGGTCGGTAACATGGTCACCAGGGCGACACATGAGAAGGAAGCTGTCTTGCAGCAGATGGAAACGGTCAAAACCTCCCGAGATGAAATCATTACCGGTTACCAGCAGGAACTATCCGAAGTGAAAAAACAAATTGAAGTCTTTTCTCTTCAGGCACAAGATGCCGATCGAGCTAAAGAAGAAGCGGAAAAGCATGTTCAACAATTGGAAGAGGCAGCTCAAAACAATCGGGATCTTATTACCTAATATAAAGAGAAAATTGATACGTTGACCGGACTTATAGCCGAATACAAGACTTATAGAGAAGAGAATCAGCAGTTAAAAGAAGCAATCCATAACTTTCAACAACAAGTCCAAGAAAAATCTACTCAGCTTGTTCAGCGTGATCAAGATATCGCGGCTGTAGAAGAAAAGGTTAAGCAATTACAAGCCAAGCATGCCGATGAATTAGATCGGCTTGCTGAACGAAAGGATATGGAGAAAGAGCGCGAACTTTTACAGGTTCGGACCGAGTATCAAGAAAAACTGCAAAAGGTAAACGAAGAATCGACAAGCAAGATCCAATCCTTTTATGAACGAATGGAACAGATCCGGAAGGAATATGAACATCAGATCGAGGAATTGAAAAAGAAAAAGTAAATAAAGGATGTGTCCTATAATGTCCGATGAAATAGAACTCATTCGAGGTGGTTAGGTTAATGTGCCTGAACACTTGAAATGTAAGACAGATTTAAAAACAATGGGGTTAAAGCCAGGTGTCTTCGTAAAAGCAAAAGTTTGGAACTCGTATATATGGGTCGAATTGTACGATATCCATGAAGCTGTTCCGAAAAGAAAACCCACCGAAAAACAATTGGCAGCCTTAGAAAAGGCAAGACAAAAACAGAAAGAACTTGATATTTGTCCCATCTGTAAGGAGGATGTTGGACGAAAGAACCTTATTTTGAACAGCGGTGGTATCCTAGCTTGTGAATGGTGCCATCATGTTGAACAAATGAAGGTAAAGAAAAAAAGAGGTGAAGAGGTATTTCGGCGGTGGTTTGATGAAGATTTTGTGATTCTAGATACGGAAACGACCGGTTTAGACGGCGCAGAAATCGTTGAAATCGCAATCATTGATAGAATGGGTCATGTCCTGTTTGATTCATTGGTTAAACCTAACTATCCCATTCCTGACGAAGTTATGGAGATTCACGGGATAACCAATGATAGGGTTGCGATTGCTCCAACAGGGGACCGTATTTGGGAGGATATCCAATCTATTCTTCAGGATAGAAAGATCCTTATTTACAACGATGAATTAGATGTCCAGATGATCTCCAATAGCTGTCATCACTATCAAATTCAACCGATCCATTTGAATACGGAATGTGTTATGCGTACATATGCCAACTATATCGGTTCAGACAGATGGTTGAAACTAAGCGATGCAGCCGATAGGTGGACTAGTCATCGAGCTTTAGAGGATTGTTTTGCCACCTTAAAAGTAATTACGAATGTGTGGATTGAAATGGGATTAATGAACGAACTAAAAGAAACAAGTTAGAGTGTATGATCAATGATATTCTCACGTTTCAAACCGAGACGAACCCTGTTCATCGTCAAGGGGGAAAGCGGTACCGGACTGACGGCCCGTGCTTTTTACGGGACGGAAGGAGGATAAGGAGCGGACCTTGACGAGAAGAATAGGATACGCTAAAAAATCCCCTGAACCGTTGAGGTTCTGGGCTGGCAAGCGCCGAGCGTGGGATTCCAAAGGGGAAGCCCCTTTGGTCGACGTCCCCTCAGGGGACTAGAATGGGGGTGGTTTAAAAAATAAAGTGTTAGAGTCAACCTGAGGAGAGGGTGACCGGCCACACTGGGACTGAGACACGGACCAGACTCCTACGGGAGGCAGCAGTTAATCAACTTATGAGGCTTACACTCCATAGAAAAATAAAAATCCCTTACGGGATTAGGGGTAGATAGGTAGCTTTTTAGGAAGTTCTTTAGAAGTAATCACTTCACATTTTCCAAGTGGATTAGGAAAGTCATCGATATTATTCGTAACAAGATAATCGGCGTTACATTGGAGTGTAGCAACCATGATGTGAAAATCATAATCATCTTTATAATTTTCAACGTCGATACCCCGATTTTCAATCCATTCTATTGACTGGTGAATATCCATGCCGAGGATGTATTTCATATTTCGGAACAGGACTTCTTTGTATCCAACGCCTTCCTTAAAATCAATCTCTTTAAATGATTCTAAGAACTTCATATCGAAAATTTCTGAGTAACGGCGAACCCTTCGCATAATTTGTTCATGTGGAAATGGATAGAATATCTTTTTCCCGTTCGATTTAATAGGATAGCGGCCTGCTCTTAGAACAGCATAGATTTCAGCTTGTGTAGAATCTGGAAGGCAGATTTTAATGAGCCCTTTTTTCTCAAGAAGAAGCATGTAATCTAATTGGTTGAATTGAGTATTTCTTTTCCCTTCGTGCATGATGCGAGGGATGACGAAGTTCGTATCTAATGAAAAGATGATCATTACATGACTTCTCCCTCGTCATCAAAGTTAAATTCCCAATCTTCGCTATAATCGTCTCCCAAAGCTTCCTTCATGATTTCATCCATGTCTTCCAGCGCATCATCACGCTTTTGTTTCATAAATTCAAAGGCTTCACGGGGGATTTTATATCGTCCACGTTTACCAACGCGGTGTGCGGGAAGAATTCTATTTTGAATCCAGTCACGGACTGTTTCTGTGGTTACTCCATAATAATCGGCCACCTCTTTGGTTGAAACGTATTTCTCATGATCCTGGTCTTCATCCTCTTCATTTTCTTTCATTAGTGTTGCTGACGGAAATACAGCCGTATTACTTTTCTTTACTTGAAAGAGGTCTCCGGATAGAATAATTAATTCATTTTCTCCAACCTGAACCTTCGTTCCTTTGTTAAGAACGTCAATTGCTTTAATCGCTTTTTTAATCACGGCTACATCATCAGAATTTGCTTTCTCTAAGACTTTTTCAAGTCCTTTGACCAGTTCGTTGACATCAATCATTTCTTTTGCGGTGGATTCCATCATGTCATTCACCTCCATGTTCACATTATAACTCAACAAAAACAAAGTTTGCAAAGTTTTCAAGGGCGAATATATTTGGCGAGGAATAGGAGGCTTTTTTATCCTGCCTAGTCACGGATGCTAAAAAATACGAAAACCAGAAAAGGTTAGAACCGGATCCACCGGTTCTTTTTGATGTCCTCGCTGAAGTGGCTCGGCCGCCTTGTCCCAGCTTAACACGGGCCGCCCCCGTGACAGTAGGCTTTCGCGGCATATCCTCCCTCCTTACGTCGGTCCGGTATTCCACGATCCTACTATAACGGGTCCCCGCGTCTCCGTGTTGAATCTGAGCCAGGCGGCCCCCCAAGGGACGCTCGGACAAATGAAATGAAGGAGAGGACGAAGATGGAACAAAAAAGAAGTCGCATTACACTTTACTCGGTACAGTTGGTGAAGGAACGAAATATCACGGTATATGGTGAAAAAACGATTAAATGCCCGCAAGATGCGGAAAAAGTCATAAGAGAATTGATTGGCTTATCTGACAGAGAGGTATTTGTAGCCATTTTCCTTAATACCAAAAATAAAATTACGGGAGCGGAAAAAGTATCAGTCGGTTCTTTAAATTCCGCGATCGTAAGCCCGCGTGAGGTGTTCAAGGCAGCTATCCTACATAATGCAGCATCGATTATCGTAGGTCATAATCACCCATCCGGGGACGACACTCCCAGTCGTGAAGATTTACAGGTAACGAAAAGATTAGTAGAGGCGGGAAAACTTTTAGACATTGAGGTATTAGATCATCTTATTATTGGTGAAGAAACGTTTAAGTCATTGAAAGAATCAGGGATGATATAATCCCTGATTCGCCCCTCGGGGTCGTTGACCCTCCCCCGAGGGAATTTTCATTCCAGTGTCATACTGAAATTATCAAGCATGGATAAGAATCGAAGCATATCCATGCTTGATTTTATGATTTGCCTATTATGTCCTATTCCTGTGTGACAAGCCATGACAAGCCCTCATTAAAAATTTAATGAAAATATTATATTAATATTCTTTATTATATTATAATATAATTATAATTACATTATAATATAATAAAGATCGATGGAATGTTAAGAAAAATTCTTACTGATTTAAAGGAGGATCAAAAGATGATTTTATCGGAGCAGTATCGGCAATGGTTAAATGATCCGAAATTTTTTCATGACCAACAATTAGCCACGGAGTTTGAGAGTATTTTTGAAATAACAAAAGAAAAATTGCAAATTCATGTTGAACCGGATGATGGGTATAAGGTAAGGGAGGAAAGAGCTTTGAGCGTATCCGAACAGACAGCATATATTAAAGAGTTATTCGATTATCTGTACGAAAATTTTGTTCCTTGGAATTCGGCACAAACCGAGGAATACAGGGAAAAAGCGGAAGAAATGCGGGCATTTTTGGAAAGTCAGTCTATCATTTTGGATACTCCCTATTTTCAGCAAAATATTGGCCGCCAAAGGTTGAAGATCATTCAATTATGGATGAAGAGTTTTCAGTAGATCGGATTATTTAAACACATTTTAAAAATTCAAAGACCCCTTCTTAAAGAAAATACCTTTTCTTTAAGAAGGGGTCGGCCTTAGATGGGTTGCTGTTCTAGTATTCATACTTTATTCTTAAAAACGAATTCCTTTAATCAATGGGATCAGACGACTAATGAGTTGAAACCAACCGATGATAGAAATCCATAAGGGAATGCTTAAGGAGATACCCCAAAACAAGCCAGTAGGTAGGTCTGCATTGCTTCGCATGATATCAGCCCCTTAACCTTTTAATATTATTATAAAATGTAAACGCTTTATTATAAATAAGGAATATTGACTATTTTTGACTTTTTTTAAGATCTGTTTTTAGCAAACTTTAAATCCTGCTTCTTTTTTGGGAAATATATTTTTTGCTGATTCCAGGAATATTCTTGTCCCTTGGAACATATATAGTAATATTTCTGAGTTCCTAGGTTCCGGAATTCCTGACTTCCTTGCTTCCTGAGTTCCGGACTTAAATTATAAAATTTGTGGTCGGAGGGATTGAAAATGGTGAAGGGGACAATCGGTAGTAAAATCATAGGACAAGAGGGTTCGGGAAATAAACCTTTACGTAAAGAACGTTCAGATAAAAAAGGTCGTATTAATACTCCATTGGATAAACAAATTATAGTTGCACTTGAGGAGTATGCTTTTGCGTGTGGTATACCCAAGACGCATTTGATGGCCGATATTATAGAGTATTGGATGAAAGACAGAAAATTCCTAGAAAATTGGTACAAGCGATATCAGGACCGACGCAAAGATATTGTTTTTACAACTGTGAATGGTGAAAATGGGTTTTATTTAACTGACCGGGAAGGTTAATTATTTTCCTTTGGCAATTTTCATTACACTTGGTTTAAGCAATTTATAAAATTGGTAGCAGCTGCGGCATAAACCATTGCTGGTTTGTGCTTTTTTCTTTTTACAATCCCAACAAGTCATATTCAAAACTTCCTTTCAAAAATAGATGGATTCTACCATATTTGTATTTTTGACAGGAATAATTCCATTTAAACATGCATAAAATAAAAATTTGTTTTTTCTCATTTGTTGTTCAGATAGGCTAGGTTATAATTAATTTAACTTGTGAAAATAGGGAGAAGAAGTCATAATGAACAACAATGAAAATCTCCTCGCTTTTCAAAAGGGTGTTTGTGGGGTGTTGTTATTTCTAGCTTATTATGGATATTGATCACATATACTTTTTGTTCAAAAACATATAATCTCCATACGCTCATTAATTGTTGACAATTGTCAACAGCAGGTGTTATCTTGAAAAAATGATTATATTGCCCAAAAGTTTAAAAATTGTGTGGTGAAACTTTAAATGGGTGCCGATGAAAAAGAGGTATTACCTAAACTATACGGTGCAACACAATTAGCTGAAGAATTAGGTTGGGATCGAAGAAAAGTTCATATTTATTTAGGACGCGGTATTTTAATTGAACCAGCTACTTATATTGGGAAATCTCCTGTATGGACTGAATCCCAAGTGAATCAATTGAAACTAAAGTATGCCAATACTTGATGGAAGAGGAAGGGGGGATATTTGTGTTTACAGAAAGATGTGCCATTGAGCAAAGAATGCGAGAGATTAGAGAAGAAAGAAGAGATTTACAACAAGAATATTACAAATTGATGGATCGATTGAGAGAGCTAGATGATGGGTATTTTTGCACATCCCCTCGAAAAGGTGGAATAAGGGTGTAACCAAAGGTATTTCTATCAATCAGGTTTTTTGATGCTTCTTAAAAATTCGATTCCAAGTTTCAAATCACTCTTTGCCATGACTTTTTCAATCGTTCCCTTTTTAAATTCTTCTGCCAGAGTCAAAATATCGGTAAGAATTTTGCGAGAGTGTTCCAATTGTTTTTGAAGTCGGCTAATTTCACTTTGCTGGCTAGAGGTTAAACGTTCTTCTTTTTTCCATTTTGTGAGTTGCTTCTCGTAAACCCAAAGAAATTCCAGTTGTTCTGTGTAAGCACGGATGACGCGCTGTACCATGTAATCATCCAACACATAAGGTTTTGGTCGAGCTTCCAATAGGGTTGTATACTGCCTTTTTGCCTCTGTTAGTTGGCCGTCTATTAGTTTTGCAATGAGCGGCAGGTTTCGGATGGGTTGCCAATTTGGTTCTGATTTGCTCTTCATATATTCTATCCTTCCTTTAAATGACTTAAATTTCAGAGGGGGGTGATTAATCCCCCTTTTACTCAAATTAGACATTGGTTACTAGCTCCGGAATAACCTTTAATTGAGCTAATTCCTGAATGATTGCATCCATGTTAATCAAATCCTGATCTCTATTAAATTCGTAGCGACCATAAAGATTAATATGCTGCCACGCGACTGGGGAGATCTGTTTCAACGCATCTGAATCTTGACCATTGCTTTCCCTGTAGGTCAGCATCCTAGATAAGATACTGGCATTGTAATAAATGATGCAATTCGCGATCAGACGGCTACACTCACTCCATAACTGCTGATCCTGTTCTGTTTTGAAACGTAGTTTACCAAAGTTTGCATAGGATACCGCTCTGCGTAATTTATGATAACTCTCGCCTCGATTCAGTGCTCGCTGCACATTCCGGCGCAATGATAGTGAGTCAATATAATCAAGAAAGTATAAACTTTTAATGATATTATCATACTCCCACAGAGCACGTTTGGTTTTGTTCTTACGTGCATAAGCGCTAAGTTTTCCGATTATAATACTCTGCGTTGTCGTTTTAAGAGAAAGTGATAATAGGATACGCTGAATATTCTCCCACTCTTCTACAATAAGATCGGTGTTGATTTTCCGGACGGGCTTGATCAATACATCACCGTATTGGCTTGGGTGCTTGAATCCGTACAAAGATTTACTGACTTTATCGTAGATATCTTGATAGCGTGGCGCAAACTGATAACCGAAAAAATGGAGAATGGCGAAATTAACTTCATTGGTTCCATGTGTATCGGTGGAATGCATCTCAGGCTGAATGTCGGTTGTGTTGTTGTATAGAATATCGAACACATAGTGGCTTTCGTGCTCGTTAGCACCGATAATTCGGGCATTAACAGGAATATGGTTGGCTACCATTGTATAAGAAACAATTCCTTTTTTTAGTCCGAAATATTTGGGTGAATGGCGGGAATTGATGGTATTAATTCTGGTTTCAAATTTTTGACCATCGCTACTGGAATGTATGACTTCGTCAATATCGTAATGCTGAAAGATGGGCAGTTTGGTTAAAGCATTACTGATACGGTCATTCGCTTCTTTTAGAGTTTCCAATCGAATATAGTTATCTGACGTGGAAGCGAGCGAAGAGTATCCGATGTCAGAGATTTCTCCCATTCTACCAAGTCCCATATTCGTTCCCCAAGCAATCAAGCAGGCGACAAGAGTTCGGTTTTCCTGAACCTCCTGTTTGGCATAACGTCCCAAGATGTGTTCAAACGCTTCTATGAACTGGCAATGCTGATTAGCATAATACAAAACGCTCCCAATATCAATCGGCTTCAATGCATCAAAAAAGGAGTGGTTTGTGGACTCGGTGTCACGAAGATACGGAAGTGTCCAACGGCTGTTTAAACCACGTTTTTTGATTTGGAGATGTTCATTCTCTCCTGACGCAATGCGTTGGTTGACCTCTGCAATGCGAGCTTCAAGTCTTTGTTCAAGCTCTGCGAAATGATTGGGGATAGGTTGACTGAAGATGGTTAGACCAGCATCAGCTATCAACTTTTCTTTCTGTTGCCATTGAAGGTCATCGATTAGATCATCTTCAAAACTTCGAAATCGGATACTATCGCGACAAAAAATATCTCCGGCTTCCAAACGGTTGCGTAAGAGACGATAGACTAAAAACTCATAACGATCCACCCATAGAGTTTTTTGAACAGGGCCATCTTGTTTATACATGTAACGCTTTACACTCTCTGATATGAATTGATTTGGGAAATCATCAGAGGGATATTGTCCAAGTGATCTATTCTTTACAAAAGCTAACTTTATAAAATTAATGGCCTCAATCAGCGGATCATGAATCAATGGAGCCACAAAATCAATCATGAGAAATATGGGCCGCAAATGTCGTTTAAACTGGCGTGCCAATTTATCCACGTGTTCCCATTGGAGTGCTGTTTCATCGATTTCGTATTTGTGGCGATCTGATCAGCTATAACTTCAAGCTTTTGGCGTTCCAAAATGGCAAATACTCTCGCCTGAATATCCCGAAACGGTGTGTTCGCTGCAATATTGTCATCGGTTAATATTTTTAACACTTGCCCAGCTTTTTTCATGGTTTGGCTGTTTTCGGTATAACGCTCATATACTTTCTCTTTAGCCGTGAGTTTAGCTTCATCTATATAGCGTCTCACGTTGTAAATGAAGGTATTAATGAGATTATCGTGCATTCGTTGATAACGATGGTAGACAAAACATAATAAATAAACGTAAACGATCCATTAATTCAGTCGTTTGAGCCTGAAGACAGAGTAATAACCTACCAATGAGGCATAGTATTTAATGCTTTCATTAGAAATCCCTAACTCCGGTAACAACTTTTGGGCAAGCCGATATAAAGATTGTATTTGCTTACCTCGAACCATTTCACGCTTTATTTCACCCGCGCTAAAATCTTTTGGTTCGTGTTTAAGGTGAGTAATTTCATACAGCCCTGAAGAATCGCTTAGCAGTTGTTTCAAAGCTTCGATATCAGACTGGGTAAGATGATTATGCATTATTGCGATTAATCGATTTTGTTCGTAGGTTATGGCCTTTCCGACCGTTTCTTGCATAAAGCTGTAACCCGGAACAACAATGCGTTGCTCAGACAAATAATTCATGATTTCACGGAAGATGAAGATCGGTTTACCATAAACCGTTACCGCCTTACGGGCTTTTTTCTCTATCTGTCGCCGTTCTTCGGAAGCACAACTGCGATAGCTAAATAGTTCGAGAATCAATTGCTGTTGTTTTAATCTGGTAGACTTATCAACCGCACTCAGGTCAGCAATTTCACTATTGTTGAAATGTTGCTTCAGAACGTATTGTAGGTCTTCCTCAACTTCATAGAGGTCAAATGTGAAAAACAGATGCTTGGCTTTAAAGTAGCCTAGTTGTAAGACAAAATAAGCCTTAGACTTGACAGAACGCAATAAATGCAACAATTCTTTCTCAGGTTGAGAAAGGGAAAAATAATGACAACGATCTTCATAGGTAAAACGCGGTCTTCCATAAATATTCTCTAATTCATTCTCATTTAGGATTTTCAATCGTTTTGGTTCAGATTTGTTTTGCCTGATATCCATATGTTCCCTTTCTCGTGGAAAGAATAGCACTCTGCAATCTATCACTTCTTTCAAAACGTGTACTTTTTGAAAGATAGATTTAACCGTGATTTTTATATGTCATAATTATAACATATTTAATTTTGAAACATGTCACTATCGTTGTATAAATTTTGAAATGAATTTATAATGGATATACATGTATTTCAGATAACAACATGAATTTTGTCATGTCGTTATTGTTAATTATTGAAAATAAGAAATCACAGGAGACGCCCATGAGAAAATTTTTCTATGCAAGAGTAAGCAGCAAAGACCAGTCTTTAGAGAGACAAATTTCTACCGCTAAAGAAATCGGAATTGATGAAGAGTATATATTTATAGAAAAAGCAAGCGGTAAAGATTTTAAACGGCCGGAATATCAATTGATGAAACGGATGTTTAGGAATGGGGACGTTCTATATATTAAGTCACTGGATAGGCTGGGACGAAACAAGCAAATGATCTTAGACGAATGGCAGGAATTAATAAAAGTTAAAAAAATTGATATTGTGGTTTTAGATATGCCGCTCCTTAATACTATGACGTACAAAGATATAAACGGTATTGAATCCTTAATCGCCGATTTAATACTGCAATTATTGAGTTACATGGCAGAAGATGAAAGGAAAAGAATAAGGGAAAGGCAAGAGGAAGGGATTCGAGTAGCTATTCGGAACGGGGTCAAATTTGGCAGAAAGAAGTTTGAGATTGACGAAAAATTTAAATCTGCCTATTATGACTGGAAACAAAATAAGATAACGGCTGTGGAAGCCATGAAAATAGTTGGTATGAAGAGTAACACTTTTTACAGGAGGGTAAAGGAACATGAATTAAGTATAAATCAGCAACCTTCGTTAAGTTAGATTAGAACAAAGGTTGCTGATTTCGTTATTCCACCTTTTCGAGGGGATGTGCAAAAACACCCTTATTGAACTATAGATCTCCGTTTAGCTCAATAAACAAAAGGCACATCCAGTGCCTTTACTGTACTCGTCAGCCACCTTCAATACAAGTAGTTCTAGAACTTCCAATGACTTTATTTAAGTCAGAAATCAATAAATCCAATAGTTCCCCTTGAAGAATTTCCTTTAATGCCATGTTAGAATTAACAGGAACATCGTATTTTTTGAATACTTCTTTTGTCTTATCCCAACTGTTTGCGATACCTGATACAGGCATATCTTTCGTGATAACCATTTTACCCCGCCTCCAATTAATCATATCACTTTCTAATTCCCTCGGTTCAATAACGTTCTTATGATATGATAGATTTGTATTAATAGTTATTAAGTGAGGGATGCAAGTGAATTTGGTTGAAAAGTTATATTCATTTATCATTCTATTATCTGTTGTGTTAGGTCTTGGTCTGGGTAACTTTATGATAGCTACAAATTATGCAGAGTTATTTATAGTTCCCTTATTAATCGGGATGCTTTACATAACCTTTTTACAAATACCAATAGAAGATATTAAGGATTCCTTTAAAAATATAAAATTTACTTATGCTACTGTTATCATGAATTTTGTTTGGACACCTCTGTTTGCTTGGCTCTTAGCCTATCTGTTTCTTGCCGAATATCCAGCTCTGTGGATTGGATTTATTATGTTAATGGTAACCCCGTGTACTGATTGGTACTTAATATTTACGGGTATCGCAAAGGGTAATGTCGCATTATCAACGACCATTTTGCCACTAAACCTCATTCTCCAAGTTCTTCTATTACCTATATATTTACTGTTATTTGGTGGAACTAAAGGCACCATTGAGTTTTCTTTCCTAGTGGAAAGTGTTTTGATTGTGTTGATTATTCCGTTACTACTAGCTTTTATTACAAAAGCCATATTAAGTAAACGTAAACAGATAGAAGATAAATTGCTATCTAATATCAGCATTTTTCCCATTATCTTTTTAAGTCTCGCTATTGTAGCTATGTTTGCATCGCAAGGGAAATTGTTGCTAAGTAATTTAGATTTATTATGGAAAATATTGATTCCTATTGTTTTGTTTTTTGTTGTCAATTTCATCATTGGTCAGAAAGTGGGTAGTCGGTGTCAATTTTCTTTCGAAGATAAGGTGAGTTTTAACTTAACCACGTTAGCAAGGAACTCCCCGATAGCCTTAGCGATTGCGATGACCGCCTTTCCTGACCAACCTTTAATTGCCTTAACCTTAGTCATCGGACCTTTACTCGAACTTCCTATATTAGCTATGGTTGCCCAACTGTTATTACTTTTAAGGAAAAGAGAGTATAAAGAAAGACACACTAGCTGATTTGGGGTTGGTGTGCTTTTTATTGAGCAACCATCCCCATTAAGGAATTCAAGTAACTGCTTATCTCAACTTAAATTTTTAACCCATCTGAAGGAACGATAGCGCATCACTAAAAAAATGGCTCGTATATAATTGTCTAGCGCAATGGAAATCCAAACGCCAACAAGTCCTAATCCAAAATAAATCCCAAGTAAGTAAACCCCCACTGTCCGAATCCCCCATATTCCTATGGCTGTCATATACATCGGGAACTTCGTGTCCCCACCAGCTTGCAGAGTAGCTGTTAAAGAAGCAACAATGGCGGTTGCTGGTTGAGTGATAACATCAATAACGAGAACCGTTGTAATTAAAGCTATAACAACTGTATTCGTTGTAAATAATGGACTGATTTGGGAGGAAAACAGATATGTAATGAGTAGCGTCACGGTCATCATGAGAGACATTAACAACATGGACGCCAAACTGTACTTCTTTACATCTTCGAAATTTCCAGCCCCGATGCTTTTTCCGACGAGCGTTGTTGTGGCTACGGCAAACCCTGTTCCAATGACCGATGCAAAAATAGTAAAGTTACCTGCCAAGGTATGGGCTGCATATACTTCTGTTCCCATTCGGATAATCATGCCAAAATAAATGATTTGTCCAAAACGCATAAAGAGACGCTCCAAAGAGGCAGGAAGCCCTAATTTCACTAGGTCTATCATCATCTCCACCTTTAATTTCCAAGCATCTAGATGATGAGAAATGAACCCTTTAATAAATAAATGACGAAGTAACAAAATTACGCCAAATAATCGTGCGATGACACTTGCCACTGCAGCTCCTTGAATGCCGAATCCCTCAAAAAATATGCCGAAAATCAAGATATAATCCAGTAAGATATGAACAATATTCATCCAGATCCCCACTTGCATGGGCGTTCTTGTATCACCAGAACCCCTCAGAATGGCTCCAATGGTAAACATCATGGACATGAGGATAGAAGGTGTTGCAACAATCTTAAAATACAAAGAACCTATCTCCAATACATCTTGTTCAGCACCCATTACTTTCAAAAATGACTCTGCTAGGAAAAAAGAAATGAATCCGAAAATTGAACCAACTATAATGGTGAGGATTATAGATTGTGAAGAGATACTTTTAACAACCTCTTTATCTTTTGCGCCAAATGAACGGGACACAAATACAGTCGAAGCCGTTCCAATAGCTAGAAATACAGCAAAATAAAGTTGTAAAATGGCATTTGAAATACCTACTGCTGCCACTTCTTTCAATCCTAACTTGGCGATGAACAAAGTATCTACAAATCCAACCATACTTTGAAGAAGACTTTCGATAATTGCTGGCATGGCTAAAATTAAAATGTTTTTGGAATACAAATTTATCTTCATTTATTCACCTTTAGTGCATTAGTGTAGTAAAATATTTGTCTTTATCTTACCACAAGATTATACTCTATTGATATGATTATGGGGGGTACCGACAGCTTTTTGTAAAAATCCTACGCTAAGAGTCTGGTCTTCGGAAAAAGGCTTATTTTAAATACGCTAAGCCCCATTGATGTCATGGGGCCAAATTAATTTGTCTATTCGGCATTTAATCTAAGAGGTCTCAGCTCGTTTATACTTGGGATGTCATCGAAGTTTAACTTATATTCACCTAATAAATTAATATGATTCCAGCCCAATGAGGAAACATGTCTTAACAGATGTTCAGGAAAAGGTTTCGTCTTCATGAGTGCTTCCGATGCTTTAGATAAATAGACTGTATTCCAAATCGAAATAGCGTTGACTATAATACTTAACGCACTGGCCCGTTGTAGTTGATCATTTAATGCTCGTTCACGAAGAATCCCTCTTTTACCGAAAAAAATCGCCCTTGCAAGAGCATTCGTGGATTCACCTTTATTCAGGCCTCTCTGGATACGATGGCGAAAGGATTTGTCAGAAACATAGTCTAACAAAAAAATTGTTTTTTCAATCTTCCCCATTTCACCTAGAGCTTTAGAAATTTCATTTTTCCGGTTGTATGAATTAATTTTTCCCATAATCAAAGAAGCAGACACCATTCCCTCACGTATCGAATGGGCAATTCGTAAAACATCGTCATAGCTGTTTAATATTGTTTTTGTGGAAATCCTTTGACGAAGATGTGCTTGTAATTCAGGAAATTGATCTGCTTTTTCAATCGTGAAAAGGCGAGCGCTATCCAAATCACGTAAACGTGGAGCAAAACGAAAACCAAATATGTGGCTCAAACCGAAGACATGATCCGTATAGCCTGCTGTATCTGTATAATGTTCCTCAATACTTAAATCGGTGATATGATGATAGATTCCATCAATGACATGCAAAGCATCTCTTGAATTCGTATTAATCACAGTGTTGTAAAAGGCAGTGTTTTGATCGCTAACAAAACGGTAAAGTGTGGCTCCTTTGCCATGTCCATAATGTGGATTTGCATCCGCATTGAGTGCTGAAACTCCAATTTCTACCCTCATCCCATCTGAAGAAGAAGTCGTTCCGTCTCCCCAATGATGAGCAAACTGGTATTAGGTCAATAGAGTAGACACAGAAAATAGAGATTTTAGGCTACAGTTTTAGTATATTTGTAGTACATACGTTCGTATTGAACAGGCGAGAAGTACCCTATAGAGGAGTGAATTCTTTTTCGATTGTAAAAAAATTCTATATACTCATAGATTCGCTTCTTTGCCTCCTCGCGAGTTTTAAATTTTTCAAGATAGATAAGTTCTTTTTTGATGATGCTATGAAAAGATTCAATACAAGCGTTGTCGTAGCAGTTACCCTTACGGCTCATACTGCCTTCCATCTTGGGTGTTTTTGCCCATCCCCCGAAAAAGTTCATTAAGGGTGTTTTTCCTATCATCCCCTTACAGAAAAGATTGAGTAAGAAAAAAGCACCCTTAAAACAAAAGACTACCAAGTCAAGCTTCTCTAATTAGCCCACGCTTCTCAATTTCACGATATAACGTTGATTTTGTTACAGTTGTCTTTTTCTCAATCTGCTTGATTGTATACTCACCCGTTTTCCAAAGATCAATGGCATGATCGACTAGATCCTTGTTTTTCCCTTTACGACCAAACTTGATCCCGTTTTCCCTCGCTCTGATTTTCCCCGACATCGTTCGTTCACTAATGAAATTACGTTCCATTTCCGCAAACAATCCTAAAAGTGTGACCATTGCTTTGGTCATGATATCGTTGCTCCGACGTGTGTCGATCCCATCAGCCAAGCATACTAGATGAATGCCCCTCTCAGTAAATGATTCGTAGGTTTTCAACACGTCAGAGATGGATCGTCCCATTCGATCCAATTTGTAACCGACCACTGTATCACCGGGTTGCACCACTTCAAGGATCCGCTTAAATTCTGTACGGTCATTCATATTCTTGCCTGACATCTTTTCATAAAATAACTCATCAACACCATATCGTTGCAATTCTTCGATCTGTATTTCTAAATCTTGATGCGCAGCTGACACGCGAGCATATCCGTAAAGCTTCCCCATCTGGCTTCCCCTTTTCTGTGTATTTCATCTTGATTATAGACTTAGATTTAGGGAGAATAAATAGGGAACGATCTAGAGTAAGAAAATCGGGATACTTGAAAGGTTCCCTTTATTCTGGATTTTAGGGAATCAAATGATGAATATACACCTATTGATCTCTATCATAAGAAAGGGAAAACATGTATATTGAAAAAAACAAAACGAACCAAAATCGGTTGAAAATTCTTAGTGAGGATGAAATAAAGATTATTTATGACAGACCAATCTTCACATATGAAGATCGTTGTCAGTATTTTTCTCTCTCTCAACCAGAGAAAGAATTGCTAGATACATTACGTTCTGTTAAGTCTAAGGCTTACTTTATCCTGCAACTCGGCTATTTTAAAGCCAAACACTTATTTTTTACGTTTGACCTTCATGAAGTGGAAGAGGATCTTCAGTATGTTCAGAAAAAATATTTCAACAGCAACGGTAGTGAGATCACCGACCTGAGTTCAATTGGTAAGTTTACTAGGCTAAAACAGCAGCATCTTATTCTTGAACTATTCAATTACCGCAGTTGTGATGCTGAAGAACGTCGTAAGATGGAGGAAAAAGCTCAAAAGGCTGCAACGTTTTGCGGTAAGCCCATTTATATCTTCCGAGAAATCATAAATTATTTGTATGAACACCGTATTGTTGCTCCTAGCTATAGTTTTATGCAAGATATGATAGGAAAGGCAATAACCCATGAGCAAAATCGATTAATCGCCATGATGCATCATCATCTTACCCAGTCTGATATTGAAGCTTTGAAACAACTGCTAAGTGATTCTTCAGGTCTGTATGAAATTACTCAACTTAAACACGAACCCAAAGATTTTAGCGCTGGTGAAATAAAGCGTGAGATGGATCGAGGTAAACAAATACAATCATTATATAGGCTAGCTCAAAAGTTGTTACCGGCGTTAGGGATTTCTAAAGAAAGCATCAAATACTATGCCTCATTAGTAGGCTATTACTCTGTCTACAAGCTTAAACGACTGAATGAATGGATCGTTTACGTTTATTTATTATGTTTTATCTACCATCGTTATCAACGAATGCATGATAATCTCATTAATACTTTTATTTATAATGTAAGACGTTAAATCATTATTGGCATTATCCTTAACGATGGGAATTGCATCGGCTGCTAGTGCCGCAGGGTCATCTACAATGGACAATGATCCGGCTTTTAGTGGAACCACTTGGACGGATAAAGACGCAAATGGTGCGGAAGTATTTATTAAAGAATCAAACTCATCTAGTTATTCCAGCGACGACCGTATAGGGGTAGTACCAGAAAAACGCGGATTTACAACGTTAATTAAAACTCACCACTATAAATAGAGGGTTGGCGATTATAGATCACCAACCCTTTTTACTATTGTTGAATTTTTCTTATTAACTCACCCCATTGAGAATTGTTCTTACTAATTACACTACCTTCTCTAGAGGAAATAGTTAATGTCCCGTTCTTTTCTTTTAAGAAGACTAGGTATTCTTTTCCTACCTCAATACTAGGAGGAAGCATAAGAGTATCTGATTTTAAAGATCCTTTAAAGCTTTCAGTAATTTCAATTTTGGCAACCTTTATATGCTTGTTTTCTTCTATAATTTCCTTTGGGATAATACTAAGGATAGTTGTAGACGAACTAATTAGTTGGTCATCACTTGCATATTTATTTACAACATTAAACTGTTTTTTGGTTAATAATTTTGCACTATCCGAGTTTTTTATATATTTAACCAGTTCATCCTTGTTTTTGGCTTTAATGAATTTTTCAGCGCCTTTTAACTCATTATTATTTTGAATCTCGATTATAGCATCTTTATTAACTGAAGTGAAAACTGGGTTCGGGTAAAATTCACCTTCCCAATATTCAAGGAACAATATATATTTCTTTCCTACTTCAAGATGCCCAGGAACTTCGTATACATCGATTAAATTTTCTGCACTTCCCTTTAACTGACCTTCTACAGCAAACGTACTTTTGAACGCTCCATCTTCATTATCTTCTTGACTAACTACTGTACCGATTAAGATATTATCAGCTAACCCTAAAATGTCATCGAACGTTTTTAGGCTATTTTGTTGTTCGGCTACTACCTTTTCATACCCTTGCGTGCTTTGCGTATTAGCAGAACCTATGAAATTGTTTGCATAAAAAGCGCCTGATAATAGAGCAAGAGATAGTGCAGTAAACCCGATAATTTTTTTACTCTTTTTCATAATTATGAAACCTCCTTATTTATAAACTCCGACCAGATGGTTTTTGTCTCTAGTTGTTAAAGTTGTAATTGAGGTGTTTGTATCGTACATAACGTCACTTGAACTTGAACTGTGACCTACCCAACCAATTGCATGTCCGAACTCATGAAGTACTGTATTATGATATTTACTATTAGTTTTAAACCACTTGTCTCCTACAATATAAACTTTAGCTCCTCTTAGATACGAACCGCCCTTTAATGAACCGTTATAATTCCACTCACCTTCATAAACAGGACTTGGACTCCATACGGTTGCCCCGTCTGCACTTGAACTGAGTGGCGAAAAATAATTTTTTAGTGTATTATATGTGCCTCCATAAACTAAGATTTGTGCATCAGAGGAATTATCAACACCGTAGGACGTTCTTACACTCCCCCATTGAGTCATGGAGTTGGTGACCCAAGAAGTAAAGTTGTAACCATTATCTTTAAACCAAGTATCTGCTTCTGTTGACCAAAATGCGGGTTGATATGTCCACCTATAAATATTATTTGACGTGGAGTCATACCAATAACTTAAGGTTCCTAATGTCGCCGCTTGAGCAACGCCCGCCAATGCAAGGCAGCCAAGAATAGTTGATGCAATTGCTTTCTTCCACTTTTTCATTTCTTCCTCTCCCTCACTTTTAATATCTAAATTAAAAATAGCCTCCCGAATAAAAGGGAGGCTATTCCTTTACTCGGCAACCTGCCAACCATAACATTCAGAATGTCTTAGGCGCAACGGCTTTGCGTCCCTGCCTTTCGACAGGTTTGCCTTTTTCGATTTAGAACACTTATCGGGGTTATTATAACAACAGGATTTATAATAGCACCATTGCCCAATTATGTAAAACTATGGTTGAACGGTTACATAAGGATATAAATCCCATTACCTCCATTTCTCATTTGTTTTTACATATTCTTGAAATTTCATATATTAATAAATTACTAGAATTTAATTTTTTTCATAGTTAAACTGACTTATTATTTTCTTGTTACAGAAAACTTGTAACAGAATATACTTTCTGTTACGAATTTTAGTGTTATTTGGTGTAAAATGATTAAAAAAGCAATCAAATGATACCATAAAACTCGTAACAGAAATTTTGGATTGGGGGAATAAGCTTTTGAATGTTGTTCCATATCAACGACCGAAAGGAATTTTAGAAGAATACGAAAAATCTCTTGCCGGTAAATCCGAAAAAACCGTGGATGCCTATATGCGTGCATTACGACAGTTTACTACTTGGATAGCGGATCGACCTGGGAATGGCGGACTGTTTCGTCCTGAGCAACTGACTAAAACAGCAATAGAAATGTATTTAGCCCTACTACAGTCTGAAGGGTACAGTGTAAGTCATCTAGCTCGGGTTAAGTCGGCCGTTGGTAGCTTTGCACGTTGGCTCATGGAAGAAAAAGAAATCCTTCGTCGGAATCCTATTCGAGGAGTAGAGATCCCGGCACAGCCACTTTTAGCTCCACGTCAATTGTCCCCCGATCAGCGATATATCTTGCGTAGTTTGGTAGAACGAGACGGAAACCCACGCAGTGAAGCCTTATTTGCGTTAGGGTATTGGGCTGGTTGCCGTGTAAGCGACGTTTCTTGGCTACAGATCAAGAATACCAACATCGGTCCGAAGGTCGGTTGGCTAAGTGTAGGATACAAAGGAAATAAGATGAGAGACATCGATTTGCTAAATCAGGCCCGTAGCCCTCTGTATAAATACATACAACACGGCGGACGTGATCCGGATAGTCCGTATGTTTTTACTTCTCAGCGCGCAGACCGTCTAACGGAGGCAGGCATTCATCATTGGTTCAGAACTCTTAAAAGTATGGCTACAAAGGACGAGTGGGAATTGATTCTTGACATCACTTTTCATGACCTGCGGCATGATTTTGCACATCGTGCTCGGGAAGCCGGATGGACTCTTGAGGAAATAGCCTATTATTTGGGTCATGTTACTAAAAAGGGGATGCCCGCTATTCAGACTACTATAAGATATACTCAAGCCAGTAGAGAACAGATTAAAGAAAAGCTGAAGCAGATAAAGGGATAGGTGAAAATGTCATTAAGAGGGAGAGAATTATTAACTGTAGAGCAGAGATTAGAATTCATGAAAATGGCATCTGAAGAATGGGAATTGGCTACATATTATACCTTTTCCCAACATGACTTGAAGATTATTAACCGTCACCGGAGAGATGAGAATCGTTTGGGATTTGCTGTTCAACTATGTATGCTACGATATCCGGGCTGGTCTTGGACAGATATAAAAAAAGTTGATCAAACTGCACTTCAGTATATTGCAAAACAAATTAACGTTGACCCGGATACGTTGGAGTTGTACCCACAAAGAGAGAACACCCTGTGGGATCACCTTAAAGAGATCCGGCAGGAATATGGATTTCAGGCATTTACCCTTACGGAGTACAGAACTTTGTTTAAAAGTTTATTAAATACTGCTTTAGAAAATGGAGACTTGATTCATTTGATACGAGCAGCTGTCGATGAGCTTCGTAAAAGGAAAATTATCTTTCCTGCTATGACAACGATTGAAAGAGTAGTATGGGAATCCAGACAAAAAGCAGAAGAGAAAATATTTAGTATCCTTAACCATTCGATTTCAGCCGAACAAAAAATCAGGCTAGAAGAAATGATAGAATCGCCAGTGGAACAAAAAAAGACAAAGCTAGGATGGTTAAAAGATACACCGGGGCATCCTTCCCCTGATTCTTTCCTGAAAGTTATTGAACGATTGGGATTCATTCGACAATTAAACTTGGTTGTAGATATAAAAGATATTCACCCCAATCGCCTTCTTCAATTGGCTCGGTTGGGGGCACGTTACGAACCCTATGCCTTTCGAAATTTTAAAGAAAGCAAAAGGTATGCCATCCTCTCTGTTTTCCTTTTAAATCTAAGTCAGGATTTAATTGATCAGGCATTTGAAATCCATGACCGACAGATAATGACCTTGCTGTCTAAGGGAAGAAAAGCACAAGAGGAGCAACAAAAACAAAATGGAAAATCCATCAATGAAAAAGTCGTTCATTTCGCAGATTTAGGAGCAGCACTGATTCGGGCTCGGAGCGAGGGGATCGATCCTTTCGCCGCTTTAGAAGCCGTGATGTCTTGGGATCAGCTCGTCACATCCGTAGAAGAGGCGAAAATGTTAGCCCGACCAGTCGATTATGACTATCTGGATTTGTTGGAAAAAAGATTCTTCTACCTGAGAAAATATACGCCAACATTGCTACGATCCCTACAATTCCGATCCACAAAGTCAGCAGAACCGTTAATGAAAGCCATTGATATTATTCGAGATATGAATGAAACAGGAAAGCGAAAAGTACCTGAAGGAGCTCCATTGGATTTTATTTCAAATCGATGGCAAAAACATGTGTATGACGATGATGGCAATATCGACCGACATTATTATGAAATGGCCGTTCTAACGGAATTAAGAAATCATGTGCGATCAGGTGACGTATCGATCATTGGTAGCCGTCAGCATAAAGATTTTGAAGAGTATCTGGTGTCCCAAGAAGAATGGAATCAAGAAAAATCAAATAAGACCAGACTCGCAGTCAGTTTGTCAGCAGAAAATTACATTCAGGAAAGAACAGAATCCCTGTTCAGACGCTTGAAATGGATATCAGACAACATTCAGGAGCTTGAAGGTATCAACTTAGAAAAAGGAAAAATACACCTGAATCGATTAGAAAAGGATACTCCTGAGGAGGCTAGGGATTTTAGTATTTCTTTATACGAATTACTCCCTCGAGTGAAATTAACCGATATACTGATGGATGTAGCGAATATCACGGGCTTTCATGAACAATTTGTTCATGCTTCTACCGGTAAAAAACCGGACAAACAAGAAAAAATAATCCTCCTTGCTACCTTGATGGCTATGGGCACCAATGTTGGGCTAACCAAAATGGCCGAAGCTACTCCGGGAATTTCCTATCATCAAATGGCCAATGTAGCACAATGGCGAATGTATGAAGATGCTATGAATAAAGCACAGGCTGTTCTTGTTAATTATCAGCATCAATTGGCTCTATCATCCTACTGGGGAAATGGGAGTACTTCTTCATCTGACGGTATGCGCGTTCAAATAGGTGTTTCGGCGTTACATGCTGATGCAAATCCTCATTATGGAACCGGGAAAGGAGCAACCATTTATCGATTTGTAAGTGATCAGTTTTCTAGCTTTTATACGAAAGTAATTAACACGAACGCTAGGGATGCCGTTCATGTCATCGATGGACTCCTTCATCATGAAACAGATTTAAACATTGAAGAACATTATACTGACACGGCCGGTTATACCGATCAGGTTTTTGGATTAACACACTTACTAGGCTTTCGATTTGCACCACGGCTGCGCGATATTGCAGATTCAAAACTATATACGATCGGTAAAGCCAGTGATTTCCCTGAATTGGAGAAATTGTTACGCGGCCGTATCAATACAAAAATTATCCAAGAAAATTATGACGATGTGTTACGACTTGCCCACTCCATCCGTGAAGGAACGGTATCTGCTTCATTAATTATGGGAAAGTTAGGTTCTTATGCGAGGCAAAACAGTTTGGCTACAGCGCTTCGGGAAATGGGGCGGATTGAAAAAACGATTTTTATCTTAGATTACATTTCAAGTGAAGCTCTACGACGAAAAATTCATAGAGGGCTGAATAAAGGTGAAGCCATGAATGCGCTAGCTAGAGCAATATTCTTTGGAAAGCATGGGGAATTACGTGAGCGTGCACTTCAAGATCAACTCCAGCGTGCCAGCGCTCTAAATATCATTATCAATGCCATAAGCGTATGGAATACTCTATATCTATCAAAAGCTACGGACTATATGAAAGGAAAAGGTCTTATGAGAGAGGAGTTGCTTGGTCATATATCACCCTTAGGCTGGGAGCATATTAATTTTCTTGGGGAGTATCACTTCGATTCAAAACAAGACATCACTACTGCTTTTCGTCCTTTAAATAAATAAGTTATTTTTCGTTAACGTTGTAAACTCCGGGGTAGTTCAGCTAGAAAAATTGCTTAACGTTGTAAATCCGCGTTTTTCTGGTACTACCCCGTATAGCTTCTAAACCTACTTCGAATTATTATTATCATTGGAAGTGGAGTGGTTCATGGACAAGCGCACGATATGTCCTAGAAGCATATTTAAATAATTTTAACTTTACAAACCGTATGGCTTATTACTATATGAACGGCGTTTTTACTGCTTGGGAAGATCAGTATAACGCACCGGGTGGATGGAACGCTATTGGTTATAAAGACTTGCCTTCTAGCAGTACTGGGTTTGAAGTGAAAGTTAGTTCGAAAGACAATTCAGGCTTAACTAACACGAATACAGGCGCAGACGCTATTTACTTATCTTGGTAAATTAAAAACACAAAGGAGTGAGTACATTGGTTAAAGTAAAAAACTTAAAAAAGTTCACAGTAGTTGCGGGATTGGCAGCGGTTGTAGGATTAGGTATTGCAGGATATAACTTGTACGACGGTGGAAAAGCAGTTGCTAGTAGTATTACGGTTACTGAAGAAGCACAGAGGAGCGTTCAATCTAAAATGTGGGACGCTATTGGGGTAAATCCGAGATAAGTCCAAAAGTGGCACGATAGATAGAAAAAAATGTAAAAGGGCTCAAAGGCCCTGTTTTCAAGCAATTTTCAACTCTAATTCCAGCTTTCCATTTAAAGGTTGTGGTGGTTCTTCTAAATTAATGACGTAATCGCCAAATCGTTTGATATGTTCCATAAGATAAGGACTGAGTACACTCAGATCTTCCGGGTCTACGTAATACCCCTCCCGCCTTAACTGGCGTATCACGGCAGTCAAATCCACGACGTTTTGAAAAATAACCGCGTTTGCAACCAAGTCTCCATATTTAATGGACTTTTCCTGTTGTTCAGGATCGTTGTCAGTAATAATGCCATCTCCACCAAAGAACAGCCATTTGGAAAATCCGTTGTAAGCCTCTACTTTGTTAGTGGTGGCTGTAATTTTTCTACGGAGCTCGATATCGGCCATGTATTGAAGTAAGAAAACCGTGCGGACGACACGTCCCAGTTCTCTGAATGCCTGATAGAGCTTGTTTTTCTGACTGTAATTCCCCAGCTTTCTCAACAACATAGCGGAAGAAATTTTTCCATACTTAATGGACAAGACCACACGTAGAAGGTCCTTCCAATGCAATTCAATTAAATCCCAGTCGATCGAATCGCTAAAAAGAGAATCCATGTGCTTATATTTTATGTCAGGATCAGGACGGAAGAAGGTGAGCTTCTTGAAATTGCGAATCCTTGGCATCAGTTTAATACCCAGCAGATGAGACAGACCAAATACAGGAGTAGACTGCCCTTGTGTATCGGCATGAATGGTGTCTGGTTGCACATCCGACTCATTTTTTAGTAATCCATCAAGGATATAAACGGCTTCCCATACCCCGCAGGGGATAAAGTGGCTGAAAAGGGCAATGTAGTTGTCTGCTATGTGATGGTAAGCAATCCCTCCATAGCCCCCATAGCGAATATGATATTCGGCCAGGAGGTTTTCTTCATAAATATCGTATTTGGTTCCATCGGCCGCGGCAGATTCTCCTTTGCCCCATAGCTTAGGTAAATCAAACTCATGATGGTAATGGTTAATGATATCTTTCAAAGCTTGGTCAATCTTTCTCGCTGTGATATGTCTTTGATTGGTATAAGACAAGGCACTCCCGGTCACATCCGCCCGCATATGCCTGGCTGCCTGAACCGGTCCTAAATTACATCCGTAAGCAAAAGTAGTTAAGATGTACCGCTCACGTGGATTTTTTAGCTTTGGATCGGATCCCGAAGATGGCCCGAAATGGCGTGTCCAGTTAATCCAGTGTTCTATATTGCACAGGATATCAATCAAATTTCTTTCCGGGAGACGTTCTTTAATACGCTCCTCTAATTCTTTCAATGACTTTTTATATTCGCGTTTCTGCACCTTTCTCAACACGGGTTCACCTTCTTCGTTGATGCTTACATGCTCATTTTTAGGGAAGTCCTTGTCAATTTGTTTTGAGGTATCGATCATCCATGATTTTAGTCCTTTTACAAAGTCCACCTCATTCTCAGGGAAGCCCAACTCCCGACAGTATTCGGGTATCAAAGGCTCGCATTCTTCCCAAGGAAGCAATTGTTCCCGATAGTCAGCATACGATTCGGACCCTGGAACACATATATCACCGGATTTTAGTTCTGTGGCAATACAGGAGAAGACACAAACTTCCAAGTGCCGGCGATGAATGAGCCAACCACCGACCCTTTGTTTTACGCGAATCATCCTACGCCATTGTTCAGAGGCAAAAGAGAGATCCACTTCATCTGGCAGCCAATCCACGCGCTTGTTCCTGTTTTCAAGCACAAATTCAAGTGTATGGATCAAGGATTGATCTTGAGAGGTGGATGTAAAATCCAGCAAGTCAGCAAGCCTGAAAAGAGTAGACCGACTTTTTTGATAATGTTTCTGGATGAAAGGGTAATAGTTATTTCCTTTCATTGAAGCTACCGCCTCACATTTTTCCAGTAATGTCTGGACACTCCCATGTGAGTCAATCGTTTCTTTCACTTTTTTATGACTGTCTACGTCACCGTTCTCACTGGCCATGACAAGCAAAACGTCATTAAAGATGGAAATTAAATCCTCCAACTCGTTCTGCTTCTGTTCCTTCATGTTCTTGTGATCTTCTTTGCTGGAATTGTGTATGTTTCCAACCCGTTTTTGAAACATTTCGGCCAGGTGGTCCTTGGTCTTTACCTGAGCCTGATGAATAAAGCAAATAAGAAGTGTGATCCGCTTCGGCTCGGAGTAATCTTTTAATTCAGCGGCATCCAGCGTTTTGGCTTCGGCCGCATAGTATTTGATCTTAGCTGGTGCAATTCCCTCCAAAAAAGGTGTCATATCACCGTAAGACTGAAGCCAAATAAAATAATCGATATGCTCCTTTAGATTTTTCAAGGTTGGTTTTTTGGGAAGTGTTTTAAATCGGTTGTAGTCGCTGTAATGTCGGTTCGCGCTTCTTATAAGCAGTTCATTGAAAATATGTATTTGTTCCTCGGACAGCCTGCTGAATACCTGTTGGAACAGTTCCTGATTGACAGACCTACGGATTTGTCCCGCCAGCTCATCCAGGACACGAAAACTGGGTAGCTCACAACGGTTCTTAATAAGCTCTTCGATAGCTATATTAATCAGATCAGGGGGATGATCTTTAACCTTTGCCGCTTCGGTTAGAATGCTGATCATGATAGGGCGTGTTTCGTTTCCGTTTGGTATGACATGAAAATACTCCCGGATCTTTTGCTGATATTTACGGGTAACCCGGGATGGCTGGATATCCAGTGGGGTATCTGGAGATAAGTTTAGGCAATCCCTAATATGTTCAATGACCTCTTTGGGAATGGAGCCTCCCTTTGGGAAGTAACCTAATTTCTGAAATGTTTTAAATAACACCACAGCTTTCAATAAAAATTCCGGCCCTCGAGCAAAAGAATGAACAAACTGGGTTTCTTCTAATGTTGGAGTATAAATACGATGTAGTTCTTTTTTCGTCAGATTGCGCTTAAATCGGGGATATGCTGTTCTCTCAATGGATGCCATAACGAACTCCCTTTGATTTTTATAGGAACGTTTACTTATGTAAATAGCGGTAAACCGTAGTACGAGAAATCTCCATCATCTGAGCAATGTCCTTAATAGGAGTGCCGTTGGAAGCAAGTGTTTTAATCATCTCTTCTTCTTTTTTGCTAAACTTTTCAGGCCGACCACCTAACCGCCCTCTAGCCCGAGCTGCTGCCCGCCCCGCTTCAGTACGTTCACGGATTAGGTTTCTCTCAAATTCTGCAAAGGACGCAAACAGGTGAAACATTAATTGTCCTGTCGCATTAGAAAGATCCATCGTAATATTTTCTTGGAGACTATGAAAGCTCACACCACGGGAATTCAAGTCATTAACAAATTTAATAAGATGGTGCATGGTGCGCCCTAGTCGATCCAAACGCCACACGACCAAAGTGTCGCCGGAACGGACATATTGGATAGCTTCATCCAATCCTTTCCGTTTGTCTGTGACTCCACTGACTTTATCCTGGAAAATCTGTTCACACCCATATGCTCTCAGCGCATCGAGTTGGAGATCCAGATTTTGGTCAACCGTGGAAACACGGGCATAACCTACTTTCATACTCTATCAGCCTTTCTCCATTATGTAAGATAACTTAATACAAACTATCAATCTGTACATAGATAACTTTACACTGTTTTTGAACATTAAAAAAGAGAGATTTCATTAATCTCCCTTGCCGGTTTAAGATGTTCAGTAAGCTGTATCTTTCTGAACACAGTCACTTTACATTTATTTACATTTATCATGACGTTTTTGGACTTATCTCGGACTTACCCCATGCCCATCAAGCTAAGGAGTAGGGTAAAAGCA
>NZ_SDLR01000015.1 GCF_004522215.1 Ammoniphilus sp. YIM 78166 | reverse complement strand
ACTTCATATGTCCATTATAAGGGGTCCGACCACTGTCACTCCCCGAATTTTGTCGAGTGGTGACCTTATCGCGGTTTGCGGTAGGGTCTTTTTATTTTTCCTAAACGTATGAAAATCGTATGAGCTGGCTATGCTTATTTTTTCGGCATTAGGGGCTTATGTTGCGATGCCTTTCTTTAGCCTGATTGAGTTTTATGACCCCAAAGGATGGCCATATACGTATGACTTTTTTCTATTCCTTCCCATCTATTTAATTGGGCACTGGTCTAGTACGTGGAATCAGTACGAAAAGATTGTAGAAGAAAGTCCTGAAAAATTGGCAGAGCGATAAGCCAGATAAAGTTCACCCTAGTTAAATAAAGGAGTCCTTGGGGCTCCTTTTTGCGTGGAAATTTTTACTCCAATTTTACTTATCTTGAATCTTGTATAAATAGAAAACTTGTGTTTATATATAATAGATTTAGAAAATTTGGCTATCTTATAGGGTTAGTAGAGGGGGAACAATGCCTTTGATGTTTAAGAGGCTATCTGAAAAAATGGGGAACATATGGTTATCCAGAATCTTTTTTGTGATCCTATCGATTTCATTAGTATTTGAGGTCTCCGATGATCTAAAATTCCCCAATAGAGAATGGCTGGAATGGATTTGTGTAACTTCTGTTATTGTCATAGGCATTCCTTTGTTTTTTAAAATTCGCTCCAACGAAAATGCAAAACTGTCATTAAATAAAATTGAAGAAACCCTGTCCCATATCTCCAATACGGTTTCTGATCTCATCTTTTTAATGGAAGTCAAAAATAAAGATACGAATGATTATCAATGCGTGATGGTTAATGCAGCTTATCTCAAGGTTAGCGGATTAACTGCGGAGCAGGTCATTGGTAAAAAAGTAGGGGAAATTGTTAACGAAGAATCTGCTTTCATAATTTACAAAAAGTATAGGGAAGCCATTGATAGCCAACAATCGGTTCGGTATGAAGAATCTACGGTTTTTCCATCCCAAACCGTTTTTGTCGAGACTACCCTGATCCCTATTTTTGATGAGCAAGGAAAATGCACCAATATCTTAGGAATATCCCATGATATCACTGATAGGAAACGATCCGAAGAATATTATGTGAAATCGGAAAAGCTAGCTGTTTTAGGTCAATTGGCCGCCGGGATTGCTCATGAAATTCGAAACCCTTTGACTACATTAATTGGTTTTGTCACGTTGTTTAAAGAAACCGAAAAGAACAATGAATATTACTATGATCTCATGCTGTCAGAGCTCAATAGAATTAATTTTATTGTAAGTGAATTTTTATTACTTTCAAAACCTCAATCTAAGCAATACCAGCAAAAGGATATTATTGAAACCCTTCACCATGTGATTGAGATCGTGAATACCCATGCCATTATCAATAAGGTTGAAATGGTGTTAGAGGTTAAGGGGCAGATCCCTTTCATTTGGATGGAAGAAAACCAATTAAAACAAGTATTTATAAACGTTTTAAAAAATGCCATTGAGTCTATGCCAAACGGTGGTCGAGTCATAATAGAATTAGAAAATTATGGTGAAAGCCAAGTTTCTATTTGTATTGTTGATGAAGGAACCGGTATCCCCGAGGATCTTTTATCCAAATTAGGCGAACCATTCTATACCACCAAAGAGAAGGGAACGGGATTAGGGTTGATGGTAAGCCATAAAATTATAGAAAATCATAGAGGAACTATAGAAATAACCAGCAAGTTAAATGTCGGGACTTGTGTGAAGATTATTCTGCCAGTTGAGATTTAGTTAAAATCAGAAAAGGAAGAACCCCTATCATGATGTATGACAAGGGTTTAGTTTGGCAATCATATTATGTACGGCGAATCATTCCGGGATTTGTCGCACAAACCTAATGGAACATAGCGCTCACCATTGAGCGTGTATCCCGTTTTGAAAATTTCCATTAGGGTAGAGTGGTCCTTATGGAGTTTTTGACAACTTAGGCAGTAATACATAGTATTAGGCTCCATGGAGTATCACTCTAGCACTTCAGCATTCTGAATAGCATGCTCCCAGCTAGGAAAGTAAAACAACGCACTTCTCATGAGATCGGGGTGTGTTTGTTTTACTTTCTTTTTGTTCAAAGTGGTACCGCTTCCCTGAAGTTGCTTAATGTGAGTTAGAACTTCATCAGCACTCATGTTAACATTCATGAATTTAAACCCTCCTTTTCGTTAAGATTAGTATCATTTTGCACTATAATTGGTAAATTTAGTCGAAGTAAGTCGAAATTTTTATTGTATATACAAGTAAGCAGTCTTTTTGGGGGTGTTTTTTGTTATGGGCAAATAAATTTAGGTTGTGGATGAAAGAAGTTATAAATGACAGGAGAGGGGGAATAGCCTCTTTTTTGTGGGTGCAACGGGAAGTTTGTCACGAATCAGAAAGGAAGAGATTCCAGGCAGGAAAAAACCTTACTTCCGAATGAAAGCAGGTTTCTGCGTTAAGGCTAGTCCACTTTGATCCTATACAAAAAGGGAGAATGGCACTATAATGAGGTAGAATTTTGAGAGAATGTGGTGAAAAGATGACAAAAGAAGCGTGCTGCTTGTGTGGCGAAAACTGGATGGTAAGTTCTTGTACAAAAATTTATTATGTCCCTTCAGATACATTTCAATATTTTGTTAGGGAGTCGGATTCAAAAGGTTGTCCTGCATGCGATTCTGAGCAACAGTGGACTTATAACGTGTATAGCTCTTTAGATATGTAGGGTAATTGCCGAGGCTGATAAGATCGATGTCGATTATTGGTGAACGGAATCTATTGATAGTGTTTAAAGCGCAGATTATAATCGATTTTGTAGAAGTTTAAGAAGGAGTTACTCATGTCTTTCATTCATTTAGATCAGAAGGTTATCGAGAGTTTGTTGCTACAAGTTTATGAGAGAAGTCAGAAGGATAGCGACCTGCATTCACAAGAAGTGATTCAGGACATGGTGGAGCAATTAAAGATCGCCATGAATCCGGTAAGACTATAGGTTTTTTACCATCTGATAGTTATGGTAGTCTATTTTCTTTTGTATTTTTAATTTCTCTTTTGGATCCATACAGCTATCCTTTAGAGCCAAATTCAATTTTACACAGAAACGGTGCCAGTGCTGAGATATGATAGTAATGATCGCCATCGTCAGGGTTCCCTCCGTTTTAGGGTAGGATTGAATTTAATATTTTTTCTATTATATTATGAAAGCGTTTTATATTTCAATAGGTCTTTTAGTATGAGATAAATGACAGAGAATAGGTAATAGGTAAGGTCCCATAAAATAAACACAGCACCCTAGGCTAGGGTGCTTTTTAGTTCCATTTGGCTTTTATGATAGATTAATTTCTTAAAGATTTGGTGTTTTTCTCGGTCATCCAAGCAATCCTGTAATAAAATCGTTTGCAAGTTAAAGCAGAATTGATGCCATCTGTAATGGATTCGGTTCATCATAGGCATATGCCTCCCTCCTAATGTGCCATTCATAAACTGACGGAGGATCAGGTTTCGGCAACTGGCTGGCTTTTGGGATGTTCCCAGGAGGCCCCTTTAGTTTTGCGTCCCTATTTTTCAATAGGTTTGCCTTTATCGTCATTTATGAATGCGTTGTCGAATAATGTCATCGTACAATAAACGCATGTTAATTTACATGAGTCTTAAGCACTATCCCTGAGAAGGGGAAAAGTCAAACTTTTGCACATAATTGCAGCCTTGGCAGGCGCGCCCGATCTGCTTCTGAGTCTTCGGATCAAGAAAGTAAACCTCATCATCACCGCAGATTGTACATTCTAACGCGTATAGGATTTCTCTTGGTCCAAACAGGGCATCTAGTAAGTACTTGAAATACATCACTATCACCTCGGGGATGTTTTCTATTACTATACCAGAGCTATCATGTGAAGAAGGGCGAAGCTTGTCAGGGGAGGAGAGTATTTTTTGACATGAGGCACCAAATATTCCCAAAAGGTGCCTGTCACTCCCCGAATGTTGTCGTATAAATGTGATAGGTATTTTTTCCTTGTTTTTTCGCTTGATACATGGCCATATCCGCGTGTTTGATCAACGTGCCAAGTTCGTTGCCATGAACGGGATAAAAAACAATACCAATACTCGTGGAAACCGATAGGGTATTGAAGTGGATAACAAAGGGAGTATGAATCTCCTTGATGATTCTTTGGGCTACTTTAGTGGCGCCATCTTCATCCGTATTCGGCAGAATAATGATAAATTCGTCTCCGCCTAATCGGGCTACCGTGTCATGGATTCGAACACATGACAAGAGGCGATATGCTGTTTCCTTTAACAGCATATCTCCCACTGCATGCCCGTAGGAATCGTTTACTCGTTTGAATCCATCTAAATCCATAAACATCATCGCTGAATAATTTTTGTTTGGATTTGAAGTATATAATAAACGTTCCATATTTTCTTCAAAGAATCTGCGATTTGGCAGCCCTGTAAGGGAATCCTTAAAAGCTAAATCCTGCATTAAGCTTTCGTTTCTTTTTCGTTCGGTTATATCCAAGATGGTTCCAATAATAAGAGGTTTACCTTCTTGAATCGTTACAGTTCCGTAGATTTCAACATGGATGATCTCTTTATCTTTTTTAATCAGCCGAACCTCTATCTTTTCACAGGTTTCTTCGTGATTTAATTGTTTCTGTATAGATTCCATAATAATGGGCTTATCGTCCGGATAGACCAATTCTTCGAGTACATCCATGTGCATGATTTCATCTTTGGTGTAACCCGTCATTTCCATCGTTCGCCGATTAACATAGGTGATCTTTCCATTTAAAAAGGTATAGATGCCAACCAATGAATCTTCGGCTAGGGCTCTGTATTTATCCTCGGATTCCTGCAACGTTTTCTTTTGCTTCATCACAATAAAAGTGAAGGGAATCATGATTAGAATTAAAACCATCACGTCGATAAATTCTTCCTGAACATGGATAGGAACATCCCAATACCAGTGAATGATTCTTTGGAATACAACCATTTCGAATACTTTAAGCAAAACCACACCGATAAGGGCAACGACGGTATTAAAAAACCATCGTAAGTATTTTCTTCGCCAGAAATCCATCATTTTTCTCCGTTTAATCCTAAATTTCTTAAACTTAAGTTTACCATAGAAAGCTGAGTTCTTATTATGAAAAAAGGGAATGGGCATGTTAATGTTTAACGGATAGACAAAGTAATCAAAGATGGTTACCTGATTTGTATTAATGGCTTTTTCCAACTACGTGCTTTCGTTGCGCTCCAAATTTGCACTATAGATTCTAAACTTATTAGGGAGTAGAATAGTTGTAACTATTACTATTATATCGAGGTTGATATGGCGTATAAAGGCAGAATCGTTACCATTTCTATTTGCGTAGTCTTTGGCCTCATTCAATATCTATATTTTCATGAGGATCTATCCCGTGAGCTGTTGGATCAGGTCATTGCCTTAATTTTGGCATGGTTTTTAGGTCGTCAATTTGACAAAGAACAGTACTATCGCAAACAGTTGCAGGAGAAAGAAAGAGAAAATCAAGAGCTGATGGAAACACTTGTGGCAGAAAGCAAGCAACGATATCAGTCTCTTTTTACTCATAATACAGAATGTGTTTTAGAGTTCGATCTCAACGGGAATTTAATTCAGGGCAATTCTTTCGTTGAAAAAATTTGTGGTTACACGGTTGAGGATTTGAAAATTATCGGAGCTGCTTCCATTGTTGCCCCTGAATGTATGGAAAAAAAGCTAAGACATACCATGCTAGCGGTCGGTGGTGAACCTCAGGAATATGAGTTGACGATCTTTCACAAGAAGGGACACCAAGTTGAAATCAATGTAAAAATGGTTCCTATTTTTATAGGCGAGCGATTGGTTGGTATCTTTGAGATTATTAGAGATTTGACAGAGTCAAAGAAAATGGAAACCTTTATTCGTCAAGCTGATAAATTATCCGTTGTGGGTCAATTAGCGGCAGGAATTGCTCATGAAATTCGAAATCCCTTAACCACGATAAAAGGATTTATACAGTTATTAGATTCAAACCTTAATCAACGCCATTCCCAAATCTTGTTATCGGAGATTGATCGAATCAATCTGATTGTGAGTGAGTTTTTGATTCTCTCCAAGCCACACGAGGTTGATCTTAAGCCTCACCATTTAAATTCTATCGTAAGAAGCGTGATTACCTTTTTAGAACCCTTGACTAACCTAAGGAATGTTCAGATCCTATACAGCGAAACGTTTGATTCCGCCGTAGTCCGATGCGAGGAAAACCAATTAAAACAAGTTTTTATCAATCTCCTAAAAAATGCAGTAGAATCCATGCCACAAGGTGGAAAAATCCATATGGAATTGAATGAAATCAATCCAAAGCATATATCCGTCCTCATCCGAGACGAAGGCTGCGGCATTCCCCAAGACCAGGTCAATCGTTTAGGAGAACCGTTTTTTACAACAAAGGAAGATGGAACAGGACTAGGTATAATGGTTACGCAACAGATCCTGAAAAATCACGGTGGGTATATGGGGATCGATAGTGAATTAAACAAAGGAACGACCGTTCATGTCATTTTGCCTTCGCAAATCGCATAGGGAATTGATGGTTTAGGAGCAGTGTGCATCGCTGTTCCTTTTTGCTTTTAAGAAAGGGGAAGCCGATATTTGTAAGGGGGAATTGGTTAAAATGGTAGGTATTAATACCCAACACTGCGGAGGATCCCATGTTCAGCGAATCCCATTTAGAGGACCAACACCTTTTTGTTCGTGTATTTGAGCAAGCCCCTATTGGGATGATTATAGGATCACCTAATGGGGAGTTTAGCAAAGTCAATTCCTCCTTCTGTAACATGATGGGATACAGCAAAGAGGAATTGCTAAGCTTATCGTTTCAAGCGATAACCCATCCGGATGATTTAGAACTCTGCCAATCGGCCTTTCGAAGATTATTACATGGGGAATTCGAAAGCTACCAACATGAAAAAAGGTATATCCATAGATCTGGTGAAATTTTGACAGCGATTTTAAGTGTTTCTTTAGTTCGTGACGAGGTTGGAAAACCTTCCTTCTTTATATCTCAAGTGGTGGATATCACCGAACAAAAGATGAAGGAAGACGAATTGAAGAGGATCGAGGAGCTACACCATCTGATAGCTGAACATTCTCAAGATATGATTATCCGTTTTACATCAGAGGGGGTTCTAACCTATGTCTCACCTGCGGTCCGTAAGTTGCTGGGCTATGAGCCAGAAGAGATGATCGGAAAAAACGGCTACGACTATTGGCATCCGGAGGATCGAGATAATTGGTTGGAGCAAGGTTCTGAAGAAAGCAGAAAAGCCATTTTTCGTATTCGCCATAAAGAGGGACATTACGTTTGGCAAGAATCCTTAGCCAAAAAAATACGTAATGATGCGGGACATATCCAGCATGTGATCGGAGTATGCCGTGATGTAACGGAACGCAGGAATATGGAGTTAGAAATCCAACAAATTCAAAAGCGCCATGAATCCTTACTCGAATGTACTCATGTGGGGGTTTGTGCCATCAATATGGAAGGGCGATTTATCGAAGCCAATCCCGCGTATGAGGGCATTATCGGTTATCGTTTGATGGAATTAACTCAGATGAATTATAAAGAATTGCTTTTTCCAGAACAGCTTCCGAATGCGGAGAACAAGCTCAGTGCTTTGTTAGACAGTGAATACATTGATTTTGAAACCTTTATGAAGCATAAAAGTGGAAAAAGAGTGGAGATCAGGACGACCATGTCCCCGATTATTATCAACGGTGAGAAGGTAGGGGTCTCGTTCATCGTCACCGATATTACCGAACAAAAGCAGAACGAGGAATTAATCCGAAGATCAGAAAAGTTAGCTGTTGTAGGAGAATTAGCTGCTGGCATCGCCCATGAGATCCGGAATCCTTTAACCAGCCTTCGTGGTTTCGTTCAACTTTTCCGGTCGGAAGATACTACCCATACGAAGAAGCTGTTTTATGATGTGATGTTGTCGGAAATCGATCGAATCAACGAGATTGTTAGTGAATTGTTGGTACTAGCTAAGCCTTCAAATGAAACGATGGCTCTCGGTAGTATTCCGGATAAATTAAACGAGGTTGTCAAATTGCTTGAAGGCGAAGCGAACCTTCGTAATGTCGTGATCCGAAACGATTTTGATGATGATTTGCCCTTAATTCAGTGTCAGAGGTCTTTAAAACAAGTGTTCATTAATCTCTTAAAGAACTCCATCGAATCGATGTCAACAGGCGGTGAAATTTGGATTCGGAGTGAAAGACAGGGCGAAAAAATATGTATTCAAATTATAGATCAGGGGTGCGGGATTCCGAGTCATCAATTATCAAAAATCGGCCAGCCTTTTTATACGACCAAAGAGTCCGGAACAGGCCTGGGGTTAATGGTAAGCCATCGTATTATCCAACATCATAGAGGGATGATGAGAATCGAGAGTGAGGTGGGAAGAGGTACGGCTGTGGAGATTATTTTGCCTTTATCACATAGTGGTGCCTGTCACTCCCCGATTTTTGTCGATTAAAGAAAGGCCTGATCTACATCATCACAGATGGGTGTAGATCAGGCCTTTTTCATGTGTGAAATTCTATCGGGTAGAGGCTGCGCGGAACATCCAGTAAAAAGCAAGGAGGGAGGTTTCCTTGTATCCTGAAAAATAGGTTCGCCGGTTTTCACTAGTTTTATCTTTTTAGAATATGATTGTTTAGAAGAGATATTAAAGTGTATGCTAGCCTACTAGAGGGATGTGGTTTTCTTGAAACCGGGTGTAACCCAATATTCCAACCTTATTAAAACGAGTTCAAGCCAACTATATTATTTTATTAGAAAACTGGGCTACAAGGAGAATGAACGGCTGCAATTTGTCTTAGTCCAAGACGCTAAACGCAGCACTTCTAGCAATAGCACTTCTAGTAACAGTAATACTTCAAATAATAGGCATGCAATCCTACTGCAAAAGCCTCTAAAGCTGATGGAAAAACGAGTGCCTGAAATCAAACTCTTTACGAAAAACAACAAACCCGTGCATGTACTCAGTCAAAATGCGAGAGGTTATGCTGTTTTTATGCAAATTAACTACGGAGAAAAAAAAGATAGCAAGATTAAAGAAATCAAAGCGCAGTTTATCGATGTAGATTTAAACAAAATTTCGGCATGCTTAAACACAAGAGAACAAGTTAAACAGAAAATGATATCCATAAGATCTAACCCAGTAGAGCAGATCGAATCGGTTACGGTCAAGAGAAATAAGCAAGGACAATACCAACTTTTAGCCCTTCGAACCGAACAGAGAGTCACACAATTGAAAAAAGAGTTTCTTAAAAAATATTGGAAACATATAAGGAACGCGATGATCATCGAAACGAGCAACGGATATCATATTTATTGGCCCGTTCAAGGTGGATCCCTTAGCAAATTCGTTCCTATTCAAGAAGCCTTGGTGAAAAAATTCGGATCCGATCCCATGATTACTAATCTAACAAGAGACATGCGTATACCCGGCTTCTATCATATGAAAAATCCTAGAAGGCCTTTTTTGGTACGGGTCATTCATTGGGGACGAAAAACTCCGTTCACGCAAAATGAACTAATCAATACAATGGGTTTGAAATCTTATATTATGCAGGGAGTCTCCTGAAAGTTGGGGGAGAAGAGGATGGAACATTCCCCCCCTTAGGGGGGACTACGCAGGGGTATGCTAAACTGCATAATCTCTGACCTGCTTGAGTTCGGCAAAGCGCTGCGGAGGTGTAAAATTATCGAATAAAATGGCTTCATCCATACTGAACAGCAAAAAAGCCGACTCTCAAGTCGGCTTTTGTCAAAGTCAAAACCCCCACAAATGGAAAACCATCTGCAGGAGTTGGTTTAATCCTATTCCTTCGGAACCATACCATCGTAATCGGTTTGATAGAATTCAATCTTACCAATAGGGATCGTATTCTCCCACACATTCACATATTCTTCCTTTAGGGCGTCCCCGCTAGCAATTCCATAGAGGGCTGCTTGCAGTCCTAGTGTGTTTTGCTTCGTTAAGTGGCCATTGGCTTTTTGTCCGATGCTGTTGCTGTTGGTATTTCCTTTGGTCTCGAAGAAAATAGCAGGGTGGGAATGCCCTTCAGGATTCAATCCATTCCAGTTTAGACCCAGCATCACGGCTGAGGCTACGCCTCCACGGATGTCGATTTCATTTTGTCCGCGGTTGCCTGTGGTATAACGATCAATATGGGTATAGCCATATTTGATGATGTTGTTATAGACATAACCTTGTACCGCGCGAGTAGCATCTCGATAGGACATGTTCTCAAATTCCCCCGTGACTAGACCTGAAGTCGTCATCGTAGGACCGTTTGGTGCTAACGAGATTCCTAGAGACATCGAAGTGGACTCATTGGTTCCTGGAACCGTTTTTAACCCCTGATGATGGATATCAATCATGAAATCAGGCTTTACTTGTGCCCAGAACGTATAGAAAGCCCTTGATTCCTTCGCCTTAAAGCCATTCTCTGTCCAATCGCGATTCAAGTCAAAGTTCGTACTCGACGTGCCAAGGATATTAGTCCCTCTCGTATTGGCTTCCGCTCCATCCGGATTGTACATAGGGATAAAGTAGATCACGGAATTTTCCAGGATCGTTTGGATTTGTTTATTGTTTTTATCCGTACTTAAATTTTTCATGACTTCAAACACGGCTTCCGTACCTAACTTCTCATTGCCGTGAATCTGGGCTTGTACCCAAATCTTTTTCTTTCCTGCGCCTTCTTCTCCCATTTTCGCTACGTAAAGATCTCTGTCGCTCTCACTCTTACCCTTATCCTCTCCCAGGATATCGGCCAGAGTAAAGACCTCTAATTGTACTTTGCTCGTTTTTTGGATGTCTTCTAGCTTTTTAATCATCTCATCGTATGTAAGCATGCTTTCATAGGAAACATTTCCGTTGGTGGATGGACCGCCGGGAATCGTATTGGCCGCAAAGGCAGAGGATGCTAATAACGTTGCAGATAGAATACCCATTCCTACAAGTTTTGATAATCTTCGTAGTTTCATAGAAGGATGGCCCCTTTGCTAATAAATGTAAATGCACAAGATATATTATAGGTGGAATATTGCATATCTGTATATCGGACTTTTTGTATAGTTAAAACTTTTCAGTTATTGGTTAAAAAGAACCAAAGGACTGTAATGGAAGTAGGGCTTTAATCCTGAAGATTGTACAAAGAAAATAGTTATGGGGATTTACAGGAGGAAAAAAGAAGAGTCAATCTTTCCAGGATTGCACTTAATTGAGGTTGCTACACCGAACAAGGTTGACAGGAATAGGCTACTATAAACTAGTGAAAGCAGGGGATGATAGTGAACACTCCGTCCATGGTCCCATACCAAGTGCAATATGGGGATACTCTTTTCACCATTGCAAGCCGATTCCACACGACACCGGAGCAGATTGCGAGAATGAATAACCTTTCTCATTATCACTTGGCCTGGGGGCAGCAGTTGTATATTCCATATCTGAAATCGCAAGATTCAAGAAGCGCAGGGAACCATTCGCAGACAAGACAGCAAGCGTACCGGCCGGTTACGGCTTATACTGCCACGAGGCCTATCCTTGTCAACGGGGTGGATATTAATACAGGCTTATATCCAGTGCTCAATTATCAGCCTGAAAATGCTGAGTACCCGTACATTTATGTACCCATTGCTGAATTTCGGCGAGTAGGGGCCAGAGTTACATGGAAAGAGCAGGAGCAGCTTATCGTGGTGGAGACTGATTATTACCAATTAAAGCAAGAAAATGAGCGGCTTCGGGCCCAATTGGCTGCGTATGGCCCGATCCCTCAGCAGGGGAATACATCCGGGAACATTTCGAATTGGGGAATTGCCGCACAGCAAGGCGATTGGGTGTACTTCAGCAACATAACGAATGGCAATAGGCTCTACAAGATGAGACTGGATGGCACGGCAAAGCAGAAATTGAACGATGATAATGCTCTTTATATCAACGTAATGGGAGATTGGGTTTACTATATTAATCGGAATGATCAGATGAAAATGTATAAGATCCGGACTGATGGAACCCAACGAACCAAAATCGATGATCAGCACTCAGCCACTGTGATGGTGGTGGTTGGAGACTGGATTTATTATGTTACTCAAAGCGAACAGTATCGGATTTATAAGATGAACGTTAATGGAACGGGAAAAACAAGAATGGGTGAGGATTATGGCGTGGAGGAAATGTATGTCTCAGCGGACTGGATCTTTTATACCGCACAGCCGCAAAACCTGCGAATCTACAAGATCAAAACGGATGGCACCAACCGAGCTCAGGTAACCCAGGATTCCGCAAGACAGCTCAATGTTGTAGGAGATTGGATTTATTTTGTGAACCAAACGCTCCCAGGTATCTTCCGTGTGAAATGGGATGGCACAGGAAAAACCTCCTTTGCTGCAGAATATAGCAATCCTACTTCCCTAAATGTACATGGGGACTGGATTTATTATGGATATTCTGACCTATACAAGACGAGGCTGGATTCGCCGGAGCAGATCAAGCTCACTCCTGTATACGGATTCGCCGGTCTCATTAACGTTGTTGGGGAATGGCTATTCTTTAGAGTGCAATACAATGGTGAGAAATTGCTTCGCATGAAAACGGATGGAACACAGGCAGAAATCGTAGGGTAAAATGGTAAGGATGAGAAAACCTTAACCTTTCGGTTAGGGTTTTTTATGATTTGCGTACAGAACACAGAAAACTAGGCCTTGAATGTTTAGTTTAGTTTTATACCGTACAACTTTGTTAATAATTGTAGTATAACGGGTAGAGGGTGATAAAAATGGATGAGAAAAACATCATATTTAGCGCAATGAACTGGGCCTGTATGCCGCACTCATGGTAACGATTTTAGTTTTTATTTTTTCATGGCTGATGTTTGGGTTACTAGCAGATAAGAAGCGGATTCCAGAGCTATTTCCCACTGCTTTGTTTTCAGCTTTTCTTGGGCTGTTAACCGACTTGATCATGGAGGAATATAGACTTTGGTCTTATGTGGATAAACCATTAAGCGGTCTTGCTGTTCCCCTGGTGCTCGATTTCGGAATTTACCCTGTTGTTTCGTATTTATTCATACAAGGTCTTCCCTTAACGATAAAAAAACGAATCATCTGGACGTTTTTTTGGTCACTTGGAGCAATCCTACTAGAGTATATCTACCTTCAATTCGGGATCATACGGCACCATCTATGGTGGAATTTATGGATGTCTTATCTTTCTGATTGGATCATTTTCGGTTTGATCATTCTGCAATATCAATTTTACGCAAAAGAAAAAGTCAGGCAGTGATCCGAATGCTTAGTATCTTATATGCGATTATATCCGTTTGTTTTTTCTTGTTCTGGGCGAAGCGGTCAAAGTTGCGTGAGTATTATTCCAGTTTATTGTGTATAAGTTACTTGCGGTTTTTAGAACAATACATACTCGTTTACATCTTGAAAGTCTGGGAATATAAGGACTTGCCTACCCCTCTTGCTCAAATCATTGGCGTACCCATTTTGCTTGATGTGACTCTTTTCCCCATGTTAGGGTATCTGATGATTCACTACTCGTATCGTAAGTTTAGCAACACGGTGAAAAGTCATTTGATTTGGGCAACGGCCATCCTATTCGTCGAATGCACGATGCTAGGGGCGGGACATTTAGAACACCATCGATATTGGAATTTCATGCTGTCGTATCTTCTGGCTTTGGCAACGGTGATCATTATTTATTTGCAGTACAAGCTGTTCTTACGGACAGGGTGGTATACGGATCGTAGTTAAGGGGAGGTTTGGGCAGTAGGGGATGAAAAAGTGAAGGGACTTTCCGATCTATCCATAAATAATGATAAAATAAGAAGGAAAGGAGGGGAGTTTCGTGGTTTTTGCACCTGATCCGAATCGAAGGTATACGTATAAAGATTATCTAGAATGGCCGGATGAAGAACGCTGGGAATTAATTGGTGGTATTCCTTTTAACATGACCCCTGCGCCTACTCCTGATCATCAGAGAATATTACGAGAACTATTAACTGAGTTCAATTATTATCTTCGGGGGAAAACATGTGAGGTATACCCGGCTCCCTTTGACGTGCGATTGTTCCCCAATGAAAAGCAAGACGATGATACTGTCGTTCAACCAGATCTTGTTATCATCTGTGACTCGTCCAAGATTAATAAGAAGGGTTGTGATGGAAGCCCTGATCTCATTGTAGAAATCATTTCTCCCTCCACAGCTAAAAAAGACCGCTTCGAAAAATTTAACCTTTACCAGCGGGCTGGAGTTAAAGAATATTGGATGGTTCAGCCAGTGGAGCAGGTGATCGAAGTCTATAAGTTGAATGAGCAAGGCAAGTATGGAGAAAGAGAAGTGTATTCAAAGGGCGATCACATTCGTGTTGGGATATTTCAAGATTTAGATATTGATTTAAGTCATGTCTTTAGATAAAAAGAAGTCAACCCCGGTTAACCCATTGGAAGAATGGCACAACTAGCATAAAAAATCCTCCTAAGTAAATTCTTAGGAGGATTATTTCACTTTACTACTTCAATTCCGAATAAAATTGGTCTAAATCATCAAGCAGTAGATTAGCGGCTTTTACTCCACCAGCTGTATTCCAAGTCACGTCGTTAACTTTGAAGGCTTTATTATTTTTGACTACGTTTAGGTTTTGGTATAGAGGGTCGTTAGTCCATTCTTCCTCGGTTTTTGTTGCTCCACCATCTCCTGTTTCATAGGTGAAGTAGAACATAATGTCCCCTTCCATCTCTGGAATTCGTTCCCTCGTAATTTCATCGGCAAACTCTTCTTTATTTTGGGATTCAGGTCGAGCAAGACCGATTTGCTTAAAGATGATTCCGGAGAATGTATCGTTGTAATAGATACGGGTTTTTCCCGCCATGAAACGGACGACAGAAACCTTAACATCTAGCTTATCCGCATGTTTTTCCTTAAATGCTGCAATACGATTGTCAAAATCAGCAATGACTTTTTGCCCTTCGGCTTCTTTGCCTAGCGTTTTAGCATAGAGCTCAAAATTGGTTTTCCATTCGCCCCGGAGGGTTTCGGAAAATACAGTGGGAGCAATGGCAGATAATTGCTGGTAAACCTTTTCCTGGCGCATTTTGTTTCCAATGATGAGGTCTGGTTTAAGAGCGGCAATCGCTTCAAGGTTTACTTGGCTTTCTTTTCCTACGTCTTGAACTCCATCCATTTCCGATTTGATGTGATCATACCAAGGACTTCCTGTCCACGATTGAACAGCACCCACAGGCTTTACGCCAAGTGCAAGAAGAGCTTCGGTACCCTCATTGGTCAGGATGACCACGCGTTCAGGGGTTCCCTTGATTTCTGTTGTTCCCATCGCATGTTCAATCACGCGAACGTCTTCTGTTTTTGGTTCCTCTTTTGGCTGCTCAGCAGATGGCTGCCCGGCAGCAGGTTGCCCTTGACCGCCGCAGCCTACTAATAGAAGGGTAAACGTAAGTAGAATGGCCAGCAGGCTAAAGATTTTTTTCGATCCCTTTGGACTAGAAAGCATATTGTTTTTTCTCTCCCCTTTGTAGTGATATTGATTCTCGTTAACAATAATAAAGTCAATCGGAGCTGTTGTCAATATTGACACTCATTCTCATTGTCCGTTAGACTGGAATTGAGGCTAAGAAGAAGGGACTTCGTACAATGACCTATCTATTTTCAACTAGATTGTTAAGATCAATAGGAATAATTATGGGGATGGCTCTCCTCGTTTTATGCGGATTTTCCAGTATTCTATTTGGATTAACGGATATTAGCTGGGAGATGGTCGTCAATGCCTATACGGACTTTAATGGCTCCAATGAGCAGATTATTATAACGTCCTCAAGAGTGCCGCGCACGCTGATTGCGATGGCCGTGGGGGCAAGTGCAGGGATTGCGGGTGCATTGATGCAGGCTTTAACCCGAAATCCGTTAGCCGCGCCGGACATCTTTGGGCTAAATGCTGGAGCAGCCTTTTTTATCGTTTTTTCGGTTGCCTTTTTTGCGATAAACGCTTTATCCAGTTTTATATGGATTGCTTTTCTCGGTACCGGGGTAGCGGCTTTCATCATCTATTTTTTGGGGTCTATGGGGAGAAATGGACTGACTCCGATGAAGTTAACGTTAGCAGGGGCCTCGATGGCTGCTTTATTTTCCTCTTTATCTAAAGGGATCTTGACCTTGAATGAAAGAGCGCTTGAGGAAGTCCTGTTTTGGTTAGCGGGATCGGTAGAAGGGCGCAAGTTGGAGATGCTGTTGCCTGTTTTGCCTTATATGATCTTTGCTTGGGTCGCTGCTTTTTTTATGGCTAAGCAGATCAACACCTTGTCTATGGGCGAAGACGTGGCTAAAGGGTTAGGCCAACGGACCGTATGGGTGAAGGCTTTTACCTGGTTGATTATCGTTCTGCTTGCGGGAAGTTCGGTGGCGGTAGCAGGGCCGATTGGCTTTATTGGGATCGTGATTCCTCATGTGGTGCGCGCGATTGTGGGGGTTGATCATCGTTGGATCATCCCTTATTGCGGAGTAATGGGGGCCATTTTATTGCTCGTCGCGGATATCGGTGCCCGGTTTATCATTATGCCGAAGGAAGTTCCGGTGGGTGTGATGACCGCTCTCATTGGGACACCGTTTTTCATCTATATTGCACGCAAGGGGATTTCGAAGTCATGAGCAAATATCGGCCGTTACGTTTGAAGAAAATACCGGTTTCCTTCCTTTTGGATATAAAAGCACTAATAATTTTCTCCATTTTCTCCCTTCTTACGCTTATCGTGATCATTGTGAGTATCGGTATGGGAGAGATGAGCATTCATCCTTTGGATGTCGTCCGGGCTTTAGTGGGGAAGGGGGAGGAGCTGCATGCCGTCGTCATCCAGAATTTCCGGCTTCCAAGAATCATTATCGGCTTTTTGGTAGGTGCATCTCTTGCGGTAGCGGGTGCCATTATGCAGGGGGTGATACGCAATCCCTTAGCTTCTCCGGATATTATCGGGATTACGGCGGGGGCGGGGGCTGCGGTGGTCACCTTTCTCACGTTTTTCTTGGATCCGAAGGATAATTCATTAACCGTCAGCATTCATTGGCTTCCTTTGGCGGCTTTTATCGGGGCTACCCTCATTATGCTTTTGATTTATGGATTAGCTTGGAATAAGGGGGTGACCCCTGTTCGCCTGGTTTTGATCGGGGTGGGTTTGGATGCTGCGATGCATGCTGTGATCACCGTCATGATGATTTTCGGTCCCTTAATTCTGGCTACTCAAGAGAAAATTTGGCTCACGGGAAGTGTCTACGGTTCGTCATGGGATAATGTAAGGACCTTATTACCCTGGTTTTGTTTTTTTCTGCCCTTTATCTTTGTGATCGCAAGAAATTTGAACATCCAAGAGCTAGGGGATGATCTGGCTAAAGGGGTGGGGACTTCTGTCCAGCGTCAACGGTTTATTTTATTACTGATGAGTACGGCTTTGGCTGGTGGGGCGGTTGCTTTTGCGGGAGGCATTGGATTTGTTGGTTTAATGGCTCCTCATATGGCCAGGCAACTGGTGGGTTCCGCCTATGGGGCCTTGCTTCCGGTATCCGCTCTCATTGGGGGGCTTATCGTGCTGTTGGCGGACCTAGTTGCTCGAACGGCGTTTTCTCCGTTAGATGTGCCGGCAGGGGTTTTTACCGCATCGATCGGTGCTCCTTATTTTATCTATTTGCTTTATAAGAATCGAAATATGTAACGATAGAGGGAGAGGGTAGAGCGATGGCATTGGAAACAAAGGGTCTGACTTTGTCATATGGAAATGAAATCATTATTGATCAGCTGGGTTTGGAAATCCCCAAATCGAAGATTACGGTTTTTATAGGGAGCAACGGTTGTGGGAAATCCACTTTGCTCAGGTCGCTTGCCAGACTCTTGAAGCCTCAGAGCGGTTCGATTATTTTGGATGGCTATGCCATGACCCAGCTTTCTACGAAGGAGATTGCCCAAAGGCTGGCTATTCTCCCTCAAGGTCCGGTCGCACCAGAAGGTCTAACGGTCCTTCAGCTGGTAAAGCAGGGGAGATATCCTTATCAGAGCTGGTTGAAACAGTGGTCGGAAGAAGACGAACAAATGGTTTATCGCGCGTTGGAGGCTACGCAAATGAAAAGTTTGGCGGAGCGGCCCGTGGATTCCCTTTCTGGCGGCCAGAGACAAAGAGCCTGGATTGCCATGACGCTGGCCCAAGGAACGGATACGATTCTCCTCGATGAGCCGACCACGTATTTAGATATGACGCATCAAATTGAAATTCTTGATTTGCTTTTTGAGCTTAACGAGAAAGAAAAACGGACCATTGTGATGGTTCTTCACGATTTGAACTTGGCGTGCCGTTATGCGGATCATATCGTGGCGGTCCGGGATAAAGGCATTTTTGCTGAGGGGAAACCAGAGGAGATTGTGAGTAAGGAGATGATCCGCTCCGTCTTTGGCATGGAATGTGAGATTACGGTGGATCCGTTATTTGGAACGCCATTATGTATTCCGCATGGGAAAGGAAGAATGGTGAAAGGGGCGAAAACGCATGCAGCCCTCGTTGGAGCAAGATGAGATCGATTATCTTTCCGAACATTTTCGATTAACGACCACCCTCTCGCCAGAGCGGAGAGGATCCATTGATGCGGTGGGTTTATTGGAGAGGCAGGGATGTGTCTCTTATTTAGATGAAGTTTCGTCTCTTATCGGGTCTCCATCGAAAATGGTAACGGCCTCTCAGTTTTCCAAAAGATATAGCTATTTGACCGTCATTCCGAGTTTATATGCTTTGACGGTATTCAATAAAGGATTAGATCTATCGATTGAAAATATCCATATTGAATCGGTCTATCAAGATCAGAACTGGTTGCCGCGGGTTCGCTTTGCCCATTTACAAGTGGCGAATGAACCTAAAAGAGAGGAAGTATTGGAAACCCTATTCGCCAAGAATCTGTCGAAGGTATGGCGTTCCCTTTCTGAAACCGTCGGTATTTCATATTCCATATTGTGGGAAAACACAGCCATCTATGTTTATTGGTTCTATGAAAAACGAATGGAGCAAGAGGGCAATCCGCAAGTCAATTTACGTATTCAAGAAGATTTTCAATATTTGATTCACGAAGCTCCAGCCTCCCTATTTGGTGAAAAGGAGAACCCGCTGGCAAAGTTTTATTCCGATCCAGGAAATCGTACTCGCAAAACTTGCTGTTATTATTATCAACTGTCTTCTCATCATGATTATTGTTCTACATGTCCAAAAGTGAGGAAAAAGGTTTTTTAAAAATGGAAAATTTAAACTTAGTTAAGGCGGTTAAAAATAACCGCCAACTTGCTTTTCATTATAGGGATTATAATTGGTTTATCGCAGGTAGTTTTCTTTCCAGAACAGGAGACTGGTTTGACCGGGTAGCCTTAAACTGGTTTGTCTTCACCCTGACCAATTCCCCCTTATCCGTTGGGATTGTTGAATTTTGCAGGTTAATTCCTATTCTATTTTTCAGTATCCTGGGAGGGATCGCGGCAGATAAATGGGAAAGGAGGAGAGTGCTGATTGTCATTCAGACAGGCGCTATGGCTATTACCTTCATTTTAGGCGTGAGTATGCTCTATGGCACGACTCTTCCTTTTCTTGTTTTACTTATCCTGTTGAGAGGCGTTTTTCTTGCATTTGAGATTCCTGCCCGCAATGCCTTTATTCCTGATCTTGTGCCAAGGGATTCGATGGTGAGTGCCATTTCATTTTTTAGCGCAACGTTAAATATCGCACGGATCATCGGTCCTGCCATAGCTGGACTGCTTCTCTCTGTGTGGTCGCCTGCGGTCCTGATTTTGATCAATGCTTTCAGCTTCATAGCTGTCATAGGTATGCTGATTCTGATTAAGACCCATCAGAAAAGAAAAGTGGAAGGTACAACTAAACAGAGCGAAAAAGGAATCAAGGAAGCTGTAGGATACTTGAAAGAACATCCATTAATTCTGAGTGTATGTATACTGGGATTGATTCCTATGATTTTCGGATATCCCTATTCTACATTGATTCCTGTTTTTGCTGAAGAGCTTCTGGGGGTCGGGCCGGAGGGATTTGGTCTCCTGTTGTCTTTCGCTGCGATCGGGTCTGTAGTAAGTTCCATGATGTTAGGATGGGGAAAATATCCTTTCATGAAAGGAAAGCTTTTTTTTGGTTGCATTTGTAGCTTTGGTGTAGGACTTATTCTTTTCTCTGTCTCCAATATCTTTTGGGTATCTTTGCTGTTGATGTTTGTGATTGGAGTGGTTAGTCAAGGGTATTCGGTTATACAAAGAGTCATTATTCAAGAAATGATCCCGAACCGGATTCGAGGACGGATATTAAGCATTGTGATGATGGATTCCGGATTCGTTCCGTTGGGAAGCTTGTTGATTGGTTTTTTGGGTGAAACGAGGGGACCGGTATTCGCCTTGTTTTTCATGGGATCCCTATGTATTGTGGCAGCTTGTTTGATCGTTGCGATGAATCGTCAGATCGTAAATATTAGATAAAAAATAAAGGGGAAATGGCGGTGATTCCTTGTTTAAGGCCATAAATGAAAAGAGTCGACTTTCCCCTGAGAGTAAATGGCTGCTTTGGCTCGATTTTGGATTCGCGCTTTCCACCTCACTTTCCGGGTTATTCCTGTCCATTTATTTGTGGAGATTAACGGAGAGTTGGGTGGTCAATGGCATCTATAATATTTCGTTGTTTGTTTTTGTTGTGGTTGGATTTATTGTAGGGGGATGGATGTCGAATAGCCATCTCTCCAGTTGATGCAGAGGTAGTTGGTGGCTCCCCGCGATTTAGAAGGTGCCTGTCACTCCCCGAATTTTGTCGAAGTCCTAGGGAAGGCCTATTGGTATTGGCCAACTCTAGGACTTCTTCGGTTTCGTTCTAACGGCCATCAAAAAGTTGGCCTGTTAAAAATGACGGTTTTGATTACTAGGGATGGTTTGTTGTTGATAGTTCATTAGTCCATTGCCATAAAGGCTAGGAAACTGGCCGTGGTTACCCTGATTCCCCTGGTTGCCGTAGTTACGGTAAGGCGAAAATTGACTTAGTGGATTTGGTGTAGGAAATGGTTGTTGCCCGTAGCCTTGTTGTGGCGTTGGGCGCGACATGGGATTCATGGGATTCATTGGACTGTTCATCTGTTGCATTTGTCCCTGGCCAAATTGGCTATATGGCTGAGGCGTGGCCGTGTACTGTTGAGCGCTTTGGTCTTGGTTCAAGAGCGGTGTCGCTTTTTGAATAAACTCTGTTAGTTGGGTTAGTTGCCGGTTCATTTCTTGGAGTTGACGTTGGGTTTCTTCAAAATAATGCTGCATTTGTTGCATGAGATCATTAGGGTTGAAAGACGTGATTTTATTTAATTGGGCTCGAATCTCTCCCATTTCATGTGCAATTTCTTCTTGAGCTACCTTTTTTGCTTCTTTATCTACTTCTTGTCTCGTTTGCTTATTCATCCTCTTCCTCCTCTAGTGATGTACGACTTTATTATGATGAACCAAATTTATATAAATATCCCTAGTTTCTCCTTTTTCTCCACTGGGGGCTAGGGTCTACACTCCTGAATAGATATCTGAATACATTAATGGTGATCAACGGAACGGTTCCGCGGGAGTATGCTTGGGGAGAGGGACATTCAAAAATAAGAAAAATGGTTGCGAAAGCTGGCAACCATTTTTCAGCGTAGTATCCCTATTATCTTTTTGAAGCTCGAAACCCAGCCTTTTTAGCCTGTTCGATGGTTTTAAAGCAATATTCCGCCTTCGTTTGTTTGTAATACTGACCTCCCGGAACATGATAGATCTTTTCCCCACTGTTGCTGATATTCCCTTTGATCTGTCCGTTGCAGTAACTGTACGGATGGGCGTTGATTTTTCCATGGTCGGCAAAAGCTAATCCATAGAATGAAGCCAAAAGGATCGTAGTAATGAGGGCTATTAAACGATGTTTCATTGTTCCCTTCCTTTCCTTTTTACCTACATTTAGGTTCCCTATCTCTACTATGAGTACGCTGAAAGCCGGAGGATTAGCCCAAATCACCTTGTGAAATAGTAAAGAGGAAAGGGGTCTCGACTATGACATTTTCTCTTGCTTCATTTACTCAACAGCTTGCTTGTCCTTCGTTACTGGGGAGAGTGCCTGGCACACCGGGACACGAAACCGCGAAAGAATGGATTCTTCAACAATTTGAATCGCTAAGGCTTTCTCCTTTTTTGGAAGGAGGTTGGATTCAAACGTTTACTGCCCACAATGGGGTGGAAGGAAGCAATCTCCTGGCTGTTCGAAAAGGAAGCTCGGATCGGTGGCTGCTTATCGGAGCTCATTATGATCATATTCGGGAATCCCCTGGAGCGGATGATAATGCAGCTGCGGTAGGAATTGTGCTTGAAGTGGTTCATCAGCTGGTAGAGACGGATACCGAAGCGAACGTCTTAATTGCTATCTTTGATATGGAGGAGCCGCCCTATTTTCGAACGCCTAGTATGGGGAGTGTTCAATTTTTTGAACTGGCGAAAACCATCATCCCCATCGAGCGCTTAGAATGTGCCATGATTCTGGATTTGTGTGGCCATGATGTGCCGATTCAAGGGAGGGAATCTTCTTTATTTATTACAAATGTGAATACCCGCCCCGATCTTGCGGAGTTGGTGCAGGGGACCGACCATACCGGTTTGCAGATCTACCGATTCTTGAACCGGCCGATGTTTTACCTTTCCGATCATTACATTTTTGACATCAACGGCATTCCTAACCTGTTTTTTACCTGTGCGAGGCGCAGCTATTATCATCAAAAAGAGGATACGTTTGAGCGACTTAACTTAGAAAAAATGAATCATATTGCTTCTTATCTAAGAAGAATCGTCTTAAAGCTGGACCAGGAAGCTGTAGGGGATTTACAGATCCCTACGTTTAACGCTAAGGATGAGGCGGAGGAGTTGAGTCGGTTTATAGGCCGCCCGGTTACACCGGAGGAATCGGAAGCGACCATTCTTCATTTAATGCATGCCATGTATCTTTGTCCGTTAGATCAACGTTTGGATCTATAATGGTGCCTGTCACTCCCCGAATTTTGTCGAGCCGCTTCGGTTGTTTCCGGAGCGGCCATTATCTACTGTCTTACTAATGCTTTTCGATTGGGGGCTTGCGGAGGTTCTTCTAGCCATCCGTTGTGAATCATAAGGTTTGCCCCTTCTTCAGCAAATTTAGCGATTTCGGCGGAAAGGCGGGTAAATAATAGGCTGATATCCCGTCTTGCACTTGAAGCTATAGACATCGCGTAGTTCGTAATCCCAGAAGCATTCAAGGTGGTAATATGGAATAACATCAGCTTATCTGAAAAGGGAGGGACAGTTGAATTCGTCACCCCAACATCCCATCCTTCCGGTGCGGGAATATCTTCTTTTCTTAATAAATCACTGCATAGGTTGATGTGATTAGAAGCGATGGATTTACCTTTTAGGAAATAATGGCGTATTTTCTTGGATTGCGCAACTTGGCTAAAGCCCATAATCAGCATTTTCCCTATGTTGTTCGTAGCAATGGCATTATATAAATTGGTTATTTCCATCGCGTTAAGCGCCCGTTGTTCCCCTAGAAAACCTGCCAAGTAGCTTGGCTCTTTAATAAAATCGGTCTTCTCGGGAACGGGAATATAAGGAGGCTTCACATAAACCCCTTTTCGCAAGGCAATGGTTTTTATGAGGTCATCTAATTCTGAGGCATGCCCAATCGCATTTTTGTATAATGTATTGACATCAGAGCGTGTACACAGTGTTTTAGCAATCCCGTGGGCGTTCAAAACAAATTTAGTCACGTTCCATAGATAATATAAGACAAAAACATCGGAAAATAATTTGGGAGCGCTTAGGTTGATGTCTTTCTCCGTAAAGCCTTGTGGAATCGGAAAGTTCTCTTTCTGAAATATTTCTTTGATCACAGAAATGTGGTGTTTAGGCTCGGTGATTGAATATTGGATAAAGTCTTTAATCTCGGCATCTTCCACTTTTTCCCCAAAATATGTGAGCATACAGATAGCCAAGGTATCCATCATATAAGTGTTCCAAAGTTGTGCGATCTCTGCTGAATGTAGTGGAGTATGATGTGTCATGTTTGTGTTGATTTCCATTGAGAACCCATCTTTCACTTGAAGTTGAACATATTATTTACATAAAAGGTGCCTGTCACTCCCCGAATTTTGTCGAAACAGAAAGGACCGTGACTGGCATGATGACAGCGATTTGTGCCGATTCAAAGGCTATATCAATACGAAAACCCGAACTGCTCCTGAGAGCAAGTTCGGGTTTTTATGTGTACCCGTATGGATCCGGTTAATTTGGACAGGGCAAGGTAAAGAATGCTTGAGCCTGTCCGAATGCACCAAGTTTATTCACCGCGGGCCCATCTGACAGTATCGTACAGACTTTCCATCGCAAACTGGTTTGGTGTGTAATGAGATTAACTTTTTATGCTAGTTTTTTGTGACCATCTTTCGAAAAGCGATGAATTTGGGTTGGCAAAATAAATTAGAAACCCTCCACCTAAGTAGAGGGTCAAATGATCTATTAAACAGCATCTTCCCATTGTTCTTCATAGTGGCCTCTGAGAAGATCCTTGGCAAACTCTTCAATCTTAATGGAATCAAATTTTTGAAGTAGTTCTTCAAGGTCTGATGGCAGAGTTGGATTTGTACTTTGGATTTTCCATTTTGACATTGGAGTCCCTCCTCAAGAATTGACTGCCTTATTAGTATAACATGGATTCTTAATTTTGTTAACGCTTTCATCTAAAAAATGTGGATAACAATGTAAAAAGGGCATTCAATCCTTGATTCCGAACCCAAAGTCAGGTTGGGTGCTTTTTGAAATCAAAAAATCAAACCGTAGGGTTTTACAAGCTCCCCTCGGCTTGATTTTTATGTTATTACATGGCAGGATGGTTGTCCCCAGGAGCATTAGTTAGGGGGAATCTTGTTTCTAAGACGACAAATTTCGAGCAATTTCGGGGAGTGACAGGCACCCTTTTCTGAAAATTTAAACTCATCACGGGTTTATAAAAAATTTAGAAAGGCAAGAATAGAAATTGAATAAATAATTGAAGCTCAGAGGTAAAATCATGGGTTTTATCAAGCGAACCATTCAAAACATGCTTAAACGTCCGCCGTCTTCCGGAAAGCATCAGGATGAGGGATCGGTTGAAGAAGAGCCGTTAAAATGCAGCCTTCAGGAAAATATTCAAAGGGTGAAAGAAACCCTAGGAAACAGCGGGGATATTATCATTCGGGAAATTCGCATCGGACAAGACGAGAGGCTTAAAGCGGCCATTTTGTATACCGACGGATTGTCGAATAAGAATGCCATTCATGACTTTATCATGGAAACCCTGATGCTGAATGTCCAGGGAACGGATTTAGTGCAAAAGATGTCGTCTGCCTCCCATCCTTTAGCTCTATTGAAAGAGTCTATTCTTGCCGTAGGGGATATCCAGGATGTTTTCGATTTTGAAACGCTGTTGGATTGGTTATTGTCTGGGAGAACGATCTTTCTGCTAGACGGATATGCACAAGGCTTTTCCATCGGCATGAGCGGTTGGGAAGACCGGGGGGTAACGGAGCCTTCTACCCAAACGGTAATCAGGGGACCAAAGGAAGGTTTTTCGGAAAGTTTGCGGACGAACACCGCGTTGATTCGCCGGAAAATCAAAGACCCTCATCTATGGCTAGAGAGTCGAAAGATAGGAAGAGTTACGAAAACCGATGTCGCTATCATGTACATTAAAGGCATTGCCAATGACAAGGTCATCGAAGAAGTGCGCATTCGCTTAGAACGCATTGATATTGATGGGATTCTGGAAAGCGGCAATATTGAGGAACTGATTCAGGATGAAACGTATACCCCCTTTCCGACGGTGTTTAATTCCGAACGTCCGGATGTTATCGCTGCCGGGCTTTTGGAAGGTCGAATTGCGATTTTAATAGATGGAACTCCGTTCGTTTTGCTCGTGCCGGCTTTGTTCACCCAATTCTATCAATCTGCGGAGGACTACTACCAACGGGCCGATATCGGAACATTGCTTCGCTTGCTTCGATTCCTATGCTTCTTTCTAGCATTAATTGCTCCTTCCTTGTATGTCGCCATCGTCACCTTTCATCAGGAGATGATTCCGACACCCCTGCTGATCAGTTTGGCGGCTCAACGGGAGGGTGTCCCTTTTCCTGCTTTCGTGGAAGCTCTCATCATGGAGATCACCTTTGAAATCCTGAGGGAAGCGGGAGTGAGAATGCCGAGGGCGGTTGGACAAGCCGTATCCATCGTAGGAGCTTTGGTTATTGGCCAAGCCGCAGTAGAGGCGGGCTTTATCGCCCCTGCCATGGTCATCGTGGTGTCCATCACAGCGATTGCAAGTTTTGTGGTTCCTTCCTTTAATATGTCTATTTCGATTCGGATTTTGCGTTTTGGTTTGATGGGGCTTGCCGCATCCTTTGGGTTATTCGGGATCACCGTGGGCTTGATTGCCCTTGTTCTGCACTTATCTAGCTTGCGATCGTTCGGCGTTCCTTATATGAGTCCATTTGCGCCTCTCATTGTTGCCGATCAAAAGGATTCGATTATCCGAGTACCACAATGGGCAATGTTTACTCGACCGCGCTTAATCAGTCAGAAAAATGTGGTCCGTGAGAGAGAGGGGAGAGAAAGGAGGAAAAAACCGTGAAACGAAGGCTTGGGATGGCCTGTATCCTTATACTTTTACTGATCCTCATTACGGGTTGTTGGAGCCGCCGTGAGCTAAATGAACTGGGCATCGTGGTAGGGATGGGGATCGATAAATCAGGAGATCAATATCTCGTCTCGTTTCAGGTGGTTGATCCTGGCGAAGTGGCCGCCAAGCAAGGCGCTACGGGCCGCGCTCCTGTCGTGATGTATAAAGAGGAATCCGATACCCTATTTGAGGCGATTCGAAAAATAACCACCATATCCCCAAGAAGGAGCTATTTCTCCCATCTTCGTATCCTTGTGATTGGCGAGGAATTAGCCAAGGAAGGAATTGGAAAATCGTTGGAAATGATCTTTCGCGATCACGAGTTCCGAACCGACTTTTACATCGTGGTAACGAAGGCAACCAAAGCGGAAGACGTGCTGAGGGTAATCACGCCTCTAGAAAAAATCCCAGCGAATCACCTGTTCTATTCACTCCAGGCATCGGAGCAAACCTGGGCTCCCATGACGACGACGGTCACCTTGGACCAGTTGATTTCTGACATCGTAAGCGAAGGAAAACACCCCGTATTAACAGGACTCCAAGTGCAAGGCGATAAAAAAGCAGCGGAAACCAAAGACAATGCAGAAGAGATCGAGTCCCCCGGCCATTTGCAATATGTTCAGTTAGCCGCCTTTAAAAAAGACCGACTGGTAGGCTGGCTCAACGTGGAAGAAAGCGGCGCTTATAATTACATTCAGAATAACGTGCACAATACGGTTCATCAAGTGCCTTGCTCTAAAGGGGGAAAAGCGGTGGTCGAGCTGCTGCGCTCCCAAACCAATCTCAAGGGTGGGGTCACGAATGGAAAACCTCAAATCGATGTAAACATTCAGGCTGAAGGCAATGTGGCGGAGGTAGGGTGCGGGAATCTTGATTTGTCCAAACCCGAGACCATTGATGAACTGGAAACGGAAATCAATCAAAGCATCAAGGATTCGATTGAAGCGTCGATAGAGAAGGTGCAAGAAAGGGTTAAAGCGGACATTTTCGGATTTGGTGAAGCGATTCGCCGATCAGATCCCCAGGCTTGGAAAGAGCTAAAGGGAGATTGGGATCAAGCATTTCAGGACCTTCCCGTAACGGTAAAAGTGGATGTGAAAATCAGACGTGTCGGGACGGTGGGGGAGACCTTCCTCAGCGAATTGAAGGAGTAGGTAGATATGGTGGCTAGCATGGCTTTTTTAGGGGTAGCGATGGTGATCGCGCTGATTGAGGTTCCTCATCTCCTGGAAAAAAAGCTGAAAAAGGAATTATGCTTTTTTTCGATACTCCTTGTCTTGGGGGTGGGCTTAAGCGTGGCCGTAGCAAAGGGAGTGGATCTTCCTAATCCCCTAGATTGGGTTTCCTTCATTTATAAGCCCATAAGTGATTGGATCTTCCGACTCTTAACGTAACCAATAATGGAAGGAAGGATAAAAATGAAATGGAGAAGGCGAAAATCAGTTCATCCCAATTGTTTATCTTAATCTTTCTCTTTGAATTGGGAAGTGCGATTGTTGTAGGATTAGGGCTGCAAGCGAAACAGGATGCATGGTTGGCGATCCTCCTTGGCATGCTGGGGGGATTGGTTCTCTTTTTAATTTACATCTATCTTTTCTATCAATTTCCGAATCTCCCTTTGACTAGCTATATTCCGAAAGTTCTCGGCAAGTACGTTGGATATCCGTTGGCTTTGCTCTATATCCTTTATTTCATCTATATCGCATCCAGAGTCTTGCGAGATTTTACGGATCTGCTTTTAACCTTTGCGTATCCGGAAACCCCTATGTTCATGATCCATCTGATCATGATTGCTCTCATTATCTATGCTGTCTGCAAAGGGATCGAAACCATTGCCAGAACGGGCGAAATCTTGGTGGTTGTGATCATTACTTATGGGGTGTTGGGCATCTCTTTCCTTTTTCTTTCGGATGCGGTCCGGTCCGAAAACCTTCTCCCTATTCTGGAGAATGGCTGGAAGCCTGTGTTGACCACGGCTTTTCCCTTGACCTTGACCTTTCCTTTTGGGGAGATGGTGGTGTTTGCGATGTTGCTTCCTTATTTGAATCAACCGAAAAGGGGAATGAAGATTGGGCTGTCTGCCATGACGTTGAGCGGATTGGTGCTCACGGTGACTGTCGCTATAGATATTGCTGTCCTCGGTACGTACTTCGCCACCACTTCGACGTTTCCTTTGCTGCATGCTGCTCAAAAGATCAATGTCGGAGGTTTTATCCAGCGTCTGGATCCGATTGTGATCTCGACCTTAATTATCGGAGGTTTCTTTAAGATTGCGGTCTTTTTTTACGCGGCAGCAGCAGGGGTTGCGGATCTGTTTAAGGTTAGGAAGCGGGATCCGATGATCTTTTCGATTGGGATTGTCATTCTGATCGCTTCCATCCAGATTGCAGGTAATCTGCCGGAACATCTTGAGATTGGGTTGGAAAAGGTCCCTATTTATCTGCATCTCCCGTTTCAAGTAGGCATCCCATTGCTGCTGCTTATCGTGACAGGAATCCGCAAACGGTATCATCATATTTAAGAGAACATAGAGAAGCAAAGGAGGTGAAGAACATGGTGGAGAACGGGAAAATCGGGGTGCGTCAATTTACCATACTGGTTGTATTATATACCATTGGGGATGCGATCTTGATTCTGCCGGCCATTACGGCTGGGGAAGCGAAACAAGACGCTTGGATTGTGGCCATTTTAAGCATTGCGGTGGGATTGATGGTCCTACCTTTGTATTCCGCTGTCGGTAGACTCCACCCTGACTTAACCTTGGTTCAGTTAAATGAAAAAATCTTTGGCAAGTGGCTAGGAATCATCGCTTCCCTCTTATTTTTATCCTATTGTTTTTTGTATGCAGCGGTTGCCTTGAGGGAAATCGGGGACTTTATGACTACCCATATCATGCCAGATACTCCCATCGAGGCGATCCATATTGTTTTTGTCATGATCATCCTGATGGCCACTCGTTTGGGCTTGGAAACCATCGCCAGGAGCGCGGAGATTTTATTTCCTTGGGTGATTATCCTTTTATTTATCTTGATTATCTTCCTGCTTCCCGAAGTGAAGGTTGAAAAAGTTCAGCCGGTCCTTGAAGAAGGTTTTAAGCCTATTTTGCGAGGTTCGCTTACCTTCATCACTTATCCTTTCGTTGAACTAGTCGTACTGATGATGATTTTTCCCTTTGTGAATCAAAGCAATAAAATTAACAAAAGCCTTCTGATAGGGGCGGGGATAGGAGGCTTGGCGCTTGCTATCATGATCACTTTATGCCTTTTGGTTCTTGGACCGGATCTTACAGCGAGATATCAGTTTCCAAGCTATATGTTGGCTAAAAAAATAAATATAGGCAACTTCCTTCAACGAATAGAAGCCATCTTAGCAGGAATATGGTTCATTACTCTCTTTTTTCGAATTACGTTTTACTTCTATTCCGCTGTATTGGGATTGGCGCAGACGTTAAGGTTGAAAGAGTATAGATCTCTTACCTTGCCCATGGGGGTCATCTTGGTGAATTTGTCCCTGATGATTTCGCCTAATATTGTCTACATAGGCAACATGTCACCCATCTGGCCGTTTTATGATTTTACCTACGGAATTTTACTCCCCTTACTGTTGTTCGGGGTGGCGGCGATGAGAAGGTTTTCCAAAGGAACCAATGATAGACCTTACTCTGGGTAACAAGCTCTAAGGCAAGAAAAGACTACACCGTTTAAACATCCGGTGCAGTCTTTTTAAAATTTCCTCTATTAAATAGCTTCTTCCCATTGTTCCTCGTAGTGGCCTCTGAGAAGATCCTTAGCAAAGTCTTCAATTTTAATGCATTCAAACTGCTGAAGTAGTTCTTCAAGGTCTGATGGCAGGGTTGGATTTGTACTTTGAATTTTCCATTTTGACATTGGAGTCCCTCCTTCAAGATTTCACTGCTTTATTATTATAACATGGATCTGTAGATTTGTTAACGCTTTCATTAGAAGAGTAACGATTGGACAAGTCCATTATCGGCAACATTAAGCAGAGGAATCCTAAACCTATTTCGGGGGTGCTAATGCATGGAGTGGTATGAGCGGCTAAATGAATATTTTCCTGAACATGAAATGAAAGATCCGCGTCAATTGCAAGCGTTGATTGAGGATAAGGATGTGTATCACAAGGAAGAAACGGATGAATACATTCTTTTATACGCTGAATTTCCGACGTTTATTTTTATTGATTATTTTCTAATCAAACCGGAAAGGCGAGGCAAGGGTGTAGGTTCGAAGGTATTAAATCAATTAAAACAAAAGGGTAAGGACATTATTCTAGAAGTCGAACCCATCGACCGGGATGATGAGGACACCTTGAGGAGGGCTAACTTTTACACCAAAAACGGCTTTGCAAAAGCTGACCGGATCCTATATGAGCGAGAGGATCAAAGCGGGGAGCCATACGAAATGAAGATTTACTATTGGACGCCGAAAGAAACCTTGCCTCAAGAGGTGGTATTAGAAAAAATGGCTAAAGCCTGTCGGGAGATCCATAACTTCCGTTCCCAAAGGTATTACGGACGAGTGGTGGCTGATCCGGACGAAGTGTTGAACCTGAAGCGGCGGCCTGATCTTTCGTGAATCACTTGCAAGATGAATTCATTACGGACAGAACCTTCGACAAACTTCGAGCATATTCGGGGAGTGACAGGCACCCTTACAAAAAGGGAGATCTAAGCGGCAAATCGCTGCGAAGTAATTGGTCATTCTATGGTTTCCAACTATACTGGATGTTCGGAAATTGATAAGGAATGGCTTTTGGACGTGGGTAAAGTTGAGAGGAAGTCTGGGAATCAAATCATTGACATTGTAAATCCGAAAACTGCATTTCACTATTCGGTTGTACGTATCCGCAAAGGTGCTTGTTCCTACGCGAGGGGAAGCAAATGTATAGACGATTGGCCGCTTGAATTTTGTGTTTACGGCAATATCCAAGGCTGCCATGGTTGCTAGTGCGCCCCCTAAAGAGTGGCCCGTAACAAAAAGGCGCTTTTGAGAAGACAGCTTCCCTAGGGTGTTCCCTAACTGAAATCTAATCAACCGATAGAGGATAAGGAACCCTCTCGCAACCTCCCCTCCTTGCGGAACAAATGGAAAGCTGACAGGTCGGGTACTAAGATCTGTTAGTCTATCCCAGTTCGTTTCCGTGCCCCGAAAAGCCACAATAATCTCCTCATCGGATTCGGCGATATACCCTATATTGGGAAAAAAACGGCCGAACTGTAAGGTTTTCACCAAGGTAAAACCCTTAGGAAGGCAAAAGCGATCCGGATTCGTAAATTGTTGAATCGCTTGATAGCACATCGCTGCGAGAAAAATAGCCCGCCGAATCGAGCGTTGACCGATGAACATGAATGCACCTCCACCTTATACTGTCAGAATATTGTATGAGATGTCGGGATGAGCGGCTGTAGGGATTTGCCCTTTTCGGGAAAAGGGAGGGTGGGTAAGCGATAGTTAAACCAATACGAAACCCCCGATGGTTGGCCTTGAAACCATTGGGGGTTAAGATAATTCTAATTCGTCCATGGTACGTCCTTTGTGTTTTTTATCTATCAAGCTGATTCCTTTGATATGCAAGTTAACATCATATTCTCTTTGCTGCACTTGGTGCGTTCCTCACAATATGGACACCTGACTGAATTACCGCCAAGCAGAGCATGGAACGTGTCTAAATCCATTTGGAGGGGAGAGGGAAATTGTTTGGCACAATGTTGGCAACTGATGATGAGTCGGGTCATTGTCAAACTCTCCTTTCAGTAGCATTTGGTTTATTTGGTAATTTGTTTTCTAGGCTTGTTCCAGGCCTTAATGAATAACGCACCGGAGTCTGTTTCCTTAAATAAGCGTATACCTAACAGACTAAAAGGCGTCCATATCTCTTTAAAGTGAAAATAAGGCATGAAAGTCACCTCCAATCAAATTTTAAATAAAACATTAACAATGTTACTATAGTGTTAATGTAACATGGGAGATCCAAGTAAGTATCGTAAAATTTGTCGAACCCCAATAAAAAATATTGGAATCTATTACATTTATTGACTGTATAATGGTGGGGTCGTCGATTTATAAGAGTTAGTTAAATGACTAGTTAAATTATCTTTTAGGGAGAGCTTGCAAGATTAGGGCTGCAACTTGCAAAATTTTATGATGAACTTGCAAGTTTTTATCTCAGACTTGCAAGATTATCCCGTAAACTTGCAAGATTATGCTTCCCCACACCTCATCCACAATCTTCTTTAAAAAATATCGCCCAAACCACCCTAGCCCTCCCCCTCCTAGCAAAAATAGAAAAAAACAAAACAATTCCCTTAATATTTTGTATGTTTTTACAATACAAAATAAAATATAATTCACTTAAATTTCACTACTTTGAAGTGAAAGCGTTACCTAAAACAAAACATATCAAAAGGAGGAAGGGAAATGCAGAGACTGTATCGGATGCTTGCCTGTGTCTTGTCATGTCTTTTGGTGTTCTCAAGCTTGCCATGGCAAGCATTTGCCGAGGAACCCGCAGAGGCGCCAGATCCGATGATTGACATTGCTAGTGATTGGAAGGGCAGTGTATTTGGCGATGTAGGCGGGCAGGACAAGATCTCGCAAGATAACTTTACCATCAAGGAAAATGGGGATGGAACGGTTACCCTGAGAAGTGCGAATGATAGAGGAAAAATCTCATCCACTTCAGAAGGGATTGCCTATTACTTTAAAGAGGTTCCCACCGACAATGATTTTGAATTGTCTGTCACCGCTCAGGTGTACAGCTGGACTCCGCATAATCAGGTATCCTTTGGGATTATGCTGCGAAACGACGTGTTGGACAACACTCATCTAGGAAGCACTTACACCGGTGATTACATCGCTGTCGGCGCCCTTGACCAACAGATGAAAGGCTTTTACAAGCAAGGCGGCACCCTAGTGAAAGGGCTAGACTTTGAAGCCGCTCCCCCTGCTGCTGGACAAGAGTACAGATTGAGTATCAAAAAGACGGGCAGCTTGTACGTTATCAAGAATGGGGATGAAGTCAAAGTCATTGAAGGCTTTAACGGCGCCCTTTCCTATGCAGGACTTTATACCGCGAGAAACACAACGGTCATCTATCGTGATATCCACCTTCAAATTGAAGGGCAAGATGAACCGCCCATTGAGCTTGGAGATTGGCAATTCAGCGCTTTCGGGGGAAATACGAGCGAGTTGAAAAACCCAGCTCCTGCGATCCAGGACGATGGATCGGTAACCTTGTTCGCGTCTGGAGGAAAGATTGCGGCCAACGACGAAGGCATGTCCTTTTACTATCGTGAGGTTCCTGCAGATGCCAACTTTGAATGGGCGGCTACCGCAACCGTAAAAAGCTTCAATAGCAACAGCACCATTACCACACCAGGCCAAAAATCCTTTGGTATCATGCTCAGGGATCAGGTCGGCCAGCATGGCGATCCAACCGTCCAGACCACTTCGTATGTGGCCGTGGGGGCTTTGGATACCGTTATGAAAGGCTTTTACAAGCAAGATGGACAGCAAACCAAGCTGAATCCTTTCCAAGGGGTCAATACGCCTGCTGGAAACGAAGTTTACGACTTGAAAATCAAAAAGTCAGGCAACACGTATGTCATCACGGCAAATGGACAAAGCGAGACCGTCATCTTAGATGCGTTATTCAATGAAACCATCTATGCCGGCTTCTATGTCGCGCGCGACGCTGAAGTGACCTTCAGCAACTTTGATATCCAAGTCGACTCGAGAAAAGTAAGAGCCTTACAGGCGGATACGAGCGCTATGAAAACCACTTACCTTGTAGGGGAAGCGCTCGATTTAACCGGCCTTCGTGTGAAAGCGGTGTATTCCGATGGACGTGAGGAAGAGCTCTCCCGCACGGATTATATCGTAACCGGATTTGACAGCAGCCGAACTGGAAACAACACCATTACCCTGCACTATAACGGGGTGACTACAAACGTGGAGCTTACGGTTAGCTCCTTAGCGGTTACCTCCCTGGAGGTTCAATACTTCCCAGCCAAAACCGTGTACTATCCCGGTGATTTCTTTGATCCCAAAGGCTTGACCGTGATCGCGGAGTATAATAACGGCTACCAGAGAGGGGAGCTGGCGGGTGATCAGTACACCTTGGAGATGGAGCAGCAGCCGTTCCTTGATCCAGGCACGGTAACCGTAACCGTCAGATCGAAGGCAGCGCCAGAGGTGTTTACCACCTTTGATGTCCGAGTAAAAGATGCGGAAATTACCGCCTTGGAAATCAAGAGAATGCCGGAAAAAACGTTTTACTTTATTGATGAAGAAATCGACCTGGACGGCCTGGTCGTCTATGCGAAATACAGCGATCAGACAGAAGCCCGGTTGATGAGAGAGGACTTCGCGGTTTCCCCGCTGGATACGTCCGTACCAGGGGAACAGACCGTGACGATTTCTTACCAAGGCAAAACCGTCGCGCTCCCGCTGATAGTAAAAGTTAAAGAAGCCGTGAGAATCGAAGTGACGGCTTATCCGAAAACCACCTATCTCATCGGTGAAGCCGTCCAAACGACTGGCCTCGCCGTAGCCAAGGTCTATGATAATGGCGAAAGACAGCCATTGGCTGCCAGTCAGTACACCCTGGATTCCTCTGCCTTTGACTTAACAGCCGCGGGAACGTATCCCATCCGGATCATCCCGGTGGACACAGCTTTAGCCCCGATTGAGTATAAGGTCACGGTAAGAGAACAAGCGGAAGCGCAGTGGAACATGATCCGATTTGGTCAATCCACCACCACAGCGAGAAATTTTGGAAGCGTAAAACCAGACGGATCGGTTGAGCTTGTCGCCCTAGAAGGCGGCGGGAAGGTGACGGGCGACCATGACGGGATCACTTTCTACTACACGGAGCTAGATGCGAGAAAAGATAACTTTGTCTTATCCGCAGACATTCAAGTCAAAGCCTATGCCAAAGATCCGCATGATGGCCAAGAAGCATTTGGAATTATGGCCCGAGATGCGATAGGCACACATGGGAACTCTGCCGTCTTTGCTTCGAATATCGCAGCCGTAGGCGGCTTCAGCGGAAAAACCTTTGAGGCAAACGGTACGCAGTTCTTTATCCGAACAGGGGTAGAGTCCTCGGATGGAGCAGGCAGCCAAGGGGTACAAAATATCATCCTGAAAAAGGAAAAGCCTGCCCTTTCCAATACCCATCCCGCTGCGAATTATAAGCTCACCCTGGCTAAAACGAACAGCGGCTATACCGCCAAGCTGAATAATGGCGAAGAAGCCATTTTCTATGAGCCTGAGCTCTTGCAGGTACAGGATGGAAAGCTTTACCTTGGATTCTTTGTGGCTCGTCTGGCGACGATCGAAGTGAGTAACATTCAGCTTTCGGTCACCGAAGCGGCTACCGATTCGCCAAGAGTAGACCCGCCTCAGGCTGCGGTTGCTCCGCAAATCGAAGTGGTGTCCTTATCCAAAACCTCGAACACTCATTATGATTTGCTCGTCAAGCCTAATGTGAACGGAACCGTATCCGTCAAGCAGGGCCAACAGCTGCTTGTCGAGAATGTCGATGTCCAGGCAGGACAAAGACTCGCGATTCCGGCGGTGCTTGCGAAAAATAGCCAAACCAACTTTAGTGTCACCTTTTTACCTGATGACACCCAGTATCTAACGTCTTACGATAAAATCGTGTCCAACTTTACCGTAACGATGAAAACCTTTATGGAAAATGGAGATATCTATGTTTCCCCGACAGGAACCGGCACGGGAATCGGTACGGTTGAGCTGCCCCTGAATTTGGATACGGCGATTGACTACGTGCAACCTGGGCAAAAGATTATTCTGCTCGATGGCCGTTATGTCCGCAGTTCCATGATCGATATTAAGAAATATAACGACGGGCTGCCTGACGCCAAGAAGTACCTAGTTGCCGCTCCGGGAGCAAGACCTGTCATCGACTTTGACAAGAAATCAACGGGTGTGGTGCTTAGCGGAAACTACTGGCATGTAAAAGGCATCGACTTTACCCGTACAGCCGGCAATACCAAGGGCTTTACGATCGGTGGAAGCTACAACATCGTAGAGGATTGTCGATTCTATGAGAATGGGGACACCGGGCTGCAGATTAGCCGCACCGACGATTTGGCACCGAAGCCGGAATGGCCGTCCCATAATCTGATTTTGAACAGCACCTCCTTTGATAACCGCGATCCTTCTGATAACAATGCCGATGGTTTCGCAGCCAAGCTGACCTCCGGGGTGGGCAATATCTTTAGAGGCTGTATTGCGCATAACAATATCGACGACGGTTGGGATCTGTATACCAAAGCGGGGACAGGCGCCATTGGCGCGGTTCTGATCGAGGATAGCATTGCTTACAATAACGGCTTCCTCACCGACGGAACGGTGGGCAGCGGAGACAAAAATGGATTTAAACTAGGTGGCGAAGGCATCCATGTGCCTCACGTCATCCAAAACAGTATAGCCTTCGGCAACGGAGCGTATGGCTTCACCAGCAACAGCAACCCTGGCGTCATCGCCATCGACAACATTGGCTTTAACAATGCCGGAGGAAACCTAAGCTTTACGACGTATAGCCATATCCCAACGGATTTTGCCATCGATGGCTTCGTTTCCTATCAGAAAGACTATACGGCAAGAGACAGCTATCCTGCAGCCTTGCAGTCTGACCGCAACTATATGTTTAATGGTACCGTCTCAGTCAACAAATCGGGCGTGGTATTGACTGATAATTACTTTATCAGCTTAGAGCCGGTGACGATCTACGCAAGAGATGAGCAAGGAAATATCATCTGGGGGGATTTCCTCAAAGTGAAGGTAACTCAGGAACCAGATCAGCCCGAGGATGAAACGGAAGAAGATCCAGCCGATGGAGACGGCACGGGTAATAAGGGCAACAAGGGTAACAATGGCAATAATAATGGCAACAAAGGCAACAACGGAAACAACGGCAAGAACGGCAAGAGCAACAGTGGTGGCAATAAGCCCTAAGAGAGGGTTGGTCAAGACTCGAATTTTGTCGACGAGAGAGAAAGGGGGCTGAATCCTAAGGACACGGAAATCCGTAGAGACCTCCTTTGAGCCCGACAACATCTATTAGCCGAACATCCACCGGCTTATTCGGAACGGAAACACGTAATATGTCTGGGTAAAAAGACCTCTTCTTTCAACTGAATTAAAGGAATATACTCCTATTGAAGTTTTTAGTCGAAAAAACTAGAATGATGGTGAAAAGAAAATATTGTAGGGATTGTGACTGGTTTTGAGCAGGCAAGACCTAAAATGCTTTAAGGGGAAAAGTGTACTTTTTTCTGTACACCTCCTTATGCATTTTAGGTCTTTTTTATTTCTATTTTTCCAATCACCGGTTGAGTCAACTTCCTGCAAACATTACAAGGAGGCTTCACAAATGATGAGTAAAACTAGTAAATCCAAGTTTAAAAGATTGGCGATCACTACAGTCTTGGCGGCCAACTGCCTTGCTGCCTTTCCGGCGCTTGCAGCGAATGTGGCTGATGATTACACCGCCATCTGGTCCCGTCAGCAAGCGGAAAAGGTGACTCTCACCAAAGAGACCACGGCTCCAATGGTTGAGATGGACTTCAAGCTGGTTGCACCGGATCAGTGGGTTTGGGACACTTGGCCGCTTCAGAATAGAGATGGTTCCCTTACGATCGTTAATGGGTACAAAATTGCATTCGCCTTGGTCGCTCCGCGCTCTCTCGGTTGGAATGACCGCCATACAGAAGCCAGAATCGGCATGTTCTATTCGAAAAACGGAAAAGATTGGACTTACGCCGGCATTCCATATAACTATGATAAAGCATTAGGCCATATGCAGTGGGCCGGAACAGCGATGATGGATGAGAAGGGCAAAGTTCATTTGTTCTATACGGCAACCGGCGATAAAAGCAACTGGGATAATCACGAGTGGGTTAGAAGGGCTGAGCAGCGACTCGCTAAGACGACCTTCGACATCAAAGCGGATAAAAACGGCGTAAGCTTGACCAACGAAGGTCCACACCAAATTATCCTTGAGGCGGACGGTAAATATTACGAAACGATGGAAAGCTGGAATGGCAACATCATCACGGCATTCCGCGATCCGTTCTTCTTCCAGGATCCGAATACCGGTAAAGAGTACATCATTTTTGAAGGTCAAGCCGGCAGCGATAGAAGCCACTTGAAACCGGAAAATATCGGCGATGAAGAATATCGCAAGACCCATAGTGTTCCAGAAGGTGCGCATTTGTACAACGGTAATATCGGGATCGCAGAAGTGCTTGATAAGGACGTCACCAAGCTGAAGCTCCTTCCGCCGCTTCTTGAATCCGTAGGTGCCAACCATCAGTTGGAGCGGCCGCACGTAGTCGTAAATGGCGATGACTATAACCTGTTCACGATCAGCCATACCTTTACCTATGCTCCTGGCTTGACGGGTCCTGACGGTGTGTACGGTTTTGTAGGAAAGGGTCTGCGCAGCGAGTACAAGCCGATGAACGAAAGCGGTCTGGTTATCGGTAATCCAAAGGAAAACCCTTATCAAGCGTATTCTTGGATGGTGCTTCCGAACCAGCAGGTGATCAGCTTCATTAACGAACCGAAAGATGAAAACGGCCAAGTACAATTCGGCGGCACTTTCGCGGCAACGCTGAAAATATCCTTGGATGGCGATAAATCGGCCATTATCAAAGAGCAAAAAAATGGGGAAATTAAACCATTTGGTCCAAACCGCTAATAAATCATGAGAATCGAAAGGAGCAATAAAATGATCCGCAAAAACAAGAAAGCATGGTCCGCCCTTGCCTTGGCAGCCAGCATTGTAGCTTCCGGCTTCACGTCGCTGCCAGTACAAGCCCAGGACGGGGATTACACCGTTCATTGGACACGCGAACAGGCTTCAAAAATTGAACTCAATCAAGATAATACCTTGCCTTACACCGACATCAGCAAACTGGAGAAATTAGCGCCTGGGTATCACATTTGGGATACGTGGCCGCTAAGTGACCGTGATGGGAACGTCGCTTCGATCAAAGGCTGGAAAGTGATTTTTGCGCTTTCCGCTCCGGACGACGTGTTGCCGGGCAAAGTTCACGACATTGCCACCATCCGTTACTTTTATTCGAAAAACGGCAAAGACTGGACCTTGGGCGGAGAATTGTTCCCAGCTGGATCCGCGTTAGGTTCCCGCCAGTGGGCAGGTTCGGCCATGACGGACAATGGCAAGATTCATGCGTTCTATACCGCAACGGGACATAAGGGCGAAGAGCGACTGACCTACGAGCAGCGTTTGGCCATGGCCACGGGTGATATCGTCGCCGACAGCCAAGGGGTACGCTTCGTAAATTGGGGCGATCACCGCATTCTATTGGAGCCGGACGGAAAATACTATCAGACCGTAGAACAAGCTCGGCAGGGTGAAGGGGGAGGTTACGCCTTCCGTGATCCGATGTGGTTCAAAGACCCGAAAACGGGCAAAGAATATCTGTTGTTCGAAGGGAATTCCGGTGGCGCTGTTACCGAACGCAAGCTGAAGCCGGAATATGTCGGAAGCTCTGAATTCGCCGCGCAGCATCACGTGCCGGAAGGGGCCGCTCATGCTAACGGAAACATCGGCATCGCCGAAGTGGAAGGCGGAGATTTCTCGAAAATCAAGCTTCTCCCTCCTCTTCTGGAAGCGAATTTCGTAAACGAAGAACTGGAGCGTCCGCATATCGTGATGAAAGATAAAAAGTACTACCTGTTTACGGACAGCCACATCAACAAATACGCGGAGGGTCTGAACGGGCCGGAAGGCTTATATGGTTTCGTTTCCGACTCCCTGTTCGGCGGATATAAACCCTTGAACGGAAGCGGACTGGTTCTGGCCAATCCTTCGGATAATCCATACCAAGCCTATTCTTGGCTGGTTCTCCCTAATTTGAATGTCGTCGGTTTCGCCCATTTCGGAGATCTGGGAAACTTGTCCATCGGTGACGTCGGAAACCAGACTCCGGAGTACCAGATGAGTCATTTTGGAGGCACCTTGGCGCCTACCGTGAAGCTTTCCATTAAAGGTGACCGCACGAAAGTGCAAAACGAACTGGAACCAGGAACGATTAAACAGTAAATAGACATGGTCAATCGGCAGGGGCTGATTGGCCATGCCCTTTTCCGAAAGATAGGAGACTAAACGATGAAAAAATGGAAAACAGCCTTAAAATGCTTTTCGGCAGCCGTTATTGGACTTTCTGCGATGGTCACGGTCAGTTCAGGCGTTTCCGCGAAAGAAACGTCAACCGTATTTAACTGGTCCCGTGAAGCCGTAAGTCAAATCACTATGAATGAAAGCAATACGGCGCCTCTCATTCCTATCGAAGACCTTGAAGAATTAACGCCGGAGTACCATATTTGGGATACCTGGCCGCTGCAGGACCGCAACGGGCATCCCGCGGTTGTCAACGGGCATAAAATCATCTTTGCGCTCACGGTGCCGAGTGATGTCACGCCGGGGAAGCGGCACGATACGGCTGAAATCCGATATTTTCATTCCAAAGACGGAAAGAGCTGGAAGCTCGGCGGGCTTTTATTTAACGATGGTCAAGGGTTAGGTTCCAGGCAATGGGCAGGTTCGGCAATTGTGAATAAAGATGGAAAATTCCATATCTTCTACACGGCAACAGGACGAAAAAACGAGGAACGTCTGACTTATGAACAGCGTTTAGCTACAGCAACGGCAAATATCGTGACTACTAACTCTTCTGTTACTTTTACCAATTGGTCTGATCATAAAATTATCCTTGAGCCAGATGGCCAATACTATCAAACACAGGATCAAGCCAGCCAAGGGGAGTTTTCTTCTTACGCCTTCCGCGATCCATACTTCTTCCAAGATCCCAAGACGGGAGAAGAGTACATCTTATTTGAAGCCAATTCCGCCGGATCTTTAGCGGAAAGGACTTGTCAGAAGGAGCATCCCGGTTCCAAGTCCTTTAATGGAAGTATAGGGATGGCTAAAGCTGTCAATGATCGTCTCACTGAATTTGAAGTGCTGCCTCCGCTGCTGGAAGCAAACTGTGTCAATGAAGAGCTCGAGCGACCGAGCATGATGGTGAAAGGAAATCGCTATTATCTTTTTACCAAGACCCACCCGGAAAAGTTTGCACCCGGTCTAGATGCACCGGAAGGGTTATATGGTTTTACCTCCCCATCTTTGATTGGAGGCTATAAGCCGCTTAATGGCAGCGGACTGGTGATCGCCAACCCCAAAGACAATCCCTATCAAGCCTATTCTTGGATGGTTATGCCTAACGGCACGGTCATAAGCTTTGTAAACTATGTGAATGTGGAAGGGAAAAACATCTACGAGATTGGCGAACAAGGGCCGGACTATGAAAAGGAGCATTTCGGCGGTATGCTGGCTCCCTCATTAAAGCTTTCGATTACCGGTGACCAAACGAAAATTGTCCATGAAAAGAAACAGGGTGTATTCAAATAAAGATGAGGCTTTTTGACGTTCAGTAAGTCACTGGGCGTCTTTGCTCTTTACTATACCATGCAAGGCCGAGGGGGAATGGAACATCGCTAGGATCAATTCCAAGGAAATTGTAAAAAAGCTTTTGCCGTTGGTAGGAGGAAACGAAAATATTACGGGAGCCACGCATTGCGCTTCCCGTCTCCGCTTAACCCTTCAAGACGAAGCTCTTGCTGATCTGGAGGCCATCGAAAAGGTGGATAGTGTAGAAGGGGTGTATACGAGACACGGGCAAATTCAAATTATTTTTGGGGCAGGCAAAGTAAACAGAATTTATAAGGTGCTGATGGAAGTGGAGGGGACTGTATCGGACCATCCTAAGCCCCGCATCGAAGAAAATCGGACGGAGCCAAGTCTGATCACCCGATTTGTAAAGACCTTATCCGGCATCTTTGTCCCCATTATCCCCGCCATTGTGGCGAGCGGCTTATTAATGGGTTTTATCGGAATGGTGAAGGCCTTTGATTGGATTGCTCCGGATAGTTCTTGGATGACGATCCTTCATATTTTATCGAGTTCCGCCTTTATTATCTTGCCTATCCTTATCGGATTCAGTTCCGCTAAAGAATTCGGGAGCCATCCATTCCTGGGAGCTGTCATAGGCGGCATCTTGACCCACCCTGCATTATTGAATCCTTCGGAACTCGGAACCAGGGTCCCGGAATATATCGATGTGCTTGGCTTAAACATCGCATTGATCGGCTATCAAGGGACGGTCATCCCGATTTTGCTATCGGTCTACGTGATGAGCAAGATAGAAAAAGGCTTGAGGAAATGGGTTCCTGAGCATTTGGATTTATTGGTGATCCCTTTCTTGACCGTCGCCTTTACGGGCTTCATCTCCCTGTTTGTGATGGGGCCATTGGGCATGTGGATAGGCCACTTGATTACAGAAAGTCTGGTCCATCTCTTTCAGTTCGGCGGACTCATGGCCGGATTCCTTTTGGGGGGGATCTATACATTCATTGTGATTAGCGGATTGCATCATAGCATACACGCGATAGAGGCAGGTCTGCTCGCTGATCCGAAGGTTGGAGTCAATTTTCTACTGCCGATTTGGTCGATGGCGAATGTTGCCCAAGGCGGGGCCGCTTTAGCCGTATTTTTCAAAACGAAAAATAAGAAACTGAAGGAGATCGCCATACCTGCTGCCTTCTCATCATTTTTAGGCATCATTGAGCCTGTGATTTTCGGAATTAACCTTCGGTTAGTGAAGCCGTTTATGGGGGCGGCGATTGGAGGGGCACTAGGCGGAGCGTATGTTGCCTATATGCATGTCGCAGCCAATGCCTACGGATTGACGGGAATTCCCATGATTGCGATCACCGCGCCGCTTGGGTTGCCGAACCTCATCCACTATCTCATCGGCTTAGCCGTTTCGGTTGTTTCTGCGTTTTTGGCGACTTGGATCATGGGAATAAAGGAGGAACACCATGAAAATCAAAAAAATATTAAATAACAATACCGTACTGGTGAGCGATAAAGGAGAAGAAAAAATTGTCATGGGGTTAGGGGTCGGTTTCCAGAAAAAAAAGAACGATCCCGTCGTTCAATCGAAAATTGAAAAAATCTTTGTCATGAAAGATAGGTCAGAGTACGAAAAATTTGAAGAAATCGTAACCACGCTGCCTGAGGAGCATATCCAAGTCGCAGAGAAAATCATATCCTATACGGAAAAAGAGCTGGGCGTTTCCTTAAATGACCATATTCACATCGCCCTTACCGACCACTTGTCATTTGCCCTTGAACGATTAACCAAGGGAATGGTGATCAAAAACACCTTACTTAATGAAGTCAAAATCTTGTACCCGAAAGAATTTCAAATTGGATGCTGGGCAAAATCATTGATTCTCGAGAAGTTGGAGATTGAAATCCCGGAAGATGAGGTGGGGTATATTGCCCTGCATATCCACACGGCGAAGATGAATGCCGGAGATATGGAAAAAACATTGGACATCACGTCCATGATCCGGGATATGGTAGACATCATTGAAAGCAGCCTAAATATCAAGATGGATGAAGGTTCGGTTTCTTATGAGCGATTGATCACGCATTTGCGCTATGCCGTACAACGTTCGGAAACAGGCGAATCGTTGTTTGATTTAGACCCGGAAATGTCGGAAATGGTGAAAGAAAAGTATAAAGAAGCTTTTTCCTGCGCGCAACAAGTAGGCCATTTCGTAAGGGAGGAATATGACTTTGAACTCCCGGAAATGGAATTGGTATACATTGCGATGCAAATTCAACGAATTTATAACAGATTGGTTTTAAGATGAGTAAGCAAAGGATGGTATGGATAGGACTAATGGGACTCGCCATCGTCATGATCATAGAAGCTGTTATGGATAAGCCCATGAATAAACCGAGCGATCTAGCTCTCCACCAATGGGGATTTGATGAAGGAAACGGAAAGGTCACTTATGATCACGCTCAACATGCGCCGTCAATGATTCATTATGCATTGGAATCAGATCCCGAATGGAAAGGCGGCATTAGCGGCACGTCCTTATTGTTTGACGGGTATTCGACTTGGCTTGAACTGGCCCCTGAGAAGGTTCACCAGCCAACAGGGTCTTTTGCCATCGAAGCATGGGTTGCGCCGAGAGCTTATGAATGGGGAGATAACGGACAACCATCGGTCATTATCAATCAACATCATAAAGAAGATAAGCAAGGATTCCTTGTAGGCATGGGACGACATGGTTATGTGACCTTTCAGTTGGCTCTTAACGGCGAATGGCACGAAATATGGTCACCGCAGGGAAACATCCTGCCGAAAGATCAATGGTCTTACCTTGTTGCGCAATTCCATCAAGAACAGCATAAAATTTCCCTGTATTTAAACGGCGAGCTCGTACAAGAAAAGGAAGTGCCTGAAAACAGTGAGCTTACGCCCGCTGAAAGCCAACCCTTGCTGGTGGGTAAACATAATCAGGCCGTTTCCGTTTCCGATGTGTTTCAAGTGAATATGTTTAATGGATTAATGGACAATGTCTCCCTGTACAATCGAGCATTCAGCGATGAACAGGTGAAGCAGCAATACGAAAAGGGGAGTGAAACCTTTAAGGATGAGTTTCCAAAACCGGATACGTCGTTTGACAGAACGGTTTATAAAGGCGACCGCTATCGCCCGAATTACCATTTTACCGCTCCTCAGCATTGGATGAATGAACCTCATGCCCCTATTTACTATAAAGGCAAATACCATTTATTTTATCAGTTCAACCCGGCCGGTCCTTTTTGGCATCAGATTCATTGGGGACACGCGACGAGTGATGATCTGATTCATTGGGAAGACCGGCCGATGGCATTAAGCCCGACAGAAGGAACAGCTGCACGCGACGGGGTGTGGTCGGGGAGTGCAGCACACGATCAAAACGGCGTACCCGTGCTGTTCTACACAGCAGGGCACGATGAAATGATCCCGAATCAAATGACAGGCATGGCACGTCCAGCTGATGCCAATGATGTCCACTTAGATCAGTGGATCATGAAGCCTGATCCTGTAACGATTCAAGAAGAACATAGGGATACGCCAGAAGGAAAAGTGATGTTTGGGCAATTCCGCGATCCCTATGTATGGAAAGATGGGGACAAGTGGTACCAGTTGGTTGGTTCAGGCGTAGAGGGATCAGGAGGAACCGCTTTACTTTATACTTCAGATGACATGGAGCATTGGAAGTATGAAAAGCCATTTATGATCGGCAATAAAAATAGATTCCCGCGTACCGGAGAGGTATGGGAAATGCCGTTTTTGGTACCGATTAAAAATGAAGGAACAGGTCAACTAAAATATGTGTTTATGGTGAGCCCTTATTTTATGTCCAGCAGTCCATATGCCTCTCGCTATACGTTTTATTGGATCGGAACCTGGGATCCCCATAGGATGGAGTTTACTCCGGAAAACGAGGAACCCAGCCTGTTTGATTACGGAGAACATTTTACAGGTGCGCAAGGATTTGTAGATGAAAAAGGCCGTACGATCCTTACAAGCATTTTGCAAGACCGTCGTTCAGAAAAAGATAAATATCAATCAGGGTGGGCGCATGGAGCCGGATTGCCTCTTGAAATTTACTTGAATGATAAGCAAGGTCTTGGCCTTCGCCCGATTGAAGAGGTCCACTCCCTCCGCCTCGAGGAGCTGGCAGTTGCCGAGAATGTGACCATGGCAGAAGCGAATAAACAGCTTGAGGGCATTCAAAGCGATCAAGTCGAAATTGAGCTGGAACTGGATATTTTTGATGCAAAAGAAGCGGGCTTAAAACTATTAAAAGATCCAAATGGCGAGGAAGAAACGATCATTTTTTATAATAATGAAAATAAAACAATGAATATTAACAGAGACCGTTCAAGTAAAAATCCCCATATTGAAAAAGGGATTCAAGGTGGAGAACTACATCTTGAAGACGGTATCTTAACGTTACATGTATTTGTAGACAAATCCATCGTGGAAGTATACGCAAATCATGAAAAAAGTATTTCCTCACGCGTATTTCCCATGTTAGAGCAATCAAAAGGCCTTGAGGTATTCGGAATGGATGGAGAGCCATGGGTACGCTCCATGAGAGTATGGAGCCTGGGTACAGCTATTAAAGGAGAAGAAGATGAACTAGAGAGATAATCGTTTGCTGAGATTTTCAATTATGCATTATACTTGAAATGTGTGCATTGAAAACATTTTCACCGGATTCGGTGGAATGAAAATATAGGATATAGAGGTGCAGCATTTCATGTTATATGCCGAAGAGAGGAAAAAGAAAATCATGGAGTACATTCGAGACCATAGGAGAGCTTCCGTTCCGGAATTAATCGACTATCTCAACGTATCCGGGTCTACCATACGAAGAGACTTAAAAGAATTAGAGGAAGAAAAATGGCTGCGAAGGACGCATGGGGGAGCGGTCTCTCTCCAAAACGTCAACTTTGAACCTAGCTTTGTCAACTTTGAGCCTAGCTTTAATGAGAAGGAAGATACATTTCAGGAAGAGAAGAGAGCCATCGCGAAAAAAGCAATGGAATTTATTAAAGAGGGAGATACCATTATCCTTGATTCCGGAACGACCACCTTTCAACTGGCAAAGGAGCTGCATGCTTTTTCCAGGCTGACTGTCGTAACCAATTCACCCGTTCTTGCCCAAGAGCTAACGGATGTACCGGGAATTGAGGTCGTGATCGTGGGGGGGAATGTGCGAAAAGAAACGTGTGCGCTGGTCGGTCCGATTGCAGAGGCTACGCTGTCGATGATCAGAGTGGATAAAGCTTTTATTGCGACAAACGGGATCGAGGTTGAAGGAGGGCTGACGACGCCGAACCTCCTGGAAGCGGCAACGAAAAGGAAGATGATTGAGAGGTCAAAGGAAGTGATCTTGCTGGCAGACCACAGCAAAGCGGAAAAAACCGCCTTTGCTAACTTTGCTGAATTGAATAAGATTGACAAGTGCATTATGGATGCCAATACTCCTCAAGCGTTTGTGAGAAAACTGGAGGAAGCAGGGGTCGATGTGTATCTTGCGGATATCACCACATGAGAGATGATCTTTCATGTGGTTTTTTTTTGGCGAAAAAACATGGGAGATTTATACAAAAAAATTGTTGTTATTTTCTGAATGGTCATATATAATCAAAAATAATCATAATTAATCAATGGTAAGTAGAAGTTGTGATGAATTATGGTTATTTTTGATCAAATCATGCAAACACGCACAAACGGGGAAGGTGGTAGCCAAAAGGAATTCGGAAGGGCGGTCAAAAAGACAAACAAACAAATAAGGGAGGAACAAAAATGAAAAAAGCATTACATATGGCAGTTGCACTTTTTATAGCTTTACTGATGCTTACAACAACAGCTTGCAGCAATGGAGGAAGCCCTACGGCTGGAACATCCGAACCCGATTCTAAAGAAAAGAAGATAAAAATTGGCTTAACCGTGGGTACGCTTAGCAATCCGTTCTTTGTCTCGATGGCCAAGGGAGCTGAAGCAGCTGCAAAAGAACTGGGAGGAGAAGTCATTGTTGTAAGCGCTGACTATGATTTAGCGAAGCAAATGGCTCAAGTGGAGGATTTTATCACGAAGAAGGTGGATATGATCCTTTTGAATGCCGTTGACTCCAAAGGTATTGCAGCTGCTGTAGCCCAGGCGAAAGCGGCCGGAATTCCCGTGATTGCCGTTGACGTAGGAGCTGAGGGCGGAGTGGATGCTACCGTATCTTCTGATAATTATTTAGCAGGAAAACTGGCTGGTGAATACCTTTTGGAGCGTTTGCAAAATAAGGGGAACATTGTGATCATCGACGGTCCGCCCGTGACTGCCGTAACGGATCGCATCAAAGGTTTCGAAGATGCCATTAAAGGCTCGGAGGTTAAGGTGGTAGCGAAGCAAAACGGGGAAGGAAACAGAGAAAAAGCCTTAACGGTCATGGAAAATATTTTACAAGCGAATCCATCAGGGAAGATCGACGCCGTATTTGCGATTAATGATCCAGAAGCGCTTGGCGTGCAAATCGCCGCAGAACAGGCAAACCGAGATAAAGAATTCTTTATCCTGGGAGTTGACGGCGCTCCGGAAGCCATAGAAGAGCTCAAAAAGAACAAGAGTTTTGTGGCGACCTCAGCTCAACATCCGGACATGATTGTAAAGCAGGCGGTTGACATTGGCCTGAAGATCATCAACGGTGAGAAAGTGGATCCTGAAAATAAAGTTCCTGTAGAGCTTGTGACGCAAGATTCGGTAGACAGCTATAAAGGCTGGTAAAAATGTCATGAAGGGAAAAGGGGGGAGTATGGTGCATTATCCTTTAAGCAGGAAAGATCCGCAGCCTAAAAATACTCCTATTCTTAAAATGGCGGGGATAAGCAAAGAGTTTCCAGGAGTGAAGGCCCTCGATCAGGTGCAGCTTGAACTTTATCAAGGGGAAGTTCATGCCTTGATGGGGGAAAATGGCGCGGGCAAATCAACGCTAATGAAAATATTATCCGGTGTGTATAAGCCGGATGCCGGAACGATCGAATACAAGAATAAGCCTGTAGTGTGGAAAAGCCCCTTAGAAGCGAAAATGAATGGGATCAGTGTCGTCCATCAGGAATTGAAGCTTTCCCCTAATTTGACGATTGCTGAAAACATTTACATGGGTACGGCATTACCCCGTAACAGGCTCGGCATGGTCAAGTGGCGGGAAGTGCATGAGAATGCATCAGAAGTTCTGGAATCTATCGGCTCCCATTTGCGTTCGAAAACGCTCGTCTCTTCTTTAAGCGTAGCCGAGCAGCAAATGGTTGAAATCGCCCGTGCCTTGTCCTTTAAGGCGGAAATCTTAATCATGGATGAACCGACAGCTACGCTTACGGATAAAGAGATCGATAAGCTGTTTATTCTGATTGAGGAGTTGAAGAAACAAGGGGTTGCCATCGTGTATATTTCGCACAGGATGGATGAAATTTTTAAGATTTCCGATCGCTGCACGGTATTTCGAGATGGAAAGTGGGTTAGCAGCTTGCCGATTGACCAAACCAACCCGGATCATCTGGTCAAATTAATGGTGGGGCGTGAACCGAAAGATATCTTTCAAAGAAAGCCGAATATGAATTTATCTTTAAAAAGAAACGTTCCTGCACTGGAAGTCAAGGAATTATCCGACCATAAGACCGTGAAAGGCGTAACGTTGCAGGTATATCCCGGCGAAGTAGTCGGGCTTGCCGGCTTAGTGGGTGCAGGAAGAACGGAGCTGGTGCGCACCATTTTCGGGTCCTCACGCCAAAAATCCGGCGAGGTGTGGATACACGGAGAGAAAGTGGACATATCTTCTCATCGGGATGCGATTAAAAACGGAATTTCCCTTGTACCCGAAAGCAGAAAAGAGCAAGGCTTGTTTCTTCACTTGTCCGTCAAAGAGAACATTGCGATGACGATGCTGCAAAAGTATCAAAAGTCAGGCGTTTTGAATTGGAGCGCTATCCATCAGGATGCAGAAGACTATATTAAAAAAATGGGGATTAAGGTTTCCTCGCCTGAACAGAAGGTAGTGAACCTGAGCGGCGGGAATCAGCAAAAGGTTGTTCTGGCCAAATGGCTGCTGATACAACCCAAGATCTTGCTTTTGGATGAGCCGACCCGAGGAGTGGACATAGGCGCAAAAGCGGAAATTTATAAAATCATTGATGAGCTAGCCAAAGCAGGAATGGCGATTCTCATGATTTCTTCCGAGCTTCCAGAAATATTGAGCGTCTGTGACCGGGTTCTCGTCATGCACGAAGGAAAGTTAAGGGCAGACTTACCAAGGGACGAAGCCAGTCAGGAAAGGATCATGTATTATGCGACGGGGGGATAGCATGAAAATAGAAGGATATGCCTTACAGGTAAAACATCTGAAGGAAAAGGCGAACCTCAAGGAATTATGGAACCGATATAGCACGATGATGATCCTTTTGCTGATGTGTGTCGTCCTCTCGGTACTTACACCCAATTTCTTGGAGGTTAACAATCTTCTGAACGTATTGAAACAAATTTCGATCATTTCGATCTTAGCGGCCGGGATGACGTTTGTTATCCTGACTGGGGGCATCGACTTATCTGTAGGGTCTACTGTTGCCTTATCAGGGGTTATCTCCGTGATGCTCTCCCAGCAAGGGGTCCATGCGATCCCTGCCATGTCGGTCGGAGTGATGGCAGGGATCCTGGCTGGGTTTATCAACGGCTACTTAACGGCTAAGGCTAAGCTTCCGGCCTTTATCGTTACGTTGGGAAGCTTTACGTACATCCGGGGAATCGCTTATGTATTAAGTGCGGGGTATCCGATTGTACTAACGGATCCGCTGTTTAAATTCTTCGGTTCCGGCACGGTGCTGGCTATTCCTACCCCTGTTTTTATCATGGCACTGGTTTACGCGATAGCCTTCTTTATTTTGAAATATACCATGTTTGGCAGGCATGTCTATGCAATCGGAGGAAATGAAGAAGCAGCCAGTCTTACCGGGATCAAGGTCGGAGCGACCTTAATCAAGGTCTATATCATAAGCGGCTTATTGGCTGGGCTTGCTGGAGTGGTTCTCGCTGGCCGATTGTATTCCGGTCAGCCTACGGCCGGTGTCGGATTCGAATTGGATGCGATCGCTGCCGTTATCCTTGGCGGCACAAGCTTTGCCGGAGGGATTGGTACCATTCAGGGTACGATTATCGGGGCGCTGATCATGGGAGTGCTCAGCAACGGCCTTACCTTAATGGATGTGAATTATTATTGGCAGCTTGTCATCAAAGGGGGAGTCATTATTCTTGCCGTTCTATTAGACCGGTTACGTTCTAAATAGGAAAACGAATTCTCAAAAATAGAAGGAGTGAAGCGATTGAAAAAAACAGTGAAAAAGCTGTTGACAGCAGGGGCTGCATGTACCCTAAGTTTATCATTAGTGGTTCCGGCATTTGCGGCGGATCCGGGATATTACCAAGAAGAATATCGTAACCAATTTCATTTTTCCCCTGAAACAAACTGGATGAATGATCCAAATGGAATGGTTTATTATGATGGGGAATATCATCTTTTTTACCAGCATTATCCTTATGGAACAACGTGGGGGCCGATGCATTGGGGACATGCTGTCAGTACTGATTTAGTACATTGGGAGCATCTTCCGATTGCCTTATCTCCTGATGAAAACGGGGATATTTTTTCAGGAAGTGCGGTGATTGATTGGAACAATACAGCAGGATTTGGTAAAGAGTCCATGGTAGCCATCTTTACTCATTCCGGCGAGAAGGGACAAGTTCAAAGTCTTGCATACAGCAACGATAAAGGAAGAACATGGACAAAATATAAGGGGAATCCGGTTATGCCAAATCCCCCGATTCCTGATTGGCGGGACCCAAAAGTATTTTGGCATGATGAAACACATCAATGGGTCATGTCTTTAGCTGCAAAAGATAAAATCATGTTTTATACTTCCCCAGATTTGAAAAATTGGGAATATGCAAGTGAATTTGGCCCAGACGGCGGTATTCAAGCAAACGGACAAACAGGTGCATACTCCTATACCCTGTCACCTCAAAGAGGCGGATCCTTTACAATGGAAGGGGATATCACTCTTGTTGAAAAGAACGGCCGAGAAGGTGCAGGAGGGCTGGTTTTCCGTTCGGATAAAGATGCATCTCATGCGTATATGGCCAAAGTAGATGCCGAAAAAGATGTCGTTACATTAAGTAAAATGGATCAGGGGAAAGTGATTGATCTTGCTTCAAAATCAATACCTATTGAAACTTCCGAAACCTATCGTGTAAAAGTGGAGGCAGATACAAGTCAATTAGAAGTCTACCTGAATGATCAAAAGGTTGTTGAAGTAACAGACATATCATTTGAAAATGGACAGTTTGGATTAGCTGCATGGAATTCAACTGCTGTGTTTCGCAATGTGGAATTTAACAATAAAACGAACTTTATCACCAACCTGTCAGGATGGAAATCAGTAAATGGTACATGGAACGATACAAATGGTGGTAAACAGGGCAACTTCCAGGATGATGCCTACCATATGAGTGGAGATCAGGGAGACCAATTCAGCTATGAGGCTGAAATCACGATTTCAGGTGAAGAGGGCGAAAAAGGCTCAGGTTCACTCGTATTCCGCGCAGATGAGAATGGAGAGAATGGATATGTTGCCAGCATTGATGCCTCAACGGATACAATCAAGTTGGCCAAGCATGAAAATGGAATGGCAACTTTGATTGAGGAGAAAAATACCGAGATCGAAACCAATCACATGTATCGACTTAAAGTAACGGCAGTCGGCGACGAGATCAACGTATATTTAGACGATCATCTTATTTTTGAAGTCCATGATGCGACTTTTTCTAAGGGGTTATTTGGACTCCATGTTGGGAACTCGTCTGTTTTGTTCCAAAATGTCAAGAAGGGCAAATACATGGTAACGGACGCAAAGGAAATTGAAAATCACGATTTTGAAACAGGAGATTTGACTGGCTGGGAAGTGGTAAGGGGGGATGCCTTTACAAACGATCATGTGACCGACACGACACAATATTGGGGCGGTTCCTTTGATCAACAAGGAACATACCATTATTGGGGATTTTCCGATAAGCATAAAGGAGACGATGCGACAGGAGAAATGCATTCTTCTTCCTTTAAGCTAAGCGGTTCCGGTGAGATCAATCTATTGATTGGCGGAGGAAATGATAGTACAAACCTTTATGTCTCCTTAGTAAGAGCAACTGATGACAAAGAATTAATTCGCCAGTCAAATACAAAATTTGCAAATGAACAATATCGCCGTTATGTGTGGGACGCGTCCAAGTTTTTGGGAGAAGTAGTCTATATTAAGGTAGTCGATAACGCTACGGGTGGCTGGGGCCATATTAATCTTGATAAAGTAAACGTTTTCAATACAGGAGAAATTCCTTCTGAAGTAGACAAGGTAGCACAGGAGCTTAAAGAACCAGAACAAAGAGATCGCGGAAATTTAACGGACTGGGTTACCGTTACAGGTAATTGGACAGCCTCCACTTACGGCAGCAACAATGGGGTTTGGGAATGCCCTGCCTTATTTCAATTGCCTGTTGATGGAGATCCAAACCACAAAAAATGGGTTTTACAAGTAAGTATAGGTGACGGTGCAACAGCTGGCGGATCAGGGATGCAATACTTTGTCGGCCATTTTGATGGAAAAAAATTCACCAGTGATCACTCGCCTGATAAAGTCTTATGGTCTGACTATGGTTCAGATTTTTATGCAGGGGTAGAGTGGAGTGGGATTGAAGGGGAAAATGGAGAGAAATACTGGCTTGGGTGGATGAGTAATTGGCAGTATGCAAACCATACACCTACTACAACTTGGAGAAGCTCGATGTCCCTGCCAAGGAAATTAGAGCTAACCAAAACAAAAGAGGGATTGCGCTTAAAACAAACACCCATTTCTTTAAGATCCATCCGCAATAACAATGAACGTACATCGTTTAAGGATGAGGTCATTTCCGGAAACAGTAACCTATTATCAGGAATAGTCGGAGATACGTATGAAATGATTGCAGAATTTGATGTTTCCCACACAACAGCAACAGAGTTTGGATTTAAAGTTCGTAAGGGTGAAACCGAGAATACAACTATTGGTTATGATGTACTTAACCAGAAACTATTTGTAGACAGGAACCATTCTGGGAGCTTTAATTTTGGGCCAAATGTTAAAGGAAAGCACACGGCTCCTCTGACATCAGGTGATGGAATAGTAAAAATGCATATTTTCTTAGATCGTTCCTCATTGGAGGTATTTGGAAACGATGGGGTAAGCGTTATTACGGATCAACTATTCTCGTTGCCGTCAAGTAACATGATGGAACTTTACAGTAAGGGCGGAAATATCACATTAAAATCGCTGAATATTTACCCATTGAAATCCATTTGGGGAAAGAGCCCTGTCCATAAAAAAATGTCAGGGTGGACAATAGTTAATGGTCTTTGGACCGATACGATTGCTGGGAAGCAAGGCCAAAGCCAAGAGGATGGGTTCATTCTTTCAAATGAAAAGGGCAGTGATTTTTCGTATGAAGCGAATATTAAAGTGCTTGATACCGATTCACACCCAAGCGCCCCATCAAAAGATACAGTTGGAAATCCAATCGGAGCGGGCGCATTAGTATTCCGTTCAGATGCAGATGGGAAAAATTCCTATGCTGCAAATGTAGATATTCTCAACAATAAAGTAAAATTAATTAAGTTTGCCGATGGAAGAGGCAACGATCTTGCCGTTTACGATGCCGACGGAAAACTGCAATTAAAAGCAAACACGGATTACCATCTGAAAGTGGTTACAGAAGGTGAAAATATCAAAGTTTATCTTGGTGACAAGCTTGTCATTGAAGCAGCAGATCATACATTTAAAGACGGCTATGCCGGATTGAATGTATGGCACTCAACGACTGTGTTCAATAATATTAAATATCGTTCTAAAAAACAATAAAATAAAGAAACTATCAATCAGGATATCCCTTAGTTTTAATAACTAGGGGATTTTTTGTAACAAGATTTGGGATGCTTTGCATGGTTTTGAAGAGCAACCGATGAAACAGATGTCGATGTGGTCGCGAGTTTTTTCTAATTCTTTTACCAGACCATTTCCATTTGGCTGGAGAATTGCTCGATGACTGGTTTAGTTATCTCTTAAATTTATTTCCATCCCAGTAGATTATATTTTTCTAAAACGGATCTTGTAGTTAGTCAGGGAGGGCGTTATGGGGGTTATGCTTTAAAAAAAGATCCCTTTCAGATCACGGTAGGAGCTGTATATAGAGCGCTCAGCGGTACTACACCAACACCTCATTGAACTGTTCCTGCGACAACGGGTTCAGAATTATTTATTTCTCTCATCATCTCAAAAGCTGAGGAAGAATTTCAGTCAATTTTAGTCAGTTACACAATAAAAGACTTAGTTGAAAAAAGCCATGTAATCAAATATCTTTTGCGAGAAAAAGATGGTGGAATCATAGAGGTCGATTGTTAGGTGGAGAAAGTCCACTTATCGAAAAAAAATAGAGGAGTAAAAAGTAAAATAGGTGGAGAAAAGACAACTAAAGCATGAAAATAGCTTATGAATAGGGCTTTCCGAGCTAATAGGTGGAGTTTTTCCACCTAGAAGACGAGATCACATTCAATTTTAATCAATAGGTGTACAATTTCCATCTATTCATCCTGATTTTTATTACATGTCTACCATGAGTGAACTTATACTGATTAATGTCCTTGAAAATACCCGGTAGGGGGTATGCTTGGTTTGGCTATTATCCGCTATCGGGAATTGAGTCAGTCGGATGCAAGCTTGCGGCAAAAACTATTCTATATCAATATTCGATAAAAAAGGAGACAGCATAGATAGAATTAGGATTGAAAGGAAAGGTCGCAATAATAATCGCTCAACAGTAAAGTGCTCCGCACTTTACTGTGTGACGAGGGACAGTCCCCTACCTGAGGGGGTATCCCCCCCAGGCCAGGAGGGCTTGCCCTCCTGGCCACCGTCTCCAATGAAAATCCCCTTTGTCCGCGGTGCTANATTTTCTAAGTAATTAGGCTTTTATTTTTCATCTATCCCTGTTTTCAGCCCCAATTCCCCTTGCCCGTGGTCGGATGGTCACGAAATTCCTGATTTGCTCACGGAAAAGTGACGGATGCTCACGAGTAGGTACTGTTTGCTCACGTACCTGGAACCATTCCAGATAATCTCGGAGGTTTGGTCACAAAACTCAATGAATTGCTCTCGAACCCGTAATGGTTTCAATTAAGATGGGCTAACTGGCTTTACTTTTTCAACGCTTCGTTGTGACCCACACAAAACGAAGGATATTGATTTCCATAGGGAGGAAAAAACAGACCATTAAGAGAATTCAAATAACGGGAGTATAAACCTATAAATAATGTAAAGGGAAAGGAAGTCAATCAACATGTTCTCCACGCCTTTTAAGTATCTTATGCCAACGCGAGTAGA
>NZ_SDLR01000014.1 GCF_004522215.1 Ammoniphilus sp. YIM 78166 | reverse complement strand
CTTATATTTCTAAAAACGCAAGTTTTTCAGTGCCCTCTTTTGTTAAAGAGTGTGTTCTTCATAATAACCTTAAGCTTGAAGGGTTTCATCATCGTCTGTTTCCCTTTTTGTCATAAACACTTGTTTCACTCGTTCTCTTTGCGACTTTGAAATGAGTACATAGAGAATATCTCCTACACACAGCTTCGTGTTGCCTCGCGGTGTAATCAGCTTGTCTCCTCTAATTACTGCCGTTACCAGTGTATCGTCAGGGAGAAGGAGCAGCCTTAATTCCCTTCCAACCACGTATGCTCCTTCCTCGATCTTCACCTCTATAATTTCACTATTGGTCTTCCCCATGGAAACCAGCTCTAAGCTATGTGGAACGCTCACCTTATCTCCACCAGACAGTCCAAGCTTGTTCGCAAGAGGAGATATCGTGGATCCTTGAACAAGAGCAGAAATCAAGACGACGAAGAATACAACATCAAAGAACATCTGTCCATTCTCCAGGCCTGCGATAAGTGGATAGGTTGCTAGAACAATCGGAACAGCTCCCCTTAATCCTGCCCATGAGATAAAGACCTTTTCCTTGACGGAAAACTTCATAAAGCTTGTACTGACAAAAACCCCAATAGGTCTAGCCACGAACATCAACAACACAGAAAGAGCGATCCCCTGCCAGGTAACATGGATTAATTCCGCCGGGAAAACGAGTAATCCGAGAATGATAAACATGAGAATCTGCATCATCCACGCAAAGCCTTCATTAAAACGAAAAATGGAATGACGATAAGTTAAATCCGAATTCCCCATCCACAACGCCATCACATAAACAGCAAGCAGTCCACTTCCATAGAGTAACGCCGTTGAGCTATACGTAAAAATCGCGAAAGCCAAGGCAAACACAGGATACAAACCTGATGAGTCTAAATTTACTCGATTAATACTCCAAACCGCTAGTCTTCCCATCACGAGTCCCATCAGAAGCCCCAGTCCCATCTGCCATAGGAAGCCAATAACCAACGTAAAGGCGTTATTCGATTCAGGCGCTTGAATCAATTGGATCAGGGAAATCGTAAGAAAGACTGCCATAGGGTCATTCGTTCCTGATTCAGCCTCTAGGGTAGAGGTAAGCCGTCGTTTAATGTTCTTGCTCCCGAGCACAGCGAATACGGCCGCCGCATCGGTAGAACCTACAATGGCTCCGAACAAGAAGCCTTCAAGCCAGGATACACCAAGGATATATTTAGCGAATACTCCAACCACAACGGTGGTTAAAACCACACCCAAAGTAGCTAAGGTAAGGGAAGGAACAGCCACTTTCCGAACATCAGTCCACTTTGTTTGCAATCCACCCTCAAATAAAATCACAATAAGCGCAAGGATTCCGAACAACTGGGTTAGGAACGCATTATCAAAATAAACAAAGTGACTAAGCACCATTCCAACCACAATAAAGAGAACCAACGAGGGCAATCCAAAACGGGAAGAGAATTTCGTTGTAATGACCCCAACAACCAATAAAATCGCGAATAGAAAAATTGAATTGTCCGTAGTAAATTCCATTGACACCCTCCCTGCCGGCCATTCTGCTGTACACATTATAACATAAAAAGGGAACGCTCCGCCCTACTCAAGGCGGGTTCCCTTATCCTGATTGACTTACAATTTAATATCATATAGCGAGACAATCTCAAGACGCCAAACATAATCTGTAATATCCCTAACAACACAGTGTTAGTATGACCAACTCACCTTATGTAAGATCGATTAGGATGATAAGAGAAAGAGGGATTGGGATTGAGACTGATTAAAAAATTAATACACAAAGATGTGACTGATCTGAATGGAAAAACCTTCGAGCGGCAAGCTGCGCGAGGGATTATCTTAAGAGGATCCGAGATCCTCCTTCTATATACGAAGAGGTACAACGATTATAGCTTTCCAGGCGGTGGGGTTGAAATGGATGAGGACCTTCTCGATGGGTTGAAAAGGGAACTGTCTGAGGAAACAGGAGCCAAAAATATTCAGATCATCTCTGAATTTGGGATGATAGACGAATATCGCCCTCACTATGATTCCGAGTTTGATCTCATCCATATGATCTCCTATTTTTACGTCTGTCAAATTGACGAAGAGCAAGAAGAAGCTCAGCTTGAAGACTACGAGATCGCAAACGGCACCGCTCCCGTGTGGATTGATATTCATGAAGCGATTCGACATAACAAGGAAGTGATCGCGAATCAAGAAGCTTCCATGGGCTATTCGATTGAGAGGGAAACACTAGTATTAGAATGGGTAGCGGAGGAGTTGTGTGAATGAAGAAAGGCAGCGAGGTTCGCTGCCTTGTTTTCATATTTTAAACTTCCCAATCATCTTCTGAAGCTCCTCAGCCATCCCTGTTAAAGTAGACGCTGAGGAAGTGATCTCTTCCATCGTAGCCAGCTGTTCTTGTACCGCTGCGGAAATCTGCTGAGTGCCTGCGGAAGAAGCCTCCGCAATCCCTATCACCGTTCCCATTGACTGAACGACCTGCTCACTGCTTGCTGACATTTGTTCGATAGCGGCTGAAACCTCCTCAATCTGGCCTGCCACATCATCGATGGACTCCATAATTTCCTTAAAGAAATCGCCGGCAGCATGAACTTTATCTCTTCCACCGGTGACTTCGTTCATGGCTGTTTCCATGGTGTTGACTGCTTCATGCGTTTCATCCCGAATCGAGACGATCAAGCTTGAGATCTGTCGAGCCGATTGAGCAGACTGCTCAGCAAGCTTGCGTACCTCGTCGGCTACAACAGCAAAGCCTCTTCCTTGCTCTCCTGCCCTAGCTGCTTCTATCGCAGCGTTCAAGGCTAATAGATTGGTCTGGGCTGCAATGCCCGTAATAACCTCGAGGATTTTTCCAATTTCTTGTGAGCGTTCCCCTAACCCTTTTACTACTCGAGCCAAGCCATTCATCGTATGATGAATTGAGCCCATTTGATCTGAAGCTGCAGATATCGCTTCTGCTCCTACCTTCGCTTGTTCAAGGGTATGAGCAGAAGAAACGGAAACCTTCTGTGTCGATGCAGCTATCTGTTGAATCCCTTGATTCATGTCCGTTAGCATATGAGAGCTTTCTTCAATACTCACTACCTGTTTTTCGGCCCCGCTGGCGACCTCTTGAATGGTTCTAGCAATCTGTTGGGTAGCTTGGGCAGTCTGCTCTGCACCAGCGGTTAACTCTTCTGCTGAAGTGGCGACTTGTTCTGCATTATCTCTGACCCCTACGATGACCTCTTTCAAGTTATCCCTCATGACGTTCATATCTCTAGCTAGCTTTCCTACCTCGTCTTGTCCAGTTATAGCAATGGAGCGGGTCAAATCTCCTTCAGCAATATTTTGCGCTAACCCCGCCATACGACTGATCGGCCTCGCAATTCGAAGAGCCAAAATATAGCTAACCGCAATTGAAAGAAGAACTAAGATAATACTAACGATATAAGAAAGCACCTTTTTAGATGAGGCTTGGTTCATAATTTCTTCCTGCATGGATACAAAGCCTGGTATACGCGCTACCATAATACCCGCTACTTTTCCTGCGTGGGTGACGAGTGGCTCGAAATAAGCAGCATAGGCCATTCCGTTCCATTCAATGACCTCCGTCCTTCCCTTCCCTTCCGCACGAACCTGATCTAAATACGGAAGGATTTCTTTAAATATGGTCTTTTGTCCGGACAGCTCCGATAGGTATACCGCTTGTTCCTTGATAGCCTCCCGTGAATCTTGAAATAAGAGATTCCCGATCTCATCCGTTTTCGTATCCGTCATCACGTAGTAATCATCATCGTTTACAAGAAACAAGGTATTCCCAATCCCTTTAAGCTGTGAGACCTCTTGAATCATCCCTTGATAAGTCTGACGCCCCACAACAATGGCACCAATAATCTGTCCTTCGTCCATAATCGGTGCGGAGACCTGTAATTTTCCATCCTCCTCATTGACTTCCCAGGAGGCTACGGTTTTTCCGCTATTTAAAGCTTCATTGGTAGAAGTGTAATTCAACCCCGCAAAGCCATCAAAGGCCGGATTAGTTGGACAAGCGAGAATCGGAGTATTTCCTCCTTGAGTTCGATCCGCTAAACTGGTAACCCAAATCAGATCAATGCCAGCCTTTTCTTTAGCAAGCTCTGATGATTTCCGAAGGGCATTGTGAATCTGTTCAGGATTACGCTCCCTAAGCCCTTGTATCACCTGTTCATCCGAGGCCATCTGCTCAGCTAACAGGATGGAAGTACGAGTAATATGATCGAGCTGACTTTCCACGCTTGCCTCTAGCATTAGAACCTTCTCATTGAGCTGCTCTTGCAATAGCTGAGACGTGTATTCCGCATTCTCCTTTAGCATGGATTGAGCAAATATTAAGTTAACAGAAGCAATAAGAATAAAAATAAGACCATAGATTGTAATTAATTTGGTTTGTATTGACTTCATAACCTTTAAGCTCCTCCTGTTATGACAATAGTTGGATTAATATCAATTATCATAATTCAAAAGTCCTGTGATGTACAGGGGTTGGTATACAAAAAACGGAAAGAGCCATATGTTTTGATCTCAATACCTGAACAACGCAAAAAGAGCAGCAGCTGGGTACAGTGCTCCTCAATCTCTTATTGCTTTATCCAATTTTTATAAAATATTGACAATATATACGTGGCGAATCTTATAGAAAATACACTGGTCCAATAGTTCCCTTTTACTTTTAACAAATTGATTTTTAAAAGCAAAGAGTCGATGGTTACCGTTATAAATAGTGGAATTATCCCCAACCACTTTTGCTTCTGTTCTAATAAATAAGCGGCTATAGCAGTCTCAACCACTAGATACATTTTAATAAACGAATAATGGTGATACCACGAAGCCTCAGGTAGGTATCTAAAACGTTTGAATACCGAAGCTATAAACAAAAAACACATATAAGTCAGATGAATGATACTGTATAAAGCCAACTTCAAACTCACCTTATTTCCTTTCTTAATATAGTTATACCAAGTATCACTTATAAAAAAGAAAGAAAATATGGTAAATGCAGTATAGGGTGTACGCCACCATCTATTTTTATAAATATTTATCCTTAAAAAGTACTTCTCAATTAACACAAAGTACATGGTAAACAATAATTTGATTTTCCACCCCAACCGAAAGGCTGCAATGAAAATGGCAGCCGGAGGGACAAAAAGTGCTTGAGATAAAACAGACCCTAAGGAGTTACTTTGTTCTTCGTTTTTAAGTATTTTCGTTTTATATTTATAACCTCTTAATATATAGACGGGATATTCAAAGTGGAACGCAAACCCAGCAAGCGATAAAAATGTAACAAGGATCGTTTTTCTATTTTTCTTTTTATAAAAAACATAGAACAAAAGTAAGCTCTGAATAACACTTAGTCCTATATAGTAAAATTTGTTACTATGGCGCTTATACAAGAATTTCTTCTCCTTTACAATAAAAAATCATTTTAGTGTTATTATTATCCCTAATCTATTAGAGGATATCACTGGACTGCTACATCCAGCTCTTTTTACAAACTAAAGTTTCATGTCGAATGTTGCTGAAATTCTATAGGTGTAAATTTAGGATCACAACAAAAACTATTGTTGTCTTGAATCTTCCTAACCCGCTAAGACATGAAAGGTACGTGTAAAGTATGAAACAAAAACAAATATTGTTGATTCTATGCATTGTATTATTAAATATCTGTAAAGGAACGTGGCGCGAACTGCCTAAATATTCAAAAAGCCTAGCTTACGCTAGTTTGGTTAATACCATTTATTATTATTTATGTAGAAGGCATCTTCTTTGGGAGTTTATACCTATAGGTATAAACTGGAATATCCTAAGAGTGTTTCATGTAATTATAGTAACTCCTTTATTAGTCCTTTTATTTTTATCAGACTTTCCAAAAGGATTAATCAAACAAATCAAACATCTTGCTACCTATGTTTTGATGTCGAGTATCGGTGAATACTTTTTGAACCAAAAAAAATTTATTCAATACAAGCATGGCTGGAACATTTTTTGGTCAAGCATTATCTATGTGAAAATGTATTTATATAGTTTTTTAATTATTAAAAGGCCATTATTAACTTCCGTACTCACATCCTTTTCCATCATTTATTTTATTCGAAAGTTTAATATCCCAATAAATAAGAAACATAAATTTTCAAGAAGGTTTGACAGATTGGTTGATTATTTTTACCATTCATTTTTAGAGGATATAATATAAACTTCAAGAAGGAACTAGAAAAAGGCGATAGCAAATTGCTATCGCCTCACTACATATTGAACAGTCTACTCCACCGTAACGGACTTCGCTAGATTCCTTGGTTTATCAACATCGCAACCACGGTGTAAGGCCGCATAGTATGAAATCAATTGTAATGGTAGAACAGATACTAATGGAGTCATGTACTCGTGAACAGCAGGAATCACAAGACGATCTCCGTCGTGCTGTAAGCCCTCCATCGTAATGATACAAGGATTTGCACCACGCGCAACAACCTCTTTTACATTGCCTCGAATGCTTAGGTTTACAAACTCAGTAGTTGAAACGCAGACTACCGGTGTCCCTTCTTCAATCAAAGCGATCGGTCCATGTTTCAATTCTCCGCCAGCAAAGCCTTCCGCTTGAATATAGGAAATCTCCTTAAGCTTAAGGGCTCCCTCAAGACAAACGTAATAGTCTAATGTTCTTCCGATGAAGAAAGCGTTGCGTGTCGTGCTCAGGAATTCACGAGCAATCTTTTCCATTTCTTCTTTGTTATTTCCGACCACTTCCATGGCATTTGCCGCGATCGCCATTTCTTTAAACGGATCAAAATCAAGCTCGATATGTTTAGCTTCTGCTGTTGCAAAGGCTAAAAGCAAAAGCACTGCTAATTGTGCGGTATAAGCTTTTGTTGATGCTACAGCAATCTCAGGTCCAGCGTATAAATGCAAGGTATAGTCCGCTTCGCGGGAAAGCGTGGATCCTGGTACATTGGTAATGGTTAATGCTTTATAGCCAAGCTTTTTCACTTCGACCAGCACGTGACGGCTGTCGGCGGTTTCTCCACTTTGTGAAATAAAAATGAACAATGGTTTCTCACTTAGCATTGGCATATTGTACCCGAATTCACTTGCAATATGGACTTCAACTGGAACTTTAGCAATTTTTTCAATGTATTGCTTGCCAATAAGTCCTGCATGGTAGCTGGTTCCCGCTGCGATGATATACAAACGATCTGCATCCAACATGGCTTGACGAATGTTCTTATCTAATGCTAAGTTGCCGTTCTCATCCTGATACTTTTGGATGATGTTACGCATTACGAATGGTTGTTCGTCAATTTCCTTTAGCATAAAGTGCGGATAGGTGCCTTTCTCAATATCACTAGCATCGATTTCCGCCATGAAGGAATTACGTTGGATTAGGTTCCCGTTAAGGTCCTTGATAGAGATGGTATCTTCAGTCACGACTACGACTTCTTTATCCATCAATTCAACAAATTCACTTGTCACCTGCAGCATGGCCATAGCATCACTTGCTACTACATTAAATTCTTCTCCAAGACCTACCAAGAGTGGGCTCTTATTTTTTGCAACAAAGATGGTCCCACTGTTCTCTAGATCGAGCATGGCTATCGCATAAGATCCAATTAACAAGCTTAATGTTTTAGTGAATGCTGCCTCAACATCTAAGCCCATATTCTGAACGAAATGCTCTACTAACTGAACAATGACCTCTGTATCCGTATCACTCTTAAAGTCATAATCAGACAGGTAGTCACGCTTCAGCAGCTCATAGTTCTCAATAACACCATTGTGCACAAGAGTGAAGCGTCCAGAGCCACTTTGGTGAGGGTGTGCATTGTACTGACTAGGTACCCCATGAGTTGCCCAACGTGTATGTCCTATTCCTATTGTTGCATTCGTGTTAAGGTCAACAATCTCACGAAGTGCAGCTATACGTCCTTTTTCTTTAAAAACATGGACTCCAGCATCGTTCATGACGGCAATCCCCGCAGAGTCATACCCTCTATATTCTAATTTTTCTAGTCCTCGAAGAAGAATTTCCTTAGTATCTTGATTTCCGATATATCCAACGATTCCGCACATAGTCTAATAATCCCCTTTTCCATCCAGACGGGGATACTCTGCCGTTACTGAAACGACGGGAGATATCCCCGTCGAGCTTATATTTTGATTGGTCATGTGAACCTTTTGTTCAAAGAGTCACCCCTTTGTTTTGTTGGTCCACTTTCGGTATTGACCGGAACCGGGAGGCATCCGCCGAAAACATCGATAAACCTCCTCCTCGTCAACTATCTCCTAAGTGATCCGATTCATAGGAGAATAGTCCTGGCGCTTTTAAGTTAATCAAAGAGAAAAAGTAGTTCTTACCTTCTACCCTCCTTTCAATAGAGATTATCATATCACATCATAACAATCTTATACAATTCCCATTTTTAAAAAATAAATACAATATTTGGTTATGTTGTGATAGTAGTTTATACTATGTTTTGGTCTGGGGAAAGGTTCGAGGGGAGATAATAACCGGTCCACGATCCTAGCGAGGACTAGTAGATGGAAAAAAGACACCTATTTACAATAATGCTTATGACCGAAGTATGAATAGATGGAAAAAAGACACTTAAAGGACCTAAACTCCATAAAAGCAGGCTCATAATTCAAAATAGATGGAGAAAGTCCATTTACACTCATCTGATTTTGATCAATATAACCAAATAGATGACGTTTCTCCACTTATTCGACCAAGCCCCTCCCCACCTTGCCACCACCTCATCAACAAAAAACCGGAAGCCTCCCACTGCCAACAGCAGGAAACTTCCGGTACATTACCTAAGACAATTCCGTTTTTACCACTTCTACAATGCTATCCACATACTGCTGAAGCAGCTCTTCATCCGGACCTTCCGCCATTACGCGAACTAGGGATTCCGTTCCTGAAGGACGAACGAGGACGCGACCGCTGTCCCCTAGTTTTGCTTCCACGTCACGAATAGCCTGTTCAATGCGCTCGTTTCCGGCCAGTTTGGACTTATCCTCTACACGGACGTTGATAAGGATTTGCGGATATTTTCTCATGCGGGAAGCAAGCTCGGATAGCGGCTTTCTTTCCGTGACCATCACATCAAGCAGCTGGATGGCGGTTAACATGCCATCCCCAGTCGTGTTGTAGTCGAGCATAATGATATGTCCGGATTGTTCTCCTCCGAGGTTGTAGCCACCCTTGAGCATTTCCTCCATCACGTAGCGATCGCCTACCTTGGTTTGCTTGGTTTCTAAACCAGCTGCTTCGATTGCCTTATAGAATCCGATATTGCTCATAACGGTTGAAACCACGGTGTTGTGCTTGAGACGAAGGGACTTAGATAGTCCTTCCGCTAAGATATACATGATATGATCCCCATCCACGAGCTCACCTTTCTCATCGACCGCGATTAAGCGGTCGGCATCGCCGTCAAAGGAGAGACCGATATCGGCTTTATGCTCCAACACGGCTTGCTGCAGCTTCTCAGGATGGGTTGAGCCACAGCCTTCGTTGATGTTGAGACCATCTGGATTGTTGGCGATGAGAATCGTATCTGCTTCTAGATCACAGAACAATTGCGGGGCAATGGATGAGACGGCTCCATTGGCACAGTCGATCACTACCTTTAACCCTTCAAAATTGTTTCGTACCGTCGTCTTCAGATAAGAGATATACTTCTGTCCGCCTTCACGATAATCCATCACCGCACCGATCTCCGCTCCCACAGGACGCGGCAGCTCATCTTTCTCAGCATCCAGCAAAGCTTCAATCTCAAGCTCCATCTCATCTGAGAGCTTAAAGCCATCTCCGCCGAAGAACTTGATGCCGTTGTCGGCCACAGGGTTATGCGATGCCGAAATCATTACGCCTGCATCAGAGCCTAATGCCCGAGTCAAAAACGCGACGCCAGGGGTCGAGATGACACCTAAACGCATGACCTCTACACCAATGGAAAGCAAGCCAGCTACTAGTGCCCCTTCCAGCATATGACCGGAAATGCGGGTATCGCGGCCAATGATGACTTTGGGCCTTTTCTCTTTTTTATCTTTCGTTAGGACGTAACCCCCACAACGTCCTAGCTTAAATGCAAGCTCAGGAGTGAGCTCCTTATTGGCGACTCCTCTCACTCCATCGGTTCCAAAATATTTACCCATTGCACTCTCCCTTTCTCTGAGTGTTCTAATAAGTTATGTTGTTCTTTCCTATTCGGCTCTTTCAATGCGCACAATGGCGCGCAAGGCATCCGTTCCTTCCTTACTCGTAACAAAGGTCGGCAGATTCATATGCACCGGAACCTCATGATTTCCTGGCGGAAGATTGCTCACATCCACATACAGCTCAACATCTTCTGGGCTGAGTTCTGCTATCTTCTTCGCCGTTCCTTGCAAGGTAAGATTCATCCTGCCATCTTCAGGTCGTGTAATCGAAGCTCGCAAGCCCTCTCCCACTCCTGTAATACTAATCGGCACATTTTCAAAGATTTGTTCTTCCGATGTAGAAACCTTTATCTCTAGCTCGATAAAGTCAGGCTCGGTTTTCACGACATTCGGCAAGAGGGGCACCTTCATCTGCAAGAAGCGATTTTCAGTGAATGCGGATAAATCAATCTGCGGACCAGGATAGAAGTTCATTTTATCGATCACCTCTACAGGGCCATATACCGTAATCTTATCGGTTACTAGTCGTATACTGTCTATACTCACCCCAGGCGGCGGCGAATTGATGAAGCTTAGCTTAATTGGAAGCTGCTTGTATGGACTTGTTACCGGCACACGAATCTCTACGACGGCTGGATTGATTTCAGCTTCCATGGGATTACCGTGGCGATCGAGCAACCGCAGGGGAACGGTTTGTTCGATTAAGTCCTTTGCCCCTTCCACGTTCACCGTGACTTGGACTTGACCAATGTCTTTAATTTTACTTTCCGGCAGGGTTACATGGACCTTCTTTGGCTTTACGATCGCCTCTCCTATCGAATAGCCAGGTGCAATCGTTCCAATAAACTGAGGGGTTACCTCTTTTTCCACCATCTGTTTTTCTTCGAGGACAACCTCCACCTTTTCCGGTATCACTCGTACAGCTAAGTCTCTGGGGAAGCCCGTGGAGATCACAGGAACCATCCAGGTTCCTTTATTGTAGTTGCGAAGATCCACGAAGACCTCATAGTCGGCGGGATTAATATTCTGGTTCAAGGAAGCCGGCGTTCCCTTTAGCTCCACCGTTACCGTCTTGGGCATTTTCACGATGGCCAGGCGATTCTCGTCCATCTGCGCCGTTAAGCTGACCTCGCTAATCCGGTAAGTTTCTACAGCACGCTTATACTGAGGAGTAGAGGGACTCGTCTCTCCCCCATTGACGACAAACCATAGGGAGATGGCTAAAAATAACGCAACCATCTTGACTACGTTGTTGTTTCGCAACAGTCTATCCATCTGATTTTTTCCCCCTTCGTTGCCAAAGTGGGACATTCGCCTTCACTGGAGGCTGAAGCTCCAGCATGAGGTATTCCCTTAATTGATCTTCTGTCAGATCTCGACTGAGTTCGCTATTGCGCGCGATCGAGATTTGTCCGGTTTCTTCTGACACAATCAAGGCGATCGCATCGGATACTTCACTCATTCCAATGGCCGCTCGATGCCTTGTCCCTAATTCTTTATTGATCATCGGATTCTCAGATAAGGGCAGATAACAGCCTGCTGCCATCACCATATCCTTGCGAAAGATAACAGCCCCGTCATGAAGCGGTGTATTGGGAATGAAAATATTGATGAGAAGCTCGGAACTGACTTTCCCCCCGATTTCGATTCCCGTTTCAATATAGTCGGTTAATCCCGTTTCTTTCTCGATGACGATCAGGGCTCCAATTCTCCTTTTGGCCATATACTGCAGAGCCTTAATGGTTTCTCCGACGACCCTTAATGCAATTTGATCATCCGGCTGGTGGGAGCGGGAGAAAAGCCGTCCTCGCCCAAGCTGCTCAAGCGCTCGGCGCAGTTCCGGCTGGAAGATGATCAAGATGGCCAAGAGCCCAATATTTAGCGCTTGGGACATGAGCCATTGCAAGGTTCGCAGCCCAAAGTAGGTACTAACAAGCCAGGTTAAAACGATAACGATAATACCCTTAAATAATTGAATGGCTCGAGTGCCTCTTAGGACTATAATCAATTTATAAATTAAATAGGTGACAAGGAGAATATCGATGGCATCACTTAGGTAATCTATCATGTTAGGTAGTGGCCCCATGTGGATAATCCCCCATTTTATTTGTCTTTAAAAATTAGTATACACCATGTACCCGTCTATACAAGCAAAAGACACGGAATTTCCCGTGCCTTAAGGAATGATTTGATATGCAACTCGCTTGAGATTATACCAAACCCACTCGACAGCTTGATTGATTTCTTCTTTATTTCCTGAGATGGACCCCGTGGAAGCCAAGTAAATTCGTCCATCAATGGCCACCACATTGCCCTTTACCGCTCCTTCTACGGCGATATCGGTATTCCGCACCACGATATCTCCATTAACGACGCTGTTGGCCGGTACAATGACTTTGTTATTTAAATGATCGATCTCCAACTGCTGAAGCTGATCCGCCGATAACTGAACCTGCCTATCTTCATGCCAATATGCCGTCATACTACCAGCCATCATCACAATAAATAGGGATGCAGCTACGAGAAAAGGATGTTGCTGAAGCCTTTTTTTCATAAGCTGGGCAAACGTTTCCTTCGGAAGGGCAGCTAAGACGCGATCAGTAAATCCAATCGGAGCATAGATATGGGATGTGCTTTGGACAAGGGCAATCGTCTGCTGCAGTGCATGAAATCTCTCCTTGCAGTCCGCACACTGGAGGAGATGCTTTTTTAGTTCTAGTTCATCATCTCGATGGATATCATCATCCAGATATTCGTGAATCAGCCGAGTAGTCTGTTCACAGTCCATTTGTTGCACCCTCCTTCTGGAACCTGGGACTAGAGATTTAGCTTTTTCCGGAGCGCTTCCCTGCCTCGGTGAATTCTGGTCTTGATCGTCGACACCGGAAGCTTAAGTACTTCACTAATTTCGTTTAGGGAAAGGTCTTCAATGTATCGCAAGGTAATAATGGATCGATACTTGGGGGTCAAGCTTTCGATAGCTTGTTGCACCTGTCCCTGCAGCTCTCCAGTTAACAAGGTTTCTTCCGGATTCGGGCCTTGGTCTGCTAATCGGTCATGCCAATCCAATCCGTCCGTTCCCTCCACCTGCTTATCTAGAGAATACACCTGTTTCCTCTTGCGAAGATGATCAATACAGAGATTCGTTGCGATGCGGTAAATCCATGTAGAGAACTTATAGCTCGGATCATAGTTCCCAATGTTGGCGTAAACGCGCAGGAAGGTTTCCTGAGCTACGTCTTCCGCTTCCTGGGCATTGCCAAGCATCCGATAGGACACTTGATAAACCTTATCCTTATAAAGCTCTACAAGCTCTGCAAAAGCATCCCGGTCTCCCTTTGCCATTTTCTTTATTAATTTTTCTTCGATCGAGCCCATGGCTATCCCTTACCCTTTAGGTTCAATGTAATATACGGAGGCATGCTTCAAAAGTTTCAATAATTGACAGTAAAAAACTTGGTAAATTTATCATTCTATGAAGAAGAAGAATATCTCCCCTTATTCTGCGAATAAGGAGATCTATTCTTCATGCTTGCTTTGACATTATTCCATTATAACAGTTTATCCCCAAATGCGGAACTCATAAGCGCAACTGCAACTCTCGCTGTTTTATTCTGTACATCCAGAATCGGATTGACTTCCACAAACTCGGCCGAGGTCAGGACGTCAGCTTCTGCTAACATCTCCATAGCGAGATGACTTTCTCGGTAGGAGATTCCTCCGATAACCGGAGTTCCTACCCCTGGACAATCATGCGGATCCAAGCCATCGAGGTCTAGACTCAAGTGAACGCCATCCGTTCCCTTCGAAACAATGGAGAGCGCTTCCTCCATCACCCGTGGCATACCTAAGCGGTCGATCTCATGCATGGTGAACACTTTTAAACCGATGCGCTTGATTAATTCGCGTTCCCCTTCATCCAGGTCGCGCGCTCCAATGATAACCGTATTTTCTGGTTTGATTTTCGGAGCAAAGCCGCCGATGTTGGTGAGATCGGGATGCCCAATGCCAAGAGACACAGCTAGTGACATTCCATGAATATTTCCAGATGGCGAGGTCTCTCCCGTGTTAAGATCACCATGGGCGTCAAACCAGATGACCCCCGTGTTCTTTTGGTGCTTGGCCACGCCTGCAATCGTCCCAATCGCGATGGAGTGATCTCCTCCGATGACAAGAGGGAATCTCCCCTTTTGCATTTCTTGGTCCACGGCTATTGCTAGCTCTTGATTTACCTTCGTGATCTCAGCAAGATATTTCAGGTTATTATTAATAATCGGATAGGATTCAGGAGTCGGTACGCGAAGGTCGCCCTTATCTACAATGTCATAGCCAATGGATTCCAATCTTTTTTTAACTCCCGCATAACGGATCGCACTCGACCCCATGTCTACTCCACGACGGTCGGCACCTAAGTCCATCGGGACGCCAATGATTGATATATTCTTATTCAAGTTCATATCCCCTTTGATGTCATTCGCTTTCTACCTATATTGTAACTCTAGAATGAAAAATGACTCAACTCGACAGATTCATGTATATATATGCTGATTTTAAAAACTGGAGAAAAACCAATGAAAATTGAATTCTGGATGAGTCCGGATTCTATGTATCCCCTTTCACCCCTGTTTTTAACCGAAAACAGATGATAATTGCATATCTAAGCACATTTACTTGTTATGGTCAGCGGAGTAAAATATCATTCTATAGAGAACAATCCTGGCTAAATGGGAGGCCCAAACGTGGGTGAAGAAATTCGTAGACAGCTGCTGCAATGTCGTGGTGAAGCAGTTGAAATTTTGCTAAGATCCGAAACCAAAATTAATGGAACATTAAGCTGGCTAAGTCCTGATCGATGTATGGCCGAGATTACTACGGAAGACGGACATATTGAAACCGTTCGCGATGTTCGCATTAAATCTATAAAGAAAATTGTTTAACGAAAGAAAAGAAGTTGTCTCCAGCCACCTCGAGTAGCCAAGACAACTTCTTTTTTCTTTCTCAATGACTGGTCTTCGTGCGATTCCGGACATATTTGGATAACTCCTTAGGAGATACGAGTCTTCCATACATCTTAAATACGGTGATGTACCGTTCCTCCATGGCGACTCGAACCACGCCATCAATTCGCTTATCTCCGAGATCCAGTAGGAGCTCTTCCAGCTCGCGGCGAAGCATATACTCCAATTCCTGACATTCCTTCTGGTTAAACATAAAGCCCATCATCAACATACCAACTCCTGGAAAAATGTCAATGTGAGCTTATCATGCCTAACCTTTTGATTAATTATGCACTCAGATTAGCAACATCCCCGATAAACATTTGAATCAAGACGGGTGTAATGGCACTTTCCACAATGGCTGCAATGAACAAAAGCACGACAACTGCCCCAACCGTGACAGGAAGATCTCGCAGATTAGCCTTGAACTCCTCCAAGATTCCGGATCTTCGATCCTGGCTCCCTAGATTACCGAGCAAGCGGAAAACCAGGCTTCCATATTTAATCCCGATAGCCGCTGCCATAATAACCGCAAAGATTTCAATGATCCCATGGGGAAGGATGCCAAACACAAGAATACCTATGGGATTAACTCCCTTCATCGCAAACACTTTGAGTAAAAATCCTAACAGCACGCCATTGGTGACTAACGCCATAAAAGGATAGATTCCAAAAAACACGCCTAATCCGAGCATCGTCAGGGAAGCCAATACGTTATTTTGAAAAATCACCCAGAAGGTATAGAAAACCGAGCCGTTCTTTTGAATCTTTTCCGCGATTCGCTCTAACTCCTTCATGAATTGTTCCGCAATGGCTTGGATGCCTTCGGCATTCAAATACCCTAGCAGAGCGCTCCCGACGAAAATAAGGGTACCGAGCCACAAGAATCGTGAATTGGCTTTCACGATGTGAAAAAACTTTCCGATCAAGTTCATGATTACCTCCACAAATTTTTTTGCTGTTTCTAAGCATAACCTCGTCCTTTTCACAATACATTTGTATTGGACAAACTTAGGGGAGGTGAAACAGGGTGAAATTTATCTGGGTCTTCAATGGAGCAAAGATAAAACAGTATTTTGTCATTCTTATGGCCGCTATTTTTGCTGTTGGTATTGCCTACGTGGAGCAAAACAACATTGCGGTTTTTTCACAAGTTCATAAAGCACCCGCAGCCATTTACAAAGTAGAAACAGACCAGAAAAAACTCGCTCTAACCTTTGATATTAGTTGGGGAGAGCAACGCGCCATTCCGATCCTTGACGTCCTGGAGCAGAAAGGCGTAAAGAAAGCCACCTTTTTCCTTTCAGCAGAATGGAGTAAGGAGCATCCAGATATCGTCAAACGCATCCAGAAACAAGGCTACGAGATTGGATCACACGGCTATAAGCATATTAACTACAGCCGTCTGACCGATGAAGAAATTCGTACGCAAATTCGTAAAGCTGAAGTGGTTCTCCAAGAGCTTACAGGCAAAAAGCCGGCCCTCATCCGTACCCCCAATGGGGATATCGACAAACGCGTCTTGCGCATTGCTGATGAATTAAAATATACCGTTATCCAATGGGATACAGATTCAAAGGATTGGTTGAATCCAGGAGTTGAGCAAATCGTAGATAACGTGGTCAGTCACGCCCACCCAGGAGACATTATTCTGCTGCATGCCAGTGACTCCTCCAAGCAAACTCACCTTGCCCTGCCTACGATTATTGATCAGCTCAAGAAAAAAGGGTACGAATTCACTAGCGTATCGGAATTGATTACCGATGCGAAGGTAAAAGCAAAAGAAATTGACTAAGGGACGATTCTAAACAGAACGTCCCCCTTTTTTTCATTTTGCCTTCCTCTGTCTAGTTGCTGCCTTAGCCTTCGTTGGAGCAGCTTCTCCGACCGGGCTCGTCTTCGTTAAGCGGTGAAGCAGCATGATCTGCCATGTATTGCAAATAAGCAGAGGAATCAGCATATAAAACATACCTGTAAGATTATTTTGCTTGAGCGCGGGAATCCACTCAATCACGGTTACCACAAAAATCACGAATACGGTTGGAATAGCCGCACTGCGATTGGTTTCCTTTACCTTAAAGTAAGCGACAATCAAAGCATAAAGGAGAATTCCCAAGGGAATCCATACATAACCAATAAAGCTCTCCCCTTCAACGGAGAAGGTCGTAAAACGGAAATAAATAAGATCAAAGAAGGCAAACGCAATCAAAACCACTTGAACATAGGGCCACAAGCTCTTAAATACACCAAGCCCCACGTTATGAACGGTTAAATAAGCGAAAAAGCCCATCTGAGCAACGGCGCTAAAGAGCAATCCTAAACCAAAGTTCCATGCCAGCCCGACAAGGATATTATTAAATCCTGCGCCAAATAAGGTTCCTCTCTCCAGGATCATGCCTAAGATAACGGAACTAACGCCCCCGATGAGTAACGTGGTAGAAAAAAGATAAAGCCACTTCTTGAAGTTCACCCCTGTGCGCCCTCCTTTTGCAAACTATAACTATATGATTGTACCATACTCCTTTTTGCGGTGCATCCCTTTGGATAAACAGGGAAATCTGCGGAAAACTAAGGAAAATGAACCTTAGAAAGGAGCTGGCATAAATATGTATACCCTGTTTAAGTGGCTGATCCCTCTTTCTTTGCTAAGCTTTGTCGTTGCTTGTAACCAAGGCGGCGGACAAGAAAAAGCAGCACCTGATTATAAAGAAACCAAGACGATGGTGCTAGATATTCTCCAAACGGAGGAAGGTAAAAAAGCGATCCAAGAAGCTACCAAAGACCCGGAAGTCATGATGCAGACCGCAGAAATTTCAGCAACGGTGGAAAAGACCCTTCTCGATCCTAAAAGTAAGGATAACTTTAAAACGCTCCTCCAAGATCCCAAGGTAGCCAAAGCGTTTGCCACAGCCATCCAAGACGAGCATAAAAAGTTAATCAAAGATCTCATGAAAGATCCAGAGTATCAAATGATGCTAATGAAGGTCATGAATGATCCAAAATTCGAAGAAAGCCTTCTTCAAGTCATGAATACGCCTACGTATCAGCAACAGACAATGACTGTAATGAAAGACGCTATCCAAAGCCCTCTTCTTCGCTTAGAAATGATCAATCTGATGATGCAGGCGCAAAAGGAAATGATGAAGCCTGAAAACAAAGAAGGTGGCGGCAAAGGCGGCGGTGGTGAAGGCGGCGGCTCCGGCGGTGGCGGTGGTGGTTCCGGCGGCGGTGGAGGTGGAGGTGGCGGTAGCTAAAAAGTAAAGGAGCTGGATAACCAGCTCCTTTTTTCTTTAGGTGTTGCTAATTTTACGTGCCATATCCATATAAATGGAACCAATTTTGGAGTCTTCCTCGTAGATGGACGGAGCAGCTCCGGGTACTTCTGGATTGTAATTTGGTTGTCCCAGTGGAATCTGAGCGAGAAGCTCGGTCTTTAATTCTTGCGCTAGCTTTTCGCCTCCACCTTTACCAAAGATGGCTTCCTGACTTCCACACTGGCCACACTCAAAGTAGGACATATTTTCCACAACACCGATAATTTCATGACCTGTCTTAATAGCCATCGAGCCGGCACGCGCCGCTACAAAAGCAGCTGTAGCATGAGGCGTTGTCACGATGATTTCTTTGCTCTGCGGGATCATCTGGTGAACATCTAAGGCAACGTCTCCCGTACCAGGCGGCAAGTCCAATAAGATATAGTCTAGCTCACCCCAGTGAATCTCGGAGAAGAAATTGCGAAGCATCTTCCCAAGCATCGGACCACGCCAGATGACCGGGGAGTTATCTTCTACGAAGAAGCCCATAGAGATGACTTTTACACCGTGAGCCTGTACAGGCAAGACCACGTTGTCGATGACAGTAGGACGTTGGGTGATCCCCATCATTTCAGGAACGCTGAAGCCGTAAATATCAGCGTCTACAACCCCTACCCTCTTCCCTAAGCGAGCAAGGGCAGTAGCAAGGTTAACCGTTACGGTAGATTTCCCTACCCCGCCCTTCCCACTGGTTACCGCGATGAAGGTAACAGGAGAATCTGGACTTAATAGAGGAGAAATTCCCCCTTGAGTGGTAGGCGTTGCTCCCCCTCGCAACTTAGCGGACAATTCCGCACGCTCTTGCTCTGTCATAGACCCAAATGTCACTCGCACCTCGGTTGCACCTAGTGCTTTGATGGCGTTTTCGACATCTTCTTGAATTTTAACCTTCAAAGGACAGCCTTGGATCGTGAGGATCACGTCAAGGCTAACCTTGGTTCCCTCAATTTTTATATTTCGAACCATGTTCAGTTCAACAACACTTTTATGTAGTTCTGGGTCTTCTACTCCTCTTAGTGCTTCCAATACTTGTTCTTCTCTTATCACACGAGGCACTCCCTTCCCGATTCCATGTTTATCCTAATCGGATACCATTATATCATAGTTAGGATACCCACTAATAGGCTATTCCACATACTCGGTTTTTGGGATGCTTTCCCCGCCGTAGTATCTCAGGATCCCTTGGTAAATCGCATTCGCCATACTTTTTTGGTATTTCTCCGAAGCTAGCTTAGCTGCTTCTCCTGGATTGGAGAGAAAGCCCACCTCAACCAGCACCGATGCCATCTCCACATTCTTCAGAAGATACATGTCGCTTTTGGGTTTGGCAAAGCGGGTTGTATTTTCTAGCTTAACTCTTATCTCGTCTTGGATAAGAAATGCCAAGGTTTGATTTTCTAACTTAGCCGGATAATAAAAGGTTTGAGCCCCATACCATTTCGGGGATGGGATGGCATTCAGGTGAATACTAACAGCCAGATCCGCATGACTGCTGTTGATGAGCCGTACCCTTTGATGAATATCTGCTCGTTTCTTTCTCCCCTGGGCTCCGTCGGCTAGATCATCGTCTATCTCCCGAGTCATAATAACAAGGGCCCCTGCTTCCTGTAGAAAATCACGAAGATACAAAGAAATATTTAACGCGACATCTTTTTCTATCAATCCCGATTTGCTGACTGCCCCTCCGTCAAACCCGCCATGCCCCGGATCAATGGCAATGATAGCACCAGACAAAGGCAACGACCAAGCGGTCCACGACTCACTCATCGGATATTCATAAGTAATTATGGATAAGAGCAGCAAAAAGCAGGCAACCCAAAGTAGTACCTTTTTTTGCTTTGCCATTCATACACCACCTCGTCCCTTTTTTCTCTTAACATCCTATGGGACGAGGAGCTCATATATGCCTTTACATCAGCCGCATTTTGCGTTGTTTCTCTCCGTAAAGAATTCCTTTGCGGAACCACTTCCCACTTAAATCCTCCGCCATAATCGAGAGGGAATACACATCCCAATCGCGCAGAAACTGATATAACTGATGCCTACCAGCCAAATCAGCTAGGGATTCCTGTAAATCATTTGTATACACCTTCTCAATCTCCTCCACACTCTTGCCATTCAACCGAAGCTTGCTTGCACGAATCCCCATCGTAAAAGAATCAATCACCGTATCTCCCAGATATTCTTCCGCAATATACTTTTGCAGAAAAGAGAAATGCTGAATGCTTTCCTTCACAATGGTCTNAGAGAAATGCTGAATGCTTTCCTTCACAATGGTCTGGTAGTACTTGTTCAACTCTTGGTTGTCTATCCCATACAGCGCCTTTTTCTGCAGTGCTTCCTGACGGGACGCCGCTAGCTTCTCAAACGAAACAATGTTGTTTTCCATGTTGTATCACCTAAGTGTGTTATTTTTTATCCATTGTTTCTCGATGGGGGGAAGTTCATACATGGGGGTCATTGGGTGGGGGCGGTGGGCGTGGGCGGCTGGTCCAGGTGGAGGTGGGTTGACCGTGGCCGGTCACGGGCCGGCTGGTCCAAGTGGAGGTGGGTTGACCGTGGCCGGTCACGGGCCGGCTGGTCCAAGTGGCGGCTGTTTGTAATGGTTACCGGTTTGGAAGCAAATTGAAGAGATTCGTGATCAAACTGGGCTGGTTATATGGAATTGCACCCGGTATGTGAGCAAACGGCATCCTTTCGTGAGCATCGGCCACTTTTCCGTGAGCAAATAAAAAATTTCGTGACCATCCGCACCCAGACGGCAGTGAGGGGGATCCTGGAACGGACAAGATCATAAAAAAAGTGGAATTACTTTAAAATGCAGCTTAAAATTGAAGGCTCTAAACCGAAGTTTAGATTGCACTTAGAAAAAGTAGACCAAGATCTCTCCATACCTAGAAAAATCTTCGCAAGGATTCGTAAAATAGCACTTTCAGCTCCGAAGCTCCACTTTCCCACCTTAGGAAGGAAAGTCTCCCTCCATCTCGAACAAGTATCCCTAGAAAGGAGGAGAAAAATGTTCATCAAACCACGCACGACCCCAGAAATTATTCTGAAGCTTCAGGCCCTCCACCGTAGATTAGATCCCACACATAAAAAACAGCCTCTAATACTTCAAGATCTCTTAAAAAGAAAGAGAGGCTACAAAGGAGAACAGAATCTAGATAAATACTTAGAGTACCTCCCCCAAAAAGATTACTTATTTTTGTGTGATCTGAACCTAATTGCTGATCATCGAGCTTTTCAGATTGATACGCTCGTCATCTCACCCTACTTGATTATCATCATCGAATCCAAGAACTTCTTCGGCACGCTGTTTTTTGATCAGCACACGAAGCAAATGCTTCGAACCTACAAGGGGGAAACCGAGGCTTTCCCCGATCCGATTACTCAAACTCACCGACAGAGAATCCAACTTCTTCACTGGTTTCAAGAAAATAAAATCCGTCCCGCTCCCATTGAAACGCTCGTATCGATTGGAGATCCTTCTACCATCCTTCAGACGAATCCAGGCCAACATGAGATTTTCAAGAAGATCCTGCAAGCAGAGCAAATACCTGAACGCATCCAGCAGCTTGAACAGGAATCTAAAGACAAGATTTTAACTCCTTACATGTTGCAAAGAATCAGCGAATGCATACTCGCCCAGTTGCAGCCGCCAGATACCACGGACATCCTCGAAAAGTATAACATTCCCTCAACAGAGCTCCTCCAAGGGGTGAGATGTCCTTCTTGTGCCCATATCCCTATCCACCGGACACACGGCAATTGGTACTGTCCTAGATGCCACCAGCAGAAACAGAAGGCCCACCAGCAGACGATTAGGGATCATCTGCACCTTACCGCAAGTCTAAGTAATAAACAGTGCCGCAAGCTTCTCCAGATCAACTCGATAAATACCACGACCAGACTGCTCAACGCTATGGAACTCTCAACGAAAGGAATAGGAAAAGCCAAAACCTACCACCTCTCAACATAAAAAGCCTCATTAAAATAATTCCATTCCATGAAGCCAGCCTGCCCTGTGCCTATTTTTTTCTCCAAATGATCTGAATTTCGATATAAATAAGCATAGATACTCTTTCATAAAAAGGAGAAGAAACATGGGAAACTTGCCAAGATGGTCGGTTCTCGAAAGAAAAATTTACGGAAGAAAAGCAACAGGCTTGGAGCCAAGCGCAGGATCATGGAGATTATTTTATTTCAGAAGAAACAAAGATGGACAATTAACCGATCATCAAGGAAAACCTATTAAGCTTGCGATCCGCAATCCATTTACCATCAAATTTCGAGGCCAGGAACTTCCAGCCGTTCAAAGAATGCTAAAGCATAAAACCGAAAGAACGGAAAGAATTGCGAAGTATTGGGGATTGGGGCCCCCAACAAAACAGTGGACCCCCATCATCGAGCGGCTCATAGATACCTATGGCGTTACCCCTCCAAGGGCGGCTCGGATCTTAGCAGCGATGCAAGCCGGAATCAATGATGCCTTTTTAATTACTTGGGCACTAAAGTACCGATGGGATGTAGCCCGACCTGATCAACTGGACAGAAGCCTTAAGACCATTATCCCTACTCCTAAATTCCCGGGGTATCCATCTGGGCATTCGGTCATTTCGGGCACAGCCCAAGTGGTACTAAGCTATTTCTTCCCTGCTGAATCGAAAAGGCTGAGGAACTTAGCCGAAGAAGCCGCTCTCTCCCGGTTATACGCAGGGATCCATTTTCCTGTAGACAGTAGGGAAGGCTTACGGTTAGGCAGACAAATTGGACGGATCATCGTAAAAGCATTAAAAAACGAAAAGGATAATGGAGGCTTGCCCATAGACAAAGGCTATACCATCTGGAAAAGAGCCAAACTGCCACCTCCTCCTTATCTTTAAAACAAAAAAACCAGTCTGGGATATCCCAGACTGGTTCTTCTTTTCGCACAGCCAAAATTAACGCTTGGAGAACTGAGGTGCACGACGAGCTGCTTTAAGACCGTATTTCTTACGTTCCTTCATACGAGGGTCACGAGTTAAGAATCCGGCTCTCTTCAAAGATCCACGGCTCTCAGGATCAGCTTGAAGCAATGCACGGGAGATCCCGTGACGGATTGCTCCTGCTTGTCCTGTGTTTCCGCCACCTTTTACATTTACAAGTACATCGTACTTGCCAGCTACTTCAGTTAACACAAGCGGTTGGTTAACGATAAGCTTTAATACTTCTAATCCACCAAAATATTCATCCATGCTGCGCTTGTTGATCACAACGCGACCATCGCCTGGTACAAGGCGAACACGAGCTACGGAGTGCTTACGACGTCCAGTTCCGTAATATTGTACAGTTGCCACGAATTGAAACCTCCTTTAATCCTTAACCGCGAATTTCCATTACTTCTGGTTGTTGAGCTTGGTGAGGATGCTCAGATCCTGCATATACCTTCAACTTAGTGAACAATTGACGACCAAGACGGTTCTTAGGAAGCATTCCCTTAACCGCTAGCTCAACCAATTTGGTTGGCTTTCTTTGCAACATTTGAGCAGCAGTGAATTGCTTCAATCCGCCTGGGTGCAAAGAGTGGAAGTAGTACATCTTATTGTTTAACTTGTTTCCAGTTAACTTGATTTTGTCAGCGTTGATAACAACTACAAAGTCACCAGTGTCAACGTGTGGTGTAAATTCGGGCTTGTTCTTTCCACGGATAACTGTAGCTATTTGACTTGCAAGACGGCCAAGAGTTTGACCTTCTGCATCAACAACATACCATTTGCGTTCAACTTGGTTTGGCTTAGCCATATATGTGGTACGCATCGATTTCCCTCCTAAAAGTGCAATAAATCTTAAATAAAATAGACCAAAGAAAATTGTTCAAAGAAACTTCGTCGTAACATCTATTTTAAATCCCGGGCGTGGGAGGTGGGAATTTAAAATAACCAAAGAATATCTTATAACATTCGACTCAAAGAGTCAAGCGAAAAAACAACGTTTCCCGGCGTGTTAATATTTAACTTCCCACAGGAATAATCCTTCCGCAGGCGCGGTTCGTCCAGCACGGTCACGATTCTTGGCTTCGAGAATCGCCTTCACCTGCTCAGGCGAAGTCTTACCTGAACCAACATTCACCAGTGTTCCCACCATAATTCGCACCATGTTATACAGAAATCCCTTGCCGCGAAACGTCAACCAGACTACATGATCCTCTGTTTCCTCGATGGAAATCTCGTAAACCTCTCGCACCTTATCCTCCACCTCTGCGCGAATGGAACAAAACGAGGTAAAGTCATGAACACCTACCAGATAGCGAGCTCCTTCTCTCATCTTCTCGAAGTCCAGCCCATAAGGAACATGCCAGGAGTAGCGTCGCAAAAAGACGTCAGGGATCCGCCGGTTAAACAAACAATAGCGATAGGTTTTTTCCACCACATCAAAACGAGAATGAAACGTATCTGGGACATACTCCGCCTTCAGTACAGATATATCTGGCGGGAGTAAGGTGTTAAAAGCCATGGGCCAGCGGTCCTCTGGCATATTGACGGTCGTGCGGAAATGAAACACTTGTCCCTTTGCATGAACGCCCGAGTCGGTCCGCCCAGAAGCATAGATCCTGACGGACTGCTTCGTAATCTTACTCAGCGCTTCCTCCAGCACTTCCTGAATGGTCACGCAGTTTGCCTGCAGTTGATAGCCGCCGTAGTTCCCTCCGTCATAGCTGACGATGCACTTGACTTTACGGAGCTCCCCCATGAGCACTACCCCCAACTTTTCAAAATAAAGAACGCTAAGACAAGTGAGATGGCAATCCCTAATAAAACGAGATCTAACCGCGTCCAAGTCAGCTCTCTTAATTTTGTGCGGCCGATGGCTCCGCGATACCCCCGGGATTCCATAGCCAAGGCAAGCTCCTCCGCTCGGCGAAAAGCACTGATAAACAAAGGGATCAGCAAGGGAACCATGTTCTTTACCCGCTTCAACAAATTTCCACTTTCAAAATCGGCTCCGCGGGAGATCTGGGCCTTCATGATCTTATCCGTTTCCTCAATCAACGTCGGAATGAAGCGTAGAGCAATCGACATCATCATGGCTAACTCATGGGCAGGAAAACCGAACCTAGCGAGAGGCGAGAACAGCCTTTCAATTCCATCCGTTAAGTCAATGGGAGACGTGGTCAGTGTCAGAAGGGATGCCATCAAAATGAGCAGGATCAGTCGCAAGGCAATGGAGATGGCCTGCTTTACCCCCTCTTCATGGATTTCAATCCACTTCCACGTGTACCACACCTCTCCTCCTTTGGTCATAAAGAGATGAATAATAACGGTAAATAGTATAATCCAGATAATGGCTCGTAAACTGCGCAATAGATATCCTGGAGAAATCCCAGACACCACAATAGAAAGCAGCACAAAGCCAATCAACAGGCCATAGGTGGCCGGTTCCTTGGCCCAGAACACGATCCCTACGAAAAACACAACAAAGAGCAGCTTGGCTCGGGGATCCAAGCGGTGAACGAATGACGAGCCAGGGATAAATTGACCGATGGGGATTTGCGTGAGAAAATTCATCGCTTCGCCACCTTTCGTCGTTTCATCAGCTCCTGCTCTAGCTGTTCCATGGTGAAAATATTCGTGGGCAGGGGCTGATCCAGCTTTTCATTCAACTGGAGAATAAACTGCGTAATATCCGGAAGATCCAAACCTACTTCTTGAATCGCCGCCCCCTGCTGAAACACTTCCGCTGGAGTCCCTTGAAGATAGACGCCTCCGTCCTTCATCACAATAATCTGATCGGCATAACGTGCGGCATCCTCCATATTGTGGGTGACGAGAATCGTGGTCCAATCCTCTTGCTGGTGCATACGATACAAACGTTGCAGAATCTCCTTTTTCCCATGGGGGTCTAGACCCGCTGTAGGCTCGTCTAGAACAAGCACCTGCGGCTGGAGCACCAATACCCCTGCGAGAGCCACACGCCTCTTCTGACCCCCACTGAGCGCGAAGGGAGATAGATCCTTAAAGACCTCATAATCCAAATCCACAAGCTTCATCGCATCCTTTACACGGGCACGAATCAAATCTTCAGGCAAGTCAAAGTTGAGCGGTCCATATTGAATGTCTTTCTCCACGGTTTCTTCGAACAGCTGGTATTCCGGATATTGGAAAACAAGGCCAACCTTGCGGCGCAGCTCCCTTAGATTTTGTTTCCTGTTATTCGTAATGACGGTCTTCCCTACATGAACCTCACCTGTTGTAGGTCGCAGTAAACCATTAAAATGCTGAACCAGGGTGGACTTCCCTGAACCGGTTTGGCCGATGATGGCGGTGAAGCTACGCGTTGGAATATGCAGGTTAATGGGCTGGAGGGCTTGACGCTCAAAGGGGGTTCCTTTGCCATAGACATGGGTTAAGTTCTTTACAATAAGGTCCATAGTCGCTCCACTAACTGTCTGGAATGCCAAACCTCATCCTCAATCGCGAACCCGCGCTTACGCAGACGCGAGGCCAACTCGACGGAAAAAGGCACATCCAGGCCGATTTTTTTCAACACCTCAACCTGCTGAAAGATCTCACGCGGTGTCCCCTGCATCAGAACCTCTCCCGCATTCATGACCACCACTCGATCAGAAGACAGGGCCTCTTCCAAATAGTGCGTAATATTAACCACCGTAATCCCTTCTTCTCGCAGCTGGCTTACGGTTTGGATCACTTCTTTTCGACCTTGAGGGTCTAGCATGGCTGTACTTTCGTCCAGTACGATCAGCTTAGGGCGCATAGCTAAAACGCCCGCAATCCCTACCCGCTGTTTCTGACCACCCGACAAGCGGTGGGGCTCTCGATCCCGATACTCCCACATCCCCACATGCCGAAGAGCCTGTTCGATCCTGCCCATCATCTCCTCACGAGGAACGCCCAGATTCTCCAACCCAAACGCCACGTCATCCAGCACCGTTGGGGCAACAAACTGATTATCTGGGTTTTGAAACACCATGCCTACTCGCTGACGAATCTTCCAGATCTCCTGCTGGTCTTTGGTATCGAGTCCATCGACCCATACCGTCCCTTGCCTGGGCTCATACAAGCCATTCATATGTTTAGCCAGCGTGGATTTACCGGACCCATTGTGGCCAATAATCGTGAGAAACTCACCCTCGTGAATGGTCAGATCTATGCCCTTTAATATATTGACTTCCGGTTGATTAGGAAAAGAAAAATACACCTGCTCGAAGCGAATCATCGGAAATCATTCCCCTCTTTCATGCTACAAAAAAAAGGGCATAGAATCAGAACCAAGGTACCCCTTTGTTCTGCCCCACCCTTTTTGTTCGATCGATTATACAAGCTCCAAGTAAACCATTGGTGCGCCGTCTCCACGACGAGGACCAAGCTTAAGGATGCGAGTGTAGCCACCGTTACGCTCGTTGTAACGAGGAGCGATGTCATCGAATAATTTTTGGACAGCATTTTGTCCAGATTCAGCATTAGCTACTTCATTACGAACGAATGCTGCCACTTGACGACGAGCATGAAGATCTCCACGACGAGCCAATGTGATTAATTTTTCAGCGATAGAACGAACTTCTTTCGCCTTGGTTTCAGTAGTTTCAATACGCTCATTTATGATCAAATCCGTCACGAGGTCACGGAATAATGCTTTACGAGCGGAAGACCTACGGCCTAACTTAGAGTATGCCATTTAGATTCCCTCCCTTTTACTTGTGAACTAATCATCTTGTCGTAGGGAAAGACCAAGTTCGGCAAGCTTTTCTTGTACTTCCTCCAACGACTTACGTCCAAGATTGCGGACTTTCATCATGTCTTCTTCCGTTTTCATGGTCAGCTCTTGAACGCTGTTAATACCTGCCCGCTTCAAGCAGTTATAAGAACGAACAGAAAGATCGAGTTCTTCGATCGTCATCTCGAGAACTTTTTCCTTTTTATCCTCTTCTTTTTCCACCATGATTTCAGCGTCTTTTGCCTCGTCTGTCAACCCGATGAACAAGTTTAAGTGTTCATTCAAGATTTTCGCTCCAAGACTCACCGCTTCTTCAGGGCGGGTGCTGCCATCTGTCCAAACTTCAAGCGTTAATTTATCGTAGTTGGTCACCTGACCCACACGAGTATTTTCCACTTGATAGTTTACACGAGAAATAGGCGTATAGATCGAGTCGATAGCGATGACCCCGATTGGCTGATCTGAATCTTTATTCAGGTCAGCGGACACATAGCCGCGGCCGCGATTGGCCTTCAAGCGAATGTGCAAACGAGCATCATCTTCTAACGTAGCGATGTGTAGATCTGGATTCAAGATTTCCACGTCACTATCTGCACGAATATCCCCAGCTTTCACCTCGCCAATGCCTTCGGCATCGATCTCGAGGTACTTGATTTCATCAGAGTGAATCTTCAAGGAAAGCTGTTTGATATTAAGGATGATTTGAGTGGTATCTTCAACTACACCCTCAATCGTAGAGAACTCATGCAACACTCCATCAATTTGCACGCTTGTAACAGCGGCGCCTGGCAGAGAAGAAAGAAGAATCCGACGTAAGGAGTTACCTAACGTTGTTCCATAACCACGCTCTAGCGGTTCTACGACAAACTTCCCATAGGTCGCATTGTCATTTACTTCTACAACTTCTATCTTAGGCTTTTCTATTTCGATCATATCCAAACCCTCCTTCAAACGTCGAAAATTCCGGAAGCGAAGTCCGGGGACCTCAACAAGGCATGATCCAGAGACTGCCTCACAACCGGAATTCCCCTTTGGCGGTTACCAAAAGTGTATCGCAACCTTAAGTTTGTTACCCGTTCTCATGCATTTTATTTTGGTAAAATGCACTACTTGAATCCAGTATAAACCGAGAACGTATCTTTTAAACTTCTAACTTGCGAAAAAATCCGCCAGATTAGACACGACGACGTTTTGGTGGGCGGCAACCATTGTGTGGGATCGGAGTAACGTCTTTGATCATGTTAACTTCTAATCCAGCCGCTTGTAAAGAACGGATAGCAGCTTCACGACCAGCGCCAGGTCCTTTAACCGTAACTTCAACTGCCTTCATACCATGCTCCATAGCTACTCTTGCAGCTTGCTCAGCAGCCATTTGCGCAGCGAAAGGAGTGCTCTTACGGGAACCTTTGAAACCTAGTCCACCCGCGCTTGCCCAAGAAATCGTGTTACCATGAGGATCAGTAATAGTCACGATCGTATTGTTAAACGTAGAACGGATATGAGCTACGCCAGATTCAATATTCTTTCTGTCACGACGCTTGGTGCGAGTAACAACATTTTTTCTTTTCGCCATCTATTGAGTACCTCCTTTACTTCTTCTTATTCGCAACGGTACGACGAGGACCTTTACGAGTTCTAGCATTTGTTTTGGAACGTTGTCCGCGTACAGGCAATCCACGACGGTGGCGGATTCCACGGTAAGAACCGATTTCGATCAAACGCTTGATGTTAAGAGAGATTTCACGACGAAGATCCCCTTCTACTTTTACGTTCTTGTCGATGAATTCACGAAGCTTCGCCACTTCATCTTCTGTCAAGTCACGAACACGAGTGTTCTCGCTAATTCCAGCTGCTTCACGGATTTGCTTTGCAGTTGGGCGTCCGATACCGAAAATATATGTTAATGCGATTTCCACGCGCTTTTCACGTGGTAAGTCAACTCCCGCGATACGGGCCATACGTTGACACCTCCTTCAGTATTATCCTTGTCTTTGCTTATGCTTTGGGTTTTCACAAATAACCATTACTTTGCCTTTGCGACGAATGATCTTGCACTTTTCGCAAATAGGCTTAACGGATGGTCTTACCTTCACGTTGAATACCTCCTATATCGCCCCTGCTATTCGTTCGGGAGCAATTGTTGTGCCGCAAACGGCGCTCCTATTTGTAACGATACGTGATTCGACCTCTGGTTAAATCATAAGGAGAAAGTTCTACGGTCACCTTATCTCCTGGTAGAATACGGATGAAGTGCATACGGATCTTTCCGGATACGTGGGCTAGGATCTTATGTCCGTTTTCTAGTTCCACTCTAAACATCGCGTTAGGCAACGGTTCAATAACCGTACCTTCCACTTCGATTACGTCTTCTTTAGCCATAGAGCAGTCACTCTCCTTTGCTTTGTACTTCCAAATGTTGATCAAGAAACTTATTCAATGCATATCTCAACTTGCTGTTAGTTACTCTCCCTGTATCGAGAAGGCTTTGACGCACTTCCTGTGATACGTAATCCATGAATGTCAAGTGAAGGACATTTTTCTTTTTGGGTCGATCAAACTTTCGTTTGTCCCCATCCGCAACAAGGACAAACCGATCATCTAATTGTTTAATGATGAACGCAAATTTCTGCTCATCACGCCCCTTTAAGATTTGCACCACTTGACCGATACACGACGGCGTCTCGGCATCTTTCACCATGGATCACCCTTAGGGCTTTGTCAAAATCTCATAGCCATCGTCCGTAATAGCAATGGTATGTTCATAGTGAGCGCACAAGGAGTTATCAACAGTTACGACTGTCCAATTATCTTCTAATGTGCGAACATATCGTTCACCTGCATTTACCATAGGCTCTATGGCAAGCACCATACCCGGCTTTAATCTAGGACCTCTACCTGGGGGGCCATAGTTCGGGATCTGGGGATCTTCATGAAGGTTACGTCCAATACCATGCCCCACGTACTCTCTTACGATGGATAAGCCTTGAGCTTCCACATACGCTTGAATGGCATGAGAGATATCTGACAATCTGGCACCTGGAACAGCTTGTTCTAGACCCTTATACAACGATTGTTCGGTTACATCCATTAGCTTCTTTGCTTCGTCCGTAATCGAACCGATCGCATAAGTCCATGCAGAGTCTCCATGAAATCCTTTATACTCCGCCCCAATATCGATCGAGATAATATCTCCATCTTGCAGGACACGAGGACCCGGAATTCCATGAACGAGTTCTTGATTCACGGAAGCACATATGCTGCCTGAGAATCCGCCATAGCCTTTAAAAGAAGGAGTGGCACCTAAACTCCGAATAAATTGATCAGCCAATTCATCCAACTCTAGCGTTGAAATCCCTGGTCGAATCGATTTGGAGAGCTCTTGATGCGTAAGCGCAACGATTCGTCCCGCTTCACGCATAATCTCAAGCTCCGACTTTGACTTGCAAATGATCATTATGCTTGACCTCGCAATAGGTTTGCAATATCTTCGAACACCTTACCGATATCCTGCTGGCCATCGATATTTCTTAATAAGCCTTTTTCGCTGTAATAAGAAAGTAATGGAGCAGACTGTTCAATGTTAACATCTAGACGAGTAGCCACTGTCTTCTCATTATCATCTTCACGCTGGTAAAGCTCTCCGCCACACTTATCACATTCGCCTTCTTTTTGAGTTGGGTTGAATATGACGTGATACGAAGCTCCGCAATCACGGCAGATACGGCGTCCCGTTAAACGGGCCATCAATTCGCTGCGATCCACTTCGATGTTGATTACATGGTCAATTTTCTTTGTCAAATCACCAAGCGTCTCATCAAGCGCTACCGCTTGAGCCACCGTTCTTGGGAATCCATCCAAAAGAAAACCCGCGTTACAATCATCTTTACCCAAACGTTCCTTAACAATACCGATCACCACGTGATCTGGAACCAATAGTCCCTGATCCATATAAGACTTGGCTTCCAGACCCATAGGTGTTTGCTCTTTCACTGCCGCTCGAAACATATCTCCTGTGGAGATGTGAGGAACGTTAAATTCCTTCACAATATATTCCGCTTGTGTCCCTTTTCCTGCTCCTGGTAGTCCCATCAAGATAATGTTCATGACTTCCTTCTCCTCCGCTCCGTTTGGTAAACCTCTCTCTACTTAATAAAGCCTTGGTAATGACGCTTTATCAGTTGACTTTCAATTTGCTTCATCGTATCTAATACTACACCAATTACGATCAACAGGGAAGTTCCCCCGATTTGAACTTGCTGCGGAAGGTTGCTCATCGCTGTAAAGAATACCGGAAGAACCGATATCGCAGCTAAGAAAATGGCTCCCGCCAATGTAAGGCGATTCAGCGTACGAGTAATAAATTGAACGGTTGTTTTACCTGGACGGATACCTGGGATATAGCCTCCGTTTTTCTTCATGTTGTCGGCCATCTGCATCGGGTTAATCTGCACGAAGGTATAGAAGAACGTAAAGCCGATGATCAACAACACATAGAGAACCATTCCAAGGGGAGCTCGGTAGTCAAAATTCGTGATGATCCATTGAGCAATCTCATTACCAGCCCAGAAGTTAGCAATGGTAGGTGGAAACACAATGAGTGAAATCGCAAAGATGACAGGCATTACTCCTGCTGCATTAACTTTTAACGGAATGTGGGTGGATTGACCACCGTACATTTGGCGTCCGACAACACGCTTCGCGTATTGAACAGGAATCTTACGGATCCCTTGCTGAACGAAGATAACTCCCACAATGATCGCGATAAGAACCAGTAAAATAACGAGCAGTTTTAGAATGTGAAGGAATATGGCATCTCCCGCATTAAAGAATTCAGCCGCATAGATGGCTCGAACTCCATCCGGGATACCGGCAATGATACCGGCTGTGATGATAATGGAAATCCCATTACCGATTCCATACTCCGTAATTTGTTCCCCTACCCACATGAGAAAAGCAGTTCCTGCCGTTAATGTAATCGCGATGAGTAGATAGGTCGTCACACTAGGATCAACGACTAGCCCCGGATAGAGATTATTAAATCCGAAAGATAAGCCAATCGCTTGGATAAACCCTAGAATAATCGTCCCATATCTAGTCAGTTGCGCGATTTTTCGGCGCCCTGCTTCTCCTTCTTTTGCCCATTCTGTAAACTTGGGCACAACATCCATTGATAGTAACTGCATGATAATTGAGGCCGTAATGTAAGGCATAATCCCCATCGCAAAGATAGAGAAATTCTGTAACGCACCACCGGAGAATGTGTTGAGGAAGCCGAAGATGTTATTTTGCTCTCCAAAGGCTTCCAACAATGTCACATTAATGTTCGGTACCGGCACGTGTGCTCCAATTCTAAAGACGACGAGCATCAAGAGGGTGAAAATCACCTTCCGACGCAAGTCGCCAATCTTGAATATGTTGGAGAGGGTGCCAAACATTAGATCACCTCAGTTTTACCGCCAGCAGCTTCGATCTTTTCAACGGCAGATTGAGAGAATTTGTTGGCCTTCACTGTTAAAGCGACTGTTAGTTCTCCGTTGCCAAGAATCTTTACTCCATCTTTCAGGCTGCTTACAACACCAGTTTCTAATAGCAACTCAGGAGTAACTTCTGTGTTAGCCTCGAAACGATTTAATCTGTCAAGGTTCACTTCCGCATATTCTACGCGGTTAGGATTCGTAAATCCACGCTTAGGCAAACGACGATATAGTGGGTTTTGTCCACCTTCAAATCCTGGACGTACTCCACCACCGGAGCGAGCCTTTTGACCTTTGTGACCGCGTCCTGCTGTCTTACCCCAACCGGAGCTAGTTCCACGTCCCACGCGTTTACGCTCTTTACGAGATCCTTCAGCTGGTTTCAATTCGTGTAGCTTCATGATCGCACCTCCTCTTACTTACATTAAACTATATTTTACGCTTCTTGAACTTCTACTAAATGCTTCACTTTTTCAACCATTCCGCGGATCGAAGCATTATCTTCTTTCTCCACAGTTTGGTGAAGCTTGCGAAGACCCAATGCTTCAACGGTCGCTTTTTGATCTTGCGGACGGCCGATCAAGCTTCTCTTGAGGGTGATCTTCAATGTAGCCATGTCTGATATCCCTCCTATTTCAACAATTCAGCTACAGTTTTTCCACGAAGCTTAGCCACTTGCTCTGCAGTCTTCAGACGGCTAAGTCCTTCTAGTGTAGCGTTAACCATGTTGATTGGATTGTTTGTTCCCAAAGACTTACTTAATACGTCACCTACACCAGCCAACTCAAGAACCGCACGAACCGGTCCTCCAGCGATAATTCCTGTACCAGGTGCAGCAGGCTTCATTAATACGTTACCCGCTCCGAAGCGTCCAGAAATTTGGTGTGGAAGTGTTGTTCCTCTTAAAGGAACCTTAATTAAGTTTTTCTTAGCATCATCAATAGCCTTGCGAATCGCGTCCGGAACCTCAGAGGCTTTACCCATACCAGCGCCTACATGTCCGTTCTTATCGCCAACAACTACAAGTGCGCTAAAGCTGAAACGACGTCCACCTTTAACTACTTTAGCAACGCGGTTAATGGCTACAACTTTCTCTTCTAGCTCAAGACCGCTAGCGTCAATACGCATATATTTCCCTCCTCTTTATAAGAGATCTAGTCACAAGCGTGACTAGGTGTATTAGAACTTCAATCCTGCTTCGCGAGCTGCTTCAGCAAGAGCTTTTACACGTCCATGATAAAGGTATCCTCCGCGGTCAAATACCACTTCAGTAACTCCTTTGTCAGCTGCTCTCTTTGCAACTAGCTCTCCAACTTTCTGTGCAGCATCTACGTTTCCGCCGTGGTTCACAGCATCCTTCAATTCAGGATCCATAGTAGACGCAGCAGCCAAGGTTGCCCCGCTTGCATCATCAATTACTTGTGCATAGATGTGCTTCGCAGAACGGAATACGTTCAAACGAGGACGGACAGCTGTACCCTGAAGCTTATTGCGAACACGATAGTGTCTTTTCTTTCTGACCTTGTTCTTGTCAGGTTTCGCAATCATCTTGGTCGCTCCTTTCTTCGGCTAACTAGCCTTATTTCTTCTTACCAGTTTTACCTTCTTTACGGCGTACACGTTCGCCTTCATAACGAATTCCTTTACCTTTATAAGGCTCAGGTTCACGTACAGAACGAATTTCCGCAGCTACTTGACCTACGCGCTCCTTGTCGATCCCTTTAACAACGATTTTCGTTGGAGCCGTTAGATCGAATTCAATTCCTTCTTCAGGAGTGATTTCAACTGGATGGGACTTACCTACGCTTAGTGTAAGCTTGTTACCCGCTTTAGCAGCACGGTATCCAACCCCAACCATTTCAAGGTTTTTCGTAAAGCCGTTTGTTACACCTTCCACCATGTTAGCAATTACACTGCGAGTCGTTCCGTGTAATGCGCGGTGTACTTTATTATCAGAAGGTCTTGTTACGTTCAATTCATTTCCTTCGATAGTGATCGCAAGGTCTTGATTGAACTGGCGTGCTAGCTGCCCTTTAGGACCTTTTACAGTTACAAAGTTATTGTCAACAGTAACTTGCACCCCTTCAGGGATCGTTACTGGTTTCTTACCAACACGAGACATCGTTACACCTCCATTCTTGTTCTCGATGTACTACCAAACGTAAGCTAGAACTTCTCCGCCAGCTTGAGCAGCGCGAGCTTGCTTATCTGTAAGAATTCCGCTGGACGTAGATAGGATCGCGATACCAAGTCCGCCTAATACGCGAGGAACTTCATCCTTCTTCGCATAAACACGTAGTCCTGGTTTGCTGATTCTCTTTAATCCGCTGATTACGAACTCGTTGTCCGCACCATACTTTAGGAAAATTCGGATGATACCTTGTTTGCTATCATCGATAAATTCTACATCACGCACGAACCCTTCCTCTTTAAGGATTCTTGCGATTTCCTTCTTCAAGTTTGAAGCAGGAACCTCTACTTTTTCGTGACGGGCCATATTCGCATTACGAATGCGAGTAAGCATATCTGCAATTGGATCTGTCATCGTCATGTTTTAAAACCTCCTTCCCATACCCGGGGTTTACCAACTAGCTTTTTTCACTCCAGGAAGTTGGCCTTTGTAAGCCAATTCGCGGAAGCAGATACGGCAAAGTTGAAATTTACGCAATACAGAGTGAGGACGACCGCAACGTTCGCAGCGTGTATATGCACGCACTTTGAACTTCGGTTCCCGCTGTTGCTTGATTACCATAGCTTTTTTTGCCACTGTTTTCCCTCCTCATTTGAGATAATGGGATTTTATTTTCTGAAAGGCATGCCTAATTGAGTCAATAGTTCACGTGCTTCTTCATCGGAGTTTGCAGTTGTTACAAACACGATGTCCATACCACGGATTTTATCTACTTTATCGTACTCGATCTCAGGGAAGATCAACTGTTCCTTAAGACCAAGAGTGTAGTTTCCACGACCATCGAAAGCTTTATCAGAGATCCCACGGAAGTCACGAACACGTGGAAGGGATACGTTGAAAAGCTTATCCATGAAGTGGTACATACGCTCACCACGAAGAGTTACTTTTGTACCGATTGGCATTCCTTCACGAAGTCGGAAACCAGCGATAGACTTCTTCGCACGAGTGATAACCGGCTTTTGACCAGTGATCGCCGTTAGGTCAGCTACAGCTCCGTCCAACGCTTTCGCGTTTGCTACAGCTTCACCAACACCCATGTTGATGACGATTTTTTCTACTTTAGGAACCTGCATAATGGAAGAGTATCCGAATTTAGATACTAACGCAGGAGTGATTTTGTCTCTGTACAAATCATTTAATCTAGCTGCCATATACTTGGCCCTCCTTTCTCACCTGACTACTTATCAAGAACTTCGCCAGATTTTTTCGCGTAACGTACTTTATTACCATTTTCTAAAACCTTAGAACCAATACGTGTAGGTTCTCCTGTCTTAGGATCAGCTACCATTACGTTGGAAGCGTGGATAGAAGCTTCTTGTGTTACGATTCCGCCTTGAGGATTGTTAGGGTTTGGCTTGGTATGTTTCTTCACCATGTTGATCCCTTCAACCAATACACGATTTTCCTTAGGGAACGCAGCTAATACCGTTCCTTTTTTACCTTTATCTTTACCTGTGATCACAACAACTGTGTCACCTTTTTTAACGTGTAGCTTTTTTTGAGACATAGGGCACCTCCTTGTCATACGAGATGTGGTATTTCAAATCTATAGAACCTCTGGAGCCAAAGAAACGATCTTCATGAAGTCTTTTTCACGAAGTTCACGAGCAACTGGTCCGAAGATACGAGTTCCACGTGGGGATTTGTCATCTTTTACGATAACCACTGCGTTCTCATCGAACTTGATGTAAGAACCATCTACACGACGAGCACCGGTCTTAGAGCGTACGATAACCGCCTTTACAACATCACCCTTCTTGACAACGCCACCGGGTGTTGCGGATTTTACAGAGCATACGATAATATCACCAATGTTTGCAGTCTTGCGACCAGTTCCGCCAAGAACCTTGATACACATTAATTCCTTAGCACCAGAATTGTCAGCAGCTTTCAAACGAGTTTGAGTTTGAATCATCTTTGAATTCCCTCCTTTCGGATCTTTCGTTCATCCGAACAAGATTAAATAATAACGGCTTTCTCAACAACCTCAACCAAACGGAATCGCTTATCCTTAGATAGCGGGCGAGTTTCCATGATCAAGACCTTATCGCCGATTTGTGCAGAATTGGTTTCATCATGTGCCTTGTACTTCTTAGAGTACTTAACACGCTTCCCGTATAGAGGATGCTTCTTGTAGGTTTCTACCAACACTACGATGGTTTTATCCATCTTATCGCTAACGACTCTGCCTACGAGTGACTTTCTGTTATTACGTTCCACTGTGCAAACCTCCTCTCTTTAATCGATTATCCGATTCCCAATTCGCGTTCACGCAGGATAGTTTTCGCTTTCGCGATATCTTTGCGTACTTTTTGGATGCTAGATGGGTTTTCTAATTGGCCAGTAGCCAATTGGAAGCGGAGGTTGAAAAGCTCTTCTTTTAAAGAAGCGACCTTTTGTTCGATTTCAGCAGTGGTAAGATTACGATATTCTTTAGCTTTCATTTGCTTCACCACCCACTTCTTCGCGTTTTACAAACTTACATTTAACTGGAAGTTTGTGCATAGCCAAACGCATAGCTTCACGTGCTGTTTCTTCTGGTACTCCAGCCAATTCGAAAAGAACTTTTCCTGGCTTCACGATGGATACCCATTGCTCTGGAGAACCCTTACCGCTACCCATACGAACCTCTAAAGGCTTCTTCGTCACAGGCTTATCAGGGAAGATTTTGATCCAAACCTTACCACCACGCTTGATATAACGAGTCATCGCAATACGCGCTGCTTCGATTTGACGATTGGTGATACGGGAAGTTTCAAGAGCTTGCAAGCCGTATTCTCCGAACACTACGGTTGTACCACCTTTAGCTTTCCCGGAAAAATTCCCTTTAAATTGTTTACGATGTTTTACTCGCTTAGGGACTAACATAATTATTGCGCTCCTTCCTCAGCGTTTTTCTTCGCCTTAGTAGGAAGAACTTCACCGCGGTAGATCCAAACCTTCACTCCGATACGACCATACGTAGTGTGCGCTTCTGCAGTTCCGTAATCGATATCCGCACGAAGCGTGTGAAGAGGAACAGTTCCTTCGCTATAGCCTTCAGAACGCGCGATGTCTGCTCCGCCAAGACGTCCGCTTACCATAGTCTTGATACCCTTTGCACCTGCACGCATAGTTCTTTGAAGAGCTTGCTTCTGTGCACGACGGAAAGAGATACGGTTTTCTAATTGACGAGCGATATTTTCAGCAACAAGCGTTGCGTTCATATCTGCACTCTTGATTTCAGTGATGTTGATGTGGACACGTTTTCCGGTCATTTCGGCTAACTTCTTGCGTAGAGATTCTACTTCGGAACCACCTTTACCAATTACCATACCAGGCTTGGCAGTGTGGATGTTCACGTTCAAACGGTTTGCTGCACGCTCGATTTCGATGCTTGCAACTGAAGCATCCTTCAAGCGGGTCTTCAAGTAGTCACGAACTTTAATGTCTTCATGTAAAAGGGTTGCGTATTCTTTATCATTCGCATACCACTTGGACTCCCAGTCCTTAATTACTCCAATACGGAGTCCCGTTGGGCTGACTTTTTGACCCATCCTTTATCCCTCCTTATTTCTCAGATACTACCACAGTGATATGGCTGGTACGCTTGTTGATGCGGCTTGCACGTCCCATTGCACGAGGGCGGAAACGCTTCAAGGTAGCACCTTCATCTACGAACACCTTAGAAATCACTAGGTTGTTTGGTTCCATTTCATAATTGTGTTCAGCGTTTGCGATAGCAGACTTCAAAACCTTCTCAACTACAGGTGAAGCTGCCTTAGGAGTGTGAGCTAAAATCGCCAAAGCTTCTCCAACTTGTTTTCCTCTGATCAAATCTACCACTAGGCGGACCTTACGAGGAGCGATGCGCACTTGTCTTGCAATAGCTTTCGCTTCCATGACTGAACCTCCTCTCTAACTAATCAAAAATATATTAGCGTCTTTTCGTTTTCTTCTCGTCGTAATCGTGACCCTTGTAAGTGCGAGTTGGTGCGAATTCACCTAACTTGTGACCTACCATATCTTCAGATACATATACAGGCACATGTTTACGTCCATCGTATACTGCAAAAGTGTGACCTACGAAATCTGGGAAGATAGTAGAACGGCGAGACCAAGTCTTAATAACTTTCTTATCTCCCTTAGCGTTCTGCTCTTCAACCTTCTTCATCAAATGATCGTCAACAAAAGGCCCTTTTTTTAAGCTGCGTCCCATGAGAGAACCTCCCTTCGCGACATACGTACGGCCCTCACGAACCGTACCCATATCACATTATTTTTTACGTCTACGAACGATATACTTTGTAGATTCTTTCTTATTGTTGCGAGTCTTCGCTCCAAGTGTCGGCTTGCCCCAAGGAGACATAGGAGACTTGCGTCCGATTGGCGCACGACCCTCACCACCACCGTGTGGGTGATCTACTGGGTTCATTACAGATCCACGAACCGTTGGTCTCTTACCTAACCAACGAGAGCGACCTGCTTTACCAACATTGATCAATTCGTGATCTTGGTTACCTACTTGACCTACAGTCGCGCGGCACTCTTGACGAACCTTACGGATTTCACCCGATGTTAAACGGATGATCGCATATTCTCCATCACGACCAAGCAACTGAGCAGAAGCTCCAGCAGAACGAACCATTTGTCCGCCTTTTCCTGGCTTTAACTCGATGTTGTGAATCGTTGTACCCACAGGGATGTTTGCAAGTGGAAGTGCGTTACCTACTTTGATGTCTGCTTCAGACCCAGATTCGATAACATCTCCAACCTTCAACCCTTGAGGAGCGATGATATAACGCTTTTCTCCGTCCGCATAGTTAATTAACGCGATGTTGGATGTGCGGTTCGGATCATACTCGATTGTAGCAACTTTACCAGGAATTCCATCCTTAGTACGTTTGAAATCGATGATACGGTATTGACGCTTGTGTCCGCCACCTTGATGACGTACAGTCAACTTACCTTGGTTATTGCGTCCTGCTTTCTTATGAAGAGGAGCAAGAAGAGATTTTTCCGGTTGATTGGTTGTGATCTCTTCAAAAGTAGAAACTGTCATTTGACGACGACCAGGTGAGGTCGGTTTGTACTTTTTGATACCCATTTCGTTTCCCTCCTTCTTTTAAAAATGTGAGGCTTATACGCCTTCGAAGAATTCTAAAGCCTTGCTGTCTTCGGAAAGCTTCACGATCGCTTTCTTCCAGTCCTTGCGCTTACCGACATAACGTCCCATGCGTTTCGGCTTACCTTTAACATTTATTGTATTCACAGATTCAACTTTCACATCGAAAATCTTTTCGATCGCTAGTTTGATTTCTGTTTTGTTTGTTTTAGGAGCAACTTCAAACACGTAAGTGTTGAATGCCATCATATCAGTTGTGCGTTCAGTGATGATTGGGCGCAGGATAACATCGCGTACGTCTTTCATTATCCGAGCACCTCCTCTACTTTAGCTACCGCATCTTTAGTGATAACTAGTTTGTCATAGCCTAGTACATCAAGAACATTGATGCCATCAGCTGTTACGAATTTTACTCCAGGGATGTTACGAGCAGATTTCGCTACTGCATCGGTAAATTCTCCTGTTACTACTAGAGCCTTACGGTCTACATTCAAGCCTTTAAGAACTTGAATCATATCTTTTGTCTTTGGTGCATCGAATCCCAATCCTTCAAGAACTAGGATCTCGTTAGCTTGAACCTTAGAAGAAAGAGCAGACTTGATCGCAAGACGGCGAACTTTCTTAGGAAGCTTGTATGCATAGCTGCGAGGAGTTGGTCCGAAAACGATTCCTCCACCTACCCATTGCGGAGAACGGATGCTACCTTGACGAGCGCGTCCAGTTCCTTTTTGTTTCCAAGGCTTACGTCCGCCACCACGTACTTCAGAGCGACCTTTTGTGTCGTGAGTACCTTGGCGTTGAGAAGCTTGTTGCATAACTACTGCATCATGAAGCACAGATCGGTTTGGTTCAATTCCGAATACGGAATCTGCCAATTCAATTTCCCCAACTTGCGCTCCTGTTTGGTTATATAGAGCTACTTTAGGCATAGCGAATCCTCCTTTCCTAATTACTTACCGCTTTTTACTGTAGACTTCACTACAACATATCCGTTGTTTGGTCCAGGAATCGCACCCTTGATCAAAAGCAAGTTGCGTTCTGTATCAACCTTAACAACTTCAAGGTTTTGAACTGTTACTTTATCCGTACCCATACGTCCAGGTAATTTCATTCCCTTAAATACGCGGTTCGCCGCGATGGAACCTAGGGAACCTGGTCCGCGGTGATATCTGGAACCGTGAGCCATAGGTCCGCGAGAATGTCCGTGGCGCTTGATTGCACCGGCAAACCCTTTACCTTTGGAAGTTCCTGTTACATCAACCTTTTCTCCTTCGGCAAAGACGTCAGCTTTAACTTCTTGACCGACTTCAAAACCTTCCATGCCACGGAATTCACGAACGATACGCTTAGGAGTAGTGTTAGCCTTCTTCGCGTGACCTTGCTCAGGTTTGTTCGCACGTGTTTCTTTCTTATCATCAAAACCTAACTGGATGGACTCGTATCCGTCCACGTCGTTTGTCTTCTTTTGAAGAACAACGTTAGGACCAGCTTCTACTACAGTTACCGGAATAACTTCCCCAGTAGGAGCGAAAATTTGAGTCATACCAACTTTCTTACCTAAGATTCCTTTAGACATGTTTGCCACCTCCTGATTCTAAGAATTCATTTCTTATTTGTTATATTAACAATTGCTTTAAGTTCATCTTAAAGTTTGATTTCGATATCTACGCCAGATGGAAGATCCAAACGCATTAACGCATCCACAGTTTGTGGAGTTGGGTTAACGATATCGATCAAACGCTTGTGAGTACGCATCTCGAATTGCTCACGAGAATCTTTGTACTTGTGTACTGCACGAAGGATTGTGTAGATTTGCTTCTCTGTAGGAAGAGGAATCGGTCCAGACACCTCTGCACCGGAACGTTTAGCAGTATCAACAATCTTTTCTGCGGACTGATCAAGCACTCTGTGATCATAAGCCTTTAAACGAATACGAATCTTTTGCTTTGCCATTGAAGTCCCTCCTTTTCGCCCATTTTAATAAATGAACAATTCTCCGTGGAAATTTAACCTGATCTCACCCGTCAAACCCTATGGCGAGTGGCTTGGTGGCTTGTTACCATGACAATGCCGCCGGGTGTGTCAGCAACCTCCCACATCATCGCGTCCATTGACCAACATTCAACATTATATTAAAAAGCCCAGCTCATTGCAAGCTTTTTTTTAATGTATTTTTGTCGGTGAGTTTTCAGTTGTTTTGTTCAGAAATAACTTCTTACAAAACCTCTAACATAGTAACTAATTCTGAGCGATATTGCAACCCCTAAACAAGAAAAAACCTTCACTTGGAAGGTTTTCACGTTTGGAGGCTTTATTTGGGCGCAATCGTTTTGATCCAAATCCGTTCGTTTTCTACTCGTTTCGTCAGCCCCTGATCGTCTAGAGACTCTAGGAACGGAATGAGATATTTACGGGATACGTTCAGGATATCCTTGACCTGCGGCGTACTGAATGGCGTCCCTTGCGGCAGCTCTTGCTGCAAGTTGTTTACCATCTCCCAGTAGGTCGGAGCATCTACGATAAAGTCCGGGCCCATGGATACGAAGCTCTCCTGTTCTATTAAGTAGGCTTTCACATCATTCGTTTGGTTGGGCTTGATGCCAGCTTTCTGTGCGAGGTCAGCATAGGTGCTGACGGCCAGTCCTTCTTTTCTCAGGGTAGCGATGATTTTCTCAACGGTGGCTTTGAGCGGTGCTGGAAGTTCTGGCTTGTGGCTTCTCATCTTCATCGTTTCATCTGTTTCTTCTATTATATTCTTACTTTTCAGCCAACCGATGTATTCGCGCCACAGCTTATCTGTCAGATGAGGGAACAGCTTGCTTCTCATCTCGGACTTCTTCATCCCTACCCGCATCGGTTGATCCTTGTGATATTTCATTAAGGTTACTTTGAGCTTATCCGTCCACTCTTTTAAAGTATCGGCCAGGATTACATATTCATTGAATTGCTCGAGTTGGTTCGCTTCCTGGTATCGTTGGAGAAGCTCCTTTAGTCGATCCATCCCAAAGGCCAACTGGAAGTCAATCTCTTCGATCGTGGCAAATCCGTTTTCGGAGAGCACGTACTGGAGCATCTCCCATTCGTCGCCGCCCTTGAGAAGGTTCAGGAGTTCGACAGTCTTTTCGCCGAATTTGCGCTTTACTCCGTAAGGGGAAAGAACTTGTCCGCCACCGATGGTGGTTGTGGGAGACAGACGTCTGACGATAAAGGGGTCCCCTGGCTTCGCAATGATTTCTTCTTCTAATTGAAGTTGGCAAAGCACCTCATCCCCTGGGTCTAATTCATTGCGGTCAAAGAAGATGATTTTGGCCATGAGCTCGCTTGTTCCAATATGTAGTCTTACTCTGGTTCTCTGCTTAAGCTTAAAGTCATGGTGAGCAAGCATCTGAAAACGAATATCCAGACGATCCGTCTTACGGAAGTAATCCGGTGCTGTTAATGCGAATCCGCGCTCCATCACCTTAAAGTCAATCCCACCTAGGTTGAGGGCAGCACGCTGGCCAGCATAGGCGGTAGTTACTGTGTGATGGTGAACGTTGAGCTGGCGTATCTTGACCCGTTCACCCAGCGGATACACTTCAACGATATCCCCTTCCGACACTTGTCCCTCATAAATCGTACCGGTCACCACCGCTCCCGCTCCTTTAATCGTGAACACCCGATCAATGGGCATGCGGAAAGGTTCAGCTGTCTCTCGCTCGGGGATGGTGGAGAGGTTGGCTTCTATCGTCTGGAGGAGTTCTGGTATGCCCTCTCCTGTATGGGAGCTGACTGGTAGGATGGGGGCACCTTCCAGGAAGCTTCCCTCTACCCACTCGCGCACTTCTTCTGTGACCATCTCCAACCACTCGGTCTCCACCAGATCCTTTTTGGTTAACGCTACGATCCCTCGCTCGATTCCTAAAAAGCGGATGATATCAAAGTGCTCTCTCGTCTGAGGCATGACTCCTTCATCTGCAGCGATAACGAGAATTACGAGATCGATCCCAGCAGCCCCTGCAATCATTTGACGGATAAAGCGCTCATGTCCAGGTACATCCACCACCCCGACTTGCATCCCGGATGGTAATTGCAGTGGAGCAAAGCCGAGCTCGATGGAAACGCCCCGTTCCTTTTCTTCTTTTAGACGGTCTGTATCTACGTTGGTGAGTTTTTTTGTGAGTGTCGTCTTCCCATGGTCAATATGACCGGCAATCCCTATGGTAAAATGGTTCTCCATGAATGATTGATTCCTTTCCTTCTATATAAAGATAAATGGATATGTAAGCGCATGTATTCATTATAGACGAAATGGGATGAATTTTCACTTAGGGGATGGGTTGGGGGGTGGTGAGGTGAGGGCTGGGGCTATTAAGCTACAGCTGGAGATGTGAACATTGGAATCATTCCTGGTTTGGAGCCAAGTTGATGGAGTTCGTGACCAAAATAGCTTTGTTATTTAGAATTGTGCCAGGTACGTGAGCAAACGTTACCTATGTGTGAGCATCGACCACTCTTCCGTGAGCATATCTGAAATTTTGTGAGTATCCGGCACCTGGGCGCCAGCACCGGGGTCCGTAACGGGCAAGGTTGCTAAAAAAAGCGTCATTACTTAAAAAATCAGCTTAATATCTGAGGACCTAAACCGAAGTTTTAGATTGCCTTTAGAAAAAGTAGACCAAAAATCACGCATACCCTCGAAAAGGACTTAGCGAGATTTGAAATCATTCCCGGTTTGAAACCAAGTTGATGGGTTTCGTGACCAAACCATCTTGATTACGTGGAATTCCATTCTCTTCGGGGCTAATTATCCAATAATCCTGGAAAACTACTCAACATTGAACTAAAAAACACGGAGGCATGTTATGGGGGCCTGGGGTGTAGGTAATTTTGAAAATGATTCAGCCTTGGATTGGATGCACGACTTCCTTGAATCTGAAGATAAGATGACAATACTAAAGAAGACATTTAAAATGGCTACAAGAGGAAATGGGTTCTTCGGAAAGTTATTTAGGAGAAGCCCTGAACTTGAAGAACCCGAAGCTGCCGCAGTGCTTGCAGCAGGAGAAGTCATTTCCTTACTCCTTGGAAAGCCTGCCACCGAATTACCTGATGAGTTGATTGATTGGGCAAGCAAGAATCGACTGAATTTAACTATAGGCTTAGTAAACGATGCATTAAGTGTCATTGGTTCAGTGAGAAAAAACTCTGAGTTAAAGTTTTTGTGGGAGGAAACGGATGAATATCATTCCTGGCTTAAAGAAGTAACGGATTTAGAAAATCGGTTACGACCATAAACATCATGTTTTGCTCGGCGATCGAGGATCGAGAGCTTCATAGAAATATTATCGATCCCTTTTAATAACAATTGAATGAGGGGATTATCTTGATTAAAAAAATTGATCTAAGCAGGAGAGAAAATGCTATAAAAGTATTTAACATTCAAATACCATCATACATGGTCGAGGCTGAAATCATTGGTTCTTATGAAATACCACCATTAAAAGATACAATTGATACTTTGCAACAATGCGGAGAAATTTTCTTTGGATATTATTTAGAGGAAGAACTGTGCGGGGCAATATCAATAAAAGTAGATCATGATGAAATAGATATCCATAGGCTAATCGTACACCCCAATCATTTTAAAAAAGGAATAGCACAAATGCTTTTAAATTACATTGAAAGTGAGTTCGAGGTTGGAACAATAAAAGTAGGAACAGGGTCTAAAAATACCCCAGCAATTCGCTTTTATAAAAAGAATGGTTTTCAAAAAACTAAAGAAGTCTTAATAAGGGAAGAGTTATCCTTAACCTTCTTTGAAAAGAAGTTTTAATTACTCGTTATTAAAGTAATGGAGATCTTTAGTTCATCAATACAATCCGATCGGCAATTCTCAACGCCTCATCCATATCATGCGATACAAAGACAATCGTCTTCTCAACTCCGCAGGATAGCGATCCCCAAACTTATTCGGATCCAACCCTACTAGGTCAAGCAACTCGTCGGCTTTTTCATGTACAAGTTTTTATCCATCTTCTTTCGCTTCGGCACCAGGGCCATCGCGGATAATCATATGAGGAAACAACCGAATCTGCTGGATCACATAGTCAATATCTCTTCTGATCTATAGACCCCTTATAACGAAATGTGCTCTGAATGGATTTATGACCCGCCCACTGCTTAATTTGCTGCAAAGGAATCCCTTGCTCCACCAGTCTCCGACAATACGTATGACGCAGGATCTGACACGTCACCGCAAACAGCTTGTCACTATACCCTTCCACCACAAACTGGATCGCTCTCGGCTGCATAATCCCCGAGCGCTCGGTAACAAATAAAGATAAGCTGTCTAGATGAGCTTTCTTCTCCGATTAAGAACGATACTTCAACCATATATAAATTAATTTGGCTCAGCCCCACTCACCTCAAACCTCCTTAAAAGTCATCCCGGATCGTCCCATATCCCGCCAGATCCTCCGGATTGGCTCCAAAAGCAAAAAACAAAGCATTCAAATAGGACGATGAAATCATCGCCCCGTGTCACCCATAGATATCCTTAAATATGCCCTTATAATGAGGAAAAAGCATTATCCATATTTTGTCCTTGATTTCCCTCTCAAGATTTGATACTTTATTAAAGTAACTTTAGAACAAGCTTGTGGGAGTTGATGGGGTCCTGGTGGCCCTCCCGGTCTTCAAAACCGAGTGTGAGGCACGTGATGTCTCAGGTGGGTTCGATTCCCACCTTCTCCCGCCAAAATACATAAACAAAAGCTGACCAATAGGTCAGCTTTTTTATTTTCTTGGATTCTTCGAATTGGGAATCGCCCCTAACCCACCCCTAGTGGGTTCAATCGTCCGTGAAGACATCTTCGAGTAAACTGAGTAGGACGAACGTCTTTTTCTTCCGCTGTTTACGCGAACGGAGTGAGCACTTCAATCAATGAAAAAGAGTATTCCCACCTTCTGTTGTCAAAATGAATGAATTATTGCAGTTTCAATTTAACTTTTACACTTTACTGTTGGGATCAAAAAATATCCCTCTCAACAAAATTAATCGTCAAGAGGGCTTTTATCTTACATGATTCGGTTGTCTTATTGCGTTTCCTGCAATACGGCGTCCTTTTCCAACAGCAACCTTTGAATGGGTGCCTAATACATATTTAACACCTTGATCTACTGGCCTAAGAACAATGCCTGCTTTACGTGAATCTCGAAAAAGTTGATCACGGGATGCGCCTTCGTAGTATTCGTCCATCTTTTTCGTCCATTTGTTAACTTTACTCATCTTCCTCACCTTCTTTCCATTCAGTAACAGTCTGTATACAATTCTCAGTTTTTAAACAAAATTTTCTTTCAGTTCTGTGGTGCCTTGTTATATTTCTATGCGTTGTCTTATCATTCGAATACAGAACAGGCAAAGTTCTGTCCTTAGGGTGCACATAAACAAATGTTTTTGACAACAACTTAACTCCGATTCGGTCACAAGTAAAATTGCAAAATAAACTATCGTTATAAAATTTAAATCTATAATGCCCTTTTTCGAATACTTTCTCTAAATCTTCTTAACTCATTAAAGAAGAAATCTTGGCGTTTCGCAAGTCTAAATCAATAAATTACAGACAAATTAGCCTCAAGTACGAACGGTCTTCCACCTACCTCTCGCACTTTCATTCTGGACCAAACTAGTGTATGATACGGGTCTTCATATAAATAAATGCCCGTCCCTAGATAATGTTTTTCTCGGCTGAAAAAGTAAAGCCGTTACTTTAATATATATATCGCATAGTGATCTGTTGTTCCATGATAAAGTTTGAATGTTTCCGACATTATTATTCTCCAATATTTAATCTAATCTTACACTAATTACACATAAAATATAAATAAAATACGAGACCCTCCGCTCAATGATGAACGAAGGGCTTTCGAGTAAATGTCGAAGGTGTATCCATATTATTTCACTTTCTTCCCAACTACATACGCCTGACCGAGAATAAATGTAATCAGTACACCGGCCAAACGTATAGATAGCTTCTTCCGACAGATTCAATCCGAGTCCTTTGTTAGCAATGACAAGGCCAGCACCAACGATTGCCATCCAGAACTTGTTCATTTCGAGGATACCCCCTCAGGCAGGACACTGTCCCTCGTCACAAAGTAAAGTGGAGCACTTTACTTTTGGTGTATTTATTCAAACTTAAACATGCTTTTATTGATCGAGCCATGTACTCCCCAGTTTCCATCGACCACCTGTGTAATGCCGAAATCTACGGCTGTTGACATAAGGGTATGGGCTTCATCTTCTGTGAGGCCAATATGGTTCATTAGGAACCAACGAACCTTAATGGCTGCATCTTTGTAGGCTTTATCAATGGAAGACTTTTCATAAATGAGTTTTTGGGCATTCTCACCAAGGGATTCCAAGTAGTTCGGATAGCTGAAGCCGTGGATTACCCACTGGTCAGATGTTTCTAATAGAGGGAAGTTAAGGCCTTTTAGCTTAGTATCTAATGTATTTTTCTTGTGTAGGATGAATTGAAAGGTACCGTTTAATGAAGTTTCAATTGCTGTTCCGTTTAGCTCAGAATCTCCTTGTCCAGCATGGGGATCCCCTACAGTAAAGTAACCTCCAGAGACTGAAACAGGATAATACATCGTGGATCCTTTACCTACACGCCAGTCATCAACATTTCCTCCAGTATAGGAAGGAGGAACGGAATCGACGACCTCTGCTTCTTTTGGTGCTAGACCCATGGTACCGAAATGAAGGCGGGCAGGCACTCGCACGTTGTTCAGGATGTCATGGTTTTTCGAAACGGTCTCATGATTGACTACAATCCCGGGATAGTCAATGGTTTCATGAACAACTCCATCTGGAGTGGTTTGCGGCGTCCAGCGATAGTTATAAAGTAGCTTAGCCCAGTTTTGCTGACCTGTTGCATCAAGTTCATAAACGGTGATTACTTCTCGCTTTTTCGGGTCCTCAAGTAAGTCGTTGTAGAGAAAGCCCCAATTAGCTGCTGCATTTACTCCATAAGTTTTTCCTGCAAATTTTGGATTACCGCTTGGGCGCAAGGCAACATCTAAGATTTTCACCTCTAGAACATCTCCTGGTTCCGCACCTTTCCTGCATCCATGTCTCGGTGGAAAGACAAACCTTTAGAAATTTCTGAACGCCTCCTTCACTCCTTCGAATGTCCCAGAACAATTCACTTCGTTGTCAGCTTCTATTGTACATAGTTAGAAAGCTTACCGATTTGTTCAACTTCAACAACCACAAGGTCTCCCGACTTCATGGAACAACTCCCTGAAGGTGAACCCGTTGCCAAAACATCACCCGGCTCTAATGTCATAACCTGCGAGATCCAACTGATAAGATACGGAATGGTAAGGGACATTTGATTCGTATTACTATCCTGAACGACTTCCCCGTTTAAGGTTGTAACAATTCTTAGATTTGAAGGATCTATACCGGTAACAATCCACGGACCGATTGGCCCAAAAGTATCAAACCCTTTGCCCCTTGTAAACTGAGGATCGTTTTTTGTAAGATCCCTTGCTGTTACATCATTAAATATAGTGCAGCCAAATACATAATCCATTGCATCTGCTTCTCTTATATTTTTACAGCGTTTCCCAATTACGAGTGCCAATTCACCCTCCAGCTCCACTTGATTGGTTAAGTCGTTTGAAGGAAGAATGATTTTTCCCTGGTCTGGAATGAGCGAAGATAGCGGTTTTAAAAACAAAAAGGGTTCCTTTAGATTGGCCTTGCCGCCAGTTTCCTTCGCGTGTCCTGCATAAGTCCAACCGAAATTAATCACTTTAGACGGTTCGACAGGCTCCAGAATCTTTACATCCTTATATTTAACCTTTACACCGTCATACTTAATTTCCTTGTTGACCAATTCTGCAAAATTGCTCGAAAGTTGAAAGATGTCCTCACCCTCAACCATACCGAAATATACGTTGCCATTTTGGTTCATATAGCGAACTATTTTTTGTGTTGTTGTTTTTTGTAGCACCTGCATTAGAAATCATCTCCAAATTAAGAATATTCACAAAATAAGGGTCGCAAATTTATGCAGCGACCCCTCTAGCTTGACCAAACAGTATCACCCTTGTATGACTTAAGCTTTATCCTGTGTATCGCGCTTTTATGTACATACACCTCTCACCTACTGATGCAATCTATCTGAAATCGCTAGGGAAAACCGTTAAGTCGATGTTCATGATGGCTGGTAGAATCAGATATACAGCACCGACAATAAGAATAATGGCCAAAATATTAATCCAGAATCCAGACCTCACCATTTCAGAAATGGTTATTTTTTCAGTGGCATAAATAATGGCATTTGGAGGGGTCCCGACGGGTAACATAAAGGCACAATTGGAAGCCATTGCTGCAGGTATCATCAAGGCAAATGGATGAACATTAATAGCAAGTGAAAGAGATGCCAAAATGGGCAGAATCATGGTAGCAGTAGCCATGTTAGACGTAATTTCAGTCAAAAATAGGATTAAAGCCGTTGTCAGGAGTATAGTAAGTATGAGATTCATACCCTCAAGCACAGTCAATTGCTGTCCAATCCAGTCAGCCAATCCTGTTTCTTTAAATCCTCCTGCAATCGCTAAACCCCCTCCAAAGAGCAAGAGCACTCCCCAGGGCAGTTCACGTGAAACATCCCAATCCAACAGTTTACCGCCTTTCGTCTTTGAAGGAATCAAGAACAATAGAATCCCGACAAAGATAGCAATCATGGTATCACTGATGCCAGGAATCAAGTCTGTCCATAAATAGGTTCTTGAAATCCACATGAATGCAGCAAACAGAAACAGGGAAAATACGCATTTCTCTTCATAACTCATTTTGCCAAGCTTGCTTCGTTCTTCCTCGATCAATCTCTTTCCGCCTGGAAGTTCTTGAAGTTTAACGCGAAAGGCAACATTCACGAGGTAGAACCATGTAAAAACGATTAAGACAAGAGCGATTGGTGCTGCAAAAAATAGCCAAGTTGCAAAAGTAATTTCCACATTATATAATTTTTGAATGGTCGCTGCTAAGATGATGTTCGGAGGAGTTCCGATGAGCGTCCCAAAACCTCCGATCGTTCCTGCGAAGCCAATCCCAAATATAAGCGCTTTCTCGAACGTTCTCAATAAACGGCTATCATCCTTGCTCTCCCTTATATTCGACAACGCTTGGAATGTAATCGCTGTTCCAATAGGAAGCATCATCATGACCGCTGCTGTGTTGGATACCCACATAGATAAGAAGCCGGTTGCGATCATAAAGCCTAACACAATTCTTTTTGGATTAGCACCGACTTTAGAAACTATGAAAATCGCAATGCGTTTATGCAAATTCCACTTTTCCATTGCGAGCGCTATCATGAATCCACCCAAAAAAAGAAAGATAATCGGATCTCCATAGGCAGAAGCTACTGCTGCTCCGCCAACGGCTTGAGTAATCGGTAACAGGATGAGAGGCAATAGAGAGGTAACCGGAATAGGAATGGCCTCTGTTATCCACCATACGGCTACCCAGGCAGTAGTGGCCAAGACAGATACGGCACTTTTCTCCAGCCCCTCAGGAGAGAAGAACATTTGGATCAAGGCAAAAAGAAGTGGACCGAGTACTAACCCTATCAACTGAGAACGCTGATAGGCTGGTTGCTTCTCTGGCAAGTGCTCATTTTTATTTTTAATCATATCTACAATGGGTTCAGTTTTTCTAGGAACAGATGAAAAAGATAATACCTGTTTAACCTTGCAGTGAGCTCCCCAACTCCTATCCCACGCTTGTTTTATCATTGATTTTTCCACTAAAAGTCCCCTCCAAATTTTGTTATAAAAAATAATGGGAACTACCCCTAATGAGGATACCAAAGTTGTAGTCCCACTTTTTACATTGCGATAAACCACCAATTGAATTCTTTTGAAAGGGGTTCTATTATCTTTCTATGGTCCGATACTTTGCGATCTCCAGTTCATAAAGATCATTACCGTGTACATCATAGACAACCATAACCGGGAAATCCTTAACAATAAGTTGACGAATGGCTTCTGGGCCCAGATCTTCATATGCAACTACTTCTGCGGATTGGATTTTATCACTTAGGAGGGCGGATAGTCCGCCAACGGCAGAAAAACAAAGGGCTTGGTGATCTATGCACGCATCTTTTACCTTTTGACCCCGTGGCCCTTTTCCGATCACACCCTTGACCCCATATTCAAACATGGCCGGTGTATAGGGGTCCATCCGGGAAGCCGTTGTCGGAGCGATGGATCCAATCACCTGTCCGGGTTTCGGTGGTGTAGGTCCAGCGTAAAAGATGATATGGTTTTTCAGGTCCAAAGGAAGGGGGTGACCCTTGTCCAACAGCTCGAGAAACCGCTTATGGGCTGCGTCTCTCGCTACATATATGATTCCATTGAGGAAAACTTCATCTCCTGCCTGTAAATTTAAAACATCCTCCATCGTAAGCGGCGTTTGTAAATAGACCTTGGCCATTTTTAGCACCTTCCTTTTGCAAATTTAAAGTACGTATGATTTTTTACGTGCAGCATGGCACTGGATATTTACGGCAACTGGAAGAGCTGTTATATGGCATCCATAGGTTTCAGCAGCTACCCATAATGCCGTATTCGTACCACCCAGTCCCTGCGGACCAATACCCAGCTTGTTGATCTCTTCCAATAATTCTTTCTCTAGCTGAGCAATATGCGGTTCATGATGATAAACACCTACTTCACGCAGTACGGCTTCTTTTGCAATCTCCGTTACTTTATCGAAGCTCCCGCCGATACCCACTCCCACCACGATAGGGGGACACGCTCTTCCTCCAGCCGCTTCAATCGTGTCCAATACAAATTTCTTCACGCCTGCCGCCCCTTCTCCAGGGAGCAAGAATTTCATGGCACTCATATTCTCACTTCCGCCTCCCTTAGGCAGCACTGTTAGTTTAATGCTGTCACCAGGAACGATTCTGGTGTGTATCACACCTGGGGTATTATCGTTTGTATTTACTCGGAGTAATGGGTCCCCTACGATTGAATTACGAAGGTATCCCTCTTTGTAGCCTTTTCGAATACCATCATGAATCGCGGCTTCAAAATCTCCTCCCATGATGTGTACATCCTGGCCCACCTCCGCATAAACAACGGTAAGCCCTGTATCGTGGCAGTAAGGTCTGTCTTCTTTGGCTGCTAATTGAGCGTTTTCAATTAGCTGCTCAAGGATCGACTTCCCCAGTGGAGATTGTTCGGTTTCCAGAGCCTTATGGAATCCTTCCACAATGTCTTCTGGCAGGTAGTAACAAGCCTCCCAGCAAAGTACAGCAACAGCATCACGAATTTGTTCTACAGAAATGTTCCTCATTCTCAACCATCCTTTTATTTTTTTGTTTACGATAAGATCCCTTGTTCGTCCCTTGAATTAAGTATAGAATAAACAATCATTCATGTATAATGATTATATATGAACAGATTGATCGACTTTACTGATCAAAAGTGTTAATATCGTAGTCATCAGGAGGGGAATCACTTTGGAACTTAGTTGGCTAAATACATTTATAACGGCTGCAGAGGAGGGAAATTTCAGGAAAACCGCGGAGAGACTCCATCTTGCCCAGTCAACGGTCACGCTTCATATTCAAAATCTTGAAGACGAGCTCGAAACTCAGCTGTTCGACCGCGTCGGTAGGTCAGTTCAGTTAAATCCAACAGGACTTGGATTCTTAGAGTACGCCAAAACCATTATGGAGACCTACAACGGGAGCGTAGAATATGTCGCAAGGCGTCTTCAAGGTTACCAGGAAACGATCAAAATCTCTGTTTCTACACTCGTTGCAACAACCTATCTTCCCAGGTGGATTAGAGAGTTTCGCAAAGTGAGTCCAGAAACAGAGTTTACAATTGAAGTGACGGATTCGAGGTCAGTCGTAGCGAGCGTGATCAATCAGGAGTGTGACATCGGCATTGGCCGAATTCCCGCCGTACAGGAACAATTGGAAAGCATTGAGCTATATAACGACCCCATTGTTCTCGTTGGTCCACACGGCGTGGGTGTACGAAATGAAAGAGAGGTAAGTACGAACGACATCTTCAGAGAAAATTTACTGTTCACCAATAACCATCCGATATACTGGGATGACCTATTATTTCAGCTTCGTCGACACGTATCTAATGTGAGAACCATGAAGGTAAACAAGGTACACGTTTCCATTGAATGGATTAAGGAAGGGATGGGCATATCCTTTCTTCCGCTCACAACAGTGAAAGACCAGATCGAGAAGGGAAATATTGATTTAATTCCTTTTCCATACTTCTCTCTCCCGTCTGCACACACCTATTTATTGACACGGAAGAATCAAAACCAGACAATCAATAGCTTTATCGAGCTAATTTCAAGGAAAGAGATCAACGATACGACAGGCGTCTAGCCTAGGCGTCCAACGGATGACTACTGTTCTAAATGCTCACTGTCCTGCCCGACAATATTCGATGCTCACTTCGGGGAATACCCCCTCAGGTAGGGGACTGTCCCTCGTCTCAATGTAAAGTGCGGAGCACTTTACTGGTGGCGATCAAAACTTACTTACTGTAATTCGATTGTATCTTTTTACTCTTTTCATATATGAATCCTTAATGTATAATCAATTTCAAACCTAATTCCAAGTATGTTTATAGGAGTAATATTGAATGATTTTAGCCAAAATGATCTTACATCTTTTAAATCAGCATGAAATCTTGGATACCATTACCTTAGCCGATGCACTCGAAGATACACGGATCGATGAGCGATTAACATTTTTAACATCAAGTGGATACATAAATGAAGTTGGAAAGAATGAATATGAAATTACACCCAAAGGAAGAGAAGCGTTAAGGAAAATATAATCAAGACAGCATTTGTAAGGAGGGGGCATCCATTGAATTCCTTACTACCAAACACCCTTAAGGAATTTTTAGATATGGTTAATACAGAAGATGGATTACTAGCATTAATTTAAAATTTAATGGAAGAATACAAAAAGTCCTCATTTCCGAAAGAAGGATGAGGAGTTTTTGTATTCATATAATGGTAATACCGAATGATTTGCTTTATTCAGTTCCAAAATGATCATTTTGGTAGTGATGATAAACAATAAGGCATCTTTTTGTGAGAATCATAATAACAGCCTTTGTCACTCCGGTGATACCCCTTAGGTAGGAGCCTGTTCACTTTTCTATCGGTAAAGCCGGAGCCCTATACCAAAAGAAATGTTTACTTCAGGGATACCCCCTCAGGTAGGGGACTGTCCCTCGTCACAAAGTAAAGTGCGGAGCACTTTACTTTTGTCGATCATTACACCGTTTCTTGTGAAGAATCTTTTCTTTGGTTTTCATGCCAGAAAATTACCTTTGATCATATGTTAAGACTGTAATATAATCATTCTTGTTGATAAGACATTCCTCAGTAGCTCAATGGTGGAGCAACCGGCTGTTAACCGGTAGGCTGGCGGTTCGAGTCCGTCCTGAGGAGCCAATATGGAGGAATACCGAAGTGGTCATAACGGGGCGGTCTTGAAAACCGTTAGAGTGCAAGCTCACGTGGGTTCGAATCCTACTTCCTCCGCCATTTTCGGACGATTAGCTCAGTTGGCTAGAGCGCTACGTTGACATCGTAGAGGTCGGCGGTTCGAATCCGTCATCGTCCACCATATACTGAATTCCCACTACTCCGATTAGCATCTCGTTGGAATTCGATTGTAGTCCCCGTAGGGGGCACCATACGCCGGCTTAGCTCAATTTCAATTGGTAGAGCGGTTCGATTACGCTATGCTCCACCATACATAGAAGGAAAGCAGCCGTCCAATTAGGACGGCTTTCGTTTAAAGGCGCAAGTCCGTTTACAAAGCACATGAAAATTCGCAGTTAACATCATAAAAACTGGACTTTCTCCAACTGTTATATTGGAAAAAGTCCAGTTTTAATTTTATCTGCATTAGTGAACATGACTAAGCTAATAATACCCCCTCTAGGGTATTTTTAAAGACAAAATGAGCAAAAGTCCACTAATAGTAAACATCTAAAATGGAAGCAAGAATAAATAAACGGACATTCTCCACCTACTGATTAACATAGAGTAGGATTTCATCTTGTAGGTGGAAAAAATCCAGCTATTAGCTCTGAAAAACAAATTTACAAGCTATATTGAAGCTTTAGTTGTCGATTCTCCACTTATTTTGCTTTTTTTCCTCTATTTTTTTCGGATAAATGGACTTTTACCACTAATAATTACAACCCATCTCGATGCCCTCTATGCGATCCCCCCGTTTTATAAATCACACTCGAACTCACATGCTATTTCAAAGATTGTCTTATTTTGATTTAGATATAAAGCCATGTAAAACTGAATGTGAGATGATCCATCCTTTGCACCTGCAATGGTATTCAATTCTTTAATACTCTGTTAAACTCCCCTCATAAGCCTTCTCAATGATCCTCTGAATGTCGGCAGCCCTAGTCAGTCTAGGGTTGGCTAGCACGTTTCCGCTTCGCATCGAGTCCTCTACTAATTTCGGCAAGGCTTCTAGGGAAACACCCAATTCTTTGATATTAAGCGGAATTTGCATCGCCCGATTCATCTCGATAACGGCGTCAATGGCTTTTTCAGCCGCCTCCGTCACTGATAATCCGCTGACATCTTTTCCTAATGCGACAGCGATATCTCTGTACTTCTCCGGACATGCCGGCAGATTGAATTTCATGACAAAAGGTAGCAGAGCGGCATTGGCAATGCCATGAGGAATATTAAACACCCCTCCGAACGTGTGGGAAATCGCATGCACATTGCCCAAGCGGGATTGGGCAAAGGCTACCCCGGCCATCATGGAAGCTACAAGCATATTTTCTCGATTTTCTAAGTTCGTTCCGACAAAATAAGATTTCGTTAGGTTTTCCCCTATCATTTTAATCGCGTGTAGGGCAAATCCCTGACTAACAGGACTAGCCATCTTGGAAGTATAGGATTCAATGGCATGAGTTAAGGCATCCATGCCTGTCGCTGCTGTAAGTCCTTGAGGCAACCCCAAAGTGAGAGACGGATCCAATATCGCAAGCGTTGGAAATAAGTAGGGGCTAATG
>NZ_SDLR01000013.1 GCF_004522215.1 Ammoniphilus sp. YIM 78166 | reverse complement strand
CTTTGTTTGGTCAAACTTATATTTCTAAAAACGCAAGTTCTTCAGTGCCCTCCTTTACTTAAGTGGTGGGTGTTTGCCTTGGTTTAGATCTCTTGAAAAACAAAAAGCACCCCCTCGGGTGCTTAGAAATGGAGTTTTGTTAAGAATGCGGATAATCCTTTCTTCACCAATTAGTTAGCTATGGATCCTTGAGTTAATCGAAAGCTAATGTAAGGTATACAATTCTCTCTACCCGTAGTCAAGTTGTGAATGAATAAATTATCTTGGTGTAACACAAGCAATATCTTATCAAGGGATCGCATTATAATTTGTTCTGTTATTACTTCTGCCATTATTATTTCAATGATATCCTCTGTCCCATCTTCCACTATTAACCGGATATAGTAGTTTTGTTTGATAGGATAGCACCTAAGCACTATACCCTGCTTCAGATAAATAAGCTTATTGCTCAAGGGCCCACATTCCTACTATTCTTTTTCCCTATTACATAATTCGAACAGTGATAAAGCATAGACTCTAGCAGCGACCTTTAAATCTTTCAATTCCACTCTTTCGTCCGGCATCGTATTATATTTTCCACCACATCCGTAGATAATACCTTTTATTCCTGCACGCTGGAGATGAGCAGCATCCGTTCCATAGTATTTATAAGGAGCTACGTCCCCTATTCTTGGTTCTTCTCCTGTCACCGCTATGTGGGCTAACTTTAACGTTTCGACGACTGGCTCATCGCGATCGACTTCGAAGGGACCCATGTGCGGCATATTGGTCTTTACGACTTCGATTTCCGCTTTAAACTCAGGGTCTTCAGCAGCCAATTGATCTAGCATGCGCTGTACGTCGGCAATCATACCCTCCGGGGTCTGACTTGGCGCGTATCGAAGTGCCACCTTGATGGAGCAAAGATCCGGGAGCTGGGGAACTCTCCATTCGTGGTATTCCTCTCCTAGCCCCCCCCTAATAACCCCAATATTATACCGGTTAAGACCCGCATACTCGGGCTTGCTCGCCCCGCTAAACCGCATCTTCCGCAAGGCCTCAATCACCTTTGTTCCTTTTTCAATCGCGTTAACCCCTTCTTCTGCCTTCGATAAGTGTCGACTAACTCCATACACATGGATGGTAATCTCGAATGCACCGGCATGAAGCGTCATGAGCGATAGATCTGTTGGTTCGCCATTGATGAACCAATCAGAACGAATCCCTGAATCGAGTAGATGGAGAGTTCCGATTCCCCCTTGTAGTTCCCCAATGACCAGCCCGACAGTAACATCCCCCTTTAATTGGATCCCTGATTCAATTACTCCCCGAACCGCAGCGATAAAGGCAGCATCTGATGCTTTCATATTGGAGACGCCAATACCGTAAATGCACTCGTCATCTACTACACCGCCTAAAGGATCAACTGTCCAGCCAAGTCCTACTGGGTTGGTATCAATATGACCATTGTACATGACACTTTCTCCTCCACCGGTCCCCTTAAGGAAACCAATTACGTTGAAACGACCTGGCTCGACTTCCTGTAGTTCAACCTCCAATCCCATTTTCCTCATATAATCGGCCAAGTACTGGGAAAGCTCCCCCTCATTTCCACTGTAGCTCTTGTGCTGAATCATCGTCTGAAGCAGCTGAATTAACTCCTGGTCATTAATCTTTGATAGGATTTGTTCTTTTTTTAACAACATTTAAAGCTCTCCTTCATTCTTTTTTTCTGGCAGTAGAAGCAGGGTGTCGCTGGGTGCCCAATAGACAAAGACATTTTCCCCTTCTTTTAATCTGGCTGCTTCGGTGTAGCTCGGGATCATCGAGACGATGGGTGATCCATTTTTCATTTGCAATTCGAATTTCACCATGGTTCCTGAATAACTTCGTTTCTTAATCACGGCCTGGAATTTATTGGTTTGTTCAGGCGTAGCCGAACCCGAGACGATTTGGACTCTTTCGGGGCGTACCCCAATGGCAGAGATCCCCATTAATATCCTATCGGCCAACACCTGTAACCCATCTGTGGTCACATACCTTCCATTCTCTTCTGACACTACGGGATACACATTGGGGACACCCATAAACCGCGCAACAAATTCATTTACCGGTCTTTCAAATATGTTTTGCGGTTCATCGTACTGCTGAACAATGCCGTGGCTAAGCACCACCACTTTATCCGAAACGGCCATCGCTTCCTCTTGATCATGGGTCACAAACACGGTAGCCAATCCAAGTTCCTGCTGTAGTCTTCGGATCTCTTCTCGGGTCTCATGGCGCAATTTTGCATCTAAAGCACTTAAGGGTTCGTCTAACAGAAGAACAGCTGGCTTGAGAACAAGGGCACGTGCTAAGGCCACACGCTGCTGTTGACCGCCTGATAGCTGTTTGGGATAACGCTCATGAAACGCGCTCATATTTACCATCCCTAATGCCTTTGCAACCTGATCTTTCATCTCCGAGCGATTGCCATTTTGTTTGCGCATCTTCAAGCCAAAAGCTACGTTTTCCGCCACGGTCATATGTGGGAAAAGGGCATAGTTTTGAAACACCATTCCAATGTCTCGCTTATATGCAGGCAAATTTGCGACTTCTTTACCTTGGATACTGATTGACCCCTGATCCGGCATGAGTAATCCTGCGATCATGCGAAGAATCGTCGTTTTACCGCAGCCACTCGGCCCCAGGAAAGAAACGAGCTCCCCTCCCTCCAAATCAAGAGACACTCCGCGAACGACTGGCGGTTCGTTTTCGTTATATCGTTTATATAGGTCTTTGATTACTAGATCGGCCATGACTTAAACCTCCTTTATTAAAACATGCGATCCAATCCTACGAGCTTTTCAGTCAAATACATAATGCATACCGTTACAAAAATCACGACCACGGAAATCGCCGCAATTCGCGGATCCGGACTGAATTGCACATAGCCAAACATCTGTATAGGCAGGGTCGTAATTCGAGAACTGGTCAGAAACATCGAGATCGCCAAGTTCCCGAACGAAACGACAAACCCGAAAATAGCGGATGCCAACAAGGCAGGACGCAATAAGGGCAAAGTAATTTTCCAGAAAACAACAGGCGGAGAAGCCCCGAGTGTAAGAGCTGCTTCCTCGACGGAACGGTCAAAGCGGTAAAGAGAAGCTCCAACCGTACGGACGACATAAGGCATGCATAAAATGATATGGCCCAAGAGTAAAGTAGTGAAACTCAAGGCGATGCCCATTCCTTTAAATAACTGAAACAACGCAATCCCCAGCACAATGGTTGGAATCTGAAGCGGACTGTTTAAGAAGGCGTTCATCCCGTTTCTCCAGCGGGAAGGAAGACGTTCTACCCCGTAAGCTGTCATCGTTCCGATCATCAATGCCAGCAGACTCGCAGCTATACCAAGCTGTATCGAAACCCATAGGGCATTCATAAAGGCCGGATCATTCATCACAACTTGGAACCAATGAAGCGAGAAGGATTTAGGTGGAAAAGCCATATATGCTTCCGCATTGAATGCAGCTCCTACTAAAACTACGATAGGCGCAATGAGATAAATAAAAATTAGGATGTTTACAGCAATAAACAGTCCTTGGAAGATACGCATCAGGCTCGCCCTCCTCCTCCGAGAAATTTGGATTCCATTAGTCGACCGTATCCCCATAATAGGATGATCGTCAGGACAAGCATGATTATCGAAGCGGCTGCAGCGATCGGCCAATTCAAGGTCACAAGCGTTTCGCTATAGATTAGACTAGCCAACGTCTGGATTCGCCCTCCCCCTAGTAAAATGGGGGTAACAAAAGCACTTATCGTACTTATGAATACGAGTAGACTTCCAGCAAATACCCCTGGGAGCGACAACGGAAGGGTAACCCTTAAAAAGGTATGGTATGGTGATGCGCCCAGACTGCCAGCTGCTTCTTCAAGACTTCGATCTAGTCCACCTAAAGCCGCTCGGACAGACAGGATCATAAAGGGTAAGGAGCTCTGAATCAACGCAATCATAACTCCTGTTTCATTAAACATGAGGCGGAGCGGCGAATCGACTAGCCCCAATCCTAGTAATATCTGATTTAGTAAACCGGAATCTGCTACGATAACCACCCATCCGAACGCCGTTACCACTGGGCTGGTAAGCAAAGGTATAACCACAAGGGATGAGGCCAACTGACGGAAGGGAAAGTTTTTCCTCACGAGCAAGTAAGCTACTGGATAACCCAGTAGGATGCAGAAAAAAACTACTTTGATCCCAAGCCATAAGGATCCTATTAATATCGATCGATAGTGGGCATTTGTAAGAAAATTCGTGTACGCATCCAACACCCAGGCAGGCTGCATAAACTGACCGGGAATATGCTGATAGAAACTATATCGAACCAAAATGAACATTGGCAGGATAAATAATAGGAGCATCAGCAACAATCCAGGCAGCATCATGAGCCACCATGTTCTGACGGAATTCATAATTACACCCCCTCAATGAGAACGGGCGAGGTATCCCCGCCCATTAATCACGACATTATTTCAATAATGGAACAATCTCTTGATTCCAACGATCGATGAGCTGGCTGCGGACGGTAGCAATGTGATCCCAATCTACGAATTGAAGCTTTTCGATTTCTTCTTCCCCGTAGACGACACGCTGTGCTAGCTCTTCAGGAAGTTTAGTGTTTTTGTTCGTTGGGCCGTAGTACATATCTTGGGAAAAACCTACTTGAGCCTCAGGGTTTAACGCCATGTTTAAAAATTTATAGGCCATATCTTGATTTTGTGCATTTTTAGGAATGGATAGCATAACGATGGTTGCGTATGCACCTTCTTCAGGGCGGACAAAGCCAATGTTACTTACTTTATCTTCTAAATTTAGCGCCCGGCCATCCCACCATGGGGCAATCCAGACGTCTCCTCTAGTCAGCATATCGGTAAGTTGCGCTGTACTAGCAGAAACGGTTAGTAGATTCGGGGCTAGCTTCTTGAAACGATCAAAGGCTGGTTCAAGATTCTTATCGTCCCCTCCATCCAATTTGCCCGCCGCAACGAAAGCTTGCACTCCCCCATTGGAGACCAAATCATTTACGGCAATCTTCCCTTTATAATCTTCCTTCCACAGGTCAGCCCAGGAGGTTGGAGCTTCTTTGATCTGATCTTTGTTGTAAACAATACCGTAGGATCCAAACACCCAAGCTAACCCAAAGTTCCCCTTATCCACGGCTTGTGGATATAGATTGTTCCATTCGCTTACTTTCGAGGAGTCTAGCTGTTCCAATACGCCAACTTTTCCTCCTTCAATTACGCGAGCATCATCCAGATAAATCAAATCCACACTAGGGCTTCCTTGTTCAGAAAGAAGCTTCGCATACTGGTACGCAGGATCCAATACCACTTTGGCCCCAGTTTCCTGTTCGAACTTATCAATCACATATTTCTTCATGGCTTCATCCAATGCTCCACCGTAGGAAGCGATGGTCAGGGTACGACCCTCGTATTCCTTCCCCGATGTCGGTGCAGTTGGCTCGGGGTTGGTACTTGTGTTACTTTGTCCTCCGCAGCCGACGAGGATAGATGAGGAGAGTATGAGTGCAACAGAACTTTTAACCCACTTATTTTTCTTGAACATTCTTTTTCCCCCTTTTTTTCCTGTATCATTATTCAATCTCGTAAAGACCATATTGCTTATTAATTTCTGCTAGCTCTTCTAATGATTTTAAAACCTGTCCCTTGTCCTTGATTGTAATGAGGTGAATAAGCGTATCGATTAAAAAAACCGTAGAAACATGAGAGCTTGCATAAGCTAATGACTTAAACGAGGTCAACAGCACAACGGAATTTGGACGTGCTAACGGACTGGAAAGAGAGTCAGTGATAGCAATTTGTTTAATGCCCCTCTCTTCTGCGTAAGCAACGGCCCTTACAGTATTTCTGCTATAGCCCGGAAGACCTATGGTAATCAATAAATCTTGCTCTGTTAGGGATCTTAGGTGATCAAACATATCGTCTTGACCAGAACCAATCAACTGCGTATTTGTAAAAATTTCGTTGAGATGGATCGAGAGCGTCAAAGCCGGCCCCATGGCGTTTCGACCTGCGATAATGGCAATTCTTCTTGCTTCCGTAATTTGGTTTACTGCTGATATAAAGGTCTCAAAGCTATTACTGTGCAGAGTTGTTTGCAAGTTCTTAATAGTTAAGTCAAACACTCTTTGTACTGAACCCGACGAGTGCTTATCCGCTAACAGTTCAAGCTGAGCATCTTCGCCGTTTTGCCCAAACATTCCAGTCATGCGATTGCGAAGAATCATTTGCAAGTTTCCTTGTAGATCCGGAAAGCCCGTATACCCAAGGTCCTGTGAAAACCTGACGACTACAGACTCACTGACTCCTACCTGACGTGCTAGTCTTGAAGCGGACAAAAAAGCTACCTCTTGCCAGTTCTCCAGTATATACTTCGCAATGGCTTTCTTTGCGTCACTCATAGCAGGCATAGAAACTTGAATCTTCTCAAAAAGACTTAGATTCTTACTCATAATACCCCCCTTTCTGCTTGGCAATAAATATTGTTGTCTTAGCAAGAAGTATTCTTTGTTTTGTATTATATCATTGTTTAGAAAATTTATTCAACCTTTTTTATGTATAGAAAATAAAAACCCCTTCAAATCGCGAAGGGGTCTTCTTCTTTAATTACCTTCCACTTGCCCGTAGTACAAATTGACTCCCTTCTGTCGCGAAGGATCTTGTATAAACTGGATGGTTGTCGATTAAGATTAAGTCCAAAGGATATTATTTTCCGTATGCGTTACTCAATCTTTTGTATTCCTACCTTGTTTCAGCCTAACCATGACTAACTACTAATTCATACGTCGGCAGGGAGGAAATAGCTCCCATTTGGGTACAAACCAGTGCCCCCACTTTATTGGAGAATGAAGTCACTTCCTTCATTTTTTCAAATTCATGGATCATCTGCAGAGGATTTTCTAATTGCGCGATCTGAAATAGGGTAGCCCCTACAAAAGCGTCTCCAGCTCCTGTGGCGTCGATCGCTTTGACTGGGATACTCTCTACAATGGCCATCTGTTTACCATTGGAGATAAACGTTCCATTTTTCCCGAGGGTCACGCAAACCCATTTCGCCCCATCCCCATATTGGTGAAGAATCTGAACCCCCTCTTCCAGATTCTTTGTACCAGTAAGCAACTGCAGTTCTTCTTCACTGACTTTGACGAAATCAGCGTAGGACAACGCCTTTAAGGCTAATTCCTCAAATCCCTCGATATTCCCTTTCCAAAGAAACTCCCTGTAGTTCGGGTCAAAGGAGATAAAGATGTGATTTTCCTTCGCTAATTTCATCACTTGAAAGTACGTCTCTTGGGAAAAGCCTTCGAGCATAGCAGTGGCTGACCCAAAATGGATCACCCTTGACTTCATCATTTTAGGAAGATCCAACTCGTCCAGCTTGAGTAAACCATCAGCCCCTCGATGAAACGTAAAGTCCCTCTCCCCATCCGCTTGCAGGGATACAAAGGCTAAGGTCGTACTGGAGTGCGGATCGAGAACGAGCATCGAGGTGTCTACCTTTTCAGCCTCTAGAGTTTTTTTCAAAAAATGACCAAAAGGATCGTCTCCGACCTTCCCGGCAAAAAGGGAATTCCCACCCAACCTGGAGATAGCAGCCGAGACGTTGGCCGGTGCTCCGCCTGCTTGTTTTAAAAAATGGGATCCCTCTACTAAAGCCACTTCAATATCTGTACAAAAAAAATCGATCAACAGCTCTCCGATACATACAACCGCATTGGTATTGTTCATACACGATTCACCCCTACGAAAAAATACAAGTGGTACTTACATACCACTTGTGATTAAACCCTTAATTATTTAAGAATGGTAGCAAGACCTTGCTTGGAATCAATATTTTTTTCCATGGTGTCGGCTTGAACTTCCCAATTATCAAATTTGCCATATGCCGTATAGATAGTGGATCCAATCGGCAGCTCTGGATGTTCATTTTCACCGTTCGTTCCCCAGTTTACCCATCCGGAATCATTTCGTTGCACAATTTGATAACGAGAAACCACTTCGCTGGTGTACCATACCATCGCATAGCCCGTGCTATCATTTAACTCCGCTGTTTTATTCGCGCTCATAGGGAAAATCGTTTGCTCTGGTGCACTATTCACATCCACGAATTGATCAAACAATACGTTCTCGTTTCGCTCGCTTTGGTGAACCACGCTATGAGACTCAGGAATAATATGAGAAATATGCTCTCTGATTTCATCTGGCGTAAGAATTCCTTCTTTCACACAGAATAATCTCCAGAAGAAATCCCAAGAAACCTTGTTGATATCTTCACCAATGCTATCTTTATATTTCTTTACGTTGGGATTGCCCATTTCATCGGCATGCTCCAGCAACTTATGAACTCCTTCAGACAGAATGTTCGCATATAAGTCGCCTTCTCTGTAATAGGTACCGCCATAGCTTGCAAAGCGGTTGAACACTCGATCCCCTTGACCGCTTTCGAATTCATCCCCAACCGTAATTTTGTTGACGACAGGAATTCCATCGACCGTAGTGGAGAAAGGATCTACATCATACTTTCTTCTAAACCATGGAGTGTTGTAGAAGAATTCCCATGTGATGGAAAAGTTTTTCCCCATCAGATTCTCATCTAATCCGTCCGGCACGGTCCCCTTAAATACATATCTGCAATAGAGCGGACCTTCTTCTTCAACGATGATATCCACGGTAGTATGTTCAGGAGGGTTAATTAACCCGTTTTTAGGCGTAAAGAATGGACCGTAAAATCCGCCGATGGCATTGGAATAATCCTTGATTAGATTTTTCCCTTCTTCTTTTGCCTCAAAATAGCGGATCCCCCATTTTCCATAAGAGGTACCATCCGCCGTTCCAGAACATAGCTCCAGGATATAGTGACCCGTATCCAGTCTTCTGAACCCATCCGCTTGGGTGACTTCCAGCTTTTCTATCCCTTTAAACTCTTCCTTTTGTGCAAGGGGTTTTTCATCTGCATACAGCCAGTAGGATCTTACCAGGTTATCCATCGTAACTAGGTATACAATGGAAGCTTCTTGAATGTAGTCACCATCCAGGATAGTATCTATGATTTGAAAAGGAATGCTGTTATTGGTGTCATCAAACAAGGCAAGACTATCTTTGTGAACGCGGTAATCGGTAAAATTCAACTTCGTAATGACCGGTTCTTTTTTTCTAGGCAGTTGATCTGGGTTGTTAAGCATGATCTGGAATTTATATTTTGCGTTTTCCAATTTTACTACCTCATTTCATGTTGTTTTAAATATTCTGGTTAGAAGGCTGTTTCGATTTGGCTAACTTAAAAGAAAAATTGAGTTTTTTTCCTTTCTGGGCATCCACCAAAATAGCCACCAAGATGATCAAGCCTTTTACAACTAATTGCCAGAAGGAACTTACGCCAAGCAAATTTAGACCATTACTGATGACTCCAATCACCATGGCTCCAAATACAGTTCCGCTGATCCTTCCTCTACCTCCCGCCATAGATACCCCACCCAGTACACAAGCAGCGATAGCATCCATTTCATATCCCGCTCCTACAGAAGGCTGACCGGAATACATTCGAGCCGAGAGTACAATCCCTGCAAAAGCTGCTAGAAAACCCGTAAGCGTATAAACAGCAATTTCAACTTTTTTGGTAGGTACTCCGGAAAGACGGGCTGCTTCCCTGTTTCCTCCGATTGCATACACATACGTTCCAAACTTCGTTTTATTTAATAGAATAGAGACAATTGCGATCGCTACAAACATATACACCACCGGCAGTGGAAGAAATCCAAAAAGCTGACCCGTACCAATCATGGTGTAGGCTTCTTCTCGAATCCGAACGGATTGGCCGTTACTGTAGATATAAGCAGCACCGGATGCAACATTCAAAGTGGCTAACGTCACGATAAAAGCCGGTAATTTAAATTGACTAATAATAACTCCATTTAGAAAGCCGATCACCACTCCGACCAAAAGACCGATCAATATCGCAAGAAAGATAGGCAACCCTGTTGTAACGATTAACCCTACCGTCAACGTACCGGATAAGGCAACGATCGCACCCACAGAGAGATCAATACCTGCCAGAATAATAACTAAGGTCATGCCAAGAGCTAGAAAGACGTTAATGGATATTTGTCGCAAAACCGTAATCAGATTGTCCGACGTTAAAAATACGGGGGACAGAAAAGATAGAGTAATAAACAAGATTAATAAAACCGTAATAATTCCAATATTGCCTCTGATAATGGTTGATACAGCGTTAAATGGGTTCTCCATTTTTTTGGTCATATGCCGCCTTAACCTCCTGTTGCATAGCGCATGATGTTTTCTTGGGACAATTCAGATTGCGCTAATTGTGCAGTTATTTTTCCGTTCCTCATGACACAGACTGAATCACACATATTGATGATTTCGGGGAGTTCGGAAGATACTAAGATAATGGCCAAACCCTCTTTAGCCAACTCGTTGATGATAGAATAAATCTCAGCCTTTGCCCCTACGTCAACACCTCTTGTTGGTTCGTCAAGAATTAATAATTTTGGTTGGGTAGCCAACCATTTAGCAATAACCACTTTTTGTTGATTACCTCCCGACAGGCTTGACACTTCAATGTCACTTGAAGCGGTTTTGATGCGTAAATCTTTCACATATTTATCGATTAAATCTTTTCTTTTCTGTTCGCTCACAAGCCATTTATTTTTCATGAGATTCTTCAGCTCAGCCAACGTCATATTGAAAGCAACGGAGTTAATGAGGACAAGCCCTTGACCCTTGCGATCTTCCGGGACCATCGCAATCCCTTTATTGATCGCTTCACTGCACTCTTTCACCTTAAGCTCCTCACCATTTAGATAAATGGTTCCTTGATCGTAGGGATCAGCCCCAAAGATGGATAGCATCAATTCACTTCTTCCTGCTCCCATCAAACCGGAGAAACCGAGGATTTCACCCTTTTGAACCGTAAAGTTGATATCTTCAAACACATTTTCCTTCGAAAGATTTTCAACCTTTAATACGACTTCCTCTTGGCGGGCATACGTTCTGGTGTAAAAGTTATCTAATTCCCTTCCTACCATCATCGAAACCAGCTCATTCGGATGGGTCTCTTTCGTATTCACGGTTCCAACATAAGTACCGTCTCGAATCACCGTGATCCGTTCCGTGATTCTGAATAACTCTTCAAATTTATGTGATATATAAATAATGCTTACATTATTTTTTTTCAATTTTTCCATAGTAATAAAGAGGTGATTGACTTCTTCATCAGATAATGAGGATGTGGGTTCATCCATGACCAAAATTTTCACATTAAACGAAATAGCTTTCACGATTTCTACTAATTGTTGCTGGGCAACCGTCAATTCTCCGACTAACGTGTTTACATCAATATTCAACCCTAGTTGTTCCACCATTTGTTGAGCTCGAGAATTCATTTGCTTTTTATCTTTAAATCCAAACCTCGTTACCGGTTCTCTTCCTAAAAAAATATTCTCCGCTACGCTTAGATAAGGTACAAGCACGATTTCTTGGTGAATGACCCCAATCCCATGGGATTGGGCATCCTGTACGCCTTGAATATCTACACGTTTCCCGTCAATGAGGATTTCCCCTTCATCCGGTTTATGGATACCACCCAATACTTTGATTAAGGTCGATTTTCCTGCACCATTTTCGCCCAACAGCGCATGAATCTCTCCAGACTTCAGTTTAAAATGGATTCCATTTAAAGCGCGGTTTGGCCCGAAGCTTTTTGAAATGGAACGCATCTCTATCACGTTTCCAGACAATGAAGTTCACCTCCGAATGCTAAGAAAAATTTTGCTGCCGCCCAACCATGCAGGCGGCAGCCTCAAGATCTTACTGCCATTTACCTGCTGTTTCTTTTGCCATATCTACCGTTATATTAATGGAAGGCAATAGAATTTGCTTTTCCACCTGTTTTCCTGCTAAGAAATCTTCAGCTGCTTGGAAAGAAGCTTCTGCAATTTGAATAGGGACTTGAGCCGCTACGGCCGTAAAGGAACCATCCACTAATGCTGCTTTTCCATCTGGAGACGCATCAATGGAATAAACTTTAATGTCTTTTTTGCCCGTTGCATCAATGGCTGCAGCAACACCTAATGCGGAAGGATCGTTAATGGCAAAGAAAGCATTGATCCCAGGGTTAGCCTGAATGATATCTTCAGCGATTGGCAGGGAAGCGTCTAGCGCAGCTTTCCCATCTTGCTGGGCCACGATTTCAAATTTAGATTTGTTTTCACCTAGACCAGCCAAGAATCCTTCCACGCGTTGAACACAGCTTTCATTGGAAGGGAAGTCTAAGATAGCAATTTTTCCACCATCCGGGAAGTCCTTCACCATTTGCTCTCCCATGAGCTTACCAGCCATAAACGCATCGGTCGCAATGACACTTTCCACTAATTCTTGATCTTCTTCGATAACTGCCGTATCCACATTAAATACCGGAATGTTTTTGCTCTTCAGCTGTTCTAACCCTTGACGGATTCCAGCAGAGTCAACTGGGATGACAAACACCGCATCGAAACCTTGGTTTGCCGCATCCGCCATTTGATTCATTTGTTTATTTAGATCATAATCCGGATCTAACATCGTAAACTTGTAACCTTTCTCCTGAGCTAGTTTTTTGTAAGTTTCCGTCATAGCTGTTTGAAAGGTATTATTTTGCGTATTTGGTAGGAAAGCAAAACTTAAAACTTCGTTATTACCAGAATCAGTAGAAGCCGGTGCAGGAGTAGAAGAAGCATTACTATCTCCATTACTGCATCCTGTAAGCGCTGTAGCAAAAACCATAGATAAAGCTAAAACTAGTTTTCCGACATGTTTCTTCATAATAGCCCCCATTTTGTTAAATTTTATTGTTTCATATAATCTTTCATAGTTTACTTCTCATAAAAGCGTTTTATTTAAAACGCTTTTATGTTTTATTACGTAAAATATATCATACAGAAAATTATTACGTCAATACTTTTAACTAAATTTAAATAAAATATTAATTTTTATTACTTTTTACGTAAATTTCTTCAGCATTAATTCTTCTATTTCTGGAGGAGCCGGTTCAAGGGTAATTTCTTTCCACGCTTTTAATAGATTTTTAGATTCTACAACATAGGGTTGGACCCCAATGTATTTATAACTGTCCTTACCCAGCAGCGCTTTTGCTGTAGCTAATCCTACGGCTACACCTTGTTGATAAGGTCTTTGAGTGGATATTCCTTTCACGATTTCCTCTTTAGCTAAAAAGGTTGCAATTTCATAATCCAAATCAAAAGTAAAGACAGCGATATCTTCCCTGCCTAATTCCTTAAGCGCTTTTATAGCTTGAAGGGCCGGTCGATCCCAAGAAATATATAATCCACGTATTTCAGGATTAGAGGTGATCATTTCCTTACATACCTCATACGTGTTCTCAATTTGGTAGAAATATTTTTCACTGACGATATTAATATTAGGAAAATTCGTCCTGATGACTTCATTCGCCACTGCGTCTCTTAAATGCGTTCCATAAAACTGGGCACCATGGCCAATAAACCCTATTTTTACATCTTGTTCATTCTTAAAGTAATTCCCCAAGAGTAATGCTGCATTCTGGCCGTTCTCTCGCTCATTTACGGATACACAGCAAGAATATTGGTCTATACTCATTCCTTCAGGGACATTGCTCATAAATACTAATTTAATCTCTTCAGAAATGCTCTGGAATTTTTTTGCGGTGATCTCATCATCTACAGGAATAGCAATAATCGCATCAGGATGTTGAAGCCTTAATCCTTCCAATTGCGCCACTTGTAACAACGGATCAAAATTCGCGTTCGTGATCGAAACAATGGATATTCCGTATTTATCCAGCGTGTTTCGAATCCCGTTCTCATACAGCCTCGCCCACGCTGTTCCGCCATAGTGAAAAGAAATTGCGACCTTGTAATTGCCTGAGACCAATTGCTCCGCCTCAGCTTTAGAAATCGTGATCTCTTCCGCTGAAACCGTCTTTTCTCCAAACGGTCCTTTTCCAATGGCTTGCGTTGACTTTTGTATCGATAGCTCCATCGGAATATTAAATTCTTGAGAAAAAACCGTGTCATCTTCAATTTTCCTTAATAACAGATCCACACCTTGGATGGCCATATCTTTTGTATTTTGTTTTAACATCGTTAATGGAGGATTGATGATTTCTGACCATTCTTCATCCCCAAATCCAATGATGGATATATCTGATGGACACTCAAGACTTAATTTATTCATCACTTTTAATAGATTCAATGTGATTCGATTTCCGCTGGCTAAAAAAGCAGTGGGTTTATACTTGCTCCAAACTTCTTTGACTCTTTTCTCAAGATCCTCAAAGCTATTTTGATCTACTTCCACTAAGAACTCATCCCTAAAGGGGATATTGTAGTATTCCAAAGCCTCACGATAACCTTTGATCTTGCCTTCTAAAGAGGAGAAGTTCCCGCTTTCCATAATCAATACGATTTCTTCATGTCCCGATCTTAATAAGTGCGCGCATCCCTTAAAGATTCCCCCTTCGTTATCGGACAGAACGGAGGCAACATCTTTAATTTTGACCGTTCGATTGAGAAATACGAAAGGCACGCGTTGTTGAATTAACTTCTTAAACGGTTTATCATCCGTACTGACAGGAACTATGATTAATCCCGCAATCCGTTTGTTAGAAAGCACATTGGTGATAATATCCTTCTCTTGGCTGATACTGTCATTATGAAAGTACACCACCGGATTGTAGCCTTTTTCGGTTAGATAAGAAGAGAGGCTAGCCACTAACTTAGAATATAAGGTTCCCCATAAATCCGGGACAATGATGGCTATTTCGGAATTTTTCCCGATCTTCAAGTTACTGCTCTTACTTCCTATTTTTTTATCATATCCCGTTTTCTTAATTACCTCTTCTATTCTTTCAACCAGTTCCGGACTGACATACCTCGATTTATTAATCACATGAGAAACGGTAGCAATTGAAACGCCCACTTCTTCTGCTATTTGCTTTATCGTAGCCATCTATACCCCCCTAACACCGTTTTTTTACGTAAATTTAGTGAAATTGTAACACTTGTTTAGGTTCCTGGTCAATCAACTCGAGGTGGAATAAGCTGTATTTACGAAAAAACACTTTCTTGTTTACGTAAAATACAGAAAGGAAGTCGTGAAAATGGGGTGTCGACCAAACACAAGTAACTAAGGCTAGCAGGGGTTTCCCTGACCGCTGGACATAGCCTACGATCTCATTCCTATTCGCTGGATTCATACTGGCATCTACTTCATGGGTGGATGCTTGAACCCATTCTCCGTTGATATAATTCAAATAGTTTTTCCCCTGTATGGCTGTATTCACGTATTTCCCTCCCCAATTCCCTACCTTCAATGTTATTCACCATCTGGATCATAATGGGTAACGACCGCTAACTTGGAGCAATTCCAACATTCGCTGCGATTCCTTTCCCAAATCACAAGGACTTCCTCACATCGGATGCATTTATCCTCTACTTCCGCAGTCATTTAATAAGCCCCCCGGATGTGTTCGTGAACCGAATTCCAATAAAAGTAAGAAAGCTTCTCCATTTCACTGGGACTAAAGGAGGCAGCTTCCAATGCCGCCAGGTTATCAGCCACCTGCTGAGTGGTTTTAAATCCAGGGATGACCGTAGTTACTGAATCATGATCCAATATCCACCGCAGAGCGCCCCGCGTCATATTCCCCCTTCTTTCCGCAATCCACTCCAGTTGTCTGCTTAACCTTACTCCCTGGTTAACATCTAGCCCTGCAAACGTTTCTCCAACATTAAATTGTTCACCATTCCGATTAAAGTTCCGATGATCGTCTTTTTCAAATTGTGTTTCTGCGCGAAATTTTCCAGTCAGCAAGCCACTCTCCAGTGGAACGCGTGCCAAAATCCCGAGCCGATGAAGCCGATTCAGATTTCATGATTTAACATGGGTTGTTTGATCTCCTCTCTTTTCAATCGCAAGGTTGTAGAATCTAGCCGCATTTCTACCAAATATCATTTCTTCGCAATGACTCATCTCTAATTCTTGCAAAATCTCTCTCAATAGCTGATAGACTTCTTCATATTCTGCTGCCAGGCGACAAACAGGCCAAGGCTGCCGTCCAATTTTCCATTTTTGACTGCATCTAAGGCATCTGGAATCGCATCGATCCCGATGACTCGAATTTGACCCAATTTGCCATGAGACTCAACCGCTTTTAATGCACCTAGCGCCATTTCATCATTATGGGCAACAATCGCATCTAATTGAAAGGTTTGCAGCCAGTTCTCCGCAAGAGCTAAGGCTTCCGCGCGAGACCAATTGGCGGTCTGAGTGGCCACCAGGGTTAATCCTATTGTAAAGAAGATCGAGGAGCGTTTATAGTATTACACAACATGGTTAAACTCTAACCCACTGCATAGTCGAGCACCCATTAATCCCTATAAATCAGCACCTGGTGGCTCCTAACACAGGCAAATAGCTGGCTTTTTTATTCCGCCGCATTACAAACTAGAAACTATTCTACACTCTGACATCTTCTAATATTGCTGCAAAATACTCAGTAATCTTGCGATATTTAAACTTGCTTTGTTGGGCTGGAAGGACCACAAGCAGACCCACTTTGATTTCTTTCTAAAAAAGGCAATGGCCAGCCACTAATGTATACTTCCGTAAAAATTCGGAGTGCCAGCTCTGTCGAAACCAACACAAGCAAGCACTCTTTTTTATGGCATGGTCCCAGCCCCGCCTTACTCCATTTTATAGGAATACGAATACCCCCTTCGTCACTACGGAGGGGGTATTCTTTGACATTTAAATTTTTAGAAAGAGGCATTGACTGACCCTTTTGCCAAGCAAGGGGTATTTTTACTCAATCATTTGGCCTAATTCTGCACTTGTTTTTAATAAAATCAATCTGGTTCTCTAGACGGTTGATTCTCTCTTGCGTTTCCTTATCCGCTTCCCCGCTGACATTTGCCATTAAGTTGGACAGCTCGTGCTGAAGCTCAGGCAGATCCTTACTGGCATTTGCGCAGTCATAATTGCTCTCTAATTGCTCAATCATCGATTCGCACCTCCCATACCTTTTCCATCTTATTATGGAATAACTGCCCAACACCTATTCACGAGCCTCAGATGGAACCCCCTCTTGCATTTCACCTTCTACGACGCTTTCTCCTGGTTCAGTTCCTCCTGCTGGGATGGAATCCACAGCGTGACGATCAGGCCTGCAATGGCCAAAACAGCAAGAATGAGAAATACATTATGTAGTCCGTTCGCCAGTATCTCAGGAGGAACAGGGATTTTAGACTCGGTATACTTCCCGATATGCTGATTTAAAACCGTACCTAAAACGGCAATCCCTAGGGTCTGGCCTAATACTCTAACAAAGGTATTGGTCGAAGTAGCGACTCCCCGCATGTTCCATTCGACGCTAGATTGTACGATAACCATAAAGACGGTCATCGACAAGCCAAAGCCGAAACCAATGATTAACATCATGACAACCAAAAGGAGACTCGGTGTGGACGGATGAATCATCGTTAAAGCGAATGAGCCTAATGTGATCAGAAACATTCCCATAAGAGAAAGCGTCCTCGAACCCAAGCGAACCATCCATCTACCGCAGAGCATCGCACCAATCGGCCATCCGATGGACATCGGAGTGAGCGTGAGTCCCGAAGAAGTGGCCCCCATTTGCAACACTCCCTGAATCCATAAGGGAAGGTAAGCCGTCAAACCAATAAGGATTCCACTCACAAAAAAGCTGGCAAGGTTAGAAACAGCCTGGCTCCGGATACGGAGCAAACCGATTGGCAGCATAGGCTCCGGATGCTTAAGTTGAATGCGGACAAATAAAAAAAGGAAAATAGCGGATAAGGCAAATAGCGTAAAGATCGTCACGGAATTCCACGGGATCTCCGTACTACCAGTCAGCAAAGCAAAGAGGAGGGCCGTCGTACCTATGGTGAACGTGAGTGCACCTCCATAGTCGATCTTTCGTTCCCGGTTTTCCCCCTGCTCTTGGAAATTCCTATGGATCAGAAACATCGAGATCAACCCAAAAGGGATATTGATGAAAAAGATCCAATGCCAGCTTAGATAATCGACCAAAAATCCTCCCACTAAGGGTCCAAAAATCCCGGCAATCCCCCACATGGAGCTAATCAGTCCTTACACCTTCGCACGCTGCTCATAGCTGAATACATCCCCGATGATCGTGAACGTGACAGGCATTAGCGCCCCTGCCCCCACACCTTGAATGGCCCGGTAGATAATCAGCTGCTCCATATTCTGAGAAAGGCCACACAGAATCGAACCTAATAAAAACAGAGAAACCCCTGTCATAAATATCCCTTTTCTCCCGAAAAGATCCGCCAATTTCCCAAAAATCGGAGTGGCAACCGCTGACGTCAACAGATAGATAGCAAAGACCCAGCTAATGAGATCTAATCCTCCCAATCTATCGACGATAACCGGCATCGCCGTACTCACAATAGTAACTTCAATCGCCGACAAAAAAGTGGCAATGAGCAACGCCGTAATGATTTTTCTTTGATAGGTATCCATAATAGAGTGCCTGTCACTCCCCGAATTTTGTCGATTTTTTCACTTACTCGCCCTTCTCTTTTGGAATACTTGCCCGCCGCTTTTCCAGATCGTTTGCAGGAGGGATAAAAGAGGCGGATAATATGGCTTGGTGGGTTTCCCCTTGCTAATCCGCTCAATCTGCTGTTCATACCAGGTCACTTCAAGCAGCGCAATTCGATCAATAACCTTGATCCCTGTTTGGATGGGCCGTATCGGGCTTTCATAAGGTTCACCTTGCAGAATCCGATTGGGCAGATCCGGATCTACTGCCATGGATCGGGCTAACCCCACCATTTCCACTCCGTTTTCAAGCGCAAGCTTCATCCCCCGAGCGGAACGAAAACCTCCGGTGACCGCCATCGGCGTATCCGTAACTCCTTTAGCCTTCTCTGCAAAATCAAGAAAATATGCTTCACGGCTTCCTTGGGCCGGTTGCAGGTTTTTTCCGACGAAGTTAGGAGACTCGTAGTTTCCTCCAGAAATCTCAATCAAATCGATGCCTAATTCAGCTAATTTTTTTATGACAGCCATCGACTCCTCTTCCGAAAATCCACCTTTCATGAAATCCGTTGAATTCAGTTTGATTCCCACCGGGTATTCGGAGCCTACCCGATCTCGAATAGCTTGATACACCTCTATAACAAAACGCATCCGATTTTCCAAACTGCCGCCCCAACCATCACTGCGCTGGTTGTGCAGCGGTGACAGAAACTGATTAATGAGATACCCATGCGCTGCATGGATCTGCACGCCAGTGAATCCCGCCTTCTTGCCAATTTCTGCAGCACGAGCAAAACGCTCAATCAGCGCTTCAATTTCTTGCTCCTTTAATTCCCGCGGCGGGGCAAAAAGACGATCATATCCCGGTCCCAAGGGTATGGCTGAGGGAGCAACCGCTTCTTTACTCAATAGCTTCAGGGACTGCTTTCCCGGATGATTCAGCTGGACCCATAGGTGAGTATTATGCTCCGTACCCTTCCTCGCTAATCTTTGCAATTCGGCCAAATCGCGTTCATTTTCGATCACCACATTCCGTGGCTCCCCTAATGCTTGTGAATCTATCATCACATTACCCGTTACGACTAAGCCGGAACCACCCTGCGCCCATACTCCATAAAGCCTGCACAGCTCCTCCGTAGGCGCATGATCCACCGTTGCTAAGGATTCGCTCATCGCCGACTTTAAAAATCGGTTCTTGATTTTTACCCCGCAGGGCAACGTGATGGAATCCCCCAACCCCAACTGCACCATACCCATCCCCCCTTATGGTTTCATTATCCAATAGAACGTGACGGAAGTCAGCAGATAAAAAATAGTACAAAGAAAAACAAATTAAAACTAACTAAAACCAACAAAAACTACTTTAGGTGGTGTTTCAACTCTTCATTATTGCTATAATTTAAGATGAATTGATGAAAATCGGAGGAGAAGGTATGGGACGTGCAAGATGTTTTTTCATGCTAATCATAATGTTATTAATCACAAGCGCTTGTGGTAAAGAAACCCAACCGAGCTCGAATCCTACAAAGGGAATTATTCTCGCCACAACGACGAGTACAGAGGATTCAGGGCTTTTAGATGTCGTTCTTCCACCTTTTGAGCAAGAAACAGGGATTCAAGTGAAGGTAATAGCCGTTGGAACCGGACAAGCGATCAAACTTGGAGAAGATGGGAATGCCGATGTTATCCTAGTTCATTCAAGAAAAGCGGAAGATCAATTTGTTGCAGATGGATTTGGAATGGATGCCTATGATGTGATGTATAATCAGTTTTTGATCGTTGGTCCTGAAAGTGATCCTGCTGGAATTAAAGGGATGCAATCTGCTGCTGATGCGCTAAAAAAATGAGGGAGGATCAAGCACCTTTCATCTCACGCGGTGATGACTCTGGTACCCATAAGAAGGAGCTAGACCTTTGGAAAAAGGCCGGAATTGAGCCGAACGGCGATTGGTATATCAAAACCGGTCAAGGCATGGGGGCTACCTTGCAAATGGCTGATGAAAAAAATAGCTATACTTTAACAGATGAAGCTACCTTTTTGGCCCAAAAGGATAAATTCGATCTAGTTCCAGTAGTAGAAGGTGACGAGACCCTATTTAATCCCTATGGAATCATCAAAGTCAAATCCACAAGCAACCCAGAACTAGCTGACAAACTAATCTCTTATTTTATAAGCCCTGAAACGCAAAAGGTAATTGGTGATTTTGGTAAAGATCAATATGGAAAAGGATTATTTGTACCCCATGCCCAAAAGAGGCAATAATTCACCGTCCCTATGATTGGACAATGGATCCCTTATTTCACTCAAAACCTCTTATAATAAGCACTTCCGGACATAGCATCCTTTATCAAATCAAAAATGAACGAAAACAGCTCTTGAAATGAAATATAGCGGACTCAATGTCCGCTTTCCTCTAAGAAGCCGCTTTCTCCCCCAAAATAACGTATCGTATGTCCTCCAAAAAATAATCAAAGGCCAATCCATCCGGCCCAATCCCCTGTATAGAAGTGGTACCATTTACCCCAAACTAAACTGCTCTTCTATTAATAGCTCAGATAATGGGGTAATCCAGATGCAAAATTTTTTTGAAGTTAACGCCAAAGGGGATCCTTTCCGCCTTTTCTCAGGGGAACACCTCATCACGATCAGCATTATTGTGGTGCTCTGCGTTCTTATGTTTGTCTTTAGAAAACAGCTTCAGGAGCAGAGGAAAAAACAAATCCTTCGATTCTCTCTAGTATTTCTCCTATATGGCACTTATGCTTTATCTCATCTATGGCTTCTGTTTGGAAAAAATACATGGTCATTAAAAACGCATTTGCCGCTTCATCTTAGTGATCTTGCAGTCATCCTTGCTCCTTTGATGCTACTTACGAATAGCGAGAAACTCTTTCAATTCATGTATTACGCCGGGTTAGCAAGTTCCATTCAAGCTATTCTGACACCCGATCTTGGCCAGTATACGTTTCCGCATATTCGATATATCGGTTTTTTCGTTTTGCATGGAGGAGTGGCTCTCGCTTGTTTGTTTATGCTGGTATCCACTACATATCGACCGAACCATCGTTCTATATGGGTGACCGTTCTCATCATCAACCTGTATGCGGCGTGTGTCTTTTTCATTAATAAGTGGCTGGGATCGAACTACCTGTACATCATGAAAAAGCCCGGAAATGATTCCCCTCTTGATTATCTTGGGCCATGGCCCTGGTATCTTCTCTCCATGGAGTTCTTGATGATTGTGAGCTTTTACCTTCTGTACAGTCCGTTTTGGTTAAAAAGAAAAACGGAGCTGCCCTAGGCAGATTAGGGCTCTGGCCCGAGAGTGTCCTCCAATGAAGTGAGGACATTTCCTGTTTTTTCTATGTTACAATAAAGAAAAACAGTGGAGGAACCAAACATGGAGAAGTATGGTATTTACCAGGTGACAATCGCACTTCCCTTTCGCTTAAATCACGTTCATTGTTACCTTGCAAGGCAGCAGAAGGGATGGACGATTCTTGATGCAGGATTGAATCGGCCCGAAACCCAAAAAACATGGCAAGAAGCATTTGATCGATATAGCATCAACCCCCAAGAGGAAATCAATCAAGTCATCCTGACCCATTACCACCCCGATCATTTAGGGTTTTCCGGTGCTCTTCAAACATGGACGCAAGCACCAGTCTTCATGAGCAAGGAGGGGCAATATGTAGCCCAAACCTTATGGCAGCCTTCCTCTTACGAAAGACTTTATCAGTTTTTTCAAAACCACGGACTACCCCTTCCACTCCTGAAACAAATGTCGGATTATGACAAGGGGTTTCAATCCTTTATTCGGCTTCCAGAGCAATTTCATACGATAGAAGAAGGACAGAAAATTCAACTCGGCGAGTTAACCTATGAAGCCATTTTAACTGGGGGACACGCAGAGGGTCATCTCTGTTTTTATAACGAAGAGGAAAAGGTGTTTCTAGGTGGGGATCATCTCTTAAGAAGGATCACGCCGAATATCTCCTATTATGGACATGGTGAAGAAAATCCCTTACAGGTCTATATGGACTCCTTACAGAAACTCCAAACCTTAGATATTTCTATGGTCATCCCTGGACATGGACCCGTATTTCACGATGCTCAGGAACGGATCTTAGAAATCCTGCACCACCACGAAGAACGCCTGGAAATCGTTTTGGATCATATAAAAGGAGAGCGAACCGCCTATCAGATTTGTCAAAGTCTATTCAACCGAGAATTGACACTCCATGAGCAAAGGTTCGCCATGGGGGAAACCCTAGCCCATTTATATTATTTAGTAGAAAAAGGAGAAATTCATAAAAAAGCGGAAGCTTCGGGTGAAATATTCTTTAGCAGATAAGGTGCTGACATCTCGAAAAACAAGCCGAACTCCCAGAGGGTGCTCGGCTTGAATTCTGAAGACTAACCCACAAAAGGGATCGATTGCACTCTATAAGTAATCCTCCAGCTTAATCTCTTGCAGTCCTGGGATCTGAATTCGCTCAAACTCCAACGGCTCGCTGTTTAATGGCACGGTGCAGTCAAAGCCTAGCTTCGAGCTTACTCCATTGTCTGTAGATGGATCGAGCTTAGAGCCTAGAGCGCCGTGAACGACTAGCAGGTCCTTCTCCGCCTGGAATCTCGTAGCGATGGCCCACTCCACTTCTTCCATATTAAAAATGTCGACTTCATCATCAACGACCACCACATGCTTCACATCATAATGACCCGCAAAAGCAGCAAACATGACGTTCTTCGGCTCCCCATCGTTTCGCTTTTTCATCGAAACGACTAAATGATAGCGGCAGGTCCCTCCGAGAGTCAGGTGAACGCCTGAAACCGTGGGCACCGTGTTTCGAATCGACCGAAGCAAGCTGGCTTCTCGAGGAATAGCACCCAAGAGCAAGTGTTCATAGGTCGCTGGAACAATCGTCTGGAAAATCGGTTGGTCGCGGTGCGTCACGCAGGTAATCTCGATAACTTCCTTATCGCTTTTCGGGCCATAATACTTGGGAAACTCGCCAAACGGACCTTCGGGCTCCCGGACATGAGGAAGAATTTTTCCCTCCAGCACAATCTCGGCGTCAGCGGGCACCATAATGTCCACGGTTTTACACTTGACCACCTTCTCCGCCTGCCCTTTAAGCGCACCAGAGATCTCCATCTCATCTTGGCCAAGCGGCGCAATCGCCTGGGAAGCGAGAAGCATGATCGGATCGACACCGATGACAATGGCAATTTCCAACGGCTTTCCTGTATCTTCGGCATTCTTATAAAAATTATATAAATGGCGCGGCAAAATCAGGGCTCCCAGACGGTTTTTGCCGGACACCTGCAAACGGTGGATCGACACATTCTGCTTGCCTGTCAAGGGATCCTTTGCGATCGCCAGCCCCGCTGTAATGTAGCGACCGGAATCCTTTTCATGATGGACCGGGATCGGAAATTGCTTCAATAAATCAATATCGTCCCCCTCGATGATGTTCTGGTGCACAGTAGCCACGGAGCTCGATACCTCCTCGCAAGGCAGCGGCGAATCAATCGCTTGCTGGAATCTGGCGATCAGCTCCCGCTCGGACACGTCCAGTGCTTCCGCGAATTGCTTTCTCGTCGAAGCCACTCCCGCAACCACCGGAATCCCGTAATCCTCTACCTGGTTAAAAAAAGCCCCCTTCTTCCCATCAAGAAGCTTGGTCACCGCTGCAATCTCAAAATCTAGCGAAACTCTTTTATTGATCGTCGCGAGCTCCTCCTTCTCCTGGAGATAGTCGAGCCAGTCTCGCATTGTGGTGCATTTTGCCACGATGTTTTCCCCCTTTTCCCTTTTCCCTTCTAAACTTCCAATCCATTCCAGCGATCAAACAGCTTTGCATCAATACCAAATTGATCCAATGCTTTCCCCACACTCTGATTCACAATATCGTCAAGGCTAGTTGGCTTATGATAAAAGCTCGGGACAGGCGGAAGAATGACTCCTCCCATTTCTGTAACGGACAGCATCAGCTTGATATGGCCGAGATGAAGCGGCGTTTCGCGAAGGAGGATCACCAGCTTTCTACGTTCCTTTAATGTGACATCAGCGGATCGAACCAATAGATGATCGTTGTAGCTGTTTGCAATCCCTGACAAGGTTTTAATGGAACAAGGAGCAATGACCATTCCATCGACTAAAAAAGACCCGCTGGAAATCTTAGCCCCAATATCTCGATCATCATATAGATGCGTACAAAGAGATTTGACGTAAGACAGGCTATAAGACGTTTCATGTTCAATCGTTCTGACCGCAGAGTCGGTGATGACAGCGTGGGATTCAATCCCCAGCCGATGGAGCGTTTCGAGGATCCTGACACCGTAAATCGCTCCGCTCGCCCCGGATATCCCTACTACTATTTTCTTATTCACGGCATAGCCTCCCAAATGGAATAAAGGGGGAGCCCACCAGCCCCCCATTTCGCCTTACTTTCCTGTAAAATTCGGCTTGCGCTTTTCTACAAACGCCGTTGTACCTTCAAGATAATCCTGTGTACTGCGAAGCAATCCATAGGCTTTGCCTTCCAGCTTAATCCCTACGCTGATTGGGCTATCTTCCGAAGCATTCAATACCTCTTTCGCTACCTTTTGAGCGAGCGGAGAGAAGCGAACAAGCTCGGCAACCAGAGAATCTACTTCCGCCTCTAACTGGTCTTTCGGTACCACCTTGGTTAATAGACCCCATTGGTAGGCTTCCTGGGCAGGAATGCGGCGAGCACGCATAATCATATCCTTCGCACGGGTAAGGCCCACGATCTTCGCGATCCGCTGCGTTCCGCCGCTGCCTGGGATTTGCCCTAGGTTCATTTCCGGCAACGCTAATTGGGTGTCTTCTGCTGCAATGCGGAAGTCGCAAGCCATGGCGATTTCGCAGCCAACGCCAAAGGTATAGCCTTGAAGTTGGGCAATGACCGGCTTAGGCGATCTCTCCGGAGCGGCAACATTGTCGGCCAAGTGGGACAATTCTTCTTGATGGACTTCCAAGAACCCAGGGATATCTCCCCCCGCAGTAAAGCATTTGTCTCCTGCACCCTTAATAACGATAACCCGCACTTCTTCATCCCGGTTCAGCTCATCGAAAATTTGCGTCAAGTGTTGGCGGCCCAGCATGCTTACATAGTTCATTTTTTCCGGACGGTCCAGAATAATGGTTGCGGTTTGCTTTTCTCTATTCTTCTCTACGGTAATGTGATCATATTGTTGGCTCATATTGATTTCTCCTCTCAAATGTAAACAGTAGTTTAGGAAACGGCATTATTTCTTGCTTCATATTCAGAAAAGTCGCCATCACGCAGCTTTCTGCGCAGGATTTTACCTACTGGGCTCTTCGGAATCTCAGTCACAAAAACATACTTTCGAGGTCTCTTAAAATTCGATAATTCGGCGCTGGCCTTACAGTACTGGTCCAGCTCCTGCATGGTGAGCAGGGAATCCTTCGGCACCACATAGGCGGTGACAATCTGTCCCCATCGATCATCCGGCTCCCCGACAATCGCGACTTCCGATACCAACGGATGCTTCGCGAGGAGATCTTCGACCTCCAAGGGATGAATGTTTTCCCCTCCGGAGATAATCATGTCATCCACGCGGCCGACGACAAACAGATCCCCGTCTGGATCGAGCACGCCCAAATCTCCCGTAAAGTACCACCCCTCTCTAATCGCCTTGGCTGTTGCATCCGGGCGGTTCCAATACCCTTTGAAGGCTTCTCCTGATTCCGTGTTGGCGATAATTTCACCCACTTCTCCGATACCTACGACATCACTTGCAGTCGATTTGCCATCCGGATCAGCCACCACCAGACGGATATTCTGATGAATCCCTGGCTTTCCGGCAGAGCCTGGCTTGGCGGCGACATCCGGACAAATCGTAAAGGTATACACTTCCGTGCTCCCGTAATGGTTCACAAAAATGTCGGGCTGAAGCATGGCCTTGCACTTTTCAGCCAAAGCGGTCGTCATCGCCGCTCCGGCATAGCCAATCTTTTTCAGATGCGACAAATCGTATTCGCCAAAACGAGGATGATGGAGAATGTCATGATAAAGGGTCGGTACCAGATAGACACAGCTAATCTTCTCTTCACTCAACATTTTTAGCGCGTCCTCGGAATCAAAATCAGGCAGGATCGCGAATTTTCCATTGAGAACCAACATGGAAAGTAATGAACGCATCCCCATCGTGTGATATAATGGCATTACGCCAAGTGTGCTCTCACCATCGGCATACTGGTTTTGAATGATGTGGGCCAAGGCTGCGGAGTACTCGTTCATGTGCGTGCGCGGTACTCCCTTTGGTCTGCCCGTTGTTCCCGATGTATACAGCATGAGCGCGACATCCGTCTCTTTGACATCGGGTCTATCGTATCCATCGGCCCCTTTATCTACTAGCTCCTTGTACGTAACCTCTGCTTCACAGTCATCCTCTAGCCCAACAAGAAGAGGGCTGTTCTGGAACTTCGCCTTTTTTACCGCATCCTTGCTTGCTCCCTCATAGACGACCACCTTTGCACCCGCGTCATTAACGCAGTACTCCACTTCTTCTCCCGACAGTCGGAAGTTGATCGGCGTAAATACCGCCCCGAGCTTTTGCAGCGCCCAATACAGGATGACCGTTTCCAGGCGATTCTTGAGAATGATCATGACACGGTCTTGCTTCCCCACTCCATGCTTCTGGAGTGAGGAGGCGACACGGGTAACTTCGTTGCTCATCTGCTGGTAGGTATAGCGCTGTTTTCCCTGTACGAGAGCGATTCGGTCGGGGAATCTCTCCACGCTAAAATCAAACAGGGTTCCTAGGTACATAGCTTCATCTCCTTGTCTTCGGCGACATTCTTTTCTTTTACCGTTTTTTCAATGGCTTTTACAATGCCGTCATATCCGGTACACCGGCAGAGGTGACCAGACAGCATCTCTTTGATTTCTTTCGTGGAGGGACATGCGTGCTGCCTTAAGAAATCATCCGTGGACATCAGAATTCCCGCTGTACAGAATCCGCATTGTAAGCCATGGCATTCGGAGAAATTCTGCTGAAGCGGCGTCAAGCTCCCAGGTTCGGCTAATCCCTCCACTGTCTTGATCTCCTGGCCATCGGTTTGAACCGCGAATAGCAAGCAGCTCCGGACAGCCGATCCATTGACCTGAACCGTACACGCCCCACATACGCCATGCTCGCATCCCACATGGGTTCCCGTAAGCCCGCAGATCTCGCGCAGAAAGTCGCTGAGCAGCAGGCGAGATTCCACCGTTTCACGGTACTTTTTTCCATTAATTGTAACTTCGATAGTATGAACGTGATGATCCACTTTGGTCACCCCTTTGCTTTTGTGTAGGCTTGACGAAGAACATCACCCGCCATCACCTTCGCCAGATGCCTGCGGTAGTCGGCGCTGGCATGAAGGTCGGTCTCAGGGTCCACTCGTTCTTCTACGATGTCTTGAATGCGCGCGATGGTAGACTCGCTTAGATTCTCTCCCACCAGCAGGTCGAACGCTTCTTCAATCCACAGCGGAACCGCATCCACTCCGCCAAGAACCAATCTTCCTGAAGCAATCCGGCCCTGTTGATCCAATACCATGTGGCAAGCGCCCGCTACAAGAGCGAAATCGCCATGGCGCCGGCTAAATTCCGTAAAGGCATAACCCTGGCGTTCCACGCTCCAGGGAATCAGCACCTGGGTGAGCAGCTCGTTGGGCATGATATCCGTGGTCAGGTACGTGATAAAAAACTCCTCTGCCTTCACTTCTCTCGTTTCCTCAAGCGAGGAGATCTGAACTGAACCGCCTAAAGTTAAAAGCGTCATCGGCAGTTCTGCCGTCGGGTCAGCATGCACCAAGCTTCCCCCCACGGTTCCCCGATTTCTCGTTTGTACGTGGCCAATATAAGGAATTGCCTCGCTCATCAACCCCACTCGCTCCCGAATGACGGGTGAATGCTCCAGTTCGCTTTGGCGGGTTAAGGCACCAATCCGCAGAATAGGGCCATCCGCTTCGATATAGCGAAGCTCCGGAATTTGATTAATATCGATTAAGCACTTCGGTGTTGCCAACCGCATGTTCATAATCGGCACGAGGCTTTGCCCCCCTGCAATGACCTTGGCTTCATCTCCAAGCTCATCGAGAAGCTTGAGGGCTTCCTCCAGCGTGCTGGGTCGCAGATAATCGAACGCAGCCGGTTTCATTCCATCGTTCCCCCCTTCTCCGTTATGAACCTACGGCTTGTTTAACCTCTTTGCTGAACTTTTTGAAAAAGTCATTAATAATGAGCTTCGCTACGCCGCCGAGCATGCGCTGGCCGATCATGGCCACTTTTCCGCCGACCTCTGCCTCATACTCATAATTCAAGGTGGTGGTATTCGCATCCACGGCTGACAGGTCGACCACCCCGGTCGCTTCCACATGTCCCGGGCCGCCTTCCCCTTTCACAATCAGCTTATAGCGCTTCGGTTTCTCCAGATCAGCCAATTCGATTGTAGAGGAATAGCTTCCTTTTACCGCTGCGATCCCGACGGACAAATCCGCTTTATACTTCCCTTCTTCCACCAGCTCCAGCTTATTGCAGCCCATAATGCACTTGGCCAAAACCTCCGGGTTCAACAGGACATCCCATGCTTGCTCCACACCGGCTTCTAACGTAATACTTCCCTTTCCATTCATGCTCATGCACCTCACCATTTTAATTAAGTAGGATTCTATCGAAGTAATTTCCAAATATAATTCGGACTCAAAGGCAACGTATCAATTCTTACACCAAAACCTTCCAGGGCATCGCTCACAGCGTTCGCCACCGCTGCCGGGGCGCTCATCGTATTGCCCTCCCCCAGTCCCTTCGCCCCCAGCGGGGTAAGTGGTGACGGCGTCTCGATATGCTTCAGGGTTACACGCGGAATCTCAGGAGCCGTCGGACATAAGTAATCCATGAATGAACCGGTCAGGAACTGCCCGCGATGATCATACATCAGCTCTTCATAGAGCGCTCCGCCTATGCCATGAGCTAGACCGCCATAGATTTGGCCATCTACAATCTTGGGATTTAATAGCGTTCCGGCATCATGTACGGTAAAGTAATCTTCGATCCTCACCTCTCCCGTATCCGGCATCACTTCCACCAGCACCAAGTCCGCGACAAAACCATAGGTTGCCGAAGAATTGATCAAATCGTTCTCATCCGGCTGTATCGCTTGAGGCAGCGAGAAATACGCGGTTTCATAGATACCGGCTTCCATTCCAGCTGGCAGATCAGCCGGATTCCAGTGCGCCAGTCCCGTGAGCCTCCTGAGGGGAACCTGCTTTTCCAGCTGCCCCTTCACAAACACTCTGCCCTCTTGTAGCTCTAATTCGTCTTCTGGCGTGTGGAGCAAAGAAGAGGCGATCTTGATCAGCTTCGCTTTTACTTTGCCTGCGGCATGGTACACAGCACTGGATCCAAGAGCGGCAAATCGGCTGGAGTAGCTACCCGATGCAATCGACCAGGCGCTCGTATTGGTATCAAGTTCAGCGATTACACGGATCCGCTCAGCGGGAATGCCCAGTACATCCGATACAATTTGCGCGGTGACCGTTTCATGCCCCTGGCCGGACGGTGTCGTACTGATTCGCACGGTAACATTCCCCATCGGATCAATGGACACTGTTGCCGCTTCCGGACATCCGGATTTAGGCAAGGATTTTGCTCGTTCCTCCGGCGTGAGGGCGATGGTGACATAGCCCATGTTGGAGCCGGACGGTTCTACGATACAAGCAAACCCGATTCCCAGGTATCGCCCTTCTTTTCTCGCCTCTTCCTGGCGTTGGCGCAATTCCTGATATTTCCCCGTTTCCACCACCAGGTTAAACGCTTTAAAATAATCTCCGCTGTCATAAACACCGCCGGTAGCCGTGCGAAACGGAAACTTTTCCGTCGCGATCAGATTTTTGCGTATCACGTCAACCGGATCCAGCTGAAGCTCCTGAGCGATGATGTGCATCATGCGTTCTAGAGGAAAATACGTTTGCTGACCGCCATAGCCGCGGATTAAACCCGTCGGACATTTGTTGCTCATCACCGCCATCGTTTCGAGCTCTAGGTTCGGAACATCATAAGCCCCCGTCGTATTCCCATGGTTCCGGTAAAGACAAGCCGGTTCCGGGGCGCGGATATACGCTCCTACATTATCAATAAACTTCATCCGAAAGCCGGTGACCTTGCCATCCTTCTTGACTGCGGCTTCAATATACGTGACTCGGTCCGTCCCGCTGGAGCTGCTCATCAAGTGCTCCTGTCTGTCCTCAATCCACTTCACAGGGAGCCCCAGCTTCTTGCTTACGGCAGCCATCAGGACGATATAGGGTACCAGGCCAGCTTTAATCCCGTAGCTTCCTCCGTTATCCTTCGGGGTAATGAGCCGCAGGTGGCTGCTCGGCACTTTCAAGGCCTTCGCCATCAAGGAATGAAGAATAAACGGTCCGTGAAAATTGGCGTGCACGGTATGGACTTCTGAAGCGTGGTCATAGCTAGCCAGGACGCCATAGGTTTCTACCGGGGTTGCGCTATATTTAGGAAATTTAAACTTGTGCTTGATGATATGGTCAGCTTCCGCAAAAGCTTGATCGGCATTCCCATAATGGAAATAGCGATGGTTGGCGACATTCGATCCGACCTGTTCATGCAGGATCGGGGCATCGGGTTCCGCGGCCTGTTCCACATCCACCACTGCGGGAAGCGGATCATATTCCACCTTGATTTTTTCAATGGCATCCTCGGCGATATAGCGATTCTTCGCCACAATCACCGCAATGGGCTCCCCGACGTACCGAACCTTCTCGATGGCGATCGGGTAATATTCCACCGGGGCCGTTACCCCCACGGGCAGATAATCGAGATCCTGGCGCAGATCCTGGCGCAGATCCTGGCCTGTCAAGATGCCCTCTACGCCTGCCATTTTAAGCGCTTCGCTAACATCAATGCTTTTAATCCGGGCATGCGGAAGCGTGCTTCGCATGATCATCACTTGCTTCGTGTTCGGAAAAACCGGCAAATCATCTATATAGGTCCCCTTGCCGGTCAAAAGCCGGGCATCTTCCACCCGATTCATGGGCTTTCCTAGCGAACTCATCTACGAACCTCCTTGCCTATTAATCTTGCATAATCTTCCATCGTATCGATGTCGTTTATGGGTTCGTTATCAAACTCGACCCACTCTATCTGATCGGACAAGCTCCGAATGATGTCCTTTCCGCCCTGATCCCCCTTCACCTTAAGGAGCTGAGGAAAAAGATCTCTAGTAAAGATCACGGGGTGACCTTTCTGGCCTCTGTAATTCGCTTGAATAATCGGGTTTTCAACTTGATAAAACCGTTCTACTAATTGATCGATGGTCGCCGTCTGCATGTGCGGCTGATCGCCGAGTAGGACCATCACCGCATCCGCCTCTGGCGGGAGCAACTTCAATCCTTCAGTTAAAGATGTCGACATCCCTTGCTCGGCCTGCTCATTTCGGACTATAAGATCAGCGCCTGAAGCTTGAACAGCATCCTCCAGCTCTTTCCACTGCGGGTTGATTACCACAGCGACCCCATCTAGCTTGGATTGCACGGCTGAATGGATCATATGCTGGATCATTGGCCTTCCTTCAAACGGGAGGATCAGCTTGGGAGAACCCATCCGCCGGGAAAGCCCTGCAGCCAAGACTAATCCCCAAATGGTTCTTGTCGGCTTAGATGACGGATGCATACCAATGAAACTCTCCTGCCTTTTCTTTAAGCGAGGCGGCGGCCATGGCTCCCCGATAACAAGCGGTCAGTTCGCTTAAAATGCTAAGAGCAATTTCCTCCGGCGTTTTCGAGCCGATATCCAGGCCGATCGGGCTATGAATACGTTTTAATTTTGCAGCTTTCCATTGACATTCCATATGTTCCAGCATCCTTTGCGTACGATGCCTTGGACCGAGAACCCCAATATAAGGCACATCCGACGGGAGCGCATGAGTCAGCATCAATTGATCCTGCTCGAAATGATGGCTCATGATCACGACAAAGGTATGGGAATCGAGCTCCACGGCAGGCGCCTTCCCCGCTGGCGTATGAACGAGCTGATCCGCGCTGCCGAAGGGAGGCTGGTGGAGATAGCCCGGGCGATGGTCCGCCACGGTCACATGCCACCCCAAGTCCTTGGCTCCCTTCACCACAGGAACCGCGTCTGGCCCAGCGCCAAACACCAGCAGCTTGGGAACCGGCGTGATGCGATCGTGGAAAAGCTTCCAACCCGCAAGTGATAGGTCCCTCTGCTCCGATGCCAGCCACTTCTCCCCAATCCTTTCGTGATCCGGTCCATCGATGATGGTGACGACCGTTTGGGTCTCACGAATCAGCCTGGTCACGGACATTTCAATCAGTTCGGAGCGATCAGGCTGTTGAATGGGATCGTAGAGCTCCAAAAAGATCTGAATAGCCCCATTGCAGCCGACGCCCAATCCCCAAAGGTCACTCGCCTCTCCGCGAAAATCATAGAAAATCGTTTTGGGCTTGCGCTGCTGCAAAACGTCCCTAGCATGTTCTTCGATGTCTTGTTCCACACATCCGCCGCTAAGAATTCCTGTTAATATGCCATCCTCGGAATAGAAGCATTTCGTCCCTTCCTTTTGGTAAGCCGAGCCTTCAACCTGAATAATGGTGGCCAGAACACCGGATCGCCCTTCCCTTTTGCATCTGAGCAATTCCTTCATTATATTAGACATGGAATTAGCCTCCCACTTGAATGACAAACTTCTCCTTCAGCTCGTCTGGAATCGCACAGCTTTTCGCATCCGCATTTTGTACGGCTACTCGAGTCGTCACAGCCTCTGCTACTAATTCGCCCGCTTCATTGTGGATCTTTTGCGATAGGGCAAAGCTAGAACGGCCAACTTTTTCCACCTTGGTCATAATCGCAAGCTTTTGCCCTTGCCGTGCTTCCTTTTTATAATTAATGTTGATATTGACGGTTACCAGTCGGATTCCGTATTGATCTAGGGCTTCAGGAGTCAGACCCACCTCCGTGTTCCATTCCTGTCTTGCCCACTCTAAATACTCCAGATATTTAGCATTGTTCACATGACCATTTCCGTCTATCTCGGTCGACCGAACCGTAATTTGCATTTCCATCTGCATGTTCATCCCTCCTGCTTCTTTCTTTCTCCTAAGGAAGCTTCTCGGTTATTTATAAAAGCAAGATTGATGCCAACTTTTTATATCTAAAATCAGCCGTCTTGAGCACCGAAGTGGAAACCCTCCATTTCCACATGGAATGAGTGCGTTTCCATTTGACAAAAAAAAAAAAAAAAAAGACAGAGCAACTCTGTCCTTGTCTCAACCCCCTATGGGATCTGACCCGCCGTTAGGCCAAATTTCTTCATTTTTTTGAGTACCGTGGTATGGGATACCCCCATCGCTTTCCCGGTTTTGCGAACCGATCCGTATCTTTTTAAAGCCTTGACCAAGGCTTCCTTTTCCAGCTGTTCAAATCGGTTTTCCTCCTGCAGGGGATCGTCCCATCCTAGCATCAGGATATCTTCCTCCTCGCGAGGCTCGGCTACTTTTAAGCGGGATTCTGTTTGGCTGATATCCTGAACGACATTGCTTGGCAAATGGCGGACATCCATAATATCCTCCCGGCAAGTCAAAACCAGCCGCTCCACGAGATTGGACAACTCTCTGACATTCCCCGGAAAGCCGTACATCATGAGCTGATCAACCGCTTCACTGGAAAACTTCTTCGAATAATGATATTTTTCATTAAAAAACTTGAGGAAATGCCCGAGTAAAGGAACAATATCCGCCTTGCGTTCTCTAATCGGTGGGATTTTAATCGGTACGACGTTTAAGCGGTAATATAAGTCCTGACGGAACGTTCCCTGTTTTATCATGTCTTCCAAATCGCGATTGGTTGCAGCAATGATGCGAACATGGATCTTAACGGGCGTTACGCCTCCTACGCGCATGATTTCTTGCTCCTGAAGGACTCTAAGTAATTTCACCTGCATGTCCAGCGGCAGCTCTCCGATTTCGTCGAGAAATAGGGTCCCATTGTGCGCCAGCTCAAAAATGCCCGGCTTTCCTCCCTTTTTCGCCCCCGTAAACGCTCCCTGATCATAGCCAAATAACTCGGACTCCAATAAATTAGGAGGAATGGCTCCGCAGTTGACTTTCATGAAGGTTCCCGTCTCCACCCGGGAACTGTTTTCATGTAGAATCTTGGCCATGACTTCTTTTCCTACTCCGGATTCCCCGAGCAGAAGCACGGTCGAATCGGACGAAGCGACGTGATACACCAAATCAAGAACAGCCTCCATTTCTTCGCTGTAGGCGATCAGCTTGCCCGTGGATTTCATGTTTTCGAACTGCAGCTGCTTGAGTTTCTCCTGAGACGTTTCCAGCTGCTTCTGCAAGCGGGTAAGCTCCGAAATATCCCGGACATTAGCCAAGACAAACTTTAGTTCACCGCGCTCATCATGGACGGGGGCCGCAGTGACGAGGGTGTGCAGCCCGCTGTTTTTATAGGATTGCACATTGGTATAGGGCTTTCCCGTTTGCAAGGTTTTCATCACCACGGACTCATTGCGAAACAACCCCTTGTTGACCAGATCCGTCATATGCTTGCCTTCCAGCTCCGATTTCTTAAGCAGGGTCATTTGCTCGAAGGCCTTGTTAATGTATAAGATGTCCCCTTGCGCATCAGCAATGAGGATTCCGTCGTAAGACTGATCGATGACGGACTGCTGCTGCTGGAACTGGTCGCGGAACAGGGCAAAAAGATACTTGCCATCCATGCACCCCTTGTACATCCCGTCCTCCACAATAGGTACATACCGTTCGGATAAAGCAGGGAAGCCTTGCAGGGTAATTTCTCCTGTTACCGTCACACGGTCTGCAATGATGTGCGCGATAACCGGCTCGTCAAGCCCTGCCCCCAAGAGCTTCCTTGCATACACCATCCCCATGTATTTTTCGCCCTCTAAAACAGGAATACCATCCACATCGTAATTTTTGATGATTTCAATAGCATGCCTCACCAGGGATTGGCTCTGGATCGTTGGGACCGAGGTTTCTACTAAGTGTACTATTCCCATTCTTAACACCCCTTCTCTACTCTATGTTCTCTTTCAGTTGGCATTAGTATTGCATCAGCTACAAGTAAAAGGAGGACAGACCGAATGAAAAAAGTGATCTTGCCGCATGTACTCTTGTTAGGGGCTTGTATATGTTGGGGCGTAAATCCTGTCGTTGGAAAGGTACTGAATGAATCTCTTCATCCCGTTGCCGTATCTACTCTTCGATGGTTAACGGCTCTCCTGATCCTCATCCCATTGACCCTATGGAGAGAGAAGATTGATTTTAGGAAGGTCCTGGCGCACTGGAAGCTCTTTTTCTTCACTGCCCTGTTTGGGGTCACCTTATTTCAGACCTGCACCTATATTGCCGTCAAGTTCACCAGTCCAACCAACACCATGCTCATTAATACGGCCACCCCCATTCTGATCGCTTGTTTCTATTATTTTTTCCGAAAGGAGGTCCTTCATAGAATCCAAGTACTCGGTATGGTTTTGGCCACCGCAGGGGTGTGCATCGTCCTTTCGCAAGGGAAAGTAGAAACCCTGCTTTCCCTCGATTTCAATACGGGAGATCTGATTATGGTAGGTGCCGTACTGGCCTGGGCTGCCTATTCCATTCTATCGAAGGAGCTCATGCAGCTGTTCCCCTTGCTTACGACCATCACCATCACCAGTGTCATCGGCGTGGTGCTGTTATTGCCCGCCTTCCTTTGGACGATCATCGATCATCCAGTGACTGGAATGACGTGGGAAACCGTAAGCGGGATCATCTATTTAGCCATTAGCGCTTCGGTACTCGCCTTCTTATGGTGGAATTACGGCATGAATGCCCTGGGAACCCATACCGCTTCGATGTATCTCTATCTGGTTCCCGTCATCACCGCTCTGGTTTCTACCATCGTTCTGCGAGAATGGATCACCCTAAGCCAGGTGATAGGCGGTCTGTTTGTCGCCTATGGCGTGTACTTAACAACAAGAAAAAGACCGCAGCCTGTACAATTGGAAATGAGCACAAAGAAAAGTGCCATGTAATGAGTTTGGAATATAGACAACATTATAACATTACAACAAGATGAAAGATTTATAACTTTCACTCGTAAAAAATGGAAACCATGGAGTTCCAGCGGAAAGAACGCATTTCCACCAAACGACGAAGGGGCCGACTCCCACAACGTGGGGGTCAGACCCGTTGGTTTTTGAGGTTCAATTTCTGAGCTCATGCTTCGTCATTTTCCGGATAAGTGTCGTATGCGATACCCCTAGCTTCTTGGCAGCACGGCGGATGCTTCCTTCGCTTTCAAGGATGGAAAGAATGAGCTTTTTCTCCATGGCTTCAAACAAGTTCCCTCCGTCCAGATCAAGGAACGGGGAGACACCAGATGATGGGCTCGCTTTGATGAAAGGCAAGTCCTCTTTCTCCATGCAGTCCTCTTTGGTCGTTAGCACAAGCCGTTCCACGACATTCGAGAGCTCCCGAATGTTTCCGGGCCAGTGATAGCGCTCGGCATGCTCGAGCGCTTCAGGGGAAATCGACTTGCGAATGTTGTACTTTTCACTGAACACGCGAAGGAAATGACCGATGAGAAGCGGGATATCCTCCCTTCGCTCTCTTAAAGGAGGAATATGGATCGGAATAACATGCAATCGGTAATATAAATCCTCCCTAAATTCACCCTTGGCTACCATCGCCTCCAAATTCCGATTGGTTGCTGCGACGATGCGCGTATTGACTTCAATCAGATCCGTTCCACCCACTCGGGTAAATTGCTGCTCCTGTAAAACTCTCAGCAATTTCACCTGAAGGGGCAGCGGCAGTTCTCCCACTTCATCCAAAAAAAGCGTTCCTTGATCGGCTAATTCAAACAAGCCGGGCTTGCCTTCTTTTCTTGCTCCCGTAAACGCGCCCGGCGCATAGCCGAAAAATTCAGACTCCAGCAGATCAGCCGGAATCGCTCCGCAATTCACTTTGATAAAAGCCCCGGATTCGCTTCGCTTGCTATTTTCATGGACTTCCCTGGCCAACACTTCTTTTCCAACCCCGGATTCCCCCAAGAGCAAGATGGTGGAATCGGTGGGCGCCACCCTGGCAATCAGCTCAAGCATGTCATGCATCTGATCGCTTGCCGTTATAATCCCCCTTTTTTGATAGTGCTTGCGAAGGCCTACCAACTCAGAAAAATACTTGGCAGACAACTTTTCCGTTTCGTCCAATTTGCTTTTCGTAATCATCAATTCCGTAATATCATGGATATTAGCCAGGATCCGTACTAAGTTTTGCTGGGAGTCAAACAACGGTACCGCCGTAACCAGCACCGTGATCCCGTTCTGATACTGCTGAAAATCAGTAATGTTTTTCTTTTCCGTGAGGGCCCTGAGGGTTACGGACGGTTTTTGAAAGATGCCGCTCCGAATAATATCGCGAATATTCCTGCCAACATAAGAGGTTCTGGGGATTCCGCTCAGTTTTTCCAAGGCTTGGTTCACCAAAAGGATTTCTCCTTGGCTATCCGTCACCGTGATTCCGTCATACAGGTTATCCACTATGGCCTCATACAGCTCCAAGTCGAACATTATCTAAAGAATTTATCCGGCAGGTACAGGATCAGGTCAGGCCAATAGGTGACGATCAATAGGACCACGATAGCGGCCCCGATAAAAGGAAGGACGGACCGGCTAAGATTGGACAGCGGAACTTTGGTAATCCCCGAAATGACGAACAAGACAATCCCGACGGGCGGGGTAATTAAGCCGATCACGAGATTCAGCGTCACAATCACGCCAAAATGGACGGGATCGATCCCTAACTGGGTGATGACCGGAAGCAGCACCGGCACCAAAATAATAATCGCTGCAAAAGGCTCCAGAAAACAGCCGACGATCAATAGCAGGATATTAATGATCAAAAGCACAACTAGCGGATTGGTAGAGATGTTCAGAATTCCTTCCGCAATCATTTGCGGAATTCTTTCAATCGCTAGCGTCCAGCCAAAAATATTAGCCGTAGCGACAATAATCATAATGGAAGCGGTGACGAGGCCCATTCTTGTAAAGATTCCAGGCAAATCGACCCATTTCAGCTCCCGGTAAACGAACATTCCCACTACAAAAGCAATAAAGCTTCCTATCGCCCCAGCTTCCGTAGGAGTAAAGCTTCCCGATACGATTCCTCCCACGATCACAATCGGGATGATCAGACAGGGGATTGCCTTTAGCGTGCTTTGGAGGATCCCGCTCAGGGGGACTCTTTCTTTCGTCGGGAAGTTTTTCTTCCTGGCATAAAAATAGGCAATCACCATAAAGGCTAAAAACAACAGAAGCCCCGGAATAATCCCTGCAATAAAGAGGGCTCCTATGGAGGCGCTGGCCGAAACTCCATAGACGATAAACACCATGCTAGGCGGAATAATGGGGCCCATAATCGAGGAGGCGGCTGTCACCGCAGCTGAATAGTCCTCATCATACTTGTCTTTCTTCATTTCCGGAACCATCGAAGTGCTCTGGATCGCAGCCACGGCATTGGCGGATCCGATGATCGCCGACAGGAACATGGACACCAGAATATTCACGTAGGCCAGTCCGCCGCGGAGGTGACCGATCAAGGAGCGGGAGAAGTCGGTCAGTCTCTTCGTGATCCCCCCGCTATTCATCAACTCCCCTGCCAAAATAAACAGCGGAATGGCCATCAGGCTAAAATTATCGGCAGCGATGAACATCCGCTGCGGAACATTCATCAAGAAAGCGAAGTTCCCTGAGATCAGGATATATACGACGCTGGTTAAGCCCAGTACCATGGCGATCGGAATGCCGGCGACCAGAAACCCAAAGAATAGAGAGATAATCGTTACTGCCACTATTTTGCCTCCTTTGCTACTCCCACTTGATAGCTTTCTACCTCTTCCTTTTTCCGCTGATTAAGAAAGAGCGTGATGATTGAGGATAGTCCGTAGATCAGCATCAGTCCAAACCCGGCGGGAACCGCCATATAATTGACGCTCATCGGAAGCCTTAATGCAGGCGATACCTGATTCATGATGCTCGGGGAAAAGGTCTGCTTGATCCCGTAGTAGAAGGCAACCGCCACAAAAAACAGCACGGAAGCCTCGATGAAGAGCCGATAGATCCATTGCCACTCCGGTTTGAGCTTTTTCTGAACCAAATCAAACGAGGCAAGATCGGCATTGCGAAAAGCCATGCTGGCACCCAGGAAAGTAATCCAGACCAGTAAATAGCGAGCCAGCTCTTCGGCCCAATAGATAGAAAAGCCCAAAAAGGTCCGGCAAAACACCTGGGCGATGATCACAACCGTCATCACGATGCCAAAGATAGTAATCAATGCTTTCGAAGCGCTATACGCCCAACTTGTTACGGTTTTCAAACTTTATCCCCCATTTCTGTTTGCGCTTTCAATATTATCAAAGCAAGGATCATGCCAGCGATGGAGCTTCATCTACGTTTAACCTGGCTAACAAACTGGAAACCCATAGTTTCCACCGGAATGGATGCGCTACCATTCCACCTCATGGTCAATCCTACAGAAAAAGGGTACCCCAGTAGCCGTTCTTACCAGCCTTTAGGGACACCCTCTTCATTTCCTTAATGATTCACCACGATTTTATCTTCATTCTCCAGAGGTGCATCCGCCTTTTTCAAACTGAAATGGTTTTGTTCCACGATGTAGGAGACTGCGACTCCGATGATCAACGCCCAGAATGGCGCGCTGATCTTAAAGATGGTAATCCCGGACATAGCCACGACAAACGCGGAAAATGCGCCAAACTGAAACTTCTTCCCTGAGAAAGCTCCTTGGAAAACCGAAATTAATACCGCCAGCATCGCAAGACCCGCAACGGTTGAAATCAGCGTTCGGGGCAGAGCCAGAAGCACTGGCACCGCAATCCCCGCGATCAACCCGAATCCGGTAAACAGAACGCCATCCACGACAGTTGCCGCGTAGCGCCCCTCTTTCTTGTCTCCTGCCAATTCAGATGAACAAAGGGCGGTCATCGGACCTGCGATGTTGGCATTGTGGCCTCCAAACAGCGATGTGACCATCCCCCCGATCCCCGAAATCGTAGTCATGTAATTGACAGGCGCTTTATACCCTTGGGAGATCAATACGCCTGTCGCTTGGGCATTTTCTGCCCCAATGACGAGGACGGCCAGGGGAAGCGCAATCGATAAGAAGGCATCCAGGGTGAATACGGGGGCCACAAATTGAGGAAGAGCCAAACCAATCTCCATGGTTTGAACCTGGATTTGCCCTGTGGTCCAAGCTACGAGCACGCCTACGCCTAAAGCCCCAAGAATAGGCGGAAACCGCTTCCACAAACGGTAAAAGATCAAGAACGAAATCACCGTTGCTCCCGCGATAAAGGGAGCGGCCTGAATGGAGTCGACGATACCCAGCGCGAATCGAAACATCGCTCCCGCAATCATTCCCATGATGATCGGCAAAGGAATCCATTTCATGATTTTCCCGATCGTACCCGATATCCCCAAGATGAACACCAGGATCCCTGCCATCATATAGGCCCCGGACGCTTCATGGATATTAAAGGTAAGAAGAGCGGTCGCCATGAGAACAGCCCCAGGGATGGAATACGCGCCATTAATGGGAGTCTTAAACCTTAACGCCATAATGATACTAAACAGGCCACCGAAAAAGTAAATGGAAAATAGCCAAGAAATCGTCTGTTCAGGTGTAAATCCCCCCTTCTCCGCCGCCCCCATGACAATCAGGGCAGGTCCTGTACAACCAAAGATCGCAGCCAGGGTTCCCGCTGTGACAGATTTGGTGTTTAGGTGCTTGGGCAAATCCCGAAGCCCGGACATGATGCCTGGACCTGTTTCAATTATTCTTTCCTTTTTGGCACTCACTCGTAACCCTCCTCATATATTTTTTGCTTACGCTTTCATACCACAAGCAAGAATGATGCCAAGTTATGATGTCAAAGGTGACAGTTGATTTAATTAGGAAGTGATACTTTTAGAATTATAACAAAATTCCATGTGGAACGGCAGTGGTGACAGATGGAACGAGTGTCGTTCCACTAGCTTCACCTATCCTCTCTAGACTATTGATATTACAGCATTTGCTCATTGGCATAACCCTTGCAATTAACCCTATACGAGAAGAACATGATACCAAGAGGGGGATTTTTCATATGAGAGATTATGAGCAGTTAGACCAGGATTTGGAGACCATCCAGGACCTTAAAGTAGAATTGAATGCTACCGCAGAGGAGCTCGGCCATAAGCTTTATCGGATGGCCATCAAGTATGGCACATGGGATCCGCAAGAAATTGACCTTTCCCAGGATCGGATCGATTTTGAAAAGCTAGATGCCAATAAGCGCGATTATCTCATTCATTTTTGCACCGGATTTTGGAATGCTGAAGAAAATGTAGCCCTGCAGTTCTGTCCCTGGATCATGATTGCACCCACTGTTTCCCAACAGGCTTATTTAAGCACTCAGCTCGTCGAAGAATTTAAGCACACTGAGTTCTTCCAACGCTATTTTGAGGAAGTCCTGCAGTGCGGGAGAGAAACCAAAGTCTTGAATGTCGTCCACGAAAGCCTTGATCAAAGAGCCAAACAACTGATTGCTGCCCTAGATAAAGACGAGGATGAACGAACCATGGTGATGATCGAAGGCATCGTCCATTACCAAGGAATGATCGAAGGCGTCCAAGCGATGGTAGGATACGAGGTTTTTGAAGCCGCTTACGGCCAATACGGGCTGTTTCCTGGCCTTCAGGAAGGCTTCAAGCAAATCAAGCGGGATGAGGGGCGTCATGTAGGGTACGGACTCCGCATGATGAAAAATTTTGCCCGTGACGCGAAGTACGCGAAGCGCATTCTCGAGCTTCACGAGGAATTCTTGCCACAAATCCTGGTGCGCTACGACCAGCCCCTCATCGTCAGAGGCCGTGAAATTCAACCTCCAGCGGAATTAAACGGGAAAGAACGGATCCAAAAAATGTTTGAAAAGCGGTTGAAGGATATTCTTGGGGAATTGCAGACGGTTTAGGATTTCTTAACAGCCCATTCAACCGGCTTTCGATTTTTAGTTCTTGCCCAGTCCGAATGTGGCTTGCATTCGGACTTCCTTTCGGTTTTTGGACTTGGTGCTGTCCGAATCACCCCTGCATTCGGACTCCTTCTCAATTTTTTTGCCTTGGCCAATCCGATCATCCTGACTCCCTTTCACCCCATCCCGACAAAAAAACACCGCCCATCCATCACCGTGGATAAGCGGTATTCTTTTCGTTAAATCAGCTTCCCTGCTTTGCTCCAATTGCCTGGCTTCACTTCTTCGATAATGACGCTCACCTTTTCAGGACTCATCGACGTAATGCGCACGAACTCATTCGTCAGTCCTTCCATGATCTTGAGCTTTTCCTCCTCGCTGCGACCCTCCTTCATACTAACCAAGATTAACGGCATCTGCTTTTCCCCCTTTGATCGTCTGCATGATTTGAGTGTTAAAGAATTCCGGATTGGTGATATGCGACAAATGGCCGCCGTTAGGAACCACTTCCAGGACGGAGCCTGGGATGGCACCGGCGATTTCCTGCGCATAGGGAAGCGGCGTGCTTTTATCCTCATCGCCTACAAGCACCGTCACCGGTACTTGAATGGTAGGCAAAATTTCTCGAGAATCCACCCCATGAACGGCTCCCCATGCACTTTCATAGGTTTCGGCCGTACATTGGATGATTGAATCTAAACGATTCACCTGCACAGTCGTCGCACAAGCAGCTAAGGAATTTTTAGCCAACTCTCCGGAAAACTCCTCCATTCCGATTTCCCTTAACCGTCCCATCCGAAGCTTGGTTCGCTCTTCTCGTATGGCCGGCTCCATATAGGCCCACGTATCCGCTAAAACCATCGAATGGATGCGTTCAGGCGCTTGCTTCACCATCTCCATTGCGACATGGCCTCCCATGGAGATCCCGACGATATGAGCCTTTGCCACCCCAACTTGATCGAGGACTCTCAAAGCATCTCTCGCTGCCTCTTCAATCGTGAAAGGAAGGCTGGCACCAGATTGCCCATGCCCGTTGAAATCGAGCGCAATCACTTGGTAATCTTGCTTAAACTGGCGAAATTGCTCTTCCCAAACTTCCCCGCTTGTTCCCAGGCTATGAAGAAACAAAATCGCTTCCCCAGTTCCCTCTGAATAATAATGTATAGACATATACTTGCTCCTTTCCCGTTGTTAGTAGATCGTCTTCAGCAGCGCTTGCACGTGTTCAGGAGAAGCTTTACGCGGATTGAATTTCCACATGCCGCTTTTTAGCGTATCTTCGGCGATGAGTGGGATCTGTTCTTCCTTTACCCCCACTTCGCGCAGAGTTGTGGGAAGCCCCAGATCATCGCGAAGCTGGGTCAAATCCTGCACGCCTTGTTTGGCGATTTCCATCGTAGATTTTGTGGGATCTGCCGGACGGAAAACGGCAGCGATTTCAGCATACTTTTCTACGGCGGACACCAAATTATAGTCCATGACACTCGGCAACAGCAGCGCAATCGCCACCCCATGGCTGACATGGGCATGACCGCTGAGGGCGCTGCCTATCGCATGCGTCAACCCTAAGTAGGATTGGTTAAAAGCCATTCCTGCCAATAAGCTAGCCTCGGCCATTTTGATTCGAGCCTCCTGGTCTTCCCCGTTGTAGACCGCTCGGCGAAGATATTGCACCGCTGTCCGCATCGCGGATAAAGCGAGCGCATCACTGGCGGGTTGCGAAATGCGAGAAACGAACGTTTCAGCCGCATGGGCAAACGCATCCATCCCAGAAGCGGCTGTGATGCCGGCTGGGGCCGATAAGGTTAGCTTTGGATCCACAATACTGATATCGGGCGCGAGATAGGGACTCGTCACCGTGACTTTCCTTTTCTCCTGCCAATCCGAAAACACAGCAAAAATAGTCACTTCGCTCCCGGTTCCGGACGTGGTGGGGATGGCGACAAAAGGGATGGACGATGGCTTTTTCAACAGGTTCACTCCGGCATAATCCCGGATGCTCCCCCCATTGCTGGCCACAGCTCGAATCCCCTTCGCCGCATCAATCGGGCTGCCTCCGCCAACCGCAATGATGGCATCGCAATCCGAGTCGATATAGGCCTTCGCGGCAAAATCGATCGTCTCCACGCTAGGATCAGGCTCTACTTCATCGTAAATGGTAAAAGATATGCCATGTTCGGAAAGAACCTTTGTCACTTGCTCCAAAATACCGGCTTGCATGACCCCTCTGTCCGTAACCAGAAAGGCCCTCTTCATTCCAAAAGGCAGCTGCCCGAGTTCTTGCGTTTTTCCAAAACCAAAGATAATCTTGGTCGGAAGGTGAAATTGAAAGCCAGAATGCAAGGTAAACCCTCCTCTCTCCTATTCGTCAAATTCAATGTTGATATGCTTCGTCTCCGTATATTCCATCAGCCCCTCGATCCCTCGAGTGCGCCCCAATCCGCTCTCCTTATAACCGCCAAACTCCGTTTGCGGGTAGTTCTTGTTGTAGGAGTTGATCCAGACCGTTCCGGCTTGCACCTTCTTCGCCACCCGCATCGCTCGGCTCACATCCTGGGTCCATACGCCTGCAGCCAACCCGAATATCGTTCCATTCGCTAACGCAATCGCTTCCTCTTCATCCTTAAAAACTTGGATGGCCAGCACAGGGCCAAAAATCTCATCTTGAGCCAAACGGGATTCGAGCGGCACTTCATCAAAAATGGTAGGCTCCAAGAAATAGCCTTGATCATAGATTCCACCCGTCAACCTCTTCCCGCCCGTGATGAGCTTGGCCTCCTGCTTCCCGATCTCACAATATTGAAGCACGCTCTGCAGCTGGGATTCAGAAATTACAGGCCCCATATCCGTGTCCTCATCGATTCCGTTGCCCACTTTCAGCTTTTCGGCCTCTATCTTCAAACCCTCCACCACCTGCTGATGGATCGACTCATGTACAATCACTCGGGATCCGGCAAAGCACATTTGCCCAGCTGTGATGAAAATCGATTTAGCCAAAATCGGTATGGCCTTTGCTAGATTCGCATCGGCAAAGAGAATGTTAGGCGATTTGCCGCCGAGCTCGAGCGCCAGCTTCTTTACTTTTTCCGCCGCTTGCTTCATGAGCGTTTTCCCTGTGCTGGTATCCCCGGTAAAGCTAATCGCATCGACATCCCCGTTCAAGGCTAATTCATTGCCGATTAGCGCCCCTGGACCGGTGACAATATTGACCGTACCTGGAGGAAACTCCTTCACCCCATCTATGAGACTCACTAAGGCTACACTGATTAAAGGAGTGCGGCTAGCTGGCTTTAAGATCACCGTATTGCCAGCCGCCAGAGCAGGAGCGATCTCCCGGATCATAAGCATGGCCGGCCAGTTCCAAGGGGAGATAATGGCCACAACCCCTATCGGATCTTTGTCAATAATGCCATAGGATGTAGCCGATAAATTAATGGAGCGGCCGAATACACTTCTTGCCATTCCTGCATAATACTTGAGCGTATCGATACAAGCGGATAGCTCGATCCGGGATTCGCGGATGGACTTTCCGTTTTCGCGTGTCAGCAGGCGCGCGAGCTCCTCTTTTCGGTCTATCAATTTTTGTGCCCATTGCATCAGCGCATCAGAGCGGCGAGTGGAATTGGATTTCCAATCACTGCTTTCAAACGCTGTTCGTGCAGCGGCAATTGCTATCTTCATATCCTCTACGCCGGACTTCGGGGAAAGTCCAATGACTTCCCCTGTAGCCGGATTGAAAGATTCCATCGTTGCTTCCGATAACGCGCTTCGCCATTGACCGTCAATAAAATTTTTCGCTTGATCTAATTGGACTAACATGGATAACCCCTCCTGCCTGTTATGGATTTTTGATTTTTTCTACGGCCTCGATAAACTCTTTGATCAAAGGATCTTTTTGCGCGTACTTCTCATAGACGGGCTGAACCGCCTCTACAAATGCATCCACATCGATTTGCTCATCGACTTGTGCTCCTTTGGCTTTCAAGCCCTCAAGGGACTTCTTATCGACCTCGATCAGCTGCTGAACGATCCAATCAGACGTTTCCTTGGCTGCCTCTTGCATCGCTTTTTGCTGGTCCGGAGACATGGAATTGAAGGTATTGAGGTTCACGACATTAATATTCGGCCAAGGGAAATGACCGGATAAGCTAATGTGTTTCGTCACTTCATCGAATTTTTCGTCAATATAAGCTGGCAAGTTCGCCTCGTGCGCATCAATAACGCCTGTCTGTAAGCTGCTATAAATTTCCCCGTAAGGCATTGGCGTTGGACTTGCTCCCAATGTATTAAAGATATCAAGCATTAATGGGCTTTCCGCCACTCGAATTTTGACGCCCTTTAAGTCTTGAGGCGTTTTCACCGGAGCTTTGTTGCTTCCGATATGCCGCATTCCGCTTTCGTTGATCGCTAACCCTTTCAGTCCTAGGCTTTCTAGGCTGGCCAGCATTTTTAACGCTGGTTCACTGTCTTTCGCTTTTTGGAACACTTCATAGCTGTTGATCAAGAACGGAAGCTGAACCCCATCCATGACGGGAGTAAATCCACTGAATACCGCATTCGTGATGAAGCCCATTTCCAGTGATCCATTCTGGATCATCTCCAGCATATCGCGGTCTCCCCCAATCTGGCGTGCGGGGAAGATTTCCACTTTGATCGTTCCTCCCGATTTCTCATTCACTCGTTTAGCAAAATCCTCAGCCGCTAAATGATAGGGATGGGACGTTTGCGTCACGTGACCGAGTCTCAAGGTGACCGGCTTGGCCTCCTCCGTTGTTCCTGCAGCAGGAGGATTGGCACTTGTGCCAGTGCCTGATGACTGAGATCCGCAAGCAGAGAGTAATAGCAAGGATGCGGAAAGGAGAAGAGCAAAAGATTTCTTAAATTTTTTCATAAATATCCCCCTTTTTATCAATGTAATCGCTTTAACTGGTATTAGAAGCAAGATCCATGCCAATTCGTTCTTTGTTCTTTCAGCAACGTTATAAAGAAAAACGGAACCACTTGGTTTCCATCGGAAGTAAAGCGTTTCCATGTTTCTGCCTCGATCCTGCTTACAAAATAAAACGCCAGGCATGTAGCCCAGCGTTGGTTTCTTGTTATACAGAGATATTACTGTCTAAGACCTTACGAGCCTTTAACCTTTGGATCAGAAATACAAAAATTAGGAGAACAAATCCTAACACATCGGAAATGCTTTCCGGAATAATCATCATGACCGAGGAGATCAGCAGCACAATGCGAATCCCCCAGTGGATGTCCGTTTGCATATATCCCACGACACAATACGATAAGGCCGCAATTCCCATGGTGGTCGACACCGTCATCCAGATGATATCCTTCACCTCGCCGATCAGGAGCAGGGAGGGATTCAATACAAAAGCAAACGGGATCAAAAAGGCACCGGTACTTAGCAGGAAGGCTCTCATCCCCGTTTCATTCATGTCCGATCCGGATATTCCGGCGGCGCTATACGCAGCCAAGGCGATCGGAGGGGTAATCATAGACAGCACGGCAAAGTACAAGATGAACATATGAGCGGCAATCGGATGGATGCCGAAGTTTTCGAGCGCTGGCGCCAAAAGAATCGAGCCCATGATATAGGCAGAGGTGGTAGGCATCCCCATGCCCATGATGATGCAGCCCAAAGCAACCAGGATCAAAGCCAGAACCAGATTGCCCAGCGACCATTGAACAATGATGCTTGTAAATTTAAGCCCCAGCCCCGAAAAGCTGATAATCCCCACCACGATTCCTGCAATGGCACACGGAATGGTCACTTGGATCGCTTGCTTCGAGCCGCTCACCATAGCCGTCAGGATCTTTTCCGGCGTCATGAAGGTTTCCTTCCTCAAGAAACTAAAGGCAATGATGCTGAGAATTCCCCAAAAGGCGGCAGTGAAAAGAGAATAGCCCATGAAAATCATGGCGACAAGGACGGTTAAAGGCAGGAGCAGATGAACCCTCTTTAAAATCTCTATTTTTTCTTCCTCTAGCTCGTTTGCGCTAACCAGTTGTTCTTTCGCCGCTTTAATGTGAACGATAATATAAATCGATAAGTAATAAAGCAGGGAGGGAATCAAGGCAGCAAGCATAATCTCCACGTACGGAACGCCGAGCATTTCGGCCATGATGAAGGCGGCCGCTCCCATGATCGGCGGCATCAGCTGCCCGCCGGTGGAAGCCAACGCTTCAATAGCTGCAGCATCCTTCGCGGAGTAGCCCGCCCGTTTCATCAAGGGAATGGTGAAGATCCCGGTACTGACAACATTGGCCACCGCACTTCCGCTGATGCTTCCCATGAGCCCGCTGGAAACAATAGCCGCTTTGGCAGGGCCCCCTTTTCCCCGGCGAGTTATTCGGTAGGCGATGTCAATAAATAGCTTCCCGCCTCCCGACACCTCTAGAAAGGCGCCAAACAAAACAAAATAAAACACATATTCCGCCGCCACCCCGATCGGAACACCAAAGATGCCGTCTGGCGATAGGAATTGCAAGTCCACCAGATGCTGAACATTCAGCCCTCGATGCTGAAGCAATCCATCAAAGTAAGATCCTGCGAATCCGTAGGCTATGAAGACCAGTGCGAGGATCGTCATGACCTTTCCCACCGTTCTTCTCGACGCCTCGAGAACCAGAAGAATAAACGCGATGCCCAGCCACAGATCCAGACCTTCCACCTTATCGACAAACCAAATCCTCGAATTCAGGCGCTCCGCATGATAGACGACATAGCCACCAATGATCAGAGGTAGCGTGACCGTTATCGCATTTGCGAGTTTAAAGAAGCCCTTTCCATTCCCCCCGATGGGAAATAAGGAGAAGGCTAAAGATAAAGCAAAGGCCACATGGATTGCTCGCTGCACCGTTGCTGGCATCGGTCCGCTTACAGCCGTGTACATGTGGAACATCGCCCAGATAATCGCTAAAATGGCAGATACGGACTTAAATTTTGACCACATCGTTGCTCCTCCTCATCCAAAAATATGGCTCTAGATGAAAGGACAACTTCCCTTGCATCTAGAGCTTTTGCCTATTATTTCAGCCAACCTTTTTCCTTATAGTATTTCGCCGCTCCCGGGTGAAGCTCAATGCCGCCATAGACATCGGGTTGAATCCCCTTTTCCGGATCAAAAGCGGATAGCGCATTATGTCCAGCAATCAACTGGTCTTTCTTCTCTACCAGGGTTTTGGTAATCTGGTAGGCTAGCTCTTCGGAAAGACTCGCATTGGCCACAAGTGAGGTTTGGAAACCAATGGTTTGGACTTCCTGAGTTTGCCCTGCATATACATTGGCCGGCAGCACAGCCCGAAGGTTTCCGTACTTTTTCAGCTTCTCTGCGTTCTCATCCTCGATGGACATAAACGTAACGGGAGACTGAAGCGCAATTTCCGTAAAGGAAGGATGCCCCTTGGTCATAACTTGGATAAACATGTCCGCCTTGTTATCTTTAATCGAAGATTTTACGACTTCAAAAGAAGTATGATTCACCGAACCGCCGAAGGATTTCAAATCATCATAGGTGAGGCCATACGCCTCAAAAACCTGGCGTGCGGCAAACTCTCCCTGGCTTCCCACGTTAATGGTCAACAGCCGGACGGGCAATTTCTTCTCCTTAATATCCGCGAGAGAAGTCACGTTGTGCTTCTTAATAAAATCGTTGGTCATAATGATCCCTACATAGTAGTCGTCCAACCCTCCGACAAGCGCACGGATGTTATCCACTTTTTCCTCGTACGCCACATTTCCATCAGCTGCCCAGCGATTGTTTACACTAAAGGTGAGGCCCAGCTCCGCTTCTCCTTGCGAAACAATTTTGACGTTCCCAAGTCCCCCCGAATAAGGCAGAACGTCTACAGACTTGATTCCCTCCACATGCTCCCGAAACATCTCAGCCATGGTTGCCCCGTACACATACCAGGAGCTTCCCTGTGACAAGGTAGCAATTTTTAAAGCGGACGGATTCACCGATGCATCTGGAGTAGCCTGACCGCCGCCCTCCTTCGTCGCAGCCGGCTCGGACTGCTGGGAACAAGCGGTAAGCGCTAACGTGAGAATTAAGAAAATCATGCCAAAAATACGAATTGAATTCTTCAAGCCCATCAACCTTTCTTAGTAAAATTGGTTAAGCGCTTCCAGCAAATGCAACGTTGGATAACAAATTTGTTGGAAGTCATGATATATTCATTGCGCAAAACTTAAAATGCAAGTATTATGCCAATTGCGAACATTTGATATATCATTAGGTTTTTACTCATTTAACTTGCCGATTAGGCGGATGTTTTTTAGGAAATGCATCGTTTCCATTGGAACTGAAGATGTTCCATCTAGTTTTCGTTCACGGCTTTGACTGCTTCCAAGCAAGAAGGCCACTTTGGTAAAGTTACCAAAGTGGCCTATTTTCGTAATCAAACACTTCTTGTAGATCCTACAGTGAACAAGCAGGTAGGGCCATGTTGCGAAAAGTTAAAGAGGGATTGGGAAATAAAGGATTTGCAACCGAACTAATGCTTAGTATTTACTAGATCGTAAGACAAGCCGGGTACCATGAACCCGGCTTGTTCCACACCAACTGTAAGCAGGCCGCAGCCCCCCCTACTCCTTCCTCCGAAACATCAAATCCTCCCAATCATACAGCGGCTGACCGATACTCGTCAGAAAACGTTCCTTCACATCGATCAAATATTGAAAATCCGGATCCGAATTTTTATTTAGTCGATTAAATAACTCTTGGCTGTAGCGCAGGTCCTTTAGCGTCAGATGGACATAATCCTGCATCCCGTAGCTACCATCCGGCATATACGCATACCACAAATCCCCGTTCTCCTGCTTCACCCAATGGTCTCTCGTATCGTGGACAGCGGTGAGAAGCCGCTCCGCCATCACGGCGTAGGCTTCCTTCTGCGTATCGAGGTACAGCTCATAAAGAAAATTCATCTCGGCAACCAAGTGGTTCAGGGAAACATGCGTTTTAATCGGCTCCCCCGGATCCACCCCTTGTCGATAGTCATAGACCAGATAACCGTTGTTTCGGGTTTTGTCATGATGGGTTTCAGCAAAATCCAAGAAGAACGCCGCATACTTCTCCGCAGCTTGCAGATAGCTGGGGTCCCCGAACTTTCGATAACCATCCAAAAGAAACAGCGCGGCATCCGTGCTAAATCTCGTATCATAAAAGCCTGCATCAATCCCATAATCCTGGTAAAGCCAGGACGACTTCGGCTCGCTGTTCCAGAAGCCTTCTTCATTCTGCGTGTGAAGCGCGCCTTCTAACGACATCCGGGCAAAGTTTTCCGAAAAACGATCCGTCCCATAAAGCAAAAACTTCGACCCCACATGCTGCGCGGGCACCACCCAATAGCTCCACTCCTCATACGGGACGTACGAAGGGTCCGGGATATACTGCACACCGCCTTGCGTCCACTTGCGGATCCGATCTAGATTGGCCCGTGTCTTCAGCTCCTCTTGCCCCTCGTCTTCCCAGTGGAATTGGCCTTCGCGTCCGAACACACCCCACTGCTCCACTTGTTTTCCCTCCACGTGCGGAAGTTCAAGGGTCAAAAGCTTCGCCGTATCCGTCGACTTATAATGAATCGGACCGGCTTCCTCATACCACTCCTTGCGCACCCCGTTGCCCAGCGGCTCGTAAAGATGAACGTAATTCAGGTGAAAACTGAAATCCTCCCCATCCAGATACAGCCCCTGCTTCGGAAGCTCGCCTTCATTCGCTAAAGGAGTCGCCTCCGTCCACGTACTGTTCCCAATGGAAAAAGGAGAAAGCGGCTCCGGCACCGGCGGGTACACAAGATGACGCTTGTTCACTTCACTCGCCGTCGACGCAATCGAGGCTTGCAGCCTCAACGGCTGCGTATAGTCCGTCACGGGCTCATAGCGGAGAAAATAATAATAGTCCCCCGTATTCTTAAAACGCATCCCCTCATAATAAAGCTCCCCCAACTGAACCTCTCCCCGCCTCGCCTTCCACACCTTTACCTCCCGCTCCAACTGCGGCTTGTCCTCCTGCACCCTCCGATCCTTCTGCTCCTTCAAACTCATATCCGGATTCAGCAACAGCATCTGAAAATCCGGCAACCCCTCGACCTCTTGCAACGAAACCACCGTATGATCCCGCCAATACACATACTTCCCATACTCACCCTTCGCCACATACACAAACCCTCCAACCAACACAGCCAGAAGGATAACTAGTCTTTTCATTGAGTGCCTGTCACTCCCCGAATTTTGTCGATGACCCCATTGTAACATAAGTCCCAACCCCAAAAAACAAAAGGGGCCTAGGGGTCTATCTTGTAAGTAGCCGGGGTTATGCTATAATAAATCCATTTCGATTCAAGATATCCGAACTCATTCTTACGAAGGAAAGACGAGGGAACTCCAACCATGTCCAAGAACGCCCTCATACGTGGCACGCTCATTCTGACCGCAGCCGCCCTCCTGACGCGAGTCCTCGGTGTCGCCCAGCGGATTCCGCTGCAGCGCATTCTCGGGGATGAAGGGATGGCGACCTACGGCATCGCTTATAACATTTACGGCATCCTGCTCATTATCGCCACCGTAGGTATTCCCAGTGCCTTAAGCAAGCAGATTGCGGAATACCATGCGTTGGGTCAATTCCATGAAGCTCAACAGACCTACCGGGCCTCGCGCCTGTTTTCAGTCCTAGCCGGAGTGGCGGCAGCCCTGCTGCTCTATGCGGCCGCTCCCTTTTACGCCATCTATATCAGCCATGATCCGGAATCGATTCTCGCCATTCGTGCGATCGCACCCGCGCTGCTGCTCTTTCCCCTCATCTCCATCATGAGAGGGTATTTTCAAGGGCTGCAATTCATGTCCCCAACCGGCATGTCGCAAATCTCGGAACAAATCCTCCGCGTGGGCGTGGCGGTCCTTCTCCCCCTCTACTTGCTGTCCACCGGTTACTCCCGGGAGGCGGCGGTGGCCGGCGCTTCCTTCGGAGCGGTGGCGGGGAGTATCGGAGCCATGGCGGTGATGATTTATTATACGTATCGTACCAAAGCCAAACGAGAGGAAGAACGAAGCGCGCAAAAGACCCACCAACCGCTGCCTCGGGGCCAGATTTACCGCAAACTGCTTACAACCGCAATTCCCATTAGCCTAGCCTCCACGGCGATTCCGTTTCTTTATTTTATTGATTCATCGACGGTCATTCCGTTGCTGAAGCCTGCGATGGGATTTAGCGAGGCCAAAAGCATGCTGGGCATTCTCACCGGGCGGGCCCAAGCTCTGGCGGCCATCCCGCCGATCCTGGCGATTGCCCTGAGCTCCGCGGTGCTTCCTGCCGTCGCCTCCGCTTATTCAAACGGGAACCTCAAGCAGGTCAGCCAAATGAGCTCCGTCTCCCTCCGGCTCACCTTGCTAACCGGTGCACCCGTAGCCTTATATTTAACAGCAGCCGCTTTTGCCGTAAACGGGTTTTTCTTCGGCAACCTCGACGGCTCTTGGGTCATCGCAGCCCTCTGCCTAGGGAGCGTGTTTCAAATGTTGATGATGACCTCCATGGCCATCCTGCAGGGACTAGGCAAAACCACCCGCCCTATGTGGCATGTGTTCGCCGCCATTCTGGTCAAAGCCATCCTGAACCTCGCTCTCGCACCGTGGTTAGGGATCTACGGTATCATCCTGGCAACCACCGTAAGCTTCGTGATCATCCTTTGGCTCAACCTTCGAGCCATTCAAGCACTCGTACCCTTAGAAATCCTCGCCCAACGCTGGAAAGGATTCCTCTGGGCATCCCTTGCCTTAGTCGGCTCCGTATGGTTCCTCTACCTCGGACTCGAAGCCTGGATCACACCCGCCTGGCCACCCGTCCTCCGCTACGGACTCATGGGCATCATCACCGCTGGCTTCGGATTCCCCCTCTACCTAGGCTTGCTGCTCCGGAAAGGCGGAATGAACAGCGAAGACACCAACTTCCTTCCAGCAAAAGTCCGAAGGTGGATAGACAAAGGGGTAGCATAAAGAGAGTGCCTGTCACTCCCCGGATTTTGTCGATGCCGTGCAAGATAGAATAACTTAAGCCGAACCTCTAAAAGGGAAGTTCGGCTTATTGGTATTCATTTCACTCTAACTCCCTTCATGATAATCTTGCAAGTTTCAGATATAATCTTGCAAGTTTTACTTGAATTCTTGCAAGTTGCAGCATTAATCTTGCAACTTCGTTATCCTTGAGTTCTGTTTATCAAAAGGAGCTGAACCCCAGGCACACTTTATGTGGGCTTTGGAGGCAGCTCCTTGTTTCGTTTCCTCACTTCATAACCTAAAAAGAAAAATAGGATCCCCCCTGCTTGCTGCTTGCCTCCCATTGACAAAATTCGGGGAGTGACAGTCACCTTCGTATAGGCAATCACGGATTTTTCCTTTCATTTGTCGCCTATTACACGGTTACCCATAAATTAAATATGATCGACATCAAATGCCGGGAGGAGAAAACTTGAAAGGTAAATCAAATCAACATAAAGCACCATCAAATGAAATACCACACTATCCCAGGTCGTATACCAAACCTAAAGAACTCAACTACGGAGTTCCCCTAACATCCGATTATATGTTTGTACGTGAAGTGAGGAGGCAGACGAACGAAACGAAACGTCGTCTCCGGCAACAGTCCGGTGCTCTCCTCTTTTACAATAGAAATACCGGCGCCGGAGCAACCGCCCGGCTTGATGCCAACGGAAACTACCAATTCGTCCGTAACGTCACCGGATTAGCATCCGGCTGGACCCGCGTCATCGTAACTGCCAACGGTGGCGTATTGTTCTACCACGCCCCGACCGGCCGTGCTGCGCTGGGGCGACTGGATACCAACGGAAATTTTGAGCATTACCCATGGAGCCTCCAATTAGGAGTAGGCTGGACTCACATCGCGGCCGCCAACGCGGGCAGTCTTCTCTTTTACAACTCCTCAACTGGCACTGGCATGACTGCTCGGATTGACGCCAACGGGAACTATACGCACGTCAGCAATATCTCAGGATTCGCCAGACACTGGTTCCTCATCACCGGAACTCCCAGGGGTGGCCTACTCTTCTATAACTACGCGACTGGCCTTGGCGCAACCGCTCGGCTTGATGCCAGCGGAAACTACCAGTTCGTCCGTACCATCCCTGGATTCGCAACAGGTTGGACACAGATCGTGGCTGCCAACCAGGGTAGCCTCCTCTTCTACAACGGCATAACCGGGCTTGGCGCGACTGCCCTCCTCGACGGCAGCGGAAACTACCGGTTTGTGCGTTCCATCCCCGGATTATCAATAGGCTGGAGCCGCATCGCCGGAACAGCCAGCGGTGGAGTATTTTTCTACAACCACGTCAACGGTCTTGGGGCGACTGCCCGGATTGACGCCAACGGAAACTACCAATTCGTCCGTTCCATCTCTGGACTCGCAACAGACTGGACACACATCGTGGGGCGGTAGGTTTATCCAACATCTCAACAAAAAAACACCCGAGTTTCCATGAGTGGAAAACCTCGGGTGTTTTCTTTTTTTACTCGCCAATCATCCCCAACTGCTCCATCGCCCTCAAGACGACAGCCGCAGCCTGTGCACGAGTGGCGGAGCTTCGAGGTGAGAACCGCTCGTTGCTCATCCCTCTCATCAATCCTAACTGAGTAGCTAATCGGACCGCATTCACAGCCCAGGTTGAGATGTGCTCAGCGTCCTTAAACGTGAGACCAGCACCCGCAACCAACTCCTTCTGCTTTAGCTCCCATACCTTGATGAGCAGGACCTGATAGCGTGCCTGTCACCCCCCGAAAATTGTCGATTCCATAAACCGTTGATATTGCTGTCTTTTTTCTACTGCTTTCCCTTTGTAAGCGCTAAGGATGCGGGCGATCTTTACCGGACAAATGGAGTTTTTTCTTTCTTCAGCGGAGAGGTATTGAGGATAGCTGCTCCAAGGATAGTGAGCGGGATCTGTCGTGAGATTCGCTGTAACGGGGTTATTGTGGATATAACGGCTGACATAGGCCAGTCCATAGCCCTCGGTGACGGGGTTGCTGTAAAAACGTTTTTCAAACACGTGACCTGTAACTCCATAACGGGTGTTAAAGTAGTTTGCAAAGCCTTTGTTAATACGGGCCATTACTTTAGATAGCGAAGTGTCATCCGTGGAGAGTAAGAGATGATAGTGGTTCGGCATGAGGCAAAACGCGTAGAGATTGTAGGGGTACTTGTTATTCGTGAGGTTCAGTAATTGCAAAAACACTTCATAATCATGATCATCCCTATACAAGTTCGCTCTTTGATTTCCTCTAAATGTCACATGATAGGCAACTCCTGGCTGCCAGACTCTTCGGTTTCTTCCCATAGGTGGGGATGCTCCTTTCGGCTATGGAATTATAGCAGATTCATAGATTACTTGACCCTCGACTCTTTTACATTATTACATCTCGGCTCTACCCCCTTTCCCCTCATTCTACCACATCCCTCCAAACGCCAAAAAGAGCCCTGTCCCTTGCAGGAACAAGACTCCTTTACGGATTGATAAACACGATCTTCGACCTTTCCACATACTGAACATCAAATCCTAAGCCCTCCGCCATCGCACGAAGCGGTACATAGGTCTTCCCATGATGGTTGCGAACGGCTCCCGTTAGAGGGACCGTTACATTCCCTACTTTCGCTTGATCCCAGCCTATCTGAAATCCAACCACCCGACTCTGGTATTTCACGATGGCCGACTTCGTCTGCGGATCCCACTCCACCTCTGCCCCCAGCGCCTCCGTATATTCACGGAGCGGGATAAAGGTCCTTCCTTCTATTAAAATGGGCTTATGCGGCGAATCCACCTCTTTCCCTTTAACCAGGATGGAGAGTGGTTTATTTTCTGCTTTCAAAGGAGCAGGGTAAAGCTCCCCCCAGATGGCCATCCCAAAAGCTTCCGCCATTTTTCCATAGCCCGCTTGGTTGGGATGAATGTCTAATCGAGTAATATGGGTCAGGCTTATTTCCTTCCCCACAAAAGGCTGAGCTACGTAAACAGGATAAACGTTGTGCCCCTTTTCCTGCCTGGTTTTCACGAGTTGGTCCAGCGTCTGGGTAAATCTCTCTGTTGCCTCGCCCAGCTTCCGATACAGTTGAACATCCACAGGCGGATAGGGCTGATACTGATCGGCTACATAGATGGCAGCACCCGGATTGATATCATAAAGCATCTGCAAAACAGACTCTAAATTTTCTTCATACTCTTGTATTCTAGCATCAATTACTTCACCGGCTAGCTTGTCTGTTTTCCCCTGAATCTCTAAAGGAAGACGAATGAAATCATTTCCCCCGATGGTTATCGTAATGATGTTGGCCGTTTTTAAAGCTTGTTGAAAAGCCTCGGGTGTGGGAGTTGCTCCTACCCCTACCTGTCTGATGTTTCGAGGTGCCTCGCCTCCTATCGAAACCGACTGAAGGAGCTCTCTCAATCCCCCACTGGTTAACCCATTAATCCCAAAGTTATGAAACTCCGCTCTCCCACGGTATAAAGCTTGTTCATATAACCGATCAATAATACCGTAGTATGGTGCCCCACCAGGCTCGTAACCCACAGTGAGCGAATCCCCCAGAGCTACCAGGTGTTGAGAGGCGTTCGTGTTGGAGTGGGTATGGGTGTCAGTGTTAGCCTGTGTAGGCAAATAAGCTAGAGCTAAAAATAAAATCATGATTAACAACTTCATAAAGTGCCTGTGGTCAAGACCCTGGTAAATGGACAATAGGA
>NZ_SDLR01000012.1 GCF_004522215.1 Ammoniphilus sp. YIM 78166 | reverse complement strand
ATCAAGGGATTTCTGGGCTGACTACATCATGCCGCCCATGCCGCCCATTCCGCCCATGCCACCCATATCTGGCATTCCAGCGCCTTTTTCTTCAGGCTTATCAGCGATTACAGCTTCCGTTGTTAAGAACATAGCCGCAACAGATGCTGCGTTTTGAAGAGCAGAACGAGTTACCTTCGCAGGGTCAACGATACCAGCTTCAATCATGTTAACCCACTCGCCAGTAGCAGCGTTGAATCCTACTCCATCTTTCTCATTCTTCAAGCGCTCAACGATAACGGATCCTTCCAAACCAGCGTTAGTTGCAATGATGCGAACTGGCTCTTCAAGAGCACGTAGAACGATGCGAGCACCCGTAGCTTCATCTCCTTCTACTTGAACGGCTTCTACAGCTTTTACCACGTTGATTAGAGCTGTACCACCACCGGATACGATACCTTCTTCAACCGCTGCACGAGTAGCGTTCAAAGCATCTTCAATGCGAAGCTTCTTCTCTTTTAGCTCGGTTTCAGTAGCAGCACCAACCTTGATAACGGCAACTCCACCTGCTAATTTAGCTAAACGCTCTTGAAGCTTTTCTTTATCGAATTCAGAAGTAGTTGTTTCTACTTGAGAACGGATTTGCTTCACACGAGCATCGATGTTAGCTTTGTCTCCAGCACCTTCAACGATCGTTGTGTTTTCTTTAGAAACTACAACGCGTCCTGCAGTACCAAGGTGTTGGATCGTAGCAGCCTTAAGATCTAATCCAAGATCTTCTGTGATTACTTGACCGCCAGTCAATACAGCGATGTCTTCCAACATAGCCTTACGACGATCTCCGAATCCAGGAGCCTTAACAGCTACAGCTGTGAAAGTTCCGCGAAGCTTATTTACAACTAGAGTTGCAAGAGCTTCCCCTTCAAGATCTTCAGCGATGATCAACAAAGACTTACCTTGTTGAACCACCTTCTCTAATACAGGAAGGATTTCTTGAATGCTAGAAATCTTCTTATCCGTGATCAAGATGTAAGGATTGTCAAGAACGGCTTCCATCTTGTCAGTGTCTGTGATCATGTAAGGAGATACATATCCGCGGTCGAACTGCATACCTTCAACCACATCTAGCTCTGTATTGAATCCTTTGGACTCTTCTACAGTGATAACGCCTTCCTTACCTACTTTCTCCATAGCTTCTGCAATCAATTGGCCGATTTCATCATCAGCAGCAGAGATAGCAGCAACTTGAGCGATAGATTCTTTTGTTTCTACCGTCTTGGAGATGTTCTTGATTTCATCTACAGCTGCACGAACAGCTTTTTCGATACCCTTACGGATAACCATTGGGTTAGCTCCGGAAGTTACGTTCTTCAATCCTTCACGGATCATCGCTTGAGCCAATACCGTTGCAGTTGTTGTACCATCACCAGCTACATCGTTAGTCTTGGTAGCAACTTCTTTAACTAGTTGAGCACCCATGTTTTCGAATGCATCTTCTAATTCGATTTCCTTTGCGATGGTTACACCATCGTTAGTGATAAGAGGAGAACCAAACTTCTTCTCAAGAACTACGTTACGGCCCTTTGGTCCAAGAGTTACTTTAACCGCATTAGCTAGAGTATCCACACCGCGAAGCATAGAGCGGCGAGCTTCTTCACTGAATCTAATATCCTTTGCCATGTTAATATTCCTCCTTCTTTTATATGTAATCCGAATCTATTTTTTATTGAACGATAGCTAGAATGTCGCTCTCGCGCATGATTAACAATTCTTTGTCGCCGTACTTCACTTCAGTACCAGCATACTTGGAGAAAATAACTTTATCTCCTTCTTTAACTTCAAGAGCAACGCGCTCTCCATTTTCGATACGTCCAGTACCAACAGCTACAACGCGACCTTCTTGAGGCTTTTCCTTTGCTGTGTCTGGTAGAACGATACCGCTTGCTGTTGTTTCTTCCTTAGCAATTGCTTCAAGAACTACACGGTCACCTAATGGTCTTAACACTGTGAAACACCCTCCTTAAGGACATTTGCGTTTTTTGTTTTATTAGCACTCATTCACCATGAGTGCTAACACATTTATAATAATAGTCATTTTTCCCCAACTTTGCAAGCCCTTTGAACAGATTTTTTTGTTAAAAATTTGTGTAGGCGTTTTTACCTTTCCCATCCTTTCCGAAGGAGGGGGGTTGCATACTTGAGGGAATAAAAGTGTTGGGCGGGGCTAGCCTGACAAGCTGCACTTGAAGTAGTCCAACTGGTTATTTCTGGAGATAGAGCCGTTTTCGGGCTACTTTTTGCTCAGAGCTTGAGTAAGCATCCACTTCACTCTAGAAACAGGGCCGTTTTTTCGCATTTTCAAAGAAAAGCAGCGTGATTCCTGACCACTAGCGACTTCTCGCCAGAGCCAAAACCCATTTACTCACGAACGCTAGGCCTTTGCTCACGATCGCATGCTCGTTGCTCACGATTTCATGCCGGATGCTCACATACAAGCAATCATTACAGTTAATTCCTCCACTTTGGTCACGAATCCAGCCCTCTTGCTCCCGAACCGGTAATTATTCCAAACAGCCAGCCCAGCCCTGCCCCTTCAGCCCTACTCCGCAAGCCCCAGCCCAGCTCCCCCACCCCAACAACACAAAAAAGAAGAGGCCACTTTCTCCTCTCCTTAATCATCCGTTTTAATCAGGGCAAACTCTTCTTCCCACTCTTTATCTTTTTCTTTCTGCTTGCGATAAACCCACTTCGACAGCCAGATACTGATCTCGTAAAGGATGACCAACGGAATAGCCACCAAGATGTTGGAAATGAAATCAGGCGGGGTGATCAAGGCTGAGATTACCACCGAAAGGAACAGCGCATACTTGCGGAACTTCACCAGAATCATCGGGTTGAGTACTCGGATGGTGGTGAGAAATAAGATAATGACGGGAAGCTCGAATAGTAAGCTAACCGGTACAATGAGATTAAACATAAATTGAAAGTATTGGGTCAGCCCATACGTCTCTTCCGCCCCCAAGGCGTATGTAAAGTTCGACATGAACCCGATAATCATAGGAAAAAGAATATAATACCCAAAGGAAATGCCTAATAAAAGCAATAAGAAAGCAAAAGGAATATAAAGCAGCAGCGCTCTGCGTTCGAGTTCCGTGAGGCCAGGCGACATAAAGCGCCATACATGATATAAGATAACCGGAAGGGTCAGGACGATGGCAATAACAAATGCTACCTGCATATAGATCCTAAGCGCATCCGTAAATCCAAAGACGTGCCAGGAAATTTGGCTGGCAGCAGGATCATTTTTCATATATTCGACTACGGGCTTTGCTGAAATAAAGCCAATTACCATGAATAAGATAAAGCAGGCGATGACCCAAATGAGCCTTCGACGAAGCTCAGAAAGGTGTTCAATCATGGACATTTCTTTATCATTCATCTTCTTCCACGACCACCGGTTCATTTTTTTTCAAAAAGTAAACAAGAGACTGAAGTTCAACACTTAGGTCAATGTAATGAATCTTAATCTCGTCTGGAACCTGAAGTCTCGTTGGAGTGAAGTTCAGAATCCCCTTAATCCCTGCTTTGACGAGCTGATCTGTCACATCTTGGGCAGCATGCACCGGGACGGTTAAAATCGCTACAAGGACCTCTTCTTCCTTTACAACCTGTTCAAAAGAGTTCATCCCATAGATCGGAATGCCGTTAATCTTTTGGCCGATCTTTGAGGGATCACTGTCAAAGGCAGCGACAATCATCGCGTTGTTTTTTAAAAAGTCATATTGCAATAAAGCTGTACCCAAGTTCCCTACTCCAACGAGGATAACATGGGTGGTTTCATCTTGCTTTAAGAACTCTCGCAAAAACTGAATGAGATATTCTACATCATACCCATAGCCCTTGCGACCTAAGGCTCCCAAATAAGATAGATCTCTTCGAATCGTAGCAGGGTCAATATTGAGAGAACGACTCAGTTCAGCTGAAGATACCCTGCGAATGCCAAGGGAAGAAAGCCGATCCAAATAGCGAAAATATATTGGAAGCCTTTTGGCCGTTACCTTAGGGATTACTTGATCCATGACACCACCTCCTTATCGGTTCAATATTAGCAAGAGTGATATCCGCCATACCCTAAGGAGATGATGTCCTGCTCAACAATTTTCTCTCCTGCAAGAATTCGAGGCAAGAAAACATCGAATGAGGTATAAGGGTCATGCATAACACAACCGGGTAGTCCTAAGATAGGCGTATCCCCGTAATAGGCCACCATCAGCATAGAGCCTGGAAGCATGGGGGTTCCATAGCGAACGACATGGGCCCCTACCCCTTTAATCGCTCCGGGCGTACGGTCATCCGGGTCTACAGACATTCCGCCTGTCACAAGAATCAGATCTACCTTTTGCTCAAGGAAATAACGAATCTCTTGCTGAATATGTTCCGTATCATCATCTGCAAAACGCTGTTCAACCACTTCTGAACCAAACGCTTGTATTTTTTCCCGTACTACAGGTCCAAACTTATCTTGGATTCTGCCCGTAAACACCTCACTGCCCGTTGTAACCATTCCCACCTTCATCGACTGAAAGGGCTTAATCCGCAGAGCCGGTCCTATTGCCGCCAACCCTTCAATAGATTGTATCTTGGCTTCATCTATAATAAGGGGAATGGGACGAACCCCGGCAACCGATTGTCCTGGGCGCACAATCACATTATCCACCAAAGTAGAAACCGATATTTCTTCGATCTCATTTGCTTGGTGGACGATACCCGCGTTCACTTTAAGCAAACCGTGAATAGTCGACTTAAGCGTTACTTTTCCTTCAACGGGCTCAGTGAGCTGAATATTCTCGCCAGAAAGAGCCTTCGCCATTCGTTCTGCTCCTTCATTTTCATGCAAGAAGCCCTCAGGAATGTCCAACACGTAGATATGCCTTTTTCCAATATCCAACAGCTTCGGGATATCTTCTTCCGTTATCACATGACCCGCCTTAAAGGCTCTTCCCTTAAACTCGCCCGGCAGGATACGAGTTAAATCGTGACCAAGCTTCATACCGACAGCCTGTTCAACATGAATTTCTTTTAAGTACGTTGGCTTCACCAAGTTTCCTCCCTTGTCATTGAACCCGCGCCTGTGTTGCCATGAATGATATTGATCGCATGTGGGATCTGATCGCAGATTGCCGTGAAGCATTCTTCGACTCCTTTAGGATTGCCTGGAAGATTGATAATCAAGGTATTTCCTCTGGTTCCACAAACAGCCCTCGTAAGCATGGCTCGACGTGAATTAGCAATGGCCGCTCTTCTCATTTCCTCTGCTAATCCTGGAACAACACGATCAATGACTCCTTCTGTTGCTTCAGGCGTCACGTCTTCCGGACTTAATCCGGTACCGCCGACGGTAAACAACAAGTCCACACGCTCTCTATCCGTCAACTCAATCATATTTTCACGAAGCATTTCAATGTGATCCGGAGACAACCGGTGGATATATATTTCGCTGTTTAGGTGAACCTTCAGCAGTTCAACGAGCTTCACAACGCTGTCATTTTCTCTTTCACCGCGATAGATGGAATTACTTGCAGTTAAAACAGCAACTTTATATTCAGACATGTACATCCTCCTAATGAAAAATAAAACACGAATCCCCTTATATTGTACATTATTTCACAACGTACATCCATCCCTGGTCTGTGACCAGAATATCCACACGATGATCATGCTCGTCCATTGGAACTTCCTCCATGATCTGCTCATCAAAGCATAGCGCCGCCAGTGTAGGACGTGGAGAAAGCTTGGAGAGAAAGCGATCATAATATCCCCCTCCATAGCCGAGTCTCCCGCCCATTCGATCAAAGGCAACCCCTGGCATGATAATCAGGTCGATTTGCTTGGCATCCGCTTCTATGGCTTGATCAGGATTAGGCTCCATAATGCCGTATGGACCCGCTTGAAGCTCCTCCCAGCCCGAAAACAAGTAAGGGATCATCTCTCTCGATTGAGGAACAGTCTTGGGAATAGCCACTTTTTTACCATCTTGTATAGCGGTAGATAAGAGCTCTTTAATTTGGGGTTCATCTCCAAAGGGGACAAAGGAAAATATATAATTTGCCGCTTGATAACATGGCGTAGTTAACATGATCTCTACGATCTGCTTTGACTTCCTGGCACGTATATGAGGATCTAGCTCGCTCCTTCTGGATAGTATTTCCTTCCTCAATTCTTTTTTGCCCATCAACTTGGCCTTCCTCCCTTCTCCATCACCTTTCGAAGCGGAATATGGTACACTAGAATGTATAATATTTCGAGGTGACATCCATGATTTTATTACAAGCAGTTGATATTTCCAAATCGTTTGCTGCTGAACCCATTCTGAGTGGAATCAACCTGCAAATTCAAACGGGAGAGCGCATTGGACTCGTGGGAGTGAATGGCGCAGGGAAATCCACGTTACTTAAGATTATTACAGGACAATTGCTTCCTGATAGCGGAGATATTCGCAAAGGAAAAGATGTGGTGTTAGGCTATTTAGCTCAAGACAGCGGGCTGGAATCCGATAAAACCATTTGGGAAGAAATGATCGCAACCTTCGCATCGCTGCGTGCGATGGAAGCGGAGCTCCGTGTACTAGAAGCCAAGATGGGCGAAGTCCTTCCTGCAAAAGATTATGAACAGCTTCTCGCTCAATACTCCGCTCTCTCCGACCGGTTCAAGGAGAAGGGCGGGTATCAATATGAAGCCAATATCCGCAGCATTCTTCATGGCTTGCGTTTTTATGAAGAAGATTATCAAACCTTTATATCTTCATTAAGCGGCGGACAAAAAACCCGCCTGGCTCTCTGCAAGCTCTTGCTCAGCACCCCCGATATCCTGGTATTGGACGAGCCGACCAACTACCTAGACATCGAAACGCTGACCTGGCTGGAGCGATACCTTCATAACTATAATGGGGCCGTTCTAGTGGTCTCCCATGACCGTTATTTTCTAGACGCCCTTGTCAATCTCATTTACGAGATTGAACGAACCCAGTGCAAGCGATTCGTCGGAAACTACTCGCGCTACCTCGATTTGAAGGCAGAAGATATCGAGAGACAGCTTGCCATGTTTGAGAAGCAGCAAGCCGAAATCAATCGCATTGAAGATTTTATCGCTCGCAACATCGCTCGTGCTTCCACCACGAAGCGTGCCCAAAGCCGACGAAAAATGCTCGACAAGATCGATCGGGTTCATCGCCCGATTACATCGGATAAGCGAGTGTCCTTCTCCTTTGACATTGAGCGGGTAAGCGGGAATGAAGTTTTAAAAATTAAAGATCTATCCGTAGGCTATCCGGAGAAAACGTTGAGTTCCGGCCTCACCTTCCAGCTCGACCGCGGCGAGCGCGTGGCGTTACTTGGGCCCAATGGGATAGGAAAGTCGACTCTGCTGAAAACGGTCGTAGGAGAGCTCGCTCCTCTAGATGGTTCTATTACTCTTGGATCCAATGTATCCATCGGGTATTACGATCAAGAGCAGAAAGAGCTCACCGGGGACAAGACCGTACTTATGGAGCTCTGGGACGATTATTCCCTCATGCCAGAAAAGGACATCCGCACGGTTCTCGGTAATTTTTTATTCAGCGGGGATGATGTACTCAAGAAGGTCTCGACTTTAAGCGGTGGAGAAAAAGCGAGAGTCAGCTTAGCGAAGCTGATGCTGCAGAACTCCAACTTCTTGATTTTGGACGAGCCGACGAACCACTTGGACATCTATAGCAAAGAAGTGCTGGAGAATGCCCTGGAGGACTATCCCGGTACGATTCTGTTCGTTTCCCATGACCGTTATTTCTTAAACAAAATGGCAACTCGGGTCATTGAACTGAATCCACATGGTGCGGTGAGTTATCTAGGCAATTACGAATACTTCCTGGAAAAGAAAACCGAGCTCGAAGAGCTCGGGAAGACGCCTTCCCCTGCCCAAGATCAAGCAGACGAGAAAGAACGTCGAACCTCGGATAAAGAGAATTTCCTGCAGGATAAAGAACAGCAGAAGAAAGAAAGGCAGCGCCTGCGAAAAATCGAGGAGATTGAAAAGAAAATCGAGGATATGGAAACAGAGATTGCTACCTTAGAAGAGCTTCTCTGTGCGCCCGAAACCTTTGAAGATCCACTGAAAGCCCACGAGCTCAATCAGCAGCTAGAAGACAAGAAGCAGCATCTAGAATCTCTCATGGAAGAGTGGGAGCTGCTTCAGGAATAAATGAGAAGGGTGTCCCCATCTGTTTGGGGGCACCCTTGTTTTTTGCGTAAATGGCGTGATTGTCCAAGAAGTTGGAGCACCTGAGGTACCGCAAGACCGCGATTCGTATATAAAATGACGCAGCCTGGGATTTTCATATAATTTACAAGCGATCCTCCTCATTCCCCTGCCGATAGCTCCCCATCATAAGCCCGATCCACTCTTCCTCCTACCCCCATCTTCTCCTTCAAACCGAGGAACAGCAGGGGCACTACCATATAAATAATGGTGGTCGCAGCCGCTACGATGCCTGAATCATTGATCGCAAGGGCAGTAAAAGCTCCGATGATAATCCCAAAGAATCCTCTCACGGCATAGGGATATTTCACGCTTAACCTACCGATCATGCCTGCAGGACGGTAACATAAAACCCCTAGAACAAGAAGGGAAGTAATAAAAACCTTGCTCCAGGACGACACACCAATGAGCTTCCAGTTCATTGCCCATTTTCGCTCAATGATATTCCAGATTTCCTGCCAATCGCCGGAAACTAGCTTTTGCATCGCACGACCAATGTGAGATTGCGCTTGATCTGCAGCTGACATGTTCATAGCAAAGAGAACTCCCATCCCCGCCATCCCAATCATCACTACCCAACCCACTAACCGCTTATTGATCCGGATATCAAATAGTCGGATAAACGATGTACTATACGCGGTAATGGCCGTAATCGCTCCTCCTGCATTGGTCCCCCATCCGGGAGAAGAAAAAAACACGAGAAAAAGACCGAATACCGTTAAAGCCAACCCCTGGATAACCCTAATATATTTTTTAGTTAGCTCAAGCAACATGGCGAAGCTCAATATGGTGCTTCCAATCACGACCCCCATGTACTCATTGCCAATCCCATAATATCGGGCGCCAATAATCGGGTCATACCCTAGATAAGATCGCTTCATCAGGGCGGATTGAGCTCCGATGCCATCCAGAAGAACCGGCGCCCAGTTGACTAGGCTTATAATGAAGAACAACCAAGGAAAAGGCAGCCGAATCACAGCGGCTGATAGACCTGTGCCAAGGATCAATAAAAAAACAATCGTCAGCTTCGCTTGCATCACAGGGAACATAGGCAGAATCAAAAACAAAAAGGGCGATAAGGTGATTACGATCAACAAAAACCGCAGCGTCCGGTTCACCCAGTTGTACATCCGATGGGCCGGGTTAGCGAGCAGCCAAAAGGCTGCAGATAAGATTAACACGACAACCTGAAAGATAACATACCCGTATAAAACCGTCGAACGAGTCCCATAAACATGCTTGATCTGCTCCCATTCCGCCCAAAAGGCCGTAGGCTCCTGTACAACCTGAACGGGCCTGCCGATCATAGCGGATGGAGCCTCGATACCGAGCCAATGTAAAATGGTCGGGGCCACGTCCACATTCGCGATAATTCCAGCTTGTCTAGTTGTAGGGGTAGAAAGACTTCCTTCCCCACTATGCCCACCGATATGGATAAACGGACTCATCATAGACTTGGAGGCATGGGCATCGGAATGGACCATCGGGGTAACCAGGAGGACAAGTTCTTCCTTCGTCCGTCCTGCCAAAAGCCGATTCATGAAGTCATTCGTTTCTTCGAACACCTGCTTTTTCATTTTGGCAAAATGAGCTTCATCCATCGGCTGCTTCATCGAATACAAGCGATATAAATCCCCCAACTCGATGACCATCAACGATGCTTGGTCTCGATGCTTCTGCACTTCTGCTAACAGGTAGGGATAATTTGTGGATAACCCGTAGACCCTTTCTGGATTCGCTAGTGTCGTCCTTTGAGAAACATCCCCAAATTGGACGGTTCCCCGGCTGTCCATTGCGAGCAGGGGAGCAAAACGAACCAGTTCCTCCCCCTTATCTGAATTTCCAAAAACGAAAACCTGCCTATTCATCAGTTTGATGGTCTCCCCTAATAATCCTGGCATAATCGAGTAGGGTTGGTTCTTATTGTTATCCACAAGCTGCTTAAAGCTTGGGATCACCACAGCAGCCTCTCTCACATCGCTGCCGACTAACTGTTGATAAACCTCCCTAGCCGCAATACCTTTGATCCTTTCATTCCCCATAAAGACGGCTCCAGCTGTGGCGTTGCCCACGGCACGAGTACCGCTGTTCATTGTAATCAGGTTGTTCCACTCATTGATTTCAGCGGCTGTCCGCAAATTCATGGCCCCGACAATCCCCTGATTCAGCCAAGTTCCGGAATCCATCGTTTGCATCGTTTGAATATCCTCAAGAGAAAGGTGATTTATGAGGATAACGATCACGCGATTTGTCGTATCTTGTTGAGCGGCACTGGCGGAACTAGTCAGGAATGCACAGAAAAAAGCTAAGATTGTGGATATAATATTCAAAATCATCGAAAATTACCCTCTTTTCCACAATACTCACAGAGTTATACACAGGCAAAAATGCGGTCATTGCAAGTTTCACCGTTATTATCCACATTTTCGACAAAATTCTCTCTTGTTTTTATTAACTTTGGATTTCACCTCTGAACCTTGTTATTTCAATTACTCACAGACTTACTCACATTATCCACAGTTTGTTAGGGATAACTTGTCCACGGGAACATATGTATGGAGTTTTTCCACAGGAGACAAGAAAAAAGACAACTATCAACATAGTTGCCTTTTTAGCTTAGCGGTAAACCAGGAACGGCGTTTAAATCCAATTCGGCAAACTCGCCTTTTTGAAATTTAATGTAGCCTGCAGCCGCGATCATGGCCGCGTTGTCTGTGCAAAGAGAAAGCGGTGGAATGACTAAATCCACGTTTTCCGTCTCGCTTCTTTTTAACAGCTCGTTTCTCAGCCCTTGGTTGGCCGCTACCCCACCTGCTAAGAGCAGCTGCTTCACATCATACTCCTTGACTGCACGAAACGTCTTTTCTACCAAGACCTCAACAACGGAAGCTTGAAAGCTAGCCGCTACATCGGCTGGTTCAAGAGTTTCTCCGCGCTGCTGAGCGTTATGAAGGGCATTTAGCACCGCTGATTTTAACCCGCTAAAGCTAAAGTCATAAGAACCGGCTTCGAGCCACGATCTCGGGAACGGGATGGAAGGCTTGCCAACATGGGCCAGTCGGTCGATATGTGGGCCTCCGGGATAAGGCAACGATAGGGAACGCGCGACTTTATCATAGGCTTCACCTGCAGCATCATCCCGAGTCTGCCCTAAGATGTCAAAGGAGCCGTGCTCCTTCATATATACCAGCTCCGTATGCCCTCCTGATACCACTAGAGAGAGGAGAGGGAACTGCATTTCTTTCACCAATCGATTAGCGTAAATATGCCCAGCAATGTGATGAACACCGATTAAAGGAATACCCTTCGCAAAGGCAATCGACTTAGCCGCGGATACCCCTACTAGCAACGCCCCCACTAAGCCTGGACCATACGTAACAGCAATTGCGGAAACATCATCTAACGTTAGTTTAGCTGTGTCTAACGCTTCTTGCAGAATAACTGTAATGCCCTCTACATGTCTGCGCGAGGCAATTTCCGGGACCACCCCGCCGAAACGCTTGTGGATATCCACTTGAGAAGAAACCACGTTCGAAAGAATCTCCACCCCATCACGAACAACCGCGACAGAGGTTTCGTCACAGCTGGTCTCGATCCCTAGAATATAGCAAGGCTTACCTGGTTCATGAACTTTTTGACTCCATTGATTGATCTTCATTTTCAAAATTCACCCACATAATTAGGGCATCCTCGCCGTTATCAGAATAGTATCTGGGACGAACCCCTTTATTATAAAACCCTAGCTTCTGGTAGAGACTTTGCGCGATCACGTTAGATACCCGCACTTCCAGAGTCATCGCCATAGCTCCTTGTCTAATCGCATGAAGCTTCATCGCGACCATCAGTTTTTCTCCCCACTTCTGTCCTCGATAGGCAGACGCAATTGCAATATTGGTAATGTGAGCCTCATCTCCTATAATCCACATTCCTCCGTATCCCGCGACCTTCCCTTGAACCTCCAAAACTAAATAATAAGCAAAATGATTGTTAGAAAGCTCGTTTTCGAAGGATTGCCTAGACCAAGGAATGGTGAAGGTGTCACATTCAATTTCTTGCACGGCATCCAAATCACCTAGGGTCATTCGACGGATTCGATAATGGTCCATTGTGGTTCACCTACTTTTGTTGGGAAGCGAGCCATTTGGACTCCGCTTCAGCTAACTGTAAATATTGAGGTGCAAAAGCATCCACATCCATAGTGGAGCCTTCCTGCAGCCTTCTAAGCCCTGTTCTGGCAATATAGCCAGCACGAGGGACATTCCACTCCGGTTGGCCAAAAACGGCAAGGGAGCCCATCTTTTCTTCGATAGTTTGGCGATGGATGGCCACATCATCCCCTAAAAAGAGCACCGGAACCGCTTCTTCCGCCAAGCGTGCCGTCCACTCCTCCATCAGGCACAGCTGATCGGCCTGAACCCGTGTTCCATTTTGGAATAAACTTGTATAAGCCTGCCCTCGCCGAGCATCGAATAAAGGACAAACTCTCCCTGTAAAATACGGGATGTTAGCAGCTAACGCTTCTAAACTCGACACCCCGACTAAAGGGATGCCTAGAGACCAGGCCATGCTCTTTGCTGTCGTTACTCCCATCCGGACCCCAGTATAAGACCCAGGTCCATGGGCAACCGCAATCCCTGATAGCTCACTTGGAGATAAATCGAGCTCTTCCATCAGAGCCGCTATGGCGGGCATGAGCCGGATCGCATGGTTTTTCTTGAGATTCGTAGTATATTCCCCCAGCAGCTTATGCTCCTCCACCACCGCTAGGCTTAACACCAGATTGGACGTATCTATGGAAAGTACTTTCATGTTTTCAGCTCCTCACACATCCTCTGGAAACGCTCCCCCTTAGGATACAGATGGATTTCCCGAGAATCGCCTTCTAACCGCTTAATATAAATGCTAAGCAACTCGGAAGGGAGTAAAGAAGGAATCCGGCTAGCCCATTCCACAACGGTTACGCCCTCACCGTAAAAATATTCATCAAATCCCAGCTCTTCAAATTCATCGTCTACCCGATAGACATCCATATGATAAAGAGGCATCCGTCCTTGGTATTCCTTGATCAGGGTAAAGGTTGGACTGTTGACTACTCCTTTTACCCCTAGGGCTCGAGCTAAGCCTTGCGTGAAGGTGGTCTTACCAGCGCCTAGGTCGCCCTCCAGTGCAAGAACATCTCCTGGAAGAAGCAGCTCAGCCAATCGTTCAGCCCAACTTTGGGTTTCTCCCGCTGAGTGAGAGGGAAAAATATAGGGATCACTTGAATAATTCAATTTTAGACACTCCTAATAAATTAGAAATTCTTCCCTGCCTATTATATCTTTCACCAACTTTGGCCGCAATAAAACCAACAGGTAAACTTGAAAAGCAGGAAGGGATTTTAGTAGACTAAGGTCAAACGATTTGTTAAGAGAGAGATGGAGGACGTAAACATGCGCTTTTGCTTGCTTCAAGGACCACAGGGGCTTGAATTTGTATCGATACCTGGGGATCATATGTATCAATTCGTAGCGTTATTCCGTAGGCTTCATAAAGAAATGGATAAACTGACGGCTGGAGAAAAGCCGGTTTTACCTACCGTTATTGCCGAATTCAATGATTTAGAGCTGGTTTCCTACGACCATAGCGTGGTGGATGGCTTGGACTACATTAATCAACTGGAAAGCCTATTTGCTGATATTCAAGAAGAAAACTATCCGTTGATTTCTTTATTAACAGAAATTCGAGCTTTTCAAGCACAATTAGAGTACTTAGCAGAAGAAGAAGAAAATTAGTTGTTCACCCTCTCCCCTTTTCTGAATATCTTATAGGTAACAGAACCTTAAGAACAAAAGAAGAGGGCAGAGGAGGGACCTATCATGCCCGAATGGCTGCGCAAACAGCTTATGCGTGCCTTTCTCGGAAAAGATCGAAGGCAGATTCGTCTACTGAACGATTGCTGGTTTGTCTATAAAGAAAAAAGCAACAGCAAAGGCTTTTACTAGCCTAGCGATGTTTATGATGAAAAAAGGAAGCAGTCCCGTGACTGCTTCCTTTTATGGTTTTCTAGGATGTCGGCGGAACCATGGATAAGCCCACTCGCATCTTTTTCACATCGATTTCAGTCACCCATACCGTTACAATTTGACCGACGGACACCACGTCTAGCGGATGTTTAACGAACTTGCCACTCAGCTTGGAAATATGGACTAATCCATCATTCTTTAAGCCGATATCGATAAAGGCTCCGAAATCCACCACATTACGCACCGTCCCTTGAAGCTCCATCCCCACTTTCAAGTCCTCAATGGTAAGGACATCCTTCATCAACAAAGGCTTCGGCAGCTCGTCACGAGGATCACGACCAGGTCGCAGCAAGCTGTCAAGGATATCCTTCAGCGTAGGTTCCCCAATTTCCAGCTTGGCAGCCATATCGGCAAGATGGACCGTTTGCAGCTTTTCTTTTGCCTCAGGACTGCCAATCTCCACTGGCTGAATGTGGAGTAACTCGAGTAACTTAGCTACTTTATCATAGGATTCGGGATGAATCGGTGTTTTATCTAAGGGGTTTTTCCCATCCATCACTCGCAAGAAACCAATGCACTGTTCGTAGGTCTTGTCCCCAAGTCGAGGAACTTTTTTCAGCTGAGCGCGACTCGTAAACTTGCCCGTCTCTTCCCTAAGCTTCACGATATTCTTGGCTACTTGCTTACTGACCCCTGAAACGTATTGGAGCAAGGAAGGAGAGGCGGTATTCACATCGACTCCAACATAGTTTACAGCGGACTCCACCACAAACTGGAGGCTGTCGGCCAATCGAGTCTGGCTGACATCATGCTGGTACTGGCCTACCCCAATCGATTTTGGATCAATCTTAACCAGCTCTGCCAAAGGATCCTGCAGGCGGCGTGCAATGGAGACCGCGCTGCGCTCTGCCACATCCAGATCAGGGAATTCTTCCCCGGCAAGCTTCGACGCGGAGTACACGCTCGCTCCGGCTTCACTCACGATAATATAGAAAATTTCTTTCTCGATTTCTTTGAGCATGTTGGCGACGAATTCCTCGGTTTCTCTTGAGGCCGTTCCATTCCCGATGACCACGATATCAATTTGGTAGGTTTGGATCACATCTTTAAGGATTCGCTTGGCCTCTTCTACCTTATTGGCAGGAGGAGTCGGATAAACCACCCCAACTTTATGTAGCTTACCGGTTTCATCGACCACCGCAAACTTACATCCCGTCCGATATGCCGGGTCTAATCCCAAGACCATCTTCCCTTTTACTGGGGCTTGCAACAGCAGCTGACGCAGGTTTTCAGCAAAAATATGAATCGCCTGCTCTTCAGCGGTCTCGGTTAATTCATTTCGCACTTCACGCTCCACAGCAGGAGCAATTAAGCGCTTATATCCGTCTTCCAATGCGGATTCGAGATAAGAGGCTGCTACCGTCTGGCGAGGGATGAACTTTTTCGTAAGAAATTGAGTGATCGGCGCCGTATCTACTTCCAGCTTGACCTTCAAGATGCCCTCTTTTTCCCCGCGGTTAACCGCCAGGATGCGATGAGGAACAATTCGCTTCACAGGCTCAGAATACTGATAGTACATCTCATAGACGTTCTTTTCCGATTCTTCGTCTTCCTTCTTTTCGACTTGGATTAGCCCTTGCTGTAAGGTTTGCTTTCGAATCCACTTCCGCACATCCGGATCATCCGATACCATTTCAGCGACAATATCCATGGCTCCTTGGAGGGCTTCTTCTACCGTATGGACTCCTTTTTCGGCATCGACGAATGGCGCGGCTTCCTCTTCTGGGTTGCCTTTCACCGGTAAACTCATCAGATAGGCAGCCAATGGCTCCAAACCTTTTTCCTTGGCCATGGTCGCTCTTGTTCTGCGCTTTTGTTTATAAGGGCGATAAAGGTCTTCTACTTCCTGCAGCTTGGTTGCCGCTAATATGCTTTTCTCAAGCTCTTCCGTAAGCTTGTCCTGTTCTGCGATGAGGCGGATCACCTCTGTCTTCCGTTCTTCAAGGTTTCGCAGGTAGGCTAAGCGCTCCTGAATCGTCCGGATTTGATTTTCATCTAATGTTCCCGTTACTTCCTTACGATAACGGGCGATAAATGGAACAGTATTACCTTCATCGAGGAGCTCCACTGTGCTTTTGACGGATTTAATGCCAATTCCGGATTCCTTCGCTATGGTATCAATCATTTGGTTCAAGTCCATTCCCGTTCGCTCCTTACATGGGGGAAAATAGGATAGGCGGTGAGCCTAGAATTACCCCTATATTAACACTCTGCCTTCCATTGTACCATTTTCTAGCATAACAACGAAAGGGCTCACCGGAGTGAGCCCTTGTCTGATGGATATCTAGCTTGCCAAAGGAAAGGTAAATAATATTGCAAAAAACTATATAAACTAAAAGTCGATCAAGCCTAAACTTATCTGTATCGCTTCGTTCACCTTATCCATCATTTCTTCATCAAGGTGTGTGATTTTGTCCGTCAATCGCTGTTTATCGATTGTACGGATCTGCTCCAAAAGAATCACCGAATCCCGGTCGAACCCATAGCTCTTAGCATCAATCTCGACGTGTGTAGGAAGCTTAGCCTTTTGAATCTGAGCTGTTATAGCCGCGACGATGACCGTCGGACTGAAACGATTCCCTATATCATTCTGGATAACTAGCACCGGACGAACACCGCCCTGTTCTGATCCTACAACAGGAGATAGGTCCGCAAAGTAGACATCGCCACGTTTAACAATCACAAATTACACCCCGCTAACTAAGCGGCCCAAGGTATAATTCGCTTCCTCTTCCGCTTGGAAAGCCTCCGAAGCCATGTTGAGATTGATGTTAGCCATCTCCATGTACCCTCGTTGCATAGTTTCACGGATATGGCGCTTCTTGCGCTCTCTAAGATAGAGTTTCATCGCTTGTCTGATAAATTCACTTCGATTTGATTGTTCTCTTTCCACGACACCATCCACCTCTTCTAGCAAATGATGTGGCAAGCTGATCATAATACGCTTGGTATCCATCTTAGACAAGACAAACGCACCTCCAACGACACTTACACCATGTGATCTGCATAAACGCATGCCAATAGTACCATTATGTCGAAACACATGAAGAAATATACCAATGAGTATATATCCTAACACGCTTTTTCTTTCAACACAACCTATTTATTCTCTGTCGAAAGCCGATATCCTTCTACTAATTTGTAGAAATTAGGACTCCACTGGCGGATTATACTCCATGATTGTACCATTTTACTCTCCTACCCGACAAGGAAATACGACAATTTCAAAGCAGAAAATTTTTGGTCATGACCGTGGTCCCTTGCTTCTTATAAACCCTTGGCACACGCTTACTTATCATGCATGTCACTTCATAATTAATGGTTTCAAGCAGTTTGGCCACATCATCAACGGTGATCTGTTGGTGATCTTGCTCCCCCATCAGTACGACCTCATCACCAATACGCGCATCTGCAACAGCTGATATATCGAGCATCAACTGATCCATGCAGACTCTTCCGACAATCGGAACATATATACCTTTCACTAAGGCCTTTCCTTTGTTAGATAAAGCACGGGAGAAACCGTCAGCATAACCAATGGGAATCGATGCAATTATCGCTTCGGATGGGGTAGTATACGTAGCTCCATAACTGATGGATGTGCCTGGCGGCACCTTTTTCACATGAGCGATTTTAGACTTTAGCGAGAAGGCTTCTTGAAGTTGAATCCCTTTATTGCGTGTATAGGCAGACGGATATTGTCCATATAAGCTTATTCCTAAGCGCATCATGTTATAACCATAATCCGGGAATAAAATTCCTCCAGCACTGTTGCTGCAGTGTATAATGGAAAATGAATACGGTTCAATCACTTTAATAAAGTTATGATGCTGAAGGTGGGTATATGCTGGATCTTCTTCATCCGCACAGGCAAAATGTGTAAACACCCCTTCAACTTCCACACCAGGAGAGGCCTTAGCCACTTGCATCAGTTCTGCAAGTTCCTCCTCTGTTCTAAGCCCCACACGCCCCATACCCGTATCGACCTTAATGTGTACTTTCACTTGCTGATGGAGACGACTAGCTTCTTCCTGCAGCGCTTCGATAAGCTCTCGGTGAAAAACAGTCAACGTAATTTGATGCTTAATCGCTTCTCCTACAAATTCCGGTGCGGTATAACCCAGCACGAGGATAGGCGCTTGAATCCCAGCCTGTCGCAATTCGAGGGCTTCATCCAGCAGCGCTACGCCGAGATAGGTTGCTCCTGCTGCAATGGCTGTTTTCGCAACGGGTACAGCCCCGTGACCATAGCCGTCCGCTTTCACTACAGCCATAATCTGAGTCGATTCAGGGAGATGCTGGCGAAACGCCTGCACATTATGAGCTATTGCATCCAGGTCTACTTCTACCCAAGTGTTCCGGTAAAACTTCTCCCCCATAGCCAATCACCTTTTTTTCTTATTTTTTTTCATTTTCTCTAATTGATCATCTAGTTCCCATAAAAAATCCTTAGAAACCATGAGGGGCTCTTTCTTTCCTTGTAATCGAAACAAGGCTTTCCAATCCGATGCACGCTCCACCTCTTGGAGGGGGAAAACACGCTCATTGCCACTCATGCGGATAATGAGCTCCTTCTTTGTCAAGATATACTCAGGAGTAAGCACTTTTCTGTACAAGATGGGAGCGCATCCAATAATGACCACGGCAGACAATACAGCAAGCACTTTATAAAGCCCGGTATCTGCTGGCATATACCCAGCTAAAACAAACATTACAGCCATATAGACAAGTGTTTCATAAATCCGGTAGCGGGTGGGTCTTTTCTGAAAAATGTCCATATAGGTAGAACTTTCTCTCCTAATCAAGTCTTGCACGTTTTATTCACTCCCTTCATCCATCTACCTTAGCGAATTTAATTTGGGAAGTCAATTTACATTATAGTCTACCGTTAACAGTTGACCATTTACTTTTTTTTGATATGATATATTTATTTCAATTTCCAATTGGAGCCTAATACTTATGTCCATTTTCCTTACAATGTTTTTCACGGGTATCCTCCTTGGATTTACCGGAGCTGGCGGTGCAGGGTTCATGATCTCTATCCTGGTTACCTTTTTTAACATTCCCATCCATACAGCTTTGGCAACAGCTATGGCCGCGATGTTTTTAACGGTGGTATCAGGAGCATTCAGCCACTTTAGAGAAGGTAACCTTGAACTGCGCAGCGGAATCGTAGCTGGCCTGTTTGGAGCCGCTGCTGCGTATGCAGGAACACAGGTGGCCCACCATATTCCGGGTGAACAGCTTATCGTGTTTACAGCCGCGATGCTTCTGCTGTCTGCTCTCATTCTTTGGCTAAGGACCAGGTGGAAATTGACCGAATCCGATACAGAACTCACTGAGGTACGTAGCTGGCGCTTGAAGTCGGCTGGAATCGGGCTCGCAACCGGTGGGATGTCTGGACTTTTTGGCGTTGGCTCAGCTCCTTTCATCCAAGTGGGCTTATTAATCTTCTTGCGTAAAAGCTTAAAAATAGCCGCAGGAACAACGATGCTCATTATTCTGCCAACAGCCCTTTTTGCTTCAATAGGATATTACCAAAGCGGACACCTTGATCCGAACTTGTTAGCCAAAGTCGTATCTGGATCGATGATTGGTTCCTATATCGGGGCTAAGTTTACCAAGCACGCTCCTGTTTCTGTACTGCGCATTTTCATGATTAGTGCACCCCTTCTTAGCGGCCTTCTGCTCCTATTTTAACTAAAGAAGAGACTGACTCGAGGGAGTCAGTCTCTTCTTTAGTTTACTTCCCGATTTGATTAAAGGTGGACTTCGCCACAGAGATCAACTCATCCTCCGGAAGATCACCTGTAAGCAGGTACTCCACGCCGTCAAACGCCCATGTTAGAGTTTTCTTCTGTTCCCCTGTCATGACGCCCATCGTATGACCGAGATCCACAATCTCTCCACTTGGATAACTCACCGTTGCCGCCTTTGGTCTTTCCTCAATCAAGGTCATGCTATACTCGCCTTGGTAGCGTAATACCACCTGTGGGCCTTCAGGCGTATCTACCTTTTGTACACCCATGAAGGTTAATCCCTCTGGTACGTAGGTTGGTTGAATGACGCCAAAGCTGCCCTTAGGCTCTGGAGCTGGCTCTCCATTAGCCATTGTAGGTACGGAGCCGTTAATCATGCTCGTTTCCATATTTCTTTCTTTATTAAAAGAATTGCTGTCAAACTTCGCATCGGATTGGAAGTTTGCAAACTCTACGGTTACCATGACGTTCTTATTGGTATCCATCACATCTACTTTAACAGGAGACAAATCGGTGGCTAACCAGATTTTCTGTGTAGTTAAAGAACGATTCTGATAATCTGCCTTAACTTCAAAGGTATACTTGCCTTCTTCTTCAGCAAAGACGCGCTGGTCATCGTTGAGGATGCTCTTAACTAAGGATTCATAGAGATAAACCTGTGCATGATTTTCAGGCCATCCGCTTTGGAAACGGAAACTCTTGTTCAAGTGAGGGGTAAGAACAAACACCCCTTCTTCGTTGCGTAAAATAATTTGGGTAATGTCTCTTTCCTTTGAGGTGAGAGCCACACGGTAGAAGTCCGGCTTATTATGCCATACCTCCACATCATAGGTTTGTGGATCTTTACCTGTTTGCAGGGTCAGCTTCGCATTCATCTTATACCCTGTCATCTTTCCTAGCTGAGTATTCAAATCTGCCACAATATCATCTACACCCTTAGGGCCGCAGCCCGTAGCAAGCATGGAAATGATGGCAACAAGCATCATCAGCCATCCAAGTTTACGTTTCATAATCAATTCATCCCCTTCGCTCGTAGTTTGAACAAAGGAGGGCCCCACATTGGGTTATGATGCCGTGTATTTTACGCTTCAACTGACGATAAATCGTGGATCGCTCTTCCAATCCAGTGGCCTAGATCAGAGGCTGCCCCGCTGTATTCGTCCATGAATTCTCCCGACATTCCATGAAGATACACTCCAAGTAAGAGGCCTGACAGAATATTTCCCGTTTGGTTGGCAAACGAGGCAATCATGCCGGACAATACGTCGCCAGATCCGCCCTTGGCAAGCGAAGAGCTGCCGCGAGGACTGACAAAAAGTTCTCCCTGGGGAGTAGCAATGATGGGATAAGTTCCTTTAAGCACAATGTATACCTGATGTTGGACAGCAAATTGCCGAGCAATAAGAGGGCGCTGAGCTTCCACTTGCTGGGCCGTCAGCCCAGTAAGCCTGGCCATTTCCCCGGGATGCGGGGTCAGCACCACCGACTCCCTGCCTTGAATCATCGTGAGATCCTTAGCGAGTAAGGTTAAGGCGTCCGCGTCGAGCAAAAGAGGTCCCTGCGTGTGACGTATCACCTGTTCAAGCCATTCTCTGCAAGGGGCCTGACCGATTCCGGGACCTACGATGGTAAAATCATAGCGTCCCTGGCGTTCCGACAAGAGCTTCCAGCTATCTTTTGACAGATAGCCTTCCTCTTCTGGCCATAGCCAATAGATCGGCTCGGTCATTTTTCCTGCGACCATGGGCTGAATGGATTTGGGAATTGCTAAAGTCACCATGCCTGAGCCGGAACGAACGGCTCCCATGGAAGCAAGGGCGGGAGCTCCCACATAATCGGCGCAACCTGCCACAATGAGAACATGTCCGTATGTCCCCTTGTGAGAGTGACGTGGTCTTCGCGGAAGAAGCTGTCCCATGCTTTTCTTGTCCAAAACATGGTCCTTCACCCCTGCTTGCTCATGCACCCAGGAAGGGATAGATATATCCCTAACGATCAGCTCTCCACATTGACTCGAACCGGGGAACAGGTATTGCCCCCATTTCGGGCTCGCAAACGTCACCGTTACGTCTGCCTGGATGGCTTGGTCGTGGATCGCTCCGGTATCTGCACAAACTCCACTAGGTAGATCAATCGAGAGGATGTACGCTTTCGGCTGTCTGTTGACCTCTCCGATTACTTGGTCTAGCGGTTCGCGCAGTGCCCCTCGAGCGCCTGTTCCCAAAAGGCCGTCTATGATGAGATCCGCCTGCTCAAGGTCCTGGTTTAGCTCGCTGGCCTCATGATCCTGCCACTTCTTCACAGCATGTCTGCTTCGAAGCAAGGCCTCATAGCAAGTTCGCGCATCCGCACTCAACTTCTCCTCAGATCCTATCAGCCAGGTGTCCACTTTGAACCCCTTGTTGATTAAATGTCTAGAAACGACAAACGCGTCACCGCCGTTGTTTCCATGCCCCGCCAGTACGACAATTCGAGCCTTTGCCCAACGGGCTTCCACCTCTTTTACAACAGCTTGCCCTGCTGCCTCCATCAAGACTATGCCTGGAATGCCGATTTCCTTCATGGCGAAGCGGTCGATCTCTCGCATTTGCTGCGCATTCACCAAATACACCCTTCTTCCCTCCTGATCCCGCGTTATATATGTATGTCCACACCTGTCCACTTATGACACTATGCTTGTTCGATAATCACCTGAGCCACCGCATATTTCTTTTCATGAGAAATTGAAACATGAAAGATAAGCTTCTCTTCTGGATCGTTGATGGCCCTCCAAGCAGTAGAGGGCGCGATGATCGGCTTACCTCTCTCATCTCTCGTAATTTGGATGTCTTGCCAACTTAGTTCCCTGCCAAAACCAAAGCCTGTGGCTTTCGCGAAAGCTTCCTTAGCCGCAAATCTCCCCGCGACAAACTCAATTTGTCGGTTTCCGGTAGGAATGTTCTGGCGTTCCTCTTCCGTCAGGATACGAGCTAAGAACCGCTCTCCCTGACGAGCTAGGATCCTTTCCATTCTCTCTTTATCTACAATGTCGATACCGATTCCCTTGATCATCTATTTTAGCCTTTCTGCCTCTAGGGCTTCCTTAGGTAGTTCTTTTGCCGTGGTCTCTCCTACGTTTCGATACTCTGTCATGTACACAATATGTTCGTGTAGGCGGGCAAGAGAGGGCTTCATCTTTACTTCGAGAACTGTTTTCTGTAGATGTTTTGACTCCTTGTTGATCGAGACCGTTAAAGTTCCTTCTAGCACATCGTCAAACCTTACTCCATGAACCTCATCCTGAAACGGATGTAGGCTTATTTTGTATAAGGTGTTGTCTTCATGATGAGTCCGTTGTATCGTTTTAGCTTTCATTAAGATCCTTTCCCAAAAAGGGAACGGTTCCTTGAGCCCCTGCACCTCTCCAGCCACAGGATGGGTATAGTCCGCTTTATTCCAATGGTTGGCATTCTCACTATAAATATAGAGGACATCGGGCTGAAAATAAATTTGAAAATGAAACTCCTCCGTGTCGGTTAACCGTGCTGCAGAGGATACCCAAATGACATAGGGGTCGAGTTTGGCTTGTGAGTGTATTTTGAGCTGTTGTTGATCGCCGGACCAGATGGTTTGAACGGTTTCATAGGAAGGCCACTCCTGGGCGCGAGAAAGATGGTCTCGAAGCATCAGCAAGGTTTCTTCCTGACCGCTGTTAATAGAAGTATAGGTGATGAAAAAGGCGCCTAGGCATACCGCGATGAGGATGCTGTATTTAAGATAAGTAGCCATTGAGACTGTACCCCTCTTTTTCTTGCCAGTACCCTAGATCTCTTCGATTGGTAAACTCGATCCGCTCCAGCCATTTGATGGATTTATACCCATACATCTGGGGGTGAAAAAGCCGGACAGGAGCTCCTTGACTTTCTAACAAAGGCTTATCATCGATTTGGTAGGCAATAATGACATCACGACCTACCAACTGGGACCATTCATAGGTTTCCGTGTAGATCTGATCCGAAGAATACATCTTTACATACATCCCTTCCGGCTGTACCCCCGCTTGCTTCACTAGCTCACTTAGCGGAATACCGTCCCATTTTACACCCGTTACACTCCAGCCAGTCACGCAATGAAAGTCTTGGATATAGCTGTGCTTGGGCAGTTGCATTAGTTCATCGAACGTAAGCTCAAGAGGTGTTTGGACAAGTCCGTCTACACGTAATCTCCATGTCGCTGGATCAAACACGGGAGTCTCACTGCTCACGGAATAAATGCGGAAATATCCTCTTCGCTTCACTTCTTCTATGCTTGCTAGAAACGACGCCGAGATCGGTTGAAACCATTTGGTTAGTCCACCGAGTAGCATGGCGATGGTCGTTCCACCAAACAGGAAAAGGACGTCTCTTCGGCTGATTAGCCACCCACGATCCCGCTCCACTACTCTTGGTTGTTTGGGTTGGTATTTGGAGTATATCCACAGTCCAATGTGTATGAGGATCCAAGGGATGATAAACAAGCTGATGGCATCGTGAACGGTGATCGATAGTTGGCGAAGAGTAAAGTACCCTGCTGGGTTAATCCACAAATAGATGCCGGTAACTGTCCATAACAGCCCTAGAAAAACCATGAGACAAAGATGGAACGTCTTCCTCCAAGACCGGTGCTTCTTGAAGTAAGGGAAGACAAGCGGAATCGCAGCAAGCAGGAACAAAGAATAGAAGATACCTACTGCAATATGAAACTGCCGGATCTGCCATCTTCCTTCAATCAGGAGAATACGAAGCTCTGGGATAAAAAGAATGGCGCCGCTGAGGAGTAGGATCAGAATGAGCAGGGCATGGGTGAAGTGGATGTAGCGATAGAGGGTCTGTTTTTTCACAAGCATCGCTCCCTTTAATACTAATATCTTAAATATAGCAGATGGCGGGGTGAAATGATATCGGGGGTGGGGAGTTCGGCTATGGGGTGGCAACAGTATCCTGGGCCACTATGATGCACCCTTCTCGGCTCTCGAGCGGATTCGGTTTAATCTAAAAATACAGACTAAAATCACACAAAACCTCGAAAAAGTTTAGCGAGATGCTCTACCTCCTTTACCAAAACGAGGTCACGGGACCAGGCTATGGCTGGAACATAGCAAAAAACGCTGATCCCCCGGGATATCCCAAGAAATCAGCGCTCCAAAAATCTTATAGTACTCGTGTAAAGCCGTGATAAATATGGCCTTGGTGTGGATCGACGGTTATTTCGTCCCCATCCTTCAGGAGGGTTGTGGCTTCCTCGACTCCGATAATGACGGCCTTGTTTAGGTTTAATCCTACGATGGCCCCATGGGAGGTCAAGCCGCCTTCTTCGGTAATCAATCCCGCTGCCTTCTCAATATAAGGCGTGACCTCTTTGTCAGTCGATTTGGCGACGAGGATGGTGTTTTCGTCGACGCGGTCTTCCCAGCCAGGGCTGCCAATGACGACGACTTTACCGGAAGCCGAAACATCGCTCATGCCTCTCCCTCTGGCCACAACTTTTCCTACAACATGAACCTTCATCATGTTGGTTGTGCCTGGCTCTCGGACAGGTACACCTGCGGTAATGACAATCAGGTCTCCCTGCTTAATGATCTTTGCCTGAATGGCCGACTGGATGGCTTGCTCCATCATTTCATCTGTGTTGTCTGCACTCTCGAACTGAATAGGCACAACACCCCATACGAGGGAAAGACGATTGACAATGTGCTCATGAGGCGTAACCGCTACAATAGGACAAGCTGGACGGTGCTTCGATACTACATGAGCAGTATAGCCGCTTTCCGTTGGGGTAAGGATGGCAGCTGCGTCTAACGAAGCAGCCGTAGCCGAAACCGCTTGTCCCATCGCATCCGTAATGGTCACTTTGCCTGATTGAGGAGGGTGTAGCCGCTCCTTATACATCGATGAAGACTCAGCGCGTCGGGCAATACGGTCCATGGTTTCCACAGATTCAACTGGATATTTCCCTGCAGCTGTCTCACCAGAAAGCATAATCGCATCGGTTCCATCAAAAATGGCATTCGCCACGTCACTCGCTTCCGCTCTCGTCGGACGAGGGTTTCCTTGCATGGAATCAAGCATCTGAGTGGCTGTAATGACAGGCTTACCTGCAAGATTGCAGCTGGAAATCAGCTTTTTCTGAACAAGAGGAACCTCTTCAGCAGGAATCTCAACTCCTAAATCTCCACGCGCTACCATCAAGCCATCGGCTACTCCAAGAATTTCATCGGCATTCAAGACACCTTCTTCGTTTTCAATCTTGGCGATGATGGCGATACTTGCACCCTGCTCTTCTAACATCTGGCGGATCTGAAGCACATCTGCTGCTTTACGAACGAAGGAAGCGGCTATAAAATCGACTTTCTTGCGGATACCAAAGTTAATATCGGAGATATCCTTTTCTGTGATACTTGGAAGATTAACGGCAATCTTAGGTAGATTTACACCTTTGCGATTCTTAAGCACCCCGCCATCCAGTACGCGGCAACGAACGTCTGCTCCATTGATCTCCTCAACTAAAAGCTCAATCAGACCGTCGTCCACAAGAACTCTTGCCCCAATGTACAAATCGCGTGGAAGCTGGTCATAGGTCACACTGACTTTTTCCTGCGTACCCTCGATCTGCTCCGTTGTGAGGGTAAAGGAATCTCCGGTTTTCAAGGTAATCTGTCCGTCTCTAAGAACTCCTGTACGAATCTCTGGACCCTTCGTATCTAACATAATTGCTACGTTGCGTCCCAGTTTTTTCGCCACTTCTCGAATTCGGTCAATTCGAACCTCATGCTCCTCATGAGAGCCATGAGAAAAGTTTAACCGTGCAACATTCATGCCGGCTACAATCAGTTTCTCTAGCGTTTCAGGTTGTTCACTCGCAGGTCCAATGGTACAAACGATCTTAGTTCTTCTCATCCCGTCACCTCATTTGTTTATATGGAAAGACTTCTTGCTAAGTGATACATAGACATATCTAGCGTATGCTTGTCCCGAGCGGCATCGACGAATGGAGCATGGACGAGCTGTCCACCTTTTAAGCCTACCATAACTCCTTTTTGTCCTTCGACGAGCAAGTCTACTGCTTTTGCCCCCATTTGGCTGGCCATCATTCGATCATAGGCAGAAGGAGATCCTCCTCGCTGCAAGTGGCCTAGAACGGTTACTCGAGTCTCGAGTCCCGTTCGTTCCTGTATCATTCTGGCTACTTCAGCTCCGCTGCTTACCCCTTCAGCAACCACGATAATACTGTGTTTCTTACCACGCTTGTTTCCTTGTTCTAACCTTTGGACGACATCATCCATATCCACTGGCGCCTCAGGGATAATAATGGATTCAGCTCCCACACATAATCCAGACCATAGAGCGATGTCACCAGCGTCTCTGCCCATTACCTCTATGATGTAGGTGCGCTCATGAGAAGAGGCAGTGTCACGAATCTTGTCAATCGCATCTACCACTGTGTTCACGGCCGTATCGAAGCCGATGGTGTAGTCTGTTCCAGCAATGTCATTGTCAATTGTACCTGGTATTCCAACTGTTGGAAACCCTTGTTCTGTTAATTTTCCAGCACCACGGAAGGAACCATCTCCACCAATCACGACTAATCCATCGATTCCGGCTTCTTTCATGCAGGCTAGCGCTTTATTCTGACCTTCAGGAGTTCTGAATTCTTCACTGCGGGCACTGCGAAGGACAGTTCCTCCTCGATGAATAATATCCCCTACACTACCGAGATCCATGGGCACAAAATCTCCACGCATTAAACCATCGTATCCCTGTTGAACCCCAAACACGCTTAATCCCTTATAGATCCCTCTACGGACAACCGCTCGGATGGCAGGATTCATGCCCGGAGCGTCCCCTCCGCTTGTCAATACGGCGATTTTCTTCATGGTTACTTTCCTCCATTTTGTCCTGGTCGTGAATTCCTATGTACCAACCATGCAGCTCCCAACCAACCGGCCTTATTGCCTAGTGTCGCCGGCACGATGTCTGTCGTTTCACTAACCTTATTTAAAGCATATTTTATAAAGTTTTCACGAATCGGTTCTAGGAAAAAGTCTCCTGCCTTCGAAACGCCCCCACCAATGACAATCTTTTCTGGATTTAATACATTTGACATCTGGGCCAAGGCAAGCCCCAAATAATAGCCGACATGATGGAGGATCTTCACGCTCACCACATCACCTGAGCGCGCTGCGTCTATAACATCCTTCGCCGTGATGACCCCCTGTTGCTTCAGGGTCTGTGTTAATCTTGTTTCTTGCTGTTCATCCACGGCCTTTCTTCCATAGTAAGCAATGGCTGTTGCGGATGTTTCCGTCTCCAAACATCCTGGCTTCCCACAATTACATAGAAGTCCTCCCTCGGGCCGGATGGTCATATGACCAATCTCCCCGGCTAGCCCAAGAGCTCCGTGATAAATGTCCCCATTGATAATCAAGCCGCCGCCGATTCCCGTGCCTACGGTTATGCAAATGAGATGTCGAGAACATTTCCCTGCTCCCTGCCACATCTCGCCTAAAGCAGCCGTATTTGCGTCGTTATCCACATAGCTGGGTAAGCCAAGCCGCTTTTCTAATTCCGCCTTTAAAGGTACATTCTTCCACCCCAAGTTGACAATTTCATACACATTGCCCTGTTCTACATCCAAAAGGGCCGGTACGCCCACGCCAACTCCAGCTAAATCCTTGGGGCTTAGTTCTGCTTCCGCCAGCAGTTGATGAAGCATCTGCTGAAACGCCTCTAATACGTTTTCATAATGACCTTGGGGAGTAGCTTGTTCCCGTTCGCAAATAATCTGACCATCCGGCGAACAAATGCCCATCTTAATGGAGGTTCCGCCCAGATCGATTCCAGCATAGTATTGGTTGTCCATGCTTTGCTCCTTATGAGTGGACTGAATAAGTCCCGTATATACATTTTATGTCCATGTCTTTATTTTATATGAAAATCCATTACATGACAATGAATCTTTTCGCAAACATATATGTATTCTTCCAATGCTGTTCATCGAGTGTATTGAGGGTTACTCCTGGCTTGCCAAAGGTATGGATAAATTGACCATTCCCTATGTACATGCCAACATGCCCTACAATCCGATTGGTTTGGAAGGGTCCTGGCACGTAAAAATAAAGTAGATCCCCGATCTGCAAGTTTCCTTTGTCTACAAGAACCCCAAGCGCCGATTGGGCCCTAGCAGTTCTAGGGAGTGAGATGCCAAATCTAGCATATACGTGGCGCGTATAAGACGAGCTGTCAAAGCGCTTGGATTGAGGGAAAGGATCTGCACCAAATTGATAAGGAACCCCCAAATACCGCTTGGCATACTGGACTAACGCTTTGGTATTCACTTTGGCAGTGGGAGCGACTACCGTAGCTACGGCCACTTCTCCTTTAGCAGACGGGGCGCTTAAAGGGGTAATGACAAATCGCTGACTGGACTCATTCCAAGCAACCTGCGTTTCCCAGAGCTCTTCTAGGGCTTTAACCGTGATATAGGGTTTTTGATTGATGGTTTTTGGTGCCGTTGATAGCGTGATTGGTTTGCCGTTCGAGTATGCCTCTTTATGATCCATTTCCAATCGATACACGACATCGGTATACCCCATGTTAAACGTTTCGTCTGATATATCGTAAGTATAGGTAAAGTCTAGGGATTGAGCGGCCTCCTCGAGGGGGATCCATCGTTCTCCACGATGGTCTTGACGAAACTGAATCTCCGAGAAGGTAAGCTTCTCTCCTACCATCAAACGGGCCGACGAAACGGTAGGCTGATGATGGCCAAGATGAGGTTGTAATCCTGCACCACAAGAGGATAATAGGATCACGAGGGATAGCATCATAGAATACCGGAATACACCTACAGTCAAAGACATAGCACACCTCTGCGATCAGTTTAACTTCCTTATCAGGATAATTCCCTTCAAAAAGCTTCTCTAATCGCGAGATTGCATTAAATTTCCATCTTTAAAACCGTTTCAGCTGCTGATTCATCTATAATCAATACATTAATTGAACCTGATTTCGCAATGGCATAGATCGCTTCTGCTTTATTGGAGCCTCCCGCTAAACCGATGACTTGCCGAGCTTTCTTGACATCCTCAAGCTGAAGTCCCATGGTTTCCATTCGATGAATAATCTGCCCTTCCTTATTGAAGTAGTAACCGAAGGCTTCCCCTACCGCCTTGCCTTGCTCAAGGACCTTCAACACCTCACTCGGCGCGTTTCGGCGTATTGCCATCTCTACCGCGCGACCGATACCATGGACGACCACCTGGGAAGAACGAATCAGATCGAGCATTTCACTGATATAGGGGTCGGATTGGATAGACTGATAGACAGATGCGCTTAGATTATCGGAGATATGAAACATGCGATATTGCGCACCCAGCTTTTTAGCCAGGTTGGCGGCAATCTGATTAGCTTGCAATTCCACATTTTCCCCTAAGCCGCCCCGAGCTGGCACAAAGGTGACCTCTGGAAACTGACGGTTCCCGCTCATCATCTCCGCCATCGTCGCAATCGTAGAACCACCGGTCACAGCCACGATATCTTGTTCTCGAAGCACGGACAAAAGATAGTTAGCTGCTGCTCGGCCCAGCTCTTTTTTATCCAGCTCCACTTCGCTGGACTGTCCCGGAACCACGATGACGCGATTGACCTTTAGCCTCTGCTGAAGCTCGGACTCCATATCCGATAAACCATAAACATCTTTAATTAAACCCTCTAAAGATTCTAGAATTTGTAAGCCTGTATCCGTCAAGAACATCCCAATGCTCTCCACTTGGACGAGCCCTTGCTCTTTAAGAAAATCAACCTCTGCCCTTAAGATTCTCTCCGTTGTATGTAGCGAAACAGCTAAACTGCGGCGACCAATGGGCTGTTGCAGATAGATGTTTCGAAGAATGGAGAGTCGCTTTTGCATGACTTCAACGAGGTCGGGAACAAGCCTGAGCTGTAAAGCTAAAAATTCACGCATAGCCGTTTCTCCTCTTTGTCAAAAAATGATCTCATGGCTCCATTATAAGTGGATGGGACGAGAAATACAATTGCAGGACATATGCAGTCCCTAGATCCTTATTTAATTTCCAGCAACTCGGAAACGGTCACAAATTCAAACCCGTCTTTTCTCATATCATGGATCAGTGAAACCAAGGCTTTAATCGATTCTTCTTGATTCACGCCGCCGTCGTGAAAAAGCAGAATGTCGCCTGACCCAATCTTGTTCTTGATACTGCTGGCAATGACCTCTGCCGTTCGGTTTCGTTTCCAGTCTTTCGGATCTACTGACCAATGAATCAGTTCATAACCAGCATCGTAAGTGGCTTTAAGTACAGCAGGCGTCACGACACCGCCGGGTGGCCGATAGCATTGGGGTCTTTTCCCAATTGTATTTACTATCACCTTTTCTGCTCGCTTGATTTGCTGATAAACTTCTGGCCTTTTTAACTTCTTGATATCGGGATGAGAATAGCCGTGATTTCCGATTTCATGTCCGGCCTTGTGTATCCATTGAAGGATTTGAGGGGATTTCTCTGCTTGATTCCCTAAGACAAAAAACGTCGCCTTGACCCCTTCAAGGTTCAAGGTTTCTAATAAAAGAGGGGTATATTTGGGGTCAGGGCCATCGTCAAAGGTAATGGCCACCACTTTTTTCTCCGTATCAATTTTAAAGATGGGGAAGGCTTGATCTGTCGTCCCCAGCGTCATTCGGGTCGGGCAAAGGAATAAGATGACAAGCAGTAAGACTTTCCATGGCATACTGCATACTCCTCTCTTCAATCAATAGCTTTAAATAGTATGGTCCCCCTTGTCCGGAATCATCCTCCACCTCCTGTTGAACACTATAGAAAAAAGGAGGAAAGAGATGCTCGTACGCCTAGGCTATGTGGCCCTATCCCTAGAGCTTAAAAACAGCTCTCCTAACAAGACCATCACGTGGACAAACCTGCAAAAGATAGACCCTAAATTTTATGTATCCAGGCTCACGATTCTTTCGAAGGAAAACCTGCGCAATCAGCTTCGGTTGCTGCGCTATAACTTAGGAGAAGAGATTATGCTGTACCGCTTCACCTCCAAGCTCATTCCGCTCGCCACACATGATGCGGTTGCAGGCTGGGACTTTGCGGGAGATCTGGCGGAGGACTTTGAGCAGATTGGTGAGTTTGTGAAGAAAAACCGAATGAGAGTGGGATTTCACCCGGATCACTTTGTGAATTTAAACAGCCCAAAAGATGATATTGTGGAAAAATCGATTCAGGATTTGACCTACCACCTACAGCAAAGTCAAGCGATGGGGTTGGATGAGACCATGAAATTCAATATCCATATGGGAGGCGCCTATAAAGATAAAAAAGACTCCATTAAGCGGCTAATTGATAATTGGACGCGAGTTCCTGCTGATATCCAACGACGCATTACGTTTGAAAATGATGATAAGACCTTCACGGCGGCGGAAACGCTAGAAGCCTGCCAAGCCTTAGGCACCCCGATGGTACTCGATATCCATCATCATCGCTGCAATCATGAGCATCACGATCTATCTTCCATTCTAGAAGACATTTTTGCCACCTGGAAGGACAGTGGTCTTCCACCTAAAATTCATGTATCAAGTCCTAAAGGAACCGAATCAGCTGCCGCCATGCGCAGTCATGCCGATTTCGTGGATGTCCATGATCTTTTGCCTTTTTTACAGCTAGCCAAACGGCATACAGACGCTCTAGACGTCATGGTGGAGGCAAAAAACAAAGATCAAGCCCTTAAAAAACTGATGAAGGATTTGATGAATGAGAACCAGGTTCAACCCCGCTCAGAAGCTTCGTTCGAGCTCTAAAATAAGTAAAAGCCTATGATAGCAAGAGAAACTAATAATAGCTCTCAGACCTTCATAGGCTTATTATTCTGGGATGTAGGTTGATCCTCGTAAACCATTAGACGGTGATGGTGCGAATAAGGTTTTTCTTAGCCTTTGTCATATTCAAGCCTTCCCAGATGTCTGGTTGATTGGCGATGACCTCCACTAATTCCCCTCTGTCATCATAAACATAAATGACATCATTGCGGTCAAATTCCGTATCACATTGCAGGCAATACCAATGCTTCTCCGCAATAATATAGTTGACTTGCTGCGTCTCCTGGCAAACCGGGCAGCATCGCTGTTCCACCTTGCGTTTACGGTTATATCCTGTCTTAATGGCAGGTTTCTTTGGAAGGCTGAGGTTGAATTTAGAAAACCAAGCTCTCACCGTTTGCGGGGTCACATTCCACTTCTCAGAAATCCAATCTACCGTTTTTCCTGCATGAAGGAAGCCTTTTAGCATATCTTTATCAGGTGTACTCTTTAGTCCTTTCATCTCGACTTCGACTCCTTACGTTCATTTTTATATTTTAACGAGATCTAATTATCTAATTTAAATCTTTCCATTTAAGAAGTAATACGAATTATCATTCGAATAAGTTTCGGTTTTTTTGCAAAAAAAACAAAAAAACTTTCAGTCTACTCATGAAAAATAGCACAAAAAGCACCTAGGTTTTACCCAGATGCTCATTGGCCGGCTACAATTTCGTCGGGCTATCCACAAATCGCAGGTCAGGATACTTATCCTCTGCCCAGCGTAGACCGAATTCGTTTTGGAACAAAGCGACCACTCGTTCCTGCTTGTCTAAGACAATGACATTGCTGCCGTTCAGGAATTTCTTCACCTGTTCTTTTGGCCCATCTACCCAGCGCGCAAGTTCATAGGTTAATCGCTGAAGCGCAATATCCACGCCATATTCTGCCTTCATCCGATGCTCAAAAACCTCATATTGAAGAACCCCAACCACACCCAGGATCATTTCCTCGATGCCAGTACCATGGGTCTTAAACACCTGAATGGCTCCTTCTTCGGTAAGCTGGTCCACGCCCTTATGGAATTGTTTGTACTTCATGGCATCCTTGACCGTAACCTTAGAAAAGTGCTCTGGTGCAAAATGAGGCATCTCATCAAAGGTAAAGGCTTCCCCTTCGCATAGCGTATCGCCAATTTGGAATAAGCCTGGGTCATAAAGACCAATGATATCCCCTGGATAAGCTTCATCTATAATTTCTCGTTCCTGGGCAAAGAATTGCTGCGGCTGAGATAACTTAATGGTTTTGCCTGTTCGCACATGCGAAACTGCCATTCCTCTTTCAAAATGACCAGAGCAAATCCTTAAGAAAGCAATCCGGTCACGGTGGGCCGGATTCATATTGGCCTGAATTTTAAACACATAGCCAGAAAAATGAGGACGGGTAGGCTCCACTGGACCTTTTTCGCTTTTACGTGGTGCTGGGGCAGGAGCTAGTGTTAAAAAGTGGTCCAAGAAGGTTTGAACGCCAAAGTTGTTGATGGCACTACCAAAATAAACAGGGGTCAATTCTCCTTTTTGCACACGCTCCATGTCAAAAGGATCTCCTGCAACGTCTAAAAGTTCAATATCATCCATTACTTTCTGATAAAGGTCTTCCCCTAATAACCCAACGAGGGCCTCCTTGTTTCCATCTACTACTTCCACTTGATCCTTCTCATAATAGTGGCCGTGACGATAAAGAACCAATTCGTTTTCATTACGATCATAGATTCCTTTAAAATCTTGGCCCATCCCAATCGGCCAGTTCATCGGACAAGAGCGAATGCCCAATACTTCTTCAAGCTCTTCGAGAAGATCAAGCGGCTCGCGACCTTCACGGTCCATCTTATTGACAAAGGTGAATATAGGAATACCGCGCATACGACAAACAGCAAACAGCTTTTTCGTCTGGGCCTCTACCCCTTTTGCTGCGTCAATCAACATGACCGCGCAATCCGCTGCCGTCAGGGTACGATAAGTGTCCTCGGAAAAGTCCTGGTGACCAGGAGTATCCAGAATATTTACCTTGATATCTTTATACGTGAACTGCATCGCACTAGACGTTACGGAGATTCCTCTTTGCTTCTCGATTTCCATCCAGTCTGATGTAGCCGTCTTCTGAGATTTTCTTCCTTTTACCGCTCCCGCTAAACGAATCGCTCCCCCAAACAATAGAAGCTTCTCGGTTAGGGTTGTTTTCCCTGCATCAGGGTGAGAGATGATCGCAAAGGTTCGTCTGCGCTCGATCTCGGACAGCATTTTATCTTGAGTTTTACTCATATATGATTTCTCCTTGAATGAGAATAAATTAGCTTTATGGACTACAACCATTCATTCTACATGGTGATAGGATGGAAGTCTAGCGTAATATGAAAAAGGATTGCATTTCCTTTTAAATTAATTTATAATAATTACATATAAGGAACCATTTTAAATGAGAGAAGATGAAATCATGAACCGTATTATGACAGATAGACGATTCTATCCCTTATTGATCGCGAACTTATTTTCTTCAGTTGGATCCGGCATCACGATGATTACTATTCCCTGGATCCTAGTCAATCGTCAAGGAGGAGAGCAATTATTCGGCTATGCCGCCCTAGGTATGACCTTAGTCTTATTTTTTGTTTCCCCATATATTGGCACGTTGATTGACCGTTTCTCTAGAAAGAGCATGTTGTTGTTTAGCGAGGTGTTTGGCTTTGTTTTGATTGCCGGCCTTACCCTATGGGGCTATCTCGCAGGGCACTATGATACCTGGCAATTAATCGCGATCTATGTCACAGGATCACTCTATTATTCCGTGCACTTCCCTACGCAGTTTGCTTTTACCCAGGAGATCTTTGACCGGTCCCAATATCAAGCCCTCAACAGTGTCATGGAAATCCAAAATCAAACGGCCTCCATGATTGCAGGAGGCCTGGCTAGTATGCTCATTAATAAGGTAGACTTAGTCTATTTACTTTCCTTAGACGCTTTAACCTATCTTGTTGGATACGGTTTAATCTCTTCAATCCCTTATCAACATTCTCTTGGCCATCATGCCAACGCAAAAACGACCATTTGGAGCAATATGAAAGAAGGCTTCCTGTATATGAAGGATAAACCGCTGTTCATTCTTTTCTTTGCCTGTTCGCTCATGCCCTTTATCGGAGTGATGATAGGGAACTATCTATACCCTGTTTATGTTTCGAAGGTTCTTCAAGCAGATGCCAGCGTCATGGGACTGTCGGATATGAGTTATGCCATTGGCGCCATTCTTGCTGGGTTCACGATTCCCTGGCTCATCACCAAGCTAGGCTCTTATCGTTCGGTTAGCCTTACTGTCGCTACCTTCGCTCTCGCAACCATCCTTACGGCTTGGATTCCGATCGTGGGCCTGTTCCTGCTACTAAAAATTGCTTTGGGTTGGGGAAATGCCGGCTCCCGAGTGGCTCGTAATACCATCCTCATGCAAACTGTACCCAATGCCTTGATCGGAAGGGTTAACAGCTTCTTTAATGCCCTTGGCATGGGGCTGCGTGTAGGCTTGCTTGGCTTGTTCAGCCAGACGGTTTCTTATTCGGGCGCTTCTACTTCTCTATCCATGATGGGACTACTGCTTATTGGGGCCTTTGCCGGAGTCCTATTCAGCCGCAGCCTGTTCACGGTTCAAACGGACGTCCGCCAGTCCACTGTCTAAACCGTACTTCTTTAAGGAATATTCGGCAAGTGCCACACATTCCCGCAGCGTATAGTACACGATATTGAGCGGGGTAAGCGTAACAGGCTCGGCACTTGCTTGTATTCCAAGGTCCTCGGCCATCTTCAGTGAACGATGCGTATGAAAACCATGCGTAACGATAATTGCTGTGCTCCATGCTTGCTCCTCCATGATCCGCTGACTAAACCGCAAATTCTCCCACGTACTCCTCGCTTGATCTTCTAAGTGAACCACCTGAGCTGGCACACCTTGCTGGACTAAATATTCCTTCATGACTTCCGCTTCGGATTTTTCTCCTTGCCCAATCCCACCTGAAACAATAATCTGACTCGCCATTCCTGCTTGAAATAATTCCAAGGCTACATCTAGTCTTTCTCTCATGGCTGGACTCGGCTTGCCGTTCCATACAGCAGCCCCCAGTACGATGATACAATCGCTAGGCGTTCCTTCTGAAGACTTCCAGGTGGACACAATCTGATAACTGGTCCACCCGAAATATCCGGTTAATACAAGGAAGGAAAGCAGGAAAAACAGGATCAGATTCTTACTTCTTTGGAGTAATCGCAATGACTTCATCATCCACCTTCAACGTCCCATCCCTTTGAAACTCGTAGCTTCCAATAAAGTCTCTCTTCAACGGTTCCATGACTTCCTGGCCCGATTCTATATCCACTACACAGAGATAATAGGTTGCCCCAGCATTCGGCGGAAAGCCGTGTACGCGGAAGGCGGCTAGCTTCCCATCAGCTGAAAGCTTCACTTCATGATCCATGGCGAGCGGTTCAGCAAACCCCTTTTCATAAACAGAGGCAAATTCATGGGACTCGAGATCATAGGATCCAAACCTCAACATATAGCTTTTGTTGTCTGCGGTGTAGACGGAACCCACCAACTGGCGCGTGCTCTCCCCGAGAACGGGATAATAATATTGATCGGAAAGCCGACTCTTAGACTGCGCGATGAGATCATCGACAGGCCGGAACTCTTGTTTCTCCATATCTAGTGTATAAAGCTTCTCGGTACCATGGAAGGAAACGTCAAAGGTTTGAGACCCTACTTGAACAACGGCTACTTTATTTTCCTTTCCATTGGGAACGTGAATTTTTTTCACATAGTGTCCTTTAGGGAAAAGTGGAATCACGGTCTTGTATTCCCATGCCGACTGATTCTCAGGTCGTACACCGTAGAAGGCGTGAGCTCCAGGATTAAAGACGAGCAATTCTTGGTCCGTTACCCAGGCCACCTCCCATTGCATGGTGTCTTCAGGGAGTTGGGTCACATCCTTAGTGGCTTCTGTGATCTGGCCATAAAGCGGCTTATATGTGAGCTCATCTGCCAACAGCTCCCCCACTGCCCATTCCTTCCCGTTTTCTAGTGCGAGGTAGGCCTTCGTTCCCGATGGTGACCACTGCAGCTGGTGAAGGGAATTATACCCTGGTTGAGGGATGTTCGCCATGGCGTCTACGGTTCCATTCCCTCTTAACAATAAGACATGGTCATTTCGTTCCACCTCTTTGTCTTGTACAAGCACCTTTTCGTCATTGACCCAAATATAAAACTGATTCGGCTCGTTAGGGAAAGGATAACTCCTCGCGGACAAGATCCGTGTATCCTCAGTCGAATACAAGAGGATCCCCATGTTCTCCTTTACGGCGTACAGCTTTTTCTGATCTGAGCTGGTAAACAACGCTAAGTTATGGTTTCCGGCGATATCATAGTCCATAATGACGAGCTGATTGGTATCGACAGGCTCCCATGCACTGGACTGTGTCATTTCATGGTTGGTGGGTGGTGTTAGTTGGGGCGGCTGCACTTGGTTGTTAGTCCAACCTAATGGGTCGCCTTGATAGGCTAAGACCCCTACGAGCAGTGCTGCAGCAGCGGCACCTGACCAGGTTACTCCTCGAAAAAACCTCCGCTTTCTTCTCACCTCTCTAGCCTTCTTCAGAAATTTGGCCTTCAGTTGGGCTTCAAAGGCGGGATCGGGTTCGGGAGACGTAAACTGTTGCAGGGATTCAATGATTTTCTTTTCCGTAGATTCTTGTCTCATCGGATTTCCTCCTTTACCCAAATTTCTGTGTTCGCTACTGTTCTCAGCTTAGCTAATGCACGATTCTGCGTCACACTCACCTGATTAGGCGACATATCTAGATATAGCGCGGTTTCCTGTACCGACAACCCTTTAATGAAGCGAAGATAAATGACCGATCTCATCTTCTCAGGCAAATATCTTAAGATTTTCTCGATGGACTCTTTCTGTTCTTTTTTTTCTAATATCTCTTCTGGCAGGTCGATATCATCTGCGGCCTCGTAGTCCTCAGGAATATGGTTTTTCCAGAAAGTAAGGAACTTTTTCGTTTTTTTCTGGCGGGTGAAGTCGATGACCGTTCTCCTGGCAATGGTATAGATCCAGGTAGACACGGAGCTCTCTCCTCGAAAATGATGATACGAAGAGGCTACCTTCATAAACACCTCTTGGGTGATATCCTCCGCATCCGCTTTATTCCCTACCATATAATGAACGTAATGGTAAATGGAATGAAAATTTTCTTCAAATAATCGTTCAAACTCATCCATATATATCCCTCCCCCCTATTGCTATCGCGAGCACGCCATGGGGTTGTGTTATTCTATTTCATTAGACGAGAACATCAGTTAATTCTTACATCTCTCTTAAGAAAAAATCTAGCAGCCAAAATTTGTGATGATCGTCACAGTCATTGGGTCACCTTACCATTATAATAAACGTTGAAACAATACGGAGGAGGAAATAACCATGGAACAAGAAAAATCCCTTTATGAGATTCTAGGAGGAGAAGAGGCCATCGGAGCCGTCGTGGACCGCTTTTATGAAAAGGTATTGGCAGATGAAACCATCAGCCACTTTTTTGCCCATACCGATATGGAAAAGCAACGCCGTCACCAAACGCTTTTCATTAGCTGGGCAACCGGTGGTCCTAATCAATACTCGGGTAAAAGCATGGAAAGAGCTCATGAGGGAATGAACCTTCAAGAAGCCCATTTTGGTGCGGTTGCCCATCATCTCGTAGAAAGCCTAAAAGAGTTTCAGGTGGATGATCGCTACATTGATCAAGTGGTTAACAAGCTTCTCACCCTTAAAGATGCAGTATTAGGAAAGTAGGTCCGGGATTTCCCGGACTTTTTTTATGGAAAAATGGGGATATTACACAAAGAAAAAACCTAAAGGAGAAGATATCCATGACTAAAGGAGCCGCTTTTCCTCCCCAACATCAAAACCAAAGACCAGGCATCGAAGTTGAAATGGTTCCTAGACCCCTAGCTGAAAAGCCAGGTCATACGGGAAGCGGGAGGCTTACTAACAAAGTAGCGATTATCACAGGCGGGGACAGTGGCATTGGTCGGGCCGTTGCCTACGCGTATGCGGATGAAGGTGCAGATGTAGCGATCGTTTATCTTAATGAAACAGTGGATGCGGAGGAGACTAAACAACATATTGAAAGCAAGGGACGACGTTGTTTGCTATTTTCCGGAGATATCGGGGATGAAAGCTTCTGTAAGCAGGTGGTCGAACAAACCGTTCAACAGCTAGGCCAGCTCGACATCTTGGTGAACAATGCAGCCGAACAGCATCCTCAAGCCAAGATTCAGGATATTACCGCCGATCAGCTAGAGCGTACCTTTCGGACGAATGTGTATTCCTTTTTTTATTTTACGAAAGCCGCTCTTGGGTATCTCCCTGAAGGAAGCTCGATCATTAATACGGCATCCGTTACGGCCTACAAAGGAAATGAACAGCTGATTGATTACTCGGCTACTAAAGGGGCCATCGTCACCTTTACACGCTCCCTATCCTTACAGCTGGCCAGCTCAGGTATCCGGGTCAATGGAGTGGCACCTGGTCCGATTTGGACTCCTTTAATCCCCTCTACCTTTTCGGAAAACCAGGTCGCAACCTTTGGAACAGATACCACCATGAAGCGTGCAGGTCAGCCTGCAGAAGTAGCTCCTTGCTACGTCTTCCTTGCCTCCGACGATTCGTCTTACATGACAGGCCAGATGCTTCATCCGAACGGCGGCACAGTCGTGAATGGATAGCCCCGAGAAGGACACAATAAGCCAGAAAAGGAGTGAGATTCTATGGTAAGAAACAAAGACAGAAACTTCCCGCCAGATAAGAACATCGAAGACCCGAAAGCCAAAGCAGCCCACTCTCCCCTAAGGCCGAATGGACAAACCGCCCCCACTCCACAGGAGAGAATGGCGAAGAGAACAGAGTAGAAGCAAGAAAGGAGCCCAGGGTGGGCTCCTTTTATGTTCAGATCGATAGAGAAATAAGGATTGTGCTCCTTATGGTACCTCAACCGAGCAATTCGCTAGGTTCAGGGCACGATTCACGGGCTTGCGGTACCCCATTCGAGCGATCCGCCAGACCAGGGCACGATTCGCGGGCTTGTGGTACCTCAGGTGTTCCAACTTCTTGAAATCATTACCGGTATGTAAGTAAGTAGCTGGATTTCGTGATCAACTGGAGGGTTGATTTGGAATTATACCAGGTACGTGAGCAAACGCCAGGCGATCGTGAGCAACTACCACTTTTCCGTGAGTATATCCGAAATTTCGTGATCATCCGGAGCCGAACGCGAGCGATAGGGTCTAGAAATCGACCAGGAAAATAAAAAAACGTAATTACTTAAAAATCAGCTTGATAATGGAGGCTCTAAACGAGATTTTAATGGCACTCATGAAAAACTAGACTAAAATTACTCAAAACCTGAAAAAACTTAAGCAAGCGGTACCTCATCCGAGCGATCTACCAGCTTCAGGGCACGAACCGCGCACTTCCCGAGCAATCCAGCCTTTCACCCCGCCACTGCCAGCCTGCCTAGCACGCGATCCATCCCAATATGAGCCACCCAAATCAGTCCAATCATCAAAATCGCATCATGAACAGCAAGACCTATAATGATTAATAGCATGGGTACTATATAAGTATGAAAAAGGTTGTAAGCCATAGACCCTATTCTTTTTCCATATAAAAAACCAATCTTCGAGATGTCCGGAACTAGCAGAAGCAGAAAAAAAGCGATCCAGCTAAAATCCATGTAGGCATAGAAATAAATGGCGACAACTACCATTGAGAGCCCCTCGAGCTTGAATAAAACTTTATCCATTTTTTCAACACTCCAGCTTTTTAATTAGTTGATTAACTAACTCGCACTAGTCCACGACAAAGCTGTTTTCTTGATGTTCATGAAGCTCGCCTTTCTCAACATGGGTAATCACCTGGTAATTTCCGCTTTCCTCGGGAACGATTTCTGCACGATATTCACCAGGTTTGATTTCTGCGGCATCAACGTAAACATGGTTAGGACCTGATCCTAACCAATATTCGAATTGAACCCTTGCTCCTTCAATCGGTTGGCCCTCTTTCATGAGGTGAGCCATAAGACGTTGCGGCTGTTTCGCTTTAGCCCCTTGCTCGGCCATGAAGTGGATCGTAACTCCATGATGGTGGTGGTGATGTTGGGAAGAAGGATCGGCTTGCGGCTCCTCGACTTGCGGCTTTTCCTCTTCTCCTGTAACGGGAATTTCCACTTGCTGCATCACATGCATATCTCTAGCTGTAACATGGTAAATAACAAAGTATCGGCCTGGTTCGTGAAACCTTTCCTTCATAGAATAGACCCCATCGCCTTGATGCTCCGCTTCCACCATATCGTGCTTTTCCTGACCTTCCTTCCAAATCTCAAACTCTACCTCTTGCGCATCCAGCACAGGCTTGTCTCCTTGCATGACCTGGACACGAATCGTCGTAATCTCTCTAGCTTTGACCTCTTCTGGCTCTAGCCCAAACTCCACAGTAACTGGCAAAACTGGTTCCGGCTCATTCGTCCCAGTGCACCCTGCTAGAAACACAGATAAGAAGACTATCCATATGAATTTATACATGATAAGGGCTCCTTCTATGACAATAATCTCTCCTTTCTCCATCCTACCCTATTTAGAAGGAAGAAAAAATGACCCGATAGGGTCATTTTTTGAGATCGGTTGTTTTTACTTTACAATCATTACCGGGCACTTCGACTCATGTAGCACTCTCTGGCTTACACTGCCCATCAGTACTTCCGAAACTCTTCCTAAGCCTCTGCTTCCCATTACAATTACATCGAACTGACCCCGCTTGGCATGACTGGTAATCTCGGAGGCAGGATCTCCCCATGCGACTTCTAATTCATAGTCAAGTCCTTTTGCCTGGAGTAGGGCTTCTGTTTCCTTGAGTGCGTCATGGGCCTGATCTTCTAATACAGAGAGCACATTGAAATTGGCTTCCAGCAGCTTACTTCGCGAAGGCATCGCCGAGCTCACGTGCATCAAGGTCACCTTGGCTTCTGGCATCTTTTCTGTGAGCTTCAGCGTATGTTCCACTGCTCTACGTGCATGGGCTGATCCATCTGTAGCTAACAAGATCTTATACATGAGGCTTCACCGCCCCTTCGAGAAACTCCAGCCAGCCTTCGTGGGCATTGATTCTGGTTTGGATGCCTATAGGAAGCGTGAGATTAGGCTGACAATGTCCAGACTTCAACCCATAATAGGCAGGAATGCCAAGGGGCTTCACGATATCGTTTAGGACCTGGTGAATGGTGAGGCTAGGCTTATCTGGCTTAGGGTCTGCTTCACTAAAATCGGTAAAGACAATGCCGCTCGCTTTCTGCAGCTTGCCTGCTAATCGGAGCTGGGTCAGCATGCGATCAATGGAGTAGGGTTCTTCTCCGACATCTTCAAGAAACAGAATTTTATTCTCTGTTTCAATCTCGAATGCCGTGCCTAGAGTTGCACTCAGTAGGCAAAGATTCCCTCCCACGAGCTCGCCCTCTGCCACTCCCTCCGTAATACAGAACTGGAACCATTGGCTGGAATAGCGCGAAACCGGTGATGGATCGGATAAATGCTGGAATAAGGTGGGCCAGGTTAACGGATCCGGATTATCCGCTAGCTCGGCTACCATCGGTCCGTGAAAGGTTAGTAGCCCGGTATGCTGATGAATAGCCGTATGTAAGGCGGTAATATCGCTATACCCGACAAAGATCTTAGGGTTTCTTTGGATTAAATCGTAGTTAATCGACTCGAGAATCCTCGGAGTCCCGTATCCCCCGCGAAGACAAATGATGGCATCCACCTCAGGGTCCGCGAACATACCATTGACCTCGGAAGTACGCAAGTCATCCGTGCCGGCCAAGTAGCCATATTCCGCTTCAACGGTTTCTCCTAACTTGACTTTATATCCGAGCTCACGCAAGATCTGTAACGCTTTTTCCCTTCTTCCTTTCTCTACAGGACTAGAAGGGGCAATCACCCCAATGGTATCCCCCGGTTTCAATGCCTTGGGCTTGATGATGGACATTTTTAACCTCTCCCTACAACCTACGAATACTCTTGATCTGAACGTCCGTTACGGTATTGATTTCCCCTGTTTGCAGCGTAATCTCGGCCATACATCGGTCCGGGCTGATCCAGCTGAGAGTACCTTTGATTTTCCCATTCGTTTTGGTTTGAATCTCGATCTGATGGCCTAAGCTTTCTTGAAGCTGCCTTCTCATTTCCTCATTCATTAGAAAGCCTCCCCTGTTTGTCACTAAAGAAAACTTGGCTGGCGCTGAAACTCCACTTGACATTCTTTATGTCAAGTGAGTTGTGCGGCAGCCTAGTTGCACTTATGCAGATAAGGAATTCTAGATATTTTATAAATTCTTATCTGCTAAAGAAAAAAAGAAGCCCTGACGAGGGCTTCGCTCTTTGCTTCATTGCACAGCAAAAAACAACGATTGCCTCTCTCGGTACGCTTACGAGGTTAGCTGACGGATTCGGGTAGTAGAGTCACCCTGCTTGGTTTGCACCAAGGTTCACCCCATATGGACAAATGGTTCCCCCGTTCCTAAAAAAGGATTCAGCGAGCAAGACAATTTGGATTGATTTGCTGATAATGATACTCCTCAAGGAAATGATTGTAAAGGGTTAGATCGTAAACAAATCCCGACATTTCCTCCCCTAGCTCGAGTGATGACGGATGGCCAGCTGCAAGAGCGTTCTCACGGCTACCCCCGTGGCACCTGCCGGGTAGTGTCCTTTGTCTTTTTTTGTGGTGGCGGTCCCTGCTATATCCAAGTGAACCCAAGGGGTATCCTCAGCAAACGCGCCGATAAAGATGGCCCCTTGAATACATCCCGCTGGTCTTCCTGCGTCATTTTTAAGATCAGCAATTTCGCTATCAATATACTCTTGATACTCTTCAAAGTTCGGAAGTTCCCATACTTTTTCCCCTGCGATCTGAGCTGCCTCCTTGACTTCGTCCGCCCACTGCTCTTCATTCGTTACGAGTCCCGTGGCCACATGGCCGAGGGCGGTAATGACCGCACCGGTTAGTGTCGCGACATCCACAAGCTTCGTCGCTCCCAGGTGCTTCGCATAAGCTACTCCATCCGCAAGAATCAATCGGCCTTCTGCGTCCGTATGAATAATTTCAATGGTTTTTCCTGCAAAGGATGGGATCACGTCTCCTGGCTTCAAGTTGTTGCCGGCAATCATATTTTCACAGGTCGGCACGACAGCAATAATATTTACATGTGGACGAAGCGCGCCAATGGCATCCATAGCCGCGATGACCGCCGCTGCTCCTGCCATATCTGTCTTCATATCTCCCATGCCCTCATCTGGCTTGACTTGGATGCCTCCAGTGTCGAAGGTCACTCCTTTTCCAATAAACCCGATCGTGTCTTTGGTTTCTGGGGCACCCATATACTTCATCACAATCATTTTGGGATCATTCACACTAGCCTGTCCGACCCCTAGCAGCGCTCCCATTCCCAGTTCTTCGATCTCTTTCTTATGTAAAATGGTAATATCCAGATTCCGCTGATGGGCAATTTGCTTGGCCTTCTCGGCAAGGATAGCCGGTGTCATCCGATTACCGGGCTCGTTGACTAAATCGCGGGCAATATTGGTGGCATAAGACGCTGCTTGAGCTCGCTCGATCCCTGCCCGGATGGCATCTTGTCTGAGCTCTCCGTCGACAACCAAGGTGAAGTCTTCAATCTCTTGCTCTCGCCCTTCTTTTCTCTTATATCCTGAGAATTGGTATGTACCCAAAAGAACACCTTCCACTACGCCTTGAACAATATCGACCGGATTCCAAAGCGTTTTCTCCATATAATAGTTGGAAATGCCAAAGGTAATATTGCGGATGCCTTTTTGCTTAGCATATCGGCCTGCAAGACCTATACCATCTCGAACCCTTTCAACCGTCAGCTTACTTTCTTTTCCCATTCCGATGACAAGAACACGTTTTGCAGGGATTTTGCCCCAATTATGAAGAAGGACGATCTCCCCGAATGTCCCTTTGATTTCTTTCTCCGCAATCAGCTGGGAGATTCGATGTCCAAGCGCTTCATCCACTGCTTTCGTATAGCCCTTAACTGTATCCTGCCCTTCGCAATAGCTTACAACTAAGCAATCGGTTGCAATAGAAGAAATGGGTTCAGTTGAAATTTTCACGTTCATATACATGCCTCCTCGAGCATAATACCAAACAATTCCAATATAACATTAAGCGCTAGCGTATGGTAGATATAAAAGAAAGAGCTCCTCTTTAGGAAGGAGCTCTCTTATTTTACCACTTTAAGGTCTTGGCTAATCGGAAAAACTTCTTTTTCGCTAAACTCTGTGCTTTTAATCCGAAGAAATAGTTAAACATCTGAACCGCCTCCGTTGGTTGGTTTTCTTAATTTGATTGTACTATGGGCGAATGATGTTTTCAATGGTATTTTGTATTTGGTATACCAGAATTCATCTTTTCGTCACATCTTCTTCTGATTCCGGAATTTCGTCAATGGAGTGCTTATAGGAATAGCCTGCGTTAAGATACCACACAGCTAGACCAATCATCCCCACGCACATGAGGACAACAAGAATCATGACGGCAGTATAGGACATGGTATGTACTCCTTTCCGTTTAGTTTAGGGGAGGCCCTCACACTCGCAAATCTCCATGCTGTAATTGGGACTTTTCCACTTGGATCGTGGTATGCATGATCTTAAACTGCTGTTCAATTTTATTAATAGCTTGCTGTAGAATATCTTGGCTATCTCGATCATCTTCAATGGTAAGATGACAGCTTAATGAATCGAGTCCGGATGTGATGGTCCAGATATGCAGATCATGCACATCGATGACTCCATCAATCGACCCTAAGGCCAGCTTCACTTCTTCCTGATCCACCGTGATCGGTGTTCCTTCCATTAAAATATGGACCGTATGCTTAATAACGCCCCAAGCGCTGCGAAGAATCAGGAGCGATACAATAACACTGATAATGGGATCGGCGATATACCATTCGAAGAAAAACATTACGGCTCCAGCCATAATCGCTCCAACTGAACCTAGTGCATCCCCAAGGACATGCAGGTAAGCACTGCGCATGTTCACATTGTCTTTGACGTCCCCTTTAATCATCAGGGCCCATGCGCTTAATAGATTGGCCAATAATCCGATGGAGGCAATCGCCATCATGGTTCCGCTGGCAACCGTTGGCGGTGCCCAAAAGCGGTGATAGGCCTCCCACATAATAAAACCGGCAATCAAGAACAGCGTAATGCCATTAAACAAGGCGGCGAGAATCTCAAATCGGTAAAATCCATAGGTTTTATTAGGAGAAGCCGGGCGTGTCGCAAACCAGATGGCAAATAAGCTCAAAGCAAGAGAACTGGCATCACTCAGCATGTGCCCTGCGTCAGAGAGTAGAGCCAAGCTGTTCGTGACAAGACCCCCAATAAATTCCAGCAGCATAATTCCTGTCGTGATAAGGAGTGCGATAATAAGGCCTTTCTTATTTCCTTCCCTGGTATGATCATGATGGTGGTGACAGTGACCATGCCCGTGACCATGATCATGGTTATGATGATGGTGATGCCCATGATGCGAATGCATAAGATCCCCTCTATTCGTGCGTAATATGATGAATCATCTGTTTCAGGATGGTAATGACATGCTCATCATCGATAGAATAATAGAATGTCTGGCCTTCTCTTCTGTACCTGACCAATCGAAGATTGCGAAGAAAGGAGAGCTGGTGCGAGACGCCCGATTGGGTCATTCCCAGAACGTCGGCAATATGTCCCACGGAGCATTCTTCCTGCGAAAGGAGGTATAATATCTTTATGCGGGTGGGATCCGCAAGGGCCTTAAAAGTAAGAGCGACCTCATTGATAATCTTGGATTCTAAAAAATGGTGTTCCTGCTTCTCCATCTGACCTCTCCCTTCCTTAATGATAGTATATGAACATCTGCTCATATATTGTACTCTATTTTTTGGAAAAGGAAAAGAGGCCCATGGCCTCTTTTATGTATTCAATATTTCCTTTGGGTATACCCGCATAAAAAGTTTAAGATCAGATGGACCCCCGTTTTGACCGTGATTCCATTCGCTAAGTCCTTTGTTGGATCAAGCTCCACAAGATCCATAGCGCCTACCTTCTGTTGCTTTCCTAACCAGTAGACCGCTTCAAACAGCTCACAAGTAGACAGCCCTCCTGGGGTAGAAGCGGGAACACCCGGAGCAAAGGCCATATCGAGAACATCCATATCCACCGTTAGATAAATAAAATCCACCTGATCTCGCAAGGAACGAAACGCTTCCTGCACAACCTTCGTAATTCCTCGACGCCTCACCTCTCTCACAGTATAATATCGAACCTTATGCTGTTCGGCATAGCGCTTTAATGACACAGAATTATAGTATCCGTGAAGACCAATATTCACGACATGCTGTCCTTTTACGGTTCCTGATTCAATCAATCCTCGGATCGGCGTTCCGTTGGCTGCGCCACCCGTACTTAAGTCCCGCAGATCAAAATGAGTATCAAATTGAAGAATTCCGATCGTTTTTCCTTGATGAACTTCCTTTATTCCTTGAACAAGCGGGCAAGTGATCGAGTGATCACCACCCACGATAATCGGCAGAAAAGGGGGATTGTGCTTAAGAGCTTCTACTATCCCCTGTTGAATATGCTGATGACAAAGCGGGATGTCCGTCCAATGCATTTTCACATCTCCGATATCTACAATCCGCAGACTCTTTAAATCGATATCCCAATCAATATTATAGGTAGAGAAATACTTCCAAGCTAAGCGGATCGCTTGGGGGGCCTCACACGCACCGGAAACTGAGATGGAGGAACGAGAGAGAGGGGCCCCTAACAGCCCCACATCAAAGGATTGACTCCCCTCCTGTCTACGAATGAGCTGATTCATTTTCATCTCATCGGCTTGACCCAGCTCCTCCCCATGGAGGATGGGGGGTGGGACAATCCATTGATAAGAACTAGACACAGAGAGTACCTCCTTTAACTACCACTTGCCCGTTTTTGATCACGGTGTCCACGAGATTGACTCCAAAGTTGTACTGCAAATAAGCGTAATTCGGCGCATCAAACAAGACTACGTCTGCTTTTTTGCCCTTTTCTAAGCTCCCTACTTGCTCTGCTCGCCCAATTGCATGGGCTGCATTAATCGTTGCAGCAACGAGCACCTCTGCTGGGCTCATGCGCATATTCACACAGGCGAGGTTCATGATCAGCGGCAGGGACTCGGTCGGTGATGATCCGGGATTGCGATCCGTAGATAACGCCACTGCTAGACCAGCTTCAATCATTTTTCTTGCCTTAGCTGCTTCTTCCTTTAAGAAAAAGGCCGTACCAGGAAGAAGGACCGCAATAACACCAGCCTTCGTCATCTCTTGAATGCCTTGATCCGAGGCTTTGAGAAGGTGGTCTGCAGATACAGCACCCACCCAAGCCGCGAGTTCCGCTCCGCCGAAGGGTACGATTTCGTCGGCGTGAATTTTCGGCTTTAACCCAGCTTTTTTTCCCGCTTCAAGGATTCGCTCGGATTGCTCCACAGTAAATACGCCTTTTTCACAAAAGACATCGCAGAACTCAGCTAACCCTTCTTGAGCCACCTTGGGCAGCATGACATCGATCACAAGGCTTACATACGCCTCTGGATCAGACTGATATTCGATGGGTACCGCATGGGCCCCCATAAAAGTAGAGACCACATCCACCGGATGCCGCTGATCTAGCTGGCGAGCGACCCGCAGTTGCTTGAGCTCATCTTCTACAGTGAGACCATAGCCACTCTTTGCTTCCAAGGTGGTGACACCATAGAGGAGAAAGCGATCTAATCTTTTTTTGCTTTCTTCGAATAATTGCTCCTCCGAGGCCGCCCTCGTTTGCTTGGTCGTAAATAAGATCCCTCCCCCTTGCTGAAGGATTTCCATATAGCTGGCTCCCTGCAGCCGCTTTTCCCATTCTTGCTCGCGGCTCCCGGCAAAAACCACATGGGTATGGGGATCGACTAAACCGGGGGTGACGATTTTGCCTGTGGCATCCAGGACAAACGGCTCGACCGACAGCGAATCGATATACCGCTCGGCCTCTTCCCTTGGGCCGACAAACGCAATAACCCCATCCCTCAGCACCAAGCCACCGTTTTCGATAATCCCTAACTCCGACATCTGCCTGCCCTTCTTAGGGGCTTGTGAAGCCCCGCTGACCGTAATCAATTGATTCGCGTTCTTGATATAGATGGCTTCCATTTTATCCGCTCCTAATCTAGCATCGGCATCTGGATCCCTTTTTGCCTGGCTGTGTCGACGGCCTTTTCGTAACCGGCATCGGCATGGCGGACCACGCCCATCCCTGGATCTGTCGTCAAAACACGCTCTAGCCGCTCAGCAGCATCAGAACTTCCATCGGCGACGACGACCATTCCCGCGTGGATGGAATAGCCCATGCCGACCCCGCCTCCGTGATGCACCGATACCCAGCTGGCTCCTGCAGCGGTATTCAACAGAGCATTTAAAATAGGCCAATCAGCTATGGCATCGCTTCCGTCTTTCATCGACTCCGTTTCCCGGTTGGGGGAAGCAACCGAGCCTGCGTCCAAGTGGTCCCGACCGATAACAATAGGGGCAGACAGCTCTCCAGACGCCACCATATCATTGATGATTTTTCCAAACCTCGCTCTTTCCCCATAGCCCAGCCAACAGATTCTAGCAGGAAGACCTTGAAAAGCGATTCGGTCCTGGGCCATCCGGATCCAATGGCAAAGGGAGGGATTATCGGAAAATTCACGTAGAATGACCTCGTCAGTTTTATAGATGTCCTGTGGATCACCGGATAGCGCTACCCAGCGAAAAGGCCCTTTTCCCTCGCAGAACTGAGGCCGAATATAGGCAGGAACGAAGCCGGGAAACAAAAAGGCTTGCTTCACTCCTTCATCAAAAGCAACCTGACGAATATTATTGCCATAGTCAAAGGCAACCGCCCCTTTAGCCTGCATCTCCAGCATGGCTTGCACATGCACAGCCATTGAAGCCTTAGCTCGCTTGATATATTCTGTGGGATTGGATTGACGGAGCAGGGCTCCTTGCTGCAAGGTCATTCCTGCAGGGAGATAACCGTTTAAGGGATCATGAGCAGAGGTCTGATCCGTAATGATATCGGGGATAAAGCCGCGTCCTAGCATATCGGGCAAGAGTTCCGAGGCATTGCCAATCAGTCCGATGGACAGGGCCCTTTTTTGGGCTTTGGCCTCCTCCGCCAATCGAAGAGCTTCTTCCAACGAATCAACCACCTTATCGCAGTAGCGAGTTGCGATTCGTTTTTCTACCCTTGTACGATCGACTTCGATTCCAATTAGAACCCCACCGTTCATCGTGACCGCCAGGGGCTGAGCTCCGCCCATTCCGCCCAATCCGGCCGTCACGGTTATCGTCCCTTGCAGCGTTCCTCCGAAATGCTGCCTGGCGCATTCCGCAAAGGTTTCATAGGTTCCCTGAACAATCCCTTGGCTTCCAATGTAGATCCAGCTTCCAGCAGTCATCTGACCAAACATCATGAGCCCCTTCCGATCTAGCTCATGAAAGGTCTCCCAATTAGCCCATGCTGGCACCAGGTTGGAGTTGGCAAGCAGTACCCTTGGGGCATCCTTATGGGTGCGAAAAACAGCGACCGGTTTGCCGGATTGGATCAGTAAAGTCTCATGATCCTCTAGTTCCTTGAGACTTTTGATAATTCGCTCATAGGCCGGCCAATTTCTCGCGGCTTTTCCAATTCCTCCGTACACAATCAGCTGGTCAGGATGCTCGGCGACATCCGGGTCCAAATTATTCATGATCATGCGAAGCGCCGCTTCCTGGGTCCAGCCTTTGGCTTGAAGCTTGGATCCTCTCGGTGCCCGAATGGGTTGACCCATCTTCATCTCCCCCTCTGCTTCCTGTTCTTCTCTCTATCTTACGAGGGGGGACACGCTGTTTATGATATAGTGGAATTAAACCTTTGGATGAAGGAGAGAACCTCATGCAGAAACGCTTACTGATCAACGGAAACTTTTATCTTTCCGGACCTTCTAAACAAAAAGTTGAAGCGCTTTATATAGAGAATGGCAAGATTGCAGCCCTAGGCACGAATGATGAACTGAAGCTGCAATGGGGACGTCCCCAGGTGGAGCTGGTGGACTTGGAAGGGGCTTATGTCCTCCCCGGACTGGTGGATAACCACCTTCATTTGCCGGCCCATGGGATGAAACTATCCACACTGGATTTATCTGGAGCACGGTCAAAGGAGGAAATGCTGTTCTTAGTTCAACAGAGAGTAAACAAGACCCCCGAAGGAGAATGGGTGATCGGCTTAAACTGGAATGAAAACGCCTTTGAGGCCTCAGTCATCCCTACCCTAGAGGAAGTGGATCAACTATCTGAACGGCACCCCATCTTTTTATCCCGGACATGCTCCCATGCTCATCTAGCTAACTCGCTTGCCTTCTCCCGGGCAGGAGTTCATCCGGACACAACGGACCCGTCAGGCGGCTCCTATGGCAGACATGCGGATGGGCGCTTGAACGGTATGATTTATGAGCTAGCATCCGAGGCCTTCTATGCAGCGCAGCCTCAGGCCGATTACAACATGAAAAAAGAATTCGTTCGCATCGCCATTCAAGATGCCCTTCGCCTCGGCTTATCCGCTGCTCATACCGAGGATTTGCGTTATCTGGGAGATCTTCCTACCGTCTTGCGCATTTATAAGGAGCTAAAGGAAGAAGGCTTGTTTTTCCGTACCCACCACCTGATTTATCATCCACACCTGACCGAACTAGACGAGCTTGGATTAACGGCAGGAGATGGAGATGAGTGGCTGCGGATTGGTGCAGTTAAAATCTTCTCCGATGGCGCCATTGGTGGCCGAACCGCGTTTCTCAGCCAGCCCTACCATGATGCCCCTCATACCTCAGGGATGGCGATGCACTCACAGGAAGAGTTGAACGAAATTACCCGCCAAGCCCGTACGCGTAAGATGCCCATCGCGGTCCACGCGATTGGCGATGGCGGAGCAGATATGACCATCCAGGCTATGGAGACCTATCCGGTCCAGCAAGCGACCCGCTATCGTGACCGACTGATTCACGCCCAGGTTTTGCGCAAAGACTTAATCGAACGCCTTCAGTGCTTGCATGTGGCCATCGATATCCAGCCTCGCTTTGTCGCCAGCGACTTTCCTTGGGTATTAGAGAGAGTAGGTGCCAGTCGAAAAGACTATCTGTATGCTTGGAAAACCCTACTCCAAGCTGGCCTATTCTGTGGAGGGGGAAGCGATGCCCCTATTGAACCACTAGATCCTCTGCTCGGGCTGCATGCAGCCGTGACGCGAAGACGTCCCGCAGAAACCCACGCGGGCTACTTAGAAAACGAGAAGCTGACCATGTCGGAAGCCATTCGCCTCTTTACGGTTGGCAGCGCGCAAACGGCATGTGAGGAGCATGAACGCGGACGAATTTCTGAAGGGTATTATGCGGATCTGACCATTTTGGATCGCGACCTTTTGCAGGTGGACCCCGACGAGGCTTTACAAGCCAAGGTGAAGATGACGGTGGTCAATGGGGAAATTGCTTATCGTGACCGTGGATGAAATAACCGGAAAACTCCGGTTATTTTTTTGTGTTTAAATTCAGTTAATTTCACCTGTTTAGAATAGGTCAAAACTGGTTAAGCTTTAATTAGTAGAATAGTAGATTACTAAAAAGGAGGGCTGGTTACTCCCCCATGCAACAGGACTTATCCGTTTTATACGATATCTTTTCCCGTACCCAGGCTAGCATCGGAGGATTTATGTCGATTCTCACTCCGGTTATTACAAATGCACAAACCGAACATGAACGTTTATACTTCCATCACATCTATGAAGAAGAAGAGCAGCGTCTAGATCGGCTGGCCGTGTTCCTTCCGAAGCTGGCAGGCTTTTTGGAAGAGGCGGATACGGCAGATTACTCTAGTACGACCTTCATCACTCTTTTACAGGATATTAATCTAGAGAAGTTTGGTCTTCATAATTTTCTCGAGCACCTTGAGCTGTCGCTGTTTGAGTTCCAAGATGAAGAACGCGCGGGGACACTACAGCCAATGCAAGAAACGACTCGTTCCGATTACCTAGTGGTAAAAGAAATACTCACCCGAATCAACGAGGAGTTCCTTCCTCAAGTCAATCACGTCAAGATATCCGACACCCATGCGGTTCAATCGGCAGCGCACGGGCATGAACATGATCATCATCATGAGGTACCTAGCGTCCCAACTGCGTCTCTTGTAGCCGCACGAAAAGGACTTAGTGTAGGAAGCTTAAAATCATTTAGGGTGTAAGGAGGAAATAACAGATGGACAAGCATATTCGATATCCAGATTCCCCGCTGGATACCCAGCACTGGGGACGCATGGACCAAACGGTAATTGAGGCGGCAAGAAGGCAGTTAATTGGACGACGTTTTATTGATATCTATGGACCTCTAGGAGAAGGATTGCAAAGCGTCAGCAATGATATTTTTGAAGAACCCCAGGGCGGCGGAATCAGCTTGCGCGGAGAAACGCTAGAGATGTCATCTCCCACGCGGCGTACGAATCTATCGATCCCTATGCTTTATAAAGATTTTGTGCTTTATTGGCGGGACGTAGAACAAGCCAAAACACTAGGCATGCCCATTGATATGAGCCCCGCGGCCAATGCGGCGATTCAATGTGCCCGACTTGAGGATGATCTTATTTTTAATGGAAATGCGGAGTTTGATTTGCCCGGCTTAATGAACGTAGGAGGTCGCCTGACCCATATTCTAAACGACTGGATGAAATCAGGAAAAGCCTTTGGAGATGTGGTAGAAGCTATTAATAAACTTCAGCAAATGGGACATGTTGGACCGTATGCTTTGGTACTTTCCCCTGAGCTCTATGCTCTTCTTCACCGAGTTCATCAAGGAACACATGTATTGGAAGTGGAGCATGTTCGTGAGCTCGTAACCGACGGCGTCTTCCAATCGCCCATGATCCGCGGGAAGGCAGGAGTGGTTGTTGCGACCGGTCAGCATAATCTGGATTTAGCGGTGGCTGAAGATTTTGATACAGCCTTCCTTGACCGGGATAATATGAATTATCTATTCCGTGTTTATGAAGCGGTTGTGCTGCGTATTAAGCGACCCAGTGCGATTTGCACCTTGCATGATCAGGAAGTTTAACATAAAAAAGAGGTCCGGATATTTCCTTCCGGCCTCTTTCTTCTATCTTATGCGATTTTGCCTTTAACCAGCTGGATAACATTCTGCTTCTCTGCAGACGGCTCCATATCCCCAATATCCTCGATAACTTGTGCAAGCTCCTTTTCGAATACGGGGTTCGTCGAGCCTTCATTCAACTCAACAAGCCGTTTGGCATATTTCAGCTTCTCCGCGGTCTTCTTCTGCTTCACGGCTTGATTCTGCAGCTCATGTATGCGCTTATGGCTAGCCTCGTAAATTAAACTAACATCATCAATATGGCAAATATAACTTTCCCCTTGTTCGGTCATAAAGGACAAGGTGTAAAAAAGATGCCCGCTCATTTCTACACTCGTGATCACAGCATGAGGGAACTGTTCTCCACTTCGCAAACGAATATATCCAACTTCAATTGCGCCTCCAAGCTTGCGTTCATTATTCAAAACGGTATACATGTCTGACAAACCTTGAATCGGATAACCCATTTGATTCCCTCCTGATAGTCGTTGTTGATATAATCGATATTGATTCTCAATAACAGTCTATCAAGCCTTACTCTTTCTGTCAATAGTGAAAATCACTATCATTCATAAAGGTAATTTCGGATTTCTCGGTCTTGGGGTACCCAGTCGCGGTGACATTTTTTCTTGAAGGGACACATGCTGCAATCCGAAAAAGACTTGGGTCTCATGTAGCTGTCTGTATTTTCAAGGATGTCTTTCGCCAGGTGAAAATAAGCTAACGCTTCCGCTACACTTTTTTCGCTCGGGTAGTACTGATGCTCTTCTCCAGTCAACAGATTGACGATATCGATCCGCTCTGGCACAGTTTGAAAGGCCTTGTTGCAAAACAGAGTCGCCATATGATGATAACTTACATAAAATTCAGCATCCGCATCCAAGACGTATTTCTTGAGGATAAAGCCTTCGCCCGACCAATCAGCAACTTGAAGGGTCATGGATAAATCGATCTCTAGCTCCTTGATTTCCGTTCGAAACTTTTCCAATAGAAAGAGCGGCGGCTCGATCCGCTTATCCTTCAACAAGTGGTGTAAAAGATGGCTCGTAATCTCTCCAAGTACCGTCAAGTAATGAACCCTTGACTGAAACAGATCTACCCTTTTCACCCAATAACGATGAATGGACTCGAGAATTTGAACAGAGGATCTCCCTTCCACAGGACATTGATAAAACTCGCGAATCACTTGATTTACCGTGTATTGAGCCATATGCCGCCAGGACGGATAGGACGATTCTTGCCCCAGTAAATGCCGATAATAAAATTGGTAAGAGCACCTCATGTAATCCTCCAAATGATAATCAGCAATGGTCTTTATGGAGACTACGGTCTTCTTTTTCATCCTTCTCACCTACTTGATGCCGAGAAACTGTGAGGCAAAACGCTTCCCGAAATTTTTACACTCCTCTACCTCAGGGCCATACGGGGACATCTCGATCTTTAAACCTCCTTGAACAAGCTCTGCTCCTAGCTCCTTGACTTTCGTTTCTAATATATCTACGGCCGCGCAATAATGAATATACGCATGATCTCCGGATCCGAATACCGCAACCTTTTTTCCGCTTAGGTCTAGGTTATTCATGTCTTCATAGAAATCTAAGAATTCATCAGGGAGTTCCCCATCCCCCCAGGTGTAGCTGCCAAGGAGAATTCCTTCATAATCCAACAGGTCTTGGGGGGTAGCATCCATGATCTCTTTAAGCTCAACCCGACCGCCTGCTTCCACGATTCCTTCTTCGATTAGCTTTGCTATCCCTTCCGTGTTTCCTGACATACTGGCATAGATCATTAGGAATGTACTCATAATACAGGCACCTCTCTCTACGATAATGATTTTCATTATCTATATAATAATGATAATGAGAATTGATGTCAACTAAGAAGTTCGTTGAAGGGGTTAGCTGCGCCTGTTATAATTTGGATGAAAGGAGACTGACATGATCATAAAAACCCGAGAAACCCCAATTTTATTGCAGCAAGAAGAAGCCCTCAAGCGACGACTACCTGCGTCACACCCCCACTATGAAGATCTTTCCTACAGCATTGCCAAAGGCCGCAAAGGACACGCTGGCGAAAAACAAGTAGATTATGAGGTAAGCTTTCTCCCTGACCGAGACTACTTGATGTTTCAGGACCTACGCCTAATGGTAGGGTCCAAGAGAGCCTTTCAGATTGATCTCCTCATCCTCTCTCCTCACTTAGCCATTCTCATCGAAACCAAGAATATCTACGGGAAGCTTTTCTTTGACCGCTTTTCCAAGCAAGTGATCCGTACCTACAAAAATAAGCAGGAGGGATTTCCCAATCCCATCCTGCAAGGAAGAAAGCATCAGTCGTTATTTCAAGAATGGCTGGTCACCCATCAATTTAGCCGAATGCCGGTCGAGCATTTGGTTGCGATTGGCGATCCCGCTACCATCGTAGAGACAAACGACAATGCCATTTTTCAAAAAGTGCTGCATGCCGCTCACATTCCCGATAAGATTTTGGAGCTTCACGAGGGGACGGCTCAGGCCCTGCTTAACTCGAATGCCACCGAGCAGCTGAGTAAGCTTCTCCTGGACAAACATACTGTATATTATACGGATGTCCTGAAAAAGTACCGGGTCGATCCTTCTCAACTTATTGAGGGAGTCCTGTGCCCAAACTGCCAGCTTCCAGGGATGGCTAGAGGCCACTCCGCTTGGCATTGCAGTGGATGTGGGGGCCGCTCCAAGGATGCTCATGTACAAGCAGTTAGGGATTATCTGCTCTTGTTTGGCAGCATCACGAACGAACAGTGCCGCAGGTTTTTGAAGCTGAGCTCTCCAGATACCGCAAAACGGATTCTGACCTCCCTCAAACTTCCCTATAGAGGGTTATATAAGGATCGGACTTACCTGCTGTGGGATACCCCACCCTCTATTTAGGCCCCTTTCGCTCGTCACTTGCCGGTAAGTGAGCCTTAGATGCCGGTAAACGGGGCAAGTCGCTGGTAAAACAAAAAAGTCGCTGGTATTTTCTTGTGATACCGCAGAAGTCCAAAGAAAAAAGGGGTATTTTGTGTAAAATACCCCCCATGTCACGCTGCACTTGACACTTTTTCCCCTAATTTGCCGGTATTCTATCAAAATTCGCCAGTACACTCTCCATTGTTGCCGGTAGACCAGCCAAAATCGCCGGTACCAGCCCTATTCCCGCCAGTACTATCAACCAGCCTGCCAGCCTACCTCTCCCTCACCATCGCATTTAAAATCGAGCTGACCACCGTCGTCAGGATGGCACCAAAGAAGGCAGCCCAGAAGCCTGTAATATCAAATCCTGGCACAAGGGCGGAAGTAAACCAATACGTCAGAGCATTAATCACTAAGAGAAAAAGACCTAACGACATAATGGTTAAAGGCAGGGTGAAAAAGACCAGGATCGGGCGTACGATCATGTTTACCAATCCAAGAATAAGGGCGGCAATGAGGGCGGTTCCGAATCCGCTAATCGTAATCCCTGCTAGCAGCCAGTCTGCAATAATTAAAGAAAACCCAGTAAGAAACAATCGAATCAGCCAATTCATTCTCGTTTCTCTCCTTTACGTCTCATTACACACCATTATATCACGAAATGGAAAAAGCCTCCGTAACAGGAGGCTCTTCTTTTATTAGGCAGTGTCTTCATCGTCTGGCTTCTTATCCATGTTCTCACTAAACTTATTGAGTTCATCTAAAAAAGCTAGCGAGCCCGATCCACTGCCTACACCTGTTAGGCCGCCAAGACCACCGGCTGCTCCTCCTAATCCTCCTAATCCTTTAAGTAAGCCTGGTCCAAATAAGGAAAAGAGCTTAAATAATGGAATTAATCCACCTAGTGCTCCGCCTATGCCTCCAAGGCCTCCAAGTGCTGGGCCTGCTGCTCCTAAGCCAGGGAACCCAACTTGCTTGACTTTTTTGGGATCCATGCGGTTAGCCTTGATGACCGCTTTGTCCCCCTTTACCCCTTCAATCGTTAAAAGAAAGGGTTGCCCCTTTTTTGACATATAGACCATTGGCTTTCCTTTAAGCTGCTTTGCCACAGCTCTCATTTTTTTGATACTTTTTTTCTTGGACATGGTATCATCACCTCTTTCCTTTCTTTCATAGTATGGAAAAGGTGGACAACAGGTAACGGCGTTCGTCTTGAGTCGAACAACTCTATAAAAAAAGGGCTGAATCATTATCAGCCCTTTTCTCATTAACGTGCATTGGGGAATATTCTGCGAATCATTTCGTTAAATTCAGTGAAAATCCCAGCTACAGGTCTTCCTTGCTGAAGATGGGTCGAGTAGCCTCTCATGCGGTTTACAAAATCGGGATTCGTGGACACATACACATTTTGAATCGTGGGATCCGTCATTTTTACCTGATTGGCAATGCGGCTCTCAATCTCTCTTGTTAGGGCTCCCTCTGCATTGTTCATAAGGGAAGCCGCTACATAAGCGTTTCGGTTTGTCACAATGACGTTGGCCGCACGGACTTCAGCCATGTTTGTAATCTGGTTAGCCGCTGCGCTAGCCACGGTCATTTGATTGGTTTGGACTCCTTGCTGCTGTTGTTGCGTACGCGCACCCATTCCGCAACCTGCCAAAGATACAGAAGCTAGGCTCACTAGGAGGGTCAATTTCACTGCTAGAAGCTTTCTCATAAGGAAACTACCACCTTTCTCATAATTTAAAGTTTAGTGGGTATTTTCCCCCCCTCTTTCCATTTCATACATTTATTTTGGACGAAGAGAATAAGCTGTAAGGAATCTATAGGAATGGAGAGATGACCGTGAAAACTGCAGATTTTCAGCAGGCAGCCCTGTTCGAGCATCGTTTCTGGCTGCAGATTTTAGGGGATCATGCTCGCATGCTTCTTGATCAGCTATCTCCAAAAGAACAGGAAGAGGTTAATAAAGCCCATCATTTCATCCAAGTCTTTGATCAGCTGTTGCAACAAGCACGCCAAAATCTTGCCGGTGAGGATTTACATACGCTCACATCCAGAGCGAAGACCTGTGCAGAGGAAATCAGAGCCTGGAAGCTTCATCTAATCCGGCGGCATTTGACTGAAAAACTAGCGATTGGGTTTCCTCCATCCTTCCTAAACCACATGGTAAACGAAGTGGAGGAGTACCTTCGGATACTAGAGTTTTTGGTGAAAGGCTCCATCCCCCCGCCGATGCACCCCATTCATCATCACCTAGTCTGGCTACTTGATGCAGCCGGCCATGCTGCAGGGATCGCAGGTGACCTCGATGCGGTAGAAAAAAAGCTAAAAAAGAAAAGTGAGCACTTTGCGATGCTGTTTGAGGATCTTTATATTAAAGCCGTTGAAGTAGCCGGATTTATGCGTACAAGTTTAAAGCAGTTTCCTGCCCTTAACCGCTTCAACCATGAAGTCGAAATGGAGATTCTCCTCTTTAAGCAATTTCTAAGGGAGTTGGAGGGCCTCGAACTGCAGGACCAAGTTCTCAGCGCACTGGCCCCTCTCATTATGGATCACATGGCTCGTGAGGAATGCTACTATTTAACCAAGCTCGCTCAAGTGGGTGCGGCTCAGCCTACACAATGTGATCCCACCAAGCCTAGAACGGAATAAAAGACTCTGAGATACGCAGAGTCTTTTATCGTTTATTTGTAAAAAAAGGGATAAATCCCTTATTTTCAATGAAAACTAAAAAAAATAACAGTTGAGGTGTGTTTTGATGAAAACCAAAAACAAGTGGATTATGGGTTCTTCCTTAGCGCTCTTCGCTGGGCAAGTGGTCGGTACTTGGCTGCTCAATCGAAAGCCGCAAGTTCAAGAGAATACGGAAACGACCTTTAATCTCAACAAGGATTTTCCGACCATCCATCCCTCCTCTTACATCCATCCTCAAGCCTCTGTCATGGGACAAGTTCACGTAGGCGAGCGAGTCTTTGTCGGACCTTTTGCTTCCATACGTGGCGACGAAGGGCTCAAGATTCATATAGGGAGCCATTCCAATGTGCAGGACGGCGTCATTCTCCATGGACTTAAAAATTTTGATCATGGGGGAAATATTACAGAAAATACGGTGTTCGTGGAGGACGAGCCTTTTTCCATCCATATTGGAGAACGAGTCACGCTGGCTCATCAATCACAGGTACACGGTCCATCCCGAATCGAATCTGAGGTTTTTGTGATGATGCAGGCCCTCGTCTTCAACAGCTATGTTCAAGAAGGAGCCGTACTGGAGCCCGGTTGCCGTGTGATCGGTGTGACCATCCCGCATGGCCGCTACGTTTCGGCAGGCCGCATTATTACCAAACAAGAAGAAGCCAACCGCCTGCCGGAAATTACGCCGGAGTACCAGTACTATCAGTTCAATCAAAAGATCACCGATGTGAACCAAGAGCTGGTTACTGGGTATAGGAGGCAACAGTAAATGGAGCTCGCCAAAGATTTAATCCTGGTGATTGGGCGCATTTTCACGATTCTTCCTCTCCTGCTGGTGGTGACACTGGTCATGGGGAAGCGGTCCATTGGTGAACTTCCTATTTTCGATTTTCTAGTCATCATCACCCTCGGTGCTGTTGTCGGAGCCGACATTGCCGATCCTAAAATCAGTCATATCCATACAGTCGTAGCGATTCTTGCCATTGCCCTGTTACAAAAATTTGTGGCCAGGCTGGTTCTAAAACGCCGAAAAATCGGCCGGCTCATCACTTTCGAACCCACCATTGTTATCAAGGACGGCCAGTTTCTTAGACAAAACATCAAGGACATTCGCTACTCCATTGATAATATTCTGCAGATGCTGCGGGAACGCGACATCTTCGATATCCGAGATGTTCATCTTGGCATCGTTGAAGCGAACGGCAAACTGACCGTTCATAAGCAGCCTCATAAAGATATTGTCACTGCCGAAGACATGGGAATCAAAAAAGCCAAAGGCAATATGACCTATCCCGTCATTATTGAGGGAAAGCTTTACGAAGATGTGTTGCAGGCGTTAAGCCTGTCTGAGCAATGGTTCAAGGATGAACTAAAGCGTCGCGGGATTAAAGATCTGGACCGAGTATTTTTTGCCTCGGTAAGCGAGAAAAAAGAAATTCATGTGTCCTTGGCTAAGGATTTTCCCCCTGGCCCACCCGTTCATCATTAAGTTTTTTATCCCTAAATCCAAAAGAAAAAGAATGGAATTGGAACCATTGAAGAAAAATAAGGGAAAGCTCCAGGAAACAATTTATGCTTCAGGAGGAAACCATGAAAAAGTATCTATTGCTATTTTTCACGATTGCTTTAGGCTTCTTTTGTATAAGCATGGCTCTGTCATCGGTTCAAACGGAGGAGACCGCTGCTCAAGGGATTGTCAAGCGGGGGGCCGTAGGTGGACCCGTATGGGAAATTCAAGGCCGACTGCAGCACCTTGGCTTCTATAAAGGCAAAGTTGACGGAAAGTTTGGCTGGCAAACCTACTGGTCGGTTCGAAATTTCCAGCATCGCTTCGGCATGAAGGTGGATGGAACAGTAGGACCCAAGACAAGACAAAAGCTATGGCAAGCAACGAAGAATTGGAAACCAGGTACAAGCGGTACGGCCAGAGCTCAAAGCAATCCCGGAGGCAAAATCACCAAACGAGGGGCCGTCGGCGGTGAAGTGTGGGAGATTCAAGGAAGGCTACAGCACCTTGGCTTCTATAAAGGGAATATCACCGGAAAATACGGTCCTGCTACGGAGAATGCCGTACGCACCTTCCAACGCCGTTTCGGGATGAAAGTGACAGGAGCCGTTGGGCCAGATACCCGCAGCCGATTATGGAGAGCGTCGCAAAATTGGCCAGGCAATAGAGGCGGAGGAGGAGCTGCTGCGCAGAGGCCTGCTGCTCCGGCACCGGCGCCCGCACGAAATCCGGCTCCGGCTCGTCAGCAACCAGCCGCTGCCGCACCTACGTATAAGGCTCATGGCTATTCCGATAACGATCTCCGGATGATGGCGAATGCCGTATACGGAGAAGCAAGAGGCGAACCTTATGTCGGACAGGTGGCTGTAGCAGCGGTTATCCTAAACCGTGTACGCAGTGCTACATTCCCAAATAACCCGACAGGCGTTATTTTTGAACCCCGTGCTTTTACAGCTGTAGCCGATGGACAGATTTGGCTTTCGCCTAACGACACCGCGCGAAAAGCCGTTCAAGATGCACTTAACGGCTGGGATCCTTCCGGCGGAGCCATGTATTACTTCAATCCTGACACTGCCACTTCCGGTTGGATCTGGACCCGTCCCCAAATTAAGAAAATCGGGAAGCATATTTTCTGCAACTAAAACAAACAGCTTGCTCAGTGATCGAGCAAGCTGTTTTTTTCTCCCTGCCTTTCTCCCCCTTTTAGCTTATCGAGGACGAGCTTAAGCCCACCTATTCGATAGAGATAGTGATAATCTACGACCTTTTTTACGAAGGAGGCTTTACTGCCGTAGAGCTTTAAACCATAGACATTTCCGGCAGCCACCTTCTTTCCAATCGAAACGAGCGTTCCTTTGATTCGAGGTTCAAAGGCTTGGAGCGGTTTATTCCTTAGAAGAGCCAATAGGTTATGGGCACAGGCTGCACCCTGCTGCACCGCCATTTGTGCGGTCGGGGGGTACGGCCCCTCCTTTTTGCCATAAATAATGGAGCTGTCGCCAATTACAAATACATCATCGTGATCAGGAGGACGTAGATATTCATCGACCTTTAGCCTTCCTCGAACCGTTTCATGCTTAATCCTTTTGGTAATGGAATGTCCCCGCACTCCAGCGGTCCAAACTACGGTGGACGATCTGCATTCCTCTTGATCATGAAGAATCACGCCATCCGAAGTACATGCTTTTACAGGAGTAGACGTCTTAATGACTACCCCCTTTTTCTCCAACACTGCTTTCGCATATTCGGAAAGTTCCGGGTCGAATCCTGATAAAACCGTTGGAGAGGCTTCCACATTGGTGATTACCACTTTGTCTCGGTCTATCTGATATTCCTTGCATAACTCATCAATCCGATCGGCCAGCTCCCCCGCAAACTCCACTCCCGTAAACCCAGAACCGCAGATGACAAAATGAAGTCGCTCTGGCCGGTAATTATCCAGCTTACATCGCCTAAACATCCTCTCCACCTGATCTCTAATCGCTAGAGCGGTCTTGAGGTTTCGAATCACGTACGTATGTTCTTTCACCCCCGGGATTCCGAATGACTCAATTTCACTCCCTAAAGCCACAACCAGATAATCATAGGAAAGCCGCTGACCACCGCTCAAGTATACCTCTTTCTGGCCTAGGTCAATGGACTCCACTTCTGCCTTTAGTAGCTTTACTTTTTCTGGTTCAAGGACACTTTCTAGGTCAACCATACACTTATCCGTTGGACTGGTCCCTGCGGCCAGTTCATGTAACCAGGTTGTTATATGATGGTAACTATCTTTATTCACAAGAATGACTTCAGCTTCCCTCAGCTTCATTTTCCTCTGCAGCATAACCGCGGTAGATAAGCCTCCATAACCAGCACCTAAAATGACGATTTTTTTCTGCATATCTCCCATCCTTGCCCTCATAGTCAAATTTCTAATGGGCGATGGCCCAGTGCCTTTCCTTCAAGTTATGCACGGGCAAGGGAGATGTTTCTTCCAATCATTGAATTTCCATAGCCGATTTATGTATACTATCAAGGTAATCTCTTAAACTACTAAATCTCTTTTCAAGGAGTAACCCATGGACTTGCTCATTCTGCTAAAATTCGCTTTTTTAGGACTCTTGCAAGGCTTTACCGAACCGATCCCCATTTCCTCTAGCGGCCATCTTGTCATCGTTCAGCATTTATTTGGCTTAGTCATCGAAGGATTCCAATTTGAAATCCTTGTTAACACCGCTTCCCTGTTAGCCGTCCTGATTATCTATCGAGAGGACTTGCTGCGATTTACGAAGAACGGCTTGCGGTTCCTGACGACTCGGGAAAAAGAGTATAAAGCTGATTTTATGTTTATCGTGTTTTTAGTGATTGGAACACTACCCGCTGGGATCATCGGAGTATTGTTTAACGACCTGATATCCGACACGTTGAAAGGTATACATATGGTCGGAATCAGCTTGCTGATTACCGCCGTGGCCTTATGGCTCATCCGAAACCTCCGCGGACGTAAGCAAGATGCTGATCTGACCTGGAAGGATGCGCTTATCGTGGGCTTCGCCCAAGCCGTGGCCCTGATCCCTGGAATCAGCCGTTCCGGAGCTACCATCGTCGCCTCCATGGCACTCGGCATGAAGCAAGAAACCGCCCTACGCTTTTCCTTCTTACTCTATATTCCAGTCAGTTTGGGCGGGATTGTCCTAGAAGCTCCTGATCTGATTCGAGATTCTGGCGCAGGAGACATGTTCCTCCCTTATACCATCGCATTCGTATTATCCTTGATTGCTTCCTATTACTCCCTTCGATGGTTTATGGGAATCATGCAGCGCGGTAATTTAAAGTACTTCTCCTATTATTGTGTAGTTGCGGGGGCTTTGATCTTGATGTTCTTGTAGGGGCTGGTGATCCAGCTCCTTTTTTTGTTGGTGGGGGTGGGGGTGGTAGGCAGGTGGAGTGGGCAGGGCCGGGGGTGGCGGCNAGGTGGAGTGGGCAGGGCCGGGGGTGGCGGCGGGGCGGGCAGGCGGCTCTTTGTAATGATTACTGGATCGGGAGCAAAAGGGGCTGATTCGTGATCAAAGTAGGGTAATTAGTTGTAATCATTGCTGCTATGTTAGTATCCGCTGTGACTTCGTGAGCATCGGCTACCTTTCCGTGAGCAAGTGGATCAACTTCGTGATCAATTGGCAAATTCGGTGTGGATCTTGTGGCTGGCTGTACGGTTTGGAAAAAATAATAGCTAGAATAGGAAAAACGGCTACCCTCTCGGACTAAAAAGGCGGCCTTAGGTGATGCTCCAGCCAAAAAACCAGCTCGAAATCGCAGGAAACTTAAAAAAGGCTACTTGAAGTGCAGTTTGATTAGGATTAGCAAGCACGGCTAGGCGGCTATTTGCAATGATTGCCGAATTGGGAGCATAAGGCCCCGATTCGTGACCAAAGTAGGGTAATTAGTTGTAATCATTGTGGCTATGTGAGCATCCGCTGTGTCTTCGTGAGCATCGGCCATCTGTCCGTGAGCAAGTGGATGAACTTCGTGATCAAATCGAAAATTCGGTGTGGATCTTGTGGCTAGATGTGCGGTTTGGATAAAATAATAGCTAGAACAGGAAAAACGGCTGCCATTTCGGACTAAAAAGGCGGCCTTAGGTGATGCTCCAGCCAAAAAACCAGCTCGAAATCATAGAAATGGATAAAAGCTAAATGAATGCTACCTAAGTGCAGTTCGATCTCGGGCGGCCTTTGGGCCCTTCATCTCCGTTTGGGAGATACCACCCTCGTTTCGCGCTGAGATCCGGATCAGGGAATCAAATCTGCCGTTTGATGCCCTCAAACCCTGCTTAAGCCCGAATCAGGGAA
>NZ_SDLR01000011.1 GCF_004522215.1 Ammoniphilus sp. YIM 78166 | reverse complement strand
CATCCTCTGATCCGCCTGAAGAATATGCTGCTCCACTCTTGTCACTTGTTCTTCAGATTTTGTGGTACGTCTCACCCATGTCGGAAAGTCAAATGTCTTCTTGCGCAACCGTGAGGTAACAATTTGCAGCCCTGCTTCGTTTGCCCAGGCCGTCCACTCTTCGGTTCGGTGACAGCGACCATGGCTCTCATCTCTGATATATTCGAGCGTATTCACAAACTGGTCTAATTGATCATCTGCCGGTACGACATTATCGATGAACAGAAACTTGCCACCTGGCTTGAGCACCCTAGCCGCTTCACGCACAAACTCCTTAGGATTCGGAAAGTGATGGGCGGCAATGCGGCAGGTTACGAGGTCAAATGTACCGTCAAGAAATGGGAGACTCTCCGCATCAGCCACCATGTACCACACATTGGGACAAGTAGGCGCGAGATGCTTTTGGGCTGTCGCCAACATCTCGCGGGTAAGGTCCGTGGCAAACACGTGGGCCACATGAGGAGCCAGGTTCTTCGTCACATGTCCCCCACCTGTTGCAATGTCCAGAACGGTCCAATCCGGCTGCGGCTGGAGCCACTCTAGCATCAGAGTTAAATCATCCCCTTTTGCATGGGTTTCGCTGGTTACATACTTCTCGGCATTCCTTGAAAACTGGTCTTTCACCGCATCCTTGATTTTCTTTGGATCTTGTTCTTGCATGTCCGTCCCCTCCTTGGGTCATTCCATTTCATACATCAACTATACGACGAGAGCGCCATAAAGAAAAATAACAAAAGGGAATGGTACCCCATAAATTTTTACTATGCTCCCTCGATGTGGTAAGGTACTATTTATTGGGGGGTATACGAATTGGACGATCGAGATTGGCTTATTCTCAAAGTTTTATATGAAAAGATGAACATTACCAAAACGGCAGAAACCTTATATATGACCCAGCCCTCGTTAACCAAACGAATTCAACAGATGGAAAAAGAGTTTAAAGTCACCATCGTCGAACGCGGGAACAAAGGGGTGCACTTTACCCCACAGGGAGAGTTTTTAGCGAAATGCGCCGATGAGATGCTAGACCGCCTAAGAGAGATTAAGGAGCAGGCGCTAAATAGAGGCGAAGAAGTTACGGGGACGCTCAGGCTTGGAGTTTCCAATTACATATCGAGATACAAGCTGCCTCGCCTGCTTGGTCTGTTCCGCAACGCTTTCCCTCATGTCGAGTTCAAGGTGATTACGGGCTTTAGCCGAACGATCTTTAACCAAATCTATAATCAGGATATTCATGTTGGCATCGTGCGGGGAGAATATGCTTGGCCGGAATCGAAATCCCTGCTTTTTGAAGAGAATGTTTGCGTAACCTCAAAGGAACTCGTGGATTTACGCGAACTTCCGCGGCTTCCGCGAATTGAATACGAATCGGACTCGCTTCTCAAAGACATTATCGATCAGTGGTGGAGCCGAAACTATGCGGAGCCACCAAATGTAGTCATGGAAGTGGACATCGGGGATACATGCACTGAAATGGTCTTTAATGGCCTGGGCTATGGGATCCTGCCTAGTGTCTTTGCTGATAAGCACCCGTCCTTACACCGCATCAACCTTACAGACGCAGACGGCCAACCCATCGTTCGAAAAACCTGGATGTTTTATCATGAGAAATCCCTTGAACTAAAAATCGTCAAAGAGTTTGTGGAGTTTGTGGAAGCGTTGGATTTTAAGCATGATCTTTAGCCGAAGGGCCGGCCTCAACGTGAGAAACTCCGACTAATGCAGTCGGAGTTTCCATATCTACCTAGTATTCAACTCTATCAGCTACCACCCGAAATCCACAATTACTAGTCGAGCTATCCGGTGTATTCGAACTGCGTGCAGCTACTCGATAGCGATTACAGTAGGAGCGGTGACATAGAAAGGAGCCGCCTCGCATCGATCGTTTTCCAGTTTCCGTACTATAGTAAGGTTGCTCGTTGGTCGTTTCCAGATGGTATCTCGGCGAGAACCAATCACTGCACCATTCCCATACGTTCCCGGCCACATTGTAAAGCCCATAGCCATTCGGCTCGTACGCGTCTACCGGTGCAGTACCGATATAGCCATCACTTGCATGATTCACATCCGGAAACTTCCCCTGCCAAATATTGCAGCGGTGCTTCCCATCTGGTTTTAATAGATCTCCCCACGGGTAAGTTTTCTGAATCAGTCCACCCCTCGCGGCAAACTCCCACTCTGCTTCTGTCGGCAGTCTAGTACCGGACCACTTGCAAAAAGCTTCCGCATCATGCCAAGAAACATGAACAACGGGATGATTCATACGGTCTTCGATACTAGAGTCAGGGCCTTCAGGTTTATTCCAAGAAGCTCCCTCCACAGGCAGCCACCAATGCAGTCCGTGTGGCACTTTTTCCACTTGCGCTTTGACCTCTTCCGAAGCAAGCAAGTGGAACACATAGGACCATCCAAAACGTTCCGCTTCCGTCTTATAACCTGTTTGTTCGACGAACGCTTGAAAGTCTGCATTCGTTACGGTATACGGCGAGATATAGAATTCATTTACACAGACTTTACGTACAGGTCCCTCTCCGTCAGCAGGAAACCCTTCACTGCTGTTCGTCCCCATTAAAAATTCTCCGGCTGCAATATGAACAAAGTTTCTCTTAAACTGCTCAAGAACCTCATCAGCTGCTTGTTTGACAGGTAATTTATCATTCATAGAGCCTAGCTCAAGCGTTACACTTCGGCTTGCGGCGCAGCATGCTTTTTTGGTTTGTTCCATGGCTAGTCATCCTCCAGTTGTCGGTTAGTAGTCCAGTATCCTTATAATAGAATAACTACAAACAGTTTAATAGGGGCAATTTTTTTCAAAAGTCATAAAAGTGCACCGACAACTGCAAGTTGCCACACCTATTTCCTAATCGGGACCCAAACCTCACACTTATAATCCGCAGAGTTGGTGTCACCGGCAGGATACACCTCAAGCTCTGGTGCACAATCATGCTGATAGCCCGTTGCTGGGAACCACTCCGTGTAAATCCTTCTGGTTACATCCTGGATGGCATCCGGTAATGGCCCGACGGATTCAAAAACAGCCCAAGTCGCTGCTGGGATGGTGGCTGATCGGAAACCGCTCGGAAGCGAGTCTTTCGTTTCTTCTACTCCAATCATATAGGTAAAGAACCCCTCATCAAAGTGTTGCAAATCCATACATATCCCCAGCACACCTAGCTGTCCCGCCTTAGAGCAAATCCAGTCATACGATCCATCGTTCATGCAATCCTTCCAGAATTCTGGCACTTGTTTGAAGTTCTCACCGTTTACAGCCGATATTCGAGTTTGTTTTCCGATTACGGTAAAGCTGCCTTTTTCCACAATTTTGTAATTCATGTTTCTATCCCCTTTAACTGAAATGTGAAAGGAAAGCTTTGGATAAGCCATCAGCTTGACTCCCGGCTCACGTACTCCAGAAGGACTAATCCCATGCATGTTTCTAAATGCTTTGGCAAATGCTTCTGGTGTTTTATATCCATACTTAAAAGCTACATCGATAATCTTTTCACCCGATAATATATCCTGTGCAGCCAAGGTGAGCTTCCTTCTGCGAACATATTCTGCCACCGTGACGCCCGTCAACATATAGTACATGCGCTGAAAATGAAACGAGGAGGAAAAAGCGATCTTTGCCACTCTCTCGATTTCCAGCTTTTCCGTCATATTGGCCTCCAGATAGTCTATCGCCCGGTTCATGGCGTTAAGCCAATCCATAACATCTCTCCCTTTCCCTTCCTATACTAAAGATTTTCTATGTATTAATCCTGTCTTTGAATGCGGTCAAATGACAGATTGCAACGAATTCCATAACTAAAGGATGAGTGCCTGAGCAACATCGCAGTCTCTAATGACTTAATTATACCAAAGAGATGCAAAAAAAAGAGGGCATCCCCTCGAAAACTAGGCATTTGGGACACCCTCGTTCAGCGTATCTATATTAAACGCATTTCTAGTTGTTACCGTTGGTCCCCCTTTAGCACTTCATACTGCCCGATAATCGCTTTGGCAAGCTCGCTTGATTCAGCCAGCCCACACACCTCTTGAAGGACAAAGGGCACACCCTGTTCTTTTATCATAGCCTGCAGTTTGACTGCTTCTTCATCTTCCTTAAAATCAAACAGCAAGGCTGCCGCGATGGCTTTGGCCAGATTAGTGTAGGGCAGTCCTGCTTTTTGCGCTTGAGTTGCCGGGCGTACGAGCCTGTCCTCTGGGCCAAGCTTCCTAATGGGTGAACGTGCGACTCTTGTTACACTATCATTTAAATGAGTATTTTGGAAACGGCTGATGATTTTATCTATATAGTGCTGATGTTCGTTCGGGTCCAGATGGTATTCATAGATGAGATAGGCGCCGGTCTCACCGAGCGTTTCCTTTACCTGTTGATAAATATCCACATCCGCTAGTGTCTGATCAATCGTTTCTTTGTTTGCCAGATAGCCGAAGTACGCAATTACGGCATGTCCTGTGTTTACGGTAAACAATTTTCTCTCAATAAAAGGAGCGAGTTCCGGGACTATTTTCATCCCTTCAATGGGGGGGATTTCTTCGGTTGTTTCCACGACCCATTCATGGTAAGGCTCAACGAGAACATCGAGTGAACCTTGGTTGTTTTGAATCGGCACAATTCGGTCAACAGCTGAATTCAAGAAAGCAACTTGGGATAGAACCTTTTCTTGGGTCTCCTGATCCAAGTGCTCCAGAATATAGCCTTTTAGCAGATCAGTTGCCGAGATTTGGTTTTCACAGGCAATGACATAAAGCTTTTCCCTATTCTCCTTTACTCTTGCAGCCAAGCCTTTGGCGATTAATGGCGCAATTCTCGGAAGGATGCTGGGTCCAATGGCCGTTGTCAAAAAATCGGCCTCCTTGATTGCTTCTACCACTTCGTTTTCCTGTTTGAGATTATTCAGCCCTGAAACGTTCTGAATGGTTATGGTTTCCTGTTCGTCTGTGGCCAGCTTGACCTTGTACTGTTTTTCCTTGTTCAGTTGATCAATAATCTGTTCTGCAATATCTACAAAAATAACATGGTATCCTGACTGGGAAAAAAGGGCTCCAATAAACCCTCTACCGATGTTCCCTGCTCCAAAATGTACGGCTTGTGTCATGAAATCATTCCTTTATCGGTTTAATTATTTTTTTCCAATGATATCGATCATTTCCTGAGCTGTTTTTGCCTTCACCATTTCTTCGATATTTTCCATCTCCGAGCACGTAATCGCAATGCCAGATAGAATTTCAAGATGTGTGCCGTCTTTCCCCGCAATGCCGAAAATCAAACGGGCTTTCTGACCATCAAAATCCACACCATTTGGGACCTGCAGAACTGTAAATCCTGATTTGATGACAGCCTTTTTGGCTTCTTCTGTTCCATGTGGGATGGCAACATCATTTCCCATATAAGTCGAAGTGATATTATCTCGCTCTATCATGGCCTCAATATAACTTTCATTTACGTATCCGGCATTGACTAAGGCTCTTCCAGCAAAGCGGATCGCTTCTTCCTTGTTGGCAAACTCCTGGTTCAAAAAGACGTTTTCCGGACGGAGCAAATCGTCATCATGCCCCATTTCTTGATCCTGATTATCCGTACCATTTTCTTCTGCCTCCTCAACCAGTTCATAAAGCTCCGAATTGGCTGGGAACTGCAGCTCGCTGATCAGCTTATCGTACTCTGGACTAGATAGGAAGTTATCGACAGAAATATGATAAGCATCTGGTACTTTGTTTCGGGCTCTTGGTGTCAGTTCCTCTTGCGTGATCACAATCTGGGCATCGGCTGGCAGATTGCTGATGGACATATTGGTGACAGAAATATCCATGCCAGCCTCCTTTACCTTTTTACGAAGTAGGGAAGCCCCCATGGCACTTGATCCCATACCAGCATCGCAGGCAAAGATGATTTTTGTAACATGATCAGGCAGAGCGCCTTGTTCTTCTGTAAATACATTAGATACAGAGCTTTTCTTGCCTTTCATTTCTTGCATTTTTTGAGCTGCTGCTTCAATATCTTCTTCGCCCTGCTTCCCTGTTTTTAAAATAAAGGTAGAGACAACGAAGGATACGGCCGCCGCCGCCAGTACACCGGCAAAGTTAGCAATATAAGCACCCGCATGGTGAGGCGTTACCGCCGTAATGGCAAGGATACTGCCTGGAGATGACGGTGCGAATAATCCGCCCCCTAAAAGAACCAATGTAAACACGCCAGTCATTCCGCCAAGGATAACGGCAAGGAAAAGCATGGGGCGCATCAGGATATATGGAAAATAGATTTCATGAATCCCGCCGAAAAAGTGAATGATCCCGGCACCAGACGCTGACTTTTTCGCCGTGCCTTTGCCGAAAAACATATACGCAAGCAGCACACCGATACCAGGTCCGGGATTCGCTTCTAGAAGGAATAAGATCGACTGTCCTGTTTCTTTTACCTGCTCGACACCGATTGGTGAAAGTACGCCGTGGTTGATAGCATTATTTAAGAATAACACTTTTGCCGGTTCGATCAGGATGCTTGTCAATGGCAGCAGCCCCGTCCCAACCAACCAGTCTACTCCGGATACAAGCCAACCCGTGAACGCGTCAACTGCAGGGCCAACCCCTGAGAAAGCAAGAATGGCAAGGATCGCGCCAAGGATCCCGGCAGAAAAATTGTTTACCAACATTTCAAATCCAGTTCTGACTTTTCCTTCAATTAATTGATCGAATTTCTTAATTATATAGCCGCCTAGCGGGCCAATAATCATAGCCCCAAGAAACATCGGAATATTAGCACCGGCAATGACACCCATAGTTGCTATAGCCCCGACAACAGCTCCACGCTGATCATGTACCAGTTTACCTCCTGTGTAACCTATTAAAATAGGAAGCAAGTAGGTCACCATCGGACCGACCATTTTGGCAAGGCTTTCATTTGGAATAAAGCCAGTAGGAATAAATAAAGCTGTAATTAAGCCCCAAGCAATAAAAGCGGATATGTTCGGCATGACCATGGAGCTAAGGAAGTTACCAAACTTTTGTACCGTTACTTTTATATTCGATTGCGTCATATATTCTCTCCTTTGTATATTACTTCTTTAACCTCATACTATGCGGTATCAATAAAGTCAAAAATCAACCTTGTCACATACCTAGTGACAAAAGTATTTTTTGTTTAAATATGGATGTTAATACTTTATTTCATTCTGCAAAGTTTTCAACCTCCAGTAAAAATCTGATAAAATAAGATGATAAACCTAGAGGAGGATCACCATGGACGATCGCGACTGGCTCATTTTACACACTTTATATAGAGAAAAAAGCATCACAAGAGCCGGGCAAAGTCTCTATATCGCTCAACCTACCCTAACGAAGCGCCTCAAACAAATTGAAAAAGAATTCGGGGTAACTATCGTCCACAGAGGAATAAAAGGAGTGCAGTTTACTCCTGAAGGCGAATACCTAGCCAAGCGCGCGGGCGAGATGTTGAGCACCCTCCGGGAGATAAAAGAAGATCTAAACAATTTTAATCACCAAGTGGCGGGTACTCTAAGACTTGGGGTTTCGAACTATTTTAGTAAATATAAACTGCCTGGCCTTCTTCGGTTATTTAAAGAGCAATATCCGCAAGTTGATTTTCAAGTCGAAACGGGCTTTAGCCGAGACATCTTCAACTTGGTGTACAACCAAGATGTGCATATCGGCTTTGTCCGTGGAGACTATAGCTGGTCGGGTGAAAAGTTGCTGGTAATGGAAGAAAGGCTGTGCATCGCCTCTAAACATAAGATTGAACTAAGTGAATTGCCTCACCTTCCTCGGATCGATTACCGTACGGACGCCCTTTATAAAGCACTCGTGGATAATTGGTGGGCCGAGCATTACATCCAACCTCCAACCGTCGCGATGGTCGTGGATCAAGGAGATACATGCAAAGAAATGGTCCTGAATGGACTAGGCTATGCCATTATCCCTTCAATGTTTTTTGAGAATATAGAAAACATTCATCTCGTCTACCTAACGGATAAACAAGGAAACCCATTAATAAGGAAGACATGGATGTTCTATCAGGAGGAATCCTTAGAGTTGAACGTGGTTAAAGCTTTTGTGGAGTTTGTTAATGCGGACATGGAGTCCGTTAAAAACGGGTAAGTGCCTATTCGGTTGATTGGTTGGTTGGCTTACCGGCGGGAATGGGGCTGGTACCGGCGACTTTGGCTAGTTCACTGGCAAATATGGGTACCGTACAGGCAAGTTTCTGTGGAATACCGGCAAGTGGGGGCACAAAGGACATTGGCGAACTCTGAGGTGGGGGGTATTAGGCTAGTTTTTACCCCCATTTCCTTTGATTTTATCATGAGCCAATAGTAATACCGGCAACTTTTTCGTTTTACCGGCATCTTTAGCGTATTTACCAGCATCTGAGGTTCCTTTACCGGCGAATGACGAGCAAAAGTGGGTTAAATAGGGGGCAGGGTATCCCACAAGAGGTATCGGAACTATTCGTCCGTGATGCTGCCAAACAACAAACAATAAAGAAGACATGGATCATGCAACCATGTCTTCTTTATTTTCTACTCCCTACTAAATACCACACATACTGGACTTCCCGTGTGAACCACTTGTCCAGTCGGCACGAGAGCACCGCTTGTCTCGTCTGCACGAAACTGTACAATGCTATCACTATCTTCATTCGCTACGTAGAAAAACTCTCCTGTTGGATCAAAAGTGAAGAAACGAGGGGTCTCTCCTTGCGTTGGCTCCCAGCCCACTGGTGAAAGTAACCCCGTAGACTGATCAATCGTAAAAATCGCCACACTGTTGTGTCCACGGTTAGAGATGTAAACAAACTTCCCGGATGGGGCCACCGCAACTTCTCCGCAAGTATTTCCTTTGATGCTTTCCGGCAGGGTAGAAAGAGTTTGCAACAGCTTAAACTCACCTGTTTGCGCATCAAAGCGATAAGCGACCACCGTTGAATCCAGTTCACTCGCCACATAAGCATAAGGCTGGTTTGGGTGAAAATCGATATGCCTTGGGCCCGATCCTTCAGGAGCAGTGCCAAAAGCAGGATCGTTGATGATTAATTTTCCATGGGACGTATCAAGCTGATAAGCAAATAGCTTATTTACGCCCAAGTCTGGAACCACAATGAATCTGCCAGTCGGATCCAATGGACAATGATGCGGATGAGACACGCCTTGCTTAAGGTATAAATCCACTCCCTCGGTGTCTGGGCTGCCAGGCGACTTCACCAGATCGGTAAGAGGCGCAAGCGAGCCATCAGAATTTATGGGAAGAACAGCCAAGGTTCCACTAATATAGTTTGCTACCACAAGATATCGGTTCGTGGGATCCACGACCAAGTGCACGGGGTTTTTCCCCTCCGTGGATTGCTGATTAATAAAGGTCAATTGACCCGTCTGCTTGTCGATGCGAAACGCGCTCACTTCACTGCGGTCTCCGTGAACCGTATAAAGAAATTCCTGGTTACGATCGAAGGCAAGAAAGGAAGGATTTACAACATCCCCTACTAGCTGAACGAAGGTCCATTCTCCTGTTGCGGAATCTACGCGGTATACACTGATCCCTTCCCCGCGGGCATTCCTCTCCTTGGTTGTACGGCAACCGACGTAGGCAAAGTATTCTGTAGTCATATCCTACTCTATCTCCTATCTCTTATTTAACTGACGAACGACTTTCTGCATAATTCCGCCATTTCGATAGTACTCAATATCCACAACGCTATCTAAACGGAGAATCGCATCGAATTCAAAGATACTGCCATCTTCTCTATTAGCTTGAATCTTTATCTTTTGACCCGGTTTAATCGAATCGCTTAGACCAACGGTTCTAAAGGTTTCACTACCTGTTAAACCAAGCGTTTCAGCCGTTGTTCCCGGTACGAACTGTAAAGGAAGAACGCCCATCCCGACCAAATTGCTGCGGTGAATCCGCTCAAAGCTTTCTGCAATGACCGCTTTGACACCGAGCAAATGTGTTCCTTTAGCCGCCCAATCGCGAGAGCTTCCCGTTCCATATTCTTTGCCGGCGATTAAGAAAAGCGCCGTTTGGTTTTCCTGATACTTTAAACTCGCCTCGAACATGCTCATGACTTCTCCCGTTGGCAGATACTTCGTCACCCCGCCCTCGGATCCCGGTACCATGAGATTCCGTATTCGATGATTGGCCAGGGCCCCGCGGATCATGACTTTATGGTTGCCTCGTCTAGAGGGATACGAGTTAAAATCTTCTCGTTTGACACCCTTCTCGAGCAAATATCGTCCAGCTGGACTATCTACCCGAATCGCTCCCGACGGAGAAAGATGGTCCGTAGTGACAGAGTCTCCTAAAATCGCTAACGCTCGAGCACTTTGAATGTCCCGGATATCATCTGGAATCTCAGGTAACACGTCTAAGAACGGTGGATTCTGAATGTAAGTGGATTTTTCATCCCAATCATACAGCTCACTTGCCGGAACATCGATGCTATTCCACTGTTCATTGGCCTGATAGACTTCCTTATACCGCTCACGAAATAATTCCGGGCGAACCGCATGGCCCAACCATCCCTGAATGTCTCCTGATGTTGGCCAAATATCCTTTAAATATACCGGTTGATCCTTTTGGTCATAGCCGATAGGCTCTGTGGCGAAATCAATATCCACCGTACCTGCTAGAGCGTACGCAATCACTAGAGGTGGCGAAGCTAAATAATTCGCTTTAATTTCCGGATGCACCCGTCCTTCAAAGTTCCGGTTTCCGGATAACACGCCTGCTACGGTCAAATCGTTTTCCGTAATCGCTTGACTAACCTCTAGAGGCAGCGGTCCTGAATTCCCGATGCAGGTTGCACAGCCGTATCCCGCAATATGGAACCCAAGGTCCTCAAGATACGTCATCAGACCAGATTCATTCAAATAATCGGTAACCACTCGAGAACCGGGTGTTAAAGAACTCTTTACATAAGCCGGCTTCTTGAGACCTCTTTCCACCGCGTTTTTGGCCACGAGACCAGCTGCGATCAGGACATTCGGATTAGAGGTATTGGTACAGCTTGTAATCGCGGCAAGGACAACCGTCCCATTCCTGATGACTGTTTTTTCTCCGTTAGGATGTTCAACCGCAATCTCTTTCCTCAATTCCTCTTCAGACAAGTCGTATCCTCCCTTGTCGACCGGATTACGAACGACCTCATGGTAATGCTGCTTCATCTGCGAAAGGTCTACACGATCTTGTGGACGTTTCGGTCCTGCTAGGCTAGGGACAACGGTAGATAGATCCAGTTCAATCCCATAGGAATACACGGGTTCTGGACGGTCAGGAGACATAAACATGCCTTGCGCTTTATAATAAGTTTCAACGAGGGCGATTTGCTCTTCGTTCTTGCCGATTAAAGCCAAATAGTTCAAGGTTTCTTGGTCAACAGGGAAAAATCCCATCGTCGCGCCATATTCAGGTGCCATATTGGCAATCGTCGCGCGGTCTGCGATGCTCAGTGCTGCTACCCCCGCTCCATAGAACTCCACAAATTTACCCACCACACCCTTTTTCCGGAGAAGATTCGTGACTGTAAGGGCCAAATCGGTTGCGGTCGTTCCTTCGGGAAGTGTACCCGTCAGTTTGAATCCAACCACTTCAGGCACGACGAAATATAAAGGCAGCCCCAGCATTGCTGCTTCAGCCTCAATCCCGCCAACCCCCCAAGCGACTACGCCCATTCCATTAATCATCGTGGTATGAGAGTCGGTTCCCACGAGAGAATCCGGATAAACCATTAAGCCATCCTCATCCTCTTTAACTGTAGCAACCGAGGCTAGGTACTCCATATTAATTTGATGCATGATGCCGGACGCAGGAGGAACCACTCGGAAGTTATCAAAGGCTTTTTGCGCCCAGCGGAAGAAGCGGAATCGCTCCATGTTTCGTTCAAAATTGGTTTTCTCATTCAGCTCCATGGCGTCGGGCCTGCCAAAATAATCGACGGTGATCGAATGATCCACGACAAGATCCACAGGGATCAACGGGTTGACGGAAGAAACATCGCCTCCTGCCCGTTGGACACTCTCCCGCATGGACGCCATATCCACCATGGCTGGAAGACCTGTTGTATCATGCAATAGGATCCGAGCTGGCTTGAAAGGAACTTCCTGATTGGGATCCCGTTCCACCGTCCAATTGGCAAGTTTGCTGATGTGTTCTTCCGTTATGGCGATGCCATCGTATTCGCGAACCGCAGACTCCAATAGAACCTTTACGGAGTAAGGCAGTCTAGAAACGTTCCCCAACCCTTGCTCCTCTAGAGCGTTAATTCGAAAGTAATCGTATTTCTTATCGTTAACGGAGAACGTTGAACGGGCTCTCCATGTATCTTTTATGGTTTCTTCCATGTATCTCCACCCCAATCTATTTGATAAAAAAGGACAGGACGAAGTATAACAATTCCGCCTGTCCCTTCTACATTACTTGGATAAGAAGTTATCCAAGTACTTGATCACTTCATCTCGCTTGCCTGAGACCTTTTCGGCTCTCTTGATATCAAAATCTAATTTTTCAATGGACTTCTTCAGTACTTCTTCCTCTATCGCCTGGGGAACCACAACCACTCCGTCGGCATCTCCAACAACGATATCTCCAGGGTGAATTGTAACTCCTCCACAAGAGATTGGTACGTTTATTTCTCCCATACCTGCTTTCCCGCTTGCCGCCACCGTGGTTCCCTTGCAGAACACGGGATAATCCAATTGCTTAATGCCTTCAATGTCTCGGATCACTCCGTCGGCAATAATGCCGTTGATGCCTAGGGTTTGGGCCAACCCTACAATAAAATCGCCTGCGATTGCCCGGTACGTATCCCCTTTGGCATCAACCACAAGAACGTCTCCAGGCTGAGCCTCTCTAATCGCTTGTAGAAACACTTTATTATCCCCGACGGGCATCTTTACGGTAAACGCTCTTCCTGCTACGCGATATTCTCCCTTTAATGGCTTGATCGCTGGATCCAAGTTATTCATCCCTTGCATCGTGTCCGAAATGCAAGTCGTAGGTACCGCTTTAAATTGATCTATGATACTCATGATTTCTCTCTCCTTATAGGTTTGTATTTAATTTATAGAAATCTGGAAATGCAAGACCTAAGCTCTCGACCTCGGCCTGCAGACCTCGAATCACTTCTTCGGTTAGCGGAATGCCTGTTACTCTGCGTTGCTGCTCGGTTCGTTCCTCCGGTTCGCCTGGAATGAGGATCTCATCGAATCCCTGGGCAAGAGGAACCGCTTTAGCCCGTTCCACGAACGTATCCATCCGATGGGAGAATTCCTCCATCGGCATAAACAGATCCGGCCGTATGGCGAAAAATAGATGTCCGACATTTTGCGGTTCAGAATGGTCAAAATACAAGCTCTTGACTTCTCCTCCATAGTTCGCTCCCGTTAATACCCCAGCTAGTAAATCCATTAACATGGCTAGTGCGGAACCTTTTGCGCCACCGAAGGGCAAGCAAACGCCTTCAAACGCCTTCTTCGCATCCGTTGTCGGCACCCCCTCGGCATCAAGGGCCAACCCAAGCGGGATGGGCTCGCCATGAGTTGCGGCTAGGCGGATCTTCCCTCTTGCAATGACGGTCATGGCCATATCTAACACATAATCCGATTTTTCCCCTCCCGGCACCCCAGCCGCTAGAGGACTAGCTCCAAGAAACGTACTTCGTCCGCCCCATACGGGTACGGCTGGCGAGGAATTCGTTAAGGCAAGAGAAATGTATCCTGCTTGAATGGCCTGCTGAACATAGAGGGCAGCCATCCCATAATGCGTACTTCGATGGACCCCTACTAGACCAATTCCACTTTCCTTCGCTAGTCTGATTGCTTCGTCCATCGCCCGATGACCGGCCAAAAACCCCATTCCGTTATCTCCATCCACTAAAGACACAGCGGCAGTGATCTTTTTAATGGTAATGTTGGGCTGCGGATTCACGACCCCGCGTCGAATCCGCTCCAGATACATCGGGATTCGCGAAACCCCATGAGAATCGAGTCCTCTTATGTTTGCAGCAACCAGGTCCCGAGCGATGATCATCGCGTCCTCCCTGCGCAAGCCAATTCCTTCAAATACTTGGGAAGCCAAATCCTTTAATGTGTCAGGAGCAACAAACACTTTATCCGATTCCATGTCATACCCTCCTCGTCATCTCTATGAATCAAGCATAAACGAGGAAGAAGTTTTTATAAAATATCAAAAAATCATTATTGGATATGAAAAAAAAGAATGGCGTGAGGTATAGGGCGTTCGCTTCACGATTGGGCGTTCCCTCCCATTTTCGGGCGCTTCAGCCCTGTTTTTGGGCGATTCCACACTTGGATTGGGCGCTCGTCAACCTATTAGTCTAGCATCTAAAAAACCCTAGATCGAGGTCACGATCTAGGGCAAATAAGGAACTATCCCATGCCCGATGACGTCGTACACTTCCGCCATCGCCATCTAACCTAGGCCTCTTCATTTACAATGACTTGTTTGCCCTTCAGTTTCATGAGCAATGGAATGGTAATCCATAATAAGCCAACAATCAGGAAAGCTAGAGAAATCGGTTTTTGAAGAAAAATCATAAAATCGCCATTCGATAAAGTGAGTGCTCTTCGCATATTATTTTCGATCATCGGACCAAGGACAAGGCCAAGGACCAACGGAGCAACGGGGAAATCGTTTTTCGTCAGAAAATAACCAGCCACCCCACAACCCATGAGAAGCATTAAGTCAAACGTGGAAAATTGAACCGCGTAGACGCCAAACACGGAAAAAGCTACGATTAGAGGCAACAAATATTTCGTTGGTGTGTCAATGATTTTTGCAAATACTTTCACCAGAGGCATATTCAAGACCAACAGCATCACATTACCGATAAACATACTGGCAATTAACCCCCAGGCTACTTGGGGATGATCCTGAAATAAGAGAGGACCGGGCTGAATATTGTACATGATAAAGGCACTCAGCAAAATCGCGGTCGATCCCGAACCTGGAATCCCTAACGTCAGCAATGGAATCATGGCTCCGCCTGCTGCGGCATTGTTGGCGGATTCCGGAGCCGCTACCCCTTCAATCGCCCCTCTACCGAATTTGCTAGGATTTTTACTCATCTTTTTTTCCATTAAATACGAAAAGAATGAAGCCAGCGTGGCTCCTGCGCCTGGCAGAACGCCGATGAAGAAGCCAAAGATGGATCCTCGAGCAATGGGAAGGGCGCTATCCTTCATGTCCTGCTTGGTCGGCAGAATCCTCGATATTTTGGCAATGGTTCCTTCAATTCCATCTCGCTCAAGAATGGTCTTAAACACTTCTCCAAGGGCAAATAACCCGACAGCAATGGTTAAAAATTCAATCCCTGAATACAAGACAGGAATATCGTAAGTAAAGCGAGTTACTCCCGATGTATGATCGATTCCTATGGTTCCAAGCAGTAATCCAACCAGGATCATCAGCAAGGCTTTAACGATCGATTTGCCGGCCAGACCGCTCACCGCAGCCAGTCCAAGTAACATGAGCGACGTGTATTCCGCCGGTCCAAATTTGATGGCTGCCTCAGCTAACGGGTTGGCTAGTAATATCAAACCGATGAGAGAGACAAGTCCTGCGACAAACGATCCAATCGCACAGATTGCAAGTGCAATCCCGGCACGACCGTTCTTTGCCATCTGGTAACCATCCAATGTGGTCACAACCGACGCCGATTCACCCGGTGTATTCAAAAGAATCGAAGTGGTTGAACCGCCGTACATTGCCCCATAATAAACGCCAGCCAAAAGAATGATGGAACTCGTAGCCGCCGCATCGGGGGCTAACCCGCTGGTAATGGATGCCGTTATCGGCATCAGCAGCGCGATTCCGCTCATTGGTCCTATTCCAGGAAGAACCCCTACTGAGGTTCCAATCAGTACTCCAAAAAAAGCAAACAGGAGATTATGCCATTGGGCGGCAACCGAAAATCCTTGCAGTAAATAACCAACCGTTTCCATTTCTAACCTCCACCTAAAGACTTAGCCATGACGGAAATGCCGGCAAGGAACCTTGCAGCACTTCGACAAAGAGATAATAAACACCAAAAGAAAAACATCCAGCAATGATGAGGGAAGATACCATTCGCTCTCTCTTCATTGTTTGAAACCCAACCAGCAGGAATAGGAAGGTGGAGATCACATATCCAAGGTCTTCAAGAAAAAAGGCATAAAGGACGGCTGCTGAAAAAATGATACCAAAGCTTCGATAATCCAGACTTCCTTTTTGTTTTTCTTTATGGGGATACCGGAAGGTTTCAAGAATCAAAATCCCGCTTAACAAGATCATCGCAATACCGATAAATAACGGAAAGATATTCGGTCCTACATTACTGCCGTAGGCGCTGGTTGAAATTTTCTGGCTCTCCACGATTACCAAAGCCCCAAGGGCAAGCAGCACAACACCCGTATACCGGTCAAACGTTTTGTTCAAGTAATTCCTCTCCTGTCTTGTCATCATGAGGGAAAGAGGTTCCTCTTCCCCACATGACTTTTTTATTGCCCTTACTTTGCCATATCAAGCTGCTTATAAATTTCCAAGTACATCGCTTCTTCTTCTTCCATTTGCTTAATGAAATCTGCAGAGCTTAAATATCCGTCATTCCATCCTTGAGTCTCAAGCTCCTTCTTCCATTCATCCGTTGCCACTAACTCCTTAATCTTGGTTTCCCAATAACCTTTTGCGTCATCGGACATATTCGCAGGTCCGAAAAAGCCTCTCCAGTTGGTTAACTCCGCGTCAATGCCTTGCTCTCTATAGGTCGGCACATCCTTAAACTTCCCTTCCAAGCGCTCGCCGGAAGAAACTCCTAGAATTCTTACCTTCCCAGCCTCTACAAATTGATAAACCGAGGAGATGTCCGAGCTAAGGACTTCAGCATTACCACCTAAAAGTGCCGTAAGGGCTTCACCGCCACCATCATAAGACACGTACTTGATTTTCTTCACATCAACACCCGCTTTCATCGCCGGGTAAATCACATTCAAATGGTCAAACGACCCAGGACCGGATCCTCCAGCAAAAACCACCGAGCTTGCATCCGCTTTCAAGTCATTCATAAGGGACTGCAGATCCTGATACTTCGAATCCACGTTTACTGCTAACACATCCGATTCTGTAACTAATCGGGCAATAGGAGTAATATCTCTAAAGGAAACCGGGCTCGTTCCCTCTTTTTTAATGTAATTCAAAATGAATGGGGTTGAAGTCGTAAATAGCTTAAAATTATTCCCTTTATCCTTATTGGCAAATTCCACACTTCCTACGACTTGTCCGCCGCCAGGCTTGTTCTCTACCGTAATCGTTTGGGTCACGAGCTGAGTATTCCCAAGCGTTTTGCTAAGCACGCGAGTCATTGTATCCAATCCGCCGCCCGCTCCTGCTGGAGTCATGATCGTAAGTGGCTTTTCAGGGTACGTGGATTTTGGTGCCTCGGTACTCGCAGGTTTTTCAGCGCTGTCTCCTGCTGGCGGTGTTGCCGGCTGCGAAGTAGAGTTGGAGCCGCATGCCGCTAAAGTCAATACCATCACTCCGGATAAAACCATAGACATTAACTTTTTCATCAATAACCCTCCCATACTTTTTTTGTAATCTATCTAAATAAAAGTAGATAGTAATGTTAGTTGAATCCGATAGCTTTCAAGTAATCGATAGAAGCTTGGGCTTTCTGTAAGCTATCCTTGCCCTGTGAGATCTCTGGTGCAATATAGCCTTGGTAATTGGCATCCTTTAAGGTCTGCAGAACTTCTTGGAGTTATATTTCCCTTTTCCTGGTGCCTGACGGTGACTATCGGCAATATGGATATAAATCAATTTGTCCTTCGCTAGTGTAAAGCCGTGCGATACGGAATGTTCCTCTGCATCCATATGAAATACATCGAGCATGAGCATGAGGTTGGGGAGGCTTAGCTCTTGGATAAAACTAAGGCCTCTTGGGTTGTAGTTAAATTATTAATTACTTGTTTGTTTTGTGGCTCCAGCGCAATTTGAACGCCATAGCCTTCAGCAAACCGGCAAACTTGTTCGAAAGCTTCTTTCATCCAGTTCCACGACTGTTCCGGTTGTTCAGGATGGATCGCACCCCTCAGCTTGCCAACTCCAACTGGACATCCAAACTGGGAGGCGAATTGCACAAGCTCTTTCATCCTTTGAATCGCTTCCGCTCTTCGACCTGGATCCTTTGACGTAAAGGTTAATTGGTCATCACTTACCATCGGTCCTGTTCCAATCGCAGCCAGTCGCAAATCGAATAGATGAGTAGATTTAATGAATGCACCGGTATCAAACGCTCTCAGATCCCGTATGAAGGGCTCGATGGCGGTATACCCCATCTCTCTTAGTCTCGGAAAAATCAGCTGCGCGTCCCCCGTGGCTCCAAGCACTTGGGATTTTAACTCCGGTGTTCCATATGGATAAGCCAACTTCATAGAAGCGCTTTTCCCTTCTCGGAGATTACTTTTAAATGATCAATGGCTTTCAGCAAGAATTCCTTCTTACCAAAGCTGCCAGACTTGAGTACAATGAGCATTTTTCGCCCGAGTGCTAATCCAGATGGTAATCCAGTTTCAATTTCTTCGAGCACAACATTCCCTTGGATACCCAACTTTCTGCAGACCGTTCCCGACGTATCCCCACCGGCTACCACCAGTCTTTTGAGCTGAGTCTCTTCCACCACGTGCAAAGTCACCTCGGCTAGGGCTGCAGAAATACGCTTACTCACAGTAAGAGGGTCTAGACCGAGGCGCCGCCCCATGTCCTTCGTTTCCGAGACGATCTCCTCCCTGTTATCTGCCATCACAAGGACTTCTTGCCCTTGTTTCAAGAGGTCCGCCGCTTCTCTGCTCATCCTCTTAATCTCCAACTCTTTTTCATCCGATGTAAATACTTTACGAGAATCCAATACAAGGACAGGAACCGCTTGCGAAATCAAATATTCCGTTTGCGCCTTCGTTTGCGGGGTTAAACTGCCCGATACCACCAGGACGCCATTTTGATCTTCCATATCGACGTCGGCCAATGGATCACGCCCATTTCTAGAGGGCCAAAACTTAGGCAACTCCTCGCCAATGGCCGAACTGCCGCATAGCACCGGAAAATCACGTGTGGCTTCCGCGATAACGGTAAGATCATCTTGTGTTTCTGCGTCGACAATGCAATACGTAGAGGTCTTGCGCATCTCGTCCAACGCCTTGCGGAGAAACTCCGCTCCTCGCCTCACCGTGTCGATGCTGACAAGGGAAACGTGGCGATCCGTTTGCTCCTGCAAGATACTAACCAGGTAAGATTTCTTCATCGGATGCACAGGATCTTTGGAGAACTCGGAATCTTCCAATAATTTTCCATGCATGGTATGAACACCATACTTCGTTTGTCTGCCATTCTTGGGAAACGCCAGGCTAATGACGGCGAAATGTTCATTTAATGCATCCATCATCGCGTCAAACTCTTTTCCAATATTCCCGCGAAACACCGAGCAGGTTTTATTGAAATATAAGGTACACCCTAATTGTTGCAAGGCTTGCGTCGCTTTAAAAACCTTGTCGTAACTTAGTTCCGGGCTATCCAACCGGCTGTCGGTATCAATAATCAGCACATCTGAATCCGCTTGCAGATTCATCTCTTCACTAAATGTTACGATTTTGACCGAATAGCGATGTTTACTGAACATCAATCCTATGTCATTAGCCCCTGTGGTATCATCGGCAACGATCCCAATCATGGTATTCCTCCCTCTCTCCCTGCCAACTTATTTATTATACTAATGAAAACCTATCATAAAGAAAAATAGCGATTATTCATCCCTACCCATGCCTATTTGGAATACCCCTTGCGTGGCTTGTACAGGGAGTCTTCTAAGAAGCTTCGAACCACTTGTTTAGGGATGGCCTTCAATGGAATGCCCGAAGCCTTGGCTTGGATGATCGTGCGACAACCCATTTCTAAGGTCTCGAGTCTCATCAAGGCCTCTTTGACGTTATCGTCAAAAACGACGACTCCGTGGTTTCTCATGATGACTACATTGGCTCTTTTGGCTTGCTCCGCTATCGCATCAGCTAGCTCTTGTGATCCTGGATGATAATAATCCACATACGCGACGTGCTCTAAATAATACATCGTTTCAATAAATAACTCGGACAAAATGGGTTCATTGGAACACGCCATCAAGGTCGTATAAAAAGGGGAGGAATGCAAGATCACGCCGACATCTGGACGGTTTCGATAGATTCCGAGATGGAAGGGAGTTTCTTTCGAAGGCTTTTTCGATCCCGCCGTCGCTCCTGATTCGATCAGACATTCAGCAAAATCGTCAAGCCCTAACTCTCCCAAAAACGTCCCTGAAGCTGTGATGTACATCCTCTCTTGATCGACCCGGGCACTTATATTTCCAGAAGTTCCCCAAGCTAACTGATTTGCCAGCATATATTGTCCGGCTTTGATGAGCTGGTGATTAGTATCCATGAATTAAACTCCTTTATAGTTTGGAGGGGTCTAGCAATTATGCCCCCTAGACCCTCCATTCATATCCTTACACTTCCTGATAAGTACGCTTGGTTCTTTCTACGATCGCCGCCGCAAACTCGTTAGTCGAAGCGCTTCCGCCCAAATCGCGGGTACAAATCCCTTCTGCTACCGTTGCCATAATGGAGCTTTCCATATGGCGAGCCAATTGGAACACTTCCGGATCATCATGTCGGGCAGATAGCCAATCTAAGAACATCACCGTAGAGAACATAATCCCCATCGGATTCGCAATGTTCTTTCCAGCAATATCCGGGGCTGAACCATGAGCGGCTTGAGCCATTGCCAAGTTATCATTCGTATTAATAGAAGGAGCTAACCCTAGGCTTCCCACGAGTTCACCTGTTAGATCGGAAAGGATATCCCCATACATATTTTCAGTTACGATAACATCGAAGTCTTTAATACGTCTGACAAGATGGGCAGCCATCGCATCAATATGGTAATCATCCACGGTTACTTCGGGATATTGCTGAGCCACTTCACGACAAACGTTTAGAAATAATCCCATTCCTAGCTTAATCACGTTCGCCTTATGGACAATCGTCACTTTCTTGCGTCTTTTCATCGCCATGCGGAAAGCTTCATGGGCGATTCTTTCAATCGCTTGTCTTGTGAACACTCCAGAAGAAATGACTACATCTGGTGTAACATGCCATTCTCCCACACCCACGAACATATTTCGGTCACAGTAGTAGCCCTCTGTATTTTCACGGAAGATGACTAAATCTGCTTCCCCCGCCACACTCTCGATCCCAGGCATCGTTTTAGCTGGACGAACGTTTGAATATAAATCGAAAGAGTGGCGCAGCTCCCCGCTTGGATTCCGGTTCGCCTTATGCTCTGCAGGATATGCTGCAGAATCGTGAGGCCCCATGATCCATCCATGCGTCTCTTTTAGGGCATCCTTTGTGTATTGAGGCATTGGATCTCCATGTTCTTCGATCCCAACCCACCCCATCGGCAGATCCACAAACTCCAGCTCGGTGTTCTTGTAACGTTCTGCAGCAGCTGTTAGCACCTCTACCGTTGCCTTCGTAATTTCAGGACCAATCCCATCTCCATACAATACTCCAATTTTATATTTTGCCATTCTTCTCATCCTCTCCGTTGTTTGTTCGACTTGATAAATAAACTATACAATGCTCTGCATGGAATGAAAAATATCGAAAAAGAATCGGTACCGATAACTTTTTACTATAATTCTCTTCTGTGGTATCCTACCAATCAAAAGGAGGCGGGAAAATGGACGATCGAGATTGGCTTATCTTGAAGGTCTTATATGAAAAAATGAACATAACCAAAACAGCCCAAAGCTTATATATTACACAACCTTCCTTAACCAAACGGATCCAGCAGATGGAAAGAGAGTTCAACGTCACCATTATAGAAAGAGTAAGCAAAGGAGTACAATTTACCCCCCAAGGGGAGTTTTTAGCTAAAAAAGCGGATGAAATGCTAAACAACCTTCGTGAGATTAAAGAGCAAACGCTGAATATGGAAGAAGAGGTCGTGGGAACCTTACGTTTAGGCGTTTCCAACTATATTTCCAGGTATAAGCTTCCCCGGCTTCTAAGCCTCTTTCGCCAACAATATCCTAAAGTCGAATTCAAAGTGGTTACAGGGTTTAGCCGCACGATCTTTAACCAGATCTACAATCAAGAAGTCCATATCGGGATGGTACGCGGGGAGTATGACTGGCCTGAAGCAAAAACTCTCTTATTTGAAGAGAATATTTGTGTGACTTCGAAAGATCCCGTTCAGTTAAACGAGCTGCCGCAATTGCCTCGAATCGAGTATGAATGCGACGCCCTATTAAAAGATATTATGGATAATTGGTGGAGCCGAAATTATTCCATTGCTCCGAACGTCGTCATGGAAGTGGACAAGGGTGATACCTGTACCGAGATGGTCATCCATGGACTCGGCTACGGAATTTTGCCAAGTGTCTTCGCCGATAAGCATCCGGAGCTGCACCGAATCAACCTAACCGATGCGGAAGGTCAGCTCATCGTTCGTAAAACCTGGATGTTCTATCATGAAAAATCACTGGAACTAAAAATTGTCAAAGCATTCGTCGAGTTTGTTGAAGGACTGGACTTCAAACATGACCTTTAAAGCCCTATAACTTTTTTTCATGGCTCTCCATAGGATTTAGCTATTTTTCTCGCTTTCAGCGCACGCAGTATAATACGAATAGATTAACCGATTTCTAGGGAAGGAGGTTCACTCCTAAAGAGTAAAAATGATACTACAAACGGTCATTATCATAATTTTTGGATTTCAGATGATTCTTAACATCACCCGACCGATCATCACCTTGTTTGCTTCAGAGTTGGGTGCCAGTACTTTTGACATCGGAGCGTTAACGGCAGCTTATGCTTTTTTTCCCCTCTTCATCGCCATCTATGCGGGAAAAATCGCAGACAAAGTGGGAGACCGTCTTCCCGTCTTCATCGGCATGATCGGCGTAAGTTTAGGAATGGCACTTCCCTTCTTATTCCCGACCATGTGGTCGCTGTATATGAGTCAGGTTGTCGTTGGAATCTCCCATGTCTTTGTCGTTCTTTCCTTACAGAACGTTCTGGGCAATTGGGCACCTGAGGATAAGCGGGATCACTATTACGGGATTTTTTCTACGGCGGTGTCTGTAGCCGCGGTGATCGGACCCGTTACCGGCGGTTACCTCGTCCAATATTTTTCTTATCCAACGGCTTTTCTCGCGTCTCTCCTGATTAGCATCATCACGGTAGCGGTAGCCTGGTTGATCCCGAATACAAAACGACGGCCGGAGAACAAAAAAGTGAGCTTACTGGCATCCATCAGTCTGCTTAAGATTTCTGTTTTGCGAACCGCCTTGATCTCCAGTGCATTAGTTTTATATTCCCGCGATATCTTCGTCGCCTATTTTCCGTTGTATGCCAAAGATATCGGAATCACGGCGTCTACGATTGGCTGGATTCTATCGATTCAAGGGTTTGCAATGGTGATCATACGTGCCTATTTAGCAAGGCTAGTCGATTCATACGGACGCGAACGTGTTCTAATTTCCTCCATTTTAGTTGCCGGGTTCTCCTTTATGCTTGTTCCGTTTACAAGTGAAGTCTTTCTACTGGGTTTATGGGCTGCTTTGATGGGCTTTGGTCTTGGATGCGGACAGCCTCTCTCCATGACTACGACGTATAATGCCTCACCGAAATCAAGGACGGGAGAAGTGTTGGGACTTCGACTGACTACCAATCGACTTTCGCAGCTGATTGCTCCTGTGTTTTTCGGCTTAGTCGGTTCATGGGTAGGAATTCTTTCCGTCTTTTTCATCAGCGGCGCCTTTCTCTTAGGCGGCACCATGGTGATTAGGGGATCAAAACAGGGAGATGTCCCTCAAGTAGTGGACTCCGCAAAAAAAGTGGAATTTAAATGATAATTAAAGGAAGTGCAGAAATGGCCTATACAAGGATTTTGGTTGCTTATGATGGTTCGGAAATAGGAGAAAAAGCTTTAGTGTATGGAATTCAATTGGCTCAATTGAATCGGGACGCCCACTTGCATGTAGTGCATGCGGTCACGGTGCCACACATTTTTACCGTTAGCGAATATCGCCATGCGGATAAGATTCGTGAAGAAATAATGGAGCACGGAAAGGACATTCTAAACGGGGCAAGTGAACGATTATCCCTTTTGCGTGATACGAGGTATCAGGTGGCTATCGTGGAAGGAAAGCCAGCGGATGAGATTCTCATGTATGCTAGAGAACAAAAATGCGACTTAATCCTCATGGGCAGCAGAGGCCTTAACAACGTGCAGGAATTATTCCTCGGAAGCGTGAGTCACGAAGTCGCTCAGCGATCTGCGGTACCTGTGATGATAATTAAATAGAAAGAAGAGGGTGTCCATTGGGCACCCTCTTCTTGCGTTTGTTGCGGACATTTGGTACGTTAGACTTTTATTCGCCTAGACCTTTTAATTCGTTAGGTTTAAAATATTGCGTTCCACGTCAATACAGCGTAACCCGTAGTTTTCGATTTTTCAGCCAACAGAGCGTCAACGAAATCGACATTGTTAACAGCATGAGAAATTAATCCGTTGAGGCAATTTTCATCTTCTAGAATTACACCATCCACTTGAAAGATTTCAGCTAAGCAATCCGTAATTTCCTTCTTTGAAAGTTTATATCTTGACTTCAAAACCCAACATGTTTCGACAAAAACAATAGTTGGAACAAACAATAGAAATTCGCCATCATCTACTTTCTTGATTATTTCTTTAATATATTCCACTTGTCCATCATCATCTTGTACGATTATTCTGATAAGAATATTTGTATCGACAATGAATTTATCTTTCATTCCCTAGTTTTCCTTGTCAAGTTTCTTCAAAATATTATCTCGGTAAATTTCGTCCCGAATCTCATCAACATCCACAATCTTATCCACCTTAAGTTTCCCTGCAACGTCACTTAACCTTTTCTTCCTGACAGGTTTTACATTAATCACTTTGCCATCTTGATCAATAATAAATTCTAGCCTATCCCCTTCCTCTATTTTAAGATAATTTCTTAACTCAACAGGGATAGTTAATTGACCTTTACTTGTCATCTTTCCAGAGATTAGGTTCAAAATATCATTACCTCCTTAATGAGTATTACACGTGAAAAAGTATTACTTTTAGTATACGATTTTTCATTATTAAATACAAAGTAAAGAAGGCCATAATTGCGGAGACATCTATTCATAACAAGGATCATCGAGTTGGACTGCGGTACCGGTGATGATTATTAAATAGAAAAAATAGGGTGCCACACGACGGGGCACCCTATTCTTATGTTGAGTTTCTTGCGGACATCAAGTACGTTATTCGGGTCAAAACGGGGGTTAATTTAAGTTTGGCGGACACAGGTTCCGCTATTTTGCTAAAATGGGCCTCTCTTGACCCATTTTTAAGCAAATAACGGATTCTGTGTCCTATCATTCTCCTAAGTGACTACTTTTGTGGTAATTAGCAGACTCAGTGTCCTCAAAAATTCCCCACCTATATCGCCGTCCAACCGCCATCCACCCTAATCGTATCGCCGGTAATAAAGTTAGCCATATCGGATGCTAGAAATAAGACCGCCCCCGTTACATCAGATGGCTTGGCCAAGCTTCCTAATGGAATTCGATTTAACACATCCTGATAGAATGTTTGATCCTCAAACATCTTTTGGGTAAGCTCCGTTTCGATAAAAGTGGGGGCCACCGCATTGACTTTGATCCCATACTGAGCCCATTCAATCGCAAGCGCCTTGGTCAATTGAACAGCTCCTCCTTTGCTGGAACAATAGGCCGCACGCTTAATGTAGCCGACAAAAGCCATCTGGGAAACAATGTTGATGATCTTGCCAGCAATCCCCTGTTCGATCATATGCTTACCGGCCCGTTGAGAGCAGAAAAATGTACCTTTTAGGTTCGTGTCGAGCACCCGGTCCCAATCTTCTTCGGAAACGTCCAAAGCGGGCTTGGCAATATTCACTCCCGCATTGTTTACCAGTACGTCAATCCTCCCCAGGCGGGAATGCGCTTGGTCTATCATTTCATAGATCTCATTCACATGTTGGATATCTCCAATTAGGTAGGAACAGTTCGGATTGTGCTGTCTAAGTTCCTCCGTCGTTCCCTGCAGATCCTTTTCATTCCTTCCGGTAATAAGCACGTCCGATCCTAGTCGGGAGAAGGAAACAGCGATATCCTTCCCAATCCCCTTGCTCCCCCCGACCACAATGACTTTCTTTCCTTTTAAATCAGCAAAGTCATACATTCCAGCAACCTCCCTCTATTCTCCATCTTGTTGAGACAATCGCGACATCATGGATTTCACGCTCACTTCCGGACTTGTTAAAACAGGCTTCGTATTCTCTCCTAGTCCTATCAACGCCCTTGCCATGGAAAATTGAGCTAACACCACAACATCGTTTACTGTGGATACTTCTCTGATTTTTTGTTGGATCATTTCATCGTGTTTTTCACCATAGCCATTTTGTAGCGCACTGAATGCTTCGGTCATTACCTCGATCTGAATCTCTATTTCTTTTTTTCGCTCGTCTGCAATCTCTTGAATAAGCTGTGCGGTCGTTGGCCCCGCCTTCTCTACGGTTGCAATGACCGCAATGCGATTTCCCTTCTCCACTGCCAGCTCCAACATGCTGTAATCAGCACTCTGAATAGGGGTGTCAAAAAATTTTTGGACAATGGGTACGTAAGGAGTAAAACAGGAGCAAGTAAGCAAGATGCCATCTACGCCGCTTTCTTCCGCTTTCTCAACGAGATGGATTAATCTTCGCAGCATCCGAGGCGTAACTTTTCCCAAACGATTCAAGTCTGTAATTAATTCTTCATCCATGAAGTTCAAGGTAACAGCTTCAGGAGCATGCTCCTGGAATGCATCAAGGATAGGTTGTACGGAATTTAATGTCGCGTAGATCAAACCAATTCGTTTTTTCATCTATTCATTTCCTCCTCTTCTTATCGCCTACTATTCATACTAAGATAGAAGAAAAGGATTTAAAAATAGTATTATGGTATTGATAGCCATAGAAAAAAGTTATAAAACGAAATCATCAAACCGATCTCTAGCTGTTTTCCAGTGCACCGGACACGCCAGCTTTCTCAAAGGTTGCCATCTCATGTGCAATCCGTATGACAGACCTGATTAGGGGAAGGGCAACGGCCGCCCCACTTCCTTCTCCGAGACGAAGGTTTAAGTTGAGGAGTGGTTCAAGTCCTAAAAGCTGATTCACCAAAACATGGCCTGGTTCTACGGATTGATGGGAGGCGATTAGATAGTACCTACATGCCGGGGCTATTCGAACCGCGGTTAGCGCTGCTACAGCTGTAATGAATCCATCTACTACTACAGGAATGCGTGCTGCAGCTGCCTTTAAAACAATACCTACTAGTCCAGCAATCTCTAATCCCCCGACCTTGTGTAAAACGTCAATAGGATCCTCTGGATTAGGTTGGTTTACTTCGATGGACCGCTGTATTACTTGGATTTTTTTATTTTTGCCCTGATCATCTAACCCCGTACCATACCCCACGACTTGTTCAATAGGGATCTGGCCAAGAACAGAGAACATCGCACTGCTAGCCGTCGTATTGCCAATTCCCATCTCTCCTAAGGCCAATAGCTTAGCCCCTTTTTCTATGGCTGCCTCTGCTATCTCGATCCCTATTTCTATCGCTGAAATGGCTTCTTCCCTGGTCATCGCAGGGCCTTGCACCATATTGTCCGTGCCAAATCGTACTTTTCTGTTGACTAAACCCGGAAGTTGCAGTAACCCATTCACGCCAATATCGACAACCTCAACTGACGCATGGGAAGCGCGCGACAAAACATTGATAGCGGCTCCGCCAGATATAAAATTACCCACCATCTGCTGCGTGACTTCAGATGGAAACGCTGAAACTCCCTCTGTAGCAACACCATGGTCTGCTGCCATGACCACGACCACAGCTGGGTCAATTTCAGGCATCGGGTTTCCAGTCATCCCAGCTATTTTAATCGCTACTGATTCTAACAAGCCTAGACTACCCATTGGTTTCGTAAGATGGTTTAAATGTTGTTCCATTTGATCCTGGACTTGGGTGTCCAACCTCTCAATTAACCCCATGATTTGCTTTAACTTTTGCATTCTAAAATCCTCCTTTGATGGCAATTCCCGACCAATGCAAAAAACCCCAGCTTAAATAAGCTGGGGTTATGCCAAACCCTACAAGCAAAACTTCTCTTAAGGCAGGTCTCCTGGCTCCGATTCCTCACATACTGCGCCTTCCCAGTTTCCCAGTGGCATAGCAGCTGCTCCTCGACTACAGTGGCGGGCTCCGCGTTGTTAAAAACTTCCCTATTCTCCCTTATTCAGGGCACCTATTGAGACTATTGAGTTGTGAAAACACAATTTTAGTAAACCATAAAATCAGTAGAATGACAATCTTTACCTTAGCATGATTTACATCCATAATATATATGACTATTTACAAATAACGATCGATCACAAGCCGAGTTCATCACGCGGGGATGGCCCTCCCTGGAAAAAACACGGCGGAATTTAAATCTATTCCACATGATTAATTAGAAAGGAATAATTTTGGTGACACCTTTTACCGAAAATGTAATTACGATTATTCGAAATATACCAGAAGGCCGGGTCATGACTTATGGACAGGTTGCGAGCTTAGCGGGAAATCCACGTGCTGCTCGCCAAGTTGTTCGTATTCTACATTCGATGAGTAGAAAGCATCGCTTACCATGGCATCGTGTAATTAATGCAAAAGGTAACGTCGCTATCAAAAAGGAGGAGTCTTACAATGAGCAAATCATGAATCTTGAAATGGAAGGGGTTGTAGTAGATCAAAACGGTAACGTAGATTTAAAAAAATATCAAATGAATTGATGATCCATCAAGCTCATTCGATGTTACTCGAACTCGCCCAAGCCAATTCAGAACTTGACAACCTATATCGTTACAGTAGGATGCTAATAAAAATGAGGCTATCACGAATAGCCTCATTGGTTATCATCTTTGTATTTTTCCACAGCATGTCCCCCAAATTCATTGCGTAAAGCAGCGACCACTTTCCCTGTGAACGTATCATTCTCCAAGGAACGATAACGCATCAATAAGGACATCGCAATGACTGGAGTAGCGGTTTGCAGATCCAAGGCCGTCTCCACGGTCCACTTTCCTTCTCCGGAAGAATGCATCACTCCTTTGATTTCATCCAGATTTGCATCCTTGGAGAAGGCACGTTCGGTTAGTTCCATCAGCCAGGAACGTATGACCGATCCGTGATTCCAGACTTTCGCTACTTTTTCATAGTCATAATTAAATTCACTTTTCTCCAATACTTCGAAACCTTCTCCAATAGCGGCCATCATCCCGTATTCGATCCCGTTATGAACCATTTTTAGGAAGTGCCCGCTTCCTGCTTTTCCTGCATATAGATATCCATTTTCCACAGCAGTATCTCGGAAAAGGGGCTCCACCAAGTTCCAAGCCTCTGAATCTCCCCCAACCATATAACAAGCGCCATGGCGTGCCCCTTCCATCCCGCCGGAAGTTCCCACATCCAAAAAGTTTACTCCTGCTTCCTTTAGTCGATGGTACCGGCGAATGGATTCTTTGTAATGGGAATTCCCCGCCTCGATGACAATATCCCCAATGGATAAGAACGGGGTCAATTCATCAATGACCGAATCGACTACCGAATGCGGAACCATGAGCCAAACCACTCTTGGGGTTCCCAATAATTCCGTTAGTTCCTTTAGGCTTGATGTGCCTTTCGCGCCATATCCATGAATTTCTTCTACCGCCTTTTCATTTACATCAAATGCGACTACCTCGTGATGATGGTCAATGAGATTCTGCCCTAAGTTCAAACCCATTTTTCCTAACCCGATCAATCCAACTTTCATATTCTTGACCTCCTAAAAGTAAGATGGCCAATCAACGCTACCCTACTTTTTGTTCTAGGTTAGTATGTGCAAGGCTGTAATAAAAATCCATCAACCGAATTCCACTTGGAGGATTCTTAACGTAAAAATGGCCGCCGAAGCAGCCACGATAGATTAATGGATTTAAAGAACTTCTTTATTCAATAGATTCTCCGGAATCTCACCTTGTAAGGCAGCTATTGCATTCCTTGCCGCTTTCATGGCCATTTTGGCGCGTGTTTCCCTTGTGGCACTGCCAATATGAGGGAGGGTTACCACGTTAGCCATCTTCAACAATGGATTTTCCGGGTCCACCGGCTCTTTTTCATAAACATCCAGAGCGGCTCCGGCAATTCTCTTTTCTTGCAAAGCATGAATGAGGGCCGTTTCGTCAACGGTAGCTCCACGAGACGCATTAACAAGAATGGCATCCTTTTTCATCAGGGCCAATTCTTTTACCCCTATGAATTTTTGGGTTTCTGCGGTAAGTGGGGTCAACACCACAACATAATCGGATCGTTGAAGCAGCTCCTCAAGCGAAACGAACGTTGCTCCTAACTTCGCTTCCGCATCCGTCTTGCGTGAACGGTTATAATAAAGGATGTTCATATCGAACCCCTTTGCCCTGCGCGCTACGGCTTCGCCGATTCTTCCCATGCCAATAATCCCGATGGTGGCCCCAAATACATCCTTGCCCAGCATCAAACTAGGGAACCACTCTTTCCACTGTCCGGATTTCACATAATAATCCGCTTCAGCCACTCTTCTAGCAGCAGCCATGAGAATACTGAACGTAAGGTCCGCTGTGGTTTCCGTTAAAATACCGGGTGTGTTGGTCGCCAAGACTCCCCTCTTTGTCATTTCTCCAAGATCCAGATTATCGTAACCGACCGCGATGTTGCTTACGACCTTCAGCAGGGGAGCTTGCTCTAATATACTGGCGTTAATCTTTTGTCTGGAATAACATAAGAGAGCACTTGCATTCCTCAATCCGACCAAAAACTCTTCTTCCGCCATCTTTTCTTCTTGATCTCGGTAATCGACATCTCCATATTGCTGCAGATAATGGATGACTTCCTCATTCACCCGATTGGGTACAAATATTCGAGGTTTACTCATATTGTTTCTCCCCCTTGAAACGATCCTTTAAAGCAGCTTAATTCGGTTACAAATTTCTTCCGTTACCTCATGTGTAGTGGCCTTACCACCCAGGTCGCCTGTGACGATACCCGCTTCGGTTACTTGCTCCACAATATCTAGCAATTTGCTTCCGAGCTCCGTCTCGCCAAAATGGTCTAGCATCATTTTCGCTGTCCAAATTTGCCCAATTGGGTTCGCAATCCCTTTTCCAACAATATCGGGTGCGGATCCGTGAACAGGTTCAAACATGGATGGATATTTTCCATTTAAATTGATATTCGCTGCAGGGGCAATTCCGATACTTCCCATAATCGCAGCTCCCAAATCTGTCAAAATATCACCAAATAAATTACTCGCCACAATCACATCAAACGTGTGCGGACGGTTCACAAAAAACGCGGCTAACGCATCAATATGGATAGATGCCGTATCGATGTTAGGATATTCTTTCTTTACATCGTTAAAGACCTCGTCCCAGAAGGGCATCGAATGAACAATTCCATTGGATTTGGTAGCACTCGTTACATGACCTCTTCTGTGCTTGGCTAATTCAAACGCATAGCGCATGGCTCGTTCCGTACCTTTTCTAGAAAATACGGCATTTTGTACGGCAATTTCATCTTCTCCCCGATGGATACGGCCACCAATTTCGCTATATTCCCCTTCACTGTTTTCACGCACAACGATAAAGTCGAATTCTTTCGGGTTGGATAAAGGGGATCTCACACCCTTCATCAGTTTAGCCGGTCGAATATTAATGACTTGTTCAAATTCCCGTCTAATTTTCACCAATAAACCCCATAACGAAATATGATCCGGGACAAGCGTTGGGTTCCCAACAGCTCCTAAGAAAATCGCTTCAAAATTAGACAGCGTTTGTATCCCATCTTCAGGCATCATCATGCCATGTTCGAGGTAATATTCACAACTCCAATCAAATTCCGTTGTTTTAAATCGCAAACCTCCATGCACTTCCGAAATCGTATCCAAGACTTGTAAAGCAGAAGGTACTACCTCTCTACCAATTCCATCACCAGGTATAACCGCGATTTCATAATTCTTCATCTTTCTTTCCTCCTACATTTTATTTTTAGACGACGGTCGACTGCATTCGTTATGAAGTAATTATACCATACGGTCATCGGATACAAAAGAGTTAGGAAGCCACGATCCTAAATTCATGGCTTCACCTGTTCTGTAGAATGAGATATCACTTGTAATAGATGTTCTAAGTCGCATTGTAAATGATCAATCATAGCCTTTGAAGCAGCCTCTTGATCTCGCGACTTCATATAATGAAAGATTCCACGGTGCTGTTTGAGAATGATGGTAGCCCGATCCTCTCCTTGAAAATTCAAGATGCGAAAAAGATACGTAAGCGATTTAAGATCATTCCACTGTTTTTGTAATCGGCGATTTTGCGTATACTCAAGGATTAAATGGTGAAATAAATCATTCAAAGCAATAATGACGTTACTTTCTTCCCCATTTTGGATCGCCTGTTCTGTTTTCGCAAGGGTGGTTTCTATCTCCTTGATTTCAGCCTCTGTAGCGATTTTAGTTGTCGATCGGACGGCGAAAGACTCCAGTGCCATGCGGCAATAATAAATTTCTTCCACGTCTCGCATGGTAGGTTCATAGACTAACACTCTAGATTTTTCATCGACAATCACTAATCCTTCTTTTTCTAATACACGTATAGCTTCCCGTACCGGACTTTTACTAACATTAAATTCTTTCGCTAATTGCGTTTCATTTATACGTTCACCTGGTTTGAATTTGCCTTCAAATATCATTTTTTTAATTGAATGATAAAATTGTTCATAATAAGGTGAGCGCTTTTCAATGGAATAATCACTCATTTCATCACCCTTTTTCCCAAGAGGTATGTCTATAACATATAGTATTTAACCCCTACATTCAATGTGGATAGCAAAAAAGCCTGTCCCGAAACCCAATCATGGGGTAAAAGGACAGACTCTTATGATCATTTACTTTACATAATTTCGAAGCTTACCGATCTGCTCCACTTCAACTTCTACCACATCTCCCGACTTCATCGGACAACTTCCTGAAGGGGAACCCGTAGCCAACACATCACCTGGTTCTAGAGTCATCACCTGGGAAATCCAGCTGATAAGGTAAGGAATGGAAAGGGACATCTGATTCGTATTCCCATCTTGTACGACTTTCCCGTTTAAAGTGGTCACGATCCGCAAATTCGTTGGATCTATACCCGTTACAATCCACGGACCCAGCGGCCCAAACGTATCAAAGCCTTTCGCGCGAGTAAATTGAGGATCTGTTCTCGTTAGGTCTCTCGCAGTCACATCATTAAAGATCGTGCACCCGAAAACATAATCGAGAGCCTCTTCCTCTTTAATATTCTTTCCGCGCTTCCCAATGACTAGAGCTACTTCCCCCTCCAATTCGACCTGATTGGTTAAATCACTAGGAGGCAAAAGGATATTCCCCTCATTTGGAATAAGGGAAGAAGCAGGCTTTAGAAACAAGAAAGGTTCCTTAAGGTTAGCCACTCCACCTGTTTCCTTCGCATGCCCGGCATAGGTCCATCCAAAATTGATAATTTTAGAGGGCGTAACAGGTTCCAGGATTTTCACATCGTTATAGTTTACTTCTACGCCGTCAAATTTGAACTCTTTATTGATCAGTTCGTTAAAATTGCTTGATAATTGTAAGATGACGTCATCCTCAACTATTCCGTAATGAGCTTCTCCCTGTTGATTCTCATAACGAATAAGTTTCTGAGTCTTTTGTAGTACCTGCATGGACATAAGCACTCCCTACTAAAGGATCTATGAAAAAAGAAACGTGCTGCTTGATTTCGGTGTTACCGATTCAAAAACTGAACCGTCGCTCATGAATCTACCAGCAAATGATAGCACTCACAACCATATTGTATACCAAAACTGACAGAGTTTAAAGTATAGTCTAATAAATTCAATAAAATTCATATTGATAATTAAATTCATTAACTTCGCAGTGTGCGGCTGTTTCTCGCTTGCAACTCTGCCAACCCCTCGTCCATCACGTTCATAAAATAGGCGGCAGCCAAGAGATCCGCAGATCCTCCCGGGCTAATTCTCTGGACTGAATACTTGTCATCTAGTTCCTTAATTCGCTTTCGTCCCAGCTCGGTGAGCATCCCGCCATCCTGCATGATCGACTGGGCTTCTTCTTGTACACGGATCAAGGTAACCATACCGTGTCGGTTTAGTATTGTCGTGTCTTCGGTCTGGCTCATCAAACCAATTAAAGCGTGGACCAGGGCATCGTTGATTGAGCCGTTTTTTTGTCGCACCTCACGGAGTAAAGGCAGTCCTTTAGAATGGACACTTGGCAGTCCAGCTTCCATCTCCCCGCGAATGCCAGTGATCCCAAAATCCAAGAAAAATCGTTCTCCTGCCGTTAATTTTCTCTCTGGAAGGCTGTGATGAAGTACCTTCAGCTCTCTTTCCACCAAGCCTTCGCATATGGCAGCAGCCTCAGAAGAAATCGCTTGAGACATGAACTCTCTAACGGGTTTCTGCAACACAAGAGAAGCGGCAGCCGAAAGGATACCCATGATAAAAATCATCCCTTTATGAGTATTCACCCCTCCCGTCGCTAACAACATTTCTTTTTCAGCGTCTAAGCCGATCCGCCGAAGGGTGGGCAACAACTCCCTAGGCTTTCCTCGGTGCTGATATCCTGCCAGAGCACAACGGTACATCGCCGAACTGATAGCCGTGCTGCTTTTTAAAAAAGAGTAGAAATCCATATCCAAATGGGCTCCCGAATTAATTCGATCTACTAGCCCCGGTGCAGGAGCGCAAGCGGCTTCCATGAGTATCGCTTCTACGGCCGCGTTCCCAATCCTGAAGACCCGCTCAGGATACGTCTTCGTCTTATCGCTTCGGTAAGCCGTGATCAGTTCTTTAGCTGACAACAAAACCTCCTCAGGTTCATGAGCTTGAGAGCGGACGCAGGAAACGGCAGGCAAGTGGCAGACCATGCACTGCCTCTCCTTCAGCTCCAAAACGGCGCGATTCACCTGTTTTCCTTCCTGATCAAATACATCAATATCCAGTAAGCGTCCATAGGATTGATTTTCTTCTATAGATATCCCGATTCTCTTGAGGATAACTGCTTCCCCCTCAATCGCCAGGAAGGCGGTAGGCCCGACAGGGGAATGATAAGTGCGTTCTTCCAGCAGCTTCATTCGAACATACTTCACCTGCTGGCGTAATTGACTCATCGCATTATAGATTAATTGAACGGTATCCTCGTTATATTTACTACTGCCTGGCATATTAATTGACAGACTAACCACTGGCACTCGATAAATCTCGAGAAGATCTTGCCTGATCTTCGCCGTTTTTTCCTTCGCATTTAGGATGTCTTCGATGCCTAGGAGCTTACTCATATCGCTACTTCTTCCTTGACCCAGAGGGGGGAGCGATCTAGAACTCGAATCCCGTAGGAAGGCAGGGTATCCACCATAACCTGAAGATCTTCCCATGCATAGCAGCTTTTAATCCGCAACCTAGATGCAATTTGGGTAGCAAATAAAAGGACATTCAAAAGTTTACGAGAAATCGCATGCTCTTCCTGACGAAGGAAATACGTAGGAAACAGCTTGGCCGATATACGGTAAGGAGAAGCTGGAATCCAACAGACATTAGCAAGGCTCGGTGCTGCTCCTCTCATGGATTGCAACGAATCGGCAAAAACGAGTACAGCCTCCTTTTCATCCGCCGCTTGCTGGACTAACGTCCGATTCCTATGAGACAAGGGATCTCCATTCACAAAGACAGCGGCACGCTCACCCTCTAAATGGGCGGCATGCCTTTCAATCTGCTGACAATAGGCGGAAATCGACCCGATCCCCATTTCGAGCAGGGAAACATACGGCTCGACCCGAGCGATCTCAGAAAAACCAAGTTTCTGGAAAGCCTTTGCCGTACATGGCCGAGTAAAAATAAAATAGTGGAATATGCCCCTACGACCCAGTTCTTGCATTAAGGCCGTTACAATCTCGGCAACGAGCCCATTCCCCTGAAATGACTTGTCCACGGCGATATTGTGCAAGACATTTCCTGTAAATGAGCCCGTCCCCATGATTTTCCCATCGAGCCGGAAATTCATCGTCCATTCCACCCCACGGTCGAAGGTCAACTCGAATGGGGCAAGGAAACCCTGGACTTCAGCGAACTGATTCTCATCCTCTAGATTCACAATTTCCATCTCACATCCACTAAACATGCTTCCCATCCTTTTGCGCTATTGATTTAGTCCATCGTCACCGGGCGCCTAATAACATCGATTATGGTGCCGTCCCGGTATTCCACTACCCCTACGATCTCATCGCTAAGAGCAATCGGTTCGGGTCTTCCAGACCATTCATAAGCCAGATTCTTTAATTCTTGTATAGGCATAATCGGCAGGCCTGATCCAGATAAATGCTCTAACAGGTCCATCCTTTTCGGATTAATGGCAACTCCCCGATCGGTTACAATGACATCTACCGTTTCCCCCGGCGTAACGACCGTCTGAACAGCTTCTGTAACCATAGGCAATCTTCCCCGGTGCAAAGGAGCTACAATAATGGTACACTTCGCTCCAGCTGACGTATCGGAATGGCCACCGGAAGCTCCCATGATCATGCCATTCGAATCCGTAATGACATTCACATTAAAGTCGACATCAACCTCGGTCGCTCCCAGCACCACAAAATCGAGTTGATTCACAAGAGGTCCCCGATTATGTGGATTGGCATAAAAGCCAGCATCGACTTCCTGATGGCGGGGATTCTTCCTTAGGGATTCAATGGCTCTTCCATCAAAGCTCTGTACATCAAAAATGGTTCGGATAAGCCCTTCCTCCAAAAGATCGACAAAGGGTCCCGTAATCCCTCCGAGCCCTAAGCTCGCGGTAATGCCTTGCTCCACCATTTTCTCCTTCAGGAATCTTCCCGTAGCAACAGGTGCTGCCCCTGCACCCAGTTGAATTCCAAACCCTTCTTGAAAATATCCTGAACGCTCTATCACTCTTGCTGCCATCTGGGCAATAAGAAGATCCCGAGGATTGGATGTATAGCGCAGGGATCCCGAGGAAATTCCCTTTGGATCCCCTATCCGCTCCACCTGTACAATATAGTCCACGTGCGTTTGCGGAATGCTGATTGGATAGATGGGGGTTGGCACCAGATGATCCGTAATGGCAATCACCGTATCTGCGTATTCGGCGTCCACCTTGGCGTAACCCAGCGAGCCGCAGGCTGCCGGGCCCTCTGTCCCATTCAAATTTCCATAAATATCGCAGGTTGGCGCGGCAATAAAAGCAATATCAATGTGCAGTTCCCCAGACTGTATAGCCCGTACTCTTCCGCCATGGCTGCGAATGATTGTCGGCTTTTTTTCCATTCGGTTATTCGTTAAATATTTGCCTAGCTCCCCTCGTGCTCCACTGGTTTCTACCGCTGTCACGACGCCTTGCTCGATATAAGGAACCAGCTCATCGTTCACATCTAAGAACGAACTTGGCGCAAGCGTCAAATCTCTAATGCCACTTCGGGCGATAGCTGCCATAACCATGTTGATCACATCATCGCCATTGCGCAGCGAATGATGAAAGGAGATGGTCATCCCATCCTTTAAACCAGCAGCTTCCATCGCTTCCTCTAAAGAATTCATCACTTTATTTGACAAAGGTCTCCCTGCTGCTAATTTGCGCCCCATGACACGGCCATCGGGTTGTACAACAAACGGACCCAGGTAAGGCCTTACTTCACCGTATCCCCTTACGCTCAGTGGAATCTCTCTCCCTGCGGCATTTCGCATACTATTCCCCCCTCTGTCCTGCTTTTACCGCGGATGCATAGGCCAGTATCCGTTCTGCCCGTATAACCATCGGTGCATCGATCATCTTTCCATTCAGGGAGATCACTCCCGAACTTCGGTCAAGCCCCGCTCGGTAAGCGGCCAGCACTTTATTTGCTTGGTCGATTTCATCCCCTGTCGGGGTAAAGATGCGGTAAACCAACTCAATTTGTCTAGGGTTTACCACGGATTTACCGTCAAAGCCCAATTCCTTAATGCGTGTTGTTTCCTCTATGAAGGTCTCATCATCTTTCACATCGGAGAATACAGAATCAATGGCTTGAATGCCAGCCTCTCTTGCTGCAAATAAAAGCTCCGTTCTTGCCACGAACAGCTCCAAGCCCGCTTTCGTTTTCCACCCTTTTAATGAAGTGACGAAATCCTCCCCTCCAATCGCAAGAGCAACCATCCTGGGGCTTGCCGAAGCGATCTCAAAGGCATTTCTTAGGCCTTTCGGATTTTCGATGGCCGCCATCATCTTGATTGAACCCTGTTCAAAACCATACTTGGCCTCAGCTTGGCTAATCATCTCATCGACGATTTTAATATCTTCTGCTGTTTCCCCCTTCGGCAGGCGGATGAGATCAGGTTTTGCCGCTAAGATGCAATCCAAGTCATCATATCCCCACGGGGTACTGATATGATTGATCCGTACCGCTATCTCGCAGGGATACGCAATATGCTTAATGGCATCATGAACGAGATATCTTGCACTATCTTTCTCCGAAATGGAGACGGCATCTTCCAAGTCAAATATTACAGTATCCGCGCCGTATATTCCGGCATTTTGCAGCAGGGCAGGATGATTGCCCGGCGCAAACAGCATCGCTCTGCGCAGCTTATCCATCGATTTCTCCCTCCAGCTATGAAGCTCTCATGATCGCAGCCTTGACCCGGGCTGTAATGGTAAAATCCAACGCTCCCTTGTCATTGGCATGTACAATGGCATCTTTAATACCGTGTGATTCAATCGTTTGTGCAATAAGCCTCTTAATATGCTCTCCATACTGCTGCAGCACAGGGCTGATCAGCTCGACCCTTATTCCTGTTCCTGCTTCACCGGGAGCCAGGAGAATCATAATGTCCGATGATTCCAGAGTGCCTGATTGCGCTGTAGTTTGAAGTCTAGACAAGAATGATTCCTCCATTCCTTTGTTACAGTTCTTAAAAATCATTTACATTCAAATAATAGACCTAAATTCACAGAGTTTAAAGTATAGTCAGATAAAATTAATAAAATCTATATTGATAATAGAATTCATAAAATTCGCAGCACTAATCCTACTAAAAGAAGGTGGCTGTGATGCAACCACCCATCCTTCTTGTGCTGCTTAATCCCCAATATCCACTCGATCCATCCAGAGCACATGCTTAACGGAGCCATAGTCGACTTTTTCCCCACTAAGCTGGCAAATGCAGTGTTCGTTTCCGCACTGGGATTTAATTTCTTCAACCAATTCTTTCTCCACCCCTCGTAGGATGACAATGTTTTGATCCTCTTTATAAAGAACTGCTGTACCTAATGGCATATGATAGCCTCCTAATTTTTCTATTTGATCCTTGTTTTTCAACCTCTATATGATTTTATTAAAGTTGTATCAATAAATAAAATACTAGTAATTTATAGAAAATCATAATTATTCCTTATGGATATCTCCCCGATCCTATAAAAATGTTGTATAGTAAACATTGATAACATTGAAGATGGAGGACACATGGAATACAAGGATTGGTTGATGTTAGTAACCATACATCAGGAGCGTAATATTACAAAAGCAGCGGAACGGTTATACACAACTCAACCAGCGTTAACCTACCGATTGCAGCATCTTGAAAAAATGTTTGGAACAGCGATCGTTATGCGAAGTAAAAAAGGGGTGGAATTTACCTCTCAAGGGGAGTACTTAGTTCAGTACGCGAAGAAAATGCTGGTAGAACTGGAGAAAACTAAAGATTATGTCAACAATATGGACCAAACGGTCAAGGGCAGTCTACGGTTAGGGGTCTCGAGTGTATTTGCCAGATATAAGCTTCCTTCCGTTTTAAAAAATTTCCTTGCGTTTTACCCGGATGTCGACATCAATCTTAAAACCGGTTGGAGTGTAGAAATTAACCACATGCTCCACAAGGAAGAGGTACATCTAGGGATTGTGCGTGGGGACTATGCCTGGCATGGAGAAAAGTCCTTACTTTGTGAGGAAACGCTCTGTATTGCCTCCACAAAGGAGATCCGCCTCGAAGAACTCCCTCAACTGCCCCGGATTAACTATGGTACCGATCAAACGCTAATGAATCTGATTCAAGATTGGTGGCAGGATTCCTATAAGGATCCCCCCTCCATTACCATGGATGTGGATCGAATTGACACCTGCAAGGAAATGGTCCTCCATGGCCTAGGCTATGCGATCTTGCCCAGCATCTGTCTGGAAAATGATGATCATTTGCACATTTATAAATTAAGATCAAAAAACAATACCCTCATTACGCGAAAAACATGGTTAATCTACCGAGAATCATCCTTACAGCTATCAATTGTGAAAGCCTTTGTTGAATTTATGGAGAAAAACGCTAAACCTGAGTTTATCCATCAATAAACATGAAACAGACGCTAAACCTCATCAGGTTCAGCGTCTGTTTTTCTTTTCGTTAGCTAGCTTCCGAAATTTTGTTCTTATCTTTTTTTAACCCTAATGTAACGTATTTTGAGATGACCGGGTAAAACAATGAGACAATAGCCAACATGATGATCACCGCAGAAATGGGTTGGGTGAAGAACGAAGCATAGTTTCCATCCGTAATCAACAATTGTCGACGGAACGTTTCCTCCATCATTTTTCCCAGCACCAAGCCTAAAATAAGGGAAGCGGGAGAGAATTCATACTTTTTCATGAAGTACCCAATTAAGCCAAAAGCTAACATAATCCACACGTCAAACATATTGTTTGATACGGCATACGAGCCGATCAGAGATAGTCCGATAATGAACATCGCCAAGGTGGAATAAGGCAAATTCAATACATAGCCGAAGCTCTTAATCCCTACCCGTCCGCCGATAAACGTTATGACACTGGCAATCAGCATGGCGAAGAAAATGCAGTAAAGCAATAAGGGTTGTTCCGACATCAACTGTGGCCCAGGCTGGAGTCCTTGTAGAGTTAAGGCAGCCAAGATAACGGCTGTTGTTGGACTTCCAGGAATGCCAAGCACCAGGGTGGGAATCATGGCTCCTCCTGCTGCGGCATTATTTGCTGATTCAGGAGCTACCACTCCTTCTTCCGCGCCTTGCCCGAACTTCTCTTTGTTCTTGCTCGATCGCATAGCTTCACCGTAGCTTACGAAAGCGGCAATCGAACCGCCAGTCCCAGGCAAGATTCCCACAAGGGTTCCGATGACAGAGGATTTGAGCAAAACCCATTTATGAACGACCAAATCTTTTAGCTTATAACCCTCAAGCTTAATCTTTTCATTCGTCGTAAATTTTTTCGATTCCGATCGCTCAACCACTTGGGTAAGAACCTCTCCTAAGGCAAAAGCACCAATCATAATCGGAATAAACTCAATGCCGTTTAACAAATCAATATGTCCAAAAGTAAAGCGGTCAGATCCATTGATCGGATCCATCCCGATCATAGCAAGCGTAATCCCTATGAATCCAGAAACAAGCGCCTTGACTGCATTCTTCGTCCCTACTGCAGAAATTACGGCCATACCTAGCAAGGCTAAGGCAAAATACTCCGCACTTTGAATTTTCAACGCAACCACGGACAAAGGCGGGGACAAAAAGAGCATGACGAAAACTGAAAATATTCCGCCAAAAGCAGAGGCACTAATTGCTAAGCCTAGTGCTCTTCCTGCTTTCCCCTGTTTCGCTAAGGGGTATCCGTCGAAGGTCGTCGCAACAGCCTCTGGCGTACCCGGAGTGTTGAATAGAATTGCTGTAATGGAACCGCCATACGCTGCCCCTGCGTAAATCGCTACAAGCAGGATAATGGAAGGAATAATTCCCATATAGTACGTAAACGGTAACATTAAGACAATGGCCATCGAGGAGCTAATTCCCGGCAAGGAACCAAATAAGACCCCGATGAGCATTCCTAAAATAACTAACAAAAGATTGACGGGAGATAATGTGGTTAATAGACCTTCTATTAATAAATTTATATCCATGGATTCCCCTCCTCACCTAGTAGATGTAATAGCTTAGTAGTTTGAGAGCTTCCACTCCCCGAGGAAGAGGCACGCTTAGCAACTTCCCGAAAATAAGAGCAAATCCAAAGGAAGCACCAACGGATAAACCCACGATCTTCTTATATCTTCTTTCACCTAACAGATAAAGAATGGCAAATAAGAGAATCATAGCCGTAATGATAAATCCTAAGAAATCTACGATTAGAACAAAACCTGCAATGGCTACAAGTAAGCCTAAGAACTCTTTTGACCACTCATGCGGTATCCCAGAACTCACAGCTCTTCCTGCTATCCTTCTTTTCCGGATCGTTTGAAACAACGAAAATAGCGTCAAAGCTAATGCCACAATAATAATGGCCTGTGGAAAAGCAACCGGACCAATAGGATCCGATGAACGGGCGGTATCGACCAAAAATGATTGTTTAAGGAAGATACCTAGAAACCCAAGTATAAGGATATGAAAAATGACTTCACCCATGATGCCCCTCCTTTAGGGTGACTCGATAGCCACCCCTTATCTTTATTTTTTCAAGCCAATTTTCTTTGCAATCTCGTCAAAAATCACATACTGCTCTTCCCATTCCGCCTTGAACTCTTCCGGTCCAAGGAAGCCTTCTCGAATATCTGCAAGATTCTGCTTAGCAAACTCTTTATACTCCTCGGTTTCATACGCTGCTTTCATTTGATTAATTAAATATTCCTTTACCTCCGCTGGAGTATCCTTCTTTACGACAAATCCACGCCAAGAGCCGATCGTTACGTCGTAACCCTTCTCAACAGTAGTAGGTGTATCTTTTAATTCATCAATTTGCGTAATTCGTTCATCATGCAAAACGACAATGGGTCTTACCTTGCCATCTTTCACATAGTTCACTGCGGAAATCAGCTTATCCAAGTAAACATCAACTTCTCCGCCCAATACCGCCGCCTTCACCTCGGAACCGGATTTATACGGAATAAACTTGATTTTAATGCCTGCCGCATCCGCTAGGGCATTTAGAGTAAGATCATCCAATCCCCCGGAACTCACGCCTGCGAAAGAGATTTCCCGTTCTTTCCCTTTTTGGAGCATATCGTCAAAATCTTTAATGGGACTTCCTGCCGGTACCGACAATAGGTAGATGTCGCTCTGAATCCGAGCCAGCGGTTCAAAATCTTCCATTAACTGTACATCTTTGCTCTTGCCGAGAACATCGGAAATCACATGGGATGGGGTCACCGCTAAAAGGGTATAGCCATCATTTTTTTGCTTGTAAGCGTGCACCATTCCGACTAATCCGCCACTGCCATCTTTGTTCACAGGCTGAATGGGCTTGGGAAGATCTTTGGCCATGATTTCGGCAAATTTACGCGTAAAGGTATCACTTGCACTGCCTTCACCAAACGGGATCACCATTTCAATTGGTTGCTTAGGATAGTCAAAGGCTGCTTGTCCTTGTACAGGCTCACTGCTATTGGAACAACCCGCTATTACTATACTTGCAGAAAGGGCAAGTGTGGCTAATATGTTTTTGATTTTCATCTTCGTTCCTCCTCTATTCTTTCAATTGATCTTGGTAAACGCTTTCTACTAGGTTATAAAAGAGCAGGGAGTCAAAAGGACCTTCCCTATCTTTCCTATTTAATTTTGGCTAGTTACTTTTTCTTGTGTAGGAGAAAGGACAGAAACGGGAACATACGCATACCCATCCATCAGTCTTCTCGCTGTTCGTCCGATACCGGCTCGCTCTACATTCCATTCCGTATCATTCTCTTTCATCTGAACCTCTACATACAGGGTTCCTGTTGGATGTCCAATACGGATCCCTTCACCATGTTTTTCCACCATGCGGTGAGGTAAGGTACCCGGAATTTTTACTGCTGTGCCTAAGGCTATAGCCCCGCTCACGGCAAAGGCGCGATGAAGGCTTCCCATCGATATGTAGCGGGAAACAATGTCAACATCCGCTTGACGTACCGCCTGCCCTGTTTCGGTGACATACGCTCTTGCAGGTGCAATCAGGGCAATCTTAGGAAGAGCATGAGTCGTAGGAGTCACTTTTTCATCTACTCCAATGACCCCGATGGAAATGCCTGCTTTCACTCGAATTTGTTCAAGCGTATCCATTAGGGATACATTCCCGTTAATTTCATGTGATAGCTCGGTTCCGGTCAGGCCAAAATCCTCTGCCCATACAAAGACAAGAATATTGGCAGCATCCACTATTGTAACAGAAAATTTTCTTCCGTCATCTAATACAATTTCATCCATCGGATTTCCTGTAGGCAGCGTTTTTCCAGTGAAGGTTCCTCCAGAATTCAGAAAATTCACCATGATTCGCGAACCCGATCCTGACACACCTGCAATAGAAAAATCTCCATCGTACTGAATTTGGCCATCCGCTACGGGAATTTCGACTTCAATGATTTTTTTTGTGTTCGTATTGAAAATACGCACCGGAGTAACGGGTTCTTGCAAGGAGACATATCCTTCTTCCGCCGCATATAATCCAACAGCAGAAGCCATATTGCCGCAAGTGACCTTATAATCGATCACTTGCTTTTCCAAGCTCACTTGACCAAACGTATAGTCAATATCCGCTTCTGGATGACTAGGAGGACCAACTAGGGCTAGTTTGCTTGTTAAAGAGGTCCCTCCCCCAATTCCATCAATTTGGCTATTTCCATTTCCAAACATTTTTAGAATTACGCGATCCCTAATATCCTGTTGAATGGGTAAATCAATTTTCCGAAGGATAAGGCCTTTGCTGGTCCCACCCCTCATGAGGGTACTTGGAACCCGATAAAGCTGTTTGTAACTATACATGATTACGTTCCACTCCCAATCCTATCAAGTTATTTGAACGTTTGATATATAATTCATAAAAGATTTGTTAAATTGATTGTATACTGATAACACAAATAAATAAAATAATGATATTTTATTTATTTCCATAAAGAAAATTTATGTTTACAATGCGGAAAAGAAAAATGTGTAGAAAAACGACTAGTTTCTCTACACACCGACGCCTCAAATAGCGTAATCTTTGCAGTTTAAAGGGGTTCACCTAACTCTGTCTGAGTTCATTTTGGCTGTTAATGCCAATACCTCGTGTGTTTCGCTGCCCTGCTCTATGATTTTATCAAGCTCCTTCTTAGCATAGCCAATGCCAACCATGATTCCGATATGGTATCGATTCGGGTCGAGCGAATAATCTGCTTGAGCAATTTTTAACATCTCATCTAAATCAGTCATTACCCTGGAGATATCGCGGATCATATTCTCGTTTCTCATCCGTACTCCCCCCTTGAATAAAGAACATATGTTCTGTATTATTATAATATAAGCATGAGAACTCGTAAATATTCAGCAAAAAGGGAAGGGAGCGATGATAACATTTGAGGTTATTGGATATCGAGAGAAAGGTGCTACGAATTATCTGCAATTACGACATCGTGTGGAATATGCCTCCTACAATTGAGGAATTATGTATCAAGACGGGACGAGATCTGAAGGATCTGACTGAAATCCTATCGCACTTGAATAAGGAAAACTATATCGAATGGTCAGAATATAAACCTAGTGACATCATCATTTTGGAACGGTGGGAGAGACGGGAGTAACACCTGTTCAAGAACCAGATGATTTAAGGGAAAATTAAACATAAAATAACCCGGTGAAAATCCACCGGGGTCCTATCTAAACTTTGATTAGGGACATCTTCTTGATGGGGTAATTGCACTAGCTATGAGTTAGGTTCCAAGATGATCTTATATCCTCTGTTTGTATTCCTCACATCAGATATATAGGATGGCTCACTCTTGACTGAGAAGCCATTCTTGGGTTGATGTTCTCCCTTCCCGCGAATTCCATCATTGCTTTCTCTTGCTTCTTCCTTCTTCTCATCTGACTGTTGGGATGGTTCCTCCTTTTTTGCTTGCTTGCCAACGCCAAAGTTGTTTCCCATATTTAAAGACCCGCTTAGATCCTTTATATTGAGTTCCCCTAATCGAAAAGTTAAATCTTTTAGATTCTCGATTACAGGGTTATTAATAGTAAGGTGTTCAACCTTAATTTCCGTTTTTTGAAGTTGGTCTACTTGCTTTTCTATTCTCTCGATTCGCTCAATGATCTGTTTTAGTAGTTTTTGAAGTTCCTCAGACATCGGTTCCAGGCTACACCCACTTCAAATGTTTTGTACTTAAGTCTATTCTCCTTACCTATGATTAATGACTTTACCTGTTTGGAGATAAGAGGAAAGGGATTCGAAGAAGATATACAAATAAGTCCAAAAGGTGTGTTGCCGAGCATTTCTTTAGATAGTAAGGAGAATCATGTCTGAAAATGGGCGGGAGTTTACTAGTCGAATGGAATAGGATATTCCATAAAAGTATAGGGGGGAGTCTCGATGAGTCATTCCATAACATGGCTTGAAACCTTGAAATTACATGAGCCTTCTCAATCCTTGGTCGTTTTGACGAAAATTGTTGAGACAGATGGAGGTGACAACGGACGATGCTAAGTCAGCAAGAGAATTGTGTGATGATATTCAAACAGGACTCCAATCTTAATAAGCTTTTACCCCAAACAGAATGGCTTACTTATAGGTCCTTATGGGATATGTTAGATCGATATGACTCCGTCATCGTTAAACCTGTGGTGTACCATGACGAAACACCAATTATACTCGTTCATTCCCTGGGATCTGATCAATATGAAGTGGATACCGGTTATGAGCAGAAAACCATTCAAAGCAAAAAGAATCTATACTCTTTCTTACGCAAACTAATCTTGGATAAAACAGCCAAAGTAAATTATTGGGTTGAGCAGTGGCTTCCCTTGGCTAAACTCGACCATCGTCCTTTTCACATTCGGGTGGTCATGCAGAAACTTTCAAATACTCCCTGGGAAATAACAGCTAAACTGGCTAAACTAACGAATTATACCGATTCCCCCCCCTCCTTCTCTAGTAATGGTTCTACCACAATCTCTATTGAAAAGGCCTTGCGAAATTCTTCCTTGAATTCCGAGTTAGATCATATTGCCTTAAAGACTACAAAACTCATCGAGAAGCACTTCCCTGCTTGTCAGAAGATTAACCTCGATTTAGGATTGGATGTATATGGAAATTTATGGATTATACAAGCGGACTTTAAACCTGAAAATGTTCTATTCTTGAAATTAGAGGAAGTCTCTCCTGTAGAGAGAACGAAGGCCGTGACATAGTAACGTTTCTAGATTCAACCTCTTTTCGGTGTTTGGAAAGAGGTTTTTCGTATTAAAACGTTGATGGCTCAAACATGATTTACAACCTTAGAGGAATATTATATATACAGGTAAGGAGAGGAAAATGGAATAATAAATATTCAAGGAGATGTATCTACGTTGACATGGATCGAAATTAGTATTCGTACTCTTGCAGCTTTTGCCGTTCTTTTCCTATGGGCAAGGATATTAGGAAAGAAACTAATCTCACAAATGACTCTTTTTGATTTTATGGCTGGAATCGCCTTGGGATCTGCGACCGCAACCGTGATGTTCAATCAGGATCTCCCATTAGCGATGGGTCTGTTTGGTCTTTCCCTATTTGCTATCATTATCCTCGCCCTAGAATTCTCAACCCTAAAAAGTTTTAGGATGAGAAAATTAGTGAACAGTGAACCGACATTAGTCATCAAGGATGGAAAAATTCTAGAAGAGGGAATGAAAGCTGCAAGATTAACGGTTGATGATCTGCTTTACCTTTTGAGGGAAAAGGACAGCTTTTATGTGGACGAGGTAGAACTTGCCTTTTTCGAATCCAATGGGAAGCTTTCTCTAATGAAGAAACCAGAGGCAGACTCGGTAAAGCGTAAGGACATACAGGTTGCGGTTCCATCAAGAGGCCTCCCGCAGAGCTTTATTATGGACGGCAAAATCTTAAAGCATAGCTTAATATCGATGAACAAAGATGAGCAATGGGTTCAATCCATTTTGAACGCTAACGGCATAGAGAAAGTGGAGGATGTGTTCTTTGGGCAAATCGACCAACAAAATCAAGTTTATTTGGATACTCGCCAGGACCAATTGCACAATGTTCACTAAGCCAAACAAAGAAGAGGAAAGAAATGGATTCCTTCCTCTTCAAAATAACCTTGCCGCTAAATACCACTTGACTCCTCCAAAGTACTCGGTCACATATCACAAACGTTCTATTCCGTAATTAGACTCTATTTTGTCTACTAAGATATGTTTAATTAATTTTAGTCAATCCTGGTTGTACGAAAACCCCTATTTTCAGTTCTTGTTGTAGAGTTGGATACAAATCTACAGTTTCCATAAACGAATGGCGTTCATGCCTAATTATTGCAATCACTAGAGTACCGATTATCCCAGCAGCTATAATAATTGATACCCACATTCCAGCTGATGAAGGGCCAAAAGTGAAATATGCACCAACATTTTCCCAACTAGAAATCGGACTTGTATTCATAACATACCTCCATATTTTGAATAATTCATTTATATAACTTTATTCTTTGTATTTATCTCTTTAAGTTTCGATTTTTCTGGTGTTGATGGTATTCCTTCAGGATACGCAGTACCCGGTATTTCTGTTAAGTCTAGTCCAAGCAACTCTGCCTGTTCAGGAATTCTTAATAGATTGAGCTTTTTCATCATAAGTGATATCCCATAACCAGGTATAAAACCTAAACAAATAATGATTATTGCGCATATTAACTGTCCAATAAATGAAATTTCAGGTCCATTTACATTCGGATACCCTGAAGCAAATATTCCTACTGCAATAACTGACCAAATCCCTATAAATCCATGAACCGCAATCGCACCAACTGGATCGTCAATTTTTTTCCTTTCAAGAGATGTTCCAATTAATGGACTGATTGCACCACCGATTACTGCAATGATAAAAGCCAAGGCAGGGTGATATAAATCTAAACCTGCACCTACAGAAATCACTCCGGCTAAACCGCCTGAAGCAACCCAAAATGGATCTCCCTTTGTAACGATATAGGCACCAATAAGTCCTCCAGACAATCCCATCAATCCATTAAATGCAAATGCTGATAGATTTGTAGGTGTTCCATAAATGGTCATCCATTCTCCATTAGTTACGGCAATTATACATCCACCTAAGAACCCGAAAAACCCAACAAAGATTAACATCAATCCCAATAATGTTGAAGGAAGATTATGCGGCAAGATATTTAAAGGCTTTCCTTCTTTTGTATACCTGCCAATTCGTGGACCCAAATTAATTAAGACACCTAGTGCAAAGAATCCTGCTATGGCATGCACAACGCCTGCAGCAGCAACATCATGGTATCCAAATTTCGTTAAAAACCATCCTTCACCATGCCAACCCCAAGAAGCTGCTAAGTTCCATATTACTGATCCAAGAATAATTGCTAGAACTACAAAAGCACTTAACCTAATTCTTTCAATAATCGCTCCTGATAAAATGGAGGAAGTTGTGGCTGCAAACAGTGCAAAGGCTCCCCAAAAAATTCCACTTGCATGATCAGCGACATTAGGTCCCATATTTTCACTCCATGGCAATGCAGCTAATGCACCCTCACTCATTCTAGGAATCAGACCATCAGGAAAAGCATTATAAATCCACCATCCAAAGAAATAAAATGTTGGTATAACAACTGCAATTGTCATAAGGTTCTTCATCGCAGAAGCCAGAACATTTTTCACTCGAGAAACACCTATTTCATATGATAAAAAACCTGCGTGAATTAATAACATAAAAGCTATACACCACCAATAAAATGCTTCAATCGAGGCTATAGAAAACAACTCATATGCTTCACTTATTCCTTCCATAATATCGCCCCCAATTAATTTTTAATTAATAAAGTTTGTAATAATATTTAACAAGAAATAGAATATCACCCCTTCATATGTAGTATTTAATCTAATTATCAATTAATCCCAAACTAAACCATATACTTTTTTCCCGAATATTGAGAGTTAATTTTTTACAATGTAATAAAATATTACATAACCCACTCTTTCTTCGACCTAACATAGATATCAAAAAACATATTGAATAAGCCACCAATGAGATGACTTATTCAGATTGATAATTGATTTGTGTTAATTTATTATTGAACTAGTCTTATCACTCAGCATCAAATAGAATATCAACCTAGCATTTTCATCAATTTTATTCGAACCATGGAACTTCAACTAAAGAACGGCCTATCCACTCACGTAAAATTTCATTTGTAGGGCCCATTACTGCACCTGCACGACCATCACGCAAATATTTTTCCACTTGACCTGTAAGGTATCCTCTACCACCTGAAACTTGCAATGCTTGATTTGTCACTTGGATAACCATATCAGCAGCATGAGTTTTTACTTGCCAAATTGGGAAAAGGTGTTCTGCTAATGAATGGCCATTTCTAACAAGTTCGTCCATTCCTTGAGCTGTTCGATAAACCATACTTCTTGAACTATCGATTAGAATTTGAGCTTTTGCCAGCTCATGACGAATAACTTGGTAACTAGCAACTGATTTTCCTGTATCCGCATGAACTTTTTTCTTGGCTCCATCAATCGCAGTGTTAAGGGCGCCTTGAGCAACACCAGTCCAAACAGCAGCAGTTCCTAGTAGAAATAATGGATCAATTGTATTTTCATTAAAATAGTTCATTCCGCCTTCTGTACCGATACGGTTTTCTCTTGGAACAAAAACATCTTTAAATGTCATTGGTCCACTGGAATTTCCACGTAGTCCCATCGCATTAAATGGAAAACATTCAATTCCTTCCTGATCGTTCTTTACAAGTAAAAACATTAACTTGTCTTCTAACGTACTATCCGGAGAATTTGTACAAACAATATACCAATCTGCTTCTCCTGCACTTGTAACAAATGATTTATCTGCATTTAATAAATATCCATCCCTTTGTCTCGGAGCTGAACTTACAACGTTCCAAAAATGACTTCCAGTTGCTGGTTCACTAAAGGCAAGACCTCCAATTTCTCCATTAATTACACCAGGAATAAAACGGTTACGTTGCTCAGGGGTTCCTGCTTCAAAAAGAGTTTGTGTTGCGGCAGTATGCATTACCCAACACATCGCTGAAGATGCACAATATTGAGCGAAAGTTTCAGCTAATACCGCAAATCCAGTAAATCCCGTTTCAAGACCACCATGAGAAGCAGGTACGGTAACAGCACCAAATCCGGCCTCAGTAATCTTTTTTAAACTTTCACGAGGATAAAGACTTTGTTGATCGGAGATAGAGGATCGATGAAGCAGCTCACTTTTTCCAACAAAATGTGCTTTCTCTTGTATTTCCTCATAACCTGATGGACAACTCCACCACTTAGGAATTTGCATAATCCCTTTTTCTAGCACAGTATCAGTTGCTGGCAATTTTCTTCACTCCTTAGTTCACGTAGGGATTAAGAAGAATCTGGGATGAATCATCCAAAAATATGTTTGAATATCCCATCATCTTCCTGGTTTAATTTACTTTCATAACTTACATGAATAATGGTTCAGGCAAACGATGTGCTGTATAAATCGCATCTCCATCGCTCTCGCCTTCAAAAGTAACAACTGTGCCAGGATTAAAAATGAAAACATCCCCTACTTCTCCAACATACTTGTTCCCTTCTTTATCACTTACAACAATATTTCCTCTAACAATAACCTTTACTTCTAAAAACTCATAATTAAAATCAAAACTGTCTGTCGTTTTTTGCATTGAGTAGAATCCTACTGATAATGCATTTTCTCTTGAAGTAACGGGCACATCAATGATTTGGCTTTTAAGTTCTGGATTCCCTAATACTGCATTTAATTCTTTTTTATCATAAGTACCTGCTTTAATTAACTGTATACCTGGTTTCGTACTTAAAAAATTGAATTCTGATTTGTTTAAAGTTTTTTCACTCATTCTCTTCACCTCTAAGATTAGTTATTATAATAAAGTTTTTAAATTTCATTGACTCTCTATAAATCAAGTCATATCAAAAACTTTATTTAATACAAGACAATAATCACATATAAAAAGAGGTATTCCAATCTAGTTTTCTCACTTTTCAGGAAAATACCATTCTAAATGTAAGATAAGTTTACATAAGTTTGGTTTTCCTCCGGATATAAGATAACATCCACTCATTTCAAGTTAAAAGATTTATGACAAATGGGGCAGAAACTAACAAAATAGGAGTTAACACTTAACACCATTTTCGGCCTTAGTGTCAACTCCTTGATTTATTGAGCTAGTTTATACGGATCAGTCTTCATACAAACTTTCTGATACGTAATTCTCTATATATGCACTTAAAAACTAAGCTTTAACGCCTTGCCATCCCAAAAGTTGATCTGCTTGACCCAACATATTCTGCATTATTAAAAATCGAATCCTACTAGAAGATATTATTTCTCCTGAACTACAGCGCATTGGCTCTAAAACTTGCACAAAAAAACGTTCACGTAAAGTATTTATATTTCCTTCCCTATTCTTCCCAAAATGGAAATCCGAACCTTCCCATACTTCCAAAGGCTTTAAGCCTCCAAGTTCATCAAGGAATGATTCTACGCCTCTCGCTACGTAATCAGTATCAAAAGCAGCTACAATAACATGATCTACCCCAAGAAACCCAAGTCTTTTGATCTTCTCTTCAATTGTTGTTAGTTGGATTGAATTTCCAAAGAAGACCCTTGGTGGCGGATCAAAAGTATACACAACTAAAGGCACTGCAAGCTCTATTGCACGTTTTTTGGCAGTAGATATCAAAGTTTGATGTCCTCGATGAACCCCATCAAGTGCTCCAATAGTCAGTACTGATGCAGGAAGTTTTAAAGTTCTATGCATATGCACTTGCACACTATACACTCCTTTACTTATTTTTAGTTGTTCTTGATCACAAAAGAATATTGATTATTGGTCCATTTAGAATACATTGATAGAGATATCCAAATGTGCCTTTCCTATCTAGATGTTAAAAAACATTACACAACATAATTTTTTTTGATTTAATTATTCATATAATGACCTAGATATTAACGGAAACCTACAATTATTTCTCAAATATTGAGACGTTTCCAATTTTATTGTCGCATTTTCTGACACAATTAGTTGTATTCCCGGAGTGCCATTATCGGGTACCTTAAAATCTTTGATTTTATTTTATAATACTTAAACATAAAAATTTTTAATGGTAGATAACGTAACATTCATTCTAGGATTATCCCAATATATGAAAAAAATATAATTTTATTTTTATCTTTTTATGTAAATATATGATTAATTATACAATCGCCATTTGTTAAAACCTTTACAATATTATGGATAGATTGGAGCTATAAAAATGCACACGACAAAAGTTCTAAGAACGACAGATTTTGACATTACGAATCATGATGTCAAGTCCTCTCTAGATAAGTTATTCCCCGGATTCAATAAAAGAGATAGACTCGGAGTTGTAGTACGTCAACCTGGGGGAAGTGCTGGCGCAAGTGCTCTTCTCATGGCGGCAATCACAAGATTCTATGATTTTCACCGATCACAGTTATGTAACATTACTGGTAGTCTACGAATCTACCCAGAATACTTCATATTCCATGTTGGAAAACAACATATGGATCATTACTGGATGGATGTATGGACGCCTAACAAAGAGGTTATTGTGGAGGATGATCCTGAGCAAATTCTAGAGGCCATTAATGATCGAGGCATTACCCGTTTGCTCGTCGAAGATATTGTACCATCTTCAGCAACATTTTTACCTGAGACAATTAATAGCGCTAAACACCGCATCATTAGCGCTATCGCTTATTCACCTACCGGAAGAGTTCATAATGCTGATGTTATAATCACAAGCTGTTCAACTGCAGAACGTTATGTAATCTCCTCATTTAAAAGATCAAGAGAAATGTTAACTAATTACGATGAACTATTACGCCACCGAGAAAATCTACTTGAAAATAACCGAGTTGTAGAAACTTATCGTCAAATTGATATAGAAGATGCTTTTAATAAGCTTACCATTTCCTCTGGTCCAGGTCTTACGACGTGTCAATATATATCTATGGCATAAGAGGATCACTCGTAAATAAGAAATTAAAAAAAGCTAGGATGAATAAAAACTTTTTCATCCTAGCTATTCTATTTAGCGGGACAGCACTTACTTTTCAAACTATCAATATATGTTGAAGCAGTAAAAACGACTGTACCACAGTCACTGTCTCACCTTACAATCTATTTCTTATTTAAGCTACCCTCCACAGTTTTCAATTTTCTTTTCTTCCTCAAACCCCGGTTTTCCTAATAAAGCAAACATGTTCTTCTTATAGGCCTCGACACCTGGCTGATCAAACGGGTTTACTCCTAGTAAATGACCGCTTATTCCACAAGCCTTCTCAAAGAAATAAACCATTTCACCGAAAGTGAATTCATTTAACTCATCCAACTCAATGAGGAGATTGGGAACTCCCCCATCAACATGAGCCATAACGGTACCTAGGAAAGCACTTTTGTTGACTTCATCCATCGTCTTGCCGACTAAGAAATTTAATCCATCCACATTTTCCGGATCTTCCTGAATATTCAACTCTAACCGAGGTGTTTTAATTTGCAAAACGGTTTCCATAAGGTTTCGACGTCCTTCTTGAACATATTGTCCCATGGAATGCAAGTCTGTTGAAAAATCGACAGATGCTGGAAAGAGCCCCTTTTGGTCCTTCCCTTCACTTTCCCCAAACAATTGCTTCCACCATTCGGATACGAAATGCAATGAGGGTTCATAATTGACCAACAATTCAATGTCCTTCCCCTTATTATATAAAACGTTTCTTACTGCAGCGTATTGGTAGCACTCATTGTCCCATAAATCAGGAATGCTGTATTTCCGAGCGGCTGCTGCGGCCCCTGCCATCATTTGATCGATATCCAATCCTGCTACAGCAATCGGTAATAGCCCTACTGCTGTAAGGATTGAATATCGTCCACCCACATCATCCGGAATCACAAAGGTTTCATAGCCTTCTTCATCCGCAAGCTTTTTTAATGCACCTTTAGCTTGATCTGTTGTAGCAAAAATCCGGCTTCTCGCTTCTTCCTTCCCATATTTTTTCTCCATATAGTCCCGGAAAAGACGAAAAGCAAGAGCAGGCTCGGTTGTTGTTCCTGATTTGGATATCACATTAACTGAAATATCTTTCCCCTCTAACAATTGAAACAAATGGGAAATATATGTAGAACTGATATTCTGCCCAGCAAAATAGATTGGGGTCTTATCCCCGATTTGGTTATGAAAGCTGTGGGAAAGAGCTTCAATGGCCGATCTTGCTCCCAAATAGGAGCCGCCGATGCCAATCACCACCAAGGCATCTGAGTGATTTCGAATTTTCTCGGCGGCCATTTCGATTCGGGCAAATTCTTCTTTATTATAGGAAAATGGCAAGTCCACCCAACCAAGATAATCCGATCCAGGGCCTTTCTTTTGATGGAGAAAATGATGCGCCACTTTCACAAATTCACCTAAGTTTTCCACTTCACCGTGATTCATAAAGGCTAATGCATTTGAGTAGTCAAACGAGATCGTCATTTATTCCCTCTCCTTTATAACTGTTTTTCTACTGAATGTCCGCCAAATTCGTTTCGCAAAGCGGCAACCACTTTTCCTGTAAAGGTATCATTATCCAAAGAGCGATAGCGGCTTAATAAAGCCATGGCGATCACCGGGGTAGACGCTTGAAGATCCAAAGCGGTTTCTACGGTCCATTTCCCTTCTCCGGATGAATGCATGGCCCCTTTGATTTGATTCAATTGGGAATCTTTTGAAAACGCACTCTCCGTTAATTCCATTAACCATGAGCGGATAACGGAACCATGATTCCAAACCATCGCAACACGTTCAAAGTCAAAATCAAATTCGCTTTTCTCTAAAACCTCGAAGCCTTCTCCAATAGCAGCCATCATCCCGTATTCGATTCCATTATGAATCATTTTTAAAAAATGACCGCTGCCTGCCTTGCCAGCATATAAGTAACCCTTATCGACAGATGTATCTCTAAACACCGGCTCAACAACGCTCCATGCTTCACGGTCGCCCCCAATCATATAACAGGCTCCATTGCGTGCGCCTTCTATACCCCCTGAAGTACCGACATCCATAAATTGAACACCTATTTCCTTCAGCTCATTATATCGACGAATCGACTCTTTATAATGCGAATTGCCTGCTTCAATCACGATATCCCCTGCGCTTAGAAAAGGGGTAATTTCGTTGATAACGGAATCTACAACGGAGTGTGGAACCAATATCCAAAGCACTCGTGGCGTACCTAACGACTGTACAAGATCTTTCAAGCTATAGCACCCAACTCCACCGTACTCTTCCATTTCTCTAACTGCCATTCTATTTAAGTCAAACGCTGTAACCTTGTATTTTTGATCAATCAAGTTCTTTCCTAGATTTAAGCCCATTTTGCCTAAACCAATTAATCCGATTTTCATAGTTTCCTCCTCTAATTTCTAAATTTAACTACCACCATTTGAATCCGTGCTCGTTTAGTAATGCATGGGAGGTCTCTGGCCCCATCGACCCAGCCGGGTAATATTGAAGGGGCACGCGATTGTCCTCAAACGCTTCTAGTACCGGCTGAACCCACTTCCAAGATAATTCCACTTCATCCCAATGGGCAAAGAAAGTGGAGTCACCCCGGAGAGCATCAAATATTAAAAGTTCATAGGCTTCTGGCACATCTACCTTTCTTGCTGAAAAATCCACCGTTATAGGTTCGATCTCTCCGTTTAAGGGATTTTTACTATTGAGTTGCAAGGATACACCTTCATTAGGATTAACATAGATCATTAATAGATTGGGCTCTGAGTTTTGGAATGGATTTTTAAATTCAATTACAATCTTTGTTGACTTTTCTGCCATTCTTTTTCCTGTTCGAATATAAAAAGGGACGCCGTCCCAAAAGGGATTATCAATCCATAAACGAGCAGCTATAAAGGTATCGTTTTTTGAAGAGACCTGAACGCCTGGTTCTTCCAAATACCCGATGACAGGCTTCTCCTCCATTTCACCTGATCCATATTGTCCACGAACGACGTGTTGAACTACATCATTCTTATCGATAAGTCGAAGAGACTCCATTACCTTTCTTTTTTGCTCACGAATCTCTTGAGCAGTAATTTGCTTTGGCAAACTCATCGCTGTCATCATCAACAGCTGTAACATATGATTTTGGACCATATCCCGAATAGCCCCTGCCTTCTCATAATAGCCTGCTCTCTCTTCCACCCCAACGGTTTCACTGGCCGTAATTTGCACATTGGCAATATACTTATTGTTCCATAAGGATTGTAATATAGGGTTGGCAAACTCTAACGCCTCTAGGTTTTGAACCATCGGCTTTCCAAGATAGTGATCAATCCGATATATTTCTTCTTCAGCGAAAACTTTCCTGAGATTTTCATTCAATTGTTGAGCCGATTTCAAATCATGTCCAAAAGGCTTTTCGATAATCAGCCGTTTCCACCCTTTCGTTGTCCCTAAGCCGCTTTTTTGGATATTAGAGCTAATCACCTCAAAGAATTCCGGAGACACCGATAAATAAAACATTCGGTTTTCGTTCATGCTTAGCTCTTGTTCATTATGCTCTATTAGTGCGAGTAACTGCTTATACCCCTCTTCGTTTGTAATATCTAATTGACTATAGCGAAATTTTTTGACGAATTCTTTCTTTTGGGATTGATCATTGACCAAATGCCTTGAATAAGTGTATAGCGAATCTTTCACACGGGCTTGGAACTCTTCATCAGACCATGCGCCTCTCCCAACCCCAACAACTAAAAATGACTCTGGCAACTTTTTGTTCAGATATAAATTATATAAAGCAGGGTAAATTTTTCTCTTCGCTAAATCCCCTGATGCCCCAAACAGGACAAATGTTATGGAATCTACTGCCTTCGGACTTAATGCTTGATGAGAGTATTCTCCACGCAAGCCAGGTGAAAGAATCGATGTACTCATCCCTATTCCTCCTACTTTTTTTAAATATGTTTTGGGATATTAACCCAATTAAATCTGTACTGTGATTAGTATAACGGCTATAATATGAGTTAGTAAGTACGCACTTTTATTTCATATAGTCACAAAAACCACTCATAGTGTGTAAAAGTATACTTAAAATGGTTTCTTGAAGGGAGCAGAATAATGGGACATGTTTGTGCAAAAGAATTTAGCTGTGAAAAAGAATTAACCCTTGCTGTTATCGGCGGAAAATGGAAAATGCTTATTCTTTGGTATTTAGGAAAAGAAGGCACTAAACGATTTAATGAACTAAAAGCGCTTATGCCTAATATTACTCAGCGGATGCTCGTCAATCAGCTTCGTGAACTCGAGTCCGATTTTATTGTTCATCGTGAAGTTTTTCCGGTGGTACCACCGCACGTGGAATACTCCCTCACGGATCGAGGAAAAACGTTAATGCCGATTCTCGAAGCCATGTATGAATGGGGAAAAGAATATAAAATTTTTATTGAAATAAAGGAAGAAGAGTCCTCCCAAGAAGGAGGAACAGCTCTATAGGCGGTCTATTCAGCTACAGAACCATGTGTGATTTTTTCGCACATGGTTTTTTGTTTTTACAGTATACTTTTTGTCACTATATGATTTAAAAGTGCGTACTTCCAACCACGGTATTTATAGCTTTATAATAAAGCCATGCCTTACCAATTCCCAAATAAAGGAGAGAAACGAAAAATGAAATTACAATTAGCTTTAGATCTTGTAGACATACCAGGTGCAATTCAATTGGTGAAAGAGGTTCAAGATTATGTAGATGTAGTCGAAATTGGAACACCTGTTGTTATCAATGAAGGCCTTAAAGCCGTAAAGGAAGTAAAAGCTGCATTTCCTAACCTAACGGTATTAGCTGACCTTAAAATTATGGATGCTGCTGGCTATGAAGTGAACCAAGCCTCTGCAGCTGGTGCTGACATCATCACAATCCTTGCTGCGGCAGAAGACGAATCCATTAAAGGAGCTGTCGCAGAAGCAAGAAAACAAGGCAAACAAATTCTTGCCGATATGATTGCTGTCAAAGATATTGCGGCACGTGCAGCAGAACTAGATGAATTTGGCGTTGATTACATTTGCGTTCATACAGGCTACGATCTTCAAGCTGTTGGAAAAAATTCTTTTGAAGACCTTGCTACCATTAAAAGAGTGGTTAAAAATGCAAAAACAGCGATTGCTGGCGGAATCAAATTAGAAACTCTTCCAGAAGTAATCAAAGCTCAACCGGACCTAGTCATCGTAGGCGGAGGGATTACCAGTAAGGAAGATAAAAAAGCAGCAGCAGCTAAAATGCAGGAGTTAATTAAACAAGATACAGTTCAAGTAGGGTAATAGTAATCATGAATACGACCCAATATTTAAATCAAGTGGTTCAAGAGTTAAGTCATACAGTTGAACTCATCTCTAATGATGACGCTGAGAAATTAATGAACAAAATACTTGAATCCAAGAAAATCTTTGTTGCAGGTGCCGGCCGCTCAGGTTTCATGGGGAAATCTTTTGTCATGAGAATGATGCACATGGGAATAGATGCCTATATCGTAGGTGAAACGGTCACTGCTAACTTGGAAAAAGATGATTTATTGATCATTGGTTCAGGTTCTGGTGAGACCAAAACATTGGTTGCCATTGCTGAGAAAGCAAAAAACATTGGCGGAACAGTGGCTGCCGTCACAATTTCACCAGAATCTACAATTGGAAGATTGGCCGATATTGTGGTGAAATTGCCAGGTGCACCCAAAAATCAATCAACTGGCGACTACCAAACGATTCAGCCCATGGGTTCCCTTTTTGAGCAAACCATGTTGTTGTTTTACGATGCCTTGATTCTAAGATTTATGGAGAAAAAGGGCTTGGATTCAAATAAGATGTATGGAAAGCATGCCAACCTTGAATAGAATCTATCTATAGTGAAGGAAAGATCGCAACCATTCTAACATGGAGTGCGGTCTTTCCTTTTATATATTACACATAAAAAAGCACCTCCAATTGTCATTAGACTGAAGGCTGAAGGTAAGGATGGCTTATATATTTGCATTGGTTTTGTAGTTGGCATGATAAAAAGCAGTATGAACTTGGCCTTTTTTAACATCATCTACCTGATTCGAAAGCTCCACTAACCGCTCGACGTCTTCAAAAGAGTATTTACGTGTCCCTCCTTGACTGCGCTCTGGAAAAATCAGATCTCGTTTCTCATAATGTCGAATCTGTCTAACCGAGAGACCAGTCAATTCTGAAACAACCCCAATATTAATCACTTTTTTCTCTTCATATGACATGGTTGTCCCTCCCAGTTCGGCATGAATTTAAGAGGCTAGGAGGCGAAATATCTATCCTACCTAGCCTATTCTTCTTATGATACCTTTGAGTCTTTCGTTACTTCTGTTAATTGATCCGTTGAACAATAAGCTCGCTCTTCGTGTAGACTAATATCCAATCCCATTAATTCTTCTTCTTCGGTCACCCGTAAAGGTACAAATAACTTTACAATCCTTAAGATGATATAGGTTCCTACAACACCGAGAACAATGGCTGTCCCCACACCCGCAGCCTGGTGTAAAACCATTTCAGGATTGCCATAAAGCAAGCCATCTTTACCTGCTTGATTGACACTGGTTGTAGCAAAGATCCCTGTAGCAATCGATCCCCATATTCCAGCTAAGCCGTGAACACCAAATGCATCTAGCGTATCATCATATTTGAATTTTTCTTTAATGAAGTTGATGCCATAATAACTTACTGGCGCTGAAAGCAATCCAATAATGATGGCTGAAGGAACAGTTACAAAACCAGCAGCAGGAGTAATTCCTACCAGACCAGCGATGGCACCAGTAGCTGTTCCTACCAAAGTAGGCCGTTTGCGAACTTTCCATTCTATTAATAGCCAACATAGTCCGCCAGCAGCTGCTGCAACCTGGGTATTCGCAAAAGCAAGAGCGGTAACGCTATTTGCTCCTAAGGCACTGCCTGCATTGAAGCCGAACCAACCAAACCAGAGTGTTGCAGCACCGATTAAGAATAAAACCACATTATGTGGCGTGTGTTTTTTCTTTAAATATTCATATCTTGGTCCAATAACAATGGCCGCTGTAAGAGCACTTACCCCAGAAAGAATATGAACAACGGTACCGCCAGCGAAATCAAGCTCACCAAGCTGAGCTAACCAACCGCCGCCCCAAACCCAGTGAGCCATTGGCGAATAAATGAAGGTCATCCACAAGAAGGTAAAGAGCATCCAAGCGGGAAAAGAAATACGGCCTGCAATTCCTCCAGAAATGATGGCAACGGTAATCGCCGCGAAGGCACATTGGAAGATAGCAAAGGTATAATGCGGAATGGTGTAAGATTCAAATGCCGCTTCTCCTCCCACCCCATTAAATCCTAAATAATCTAATCCGCCAATCAAGCCGCCTTTATCAGGTCCAAAGCTTAAGGTGTAACCCCATAATACCCATACGAGCGTAACAATTAATAAGCTGACGAAACTATGCATCATCGTCGAAACTACGTTACGATCACTAACCAAACCTCCATAGAAGAGAGCAAGCCCCGGAACGTGCATGAAGATGACAATGGCAGTAGCCACTAACATCCAGGTTGTGTCTCCTGAATCAATGGATAGAGCTGTTTCTGCTGCTGACGCGTTATACGGAATAATGAAAAGAAGTGCCAAGAAAGTTAATAATATTAAGCTTCCTCTTTTGTCCAACATAGGATATACCTCCTTTTTAATGGTTATGTTCATGCTTTACTTCCGTACTTTTATTTGCATCACCTGGACTTTTGTCTAGGGTTGCAGCGAGACCTAACACCGAAAAAGATAGAACCAAGGAAAGGATAATGGGAGTTAACTGAATTCCCTTCCTTGCTTTTTGTTTGAATGCCTCTTTATTTACCATGAGCATCAAAGCTAGAACAGAAAATAAAAAGATCACATCCATCGCAATGATCATAAAAGCTTCCCGGTTTTGAGGGGTCATATCGCCAAGCATCGCTCCCATCATGGCCCCCATAAAACTAGCGGACAAAGCTTCAATCACTCCTGAAACACCAAATGGTTTACCGATAAAAAAAGCGAAAATACCACTAACAAGAATGGACAATACGGTGGAGTAAGCTAATTCACCTGGCAATAAAAGGGCAAGAAGAAGCCCAATCATTGTACTGCTGACCATTCCTAATGCCATCGAAATACACTTGCCCATCGAACAACTTACCCACTGTCTTTTTGAATTCGTGTTGACACAAGCATAAATGGTATAACCAATAATAAGAGCAGAGCTTATTAAAATTAACATGCTTTCACCACCACATTTATAGTTTAGGAGTTGGCCTTTATCGCCAACTCCCTCTCCTTCCTAATGGTTGCATGAATCCACTTTTGTCATACTGCAAGATGAGCTCTTTGCCTTTGGACGCGGTAAATCAAGGGCTGGGTTGCGATCGAAAAAACCTACAGGTTTCAATTGGAAGCTTTGATAGGCGGTTGGCATGACTGGCCAATCTTCTGGTCTAGTAATATGATGATGCCCCATTGTATACCAAACAACAATGTCTTCATTTTCAATCTCACGGTCAGCCTTCACATAATGTTCTAAGCTATCTCCTCCTTTGGATTGATTCGGATATTTCCCGGAAGCATACATTTGATTTTGATCAAATTTTGTAACGTGAAGATGATTTTTAATAAACCCTGCCCGTTGAATGACCGTTGCCTCATCGGTGGCAAATGGAAAACAGTTTTCACCCGTGACAAGCTTATAACCTACCGGTTGGCCCAGATAGTTTTTGGAGTTCGGATTGACAATTTTCCATGTCTTTTGTGAAGCTAAATCAATATTACTTACCGATTCCGATTCGGTTTTGAATGTTTTGGATACGGTATAGAAAGCATTGTAATTTGGATTTTCTGGACCTGGCTTTTCTGCAACGGTGTGTGATTCCACAAGAGAGTTATGAACACCATCTAACATGGGATCAATTCGGAAGTTAAAGAAATGTTGATGATAGGGTGCATTAACCTGTGGTGCAACTTCTGTACCATATTTAGGCACTTCTCCCTCATCCAGTGCACCCACATTTAAAATACCAGTTAATTTAACCTCACATTCAATGGTTCCATCTGGATAGAAGGACCAGAAGAAGCCATAATCATAGTTTGCAACCGTTGCGAAGAAAGAGATGACTAGACGGCGGGAGCGTCGAACTTCAACTTGGTTTGTTCTCCAATCTGTATGCTTCCATGCAATGCCGTAATCTTCTTCATGCAGACAGACAGCATTTTTTACGACAAAGGGTTCTCCCTTGCTGTTTGACATCACCGCATCAAAGTATTGGATATGCCCAACGCAGTCACAACCTAGTTCTAATGAATTGGCTAATTGGCCGATTCCATATTCCCCAGCATCAAACGCATTTTGCCAGTTATGAGCTGGGCTTGTGTCACTGTATGGAACAACCATCTCTGACAAGGCAGCACGGTAGAGAATGGGGCGAGCTTTTCCCTTATCTTCATAACTTACGGTATGAATAACGAGACCCTCTCTCGGGGTAAAACCAAAGCGAATATTCCATTTTTGCCATTTGATCACATGTCCCTCGATCTCAAAGCTTGGGCCTTCAGGCTGAATGATATCCAAGGGTTTTACATCTTGGCGAATGTCAATAGGATAATCTTTCGCTTCTTCTGGTGTATAAGCAGCATGTGTAGGAGGAAGTGGTTTCACTCCATAATCTTCAATTCGAATAATTTCCATCTTATTCACATCTACAACAGGGATAAGTCCAGTAATTGGGTACCCGTACCCATTTTCCCCTTCTGCCGGCCTTACCCAAGCCAAGGCACGAACCAATCGCTTGCCTTCATCTTCAGGAATATTAAAGTAACCCGATGACCAGGGGTCAACCATGACTAAACTTGGATCCGTAATTCCACGTTTTAATAGAGCTGCCTGATAGTTGGGGTCATTTTTTACCAATTCTTCGACGGCTTCAAATTCATCAAGGATAAATCCTGGCCGAACATCCGGTATCAATTCATAGGACACTACCTTTTCCGTTGTAAGAGATACAATCGCTTCAAAAGTATCATTGGTTTCTGGCTCGATCAGAATGATAAAGACTTCCCTTTCAAACGAATCTCCCTCTTTAAAATTTAATACCAATTCTTTAACAGGCTCATGTAAAACGACCTGGGCAAATCGAGCTTTTTCTGTCAAAAACTTTTCGTTTTTGAGAATGGCTACAGCTTTTTTAATTTCTTCCGGTGTTAGTGGCTCTAATGGATGAGTTGCTTGAGATACTTTCACTTCAGGTGCTTGCATAAATGGTTACCTCCCAATATTTAATAAAATTTAGTTGCCTTTTTTTAGGTGATCCTTACTACACTTCTAGAATATCTATTTTTCTGTCGAAATTATTGTAAAAAACGAATCGTGATTTATTTTCAGTGGCAGATTCTTTGACATGAAACGATAAACAACATGCAAATAGTATTATTCTTTTCTTAATCAAGGTCATATCTATTCGTGTTTAGGAGGACGAACTTATGAAGAACAGGATGAAGAGTCATATCTACTTTCCTTCTCAACCGGAAATTCAGAAAAATACTCTTTTTTATCAGGAGCTTAGGCCCGTAAAATTATGGTACAGCAAAGATGTAGCGTTGTTTTATCAATTTAAAACAGTGGATGATTCTACGACTTATCTATCCCTTATTCCTGATGGTTGTTTTGATTTTTTATTTTGCTGTGATCCCAATCATCCTTCCGCCTTTCTATGGACTAGCCCTTTCTATCGGAAAAGACAACCCGAATTTCGTAGGGGGTGTGAATATTTTGGTGTACGCTTTTTTCCAGAGCAAAGTGTTATTAAATTAAATAACTCAATGAATGAGCTTCTTGCCCAACAAATTCCTTTAATTGAGGTTATGGACAATATAGAATACTTGATTGAATGGATTGTTTTGGGAAACTCTTTTCAGGAACGAACGGAGCGTTTCGTAAACTACTTGGAGAAGCTTCGTACGGATTTAGGAAAAGATCAAAAAATGATCCGTTATGCCATCGATCATATCTATTCTTCTGGGGCCATGGTCACTGTTCAAGAATTATCTGACTCCATCGGATTTTCCGAGCAGCATATTCGAAGGAAATTTGAGACCTACATTGGATTTTCGCCGAAAGAATTTGGTCAAATTGTCCGATTTCAAAATACCTTAGATATGTTTTTGGATAATAAGGAATCCAAACTGCTAGATATCATTTATGAAAATGGATACTATGATCAAGCCCACTTTATTAAAGGGTTTAAAAAACTAATCCAATTAACACCAAAACAATATAAAAAGTTTCTGATTGGATGAAAAATAATCCCTCCATTTACGGAGGGATTATTTTTTTCTTATTTGACATGGGTGGCAAGAGTCTGTTTGGGTTCAGGATTATAGGCAGGTTCTTCGTGAAAACTTACATCCAAGCCCAACAATTCCTCTCTCTCGCTCACTCGTAGCGGGGTAAATACGCTAATCACTTTTAAAATAACAAATGTCCCTATTACGGTTAATACAATGGAAACACCCACACCTATTAACTGATGAACGACTTGTTCTGGATTTCCATAGAATAGCCCATTGGCACCAGCAGAATTCACGGCTTCACTTGCAAAAAGACCGGTAGCAATGGCTCCCCAAATTCCCGCCATACCATGGACACCAAATGCATCTAGTGTATCATCATACTTTAATTTTGCTTTCAGATAGTAAATGCTAAAATAACAAACGGGAGCGCCAATTAAACCTATAATTAGGGCTGATGGAACAGATACAAAACCTGCTGCAGGAGTTACGGCGACCAACCCAGCAATAGCTCCTGTAGCTGTCCCCACAAGGGTCGGACGTTTACGCATCATCCACTCAATTACCAACCAACCAATCCCTGCCGCAGCCCCAGCAGCATGAGTATTCAGGACAACTAAAGAGGTGAGGCTTCCTGAAGCTAGGGCACTTCCCCCATTAAAGCCAAACCATCCAAACCATAAAGTGGCCGCACCGAACAGAAATAGTACAACATTATGAGGCTTTTGTTCTAGTGTATACCCTTTTCTTCGCCCAATCATAACAGCTGCAACAAGAGAAGCAACACCCGAAGTAATATGAACCACAGTCCCACCAGCGAAATCCAGTTCGCCTAATTGGGCTAGCAATCCGCCCCCCCACACCATGTGAGCCATGGGAGCGTAAACAGCAATGGGCCATATAATCGTGAATAAAATCCACGCTTTAAAAGAAATCCTTTCAGAGATACCGCTTGAAATGATGGCTACGGTAATAGCTACATAAACAATTTGTAATACCGCAAACAAATAATGGGGGATAGTTAAAGAGCCATACGCCTCAGGTCCTACACCATTAAATAAAATATAATCTAAGCCACCAATTATTCCACCGATGCTTGTTCCATAACTCAGGCTATAACCTAATAAAATCCAAACCACGCTTACTATTAACAGGCTAACAAAGCTATGCATTAACGTTGAAACTACATTTCGTTCATTTACTAAACCACCATAAAAAAGGGCAAGTCCAGGAACATGCATAAACAATACAAGACCGGTCGCTACTATGATCCAAGTGGTATCCCCAGTGTCAATTTCACCCGGGGTAGCTGCAAAAGCATGTAATGGCAATAGCATAAGTAAAAGTGTAAAAAGCAAACTCTTCATACTATCCCTCCTGAGCTTTTTAGTTGCTAAATTCTGAAGCCTTTTTCACCCAACCTAATTCTCCTGACAGCTCATCAGCTGCTTTTTGTGCAGAATTGACGATCTCTTCAAGCCGACTCCCTGAGAATATCGCTTCTGATCCTTTAACCGTGATGGAAGCAACCACCTGATCTTGCCAAGAAAAAACAGGAAACGCAATCCTCGCAGATCCTTCCATCATTTCACCGAATGATAAAGCTAACCCAGCCCCTCTAATAGTCTGCAACTCTTTTTTTAATAGCTGCAAATCATGGATTTTTCCTTTTTCGTTCAAAATTTTGGTGATCTTATGCTGAGATCTTTGATTCATGAAAGCCAAGATTACTTTTTGTGAAGCTCCTATACAAAGTGGAGCCCTCATTCCAATACACTCTTCCATTTTCAAATCACGTTGTTTGGCATGAATATACTCAATAAGCACCCCTTCATCCCCTTCAGGGAAGGTTAAGTATACACACCCATTTGTCTTGTTAGCGAGTCTTTCCATAATGGGGATTGCCGAATTTCTTGCTAAGAGCTCATTTCTTAATGAGAACCCCATTCTTATTAAATTCAAGCCTAAACGGTATTTTTTTGTTTCCCAGTCTTTAAAGACCATTCCACTTTCCTCAAGAGAGGATAGTAATCGGTGGACGGTTTGAACTGGGATATCAAGTTCTCGACTAATATCAGTAGCACTCCACTCCACCTTATCCTTCTTTGTCATCAGGCAAGTCCAAATTTTAACTGACTTCCGAATGGTCTCGCTCAATATACATCCCCCCTTCCACAAACTCTATAGTCCTATCCTGCCTCCTTTCTCCTATTTCTAGATTGTTTTCTTCCATAAACATACTGCGGTTTGAAGTTGATTTATTGTAAAAACCGAAAATTACGTAAGGTTATTTTACATAACCTTTAAAAATTTCTCAAATATTGGGATAATGGACTACATGAACGAATTTTTTTGATGTAGTGTTATGAATGTTAACATGAAGTTTTCACACCAGACACTACCGTTGTCTTCGATGGAGAAAGTGACGGAGAGGCCGTTTATGCGGCACATCGTCTGCCTGAGCGTTCTTTTATGTAAGTAAAACTTGAAATTTCTAAACGAATAGAAAGGGAGATTCCTTTCTATTCGTTACTCATCTGAAGGAGGAGAATATATGACACTACAAATGACTCAAGAAAAAATTTTTCCATTCCCTTTTAAGGCAGACTCCTATCGTTATTCCAATAACTCTGTTGCATTGGATCCCCCGTTTTTGCTAGACATTACACCTGAATACTTTGATGAAGTTGAGAAAAAAAGGACGATTTTAAATACGTCCCATGAACGGTCCTTTCAAGCGTTACCCCATTCCATAGAGGCCCAATGGGAAATACTCGAAATGATTATGGCTGAAATGACTTCTTTATATCCAACTTACTTTCAATTAGAGAAAAACGGTGACCATTGGACGTTCACCAATCACTTGTTATCCGAACAGCAAACTTTTATCTTCGGTGATCCTTCCAGTTTGCCTTTTGAACCTTTAGATTATATTGGTCGGCATATTCAAGAGGATTTAATTTATGTGGCACAGCGAGACGGTGATCTTTATATGGATGCCGGTCAGCTATGTTTCCCGGCAAACTGGTCTATTGCTTTTAATCTCGGAATGGCGTATACCGAGTTTCATAGTCCCGTCCCCCATTTCTCATCTAGCGGATTAGCAGAAAAGGTGAAAAACTTCTTGTTAAGAATGGAACCTGGAAAGCCATGGACCCGCTTAAACTGGACCATGACCGTTGAACCGATTTTAGACACCTTCCCTGAAAGCTTTGACATGTGGGGGCCAATAAAGGATCAGGTAACGGCTGAAAATGTAGGGCAATGTGTTTATCTAAGAGTGGAAGATCAAAAGTTATTTCGCCTTCCAGGGAGTAATGGAATTTTATTTAGTATTCATACTCATTTAATGGCTTTAGATGAATTGATTCAAAATGAGGAATGGGCTACGCGACTTTATCATGTCTTAACTGATTTGCCTGAGTATATTGCTGAATATAAGGGGTTTCTTTCTTATAAGGATAAGATGGTTGAGTTTTTGAAAAAAAACAAGTAAAAGGAGAGTAAGAAGAAATGAAGATTCCAGAAAATGCAAAGAAGATATTAGTATTTTTAGAGGATATTCAGTTGGTTGAACAAGCGAGGGCACTTGATGAGCTAGCAATGAAAACCATGGAAACACATATATTCATTAAGAGTTCCATTTCTATGTCCGATGTCTCCAATATACTCAAGCAACAACTTATAGGTACCCATCTTTTTATTTGTGGAACATGGCCATTTATACAGGAAATAAAAGAAAAAGCATATCTGGCAGGTTTTTCAGAAGATGAACTTCATTACGAAGTAATGGGTCCACGGAAGGAAAAAGCTTTTTGCGTAAAATGTTACTCCTATAATCCCAGGCAACAAGAAGATAAAATTTCCTGCAGAAATTGTCAGACTTCTCTTCTAATCTCCAATCATTATTCTAGAAGACTGGATGCCTACCTTGGTTATATTCATGTAAGCTAACTTTAATAGAAAGGAAGAATCTTATGTCAAATACCATTGAGGTGGTTGTCAAAGAAATAAAGAAAGAATCACCGAAGGTCAAAAGCTTTAAACTAGTCAGGCCGGACGGTTCCCCCTTGCCTCGCTTTTCTGCAGGTTCTCATATAACTACCTATTTAGATCAAAATGGATTAGAACGCCATTATTCTTTAACTACTTCCCCGAATCAAACGGACTTTTATCAAATTGCCGTTCGTCTTAGTGATCAGTCAAAAGGCGGTTCAGCCTATTGGCATCATAAAATAAAGGAAGGAGGTAAGCTTAAGATCAGTTACCCGAAAAATCACTTTCCGCTCAGCTTCCAAGCTAAGCATCATGTTTTTTTTGCCGCTGGTATAGGCATTACCCCTTTTCTTGCTATGGCTGCGGATTTAAAAGCAAAAGGGCAAACCTTTGAATTGCACTATTCGGCACCCTCAAAGGAATTTTGCACCTTTTATACCTATCTTACTGCCCATTATCCAAACGAAACACGATTCTACTTTTCAGATGAAAAACACAGAATGAAGCCACAACTGATGGACAACAAACCGATTGGAACTCATGTATACTTTTGCGGGTCTGAAGCGATGATGAAAGAGTATGCAGAGGCAGCTAAAGGATATGGATACCCAGAGAAAAGCATTCACTTTGAATTATTTAGTCCACCTGATTTGGGTCCCATGCACGCTTTTAAGGTGAAATTAAATAAAAGTGATCAGTTCATTCAAGTACCAGAAGGAGAAAGTCTACTTGAAACATTATTAAAACATAATATACAAGCCCCTTATTCTTGTAAGATTGGAGGATGTGGGAGCTGTCAAGTAGACGTACTAGAGGGAGAAGTTGATCATCGAGATCTATTTCTGTCCGAGGTTGAAAAGAAACAGGCAAATGTCATCTTAACCTGCGTGTCAAGGGCAAAGTGCAGTACGCTGGTCCTAGATTTATAACTATGGAAGAAACACATAAATACAAGTAAGGGGATGAGTAAGATATCATCATTCAATAACGAATATCTTCATTTATTATTGAATTTTTTCACTTCGGATCAAGGCATAAAATAACATCAATGCAGGATCCTGTTGGATCTGTTGCAGCATTGATGATTAGAGTTAATCGATATAACAAGTAAAAAAAGAAGGAGGCTAGCCCTCCTTCAAACTGAGGATAGAGTCCAGTCAAGGACTTATGAGGTGTGGTTAAACACCCACATCGCCATTGAAACTTGTTCAACAACCACATGGGTGCTTAATAACATTTTCACAAGCAAGAGTCGTGCCAATTATTTAATGTAAAAACTGATTTATGCTTAGCAAGATGCTCCACCCTACTTGGAATTATTACCAGTTTGGGAGCAGGTTCCTTGGTTTTGTGAGCAAATGGCGTGAATTACTTGGAATCATGCCAGGTACAAGAGCAAACGGCATCTCCTCGTGAGCATCCACTCCTTTCCGTGAGCATATCCAAAATTTTTGTGAGCATCCGGAGCCAGACAGTAGTAATACGGTGCCGGTCCGAGACATGATCAAAAATAAAAGCCTAATTACCTAAAAAATCAGCTTAAAAATGGAAGGCTCTAGACCAAAAATTAGATTACACTTCCAAAAACTAGACTAAAATCACATAAAATCGCAAAAAAACTTAGCAATATGCTCCACCTACTTGGAAACATTACCGGTTTGGGAGCAAGTTCCTTGGTTTTGTGAGCAAATGACTTGAATGATTTGATATCTCATAGGGAACACTTTATTTTTTAACGACACATAGATGGTCACGAAAATTGGCGCGGAAAACTGTAATAAGGTAGCAAACACTGCGTTGCTTTCTTCAATCGCAGCTACAAACGTATATTGGATCAAGCTGCTTTAACAACAAAAGAAGACATGGATTCTTGAATCCATGTCTTCTTTCCTTTGTACTGTCCGTTTCCGCGAGGATATTACTGGAGACCTACTCTTTCGGTTCCTCTCGTGTCCCCATTGCTATATTCCGGCATAAATAATTTTTGGAGAACCAAGGTAGCTGCCCCAATCGCCGTGCCAAAATCACCTAATTTCACCTCACAGATAGAAGCGGAATTTAATGCCCTTTTTTCCACCGTCTCCTTCATGGGACCCAGGATAAACTCTCCTGCTTTCGATACCCCGCCACCAAGAATGATCCGTGATGGATTCAGAATATTGATCAGATTAGCCACACCGATGCCTAAATACCGACCCGTATTTTTCAAAGCTTCAATGGCCAAAGGATCACCTTGAAGGGCTGCCTGGTGAACCGTTTCCCCGGTAATTTCCTCTACATCCCCATGAACCAGTTCGGCGATCAAGCTCTCCCTGCCAAGGCGAATCTCCTCCTGTACCCTTGAGGCAATCGCAGGACCTGCAGCAAGAGCCTGCAGGCATCCATGATTTCCGCAGCTGCATTTCGGCCCTTCGATCTCAATGGTGGTATGGCCAATCTCTCCCGCCGTAAAGCTTGCACCCGTAAACAGTTTATGATCTAAAATGATACCCGCACCAATTCCCATTCCTACGTTCACACAGATAAAATTTTCAATGCCTTGACCATTCCCAAACCAGCTTTCACCTAAGGCCATGGCCCTGACATCATTTTCAATTTCAACAGGAAGGTTAAACGCTGTCTCTAGCTTTTCCCGTATGGGAATATGACGCAGAGCGAGATTAGGGGCGTAATCCGCGACTCCTTGCTTCGGGTTGACCAGCCCATGCATGCCGATGCCGATTCCAAGGATTGTATCTTTTTGTAATTGGGACTTTTCCAATAGGGTATCGACCGAGTGAATCAACAGTTCCAGAAAAGATGGGGCTGTGATTGGGTTTGGCATTTTGACAAGCAGAGTTTCTTGGATTTCTGCGTTTAGATTAGTAGACACCAGCTTCAGATGACTAGCCCCCACATCGATACCAATTACTTGAAAAGCCGAAGCATGGATACGCAGCATGATGGGCTTGCGGCCTACCGATGAAGTCCCCAAATCACTTTCAATCACTAGATTCGACGCTAACAGCTCAGCAACCAGATTCGTCACTGTTGGCGGAGTCAAATTCGTTTTTTTGGCGATTTCCGCACGGGAAATGGGGCCATCTAGGCGAATGACATTCAATATAAGCGATTTATTCAAGGACTTCATCAACTGAAAGCTGCCAACCATTCCTGATGCCATAGTGCCTTCCTCTTTTCTATAGACTATTGCTCCTTAGAGCCCTGTTATCTCTTTTGCTCCATCCCCTACTTCACATACATAAAAATCCGGGATAAATCCTGTCCTGAGTGTGTAATTCTCTGCTACCCTTTTCTTAAATTCTTCCACCGCTTCTTCCCGAACAAGACTTACATTGCATCCGCCGAAACCTGCCCCAGTCATCCGGGTGCCGACGCATCCCGGAACTTTTGCAGCCTCTTCAAATAAAGTATCCAGTTCAAGACCCGTTACTTCATACAAGTCCCTCAGGGATTCATGAGATTGCAACATGTACTGTCCGAAACTGATGAGATCATTTTCCTTTAAGCTTCTGGTCGCCAGCAAGACTCTTTCATTTTCACTGACCACATGCTCCACCCGGTTCCGGATGACGTCGGATTGAATGACTCCGCGAACCTGCTCCCACTCGGCATAACGGAGATCACCCAAGCTTAAAATGTAGGGAAGCACCTTTTGTATCTGCAACAGCCCTTGTTCACATTCCGATCGACGCTCGTTATATTTGGAATCCGCCAATCCCCGTCTTTTATTCGTATTGGTAATGACCAACTTGTAGCCATTGGCCTGAAAAGGAACATAGTCATATTGCAGCGTATCGCACTTTAGCAGCATAGCATGATCCTTCTTGCCCATGCCGACTGCAAATTGGTCCATGATCCCACAATTCACCCCCACAAACTGATTCTCGGCCTGTTGGGATAGCTGAACCAATTCGATCATGGGAATATCGCTGTTCACCAACCTGGATATGGCGAGAGCGGTGACTAATTCAATCGAGGCGGAAGAAGAAAGTCCCGCTCCATTCGGTATATTCCCATAATATAAAATATCCGCACCTCTCAAAGAGGATGAGATCGAGGGATAAGTTAACAGTTTCGAAATGACCCCCTTGGGGTAGTTAGCCCAATCCTCTTCTTTAACATAAACGAGTTGATCCAGCGAACATTCCGCTTTGACATTAAAATGAGTAGATACGAATCGAAGCTTTCCATCCTGTCTTGGAGTGACCAAAGCCCATGTCCCGTAGGTTAAAGCGGCCGGAAATACATAGCCGCCATTATAATCCGTATGTTCCCCAATCAAGTTCACTCGACCGGGGGCAAAAAACAAGCGAACGTCTTGATGACCGCCAAATTCCTCGGCAAATCTCGTTTTTAACTGGTTAATATCCATTAACCCATCCCCCTTTATTGAACGATGCTATGTAGAAATCTCACAAAAGCTTGATTTCCAGCCAAATCTCTTTTAAATACACCGGCATGTTCGAGAACCTTGGAAAATATGTTCCCTACCTCCTGCTGTAGAATCTGTTGAACATTCGCTGGGTTTAATTGTGGATGGCTCTGCTTAATACCTAGCGCCCAATGTAAGTGCTTCATCACCTCGGGATAGGTTTCAATTTCCTGGACCGGGTCATCGCTAATTAAGCATTCCCCTAAAATCCTTAACTCTTCTTTCAGCCTTCCCGGCAGTACAGCCAACCCCATCACTTCAATCAGGCCGATATTTTCCTTTTTAATATGATGAACTTCTTGATGAGGATGAAAGATCCCTAACGGATGCTCATCATTGGTTCGGTTATTGCGTAGAACGAGATCCAACTCAAATGACGTTCCCCTTCTTCTAGCAATCGGGGTAATCGTGTTATGGGGGATTCCCTCCGTATGAGACAAAATGTCCACACTTTCATCGCTATACGTTGTCCAGCAGGCGAGAATATACGCTCCTAGCTCAACTAAATCGTTCGGGTTGTTGCCGCTTAAGCGGATGACCGACATCGGCCATCTGACGATTCCAGCTTTGACATCAGGGTACTCCCTGAAAGAGAACTCCTTCTCCACGGGGGCTTTGGCCATCGGAAACTCATGGTTTCCTCCCTGGAAATGATCGTGGCTCAGAATGGAGCCGCCAACGATCGGTAAATCAGCATTCGAACCTATAAAGTAATGCGGAAACTTCTCAACGAATCCCAGCAATCTTTCAAATGTCTTCTTAGAAATCTTCATAGGCTTATGTTCTTCAGAAAAAACGATGCAGTGCTCGTTGTAGTAGACATACGGAGAATATTGGAAGTACCAGAGCTCATCGGCTAGTTCCACTGGAATAATGCGATGGTTCTGTCTCGCCGGATGATTGACCCTGCCTGCATAGCCGACGTTTTCCTTGCAAAGCAAGCACTCAGGATAAGTGCTTCTTTGTATCATATTTCTTTCCGCCGCAATGGCAATCGGATCTTTCTCCGGCTTCGATAAATTAATAGTGATCTCCATATCGCCGTATTCCGTAGGTCCCAGCCAATGCTGGTTTTTGGCAATTCGGTCCGTCCGGATATAATGGACGTCCTGTGAGAATTCATAGAAATACTGAGTAGCCGCCTCCGGTCCCCTCTGTTCATAGGCATCGTTAAAAGTTCGAATCACCTCGGATGCGCGCGGAACCAAGCACCCCATGATTTTCGTATCCAACAGATCGCGATAGGTGATCGAATCAGCTTCAAGTTTCCCTTGTGCTTCCGCCCAGTCCAAAATACTGTTCAAAATAGAAAACAATGAGGGCTCTTCTTCTTCCCCCATTTCAATTACGTCCCAATCCCTCAAACCTAACACATCCAAAATCGCATTCCTGGTTAGATCCAGATCCCATTCGGTTATGAGCTTCTTCTTGATCCCGTACTGAAGCAGACGTTGTACGTGGGTGTAAATGCTCTCCGTCACCCGACTCATCCTTTCATTGGTGGTAGATTAATTTAAACTGATAAGCATCTATGGACAGGCTCTATTAATTAATTAAATTAATTAATATATTAAACCCTCTGTTCTACTTAGTCAACACTCACGTGATGATACCATTTTATAGAGATTAAATGAATGATTTTCCACGTCCTAGGGCATCTTACAATTGTTAATTGGCAGACCTCTCCTTTTCTTTAGAGGAAAAGTTTAGTATCGAACACTGAATAAATGCTCCTAGGGGGTGTATCCTTTTGAAACGGACATGTTTATTTCTTCTCACATTTTTAGTGTCTTGTAATATTCTTATTGGTTGTCAAGTAGTGCAGGAGCAAACTAATAAGGAGGCTCCCAATCAAAAAACGCAAAAGGAGGGTAGATCGGAGATTAAAAAAGATAAACAGATAAAAGGAAAATAACCGCCCATACGATATAGATGGGAATACTCCACCTATTCATTAAAAACAGAATAAGATTTCATCTTATAGGTGGAAAAAAGCCAACTATTAGCTATAAAAGTCATATTTTATAAGCTATATTTAAGGTGTAGTTGAACTTTTTCCACTTATTTTTCCTTTTTTCCCCCATTTTCTTTGAATAAGTGGACTTTCTTTCACTATTCAAAAGTTAAACCCTCTTGATCCTCGCTCGAGCAACAACCCCCATTTCGAATACAAATGATAAAAAGGGTAATTTAGTGTAGTCAAGGAAAAATTGACGGCCCAGTTTAAACGTAAAGAGGTGTAATCCATTGGAAACGAACGAAACACAAACGGATATTAATTCAAATCAAGCCCCTCATATTATCCACGAACCCATCGATGCTCTTCCAGATTGGCAGGTAGAACCTGCCCAAGACGATCTGTTCATGCGGATGCATGGAGGTAGGATTCTTAGTGATCAAGAGTTTATCAGAGATTCACTTGAAGAAAACCGCTTCTTTTTGCGGATCAAGATGGAGCACGCTTTTTTCCTGAAGATATCCTTACCTGATGATGCACATGAATTCCTTGATGAGGCGAATTCTTTCCAAAACGCGTTTGAAAGTCAATTAAACCGTTCACTGCATGAAACATACTCCCCCGGTTTCTTCCGGAGATGGAATTGGAACACGATCCAACAAAAGAGTTGGAAACCTATGCAATTCATGGAAAGAATTTTGGAGAAGAAGAACAGGGTGCAACCCAGTTAAGCGACTCCGAATTTGTAGCCAGATCACTGGAGGAAAACCAGTTTTGGCTTCGAATTATGATGGAGCATGCCTTTTTTCTTCGTCTTGGCTTTCCTCCAGATGCTACGAAGCTGATTAAACAAGCCAACAATTTGAGGATATATTTGACCGTCAGTTGGAGCGGGCCTATCAAACGCCTGCGAATCCTTTTGAAGTATCTAGGTTAAATGAAGATACTTTAATCTTGACGCACAAAATTGCCCTGTTCAAACAAAACGTCCTGGAAGAGACGATGGGTAAACTACGCGGGTTTAACTTTCCTCTGCTGATTGAACATGTTCGCAGAGAAGCCATTTATTTCCTCAAGACCCTAAAACAAATCCACCTGCGGGTAGAACACCCAGTAAACGACGATATCGTGGATGAAAATGTCTTCTTTTTGAAGATTATGGCGGAGCACTCCAAGTTTATCGCCCATTTGCTTGATCCGTCAGAGGAGCTGCTGATCAATCAGGCAAGGGATTTTGGTAAGACCTTTGATCTATTAGTTTATCAGGCAAGGAATCTAGACATTGGCTCACCGACCCATGACTTGCTTCAGGATCAGTTAACCATATATAAAGGGGCCACCTTGGAACTTCGCTCCTTTAAAGAACAAGCCACGAAACTGATCGAAACCGCTCAAGTAAGAAGTGTAATCGATCCTAAGCTTGCTTCTCATGTAACAAGGGAAGCGGCTAAATTCCTTTCCATTATCGATCGCCTGGAGACGCGGTTACATTAGAACCGTGTACAGAAAAAATACAAACCAAAAAACAGGCACCGTTAGCCTGCTTTTTGGTTTATTAGTCTATATGGAGTTTGTTGGGGGGCTCAACCCAATGGCTTAAATCCATTTGTTTCAATAATCATTTTAGGGTGAAATAAAGGACATTAGGTATTTTAATAGAATTCTTAATATAAGTGTTTAAAAAAGGAGCGATAAAAAATGTACTTTTGCTTAAAATGTGAAGAATTGCATCAGAACTCAACGGCACGGAAAATCTTAACTACTGGATTTCGAACGATCATTTCAACGATGGAAAAGCATCCGCTAGGTATTTGTATAACTTCGGATCAAATGTCCCAAGCCTATTCCGCTACCAGCTCCCAAAGCTAAACAAAGCAATACCCCAGACCATTCTCTCGATTCCTCCGGTCTCCCATACCATCACTTCTTACCGCTGGCCAAAGAAATACGGTCATCTGCCGTTGGCGGCTGCTCCATCCAACCATTATTAATCAATATATTGGCTCCATCTTCTCCAAATTGCTCCATTTCTGATGTCAGACGGCTATATTGCGCGGCTAAATCTCTTCTCATACATACTGCCAATGCTGCCCCGTAAAAAGCAACGGCGGTTTGTGTATAAAATCCGGTATGAAACATCATTAATTTATCCGAAAACGGTGACACGGTGGAATTCGTAACCTCGTCATCCCATGATGGAGGAGAATGGAGATTATCCTCCTGAAGCAAGGAACTAAAGATTTCAAGATGTTTTGAGGAAAGCTGAGTGCCTCTCATGAAATATTCTCGAACATCTTGGGTTTGTGCCACTTGGCTAAATCCAAGAACCATCGCTTTTCCAAGTATCATTTTATTCATATTAAAAATAATATTACTGATCTCAATTCCATTTAACGGTCGTCGATTGCCGAACCACCCGGTTAAAAAGCCTTGTTTTTTGACATACTGAGCCATTTCTGGCGGGTGAAGATACGGGGGTCTTGTATAGATGCCTTTGGACAGGAGTAAGTCAAGAGATCGATTAAACAATTCCATGGATTCTACATTACAATCGGAATAGTATTTCCGAACATCAGCACGCACAGAAGTGGTAAACGCAACAGCGTACCCTGTTAGCCCATGTGCGGCCATAATATGTATGTATCTCAAAAAAAGATTGTCTGAAAATAAACGAGGTGCATCTAGGTTTACATCTTGCTTAGTGAATCCATAGGGGATAGGATATTTTTCTTCGTTGAAGAAGGTTCTAATGGTTACAAGATGCTGTTTGGACAAAGACAAAGAAAACTCTAAAATCGAACGAATATCTTTATCCTCAACTTTTTGGAGCATATAGTTTAATACACAAACTGACATACTATCACCCATGTACTGTGTCCAAAGATTTGCCAGTTCTGTTGAAGCTAATTTAGGGTTATGAACAGTCTCCATTCTGCCCTCCTGGATTGCAAAAGTTTATTTTAGTATTCCCTACTAGGTAAATTTCCTCTCTACAAACTTCATTTCTTATCTTGCAAGAAAGTTGATTGGGAAGCACACCATCAGAATCATCCATTTTCTTCGACGACCATTCCTTCACCTTTTTGTCACTAGATGACTCCTTGACAGCCTGAGGACAACCTCGCTCAGGTGTAAGATTATACCATCAAAGAAATACTAAGACAGAATCACTTCTCGGCAGGAGTTGTACGCTACGCTAAAAAGGCGACCAGAAATTCACTACTGCGACAAAGCTGTGTATTTTCCATTACAGATGTGGATTATGCCATTTTTGAAACAAGTGGTACCCTTTCAGTCATGAAAAAAGAACATAAGCAAGCGGTAACCAAAGGCGATTTAAATATTCCTGAAAAAGTCAGATTATATCCCACACCCACAGATTATCTCGGACGGAATCATTAACTCGAATAATCTATCAAGGCTAAATCTAGTTGAGAAATGGTTGAATCAACAATTACAAAATGCTGGTGTACAAACGGTTTCGCGAGTTTTTTATGCTGAGTTACAACAAGATGGGACATTATACATTAATAGCAAGACGATAATATGGTTCACTAAATAGTTAAAAAAGGACCTCTCATAATAATCTGAGAAGTCCTTTTGCATATGTGGTCTCGTACTTTGTCACTCTACTGGCTTTAACTTCAGGTCGAAACGATCAGCGTTCATTACCTTGACCCAAGCCGCTATAAAGTCGTTCACAAATTTTTCTTTGTTATCGTCTTGAGCATACACTTCTGCAATCGCTCGTAGAACGGAGTTGGAACCGAATACCAGGTCCACTCTCGTGGCTGTACGTACCACCTCACCTGTTTTACGATCACGCCCAACATAAACGTTTTCTTCTACAGGCTTCCACTCTACTGCCATGTCGAGTAAGTTAACAAAGAAGTCGTTCGTAAGTGTGCCTACACGATCCGTGAATACACCGTGCGGTGTGCCAGCATAGTTGGTCCCTAGAACACGCATTCCACCAACAAGCACCGTCATTTCTGGTGCCGTAAGGTTTAATAGGTGTGCCTTATCTACGAGGAGCTCCTCTGGACTGACACTGTACTGTTGCTTTTGGTAGTTTCGGAAACCATCGGCGATAGGCTCTAATACCTCAAAACTTTCAGCATCCGTTTGCTCTTCTGTGGCATCTCCGCGTCCGGGAGCAAAAGGAACCGTCACCTTAAAGCCTGCATCTCGTGCCGCTTTTTCTACAGCTGCACTACCGCCAAGGACTATGAGATCAGCCAGGCTGACTTTCTTTTCTAGTTCCTTTTGAATGCCTTCTAGGACATGAAGCACTTTTTCGAGTTGGGCCGGCTGATTCACTTCCCAATCCTTCTGTGGAGCAAGACGGATGCGTGCCCCATTGGCACCGCCCCGCATATCTGAACCACGGAAGGTGCTAGCGGACGCCCAAGCCGTTGTCACGAGCTCACTGACCGTAAGTCCCGAATCTAAGATTTGGGCTTTGAGGTCTTCTATTTCTGCCTCGGTTAATTCATAATCAACAGAAGGTATAGGATCTTGCCAAATCAGTTCTTCTTCCGGCACTTCTGGGCCTAGATAACGTACTTTAGGCCCCATGTCACGGTGCAGTAGTTTGAACCAGGCACGAGCAAATACATCGGCAAATTCATCGGGTTTCTCATAAAAACGACGAGCGATCTTTTCGTATGCTGGATCATAACGCAAGGCCATATCCGCAGTGGTCATCATCGTCGGAACACGAACGGATGGATCTTCTGCATCGGGGGCAAGATCCTTCTCATCAGGGTCGACAGCAAGCCACTGATAGGCACCTGCAGGACTCTTGGTCAGCCACCATTGGTATTTAAACAAGAGTTCTAAGTAACCATTATCCCACTGGGTGGGATTAGCCGTCCAAGCCCCTTCAATTCCACTTGTGATGGTGTCACGACCTTTGCCGCTGCCATGTGTGCTTAACCAGCCTAAGCCTTGCGCTTCTAACGGAGCAGCCTCTGGCTCTGGACCCACGAGAGCAGCATCTCCCGCCCCGTGTGCCTTACCGAAAGTATGCCCGCCGGCTATGAGGGCCACGGTTTCCTCATCGTTCATTCCCATACGCGCAAAGGTTTCCCGTATATCGCGAGCGCTCGCAAGCGGATCCGGCTTTCCGTTAGGCCCTTCCGGGTTCACATAGATCAGCCCCATCTGCACGGCAGCCAGTGGATTCTCCAGCTCTCGATCACCTGTGTAGCGAGTATCCCCTAGCCATTCGGTTTCAGTCCCCCAGTAGATATCTTCTTCCGGATGCCAAATATCTGGGCGTCCTGCCCCAAAACCAAAGGTCTTGCCGCCCATGGATTCGATGGCAACATTACCCGCTAGAACCAGCAAGTCGGCCCAAGAAATCTTGTTGCCATATTTTTGCTTAATTGGCCATAGCAGTCGACGAGCTTTATCCAGATTACCATTGTCAGGCCAGCTGTTTAGTGGAGCAAAACGCTGTGCACCCGTTCCTGCCCCACCACGGCCGTCACCTGTACGATAAGTACCTGCCGCGTGCCAAGACATCCGGATAAAGAAAGGACCATAATGTCCGTAATCAGCAGGCCACCAATCTTGACTGTCCGTCATGAGATTGTGAAGATCTTGCTTAAGAGCCTCATAGTCTAACTTCTTAAATTCCTCCGCATAATCGAAGTCCTCACCCATAGGGTTCGTTTTTCTGTCATGTTGGTGGAGAATATTCAAGTTCAACTGCTTGGGCCACCAGTCTCGATTTGACGTACTTCCCGATTTATTGCTCGTAACGGCTCCATGATGAAACGGGCACCCTCCGGTGTTAGCATGATTTTTTTTCAAGTCCATATGTTTTTCCCCTTTCTATGTACAAATGAGAATACCGCTATAACTATTCTATTAGGAATCTAGTAAGCCATTACTTAAAATTCATATCCACACAATACTCAAATACATATTTGAATATTCCAACGTTAAGGAGTAATATAATAATCAAATGACCATTTGATTATGAGGTGAAACATGGCGAACCACCATCATTATTGTGAAGTATTTTGTTATGACGAAGAGAAAGTGAACAGACTGAAGGGCGAACTTGGTCAGCAGGATACCCTATCCGTTTCTAAGATTTTTAAAGCACTTGCCGATGATACACGAGTCAAAGTGGCTTATGCCCTGTCTCGAGAGGAGGAACTTTGCGTTTGTGATGTAGCCCATATCGTGGGGTGTTCCATGGCAACCGCATCCCACCATTTACGATTATTAAGAAATCTTGGCCTTGCGAAGTACCGAAAAGAAGGAAAGTTAGTATTCTATTCGCTTGATGATGATCATGTGAAACAGCTAATCACTTTAGCCTTTCTTCATAGCAAGGAGGTATCCGACCCCCATGAACCCAGAATCACCTAATCAAACCACTTATCGAATTCAAGGATTCACCTGAGCGGGTTGTGCTGTTCGGTTCGAACAGAATGTAAAGGAATTACCCCGTGTCCAAGATGCGAAAGTGAATTTCGGTGCATCAAAAGTGACCGTATATGGTGAGACTACCATAGCAGAATTAGAAAAAGCCGGAGCCTTTGAGAATCTAAAAATTACGCCTGAGCACGTAAAAGAAGTTCAAGTCCCGTTCTGGCGCAAAAAAGAGAATATCAACGTGTTGATTTCTGTGCTATTTTTGCTCGGCGGATGGCTTGCTGCGGAGTATGACGGAGAAAATAGTCTATCCTCTGTCTTACTTTATGCCACTTCCATGATTATTGGAGGCTTGCGTCTGTTCAAAACAGGGTTAATCAATCTCATTCGTTTGCAATTTGATATGAAAACCCTGATGACGGTCGCGATCTTAGGAGCCGCCGCCATTGGCGAATGGGGGGAAGGGGCAACTGTCGTCATCCTTTTCGCGATTAGTGAGGTCCTAGAAACCTATTCGATGGATAAGGCACGGCAGTCGATTCGATCCTTGATGGACATTTCCCCTAAAGAAGCCTTCATCCGTCGAGGGAATCAAGAAATTATGATTCCGGTAGATGTGATCCAAGTTGGCGATGTCATGATCGTGAAGCCGGGGCAAAAATTGGCGATGGATGGAGAAATTATCAAAGGAACCTCAACGGTGAACCAAGCATCGATCACAGGAGAGTCCGTTCCGGTTACGAAAACGGTTGGCGATGAAGTGTTTGCTGGAACCTTAAACGAAGAAGGTTTACTAGAAGTTCGGGTCACCAAACGGGTGGAAGACACCACGATTGCTAAAATTATTCATTTAGTCGAAGAGGCTCAAGCGGAACGGGCTCCTTCTCAAGCTTTCGTTGACCGTTTCGCGAAGTACTACACCCCGGTTATTATGCTGGTCGCTTTTTTCATTGCAGTCATACCTCCAATGGTAATCAACGGGGATTGGAGCGAATGGATCTATCGAGGATTGGCTGTGCTCGTGGTGGGATGCCCTTGTGCTTTAGTAATTTCTACACCGGTTTCCATTGTGACCGCGATAGGAAATGCCGCGAAGAATGGAGTATTAATCAAAGGTGGTGTACACCTTGAAGAAGCAGGGGCTTTATCCGTTATTGCTTTTGATAAAACCGGTACGCTCACCCAAGGGGTTCCTGAAGTGACCGACATTGTCGTTCTTGTTGACGAGGACAAAAAACAATTAGTAGGGATAGCAGCGGCACTGGAAAAAGGCTCACAACATCCCTTAGCTTCCGCGATCATACGCCAGGCTGAACGGGAAGGGATTAATTTTAACAGCATTCTTGTCAAGGATTTTACTTCAATCACCGGAAAGGGAATTAAAGCGAAAGTGAACGAGTGCCTTTACTACGTAGGAAGTCCTGTCTTATTTGATGAGCTGTTTGAAGGCCGTATTGACCACGAAACCAAGAAGCAAATTGAACAGCTGCAAAAGCAAGGGAAAACGGTGATGATCTTAGGAACTCAACACCTGATCCTCTCCCTTCTAGCCGTAGCGGATCAGGTTCGGGAGAACAGCAAGCAAGTGATTCAAAAACTTCACGAATTAGGTTTGAAAAAAACCATCATGCTCACCGGGGATAATCGAGCAACCGCACTGGCGATTGGTGAACAGGTAGCTGTGGATGAAGTGCAAGCAGAGCTTCTCCCGCAAGATAAGTTAGCTTTTATCAAAAAACTGAGAAGTGATGGAAGTAGAGTGGCAATGGTGGGCGATGGAGTAAATGATGCCCCAGCATTGGCTGCTTCGACGGTAGGTGTCGCGATGGGTGGGGCTGGAACAGACACCGCTTTAGAAACGGCTGATATCGCCTTAATGGCAGACGATTTGAGTAAATTACCGTTTACTATTCGGCTGAGTCGGCAAACGTTGCGCATCATTAAGCAAAATATTACGTTCTCGTTGGCTATCAAGGCCGTAGCCCTTCTGCTCATCGTCCCTGGATGGCTGACCCTATGGATGGCCATATTCGCAGATATGGGAGCTACCTTACTCGTCACCTTGAACAGTTTGAGACTGCTGAGAGTGAAAGATTAAAGATAGGTCGATATCACCTTATTGGTGGTATCGGCTTTTTGGGTTTAGGTGGATAATCATCAACTAAACGAAATGAACCGACGATAGTAAGGGGATTAAACATAAATTAAGTGACTATTCTCCACTTATGTTCTATAAGCCATCTCTCCAGAACCCACCAAAACTCCAGTTGCATATAGGTAGCATCCCAATTGGGCGTACGCCATGATCTGTTCATTGATAGATATGTACTATGCAACAGTCTAGAATTCCCGACTGTTTCACTCAACTTTGGTATGGGGACAGAGGAGGAAAAGCAATCATGGAACTGCCTGAGTGTATCCATCAACATTTTGGGAGACTTACCAATCCTACACTGGAAGAGTTAGAGGAAGCTTTAGGTAAATTGACAACCTTATCTTCTTCCGTTGCTCCTTATGTTAAGGAGCCAGATGATTATGCCTATGGACGAAATGTCATCTACCGAAATGATTGGCTGGAAGTCATTATCATCCATCTTCCGGCTAATAAGGAGACGGCAATCCACGATCACGGCGATTCAATCGGTTTTGCAAGAGTAATAGAAGGAAAATTAATCAATTCGGTCTACCGCTCTAACCAGGGTGTAATTAAACAAGTTTCTTCCCATTTGATCCGAAAAAGGCAATCATTCTCCTCTACTAAAGGCCTCATCCACAAAATGACAAATCCCCACACCGAACGCATGATATCCCTACACGTCTACTCTCCTCCTCTTCAAAATGTAACGGTCTATCAAGAATAATCGAAAAGCACAAATCGACTCTACGAAGAATGGAACGCCTTAGAGTTGGTTTGTGCTTGATGATGTTAAATACTGTCTCCAGGCTCCAAGGAAGCCACTTGAACCTGAACCGTTTCCGGATATTTTATCCCCGTCCCTGTGTTGATCGAGACTACAACCTCATCTTCATGAATCCATTTTTGCTCGGCTAAACGGCGAGCGGCTAGGACAGTCGCGGCTCCTTCTGGGCAAGCGAACACCCCTTCTGCGGCAGCCAACCTTCTTTGTTCTTCCAGAATTTCAACATCACTCACCGCAATAGCACAACCATGGGTTGCATAAATAGCTTCTAGGACAAGGAAATCCCCTAGGGCTTTAGGAACCGTAATACCGAACGCCACCGTACTCGCATTCTCCCAAAACACGGACTCGCTTTTCCCTTCTTTCCAAGCCTTAACAATGGGAGCACAGCCGGAAGCTTGAACAGCCACGAATCTTGGCATTTTGCTTCCGATCCAACCGATTTCCTGCAACTCCTTTAGCGCTTTGTATATGCCGATCAACCCCACTCCTCCTCCAGTGGGATACAAGATCACATCGTGAACCTTCCATTGAAGCTGTTCGGCGATTTCTAAACCGATAGTCTTCTTGCCCTCAATCCGGTAAGGCTGCTACTAAAAACAAAAACAAATATATTCATTTGTTTATGCTAGACTTTTCCTGCTTCTACGAACCCGACCTCGCCACTTGCTCGCTACTATCGTGAGTTTGGCTCTCCACAGGCGTAAATTCCGATGATAGCCCACCGTACACATATACCTTATCGTGTGGTGATCATGGCATATTCTGTTGCATATTTCAGGTTGAGACTTGCATTGAAGTCACGATCCATTTCCATCTGACAGTTTTCACACTGGAATACTCGTTCCGATAAACTAAGACTCTCGTTATTCACGATTAAAATTTCTACTCCACAATTCTGTAAAAAACGCTCAAACCATTCATATCCGAAACGAACAAAACGGTCTTTATGCGAAACGTTATTACGGAAGTATATTCCCTGCGGCACGATAAATTTCATACCATTCTTGGCGCGTCAAATAAACATTAGCTGCTTTACAACAATCCTTTAGCCGGTCTAAATTCATTGTCCCAGTGATCGGCTGCATCTTAGCAGGATGGCGCAAAAGCCATGCGATCGCGATGGTGGTGGTGCTTACTTCATATTTTGCTGCAATTTCATCGATCTTCTGGTTGAGTTCCGGGAATTTCTCATTTCCTAGAAATACGCCCTCGAAAAATCCATATTGAAAAGGCGACCAAGGTTGGATGGTGATATCATTTAGTCTGCAAAAATCCAGCACGCTGCCGTCTCTATTAACAGCGGACTCATTTTCCATATTGACATTAATTCCATTAGAAATCATGTTTGCGTTCGTTATACTTAATTGCAATTGATTGGCAACAATCGGCTGCTTGACCGACTTCTGTAGCAACTGAATCTGCATGGGATTCTGATTGCAAACACCGAAATGTCGCACTTTTCCCGAGCTTTCTAGAATATCGAAAGCGTCCGCCACTTCTTCCGGCTCTACTAAAGCATCCGGGCGGTGCAAAAGCAAAATATCCAGATAATCGGTTTTCAGCCTTCTTAGGATGCCATCCACCGATTCCAGGATATACTCTTTCGAGAAGTCAAACATGCCCAAGTCCTTGCGAATGCCGCACTTGGATTGCAGGATGATCTTCTCCCGAAAGTCATCGTTCCTAGGTACGGCATCCGCGAATATTTCTTCGCAAGTGCCACCCCCATAAATATCCGCATGGTCGAAGAAATTTGCCCCTTCTTCTAGCGCCGTCTGAACAAAATACTCAGCCCCGCTCTTGCTCAACGATTTCATTCGCATGCAGCCGACCGCAATAACCGGGACTTCTAATGTGCTAGTTCCAAGTCTAATCGTTCTCATATTCCATCCTCCTAGCTTCTTCTACTGCCCTGATGCGCTCAAAACTGTTACCGCTATCATTCTCTCCTATTATAACAGAATTTTACAAGAGTTGGATGGAGAACTCAGGGGAGGGATTTCAGGGGTTATTCCTCGATTCGGACAAGGAGGCGAGAAAAAAGCTTAAGCCTGTCCGAATACTAGCCTCATTCGGACAACACGAAAGTCCCTGCCATTAATGCTCAGGGACTCTCATCATGTCTTACACCGGAACCGACTGCGCTTCAACTATAGCCCTTTTCTCTACATGGGTTTCGACCAGATGTCGATCCACAAAAATCTTAATATTACTCAAGCCAGTATACACTTCATCCCCAACGGCTAGATCAAGAGTTTTAAATTGCTCTTTGGTCAGCTCGACTTCAAATAACTCCTCGGTCTCTGCTGCTCGCAGATCCAATCGGACGGTAGGCCCCACTGCATGGATATGCCGAATCAACGCCGGGACCGTAGTCTTTTCTCCATAGGATCGGCTTACCTCGATATCGTGCGGACGAATGTAGCCGACCGCTTGCACGTGTTCTTTGGGTAGACTCGCAGGAAGATCGACTTTGGTAGCCGCCACTCTCCACTCCCCTTGCTCCTGTCTCCCCTGGAATAAATTGACGCGGCCCAAAAAGCTGTACACAAAAGGATTAGCGGGAGCATGATAAACCTCTTCCGGCGTCCCAATTTGCTCGATTTGCCCTTGGCTCATCACGACAACTCGGTCGGCCATTTCCAGGGCTTCTTCCTGGTCATGCGTAACGAACACGGTGGTAATGTGAAGCTTTTCGTGAAGCTCCCGCAACCAGCGCCGCAGCTCTTGACGAACCTTCGCATCAAGCGCGCCAAACGGTTCATCCAACAATAAGACTTCCGGCTCTACCGCCAGCGCCCGAGCTAGCGCCACGCGTTGCCGTTGTCCCCCGGACAGCTGCGAAGGAAAGCGACCCGCATATCCTTCGAGCTGAACGAGCCCCAGCAAATCATGGACACGCTTATGGATCTCTTTTTTTGATGGCCTTTCTTTTCGCGGGCGAACTTGAAGACCGAAGGCAATATTATCGAAAATATTCATATGACGGAATAGCGCGTAATGCTGGAAAACGAATCCGACCTTCCGTTCTCGTACCGACTTGCTTGTGGTATCGTCACCTTTAAATAAAATTTGGCCCTGGTCGGTTCCTTCTAGTCCGGCAATCAGCCGCAGCAAGGTGGTTTTTCCAGATCCGGATGGACCTAATAGGGCCACGAGCTCTCCTGTCGGAATATCAAGACTCACTTCTTTCAAAGCTTGAAAAGAACCGAATTGTTTCGTTACCTGTCGCACCTCTATACTCATTCGATATTCCCCCTGTCATGTTCTGCTTTCCATTCCACGATACTTTTGGCCACTAAGGTCACGATGGCTAAAATGGCTAGTAAAGAGGCAACGGCAAACGCCGCTGCAAACTGGTATTCGTTATACAAGATTTCCACGTGCAGCGGAATCGTGTTGGTCTGGCCTCGGATATGACCGGACACTACGGATACAGCTCCGAATTCTCCCATCGCTCTCGCGTTACACAAAATCACACCGTACAGTAGCCCCCACTTGACATTAGGAATCGTGATCCGCCAAAAGGTCTGCCAGCCATTCGCACCTAGAGAAAGGGCGGCTTCTTCTTCCTCGCTTCCTTGCGCTTGCATAATGGGAATCAATTCGCGGGCAATAAAAGGGAACGTAACAAAAATCGTAGCTAACACAATGCCAGGGACGGCAAAAATGATTTTGATGTCGTTCGCCTGTAGCCAAGGACCGAGCACCCCCTGCGCACCAAACAATAAAACAAAGATCAGACCGGAGATGACGGGAGAAACCGCAAAAGGCAAGTCGATCAGGGTAATCAAAAAGTTCTTTCCTCTAAACTCAAATTTCGCGATCGCCCAGGCTGCGGCTACGCCAAATACAAGATTGAGCGGAACAACGATGATCGCCGTAAGAAGCGTCAAGCGGATCGCAGACAGGGCCTCTGGATGCCAGAGGGAGCTAAAATACACCTCTACTCCTTTTTTAAAGGCTTCAAAAAACACCGCAATGAGCGGAACAATAAGGAACAAACCGAGAAAAGCTAAGGCGATGCCGATGAGGAGCCATCTGACCCCTTTTCCCTCACTCGTCTGAGGATACGGTATTCCCGGTGATTGGACTGCAGCACTTTTAGCCATACACGGCTTCCCCCTTACCCAACTAGATGTTTCTTGCTGCTCTTCCACTGAAGGAAGTTGATGAGCAGCAGTAAAAGAAAGGATGCGACCAGCACGACGGACGCAATGGCCGTTGCTCCCGCGTAATCAAATTGTTCTAACTTCGTGATGATCAGCAATGGGGTAATCTCCGTTTTCATCGGCATATTGCCGGAAATGAAAACTACGGATCCATACTCCCCCAGGGCCCGGGCGAAGGCCAGCGTAAACCCCGTAAACAGAGCGGGGAGCAAAGGCGGGAAGATAACCCGCCTAAAGGTTTGCCATCGTGTGGCTCCCAAGGTGGCAGCCGCTTCTTCAACCTGTTTATCCAAGTCCTGGAGAACCGGCTGGACGGTGCGAACGACAAAAGGAAGTCCGATAAAGGTTAAAGCAATCATGATCCCTAGCGGCGTAAACGCCACTTTAATCCCTAAGGGGTCCAAGTATTGACCAATCCATCCATTCGGGGCATAGATTGCGGTCAGGGCAATCCCCGCTACCGCTGTCGGCAACGCAAACGGCAAATCGACGATGCCGTCTACGATCCGCTTGCCAGGAAATTCATAACGGACTAATACCCAAGCAATGATTAATCCAAATACCGCATTCAGGCTAGCCGCGACGAGGGAAGCGGTAAACGTAAGCTTATAGGAGGCGACCACTCGATCCGCAGTCACGGTCTCCCAAAACTGCATCCAGCTTAACGTCGTCGTCTTCATAAACAGAACCGCAAGCGGGATCAGTACAATTAAACTGAGGTAAACCAGGGTATAGCCCATCGAAAGTCCAAATCCGGGCAAGATGCTGCTTTGCTTTAACCTTTTACTCATGTTGACACTCCTTTTTCTACTTTGGGACTAAGGTTTGTAGATCTCGTCAAAAATGCCTTGATCGGCAAAGTGGATCTTTTGGGCGTTTTGCCAGCCACCGAATACCTGATCAATCGTAAATAGCTCCACTTGCGGGTATTTATCGGCGTATTTTGCTGCTACGGCTTGAGAACGCGGGCGGAAATAGTGTTTCGCTGCCAGCTCTTGGCCTTCTTCGCTATAGAGATGTTCCAGATACGCCTGAGCGATTTCACGCGTTCCTTTTTTATCGACGACTTTATCGACAATCGCAATGGGGGGCTCCGCAAGAATACTTACAGAAGGCACAATGATTTCAAATTTATCCTTGCCCAGTTCATTGACCGCCAGGAACGCTTCGTTCTCCCATGCGAGCAACACATCCCCAATGCCGCGCTCTACAAACGTGGTGGTCGAGCCCCTTGCCCCAGAGTCGAGAACAGGAACGTTCTTAAACAGCTGGGTGACGAATTCCTTCGCTTTCGTTTCGTCTCCATTATGCTTTTTCAGAGCGTACCCCCACGCGGCAAGGTAATTCCAGCGTGCTCCCCCGGAGGTTTTTGGGTTCGGGGTAATGACGGATACACCCGGCTTCACCAGATCATCCCAATCCTTGATGCCTTTTGGATTGTCTTTACGAACAAGAAACACAATGGTTGAGGTGTAAGGGGCACTGTTATCCGGCAGCTTCTGCTGCCAATCAGCTGGAATTAGACCATGCTCCGCAATGGCGTCAATATCATAGGCCAAGGCTAAAGTAACAACGTCGGCTTCTAGCCCATCGATCACCGAGCGGGATTGCTTTCCAGAACCCCCATGTGACTGATTGATCGTTACTTTTTGTCCCGTCTGTTGTTCCCACTTGGAAGCGAAGCTAGCATTAAACTCCTGGTACAGCTCTCTCGTCGGATCGTACGATACATTCAGCAATTCCACCGGCTTCTGTTCTTGCTTGACTTCTGAAGCAGGCGCAGGAGTAGAAGCCGGCTGGGTTTGGCTGGTGCCGCATCCGACTAACCCCACCAGTAAGCTGCTTGCGAGTAAAGAAAAGGCTAATTTTTTCAACATCTTAAATCTCCCCCTTTTTAGTACCTAAATTTTTGGTCAACAAAAAAAGCTCCACTAATCCCGCAACCAAAATAACGTTGCTAGACTAAAGGAGCCTTCGGTGGTCCGATCGGCCAAACGATATTAAATTAGAATGATGGCTTACACTCCCTTTTTCAACGAATTCTTTTCTAAAGGGAAGCGCTGTTTTTCCACTCTTTCAATTTGGGTGATTTTAGAATCATGTATAGTAATATGAACCGAGCCGTATTCGAGCCCTTCTAGGGATCGAAGGATTTTCTCCACCAAAGACTCATCAATCTGACGCTTTGACAAGTTTCTTCCTCCTTTTCTTCGTGTTCAAAACACTATTCTTGAGTAAACCAGTCGAGATTTTAAGAAATAATTTATAACATAGGTATATTCATTAGTAGTTCCGTAGGTGAATTCACCTCCCCAAAAATCTAATCCCTTGAACCTCCGATGAGTCGGTTGGCCCGTTCTTAAAATTTTATAGACTAATATTAATCCAATAAAACCTACCTGTCAAGTCAGAATTATCCTATGAAGAGGTGAAGTTGTTTGCTATCGCACCGAAGAAAGCCGTTACAGATGAGGACACAGCGACCATCTTCCGTCCATGGGCTGCCCCTCAAAAAACAAGTAAAAATCATGGGCCGACTCGACAGCGAGAGGCCTAATTCATTCTCATACCTCCTTATTCTGCAATTGCTCATGCATGAGTTCAGCCATCATTTTCGCAGTAATTCTCAAAAAGAAAAAAGCAAACCGTTTCAAATCGGTTTGCTTTTCTTCGTAGAGTCAGCAAAAACTTCCCATTTAAGGTAAATCAATCAACATAACTTTCGCGTTTGAATTCGCCTCAAAGTTCAATTCCGTAACGTCCGTGATTCTTGCGGAATCGCGTGTTTTTAACTTCGTCTCTCCGTTTAAAGTCAGATCGCCTTCAATTACAAACAGAAAAATTTTACGATTGGCCTCTTGAGTATAGGTCAGTGCTTTTCCTGCCTCTAACTCGGACAGATACAAGGTTAAATCTTGATGGATGAACGCCACCTGTTCAGATTGAACACGGTTCGAAACGATAGGGAGAAACTGATTTTTCATGGCATTCTGGTCATATGCTTTTTGCTCATAAGACGGCGACAGTCCAGTTCTCTCGGGCATAAACCAAAGTTGAAGGAAGTTCACCTCTTCCGTGTCAGAGGGATTAAATTCAGAATGAACCACACCGGTTCCTGCCGTCATCCTTTGGATTTCTCCCGGACGAACAACCTCCGAGCTCCCTGTATTATCTTGATGTTTCAATTCCCCTTTAAGAACGATGGAGACAATCTCCATATCCCGGTGAGGATGCGCTCCGAATCCATTGCCTGGGGCAACGAAATCATCATTTAATACACGTAGAGGACCAAAATTCATATTATTCGGGTCATAGTAATCAGCAAACGAAAAACTATGAGAACTCTTTAACCACCCGTGATTGGCTGTAAAACGTGATTCTGCTGGATATACCTTAATCATAATAACCTCCTATTTTAATTTTATTTTCCCCATATACTTCATCGTAACACACGAGTAACCTTATAGCCCTGCATCAAAGGAATAAGAACCGGCACCGATAAGAGCCACACCGATCACCACCGCAATCAACACCAATTGATACTCAAATCCTCCCTTATCACCCCAAAAACCGTTTGGTCCATGTACTTTCAAAATCGCCACCACCATGGTTGCCGCGATAAGTAGAGCTCCCACTGGCGTTAATAATCCCGCAGCAAAAAGCAAGCCACCTACGAATTCACTTAATCCTGCAAGAATGGCTAGCAGGACACCGGGCTTCATTCCGATTGATTCCATCCAACCACCGGTTCCTTTCGGTCCATACCCTCCGAACCAACCAAATAACTTCTGCGCGCCATGTCCCATAAAAGTTAGACCTATAACTAATCGAATGATTAAAAGACCTAGATCCATCATATCTACCCTCTCCTTTTACCTTTTATTATTTACTTACTTTTTGTTATAACTAACTTTATGTAAGTATCATACTGTTTTGTACTTATTTTTGTCAAGATACTTTTAAAAAAATATTAAAACCCAGCCAAATTGGGCTGGGTTGTGAGCAAGCTAGATTCAGGCTATGTTATTTTTATAACCCCTCCCGGCGGTACAGGTCCCCCCGCCGATTTTCCATATAATTGAGGACCCCTTTGGAAGAGGAGGTTTCGGTAAGCGTGATTGGAACCACCGCAAGATCCTCGTTGTTCAAGGACTTGTATAACGAGGTTCCTGTCGGGTGGATAATTTCGCTTTCGCCAAAAAACAAGGTGTCGTTCTCTAGTCCTACCTTATTCGCCGTGGCCACAAACACGTGATTTTCAATCGCTCTTGCGCGCAGGTAAATATGCTGATAGGGCTGATAAGGGATCATATTTGAGCTGAGGATCAGGATCACTTGGGCTCCTTTGATTGCAAGGACCCGGGCCAGCTCCGGAAACTCCATATCATACGTAATCATGATCCCAAATTTGCCTTCTGGAGCTTCAAACACCGGAGCTTGTTCACCTGGGGAGAAATAGAGCTTCTCCTGGTCAAAAAGATGACATTTTCTATAGGTACCGAGAATCTCGCCTTGGCGGCTGATGAAAGCCGCAGAATTATAGATGTTATCCCCTTCTCGCTCCGGAAATCCGATGATGGCCCCGGTATTGAGCCGTTTGGCTTGTTCTCGTATTCTCGTAATGGTCTCTCCCTCCAAGGGTTCAGCCAAATCGAATACCCGCTCCCCTAAAAAATAGCCGGTCATATATAGTTCAGGAAACAAGACATAACTTGCCTGCTTGCTGCTGGCCATGGACATGGCTTCGAGCACACGGCGAAGATTGGTTTCCTTTTCAAACAAACTGCTCCTTAATTGTGCTAAACCCAAATTCCAGGTCGACATAGGCTATCCCTTTCTGTATTCCTTTAATTTTTTTACGATAGTGGACTGATCAACTTCCAAGACTTCTGCCACTTTGTACGTGTTAGCGTACAATTGATACGCTTTTAGAATCAACTCTTTTTCCAGCTGCTTCTTCGCTTGCTTTAACGGAGGAAACACGGCCTCCTCATCTGATTTAGACGGTTCGCGTTGATCTAAGCCCTCTTGGCTATTTGTTACAACCATTCTCTCAATTCTATTTTCTAACTCTCTGATATTTCCAGGCCAGTTGTAATGAAGCAATTCATCCTTCACTTGAGGACGAAGCTGCATGAACAATCCGTATTTTTTATTGTATTTAGATAGGAAATAATCAATTAGGTCAGGAATGTCCTCTTTTCTCTCGCGGAGTGAGGGAATGGTCAAAGGTACCACATTCAAACGATAAAACAAATCCTCCCGAAAAGACTTTTCTTTTACCATCTGGGCTAGATCTTTATTAGTAGCGGCAAGGATTCGCACATTGATTTTCTTGTTTACTGTGCTGCCTACTTTGCGGATCGTATTTTCCTGCAGTACATTGAGCAGCTTTGCCTGCAGACTATAAGGAAGCTCCGCAATTTCATCGAGAAAAATGGTTCCCTCGTGGGCAACCTCAAACAGGCCCATGGCCCCGCCCTTTTTCCCGCCTGTAAAGGACCCATGCTCATAGCCAAACAACTCTGCTTCGATAAGATGCTCAGGAAAGGCTCCGCAATTGACGGAGATAAACGGTTTATTCGCCCGACTACTGGTACGATGGATCAGATGGGCAATGGCACTTTTCCCCACCCCTGATTCCCCAAGCAGAAGAACGGTGGAATCGACCTGCGCTACGGCATGAATAATTTTCATGACTCGCTGCATCGTTTCTGACTTCATGATCAGACGATTTTCCCCGGTGTCCAAACTTTCCTCGATCGCAAGGGCCGTTGATGGTATAGTAGATAAATTAAGCAGGGTGAGGACGAATTCAATCCCGTCGGCCGCTGGATTTCTTATTTCTTTCCAACTATAAGCCACCATTTCTCCCTGGTGGGACATCAGCGACTGGATAGGCTTACCGATTTCTGGTGGGGTCACGAAGTAAGCACCCCAATCTACATCATGGAGGGATGATCCTATCTGAAAAATCTCGCCTGGGTCGTTCGCCTGTCCATCCGCAGCAATCGAACGAATGTAAAGATGCCCATCCAATAGTAAGGATAAGCCCCCTTGTATTCCGGCTACATGTTGAGGCATGGTCTCTCCTCCCGTTTCTTTCTTCCACGAGGGAAGGGTGATGAAAAAAATCATGATGATGAAAAAATTCATGAACGATACCGTTGGTTTTGATGAAAAAAATCATCTTTATGCCCATTATAGGTTCTCTAGCTTTCTAAATCAACTGAATTTAATAAGTTGAGCGAATTGGCACCGTTCTTGCGTATAAATTAGTCAATCAACTTAGAGGAGGAATTTTATGACGGAAGAAACAGCCTTAAAACGAGAGCTCAGCTTGTATCAAGTAGTCTTATTTGGACTTGCTTACTTAACTCCCATGATCGTGTTTGGGATGTACGGCACGCTCGCCGAGGCCAGCCATGGTGCCGTGGTCCCAACCTTTGTTCTCGCCCTCGTCGCCATGCTCTTTACGGCTTACAGCTACGGAAAAATGGTAAAGGCTTACCCTATCGCCGGATCTGCCTATACGTTTACCAGAAAAACCTTCAATGCCCATGTTGGCTTCATGGTAGGTTGGGCGATTCTCCTTGATTACGTTTTCATTCCGATGGTCATCTGGCTGATAGGAGCCCTGTATTTTGGCACCCTTTTCCCTAGCGTACCGATGTGGGTCTGGATTGTCGCCTTTATTCTTCTAACCACGGCAGTCAACATTCTAGGGGTCCGCGTGAGTAATAAAGTGAACTTTTTGCTTATGATCTTTCAGTTTTTAGTCATTGGCATTTTCATTCTGTTAAGCATCCGAAGCCTGTTGACCGGAACCGGGGCAGCCACCCTATTTTCGATCCAGCCGTTTTTCAATGAAGGCACTTCATTCCATTTCGTTTTAGCCGGTGCGGCCATTGCCTGCTATTCCTTTTTAGGCTTTGATGCGATTACGACCTTTACAGAAGAAACCAAAGATCCAGTCAAAACGATGCCGCGAGCGATCATGCTGACCGCCTTCATCGGAGGAATCACGTTCATTGGCGTATCCTACCTAGCCCATCTGGTCTTTCCTGATTACACTCAGTTTAAAGATATGGCTACCGCAGGGGATGAGCTGGCGTATATGGTAGGCGGAAATTTATTCAGCGCGATCTTTTTGGCCGGGCTGATCATCGCCCAATTTACCTCAGGTTTATCGGCGCAAGCTTCTGCCTCCCGCCTTCTTTACGCCATGGGCCGTGACTCCGTATTGCCAAAAGCAATCTTTGGCTATATCAGTCCCAAGTATCAAACGCCTGTCATCACACTTATCCTGATCGGACTCATCGGACTCTTCGCGATCCGGTTTGATGTCTTAAGTGCAGCATCCTGCATCAACTTTGGCGCTTTTGCCGCCTTTACCATGGTCAACCTATCCGTGATTGTCCATTACTACGGGAAAAACAATGAACGTTCTGGAAGCGGTTTGATTTTCAATCTCATCATCCCATTAATCGGAGCAGTACTTAACGTTCTTTTACTGTGGAGCTTAGACCCCATGGCCAAACAATACGGCATGATATGGGCAGCTTTAGGACTCATGTATTTAGTCTATTTGACAAAAGGATTTAAACAGCAGCCAGCAGACTTAAAAATGGACGAGGTCGTATAAATGAAAAAAGAATGGAACATCGCGCTTGCCCAAATTCCTATACAAGACGGCGATAAGGAAGCTAACTTAAAAAAAATCGAACAAGTCATCCAAGAAGCCCATCAGCTATCCGCTGATCTACTCCTTTTGCCCGAGCTGATCGTCACCGGTCTCGTGGAAAGAGAGCAGCTTTTCCAACTTGCGGAAGCAAGAAACGGGCACACACTAAAGACGATCCAACGTATTATCCACAAGTACCCCATCCATGTGGTCTACTCGTTTATGGAATCTGAGGGTAACAACGTATACATTACCTCGTGTCTGGTGGATAAGGAAGGTGAACCCCAGCACTATTATCGCAAAGCCCACCTTTTTACCGATGAAAACCAACTGTTTTCAAAAGGAGACCACTTGGATACCTTTGAGCTCGAAGGCGTTACGTTCGGCATGCTAACCTGCTACGATATTGAGTTTCCCGAGCCAGCTAGAACTTTATCCATGCAGGGAGCGCAAGTGCTGCTCGTCAATTCGGCTAATATGACCCCTTACGAGAATCAGCACCGCATCTTCAGTCAGGCCCGCGCCATGGAGAACCAATGCCATGTCGTATATTGCAACCGCATAGGAACCAATGATCACTACGAATATCACGGGGAAAGCCTCGTGGTTCATCCTAACGGGACAATCGTATTGGATCTGCAAAGGGATGAAGAAACGATTGGGATGGCCAAGCTCGATTTGGCCCCCCATGCTAGTCACAATTACCATTACTTAAAGGAACGCAGACCCGAGCTGTATCGATAGAAGGATGGCCTGACATTTTTCCAGAGTGGATGAGGTCAGGCCTTTCCACTTGCTAATTTTTCACGTCCGAAATATGATAAAAATATTAGAATAGATGGGAGAGAGAGCCATTGATCATGAAACCACGAAGTGAATCGTTGGAACTAAGAATCCTGAGATCATTAAACGCCCGAATGGAACTAACACCGAATGACCAAACTTATTTTTCAAATCTTGAAAAAGGCTTTAGAGGGGAACAAGAATTTGATAAATGGATAGAGTCATTAGCCAACAGTAGACTGATCCTTCACGACTTATTACTAGAGTACAATCATACCTTATTACAAGTTGATTCGTTCGTAATTGACATGGATAAAGTTTATCTTTTTGAAGTAAAAAATTTTGAAGGTGACTACTATATAGAAGAAGATCGTTGGCACTCCCTTTCCAAAAACGAAATAAAAAATCCCCTCCTCCAATTGCAGCGCAATGAAAGTTTAATGAGGCGGTTACTTCAAGATTTGGGATTTCCTTTTCCCATCATGTCTTACGTAATCTTTATTAACCCCGAATTTCACCTCTACAACTGTCCCCCAAATCTCTCCATTATTTTCCCCACCCAGCTCCAACGATTTATTGGAAGATTAGCAAAGTCACCCTCGATCCTAAAAGATACCCACTCCAACTTAGCCGCAAAGTTATTATCTACCCATTTAACAGATTCCCCATACAGTCGTTTACCTAAATATCATTTCGATCAACTGAAGAAAGGTATACCCTGCCCCCATTGTAAAAGAATGTATTCAAGCATTATTAAGAACGCTTTAGTTTGCCATTCATGCAATACTTTAGAACCCTACCATCATGCCATCCTTCGAAATGTAGAGGAATATAGAATGCTGTTTCCTCACCTTAAACTAACCACCAACCAAAATACATACCTGGTGTAGCGAATTAGTGTCTAAAAAAGTTATCCGAAATATCTTATTAAACAACTTTACCTTGGTAGGACATGCTAAGACTTGTTCTTTTATTCGAAGGGATTAGATTAGGGTGGTGCCCGGATTCGGGCTTCGGCGGGGGTGGAGGGCATCAAACAGGGGGGTGGTGCCCGAATCCGGGCTTTGGCGGGATTTGAGGGCATCAAACTGCGACTTTGGTGCCCTGATCCGGGCTTCGGCGGGGGTGGAGGGCATCAAACAGGTGCTTTGGTGCCCCGATACGGGCTTCGGCTGGGTTT
>NZ_SDLR01000010.1 GCF_004522215.1 Ammoniphilus sp. YIM 78166 | reverse complement strand
GGCGATATGCCGGACTCGGGTCGGATTTCGCCGGACAGGCCTGGGAACTCGCCGGACCCCTAGGTTTTTCCGCCGGACGGTGAGGGGGGCCGTGGGTGAGGGGGATGCATGGTAGGCGATATGCCGGACTCGGGTCGGATTTCGCCGGACAGGTCGTGGAAATCGCCGGACCCCTAGGTTTTTCCGCCGGACGGTGAGGGGGGCCATGGTTGGGGTAGCCCGCTGGTAGGCGATATACCGGACCCGGGGTGGAAATCGCCGGACCAGTGGGGAGTGCAATTTAAGGGTACCATCTGCTTCTGCTGCTGATGATTATCCCTCCGTCAAACAGGAATCACCGCACTCAACATCGAAATTAACTAGTAGACTTCATTAAAAGGAGGTAGCATTTTGATTAAAAAAGCTCGTCATACTCGTCTGATCATCCAAATGGAGGAGACTTTACTCCGGCGACTCCCCAATAACCACCCCAAGCGTCCAGATATCCTGAAGAGCCTTGAGAGAAACTGGAAGGGTTACCGAGGCGAGCAAAGTTTAGACTATTATCTTAAGTTCCTTCCTGAAAGGGATTACCTTCACTTTCAAGACCTCGCAATCCCCTACCAAGATACGTCCTTTCAACTTGATTCTCTTCTCTTGACTCCCTCCTTGGCCATAATTATCGAATCGAAAAATTTTCACGGGACTTTAATTTTTGATGAACGTTCCGGGCAGTTTCTTCGGGAGAACGATCAGCAACAAAAGGAAGGATACAGTAACCCTATCCAGCAGGCGAAACGACATAAATATTTGCTTGAAAAATGGCTACTCGAACAAAACGTCAAGTCTTTTCCTATTAGATACTTGGTGTCGATTAGTAAACCAACTACGATTATCAAGACGGAACCAGACAGTTCTAAGATGTACGATATCGTCGTTCACGCCGAGCGTGTTCCGGATAAAATTAAAGAGATAGAAGCCAAGTATCCACAAAAAGTCCTCTCTTCCTACTTACTTAATCGCCTCAGTCACTTGCTTATTGAAGCACACGTTCCAACCGACAGCGACACCAACATCCTCCAAACCTATGGTATTAACCCTTCTGAAATACTAATAGGAGTTAAGTGTCCCCAGTGTGGCGAGTATTCTATGATTCGAAAGCATGGAACCTGGGCCTGTCCAAAATGCATTGCAGAGGATAAGAAGGCCCATGCTCAAGCCATCTATGAATATCTACTCCTCTATCACACAATTACCAACAGACAATGCAGGGATTTTCTCCAATTGGTCTCCGAAAACACTGCAAAACGCCTCCTGACCCAAATGAACCTCCCCTATAAAGGGGCCACCTCTAACCGCACCTACCACCGCCCCACCGACCTCGACATCTTTAAATGAAAATGAAAAAAGCCAGCCCACCGGCCGGCCTCCCATCATTAATCCACCGTTTTCCAAACATTAATCACAAACAACAGAACCCCAATGATCAAAGTGGTTGCACCCACCCCAATGAACGGTTCCACCCAGCCTACGCCGAGGAGCAAAGCTAACAAGGCCGGCATCATCACGAGGAAGCCCACGTTATAAAGCCAGAAATGCCATCTGAATAAGGTCGATGCCTCGAGGTCTGGGAATGTTCTATAAATAAGAGCAAATACAGCCATCGAAACCCAGCCCAGCAAGTTGACGTGAGCATGGAAGCCGACCAAGCTAAAGTTATGAGTCATCGACATGGTCATTCCTACCAGGTTGCCAACCAAGAAGTAGAGAGCTGCCAGTTTTAAAAACCATGAACTCATTTGTATTCACCTCCTTTACCCTCATTTTATGTGCGAAAGGAGGAGACATTCCTGTGAATAAAAATAACAACGTTTACATAAATATCATCAACCAAACCTTATGGGACAAGCATTCTTCCAAATTTATATTCTTCTGTCGGCCTATTTTTATACAAAAACCCTATTGTATAAAAATGATTATCCTTGTATAATGATTCATAAATATTAACGGTCACAGGGAGAGAGATTCCATTATGAATATATCCATCATCGGCGCAACTGGCTACAGCGGCATTGAGCTGATTCGTTTATTGCATAATCACCCGATTGCACAGGTGAAATCCCTTTTTGCAAGCTCTCAAGCAGGGAAGGAAATGACCGACGTCTTTCCACACCTTATAAATATTGCGCACTATCCATTAGAAGAAATCGAGATCAACAAAACGGAAGAGTGGGTATTCATCGCCACACCATCCGGCATCAGCGGCAAGCTTGTACCGGCTTTGATCGAAGCGGGACGCAAGGTCATCGACTTATCCGGAGACTTCCGCTTGCCAGCCACCACTTACGAAAAGTGGTACGGAAAAACGACAGCAGAAGATAGCTACTTGAAGCAAGCGGTCTACGGTTTGCCAGAATATTTCAAAGAAGACATTCAAAAAGCCCAGTTGATCGCCAACCCGGGGTGTTATCCAACAGCGGCGGCGTTAGGTCTAGCCCCAGCGCTCCCATACATCGATCCGAAGTCCATCATCATCGACGCCAAGTCTGGTGTATCCGGTGCCGGAAGAGCAGCGTCACTTGCTACACACTACGGAGAAGTGAACGAGAACTTGGCTGCCTATAAGGTAGCGAAGCACCAGCACACGCCAGAGATCGAACAAACGTTAACAAGAATCCTAAACCAAGAGGCTCTCATTTCCTTTACCCCGCACTTGGTTCCAATGACGCGCGGAATCCTGTGCACGATGTATGCCACGATAACAGAAGAAGTGAACTTTCAAGAGCTTTATCAAAACACCTATGAAGCGAAGCCTTTCGTTCGCGTGCGCCCACAGGGCAGCCATCCGAAGACGAAAGAAGTGTACGGATCGAACTATTGCGACATCGCCGTTCATGTGGATCCTCGCACCAAGCGCCTGATCGTCCTGTCTGTCATTGACAATGTGGTCAAAGGAGCAGCAGGCCAAGCGGTGCAAAACATGAACATCATGGCTGGTTTAGACGAAACCACGGGGTTAACATTTAGCCCAGTGTATCCATAAATAAAGAGCCTCTTATAGGAAAGGGAGAGAAACATGTTTGTTTTAAAATGTGGAGGGAGCACGCTCGATAATTTGCCAGCCGCTTTTTATCAAGAGCTGATTCAACTGAAACAGAATGGCTTTGATCCGGTGATCGTCCACGGAGGCGGTCCGGCGATTTCGAATACATTAAAAACGTTCAATATTGAACCCCATTTCATTGACGGCTTGCGTGTCACGGATGAAGCTACGCTTCAAGTGGTGGAGATGGTCTTGATCGGACAGACCAACAAGCAAATCGTGAAGAATCTGCAGGGCGTGGGATTTGGCTTTAGCGGGATGGACGGACAACTCATTGAAGCCAGTCAAATGCCTGGCCCTCTCGGCTACGTCGGTCAGATCGAAAACGTGAAGCCCGACATGATCAAGCAAGTGAGTGAGATGGGATATATTCCGGTTATTGCTCCACTTGGATTGGACCAGCAAGGTCAGTCTTACAATATCAACGCGGACACGGCGGCAGGAGCGATTGCTTCGGCTCTAGGCACCTCGCTCATCGTGGTCACAGACGTCCCGGGTGTGATGGAAAACGGCCAAGTCCTCCCCGAGTTAACGGTAGAAGACGTGAACCAGTTAATCGAAAAAGGCGTCATCACGGGAGGTATGATTCCTAAGGTGAAGGCGGCTATGGATGCTTTAAAGGCGGCAGACCAAGTGATTATTATCGATCCATGCAACTTAAGCAAGGCGGTTCAAGGCGAGGCAGTAGGAACGAAAATTACCGGGAAGGTGGAGTAGCCAAAGATGAGCCATTTATTTAATAACTACGGAAGATGGCCGATCACAATCGTGAAAGGGGAAGGGAACTACCTTTACGATGCGGAAGGCAAAAAATATTTAGATTTGGTTTCCGGGATTGCGGTCACCTCTTTGGGGAACGTTCCACCTCAGGTCAAAGCTAAAGTCGCTGAGCAGCTGGACACCCTGTGGCACTGTTCGAACCTCTTTAACATCCCGCAGCAAGAAGAGCTGGCGGCTAAGCTGACTTCGATCAGCTGTGCGGATCGCGTGTTTTTCTGCAACAGCGGAGCGGAAGCAAATGAAGCGGCCATCAAGCTGGCTAGAAAATACGGGAACGCCAAAGGCAAGAACGAAATCATTACGTTTGAGAACTCGTTCCATGGACGAACGTTAGCGACCCTAACGGCTACGGGCCAGGAAAAAGTAAAGACCGGGTTCCATCCGCTTCCGGAAGGCTTTAAGACGGTTCCTTACAACGATATCGAGGTGCTTAAAGCAGCGATCGGCCCTAACACCTGCGCCATCATGATGGAGATGATCCAAGGCGAGGGCGGCGTTCACCCGGCGGATCCGGCATTGGTTGAGGCAGTCACCCAGCTTTGCAAAGAGCATGACCTGCTTCTCATCGTAGATGAAGTGCAAACGGGAATCGGCCGTACGGGCAAATGGTTTGCTCATCAGCATTACGGCATCGAGCCGGATATCATCACGATGGCCAAAGGCTTGGGCAGCGGATTCCCGGTAGGAGCCATGATGGCTAAGGAATTCCTGAACGACACGTTCGGACCAGGAACCCATGGCTCTACATTTGGCGGAAATCCTCTCGCCATGGCGGCAGGGCTAGGGACGCTAGAAGCGATCGAAACCCTTCTCCCTGAAGTCGAGAAAAAAGGAGCCTACCTGATGGAACAGCTTGGAGGACGCGGAAAAGGGCTGATCATCGGAATTGAATTTGATTTTGAAGTCGCTCCGATTGTCACGAAGCTAAGAGAAGAAGGTATTTTAGCATTGGTGGCGGGACCCAAGGTGCTGCGGATTTTACCACCGTTTACGATCACCCAAGAAGAAATGGATTTAGCCATCGAGAAAATCAAGCAAACGGTCGAGGCACATAAAGGAGCGGTTGGAATATGAAAGGATACCTCGTATTGAGCACGGGGGATGTGTTTGAAGGAACCTTGTTCGGAAATTTAGAGGCCTGCCAAGGCGAATTGGTGTTCAACACCGGGATGACGGGATATCAGGAGGTGCTCACTGACCCGTCCTACTCCGGACAAATTGTTACTTTTACGTACCCCTTGATCGGAAACTATGGGGTAAACGATATCGACGATGAAGCGATTCGCCCGGCTTGCAAAGGGCTGGTTGTCGGCGAATTGTGCACAACACCGAGTCATTATCTGTCAAAGAACGGCCTCGCCGAAATGGCCAAGAAGCACGGGTTAGGCGGGATCACGGGAATCGACACACGGACGGTCACTCAGATCATTCGAGAGAATGGATTGGTATTTGGAAAAATCACGACCGATCCTGCCGATCTACCAGATACCATCCCGGTAACGGGTCAAGTGGAGATGGTATCGACAGAAGAAGCCGTACATTATCCAGGCCAGGGCGGCCCGCATGTGGTACTCATTGACTTTGGCTATAAGAAGTCGATCCTAGATTCGCTGCTCGCCCGTGGCTGTTCGGTAACCGTCGTTCCTTATCACATCAAGTATAAGGAAATGAAGGCCATCGATCCAAATGGGATTCTTTTATCCAATGGACCGGGGGATCCGAAGGAGATGGTTCCTTATTTGCCGGAGCTCAAGCGCATCATTGAAGCCCATCCAACTTTGGGGATTTGTCTCGGACACCAGGTGACAGCTTTGATTTATGGCTGCGACACCGGACGCTTGCCTTACGGTCATCGCGGATCCAACCATCCTGTGAAGAACTTGGAAACCGGAAAAGTGTATCTCACCTCTCAAAACCACGGCTACATGGTGAAAGAAGAGTCTGTAAATAAAAATCTGTTGGACATTTCATATATTAATGTAAACGACAAATCGGTAGAAGGGCTGGCTCATCGCCATCTGCCGATCTCCACGGTCCAGTTTCACCCGGAGGCTCACCCAGGACCGAGCGATACGGACTTTATCTTTGATGAATTCGTGAAGCAATGCCAACTAATAGGAGAAAAGACATATGCCTAAGTTTGAACACATCAAGAAAATCCTCGTGATCGGGTCTGGCCCGATCGTCATCGGTCAGGCGGCCGAGTTCGATTATGCAGGAGCGCAAGCGTGCTTGGCCTTGCGGGAAGAGGGTATTGAAGTCGTCCTCGTGAACAACAACCCCGCGACCATCATGACCGATGAGGAAGTAGCGGACAAAATTTACATGGAGCCTCTTACCGTGGCTTCCTTAGAGCGCATCATCGCCAAGGAACAGCCAGATGGGATTCTTCCGACTTTAGGCGGTCAGACCGGCCTTAACCTAGCGGTAGAGCTGGCAGATGCAGGAATCATTGAGAAATACGGCGTGAAGTTACTCGGTACACCTTTAGAAACGATCAAAAAAGGGGAAGACCGAGAAGAGTTTAAGCAGCTGATGCTGGAGATCGGAGAACCGCTTCCGGAAAGCAAAACCGTAAACACGGTAGAAGAAGCGATGAGCTTTGCCGAGCAGATTGGTTATCCGGTTATCGTTCGTCCAGCTTACACGCTAGGCGGGTTCGGTGGAGGAATCGCGGCAAACCCTGAAGAGCTTCGCAGCGTGGCCAAAGGTGGTCTCGCCGCCAGCCCCATCCAACAGATCCTGATCGAACAAAGCGTGAAGGGCTGGAAGGAAATCGAGTACGAAGTGATGCGTGACAGCAATGATACTTGCATCATCGTGTGTAACATGGAAAACATCGATCCGGTGGGGGTACATACCGGAGACAGTATCGTGGTAGCTCCGTCCCAGACGTTGACGGATCGCCAGTATCAAATGCTTCGCTCGGTTTCCACCAAAGTGATTCGTGCGCTGGGCGTGGTGGGCGGATGTAACATCCAAATGGCGATGGATCCGCACAGTGAGCGCTATGTGTTGATCGAGGTTAACCCTCGGGTGAGCCGTTCCAGTGCTTTGGCTTCCAAAGCCACCGGTTATCCGATTGCCCGCATCTCGGCGAAGCTCGCGATTGGCTACCATTTAGATGAAGTGATCAACCCGATTACGGGTTATACGTATGCCAGCTTTGAGCCGGCGATTGATTATATCGTAACCAAGATTCCGCGCTGGCCATTTGATAAATTCCCGCATGCCGATCGTTTGCTAGGAACGCAAATGAAAGCAACGGGAGAAGTGATGTCGATTGATCGTAACTTGGAGGCTTCTTTGCTCAAAGGGATCCGATCTCTCGAAATGGGTGTTCATCATCTGAAGCTCAACCTGACGATCTCGGATGAGGAACTGAAGGTAGGCTTAGACCAAGCGACGGATATTCGTTTGTTCCTCGTAGCGGAAGCGTTCCGACGCGAGATGACGCTAGAAGAGATTCACCAGATTACACAAATCGATCGATTCTTCTTGTCGGCGATTGAAAACATCGTCCGCATCGAAACTGAGCTTTCCGTCCATACATGGGGAACGGCGCCGGAGGAGATTTTAAAGGAAGCGAAGCTCAAAGGCTTTGCGGATATTACCATTGCTGAGATCTTTGGCATCGAATTGGCTGAAGTTCGCGAGCGCTGGAAAGAGCTCGGTTGGGCTCCAAGCTACAAGCTAGTCGATACGTGTGCGGCCGAGTTTGTGGCTGCGACGCCTTACTATTATTCAACCTGGCAGGGACGTGACGAGGTGCATGTTACCGAGCCGCAGCATAAAGTGTTGGTTTTGGGTTCGGGTCCGATCCGAATTGGTCAAGGGATTGAGTTTGATTACTGCTCCGTGCATGCGGCGAAATCGATTCGCAGACTGGGCGCCGAAGCGGTAGTCATCAACAACAACCCGGAGACGGTCAGTACCGATTTTAACACGGCCGATCAGTTGTACTTTGAGCCTTTGGCGTTAGAAGATGTCCTGAATGTCATTGAAAAAGAAAAGGTCGATGGTGTCATGGTGCAGTTCGGAGGACAAACGGCGGTGAATTTGGCGGGTCCTTTAGAGAAAATGGGCGTGAAGATCTATGGAACTTCCGTTCACTCCATTGATCTTGTAGAAGACCGCGATCTGTTCTATCAATTATTGCAAAAGCTCGACATCCCGCACATCCCGGGAATCACGGTGCAAACGCATGAAGAAGCGTATCAAGCCGCCGAGCGTTTAGGCTATCCAGTGTTGGTTCGTCCATCCTACGTGATCGGCGGGCAGGGCATGGTGGTCTTGAACCAGCAAGAAGAGCTGGAATCGTATTTGAACGAAACGACCTTCAGCTTCCCGCTGTTAGTCGATAAATATGTGTCAGGCATGGAAGTGGAAGTGGATGCGATTTGTGACGGCGAGAACGTCTTGATCCCTGGAATCTTCCAGCACATCGAGCGTGCAGGGGTTCACTCCGGAGATAGTATGGCAATCTTCCCCGCTCCAGCCATGACGGAAGCGCAAAAAGCGATCATTACTTCCTACACGCAAAAAATCGCAGCAGAGCTTCAAGCGAAAGGCCTCATCAACATCCAGCTGGTCATCACCGATGAGCACATCTACGTGCTGGAAGTGAATCCACGGGCGTCCCGTACGGTTCCGATCGTGAGCAAGGTCACAGGAGTTCCGATGGTGGAACTCGCGGTGAAAGCACAACTGGGAGAAAAGCTGCCGCAAACCGGCTTGCTTGAAGACATTGGGTTTTACGCGGTCAAAGGACCGGTGTTCTCGACGATCAAGCTTCGCGGGGTGGACCCGGCGCTAGGGCCTGAGATGAAGTCGACGGGGGAATCGATCGGGTTATCGACCGATATCCAAGAAGCGATTGGCAAAGCGTTGCATTGGAAAGAAGGCATTTGTCCTCCTTTAGAGGCGGGCGACACGGTCGTTCTTTCTTTATCCGATACGATGAAGCAAGAGTTCCAGCCGTTCTTGGCCGGACTTCAAGGTTTGAATATCGTCGCCACGAAGGGGACAGCCAGCTACCTCGAAACGAACGGAATTCCGGTTCAAGAAGTGATTGAGGATGCCAAGCGAGTAAGAGAGATTTGTACGACACAAGAGGTTAAAGCGTTGGTCAACACGCCAACGGTGGGGAATAAGCAAGGCCGTTTAGGCTTTGAACTAAGACAACTAGCGGTTCAACTGAATATCCCTTGCTTCACTTCCTTAGATACGTTCTCATCCTATCTCAAAGTGAAAGCGGGGAATGCAACTGAACCGCTGGATCTCGGACAATATATGAGGGAGAAGGAGCGAGTATAAACATGAACGCACAAGCAAAAGCGATGCAACTAACCAATCAAGTGAAACTAAAAGGAAGAGATTTTCTTTGTCTAGCTGATTTTTCAGCGGAAGAGTTGACCTATTTGTTAGATTTAGCCGCAGAGATCAAGGCGATGCAAAAGGAAGGAATCGCTTATCAGCCGTTGAAAGGGAAGACGCTCGGGATGATCTTTGAAAAAGCCTCCACGCGGACGCGGGTATCCTTTGAAGTGGGGATGTATCAATTAGGCGGTCAAGGGATGTTCTTTAGCAGCCGCGACATGCAAATTGGACGGGGAGAACCGATTGCTGACACCGCACAGGTGTTGGCTCGGTACCTGGACGGCATTATGATCCGGACGTTTGAGCATGAAAAAGTGGAAGAGCTGGCCAAGTATGCTTCCATCCCGGTGATCAACGGTTTAACGGATAAGTTTCATCCATGCCAGATCATGGCCGATTTCCAGACGATCATCGAGCAAAAAGGTCAGCTTAAGGGCTTGAAGCTTGCTTATGTTGGCGACGGAAACAACATGGCTCATTCTCTTCTTAACGGATGCACGAAGTTGGGCGTTGACGTCGCGATTGCTTCTCCACAAGGCTATATGCCAGCGGAAGACGTGGTGGCCGCAGCAAAAGGTTTTGCCACGATCAGTGGCAGCAAAGTGTTGATCACCGACAATCCGGTGGAAGCCGTAGCGGGGGCGGACATTATTTATACCGATGTGTGGGCGAGTATGGGGCAAGAAGCCGAGCAGGAAAAGCGGGTCAAAGCGTTTGCTGGCTTCCAAGTCAATGAAGAGCTTGTGAAACACGCAGATAACGAATATATTTTCATGCATTGCTTACCGGCGCACCGGGGCGAGGAAGTATCTGCAGGCGTCATCGATGGCAAACATTCCGTCATCTTCGACGAGGCAGAGAACCGTCTTCACGCACAAAAAGCGATCATGGCGGCAATTATGGGCTAAACATTAGCCCTTTTTTGCTGTATAATGAACCTATTACTTTTTCGGGGAAGTGGGTGGTTGCGTTGGCTAGAGTCATTAGCGAAACGAGCTTCAATGATTATTTCAGTAAAGGGCGAACGCTAAAGAAGCAATTGGGACAAGAGGATTTTTTCAAGCTGCTGATTGAACAGCTGAAGAATCAAGACCCGACGCAGCCTTCCAACGATCTGAACCAAATTTTGAACACCGCGACTTTCGGGATCCTCGAAGGAGTGAACCAGATCAAAGATGCGGTGGCGGACAAGAAGCTGAATGTTTTGGAATATACGCACTTAGTGGGCAAGGAAATTACCTATGAAAAGATACAAGCGGATATTTTGACCAATCAGCGTTCCGTCGTATTGAAGCAAGCAGTGGTAGAGGGAGTATCCCTTCAAGGAGATCGAATCATTCTGAAGGTGGACGACGGCATCGTGTTCCCGAACGAAATCAAAGAAATGAACTTGCAAGGTCATGATCAGAAGCATGTGTTGCAAGACACGATTGCTTATTTTTCTTTGGTTGGGAAAACCGTGGACTATACGCTGGACCGCAGCCAGAAGAAAGGCATCGTGGAATCGGTCACCCTGAAAAATGGCATGATGGAATTCACGGTGGGCCAGGATAAATTTGGTCTGGATAAAATTGCGGGAGTTCATCAGAGCCTTCCGACTACACAAGAATAAAAAATCTAAGAGGTGCAAAGATCCTATTCTTTGTGCCTTTTTATGATAGGCAGGAGTTGATTGGGATGAATCAGCAATGGAAAGTCCCCACGGAAAAGCTACGAGGGGAATATCGACCGGAGGATTTTCCGTTTGAGACGACGGAAGAAATTGAAGCCCTTTCAGATGTGATTTTTGGTCAAGAGCGAGCGGACCGAGCGATTGAGTTTGGGTTGAAAGTCAAGCAACCCGGCTACAATTTGTTTATTGTCGGCCCATCCGGTTCTGGGAAAAGCACGTATGCTGAAGCGAAAGTTCAGGAGGTTGCTCAACAAGGGATGGTGCCGCAGGATTGGTGCTATGTGTATAACTTTGAGCAGCCGGATCATCCGAGCGCGATTGCTTTTCCAGCAGGGACGGCTTGTACGTTTAAGCAAGAGATTGAGCATTTAGTTAAAGAGATGGAGCGAACGATTCGATCGGCTTTTGCCAGTGAAAAGTTTGAAAAGAGGCGCAAGGAAGTACATAAATCCTTTAATGACCAAGTGGAGAAGATCTGGAAGCAGCTGGAGCAGTATGTAAAGGACCACAATTTCGGGATCGAAAAAACCGCTCAAGGGATGGCCACTGTGCCGCTTCGTTTTGGTCGCCCTATCACCAACGAAGAATTCAAGGTGATGCCGGAGTCGATGCGCGAGGAGATTAATCAGAAGAGTAAAGAAATTGAGGCGGAGGTCACGGAGGCTGCCCGCCGCGTGTCTTTGATTGAGCGCCAGCTGGAGGAAGAGTACAGCGATTTGAAAAAAGACACCACACGCGAGGCCATTGCTGAGCTTTTTAACCAGTTGCGGTCCGTGTATGCGGATCATGAGGCGGTTCAGCGTTACCTTGATGGGATGGAAAAGGATGTTGCCGAAAACTATCGTTTGTTCCAAGGCAGTGAAAAAAGCGAAAAAAGTCTTCTCCTTCCTTTTCTCGAGGGGGACAACAAGGAAAAGCTCAATCGTTATAAGGTCAATATCCTAGTTGATCAAAGCAAAGCCTCCGGGGCGCCTGTGGTGTTTGAGACCAACCCGAGCTACTTTAATTTGTTCGGGAAGGTGGAATACAAAGGGTCTTTCGGCTCCATGACCACGGACTTTATGATGATTAAACCGGGGGCCTTGCATCTGAGCAACGGCGGATATCTTCTTGTGCAAGCCGCAGAGCTTTTAACCAATCCGATGTCCTGGCTGATGCTCAAGCGTGCCCTCAAAACGCGTGAGCTTCGCATGGAAAACATTTTGGAAGAACGCGCCCTAGTGTCCACAGCTGGCTTAAAGCCTGAACCGATTCCTCTGGACATTAAGGTAATTCTTATTGGAAATCCCTATATTTATTATCTTTTGGCCCAGTGGGATGAGGATTTTCAAAAGATATTCAAAGTTAAAGTCGAGTTTGACTCTGACATGGATCGTTCTCCGGAGCATATCCGAGAGTTTGCGGGCTTCGTCAAGCGCTATACGGAAAAAGCCTCTCTCTTGCCGTTTCACCGGGAGGCGATGGCTCACGTGATCAACTACAGCTCACGCATCGCCGGCGATCAACGAAAGCTTTCGACGAAGTTCCACGCTTTAGCCAAGGTGCTGGTGGAAGCAAGCTTCTGGGCGGAGCAGAGCGGGGACCGGGTGGTGTCTGCCGCTCATGTGCAGCAGGCTCTGAATGAACAGGAATTTCGAGCGAACCGTATCGCAGAGAAAATTCGCGAAAGTATTGCTGACGGAACTTTGATGGTTGATACGGAAGGGGAAGTCGTGGGTCAAATTAATGGGCTGGCTGTGCTGCAAACCGGAGACTATGCCTTTGGCCAGCCGCATCGGATTACGGTGCAAACGTACCTGGGCCGGAAAGGGATTTTGAACATCGAACGCGAAGCTTCGTTGAGTGGTAAGTTTCATGATAAGGGGCTCATGATCCTCAGCGGCTATCTGAACGGAAAGTTCGCGCAGGTCCGACCCTTGCCGGTATCGGCTAGCATCACCTTTGAACAGTCCTATAGCATGATAGATGGAGACAGCGCTTCGAGTACGGAGCTCTACGCTTTGCTATCCTCACTGTCGGGGATTAGCATTCGCCAAGGGATCGCGGTGACGGGGTCTGTGAATCAAAAAGGCGAGGTCCAGCCGATTGGCGGGGTGAATGAGAAGATCGAGGGCTTTTTCTATGTCTGTAAGGAAAAAGGCTTAACGGGGGAGCAAGGGGTGATGATTCCTCATCAAAATGTCAAAAACCTGGGGCTCAAAGAGGAAGTCGTGCAGGCGGTGGAGGAAGGCAAGTTCCATATTTGGTCCGTGCGCACGATTGAAGAAGGTATTGAGCTGCTGACGGGCGAGTCGGCGAAAACGGTTTTTGCCCGCGTGGAGGATCGGTTGGATCGGATGTTTGAAAACCTGAAGGCATTGGAAGGGTCGCGGGAGGAGAAGTAGAGTGCCCAGCAACTACCATTGCTATTGCTCATCGATATGAGTTATATTAATTACACGAAACAACTTGAAGTTGCTTTTGTTTAAGCGTAAAATATAGATATCCTGTAAGGAATGCGGGTAGTCGCTGCCTGACTTCGAGTCGGGTAGAGGAAAGTCCAGGCTCACCCAGTGCTGAGATGCATGGAGTGATCGTGCCTATCGCAAGGTAGGGCAGTCGGTTCGCCGGCTGACGGCGGGGAAAGTATCCTAAGGTGTCTTCGGATGCTATGGTGCGAATACCCTGAACAGTGCCACAGTGACGTAGTTCTTCCGGAAACGGAAGAAGTGGAACGAGGTAAACCCCACGAGTGAGCAACCCAAATTATGGTAGGGGCACCGCCCTGCGGGAAATGAACTTAAAGGGCGGATCGGTCGCACAGACCGATAGTTAAATGGCTACGACTTCTAGTACCAGGCTGGCTGCCGATACGAGTACCAGAAGAACAGAACCTGGCTTATAGCATTCTTTACTGCCGGAGTTATTTATATGGCGGATTGTATCCGCCACACACATACATAGTGTAGAAAGGACTCTATCCTTAGGGATAGGGTCTTTTTTGTGTAGTTTAAGGAAACTCTTTTTTGGTGGGTATGAAAGAACGGTCGACGGGCAGGGGCATAGGGGTTTTAGTTTGATTTTTTAAAGAAGATTGTGGATGGACAGGTAGAGAGGAAAGTGATAAAATAAGAACAAATGTTCTGCGTGAGGGGGGTTCGCTATGTATAGTCTGACTCGCCTTAAGAAATTTTTTAATCGGTTTATGGATAAGGAAACCTGTCAACAGTTTCTGGGTCTTGTTAAGGAACAAAAACAAACCAAGACTCTACATTGTCCCCACTGTAATAGCCTCTCTATTGTACGATACGGCATGTATCGTGACCGCCAACGATATAAGTGTAAAGACTGCAGCAGAACCTTCAACGACTTTACCAATACCCCTTTGCATGGCACCCACTTTCCAGAAAAATGGATTAAATTTTTAGAATGCATCATAGAAGGCCGCTCTCTTCAGCATAGCGCGATGATCCTGGGGGTGAGCTATGTGACCCTTTTTTATTGGCGTCATAAAATTATTCGTGTCCTTGATCAGCTTGAAGCTCCCCCTATCGATGATATAAGAGAAAGGTATCCAGAGGACATCCAATATATTTGGGTATTCTGCTATCCACCCATAGCAGCGGTGGGTTTCTATGAGTGTAGGGATTTTGCCTACTGGATTTCTCATTTCTTTTCGATCGGGAAGAAGTATCTTTACCGCTACGTGGCCTGGTTTAGATTTGTTGAACGGGCCAGAAGAGAAAAGGGACTAACTGCAATGAAAAATTTATTGCTTAAAGTGTGTACACCTTCCATTAGGCAAACGTACGAAAATGTGCGGGTAGCCTAAGCTTTGGTACCCATCCACAACTTTCTTTAAAAAATCAAGCAAAAAGTACTATGACCCAAGTTAATACATCCAGCTAGTCGTTTGGTTCTAGTCCCTCTTTTCTCAACAGGACTAAAGCAACATTAGTTCCTCCCCAAAAAATAGTGAATCTGTATGATGGTAGCGTTTTCAAAAATGAGCGATAATTCATACAGATAATCATTAAACAAAAAAAGCTTGGGGGTAACCTAATGTTGCGTAAACCGTTCTTGTCTATGACTTTAGCTGCGAGCTTAACGTTCGGAGCTACAGTGGCTTTTGCCCAGCAACCTGTAGAAGCCAAATCGAACCCTTCGGTTCAGGCATTCGACAACAAGATTGTCAAGAAGATCAATGTGGATAACATCTATAACATGATTGGTTTATTGTCTGAGACGCCTCGCGTATCCGGAACAATTGAGGAAGCCAATACAGCGCAGTACATTAAGGATCAATTGGAGGGCTTCGGGTTAAAGACCGAGGTTCAGGAGTTTCAATTTGAATCGTGGAGGCCAGCAACCGATACATCCTTAAGTGTGAATGGACAAGTATTGGACTATAAACCACGTACCATGACCTTTACACCTAGCGGGGATGTAACCGCCCCTTTAGCTTATGCTGGACTAGGTACCGTGGCAGAAGCGGCGAGTGCTGGACTGTCGGGTAAGATCGCTTTGATCCAGCGTGGTTCCATTTCCTTTGCGGAAAAAGTGGTCAATGCCTACAATAATGGTGCGGTCGGGGTGATTATATACAATAATCAAGGTGGCGATCTCAACGGTACACTAGGGAACGCAGAATCTGGTGTTTTACCGGCCGTAGGAATTACCCTTCAACAGGGAAATGACTTACTCGCTCAACTGCAGCAAGGGGAAGTGACTGTTAATTTGAAAGTGGTGGGTGCGGCCAATGAGGTCGTTACCTCTCAGAATGTCATTGCAACCAAGCCAGCAACCCAAAAAGATACGGGAGATATCATCATTATTTCCAGCCATCATGACTCCGTGCCATTAGCCCCAGGGGCGAATGATAATGCTTCAGGAGTTGCGGTCACCGTGGAAATGGCCCGAATCTTTGAGGATATGCCGACAGACACGGAGCTTCGCTTTATCACCTTTGGTTCGGAAGAGGTGGGCCTTGTCGGATCTGACTACTATGCACGAAACCTTTCAGCCGAGGAGAAAGCGAGAATCAAGGGAGTATTCAACCTGGACATGGTAGGTAGTAAGGATGCAGGAGATCTTGTGATGTATACAAGCGATGGCCAAAAGAACACGGTAACCGATTTAACCGCTTCAGCTGCAGCTCGTCTATCGGTATTGCCTGCTTATGGAGGAGAGACACGAAGCGATCATCACTCCTTCTGGCTACAAGGGATACCGGCAGCGTTATACATCCATTCTCCATTAGAGCCATGGTATCACACGCCTCAGGATACGCTCGACAAAATTTCCAAAGAAAAGCTACTGGATGTAGCCCAGATCGTAGGAGCTGCCGTTTACCAGGCCGCTAGACCGGATACCCCAGCGCTCCAGCGTTCGAAAGTGGCACCTCGAGAAATCGAATATGAGGACCAAGTTCCTTCTTTGTAAAAAATAAAAAAGACACATCGCGATGATGTGTCTTTTTATGCTTTTTCCACGTAAATTCGACTCGTTTCTTGCCAGGTTTCTTCAGGACCGAGCACGATCATGCCGGTGGTTTCGATCGGTAGGGACAAGTTCGGCGTGTTGACCATACAGGTTTGCGGTTCGGGGCAGAAAAAACCGCTAACGGCATCCCGGTTCCAAATCATCCAGTGCTTGTATTGTAACCCTGCATCATATACTAGGCGTACGTTTTTCCGCTTGTCAGTCAACACCATTTGATTTTTTCCCTTAACGGGCTCAGCCGAGTAATGGTTATCGAGCCTCGTGAAGTAAGGGGAAACACCCTCTCCTTTGATGCGCATTTCCTGTTCTGACATCGGCTGAATTTTGCCCGTTGGCAACATGCGATCATTAACCTCCCAACGATCCCCGATCGTCAGGGTAAACTCCATATCCTCTAGGGTGCTACCCGTGGCAAAGGGGGCATTGATCGCGGTATGAAATCCAAGAAGACAAGGCATTGGCGAAGAACCCTGATTAATCACTTGAACGTCCTGTCTCAGTCCGTCATCCGACAGACTAAAGCGCATAGACAGCGTAAAGGTATGCGGGAAGTAGGCATAAGCCGGGTGGCTTTCGGTTACCTGCTGCGCAATCATGACGAAGCTTTCTTGAGGGCTAGCTTCGGTTTTTACCACCTGCCAAGGAACCGCATAGAAAAACCCATGAAGATGGTTGTTCCTTGCTTCTTCATTGATTGGCAATCGGTAGACCTTCCCCTCGAAGGAAAACCGGCCGTCCTCCATCCGGTTAGGTGGAAACAGGACCGGAATTCCATAAGCGAAAGGGTTAGATTTAAAGTCTTCCATGTCCTCAGCCTGTGGCTCTCTTAGAAACTGATAGCCCGCCTCGGTATCTACGAAGGAAATCAGATTTCCCCCGCAATCCGGGAGCAGCGTCGCCCGATAGTTGCCGTGACTGAGGGTAATCGCTTTTTCTCCGTGGAATAATTCCTCTTTTACAAATCCCATAAACATTCTCCTTTGTCATGAACTTTACCTAGTCCACCAGCACTCTCGTTTTCGTGAAAAACTGAGAAACCGCAAACGAAGCTGCACCCAGCACCGTCGAGTCTGTTCCTAAATGAGAAAAGACAATTTTCATCCGCTTCTGATGGTACGGAAGGGCCCTCTTTTCCACGGTACGGAGAACGGCATCCTCAATCCAGGGGGCTGCCAAAGCCATTCGATTTCCGATGACGACCAACTCCGGATTAAAAATATTAATCATATTGGCTAAGCCGATCCCGAGATATTCGCCAATTTGCTCAAACAGGGCAAGAGCCGTAGGATCCTGGTTGGAAGCGAGGGCATGGAGCGTCTCTAAGCTCAGGGATTTTTTGCCCCATTCATGCTTGTTGGCTTGTCTGAGCAACGCTTTTTCCGATGCATACAGCTCCCAGCATCCCCAGTTCCCGCAGCTGCAGGCTTCTCCTCTGGATTCGATGGAGATATGGCCAGCTTCCCCGGAAAACCCCATTTCCCCTTTATACAGCTCTCTGTTAAGGACGATGCCTGTACCAATCCCATGCCCTACACTCAGGAAAATCAGATTGGAGGAGGTTTGTCCGGCACCAAATTGCTTTTCCCCTTGGGCGCCTGCTCGGGCTTCATTATCCACCACCACAGGAATGCCAAACTCATCGGTAAGCCAGCGCTGGAGCGGAACATCGCGCCACTGCAGGTTCGGTGCAAAAAGAACGGTTCCTTCTTCGTCCACAATCCCGGGAACGCCTACGCCAATGCCAACAACCGAGTAAGGGCTGGAAGGGGTTCGGGCCATCAGCTGGCGAATTCCTTCTATTAATAGCCCGACGACATATTCTTGATTACTTTTCTGCAGCGGCAAGTGGATCCGCTCTACGATATGGCCTTGAAGATCGGTAAGAACCAAGGAGATGCAATCCATTCGGATATCCACGCCAATCGCGTAGCCGGCCAGATGGTTGAAGAGAAGGAGAAGAGGCTTACGCCCGCCGCTAGACTTGCCTTCGCCGATCTCGAGTACAAGATTGGATTCAATCAATTCATTGACTAGACTTGAGACCGTTCCTTTGTTAAGCCCCGTGATTTCCGAAACCTGCGATCTGGAGATCGGGGAGTGATGGCGAACCGTCTCCAGTACGATCGACTTGTTGATTTGTTTGACCAGAAACTGATCCCCTGTTTTCATAATTCACCTCTATATATAAACATTCTAGATTCAGTGTAGAACGAAATCATTTTTTATGCAAATACTTTGTTCATCCGATAGACAAACATAAAAGAGTGTGTTAGGATAAAGGTATAGAACAACACGACTTAATCCACATAAACTTAGTTCATCCGATAGACAAACTTAAATATACTGGAGGTAACAGACTATGACTACATTTGGCTCTATCAACAAAATCGAGTTCGAAGGAAGACACTCTAGAAATCCTCTTGCTTTTAAATACTATAATCCGCAAGAAGTAGTGGCTGGAAAAACAATGGAAGAGCACTTGCGCTTTGCCATTTCCTACTGGCATACGTTTACAGGAGAAGGAAGCGACCCATTCGGCGGGAAGACAGCAATCCGCGCTTGGGACCACTACACCGGGTTGGATTTGGCTAAAGCACGTGTAGAAGCGTCTTTTGAATTCTATGAGAAATTGGATGTTCCTTTCTTTTGCTTCCACGATCGCGATATTGCACCAGAAGGAAATACGCTTCAGGAAACGAACAAAAACTTAGATGTAATCGTATCCATGATTAAAGATTATATGAAAACAAGCAAAACCAAGCTTCTCTGGAATACCGCGAACATGTTCTCGAATGCCCGCTTTACCCATGGTGCAGGAACGACGTGCAATGCTGATGTCTACGCTTACGTAGGAGCCCAGCTGAAGAAAAGCTTAGAAGTCGGAAAAGAGCTTGGCGCGCAAAACTATGTATTCTGGGGCGGACGTGAAGGCTACGAAACGCTGTTGAATACCGATATGGAGCTTGAGTTGGACAACCTGGCAAAATTGTACCACATGGCCATCCAGTATGCGAAGGAAATCGGATTTGATGCTCAATTCTTGATTGAACCGAAGCCGAAAGAGCCGACGAAGCATCAGTATGATTTTGATGCGGCAACGACGATTGCGTTCTTGCAGAAATACGGATTAAAGGATTACTTCAAGCTGAACTTGGAAGCGAACCATGCGACACTGGCTGGACATACCTTTGAGCATGAGTGCCGCGTAGCCCGAATCAATGGCATGCTTGGATCTTTGGATGCTAACCAGGGAGATCTGTTGCTTGGATGGGATACCGATGAATTCCCGCAAGATCTTTATTCTACAACCTTAACCATGTACGAAGTGCTGCAAAATGGCGGTCTTGACCGTGGCGGTGTTAACTTCGATGCAAAAGTTCGCCGTGGCTCCTTTGAACCAGAAGACTTGTTCTACGCACATGTTGCGGGAATGGATGCGTATGCGAAAGGATTAAAAGTTGCTGCTAAATTAATTGAAGACCGCGCATTGGAGGATTTCATTGCCAACCGCTACCGCAGCTTCAGAGAAGGCATTGGAGCGGAAGTTGTTGCCGGAAAAGCAACACTTCAGTCTCTTGAGCAATATGCCCTCAATAACCCAACGATCAAGAATGAATCAGGCCGCCTAGAGCTATTAAGAGCCACAATCAACCAATACATTTTGGGAGATCTGTAAAAGGAGTCTGCCTATGAAATACGTCATCGGAATTGATCTCGGAACCAGCAGCGTGAAGGCGCTGCTGGTCGATCAAGAGGGACAGGTGCGCGGAGAGAGCTCCTTTGCCTACCCTTTAATTCAAGAAAGATCGGGCTATAGTGAACAAAACCCAGAGGATTGGGTAAAGCAAACGACTGCCGCCCTTCAGCAGCTGGTGCAAGAAAACGGAATTGAGGGTGCGGATGTAGAAGGGATCAGCTTTTCCGGGCAGATGCATGGACTAGTATTGTTGAATGATCAGCATGAGGTGCTTCGCCATGCGATTCTATGGAATGATACTCGTACTACTCCGCAATGTCGTGAGATCGAACGAGTGTTAGGACTTCAACTGCTGCAAGTAGCCAAGAATCCGGCGCTTGAAGGCTTCACCTTGCCGAAGCTCCTATGGGTAAAGGAACATGAACCTCACCTGTACCAGCAAGCGGCTGTATTCTTGCTGCCTAAGGACTATCTGCGCTATCGCTTGACGGGGCAACTGGGCATGGATTATTCCGATGCCGCGGGAACCCTAATGCTAGACGTGGTAGGGAAAAAATGGAGCGTGGATATCCTGCAGGCTTTTGATATTCCGGAGCGGATTTGTCCAACTTTAGTTGAATCCAGCGAGTGTGTAGGCACGCTGTTGCCGGAAATCGCTGAGGCTTGCGGATTGACGCCTGCGGTACGCGTATTCGGAGGAGGAGCCGACAATGCCTGTGGAGCCATTGGTGCTGGGATTCTTTCGCCTGGCGATACGCTGTGCAGCATTGGGACCTCCGGGGTGATTCTTTCCTATGAAGACGATCGCCATACCGATGTGGAAGGAAAGCTTCATTTCTTTAACCATGGGCAGCCAGATGCTTTCTACACCATGGGTGTCACGTTGGCGGCTGGGCAAAGTTTAACCTGGTACAAAAATACGTTTGCCCCGGAACTCAGCTTTGAGGAGCTTTTGAAGAATTTAGATCAGATTCCGGAAGGAGCGGGAGGATTGCTCTTTACCCCGTATATCAGCGGAGAGCGGACTCCTCATCCGGATGCGCAGATTCGTGGAAGCTTCATTGGCTTGGATGCCGCACACGGCCGAGACCATACGACGAGAGCGGTGGTAGAAGGGATTACCTTCTCCTTGAGGGAGTCCATTGAGATTTTGCGAAAGGCCGGCAAGTCCATTGACACCATCGTATCCATTGGCGGCGGGGCCAAGAATGAAACCTGGCTGCAAATGCAAGCGGATATTTTCTCCGCAGAGGTGGTTCGATTGGAAAGCGAACAAGGTCCAGCCATGGGAGCGGCCATGCTGGCTGCTGTCGGCTCAGGGTGGTATTCCAGCTTGGAAGAATGCGCCCAAAAGTTTATTCGCCGCTCCAAGTCGTATCAACCGCGACCGGAGCAAGCCCAAAAATATGATGAGTTGTATGGATTATATCGAAACGTATATGCCCAGACTCGCGAACTCAACATGGGACTAGAAAAATATCGAAATTAACAACCAGAAGGGATGGAGGGCTAAGATGGACTTCCATTCCTTTTTAACGAGATAAAGGAGACTTTTCCTATATGAAAACACTACATTCGATCGAACAAACCGCCATTCAAGCGATTCGAACGCTATCGATTGATATGGTGGAGCAAGCGAATTCCGGACATCCCGGCATGCCGATGGGGGCAGCCCCGATGGCTTATGAGCTGTGGATGAATCATATGAAGCACAACCCTTCAAATCCGGAGTGGTTTGACCGCGACCGCTTTATCCTATCCGCAGGACATGGTTCTGCCCTCTTATATAGCTTGCTTCATTTAACGGGTTACGACTTGCCGTTGGAGGAGCTGAAAAACTTCCGCCAATGGGGGAGCAAAACACCCGGTCATCCAGAATGGGGCCACACGCCAGGAGTAGATGCCACGACAGGGCCTCTAGGCCAAGGAATCGGGATGGCGGTAGGTTCTGCTATGGCAGAAGCGCATCTTTCGTCTGTCTACAATCAAGACGGCTATGACATGATCGATCATTTTACATATGCAATCTGTGGTGACGGAGATTTAATGGAAGGAGTAGCAGCGGAAGCCGCCTCCCTCGCGGGTCATTTGGGCTTAGGAAAGCTGATTGTTCTCTATGATTCCAACGACATTTCCTTAGATGGAAAGCTGAATATGGCTTTCAGCGAAAACATCGCACAACGCTTCGAATCTTATGGCTGGCAGTATTTGCGAGTAGAAGACGGAAATGATATCGAAAAGATTGGCCAAGCCATTCAGGAAGCGAAGGGGGATCGTAAGCGACCAGCTTTAATTGAGGTGCGTACGACCATTGGATACGGAAGTCCCAATAAAAGCGGAAAATCCGCTTCCCATGGTTCCCCATTAGGAAAAGAAGAAGTGCAGTTAACGAAAGAAGCCTACGGCTGGACGCATGAGCCGTTTCATATCCCGGCGGATATCCAAAATCATTTCAAGCGTGCTCAGGAAAAAGGACAGCAGCTTGAGCAGGAATGGACGGCCTTATTTGCCCAATATAAAGCCGCTTATCCAGAGCTCGCTGAACAATTGGAACGTGCGATCCAACGCCACCTTCCGGAAGGTTGGGATGCAGATCTTCCATTATACACGCCCGACGCCCCGAAAATGGCGACACGCGAATCCTCGGGTGCGGCCCTGAATGCGATTGCTAAAACCGTGCCGACCTTATTTGGCGGTTCAGCAGACTTAGCTTCTTCCAATAATACAGCGCTAAAGGGCTTCGAACCTTTTTCCCGAGAAAACTATGCGGGAAGAAATGTCTGGTTCGGTGTTCGTGAATTTGCGATGGGTGCGGCTATGAATGGCTTGTCCTTGCATGGAGGCGTTCAGCCTTATGGAGGTACCTTCTTCGTGTTCTCCGATTATTTGCGCCCTGCGATTCGCCTAGCGGCTATAATGAAACAGCCTGTGATTTATGTGCTTACGCATGACAGCATCGCGGTAGGAGAGGATGGACCGACCCATGAGCCGGTCGAACAGCTTCCGTCTCTGCGGGCGATTCCGGGATTAACCGTGATTCGACCAGCGGATGCCAATGAAACGATTGAAGCTTATCGCTATGCGATGGAGCAAAACGAAGCGCCCGTAGCCATGGTTCTCTCCCGCCAAAAGCTGCCGGTATTGGAAGGAACAGCGCAGAAAGCGCGAGAAGGGGTTCGGAGAGGAGCTTATATCCTTGCGGAGCCCGCACAAGGCCGGAAGCCGCAGGTCATCCTATTGGCCACGGGTTCCGAAGTGAGCCTCGCGTACGAGGCCAAGAATCAATTAGAAGCCGATGATATTCCGGTGAGAATCGTCAGCATGCCCAGCTGGGAGCTATTTGAACAGCAACCGAAAGCCTATCAGGAGGAAGTTCTCCTGCCAAACATCAAAGTCCGCGTAGGCATTGAAATGGCTTATCCGATGGGGTGGGAGCGATATGTAGGGGAGGCAGGGGCCATGATCGGCGTGCCAACTTTCGGCCAATCGGCTCCTGGAGACCGCATCATGAAGGAGTTTGGATTTACGGTTGAGAATGTGGTGGAAGTGGTGAAAAAGCAATTACGATAAAGACGATGAAAACCGCTATTTCCTAGAAGGAATAGTGGTTTTCGCCGTATTGAGGGGGCTGACCGCTTATAGGGTTATCTTATATTTGGATATAATAGTTTTAAATACAGTATTTAAGGAGGCATCCATATGAATATCTTTGAGGTAGTAAAGGATGCATTTGCCCCTTTTATGGATGGTGAAAAAAAGCCCTTGCATACAGGGGAAGTCATGAATCTATGGGCTTATCTCGCATCAGCGGAACAAGTGGTGCGAATAGAGCAAATAGCCTACAATACCGTACAGGATCAAGACTTGAAGGAGAAACTGCGAGATCTCATTGAAAATGTCCACAAGCCTGTCATTCAAGAAATTCAGGAATTCCTACGAAATGAAAGGGTTCCTTTGCCTCCTGTTACTCCAGAAAAGCCTATTGTTGAAAATATGCAGTTCCAGGTTCCAGAATGGGCAAGGATGACGGATGAGGAGATCGCTAATTTCATAGCGTATAAAGTGGTCTTGGGGATCACCAATGCAGCTCGCGGGCTTTCGGAGGCGGTCCGTTCAGATGTTGGAGCGATGTTCGGGAAGTTTTTGATGCTTAAGGTTACTTATGCCTTGACCTTAAAACAACTGATGCAGGAACGCGATTGGATAAGGGTCCCTCCATATTATCAGGGCTAATGCTTCTCGGCGAATCGGGGTCATTTTTTTTCTTCTTTCTCTTCTTCCATCAAACGAAACCAGATCAACACGGCTAGTCCGAACAAAAAATACCCGACCGTACTAAACCAAGGTGTGACTTCTTCAAGCCGGTAGAACGCCCAAAAGATGGGTAGAACTATTACGATCCATCCTATGCGAGCCCATTTAGTCAGCATGCGGGTTTGGCCTCCCTTTCAGAAAAAATTTCTATCCATTATATGAACAATGTTAGAATTTTATACAAACAAATTTAGACGATTGTACATATAATAATTTAATAATTCTGTTAAGAGTAGTATAATGGAAAAAAGTCTGAAAAAGGAGGTGGGATGCGGATGAAAATGATCATGGCCGTCATCCAGGATCGAGATTGGGTGAATCTATCCAAAGAGCTGACCAAACACGGGTATGGTGTAACGAAGCTCTCCAGTACGGGAGGATTTCTTCGCCAAGGGAACACGACCGTGATGATTGGGGTAGAGGAAGGATACGTAGAGTCCGTGCTTGGGATTATCAAGCGCCAGTGCAAAAAGCGAGAAATCCCCATGACGCTATACCCGCCAAGCATTACGGGGCTGAACATGACCTCGCCTCCTGTGAATGTGACCGTTGGCGGAGCGACTGTATTCGTGATGAATGTAGAGCGTTTTGAACATTTGGAATAGTGACTTAGGGGAGCCTAGAAACATAGGCTCTTCTTTTGATTTTTAGTGAAAAAAACTATTGAATTTTTATTACACATGATGCATAATGTTACACAGAGATGCAAATACGAATTTTTATTTATCAATACGCATATTAATACATTTTATATATATGGCAAAAGGGGATAGAAAACGATGAGTAAAGAGAAAATTGTTCTTGCTTATTCTGGTGGATTAGATACTTCAGTAGCAATCAAGTGGCTTCAAGATACGTACAACTATGATGTTATTGCGGTTGGTCTGGATGTAGGGGAAGGAAAAGACTTGGAATTCGTACGTGATAAGGCGATCCAAGTAGGCGCGATTAAGTCTTATGTAGTTGATGCAAAAGAACTTTTTGCGGAAGAGTTTGTACTTCCTGCACTTAAAGCCAATGCTATGTACGAAGGCAAGTATCCTGTGGTTTCCGCTTTGTCCCGTCCGTTAATCGCGAAAGTATTAGTAGACATCGCAAAGGAAGAGGGAGCCGTAGCGGTAGCCCACGGTTGCACAGGAAAAGGAAACGACCAAGTTCGTTTTGACGTAACCTTTACAGCTTTGGATCCAAACTTGAAGATCGTGGCTCCTGTTCGTGAGTGGGGAATGACACGTGACGAAGAGATCGCCTATGCCGAAAAGAACGGGATTCCGATTCCAATCAACCTAGACAACCCTTATAGCATCGATCAAAACCTATGGGGACGTGCTTGCGAGTGCGGCGTATTGGAAGATCCTTGGGCAGAGCCGCCAGCTGGTGCTTATGATCTCACAACAGCTCTTGAAGACACGCCAAACACACCGGAAGAAATTGAAATTGAATTCGTACAAGGAAAGCCGGTTGCCTTGAACGGTGAAAAAATGCTGTTAAGCGAATTAATTCTTAAGTTGAATGATATCGCGGGTAAGCATGGCGTTGGACGTATCGACCACGTAGAAAACCGTTTGGTTGGTATTAAGTCTCGTGAAGTTTATGAAGCTCCGGGTGCAATGACGTTGATCTTGGCTCACCGTGAATTGGAATTCTTGACACAGCCTCGTGAAGTTGCTCAGTTCAAGCCTATCGTGGAACACAAGATTTCTCAAGTGATCTATGAAGGACTTTGGTTCTCTCCGATCATGGATGCTTTGCAAGCTTTCGTTGAAGAAACGCAAAAGTTCGTTACAGGAACGATCCGCGTGAAGCTGTTCAAAGGACATGCAACCGTGGTTGGACGTAAGTCTGCACATTCTCTATACGACATGGAATTGGCCACTTATGGCGAAGAAGATACATTCGATCACAAGGCAGCTCTTGGCTTTATCCAGCTGTATGGTATGCCTACAAAAGTTTACTCCCAAGTAAACCGTGAACACCTAAACAGCAACCAGCCAAAGGCAGTCATCATTGATAAAAAGGAAGCGGTCAAGCAATGAAGCTTTGGGGCGGAAGATTTACAAAAGCAACAGATAAATTAGTAGAAGAATATACAGCTTCGATTTCCTTCGATCAGCAGCTTTGGAAGGAAGATATCGCAGGCAGCTTGGCTCACGTCACGATGCTGGGCAAGTGCGGGATTCTTCCTTTGGAAGATGTGGAAACGATCAAGGCCGGCCTGAAAAAGGTTGCTGCGAAAGTGGCCAACGGTGAGGTTGAATTCACGATCGAAAACGAAGATATTCATATGAACATCGAAAAGATGCTCATCGACGAAGTTGGTCCGGTAGGCGGGAAGCTGCATACCGGTCGCAGTCGAAATGATCAGGTCGCAACCGATATGCACCTGTACCTTCGTGAGCAAGTGATTGATTTGGTGGAGTTGGTTTCCAAGCTCCAGGATTCTTTGATTGGACAAGCCAAGGAAAATCTCGATACCATTCTGCCAGGATATACGCATTTGCAACGGGCGCAGCCGATTTTGTTTGCTCATCATTTGATGGCTTATGTGGCCATGCTGCAACGTGATGCTGAGCGCTTGATGGATAGCTGGAAGCGAATCAACATGCTTCCGCTTGGAGCAGGTGCGCTAGCCGGTACGACATTTGCGATTGACCGTGAATACACGGCCGAGCTGTTGAAGTTTGATTCCATCTACATGAACAGCTTGGATGCGGTGAGCGATCGTGATTTTATTATCGAGTTCTTAGGACATGCTTCTCTTTTGATGGCGCATTTGTCCCGTCTATGTGAAGAGCTAGTGCTTTGGTCCAGCAACGAGTTTGCTTTCGTCGAGCTCGATGATGCGTTCTGTACGGGAAGCAGCATCATGCCGCAAAAGAAAAACCCAGACGTAGCGGAGTTAGTGCGCGGAAAAACCGGACGTGTGTATGGAAACCTCGTGGGCATGCTTACGGTTTTGAAGGCCTTGCCTTTAGCGTACAACAAGGATATGCAGGAAGACAAAGAAGGCATGTTTGACACGGTCAAAACCCTTCACGGCGCCCTATCTTTGTTCATCCCGATGATTGCAACCATGAAAGTTCGCAAGGAAAATATGCGTAAGGCAGTAACGCAGGACTTCTCTAACGCTACAGACTTAGCTGACTATTTGGTGAATAAGGGGCTACCTTTCCGCCAAGCGCATGAAGTGGTAGGAAAAGCCGTATTGTATTGCATTCAAGAAAACAAGTATCTGCTTGACTTGAAGATGGAAGAGTATAAGCAGTTCTCCGAGCTGTTCGAAGACGACATCTATCAAGCCATCGATGTGGTTCAAGTTGTGAACGCCCGTAATGTATTAGGTGGAACGGCGAAGAATCAAGTAGAAAAGCAAATTGCTTACATGGAGCAAGGGAAGCTTCCAACGGAGCAATGGATTGAACAGCATAAACAGAAGATCGAGATTGATCTGTAGAATATTAGCTAAGAGCCTTTGCCTGGAGTGTGTCACAACTCTGGGTAGAGGCTTTTTTAATGTATAGTAAGAATGAAGGAACACCAAATGGAGCCAGGGCACCGCACTTGCAGCTCAGTCTTAGGCAGGGGGGCGGATGCTCAGGGAATCAAGCCATTTGCTTCCAAAAGGGTAATGATTCCAAGTAGGTGGAACGACTCGCCAAGTTTTTTCGAGGTTTGGTGTGGTTTGACACTCGTTTTTTTATATGCGGAATCCAAACTTTAGTTTAGGGCAGCCATTTCAAGCTGATTTTTTAGGTAATTAGGCTTTTATTTCTCATCCTCGCAGGGGCAGGGAAGGCATGTTCCCCTTTTGGGTCCGGATGCTCACGAAATTTCTGATATGCTTACGATGAGATGCCGTTTGCTCCCGTACATGGTACAATTCCAAATAATTTACTCCATTTGATCCCAAATCGATAATGATTCCAAGTAGCTGAGCACTTTCTTCGAAAAATCTTTTCTTCATTTTCTAGTTCATATATGGACATCAACTGAATAAGATATGTAGCACCCACTAAAAATACTAGGGTGTAATGAGCGTGGTATGGGCCTGTAGTTGTGACGAAATTGTTGCAAATGTTGTTTGTAAGCAAAAAAATTTAACCCAATATTTTTAATTTTTTGGCAGGAATTATTGGGTTCACGTAGAATATATTTAGTAGGAATTAAGAACCTAGGTACGGGGATAAAGAGGATACCTGTTCTTAATATGGGGAGAAATCAGCGGTCTTTTTATCATGCTGGTAGGGGGGATGTTCATGGTATACGTGGAGTCGGCATCATCATCTAGTTTGACACTAGGCACGGATGCCTTGTTAGAAGAAATCTATTTTCTACGTCGTCATCTTAACGAGATGAGCCGAGATGTAGGAAGTTTTTCTCATCCTAGACTTGTTGAGGTGAGTCAACTCTTAGATAAGAAGCTCAATGACTACGAACAGTTAAGGCTTCGCAGAAGCTCTTAAAATATGGAAGGAGTTAACCCGATGGGTTAACTCCTTTTTTTGCGTTGGGGGCTGGCGAGGGCGCGCCCGCCCGATTCGGATCGTGAAGTGCCCAAATCAAGGTTCGAGACGCCCAAAAAGCAGCTGGGATGGCCCGAACGTGAGTGGCCCGCCCGATTCAGGCGGGGTAACGTCCAAATCGAGGAGCGAAGCGCTCGAAAAGTAGCTGGGATCGCCCAATCCCCCGCGCCACTGCCCACGTCCTCCAACTACTGCCCCACAGCCACAACTCTCGGCTGAGCCTTATACGTATCTTTGGAGACCAGCACCTTCTTCTCGGTACCCGCTTCCGTGATCTTTTTGTAGACGTTCACTTGATAGCCTGGTTTTCCTTCACGGATGACTTTGGACTGGCCAGGGGCGAGGGACGAATCTCTTCTGGTTTCTGTGGTAGGTGCAATGGTACTCACCGTTTCCGTAACCACCTCGACTTTCTTATCCTCCGGGAAGGTTCCGAAGAGTTTGACGGTGAGAGTGCCATTTTTCATTTCCGTGCGGATCAGCAGATGCTTGTCGGTGGTGTTCTTAAAACGGAAGTCGATGCCCCAATCGGAGTACGTAGCGTCGCGCCCGAGGGGGGCGTAGCCGATGGGGAGCGAGTGATTTCGGCGTTCGACAAGTTCAAGGTCGGCGAATAGGACAGCATTATACAAGGTTGTCGAGACTTGGCATACGCCTCCGCCAATCCCGGGGCGCAATTCGCCATCGAGGATGACGGGAGCTGGTTTATAGCCAAACTTTTTTTCGGTTTCTTGAACGAGCTTGCGATAGCTAAAGATTTCATCAGGTTGGAGAAGGGTATCGTGAAGAACGAGTGCGGTGGATTCAACGTTGTGGGTTCTTCCATCGGCTTTAATGGAATATTTGGTGGAGTATTCAGCTATCTTTCGTTCAATTCCTTGGTCTACCAGGTCTTCTAATCGAACCTCCGCTCGGACCTCCCGCAGGGGAAGCTCGAAGGAGAAAGAGGGTTCTTTCCAGATCTCATTAGGGGTTACGTCAACCACTTCCTTGAGTAAAGCCTCCACATCGACATGATAAGCAGAGTTATCCTCCTGATACTCGACGAGGTCTTGATCAGTAATGGTTCGTATAGCATTGACGGGTTCTCCGGCAAAAAGCTCGGGCCAACGCTCCCGAAGCAAGTGTTCTAGGGCAATGTTATCCCATTCTACATCGAGTTCATACCGGATCCCTTTCCGGGCTTCCCACCGATGCTGAACTTTTTCCCATAGATCAGGCGGATCGTAAAAGCTTACCAGCGCTTCTTTTAATTCATCATCCTTAAACGTTACAACTTCTCCTAACGTGAAGCTCCGTTCTTTGCCATCGGCCATGTCAGAGGGAAGTACCAACATAATCTCTTTTTCTCGGATCGCTTCCATTCGGTTTTTCCATTCACTCTCAACCTGTTCAAAAGAAAGTCCCCCGAGATGCCAATCATGCAGATGAATTCCTTCTGGAATGTCTGAACGGTTGGCATACGCATAGACCCATCCGGAAGTTCCCACGATGAGTGCCATGACCAAAATCACAACAAAGAGTCGCCCATGTTTTTTCCACACTCCATATGTCTCCTCTCTCTTTTTTTGCACCGTACATGTTTATGTGCAATCTAATAAAATATGCACAGAATTTTGTTGACAGGAGTGGTATAATTATTAGTGGACTTTTGCCCACGAAACGTGTCATTTCCCCGGAAATATAAGGGAACCATGAAGGGATTTTTGCAGAAGTTGTCGAAAAGATTACAGTGGGGAAAAATCCCAATAACGATGACGGTTTTCTTTTAGTTTAAAAAGAGGTGAGTTCACAAACATGATAGAGATGATAGACGTATGGAAGACGTATCCGAATGGAACGGAGGCGCTCAAAGGGGTCGATATAACCATCAATAAGAGTGAGTTTGTCTATGTGGTCGGGCCTAGCGGTGCCGGAAAATCGACGTTTATCAAGCTAATGTATAGAGAAGAAAAGCCAACCAAAGGAACCATTATCTTAAACGGCTATCACGTAGAGAAAATGAAGGAGAGGCAGATTCCGAAGCTGCGCCGGAGCATCGGCGTGGTGTTTCAGGATTACAAGCTGCTGCCGAAGCTGACCGTCTATGAAAACGTGGCTTTTGCCATGGAAGTGGTAGAAGCGCCGAAGAAACATATCCGTAACCGGGTAATGGAAGTACTAGAGCTGGTCAAATTGAAAAACAAAGTGCGTTCGCTTCCTTCCGAGCTGTCCGGAGGAGAGCAACAGCGGGTCTCGATTGCCAGAGCGCTGGTGAACAATCCGGGCACGATGATTGCGGATGAGCCGACAGGAAACCTCGATCCCGAGACGTCCTGGGATATTATGCGGATCTTTGAAGAAATCAATATGCGCGGAACGACCATTGTGATGGCGACGCACAACAAAGAGATTGTGAACACCCTTCGCAAGCGAGTGGTAGCCGTGGAGGCAGGGCGAATCGCTCGTGATCAGCAAAGAGGGGAGTATGGCTATGAAGATTAGAACCATCGTTCGCCATATTCGTGAAGGGTTTAAGAGCTTTGGTCGAAATGGTTGGATGGCTTTTGCCTCCATGAGCTCTGTTGCTATTACTCTGTTTATCCTCGGTGTGTTTCTACTGATGGCCATGAACGTCAACCATATTGCGAATGTGGTCGAGAAGCAAGTTGAGATGCGGGTCATCTTGAACAAGGACGTGGACCGCGAGCAAGCGGCTGCCGTAGGGGACCGGATTCAAGCCATGCCACAGGTGGAGTCGGTGACGTTTGTAACCAAAGAAGAAGGGCTGGAGAAATTCAGGCAGAGCTTTGGGGAGAATGCTTATTGGTTCGAAGGGCTAGATCAGGAAAATCCTTTATCTGACGAATTTGTGGTGAAGACCAAGGATCCGCGTGAAACCGCGGTGATTGCCGAGCGGGTCCAGAACTTTCCCCACGTGGAAAGTGTAAAGTACGGAAAAGGCCTGATTGAAAAGCTGTTTAGTATTACGACGCTCGTCCGCAATATCGGAATCGCCTTTATTATAGCCTTGGCTTTTACGGCGATGTTTTTGATTGCCAATACGATTAAGCTCACCATTTTTTCAAGAAGACGAGAAATTGAAATCATGAAGCTAGTAGGAGCGACGAATGCGTTTATCCGTTGGCCCTTTTTTATTGAAGGTCTCTTGATGGGGACGATCGGTGCCGTTATTCCTACTCTTCTACTTCTAGTAGGCTATAAATATTTAATAGATTTTGTAATGGTAGATTTGAATTTGTATTTCATTGATTTTCTTCCGCTGAATCCATTAGCCTATCAGGTTGCGGGCTTGTTGCTGGGCATTGGGGCGTTTCTCGGGATTTGGGGAAGTATCGTATCGATTCATCGCTTCTTAAAGATATAATGTGTAGGAGGAGAACATGCGGAAGATCCCTTTATTCGTTGCCTGCGCCCTGACGGTCGTATTGTTCTATCCGATGGGTGGACAAGCTGCCAGCTCGTTGGACAAAATTAACCAGAAAATCAATCAAATCAAAAACCAACAAAAAGCAACGGAGAACCGCATCTCAGAAATTGAAAACCAAATGCAGCGGATTGAATCTCGCAAAGTCGAGGTCAAGCAGGATCTCGCTCAGATCGAAGTGAAGCTGAATACCACACAGGAAAAAATCCAGACACTGGATAGGCAGATTGGAGATACCACGCTAAAGGCGCAGGATGCTGCGGTTCAACTAGATGAAGCGATGCAACGTGTGGAAGAGCGAGATGAGCTGTTGAAAACGCGTGTGAAGATTATGTATGAAATGGGGAACGTTTCGTACCTAGAGGTCTTGCTCGGTGCGAAGGACTTTGGGGACTTCCTCAATCGATTGGATGCCGTCAAGCTGATCGTGGACTCCGATATTAAGATTCTGGAGGACAATATTAAAGATCGTGAAACGGTAGAAGCGAAAAAGCTAGAGATTGAAAGCCACTTAGCCAACTTGGAGGGCCTGTACAGCCAAGCGAGCCAACTAAAAACGCAACTGCATGAGCAGCAAAAAGAGCGAACCGTTGCGATTGCTGAGCTCGAACAGCAAGAGGTAGAATTAGAAGAAACCAAGCTGCAGCAGGAAAATGCCATGCTTGATCTGATGGCGCAGATGAAATCGGCTTTATCCGAGAAAAACAAGGTATTGACGCAAAAGAAGTATACGGGTGGGCGCTTCGCCTGGCCGGTACCGAGCAGCTCGAGTATTACCTCTCAGTTTGGGCTGCGCAAAGATCCCTTTACGGGAAGAACCGCAGGCCATAATGGCTTGGACATTGGAGCTCCACAAGGGACTACCATTGTGGCAGCAGCGGATGGCGTGGTTATCATTTCCGGCTATGTCCGAGGGTATGGCAATATGATCAGTATTGATCATGGGGGAGATCTTTCCACTGTGTATGGGCATATTCGCGAAGGCGGCCTGATGGTGAAGGAAAACCAATCCGTGAAAAAAGGACAGAAGATCGCTGAAGTCGGTTCGACCGGCCGCTCCACCGGGCCCCATTTGCACTTTGGCGTGTATAAAGGACGAACAGCGGTAGACCCGATGGGCTATCTGCGATAAAATCAGAGTAAACCGAAGTTCATATCAGGTCTGGTGCCATCATATACTAAATGGGACGAACTTAAGGATGTAATGACAGGGGAAAAGGTGGTGTAGATGGATTGCGGATCAAGGGCAGTACGCTAGCAGCTCTGCTCGGCCTTACCGTGGTGTTCAGCAGCCTGCTGACTATGGTGGCGATGGACTCGGAGAGAAGTTTACTCGGACAGACTTTGTCTACGTTTCTAGATAAAGTAGGGATAACGACCCCGACCCCAGCTCAGCCCCAAGCAGGTAGAGCGACTCCATCGGAAGCGGAGAGCTTAAAGAAAATCTATGAAGTGTACGGACTGATTAAAGAAAACTATCTCGAAGAAGTAGACGCACAAAAGCTTGTAGATGGAGCGATCAATGGCATGATCAACTCCTTAGATGATCCGTATTCGGTTTACATGGATCCCAAGTCGGCGGAGCAGTTCACAGAATCCATTCATTCCTCGTTCCAAGGAATCGGAGCGGAGGTGACGATGGAAGGCGGGAAAGTGACGATTGTTTCCCCTTTTAAAGGATCTCCTGCGGAAAAAGCGGGCCTTCGTCCGAATGACCAAATTGTGAGCGTAAATGGAGAGCCACTCGAAGGATTGGATTTATACCAAGCGGTATTAAAGATTCGCGGACCGAAAGGGACCGAGGCCAAGCTCGAGGTCATTCGTCCCGGCTTGCGTGATCATCTGACGGTGATTGTCTTACGTGATGAGATTCCACTCGAGACCGTGTATAGTGAAACCATTCAACGGAACGGGAAGACCTTCGGGAAAATTGAAGTCACCCAATTCTCGACCAATACGGGTGTCCGCTTCAAGGAAGAGCTAGAGAAGTTTGAAAAAGCAGGGGTGGATGGACTGCTGATCGATCTTCGAGGCAATCCAGGCGGGTTGTTGAATGTTGTCGTGGAGATGGGCCATCTATTAGTGCCAGACAAAGGAATCATCTTGCAGGTGGAGGATACGGGCGGCAAGCGTGAGGTGATGAACTCCACGTTAACCGACAAGAAGCCTTACCCGATCACCGTCCTGATTGATAAAGGAAGTGCCAGTGCATCGGAGATTCTTGCGGGTGCCCTGAAGGAAAATGGCTACAAGCTCGTCGGCCAGCCTTCTTTTGGAAAAGGAACCGTTCAGAATTCCATGGAGCTCGGAGATAAGAGCCAAGTCAAAATGACCATTGCGAAATGGTTGACGCCATCTGGGGAATGGATCCACAAGACCGGAATTGAGCCTAACGTCCCAATTGAACAACCAAAATACTATCAGGCAGCTCCGATCAATCTGGATACAGGCTCACTCAAATACGATCAAAACGGGGAAGCGATTAAGAACCTGCAGATCATTCTGGAGGGACTCGGATTCCCGCCAGGGCGCGCAGATGGCTACTTTGATGAAAAGACGGTTACGGCTGTGAAAGCTTTCCAAAAATTAAATGAGCTTCCGATGACCGGAGAAGTAGATGAAAAGACCGCAACGCTCTTGCAAGAGCTGCTGGTGAAGAAGATGAAAGATCCAGCAAATGACATGCAGCTGCAAGCGGCTATCCAGGTTCTGGACAAAGAGGTAAAAAAATAACCTCTCAATAGAAGGAAGTTTAGAGTAAAATGGAGAAAAAGGTAATGGTAGATACACTATCATTGCCTTTTTCCATTGGCATATCAGATCGGAGGACAAATAAAGTGGATGGATTCATCATGGCACTTCCATCTTTTTTCTTGAATCCGTTGCTATATCTGTTTTTGCTCCTTTTTTGGATGCATTATTACCGGCAGATTCAATTTGAACGGAAGCTTTATCATGTTCGATACACGAATCCCTGGCAGCAATGGTTTCATTCGATTGTGCATGGGGTTTTTGGCGGAGTGATTGTCTCCATACTGTTATTTACTCTAGGGGCAGTACTGCGTCCCTTGGATTTATGGATATTAGGTGGACTGAGCCTGCTCTTGGCTCTCGTCCAATTGCCCTATTTATGCTTTGCTTATGCTGCAGGCTGGTATAGCCTGACGGCGTTTCTCGTGCAGCTGGGACCACAAGAACTAGGGATCAGCTGGATGGAAGGTCCTTGGCAGTTTTTAGCGCAAACGCATCTTCCTTCGGTGTTAGGTCTAGCGGCCGTACTTCATTTGGCAGAGGCCTTTCTCGTCAGACTGAACCGGGGGCGAGGCAGTTCTCCTTTATTCGTGGGCGGGAAAAGGGGAAGATTGTTGGGCGCTTATCAGATGCAGAAGTTTTGGCTGCTTCCGTTTGCTGCCGTTGTTCCGGTTAGCTCAGGCGGAGTCGAGCTGGTACCTTCATGGTGGCCCTTGGCTTTAGCAGGGGCTGCTGGGACAAGCTTCGCTTTTATGCTGTTTCCCGTGGTCGCGGGTTTTGCCGATTTAGCCCTATCGCAGTTACCCGAGCAGAAGGCGCGATCCTCGGCTAAACGGTTGTTGATGTACAGTGTTGGATTGCTGGCTTTAGCTTGGGCGGCGAATATCACGGAATGGGCAGGTTTAGCCGGTGCCGTCTTTGCCATTCTTGGTCATGAAGCTCTCGTTCGAATGAGTAGTGCTAGAGAGTGGAAACGTCCGCCGATCTTTACCCAGTTGGGACAGGGGATCGTGGTGTTGGCCGTACTTCCGCAGACACCAGCTGAGAAGCTGGGGATTGTCGCGGGAGATGTGATATTAAAAGTGAATGGAATGGACATACGACATGCGGATGATTTCTATCCTGCATTGCAACTCAATTCCGCCTTTTGTAAAATGGAAGTACGAAATGTGGAAGGACACATTAAATATTTGCAGCGTGCCGTGTATCAAGGGGAGCATCATCAATTGGGGTTAGTGATTGCTCCGGATAACCAATCTTTGTTTTATGTAGAGATGAAGCCGGTCAGCTTGGTTCAGCTGATTCGGCAAGGGATGAATAAGGGTGCTTAAGGGGAGAAACCAATGTTTATTGGAAAGTTGCTCGTGGCTTTGATCGTACCGTTTGCGCTTATGGCCGGTCTTTCTCGTTTTTCATTGAGTAAGGTTGTCGGACTAATTGCCACCATCGGAATTCTTATGGCGGTATTTGAAGCCTATAGTCACGGCCCTGTGATCTTAGGGATCGGGACACTATCGTTATTTGCCGGGTATTTATATGCCCAGAGACTGCTTAAGAATCAGAAACTAACGGAGTAATAACGAATAGTCTTGCCGCAGGCAAGGCTCTTTGTTTGTCTTTAACTTTAACCCAAAGGAGGGGAAGAGGTTGGATCAATTTAAACTCGTATCGGAATATGATCCGAAAGGGGATCAGCCACAAGCCATAGCCCAGTTAGTTCAAGGATTAAATAAAGGCGAGAGGTTCCACACGCTGCTGGGAGCTACTGGAACAGGGAAAACCTTTACGATTGCCCAGACCATTGCCCAAATCAACAAACCGACCCTCGTCATTGCCCATAACAAGACGCTTGCCGCCCAGCTATGCAGTGAATTCAAGGAGTTCTTCCCGGAAAATGCGGTGGAGTACTTCGTCAGCTACTATGACTATTATCAACCGGAAGCCTATATCCCTCATTCCGATACGTATATCGAAAAGGATGCTAGTGTCAACGATGAGATTGATAAGCTGCGCCACTCGGCGACGAGCTCGCTGTTTGAGCGAAAAGACGTGATTATCGTCGCGAGTGTATCTTGCATTTATGGATTAGGATCTCCGACCGAATATAAAGAGCTCTTGCTTTCCCTTCGCAAAGGGATGGAAAAAGGACGCGATGAAGTTCTTCATAAACTTGTCGACATTCAATATGAACGCAATGATATTAATTTTACCCGCGGAACGTTTCGCGTGCGCGGGGATGTAGTGGAGATTTTCCCGGCTTCTCGTAGTGAACAAGCGCTTCGCGTAGAGTTTTTCGGGGATGAGATTGAACGGATCGTAGAAATTGATGTCGTGACCGGAGAGATTGTAGGAGAACGCGAGCATATTGCGATTTTCCCAGCCTCTCACTATGTCACGAGAGAAGAAAAATTGCTTCTAGCGATTCAAGGCATTGAAAAAGAATTAGAGGAGCAGTTGGCCTTTTTCCGGGAAAACGGAAAACTGCTCGAAGCCCAGCGCCTAGAGCAACGCACTCGCTATGATATCGAAATGATGCAGGAGATGGGCTTTTGCTCCGGGATTGAGAACTACTCCCGTCATTTGACCGGGCTACCGGCTGGGGCCACTCCGTATACGCTGTTTGATTATTTTCCGGAAGATATGTTAATCGTGATAGATGAGTCGCATATTACCTTGCCGCAGATTCGTGGGATGTACAATGGGGACCGGGCCAGAAAAGAAATGCTGATCAATCATGGCTTCCGTTTGCCGTCCGCTGCTGATAACCGTCCGATGCGCTTCGACGAGTTTGAAAAGCATATTGAACAGATCGTGTTTGTATCCGCCACCCCGGGTCCGTATGAATTAGAGCATACGCCTGAAGTAGTGCAGCAGGTGATTCGCCCCACAGGTCTTCTGGATCCGTTGGTGGAAGTGCGCCCGATTAAAGGGCAAATTGATGATTTGATTGGCGAAATTAACGACCGGATCGAGAAAAATGAACGCGTGCTGGTCACGACTTTAACCAAGAAGATGTCCGAGGATCTAACGGATTATTTAAAGGAAGTCGGCATGAAAGTTAAATATTTGCATTCGGACATTAAAACGATCGAGCGCATGCAGATCATTCGAGATTTGCGAAAAGGAACCTTTGACGTATTGATTGGGATTAACTTGCTCCGCGAGGGCTTGGATATTCCCGAGGTTTCACTTGTGGCGATTTTGGATGCGGATAAAGAAGGCTTCCTCCGGGATGAGCGCTCTTTGATCCAGACCATAGGCCGTGCCGCTCGTAACTCCGAGGGTCGCGTGATTATGTACGCCGATCGCATGACGAAGTCGATGGAGAACGCGATTTCGGAAACCGAGCGTCGTCGCCAAATCCAAGAGGAATACAACGAAAAGCATGGTATTACCCCGCAAACGATCCAAAAGGCGATTCGCGATGTGATCGAAGCGACGAAGGCGGCGGAGACACGCGAAGATTATCTGCCAGAAAAAGAGTTTAAGAAGCTCACGAAGAAGGATCGCAAGAACTTGATCGAGAAATTTGAAGCAGAAATGAAGGAAGCAGCGCGACATTTACAGTTCGAGCGGGCCGCGGAGCTGCGTGACCTGATCCTCGAGCTGAAAGCGGAAGGATGATTTGGCGATGAGCCTTGAAAATATTGTGATCAAAGGGGCGAGAGCCCATAATCTAAAAAATATTGACGTGACCATTCCCCGCGATCAATTTGTCGTGTTGACCGGCTTGTCCGGTTCAGGGAAGTCGTCTCTCGCGTTTGATACGATTTATGCCGAGGGGCAGCGTCGTTACGTAGAATCGTTATCAGCGTATGCTCGTCAGTTCTTGGGGCAAATGGAAAAGCCGGATGTCGACTCGATTGAAGGCTTGTCTCCCGCGATCTCTATTGATCAGAAAACGACGAGCCGCAACCCTCGCTCTACCGTGGGAACGGTGACGGAAATCTATGATTATCTGCGCCTTCTCTTTGCCCGCATTGGAAAGGCGTATTGCCCACAGCATAACATTGAGATCTCAGCTCAGACCGTGGAGCAGATGGTCGATCGCCTGCTGGAATACCCGGAACGAACCAAAATGCAAATCCTGGCTCCCCTCGTCGAGGGGCGTAAGGGAGAGCATGTGAAGCTCTTGGACGATATTCGCAAGCAAGGGTTTGTGCGGGTTCGCGTTAATGGTGAGATCATCGATCTATCTGAAGAAATCAAGCTGGAAAAAAACAAGAAGCATACCATTGAAGTGGTCATTGACCGGATTGTTGTGAAAGAAGGGATCCACGCGCGGATTGCTGATTCCCTAGAGACGGCCTTGAAGCTCGCGGATGGCAAAGTCCTGGTGGATGTCATGGAGCAGGAAGAGCTTTTGTTCAGCCAGAAGCTTGCTTGTCCGCAATGCGGATTTAGCTTGCCGGATCTAGAGCCTCGGATGTTTTCCTTTAACAGCCCTTATGGTGCGTGCACCTCTTGTGATGGCTTGGGGATGAAGATGGAAGTGGACGCCGATATGGTCATTCCGAACCGCAGCAAAAGCATTGCCGAAGGAGCCCTAGATCCTTGGAGCAATTCCACCTCGAACTATTACGAGCAGCTGCTTTCCTCGGTGTGCGCCCACTTTGACATCGATATGGACGTCCCCATTGAAGAACTCCCTAAGGAGAAGCTAGATATCTTGCTGTTTGGCAATAAAGAGGAGAAGTTCCGCTTTGTCTATGAAAGTGAATTTGGCACGAAGCGAGATGCGGAGATTTACTTTGAAGGCATTGTGCACAACCTGCAACGTCGCTACACCGAGTCAACCTCGGACTATGTGCGGGAAATGATTGAAACCTATATGAGCCAAAAGCCTTGCCCTTCTTGCAAAGGAAATCGACTCCGCCCTGAGGTGCTGTGCGTACGAATTCATGGTGAAAACATTTCCTTCGTAACGAACAAATCCGTTCATGAGGCTTATGACTTTTTTGAGGGGCTCGAGCTCAGTGAAAAAGAGCTGGCGATTGCCCGATTAATTCTAAAGGAAATTCAATCTCGACTTCGTTTCCTGCGCGATGTGGGTCTGGAGTATCTGACGTTGAACCGGGCTGCGGGAACCTTGTCTGGGGGCGAGGCGCAGCGGATTCGTTTGGCGACGCAAATAGGATCTTCCTTGATGGGCGTGCTCTATATTTTGGATGAGCCGAGCATTGGGCTTCATCAGCGGGACAATACACGATTAATTAAGACGCTGGAGCATATGCGTGATCTAGGCAATACGCTCATTGTCGTCGAGCATGATGAAGATACGATGATCGCCTCTGACTATATCATTGATATCGGCCCAGGAGCTGGCGTGCACGGGGGGCAAGTCGTGGCGCAAGGAACGCCGGAAGAGATTATGAACGATGATCAGTCTCTGACGGGCTTGTACCTTTCCGGGAAGAAATTTATCGCCGTGCCTCGAGAACGCCGCAAGCCCAATGGAAAATGGGTGGAGGTTAAAGGAGCCAAGGAAAACAACCTGAACAACATCTCCGTTAAATTTCCGCTCGGCATCTTCACGTGCGTAACCGGGGTATCCGGTTCCGGAAAAAGCACCTTGGTCAACGAAATCTTGCACAAAGCGTTAGCACGTGACTTGAATAGAGCCAAAGCGAAGCCAGGCGCCCATCGCAAAATTGAAGGAATGGATCAGTTGGATAAAGTCATTGATATCGACCAGTCCCCGATTGGGCGGACACCGCGCTCCAACCCGGCGACGTATACGGGCGTGTTTGACGATATTCGTGATGTCTTTGCCCAAACCAATGAAGCCAAAGTACGCGGGTATAAGAAAGGTCGTTTTAGCTTTAACGTCAAGGGCGGTCGCTGCGAAGCCTGCCGAGGAGACGGAATCATCAAGATTGAGATGCACTTCCTGCCGGATGTCTATGTTCCATGTGAGATTTGCAAAGGGAAACGGTATAATCGCGAAACCCTGGATGTGAAATACAAAGGCAAAAACATCTCCGAAGTCTTAGATATGACCATTGAAGATGGGGTCGAATTTTTCAAGAACATCCCCAAGATCCACCGCAAGCTGCAAACGCTGCTGGATGTCGGGCTGGGTTATATGCGGCTCGGTCAACCAGCCACGACCCTTTCCGGAGGAGAAGCCCAGCGGGTGAAGCTGGCTTCTGAGCTGCATCGCCGCAGTACCGGTCGTACCTTCTACATCCTAGATGAACCGACGACCGGCTTGCATATTCACGATATCGAGCGCCTCTTGAAAGTCTTGCAGCGTCTGGTCGAGTCCGGGGAAACCGTCCTCGTGATTGAGCATAATTTGGACGTCATTAAAACAGCCGACTATCTCATCGACCTAGGGCCGGAAGGTGGGGATAAAGGAGGACAGATCGTCGCGGTAGGAACGCCTGAAGAGGTATGTAAGGTGAAGGAATCCTATACAGGGCAGTATCTGGCTCCTATCCTAGAACGAGATCGCAAACGGACAGAAGAACTTGTAACCACATATAGCTAGTCCTTTCTTGGACTAGCTTTTCTATTGATGGTAGAATAGGAATAACATTCTAATCTTTTCTATCGGCAGCGAAGGGGGAGGACCTATGAGAAGGACCGTAGTCAGAGATATTGTGAAGCAGTTTGAACTAAAGGTCGTAAGCGGAAAGCAAGGCCTACTGAGGGAAGTAACGACAAGCGATATTAACCGTCCAGGTTTGAAGCTAACCGGCTACTATACATATGACAACGCAGAGCGGGTACAACTAATTGGCCGAACGGAGATGGGTTACATCCAGCTGCTTAGCGCGGAGGAGCGCGATGAACGCTTCCGCAAGATCTGCGCCGAAACCACGCCTTGTATTTGTGTGGCGCGTGATCTGGAGATTCCAGAACAGTTGAAGCAAATCTCGGAAGAAACCGGGGTACCTGTCCTTCATTCGAATTTGCCTACGACCAAGCTGTCCAGTAAGCTCACCACCTATTTAGAAGGACGGTTGGCTCCTGTTACGACCATGCACGGCGTATTGGTGGATGTGTATGGCGTGGGCGTGCTGTTGGTAGGCGGTAGCGGTATCGGGAAAAGTGAGACGGCCTTGGAGCTTGTCAAGCGAGGTCATCGCTTGATTGCCGATGATGCCGTAGAAATTCGCCAGACCCAAGAAAACCAACTGATCGGGAGTGCTCCAGAGCTGATTCAGCATTTGCTGGAAATTCGCGGTTTAGGCATCATTAACGTGATGACCTTATTTGGAGCGGGCGCGGTACGTAATTATAAGCGAATTGCCCTCGTCATTCGGATGGAGCTCTGGGATGCGCAAAAGCATTATGAGCGCCTGGGCATTGATGAAGAAACGTTAAAAATTATGGACACGGAAATCCCGCAGATCACCATCCCCGTTCGTCCCGGCCGGAACATGGCCGTTATTTGTGAAGTAGCTGCGATGAACTTCCGACTCAAGCGCATGGGCTATAATGCAGCCGTCCATTTCAGCAAGAGACTGACGGACACCATCGAAGAAGCTTCGGAAGAAATCTAAGAAAAAGGGGAAAGACGCGTATGGAACTTACACCGATCAACCCGGTGGCCATCCAGCTAGGACCAATTGCGGTTCATTGGTATGGACTTATCTTGGGAACGGGTGCGCTAGTCGGGCTGCTCCTCGCCATGAGAGAATCGAAACGATTAGGGCTGAATCCCGAGCTGTTTTTAGATCTGATTATGTGGGGGGTACCCATCTCCATCCTTTGTGCTCGTTTATATTATGTCACCTTTGAGTGGGATTACTACCGGGAACACCCGGGAGATATTCTCGCCGTGTGGAAAGGCGGACTGGCCATCCATGGCGCCTTGATCGGAGCCGTGCTGACGGGCATTGTATTTGCTCGCTTGAAGAACGTCAGCTTCTGGCGTTTGGCCGATATTGCGGCACCTAGCATCCTGATCGGGCAGGCCATCGGACGCTGGGGGAACTTTATGAACCAAGAGGCTCATGGGGGACCCACGACTCGTGAGTTTTTAGAATCCCTCCAGCTGCCTGAATTTATTATTAATCAAATGTATATCAATGGCCAGTATTATCATCCGACGTTCTTATACGAATCCTTATGGAATTTGGCTGGGGTGGCCCTGCTTCTGATTATTCGCCGCACGCTTCCGCTTCGCCGCGGAGAGCTGTTCCTCAGCTATTTTATCTGGTATTCGATCGGCCGTTTCTTCATTGAAGGCATGCGAACCGACAGCTTGATGCTGACGGATACGTTGCGAATTGCCCAAGTGATTAGTATAGTGATTATCGTGGCGGCCCTTATCCTATGGGTGGTTAGACGAAAGATGGGGCTGGCTAAAGCCCGTTATGGAGAGTGATGAACTTGCTAAGATACAACACGGTGTTATTTGATTTAGATGGAACTTTGATTGATAGCAATGAATTGATTCTCGTTTCTTTCCTCAATGTGCTTAATACGCACTTTCCTGATAAATACACACGTCAAGACCTAATCCCTCATATGGGAAAAACGTTGCATGAGCAGATGGAGATGTTTGGCGGGCTGGAAAAGCGCGATGAGCTAGTGGATGCTTATCGCGTGCACAACGAAGAAATTCATGATGAATGGATTCGCGAGTTCCCGAACGTACGAGAGACGTTGGCGGAGCTGAAGGAGCTAGGCGTGACGATGGGGGTGGTTACCACCAAGCAGCGAAAAACTGCCGAAATGGGGGCTGAAGTCTGCGGCGTTACCCCTTATATGAGTACGTTTGTGACCTTTCAAGATACAGAGAAGCATAAGCCAAGTCCGGATCCTGTGTTAAAAGCCCTGAGCGACTTAGGAGCCGATCCATCTAAGACCCTGATGGTCGGCGATACGCAGTTTGATATTCAAGCGGGGCATAATGCTGGTGTTCATTCCGCCGGGGTTGCTTGGAGCTTGAAGGGAGCGGATTTTCTCGCACAGTTCAAACCGGAGTATATCCTACAGGATATGAAAGATCTCATCGCCGTCGTCAAAGGGGAGAAGTAAGTCCATGCGCCGAACCGAGCGTTATCCGGTCGAAGGACCGAACTCGCTGTGGCAAGTGTATCGTACGATCCCGTTCTGGAGAGCCTTCCGCAATACCCTCGTGGTCGTGATCGGTCGTTATATCCCGTTTCCTTCCTGGAAAAACTGGCTGTTTCGTCAGGTATTAGGGATGGAGATCGGAAAGCATTCGGCTATGGCTTTTATGGTGGTTCCCGATATTCTGTATCCTGAACGAATTCGGATCGGATCCAATACCATTATTGGCTATAATACAACCATCCTCGCGCATGAGTACTTGATTCACGAATATCGACTGGGCGATGTGGTCATCGGCTCGAATGTCATGATTGGGGCCAATTCCACCATCTTGCCTGGGGTGACGATCGGGGATGGTGCGGTTGTCTCTGCGGCATCCCTGGTTCATCGAGATGTTCCGCCAGGGGCCTTTGTGGGAGGAAACCCAGCTCAGATCATCCGAAAGAGTGTGCAGGAATGAAGCTTCGAAAATTTGGAGCAGTGCTCGCTCCTGCCCTAGCGCTTCGGTTTTATCTAGGTGAGGATACGTTCACGTTCTTGTGGTTTGCCGTGCTTTATCTTCCTCTGATTAATTGGTCGGTTTATTGGCTGATGTGTACGGTTCGCATCGGACTTCATAAGTTGAGACGGCAGGAGTGGATCACCGAGCCTCAGCTGAAGGGATTTTATATTTGGTATTTGCATGTGCCAGGGGCGTTGGTCCTGGCTGATCTCATCTATCGTGGGTATATATTTAATTTCCAATAGTTTACAAGAATAGTTCGAGGCATTTTGTCCAAATTAACTAGTACAAGGATGATAAATCCTTGAAAAACAATTTGGAGGTGCCACTAGATGGCTAACAACAACAACAGTAATCAAGTGTTAGTTCAAGGAGCAAGTCAGGCTCTTGACCAAATGAAGTATGAAATCGCTCAAGAGTTCGGTGTACAACTTGGTGCAGATCAAACTTCTCGTGCTAACGGTTCTGTTGGAGGAGAAATCACTAAGCGCCTAGTTCAATTCGCTGAGCAAGCTCTTTCTGGACAAGGATTTAGACAATAATAACAATTAAATAGTTGGATGAAAGGTCACTGGGTTTCCCAGTGGCCTTTTTTCGTATATTTGGAGTATGTCCAAACTTGCCAACCTCTGATATAATCCCTCTGTGTAATAAATTGTAAATTAGAAGGAGCTTTCTGCGAAAGATGAAATGGATTCGCATTAATCATCGAGTTCTTATTTTGTTAGTTACGTTCTTAGTGGGATTAGATTGGATCATCGGCTTTTCTTTGCAACGACAATATGCGGCAGGTGCCACCTATCGCTTAGCTGTGGAGGAACGGAATACTTTAATCAGCTATACGGATTTTATTCGAGAAGACCAAGGAAGAAAGGTGGTCTTTATTGGTGATTCCGTCATGTATGGCTCCTCGGTACGGAAAGGAGAAGAAACCATTCCAGCATACGTTTCGTCTTTAGCCCGCGAGAAGTGGCCAGATGAAGAGATTCATTTTTATAACGTGGGTATAAGAGGACTAGGCATCGCTGATGCGTATTTTCTGCTCAAAAGCCTGCATAATCCGCAGCAGCCGATTGACCTCCTGGTTTACAATTTGAATACGGGCTGGTTTAACGAGCCTAAGATTATCAATCGTGAAATGGTACTTGAGCTTTTCCCTCCAAATGAAGTAGCTTGGTCCTCCTTGCAGGTGGAGCCGCCGGTTCCTCTTGATGAGAATAGCTGGATACGAAAGCACCTTCTTTCTCATTGGAAGCTGTACGCTCATCGGTCTTCTTTGTCCCATTGGATTTTTGGACAGGAAACTTCGGAGTGGGTTCAGGATCAAGCGGATTACGCATATGGCATTGGGGCAGACGCGGAGGAAGACGACTCTTTATACACGCCTTGGTTTGAAAAAGTCTGGGATGAAAAGATGCAAGGCGATTGGAAGCTCGGCTCGGTTTCGCATGAGACGATGGCTTGGCGATATTTTGAGTACTTTTTGCAGCTGGCAGATCAAACCTCTCAGGAAACGCTGATTTTTTTCACCCCGAGAAACGTGGAATTGCTAGATCATTATCGCAAGGTAGACTACCAGGCTATGGATGACACGAAGCAGGAACTTGAGCACAAGGTAACGCAGTATGGTCATCATTTTTTGGATTATGAAACGCGGGTCGATTCCTCTCAATTTTCCGATACGGTACATCTTCTGAGCGAGGGCCATGAGGAGATTGCCGAACATTTAGTGGAAGATATGGAACGGCTTCACGTGTTGTTCCCTTAGGGAGGTCTTATGTTATTATCTCTTTTTTATGGCAGCTTTTTGGTTGTTTTCTTCTTGCTGTATTGGTTTGTGGTACCCGCTCGCCACCGCAGAGATGCCTTATTGCTGGCTAGCTTGTTCTTTTTCTTGTTTTCGTTTCCCATGGCCACGATGATTTTGGTGTCGATGACGTTGATGGTCTATGGGAAGGGGCAGATGATCTTGCAGTCTCGGAGAAAATTTTGGCTCGTGTTAGGATTGCTCCTTCCCTTAGGGGTCTTGAGTGCTTACAAATATTCCGCCTGGGTGCTGGGGACGGTCAATGATGTCTTATTGCTGGTTCAACAGACGGCACGCCTGCCGATTCCTGATCTTGTTATCCCGTTGGGCATTTCCTTCTTTACCTTTAAATTTATGCACTATCTGATTGACCTGTATCGAGGGGATATTCGGGAGACGAACTTTAGGCAGTTTGTTGCCTATATGCTGTTTTTTCCGACCTTGGCCTCTGGCCCCATTGAGCGGTACCAGCGTTTTGAAGTCCAGACACGTGAGCATACTGTAACCTTTCGGTGGGAATGCATTTATGAAGGTTTGTTTAGGATTCTCCTCGGTTTGTTTAAGAAAGTCGTCATTGCCGATTCTTTGACTCCCTTTACGGATGGGCTACAAACTGCTGGGTTGAGTTCGGTCAGCTACTGGATCGCCGCATACGCGTATGCCATCAAAATTTACATGGATTTCTCCGGTTATTCCGATATCGCCATAGGAAGTGCGCGTCTGTTTGGCTATAAGATCATGGAGAATTTCAATTACCCGTATTTTAAGCGAAACCTATCCTTGTTCTGGCGAAATTGGCATATGTCCTTGACCAGTTGGTTTCGCGATTACTTGTTCATCCCCCTTGGCGGAAGCCGAGTCAATACGGCCAGAATGCTCCGCAATATTTTTATCGTGTGGATGGCTACGGGGATTTGGCACGGGGCGGCCTGGAATTTTGTTTTGTGGGGACTGTTCCACGCTATAGGGTTGATTATTCTCAAGTACTATTCCTCTTGGGTAGGCCCATGGGTCGCTCGTTTGGTTCCGAGTGATCGTGTGCTGGCTGGGCTAGGGGGAGTGGTTACTTTTCACTACGTAGTCGTTGGATGGGTATTTTTCACCTGTGATGTACAGCAAAGCTTTTATGTAATATCGCGAATGCTAGGGCTGGGAGGTTGACCGGATGGTGTGGTTAGCGGATGGATTCCGGGCGTTGTTTTGGCTGGTGATCATTGTGTTGATTGTGTTATTTAGTTCCGGAACGGAAGCGAATTTTATATATAATAATTTTTAGATTTGGAGGCGGCCCGGTGTGGGTCGTTTTTTTTATAGTTCTGGGGACAGGTAAATTCTCCCTTTATTTTGTCCTCTGTGGGGGAGCTTCATGGCCGCCAGCAGTCGGCTGACCAGTTGGGGACTGGGAAGCTGGAGGAGTTGCTGGCATTGCTGATTGGAGAGTTGGCCGAGGATGGCAAGGTAGTCCTGGATGGGTTGAAGATGGGCTAGTTTATCTTTGTGCTGACAGTGGGGGCAGATCCATAGGCCATGGGCTCTAGTCATGGTGAGTGGCTTGCAGTTTGGGCAGGGGATTCCTGGGGTGAAGTCCCTCGGGTGGATAGGGTGCTTTTGCAGGATGTCAGTGGAGGGTGACGTATTCTCTTGGAGGAGTAGGGTGGTTAGCTTTTTAAGTTGTTGCAGGGAGAGCATCGGTTTTTCGGCTTGCGGGAGGGCTAAGATTTTGGATGGGATACGCTCGGCGTGCGTCACAATCTTGAAAATGTGGGAGTTGGTGCGGTCAGTTTCGAGGAGGGTGCTGGGGAAGCTGATGGCTACCAGAACGTGTAAGGGGAGTGGCTTTACCTTGTGTTGAGTGAGCCATTGTTGGAATCGGAGCTTTTGGCGGTTCACTTGGAGAATCGGATCAGAGAAGCCTTGCTTGTTTTGATGGAGTGTTCGAGTGAATTGACCGGATTCACTGTCGAAATGCAAGGTGCCGGAGAAATTCTTGCTTTCTATGATGACGCCGAACGAGGGGGAGAGCAGCAAAGTGTCCATTTGAACTTTAGGCAAGTGTAGTCCCTGAAAGATAAGAAACTCGTCTTCGGGTAATAAGGAGAGATGGTAGTCTAATTCCTTTTCACCATGGTAACCGGCGCGGATATTGCGATGCTCTTCCTCTAGGATCTTCCTCTTCGGGTGGTTGGTAGGGAGAAGCCTGAGGAGTGCCTCGTATTTTTTCAATGTAGGTGGATTTTCTCGTTCTTTTTTTATCACGTACTCGCCTCCTTGGGGTAGATTAAGAAGAGATTCGATCTGGAGATCGAGGAATCCTTCAAGTTTTGAATGATATCCATCAAACACGGGAAAATATCCATCAAATCCGCGGATTTATCCCTCACTTATTTCCAATTTCCCTGGTAAACTATGAGTTGACGCATTTTACCTAACTGTGATAGAATTCAAACAACAAACAACGCTTTATCTTATTAGCAGACTAAAGCGAATCGGAAAAATGAGGTGACTTCAGCCGTGACTAAGCCGCTTGGATTTGAGAAACCGCTAGGCATGCGCGATTATTTGCCAGACTTGCTGGCGAAGCAGCGCTTCGTAGAAGAAAAGCTGAATACTTGCATGAAACGGTGGGGTTATCAGGAGATTCTGACACCAACCTTGGAATATTACGATACAGTGGGCGATGCCAGCGCCACCTTAGATAATAAGCTTTTTAAACTATTGGACCGCCAGGGCCGCACCTTGGTCCTGAGACCGGACGTGACAGCGCCGATCGCTCGCGTCGCTTCTTCCCTGCTCAAAGACGAGCCCCGTCCACTGAGACTTATGTACAACACGAACGTGTTCCGCGCGCAGCAGAATGAAGCGGGAAGAAATGCGGAGTTTATCCAAAGCGGCGTGGAGCTAATCGGCGATGCGACGGTGGAAGCTGATGCAGAAGTGATCGCGCTTGCCGTTGCCTCCCTACAAGCAGCTGGTCTCACGAACTTCAAGATTGCCATCGGCCATGTTGATTTTATGGAAGGTTTATTGGAAGAAACCGTAGATTCTGAGGATCAGCGCGAAAAGCTGAAAGAACGCCTGCATACCTCCGACTACGTAGGGTTCCGCCAGGATGTAGAAGCCCTTTCCATCGCGGAGGACCAAAAGGCAAGACTTCACGGCATCCTCAAGCTTCGCGGCGGAGTAGAGAAACTGGCCGATGCGGAAGCCTTGACGATTAATGGCCGAGCACGAAAAGCGGTCCGCAACTTGCAGCAGCTATGGGGCGCCCTTCAAGCTTATGAAGTAACAGAACATATCTTGTTTGACCTTAACCTGCTCAGCAGCATGAACTATTACACAGGAATCCTCTTCGAAGGATACGCGGCCAACCAAGGATGGCCAGTATGCGGCGGGGGAAGATATGATCAGCTGTTGTCTCGCTTTGGCGTGGACAATCCATCGACGGGATTTGCTATCAAGATGGATCGTCTTCTTCAATCGTCCGAGTTGGAAGCACCGCAGGAGCAGCGCAAGATCTACATCCGTTATGATCAGGAATGCCGTACAGAAGCCATTCAAAAAGCGACCGACCTTCGCCAAGACTCCATTGTCATAATTGGAACGCAGGCGCCGACGGAACACTACGATGCTATTATCGATTTGAGAGGAGGGGAAACCTATGTCTAGATTGACAGTTGCGATGCCTAAGGGCCGCATTTTTGAGGAAGCCGTGGAGCTGCTTCGCGAAGCGGGACTACCCATTCCTCCGGAATTTGAAGATTCTCGTAAACTCATCATTCCTGTAGAAGAAATCAATATAGATTTTATCTTGGCTAAACCTACAGACGTCCCGACTTACGTGGAATACGGCGTGGCCGATATTGGTGTAGTTGGAAAAGACGTGCTGCTGGAAGAAGAGCGGGATGTGTACGAGCTTCTTGACCTCAAAATCAGCCACTGCCGCCTCTCCGTTGCCGGCCTTCCCGACTGGAAGCCGACCGACGCGCCAAGAGTAGCGACGAAGTACCCGAAGGTAGCCTCCCGCTATTTCCGGGAGCAGGGAGCTCAAGTCGAGGTGATTAAACTCAATGGTTCTATCGAGCTGGCGCCGCTCATTGGCTTAGCGGATCGAATTGTAGACATAGTCTCGACGGGCCGCACCTTAAAGGAAAATGGTCTTGTCGAGCTAGAAGAAATGATGCCGATCACGACGCGTCTCATTGCCAACCGAGTAAGCTACCGCATGAAAAACGCGGAGATTGATTATATAGTAGATAAATTTGCCTCCGTCATTCCGAGAGGAGAATAATCATGATGAAAATTGTGGACATAAACAACTTTTCAACCAAACGAGATGTAGAAACAGGAACGGAAGAACAGCGTCAAGCTGTTCTTAACATTCTTTCCACCGTGAAAAAAGAAGGCGATCAGGCGGTACGTGCGTACACCGAGAAGTTTGATGGGGTGCATATCGAAAACCTGGCCGTCACTCCGGAAGAAATCCAAGCCGCCCTATCCGAAGTCTCGGAGGAAGTCCGTCAAGCGCTTGAAGAAGCCGCAAACAATATCCGTACCTTCCATGAAAAGCAAGCCAGACAGTCCTGGATGCAAACGTCGCCTACGGGGACCTTACTCGGACAAATCATTCGTCCGCTGAAGCGCGTAGGAATCTACGTTCCTGGCGGCAGAGCTGCCTATCCATCCTCTGTGCTCATGAACGCTCTTCCGGCGAAAGTCGCAGGCGTCCAGGAGATCGTGATGGTCACGCCTCCAGACAAGCAAGGCCGAATTGACCCGGGTGTCCTCACGGCCGCTTATATTGCGGGCGTAACGGAAATCTACAAAGTGGGGGGAGCCCAAGCGGTTGCCGCCCTGACCTATGGTACGGAAACGATTCAACCGGTCGATAAAATTGTCGGACCGGGCAACATCTATGTCGCTTTAGCTAAGCGGGAAGTGTTTGGGATGGTGGATATTGATATGGTGGCGGGTCCAAGCGAGATTGTGGTCCTTGCGGATGAACAAGCCAATCCAACCTATATCGCAGCGGACCTTCTTTCCCAAGCGGAGCATGACCCGATGGCTTCCGCGGTATTAGTAACGACAAGTCAAGCCCTTGCTGAAGAGGTTCAGCTCGAGGTCGCCAAGCAAGTAGCCGAGCTTCCGCGCCGGGAGATCGCCGAGGCTTCCATTCGTGATTATGGAGCGATTTGTGTGGTGGAGAGCCTAGCAGAAGGAATCAAGACCGTAAACGAGCTCGCGCCTGAACATTTGGAATTGATGATTGAAGATCCTTTCCAATATGTAGGGCAGATTGAAAACGCCGGAGCCATTTTCCTAGGGGAATACAGCTCGGAACCGGTGGGCGACTATTTTGCCGGACCGAACCACGTGCTTCCGACGAATGGCACAGCACGCTTTTCTTCTCCCTTGAATGTGGATGATTTCATTAAAAAATCCAGCTTGATTTCCTATAGCCGTACCGACCTACTCCAAAACGGGCCGAAAATCATCGCTTTGGCCGAATCGGAAGGACTAACCGCCCATGCACGGGCGATTGAATTCCGCTTAAAGAAGGAAAGGGGATAACTCACAACATGCGCAGCAGTCAGATTTATCGTAAAACGGGTGAAACCGAAATTGAACTTGAGTTTAACATTGATGGACAAGGGATCGCGAACATTGATACGGGCGTACCCTTTTTGAACCATATGCTCGACCTGTTTACCAAGCACGGCCATTTCGACCTCACGGTGAAAGCCGTAGGGGATATTGATGTGGATTATCACCATACCACGGAAGACATTGCGATTTGCCTAGGACAAGTGCTTCGTGAAGCCTTAGGGGATAAAAAAGGGATTAAGCGTTATGGCAATTCTTTTGTTCCGATGGATGAAACCTTAGCTCAAGTCGTGATCGATCTAAGCAACCGTCCGCACCTGGAGTACCGTGCGCAATACCCAAGTCAGCAAGTGGGGCAATTCCCGACGGAACTGGTTCACGAATTCATGTGGAAGCTTGCACTGGAGGCACGCATGAATTTGCATATCATCCTTCACTACGGATATAACACCCATCATATGATCGAAGCGATCTTCAAAGCCCTGGCGCGTGCGCTGGATGAAGCCACCTCCATCGATCCAAGGGTCAAAGGGGTTCCATCGACAAAGGGGATGTTATAGACATGATCGCCATTATCGATTACGGCATGGGGAACTTGCACAGCGTCAGCAAGGCGATAGAGCGTCTGGGCTATGATTATGAAATTGTGGATTCACCTGAACAATTGTCGAAAGCCGACGGCGCCATTCTTCCAGGAGTGGGTGCGTTTGGCGATGCCATGCGCAATCTGAGAGAGCAAGGCTTCGTGGACGCCATTCGCGATTTTGCCGCTTCGGGCCGTCCGCTGTTTGGCATTTGCCTTGGGATGCAGCTGTTGTTTAGCGAAAGTGAAGAGCATGGACAAAACGAAGGACTTGCCATTTTTCCTGGTGTGGTTCGTCGTTTTCAAGGAGACTATAAAATTCCGCATATGGGCTGGAATCGATTGAACTTTTTGCAGCCTGACAGTGTCCTTGTGAAGGACGTAGAACAAGGCTATGCCTATTTTGTACACTCCTACTTCCTGGACCCGGCTACGACCGATCGTGATATCTTGATTGGGACCGCTGATTATTTTCAGGAAGTGCCAGCGATTATCGGTCGCAAAAACGTGTATGCCACTCAGTTCCACCCGGAAAAAAGCGGGGACGTGGGCATGAAGCTGTTGGACAATTTTGCAAAGCTGGTGAAGGAAGGTGTTAAGCATGGCTGAGTTTTTGATTTATCCTGCGATTGATATACGAGGCGGAAAGTGTGTCCGCTTGATTCAGGGAGACTACAACCAGGAAACGGTGTATGGAGATTCTCCGGTTGATATGGCGAAACAGTGGGAAGAGCAGGGAGCAGCATGGGTTCACTTGGTTGATCTGGACGGAGCCAAGGCTGGAGCGCCGGTGAATGATGAAGTGATTCTTGAGATTGCGCAATCCTTGAAGGTGCCTGTGCAAGTCGGCGGGGGAATCCGCAACATGGAGCAGGTAGCCCGTTACCTGGACGGTGGAGTTAGCCGCGTCATATTGGGGACATCAGCGATCCAAGACCGTCCGTTCGTGGAAGAAGCTTTGAAGCAATACGGCGGTTCGCGCATTGCGATCGGGATCGACGCCCGTAACGGATTCGTGGCAACTCATGGTTGGTTAGAGACTTCGGAGGTCAAAGCAGAGGTGCTCGCGCAGGAGTTGGCTAAAAAAGGAGCCGAAATTTTTATCTATACTGATATTGCTCGAGACGGAACGTTGCAAGGCCCGAATATTGCCGAGATCGTCGGCTTGGCTCGCGCGGCTGAAGTGCAGGTGATTGCTTCCGGTGGAGTGAGTGTCATGAATGATTTGCATAACCTGGCTCAATATGCCGCGGACGGCGTGTGCGGAGCGATCGTAGGTAAAGCCTTGTACACGGATCGAATCAAGTTAACGGACGCGGTCAAGGAAGTCGAGGTGAAGTAATGTGTTGACTAAACGAATTATCCCTTGCCTGGATGTGAAAGACGGGCGAGTGGTGAAAGGGGTCAGCTTCGTCAACCTGCGCGATGCAGGGGATCCGGTGGAGCTGGCTGAGCTATATAGCCAGGAGGGAGCCGATGAGCTCGTATTCCTCGACATTTCGGCTTCTCATGAAGGACGCCAGACGATGGTGGAAGTGATTCGGGAAACCGCAGGGAAAGTGACGATTCCGTTTACCGTAGGCGGCGGAATTAACAGCGTGGACGACATGCGCCGCGTGCTTCGTGCCGGAGCGGATAAAGTATCGGTGAACACGGCCGCAATTCTTCGTCCAGAGCTGATTCGGGAAGGGGCCGAAGTGTTTGGGTCCCAATGTATTGTTGTCGCGATCGATGCCAGACGCCGCGAAAACGGGGAAGGCTGGGAAGTTTTCACGCATGGCGGTCGAAAAGCGGCAGGATTAGATGCTGTAGAGTGGGCACGCCAAGCGGAGTCGCTGGGCGCAGGGGAAATCCTGTTGACCAGCATGAATTCGGACGGGCATAAGGACGGATTTGACCTCGGCCTGACCCGCGCGATCTCAGAGGCGGTGGGCATTCCGGTCATCGCTTCAGGGGGAGCAGGGAACGCTGAGCATTTCCTCGATGCGTTCACGGAAGGAAAAGCAGATGCAGGACTTGCCGCTTCCATCTTCCACTACAAGGAAGTTTCCATTGGCGAAGTGAAGACGCATCTGCGAGAAAAAGGAGTGGAAGTTCGGCTATGATCGATTGGGAAAAGATTAAATTTGATGAACGCGGATTAGTTCCGGCTATCGTACAGGACGCGCAAAGCAAAGAAGTGCTGATGATGGCGTATATGAATAAAGAATCTTTGCAGCGCACCATCGATTCCGGTGAAACCTGGTTCTGGAGCCGTTCTCGTGAGGAATACTGGCACAAAGGAGGAACCTCCGGCAACACGCAGAAGGTTGTCAGCATTTCGTTGGATTGCGATGGGGACACGCTGTTGGTTCGCGTCCAGCCGGCAGGCCCGGCTTGTCACCGCAATACCTATACGTGCTTTGATGCGATCCATGGTGAGCATGAGCCGTTGGAGGACCGTTTTGGAATCTTGGCGAGCTTGGAGCAGTTGATCGCGGAGCGTGATGCGGAACGCCCGGAAGGGGCGTATACCACGTACTTGTTTGAAAAAGGCGTGGACAAGATTTTGAAGAAGGTCGGCGAGGAAGCAAGTGAAGTGATCATTGCGGCGAAAAACCGCAACCATGATGAGCTTCGCTATGAAGCCAGCGATTTGCTCTACCACTTGCTTGTGCTGTTACGTGAGCAGCGCCTGCCGTTGGATGATGTTTTGAAGGAATTGGCTGCGAGACATAAGAAGTAAGAAAGAACCGCTGCAGGGGACGCAGCGGTTTTTTTGTGTAGATGGAAAAACTCCACTTAAACCGTATCATTTTCTGTCGGCTTGACCAGTAGATGGATTTTCCACCCTAGTCCCTCTCTCCATACTCGTTTGGCGCAAGATGCTAGGTTTCGAGACCACGCGAACTGCGATACCCCTCATTATTTTATCTGTACCTCTTTAGGTTTGACCCGGCTGGCTATGACCTGATCCAGCAACCCAGTAGTCAAATAAACACCAACTAGTACAATGAGGCCACCCCCAATCTGCGAAAGAGTGATTGTGTCCCCTAGAGCCAAGCTCAGCATGATCGTAAAGATAGGCACTAGATTCAAAAAGACACTCGCTTGGCTGGCCCCGATGACCCTAACGGACATATTCCAGAAAAGGTAGGAGGCAACGGAGGCAAAAAGGGACATGTACAGCATTCCCGAAACGGTCCAGACGCTCCACTCCGGAAGGCTAGCTTCTATGAACAACGCAAACGGAAGCAGCATCAGCATGCCGAAGAAGGAAGAAGCGGCTGTGGCGGTGATGGGTGGCAGGTCCACCTTTTTCCCGATAATGGAGTAAAAGGCCCACGCCAGTACAGCCACTAGCATCAGCAGGTCTCCTTTATTGAAACTCATAAGAATAATCTGGTCCAAGCTCCCTTTCGTCAAGAGAATGACAACGCCGAGGCAGGAGAGAAAAAAGCCTGCAATCTGAAGGTAAGAGATCCGTTCATACAAAAGAAAAAATGAGAAAATAACGACCACCGCGGGAATAAGAGCTTCCACAAATGCAGCATTCGTAGGGGAGGTATATTCAAGCGCAACATAACAGATGAGCGTGAATCCGACGACCCCAAGTCCCCCCATGAGAGACAAGGGTAGCCAATATCTCCGGATTAGGGACCATCTGGGCCTTTCGAAAAAATAGGCTAGCGGCACCAGAAAGATAAGGGCGATTCCCCAGCGAATGAGGGTAATCCAGAATGGAGAAATACTCACCACAATCAGTTTTCCAACTATGTAATTTCCAGCCCAAAAGAGATTGCATAAGGTTAATAATGTCCATGCCCAGCTTTTATTCATAACAGTATCGATTTCCTCTCCGTTTTCTCCATCCTATCAGTCTCTTTAGTTTCTAGCTATTCGCTATAGTGTAAGAAAATGAGGACCTCAGTGTAGATAAAATGACTAAAAATAGCTGAATAATCGTGAACAAAATGGGTGATGTTACTTTTGATGAGGAGCCGAGACCAATGAGTGATCCCGATGCGAAAGTAAAAGCAGCTTATGATCTATTAAGCAAAGCCAATGACCAAATGGTACAAGTATGGATCGCCGAGATTGTATTTACATGGAGATGGTGGATCGGATTGGGTTTGACGATTATACCTTGGGTGATCTGGATTCTGTTCAGGAAAAAGGAAAGTACTTGGCGTTTGATGTGTGCGGGATTCGCCGTCATCATCATGTCCTCATGGGGGGACTTTATCGGGATTTCTACAGGTTCTTGGTATTATAAGTGGGAAGTGATCCCCACCATTCCAACCTATTTGCCCTACGATTTTACCCTCCTGCCGGTGATGGTCATGTTCTTCTTGCAATATAAACCTGATATGAACCCCTTGAGTAAAGCGGTTGTATTTGCAGCCATTGTTGCTTTTATGGGGGAGCGATTTTTTATCTGGCTGGATGTCTATGAACCTAAAGGCTGGAAGCATATTTACTCGTTCCCGATTTTTATCATCATTTACCTAATCGCTCATTACATCTGTACAAGGAAGTTCTATGAGAAGATTTAAAGGGCCTCATCACCAAGCCATGCGCCGGGTGAGAAGCCCTTTTTAGTATTTTTACAGCTTTTCTTTGCTCAAGGTCATCAGAAGGCTAAAGCACATCAGAACGACAATCAGAGTGAAAGGTAAGGCGGCGACCAGGGAAGCGGTTTGCAGCCCGCTCAGTCCGCTGCTCAGAATCAATACGGCTGCTATCGCAGCAATGAGAATCCCCCAGATCATTTTCACGGATGTATGCGGATTCAGATTTCCTTTAGAGGTCATCATGCCAAGGACAAAGGTGGCGGAGTCCGCCGAAGTGACCAGAAAGGTCATGATCAAAATCAGGGAAAATACGGACAGCCAGAATCCCAGCGGCAAGTTCTCCAGCATCAGGAAAAAGGCGGCGGTTTTATCTTGATGAACGGCTTCCGCAATCGGCAGATCGCGGAACACTTCCATATGCAGGGCTGTTCCGCCGAAGACCGCCATCCACACGATCGCCACAAGTGGGGGAACAAACATGACGCCGAATACGAATTCCCGTATCGTTCTCCCCCTGGAGATCCGGGCGATAAACGCTCCCACGAAGGGGGCCCAGGAAATGGCCCAAGCCCAGTAAAGAACGGTCCAATCCATGGTCCAGGTATTCCCGTCATAAGGGGAAAGATTGAAGCTCATGCCTGTAAAATTGGCGATGTAATCGCCAAGTCCCACGGTAAAGCTATTGAGAATGAACACGGACGGTCCGAGGAACAGCACGAACAGCATGAGGGCGAAGGTCATTCCTAGATTCAGGTTGCTGAGAATTTTGATTCCCTTCTTTAATCCCGTCGTTGCTGACAGCAGGTAGAAGCCTAGCAGAATTGCAATAACAGTGAGCTGCAGGTAGGCTGTATTCGGAAGGCCGAATACTTGATTCATGCCCCCGCTGATCTGAAGAATTCCCATCCCTAGCGATGCGGCAACGCCCATGACGGTAGAGATGACAGACAAGATATCGATTGAATTCCCTAGGAATCCTTGAGAACGCTTACCGATAAGCGGGCGAAAAGACGAGCTGATGAGTCCGGTATAGTTCTTCCGGAATTGGAAGTAGGCTAAAGCAAGTCCTACGACGGTAAATACCGCCCACTGATGGATTCCCCAATGGAACATGGCGTAATTCATCGCAGTTCTGGCCGCTTGGGGAGACTGAGCTTCAATCCCCGGTATCGGCTGGTAATAATGGGTCATGGGTTCAGCGACTCCCCAAAATACGAGGCCGACCCCAAATCCGGCGCTGAATAGCATGCCGATCCAGCTGAAGTAAGAGAATTCGGGCAGGTCATGATCTTTTCCGAGCTTGATCGTGCCGTAGCGGCTTAAGGCCAGGTAAAGGGAGAAGCCCATGAAGAATACCGTAGCCAACAAGTAAAACCAACCGTAAGTATGGGTCGTGTAGCTAAACATCACTTCCGCTTGAAGCGCAAGGTGTTCCGGCGAGATCACCCCCCACATGACAAATAGGATCAAGATGATCAGCGACACCCAGAATACAGTGCCTAGTCGTGATGTTGACGAAGTCAGCGGCCGGGTGGCCGAGGGTGTAGTTAAAGTTGAGACTGAGGTTTCTGATTGCTGGTTCATTTGCCTCTCCTCTCCGTTACGTTCAGTTTTGATATATCTTAAATCCCTTGATCAATCGGAGGGGATTAGGGGTTCTGGCGCTTCCCGGTTCAGCATCATCCCGTTCATCCACAGCTTCATGCTCAAATCCAGCAGGAATAGATCCTCCGGATCTTCCAATGATCGGCCTGTCAGGGATTCGATTTTTCGGAGGCGATAGAGCAGGGATTGCCTATGGAGGCTAAGTGCCCGGGAGGTTTGGCTCACATTGCCCTGGTTGCGAATATAAGCGATCAGGGTATGGGCCAGATCCAGCCCTCTCTGCTGGTCATAGTCGATTAAAGCACCAATTGTGGACAGGGTTAGCTCCTGGATTTCGGGATTGCTGGAAAGACTCAGTAGCGCACGGTAAATACCGGTGTTGGCATAAGTGCTGCGCTGCCCGGGACCTTTTTGCCGCGTGCCGATTTCCAGGGCTACGCGCGCATCGTTGTAGCTTTCCGAAAAGGTTCGGACCCCGGCATGATTCTCCCCGATCCCCCATGACATGATCAAATCAGGGCAGGTGACTTGAACTCGGGTGTCGATCCGATCCAGAAACTGTTTCACGGTCTCGTTCACTTGCTCCATGGGCACCTCAAGATAGAGAATGTACCGGTTTTGGTGAAAGGTTGCCATGATGAGCCGATTAAGGGATTGGGCAGCTTTAGTGAACTGCTCTTCCATCGAGCGAACGGTCTGCTGGTGCCATTGATCATAAGAACCATGTGCAGGACTTTTCTTTTGGTACAAGGTCTCCAAATTTTCCGGCTGACCCAGTATGCAGACATAGGGGCAGTTGACGTTCATATCGAGGGATTTGGCTCGGGAAAGTACGGTATCCCAGGAATCCATCTCGCCCTTGGCTAAACTCCAGACAAAATCGTCGCGCAATCGTAGCTCCGTTTCCTGTATGGCGTTTTCCCTTTGGAACCAAAGGGCTGCTGCCGTCACCGCATGCTCCAGGACATATTCTTCACCGCCGGCATAGAAGGCATCAATGGTGGTACCGGAACCAAAGGAAAGAAGCAGATAGCCATGGGTCCGATTGGCGGTTTGGATGGACAGCCGGATGGCCGATGCATCCAATTGCTTGAACCATGAGGAATCTCTTTCGTTTCGCACTTCCTGTAGAAGGTGCCCCTGGGCTTGCTCGGCCAAGGATCCGGCGTCATGGCTTTTCCCTTTAATGAGGCCGTCCTTATCCATAATCAAGACGGGGAGTCCGACTTCTTCCCGGATCGCCTGGGCCGCATCGGATAGTGAGGCCCCTTGAAGAAACAGGTTCAGCAGCTTTTTCTGGAGTTCTTCCGAACGCTCTAGAGTAGAACGCTTCCACTGGTTCAATTTGCTCAACACCTCATGGGTAATGTCAGCGAAGCGGACCTCCCATGGAATCTCGATTAAGGGAAACTGATGTTCTTCGGCAAAGTCTATAACTTCCTTTGGAATTTCAAGCACGTGTCGGCCGGTGGCGATGGCTAAAGCAGCAGCATCCGATTCCATCACATCCTGGACAAACTTTTTGAAGATTTTCTTATCATGGTTGCAGCCGATGGCTGTCGTCAAGACGAGTTCATTTTTCCGAACAAAATTCTCTACTGGGATTTCGATGACCGATATGGACTCTACCGGACGCTGGTCTATGGCAGTTTTACCCGCCAATAGTTTGGCTAGTCCCATTACTTCGATATCCAGTGCATCTTTCAGTGTAAATGTCATGTGTCCCCCTAAGGTTGTAAGTGAAACTTCCTCCAGTGTACTACAAGAATGGGGTTTTTCTCTTTTTTTAAAATTTTCCAACATACGGTTGGGTCGCTCGCAGATGGGTATCCGTGTTGACATTGCATCCGCTGATAATGACGGCAATGTGCCCGCCAGGCTTGGCTACATTCCTCTTTAACAGGGCTCCGATGCCGACCGCTGCAGCGCCTTCCACAACCATTCGGTGGGCTTCTAGCATGTAAGCCATTCCCTCGGCAATCGTTTCTTCAGGGATCAGAATGGAGTGATCGACGTACTGGCGAACCATCGGAAAGGTGTACTGATTATTCAATCCGATTCCCCCGAGTAGGCTGTCTGCCAAGGTGTCCCGCTCTTCCATTACCACGGGCCTGCCTGCTTTGAGACTTTCATGCATCACCGCACCATGTTCCATGGAGACACCAATTACCTGAATGGCTGGATCATTGGACTTTAAGGCTAAGCCAACCCCGGCGTGCAAGCCTCCCCCGGATAAGCCGCCGATGACCAGATCGACTTCAGGGAGCTCCTCTAGGATTTCCAAGCCCATGGTTCCCTGGCCGGCGATGATATGAGGATCGTCGAAGGGCGGGATGACGGTTAGCCCCTCTTCCTCTTGCAGATGGAAGCAGTGTTCGCCTGCAGCATCCTGGCTTTCCCCAACAATCGCAAGCTCGGCCCCCCAGCGGCGGATCGCATCGACTTTGGCCTTTGGCACTCGCTTGGAGATGCAGACCACAGCTGGAATGCCGAGCTTCTGGGCTACATAAGCCACCGCTTGTCCGTGGTTTCCCGTCGAGAAGGTGGTTACGCCCCGTTTTTGCTCTTGCGGGGTAAGGCTTAAGATCTTGTTTGCCGCTCCTCTTACTTTAAAGGCACCGATGTCATGCATATTTTCAAGTTTTAGATAAACGGATGCCTGAGCCATTTCGGATAGCTTGTGCGAAAAGATCAGCGGCGTCTTCTTTACAATTGGCGCGATTCGCTTTCGCGCCTTCCACACATCTCGAAGGGTAGGCGTGAACTGATTCATTTTGTTTCCTCCCAATGAAACCCAAACTGAAAGTTTCTTTAAATTGTAAGAATAACACGAATTATAGTGCAGAAATTGACGAACCGTCAATTATTCAAAATGACTACAATTCTGAAAAAATCTTCATACATTTTTGCGGATGCTTCGGTTAGGGGAGAGAAGGTAATATTGCCTTACAAGCAAGCTGAGTCGACGAAAAGGGGAGTTGCAATGTTATCATTTGACATTTTGGAATATAGAGAAAGATTAAGAAAAACGAAGCAAAAGATGCAAGAGCAAGGGATTGACGTCTTGTTGGTAACCGACCCTGCCAATATGAATTACTTGTCTGGATATGATGGCTGGTCCTTTTATGTACATCAAATGCTGATCGTCATAGCTGATGAGGAACAGCCTTTCTGGATCGGCAGGGGGCAGGATGCGAATGCGGCTAAGGTCACCACTTGGCTGACCAAAGATAACATTATTCCTTATACCGACGAGTATGTTCAATCGACCACGAAGCACCCGATGGATTTCGTCTCCGATATCTTAAAGCAAATCGGCCAGGCAAACCGAAACATCGGCGTAGAAATGGATACGTACTACTTTACCGGCAAGTGCTACACCAGCTTGATCAAGGGACTGCCGAATGCCCGATTCCTAGATGCCACTTCGCTCGTGAACTGGGTCCGAATCGTAAAATCGGATCAGGAAATTGATTATATCCGAAAAGCTGCAAAAATCGTGGAAAATGCGATGCGAATCGGCATTGATATGATTCAAGAAGGAGTGAGGGAGTGCGATGTGGTGGCTGAAATCTACCGCACGCAAATTCGGGGAACCGACTTCTACGGAGGCGATTACCCGGCGATTGTGCCCCTTTTGCCGGCGGGAGAAAAGACCTCTACGCCCCATCTGACTTGGACCGATCAGCGCTATAAGCAAGGGGAACCGGTAATCCTGGAGCTGGCTGGATGCTATAAGCGTTATCATGCTCCGCTAGCCCGAACCATGGTGATCGGCGAGCCCACAGAGCTTATGAAGGATTTGGGCAAGGTGGTAAGCGAAGGCCTCAATGCCGCGCTAGACGTTGTCAAACCTGGCGTCACGTGTGAAGAGGTGGAGCTGGCTTGGCGAAACTCGATCGCGAAGAGCGGTTTTAGCAAAGATTCCCGCATTGGCTATGCGATGGGCTTGAATTACCCGCCGGATTGGGGCGAACATACGGCAAGCTTCCGCCCGGGAGACCGAACCATTCTCCAGCCGAATATGACTTTCCATATGATTCCTGGAGTTTGGCTGGATAGCTGTGGAGTGGAAATTAGCGAGTCCTTCCGGGTTACGGAACAGGGATGCGAAGTGTTCGCGAATTTTCCGCGGGAACTGATCATTAAGAAGGACGAGCCGGAGATTCCAGAGCCGCAAGCAGGATAAGGAAAGGAGGAACCGCCGATGATTATCTTTCAGGAAAAAGAAATTCGCCGACATGTTGAGCTGAATTTGGAGTCCATTCGGGTCGTAGCTGAGGGGTTTACCTCTTTGGCTCAAGGTAAGGTGACCCTGCCGCCGATCATGCGAGTGGATATCCCAGAGCATCACGGAGAAGTGGATGTGAAAACGGCCTATATTCAAGGTTTGGATAAATTTGCAATTAAAATGTCTTCCGGTTTCTTCCATAACTATCAATTAGGACTCCCCAGCTTGAGCGGCATGATGATCCTATTCAGTACCGAAACGGGGATTCCCCAGTCGGTCCTTCTGGATAATGGCTATCTGACAGACGTAAGGACCGCAGCGGCTGGAGCCGTAGCGGCAAGCTATCTGGCCAAAGAAAAGCTGGATACGGTAGGGGTCATTGGAGCGGGAGCGCAAGCCCGCTACCAGATGGTGGCGCTTAAGCAAGTTCGAGATTTCCGGCGCATTCGAGTGTATGCGCCAACGGCAAGCAAAGTGGAGCAATATGTAAAGGACATGGAGGCCCGACTCGGTGTTGAGGTGATTGCCGTACCGAGTGCGGAGGCGGTCGTCAAGGAAAGCGAGCTCGTGGTAACGACCACGCCCTCCACTTCGCCCATTATCAAGGCGGAATGGCTTCATCCCGGCCTGCATATTACGGCGATGGGATCGGATGCGGAGCATAAGCAAGAGCTGGAAGCCCAAGTCTTGAGCAAGGCCGATCTTCTGGTCTGCGATGTCAAATCCCAATGCTTTCGCCTGGGAGAGCTGCATTATGGATTGGAGCAGGGAACCATCTCGCAAGCAAGCGATATTATCGAGCTCGGCGAGGTCACGGCAGGCCATAAAGCGGGCCGCGTTCATGACGGCCAAATTACAATTTGTGATTTAACGGGTACGGGTGTACAGGATACAGCCATTGCCCTCTATGCGTATAACGCCTTAGTGGCACAGCAGGCAGGAATACAATTCGATAACTAATAACAGAAGAGGAGAGTGTGGAAGATGGCAAAGAACTTCGATAAAGCAAATGTAGGAACAAAAACGGTATGGGCAGGCGAGCAGGATTATTTGGTGCATGGGGCAACTCAGGTTCCCGTTGTAGTTAGTGTTGCTTACGGCTACGATGACATGGATGAATGGTACGACGTCGCGACAGAAAAGAAGAAAGGGCATATCTACGGGCGCAACACCAATCCGACGGTTCAAGCTCTTGAAGACAAAATCAAGATTCTTGAAGGATCGGAAGATGCGACCAGCTTTTCGACCGGAATGGCGGCAATCAGCAACACCCTCTATACGTTCTTGAGACCGGGAGATCGCATTGTTTCGATTAAAGATACGTATGGCGGAACCAATAAGATCTTTACCGAATTCCTTCCGCAGATGGGAATAGAAGTTGTATTGTGCGAAACCGGAAACCACGAGGCCATCGCAGCAGAAGTAGCGAAAGGCTGCAAGATCCTTTACTTGGAGACACCAACGAATCCGACGGTGAAAATTACAGATATCGAAGCCATGGCAAAAGCCGGACACGAAGTAGGAGCCCTCGTGGTTGTAGATAATACGTTCGCGACTCCGATTAACCAGAATCCGCTGCAATTGGGTGCAGACCTGGTCATCCATAGCGCTACGAAGTTCTTAGGCGGACATGCGGACGCGCTGGGCGGATTAGTTTGCGGAGACCACAAGCTAGTCAAGCAAATCTATCACTATCGTGAAATCAATGGAGCCACGATGGATCCGTGGGCTGCCTACTTAATCCTTAGAGGAATGAAAACCTTGAAGCTTCGCGTCCTTCAGCAAGCGAAAAGCGCGATGGAAATCGCGAAGTATCTGCAAACGAAAGAGCTGGTTGAAGCGGTGTACTACCCTGGTTTAGAAACGCATGTCAACCACGATATCGCGAAAAAGCAAATGCGCGGATTTGGCGGCATGCTCAGCTTTGAAGTCAAGGGCGGCATGGATTCTGTAAGACACTTTTTGCCGAAGCTCCAGTACGCCAACCGTGCAGCGAATTTGGGAGCGGTTGAGACCACCTACGGCCCTGCCCGTACGACGAGCCACGTAGAATGTACGCCAGAAGAGCGCAAAGCGGTAGGAATTGCTGAAGGATTGGTACGTCTGGCTGTAGGGATCGAGGATACCGAGGATTTGATTGCTGACCTGGAGCAGGCATTCGCGTACTTAGAAGCGCAGCTGCAAGTGGCTGTAACCGAAGAAAACTAAGTTGAAAACGAGGGGCGGCTGCCAACTGCTGCCCCTTATAATCCAGGCAGAGGTGAAGAAACATTGGCAACGCTTTATGATTCCATTGCAGAAAAGGCACAGGAACTCTCAGGAAAAGTCGCGGAATGGCGGCAACAGCTCCACAGCCATCCGGAGCTTAGCTATCAGGAATACCGTACATCGCAGTTTGTGGCCGATATTTTGAAAACGATTCCCGGAATGGCCGTTGAAACCGGAGTTGGCTACCCGACCGCGGTGGTCGGAACGTTGTCCGCAGGGGTTGGACCGACGATTGCGCTTCGGGCCGATATGGATGCCTTGCCGATTATGGAAGAGAACCAAACTCCCTATCGTTCGCAGCAGGAAGGGGTTATGCACGCTTGCGGTCATGATGCGCATACCTCGATTTTACTCGGTGTGGCCCACGTCCTGGCAGAAAGGTTTGAACGCCAAGAGTTAACAGGGACAGTGAAATTCATTTTTCAGCCTGCCGAAGAGTCGACGGATGAGAATGGCTTAACCGGAGCGGTGCATATGATCCGTGCGGGCGTTTTAGACGGGGTGGATTGTGCCATCGCCCTTCACATGAGTCCGGAAAATCCAGTGGGTGAAATTCAGGTGAATGCCGGCTATAGTATGGCGAATGTCGATGTATTCGATGCCAAGATATTCGGTACGGGAGGCCATGGAGCCTACCCTCATTTGGGTACCGACCCCATTTGGATGCTCGGCCCGGTTCTCCAAGCCCTTCATGGCATCGTATCGAGAAAAGTGTCTCCGCTGGATGCAGCTGTTGTCAGTGTGGGGCAGATTCATGCGGGATCTGCGAGCAATATCATTCCTTCTGAAGTGACGGTTCAAGGAACGCTTCGCAGCTATACCCCTGAGGTAAGGGAACAGCTCATCACAGAAGTGGAGAAAGTTTTTTCCTTAGTGGATATTCTGGGCGGAAGCTATACCTTCCACGCGCAGCGGGGAGAGCCAGCTTTAAAAAATGATGAGACCGTAAATGAGTGGATCAAGCAAACCCTTCAAGACCTGTATCCGGACTGCCGACTGGTGCATACCCCATTTGGGCTGGGGGGAGAAGATTTTGCCTATATGGCCCAAAGGGTGCCGGCCGCGATGTTTTTCCTGGGATGTGCCTTGCCGGACGGAATCAAGAGAGAGCTGCACACGCCAATTTTTGATATTGATGAGAGATGCTTGCCGATGGGAGTCACCATTCTGGCAGAGATCGCCAAGCGGTTTCTTGAAGGGCAATATCAATTAAAGAAATAGAAAGAGAAGGGAGCGGACGAAAGATGCCACACAAGATTGCACTGCTGGGGTTTGGAGTGGTCGGACAAGGGCTAGTGGAGATTCTTCGCGACAAAGGCGAAGCACTTCAAGCCGAATGCGGATTTGACGCTAAGGTGGTAGCCATTGCAGACCTAATGAAAGGATCGATTTACGATCCGGAAGGCTTAAACTTGAATGACGCCTTAAAGGCAGTAAAAGAGACGGGAACATTGGATGCTTATCCGGATACTCCCGGCTTGATCCGAGGATGGGACAGCTTCCGGACCATCCGGGAAAGCAATGCGGATACGATTGTGGAGATCACATTTACGGATGTGAAGACGGGCCAGCCGGCTATCGACCATTGCCGCGCCGCCTTCGAAAGCGGAAAGAACGTGGTAATGAGCAATAAAGGGCCGGTTGCCCTTGCTTATCAGGAATTATCCCAATTGGCGAAGAAGCACGAGGTCCGCTGGGGCTATGAAGGAACCGTGATGAGCGGAACCCCTGCGCTCCGGATGCCGATTACCACGTTGGCCGGAAACGAGATTCAGGTAATCGTCGGGATCCTCAACGGAACGACTAACTACATCCTGACTAAGATGGAAGAAGGCTTAACCTATGAGGCGGCCTTGAAGCAAGCGCAAGAGCTGGGCTACGCCGAAGCCGATCCGACCAGCGATGTGGAAGGCTATGATGCGCAGTACAAAGTGGTGATTCTGGCGAATGTGGTGATGAATGTACCGCTGAAGCGGGAAGATGTGGCTTGCGAGGGGATCAGTCACCTGACGCCTAGAGATATCGAATGGGCCCAAGCGGAAGGGAAACGCTGGAAGCTGTTAGCCAGAATAAGCAAGGACGGAGACAAGGTGATCGCCAAAGTAGGGCCAGAAGCGATTCCGATGACGGATCCGCTGGCAGGAATTATGGGCGCAACCAATGCCGTGACCTACCAATGCGACTTGGCCGGCCCGATTACGCTTGTCGGAGCAGGCGCGGGCCGTACGGAAACTGGATTTTCCTTATTGATTGATTTGATCAACATTCATCGTCAGCAACTTTAACCAGGAAGGCGGGAGAGGGATGGTTATATCCGTGAGAACAAAGGTACAAGGCAAACAAATGCACATAGCTGGAAAATGGGTGAGCAGCGAGCGCGTCATCGAAGTTCGCGATCCACAGGATAACAGCCTGATCGATACGGTTCCGGCAGCGACAGCCGAGGAGATGGCGAAGGCGATTGAGGCGGCCAAAGAGGGCGTGAAGATTGCTGCTGAGATGCCGGTTCACCAACGAATCGCAATTCTGAACAAGACTGCAGATATCATCGAGCGCCGCAAGGAAGAGTATGCCACCACGATTGCCCGCGAAGGCAGCAAAACGATCCGCGAAGCCCGCAAAGAGGTGACCCGCTGCATCGAGACCATTCGGATCAGCGCGGAAGAGGCGAGACGGATTCATGGCGAAACGATTCCGTTTGACCAGATGCCGGGAAGCGAGAACCGGATGGGGTACTATTACCGTTTTCCGATTGGGCTGATTGCCGCAATCACGCCATTCAATGACCCCCTCAACCTAGTCGCCCACAAAGTAGGGCCGGCCATTGCTTCAGGAAATGCGATCATCGTCAAGCCGGCAACGGTCACCCCACTAAGCGCTATTTTGCTGGCCGAAGCCTTGCTGGAAGCGGGTCTTCCGCCACAGGTGCTCACGGTCATTACAGGGAATGGAAGCGAGATTGGGGATGTTTTGGTTACCCATCCGGCTGTACGCATGATTTCCTTTACGGGGGGCTCGCAAGCAGGCTTGGATATCAGTCGCAAAGCCGGATTAAAAAAGATCGGAATGGAGCTGGGCTCCAACTCGCCGGTGATCGTGCTAGCCGATGCGGATTTGGAAGAAGCGGTAGAATCGACCGTTTCCGGAGCGTTCTGGGCAGCCGGGCAGAATTGCTTGGGCGTGCAGCGCGTGTATATTGAGGAAAGCATCTTCGATACATTCAAGGACAAGTTTACGGCCCGCACGAAGCAATACCGCACAGGGGATAAGCTTTCGGAATGGACCGACATGGGGCCGATGATTACGGAAAAAGAAGCGATTCGCGTAGAAACGTGGGTGAATGAAGCCATTGAAAAAGGAGCTACGCTGATTTGCGGCGGAGAGCGCAACGGCGCCTTCTATTCCCCTACGGTGCTGGCCGATTTGCCGGAAGATTGCACGCTAGCCAAGGAAGAAGTGTTTGGCCCAGTCGTGATGCTGTACCCGGTGTCGGATTTAGAGGCTGCGATTCAGCAGTCGAATAGCGCGGATTATGGATTGCAGGCCGGGATCTTTACCAGCAATCTGGAAAAAGCTTTCTCTGCGATTAAACACTTAGAAGTAGGCGGAGTGATGATTAATGACAGTACGGATTATCGGATCGATGCGATGCCGTTTGGCGGAGTGAAGGGCTCCGGGCTTGGCCGCGAAGGCATTCAATTTGCCATCCATGAGATGACAGAACCGAAAGTCGTTTGCTTTAAACTGCCTAAATAATAAAAATAAGGATTACAGCGAGGAGAGGAGGAGGAACAGCTTTTGTTCCTCCGCTCGAGACATAAGGAGGATAAGAAGATGATTGAAGTTGGAACGGTAATGGTAAAGCGCGGTATGGCAGAAATGCAGAAGGGCGGCGTGATCATGGATGTGGTCAATGCCGAGCAAGCAAGAATCGCCGAGGCGGCAGGAGCTGTAGCGGTGATGGCGCTTGAGCGAGTCCCTTCCGACATTCGGGCGGCAGGTGGAGTGGCCCGCATGGCGGACCCGACGATTGTGGAAGAAGTGGTGAAAGCCGTTTCGATCCCGGTTATGGCGAAGGCTCGCATTGGCCATTTCGTTGAGGCCAAGGTGCTCGAATCTCTAGGCGTAGACTATATCGATGAAAGCGAAGTCCTGACGCCGGCAGATGAGGTTTTCCATATCAATAAAAAAGCATTCACCGTCCCTTTTGTATGCGGTGCGCGAGATATCGGAGAAGCGTTGCGCCGAATCGGAGAAGGGGCATCTATGATCCGCACCAAAGGGGAGCCGGGCACCGGCAATATCGTGGAAGCGGTCCGCCATCAGCGCATGATGCAAAGCCAGATCCGCAAGATCCAATCCATGGCCTATGACGAGCTAATGGCCGAAGCCAAGAATCTTGGGGCTCCTTATGAGCTGGTCGAGTATATCCACAGGAACGGAAAGTTGCCAGTCGTGAACTTTGCCGCAGGAGGGGTCGCTACTCCGGCAGACGCCGCTTTGATGATGCACTTGGGCTCCGATGGGGTGTTCGTAGGTTCCGGGATCTTCAAGTCGGAAAACCCTGAAAAATTCGCCCGCTCCATTGTGGCGGCGACGACCCACTATGAGGACTATGATCTGATTGCCAAATTATCCACCAACTTGGGTAATCCTATGAAGGGGATTGAAATCTCGACTTTGCTGGAAAACGAAAAAATGGCGGTTAGAGGCTGGTAATCGAAAAGTTGGGCAGAAAATCTAACAATTATAGTATATGCAAAAGTATATACTGGTATATTTATCCTTGTGATAGATCACAAAGTGCAGAAGATATTGGTTTGGGAGGCAAAGGGCATGGCTCTTTTTGAAGTGGCAGAATATCGTAAAAGAATGAATCAAACCAAGCAAAGAATGGCCGAACAGGGCATCGACGTCTTACTAGTGACCGATCCGGCCAACATGAATTATCTCTCCGGATATGACGGCTGGTCGTTTTATGTTCATCAATTGCTGATCGTGCGATTGGATGAAGAGCAGCCGACTTGGGTTGGAAGGGGGATGGATGCAACCGCGGCGGTTGCGACCGCGTGGATCGACTCCGACCATATCGTCGCTTACCCTGATGATTACGTGCACAACACGGTGAAGCATCCCATGGATTATGTGGCGCAGCTGTTGGACAGCAGGGGACAAGGGAATAAAACCATCGCGGTAGAGATGGATGCCTATTATTTCACGGCTCAATGCTATGAAAGCCTCAAGCAGGGCTTGCAGAACGCCCAGTTCAAGAATGGGACCAACCTTGTGAATTGGGTTCGGATCGTGAAGTCAGACCAAGAGATTGTTTATATGAAGAGAGCGGCCAAAATCGTAGAAAACGCCATGCGCATCGGGATCGAATCGATTGAAGAGGGGATCCGGGAGTGTGATGTGGTGGCGAAAATCTACCATGCCCAAATCAGCGGAACGGAAAGCTATGGCGGAGACTATCCGGCGATTGTTCCGCTTCTGCCTTCCGGAGAAAAAACCAATACCCCTCACTTGACTTGGACGGACCAGAAATATCGCAAGGGCGATCCGGTGATCTTGGAGCTGGCCGGCTGCCACCAGCGCTACCATTCTCCGTTGGCGAGAACGGTGGTCATCGGGGAACCGGAACAAAAAATCAAGGATTTGGCGGAAGTAGTCATCGAAGGAATTGAGGCAGCTTTAGCTGCGGTCAAGCCTGGAGCGACGTGTGAGGAAGTGGAGCTGGCTTGGAGAACATCCATTGAAAAGAGCGGCTTCAAAAAAGATTCTCGCATTGGCTACTCCACAGGGGTGAACTATCCCCCGGATTGGGGCGAGCATACGGCGAGCATCAGGCCTGGAGATCGAACGATCCTTCAGCCGAATATGACGTTCCACATGATTCCTGGAATCTGGCTGGACAAGTATGGGGTGGAAATCAGCGAAACGTTCCGCGTGACGGAAACCGGCTGCGAAACGCTAGCGAACTTCCCTAGGCAATTGTTCATCAAATAAAGGAGCGGGAAGATATGGTCTATAGAGCTAGGAAAGGCCAAGTCAGTTATGGGGAAGCGATTGGCATCCTCATGCTCGAAACCTATGCGCCATTTATCCCCGGAGATGTAGGCAATGCCTCGACGTACAGCTTCCCGGTTCGGTACCAGACCGTCAAGGATTTTACCGTAGACCGGTTGTTCAGCAAGGACATGTCCTTGCTGGACGCGGTGAAGCAAGCCGGCGAGCAGCTTGTCGCGGACGGAGTCAAAGCCATTACAGGAGATTGCGGGTATATGGCTCTGTTCCAGCGGGAACTGGCAGAGCATCTGGAAGTGCCGGTGTTCATGTCAAGCCTTCTCCAAGTGCCGTTCATCTCCCGCATGCTTCGTGCGGAGGAAAAGGTGGGGATCCTATGCGCCAGTTCCCAAGTCCTTGATTCGACACTGCTCAACGCCGTGGGGATCCATCCAGGGATCGGCATCCGTGTGAAGGGGCTGCAGGATCAGCCCCATTTCTACTCCGCGGCGCTGGCAGAGGAAGGTTTTTTGAATTCCATCGAGATCGAAAAAGAAGTCGTAGCAGTTGCCAAGCAAATGGTAGAAGAAGACCCCTTAGTCCAAGCGATTCTGCTTGAATGCAGCATGCTACCGCCGTATGCCGAGGCTGTACAGAAAGCGGTTAACCTTCCGGTATTTGATTACATCACCATGATCAATTATGTCTATTCCGCCGTGGTAAAGAAGAGGTATGCCGGATTCATGTGAGTCGAAGAAAAAATAGGGGGAATTTGAAAAATGAAGAAATATACTGCTAAATCCACATTGTTGACGCTCTTTTCCGCTCTGATGGTTTTCACCACGGCATGTTCTTCCGGTTCAACGGGTAGCACAGCGAAGCCGGCTGAGGGCGCGGGCGGTAATGAAACCATCACGGTTCGCATGGTGCATGAAGAGATTCCTGGAAGCGTTCAAGACCAATACGCGCAAAAGTTTAAAGAAGTATTGGAGCAGAAATCAAACGGAAAATTCAAGGTGGAGATTTATCCGGTCGGTCAATTGGGGGATGCGACCCAGCAGGCTGAGCTATTGCAGAATGGAGGAGTCGAGTTTGCCATTACTTCCCCGGGAACGACAGGTACGCTAGTTCCGGAAAACCAATTGTTTTCTCTGCACTTTCTATTTTCTGAAGATATGGAATTGAACAAGAAAATACTAAATGAAAGCAAAGCCTTGAATGAAGAGCTGAACAAGATCTATGAAGAGAAGAACATTAAGGTATTAAGCTATTGGACGGAAGGGTTCATGGACTGGACCAGCAGTAAGCCGGTGGATACCCCGGAAGGCTTTAAAGGCTTGAAGATGAGAACCATGGCCTCTCCTATGATTGTAGCGGCTTATGAAGCCTATGGAGCCAATCCAACCCCCGTTCCTTATATGGAAGTGTACAGCGGACTGCAGCTGAACATGATCGAGGGTCAGGAAAACCCGATGTTCGCTATTGAGGAAATGAAGTTTTATGAGGTGCAGAAATACCTGACGCTTTCCCATCACTGCTTGTATGTCACAAGCACAGCGGTTAATCCGCAGTTCTTCGACTCTTTGTCACCCGAGGATCAGCAGGTCGTATTGGATACGGTAGATGCCTTAAAAGATCATTCCTTTGATATCCAAGAAAAATTGAACAATGAAAGATTGGAAAAGATCAAGGCAGCAAGTGACATTCAGATCGTGACCCTTACGGATGAACAGCGCGCAGCGTTCAAGGAAGCGAGCCAAGCGGCCCGTGCCAAGTATGTCAGCCTAGCTGGTGACCGCGGGGATGCCATCCTCAAGCAGCTGGAAGAAGAAATCGCGGCGATTATCAAGAAATAGCGATGGAGAGGCTTGAACCAAAGGGGGGATCCCTTTGGTTCGAAACGTCTCTCGGCAACGTTGATAAAAGGGGGACAACTCTAATATGAAGCTTCTCAAATGGATCGATAGACTCATTATGAACATAGAAGAGAAGATATTAAGCTACTCCATTCTCCTCATGGCGTTTATCTTAATCGGAAATGTCATCAGCCGGACATTTTTTAACTATAGCTGGCATTTTGCAGAGGAGGCGGGCCAGTTTCTGGTGATTGCCATCACGTTTATCGGGATTAGCTATGGAGCTCGGAAAGGAAGGCATATCAGCATGACTGCCGTCATCGACCTTTCTCCTCCCAAAATCCAAAAAGCCCTCATTCTCATCATTTCCGCTGTCACCTCTGTCACTTTGTTTTATTTGGCCATTTTAGGTATCGAGTACACGCTCAAGGTGGAGGCCTTAGGAAGGGTCACGCCAGCGTTGCGGGTTCCCATGTATCTCGTCGTGATGTTCATACCGATTGGGTTTATTCTAGGAGGCATTCAATATGCCCGAAACTTTTGGATAAACCTGAAAGCAAAGCCTGCACTGACCGATGAGACTGCGTCAGACCGCAATATGCAACAGGTTATTTAATACTAGGGGAGGAAAAAACCGATGGTCTTAACCCTCATGTCCGTCATGGTCCTGCTGTTAGTTATGGGCTTCCCCATGATGATGCCGATGATCGTATCGCCGCTGATTGTCTTAAAGCAATATTATCCGAATATGGATCCCATGATGATGACCCAACAGCTCTACGCTGGGGTGTCCCCTTTTGTCCTGCTTGCCGTTCCCATGTTCATTTTTGCCGCCGATATCATGGCCACTGGCCAGACGGCCAACCGCCTGCTGGATTTTGTGGGGCGCTTTGTGGGGCATATCCGGGGAGGATACGCGATTACGACAGCCGCGACTTGCACCTTATTCGGAGCCATATCCGGTTCCGCCCAGGCGACGGTAGTGGCTGTGGGAAAGCCGATGCGCTCTAAGCTGTTGAGCAATGGCTATAAAGACTCTGCCGCCATGGCTTTGATCGTGAATGCTGCTGATGTTGCCCTTCTGATTCCCCCCAGCATCGGCATGATTATGTATGCGGTGGTGACTGGCACTTCCGTAGGGGAGATGTTTATTGCCGGGATTTTGCCGGGACTGGTCGTTCTCCTGTTTTTTTCCGTTTACAGCTATTTCTATGCCAAAGCCAAAAATCTTCCGCAGCAGCCGAAAGCCACGTGGAAGGAACGCTGGACCTCCAGCAAAAGAGCGCTGCTGCCTCTTGGATTTCCCGTCATTATTATAGGAGGAATATATACTGGTCAATTCAGCCCGACTGAAGCGGCTGCCATTTCTGTTCTCTATGCGATTATTTTAGAGATATTCATCTTTAAGACCGTGAAGCCCAAAGACTTACAGGGCATCGCCCTATCCAGCGGTCTCGTCACGGCGGCTGTCTTCATCCTGGTAGCCGGCGGTTCCGCGTTCTCTTGGGTCATCTCGTATGCCAAGATTCCTGAGATGATTACTTCCAGTGTGCTTGGAGCGGATCCTTCCGCTTTAGCCATTTTAATCACGGTCACGATCTTCTTTTTTATCGGCTGCATGTTCGTCGATCAGATTGTGGTCATCATGGTGCTAACGCCTATCTTTTTCCCCGTTGCGATGCAAGCAGGAATTGACCCGGTCGTACTGGGCATTATCATTACTCTGCAGGCGGCTATCGGGGCATCCACCCCGCCTTTCGGCTGTGATATCTTTACGGCTTGCGCTGTGTTCAACAAGCCTTACCTCGAGGTTGTGAGAGGGACTCCTCCTTTCATTCTCATGCTGATTGCAGTTTCAGTCCTATTCATTGCTTTTCCGGATGCGATCTTGTTTTACCGTTACTTCATGTAACGGCGAATCATGCGTGTAAAATCAACGAGTTCTATTATGAAAGGTTGGAGTCCAAATGTCCTTGACTAGCGGTACAGGTATGCATATTATTGTTCGGGTACAATTTCAAAAGGAAACCGTTTCGTTTGGAGACATTGCCAAGACCATTGGTGAGGCCGGGGGAGATATTATCGGCGTAGATGTGATTTCCTCGAGCAAAACGCATACCGTTCGGGACATTACCGTGAGTGCGTATGACCAATCGCACGGCCAGCTGATTGCCGATACCTTAAAGAAACTGCAAGGCATCACCATTATTCATGTATCGGATCGGACATTTCTCATGCACGTGGGCGGGAAGATTGAGGTCACGTCCAGAATCCCCATCAAAAACCGGGATGACCTCTCAAGGGTGTATACCCCCGGCGTGGCCCGCATTTGTACGGCGATTGCCGAAGAGCCCAGTAAAGCTTATTCTCTGACGATCAAACGGAATACGATCGCTGTTGTTTCGGATGGAACGGCGGTATTGGGCCTAGGGGATATTGGCCCGGAGGCAGCCATGCCGGTGATGGAAGGGAAGGCCATGCTTTTCAAGCAGCTGGGGAATGTGGACGCTTTTCCGATTTGCTTGGATACGAAGGATCCTGAGGAAATCATCCGAATCGTGAAGGCCATTGCCCCTGCTTTTGGCGGAATTAACTTGGAGGATATTTCCTCCCCAAGGTGCTTCGAGATTGAGGAGCGGCTCAAACGGGAGCTGGACATTCCTGTGTTTCACGATGACCAGCATGGAACAGCCGTCGTCTTGCTGGCTGGCCTGCTCAACGCGCTGAAGCTCGTCGGAAAAAAGCTGGAGGATGTTAAAGTAGTCCTAAGTGGCGTAGGGGCCGCAGGCATGGCATGCACCAAAATTCTGCTGGCTGCCGGCGTAAAAAATATTATAGGTGTAGACCGAGAGGGAGCGGTTGCACGAGGAATCCTCTATACCAATCCTTATTGGCTTAGTTATGCCCAGATCACGAATCCAAAGAATGAAACCGGCGGCCTCAGCGACATCATAGCCGGTGCGGATGTCTTTATTGGCGTGTCCGCCCCTGGTATCCTCAAAGTGAAAGATCTTAAGAAAATGGCAAAGGATCCGATCGTGTTTGCCATGGCAAATCCGAATCCAGAGATTCAGCCGGAGCTAGCTGAGCCTTATGTTCGAGTCCTGGCTACCGGCAGGTCAGATTACCCGAACCAGATCAATAATGTTCTTTGTTTCCCTGGGATGTTCCGTGGGGCTCTTGACTGCCGCACTTCGGATATTAATGAAGAAATGAAACTGGCTGCCGCTTATGCAATCGCCTCCGTCGTCTCGGACGAAGAGCTGAGCGAGAGCTATATTATCCCGACCGTGTTCAATCATCGAGTGGTAGAAAAGGTGAGGGAAGCTGTAATTGAAGCTGCTATTCAGACAGGAGTCGCCCGGAAAAAAGCGAGGTTCCAGGAGGATGGACAAATGGAAGAGCTACCTAGCGAGCTAGAATTAGTAGGGAGTTAAAGAGGAAGCTCATCAGCAGGAGATGCTGGTGGGCTATTTTTCATTTGAGTAGGGAATCTTATTTTGGGGAAATATTTACAAATAGTGTAGTTTAAATTGGTTAAAAGGTAAGGGATGATTTTATGACGTATGAAGAGGGAATACGTGAAGTAAGCAGAGGATACCAAATGATAAAAGAAGCAACAGATATCATGAGTACCGCTATTGTTGAAGCCTTTTATTTTACATGGCAATGGTGGTTTGGAGTGGCATTAATGGTACTCCCATGGATCATTTGGTTTCTGCTTAGAAAAAAAGAGAGCACCAATCGCTTACTCCAGACCGCGTTTTTAGTCATTATCTTGTCTATTTTCATTGATATGATTGCTTTCTCCAAAGGGGCATGGTCCTACCCGATGGAGATCGTCCCCATTTCACCTATGCTGCTACTCCCGTATCATTTTTCATTAGTTCCAGTTACCGTCATATTTTTTATTCAATATAAAACGAAAGTGAATATGTTGGTTAAAGGGATCATCTTTGCAGCAGTAGGAGCTTTTGTTGGGATGCCTTTCTTTACCATCATTGGTTTTTATGATCCTAAAGGGTGGCCATATAGTTATGACTTCTTTCTATTTCTATCTATTTATCTAATTGGACACTGGTCAAGTCGATGGAACCAATACGAAAAGATCGAGAATGAAAGTGGTAAAGAAAATGAAGTTCATTTTCTGCGGAGAAAAGAGAAGGTGAGATGAAGACGCTGTATTAGCGTCTTTTTTCTACTGTTTAAGAAAGTTTAAGTTAACTAAAGCATTAAAGTGAACAAACTTTTTTAAACGCATAAAAAACTTCCTCTAAAGGCGGTCTGGCTACCTTGGAAATACTTCAATAGAAGTTTTTTTTATTTTGTCTGCCGTCTGTACCTTAAAGGGTTGGCACATTTATTAGGTCAATGAGTTATTATTTGAGACTCCCCTCTTTGACATCCACTTGACATATTTCGTTCTTACAATAGTTCTTAGCCTATGAAGAATTGGGAAGGTGGAAAACATGAAAAAACAGATGACCTCATTGCTGGCGCTCGCTCTTCTGGCAGGGGCCAAGCCTGCAGCGGCTCAGGTCCAGGTAGCTATAGACAGCAATCTCATTACCTTTGAACAAGCCCCCTTTATTCACAATGACTTAACTCTAGTCCCGATGCGAGAGATTTTTACCGAGCTAGGCGCGGAAATCGCCTGGGATCCTCCAACGCAAACGGTGACCGCAACAAAGGATAGCGTTACGATTCAGCTTAAGATTGGCTCCTCCTATGCCTTGAAAAATTTCCAACAAGTATCGTTGGATACACCTGCCATGATACGCCATGGCAGGACCTTCGTTCCGCTGCGCTTTATTGGAGAGTCGCTGGGAGCGACAGTAGGATGGGACGGGCCATCCCGAACTGTACAGATTACTTCAGAGCAGTTAAAAGCCGAACAGGACGTAACGCCTGCCTTGTCGTTTGATCAAGCCGTCCAATGGGCGGTGGCCAATGCTCATACGGTGAAGATGGCGGAGCAGGACATTGAGCGAAAGGAACTCAATCGAGAGGATGCGTCAAGTAAAATCGATTTTATCCCGATCAATGAAGGTAATGGTCCGGATGAAGCGGCTGTACGGTCTGCATGGAGAAGCCTCCTCACGGCAGATATGAACCTTCAACTGTCCAAGAAAGAAATTGAAGTTACCCAAGATCAGGTAACCTACCGTGTCAAGCAAGCCTACCAAGATATCCTCGTAAAGGAAAACGATGTGCGGAATAAGGAAGAAGCTTTGGAAGTGGCTCGAATGGAAGAACGCGCGACGCTTGCCAAGGCTCAGATTGGAAAAGTTTCAGAAGTAGACAAAAACAGGGTGATCAAGGCGACCGTAGAAGCAGAGAAAAATTGGCAGCTGTCCAAAACGGCTTTGCAGGAAGCCCAAGGAAAACTCAACACCCTTATGGGCAAGACCAAAAGCACGGTTTATAAGTTAGCCGATCAACCTCTGACCCATGAGATCGAGGCCATTGATATCGACTATCATGTAGCAAAAATCCTCTCTTCTAGTCCCACCATATGGAGGCTCGAGAAACAAGTCGAGTTAGCTAAGCTTGGGGTGACCCTTTTTTCGTGGAACGCCGGGCAAAACTATCAGATTGCCGAGATGGATGTGACCCAAGCGCAAGCCACCCTCGCGGAAAACAAGAAGCAGCAGGAAGAGTCTTTACGGACCGCGTATGCCAGCTTGAAACAGCTAGAAGAACAGGTTCAACTGCGCAAGCTGACGCTTGAGACGGCAGAAGAACAGGTAAGAGTAGCCCAATCCAAGTTCGATCGAGGGTTGATTACGGCATTAGAAGTCAAAAAAGAGCAGACTAGCCTCAACCAAAGAAAAAGAGAGCTAGAAGAATTGGCGATCCGTATCGATCAAGCTTTATTTACTTTACATAAGCCGTGGGCGAGCTAAAAAAGAAGGAGGAGATCTTTGAAAATGAAGAGAAACCATCTGGTTTGGCTAAGTGTTTCGTTCTTATTGGTTTCTGGTTGTTCCATGGGGGCCTCTTCCCAGGGAGGTCCTGGGGGAGCGCCTGGGCAAGGGGCTATGGCGGCTCGGGCTCAACAGGCGGTTGCCGTAGAAGTAGAGGAAGCGAAGAAAGGCGATTTAACGGTGACCAAAAAGATTGTGGGAAGCGTCTTATCGGACAAGCAAAGTGACGTGCATGCCACGATGGCAGGAAAGCTTTTATCCCTTCAGGTGAAAAAAGGCGATCGCGTCACGCAAGGTCAAGTGTTGGGAAGAGTGGATACCTCTGACACGGCGGAAGCGATCGTGCAGGCCCAATTTAATATCGAAAGTGCCAAACAGCAGCTGCAGAGCGCCCAGATTTCCAAAAAGCAAACCGAGCAAAATCAAAGCCGAATCGACCAGCTGAAGCGTCAGTGGGAAACTGCTAGAACGAGTTTAGAAGAAATGCAGTTCCTATTTGACCAAGGGGCTGCGCCGCAAAGTGAGTTAACGCAAGCCAATAAGCAGGAGGAAGAAGCTCAAATTGCCTATGAAAACGAGCTGCGCTCCTATGACATTGAATGGGAAAGAGCAGAGCTTGCGATTCAACAAAACGAGCTGAGTGTGAGAAAAGCGGAGGCCACCCTTCAGGAACTCCGGAAAAACGCACAAAAGGCGACTACGGACGCTGTCATTTATGCCCCGATCGCAGGAGAAGTCATGGCGGTCAACTACAATGTAGGGGATCAGCTGTCTACCCAGCAGCCATTGCTTACCATCTCCAATAACCAAAACTTGAAGATCACGACTCAAATCACCGCGGAGCAGCGGTCCTTGCTACCTTTGGGTCAAGAAGTGCGAGTCGTAACGGCAAATCCGGATACCTCCGCCACAGCCCAAGTGCAGTACATCAGCGGAACGACCAATGCCAATGGCCTTTATGATGTGGAGCTCGTTTTTTCCACGCCGGGGGTCAGTATCAGCAGTGGGGAAGCGGTTCAGCTGACTTTTACAGAAACGCTGGCGTCGGATGTGCTGTTGGTTCCCACGCATGCGATTTTGCAAAAAGCAGATACCTCCTTTGTGTATGTGGTGGAGGAAGGCAAAGCGGTTCAGAAAAAGGTGGAGGTTTTGAATGCCCAGTCTGACGTGACGGCCGTAGGCGGGGAACTTCAAATGGGAGCCCAAGTCATTGTCAACGGACATAAGCTGGTTACTGAAGGGATGAATGTGCTTCTGCCTGGTCAGGTTCCTACCATTCAGCAGGGGGGAGAAGGACGTCCGGGGCAAGGTCAGCGGCCTGAAAGGCAAGGCGGGCAAGGACAACCGCAGCGAGCTCCTTCCGGAGGTGGCCAGTAATGAATTTAATCAAGTTATCGGTCCAGCGGCCGGTGGGGGTGATCATGCTGGTGATCTGCCTTCTGATGGTGGGCGTGGTCACCTTGCGTGATATTCCCATAGACCTTTATCCGGAAATGGAAATGCCTACGGTCACCGTGACCGCCAATTATAGTAATGTAGCTCCGCAAGATATGGAGAGAATGGTGACGAAGCCGATTGAGGCGCAGATTGCTTCGATGAATGGCGTGGACTCGATGGTGTCGACGACCAGTACCGGCTCTGTGCGGATTCGGGTTACGTTTGACGACTCGATTCCTTTAGACAAAGCGGCCTCCGAGCTTCAGCAGCGCATGTCCCGCATGTCGCGATCCCTGCCAGACAGCGTGGAGACGCCAACGGTTTCTCAGTTCGATATCAACAGTACACCGATTATGACGCTTGCGCTGGTCGGAAGAGATACGGCCAACCTCGAAAAGCTGGCCAACGACATCAGTCCTCAATTCGAACGGATTGATGGGGTAGCTGGGGTCTCGGTAGAGGGGGGAAGGTCAGCAGAGCTTCGCTTGACGCTCAACCCTCTTTTGCTCCAGCAGTATAACCTAACAGCAAGCGATGTAGCGAATGCGATTCGCACGAAAAACACCTCCAATACCGTAGGATCCGTACCCAAAGGCGATGAAGATATCCAAATCCGGGTTGATGGGGAATACACCTCCCTCGATCAGATTGCAACCACGCCGATTCGATTGGGAGACAGTCAAACCATTACCGTGGCCGATATTGCAACGATTACGGACATCTCCAGCGAGGTTCAGTCCATTACGCGAATCAATCAGGTGCCAGGCGTCTTGATGTCCATTTCCAAGCAGTCGGGAAGCAATACGGTGGGGGTTGCCGATCGTATTTATGAAACGATGGCCTCTCTACAAAAAGAGCTGGCCGAAGGCATTGAGCTGGTAACAGTTAATGACCAGTCTACTTTTATCCGCAATGCGATCAGCGGAGTGACCCAAGCGATGGCGGTTGGGGGGGCCTTTGCCGTATTCGTTTTGTTATTCTTCTTGCGCAGCGTAAGGGCTACGCTGGTTATCGGGGTGTCCATCCCGATTGCCATCGTGGCCACCTTTATTCTGATTCGCTATTCCGGGCAGACCTTAAACGTCATCACGTTATCCGGTTTAGCTCTGGGGATTGGGATGATGGTGGACAGTTCCATAGTGATCTTGGAAAATATCATGAAGTATAAGCAAAATGGGGTCAGTGCAAAGGAAGCCGCTATAAAAGGAGGAAGCGAACTGGTCTCGGCTGTGATCGCCTCTACGACGACCACGCTGGTCGTATTTCTTCCTCTCGTTCTGCTTGGCACCGGTCAAATTGCCAATTTATTCTTGCCCTTGGCGATTGTCGTTTCGTTCTCGCTCGTCACTGCTTTATTAGTCGCCATTACGTTGGTGCCTATGGTGGCCTCCAAGATGCTCAACAGTCGAAACGCAGAAAAATGGGCGAAGGATCCAGTCTGGATGCGAGGGCTCACGTGGCTGTATGAACGAGTGCTGCGGTTCAGCTTGCGGTTCCGATGGCTCGTGGTGCTGGGCGTGGCCGCCCTCACCGTAGGGAGCACCTTGCTTTTCGCTACCTTGGATGTGGAGACCTTCCCGCGCTCGGCGGAAGAACGGATTAATCTAACGGCTCGCTTTGATGAAGGAACGGAATTTACTCAGATTGAAGGATTTGCGAATCAGGCTGAAGCCGTGTTGGCTAAATATCAGGATGAAATCAAGCTGCAGCAAACGTCGATTCGATCTACGCAGATCAGTATCGCGTTGCAGTTGCCTCCAAAAAGTGAACAACGTCGAACGACTGCAGAGCTTTCCGCTGCGATTCAAGCGGACTTGAGGCGGGAGATTGTGGGGGTTAGTTTCTCGGCAGGCCGTGCATTCCGGGCAGCAGGAGGGGGAGGATCGGCCCTCACCGTGAGCTTGGCGGGTCCGGACCAAGAAGTGCTGCACACGCTCTTGGAACAAGTGGATTTGCTGCTTTCCAGGATTCCTTCGATCGAGAATGTAGAAATCCCCAGCATCAATGGACGCCCTCAATACACCATCCGAGTGGATGAGCCGGTCGCCGTTCGATATGGTTTAACCCAAGGACAGGTGATGGATCAGATGAGTACCGTGTTTAACGGAATTTCAGCGGCAAGGCTACAACAGGACGGCAAAGAATACAATGTGATGGTGCGCTATCCGGAAGAGGAGTCGGACAGCATCGCCGATTTGCAGGGATTCCTGCTCAAAACCTCGGCAGGTCAGTATATTCCGTTAACCGCGATAGCCAGCATTCAAGAAACCAAAGGACCGGTTTCGATCCAGCGGGAAAATCAGCGGCAAATGTACACGTTAACGGCTGACGTAACAGAAGGGGCTTCCGCGGCCCAGGTGACGCAGCAAGTGAACCAGCTGTTAGCCGGACTTCCTGTACCGAATGGCTACGAAGTTACGACCGGCGGAACGCGCCAAGAATTTGACAATTCCGTAGGCAATCTCTTGCTGATGATTGCGTTAGCAATCTTCCTCGTGTACACCGTGATGGCGGTTCAATTCGAATCGTTCATTCATCCTTTTATCGTCATGTTTGCCCTGCCTACCACAGTGGTCGGGGTTATCTTGGGACTCAAGACCACCGGCTTGCCCTTAAGCTTCCCGACCTTTATTGGGATGATTATCTTGGCCGGTATCGTGGTCAACAATGCGATCATTCTGGTCGATTATATCAACCAGCTTAAGCGAGGAGGGACGGATTATAAAGAAGCCATTATCGAAGCCGGACGCAGCCGTCTGCGTCCGATTCTGATGACGACGATTACCACGGTTTTGGGAATGCTGCCTTTATCCCTTGGACTAGGGGAAGGAAGTGAAATGCAGCAGCCGATTGGGGTCGTTACGATCTTTGGGTTAAGTGTATCCATGTTCTTTACCTTGTTCTTTGTCCCTGTGATGTATTCCATCATTGAGGATTTCGGTAAATGGGTGACAAATCTATTCCGCCCGAGACAAGCACCAACCCAGCAAATCGATATTCAAAGTTGAAATAGAGGGGGGATTACTATGAAGACCATCCTCATTATTGAAGATGAGCGGGCCATTTCGCGGGTGTTGAAAGTCTATTTGGAAAAAGCGAAATATGAGGTTGTACAAGCTTTTGATGGGGACGAAGCCGTCCACCTGCTGCAGACGATGCAGCCTTCCCTTGTGCTTTTGGATGTGATGCTGCCTGGGCGCGATGGGTGGGACCTGCTGAACTATATTCGCGAACGAAGCGCTTGTCCGGTGATTATGCTGACGGCTCTTGGGCAAACCCAGCAAAAGCTGATGGGGTTAAATCAGGGGGCGGATGATTATATCACCAAGCCTTTTGTCGCGGAGGAAGTCGTCGCCCGGGTAAACGCCGTGCTTCGTCGTTCCACTCCGATGGCCGTTCATCCCCAGGCCAAGGTATTTGGCCATTTAAAAGTGGACTTTAAGGCCCACCTGATTACGCTGCATGGGGTCGAGCTTACGCTAACCCCGCGCGATTTGTCCTTGCTTTTGTTTCTAGCTCAGCATCCCAATCAGTTGTTTACCCGGGAGCAGCTCATTGAATGCGTATGGGGGCTGGATTACGAAGGAAGCGACCGCGCCGTGGACTTGGCCATCAAGCGCATTCGGCAAAGCTTGATCCATTGGCCCGCCACCCAAGGGGAAATACGAACGATGCGAGGATTGGGGTACCAATTTTGTGTTTATGAACCACGATAAGCGAAAAACACTGCTTCAATATTGGACCACCCGATATGTTCTAACGCTGGTTACTGGGCTGCTGGTGATCGGGGTGTTCTCCTTTTTCTGGCTGCAGTACCAAGCGACGGAAAAAAGGTTGGGCATGATGAGCATGCTGGCAGAAGAAATTGCCGATCGGGTCGTCGACTCCGAAGGGAACCTGCAAGTCGACCCTTCTCTACAAGGGATTATTGACCGCCGGGCCCGTTTTCTCGAGCTGGGAGGAAGACTCATATTCCTCATTTTAGATCAAGATCAGCAGTTGATTTATCCTAAGCGGGCTCCTCTACCGGAGCAGTACCGTATCCCGTTGGATCCACAGGAGCCTGTTCAGAAGATTTCTTTTGGAGAAGGCAAGGAAGCCTTTGTCATCACCAGACAGATGGAGAGGCAAGGAGCGCCTGTCGGCTGGGTCATCCTGCTGCAGCCTCATATGGGGCTCATGGTCAGCAAGGAGCCCTTTCAATTTCTCGTGATCATGCTGGCGAGTTTAGGGGTGCTCGGTTGGGGGGTCATCTATTTGCTCACGCGAAAGCTCTCGCAGCCGATCAAGGAGGTAGCCGAGGCGGCCAAACAAATTGTTACCGGAAACTATCAGCTTGAATTGGATCGAGAGATCAAGGAAAAGGAGATCTATGAACTCGTAGAGTCCTTTAAGGACATGGCCGACCGCTTGGAAAAAGCCGAAGTGATGCGAACCGAGCTGCTGGCAGGGGTAACACATGAGCTCAAGACCCCGGTTACCTCGATAAGCGCGCTTGTCCAAGCGGTGAGGGATGAAGTGGTGAGCGGCGAGGAGGCCAAGGAGTTTTTGGACATCTCCCTCAAGGATACCGTCAGCCTGCAAAAAATGGTAGAAGACCTGCTGGATTTTAATTCCTTTGCCGTAGGGGATGTGACCGTTCATAAAGAGGTGACTGATCTGAACCAGCTGATACAGGAAATCACTTATCAGTGGACCATTGTCCAGGGTCAGGGAAACCTTCAGGTCGAAACTATCCTTCCAGAGCAAAGCATCCTGATGGCTACTGATCCTTTGCGGGTGCAGCAGATTTTAACGAATCTCCTCAACAATGCGAAGCAGGCCATGCTTGACGAGGGCAAACTGCAAGTGACGCTTTATCAACGGGAGCAGGAAGTGAGAGTGGATGTGTTGGACGAGGGTCCCGGTATCCCTCAAGAGGAACAGCCGCTCATTTTTGAAAAATTTTATAGAGGAATGGACAAAAAACATCGGATCCGAGGATTGGGACTAGGACTGCCATATAGCAAAATGATGGCAAAGGCCTTGGGAGGTGACCTCCTGCTGAAGCAAAGTACAGCGGAAGGGACCGTGTTTTCCTTGATTTTGAACAGGCCCACCTAGCATATGGTCTCTAACTTCTCTCCAGCAGATGTGTTATACTTATAGCATAACGATTGGATGTGAGGAGTCTGTATGCCTTTAAAGCCCAAAAATGTTATTCCTTTTTCGATTAGTGCTGATTTCTATATAGAACGAGCGAACAAGTCGCTTGATCGCTATAATTATCCCAAAGCTCTTCACTACTATAAAAAAGCCGTGGAGATCGAACCGCATAATCCTTTACTTTTTTGCAATATGGCTGGCGTACTCGGACATCTTGGAAAATATCAGGAATCCAATGAGATTTTGCATTACGTCTTGCAGAAGCTAGATGAGAATACGATCGAGTGTCACTATTATTTAGCGTGCAACTATGTCTATCTGGATATGCTGGAGAAAGCCGAAGAGCATGCCCATGTGTATCTTCAGCATGACCCTAAAGGCCGCTATGCTTCGGATGCAGAGGAGCTGCTTGTGTATTTGCAGGGGGAGTTGGACCACGCCCATCCCATGGATGAGGAGCCGGTGCCCTTAGACGAAAAAACCCAGCGCCATGAAAAAGCGAGAGCTCTCATGGAGGAAGGAAGCTTTCAGCAGGCAGAGAAGCTGTTAGTGAAGCTGATTGAGGAATATCCTGACTTCCTGGCGGCGAGTAATAATCTGTCTCTTTGCTATTACTATAAGGGTGAGTTTGAAAAAGCGGGAGACATGATCGACCAAGTGCTAGAGCAAGAGCCTCATAATATTCATGCCTTATGCAATCTGGCGATTTTATATTACCAGCAGCAGGAGCACCAAAAGCTAGAAGAGCTGCTAGGCAACTTGAGAAAGCTCGTCCCGTTGCAATACGACCAAGCCTATAAGCTAGGCATTACCCTTGGCGTCATGGGCGAGCATGAGGCGGCTTACAAGCTGTTTAAGAAGATGTCTGCTTATGCTTGGCAGCTTGATTTTCACTTGTTTCATTACTGTGCGGTGGCTGCTTTTAATTCCGGCCGACAGAAAGAAGCAGAGAAGTATTGGAAACTCGTCCGGTTAGAAGATCCGGAGTCTCCTATCGCGCCTTACTACCTCGAGATGCTGAAGCAAGGAGAAACACTAGATCGGGATATTCCCTACTACTATCATCTGCCGAATTACGAAAAGAAAAAGAAAAGCGGAAGCTCGCATTTGCCTGAGCCTTCCCTCCAGCAGGAAGTGGAGCATGATCCCTTTATCCGTTCTTCCTTCCTCTGGGCCTTGCGGCACGGGGACCGTGAAACCAAGCTGCAAGTCTTACAAGCGTTTGAGTGGCTGGGGGATCAAGAGGTGATTGAGGCACTGCTGGAATTTGTCCAGCAGTCCGATGAGGATGAGGAGCTAAAGAAGATTGCGCGATTCGTCCTCAAGACGCTGGGCTACTCTTCGGAGACCAAGATTCCTTGGCGCAAAACCTGGCACCGTGTACTCGAGTCCCTTTTGCCTGGCCTCACGGAGGCGCAAGGAAAGCAAGCCGGAGAGATATGGTCCCAGTTCATCCACCTGACGTACCCGGCCACTCCCGTCATCCGAAAGCCAGAGGCTTGGGCCGCTGCCTTGGAAGGCATGGTAACGGTGGAAAGCCTGGAGCTTGTTGCGGAGAAGTACGGGACTTCAGCCAAGACGATCCGCAAGCATATTGAAACGATTGAGACCGAGATTGAGAAAGGAAAGAACCCTATGTTGTAGGGTTCTTTTTTTGTGGGTTCGTGGGGAGTGCGGGACGCGGCGGGCGGGGCGCCCAATTACGGAGGGAAAGCGCCCAAAAGTAGCAGCGGATCGCCCGAAAAGGGAGTTGGGTCGCCCAATCGTGTGGGGAGCGCCCAATTCGGCAGGTGAAGCGCCCAAAAGTAGCAGCAGATCGCCCGAAAAGGGAGTTGGGTCGCCCGATCGTGTGGGAGGCGCCCAATTCAGTAGGGGGATCGCCCAAAAGTCGGTTTGGATCGCCCGAAAAGGGAGTTGGGTCGCCCAATCGTGTGGGGAGCGCCCAATTCAGGCGGGGAAGCGCCCAAAAGTCGGTTTGGATCGCCCGAAAAGGGAGTTGGGTCGCCCGATCGTGTGGGAGGCGCCCAATTCAGTAGGGGAAGCGCCCAAAAGTCGGTTTGGATCGCCCGAAAAGGGAGTTGGGTCGCCCGATCGTGTGGGAGGCGCCCAATTCAGTAGGGGGATCGCCCAAAAGTCGGTTTGGATCGCCCGAAAAGGGAGTTGGGTCGCCCGATCGTGTCGGGAGCGCCCAATTCAGGCGGGGAAGCGCCCGAAAGTAGCAGGTGATCGCCCGAAAAGGGAGTTGGGTCGCCCGATCGTGTCAGGAGCGCCCAATTCGGCAGGTGAAGCGCCCAAAAGTAGCTTTCAAACGCCCGAAAAGGTGTCGACTCGCCCACCCCATCCCTTTACATAAACTTTATTTGTAATAATTATAAATATCTTGTATACTAACTACTAGAACATATATTATTTCCAATCCGGAGGAGAGAGGGATCGGTATGTCCGAACAAAAAATTTATGATGTGATTATTGCGGGTGCGGGCCCGGCAGGGATGACCGCCGCTGTTTATACTTCTAGAGCAAATATGTCCACGTTAATGCTGGAGAGAGGCATTCCAGGTGGTCAGATGGCCAATACGGAGGATATCGAAAACTATCCGGGGTATGAATCCATTTTGGGCCCTGATTTATCGAACAAGATGTTTGAGCATGCTAAGAAGTTTGGGGCTGAGTATGCGTATGGGGATATCCAAGAGATCCAGGATGGCTATCCATATAAAACAGTCAAAGCCGGCAACAAAGAATATCTAGCCAAATCCATTATTGTAGCTACTGGAGCTGAGCATCGCGAGCTAGGCGCTCCGGGTGAAAGAGACCTATCCGGACGCGGGGTGTCCTACTGTGCGGTATGTGACGGTGCCTTCTTCCGTAACAAAGAGCTTGTGGTAGTAGGGGGCGGAGATTCAGCGGTGGAAGAAGCGATCTTCTTGACTCGTTTTGCCACGAAGGTAACCATCGTTCACCGTAGAGATCAATTCCGTGCGCAGAAGATTATCCAAAAGCGTGCCTTTGAAAATCCGAAAATAGAAGTGATCTGGGATACGGCGGTGAAGGAGATTCGTGGGGAGAATAAGGTAGCTTCTGTTCTGCTAGAAAACCTCAAAACTGGCGAGCAGACGGATTTTCCATGCGAAGGGGTATTCATTTACGTAGGGATGGATCCCTTGTCCAAAGCGGTGCAAGGACTGGGCATTACCAATGAGGCAGGCTACGTGCTTACCGATGAAAAAATGAAAACCAGCGTGCCTGGTATCTTTGCGGCGGGCGATGTTCGAGATAAGATGCTGCGTCAAGTCGTGACGGCGACTGGTGACGGCGGGGTGGCTGCACAGAGTGCTCAGCATTACGTAGAAGACTTAGAAGAAAGATTAAAAGAAGAGCAAGCGGCGTCACAAACAAAATAAAATTTTAATCTTTTTGTAACACTCTTGAAACATTCGTAGCATATAATAAAATTATCAAATTGACCCCCTTATAATATAAACCTTGAGGCGTGATTCGAATGAATCACGCCACTTTTTTGGGCTTACCAGCAAAAAAAATTGTTGTACGTGGGGATTGGTGGTATTCTAGGGAGAAGGGGTGAGGATTCATGACCGAAAAGCAAATCAATCTACTAATTATTACGGGAATGTCTGGAGCAGGAAAAACGGTCGCTGTGCAGAGCTTAGAGGATTTGGGCTTTTTCTGCGTCGATAATTTACCTCCTTTGCTAATACCTAAATTCGCTGAACTGATTGAACAATCGGGCGGCCGCATTAAGAAAGTCGCTCTCGTCATAGATTTGAGAGGTCGGGAGTTTTTTGATACCCTGTCGGATGCTTTGTCCAGATTGGAAGAAATGGAGCATATCCATTACCAGATTCTTTTCTTGGATGCTTCCGATCAGGTCTTAGTCCAACGCTATAAAGAAACGCGCCGACGTCATCCTCTTGCCCCCGAAGGCATGCCTCTAGAAGGGATCCTAGCCGAGCGAAGACTGCTAGAGGAATTGAAGGGCCGCGCGAATTTGATTCTAGATTCAAGCCAAATGAAGCCGGTTCAGCTCAAAGAAAAGATCTCCGGCTATTATTCCAATATGAAGTCCCAGATGACGGTCAATATCACGTCGTTCGGATTTAAGTACGGTATTCCGATTGATGCCGATCTGGTGTTTGACGTTCGCTTTTTGCCGAATCCTCATTACATCGATGAGCTTCGTCCCAAGACGGGGCTGGATCAAGAGGTCTCAGGCTATGTGTTCCAATGGGAACAAACCAATGAATTCGTGGAACGGCTACTGGATTTCATAGGCTATTCGCTTCCCCATTACCAGAAGGAAGGAAAGAGCCAGCTGGTCATTGGAATAGGGTGTACCGGAGGGAAGCATCGTTCGGTTTCGATCGCGGAGTATCTGGGTGAAAAGTTTAAAGAGGAGTATCAGACTCGTGTGAGCCACCGAGATATCGAGCGTGACCGGAAGTGAGGTGAAGGCATGGAAGACTGGCAAACGGGAGAAGAGATACCGAAAAGTAAAGTGGTTGTCATTGGCGGGGGAACAGGCCTATCGGTCTTGCTGAGAGGGCTGAAGGAAAAGCCTTTTTATATCACGGCGATTGTCACCGTGGCTGACGATGGGGGAAGCTCTGGACGCTTGCGGGAAGAAATGTCCATGCCCCCGCCTGGGGATATTCGCAACGTAATCGTGGCCTTGGCCGATACGGAGCCTTTGCTGGCTGGATTGTTTCAATATCGTTTTGTCAATGGTGCCGGTTTGGCTGGCCATAGCCTAGGAAACTTGTTTATTGCGGCCATGAAAGAGATTACAGGTGATTTTGTCACGGCGGTCAAGGAGATTAGTCGCGTGCTCGCGGTACGGGGGCAGGTTTTGCCTGCCGCTAATCAAGCCATTGTCCTTAAAGCTGAGATGGAAGATGGAACCATCGTGGTTGGGGAATCCCAGATCCCGAAGATCGGCAAAAAGATTAAGAGAGTCTTTTTAGAGCCTAAAGATGTGCAGCCGCTGGACGATGCGATTGAAGCGATCCGGGAGGCAGACTTGATTTTGCTGGGACCAGGAAGTCTTTACACAAGCATTCTTCCGAATTTGCTGGTACCTGGGATCTCGAAGGCGATTGTCGAGTCCCATGCCAAAAAGGCCTATATTTGCAATGTCATGACGCAACCTGGGGAAACAGATTTTTACACGGCGTCCGATCATGTCAACGCGCTGTATAATCATGTGGGGACCGACTTGTTTGATACGATCATCGTAAACAATGCAGAGATTCCGGAAGCGGTGTTGGAGCGTTATCGGGAGAAGGGAGCGTCTCCCGTTCAGTTTGACGAGGAGCGCTTAAAGAAATTTGGTTTTGATATTATTCAAGATAACTACGTCATATATGAAACCTACTTGCGACATAATGCACCTCGAGTGGCTGATGCCATCGCGGCGCTCTTGGAGCAAAAGTGAGGTGAGAACGAGTGTCCTTTGCAGCCCAAACGAAAAAAGAATTAACCCAGTTAGAAGCCGCTCCTTGCTGTGCGAAATCTGAATTGGCGGCTTTAATTCGGATGAATGGGACGATCCAGTTTGGCAACAATCGGTTTGTGCTGGATATCGTAACAGAGAATGCAGCCATCGCCAGAAGAATTTATCTTCTGGTGAAGGAGCATTTTCAAGCTCATGCGGAATTACTCGTCCAAAAAAAGATGCGCTTAAAGAAAAATAATGTCTATATTGTTCGATTGCCTCATCATGCCAGGCAGATTCTTGAAGCCTTGTTGATTTATGCCGGCGGTTCCTTTAGTCAAGGAATTCCCAAGGAAACGGTCAAAAAGGCTTGCTGCAAAAGGGCTTATTTGCGTGGTGCCTTTTTGGCAGGAGGATCCGTCAATCATCCGGAATCGAATAGTTATCATCTTGAGATTTTTACGCTGTATCAAGAGCATTGTAAAGACTTAAGCTCCCTTGCCAACAAGTTCCATATGAATGCACGCTGCATTGAACGAAAAAAAGGCTATGTCATGTACATCAAAGAGGGAGAGCGGATCACGGAGTTTCTCAGCTTGATTGGCGCTCACCAGGCTCTGTTGTATTTCGAGGATGTGCGGATCGTCAAGGATATGCGCAACTCGGTTAATCGACTGGTGAACTGCGAGACGGCCAATCTGAACAAAACGGTCAGTGCGGCCATCAAACAGGTTGAGAACATCAAGCTCATTGAGCGACAGATGGGACTCGACCAGTTGCCGGACAAGCTGAGGGAAGTGGCGGAGCTCAGGTTGAAGTATGCGGACTTGAATTTAACCGAGCTTGGGGAAATGCTGCCCAGCGGAAAAGTGAGTAAATCAGGCATTAACCATCGTTTAAGAAAACTCAATGAAATCGCTGAAAAACTTCAGCGTAATGAAAGCACACGTTTGTGATATAATAGGGAAAGTTGAAGCTCGAGGCAGAATTGGAGGTTATGGTGTTGGTTCGTCAACAAGCTATTGTAAATTTAAAGACTGGATTGCAAGCGCGTCCGGCCGCTTTCTTTGTACAGGAAGCAAACCGTTATTCTTCGGAAATCTTCGTGGAAAGAGAAAATAAGAAAGTCAACGCAAAAAGCATCATGGGAATCATGAGCTTAGCCGTTAGCCACGGAACTGAAATTACCATCTTGGCAGAAGGAAACGATGCCGAAGAAGCGGTTACCAATCTTAAAGCGTTAGTGGAAAAAGAAGAAGCTTAACGAAAAAGAGTACCCCCGACGGGAGTACTCTTTTTAATTACCGCATAGGAAATTATATGTTACTTTAGGTTACTAAAGTAAATCTAATTTCCTATCGGCATAAAAAACTTCCACTAAAGGCGGTCTGGCTACCCTGAATATACTTCGATAGAAGTTTTTTTTATTTGGTCTGATCAATTCGCTGAATTACGTCATCGATAAGGCCGTATTCTTTTGCTTCGATGGCACTCATGAAATTATCGCGATCGGTATCGCGCTCTAGTCTTTCCTTCGGTTGGCCGGATCTCTCTGCCATGATGGAATTTAAGTGGTCACGCATACGCAAGATGCGCTTCGCGCTAATTTCGATGTCACTTGCCTGTCCTTGTGCACCACCGAGCGGCTGATGGATCATCACTTCACTATTCGGCAGGGCAAATCGCTTACCCTTCGCGCCAGCGCACAGCAAGAAGGCTCCCATGCTTGCTGCCATCCCAATGCAGATGGTAGAAACGTCTGGCTTGATAAACTGCATCGTATCATAAATGGCCATGCCGGCAGTGATGGAGCCGCCAGGGCTGTTTATGTAAATACTGATATCCTTCTCTGGGTCTTCCGCGGCAAGAAAGAGCAACTGTGCAACGACACTGTTGGCTACTTGATCGTTAATAGGCGTTCCCAAAAAGATGATTCTGTCCTTCAGCAAACGGGAGTAGATATCGTACGCTCTCTCCCCGCGGTTCGTTTGTTCTATGACGGTAGGGACTAACATGGGATTTCCTCCTCTCAAACTGGATAAATCTTCTTACTATTTCATACTACATGAAACTTCATTGAAGGTCAATAATGGTCAAACAGTTTTTGTTCTTCATCACCTATCATCGACGGGTAGGGTAGTCTTTTATACCCTAAGCAGGGCAAAAAAAATCCACCGATAAGCCGGTGGGCAAGATAAGATAGGAGTGGAGAGAAACCTGAACAATGGTATCAGGGTTAAATCTAGTATATCTGATGTGGTAAGCGTTTACAATCATTTCTTTTCATCAAAATTCTCGGTTATTTGACAAACTCTATGAGCAAAAGACCTGTACTTTTGAATTTATTTTTAATAGTCTAGAATGATGAGGGGGGAGTGTCGGGATGAGAGATGGAATTCAACGGTTCACCTGTCCAAACTGCTATATCACATCAACATCGGGTACATGGGATACTTCGACGGCTAGTCGGTTTAAAGTAGGAGTAAAAGAAATTGAACCGGTTGTGAAAGGATTCGGCGATTACTTTTCACAATACGTATGCCCTAATTGCTCCAAAACCATCTCCGGTGATCAATTAGTCCCACAAAAAGGCTACTAAAATGTCAAGTCAAATCACCCTTCTACGTAGACTGTAGGAGGGTGATTTCTTTAACCTTTGGGGGAGGTGAAAAAATACCAATAGATTTTAGCAGGGATTTGTCTTATGATGACGAATATACTTCCATATAAAACTTCCGGATACGACAGAAGCAGGAGGAGGGGTAACGGATGCAAATGGGATACGGACTTTATCAAGAACAATCCTTGAAGCTGGTCATGACGCCAGAGCTGCGTCAAGCGATAACAATTCTTCAGTTTTCTGCACTAGATCTTTTGGAATATATTAATCAACAGCTAAGCGAGAATCCAGTTATCGAGCCCTTGGATATGGAAATAAACCAGGGAACTGAACCGAAGTCTAAGGAAACGTCCAGCGTAGATGTAGACTGGTCTGAATATATTCGCGCAAGAGCACAGGATGATTATGCAGGGTCATCGATACGTTCGAATGAAAACGAATACAACCCGCTCGATTGGGTGGCAAGGAATGACTCTACTTTAGAGAAGCATCTATTAGAGCAGCTTTCGTATATTAAAGAGCTCTCCAATCCAATTCTCGGAATCGCCAAATATATGATTGGAAACCTTGATGAAAGAGGCTATCTGGATCTATCACTCGATCAAGTGGTAAAAACGCTGGCGGCTGATCCCGAGGACGTGGAAGAAGCACTCTGGGTCGTACAAAGCTTAGAGCCTAGGGGAGTAGGGGCTCGAGATTTGAAGGAGTGTCTGATCATCCAGCTCGAATATGCCGGGTTGAAGGGTTCCCTTTCCTTTGTGATTGTGGATCGTTACTTGAACGACTTGGCTGATGGTCGAATCAGTAAGATCGCTACAGAGATGCAGGTTTCACCTCAAGAGGTGCAGGAAGCGGCAGACGTCATTCGAACGTTGAATCCTCGCCCTGGCCTTGACTATCACCGGGATGAAGCGAAATACATCATCCCCGATGTGACCGTAGAAAAAGTGGAGGGCGAGTACGTGATTCTCGTCAACGACTCCACATCTCCTCGCTTGAGCATCAGCAGCTATTATGAGAAGATGTTGAAGGGCGACGAAAATACCAAGAAATATATCCACGACAAGATGAATTCGGCCATGTGGCTCATTAAGAGCATCGAGCAGCGCCGCATGACGATTTACAAAGTGACCGAAGCGATTGTCAATGAACAGAAGGAGTTCTTTGAAAAAGGAATTGCCTACCTCAAGCCGATGACGCTAAAAGAAATCGCAGAAATTGTGGAGCTGCATGAATCAACCATCAGCCGCGCCACCAATAATAAATATGTCCAAACGCCACGCGGTGTTTTTGAGCTCAAGTACTTTTTCTCCTCAGGCTTAACCACAGCTTCAGGCGATGCCACATCTTCCGAGAGCGTTAAAGCCAAGATTAAGGAGCTGGTCGATGCCGAGGACCGCAAAAAGCCTTTATCCGACCAGAAGCTATGTGAGCTGCTCAATGAAAAAGGAATCGAAATCTCCCGCCGCACCGTGGCCAAATACCGTGAGGAGATCGGCATCCTTTCGTCCGCAAAAAGAAAGAGGTACTAGTAATGAAGTCTTTTCGCATTACAATTTTTACCCGGGACGGCTGCTGCTTGTGCGACGACGTGAAAGAACGAGTCGAGCGGGTAGCCTCAGAATATCCCATTGAACTGCAGATGTTTGACATCACCACCGACCCAGACATCTATGAAAAATACAAATGGACCATCCCCGTCGTTCATATCGATGGAGAAGAAGTCTTTGTATCCAAAATGGCAGAGCTTTGGCTTCGCCGTGAATTGGATAAGCGACTAGAAACGAGCCCGTAGGGGCTCGTTTTTTTGTGCTGAGGAGAGTAGGGGGGCTGCAGGGGAACTGTGCGGGGGACCGACGATGTCACTGTTTTGACTTGGGGGATCTGGGGTGATTAAGGGGGATGATGTCGTCATTTGGGCCTGGGCCTGGTTTGAGTGAATCATAGGGCGTCTATGATGTCGTCATTTGGGGTTGGGCCTGGTTTGAGTGAATCATAGGGCGTCTATGATGTCGTCATTTGGGGTTTGGGCTGATTTGAGGGAATCATAGGGCGTGTATGATGTCGTCATTTGGGCCTGGGCCTGGTTTGAGTGAATCAAAGGGCGTCTATGATGTCGTCATTTGGGGGTGGGCCTGGTTTGAGTGAATCAAAGGGCGTGTATGATGTCGTCATTTTGGGTTGGGGCCGATTTGAGTGAATCATAGGGCGTGTATGATGTCGTCACTTGGGGTTGGGCCTGGTTTGAGTGAATCATAGGGCGTGTATGATGTCGTCATTTGGGGTTGGGGCCGATTTGAGTGAATCATAGGGCGTGTATGATGTCGTCATTTGGGGTTGGGCCTGGTTTGAGTGAATCATAGGGCGTGTATGATGTCGTCATTTGGGGTTGGGGCCGATTTGAGTGAATCATAGGGCGTGTATGATGTCGTCACTTGGGGTTGGGCCTGGTTTGAGTGAATCATAGGGCGTGTATGATGTCGTCATTTGGGGTTGGGGCCGATTTGAGTGAATCATAGGGCGTGTATGATGTCGTCATTTGGGGTTGGGCCTGGTTTGAGTGAATCATAGGGCGTGTATGATGTCGTCATTTGGGGTTGGGGCCGATTTGAGTGAATCATAGGGCGTGTATGATGTCGTCACTTGGGGTTGGGCCTGGTTTGAGTGAATCATAGGGCGTGTATGATGTCGTCATTTGGGGTTGGGGCCGATTTGAGTGAATCATAGGGCGTGTATGATGTCGTCATTTGGGGTTGGGCCTGGTTTGAGTGAATCATAGGGCGTGTATGATTCACTCATTTTGGGTTGGGGCCGATTTGAGGGAATCAAAGGGGATGTATGATGTCGTCATTTGGGCCTGGGCCTGGTTTGAGTGAATCAAAGAGCATGTATGATGCCTTCATTTGGGGTTGGGCCTGGTTTGAGTGAATCAAAGAGCATGTATGGTGCCTTCATCTCGGTCGTCCTAATGAAAGCAGCCCCCCTACCCCCACCCACTCATCCAAAATTTATCCAACTCGCCCATTGACAACCTCGGCTTCTCGTGCGAAAATAACTCTTGTGGGACATAAAAAGTAAACTTGGACATTTATAGTCCCTTTAAATAATTGAACTTGTCCTGAATCATACTAAATGGGACCGTTCATAAGATACGCTTTTTACATTACTAACATATAGCTGCTTACAATCGAGGAGGAATAACGATGGTGAAGATTGGGATTAATGGATTTGGAAGAATTGGAAGAAACGTATTTCGTGCAGCCTTAAACAACCCGGAAGTTGAAGTTGTAGCCGTAAATGACTTAACTGATGCACAAACCCTTGCACATTTATTGAAGTATGACACTATCCACGGCAAGCTTGATGCCGACGTTCGTGCAGGCGATGGGTACCTAACGGTTAATGGAAAGGAAATTAAGGTTTTGGCGGAGCGTGATCCGGCTCAGTTGCCTTGGGGTTCTCTAGGCGTCGATATCGTGGTGGAATCCACAGGACGTTTCACGAAGCGTGAAGATGCAGCAAAGCATATGGAAGGCGGAGCGAAGAAGGTTATCATCTCTGCACCAGCTTCGAACGAAGATATCACAGTGGTGTTAGGGGTTAACGAAGATAAATATGATCCGGCTAACCACCACGTTATTTCCAATGCTTCTTGTACAACCAACTGCTTGGCTCCGTTCGCAAAGGTATTGAATGACAAGTTCGGCATCCGCCGCGGCTTGATGACGACTGTACACTCCTACACGAACGACCAGCAAATTCTTGACCTTCCACATAAGGATTTGCGCAGAGCGCGTGCTGCTGCGGAAAACATTATTCCAACCTCGACTGGAGCGGCAAAAGCGGTAGGATTGGTACTGCCAGAATTAAAAGGAAAATTGAACGGATTTGCAATGCGAGTTCCAACTCCTAACGTATCTGTTGTTGACCTGGTAGCAGAGCTCAATCAAGATGTAACCGTAGAAGAAGTAAACGCCGTTTTAAAGGAAGCAGCTGAAGGTCCATTGAAAGGCATTATGGCTTATTCCGATGAGCCGCTTGTATCCGGTGACTATAACGGAGATCCGCATTCTTCTTCCATTGATGCTCTTTCCACGATGATTTTGGAAGGCAACATGGTAAAAGTCGTTTCTTGGTATGACAACGAGTGGGGCTATTCTAACCGTGTGGTGGATTTAGCGGATTATATTGCCAAAAAGGGACTGTAAAAGTAAAATAGTAATCGTGTGTTAAGAAAGGGAGAAGTGAAGATTTCTCCCTTTTCCGTATATAGAAGTCCTCAGAAGACCAAGGAGGCCAGGGAAGATGCAGAAAAAGTCAGTTCGAGACCTAGACGTAAAAGGGAAAAAAGTGTTTTGCCGCGTCGATTTTAATGTGCCGATGAATGAAGGGACGATTTCCGACGATACGCGCATTCGGGCCGCTGTGCCCACGATCCAATACCTTCAACAACAAGGGGCAAAGGTGATCTTGGCTAGCCACTTTGGACGTCCGAAAGGACAAGTGGTAGAAACCATGAGACTCACCGCGGTAGCGGCAAGATTGTCAGAATTGTTGGGTAACCCGGTCGCGAAAACCGAAGAGGTGGTAGGTGAAGCGGTAACGGCCCAGGTTCAGGATCTGCAAGAGGGACAAGTTCTTCTTTTGGAAAATGTTCGTTTCCACCCAGGCGAAGAAAAGAACGACCCGGAGCTAGCGAAACAGTTTGCTGCTTTGGCAGATGTGTTCGTCAATGATGCCTTTGGTGCCGCGCATCGTGCCCATGCTTCAACCGAGGGAGTAGGACATTACATACCAGCCGTAGCCGGCTTCCTGATGGAAAAAGAATTAGCGTTCTTGGGAGGGGCCCTGTCCACTCCAGAGAGACCATTTACAGCCATTATCGGCGGAGCCAAAGTGAAGGATAAAATTGGAGTCATTGAAAGCCTTTTGGATAAAGTGGACAACCTAATTTTGGGTGGCGGCCTAGCCAATACTTTTATCAAAGCCCAAGGCTACGATGTAGGATCCTCTTTGCTAGAAGAAGATAAAGTAGAGCTAGCCGCAAGCTTCATGCAACAAGCGAAGGAAAAGGGCGTCAATCTCCTAATTCCTACGGATGTAGTGGTGGCTGATCGATTTGCCAATGATGCCAACACCAAGACGGTATCCGTAAGCGGAATCACGGAAGGGTGGCAAGCGTTGGACATCGGACCGGACACGGCGAAAGCCTACCAGGATGTCGTCGCGGGTTCTAAGACTGTTGTATGGAACGGACCGATGGGTGTGTTTGAGATGGAAACGTTCATGAAGGGAACCGATGCGATCGCGCGGGCGATGGTAGAAGTTCAGGGAACGACCATTATTGGCGGCGGAGATTCGGTCGCTGCGGTGGAAAAAGCAGGCGTTGCCGAGAAGATGTCTCATATTTCGACTGGCGGCGGTGCATCTCTTGAGTTTATGGAAGGAAAACAGCTTCCAGGGGTTACGATTCTGGAAGATAAATAAAGGGTGGTAAACATGAGAAAACCAATCATTGCTGGTAACTGGAAGATGTTCAAGACGATTGCTGAAGCCATTGCGTTTGCGGAAGCCTTGCCTGTTCAGGATGAAGCAGTGGAGGCCGTACTTTGTGCTCCATTCACCGCGCTTTCTGCTTTGGCTGAAGCTTTGGAAGGGAAAAATATTGCCTTAGGTGCACAGAATATTCATTGGGCAGAAGACGGTGCTTTTACAGGCGAAGTGAGTCCTTTAATGCTCAAGGAGCTAGGGGTTAAATATGCCATTGTGGGACACTCGGAGCGCCGTGCGCTTTTCGGAGAGACGGATGAAACCGTTAATCAGCGCTTGCATGCCGCTTTGAAGCATGGAATTTCTCCGATCGTTTGTGTAGGCGAGGATCTAGAGCAGCGTGAAGCTGGACAGACAAAGGAAGTCGTCAAAGTACAAATGGAAGCGGCCCTTAGAGACGTCACAAGCGAGCAACTGGTGAATCTGGTCGTTGCCTATGAGCCCATTTGGGCGATTGGAACGGGGAAAACTTCGTCTGCTGAAGATGCCAACGAGGTGATCGGGTTTATCCGTGAGCTGATTGCGGATCAGTATGATCAATCCCTAGCTAACCAAGTGCGCATTCAATACGGCGGAAGCGTAAAGCCGGAAAATGTGGCTGGATTTATGGCGCAATCAGATATTGATGGGGCATTGGTTGGCGGTGCAAGCTTACAGCCTGAGTCCTTCCTCGGTTTGGTGAAGGGAGCTCACCAATGAATAGACCGAAACCCGTAGCTTTAATTATTATGGACGGCTTTGCCATGCGGGAAGAATCGTATGGCAATGCGGTCGCGCAAGCCAATAAGCCCAATTTTGACCGATACTGGAATCAATACCCGCACACCCTTCTAGAGGCCAGTGGTGAAGCAGTAGGTCTTCCTGAAGGACAAATGGGGAATTCCGAGGTTGGTCACCTGAACTTAGGGGCCGGGCGCGTGGTGTATCAAGATCTAACCCGAGTAACGAAGGAGATTCGTGAAGGGCATTTTTTCGAAAATGAAACCTTCCTCGGCGCGATCCAGCATGTGAAAGAAAGAGGCACGAAACTTCACTTGTACGGACTCCTGTCCGATGGCGGCGTTCACAGTCATATTCGCCACCTTTTTGCTTTACTGGAGCTAGCCAAAAAACAGCAAGTCGAAAAAGTTTACATACACGCTTTCTTGGATGGACGCGACGTATCTCCAGACAGTGCGAAGATTTACGTAGAAGAAACCGAAGCGAAGATGCGTGAGCTTGGCGTCGGCCAATTTGCTACAGTTCAAGGGCGCTACTATGCCATGGATCGCGACAAGCGCTGGGAGCGAACGGAAAAGTCGTACCGAGCCATGGTGTACGGGGAAGGACCGAAGTACCAAGATCCTGTTCAAGCGGTACAAGCTTCTTACGACCAGAGTATTTACGATGAATTTGTCATGCCAACGGTGATTACGGACCAGGAAGGAAACCCGAATGGCCTGGTGGAAGATCAAGACGCGGTGATTTTCTTTAATTTCCGTCCGGATCGTGCCATCCAATTATCGCAGGTGTTTACGAATGAGGATTTCCGCGGCTTTGATCGTGGGGATCGAGTTCCTAAGAACTTGTACTATGTGTGTCTGACAAAATTCAGCGAAAGTGTCCAAGGTTATGTCGCTTATAAGCCGACGAATCTCGATAACACGTTAGGTGAAGTGTTGTGTCAACAGGGCCTCAAACAACTACGCATCGCGGAAACGGAAAAGTATCCTCATGTCACGTTTTTCTTCAGCGGCGGTCGCGAGGATGAATTTGAAGGGGAAACCCGTGTGCTCATTTCTTCTCCGAAGGACGTCGCTACTTACGACTTGAAGCCGGAGATGAGCGCTCAAGGCATTACGGACGCGCTTCTAGCTGAGTTAGACAAGGACGAGCATGATGTAATCATTTTAAATTTTGCAAACTGTGATATGGTGGGTCATTCTGGTAAAATGGAACCGACGATCCAAGCCGTCGAAACCGTCGATCGATGTGTGGGTACGGTGGTGGATGCCATCTTGGCCAAGGGCGGTGTGGCCTTGATTACAGCGGATCATGGCAATGCGGATCTTATGCTCACAGAAGAGGGTAATCCGATCACGTCTCACAGTACGTACCCCGTACCATTGATCGTAACGAAGGAAGGGCTTGAGTTGCGAGAGGGCGGCATTTTGGCGGATATTTCCCCTACCATCTTGAAGCTTCTAGGAGTCGAACAACCAAAAGAAATGACAGGAAAACCGATCTATTAAAAAGAAAAAGGAGTGTAACAAACGATGACGATTATTTCTGATGTTTACGCAAGAGAGGTTCTAGATTCCCGCGGTAACCCAACTGTTGAAGTTGAAGTGTATTTAGAATCTGGTGCTTTTGGGCGTGCGATGGTACCATCTGGTGCATCTACTGGCGCTTATGAAGCGGTTGAGCTTCGCGATGGGGACAAGTCCCGCTACCTTGGAAAAGGGGTGCTTCAAGCCGTTGACAATGTTAACGAAGTGATTGCTCCTGAGCTTATCGGATTGGACGCTCTTGATCAAATCGGGATTGACCAATTGATGATCGAATTAGATGGTACACCAAACAAGGCCAAGCTTGGTGCCAACGCGATTCTTGGCGTTTCCATGGCTGTTGCACGTGCTGCAGCGAGTGAGCTAAACATTCCTCTGTATGTGTACCTTGGCGGATTCAACGCGAAGCAGCTTCCTGTTCCGATGATGAACATCTTGAATGGAGGAGAGCACGCGGATAACAACGTGGATATCCAGGAGTTCATGGTTATGCCAGTTGGAGCGGAAAGCTTCTCTGAAGCTCTTCGCATGGGAGCGGAAATCTTCCACCAGCTTAAGTCTGTTCTTAAAGAAAAAGGCTTGAACACCGCTGTAGGCGATGAGGGCGGATTCGCGCCAAACCTAGCTTCCAATGAAGAAGCGATCACGACGATTATGGAAGCCATCAAGCAAGCGGGCTATGAGCCAGGAAAAGATGTTTTCCTAGCGCTAGACGTAGCAGCAACTGAAATGTACCGCGATGGTGCGTACCACCTTTCCGGTGAAGGCGTAACAAAGACCACCGATGAAATGGTAGACTACTTGGCTTCTTTAGCTGATAAATACCCGATCATCTCGATTGAAGATGGGTTGGATGAAGACGATTGGGATGGTTGGAAAAAATTAACGGAACGCATTGGTTCCAAGGTTCAGTTGGTTGGTGACGACTTGTTCGTAACCAATACCCAGCGTTTGGCTCAAGGGATCGAGAGCGGAACGGCGAATGCGATTCTAGTAAAAGTAAACCAAATCGGAACGTTAACCGAAACGTTTGATGCGATTGAAATGGCGAAGCGTGCAGGTTATACTGCGGTTATTTCTCACCGTTCTGGTGAAACCGAAGATTCCACGATTGCCGACATCGCCGTGGCTACGAATGCTGGTCAAATCAAAACGGGTGCCCCTTCTCGTACAGACCGCGTTGCGAAGTACAATCAATTGCTTCGCATCCAAGACGAGCTAGGCCCTATAAGCCAATATGGCGGAAGAAAAGCATTTTACAACTTAAAGGGATAATTTGGTGGGGGACAAGTGAAACTTGTCCCTTCCTTGTTTTTATGATAAAGTTATGTTACGTATGAGTATGGAGGGTAGAGCATGACTCTTTTTCTTAAGGTATTGTTAGTAATCTTCTGTATCGGACTCATTGCGGTTGTTCTTCTGCAATCTGGTAAGAGTGCTGGGTTATCCGGGGCGATTGGCGGAGGCGCTGAACAGATGATGGGTAAGCAAAAAGCACGCGGTATTGATGCCGTGCTTCATAAGATCACCATTGTATTAGCAACTGGATTCATGATCTTGTCTATTGCCGTCGCCTTTTTTACAAGAGGCGCGTTTTAGGAAGAAAGAGACCTAATGAGGTCTCTTTTTTTGTTGTAATCAAATTGTAAGGTAACATCTTTAGAAAATTGTGGTATATTGTAAAAGCGGGTACAATCCCTATGATCTCGTAATCGAAGGAGAGGTAGTATGATCGGTTGTTTGCTTCTTCATGGTTTTACGGGCAGTCCGTATGAAGTGGAGCCCCTGGCCGAGCACCTGAAGAAATTTGGCTGGAAGATATCAGTACCGACGTTACCGGGTCATGGTTCAGAGAGGGAAGACCTGAACAAGGTTACCTGGAAGGATTGGATTCTCAAAGCGGAAGAAGAACTTCGACTGTTGATGCAAGAATGCTCGGAGGTCTACGTGGTAGGCTTTTCGATGGGAGGAATGATTGCGGCGTATCTCTCCACGAAATATCCCGTTTCTAAGCTAGTCTTATTAAACGCTTGCGTATTTTATATAAATCCAGGGCAAATGTTTGCCAACATGGCGGAAGCGATCAAGTCCAACTTCACGGCCGATTCCAAGGATTTGTTGAAGCGATATATGCAAAAATCGCTTTCTACACCAATACGGGCCGTTGTCCATTTTCGCAGGCTGGTGAAGGTATTGAAGCCGGAATTGGATAAGGTGACCGTACCGACCTTAATTCTCCAGAGCGAATGCGATGATTTAGTGGAGCCTCGCAGTGCACACTATATTTATCAGCATATACAATCTGAACAAAAAGAAATTCATTTTTTTACGGAATCTAAGCATATACTCTGTCAAGATTGTGAAAAAGAACAGGTCTTATTCACTGTAGAGACTTTCTTAGCCAAAGATCTGGAAGGGGCAAGCATTCATGATTGAAGTACGTCCCATTTTTCATAGAGGACATAATGGTCGAGGGATTTTACTCATTCATGGGTTTACCGGCACCAACTTAGAGATGAGACCCGCCGTGGAATTTTTTAGGGGGAGCGGATTTGCTGTTTCCGCTCCTCTTTTGGCTGGACACGGTACAACCCCTCAAAACCTGCGAAAAACCTCTTGGAAGGAATGGCTGTATTCGGCCGAAGAAGGGGTTCACCAACTATTAACGAATGGAAGCAAGGTTATCTACGCGGCTGGACTTTCCATGGGAGGTCTATTAGCGTTAAAGCTCGCTCAAAAATACGAGTTTCGTTCGATTGCAACCTTAAGCACCCCCATTTTCGTCCGGGATACCCGGATTAAGCATGCCCGATGGGCTAAGTGGTTTGTGCCGTATGTCCCCGGTACAAGGGAGAAGAAAGCTCCTCACATTGAACAACACATCATCCCCTACTCGCGCACACCGCTTGCTTCTGTGTACAGTTTGTCTCAGCTGATCGAAGAGGTGAAGGTGGAGCTGCCTAACATCAAGACCCCCATCTTTATTGCTCAGAGCGGAGCAGATGAAACCGTGGATCCTACAAGCGCGGATTATATCTATTCGCAAATTGGGTCACACTATAAACAAATCCGTCATTATCCCGATTCTAGTCACATTATTACGCTAGATCATGATCGCCATCAGCTGTTTATGGACATGGCGAAATATTTTGAAGAAATTACTTGGGAACTGGAGGGGCGATAAACCCTCTTTTTTTCACCCTCTATAACGTACATAGATAAAGGAGTCGACGAGAGTGGTCACTGAACAAAGAGTTGTTGAATTTATGAGAGAAGAAGCCTATGCCCCGATGACTGTAGCCGAGCTGGAAGAAGCGTTTGGCGTGGAATCGGCTGCCGATTTTAAAGAGTTTGTGAAGCTGTTAAATGTGCTAGAGGAAGCAGGCAAAATCATTCGCACGCGTTCCAACCGGTACGGAGTGCCAGAGCGCATGAATCTGGTCAAAGGTCGTTTACAGGGCAACGCCAAGGGTTTTGGCTTTGTCATTCCTGAGACCAAAGGTGAACCGGATGTCTTCATTTCCGCTCACGACATGAACGGAGCTCTGAATGGCGACATTGTACTGTGCCGCCCTAGCGCCAAGGTTAAGAGTGGAGGCCGGATGGAAGGGGAGATTATTCGCATCCTTCAACGCGCCAATAATCGTTTTGTCGGAACGTATACGGACGGGAAAGACTATGGCTTCGTGAATATCGATGATAAGCGGATGGCTAAAGATATGTTCATTCCTAAAAACGCCAGCATGGGGGCCATGGAAGGGCATAAGGTCATTGCGGAAATTACCAAATACTCAGAGGATGGGCGAACCAATCCGGAAGGACGTATAGTCGAGATTATCGGTCATAAAAATGATCCTGGTGTCGACATTCTTTCCATCATCCACAAGTATGAACTGGCCGAGGGATTTGATGAACATGTCATGAAAGAAGCGGAATCGGTCCCTGAAGAACTAACCGAAGGGGACTGGCAAGGGCAAAACCGCCGCGATCTCCGTGACCGGGTAATGGTCACTATCGACGGAGCGGACGCCAAAGACTTGGATGATGCCGTTTCTCTGGAGCGTCTGGAAAATGGCAACTACCTGCTTGGGGTGCACATCGCAGACGTCAGCCATTATGTAAAAGAAGGCTCCTTCCTGGATGAGGAGGCGTACCGCCGCGGGACGAGCGTGTATTTGGTGGATCGCGTCATCCCGATGCTTCCACACCGTCTTTCCAACGGGATCTGCAGTTTGAATCCTCAAGTCAACCGTTTGGCGATGAGCTGCGACATGGAATTGGATCAAGAGGCGAAGCTCGTCCGCTATGAAATTTTTATGAGTGTCATTAAGACCAATGAGCGAATGACCTACCAGAATGTTTATAAGATCTTAGAAGAAGACGATCAGGAACTCATGGCTCGTTATGAACCGCTTGTCCCGATGTTTCGGGACATGAAGGAGCTGGCCTTGAAGTTGCGGGACAAGCGCATGCAGCGTGGGGCGATCGATTTTGATTTTAAGGAAGCCAAAATCCTTGTTGATCCGGAAGGAAAACCGACGGAAGTGGTGATCAGGGATCGGACGATTGCGGAGCAAATCATTGAAGAATTCATGCTGGCCGCCAATGAAACAGTAGCGGAACATTTCCACTGGTTGAATCAACCGTTCATGTACCGCACGCATGAAGATCCGGATGAAGGGAAGCTACGTAATTTCCTTCAATTTATTACGAACTTTGGCTATGTGGTCAAAGGGACACCAAGTGATATCCATCCGAGAGCCTTGCAAATGCTGTTGGAGCAAGTGCAGGGAACACCGGAAGAAACGGTCATCAGCAAAGTCATGCTCCGCTCCATGAAGCAAGCGAAGTATGAAGCAGAAAACAATGGTCACTTTGGGCTAGCCGCGGATTATTATACGCATTTCACTTCACCGATTCGTCGTTATCCCGACTTAATTGTTCATCGCTTAATCCGCCACTGGCTGGAGAACGGCCCGATGGATGAAGAGCAGAAAGTGGACTGGGGAGAAAAGCTCCCAGACATCGCTCGCCACACGTCGGAACGGGAGCGGGTTGCGGTTGATGCCGAGCGAGAAACCGATGATCTGAAAAAGGCCGAATTTATGGCCGACAAGATCGGCGAAGAGTTTGAAGGGATGGTCAGCAGCGTCACCAACTTTGGGATGTTCATTGAGCTTCCCAACACGATTGAAGGCCTCGTGCATATGAGCTACTTGACTGACGATTATTACCACTACGATGAACGCACCTACGCGCTGGTTGGCGAGCGTACGAAAAAGTCTTACCGCATTGGTGACATGGTGAAGGTCCGGGTTGTTGGGGTGAACAAGGACGAGCACTCCATCGACTTTGAAGTGGTGGGCATGGCAAAAAGAGCGGAGCATAAGCCGCGTAAAGCCAAGATTGTCATTGAAGGCGGCAAACGGGAGAAGAAAGCGAAGCCTGGCAAACCCGGTGAAAAGCAAGCCGGAAAACAGCCGTTTTGGAAGGAAGCAGCCAAGGGCCAGAAAAAAGGCGCTGGCGGCGGGAAAAAAGCGAAGAATAAGAAGAAAAAGAAGAAGTAGAAAAAACTTTTATCGAAGTATATTCAAGTAGCCAGACCGCCTTAAGAGGAAGTTTTTTATGCCGATAGGAACGTCAGAGTTACATTTTAATTCTTATTGGACTTAAATTCCTATGCGGAAAATGCAAGCGTCCGATTATCCGGGCGCTTTTTTCCCCTTTGCCCTTATGCTATAATAGGAAGATGCTAATGTTTTTGGGGTGAGTACACATGGCGATCACACGCGGGGAAAAATTGATTTCACAAAATAAAAAGGCGTTCCACGATTATCATATTGAGGAAAAGTACGAGGCGGGCATTGTCCTGACGGGTACCGAGATCAAGTCCATTCGCCAGGGAAAAGTCAATATGCGAGACAGCTTCGCTCAGATTCGTAGAGGGGAAGTCACGTTGCATAACCTGCACATCAGTCCTTATGAGCAGGGGAATCGTTATAATCACGAACCGCTGCGCACACGTAAGCTCCTGTTGCATCGCGAACAGATCAACAAACTGATCGGGATGATTAAGGAAAAAGGCTATACGTTGGTTCCATTGAAAATCTATTTAAAGAATGGACTAGCCAAGGTTCAGATTGCTACTGCTAAAGGGAAGAAAGACTATGATAAGCGGGAGTCTCTGAAGAAGAAGGATGCCCAACGCGAAATGGCGCAAGCCATGAAAGAACGTTTCCGATAATTGCTATTTGAAAAGTGTCGGAGGCTATGGTATATTATCTGTACGTGCTTGAAGTACTCTAACATCCCTTATGGGGGCGTTCTGGATTCGACGGGGGTAGTTCGGGCATAAGTAGCGAGTCGGGGGGCTGCGGGCCTCGTTAACAACGCGGAGTTAAATATAACTGCAAAACAACCTAAATTACAACTAGCTGCTTAATTGCAGCCTAGCCCTTCCATAGCGGATCGCCCATGTTTGCTATAGAAGGTCATCTCAGTGGGATAGCTCGTCCGGACCGTTACTGACCGGAAAGTGAACTGTAGGTAGCTAGCCAATCCAGAAGCCTGTCGTTGGGCGTCGGTGAGGCGAAACTCTAAATCCAGCGACTGCACTCGGAGAAGCTTATGTTGCGTTGCTTTCGGACGTGGGTTCGATTCCCACCGCCTCCACCATACATACGATGGTGGAGTTTTTATTTTTAGGCAAGGCCATACATGAACATAATTTAGCACCCAATTATACTTAAATATTTGGGTGCTTTTTATTATTCTAACGGTTAACTGGTAAAGAACTTAACAAAAAGAGTTGAGTTCTTTTTTATTTTCCACCATAAGAGTACAATAATAAGAAAATAAGGATAAAGGTGGGAAATCAGTTTTGCGTATAAAAGCTATTATTTTCGATGCTTATGGGACCTTATTTGACGTACATACAGTAGTAGATAAATGTGAACAATTTTTTCCTGGACAGGGCAAACAAATCAGTGAAATATGGAGACAAAAACAATTAGAGTACAGTTGGCTTCGCTCTTTAATGGGACGGTATGTTGACTTTTGGAGCTTGACTCAAGATGCCTTATTATTTGCACTGAAAGACTTAAAATTAGATTTAACAGAAGAGACTCAGCAGACACTATTGAACGAGTATCTACGACTGCAACCTTATCCCGAAGTACCAAAGGCGTTGGAAAGGCTTCGAAATCTGATCCTTGCGATACTATCGAATGGCTCACCTCATATGTTAAATACTCTTGTTGAAAATGCGGGTCTTTCTCAGGTGTTTAATCATGTCATCAGCGTAGATGAACTTAAAATTTATAAGCCTTCTATGGGTGTATATCAATTAGGGGTAGTAGAGCTAGGAGTTCTTAAAGAAGAAACGTTATTTATGACTTCAAATCCTTGGGATGCGGCGGGTGCTAAAACATTCGGATTTCAAGTTTGTTGGATAAATCGCTTTAACAAACAATTTGATGAATTAGGAGTACAACCGGATATCGTAATAAGTAATCTTGATGAATTAACGGAAAAATTTCTATAAATTTGCTAAACTAAGCTCTTTTCTTCAAGAACCACCCTACTTCGGGTGGTTTTTTGCTTTTCATCATTCAAATCTGAATGAATTCCATTCATTTTTGAATGACCTTCACTAGTGCCTCATCTCTAATGGCTCGCCGCTTTCAACAAAAGGGTTGGCAAGAGACTTGCATAATATGTTTGACAAAGATCTGAAGAGGGGGCGTCCGTTATGTCTATCCGCGTTCGTTTTGCACCTAGCCCGACAGGACATTTACATCTGGGAGGTGCCCGTACAGCCCTATTTAACTATCTCTTGGCAAAGAAACGGGGAGGCACATTTATTGTAAGAATTGAAGATACGGATCAAACACGAAATGTGGAAAAAGCAGATTTGGGCTTTTTGGAAAATCTTAGGTGGTTAGGGCTCCATTGGGATGAAGGCCCGGATATCGGCGGCGACTATGGACCTTATCACTGTATGGACCGATTGAATATTTATCAGCCGTATGTCGATCGCCTGATTAGCGAAGGGAAGGCTTATCCCTGTTACTGCACCGAGGAAGAGCTTGAAACCGAGCGTCAAGAATCGATGAGGCAAAATCGAATATACAAATACAGCGGCAAATGCAGAGATTTGAATGCGGAACAAAGAAGAACGTTAGGACAAGAGGGGCGCAAAAAAACCGTTCGATTCCGCGTACCGGAAGGTCGACTTATTCAATTTAGCGATGATGTACGGGGAGATATGAAGTTTGGATCGGATGACATAGGCGATTTTATTATGGTAAAGTCTGACGGAATCCCTACTTATCATTTTGCCGTCGTGGTCGATGATCACTTAATGAAAATTACACATGTCATACGAGGCGAAGAACATCTTTCCAACACCCCAAGGCAGATATTGATTTATGATGCGTTCGGTTGGGAGATACCGCAATTTGCTCATCTGGCTTTGATCCTTAAACCTAGCGGGAAAAAACTGTCCAAAAGGGATGAATCCATCCTTCAATTTATGGACCAATATCGTTCTTTGGGTTACTTGCCTGAAGCGATGAATAATTTCCTTGTTTTGCTGGGTTGGTCTCCGGAAGGAGAACAGGAATTGTTCACGCTTGAGGAGATGGCTGCTTCCTTCTCACTCGATCGACTTCACAAATCTGGCGCAATCTTTGATCAAGCTAAACTCGATTGGATGAACAACTATTATATGAGACAAGCGGATCCAGAAAGATTAATAGATCTAGCCGTCACGATGTTTCAGCAACAAGGATTAATAGATGATAGGGTGGATGTGCGTTGGATTGCAGAGTTGATTTCCCTCTGTGGGGAACGCATATCCCATGTAGGAGAACTCGTCTCGATGGCTGAGCCTTTGCTAAGGGCAGAAACGGTATATAGTGAGGATGCCATGAGATTGCTAGAAGAAGATCAGGTGCAGATGATTGCAAATTCTTTCTTGGAGAAAGTGAAAGAAGATCATGAGTGGAATGCAATAAGGATTACCGATTTAATGAAAAACATTCATAAGGAAACTGGTTTAAAAGGGAGATCTCTCTACGTTGCGATTCGCGCCGTTGTATTTGGAGAAACGCAGGGACCAGATTTAATTCATAGCTTGTTGCTACTAGGAAGAGAGACGGTGATCTACCGATTGGATCATTCAAAAATGAATGGTATCCATTCAAAAGTGAATAACTTTTAGCTCGATACTCCGCTGATGGGGCATCAGGCTAGGTTGGAAAGATTGGCATCATATTTGCATTAGTAAAAGATAAAAAAACAAAATGATAGAGAGGTTGAAGACATTGAAAAAACATTTGTTCATTAATGGGGAATGGGTAGAAGCCAAACAATATCAACCATTATATAGTCCATATAGCGGGGAGCAAATTGCAGAAATTGCTTTTGCCGATGAATCGGAAGTGGAAATGGCCATCCAGGCGGCAGAACAAGCACGGCCGATAATGGCTAAAATGCCAGCTCATCAACGAGCAACGATATTGGAGAACCTCGTGAAGCTGATGGAAGAAAACGCAGATGAATGCGCCCGCTTAATTGCCCTTGAGGCGGCGAAACCGTGGACAACGGCTAAGGGTGAAGTGGCTCGTACGATCATGACTTATAAGTTTGCTGCGGAAGAAGCGAGACGGATTCATGGGGAAACCATTCCGATGGATGCCGCACCTGGCGGAGAAGATCGGATCGCTTTTACGATTCGTCAGCCCTTGGGAGTCGTAGCAGCCATAACCCCGTTCAACTTTCCTATGAATCTCGTGGCGCATAAAGTGGGTCCAGCGATTGCTGCAGGAAATACCATCGTATTAAAACCGGCAACGCAAACGCCTTTGACTTCGTTGTATTTAGCAGAGCTATTGCAAAAAGCCGGTCTACCTAATGGCGTTATTAATGTGGTTACCGGAAGCGGCAGTACAGTAGGCGAGAAATTGATTCAAGACCAGCGGGTGAAAGTCATTACCTTCACAGGCAGTCCAGCGGTGGGAATCGGGATTCGGAATAAAGCCGGATTGAAAAAAGTAACCCTGGAACTTGGCTCCAATGCAGCCCTTATTGTCGATCAGGGAACAGATCTCAATTCAATTATCGCCAGGGCAGTCACTGGTGCCTTCGCCTTTGCCGGTCAGGTGTGTATTTCCTTGCAAAGGGTCTATGTACACGAAGCGTTATATGAATCCTTTGTTGAGAAGTTTGTCGCGCAAACGAAGACCTTACGACTGGGGAACCCGCTTGATCCTGAAACGGATGTTTCGGCTTTGATCAGTCCTAAGGATGTGGAACGTTCTTTACAGTGGATCGAAGAAGCGAAACAAGCTGGCGCAACGATTGCCACTGGTGGGGCAGCAGAAGGGAATATTCTTCAGCCGACGGTGCTTTTGAATGTAGATCCGAAAGCCAAAGTGTCATGTCAGGAAGTGTTTGCCCCAATTGTGTTGATCAATAAAGTTTCCAGTGTGCAAGAAGCGATCGAATACGTGAATGATTCCCGATTCGGACTACAAGCGGGCATATACACCCCGAACATTACAACGGCCATACAGGCTGCAGAAGCTTTAGAAGTGGGCGGAGTGATGATCAATGACATTCCAACCTTCCGTGTCGATCACATGCCTTATGGAGGGGTTAAAGAAAGCGGAATCGGACGCGAAGGCCTCAAATATGCGGTAGAAGAAATGACCGAAATGAAATTAGTATGTATTAAAAAATAACCAAATTAAATGAAAAGGGGAAATCATAAAATGGAAAAAACATCTCAAAAATATATTAACTTAAAGACCTCCATTCCTGGACCTAAAGCTTCTGAATTGCTAGAAAAGAGAAAGGCGAATGTTCCTCAAGGCGTATCGAATACTGTTCCCACTTTCGCTGCCAAAGGGGAAGGCGCGCTTCTGACGGATGTTGACGGCAACACCTTTATCGATCTTGCAGGAGCGATTGGAACGATCAATGCTGGCCATTGTCCGCCAAAGGTGGTAGAAGCCCTTATTGAACAGGTACAAAATTATATTCATCCCGGTTTTAATGTGATGATGTATGAGCCTTATATTAATTTAGCTGAGAAGCTCAACCAAATTACGCCAGGGTCGCATGAGAAGAAAACGTTCTTCTTGAACAGTGGAGCGGAAGCCGTGGAAAATGCGGTAAAGCTAGCACGTAAATTTACCGGAAGAAAGGCGATTATCTCCTTTGACCGCGGGTTCCATGGACGTACTTTACTCGCCATGTCCTTAACCAGTAAGGTAAGACCGTATAAGTTTGGCTTCGGACCGTTTGCACCGGATACGTATAAAATGCGTTATCCTTATTACTACCGTGCACCATTGAACGTTAGTCCAGAAGAGCTTGATCAAATGGTACTTCAGCAATTAGAGGAATTTTTCATATCCGAGGTACCCGCAGAAGAGGTAGCGGCGATCATTATGGAGCCTGTACAAGGAGAAGGCGGATTTGTGGTTCCTTCGAAAGTGTTTGTTCAAGGCGTGAAAAAAGTGTGCGAAAAATATGGAATCTTATTTATCGCGGACGAAATCCAGACGGGATTCGGGCGTACAGGGAAGATGTTTGCGATGGAGCATTTTGATATTGTACCGGATATTATGACGATGTCTAAATCGATCGCAGCCGGTCTGCCTATCAGTGCGATCACTGGAAGAGCAGAAATTATGGATTCTGCAGCTCCAGGTGAAATAGGCGGAACTTACGGGGGAAGTCCGTTGGGTTGTGTAGCCGCTCTTAAAGTCATTGAAATGATGGAAGAAGAGCGACTGGCCGACAAAGCCCAGATCATTGGCGACACGATTATGTCCCGCTTCACGGAATTGAAAAATCGATACTCCTTCATTGGAGAGGTCAGAGGGTTGGGCGCGATGTGTGCCGTGGAGTTAGTGAAGGATCAAGCGACAAAAGAGCCGAATAAAGAGTTAACCGCACAGATTGTACAAGAATGCTATCGTCGAGGTGTCATTGTACTAAGCGCGGGGCTTTACGGCAATGTATTGCGATTCTTATCTCCGTTGGTCATCACCGATGATCAGTTAAAGGAAGCGTTGGATGTCATTGAAGAGGTATTATCGGACCTATCTAAGTAACTCAAAACTCCAATCTTTGGGAGAGGGCGACCTCTCCTTTTTTTTATCTTGGATATGATAAAATATTGTTATCTACACGCTATCCTGCATTTATGAACGGGGATTGGGGGAATTAAGCTTGAGCAGCATTAAGGATATAAACAAAGAATTTATTATCGTTGACGATTCCATTATCGTGCAGGAAACCTTACGCTTAGTTCAACAAACGAAGGCTAAACTCGTAATTGTCAAAAAAGGTAAACTCATCGTGGGGATCTGTGATAGCCATCAGCTGCTCCTGCAGTTAGAGTCTGTCTCTGAACCATTAAGTTACAGTTCTGACTATAAGATCGTAACTCAAGACAAAATCCTCTCCAATTCAGATCTTCAATTTTTATATTTGTTAGTCGAAAATGAACAAGGCGATTTGATGGGATGGCTTGATAATGAGTCTTCGGAAATTCTCTATATTAAGCAGACCTTCTCACAAGAAGTGCGGGATTTAACGACTGATCTAGAAGCTATCGTGGATTCTGTTTATGATGAAATATTAGTCGTTGATGCAGCCGGAACGATTCTCAGGGTTTCTAACCGCAGCAATTTGAATTTTTGGGGAGTGGATCCTGCTACCGTAGTCGGGGAGAATATTTTGGCGTTGGAGGAAAAAGGGTGGTTTAAGCCATCTGTAACACGACGCGTTTTGGAGGAGAAGAAGAAAATCTCTGTTGTCCAGCAAAATCGTTTTGGTAGGAAAATACTAGCGGTGGGCAATCCGATTTTCAACCGGAAAAAACAATTAGAACGTATTGTGATTGCTTCCCGAGACATTACGGAAGTGACCAACTTACAGGAAGAGCTTGAAGAAGTGAAGGAGTTAACCGAAAAGTATCGGAAAGAAGTGAATATCCTTCGAAAGATTCAGCATAACGAAAAACCAATTATTTATCAGTCACAATCAATGGATGAGATGATGGCCGAGGTTGCAAAGGTGGCTCGGGTGGAGTCTACCGTGACCATTTACGGGGAATCGGGTGTCGGGAAGGAACTAATCGCAGATGCGATTCATCATCTTAGCCCCCGGAAGACCAAACCTTTTGTCAAAATTAATTGTGGCTCCATCCCGGAAAATCTGCTGGAAAGCGAATTGTTTGGTTATGAGAAAGGCGCATTTACCGGAGCCCTCAATCAAGGGAAGAAAGGATTATTTGAATTAGCCCATCAAGGTACGCTATTTTTGGATGAGGTTGGGGAGTTATCCTTAAATCTCCAGGTTAAGTTATTGAGAGCATTACAGGAAAGAGAAATCATGAAAATAGGGGGAACAAAGCCGATTCCCATCGATGTTCGAATGGTAACGGCTACGAATCGAAACCTAGAAGAAATGGTGGCAGCAGGCACTTTTCGAGAGGATCTTTTTTATCGACTGCATGTCATACCTTTATATGTACCAGCTTTGCGGGAGAGAGTCGATGATATCGAGCCATTAGTTCTTCACTTTTTGGAGTACTTTAATGAAAAATTTGCCACGAAGAAGCATGTTTCGGAGGATGCAGTTGAAATGCTGAAGGCCTATCACTGGCCGGGAAATGTGCGACAGCTTCAAAATGTGGTGGAAAGAGCTATGGTGATTACAGCAAGCCAATTAATCACCGCGAACGATTTAAGCCGAATATTAAGCACTAAAAATCGAAGTGTTCCCTCGGTTCAGGTCAATGAAATCATTCCACTGGAAAAAGCGATTGAAATGACGCAATATCAACTGATCAATATGGCTTTGTCCGAATATAAAACCGTCACGAAGGTGGCCAAAGTTTTAGAAGTAAGTCAACCTACGATGAGTAGACACATCCAAAAATTTATTGGGAAATGAGCGTAAAGATAAAAAAACATCCAATCTTCTAGGGAAGACTGGATGTTTTTGGTGTACCCATCGTGAGATGGATTTGGACGATCTCTGAGCGCGAACCGAGACGAAGCGGAGGCCCCCAGAAGCCAAAGCCACAGGATACGATGGAATGAAGCTGTTCTTTTTGTAAGTAACCCCAATCGTTTTCAAAAAGGCGCTCCGTGATGAAGTTACCCGGGTAAACTTGCCCGTGATGGGTATGGCCGGAGAGGACAAGATCGATGCCCAGCTTTTGAGCGACATCCAACTCATAGGGCTGGTGATCCAGAAGAATGGTCGTTTTCTCCGTGTCTACTCCTTCTAGCAGAGAGGCAAGTGTTGCACGATTGCGCTCACTTCGGTCTTTTCTGCCGATGAGTTGAATATTTTCGTTTACAGCTAGCGTTTCATCATATAAGACGTGCATTCCGCTTTTCTCCAAAGTTTGAATGACTTCTGCCATCGGTCCGTTATGCTTATCGTGATTCCCTAAGGAGGCATACACACCATAGGGGGCTTGGATTTGGGTCATGATTTTGTCGATCCCTTGTCTTAAATATGGTCGGATGTCATCATCAATGATATCTCCTGGGATCATGACAATATCGGGTTGAAGCATATTAATTTCATTGACCATTCGTTGCGCATGATCAATCCCTGAGAGTAAGCCAAAATGCATGTCGGAGACCAAGACCACTTTCAGCTGTTGAGGACGGTTTCCTTTGTCAATATGGATGTCGTACGTTTGAAGGGTGGGGCTATAAGTATTGTAGGAGCCATAAGCGACCAAAGAAAAAAGGACAAGGAGAAGAACGGAGCTCGTTCCCTTTTCGATATGGTGATGCGGAAGCCGAGTTAACCGCAACAGCCAAACACTCACATGAGCTAACGGCAACAGGATCACCAAAAGATAAAAAAGGGCCATCCAATAGGCGCCGATGAGATGGAGGATGACATTTTCCGTGAGCTTACCCAAGATAAAGGATGTAGCAACGATCGCAAGGGTAAGGATATAGAGAAACTTAAATTTCTTGGATGGCTCCGTGGACATCCTGTTCTTCATCCATCCCCAGCCGGTCCATCCAATATAATAAACCAAGATCGCATACAGTAAAATAAAGACAATTCCTATTACGAAAGGCATTCCAATCTCCATTCCATTTATGGTGTGCAATAAATAGTATGTTTTCCGAAAGCCAAATTTATGATCTGTGTATGTTTCTTATCTTTGGGAGCATACTAGGGTTAGTGGCCCGTAGCCAAGCGGTAAGGCAACGGACTTTGACTCCGTCATGCCCTGGTTCGAATCCAGGCGGGCCAGCCATCCCCATACAATTGCCCCAAGACGAGCTGTCTGTTAGGTGCTCGTTTTTTTATTTTCTCTGGTTTGTTGGTGACTAGAGGGGGCATAGGGTATTGGCTTGATTTTTTAAAGAAGATTGTGGATGGACGGAAAGGGAGGAAGGTGATAAAATAAGAACAAACGTTCCGGTTGGGGGTTCGTATGTATAGTCTGACTCGCCTTAAGAAATTTTTTAATCG
>NZ_SDLR01000001.1 GCF_004522215.1 Ammoniphilus sp. YIM 78166 | reverse complement strand
ACTTATATTTCTAAAAACGCAAGTTTTTCAGTGCCCTCTAACTTGATAGGATCGGTTTTTTCACTTGCTAAATTTAATTCTGATTCGCTAACTCAAACAAGACCTCTTTCATCACTACTATTCCATTCACGCAATCTGGCAAGGAAGTCCACTCTTCTGGAGAATGGCTTTTTCCTTTATGGCTTGGCACAAAGATCATGCCTGAGGGAACATACTTGCCAAGAATCATAGCATCATGACCTGCGCCGCTTGGCAACGTTCGAGTAGAAAGTCCATGGCGCTCTGCTGCCCGAGCAATCATGCTTTGAATCGAGTCGGGCACCATCACTGGTGGAATGGATATGCCACTTTCTACCTTGACTTCTAACTCTCTTGCTTGGGCAATTTCATGGGCGAGTTGGGTGATCGCCTCAAGCAATTCATCCCTCTTGTCAACATGTATGTCTCTAGCATCAACAACGACTTCGGTTTTTCCCGCAATGATATTCGTTCCATTAGGGAATACATTCATCCTCCCTACGGTAGCAACAGCGGTCGGACTAAACGTCCGGGGAAGCTTTTCCACACCGAGTATGAATTCAGCTGCAGCGGTTACTGTATCTTTTCTCATATGCATAGGGGTGTTCCCCGCGTGGTCGGTGTTTCCAAGGAAGGTAAAGGTTCTCCAGGAAGGTCCCGCTATTCCGTTCACGATCCCGATGTTTTTTTCTTCATTTTCGAGAATTTTTCCCTGTTCAATATGAAGCTCCAAGAAGGCAAAGATATCTTCAGCTCGACGTTTCCCCAGGAGGATTTGTCCAGGTAAATATCCTTGTTCTTTCATAGCCTCTTCAAGGGTAATGCCATCAGCGTCAGAAAAGTTCTTTAATTGCTCCGCTGTAACCTCTCCCATCATAGCTCGGCTACCGAATATTCCATTTTTGAATCGTGCGCCCTCTTCATCTACAAATACAGCTAATTCGATCGTGCGCTGAGGCTTCAAACCTTGCTTAATGATGGCTTCGATAGCCATTAGACTGCTTAAGCACCCAAGGGCTCCATCAAAGGCTCCTCCATTGGGGACAGTATCCAGGTGTGACCCAGTCATCACCACGGGAAGCTCAGGGTTTTCACCTATCAATCGTCCGAACAAGTTGCCTATTGGATCAACATGTACCTCAAGCCCAATGGACTCCATCCAGCCCCTAAAGACTTCTTTTACTTCTCTTTCTTCCTTCGTATAAGGGTACCGTGTAATTCCGCCTTCCGGGGTCACTCCAATCGCTGCCATTTTTGATAATCGCTCCGCTACGTCCAAAGGATCGATACCTTCTATTTTGGAGCATTGCATTACATCTTTTAGTAATCTCTCTTTAGAAAAAACGTTCAACCTCTCCACCTCCAATTTTCTAACTCTCTCTAATCTCCTATCACCTTATGGCAAATAAATGCCGGAACCTGGTCCAAGCGGCAAGCCAAGGAAAAACCAAATGATGAAGAATAAAATCCATGCTGCACCGAAAATCAAGGTATATGGAAGCATAACCGCAATTAACGAGCCTAATCCCATGTTCTTGTCGTATGTTTTTGCCAGGGCTAATAGGATGGCAAAATAAGCGAACATCGGTGTAATTGGATTGGTAATAGAGTCCCCTATGCGGTAGGCCAATTGTGTAAAGGCTGGATCATAACCTAGGAGCATGAACATGGGAACAAACACCGGTCCAAGGATCGCCCACTTTGCCGAAGCACTTCCGATAAACAAGTTCAATCCGGCACTAATGATAATAAATCCAACAAGCAACGGCAAGCCTGTCAATCCAATTCCCTTTAAGAAGTCAGCTCCGGAAATAGCCATGATCACGCCAAGGTTACTCCAGTTAAAATAGGCAATAAATTGAGCGGCGAAGAAGGCTAGTATGATATACATTCCCATCGCGCTCATCGCCTTAGCCATACCATCCGCTACGTCTTTATCGGAACGGATACCCTTGGTTACAATCCCATAAGCGATGGCAGGGAATAAGAATAATCCCATAATAATCGGAACCAGCGAGCTCATGAATGGAGAGATAATAATCGCTCCGTTTTCGCCGCGAAGTGGAGCGTCACTTGGTACAATTAATAGAGCAATTATAGAAATAAACACAAGTGCAGCCGCTCCTGCCCACTTTAATCCACGATTTTCGGCATCGGACAGTTTGTCCATCTTCATCTTTGGACCTGTGTATTCAGGAAGTCTTGGCTCTACTACTTTATCGGTAATCCAAATAGCTAAAGGTACGATGATAAACGCCGAAGCGGCTAAGAAATACCAGTTCATGGCCGGGTTAGCAATAAAGTTCGGGTCAACAATCTGTGCTGCTCCCTGGGTAAATCCAGCCAATAACGCATCAAGCATGTTAACGATCAGATTCGCACTAAATCCGCCAGCGACCGCTGCATAGGCCGCTACCATTCCTGCAATTGGGTGTCTTCCTACACTCATAAACACGAGGGCTGCAATAGGAGGTAATACGATGAATCCAGCATCTCCCGCCATATTAGCCAAGATACCAGCAATAACGATAGATACGGTGATCATGGATTTAGGAGCGCCCAATACGACCTTTTTGAGCAAGGCAGAGATGAGTCCAACTCCCTCAGCAAGTCCAACCCCAATCATGGTAACAAGTACTAGTCCTAGAGGTGGAAACTCGGCAAAGTTCTTCACCATTTTCGTCATAATGTTTTGAAGCCCTTCCGCTGTTAACAAACTAACCGCTTTTACGGAATCTCCTGTGGAAGGATGAGTGACTTCTACTCCCGCGGATGCTGCAAAATGAGAAGCAATAACTACAATAATGGCAAAGATAATAAATAATGTAACTGGGTCAGGAAGCTTGTTTCCGACTCGTTCTACAACATCCAGCATCCGGTTGAGCAAAGTGTTTTTTGCCGGCGCTTTTGTCTTTTGATTTACTGGTGGCACGTCTTGTTTTTTCGCCAAGGACATATGCGCTCCCCCTTTTTTTATGTTTTCAAATTTTCAAACTTGTTTATAATTATAGTCATATCAAGTGAAGTTGCTATGTGCAGCAATCTGAAAAAATGAACAGATTTTTTGTGTGTTTAAACAAAAGACATTAGTTCTTCTTAGTTTTTGTAGATTAGACCAAAAACATCACTTATTTTTTGTTTTGGATTACATAGATCTCATATTATTTCAATGTATAATTATTCTGTAAATACGGTTGGGAGGAATAGAAATGATGTTTGAATCCATGTATCGTCGATTATCCGAGTTGTTTCCTGAAATGGTTCAATGGCGTCGACATTTTCATATGAATCCTGAATTATCTTTTATGGAAGAAAAAACACCTGCAACGATTGCAGAATATCTCACTCAATTGGGAGTTGAAGTTCGTACCGGTGTTGGGGGTAGAGGTGTTGTCGGCATTATTCGCGGAGGGAAGCCGGGGAAAACCGTAGGGATCCGCGCCGACTTTGACGCACTAGCCATTCAAGACGAAAAAGATGTTGATTATAAATCCCAAGTTCCTGGGGTGATGCATGCTTGCGGACATGATGCTCATACAGCCACTCTACTTGCTGTAGCCAAAGTCCTTGTCGAAAACAAGGAAGAGCTTCATGGGAATGTTGTCTTGATTCACCAGTTTGCAGAAGAAATTGCACCTGGCGGCGCTCTTCCTATGATTGAAGATGGATGTTTAGATGGTGTTGATGCTATTTTTGGCACTCACTTATGGTCCTCTCATCCTGTGGGTGAAATTGGCTATCGAACCGGACCTATTATGGCTGCTGCCGATAAATTCACCATTGAAATTAAGGGAAGAGGTGGTCATGGCGCTGCTCCCCATGAGACAATTGATTCGATTGTTGTGGGTACTGCATTGGTTCAGAACCTTCAGCAGATTATCAGCCGCCGCATAAATCCTCTGAAGCCTGCGGTATTAACGGTAGCTTCCTTCCATGCTGGAGATGCTTTTAACGTTATTGCCGATTCGGCAAGCATTATTGGAACCGTTCGAACCTTTGATCCAGAGGTCCAAGACCTGATTATACAAGAGATGGAAAGAGTAATTAAAACAACATGTGAAGGTGCTGGTGCCCAGTATACTTTTGTATACGATAAGGGTTATCCGGCTGTATGCAATCATCCGGAAGAAACGGCATTGCTTGCCAGAAGCGCTGCGCAAGTCGTGCCTGCCGAGCATGTGAAAGAAATGGAACCGATTATGGGCGGAGAAGATTTTGCCTATTATTTACAAAAGGTGCCAGGCACCTTCTTTTTCACGGGTGCCGGCAATCCGGATAAAGGGGCAACTTATCCTCATCATCATCCTAAATTTGATATTGATGAACAAGCCATGCTCACTGCGGCGAAAGTGTTAATCACGGCAGCTGTGAACTACCTACATGAGAAAGATTCGAAAGCTGCAGTTGCTTCTGTAAATTAATATACGATAAAATAACCCTAATCTATTGGATTAGGGTTGATTTTATTTATGAGTGAGTTACTTAGCCATAGGCAGTTGCAGTCTTTAATTGAAGTTTCCAATGTACTGAACAGCTCATTAGACATCGATACGATTATGGATTCCATCATGCAAGCAACCGTTTCTGTTGTAGATGCGGCTGATGGAGGTGTCCTGTTTCTTTATGACCCGATACAGGATTGTTTAGTTGCTAAATCTGCACAAGGGTTTGATTCCAAGATTGTGGAGCAGGTAAGATTAAAGCCCGGAGAATCCATGACAGGTCTTGCTTTTTCAGCTCGACAGTGTCTAATCTTTGAGAACCCGGAGGAAGTTGCGAGAACAACCTCCACTCTTGCCCCTCAAAACTTAAATTTGATGGAATCATCCATTCCCATCAATCCGCAGTCAGCTATTTGTGCCCCTATCATTAGTAAAGGCGACTGTATTGGCGTGATTACGTTAGACTCTTTTCAACCTGATCTGCATTTTTCCCTTGATGATATTAATTTAGTAAAAGCCATATCCCATCAAGCCGCAGTAGCTATTGAAAAAGCGAGGCTTTACAAGGAGAAACAGCAAACGGTTCGCCAATTAGAGAATTCAAACTATACCATAACCAAACAGAACGAAATGCTTTCGCGTTCCGTTGCCATCCATGGGCACTTAGCTAATCTTGTCTTACGAGGGGAAGGCTTGTCTTCCATCCTTCACTACCTCAATACCATGTTTGGGGATCAAATTCTTCTGTTTAATGAATGGGGAGATCTTATTGAGTCATCCAGCCGCGATCCATTATCAGAAACGGACGTCAGCAAAATAAAAGGGGTTGCTTTTGCATCCTCAGATTTTCAAGAGCTTGCTTATAAACTTCAAGATTGTGAGATAAACGGTTTGCCCCACCACATGGTAAGTTTGCCTCTAGGTTCTAAGATGAACTTTCTGGGATTTTTAGTTGTTCTATCTGTTCAGTCGATAAATGAAGTCGATATTTCCGCTTTAGAACATGCATGTACGGTGATCTCTCTGGAGCTGATGAAGAGTCAGCAGATATTTGAAACACAACAACGATTAAAAGGAGAGTTTATTGAGGGGTTATTTACTGGAAAGGTAGACGAGTCCTTAATTCAGCAAGCTAAGCTCTTAGATCTTGATCCTAACCGAAACTATCTAGTGACGGTGATCCAGATTCAACCTCTCCATATCGATATGAAGCGCCACCTCATTGACCTAGCCAACCGCATCTTTCTCGAAAGTTATCCGCATAGTATGGTTGTCACCAAGCATGAGCAGATTATACTACTGTTGTCTTTTTCTAATCAAAGGACGGGTAGTTACCATACTCAGCAAATCATGGAACTCGCACATCAGTTTCAGCAGGAAGTCTTGAAGAGAAACGAGAAGCCTACGGTTCTTATCGCCTTGGGAAGAGCAAAAAACGGGTTGGTCCATGTAGGGAAATCTGCCCAAGAAGCCCAGAGAGGCTTGCAGTTATTACGTACCTACAACTTAAACAAGAATGTAATTAGTTATTCGGAACTAGGAGTGCAACGGCTGCTCCTGCAAAACTCAGAGGACGAATTAATGGATTTTATTCAAGAAACTCTAGGTCCTTTATTGGAGTATGAAGCTCAACGGAAAAGAGAATTGCTCCCAACCCTGCTCGTTTATTTGGAACATAATCAAAATTCAAAGGAAGCAGCCGAATCTCTTCATATCCATACCAATACTTTAAACTACCGGCTCAAGCGAATCCAAGAAATTCTCTCTATCGAACTTACAGACGCCGAACAATTTATGAATCTACAATTAGCTCTAAGATTACACCAGTATTTAGGAAGCTAGTTTGACTGCAAAGAAAAGAAGTAGATCTAGTATGCAAGAGATCTACTTCTGTTTTCAATATGTTGCGTGGTATTGAGGAAGAGTTATGGTAACCGTGGTTCCTTTTCCCTCTTGACTTTCAATTTGAATACTTCCCTGGTGTTCTTGGATGATCTTAAAGCTGACCATTAATCCGATCCCTGTCCCTTTTTCTTTCGTGGAATAAAAAGGCTCAAACAAATTCTTAAATCGATGTTCTGGAATTCCGCATCCATAGTCAATGATCCGAACAATAATCCTGTGGTTATCATTTGTGGTGGCTTCTACCCTGATTACTCCACCTTCTTCAGTGGCTTCGATCGCATTCTTAATAACGTTAATAAATACTTGTTTTAGCTTGTTTTTATCACAATAGACTGAAGGTAGCTCTCTATCAATATTAGGAATAATGACGGCATTATGAAGAATGGCTTGGCTATTCATCAGCTGGATCATTTGCGATAATAATTCATCAATACGCTCAGGCTGAAATAATATCGACTGTGGCTTAGATAGAGCTAAAAATTCGTTAATGATGTCTTCGATTCGTTCAAACTCAGACCTCATAATGGAAAAGTATTCAGGTTTGCTTAGTCCTATTTCTAGTAATTGTATAAAGCCCTTAATAGAAGTCAACGGATTTCGTATCTCATGCGCTACACCTGCGGCTAGCTGCCCTGCCAGCTCTAATTTCTCAGACTTAAGGAGGTACTCCTCTGCCATTCTTTTCTCTGAAATATCTTTAAAGGCCACTACTCCCCCAGAAATCCTTCCATTTTCCCATATGGGGGAACTTACATATTCAGCAGGAAAACTTGTCCCGTCTTTACGAAAAAAGAGTTCATCGGTTACATAGCGAATCTTATCATCAAAAAGAGAAGGACGCAGTGAATTTCCAAATGCATGTCTAAGCGATTTCCCAATAAGTTCAGCTTCTTCAAATCCAAGTAAAGTGGCTCCTGCTGGGTTGACAAAGATGATATTCTCCTCTAAGTCGACTCCGAAAATACCGTCGCCAGCAGAGTGAAGAATAAGCTCCTTTTGCCTTTTAAGCTGTTCGATTTCTTCTTGTCGATGCTTGATCTCGGTTACGTCCTGAATTGTTCCAATGAAACGAGTACTTACTCCTGGATTGCTTTGTACAACTTTTCCCATTTGGCTTACCCAGCGAACCTGGCCATCTGCACGAATGATTCGATGCTCTACACGGTACGTTTTTTCTTCTTGAAGAGGGGATCCAAAGACTTGATTCACGGTTGCAAGATCTTCTGGGTATAGATGCTGATAAAATAAGTCTGGGGAGACCTTGATCTGGTTTTGGGTGTAACCATAAATACAGTAGACCTGGTCCGACCATTCGAGTACCCCGGTCTCAAGATCTAAATCCCAGCTTCCCATTCCAGAAACTTTTTGGGCAAGAGTAAGACTTTCTTCTTTTTTGAGAAGGGCTCCCTGCATTTTTTTTCGTGTAGAAATGTCTCGACTTACGGATAAGACATATTCTAAGCTGCCGGACTTATCTAAGACGGGTATAAAAGTAGCCTCTAGAGTCAGATAGTGGCCAAATTGATGCTGATAACGTAGCTCAAGTGATATTGGGGTCTTGGTTTGGAGCATACGTATAAATTGTTCTTGTGTATGGGCCCTATCCTCATGATGAACTAATTGCTGATTGGCGTTCCCTTCCAGTATTTCCGGACTATAGCCCAAGACGGTTTGGTAGGAAGGAGATGCATATTTTACACGCCCTTCAGCATCAAGAATCCCTATTAAGTCCGTCATGTTATTGGCAATAAGCTGATAGTTATCTTGAGCCAATTTTTGTTGGTGTATATCTCGAGAAGTTACCTGAATTTGAATAATGTCGCCCGTTTCACCCAAAACAGGGTTGGTAATGGTCTCCAGCCAGATGTATTCTCCGTTCTTCTTTTTACTTCGATAAACACAACGTGATGAATTGCCGCTAAGAGATTGGGCTCTACACTCAAGGACAGTCATGAGGTCTTCTTCATGAACGGCTTCTACTACAGATAGCTCGATATATTCTTGCTGGGTATATCCTAGAATCTTTTCGCAAGCGGGGCTTACAAAGATGGTTTCGCCATCAGGCCCATACAGTGCAACAATATCGCTGGAGTTTTCCGTAAGTAGACGGTACAGTGCTTCCTGATTCCTGAGGTCATCTTCTGCTTTTTTCCTGTCCGTAATGTCTCTAAAAAGAGTCAGAACGGCCGGACTACCCTCGTACTCCATCTGCATGGAGGTGATCTCAGTAAAAATGATTCTCCCGTCAGATTGTAACAGCCTTTTTTCAACAAGCGGCAAATCTTGGTCAGTTTTGAGTTGTGCCATCCTCTCAATTGAATGACCTCTCTCATCTGGATGGATAAAACCATAAACGTTTTTCCCTATAAGATCGTTCGGTTGGGCTTTTACGATTTGAAAGGCTGCCTTATTTGCGAAGAGGATAATTCCATCTCGGTGAACTACAATTCCCTCCGGTGAAAGTTCAACTAATTTACGATATCTCTCTTCGCTTTTCCTCAGCTCTTCATCTACCCTCATTTTGTCTGACAGATGACCTTGCTTACGCTGGATCATAAGTCAAACCCTTCCTTAGCTCAACCATATTCATACTTATCATCACTCTCACTCGTAGTCATTCTAGAAGTAGTATACCATAGGAATCTATTAACGAAAAAAGGAGGGGCATCCAATTACTTAACCTTCTCGGATTTCGGCGATACTGCGGCCCCCAAGAAGACATGAATCATGGTTAATGCTCCAAGTGTCTTAAATCCATATTTTTAATAAATGGGTTCAACCTTCTTATTGATGGGAAAGACCCATAGCTCATTGGTAGCATCCATACTTTCGTATTATACTTGAAAAGGAGCACGATACACCACAAAGAATCCTGTAGAAGCTTGTTGGATAATGACGAAAAAATTGTTTTGAACTAGGACTTTTTTCCTTGTATGATATTAGGTAATATTACATATGAATCTCTGGGGAGAGATAAAAAATGTACCGAAAAAAATGGGACAGGGGAAGGGCAACATTGGATAGTCTTCAAGCAGAAATCGATCGCCTAAGAGAACTTATGTATGCAGCATCCGCTAGGACGGGTTCATTAACCCATCAGAAGGTGGTAGAAATTAGTCAAGTGATTGATGAACGAATCCTGGAATACCAAAGATTGAAAGTGAAATCTATGCATAAAAAAGAAATCATCTAGAAAAGAGCCTCCGTTGTGGAGGCTCTTTTATTGAGACCTGATTAAATCCCTGCGGTCCGTGGCTTGTGGCGGCTGTTCAAGCCACTTCCGATCAACCATAATATTAAACCCTTCCTTTCCATAGAGTATAATTTCCAAGATCAGTTTGCTATAGTGAGCCGCCAAATCAGCCCTCATAGACATGGATAATGCGTGTCCGATTAGTGTGATATCAAGCGAATTGAGGGCGTGGAAAAGTCCTACGATCAGCTTGTCGGAAAATGGAGAAGTTGTAGAATCCGTCAGTTCCATCGTGATGGGAACCGTTCCTAGAAGATCCTCATTCATGAGAAGTTCATTAAAGAGCTTGACTTGCTTATCACAAATGTCTTTTCCTCTTTGGATGTATTTTTTTATCTCCTTGTCTTTGACCACTTGAAGTAATCCTAGACAAAATACGGTGGCAAAGTAGTTCCGCTCAATGTTTAAAAAGATCTCCGACAGCTCCAATGCGTTCAGAGGTCTTTTTTTTCCGATATAACCCAAGAGCAGGGATTCATTTTGAACAAACTCTATTTTCCTAGGATAGTTAATCATCGGGGCTCGATCATAAATTCCAATTGAAATCATAAGCGAAGTTGAATCATTATAAAGCTCATTAGCGTGTTGCAAGCATTGAGTAAAAAGCGTCCGAACATCTTCCCGTCCCACACTTGAAGTGGTAAAGGAATATGAGATCATCTCCATCCTACTCATGATATAAACAAAGCTCAAGGCGTAAGGATCATGAAATAAAGGGGGAGCACTTAGATCAACATCCTCTGTGGTAAAGCCAACAGGTATAGGAATATTCTCGAAATGAAAGATTTCTCTGATTTGTACTAAATGTGTTTCGGAATAACTCAATGCCTTTTGGATAACTACCTTTAACTGCTCATCTTGGAGATGATGTAAAAAATATCTTAGGAAGCAAACAGACATGGTATCTTGTATATAATGCTTCCAGAGCCCTCCAAGCTCCGCACTGGATAGCCGTGTAGTTTTTTCAGACATGGTTACCCTCCTCTAAATAGCATATTTCTTAGTATGCAGCATCTGGAAAAGTTCATCCATTAATAAACTAACAAACGATCGGAAAATGATGAAATGGTGGACAGGCTTTAACTTTCAAGAGTCCACCTCCAAAATGGAAATAGCTCTGCCCTAAAGGATGGGTTCCCTTTATTGGCAGAGCTATTATTCACCATGGTTTCCTTATAATTTAAAATCTACCCCGATACTGTCCACTCTTCCTACTTCTCTTATGTAGGCAGCAACCGCTTGGTGTTCGGCATTTGACACATAGGCTTCAAGGGCAGCTTCGTTTTCAAAGCGTACGCTTAAAACAACTTGATATTCTTTGCTTCTTTCTGCAAAGTTGAGGCCAGCTTGAATTTCAACGATACCTGTAAGATGATCCTTTAACGCTTTGAAACGGTTGATAACCTCTTGTAATTGCTCGTTTGTAGTTTCATCAGAAAACTTGACTAGGACAATTCGATTAATCATGGAGTGGCCCCTCTTTTCTACTTTTCTAGGATAATGTATTTCAGTGACTATTGTAGCTTATAATAGTGAACAATACAAAGAGGGGCTTCTTCAAGAAGCCCCTCTTACCAGTCCTTGGATTAAACTAGGAATCCAGGACGAGCGATAATCACGAGCAAGATGTAGAGTACGAGAATGAACGCTAGGCCTCCACCTAACAATCCAGCCCCACCAGCAAAAGGTACACCCATCTTGAACTGCCCCCTTTCCTTAGTGATTACTATATTCTATGAGAAATCGGATGACTTGCTTGGATTTCAGCCTAGGAAAACAGCCCAGATTAGGCGGCTAGTCCAAGAGGCCTCCTTATAGTTGCTTGGAAATAGGAAAAGGGGCTGCCTGATAGCACCCCTTTTCCTTCAGCCGCCTAGATTAGTAGAAGAATCCAGGACGAGCAATGATAACAAGCAAGATATAGAGAACAAGAATGAACGCCAATCCGCCACCCAATCCAGCTACTGCACTCATGTTGTTTCCTCCTTTCGTTCCAACTTACTTCATTATATTAAGATTGGAGGATTTTGCTTGTTCTGTTGCCTAGTAACTAGAAATTCTGTGCCCTCGATTAATATAGGAATCCAGGACGAGCAATAATCACTAGCAAGATATAAAGCACGAGGATGAACGCCAGGCCACCACCTAAACCAACTCCACCAGCGTAAGGTACACCCATCTTGATCTTCCCCCTTTCTCATTGGTTACTTTATTCTATGAGATAACTCCAGATTTGCCTGTATGAATGCCTAGAGTAGGAGCTTTAGGTAGATGCCTAGCAATTTTTTAGCCAAACAAAAGAGAACCCCAACTTGAGGTCCCCTTTTTCTCGAGTTTAATTAAGCAATAAACCCGGGTCTAGCAATGATCACGAGCAAGATATAGAGTACGAGAATGAACGCCAGGCCTCCACCTAACAATCCAGCCCCACCAGCGAAAGGTACACCCATAATGATCTGCCTCCTTTCTCAGTGATTACTATAATCTATGAGAGTTAGAAGAACTTGATTGTACGGATGCCTAGGAATGCAGAAAAAAATCGAACTCAGAAAAGCCCCTGGCACGATTGTGCAGGGGCAATATTATATACCAGAGGGCACGGTAGAAGCAAGATTAATACAGCTTTCCTTGCCTGTGAAGAACGGTCGATAGCTTCATGACAGCATGAATATAACAGTTCTGGCGCAGCGAATATGGATCTCCAAAGTACTGAGGCAGGATGGTGTCCAAGGTTGTCTGCATTTTTTGAAAAAGGAGCCGAAAAACTTCATCTTCTGAGTAAAACTGTGTTTCACGCCCTTGCAACCATTCAAAATAAGAAACGATGACACCACCCGCATTGGCCAGAATATCCGGTATGACGATGATCCCCTTATCATTTAATATCTTGTCGGCGTCCCCTGTTACTGGTGCGTTCGCTCCTTCTACAAGGATTCTTGCTTGAATCTTATCTACATTGTCTTTGTGGACTTGATCCTCCAGAGCGGCCAGAATCAGAACGTCAGTTTCTAGATAAAGGACCTCCTCACGGTCGAGAATACTTGCTTTAACTCCACAGATGCCCAATTGCTCTTCTGTTACAGGAAGGTCTCCCCTGTTGCCTGTAGCAAAATCCAAAAGGGTGGGAATGTCTAATCCCTCTTCATTGTAGAGGGTTACATTTCGGTCGCTTACCGCAATAACCTTCGTATGTAAATGGTTATCCTGATAAGCTTCAAGTGCAGCAATAGAGCCTACATTGCCAAAGCCCTGTACCGCGATTTTCAGAAGACGATCCTTATGGGCTAATGCGGTTTGGGCGAAAATGTTTTCTTTTCCATCTAGCCACTTACTCTGCTCCTCGAGAAAGTCATGCAGCATATAGCGAAATGTAAAATATACGCCCTTTCCTGTGGCTTCCCGACGTCCTAGGGAACCTCCGTTTACTACACTCTTTCCGGTAAAGCTACCCCTATATGGCTTTCCAGGACGGATGCTTTTGTATTCTGCCGTCATCCAATCCATTTCCCGATCCCCTGTCCCCACATCTGGTGCAGGAATATCCTTATCTGGACCTAAACTATCACTGAAATATTGAACATATTTTGTACTGATTAGATGCAATTCCTTGACTGAATAGTCTCTTGGATTAATGGCCACGCCACCTTTTCCCCCTCCAAATGGAACATCGTGAAGGGCATTCTTCAAGGTCATTAACGCTGCAAGATTCGTTACTTCCTCCTCATTGACAGATTCGTGGAAGCGAATCCCTCCTTTATAAGGGCCAAGGGTGTTATTATGCTGAACGCGATAAGCTGGAATCCGAACGACATTTCCGTTTTCCAAAGGTATCCGCAAGAACGCTTTGTGAATTTGGTTTGGGGTAGAAAGAATGGCTGCTAAAGAAGTAAAAGCCTGGATCCGGCTATTTCCCTGAACCTCTGGTAAAAAAGATGGATCCTCGAGTAGCGCATCTAACGAACGTTGAACGATTGCGCCTGTTTGACTTGCCATTAATATCTCTTCCTTTCCGTCAATACTTATTTTCCTTTTATGGTAACCATCATACGGGTAAAAAAAAATGGACTTGCTGAAAAGCAAGTCCAAGGTTTATTTCTAAGGGGGTCAAATTGATTAATTACATCATAACGGCTTTATGTTACAGGAATGTTACTTGATCTTTAAAATTTAGTTAAGGTTAAAGCCTTGCTAGAATTAGTCGGTCCCCCCCGGGTGTTTAACGCATTTCAGCCTCTAATTCCAACTCTTTACACCGCAATTTGAACCACTTGCCTCTAAATTATGTCAAACATTCAAAAACTTATTATAATTGGAGTAATTACAAGTATAGAGAAAATAAAATTCAAGGAGGATGTAATGAAAACGAAAAACAGATGGCTCATTGCTTTATCTGCTATTGCTATTCACATTTCAATCGGTGCTGCATACGCTTACAGTGTTTATAAAAAGCCGTTGGTTGAAACAATGGGTTGGTCAGAAACTGATGTTACTCTGGCTTTTACAATAATGATGGCGCTTGCAGGAATGTCTGCGGCGATCTTCGGGAAGTTTGTAGAGAGACAAGGCCCAAGAAACTCCGCTTTATTCGCTGCCTTGTTATTCGGTTTGGGTCAAGTCGGTTCTGGTTTTGCTGTTGCTATAGACTCCTCAATGTTATTCTTGCTTACCTACGGTTTATTAAGTGGACTCGGTCTTGGTATCGGTTACATTGCGCCGGTTTCTACACTTGTTAAATGGTTCCCCGATCGTAGAGGTTTAGCGACAGGGATGGCTGTACTTGGTTTTGGTTCCGGGGCTCTTGCCACTGCTCCTCTCGCAGCCAATTTGATTGTATCTGTAGGTATTACGAACACTTTTTATATTTTAGGTGTTTGCTATATTACATTAATGGTATTGGGTGCTACCTACATTGCCCCCCCTAAAGAAGGCTGGATGCCTGAGGGATTAAAGAAGGCCATTGCATCTGGTGAAAGGATAGTTTTAAAGGATCTACGTCAAATGACTTCCAAAGAAGCAGTAAAAACGAAGCATTTTTGGATGCTTTGGGCCATGATGCTTATGAACACCAGTGCAGGTATCATGATGATTTCTGTCGCTTCACCCATGGCTCAAGATGTTGTAGGATTATCTGCAGCAGCTGCTGCAACGATGGTAGGTATTATGGGGATCTTCAACGGCGGAGGACGACTTGGCTGGGCAGCAGCCTCTGATTACATTGGTCGCCATAACATTTACTTAATTTTCTTTATCATTCAAATAATAGCATTTGCAACTCTGCCGATCACGACCAATGTACTTCTGTTCCAAGTCTTAATATTCCTTGTTGTAAGCTGTTATGGCGGTGGCTTCTCTAATCTTCCTGCTTTTATCGGAGATTTATTTGGCACGAAACAACTAGGAGCGATTCACGGATATCTCTTAACCACTTGGTCCCTTGGCGGAATCATTGGGCCGATGCTAGTCAGTAACATTAAAGCTTCAACTGGCAGCTACATTCCCGTATTTTATGTTTTCTTGGGACTGATTGCCTTGGCTTTTGTCATATCAATCTTCCTACGTGCAGATATCAAGAGATTGCGTAACCAGCAACAGCAGAAAGAAGGAGTTGCTTAAGAATCGAAAAAGGATGAACCCTCGTAGGAGGAGTTCATCCTTTTTTTTACATTAAGATTTGGCTCCGTCTGCTTCCTTCGTGATTTCCCAATAGATCATTCTGTTCTGTGTCAGGTACTTCTTCATCCCAAGCTTTTCTAGAACCTTAATCGAGGGAATATTATGATCGTAGCAGACAGCGATCACTCTTCTCGTCTCTTTGGTAGCAAAGGCCCACTGGATCAATCTCCTACTTGCTTCTGTTGCGTATCCTTTTTCCTGTGCTTGTGAAATAATATTGCAGCCCATTTCTACTGTGCCGTCAGGTGAGGGCTTTTGGAAAAAGCCCATATCCCCGATAATACGTTTGTCTTTTTTCCTGACAGCAAACCACGGACCCCAGCCTATAGTGCTGGGGTCAAGGGCGGCTTGGTTCACGTAGTGGTCTATATGATCTCCTAAGGGGTAAGCATTCAACCTTCGTATTTTCTCTATGACTTGTTTGGTGCAAGGGTATAAGTAAAGCCTTTTGGTCTTAATCATGGACTCCCACCCTCCTACTCCTGCTAATCTAGAATATTAAGGGTTAAGTAGGAAGGTGCTCGTTTAGAAACTGTGACAGGACGATCCACGCATCCTCAGAGGCCTGCCGGTGGTAGTTCCGATGACCTTTAAGGAAGAAGCCGTGTCCGGCTTCAGGATAAAGTCTATACTCTGCTTTTTTGCCCCTTGTCTGAAGGGCTGTATAGAAATCGATGGTTTCTTGAGCATCGAAAATGATATCTTCCTCGCCGTGAATAAGAAGCATAGGCATGGTAACCTGGTTCACTAGATCTATCGGTGAGGCCGGTTTTTTGTCATTAAGAGGATAATAAGCTTGTCCATAGAAGGATACTGACATCTTCAACTCTTCAATATGAGCACCGGCGATCATAGCGATGCTGCCACCGCGACAGACGCCAATTAAGCCAATATGTTGAGCATTCACCTGATCCTGTTGCTTAAGAAAATCGATGGCTTCTCGAATTCCCATTACGATCTTCCGATCGGCAGGATCCTTCTCTTCCGTTTGCCATCCATGGGCCAATACCATATAACCTTGTAAAGCAAGTCGCTGGGCGAAGAGCACATCCATCTCCTGCAGACCGTAGATGCCGTGAATTGTAATGATCGACGGAAAGCAACCGGGCGAGGTAGGCTTGCAAAGTACTGAGTGAAACGAACCATATTTTACCTGACTGGTTTGGACATTTTGTTGAATCAACCGTCTCATCTCCTTTTTGGTTATAATAGAGAATTGAAAAAAGCAGCCAGCTTCTCAACAGAAGATGACTGCTTGGTTATGTAGGTATTGGTGGCGGTGATAGGAGTCGAACCTACGACCTACCGGGTATGAACCGGGCGCTCTAGCCAGCTGAGCTACACCGCCGCCAAGAAATTATGATGGCGCGCTCGGAGGGAGTCGAACCCCCATTGCCAGAACCGGAATCTGGCGTCCTATCCATTGAACGACGAGCGCGTAATATGGGGCGATCGATGGGACTTGAACCCACGAGTGCCGGAGCCACAATCCGGTGCGTTAACCCCTTCGCCACGACCGCCATATTTTCTGCGACAAGATTAAATTTAACATATGGATTAATATTAAGCAATGGTTATTGTTGGTATTTAGCTGAAAAAATTTATGGGGCTGTAAGACTACATTCTATTTTTGCAAAACTTCTGTATTCTTGATGACTCTAGGACGGGTCACTTTATACCACTGATGACAAAAAATGACCATGAGGGCCAAATCAATCAGGTCTCCCCCGTAATACATGATCATAGCGCCGCGCTCAGCCTCCTCCACGGAGACACCCAGCGGGGGATGTGCATAAATATACTTGGCTAGTATGCCATGTGCGGCTAAAGCGATAACCAGCACAACGGAGCGGTAAACAAAACTCCTTGGATGTGGTTTAGGATCCAAAGTGATCATTGAAGCTGTGAAAAAATAACCAGCAAGCCATACATGAAGGTGCACGAGCTCATATAGCACCGTATGATGATGCATGTGCGCATACAGGCTCGTTGTATAGAGCAGCCAAAGTCCACCTATATTAAGTATGGAGGCGGTTACCGGGTCGCTAATCAAACCGAATGCCCTACTTTTCATCAACCGAGTAAGTTGCCGAGCCCAGGGGGCGGGAATCGTGCGCAAGGCAAGGGTTACAGGTCTAGATAAGACCATGAGAAGAGGGGCGAGCATCCCCAGTAGTAAATGACCCCACATGTGCGTGACAAAACCGGTATGAGGCTTAACCGCAAAAACCGCACAAAGGATACCTAACAAACAATATATGCTCCGATAAATTGGCCACTGAGTTATCCTTGCCGCAAATAGGTATAGTAACCCACCTAGTACTAAAATAGTGACCAAAATCATAAATGCCGCTCTCCCTTTTGGCGTAGGACTAGCAACGTACCTGCGAGGATCATAGCTGCAGCTAGGAGGTTCCACGCAACATCATAGGGAAGAACATTCACATCGTAACGAATCTGATGAATTCTCATAAGCTTGTGTTGAATAATGCCATCATAAAGTTGGAAAACTCCTCCTCCAAGCAGAAAGCCTCCCCACCATTTCTTCAGTCGAAGGGTTTGTCTGCGGCGAAGATCAGCAAACATAAACAGACCTGCAACGGTGGCGAACCAACTGAAGGCGTGGAATAACCCATCCGATACCAGTCCAACCGCAGTGGTCGATTTATCATAAAAGTGATGCCAATGCAGGAGCTGATGAAACACCATTTCGTCAATAAAAGCTACGAAACCCACACCGAACAAGATTCCTGACCAAAGATTGCGAGACGACAAACCCAAGGACTTCACCTCCATAACTAGTCCTCCATCATTTTATCCAGTAAAGCAATGAAAAAAACCCACCTCTTAGAGGCGGGCGAAATGATGTTATTTTTTTATCGGACTGCCGCCTCCAACGAAGCGGAATTCCCAATGTCGGTTAACGATAGAATCGATGCGTACACCGCCTGAATCCTTGGAATAGGTGTGAAGAACCTTCCCATCTCCCATATAGATCCCGGAGTGTCCGATGCTATCGCGGTTAGTGGTATAATTAGATTTGCTCGTTCCACGGTAAGGCATGAAGAACATGAGGTCCCCTTTCTCCAGGTCCTTCCAATTGGTCTTGATTTTTGCCCCTGTACTTTTCAGGTATTTAAATTGGGACGTAGCGCCGCCTCTACCCATATCGAGGCCCACGGCGTCCAGGTACACCTGGCGAGTAAAATCGGAACAATCAAAGGTTTTGGTATTGCTGCGACTAGAGCCATATTCATAGGGCGTACCCAGGTATTTTAAGCCTGCTTTAATTAGTTTATCTTGTACATTACTAGGAGTCGTACTCTTTGCAGGGCTAGGAGCAGGACTACTCGTGCTTTGAGTGCTGGCGTAGCTTCGAAGTCCTACAAAGTTATTTTTTACGACGGAATCATTCGTTGAAAGTACTTTTACACTCCCGTAAGGTTTATAGGCGACAGCGATTTTATTGTTGCCTAAGTACACACCTGATGCAGTTAGATTAGAAGCGCTGGTTCCAAAAAAGGCCACGTCTCCTGCTTTTAGATTAGATACCGAAACGGGGGTTCCTTGGCGATAAAGCTCACTGAGGGTTTTGGATGAAGATATCCCCACTCCCTTTAGAGTATGATGAATAAAGTCCCCAGCTGTATGTTGGCTTAAGGAATGTCCTATGTATTTCTGGGCGGATGCGGCGATTTGATTCGATGTAGCGGCGGATGCTGAGCTAAAGGAGCTAAAAACAATACTCCCGGCAAGTAGTAGACTTAAGATTTTTAGTTTTTTCATAGTTGTAGCTCCTTGGATGTAAAATTTTTTGGATTTCCTTGTCCTCGGCCTGTCCAACTTGAACAACCCTTGACCCCATAAACATGTAGGTTGGGATCACTTTTACATATTTCCTAGAAATTTACTTCACTTCTAGTTGCTAAAAAGTCTACCAAAGATCCTATAGGCTATCAATAATTTTGGAGAATTACCACAATTTACTAGAATAGTAGCACACAAAAAAGATAGCCGACATGGGCTACCTTTTAACTATACATATTGCAATTCTTTCCCAAACCATTGGAGCTTTTCTCTTAATCTGACCACTTCCCCCACTACAATGATGACAGGGGACTTAAAATTTACTTTTGCTGCTTCAGCGGCAATGTTCCAGAGCTCTCCCGTAAGCACCTCTTGCTGATCCATCGTTCCCCAGCGTATGAGCGCCACAGGTGTATCAAAGGATCTTCCATGTCTCATGAGCTGTTCTTGAATATGAGGGAGATTACTCATTCCCATATAGAACACGAGGGTATCGACCCCTTGTGCTAGTTTTCCCCAGTCAATCTCAGGGGCCTCTTGATCCGTACGACGGTGCCCCGTCACGAAGGTGACGGAAGCGGAATAGTTCCGGTGTGTGACAGGAATGCCTGCATAAAGCGGTGCGGCAATGCCAGAGGTTACTCCAGGAACCATTTCAAAGGGAATCTGATGGTCTGTACAGAATTCCGCTTCCTCACCTACGCGCCCAAAAATGCTCGGGTCTCCTCCCTTTAAACGTACAACAATGCGTCCTTTTTGTGCATGCTCTACAAGAATCTGATTGATTTCTTCCTGCGGTATGGTATGAAAATCTTTACGCTTGCCACAATCAATAAGTTCCGCATGAGAAGGAGCATAGTTCAGAAGCTCTTGATTCAGTAGCCGATCATACACAATTACGTCTGCTTTCTGAAGGCACTCCATCCCCTTGACCGTGATGAGTTTCGGATCTCCTGGTCCTGCTCCTACAAAGTAAACGATTCCGCTCATTAGACAAGCACCTCCACTTTTTTTATTTCTGTTTCTTTTTCTTTCTCTTGATGCAGTGGAGCTACGCGTACCGCACAGGCCTTGAATTCCGGCATGCGGCATTGAGGATCTAGCTGAGGCAAAGTCAACCGGTTGATACAGCTCTCCCCACCCCAATGAAATGGAACAAACACCGTATCTTCTCGAATTCCAGCCGTCATTTTTACAGTAAGAATGATTTCTCCCCGGCGGGAACGTACGCGAGCTTTGCCTTTATCGACTAATCCAATTTTTTCCGCAGTATGGGGATGAATTTCGAGATAAGGCTCACTTACTTTATTAAGTTCTGGCGTTAATCTCGTTTGCACGCCGGTTTGGTAGTGCATCATCATTCGGCCGGTGGTCAGCGTAAGCGGGTAGTCGTCATTGATCTGTTCTTTCGGAAACTGATGAGGAACCGCAATAACTCTCGCTTTGCCATTTGGGTGATAAAATCTCCCGTTCGTAAACAACCGGGGAGTTCCCGATTGGGAAGTAGAAGTACAAGGCCAGAACAGGCCTTTATTCTGCTTGATTCGCTTATACGTGATACCTGAATAGTCGGCCACCCCGCCTTTGGTTGCTTTTCGTAATTCTTCAAAGATCTGTTCCGTGCTTCGGTAAGTGAAATATTTTCCTTTTCCAAGCATAGCGGCGATCTCGCTTAGAATTTTTATATCTGATCTAGCACCGTCAGGCAGTTCCTTAATGGCTTTTCGGAGGATGACACGACCTTCAAGATTAGTCATCGTACCATCCTCTTCTAAGTAGGTGGATCCGGGTAGAACCAAATCGGCTAAAGCAGCGGTTTCGGACATCAAATAGTCGATTACGACCAGAAAGTCAAGCTTTTGCAGGGCTGACTCTATCAAACTGGCATTCGGGTTGGAAACTACGGGATTAGAGCCAAGTACAATTAAGCCGCGAATCTCCCGTTTGTCCATCAACTCAAACATCTCATAGGCTGAAACCCCTTTTCCAGGTATAGAAGATTCTTCGACCCCCCATACTTGAGCAATGTGTTCCCGGTCTTGGGGATTCTCAATGAGACGATAGCCTGGCAGTTGATCCGCCTTTTGTCCATGCTCGCGTCCTCCTTGCCCATTTCCTTGGCCCGTGATGGCACCATATCCGCACCCCACTTTTCCAATTTTGCCTGTTAACAGCACGAGGTTAATGAAATTTCGAACATTCATAACCCCGCTAGCATGCTGCTCTACTCCCCTTGCGGTAAATACCATACCCGTATTGGCTTTACCGTACATCCGTGCTGCTTCTCGAATCTGTTCGACGGCAACACCTGTTAGACAAGCCACTTCCTCTAAGTCTATCGAGCGAATATGAGCCAGCAATTCCGGAGCTCCATCCACGGATTTCTGAAGGAAGGTATGGTCAACATAGTCTTCTTCTACTATGACTTTGAGCAGACCATTGGCTAGCGCTGCATCCATCCCGGGCTTAACCTTAAGATGAAGGTCGGCAATCTTGGTAGTAGAGGTTTCTCTAGGGTCAATGACGATCATTTTACATCCTTGAGCTTTGGCCTTGCGAAAATAGGGCATCATGGTCGGTTGGCATTCAGCCACGTTCGTCCCGGCAAGGATGATACACTCCGCCAAGGGAATATCTTCAAGCGGATGGGTCATTCCGCGGTCAATGCCAAAAGCTTGATTGGCCGCCCCAGCTGCAGCGGACATGCAGAAGCGGCCATTATAATCAATATGCTTTGTCTGTAAGGCGACTCTGGCAAACTTGCCTAAAAGATAAGATTTTTCGTTGGTTAAAGCCCCGCTGCCATATACCCCTACGGCATCATTTCCATGTTGCACTTGAACAGAACCCATTTTTTTACGAAGCCACTCATAAGCTTTCTCCCAAGTGACAGGGGTCAACGTCTCACCGACTCTTAACAAGGGAGTACGCAGCCGTGATGAATGAAGCGCATGAGCATGGGCATAAACCCCTTTTGCACAGAGCTTGCCGTCTGATACCGGATCCCCTTTAAGCGGGGTCGCGTTGTAACGGCTGCGATGCACCGTTTTTTCTTCATGCAGATTCATTTTGCATTGCATGCTGCAGAACGGACACTGCGTCTCGTACTGATACTCTCTTCGTTTCTCATGCTCTAGCTGTCGGTACCCTTTTAAAAAGTCAGTCATCGTTACCCCTCCCGTTTTATATCACAATATAGACTCCTTGTTTCTCTACAGCAACATCAAATTTTTGGACGCAGCCGTGATCCGGTGCTTGAACCTTTCCATCTTGCAGCCCGATTTTCCAATCATGAAGGGGGCAGAATACATATTCGCCTGAAACAATCCCCTCTGCCAACGGGCCTTGCTTGTGAGGACAACGATTTTCAACGGCTCTAAAGCGATTTTCAGCTAATCGGAAAATAGCAATGGAATGTCCCTGTACCTCTACAACCTTCCCCACGTTTTCGATAAAATCATCCAACTCGCCGATTTTGATTTGGGTTTTTACTTGACTCATCTCTCTTCTCCCCCTATTGCGCTGTAATGGTCTCAAACATGCCACGGACTTGTTTTTCTTCTATTGCTTCCTTCCATGGATCCTTGACCACAGAAAGAGCTTCATCCATCCGAGCGATAAGCTCTTGACGCTTCTTGGCATCTGCTAATACCTGCTTAACGGGCTCAAGTCCCATACGCTCTACCCAGTGGGAGGTTCTTTCTAGATACTTGGCGGTTTCTCGATAATACTGCATGAAGGCAGCAGACCACTCCAGGACCTCCTCTTTCGTCTTTACTTTAACGAACAGATCGCCTCCGCGTAAATGAACGCCGCCGTTTCCACCTACATAGAGCTCCCATCCTCCGTCAACTCCTACCACACCGATATCCTTGATGCCGGACTCAGCGCAATTGCGTGGACAAGCGGACACAGCCATTTTTACCTTATGAGGAGTCCATAAGCCTTCGAATCGTTTTTCCATCTCGATTCCCATCCCAATTGAATCTTGCGTACCAAATCGGCAAAAGCTTTCTCCAACACAGGTTTTTACGGTACGCAATGCTTTGGCGTAAGCATGACCAGATGGCATATCCAAGTCTTCCCACATCTTCGGCAGGTCTTCTTTCTTGACGCCTAATAAGTCGATTCGCTGACCGCCTGTAATTTTCACCATCGGAACCTGATACTTATCAGCGACATCGGCAATTTTCCGAAGCTGATCAGGGTTGGTTACTCCTCCATAGATTCGAGGAACAACAGAATACGTTCCGTCGTTTTGGATATTGGCATGCAATCGTTCATTGACAAAACGAGAATGACGTTCGTCTTCGTGCTCCACCGGCCAAACCATGCCAAGGTAGTAATTTAAAGCGGGACGGCACTTCGAACAGCCTCCTTCTTGTTTCCACTCCAAAACATTCATGACTTCTTTGCTAGTGGTCAGTTGCATGGTGCGGATCGCTTCGACTACCTCGTCTCGGCTAAGGTCCGTACAGGAGCAAACGGGTTCCTTTTCTACGGCTTGAAACGCATCCCCTAAGGTGCATTGCAGCAACTCCTGGACTAAAGGCTTACATCCTCCGCAGGATCTTGATGCGCCTGTACAGCCTTTAATGGCTTCAACGGAATCCAAGCCTTTCTCTTGAATCGCCTGGACAATCGCATCCTTGGATACACCGTTGCATCCGCATATCAGCTCGTCACCCGCCATGCCCTCCACTTGGGATGCGGCAATTTTCTCTTCTCCTTGGCTTGCGGCAAACAGAGGTTTTAATTCAGTAGCGTCTGCCGAGTTTCGAATGAGCTGGAATAAGCGTGTTCCGTCCGTGGTATCCCCAAATAAAACGGCACCAACAATCGTATTTTCTCTTACTAATACCTTCTTATAAACACCGTTGAAGTCGTCCTGATAGCGGTAGGCTTTCGTATCGGGTTGATCCATAAACTCTCCTGCAGAGAATACATCTACCCCAGAGACCTTGAGCTTCGTGGATAAAACCGAACCTTCATAAGGCTTGGTTTCTACTCCGCAAATTCTTTTTGCTAACACAGCGCCTTGCTCATACAAGGGAGCAACTAATCCGTAGACGATCCCGCGATGTTCCGCACATTCACCAACGGCATAAATATTTTTGATATTGGTTTCAAGAAAATCATTCACGACAATTCCTCGGTTGACTTCGATTCCGTACTCTTTGGCTAATGCCACATTGGGTCGAATCCCCACCGCCATAACCACCAGGTCTGCCTCAACGTAAGTTCCATCCTTGAAGCGAATGCCTTCCACTCTCTCAGATCCGTACAATTCTTCGGTTTGTTTGCCCATGAGGAACTTCATTCCTTGGCTTTCAAGCTCCGCTTGAAGCAGTAAACTGGCTGTCGGGTCAAGCTGTCGTTCCATCAAATGGTCAAAAACATGAATGACCGATACATCCATCGAAAGATTCAACAATCCGCGGGCTGCTTCTAATCCTAATAATCCTCCTCCGATAACGGCAGCCTTCTTGTATTTTTTTGATGCTTCAATCATCATCTCACAGTCTTTTATATCTCGATACGATATAACTCCTGATAAGTTGGCACCTGGCAATGGAAGCATAAAAGGGTTCGATCCTGTGGCCAAGATTAAGTCATCATAAGGTTGAGCGATTCCTCCATCGGTATACACACATTGGTTTTCCGTATCGATACGGGTTACGGTTTGACCGGTGTGAAGCTGGATCTGATTGTCCTTGTACCAATCCCAGTCGTTAATCATAATATCTTCGAGCTTGGATTCACCTCCCAATACATAAGAAAGCTGAATCCGGTTATAGTTTGGATATGGCTCTGTTCCAAAAATCGTAATATCAAATACATCCCCTGAAAGCTTCAATATATGCTCGATAGAATTGACGCCTGCCATTCCATTACCCACTAAGACGAGTTTTCTCTTGCTCACCATGTTTGCCTCCTTGTTTCGATGTTTCAGATTAATTAGATCATAGTGAAAAAAGAACAAGGGATCCACAAGTGTGTTAGGTTACCTTACACGTATAATTCCAACCATTGTTTTGTGATAAACTATGAAATGGCAGGAATGAAAAGGAAAGAAGGTACAGCCTGTGAAACGACCATTGCCTAAAGAGGTCTATGAAACACTCTCTGAATTTCGATACCAGCTTCGAAAGTTTCTCCATTTTAGTGAAACAGCTGCACGCAATGAAGGACTTACCCCCCAACAGCATCAGCTAATGCTAGCGGTCAAAGGATATCCTGGTCGAGATTCCGTTACGCCCCGAGAACTGGCAGAACGGCTCCAAATTACCCACCATGCCTGCGTGGGTCTTATTGACCGATGTGAACAGCTTGGTCTTGTGATACGTAAGGCAAACCCTTCGGATGGGCGCAGCGTGCTTGTCGAGGTGACGACAGAAGGGTTGCAAATCCTCGAGCGACTGTCGGAAATTCATCTAGAGGAAATTAAGAGAATTGGTTTTCTGAAAGAAGTGTAAGAAATTCCTTTTCAGCAAATATTATTATTTGAATGAAAGGAATGGTGCTTGAAGATGGAATCGTTGAACTGTGATTTTTCTCCATTAAAAATACAGTTAAAGGAAGATCTGCAACAGCTTGTGAATCAGATACAGGAATGCTTAGATGAATTGGACAATGAAGAGTACTGCCTCCTAAGAAAATTCGAACAAATCAGGAGAGCTTTTGCACAAAATGAAGCAACAGCTTCATCCTTTTATCTGAACTGTTATCTGTCCCCGTTTACTGATAAATATGTGGATCTATCTATTACTCTCCAGAACTTGGCAGAACGCCGGCATGGAGCACTCATAGTCATTGAGAGGAGCGACTCCCTTGATGGCATCCTGCATTCTGGGACACCGATAGGTGCAACGTTGAGTCATTTTTTATTAGAGTCCATATTTGCTCCAGGAAGCCCGTTGCATGACGGAGCGGTCCTCATACGATCTAATCAGATTGTTTCGGCAGCCAATGTCCTGCCCCTCTCCAATGCAATGAGGGAGATGGAAAAACTAGGGACGCGTCATCGTGCTGCTTTAGGCTTAACGGAATGCAGCGATGCCCTCGTGCTTGTTGTATCAGAGGAAACGGGCAAAGCTTCTTTTGCCTTGAGTGGCAGACTTTATCCCATTGTTCCATTTGGATTTACTGAAGTGGATCTTAGCTCGGCGCAAGCGATGTCACAAGGTTCAATCCGCCTTTACAATTAATCTCCTCATAATGAACCATAGCCCAGACTCTTGCATAAGTTATTCTACCTAAGAATAAAGGGGTGCAAGATCTATGGAGTTAACTCTGGCTCATTGGTTTTATTTATTGGGTACTCTTCTGATCATTCTTACGATGCTGTTCCGAAAAAATGTAGTGGTTCCGGCCATTCTGGTCACTTTTGCTGTAGCCTGGTCTTTTACGGGTTCATTTATCACGGGATTGCAGTCTACATTCCGAGCGAGCTTAACCGCGGCGGGTGCATTATTTGATATCTTTCTCATAATCGCCGTCATGACCGCCCTTTTGAATTCGCTTAAATCCATCGAGGCGGATAAACGAATGATTATTCCGTTCCAGCGGGTTATGGTCAATGGGCACATTTCCTTCTGGATTCTCATTGTCAGCACCTACGCGATCTCGTTGTTTTTCTGGCCAACACCTGCCGTTCCTCTCGTTGGAGCGATTCTTATTCCTGTAGCCATTCGCGCAGGGCTGCCAGCCATTGGCGCTGGGATGGCCGTGGCGCTTGCAGGTCAAGGGATGGCTTTATCCTCCGATTATGTAATCCAAATCGCCCCGATGTTAAGTTCCACTACTTCCCACCTCGATGTAGCGGCTGTAGCAGACCGTGCATTAGTCCTTTCTTTAATTACGGGAATTGTGGCCATTGTGCTTGGTTACTTATCTATACGTAAAACGATTACCCCTCCATCGGATTCGAATCTGAAAAAATGGGATTTGGAATCCTCCTTCCCATCGCAAGGAAAGGTTGCTTCTTCTGAAAAAGGAAAATGGTTTGCCGTCATTGTTCCCCTTTCTTTTCTAGCGGTGGTCGGTTATATGGTATATGTAAAGTTTTTTGGGGAAGCTGCCATTCAAGGTGGTGCAGGTGCAGCACTCATTGGAGGTACCGCACTTTTACTGCTTATCGCTGCTTCTTTCACCCACCAGGTCAAGGAAGGCTTGGAAAATGTAAGCCATCATATCATAGAAGGTTTGCTATTTGCATTCAAAGCTATGGGTGCCGTGTTGCCGATTGCTGGATTCTTCTTTTTGGGTAACAACGAATCCGCCGGAAAAATATTAGGTCTGGAAGCTGAGGTACCTTCTTTCCTCTTTGAGCTCATCCAATCCGCGCATAACTTCATTCCAGGAAATGAATTTTTGACCGGGTTCGGCATCCTCCTTGTAGGGATGATTACCGGGCTAGATGGCTCAGGTTTTTCTGGCTTGCCTTTAACAGGAGCGCTTTCAGGAGCGCTAGGCTCTACTGTCGGAATTGATCCCGTTACCCTCGCGGCAATTGGCCAAATGGGTGCCATCTGGGTGGGAGGCGGAACCTTGATAGCCTGGTCCTCTCTAGTCGCGGTTGCCGGCTTTGCCAAGGTTCCTGTCATGGAACTTGTTCGCAAAAACTTTTTTCCGGTTGTAATCGGATTGGTTGTTTCGACGCTGTTTGCTCTGCTTTTCTTCTAATAGCTTCTAATAATTGGCCGCGGAGTGGATCCACTCCAGCGGTCTATTTGTTATTTCAGTAGGCAAATGTGTTCGTCTTGTAGTCAAATCTTCACGATCATGGGTATACTTAAGAGGAAAAAGAGATGGAGGTATGTCTGATGTTAATTGAAATGTGGACGGATTTTGCTTGACCATTTTGCTATATAGGCAAGAGGCGTCTGGAAGACGCCCTTCAGCAGATTGATCATTCCGTGGAAGTCACGTATCGTTGCTTCGAATTAGATCCAACCATGGAAAAGAACACAAATTACAATATGTATGAAAAGCTGGCCGCAAAATATGGTATGAGCATCGAACAAGCGAAGGCCAACTGCAGGAATTTGGAACAAACGGCAAAGTCCGTTGGTTTGGATTTCCATTTCGAGACGATGATTTTAACGAATACCTTTGATGCACATCGTCTCGTGATGTACGCGAAGCAACAGGGCTTAATGAAGCCCATGACTGAAAGATTACTACGCGCGTACTACACAGAGTCCAAGCATATTGGCGACCATCGCGTACTAAGCCAGTTAGCAGAGGAAGTGGGATTAAATCGTGAGGCCGCGGCAGCTATGCTGGCAAGTACCAGCCAAGGTGACGCAGTCCGAGCAGATGAAAAAGAAGCAGAGGAGTACGGCATTCGCAGTATCCCGTTTTTCCTTATCAATAAAAAATACGCCATTACTGGGGCCCAACCAACGGAGACGTTCGTGGAAGCACTAAGACAGATCCATGAACAAGATGGACCTTTCACCCTTACAGGTGAAGAAGGACCATCCTGTGATGAAAATGGCTGTGAGATCCCGAAATAATAAAGTACCCTTCTCTCGAATAGGAAAGAGGGTGTCCCTGGAGGCCGCAAGCGACCTTTGGGACACCCTCTATTTTTATTTATCGGCCTTTTTTCAAAGTATGAAGTTTTCTTGTTTTACCTGATTTTAATGTCTGCAACTTGCCTCTAGCTCCTTGCTTAATCGTTGTGAGTTTACCTACTTTCGTTTGTTTCAAGTGCTTTAAGGAAGCTAGTAATTGTTCTACAAGTTTATTTAGTTTATTTACTGCTCTCATGAAGATCACCTCCTTGTATGCAGTTTCAATAGAATATGTTTGAGGACCCAAAAATGAAAGGTATAAATACCCAACCAAGTCAAAATAGGTAAAAAAAGACCCTTTCAAGGGTCCTGTGCTAGAACTCTGGCAACCGATCCAGGTTATTTTCCTCTATTCCATCGGGTTCGCTACGCAAAATGTCACGTCCATACTTGTGAAAAACATCAACGTGGGCTAGTCTTCCTTGTTTAGCCTCTTCAAGAGCAGTCAAATAGTCTAAGACACGACCCGTATTCGTCTTAAATGCGATAAGATTGCCTTCCTCATTTTTCCTTACTGCAACAATCTCTTCCTGACCGGCCTCTACTGTCATTTGGACTTCTTGCTTAGCTTGCTGACGCCCGTTATTAAGGTACTCTTCGTAGATTTGCTCTAGGCTTTGACCTTGCTGCTCCATGTAAATGCCTCCTCAAACATGTGTTCGTTAAATAGGATGCCCTAAGGAGGGAAACATTAGACTTACCTCCTGATCGTGCTATAATTGAAGCAGATACTAACGAAGGAGGTAAATGTAAAATGGATTTTAAAAAAATGACAGATGCTTTTGAAGTGGCAAGAGCCATTGAAAATGGCACAATTAATGTAAAAGAAATGGTCACCATTGCCCATAAGGCTCAAGACTTCAGTTCCAGCATTGTGCTGCACACAGGGAATAAAATTGTAGATGTAAAGAGCTTTCTTGGTTTGAGCATGTCTTTAATGACTTCTACTCATTACAAGCTAGAAATTCATGGAGATGATGAGGAAGAAGCCAAAAAAGCTATGAAGGATGTATTCGAAAAATATGGGATGAAAGTTGAAATTGTTTAGATCGATCTATTGAAGGATAACCGATTTTCAAGGTGTGTTTACAACTATATCTCAAAACAGGACTTCTTCCAACTGTTATGTCGGAAAAAGTCCTGTTTTCATTTTATCTGCATTATTACTATCGAATCCCGATACCCCCTACAGGGTATTTTAAAAGACAAAATCAACAAAAGTCCACTGATAGTAAACATCTAAGATGGAAACAAGAATCAATAGATGGCAATTCTCCACTTATTGATTAAAATTGTCTAGGATTTCATTTTTGTAGGTGGAAAAAATCCAACTATTAGCTCTGCAAGCCAAATTTACAAGCTCTATTGAAGATTTAGTTGTCGATTCTCCACTTATTTTGCTTTTTTTCCTCTATTTTTTTCGTTTAAATGGACTTTCTACCACTAATATTTAAGGCCCAACTCGATGCCCTCTGTGCTATCCCGCAGTTCAACAACTTAATCGACATCTTAAAAAAATCTTGCAAATTACCGTGTGAATTCTGTTAATCGCTAAGGATCTTATAGTATATAATTGTCGCGTCTAGCTCCCCAGTAGCGGAACGAGCATAGTTAGGAATTCTTCCCCCTTGTAAAAAGCCTAATGACGTATACAGATGATTAGACGGATCCCCTTCCCTCGTATCTAAAATGAGTAAAGATCTGTTTTCTTCTACAGCTCTTTTTTCAGCCTTTTGCATAAGTAAACGCCCTATACCCATGCGCCGGTAGTTAGGGTGTGTCATTAATTTGGCTATCTCAGCCCGATGTGTCCCATTTTGCTTGGTAGATAAATGTAACTGGATACTTCCGATGATGCGCTGATCAAAGGTAGCGATATAAAGAATTTGTTCTGGACTGCACACGCTTTCCCAATAGCTAGCAGCATTGCATTTCTGCATAGGAGGGAGAAAGCCAATGGACGCCCCATCTTCTACAACCTGCATCAGTAGATCTGCGAGGTCATCACTATACCCGTCATTAACCTTTATCTGTTCAATTTTTACCTTATTCATCATGAACCCTTCCCTCTCTCATAGTTTCCCTCATGCAAATTGTATGCACGGATATAAAAGTATTTAATTTACGAAAAAACGTTTCTCTAGACCCACATGATTTTCCATTGCTATAATGACATCGGATGTATAAGTGAAAACCTTTTTGGAGGCAATGACCATGGTTGAACACGGAGCTTGGCTAAGTATCGGAGCCTATGTCTTTCTTTCCTTAGTGAAATTGATAATTGGTTATTCGACAAATTCAGAAGCACTCATCGCAGATGGATTAAATAATTCGACGGATATTATCTTATCTATAGCCATATTAATTGGAATTAAAATATCGAAAAGACCAGCAGATGCCAATCATATGTATGGGCATTCCAAGGCTGAATCTATTGCTTCCTTGCTTGCCTCCTTCATTATGGTAAGTGTGGGTCTAAATATCATGTGGAATTCCTTTCAACATATCTTCAATTCCACAGGAACCGCTGCACCGGATACTATTGCCGCATGGATTGCTGTGTTTTGTGCAGGTGTTATGTATGCAGTTTACAGCTTTAATCGTAAGCTAGCGATGGATACAAATAGTCAAGCCATTCATGCAGCTGCAAAAGATAATTTATCAGATGTATGGGTAAGTATTGGGGCAGCTATTGGAATTTTAGGAGCGCAATTCAATATGTCTTGGCTCGATCCTTTGGCTGCTTTAGTTGTAGGCTTCATGATCTGCAGAACAGCCTGGACTATCTTCCGTGAGTCTTCCCATGTGTTAACGGATGGATTCGATGAAGCGGAGTTACCTCAGTATATTGAAACCATCATGCTAATAAATGGAGTTCGAGCCGTAGATGACGTCAAGGCTCGCAGTAACGGCTCGGAGATTTTTGTTGACGTCGTTATCCATGTTGACCCGAATATGGATATCGTGAAGTGTCATGATATCTGTAATAATATCGAAAAAATCATGCTGGAGAGGCACCATGTATCGAATGTACATATCCATATTGAGCCAGACACAGACAAAAAACTAGTACTAACTTCATAACATTTTCAACAATCCTGCCCCTTTCATCATGCATGAGAGGGGCTTACTCATATTTCGTCTCCGCTCTTTCCAAAAAACTCTGTAACATTTGACTTTATAAACTAAATCGTTTAGAATGTTTTTAAACCAATGGTTGTTGTAGCAACATTTCTTACAGGATAATAATTTCATTTCCCTTGGTTTATGGTTGCTACGACAACCAAATCATAATGAAAGAGGTGCTCAGAATGTACGATGTTGCTATCATTGGCGCGGGTCCGGCAGGATCAAGTGCTGCGATTTTTACTGCAAAAGCTGGAAAGAAAACATTAATTCTAGATCATGACAAAAGCATGACGAAAAGAGCTTGGGTCGAGAATCATTATGGCGTTATGGAAATCACAGGACCTGAGCTTGTGGAACTTGGAAAAAAACAAGCAAGCAAATTTGGCGCAGAAATCTTGGAAAGCGCGGTTAAAAACATCACGAAAACCGACGCGGGCTTTAACATCGAAACTGAAAACGGTACATATGAGGCCAACCAAGTGATAGTGGCCACAGGCGTTGCTGTGGATCTTGCTGAAGCAGCGGGTATTAAAACCAAGGCAGGTACGGAGCCGCGTATTAAGACCGTATTGGACGTGGATGCTGATGGAAGAACGAACATTGAGGGAATTTGGGCAGCTGGAACAGTAGCTGGAGTGAGCGTTCACACGATCATTACGGCTGGAGATGGTGCAAAGGTTGCCATTAATCTAATCAGTCACTTAAACGGAGAGCGCTATGTAGATCATGATGTATTAAAAGCCTAATTGGATAAACCTTTTATTAAAGCCCGATTAAAAAATCGGGCTTTATGCATTCAGACCCCCACATATGAAATGAACAGACCGAAAATCTATGGTATAGACGAAGGTTGACTTAACGGATAGTTAATTGTAGTATAAGTTTATCTTATTTGAGTTCGGAAGGAGGAAGGCTTTTATGTTTATTGAACAGTTGAATGCTGATTCCTCAGATAGGCTGATAGCCAGGAAAGAGGAGCTTAAAGATCAAGTGGTTGACTCTAGGCTTTCTTGGCAAGAAAGGCTTCAGCTGTATAATCAGATTCGTTTGATTAATGAACAATTAGCCCATCTTCAAATGAAATAAAACGAGTGATGCTCTCACTCTTTTCTTACGATTAACGAAAATGTCCCTACTAATAATAGGCAGGGACATTCATGTATTCTCCATTCCTAATCAAAGGGTCTTGATACTCTCAAGGGAATGCAAAAGAGGGTTCGAGGGCCTCTACGTAAGCAAAGTTGAAGGGTGTCTTCCCCTATCATCCTATATACAAGAGATAATCTCCCCTTCCCTTTCCCTTTTGCACCAAGCACAAAAAGGTTGCGGAATCTTTTCATTTCTCAACCTCCCATCAGCTAATCTATTACTAATATATGATCGCTAGCAAATGGCGGCTTGTACGATTGTCCAGCTAGTTTTCAATTTTAAATGTTGGCTTCGATTGTTGACTAAACTTGTTAAACTTCACTAATAAGGTTGGATACGAGATCACTTGTGTAGTCATGGAGCCGGGTTCTGGATTCTTATATTTGACGTACAAGTCGACGCCCTCTGCCCTTAGGAAGGATCCCTCAAACTCGATACCATATCCACCTGTCTTCATTTCTCCTCTTGTGATCAACGCATAGGTGTGATTACCAAAGTCTTTGGTCAAGGCGACTTCATGATGACGGTTGGCGTCAATCCACTGACTCACTTCCGGTGGGATATTGCTTCCATCACTATATAAGTCCGTGATAATTTCATAAGGAATGGAGTCCACTTTAATGACTTCCTCTGGATCATTGATTGACACCGTACCGGTTTTAGGATCATAACCAATGTCTTTACCTAATAGTTCTCCGGCATAGCGAATCGGAACATACGTCGTTCCTTGATAATTAAAAGAAAGGGGTACGTGCGTCTTTCCATTAAAGTAGCCGTGTTCGCTTACCTTCTCCGACTTCATGAGATCTCCATTCACCTTAAAGGGTGTCTCACCCACCGATACTTCAATGTTCATTACTTTAGACGCAGCAAAGGCTGCTCCTCCTAATGCTAGACTCCCCGCTAATACACCCCACATGATGGGCTTCCATAGTTGTTTCATATATCATTTCTCCTTATTCTCGTGTGTGATCCTTCTATTACTTCAGACGAACCGACGGGCAATAGGTTGCAAGGAAGCTTATTTTTTTCTGACACGGAATAAAAGGATCGCTTATACTGGAGTTGGAGGGCCGCCCCTCTGCCATAATCTTTCCTTCATTTGTGACTTATTCTAAAGGAGGCATGTGCATGTCATCTGCCGTAATCATCGTACGCACCCCTTAGGGGGGGCGACCATCTGAACCGATTATAGGAGGTTTAGATGAAACAATTGTATCTTTATATTAAAGGTTTATCCGACTTTGGTTCGAGAATGCATTTTATTGCTGTTACGGCTTTGATTTTGTCGTTTGAGAATGCTGGTTTTTGGCTGATGGCTTTTTTTATTTCCAGGCAGTTGGGAGGAATTCTATCTAGCTTGTATGCAGGCACGATTGCAGATCGGTTCGATCGAAGGCATCTGATGATGGGGAGCGATCTGGGGAGTGGCTTGGCGATAATCACTGTTGTTCTTTTCCCCAACCCTTTAACGGTGGTGGTATCTGCTTTTATTGTGGGGGTGTTGTATAGCCTCTTTCAAGTAAGCTTTGATGCTTCTATTCCTCATCTATTTGGTGACCATCGTGTCGTTAAAATTAACGCAACCATTATTCGAATCGGATCGATTGCTGGCATTGTAGGCTTTTTGGTTGGCGGTCTTCTTGCCGATCATTGGGGCTACCGCTGGGTTCTCCTATTTGATGCAGTGACCTTTATCATTTCTGCTTGGGTCCTATGGATCTTACGTTGGGATAGTCAGGCCACTCCAAATTTAGTACCTAGCGTTTTTAGTCAAGAAATTAGAGAAGCTTTTCAATATATACACCAACACTCAAGGATCCTCGTACCGAGCATTCTCGTTTTTTTCTATGCGATCGCCATTTCGGCGTGGAACTTTGGCCTTCCAATCTTAGCTCACTCCATTACTGAGCTATCCTCTACACTCAATGGATTAATGTGGTCAGTCACTGGAATCGGAAGCTTGATAGGAGCATGGTGGCTAGGTGGAATAAGCTTGAAGCAATTTCCTGCTATGGTGGGATCACTCATGGTAATGGCCTTATTTAGTATGTTGGTTTTTTGGGCTGACCATCAGGCTGTGATCCTCCTTCTGTTATTCCTCGTCGGGTTCGCCGACGCTGGCTTTCAGGTTTTTCATCGCGTACTGATTCAGCAAAGTGATAACAACATCCGCGGAAGAGTATTAGGCTTTCAACAACTACTCAGCAGGGGCGGTTATCTAGTCGGCTTTTTGCTGGCCCCCGTTTTGACCCACCAGCTGTCCTTGCCTATCATGGTGATGATATTAGAAGGCATGGTCTTTTTTGCAACAGCTTGGAGTATAGTCAAATGCATACAAGGAGAGAAAAAAAACCAGGCTTAGTGGCCTGGTTTTATCTTATAGCTTGGAAGCTGCGTTCTCCCTACTCAGGGTCCCTTCAGGCAGGATGAGTTTCACCTTCTCCATCACCTCTTCCCGGATCAAATCCTTCCCCATAATGGTGACTGTGCCCCGATCTTCACGGGTGCGGATTAGACGACCGATGCCCTGTCTTAATCGAAGAATCATGTAAGGCATGTCCACTTCCTCGAAGGGATGACTTGTATCTTTGCGTTTGGCGGCAAACAAAGGATCATTCGGTGGAAAGGGCAAAGACCAGATAAGCACATGAGACAGCGAAGGACCTGGGATATCTAGGCCTTCCCATAAGCTGACAGCACAAAGAATACTGTGCTCATCGTTTTGGAATTGGGAAATCAAATAACTGATTTCTGCGGTTCCTTCATATAGGAAGCGAAGGTCCTTTGTTTCCGGATATTGATCAATCTCCCGAGCAAACTGCTCTAGTTCCTCTCTGGAAGGGAATAAGATCAAAGAGCCGCCTTCTGACTCTTGAAGCAATCGCACTGTTAGCTTCATTTTGTCTGGTAGGTAGTCGTCGGGGAACAGATTGACCTTCATCTGCTCAGGATAATTATAAGGTGAGGGAACAGAAAAAGATAAATAATCCTCAATCCCTAGGTTTTGGGCCATATGATCAAAATTTCCATTAATGGAAAGAGTCGCTGAGGAAAACACGATCGGCATCTTTTGGGCAAATAACCGTTCTTTTAATACTTCTTTGACCTTCTTAGGCATGATAACGAGTGTAATACCATCTGGATCTTTCGTCACCCAAGAAATTAATTGCTTGGGCTGGCTAAATAACCCTAAGGCAAGCTGAATCATGTCCAAATGCTCTTCGACTATTTTTAGTTGATACGGATCCAAAGTGAATAATCCGCTCTCCAGTACCAGCTCCTCTTCAATTGTCGTAAGAAGATCACGGAATCGCTGGATGGCCTGAAGCAATTCGGAATTCCACAGTATTTCTTTACGATCCGAACCAGGGACGGTATGACTATTCTTGTCGAGCAATTTAAACATGGCTTCGCTCTGCTCAATGGCTTCCTCGATCACTAGGGCTAGGGACTCGCGAATTTCCCCTTGGAGCAAACGGGTGACGATGTTTTCAAAGGGAGTATGCTTTAATTGATACGTTAAAGCATTTTGCGCAGCTGTCTCTGCTAAATGGCCTTCGTCAAAGACAACCGAGCTATGCGGCGGCAACAATGGCAATTGTCCACTACGCTGCCTAGCTTCGTATGTCCAAAGGTGCTCCATATAAAAATCATGAGAACAAATAATAAGATCTGTGGATTTCCGATAATGTTCGCGGGAAAGATTGAGGCCGCAGCGATGGCGCTGGGGGCACACCAGGCAATCTTGAAACACATCCCAGCCCACGCTGTTCCATTGCTCATCTGTCATGTCAGGGTACTCTTTGCGGTCTCCATAGGGAGTAAAGGATTGAAGAGTTTCCGGTGTACGTACAAATTCTGGCAGCCCATAATACATTTCTTGGTATCTACCGGTATCATCCTTCTCTGACCTAGCCTCGTCCAATTTATTCAAACAGATATATTGATCTTGGGACTTGCCTAATCGAGCATCAATGGTTAAGTCCAGGTGCTGTGCAAGTTTAGCGATATCACCCTCAGGTTTAACTAATTGCTCAATCAAGGATTCATCGGCACAGGCAATAATGGCTGGTTTCCTTGTATACCGCGCATACAGTATGGCGTATAACAGATAAACAAATGTCTTCCCTGTTCCTACCCCCCCTTCAGCGAAGATGGTTTGGTTCTTGCTATAAGCCCGATCCAGCTGAAAGGCCATGTAAATCTGTTCGTCTCGAACCTCAAACCCGGCTTCCGGTAAAAAGTCATAGAATACATCAGCGATCCAATCACTGGCTTGTTGACTAAACGGTTTTGTCGGATCGAAGGCAAATGGATAAGTAATCAAACCGTGTTCCCTCCTATCGTTAGTGTTTATGTGGATAGAATTCCCTTTTCTCAAAGAAAGAACCCGCTTTAATGAGCGCCATCTAGCGTCGGTCAACAGAGTTGAGCAATTCCGATAGAATTGGATACGAAACATAGAATAATGAAAGGCCGTTCCCATGGGAGCGGCCTATGCTGTCATGCTATTGAATATTATTTTGTGTTTGCTGTTGAGCCTGTTGCATCTGCTGTGCAGCCTGTTGCGTTTGTTGGACTGCTTGCTGTGCTGACTGTTGGGCTTGCTGTAGAGCTTGTTGAATCATCTGTTGCTGCATCGGGCTAGTCTGGGCACCATACTGAGATTGTGCTTGCTGGAGCTGTTGCTGAGTTTGCTGCAGTTGCTGCTGAGCTTGCTGGATAAGCTGCGGATTGGCGCTGGCCTGGGCCTGGGCTAGAGTTTGTTGAGCTTGTTGAGCAGACTGAATGGCTTGTTGAATTTGCTGCTGTTGTTGCTGTTGCTGTTGCTGTTGCTGTTGCATAATAGAGCACATCCCTCTTCTATTTATTTAGGTCGTGAACATAGACCCTTGTTTATCATGTAAAGAAAGAAGGTTATTTATTAAATTACATAATTTTTGGTTACTTGGAAAAGATATCCTTTAACTGAATGTGGATAGAAAGGGATGAACCAAGTGGAACAGCAAGGGAAGCCCAATGCATCATCTAAGCAACAGCAGCTTGAACCCTATACACAAAGTCATGCCAACGAAGAGCTGACGACTAACCAAGGAGTTAAGGTCTCTAATACAGATGATTCGCTAAAAGCCGGTTCAAGAGGCCCCACTTTAATGGAGGATTTTCACTTCCGGGAAAAAATGACTCATTTTGATCATGAGCGAATTCCTGAGCGTGTTGTTCATGCTAGAGGATTTGGGGTACACGGCTATTTTCAGTGTTACGAGTCGATGGCCGAATATACAAAAGCTAAGTTTTTGCAGGATCCCTCCGTTCAAACTCCGGTGTTTGTTCGTTTTTCTACCGTTGTTGGATCTCGGGGCTCTGCTGATACGGCCCGCGATGTTCGGGGATTTGCTACCAAATTTTACACAGAAGATGGAAACTACGACTTGGTAGCCAATAACATTCCTGTGTTTTTCATTCAAGATGCTATCAAATTTCCTGATATGGTTCATGCCATTAAACCTGAGCCACATAATGAAATTCCACAAGCTTCCGCTGCGCATGATACCTTCTGGGACTTTGTGACAAGCCATACGGAGACAGCCCATATGATTATGTGGTTGCTATCAGACCGTGCAATCCCGCGAAGCTTTCGTATGATGGAAGGATTTGGAGTGAATACGTTCCGATTTGTCAATGAGCAAGGCAAGTCCCGCTTTGTCAAATTTCACTGGAAGCCTCTGCTGGGAATTCATTCCCTGGTTTGGGATGAAGCGCAAAAACTGGCGGGAAAAGATCCAGACTATCACCGCCGGGATTTATGGAACGTGATTACCGAGGGGAATTATCCGGAATTCGAGCTAGGCGTTCAAATGCTAGAGGAAGAACAGGAGTTCAGCTTCGATTTTGATATCCTGGATCCTACCAAGATTTGGCCAGAGGAATTGGTTCCTGTGAAGCGCATTGGGAAAATGACGCTCAACCGCAATGTGGAAAACTTCTTTGCCGAAACAGAGCAGGTCGCTTTCCATCCGGGCCATGTGGTTCCCGGCATTGACTTTAGCAATGATCCTCTCCTTCAGGGACGTTTGTTCTCTTATTTGGACACTCAATTGCTGCGCCTAGGCGGACCAAACTTTGCAGAGATTCCGATCAACCGCCCTTTGGCACCAGTGCACAATAATCAGCGGGACGGGTTCCATCGGATGACGATTGATCGCGGTCGCGTAAGTTACTTTCCTAATCATCTCCAATCCAATAGCCCCCAGCCTTCTGCCAATGGCTATGTTCATTATGCGGAAAAAGTTGAGGGGAAAAAGGTTCGTGAGAGAAGCCAAAGCTTCCAAGATCACTATTCGCAGGCAACTCTATTCTGGAACAGCATGACCCCAACCGAAAAGCAGCATATCATAGACGCCTTTTACTTTGAAGTGGGAAGTGTCCAAGACAAATCCATCCGTCAGCGCGTAGTGGATATGTTCAATAATGTGGATGGGGAGCTAGCGAACCAGATTGCACAGGGGGTGGGTGCTACTCCCCCAACCACACCTGGAGGAACTGGCGTAACGGCAAGCTCTCCTGCCGTGAGTGTGATGAATTCCGTGCAATCCGCCAAAACAAGAAAGGTTGCCATTCTGGCGGAAGATGGATTTAATTATCAGGAAGTTACCCAAATGATACAAGCCCTTCGTACGGAGGGGGTCAAAGCTGAGATTATCAGCAAAAACCTTGGGATGATTACAAGTGCCGATGGACTTCAGCTTGAGGTTGACAAAAACTACGTCACCACAGGCTCCATTATGTATGATGCGGTATACGTAGCAGGGGGACTGCAAAGCATTAATACACTTCGGACCCATGGGGACGCAATACACTTTATTAACGAAGCCTTCAAGCATTGCAAGACGATCGGTGCTACTAACGAAGGAGTAGATCTGCTGAACGCGTCGCAAATCATGGGGGTAACGACTGCCATGCCGGAAAGCCAAGCACAATTAGTCAATGAACTAGGCGTGCTGACGGTACGAAACATAAGTAATATAACAGACTTCTCTAATTCCTTCATTCAAGCGGTCAGTCAGCACCGTCATTGGGGCAGAGAAATGCAAAAGGGATCTGTTCCGGGTTGATACGCAAAAATAAGGCCATGCTGTCGCATGGCCTGCTGATTTTTTTCCATAACCTTCTTAAGAATTACTGTTGAGCTAATACCGATTTTATAGCTGTCTCGATTTCTTTATACCCAGTACAGCGACAAATATTAGATTCCAGCCATTCTCTGATCGTGGCATCGTCCGCATCCGGATGCTTTTGAATCAGTGTGTTGCAGTTAACAATAAAGCCTGGAGTACAATACCCGCATTGAAATGCAAAATGTTCAATAAAAGCTTTTTGGATTGGCGCATCCTTTAGTCCTTCTACAGTTGTTATCCTTTTCCCAGGCATTTCCATCGCTAATACAAGACAGGATTTTACCGGTTCACCGTCCACCTCCACGGTGCAGGCCCCACAATCCCCGTTCAAACAACCCGGCTTAGCTCCAGTTAAGCCCAAATGCTCCCGTAATACATGTAACAGGTTGTCTGCGTGACGGATATAAGCCTTTCTGAACTCGCCATTGACTTCGATCGTAATCTCAGATTTAGACATGGTCCCCTCCTTCCAGCACTGCCCCAACATCCAAAAGTGCTTGATGAAGGACAAAGCGCCGAAACCCCGCTGAGCCCTCGGAATCCTCTAATACCTCTGATGGGAGCAAACCGATTACTTGGGTGATTCGTTCTTCTAATGGCAACTTCCTCTGGTTGAAAGCTTGCTCCATCTGTTCATTTCGAAAAGGAAATGCACACAGTCCACTAAACGCTAGGCGTACCTGTTCTCCCACTTTCATCGCAGAAACCGTAACTACTGGATATCCAACCGAACCTTGCTTTCTCCTTTTTCTATGATAAAAGGGGTGGGTTAAATAAGTTTGCTCGGTCAGGACCTGGAGTATAAATTCTCCTTCTGACAGTTGCATTTCCTTCTGAAAAGCTGCGTGGATTGAAATTTCTTTAATACCTCCTTCGCCCGCAATTCGAACCTGACTGTCGGATAAAAGAAGAGGTAAAACGGATTCTCTGTAAATGATCTGACTGCATAGGTTACCGCCCAGCGTAATATTGGTTCGTGCCGTATGATCGGCCACTTCGCTGATAGCTTGACTAAGCAAGGGAAACAATTGGCTTTGCTTAAGTTTATTTAAAGACACGCAGGTCCCCATTACGACATGTTGCTTTTCTAGTTGAAGGGTATGACAATCGGTTATGCCTTTCAGATCGATAACCGCACCTGTTTGAACTTGATTAAGTCGTCCAAGGGTCGTAATTTCCGTTCCTCCTGAGTAATAGCGGGGGCGCTTTCCCTTTTCACGCAAGGAACGATGAAGCGCAACTGCTTCTTCAACGGTTCCGGGTCGATAATACTCAAAGTCGAAGGAAATCATGGCGTTCCTCCTTCTGTTCGCATTTTCCAAATCAATTCAGGTAGAAGGGGCAAATTCGTCAGTTGGATTCCTGAAGCTGTCGAAAGGGCATTGGCCAGAGCGGCTGGCATACCGATCAATCCATGTTCTCCTACCCCTCGAGCACCGTAAGCGGAGTCCACGTGAGGTGTTTCTACGAAATCGACCACATATTCGGGATGCTCTCCATAGTGCGGGGGGTGGTAGGTACGAAGTTGAGGGTTAAGGACAATTCCTTGTCTGTCAAAAACAAAGGATTCCTTAGACGCAAAGCCAAGCCCCATATTCATGGCTCCCATCACCTGGCCAAGAGCTCCTTTGTAGTTCAATACTTTTCCGATGTCAATCACTGAATAGGCCTTCAGCACTTTATAAGTAAAATCACGGATGTCAAATTCGACCTCGACGCCTTGGGCTCCTACCGTATATTCCGGTCCTGGCCGGCCAGCCCCCGTTTCGTGATCTAAATGGGTGAGATGCCGCAGCTGGTAGGTTCCTGTCCCAATGACTTGTCCGCCTATCGAATATCCATTCATGAACTGATACCCATAAGCTATATCCTTCCAGAGTAGAAAGGTGGAGGGCTCATCACGCAGATACACTTTTCCATCTGCAACTTCTAGATCATCAGTGGAACAAAGAAGAACACGAGAAGCAATATCCTTTAGTTGACGAATCACTTCGTCAGCGGCTTTGAGGACTGCCTTTCCTGCCATAAACGTTCCCCTGCTAGCTACGGTCTTCCAATGTTCGGGGCTACTTTGAGTATCTACCCCCATACGAACGTGAATCTTGTTGACATCGGTTTTCATCCGTTCAGCAAGGATCTGAGCCAATACGGTCTTTGTTCCGGTTCCGATTTCCACGAGCCCTGAGATTAAGTTCATGGTCCCATCAGGATTAAAGATAATGGTCGCCCCGGAACTTGCATGGGTATCGATCGTTGAGGTTTTCCAGATACAGCTTATTCCCTTAGCCCTCACTAAACGGTCACTCACTGCCACATAACGACCTTCATCCCAATTCATCAGCAGCTTGAGCCTCTGAATGCATTCAGGCAGATTACCGACCGTGCTTTCGTTCAAGCGGAATTGAGTGGGTGTGAGCTTCCCGGGAGTAATGGCGTTTTTCTTGCGGAGCAGCAAGGGATCCATTCCGAGCTTTTCAGCTAGCATATCCATTGTTCGCTCAAAAGCAAATAAAACCTCCGTGTGACTGAAGCCCCTATAGGCCGTTGCATAGGGATGGTTGGTATACACACAAAGAGAGTCGCACCATACGTTCTCAATGTCGTACGGACCGGTACAGCATACTGCCGCGGCTCGGCTGATTGTAGCGCCTTTATCCGAGTAGGCCCCGCTGTCAAACCTATATTCAAGCTCAGCGGCTTTTAATAGTCCATCTGTCGTGCAGCCGAGCTTGACAGTGGCGTCCAACCCGATATGAACTGGCGAGGTTACAAGGTCCTCCTCCCTGGAGTTAACCAGTTTGACAGGTCTGCCTCCTACCGCTTTTGATGCCATATAAGCAATCAGCTCAAGATGGACCGCTACCTTGCCTCCATAACCGCCTCCTACTAATGGCGTTTGAACCACAATCTTACCTGTGTCTAAATTAAAATAGTTAGCCAATAATTTTTTTATCATAAAAGGAGCCTGAGAAGCGGAAGCAATTTGAATTTCCCCATCAGGACGTATTTCTGCAGTCACACAGCGGGTTTCCATGGCAGCGTGATCCGATGGTGAAAAGGAAAAGGTAGCTTCCACGCTTACCTGACTTTCCGCCCAGCCTTTCTCCATATTACCTTTTCGGATCTTCGTACGGTCCGCGATATTCGTATTTGGCTCAGGATAGACGTGCTGAATCATTTGGTAACTGCTTAGATTCTCATGGATTAATGGAGCATTGGGTTCCAGGGCTTCTCTAGGAGAATTTACAACGGGCAATGGTTCATAACTCACTTTAACAAGATCTGCCGCAAGTTTTGCCTCTACAGGCGTGTCAGCAACGACAACGGCGACTACTTCTCCATAGTAACGCACCTTGCCGAAAGCAATCGGTGGCCGATCCCTTATCTCTTCACCTGTTAAAGGGAATGCTTGACCCACTAAAATCGCTCGTACACCAGAAATCTTTCGCGCTTCCGCCGTATCAATTGATTGTATTCTCGCGTGAGCATAGGTGCTAGTTACTAGATTGGCATGAAGCAACTCAGGTGAACGATAATCATCCAAGTATTTTGCCGCTCCAGTTACTTTTTCTCGAGCTTCTTTACGAATGGTGCTTTTTCCGATCGCCATACTCTGTTCTCCCTTTCTCTATCCTTCACGAATCTTGAGTATTCCAATGAAAGTATTGCCCCAAATCTGTCGTTTAAAACCTTTAGTAAGGTTTACCTCTCCCCACTGCTGGTGATAATGGGGAGGAATATACATGTTCTAAGAGGTTTTGCGGTGGGGTTGTGGATACGTACTGCCACTATAGGAGGCTTTTTGTATGAATAACAATGAAATGATCAGTCCGGATCATCTTTTGCTGATCATTACGGCTACTATCGTAGGAACCGTCGTGCGAGCCCTTACGCTCAAGCAGGATTACCGACAATATCCAAGCCATCCGAATGGCTACCTCATTCATTTTGTAACAGGAGCTTTGGCGGCAGCGCTAGGGGCCTTTATTGTTCCGACTCTTATGACCAAGAATTTCGTGGCCGTGACCTTTTTAAGCTTGGCGATCCAGCAATTTCGCGAGGTTCGAAAAATTGAAAGAGAAAGCTTGGCTGAGTTGGAGCGCACTGAATATACGAGTCGTGGGGATTCTTATATTGATGGGATAGCCAAGACCTTTGAGGCAAGAAATTACCACGCTTTACTCACGGCTTTTGTCACGGGATTGACGATGCAGTTGCTTGATCAGCCCAAATGGGTTGAGGTCGCCCTTGGGATCTTGGCTGGAGCGGCATTATTTATTTTCCTGCGTAACTTTACCAAAGGGCTAAAGGTGAAGGATTTTGCCACGGTTACACAAGGGGAGATTGAAATTCGTGGTTCGGATCTCTATGTTGATGGTTTGCATGTATCTAATCTTGTCGGTGAGGAACTTGCTAAGAATTTTTTCCTGAAAGAAGGACTTGCAGCCATTATTCAAGCCAACGAAGAGCATTACCGTGTCACCCTTGAGCATCTTGGCCAGCGTAATGCCATTTTGTTTGAAGCCACGCGCTCGGTAGGAAAAAGGCGTTACGCCTTTCAAGATCTCGTAGATGGAAAAATTGTTATTGTTCTCGTTCCGATTGTGAAAAATTTTGACCTATTAAAAGAGACGATTCTAAATACCCCTTTACTTGAAAGCGTAAAGAAATCGCCGCAATTAATGAGTATAAACCCGGCAGAAGGTGATAAAAAATGAGCCAAGACATTAAAGGCATATTAGCCTATGTCACAACCGATAAAGACAGGTACTTGGGAGGTACGCCTCTAGGGATTTTGGCAAAAAACGAAAAGGAGCTGGTTTCCATTACAGAAGCCATTTCCAAGGCTTTTCTTGCAGAGGTACTGCAGCTTGTTTCTGGGGATTGCCTCATTATCAAAAAATAAAGAAGGTACTCGTCATTCGGGTACCTTCTTTTTCCTATACCTGTTTTTGTGGCTGATCAACTTTATTGGGGCCATAAATAGTGTTCACATTATTTCCATCTACATGGCTTGAATATTTTCCATCCGAAGCGAGCCATTGGGCGTGATTCGTCTCTTCATTTGAGACATGCCCTATATGAAAAACATTTCCTAAGTCAACGGAAGAGTTCTGGTCTAAAGAATTAACCCTTAGATTATAGACATTATTAATTTTTGGCTTGCGCATATTCTGTCATCTCCTTACAGATCATTCATTACTATGTCAGTATATGCGCTTTTCGAAGATGGGTTATCTCGGATTTTTTTCTTTTCTCCAGTGATTAACTATGATACGTTCAAACCAGCTCCATGGTAGAAGTGATTTGAAAGCCATTCCTGCTTTTACTCCTTTTCCAATAGGATAACGTAGTTTGGGATGTTTCGCTTGCAAGATGTGCTCGATCAGACGAATTACATCATGTGGATTGCCAGCTGAAGCGGAGGTTTGCTCTACTTCTAGTCGTATCCGTTCCTTCCATGGCTGATAGTCTGGCATAGAAGTTGACGCTGTTGCCTCCAGCCCTTTCCGCCATATCTCCGTTTGGTAGGAGCCCGGTTCTATAAGTACTACATGTACGCCAAAAGGAGCCATTTCCAACCGGAGGGATTCACTAAATCCTTCTAGTGCAAATTTTGATGATACATAAGGGCCTAATGCCGGAAAGCCCAACCGACCGCTGATGCTGCTCATATTAATGATCGTTCCTTTGCGTTGGGTGCGCATAAAGGGCAAGACGGTTTGTGTCAACGAGACGACTCCAAAAAAATTTGTCTCAAACTGCTCTCTCCATTCCTCGAGAGACACTTCTTCCACGAAACCGGGTGCGGCATAACCAGCGTTATTGATGAGCACATCTATGCGCTTAAATCGGTCAGCGATCTGGTTCACCACCTGTTTTATTTCAAGAGGGTCTGTGACATCCATTTTGATTATCTCGATAAGCTCAGACACTCCCTCTTCCCTTATCAGTTGCACTAGTGGTCCGCTTCGGTCCAAGTTGCGCATGGCAGCAAAGACCTGAAACCCCTTTTTAGCTAATGCAACAGTCGTTAACATTCCAAATCCGCTAGAGGTTCCGGTAATTAGGGCAATCTGTCGGTGGTAGGATTCCATTTGTATTGCTCTCCTCCTTTCCGTATATCAGCTGCTTTCTCTGAACCAATAAAATAAGAATAGCTAAAATGAAGGTGGTGAACGCCATCATAGCAAGGATGAAAATGTCATTTGAAATCTGATCCCATGCATTTCCCTTTACAGCGACTTCTCTCATTCCATGTAGGAAATAAGTGAGCGGCAAGGCTTGCCCAATAGCGGCGACCCAGGAAGGCATGGCACTAAACGGCCAGGTGAATCCCGATAGAAGGAACGAAGGCAAGGCGATAAGCATGGTAACCTGAGTCGCTTGTAACTGAGTTTTCGCAGTAAGGGAGGCTAAAAATCCGATGCCTAAAAGACTTAGGATGAATGCAACCGATAAAGCAAGAAAATCTATAATGGACCCAAGCAAGGGAATATGGAATAAACGCAGTAACAATCCATAAGTCATGAGAATGTTAAAGACTCCTATAAGAAAGTACGGAACAGCTTTAGCATACAGGACTTTCCAGGGATACTCCTTTACATAACTCGACCAACGGGCACGTTCCTTTTCTCTTGTTATCGAAAGAGAGATTCCTAAAAACAACACCTGTTGGATAACAGCACCGAAGAGTCCTACTAAAAGAAAAATACCATAGCTGAAACCTGGGTTATAGAGAATTCTATAGCTCTGATGGATACTGACAGCTTGTGTATCATCGATTCCTTTCGCTTCCAAGCGCCTTAATGAAATGCCACCGGAAAAGGTTTGGATGATTTCATTAGCGTTTCGAAGGGCAATGTTAGAAACCATCATGTTGCTTCCATCAATGAAGGTTAACAGCTCGCTTTGCTTACCTTGTTTAATATTGGCTGATAGATCTTCCGGAAAAACTAATCCTACAGCAGCTTGACCAGTTTCAATCAGATGGATCAGCTCTTTTTCAGTGCTGACAGCACCCATCACTTGAAAGGAAAAAGAGGTCTCAAAAGCCTGAATGATTTGCTTACTTAATTGAGAGTCGCTCTCGTCTATATAAATAGTAGGCAGGTTTTGTACTTGCCCATGATGATACATCGACCCAAAGACAAACATATAGGAGATCGGAATAAGAAACAGAACAATAAGCAGCCGTTTGTCTTTCATAATTTCTCGCCATTCGTCCAATATCATTTCCGATAGTTTCATTCCTTAGGCACTCCTGACCACTCCGCTGTCATTCCAGCGTAAACTTGTTCTACCTTCTCTACCAACTGGATTTTTACTTCAAAGGAACGGACGTCTCTTTCGCTCAAGTAGTTAGTAGCTTTTCTTGCGGCAAATTGAGGGGCTGGGTTGATGAATTTCACTTCTCCTAGAATTTCCTGCCCGATTGCTGGGATAACAACGCTGACTTTTTGTCCGATTTTTAGTAAGTCCAGATCCTGTTCAAATACATAGTAAGTAACCCATTTATCAAAGGGATCAGCCATACTAAGCGTAGTCATCCCAGAACTTACCATATCTCCTGTCTTCCCCAGTTTCTTAGTTACTACTCCGTCTGCAGGAGCGAGGAGCTTGGTATAAGAAAAATAGGTTTCTGCTTCTTGCAATTGGGCCATGGCTTGCTGCAGTTGTCCTTTTGCCAAACGTACATCAGAATGAGTAAGATCGACCTTGGCCGTACTAGTCAAGGCTTCCTTTAGTCCTCCCCTTGCCTGCTCTACCTGCTGTTTAGCTGCTTCGATCTCCTCTGGGCGAGCACCAGATAAGGCAATCTCCAATTGAAGTTGAGTTTGTACGGCTTGAGCCTTTGTCTGTTCAGCCTGTAGCTTTGCTTCATCCACTTTCGATTGGGCTACTGCTCCTTGCTCATAGAGAACGGTCGTCCGTTGCAGTAAGTCTTCCGCTTGATCGGATGCTTCTTTTGCTGCCTTTACCTTTGCTTCGAACTGAGCTATTTCTTCTTTACGTACGCCATGCTTGAGAGCATCTAGCTTGGCTTGAGCCATGTGCACTGCCGCTTGGGCTTGTTCAATCTTGGCTGCACCCGTTTGTTCGGTTAGCCCCACGCTGCGCATGGCTTTTTGTAAATTCGCTTCTGCTATTTCGACTGCCGCTCTAGCCTGATTCACTTTCGCTTCCCATTCGTTCGCCTCTAGTTGTGCCACCAACTGCCCTTTTTTGATGTGCTGACCCTCCTGTAATTCGATAGACTGTAACCGCCCGGCAAGTTTAAAACCCAAATCAAATTCTGTTTGCTGCACAATGCCGCTGTAAGAAAGAAAGGTCTCCTGATCTTTCTTTGCGCTTGTTAATGGGGAGAAGAAAAATAGAAAGAGTAATCCTATCACCCCTACTCCCCCTATACTGATTGCCCATCTTTGCTTTACCACGTTTATTTCCCTCCCAAAATTTGAAGAATTAAAGTGCGAATTGTTGTTTGCTTGGCTTCAAGATTGACCGCTTGTCCGTTAAGAAGAGAACGGGCCGCAGGGATCGTGATGAGACCAAATAAACTTGCGGAAAGAGTGAATACATCTAAATCTTTTTCGAGGTCTCCTCTCTCTTTGTCTCTAGAAAGCTCTAAATCTAATCGTTCAAAATAGCCTCTAAACAACTGCTGAATTGAAAGTCCATCTGTTGAGGTTCTCTTCCACATTTGTTGAATGAGAAGGTGAAATAGATAGGTATTCTCTTGATAGTAATGAAGGTGAGCCTGTACTACGTTCTCCCACTTTTTGTGGAAGGCAACTTCTTCTTTCAACGTATGATCCAATAACGTGGTTAACTCATCGATCCCCCGTTTCATTACATAAGCAAACAGCTCTTCCTTGGTCTGAAAATTGTAGTACAGCGTGCGCTTCACGACGCCGGACTTTTCAGCGATCAAGTCCATACTTGTACCCGTAAACCCTAGTTCTGCAAAAGCTTCAAGTGCTCCACGGTAAATGAGTTCCTTCGTCCCTCTAGCCATAATGACCACCTTCATACACATTTTTATACTCTATAGTTTAAAATTAACCTAATGGGTTTAAAATTTCAAGAGCTTCGTAAAAAAAATGGGTCGATCTGTTACCACCTTCTCCCTTTTCGAATAGGATATCCAATAACTAGCCTAGGAGGTAAATCGACATGGAAAAAAGATCAGTGACCATTGAGCTCGATTCATTACTCTTAACAAAATTGACGGAAATTGCCGCTCAAATGGGGATTTCGGTTGCAGAATGGTGTGCCTTTGCGGTCACACAACAGCTTACTATGCAAGAATCAATGAAAGATCTATTGCTTCAAGCGGAAAGCTTCGGATTAAATATCGAAACCTTGGATTTTGATACGATTACGCAGCAGCTCTTTTCTTCTCCGGCGATTGATCTTGATGGGATTGTAGAAGAGTCAGGGATTATTCTTCCTGACAATTTAAAGAGAAAAGATATTACTGGTGAATAAAGAAAAAACCTGATCCTTAAACGCTTACGTTTAGGACCAGGTTTTTTTCTCATGAATGTAACTATTCTTCCCTTTGGTTCGTCTAATATTATGATACATAAAAATCAAGGAGGGTAAGATGAGGCCTATCATTCTATTTGTCATTAGTATCACGTTACTTGTAGGTTGCTCTTTTTCAGATGATCTCATGGAACACGACCTTCCTAGCCTAGGAGCACCGGAAAAGCCCAGCTCCCTCTTTGAGTCTAATGGATATACGATGATTGGTGAAAAAGGTAAACTCGGGTTCATCTATGATGAAACAGAAGTGATGCGATTTTACCCAAATAAAATACAAAAGTACATGTGGCATCTTTGGGGCAATCCAGAGGAACTTTATGGAGATTTTTTTGTAAAAGGAAAACATATACAAACGGGAGAGCAAGTGAACGTCTTATATGTACCTAGTTTAGGAGGGCCCATTAACGGAGCCGATGCACATACCCCTTCACACATGTCGTTGCCGTTACCAGGCCTATGGAAACTAGAGGCTTATGTCCGTGACATACACTATGGCAGCATTATCGTGGAGGTCCACGAAAAACAAACCACCCAGTGATGGGTGGTTTGTTTATGGGCGGGTTTACTTATCCTTTTTCATCTGGTTTATTGTGTTTTTCATCATCATTCTGAAGCCGATCCCAGAGGCAATAATCCCAATAGCGGCCCCTGCGAGTGCAATATAGATCACGGTATCCATCATCATCCCCCATTCTTATATATTATTCTACAAAAGATTTATCACAGGCTCAATGCGGTTCCTTTTGATTTCTTTTGGGTATTCTATTTTTAGTTATAGATAAGGAGATGAGTTGGCAATATGAAAGATCCAAAAGAAACTTACGTCGTATATAAACAAGAAAACGGTGAGCCTCCACAGGAAGAGATTCGCAGTACTGAAGAGCTTACTTCTGATGAGTATTACGAATATATTGAAGATGATCGCATTATTCCTGAGGAAGAATAATAAAAAAATCTCCACACCGAGTGGAGATTTTTTTATTATATATGATCTCATCCCATTGGTATCGGATTCCTATCCTGTGGGAAAATAGAAAAAGTGAAATGGAAGTGTTGCATGATGAACTTACAAAGCGGAAATTATTATTGGGAAACTACCATGGATGAATTTCCTGCATTCCCTGTTCTTGACAAGGATATTAGCTGTGATGTGCTTATTATTGGCGGTGGCAGTTCAGGTGCTCAATGCGCTCACTTGTAGAATGGTGATACAATTAATTGCTCTTTTTTCGTTTTCACTATTACGGCGACTTGCCATACATCAGCGGCCCACTGAAGCTTTTCTTCCACTTTTTTCTGGTATTTCATAATACTCTTCCATTTGATGTCTAACAGCAGGGTTTGCTGTTCAGTATTATAATAAACATGGTTAATTCTCACTTTCTGCTTATGCTCGTAGTCCAAGACATCCGCGATGCGAAGGATAGCTATAAGTGATTTTATTCTACTATCCTCAGGATCCACCTCCAGTGGTGTTGGTTTTCTATGGTTTAAAACAATCAACCCCAACGTTTGGCGTGCCCTCTCCTCCATATCATTCAACAAGGGATCGTTCATAATGATGTAACGACTGTGTTCATGATGCTCTTTTTTGCCGATGAAATGGCCCAGGTCGTGCAGGTTCGCTGCTAGAGCAACAAGCTCCAAATCATTTTGATCTAGCTTATGTAAAGGCTGTAATAAGTCAAACAGCTGTTGTGTGAGTTCGGTTACATATTTATGATGTTTTCGTTCGGCTTGATATTTTTTTACCAATACGGTAGTTAGGTTGTCGGACAAAGGACTTCCCTCCTTTACGAAAATGTAAACCTCCCGATTTCGGGAGGTTTATTGGTTCCGTGGTATATCTCCATATTTACTACTCCCTTTTAAACCAACCCACTGGCTCATCCAGTAGATTAATATTAATCTGCTTCACTTCGGTATAAGCTTCGTAGCCAAAGGTACCCAGCTCTCGGCCGATTCCGCTCTGCTTATAGCCGCCCCAAGGCGCTTCGTTGTAGGTAGGATGATAGGCGTTTATCCACGTGATGCCGGCTCTTAGCTTGCGAATTATTCTCTGCGCTCTCGCTCCATCCTTGGTAAAAACAGCGCCTGCTAAGCCGTAAATTGTATTATTCGCCAAGCGAACTGCTTCTCCTTCATCTTTGAATTTCTGTACTACCAGAACGGGTCCAAAGATTTCTTCCTGAACAATTTGCATTTCTGGATGGGTATTGGTGAAAATGGTAGGCTCGACAAAATAACCTTTTCGGTTAATCCGCTTGCCACCGCAAGCGAGGGTAGCTCCTTCTGCAAGGCCGATCTGAATATACTTCAAAACCTTGTTCATATGTGCTTCGGAAATCAGCGGACCCATTTCACTGTTCGGTTCATTTCCCGGACCTACTTCAATCTTCTGGGCACGATCTACTAAGAGCTCTACAAACCTATCATGAATGCTCTCTTGCAGAAGTAACCGTGATCCTGCAGAACAGACTTGTCCTTGATTCGCGAATATGGCAAAAAGCGCCCAATCTACTGCAGTTTCTAAATCTACATCGTCAAACACGATATTAGGCGATTTTCCGCCGAGCTCAAGAGATATCTTCTTTAAGTTTCCAGTGGCTGCTTCCATGATTTTTCGACCCGTGACCGTACCTCCTGTAAAGGCTATTTTATCCACTTCATGACTGGCAGCGATCGTTTGCCCGACGGTTGGCCCTGCACCTAGAACAAGATTGCAAACCCCTTTGGGAAATCCCACTTCCTCAAAGATTGCAAACAGCTTAATCGCAGACAGCGGAGTGATCTCAGAAGGCTTGAACACCACGGTGTTTCCAGCAGCAAGGGCGGGCGCGAGCTTCCATACGGCCATGAGTAGTGGATAGTTCCAAGGAGTAATTTGTCCACAAACCCCGATCGGCTCTCTCACGACCATCGCTTGCATGGCATCCGGTACATTGTAGGTTTGCCCTTGCGGCTTCGAAACGATTCCCGCATAATATCGAAAACAACCTACGGCATCACTCACATCGAATTGGGCTTCTCGAAGCGGCTTTCCGTTATCGAGCATGTCTAATTCAGCAAACTCTTCGGCTCTTTCTTCAAGCTTATTCGCTACTGCATAAAGTAGTCTCGCTCGCTCCAATGCCGCGACCTCTGACCAGCCGTCATGGTCAAAAGCCCTTCGGGCCGCCGTGATCGCTTTAAATGCATCCGGTTCCGCTCCTTCCGTGACCGTGGCAATGACTTTCTCTGTAGCCGGATTCAATATCTCGCGTGTTTCACCACTTTCCGCTAAGACCCATTCTCCATCGATATACATTTTTTCGATCATAGGTATGCCTCCTTCATTAAATTACCCCTTAGCTATTTATATGCTTGTACGGTCTGTACTCATGCCGGAGCACTAAAGCAAAAAGCTGCTCTCCAAAAAGAGCAGCTTTTCTTTTATTGGATAAATCTCTTCGCCCCAAAATATCCTCTTTCAATCCAGGTTTTGTCGATATATTCAAAACGCACCCCTTTATCTCCCCAGGTATGAAGCATAATGGGTCGCTTTATCTGGCTATTCATATCCACACTGTAAGCGCTTTTGATTTCGCCATATCCGTAGAAGAATCCGACATGACCGATGAAGTTAATATCATCTCTATCATAATTCTTATACGTAGTGGCCGTTGCGTTAAAGATTAAGTCGCCTTTTCTCCATTCTCCCCATTTCACTTCTGTGCCGCCAGAATTCCATTGCTGTCTTGCCCCTCTTCCTACCTTGATACCGGCTCCCACCCATAACGCCGCTTGAGTAAAAGAGCTGCAATCAAAATAGTCTGTGGTGAATTCAGAGGTGAAGATTCCTCTAGCGCCATACTTATAGGGTGTGCCTAAATAGTTATCAGCTAAGTCCAGTACTTTGTCAGCTTTTACTTCCCATTCTGGTTTTACTGGTGGCAGAAACTTAACGACTTTATCCGAAGCAGAAATATAACCCATTTGCCCGCTGTCATTTTTTACATGGATATAGTCGGTTCTATCCGGACGTTCCGAGGTTATTACTTCAAGAACTTCACCGGCGTTGACGTATCCAATTAGCTTTTCGGATTTGTTATAGGCGGCGGTTCTTGTCAAGGTTTCGACCTTATCCCCAGCTGCTACCTTAATATAGCTGATAGGCGCAGGTTGAACTACGACTGGTGTAGGCTCCGGTGCTGGCTCAGGTTCAACGATTATGGGACCAGATTCAGGCTCCAGTTCTTCCGGTAACCCGATTAACACTTGTTTGACAATTTTAACAGAAGCAGAAATATAACCCATTTGCCCGCTGTCATTTTTTACATGGATATAGTCGGTTCTATCCGGACGTTCCGAGGTTATTACTTCAAGAACTTCACCGGCGTTGACGTATCCAATTAGCTTTTCGGATTTGTTATAGGCGGCGGTTCTTGTCAAGGTTTCGACCTTATCCCCAGCTGCTACCTTAATATAGCTGATAGGCGCAGGTTGAACTACGACTGGTGTAGGCTCCGGTGCTGGCTCAGGTTCAACGATTATGGGACCAGATTCAGGCTCCAGTTCTTCCGGTAACCCGATTAACACTTGTTTGACAATTTTAACAGAAGCAGAAATATAACCCATTTGCCCGCTGTCATTTTTTACATGGATATAGTCGATTCTATCCGGACGCTCCGAGGTAATCACTTCAAGAACTTCACCGGCGTTAACGTATCCAATTAACTTTTCGGATTTGTTATAGGCGGCGGTTCTTGTCAAGACTTCGACCTTATCCCCAGCCGCTACGGTAACATAAGTGGGGGTCTCAGGTTCTTGCTGCATGCTAGTGGAGCGAATCGTGATATATTGGCCAGTCTCAATATAATCCCAATTTGGAAGCTGCGGATTTAATGACTTTAGCGTTTCCAATGTCATTCCCAATTTTATTGCTATCTTAAATAAGGAATCGTCTTGCAGAACTTTATATCTCTCCGGAATTAATAGTTCCTGTCCTGGATAAATGGCATCGGAAGATAAACCATTATAAAGTTTAAGCCCTTCGACCGTAAAATTGAACTTATTTGCAATTTTCAACAGGCTGTCTTCATCTTGAACCGTATATGTACTTGAAGCGTAGGTAACTGAACCGAATAACAGTGAAAAAATTAACATCATAATTAAAGCTATTCTTCTCATGGCTTTCCTCCTCGTTATTGGTAATTAATCCTATCAATTGTAACCTTTGTTACTTCTGTATCCCATGATAACTCCCGACACAATAGTTGTCAATATAATCCAATTATAGAAAAAAATATAAGTTTATACAAAACTCTACCTACTTCGCCTTTGGTTTCTTTTCCTTGTATTACCAATGGAACCAAATATCATCTGTAAGACTATTATTTTTATTTTTACCCAGTATTTTAAGCTACTCTCCCGCTTCCATATGATGTTATCGTTATATGAGATTACCAAACTACGTAAATCTGTCTAAAACATCAAATGAGAGGAATTTCAGCATGAAAAAGCTAAAATTATTACATATTGCCTTAAGCGGCTCGTTGCTTCTCGGTGGCTTACTAACAGGCTTTGCCCCTACTTCCTCTGCCGCTTCCTTAGGTCAAGAGGTGGCTGATCGGGCTCAGGACTATATCAACTATAAGATAACTGATTTTCAATCCGCAGATTTTGTTTCCTTTGTCTATGCCAAGGAAGGAGTCCGATTACCAGATAGCTTGAGAGAATTAAGCAAGCAAGGAGAGCTCATCCTAAAACCAGAACAATTGAAGCAAGGTGATGTTTTATTTTTTGGGACAAGCAAGTCGCATCTGATTGCAACAGGTATCTATATAGGCAATGGAGAATTTGTTATTGCCTATCAACCTTATGAGCGGATAAAGAAGATGAATCTTCGCACCAGTGAGGTAGCAAAAAAATATTTTCTTGGCGCCAAGAGAATTCAGGGTAAAAATACGTCATCACCTGCCTGGAACGTAACAGCGGATCGGGTTATTACTGAAGGGATGAAACATTTGGGTGTACCATACAAGCTCGGAGCTGACTATAAAAAGGATGGCTCGATGAGATTCGATTGCAGCTCTTTCACTCAATACGTTTTTGCAAAAGCAGCCGGCTTTGAGCTAAAACGGACATCCAGAGCTCAATTTTTAAACGACGGAAGTAGGCAGCTTAAGCGAGAACAGCTTCGAAAAGGAGATCTTGTCTTTTTTACCACTGAAAATAACTACGAAAAATACAAAGCAGGCGATTATCGCCGAAATGGGCATGTTGGTATTGTTAAGGAAGTTCGTGCTGACGGCTCAATTGATGTCCTTCACAGCTTCCCAAAAGGCGGTGTGATTATTCAAACCATGGATGCCAAGAAGAATAATTATTTGTCTAAGACCTTCCTTTATGGGAAACGAGTGATTGCTGATAATGGAACAGAAGCACGCGATGTAGCGATGGCTAAAACAGGATTAACAGAACGTAAATAAGCGGTTAGATCTAAAAAAGCTCGGCGCACCAACCTGTCTACAGGCTGTCGCCGAGCTTTTTGGCAGGGGGATTAATTTCTGCTGCCTTTTTTCGTATTCAACATAAACAAGCTCGCAATCTTATTAATTCTGAATATTTTGACTATTTTAAATGAATGTGTTATGATTAGTACAAGGATAAGGCAACGACGTTATAATTATCAAAAGGAGGAATGAGGATCATGTCTTTCGCGAACTTTGACGAAATCTATAGAGTTTGCTGCGAACTATCGGAACCTGAAGAACATTCTTTACATTGGGTACATCACTTAGCTTTAGACAATCATGGCGAAGTTGGGATGCCAGGACGCAAGAAGAGAATCGCTCGATGGAAAAGCAGCAGACCCCCTCTTCCGCTACCAATTAAAGAAGTCTCAGAGGAACTTTTAATCTAAGCAGAAGATGTCAACTTCAAAATTAAATTAATAAAGGGAAGTGAACGACATGTCGGTTCTAACTCTTGATGACCTTGAGGTACCCAGCATAGTAACTCCAAACTTTATGGAACAGCATTTGCTCAAGCCTCTCTATCCTTTGATACAAACTCGATTGAGTGATGTCGGGGTAGTCATAACTGATCGACATTCGAAGATTCGCTATATTAATCGAGCGTTTACTAAGATAACAGGATATAATTTTAAAGAAATAAAAGGGAAAAACCCTAGGATATTGCAATCAGGTTATCATGATAACTCCTTTTATCAAACCATGTGGCAATCTATCATCCGAACCGGACAATGGATAGGAGAAGTATTAGATCGACGAAAAGACGGTAATATCTATCTTGAGTCCTTGCATATTATTGCGTTGAAAAATGACAAAGAGGAAGTAACTGGATATATTGGTATCATCACGGACATTACGGAGTACGAAGCAACAGAGTCTCAGACACGCTGTATTGAGGATTCGTGATCAATTATACGCTGTGGTAATGGCCAAAGGCTTTATGGATTCCGAAGCAATCAGACTCAGTCAAAGATTGGATAAAGTGCTCAACCATTACTACAGTCAAACTCAGGTTCCCTATAGAAAGGCATGAGTACGTTTTTAGATCGCCTAGGGGAGGAGATGATCAGCCATGATTTCTCCTATGATCTTAAACCTCTTGTTCATTGCATGTGCCATTCTTTTCATCACTTTCATCGTTTGGGTGTTGAATCTATTTTATTGGTCAGTAGATAAACTGGCAGCCCTACTCGACAAATACCATAAAAATTAAGTAAGCAATAAATATGAAAAGCCCCTTTAGACCTTTATATGGACTAAGGGGCTTTTCTTGATGTTGAATTCTCATAGCATGAAAAACATAAAATGGTTTCCCCATCTAGCTTAACTCCGTTTAGGAACCCCGCATGACAGAAGATTTCCTTTTTACAGTAATGACAAAAATCTACGCGTTCAAGTTCCATTCAGGCAACCCTCCATTAGCGCCTCGTCCCTACCCTAATGTTTGTTAAAACGTTGGCAATACTGGAAAAGGTGCACAAGTAATGTTACAACCACCTCTTGGGGTACCTTTTGCTCTTAAATACATTGAAGTACAAGAAAAAAAACATGATGATGAGTACCGCTGTTACGGCAATACAAGGTAAAAATCCCCAACCTGCTTCCGTATTGATCACTACAACAGCGCTCGCTGCAGCGGGAGGGTGTACCATGTTAGAGATAACCATCAAAAATACAACTACCGCTAAGGTAATTCCAATGGTAATATGACTTTTCCCGAATACATCCCAAATGACTAACGCCGCAGCAGTTGAAAGAATATGACCGCCAAGGATATTACGCGGCTGGGAAAACGGACCGTCACGAACTACGCACACCAGCAAACAGCTTGCTGCAATGGGTCCTAGAACCATTGGAAACCCCAGCGCGACAGCAATGATGCTAATTAGGCTAATAGCAATTAACCCACCTAGAGCCGAAATGATATTATCAGATAGTCTGGGATTGGAGTCGCTGTGACTTAAGTTGAAGTTCTCCAATTGACCACGATCTTCACCTGAATACTCGCCTTTTAAGTACATCTAACACATCCCTTTTCTAAGAAAATCCGCAACAAAATTGTCATAAAATCTACCACACTTTTTATTATAGAACACATCACACTAATTTTGTATATATTTTCAAAAATTAAATTTTAACTACATCCTCATCATCCTGCATTAGATTCCCATATTTGTGACTTTTATCACGGTGGATAGTAGATGAAAGCGATATCCTTAGATTATCTAACATCATAGGATGGGGGTTGAATGTATGAAAAAAAGTATCACCCGGCAGTTGGGGTTCATCATGGTTTCTCTGATCTTTGCTTCCCTACTGATTACCTCTGTTTCCAACTATTGGGTAGCGTATAATAAAACCTACGAAGCTGCCGGAATTGAGGCAGTAGGTTGTGCCAACATCACGACAGGTCTCGTTGACCCACAAGTTGTTGAAGAGATCTTAAAAGGCAACGAGGAAAAACGTACGGAGCTGCAAAACACATTAGATTGGACTACCGATCATAAAGAGATTTTTGAAACACACTATGTTTTGTCACTAGATGGAAATGTGTTAGCGGCTGATGCTAAATTACAGAAACAAGGTTTTCGCGCAGGTGACAAGTTTTATATCAATCAAGAGGTTTTAGAAATGATATATAAAACTAAACATCCTCACTATTCCCCTATTTACAGCTTTGGTGGGATGAAACGCATTACGGGCTATGCTCCCATCTTCAAAGATCATGATCCAACAAAGGAAATGATTGCCTTGAATGCGATTGACTTTAACGCAAAAATAGTCCAGACGAGAACATTAGAAACGGTTGCTTATTCTTTTGTGCTCGGTTTATTGCCATTGAGTTTGGTATGTATTGTAACCATCTGGTTGATTAGAAGAAAAACGGAGCCTATTGGTGAACTTATTGAATACGCTAGAGAGGTATCCAGAGGAAATTTAACCGTGAAAGATATTACGCTAAAAAATAATGATGAGCTCGGAGAATTGGCCCTGACACTGAATCAGATGGCCAAAAATCTGCGTGATATTATCCACAAAGTTAGTCATAGTGCCCAAAAGGTGGCAGCTTCTTCTGAAACCCTGACGACAAATGCAAAGCAAACCAGCTATGCAACAGAACAGATTGCAAGTACTATGTTCGAGATTGCTTCTCGCGTAGATCAACAACTAGCATCGGTAGAGAAAACGTCAGAGACTTTTGATACCATGACAAAGCAGGTTCAACAAATTACCAAAACCACTGATGTAGTCTCCTCTACTGTTCAAGTCGCTGCTGAAAAAGCAACCGAGGGAGGACAAACCATCCGTACAGCGGTACAGCAGATAAACTCTATTCATGAAACCGTAAAGGGGTTAGAAGAAAGTATAAAAAGCTTAGGGGAACGATCCCATTCGATTGGCCAAATTATTGAAGTGATAACAGGGATTGCCTCACAGACGAATTTATTAGCTTTAAATGCAGCGATTGAAGCCGCCAGAGCAGGAGAGCATGGACGAGGGTTTGCTGTCGTGGCTGATGAGGTTCGAAAGCTAGCAGAACAGTCTGCTGGCTCAGCACAGCAAATTTCTGACCTTATTTCCTCTATTCAAGAAGAAACACAGCGTGCCATTCTATCGATGGATAGTGCTACAAAAGAAGTGGTATCCGGGATTACAATTGTAAACACAGCCGGTTCCTCCTTTAATCAAATCCATGACTCCGTTAATCGAGTAAGAACACAGATACACGATGTCTCTTTAGCAGTAAAACACATGACGTCATGCACCGAACAGACTTTACATTCCATGCAATTCATACATGAAGTATCCCAAGCTGCTGCAGCCAGCACACAAGAAGTATCTTCTTCCGCAGAAGATCAAGGAGCCTCCATGGAGAAGATCACTCGTTCCGCTTTGGAGCTATCCCATATGGCCGAAGACTTACATAGACTTCTAGGAAAGTTCAAGCTTTAACAATACAAACAATGAACCTAATGTCCGACTAATCCTAACCGTAATTTCAGAGAAAATTAAAAGAAGCAGGCATTCGCTCTGCTTCTTTTGTTTTCTATTTCTCCAATACAGGCATTGGATAGTCAGGTTTATAACGCGTTAAATAGGGTTTCTTTGTGTTTTTTCCGCTTCCCTTTTCGATAGTATATATGGAAAGGAAAGACACTAGCCCGTGAAGCAAAATGTATAAGCAGATGGTTCCGAATACATCTAGAGGCAGCCCTTCACGGAAATTTGTATTGATGACCATGAGAATGGAAGTAGCCAGCGCAATACTAGTAATGCTTACTATTTTTTGGAACTTGCTCCATACCTGGAAATGGGATACTAATAGGAAAAGTAAAATAACGATTGAGGTGTAGACAATTAGGACATTCCAGACTCCTTCCCCCCCAAGGTAAAACCGAAACAAGTATAGGATCAAGGTACTAATCACTCCTGAAAAATAACCGCCGTAAAGAATTGCGATGAAAAGCGGGATGGTTCGGAGATCTAAGATATAGCCCGGTAGGATATGAAAAGGATATAACATGCACAGAACTATAGAAATAGAGCAGACGATACCCAGCCTAAGTTTTGTGCTTTGAAGTGAAAAATCTTTAGAACAGAAAAAGATAAACAGTAATGGTAATAGGGCAAATGAGATATTAATAAGTAAGTTTGCCGTGCCGGTCATGATCAACCTCCCTTTCCCCAGAGCTCTATAAACCTATCTTAAACGATTGTTCTCCCTTTGGGGTTGAAGGTTTTGTGAACAAACTAATAAATCAAGGTATGGGAAATTCTAGAAGTTGTCGTTGAGATCAAGCTGCCGATAGAATAACTGTCGACAGCCAGCAATTAACTTTACCCAGATGTTGAAATAACTCCTTGTTTTCGAAGGAATTCCAATTGTTCATCGTTCAGAGCTAAAGTCGCTTTTAATACTTCCACTGTGTGCTGTCCCAGTCCTGGCCTGCCCACTCAAGGCTGCCTGGCGTTTTACTCAATTTAGGTACGATTCCAGGCACTTTTAGCTTACCGATTCCTTCGACTTCAATTTCTTGGATCATGTCTCTTGCCTGATAGTGAGGATCAGAGACGATATCCTCAATGGAATAAATGGATCCGGAAGGAACCCCTGCTTCATCCAAGATAGATAGGATGTCTTTTAAATCTAATCTCATTGTCCATTTCTCAATGAGGGAATCAAGAAGGGCTGCATATTTTGAGCGAGCGGCATTATTCTGGAACCTAGAATCATTTGCGAGCTCTGAGTGACCAATGGCGACCATGAGGCGTCTGAATATACCATCCCCATTTGCTCCAATCACAACATATTTTCCATCTCGGCATAGATAGGTATTTGAGGGTGTAATACCAGGGAGTGTGCTTCCTGTTCTTTCCCTAATTACCCCTGTCCGATCATATTCGGGCAGCATGCTTTCCATAAAGCTAAAGACCGATTCGTAGAGTGCTACGTCGATGCATTGACCTTGTCCTGTTCCTTTCACATCCCGATGGTATACGGCCATCATAACTCCGATTACGGCGTAAAGGGAAGAGATTGAATCACCGATGCTAATTCCGACTCGGGTTGGGGGGCGGTCAGGGTACCCGGTTAAATAACGAAGGCCACCCATCGCTTCCCCTATCGAGCCGAATCCAGGCTTATCGCGATAGGGTCCGTCTTGGCCATATCCGGAAACTCGAACCATGATAAGTCCCGGGTTGAGTTCCCTCAGTTGCTCGTATCCAAGGCCCCATTTTTCTAGAGTACCTGGACGGAAGTTCTCGATGATGATGTCCACTTCTTTTGCGAAGTGACGAATTAATCCTTGTCCTTCAGGATGGCGGAGATCAATGGCAATGGACTTTTTATTCCTGGATTGGACATGCCACCATAGGCTTGTTCCGTTTTCCACTACACGCCAGGTCCTGATCGGGTCTCCGCCGTCAGGGCTTTCCACTTTAATGACTTCTGCACCAAATTCAGCAAACAACCGGCCAGCCGAAGGGCCAGCGATCAGCTGTCCCATTTCCAATATTTTTAATCCTTCTAGTGCTTTTGGCTTCATTACATGACCTCCAAACATGAATTCTATCCTATCGCAGCACCTTTCATCTGCGGTCTACTTCTCATCAAAAGGATATCGCTCATAGAAATGATATTGAGTCCATATTGTTGACTAAATTGCTGGAGCTCAGGCCAGTCTGCGACTTCTCCACGAACGTTTAAGATCTCACAGACATAGGCTATCGATTCGTTGCAAGAGAGCTGAGCCAAGGAAACAGCTGCCTCGGCAATTCCAAATTCCTTTCCGGAACGGATACCGTGGCTAATAAGAGGAAAAACATGACCAGGACGTTTAAAATCATCGTCGGTGGTACTAGGGTCTAGAAAGGCTTTAATCGTATCTGATCGTTCGTGAGCTGAGATGCCAGTTGTCGTTGTTTTATAATCAACGGAAACGGTAAAATCTTTACTTGAATGATGAAAAGGATATTCTTTCATCGATGGCAGCTGCAGCTGCAGTGCCAGTTGCTCTGGAATGCAGACATATACGAGGCCTTTTGCTTTTTTTATCATAAAATTAACCGTTTCCGGACTTGCGTTGATGGCAAGGTCCATCAGATACCCGATGTTCCCGTTAAGGTCATCAAAGATAATAACAGGCATTCCTGACATGACTAAACCCCTCTCTTTACAAGTGAGTGCATTCTCTTGCTTTGCTTACATCTTTCTGGATTTGTTGTTTTAGAGCTGGGAGACCACTAAACTTCTGTTCATGTCGAATGAATTGTATAATTTCGATTTGCAGCGTTTCTCCGTAAATTTCTGTATTAAAGTCAAGTATATGGACTTCTACTGTAAGCTCGTCCTGTGCAACGGTTGGCCTTGTACCGATATTCATTACCCCTTGGTACTGTCTTTCCATTCGTCTCACCTGAACGGCATAGACTCCTTTGGGAAACGATTCAAAAGGATCAATAGGGGATAGATTAGCCGTGGGAAAGCCGATTTTCCTCCCCAGCTTTTCTCCATGCACTACCAAGCCTTGCAAAACCTTGGATGTTACTTGCCGATTCATAGACAACGCCCTTTCTTTTTAGGGTAGAAGAAAGAGAGGTCTGCGTGGGATGCAGCTCCTCTCTATGAATCTCATGTCTACGCTAGTTAGTCCCTAAATGACTCTTTTAGCAGACAGTAGACCTCATGATCTAATTTTTCAGCTAGATCTGCATTGTAGGTCTTTACATATGCAGGCTCTATGCTTATTTTTCCACCGTAAAAGATCACATCCTCTACGGATTGAATATCTACCGTAACCACTCGATATTTCATAGTTCTTTCGATGATGTCGGATACCAAAGCCGTTCCCTTAATGGAATAACAGCTGCCCGCTCCGATCACTCCCAGTATGATGGAAGGATACTTCTCGATATTTTTGGCGCTGGAAGCTTTATGCCCTACGGCAAAGCTGATCTGATCTCCCTTAGGACTAGCTAGGAGCCAAGAGATCACATCTAGATTAGGTTCTCCTGTCTCTGCGTCCTTAGTAATGAGGGAGACAATTTTCTCGCCCTGCAGAGTATTAATCAGTTCTGCGCTTAATTGATCAAGAACTTTGCTCATGTCTTTCATCCTTTCAAGATGGAGTGTTTACACCATTTCTACACCCTTAACTTTAACAAAACGGAAGGTAGAGACCATGGTATCATACTGATACCCGACAATAGCTTGCTTTCCATTCGTTAGAATGGGAGTAATGATAAGGTAAGGCCGTTGGGCAAGCCGATTAATGACCTCCTCCTCGGGGAGGGAGCCGTTTTGAATATCTTCAATGTTATCCTTTTCCGATGCTCGCTGCGGGTTCATCATGGCATAGGAGAATGGGGTAGGGTAAGCTAAGGATTTCGCGCCACCAGGCATGAGTTTTGCCAATCCTTCGATTTCTTCTCGTGTAATGCGATAAATACTTTGATTTTCAAAGGGAATTCCATGATTACTCATCCAAGCCTTCGTTACATCGTAGCTGGGATTCCCCGTTTTACCATACAGAGTCCACTTATCCATGTTTATCTTCCCCTTTCATAATTCCTACCTATTGATTTTCAGCAGCTGAAGCAACTTCGAGATGAGCCAACAAGCTTTTCTCTACGGTTTTGTTTGTAGTAGGAGCCACTTGCTTTACGGGCAACCGAATGCCTGCCTGTTCAAGCAGTGGTAGAACTTCTTGATTGAAGTATGGCATTTCTTCCATATAATCCAGGAACGAAACAAGGGTTCCGGAGATACCGGTCTTGGTCATGCGAATCATTTCCTCTGCGACTTGTTCTGGTGTTCCGACAAGAGACCATCCGCCCCATCCGGCAATGAAATTCTCTCTAGCCTTTGTCAAGAATTCATGGGAGTTGGAGGAAGATTGCATACCGAACATATCGCAGATAATATTGGCTACCTCCCAATCTCCTTGTTCCCTTACATAGTAGTCGTAGAATTCTTTGGCTTCCTTCTCTGTTGGTCGGCAGACGACAAAGCTGGTCGTAAAGGTATTGATTTCCCGGCGATAATCATCCCATGCCAGCTTCTGCATATAGTTGGTCCAGTCTCTTCCGTGTTCGATAGATTCCATATAGCCGAAATTGAAGTCCGAGAAGCGAGCTGCAAATTGTCGCCCTGCCTTGGAGGTTCCAGCGCTGATGAGGACGGGGCGAGGGTTCTGAACGGGCTTCGGACTCTGCCATCCGTCCTTGATCTCAAAGAACTCTCCCTTATGGTCAAAGTATTGCTCCGACCACATCTTCAGCACGACTTCCATCCATTCTGTTGCGTATCGGTAGCCTTTGTCATGCTCCATCTTGGTGCCATTGAACATTTCCATTTCCTTCGGGAACCAACCTACCACGGTATTTAACCCGATACGTCCTTGAGAAATGTCATCGATAGTGGAGAGCATCTTCGACGCTACGATTGGATGCATCGTTGGTACATGAGACGTGCAGAAAAGATAAATTTTTTCTGTTACGGCTGCCATTGCTGCTGCCCATGTATACGTTTCCATACATTGTCCATTGAAATTGCTCGGGCCTCCGAAGCCTCTCCATCGAGCAACCGGAACGATACACTCATAACCGGCATCTTCCATCATTTTGGCAATTTTCACATTGGTTTCAAAGTTGGGTTTGAAAGTTGTATCGGCCACCGTCATGGAGCATGAGTTATTCACATTCGGACCGAATATGCCCAACTTCAACTTATTTTCATTAAACATTGGATTTCCTGCTTCACGGAATAGTTCAAAACGGCTCATTTTAAATCCCCCATTTATTAAAATATTTTTACGCCATGTACACGTCTCTGACTTGGACAAAACGGAAGGTTGAGACCATGGTTTCGTATTGATAGCCGATTATGACTTGGGTTCCGTTGGTAAGAATAGGCGTAATCATCAAATGGGGGCTGAGCTGCAGGCGGGCTAGTATATCGTTTTCCGATAAGCTCCCGCTCTGAATTTCTTCTACGATCACGCGATCGACAGCCCGTTGAGGATTCATCATCGCGTAGGAGAAACCATCCGGATAAACAAGAGATTTAGCACCTCCAGGAACCTGACTTGCTAGCTTTTCTATTTCCTCTCGCGTCATTTGGTAGACGCTCTTATCATCATGGGGGATACCATGATTTCTTAACCATGCCTTTGTGACTTCATAACTGGGATTTCCTGATTTGCCAAATAGCGTCCAATTTACCATCTGATGATTCCCATCCCTTCTTTTCATTCCGGTAGTTAAAAGTACTGCAAGCTATTCTCTTGTCGCTGCTGCTTCTCTATGCCCAGCAATCTCCTGCTGAAGCTTTGTTTTAGCAGGAGATTGCGGATTTGGAAGACGGACTCCAGCCTGCTCTAATAGAGGGAGAACGGTTTCATTGAAATAAGGCATTTCTTCCATATAATCAACAAAAGATAGTAAAGTTCCTGATATACCTGACTTGGAAATGTTTACGAGATTCTCCGCCACTTGTTCAGGTGTACCGACGAGAGCCCATCCGCCCCAGCCAGCAATGAAATTCTCACGAAAATTCTTCATGAATTCCTCAGACTGGGAGGCTGCATCAATGTTAAAGAGGCTGCAGATCATTTCCATAACTTCATAATCGCCTTGCTCTCTAACATAGTGGTTATAGAAGTCCCATGCTTCTTTTTCTGTTGGGCGGCATACCACGAAGGAGGTCGTAAAGGTGTTAATATCTCGGCGGTATCCATCCCATGCCAGTTTTTTCATATGTTCCGTCCATTTTCTACCCTGCTCATATGTTTCAAGGAATGAGAAGTGGAAATCAGCAAATCTTGCAGCGAAATTCATTCCAGCCGTGGATGATCCGGCGTTGATCAGGACGGGGCGAGGGCTCTGAACAGGCTTAGGCTCCTGCCAGCCATCTTTAATTTCAAAGAATTCTCCCTTGTGATCAAAGTACTGTTCCGACCACATCTTCAAGACGACCTCAATCCATTCTGTCGAGTAGCGGTAGCCTTTATCATGCTCCATCTTTTTCCCGCCAAACATTTCAAGCTCTTTCGGGAACCAGCCATTTACAATGTTGAGCCCGATTCTTCCCTGAGAGATATCATCGATAGTCGAAATCATTTTGGATGCAACAATCGGATGCATCGTAGGAACATGGGAAGTGCAAAATAGATAGATTTTTTCCGTTATCGCAGCCATGGCCGCTGCCCATGTATACGTTTCCATACATCTTCCATTAAAGTTGCTCGGACCGCCAAATCCGCGCCAGCGCGCAACGGGAATAATGCATTCGTATCCAGCATTCTCCATCATTTTGGCGATTTGGGCATTGGTTTTGAAATCGGGAGTAAAGGAAGTTTCCGCTAAAGTCATGGAGCAGGAATTGTTCACATTGGGACCGAAGATTCCAAGCTTTAATTGGTTGTCATTAAACATGGGGTTACCGGCTTCGCGAAATACATCAAAACGACTCATCAATTGCCTCCCTTTAATAGAAAACTGGTATGTTTGAAAAGAAAGGGGGAATACTCCCCCTCTACGAGCTAAGTTGGACTTACAATATTTTGAAGGGATCAGTAATCACGTTGCCTGTATCCACCCAGATGCTTTTGACCTGGGTATATTCGAGCATCGCATACCAGCCGTTCTCCCTGCCGATTCCGCTAGCTTTATACCCTCCGAACGGAACGCCGGTAGCCACCTTACGGTAATTGTTGATCCAAACCGTTCCTGCTTTGATCTTAGCTGCTACGCGGTGAGCGCGCTGAACATCCTTCGTCCATACTGCAGAAGCAAGTCCATATGGTGTATCGTTCGCGATTCGGACGGCCTCTTCTTCGGAATCAAAGCGAATGAGACAAACCACCGGACCAAAAATTTCTTCACGCGCAATGCGCATATCATTCGTCACATCGCCAAAAATGGTAGGCTCCACGAAAAATCCATTCTTTAGCTCATTGGTTACCGGACGCTTTCCACCATGAAGGAGAGTCGCGCCTTCTTCAAGACCGATTTGTATATAGCTAAGTACCTTCTGATGTTGTCCTTCAAAAGCAACCGTCCCCATTTCCGTTTCCATGTCCAAAGGATTACCCAAGCGGATTTCGCTTGTTCGCTTTACAAGAGCATCAGCGAACTGATCATAGATGGAGCTGTGCACCAGCACCCGGGATCCAGCCATGCAGGTTTGTCCTGTGGCAGCGAAAATCCCTGCCAGCACGCCATTTACTGCATTAGACATGTCTGCATCATCAAAGATGATATTAGGGGATTTTCCTCCAAGCTCCAGTGATACTTTGGAAAAATGCTCAGCAGAGCTTCTAACAATCCGTCTTCCTGTTTCGGTGGAGCCTGTAAATGCTATTTTTCGAACAAGCGGATGAGTAGATAAGGCCGCTCCTGCGGTGTGACCAAAACCTGTTACCACGTTTACTACACCTGGCGGGAATCCCGCTTCCTGCACGAGTGTCGCCAGCTCTAGAAGTGAAGCTGGAGTTACCTCTGACGGTTTGATGACAATCGTATTACCCGCTGCCAAGGCAGGGCAGAGCTTCCAGAGCGTCAGAAGCAAGGGGGAATTCCAAGGTACGATGGCTCCTACGACACCTAATGGCTCACGAACCGTATAGTTAATCATGTTCGGTACATCGACAGGGATCGTCTCCCCCGTGATCTTGTCGGCGTAACCGGCAAAATAGTAGCACCAATTCGGCAAGCTTTTCACTTGTCCGAGCATTTCTCGAATCAACTTTCCATTATCTACGACTTCACTGATTGCAAGCCTTTCAGCATTCTCAGCAATTAAGTCACCAAGCCTGCGCAGAAGTGCGCCACGCTGACTGCCGGTCATTCTCGACCATTCGCTATCTTCAAAAGCAGCTTGAGCTGCCTGGACAGCGAGATCAATATCCTCCGCCTCTCCCGCTGGCGCAATGGCCCACACTTGCCCCGTGAACGGGTTGACGGATTCTAGCGTTTTACCTGTTACACTATCAACCCATTCATTGTTAATGAACATTTTATATTCTTTAATACCCGTAAAGGGCAACTCATATTTCGTTTTGGTTGTCGTACTCATCCTTCAGACCTCCTATGTATGGTTTTTTTCGTTTTTAAATAGAAATGCCGAAAATGTTCCATGTCATGATAGATATGGGTTTCCATTGCTTTAGCCGCTTTTTCAGGATCTCGGTTGATTAGAGCCTGAAAAATTGCATAATGCTCCAATAGGAAGCTGTCCCCCCGATTGTATTGCTTAATAATAGTGCTACGAAAAAGCCTAATCAGAGAGTGAATGTTTGACATCATCGCTCTTAATCGCAGGTTGCCGCTACTATAGATAATGGATTCATGAAATTGCGTGTTCAAGCAAATAATGTTAGTCAAATCCTTTTGTTGCGTAGCTTTCTCGCTCTCCTTAAGCAAAGACTGCAAGCGCTTCAATTCTTCAGCAGTCATATGCTGAGCTGCCCAATAGGCAGCCACGGACTCCAGTCCCACGCGGACTTGATACAACTCCAATACATCCTCAAGCGATGGAGATACTACCATAATGATTCCTTCCCTATTGACCAATAGTCCATTGCTTTCCAGCTTTCGGAATGCTTCTCGAACCGGACTTCGACTAACGCCAAAATCCTGAGCTACCTTCGTATCTATCAATCTTTCACCAGAAGCGAACTCTCCTTCGAGAATTGCTTGTTCTAAAACCTGATAGATTTGTTCATATAAAGGATGTTCTCTTCTAAGCTGTTGCATTTTCCTACCTTCCCCTCCCCCTTCCTGTTGAGTATACAGTAGCTTGTCGACTGCTCACTCTTTTATATAGCAAGGTTCGTGCCATATTAATAACTGGATTTTTTCGGTCTTTTTGTCTATTTTTCATATACTTTCATTCAGATTATCGTCTAATATCTAGACAGTTGTCTATACTTTTGATAATATTTAAATAAGATGTTAAATTCAAAATATTATAGAGCTTAGGTGGTGTTAATCATATTCTCTTCCCTTGACACCCTAGAAATGGATATGTCCTTTCTAACTAACATTTTTGATGCCATCTACGATGGTCTTAAGATCGTCGATAAGGAGGGGCATTTTGTTTTTATTAACCGAGCCGCTGAAAGAAATATGGAGATTAAGCGGGAAGAATGGATTGGTAGGCATATAACGGAGCTTCTTCCTAATTCTGTCCTGCTCGATGCGTTGAAAGGGACTCCACAGGTTCACCGCCATAATTTTGCATTAAACAAAAACTTCATCGTCCATGCCTCCCCACTTCGGATAAACGGAGAAATTGTGGGTGCCGTCTCTACGCATAAGGATGACAATGAAATCGAGAGATTAAAAGTTTCCTTCGATAGCCTAAACCAGTATGTTCATTTTTTGCAAAATGAACTACATCGCGCGAAGGTCCTTCCGCCAGAAATGAAAGATTATATTGTTTCCAAGGATAGCCCGCTTGTGAACGAATTAACTAAGCTTAGCAAAGTTGCTCCTACCGATATCCCGGTCTTGATTAGGGGTGAAAGTGGTGTAGGTAAGGAACTGATAGCAAAAAATACCCATGCATTATCGCACCGAATGGGTAAGCCTTATGTCACGATCAATTGCGCAGCGATTCCTGAAGCGCTATTAGAAAGCGAGTTGTTCGGCTACGAAGAAGGTTCTTTTACGGGAGCCAAGCGAAGTGGGAAAAAAGGCAAGTTTGAATTGGCTAACGGGGGAACCATTTTTCTCGACGAAATTGGGGATATGAGCTATCATCTTCAAGCAAAGCTGTTACGCGTTCTTCAGCAAAAAGAAATTGTCAGAGTGGGTGGAAATGATATGATCCCCTTAGACGTTCGCGTAATTGCGGCGACCAACCGTAACCTGGAGGAGATGATGGCAAACGGAGAGTTCAGAGAGGATTTATTTTATAGACTTAATGGCATCTCCTTGAACATCCCCCCCTTGCGGAAACGTAAAATGGACATTGACATGCTCATTACCCACTTCCTAAAGGAATTTTCCTATAAATATAATCGAACCATCGCGATCAGCAAGGAAGCTCAGCAGTTTCTTTTAAACTACCCTCTTCCAGGAAACGTAAGAGAATTAAAAAGTATCCTGGAACATGGCTTTGTCCTTGCTCAAGGCCACGAAATTCAACTAGCTGATTTTCCTGAGGCTACCATTGGCTTCGAACACCGTGCACTGGAGAAAGTAACTATCCTGAAACCTAGTGAAAATGAGTTAAGTCTCCTTCCACTAGACTCCTTGGATCTTGCTGAGAATGTGAAGAAATTGGAAGTTTCACTTCTAGTCAAAGCGTTAAAAAGCTCGAACAACAATAAATCTAAAGCTATTAAAGTGCTAGGCATCTCCCGTCAGTCCTTTTATGAAAAACTGAAAAAATACGAAAAAGAAATCGCATGCTATCTATAAAAAATGGCTGGGTAAGCCCCAGCTATTTTTTGTTAAATTAATTATTATAGGATTACTAAGGTCAGCTTTACATTTCCTGATACCTATCTCCCCATCTTTTCCAGCATATCCAGATAGAAGACTTGAAGAAACTTTTTGATATTCACTTTGCCTTTCGCCGAGCGGTCCCCCTCTTTTTCGATCCTGATCATCTCCAATCGAACCTCGTGAAAGTCAAAGTATCGAGTCGCATAATGCTCAAACTTAGGGTGAGTGTAATCGGTTAGCCCTAATGAGGCTAAATGGGACAAGGAAGTTAGAACAAGTCGACGCAAGCGCTGTTCTATCGCTTTGCCTTCTCGAGCAATCTCTGTTGGGTCGGATTTTGTTCGCATGGCCATCATGTCATAGAGATCTTTAAGCGGAGGCAAGGAGTTTCCTTGCCTTTTGGCTAACACCTCCATCATAGCAATTATTTCCTCGCCGCCGCTTTCTCCAACAACGCCCAAGTCGCTTAAGATGGATACAACGACGTCACGAACGGTCACATGCTTGGGTGTTGATGAAGCAGGTGGCGAGAAAGAATCCAGACCACTTAGTGACTGCCTAATAGCCCAAAGCGAACGCTGAAGATGCATGTGCTCCTTTACCCTTTGAAGCACATTGGTCACTTCGATACGGTTAATTGGCTTATGAATAAAAAACTCGACGCCCATTTGATATGCTTCTCCAACCATATCTTTATTAACAACTTGGGAAAGCATTACAAATTTCCCGAGGTAGCCTCTTTCTTTAAGCGCTTTGATTGTGCCGATTCCATCTAAGTCAGGCATTAATAAATCAATCAAGACGACTTCGGGTTGTTCTACCTCCACCTTAGAGATTGCTTCCCACCCGTTTTCAGCCGTGCCTACCACCAAGCCGCCCTCGTTTCCCTCGATGATCTGCGTAAGCATTCGGCGGCAAACGGGATCATCATCTACGATCAGAACTTTAAAGCTCACTTCTAATCCCCTCCTTCCTTTAACTCTTGAGTGGGTATCGTAATGTTGAATTTTGTGCTTCCTGCTCTTGAGGCGATGCTAATTTCTCCATGGAAGGATTGAACAATATCTCTAACGTGCGACAGTCCAATTCCAGTAGCTGCCACGCCTTTGTCATTATATTTGGTGGTAAATCCTGCTTCAAATACTAGTCCCAGATCCTCTGGGATGATCCCGACTCCATTATCCTCTACTGCAAACTGAGTTGTCTCCTCGTCTGCTCTTATGTGCATGATAATGCTTCCTTGGTCCTCCATGGCTTCTACCGCATTTGCAGCTAGGTTGTTTAATGTCGTTAGAAGCGGTACGTAGTGAATGGTGGAATAATCTCCTTCGACTTCATAGGAGATCGTAACGTTTTTGCGTAGTACCCCGGCATATTTCATATTCGCTTTGGATACAAATTCAAGAACTTGGGATAAGCTCATCCGCATCACCGTCTCTCGGTCCACGAGATTTGACAAGCCAGCTAAGATACGTTGAGAATCTTTTTTTACTTCATGAATTTGTTGCGAGATCTCGAGGGCTTGCCAGCTTAGCTCAGACTGTCCCGACTCCTTCAACCTGCGATAAAGATGGTAGCTTTTGGCCGTAATTTGCTCGATGTCATCCATCGATTTTTGTAAATACAACGTCTCTCCATAGAGTCCAGAGCCAATTTGCAGCATTTGATCCATACGTTTCTTCTGTTCAGCGTGAAGTGCCCTCAAACGGTGAATGGATAGACTATTATAGAGTCCTAGGATAAAGTAACTGCGAAAAAAAGCTACACTTGCAAAATATAAGACTACGTCATATTGAAAGTATAATCCGTCTACTAATAAGTATCGAATAGAATATTCCGCCATATTGGCTAGTACGTCGACCAAGGCAATAAAAATTCCAAAACGGAAAGGAACAAAGTCCGAATCTTCTCTTCGAATAAAACGTAGACCTACAGCAAAAATCAGATAATAGAATGCGGAGGGCAAATGGGTTTGCAAGCTATATAAAAAAGAATAAGATTCCGATTCCAGTAAACGGTCTAATCCCACTCGAAAAACTAAAACCAAAGAGCTTGTTACCAAGCCGGTTAAGAACCAGGAGATATAAGGAAAAAGCAGAAGCGACAATAATAAAACGCTGCTCCCTAATCCAAAGCGAAAAGCGTCTCCGCTAAAAGGACTAATGCTCACTTCAGCGGCAAGAACCGTTGTGAAGGCGGTAAGTAAAATGGGTCTGAGTTGCGAACGCACAAACTGCCTAATCCCCCTTATTTATGCAGGAAGCAGCCAACCATGCTGGTTCGCTGCTCCCCTCCAACTATGCCGCATCTAAAGTAGATGAAACATTATTCTTTTTTCTTTTGATCCATTGTAGCATAAAAATGGTGAAAAGAGTTCCGACACCTAATAGATCTGTAATGAAACCGGGAACAATGAGCAGCAATCCTGCCCCGCCAGTCAGAATACGCTGCCACCAAGCCATGGGGAGATATCCGTACCCGATAAGTCCTGCACTAACCCCAATCATACCAAGCAAGGAGGTTGCAATGACCCAGGATGCCTCACTCCAAGTCGCATCAATTAGCAAGAGCTCCGGAGACATCACAAACACATAAGGAATAATAAACGCCGCTATCGCCAGTTTTGTGGAATTAAGACCAGTAAGCATAGGCTTCGACTTAGCGATCCCCGAAGCGGCGAAAGCTGCCAAAGCCACAGGTGGTGTAATATCCGCTACGATACCAAAATAGAACGTAAACATATGAGCGGCCAGAGCAGGTTTCCCAAGTGCAATAATAGCCGGTGCCGCAATGGTAGAAGTGATAATATAATTGGCTGTTGTCGGTGTTCCCATTCCTAGGAGGATGGATGCAATCATCGTCAAGAATAGGGTTAAGAGAATGATCCCTCCTGAAAAGTCCAATAAACCATTAGCAAACTTCAATCCCACACCAGTCAAGGTCACAACTCCCACAATAATCCCTGCGCAGGCGGTTGCCGCCGCTACGCCTAAGGCAGATCGAGCCCCGGTTTCAAGGGCTTGAAGAATATCCCTAAAAGACATTCTCGTTTCCTTGCGGAAAGAACCCACGATGACGGCTACTACTATCGCATATAAGGCAGAGCGGATTGGGGAAACCCCCATGATCAGGAAAGCAATAATCGCGATGATGGGTAGTAGAAGGTAAGACTTCTTCCACACTTCTTTTCGGTCTGGAAGCTCTTCTTCGGTTAATCCTCGAAGCCCTAAGCGCTTGGCTTCTAAGTGAACCATAATCCAAATCCCCGTAAAGTAGAGAACAGCGGGAATGGCTGCTGCTAATGCAATCTCCCAATAAGGAATGCCTGTGAATTCGGCCATCAGAAAGGCCGCCGCCCCCATGATGGGTGGCATGATCTGTCCCCCTGTAGAGGAGGCTGCTTCGACTGCGCCAGCAAATTCAGGGCGGTATCCGAGTCGCTTCATCATCGGGATGGTAAACGACCCTGAGGTAACTACGTTCGCTACTGAGCTTCCGCTTATCGTCCCTTGAAGTGCACTCGAGAATACCGCCACTTTAGCGGGTCCCCCAATCCGCTTTCCTGCAACAACAAGAGCTAAGTCGTTAAAATACGCACCGACTCCGGTTTTTTCAAGAAAAGCGCCGAAGAGTAGGAATAAGAATATAAAGGTAGCTGAAACCGCTAGGGGAGTTCCAAATATCCCTTCTAGGGTGAAAAATTGATGGCTAATCAGCCGTTCTACCGAGACCCCGCGATGGGCAAAAAAGCCGGGAAGCTCTTTTCCATAAAGGGCGTAAAGCATAAAAACAACAGCGATGACCACAATAGGCATGCCTACGACTCGGCGAGCCGCCTCTAGCACGAGTAGAATCGCGAGTCCACCGACGATTAGGTCAGTCTGATTGAAATTCCCAACCCGAGTAAACAGAGACTCATAGTTAAATACCCAGTACAAGCTGACGGCCATTGATACGACAGACAGGATTCCATCCTGCCAGGAAACCCTTGTTCGATCGCCTTTTTTCGTAGCTGGAAACAATAGAAAAATGAGTCCAAGGGCAAAGGCTAAGTGAATGGATCGATGAAGCTGTGCTGGAGGGGGAGGAAAAATAGATACATAAATCTGGTAGATGGAAAAACCGATCGCCAGAATGGAGACAATCCAACTCATTGTTCCCAGCAGGTTCCGGTAACTGGATTCTTTATCATATTTAGATAGCAACTGCTGCATTTGTTTGTCGTCTGACAATCTCGTTCACTCCTTTAAGTTTAGTACATAAAAAGAGGAGGATTTCCTCCTCTATTTCTTTAACCCCATTTCCTCAAAGAACCTCTTGGCACCCGGATGAAGCTCTAGGCTAACACCTTCCAATGTCGTCTCAAGCTTGATCTGTTCTGCTTTTGCGTGAACGCTTTTAAGTTGGTCTAAGTTTTCGAACAAAGACTTTGTTAGGGAATATACAGTTTCTTCATCTAACTCAGCACGCACGACAAGCTGAGCTTTTACGGCTACAGTTTTCATTTCCTGTTCAAATCCAGGGTAGGTACCTGCTGGGATGACTTGCTCTGCATAATAGGGATACTTCTCCACGATCTGTTTGATATGGACATCATCCATTCCGATCACGCGCACCCCTTTGGTTGCTGCCAGCTCGTTTACTGCCGCTGTTGGCGTACCAGCAGTTACGAATGCCGCATCCAAGGTCCCATCTTGGATAAAGCTAGAAGACTCACCGAATGCTAGGCGGTCTGCTTTACCTAAATCCTCAAACTTCAGTCCGTGTGCCTCTAAAATTTGCTGTGCATTCGCCTCAGTTCCACTACCTGGCGCCCCTACGGAAACACGCTTACCCTTCAGATCCTCAACGGTCTGGATGGGGCTATCCTTAGCTACGATGATCTGAACCGTTTCGTTATATAATGAAGCTATAGCTTGTAGGTTTGGGATGGCTCCGCTCTCTTTAAACATGATCTCGCCTTTAGAAGCATAGTCGGCAATATCCCCTTGCGTAAACGCCAATTCCACCTGTCCGTCCTTTATCAATCGCATGTTTTCAACGGATGCTCCGGTGCTTTGTGCGGAAGCATTAATGCCTGCTTTTTCGGAGAAGATCTGAGCCATACCCCCACCTAGCGGGTAATAGGTCCCAGATGTTCCACCTGTTGCGATAATAATAGAATCAGGTGTAGAGGCTCCACCTAGGCTAGGTGCCTTTGGGGCTGCTCCCTCCTTTGGTGCTGGCTGTCCACCGCAACCTACCGCAAATACGGATAAAGCAAGCATCATGACCAAAGATTTAAATCCATTTTTTTTCATTTCTCTTTAACCCCCTGACTTTGTTAAAGAAAGCGCTCCCTTTTTCCTCAGTTAAGGAACATTTCTTATATTTCTATATTAAAAGCACCCTATAAAATCCGACACTTTCCGAAATGGTGATGTGAAAAAATTTTTCACATAAAAATAGGAGCAGTATCTACACTGCTCCCTTCCTTCTCTTATGTTAATTAATTATAGATCCTCGTTACCTCCTTATTAAACCAGTGAACATAACCACAGCGGTGACAGGTCATTGTCATTGCTGAACGATTAGCAAAGTCAAGATTAAAAAAGCTAGCTAAGCAAGGCCGTATTAAGCTGTGCTTGCCCTTGCTCAAATAGATCATGTTGGCAATGTACACACACAATATCAATACCATTGGCTTGAAATCGACCAGGTCCCCTTGACTCTTTAAGGTTTTTAGCAAATAGCTTCATAAATTTTTTGACGCCTTTTGACATGCTTATTCCCCACCCCTATCCTCAAAGTTAATTTCCTAGCTTTTTTTTCATTACCATTCTCTCGGGATTAGGGATATACATATTCCTTCGGTAAAATTCTTCCACGCTACCTTCAGTAGAAGTAAGTAAGTATATACTATTAACCTTCTTATCTAGTAGATCAATCTCGAGATAACGAAGGAGTTTGGACCCATACCCCTTGCCTTGAAACTCATGAGAGATACATACTTCAGCTAAATAGAAGGTGGTTCCAAAGGAGCTAGACTTGCAATGACCAGCGATAAAACCAATTGCCTTCTCAGGGCTTCGCAATAGAAATCCTTTAAACTTAGGGGTATAGAGGAGATCAGAAAGACGTTCATGGGCCGTATCATAGGACCAAGCTTCATTCCAGGGGTTGCGATTAAAAACTTCAACATAAAGATTAACACACTCATCTAAGTAATCGATGCTCATTGGAATAATAGTTTCATTCATTAGTATCAACCTTTCTTTAGGCTTGAGAGGTAATTGGATGCTTAAGGAGTGATGGCAGCTGAATATCTCCCCGAACAAACAGTACCTCACTTCCTTGAAAGGCACGGTGAGTAAACCCTTTGCTGTCCTCGGGTGGTGTGAAGTGCAGTACCACTTCTTGGATACGCTGATTTAGGAACGAACGAATCATTCGATCCCCATCTCGCAGGAATAGGAGCAATATCGTTCGGTCCAATACCCCCTGTGATACCAATCTTCAAGGTGGATGCCAAAAGTCTTGTTGGCAAGGTCATTAAAGCTTTCCCTAAGAATGGAATCATGCTGATAGCTTTTGACTAGTTTATATGGATTCATATCATTATCCCAACCTTTTATATGCCTATATCATATTAGACGCGATCCACATGTGTTTTTTTGCAGTAAAAAAACATCTTGTTATACAAGATGTTTTTTATGTAAGGTCCTTTGCTTCTATTGGGAAAGTAAGGGTGACTTCGGTCCCTTTCCCTTCAAGCGATTGAATTTCCAGAGTACCTCCCATTTCTTCAGTGAGTTGGCGACAGATGGCCAGTCCCAATCCAGTTCCCGATTCCTTCGTTGTAAAGAAGGGATTCCAAACCTTAGCCAAAACAGAAGGTGACATACCCTGACCATTATCTATAAACACGAACTTGATTGTCCGCTCACCAGCTTGATGTGATACCTCCAGATGTACCTTTCCGTGGCCACCTGCAGAAACAGCATCCATGGCATTGCGAATGATATTGAGTGATATTTGCTCTAAATCACTAGGGGATCCAAATAGCTTGACTTCGTACTCGGGTATATGAATGGTAAAGGACACACTCTTCTCAAGCGCATAGAATTGAGCAAGGACCTGGATGCGCTCCAAAACGGAGGTCAAGGTATACCATTCAGCAGAGGATCTACCTGACTTATTACGAACCAATGAAAGAAAGTTGGAGACAACGGAATCAAGTGAGTTCATTTGTTCTTCGCATATACTGAGGTAAAAATTTAGATCATCCTTATCTAACCTCTCCGAACGAAGCTGTTCCATAATCAACTGGATAAATCCTTTAATGGAAGTGAGCGGATTACGAATTTCGTGAGCCATTCCAGCTGCCATCTGTCCGACTAGGGAAAGTTTCTGCTGATGCAGATCAAAAACTTGCTTATCCTTTAGCTGGAGATACCCTTGCAGAAAGCTATGGTCGGACGTAGAAAAAGTAATATATAAACGTTCAATGATTTGTGATTTAAGCTCTGTATAAACCTTTTCCATTTCCGTTACGCGTACACAAGTGCTAATCAGATGAAAATATAGATTCTGGTTTAATTCTAGAACATCATTAGGGGATAGCTCAGGTACTTGAAGAAGAAAGGTGCTGCCTACGATGCGGTTCTGTTCCTTTAGTTGATCAAGGAAAATAAGATATTCCTCATGACTCATGAAGGAAGCCTCAATCATCCCACCTAAGGAACCTGTAATTACAGGCTTCATCCAATGAAGGTGCTGATCAAAGAAAGTTTGGAACTTTTTATCTTGACTACTCACATCTGTTATATGAGTTTGAAATATTCTAGGGATTTCTTGTATTAAAATGGCTTTAAGCTCTGGGATGTGCATATTCATTATCCTCGTTCTCTATTCAGACCTATCTTAAACAGTATAGCTTAATTTTCCACTTTTTAATAGTATGGACGAGCTGTTCGTAAAGTTAGGTAGATAAGTAATTCTATACTTTACCTTTTAGTGGATCTTGAACTACCCTTGGATTGATGCTACGGTTTTGATAGGTGATTTCAAATATGATAAAACTATTTTTCCTACGTAGAAAATATAAACGGTTAAGATTGAAAGTATGGAACAAACGACTGGCAAAACAGCTAGAAGAGTTGACCTTAACCGTTCCATGGCATGGCAAAGTAGAACTTCAAGTAGGTTGGGGGCCGTTCTATAATGGATTCGCTATAATATCACGAAGGAGACAATTTGGTAAAATTGTGGTACAACTCCCATATGATTACTATCTTACTTCCGTTGAACAATCCGTATTGTCTCGCTATAAGATATCTCAACGGCAACTCCCCTACTTCATTCTTTTTCACGAATTTTTTCATCTCATGGATACCGTATGTATGACACAGGGAACAAATAGCTCTGAACTGATACGCCTTTCTTCCGAGCTATACAAAGCTATAAATGGATCGTCATCCGAAACGGCTTATCGACAGCTTTCCTTTGAGCGACAAGCTGATGATTTTGCCTTCGAACACTTGCTTCGGATAAATCAAAAGGCAAGTTAATAGGCGAACGAAAGAAAAATTTACTCCGAAAGGAGTTTTTTTATTTGAATGCAATTTTTTCCAATTAGGCATACTGAAGGTATACCTTATATCTTAAAAGGGAAAAGGGGTTTTGATATGAACTGGGTGGGTTGGCCCCTCGATCGCATTGTCATTTTGTTTGTCAGTCTTGCTTTCATTGTCATCTCTATCCAAGTCACCTTGTTTCATTATCGTCAAAACTTTCACCATAAGGCGATGTGGATTCCGGTTATTTCTGGACCCATCTTTTTTGTTGTAGGAATTTTACTCACCTTTTACAATATGCCATGGTTAGCCATAACCTTTTTGATCTTGATGTGGATCGGAGTTATTAATGGCATGATAGGTTCTTATTTACATATTCGCGGCGTTGGGCTTCGGGTAGGAGGCTGGGCATTGCGCAATTTCTTGATTGGCCCCCCTGCTCTCCTTCCTGCTATGTTTACCGCGATGAGTGTCTTGGGGCTCATAGCTATTTATTGGAGGTGAGTATACGGTTAACACCCCAATTATTGTAAGTTCCCAATTAATCAATTTGAAAACCATTACGATTTTCTATCGGTTAGCGAAAAAAGTTTGTTAACGGATATATATAGTCATGTATCCTTGGGAGGCTCTACCTGAATGATCAAACGTAAATATGCAAACGAAGTCGTCGATGCAGTTATTGTGGGAGCAGGCGCTGCTGGGGGTGTCATTGCTAAAGAGTTAGCTGAGGCAGGAATGAAGGTCGTAGTCCTGGATGCCGGACCTATGCGAGACCCACAAAAGGATTTTGCTAGTGATGAGTTAAGCATGAAAAGTTTAGGATGGCAGGAAACACGTATTGTCGATGGCCAAAACCCTTTAACCATGGGTCATAATAACAGTGGAAGAGGAATCGGCGGAGGAACCACGCATTTTACGGGGGTTTTTCTTCGCTTTCATGATGCCGATTTTAAAGCGAGAAGCCTTGATGGCGTGGCCGAGGACTGGCCCATATCTTATGAGGATCTAGAACCCTACTACGATAAGATTGAAAAGGAAATTGCGGTTTCAGGACCCAAACACTTTCCCTGGGGGAACTTCAAGGGGCCGTACCCGTATCCGGAACGCGAACCGCTGAGCCCGAATGCCTATATGTTTCAGAACGGATGCGAAAAATTAGGCATTAAAAGTGTGGTTGCTCCCCTCGCCATTCTTTCCGCCCCCTTTGAGGGGCGGCCCCCTTGTATTAATCGGGGATTTTGTAATCAGGGGTGCATGCCGAATGCTAAATTTAGCACGTTGATTGTTCATATTCCAAAAGCGATACAAGCCGGCGCTGAAGTCCTTCCAGATTGTATGGTGACACAAATCGTGATGGGAAACGATGGGAAGGTTAAGGGCGTAGAGTTTGTACACGATGGACAAACCCATAAGCAGGAAGCAAGACTTGTCATCCTTTCCGCATACGTGGTAGAAACCCCTCGTCTTCTTCTCAATTCTGCTAACTCGCAATTTCCTAATGGATTAGCCAATAGCAGTGGTTGGGTAGGAAAAGGGGTTATGACGCACAGCAGTTTTGATGTACTTGGCAGGTTTGATTATGAAATTCGACTGTATAAGGGGACGCCTGTACTAGCTACTACACAAGATTTCTACCGATCTCATCCAGAAAACGATTTTGTTCGTGGTTATACCCTTCATGCACATGGAGTAAGACCTGTTTCTTTTGTAAATGCTATCTCAAACTCCCAAAGCGGCTTGCTATGGGGAAAAAAACTTCGTGAAAAGGTGCTGGACTACAACTATTATGGCAAGATTACGATGGTTGGTGAGGTGCTCCCCAATGAAAACAATCGAGTCTCTTTGGACAGCGAAAAAGATGAGTATGGCTTGCCCCGCGCCAAGGTAACCTTCAGCTATGGAGAGAATGACAACAAGCTAATCCAGCATGCCGTCAAAAAAATGAAAGAAATCATCGAAGCGGCAGGTGGCAGGCCTGAGTTTGTCGTTGACGATTCCGCTCATTTGATGGGAGGATGCAAAATGGGCAGCGATCCTACTCAGTCGGTTGTAAACTCTTTTGGCCAAACCCATGACATTCCCAACCTGTTCATCTCCGATGCCAGTATTTTTGTAACTTCCGGAGCTGGAAACCCAACGAATACGGTGATGGCTCTTGCTGCTCGCACAGCGGATTATATTAAGGAACATAGATGGTAGGCTGCAGAGACTGTAGCCTTCTTTTTATTTGAGGAGAGCGATAGATACTAAATTGGGCTATACTTAACTTAACATTTTATACTAGGACGTGGTTGCTATTGTTAATGCTATAATTTTATTCCTTCTTGCAGGCTTAGCAGAAATAGGAGGTGGGTATCTAATCTGGTTATGGTTAAGAGAAGGAAAGCCCCTCTCTTGGGGCATCTTTGGGGGACTATCCTTAGCTCTATATGGTGTTATCGCTGCGTTCCAAGCCTTCCCCTCCTTTGGACGGGTTTATGCAGCCTATGGAGGGATCTTTATCGTGCTATCTGTACTGTGGGGTTGGGGAATTGATAAGAAAACTCCTGATTTTTATGACTGGATAGGAGCAGCAATATGTATTGTTGGTGTAGCAGTTATGTTATTTGCACCACGTCAGTAGAAAGAAAAGCAACCTAGCTAGAGGCTCTAAAGCCACCTCTCGTCTCCCTTCTGCCTTTAAGTTCCGGATGAGATTCGCTCCGCTAACTTTTTTCGCCAGGCATCGGCGAGGCCTTTTATCTTCAACAGCCTTTCGACGTCTGTAAGACTAGCGTTCTTATTAAACATGATCTGATTAGCCTGAAGAACACTGATTGAAGTGGGTTCTCTTTCGATCAGTGTAATGGGAGAGTTGCAATGAACACGCCCTACTTCCAGAACACGACAGAAATAACCCGATAACCCCGTACGTACGAACTCGGCAAGAATCCCATTTAGCTGATTGCGTTGATCGATTGTTTGGCAAGGGATTCTTCCTTGCGTGACTTGAACGACAGCTTCCCCTATGCGGTAGATATCACCGATATACACTTGTTCCTCTGTCATCCCTGTGAGAATAAAGTTCTCTCCAAAGGCTGGATGGGGGAGTGAAATGTTGAATTGCTTCTCCCATCGATCATAGTGTTCAAAAGGATACATACAAACGACCCGGTCTGGTCCGCCATGGAATTCAGGCCTGCCCACTCCATCGCCTACAATATGCTCTTTCTCTAGATAACATGAGTCAACCTTCTCTTTTAGAATTCCGCTGAAGAGACCAGGATGGAGAGCTGAAATATCTTTAGGCATTCCCAGATTGATTTGTAATATCTTCATTGAGGGCCTCCTTTTTGCAAGGTTATGCTAATTTGAAATGAGTATCTACCTACTTTATATCATAGAAAAGGCTGACCATAAAGATCAGCTTTTTACACTAGTCTACCTTTGAATTGTCCCATGCCCCGTATATGCAAGTAGGATGGGCTGGTTATACCTACTATGGGAGTTTATCTCATTATCTGCTTGTGAGATTAAAAGTCTTCTGGGATCTCAGTCGAGAAACGAAAAAAGCAAGCAAGAGGTTCTCTGGGATTGAATCTAGCACAAGATACAGCGACCTGGTTAGCCCTAAGAATTTTTGCCATTATGGTTAATTCTTTTTCAATCCTCCTTTGGGATACCTTTAGCCGCCGCTAACAAGCATTGCGTTTTAGCTTCTTCACCCTACTGTTCCTCCTTTCTAAATATGGGGATGAAAAATCGGGTAGAGGGTAAACACACAGCGAAAACCCCCGTTGGCAATGTCTCTGGAGCAATTGATGATAACGGCGTTAAAACCGATAAATTGAAGGAGTCTAACAATGAGTATTCGGCTTTCCCTTACGAGTCTGTTTATCCGATCTCTACGTCGTTGAGGTGTTTGGCGAGGGATGGTTAGCGGGAAATCGAAGGTACAGCTTCTATTAGAACATTCTACAAAGATATTGATATCTATGTTTCCTAATAACCGTGAAATTTGAACAAGCCTTGATTCTATCCGTCGATAAAATTGTTGGGTAATTTGACCACAGTGTTTCGGAGTACGACACTGCTTTTTTTCGTACATTCAATTCAACTCCTCCTTTACTCTTCATCCTCTACGCAATCGACGGTGACAAAACGATTCAGCGGAACTAAGGCGATCGATGGAATACCTAAGATGGAAGGCTTAAGCTCAATAAAATTAGAACCTATGCGGATGATTGTTCCAGAAAATGTTCGAGGGGCCCTTTCAATAATGCGGCGACCAAAGATGGGAAATTCAGTGTCAATCGGAAGCAAGGGTAAAGGAGTAGTGACGACAACGGGGACCTGAGTAGAGGGAACCTGTACTCCAAAAACAAATAGAATGACGGGATCAGTAAAAGGGACAAGTAAATCGGCTGTTTCTGGCGGAGCAAATATGCGAATAAAATCTCGGTTAATCTCTAAAATTTCTTGTCCTGCACCTGTCAATGTCTCACGAGAAATTACGGCAAAGTCTGTTGACCTAGCAACAAGCTGGCGAAATCTTCGAGCTAAATCGATCGTATTAGGCTTTTGGCCCAGACATTTCCTAGCCAACATCTGTGATCTCCTAATCAATTTCTTCCTCCTTGCTGTAAGATAAACCTGCAATAAATTATTCACTTTCCTGTCGAAAAGCGACAAACAAAAAGGAGCTAGAAGCAATTTTTCCTCTGCTTTCTAGCCCTCTTGCATTATTAAATTACGACCTCAACCATAAACCATATGATCATGATGAGCTGAATCACCGCTTTAGCGAAGGATCCGCCCAAAAAACCCATGAGGGACCCGAATCCGACAAGAAAAGCCTCCTTTAGCGTTCTTTTTTGTAGCAGTTCTGTCAACAGTACGGCAACAAAAGGGACAATTAAGATCCCGAAAGGGGGAACAATGAACGATCCGACAATAAGTCCAACGGCAGCCATCCTCTCTCCCCACTTACTTCCTCCATACTTTTTGACAAAATAACTGTTGGCGATAAAATCGGCTACGATCAGTAGTACGGTAAACAAACCCATCGATATCCAAAAGAATAAAGAGAGATTTCCGCTTTCGATTAAAAATTGGTAGATAAGAAACCCGCCCCATAGTACCACTACGGATGGAATAATAGGGAATACAATGCCAGCAAAACTTAATACAAATAATCCGACAATTAGAATCCAGTATAAGTAATCCACAACTAAATCTCCTAACGCAAAAATTTTCTCTTATATAGGGCCGCTGTCAAGTTAAGAATAAATGGAGGTATTTTCTTAGGAAAATAAGGCATTTGGTAAAATCGGTAAAACGCTCTTTTCAAGTCCTCCCATTGAGGACAATTCTTGGTCTGTCTAAAACGGGCGACATCAATCAATTTAATTTTCCCTTCAGTCGTGACCAAGATATTCCGAAGATGAATGTCTGAAGGATTAAGCCCTCTTTCTCGAGCGTCTTCGAGCGCCTTATCCACTTCAAGAATATGTTCTTTCGTAATAAGTATGCCCCGGCATAAACATTCGAAGAGGGTTATGCCCTCGATATAATCCATTACCAGGTAATCTGCGCCGACCTGATATAGGGCAGGATAATAGGGCGATCCTTGAAGAACCTGATAGACCGATGCCTCTTCTTTTGCCAAGTGAGCAAAGGAAGGGAAAAAGATTTTTACCGCTTGATGAGTTGAACCGACTCGATAGGCCCAAGCACTCCGTCCTTCTCCCAGAAGATGAAATTCTCCTCTTGGTACCTGTCCGGCAAAGCGATTGGCAATGGATATCATGAAACAATCCCCCTTTTCCCTGAAGATGCTTGTGCTTTTTTCAGCTGGAGTACTCCAAGACAACAGCTTAACCATACTAACCCAGCGGTGTAACCCGCAATGACATCCGTCAGATAATGAACGCCTAGATAAACGCGACTAATGCCTATAAGTAAAATAAGGCTGAGCAGCAGTATACCGAGTCCAAACTTTGCCCAACGCTGAAACGGGCTCATCACAACGAGGTAAGCAAGAAACCCGTAGAAAATCAGGCTGCCCATGGCATGGCCGCTCGGGAAGCTATAGCCCACCCCATCATACTGCAGCAGTAGATTAGGCCGTTCCCGTTGGAAAAAGAGCTTCAGCGATTTGTTTAATAGTCCTCCCCCGCCAACAGCGAGCAGAAAACAAGCGATATCCAAACGGCTATAGTTTAGACGCCATAAAAGACCAGCAATGATGAGCGTGAATAAGGCGAACCACCATACTGATCCCGTTTCCGTTATGAGACCCATGACCGTTAACCAAGCAGGATGATCAAGTGCTGAAACAAGCTTTTCGCCCAACAAATCGAGGTCCATAGCCTCTTCTAGATATACATCCTTTGCCAGCCAGAAGAAAATGAAGGTGGACACAGGGAATACAGTCAGCCCAAAGGATCTCCATACAACCGCCATTTTATCTTCACCATCCTTTACAATACAAAAACGCTTTTACCTAATAGCGGTAAAAGCGCAAAAAAACCTTTACCATTAGTGGCAAAGGTCTCGCTAACAACATTCGTTGCCAACAAAGCCGGGGTCGTGACCCGTCATGACGACTTTGTTGATAAAAAGCTACTCCCCTTTGAGAGAGTTCATGTATTAAGTTGATGAAGATAATATTATCTTAAAAGCGTCCTAGCCGTCAACAGCCAGGCAAGCAGCAATGTGCTGAACCCTCCCCTAGTTTCTTAGGATAATATACACCATATACAGGATATAAGCTAAAGCTAGTACCATACCTTCAAATTTGCCGACTTTAAAGTGGGTTCTCGAAAAAATCAGCAGAACTCCCGTGAGGATGATCATCAAAACAACATCCACAAAAATTTGGCTGTCTACTGCTAAAGGAGAAATGACTGACGCAGATCCGAGAACAAAAAGAATATTAAATATATTGCTCCCCACAATATTTCCTAAAGCTATTTGACTTTGCTTTTTCAATGCCGCGGTGACCGAGGTGATAAGCTCCGGTAATGAGGTTCCGACTGCTACAATCGTTAAGCCCACTAAGGTTTCGCTCATGCCAAAAGACAAGGCAATCGTGGTTGCATTGCTTACAACGAGCTCCCCTCCAAAAATAATGGCAGCTAGACCACCTATCGTAAACAAGATATTCTTAGACCAAGAAATCTTTTCCTGTGTATGTAATGTGCCTTCAGTTTTTCCCTTCTCCCGACTATGTCTGGCAACCTCAAAGATATAGTACAGGAAGATTGCAAAGAATAAGAGGAAAATAAATCCGTCGCCTCTAGTAATCAGGTTGTCACTTGCGCCTTGAAACTGGACATCGCTAATTAGTACGAGAAAAGCCGTACTAGCGAGTAGGGTAAAGGGGATCTCTTTGCGAATCGTCTCGTCTTCTACCGTCAACGGATTTAGGATGGCCGTGATTCCAACAACTAAGGTAATGTTGAAAATATTGCTACCCACAACATTCCCGATGGCCACCCCTGCACTTTCTTCAAGGGCTGCAACAATACTCACAGTTGCCTCTGGTGAACTCGTACCAAATGCTACTATTGTTAAGCCGATAAGCAAAGGGGACACATGAAGGGCTTGGGCAATCTTCGAAGCCCCTTCCACGAAAAAATCAGCCCCCTTAATTAGTAAGGCAAATCCAAGGATCAATAAGAGATAAGTCAATTCTAATCACTCCTCTTCCAACTTTAACCATTACCCCTATTCTAACCTATATTGTTGAAGTTGAAAAAAGACTTCAATACACACCTTCCGATGTATCTTACAAAGAAGGCCTTATTTCACCTTTTTCCCCACCCAGAGGGCATCCCCATCTTCAAAAGGAAATAGAACGACCTTGGGCACCGCCAACTTGTTCATTTGTTCTAGTGTTGTAAACTCAACCTCTAGCGCATAGCCTGGCCGCATTTCTGCCCTCGTCCTTCCTTTCATTTATTATACAAATGAGGAATTCTATCTATGATTTTTATCACAACCTAATCTGAAGAGAGGTAGTAGTTTCCCAAACCGGAAAAAATAGTGATGTACTCATCTAATCTACCCATTTGATTAAGGGTGAAAATTTGTACCAAATTTGGGGTCTTTTATAGCGGATAGGAACAGATTAGTGCTGGGGTTTACGTCCCACAAGTGGTGATTGGAACAACATGGGGATAGAAAGGAGGGGGTCCCCTCCTTTCTATATAAATTGGAACTGACTTGAAACTTAGTTATTCCTTCCAAATTGGCATCAAGCGGTAAATTTTATCATCTGCAGGACTGGCTCTTCCCCGGCCATCTCGATTGTTTGTCATGATATACAAGGAACCATCGGGACCTTCAGAAACATTTCGAATACGTCCCCACTCACGAAATTTCAACTCTATCCCTTCAACTTCCTGTCTATCAGAACTTAAGTTAATCTTCAAGACCTGATTCCCGCGTAAATTTGCTACCAATAGCTGGCCTTTCCAGGGACCTTTTGAAACAAACGTCATCCCAGAAGGTGCCCAGGTCTCGGACCCACTATGGATCCAAGGTGTTTTCAATTCAGGTCGTTCCGCTAATGTAACATCTCCCTCGATGAGAGGCCAGCCATAGTTCGCGCCCGGCTCTATTCTATTAATTTCATCGTGAGCCGATTGACCATGCTCTGATGCATAAAGCTTGCCATTCATGGGATCCCAAGCCAAGCCTTGAGGATTCCGGTGTCCGTAGCTGTATACTGGTGACCCTGGAAACGGATTATCATGGGGTATTGAACCGTCTCGAGCTATGCGGAGAATCTTTCCCCCTAAACTATTTTCTTCTTGCGCCATTTCAGGCTGATAGCGATCACCTGCTGTAATGTACAAGTGGCCATCGGGACCTATTTTTATCCTACCGCCATTATGGTTTTGAGCTCCGGCTAAACCATCCAGCAAGACTCTGTCAATGATGGCAACATTATTCGCTTCTTTTAAACGAAGTACTCGATTAAGAACCTCCCCATTTGATTCATAGGTGTGATAGACATAAATAAATCCATTCGTTAAAAACTCAGGATCCAAGGCAAGCCCAAGTAAGCCTCCTTCGCCGCCAGTACGAAAAGGTTCTTCTAAGTGGATTACAGGTTCGGGCAGGAGCTTTCCGTCTAACATTACGCGTACCACTCCAGGTCTCTCAGTAAAAAATATCCTACCATCGTCAACTATTTCCATTTCCCATGGTACCTCAAGCCCTTCCGCAAGTGTTTCTAATTCATACGGAAATTCTTGTCCCACTGAATCCACATGAGGGGTTTCCGCTTTACAAGCCGTAAGGGTGGTCATTAATAGGAGATATTGTAAGAACCTCTTATCAATCAAGTTACTCAACTCCTTAATTAAGATCGTTCCTTTTATTGTAACATGCTATCAATCATGCTTTCATGTTGGTAGAGATAGTTGACCTTGGAGATAATTTTAAAGTGCCTAAAAAACTAAAGATCTGTAAAGATTTCCTAAATATTGGTCTGGCAGCAGACTCCAAAACGCTTGGAAAGTAAGTGAAAAATAGCTAAGGTGGGTCATATACATACGTAACTCTACTACCTATAATAAATACAAGTTAAAGTCATCAGTTAGGAGCGTTGATATGAAACAAGGAAAACCGTCCCTTTATCAAACGATATGGAGATGGCATTTTTATGCTGGCCTTATTTTTGCCCCGTTTATCCTCATTCTTGCTATAACTGGTTCTGTTTATTTGTTTAAGCCTCAAATTGAGAACTGGATGTACCAAGATTACTATCGTGTTGAGGAAAAAAATCAAAAATTGTTGCCTTCAGAGCACATTCATGCCGTTATGAGTCAATACCCTGAAGCTCAAGTAACAAGGTACCGTCCAGGAGAAAGTCCGATACGTTCAGCTGAAGTAAAAGTCAATTTACATGGTGAATCGGTTACAATATTTGTTAATCCTTATACCGGAGACATTATAGGGGAACTAAAAGATAAAAATCGACTAATGGATCGAATCGAAGAGTTTCACGGTGAATTAATGCTAGGAACCGTAGGGGACCGAATTGTGGAATTGACGGCCTGCTGGACGATTATTTTGATCGTTACAGGGATATATTTATGGATGCCAAATGAAAAAAGGAAATGGCTAGGCGTTCTTGTTCCACGCTTGAGTGGTGGTCGAAAAAATCTCATTCGAGATCTGCATGTTGTACCAGGATTCTGGATATCAGCAACCATGTTTTTTCTCGTTATTACGGGTCTGCTTTGGTCAGGGTTATGGGGAACAAAGGTTCAGTACCTAGCTACAAATGCGGGAGTCGGCTACCCTCCTTCAGTTTGGGTTGGCAGTGCCCCAACTTCGACAGTAAAGACCAAGGAAATTGCTGATGTTCCATGGGCTGCACAGAATTTAGATGTACCGTCTTCGCAAATTCAAGGTTATATTCCTCTAAGCATTGATGATGTTGTAAGTATTACCGATGGCCAAAATATTCATCCTAGTTATACTGTTATTTTTCCTAAGAAACAAGACGGTGTTTATACCATTTCCGCTTTCCCTCCTAAGGCCCGTGATGAAGTGACATTGCATATCGACCAGTACACTGGTGCCATTTTAGCAGACTATCGATACGATAATTATGAAACGATAGGAAAACTTATGGCATGGGGGATTACGGTTCATAAAGGATTAGAGTATGGACTGATAAATCAAATCGGGGGTTTAATCGTCTGCATTGGTATCGTAGGTCTCGTGATAAGTGGATTTGTATTATGGTGGAAGCGCAAACCGACGGGGCAATTAGGTGCTCCAAAGTCTCCGGGGCTAAAGAAACTAAAGGGTTTGGCCCTGATCCTTATTCTTTTTGGAATCCTATTTCCTCTAGTCGGTGCCTCGATTATATTTGTTTATTTAGTAGATTGGTTCATTATCCAGAGGGTGGAACGCTTTAAAAAAGTCTTCCATGCGTAACGAGATGTAAAAGGAGAGACTTCCATTGAAGATAAGTAAGTTTATCTTTCTACCGTTTATTTTAGTTTTCTTTTTAACAGCGTGCTCACTCAACTCTTTAGACGAAGAAGCTGTTAACTATTTTAAAAAGGAAACCCCGCTTCAAGTTGATCTTATTGTGTCTCAGCCCATCACCTTAAATGAGACTCAAACTATTAAAGCTATCCTGATGCAGAATGGTGAAACTGTGGCGGGATTGAATGATGTTCAATTTATTCTGTGGAAAAAAGACAGCCTAGGCAGTCAACAAGCAATAAATGCCAGCAACGATGGTAACGGCGAATATAGTGTAGAAAAAATCTTTACTGAGCAAGGGGTATTTTATGTAAAAGTTCTTGCCACCTCAAAAGGTTCCACCGTTATGCCTACGAAACAGTTCATTGTAGGAGAACTTTCCGAGGAAGAGTTAAAGGAGTTCCAAAAAGAGTCGTTAATACCACAGCATAATCATGATGACCATCATTAGGATGGTCTTTTTTGGCTCTAAGTGCCTATTTTGAGTCTTCCTCGAATAAACTGGAAGTAATGAGCTTAAGGTGGGAGGGCATTATGAGAAATCTAGGTTTTGGATCCATCGCTTATATCTCAGACCGAGGAGGGGCTTTCGATCTGTGGCTTTATCGGCCGTTGGAGGCTCTCCATTATCCGTTAACGCAAGGGGTAGCGGAGGAATTTTCAGTACCCTTTTGGTCGCCCGATGGCCGAAAGGTGGCATTGATTGGAAGGAATAATATCATTTATATCATTGACACCAGAACGGGGAGCGTCGCACAGATCGATCAGACAGAGCCCTACACCCTTCTAGACTGGTCACCGAATAGCTGGCAATTGTGTTATGTAAAAAGCGGTCGAATTCGTATATACGATACCAAGTCCCACACTAGTCGAGAGATCGTGCAAGAGAACGCCACGGATGCTCAGTGGTTTCCCTCTGGCAAGGAATTGTTGTTTACAGCTCCAGACTCCACTGGAATGAGCCAACTCTATTCGATCAGGATAGATGGAACAAACAAACGACAGCTCACTCAAAACATGGGTAATCCAATTCATCACTTGAGGCTTTCACCTGACGGGCGGTATGCCCTATTTACGTATCCCGGAGTAAGTGTATCCCTAATTGGGATTGCCAACCTCTCTACCGGTCATGTTGAAACATTACCCGGAGGTCCACTCGGCAAGAACTACAATCCCCAATGGTCTCCCGCTTCCTCGCTCGTCGCCTATAGCGCCACCTCCTTTAGTTTCAACCGCTATCACTCTCTTTTACAAACAGACCATCGCACCGGTCAGCAACAAAAAACATGGGCTGTCTCATCCTGTTATTCAACTCCAGTCAGCTGGTCTCCCGATGGAGCGCGTATCGCCTACCTCTCCGGTTGCGGAAACAGCGAGAGAGCTACCCAAATATGGGTGGTAAGTTTACGAAACCCTGTCCCTTTCAAAATTGTCGAAGGAGGCCGGATTACTGCTTTACAATGGTCACCCTTTATACCTCCAGCCCCACCCATGCATGTTTACTTCAGTCGGTTATACCGTGTCTCTTTCCCTTATCCGGCTATTTGGAGCAAGATGACGCATGAACGATACGAAGGAAAAGATGGCTTTTTTCAGGTTTCAGCCGTTGCTTCGGATGGGGGAATTGATGAGGTATGTCGTGGGGAGGCTTATCATATTCTTGCCCCTTACGGATCTCGTCCCCAAATTCAAATGACTTCTATACAGAATCAGCCTGCTTGTTTCATCTTCCCATCGGAAGACCAACCGAAAGAGATGAACAACCAAGCGGCTCTTATCGTGAAGTATCCTCATCCGGTTACGATTCAAGGCATCGTCTATTCATATTTTCTACTTTGGGCTGATCGCAGTCATATTGGGATGTTAGCACGGGGATTGAAGTTAGTATAAAATGAAAAAGGGAGCCGAATCTTGCGCCTCGTGCCCCCTCTTCTTCTATGAAGTCTGTCTAAGCTCAACCGGTTCAATGGATGGAAATTCTATAGAAAAGGTAGTCCCACGTCCTAGCTCGCTCGATACTTCAATTAATCCGTTAAAGGCTTGGATGATGCGGTAAGAGACCATTAAGCCCAAGCCTGTCCCCTTTTCCTTCAAAGTATAAAAAGGGGTGCCTAACCGCTTGATTTGATCTTTCGTCATGCCTACCCCCTGATCCGTAATGGCGATAGTTACCTTCCCATTACTCTTGGCGCAGCAACTAATCAATAGGATTCCACCGTTAGGCATAGCTTCGATTCCATTTTTCACTAGGTTAATTAAACATTGATTAAGCTTTTGTTGATTTGCCATAATAATGCAAGAGCCAGAGGTGTCTTTTTGAATTTCAACATGCTGCATTAATGCATAGGGAGCTAAGATGTTTTGAACCTGTTCGAGCTGTTTGCCTACATCTATCATTTCGATATCTTCCGTATGGGGTTTAGCAAAGGAAAGATAATCACTAATGATTAAGTTAGCTCGGTCCATTTCTTTTAAACAGATTTCCACATAGTTTTTGAGGTGCGGAGGAAGGGGCTCTTCATACATAAGCTGCAAGAAGCCACGATTGACCTGCATCGGATTTCTGATTTCATGGGCAAATGCACTGGTTAAATCACTTAGTACCCGCAGTTTTTCTGTTTTCTGAAGTTCTGAGCGCATACGGTTATTCTCGCGGAGATTCTCATTCATATAAACGAGAAAACAAGAGGCTAAAATAAAGGCAATATCAAAGATGAAGAGCGACATCGCGTTTTCGAACGTAAATACACTGAGCATGAAGTAGACGACGGAAATTACGATCACATGATAAACCGACAACAGGACTGTGCAATTCCTTCTCGTCGTTCGATCTGCTTGTTGATACACTCGATAAAAAGCCATAAACACGGGCACAATGAAAAGTAAGGAGATAACAGTGTGATAGAAGCCGACATCTACCCCAAGATAGAAGCGATACGCTATGATGAGTAGGCTAAGGACAGCTCCTGTTTCATATCCCCCATACAAAGTTCCTATAAGCAAAGGAATGCCTCTTAGGTCGAAGCGTGATTCCATCCCGATCGCTACAGGAAAAGACATGCACAAAACAATAGCTAAGCCATTAAGAAAGGAATGAAACCAGGATCTTCTCCTTTGATCGAGCTTTAATTTTTCTGCATAAAACATATGATAGATAAAAATCGGTACGATAATTAATAAAATTTGAAGTAACAAATCTTTTATCTCCGTCATCGTTCCCCACCCCCATTCTGACATTTATATCCATTTTAATACAAAAACAACGACATGTAACGGAATAGTTATCGATATATTTTGACAACAAAAAAATAGGACGAATGGCATAGCCACCCGCCTTTAAATGAATCCAATCCCCTTGGATTTTACTATTTTAACCAAAGCGAACTCTTATCCGAACCAAATCGATAATACGACCATCGTTAGCGCTACGAGTATATACCCAAATCCACCCTGATTGTGTTGTGGGAGTTTGGTCAAAGGGAACCGTGATTCGGAAGTACCCGTAAGCTGGTGCCCCTTCCAGAGCAGTTGTGAACCTTTCGTTGGATACTGTACCGCCGTTATCATCTTGAACTTGCACTAAAACGTTGGCTTCAAATACTCGGGCAAAGCCTTCAATGGCCTCCCCACTACGAATCAGATCCCCAGGAAGGGGGCGAATGACGGAAATATTTCTTGATGATGGGAGAGGAAGTGCTAATCGATACCCCGAATACAGCAAATCACGTGAGAATCCAGGTCGCCCTTCATTTGCATACAAGATACTGTTAAGGGTAAGTCCGAATTGATTGGCAATTTTGGTCAAGCTTTCTCCTGGTTCGATCTGATAGACAAAAGCAGGAACCCAAAGCGGCTGACCGAGAAAGATGAGATTGGGATTCTGAATACCGCGATTAACACCGGCGAGTAAATCGGGATGGGCAGAAAAGCGTTGACTGATCCGGTAGAGGTTATCGCCAGGAGCTACTATATATATCGTCCGGAAGGGCTTCTCGGCAGGCACGGGAATTAAAAGAGTCCAACCCGGGAAGATGAGAAAGGGGTCAGTGAATGGTGGGAACAGCGCATTGGCGCTTTGAATTGCAGCAGTCTTACTTCCGAACCTTGCCGCTATAGAATGTACAGTATCTCCCGGCTGAACGGTATAATAGAAATGGGTTTCTTTCACAGTAGGCATGGATCATCCCCCTCTTTCTTGGGCTATTTACCACCATGATATGCACCCAGGTGGAAGGGTGAGATTCATTCACTTAAATAATTCAGACGGTCGTATAGTGCCTCTCCTGCCGTAAAGGGCAGATAGGTGTCTAGTACTCTCTTAGACTTACATTTAATGGTTAATTTCTCTATTTCAAACTCCTTCCATTTGAATAAGATAATTAGAGACTAAAGAAGGAGTTGCTAGAATTGAGCCAAATCAAGGATTTTGGTTTAGCGCGAAGCAAATGGAATCAATATTCGGCCATGAAGGAGGATCCAGTTCTGAAGCGTATGCTTGTCCCTACTGAAAAGTATACGATCAGAGGCTTAGCCAGGGCTCTAAAGAGGTCCTCAATTTTATTTCTGAAGCCAGAGATAGGCGGACAAGGCAGGGGCATCATGAAGATTGAGAGAGTAACTTCTGGCTTTCTAATTCGATACGGTACTCATCGTCAGCTTCTCAAGAGCAGCAAGGAAGTTCTCTCTTCTATACATCGGAAAATTGGCAACAAGCCTTATATCTTGCAAAAAGGAATTGAACTATTAACTATCCAGAATCGTCCGATAGACTTTCGAGTACTATTACTTAAACCCAAAAACGATTGGATAACCATGGGCGTTATGGGAAAATGGGCAAAAAAGAATAAAGTGGTAACGAACTACTCCCAGGGAGGCCAGGCCATTTCCGTAAAGCAAGCCTTGAGCGGTTCGAAGAAGCTCAACGTACGCGCTGCTCAGTTTGAACAGGAAGTAAGCAGATTGGGGAAATACCTTGCGGAGAAATACTTTAACTATGCCAGCATGTTTGGCCTCGATATAGCCATGGATAAAAACGGGAAGCTTTGGATTATCGAAGGAAATACCAAACCGGGATATAAACTCTTTCGTCATCATGAGGAGTTATATCTCCGTATCAGACGTTACGTCAAACACATAAGGAGGAAGAAGTAGTGCCTCATAAGAGCTATAAAAGCAAATCTATCGAAGGAAAACTCCGCGTCTACCGCTATCTGACAGCCTATCCGCATCTCAAATCCTATCAACCCTTTACAGCAAAACTGGATAAGAATCAATTAAACCACTGCTTGCAAAAGTATGGACTCGTTTATGTTAAGCCTAATAAAGGTTCACATGGAAACGGAATATTTCAAGTCAAAAAAGTGGAAAAAAGGCAATTTAGACTCCGATCCACCAAGGGTAGAAAAAAATTCAAACAAATGACATCCCTCTATAGATATCTTAAGTCCCAATCTGAGACTTTATTAGCTATCCAGCAAGGAATCGCATTGGAAAAGGTTAAAGGAAACCCATACGACATTCGTGCTATGGTACAGAGGAAACCAGGTGGACCTTGGAGAACCACAGGCATCTTTACAAAAGTTGGGTCAAAGAACAAGATCGTTACCAACTACTCCCAAGGGGGACGGATTGTTAGACTTGAAAAGGTGTTTACCTCATTAGGTCTAACTTCCAAAGAACGAAAGCAAAGATACCGAAAGCTAAAAGAAGTCTCTCTCGCCGTAGCCCATGCTCTTTCTGCTAAACAGCCCGGTATGCATGAGATGGGGATTGACTTTGCCTTCGATAGAAGAGGAAAACTATGGATCATTGAAGTGAATAGCAGACATCCGCAGTTCCATCCCCTCAAAGAGCTCCATCCGAAAATGTATCAGCGTATGATGAACCTAGCCAAAAGCTATGGCCGAACCAGTGCAAAATAAACAACAAAAAAAGCTCTGCGCGCCTATTTGCGTACAGAGCTTTTCGTTTTAATACTGCTTACGAAATTGTTCGGCAAGCAGTCTCATCGCCCAGTCATTCACTTGATCATCTTCATCATGTAACTTAACCACCGTAATTTTAATAGGATCACTCGGGTTTGGATCGATAAAGGTCAATTGCTGTGGATCTTGAATGTTAACCTGGTATCCGCTCTCCATCAGGAACTCTTGAATTTGTTCCGCAGTTGGGGCTTTTCCTTCATCAGTAAATATTAGGCCTTTAAGATTTCTCTCCTCGCCTTTTTCATTTAAATAATCCACACGAAACAAAAAATTCCATTCCATTGTCATCGCCTCCTACTCTATTAATGTGCATGTAGCCTAGCAAATATCCCGTTCTCTTGGGAAAGGAGCTGTCCATGCGTTCCATCTTCCGCGATCCCTTCATTTGTGATAACTAAAATACGATCGGCACTTTTAATTGTGGCGAGTCGATGAGCAATCACCAGCGTGGTTCGATCTTTCGATAGATCTTGTAAAGCTTCTTGGATAATGGCTTCCGTTTCGGTATCCAAAGCCGAGGTTGCCTCATCCAGAATTAAGATCGGCGGATTTTTCAGGAACATCCTGGCAATCGCCAGCCTTTGCTTTTGGCCGCCCGAAAGTTTCAATCCTCTTTCCCCAATCTCTGTGTCATAACCCTCCGGCAGAGAAGCGATGAACTCAGTGAGATGAGCTTTTCTCGCCGCTTCTTCAATCTCCTCTTGCGAAGCTCCTAGTTTTCCATAGGCGATATTCTCCCGCAAAGTTCCTGTAAATAAAAACACATCCTGTTGAACAATGCCGATGTGAGATCGCAATGACTCCTTCGTCATATCGCGTACATCGATCCCATCGATGGTGATCGCTCCTTTTTCCACGTCGTAGAAACGAGGAATCAAGGAACAGATCGTGGTTTTCCCGGCGCCAGATGGCCCCACAAAGGCAACCGTTTTGCCAGCCTCAATGAAAAATGTGAGCTCATTTAAGATGGGACGATGACCCTCGTATCCAAACGTTACGTCTTGAAAACAGATATTTCCTTTTAAAAAAGGCACCTCAATCGCGTCTGGACGGTTTCTTATATCGGGTTCCGTATCAATAAGTTCAGTAAACCGAGTAAAGCCTGCCATACCTTTGGGGTAAAGCTCAAGTAGCGCACTGATTTTATCGATGGGCTTGAACAACACATTTAGATATAGAATAAAGGCCACAAGTTCACCATAGGAGAGCACACCTGAAAAGCTAAGCCATGCTCCATAAACGAGAATAATTAAGATCATTAGTCGAGTCGTAATATAGATTCCGGACAAGTTCCAGCTCATGACTTTATACGCTTTAAGCTTGGACTTGCGGAAATACTGATTGTTCGTATTAAAACGATCAATTTCATACTGTTCGTTGGTAAAGGATTGGACTACACGAACCCCTGACACACTATCCTCCACCCTCGCATTCACATCAGCGATATTCCCATACATTTTTGTCCAGGCGGCATTCATCTTGATGTTGGAGTAGGAGATCAACCCTATCAGGAAAGGAACAATGAGCAAAGCGACCAAAGCAAGGTTCGGATTGATCGTGAACATAATCCAGAATGCACCCGTAAACGTCATGACGGCAATGAATAAGTCCTCTGGTCCATGATGAGCTAATTCCCCGATATCCATTAGATCATTGGTGACCCGACTCATAATATGCCCGGTTTTCGTATTATCAAAGAAGCGAAAGGACTGTCGCTGAACATGGTGAAACAGCTCTCGACGCATATCGGTCTCGATATTAATCCCGAGCTTATGACCCCAATAGTTCACAACAAATTGCATTCCTGAGCTCATGAAGTATAGGGTTAAAAGACCGGCGCTTACGGCCAGAATCGTGGTCCAATTCCCCTCCGGCAAGAGTTGGTCTATAAACCAGGAAACTGCGAGAGGGAATCCCAGCTCCAAAAGGCCTACCAGGACTGCACAAAAAAAGTCGATGTAAAACAGCTTTTTATGAGGCTGATAATAGCTGAAAAAACGATTAATCATACGCCATTTCATACAAAACCTTCCTTTTCTTTTTTTTCTGTGCACCTAGTTTATCATAAATATTCAGATAAGTGGGTCATCTTCTTCCCTCGTTTGTCATAGAAATGAAACGGTCAGCGTAAATCCTAGTGAAAGGGTGATGAACTATGCACATTGGATCTAAGGGTTACTATGTCCACAAGCTCAAGGAACACAATATTCGTATTATCGATGGGAAACGGCTGGAGTCCTTGAAAACACACCAGTTAGCCAATCTGTATGATAAATATGTAAAGAATAAAGCTTAGAAGCTGGGAGGCCCCTTTAACGTAGGTTTAAGGGGCTCACTTATAGCATTCAATGGTGTGTCAACTCCTCTATCAGCTCACTCCAATAAGGATGAAGGGTGCGAGCCTTTTTCCAAAAGTGTTCTTCCATTCCTTCAGGCGTGGCTCCGCTTACGTGCTTATGGATAACCATTTCGTACCTTTTCATCCGGTCATAGAGGCGTTGTATTTCTGCTTTCCGGTCCTCATCTAACGTCAGCACCTCACCTGGGTGATAATCTCGCACGACACCCTCGAAGATAATCTTGTCCCTTACTGTATCTAAACTCAGTTGGTTGCTAAGGGGATTGGAGAAGGAGTTGAAGCGATTTCCCATGTAAACCAAATCTTGCGCCTCCATGGCGATTTTGCGGAAATGGGAGTTGAGCTCCTCTGCTTCTTCGTATGTCATCACATTCTTTGTAAGGATCCCCTCTAATAAAATTCTACTTTTTAGAATGGAAGTAGATAGAGGGGAAACCTTGTTAGCAATATGCTCAGCTAAAAATCCTTCATAAGCACGATTTTTCAGATAAAGATTTACATTAAAGGCAATGCTGCATGCTAGTAAAGTTCCAAGAATAACGAGCCATTTTTTCATTTGATCTGTTCCTTTCGAAAAAAGAGTTGCCTATTCTTAGACGATTTATGGCTTCTTTTTATTACAGGAATAAGCCGCCCGTTTGATCCAATCTAGCATGACTTGCAGAGCCAACCCAAAATTGCCGACTTGACAGTGGTTATGACCTTGTTCCTCTCTCGTGAAGAGGCGTTCGGTCACCGATTTTGCATGAGTTAGGGCTTGCACTTGCTTCACGTGCATCTTTAAGGGGATAAAGTGATCCTCTACCCCAGTTAGGATTAATACATCTTGTTTGACCTGGTCTGAATGAAGGTTTTCTTCATTAAAATTGAGCATGATTTGACTTGCTTCCATCGGGTTGCTTTTTTTGGTGATATACATCAGGTTGTGAATCCCCCATTTTTCTTGAGGGAACCATTTCATTTTCCATTCCGCTAGGATATTCATGATTGAAGGATAACGAAACAACGCTCTTGCAAAGGCGGTAACCGGAGAAGGAGGAATTTGCATATAATCAAAGGCGATGCTAGAGGCAATCACGCGTCGAATCCTAGGCTCAAAGGCAGCCGCTCGAAAACAAAGCCATCCACCCATGGATATTCCAATCCACGTCACATCGTCTATTTCGTAGTAATCCAAGACGGCCTTCGCTGGCTTTTCCCATTCGTGAGTTAAAGGAAGACCGTATTTTTTTAGCGTGGTTCCTTGACCAGGCCCCTCAAACAAAATAACTTCATAACCCTCATTCGAGAAGTAGGCGGCCAGGGAGTAGAGCTCTTCGATAAAGGAATCAAACCCGCCGTGCACCACGATTTTCCCTCTGACTTTATTTAAAGAGGAACGAACCCTCATGGTAGATAAAAAACCGTCCTGATAAGGAACCAATCCCCTCTCTATCCTATCCGTTGCAAAGGCATGGTGATAGAACAAGTCAATAAAGGTATCATAAAGCTTAATTTTATCGGGATCCGAAGGCAACGTAAAAAACTCGGCAGCGCGGTAATAAAAGGTACCTGGGATAAGCCGCCCCTCTTGCATAGCTTTTTCCGCTTGCCGAACCATGATCTGCTTCCAATCATCTGTGGTCTTGATTTGCTTACCGGCTTCCTGCATATCCTCTTTTCTTGCATAACCAAATGAATACCAGCGATTCAGCTGATAGTTAACAATCGTTGTCGGATGAAAGTGTTCATAGCCTACGGGGAAATCAAAGGTACGCATAGGTCACCCTCCTTTTCTTCCAGTTTATCCTTTATTAAAAAGAAAGCTATCCCCAAGATCGAAATTAGATCTTAGGAATAGCTTGTTTGGGTCTAGGGAGAGTTCGAGGGCATCAAACCGAAAAAATGGTTTTAATGCCCTGAGCTTTTGGTCAAAATATACTTGGTAAGACAAGGGAAAGCCACGGTACGAATACCATAATCAATAACCCTAATACAAGAACGAGTACAAATGGGAAAATGGCTTTAGCCACCCGTTCGATGGACAATCCAGAAATCCCTGACGCGACAAATAGATTGACACCTAATGGAGGGGTCATCATCCCGATTTCGGCCCCGATAATTAACAAGATTCCGAAGTGAATCGGATCCACACCAAGCTGAACCAATACAGGCAGGAATAGCGGTGCTAGAATAATAATGATGGACAGCGTCTCCATGAAGGTACCAACAAATAAAACTAAAGCCATGATTAACATTAGTAAGACATATTTATTGTCCGAAATTTCCATTAAGAAATTAGCTAGCATATTTGGGATTTGGTACATGGTGACCAGTTTTCCAAATGCTGTAGCGGTGCCTAAAATGATCATTACCGATCCGGTGACTAAGGCGGAGGAAATTAAGGTTTTGGGAATATGACTCCACTTTAGTTCTTTATAAACGAATAACCCTACGATGAGTCCATAGACGACGGCAACAACTGCGGATTCTGTCGGTGTAAACACACCGCTGTAAATTCCGCCTAAAATAAGGACGGGGGCAAACAAGGCCCACTTGGCATCCCATACCGCTTTTAGGAATCTGCCCATATCAAATGCTTGACCTGTTCCTGTATACCCTCGTTTTCTCGCTGTGATATAGATCCACGCAATCATTAAGGTCGCTAAGAACGCTCCAGGGACGAACCCAGCAAGGAACATGTCACCAATCGATACGCTGGCTACAATTCCGTAAATGATCATCGGGATGGACGGTGGAATGACGATCCCTAAGCCTCCGCCTGCGCCAGAGACCGCTGCGGCGAAGTCCTTGCTATAGCCCCTTTGTACCATGGCTGGAATCATGATGGACCCTATCGCAGCAACGGTTGCTGGACTCGAGCCGGAAATTGCGGCAAACAACGCGCAAGCCAGAATCGTCACGATGGCAAAGCCACCCGTCACATTCCCCATCGCTTCTTGAGCGACATTGATAATCCGTTTCGATAATCCTCCCGTTTCCATTAACGCCCCCGCCAGGATAAAATACGGAACTGCCATGAGCGGGAAGGAATCCAGCGCGGTGAAGGACTGCTGGGCAATGAAGGCAATAGGAATTCCTCCGACAAACAAGGTGACCAAGGTAGAAATCCCTATAGCAAAAGCAATTGGAACTCCCAATAGCAAGCTTCCTACCAAGGTGAGTCCCAAGACTAAAGGTGCTGACATAATCTTTTTACGCCTCCTCTACTGCTCTTCGCAATTTTTCCTCATCCGTTAACTCATGCTCACCCTTGAAGCGAGCCACAATCCCCTGAGCCACCCGGAACGCGATAAGAGCAAAGCCAAACGGAATAATCATATACACCCAACCAACCTGCAACTGCATAGCGGGAGATAATTGTCCGTGTCCCATAATCATCATGGCCACTTTGTAACCTTGAAAAGCGACAATCGAGGCGTATGTAATCCATAACAGGTCAGACAGGACTCCTGCCCACTTGGAAATGCTTCTCGGTAAAAGCTGGTCAATCAGCTCTACGCGAATATGTCGTCGGTGTTTAGCTGCCAAGGCGGCTGAAATATAAACCAGCCAGACAAAGAAAAATCGAGAGAGCTCCTCAGACCACCCCAAAGATATATTGAATACAAATCGGGACATGACCTGGGCAAACGTAAGAACAACCATCGCTGAAAACAAAATCACACAAATGGTTTCTTCAAGGTATTTGTCTACTTTTCGGATTAACGACATTTTCGGTTCCTCCTTCCGTACTTACGCAAAAATGAGGAACGAAAGAATCGTACTTCTTTCGTTCCTCGCGAAAGCTATTATTTACTTGCTTCTTGTACCGCAGCTCTTACTTTTTCAACCGTATCCTTTCCTATTCTTTCAGCAAACTGATCTACAACCGGAGCAATTAAGGCTTCCATTTCTTCGCGAGCTTCTGGAGAAATTTCGGTTACGGTCATGCCCCCCTTTTTCAATTCCTCCAAGTACTTCTCGTTGGCCTCACGATTCAATTGGCGCTCAAGCTGCCCTGCTTCTTCTGCCGCTTTTTTCAGAATCTGCTGTTGCTCAGGAGTAGACTCATCCCAGAACTTCTTGCTGATTAAAACCACGAAAGGACTGTAGATATGCTTCGTCAAGGAAACATGCCCTTGAACCTCATAGAACTTTTGCAGATAGATCGTGGCAATTGGATTTTCTTGACCATCTACCGTTCCTTGCTGCATCGCTGTAAATAACTCACTGAACGCCATAGGAGTTGGATTCGCTCCTAGAGCTCTGAAGGAAGCAAGATGCAACTGGTTTTCCATCGTGCGAATCTTTAAGTCTTTAAAATCAGCGACAGCCCCTACAGCACGCTTGCTGTTCGTTAGATTGCGGAAGCCGTTTTCCCAATATGTCAGCCCTATGAGGCCTTGAGCGGGAAGCTTATCTAGCAATTGTTGAGAGATTTCACTTTCCAATAATACCTTATCTGCTACTTCTTCGCTAGAAAACAGGAACGGAATATCGTAAACGGAGAAATCTGAGACAAAGTTCGCAATAGGCGCCGTAGATGGAATCGTCATTTCTTGTGTGCCTAATTGTAGGGCTTCCATCATCGTGCGATCGTCACCTAACTGACCGCTATGATAGGTTTCTACTTTAATAGCCCCATTAGTTTCTGCCTCTACAATCTCCTTAAAATTTAAAAGACCTTTATATTGTGGGTGCTGGTCATTTAAGCCGATCCCTGCACGGATTATGCGCTGTTGGTCAGCAGGTGCGGGTGCTGTAGCTTGGCTTCCTTCCTTAGCAGGTGTACCTGATGTCTGTTGTCCTCCACCGCAGCCTACTAGTCCTACTGCCATTAAAGAAGCGGCTAATAATCCAGATACTAATTTTCTCATACAATGAACCTCCCATAACGTTGAGATTCCGCTATTCTATCAGATGATGCTGAGAGCGTTGATTTCGGTTCAAGCGCTTTCAAATTCCATAATCCAGTAGCAGAAACCATAGAGTTTTATTTTTAACGTTTTACGAAAATGTTTTACGAAAACGTTTAACTAAAATCTAACACAAAATATAAGCCTTGACAACAGGGTCAGGTTAAATAAACCTGCTTTTGCCTCCTCGTGCGAATGTTATATAATAAAGTATATCGATTTGTACATTAGGGAGTAATGAATCATGAACAAACCTCGGCGGATCACGATTAAAGATGTAGCTCGAGAAGCCGGCGTCTCCATTACGACGGTATCCCGATACTTAAACCAAAACTATGAAGCTATGGGCGAAGAAACCCGAGTGAAAATCAAGGAAGTGATCCAACGCCTTGGCTATCAACCTAACAAGCTTGCTCAAGGGTTGAAGGGGCCAAGCCGCAATATCGGAGTGGTCGTCGTCAATATGAGTTATCCTTTTTGTGTGTCTGTAATCCGATCTATATCAAAAATTTTGAGCGATGCCGGATATAATCTTATGGTTTGTGAAACGAGCGGAGATCCCCAACGGGAGAAAGGGGTCATTCAATCACTGGTCGCGCAAAATATTGGCGGACTCATCATCCAAACAAATGGTGAGAACAATGCTTTACTAGAGGAAGTGGCGCGTACCCTTCCTGTCGTGTTAATTGATCGTGAGTTTCCCATTCCTGCAGTGACTAACGTCGTCACCAATAATTTTCATGCATCTGAGAAACTGACATCCGCTTTGTTTCACGAAGGTTATCAACAAGTCTTGTTTATTACAGAGTCCGTTGCACAGATAAGCACAAGGACGGAACGATTAAACGGTTATACTCATGCCTGTCAGCAACATGCTAAAGACCCTAGGATTCTTTGGATTGAACGGGGGAACCAGGCTACACTAGAATCCGTTATTGAAGAGCTCCTGAAATTATCGAGAAAAGATCCCTTCTCGATATATACCGCCAATGGTTTGATCATGCTAGAGCTCTACCCTTTGGTAAAAGACTGTGGAATTCCTTCCCCTCGCCCTATGGGTTTAGCAACCTTTGATGAACCGGACTGGGTAGGACTTACAGTGCCGCACCTAACCTGTGTTCGCCAACCTACATTCCAGATGGGGGAATATGCTGCCAAGAAGATTCTTATGCAGATAAAGGACCGCAATGTAGCTACTCCACATGTGGAAGTCTTACCCTCTACGGTAATCTTGTCCGAGTCTTCCCGATTAGCAAGCGAGGCAACGCCATGAAAAAACCATCCTTATTCAGGATGGTTTTTTGGTCATAATTTTACAGCCTAATGTATACGAAATCCTCCTCAACCAGGACAGGAAAGGTCCTTACGACACCTTTATCCGGCGCTTGGACGATACCGTCCTGGAGAGAGATTTTCCAGTCGTATAAAGGGCAGTAGACAAAGTCTCCACTTACCAGACCTTCGGAAAGGACCCCACCTTTGGGATGCGGGCTCTTGTTTTCAATCGCCTTGACCTCTCCGTTCGTGAGGCGAAACAAGGCAATCTCTAGCCCGTCCACTGTAATGGCCTGTCCCCTTCGTTCGGGAAGTTGACTATAATAAGCAATTTGGATTTCCATCAGGTTTCCTCTTCCCTATTAGTTTTTCATGGCTGTAAAGTTCTGGTGGCTATAGAGATGATCCTGTATGATGGGCTTCTCCACGGCTTGAATCCATGGTTCTTCGTAGCGAGCAACAGCCTGTTCTAAACGTTCATTCAGCTCTTGGCGTGTAACCGGATCGGCTAAATGGGATTGAACTTGCTCGAGCCCTACTCTCTCCATCCATTTGGAAGTTCTCTCTAAGTAAAGAGCGGTCTCCCGATAATACTGCAAATAAGCTCCAGTAAGCTCTAACGCTTCTTCTTTTGTTGATACTTTAGACAAGAGCTCGCCTGCTCGTAAATCCGTTCCGCCATTTCCGGCTACATAAATTTCCCATCCACCCTCTACTCCTACAAACCCAATATCTTTGATTCCGGACTCGGCACAATTGCGAGGGCAGCCAGACACTCCCATTTTCACTTTATGCGGTGTGTCCAATCGCTCAAAGCGTTTTTCAAGCTCGATGCCAAGGCTCATGGAATCTTGGGTACCAAAACGACAGAAGGTTTTGCCCACACACGTTTTTACGGTTCGGAGCGTCTTGCCATAAGCATAACCTGAAGGCATTTGCAATTCGGCCCAAACCTGTGGGAGGTGCTCTTTCTTAATCCCGAATAAGCCGATTCGCTGTCCTCCTGTTAACTTCACAAGAGGTACTTCATATTTATCTGCTACGTCAGCAATTTTGCGCAAGTCTTCCGCCGTGGTTACCCCGCCATACATTCTTGGCACGACGGAAAACGTTCCATCTTTCTGGATATTGGCATGGAGCTTTTCGTTGACGAGACGAGAATCTCGGTCATCCTGATAGTCGGAATAAATCATTCCGAGATAATAGTTTAATGCAGGTCGACATTTCGTACAGCCTTCTTGGTTTTTCCAGCCCAGAACATGCATGACCTCTTTTACCGTGGTAAGCCCTTTGCTCCGAATGTGTTCGACTACTTCATCGTGGCTACAGTCAGTGCAGCCACATAATGTAGTCTTACGTGTGGCTGGATCAAATTGATCCCCTAGCGTGTACTCTAAAAGATCCTGAATCAGTGGCTTGCATCTCCCGCAAGAACGCCCTGCACTGGTGCAACTTCCGATCTGCTCTACGGTTGTTAGCCCTTGGGTTTGAACAGCCTCGACAATGCTTCCTTTATTCACGCCGTTACAGCCACAAATGACTTCGTTATCCGGCAGGAGCGAAACATCATGGCCTGCTGTCTGACCTCCGGGCTCCGTAAAAAAGGAGATATTCGCCTTGCCCGTTATGTCCTCCCTCCGCATCATCATGCCAAACAGACGATGGCTGTCTCGCGTATCCCCGTATAACACAATCCCTGTGATATGTTGGTCCTGGAGGACGACTTTTTTATAAACCCCTTCCCATTCATTGTGAACCTTAATCGTTTTGGTTGTTGGACCTTCTGTGATATCACCCGCAGAGAACAAATCCACCTCAGACACCTTGAGCTGCGCCCCTACAATTGATCCTTCATAAGCTGGGGTCCTCACACCACAAAGCTTCTTCGCGAGAACTATGGCTTGTTCGTATAACGGAGCCACCAAACCGTAGGAAATTCCTCGGTGTTCTGCACATTCTCCCACCGCGTAGATATGAGGCAAACTGGTTTCCATAAAATCATTGATCACGATGCCTCGCTTAACCTCTATTCCGCTAGCTTTCGCTACCGCTGCATTTGGAACAATGCCAGCCGCCATCACCACGAGGTTCGCTTGTAGTTCCTCTCCATCTCGGAAACGAAGTCCGGAAACCCGATCATCTCCAAGGATCTCCACCGCTTGCTTTCTCATGTAAAAGTTCATGCCTTGCTGCTCCAACTCCTCTTGAAGCATCCTGCCTGCCACTTCATCCAATTGCTTCTCCATTAAGTGACCCATCAAATGAACGACATCAACCTCCATTCCCAGGTGAACAAGACCTTTTGCAGCCTCTAGCCCAAGAAGACCTCCTCCTATAACGACAGCCCGTTTAGCCACCTTTGCGGTGTCAATCATCTGAAGGCAATCTGCGATATCGCGAAAGCCGATGACTCCCCGTTTATTCGCACCAGGAATAGGAAGAATGAACGGGCTTGAGCCTGTAGCGATGATGAGTTCATCAAATTGCATCTTACGTCCCTGCTCTGAATATACCAGCTTGTTTTGAGTATCTATATTGATAATGGTTTCTCCCGTAAATAATTCGATGCCATGAGCGTGGTACCAGTCCCAATCATTCATGATAATATCGTCTACGGTCATGTCACCTTGAAGTACATGGGACAACTGAATGCGATTATAGTTCGGGTACGGCTCTTTTCCAAATATGGTGATGTCAAAAAGGTTGGGATTAATTCGAAGAACTTCTTCTATCGTACGAATACCGGCCATTCCATTGCCAATCATCACTAGCTTTTTCTTACTCATGCTGTTTCCTCCATCTGTTGTGAATTAACAACGGATATTCTCTTGATGATTGTAGTATAAAGGGTATGGACGGAAATTCTTGTGAAAAAGATCACATAAACGTCCGTTTCACTGGATTGTCAAAAAGAAAAGGCTGCCATTATGGCAACCCTTCCTCATCTTTTGCGCTTAACATTCAATTTCCATTTCCAGTAGGGCATAGCTTAAGCTTTTGCCATGCGTATCCATACTCAGAGAGGTCGTTACTCCTCCAAGTAACGCTTGGTGGCAAACGAACTGCAAAGCAGGCAGGTTGTCCACCTCGTAACGAATGACTTCGCCTGCTACAATGTCCTTCATGTGCTGCTTGACCGCATTGGCGGTTACTTTCTCACACAGTAGCTTGTAATCCTGATCGTCATAAGGAATAAGAGATAAAATCAGCGTATTTCCTTTGTCCCCTGCACGGCTATGAGCTAGATGATATAATTTCTTTTTCATCCTTGACCTCCCGAATAGTCACTTGTGGTTGGACCTTTTCTCTCGGTATCAGAACAGAGACGATTCCCACAACTTCATGTATATATTTACGTGCTCCTCCACCCCCTGCAGGGCCGCAGGTATACAACGCTTCTACTTCTTCACCTATACGTGCGGCCTCCTCCAACGTTAGGGCTCGGCTTGCTACACGGAGTCGGATCTCATAGGGTTCAGCATAGCCATCGAAGGTGGTTCGATGAACCGAGGTTTGACCAATATAGTCCACGCGAAGTTCCGCATAAGTTTCCTGTAATCGGGTTCGAATCACTTCGCCCGCCAATTTCGCTCTCTCTAGAGCATTGTGCCCTGCATAAGAGATTTCTCCTTCTCCAATATAACCCGCATCGTAACCCATACTGACCTTGAACGTGGAAGGGACAAATTTCCCTTTTCCCCCTGAAACCTCTATGCGATTGGGTCCGACTTCAGACAAGCCAACCTGGGTAAAATCAGCGGTCACATCGGGTGTCATATAATCAGCAGGATTGGTCACTTCATATAGAAGCTGCTCTTTTGCCGTCATCAAGGTGATGACACCGCCGGTTCCCTCTACTTTACCGATCACGGCTGTTCCATCCGCATGAACGTCCACAAAGGGATAGCCGAGGTGGGCAAAGTCGGGGACGTCTTTCTTCCCCGGATCGGCAAAATATCCACCAGTGATCTGTCCAGCGCACTCCAATAAATGACCGATTACGGTTCCTTGGGCCATTCGGTCCAGGTCATCAAGAGACCAGCCAAAGTGGTGGACCATGGGGGCAAGGAATAAGGAGGGATCTGCAACTCTTCCTGTAACAATAATGTCTGCTCCACTCTGTAAGGCGGGAAGGATCGCTTCCACACCCATGTAAGCGTTAGCTGAAATGAGGGGGCCGAAAGCGGTCAAGGGTTCGTCGTTCTCCAGGGTTCGCTGGTCAACTGAAATATGCTCGAATACATCATCGCCTGTTACGGCTGCGACCTTGACCACCACACCTAAGCGTTCGGCAAGCTCTACAATTTTGTCAGCCGCAGCAATGGGATTGGCTGCACCCATATTCGTGATCACACGAGTCCCATTTCTCTTGATCACAGGCAAAAGGAGTTCCATTCTTCTTTCAAGCAAGGGATCATAGCCGTGGTTTGGCATATGTCTTTTACGCTTCTGTGCTAAGGCAATGGTTCGTTCCGCCAAGCATTCCAAAACAAGATAGTCCAGATTTCCCTTCTCTGCTAACAGTACCGCCGGCTCTATGCGATCCCCAGAAAATCCTGTTCCAGATCCTATACGTATCATATTATTCACCTCACATGTTAAGGATAGGTTTTACTTACTTTATATTTTAAGCAAGAATTATGCCAAAAAAAGAAACGCTTAAACTAAGCGTTATCTTTCTACCATTTATAAAGAATTAGAAATCTAGGAAAAAAGAAAGTCCCTTGCATCAGGTCTCACCTGCAGATTCAACATTTCTAAAGAGCTAGAAAACCAATTCAGCAATTCTAGCAGATTAGAAACATGGAGATCAGGTCAAATCATACTTTTTCATCTTATTATAAAGAGTGGCTAATGAGACACCGAGCTCCTCTGCTGCAAGTCTTTTTTCTTCCACATCATCCCCGTACCGCTGTAGGGTTTCTATGATCCATTGGCGCTCTGTTTCCTCTACTACATTCTTTAAGGTTCGCGTCTGCTTCTGTAGAGGATCGGGTAGTCCAGTCGATTTTAGCATGGTCTTTGGCAGATGATGGGGCAGGACTTCCGTTCCTTCCGCCATACAGATCGCATGATCAACTGCGTTTTTAAGTTCACGTACATTTCCTGGCCAGTCATAGCGCTGGAGCAGCGAGTGGGTCTGGTCCGTCACAGAAAAGGTGGGATGTCCTTGCAGCATCGATTCGACTAATGCAGCTATATCTTGCTTTCTTTCACGAAGAGGCGGAAGCTGCAGGGTAAGCACATTTAAACGATAGTAGAGATCCTCACGGAAAAGGTTTTTCTCGACTAGCTGTGAGAGATCTTTATTCGTTGCCGCAACCACACGGACATCGATCCTTTTCTCTTTCGTTTCGCCTACTTTTCGGATGGTTCCCTCTTGCAATACCCGGAGGAGCTTAGCTTGAAGATCGTAGGAAAGTTCACCGATCTCATCAAGGAAGATTGTTCCCGTGTCGGCAATTTCAAATAATCCTACTTTCCCGCCTTTTTTTGCATTCGTGAAGGAGCCTTCGTCATACCCAAACAGTTCGCTTTCGATGAGAGCGGAAGGGATAGCGGCGCAATTGACAGGAATGAAGGGACGTTCAGCGCGAGGGCTCGCGTTATGGGTGGCTTGGGCAAATAATTCTTTCCCCGTTCCGCTCTCCCCCATGATGAGGATAGGCAAATGGGAATCGGAAGCTTTTTTAGCCATTTGAATCACTTCGCGTAAGCCTCCGGATGCCCCGATAATCTGATCGAAGGAATAATTCGCTTGATATAAGGAACCAACCTTTCGTTCCCATTGCTTTAACTTTTCTTTATGCCGGTTGAGCTCCTGGGAAAGGGTATGGACTTCCGTGAGGCCTTTGCAGATGGATACGGCCCCAACGACCTGTTGGCCCACTTTTATGGGAGCCATGTCCACGACATATTCATAATTTCCTTCTTTCCTATAAATACCGGCTCTCGGTTTTCCATCCTCAAGTGTTTCTACAAGGACGGAGCCTGGACGAACCTCTCGCAAAGGCTTTCCGATAATATGTTCGGCCTTCACCCCGGTAATTCTTGTATATTCAGGATTGATGAGCCTGACAATAGCTTTGTCATCGATGACGAGGACCCCATCATGGATGGAAGCGATAATGGCGTGCAACCATTCTAGTTGCTGTTCTAAAGAAAGGTCTTCCCTGTAGTCTTGCAGGACAGAATCCATCATGATGAAACACTCCTCTCTTCCTGAGTTTTTCTCTATTCTAATGAAAAAAGGAGCGGTTGAAAAGCAACCGCTCCTTTTTAATATCTAGAACTGAAGGGAAATCGCGCCTGTAATGAGGGCTACGACGGTCATCACTAGGGTCGTTCCAAAGGCCCACTTAAATATAAACTTTTGATGGTCTCCGAGGTCTACCCCGGCCATCCCTACTAAAATAAACGTGGAAGCGGTGAGCGGGCTTAGTGGAAAACCTGTGGTCATTTGACCTAATATCGCGGCTCTTCCAATTTCTAGGGAATCAATTCCAAATGCGGAAGCCGTTTGGCTGATAATAGGCAGAACGCCAAAATAATAGGCATCCGGTGTAAACACTAGACTAAGAGGCATACTGGTTATGGCCACTAATAAGGGCAGGGTTCCTGCAATAGCGTCCGGAATGACCGAAACCATGGAGGTTGCCATTGCATCGATCATCTTGGTTCCTGTTAGAATTCCCGTAAAGATACCAGCGGCAAAAATCATCACGGCGACCATCATGACGTTGCTGGCATGACTAGACAGCCTCTCCTGCTGTACCCGCGGATTCGGATAATTCACCATCAAAGCGATAATCAAGGCAATGATAAATAAAACAGGCATTGGCAACCAAGTTTTTACTAAAGCTAGCAAAAGTACAACGGTCAGAAGCAGATTAAACCAAAACAACTGGGGACGTTTGGTCAGGGCAGCGGCTGCGTGCTCCGTTACCAGATTCTTGTATTGGTCTTCATTGATATCAATAATGCCAAGTCTTGCGCGCTCCTTCTTCCCTAACAGATAGGCAACGAAAAATACCCATACAATCCCGGCAATCATCGCTGGAATCACGGGATTAAACAATTGGGCTGAATCCGCATTCAAAGTCGTGATCGCTCTAGCTGTAGGCCCGCCCCAAGGAGCCATATTCATGACCCCCGCCGATAAGGCAACGACTCCAGCCAACACAAGCTGACTCATGCCCAGCACCTTGTAGAGAGGAAGCAAAGCTGAGATGGTAATAACGAAGGTCGAGGCCCCATTTCCGTCTAAGTGGGCAATCATCGCCAGAAGGGCTGTCCCAATCACAACTTTTAACGGGTCACCCTTCACGATTCGGATAATGCGGGAGACAATGGGATCAAATAGTCCTGCATCCATCATGATACTGAAAAAGAGAATGGCAAAGACTAGCATCACTCCCGTTGGCGCCACTTGCTTGATCCCCTCAAGCATCATGCCGCCCAATTCCGCCCCAAAGCCGCCGATTAGCCCTGCAATCAACGGAACCAGAACGAGAGCGGCGATGACAGAAACACGTTTGGACATAATGAGATAAAGAAAAATTGCAATGGTCAAAAATCCTAATAAAGCTAGCATTACATCACACCCTCCACATAATTTGAAACTTCTAGCAATTTAAAATGCAATTCCTGTGCCAAGTGTGGAGGCAATGTTAATCGAAGCGTTTTCACATTGCGGTTTCTAGAGTTTTAGAAAGAAAATTTGCCTTTGATGAAAAAAATTCAATTATCCCTGATTTTAACTCATTTCTAGTTATTTAGAAATAGAAGAGGTGCTTTCTACTAAATTAGAATAGGCTGCCCACGTAAGGAGCAGCCCTCTAAAGACTATCAGATATTATCCTGCGCGATGATGTCCAAGTGTATCGTTTGAATATCCAGCAGTTCTGGTGCCGGCTTATCGAGCATGGCACGGATGTCGATGACCTTGAGGTATCTGTAGCAATGATCGCAAACGTGAATTTGAGCCTTATCTTCACCATCAACGGAAAGGTAACGTATGGCTTTGACGTCCTCATTACCGCAGTGGGAGCATGTCAATCGGTTTTCTTGCCAGGAGGCATGACAGCGCGGACACAGAAGCATTTTCCTTCCTTTTTCAAGCAGCGCTAGCCGGACAGGCTCCCCACAGCACGGGCATAGGCCTTTGGTTTCTATCTTGGTAATTTCTTCACGGTATTTGGCAGAGACCATACGCAGAATGGGTCTAGTCGCCTGTTCGGTCACGTAAGGTAGGATCCATGGATCTAATTGACAATCACTAGAGATATCCGAAATTGTGGAGCCTAGGGTGATAGCTGTTATGTGGGCCCCGATTCTTTGCAGTTGATCATGTAGCTCCGGGTTCCATTCTTCCACCAGGTTCAGTATCTCGTGCAACATATCTTGATAGGTTCCTGGTTCGCATTCGACTTTAACTTGCATGGTAAAAGGGATCTCGGTCTGAATAGGGTTAGCGGTAAAGGCAGTAATGCTGTCCGAATCAAGCCTTTCTTCCCATTGGCGCAGGAGATCGATCATTTTCTCCTGAAATAATATATACGATTCTGAAACTACAGATGTGGTCATGGTTTCACCTTCCTTCTGTTCTTCTTCTCCTCTTCCTTCAGCTCATCATACCATCGGCCATGGTGTTCCTCCGCCCACTTTTCGGATACATCTCCCTTTGTGATGCCTCTCATCGCATCCTTCGCTCCTGGGGCTAGGGTTGCTAAGTACACATGTCCTACGACCACGGCGATCGCTAAAGCAAAACCTATATTATGAAGGAGATACGCCCATACTCGAATCTCATATGGGAAATAGGACGGGAACCACATCATAAAACCGGACCCGATAATGATTAGGGTTGTGAACACTTGTAGAATGGAGTTCAATTTTTCCCCTGCGTTATAAAAATCCTGTTTCGGTACGTCAGCATGCTTGCCGAAGAATTCTTTCGCAAAGGGGAGAAAAAAGCCAAAATCATGTTTTCTCCATGTGAATATAGTTTTGAGCCAATGAAAGAAGCTCTTTGGATCGCAGATAATCATGATAAACATTGGGAGAATAAACAGAACAGCAAAAACTCGATGCAACAAGCGCGCGTTAGCCGGTCCGCCTAATACAGGATAGAGCCAATCAAAAAACTCGGTGTACATAGGTAAAGCGGTGATATACAGGGCAAAGAAAGCACCCGCATTGACCCAGTGAGCAATCCGGAACGTAAGGCTGAACCGTTTGACGTATTTTTGCGGTTTAGTGCTCATCGTGAGGCCCTCCTTCTTCCGGCTTTTTATTAATACGCTGGGCAATAAAGGCGCCAATCACGGCCATAGTTGTGACCCCAAACAAGGATTTTCCAATAGGCTGGGCAAAATCCTTCCACAGCTTGGCAGCCGTTGGAACCTTCGGATTCTCCGGTAGATCATATTCGCTTGGGTGGTCCGCTAGGAGATATACGGTATGAGTTCCGTCCACGCCTGGTGGATTATAAATATTGGCATTCGGATACCTTGCTTTCACTTTTTGTAACCGCGTTTCAGCGAGTTTGAGCATCTCCTCTTCCTTGCCGAAACGAATCGCGTCGGTATGGCAGACGTCCGCGCAAGCGGGCTGGAGATTCGCTTCTAATCGATCGGTGCATAAGGTGCATTTTTGCGCTTTATAGTATTTCTTTTGTTTAGCATCGGTGTACTCCGCCAAGTGGATGGCTTCAAAAGGACAGTTTTGCGTGCAATAACCGCATCCGACACATTCTTCGGCATCAATCACGACGGAACCAAACTTAGTATACCTGATCGCATTTTCGGGGCAGACTTTTTCACAGGCTGCATCGTTGCAATGCATGCAAGAATCGTGTCGGAATAACCAGTCCAAGCCACCGCTTGGCCGTTCTTTTTCTTTGAAAGTGATTAAGTTCCATGTATTGGCGTTGAGCTTTTCATGGGATTGATAAGTGCCTTGGAAGCCTTCCGGCACCGCCGGAAGGTCATTCCAATCTTTGCAGGCTACCATGCATGCCCGGCATCCGTCACATAAGGTTACATCCACCAGTTTTACGTATTTAGCCATTGCTATGCCCTCCTTATATCACAGAGGAATGCCTTGAATTCCGGTATCATCGTATTGGCATCACCAATATGAGGGGTCAGGCTATTGGCGGTTCCTCCTTTGACAAGACCCTTGTACCCAAAGTGCCAAGGCATCCCTACCTGATGAACGACTTCCCCGCGAATTCGATAAGGCTTAAATCGCTTCGTGACCATGGCATAGGCTTCGATTTCACCCCTTGCGGAATGAACGACGACCCGATCCTTATTCGAAATCCCCTTTTCTTTTGCTAACTCCTCACTAATTTCCACAAACATATGGGCAGCCAACTCAGAAAGCCAGGATTGGTGTCTGGTCATCGCACCGGATTGCCAGTGCTCAGACAACCGATAGGTAGTGGCTACAATTGGATATTTCGTTTTGTCTCCTCGATGATTATGCTTGCCGCCCCAGATGGTCACGGTCGGATTAAACTCTTGGCGGGAAAATGCATTCGGGATTGGACTCTCAAACGGTTCATAGTGCTCTGGGAACGGTCCATCGTTTCTAGCCGCGAATAGAGCTGCCTTCCCTCCCGGCAGCATGATGAAAGGATCTTGTCCTCCTTTTGCTTTCGGGGCTGTGTTCTTACCGAAGTCCGGCACGTCGTAGCCTGTCCACTCCTGATTCAACCCGTCCCACCAGATGACTTCCTTGCCTTTGGCCCATGGGTTCCCAGATGGATCACAGGCAGCACGGTTATAGAGAATTCGTCGATTCAACGGCCAAGCATAAGACCAGTTCAAGTAGTTGCTCATGCCGGTGTCCTTGTTATCACGCCGCTTTGACAGATTCCCGCCTTCCTCTGGATAAAATCCGCAATAGATCCAGTTCCCGCTGCATGTTGAACCATCGTCGGCCAGTTTGGAGAAGCTCGGTAGCAGCTTACCAGTACGCGTGTCGTATCCATTAATTTCTTTGGAAACGAGATCGATATCTGGGTGGTCATGATCCCCATAATTCCAATGTAGGGCATGAATTGGCTTCGCCTTTGCGTCCGTCCGGCCCTGGTACCGCTTTTTCAACCGTTGCATCAGCAGGTGGATGATTTCTAGATCGGCTTTCGACTCATGCTTGGGTTCAATCGCCTGCCAACGGTATTGCATCCAGCGTCCGCTGTTGGACACGGTTCCTTCTTTCTCATAGGAACTGGCGGCAGGAAGCAAGAAGACCTCCGTTTGAATTTGAGACGGGTCGGCTCCCGATTCCTTCGACCAGAACGCGGAAGTTTCATGCTCCCACAAATCAGCGGCAACGAGCCAATCCAGCTTGCCTAAAGCTTCTTTTTCCTTCCCCGCGTTTGGTCCGCCGACGACCGGATTGGTGCCGAAGCAGAATAATCCTTTCAGCTCTCCCTTAGCCATGGCTTCAAACAAAGGAATATGAGAATAATTCTTTTTGCCTTTTGGCAAATATTGATACCCAAATTCATTTTCAGGAGTCGCATGCGGGCCATAAAATGCCTTAAGTAAACTCACTACGAATTTAGGCTTGTTTGACCAATAGCCAGACTTGGGCGTTTCATTCTCTAAATACGCCTGGAGGGTGGCATGCTTCTCATTGGCCGTTGGAGCCCCAAGGTATCCTGGAAGATCTCCATACAATAGTGCGAAATCGGTTGAGCCTTGTACATTGGACTCTCCACGTAGTGCATTGACTCCCCCGCCGGGCATGCCTACGTTTCCAAGAAGCAATTGCAAGATGGCGTAAATCCGAACATTTTGTGTTCCCACCGTATGCTGGGTCGTTCCCATAGCATAAAGAATCGTTCCTGAGCGATGCGCGGCGCTGGTGCTTAGATAGGTTTTGGCGATATTCAGATATTGGTCTTTCGGTGTTCCCGTCACCGCGCATACAGAGTCGATGTCGTAGCGGGAATAATGCTTCTTCATCAACTGGAATACGGTTCGCGGATGCGTGAGGCTTTCATCCCTAAGGATATTGCCTTCTTCATCTTTTTGGAATGTCCAGGTACTTTGGTCATATTTCCGAGCGGTTTCATCGTAGCCTGTAAATAACCCATCTTTAAACTCAAAGTCTTCATGTACCAAAAAGGAAGCGTTGGTATAGTTCACTACGTATTCGCGTTGATAAAGCCCATTTTCTAACGCGTAATGGATCAGACCCCCCATGAAAGGAATATCGGTTCCCGAGCGAAGCGGGGCATAAAGATCGGCTTGACTGGAGGTTCGCGTAAACCGCGGATCCACCGAGATGATTTTTCCTCCGTTTTGTTTGGCCTTCAACAGCCACTTAAAGCTGATCGGATGATTCTCGGCTGGATTGGCTCCAATAATGAGGGCGCAATCTGTATATTGTAGATCGTTCCAGTGATTGGTCATTGCTCCACGTCCAAAGGTAGGTGCCAGACCGGCAACCGTAGAGCTATGTCAGAGGCGTGCTTGGTGTTCGATATAAGTTAGACCAAGCCCTCTCATCATTTTAACCAGCAGGTAGCACTCTTCGTTGTCGAGCGCAGCCCCACCAAGACTGGCGATGGCCTCGGTTTTATTTACGAAAATTCCATTTTCTTTTTCCACAAAGGTCGCATCTCGGGTGGTTTGAACTCGCTGGGCAATGCGATCGAGCATCCAATCCCAGTCCTTCTCTTCCCATCGATCACTTCCCGGTGCACGGTAAAGCGGCTTTTTCACCCGTTGGTCCGAGGTATATAGCTGGCGTATCGTTGTTCCCTTGCTGCACAACGCGCCTTGGTTAATCGGATGGTCTGGATCTCCTTCCGTGAATACGACATCGTTGTCCCGGATATGGACTAAAATTCCGCAACCGACCGCACAATACGGGCAGATGGTTGGTGTAACCTTTGTCTCCGCAATCTTGAGCTGTTTTGTTTTTGCTTGGGCATCCTTTGCGTTAAACCCGAGCTCCGCTACAGCTAAAGTGAGTGCGGTTGCTCCTGACAATTTTAAAAACTGTCTTCTGGTTAGGTCAGACATACTTGTCCCTCCTTTACATGATCGCCTGATGATCTGATAGGTCGTCTACCACTCTGTCGCACGTGGTATAGATCATTGTCATGCGACCGCGAAGATAACCTACGACTTCAATCTGCAAAAAGTTAGCAAGTTGAATGGCTTGCTTGGTAGCAGCGGTACGGGATCCCACGATGCCAAATCCAAACCTTGCTGCTTTGGCCAGCATTTCATAAGAGATTCGTCCCGTAGTAAGAAGGATGAACTCCTCTGCTTTTAACCGATTCCGAACCGCATAACCAATCGCCTTATCTACAGCATTATGACGGCCAATGTCCTCACGGACCGTAAGGTTCCCTTGGGAATCAATGAGGCATGCGCCATGCATCCCGCCGGATTCCAGGTACATCTCACAACTCTTGGCAAATTGGTTTCTTTTTCTTAAGAGATAAGAAAGGGGGACCCTAGATTGGATGCGAACTTTCTTAAACTTCTTGACATCCGACATGGAAAAAAAGGTGACTCCCTTTCCACATCCTGCCGTAAAGTTCCTTTGCTTTTCAAGGAACTGATCCACATCAAACCCTGCTGTAATTTTAGCCTTGATCATGCCTTGGTCCTCTTTGACCGTTAAATGATCCAGATCATCTACCGAATGTATGATTCCTTCAGAATAGAGATAGCCAATCGCCCAGTCTTCTAAATCCGCTTTGGTTAGTTGAAACGTCGCGATTTCTTTGTCGTTGACGATGAGCGTAATAGGATACTCCTCCGGGCATGTCTTATTCATGCAGGAAACACCCCGCTTTCGTATGTTTCATTGTTAATTTGTTTACAAATAAATCTTACAACTTTCCATCCCCTTGGCGCTGTGATAAACGGCACTGCTTGGAAAAATAATTGGAGATATAAAAAAGAAGCCGCTGCTGGCTTCCTTTTTCTTAAAAAGACTGATTACTTGAACACCACTTCCTTAAAACCAGACAATTTTTCGAATGAAGTATTGTTTATATCAGCATGTAAACTATTCCCGTGCGAATCCATCGTTACAATCGCGGTAAAGCCTTTTACGCGAAGATGCCACATGGCTTCCGGAATGCCAAATTCCATATAATCTACACCTTCTACCTTCTCGATACATTGGGCATAGTATTGGGCTGCTCCTCCAATAGCATTGAGGTAAACGGCCCCATGCTCTTTTAGTCCTGCTAAGGTTTTTGGACCCATTCCCCCCTTGCCGATGACGGCGCGAATCTCGAATTTTTTGATAATATCAGCCTGGTAAGGCTCCTCGCGACTACTGGTGGTAGGGCCTGCGGCTTTCACATGCCATTCTCCTTGGTCATCCTTCAACATGACGGGACCGCAGTGATAGATCACTCCTCCGTCTAAATCCACCGAGCAATCGTGATCCATGAGATAGCTATGCAGTGCATCTCGACCAGTGTGGATCATCCCGTTAATGACGACTACATTGCCAACCTTGAGAGTACGGATTTTTTCCTCGGTAATGGGGGCCTCCAATACGACCACTTCTTGGGCTCCTTGTGGCTCTTCCTCTCGGCTGGATTCAACAACTTGTACTTCGCCATCCTTATATAACCAATGGAGGACCTCACCTGTTTCTGTGGACAAAGTTACCCCTTGGCGTCTGAATGCCCAGCAATTATAGGCTACGGAGACGAAAAAGCTCGCTGGCAGGCGATTTATGACGCCCACTTTACAGCCCAGTAAGGTAGCTTGTCCGCCGAACCCCATGGTGCCGATGCCAAGCTGATTGGCTGCGTTAAGGATGTACTCTTCGAGTTGAGCCAACGTTTCATTTGGGTTGACATCATCCACTTTTCGAAACAATTGTTCTTTAGCCAAAGCATACCCGGACGTACGATCTCCCCCGATTCCTACCCCGATGAAGCCCGCGGAACAGCCTTGCCCTTGCGCCTGATAGACGCTATGCAATATACATTTGCGGATTCCATCTAAGTTGCGTCCGGCCTTGCCTAAGCCTTCAAGTTCACAAGGGAGGCTGTACTGAATATTCTTGTTCTCACAACCTCCACCCTTGAGGATTAGCTTCACCTCAATTTCATCCTTCTCCCATTGTTCGAAATGAAAGACGGGTGTCCCTGGCCCCAAGTTGTTGCCGGAGTTTTCTCCTGTTAAGGAGTCTACAGAGTTGGGACGTAATTTTCCATTCTTGGTAGCTAAATCCAGGGCTTCTTTGATCTGCTTCTTTATTTCTACTTGGTTGGTTCCTGCTGGTGTTCGAATTTCAAAAGTTGGCAATCCTGTATCTTGGCAGATCGGAGATTGGTTAACCTCCGCGGTATGAATATTACCCGTAATAGTGTCTAAGGATAGAGCGGCTCTCGTTCCTGCCTCTTCCATTTGTTTTGCGTTCGCGATGGCCCGACGGACATCAGGCGGAAGATTCGTCGATGTTTCTACAATCAGTTGATAGATGCTTTCTTTTAAATGCTTCAAACTCCTCAACCCCTAATCAGAGATTCTTTTTTAATAAGATCTTCTAAGCTGTTCATCCAGCTTGTTTCGACTGTATCTGCAAGAGTTGCCGCTCCCTTCTCCACTTTGATCCATTTCTTTGTATCTGCATCTTGGAAATATCCTGAAATGGAAGTGGACTTCGGATGGAAAGACTGATGGATGGAGTAAATGGTCCCATGGTGGATATCACTTTCCTCATAAACATCGTGAATCCATTCATCGTGCACATTGAGCAGCCAGAGCACCTCCCCTCCCGCTAAGCCTACCAATTTGGCCCGCTTCTGATATTTGCGATACGTATACTTCACGTCTACCCCCTCCCTTTCGATTAGGCGATGGCTAGTGTCTTTTTCAAAATAGGAATCGCATCAATAATGTGGCGGTTGATAGCCAGTTCCTCAGGCTCAAATCCTAAGGCAAGTCCAATCAACTGCGGCAGGTGAAGGATCGGCATTGTAATATTTTCATGGGTGCCCTTCTGGGCATCTGGCTGGTACATATCCAATTGCATTTGGCATAAGGGACAAGGGGTTACCAGACAATCGGCTCCAGCTGCTTTTGGAGACAAGCAATTCATTCGTGTCATGCCCATGACTTCTTTTTCAGCAGGGAATACAGCATGAAAACCACAGCAGGCTAGACGTTGGTCAAAATAAACCGATTCCGCCCCTAGCACCTCCGCGACCATCTCCATCGATTGCGGATTCATGTGATTTTCAAAGCCCATAATCTTGGGAGGGCGAACAATATGACAGCCGTAGAAATTAGCTACCTTTAATCCTATCAACGGTCTTTTCACTTTCTTCCGTAAGTTCTCTAAGCCGTAATCCTTAATGAGCGCCCATAACAGATGGGTAACGTCACTCGTTCCTGCATACTCCAAGTTTGCTTGATGCAAACCTTCATTGACCTTGTCCTTTAACTCCTCATTATGGTCGAGTCGATCTTTCGCCGTTCGAAGCATCAGGGTACACGTGTTACACACGGTAAGAATGGGAACATCCAGCTTTTCACCGAGTGCGATATTTCGTGCATTCACGGCCACTCCTAAAAAATCATCGACATCTTGGATGTGACTCGCTCCGCAGCAAGTCCATCCCTCCAATTCAATCAGTTCGATGCCCAGAGCTTCTGCCACCTTTTTCGTGGAAATCATGAGCTCTTCAGCCGCAGACTCTAACGTACATCCTGGGAAAAATCCGTATTTCATCACTGGTCCACCCCTTTGGCATACTCATAAATTTTTCGTACTCCTTGAATGCCTTCAATCTCCTTTGGCATGTGAAGCGGGTTGACTTTTCCTTTACTGATCATTCGCAGGGCAAATGGAACGCGCTTCATGGCCGTTTTCACGACCCCTTCCGTTTTCATCGGCAAGGTCATCTCATTTAATCTTCCTTTGTTCTTCACATCATCGTGGAAGGCATAAGCATGTCGTGCTCCAAGATTCTGGGTTTCACCCATCTTCATCGTTTCTTGTCGGAGATACGCAATTTCTGCAGACAGATTAATATCCTTCGGACATTGAGATACACATTGCATGCAGTGCACACATTTCCACAAATCATGATCTAGCACGGGCTTCATATGCTCTTCCGGTGCAGCATCTCTAGAGTCTACTGCGAATCGATAAGCCCGGTTCAGGATAAACGGTTCGAGATAGCCCTCTTGATTGACCGATAATTGAGTACACTCGGAGGCACAAATTCCGCATAGAATGCAGTCGGTCGGCGACGCGATCTTCTGGAATTCTTGCTCAGACTGTTTAAAGCCCGAGGCTGGAGTACCTGTATCTTTAGGAATTATCCACGGCTTCACCACCTTCATCTTCTCGAGCTTCGGCTTCCAATCGATGACTAGATCACGAACCACATCAAAGTTGCCTAGAGGCTCGCAGTTCAGGTCATCGGTTTGGAACGTTTCAAGAATTTCGTCCAAAGCGGTCTTACAAGTAAGGAAGGAATTCCCGTTTACACGAATCGCACAGCTTCCGCAAATGGCATGACGGCAAGCAGAGGTAAAGTTGAGAGTCGGATCTTGTTCTTCCCGGATTTTCGTTAAGGCCCACAGCAGCGTTTTGCCATTTTCATAAGGAAGGTCATAGCGTTGAAGCCATTCTTTTTTTCCATCGAATCGTTTTATAGTAAAGGTAATTTTTCTCATTAGTACTTCCTCTCCTCCGGTTGATACTTAGTAATGCGAACAGGAAGATATTCCAGTTTGAAGCGGTCTTTTTCTAAGTAAATCAATGTATGTTTCAGAAATTTCTGATCATTACGTTCAGGATAGTCCCCTCGTGAATGGGAGCCTCGACTTTCTTTACGATTGAGCGCGCCGATGACAACGGCCTTGGCTAGTTTAAGAAGATTGCCCACCTCGACGTAGTTGATAAAGGCCATGTTGTAACGAACAGAAGCATCGCCGATATAGGTGTCCTTGTAGGCTTCTAGTAGCTCATCGATAACAGCTAAAGCATGTTCCATTTCTTTCTCGGTGCGGAAGATACCGACGTTGTACCACATCGTTTCCGCCATTTTATTGCGAATCTCAAAAATGTTGTTTCCGGTATTTTTCTTTCTCATATCAGCAAAGATATTCTTCCACTTCTCGGTTTCAAGCTCAATTTTCGATGCAGCACCAAAGGAGCGTTTCTTGGCGGTTTCCCTTGCCCCTAAACCGGCATATTTTCCAAACAGCACCACGTCAGCCACGGAGTTTCCGCCTAAACGGTTGGCTCCATGAATAGAAACGCTGGAGCACTCACCTGCCGCATGAATTCCTTCAATAGGAGTACTGCAGGTCTTGTAATCTGTAACATGGATGCCGCCCATCATATAGTGACAGCTAGGTCGGATCGGAACCGGTTCTTTGATGAGATCGACTCCTTCAAATTCCATGGCCAGCTCTCGTACTTGAGGAAGACGTTCCATGATCTTCTTTTCTCCGAGATGGCGCAAATCCATCAAGACATAAGACCCCATTCCTTCTCCAAAACCGCGTCCTTCTTTAATTTCCGTTTCGATCGAGCGGGATACGAGATCACGAGGACCCAGCTCCATTTTTTCTGGAGCGTACCGCTGCATGAATCGTTCTCCATCTTTATTTAAAAGATAGCCGCCTTCGCCTCGACAAGCTTCCGATAAGAGAACGCCCGTCGACGCGAGTCCGGTGGGGTGGAACTGGACAAACTCCGGATCCTTCAGCGGGATCCCTACCTCAAAGCAAGCGGCCGTGCCATCTCCCGTCATATTGATGGCATTCGTGGTCCGGCTCCAATAGATTCTGCCGAATCCGCCTGTAGCAATGACCACGGCCTTGGCTTGAATTGGATGGATGTCGCCGCTCTTCATATCCATCGCGACAAGTCCCTCAAGCTTCTTGTTTTCTACGGCTAAGGATAAGAGGTACCACTCATCCAAGAACTCCACATTTTGCTTTAAGCACTGTTCGAACAGGGCATGCAGGATGACGTGTCCCGTCTTATCAGCTGAATAACAAGTTCTTGGACTAGACGCTCCACCGAACGGTCGCTGGGCGACGTTCCCATTTTCATCTCGGGAAAAAGGAACCCCGAAATAATCTAGCTCTTTGATAATGTCTGGCATATTTGAAGTGAAAAATTCCACAGCATCTTGATCGGCTAGAAAATCACTACCTTTAACTGTATCTCGGAAATGCTTTTCTGTTGAGTCACTGGAATCCCGATTCCGCATAGCGGCATTGATTCCCCCCTGGGCCGCCCCCGTATGGGAGCGGGTCGGGTAGATTTTACTGATGACGGCCACTTTTACATCTCGATTTTTGCTGGCATTCAGGGCAGCCATCATGCCTGCCCCGCCCGCCCCTACAATCACAATATCGTATTGAAGCATGGGATAACCCCCTTGTTATGAAGTAGTTTCTACCATAGTCCGATCACTTTCCACCATAGTCCACCAATCACAAACCAGATGATGATGTGAAGAATGGAGATTCCGAATCCAAGAGTCCACCATTTATTTTGTGACACATAGCCTGCACCGAAGTAAACGGGAGCTGGACCTGTACCATAATGGGTCGTTGCAGCAAATAAGTTACTGAAGAATGCGAGCACTAAAGCAGCAAGCATAGTGGGTGCACCTGCCGCGAGCATGACAGCTAAGAAAGCTGCGTACATGGCACTGATATGCGCCGTTGAACTAGCAAAGAAGTAGTGAGTATAGTAGTACACTAAAGCGAGTACCACAAGCGCCGCAATCCAGGACATACCGCTGACAGAGCCTTTCATCGTTTCACTGAACCATGGAACCATGCCTAGTTTGTTTAAGAAGGTCGCCATCATGACCAAGGCGGCAAACCATACTAAGGTATCCCAAGCCCCTTGTTCCTTTTTGATATCATTCCAGCTTAATACTTGAGTCAGCAAGAGGATAGACAAACCGATCAGCGCGGTGGTCGTTGCATCGATCGCTAATTTATCACCGAAGATCCATAAGCCTAAGATGATGAAGAACACGCCGAGCATGTAGAACTCTTCTTTTTTCACTGGACCCATTTCTTTTAACTTTTCTTCCGCCATTTTGGCTGCGCCTGGTGTTTCTTTAATTTCCGGCGGATACACTTTATAGAGGAAGTAAGGAATGACGATTAAACTTACGATCCCTGGTACAATCGCTGCCCATGCCCAGCCTGTCCACGTGATGTTAATATTGGCTACGTCCCGAGCAAGTGTTGCAATAAGCGGGTTTGCGGCCATCGCCGTCATAAACATAGCAGAGGTAATCAAGTTGCCTTGAAAAGCTGTTTTCAATAGGAAAGAACCGACTTTACGTTCCGTACCATCTTCCGGTCTTGACCCGTAGGTCTCGGATAAAGAGCGAATAATGGGGAAGATAATTCCGCCAGCCCGTGCCGTATTGCTTGGAATCGCAGGAGCTAATAACAAATCACTAACAAGAAGAGAATAAGATAAGCCTAACGTTTTTTTACCAAATCGCTTTACAAACATGTAGGAAATTCTTGCACCTAACCCTGTCTTAATAAAGCCTCGAGAGATAAAGAAAGCAATTACGATCAACCAGATGGTAGTGTTACCAAACCCGCTTAATGTGTCCGATGTGGATAAGGTACCGGTCACGGCGGTTGCCATCATCGCGGCAATGGCTACAGCTCCCATGGGCAGAGGCTTTGTAATAAAACCGATGATCGTAGCTACGAAGATGGCGAATAAGTGCCAGGCATTTTGTTCGAGCCCTTCAGGTGGTGGGATGAACCAGATAGCGGCCCCCACTGCGAGAGTGAGTAATAAAGGGAGTAGTTTAACTTCCGATTGCGTTTTTGTCGTACCTGACTTGTTCGCATTAGATCCTTTGTTGGGAAGTTGTACACTTGGTTTTGGTTTAGCAACCATGTTCCACACCTCAGTTCTTGTAATTTTTCTTACAATGTCATCTTAAGGTAATCGCTGGTGTAGGATTGTGATGTTTTTCACATTATTTAGTGCAACTTACTCTTAAATTTCGTATTTTCGAGATTCACCACCCTTTGTTCTTGTGAATATTATCACATACTAGTATATCGTATAGAAATACTTGATCTTTATTAACCCATAGGCGAAACCTATCATTCCAACCCTACTGCTTGGTTTCATAGATTCTTCTGCAATCATTGGCTTTTTCCGCTTGACGTAGAACCTGGCAATTTCCACAGGACATAAAAGGATCGTCATAACTCAGGCATAAATCAATACAGATTTGATGGATTCTTTTTTCTTCGGCTTGGTTTTCTTTGATCATCTTGGTCTCACTCACTTTCTATAAGAATTTAGTGTGATCGTTCGTGCTACACCTTTATCTTTTCATATCCGCCGCCCTTTTGGAAATCAAAATTCCTTATCAAACTATTTATAACTTTTATTACACGATTCACACTTTGTTCATTGATTCACAAGAATAAGAGAGTGAGATCGTGATACAATTTGTTTATCCATAATAGAACTGTAGGAGAGGGTAAGGATGGAACTCAGACATCTAGAATATTTTCATAAGGTTGGTAAACATAAAAATTTTACGCATGCAGCCCATTCGTTGCACGTCTCCCAGCCTACAGTAACGAATGCTGTCAATCAGCTTGAAGAAGAGCTGGGAGTAAAGCTCCTCAATCGCAACACAAAGATTGTTACGCTTACCCAGCAGGGTGAGCTATTCCTTAGGAGAGTTGAGTCTATTCTAGAAGAGATTCAAAGTTCGGTTGATGAAATAAGGAAGTCGAATAGTAAGATTAAGTTAGGTTTACCCCCTATGATCGGAGCGCGTGTTTTCCCAAGCATTTATATGGAATTTAAACATCTGTACCCTAACATTGATGTTGAAGTCGTAGAAAAAGGCTCTGTCTCGACCTGTAATCTCCTAGAGACAGGAGAGCTTGATCTTGGTTTGATTATTTTGCCTGCTACCTCAAGCTCTTTAAACATGATCCCTCTTATGCAAGAAGAGGTTATGGTATGTATGCATCCTGAACATCCTTTAGCGAAGGTGAAATCCATTTGTTTTAGCCAATTGCAACATGAGAACTTTGTGGCTTTATCTGAGGACTTCTTGCATCGCAAAATCATGGTAGAAGAATGTGAAAAACATGGGTTCACTCCTCCTATTATTTTTGAGTCCCATGAAGTAAGTACTGCGAAGGAACTAGTTGCGAATGGTCTTGGCATTTCTTTATTTATGAGATTAATTGTGGCCAATCGCCTTGATATCGTGCAGGTTCCCCTAACCAATAAAGTGAAGATTAATATTGGCCTAGCCTGGAAAAAGAACAAGCATCTAAGCCAGAACTGCCAACAGTTTATTGACTATTCTGAAGCTTATTTTACTGGAGTTTCTTAGAAAATGAGAAAAAGAGGAGCTGGACGCCCCTCTTCTTTTCTAAGTGCATGAAGCATTGATTTCTTTTTATTGTAATAAATTTCTTCCAGACACGGCATCAATGAACCTCACGCTAGCTTGAGGAGGAAGTTTCAACTGCCCAGCCAGGTAAGGATAGGAAATGACTTGGGCATTTATGGTTCCAGGTTCAGGACTAGTCGTCTTTACATAAACTAGTAGTTGATCTCCATTCCATTTTTGATCTACCACCTTGAGGCTGTAACCACTTGTGTTTTGTTCACCCATTGATAAGACATAAAACTCCCCTGTTTGGAAGATTCCCTTCACCTGCTTCACTCGCTCAACAAACGCGGCTTGCGCTCTTGTCAAAGACTGCTCTGGAATCGTCGAAAACTGCTGGAGTTGGTTGGAAATCAACTCTTTTCCTGTATCCACATCAATATAATCAATGGGCATATCTAGAGGGAGGTTTAATAGGCCAGCGAAGTAAGGATAGGTTAGAGCCTGTGCATGCATTTTCGATGGGTCTGGCTTTGTGACCTTTACATAAACCGTGGCGCGATCCTTCCCCTTTACCTGTTTTACTACAGAAATATCCCAACCACCGGACGGCTTTTCTCCTAAGGATAGTACGATCAATTTATCTCTCCTGAAGATTCCTTGGGCAGCCTTCACGTTCTGGATGAATGATAGCTGCTCCTTCGTAAGCTTCGATTCTAGGACAGGTGTCAAAAAGGAATCCGGCACAGGGTTTTCCTTTTTAAAGAGCTCCTTCCCCGTATCGATATCTACAAATTCTACGTTGCCTTTCGCTTGGTGTAATTTGCCTACTACATAGGGATATGTCAAAACTTGAGTATAGGACTTGCTTTTATGTGGACTGGTAAGTTTGAAGAAAACAGTTGTCTTACCCTTCTTAGTTTCTTGTTTTACGAGCTGAATGTCGTACCCGCTGCTTGGCTTCTCCCCCCAAGTGACAACTACGATATTGCCTTGATAGTGAACTCCTATGTTCGACTTAGCCTGATCGATAAACTTCTTTTGCTCTTTATTCAGAGTGGACTCATTAACCAGACGGAACGCTTGCTGTTGCTGCCCGGCCTGTGAAGCTTTTCCTGGGGATGTATTCCACTGAGCAGCGTCTGCCGAAAAGGTAAAGATGAGAGTTCCTAACACCGACATTATCCATGCTTTCTTCATGATTGCAACCTCCTTCATGTTTTACACTTCCTTTGACGGAGGAACAGAAGATACTGTTGCAGATTTGGGGAAAATAGGTATTTACTCCCAGGTTCACTCTTTTTTCATATAACGCTTACAGTTTAAACACATTTTCCTGGTAGAATAACTTTGCATGCCATAAGGAAGGAGACTGACATGGTAAAAAATCATCGTCCTTCACCGGTTGAACCGGAACAAGAGAAAAAAACTGGCTTCCACTCGTTTTGGGTCTGGCTGATCGTGGCTTTCATTGGTATTGGAGTCATGTATTTCGGCCTTTCCGGTATAATGGAACAACTAACGGCCATCAACGATTCCATTCAGGCAAATTCACAAGCCATTAAAGAACAAACCCACATCTTATCTGATATGAAAAGAGCCTTTCAACAGCTGATTGTTGTAGTTAAGGATTCAGTGAATGAAATTATACAGTCCATCTAGTTGCAATATAGGATGAACTTCGCCAGAGTATCCTGAAATTGACAGAACCTCTCGAGGTTTTATATACTAATCACAACTACATGCTGAAAGGATGATTAAAGGAGCAATGGATAACTAACCGATTTTTCTAAGGTGAATATGAATTTCAATTCAAACCTAGAGAAATTGGATTAGTCTGCCCATTTATTTCTATAGCTCCCTTATTTGCATTTAACCGTGCTCATCCTATTGAACGCTTATTTGCTTATTTAGGCATGCTATTATATGGGACCATCCACCTCTCTAGGGTAACTAGGAGGTTTTTTTATGCTTATACAGGCAAAACAGGTATCGAAAAGCTTCGGAGAGCGAGCGATATTGAAAGAAATTTCTTTTAGCATTCAGCATCACAGCCGTATAGGGCTAGTTGGAAGAAACGGAGCAGGGAAAACCACTTTAGCTAACTTGATCTATGGCAAAGTTAATCCCGATCAGGGGTCTGTTGTGTCGCGTACCGAAGGTTTGAAAATAGGGTATTTATTTCAATCGGTGGACTATACCGTCCATGACTTTCAACCCGACCACTTCTCTTCTGAGATACTGGAACTAACAAGTGAGCTTGGTCTTACGAGGGTTCACACATGGGAATCAGAACGGCTGGGCCACGTAAGCCACGGGGAAAAGCTTAAGATTGCTCTTTCCCATATCTGGGCTTCCCATCCTGACCTCCTCTTGCTTGATGAGCCGACCAATCACTTGGATGTTCAAGGTGTGAAATGGCTGGTAAAGCAGCTTAAGAGCTTTAAAGGGGCGGTTATCCTTATTTCTCACGATCGGTACTTCTTGGATCATGCGGTGACGGAAATTTTCGAGCTGGAGAATGGAAAACTCACTCCATATAAGGGTAACTACTCCGCTTATCGGTTGGAAAAGAAAAAACGGATCGAAGAGCAAAAACATCAATATGAGGTGCAACAAAAGTATAAATGCCGCATTGAAGCACAAATTACACAGATGCAGCAATGGGCTGCTAAAGCTCACCGAACGATGCGAACTGAGGAAGGATTCAAGGAATATCATGGGGTTAAAGCAAAGAAAAGAGATCAAGCCGTCAAATCCAAATTGAAGCGATTAAGGCAAGAACTGGAACGAAATCGAGTTGAAAAGCCTGCCGATGAACCTTCCGTTCGATTTCAGTTCGACGGGAGCGAAAAACGAGGAAGACGGGTGCTTGAAGCACGTGACTTAACTAAACATTTCGGAGGAAGAACTCTTTTTAGCAACAGTAATTATTATGTTAATTATGGTGAGCGTATTGGGTTAGTGGGTCCGAATGGATCAGGAAAAACGACGTTCCTTCGTATGCTTTTAGGTCAAGAGTCCCTCTCTTCGGGTCATCTGTGGCTTAGTGATTCGGCTAAATTTGCGTTCTTAAGCCAAGATGCAGCAGACCTGCCGTCTTTTAAGACTGCACTCGATGTGTTAGGACTGACTCATCGAGAGGATATTTTCCGTGCAAGGACGCTATTGGCCCAAATGGGGATCAAAGCCGAGAAGCTTAGTCAACCCTCCGAAACCTTTAGTTTAGGTGAACGCATTCGTCTTCAGTTGATTGCTATGCTGCTATCCCCGCTTAATTTATTGATCTTGGATGAGCCAACCAATCATTTAGACCTCCCTACTCGTGAACAGTTACAAGAGACGCTCAGTCAGTTTCCGGGTTCCCTCCTGATCGTTTCGCATGACTATTACTTTTTGAATCAGGTGTGCGATAAGCTCCTTGTCATGGAGGACCAGAAGATTAAGCGAATTGAGATGAGTCTAGAACAATACGATAGCCCTAACAAGAAGCGTTCAGGCGATTCAAAGGAAGAACTTTTGCGGATTGACACTGAGATCACAGCTATCTTAGGCCAATTAAGCTTGGCCGTTCCTGGAACGGACCGCTTCAAAGAGCTTGATGATAAGTATTTCGCCTTGTTGAGGAGAAAAAGCGAACTCAACTAAGGAAATAACCGGAGAAATCCGGTTATTTTTCAATTCAGAAAAAGCTTCAATTTCCAGCTTTTCACTATTGATGGTCAGTAAAGGTCAAACTATAATCGAATCAAGGTCAAAGAAAGTCAAAGTCAAAGACAAAGACCTATTCACAATCAAATTTAATCAAATTCAAATCCTAACTATTCTATATAAATATCCCTTTTCGTAAAGGAGGTTTAACCTATGCAATGTCAACAATGCCAAGAAAGTCAAGCTCATATGCGAGTAAATATAGTAATCAATAACAAAGCTAGAACCATGCATCTCTGTTCAGAATGCTTTAATACGATCGGACAACCCTCTGGATTCAAAATGGGGAAAGGCGGCATGGAGGACCTTTTTAAATCCTTTGGTTTTATGTCACCATCTCTCCCCTCTCAGTCCTCTGATCAACGTAAGAGCAGCATCTTAGACCAAGTAGGACGAAATCTTACCGACATGGCAAAGGCTGGTTTAATTGATCCTGTAATTGGGCGAGACGAGGAAATTAAACGTGTGATTGAAATCCTAAACCGCCGAAATAAGAATAATCCCGTCTTGATTGGAGAGCCCGGTGTAGGGAAAACAGCCATCGCCGAAGGATTGGCTCTGCGTATCATCGAAGTCGATGTTCCCTCCAAGCTTCAAGGTAAAGTGGTCTATACGCTCGATGTCTCTTCTCTTGTTGCAGGGACGGGTATACGCGGACAATTTGAAGAAAAGTTAAAAGAAATCATCCATGAGCTTCAAGCCCGAAAAAATATTATTTTGTTTATCGATGAGATTCACTTGTTAGTAGGTGCTGGAAAAGCGGAAGGTTCCATGGATGCCGGTAACATTCTTAAGCCAGCTCTTGCCCGCGGAGAGCTCCAAGTCGTTGGGGCAACCACATTAAAAGAATACCGAATGATTGAGAAAGATGCGGCCCTTGAACGCCGATTCCAACCGGTGACGGTGAAAGAGCCTTCTGTCGAGGAAGCCTATGAGATTTTGAAGGGCATCCGTTCCAAATATGAAACTTATCACCAAGTTTCCTACTCAGATGAGGTTCTTCGTGCGTGCGTTGAATTATCTCATCGTTATATCCAGGATCGATTCCTTCCCGATAAGGCGATTGATCTGTTAGATGAAGCAGGATCCAAGGTCAACCTCAGATCCAGCAGTCAAAACACCGAGGAGATTCGTTTGAAGCTAGAGCAAATCTCGGCTGAAAAAGCCCAAGCCACCGAGCAGGAAGACTATGAACGAGCTGCCAAATTGCGTGACCAAGAATCGAAGCTGCTAAGACACTTGGATGAAATGGACACGGAACTAGCAAAAACAGATGTTTCAGTAGAAGATATACAGGAAATCATTGAGCGAAAAACAGGAATCCCTGTGAAGAAGCTTCAAAAAGACGAACAGGAAAAAATGAAAAACCTTGCTCAAATCCTGTCTGAAAAAGTGATTGGTCAAGCGGACGCGATCACTAAAGTAGCGAAAGCCATTCGTCGCAGCCGTGCCGGATTTAAACCAAAAAATCGACCGATTGCTTCCTTCCTCTTTGTGGGTCCTACGGGGGTAGGAAAAACAGAGCTGACCAAAGCGTTGGCAGAAGAACTCTTTGGTACGAAGGACTCTATGATTCGTTTGGATATGAGCGAGTATATGGAGAAGCATTCCGTATCGAAATTAATTGGTTCACCTCCAGGTTATGTTGGTCATGATGAGGCGGGTCAATTAACGGAACAAGTCCGCCGCAATCCGTATAGCATCATCTTATTGGATGAAATAGAGAAAGCTCACCCGGATGTATCCAACCTCTTCTTACAAATTCTTGAGGATGGACGATTGACAGACAGTCAAGGCCGTACGGTAAACTTCAAAGACACGGTCATTATTGCCACAAGCAATGCCGGGGTAACAGATAAAAAGATTACCGTTGGATTTGGTGCAGAGAGTGATAATACATCCACCTTCTTATCTAATCTTGGTGCCTATTTCAGACCTGAGTTCCTGAACCGCTTTGACGCCATTATTCCTTTCCATCACTTAGAGAAAGAGGATCTTGTTGAAATCGTGGACCTCATGCTAAGGGATGTCATCCGAAGCTTAGAGGAACAGGGAATTCAATTTAATATCACAGAGGACGCGAAAGATAAATTAGCGGAACTTGGGCTTTCCCCGCAATTTGGTGCTCGCCCGCTCCGCCGTGTGATCCAGCAGTATGTAGAAGATGGCATTACGGATGTGATATTAGAAGAAGAAAATGTCACTTCGATTACAATTAGTATAGAGGATAATGCTATTTCTGTTCTAAAGAATTAAATTGCAACCGGAGACCCTAAGCGGGTCTCCTCTTTTTTATTGAAAAATTCCTTTCAATGTAAGAGAATAAAGCTCGTAAGGATGAAGATCAGCTAGGAGGAAAAACGTGAATCAGGAAGAACAATCCAGGGCAATTGGTTTGCCATTAGTCATTTCCATTATTGCCATTTCCTTTGCCGCTATTTTTGTGAAATGGTCGGAAGCGCCAGCCACGATTTTGAGCATGTATCGGATGTGGCTAGCCTCTATCCTCTTACTGCCGATGGTTTGGATCAAACGGGAGGAATTTCAAAAAATCTCAAGAAAAGATTGGTATTTATTATTTTTTTCAGGCATGTTCTTAGCTTTGCATTTCGCTCTTTGGTTCGGTTCTCTGAAACTGACAACGGTAGCCAGCTCCACCATTATTCTCGCTTTACAGCCGATTGTTGCTCTAATAGGTGGTTACTTCCTATTTAAAGAGCGATCGACAAGATCCGCCTTACTTACGATGGGTATAGCTGTAATTGGGGCGATTATGGTTGGATGGGGTGACTTTGGTTTAAGCAAGGAAGCCATTTTAGGGGATATCCTTTCCTTTTTAAGTGTCATCGCCGTAGTGGGCTACTTAATGATTGGACAAAATACAGTAAAGAAAGTATCGCATTGGATCTACAGTTTTTGTGTATTTCTCTTTGCCTCCGTAGCATTGGGTGTATACAACCTAGCGACAAGCGCTGCTTTCGACGGGTATGATGAGCGAGAATGGGGGATATTCCTATTACTTGCCATCGTTCCTACCATTGCCCATGTCATTAATAACTGGCTTTTAAATTATGTCAACGCGACGACCATCTCTATGAGTATTTTAGGGGAGCCAGTCGGAGCAACGGCACTGGCTGCTGTGTTATTAGGAGAAGTTCTAGTCGGGTGGCAGATTGTAGGAGGACTGCTAGTCTTATTCGGAGTTTTCTTATTTTTGATGCAGCAGCAGAAACCTATTCCAAATAAAATTGCGTTAGAAAAGCCTTTGGACCTGTAAGTCCAAAGGCTTTCTATTTTAAACGACACTTCTTGAATTATCGTACAAGCTTTCAACGAAATTTTTTCGATCCATCAGTTGATGTTCCTTCACCCACTCTAGGATCACGTGGGCTCCTGGCTTATAGTGATTTAAGAGTTGCATAAACAACGGATAATTTAACTGCCCCTCCCCTGGCGCTACACTCTGTAGTTCGCCATTCCCTTGAAGATAGCGATCCTTTGCATGGCAGGCTAATATGCGACTTCCTACCAGATGGAAGGCCTCTCGTAAAACGTCATCATGGTTGCTAATATTCTCAGGGGTTAATAGATTGCCCGGATCTAGTAAAACACCCAAATGGGAAGATGGAACTTCGCTCAAGAGCTGACACATGGTCTGCGGAGAATCAACAAGATGTCCATCTGCGGGTTCGATAGCAATAAAGACTCCCCATTTTTCAGCTTCCTCTACGAGCTCGATGACCGTTGCTTTTAAACGCAACCAGTCTGAATCGTCAAAGGCTCCCCAGAGACTTTTTCCCGTCTCAGCGGCCACCATCGAAGCACCAAATAAGCGGGCATAACGAATCAGCTCTTTAAACCGCTCCACATTTTCACGTCTAGCCTCTTCGTTTCGATCAAATAAATGAAGGTAACACCCCAGGATGGGAATGGAAACGCCATGTTTGTCGAACTCCTCCTTAATGGATCCGACCAACCCTGGACTTAACCGGCCGGGCTTTGTCACGTCCACATCGCTAAAAGCTTTCCATAACGCCAATTGGACGTGCCGAAACCCTAAGCTTCCTATGCTCTTAGCCGACTCCTTATATGGAAGCGTTCCCACTAAATGAGCTAACATACCTACAGACATTCTCTTCTCTCCCTTTTTTAATGAGTAGGCCAATCATGCCGCATCACAGTCAAAATATTGACCTCGATCATGGATAAAATACAAGAAAACATCAAGAAGATAACTCTCCACTTCTTGTTCAGGCTTACGAACATACCTACAGAACCACTGATTCTCCTGATTATCGATAACAAAAGCGTGATTTCCCGTTTGGTTTAAAACGATCTCATGTATAATGCTCAAAAGAGTTTCCTCCTTTCTGGCTTAGCTGTTATTTATAGGATAAACCAAATGATAGGGGATTTGAATCTAATATTTTTATAGGATTGTTTAAAATAATAAAATTCGTTTGCTAAACAAAATCACCTTTTCTCGGTTGAATTTTCAAAACCATACTTCTGATAAAGCTTGATCGCTTTTTCATTTATCTCGAGTACGTGGAGGGTGATCTTCTTGATCCGTTGTAAATCCGCCCAATGCACCGACTCTTTTAAGAGGTTTTCTCCTATCCCATGTCCCCAATAAATCTAAGGCTCCATATATAAAGGACTGCCGTTTGATTAGGCAGTCCCTTATTATTGTTATGGTTTAAAAGCCAATACTGTAATATCATCTCTTTGCTTTTCTTCACCCATGTATGCCTGTAATTGCTGGAAAAATTCCTCCCCTTGTGCAGAGAGCGGGATGGAGTAAGAAGACTCTATTATCTCCTTAAATCGCTGCTTCCCAAACGAATGATCCTTCGGACCACCGTTTTGATCGATGTACCCATCGGTTGTCAGATAAAAGATATCATCCGGTCCCACTTGGACAAATACATCGGTAAAAGCATAATCAATCTTGGTTCTGCGGTACCCGATACCCTTGCGATCTCCCTTTATTTCCTCCAGCTGCTTCTCATTTTTCATGTACAGAGAGCACTTAGCACCTGCAAACGTAAGCTGTTCCTTTCCTTTTACGTAACACAGACCTATATCCAATCCATCATCTACAAGAATGTTCCCGTTATCTTTGTTTAGGATCTCTCGAATCAGTTGATTGAGTTTATTTAAGATCAGGGAAGGATGGGACTTGATCTGTTCGTCCGTTATTTGGTTAAGAATAGATACCGAGACCATGGTCATGAATGCACCTGGAACACCATGACCCGTGCAATCCCCGACTGCAACGAGATAATCATCTTCATCGAATTTCTTGATCCAGTAGAAATCTCCGCCTACTGTATCCCTGGGCTTCCATAGTAAAAAATGCTCGGCAAAGATTTCATTGATCTTATCCCCATCAGGCAGCACGGATTCTTGGATGCGGCGGGCATAATCAATGCTGTCCATCAAAAGACCGTTTTTTTCCATAAGCTCCTTCGTTCGTTCACTGATCCTTTGTTCTAGTTCCTCATTTAGGATAAGCGTCTGCTTAAAAGGGTTCACCAAATAATGTGAGATAAAGTAAAAAATAATGACCATAAAGATCAATGAAATAAAGGCAGCAGTAATGGTGTTCCATTTAATGGAATCTAGAAAGGCAATAGTTTCTTCTCTTTCGGCTTGAAATAAGATTTTTAAGTTAGTAGAAGGGATCGGGTAGCTGATGATATCCAACAACTTTCCCTCTTTGCTTCGATAGTCCATCACCGCCGAAGTTTCATCTTCAGAGCGGATACTCTGGATGGCCCAATCTTTGATCTCTTCCGGGATCAATTCATTAATATTCCGGCCTCGGTGAGTATAATCATCCGATAGCCAAATCGCCCCTTGATCATCAATCACCCATAGGTTACTTTGATTACCATATTTAATCCTTTCGAAATCTTCAGAAAGGTCCTTTAGGCTTAATCCTACGCCGGCCACCGCGACCGGTTGAAGTAGATCTCCCATAAGCGTGTTAATAAAGACGAACGTATCATTTCGTTCTTTATTATAGTCAATAACTACAGATACCCGTTCTGTTGAGGTAAGGGTTTGAAAAAACCAGGCATCATTCGGGTCATCTTTAGATAGGGTATCGATAATTTCGCCGTTCTCGGTCCAGTAATGGTGAGTTACTGCACTAGCGATAAAGGAGTTATTATACCCAAAAGTACGTACCAACATTCCTAGTTTGGTAAGGGAATTGTCTTTTAAGGAGGGGTCTGTTTCACCTTCAGCTATCCACTGAATAATTTCAGGATCCTGGGCAATATGCAAGGAACTCTCGATGGCCCGTTCTATCCGCCCGCCAATTTTGGAAGAGATGGAATCTGCGATAAAAATGAGGTCTTTCGTTTTTAATTTGTTTACCACTTCATTTTTGGTAATAAGGTACCCAATTGTACCTGTCAGGCCGACAGCCAATATAATGACCATGCTTGCCAGAACGAGAAGCTTGATCACACCCGAATCATAAGCTGGTCCTTTTTTCGTCATGATGGGCTTCCTGGACTCAAGGGAATAATATGAAAGGGAAAGTCAAAGTCTTCCTTAAATTCTTCTGCACATTCAAGCTCACTTTCATTGTCCTCGTCTATATACCAATGTAGGCAAACCTCATTCCCGTTCGTATAGGCCTGTTCCACTTGATCAAGCAGCATCATAATACATTTCGAACTGCTCGTATTCACATAAGGAAGCTTAATTTCAATCTGTACCTGCTCTCTCTTCTGTTCAAAATATTGTTTGACCCACTCCAAAATGGGCTCGTAAAAACGAAATGCATTTTCCGGATAGGACTGCCCCTTAATCATCAGGACATGTCGCTCGGCATCCAAGGAAACTTCAGGTGTACTTTTCGAACCTTCTATGTAAAAGTTATTCATGATTATCCCCTTTATTTAAACAATGGCCTGCAACGTAAAGTAGGAAAAGCTCTCATCTACTTTAAACATGGAATACTCTATAGGCTGGCTGGATTTTCGAGCGATTTCGATGAACCCCATTCCTGCACTTGTGCTGCCTTCTGGAAGTTCTTCTCGGAGCTTTTGTTTATAGTACTTCTTGAGCTCGATCCTATCCATATGACAAATGGGTTCGATGCGCTGAACAAGCGCGGGTATATCTTGTTCTTCTATTAAATTCCCACATTGAATTATGTTCCCTGCTTCCGTCTTACCAATCGTAACTATACAAGAATGGGCAACACGTTCAAACACATCACTGCCTTCCTTACTCGTGCAGTAGTTTCGAATATTCTGGGTCTGTTCTATAAATATCGAAAAAATATTAAAAATATCATTACTTGGGCTTTCTTCCATCTCCAAGTATTTTCGCACAGCTTCCCCTAGCTCTTCGATAATGGCTTGCGTAAACTTTCCGGAAAAGCAGATTAAAAGACCATTTGCTCTCATCCTATTTTGGATATCTAAAAGACTATCATTCATCAACACAAGTGCCCCTTTCTACCTATTCCCGTGGTACAAATATCCTATCCTCTCTATTATAAAACCAATATTTCGATAAGAAAAGACACCATTCACACTAGAATAAAAGAAAACCTCGCATATGGAGGAAGTAAGCTTACATGGATCCCCTTCGCCATTAATATAAATCATAATAATAATAATAATAGCGAAAATATTTATTGACATAAAAAAACTGCTGTTTCCCAGCAGTCGGTTAACGCGAGTCCAAAGGCCGCCAAGGCGTTCCTGCCCAAATGGCAATGGCGTCCTCTTGTCCTGGATTAAAAAAACTATGTGGATAAGAACTGTCAAAATAAATGGAGTCCCCTTTTTTCAGATGATAGCGTTTATCTTCTATAAGGACTTCGAGCTCACCTGCAAGGACCACGCCGCATTCCTCTCCTTCATGAGGCTGCATTGGCGGAAGCTCTTCACTATTGCCAGGGCGCACGATCAATTCGAAAAATTCTATTTTACGTCCCTCAAAAGGGGCCAGTACCCGGTAAGCCACATTTTCATGGCGGAGCTTAAGAATCTCCTGTTCCTCTCTTCGAACGACCAGAACAGGCTCTTTTTCAATTCCTTCAAAAAAATATAGCAAGGGTACCTCAAGCAGCAACCCAAGCTTCCACAGCGTGTCTAAGGACGGCTTCGCCTTCCCCCGCTCAACTTGGGAAATCATACTCTGACTAACACCAATCTTCAGGGCTACTTCATCAACGGTAAAGCCCAACTTTTTTCTTTGTGCACGTATTCTAGTTCCAATGACTTCCATCGGTACGTCTGGCTGACCAACTAAAAACGACATTCTAGACCTCCGAAAATATTAACTGTATTAATGTCTTCTACATTATACCATAATAATGCCTGCCCGTTTATTTTATTTAATATCCCTTTCTATATCTTACGTAACAAGGTGTTTACTGCTTCCTCAGCCATGCGTTCAAATCCCTGTTGGTTGGGATGGACACCATCGAGATTATATTCCGATCGAATGCCTCCAGTACTTGAGTCTAGCAACGCACTATAAAAGTCTATCACCTCTATTTTTTGCTCGAGGGCAAAGGATTTCATCCACTCCCTGTACTCCTTAGCGAGCAGCTCCTCTACCTTATGGTTAAGTGGAATGGGCAGCCCGATAAGGATACGGCAAGACGTTAAGACTGTTAATTCATCTATGATGGCTCTATACTCTCTTTGCAACTCAGCTAAAGCAATCCCTTCAAAAGCATCATTCGTTCCTCCCATTATGATGATGGCATCTGGCTGATCCTGAGCTACCGCGGGAACTCTCAGTCTCATATCGTACACACATTCGCCGTTGATACCATGGTTAAACACCTGGCAGGATAGCTTGTTTGCCACCCCCTGCAACCACGAATGATGAGGACCAAATGGATAACCCCATGTATTTGAATCACCTAGTCCAGCTAACTTCACTAATGTCCTCTCCTTTTCATAAGGCCTATGTACATACCAAATAGTATACTTCTTGGTGGGTTCTAAGTGGATAAAAAATCTTTTTTATGGAAGCCTAATTTTTGTTGTTACCTGATGTAAAGGAGGTGGTCCAACATGGCTAAGAAGCAAAATCGTGCCAACAAAGCAGCTGTGCAATCTACTGAGTTGAACAAACTGCCAGTTCCAGGTCAAAATGACACGGAGTTTTCTGCTGAACAAGCGGCTGATGTTTTCAACAACCAAGCAAACAACAATGCACAGAAAAACCGTCAATAATTCCTGATGAAAAATGACCCGTCCACACTTGATAAGTGTAGCGGGTCATTATATATCCATTTAGATTGGAGGCAGTTTGGTGGAACTGGATAAGGATACCCTAATTAATGAGCTGGCTCAGTTTCAGAGAGCAACCATCACCAAGCAGGAGGTCAATGAAATCTTCCAACGTCACTTGCACTCACAGGGTTACTCCGATGATGAGATTCATGAGGAGTGACTGAAAAAGGCTCCTTCCCTTTCGGGAGAAGCCTTTGTGAACTACCTTCGGTGAACGCGAGTTCGATCACCCGAAAGCTTTTTCCATCTTTTCTTTTCTTCTGATTGAGCCCGAAGGTCCGCTTTTCGGTTGAAGTAAGCTAATTCTTTTTGAAGCTTCATATAGCTGTCATATCTTTTCTTGTCTAGTCTTCCTTCGTTAATAGCTTCTCTCACAGCGCATCGGGGTTCTTTTTGATGTCCGCAATCGTTAAATTGACAACGCTGGGAAAGATCCTCAATGTCCCGAAAGCTTTGGTTTAAGTTTTCATCGGCCTCCCAAAGCTGCAATTCCCGCATACCAGGAGTATCAATCAGTACTCCTCCAATAGGCAACGGGAATAATTCTCGTTGTGTGGTTGTGTGGCGGCCCTTATCATCTTTTTCACGTATATCGGATACGGGTTGTAAGTCTTTGCCGCATAACCAGTTGATAATCGTTGATTTCCCTACTCCCGACGAGCCTAATAATGCCCCTGTTTTGCCAAGTGTTAAATATTGAGTTAAGGATTCCATTCCTTCATTATCCTTAGCACTGATGATATGGATTGGGACCCCGATGGCGATTGTTTCAACTGCTTCTAAAGCGGCTTCGATATCCTCACACAAATCTGCCTTACTGAGAACAATCACAGGGTTCGCTCCGCTCTCCCAAGCCATAACCATATAGCGCTCAATACGCCTTATATTTAAATCGTGATTCAAAGCATTGACCAAAAAGATCGTATCTACATTCGCTGCTACGATCTGCTCTTCCGTTGAGGTTCCAGCCGCTTTTCGAGAAAATTTACTTTTTCGTGGCAGGATTGCATGTATCGTTGCCCTTTCTTCCTCCGGCCTAGCTGAAATTACCACCCAGTCGCCTACAGCTGGGTAGTCCTGTCTTTCTTGAGCGTGGTAACGAAGCTTTCCAGATACTTCGGCCAGTAGCATGCCATAAACTGTATGGATCCGGTAGTTTCTCTTATGCTCCAGGACCACTCGCCCTACTGTATAGCCCTGGACTTGATAAGGAGAAAAAGATGCTTCGAGTTCCGCGTACCAACCTATGGGTGTTAAAGCTGTTTGTATACTTTTCAATATTTGTTCCTCCTAAGAACTAAATAATAAATAAAAAACGACCATATCACTCATGGTCGCAAGATATTAACAAACCTATGAGTAGAATTCTACAGCCCATAGGTAGCATTATTAGTCATAGGAAGCTTAAGAAAAAACTACAAATAGAACCACACTATGGGCTGTGATATGGAGTTGATGGCAATAGGAATGTTCACCTGGCGTTTCATAACACATCACCCTTTCTTCAGTAATACAATCTATTATAGTGTATTCCCTTTTGCTGGAAATGTAAACCCTTCTATTTACTTTTTGTAACCGTTACCATAGTTTAAGTTTTTTTGCAAGAGAAAACACAAAAAAATATTTGACGAAATCCCAAATGCGGTATACCATATACAAGGTAAATATAAAAAGATTATTGGAGATGGAACGAAACATGTTGAAATATCTTTATGGCAAGTTTGCCCAAAAATTAGCTGAAAAAAAATTACGTGAAATTGATCTGGCTTTGCACTACACAGAATATCGCCAATCCGCTAAAGGGATAAAATTTTACTAATGGATAACAAAAAAGCCATTCTAACAAATAGGATGGCTTTTTTGTATATTATAATGTCCTTCCCCTACCAGATCTCCTCTGAAAACTCTTCGCTAAACATTTCATGCCCCGCAGGATGAGGTTTGGTAGGCATCGGAGTTTCTCCGTCGAATAATGAAATGCCTCTGCATTCATACTGTAATTTCACGGACTGGGCTTGCCTAGCCCCTTGTACTTCTCGAGCTAGGGTTTGAATAGATTCTTTGAGCTGCTCATACTCTTCTTTGTTCGTAAGGTACGTCATCGTAATGTGTGCTTGCAACGATAGGGAATCGCCAGAAGATTGTACCGTAGCCGTTGCGGCCCATGGTTCGTGAAAATTCTCCATATGCTGAAAACCGAAGGTGTCGTCCGTGATTTGGACTGCTTGCCACATAGGTATCCCTTCTTTCTTTAGGCTTTGGTTCCAATATCCCCAGAAAGGCATGAATTTAAGCCTCATTGAACTGGGCATTCTATAATTGCTTCCATCCTTTGTAACCACAGTCGGAAAGAGGGCCAAACCATGCGTAAGGTTGTTTTTTTCTTTTTACTTTTATTGGCCGGTTGTCAACAAGCGTCTCCAGAGCGTATTACGGATAACCGGGGGAATAACCCAGCGATTCTCAATGAAGATCCGCTTGTAAAAATCGGGGACATCGGAATAGGGAGCGAAGCCTCACCTTTAGGCCCGACTATACAGCACCACTTTAATTGGGATTACTATAATATCCATCCCGTGTACCCGAATCGTTCGGTCAAACCCTTAAAGGGTGGGTACGTTGAAAATGTAATCGCAACGGGAAGAAAATATCTTGGCACGCCCTATGAGTACGGATCAGATCGCAGCACTCCGACTACGTTTGACTGTTCCGATTTTACACGTTGGGTACATCTATATGCGCTTGGCATGGACTTGCCGAAGGATTCTCGAAGCCAAGCACAGTATATCCGCCTATATTCGAAACGACATTATACGGATATACGAAAAGCTCGAAGGGGAGATCTCCTATTCTTCATGCCATATCTGGGTCCTGAAAAAGAGAAATATAAAGGAATTGACGTCAAGAAACAATCCATTAGTCACTGTGGTATCTATTTAGGCAACGGTAAGATGCTTCACACCGCAAGCGCCCAAACTGGGGGCGTTCGCATTGATCGAATTGCCGGGATGCATTATCAGTGGAGATTTATTATGGGTGGCAGCGTTCTTCCTCCGCCTAGTCAGGGAAGTCAAAAGAACCCGATCAGGTAATCGGGTTCTTCTCTACTTTTTAGGAAGCTATTGTATTTTGTTTGGATGAATCGACGCCCAGTCCACTCCACTTTTCAACGAGCATCGCAATCGCTCCATCTCCAGTTACGTTACATGCTGTTCCGAAGCTATCTTGTGCCATATAAAGAGCGATCATCAATCCGATGGCTGCTTCATCAAAACCAAGCATCGTTCCTAGCAAGCCGATGGAAGCCATAACGGCACCGCCAGGGACTCCTGGGGCCGCCACCATCATGATGCCGAGCATGGCAATAAAAGGAAGGACTTGGAAATATCCAGGAATTTCTAATCCGTTGGAAAGAAACATTACTGCCATGGAGCAGGTTAACAGGGTGATCGTGCTTCCAGACAAGTGAATCGTAGCGGAGAGTGGTACAACAAAATTAGCTACTTCCCCTTTTACTCCCACTTTTTTAACTGAATTCAGCGTGACCGGAATCGTAGCCGCACTTGACATCGTGCCAATAGCAGTCATATAGGCCGGCAGCATGTGCCTCAAAGCGCGAAACGGTGATTTTCCCGCAACTCCTGCCGATATGCCATACAACACCACTAGCCAAATCCAATGTAGAGCTACGGCTAATAACAACACGATCCCAAACACCTTTACCGTTTCAAATACTTGGCCCTCACTCGCCATTCCTGCAAAAATCGCAGCAATATAAAAAGGCAAGATCGGAATAATCACTTTAATAATCACCAAATCGATAATGGCTTTTCCACCTTGAAAGAATTGATAAAGGGTTTCGTTTTTCACCTTGCTTAACCCTATTCCGAATAGGAAGGCTGCCACCAAAGCGGTCATGACACCCATCATGGGATCAATCTTTAATTCGAAAAAAGGCTTAAGAGCTGCTTCTTGCCCTGCGATGTTCCCACCACTAGAAGCAAGGGCCGGAATTAAATTGCTCGCTGCGAAGTAAGCCAGGGTTCCCGCACAAATGGTCGACAAGTAAGCTACCGCAACCGTCATCCCAACCGTTTTTCCGGATTGGTTACCCAGCTGCGCGACTCCACTTGTAATAAAAAATATAATAATTAAAGGAACTGTAAATCCAATAAATTGACCGATAATCCCTTTTACCGTGATGAATACTCGGACCCCTTCATCCGGTAAATAAAGTCCGGCCACCATACCTAGGATGATACCCGCCAACAGCTTGGGGATAAGACCTATTTTCATATTCAAAAACCCCTCTTTTTGTTTTTTTTCACCATTGTAACTCCTGGCATGCCTTGTTTTTTGTTTTAGAGAATTTTAAATATGTTATAAAAAGTATTTTATTTCACAAATCAAGATTCGTCTCTGTATAAGAGACTATATTTAACAGCTAATTACTCAGTTTAAAATCAGGTTATAAACACGTGTTCACGTAGCGTGGACACTTGTAAAACAAAAATAGTTTTATTCAAAATATTTTACGTAAGTTAAAAACTCTCGATAAGGATGAAAGGATAGCAATCGGGAGGAGCTTCTGATGATAAAGGTAGACAAGTCAACCCTGCTGGTACTATCATTAAGTGGAATAAATAAAAAAGGAGAAATGCGTATTGATCGTTAAATCTCGTAGTGAGTCACTCGAATTAAAGATTTTAAGATCTTTGCATGTCCGTTCGGATATGGGGGTAAAAGAAGAAAACTACTATTCTAATCTTTCGAAGGGCTTTATGGGTGAAAAGAAATTCGACGAATGGCTAGAACCCCTCATAAACACTAGGCTAGTACTGCATGATGTATTATTGGAGCATAATAATACAAAGTTTCAGATTGACTCCTTGTTAATCACCTCGGACAAGATTTATCTCTTTGAAGTAAAAAATTACGAGGGTGACTTCTATATCGAATCCGAAAAGTGGCTCTCACATTCAAAAAACGAAATCAAAAGTCCCTTACTTCAGCTGCAACGAAACGAATCCTTATTTCGTCGGTTACAGCAAGACCTTGGATACAACTTCACCATTGAGTCGTACGTAATCTTTGTCAACCCTGAATTTCACCTCTATCAAGCACCAGCTAATCTTCCCCTTATCTTCCCCACACAGCTCAATCGTTTTATATGCAAAATAAAACGATTTCCTTCAAGACTTGCCGATATTCACTCCAAATTTGCAGAACACTTACATTCGCTTCACATAAACGATTCCCCTTACTCCCGGTTACCTGAATATCATTTTAGCGCACTTAAGAAAGGGATATGCTGTCTGGCGTGTCACAAATTACACACTAGTTTTAGGAAAACTACATTAACTTGTAAGAGTTGTGGAAGTAGAGAGAATTATATACCTGCGGTTTTGCGAAGCGTAGAGGAATTTAAGCTGCTCTTTCCAGATCGAAAAATAACATCGAACGATATTTATGAATGGTGTGAGATTATCAAAACAAAAAGAGTTATTTGGGAGATACTATCAAGTAACTTTACATTGGTGGGGCGCGGTAAATCTTCTTACTATGTCAGGTAAAACTATGTTGGGCGGCTATGATGTCTCCAATTGGGGTGGCGGGCGATTTCAGTGAATCAATGGGTGGCTATGATGCCTCCATCTGGGGGTGCGGGCGATTTCAGTGAATCAATGGGCGGTAATGATGCCTCCATCTGGAGTGGTGGTCAATTTGAGTGTATCATCGGGCGGTATTGATTCACTCATTTAGGGTGGCGGGCGATTTCAGTGAATCAATGGGCGGTTATGATGCCTCCATCTGGAGTGGTGGTCAATTTGAGTGTATCATCGGGCGGTATTGATTCACTCATTTAGGGCGGCGGGCGATTTCAGTGAATCATTGGGGGGCTATGATGCCTCCATCTGGGGTGGCTGCCGATTTCAGTGAATCAATGGGCGGCTATGATGCCTCCATCTGGGGCGGCGGGCGATTTCAGTGAATCATTGGGGGGCTATGATGCCTCCATCTGGAGTGGCGGGCGATTTCAGTGAATCAATGGGTGGCTATGATGCCTCCAATTGGGGTGGCGGGCGATTTCAGTGAATCAATGGGTGGCTGTGATGCCTCCATCTGGGGGTGTGGGCGATTTGAGTGAATTATTGGGCCGCTATGATTCCCCCGTTTTGGGTGGCTGCCGATTTCAGTGAATCATTGGACCTCTATGATGTCTCCATTTAGGGTGGAGGGCAATTTCAGTGAATCAATGGGCCGCTATGATTCATCCAATTGGGCCTACTCACCATAAATGAAGTCCCCTTAATGGCACATTTATACAACTGTTCAATATTATTTAAAAACTTTTGAGCATATAAATAAAGGGATATTGAAATTGTTGTCTAACTTTCTAATATAGTGAATATGGATTGGAGGAAGTATGACAAATATCCCTGATGCTTCTCAGTTAGAATTATTTTCTGAAACTTTCAAGCATGCTCCTATTGGCATGGCCATTGTATCACTTGAGGGCAGATTGTTGCAGGTCAACGCATCTCTTTGCCACCTACTTGGTTACACGGAAGATGAACTATTAAGAGTGAAATTCCAGGACATCACGTACCCTGATGATCTAGATAAGGGATTTGATGTTTTTAACCAATTCCTTGAAGGAAATCTCAAAACCTACCAAATAGAAAAAAGATATATTCACAAAGATGGCTTTTCTATATATGTTTCTGTTACGGTCTCGATTATACGGACCGAAGGAAAAGGGCCCGAATTTTTTATCGTGCAAATTAAGGACTTAACCGAAAGCATGTTAGCCGAACAGGATCTTAAAGCAAAAACGGAGCAATTACAATCCTTCATTGAGCATAATGCAGATGCCATGTGGATTATTGATTCGGAGGATCGCGTCATAGAGGTGAATCCGGCTTTTGAAACACTATTTGGGTGGTCCTCTAAAGATGTACAAGGGAAAAAGCTCCCCATTATTCCTCTATCTCTTAAAGATGCTATGGATACAATCCACAAGCAAATTAAAACTGGAGAAACAGTGGTGGGACTAGAGACTACTCGGCAGCACAAGGACGGCTCTATGTTGGATGTAGAGGCAACACTTTCCCCTCTGCGAGCTCGAGCAGGAAGAATTATAGGCATCACGGGAGTTTGCCGTGATGTTACTGCAAGAAAGCGTGCTGAACAGGAGCTTCAAGCAAAAACGGAGCAGTTGCAATCCTTTATTGAAAATAGCGCAGATGCGATTTGGTTGATTGATGCAGCGGATACCATTTTAGAGGTGAATCCGGCTTTTGAAACCTTGTTTGGCTGGTCTTCTGAAGAGGTGGAAGGGAAAAAACTGCCCATGATTCCACCTTCCCTCATCGATTCCATGCATGAAATTCATCTTCGAATTAAAAAGGGAGAGACCATAGTAGGATTTGAAACTGTTCGACAGCGAAAGGATGGTCAATTGTTGAATGTGGAGGCCACCCTATCCCCCCTTCGGGATCGTAAAGGCAGGATCATCGGGATTACAGGGATCTGCCGTGACGTCACGGCGAGAAAGCGTGCTGAACAAGATTTAAAAACCAAAACTACTCAGCTCGAATCGTTTATTGATAATAATGTAGATCCTATCCTAATCTTTGATAACCATTCCATCGTTCATCGAGTAAATGAAGCATGCGAGGGAGTGCTTGGTTGGTCAAAAGGTGGGATGATTGGCATGGAATTTCAGCAACTCCCCTTCATTCCTGCCGAGTTTGCTGAAGAAATTTACCAATTGGGTTACCAAGTAGCAAATGGTCAGTCTGTGGCAGGTGTTGAGACGATGCTCCAACGTAAGGATGGGGGATTGATTAATGTCGTTTTAACCGCTTCACCCATTTTGGATGGTAATGAAAAGCAGAGTGGCTGGTCCGTTACATTAAGAGATATTACAGAATGGAAAATTGCACAAGAGCACCTGCAAAATACCGGAAAGCTATCAATCGCCGGCCAATTGGCCGCAGGTATAGCCCACGAGATTAGGAATCCTATTACATCTATTAAGGGCTTCGTTCAGCTCATGAGGTCAGGAGTTCGGGAAAAGCAACAGTATTTCGAGATCATGTCTTCTGAAATCGACCGAATTGAATTGATCTTAAGTGAATTGCTTATCCTTGCCAAGCCTCAATCGGTGAAATATGAAAAAAGAGATGTGCAGGTATTATTAGGCCAAGTGATGGCACTATTGGAATCACAAGCTACCCTAAACGATGTTCTGTTCGAAACAGAATTTAAGCCGGGAGTAACCCACCTTTACTGCGATGAAAACCAAATCAAGCAAGTATTTATTAATTTTATCAAAAATTCGATTGAAGCTATGCCTAATGGTGGAAAGATCAGGATTGAAATTGACACCAACCCAAATCAGGAGTTGTTGATTCGCTTTACTGACCAGGGCTGTGGAATCTCGAATGAAGTGCTCTCCAAATTAGGGCAGCCCTTTTATACAACCAAAGAAAAAGGAACAGGACTAGGCTTTATGGTAAGCAAAAGAATCATAGAAAGTCATTCCGGCCAAATTCATGTAGAAAGTGAAGTAAATGTAGGGACGAGGATTCAAATCACGCTCCCAGCTTCTAACGAATAAAACAAAAAAGACACCACATCGTAAATAAAGATGGGTGTCTTTTTTAGGTGTTAGGTCTCCGATTCGAGTTGTACTCTAAACAGGATGACACGGTCATACTGCAACATGTTCTCAGGTTTTTGACCTGATTCATCATATTCCAGTATCTCTCTTTCGTTATAGGCCATACTGTTCCCATCGTCTTCGATCACCGTAAGAACGGTAACGGGTTGGTTGAGCCCTAACATTCTTTCTGAATTCAAGGGACTGGCTAAACGTCCGCTGGATTTACCAGGTAATACAATTTTTCCTTCGGTGCTCGAACTACCTGTGCTATCAAAAACAGAGGCTGTAAGATAAAGAAACCGTTCCCCCGAATCATGCTCTTCTTTGAAGTCATAAGAAAAGAGAAACTGATTTTTCTGGTTTGGTTCTTGATCCGAGCTGAACCTCGTCATTCCTATATCTAACGGGTCCTTTTGTTTTACCCCACCCTCAAAAACCTCAACCCATAAGTGAACGGTAAATGGATACGGATCATTTTTTTTCAGTTCAAAGATTTCTACTTAATCCAAGCCTAACAACGTAATGATTCGTTTGGTTTCCTCAGATAGCGATGCAGGTAAAATTGTACCTATCGTGACCGGTTCCTCTGCTACTTGGGATTGAGGCTGGCAACCGACTAAAGATAAAAGCAAAAAAAGTCCACAAATTGTTCCAATGATCCTACTCACCCGCATTGGTAATAGGCCTCTCGAAAATAATCTCGTATTGAGTCGGTTTTCCATGGCCGTTGTAGTGAGTCGGTAAAACTTGGACTAAGCGCCAGCCCTCTTTTGCATGCTGCTCAATCGCTTCGCGATGTTTCGATGAAGAGAAAAATCCTCCCAATGAAGTATCTACAAACTTATATTCATACATCTCTTTCCCCCCTTTTTTATGGGTGCTCTTATCATTAGACGAACTCTAGCCTAAAACCTTACGCTAGAAGAAGGTGTCGAATTTACTTAAAGCTTCTGATACAATCAAGAAGACCAAGATTTCCCAAGAAATGAGGTGTGACTTGTCCACCATTTACAAGTATGCCAGAGGAAAGAAGAGCATTGAAAAATTGCATGCTCTGTTTTAGTTTGTCCTGCCGGCCTGGGGCTAGGGTCCAAGCGAAAGATGATTCAAGAAATCCTGTTGCCGTTACTCTGGTTTAAGCTAACAACTTCCAAGCGTTCCCTTCAAAAAATAGCGAATACTATGTCCCAATATAGCATGAAGGAAATCGACCGAGATATCATTGGAGAGATCTTTACCCATGTTAAACTCGAGCAAGATATGCCTAAGCTAACGGAAAAAGCTGAACTTATTGATTATCGCTCCCCAACGATGGTGGTCACTGGAAGTAAGGATATTTTCTTTAATGGACTAGATGTTATTCAGAAAGCTAAAGAAATCATCCCCTTTTTGGTTTCAGCCAAGACCTATGAGATGGGTCATTTCCCTTCTGAAGGCCAACTGAAGCTTATTAACAACGATATCAAAGGTTTTTTGATGGAGAACTACTAGGAACGTACAAAATGGGCTTCTTCCATAATCGGAAGAAGCCCTTAGTCTTTTCTAACTATTCGCTACTTTTGGCGTCATCTGTTCATCGTTAGTGTCTCTCTCTCGCAGATCCTCTGCTGGTTTGGCTCGTTTGATAAAGAAGGAAAGCACTAGTCCTAGACCAGCGATAAATACTGAAACAAAAAAGGCGTCATTAATTCCTTCCAGCATGGCCTTTATCATTACTTCTTCAGTCATTCCCCCTTGACCAGCCCTTACGAGCTCTGCCGCGTGAGTCTTCGTCTGATTGGACATGACGGTTACCAGCAAGGCGGTACCAATCGCACCAGACACTTGCTGCATGGTATTATTCATCGCCGTACCATGGGGATAAAAGCGCTTAGGCAACTGGTTCAAGCCGTTGGTGGATACGGGCATCATGACCATCGACATGCCCAGCATCCGTACAGAGTAAAGAACCACGAGATACGTGTAGGTGGTCTCCAACGTCAAACGTGCCAATAAATAGCTAGTCACCGTCAAAAGCGACAATCCAACAATCGCGAGGGTTCGCCCCCCGTACTTATCAAACAGCTTCCCTGTAACTGGTGACATTAATGCCATGATAATGGCTCCAGGCATCATCATAAGTCCGGCATCCAAAGGCGAAATGCCTCGAATCGTTTGGACATAGATGGGCATCAAGACCATCCCTGAGAATAACGCCATCGTGATCACCATAGAAATCGTAATGGACAGCGTGTACATCGGGTATTTAAAAATGGCAAAGTTAAGCATCGGCTGCTCTCGTTTCGACTGACGGAGGATAAAGATAGTTATAGCGGCTATTCCGAGGAGTATTGTTCCGTAAACTTGAGGGCTCGCCCAACCCTCTTTTCCTGCTGAGCTAAATCCGTATAACAATCCGCCAAATCCAATGGTAGAAAGTACCACGGAAACGGTATCTAGATGTAAATCCACCTTCCCCTTCTTATCTTTCAATAGGAAAATTCCGATGGCAAATACCGCAACCGCAACAGGAGTTACAACATAAAACAGCATTCGCCAGTCATAGTGTTCGATTAGCCATCCCGATAAAGTAGGCCCAATGGCCGGGGCCCCCATCATGATTAACCCAAATACCCCCATTGCGGTCCCTCTCTTATCGATCGGGAAACTCACTAGCATGACATTCATGAGCAGAGGCATCATGATGGCAGAACCAGCGGCTTGTGTCATGCGACCCGCGAGCAAGAGCGAAAAAGCAGGAGCAGTTGCAGCCAATAATGAACCAATTGTAAAAATCCCCATAGCAGATAAAAACAATTGACGTACCGAATATTTTTGAATCAAGTAAGCCGTGGTTGGGATCAAGATCCCATTGACTAGCATGTATCCTGTTGTCAGCCATTGGACGGTCGAGGCTTCCACGTGCAATTCAGACATGATCGATGGCAAGGCAATATTAAGTAAAGTATTATTCAACAACGATAGGAATGCGCCGATCATTAAAATCGAAAGCATTCCGTATGGGGGACGCGACATAGTGCTTCCTGTCGAGGTCACGGTGATCCTCCCCGCTGAACTGTAAGTTCACTTTTTTATACTGCGATTCTAACATCTGTATTATCATATATCATCCCCTAATTTTTTGCAATCCGTTTGTATAAAGGTTAAAAATCAGGTACCATTCTCTAAACAGGTCAAATAAAAAGGTGATACGTGTGAACGATCGAAAACAGCATGTCATCCAAGTAGCCCATCAGCTATTTATTGAAAAAGGGTTCCAGGCGACCTCCATTCAAGACATTATCGAATGTAGCGGAATCTCGAAAGGAACCTTCTATAATTATTTTCCCTCGAAGAACGAGCTTTTAAAGGCACTACTCAAAAGTATTTATCAAAAGATGGAAATCGAGCGGAATGAATTGCTTATTGGTAAAAGTCCAGCTGATTTGGATATTTTCATTAAACAAGTTGAATTATTGTTGCATACGAATCGCGCGCATAGTCTTATTACCCTTTTTGAGGAGGTCATGTCATCCTCGGATGAGGATCTTAAGCAATTTCTCAAGGAAGGGCAACTTAAAACCATTCGATGGCTCTATCAGCGATTCCTCGACCTCTACGGCGAAGAGAAGAAACCGTACTTATTAGATAGTGCGATCATGTTTTTGGGAATCCTCTACCATAATCTAAAGTACTCTCGCATGGCCTATGGTTCAGACTTTAATTATCCGGATGTTGTCCGATATAGTGTAGAGCGAATCGTAAAAATGATTCAGGAGATGACAGAGGTTAGATCTCCCCTTTTTCCTCCTGAGCTTCTCCATCGGTGGCTGCCCGAGTCGAATCCCGACGAAAAAACGTTGCAACAAAATCTGCAGGATACAATTGCGGGATTAAAGAAGGACCTAAGCATACAAGATGATCCATCTAAATACTTGGCATGGCTGGATTTCATTCAGGATGAGCTGTTGTACACCAGCCCTCCAAGAGAGTTTCTCATAGAAAGTGTCCTGGCATCTCTACAGGCTGTACCTTCCCCCTTGAAGCAAGCCGAGTTACAACAGCTTCAATCATTGGTCGATGATATCCTAGCCCTGAGAAGGTAGAAGGGACCTGTTTAAGAGCAGGTCCCTTCTCGTTTTTTTCAAGACATAGATTGATTATAGATCGATCATAAATCGGTCACATTTATTCTCTATAATTGTCGAAACGATGGTTTTTTTGGGAAAGGTGTGTATCGCATGTGGAAAGGTTTTAATCAGTACATCGGGATTGACCTGGGTACCAGTCATACAGTCATTTATACGAAGGATCAGGGGGTCATTCTGCGTGAACCAACCGTCCTTGCCGTAGAGAAACATACACAAGAGATCGTCGCATATGGTACAGAAGCCTATGACATGACAGGAAAAACGCCTGCTCATCTTGAAGTGATTTCCCCGTTGCATGATGGGGTGATTGCTGACTTTGCCATGAGTGTGGCTTTACTGAAACACTATTTTAAGAAAGCGCTGAAAGGTGGCTCTCTCATCAATCGATTGCATATGATGGTTTCCGTACCCTGCGGAACCTCCACGGTAAAAAGACGAGCGGTACAAGATGCTGTGCAGCAAGCTGGCGGGAAAAAAGTGGAGATCGTGGAGTGCCCATTAGCGTCAGCTCTAGGCAGCGAGCTTCCAGTTCATGAGCCAACTGGTCATATGGTAGTTAACATTGGGGCTGGCACGACACAGGCGTCCATGATTTCACTAGGTGGAATGGCAGACTCCTACACGCTTAATAAAGGAGGAAAGTCGATTGAACGTGCGATCTTAGAATACATGAAGAAAAAACACAACCTCTTGATCGGCGAATTAACGGCAGAATGGATAAAAATAACGTTTTGTACCGCTCTACTACTTGAAGATGATGAAACAATGGAAGTGCCCGGCAATGACATGGTAAGCGGATTGCCCCGAAAAGTTATAATTAGTAAGAAGGAATTGAATGGTCTACTCAATGAGTTTATTTCCGACTTGGTTCATTTGATTCGGATCTCTCTTGAAAAGTCACCGCCAGAATTAGCAGGAGATGTTATCGGAAACGGAATTATGTTATGTGGCGGAGGTGCCCTATTAGCCGGTTTAGACCGTAGACTTTCAGAGGAAACGAATATTCCCGTTTTTCTAGCAGATGATCCGATTCATTGCACCGCCATTGGTCTGGGGAGAATGGTGAATGAACCTCGAACCTCTCTATGGCAGCAAATGATGCAAGCATCTCCCAAGTAAATTAGAGGCTTTGGTTTTCTGCAATTGAAATGTGGCGCAATTTATAGTATATTTCAGAAATATCGGTATCTTATATCTTAAACACCAAGGAGCCCTTATTATGAAAAATACTTGCCTTTATACTATAGAAGCCTGCCCTACTTGTTCGGAAGAGAAATGGGAGTGGGTGATTTGGTGCAACAATTGCGGAAACATTGTTTGTTCCTCCTGTGTACATAACAACCATCATGTGAATGGACTGCCTTTTGATATCCCAGGACGCGGTAAACGCTATTATGCGGAATAAGTATAAGAAAAAAACTCCTTTCGTAGCTTGCTGCGTAAGGAGTTTTTTTCGATAAGAATTTCATTAAAATCTGAAAAAGTCATGCCCTTTTATGGCTTGGAGCCTGCCAAGCAATCCTTTAAAGGTCAAATTTCCTTCAGAAGGTTCAACACTTCATCCGGGGTCAAAGGTTTATTAAAATAATACCCCTGTGCTTCAGGGCAGTTCTGCTTCGTGAGAAATAATAGTTGCTCTATCGTTTCTACTCCTTCGGCAATGACATTGAGGTCTAGGCTAAAGGCCATGGCCATGATCGCTTTGACGATTGCTGCATCATCTCTGTCGGTATGGATATCCCGCACAAATGACTGGTCAATCTTAAGGGTATCAATAGGGAATTTCTTCAGATAGTTCAGCGAGGAATAGCCCGTGCCAAAATCATCAATAGAGATTTTTAAGCCTAAGGCTTTAAGCTCTTGTAGTGCCTGGATCGTAAAATTAACATCATTCATACTAATATTCTCGGTAATCTCCAATTCCAGATATTGAGGATCCAGACCGGTCTTGTCCAGAATGTCAGCAATGGTGTGAACTAAATCCGGTTCCTTAAATTGTCTTCCTGATAAGTTAACGGATACCTTCAATGGCGGGTAGCCCTGATCCTGCCAAGCCTTATTCTGGGCACACGCTGAATGAAGAATCCACTCCCCGATCGGAACAATCAACCCTGTCTCTTCTGCAAGCGGAATGAATCGAGTAGGAGAGATTATGCCAAGCAACGGATGCTGCCAACGAATCAAGGCTTCCACCCCAATCATTTTATTGCTATTGATTTGGATTAACGGCTGGTAGTGAAGGACAAATTCTTTACGCTCCAATGCTTTTCTTAGCTCGTTTTCTAAGGTGAGGCGCTCTAACACCTTTTGATCGAGCTTGGAGGTATAAAATTGAAAGTTGTTTTTTCCAAGGTCCTTAGCGTGATACATGGCGGTATCCGCATTCTTTAGCAGACTCTCAACATCCTCCCCGTGCTCCGGATACATGCTGATCCCGATACTTGGGGTGACCAGGATTTCATGTCCGTTCAGCTCCATCGGCTGAGAAATTAAACTAATCATTCTTCTTGCTACCGTTGCTGCGCCTAGATGATTCGTATTAGGCAGAAGAATAGTAAACTCATCCCCACCTTGACGCGATACAGTATCCCCTTCCCGGATACATGTGAGTAATCGCTTGGAAACTTCACGAAGAAGTTGATCCCCTGCCGTATGCCCAAGAGAATCGTTAATAATCTTGAAGCGATCTAAGTCCAAGAATAGAACGGCAATAGGTTTTTTCGTTCTCTTAGTTTGGCTAATGGCTTGGGTCAAACGGTCATAAAATAAGGTTCGATTAGGCAGATCCGTGAGAGAATCGAAGTAGGCCATCTTCTTAATCATCTGTTCGGCTTGCTTGCGTTTCGTAATATCGGCAAATAATGCGACTCCGCCTCGTATATCTCCTTGCTTATCATATAGAAGGGTGATGGATAGGCTTAGATCAATGGGGGTTCCATCTTTCCTTACTCTTTTCATTTCAATATCGGTTAACGCATTCCCCTGGAGCAAGAGCCCTAATAGCTTCATGAACTCATCAGCATTGGTATCTTCTGAAAACAGGGGGTTGGGCTGATTCAAGACTTCTTCTTCTTGCCAGCCTAGCAGCTTCTCGGCAGCTGGATTCCACATATTCACATAGCCATCATGGTCAAAGGAAACAATAGCTAAAGGAGAGGATTTAATCAGAGCCTGTAGGGTATCTGTTGTTTCCCAGAGAGCTTTTTCGGTTTCCTTGATTCATACGTATCTTTGCCGACTTCGAAAATATAGCTTCCCTTTGGTTTCATCATCCTACAATCCCTTTTGATGCCCCTACCTGCTTATTTTGTTTGAGAATCTGCTCAATCTCACTCAAAGGCAAAGGCTTGGAAAAAAAGTAGCCTTGCATCTCATCGCATTTATGTTTGCGAAGAAATTGAAACTGCTCTTTTATCTCAATCCCTTCTGCGATAACCTTCATATCCAATATTTTTGCAAGATGAAGGATCGTCACAACAATTTCCCGCTCACTCGAATTGGTTTCAATCTCTCGAATGAATGATTGATCTATTTTTAAGATATCGACAGGGAATTTCTTTAGATAACTTAGGGAAGAGTAGCCTTTCCCGAAATCGTCAATCATAATTTGGATGCCCATCGCTTTGAGTTGGTTAAGGGTTAACAGAATTTCATCGGTATTTTCCATCATATCCGTTTCTGTTAGCTCTAATTTTAAGTACCGTGGATCTAATTCCGTATCCCGAAGGACATCAGCCACCAGCTGAACGAGATTGCTTTGTTTGAATTGTTTCGTTGATAGATTTACCGATATAGACATCGGAGGATACCCTGCTTCTTGCCAAATCTTATTCTGCTTGCAAGCGTTATAAAGGACCCATATGCCCAATGGAACAACGTGTCCGATTTCTTCCGATAAGGGAATGAATTCAGCAGGAGGAACTAAGCCCAGTTCGGGGTGATTCCATCGGACTAAGGCTTCTACGCCTGTAACTTGCAATGTCTTACTATCATATTGGGGCTGGTAATAGAGAATAAATTCATTACGGTCGAGGGCCTTGTGTAATCCATTTTCTAATTTCAGGCGCTCATACATTCTAGCATTCATTTCTGAAGCATAAAACTGATAGCCATTGCCCCCTCGTTCCTTGGCTCGATACATGGCAGAATGAGCATTTTTAAGTAGTTCTTCTCTCGTCATACCATCATGGGGAAAGAGGCTGATGCCTAAGCTTGCCGTCAAGTGAAACTCAAACTCTTCAAAGGCGATGGATTCTGATACCTTGTCTAGAATCCTTCCTGCTACTTTTCCTACATCCTCTACACGGCTAACATGCGATAAGATAATAGCAAATTCGTCTCCCCCGAAGCGAGATATGGTGTCATTTTCTCGCAAACACTGCTTCAGCTTGTTAGCGACTTGCCGCAAAATGGCATCTCCTTTATCGTGACCTAAAGGATCATTGAAATGCTTAAACCGATCCAAATCGAGAAAAAGCACGGTAACTAGCGACTGGTTGCGCTTGGCATTAGAGAGGCTTACACTCAGCCGGTCATTAAAGAGCATACGATTAGGCAGACCGGTAATGTGATCCTGGTATGCTAAATAGTGAATCATTTTCTCTGCTTGCTTGCGCTCAATGATATCGTTGACGATAGCAAGTACTAAGGTTTGATGGTCTTTTTCAATCCGATGTAGGCGAACCTCAACCGGATAGATCGTTGAATCCTTACGAAGATGTGAGGTTTCGAGCGAAACAACCCCCTGCTTGCCGGCAATTAATGGCTGAATCAACCGGTGGAGCTCTTCGTCCGTCAGTTTCACCATGACATCCGCAGGGGTCAGCGTAAGAAGCTCATCGAGGCTATACCCCAGATTCCTGCACGCAACCGCATTCACTTCAACAAATTTTAAAGTACTAGAGTCAAAAAAGTAGATTTCATGGGACTCGTACATGATATCCAAAAAATGATGATATAGCACTTTTGAGTTTTCTCGCTCGTCTTTCGCCCTATTAGAATTCATTTTTGGTTATTCTCCCGTATTCAAAATCGATATGAACCAAAGGATAAGAAAAAAACCACCTCGAAGTGGTTTGTCACAAAAACGGCTAAAGACCATCTAGGAATACACCCATTTCGGCAACCCAGCCACCTTAGGCATTCCCTTAGGTCTGAGGCTTTGCGTCCCCACCTTTCGATGGGTTTGCTCTTATCGGTTCGGTTCTATCATACTGGTTATATAGACCTGGTTATAGGTATATATGACTAGATGATGCGATAATCTTATTATGAAGAATTTTAGGGAAAATTTCAATCATTTAATCTTTGCTTCACTTCTTGATCAGACCTTGATTTTCCATCGATCTTGTAGCGCAAAGAGCCAATCGTGAGTTCAACCGAACCGCCACGCTGGATCGCTAAAACTGCAAGATGATAAAGGGCTATAAAAAATAAATTCAACCCGCTTGCATTCCTTAAGAAGGGACCAGAATGGGTGTTGTCTGGTTGTGTAATTCTAGTAAGTGAATTCATGCTTAGCTCTCCCCCTGCTTCAATAATGTCTACATCAACTATTCCACATCAGAGGGAGGATTCCTTCTTTTCCTGCATCCCACCAAGACGAGTAAAAAAATTAACGCCGGAAGGAATGGTCAAAGGGATACTGATTTCGTATGGAACGAATTGCCCGGTAAATACGGGGATAAAGAGTTCGGTCGTTATGCTTTTGAAATAATTTGAAGCCTGGCTTCGTATTTGCCTCCAATACCCATAGCATCCCTTGCTTATCTAAAGCCAAATCCAGGCCGAGTTGGCGCACATGTGGGTAGTGTTCGCTAATGGTACGGGCCACAGCGAGGGCCAACTTCTTCATGTCTTCTTTTACTTGTTTGTAACGGAGGATCTCATCCATACCGCTTCGTTTAAGACTCTGGCTCAAGGTTAAGGCCTTTCCGCCTTGGCAATGGTTGGTTACCATTTTATCCTTTGCAGCTTGTTTCCCCATCACCCCCATGTACTCCCATTTCTTCTCGGGCTTCAACAGAAGCGCACGGAAATCCACGGGCTTTCCTTCTACACGGAGAAGATCAATTCCTTGCTGAAGCATAAAAGTTCCCTTACCCTTAAGGCGCTTTTGGAGCTTTCTTTTTAATTCATCTTGACCATGTAGATGCTTCTGATTCGTGCCTGCCTGTAAACGATATTGATCTTCCCCTACCCTGCTAATTCGAATAATCCCACGTCCTCCACTTCCGACGATGGGCTTAACATATACATCTTGATATTGATCTAAATAATCATAAAGCGGCTTCCATTCAAACAGGCATGTTTGGGGAATGTGACTGCTTGCTTTAGAATCCTTCATTAAAATTCGCTGTTTTTTCCATTTATCCAAAACATAAACTTCTCTTCGTGATGGCATAAGGCCCGTTCCTCTCCTTGTTCCGTCCCTTTCTACATTTTATTCTCCTATGCTCACAAGCGAGTGGGCGTTACCAGAAAAGAATGCTTCATGATTGCGCGGAAATTTTTAATAAATAGTGCAATCACACAATCCAAAGGAAAGATTTGATCGTCTAATGTAGTAAAACCTTTTTAGCGGGAGGAACATGGGATGGTTATTAAAGTGGAAGAGATCGTTCCCCATGTCAATGAACTTCTCAAATACGGAGAAACGAAAGCACCAACGGAACAACATGCTAGATTAATCATGGGATGGCACATTTTGAAAGGCCAAAAGATGTCGGTTAAAAAATTAGAAGATGGATGTTTGATTACGATATTAAAGTAATAGCTGATGTGTAATGGGGCATGGATACTTCCTTTATTCATGCCTTTACCTGTTTGTAGATTTATTGTAAAATGCCTATCCCTGCCTTGCTCGGTTATGTATTTTTATTTTCCATGTGAACGGTCAGCCAAGTGGGGTCATGATCCTCAACTGTTATCGTAAATCCTTGGTTCTTCCAAAACTCCACGGCTCCTGGCAAGAACCGATGGGTATGCAGATAAAGCGTTTTATAGCCGGCATCCTTGCAGAATGGGATCACTTGAGCTACTAGTTTGGATCCTAGCCCCAATCTCCGAAATTCCGGTGCAACAAAGCACCTAACAATCTCTATAGTTGTTTGTAGGTCGTAGAGCCCTTTTAGCTGTTGAATTCTTCCATCATAAGGACGAGCGGCAATTGTAGCGACTACACTTCCCTCCTCGGAATAAGCGGCTAAAAAAGTGGCGCGATCAGGAAGGATATAGATCTGCTCTAGTTTCTTTAAATCTTGGGGGGCCATAGGATCCATCATCGGAAAGATCTCCTTAATTATGTCTCTACAAAAATTCAACACCTGGGGTATCTCATCTTGGCTAATCTGTTTAATTTCAATATCTCGCATTCTGAAGACTCCTTATAATTGATAAAGCCCTATTCTTCATGCTTAGAATGGGGCTTTTGCATCATAGTGATAGTAATTTTAATATTATATTTTGTTAAAACAAGTGACTTGCTTGTTTAGCTCCTCCATTAGCTCCTCTCCTGATATCGTTCTCACTCCACCCCCTTGGGCAAAGGCATCATTCCCGCCTCCCTTTCCATTAATAAGGGGTAAAACGCACTTTGCGATTTGGTTCATATTGACGTTCAAATCTTGACCCCTAGCACAAACAAATTGCAGTTTGTTTTCTACTTCGTTGACTAAATAGACTAGGATATCGGTTCTGTTTAACGTCATGCTTTTCGCCAGTTGTTGAAGCTCTGTGATGGGTCGATTAAAGAAAATGCCCTTTATGGTGCTTTCGTTGTCTTGCTTGGCCTTTTCAATGAATCGTTGGGCTTCATATTCAAGAAGCTGAGTTTTCAGTTCGCTCACGGTTTTTTCAAGATCCTTTGTTTGCTGTACCAGTCTTTGGGTCGCTTCCTTCATTTGCTCCTGAGGGGCATTCAGAATTGAAGTCATGCTCTGAATCATCTGATGTTTATGATGAAGCTGCTGGAGTACCCGGTTCCCGCATACGAAATAAAGGCGAACCATATTTTTCTTTTGCTTTTCCCAATGCAAAATTTTAATGGAGCTTACTTTTCCCGTTGATTCAGGATGGGTGCCGCCACAGCCGTTGTAGTCAAAGTCCGGAATGATAACGAGACGAATATTTTCGGATACGGACAGATCTTTTCTTAACATATACTGAGTGAGCTCTTCTTTAGTTACCCACTTCGTTTCAATCGGTCGATTCTCTAGGATCATTTGATTGGCTAGTTTCTCAGCTTGTTCAGCTTCTTCGTCACTAAGCGAAGGGATATGAAGGTCAATCGTGCATGTATCCTTCCCTAAGTGAAAACTAACCGTTGGATAGCCAAATTGGTTTTCAAAGGCTGCCGACAGAATATGCTGCCCCGCATGCTGCTGCATATGATCAAAACGACGTTCCCAGTCAATTACACCAACATACTCGTCTTGCAAACCAAGGGGCTCCTGTAGGTAGTGGCGTATTTCTCCTTCGACTTCCTCCACATCATAGACGGGAATTCCGTTCATCGTTCCCGTATCATGGGGTTGTCCACCTCCGGTTGGGTAAAAGGCGGTTTTTTCTAATACAGCGTATAGACGGCCTTTTTCATCCTGGTCTATTTTACGAAGCTGGGTAGTAAAAGACCGTAAGTTTGGATCCTGGTAATACAGTTTTTCTGTTGCCATAAATGCCTCACCTTCTAAACTTTTTAAGCCGTTTCTTTCTTTGCTACCTTTTTGGGGGTTCTATTTAAGATCATGAGTCCTTTTTATACTTTCAACTAGATTTAACCCTGCTGCACGAAGAAAGGAAACGTCCATTCCGATGGTAAAGTATTGGATTCCCTGCTTTGACCAATATTCCACCTGCTCTTGATTACTAACATGTATACCAACCAATATGCCACGGCCTCTTATTTTTTTCACCATCGACAAAATCGCCTCCTGTACAGCCGGAGCTTCTATTTGCCCCGGATAGCCCAGTGCCTGAGAAAGATCCAAAGGCCCAATATAGATAATATCAATTCCAGGGACATTCAATATTTCGTCTAGATTCTCAAGGCCTGCTCTTGATTCAATCTGCGCTAAGACTAAAGTTTTGTAACTCGCTTGCTTCATATGATCATCAAGGCCAATTACTCCCCAGTCATTTGCGCGCACAGGTCCGCCAATCCCTCGTTCTCCATGAGGGCTATACCTTACACCTTTGAGTAGAGAACGGCATTGTTCGGCCGTTTCCATACGAGGAAGAATGAGCATGGAGATGCCTATGTCCATTAAACGATATAAGTCTGCTGGATTTTGAGTGGCCGTTCTTACGGCAAGAGGGATCTGCTGCTTATATCCAGCGAGGACCATATGGTCGAGTGTTGCCCAATCGATAGGGCTATGTTCCAGGTCAAGGTGAAGAAAATCCATTCCAGTATGGCCAAGCACCTCTACAACAATGGGCGAAGGGATTCTCACCCATGTTCCAAAAACGGCTTGTCCGTTCATTAATCTCGTTCTTAAATTCTCCTCTAGCATACTATCTTATCCCATCCTTCCAGTTCTACTACTAGTTTCCTAATTATACCATATACTCGTGACATCCACACCTTTCCATAGTATAATAGGGAACAACTTTTGATTTGTAAATTATCTTTAAAAAGGAGAAAACAATGAACAAATTGAATGATAAAGAGATTTTCGCCTCTCTCTTTATCCTCCAGTTGGTTGCATCGTTTTTAGTTTATGTGGGACATTTCACAGCAAGCTTGACCCACCTGACGCCGCCTACTCTCTGGGAAAGCGCACTAAACCAAACCGCCCGCTACGGGACAGTGCTATTGGCTATCGTTACCGGTTTTTTCACAGCTCATAGTCTCCATGGAAAAAAAGCAAAAGCATCCTCTTTCTTTAAAGGCAAACTTTTCTATCTCTTTATTCCTTTTTTGCTAGCTGGCGCTGCATACCACAAGGTTCTCCATGGGGCTTGGCCGCATTTTCAGCATCATTTTGAAAATATTTTACTTGGAAATACAGGTAGGCATCTCTACTTTGTCTTTATGCTTCTTCAATACTACCTTTTTGCTTTTTTATTTCGAAGACTGATTACCAAGAGGACTATTCTTTTCTTTATTCCTTGTTTTGTGATAGCTCAATATACCTTTATTCAAGCTTATCCAGGCTGGTATGACTTAAATGTCCGGCATTTTTTCCCGACTTGGATTTTTACGATCTATACGGGGCATCTCCTCTATTGGTACCGGTTGGAAATTCTACGTTTTCTAAATACTAATAAGAAGACCCTTGCTTTTTTGATGCTGGGCTTCACTGGCAGCTGGTTCTATTTCGTTTTATCCAAACCACTTTTTGTGGCTAATCATCTTTCGTTTGTCTTTTCTAGTCTAGTTTTATTGTTGCTCTCATGGACGATCATTTCGAGGATGATCCATATTGTCGATGTTCCCTTCCAGAAAGGGATGTCGTTCTATATATTCTTAAGCCACTCGATATTTATTAATCTTGCGAATCAACATTTTTTATATAAATATGAACTAACGGATTGGCTAGTCCAGAGCAAATCCTTCTACCTCCTGTATTCGATGGCCATCTTCCTGCTCACACTGGTATGCTGTTATGCACTGGCTCGGGTGGTTAATGGGTGGGTGTCCAAGAGACAAAAGCGGAACAAACGTAAGCATCCACATTCAGCGGCGGTTTAAATTAGGCGTTGGCGGAAAAAGTCCCGCTATTTCTGTGGAACATATGAAAAATTTGTGTTCCACGGAAAAAGCGGGAAGAATTCAAATGAACAAGAACTGTACCCGTTAATCTTATTTCACGATTAACATCGTAAGAATTTCATCTTGCACATACGTTTTCCCGTTGATGATTTCGGGTGCCACCTCAAAGTATCTAAGACTTCGATTAAATCCATAGGCTTTCTCACTAATGGAAATGGTAAAAGATTGATTCTGTTTCCTAAGGGTTACTATCTGCGAGGATGGATCCCATTCCACATTATACCCTGCGTGTTCCGCTATCTTTCGAAGCGGAATCATCCTCATTCCTTCTTTCACGTAATGGTCTTCACCGATAAGCTGTTCAACTTCAATCGGCCTCTCTGCTTGATCATCTAGGGCAATAATCTTCTTAGGTGACGTCTGGGCGGGAATGCTTTTAGTCGTAAAGGTATAAAACACGATGAGTTCTTTTCCTTGTAGGTCATCTTTCTTGATGGGTTCGCCTTGCTCATTAAGCAGAATGGTATCTTGTGAAAGATTGAGTTTGAGCTCTTGATCAAGACTTAGGAATTGTTCATCAAACTTTGAAACTTTGACTTCACCGATTTCTTTGTCGCGAACCAATATGATTTCTGGTGCAGCGGTAGCTGGATAGATCAAGGGTACCGGTTTATGTTTATCATAGTATACTTCGATGTTTACCCCTCTTTGCAGTGCCTGGTATTCTAGTTTTTCCGTTGTGCTGTTACTAAACATGAGAACTCCATGGGATACCGGAAAAACCATCTGCATGTCGTTCTCTGGATTCTTAACGATGAAGGTAAGGGATTGATCGGTTTGCTTTACTTCGGTAACTATGCCTGAAAATTTTATGTACCTTGATGCTTCGACTCGTTGTGCTGCTTGCACCGTTTGAATATGAAGTTGCTCTACTGTGCCCAAATTGGAGGCCATTACGTTGGTAGCCCAACCAATAGAACCTGTTAGTAAAGTGGCGATGAGTAATCCTGCTCCTGCTGATTTTTTCATGTTTTCACTCCTTGAATGTTTTTCGTACAAACTAATTGACGGTTGGTTTTTCCAAAAGGTTGCATGGGTATTCCCCATGTGAGCATGGACTATACTAGGAATGGTGATAACTATGCAATGTCGATCAAGCAAGGAATTAAACGAATTTGTAATGGAAGCGAGAAAATTTACTCAGCATGGTAAGGTAGCAGACTATATTCCGGCTCTCGGGAGAGCAGATCCGGATGATTTGGCGATAGCGATTCACTATCCCGACGGTCAATGTGTTTCTGCAGGAGATATCCAAAAAACTTTTACGCTCCAAAGTATCTCCAAAGTGATCAGCTTGGCCCTTGTTCTGATGGATCGAGGATTCGACTATGTGTTTAAACGTGTGGGGATGGAACCGACAGGAGATCCTTTTAACTCCATTATCAAATTGGAGACCGTCAATCCTGCACGACCGTTAAATCCGATGATTAACGCGGGGGCGCTGGTGGTGACACATATGATTAAAGGTGCTTCAGTGGAAGAAAAATTTCAACGACTCTTAGCTTTTGTACAGGAGATGGCCAACGATTCGACCATTGGATATAGCTCAGAAGTGGCACAATCGGAGTTTGAAACCGCTCATTTGAATCGGGCGTTAGCCTATTTTTTAAAGCAGCATAAAAGTTTAGATGAGGATGTAGAAGAACTCATGAACCTTTATACGAAGCAGTGCGCTATCGAAATGAATTGCCTGGACTTGGCCCGGATCGGCATGGTGTTCGCCATGGATGGTGCGGATCCGTTGAGCGGCAAGCAAGTTATTCCGATCGACATCGCTCGTATTTGCAAAACCTTTATGGTAACCTGCGGAATGTACAATGCTTCTGGAGAGTTTGCGATCAAAATTGGAATTCCGGCTAAAAGCGGCGTATCCGGCGGAATCATGGGGGCCGTACCCGGGAAGTTTGGGATCGGCATTTTTGGGCCTTCGTTAAATGAACAAGGGAATAGTATGGCAGGCATCAGGTTATTGGAGCTGTTATCCAAGAATTTTCATCTGAGCATGTTTTGAACAAATTAGGAAAAGACTTCCCCCCTTCTGTTAAAGGGCAAGAAGTCTTTTCCAACTGTTTGCACGTATCTTACTTTAGTACCCCAATTTCTTTATATAAACGCTGCGCGCCAGTATGCAATGGCATGTCTCCTGTCTTCGTCATCCCTTCCGGCGTAAGTTCAGCTAAGGCATTGTGAATCGTCTTTAGATAATCGAGATTTTCTGTCATGGACTTCGTCACTTGATAGATGGTTTCCTCTGGGACGTCGGAACTGGTTACCAGTTGAACATACAATTCAATCGTCTTATAATCTTCTTTCAAGAAGCTGTACGTACCTGCTGGAATGGTATTGATTGGCATTCCCCACTGTTCACCTGCTTTGACAAGCGCCTCATCTTTAACTGGAATCAACTGAAGCGGAACGCTGGTGCTTGTTTCAATTAAGTAGGTTTCTGGAGCCTTAATTACAGGGAAGTAAAGGTCCAATCGTCCGTCTCGGAACAGATCCATGCTTTCACCAGAAGAGCTGTACAGAACCTTCCCTCCCCATGATTCAATGTCCGCATAAGTCACACCATACGCCTCGAAAACGGACTGGGCGATCAGATCCTGAATCGTCCCTTTTTTATTAACGGACACGCGGATCGGAAGTTTTTTCTCCACAATCTCGTCAATAGACTTGAATGATGCATCTTGCCTTGCGACCACCTGCAGTAATCCCGGGTAAAGGGAAGCGACCACTTGCACATTGTCCAAAGGAGATTTAAACGGTTCCTCTCCGTTGAGCGCTTGTTTTACAATCGGACTATGAGCCATGCCCAACGCAACCATTCCACCGGCTACAGCTGCAGTGTTTGCTCCATCCTGTCCCGGTTCATAGCTGAAAGTGGAGCCCGGAAACGCTCGGCGGATCGACTCCCCGATCCCTTCCCCAATCGCGGTCCAAGAACCACCGCTGGATCCCCCCGCTAAGGTTAGATTCAGCGGTGCCGCAGCAGGTTTTTCGGCAGGAGCGGAAGGGGATTCTGTCTGGGGCGCAGCTCCTGAATTCCCATTACTCCCTTGTGAGGTTGTTGTACCCGTACTTCCAGAACCCCCGCATGCTGTCATCGCCACAAATATCGCTCCTGTAAGGACGGAAACCAATCCACGCTTCCAATTTTTCTTCATCGTCATTCCTCCTGAGATAGTTTTAGTGGATTTAATTGGCTTGAGACTGTGTAACTTCCGAATGAATGATAGATTGATTCGTCCGGCTCTTGCGAAGGTAGACAGCCCCTGCAACAAAAACCGCTAAACCGATAACATCGGTTCCCCATCCGGGGTAAATCATGATCAGCCCAGAAAGGATATATAACACTCTGAGGATAGGCGGAACATTAGAGTAGAGCCAACCTTCGATTCCTGCAGATAATGCGATCGTACCGATAGCCGAGGTTAGCACAGCCATAATCACTTCCTGAGGTGACGCCATGAGCAATAGTGCCGGCTGGTAGACAAACATAAACGGGATGATGAATCCCATGATGCCGAGACGGACTGATGTCCAACCGATATTCCAGGGACTTCCTTGCGCAATACCCGCTGCGGCATAGGCTGCGACCGCGACAGGTGGTGTAATCGCAGAAAGTACTGAAAAATACACAACGAACAGATGGGCGGCCATCATAGATATCCCCATTTCTATCAAAGCTGGAACGGCTAATACAGCAGTCAGTACGTAAGCTGCAGATACGGGCATGCCCATTCCGAGGATGATACAGATGATCGCCGTTAATGCCAGAGCAAAAAATATCTGTCCCCCGCTAAACCCTAGAACAAGGGATGAGAATTTCCCACCGAGTCCTGTCACCGTTATGCCGCCAATGACAAGTCCCGCGCCGGCGCATGCTGCCGAAACTAACACAGCCATGCGTCCACCGCTTTCCAATGCTCTTAAAATGCTCCGCCATCCCATTCGATTCTCTTTGCGAAACCAGCTGATAACCACGATGGAAAGGATAGACAGAACAGCAACATAGGAAGGAGATCGCCCCATCACGAGCAGAGCAACGAGAATCCCTAGTGGGAGGAAGTGATGAAAACCTTCTTTTAAAGTCGCTCCCAGAGCAGGCACCTCTTCTTCAGGCAGCCCTTTCATTCCTGTTCGCTTCGCTTTAAAGTGAACCATACATAATAAAGCACCATAGTAAAGAAGGGCGGGAAGGATGGCAGCGATTACAATTTGCCCATACGAAATCCCGGTCATTTCAGCCATTAGGAAGACCGCAGCCCCCATTACAGGTGGAAGAATGCTGCCACCTGTGGAAGCTACTGATTCTACCGCCCCTGCATAGTTTGCCGGATAACCTAAACGCTTCATCATTGGTATCGTAAAGGCTCCGGTTGTAACCACGTTTGCTGTAGGGCTGCCGTTAATGGTTCCGAGAAAAGCGCTGCTCAGGACGCCAATCTTTGCTGGACCTCCGGCACTTCGACCTGCCAAGGCGCTGGTGAATTTAAAGAAAAAGTCAGCCGCTCCCGATTCCTGCAAAAACGCCCCAAACAGTACAAACAAAAATACATAGGTGGAAGCTACCGCAATCGGGGAACTGAAAAATCCGTTGACCGTAAAGACAAATTGATCGACCATCATATTCATATCAATGTATCGGTGGCCAAAAGTTCCCTGGATCAGATGACCACCTAATGTGTAGGCCAAAAACATGATAATAATAAGCGTTAAGCCTAATCCTAACGTTCTCCTCACTACCTCCAGGCAGATCAGGATCATGACGATCCCTAACGTTACATCCACCGCTGTCAGTGGATCAACCAGTGCCCAGCGTGTCGTGATTCTCTCGGCATGGACAAAAAAGTAGGCACCAAAAGCTATGGAAACGACAGCCATGAGCAAGTCATGCCAAGGCACTCGGTCATTTGCCCGTTGATTGGGATTGTAGAGAATTACAGCCATGGCAATGATGACACTAAGGAATACCGCCCGATAGATCAAAGGATCCAAATTCCCGTATCTTGCCGACCACATAACAAAAAGAGAAAGCATAATGGCTGAAGCAGCAATCAATCGATTCAGCCCTCCTTGGAGCTTCCTCGCTGAACCTTCCTCAAAGAAAAGCATGAGCGTTTTCAAAGGTTTTTCCCTCCTTTCCAATTAGTCTTGGACGGCCACTTGATGAGACAGGTAAATCTCTTTTTTAGTTTCAGAAGATTCCAACACGGCTAGACACACTTCTAGATTGGCTAACCCCCACCTGCCATCATGAACCGGAGGAATATCCTGGTGAATCGCTTGATAAAGCTCAGAGATCATGACATCCCGACCGGTTTCCTCCGGCAGCGCGATTTCATAGCGGCGATCCTCCGCATAAACCAGCAAGCCATTTGGCGATTGGCGAATATCCCCCCTTTCGCAGCTTACAAGGGTAAATCCAAAGAAGGGTTGATGAAAGGTTTCGTCAGCATATTTTTTGGCCTTTGTCCCTCCGTAGCCTTTTTCTGTTTTTAACGCGGTCTCGGTTGCTGTGTCCATCTGTTTTATCGTTCGCCGGGAAAATCCATACTCTTGATTCTTCACCGACGGACCTCCTTCGCCGATGCCAAAGGTTAACTCTGTCGTATGGAAATGGTCATACCCGTTGTAGACCGCCGTTGCGGCAACGCCACTCTCAAATTCTAGAAAAGCAGTATGTGCTCCTTGGGTTGTCCGTTCAGGATCCCATATTCCGGCCATGGCCCTGACACTCCGAACCTTGCCTCCCGCAATATAGCGGATAATATCAAATTGGTGTGATCCCTGACGGTAGGTGACCCCTCCTCCCAATTCAGTGTTCAACTCGTCCGGCGTTCGCGGACGATAGATCCAGTCATTGAAATACCAATTATGCAGCATCTTAAGCGAACCCAGCTCCCCGCTTCTTACAATTTCTCTGATCTTGCGGATAGGAGGCTCAAAGCTGTGGGAATGACCCACGATCATATGCACCCCGTTCTTCTCCGCCAGATGAATTAACGCCTGGGCCTCTTCAAGGGTAACCGCAATGGGCTTTTCCACGAGGATATGCTTCTGGTGCTCTGCCGCAATTTTTACATGTTCACTATGCAGTTCCGTTGGGCTGGCAATATACACGGCATCCACATTTTTGCTTTTGCACAAGTCTTCGACGGAATAGTAATGTTCGGCCTGATAATCTGCCGCAAACTTTTCCAATCTTTCCTTATTCCGTCCACAGGCCGCTGTAACCTTCACCTGCGGGTTTCTGGAAATCGCAGGAAGCAATGAGCTTCCCGCGTTTCCCAATCCAACGATTCCTATTCGCAGCATATGATCTGACAAGTTGCTGGTCCCTCCTTTGGGCCTTATTCGGGTATTTCCGTCGTTGTCACCCGCTTGATCTCCGTAATCTCCCCTCGCCAACCGCATACATGGCACCAAGTAAAGCAAACATTGTGCTCTCCTTGCCAATATTCAATGACGATGCTTTCTTTTTGTTCGACGGAATGTCCGCAGCAGGGACAGAACCGTACGGCTGAATGGTAGTCTGGGCGGATCATTTGACCCCCGCCTTACTGAACAAATCAATGAGCTCCTCGACAATCGGGGCAAAACGGGTCTGGAATCTCATCGTGATACTTTCAAATCCATCGCTGAAATGGTGTTTTTTACGTTCCAGCGGCAAGACGATGCACTTGTTTTTCTCTGGATCACGGACGGTTCCCAGCGGATCTTCCCCTCGTTCCACTCTAGCAATCTCTTCCTTTAGAAGCTGTCGATACATTATAATCCCTTTGTCCGTTGTACCTAATTTCTCTGTTGTTCGATCTGCAATTTCACCCTGGGTAATCCAGCACATAATATCCTGACCATCAATATAATCCGTCAGAAACTCCCCATTTTCATCTTTATAGGGCACATCATACACGCATGGTTCTTGCAAATGCGGCGGAATGTCTACATCTGGACCTGGAACATAGGCGTTATACCAAACATGCCAGGTGTGTGTATCATCTATCGGAATCCGGAGCTGAAAGGCATAGGTTCCTAGCCCACCACTTCCTACGGCTAAGGTGTAAGGGAATACGACTGGATGTCCGACGCGCCAATCATCCTCGAGCTCACTTTGGCCTTTGAGAACCCTGCGTTTAATGACGCCATATTCAAATTTATCAAATCCAATCTTTTCATGCTCCCGCAGAAAGGCATCTTTGAATCCCTGTCCCTTTTGGGATAAAAGATAGGCATGGTAATGGCCATGGAGCCACTCCGTATGAATGGGATCAAGAGAATTCTCCATAATCTGCAGCCAATTCACAGGCAAGACTGCTTGACCGATTAAGCGGATGGCATTCTCTGCAACATAGCCGTCAAGGCGGGGAAGCAAGGGAGCCGGCTGTGGCCCCATATAAGTCCAGATGAGTCCTCCCATTTCTTGGACAGGGTAGGCCGTAATCTTAATGCGTTCTTTAAACGTGCTATCTTTCGGCTCATTGGGTTGATCCGTACATTGTCCTTTCCGGTTAAAACACCATCCGTGATATTGGCAGCGAAGGCCTTCTTCCTCAGGTATCCCATAGACCATGGATACTCCCCGATGCGGGCAACGCTCCTGCACTAATCCGAAGTTGCCGGAACGGTCCCGGAACAACACCAGATCTTCACCCAAAATTCGTACCTTTTTCGTTGATTTAGTTTTCATATCTTCCGGAATTCCAACGGGTATCCAGTATCTACGGAATAAGTTTCCCATCGGCGTGTTAGGTCCAACCTCCGTTAGAATTTGATTCTGCTCCTGACTTAACATAGATAAACCCCCTTAAAAAGTTAATAGTTTGACTAGGAAACGACGGCTTTGCTTTCAAGATTTAACAAGGTGCCTTCTTTTTCTGCTTTTTCCTCGTAGTACCTCCACACCTTTTGCACAATACTTGTGGACCATGAGGTTTGTTTTGTCATTAAGAGGTTTTCTCCCTCAATGACCTTGAGTGGCTTACCAAGCAAGGAAGCGTAATATTGCTTCTTCGCATTTTCCTCCAAGTATACGGCTCGGGCAAAAGCAGTCGGGATATCCTCCCCTATTACCACATTGCCATGGTTCCGAAGCTGGACATAATCACGGTTGCCTAACACCTCAGCCAGCTCTTCACCCAACTGGGGAGTATTCACAAGACTTGCATTCTCAAAAAGCGGCCCGGCTTCCACAAAAGCCCCAATCCCAAAAACCGGCTTCAACTCCACATCAGCAATGCCTAGCACGGTTTGGTAATGTGGATGCCCATGTATGATGGATCCTACATTCTTCCGTTTTTGATAGATTTTTGAGTGGATGTGGACCTCACTTGGCGGCTCAATGGAGCTGGAAAGAGGAATCCCATCCAGATTACAAATGGCAACATCCTCTACTGTGATCGAGGCACGACTGGCCTTTCGTGAATTGATAATAAAGCAATCCGTTCCAGGAATTCTAAAGCTAACGTGACCATTCATATCCAACAGTTGAATTCTTTCCAGCATGCGTACCGCTTTGGCCAGCATTCGTTTATGTTGTTGAATATCCGTGTCTACTGGTGACATTCTCAATTCCCCCATTTCCATAGTGGCTACCTGTTAATTTAATCTTACCGGCTTCTCGTTTCGGATGGTAAAACGCATGCCGTATGGAGGAACGTACTGCAAAAATATTTATACTATTTTGCTTTTTATAATAAAAAGCCCCATGATTCCCTGCTGGAACACAGGATCATGGGGCTTGCACTCAAATATTATCCTAGCTTTCGTTGGATAAAGCCTAACTGTTCAGAAACTTGATGGGCTGCTTGGATCACTTGTCTAACCAAAACCGGTTCTCTTTCTTCGGTCAATCTGTGGATTGGTCCGGCAAGAGTAAGTCCGCCGACGATTTGGCTACGATGGTCAAAAATAGGCGCGGCAATGGCAAAGGATCCTTTCACTCGATCATCAGTAGAAATCGAACAGCCCTGCTTTCGAATAAGATACAACTCTCTTTCTAGCTTTTCAGCCTGTTCACCAAGAATGAGTTGCCTTTCTTCCTCCATAAGATAAGCTAAGAGGGCCTTACCAGAAGCCCCGCTCCATAACGCATTTCGCTGCCCAACCTTTACAAAGTTGCGAATTTGCTGAGGACTTTCAACCACCTCAATACAAACCCTTTCATTTTGTTCTGCGATGTTCAGACTAATCGTTTCATCCGTTTCCTCAGAAAGCTTCTTCATAAACGGAATGGCCGTTTCTCTTAGCATGGTATTCGAAATGACGATCGCACCTAAATGGAAAAATTTAAATCCTAAGCTATATCTTTGAGTCTGCCAATCCTGTTTGATATACCCTAGCTGTAAAAGGGTAGATAATAAGCGAAACACCGTGCTCTTGGTTAAACCTGTTTTTTTTGCAATTTCACCAAGGCTAAGCTCTGGTTTCTCAATAGAAAAGCATTCCGTTATCCGAAAAGCCCGCTCAACTGATTGAACCCTTTGTCCTCGTTCATTCATCTTGTCACCACCATTTCCTAATTATTCTAATTAACACTATTATATATAGAGAAATATCATCACGGCGACCTAGTCGTTCCGCTATGCGAAATGCTTTCTTCAAAACTTTACATCCTATAGCATGTTTTGAAGCTGGTGAATCGACAAATTCCGGGGAGTGACAGGCACAATTTGGAAAAAAAGGGAAGGACCCGAGGGATCCTTCCTAAAATGTGAGAGTGTGAGAAATTGAATATCATAGAAGTATCAAGTACTCCATCTTCCTGCCTACTGGTGAAGCAAAAATAGCAGTACTTGCAAAGTACTTATTATATGTGAATGAATACCGGGATGGGTGAGGAGCTTAGGTTTCCCGCAGGTGTCTTAACTCTTCTAAGTTCCATTCTGCCTGTAATGTCGATTGAGTCGCCTAGCCGACGATCTGTTATCCCTGCTGATGTAAGAACAGGGATGGTATGAATGGTTACGCCATTAACCAGGACTCCCTCCTGGACTTTTAGCAGTAGAAGGTGAATCTTTTGATCGGAGACATCACTATAAGGACGTTGATGAACAATTTCTCCCCTTATTTTCATCGGTTTGGCTCTCCCTTTCGATTCTCTATTTAATAAACCATCTCTTATTTCGCAAGCGAGTCGGTTGACTGGCTAACGGAGTTACCTTAGCGGTGTATTCTTCATGATAGCAATCGATACAAAGCGAAGACTTTTCCTCAAACTCGAAACGACTTAATTTTAACCCACAGTGGATACATTTTTTATCGACTAATGCTAGGTTCAATGCTCTTCACCCTTTCCTTGAATATATGAGGGTAGGACAGACACGCTATCTGTCCTACCATTTATCTATTTATCTATTTATCTAACTCTCCAACCCGTATCTATATGTTACCCCTCTATGTGGTTCGATTGACTGCAATGCTGACAATGATGAAGCTGTGGGGCTGCTCGTGTGAATAGATTAATTCTCTTGAATCAACAGTTCTGCTGCTACGGTAAAGGAGGCTTCCGTTTTCTCTTTGATTTCGTCCACGCTAACGCCCTCTTGGGTTTCTACGAGAACCATGCCCTCGGAGGTAAAATCAAATACAGCCAAATCCGTAATTAAACGATGGACGACCTGTTGCCCGGTCAACGGCAAGGTGCAGGCCTTTTTCACTTTGGATTCACCGTGCTTATTCGTATGCTCCATTATGACAACCACTTTTTTCGCACCATGAACCAAATCCATGGCTCCACCCATTCCCTTGATCATTTTACCTGGGATCATCCAGTTGGCCAGGTCGCCTTGCTCTGAAACCTCCATGCCCCCTAGGATGGCCAAATCAATATGCCCTCCGCGGATCATGGCAAAAGACTCGGCACTATCAAAGTAAGAAGCGCCAGGGACTGCGGTTACGGTTTCTTTTCCAGCGTTGATTAGATCCGCATCTTCTGATCCTTCTACGGGGTACGGACCGATCCCTAATAAGCCGTTCTCAGATTGGAGCAGGACATTAAACTCACTTGGAATTTCATTGGCGACCAACGTTGGCATTCCGATCCCCAGATTGACGTTCATTCCATCTTCAATTTCCTTCACGGCACGTTTTACGATCGTTAAGCGGACATCTTTCATCGATTTATCTCCTCCATTACCTTCATTCTTTGTAAACGCTTAAGCTTGTTTCACGGTTCTTCTTTCAATTCTCTTTTCATAGTCAGTACCGCATAGGACACGCTGAACATATACGCTAGGGGTATGGATCTCATCAGGGATTAATTGTCCTACTTCAACGATTTCTTCTACCTCCGCAATGGTAATTTTACCGGCTGTGGCAGCCACCGGGTTAAAGTTGCGAGACGTTTTCCGGTAGATAAGGTTTCCAAGCGGATCAGCTTTCCAAGCCTTCACTAACGCAAAATCTCCTACGATCCCCTCTTCTAAGATATATGTTTTTCCGTTAAACACCTTGTGTTCTTTTCCTTCAGCCACAGGAGTCCCCACTCCCGTCGCGGTGTAGAACCCTGGGATGCCAGCCCCGCCTGCCCGGATGCGTTCAGCTAAAGTCCCTTGAGGAACAAGCTCTACTTCTAGCTCCCCACTCAAAAACTGACGTTCGAAGATTTTATTTTCTCCTACATACGAAGAGATCATTTTTTTAATTTGCTTATTAGCCAAGAGAAGTCCTAGTCCCCAATCGTCAACTCCGCAATTGTTGCTCACGATCGTTAAATCCTTAGTTCCTTTTTCGCGCAAAGCCAAGATCGCTTTTTCAGGAATTCCGCACAATCCAAATCCTCCAACAATAATCGTTGCACCGTCTTGTATATCTTGAACGGCTTCTAGCATGGAATCTAACACTTTACTTTTTCCCATTTTATGATCCCCTTCCTGCGACTTGTCTAAAAATTCGAAATGTAACCCTATACTTAGAGTTTACAACAGAGTTTATCAATCGTAAAATGAATATAAATTATCTTTTGTATAACAAAACGGAATAAGTAGGAGAGCTAAATGGAGCTTAGAGACTTAAAGTCTTTTATAGAAGTAGCGAATCATAAGAGCTTTTCAAAGGCCGCATCCCATTCCTATGTATCTCAGCCTGCGCTCAGCAAAGCGGTGAAAAAGATCGAAGAAGAGCTTCATGTCGAACTTTTCGAGCGGTCCAAGCGTGAACTGAAGCTCACGGATGCAGGTAAAATCGTCTACCAACAGGGGGTTAAAGCTCTGTTGCCCCTAACGGAGTTAACGGTGCTATTAGATGAATTAATGAACATCGAAGCAGGGGAAATTAAAATCGGGATCCCTCCCCTCATCGGGACTTTGTTTTTTCCTGCCATTGCAAGAATGCTCCATGAAAAGTACCCTAAGGTGTCCTTGGAATTAATAGAGCTTGGGGCCAAACGAATCAGTGAATTGGTAGATCAAGGGCAAATTGATCTAGGTATCATTGTCCTGCCAAACGACCCGAGCAAATTCAATATTACACCTTTTATCAGAGACGAATTTGTATTATTTATACATAAAGATCATGACTTAGCCCAGCAACCGGCGGTTTATTTACATCAATTAAAAGAGGAGCGTTTCATTCTCTTTTCCCAAGAATTTACCCTGCATGACTATATTAGACAAGCCTGTACGGCTGCTGGTTTTACACCGACGGTCTCTTATCGAAGCTCTCAGTGGGATTTAATCATGGAGCTGGTTGCCTCCCGGTTAGGCATCACCATTCTTCCCAAATCCATTTATGATAAGCAAAATAACCCAGACATTAAAATTCTTCCATTAACCGATAGCTCGCTGGTTTGGGAGCTGGGGATGATCACCAAGAAAAATGCTTATCATTCGTTTGCTTTGAGGGAGTTATTGAGACTGCTTGATAGGGGATTGGAGAATCATTATTAAACATAAGGAGCTGACCACATTGTTATATGCAGCATTGTTAACGATCGTTGATGAAGAAATCAATATGAAAGTCCGTCCTGCCCATCTCCGTTACATAGATGAATTGTTTCAACAAGGAAAAGTAGTAATGGCAGGTCCTTTTACCGACCAAAAAGGTGGAATGGTGATTTACCGAGCTCATTCTTATGAAGAAGCAAAAAAGATGGCAGAACAAGACCCCGTAGTGGTTGAAAGGGCTCGAACACTTGAATTGCGGGAGTGGAATCCTTTGTCCTTTCCTTTATCTTAATGACAAAAGCCGAGATTCTTCTTAAGAATGATCGTAACGTTCAGGAATATTTTGTCTAACCTTCTGAATAATCTTATTCTAGGAGATAAGACAAGGGGTGGATCATGTTTATGCCACGTATTCGATTATATTCCCGCAAGGAGTTCTCAGTACCTCTCTATAAGAGGGGACTTTATATTTTGACGGGTTCTATTCTAGCAGCTGTTTCGTTGGAGTTATTTTTGGTGAAAAACGAGGTGATTGATGGCGGGATTGTCGGCATTGCGATCATGCTCTCCTACCTGACGGAAGTCGATCTGGGACTTCTGCTTCTAGCATTAAATGTCCCCTTCTTGCTGCTAGGGTATAAGCTTTTAGGAAAAGCATTTGCAATATTGAGCTTTTATGGTGTCGTTTTGCTCGCGATGGGAATCTTTATCTTACACCCCCTCCCCGTGCTTACCGACAATCCGGCCCTTGCCGTAATAATAGGCGGTGTGTTATTGGGAGGAGGTATCGGGCTCATCATTCGGTATGGGGGTTCGTTGGATGGAACGGAGATTATTGCCATTCTTTTAAGTAAAAAAACGTGTTACACGGTTGGGCAATATATTATGATCTTTAATCTTTTTATTCTAGGCAGCTCAAGTTTCGTTTTTGGCATCTATGAAGCCTTGTATTCTTTAGCAACCTATTTTATTGTATACCAAACAATGGATTTAGTCATTGATTATCCCTAAACTAAAAAGGCCCCAGCCGAAGCTAGGGATAGTAAGGGGGGACTTGTAGTAACAATCGTTATTATTTCATCCTGGCTAAAATTGATCCAAATAAAAAACGACAATTGTTGTCGTTTTTTATTTGGTGCTAAAAGAGAATGCATTGGTAACATTTGTTTATACTTATCCCTATGAAGGTAGTAAAAATGCTTTAGAGGTGATAATGTGAACAAAAAACGTATTCAGATAGCTCAAAAAGACGATAAAAAGTTTGCCCTTCCTCCGCTCTGTCAAGGATGCTTCTGGAGAACAGGTATGGTCTGCATGTTCGGTCATTGTATCAAATCAAGGGAGTGGTGAGTACTCGCTATGAATCAAGAATATAGAGGTATGCTGGAAGAAATAAAACACTCTAAACAAACGATACCTAATCCGAAGACCGGTGAGCTCATGGAGGTTGATACCTTCTCAGGAAAAGAGTTACTCTGGAGAGAAGCAAATGAGGAAAATGACCAATCTTAGAAAAAGCGACTACTTAGTAGTCGCGTCCTTCTATCCCTCTGCACTTCAAAGAGAATCCCAATGTGAAATATGAACTATGACAATCTTTTTATATTGTGTTACAACAACTCTTCAAATTCAGCCAACTCTTGTTTGATTCGTTCCAGGATGAGTTCGACGCATTGTTCAATGGTTTTGGCAAAAATCCTTTTGCCATTGACTAGTGCATAGGGGCTTGTCCGACACAAACCGCAAAGGTTAAGGCATTCCATTCGAATTACCGACACTTCCGGAAATTGGACTTCTAAATTGTCCCAATCATAAGAGGTTATTAGATTCGCATTACATATCTCTACAACGATAATCCCCATTCTTAACACCTACTTTATTTAGGTATGATTCATTTAGTTTTTCCTTAAACTATACCAATAAACGGTTTGGAAGAATTGACATAGTAAATATTTTAGTTTAGTATGTTATTACATTGGTTGTTATAGCAACTTAATTGGAGTGGATTCTTTTGAAATTCTCTTTTCGTGAATATATCGGCATTGTGATTCATCAGACAGATCTAACTCTTACTAATTATGTTAAAGCCAAGCTAGCTCCTTTTAATTTAGCGCCGGAACAGAATCTGATTATGATGCTGCTTTGGGAACAGGACGGACTTAATCAGAATGAGATCGCGGAACAGCTGAATAAAGATAAAACGAATATCGCACGCATGCTATATAATCTGGAGGAAAAAGGCTTCATTCAAAGAATGGCTAGCGAACACGACCGACGTTCTTTGCGCGTTTATCTTACGGAGACCGGCAAGGAATTGAGAGCGTCCATTATGCCAATCGCTGAAGAATTCAATGACTTAGTATGCAAAGGAATATCTGAAGAAGACCTCTTAGTCTTTAAGCGGGTCCTTTCTAAAATCTGTGACAATGTCGAGTAATAATCTTCTTGCTATATAGTTGCTATAACAACTTAGGAATATACAACATGCTGGGGGTAAATAAAATGGCTAAAGTTCTATTTATTAAAGCAAATGACCGACCTGTTGAGCAGGCAGTAAGCGTGAAGCTTTATCAGGCTTTTGTAGAAAGTTATAAGGAGACTCATCCAGAAGACGAGATTTTAGAGCTTGATCTTTTTAAAGAAAATCTTCCCTACTATGGGAATGAGAAAATCACGGCCATGTTTAAGCTTGGAAGAGGAATGGAGCTAACCTCAGTTGAAAAAGAAGCTACAGACCTGGTAAATCAATACTTAAATCAATTCCTTGATGCTGATAAAGTCGTCCTTGCCTTCCCTCTATGGAACTTTACCGTACCGGCTGTGTTGCATACTTACTTAGATTATCTAAGCCAAACAGGCAAGACATTCCGCTACACCCAAGAAGGACCTGTTGGGCTTCTTGCAGATAAAAAAGTGGTTCTGTTAAATGCAAGGGGCGGCGTTTACTCGGAAGGCCCTGCACAATCCGTGGAAATGGCAGTGAAGTATGTCTCGGCTATCTTAAACTTCTGGGGTATCACAGACATCACCACCGTGATTGTGGAAGGACATAATCAGTTCCCGGATCAAGCAGAGGAAATTATTGGTCAAGGTGTACAGCAAGCGGCAAAGGTTGCTTCACAATTCTAAACAACAGCTAAAGGGAAGTAGGATTACTTCCCTTCTTTTTCTATAAGAAATGGGAAATAAGGAATGACTTTATAACAAACAGTGTTTATAGGTTTAATAACGAATTCTTTATTATTGCTTATTTCTACTATCTTTAATGGACCACTGCCATCATAATATACTGGTTTTTCTGGTGCGCTTCCCATGTCACCCCTCCTCCACTCCAATATACCTCATTTAATCTTACTTGGAAATATATGATCCCTTTTAATGATTTTCTTCAGCGGCCATAGCTTCGGCCTTTGTGCTACGCGCGCTAAGCGGTCATAAAAATCTATCGCTTCCGCTTCCCTTTTAACCCCAGTAAGAATAGCTTCAGTTGCCAGTTGACCATTTTGAACGAAGTAGTAAGGATAGTACATCTTGTCATTCCCTTCTTAAGTTTCTAAGACATCATATGCCTATCTTTAGAGAAGGTACTTTTAACGATGCGAGAGATTATTTATTATTGACTTTTTGGTGACTGAAGGAGAAGATGGAAAAAACAGTACAATAACTTGAAAACCAGGAGGAAACAGATGAAAGCGATTCAAATCACAGAATTTGGCGGACCTGAAGTTTTGACATGCACAGAAGTAGCAGAGCCTACTCCAGCTGCAAATGAAGTACGGGTTAAGCTGTACGCTGCAGGCGTGAACCCTAACGAAACCTATATTCGTACTGGTACCTATTCATTCCTAGTTCCCGAATTGCCTTACACACCTGGCTTTGATGGAGCTGGAATTGTGGATGGCGTTGGTGAAGGTGTTGGGCATCTTAAGGTGGGAGACCGTGTTTTTGTAGCAGCCTTGCTAGCAAAGCGCAATACCGGTACCTACGCGCAAAAGGTCGTTTGTGATTCGAACGCTGTCCATAGATTGCCTGAGTCCATCTCCTATCAGGCGGGTGCCGCTCTCGGCATTCCGGCTTTAACGGCTTACCGAGCTTTGTTCCACAGAGCAAAGATTAAGCCAGGCGAGACTGTTTTAATCCACGGCGCAAGCGGTGGTGTTGGAGTATTGGCCGTTCAAATGGCCAAAGGAATCGGAGCGAATGTCATTGGAACAGCAAGTACAGAAGAAGGCAGGTCCTTGGTAAAGGCCTCAGGAGCCGCCCATGCACTTAATCATATTACGGAGAACTCCATCGATAAAATCCTATCGTTAACAAACGGAAAAGGACCGGATGTTATTATTGAGTTTTTGGCTAACGTCAATTTAGAGACGGACCTAAAGATCATTGCCCCATATGGTCGAATTATTATTGTAGGGAACCGCGGCAGCTTGGAAATCAATCCAAGATTGGCTATGATGAAAGAGGCAGATATTCTAGGATTGGCCCTGTTTAATGCCCTGCCGCATGAGTACAATGAGAGCTTGCATGCGGTTGAAGCCTTTCTCGAATCTGGTATTTTACAACCGGAAATTGGCGAGGAATTAGCCTTAGAGGACGTTAGAAAAGCACACGAACAAATCACAAGTCAAAATGCACGTGGGAAAATCGTTCTTTCCATTGATTAAATCTAAAGGAGCCCTTCAGATCAGAGATTTGATTTGAGGGCTTCTTAATTTTATCGCTGATTTGTTAAGGATAGTAGCGGTCAGGCATATCGAGAATTCCCCGCAGCTGAGTGATAGCTCGATGTAAATCAGAATTTTCACGATTACTGAGAGCCATTGTTTCGAGTTCGCTATAGACTTCTCTTAGATCAGACAAGGGGTTCTGCTCAACATTGGATTCGATCGCAGGAGAGACTCTTACGGCTCCATTAGAGAGTAAATCAAACTGATCTTGAGTCATGGTATCGATATTGGATTTGATTTGATGCAGCTTTGCTTTCAAGTGGTCAGGTAACGGTTGGCCACCATTTTCGAATTGACTGATGACTCCTACAAGATAGTCCTTGTTCATTTGCGACACCTCCAATTTTTACTATTTATTAGTATTTCCGTATTAACGAGACTTTAAGCGGTATGCGCAAGCCCCTGACGAATCCAAACAAAAAACCTTTACCACGAGGGTAAAGGTTTGCCTAATTAAACTGATAAGGATGACTGGACCGATATAGGTGGTATCGCTTCGATTGGTTTCGGTTTTTTTATTAATACGCGGGTAATCCTTAGGTTGTCTACCTCGGCGATGATAAATTCAAAGCCTTCAAATTCTACTCTTTGGTTTAACTTAGGGGGTGTCTCCACCTGGGCGTAAACCCATCCCCCGAGGGTGTCGATATTTTCACATTCAATTCTAAAGCCAAAGTAATCATTGACTTCCTCGAGAAGCAAGCGACCATCCACGGAAAACGTATCATTCTCTTTGGGTTCAATAGAAGGACGCTCTTCATCAAACTCGTCTCTAATTTCTCCTACGATTTCTTCGATAATATCCTCAATCGTTAAGAGTCCAGCGGTTCCGCCGTACTCATCTATGACAATGGCCAATTGGGCTCCCTTTTTTTGCATGATTTTAAGTAAAGAACTAATTGGAGTACTTTCTGGTGTGCTGATGACAGGACGAATCAATTTATTTAGATCCCTATCTCCTTTGGATAATGCAGCAAAAAGGTCTTTAATATGAATAAATCCGATAATATTATCCTTATCCGGGTTGCATACGGGATAGCGGGTCATTTGCTCTCGCAGTGCGATCTCCAGATTTTCCTCAAATGTGCTCTGAGCATATAAGCAAATCATGTCCGTCCGTGGAATCATAATTTCTCTTGAATTCCGTTCTGCAAAATCGAAGATGTTATCCATGAGAGCCAATTCTGTTTTATCGATATAACCGCTCTTATGACTTTCTTCCATAAGGATGCGAATTTCTTCTTCCGTATGGGCAGCTTCATGTTCTCCTGCAGGCTGAATGCCAACAAGGCGAAGGAGCCTATTCGCTGTACCATTTAGGAACCAAATAAATGGGTACATCATTTTGTGGAAAGCAATTAATGGCATGGCTGTCCACATGGTTACTCCTTCGGATTTCTGAATCGCCAAAGATTTAGGAGCTAGTTCGCCAAGTACAATGTGAAGGAACGTGATAATGGAAAAAGCAATAGCAAAGGCTGTGGTATGAATCAAATTATTCGAAAAACCGAGGTCTCTCAAAAATGGTTCAATCATCTTTGCGATCGCGGGTTCACCAACCCAACCCAAACCAAGAGAAGACAACGTGATACCCAGTTGACAAGCAGATAAATAGGCATCCAAGTTTTTGGTTAATAGCTGAGCGAATTTTGCCTTTCGGTTCCCTTCCAGAATCAAGCTTTCAAGTCGAGTGTTCCTTACCTTCACCATCGCAAACTCGGCGGCTACGAAGAAACCATTCGCTAATACAAGAAACATCACAAGAATAAGATTAAACAACATCGGCTCAGGGTCCAATGACTTTCTATTTACCCCATATAGGAGTAAATAGTACACCTCCTTTTAAACATGCAGATTTTATTTAATCTTATTTTACCTGAACTTTTTTATTCCTCAAAAGGTGATATAAAGACAAAAAAGCCGATATTAGGACAAATCGGCCGGTTTTTATAGTATACAGGTGTTATGGGGGAGTAGGAGAAGCCGGGAGTCCTCCTCTCTTGTTATTTCGCAATATTTTACACAATAGCTTAATCTCGTATTCCCGGCGTACTTAATATTTGTTCAGGAGAAGTCGGAAATAGCCGAGGACTTTTCATTACTTTTACTTTGCGAATTCGCTTTTCATCAGATTCCATGACTGAAAAGATATATTCTTCAAATTCAACAGATTCCTGTTTTTCGCCGCTGGGTATGTGGCCGATCTGCCCAATTAAAAAACCGCTAAGAGTATCATAATCTACTGTCTTGAAGTCAACGTCTAAAATCCTTTCGACTTCCCGCAAGCTCAAGGAACCATTCATTAAGAGTGTCCTTTCATCCAAATGAACAAATTCTTCGGATTCATCTTCGTCATGCTCGTCGAAAATGTTCCCTACAATCTCTTCCAATAGGTCCTCTGTCGTTACGACTCCAGCTGTTCCCCCATATTCATCAATCACAACAGCCATATGAACTTTGTTTTTCTGAAGATCCTTAAATACATCATCCGCTTTTCTCGTGACAGGCACAAAATAAGGATCACGCATTACGCTGGTAATACTGAAATCATTTCCCTTTTCAATATAAGGAAGCAAATCTTTCACGTGCAAAATTCCCACGATATTATCAATATGGCCTTGAAAGACAGGAATCCGGGTATATTTTTCAACCTTGATCAACTCAATCACTTCAGTCAGACTTGTCTCTGTGGAAAGAGCAATCAAGTTAGTTCGGTGCGTCATGATATCAGATACCGTTGTGTCGTCAAATTCAAAGATATTGTTAATCATCATTTTTTCCGAATCCTGAATAACCCCTCTTTCCTGGCCGACGTCCACCATCATACGAATTTCCTCTTCGGTTACCTGCTCGTCATTGGCATGAGGATCAATCCCGAACAATCGGACAATTCCATTGGTGGAGAGGGTGAGCAATTTTACAAATGGGGAGGTGATTTTTGACAAGACAGTTAGTGGTCCAACCACAAACATGGCAATCGGCTCAGCTTTCTGCATGGCCATTCGTTTAGGAACCAATTCGCCTAACACCAAGGTAAAATAAGATAAGACTAAAGTAATCAGTACAACAGAAATCGTTCCGAGTAGTTGCTGGGATAAAGGAACACCTAGGCTGAATAAAAATTCAGCTAAGCGGCCGGAAAAACTCCCGGCAGCAAACGCACTGGCTAAAAATCCAGCAAGGGTAATCCCTACTTGAATAGTCGCTAGGAACCTACTGGGTTCCGCCAATAAATTCAACAGCATCTGCGCCTTTTTGTTTCCTCCCTCTGCCATAAGTTTAACCTTGTTGTCATTTAGAGAAATTAAGGCAATTTCAGAAGCTGCAAAAAAAGCGTTTAGAATAATGAGTAAAGTTAAAAGTATGATCTCGAAAGGCACTTTTTGTTCCCCCAGGTTATTTATCTTAGATTAGATTGCTTTGCAATTTAATTTTTATACGAAAGCACAGGTTAAAGGTTTCAAAATTGCTGAGTAATTGATGCTTTCTTAAAAAGAATACAGCCGAACCCTCTAAAAACTTCAACGGCAAAAAAGACTCCAGCCAGAGTCTTTTTTTGTATGATTGTAATCCTCTATACTTTAAATTTTCCTATTAATAATTGCAGTTCTTCAGCCATATGGGCTAAGGCTGAGGCAGATGCCGTAATTTCCTCTATTGAAGCTAATTGCTCTTGAGCAGAAGCGGATACCGTTTGTGTCCCTGATGAGGTTTCTTCTGCTACCTGAGCAATTAAATGGATGGAATGGACGACCATCTCTGAGCCTCTTGAGATTTGTTGAACTGCTTTAGAGACCTCTTGAATTTGCTCGGCCACTTCATCGATAGAACCTTGGATCTGATCAAAGGAACTTCCCGCGAGATGAACCACGCGAATGCCTTCTCCCACTTCCGTCATCGCGTTTTCCATCGTATTCATAGCTTTCGTGGTTTCATTTTGAATGAACATAATAAGCTGAGAAATTTGTTGAGCAGACTGCCCTGATTGCTCGGCTAATTTTCGAACCTCATCAGCTACCACTGCAAATCCACGTCCATGCTCGCCTGCTCTTGCCGCCTCGATTGTTGCGTTTAAAGCCAAGAGATTCGTTTGGGCTGCAATACCTGTAATCGCTTCGGTAATTTGCCCGATCTCTTGAGAGCGAAGTCCTAACCCCTTTACGACCTGGGCCAGGCCATTCACTGTGAGATGGATGGAATTCATTTGGTGAACCGCTCTCTCAATCGCTTGTCCACCCTCTAGGGCTTGATGGGAGGTTCTAGTGGCTGTATTGGAGACCATTTTTGCCGTGTTCTCCATTTCCACAATCCGATCGGCCATTTCATTCATAGCAGCTGAACCGTCTTCCACACTGCGCACTTGGTCATCCGAGCCCACGGCTACCTGCTGCATAGCGGAAGCAATATGCTCCGTGGCCTTACTCGTTTGTTCTGCACTTGCTGTTAGTTCTTCTGCTGAGGCAGCTACCTGTTCTGTATTGTTAGCTACTTGGCGAATTAATTGCTTTAGACTATTTGACATCCTATCAAAATCTTGTGCAAGTTGACCTAACTCATCTTTGTTTTTGACCTCAAGGTGTTGGACGGTTAAATCCCCTTCCGCTACACGCCGGGCTTGCTCGGCTATCTTTTTTATCAGTTTGCTCAGGTTGTGTGCGATCGCCCACGCTGCTAGGATGACCATGATGGCTGCTGCCAAACCAATCCCCATCACACTATTCTTGATCTTCGTCGCAGAAGACAATATCGATTCGATTGGCACATGCAGGTAGAGCTGATAACCCGTTTGTTGTATAGGGCTGTAAGCCACAACATACTGTTGTTCTTGATCTTTATAAATCGAAACACCCGATCGGTCCTTGGATAGCAGAATTTCCTGCAGACCTTGCGGCAGTTCCGATTCCCCTACTTTTTTACCTAGTAACTCTTGCTGCGGAATCATTTGAAGACGATCGGATTCATCAACAAGGATCGGATAATGGCTATCATTTTGAATAGATTGCTCTTGTAGAAAGGTATTCAATAAAGCTTCAAAATTCATCGATGCGGACATGACACCTACAATACGGTCATTATAATCCTTGACTGGAGTAGCCACTACCACGATGCGGTTTCCGGTAGCCTTTGAAACCAATATTTCAGAGTAGGTGGATTGCCCTTCCATTCCCCTTTTGAAATACTCCCGGTCTGCGAGATTCATGACTCCCATATTTTCTACAGTGGTATGTGCTTTTACTATTCCGTCTACCCCCGTAAATACAACAGTCTCATAGATATCAGTTTGTTTTTTGATCGTTTGAAACAGCTCGAGTTGACGTTGAGCGTCTAAGGATTGAACGATTTCGGTTTGCGCTGCTAACTGAACTTCACTTAATCTTCTTTCTAGCCACTGATCCATCCCCTTCGTTGTACTCGATGCTAGATCAACGAGAGAAACCTTCTGTTTTTCTAAGAGTTCTGTGCTACTTATGGTGTAAATGACGTAGGAGGAAAAAAGTAAAGGAAGTAAGGCAATGACCAAAAACCAGATCATTATTTTGGTCCCAATTTTTAATTGACCCTTTCGAAACATTTGATTTACTCCTCTTGGTGAAAGTATTATACAAATTATGTAATCGGTATCACCCTCGAAGTATAAATGATTTTAGGATGTCCTTGATGTTTCGTAAGTAAAGAATTTTTTTTGGTCTTTTTGGTTTCATAGAGTGAATACATAAGATGTTTCACCCTTGCCTAAGAGGCCTTCCCTAGAGTATCCTTGAATTAATATTTAATGATAGGATATGAAATAAATGGACAATCATAAGCTAATACTCCCAGCTATTCTCGTTCTATTCTTTATCCTCTTTCAATCTCCTTCTTTTGCTGATGTCCCGTCTCCACGTGCTGTTAGCGGGGTAATGGATTTATCTCAAACGCCCTTAAACGACGAAGTAGAGAGATTACCTTTAACAGGTGATTGGGAATTTTATTGGATGCAACTACTAGAGCCCAAGGACTTTAATAGTTTACAGGCTCCCCCACCGGACTTTATCGAAGTCCCTTCTTCATGGAAAGGAAAAAAGATCGGTGAAGAACCGTTGGGTTACACAGGATATGCTACCTACCGTTTACAGCTCACGATCCACCCCGCAGATATAGGACAGGAAAAGGTTATCGCTTTAGAAAATATAGGCAGTGCCTACCAGGTTTGGATTGATGGGGCCAAACGCGGTGGCGCTGGTGTAGTCGGGACTATGGCTTTCGAAGAAGAACCTAGCTTAGAAATCAACCACTATCATTTCATTCCTACCCACGAGGTAATAGAGATTGTAATTCAGGTCTCCAACTTCTCCTACCGTAAAGCTGGACTTTATACACAGGTCGCTTATCAGAATTCTTTAGACACACTACAGTCCACTTTGAGAAGCGAAATGGACTCGTTTCTTATCATTGGCGGACTTCTCTTCGTAGGTTTGTATAACTTGATCATCTCAACCGTCACCGGAAGGGTGCAGCGTGACCTTCTTATGATCGGTTTAGCCTCCTTGTGCATGGCAACTCGTTCCCTGCTCATTAACGACTATCTCGCAACTATCATTCTGTCAGAGATTCCCTGGTCCGTGATAAAACGAATGGAATATATGGTGGAGATCATCTCATTTCTATTCGTGATCCTTTCCATGAGGTTGCTTTATCCGCGAGACATTCATCCTGTGATGATGAGACTGACGTACGTTTACGTCATCCTCTGTGTAATCTATAACGTGTTTGCCTCAACCCTTCTGTTTACGCAAACGATGGTTTATCAATTCCTCATCATGGTGTTAATCACTTCCTATTTCATTTTCTATGTCGGTGTTTCAGCTTTTCTCCGCAAAAGGGAAGGAGCCGTTATTACCTTAGTTGGACTGCTCATTCTTGTCATTGGCATTTTGAATGATGTGCTTTCTTCAGCCCTGATTATTCCATCTGTATTTGAATTGGAGTATAGCTTTCTGCTTTTTATCATGCTGCAAGGCGTGATTGTCTCCTACCGCTATCTAGCCCTTTTTAAACGGAATCATTCTCTAAACAAGCAGTTACAAGAGATGAATGAACAGTTGGAAATGGCCGTCGAACAGCGAACTCAGCAATTAATGGAGAAAAACAAAGAACTGGGTCAAGCCAATCTCAAGCTAGAAGCCTTGAGCAGCACCGATGGGTTAACAGGCTTGGCCAATCGAAGGCATTTGAATAAGGTCTTAGAAGCGGAGTGGATTAAAGGATCAAATAAAGGTCAACCCATGGCGGTTATCTTAATGGATATTGATTTTTATAAGCATTTTAATGACACTTATGGCCATCTTGGTGGGGACGATGGGTTAAAGCTTATCGCCGGCGTTCTAAGGGACTATGCCAGAGCCGAAAACGCTTTTGCTGCTCGCTATGGTGGAGAGGAGTTTATGGTAATCTTGTCGGAGGCGACTCTTGACCACGCTTATCATACCGCTGAAAAACTCCGCCAGGCCATCGAGAATCTGCAAGAGCCCCATCGGACTTCCCCTTACGGCGTATTAACGGTAAGCGTGGGGGTCGCCATAGGCGGTCCACAAACTTTTGAAAGTCCAGAGAAACTCATTGAACACGCGGACCAAGCTCTTTATCAAGCCAAAGCAGCTGGAAGGAATAAAGTTATAGCCGCCTAATAAAGTTATATTAATTGGGAGTTCAAATGTCTAAAACTGAACAGCACTATATTACCTTACGCAGTCAGTTTCCCATGGCAAACGAAGGGGAAAACATACCTGTAACAATGGACGAGCTCCAGGGAATTCTGGATTGTACGAGAAGGAATGCTCAGCTGGTCTTAACAAGGCTTGTGGAGCAGAAACTCATCGAATGGCATCCTGGACGCGGACGGGGCCATGCTTCTACGATTGTTTTTTTACATCCCCTTCACCAGTTTGTTATAGAAAAAGCCAAGCTGCTTGTTTTGGAAGAGCAACTGGATGAAGCTTGGAAGTTAATCCATTCACAGGAAATACCTTTGATTCGATATAAGTTTATGGAATGGCTCTATGGTCATTTAGGATTTCTACAAGATAACCAAAAAAAAGACATATTAAGATTACCCTTTTACCGCCCTATTCTAGACCTAGATCCAACTTATGTAAATCGTAGAACAGAAGCCCACTTGGTTGCTCAATTATTTAATACACTCGTTTTCTTTGACAAGAAAACGATGACAGTAGGTCCCCAGTTGGCTCATTTTTGGGAAAGCAATGAAGATCAAACCAAGTGGCGTTTCTATTTGCGAAAAGGGGTTCGGTTTCACCACGGCAAGCGATTGGATGCTGAGGACGTCGTGTTTACCTTTCAGAGACTTTTAGATCACTCCCCTCATGACCATCTAAAGTCTTGCATCAAGAAAATTTTGGCTGTAAGCCCATAGATCGTAGAGTTTACGTTGGTAGATACAAACTTTCTATTCCTCAACTACCTATGCAACACATCATGCTCAATCCTACCGCGTGACTTTAACAGCTATCAGTCCTACTCTCAGATGCCAATTGGGACAGGTCCTTTTAAGATGGTGAAAAATAATGAATCCGTACTCCTTATGGAGGCTCACGAAAACTACTTTGAAGGAAGACCGCACTTAGATCAAGTTGAGATCTGGATCTGGCCCAATTACGAGATCGGCAAACTGATAGACAAATTGCAGACAGACGACTTATATCTTGGCAACGTTCCGTTGAATCCAAAATCACATAAAGAGCTCATTCAGATTGAGCAAGGAGCCTCTTACTTAAGCTTCAATATGAAAAAGACAGGTCCAATTCAAGACCAGCGCCTTCGGACAGCTATTCATCTAGTCATTGACCGGGAGAAGATGATTAAGGATACCCAAGTGAATGCCTTGCCTGCTTGCAGCTTCTCGCCGTCTTATAGCGAGCATCATTTTAAAAATGGAACCAATGTGGACATGGCCAAGGTTTTGATCGCCGAGTCTGGCTATGATGGGGAGATATTAAAGCTTTATACCTATGATATGCCCAGCAATATCTGGACTGCAAAGTGGCTGCAGGCGACCTTTTGGGTAAACAAGTCTAGGATGAGAGCGGCATTCGGACTCACTTGGGCATTCCAGGCCCTCTCCGGTCCAAATCAGGCGCTCAACTTATCCACAGAACCATCCATCATATAATTTCCTCAACAATAAAAAAACCACTTCCCATTGAAGTGGTTTTTCAACATTTAGTCGTATTTGAGATCCCATTTGTTCACATGAAAATTAAAGGATCCTTTTGAAGCAAAGGTAATTAATTCGTTATCTGGATAAGGAAAGATCCTTGACGTAAAAACTTCCTCTCCCCCATTGACGAAAATCTCAAGAGAAGAAGTATCAAGAAAGATCTGTAGGCTCGTTAATCGCTCCAGTCTGCAATGTCTTGCCTCGGTTAATCCGTTCACATAGCTTTTGCGTTCAAGTGTGGCTTGCTTTTCTTGGGGATCGTAGATGAAGCGGATCTCGCCACGGAGGGAAATTTCGATGGAACGGTCGCCATAGCTTAGATCTTGAATCCCTAACTCGATACTTTTCCCGCGCACCTGATCAAGCTCTAGCACTCCATTATTTATTGATACTTGTTCATATGACACTTGATTTTGGCGCAGCTGCTCCAATTCTTTAATGGGTTGCTGATAAAGCTTTCCATCTATGAGGGTTAACTCTCTAGGGATTGTCATCGTATGGACCCACTTATGGGAAATGGTCGGCTGCTGATCCTCTTGTTGATCGGGAACTCCCATCCACGCCACAAGAAGCCGACGTCCTTTAGCATCCAGTGTCGTTTGCGGAGCATAGAATTCAAATCCACGATCCAGCTCGGTAAACTGGCCGTGGGTATATCGTGCTTTTTCATAATCAAGTTGGCCAACAAAATATCCCGCTTGATACACGTTTTGGTAGAGCATGCCTTCAGGCTCTATTCCCTGCGGACATACCACCAAAACGTCCTTACCGTTTAGTTCAAACAGATCTGGACACTCCCACATATAGCCAAAGTACCCTAAACGATCTGTATTTCCCCCAGCGATGGCTCCTAGATGCTCCCATTCCTTTAAGTTGGAAGAGCGAAACAGCACCGCTTTTCCATCTAACTGGAGGCTTTGCGCACCCACAACCATGTACCAGTGCTCTCCTTTTTTCCACACCTTAGGATCTCGAAAATGAGCGGTGTACCCTTTTGGTAGAGTAGCCACTACCCCTTGTTTCTCAAATTCAAGACCATCCTCTGAAACGGCCAAGCATTGGTAGGTTTCACGGTTGTTTTTTTCGTCCTTCACGTTGCCGGTATAGAAAACAGTCAGCGTTCCATTATCATCTACTGCACTCCCAGAGTAACAGCCGTTTTTATCGAACCAGTCACTGGGGGTAAGAGCGATCCCCTCGTGGGTCCAATGGACCAGATCCGGCGAGGAGTAATGTCCCCAAAACTTTGCTCCGTGGCCGGTTTTAAACGGCATCCACTGATAGAATAGATGGTACGTTCCCTTCCAATGAATAAAGCCATTAGGATCATTAAGCAGCCCCACGGGGGGCATCAGGTGGTACGTTAACCGATACGGGTCGCTCTCCACCTGAAGTTTGTGCTTTTGGATTTCCAAAGTAGCTTGTTCCCTTAATTCTTGATCTTTTACATTCATTTCGAAACACGACCTTTTACTTCAGCTAAAGTAGGCAATGCCGTCATGGCTCCTTTGGTTGATGCCGCTAAGGCTCCTGATACACTGGCAAAACGGGCGATTTTTTCCGCTTCCTCTACAGTTAAACTCCTCAAGGGCTCTTCACATTCATTCAAGCAATACAGCACTCCGGAGACATAAGCATCTCCTGCCCCTGTCGTATCCACCGCTTGGACGGGGAGAGCCGGTACGTGAACTTCCCCTTGGCGCGTATAGACGATACTTCCTTTTTCCCCTAAAGTCACAAACACCAGAGGAATCTGGTAGGCTTCTAAAGCTTGTACCCCTTTGTTAATGGCCTGTTCCCCTGTAAGAAATTCCAGTTCCTCTTCTGAGATTTTGAGGATGTCTGCTTCAGGGAGCATGGACTCAATTATCTCCTTTGCTTGTTGCTCGGAATCCCACAATCCTATTCGCAGGTTTGGATCATAGGAGATCAGCATGCCGTGAGCTTTGGCCAACTGCACAGCCTTCTTCGTGGCGCTTCTGGAAGGTTCTCGAATGAGCGAGATCGAACCAAAATGAAGGATTTTGTGGCTTGCAAATATTTCTTCTTTCACGTCCTGTTCATTTAAAAAGGCATCCGCACTTGGGATGATATAAAAATCAAAGCTGCGTTCCCCGTTCTCTGCCAGAGTTACAAAGACAGCACCCGTACGCGCTTCATCGGTTAATGGCATAAAATCGGTATTCACACCGTATTCGGTCAGTGTTCCTTCCAAAAATCTCCCGAGCACATCATCTCCGACTTTGCCCAGAAAGGTAGCCGGCACCCCTAAGCGGGCCAGACCCACGGCCACATTGGCCGGAGCCCCCCCTGGGCTCTTTTGGTAGACGCTATTGGTTGGATCTAGTGGAATAAAGTCAATTAAGGCTTCCCCTAAACTGATGACCCCTGTTTTCATTATTTTTCCTCCTTAAAGCCCAGTACATAAGTTGCAATAAATGCTGAACCGACAGCAATGGCGAACCCAATGAGGTAATGTAGTACTTTTTCCATTCCAAACGGGGCAACAATGGCCAGCATCGGAATACCGGTCAAGCCGTATGCATTCGCCACCACGTTCATCATGACAACATAGGCCGCACCGAGTCCCCCGCCTATAGCCGCTGCAATAAAGGGCTTGCCCAATCTTAAATTGACTCCAAAAATCGCCGGTTCAGTAATTCCTAGGAAAGCAGAAAAAGCTCCTGGAAGTGCAACGCTTTTTAATTTTTTATTTCTTGTTTTCAGGTAAACCGCCAAGGCCGCTCCGCCCTGCGCCACATTCGCCATCGACCAAATCGGTAATAAGAAGTTCACACCAATCTCTTTGCTGGCCAAGAGCCCTGCTTCTATGGCATGGAAGCTGTGATGAACACCCGTAATGACAATCGTGGAATATAACCCTCCAAACACCAGTCCTGCAACCGGACCTGCGACATTGTAAAGAGATTGCAGGGTGAGCGAGATCATATCTCCTACCCATCGACCGAACGGACCGATAACAACAAAGGTGAAAAATCCAGTCACAATGACCGTAATAAACGGTGTAACGAGCAGATCGACGGAATTTGGTACTACCTTTCGCAACGATTTCTCCACTTTACTCATAAAGTAAACGGCAATTAAGATCGGGACAACCGTTCCCTGATAGCCGATTAGGGCCAACTCAAAGCCAAACAGATTCATATATTCTGGTGTTGCATTCGTTAACGTCCAAGGATTCAAGAGGGCAGGGTGAGTCAATATTCCACCGATGACCGCACCAAGAAAAGGATTGGCGCCGAACTCCTTAGCCGCGGAAAACCCTATGAGAATAGGCAAGATGATGAAGGCTGCGCTAGAGAACATGTCCAGTAATCGGTAAACCGCATGATCTGAACTGACCCAGCTAAAGGCCTTCATCATACCCAGCAGCCCCATCAATAAACCACTGGCCACGATGGCTGGAATAATCGGGACGAAAATGTTAGACAAGGCCTTCGCAAATCGGGCAACAGGATTCATATTCTGCTTAACGGCTTCCTGATGAGTATCATCACCCGCTTGCTGCAACCCCGTTTCACGGACGAGTGCATCGTGAACTTTATTCACCGTTCCTGTACCGAAAATCACTTGATATTGACCCGAACTGGAAAAAGCCCCTTTTACCCCCTCGAGACTTTCAATGGCCTTTTGATCTACTTTCTGTGTGTCCTTCAAAACTAGACGAAGACGAGTAGCGCAGTGAATCGCACTTACGATATTCTCGCGACCGCCCAACAAGGGAACAAGCTGCTTAGCGATATCTTGATAATTCATGTTCATTCTCCCCTTTTTCTACGACTAGAAAAATAAAAAAGACCTAAAACGCACAGAGGAATACAAGTATAGGATAGAGTCCTATACTTCCCTTGTACCTTCTAGGTCTTGCCTGCTTCACCAGTCACAATCCTCAGTATATTCTTTTAATACGCTTTCATAATAGTTTACTCTTTACGATTTGTCAATCTCCTTTTACCGATTTCCTTCCGGCTTCCCCAAGCCTTTGAATGTGCAAGGTAATATAGGCCAGTTCGGAATCTGAAAATTGGAGATGGTATTCCCTGTGGGTAAAGTCAGCCATTTTGACAGCACATTCAAACTCTCTCTTAAACTTGGTTCGAACGAGCTGTAGCATGTCCTCATCCATAAGCGGTGAGTTTTCTTCCTCTTCCATGCGAATCAAGGCAAAGCGCAGATGAGAGACGAGGCGCTGATACGACATCCCCTCTTCATCGATATCCACCTGCAATTCTTTTTTGAGGATTTCAATCATGTCTTGGATCAGCGTCGTCTGTTGCAATGCCTTGCCCATGCTTACGGTATCCATTTTCGCGGTATGAATGTGAAGGGCAATGTGACCCGCCTCATCATCAGGCATCTCGATACCCAGTTTCTCTTTAATCAGCCCGATTCCCCAAAGGCCAATTTTATATTCCTTTTTATAGAGAGCTTTAATTTCACTCAAGAGTCGATTTTGGATTTGATACCCTTGCTGCAAGCGTTCAATAGCAAACGACAAGTGATCGGTTAGGCCAATATGGATATGATTGCTAAGAGGGGCACGCAATTCCCCTTCGGCATAGCTGATGATCTCCTCAGCAATAGCAATATGTTCTTCTGGAAGCGTACGCAGCAGTTCCTGGAACTTTTCACTTTCCTCTTCCATCACAAAGATCTTTTCAATCTTCCCATTGGCAATGATGTCGTGCTTTTTCTTTTGAAACGCAATGCCAGGACCCATTACGATTTTTTCTTTTCCTTCATCGATTACGACCACGACGTTGTTATTCAGAATCCTATGAATTCGGTAAGCCATACGTTTCCCTTCGTCGAGATTGAGCTTATTTGGTTTTAATTGTCATAACAGTTTGACTCCCATGAACCACGACTTGATCGATCATTTTTTCAAGACTTTCGACCACATCCCCATTGGTAATCACGATAGGTGTAATCGTGCTTTTGGCCTTTTCTTTGATCAAGTCTAAGTCGAAGCTTAGGAGTAAATCGCCAGCCTTGACTTGATCCCCAACTTCAACATGCCCTTCAAACCCTTCGCCCTTTAGGTGAACCGTCTCAAGTCCCACGTGGATGAGAATCTCCACGCCAACATCAGACAGGAGGCCGATGGCATGTTTAGTAGGAAAAAATTGAACAATCTCTCCATCGACCGGCGAAACTACCTTTCCTTCCGTCGGTACAATAGCTAATCCGTCCCCCATCATCAACTGCGAAAAAACCGGGTCTGGTACCTCTTCGAGGTTCATAACCTTTCCTGAAAGCGGTGCGACTAGCACCTCTACTCTCTTTTTTTCTTTCAGCCCGAATAGTTTTTTAAACATCCTATTTCCCCCTAGCTAGTATGAGCATCTTAAATCTTAGAATTTCCTTTGGCCAATAAAAAAAGACCAAATCGAACTAAAGAGACGAAAACATCCGTTTTCTTCCCTTCACTCAATTGGTCTTGCCTGGCAATCCAGTCACAATCCACATTATTGATTTGATATTAGATTAATGGAGTTTCTTCTGACTGTCAATCTCTCTTTTTTTCAGCAAAACCCTTGACCATTGAAATTGATAAATGTTATCATATGGTCAACGAGATTGATTCTCATTAATACATAGAAAAGGATGGGGGAAAAATGAAAAAATTCAAGTGGGTGTCCACTCTACTAACAGCAGCTCTTGCTACCTCGCTTCTTAGCGCATGCGGGGCCGGTCAAACTCAAACACAACCAGCACAACCTTCTCAGGAAGCTCCTAAGGCAGATGCAGCTCCTGCAGGACCTCAGGAAGTCAATGTCTATACGGCTCGTCATTATGAAGTCGATGATAAATTATTCGAAGAATTTAAAGCTCAAACTGGTATTACGGTAAATGTGGTAAAAGGCAAGGCAGATGAGCTGACAGAACGTTTGAAGCGCGAAGGCAACAGTTCTCCTGCTGACCTCTTCATCACGGTTGATGGAGGAGCTTTGAACAATGCGGAAGAGATGTTCCAGCCGATGGAATCTGAGACATTAAACAGCCAGGTTCCTGCCCAATTTAAAGACCCGGAAAATCTTTGGGTAGGTATCTCCACCCGCGCCCGGGTGATTGTGTATGCTAAAGACCGTGTGAAACCAGAACAATTGTCCACGTATGAGGATTTAGCTACGGAAGCGTGGAAAGGGAAAGTCCTCGTTCGCTCTTCTAGCAGCACGTATAACCAATCTTTATTGGCTTCCTTCATTGAATTGAATGGCGAAGAGCAAACGACTGAATGGGCCAAAGGAATCGTTGGAAACATGGCCCGTGACCCTGAAGGCGGAGACCGTGATCAGATGAAAGCCATCGTTGCAGGCCAAGGGGATGTTGGAATTTCGAACACCTACTATGTAGGATTGATGCATGTTTCGAAAGATCCAGAAGAAGTAAAAGTAGCAGAGCAGATTGGCGTGTTTTTCCCGAACCAAGAAACGACTGGAACGCATGTGAATATTAGCGGAGCAGGTCTTCTTAAGTCTAGTAAGAACAAAGAAAATGCCATTAAGCTTGTTGAATTCTTAACGTCCAAAGAAGCTCAAACGATCGCAGCCAATGAGAACTTCGAATTCCCTGTGAATGCAGAAGCTGAACTGCCTGACCTTCTAAAGGGCTGGGGAAGCTTCAAGGCTCAAGAGCTAGACTACTCCGCTTTGGCTACAAACAATAAAAAAGCAACAGAAATCATGAACCAAGTGGGTTGGAAATAATCTTCTTAACGGGCAGCACGAAACGGCTGCCCGTTTTTGACATTGACAAATTTCGGATACAAGTGCTAGTATACAAAGAGCGATAATCATTATCAGTATCTAATTGAAATGAGTGACGTGCTGTGACGAACCTCAGATACATCCGAGATCTGCGAAGACAACTTCATAGCTGGTGGATACCAAGTATCGTGGCTGCGTTGGTGATTTTGCTACCGATTCTTTCGATCCTCTTATCTATTATTCAGCCGGCAACTGAGAACTGGGGACATATTCGAGAATATGTATTAGTCGATGCGGTGATCCAATCCACCCAATTGGTACTCATGACCGTGCTTCTTACCGCCTGTATCGGGGTAAGCTTAGCTTGGCTCGTCACCGCCTATGATTTTCCCATGAAGCGCTTTTTCAGCTGGGCGTTGTTGCTGCCGCTCGCTGTTCCCCCATATATTGCCGCTTATACTTATAGTAATATGTTTAGTTATACCGGGATTGTGCAAAAAACGATGCGAGACTATTTCAGCTATTCCCCGGACCCAAGCTGGTTTGGCGTTATGTCCATGAGAGGTGCGGTGATGATCTTCACCCTTTTCCTCTTCCCGTATGTATTTCTTTTGACTAAAGCTTTTTTCTCGAAGCAGAGCGGATCTTATATTGAAAATGCTAGACTGCTAGGTCGGGGACCCTTCAGTATCTTCTTTACCGTAGCGCTTCCCCTGTGTCGCCCTGCTCTTGTAGGCAGCCTGATGCTAGTCACCTTTGAGGTGTTGAGTGATTTTGGCGTGGTCAGTTATTTTGGTGTCCAGACCATCTCTACCGCGATATTTAAGACATGGTTTGGGATGTACGATGTGGATTCTGCCATACGTCTGGCCGCTTGGTTGATGGTCGGCATATTAGGGCTATTTGCTCTCGAACACTTCTTGCGGAGTAACCGGAAATTTAGTGCATCGACCAGCAAATCCCGTTCGTTTTTACCGAAGCGTCTCACCGGTGTACAGGCAGGGCTGGCTTGGATCGCTTGTTCACTAGTGTTTGCCTTTTCGTTCCTTATTCCCTTCGTACAACTGATCGTCTGGGCAACATGGTCTTTTGAGAGCGTCTGGACGTCTGCTTTTTACCAACTAATGGCCAACACGTTCAAGGTCGCAGCGATCGCCACAGCCATCATCATGGTGGTGTCCGTCCTGGTAGCCAACAGCTGTCGCTTGCAGCCCAGTTTGTTCTCGAATTTGTTAGCGAAAGCTGTTACCGCTGGCTACTCCATTCCCGGTGCTGTTATTGCCGTTGGAGTTTTGCATGTGTTTATCGGATTGGACCATCAGCTTTCCCAATGGCGTGGGGAAGAGGCCTTGTGGTTAAGTCTCTCTATCGCGATGCTCATCTTTGGCTACGTGGTTCGGTTTATGGCAACAGGTTACAATGCAGTGGATTCGGGCTATGAAAGAATAGGCACTTCGTACCTCCAAGCCTCTCGCTTGTTAGGCTTAGGAATCACGCGGACGTTTTGGAAGGTGGATCTTCCCCTCCTGCGTCGCGCCCTGTTGACGGGAGCCATTCTAACCTTTGTAGAAATCTTAAAAGAATTGCCTTTAGCCCTACTGTTACGTCCTTTTAATTTTGAAACGCTTGCTACCAAAACCTATCAATATGCAAGTGATGAACGGATTTTTGAGGCTTCTATCCCATCCCTATGCATTATTGCCGTTAGCATGCTTTCCGTTCTATTATTCCATCGTATCGGGGAGGAGAAATAAGGATGACTGTAGTTGAAGTTTGCTCGATTTCATTTCAATATCATCGAAAGCAAGAACCCGTCTTTCATGATTTATCCTTCTCCGTTAATAAAGGAGAAATCGTTGGCGTACTCGGCCCCAGCGGCAGTGGGAAGAGCACTTTGCTGCGCGTACTAGCGGGATTGGAACATCCTTCTGAGGGAAAAGTTATGCTCTCGGGCAAAACCGTTGTCGATGACCGGACTTGTGTTTCGCCCGAACAGCGAGGAGTCGGAATGGTGTTTCAGGATTACGCGCTGTTCCCACATTTGACGGTTGCCCAGAATGTCGCCTTTGGTCTGCACCGTCTCCCTCGTCGGGATCGCATGAGTCGCGCACAGGAAATGCTAGAATTAGTTCAACTCGGAGATTTTGCTTCCCGTTATCCCCATGAACTTAGTGGAGGTCAACAGCAGCGAGTGGCCATTGCCCGGGCGCTGGCTCCCCAGCCCTCGGTTTTGCTGATGGATGAGCCATTTAGTAACCTGGATGCCGACCTCAAGAGCTCGATACGCTGCGAGATTCAAGAGATCCTACGAAAAGCCGGCATGACCTGCATGTTTGTCACCCATGATCATCAAGATGTTGAAGCGATATGCGATAGAGCCATTAAAATGAGTTAAAAAAAAATGAAGCCCTCTGGACTCGAATACCAGAGGGCTTTCTTTTATTAGCTTTTCACTTGTAGGCAAACGATAGATTCTTAAGATATTCTCTCTTCTTTCTTCGCGTCCTGTTCTTCTTCCCAACACTCGGCATTCATGAGGCCTGCTATACAGCTTGCCTGGAATACCGGATCTGCCCCTTGCTTCCTTTGCTGAAGATAGTCCTCTAATGCTGCAAATGCAATTTTCCCAAGTAAAAGGATGGCAATCAGGTTGGTGAGCGCCATGAGCGCCATAAACAAGTCAGCCAAATCCCATACGATCGAGACTTTAGCGATAGATCCGAACAACGTCATGCCCACCACAGCCAAACGATAGACAAAGATCCACTTTTTATTGGAATGAATAAATTCAATATTGGTTTGTCCGTAATAATAATTTCCTACAACAGATGTGAATGCAAAAAGCAGTACAGCAATAGCGACAAAACTCATAGCCCAAGAACCGACTTGGGAGCTCAAAGCCACTTGCAGTAGTTGTATGCCCTCCAAGCCTTCAGTTTGATAAGAGTCCGATAATAAAACAATAAACGCTGTAGCACTGCAAATCAAAAGGGTATCCACAAATACGCCGAGCGCTTGAATCAGACCTTGCTTGACAGGATGGCTCACATCTGCAGTAGCGGCAGCGTTAGGCGCACTCCCCATTCCTGCTTCATTGGAGAAAAGACCTCTTTTAATCCCCATCAGCATAGCAGCACCCATACCGCCACCAAAAGCTTGTTCTAAACCAAAGGCGCTTTTAACTATGAGTGTGATTGCGGCAGGAAGCTCAGAGAAATTGACAATCATTACGTATCCAGCAATCAACAGGTATCCTCCGGCCATAATTGGCACTAGCCATTCCGATATGGCGACGATTCGTTTTACACCCCCGAAAATGATGTAAGCAGTCACAGCAGCAAGAAATATACCCGTTACTATCCGGTCGATGCCATAAGCATTTTCGACGGCTAGCGTTATGGTATTCGCTTGTACGGCATTAAAAACGAGTCCAAAGCTAGTCGTAATTAAAATAGCAAAAATAATGCCCATCCATCGTTTATTTAAGCCTTTTTCCATATAATAAGCAGGACCGCCGCGAAAGCCGCCTTGATCTTTAACTTTATAAACTTGAGCCAGAGTAGCTTCTACGAACGCAGAAGCCGAACCGATTAGAGCGATCAGCCACATCCAGAACACAGCTCCAGGTCCACCAATAGAGATAGCCAGTGAAACCCCCGCTAAATTGCCTGTTCCGACACGTGAGGCGGTACTCAGAGCAAAAGCTCCAAAAGCAGAAACCCCCTTTCCACCGTTTACTGATTCACCCACGCCCTCTCTTAGCAGCCTGATCATCTCACCAAGTTGTCTTATTTGTATAAATTTAGTCTTATAAGTGAAATATAAACCGACAATAATTAGCATCGCAATGAGAACATAGGACCATAAAAGATCATTCCCTACAGCAACAAAATTTTCCAACATCCAATCATTCCCTTCATTTCTATTCTATCTTTTAAAAAATACTGAGATCCCATTCCTGCACTATATGTTCCAATAGCCTAATTCCCGCGAGGCTATTGCCGTACTCGTCAATAGCCGGTCCATAGACTCCAATTCCGCAACCGTAATGAAAAGGAAATTTTCTTAATCCAGATGGAACAGCTGCCATAATACCGCCTGACACTCCGCTTTTAGCTGGTATTCCAACAAAAGCAGCAAATTTCCCAGAAGCATTGTACATTCCGCAAGTCAGCATGAGGGCTTTGGTTATCCTAGCCACTTGTTTAGGCAAGATTTGCTCGTTCTGTATCGGATGAAATCCATCTTGGGCAAGAATCAGTCCTATCAAAGCGATGTCTTCTGTGGTTACTTCTAACGAGCAGAGTTTAAAGTACACTTCTAACGTTTCCTCCACCTCTGCTTCCAAATAACCGGACTCTTTCAAATAGTGAGCTAAGGCTCTGTTTCGATGGGCTGTTTGCCATTCGGAATGATAGACTTCCTCCTTAATGGCAGGACGCTTTCCTGTCATTTTTTCGAATAAAGCGTACACCGAATCTGCTTTTTTTTTCGCTGATTCTCCTGGAAGAAGAGAAGCGGTAGTGATCGCGCCGGCATTGATCATGGGATTAAAGGGCTTGCCCGGCTTATGCATTTCCAGGCGGATAATGGAGTTGAAGGCATCCCCCGTTGGCTCCACATCCACCCGGTCCATCACGTAAGGGATACCGCGATGGGAACATGCAGCCATAAAGGTGATCACTTTCGAGATGCTTTGCATCGTGAAGGAAACGTTCCAATCCCCTGCTCTTAAGACTTTTCCATCAGGATCTATGATGCAGATGCCCAATTGAGAGGGATCAGCTTCTCCCAGTGCAGGAATATACGTGGCACACTGTCCATTAGCAGAAAACGAACGATAATGTGTCACCCATTCATCCAAGCCATTCTTTATCACACCTGTAATCATCAACATCGACCCCTACCTTTTCTTGATTAAAAACGCTTTCAAATCCTTTTATCATTCTAAGGCTGAACTACAGAATGAAACAAAAAACAACAGAAAAAATACATAAAATAATTTTTTGACTTTTCGTCGCTGTCATGGTTTAAATAAAAACATCGCTGTAAACAAAATTAGGAAGTGACATTTTTGAACAACTGTCCTATATTGAGAAAAGATATCTATATTCTTGTTCTTATGATGTTGGCGGTGCCATTAGCTGGCGAATTGAATTTTTATCCATTCAATGAAACCTTCCGGGTCAGCTTTGGAGCCCCCACCTTTTTCTTTTTTTTGCTGTTGTTTCGAAAAATCCCGTCCGTAATCCCTGGTTTTTTGACAGGGGCCTGGGTGGCAGGTTTTCGAATTTTATTAGATTATTTCACTCATGGGGATTTTGTTTGGGTATCCTCATTTCATGCGCACTACTCCAGTTTTTTTTACTATTTCACTTTTTCTGTTCTTGTTTATTGGACTAAACTCAGCCATTTTGACAGGCACCCTTTGGTCATTGGGGGAGCTGGCATTGTCATTGAAATCTTGTCTGACCTCTCAGAGTTATTGGCGCAATCCTTCCTGTTAGAACAGCTACTTCTCACGCTGGAAGACCTGCATCAAATCATCCTTATCGCGTTCTCCCATAGTTTTATCGTGATAAGCTTTTTCAGTATAATGAAGTTGTATGAAGCCCAATCAAGGGAGAGGCAAATTCGAAAGCAGAATGAACACATGCTCATGCTGGTATCCAATTTATTTGAGGAATCGATCCACTTGAAGAAGACACTACAAAATGCGGAAAGCATCACTAAAAAATCGTATGATTTATACAGAAGTCTCAACCGCTTAAAACAAGAGCACAGCGCAGTACCGCTTGAGGAATGCCGAAAAGAGGCATTGGAAATCGCCGGGGAAGTCCACGAAATTAAAAAAGATAACCAGCGGATATTTGCTGGACTTTCCAAACTCATATCGGACGAAAGCACAACGGATTATATGGACCTGCATCAACTCGTTGACATTATCGTGCGAACTAATGAGAAATATGCGCAGTTATTGGGTAAAGATATCCAATTTACCTATGGGATAAAAGGAACTCATCCTCCCTACCACGCTTTCATCATGCTGTCGATCATCAATAATATTGTCGCAAACGCGGTAGAAGCCATCCAACACACCGGAAATATTGAAGTCCGTATTCGTCGAAATGATGAGTCCGTTGAATTTCAAATTAGCGATGATGGTCCAGGCATTTTGCCGAAGCAAAAACATTTAATTTTTAAGCCGGGTTTCACATCCAAATATGATCTGTCCGGCACCCCCTCAACAGGTATCGGTCTATCCTATACGAAGGTAATGGTGGAACAACTGGAGGGTGACATTGCGGTTGAAGATGGGCAGGAAGGAAAAAGAACGACCTTCTCAATACGGCTGCCGATAATAAATTTAACGGAAAAGGGGTGACTCGATGGTTTTCTATATTACGGACGACGATGAAGCTGTCCGCTCGATGCTTGCTCAGATCATCGAAGATGAAGATCTTGGTGAAGTCGCTGGAGAAGCCGAAGATGGCTCATCTCTCGATGCGCAAACGCTGAATTTTAAAAATATCGATATTCTATTGATCGATTTGCTCATGCCGAATCAAGACGGAATTGAAACGATTCGTCAACTCAAACCTTTATTCAAGGGAAAGATCATCATGATTTCTCAAGTGGAATCTAAGGAGCTGGTTTGTGAGGCCTATTCTCTCGGCATTGAGTACTATATAACGAAACCGGTCAATAGGGTCGAAGTAGTGACCATCATTCGAAAAGTGATCGAACGCATTCAATTAGAAAAATCAATCCAGGACATTCATAAATCACTTCATTCCGTGCTTAAGCTCAATCACACGCAAGAGGTGGAACCGCAAAAGTCTTCAAACAAGCAGCCTATTAGGGCTTCAGGCCGGTTTCTTCTATCTGAATTGGGGATAGCTGGTGACAGCGGAAGTAAGGATCTACTGGACATGCTGGATTATTTGCATCAATATGAGCAGACTCAAACGTTAAATCAAGGTGTTCCTGCCCTAAAAGAGATCTTTTGGGATCTAGCTCAGAAAAGACTTGGACCATCAGCTGAAGAGACCGCATTAAAAAAAGAAATTAAAGCCTCAGAACAACGGGTCCGTCGTGCAATCAACCAATCGATGACGCATTTGGCGTCCCTCGGCCTTACTGATTTTTCAAATTGGAAATTTGAAAATTACGCCTCCAAGTTTTTCGATTTCTCCTGTGTAAGAAAAAGGATGACGGAATTAGAGACAAGTTCTCCATCGACAACCTCTCTTGCCCGAATTAATACCAAGAAATTTATCCAAGTTCTCTATCATGAAGCGAAACAAGTTCAATCGGAGTCATATTGACAACAAAAGAAAAGAGGTACTGGCTTAAAGTACCTCTTTGTTTTACATCAATCAGACCCACCCTCTCCATTTCACTGCTTCTGCCATCCGTCTTAAGCCAACCATGTAAGCGGACAACCTCATATCGATCCCTTTTTGTTCTGCTGTCCGGTAGACATTTGAAAAGGAAGAGATCAAGATCTTTTCCAGTTTTTCCTCCACCTCTTCCTCTGACCAATAGTAGCCCTGGTTGTTTTGTACCCATTCGAAATAAGATACAATTACGCCTCCGGCACTAGCCAGTACATCAGGGACAATCAAGACGCCTCTTTGAGTCAAGATTTCTGTAGCTTTTAGAGTCGTAGGACCATTGGCAGCCTCGACTAGAATCCTCGCTTTAATCGAGGAGGCATTTTCCTCTGTAATCTGATTTTCGATCGCCGCTGGCACTAAAATATCACACTCCTGTACCAACAGCTCACGATTCGTGATTCGATTGTTAAAGAGATTCGTGACCGTGCCAAAAGAATCCCGCTTATCCAGCAAATCGTAGATTTCCAGTCCGTCCGCATCATATAGGGCCCCATAGGCATCAGATATACCCACCACTTTCGCTCCCGCGTCATAGAGGAACTTAGCTAGAAAACTACCTGCATTCCCAAATCCCTGAATGATGACCCTTGCACCCTCAATAGAGATACCCGCCATATTGGCTGCCTCTCTCATGACAATCGTCACGCCTTTAGCAGTGGAAGATTCTCTCCCTGCTGACCCCCCCAAAACCAATGGCTTGCCCGTGATAAAGCCCGGCGAATCAAATTCACGGATGCGGCTGTACTCGTCCATCATCCATGCCATGACTTGGGAATTGGTAAACACATCAGGGGCTGGAATATCTTTGGTCGGTCCAACAAGCTGACTGATTGCCCGAACATAGCCGCGGCTCAAACGCTCCAATTCTCGAAAGGACATCGATCGCGGATCGCACTGGATTCCGCCTTTTCCCCCTCCATAGGGAAGCCCCGTAATGCCGCATTTAATGCTCATCCAGATGGAGAGCGCTTTGACCTCTTCTTCAGTTACCTCTGGGTGAAAACGAATGCCTCCTTTCGTAGGTCCTACCGCATCATTATGCTGGGCCCGATAGCCCGTGAAAACCTTGACCGAGCCATTGTCCATCCTAACGGGTATACGCACGGTCAATAATCGTAGAGGCTCCTTCAGCAATTCTTGCATTTCTTGTCCATACCCCAAATTTTTAAGCGCAACCCCAATCACCTGCTGTGTTCTTTGAAATACATTCAACTGCTCTTTGTCCAGCGTTTGCAAGCTCATGTTCGTTCCTCCTTTTAAAAGCGTTTCCAACCACCTCATTTATTGTATAGTCGGACTACAGAAAGAAACTGGAAACCTCAAAATTTCGTACTAAAAAAGACTGCCAAATGGCAGTCTATCCCGACTTCGTTCCTCTTGTTCCATATTCATGAATGTGCACGTTAGCCTTAATCTCTACAGGCACTTCGCTGAAGTGGTTGTCCCAATCCTTCTTTACTTTTTTCCACACCTGAGGATATTGAATGCTCAGCTTCTTTCCGAAACCGGCCACATCTACTTTAAAATCTTTCTGAGTTTTAGCTAAAGCCTTTTCAGCTAAACGTAGGATTTCCTTTTCTGTTACCTTTTCAGCTTTTTTAATAAACTCCTGCTCGAAGGCGTTTCCGGGTAGCAGCCAGTCCTCTCTTAACTTTCCTTCCGTTGAGATATCCACCGTAAAAGTGATTCGGCCTCCCTTGACCTGGGGTTTAATCCGGCTTTCCATTTTTCCTACTTCATATACGATAAGCTGACCCGTTTCAGGATCCACCCCTTCAATCAGCCCCGCTTTTCCTTTCCCGCTCAGCCAATTGAGTCCTTCGGTCTCTTCTGCTTCCAGCCACCCAGCCATCTTGGCGCTTTCCCCCTTGATAATGGCAGCGCCGGATATTTTCATGTCTTTTTTGGAAATGATTACTCGTTGAATGACAAAGCTTCTTTTTGCTGTTATCCTTTCCGAAAAATCCCCCAAATTGAGTTGAGGAGCCATGCGCAAAGTCTTATTGGTATGATGCATCAGATCATTTAATTTCAACGAAGGGTTCTGTTCAATGGATGGAGACCTCTCAAAAACTTCCTTGGCTTCCCCTTGAGCAATGACCATCTTGATTGTACGTCTGGACTCCGTATTGCGCATGAGAAAGTTGATGATTTCATTTAAATCGATTGTGCGTGCAATATCCTCGCTGATCACAATGACCTGCAAATGCTCATAGCTTGGCGCTCGTTCTGACTGTGTGGCCAGTTCTCGAATGCCTGCAAATATTGATGCACTTTCATTTATCACATTAACATAATTCCCCTGCGTTCCCCCTCCTTCTTTTTCAGACGAAGGATTCGTAACAGCGAATTGGTGGATCAATGAAATTCGATTGTGCTTGCCTTTATCCATCCCGAGTCCCAAGACTATTCCGGTATCTTCAATCTCCTTACGATCCCAGCAGCCCGCAGAAAGCAGCAGGAAAAGGAGAGATAGTGCGCTCAACGTCCTTTTATATTTAATCAATTCCCTTCCTCCTTATCTTCGCGATCATCCAGAAGTAAAGAGGCATTACTGCTCCCAGTAATAAGTAGGAGTATCCAAGATACTCGCCCAGTTTGAACACACTATTCAAATTTTCCGGATATAACGCAACCATGTAAATCAAAGGCAGTAACCCTAATGCGAATATATGGTGATCCTTCTTGAAGAATTGCCCCAGCCCCAGACAAGCCGTATAGTGAAACGGAACAAAGGAAGTATACATGGCCATAACCCAGAGAACAACGAATAAAGCCTCAAACCGTTCGAAAAATCCCCCCGGCAGCTCAATGGCTTTGGCCACGGACATCATTGGCCAGGTTAGCGTCTTCACCTCCTCTAATGTCAACGTGCCAATAGCCAATATTACGACTAACGTATAAAAAGGGATGACAATGGTGATGCCAGCCATGATGGATCTCGCTGCCTTTTGTGGCTCTTTCATGAAAAAGACCAAAGCAAGCATCAACTCGAAACCGCCATAAGAAAGCGCCGTGGCATTAATTCCTTTCCATACGGGAAGAAATCCCTCTCCGAGAACGGGACGAAGATTATCCAATTCGAAATTTCGGAAACTGAATATGATCAGGAAGAGTAGTAGAACGATGATCACTAGGAAAAACAGTTCACTTATTCGTCCAATCGGATTGATTCCCGCCTTTGTTAAGTACACCCCCACACACATAAAACTAATGATAATCACTTCAAGTGGGGTAGTATCCAGCAGGTACATGCGGATAACTTCACCCATGATTCGCGCTTGATAGCCAGCCGATACGATGAGGAATACGATGAGCAGCAGCCCATGAACCCTACCCAGAAACTTTCCCGCCACTTCTTGGCTGTACTGATAAAAACTTTGACCAGGAAAACGCTGACTCACTTTTCCTACAACCCAACCAAAAAATAAGGCCATCAGACCGCCAAGGATCACCGAGATCCATCCATCTGGAGTCCCCACTTCCTTCGCCACGGCCCGAGGAAGCGTAATGATGCCTGTTGCGATGATCACATTGGTGACGATTAAGGCCGATTGAATGGTCGTGATTTGATCTTTTGGATGCGAAATCACAGTAAAGACCTCCTTTGAGCCACTTTATTGGCGTCTCCGATTTTGGGTTTTGTTCATTTCGGGACGTTCTTTCATGAACATCAACGGCAATCTTATAATTAGATCTTTCCAATCCGCTACCCGGTAGGGAGTGAAAGGGGACAAATAATTTACCCCAAAGCTTTTAAGCTTCACAAGATGCACATTGATGACCACATAGAACAAAATGATGCCATACAAACCCAGGACTGCAGCTGCCAGCATCATGCCAAATCGAAGCATCCGAATGGCGATCCCCGCTCCATATTGCGGGAAAGCGAAAGAGGAAATCGCAGTCAAGGCGACCACAATGACCATAATCGGGCTAACGATCCCTGCTTGTACCGCGGCTTGACCGATGACCAGGCCGCCAACAATACCAATAGCCTGTCCGACTGGCTTCGGCAAGCGGACCCCTGCTTCTCGAAGCACTTCGATGGTCACTTCCATGATCAATGCTTCAATAATAGAAGGGAAAGGTACACCTTCCCTCCCTGAGGCTACGGAGAGAACCAATTTCGTTGGAATGAGTCCGTGGTGATAGGAGATGAGCGCGATATAAAGGGCCGGAAGAAATAAAGCCATAAATGCTGCGAAATAACGCATGATCCGAATTAGCGATCCTGGCATCCAGCGCTCATAATAGTCTTCCGGCGAGGTCATCAGCATGGGAAACGTAACGGGAACGATTAGAGCAAAAGGGGTTCCATCCAGCAACAGGGCCACGCGCCCTTCCATTAATGCGCTCACCACGCGGTCCGGCCGTTCTGTATTTTGCACCTGAGGAAAAGGCGAGAGGTAGTTGTCTTCAATTAGCTGTTCAACATACCCCGACTCTGGAACATCATCAATATCAATACGCTCGACTCTTCGTTTTACTTCGTCAACCAGTTCCTCGTTGGTAAGTCCCCTAATATAGATAACGGAGAGATCTTTTTTAGAGCGTCGGCCTACTTTATAGTTGACCATCGTAAAGTTGGGATCTTTAATTCTCCTGCGGAGTAAGGCTGTATTGCTGCGGAGAGTCTCCACGAAACCGTCACGAGGGCCTCGCACGAGTGCTTCCGTGACGGGCTCATCTACAGAGCGACTCTCCCAGCCTGTTGTCCCAAGGACTAAGCACGTGTCTACGCCATCTAGAAATAAGGCCGCATTTCCGGAAAGCACCTCTAAAATGCATTGATTTACATCAGTCACTTCCTGTACTTGCGTGGATGTAATAATATGGTCAAGAATGCTCCGTTTGGCGCGTTCGATCGTGCCTTCCAATAACGCTCGATTGTGAGTAAGAGGTTCGGTTACGTGGGTGTGAAGGGTATCCTTATCTATCAAACCATCTACGTATACAACCGCTACTTTCCATTCTGAGTATCCAATCTTAAACTCGCGAAAGATGACGTCAGGGCTATGTCCAATAGCCTCTTTTATCGTTTCCAGGTTCGGTTGAAGTCGTCTATTGAATTTCAGTTCCTGCTGGTCGGCCTTTTTCTTGTCTGATGTCGCCCTCCTGTTAGAGAAACGTTTATACAGCTGGTTTTTTCCACTAGGTAATACTTGAGAAATTTTTGATATGCTATAGGGAAGAAGAAAAGAAATCAAAGCCCCTATCCAGATCTTCAGTTCAGGAAGTAGTGCCACTAATCTTTGCCACACCATGTTGAGCCCCTTGGTTGCTTTTTGAAATATTTTCCCTCAAAATCCCAATAACTATGTTCAGTTTGGAAAATAAAAAGATGAACCCTGCTTAATACAGAGATCATCTTTCTCGACGCGTGATATCACAACAAAGCCTTTAACTTCTCCATATTTGGTTTATGAGGGGGTGATAATGGATTTGCCTCGATTTCATGGATCGTCATAGATTCTGTGGCTTCAACAGCCTTTAGGGTAGTAATTTGATTATCCGGTTCCGGAAGGTCTTCGCTGTGAGGTAATTTGGTTCTTAACACTTCAATGATTTTCTCCGTCAAACTTTCCAGGTGTGTTTGGTCCAAAACCAATGCGGGTTGGGGATTTTCCTTTTCTCGCAGGGAATCAAGAACATATCCGATCCCTCTCGACTTAATATACTTTTGAAGTTCTGCGTGTTGTTCCTCCGCCCCGCCTAGGTAACGTTGGGCCTTTTCCATAAAAGCTTCACGGCAGAATCGTCTTAACTCACGATTTCTCCGCAATTGTTTATAGAGTGCAAAAAAACGATCCGCCTTGCCCTTGTTTTCAAAATCTGAAAAATTTACATCGAAAACAATCGATTCGCTTTTCTTCACAGGAATCAGCTCCTAGCTTGTTACGGTCTCTTCTACTATTTCCTCATGAGGTTGGATCTCGTAGTCCTTGGAGAGCAATAGGCCGAACTTCAGGAAGCCCCTAGCATTCGCAATTTGATAATCCTGAATTACCCGTATGTCTTTGATGAAGTCTTTGAACCAGGGCTGCATCAGCTGGGCCCCGCCCCCAGTCAAAAGGACGATGTCAAATTTGCTCCTGTTTTTCCAACGCAATTGAAGCTGATTGATGAGATACTCAGCCGTTTCCCGGACAATTCGTTCCTTCGCCTCTTTGATGGGGACTGCCAGCCGTTTAGAGGCTTGGTATTCATCTTTGTCAAACTGCAGTTCGACACTACGCGCTGTAGCATAGGCATCAATGTTTTGGGAATTAATATAATCGGCAAGGCGCTGGTAAATTTCGTAAACTCCAACCGGGATGGTGTGCCGGTCCTCAGGCATTGCTTTTAACGATTCAATTCCATCGCAATCTGTTGTACCGGAGCCAATATCGATGATGCCAATGTAGGAGGTGGCCATTTCTTCGCTTTCCACATTACCATTCTTATCAATGTATAGATCGAGAACGGTTCCGAGAGGCTGAGGCAACACCTTGCATTCCCTGACATGGATTGTCTTTTGTCCATTGTTCATTTGTACCGTGTGCTTGCCCTTAAACACCTTAATCAATTCCTGTTCCCGTTTGGTTCCTTTTTCTCGCGAAGGGCATCCGGTAACAAGCAAAACGTCAAATACTCCTTTCTTAGCTGTGATCAGGCTAGCTAAGCCAAACTGGCTTAACAGCTTAAACTGTTTTTGTGTATATCGGTCCTCATTGGTATAAGTAGAAAGAAATCTTCCTTTAGCTTTATTGATGTCGTTCCCCCACACGTAGCGTTCTCCGGAAAATAAACTGGATTCAAACTCATTGTATTTGATATCCCCTACTCCCGTGGAATCTTCTCTTGTCACACTCTCTTTTGTTAAAAATCCGCTCGGCAGAACGATTCCCTTTGAGTCATTGCTGAAACCTTTAAAGTACCCATTCCCGTGATCGATTCCCATAATAATGAGTTTATTTTTAGCCACTTTGTACCCCTCCATCAGATAAGGAATAAAACAAAAATTAGAGCCCAACTCACAAAATAATATGATAGGAGGCGACAGTGTGTGACATATGAAAAAAGGTCTGAGTCCACATCTTGTGGGTTCAGACCTTTTGGGTTCATTCCTTAGCTGTTTGCAACAGCGTTTTAATATCAAATTTTTTCATCTTAAGGGCGACTTTCATCACCCTCGAAGATACCGCAGGATCGGACTCATACAAGAGCTTGCTTAATACACCCGGAACGATTTGCCATGAAACGCCAAATCGATCCTTAAGCCAGCCGCACGCTTGGGTTTGTCCCCCTTCAGAAAGTTTGTCCCAAAGTAGATCAATTTCCTCCTGCGTTTCGCAACTGACAAACAAAGATAGGGCTTCTGTAAAAGTAAAAGGATGCCCTAAGGCGCTTTCCATGGCCATGAACTCCTGTCCATGGAGAGAGAACACTGCGTGCTTCACTGTTCCTTCGGGCTCGCCTTCCCCTTGCTCAAAACGTACGATCTGATTCATGCTGGAATGATCAAACAAGGTAAAGTAAAAGCGCATGGCTTCCTCGGTCTTACCATGCTGCTCTCCGACAAACATAAGAAAAGGTGTGATTTTTTGCTTGCGGCTGCCCAAGTTGATTTGCCATGAAACACCGAAGCGATCCTGTACCCATCCAAATTTTTCGCTGAAGGGATAGGCATCCAAGGGCATCATGATAAATCCGCCCGCGGACAGCTTCTGCCAAAGCTGGTCAACCTCCTCTGTGGTGTCTGCATTTACGAAAAACGAAAGGGCTGGCGTGATCTGGTATTGCGGTCCTCCATCTAAGGCCTTAAACGTTTGCCCTTCTAGTTCAAAAGTGGTAGAAACGAGCGTGGTTTCAGGATTATCGGTTCTCAAACGATTTACCTTGACTATTCTTGAGTTCTGAAAGATAGAAACATAGAATTGGCCAGCCTCCTCTGCTTGCCCATTAAACCACAGATATGGACTAATCTTCTGCATCCCATTCCCCTCCTTGAATGTGGTAGTGACAGCTTTGCTTTTTTAAATGCTTACCCTCTTTTTGGAGGTCTTATACTTTCTCCCGATTCTGATGATGAACGGTGTTCCCATTATCGTAGGCAAAAACCAAAAGATGAGCACAGGCAGCTCGTTTAAAACCGGAATCTTAGAGATATTAACTACGATCGTAGCTGTAACGATACCGATGTAAGAACCGAGCATTCCTCCAATATGTGAGCCTAACCAGTTCTTCCATTTGAATTTGGCAGATAAATAGCCTAATAACGCAAGCGCATAGGAAAAAGTGCCAATGTAAAAGAGATAAGCACTTTCTTCCCAATGAATGATAGACATGACGACTGAGGTAATAAAAACCAAGACGTAGGCCCCGTGGTAGATTTCACCTGATAACGTATGGGTCCCCCTCTTTTTCCTTGCAGCCATGGCAATTATGCCACTAATTAAACAAACGAAACCAGTTAGGATATGGGTTAATAGAAATAAGGTAAACAAAATTTTCCTCTCCTTATACACAAGCATTCTTTTCTTCATTTTACCAGGAAGTGCCAACCGCCGGCAAAAATTTGTTTTTGACATACCTGATTTGATAAAATCAACTATCGAGAAAAAATTGGAACAGGAGACTTGAAAATGATCAATAAAATAGGAAAAGTTACCGTTTATGTACAAGACCAAGAGCAGGCTAAAGACTTTTGGCTCAAAAGAATCGGCTTCGTCTTAAAAATGGAGCAACCCATGGGACCTGGACTTTCCTGGATCGAAGTCGGGCCAAGCGAAGACGAATTTACCACACTAGTCCTTTACTCCAAGTCGGCTATGGAACAGCAAAAACCAGCTGCGGTTGCACATCCCTCGATTCTTTTCAGCACAACGGATATCGAATCGGCATATGAAAGCATGAAGCAAAACGGAGTAGATGTAGGAGAAATGGTGAGAATGCCGTTTGGAACCATGTTCAACTTCAAGGATCAAGATGGTAATGAGTATTTATTAAGAGAAGATAAATAGGATAATAAATAGCTTAGCATTTGGTACCGCATGGCCTCCAAGAGACATGTTATACTACTACTATTGCATGTCTAAGGAGTGAAACAGCCTTGAACTTGGTGGGATCATTTATCTATAGGGTGAGCGAGTGGATTATGAGGCTTGCCTTCGTCAATTTCTTATGGATTGGATTTACGTTGCTAGGAGTGGTTTTGTTAGGCTTTTTTCCGTCGACCGTTGCGATGTTTGCTGTTATACGAAAATGGATTCTAGGGCAGGCTGATATTCCGATATTTAAAACGTTTTGGACTACATATAAAAGCGAGTGGATCAGGAGCAATGGATTAGGGGGGATTCTTGTAGGGATTGGCTTTTTCATCTACTTTGAATTTTCGGTTATCAACCAGGCTTCCCAACCGTTACTGCAATGGAGCAAATATCCTCTATTTCTGTTGGTCCTGCTGTTTAGCTTGGTGATCTTATATGTTTTTCCTATCTATGTCCATTATGATGTCAGTCTCTTTCAGGTCTTTAAGAATGCCCTCTTTATCATGCTCATTAATCCCATGTATACGGTTGTAATGCTTCTTGCCTTGGCCTTGATGTATCTCTTGGTGAACATTTTGCCGCCATTAGCCATTTTTTTCGGGGGAAGTGCTTCAGCTGTTGTGATCATGTGGTGCTGTTATCAAGGAATTTTACAGGTGGAGCGCAAAAGAAGCCCTAAAGTCGGTTGACTATAGGGCTTCTTTTTTTCTGATCTATCCTTTAACAGCGCCGGATGCAATTCCTTCGACGATCTTATTGCTTAAGAAGAAGAAGACAATCAAGATGGGAAGAATGCTGATGACTAACGTTGCTCCAATCGCTCCCCAGTCCGTGGAATACTGTCCAATAAAGTTTTGGATCCCGACGGTTAACGTCTTAAACTTATCGGAGCTGATAAAGGTATTAATAAATACGAATTCATTCCAGTTGTAAATCATATTAATGATCGCTGTCGTGGAGATAACCGGCATGGTCATCGGCAACGTGATCTGGAAGAAAATACGGTGGACCGAACATCCATCGATGACAGCTGCTTCCTCAATTTCACGTGGCAAAGCATAGTAGAACCCGAGTAAAATCATGATAGTAAGCGGCAGGTTAAAGGCCGTATACGTCAGAATGATCGCTAATGGATGATCAATCAAGTTAAGCTTTAAGAAAAAATCAAACAAGGGGATTAAGGTAGAGTGCACTGGAATCATGAGTCCTATCATAAATAAACCTAATACCAGCTTGCTCAGCTTCCACTGCATTCTTGTTATGGCGAAGGTGACCAAACTTGCTGCCAGTACCGTTAATGTAACGGAAACGGCTGTGATCCAGACACTGTTAAAAAAGTATAGGCTAATATTCCCTTGTGTCCAAACGTTAATGTAATTCCCCCACTTGGGATCAATCGGCAAGGCAAACGGGGATGCATTAAACACTTCCTGGTTCGATTTTAGGGAGAACAAGACCAGCCAAATGAGCGGATAGATTTGAAAAAAAGCAATTACGCCAAGAATAGAATATAAAATACCGTACCCAATTTGCTCTAAGACGTTTCGTTTTGGGTGTAACCCTTCCATGACTTTACGGTTGGACTGCAGCTGCTCCGTAGTGTTCATTGGTTGCTAACCTCCCTTAGTACTGAATTTCCTCATCCGTAGCCGTTAACTTCCGAATGAGAAGGGTGACGAGTAAACAAAATAATAATAGGGCGAAGCCGATCGCGCTTCCGTATCCAAAGTTATAGCTGGCAAAGGCTTGCTTATACATATAGGAAGCGATAACCTCACTTGCACCATTCGGGCCGCCGCCAGTCATGACATAGATCAAGTCAAAGTACTTGAGGGATCCGACAATAGCTAATACAATGGTAACTTTAATTACTCCAGCAATAAGCGGAAGCTTAATTTTATAGGCAATTTGCCATGGAGACGCCCCATCAATCTTTGCTGCTTCAATAACGGAATCTGGGATGTTCTTAAGAGCTGCATAGTAGATTAATATATAAAACCCAGCATACTGCCAAATGATGGGGACGAAGATGGCCCCTAATACTAAATGCGGCTCAGCCAGCCATGCCGGTGGATTATCAATACCAATGGAGATAAGAAAGCTGTTCAGTAATCCGTTTGACGGATGATAGATTTTTAACCATAGCTGGGCAATGGCAACAGAAGATAACAGCATCGGGATTAAGTATATTTTTCTTAACAGGTTAGCCCCTTTGATTTTCGCAGCGAGGACAAGCGAAACCGCTAGGTATCCAACCAGACTAAGAGCAGAGAATAGGGCTAAAAGGAAAGAATGCAAGGTGCTTTTCCAAAATTGCTGATCACTTAATAACTTGGTGTAATTATCTAGACCGATGAAGGTCATTTGTCCAATCCCATCCCACTTCATCAAACCATAATACCCGGTTAATACGATCGGGATATAAATTAAGATCATGATGAGAAGAAGGGCGGGGATAACATACAATCCGATGATAAATTTATTCGACATGACTTTGTTCATTTTTTCATCCCCTTTAGAAAAATGTAAGAATATGCCCTATTGAAAAAGGGCATATCCATCTTTTTTCATATGCCCTTTTTGCAAAACTATTTAACTTAATTATTTATCATTGGATAGTGCTTCTTCTTGCTTCTTGGCAAATTCTTCCGGTGAAATTTGCTTGCCGTATAAGGATTGGATCATGTTCAAGTGGACTTGGGCCACCGCTGCACTCATTTGAACATCCGCATAAAGCGTGATATTGGAAGCATTGCTTAACTCATTTAGAACATCAATATACATTTGCGGCAAATCTAATTTAGAGGTATCGACTTTGGTTGCTGGGATAACCCCGGCATCTGTGACCGATCTTTCTCCCCACTTTTGTACAAAGAATGCGGCAAAATCTTTAGCTTGCTCTTTTACTTTAGAGTTTTCGGAAACAAATAGCCCTACGCCAGGACCTCCAACGAAGCTGTTGCTATCCCCTTTTCCACCTTCTACTGTAGGGAACTTAAAGAAGCCAATGGAGTCTTTGAATTCTTTGGGTACATCTTCATTTGTCGTATAGTTTGGCAGCTCCCACGTTCCCATCATGTACATGCCTGCCTGACCATTCATGAAAGGTCCTTTTGCTTCCTCATTGGAAAGTCCGTTGTATCCTTTTACAAAAGCATTGAGATCAACCAAGTTCTGAATTTCTGCAGCGGCTTGAATTAAGGCCGGATCTTCAAAGCTGCTTGTACGATTAATCGCGTTGGTTAGCGCTTCCGGTCCGCCGATGCGGTCCGCCAAATACATATACCACATGGAGCCTGTCCAAGGTTCTTTATTCCCCACTGTAATCGGAGCAATCCCATTATCAGCAAGCGTTTTCACAACAGTCTTAAATTCATCGAAGGTCTTTGGAACCTCTAGATTGTACTTTTTGAAAATTTCTTTATTATAATAGATTGGTGCGATATTAAGCTCAAGCGGAAGACCGTAGGTTTTTCCATCTACTGCATAAGCTTCGGTTGTTCCTGAAACAAAAGAGTCACGCAGTCCTCCATCTAGCACATCATCAAGAGTGGCGAACTTGTTGCCTTCTACATAAGGCTGAAGGTATCCAGCAGCCCAAGTCAATCCGATATCCGGCAATTGGTTAGACGAAGCCAATACTTTGATTTTTTCTTTATATTGATCGTTGGATAATACCTCTAGATCAATCTTGACGTTCGGATTCGCAGTCTGGTACTCTTCTACAATATTGCTTACAATCATATTATGCTGCTTCGAGCTTCCAGCCGGCCACAAATGCATGAACTTCACGGTTACGTTTTCACCGGCATCTGCACTCGGAGTCGGACCACCGCTGGTTTGACCTCCACCACAACCGCTTAATACACCTGACACAAGCAAGGTCATTGCTGCAACTAATGGAAGTGCTTTCTTTTTCAACAAGGTCATTACCTCCTGTATTCTTGTGATGGACTTTCTATATTTACATTTTAGCATCGGATCTTCCTGGAGTAAGGCTACGATGATTAGGTAAAATCCTATTATTTTTAGTTCTGAGGAACTAGTCCTTTTTATATTTATGGGGGGTCACGCCTTCATACTCTTTAAAGATCTTAATGAAGTATTTAGAAGTGCTATAGCCCACGAGCTCTGCAATTTCGTTAACCGACAGATTGGAATTCAACAATAAACCCTTCGCTTTTTGTATCCTGCTTCGCGTGACATATTCACTGAAAGTGATTTGGGTCTGCTCTTTGAACCACACGCTAAAGTAACTGGGGTTTAAATGGACATGATTGGCGACTTCCTTAAGGGTCAAGGGCTGGTGGATATGCTTTTCTATATAATCCACGGCTTTCTTTAATGGACCCTCACTCGCCTCTTCTGCTTTGAACCGGACCAGTCTTTCATCAACCACTTTTTCAATTAAGTTAAAACGGTGGCGCTTTTCCTCTATTTCTAAGGCTTTCTCGACCTCTTCAATCAATTTGTCCTTCTTTATAGGCTTAAGAAGATAATTAACGACGCCGATTTCAATCGCTTCCTTCGCGTATTTAAATTCCGAATAAGCAGAGATAATGATGACGACCGGAAATGAGGCCGTGCTCTGTTTCAGTGCTTTAAGCATTTCTAATCCCGTCATCTCCGGCATGGAAATATCTGTGATGAGCAAATGAACCATCTGTTGCTTACATACCTCCATGGCCTCCTCTCCATCGTGGGCTGTGAGGATTTCATAGGTTCCCTTGGCCCAGGATTCCAGCGTTTTCTTCAGCCCTTGGAGAGTTATGGGCTCATCATCAACGAGCAAAATGTTTTTTTTCATGACTCCGCTCCCTGTATTGGAACTTCAAAATGAAAGCAAGTTCCTTTATTCACTTCGCTCTTTATCTTGATTCCTTCGATAGGATGGTCTTTATAGTAGAGCTTCAGTCGTTGATTCACATTTATCAGGGCGATCCCGCTTCCTTTAGCTTCCGTGGTCTTTCCCATTTCCATATGACTCATCAGCTTCTGTACCAACTCCTTGTCCATGCCCTGGCCATTGTCCGTGATTTTGCACAAGAGCCAACCTGGCCTGGTGGATTTTCCCACCTCAATCGTAATGATCCCTGCTTCCGTTTGCTTATTAAAGCCGTGGAGTATAGCGTTTTCCACTAATGGCTGAAAGGTAAGCTTTGGAATTTTAACCTGCTCGTATGTTTCAGTAAGAAGGATCTCCCATGTAAAATGCTGAAGTCTAAACTTCATGAGCTGCATATATTTTTCGATATGATCCAACTCCTGTTTGATCGTGACCCATTCATTTTTTGAGTGGTCATCAATGGTATAGCGGAATAAATCAGACAACGCGATAATCAGTTCCCCTAGCTCCTCTTCCCCTCGTTCCTCTAAGGACCAATAAATGGCATTGAGCGTATTGTAAAGAAAATGAGGATTTATCTGGGATTGTAAGGCCTTCAATTCTGCTCTGCTCCGGACCAATTCTTTTTCATACACCACTTGAATCAAATGATTAATTTCCTTAGCCATGTGGTTATACGCATGATTTAATTCCTGGACTTCTGATGTGGACGAGGTTGCCGGTGTAAGCAATAACTCGCCTTCTTTCCTTTGCTTGATCGCTTTCGTTAATTTATTTATCGGCTTGGTAATCATAGTAGAGAGAAAATAAGAAAGAATGATAAATAGCAACACACCAATAAGCCCCGATAAAAAGGTGGCCGTTTGAAGAACCATAACGCCCTTCATGAGGGTGTCAACAGGAGTCAAGATCGCAACCGTCCAGCCTGTGGATCTAGATTTTTGCTTCACGATTATGAACTCGCTACCCTCTATCGTAACCCTAGATTCTTCAATCGGTAGGACTTCCTTTAAATTTTTAGGATAATTGGAGGTGATGAGCTCCTGATTCTGATCGAGCAAGACCATATAACTCCCCCGCTCGATGGAATTGGCCAACTGAAAATAGTAAGGGCTAACTTGAATCAACAAATATCCTCCCGAGGCGAAAGATTGGTGGAACAAGCTCACGCTCCGAATAGCAAGGAAATCATGAGGAGATCCAGGGGTTCTTCCTACCCACACCAGCCCGCCTTGCTCCCTTTCTGCCCGTTCAATCCATTCGTCTTTTAAACGACTGGATAAATTAAGATCATCCAACGGAACGAGCCTATCATGCGCTTTGGTATAGAGCTCCATTCCTATAATGCCGTCGGCATAGCTTTGAAGCTTATTCATGGTTTCCATCAGAGACTGTCTTTCCGAAAAGCGAATGGGGCGGTTCATCATCTCTTGGGTCAACAGCTGTTGTACCTCTGGATGAGTAGCCACTTGGATACTGATATTATTGATTTGCTGATAGAGCGACTCTATACGGCCCGTTGCTTCCCTTGCGGTTTGTTGAATTTGGCTTTCCGCCTTTTCTTGAATCAGGCTTAACACGATATTATAGCTGACTCCGCTGACCAATAGCAGAACCGCTACCATGGCCAACAAGTAGACAAGGAGTATTTGATTTCGTAGCGTATTCACGATGATTAACCCCCAACGAATCGGTTTAATTGATATGAGAGTACCATACGGTCCACCCTTTTGCCTAATGCAGAACCTGCCTTTTGTTAGAGATAAAATAATAGTTAGTTTAACGGTTGCACAAAGTGTGTTGCTTCTGTTACCATAGAAGAATGAATAGACCAGTTGAATTGGATAAGGAGAAGTGAACATGAGTAAAATTCCAAAACCAAATGAACCATTAGTCACGCATATCTTTACCGCAGACCCTTCCGCTCATGTATTTGAAGGCAAGATCTACATCTATCCATCCCATGATCTTGTCCATGATCAACCTTCCAACGACAATGGGGACCAATATGCCATGGAAGATTATCATGTTTTATCCCTAGAGGATTTCAATTCACCCTGCGTAGACCACGGGCAGGTACTGCACGTCAAGGATGTCCCTTGGGCCAAAAAACAGATGTGGGCGCCAGATGCCGCTTATAAAAACAATACGTACTATTTATTTTTCCCTGCAAGAGATCATGACGATATCTTTCGTATTGGAGTAGCCACGAGCTCTAGTCCTGCTGGTCCCTTTACTCCACAAGACCATTACATCCCAGGCAGCTTCAGTATAGATCCTGCCGTTTTTATCGATGAGGATCAAAGAGCTTACATGTATTTTGGCGGACTATGGGGAGGCCAGCTTGAAAAATGGCAGACGGGAACCTTCAAACCCGATGCGGAGGGTCCGGATAAAAATGAGCCGGCTCTAGGACCCATGGTGGCTGAATTAAACGAAGATATGCTTACCTTCAAAGAAAAGCCACAGGAAATATCGATCGTGGATGAGCAGGGAAACCCTCTCCTTTCGGGTGATGAGGAACGAAGATATTTTGAAGGCCCTTGGCTTCATAAATATAACGACTATTATTATCTTTCTTATTCTACCGGAACAACCCATTATATTGCGTATGCAATAAGTAAAAATCCGAAGGGCCCTTTTGTCTATAAAGGAACAATCCTCAAACCTGTCATCGGTTGGACGACCCATCACTCTATCGTTAAGTTTGAGGGGAAATGGTACCTATTTTACCATGACTGCTCCTTGTCAGGAGGGCTGAACCACCAACGTTCCGTGAAGTACGCAGAACTTCGCTATAATGAAGATGGGACGATTCAGACCATCGATCCTTATCAAGATTAATCCGTTAAAAAGAAGGACTTCTTCCAACATCCGTCGGTGAAGAAGTCCTTTTTTTGGGTTCTTAATACGCGCCACGAATGAACGGGGCTACACGCTGTTGATAGTAATCCTTAAGCTCTTGTTTCTCTTCCATGGAGAAGCCTGGGACTTCTAGCGCCTTTAGATTATCTTCCACTTGCTTGGTTGTTTTAAATCCCGGAATGACACAAGAAACCGACTCATGTTCCAGAATCCAGCGAAGTGCTGCGCGGGTCATGTTTTCTCTTCCTTCCGCAATCCATTGCAGCTCCCGGCTCAGTTCTACCCCTTTTTGAAAACCTAAACCGGCAAAGGTTTCCCCTACGTTGAAAAATTCGCCATTTTCGTTGAAGCGACGATGATCGTCATCTTCAAATACCGTATCGTTGCTGAACTTTCCGGTTAACAGTCCACTTGCGAGCGGTAGACGCGCCAGAATGCCGACGCCCTTTTCATAGGCTGCAGGCAACAGCTGATCAAGCGGCTTTTGCCTAAAAATATTAAAAATTACCTGAAGCGCTTTTACATTAGGGTTGGTTAAACAAAACAGCCCTTCTTCCACCGATTCCACGCTGACTCCATAGTAACGAATTTTTCCTTCCTGCTGGAGCTTGTCGAGTACACCGAACACGTCCGTATGCTGTAAAATGGCTAGAGGCGGACAATGAATTTGGTAGAGATCGATTCGCTCTCGCTCTAATCTCTTTAAGCTCGCTTCGCAGTACGCACGGATAGAGGCTTCCGAGTAGGTTTGCGGGTCATGAATGTCTCCTGCTCGGCAAAATTTCGTTGCGATGTAGATCTGGTCTTCCAGTCCTTTTGTTGCTTTAGCCAACAGCTCCTCGCTGTGGCCATTGCCATACACATCCGCCGTATCAAAAAAATTCACGCCAGCTTTGATCGCATAATCTAAGGCCGCTAAGGATTCCTCATCCCTCACATTTCCCCAGGAACCTCCTATGGCCCATGTGCCAAAGCTGATTTCACTCACTTTAAGGTCTGTATTTCCTAGATTGCGGTACCTCATTTTATCCTTCCTCTCCCTTGCGGATTTGATTTTATCATAACATTTAGGACTTAGTTTGTCGATTGTTTAAACTAACTTGGCGGTGCAGATACTAGCCACACCGAAAGAAAGTTGGCTAATATCCGCTTTACGAATGTAGGGAGCGGATGACCTCCGTCGCTATCTGCTGTCCCGATTGGACCGCCCCTTCCATATACGTTCTCCATTCCATGGCAGCTTCCGTCCCTGCCCAGTGAAGACGGTTGGAAACAGGTTCGAAGAGAGCATGACCAAACTGCGTCAGGACACCCGGTGCATAATGGGTAGCATAACCTCCTTTCGTCCACTCCTCCTCTGACCATATTTTTTCATAAAAGGCTTGGGGCTGACTCGCTTGAGGGCCGAAGAATTTGGTTAGACTCTGAATGACCTTTTGCTCCCTCTCGCCAACTGTCATCCTCCCCATCTCCCGAGCCTGTTTCCCTGTTATAAAAACGGCTAGAATTCCAGTGCTTTCATTTGGCGGTGAGATATCCATCGTGGACATGATGGGTTCTTGGTTAGAATACATCCTTCCATTCCACCCTTTACTTCTCCAAAAAGGTCCGGGATAGAGAACGGCCATTTTGATTACGGATGGCATTCCTGAGCGTTCGCTTAATTGCGCTCGCAACGCGGGCAAAGGTGGATGAAATTGAATTCGAGTTGTGAGGTTGGGCGGAACGGCCAGTATCACCTTTTGAGTTTTCCAGCATTGATTTTCTGTATAAACCGATGTAACCCTTCCCCCATACGATATTCGTAAAACAGGAGAGCTATAGAGAATAGCTGACCCCAGCGATTGAGCCATTCTCTCCGCAAGCGACTGTGCCCCCTCAACAATCCACTCAGTCTCCGCCTCCATTAAATAATTATCCGTTCCCGTGGATTGGACCAGGAATAATAAATCTAAGAGTGATACTTCCGACATGGAGCAGCACATTCGATCCTCAATGACCATCTTATAAAAGGCTTTTGCGTCTTGACTAAACATATTGTTTTCAATAAATTGATCAATTGTTTGTTGGTCGAATTCATAGGCATGCGGGGAGTGAATCCATGGATATTGTGGCAAACGTTTAATTCGTTGGTTGATCTTTCTCTTGAGCAGGAAGAGATCCAGAGCACCTAAGGGGGATAATGGCGGGAGCCTGCCGCCCTCTCTTAACTTACCCTTGATTTCATATATGGTTTTTCCTCTCGTGTACGTCGGTGTGGTATGTAACCCATAGGTATCAATTAATGCTTGAAGCCTAGATTGATTGGCTCCTACCCATTGAGCGCCTAAATCTAGTACTTGTCCATCCTTTGTTCTGATCGTTTGGATTCTGCCTCCGGGACGATCTCTCGCTTCCAGTACAACAAACGAACACTGATTTCTTTGGCACTCTAAAGCCGCAGATAATCCTGCCATCCCAGCGCCAACAATCACGATGTCTACTTGTTTGGCCATAGTCCTCCTTGCTCGTATGTTAACGAACGTTTAAGATCCTATTAGTAAGTATTCCATTTATACTGATAGATACCCTACTCCATTACAATTTTTTTTGGACAGGATCATACTTTATTATCTAAGGGGTAAGAAATATTTTCGTTAGTGCGTTTCTTTTTTGACTAGATTTTCGTTTATTTATATGGAAGCCCTTACTACAAGGAGGGAAGTGCATTGAGCCTTTTACCAAGCAAAGCAACGGATCACCGTTTCACCGAATTCGAATCCGCAATCAGACCTCATTATGAGGTGCTAAAAGCTTACTGTAACTATTTGACAAAAAATTCTAGTGACGGCGAAGATCTAGTTCAAGAAACGTTATTTAAAGCCTTTAAAATGTATATGAAAAATCCGCTTATTCTACAAAACCGAGCTTATTTAATGAAGATTGCCTATAATGCTTGGTTGAACTTCTGTCGTAAAAAGCATTGTCCTATCCACCACATGATGGATATTGAAAGGATTGCACAGGAGGAAGAGGTAGAAACGTACGAAATTGAAGCAGCCATTCAATGGCTTGTGAAGAATTTAACTCCGCCACAGCGGTCTATTTTTCTCCTCATGGATGTAATGGGCTATTCAGCTGTAGAGACAGCTCAACTTCTCCGCTCAACGGAGGGCGCAGTCAAAGCATCTTTGCATCGAGCACGGAAAAAGTTATCTTCCATTAATCAAGACGCTGATGAAGAGGGCGCAAGCGAATCGCTTACTCAGGCCTACATGCAGGCCTTTCAAGCTCAAGATGCCAGAGAGATTGCTTCCTTGGCAAACGTATTTACCATGAGCTTACATCAATCCAGGGTCGACCGCCACACTTTTGCCCAAGGAATGTCGGCCTTGGCCATCACGAGCCAAGGTAATGGATTTGTTCTCTCTCGTATTCAAGGTGAAGGGATAGATATGTTGGTCCCCACTTATTTTAAAGCCTCCTAGCGTATCGATTAGGAAAGAAAATACGTTTATATCCATGAAAACATCTTAATCAGTAGGGGGACGATGGATATGAATATGATTCCTGTTGTAATCGAGCAAACAAATCGAGGTGAGAGATCCTATGACATCTATTCACGGCTGCTTAAGGATCGAATCATATTTATCGGTAGTGCTATCGATGATCAAGTAGCGAATGCTGTTGTAGCGCAATTGCTTTTCTTGGCTGCTGACGATCCAGATAGAGATATCCACTTGTATATTAATTCTCCCGGAGGCTCTATTTCAGCTGGGATGGCCATTTATGATACGATGCAATTTATTAAACCTTCAGTATCAACGATATGTATAGGATTGGCTGCCTCGATGGGAGCACTGCTTTTAGTTGCCGGTGAAAAGGGGAAGCGCTTTGCTCTTCCCCACTCTGAAATTATGATTCATCAACCATCCGGAGGAGCACAAGGGCAAGCAACTGACATCCAAATTCAAGCTGAAAGAGTCTTAAGGATGAAAGCGATGGTGAACCAAATCCTTGTTGACCGTACATGCCAGCCTATTGAGAAAGTAAGGCAAGATACGGAAAGAGATTTTTTTATGTCAGCTCTAGAAGCTAAAAAATATGGTTTGATTGATAGCGTGATTCAAGGCTAGCGTCCGCTCGTTTAGCTTCCGGCGGAAATGGAGCGAGTATCGGCGAATTTAACAGATTCACTGGCAAGTATCGTTCTCGTTCCGGCAATTTTCGGGAAATACAGGCAAGTATCCCAAAAAATAACTGGTTGAGCTTGGAGGTTGGGGGTATTCTTAACAGATTTAGCTAGAATACGCTTCTCTCCATGGTGCTTTCGTAGAAATACCGGCGAGTTTTCTATTTTACCAGCAACTTCGATGGTTTTACTGGCATATAAGGAACGTTTACCGGCAACTGACTATTTGAATACACAAAATACCTAATAATGTATAGGTAATCCCTTCAAAAAAGACCCTTAACGCTAGGGTCTTTCGCTGTCTATCAGGCTCTTATTACGCTTTCGAATTTTCCTTTATGCGTACCATCACAAAAAGGTTTCTTTCCCGACAATCCGCATCTGCATAAAGAAATGGAATTCCCTGTTTCAATGGGGTTTCCTTCCCCGTCTAATAAAGTGAACTCTCCTGTTATGCGTAAAGATCCGTTATCATTCACCTTAATTTCAGTCATCATCATTCCTCCTAAACGTTGAGTTTAGAAGTTAGTATGTCACTTCCCCAACCCTGCCATGCCTTCAATGATGCGAATCATTCGATATAACTCTTTGTTAATGGGAGTAGGAACCCCATATTTTTCCCCCAACTCGCACACTTTGCCAGCAAAGTATTCGACCTCTGTTTTTCTTCCTGCTTCCACGTCTTGCAGCATGGAGGTTTTACCTTGGGGTGAAAGATTGTTTAAAATGGGCCAAAACTTTTTCAGGTCATCCTCTGTTAAATGTACTCCCGCCTTTTGCGACAGAACCACCACCTCGCGCATAGCAGACTCTACCCACTCATAGGCCATCGGCAAGGATTGGAAGACGCCATAGGGTGCTTTTAATACGGCAGAAGTCTGGTTAATTCCAACGTTGATCATAAACTTCCACCACATCGTATGGGTGATGTTTTCAGAGATTTTATAATGAATCCCAGCTCGCTCCAATAGATCTTGAACAGCTTGTACGTCGGGTGACAGCTGATTATTTCTTTCGCCAAATTCAATTCTTCCTAGTGTACTGAACTGGATTTCATTATTTTTTCTAACCGCATCGATTTCGACGCTCATACTGAAAAGAATATGATCATTCTGGTAAACAGAATAGATTACCTCTTCACTTGAAATCCCGTTTAGCAATGATAAAATGATGGTCTCAGGTCCAACGTGACGCTTTATATCCTCCATTGCTTGAGGCAGCTCCGCATTTTTTACGGCAAAAATCACGAGGTCAGCCGGAGCCGTTGGTGCTTCGGGCGTCATATAATTAAAATGATACACCCGTTCGTTAACCCTTATTCCTTCGTTTTCATTTCTTTGTATGCGTTTTTCATCTGCAACCACGCGGAACGAATCCTTCAACAAATCATGCAGTTTACTGCCGTAAGCTGCGCCGATTGCCCCAAGACCAACTAGTGAAACCGTTTCAATTTTTCTCACGGGGTCCCTCACTCCTTCGTTTTATCTATTACCTACATAAATTCTCGTTTCCTTGTGTTTTTCCTTTAGATTTAGGATCTTTACACTGAAGAAGAGCTACTCTACTTGAGTAGCCCTCTGATACACTAGTTATTAATATACTTCTCAAACACGTAGCCATAATCAGCAACCTGATATTCGTTTCTTTTTGTCTCTAACCAATTGAACGTAATTTCATTGATTTTTGAAAATTGAGTAGAAAGATCTGCCTCCGTGCGAGTGAGACCCTTAATAATATCCACCGCCGTACTAAGACTCTTGTGTGCATTTTCGTGCTTCGTGTGATTGGAGGAGGCGATTTGAGAGATTCGTATTAATGTCTTGTACAAGTCCTTTAGCTTTTCAATCTGATTTTTATCGACGTCAATTGAGAACGAAGTGCCCCCAAGTTGAAACTTGATTTCGCAATCCAAGTCAATCGTGCCTGCCGTTTCCAAGTACACATTCGTAACTTGATTGGTATGCCAATCATATCTTTTCAACACACGCTTAGAACTTACCGCGCTATCCCCATCAAGGTGGATCAGAGCAAGATTGGTGAAGCAATACTCATCTTTCTTGGACTTGATTAAGAAGTAGATCTTCTCTTTGTCCTCATGCATAACATAGTCATCCGAATCCACCTTGTCATAGTCCTTAGGGTCAATTACTTTTCCAATATCACTTAGCCCTAATGCTTCTGAAGCTAATTTTCTGAACATACGCCTCTCCCCTTTTTTGTAGAAACCTTACACATTTGGTCAATCGTAGCACGAATTTTAGATGTTGGGAATAGTTCCCTCCTTAACATATGGTAATTTTGTTATATCTAGCTAAAATACTTTCTTACCATCCTTTCAGATGTTCGTGTTGCTAAAGCTTGCGTCGTGAGGGTCGGATTCATTCCACCCAAATTATTAAAATGCAAGCTATTGTCAGCGATGTAGAGGCGCTTCACTTGATAGGCTTCGCCGTTTGCATTTGCCACATATCCCATTCGCATCGTGCTTTCCATATGTATCATGAGGGCCGTAGGCCAATCCGATCGAATAATTTTTGCGGCTCCCGCTCGTCTCAAAATCTCGGTTGCCAGTTTAACTAAATGGTTGCGATTTCTCTTGGACCGTGTAGTTGGAATATAGTTGACTATTGGGATTGGACCGTGCTCATCTCGAGTTGTAGGGTCTACTCTAATACCGTTTCGTCGGTCCACCTGGTCATCGGAAAAGATCGCAATGCTCAACGATCTTCGATAGTTGAACATCAACTCTTTCAGCTCAGCTCCGGCGATACGGCCACGGAGATCCCAGGGCATTCCAGGCTTCAGCGGATGCAGGAAGTTATAGCCTGAATCACTTAAGCCGTAGGTCATTGAAGCAAATAAGCCTGGGCTAACCCCCGTTACCTGCATGGATCCCAATCCAGGCAAATCCAACCTTGCTCCTGACGTATGACCGGTAAAGGGATTGACATTCTTTCCATCAAATATACCTGTTATCCAATCGAAATAATGGCTGACGAGCCCACTCCCAACCCATGGATTTTGCGGCAGTCCCGAGTTTAACCAAAGTCGCGGGCTTTCCACGGCACCAGCCGACATCACCACCGCAGCCGCCCTGAACTCCTCTGTCTCCCCTGTCCACGTATCTCGTATCTGTACCCCAATGGCACGACATCCCTCAGCAGCATGGTCATCCGTTAAGATTTTGATGGCAAATGCATTTGGCCTAATGCTGACATTTCCTGTTTTCAATGCAAGTGGAATATAGCTGACGTTGGTTGATCGCTTGGCGATCTTTTCCATCGAAGGGCCATGGGGACATCCGTTAATGCAATGGCCGGCAAGTGTGCAGCCTTCCATCCAAGATAATTGCTCTAGCGAATAGCTGGGATTGTTAAGGTTTTTATTCGGAAGCAATATTGCATTGGGCTGCGGCCGATAGCCCGGGCTTGTCACATCAAGTGTTGGAATCAATCGCCAGCCTGCTTTATGAGCACCATAGTAGAATAGTTCTTCTTTCGAAGTAGTTGGTGCAAAGTTAACCGGCAAGGTTTCCTCTACTTTTTCGTAGTAGGGAATCAGTTCACGATATGAGATCGGCCACTTCGAATCTATCGCCTGCGGAAAGGCACGAGGGGAATTGGCAAGATAGTGCAGTGTACTTCCACCCACACCGGAATTTTGCCAGACAAATCCTCTTTGTAAGAGAGTTCTGGACCAAGGTGGTCGGTCACGGTCCGCCGGTCCCCATCGAACTCTTCCTGAAATCAAGTCATTCATGTGCAGTTCTTGCTTATCGAATGATCTCCTATAAAGATTTACATCCAATGTCTCGGGATCGGAACTCCTTTTAGCACCGGGCTCTTTGTTTGGGTGGGGCCATAGTTTATTGCCATACCAAGGGCCTGCTTCCAGTACTAGTACTTTTAACCCCATCTCCCCTAGTTCTTTAGCTATGACAGCACCACCGCCACCCGCTCCAATGACAATCACATCCGGGTCTGCCATTAGGCTTTTTCCCCCTTGTGTGGAAATTTCAATACAAATCCACGAAAATCACGGTACCCGAACGCGGGTCCGGGATATCCTACTTGAATCCAGCTTTGCGGAAACGAATAAGGCTCTATTCCATAGTCGCGCCACCCTGCGTAGTAACCAAACATAGTGATTTGATTGAGCGAATTCATCATAGTTAGGATAAGAGGTGCATTGTCCTTGTAAGGAATGGGAAGGGTATGAAGCTCGATATTTAGTTGGTCCAATAGGTCAATAGCTCTTAACCGGTCATGCCGTAGAAGGGCAGAAAACGGCCCACCTCCAGGAAATGGCGTGCCTTGAAATGGAAGTTTAGCTAAGCCTTTTACGAGAAGCTCTGCTGCAGCGACATCAAGCAATTGTGCGGTAGCTTCAGAGAAGGGGATATCCATTTTGTGGGAATGGTCTAATTCCTGGATAACAAATTTATAAAGACATACATCACTAGCCCCTGTCACCCGTTCGTTTCGGCCAGGTACCGTAATTTTGGACGTTGCTGGCAGGATCGCATCGACAAGTGCTTGAAACGTGGCTCTTGTATGTGAATCCGCCATATTGCACCACCGCCTTGTAGGATTTAAGACAGAATATCTCTATATAGATATATATTACTCTCCTGTTTTATGTCTTGGCACCCCCCCTCCATAACAGAACGATGAGGCGAAAATAAAAAACCGACCAGGTATTGATCGGTTTAATCAGCGAGCGATTTAACTTTTATAGTAAGGGGGAATCTTTATCCAACCTCGTTTGACCGAAAGCTCCTTTAATGAAATACTGAACGCTACTTTTCTCATCTGAAATTTGGAAAACATTAAGCCAACATCTGCACGAACAGATTCCGTAAGTCCTCGAACGGCGTAATTGATTCCAAGGATGATATTATACTCCAGTAGGTTGCAAAAGGCCTCGTCACTTAATTTTGCACCTATAGGAACAGATCTAAAATCCCCCAGTGGAATATCGGGAGTCGACTCAGGTAACGGGACGGATTCCTTGGTCAGGAACTCTTTGATTTCTTCTATAATAGGTTTATGTACATTATTGATCGCATCCTCAAAGTGTTTCCGCAATTCCTTATCTTCTACCACGTTAAAAGCTACTTGCTCGCTCCGGAGCGTTTCTTCAGAACCCTTGAGATAAAACCATAAATTCATGACTTCACCCACGTTCAGGGGCTTCTTTTCACCATCCATAAAAGGTTCAAAAAAGTCTTTCATTAATTCAAAGGCATTAGGCATCCGATTCTAACCTCCTTTTTGATTCAGTGTGTCCAACAAACAACATTAAATGCAAAAGCGCCAAACGATTTGAGAAAGGAGACAAGCAGCCCCTAATATACTAGTCATTCGAATGATAAAATCCACATACACTATTTTTGCAAATACTCTGACAAAAGGGTAGTGAGGACACATGAATAGGTACCAGTGGATCAAGTGGCGTAAATTTTTAGTTCGGTTCTCCGTCTTCTTCATTATTTTTATGCTGTTAAGGGCAGGAGGTCCAGCCATCTGGAACATCGCCTTTAGAGTTCTCGGCTTTGCTTTCCAGCTTCTGTTTGCAGCGATGTTCTTGATTATTCAGTTTGTGGCGCTCTTCTGGTTTTTGGCCCGAGGGCGTACGTATTGGATTTTGCCAGGCGAGACCGGTTCCTCTTGGGATGATTATCGAGGTAATCCGGAAATCGTAGAGAATGCCAAGCGGATTGTGACGCTGCTCAAGGGGGTGAAGGAATTTAAAGAAATGGGCGGTGAAGCCATTCGGGGATTATTGCTCTGTGGGCCACCCGGTACAGGAAAATCCTACTTGGCTCAAGTTATCGCTAACGAAGCTCAAGTACCCTTTGCCTATGCTTCCGCTCCCAGCTTTCAAAACATGTTTTTTGGTGTCGGCAATCTGAAGGTGATGGGTCTCTATAAGAAGGCGCGAAAACTTGCCAGTGTGTATGGCGCCTGCATCATTTTCATAGACGAGGTAGATGCGATCGGCATGAAGCGCCAATCAGGCGGCGGAGGCGGTGGAATGCTCGGCATGGGCGGAGCAGGTCTGCTCAACGAGCTGCTTTTACAGATGGATCCCCCAAACATTGATAATTCCAAGTTGGCTAAACTCTTCCGTTCACTTGGACTCCGACGCAGGAAGGCAGAGCGCCCCGCCGTCCTCACCATTGCCGCCACCAATCTCCCGGATGTTCTTGATCCTGCCTTGCTACGCCCCGGCCGCTTCGACCGAAAGCTATGGGTCGATACCCCTGACTACGACGGGCGCTTAGATGTCTTCCACTATTACCTCAAAAAAGTGAAGCACGATGCTACTTTAACCCCTGAACGCGCTGCGCTAGACACCATCGGATACAGCCCCGCTCAAATCAAACACATTGTAAACGAGTCCGTTGTCATTGCTCATCAGCGCGGTGCTCAGCTTGCCGACTACGAGGATTTCCGTGTTGCCATGGAGACGTACGAATGGGGGCTTAAACAGCCGCTGCGCTCCATGAGTGAAGACGAAAAGCGCAATGTTGCCTATCATGAAGCGGGGCATGCCGTGGCGCAGTATCTGCTTAAACCACATGAGAGGGTTTGGAAGGTCACCATCATCCGCCGCGGTGGAGCCTTAGGGCTTGCTGCAACGAAACCCACTCGTGAACGGTATAATCGATCGGACAACGAAATCTTGGCAGAAATCCAAGTGTGTCTGGCCTCCCGTGCGGTTGAGGAGGAGTTCCTTGGCAAGAAGTTGAACGGTGTGACCTCCGACCTGCAGCGTGCGACAGAGCTGGCTGGTGCCTACCTGGGCGTTGTCGGCATGGGAGATGAGCTGTTTAGCTGGCTTGCATTAGGTTCACGAATAGACGGACTAAAGGCTCTACGCCCCAAAATCAATGAATTGTTGCAAGGCCAAATGAATCAAGTGAAAAAGCTTGTAAAGGAGCATTCAGAGTTCGTTCATGCGATTGCTGGAGAGCTACTCCTGCGAGGCGATCTCACGGGTGAAGAAATTGAACAAATCTATGTAAAGCTTTATGGTCATACTCGACCAGAGCCCCCTGACTTCCTAGGTTCGGCCCTGGCCAACCCATAACACGCAAAGTTTCCCCACTCCCTCTTCCAGATGGAGTGGTTTTCCTTTGGAAAGAAAAAATCTCCCGATATGGGAGATGAGGATTAAAATTTATTTTTAATTGCAACTAAATAATTCCAAATAACTGCTAAACTACCAAGATAGTAAAGGATTAAAAGGACCCATCCTGTAGGATCAATGGTCATCATGGTCATGATGACGGTAAGCGGTGCTACAAAATAGAGAATGTCTTTAAGATAACCTAAAATCATGGTCGGGATCTGGGAGAATGTCCCTGCCCAGAAGGATCGTCCAAAGCCGATAACTAAATCTAGACACATCGAGCCAAAAACGGCCCACATCATATAGAGCATCCAGTCACCTATCCTTTCATCAGCTCCCTATTTTTAGGTAGACTATTCTATGCTAGAGTATTCGGAATGGTTCATTTTTTCTATTGACGTTTCCACTATGGAAACCGTATAATTATCCCACCGTTAAGAAAGGAGGCTACAGACTAGGATGGAATGGGATCTGATCTTACAGTTTGATGTGAAGGATTTGTTTTTCACACTATCTCTGATCTTAGGAATAGTCGCCTTCGTGGTGGTCGTAGAGTTTAAATTAAGCAGCAGAATCATGCGATTCTACCTACTTGGCGTCAGAATCGTGAGCAACAAGATTAACTGGGCTTGGTTTATTCGACCAATCATCGATCCATCATCTAAGCTCTATATCCTATTGCACCGTCTCTTATTACAACCTTGCAGCAAGGCATTGTATTAGTTCTAACTTCTAGAATCTGCTATATTATATAAGGAGATGATCTAATATGATGTTAGCGAAGTGGATTGGTGAGGCTATTCTTTTCTTAGTAGGACTTCCTTTGATAGGATTTCAGTGTGTGGAGTTGCTTTCTTCTGTGATGGAATTTATGAACGAGGTTACGCAACAACATTATAAATAGATGCATAACATAAAAAGCGCGTGATTCCATTAGAGAATCCGCGCTTTTTCTACACTAACCATACAAAGTATACAATGACAACGGTAACGATGAGGTATAACACATTAAGCGGTATCCCGATCTTTAGATAATCTGAAAAACGATAGCCTCCAGGTCCATATACAATGAGGTTGGTTTGATACCCGATCGGTGTGGCGAAGCTGGCTGAAGCGGCGATGGCAATGGCGACGAAGAAAGCCATCGGGTCTACCGATAATTGATTAGCAATCGACAAGGCAATCGGTACCATTAACACCGCTGCGGCGTTGTTGGTGATAATTTCGGTAAATATTGTCGTTAAGAAATAGACTGCAGTTAATGCCCCCAGCGCACCGGTGCTTTGTGTAAATCGAACAAAATGCTCGGCGATAAGTGCTGCTGCTCCTGTTTTTTCTAAGGCTAAGCCAATTCCGATGGAACCCGCAATCACGAGCAAGACATCAAACTGTATATATTTTCGCGCTCCTTCAAAGTTTACGGTTTTTGTAAGGAACAAGATCATGACGGCTAAGACGGCTGCCTTAAACATCGGTAGAATATTAAAGGTGGCTAACAGGATCATCCCCAATAAGGTGATGATGCCAAGGATAGATTTTTTGGAATCCCCGAATTCAGGTTCTTCGATGGACGAGATCAGGTAAAAATCCTTCGAACCGGAGAGTCGATTTATAAAATCTTTATCACCTAGGAGAAGCAAGGTATCTCCCGTTTTTAAACGGATGTCCCCCACCTTGTGGTTAATCCGCTCGTCATTACGGTGTACGGCGACAATTCCTGCGTCGTAAATTTTGCGAAATTGAGTTTCTTTGACGGTTTTATTAACGAGGATGGACTGATGGGAAACGACTGCTTCCGCCAAAGAGGCACTTCCGTTCTGTAGATCCTCTAATTTTAAGTTAATCCCTGTCTCCACTCTTAATCCTGGAATGTTATGTAGCTCCACGATGGTCGAAAGCATGCCTGTAAAAATCAGCCGGTCATTCTCTTTTAGCTTATTATAGGATGGAACAGGGGCAATTCTTTCGCCGTTCCGGATGATCTCAATAAGGTAAAGCGATTGAAGATTTCTTAGCCCCGCTTCCTCGATGGTCTTGCCGATAAGGGGGGAGTCAACTTCCACATAAGCCTCCGACAAGTATTCCCGAGAGCTTTCTACAAAGGTTTCCTCCGATGTCTTCCGTGAAGGAAGAAGCTTGTAACCAATGGTCAGCATAAACACAATTCCAATAAGTCCGGCAGGAAGACTAACGATCGCCAGCTGGAACATCGAGAATCCAGTAAATCCTTGCTCTAGCATATACCCGTGGATGACCAGGTTAGTGGATGTTCCGATCAGGGTCAAAGTTCCTCCAAAAATGGTAGCGTAGGATAGCGGGATTAAAAATTTAGACGGTGGGAGGTTTCGGTCTTTACACCATTTACGAACCTCAGGCGTGAACATCACAATCATCGGTGTATTATTTAAGAAAGCAGATAAGCCTGCCGTCGGAAGCATCATTTGAGCAAGAGATTTTTTAGGGTTCTTACCGGAACCCATTGCTTTTGTCAGGAGTTGACTTAATACCCCGCTCTGCTTCACTGCGCCAGCTACGATAAACAGCAAGGCGACGGTTAACATTCCTTCATTAGCAAATCCTCTTAAAGCATCAGCCGGGGATAGAATCCCACCCAATAGTAGGACAGCCAGAGCAGACAAGACGATGAAGGCGGGACTTGCCACTTCTTTAATTAAACCAATGAACATACCAGCAACAACCAGCAACACAAACGCAATTTCAAAATTCATCGTTCCCCCTCCTCTCACTCTAAGGTGCCTGTCACTCCCCGAATTTTGTCGAGGAATTATCCCGTTAATTCATACCAACTTAGTATACTTTCAATTTTATTCCTATATATCTAATGCGTCAACTATGAATTACATTTAACTCTTTCCACCCCCTTAGCAAATTTACAATCATTGAACTTTTTATACCAAGGTAGAACCTAAACCTGAACCTGAACCTGAAATGGCTCCGAGATCCCGAGTGATTCGCCAACCATGCTTGAGAAAGACTGCTCCTACCAAAAGTGCATCAATTTCTTTTTTAGAATACTATTATTTGCAATTTACAATTGTTTTTGTTGAAGGTGAACTTGAATGTAACTAGGGCATGTCATAATACAAACATCCACTAATAAAGGAGGTTTAATCCTGTATGATGCTGCGTCTCGTACTAACTTTTGCCATGTTGTTTACGTTTTTCCCACTCCACTTTTCCGGTGCCGAAGAAGGGATGCTTCGGGATTCTTTTACCAATGAAGCCGGTACAAGATCCTATGAACTATTTATCCCGACTCAAACAAACCAGAAGAAACTCCCTTTACTTGTGATGCTCCATGGTTGTACGCAGAATGCTCAAGATTTCTCGTTAGGAACAGAAATGAATGCATTCGCAGAGGAACATGGCTTTTATGTTCTTTATCCGGAGCAGTCAACGGAAGCCAACGGGGGCAGGTGTTGGAATTGGTTTGAACCAGAACATCAACAGCGCGCAAAAGGAGAACCTTCCATTCTTGCCGACATGACGAGCGATGTGATTAAGAAATATAGGATTAATGCAAAGCAGGTTTATGTAGCAGGGCTGTCCGCAGGCGGAGCGATGTCCGTTATCCTTGGTGCCACTTATCCAGATCTCTATGCGGCCATTGGGGTTCATTCCGGACTTGAATATCAAGCGGGGACAGATCTTCCTAGTGCAGTTGGTGCCATGTTTCTGGGCGGTCCAGACCCAATCGGACAGGGAAAATTAGCTTTTGAAGCGATGCAGGAACATCATCGCCCTGTACCCGTTATCGTATTCCATGGAGATTCAGATAAGACAGTCAATATAACGAATGGTCATCAAGTCCTTACGCAATGGAGTGTAACCAATGACTATGCTGACGACGGGTTGCGAAATCAAAGTATTCGTGATGATGTTTTTGAAATTACGCAGGGCCAAATTGCTGATGGTTATTCTTATACACAATCCAAGTATGTTGATTCCCGTAAAAAGTTAATCATGGAAAAATGGATCGTATCTGACTTGCCTCATAGTTGGTCCGGCGGGAACACAAGTGGTTCCTACACCGATCCCAAAGGTCCGAAAGCATCAGCTGAGATGGTCCGATTTTTTAAACAGTTTAAGCTGAAGGCAGAGTGATAGACAGTATTAACTAACAAGCAATACTCCGGTAGCTCCTAGAGGAAATCAAACAGATAGCGGCGTTTTTAGCCTATCTTCAGGAGTATGGAGGGTATACCTGCGAGTTCGTTCTTGTTAAACCTTAGGCAGGTTTAGTGGCAACTAGTCTTCACCCATCCCTAAAATAGGCTGAGAGGTATAATCACGCAAGGGACAATGGACCATACTTGGCTCCTCTTCCCTACATATCGTAAGAAATAGACGTAAAAAGAAGGAGGTAGTAGCGTGATCTACTCCGGTCCCCGCACAACCATCTTTAACTTTAGAATAGAAAATGTGACTGACGGTGGTTCTGTTAATTTAGGTCCTTCCATTCTTAAGGGCTTCCAAGCCAATCAAAAGATTAACACTGGTGAAATCGCGATTGGAGATGAGTTTTTGCTTGGATGTCCTTCTCCGGAAGGGAATGAAGAGGAAAATTCATAAATGAAGGACAGCTCTGCAGCTGTCCTTCCAATCAAAATGATAAGTTCTCCATAAAGACCTCCCCACTATGGGAAACGCGATAAGGTTCTTTCTTGGGATGTGGGACGTCTGTTTACATAGCTTCTAAACACGCTTTTTTCATGAAAAAATCAAACCACGCATATGGTAAGAATACGATAGGAGGTGCTGGCAAATGTCGGTAAAGATATTTTTCAAGGGGTTGTCGATTGAACGTTTATCCGGATCCTCAGGAGTCTTTTCCGGTCAGAACAAGCACATCAATTGGCGGAGCTATTCCAAGCGCAATGACGGGTTCGGCTCTTTAGAGGGTCAGGATAATTCAGTTGAACAAAATCACAGTGTCGTTTCGGATAAGGACACTGTGGATGTCTATCAAGCACATCCGGAACGTCGTTAGAAGGAGGAATGCTATGACTTCGTCATTCTCTCCAACATTTTATATTGGTCAAATTCGCATCGGCTCCGTAGAAGGTTCTTCATGCATTAACTTTGGGAATAACACGAATGCGGGATTTAGCAGTGAGAAAAAGCATAACCAGGGTTTCGGTAATATCAGCGGCGACCATAACGAAATGTTGGATACTCGTACACTATTAGATGACGGCGATTTCCTGGATATGTTCAACGGCTCGATGAAGGACGATATCCCGGAATGGTTGGGTGAAATCATGCAGGAAATGATGGAAAAAGAGAAAAAAGACGCGGACATCACTCCTGCGCCTGATGGTGAAAGTCCTTAAGACTCCTATAGCTTTTGATTCATGATGCTCGGCTTATAATCCTGGTCGTGAATGGGAGCATCAATATAATCATTATCCTCCAACCAATTGCGAATGTGGGTGGCTACATTCTGACCCGTAAAACTCCCGGTCCCATGATTTCTTTTACTATGGCCACTCCAACCCGTCTGGTTGTTCTCCCCTACAGCTATAGCAGAATTACTGTTTAGTGCATTCACATTGATGGACTGAAGATCAAATTGGTGTTGAACTTCACTCGCCCTATCCGTGGTGATAAAAACATCACGATCATCAATCGGGCAATCTATTTGATCGTTATCGTAAACAAAACAATAATTATTCCAGGTTTTAGACTTACTTACTGATCCAAAACCATTATTTACCTTAGAAAAGCTACTCCACCCATCTGCATAATTCGTCCCGGTAAATACCCCTGATCCATCTTGCACACTATTAATTTGAAAATGGGAAAAGGAGACTTGGACATTTGACTTTGTCACATCTAACACATCCTAGACCTGCTGATTCTGGAATCCGGGCTTCACATTTTGAATATTAGCTGGAGCATCAATAATATCGGAATCAAGAAGTATATTAAAATTATTTACGGAACCGTTTGCCCCATTAAACTGTCCATTTGCTTGACTAAATTTGGTCTGGGAGTCCCATCCGACCTGGTTGTTTGAACCGATAAAGATTCCCGTATTGTTGCTAAGCGAACCCACGTTTAACGCACCAAAATTAACCGCGATGGCCATGATATACCCCCTTATTATAAGACTTGCGTCTGATACCCCGGCTTAAAATCTGCGTTGACCATAGGGGCATCAATAAAATCCGTGTCATTTAATGTGGTTAGATTATGACCGATTGCATTGGATCCGAAGACAGTTCCCGTACCCATGTTAAATTTCGCATGAGAGTCCCATCCAGCTTGGTTATTGGCTCCTATAAAAACGCCTGAGTTATTATTCACTACAACCACATTAATTGCAAATACATTAACGATAACAGCCACCTATTCCCCACCCTTTTATTCGAGTTAGGCAAATAACTATGCGTACACTTCACTTCACTTTATGCACAAGTGAAAGAGAAGGTGTTTAAGGAGACTTACCTACCGGGTGAGTCTCCTTAGTTTGTAGAACATTGTATAGGTCCATATCATAGGATAAAGCAAGCAAGATTAGCGTAAGGATGATGAAGAATGGATTGGAGAAAAACAGAAGCTTTTAGGCAACTAGCTCATCTTAGGGAAAAAAAATGGGCTTCAGGGGTAGATCAATATGTACAAAACATCATCTCGGAGTGTATGAGAGAGGACGCTATCGATTGGAAAGATCCATCGAATCCTCAACCACACGAGAAAAATCCACTTGAGCCAGAGGTCAAAATTATCGAAATCCACGGTTTTATCATTGTTCAGATTAAATTATCGGAAGAAACCAACATGGACCTCCTACAAGTCGATAAGAATTCCTATAAAATTGTAGTCTCTGGATTACCTAGCGGGTTGCCCTTTGAGGTGACACTACCGGGGATGGTTCATCGTAGGGGCGGCAAGGCGATATTGAAGGATGGCGTATTAGAAATTAGACTCGTTAGACATGAGGATCATGAGTATGTCTCTCTTCCGATTAGGAAATTAGACTAGGTGGGACAAGGGTTAGGCGGAGAGCGCCTAATCCCATTCAGTTAAAAATTACTTATTAATCATATTATACTCAATCCACTTATTGATCTCCTCTTGGTTAAAAAGCCTGTTGCTTCCGATGTCGATATAGGGTATGAACCGATAGGTATCATATGACGGAAGATTCGCTTTTTGCTTGATTTGAGCCTCGATGAGCATCTGGAAATCCTCTAACGGAATCCCCATATAGTGTGCTGCTTCTTCTGCAGACATCAGTGCTTTCGTTGTTACTGCCGGTGCGCTCGTTTGCATTCCTTTGGTTATCATCAAAGTAGAAAAGACTATACACCCCCCAAGAACAAAGGGAAAGTGGCAATAAGATGCTTTCGTTCTTCATAATATCCCTCCTCCATATTTGACGAGGTACCGTTTCCTAAAGTTACGGATAAAAAGTGAAAAAAGCCTACCCTCAACTGCAAATCGTTGAGAATAGGCCCTCATTTTAAGAGAAGAATGTGGACAAAAGTTGAATTAACGCGTTCCAAATGGATGCCAAAAAGTTTTTTCCTGCTTCTACTTTTTCGGGATTGTTCTCAAACCAGGCATTCGCTTTTTGCGCAATATCGCTGATTTGATTAGCTACACCCTGCCAGTCAATGTTGAGCTCTTTGATCTTTTTTAAAAGATCCATAAGAGATGTCATCTGCTCATCGTTTAGCGTGATTCCCATTTGTTCGGCGACAGTTTGAATGATCGTAGTATAATCGGCATCGCTCACTGGGTTTTTCTTTTGAATTTCTTCTTTTAGGGCCGAGATGAACTGAGCTGCTTTTTCTTTGTCCCCGATTTGATCTGCTAAGGTGGCGGTTTTGACCATCTCTTCATTGGCCACTTTTTTATTTTGTTCAGGAAGACTCTCGCCCGTTGCCGTTTCAAAAGCCTTGGTGATCCCCACAAGTGCGGCGGTTCCGGACACAGCGAACGGAGCGGTAACTACAACATGAGCATCTTTAATCCCTGCTGTAAGAAGACTGTTACGATACATATCCTGGCTTACCCAATTAATATTATTCGTTTCTACGGTTAACCCGTCCCCTTGATCTCCAAAGGTGATGAGGACCGACGAAATAGCACGCGTTCCAATGACCGATGGAGGAACAAGCCCGGTCAGGTACTTCACCTCGTCTTGGTGAGTAATCGTTACCATCAAGTCCTCGCTCTTCTGCCCAAATCCGTTCAAGATCTGAGTTTTTTGACTCGCGTTCAGGTCCGCTCCAAGCGTAATCACCCGGTCCCCAACGGCAACGTCAGCAGAAGCAACCGAACTGAACATCATTAAAGCCACGAGTAGAATGCTTAGTAGACTCTTTTTCATCTTCATTTTTTTCTCCACCTCCAAAGATTAATATAGCATAAATTCTAAGAAAGGGGCTGGTCTCTTTAAAAATGAAGGGATGGGGCTGACAAGTTGCAAGTTGCAATTACTAGCAGAACCTAGTAATCCCAGAGTGGATAAGCCATCGGAGTGGAAAGACCAACCATTCTCTTGCGGCTTTAGAGTTATCCTGTTGCGCCTCTTTGGTGAAGGGAAATTCATGTATCTTCCTTCCCCCCCCCCTCAATACATATGTATTTAATGGAATAATTTTATAAAGCAGCCATCTAAAGATGGCTTATGTCTTGAGTGAATTTACTTGAATCAGATAAAAGAACTCCTGATTACTCAGGAGTTCAGATTTTTTAATCTCTAAACATAGACTTTACGCCTTCCCAGACAAGTCCACCAGCAAAAACTAGCACAACAAGTAGAGAAACGACGTCAAAAAATGGTCCGAAATCGGATAAGAAGGTGCCTGTGAAGGTAGTTGCGGAAATCACTAGCCCTGCAGCTAACCCACCTACGTATGACCAGAATTTATTCATGGTCTTCCCTCCTTTCTATTAATCTAGTAATAATATATGTAGCTAGATTAATAGAGGACTAGGTTTGTTACTTAAATTGCATGTGCAATTTAAGCGAGTCCCTCCGCACCAGTATGAAATTCATTCCCCTGGCAGGCTAGGATACCAATTCGCTTCCCTTTTGCCTTTTGAATGAAAAACACTCAGGTTCAGCTCATCATCGACAAAAACCGGGGAGTGACAGGCACCCTAATACTTCTGCCCGTGGCCAAAAGCACCATCGATTAGGCAGGTTTGGGCGGAGAAGGTAGCGGCTTTTCTCAATCCTTCTTCAATGGCTTGAGATGAAGGGCCGGAGGTCTTAGACCAGCCGTTTTGCACGAGATGGATAAGAAAGGCTGTTAGAAAAGAATCCCCTGCCCCCATGGTATCCACCGCATCAATCAACTCGACTCGCCCCTCAAAGACCTCGTTCCCACTGCTGAAGAACAAAGGACCTTTTACCCCTCTGGTAACTAGGACGTGTACCACCCCATACGCCCGAACTCGCTCTACGAGCTGTTGGATTTCTTCATCCGGCAATTGGCTTCCCGAGAACAAGGCAAAATCAATATAAGGACACACTCGCTGCAAGTAAGCCTCTTCACGATGGGACGCTTCTTCAGAAAAGTCGAAAGCTACCAACCCGTTAAGTTCTCTTAGTCTTGCAAGTTCGGATTCCATATTTGCATAACAACCGGAGTGAATAAGATCAAATTCGCTTAGATACCTTAGCCCATCCTGGGTGAGGCGAAGCGGACACTGAACGGAGATTCCCCCGCCATTTCCTCCAACAAATACGCGATCGCCATCCACGAGATTTACTTTAGCGATCCCGTTTTCTCCTTCCCGCCGTTCGCAGTGGGAGAGATCGATACCGATCTCTCTTAGTTCCCTTTGAATGAAGTCCGCAATCTCATCTGTACCGAAAACACCCATATAGGCTGAAGGTATCCCCAGTTGCTTGGCATAGACGGCAAAGTTAACGGAATTTCCGCCAGGATATCTTGTTCTCGTATGGATATAAACGTCAGCCACATTATCTCCGAACCCGACGACCTTCATGCCGCTTCCTCCCTTTTCTCCTAATACTCCATCTTGCGGTAATATCTACGTGTCTCGAGGGGATGATTACGCTCCCGCTCAAGGAACACACTGATACGACCCAGAACCGCCCAGTTCACACTGACTGCAAAAAACTTTCGGAAGGGTTCGCTGATTCCGTCAAGAGAAAAATCTTTGGTATCAATAATAAACAATTCATCAGTGATATTTTCTGCAAAGCGTTCTACTCGGTCCACGAGTGGCCGCGTTTCGTCTTCCCCTTTGAACAGGATCAAGCTCGTATCCTTTTCTAATAATTCTAGCGTACCATGGAAAAACTCTGCGGCATGGATCGTCTTGGAGCGGATCCATTGCATCTCTTCGAGGATGCACATGCCGTAGGAATACGTATTCCCCCAGAGAATTCCCGCTCCAGTCAGCATGTGGTAGGCGGTATCCTTATGCTTGATGGCAAAGGCCTCGGCTTTTTGATCGAAGGATTCCATGGCTGCCACCATCCCTTCCGGAAGGCGGACGACTTCTTTGGCAAACTGTTCATATTCCGGGAACTCACCATGGTTGTGCATGAATCGGAAGGTCAGCATATAGAGATGGATGAAGAAAACATCAAACGCGTATTTTTCTCTCCCTGTTGAAATGCAATAATCTACCGTGTTGGCCAATGGCGTATTTGGCATAGCAACGAGACCGATCGTCGTTGCCCCCTGGTCCTTACAATATTGGGCGGCAGCTACAGTTTCCTTTGTCGTCCCAGTCACAGAAGCAAAGATGCATACGGAATCCTTGCTGAGCTTCCTATGGTTCATTACTAGAAGTTCCGCGGCAATTTCGGCATGAACTTCGATTGTTGATTGAGATTTGAGGATATATTCAAAAGGATACATCATGGCAATTGTACCGCCTGATCCAATCAGGAAAATATTTTTATAACCTTTTGCCGTCACCTCATCTACGATCGCTTCAATTTGTCCTCGAAGAGCTAACGCTTCATCTCCCACATGCTTATAGAACATTTCAGTATCAAATTTTAACAAAGTAAACCCCTCCATTATTCATATTGAAGTTTTTTAAGTAATTCAGCTAGCGACTGATCTGCCATGGAACGAATTCTCAAATCATAATCTTCAAAAACTAGCCCCTCGGTTGACGGATTCGGAACAATTACGCAAATTAACCCGGCCGCCTTAGCCGCCTTCAACCCATTGACCGAGTCCTCAAACGCAAACGCTTGGTCTGCACGTAAGCCAAGAGCTTCAATCGCTTGAAGGTAAAGCTCCGGATCTGGCTTGACGTGTTGCACGTCCTCCTCGGTTTTCATCACGCTAAAATAAGGAAGGAGTTCAAGTCTTCGGAGGAATCCTTCAACCCACTCACGGTCGGAACTTGAGGCCAGACCGATCTTTAGTCCCATTTCCTTCGCTTCTTCCAAATAATTTCGGACGCCTCCACGAGGGCTGACTTGTTTCATCTTCTCCCGGTGAAGGTCCCCCACAAGCCTCCTTACGACATCGATCTTTACTTGTTCCCCAACTTGTTGGGCAAGGGATTCATGAAAAACATTGCCTTCGGTACCGATAAAGGGAGCAAACATTTCAATCGTAAAGTTCACCTGATACCGAGCTAGAACCTCCTTATAACACTCAAACCAAACGGTCTCGGTATCGATAATTAATCCGTCAAAATCGAATATCACTGCTTTTAGCTCAGACATCTTAATAGGGACTCCTTCTTAAGTTCTCAGATAGGGCTCCAGCCGTTTCAAGCTCTTTTCCACTGCTAGATTCGGATTCTCGAGATACTGGGCTGATGTAAATTCCAACGACAGGGCCCCTGTGTAATTCACTTCGCATAAGGTTTCCATCAGCGACTCTAAGGGAAGACAGCCATCCCCCCAGGCTAAATGACCGCCAGGATTCCCGTCTATAAAGTGGATATGAATCAGGTCGTCGCCTAGCCTATCGAAATAACTCCTTAGTTCCTCTCCGAGCATGGCCATCGGAACCGTATCGACCATTCCTTTTAACGCAGGAGAAGAGATTGCATCCAACATAGTTGTCAAGGTAGGAAGGTCGGTGATCAAATTGGACTCCACCCTCGATAACGGCTCGAGGGCCAGAGTCAACCCCCGCTGCTCAGCATAGTCGCAGAGATTATGCAAGGACTCCTTCGCCCGATCCCACGCTTCCTGCATCGGTTCATTTCGATAGCCCCAGCCTGCGGTAACCAAGACCATGGGGCACTCAAGTTCGACACTGATGTCCATCGACTTTTTAAAATAGCGAAGACTTCGATCCCGTATCTCCTTTTCTTTTGCCGCGAGATTAATCGGATACATGCATTGCTCCGGCGTAAAACAGACGACCTCTAATCCGCGCTGAACGATTTCCTGCTTGACCTGATGAATCTCCGACAACGAGGCATCTTCCACATAAAGATGAGGCGCTGCCCCCCACAGCTCGATCTTCTCAAACCCGTAAAGAGCCATGGCGTCCAAAAAATAAGGTAAAGGGTAATGCAGATAATGAAAATTCATGCCTGTAAGCTGAGACCTTAAGATTCTGTTCATTCTTACTCCTCCCATCACAGAAACTATCATGCCACGACTTAAGATGACGGACTTCCTCTTATGGCCATGCGCTCATCCCCTGCATCATTTGGTATATACCAATTATTCAAGATGAGGAAGGCTCACCGCCTACCCCTTTACACTCCCAGCAGATAATCCTCGCACAAATTGTTTCTGGAACAACATAAATGCCATAATCATAGGAAAAGCTGAAATCGCTAAGCCCGCCAGCTGGACGCCAAAATTGGTATTGAGCTGTGCTCTTAGATTCATTAATCCTACGGGAATGGTCCGTAAGGCCGTGTCCTCGACGAATACCAAAGCAAACATAAACTCATTCCATACGTTCATCCCGGTTAGCAGCGCGGCGGAAGCCAAGATGGGCTTGCCAATCGGAAGAATAATATGCCAGTAAACCTTGAAGGTATTACAGCCATCCATGACCGCGGATTCCTCTAGTTCTCTAGGGATTGAGAGAAAATAAGATCTCATGAGGAAGATAGCAAAAGGCAACTGAAAGGCTACGTAAGGAATAATTAATGCCCAATACGTATTGTAAAGCCCAATGGTCTGCAGCATTTTATACAAGGAAATCAAACTCACTTGCGGAGCCAACATCAGGCCACTAAGAATTATAATCAGGAGAACATTAGCACCCTTAAAGCGAAAACGACTCAGGCCGTATGCAGCCATGGAACCGAGCACCAAAACAAGCAATACCGAAACAACAGTAACGAACACGCTGTTGAAAAAAAACCTTCCTACCCCCGCATTCCAAGCAAGGACATAATTGCTCCACAACAATTCTTTAGGTAAAGACCAGGTATCGAGGAAAAACTCCCGATTCGATTTTAAGCCATTCATGATCAGCCAAATCAAAGGATAAACAACGGCGATAGAGTATAACAAAAACCAAATCAATACCACGGATTGAAACAATCGATTTCTCAACGTCATGAAGCCCTAGTCCTCCTGTCCAGATTTCGCCAGCTTCATTTGCAGTAAAGATAGGGATAGAGTGACCACAAAGATAATGGTCGCAATGGCGGAAGCGTACCCCATCTCATCATTACGGAAGGCAGCCCGATAAAGCATTGTACCCATGACCTCGGTGGAACGCCCGGGTCCTCCGAAGGTCATGACGTAGACTTCATCAAATACTCGAAAGGCGCCAATGACTGTTATCATCGTTCCTACCAAAATCATTTCTTTGATCTGTGGTATCGTAATATGAAAAAAGGTTTGAATGCGATTGGCTCCATCAATCATGGATGCTTCATATAATTCTCCAGGGATTTTATGCATGGCAATTAAGAATAGCATGGTCATATACCCAGTAAATTGCCATTGAGATACCGCTACGACAGCATAGATGGCCGTTTTGCTATCCGCCAGCCAGGCGTGCGCCCATTCATTCTGACCGATTGCCCGCAGGGCTCCGTTAATTAAACCGATGTCAGGATTGTACAGTAATTGCCACATCAACCCGACTACGGCAATGGATATTACAGAGGGGATAAAAAAGATGGTGCGAAACAACGTTTGCCATCTTCGGATGACCTTATCCTCCAGTACAGCAGCTAATACGAGACCACCTCCGACTTGAAATAGAATGGAGATCACAGCGTAGATGACATTATTTTTTAAGGCGATATAAAAAACTGGATCGGAAAACAATCTCACATAATACTCTAACCCTACATACACCCGGTTGATCTCAAAAGCGTTCCACCTGAACATGCTGTAATAAAGGTTGAAGCAAACCGGAAGAAACACGAAAATCAGGACAAGAAGGAGTGCGGGTACAATGTAAGGGAGTGCGGCTCGAGCAGATTGATATGAGTTCAACTTCCTTCTCCCTCCTTGGAGGGGGCCGGCCGCCTACTTAGGCGACCAACCCTTTAGAATCATTTAACTTCCTTCGCTACTTCATGTGCTACGGCTTGAACTTCTTTCATGATTTGTTCAGGGGTTTTTGACCCGTCTAGAAGCAACTGAATATTGGTCAAATAGACATCCGCCACTTTGGCATGAACATCGGTATCTAACCACTCAGCCATTCCCTCTGCCGTCTTCATAACTTGTACGCCTTCGACCACATGCTTTAGTGCAGTGTCCGGATTCGTAGCCCCATCAATCGGGCTAGGCCAGCCAATTTGCTTCACCATTTTTTCTGCATTTTCCTTGCTGGTCAAGAACTTCAAGAATGCCAGAGCTTCTTCTGGATACTTTGTTTTGGAAGAGACAATAAACCCATCTGGAGCCCCTGTAATATATTTCGGATTCCCTTTTCCTTCCGTAATATCCGGCATTGGGAAGAAATCCCACTCTGCATTGAGACTACCCTCTACTAAAGGAAACTCCTCTAACTCCAGGTAAACGATCGCCGCTTTTCCTGTATAGAATAATTGGGAGGCCATGTCATGCGAATTGGAATTCACATTGCTGTTGAAGTACCCTTTAACCTCTAAGTTTTTTAAATATTCCATCGCTTTAATATAACCGGGATCCGTAAATTCACCGGAACTCGGATTATAATCTTTCATTCTTACATTCGTGTCGATCATTTTTTGATTTAGGCCCGTTAGGTAATGAATGGCAGCCCAAGGACTGGCGTTTCCTAGAATAAGAGGGGTCTCACCCGCTTGCTTTAATTGGTCAAGAACCTGCAAGAATTGGTCCCAAGTTTGCGGCTTTTGTAATCCATGCTTATCAAAGATTTCTTTGTTATAGACAAAGAACTTGCCATTGAAACGAAGAGGGATCCCATAGTTCTTACCGTCCGAAGTAAATGGCTGTAAGGAGGCAGGGATAAAGCTGTTCTTCCATTCCGGATCCGCGTTCAGATGCGGTGTCAGATCCAGGGCTGCTCCCGAACGGACAAATTTTCGAGCAAACTCACCCGACCAAGAGAAGGTGATGTCAGGCACGGCTCCTCCCCCCATCACCACGCGGAGCTTATCCTTCATTGGCTCATCTGCAACCGCTTCCATCTTGATCTTAATATGGGGATTTTTCTCCTCAAAGTCCTTTACTACTTCATCAAAGTAAGGAGCATATTCTGGTTGAGGCCACTTGTGCAAAAACTTTAACTCGATCTGTCCATCTTTTGCTGCATCCTGAGGATTCGAGGTTGTGCTGGAACATCCGTTGATGAGTAAGGAAAAAATCAATGTAGCGGCTAGTGCTAATTTTTTGTTTAGTTTTAGCAAAATGTAACCCTCCTCTTTTTCTTTCATTGCTACAGCATTATTCCGTTACCTAGTGGCTTTGCACTAATGGTATATACCATTTCCTCTAAAAAAACAAAAATCATCTAAGGCGCAATTCCGAATAGTATCTTACGATATCACTTCGCGTGATAGACCTGGAAAACTCGATTTCTCGCTCCTCCTTGTCAAAGGCCACGGCCTCTAGTAAAATGCATGGACTTTCCGTTTTAATTCGCAACAGTTTACTTTCTGATTCGTCGCAAAAGGTGACTTGCATATATTCCTGTGCTCGGACGAGCACAATGCCAAACTTCTCCTCTAGCAATTGGTATAGTGATGCATCCTCTTGGATCAAGTCCTCAATGCCTACACAATACTTATAAGGGATACAGGATTCCTCGATGGCAACCGGGGTATCGTTCACGAGCCTCAGACGTTTGATTGCTATAAGCTCTTCCCCTTCAGAAATTCTAAGCTTCTTTGCTAAGACTGCTTTTGCCGGAATTCTTTGAATAGATAGCTTCTTAGTGCTTGGAATGTAGCCTCTGCCCAGCATATTCTTGGAAAAGCTGTTAAACGTAATGGTGTCTAATTCAATTCGTTTGTTGGTGATAAAGGTGCCCGCGCCGACTCTGCGCTCCACTAACCCTTCTCTTTCTAAGATGGAAAGAGTATGCCTCGCCGTCATTCGGCTAATCCCGAACTGTTCAGCCAGTTCCCTCTCAGATGGCAGCTTATCCCCATGGTTTAGCTTTCCGCTCTCGATGTCTTCTATAATCTTGTCTTTTAGAACCTTATAGTAAGGGATATCCTCATCTTCACGATGGATTCGACTCATACTCTACAACTCCTGATTGGTATATACCGATTTGAGTTTAGTTTATAATAGTCTGACGATTCTGTCAAGGGGCTAATACTTCACTCTTCTATAATATCTTCTCGTCGTCAAGGGATGATTCCTTATCCTCTCCAGATGACTGCTGACTCGTTCCAATAGGGTTGCGAGTACGATGGGTGAAAAATATCCACGGAGGTCATCCGATATCCCTGGAAGTTCATAATCCTTTGTATCGAAGATCGTCAACTCTTTAGTATAACCTTCAGCGAATTTTTGTACTCGCTCCATTAATGGGCGTGTTGAGTCTTCCCCTTTGAGCAGCAAAAGACTGGTGTCAGATTCGACGAGTTCTAACGTGCCGTGGAAAAAGTCAGACGCATGGACGGGTCTTGTTTTGATCCACTGCATCTCTTCAAGGATACACATCCCATAGTAGTAGGTTTCCGGCCATGAATTACCAGATCCAACTAAAATATGATAGGCTTCGTCCTTATACTTCGCGGCAAACTCCCTAGCCTTCTCTTCGGTGGCTTCCTTTACCCCAATCAACAGTGGAGGAAGTGCTGTCATTTCACTTACAAACCTTTCATAGTCAGAGAATTGCCCGCGGTTATACAGGATCCGTGCAGCCAGCAAATACGTTTGCAGATAAAAAGATTCACAAGACGTATCATCTTCCGCAAAGTTAATAAATGTATAGTCTGTCGCTTCAGCTAAAGGGGTTCCGGCATGTCCTACGAGCGATATCGTCACCGCCCCTTTTGCCTTACAATACTCGGCAGCTGCAATAGTTTCTGTTGTGGTCCCAGATAGTGAAGGCAACACAACTAAGGACTTACCATTGCACTGCGCTAGGTCCAGGAGCATAAGTTCCGAAGCCATCTCGGTAAACACAGGCAGATCAGTATGCTTCCTCAGAAAATGAGCAGCTGGCTGCATGAGAATGGCCGCACCACCAGAACCTATAAAAAATAGATTCTCGAATCCTTTTGTGCTTAGCTGATCAATGACTTCATCAATCTGTTCCTTCAAAGCGACAGCTCCTTGCTGGATGCGTAAAAACCTTTCCCTGTCAAAATTCAGCATAGTCGACCTCCAGATTAGTTAGATTGATTGAGTTAAACCTAAATGGTATATACCATTTGACTTATTACTATTACCTCCTATATTGGTTACTGATATTAAAATATAACATCTATTCTAAAAAATCAATATATTTTTATTGCATTGATCTCAACCTTATTTGAAAAGTTGGATTTTAATTTGTCGGCAATAATAAAGAGCCTTTCTCCCCAGACCCAAGAAGGACTTGAATCTGGAAGAAAAGGCTCTACATTCGACAATATTCGGGGAGTGACAGGCACTCTTATGGTTTCATGAACATTTGTACCCAGTAGGTTCCGTAGCTTCCACCCTTAGCTAGGCCTACGCCAATTTCGGTAAAGTTGCTGCTAAGGATATTCGCTCGGTGACCAGGACTGTTCATCCAGCCCTTCATCACTTCTTCTGGAGTTTTTTGTCCTGCGGCGATGTTTTCACCGGCAGTGGAGTACTTGATTCCAAAAGATTTCATCATATCAAATGGTGATCCATACTTTGGTGAAGTATGGGAAAAATACTTGTTGTCTCGCATGTCCTCAGCTTTTACTTTCGCTACGTTGGCTAAGGAGGTATTCACCTTCAATGGTGCCAGACCGGCCTTTGCTCTTTCCGCATTAACTAAATTGACAACTTGTTGCACTTCAGACACGACAGTCGATGTCGGTTGAGTCGTTTGTGTCGGTTGAGTCGTCTGTGTAGGTGTAGGTGCCGGCGCCTGTGTCGGTTGCGTGGTTTGCGTCGGTACCGGTGTTGTTTGCTTCGGTTGAGTTGGCTGAACTTGATAGACAATAGGAACTTTAAATTGATAGCCATTCCATGTGAAAGTATAATACGTTCTCGTTGTGTTCTCGGTTGCAGCATAGCTAGGTGAAGACAAGCCGATAGCTAGAAGTGCAGCAGATGCAGTTACAATCATCGTTCGTTTCATCGCTTTTTTGAGCATGCTTTCCTCTCCTCCATATGTTGAATCTAGTTGGTACTCTTATACTTTCGCAACTCTATTACTTTTTATGGGTCAATAGAGTTGCTACTATAATAGAAAAGATTGCTAGGTAAAGTAAACACGCAAATTCTTCCTTGGTGACGATAAAGATTCAATCAGATCTTGTTAGAAGAGTCAAAAGCTGGAGTTAAAGGAGAATACCCGCGCCGTCTTCAGAATGAACAAATTTTACATTGAACTCTCTTTGCCGACAGGTAAAACTGCAAACCTTGCAAGAATACTTAGGAATGAGGAAAAGCTAACCTTATCTCGACAAAAAGGAGCAAACCTTATGAATCCCAATCCCTATCCAAATGGAGAAAATCAAGATCCTAGTGCAGGTGCCATACTTAATGCTGAGTTTTCGATGACCAATGTACAAGAAGTGAAAGAGGATATCGCGAGGGATACAGCGCCAGTCGTTCCTCCCACCTATCAGGATATCTTACAACCAGGATTTGCCGGGACAAGAGCGCATAAAGTTCAAGCAGAAATTCAACAGGATCTAGCGAAAGCACAAGCTAAGCGAATGCAATAAAAAGAAAGGTCTGCCCAGCGGCAGGCCTTTTCTGTTTGTCATTTAATGTGAGCAAGCCACTCCTGTGTCCGGCTAGACAAGACATAAATCCTTTAATCTACTTCTTGGCGATTAAGATATTTAAGCTTCCTACCTGGGAAACCAACAATTCTTCATACTTCTTCTCGGCGAGCATTACGAGTTCATTGCCGGCTGCTTCCGGATTGGCTCGCTTCACGTTAGCTAGGATGTCTTGCTGAACCTTCTTTACTAGTACAATCCTCTCATGCTGAACTTCCTGCTGTTCCCAAAATTTTTCCTCTCCATAGCCCTGGATGAGCTTCATGGCAACCGGTGAAGTTTGATAGGCCTTTTTCGCTTCCATCAGACCTTCCTCAACCTCTTCCGGTTGGGGGGTATATCCTTTTTCTTGGGCAAGTAGAGCTACAGCACGGAGGCGTATAATCTGAGTAAGAAGCAAATTGCGTTCTTTTGTTTCCTCCATTCGTTGATCCCAAAACTTCATTGCCGCCTCCAATTCTTGACCTGTATACCGCCCACGATCCGCCTCTCGGTTCATCTCAAGCTGAATCTGGTTAATTAATTCGTAAAAAGCGAGATCCTCTCCGGTAATGCCCTCCCCGTTAATCGTAGCGACGGAAGAAGGCCCACGACTGGACTCCTGCGAGCAGCCAACCATAAGAATCCCAATAGACAACATCATAACTGCAATCAATATTTCCTTCATCTAATCCACTACTCCTTTATCGTGAAAGGTAAAATAAGCTCCTTTTTCCGTTTTCCGTCCGTTGCTGATACTACAGCAATCCAATCCCCGCCCATCGGTACCTGCCCTATCCCTTCGTAGATGCCGTCTCCTTGATCGGCAAAACTTACAGGAACAGATCCGTGGTCCATATGCTTCATCTCGAGTTCCGCTTCAATCTCTAACCCGGTTATTCCTTTGCCTCCCTCTTGGATATGGAGCTTGAAAGGAACGCCCTGATCGGTATAAGATGTTATCGGCTCGATGGTGCCTTGCCAATCCGCTCCGCCGCTACATCCAGCTAGAATCAAGACAAGCAGTGAAGCGACGGTAACCTTTAGCTTTTTCATCTTTACCCCCTGACTAAGGACTGCATATCGAAAGAGTCCATCTTATACTTGGTGATTTTTTGTTCATGTAAAAAAGCCACGTGGGTGCATATTTGTTTAATTTCATCCATGTGGTGCGAGGAAAAGAGAATCGTTTTGTCTTGTAGCGATTTTAAAATATTTAGAATCTCAGTTCTCCCCATGGGATCAAGACCACTTGTCGGTTCATCGAGAATAAGGATATCTGCAGGATAGTACAGCATCACTCCTAGTCCCAGCCGCTGCAGCATCCCTTTGGAATAGCCCTTAATTCTTTCCTTTCGAGCATCCCAAAGTTGGACCATTCGCAAGCATTCCTCGAGCTTCTCCTCTCTGGCCTCGCCTTCAAGGGAAGCGAAAAAACGCAGGTTCTCCTCTCCCGTCAAGTGGGGGTAGAGCTGGAATTTCTCCGGCAGATAGGCCACTCTTTTCTTCCATCCTTCCTCGTTAGAAGAAATGCCCGCTATGTGAATCGTTCCCGTCCGGATCGGTAAGATCCCAAGCATGGAATGAATTAAGGTGGACTTTCCCGCCCCGTTCCGGCCGACTAAGGCACAAATTTCATGCTGACCAATTTGTAGCGATACATCGTGGAGGATACGCTTGCTGCGATAAAACTGGGTTAAGCCCTGAATATCAATCATAAATGACTCCCCCTTCTTCCTATGCGAACGGAACACTCAAACAGCACCATGGTCCAAGCAACTAGATTGATTAGCATAAAGCCGACGGGAGGCATCCAGATTAACCGCTCCATGAGACGCGACATATGGTTAATCGGAAACAACCCGATAGAGGTTTCCAAAAAGATTTGAAGCGCGTGGATCGGACTTAGAAAATAAACGAATGAAAATGCCTTGATGTTTTCATAAGATACCGCAGGAAGATAGAACAGAGTCACCAAATCGACCAAGAAGAGAAAGAAAAACCAGCTGAACAAGTTCATCCCGACGATTTGCATCCGGTTGGCTGCCACACTCCCCCAGAATACTCCCATTTGCGAGAAGATGATCGATAACACGAGCGTCGAACACCAAAAGGCTAAAAACGAATAAACCTCAAACGCAAACAGCCATTTCATGGGGAGAGCCAGGGTAAATAGCCATATGGTGATCATGCCCATCATCACGACCTGTATCGCCATGCTTTTCTTAAGGAGAAAGCCACGATAAGACTCTCGCTTGGCTAAGAGGATGAGGTGCGTTCGTTGCTCCTTTTCCTGCCAGAAAGAAAAAGAGCCGATAAACAGGCAAAGCAAAGGAAGGAGCAGCACATTCACTTCATAAAGGGAAATCAGGAAGACGGTAAAGCCCTGTTCTGCCGGGTACGATTGAACTTGAAGCAAGAGAAACAACGAAACCGTACCTAGCATAGTCAAAGACAGCCATAATCCTTTTCCACGGGATTGCTCCATCAGCTCTTTCCAAATATAAATCATCGTTTGACCTCCTTTCGCCGGCTTAGCCATACGCCCATAATCGTCGCAATGCCCAGGACCATCCACCTCAGTGGCAAAGACCGTTTTAGCGGCATGAGGGGATGAGGATCCTCCATCATGACCATATGATTTTGGGAGAAACGTCCAAGAAGCTCGTAAACTCTAACCGCAGGACTATTGAGGAACAAGTAAACCAACTCATTTTCTTCAATTAGCTTATAAAGGGTTGAACTATATTGAACGGGCAAATCCCCAATCCCATCTTGGTTTAGATCCATCATGGGATAGTCATTTCCCCATCTATTTCCTTTTCCATTCTCGCTCCAATGGTTGGTGCTTTGTCCGCCAATCAAGAGGACGGGTGCAGTATTGCGTTCAAAGTGGTTGTCACTGAAAAACTGACCAGCCGAACTGGCCCACAACTCGATTCCGACGTGATTATTCATCAGTTGATTGCCGGAAATGCGGTTTCGCTGAGACTGATCAATATAAAGAGCCCGCTGATTATAGAAAAAAACGTTATCTGTGATCTCACTGTCATCGCAAGCTTGAACCATCGCGCCAAAAGAACGCGTTCCTTGGTGAAGCGTGAATCGATTTTTCTCGAGGCGGATCGATTTGGAATGCATAAGCGTCGCCCCTCCCACGTTGAAGCTAAATTCATTCTCCGCCAAGACGTTTCGATCCGAATACATGTAGTGGAGGCCGTACCGGTTATGGCTGACGCGATTGGCTATGACCTGACTGTCATTGGAATAATCGAAGAACATGCCGTCCCGCATATGGGAGATGGTATTGTGGTTAAATTGATTGTGGTTCGAATAATAGACATGAATCCCATTTCCTTGACCCGCGATTTCTTGAGCTCCTTGGCCCATAATCGTCGTTTGAGTGATTTGGTTGTAATGCGCTGCACTCAGATAAATACCGTGGTAGGAATTGGTAATGGTTAGATTTTTGAGGATGTTTCCATCCGACATGACCTTGATAGCGGCATATTCCTCTTCTGAATTTCGACTAAAGCTACTTCCGGTTACATGAAGTCTTTCGATCCGGACACCGGGCGCTTTAATCGTGATGACATTGCCTTTTCCATCCCCTCGAATAACCGTTCCGTCTTCCCCGCGAAGAGTCATGGGCTTATCGATCACCACGTTTCCCTCATATACAGCAGTGGCGGGTAAGGTGAGCACCCCACCCTCCTCCGTCTGGTCTACCAACCGCTGCAGGTCCGCGCTGGCCTGAACGGGAGAAGCGGTAAACAAGGCACAGAACAAGCCCGCTGTCAGGATGCTTTTCTTGAACATGTTTGCCACTCCTTCCACAGAACCCAAAGTATGATTAGGAATGAGGCTCCCAGCAGAAATGAGCCTATAGAAAAATAGCTGTACGTGATAAAGTTGGCGATCTGATTTTCCCCGTAAACCGGAGGAACGAAAGGATCTATCTTAATCGGTGCCCTCGGATCTAAGTTCATACCGAAGTCTCGGAGCCAGCGGTGAATATCGTAAATGCCCAGGACGCCTCCCACGGCATAGAGCATCGCTACCGCGGCCAATCCCTTCCATCTTCTCCACCATCCGCTGATTAAAACGAGAAGAGCCAACCCGGCAATCACATAGGGTAAGTAGTTTAACTCTGGGAAATTTTTTTCACTAAACTCCTTCATCCCGATATAGTGATTCAGGCCATTGATAATGTCGACCTGCCCCTCCAATTTATGGGGATAGACGATAATATCCAGTCCTTCCGGATATTGTGGAGCTATAAATTGCATCCCCCACCAAGGAAAGTAAAGACTAGCAAACAAAAGCAAAGAGGCTATGGTTACAAGGACCGATGAGGACAGGGAAAGTTTCTTATCCATGGTTTTATTCCTCTTTCCTTAAGAGAGAAGGAGGGATCGTGACCTGATCCCCACTCCCTCGTTACTGTTTCGGCTTGACGAGAAGATACCCCGTCATCTCCTGGTGCAGCGCCGAGCAGAAGTTCGTGCAGTACAGCGGATACGTTCCGGCCTTGTCTGCTTTAAACTTCAATGTATTGGTTTGGCCCGGTTGCACTTCAATGTTAATGTCATGCATATTGATGGCAAAACCGTGCGTAATATCCTGATCTAGGTCAATATTCGTTAAGTGAAGCACCACATTATCCCCTTCGTTGACTTCAATGACGTCGGGTCGCTGGGATTTGGCATCGAAGATAAACTTCGATCTCATGGCAATCCCGTAAACATGGACCTCATCCCCAATGCGTTCAATGCGCGTGTCCTCTTGCTTCCAAACGGAGTTCGGTCGATTCTCATCCTTCGGATAGACGGTAAACGTCTTGATTTTGTCCGCTTTGATCATTTGCGCATAATGCGGTTCCGGGTTTACAGGCGCCGATTGGATGACTTCCATTTTTCCGGAGATATCAATTAGCTGCATCGATTCCGGATGGGATGGTCCAACTGACAGGTAGCTGTCCTTGGCAATTTTGTTAAGGGCAACCAAATACTTTCCATCGGGACTCATGGTATCCCCTTCCGCAGCGACAGAGTGTCCAGGCGAATATTGAACCGCTACACGATCCAGCGTTTCTCCAGTATTCGGATCCCACTTGACGACCTCAGAGGAAATGAACATCGTCGTATAAGCCATGCCTTTATCATCGAACTGCGTATGCAATGGCCCTAATGCATTTTCCGGATTGACTTCTCGTTCCATGACGGATTCATAGTTCAAGACAGGGATTCCGTTTCTTTCTCCAGAAAAGTCCTTGTTTCCAATAGCAGCAAAGGCTTTTTCAAACGAGAATACCGTCATCGCTGGAGCCAGCTTACCGGAAGCAATGAATCGCTTTCCGTCTGGCGTGACGTCTACCCCGTGTGGAGACTTTGCAACTGGAATAAGGTAAATCGATCCTTTATGCTTTTCCGGGAAAATGATTTTTTGCCCATTCACTTCATCAAATTGGCCATCGGCCACCATCTTCTCAAGTTCCTTCCAGTTAAAGAGAACAATGTAATCTCGATCCGCCTGAGAGGCATTGATTTCTAAGTTGGTGGTGGCTTCTTCGGTGTTATAGGTTGTCAGCACCGCCCAATCCTTTGACATCCCTTTTCCTGCATCGGACAGATCATAGGACCAAGGTGGAAGCGCGACTTGCCAAGCGACACCCAATTTTTCTGTTGTTTCATCAAAACTGACAGCAGACATTACGCCACGGTATTTCTCACTGTATTCATCCAAGGAAGCATACTCACTGCCTAACGGAACGGCAAAGCGGGTAGGCAAGAAAATGTATTCGGTATTCTCGGTAACGAAGGCCGCACAATGCGGTCCGCTGGTATTGGGTACGCTGATAATATCGCGGACGGTAAAGGAATCAAGTCCCATTACAGCCGCCCGGCTGTTTCCGACATCGGTGGCGAACATCCATTTTCCGTCATAATCTCCATTGGTCTCGGAAAATGCCGGATGGTGTAAATCTCCCCAGGTATAACCGCCCATCAGCTCCTTCGTATGCTCGTCCCATCCGTAACCCGTGGCGGAATCCTGCGAGAAGACGGGAACGGTACGAATATGTCTCATGGAAGGCACGCCGTAGATAAACATTTGCCCGGAATGCCCGCCTGAAGCAAATAAGTAATACTCATCCTTCTCACCAAAAGGCACATACACTTTTTCGGCATTGCTTTTCTTGGCTGGGTCCACGGCCACCGTTTTCGATCCTACATTAAAGTCTGCGAAAAACACCGTTGCAGCCAAAAAACCCGCCGTAATACCTGATACAACTGGAAACCACTTCTTCATCTCCTAACCCTCCCCTAATGTCCCGATGCTTTCTTTAAGGCCTCGATCAAGGCTTGACGCTCCTCGTCAGTCAGCGGGTTGCCGCCTATTACGCCAGACATCACGGCCGATGTCGGCTTCTTCAGGAACTCATCCAGCGGTACACCATGCTTATCTTCCACATTCAAAAACGACTGCGACAAGTCGGGTCCCGTCACTCCCCCATCCAAACCAAGACCGGATACCGCATGGCAAGCTAGGCAGCCCTTTTGCACGAATACGTCAGCCTCGGCTGTAGTCGTAGATGCTGGCTGTGTGGATGTGCTTGCCGGGGCAGGTTCCGTTATTGGCGTATCGGCCACTTCGACTGGCTTCTGACCCACTCCTTGATAAATCAAGTATCCAAGTCCAAAGGCAATTACAAATCCAAGGATAAATTGAATCCCTTTTTTGCCCATTTCAAACCTCCTCTAGTTTATTAACAATCTGTCTGTGTCGTTGAATCCGGATTCGACCTTGTTTCTCACTGAGATGTCTCTAGAATATGACAAGTGTGGATATTTGTTTGTGATAGGCATCACAAAAAGGGAGAGTGTCATAATTTGGACATAAAAAAACCTATCCAGGGGGTCTACCTTGGATAGGGTAAGGGGATCGCCTTACGGACCTGGGTTCCGTTAACGGGGGCATGAGGATAGGTTTCTGGGTTTGTGCGGACATCGGTTCCTTTATTTAAGTGAATGATGCTCTTTTTTCACGTGTTACGGCCAAATAGAGGACCCTATGTCCTCTAGCAGGTTCACATCAGCTGTTCTGGGGGAAATAAGGGATCGAGTGTCCGGGCAGACATGCAGTTCATGTCGGATATCCACTAAATTCGACAAACTTCAAGAGGACAGTCTAGGCATTGACACATTTTCTTTAAATAATTGAAATTCCGGATAACAATATAATCATTCTTGAACGCAATAATCTCTTGCTGTCGAAAGTCACTGATCATTCGGTTCACATTTTCCCGTGAGGAGCCCGCAAGGAGAGCGAGTTCCACGTTTGTTAATCGGATGGTGATCTGCACCCCCTCTTCTACAGGCTTGCCAAAGTTCTTGGCCAACCGAATCAGGATAGAACACAAGGCTCCGCGCTTTCCAAAAAACATGAGATCTCTTAATTTGGATTCAGCCGCACGCCTCGAAGACTCGAGGTAATGAGTAAACTCCACAGCCAAGCTTCCTTCCTCACATAAAAGTTCATCTAAAGACGCTTGATCCAAGATTCCAATTTCGCCATCGGTTAAGGCCCGGGCACTTAGATCCTTCATTTGATAAATCGTACTAAAGACATCGCCTTCGTGAAGAAGGTGAAGAATAAAATCCTTGCGATCGAAGGCCTTCCTCTTGATCCATACGCGCCCGTGGCGGATATAGTAGAGCCGGCCAGCAGCCTCCCCCGCCTTGAATATCGGAGATCTTGCTTTGAATGGTTTCATAATCATTTTTTTCATCAATTTAGTCAGGGATTCCTCTGTAAAGAGGGACGGCGGTGAACATGTGTCCATAGTTTTTTCCTCCTGCGATGTAGTCTGTCTTCATTATAGAGAGCAAAAGGGAAGCGAAGTCGTGATTTATGTCACCAATTTCCCCTTCTTTCTTAAAAATGTGTGAACAGACTATAAGCCCTCTGTAAGCTGATCGATGGGCTGTTTTTCTGACATGAGGTCCGTTATGTGGCCATGAGGAGGGGTTTCTGGGTTTGTTCGGACATGGGTTCCTTTATTTTGAGGAATGAAGCTCATTTTTGATGAATTTCTAGTAAAAGATCCTATGTCCTCTAAGATGTTCAAAGTGGCGGTTCAGAGTTATATAAGGGATCGTGTGTCCGCTTAAAATCGCAGCTTATAGGTTCGAGCACGTTTTTTTCCACTTGCGACGCAAAGGAACTGTAATTCAAAGTGATGCAGGATCCTTCTGGCGTGACGATCACTAATCCATCCCACAATTCAAATTTGTGTTCATCACTCGTGTGCCAATGCCAGATTGAGCCATTCACCGCTTGTCCTTTTCTTTTCGGGACCTATCAAGAATTAACTCATTTCATTCACCTCCTGGCTCTTTTACATAGCCTGTCCAATCTGCAAAAGAGTGAAAGGAGGTGTAGATGCACCCCCTACTCTTGACTATACTTCATACCATTCTTTCGTTTTTAAAAGGACGGGATGAATCTGGTTTGATAAAGCACTGGATATCAACCTCTCAGTAGCATTTTCAGTTTGGCTATAGTTCGGAGGTGAGTGAAAAGCGCCATAATGGATAGGGATTAGAGCCTTGGCTTTTAAGATAACGGCAGCTGAAACAGCCTGTTCGGGGGTCAAACAAATGGGCTGCCCACTTGGTGTGAGTTCAGAGACGGATAGGATAGCGCCGTTGATGGGCAAACACGCAACATCAAATGGACCGAATTTTTCACATATTTTCCACCAATACCCATGCCATAATGTATCCCCGCAATGAATGAGTTTCTTTCCTTCAGCTTCAACGATCCAAGCTACTTGCTGATCTCCCAACCCATCTACGGAATAAGTGGACGTAATGGACATTTTGCCTATTTTTACAGTTGTACCTTCTCCTACCCCTTGAACATTGTGAAGAGGAGTTATAGGAGTGGCGTGATTATCCTCTTTTGGCACATAGACAGGTATAGATTTACCATAAAACTGTTCAATTCCTTTGGGATCAAAATGATCGGAGTGAAGGTGGGTAACAAATACCGCCTCCGGTTTGTAGAAATCATCGAGTGGGTAAAACTCTTCTAGAGGTTCCCCAAAAAACTTCGTATTTACATGATATAAGGGATCTATCACGATGGTGGTTTCATCGTCTTTCACGAGAATTCCTGCCCAAGGCAGTTTCTGGATTAGCATAGATTTCAGTCCGCCTTTTCTCTTGTAGTTTCACGGCCTATAACGTTTGACCGCTATCCACTGTAAGGATTTGCCCTGTCATGGCTTCTTGTTCCAAGATTGCACAGATCAATTGAGCGATATCTTTAGGTGTTGCAATCTGCTGCAATAGAAGTTTAGGAGCTAACCTCTTCATCTGTTCCTCCCTTCCCTCCCACCATCTTGTTGAGACGGCGCCTGGAACAACGCTATTGACTCTAATATCTGGAGCAAGCGCGTGTGCCAGCGATTTAGTTAGACCATGAACTGCTGCTTTGGATACAGCGTATGGAAGAGAGGAGCCTACTCCTGTTTGTCCTGCTATACTGCCTAGATTAACGATCGCTCCTTGCTTCTTCATTTTTAGGAAAGGGGAAACGGCTCGCGCGCAGAAATACATCTCTTTGACATTCACAGCATAAAGTTCGTCCCATACCTCCTCCATTGCCGCATCCAGATCATTCAGCGGGATGTGCCGTGTAATGCTGGCATTATTCACAAGCAAATCAATGGTGCCAAATTGTTGTACGATTTGATTCACCATCCCTCGTACTTCCTGATCCACTGAAACATTGGCAGGAATGGCTATAGCACACCCTCCTTTTTGATTAATCGTATGTGCCGTTTCTTCCGCCTCTGTTTTAGAGCGCGAATAGTTGACAGCAACAAGTACCCCTCGCTCAGCCAGTGCAAAGCAGGTTGCCCGGCCAATACCGGTGCCGCCGCCGGGCCGGTAACAAGAGCGACTTTGTTTTTCAAATCCATAGATGATCATCTCCTTTTAGCTGATTGTATATTTTCACCTGATATTTGTATAATTGAAAGAATTGATTGTTTGGTTCAGAAAAACTGAACTTAAGTTCAAAGCTGTTTTTCCTTCTTACTTTTTCATACAGTACCGTAGTCGCCTCTTCGAACGTCATGTTTCTCGGCTTAAGCGCAGCAGCACCAGTTTCGGCGAGAAATAGGCTTGATTAAACAACAACAAAAAGAGGAGGAGCGCACAAATGGGTGGCTCCTCCTAATTGTTCTTATTTTAGTTCGGATTCAAATTCAAGCTTTCCGTTTTTATATTGGAATTGCTTCATTCCGATTAGTTTACGTTTAGTGTCCCATCTCTCGTCAGGAAGCTGTGAGGAGCAAACTTCCCAATACAGTTCCGATAACCCAATTTTTTGTAATTTTGAGCATATAGACCACCTAACCTCAGTTGATGAGTTAATTATATGAGGATTGGTGGGTTTAAGTATTGTGTAAGTTTATGGAATTAATTCTTAGTTCAATTTCACAAAATAGGGCTCGCCTGTTTTCATGTATACCATGACCCCTTCAATAATCTTAAAAGAAGACATCTCTTCTTTTGTTAAATCATCAGCTTTAATTAATACATTCCTTTTCAAGGTTATGAAATCATTTTTATTCATTACCGCATTGATGGATAGTCTTAGATCGGTTTCCTCCTTCAACCTTATTTTCACATTGTTCAAAATAACAGGCTCTACATAGTCTACATCAACGGGAACGGAAGAAACATTTTCAATGGTGATTTCGTATCCGAAATTTTGGTATGCCGGATCTTCTTTAAACAAGCCCCAGAGAAGAATTCATATTCGTAATTCTTAGCTCGAGGGATTCCTTAGTTGTTTCTCCTGTTGAACAACCTATCAGAAAAACAGTCATGGCTAGCAGTAGTATTACTATTTTCTTCACGTGCCTAGCTCCTTTTCGTAGCGTATCCATACTATTAATTAAGACGTATTTTACTGATCATTTGTTTCAATTTATTTCCTTACCTAGAGTGGTTGCCTGATATTATCCTGCTAGATCTTATGCTTTCAGATACGTCGGGATCTGAGCTTTGTAAAGAGATTACTGTTAACGGCTCGAGATGATATCGTTGATAAGGTTCTCGGACTTGAGCTAGGAGCAGATGATTATATCACTAAGCCTTTTGATATACGGGGAATTCTGCAGCCCTATCCACACAAGTGGACAGGGCTATTAATTAGCTTACTTCCATCTTAGAGATCTTCACTTTCCCTCTAATAATTTCTTGATAAGGAAACTTCCACTCCTGGTTTGTGATCACCTGAAGAATCACCACTTCCTCCAAATCCCATTTCTTCACTTTTCCTATAAAAGATAACCCTTTTTCCCAAACGTTCACCTTGACCCGCTTACCGGAAGGAATATGCAAGCTTTTCCCCTCCCCTTTCTTAGATAACGATCACGCTTACATTCTATGTTTTCTGTGCCCCATCGGTTTGGATTTGTTAGAACTTCTGAATTTCAATACTATATAATAAACACAAGGGCTAAAAGGGGGATTTATACTATGATGATGACAGATGATGCTAGTGAATTTCTGCAGCAATTGATGAGGAAGCGTGTCAAGAGCGGTGTTCGCATTGGATATAGCGAGAAAAGTACTTGAGGACTTTCCTCTTTCAAATTGACTCTGGATGAGTTCAAGAGCGGAGATTTTGTGACCGAGGTAAACGATCTGACTATTTACTATCGAGAGGATGTGGCCCCTCATCTGCATCGTTTATCGGTTTCCTTCCAAAATGGCAGGCTAGAATTAAGAGATACCGCACGCACTTAAAAAAGCACAATCCGTAGATTGTGCTTCATGTGTTAAAAGTCAGGATTGCCCAATTTTCCTGCTTGGAAATCCTCATAGGCTTGTTTAATCTCTTCCTTGCTATTCATGACAAAGAGGCCATACTGAACCATGGGTTCATTTATCGGCTGTCCACTCAGGACGATCACCATGGCATGATCCGTAGTTCCTTCTAGGAGGATGTCTCCTTCTTCATTATTAAAAAGGATAAAATCCCCTTCCGAGGCAAGCTCTGTATCGTTAAATTTTACCTTGCCAGAAAGGACTAGGATAGCTGTGTTGAAGGAAGCCAGTTGGGCAAAACGAGCTTTACCGTGCGCTTTAAACGTAATATCAAAGAGATGAACAGGGGTAAAAGTTCGAGCGGGTCCCTTTACCCCATCGAATTCGCCAGCTATAATTCGCACGGTTCCCCCTTGGTCTGGCAGGTCAACATGTCCCATTTGTTCCTTCGACAGGGTTTGGTACCGGGGTGGAGTCATTTTATGCTGTTTCGGGAGATTGACCCATAGCTGAATCATGTGGAGCACACCGCCCCTCTGCGCAAAGGCTTTTTCGTGATATTCTTTATGCAATACCCCAGATCCAGCGGTCATCCACTGTACATCGCCCGGGCCAATAACCCCATGGTTTCCAGCATTGTCATGATGTTCAACATAGCCTTCGTAGGCAATGGTCACCGTTTCGAAGCCTCGGTGGGGATGCGCACCTACCCCTCTTGGCTCAGAGGTCGGCGTGAACTCATAAGGAGAGTTATAATCTCAGCAAAATAAATGGACTTATGCGCTGTTGCAGCTTATTTCCTGAGGGAAAGTAGTTTGATACCCGAAACCCATTGCCTACCATTTGAAAAGGCGTCCCTCTATAGGTTCCTTCAATCGTACGAAAAGTTGTCATCCTAGATCATCCTTTCAAGTTTTGTTACGGACGAGGATGAAGTGAGGCTACATAAGTACGAAGCACCTGTTCCGCTGTAAGCGAAAGCAATTCCTTCCCTTTATCCATTGCTTCCTGCAAAGGCATGGGCGCATTTACAATGCTATGTATACTGTGGATGCCGTATTGATAAAGCGTATCAATGCCTTTTCCAATGGAGCCCGCAAGAACAAAAACGGGAATCCCTTTCTTGGCAGCTACTTGTGCTACCCCCATCGGTGTTTTGCCTGATGCGGTCTGGTAGTCAATTTGGCCTTCTCCCGTGATAACAAGGTCAGCTCCTTCCATCGTCTCTGCGAGCTTGGTATACTCGATTACGATGTCAATTCCGCGTCTCGTCTGCGACGGGAAGAAAGCTTGAAAGGCTCCGCCTATTCCGCCCGCTGCTCCTGCTCCCGGCAAGTCATGTAGACGTATCCCGCTATGGGCTTCAATGAGATTAGCCCAGTGGTTCAAATAGTCGTCCAAAACGTGAACCATTTCAGCTGAAGCCCCTTTTTGCGGGCCAAATACAAAAGATGCACCCTGCGGGCCAACAAGAGGATTTTGGACATCCGTCGCAATCAGAAATTCGGCTCCCGCTATTCGCGCGTCGAATTTCTGGGTGTCGATTCTAGATATCCTGTGGAGCTCCTGGGCACCTAACCCGATGGGCGTTCCCTCGGAATCTAGCAATCTCATGCCCAAGGCCTGAAGCATCCCGATTCCACCGTCATTGGTGGCGCTTCCGCCAATCGCCAAGATGAATTTTTTGCAGCCAGCATCTAGAGCGCTCTTGATTAGCTCCCCCGTTCCAAATGTAGTGGTCTTCATCGGATTGCGCTGCTCATTCGGAACGAGACATAACCCTGAGGCACTCGCCATTTCAATCACGCAGGTTTCCTGATCGCCAAGAATTCCGTAAGCCGCGGTTACCGGTTCAGATAAGGGGCCAGTAACGGTAACTTCTACCTTATGACCTGAGGTTGCGGTCACAAGACTATCCATCGTCCCCTCGCCCCCATCCGCAACCGGAATCAGGTGCAGATCCGCATCCGGTAATACATTTTTTATTCCATTTTGAATCGCAGCACATGCTTCCCAAGCCGACATGCTTCCCTTAAACGAATCTGGTGCAATGACAATTTTCATTTTTCTACCGCCTTTTTTAAACGAATCTGTTAGGATCTTAAACAACTGTTTCTCATGCTCCACCAGTTTGTTATCATAAAATTTGCATGACTTTATTTTATCATAGCCTGTCCAAGCTCAACAGAGTTACAGTAAGTTTTGATGCATCCCTAGCCGTACATATGACCCGTGTCATCCTCCAAATATCTCCTCCGCTACCAACTCATAGGATCGAGCCCGATCTTTAAAACAATTGGTAATAGTGACCATCATAATTTCATCGGCTTGGTAAAGAGATTGGATGTTCCACAATTGTTCTTTTACTTCCCTCGGATTGCCTATTACCGTTTGCGGGCCTGAATGTAGCCCCTTCTCCATTCCTTTAAAATAATCTTTCGCTTCTTCTATAGAAGGAATCCCATTTGATCCATCTCCCTTGGCTAACTGATGTTTCCACATCTGTTCACTTAGTGCCAGCTGTTGTGCTTGTTCTGTGGTCTCGGCACATATCACGGAAACGGCCACAATAGCGTTCGGTTGAGGCAATCGACCCATGGGGTTGAAATGCTGATAATAGGTATTTACTATATCCGGTCCGTCCTTTTCGCTCATGAAATGTCCAAATGCATAAGCAATTCCGTTGTCTGCTGCTAATCTGGCGCTTTTTTCGCTTGTACCCAAAAGCCATACGTGGGGCGGAACCTCAGGCAAAGGAGATGCCGCCACCTTCGAAAACATATGGTCTGATGGAAAATCGTGATGAATAAAGTGAAGGAGTTCCTTTAAGGATCCAGGCATGTGGCGTACATGCTCCAAAAAATTGCCGGAAAGTGCGATGGCTGCTTCTGCCGAACCCCCTGGCGCCCGACCGATTCCGACATCCATGCGATCCGGGAAAAGAGTAGCAAGCAAATTAAATGTTTCCGCTATTTTATAAGGCTGATAATGCGGCAACAACACCGCTCCGGATCCAAGTCGAATTCGTTCTGTATGAGCTCCGATGTAGCCAAGCATGACTTCCGGAGCTGAACAGGTTAATCCAGCCAAATCATGATGCTCCGCGATCCAATAGCGAGTGTATCCCCATTTTTCCCCTAGTTGGGCAAGCTTCATGGATTCTTGCAAGGCTTCTCGTGCGCCGATACCAGATGGACGGGGAGCTTGGTCTAGAATGCTAAGCTTCATGGTTTATCTCCATCAGCGCCAACGAAAAATCTCCAACTTTGTTTTCCTGATAAAGATTCGTAATCGAAGTTGAGTAGTTCACAATGCTTCCTCTGAATTCAAGATTTCGTTCAGGAACCTTCACATCGAAACGCTCTTTATATAATAAGGTGGTAATATGGTGATAGTCTTCTCCGCTTCTCACTTTAAAGTCAAAGCTGATCTGATATAAACGTTTTCCTGTTTTCGGATCGTTGATCCTTTGTTCTTGAAAGCCCGTAGCGTTAATTTTAACTTCATTTACATACACTTCCATATCCAAACTGGAGCTCCTTCCTTTCAATTTTTTGCTCACTTCGAAGCCACCCATGGGGACATGAGAAAAAAGAGCAATAATCGACTTATCGCTCTTTTGGGGATTCTTAGCTGTGTTTAGTTCTCAATTTTTCAAATAAATACTGTACCCCATATAATAAGTAGGCTTTATAGTTCAAGTATATAAAAAACTGAATATGATTCAACCGATTGAGTCTGATGATTCTTAATTTTTTAAGAAGATCTATGAGAAAAAAGGCAAAGAAACCATCGGCGACAGCATTCAGCCAAACAAACTTTTTAAAATTACCATACGAAATTTTAAGTAGCCACATACAAATTGGCATATAGGGTCCTACACTAAAGGGAAGCTCGTCTCTAAGGAAGGATTTTCTTTTATCGTAGAACTTCCACCACTTCCGCTGGTGACCATACAAATGATTGATGATCTCAAAAATGACGATAAAAAGGCCTGAAAAGGAGTACCGTTTCCAACTTTTTTTCCCTATAAATAGCAGCGTAAACCAGGGAATAATGACTAGCGCTAAATTAAAGAAAAAGTGCCTTTTTGTAATCATCAACGTTTCACCTCGGCTCATTTTGGTTCTTTATTTAGGGTATCCCAAATTTATATTTCTAATTAACCCCTGAACCAAATATCGATCCTTTGTGGGAAATGATTAAGTACTAATTCATTCGCGTTTCTTCAACCTTTCTACCAATTCCCCACTGAAGTAGTTAAGCCATGTGATAAGGGGGATGCAAAGAATCAACACATAAAGGCCAGAATGCCCCATGCCAAACCATCTTGTTTCCTCGTCAAACTGATATAAGATCAACGTCGAGGTGATTAAAGTAAAGGTGTTTACACCAAAAGCTATGAACAATCCTAACCATTTGTTAGTTGTCTTTTTTTTCGTAGCAACAGTAATCACTGTAGAAGCTAAGAAAGATAGGAATAGGATGATCCCATACAACTGTACCCCGCCTTTCACCAAACTTTGGAAAAAGGCCCCATCCAATAACCGATAGGCCTTCGCACGTTTTTAGCTTAATTTTTCATCCACGACATCTTCCATTCTTTTTCCAATGTGGATTCATCGATGCTCTCACCAGTTATTTCAAATCCGTTTCTTAGGTAAAATTCTACGGCGCTCGTATTTTTCTGATAGACTTTCAACTCCAGCCTTTCATGCTTTTCCTTCATGAAATCTAACAGTCGCTTTCCGTAGCCTTTGTTTTGCTGCGCACAATCAATAAACAGGGCCGCGAGATAATCACCAACCATCGAAACAAAACCTAACACATGCTTTGCGTCTTCAGTAATTACATAGGTGTCTGACAGGGGGATATATTCGTTTTTCATCTGCGTCTTTGCTGCGTGCCAATAGGATGAATCAATGAATTCATGGGCCTGCAAGGATCCGTTAAGCCATATTTCTAAGACAGGATCCATGTCTTCATTCTTAAAAGGTCTTATCATGGAATACCCTCTCCCGACTTTGATCATTATTACTGTTATGTTAGACGAATTTCTGCCCTACTTCCTTACAGACCAAGGTGTACTCCTCTTTTTCATTATACGAAAAAAGAGTCCCGAGAATGGAACTCTATTCCTCTTCTAAAAGAATTTTGGCTAACGTATCAATCGCTTCCCGCTCATCTTCCCCTTGGGCAGTCAGTGTAATGGTTTCCCCTTTGGAAACGGCCATCGACATAATCCCTAGTATACTTTTTGCATCCGTTTTTTGATCTTGCTTGATGATTTCGATTTTACTACTAAAGGAAGCCGCGGCTTTGACAAACTGGGTAGCAGATCTTGCGTGCAAGCCCTGCTTTAACTTGACCGTGAGATCCTTAACAAGCATGCTTAGTTCCTCCTCCCGAAAATCCCCTACCAGGTTAAACTGTCCGTATGGAGATCGAGCGTTCTTTAAGCTGACTTAAGGTGTCTGATGAAATTCGATTGTCTGTGATGATCGAATGGATCTGGTTTAGATCAGCCACGCGTGTAAAGGCTTGAACACCAAATTTGCTAGCGTCGGCAAGCAAGATCACTTGATCTGCCATCCCTATCATCTTTTACAGTGAGATACTTTTTCATTTAACAGCTTGATAATTATTTTTTCTATTCTATCGTCCACTGTCCAAACCTCTTCTGAACCATTTAGACCCACAGTATTTATCACAAGGATACTCTAGAGGGATTTAGGGACATAGAGTACGCTATTTCCTCTAAAAACGCTACATTGGGGCAATGATCGGACATGGAATACATTATTTTCTTCATAATCAGGAAAAAACTCAGGATTTTACCCAAATAACGGAACCAATATCCCTCTGTATCGATTCTCTTTGGCTTAAGTGCGAACGCCCGATTCAGGGCACGAACCGCGAGCATTTGGTACCTCATCCGAGCGATCTGCCCAGGTTATCTCAAGACATGATTCCACCATCCACTTGTCCCGTAGTGCATTAATTATATCAAAAAACTGGAAATAATACGAAATGGTAAAAGGACAACCAATGTCTTGCAGTTGATTGCCCTTCGCGAGATTTTAGAGTTTATACTTCTTTATTACGGTGAATATCCTTTATTGCGTGGATCGTATAACTCCCAGAAGGTTATACATTCTATTTACTGCTTAACCTCCGACCAAATGCGGTCATAGATTTTCGTCGCCTCACCCAAGGCGGTCATATACTCCCCTCTTTTCATCGCATCAGCAGGAATATAGACGGCCGGGTCGTTTAAAACTTGTGGATCAATCAAATGATGAGCAGCTACATTTGGATTGGCATAGGGAAATTCCTTGGAAATTTCCGCGCTGATTTCGGGACGCAGGATAAAGTCAATGAACAGCTCGGCGTTTTTCTTGTGAGGGGCTCCCTTAGGTATGACAAAGTTATCCTGGAATAGTTCCATTCCTTCTTCCGCTAGAACCGTTTGGATGGCTGGGTTTTCCTGATTGGCCAGGTAGGCTTCGGCTCCCCACACAATGCCTGCTGTGACTTCCCCATTGATGAGCAGTGTCTTCGGGCTGTCGCTATCGTATACTTTGATTTGAGGCTGCAGCTCAAGAAGCAGCTGCTTGGATTTTTCTAGCACCGCTGGTTCGGTCGTATTCAATGATTGGCCTTGGAGCAGATTGGCTACCCCAATCATGCTGCGCATATCATCCGGAACCACTAACGCATGCTTAAACTCGTCTTTTAACAAGTCCTTGTAGCCCGCCACGGAGGCCCTGGAAACGTTAAAGGCAGCGTAATGTTCCAAAACGTCCTCCACGGGCTTGCTCCTAAATCGTTAGCTGCTTCCAAATAGGCAGGATCCAGTTTTTCAATGGAAGCATACAAGGGTAAAACCATAAACGGAAACAACGTATACACTAATCCAATCAGAACAGCTCCATCATGGTAAAGAAGCGCCAATGGCTGATTCGCCCATCCGAATTGCATCAGCAGGGTATTGATGACTCCTTCCGTTCGGAGCAATACCATCCAGGCATAGGTCCGAATCAGAGAATTCATCCAGAAAGGAATAATGACGAGAAACAATAATAGATTCCGATATTTCTTTGGGGACCTGGCCACCAGATAAGCAAAAGTGTATCCAAACTGTAAGCATAAGAGCGTTACGAATCCAGAAAGGAATACCGATTTGCCGAGAATGTGAAGATACATGGGGTCTAATAAACGGAGGTAGTTTTCTAAGGTGAAGGTATAGTCGATCCCGCCATATATCCCTTTGGACATCAAGCTAACAAATAAAACCAAGGTTATGGGGACGACAAAACAAGCAAGCATCCATACGATAAACGGAACAATCATCATGACTCCACCACCATCAGATTATGTGGACTCCAAGAAAGATAGACTTGATCCCCTTTAGTTAGTGGAACCGTATCTTCAGGGGTCTCATGGACAATGAGTTCGGTTCCCTGTATGGAAACAATGGTTTTGTAAAAAGCACCTGCATAGGTTCGGGATTGAAAGGTTCCTGGGATCATCGGAGACGTTACTTGTGCCCTAGGGTAAAGTCTCAAATGTTCAGGGCGAATAGCTAGATGAACTAGACTCTGTTCCTTACAGAAGGGATATCGAGGCAAGCAAAATTGGTAGTCCAACCACTTTATCAGCATGGTTTCCTTTTCAAGGGATTCGATACGGGCTTCCAAAAGATTGGCCTCCCCAATAAAGTGGGCAACAAAACGAGAATTGGGGCGCTTATAAATGTCTTCCGGAGTTCCGATCTGTTCGATCCTTCCTTGATTCATCACCGCAATCCGATCCGACATCGTCAAGGCCTCTTCCTGATCATGCGTGATATAAATGAACGTAATTCCCAATTTCTGCTGCAGATGCTTCAGCTCCCCTTGCATTTGTTTACGAAGCTTGAGGTCCAAGGCGCCTAGCGGCTCATCAAGCAGGAGAATTTTCGGTTGATTCACCAAGGCTCTGGCAATGGCTACTCTTTGCTTCTGTCCCCCACTTAACTGCTCCGGCTTTCGCTTGGCGTATTCACTCATTTGCACCAGGGACAGCATGTGGGCTACACGTTGTTGCAGCTCCGATTTCGAAACTTTCTTCATCCTAAGACCGAAGGCGATGTTGTCAAACACATTCATATGAGGAAATAGTGCATAGTTTTGGAAAACGGTGTTCACATCCCGTTTGTAGGCCGGCAGAGGAATAATATCCTTTTCTTCCATTCGGATTTCTCCTTCGTCTGGCTGTTCAAATCCCGCCAAGAGACGTAAGGTCGTGGTTTTCCCACAGCCGGACGGACCCAATAGGGTTAGGAACTCCCCCAAACCAACCTGTAGACTAATGCCGTGAATGACAGAATGGTCGTCATAAGATTTACTCAGATTTAATAGTTCGAGGATGTAAGGTGACAGTTTGAATCCCCCCTCCTTTTTTCTCAATTTTATTTAACCATAATTTGCTGGGGTTTGAATATCATAATCTATTTGTGTCACATAACGAGTTACTCAAAAATTAGACTTGCATATATATGGAAATATAAAAGCTCGTAAGGAGGAATAGCCATTGTCTTTGGATCCCCCCTTATATTTAAAAGGAAAAATATCTCCTCAAACTAAGCTAACCCTATCTAGTCGAAATAAGAAGAAATATCTTAATAGAAGGAGTAAAGTGAAACAAACCCCGTGGGGAGCTATCCAAAATGGAGGCTTCGAAAACAGCACATTGGCTCCTTGGTACGGTGACGGTGTTTTATTTAGAAGGAATGCGTTGGTGGGAAATAATTTCTGTGTAATCAGTGGAGGATTAGAACGATACATTGCTCAATATACCCTTCCTTTAGATACAAGGAGAGGTTATAGACTTTTATTTTATGTAAGAAGATTAACTAGCCTCACGACAGGAAGAGTATTTATGACGTATTCCGCAGCTAGCAATTACACGTTTGACCTTCCTTTAGAGACTTTTCGTTTAGGCAGATGGCGGTTCCAGTCTTAGGCGCTGAGGAACCCGTCATTTTTATCGGATTACGGGATTCGAGTCCTTCAGCGACTATAGGGATTGACCAAGTTTTTCTAAGACCCATTATTCAAATTGATCCACCGAGCTCATAAGGTCTGGCGTTTTTTTAATTAAATGGAAGGGGCCTCACTACCGATCGTTCAAATCCACTTTAAACTAGGGGCTATCTCCCTATACCTTAACAACATATTTTCATATGATAATAGTAGCTTAAGAGAAAGGAGGCTGTGCCTTATGAGTGCAATTGGAGTTGGTGGTGGCGGACTTGCGTTTATTCTTGTCCTCTACATTCTACTTGTGATTGTTAGCCGCCCAGGGTTCTTTTAATCTTCTCCCCCATCTAGCTGCCCAGCACAGCTCATGAAATCCCCTTTCATACAAGTGGAGACTCTGTTCTCCGCTTTTTCATTTTAGTAATCATCTCTATTTGATTATTTACTTCTGGTGGCATGATGGGTAAATAATCAATCTCAAATGATGTGACCAAATGCAATAACATTTTGCCGGAAGGTAACCTTCTTCTTTCAATCCAAATCTCTTGATAACCCGTTCTTTTTGGTTCAGCTACAATGACCACTTGTGATAATATTGATGGTATTATCTTGTAGTTGCCATTGCTATTATACCAGCACTAGTTCTCTGCTTACTGGTTGGACAAGATTAAAAATAAGAAGACACTTTATATTAAACCTGCTTTTTGCAGTTTTAGCTTTATTTAACCTCTTTAAAACCAACAGGAGAACCGTTATTCCTAAACTTAACTACTTTTATCGGGCGTTCGGAGTTAGGATTTGATGATTCCGTGATTCGATAATGTACATCAAACTTTTCAACTGTTATCACTTCAATTTCTTGACCAACTTCTCCAATAATAATAGCGTAGGCCTTATTCCCTCTTTCTGCCATCCCAGTGCTAGCGGACGGCGTTTCCTCAATCGAAGTCCTAATATCTTCTGGTACCTCATCTAAGCTTATTTGTTCAAAAGGTATTTTATTATTACATCCTGATAGGAATAAAAAAACACCTAATAGAATAATAAACACGTGTTTCACCCGGTGCTATCCCCTTCCTTATCCAAATATCCAATATAGAAAAATGTTTAACGTCCCGAAAACGATAATTTGGTTTACATGCTTTTATAAACGGACGAGGGGGTGGGGGAAGGATAGGCGTCCATCCCCAAATCTTTGGCCAGTTGCATGGATCTTATCGTAACGACTTTGCAACCTGGATAATCTCGTCTTTCGTTAAATGCCCCCAAATTGAAATGTAATGACTTTGGGTGACCCAAGTGAGCGTGCTGAACTCCTCTTTCGGTGAATAGGCTAGCGTTGCTTTATGACCTCCAATATTTACTTCCTCAATCAGCCGATCTCCATATGTTGCGCCTGCACCAAATTGGTCGCTAATTGTAAATTGTTGAACATAAAAGAATTTTTCCTTATCTATATCATTCGAATAATAGAGTATGATTTCACTGTACTTTTCATCAATGGCATTAGTCATGACGGTAGCATGATTGAGATTAAAGTTCCCAGGGACTACTTGTGGTACCATAATCGGAAACTTCATAATCTCCTGGGCTTCTTCCAATGTCATATTTTGGGGGACGGACTGTGACCCAGGTATAATACTAAATTCCTCTTGTGGAGGTGCTCCCTTACCGTTATCGGGCGTGTCACCAACTCTAATCATCATTTGGGCTGAATTTTCTTTAAAGCCCTGCATCATTTGAATGATTTTTTGGAATGCCCCCCCGTTATTAGGACTCCATGTGATTAGCAGCACTAATAATAGTATAAAACCCGATACAGCATAGACCCCTTTCCATTTTGAAAAGGAATACCTTGAGGGGCTAGCATTTCCTATCTGGGGTTGAATTTTCTCCCAGGCCTCTGTTGAAGATAATGGGGGTGCAGGACTATTTTTTATTTGGTCCAAGATCAGGTCTTTTATCAATTCATCTAGTCCATCTTTTTTCATCATATGATATCACCATCCCGTATGGCTGGATGCTCTTGCAGTGAGGTTCTTATTTTTTGCTTAGCCCGGTGCAGGCGTGTCTTGACCGCTCCGACGGTTACCTGCAGTGCCGATGCGATCTCTTCATCTTTAAGCTCATAATCATACTTCAAGATGATCACTTGTTTGTATTCGGGCTTTAATTTTAAGATTTCTTCTTGAAGCAAATCTTTTATGTATTGGTCTACTATTTGCCGCTCAACAGAGGATACGGATTCATTTTGGATCCCAATCTCATCATTATAGTCGTCTTCTGCGGTAAAATCTTTCCATCTTTTTATTTGTCGAAGAAAATCAATGGCTGTCCTTGTCGCAATCGTTCCAAGCCAGGCTTCGATCTTTTTGCCATCATTCAAAGTATGTAAATTTTTAAACGCTTTAATGAAAGTTTCCTGGGTTACGTCTTGTGCTAGATCCCGATCATGCGTTATAAAGTAAGCGGTTTTAAATACCCGGTGATAGAACATCTCGAACAAGATCTTCTCTGTATGCACCTCCTTTTTCCTCAGCTTCCTCCATATGCCATCTATCAATCTCTCGACACCTCCCGTACAGCAGGAAATCCTCACTGCACTATCTGTCTATTTTGCCACTATAGTTTAATAGTTTATATCAATTTCCATTTATCGGCAATATTTGCAGCCTATTCTGTTTAGCACAGCCTTAAACATTATCACGATTTGAAATTATGTGATATTCATCACCGCGTTTTAGTTCTGGGGTTGGTAGTATTTATTACGTAATCATCGTAAATCATCCAATGGAGGTAATGATAAATGAGTATGTTTTGTTTTCAATGTCAAGAAACTGCAGGTGGAACAGGTTGTACAATCGCTGGTGTTTGTGGAAAAAAAGATGATTTAGCCAATATGCAAGATTTATTGATTTACACGATTAAGGGAGTATCAATTGTAAATACAATGGCTCGTGAAATCGGGATTAATCAAAAGAAAACAGATGAATTTATCATCAATGGCCTTTTTATGACGATTACCAATGCCAATTGGGATAAAAATGAGTTTTTCAAAACGGTAAGAGAAGGGTTAGATCTTCGTGAAAAAATTAAAGCGGCAATCGAACAGGCGGGGTACACCGTAGACAACCAAAGCGATTTTGTCACTTGGTATGGGGAAACCAATGATCAGCTTGAAATGAAATCAGCTTCTCAAGAAGTTAGTATATTAGCTACAAGAGATGAAGATATTCGTTCATTAAGAGAATTAGTAACTTACGGTTTAAAAGGGATGGCTGCTTATTTAGAGCATGCGGCAAATCTTAGCTATGAAAATGAAGAGCTCAATGCGTTTATGCAAAAGGCACTTGCCATGATCACAGATGATGCCGTAAGTATGCAACAATTAATTGACCTTTCCATGGAATGTGGAAAATTCGGCGTTCATGCCATGGAGCTTCTAGATACCGCCAATACATCAACATATGGCCATCCTGAAATGACGAAAGTAAACATTGGCGTACGTCAAAATCCAGGAATTTTAATTAGTGGACATGACCTGAAGGATATGGAACAGTTATTAAAACAAACAGAAGGCACGGGTGTAGATGTGTATACACATAGTGAGATGCTTCCAGCAAATTATTATCCGGCATTCAAAAAATATGACCATTTTGTCGGTAACTACGGAAATGCATGGTGGGAACAAACGCGTGAATTCGAGAGCTTTAACGGACCGATTTTAATGACAACCAACTGTATTGTACCACCGAAGGCATCTTATAAAGAACGAATGTATACAACGGGGGCAACGGCAGTTGAAGGTGTAACCCATATTCCTAAAAGTGAAGATGGTACAAAAGATTTCTCCGTCATTATTGAGCATGCCAAGAAATGCGAACCACCAGTAGAAATTGAAAAAGGTGAAATTATCGGTGGATTTGCCCATAATCAAGTGGCTCAAGTCGCGGATCAAGTGGTAGAAGCTGTGAAAAATGGTGATATTAAACGATTCTTTGTGATGGCTGGCTGTGATGGTCGCCATAAGAGCAGAACGTATTATAAAGAGTTCGCCGAAGAGCTTCCAAGTGATACGATTATTTTAACCGCTGGTTGTGCCAAATACCGATACAATAAGCTTGATTTAGGTGATATCAACGGAATTCCAAGAGTACTGGATGCTGGTCAATGCAATGATTCTTACTCTCTCGTCATGACGGCATTGAAGCTCAAAGAGGCATTTGGTTTAGAAAGTGTAAATGAATTACCTTTATCTTATAATATCGCATGGTATGAGCAAAAAGCGGTGATCGTTTTCTTATCTTTACTCTACCTAGGGGTGAAAAATATTCACGTTGGCCCAACTCTACCCGCATTCTTATCACCCAACGTAACGAACTTCTTAATTGAAAACTTTAATGTAGGCGGCATTACAAATACAAAAGACGACATGGAAATGTTCATGAACTTCTAATTTCAAAAATGCATAAAACAAGGGGAATACGACAGAAAATACTTAACAAAAAGGATGAATTTCCATGCCCTTTAAATTGACCAACTTTCCACCAGACACTGCTCCTAAGGTAGTTCAATGGAAAGAAATGATGTCTCAAGAGGTTTGTATTTCCTGTCAAAGTAGTTCTAGAGATTGTCATTGTGTTCAATTACTTGCACAAGAGATTTTGGAAGATATCTTATTAGATTAAACAATAAAGGCCCTTTTGAGTGCAAAGAACAAAGGTCGAAAGGTGATCACATCCTATAGTGATCACCTTTTTTATTGAAGACCGTTTTACATTTCTACTTTTTCTACCCTACTTAGAACTTCAGATAAACGCGTCATCCCAAGCTTTAACTTCTCAGGAGTGGAATGGGTAAAGTTCAATCGGAACGTGTTTTTCTGTGGATTTACAACATAAAAAGGTGATCCGGGAACATACGCTACACCATGATTCACGGCTTCTGGAAGCAAACGGGTCATATCTAAATGTTCATCAGCTTCTACCCAGATGAACATCCCTCCTTTTGGTATGGTAAAGCTAAAACCTTCTAGATTCTCTAAGTATTCGCGCATGACATTCATACGCTCATAATATTTCCGTCGAAGTAGAGCAATATGGCCGTTTAGATCGAAATCACGCAACAGAAAATAGAGGGCTTGCTGATCTAAGGAACTAGAATGAAGGTCAGACGCTTGTTTTGCCTGTACCATCATGCAGATCACTTCTTTAGGTCCTGTGATCCAACCACTGCGAAGAGCAGGAACAACGGTCTTAGAAAAAGTACTTGTATATAATACATGTGTTCGTTCCTGTTCTAGACTAGCCAGAGATGGATAGGTTTCCCCATCATTGAACTGGATTTCACCATAAGGGTCATCCTCAATAATGAGGACATTATATTTTTTAGCCAATTCTATTAAGGTTATCCTACGTTCCTGACTCCAAGCCTTCCCCTCAGGATTAGAAAAAGTAGGAACCACATAGATGAATTTGGGTTTTAACGTCTTCATTTTAGATTCTAAATCTTGGGGGTCCATGCCATATTCATCCCCTAAAACGGAGCAAACCTGTCCTTCGTAGGCTTTAAATACCTGCAAAGCTGCTAGATAGGTCGGATTTTCAGTCAGGACGATGTCACCAGGTGAAATCATAACTTTACTGAACAGATCAATCGCCTGCTGTGATCCTGTCGTCAACAAGATGGATTCCGGCTCTGAATTAATCCCTTTCATTTTCATCCTTTCTTTGAGCAATACACGCAGGGGCATAAAACCTTCCGTTACGCCATACTGTAATGCACCCGCCCTCGATGCAAAAACTTTCTCATAAGCCAACTGGAGTTGTTCTACTGGGAAGAAGTCCTCAGAAGGAAGTCCACCGGCAAAAGAAATGACATTTCCTTGCTGAATGATGGCTAAAAGATCCCGAACGGATGAAGATGTGAAATTTTTCGTCCGATCTGCAAAAACATAGTGCATAAATTCAATCCCCCATTAATGATTAAAAATTCAATAAATTATATCCTCTGCTTTTATGTTATCATCATAAGATATATATTTAAAATATCGATATTATTGGTTTATCATATCAAAAAGGTATGATCATTCAGGGGGATTTCAATGGATATTCGGCAGCTTCGATACTTTTTGGCTATAGCAAAAGAAGAACAAATTACTCGTGCAGCAAAAACCCTAAGCATGGAACAACCGCCGTTAAGTAGACAATTAAAATTAATGGAACAAGAACTCGGTGTCTCCTTGTTTGAACGAAATGGAAAGCAGTTAAAACTGACACAACCGGGGATCATTTTACAGAAAAAAGCGGAGAAATTGATACATCAACTGAATGAAACGATAACGGAAATCCAAGAGATTGATCAAGGACTACGAGGAACCTTATCAATTGGTTCGGTGTTTTCATGCGTGTCGCTTCTCCCAGAGAAAATGAAACAATATCGGGAGAAGTATCCGGATGTGATCTTTAAAATCTTGGAAGGCGATCATTTCACTCTGGGAAGGCATCTTGAAAATCGAGATATTGAACTCGTGATCACAAGACTTCCTTTTGAATCGGATTCCCCATCCTCCAAGTACGATATCATCCATTTACCATCAGACCCATTTGTGGTAGTAGCTCCTCAAGATTGGATTGAATCCCAGCCATCCATCCACATGAGAGATATTGCCTCTCTACCTCTTTTGGCCTTAAAGAGTGATAGAACAGTTAGACTGAACGAAAAAATCGTAAATGAATGCAGACGTTTCGGTTTTGAACCGAACATTGTCTGTGAATGTTCAAGCGTTGCAATTATTATAGCGTTAGTAGTAGCAGGTATTGGGGCTACGATCCTACCAAAGTCTGTAATGTCTTCCTTTCCGATGTCGGAGATCAAAATGTTAGATATACTTGATGCAACTTTTCAATCTGATGTAGGTATCGTTTGGCTTAGAGAGCGCTATCTTTCCAAGAGCGCACAGGCTTTCATCGACACTTTTAAGGAAGACCAATTCTAACAAAAAATGGAGCCTCATTAAGGCTCCAAGGGCTGTACCTCTTTACTCAATCACGTGCATAAAATAGGTGGCAGCCAATAAATCGGCTGTCTTCCGTTCGGGTCATTAATTCCATTTCGATAAAAGAACCACTCCATACCCCGGAGTGGATTAAAAGTTATTAGTCACCGATGTCCACGCGTTCCATCCACATGGCATACTTGACACTGCCATAATTCACTTCTTTTTCATCCACATGGCAAATGCATTGATCATGACCGCATTGGGATTGAATTTCTTCCATTACCTCTTTTTCAATGTTTCGTAGGATTAGCATTTTTTCGTCCGCCATATAAAGTACGGCTGTTCCAGTCATGTTACTTTCCCCCATCAGGTATTTATTTTCCATGTAAATGATAGCACTTACAACAAAATAATAGTCCATAATTTGCAGATTTTAAAGTAAAGTCTAATAAGTTTGATAAGGTGCATAAACGTAATTTAAATCATAAACTCCATACTATAAGCTTCGCTTCCATTTGGAATCCTGAAAGCTTTGATTTGGTCCCTTTGCTAGAATGTGCTAAACTTAACATAGGAGAAAAGAACGGACACCTATTCTGCAAGCTCTAACCAATGTTTACATTTGAAGGAGGGAAAATAATGATTTCCGATGATTTCAGAAATGATGACTCGAACGTGAAGAGGTTGGATACCACTAGGGAATATTCTTTAGAAGAATTTTTTCAATATGCTGGCGAGGAGAGGTATGAATTGCATGATGGATATCCTGTCCTTATGTCTCCCGCTTCAGCAGAGCACGAAGGAACCGTAGCCAACTTAATCGCAGAGCTTGTTACCTCTTTGCGAGGGGGCCCTTGTTCCGTGTACGGAAGTAATTTAGCTGTTGTAATACCTAAGAACAAAATTGCCAAATCTTCAAAACCGAAATCTTACTGTCCAGATATAACCGTCCTTTGTGATCGCTCTAAGATAAAGGATGGAAAATGCTACGGAGCTCCGGATTTAGTTGCTGAAGTTTTGTCTGCTTCAAACTCAGGGTTTGATTTCATTACTAAGCTTGAAGTCTACCAAGCATTAAGCGTTAGGGAATATTGGATTGTAGATTGTAGTAACTTTTTGTTACATAAATATGTTTGGGATGACAATCTTTATAAATTTCCAGTTTCCTACAGTTTGTATGACCAAGTAAAGTCTACGATTTTCGAAAGTATAGAATTTCCCCTCAATAGACTCTTTGAGCATATAGATAAGCTTTAGACACTTGCCATGGGATTCATCCTTTTTTGGTTTATAAAAATGGACTCATATCTACACTAGTGGAGTTTTTTCCTTTTACCTGCTTTAACGTCGCTACGATCAGAAAGCTTACAATTACCAATAACAGCCATGAACTCACCTTTCCTAGATGAACGAGACTCCATGCATCCGTTTGATTTGGATATTCCCACGCACCAAAGAAGGTAGCGATATTTTCAGCTATCCATATGAAAAATCCGATGAGCACAAAAGAAAGAGCGATTGGCATGCGGTATCGCGTTCCATTAACCTCATAAGTGACCCATGATGACCAAAAGATGATAAGGACAAGACCAGATAACCACCAACGAATGTCCATCCAATAGTGGTGGGTGAAAAAATTCAAATAAATCGCAGCTGCCAGTGGGACAACAACTATCAACGGTGGCCACTTCACTAGTTCAACGTCTAACCTCCGCCATGCCTGGCAAAGATAACTTGCTACACTTGCGTACATGAACCCGCTATATAAAGGCACTCCAAGAATTTTGAAGTATCCTTCCTCTGGATAAGACCAGGATCCCATATAGACCTTGAAAATTTCCAGAACAAGACCAATAAGGTGGAACAAGCTGATTACCTTTAACTCATCCCGTGTTTCAAGCCCAGAACACACCAACCACCACTGCATGAGAAGGCAGATGATGAGCAGCCAGTCATACCGTGGCAGGAAGGGAAGCGACACGATTTGTGTAAAAGCCAAAGAGGAAAAAATGACGACAGGAAACAAACACGATAGCGCCTGCTCCCAACCAAAACGAACGAGTTGTTTTAGTCCTCTCATGATTCGTGCCTCCATCAAAAGCACCTCACTGTTTTAGTGTCATTTTTAATTTAACACACAATTTATCGATTAACAATAAATTTATATTGCAGTTTATTGTATTCTTATTGTTGTTAAATATTTCTTTTGATTTTAGACAAGACAAAAAGCATTCTTCAATACAAAGAATGCTCTATAACTTTAAATGACTTACCTTCCTCCGATTCACCGAAAATCTCTTTTATTTCATCATTCCCAGTCTCTTTTTGATGTCTAAGATTTCTAGCAGCCAACTTCGCTTCTTCCATCATTCTCTCTACAGCCGGACGAATTTTGGAGGCTTTCCCTCGGAGGTGGGCCAATAATGCCAAGGAGCATCCACATGAGTGCCGGCATGTGGAGTAAGCGTCAAAAACTCCCCTGCCAAGCCTTTTCTCTCGGGGAAATCCTCTGGGTTGACGCCCACCAGTTTGGCGCCGAATTCCGCACCCTCTTCATGGCTTTAAAAACGGATCGAAAAAGGAAGTGGATCCTTCAAGTCCGTACCAATTGGGACGCTCAAGTCAATGATTCTTAGCCGTTCTCTAGACGTTGACATTTTTCAAACGCCCCAATCCCGTGATTTCCAGCTCCACTTCGTCCCCTTGCTCGAGCCAGCGATGCACCTCTCTGGTCCATGTTCCATAATGCAACCCCAGCCAACGGTTCCCGATCCGATGATATCTCCTGGGTAAAGCGTGACTTCTTCCGAGGCTCTTTCAATCATTTGGGCAAAGCTATAATGGATATCTTTGAAGTTTCCACGCGTCAGCACCTCGCCGTTGATCTTCGCGGTCATCTCTAAGTCAAAACGGTCTCCTGTCCGGTAGGGGGCCAATTCCTCTTTCGTTGCCAGGTAGGGACCAATGGAGGAAGCGAAATCCTTTCCTTTTGCCGGACCCAGCAGCACCTTCATTTCTTGCATTTGAAGATCGCGAGCAGACCAGTCATTGAGAATGGTATAGCCGAAGATATACTCCTCCGCCTCACTGGCTTTGATGTTGGTTCCTTGTTTCCCGATGAGCCTTTTCAACCGGCTCGATATTACAAATAAGCAAGAAGAATGCCAATCATATGGGGTAGCTGTTTCTCAACCAATCACTGATTATGCTGTACGAGAAACACACAAGTGAAATGTGTGTTTCCTGTACATGTTTAAAATTCTTACATTACATGTAGTGTTAGTCTTGGAATTCTCAACCAATAAAAAGCCTGTTGAGATTTTTCAACAGGCTGTGTCAGCGAATATTCTTATGTTATTCTATTTGATTCTATTCTCTTTTGATTTTTTCTGAACGCAAAGTGGGCAGAACCTGTAAGAAGTAAAGCTAAACTACTCCCCCCGAAAAAGATCATCAATCCGGGGAATCGAATCATAATAAAATAGATGAGAAGCCCTCCAAGAAGCATAACCATACTTGTGATAGGCGACGTGACGGAGAAAAGAAACGAGTTTTTTAGAATATTGCGTTTGTTCAGCTCATAATGAACCATAACAGGAAAGAGGTAGAATAATAGCAAGACATAAAAGAAAGTTAAACCTAGTAATGGCAGATAGAGCCATCGTAGAGGACTTCCTTCCAATTGCAGTAGGAAGTTAAAATCAATATAAAGAATGTAACCGATTATGACAACGATGAGTCCCATAAGGTTACCCTTTACAAACTCTTCTTTATATGATTTCCAAAAGGTTCTGAATACAGGGATATCGGCTTCTCCCATTACCCATTTCCTAGTTATAGCAAATAGAGCTGCAGTAGCAGGAAAAAAACCTAGCAGAAATAATCCGAGTAAGTTTCCAGCTATCCACAATAGATTTGCATAGGCCAATCTCGTAATCCATTCTGAAATTCTATAGAATCCACCCATGAGTCTTGTCATATCTGCCCTCCTCCTTATGTGTACGAAGACTCCTTTTCTCTATTCTATACTATTTATTTTAGCTTATCTTCAAAAAATTCACAGTTCGGTGCCACTTCAGACACCGAGCTTCTTTGAATTATGGCGTTTCTTCTCCAAATATTAAAGGGAAACCCTGCATTTAGTATTCATCGAAAAAAGGTGTTCTGAACATTATCGTTCAAAACACCTTTTTAAGTAACTTACCCCGCTTCCTTCACCGGTCTCCTTCCACTAAACTGGCTGAGGTACAGATCGGCATAAAATCCATCTCTCGCGAGCAGCTCATCATGCGTTCCCTGCTCAATCACCGTTCCTTTGTTCATCACCAGGATTAGGTCAGCATCCCGAATGGTCGAGAGTCGGTGGGCAATTACAAAACTGGTGCGGCCTTTCATGAGTGCGTTCATCGCCTGCTGAATATGGACCTCCGTCCGGGTATCGACGCTGCTGGTCGCTTCATCCAGAATGAGAATGGTCGGATCGGCCAGGATGGCTCGGGCGATCGTCAACAATTGCTTCTGACCCTGGGAAAGGTTCGATGCCTCCTCGTTCAGCACCATATCATAACCTTCCGGAAGCGTCCGGATGAAGTGATCCGCATAGGCAGCCTTGGCCGCTTGGACGATTTCTTCCTCCGTAGCATCTGCGCGTCCGTAAGCAATGTTCTCGCGAATCGTTCCGTTAAACAGCCATGTATCCTGCAGTACCATGCCAAACAGACCACGAAGCTCCCTTCGCTTCATCTCCTTGATATCCATGCTATCGATGGTGATGCGCCCGTCGTTGAGTTCATAAAAGCGCATCAGGAGATTGATCAGCGTCGTTTTGCCAGCGCCGGTCGGACCGACAATGGCGACGGTCTGCCCAGGCTTCACCTCGATCGACATGTTCTCGATCAGCAAGGTATCCGGTTTGTAGCCGAAGTCGACGCGCTCGAACCGCACCTCTCCTCGGGCTTGCTCGGTGCTCAGCTTTCGCTCTTCTTCCGGCAGCTCCTCCTGCTCATCGAGCAGCTCAAATACTCGTTCTGCGGCGGCGATAGTCGATTGGATGATATTTGCAATTTGCGCCGTCTGACTGATCGGCATCGTAAACTGTCGGGTATAGGCAAGAAAAGCCTGCACGTTCCCAATCGTAATGGAGCCTTGGATGACGAAGATGCTGCCCACTACGCAAACGAGAACATAACTAAGATTACCGATAAAGCCCATCAACGGCATCACAATGCCAGAGATGAATTGAGCGCGCCAGGACGATTGGTAGAGTTTCTCGTTCATCCCCTCAAACTTCTGCAGCGACTTCTTCTCATAACCAAACGCCTTCACGACGTGATGGCCCGTATACATTTCTTCCACATGGCCGTTTAACTCGCCAAGTGACCTCGTCATCCCGCGAAAATGCTTTTGCGAGCGCGGTGTGATCGCTCGGATCGCCATCACGCTGAGCGGAAGGGTGATGAGGACACTGAGCGTCATGACCCAGCTGATCCAAAGCATCATGGCTAATACGCCAACTAGGGTAACAAGGGAGGTGATCAGTTGGGTTAAGCTTTGCTGCAGCGTGCTGCTAATGGTCTCGATGTCGTTGACCACACGGCTCATCGTATCGCCATGGGCTCGTGAGTCGAAGTACTTTAAGGGCAACCGCTCCAGCTTCCGGTTGACCTCTTGACGCAAATCGTAGACCACTCGCTGGGAAACTGAGGCCATCACATACTGCTGGATATAGCTGAACGCGGCACTGACCACAAACAGTATCGCAAGAACCACTAGGATCTGGCCGATATAGCCAAAATCAATTCCTGCCCCAGTCTCCCCTTTCATTTTTCCTATCATGCCATCGAAGATAGCGGTTGTAGCATCCCCCATAATCTTGGGGCTTAATATAGCAAACAAGGTACTCAACACCGCGGTGACAAGGACAATCACGAGAGCGCCTTGATGGGGTTTTAAATAGGTAGCTAGCCGGCGTAAACTCCCCTTGAAGTCTTTGGCCTTCTGACTAGGCATGCCCATCATTCCGGGTCCGCGCCCAGGACCGAAACCTAATCCGGGAGGGGGGCCAGCGACTGGCTTTTGCTCCTGTTCACTCATGCAATCTCCTCCTCTGAGAGCTGGGATGCTACGATCTCGCGATACACGCGGTTCGACTGTAGCAGCTCGCGATGGGTGCCGATCCCAGCCATACGGCCTTCTTCCAGAACGATAATTTGATCGGCTTCCATAACCGTGCTTACTCTTTGGGCGACGATCAAGACGACGGACTCCTTCGTCTCTTCCCTAAGGGCCGCTCGCAGCTTGGCGTCGGTTTTAAAGTCGAGCGCCGAAAAGCTATCATCAAAAAGGTAAATCTCGGGCTTACGCGCGAGGGCGCGAGCGATCGACAACCGCTGCTTCTGCCCGCCGGAGAGGTTGGTGCCTCCTTGGGTTACTGGTGCATCATAACCGTCGGTTAACTCATCTATAAAATTCTCCGCTTGGGCTACCGCTGCTATTCTTCGAATCTCTTCATGGGATGCCCGCTCGTTTCCGAAGCGGATATTGTCCGCAATCGTCCCCGTAAACAGGAGAGCTTTTTGCGGCACTAATCCAATCATCGATCGAAGTTTGGCCTGCGGCAGCTCGCGCACATCTACTCCACCGACCAACACCTGTCCATCTGAAACATCATAGAAGCGAGGGATCAGGTTCATCATCGTGGATTTGCCTGAACCGGTCCCGCCAATGATCGCTGTTACTTCACCCGGGTTCGCTCGAAAGGAAATATCGGATAAGGCAGGCATCTCTGCTCCCGGGTAGTAAAAGGATACATGGCGAAACTCAACGCTAGCAAGGGCCAACGGTGGATCGGCAACCTCTTTTGTATCCGTCAGCTCAGGCTTCATCTCCAGCACCTCGGTGATTCTTGCGGCGGAGGCCATTGCTCGTGGCAGCATCGCTAGCATCATGGAGGCGAATACCAAGGCGAACATTATCTGCCATCCATATTGGATAAACGCAATGAGATCCCCAACCTGCATATGACCCCCCTCAATCCGAATGCCGCCAAACCAGATGATCAGAACGCAAGCGAGATTAAGCGCTAGTAAATTAAACGGCATGATCACCGCCATCATCCGATTCATGCGAATGGCCGTATCCGTCAGATCCCCATTCGCTTCGGTAAAACGCTGTAGCTCACGCTCCGTCCGGTTAAAAGCACGTATGACCCTTATGCCGGTCAAATGCTCACGCAACACCAAGCTCAACCGGTCCACCTTCGTCTGGATCGATCGGAACAGCGGACCGCCTTTCCAGAAAATGAATGCGATGAAGCCCGCTAGGACCGGTACAACCGAAATCAGGACCAACGCTAGTTTGGCATCCTTCGATACGGCCATCACAATCCCCCCGATACACATCAAAGGGGCCATGACCATCACGCGCATCATAACGTTGAGCACCTGGTATACCTGCGTAATATCGTTTGTCGTTCTCGTAATCAGAGAGGAGGTGCCCATTTTATCAAATTCATGTAAGGAAAATTGCTCGACGTGTGCAAACACACGGCTTCGCAAATCTCGTGCGAACGCCCCCGAGGCTCTGGCAGAAAAGTAGCTTCCCCCGACGGCACACAAGGCGCCCACCGCTGCAACCAACAGCATAAAACCGCCAATGCGCCAGATATAGGGGGTGTCCCCCTCAATGACGCCATGATCTACCATGTCGGCCATCAAGGTCGGCAAGTACAGCTCTGACATCGCTTGTAAGAAAATCAGCAACACCGCAAGCGCCACCCACAGCCCATAAGGCTTCATTAACCGCAGTAGCTTTAACATAACCGGTTCACCACTCCTATTCGCATTCTCCTGCTTCATCCGTTCTCGTTTTGTAATAGCTGAAAACTTCGTTCAACAGCTCAATCAGCTGCTGACTGCGTTCTGCTCCTAAATGACGGATTAACAGCTCCATTTCATGATCCACTGCTTTTTTCGCAAGAATTGTCACTTCCCTTCCTGCTTCGGTTAAACGAATCCGTACAGCACGACGGTCAACCGGATCTGTTCCCCGCTCGATCAGCCCTCTGGCCTCCATCACATTCAGCATCTGCGTCACGGTAGGTGAGGTCACGCGCAACCTGCCGCTGAGTTCAGATGCCTTTAGCCCATGGCTATCCTTCTCCATGCTTTCGCGTACGACCAGCAGCATCATGACCTCGCCCGGTGTACATCCCGCTACAGGTTGCCGCCAATATTGGCTTACATGCTTAATATTGCGGAATGCTTTAAATAAATCTCGGGTAATCGTATCGTTTTTTTCCTCACACATGGATGTCTCCTTCCGGAACACTAAACTTAATTAGCAAACCAAATTATTTAATTAGGTAACCTAATTATATTTCCTTACAAAGAAAAAATCAACCAGCCAAATGCCAGTTAATTCTTCCTTTGATTCAGCTTATCTTTTCACCAGCTTTTTCACCTTCAATCGTCCTTTTTTCCATGTAAAGACCGGCTTATACTTATTGCCCCAGCGCTTTAAGGCATCTTTATACAAGTAGCTTGTTACCGCGGCATATTTTTTACTGTTGGATTTTCGAGAATTATTATTGGCATGTGTGAGGTGGTTGTAGAGGGGCTTATTAATCCATTTAAACGGATATCGCCCAGCAAGCTTGAGCAGGATTTGCCGATCTTCGGCGAAGCGACCGCCATGAGGAACCTTTGTTGTCCATCCTCCAACCGATCGCAGGGCCTTCCGTCGATAGAAGCGAGGATACACCATTGGATGGTAGGTAATAAAATCGTATTTTCCTTTTAGTTGTCTTTTTTTCTTCGTTTTCACATATTTGATCTTTCCGCTTTTGCTTTGCTTCCAGACCTTTTCATTCCCATACACCATGGCCACTTTGTTGCTTGATTTTTTCATCGCTTTTAAACAAGCTTTGATTGTCTTTTTTTCAAACCAGTCGTCGGCATCGAGTTGGACAAAAAAGGGAGTGTCCACCATCGATAAGGCTTTTTTTAGAGCATAGGAGACCCCACGATTTTTCTTCAGCCGTACATAGCGTATGCGCTCATCCTCTAAAAAACGTTTGACGACCTTTTTCGTGTCGTCCGTTGAGCCGTCATCGACGATCAACAGCTTCCAGTGCTTTGTATTTTGCTTTAGGATACTCCTAATGGCTCTAGGCAGAAACTTCGCTCGATTATACGTAGGAATAACCACGGTCACGCGGGCCTTCTTCATCTTAGCCCCTCCTCATTTTCATAACGGATCGATAAATCGATTCTAGGACTTTCACTTGCTTTTTAGAATTAAAGAAACGCTCGACTTTGGAACGACCGTTTTTTCCCATTTGGATGCGCAGCTTTGGATCCTTAATGAGTTCCTTCATTTTTTTGGCTAATTGCTTGGCATTCCTCTCCTGCACAAGAAATCCTTCTCTGCCATTTTTGATTAGCTCGGGAATCCCACTATGTTTCGTACTGATAACCGGAAGTCCGGAAGCCATGGCCTCCTTTAATGCGTTCGGAATCCCCTCCTGATTGCCATCCTTCGTCGTGACACTTGGCAAACAGAAGATATCTGAGCGTTTCAGCGCTTTAGCTACCTTTTTATGAGATAAGTTCCCTTTAAATTCAACGGAATGCTTGAGCTTCAGCTTTTTAACCAGTCTCTTTAGGGTACGGTACTGCTCTCCATCTCCGACGATCGTCAGTTTGCTCGTAGGATAAGCTTTATGCACTTCTTTAAAGGCTTTAATGAGATATTTAAACCCCTTTTTTTCATGGAGACGTCCTACAGCTATAATATGGATCTTCTCTTTCTTCGGCTTACGCCGAACATAATGGAATTTGTTTAAATCGATGCCGCTGTACATCACCTTAATTTTTTGGGGAGGGCATTTCCATTTTACGAGTCTGGCTTTCGCATATTTGGAAGGCACGGTAAATCTCTCTCCGATACGGAAGAGCCGTGGAAGTTTACGTAGGTAGGATTTATCCTTATGTCGGCGCTGAGGCAGGTCAAAGCCATGGAAAGAAGTTAGCATGGGGATTTTGGCTATCTTTTTAGCTTTGATTAATTTGGTTCCGGTCGTACCGAAACGGGCATGGATTAACTTGATTCGAAGCTTTTTCCAAACTCGAGCCGTCTTTCTATCACTTGAAGGAAGCCTTCGGATAGGTTGATAGGGAAACTTCCTTAGATTATATATTTTTCGAGCAAAAACAATCGGTTTATATTTGCGTATATTTTTTAATTCCTCATAGATAAACGTCTCAGAGGGAGGGAGATACTTGGTACGAACGAATGCGATCCTTTTCCTCACCGGATCAATGCCTCCTTTCATAAATTCTCTTATAATAGATTGTTATATTTTATGCAGCTTTCATAGAGAGAGTGATAGAGAAAGGGCAAGTCCCTAACATCTAAAGAAAACCCCTCTACTTGTAAAAAATAGAGGGGTTTTCTTTATGGTTTTATGTCTCATTATTCTAGTTCGTCGTCAGAGTAGGTAACGGATATGTTGTCCTGGCATTCCCAGCACTCTGTTCGATTACGTTCCATCACAGCTAATTCTTCTCTACAGTGCACACATGTATCCATAACAACATCCTCCTTATGTTCATAGTGGGACAGAAATTTTCACAGGTTGTATTTCTTGTCCCTATGTTTTTATTATAAGGCATAACCTTACAATAAAAAAGTGAACAAATTGTGAAAGGAATAAATTTTCTAATTTATTAAATGTCCATAAATAACAGACTGCAATTTTGCAGTCTGTTGAATCCTTACTTAAGCACGGCCTCTTTAAAACGTCGTTCCCTCTTACCTTTTTGCTCTTTACCTCCGAACTTCTTTCCCTTTTGGTTGTTGTGACCTGCTTTTCTCTCTACTTTTAGCTTAGGCTTCTTCGCTACTCGGGGTGCTTCGGCAGTAAGCTGTACAGGGATATCGTTTGGTTCTTTGGTCAGAAGTTTCAAGGCAACGGAAACCAGTGTGATGGAATCGTACTGTTCAAGTAACTCACTGGCTGTTTCTTTATACTGATTATAATTTCCTTCTTCGACCAATCGGATCAATTTTTCTGATGCGATTCGCTGTTTAGATTCTGCAGCGTCAGCAACGGTTGGTATAGGTTTTCGTTGAATCTTTCCCTTGGACGAGTTTTCAATCGTGCGCAATTGTCCCATTTCCCTACGTGTAACAAGTGTAATAGCTTCCCCCGTTTTACCCGCTCGTCCCGTCCTACCGATACGGTGAACGTAGCTTTCGGGATCTTGAGGGATGTCAAAATTGTAGACATGGGTCACACCTGATACATCAATACCTCTTGCTGCAACATCTGTGGCAACCAAGATATCAATTTTACCATCGCGAAACTTATTCATTACCATATCGCGCTGTCGTTGATTTAAGTCTCCATGAAGTCCATCAGCAAGGTAGCCTCTTTTGTTCAAGGCATCGGTTAACTCATCCACGCGTCTTTTCGTGCGTCCAAAAATTACCGCCAATTCAGGGTTATCCACATCGAGTAGACGGCTGAGCACATCAAACTTGTCTCTTTCATTAACCTCATAGTAAACTTGACTAACGCTAGGAGAAGTCACTTCTTTAGCTTTGATTTTAATAAGCTCCGGATCCGTCATAAACTTTTCGGCAAGATCTTGAATGGGCTTCGGCATCGTTGCAGAGAACAGTAGTGTTTGTTTTTGTTCGGGTGTTTCTTTAAGGATTCTCTCAATATCTTCCAGAAAACCCATATCCAACATTTCATCTGCCTCGTCTAACACAGCAATGGATACACGCTCTAAACGCAACGTTTTTCTTTGAATATGGTCCAACAGCCTTCCGGGTGTTCCGGTAATGATATGAGGTCTCTTTTTTAAGGCGTTTAATTGTCGTTCAATGGACTGTCCTCCATAGATGGGGAGAACGGAAACCCCCATATATTTCGCCAGCCGATTGATCTCCTCCGCTACCTGGATGGCAAGTTCTCTTGTAGGCGCAATGGCTATGGCTTGAACATAGTTTTTGCTTGGATCCACCTTCTCTAAGATCGGAATGGCAAAAGCCGCAGTCTTTCCCGTGCCGGTTTGGGCCTGTCCAATGATGTCTTTGCCTTCTAAGGCAATAGGAATAGCTTTCTCTTGAATAGGTGACGCTTCTTCAAACCCCATATCTGTAATAGCCTTTAAAATAGGTTCGCTAATACCCATTTCATTAAATGTTGTCATATAATTACCCCTTTTTTTTTACATTGAATATAGTTTGAACCAAAATCTTCGCACGGATGCACGTTTTATTGCTTTGTTTACCGTCAGTTTATTAAACGAGCTGCTTGATCGAAATTTAATCCCTTTACAAGCACCAACTCACTGATTAACATTTGTCGGGCATTGTCAAGCATCATCTTATCTTCCATGCCAAGCTTCTTGCTTTTACTGAGGTACGTTAGGTCACGGATAACCTCCGCTCCTTCAAAAATATCTCCGCTTTTTATTTTATCTATGTTAATTCGTTGCCTAACTTTATGTGTATCTTCTGTCACATTCGGTTGACCATGATGAAAAGTAGCTAACAAATTTTCAAGAATGTCGTTGCCTACCACTTCTCGGATCACGAGGGTTGAAGCCTTTTTGGTCGGTATCATGACCTGTAAATTTCTCAATGTCATGTTCAAAATATAATAGAACTGCGTTTCCCCTAAAATCTCTTTTTCTTCAATGGATTCTACAGTACCTGCTCCATACATAGGGTAGAAGATCTTATCGCCAATTTGAAACAAAAGGTCCACCTCCAAAAATCTATTTGGGTCATGATCACAAAATCAGCGCGGTGTGAAGAGACAAAACAGGAGAATTAAGAAGAGATTGTTAAAGAGGTCCTAAAGAAAGAGAAATCCCCTATTACTATAGGGGATTAAAGTATCTTATAGCTTTGTAACGTTAGAAGCTTGTGCTCCACGTTGTCCTTGAACAACCTCGAACTGTACACGTTGGCCTTCATCTAAAGACTTAAAACCATCCGTAGCAATCGCGCTGAAATGGACAAATACGTCATTTCCGTTTTCTGTTTCAATAAAACCAAATCCCTTTTCTGCATTAAACCATTTCACTGTACCTTTTTGCATATAAAAAACCCCCAACTATTATGATAAATATGCTGCATTCCTAGAAAATAAAAAATTCACATATTAAAAAGAGTAACCATCCGCAACGTGATAACCCTTTTTAACATGTGAATTTAACATGGCATTAGAATTAGCAAATTAACTGTAAAACCTATTTTATAACACTTTGCCAAGAAAAGCAAGTAAATCAATTCGAACAACAAATGGTTATATTTCTTACATTAGACAAATAATAGTTAAGAATGTTAAAAAATTGGGGGTAGCTAATGAATTTTGCCAACGTTGAGGTAGAGCTCGTGCAATTGATCGATACGACGGACTGGGATAGTCAAGTGATTATTAGAGCTTCTAAAAACAAAAAAGTCTATCGATACTATTATGTATCGCTTATTACGGGCGGGTGGAAGGTATTAAACAGGAAGCCGAGTGAAAAAGCGACTACTCAGCAAATTCAGCACGAAGGTCTCGAGTTGCAGAATCACCCAAATGTTCGAATGGATTTTTTGAACCATAGTTTTAAAGAAACAAAAATTCCCACTAAAACCAAGAAAGATTAAAAAAGTCACAATAAATTGGTATCCTACCCCTTCGTAGGATACTTTTTTAAATCAAAAGATCAAAACAACGAAAGCCCTACCTCTCTTCCATCCTTACGGCTCCGATGACCGTGCCAGTGTGAATTGAAATTTCAAGAAATTGTGTGAAAATGTATAAGGAAAGTTGCCATTGGAAGGTGGATTAAATCTACATGGATTCAGGGAGGGTCCTTAACAAGAGGATCAGTATGTGAATTGTAAATTAAAAAAATTCACATACTATAAAGAGCGACCAAGAATGATAACCCTTTATAACATGTGAATTTCTCATTGCAATCTTTCTTATTTTGTTTTCTATATCCTACTATACTTTAATTTATTAACTAAAGCAATGGACAAACATTCCAGCAAGTTTATATATTAATGACTGATTTCACCGGAACAGCATATATTATGCTGAGGTGAGGGATTTGACTAAAACATACACAGTGGGACAAAAAATTATCTTAGACCGAATGCATGGAATGAAAAATGCACCAGCTACAGTACAGGACGTGTACGAAGATCACCTTGTTGTTCGAACTCACACCGGACAGTTCGTAAAAGTTAGAGAACGTGATATCGTAAGAAACCGCTAAACCTTGCGGTTTCTTTTTCTTCAATTATCTTCCCATCCAGGCTATGTCCAAAAAATAAAGTCCCCACCTAATGAGATGGGGACCTCTTATCTACGCTGAAATCGTTCCTTTTACTTGGTCCACTTGGCCAGAAGCCAGTTCGCCTTCCAATGCGGCGACCACAACAGCAGCTGAAGCATCTCCAGTAACATTAACGGAGGTACGGAACATATCCAAAATTCGGTCGATCCCAGCGATCAGGGCAATTCCTTCTAACGGCAGTCCTACTGATGTCATGACCATGGTCAGCATGATCAAGCCTGCCCCAGGTACACCTGCCGTACCGATGGAAGCTAAGGTCGCGGTGAGAATAATTGTCAGTTGCTGGGCAAACGTCAGATCCATCCCGAAGAATTGTGCTACAAAGATTACGCAAACCCCTTGATACAGTGCTGTTCCATCCATGTTGATCGTAGCGCCCAGAGGAAGGACAAAGCTGCTCACTTTTCTTGAGACGCCCAAGTTTTCCTCCGTACTCTTGATGGTGATCGGCAAAGTGCCGGCGCTGCTTGACGTACTGAATGCAACCAGAGTTGCCGGAGCAATGCCCTTAAAGAACTTAACCGGGCTCATCTTGGCAAATAGCTTAACCGATGTGGAATACGTGATCACGGTATGCAGGATTGATCCGACCGCCACAGCAAGAATGAGCTTCAGTAAAGGCATGAGTACGGAAAGGCCGTATTTTCCAACGATCGGGGCTACCAAGCCAAATATCCCAATCGGGGCAAAACGCATCACCAAACCAGTAATTTTGTACATAATCTCTGCCAACTGCTCAAAAAAGCTTTGAACGGTTTTCACCTTGTCTCCGAGCATCGTGATACCCAAGCCAAGGAAGATAGCAAAGAAAATGATCTGCAGCATGTTCCCTTCCACTAAAGCGGCAATGGGATTGGTAGGTACTATATTCACCAGAGTATCCATAAGGCCTGGCGCTTCTTTCGGTTCCACCTTTTCTTCGATCGCTGGCAAATCTAGTCCGGCACCGGGAGCAAAGACGTTACCGAGAACCAGTCCAATCGTGACAGCCAAGGCTGTTGTAAGCAAATAATACGCTACGGTTTTGCCTCCCATTCGGCCAAGCTTTTTCATATCTCCGGTACTCGCTACCCCAACAACCAGGGAAGCAAGAACCAAAGGTACAATAATGAATTTGATTAAGCGCAAAAACAAGTCCCCTAATGGTTTAACAATCTCAATACTCGGACCGATCAAGGCTCCTGCCAAAATGGCAAGGACAAATGAGACTAAAATCTTTGTCAGCAGATTATCTTTCATAAAAGAATCCCCCTTTTTGTGAACATTTGATGAACAAATTGTAAGCGTAATCCCACAGGAACCTACTAAAATCTACACGAGCCCAACTAAAAAAATAAGTTGGATTTCCTATTCTACTTCCGTTAAAATGATTAGCTATAATGTGCTAGAGGAAGTGTAGACCTTGCGGGATAATCTATTCATTCTTGGATTAATGCTGATTGCTGTTCCCTTAGCCGGAGAGCTTAAATTTCATCCGTTTCAGAACGACTTTCGGGTCAGTTTCGGAACCCCAGCTTTTTTCTTCTTTTTATTGTGGATTCGAACGATCTCTCCCGTCATCTCGGGAATTTTGGTCGGGATTGCTGTTACCCTCTTGCGGATTTCCCTTGAGTGGTTTTTTATTCCTGCTTTTCCATTTCAAGAAGCACTTGGCCAGCACTTCCCCGCTTTTGTCTACTATTCCACGTACGGCCTGTTCTTTCACTTAGTCAAAATTAACCGGTATCACCATCGCCCCCTCCTGATTGGAGGGTTAGGGGTAGGGGTTGAGATCATCGCTAGCTTGGCTGAACTTTCTGTTCGCTATCCTCTCTCGGATACAGCCATATCCTTCTCAGCCATCTATCAGATTGTGATCATTGCCGTCATCCGCAGCTTTTTTGTCCTTGGATTTTTTAATATCCTTATCCTTCGTCAGGCTAAACTGGCGGAAGAAGAACATCGGAAACGCAACGAGCATATGTTAACGCTCGTCTCCAATCTGTATGTTGAATCCCTTCACCTAAAAAAAACGATGCATCATGCTGAGGAAATTACGAAGGACTCTTATGAGTTATACCGTTCTCTAAATCATGCAGGCTGTCCGGAGTTAGCTGGGGAACTATTGAAATTGGCCGGCCAGATTCATGAAATAAAAAAAGATAATCAGCGGGTGTACGCTGGACTCTCCAAGCTGATTTCCAATGAGAACTTGGCTGATTATATGAAGATGGAAGAATTGGCAGAGGTGATTCTCAACACCAATCAGAAATACGCCTTGATGTTAGGGAAAGACATCCAATTTGAGCTAAAGATCCAAGGAGAACATCCCCCTTACTTCATTTACGCAATTTTGTCTATCATCAATAACTTGGTGGCCAATTCCATCGAAGCCATCGAAAAATCAGGCCAGATTACCCTATCTGCCGACGTAAAGGAAGATGTCGCTGAATTTCAAGTAGCAGACAACGGACCGGGAATTTCCAAGAGAAAGCAACAGCATATTTTCCAGCCCGGCTTTACCACTAAATTTGATACCTCTGGTAATCCCTCGACAGGTATAGGGTTGTCTTATGTAAAAGAAGTGGTGGAAAAATGGGGCGGCAGCGTTCAACTGCGGGTGGATCCCGAAGGGAAGTTCACCACCTTCCTGGTTCGCTTGCCCATAATCAGCATTACGAAAGGAAAAGAAGAACATGCGCTATTTCATAACAGATGATGATCCAGCGATTCGGGCGATGCTGGCTGAACTAATTGAGGATGAGGATTTAGGAGAAGTCGTGGGAGAGGCAAACGACGGAGCGCTACTTGACGCAGACACGCTAAACCTGAAAAAAGTGGATATTCTCATGATTGATCTGCTGATGCCGATTCGAGACGGAATTGAAACGATGCGCCTCATCAGCCCTGACTTTAACGGTAAAGTCATAATGATTTCCCAGGTGGAATCCAAAGGGCTCATTGGCGAGGCTTATTCCCTTGGCATTGAATATTTCATTTTGAAACCGATTAACCGACTCGAAGTCATCAACATTATTCAAAAGGTGAAAGAGCGCATCATGCTTCAGCAATCCATCGAGGATATCCAGAAATCGCTGAATGTGCTCGCAGGCAATACAGGCATTAAACGCGAACCGTTCTACAAAGAAAAAAGCATTGGGACAACTGGTCAGATTCTCTTGTCGGATTTGGGGATGGTAGGGGAAGTGGGTAGCAAGGATTTGCTTGAAATCCTGGAATTTTTGGATGAACAGGAAAAAGGTGGATCCTTCGAATATCCCTTTCCTCCCCTGAAGGACATTTTCCTGCACATCGCAAGGAGAAGGCTGGGGCCTGAGGCAACTGCTGGTGATCTTCAAAAAGAGGTGAAGGCTTCCGAGCAGAGAATTCGCAGGGCCATCTTACAGGCCTTAAACCATCTGGCCTCGCTTGGGCTTACCGATTATTCGAATCCGAAATTTGAAACCTACGCTTCCAGGTTTTTTGATTTTACTGAGGTCCGCAAGAAAATGATGGAATTGGAAAGTGAAGAGACTTCTCCTAATCCTTCGCGAATCCACACCAAAAAGTTCATTCAAGTCCTATATCTGGAGGCAAAACAGCTAATGGGGTAGGTCAAAAGGACCTACCCCATTCTACTTTATTCTAATAAGCTTGAGCCTGCGATTCCCGGATACGTCATTTCATAAGGATCGAGTATCAAATTGAGCTCTTCCTCCGTCAACACCTGGTGCAATAGGCACAGCGCCCGCACGGACTGGCCTGTCTCGATTGCTTCCCTAGCGATTCGCGCTGCCGTTTCATACCCTAGATGGGGATTGAGGGCCGTAATAATCCCCACGCTTTTTTCTACGTATTCGCGGCACCGTTCCACGTTGGCTTCAATCCCTTCCAAGCAATACGTTCGGAACGCCTGGAAGCCCTGGTTCATGATGCTTAAGGATTGAATGAGATTAAAGAATAACACAGGCTCCATCACATTGAGCTCAAGCTGTCCAGCTTCGGCAGCCAAGCAAATCGTATGATCGTTGCCCATCACTTGGAATGCCACTTGGTTGAGGACCTCGCACATCACTGGGTTGACTTTTCCCGGCATAATGGACGATCCCGGCTGTCTAGCAGGAAGGGAGATTTCCCCTAAACCCGTACGAGGACCCGAAGCCATTAAACGCAAGTCATTCGCAATCTTTGACATATTGATCATGCATACTTTCAGCGCTGCTGACACTTCGGCATAAACATCCGTATTTTGCGTGGCATCCACCAAATGATCGGCATTGGTCAACGGAAAGCCACTGGTCTCCCTAAGCAGTTCAACGACTCGTTTGATATAGCGTGTATCGGCATTCAGTCCGGTACCCACCGCCGTCGCGCCCATATTCACTTCATACAAGGATTCGCAGGTTCGCTTTATCCTTTTAAGATCTCGTCCCAGTGCTTTACTGTATGCTTCGAACTCCTGCCCCAGGCGGATGGGAACCGCATCCTGCAAATGCGTCCGGCCCATCTTGATTACCGAATCAAATTCCTTTGCTTTCTGAACGAAGGCTTGATGAAGATCCCCCATTGTCGCTAGCAACTTCTCGAGCAAGGACAGCAGGGCAATCCGAACCGCTGTAGGAAACGCATCATTCGTGGATTGGGACATATTCACATGCGTATTCGGACTAAGATTGAAATAATCGCCTTTCGATTCTCCCAGCAACTCTAATGCTCGATTCGCAATCACTTCATTCGCGTTCATATTGATCGATGTCCCTGCTCCTCCTTGGATCGGGTCTACGATAAACTGATCATGCCACCTGCCGCCTATAATCTCATCGGCAGCTTCTACGATTTTTTCAGCCAACCGAGGATTCAACCGCGAAACTTCCCTATTGGCAATGGCCGCTGACTTCTTCACCATCGCTAAGGCTTTGATTAGCTCCCCATGGATCCGATAGCCGGTTATAGGAAAATTCTCTACCGCGCGCAGCGTTTGTATGCCGAAATAGGCTTCTGCTGGGACCTCCTTTTCTCCCAAAAAATCTTTCTCGACACGAACGATATCCTTTATCATGTTTTCTATCCCCTTTGTTATCTCTTAAGCGCTTTCTCTTGAGAATATCTTACTGATGATCTACTAAAAGAGACAAAAAACTAGATTCTAAGACAATAAAAACATCCCCTTCTTACGAGAAAGGGATGTGGGTTAGGGTTATCTTAATAAATAAACTCTTGCTTCATAGGGCTTCAGCGTGAAATTCTTCTCCAGCTTCCCGTCCGTCCGCTCATAGTTGGCAAGAACAAGCTCTGAAGAACGGAACTTCACCTCGGAAGGGAGTTTAAATCGGGTAGCTGCCCCATAGAAGTTGCATATCACGATAGCCTTCCTGTTGCCAAGGCTGCGGGTATAAACGAAGAGTTTGGGATGATTCGGCAAAAGGAGCTGATAGGTGCCATATACAAATAACGGATGTTCTTTTCTCAATTTGATCAGCTTCTTATAGAAGTTCAGGATGGAGCCTTCATCACTCCATTGGCTTTCTACATTAATCTCTCGGAAATTCGGGTTTACTCCTATCCAGGTATGATCCGCCGAGGTAAATCCACCCTGATGGGATGCGTTCCATTGCATGGGCGTACGGGCATTATCGCGTCCGCGAGACCAGACGACCTCCATGATTTCTTCATGCGGGCGTCCCCTTTCTCTTTCAATCTTATAATAATTAATCATGCCAACATCGTTGTAGTCTTGAATAGAAGGGAATTTAACATTGGTCATCCCAATTTCTTGTCCCTGATAGATGAAAGGAGTGCCCTTCATGAGAAAATACATAGCGGCCAGCATTTTGGCGCTTTCTTTCCAGTAATTTTGGTCGTCTCCCCAACTAGAGACCCGACGGGGCTGGTCATGGTTTTCGATGAAGAGGGCATTCCATCCCCTGCCCTCTAACCCGGTTTGCCATTTGGTCAGCACGTTTTTCAAGGCAACGACATCCACTTGGTCCTTTTCTTTTTTATTCCAAAGATCCAAGAATTCAAACTGGAAAATCATGTTGAAATAGCCGTTTTCTTCACCAACCCATTTGTCTGCGTCCTCAAGGCCCACGCCATTGGCCTCTCCAACGGTCATGACATCGTAATTTTTAATCGTTTTCTGGGTAAACTCGGAAAGAAACGCGTCAATGCCATCTACATTCATCATATAGTCAAAGCATGGAACATAATCCAGCTGCTTTAAGTTGGGCATATCAGGCAAGCCAGGCTGCTTCTTGATATGGGAAATGGCATCTACGCGAAATCCATCGATCCCTTTATCCAACCACCAATTCACCATATCAGCCAAGGCTTCCCTAACCTCGGGGTTTTCCCAATTCAAGTCCGGCTGGCGGGAAGAAAAAATGTGCATGAAATATTGATCTGTTTCCCGGTCATATTTCCAAGCGGAACCGCTGAAAATGGATTCCCAGTTATTTGGTCCTGCGCCGTCTTTGCCGTCTCTCCAAATATACCAGTCCCGCTTCGGGTTATCCTTCGATGAACGCGATTCGATAAACCAGGGATGCTCATCCGAGGTATGATTAATTACCAAATCAAGGATGAGCTTCATCCCGCGTTGATGAACCGCTTCCAGCAGCTCATCAAAGTCATCCATCGTCCCGAATTCTTCCATAATGGCATGATAATCGGAAATATCATACCCATTATCATCATTCGGCGATTGATACATCGGGGACAACCAAATCACATCGATACCTAAATCCTTCAAATAATCCAGCTGGGATGTCAATCCCTTAAGATCGCCTATTCCGTCTCCATTGCTATCCATGAAGCTGCGGGGATACACCTGATAGGCTACGCTTTCTTTCCACCACGTTTTACTCATGCTGTTCCACCTCTTTTATACCCACCACATCTGGGAAGGGGATTCTTCAATCAGGACGGATTTCAGATTGGCGACCGCCCGGGTAAATCCTTCTTGAATCGACATGATCGGATCTTCATGTTCAATACTGACTACATAATCATAACCATAGGTCCGAAGCGCGCTCATCATGTTAGACCACTCCTTCAAGCCATGGCCGCAGCCTACCGAGCGGAAGGTCCAGGCTCTTGTCTGTACTTCACCGTATGGCTGCATATCGGTCAGCCCATACATGTTGACATTATCCTGGTCAATATACGTGTCTTTGGCATGGAAATGATGAATGGCATTTTCCCTTGCCAAGATCTTAATCGCTGCCACTGGCTCTATGCCCTGCCACCACAAATGGCTGGGATCTAGATTGGCCCCGATGGCGTCACAAGTCGCTTCCCGCAGCTTCAATAACGAATAAGGGGTATGAACCAGGAATCCCCCATGTAATTCAAGCCCAATCTTGACGTGATGTTCCTTGGCGTATTGCCCCACCTCTTTCCAGTAAGGAATCAGCTTTTCTTCCCACTGCCACTTTAGAACGTCCCCATACTCGTTCGGCCATGGCGTAACCGGCCAGTTGGGAGACTTGGCTCCTTCATGGTCTCCGCTGACCCCTGAGAAGCAGTTGACAACGGGGACACCTAAAAGAGAGGCTAGTTTGATGGTTTTAAGGAGCGTTTCATGCGACTCGCGGGCAAAGCTCGGATCAGGAGAAATCGGGTTGCCGTGGCAGCTGAAGGCACTGATGAACAGCCCCCGTTCCTCCACCTTTTGCCTATACTCCTGGCGTGCTTCTTCACTATCCAATAGACGGTCCAAATCGCAATGGCTGTTGCCCGGATAACAGCCTGTCCCAATTTCCACTGCCTGCAGCCCCGCCGCCTGCACCCGATCCAGCATATCTTCAAAGGATTGATCAGCAAATAATACGGTAAACACACCTAATTTCATTGTGTTACATCCTCCTTTTGCAAAGCGTAGCTGCTCTTATAAATGGCATCCATAATCTGCGAAACCTGAAGTGCTTCTTCTGGCTTAACCACCAGTTCCTCCATGCCAAGACAAGCCCGAATAAAATTCTTCGCCTGCGGCAGGCCTGGGTTCTCTTCCCCCGGAAGCCAAGCAGGCACGCTGTCTAACAATAAACCATTCTTAGTTGAATAAATCTCAAAGGGAAAGACGCTGATCCCGCCAAGATCACCTGAAATGCTGATATGCTCCTTATCGTCTTTGATGTTAGCTGACCATGAGGTTTCAAACAGCATGGAAGCGCCATTTTCAAAGGTGATATAAGCTGTTACATGATCATCGACATCAAAGCCTTCATGATCGAAGGATCCCCACAGATTCACTTGATTGGGGGTTTTGCTTAACGTGTTGTATGTGTTTCCATGAACGACGATAGGATTGGGGTTACCCATGAGCCAGATCGCCAGATCAAGCAGATGGCAGCCATAATCGATCAAACTGCCTCCTCCCTGCAGCTCTTTATTCGTAAACACGCCCCAGCCGGGAACCTTTCTTCTTCGTAAGCCCTGGATCCGGGCCACCAGTGGCTTGCCCACTTCTTCTTGCATGACTGTCTTTGCTGCTTGGGCTTCCTTCATAAAGCGGTAGTGATAGGCAATCGCCAATACCTTGCCATACCTCCTTGAGGCGGCCAGCATCGCCTCACACTCTTTAGCGTTCAGTGCCATCGGCTTTTCGCACAGGACGTGAACACCGGCTTCCAATGCTGCAATGGAAATTTCTGCATGAAACTTATTAGGCGTACAAATGCAAACCGCATCCACTTCTGCAAATAAATCATGGTAATCTTCAAACACATGCGGAATGCTGTAAGTGGCCTGTACTTTTCTTGCACGTTCTACATGGACATCGGTAACCGCGGTAATTTGACACCAATCCTTTAATTCAAGAAATGACGGAATATGGCGGTCCTGAGCAATGCCTCCCACTCCGATGATCCCGATCCGAAGCTTGTTCACCGCTACACCCCCTTTACGCTGACCGTTCGTTTGGTCTCATTGGATTCGAGCGCGGCCAAAATCACTTGCAAGGACTTCATTCCTTCTTCTCCAGGGATGGGCGGCTCTTTATCTTCCATGATCGCGTCAACAAACTTTTCAACCACATAGGAGTTATTTTGTCCGCCAGTTTCATTGGACTGAATTTTGCCGAGCTGATACTTGACGATATCCCCGTTCCCATACTGGACTATAAGGGAATGATCGGGGTCATCCTCTAAGCGGAGGATCGCCTTTTCCCCATAAATCACTGTGGAATTGTCTTCCTTGCTAACATAAGCCCAACTTGCGGCTAAGGTACCGATAATACCGCTTTCCGTTTTTAAGACGCATACCGCGTTGTCATCCACATCGGCAAAATCCTTGGCATTTGTTTGGACAAAGGAAGCGACTTCGGTCATTTCCTCACCCAGGACATAGCGGAGCAGGTCCGTCTTATGAACACCTAGATCCCCCATGGCCCCCACAAAAGCTTTTTCTTTTTGGAAAAACCAACCTTCCTTGCCCTCTACACTCCAGCCTTCCGGCCCTCCATGGCCAAAAGCCGTGCGGAAGCTGAAGATCCTGCCTGCTTCCCCGCTCGCAATGAGCTCCCTAGCCTTTTGGTGCGATGGTACAAACCGTTGGTTATGGGCAATCATTAGTTTTTTGCCGCTTTGTTTAGCAGCTGTTATCATCGACTTGGCTTCTACCTCGGATGTAGCCATCGGTTTTTCGCAAAGAACATGAAGGCCCGCTTCCAGTGCGGCAATCGTGATCGGTGCATGTAGATAATTAGGGGTACAAACGCTGACCGCATCGACATTCCCGCAATTCAAGAGCTCTTCAAAGCTTGTATACGCAGTGGCGCCGAATTTCTCGGCTACTTCATGAGCTCGCTCGGCATGGACATCACAAACCGCAACGATCTCCACATGAGGGTTTGCATGGTATTCCGGTAAATGGCGGTGCTGCGCAATACTTCCACATCCGATAACCCCTACTCTTAGCTTGTTCATTACAGTACCTCCATGGCTTTGATGGTTTCCAATGGCTTTGCATTTCCATAAACCGGACGCTGCCTATTGATTGGCTGTGCCCATTTGACTCCATTTGCAATCACACGTTGAATTTGCAGGTTATGGTAGGTCGGATAGGTTTCGTGCCCAGGCCGGAAATAAAAGATCTTCCCATTTCCGCGATGGTACGTGCAGCCACTGCGAAACACTTCTCCGCCTTCAAACCAACTGACAAAAATCAGTTCATCAGGCTGCGGAATATCAAAGTGCTCGCCATACATTTCTTCTTTTTCCAGTTCGATAGATTCCGATATCCCTTCGACAATCGGATGGCTTGGGCTGACCACCCATAGGCGTTCTTTTTCATCCGCTTCCCGCCACTTTAAATCGCAGCTGGTCCCCATGAGCCGTTTAAAGATCTTTGAAAAATGGCCGGAATGCAGGACAATCAACCCCATCCCATCAAGAACCCGCTGATGGATCTTTTGAACGACCCCATCCTGTACTTCGTCGTGTGCCAGATGCCCCCACCAAACCAAGACATCGGTTCCCTCCAGCACTTCGTCTGTCAATCCATGTGCTTCCTCATCAAGTGTCGCCGTCCTTGTTTCAAACCCTTCTGCTTGTAAAAACTGAGCGATCGCACCATGAATTCCTTGAGGATAAATCTCCCTTACAGCCGGATTTTTCTGTTCATGGCGGTTTTCATTCCACACGGTAACTTTCAACATGACACCCACTCCTTTTTTCGCTTTCGTTATCTATCATTTTAAAGCGTACGGGAATGAATGAAACGGCTTACATTGACACATAGGGTGGAAGATATTGAACAGGGGCCAAACATGATGTTTGGCCCCTGTGGTATTAAGTGTGGGAGGATCGGTATTCATTAGGAGTGATCCCTTCTACTTTTTTGAATACCTTGCGAAAATATTTGTCGTCCTGGTAGCCAATCATATTGGCGATATCGTAGATTTTTAACTCACTGTTTTTTAATAAGGATTTGGCCTTGGCCATCCTAATTTTTATGATATAATCCGAGATATTTTCATTAAACTCCTGCTTGAATTTTCTAGAAATATATTCCCTGCTTAAATAAAAATGGTCGGAGATTTCCTGCAGCTTTACATCTCTATTAAAATTGGCTTGCAAGTACTGTTCAATTTCATAGATGACGTTCGCCTTTTTAGATGGCGAATATCTTTTGACCATTCTAAGCAATAGTGAGATCTCCCTTTTCTTTCTTTCCATGTATTTCTCTAATTGGAAGGTACCATTCTGATCAAAAAAGCAGTCGATTCTTTTTTCTAGCTCATCAGACATGGAGTAGGGAATATGATACGTTTTGAAAAATCGATTGCCAATGATGGCATATTCTTTCTCCAGATGGTGCAATTGGTTTAAGGATAAAAAAGATCGGTCTTGGAATTCTTTCGTGATTCTCTTCATTAATTCTTTAAAAGCCTCGATTTCGCCTGCCTGGATCGCAAGCTCAATAGAAGTCGAATAGGAAAGGAGGTTGATTAACGGTTCCTTCGTTCCTTCTTCTTGACTATAGACCCTCACGCTCTCTTTTTTTAGAATATTTTGGCTCAGAAGCACCTCTTTAGCTTTTTGATAGGACTTCGTTAAGCTCATTAATCCGTCAACCGGCTTGCCGAGAGCCATCGGACAAGAAACGCCCAGAACTTTCTTTAAGGAATGGTACATGTGAATTAGTAGCTGCTTGGTATCGTCTAGCCTGTCCCAAAGAACGACGACAATTTCCCCTTTAGCCGATAAGTAACGAAAACCCATGCCGCAATTCTTGCTACCTGCCATCTCATTCATCACATTCAGGGCCGAAAAATAATCAAGTTCATGATCCCCATTGATCTTTACCAGTGCGGTTTGATACGCGGCGGATGGGGGTAGATTTAGTGCTTGATAGTCTAAGTCTTCGGAATGAACTTGATCTAAAATTTTCGTAAGAATTCTGTCCCGGTAAATGGGTTTCATCTCATTGATAAATTGGGAGCTGCTTTTCTTTTCTTTCCGTTCCGCTTCTTCCCTTTCCCATGCTTGCACGGCTTCATCCAGTGTTTGATTCAAGACTTCAGGATCGACTGGTTTTAATAGATAATCGGCACTTCCGCAATGAATTGCCTTCCTCATATACTGGTAATCGTCATACCCTGTAACGATGATGGTTTTTCCGGTGGGGTGTTTTTCCTTCATCCATTCCAAAAGCTGTAGGCCATCCATCTTGGGCATCTTCACATCGGAGAAAACAATTTCTGGCCTATGCTCCAGAATTAAGCTTATGGCCTCTTCGCCATGACTCGCTTCCAAAATAACTTCTATGCCATACTTGTCCCAGTTTCCAAGAAGCCGTATAGCTTCCCGGACATGCTGCTCATCGTCCACGACTAATACTTTCATGTTTCTAACCTCCTTGGCGGAATGAGTGGAATTTCCATCGAAACTTCAAATCCTTTACCTTCCGTAGTTCGGATCAGCATCCCCGCTTCATGTGGATAATAGATCTGTAAGCGATCATAGATATTCTTCAATCCAACCGAACCTTCTTTTGGTGCTATATTATTGAACAAGCCATCTTGGATTTTAGCTGCCTCTTCTTGGGCCATACCGATACCGTTGTCCCTTATGGTTATGCACAGTCTATCCTTTCGCTTGCAAGCTTCTACCCCTATAAAAGCCTTGCCTTCCCATTGGTCAAAACCGTGCTTGAAACAATTTTCCACAATCGGCTGCAAAATCATTTTAGGCACCTGAATGGCCTCTGCTTCAGGCTCGATTTTGAGACCATAGTCAAACCTGTCGTCGAATCTTTGCTTTTGCAGGGATAGGTAGGCTTTTGCATGCTGTACTTCACTTGATAGGGTTACAAAATCCTCCTGCATATTGATGCTGTACCTCATCATTTTGGCTAAGGATGTGAGAAGAGAATATACGTGTGCCGCCTGATGCTTGAGGGCCAATGTCCCAATGGACTGTAGTGCATTATAGAGAAAATGCGGGTTGATCTGAGACTGCAGGACACTGAGCTGCGTAGACTTTTTTTCAATTTCGAGCTTGTACTCTCGCTCAATCAAATGATTAATTTTTGCAATCATCATCTTAAAATGCCTTCCAAGCAATCCAAACTCATCATTACCCAAGGAATCAAAATCCGCACTGAATTGACCCTTCTCCACATTCTTCATATTAGCGATTAAAACGTTAATCGGAGCAGTGAACTTGTAGGAAACCCACATGGTTGCAAGTACAACAAAAACCAACGAGAACAGTCCAATCAGAATATTCATAAGTGTTGTTTCTCTTGCGCTTTGATAAAGAACATGGTAGGGAATCCTTTTTACAATGTACCAGTCTTTATGGGGTTCGGAGAACTGATCAAATACGATGACACCGGAAAAATCCCGATCCTTCCACTCCAGGCTTTGACTTGCCTCAGGCCCTTTTTTCAGCGCCGTAAACCAATCTTGATGATTGGTCGTCCCGATTAGGGTTTCGTCGGAAGAATAGACCACAACCCCTTTCTCATTCATGAGGTAAAAGTCTTCCGTAGTCGGATCATATAAGCGCTCAAGAATCGACTTCACCCTAGACAACTCGATATCCACTGACAAAAAGGCTAGAGCCCGGTCTGCAGGAATATCTCGGATCACGTTGTGAAAGCTGAGAACTGGCTTTTTTTGTGAATTTGGGATAATCGATAAATTATTATAGCTGTAAATTTCATGGGGCGGCTCAATGATTGTAAAATCTAACCTTTCGCTTAACTCGCGGTAATACGGATGTTCCATTACGTTTTCATAATAGCCCCGGGCGCTTAAGGTAGAATGGTAATTCGTGTAGGAGTCCTTGCCATTATGGATATATAAATGCATCTGCTCAATTTCCGGACGAGAATTGTATAAGTAACCTAGAATCCGGTTAATTTCTTTTTGGTTATTCGTCATATTGCTAGACACCCCATCCCGAAAAACATTCATCAGCGGCGTATAAAAATAAAGGGATGTTGGGATATAGGAAAAATCCGCTAAATAGCTGGCAATATCCGCTTTCCCATTTTCGATGACAACATGACCGGTAGCCACAAATTTACGGGTAAGTGCCTCCGTCGTATGATAATACGTTAAGGCATTGGCTAAGCCAAAAGGAATAACGGTCGCAGCAATGAGGAAAAAGATCAGTTTTTTACGAATGCTCCACCACATTTTAACCTCCCTTTAAAAATCTTAATGTTTTCATAGTTTAATATTTTACACCCTTTTGGTCAATGTAAGCCGTTTCATGATTTTTGCTGCCGATTAAAATAAAGATATCGGAGGTGCGAAAATGAATAGTAAACTGGAAAATGCAAATTCACCTGTAGTACGGGGCACGACGGTCTCACCTGATTGGTTGTCGCTAAACAGGAAATGGAAGAAAGTGGGGTTGTTTACCCTCTTTGTAGGACCGACTTTTTTAGTTTTTTCTCTGATTGTCCTGGTTCCCTTTATCACCGGCATCTATTATGCCTTTACGGATTGGAACGGGGTAAATGGGAATGTCACATGGGTCGGGCTGGATAACTTTAAATATCTCTTGACCGAGGATAAACAATTCCAGCAGTCCTTCCTGCTTACGATCAAATATACGTTCGTGGCGATTATCCTCACCAATCTGGTAGGCTTTGGACTGGCCCTGCTCGTCTCGCAGATGCTAAAAACAAGAAATATCCTGCGCACCATGTTCTTCTTGCCTAACTTAATTGGCGGCCTTTTGCTTGGGTTTATCTGGCAGTTTATTTTTATCAAAGGGTTTGATTCAATAGGAAGACTAACCGGCTTCGCTTTTTTCGAACTCCCATGGCTGGGCGATGAACAAACGGCTTTTTGGGGCATCGTGATTGTTAGCGTGTGGCAAGGTGCAGGTTATATCATGCTCATCTACTTGGCCGCTTTGCAAAATGTGCCCCTGGATATTATCGAAGCCGCCAAAATTGATGGTGCCAACAGATGGGAAGTGCTCCGGCACATTACGTTGCCGATGGTGGCTCCGGCCTTCACTATAAGCTTATTCCTGACGATCTCGTCCTCTTTTAAAATATTTGATGTCAACCTATCACTTACGAATGGCGGACCCTTCAAGTCAACCGAAATGCTAGCCCTAAACATCTATACGGAAGCTTTTGTGAATAACAGGTACGGGCTCGGGGAAGCAAAAGCGCTTATTTTCTTCCTAGTCGTAGCAGCCATCACCGTCATTCAAGTCATGATTACCAAGAAAAGGGAGGTAGAAGCCTAATGGAAAATAAGTATACGGGAAAAACCTTTATACTCGAAATGGTGGCCATTACGATTGGACTTCTGTTCCTCATTCCCTTTTATTACGTCATATCCAACTCCTTTAAATCGTTTGCGGAAATCTTAACTAATACCTCTGCCCTGCCTTCTGTTTTCGAGTTTCAAAACTACGTGAATGCATTTAAGCAGCTCCATTATTTACAAGCATTTACTAACTCGCTTTTGATTACGGTAGCAAGCAATGTAGTTCTTGTTGTTTTTGGTTCGATGGCAGCCTACATGCTTGTCAGGACTAAAAATAAACTAAGCAACATCATCTTCATGATTTTTATCGCGACCATGGTTATTCCGTTTCAATCGATTATGATCCCGCTGATTAAGACGGCGAGCAGCCTTGGACTCCTCAATAGCCTGTGGGGGCTTGTGATGATGTACCTCGGCTTTGGTGCCGGGATAACCATCTTCTTGTATCACGGATTTATCAAAGGAATCCCAGTGGAGCTGGAAGAAGCGGCCATTATTGACGGCTGTTCCGCCTTAGGCGTTTTTTGGCGAATCGTCTTCCCCTTGTTAAAGCCGATCACGGTCACCGTCATGATTCTGAACAGCCTTTGGATATGGAATGATTTTCTTCTTCCTTCCCTCGTACTTCAGGATCCAGACCTGCGAACCATTCCATTAGCTACCTTTTTCTTCTTTGGCCAGTATACAAAGCAATGGGATCTGGCCTTAGCGGGATTGGTTCTTAGTATCATCCCGTTACTGATCTTCTTCTTCTCTATGCAAAAGCACATCATTAAAGGCATTACCAGCGGGTCGATTAAGTAACACCATTTCATTCTACATTAGGAGGAGAATTATGATGAAAAAACGCACATTAGCAGCAGGTATCTTATCCGCATCCCTTGTATTGACGGCAGCATGTTCCAGCAACGAGAGCACCTCAGGAGAAAAAGCGGGTTCAGCCGAGAAGAACGATAAGGTTATCGTTGATATTTTCCAAGGGAAAGTAGAAATTGTTGATCAACTGAAAGCGTTAACGGATGAATATACGAAACAACATCCACATGTTGTATTCAATATTGAAACCGTGGGTGGCGGTGCGGACGGTGCGGCAGCATTAAAGGCCAAATTTGCTTCAAATAAGGCCCCCGATATCTTCACGAACGAAGGCTACCAAGCGGCACAAGTGTGGAAAGCAAAATTCGAGGATTTATCCGATCAGCCATGGGTTCAAGATGCCTTTGAAGGCACATTAGACGGCATGACCATCGATGGGAAGCTTTATGGCATGCCCTTCAACATCGAAGGCTATGGTTTCGCCTACAACAAGAAGCTATTTGAGAAAGCCGGCATTCAAGAATTGCCTAAAACTTTCTCAGAACTAGAGGTTACCGCCGAAAAACTTCAAGCGGCTGGAATTACCCCCTTCTCTGTCGGGTATGGGGAGTGGTGGGTTCTGGCGAACCACGGATTGAGCGTACCATTCTCCTATCAGGAAAATCCGGACCAATTTATCCAAGGATTAAACGATGGAACCGGAAAGATTGCCGGAAATGAGCATTTTGACAACTACTTTAAGCTGATTGATCTTACTATTAAATATGGGAATAAGAACCCGATAACCACCGATTACAATACGCAAGTGACCTTGTTTGCAACAGGTGAAGCCGCGATGATCCAGCAAGGAAACTGGATTCAGCCGATGCTCGACAAGATCTCTCCGAACATGGAAGTCGGCTTTATTCCTCTCGCTCTCAGCGACGACCCTGTAAAGGCAGACAAGCTGATGATTGATGTTCCGAGTAACTGGGTGATCCATAATGGAGCTCCCGAAGCGGACAAACAAGCAGCGAAGGATTTCTTAAACTGGATGGTCACTTCTGAAGAAGGCAAAACCGCCATCACCAAAGAATTCAAGTATATCCCTGCCTTTAAAACTATTGAAGCCAAAGCAGAAGACATTGGACCGCTAGGCGCTGACCTTCTGAAGTATTCCGCGGAAGGAAAAGCCTACCCATGGCAGTTCATGAAATACCCGGATGGAGTCGGCCAAGAATTCGGTGCATCCCTTCAAGCCTATGTGGCAGGAAAAGCTTCCAAGGAAGACACGATGAAAGCCCTTGAGGCAAGCTGGGCGAAGCTAAAGAGGTAATAGATAAAGGGTAGAACCCAAAAGTATTTCACACTTAGGCTCTACCCTCTTTTGTTTTGGTAGGCGGACATAGGATCCGCTATCGTTATGAAAAACACTGTTTTCGAGAGGCCATCGGACATACGTTCCGTTATTTTGTTAAATTCGAGCTATCTTTCCTACTTTTTGAGCAAATAACGCACTCCATGTCCGATATAAGCTCAAGGATAGCATTTTCCAACAAATAGCGAACCCTTTGTCCGCTCCATTCTATTAAATCTTAATATACAAATACTCTACTAAGGAAAGAATCGCCATAAATTGTCCGTAAGGCATCACCGTAACCGGAATCCCCTTATAGAAGTCCAGGTGAAGATCAAGGAAAATTGAGAGCCAAAAACACAAAAAAAGGACTTCTCTCAACGATTACGTTGATGAAGAAGTCCTTCTTTCATTTTGTTTTATTTTCCAAACATTGGAACAACAGCACCACTGTATTTGGATTCAATGAATTCTTTAATTTGCGGAGAAGTAATGGCTTCCTCCAATAACAAGATTACATCACGATTCTCGTCGCCTTCACGCACGACGACCACGTTAGCGAAGGTTTTTGCAGCAAGGGACTCCTGATCTTCGAGAGCCAATGCATCAGCTGTTTTTAATCCTGCTTCAATGGCATAGTTCCCGTTAATCACTGCAAAATCCACATCACCCAGAGACCGTGCGATAAATCCGGCCTCTAGTTCCTTAAATACCAGATTATGAGGGTTCTCTACAATATCATTTGGAGTAATCTTTAGGTCAGCATTTTCCGGAAGTTTAATCAGTCCCTGATCTTGTAGAAGGTGCAGAGCGCGAGCTTCATTCGTTGGATCATTGGGAACTGCGATAAGGGCTCCTTCCTGAATTGAATCCAGGGAATTGGACTTACCGGCATATAACCCAAGTGGCTCAAAATGTACTGGTGTTTTAGCAACAAGGTGTGTCTTATGATCTTGATTAAAAGACTCTAAGTAAGGCACGTGCTGGAAAAAGTTAGCGTCCAATTGCTTGTCTTCTAACGCCTTGTTAGGAAGGATATAATCGTTAAACTCCTGAACTTCCAGTTGAACTCCCTTTTCTAAAAGGAGAGGTTTTACTTGTTCTAATATTTCTGCGTGTGGAACCGCGGTTGCTCCTACTTTTAACACAACGGCTTCTTTCTTACTGTCTTGTTCTGCTCCTGCGGAAGTGTCCCCTTGATTAGGTTGTCCGCCGCATCCGGCTAACAATGCTAGGGCTAAGATGGATGTGGATATCAAACTAGCAAACTTTTTCATGTTTTTTTCTCCTTTTTCTTTATTTTCCCGATATGTTTAGTTGGTTTTGATTACAGTACCCCTCTACTGCTTTATTACTAAAGTAGTTTTTTGCTTCTCGGTACAAACAAAAAACTCCTTCGATAAGAAGAAGTTGAATTCAAAAGAAGACTTCCTTCTTATCTTGCAGAATCAGCGTGATTCTGCTGGAATTAGCACCTGTTCATCCCTGAGGATGTAACGGTTGCCGGGCTTCATAGGGCCAGTCCCTCCGCCTCTCTCGATAAGAGATATAATTTAGTTGTTGTTTGTTTGACAAAGTTTATCTTAATCGAGTTGAATCTTATTGTCAATCTTTTTTATATCTATGGACGATGGGACGAGCTACTTTGGGTTTTTGGCCAGAAATGGCCTCGCTTGAGAACGGAATTGGGCCGCTCCCTGTTTTGGTTTTGTCTTTTTTCGGACTTTATAGAAGGCTATTTTCTTGGTAGCACGATGACGATATAAATTACCCGAACCCTGTCTTTATTAAATTTCAATGATTTTAATCGTGGAAAAGATCTCTTCTTCCGCCGTTTGATGGCTCCATTCGTGAGGATAATAGCCCAGCGGATTACAGATCATCTCCATTCCCTCTATTTGCTCATGGTAACGGGTGTGGATATGACCGAAAATATATTTCTTCACCCCATATTTTAAAGCCAATTCCCCGAATCTAACGCTTCCTTGCATCGCATTGAAAAAGTCCCATTTAGGGTCGTCCTTGTATAAAACAAACTGCGAAAAAGGAACGAAATGCGTGACCAAAATGATATTTTTTCCACGATACTCGCTTAACCAGTTTTCAAGTTTAGAAATATACTGGTCCGTCTCTTCACGATCTGACGCTGGCCAGTGGGCATGAATTTTATCCGGCCAAGTGAAATCATGGTAGATACCGTTAGAAAATTGTTCTTCCGTAAATCCGGGGATTCCAAAGCTATAATCGTACCAGCCCCCTTCGCCGATAACGACCCAATCATCATTTAATGTAACGGGACCATTGCCGAGGTTTCCCGGAAATTGAAGAAGAATTTCATGAGCAGCCTTTGAATCTTCATGATAGATATCATGATTCCCAAGGACGAACAAAAACTTAGTATCCGGAAAATATTGCTGAAGCTGATTTAACAAAGCAAGGCTTTTTTCTGGCCCAGCCGTCATATCGCCCCCTATAATAAACACATCGGGCATATGGGCCGCCATCCATTTATGTAACAGTTCCATCAGGTTAGTTTGGGTATTTTTACGATTAATTCCTTCATGGATATCAGACAATACAGCTATTCTCATCCCGATCTCTCCTATTCATCCCTCTCGTTAATCCTTCTTTCTTCACTACCCATTCTAAATCGTGCTTCTCAACATCTACTAACCTTCGACGTAATCCCTCGAAATTTCCGAATTACTTCTTATTTGGGGATAATCCCAAATCCCAAAACCACTATGCCGACTAAATCGCAACCCATCTCCCCTTGTTACTATTTCCCCCTCCCAAAATGTTCCTTTAGTTTGAGTATAACAGATGATAGTGCAACCAAAAGCAGGGGAGGGATATCCCTTCCCCTGCTATCGATCCCCGCTGAACAACCACTCCAAATTAGTTTTATGCTCCAATCTTTTTCTCGGCTAGAGGTTTACGTAAATTGTTAAGTCGTAAATTACCGGATAAATATAATCCAGCAAACACAAAAAGAGCAGCAATCACATCATATCTTGTAATCTCTTCTCCTAATAGGAACGATGATTGAAAGTATCCAGCGATAGGAGTTAAAAATAACCACATATTTGCTTTAACTGCATCTTGTTTAAGCAAATAAAACCATAGAACCATGGCAAGGATGGAAACACCTAAGACTGACCACACCAGATATAGTATTAGATTCTTATCAAATAGGAATGGTTTACCTGATTCTAAAATTATAGAGGGCACGATTAAAATAATCCCGCCGAATAAAACTTGCCACGCATTTATGACCAAACTAGGCAGTTGCAAGTTTGCTTTTTGAAAGTATACACTGCCGATCGCCATCGATATCATGCCAATCATCAGTAAAAGAAGTCCGCTTAACGTTGAATGGCTGTTTTCTAATAACGGGTATGTCGCAATGACTAATCCGATCGCAGAAACAACCATTCCTAGCCACTCTTTCCGTTGAATAAAGCGTTCCATGTAAATAGAAGAAAGAAGTGCAACGAGAAACGGATTGATGACCACAGCTAAATTAAAAAAACCAGATGAGACCGTTTGTAATGCCCAAAAACCGCAACCAAGATACATCGAAGTATTAAATAAACCTAATAAAATTAATGGCTTCCACTCTCGTTTTTTAGGCATCGGGTATTTACCGTTTCTAAACAAATAAATATATAACAACAATAAACTACCGGCTAAAAGAAATCGAATGGTTCCCATTGTTAATGGTGGGGAAGACAGAAGACCAAATTTCACGGAAACCGCTCCAGATGCCCATAAGATAGTATATAAAATACCTAAAAACAAGCACTTACTCCTCCTCTCGAAACTATTGGCTGATGACCATTAGTTCTACTCTTTGAGGTTGTTCATTAAACGTCCCTTCGCTTGTTTAGCCATAGAACTTTCCCTCCATCCCCTGTAGGACCACCAACAGGAGCACTCCGACCATGGTCAAGGCACCATAAAACAGATAAACAAATCCAATAGAAAAATACTCAAAAATCATGCCGCTTAAGAACGTGCAAAATAAGGTTCCTAACCCATTTCCGAATGCGGAGTACAGAGAAACCGCTGTGACCCGAACATCGGCTGGCGCCAGGTCTCGAACATATTGAAGGGCGGCCGGAATAAACATTCCAACAGAAAAACCTTGCGCAATGGTGGATAGATATACAATAGCTAGCGGCGGTTCAAAGAAATAGATGAACCAACGCAGGCCTGCTATCGCTGCTGCCATGATCAGGATTTTCATCATCCCGATCCGAGCAATCCATCGGGAAGCGATCTTCATGAATGGGGCTTCGCTCCCTGCTGCAAGTAAAAAGGCAAAGCCCACCCCTGTTAGTGTCCCTCCTAGTTCGGTAATTAAAAGGCCAAAATAGAAATTGTTAGCGTAGATGGGACCAAATATACAGAATGTGATCAACAGGAAAATAACATACCGCTTCATCCCGAATAATAGCGATAGGCCATTGCTTAGATCCACCTTCATCGATTGACTTTCATTGGGCAATGACCATGCCACGATCGCTGTGGCTAACATAATACCGCTAAACAAATAAAAGATGACGTTTAGACCAAACATCTCCGCTATTCTTCCGCCAATGAGTACACTAACGGCAAACCCGACCGCTCCCCATAAACGTAAACCTCCATAATCTCCCTTCACCTTCTGAACAAAATTGAGGGCAATACTGTCCGATACGGGAACAATGGCGCTTTGGGAGATGGCTAACGCGGCAGCAGCTATAAAAATGTACCAATAGCCTGTACCACTTGAATAGACTAAACCCAGAATGGAACTAAGTACTAGCGAAACCGTTAAGATGACTCGAGGCTTCTGGGTATAATCACTGACCATCCCCCAAACGGGTTGGGCAAATAAGGTTACAACTGGAGAGATCGACATAATAATCCCTACTTCCGTTCCGCTCAACCCTGCCACATCCTTAAGATAAACGGTCAGTAACGGAAATAGGGAACCAATCCCGTAGAAAGTAAGAAAATAAAACATAATAAAAAACAAGTTGTGTCTTTTTACATCCTGTAAAGCAGAGTTCACACCTTTACCCCTTTCTGTACACACACAATGAAACGAACGACTACGCCTTCTTATATTTTCCTTGCTGCCATGCTATAGTTCTTCCAACTATTGGTCTATAGGTTCTAGCCAATCCGCCGATCATGGCGGCTGAGGCGATAAAGAGCACGCCAATTTGGGGACTCATGATGGTAAAATCAAAAACTCCCTGACCTAAGATCATGGCTTGCATTCCGCTTAACAGGGGAGTTAATCTGCAGTTTGCCTGATATAATATCCTGATTTCCTGTAATAACGACCACTTCATGTAAAAGAAGGTAAACAGGCCCACAACACCTAAAGTCGTAGCAAGCGTAAGAAGAATATTGTGTGCATGGAAAACGCGCAAATAATCGTAAATGCTGCGGTCTGCAAAATAAATGCCTAAAAGACCCCAGCCTGTTACCGGTTTTTTAAGAAACATTTCAAAGGTATTAATCCAGATGGCTTGACGATCCCGAATGGAGGAAAACAGGATTTCTCCTCTTGGGAACCAATCCGGACGATGAAGCATTAAGGCTATGCTCCCCAGTAATAGAAACATAAGAAAGAGCATTTTTTTCTTATGGCCGGAGAAATAGCTGTAAATCACAAACCCAAGAAATAGTCCTATGACGGCCCCACGAGATTCCGTAATCATAAGTGTTAAAGCAAAAATCATCATACAAAGAGCATAGACCCACTTCGTAAGACCAGATTTCTTTTGAAGGAAATAATATCCTATAAGAACCATAATAGCATACCAAGTTCCTGCTAAATTCGGGTTGTTAAACGTGCCGGACACCCGATAATTCTGATAGTCACCAATATCTACAATACTTCGGGTGCCAATCAAGAACTTCCACCATGCAGGATCATAAGTGATGACGCCGATCTTATCCAAAAATGCAATGAATGCCGATCCTAGAGACAAGAAGAATAACGAAGATAGAAGGTTTTCAATTGCATCTTCCCTTTGGTATTTCTCCTGGAGATACATACTTAGAAAAAAATAGCCCAAAAGAAACAAGGACGATGTAATATATATTCCTTGATCATTGGCAAAACCGACGAGAACGGACCAGAAAAATAAAAAAAGCAAGCCATTGGTCCATGAATGCTCCAAGGACCAATTCCCTTCCTTGAGGTACCTGTATGTGATATAGAGAATGGGTAGTGCCGCAAGATAAGGAGAATAGATAATTAAGCTTAAAACCATATTCATAATGAAAGCACCTTCGCTCCATGTTTTCTCAGTACACCTAAAGATAATGCACGAAGCGCTTACATGGCAATAGCCGTATCTTGCTGAAAAATGTAAAAGGAACAGACAAATCGTTTGTCTGTTCCTTCTCCCTCTTAATATACGTCGCGTTGGTAACGCCCTTGCTCTTGCATTTCCGTTAGGTATGCTTCAGCTGCTTCGCGGGTCATGGCTCCTTCTTTTTCAATCACGTCGATCAACGTATTATGAACGTCCTTCGCCATATATTGCTTATCTCCGCAAACATAGAAATAAGCTCCCTTTTCTAGCCATGCAAACAATTCTTTGCTGTTCTCAAGCATCTTATGCTGAACATAAACCTTTTTCTCGGTATCACGCGAGAACGCCGTGTCAATTCTTGTTAGGACACCATCTTTTTGATATTGCTCTAACTCGTCTTGATACAAGAAGTCCGTCGCAGATTTTTGGTCTCCGAAGAATAACCAGGTTCTGCCTTCTGCTTTCGTCACGGCACGTTCCTGGATAAAGGAACGGAAAGGTGCAATGCCTGTCCCAGGTCCAACCATGATAATATCCTTCTCTGTAGACTCTGGAAGGTGGAAGTGTTTATTCGGCTGGATAAATACAGGGAGTGTATCTCCCTCTTGTAGACGTTCAGCACATAACACGGAGCAAACTCCTTTTCGTAAGCGGCCATGTGCCATGTAACGGACAGCCCCGATGGTTAAATGTACTTCCTCAGGGTTAGCAGCAATACTGCTTGCAATGGAGTATAAACGTGGTGTCATCTTTCTCAATGAGGACACAATATCTTGGGCCGAAGCGTTCCAAGGGCCAAAGTCGCGCAGCATATCAAGCAAATCACGCCCGCTGGTGTACTCTTTAAGTTGAGTTGCATTTTCCACTAACAAAAGATTTCGCAGTTCTTCGCTTTCTGTGAAGTCCACGGCCTGTTGTAGAATTTTCTTAGATAGTAACGTAATCTCAAAGTAGGTGGTTAGCGCCTCTTTTAGTGAAAGGGTATCGCCTTGCTTATTAATTTCCACTAGGGTTTCTTCATCCCACTTCATTTCCTCAAGAAGGGAAGCCACTAGTTCAGGATCGTTGGAAGGGACAATGCCAAGAGCATCGCCAGGGTTATATGAAAGGTCGGATCCATCTAACGATAGCTCGAGATGCCTTGTTTCTTTACTAGAGCCTTCTCGATTTAAGTTGACATTTTTGAGTACTTTGGCTTGAAATGGGTTGGTCCTTGAAAACGTTGTCGACACCTTTTTCACGTCAGTAGTTTGCATAATTACCACTCCAAAATGTTTTTTTTCTAGGATAACACAGTAACGGAAAATCAGGTATGTTTTTTTTCAAGAAATTCTTATAATTTCTTTATGATTTGGTGTGTTTTATTAGTTTACCCTAGGAAACATTGAAACTAAAACAAACTCATATCGTATAAACATTAAAATTGGGATAGGAGGACGGAAAATGAAAAGCATTAAACCAGGTCGGGGACCTTCCGCGTTGGGGGCTGTAGGCAGTATAGGAGCTGTGCTATTTGGTGTTTTTTGGACGATCATGGCTTTTAGTATTACCAGGGATTCTCCGTTTCCGTTGGTAGGAACGATATTTCCATTGTTTGGTCTCATCTTTATCGGTATCGGAATCGCCAATGCGGTATTCCATTATAAGAATGCCACTTCCAAAGATAGAATGTCACTCTTGGATATTACAGATAACCGTGAAGAGCCCGATCCACTAAACCTTAGATTTGGGGGTGAACGAAACTCTACTACTAACGATCCGGTACGGAGGTTTGAAGGAGAGTTTTGTCCTTTCTGCGGTACAAAGGTACAAACCGATTTTAACTTTTGTCCAAAATGCGGAAAAGACATTTAATGTGATGGAGGTCAAAAAAATAGCCTCCCTCTAGTGAGTAGGCTTCATGAATTCGTCTACTTTAGCTTTCATGGACGAGATAACGGTCTTCTTATAGCGTATGGCAAGAAGGAGCACCCGCAGCTGTTGACTGTAGGACAAATTGGAAAACCGAGGATCTTGCTTGAGAAAGGCCTGAATGATCTTTAGACTTGATGGAACCAATTGATCCAAGCTCAGGTCCGGATACCGATGCATTAACGATTTAGCTCCCTTGGAGATTTTACCTTCGTCAATGATACACGGTGCATATTTGTTTGATGTATGTTTACGCAGATATTCATATCGATCGTGTCCGCTAATAATAATATATTTGCCGCTTTTTTTATTCTTTTTTACAGCAATGACCTGCATACAATCAGTCATCAAGTTTCTCAGTCTTTGCATACTCTTCGTCATCTTCATTGTCGAATCTGGTTTGAGCTTGTTCAGAGGTATATACTGTACATTAAACATTCTCATAAACATCCTCTCCCTTATGGGATTATATGTAGATAGACAGATGGCTGATCTAGGTGAAAAGAAGCATATTGAAAGAAGTTAGGAAATAGAGGAGATATTATGGTTGAAAGGAGGAGAAGAATATGGATAACAAAGAGCCCGCTTCATGTATGCGTACCAGTTACACTGTCGACCATAATGTAATCGGTGAGGCAAAAGACCAGGAGAATGCGCTTATAGATGCCTATCAAGACGAGACGGTATGGGCAGAGCGTGAGCAAGCTGCAGTTAACCCAGATTATATCGTTCAAAAAAATCAGCAATAGGCATACTAATAGGGTGTCAGCTCCTAAGTCTAAATCGTGGGGGTGCCTAATGAAGGGTCAGATGTGGGATCAATTTAAGAACGAGACTGCTTCCGAATTAGGAATACCTAACTATGATGAAATAGACAAAGGTCTTTTACCTTCTCGTGTCAACGGAATGGTTGGTGGGATGATGGTAAGGAGAATGATTAATTTAGCAGAACAAGTGATGGAGAATGAAGGACTGAACCCTACGATGATGAACGACCACGCGGTTACTGCTGAGGATCAAAGTCGGGTGGTTCAAACCATGCAACAGGCACAGGGAGTCCCAGCCTATCAACTTCCGCAGGAGTCCTTCGACCAACAACAGCTGCATTAATCTGCTGACACAAAGGAGCCCATAGGCTCCTTTTTTCTTCGATCTATCGTACAAGAAGAAGAAAAAAAACTAGTTCCCATTACCCATGGGAACTAGCTCTATTAATTGCGGATGAGGTAATCGAAAGCTCCAAGGGCTGCATTAGCCCCAGACCCCATAGAAATAATGATCTGCTTATATGGGCTATTGGTACAATCCCCTGCAGCAAACACACCAGGGACATTCGTTGCGCCATGGCTGTTGACTACAATCTCTCCCATACGAGTGCGTTCAACGGTGTCGCCTAACCAATCTGTGTTAGGTACAAGTCCAATCTGAACGAACACACCCTGCAATTCAATATGCTTCACTTCTTTCGTGTCACGCTCCATGTAGGAGATTCCGTTCACTTTGTCCGTACCGGTGATCTCCTTGGTTTGCACGTTCTTTAAAACCGTCACATTCGGCAGACTGTAAAGGCGCTTTTGTAATACAGCATCGGCTTTCAGCTCTGGCATAAACTCAAGTACCGTAACATGCTTCACAATCCCTGCAAGGTCGATCGCCGCCTCGATCCCCGAATTGCCACCGCCAATAACCGCTACATGTTTACCTGCAAACAAAGGACCATCACAATGAGGGCAATAAGCTACCCCTTTGTTCTTGAACTCTGCTTCGCCCGGCACACCTACGTTACGCCAACGAGCACCTGTAGAAAGGATCACGGACTTACTCTTCAGAACAGCACCGTTTTCGAGTTCGACTTCAATGAACTCCTTCTTATCTAAACGCTTGGCACGCTGTAAATTCATTACATCAATGCCGTACTCTTTCACATGTTCTTCAAGACTGGCTACCAGCTTAGGACCTTCTGTATATTTCATACTGATAAAGTTTTCAATACCCATGGTATCCATGACCTGTCCGCCAAAGCGCTCAGCCACAATTCCTGTACGAATGCCTTTACGAGCGGCATAGATGGCTGCACTTGCACCGGCTGGTCCGCCCCCAACGACAAGAACATCAAATGGTTCTTTATCCGACAGCTCGGATGCATCTGGACCATTCCCCATTTTGGCTAGAATTTCTTCAATAGTCATTCGACCGCCGCCAAAAAATTCTCCATTCAAGAAAACGGAGGGTACAGCCATGATGTTCTTGCTGTCTACTTCCCCTTTAAACGCTGCTCCATCAATCATGGTATGTGTAATGCCAGGATTGAGGATGCTCATCAAGTTCAGCGCCTGCACCACATCAGGACAGTTGTGGCAGCTCAGACTGATGTAAGATTCAAAACGGTATTCCCCACGGATGCTTTTAATTTGGTCAATGACCTTTTGATCCACCTTAGGAGCTCTTCCGCTGACCTGTAGCAACGCCAATACCAAAGAAGTAAACTCGTGGCCTAATGGAATCCCAGCAAATGTGACTCCAGTCTCTTCGCCTATTCGGTTCACACTGAAGCTTGGCGTTCTCGACAACTGGGTATTCTCCACTGTAATTCTCGATGACATGGTAGCAATCTCATCGACTAATGCTAGCATGTCCCGAGATACCTCATCGGACCCTGCACACACTTTAAGCAGCACATCGCCCTCCATCAGTTGCAGGTATTGATTCAATTGGGCCTTAATTTCCGCATCTAGTAGCATGGGTCGTGTTCCTTAGATCTTTCCTACAAGGTCAAGGCTTGGCTTCAGGGTTGCAGCGCCTTCCTGCCATTTAGCCGGGCAAACTTCACCTGGGTTGTTACGGACATATTGGGCTGCCTTAACTTTGCTGACAAGAATGCTTGCATCACGACCGATGCCGCCTGCATTAATTTCAACTGCTTGAATCACACCGTCTGGATCGATGATAAACGTACCGCGATCAGCTAGACCTGCATCTTCAATAAGCACATCGAAGTTGCGAGAGATCGTATGGGAAGGGTCTCCAATCATCGTATATGTAATTTTGCCAATTGTTTCTGAACTGTCATGCCATGCTTTATGAGTAAAGTGAGTATCTGTAGAAACGGAATACACTTCTACTCCAAGTCCCTTTAGGGTATCGTACTCGTTTTGAAGATCCTCAAGCTCTGTTGGGCACACAAAAGTAAAGTCTGCCGGATAGAAACAAACGACACTCCACTGTCCTTTAAGGTCTGCGTCGGTTACTTCGATGAACTCACCATTACGGTATGCTTGTGCTTTGAACGGTTTTACTTCAGTTCCAATTAGAGACATGATTAAATTCCTCCTTAGGGTATGAGTGTAATATTATAGCTAAAGGTTTTCGTTAGCTATATATAATACTTACAAATAAATATTAATTGTTTATTTGTTATTTGTCAATACATATAATACATGTTTATTTGCCATCGTTTCATATTATAAATTGAATTAGGTTTTCTTATTCCTATTATAATAAAAAGTTTTTCTATTTGCATTACCTCTTCTTTCGTAATAAACGAAAAAGATCACTTCGCGAGAAAGTGATCTTTGATATTTTTATTTCCCAGAAAATTCAACCAATGCTGCTAAAAGAGCTTTGATATAACCAATCGAATAGACATACCCAATATTGTTATAGTTCCACTGTATGCAAGTATTCGGCCAGCTCGGATTATGCTCGATCTGCACGCCTTCTAAAATTGGTACATGATCTGGGTTCAAGCAGCCATCGTAGCCTACTTTATGCAGCTCTAATAAAATCTTGAACATATTCAGGTCCCCATCGTCCAATAAGGCTTCTTCAAATGCTTTCGTCGTCGGAAGACTTCCACGAACATTTCGGAAATGCACAAGGAAGATCCTTCCTTTTCTTCCGTATTGGTTGATTTCATCCAAAACGAGCGAGCTTCCGCCTTCTTCAGCTCTCGTACCGACACAATAGATGTAACCAACATTCTTGCTTGGAAAGGCATCTATGATTCGTCGATACCCTAACCCCCCAAACAAGGTTCCCGGATGCGGAGCGTCTGAAGGGTGCATGCCCAATTGCACGTTATAGTCTTCAGCTACTGGAACTAATTGAGCATAAGCGTCACAAAAACGATTCCAATAGGCTTCATAGAGTTCTAGTGTTGGATGGTATTCTTCTTGATTAAAGCCAACAGCTTCGCCTCTTGCAATGGCTCCCCCTCTTTGAATCGAACGGTACTGTGTCGTTAGTTGAGGAAACGTATCGCCTTCAAAGCGCTGTCTGGCAATAGGGATACCCGCTTCTCCAAACACCTTCATGGCACGAATGGAGTTTTCCAACTCCCCCTCCGCTCCAGGTTCATTGTGCATGAACTTAAGCGATAAGTCTGGTAGAGTTACGCGGTTGATATCCATACCATAAGAACGAATGCGACGCTTCAGCTTGAGTAACTCATCTAAATCGGGATATCCCTGTTCCTTAACCCCTTTAAAAGCTGACCCTTTCCCAAAATCGATACAATCGACCCCTAATTGGCTGAGCTGTCTTAAATCCGCATCGGATAGATCCACATTATAGGAGGTCATCGAGATTTTCATCATTATACTCATCCTCTTTCTGTCTTGATTGTTAAGTAAAAGTATAGTATGGTTTTTGTAATAAATAAAATATTGGATTTTTATAGCTAGATATAAAAGATATTTATATCAGAAAGAGGAAGGTGAAACGGATGGATTTTAAGGATTTAGCTATCCTGAATGTACTCTATGAGGAAAAGAATATTAAGAAGGCAGCTGATCGCCTGTTCCTTTCCCAGCCTGCGATCAGCTATCGAATTCAGCAATTGGAAAAAGAATGGGGAACGACCATTTTGATTAGGGGAAATAAGGGAGTTCAATTCACAGATCAAGGGGAGTATTTAGTCGAGCACTCCAAGAAGCTTTTGATGGAGACGGAAAAAATGATTGAAGGACTTCAGAGCATGAATGAAGAGATCCAGGGGACGTTAAAACTTGGCGTTTCCAACAATTTCTCGTTGTATAAACTTCCCGCCATGCTCAGCAGTTTCATGACCTCTTTTCCTAAAGTTAAAATACAGCTAAAAACAGGCTTAGGCCATGAAGTCATGCGACTGCTCCATGAAGGTGACATTCATATTGGCATTGAAAGCGCGGGATATCGTTGGACGGAACAAAAGATTCTCATAGATAAGGACAACCTATGCCTTATCTCTAGAGATCCCGTTACGATTGATGATTTACCGAACCTCCCTCTTATTTATGTTCCCATTGCTGCAATCAAAGGTGTCATGAACCGCTGGTGGATCAAAAGGTTTAGTGCCCCTCCTCACATTATTATGGAGACAGACTACGTGGAAACTTGTAAACGAATGGTACTGAGCGGGTTGGGGGTCGCTTTCGTCCCGGCATTTTGTTTAAATTCACAAGATCCTTTACATGTCATCGACTTAAACACCGTATCAGGTGACCAACTGCACATGCAAAGCTGGATGAATTATCGGGAGAGTTCGATGAATCTATCGATCGTGAGGGCATTTGTAGAGTTTGTGATGAGAGCTTGAAAAAAAAATCCCCCATTCCCGAAATAGAAAATGGGGTACACTACATCACAATTACGCTTCTTCGTTGATAATCACATTTTTCCCTCTCATCTTCAGCAACAGTGGGATAAGCATCCATAGCGCGGCTACAATCAAGAACGCTAAAGAGATGGGCTTTTGCAAGAAAATCATAAAGTCCCCATTAGAGCCAGTGAGAGCGCGACGAAGGTTATTTTCGATCATTGGACCCAGAACCAAACCAAGAACGAGCGGAGCCACAGGGAAATCATTTTTCGTCAAGAAATACCCGGCAACACCACAAGCGATAAGAAGCATCAAATCAAACGTGGTAAACTGGACGGCATATACACCGAAGAACGAAATAGCAATAATAATAGGAAGCAAATATTTTGCTGGTGTTTCTATGACTTTGGCAAACACTTTAACTAGAGGCATGTTCAAGATCAGGAGCATGACGTTTCCAATGAACATACTTGCAATCAAGCCCCAAGCGACCTGAGGATGATCGGAAAACAATAAAGGACCGGGCTGAATATTGTACATAATCAGGGCCCCCATAAGAATCGCTGTCGTACCCGATCCAGGAATCCCTAAAGTGAGTAAAGGAATCATCGCTCCGCCGGAAGCTGCATTATTGGCCGATTCAGGTGCAGCTACACCTTCAATCGCCCCTTGACCAAACTTACTTGGATTTTTACTTAACTTTTTCTCCATAATATAGGAAAAGAATGATGCTAAGGTTGCCCCAGCACCAGGCAACAGACCGATGAAGAAACCTAAGAAAGAACCGCGCGCAATAGGAACCGCACTATCCTTCATATCTTGTTTGGTTGGAAGAATCGTTCCTACTTTCGCAATCACGGCTCCTTCGCTTTCTTTTTCGAGGATTGTTTTAAATACTTCTCCTAAGGCAAATAAGCCTACAGCAATGGTTAGAAACTCGAGTCCGGAATAAAGAACCGGGGTGTCATAGGTAAAGCGGGCAACCCCTGATACGTTATCTAGACCAATCGTGGCCAACAGCAAACCAGAGATTGTCATGATGAGCGCTTTCGTCATGGACTTTCCTGCTAGACCGCTAACGGCGCAAAGACCTAGAATCATTAAAGAAAAATATTCTGCCGGACCAAAGGATAAGGCAACATCGGATAAAGGCTCTGCAAGCAACACCAATCCGACAATGGAAACGATACCCGCAAAGAACGAACCGATCGCGGCAATGGATAGGGCTTGACCCGCCCGACCTTGCTTGGCCATCTGGTACCCGTCTAAGGCAGTCACAACGGAGGAGGATTCCCCTGGCGTATTCAGCAAGATGGAAGTCGTCGAGCCTCCGTACATCGCCCCGTAATACACGCCTGCCAATAAGATAATGGAACTGGTCGCAGCCGATCCCGGATCCAAGCCTGACGTTAAAGTAGATGTGACCGGTATTAAGAGCGCCACTCCACTCATAGGCCCAATTCCCGGAAGAACACCAACGGCGGTCCCAATAAGAACTCCGAAAAAGGCAAACGCAAGATTATGCCATTGAAGGGCAATGGCAAACCCGTTCCCTAGAAATTGTAATGTTTCCATTTTCCTTCACCTCCTAATTAAACCATACAGGGAATCCCGGTAAGGAACCTTCTAATACTTCTACAAACAAGTAGTAAATTCCGTAGGAAAAGACTCCAGAAATCAAAAGTGTTTTCCACAAGCCGCCTTTTTCCATCGTTTGGAATCCAATGGATAAGAAGACAAAGGTAGTGATCACATAGCCTACTGGCTCAAGTAATAATCCATAAAGAATAGCAGAAACAAGAATAATCAAGAATCGTTTATAATCTAAGGACATGCCTTTAACTTTCACAGTAGAGTAAAACCTAGTTTCATAGAACAGACGAAGACTTAATAAAATTAAGGCAATGCCCAAAAACATGGGAAACATGTCCGGACCCACACTGCTTCCGTAAGCACTTGCGGAGATTTTTCGGCTCTCTATAATAAAGGCGACTCCGATAAGAAGAAATACCAAACTAGCATAACGATCAAACGTAGCATTCACCAGGACTCACCTCCAAAATATCTGGGGAGAAGGAACTTCTCCCCCATTTTTTATTTTGCCATGCCTAATGCCGTCAATAGCTCTTTAACTAACTGATCTTGCTCGTCCAAGAAAACGGTGAAATCTTGGCTGTTCTTGTATTCACTTTGCCATCCATTAGCTTCCAATTCTTTTTTCCATTCTTCCTTTTCAGACAAGGCCTTTAAGCTTTCTTCCCAGAACTTCAAGGCTTCTTCTGGCATATCCTTCGAACCAAATACCCCGCGCCAAATTGTAAATTCAGCATCCACGCCCGCTTCCTTGAACGTCGGAATATCCTTCAGCTCTCCTCCCAAGCGTTCCGTAGCGCTTACCGCTAGCACGCGAACTTTTCCAGCCTTCAAGTACTCCCCTACAGCGGAAGCATCCGTCGCGATAAAGTCAGCATTTCCGCCAAGCAATGCTGCGATGGCTTCACCGCCTCCATCATAAGAAACATACTTCACTGCTTTAGGATCAATCCCATATTTAAACGCGGGGAGAACCGCAACCAGGTGATCCATTGATCCAGGGGCCGAGCCGCCAGCGATTGTAACCTTTGTCGGATCTGCTTTTATTGCCTCAAGAGCTGATTTCAAGTCCTGGAAAGGCGAATCTGCTTTCACTACAATAGCTCCATAGTCCCGTGTTAATTGGGCAAGTGGTGTGGTATCTCTATATCCAAAAGGGCTGTTGCCTTCTTTCTTATTGTTGTTGATCAAAATAGGCGGAGAGCTGACAAATAATTTATAAGGATTCTTTTTATCTTGATTGACATACTCAGCTAGGAAAACAGCACCACCGCCGCCTGGCTTGTTTTCAACGGTCATCGTTTTTTCAACAAGCTTCGTCTCCGCTAAGATCTTGGTTAAGGAACGAGCGGTCTTATCCCACCCCCCACCTGCACCGGACGGTGCAACAACCGTAATGGGTTTTTCGGGATAATTGGAAGCCTTTTCATTTTTTGTAGAATTTGTATCGTTTGCAGCTTGTGTAGGTGCTGATTGATTACTTCCACCGCCACAGGCCGTCAAGCTGATAGCGAGAACACTAGAAAGCAAGAGTGTAGCAAACTTTTTCATTTCGTTTAATCCCCCTTGATTGGTATTTCTTTGTTGTCTATAAATTATCAGAACGTTAATTATTTTAAAAGTTTTAGGCCATAAGCCGGATAAAGTTTATAGAGTTCTTTTTGTTCATAAAATTTACGATGGGACAATCCGTGATTTTAATGAAGTAAATAAAGCTTATGTTCACAATGTTGCTGTAACGTTCCATCCCATGGTAGATTGATAAAGAGATTTCGAATGTCTAAACTGTCTCAAACTACAACTACAATGTCTCCCTTGTGACTTATGGTGTTGCCATAGGTCTTTTTTTTATTTTGAAAAACACAATAGACCACTCAATCAAGAGTGGTCTGGTTTTTACTTCCCTTTCAACCTGCGATAAATCCTTTCAGGTCTGCCTACGACTCCATAAGAAAGGTCCGATAGAACTTCTCCTTTTGAAACAAGGTATTCTAAATATCGCCTTGCCGTCGATCGGCTGGCCCCAATTCTCTGGCTTACTTCCTCCGCCGTAAGCCCTCCTTCCTGTTGGTCGATGACCGATGTTACTTTCTCTAACGTTAGATGGTCAATTCCCTTCGGATAATAGGTTTCCTTTTTTTTCGGTGCTCGTGGACTCTGAAGCAGACGATCGATCTCATCCTGGCTAATATTCTCCTTAGATTTTCCCAATTGGACCAGCTTCTCGCGATACTGCTTATAACGCAGCATCGTCTCTTGAAATCGCTCAAAGATGAGAGGCTTGACCAAGTAGTCGAAGGCCCCCTTCCTGATCGCCTCACGTACCGCAGTGACTTCCTTGGCCGCTGTAATCATGATGACATCCGTCGTTGCATAATCCTTTTGAATCCAATCCATAAAGTCTAAGCCACTCATATCGGGAAAGTAGACATCCAATAAAACAAGATCTGGTGTCAGGATGTCCATCAGTTCTTTTGCTTGTGGCTCATTCGTTGCAATGCCAGTGACCTCAAAGCCTGACACTTTTTCAATGAATCTTCGATTAATCTCTGCGATTCGAGGATCGTCTTCAATAATCAGTACCTGTATGTTCATGCTGTCCCCCTCTTCCATTTTTAGGGATGAGTACGGTAAAGATACTTCCCCCCTCTGAGTTTCGCGCATAGCTGATGAATCCGTTCCACTTGTTTACCGCTTGCTGAACTAATGCCAGACCGACACCACGATTTTTCGTGGACTTGGTCGAATATCCGAGCTGAAAGATCTTGTCTAGGTCCTCATCGGGAATTCCTTTGCCTGAATCCTCGACTTCCATGATGAGATCTGTACCCAGATCGGTCAGGAATACCTTTACTTTTTTTACCTCTTGAGCCGATACTTCCTCCATTGCATTGCCGATCAGGTTCCCGAGAATGGTAGCCAAGTCCATTCGATCAATCTCAGGCGGGATATCGCTGAAGCTGCTCTCTTCATCAATCTCCAATTCCACCTGCAACTCCTGGGCACGATTAAAGTTACCGATCAGTAACCCGCCTACAATTGGATCAGGAATTTCCTTCATGATAAACCGTACTAAATTTTGATGCACACCCACTTCCTTGGTGATCACTTCAATGGCTTCTTGATAGGATTCTAGCTGAATAAGTCCATAAATCATATAAAGCTTATTGGAATGCTCATGCGTTTGTGCCCTTAAGGCCTCCGCATATTGCTTGACTTGAGCTAGTTCTTTCGCAAGGGAATACAGCTCCGATTTACTGCGAAAGCTGGAGACTACCCCTACCACTTCCTGTTGCTGATTGATGATGGGAAGACGGTTGGCGATGACAACCTGATCCCCAATAATTATCTCTTGGTCATATTCCGCTTTGCCCTCACTCAAATGAAGCGCGAGAGGAGAACCGGAGAACACCTCCCCAATCGGTTTGCCGATCACCTTTCTCTCATCGTCCGTACCGATGAACTTCAGAGCGTTTGAATTGACCGTTGAAACTTTCCCTCGTGCATCGGTAGCTACGATACCTTCCCTTATCGATTGGATAATGGCCTGTTTTTCCTGGTACAGCTGAGTAATTTCACGCGGTTCAAGCCCTAGAATCGACTGTTTGACATTCCGTGAAATGAGAAGAGCCCCAAGGCCGCCAACAAGAAGCGCAAGTAATCCAAAGAAGAGTACATTCCTTCGGTATTGTGTCTCTGCCCGCTCAATATCCTTCATCAAAAATCCAACGGATACAAGACCAATTACTTCTCCTGCATCATTAAATATGGGAGCTTTTCCCCGCAAAGAAGGGCCAAGTGATCCTATGGCTTCAGTAACGGTTGGTTGCCCGGCTAATACGAGTCGGTTATCCCCGCCCACCATTTCCTTCCCGATTTGTTCTGGATTCGGATGAGAATATCGAATTCCCTCATGATTGCCAATGACGACAAACTCGGCTTCAATATTTTTTTGAATATCGGTTGCAACCGGCTGAATCACGTTCCATGGCTCAGGGGTCAAAAAAGCCTCCCGAATCGAGGGCATCCTGGAAATGGTGGTGGCTACATCCAAGGCTCTTGCCCCCATTTGCTGCTTTAAGGATTGATTCATTAGATATCCGCTTGATATACCGGTTACAGCAATGACAAGAATGACCAAGGAAGAAATCAGTAGAATAAGCTTGGTCTGTAACCTCATGTTATTCTCCTTTCCGAAAACAAAAGAACCACCCCAACAGATGGGGTGGGATGTTACTCTATTTAAATTATGCCAATGATAATGGCAACCACTAATAACACAAGACTGAATCCCCATACCCATAGGAAAGAATAGCGGATATGGCGTCCCATCTCAAGTCCTGCAAGCCCAAGAGCCAGCCATAAAGCAGGAGCGAACGGACTAATGAATGTGCCGATGATATTTCCAATGATCATAGCGTAAGCAGCGGAGAAGGAATCCACCCCATAACTCGTTACAATTTGTTCTACTACGGGCAGCAACGCAAAGTAATAAGCATCTGTATTTAAGATAAGTTCAAAAGGTACACCGAATACCCCAATTACGATGTGCAAATAAGGGACAATCATAGCTGGCAGAATATCGACAAGGTCAGTAGCTAATGCCTTCAACATGCCCGTCCCATTTAATATACCTAAGAAAGAACCAGCAGCAAGGATAATCGAAGCCATTAATAGGGCGTTTGGTGCGTGTGCTTTGATACGTTCCATCTGCATTTTTACACTAGGATAATTAATCGGTAAAGCAATACTAAGAGCAATCATGAACAAGAAGCCAGCAGGGATAATCCCCCACACTAACATACCAATTAAGGTCAGCGTTATCAACAAGTTTACCCAGAGTAGCTTCGGTCTAGCCAAGACATCTTCTCTTGTATCCAGCTGTGGACTACTCGCTACCGTTTCAAGGGTTGCGGCCGCTTCCAAAGATACCGAATTAAGTTCTGTTGATCGAGCGATTCGGCGTTTTTCTCTAAGTCCAAGAATGATGGCCATCCCCACTAATAAAACCAGACCAATTACTTGCAAAGGAATTAGCGGTCTCCATAGTTCAGTTGGATCCACACCCAGTACGGATGCCGTCCGGCCTAGCGGTCCTGCCCAAGGAACCATGTTCATAATGCTTGCGCTTGTACCAACAAGTAAAAGAAGTAAATAAGGACTCATGTTAAGACGTTTGTACAAAGGAAGTAAAGCTGGTATGGTGATGAGGAAAGTTGAAGCGCCAGACCCATCTAGGTGAGCAATCGCTGCAATGATAACGGTTCCAGCCGCGACAGCGATAACATTTCCTCTTGAAATGGCTATCATTTTGTTGATGATGGGATCAAATAATCCAGCGTCTTGCATGACACCAAAGAACAAAATGGCAAAAATAAACATGATAACAACATTAATGACCTTACTAATCCCGTCGTTAAAAAACTCCCCAATTTCTGTGACTCCAAAGCCGGCGAGTAATGCTCCTCCAATTGGAACTAAAACGAGCGCGATAATCGGTGTGATTCTGTTCGTTAGTAACAAAAGGACAATAACTAATATCGTTGCCAACCCGATGATGCTAAGCATTGGTGTTTCCCCCTTCTATGATTGCGAACGCCTTCATTTGTGTAATTATTAAGAACTTTACCATAGCCTTTAGAGGGAATAAATATTATGGATATAAAACAAATAAGGAAGAATAAGTACATTTTGTTCATTTTGTTCACAATGAAAAATAGCCACTCCTTTACGGAGTGGCTTCATTTATTCTTGACTGCCTACAGATTACCTGTCATCGGTTGATCCACAGCTTGAGAATCGATCGTATTCGTTGCGCTTATCCCATTATTAGCAAGGACATAGTTACCCGTGTTCCCTCCTCCAGAGCCAGAGAAGCTCTTTGCAGTAGCTTTAGGAGAGATGTTCAAGGAGTCGCCAAAATGAACAACCCCCCCATTTTCCGTAATATTGATGGGTCCCAAAACAACTGAAGGCACTTAGATCCCTCCTATCCAAGTGAATGTCGAACATGTTTAACATGTGCTTCTGCAGCAATATTCGTTGTGGAGCCGATATGCAGGATCGAAGCGGTGGATACGCTGGTCGATTCAATCGATCCCACGGATATCACTGGATTTTGATTAAAAACGGTCATGTTTATGGACTCATAGACGAGACGTCGGGGGATGGGCTGATTAAAAACGGTATAATCGGAGAAGTCATGCTCTTCCCCTAAATAAACGGGTCTTGTTCGTTTAAGCGCAAGTACCCTAGAATACGTGTGGACATTCACTGAATCTCCAATTTCAAAGACTGAGGTGTTGGAGACGTTGAGAATTTTCATCTTTCCTACGTGTGAGAGCCTACTCATCCCTTACCCCTCCCCTTCAGCAGGTTGTGCAGCAATGGGGGGGATTGTCACTCCCACAATCGAGGTTTCAGCGGGCGTTTCAAAAGTACTATATAACTGGATGTACTGGGCATCTCCAATCAAAAAGATGGAAGAAGCGGCTACATCGTCTACGACCACTTTTCCAACTGAAACTTCTCCATTAACAACGGTAAAGTTCATTTACTTGATATCTCCTTTTTGAGGCAAATTTTGAAGGTAAAGTTGGAAGGTCTTTGAAATATCCTGTTGCACTTTTTCATAAATCATGTGCTCCATATCGGATTGTTGATTTTCATCCAGTCCATTTTCTTCTAACTGATGGAGGTAATACATGATTCGTTGGTCAATTTGTCTCTTGACGTCTTGTATTATAAATTTTCGATAAGCATCTTCTAAAGGACGCTGATACTGAGCTTCAAGAGACTTCATCGTTTCGTAAGCATCTGTATCAAGATAATTGTTAATATTGGTACAGATCCTGCCAAAAAGCTCAGAATGAGGAGTACCTGATTTGGGAGAGCTGATGGACTGATTGATGGATAAATCTCCAAGACTGTTGCCCTCGCCGTTAGGGTTTAATCCGATGCTCAAGGTCCCTTCCAATCGCTCAACCTTCAGCAGATCAAATTGATACGTGTTGTTTACATTCGTTGGCCTATTTTTCAACTCATTTACTTCTTGATTTAATTCGGCTACCATTTTTTGAATATCCTGTAAAGCTTTTTGCTGAGCTTGCAGCGTCATATTCATGTGGTGAATATATTGATAATAATAAGGATGCATATACATAGGATGTTCCCCTCCTTTTCGAGACTTTATGGTGTAGTCAGTGGGACGAACGGCTGTGCCGGGATTAAGGTGGGAGGGACAAAAACTTGAGGAGGTCGATCGATCATGGTTGCTTCTTCTTCAATTTCGGGAGCAGGCCCTGTAAATCCTCCACTGTTGAATAGGTTCGATAACGGTTTAATAATGCCTGCACTCCCGATTTGAAACACGGAAGAGTTTGAGACACCACCAATTTCAAGTTTATGGATGGTTATGTTCTGGTTTACAAATAAATTCATGTAGGTTCCGCTCCTACCTTACGTTTTAGACATTTGCGGCTAATGGTTGATCCACTGCCTCAAAGTCTATGGTATTGGTTTGATTTTGATAATTGTATACTTTTAAGTTATTTCCTGTTATGAATGAACCCGCACCTGCATAGGTTTTAACCGCACTCATCGGAGAGATGGTGTATACATCGCCTATATTGAACACTGAACTGGCACCGATACTGTTGATGTTGACAGCTCCAACTAATGCTGGCATACACTCCCCCCTTTTCATTGTCAAAATTATTGTCTTTAATGCTAATGTATGTATGCCCACTTCTAGGTGTTCATCCATTCCGATAATCACATCTAAACATTCTCTGCATAGGCTGTAAACATTAGCGATTATAAGCGAAGGAGTAAAATAAGTATGAATATGACCGTTACGAATAAAAAGCTGCACGTAGGAGATCTTCAGATTGGGGGGGTAGGGAGCTCCTCTGTTTTTATCATGGGTGATGCGCAAGTCATTACTTCTTCCTCCATCTTTGACACTCCAGCAGACTCATTTATTGATGATCCAAGCATACCCATCGTTACCGGAGGAAGAGGCGGAATGCCCCCTCTAGAGGCTGAACAAGTGAAATAAAAAGAGAGGGCCCCATTGGCTCTCTCTTCCTTTTTGGTCTAGTACACCTTAATTTCATTATAAAACGTATCACGCTCAACTGCGGTTCTTCCCGCCCCTTGAATCAGCCAAACTAACTCGTCTTTTGTAAGACCTTCTGGCGTATCTGCACCTGCGGCATGAGAGATCCGTTCTTTTACAATCGTCCCATGGACGTCTGAGGCACCGAAAGTAAGGGCCACTTGCGTTAGCTGTGTGCCTAAATTAATAAAGTAAGCTTTAATGTGCGGGATATTATCCAACATCAAGCGAGAAATCGCGATCGTTTTCAGAGCTTCAAAAGCTGACACCCGGCGTTTGATCCCCATGGTGACCTTGGCCGGTTGCACATTATTAGGGATAAATACCATAAAACCATTCGTTTCATCCTGGAGTTCGCGCAGAAGCACCATATGCTGGATGCGCTCTTCGATGGTTTCAATGGATCCGTATAACATCGTAGCATGGGTCTTTAACCCCAAGCTATGAGCGACACGTTGAACTTCTAGCCATTGGTCGGTTGTTGCCTTTCCTACCCCCATTTTTTGACGGTAGCGCTCCGAGAGGATTTCAGCCCCGCCCCCTGTAAGGGTGTCTAACCCAGCGTACATCAGCTCCTGTAGCACTTCTGCATAGCTTTTGCCGCTAATCCGTGAGAAAAACTCAATTTCCGCAGCCGTATGAGCCTTGACTGTGATATGAGGATATCGTTGTTTTAACGCTCTCACGTAGTCCACATAGTAGGAAAAAGGAACGTGGGGGTTATGTCCGCCCGTAATATGGAACTCTCTCATGTCCTCTTGCAGATGCTGATCAATGTACTCAAACTGTTGCTCAGCCGTTAAGGTGTACGCGCCCTCTTCCCCTTCATCTCGGCGGAAATGGCAAAATGCACAATGTGCTTCACACACATTCGTAAAATAAAGGCTCATGTTGGATATAAAATAAACCTTATCCCCATTGATACGCTGATTTACATGGTTAGCCAGTTGTCCAATCGTAAGCAAGTCGTTGCTCTGGTAAAGAAAAACTCCGTCCTCGGCTGTCAACCGCTCGCCACGGTAGACCTTTTCCGCAATTTCAGCCATGCGATTATCCATTGTGGTACTATGCATAAGGATCACTCCGTTCTCTCACATCAACATATTTATACATCAATTATTCTATCATAACCTATTCTCTATTAAAACAAGAGTAAAACACCAGCATTGCGGCCCCCATCACAGCCGCGTCTTCTTAGGGCTTAAAACAAAAAAAGAGGGGGATTCCCCTCTTTGAGTGCACCAACTACACTTTCCTAGACATTAACTTGGCCTGTGTAAACAATAAGAGATAATCATGTCCACCCGCTTTGGAGTCCGTTCCTGACATATTAAAACCGCCAAACGGATGAACGCCTACCAAAGCACCTGTGCACTTGCGATTAATGTAGAGGTTTCCGCAATGCATCACATCAAGCGCATAGGAAATTCGCTCTTCATCCTGTGAGAAAAAGGACCCCGTAAGCCCAAACTCTGTATCATTATAAATATCAATCGCTTCTTTCCAATCCTTGGCCTTGCTTAGAGCCAACACCGGACCAAAAATTTCTTCTTGCATCATTCTTGCTTTCCGATCGACATCAGCAAAAATGGTAGGCTGGATATAGTACCCGTTTCCTTCTGCTTTTTGGCCGCCTAGCAGTAAGGATCCTTCGGATTTTCCGATTTCGATATAATCAAGAATCTTGTTATAGGATTTGTCATCAATTACCGGACCAACAGCTGCGTTTGTCTCTGGAAGTCCCATCGCCAGCTCGCTTGCAAGTTCTACTACACGGTTTTTAACTTGTTCATAGACCGATTCTACGATAATCGCTCTCGAACCGGCCGAGCACTTCTGCCCTTGGAACCCAAACGCTGAAGCTACAATCGCCGCTGCCGCAGCTTCTAAATCAGCGGTTTCGTCTACAACAACGCCATCCTTACCTCCCATTTCTGCAATGACACGCTTGATCCAAAGCTGACCCTCTGCCTTTACTGAAGCCACACGATTGATACGAAGCCCCACTTCTTTGGAACCCGTAAAGCTAATGAATCGGATTTGTGGGTGAGTTGTGAGGTATTCCCCCACACGAAGGCCGTCTCCAGGAACAAAGTTTAACACGCCTGCCGGCAATCCGATTTCCTCCATGAGGGCCACAAACTTATAGGCAATCACAGGCGTCGGCAACGCCGGCTTCAGACAAACCGTGTTTCCAGAAACAATCGCAGCGGTTGTCATCCCCACACAAATCGCCAAGGGGAAATTCCAAGGCGGAATAACCGCACCTACGCCAAGCGGAATGTACGCCAATTGATTATTTTCGCTAGGTATTTGGGTAAGAGGACGTTGTTGATTAATCTCGCTGAGACGAATCATTTCTCTTGCGTAATACTCCATGAAATCAATGGCTTCAGCCGTGTCAGCATCCGCCTCACCCCAGTTTTTCCCGGATTCGAGGACCATTAGAGCAGAGAATTCATGCTTTCGCTTTCTCATCAGCTCAGCTGCACGGAACAAGTAACTTGCCCGTTCTTGTGCAGGCACTTTCTTCCACGATTCAAAGGCTCGTAAAGCAGACTGGATGGCTTGCTCTGTTAGTATCTCATCGGCCGTGCTCACGCGGCCGATGATCTCATCTACATTCCCTGGGTTAATGGAGTCCATCCGTTCATTTGTAAAGATCTTGTTGCCTCCAATATATAGAGGAATATCTTGTCCCAACTGACTCTTTACGTTCTGAAGAGCAGACTGCATAGCTTGACGCTCAGCTTCTATAGAAAAATCGGTAAATGGTTCATTTACGAAAGGTGTATTTTTTTCCTTAACGGTATTCATGTTAAACCCATCCTCTCCATCTTGTGGCTTCTGCCATTCTTCTTAGTCCCACAATATATGCCGCTAGCCTCATATCCACTTCCTTGGTTTGGGAGGTCTCGTATACGTTGTGGAACGATTCGACCAATAGTTTTTCTAATCTTTCATCTACTTCCTCTGAGGACCAGTAGTAGCCTTGGTTGTTCTGAACCCATTCAAAATAGGAGACAACAACCCCGCCTGAGCTCGCTAATACATCTGGAACAATTAACACACCTTTGTTTGTTAGGATTTCGGTTCCTTTAAGCGTCGTTGGCCCATTGGCGGCTTCCACCACAATTTTCGCTTGGATATCTGCTGCATTCTCCTCCGTGATTTGGTTTTCAATCGCTGCAGGGATTAAGATATCACAAGGCATGGTTAAGATTTCTTTATTGCTCAAGCGATCCTCAAACAACGTAGTTACGGTACCAAATGAATCCCGGCGGTCTAGTAAATAATCAATATCTAGTCCTTCAGGGTTATACAACGCCCCCACCGCATCGGCGATCCCTACGATGGTAGCTCCTTCGTCATGAAGGAACTTGGCTAGAAAACTTCCTGCGTTTCCAAATCCCTGAATGATCACCTTAGCCCCTTTAAGCGGGATCCCTACCACATCGGCGGCTTCTTTCAGTACGATCGTTACTCCTTTGGCTGTTGAGGACTCTCTGCCAGCCGATCCTCCTAATACTAATGGCTTACCCGTGATGAAGCCAGGAGAGTCAAACTCTCGAATTCGGCTATATTCGTCCATCATCCAGGCCATCACTTGGGAGTTAGTAAACACATCAGGAGCAGGAATATCCTTGTTCGGTCCTACAATTTGACTGATCGCGCGAACGTACCCGCGGCTGAGACGCTCAAGCTCACGAAACGACATCGTTCTTGGGTCGCACTGAATGCCGCCCTTTCCTCCGCCATAAGGGAGGTTGGTAATCCCGCACTTGATACTCATCCACATCGAAAGCGCTTTGACTTCATCCTCCGTTACATCGGGGTGGAAGCGAATTCCACCCTTCGTCGGTCCAACGGCATCATTATGCTGGGCCCGATAGCCTGTGAACACCTTAACCGTACCATCGTCCATCCGTACAGGAATTCTCACCGTAAGCAAGCGGAGAGGCTCTTTTAACAATTCGTATACTACATCTTCAAATCCCAGATGATGTAAAGCGGTTTTAATAACCGCTTGTGTGCGGCTAAATACATCCATATTTTCTTGCATTTTTGGTGTCTCCTTAACTGATAAGACCATGACATCCACCTCTTCACTCTATTATTGAGTAACCACTTCTTTTACGGCTAAAACCTGCTTGATTTGATCGATCGCCCAATCTAGGTCCTCCTTAGATATAACAAGCGGAGGCGCGAATCGAATGGTAGTTTCGTGCGTTTCTTTGCATAGCAAGCCTTTTTCCTTTAATTCTTCACAAAACGGTCTTGCTGGCACCTTCAGTTCAACCCCAATAAACAACCCTCTTCCCCGGACTTCATGAATCATTGGATTATGAATAGTCTTGAGCTGATCTAGGAAATACTGACCCAATTCGTTTGAGCGATCCACGAGCTCTTCATCATTTAATACATCCATAGCGGCAATAGCCACGGCACAACCTAGTGGGTTTCCCCCGAACGTAGATCCATGGGAGCCTGGTCCGAATACGCCAAGCACTTCCTCATTGGCAGCAACTGCTGAGATCGGGAACACTCCTCCGCCAAGGGCCTTACCCAAGATATACATATCTGGTTTTATGTCTTCCCAATCACATGCAAACATTTTCCCTGTACGTCCAAGGCCGGTTTGAATTTCATCAGCAATAAACAGAACCTGGTTATCTTGGCAAACCTGTCTAGCCTGCTTTATGAAGCCAGATGCAGGAATTCGAATACCCGCTTCACCTTGAATCGGTTCAAGAAGCAGCGCTGCGGTATTAGGTGTAATCGCCGCTCTTAGTGCTTCCACATCTCCATAAGGAATGATCTTGAACCCTGGCGTGAACGGTCCGAACCCACGCTGATACGCTGGCTCCGAAGAAAAAGATGTCGCTGTAATCGTTCTACCGTGGAAATTCCCTTCACATACGATGATTTCTGCTTGTAGATCAGCTACGCCTTTGACTTCATACGCCCATCTGCGAGCAGCTTTCAATGCCGTCTCAACAGCTTCTGCCCCAGTATTCATCGGTAAGATCATGCTCTTGCCCGTAATCGCAGAGAGCTTTTCATAGAAATCCCCAAGGCGCTCATTATGAAAAGCACGAGAAGTTAATGTAACTTTATCCGCTTGGTCCTTAAGAGCTTGAATAATACGGGGATGACGATGCCCCTGGTTTAAAGCAGAATAAGCACTCAACATATCCATATAACGATTGCCTTCCGGATCCGATACCCAAGTTCCTTCTGCATGAGAAATGACGATCGGCAGCGGGTTATAATTTTTAGCCCCGTATTGGTCGGTTTGGGAAATAATTTGTTGTGTATTTTTCATTGTCGTTCCTCCTCTAGCTGATTTTTTTAAATCGAAAAATAAATCCACACTGTAGGTTAAAGCAAGTTCCGTGCCATCAGGTAAACTGAGCCTCGCTCCACTTTTCTGCTAAAAAATTTTGCACTATCATTCATCAGACTATTTCATGCCATGTTTTTTTGCGGGCTAATCCGCATATCGTTTCCCCTACCAGCCTCGAGTGGCCATTCTTTCGTTTTCCAATAGGGTCGAGAGTTCAATACCTTTCATCGCACCGCCTAGGTTCTTGGATAGCTCGCCGATCAGCGCGTAATCCTCAAAATGGGTGGTAGCTTGAACAATTGCTCTAGCAAAGCGTTCTGGATGCTCTGACTTAAAAATACCGGAGCCTACAAACACTCCGTCAGACCCCAGCTGCATCATAAGTGCGGCATCAGCCGGAGTTGCGACCCCACCCGCTGCAAAATTGACGACTGGCAACTTCCCATTTAGATGAATCCACTCTAACAGTTCATACGGGGCTCCCAGCAACTTAGCCTCTGTCATTAATTCATCATAAGACATGCTTTTCACTTTTCGAATTTGGCTCTGCATCATCCGTTGGTGGCGTACGGCTTCCACAATATTTCCTGTTCCCGGTTCCCCTTTGGTCCGAATCATGGAAGCCCCCTCGCCGATCCGGCGCAATGCCTCGCCTAGATCACGGGCTCCGCACACAAACGGTACGGTAAAATCTTTCTTGTTGAGATGAAACTCTTCATCTGCAGGAGTCAATACTTCACTTTCATCTATATAATCTACTCCTAAAGCTTCTAGGACCTTGGCTTCTACGATATGGCCAATACGCGCCTTGGCCATGACCGGAATCGAGACTGCCTTCATGATATCCTCGATCAGCACCGGGTCCGTCATCCGAGCCACGCCTCCTGAAGCCCGGATATCAGCAGGCACCCTTTCCAATGCCATAACCGCAACAGCACCAGCAGCTTCTGCGATTCGTGCTTGCTCGGCATTAACAACATCCATGATGACGCCGCCTTTTTGCATTTCGGCCATTCCTTTTTTTACGCGATCGGTTCCACTTTGCATTTCCAACTATCCCCTTTTGGTTTTCGTTTGTTTTATAATTCATGACTCACTTGTTACTTAAGCAAGAATGATGCCAAGATTATAGAACACAGAAAGTCTGAGACAACCAAAATAAATGCCATTATTTTTTGCGTCTAGAGAGTATAGTTTTTTGCACTGCAAATATTTTAAGCGCCTGCGAAAAAAGGCTGATCTCGTTGGAGATCAGCCTTTTCTTGTTTAACTATTGATGAATCACAATACCTACTTAGCCGTTCTTTGCAATGTATCCCAAATTCCCCATAGATACATAATCCCTAAAGCTCGATCGTATAGCCCGTAGCCCGGTCTGCATTCTTCATCGAAAATATGTCTGCCGTGGTCAGGTCTTGCATACCCGGTAAAGCCGGTCTCATGGTATGCTTTCACAATCTCAGTAATATCCACGGAACCATCACTCGTTCTATGAGAGGTCTCAACAAAATCACCATTCTCATAGACCTTGACGTTGCGAATATGGGCGAACGGAATGCGATCTGCAAATTCTCTTACCATATCTGCTATATTGTTGTTAGGATTAGCGCCCAATGAACCGCTGCAAAGGGTGACGCCATTGTAAGGACTATCTATGATGTTTAAGAACCTCTTAATGTTGTCCTTATTGGTCATGATTCGAGGAAGACCGAAAATGGACCATGGCGGATCGTCAGGGTGTATAGCCATCTTGATATTATTGATTTCCGCTACAGGAATAATCTGCTTTAAGAAGTATTCTAGGTTGTTCCATAGGTCTTCTTCACTCACACCTTTATAGGCTTCAAACAATGAAGTGAGGTGCTTCAATCTTTCAGGCTCCCAACCCGGCATCGTGAACTGTGGGTCAGCATCAATTTTAGCCACCAAATCCAATGGATCCATACTTTCTACCTTTTCTTTTTCAAAGAAAAGAGCCGTTGAGCCATCTTCAAGCTTTTTGAAAAGATCTGTTCTGGTCCAATCAAAGATCGGCATGAAGTTATAGCAAATCACTTTAACCCCTGCTTGAGCTAATCTCTCAATCGTTTTCTTGTAATTTTCGATATACCGGTCCCTCGTCGGAAGCCCTAGCTTAATATCCTCATGGACATTGACGCTTTCAACGACGTCGATATTTAAACCGTGTTTTTCCGCCTGCTCTTTTACCTGCAGAATTCGATCCATTGGCCATTCTTCCCCGGCAGGGATATCATGAAGCGCCCATACGACACCCTCTACTCCAGGAATTTGCCGAATATGCTCTAAAGGAATCCGATCGTTCCCTTCACCAAACCATCTGAATACCATTCTCACCGTGTATTTCCTCCTGTCTCTTTTAACCTGCGCAACTCACATTCTTTTTTTTGCTGTAATCTGCTTCATTACTAGGAACAACGGCATCATGTAAATGCTTTTCTAATTGTTCCGTATACCTCGCTTTCTCCTCCGCGCTCCAGTTTAGCGTACTCGCCATGAATTCGATCACAGGACTCTTCCACTGATGAACCCAGTTGATATCAAAGAAAAGGGCTCCCGTACGGCGGACGAAAAAGTCAACCGGTGTTACGGTCATTTCTTCCTGAATGCTGTAAAGGACGGCAGCATAGAGGTCCACTGGCAAGCCGCTTGCAGCCGCTGCCCCGTCATATTGCGTGACTAGCTCAAAGAGGCGGTCTACATTGGATCCATAACGGCGCACAAGCTTTTCCGCTTGCTCAGCGTCAAGGCCTACTTTTTCTCCTTCCCGGACTTTCGTTTGGATAAAAGACGGGAAGTTTACGGAGCCACCCACAGCTCCTCCAGAAATCGGCATGTTTTTGGTCATACTTGGTCCATAAGAGCTATTACCTTCCGTAGACAGTTGTTTACCAAGGAGATTCACCACGGTCTCTGCCATTTTTCGATAACCAGTCAGCTTCCCTCCAGCAATCGTGATCAAACCGGACTCGGACACCCAGATTTCATCTTTGCGAGAGATTTCGGATGGAGCTTTGCCATCCTCATGGATGAGCGGACGGAGCCCTGCCCAGCTGGATTCTACATCCTTTGCAGTAACCTTAACCGCTGGGAACATATAGTTAATGGCATTAATAATGTACTCCCGGTCTTCTTTTGTCATTCGAGGGTGGGCCTGGTCTTCCTTATAGACCGTATCCGTCGTCCCTACGTACGTTTTGCCGTCACGTGGAATAGCGAAGACCATCCGGCCGTCTGGCGTATCGAAATAAACTGCCTGCTTCAACGGGAAGCGTTTCTGGTCGAAAACCAGATGAACTCCCTTGGTTAGCTGTAAGGATTTTCCTTTCTTCGATCCATCCTTTTCTCGCAGGGAGTCAGCCCAAGGCCCAACAGCATTCACAATCTTTTTCGCGTAAACCTTGTAGGTTTTTTTTGTGATTTGATCTACCACTTCAACACCGACAACTTTTCCATCATGATAGATAAACTGTTCTACTTTCGCATAATTGACCGCTGTAGCCCCTCTTTTCACGGCTTCCTTCATCACTTCCATGGTTAAGCGGGCATCATCGGTGCGATACTCCACATAGTAGCCTCCGCCCTTCAGTCCGTCTTGCTTCAGTAGAGGCTCTTTCGTTATCGTTTCCGTTGTGTTCAGCATACTACGCCACTCACTGCGCTTGACTCCTGCTAGCCAATCGTATACACGAAGTCCGATGGATGTACTGAATTTTCCAAATGTACCGCCTGCATGAATCGGTAGCAGCATCCATTCCGGCGTGGTGACATGAGGTCCGTTCTCATAAACGATAGCACGCTCTTTCCCTACTTCAGCGACCATCTTCACTTCGAATTGTTTGAGATAACGCAAGCCTCCGTGAACTAATTTCGTTGACCGGCTGGATGTACCAGCAGCAAAGTCCTGCATCTCAAACACGACGGTCTCCATGCCGCGTGTAGTCGCATCCAGGGCAATACCCGATCCCGTAATTCCCCCGCCAATCACAATTAAGTCCACCTGCTTATGGTTTAAGCTGGATATGATATTACTTCTATTTAAACTTGAAAAGGTTGAGCTCACTGTCTTTTCCTCCCTTTTTAGTAAAATTGGACATAAAAAAGGAGACCATAACACATACGATAGTCGCATTAATGCAACCACCGAAAAGGTTATGGTCTCCTCGTCTCCAACCGTTTATTAACTTAATTACAGTATATCATACTTCTGCATTATTTAAAAGACATTGTTGCCCTAATCGCCTTCTGCCAACCCTGGTATAATTCGCTTCGCTGGGATTCACTCATATTGGCATCAAAACTTCGATCCCTATTCCATTGCTTGGATATCTCTTCCTGGTCTTTCCAGTACCCAATCGCGAGACCTGCCAAATAAGCTGCACCCAAGGCTGTCGTCTCATTCACTTTTGGACGTTCGACCGTCACGCCAAGAATGTCACTTTGAAATTGCATCAGAAAATTATTCTTAACCGCTCCACCATCGACTCGCAACCCTTTCAAGGAAAGACCCGAATCTGCTTCCATTGCAGTCAGCACATCCTTAGCTTGGTAGGCAAGGGATTCCAGCGTGGCTCTAATAAAATGTTCCTTTTCTGTACCACGGGTTAACCCAAAGACCGCACCGCGCACATCACTGTCCCAATAAGGGGTTCCTAACCCTACAAAGGCCGGTACCACGTAGACCCCATCCGTAGAAGCTACGCGGGAAGCATATTCTTCACTATCTTTCGCATCTTTGATCATACGAAGCCCATCGCGAAGCCATTGAATAGCAGAACCGGCGACAAAGACACTTCCCTCAAGCGCATATTCGACCTTTCCATTTAAGCCCCAAGCGATGGTAGTAAGTAATCCATGCCCGGATTCTACGATCTTTTCACCGGTATTCATCAACATAAAGCATCCAGTTCCATAGGTGTTTTTTGCCATTCCCTCGCTAAAGCACGCCTGACCGAATAGAGCAGCCTGCTGATCTCCTGCTGCTCCAGCAATCGGCACTTGCTGTCCGAAGAAGTGGTTCGGGTCCGTATGGCCATAGACATCAGAGGAAGGGCGGACTTGCGGAAGCATGGATCTTGGAATCGTAAGAATATCCAGTAATTCATCATCCCAGGATAAGTCATGAATATTGAACATTAATGTACGTGAGGCATTGGAGTAGTCCGTCACATGAACTTTTCCACAAGAAAGTCGCCACATCAGCCACGTATCGATCGTGCCGAATAATAGTTCCCCACGCTCAGCCCGGCTTCTGGCTCCCTCTACATGATCAAGAATCCATTTCACCTTTGTCCCTGAAAAATAGGCATCAATTAATAGCCCTGTTTTTTTGCGGAATAGATCACCATGGCCCGCTGCTTTTAGTTCCTCACAAATCTCTGAGGTTTGGCGAGATTGCCAAACAATCGCATGATAAACCGGCTCTCCCGTGTTTTTATCCCAAACCACGGTGGTTTCCCGTTGATTGGTGATCCCAATCGCAGCCACCTGTTCCGCCTTCACTCCGGATTCCGACAGACAAGAGGCAATCACCGCAAGAACGGAGCCCCATATCTCATTCGCATCGTGTTCCACCCATCCCGGTTGTGGGAAAAACTGAGTGAATTCCCTTTGAGACATATGAACGATGTTCCCCTCACGATTGAATAGAATCGCGCGGGAACTTGTGGTGCCTTGGTCAATGGATAAAATGTAGGTATCCATATTCTTCTCTCCTACTTATGTTTGATAGTGTTTCCACAATTGTTTATTTGAAGTGGTGATCGCCTTCGCCCCTGCTTCCAGGGCCCGCTCTACATCATCCACCGTACGAATAAAGCCACCTGCAAACATGGGAATGCCTGTTTTCTCAACGACTTCCGCAATAATATGGGGCATGCCGCCTGGTAGAACCTCGATATAATCCGGCTTGGTTTTTTCAAAAATAGCATAGCTTTTTTCCAACGCATTCGTATCCAATAGAAAAAGTCTCTGAATCGCCAGGACTCCTTTTTTCTTTGCCGTTAGGATCACATTAGCTCTTGTAGATATAATGCCTGCGGGTTGAATTTCTTGACAAATATATTCCGTCGCATATTCGTCATTCTTCAATCCTTGAATCAGGTCAGCATGCAAAAACATTTGTTTCCCATGGGATAAAGCCATCTCATGCAGGTTTTTCAATCGTGCAATATGCACATCTAGAAAAATTCCGTGTACATACGAACTCGTGAGGAATCTTTCAAAGTCTTTCATATCCTTTGCTGCAGGAATGATTTTTTGATCGAGTATGTCCATGCATCTCACCTCATCCGAGTAGCTTATTCCGGTAAAAAAGCGAAAGCCGGTCCATAAATCAAACCGGCCTTCCGTAGTACTAATGTGCACCAATTTATGGTGATTGTCAATTATACCCCTGAATAAGCCGAGAACCCGCCATCCACAGGAATGACTACACCATTAACAAAGCCGGATGCTTTATCGCTGACAAGCCATAAGAAAGTGCCCGCCAATTCTTCTTTTTCACCGAAACGCCCCATGGGTGTTTGGTTGATAATTTTTTGGGCTCTTTCCGTGTAGGTTTCATCTTCCTGGAATAGGAGATTATAATTTTGCTCCGTTACGAAAAAGCCAGGAGCAATGGCATTCACTCGAATGCCCACTTTCGACATATGGACAGCCAACCATTGGGTAAAGTTGCTGATGGCCGCTTTCGCTCCACTGTACGCTGGGATTTTAGTCAAGGGCTTGAAGGCGTTCATGGAGGAAATATTAATAATCGTTGTCCCTTGTTTGCCTACCATATCCGTTCCAAACACCTGAGTAGGAAGAAGCGTGCCAAGAAAATTAAGGTTAAATACGAACTCTATTCCCTCTGGATCTAGATCGAAAAACGTAGTGAGCCCTTCGATCTTCTCCGTCAAGTCATCTTGAAGCAGATATTCCCTTGTTGTCGTTCCTTTCGGGTGATTACCTCCCGCTCCATTCACTAAAATATCACATGTTCCCAGCTTTTCATGGATCACTTTTTTGGCTTCCAATAATTGTTCCCTGTCTAATACATTGGCTTGGATGCCAATCGCAGTACCGCCAGAATCTTGTATGCTTTTGACTACATGGTCTAGCTTTTCGCGATTTTGGCCCAAGATCGCGACTTTGGCCCCGCATTTCGCCAAGGCTTCACAAAACACACTACCCAATACGCCACTTCCGCCAGTTACGACAGCGACCTTGTCTCTTAAATCCACTTCAAAAGGTATATTCACGTATATCCTCCTTCATCTTCTCTAATCGAGGGGAACTCCAAAATACTGCTTGGCGTTGTGATAGCAAATGTTTTCTACCATTTGACCTAACCACTTCATATCGTTAGGCATTTCTCCGTTCACAACCCATTCTCCCAAGAGATTACAAAGTATCCTTCTGAAATATTCGTGTCTCGTGTAGGAAAGGAAGCTTCTCGAATCGGTCAGCATGCCGACAAACCTCGAGAGCAATCCAAGATTAGCTAAATCAACCATCTGGCGGTACATGCCATCTTTATGGTCATTAAACCACCAAGCGGAACCAAATTGAATTTTCCCTGGGACGCCCCCCGTTTGGAAGTTCCCCAGCATGGAGCCAAGAATATAATTATCCTTAGGATTGACAGTATATAAAATTGTTTTAGGAAGAGAATCGTTCTTTTCCAGTTGGTCTAGGAAGCGCGAAAGAGGTACCGCTAACTCTTTGTCCCCAATGGAATCAAATCCAGCGTCTCGGCCTAGTGCTAAGAACTTTCGTGTATTGTTATTTCTAAGCGCCCCCATATGCAGCTGCATCGTCCAGCCTAACGAAGCATACAGTTCACCTAAGAAAACGAGCGTATAGGTCTTGTATTTCTTTACTTCCTGCAAACTGATCGCTTCCCCTTGAAGGACCCGATTAAAGATCTGCTCTACTTCCTCTATAGTTGCTTCTTCGTAAGTCATCTCACTGATTCCCGTATCCGATAGGAGACAACCGTGGTTATGAAAATAATGAACCCGCTCTTCCATAGCAGCCAAAAACTCACGATAAGATTGGATCTTACGACCTGTCACGGCGGAAAGCTTGTCTAGCCAAGTTAAGAAGGCTTGATCTTTTATTTCCAAACCTTTATCCGGACGGAAGGTTGGGCACACCTTGGCTCCCAAGCTTCCTTCTTCACGGATCTTTTGATGATATTCTAAGCTGTCCGTTGGATCATCGGTAGTTCCGATATACTTTACATTGGATCTTTGGATCAAGGATCGAGTCGAAAAGGCATCCTCCTGAAGCATGGCGTTGCATCGTTGCCAGATCTGTTCGGCTGTGTCTTCATTCAACACTTCGTCAATGTTAAAGTATCGCTTCAGTTCCAAGTGACTCCAGTGAAACAAAGGATTTCCGACCGTATGAGGCATGGTTTTTGCCCATGCCATAAATTTCTCATAGTCCGGTGCATCCCCTGTAATGCAGTCCTCCGTAATGCCGTTGCTTCTCATGGCTCTCCACTTATAATGGTCACCCGCGAGCCAAAGCTCGGTCATATTCCGATACTTTTTATCTTCCCAGATTTCCTTTGGGTCCAAGTGGCAATGATAGTCAAAAATGGGCATGTCCTTGGCAAAGCGCTCATATAATTCAACGGCCACCGGGCTATTCAATAAGAAGGTTTCATCCATAAAACCTTTCATTTTATTTCACCTGCCATTCATAGACGTTGGTTGAATGAGGAGTCAAGGTTGTCCCATTTACGACAATCTTGCGTGCTTCCGAAGCCGGGAAATATAAACGCACTTGTTGATACGGAAGATCGAAATTCCCTTCCTTTTGCAGGGTCACGTCAATTTGGGTTTGGGATGTTTTCATCGTGACATGAATGATCGCAAAGTCGCCTTTTTCATGAGCCGTGGATACCCCATCATCCTCGTACAGACTGAACTGGCTTTCCCCTGTCTGCTGATGGGGATAGAACATAAAGCCTCGTTCATCCGCTGACTTGGTTTCAAAGGTGATGTCAGAATCATTAATAGGAAGGATCGACCCGCCTTTCACCAATAAAGGGGTATAATCAAGCGGTGCAGGGATCGTTACGTTTGTCCCGCCTTCATACCATTTCTCCGTATGGAAGTCATACCAACCCGCTTCATGCTTTGGCAGGTACACTTCTCGCTCATACTTCCCTGGCTTAACCACGGAGGCTACTAGCAGGCTATCGCCAAGCATGAAATCATCATTTTCTTCAAAGGTTTGCGGGTCCGACTCAAAGTCATAGAAGGTCGGCTTGACCATCGGTTCATTATCTTTATGCGCTTGGTATAGCAATTGATAGATATATGGCGTAAACTTGCTGCGGAACTTGATCAGCGTTCGGATGTATTTAGTCGCTTCTGGATACATCCATGGAACATTGACGGTTCCATCATCATTCCAAGAATGGATCGTAAACCGTGGATAGAAAATCCCATTTTGCACCCATCGGATAAACAATTCCGGATCTGGAGCAGGACCGGCAAATCCTCCCACATCATGACCAAAGTTATAGATACCAGATAGGCTCAGCCCGATTCCGGTGCGGATATTAAACTTCAAGGTCTTCCAGCTCGTACGGTTATCTCCCGTCCAGGTCTGTACATATCTTTGCATGCCGGGGCATCCTGATCTCGAGATCAGATACGGCCGCTTGTCCGGATCAAACTCTTTTTGTGCTTCGTAGGAAGCTTTCATCATGAGTAACGGCTGCAACGGTCGAATCAGGCCGATAGGTAAATCTTCACCGAATCCGTGCGTCTTGGCTTCGCCGTCCCAAATCTCAAACTCGTTGTTATCATTCCAAGTGGACTCGATTCCATAGGAAAGGAGCTGTTCTTTTACGTTTGACTTCCACCACTCGATGGTTTTCGGATTGGTGAAGTCTAGGTAAGCGCCTAACTCATCCCAAAATTGAGCGATTTCCGGGCCTTCCTTGTCTCTTGAAAGGACGAACATGTTCTTCTCTTTGAGCTCTTCGAATTTTGGGTGATCCCATAATAAGGCCGGCTTAATGTTGGCGCATAGTTTCAAGCCCTTCTCTGCAAAGTCATCCGCTAGTTTTTTCGGATTCGGAACCTTGGACTTATTCCAATGAAACACATATCGCTTGTCTCCAATGGAGGTGTAGCCAGATGAAAGCTGGAACGAATCGCAAGGAATATCGTGTTCTTCGCAGTCACGCAAAAATTGGGATAACTGCTCTTGGGCGTTAGGCGCATCTGTATAGGTCATCGTGGAACCGGAATAGCCAATGCTCCATTTTGGCGGTAGGATGGTTTTTCCTGTCATCCAGGCAAATCTTTTGACTACATCGTTGACCTTCGGTCCAAGGATCATATAATAATCGAGATCCCCGCTCTCTGCCTGGTAGTATCGGTAGTATCCATGGTAGTTGTCCATTTCGGATCCCATATCAAAAATGGCTGTGGACAAATTATCATAGAATAGACCAAAGGATAATTCCGTCTTTTGGTTCCTTGTAATATAGAAAGGAATATGCTTATACAGCGGGTCTGTCGTTTCCGGGTCGTAGCCCATCGGATCGACATTCAACATCCGAAAGCGCCGGCCGTACTTATCTACATTTCCGGTTTTCTCACCGAGTCCAAAGTATTGCTCATCTAAGGATCGCTCTAAGTAATGGAAAACTCCCTCGCCTAAGCTGTTTTCGAAATTATAGTTTTGCGTTTTACGATCATTGGCCACCAGCGTCCAGCCTGCATCAGTGTTGGCATACCAACGAACTTTAAAGCCGTTCAGATCAATGACCGCCTTCAATTTTGAAGTGGCGACAGACACTTGGTCGTTACCCGATTCTACCTCAAATGGCGGCAAGGAAAATGGCGATAAATCGAATCGATCTCGTCCTTCAAACGCAATATCATCCATTCCCGGTGCAACCAGCCAGGTCTTATTCAGTTCCAATTGATTGTCATTTAAGAAGACTACACGAAAAATATCTTCTTCCAGTACATATAGGCGCACCTGTACATTTGCTTCTTTATTTTCAAATTGCAAGCCATGATTGATTTCGGATTGAAGTTCAAAGCGATAAGTAGTTTTAATCAAGTTTAGGCACCTCCGAGTGACTTATGTTTTGCTACATTACGCCAAAGAGTTTTGGCACAAACAAGGTTATTGCTGGGATATAGGTCACAAGCAACAGCGTAAAGATCAGTCCTGCAAGGAAAATTAACAATGGTTTCGTTACATTTTCTATACTGACTCCCCCGACACTGCATCCGACAAACAAGGCGCTTCCGGAAGGCGGGCTCATGATCCCAATACATAGGTTAAAAACTAACACGATCCCAAAATGAACCGGATCCATTCCTATTTGTGTGACAATCGGCATAAAGATAGGAGTAAAAATAAGGATCGCTGGCGTAATATCCATCACCATCCCGACTAACAGGAGGACAACATTCATAATCAGCAAGATGACAATCGGACTTTCTGAGACGGACAAAACAGCCTGGCTGATGGCCGCTGGAATACCGCTGAACGCCATAACCCAAGACATAATCGAAGAAGCCCCGACAAGAAATAGCACAATTCCTGTCATAACTACGGTTTCGATCAGAATCTTCGGAACATCCGACCACTTCAAGGATCTGTAGCAGATAGAAAGAATAACGGAATACAAAACGGCAATTGCCGAACCTTCCGTCGCAGTGAAGACCCCAGCCACAATCCCTCCGATAACGATAACGATCAGCATTAAGCTTGGAATCGCATCAATCACAACCTTAAGTCCCTCGGATAAGGTGACTTTTTTAGCTACTGGATATTTTTCTTTCTTGGCAATAATATAAGCAATAATCATAACAGATAGCCCCATCAAAATTCCTGGCAGATAACCCGCTAAGAATAGGGCAGCAATGGAGGTTCCTCCGCTAACCATGGAAAAAATAATCAAAGCTCCGCTCGGCGGAATCAATAGGCCAGCAGGTGCAGAAGCGATGTTTACAGCGGCTGAATAGGATTTGTTATATCCCTCTTTTTCCTGCAGCGGGGACATCACGCCTCCGATGGCAGCTGCAGACGCTACAGCTGAACCCGAAATCGAACCAAACAACATATTTCCTACAACATTAGTATGTGCCAAGGATCCCGGCAGCCTTCCGCCTAGTAGCTTCGCCAGATTGACGAGTCGCAGCGCAATACCCCCGTTATTCATAATAATTCCGGACAAAATAAAAAAGATTACAGCTAACAGGGCAAAGCTGTCCATTCCGTTAACCAATTTTTGTGCTGCCGTAAAAATCGCTACGTCAAACGGTATGATCATTAAGGCAGCTATAAAGGAAGCTATTCCAGTAGCTACAGAAATAGGAACCCCGATGACCATTAATAAAATAAAACTTGATAGCATGACTAATCCTGTTTGAAGCGCATCCACGTAGTTTTCCCCCTTTCATCACTTCAAAGCTTCTTCTCCGTTTTTCATCCAGTCCGTAATATTCATAATTTGATATAGAATAATAATGACCCCAGATATTGGTAAAATGGAATAAATGACCCCGACCGGAACCTGCAAAATAGGTGTGACCTGTGACATCGTCGAGGACACCAGGTTTAGACCGCCTTTAATCATGACTAGACCGGAAAAACCAACGATAAACAGCGTATTGATTACTCTAATCACTTTTCCATTACTGCCTTTCAATTTATCCACCATAGCTGTAATAGCCAAATGTTTGTTCGTGCCAAACGCATAGCTTGCTCCTAGCATGGCCGTCCATATTAGACCAAATCGTAGCAATTCTTCGGTTACCGTACTGGGACTACCCAATACATATCGACTAAAGACTTGCCAAATCGCTCCGACAACCATGATGATCGTAAATGTACACCCTACAAACATAATCAATTTATCCAAAACATTTCTTAAGGCTTTCATGATCATCCTCCTTGCCTCACATGGATGTTTTACCTAATAGAATAGGCCAAGCCCCTGCAAGCGGGGCTCGACCTTTCTCCCATTTATTTTAGAGCCTCAAAAGCATCGATGATCTCTTTAATTTTTGGATCTTTATTGCTGTATTCTTCATGCATAGGCTGTACTTTTTCGATGAATGGCGCCTTGTCCACTTCATTGAATGTTACACCCAGCTTGGATTGTGCTTCTGCTTTAGCTTCTTCAATCGCCTGGTTCCATAGTACTTTTTGGGATTCTGTAGACGCCTTAGCTGCCTCTTTTACAATTTGCTGCTGTTCTGCAGAAAGACCATCCCAAGTCTTGGAACTGATCACAAGGACATCTGGAATCATCGTGTGTTGATTAATGGAGAACTGCTTCGCCACTTCCCCATGTTTTCCAGTTGTTAACGCAGTTTCATTACTTTCTGCTCCATCAATAACTCCGGACTGAAGTGCAGTGTAGATTTCGCCATACGCCATTGGCGTCGGATTTCCACCTAATAACTGCACCATCTTAATCGCTGTTGGGCTGTCCATCACGCGAATCTTCAAGCCTTTTAAATCTTCTGGAGTTTGAATAGCCTTATCTTTGGTATAAAAGCTTCTAGCACCAGAATCATAGAAAGTCAAACCTACGAATCCTTTGTCTTTGTTTGCTTCATATAGCTTTTGTACCGCCTCTGAATCCATTGCTTTATAGTAATGATCTTGACTTACGAACAGATACGGCAGACTAAACACTGCGTATTCAGGAGCAAAGTTTTCAAGGGCCCCTGCACTTACTCTTGTCATATCTACTGCTCCGCCTTTAAGCTGCTCAAGAACTTCCTTTTCTCCACCAAGTACGCCGTTAGCAAAAATTTGCACCTTCACGCTGGCATTTGACTTTTCTTCTACCGTCGTAGCGAACTCTACAAGCGCTTTATGAACCGGATGGTCTTCACTCAAATTGTGTGCAAGCTTTAATGTTTGCGCTTTCTCTTCTTTCACATCATTTCCTGTTTGGGCACTTGTATTTTCATTTGAACTAGCGCATCCGCTTAATAACCCCACCGCTAATACGCTTGTTGCAACATAAGACATTAGTTTTTTCATTTTCGTTGACCCCCATTTTTCCTTTAGTTATTTTCCCACATTTACATGAAATAAATGATGATAACCTACCCTTATCTGTTCCCTCGCTATTGCTTTACCCCATCTCCTCTTCGATGTGCTGTTAGCATACGTTTTACTAGTTAATGTTTTTTTAAGTTTTTCGTAAACCTTTACATTTTAGTTTGTTTGGTCAACAAACTATGTTATTATATTACCTGAATAGATACTAGATTGCAATATCCCGTTTAATAGTTCATAAGTTAGTAAGAACTTAGTAAAAAAAAGGATATAATAGAATTATAGATTACTGCTACGTAACCACTCTAATAGGAGGCCAGTATGAATACGGGGGATGCCGCATATATACGAAATTTAAATAGAAATATTATTTTAGAGAATATTATCCTTCACAAAAACATTTCTAGAGCCGAGTTATCAAAAATTACGGGACTGAATAAAGCAACGATCTCTTCACAAATCAACTCGCTTCTAGAAGAGGGTCTCATCTTTGAAAAGGAACTGGATAAGTCAAACGGGGGAAGAAAACCCATCCTGCTCACTTTAGATAAAGATGCGGGATTTGCCGTTGGGGTCGAAATCGATACGACGCGCATCTCCTTTCTAATCACCGATCTTTCAGGCAAGGTTCTCGATCAAACGGATGTTAGTCTTCGGGAACCTTCTTTTGAAAAGATCAAAGATATTTTGATTACAACCATTGACCGACTGGTTGCCTCCCGAGAGAAAACAAAACACGGGTTAGTCGGAATAGGTATCGGCGTGCAGGGCATCGTGGATAACGAGCAGCGTATCGTCTTTACTCCACGTCACCAATGGAAAAATGTTGATTTACAAAAACCATTAGAGGACGTATTCCAGGTTCCCGTCCATGTAGACAACAATGCCAATCTTTGCGCCTTTGCTGAACTGGTTTACTCCCATGATACATCCAACTTATTATGTATAAGCACCTATTCTGGAATCGGTCTGGGTATTGTGATCAATAAAGAAATTTATCGAGGGATGAACGGATTTGCCGGGGAAATCGGCCATATGATTATTCAGCCAAACGGCAGAGAGTGCCCCTGTGGTAATTTGGGCTGTTGGGAGCAATACGCGTCGGAAAAAAGCTTCTGGAGGGAATTAAACGCGATAACAGGAGTCAATGAATTTTCAATGGATGACCTTCAAGCTTCCATTACGAATGGGGATCCTACGACTTTAGATCAACTATCTAACTTATCCACCTATCTAGGAATGGGCATCAATAACGTAATCAATCTATTTAACCCCGAAACCATTATCATTAATAGTCAATTAAGTAAAGTTTACCCAGAACTAATTTCAAACATTAAAAGTAACCTTTCTTCTTATATTAACCACTATCGCACCATTCAATTTTCAGAACTAGGAAAGTACGCTTGTGCTATGGGCGCTTGCGCTATGAGTATTCAAAGGTTTCTAGGGATCTCTCATATTCGACTTGAACTTCCTGAGCAAGATAATCTAACATTGATGGGTAAAATGGTTGTCTCCTAGTAAGACACCGATTTAGACCGCAGTTATCGTTATACGATAACTGCGGTTTTTTTCTTCTTTACACTTCTTTTTCTTTTAGATTCAACTTTTCCTTTACTTCTTTATTGACCAAATAACGAGGAAAATAACCCGATAATACATCAGCTACGTTTTGTGCCGCTTTTCGCTTTAATTCGGCTTCTGCTTCTACCGAGTAAAAAGCGGCATGTGGATTAATCAAAACGTTATCCATTTTAAGTAAAGGATTATTCGGATCAACCGGTTCTTTTTCAAGGACGTCGAGAGCCGCCCCCGCGATTTTCTCTTCTTGTAATGCGGTGATGAGAGCCGCTTCATCAATTACTTGGCCGCGGGCTGTGTTAATGATAAACGCTTCTTTTTTCATCTTATTAAACTGATCGTGACTGATCATTTTTTCCGTATGCTGATTTAAAGGTAAGTGGACGGAGATGTAATGGGATCTTTCGCAAAGTTCGTCTAAAGTTACGAGTTCGACTTGACTTCTGTCCGCTACCTCTCTTGGGACGAAGGGGTCATAAGCAATGACCTGTATCCCGAAGGCTTGTGCTTTCTTCGCTAACGTTTGGGGAATATTCCCAAAGCCTAGGAGACCCAAAGTACGTCCACGTAGACGGAAGACGGGAACTGCCACTTTAAAATCCCATGTCCCACTTTTGACTTCGTTGTTCAGTTTTGTTATCTTACGAGCACTCGAGAGTAAAAACGCCATCGCATGATCCGACACTTCATCTAGACAGTAATCTGTGACGTTGCTAACAATGATGCCTTTTTCCGTGGCTGCTTCAACGTCAACCGTGTTAAACCCAATCCCATATCGAGAGACTACTTTACAATGAGGGAGGTTTTCGAGTACCTTACGTGAAATGGGAGCATATTGATTTAACAGGGCGTCAGCATCTTTACACGCTGCGATTACTTCTTCCTCTGTCTTGCATTGCTCTAACGTCAATTCAATTCCCAACTGATCCAATACACTTTTCTCTGGCGCAAACGTATCGTATTCATAATCGGTCACTACTACTTTATATTGGCTCATGGCAAAACTCCTTTTTTATCTGAGTACATCTCTAGCCCCAGTATTCGAATTCATAAATCTTTCTACACCTTCGTATGTAGGTAAACCTTCAATATCTCCACTCATCCCCACAACCATGGCACCAATCGCATTGGCGCGTCTAACCGTGTACTGGAGTGGCTCTTGACGCAAGATTCCGCTGATTACCCCTGCTGCAAATCCATCTCCCGCTCCGACAGGGTCAATCACTTGTTGCACAGGAAATCCGGCTACATAGCCTTGTTCATTGTTCGTATGGAAATATGCTCCTTGACTGCCGAGCTTCATCACAATCGTTTTATTCCCTTGGCCCATAAAGGCTTCTGCTATCGCTTCAGTTTCCTCCTTGCCTGTCATAAACTGGCCTTCATCTAAACCCGGTAAAATAACATCTGCATGGGAAGCGATTTCATTTAATACGGATTTTGCCTTTTCTGCTGGCCAAAGCTTATAGCGGATATTCGGATCAAATACGATGATCATCTGATTCTGTTTGGCAATCTCAATTGCTTTCATTACGGTTTGATAACAGGATTCACTAAGTGCCGGCGTTATGCCCGTTACGTGAAGTATTTTTGCACTAGCTATGTATTCTTCATCCAGATCATGGGCCTCCATCTTACTTGCCGCGGAGCCTTTTCGATAATAATATACATTCATATGGTCTGGCGCTAACTGTTCTTTAAAAAGCAAACCGGTTGCTGCTTCATTGGTATACAGGCACCTAGAGGTATCTACCCCTTCCCCGCGAATCGACTTGTAAATATAGCGACCAAACGGGTCATCCCCTAACTTGCTGAACCACCCGACGGAATGTCCTAACCTAGTCAACCCTATGGCTACATTCGATTCTGCCCCACCGAAGCGCTTAGGAAAATGACTCACGTATTCTAGAGGAAGCATCTGTTCTGGTTGAAAAAGGACCATCGTTTCTCCGAACGTAACAACATCTAATCTCTTCATCATGGACCAGCCTTTTCGAGTATTCTTATTCCATTCTCTTCGCCTACGATAACAATATCAGTCATATTAATGAACAGTCCCGTTTCCACGACGCCAAGGAGAAGCTTGAGCTGCTGGTGAAGGGCAGCCGGGTCTAAAATCGAAGAGAAGGAACAATCCAATATATAATTTCCATTATTCGTTACAAAAATTTCACCGTCTCTCCGACGTAGCTGTGGGTTACCATGAAGCTCCTGAATTCTCTTTGCTGTGGTTTCCCACCCGAATGAAACGACTTCAACCGGTAAAGGAAAACTGCCTAACGTTTGCACCAATTTACGATCATCCACTACGATGATCAGCTGGTCTGCGGCTGCATCCACCAGTTTCTCTCGAAGCAAAGAGCCCCCGCCGCCTTTAATCAGGTTAAACTGAGGATCTACTTCATCCGCCCCATCGATCGCGAGATCTAGTCTAGTTACTTCTGAGAAATAAACTAAAGAGATGCCGAAATCCTTCGCCCATCCTTCTGTTCTCAAGGAAGAGGGAACTCCTCTTACACGAAATCCCTTCTCTACGAGCTCCCCTAATTTCTTCAACATCCAATAGACAGTGGAGCCAGAGCCAAGGCCGATGGTCATCCCGTCTTGAATATATTCTACTGCTTTTTCTCCAACCGCTTTTTTCTTTGCATCCACTTGGTTGAGCATGGTGATCACCTCTCTCCCTAGTATTTACCATAAACCAAAAAAAGAGCCCAGGATTCTCCTGGACTCGGTCACGAACTAGTTATGAAAATGGGTTCCGTCTGTTACCGCTTCTACAACACCCGCGCGGATGACGAAGTCACCGAAGTGTTCACCGTCTTGTCGCTCCTTCGCATAGCGAGGAATCAACATACGTAACTCACTTAGAATTTCTTCTTCCCCGATGTTTTCTCGGTACATCTTGCTTAACCGGCTGCCGTCAAAAGCGGCACCTAGATACATATTGTATTTGCCTGGTGCTTTACCGATAAATCCAATTTCCCCCAGGGCGTGACGGCCGCAACCGTTCGGGCAGCCGGTCATGCGGATGGTGATCTCTTTATCACGAAGCCCGTTAGCCTCAATGATCTCATCAATCTTATCAATTAAAACAGGCAAATAACGCTCAGCTTCCGCCATGGCTAGTCCGCATGTAGGTAGAGCGACGCAAGCTAGAGAACTGCGTCGCAACGCAGAATAGTGCTTGCCATCGGTCAATCCAAATTGTTCAATAAGCTCACTAATCTTTTTCTTTTTCTGACTAGAAATATTAGCAATCACCAAATTCTGATTGGCAGTCAAACGGAAATCTCCCGTGTGAATTTTAGCGATTTCGCGCAAGCCTGTCATCAGCTTGTAATCGTCATAATTCGAAATCCGGCCACCTTCAACAAACAGGGTAAAGTGCCATTTGCCGCCTACACCCTTTACCCATCCATAACGGTCACCGTTATGGTCGAAGTGGAAAGGTTTAGCTTCTTCTAAGCTCCAGCCTAGTCTTGCATGCAGTTCGGTTACTACATTTTCAAGCCCAAGACGGTCTACGGTGTATTTGAAGCGAGCATGCTTACGGGCGGAACGGTTACCGTAGTCGCGTTGAATGGTAATGATTTTTTCCGCCACATCATAAATTTGCTCCGGCTTACAGAAACCAATCACCTTGGCTAGCTGCGGATAAGTGGTTTTGTCGCCATGAGACATCCCCATCCCCCCGCCAATCGCTACGTTAAAACCAACTAACTTATCCCGCTCCACGATGGCAATAAACCCAAGATCTTGGGAGTAGACATCGATATCGTTGGATGGAGGGACAGCGATCCCGATTTTAAACTTTCGAGGGAGATAAAGCGGTCCATACATAGGTTCGACTTCTTCGACGTCAGGCGTACCAGCCACCCTCTCTTCATCCAACCAGAGCTCATGATACGCGCGGGTGCGAGGAAGCAAGTCGTCGCTTAACTTTTTCGACCAGTAGAATACTTCCTGATGAAGCTCGGATTGATCCGGATTCGGGTTGCACATCACATTTCTATTGACATCTCCGCAGGCTGCAATCGTGTCCAAGAGAGAAGCATGGATTTCTTGAATGGTTTTTTTCATGTTCCATTTTAGGATTCCATGCATCTGGAAAGCTTGTCGAGTCGTAAGTTTTAACGTACCATTGCCGTACTTTTGGGCAAGATCATCCATGACAAGCCATTGCTCCGGTGTCGCTACCCCACCCGGCGTTCGAACACGAAGCATGAATTGATATGCTGGCTCCAGCTTTTGTTTTTGGCGTTCATTGCGTAAATCACGGTCATCTTGCAAATAGCTGCCATGGAATTTCATCAAGCGATTATCATCGTCTGAAATCCCTGCACTGATCTGCTCCAGCATGGATTCTCTTAGCGTGCCGCGCAAATAGTTACTTTCATCCTTAATCCGCTCTACATCACTTGGCGGGCCTTCCGGTGCTTTTAAAATTTGGTTCGCCATGTTGGACTAACCCCTTTCTTGTCAAAATCAATATACATCGCGCTGATAACGTTTTTGCTGTTGCATGTCGGCTAGATAAGCTTCCGCTTGTTCACGGGTCATCCTGCCTTCTTTTTCGATGATCTCAATCAGCGTATGATGAACGTCACGAGCCATATTTTTTTCATCTCCGCAGATGTAAACCACGGCACCCTCTTGCAGCCATGCGAACAATTCTGCACTGTGCTCAAGCATGCGGTGCTGGACATATACCTTCTGCTCCGTGTCCCTCGAGAAGGCAACATTCATTTTCGTTAAGACCCCGTCCTTGACCCACTTTTGCCACTCTGTCTGGTAAAGGAAGTCGGTTACAAAGTGCTGATCCCCAAAAAACATCCAGGATTTCCCTTCCGCTCCGATTTCCTCACGCTCTTGCATAAACGCACGGAACGGCGCAACACCTGTACCCGGTCCAACCATAATGATCGGTGTTTCCGGATTCTGAGGTAATTTAAAGTTTTGGTTTTGTTGTAGGTAGATTGGAATTTTATCTCCTGGCTCTATTCGATCCGCACAATAAATTGAGCAAACGCCTTTGCGTTCACGGCCGTGAGCATCGTAGCGAACAGCACCGATCGTAAGATGCACTTCCTCCGGATTCGCTGCTAAGCTGCTTGAAATCGAGTAGAGACGCGGAGGTATTTTACGCAAAATCGAAACAAAGTCCTGAGCGGAAGCTTTCCATGGACCATAATCGCGAACCAGATCTAATAAATCCCGACCCTGAATATAGGCCTTGAGTTGATCCTCGTTGCCTGCTGCAAGAAGCTCTTGAACACCTGGGAGAAACGAAGCAGCCTGCTGAAGAAGCGGTTTGGTTAAGACGGTAATCTCAAAGTGAGAGATTAAAGCCTCCTTAAGCGCTCGGATCTCTCCTTGCTTATTGACGCTCACCGTTTCCTGCGGATCCCACTTCAGCTCTTCTAAAAGCCGATCGACAAGCTCGGGATCATTCTCCGGATAAATTCCCAGACTATCTCCTGGTTCATAGGTCAATCCAGAACCAGCCAAGGAAATCTCTAGATGACGTGTTTCTTTGTTTGAGCCTCGTCCGTTTAAGTTTAAATTTTCAAGCACTTCAGCATAAAAAGGATTCGTTCTGGAGTATACGGACTCCACTTGCGCAGCGGTTGAAACTGTAGGCATAGATGTTGACCCGGTACCTTGCCCTTCACTGAGCCGGCCAGCAACGCCTTCGAACCATTCAGCTGCAGGCTCATCATAGTCCACATCGCAGTCCACACGCGGGTAAATGCGATGTGCACCAAGCTCTTCCAAGCGCTGATCAAAATCGATTCCCGTTTTGCAAAAGAATTCATAGGAGCTATCACCAAGGGCCAGTACAGAGAAGCGTAGTCCATCGAGCTTAGGCGCTCGCTTGCTGTAGAGAAACTCATGGAAGGATATGGCGTTATCGGGTGGCTCTCCTTCTCCGTGTGTACTTACAAACACAAGCAAATTCGTTAGTTTCTTCAAGTTGTTTGGCTTAAAATCGCTCATGGAAGAAACCGTTACTTGGAACCCGCGACCTTCTAGGGACTTTCCTGCTTTTTGGGCGAGGCGCTGAGCGTTGCCTGATTGTGACCCATATAAAATCGTGACTTCTTTTGAAACGGCCTGCTCTAAGCCCTGTGTGGTAGCTTGCGAGGTAAGCGCTTCTGGCGATTCTATAACCGAAGCAAACTGGGACGCAGCCAGATACCCGCTTAACCAAACTTTTTGAGATTGGGTTAAAGTTGGCAAAAGACGATTAAGGAGCTCAACCTGCTCCTGATTAAAAGGACTGTTCATGACCTGGAGTTGCAATGATACCACCTCACAAAAGAATCTACACATATGTACCATACCATTTTAGGTTACGTTGGGACAATTATTGGTGTTGTACCTTAATATTAATGGAAAAATTCAAGTTCTATTATATCCTACTTATTCCGATAAGGTAAGTCAACTTAAAGTTTATCATCTTCAATTCAAGGTTACCCTTATTGACATTATAATGCAACAGTACTACAATTAATCGCTGACTTGCCAAACCCGCAAAGAACCTATAACTCAAGCAAAACAAAGCCGCTATCTCTAAGATAGCGGCTTTATTTACATACACCTAAAGGAACCACTTTATCATCGATTTTTCGATATGATTCAAAAATGATTAAAGCGATGCTTTTCTTATGAATCACATGACACTTTATACAGTAAAAGATAAGAACCAGCCCCTATCGCGGCAAAGGATGCAATATTTATTCTAACGAATTTTGCTGCGAGCAGGAGTGATATAAATCATAGCAGGAAGGGAACTGGTGTGATAAAGGGTACAACCTTTATTCACTATCTTTATATTTTGTAATGTCAGAGCGAATCGCTACATATTGATAAGGCTTGCCCTCTTCGTTCAAGAATGGCACAATTGTCGTTTTTACCCAGTAAAAGGTTTGATCTTTCGCCCGATTTTTAATATCGCCGTGCCAGATCGCCCCAGATTGAATGGTATTCCACATCTCTTCAAAAAATTCTTTTGCATGATAGCCAGAATTAATCAATTTATGGGTTTTGCCAATCAGCTCTTCTCGAGTATATTGGGAAATGTCGCAGAACTTCTGGTTTACATTCGTGATGACTCCATTTGCATCGGTCACGGCCACAATAGAGGATTCATCCAGTGCATATTTAATATCCGCTAACTCTTTTAGAGCACTCGTTAGTTCTTCCTCTGCCTGTTTTCGTGCTGTGATATCGGTTCGAATCGAGACGTATTGATGAATATTTTCTTCTTCATCAAAGAAAGGAACGATAGTCGTCTTCACCCAATAGAAGCTACCATCTTTGGCTTTGTTCTTGATTTCTCCTTCCCACACCTCTCCCTCAGAGATCGTTTCCCACATATCCTGAAAGAAGCTCTTGGAGTGATATCCAGAGTTAATAATTCGATGCGTTTTACCGATAAGATCCTCTTGAGAATACTTTGAGATTTGGCAGAACTTATCATTCACATAGGTAATGACACCTTTATAGTCCGTTATCGCGACAATCGAGGATTCATCCAGGGCCAACTTGATATCAGCCAACTCTTTGAGCACAACTTTTAGTTTGTTTTCTTGGCGCTTTCGCTCCGAGATGTCTCTAAATGTAATCGCTCGAGCCATCACGTCTCCATTGGCATCATTAATAGCGGAAATGGACAAATTCACGTCAAATTGGGCGCCACCTCTTCGTTTTCCCACTGTTTCATAGCCGGATACTTGGCCACCGAAATTCACGACTTGATGAAGGGTTTGATATTGGCTGACTAAGTGCTCAGGGATCACTAATGAAGACAAGTCTTCCCCTAAAACCTCTTGTCGCTTCCATCCAAAAAATTTCTCGAAAGCATCATTCACCCTAATAATATGACCCTCAAGATTCACAACGACAATGCAGTCCGTTGTATTCTTGAAGAACGATTCGAGCTGTTCTTTTGTCGTTCTTAAATCTTCTTCGGTCTTTTTTTCGCTGCTGACATCTTTGGCTATCGAGTAGATACCAACGACCTTTTCCTCCACCGTAATAGGGAAGTTAATCATATTAAACTGAATAGGAAAGCCGTTTTTATGTCTAAAGGAAAATTCATAGCTTACGCTTTCACCCTGGGCCATTCTCTTAAAATTCTCAGCCATTTTCTCCAGGTTTTCTTTAAATACAAAACGTTTATACGACTTTCCAATAATCTCTTCCTGCTTGTACCCGATGCTACTTAACGCACTTGGGTTAATACTATGAAAATTCCCATTGGGATCAAAGATAAAGATGGCATCCGGATTATTTTCAAACAGTAATTGGTAAAAAGTTTCACTTTCATTTAAACGCAAATGATCTAAGCTGATTAGAGCCAGGGGAATCACTCCTTCTATTCTATAACTTTCAATAAAGCCATTATACTATATTACTATGGTAGCTATAGGCCTTAAAATTATGTAAAGACCGCTGAAACAAGTAAAAAGCCCCCTCTACATGGTGAGGGCGCTTACTGGTCCGGCTGTGTTTCATTTCATTTATGTTGTCAAATCAGTTTGACACATTCAAGAATTAATTATTAACCCCTTTATTCCTCCTCTATCCTCCTGAAGTCATCATAACCATATGCTTCGAAGGCACTACGGATATCTTTTTCAAAACCCTCGATACTTTGATTTGGTCTACGATTATGGGCATATCTCCATCTCCGACCCTCTTCATCTGTGACAAATGCTTCATAAGCGGCTATCATTTCCCCTTCAATCTTACTAAATACATCCCTATACTCAATTTCTAGCAATTCGCTGACACCCCTTCCACAAACTGGATCTTGTTTTTACTTGAAACCCAAGGTAAAGTGAAAAAATAAACAGAATATAATAAAAATACTTATATTTTGCAATTAACTTTATTTGTGCTAGTGCAATACTTTTTGTAAGAACTGGAGGAGAAAGTTTGTATTTATATCTATTTGTTAATTTAAATAAAGGCGATTTATGCAAGGTCACGGATCCTCATCATCCACGTTACGGGCATATCATCCGATTTGCAGAAATAGAGTATTATCTTCAATCACCCTGCTTCGTGTTTGAGGAAATTAATCAACAACAAGAACGGATCGTACTACATAAAGAAAGTCAGTTTGAGACATTACCTTTTAAGGATAGTCTTCAATTTCTAATTAATTTAGCTATCGAAACAAAGGACCGAGAATGGTTTGAAGACTTAACGTATAAATTATGTTACGAATCCCAGTAAAAAGATAATGAAGAAGCCCTATTTAAAAGAGGGCTTCTTTTGCTTTATGATGTGTGAACTCTTTCCTTTGCAAAGGATACGGCAGCTTCCCTCGCTTGAGCGATGGCCTTTTCCTTTATTGCTTCCGCTTCGTCTGGCATTTGCGCCATTCCCTCAACAATGATGGAATCTACGGAAGGAATGCCAAGAAAACCAAAAATCGTTTTAAGATAGCGATCCCCAAACTCCAATTCTTTTGCAGGCCCCTCGGAGTACACTCCTCCACGCGCTTGGATATGTACAGCAAGTTTGTCCGTTAAAAGACCTACTGGACCCTGTGCTGTGTATCTAAAGGTTTTTCCTGCGATACAGATCGAATCAATATAAGCCTTCATCTTAGGTGGAAAACTAAAATTCCAGAAAGGCGTAACAAAAACGTATTTATCCACAGCAATAAACTGTTCTGTAAGGGCATTGATTCTACTCACCTTATCTTTTTCATCAGCAGACAGCTGTTCAAATGCCGTCCCCTGCTGTAGCTTACCCCAGCCACTAAATACATCGGTGTCAATATAGGGAATATCCATTTCGTATAAGTCCAGCCGGATAACTTCGTCGTTTGGTCTTTCGTTCCTATAAGCTTCTAAGAACGCCTCTCCTACAGCGAGGCTATAGGATTGCTCAGCTGTTTTAGGATTAGCCGTAATATACAACAGTTTAGACATGTGATCCTATCCTTCCATCAAGTTTTCTAACGGAATATCCACACCATAGGTGAAGGTTTGTGAACTTGCCTTTCCTTCACCGTTATTTTCTACACTTGTCAAAAAAGGTATAGCCGGTACTTCATGTAACGGTATTTCTTGTCTATGGTTGAACAATGTTAGTCACCCCCCATATCTTAAGATTGCTCATCTCTTATTTTTTCATGCCTGCTTTTCTTCTCTCTTGACACTGTGAACAAATGAGAATAAACTTATTTTAGGTAAGTAATAATTATTTCATTTAAACATTGAATATAAATAGAGAGGGCGATCGTCATGACAGGAAAAATAATTTTTTATACTCACCCAAGTGATACCTCTTGTCGAAAAGCGAAAGCAATACTAAAGAATAAACAGGTTCCTTTTGAAGAACGTCATCTATTCCGAAATCCACCTACTCAAGAAGAGTTATTAGAAATGATCAAGCTCACATCAAGTGGTACAGACGAGCTCTTGTCCAAACGCAGTCAAACTTTTAAGCAGCTCAACATCGATATTGATGATCTTAAGTTATCTGAGTTGTTAGACCTACTGCATGAGGAACCGAAATTACTCCGTCGACCTCTTCTTTTGAATGGAGCCCAGCTAATTATTGGATTTAACCGGGAGGAATTAGAGCATTTATCCGCATAATTACAAGAGCCAGTTTCCACCACATTGGAGGGAACTGGCTTCTTACGCATATAGGGAGTTTCTGCATTATTTAAGGTCAAAAAAAAATCGCTACTTCAAAAAGTAGCGAATTAAAACTGAAATACGATATGGCTTAATGTTCCGTATTGGTAGCTTCGGTGTAAAACCTTCACTGGCTGTTGCTCTTCTCCGCTTCCAAGCGCAATGAAGAGTGGTACAAAATGCTCAGCCCTTGGTACGGCTAAACGAGCATGCGGAGCCTGCTCTTCATAATGAAACAAGGCTTCGAGATCTTTGTTCTCCAGTTGCTGAATAAGCCAACTATCAAATTCTTCAGTCCAAGGCTCGGGTGATGACTGCCCCCAATTGATCATTCGTAAATTATGAGAGGTTCCTCCACTTCCCACAATAAGGATGTCTTCTGTTCCCAGATCACGAAGGGCTTCCCCTATTTTAAATTGTTCAGCAGGGGGTAAATAAGGATTGACTGACACTTGCACCACAGGAATGTCAGCATCCGGGTATAAAAGTCGGAGGACTACCCAGGAACCGTGATCCAATCCTCGATCGTAGTCTCTTTTAGAAAGAATATTATGCTGGATTAACTTTTCCTCAACCTTCTCCGCCAGCAAAGTGGAACCTTTAGCCGGATACTTTATTTGATATAGCTCTGGTGAAAAGCCACCAAAATCATAGATCGTGTCGTATACGTCATCCCTAAACGAAATGGTGGTAACCTCTTGTTCCCAGTGAGCTGTAAATAGAATAATGGCTTTGGGTTTCATGCTTCGACCTAACTCTTGAAGGAAACTTGTGTAGGAATTGTCTTCTAGAGCTAATGAAGGGGCTCCGTGACAAATAAATAAAGGTGCAACCATATTTGTTCCTCCTTTCTTTCACCAATTAAACTTACTTTTCATAAGTAAGTATACATTGATAACTTATATTGCGTCAAGTACATTTACTTATTAAAAAGTAGTATAATACAGATTGTGAGGTGATAAGTATGCATCAGTTATGACCTAGAATTGAGATAGCCTTGCAGTTGCTAGGCAAGCGTTGGACCGGATTAATCTTGTTCCAGCTCCTCTCAGGTCCTCAACGTTTTTCAGAGATAGAATCCGCTCTCCCTGTTAGTGGACGACTGCTGACAGAACGATTGAAGGAATTAGAAAAAGAAGGGCTAGTCAACCGAAGGATCTATGCCGAAGTACCGGTGCGCGTTGAATATTCTCTAACGGATAAAGGCCTGGCTCTAGAGCCGATCTTTAGAGATTTGCAAAATTGGGCCGAGAAGTGGGTTGAGATTCAATCTTAGAAGAAAATGTGACGTCATCCCTAAACTATCGACACCCTCGAGCCCGCGCAGTATAATTGAAAAAAACGCTTCGGAGGTCTTTGGTTTGAATTTTTTGCGCATGAAAGAGCCTGGAAATACGCTTACTCACTTTATTCCGTTCCTTGCAGGAATCGTTGGTTTATTTTTTCTTATAGGATCAGCTCCCTCCCCTTCCAAAATGATCACATCGGCCATTTTTGGGGTGAGTGTGATATTGCTTTATGGGGCAAGCAGTCTTTATCACTGGATTCGAACCACACCTGAGAAGACTCTCCTACTTCGAAAAATCGACCACATCGCTATTTTTTTCTTAATCGCCGGAACCTACACGCCAGTTAGCTATTTCGGTCTTGAAGGCACTTGGAAGTGGAGCATTCTGATCCTAGTATGGTCCATTGTAGCGCTAGGAACCTTCCTAAAAATCTTTTTTATGCAAATGCCGAGATGGATATCGACTTTACTATACCTTGGTCTAGGCTGGGTCGCGATTATCCCTTTTGCAGAGTTTCTTAGATTACTGCCGATGGGCGCTATTACCTTGATGATTGCTGGAGGAATCGCTTATACCATTGGAGGCGTAATCTACGGCACCAAGAGGTTCCGTTATTTTCATGAAACCTTCCATTGCTTCGTGGCATTGGGTACGCTGCTACACTTTTTCATGATCTACTTTTTCATTCTGCCTATATAATGCGAAAAGAGGGCGTCCAATATGGAAGGACGCCCTCTTTTTTCGGCATTCGTTCTGATATTCAGGGCCTTTGGAGGGCATCAAACGGGGTTTGGTGCCCTGATCCGGTCCACAGCTCACTTAGAGGGTATCAAACGGGGATTTCATGGCATCATACGGCAGCAATGATACCCCCATTTCGGCCCTCGGGAGATTTCAGTACATCATACAACAGCTATGGTGCCTCCATTTCGGCCCTCGGCAGCTTTGATTCCCTGATCCCGGCTCCCAAGCGGTTTCGGGGCATCATACGACCGCTTTGATTCCCTGATCACGGCTCCCGAACGGTTTCAGGGCATCATAGGACCGCTTTGATTCCCTGATCTTAACCTCCGAGCGGTTTCAGGGCATCATACGATCGCTTTGATTCCCTGATCCTAGCTCCCGAGCGGTTTCGGGGCATCATACGACCGCTTTGATGCCCTGATTCCGGCTCCCGAACGGAATCAGGGCATCATACGACCGCTTTGATGACCTGATTCCGGCTCCCGAGCGGTTTCATGGCATCATACGACGGCTTTGATTCCCTGATCACGGATCCCGAGCGGTTTCGGGGCATCATACGGCAGCTTTGATGACCTGATCCCGGCTCCCGAGTGGTTTTAGGGCATCAAACGACAGCTTTGATTCCCTGATCCCGGATCCCGAGTGGTTTTAGGGCATCAAACGACAGCTTTGATTCCCTGATCCCGGCTCCCGAGCGGTTTCGGGGCATCATACGGCAGCTTTGATGACCTGATCCCGGATCCCGAGCGGTTTCAGGGCATCATACGACAGCTTTGATTCCCTGATCCCGGATCCCGAGCGATTTCGGGGCATCATACGGCAGCTTTGATTCCCTGATCCCGGCTCCCGAGTGGTTTTAGGGCATCAAACGGGGGCTTTGATGCCCTAACTCAGGCCCCAGCCCCCCAAGAGGGCACCAAACCAAAGCTTTGCTGCCCCGATCCGTGCCTCGGCTCTCCGAATATCTCCCCTTTACAACCCCTTTAATCCGCCCAGAACAGCCCCTTTGACAAAGAAACGCTCGATCTTCTTCTCCACTGCCGGATCAGGGATGAGGGGTGGTGCGTGATGCGTCTTGATACGGGCATCTATTATCACATTGTCACAAGCCCAATGCTTGTTCTCGTAGTAGCTATTCACACCGTAGATATCATGCGATGGATTGCTTCGGGTAAACGTTGCCCAAAGGAAATTATTCATGTGAGCACTGATAAAGTCACTATCATCCGCTACAATGATCATCGGACATCCGGCCATGGATCCTCTAGCTTGAATCGCTTCACTTAAGACATGCATTTCGCGTTCAGCTTGTGTGTATTCGGTAAATTTGGATGCCTCCATCACTACGACTCCTGGCATCACAAGTCGAGGGTTAACAAAGCCCTGCAATCCCTTCAAGGCGTCTGGTACTTCGATGCATAGCTCTCTTATTTTATTGCCGTAAGCAGCGAAGACAACTTTACTTCCCGTATTTAAACCAGTGCCTGAATAATCTAAGGTATCTATGGTGGTGTTGGTATAAAAATGAATGTCTCGATGAAGATTGATACGTTCTAAGATATACGATAAAAAGCCTAGCTCATCATGTGTATCGACACGTTGATCTTCTTCGGCTGTAATAAATAAATACTTGGCCAGGCTTAGTTGTCCGGTACCTAAGATGCGGTTGGCAATCGTCAACAATTCTAAGGGTTGTTTGACCGGCTGGTAAGGGGTATATCGTTCACTTCCAATGGCAAAAAGTAAGGGGTGAACACCAGCGGCATCGACCGCGTGCACTTCTTTTACCCCTGGAATTTCCTGTTTAATGGCGTCACCGGTTAATTCATGAATCAAGGCGCCAAAGGATGTGTCTTCTTGTGGAGGTCGTCCCACGACAGTAAACGGCCAAATCGCATTGGGTTTAGCATAGACCTTATGAATCTTCATTAATGGGAATGGATGAGTTAAGCTATAGTAGCCGAGGTGATCGCCAAACGGCCCCTCCGGTTTCGTTTCTCCTTGATGAATCTCCCCTGTAATGACAAAGTCAGCGTCATTACTGACGCAAAAGCCGTCCACATAACTGTAGCGAAAGCGTCGGCCAGCGAGCAGACCTGCAAAGGTCATTTCGCTCATTCCTTCCGGTAGCGGCATAACAGCTGATAGGGTATGAGCCGGAGGACCTCCTACAAAAATACTGACCTTTAGCGGTCCACCTTTTTTATTCGCTTTTTCCTGATGAACCCCGATCCCCCGGTGAATTTGGTAATGTACACCGACTTCCTTATTTACTTCATAATCATTGCCCGTAAGCTGAACCCGATACATGCCTAGATTCGAGTTCATAATTCCGGGTTTGTCTGGATCTTCGGAATAGACCTGAGGTAAGGTAATAAAGGCTCCTCCATCCATTGGCCAATGTTGAATGAGTGGAAGGTCTGAAATTTGAATTTCCTGTGCCGTTACGGGCTGACCTCCTGTAGTCTTCAACGGTAAGGCCTTCATGGCAGCCAACCCGCTCTTCATATGACCAAACGGATTTTTCAAGGCCTTCGCCGGATCATTGCGTAAGGCAATGACATTCTGAACGGCTTCTAGAGTGTCTCGAAACATAAACTTACTCCGCTCGAGGGTGCCAAAAAGGTTGGACACGGCCCGAAACTTAGAACCTTTAACATTTTCAAATAAAAGGGCTGGACCGCCAGCCTCGTACACTTTTAAATGAATCGCGGCCATCTCGAGATAGGGATCAACTTCCTCCCGTATACGAACCAAGTGTCCATGCTTCTCTAAATCTGTAATGCAATCTTGTAAGTTGCTGTACATCATTCAGTGCTCCAATCTCGTTTAGTTCTCACTTCAGTAAAAACGAATTCAAAGTACTTGTCAAACGATAGAAAAAGGAGTGCCAACAAGAGCACTCCTTCTAATATTACAAGATAGGTGACAACAAGCGCCCAACGGATTCCTTGACTCGACCGAGACGCCCCTCCCCTTGAGAAAGAAGGACGGAATGCTGCATATCCTGATTAAAAATATTCTCGAGCTGACAGGCTAACTGTTGATCATAAAGAATGGCGCTTACTTCAAAGTTCAGCTTAAAGCTGCGATTATCCATATTGGTCGATCCGACGGAAGCTACCTCACGATCGATGACAAGGGTTTTCGCATGCAAAAATCCATTGTCATATAAGTAACATTTCACTCCCGCTTGCACCAGGTCTGATAGATAAGCAAGTGACGCCCAACCGACGATTCGACTGTCCGGTTTTTTTGGAATCATTACACGCACATCAACCCCGGAAAACGCTGCAATGCGTAATGCATTCAACATGCTTTCATCTGGGACGAAGTAAGGGGTCTGAACGTAAATACTTTTTTTGGCTTGGAAAATCAGCTTGAGGAACGCGTCTTTAATTTCTTCTCGCCCCGAATGTGGACCGCTAGAAACGATTTGAATGGCCATGTTTCCCTTCGCTTCTCCTTCGGGGAAGTACTTGGGATCATATGTCATGACATCATCGGCTGCCACGTTCCAGTCTAACAAAAATTGTGACTGCAGGCGTTGGACCGCTCCCCCTCTAATCATGAGATGTGTGTCACGCCAATTTCCGATGTTCTTATCCAGACCGAGATATTCATCCCCAATATTATATCCTCCAACAAAACCAATGCGCCCATCTATGACCGCAATCTTTCGGTGATTTCGGAAGTTTAACTTTCCATTAAGGAATGACACTTTAGAAGGAAAAAAGGAGAATACCTTTCCTCCTGCTTTCACCAACGGTGCAAAGAACTCCTTCGGCAAGCCTGTGGAACCCACGTCATCGTAGATGACTCGAACCTCCACCCCCTCTTGGGCCTTCCGAACCAATGCATCAAGAACTCTACTCCCCAACCCGTCACTAGCCATTTTATAGTAAAGCAGGTGGACATGGGCCTTTGCTTGTTCGATTTGTTCAAGCAGGACCTTGAATTTGTCCTGACCTGTCGTAAAGACCTGCACTTCATTATCTTGGGTCAATAGAGAATCATTATGGACCAGGTTCATGGAAATCAGATGCTGGTACTTACTAAGATACTTAGTGGAAAGGAGCATCCCTCGCTTGATTTCAGCCATTTGTTCATCAACTGATTCGTTTCGATGATCATGACCCTTGCTTTTTAACCTATAGATTCTTTCCCGGCTTATGTTTTGGCCAAATATCATGTATAAAGCAAACCCAACGACCGGCAATAACAGAAGCACCATTAACCATACCCAGGTTGAACTGATATTGCGACGTTCCATGTAGATTATGAAAATCGCTAAGGCAAAATTGAGTAGGGGAAGAAGAAAGAAAATGATCGTATGCTCAACAGAAAAAATGGGTTCCACCATCAATCCTCCTTATCCTATAAAATAGTTTCTTTACTTTTCCCTCAGAAAACAAAAAAATCCCCCTATATTTCCAGGGGGATTCTGCCATTTACTTCAAATCTTGAATCTGAACTTTACTACCATCTTGAAGCAGTGTTTGTCCTTTTACTACGATTTGGTCCTGCAACTGAAGTCCTGAAAGGATTTCTACTGAGTCGCTGGCTTCCTCTCCGGTTTGTACCTCTATCTTCGTGGCTACGTCCCCGTTGAGCTTATACACGTATCGTTTCCCTTGCTCCTCCATAACGGCCTTACGAGGGATGATGAGGGATTTAGCCTCCGCAGCAGCTGAAGATACTTTTACATTAACCACCATATCTGCCTTGAGATCCCCTGTTGGGTTTGGGATGGAAATCTCAATCGGGTAGGCCTTTAGCTGTGAGTCCATTACAGGACTGATCGCGGACACGGTAGCTTCGAGATTTTTCTTCAACGCAGGGATCTCAAGAGCTACCTTGTTTCCTAAGCTAACCGTAGTCAACTCATTCTCGGAAAGATTCGCTTTCACCATCATCGGATTGATATTCACAAGATGAACGACGGCCATTTGTGGTGAAGCCATTTGTCCTGTCGCTCCTTGAACTAACGATACAACACCTGAAATCGGGGCCCGCACCAAGGCATTAGCCAATTGATCTCTCGCATTCTGAAGATTCACCTGGGCCTGTTCTAGAGAAGCTCGAGCGACATCCACAGCGGTTTTACTTTGGGCATTTTTCAAGGATTTTTGTGCGTTTTCATAGGAGGACTTGGCGTTGGCAATATTCGTCTCCGCATTTTTCAGGGCAAGCTCTGCATTTTTCACAGCAGACTCTGCATTTTTCAACGCGGTTTCGGCTCTTTCCATTTCAACCATAGGAACGGCTCCAGCCTCGAAAAGCTGCCTTGTTCGCTGCTCATTGATTTGCGCATCCTGATACGATTGCTGCGCTTGAGTCAACCCCACGTGAGCTTGCTCCAACCCAGTTTGCGCTTGCGTGATAGAATGATTAAGCTGTGCAACACTTCCCTGCGCTTGATTAACGCCTTGATTGGAGCTGTTTTCAGCTTGTTTAAGGTTGGCCGCCGCCACATTCACAGCAGATTGGGCCTGCTTTACTGCGTTGGCTAGATCACTTTGGTCGAGATCGAACAGAAGGTCACCTTGCTTAACTTGCTGCCCTAAAGTCACATGAACCTTGGTTATCTTACCGCTGACCTTTGGCGCCACCTGAACACTTTCATTTGGAGCTAGTTTGCCGCTGATGCCCGCCTGTGCATCAACAGCCCCCTCTTGAACCACATCCACTTGCACAGGTACAACCGTCTCCTCCTGGGCAGATGATACCTCATCATTTTTGGAGCAACCTACAATGGCTACAGATAAAGCTAACATGAGCAAAAAAGATTTCTTTTTATTGTTAACCATTCCAATCTTCCCCTCCCCCGTTACAACTCTACATTCGTTTCGGATGGTGTAGTAACGTTTATCTTATTTCTATTACGATTTTTCCACTTGAGGCCAAGATCGTCGAACCAACTGTATACCACTGGAATAAGAATAAGCGTCACGAGCGTAGAGAAGCTTAATCCAAAGGTGACGACAATTGCCATAGGTGCCTGTCCTTCATTTCCGGCTCCCCCTCCAAAAGCAAGCGGTAAGATCGCTAAAATGGTGGATAATGTCGTCATAAGGATTGGACGCAATCGAACCGGACCTGCTTGGAGAATGGCTTGCGTTCTTTCAAGACCTTCTTGACGAAGCTGGTTAATATAGTCCATTAGTACAATCGCATTATTGACCACAATCCCGATCAGCAGAATATAACCGATAATAGCCATGACACTCAGGGCGTTGCCCGTGACAGCCAGACCGAAAACGACACCTATAAAGGTAGGCGGAATGGAGAACATGATGATAAATGGACTAAATAAGGATTCAAACTGGGCAGCCATCACCATATAAACGAAAACAATGGACAAGAGCATGGCTAAACCTAGCTGCTTGAACGAATCGGTCATCTGCTGATTTTGTCCGCCAAATTCTACTTGGTAACCTTCAGGAAGCTGCAGCTTGTCCAGACGAGCCTGAATATCTCGGGAGACAGACCCTAGATCCCGTCCAGCCACGTCCCCCGTAATGGAGACTTGGCGCGTTTGATTCGATCTGGTGATCGTCTGCGGCACATCTTCTCTTGTAATGGTAGCAACAGAACTTAATGCTACGGCTGCTCCTTGAGGAGTGGTAATCCGCAATCGCTCTAAATACGAGACATCTTCCTTGTATTCCGCTGGCATTTTTATCCTTACGTCGATTTCATCATCACCTGTACGGTATTGGGTCACCTTTTGTCCCTCAAACGCCGTACGGACGACACTTAACACTTGGCCCGTCGTTATTCCATACTGACTTAACCTTTGCGGATCCATGATCACTTGGAACTCTTCTTGGGTCGCATCGAGTGATGTTTTCACATTTAGCGTACCCTCTACTTGCTGCACTTCTCCTGCAATGATATCTGAAATATCTTTTAAAGTGTCTAAGTTATCCCCTCTCAAGTTCACCTGAAGCGCAGATCCTGCCATACCAGCACCTTGCTGGGATTCAGTCACGTTAATCTCGGCATCAGGAATAAAGGTAAGAGTGGAGCGCAAATCCAGCATCACTTGTTCCGTGGAACGGTTGCGTTGATCTAGCGGAAGCAAGATCACATCAATCTGAGCTCGGTTCGTAGCCCCAGTAGAGAACGCGGCGGGGCCACCCGTTGACCCAACGGAGGTATACATCTTTTCAAGCTCAGGCACTTCCTGAATCACATCCTCAATTTGGGACACCACGTGAGCCGTTTCTTCAATAACGGTTCCTGCAGGCATCTTGACGCTGACACTTAATTGTCCTTGGTCCATTTTCGGAATAAACTCCATCCCTACCATCGGCACCAACGCAGCTGAACCGACAAATAGAGATACGGTAAGGACCAACACGGTCTTTCGCTTTCTTAGAGCCCAGGCCAGCAGTTTTCCATACGCGGCAGACAACTTTTCAAAGCCTATGTTAAACCAAATTACCGGATTCTTTCCTTTATAAGTTCCGGCATGATAAATCGATTCATCAGGTATCGTGTTAATCCAGCGAGAACTCAACATTGGAACAAGCATAATGGACACCACTAGCGCAGCAATATGAGAAAAGATTACCGTTAAGGCTAGCGGTCCAAACAATTCGGCGGCAATTCCGTCAACGAAGACGATTGGTAAAAATACAACGATCTGGGACATTGCAGAAGCCATCACGGCGTTCCCCACTTGCTTCGAACCCTCTCGAGCCGCTTCCAACATGCCTTTGCCTTGCTGGCGAAGTCGGAAAATATTTTCTAATATAACGACCGCGAAGTCCACTAGGGAACCAAGACCTAATAAAAGACCGCTTAGTGATATTAAGTTGATCGTTTGACCTGAGAAATACATCAGGGAGAAAGTTGCAACGACAGAGATCGGAATAACAATGGATACGACCAACGTGGATCTGGCACTATTGAGGAACAGATACAGGACCAGGATGGCAAATAGTCCACCCAACAAGGCATGCTCTGCCACGGTGTTAATGGAATCCTTAATGTACTGGGAAAGATCCACTATGACGGTCAGTTTCACGTTTTCGGGCAGTTCTTTCTCTAGCTTTTCTAACTCCTTATTTACTGTCTCGGCAACACGCACGGTGTTCCCCCCGGAAGCCTTCGTTACGGTTAATCCAAGGCTCGGCTCCCCGTTTAAAAAGCTTAACTGCTTCACATCCGCCAACGTATCCGAAACGGTGGCCACATCCTTCAGAGGAATACTTCCTCCGGCTACGGCAATAGGCGTTTCTCCTATGCTTTGCACGTTTCTAAACTCACCTTGTACACGAATACTGAGTTCTTCCGCCCCTTGTTTTACGGACCCTGCGGACCCTGAGAGGTTATTCGATGCTAGTGCTTGTCGAATCTGATCTTGGGTAATGCCGTACACCTCGAGCTTCAATGGATCTAGCATCACTTCAACATAGCGATCCTGTCCACCCAGAATTCCTACAGACGCAACACCGTCGACGCGTTCGAGTCGAGGCTTGATTACATTATCCGCGATAGACTTTAGTTCTGCGGGATTCTGATTGCCTGTTAGAGCGATCGTCATGACAGGCTGAGCATTCGGATCAAAGCGTAGGATCCGAGGGGATTGAGCCGTATCCGGCAACATGCCCTTGACCATATCCACCTTATCTCGCATATCGAGGGTGGCCTGGTCTAGATCGGTTCCCCAATTAAATTGAACAATAACCTGAGAAGCTCCTCCAACTGAATTGGAAGAAATTTGATCTACATTGGCAACGGAAGCCAACACTTCTTCTATAGGCTTCGTCACGAGCTTCTCTACCTCGGCAGGCGTCCCCCCATCTACACTCGTGACGACAACAGCCACGGGAAGATTTAGTTCGGGGTACAGGTCAACCGCCATTTTTGGAAAGGAGACAAATCCAAAAATAAGCATGGCTACAATAATCATCCAAACGGTAACCGGTCGTCTAATCGCTAAATCGGAGATATGCATTTAGGACTCACTTCCCTTCCTTACATTCAGTGACTTGGTATGTTGTTCAAAATAAACTTGGAGTATGGAAAGAGAGGCCATAATCCCCTCTTCTTCCTCTTTGGACATGCCAAGAAACATCTCCCTATAAAAATCAGGGTTGACGATGGGATTGGTTTGGTGAAAATCTTGGCATCTCTCCGTAAGTCTGACCCACACCACCCGGCGATCGGTCTCATTCCGGTATCGTTCTACAAGACCGTCCCGCTCCAGCCGATCGATAATCCCCGAAACGGTACTGTAAGAAAGGTCGATGGCCTTGCTAATATCCCCGATGGTTTTCGCTTCGTCCTTAATTGTGTCGATAACAATAGCCTGGGGTATGGTTATATTTTGTTTCTTTAGTTCATGAGTGACGATGCTCATGAAGAGCTTATTATGATCCAACAGCAACTTCGCCAATTTTTCCACTTTCTTACCTCACCTACTCACTATTTCTTATATCGAAAATTTTCTATCCCGAAATATATAGTAGTCAGAAAACTATTTCGCGTCAAGAAACAAATCTTTGTATTGGATTATATCCTCGAAAGATGAACAAATGATGAAGTGGATTCAAACTAAAGAAAATTTGGCTGGCGCCAAGCCTTAAAAGGCGCAGGCGGCAGCTTAGTTGCACTTATGCAGATAAAGAATTCAAGATATTTTATAAATTCTTATCTGCCCAAAAAGAGCTGATCCCCAACTAACTCTGGGATCAGCTCTTTACCGGCCAATTTACCTAAAAACCAAAATATTCTTTAGCATTGTTATAGCAAATGTTTTCGACAATGGAACCTAGCAATTCCTTGTCATCTGGGAACTCTCCATTTTCGACCCATTCCCCGATCATGTTGCACAAGATGCGACGGAAATACTCATGTCTCGTATAAGACAAGAAACTTCTAGAGTCGGTCAGCATCCCGACAAAGCGCGTTAACAACCCACAATCCGCCAGCGTTTTCATCTGCTGAATCATGCCTTCTTTGGTATCATTAAACCACCAAGCTGCACCGAACTGGATCTTACCAGCGACTCCTCCCCCTTGGTAGGATCCCATTAGGGTGGCGATGATTGGGTTGTCATTCGGATTTAAGGAATACAAGATGGTTTTTGGCAACTGATTATCGGTAGCTAAGATATCTAGCAGACGGCTTAGAGGATAAGCGATCGAGCTATCGTTCATAGAATCATACCCTGTATCTGGCCCTAGCTGCTGGAACATTCTTGTATTGTTATTCCTCGCTGCGTTGATATGGAACTGCATGGCCCAACCAAGTTCATGGTATAGCTTTCCGAGGAACACCAAGGTATAGGTTTTATACTTTTTCTCTTCCTCTAAACTAACGGTCTGGCCTTGAATTGCCTTAGCGTAGATTTCGGCTGCTTCTTCCTTCGTGGTATCTGCATACGGTACATAGTCAAGGGCGTGATCCGACACGCGTCCTCCTACCGAGTGGAAGAATCTCACACGGGATTCCAGAGCCGATAAGAACTCATCGTAGGTATAGACCGACTGATTAGAGACTTGCTCGAGCTTGTGCACCCAATCGACGAAGCCCTTTCGATTAATTTCTAGACTCTTGTCTGGTCTAAAGGAGGGAAGAACCGCCACATCAAATCCTTCAATTTCCTTAATTTTCACATGGTATTCTAGAGTGTCAACCGGATCATCCGTCGTCACCACCACTTTTACATTTGACTTCTGGATAATGTCTCTAGCTCCGAACCCGCCTCCGGTCAGGATCGCATTCGCCTTTTCCCAAATCACAGGAGCATTTTTCTCATTTAAAAGTTCAGTTACTCCAAAATATCTCTGAAGCTCCAGGTGAGACCAGTGATAAAGAGGATTTCCGATCGTCATCGGAACGGTCTTAGCATAAGACAAGAACTTTTCATAGTCCGCTCCATCTCCCGTAATGTTTTGCTCCTCTACACCATTAGCGCGCATCAATCTCCACTTATAATGGTCGCCGTATAGCCAGATTTCCGTCAGATTTTTATAACTTTTGTTTTCATAGATTTCCTGTGGACTTAAATGGCAATGATAATCGATGATCGGCATTTCTTTTGCATATTGATGATAAAGCTCAACTGCCGTTTGATTAGACAATAAGAAGTTCTCATCTAGGAATTTCTTCATTTTTATTTCCCCTCCGTTAGGTTTAAAAGTGATTCTCTCATTCCATGCTGCACAATCTGACTTAGATAGCTATACACGGTTTCCGCTAAGTGCGGGACTTGAGTTAGATCTTGCCCCCACCATGCTTCTTGGTTAAGGACATTTCCTACAAGTTCCTCTAAACGAAGAGCGTCGTGTTCATACGCAGACCAAAGACTAGCGAGCAAAGTGACCACTTCCGGCTGATCCCTTAAGCTGTAGACTTCCTCTCCTCTTATTCCTGTAAGTTCGTTCTCAGCGGCCTGCTTTCCGCGATAGAGGGAAAGCAATGCCGCAAAGGAAAAGCTAATCGCCTCTGGTGGTTTTCCTTGTTGCTCGATCGTTTCGAGTAAAGTAGGCAACAGTCTCGTACGGAATTTATAGAATGAATTTAGAGCAATATCCCGAAGATAGTGTTTATTAAAAGGATTGAGGAAGCGTTCAATGACGGAATCCGCAAAAGGCTTCTTCATGGCGATCGGCATCTCTAAGATAGGAAAAATCTCTTGATAGATTCCTTTTTCAATAAAGGGTCGAAGCGTAGCCTCTTCCATGGCTTCAAGTACGGTATCCTTCCCCGCTTGAAAAGCGACCGGTACCATAAGCGTGTGAGCGCCGTTTAAAATTCGAACCTTAATCTCCCGAAATGATCTCACATCCGCCCAGTGAACATTGAGGCCCGCCAGGTGAAAAGGAATAGCATCAGCGATTTTCTCTGGAGCTTCAATGGCAAACAAATGATAAGGCTCGCCTACCGTTAACAGCTCATCGTCATAACCCAGACGCTCCCTATACTCTTCTATGCTATCTTTAGGAAAGCCCGTAACGATACGATCGACTAAAGTATTGCAGAAAAGATTATGCTCGTTGATCCACTCTTTAAACGCCTCAGGAAGCTTCCAATCCTCTGCGATCGTAAGGACAATTTCTTTTAACAGATCTCCATTGCTCTCTACTAACTCGCAGGGGAAGATGGCCATGCCGGTGCCATTGGTTTGGTATCTGTGATAAAGAAATGCGGCTAACTTTCCAGGATAGGAAAGGGGAGCTTGCTCAGGATTATACTCCTCTTTCGCATAGGTGAGGCCCGCCTCAGTCGTGTTGGAAAAGACAAACTGCACCTCAGGGTTTTCCGCCACTTTTAGTACCTCTGCCCAATCCGTATAAGGGTTAATTCCTCTGCTAATCGAAGAAATTACTTCCGTACGATCGATGACTTGTTCGTTCTCTATTCCTCTGATTACAAGCGTATACAGACCATCCTGAGCATTTAACTTGGGAACAACCTTCCCATGGGGAGTTGGCTGAATCGCCACCACTCTCCCATTAAACAGTCCTTGCTTATTACACTCCTGCACCATCCAATCCACGAACCCTCGGAGGAAATTCCCTTCACCGAACTGAATGATCTTCTCTGGCAGATGGTCAAAACGCTGATCCGCCGGAATAAGCTGCTTGGTTAGCTTTTGCACAATTAAGTTCCTCCTCGATTTATAAAATAACGCCGTCCTTGAAAATGGCAATTTCCTTAAATCCATGCTCTTCATTATTCGTTTTTGTTTCACCTGCCGCGATCTCGAGGATATACTCGAATAATTCTTGCTTCAGCGTATCCATGTCTTTACCCTCGATCAGCTGGCCTGCATTAAAATCAATCCAACGCTTTTTCTTCTCATAAAGAGCGGAGTTCGTTGAAATTTTTACTGTCGGTACAGGTCCGCCGAACGGCGTTCCTCTTCCGGTGGTGAAAAGCACGATATGGGCTCCTGCCGCGGTGAGCGCGGTCACTGAGACCAAGTCATTTCCAGGCCCTTGTACAAGATTGAGTCCTTCTTTACTTACTCGGCCGCCGTAAGGGAGAACGTCCACCACCTCGGCGAATCCGCCCTTTTGTACACAGCCAAGCGACTTTTCTTCGAGAGTGGTAATTCCGCCTGCTTTATTTCCAGGTGAAGGGTTTTCGTAGACGACTTGGTCGTGCTTGATAAAGTAGTTCTTAAAATCGTTGACCAGCCCTACGGTTTCTTGAAATACTTCCTGGTTGGCAGAGCGTTCGAGTAGAATGGTTTCTGCTCCGAACATTTCGGGAACTTCTGTCATAATGGTCGTACCGCCATGGGCAATGAGAAGATCCGAGAAAGCACCAACCAGCGGATTGGCCGTAATGCCAGAGAATCCATCAGATCCCCCGCACTTGAGTCCTACTCTTAGCTTCGATACTGGTACGGGTTGGCGCTTGAATTGCTCAGCATACTGAACAAGCTCCTCAATCTTTTCCAATCCTGCTTCTAATTCGTCCTCCACTTCCTGGCTGACAAGAAACTTCACGCGATCTGGATCGATATCTCCAAGTACTTTCTTAAACAGCTCCACATAATTGTTTTCACAACCTAGACCGAGAACGAGTACACCAGCTGCATTCGGATGGTGAACCAGATTAGAAAGGATCATTTGTGTATTTTGCAAATCGTCACCCAACTGCGAACAGCCAAATGGATGGGCAAAGTGATACACACCGTCAACGGTCTTATACAGATCGTTCGCTTTCTTTGCCAGCAGCTCGGCCGTCTTATTAATACAACCCACCGTGTTGATAATCCAAATTTCATTGCGAATTCCGACGTCACCATTGCTTCGAATATAGCCAGGGAAGGTTAGTTCTGAGTTCACACGCTGTACTTTAGCCGCTGTGGGCTGAAACTCATACTCCAGGACTCCATCGAGATTCGTTGTTACATTATGGGTGTGGACCCATTCACCCTCTTGGATAGGTTCTTTCGCTCTTCCGATTGGATAACCAAACTTAATCACGTTTTCATTTTGCTGTAGATTTTTCCACGCTACTTTATGTCCAAAAGGGATATCGTTTTGAACGGTTACAGTTTTGCCTTGAACCGTTACTTTCTCGCCTTTTGTCAGCGGTTGTAATGCAATAAACACCGAATCTTCGGGATGTATTTTCATGTGAACACCTCACCCTTGTTAACAACGTTGTTATTAATAAATATAATGGTATATAGTAAATTTTTCAACCAAAATTATTTAACTATGCGGGACCATTTATCGCCAACTAACTTCCCGTTAATATAAAATTCCTCGACTTTCATTTCTTTTACATTTTCAATGACCAAAGGTGTTTTTGCCCCATCGAATCTACAATTCCGAATGGTCAAATTCTCAACGGGCGCACGCTCATACGCTTTGATCCAAACGCCAACATTCGCCTCTTCACTTCGCACGTTTTCTACCTCAATATTTCGTACCAAAGGAGTAAAGTCCCCTGCATCTCCTTCTTCGTATTCCATATCAATTTGGATCACTTCTCCGCCTACACGTTTCACGATGTTGTTACCAAAGTAGATATTTTCAATGACGCCTCCACGTACGGAATTTGTTTTGATACGCAACGCCCGATCCAAATTCGGGCTATCAAACACATTACCTTCGGCATGCACATTCCGAACACTTCCAGAAATCTCACTGCCGATAACCACTCCTCCGTGTCCATCCTTCATATAGTTGCCCGTAATACGAATGTTTTCGGACGCTACCCCGATCCGTCGTCCATCGGCGTTTCTTCCCGATTTGATGGCGATACAGTCATCACCGTTATCAAAATAACAATCCTTAATCAGCACATTTTTGCAGCACTCAGGATCCACGCCATCATTGTTTGGACCATGTCCCATGATTTTTACGCGCTCAATCACTACATCCTCACAAAGCACAGGGTGGATCTGCCACATCGGGGAATTAATGACGGTAACTCCTTCAATACGAATGTTACGGCACTCAAACGGCTGGATAAAGCTAGGACGCAAGTAAAACCCTTCCCCAAAACGGCGCTGCTCCACCGGCACATGATCTTCCGCCATCTGAAACAGTAGCGCTCTCCCCGCTTCCTGGTGAGGAGTTCCTGCACTCCACCCATATTCCTGTTTTCCTTTCCACGGCCACCATGGTTCTCCTCCGCCATCCAATACTCCTTCTCCCGTAATCGCAATATTCTCTTGCTGATAGGCATAGATCAAAGGAGAGTAATTATAGAGCTCTACTCCCTCCCAGAACGTACGAACCAATGGCAAGTAGGCTTTAGGATTATGTCGAAAAGTAATCGTAGCCCCTTTTTCTACGTGAAGCTGGATATTACTTTTTAAGTGGATCGGACCTGTTAAATAGGAACCTGCCGGTACCGTGACCTGGCCGCCTCCTGCTTGCGAAACCACCTCTATCGCCTTCTTGAAGGCTTCTGTGCAATCTATCCGTCCATCAGGTATGGCACCAAAATCAGTAATGAGTATATTCATACGGCTCTAACCCCTTTATTTGCTTGATTAATATGATCCAAATTCATTGGCCTAAACCACAATACAACAAGTAGCTCCATAAGAACGCCTGACGCCATCGCTGCAATCCCGATGACTCCTCCGATCTGAGGGGCGACGTATAGCAAAATCCCCAATACCGATAAAGTAGTTAGCAGATTACCGGTTTGAGAGATCATCAAAATATGGGTTCTTTTACTTAAGATCAGCATTCCATTGAGAAAATCGAGAAAAGGGAACAGCAGGGCTAAAAAAACAAAAAAACGCAAGGTGATCAAACTTTCTTTGAACAACTCCCCTTTAACCCCCATCACACTAGTCAAGATCCATTCCCCTGCTGGAGTAAAGGAAATGCAAAGAAGGGATACGGATGGAATCAAACCTAATACGGCAGTGACGCGTAGGACCTTTTGTGGGTCTTTACGATAAAAGTTAATCGCTATCTGATGCATATAGGAAGTAAAGCTCATAAATAGCTGCGTAACCGAGGCAGCAACGGCAAAGGCTGCTACCGCTACCGCTCCTTTTTCACTCCAGCCTAAAGTGGCATTGATGGAAGGATTAATTAATACTGCAATAAGCGATGCCATCAATAGGGGGCGATAGAATAAAAAGATTTGCGATTGAGTCTCAATGGTATGCTCCGGTTGCTTTTCCGGAAGCTGTTTGGCCAAGAATCTGCCTTCCAACCCGCTCACAAGGGCCTCCACAGCCATTCCAAAAAGAAAGATATAAGCTCCTACAACCCCTTGATTAACCCAACCCTTCTTCAGCACAATAAATGCGATTACCATCATCATGGCTATCCGGACCAACATCATGATCGTCATCCACTTCGTCCGTAAGTGATAGATAATGATTCCCTGGTAAAAGCAGCGAATGCCTGAAAAGACGGTCACAAACAGGAGTACCTGATAAGCATTTAGAGTAGGCTGCAACAACTCCTCCTTCACCCCAAACGCATAGGTGAAAATCCATTTTCCGATCTCCGTATGGGCAATGATTAAGGAAATAGCGAGAACCGCACCCAAAATATAGGCCGATACACTAAACATGGCTCGGTAGGAGACGCGGTCTCGTACCAAGGCTGACGAGGACTGCCGAAAAATCACCACACACTTCTCCAGAATCCCAAAAAAGCTTAACGCAATAGAGTAGCTTGCAATGACCATGGCCGGGTTTTGGGCCCTAGCCAACGTGCTGTTAATAATGACATGAGATAGAGTCACTAGTGTCGCAGAAAAGCTTAGTGGAATAAAAAAGCGCAAAAGGGATGGATACGTAATACGATGCTGATCATCCTTCATCTTCCCACCCTTTCTCTGTTTATTCAGATAATAACAACGTTGTTAACATCATAAACGACCTTTGGCTTTTTGGCAAGAGTGGAAAAGAAGGTGTCCTTTTTTTAAGGACACCTTCTTTCTTTTATCTCGCCATCCATCCACCGTCAACAACAAGAACATGGCCTGTCACGTAATTCGATGCTGGTGATGCTAAATAAACAGCAGCTCCAGCTAAGTCCTCAGGACTTCCCCAGCGAGCGGCAGGAATCCGTGCTAGAATCGATGCACTGCGCTCTTCATCCTTGCGCAAGGCTTCGGTATTATTCGTTTCAATATAGCCTGGGGCTATGGCATTGACTTGCACTCCGTGAGGTGCCCATTCATTCGCCAATGCTTTGGTCAAGCCAGCCACGGCATGCTTAGCAGAAGTATAGCCCGGCACATTAATGCCGCCTTGGAATGACAGAAGGGAGGCTACATTAATGATTTTTCCGCTTCTGCGCTCAAGCATGGGCTTAGCTAATGCTTGAGACAAAATAAAGACGGAATTTAGATTTGTGTCAATCACTGCTTTCCAATTTTCAAGCGAGTGGTGGGCTGCAGGTTCTCTTCGAATGATTCCCGCATTGTTTACAAGAATGTCAATTTGGAATTGGCTAGCTAGCTGTTCTGCTTTTTCCACTAATTCATCCGTACGAGAAAGATCAATCAAAACCGTCTCATAGCTTCTGCCCAGATCTCGTATCTTGGCTTCCGTTTCTTGCATGTTGTCCTGATGTCCAAGAAGAATCAGGTTCGCCCCTGCCTCAGCCAAACCGACAGCCATAGCCTGACCGATCCCTGTTCTAGCACCGGTTACTAAGGCAGTTTTTCCTTCAAGATTAAACAAACGGCTCATCCTCGATTAAGCCTCCCTTCCAACAAGTTTTTCAAGCGCCATCGTAGCCAAGATAAAGGCCCCTACTCCATGTAGGTCGTTCTCTGAAGTTGGTCGACCTACGTAATAGTCATAATCCCCTGCAGACGTTCCAATACAAATGCCCTTCATGATCCACTTACCTTCTTCAGACACGATCATATGGTCTAACAGTCCTTGGTACGCTTTTTGTGCCACTTTCAAATATTCCGCATCAATATATCCAGCTTCTACTGCTTTGGCGATGGTGTAGACGAATAAGCTGGTGCACGAAGATTCAAGCCAGTTATCCGCTCGATCCCCTTTGTCCACGACTTGATACCACAGACCGGTTTTCTCATCTTGGAACTGTGCTAACCCACGAACATAATCTTGTAAGGATTGAATGAAATCTGCACGTCCTGGATGGTCTTCTGGCATTAACTCCAAAATATCCACCAAGGCCGTACCATACCAACCTACGGATCTACCCCAAAACTCAGGAGAACAACCTGTTTCCTTATTAGCCCATGGCTGTGCCTTTTTCTCGTCCCACGCATGGAACAACAATCCCGTTTCATGCTTCATATGAGATCTCATTAGAGATCCCTGATAAACCACCATATCAACCAACTCAGGCTGGTTGAACTTACGGCTGTACAGAAGGGCAAACGGCCCCTCCATGTACAACCCATCCAACCACATCTGATAAGGATACTTATCCTTATGCCAAAAACCGCCTTCAGAGGTTTTATTTAACGTATGAAATAAATTTCTTAACTTGTCGGCAGCGATTTGATAACGCTTATCCTCTGTTCTTTCTAATAAAGGAAATAATAAGATTCCCACTTGGATGGAATCCAATTGATCGCGATCAAATAGGAAATTACCTTCTTCATCTACTAATAAATCAATATACGCTTTGATATATTGGAAATATTCCTCTTTGCCTGTTTTCTCCCAGACTCGCTGCATCCCATATAAAAATACACCCTGATGGTAGTGCCAATGATTTGCCGGTGGCAATTCGCTTGGCGAATAAGTCTTCATGAGTTCCTGACAGGCTTGCTCTGCAATTTCAAGGTAGCGGCTCACATTCAAATCAATCATGCTTCTTCCTCCCCCTACTTCAAGTCTTTCATTTCCACAAAGTCCATGTCCTTGAACGTGTAGTTCTCACCGGCCATCGCCCAAATAAAGGTATAGTTGCTCGTACCTACTCCTGAATGAATAGACCAGCTTGGAGAAATTACGGCTTGCTCGTTGGCAACCACTAAGTGGCGTGTTTCGCTCGGCTCACCCATGAAGTGGAATACTCTAGCGTTTGCATCCATATCAAAGTAGAGATAGGCTTCCATACGACGGTCATGAAGGTGTGCTGGCATGGTGTTCCACATGTTGTTGGGCTCCAAAATCGTCATGCCAAGCATCAACTGGCAGCTCTGAATTCCATCAGCATGAACATACTTGTAGATGGTTCGCTTGTTGGATTCACTGTCCGATCCCAGATGTGTCGGCTCAGCTTGCTCAATGCCCAGCTTTTTTGTTGGGTATTCTTTATGAGCCGTGGAAGATACAAAGTAGAAACGAGCAGGATTCGCTGGATCTACACTTTGGAATGTTACTTCTTGCTTGCCAAGGCCAATATACAGGCAGTCTTTCTTCCCTAATTCATAATCTTCTCCGTCCACTCGAACCAATCCGGGATTTCCAATATTAATAACAGCCATTTCACGGCGCTCTAAAAAGTAGTCCGTCTTTAATTGATCGGCAGCTTCCACATATAACTTTCCTTGAGTAGGAACCGCACCACCCATAATAAAGCGATCATAGTGTGTATAAACCATTTTTACTTCCCCGTCTACAAACAAGCTCTCGATTAGGAACTCTTTTCTTAATCTCTCCGTAGTATAGTGTTTTGCATCTGTCGGGTTTCCTGCATGTCTGATTTCCATTGTTATTTCTCTCCTTTTTGTATGTTTTATTCCGATGCGGACATGAGATCCGCTAAATGGCTATCATTTTAAATATTGAAAGGTGATCGGACATAGGCTCCGTTATTTAGTAAAAATACTACTCATACATCCCGTTTTTAGACAAATAACGAACTCAATGTCCTATATCCAGCCAGATGTGCCCTTTCTCACGATAATAGCGAACCCTATGTCCGCCCAGCCCAACCAAGTGATAGCCCAAAAAGTCGCGCCCAGGCGACTTTTTGGAAGCTACGAATCTCATTACTTCTTCATTACAGCATCAAACTGTTGCTTAGACTTTTCCATTGCTGCTGCCCACTCATTTAGGAAGTCTTCTACAGTCTTCTTGCCACTCATAACACCTTGGATACCAGGATCAACCACGTTGTCTAGGATAGAGCGGTAGTCTGGAAGATAGAACGGCGGGTTGTAGAATACGGTGTTCGGATCTTCTAGAACTGTAAATGCGGTTTGAATATGCTGTGCATCTTTAACCCATTGCTCGTTCAACACGTCGGAGTGTGTAGGAATCTGACCGATGTTTTGGTTCCAGTAACTTTGGCTCTTTGCGTTAGCAAGGAAGCTTACGAATTTCCATGCTGCATCTGGGTGCTTCGTGGTCTTGAAAATTGCATAACCGTTTGTGTTTCCGCCTTCTACCGTGTACTTACCGTCAGCAGTCTTAGGAAGTGGAAGGGCTGCAAACTGACCTGGCTGAAGAGCCTTTTCATGCTCGGCAAAAGAACCGATGTTGTGCTGTACCAATGCCACAGCCCCTGTATCAAAGCCAGCAATCATTTCTTTATAAGCATTTGTGATATCACTTTCAGGGGTGTATTGCTTGTAAATGCCAAGGTATTGCTTTACGAATTCAACGTGCTTCGGATCGTTAACTGTGCTTTTTCCATTTGTATCAAAGTACTCACCAATTCCGGAGTACGCATACATCATACGTTGAAGCTGGAAGGATCCTCCCTTTCCGCCACGAATCGTGAATCCGAATCGGGTTTGCCCTTTATCGGTCATTTTTTCTACTGCCGTGAAGAACTCATCCCAATTTTCAGGAGCCTTCAGACCTGCTTCTTGATACCAGTCTGGACGATACCATAGGATATCAAGGTTTTGCGTTGTAGGAATTTGATATAACTTTCCGTCTAGAGAAACAGAACGGTTGAAGTCGATCGCACCGCGGTTGATCTTTTCTTTATCTTCCCATTGGTTAAAGTAATCATCTAGAGGAACTAGTGCTTCTCTCGCGGAGAAATCTGCGATCCAGCTTGTTTGTACGCCCCCTACATCTGGTGTATCATTCGCTGCGATAGAGGCATCATACTTTTGCTTGGAGGACTTATTCGGGATCCCCACATACTCGACTTTAATGTTTGGATTTTCTGCTTCGAATTGCTTAATCAACTCTTCGTAATAAGGTGTACGTTGAGGTCCAGCATTTTCGTCCCAGAATGTAATTTTAACGTTTTCAACAGGAGCCTCTGCAGGCTTCGGGCCTTCCTCCTTAATTGCTGTAGAGGGTTGAGAGCCCCCTCCACAACCGGTCAGTAAAAGGGTAGCGGCTAAGCTTGTTGCAAGGAAAGATTGATACCATTTTTTCTTCATCTGATTTGACCTCCAATGTTGTTTTTTTGTTTTTTATCCTTTTACTGCTCCACCCAAGCCGTTGACTAAGTACTTCTGCGCATAAGCGAAAAGAATGATAGCTGGGATGATAGCGATTACACTACCCGCTGCAAGAGTTCCATAATTGATGTTGAATTCACCCATCATATAACTTAACCCAATAGGGAGCGTAAACTTTGATTGCTGATTGGTTAGCATTAGTGCAAGTAAGAATTCGTTCCAGGTGTAGATGAAGGTAAACACGCCTGTCGCTACAATTCCTGGCAGTAAGAGCGGGAATACTGCATGGCGGATGGCTTGCAATCTGTTACAGCCGTCGATCATCGCCGCTTCCTCTAGCTCTCGCGGTACATTTGAGATAAAGCCCATCATCAAAATCGTTGTAAACGGAAGTTCAATAACTGCATACGTGATAATCAAGGATAAAGGATTACTGATCAACCCAAGATTCTTAAAGATGATGAACAACGGTATAATCAGCATGGCTCTTGGTACGAACTGCGTAGCTAGCAGCATAAGAAGAAAGGCACGTTTCCCTTTGAACTGGTAACGACTTAGTGCATACCCCCCCAAGATCGAAAGGACAAGCACGATCGCCATGGTGCAAACCCCGATAAATAGGCTGTTCTTAAAGTAAACTGAAAATCCGACATTCGTCCAAGCTGATACGAAGTTGTCTAAAGTAAACGAACTTGGGAAGTACTCGAGTGGCCGCTTGATGATGTCCCCTTCATGCTTTAGAGCGGTATTAATCGTCCAGTAAAAAGGGAACAAGGTGAACGACATCATCATGATCAGCGGAGCGTAGAAAAACAAGATGCGATCTGATTTGATAGAAAAATTCATGTTAGCTTAACCCTCCCTCTCATAACGAGTAACCTTCAGATAAACAACAGCGAAGATAAGTAGAATTCCGCAAGATACTACGGTTAAAGCTGATCCATAGCCGAAGTTGTTTCCGTGTATAGCTTGTTCTGCTATATACATGGTTAGTGTCGTAGTCTGATGCGCTGGCCCGCCGCCTGTGAGGTTAAAAATGAGATCTACGTTATTAAACTCCCAAACCGTACGGAGCAATGTTGTTAAGACAATCGTATTCTTCAATTGCGGAAGCGTAATGTACCAGTATGTTTTCCATCTTCCCGCTCCATCCACTTTCGCAGCTTCATAAAGCTCTTCCGGGATACTTTGTAGTCCTGCCAACAAGGTAATGGCGAAGAACGGAATCCCTCTCCATAACTCGGCAATGACAACGGAGATGAATACTGTGGCTGAATCTGCCAACCAAGCTCTGTTTTGTTCAATCAACCCAACCCTTTGGAACATATCGTTGATAACTCCCATATGCTCGTTATACATCAACGACCACATAACAGAGGCTAATACTCCGGAGATAGCCCAAGGGGTGAAGGCAGCCGCGCGGATGAAGGCCCGGAAACGGAACGATTGATTGAGAATTAAGGCAAGCACCATTCCGAAGACCAATTGGAGTAGGACTTGGGATGTTACCCATTTAAAGGTGATTCCTAAACTAGAGTAGAACTGCGGGTCATTAAAGAGAGTAACGAAGTTCTCTAACCCAATAAATCCGTTGTAAAAAGGTGTGTTTAGATTATAGTGTTGAAGACTGTAATAAAACACGTTAGTAAAAGGGTAAATCAAAAAGCCAAGAATTAGTAACGTGGTGGGCGTAAGGAACAAGTAAGGAAGCCAATTTTCAAGTTTAAACTTTTGACTTCCCTTAGCTTGAACCGGGGTCGACAGCTTTACATCTTTTTGTAAGCGTAATCCATTCTGCATCGTAAGCTCTCCTTTCTCGTCGTTTGCTATAGCTTTATTGTAGTGGTTTCGACGTTTTTCCAGAATTAAATATCTTTAGGGAAACGTTTTAGATTTTTATATCATTTTAAAAAATGAAAAAAAAAGCGCTCTTATTTTTTAAGAGCACTTTCATACTTCTGTTTCGATTTTTCCATGGCATTCGCCCATTCATACAAAAATTCCTCTATCGACTTCTTTTGGCTCAACACCGACTGAATGCCTGGGTCCACAATATTATCGAGGATAGAGCGGTACTCAGGCAAGTAAAAAGGCGGATTGTAGTACCGGGTTGCAGGATCTTCGAGCACACGGAAGGCGGTTTGAATATGCTCGGCCTCTCTCACCCATGACTCTTTTAACACATCGGAATGCGTAGGCAGTTGGCCGATTTGCTGGTTCCAGTAGCTTTGAGCTTGCGCGGAAGATAGAAAGCTGACCAATTGCCAAGCTTCCTTAGGATGCTCCGTATTTTTAAAGATCCCATATCCGCTCGTATTTCCACCTTCAACTACAAAACGTCCTTGAACCGTCTTAGGCAAAGGCAGTGCCGCAAACTCCTCTGGTCTCAGCTTTTGACTATTTTCGGCGTAAGAGCCGATATTATGTTGTACCAACGCTGCGTTTCCTGTAACAAAAACGGCAAGCATTTCCTTATATGAGTTCGTTACATCTGTTTCCGGCGTGTACTGTTTATACAAACTCATGTACTTTTTCAAAAACTCTACATGCAGGGGATCGTTGATGGTGCTTTTTCCCTGAGCGTCGAAATACAGATCAATCCCTGAATACGCATACATCATTCGTTGAAGCTGAAAAGAACTTCCTTTTCCACCCCGAATAGTATAACCATAGCGATCGAGTTTCTTATCGGTTAGCGTTTTCACAGAAGTGAAGAATTCATCCCACGTTTCAGGCGGTTTGACCCCTTTTTCTTCGTACCAATCCTTACGGTACCATAGAATATCCATGTTTTGTGTATTCGGTATAGCATAGAGCTGTTGATCAGCCACGACTTCTCGGTTAAACTGGATTGCCTCTTTGCTGATCTTTTCCTTTTCGCTCCATTCCTCAAAAAAAGGATCCAAAGGGAGCAGGGCTCCCCGTTGCGTAAACGAAGCGAGCCAGCTCGGATAGATTTCAGCCACATCCGGAGTATCGTTAGCCGCGATGGCAGCATTGTACTTCTGGATATTGGTTTTGTTAGGTATCCCCACGTACTCCACCCGAATATTGGGATGTTGTTCTTCAAATTGCGTGATTAGCTCCTGATAATAGGGAGTTCTCTGGGGGCCAGCATTGGAGTCCCAGAAGGTTAACACCACTTCATCCTCTTCAGGTGCTTGAGAATCTTCGGTCCCGTCTACGATGATGGTATAGTCAGGAGTGGATCCACAGCCGGCTAGTAGGAACATCCCTGTTAAACTCAATCTTAAAAGGGTACGAACCTTCAATTCCTCTCATCCCCTTATGCTTGTTTTTTAAAGTCCAGTGGCGAATACCCGGTATATTTTTTAAAACTTACGCTAAAATATTGCGGATTGTTATAGCCTACCATTTCGGCCACTTCATAAGCCTTGAGATTTTGTTGTCGAAGAAGCTCCATGGCTTTCTTCATTCTCGTTTCTAGAACGAATTCCGAAAAGTTGATGTTCTTGTCTTGCTTAAATAGAATGCTTAAATAGGTCGGACTAATATGAACCTCTTTGGCAACATCCTGCAGGGAAAGTCCCTCCTGATGGAAGTTTTCTTCTATATATCTCATAGCCTTATCAACAGTCGCATTCTTCTGGCTCTCTCGCTGTTGTTTAACAAAGGATAACAAACTGGACGTCGTTTCTTCTAACTTCGCCACAATTTCCTGTGCCGTTTGCAGCTCATGAATTTCATGGTAATGGGTACCTAGATCCTCACGGTGATCCTCCACCCAATCCTTAGCCCACTCCTCTGCCTCGCGGAACAGCAGGACAACCAGTTGCAGGGCCATGAGTCGAACGTGATGCAGGGACTTTTTCTCCTCACGCCATTGCTCATGCATATTCAACAGGAGATCCTTCACTTCCTGAGCCAAGCCAAGCTTGACTTTCAAGACCAGCTCATTCTCCAACCCTTTGCTTTTATTCGCAGTTGGATTAGGAGCCAAACCCGTATCCTCGATGGAAAACACTTGATCCTTTCCAATCAAATGGCGAAATTCAATCGCCGAGCGAGCCTCTTCGTAAGATAATGCAACCTCCGATATGTCACCATACATTCGTCCAAGAGCGATTGTCACCGTTGTCTTCAGATAAAGACTGACGTTCTCCCGAATATGTTCGGCGAAACGATAGAAACCCTGACGTGCTTCATCTACTTCTTCATCATTAGTGTACAGCACGATAAGCTCATCGCTTTCAGAATCATACACTAACCCGTGATTTTCTTTATGCAGGATTTCTTCAACAATATTAAATACGCAGTACTTAAGCATTTCCTTTTCCATTATCTCGGCTTGCTTATATTCGTCGAGCTTAATTAAGCATGCAGCCATATGACGACCAGTCAGGTTGATGCCAAGAAACTCCATCTCCTTCTGCAAGTCTCCCTGCCGACCCTGCTGATAGAAGAGCCTTTTTAGAAATCGCTGGCGAAGAAAGGGCATACCTTCCTTAATTTGCTTTTCCGCTTTTCTCTCATTTTCCCATTCCATTGAAGCGAGCTTTACCTTTTCGATGAGCACTTCTCGGTCTACCGGTTTGAGAAGATAGTCATAAGCTCTAAGTTTAATTGCTTCCTGCGCGAATTTAAAGTCATCGTAGCCCGTAAGCAGGATCACCTTGATTTCGGGATACTTTTCTTTGATAATCCGAGACATTTCCAACCCATCCATAAACGGCATCTTGATATCCGAAATGACGATGTGCGGCCGCTCCTCGGCAATCACCTCTAATCCTCTTTCCCCGTCAGGGGCTTCCCCCACCAGTTGGTAACCATAGTCTTCCCACGAAATACTTGATAGGCCTCGACGTATAATACGGTCATCGTCTACAATTACAAGCTTGTACATTTCATTCACCTATCCTTCCAACAGAGGAATTAAGACTTTGACTATCGTCCCTTTTCCTTCCTCGCTGTCAATTGTCAGTCCATACTTCTCTCCATAATGGAGCTGAATCCGTTCATGAACGCTCCGTACACCGAAGCCTAGTTTGGCTGGGTCCTTATCACTTAAGCCTTTTCGGATTTCCTCTAGTCGTTCCTTACTCATGCCTGCCCCGTTATCTTTGACCTCGAAGCAAATATCCTCGTCAAGGAGATACCCATTCACTTGAATATGTCCAATCCCTCTCGTTTGCTTCACTCCGTGATAAATAGCGTTTTCAATCAAGGGTTGCAGGGTTAACTTGATCATTTGTCCATGCAAGATTCTGGGTTCAACCTCGATGTCATAGGAGAAATCATCGCCGTAGCGCATTTCCTGAATGAACATGTAGTTGCTGATATGCTCAACTTCTTCTTGCACTCTGATAATCTCTTGCCCTCGACTGATTCCGATTCGGAAAAAGTTAGACAACGCGGTGACCATGGAGCTTGCTTCCTTGTTTAATCCCATGTCCGAAAGCCCTTTGATGGAATATAAGGTATTGTAAAGAAAGTGAGGATTAATCTGCGCTTGCATCACGGCAAGCTCCAATTGCCGTTTCGTCTCCTGCTCAGCGCGAATCTGATCCAGCAAACGATTGACTCGAACCACCAAATCCCGAACTCCCTTATACAATAGCCCGATTTCACTAGCTCCCACCACATCGAGCTTCACTTCCATATTGCCTTTTTCAAACCCCTTCATGCTGTTGACAAGGTAGGAAATGGGCCGGGTAATGTATCTGGCAATCATGCTGGCTAGAAACACAGCCACAATAATGAGTAGGACAGCCACGATCAAGGTCACGACTTTAATGTAATCAACACGCTTCAGAAGATCCTCTTCTGGGAACACGGCCGCTACCTTCCAACGATTGACGCTGAGCGTATCATAGATCACCAACATTTTTTTTCCATTCGGCTTTTGAAATTCAAAGCGTCCCTGGTCCTTGGTGATGCCCTGTAGATGTTTCAGCACCTCATCATTAAGCTGGTACTCCTCATCTACTTGTTTAAAGCTCATTACGCCCTCTTGGTTCACTAAAACTAAGTATCCGTTTTCTCCGATGAGTGAGTCGTTGAATACGTTGCGAAAAAAGTCTCGATTGATATGAAACAAGAGGACCCCATTCGCCTTTGCCTGTTCTTTTCCAATCAGCTTGAATACGCTAACCACTTCACTTTCCTCGCGCGAGCTGATAAAGATGTCATCTTGGTGAAGATTCTGCCAATAGAAATCTTCCTGTCCCCCCTGGAATCGTTCGCGATAATCAGGATAGGAAAAACGCACCTTAGCCCACTGATCATCGCTGCGAAAAAGCACGAACTTACCATCATGGAGATGAATTAATGCGGATTCTATGATCGGATTGAAAGAAGCGATCCGGCTTAAGTGGGTGTCCATTCTTATATAATCCGAAGGACCAATATCCGATGGATGCCTGGCTATGACAGACAGTGTATCCGGATGATTTGACAGCGCTACCAGCTGTTCGAAAACATCGCGCAATTGGTTATCCAAATAGCTCTTCGTTTGAAAGACAGTATCATTAATACTCTTAAAAGCATTTTCCTGCAATTGGCTGGATGCCAAAAAGTAAGAGACAAACCCTGTTACCAAGATACAGATCACAATAATCGGCAGAAACAAGGTCAAAATCGTAGATTTAAACGATGAAAAAAAAACTCTCGTAATAAACGGTTTCAAAATGCACCTCAGTTTGATCTCCAAGAATAGAATTTATGTATTTCTATTTTATCGTATTTTTTTTATTTGGGAATAGTGAATATATTGAATTTGTAAAACAAATAAAACCAGCTAGAAAAAAACCGCTTCAAACGGAAACGGTTTAATTGGCAGGAAAAAGCCCTTATGGAACTTGAAAGCAATGATGTTATCCGCAATTCTTTGAGCCAGATTTAGGTAGGCTTTTTTACCGATTGCGCGATACAGCTCGATCAAGGCATAAATTCCAATAGGATCCGAACAAGCCGACCATTCATTTAGCCGTGGCTCTTCGCCCGGAGCTTCACCGATATCCCCCAACTCCCAATTGTTTCCTACGCTTCGGGCAATTTCCCATAGCTGTATATTCCTTGATAATCGATATCCTTTGGCATACGACCACATCCATAAGAGATTCGCCCGCTCCGAAGGCAAGGCTTCTCCTTGCTTTCCGTAGTATCCGCTTTTTTCCATGATGAGCCCGGTTAATCGTGTACCATCTGTCAGGATCGGATGAATCGTATTATCTTCTTTATCAAAGTGGAGAGTATCCATTCCATTCCCTCTGAAAGCCATTTGACGGGTTCATAGGTGGTTACGTTTAGCCCATCAACAAATAAGGGGGTTGACGATTCTCCATACTGGTCTTTTCCATAGCGGAGCACATGATCAGCAAACTCTTTTACGGTGTGAATATACTTTTCGAATTCCTCCATGCTTGACCTCAAAAAAAAGAATGTTATGAATTTACTTATATTAGATTAGACAAATATTGTCTATAATCAATAAAATCGGATTGTATTCCAGTAAGGAGAGTAAGAGGAAATGATTATGCAGGTTTCCCCAAGCATCAAAATAATCCATGAAATACAGCGCTATTATCCATGGATAGACCTCTTATAAAGCCTTAATCTATAGGCACAACCTTTTTTCTAAGGAGGAGGAAGCGCTTGGGCTCACGATCATTATTCGCTGAATATGTCCGTTTGCATAAAGGAAAGTATCTCTTTGGAGCTGCCTTATTGTCCATATCTTGCTTACTGCAGCTTGTTATTCCTCGTTTACTGGAAAAGTTTACGAATGGAGTACAATCCCTAACGATCACCTTTTTTGACACCTTTCAGCTTGCTTTATGGATTACAGCCATCGGATTCGGAGTGGCTTTCTTTCGTTCTACCAGCCGAATTTATATTTTCCGCTTATCACGGCAGCTCGAAAGGAACATTCGGGATCGGCTATTTCAGCAATGGGAGAAGATGCCCCCAGAATATTACAAGCGGCAACGCATCGGGGATCTGATGTCTCATGCGATTAACGATGTGAACGTGACTCGCGATGTGGCCATGCAAGGCGTTTTTATGACCGTGGAAGCCGTGATCTTGATCACCGTTACGGTAATTGCAATGTCTACAACCATTCACGCCTCCCTTACCCTGCTCGTTATGCTGCCTCTGCCCGCTCTATCCTACATGGCCTATAAATTTCGATTCCAGATTCAAGAACGCTCCTTAAGAGTCCAAGAGGCTATCGGCCTATTGGCCAGCCGAGTTCAGGAGTTTTGCGCCGGCATCAGAGTAGTCAAAGCCTACGTGCAGGAACAGGATCAGATGAAGAAATTTATGGAAGATAATCAAAATAACGTCATGGCAAACCGCAATCTCATTCGCTCGAACTCTTTATTCACTTCCATCAGCCAAGGCATTGTAGGGCTAAGCTACCTGATCTCGGTTTTATTTGGAGGAATTCTAACCATGAGAGGAACCATTACGCTGGGGGAATTCGTTGCTTTTAATACATACCTATCTTTCCTGGTCTCTCCGGTAGAAAACCTCGGGAAAGTGATCAATACTTTGCAAAGAGGAAGAGCTGCGGATCTTCGATTACGGGAAATTTTAGCTCTGAAGCCCGCAGTCCAGGACGATGTTGAAGTATTGCCCATTACCTCCCTTAACGGGAGCATTCAAGTCTCTCATTTAAGCTTCACCTATCCGGGGGACCACTCCCCTACGCTTAGAGACATTAATCTTAGCATTCCACAGGGGAGCAGCATCGCGATCGTCGGAAAGGTTGGCAGCGGGAAAACCACTCTCGTGAACTTGCTGATGAGAATGTATAATCCGCCGAAGGGAACGATCTTCATTGACGGGCTAGAAATCTCACAGATCCCTCTCCGTGTTCTAAGGGAATCCATTGGTTTCGTTCCCCAAGAAAACTTTTTATTTTCTACAACGATTGCTGAAAATATCGCTTTTGACCCCAAGAGCTATCAGCAAAGCCACATTGAGGAAGCAGCTAAACTGGCCCAAGTTTACGAGAATATCGTTCATTTTCCCAAGAAGTTTGACACCCCATTAGGCGAACGGGGAACCTCCTTGTCGGGTGGTCAGCGTCAAAGAGTGAGTATTGCTAGAGCGGTGATTAAGGATCCGCCCATTCTCATTTTCGATGACAGTCTTTCTGCTGTCGATGCCCAAACCGAAGAGCAAATTTTAGAGGGACTTAGGAAGGTAAAACAGGGAAGAACGACCATCATGGTTAGCCACCGGATATCAACTATCATGGATTGCAATCAGATCATTGTCATGGATAACGGAAGAATCATTGAACAGGGAAACCATTATTCTCTTCTCCAGCAAGAAGGGATTTATGCCCAGATGTACAAAATCCAGCAAGCAGGCTTTGATCTTGAGCACGAGGGCAGATGGAGTGAAGGAGGACACTCTCTATGAAAGATGGGCAGTTATGGAGGCAGATGCTTCGGTTTGCAAAGCCCTATCGACGAACCATTTTGATTGCTATTTTTATGGCTGGCTTAATCGTCCTTGCAGCCCTGGCGCGCCCCTATATTATCAAAATAGCCATAGATGATCGCATCAATGGAATCCAATCCCCTATGGCTGCAGGTTCCGTGGAAGAGCTGAAAGAAAAGGGCCTGGAACCGATCATCCAATGGAATCATGCAGCTTACGCACGAGTAAAACACAACACGGACATTGGTGGCCTTTCTCCTGCTCAAATTATTCGTTTAGAAGACCAGCATTACATGGTTTCGGGATGGATAGGAAGTGGAAACGAACCAGCTCTCCTTCATGAAGGTCAGCAACTCCTTCTTGTATCCCAAGACCTGCGGTACCCTGCAACGAAGCTAAGCGAATCGGACCTCGAGCTCTTCAGGCAACAGGACTATACAGGGTTGGTTTACCTGGGAATCTTCTTTCTTCTTACCGTAGTTGGGGCTTCGCTATTGGAGTATTTTCAGACGAATATGCTTCAGTATTCAGGGCAGCGAATTATATTTGATATTCGGGAAAAAGTGTTTCGCCATTTGACGCAGATGCACATTGGCTTCTTTGACCGAAATCCGGTCGGGCGGATTGTAACAAGGGTATCCCATGATGTTGAAGCGCTGAACCAGCTTTATTCCCAAGTGATTGTCAATTTGGTAAAAGAGATTTGTATTCTTATTGGAATTGTCATCATTATGCTACAGTTAAGCTTTAAACTTACCCTGATCTGCTTTACCGTGATTCCCTTGCTCGTCGTAAGCACCCTTTATTATAAGAAGGTTACACGCGAGGCCCAGCGTTATATTCGAGCGGTACTCTCCCGCTTAAATTCCTACCTCGCCGAGAACCTTTCCGGGATGCAAACGATCCAAATGTTTACGCGGGAATTCAAGCAGTGGGAAAAATTTCGAGATCTTAATGAGGAGCACTACCGTGCGGGGATGCGAACGACAGTCATCAATTCCATCTTTAATCCCCTGATTGGTTTTCTCGGCAACCTTGCCCTTGCTCTTATCATCTGGTATGGTGGGAAATCCGTTTTAGGCGGGGAAATTACGTTTGGGATCGTTTATGCCTTCACTCACTATTCCCGTGAATTCTTTCAACCCCTAATGAACCTAGCTGACCGATTTAATCAAATCCAAACAGCACTGGCTTCTTCCGAGAGGATCTTTGAGGTATTAGAAGAGAAGCCGAAAATTCTAAATAAATCCGAAACGATTCCTCTTCCCGAGAAAGTCCAAGGGGCCATCCAATTTGATCGAGTTTGGTTCGCTTATGATGAGGATAATTGGGTGCTGAAGGATCTGAGTTTTCATATCGAGCCTGGAGAAACCGTAGCCTTTGTCGGGGCCACGGGAGCGGGCAAAAGTTCCATCATTCAGCTTATTAATCGCTTCTATGATATTCAAAAAGGAAGTATTCAGATTGATGGAATTGATATCCGTGACATGGCCATGGAGGACTTAAGAAAGCATATCGGCATTATCCAGCAGGACACCTTCATGTTTCGGGGAGATGTAGACTTTAATATCCGGCTGGATCAAAACGGACTTCCCACCCGTGATATTCGTCATGCGGCTAAAGCGTTGCAAGCCGATGAATTTATTCAAAAGCTGCCTAATCAATATCAGACGCCCCTTGGCGAACAAGGCTTAACTTTATCCTCCGGTCAGCAACAGCTGCTATCCTTTTTAAGAGCCTTCGTCACGGAGCCTGATATCTTGATCCTCGATGAAGCCACGGCGCATATTGATACGGAAACCGAACAAAAAGTTCAGAGGGCAATCCGCCAAGTGTCAAACGGCAGAACCACTTTAATCGTCGCCCATCGCTTATCCACGATTCAACATGCGGATAAAATTATCGTTCTGCATCAAGGGCGCATTCGAGAAATGGGAACGCATCATCAATTAATGAAGAAAAAAGGGTTTTATTCCCGGTTGTATTCGATCCAAAATAGAGGCCTGGGCTCAGCCTCTAGGAAAACCTTATGAAGGGTGGTCGCTTTTGACCACCCCTTTCCATTTATCCTGTACGAGCTAAGTAGCCGGTCTCATTTTGTTTAGCTTTACAAATTCTGTCGGGGAAACACCTTCGATTTTCTTGAACACCCGGCTGAAATAAAACTCATCTTGGTAGCCTACACTTTCCGCGACCGCCTTCAAACGATAATCAGATAATATGAGCAATTCTTTTGCACGATCAACTCTCAGATGTGTCAAATATTCCATGGGCGTATAGCCCATATATTTTTTAAACTGTCGTGAGTAGTGACTTAAGCTTAGGCCCGCGATATTGGCCAGATTCTCCAGAGCGACGGCTTCCTGATAGTGGTTCACCATGTAATCTATCGTCCGATCAAGCATCATATTAGTGTCGCCTTCCATCTTTTGAACCCGTAGATCCTGCATAATGAGTAGCAGAAGCTCTTGGAAAAAGATCTTGCGTTTCATTTGAATGATGGACCCTCTTCTCTTCCAGTAATAATCCAATTGCTCAACCACCTTAATAATCGGCAATGGGTTCTGGAGCGAATACATCCCTCGTAAGGGAAACTGGAGACTTTTGGAGGATAGCAGCTGCCAGTCCTCTTTATCTTGATGTGCTTCTGCGAAAGAAAACCTCAAAAAATAATATTCTAAGGGATTTTCCGGGTTTGATACCCTCTCGCAGACCATACCTGGAGTAAAAAAGAAAAGCTTCCCCTGCTCGACAGGATAGTGGACTCCATCAATCGTAAATTCCCCTCGCCCTTTGACAACAAGCCATAATGAATGAAAGGGATGCTCTCTGGGAGATTGGTACCAAGTCGCATCACATTTCTTATGGCCTACCAACAACAAAGAAAACACCAATCGATTCAGCCTTTTTACCAGCTCTCCGATATCTGTCATGGTCCTTAAGCCCCCTCACCCTAGCTCTATTAATCTTAAGCTTAAAGGGTTATAGACATTCCATCTATAATCAAAATGACAGATCATTATAAAAATCTGGCATGCTTGTCCAATAAAAATACTTTTTGTAAATACTTGGCGGCTGGGTCTGCATGTCTTAGAATGAGAGAAAAGGAAAACGGAGGAACTTCATGCAAATATCAAAGTTTATCACACCGGAAATCATCTTTGGCAGCGGTTCCATCAGTCAAGTGGGAGAAAGCCTCTGTCGTTTAGGTGCAGAGAAAGTATTTATTGTCAGTGATAAAGGCATCGCCGAACAACGCTGGGTGCAGGAAGCCATAAGGTATGTGGAACAGAGCGGCCTTGACTATCATCTATGGCTTGGCAGCACTCCAAACCCCAAAGACTATGAAATCGACAGAGGGTTAGTAGAATATAAAGATAGCCACTGCAATGCCGTATTGGGCATCGGTGGAGGCAGTGCCCTAGACGCGGCAAAAGCGGTAGCCCTGCTCTCGACCAATGGAGGAGCTATTCACGATTATGAGGGCGTGGATAAAATCTCACGGCCGCTTCCCCCTATTGTGGTTCTTCCCACCACAGCGGGATCAGGCTCGGAAGTTTCACAATTCTCGATCATAACAGATTCTACTCGCAAGCTTAAAATGACCATTGTGTCCAAATCTCTCATCCCTGACATTGCCATTGTCGATCCCGAAACGCTGATGAGCAAAGATAGCCGCCTAACCGCCAACACGGGAATGGACGCCTTAACCCATGCAATCGAATCCTACATCTCCCTTGCTGCAACACCATTGACTGAAGGCTATTCCCTCCATGCCATAAAGCTGATCTCCCAGTATTTACGACCCTCTACAGCCAGCCGATATAACAAAGAAGCCAAAGAGGCTATGGCTATGGCGAGCCTGCAAGCTGGGATAGCGTTCTCCAACGCGATTCTTGGCGCTGTACACGCCATGTCCCATCAGCTGGGCGGTTTTCTGGATACACCCCACGGCGAGGCCAATGCGATCTTGCTACCTTATGTTATGGAGTACAACGCGATTGCTTGTCCGCATAAGTACAAGCAAATGGCAGAAGCATTTGGAATCTCCACCGAAGGGATGAGCTTAAGCCAAGCTGCTCACAGCGCGGTTCAAGCGGTCAAAGAAATCTCAAGGGATCTAGAGATCCCGGAATCCTTATCGATCCTCGGGCTACAAGTGGATCAAATCGAGGCCCTTAGCCGAAATGCCATACAGGATGCTTGCATGATTACCAACCCACGCGATCTAACGGAAAAAGAGGTCGGTATCCTCTTCAAGCAGGCTCTCCGCGGAGGGTCTCATGGATAAGAAGCTCGAGATGCTTGAGAAACTAACAGGAATTCAATCTTCGAGAAAAAACTATTACGTTGAACTCACCCATTTGGTTCATGAGATGCAGCGAAAAAATAAGCAGCTAGAAGTATTAAATCAACTGACACGGATTCATGTAAATATGTCTTGGGAAGAGGTTACGGAATATATAGCAGTCCAGTTAATCCCTGTTATTAGCTTTAAGCTGCTCGTCTTGACTTTAGTCGATCGTTCTTCTTTATCTTTTTATATCGCCCCTATGGAAATGCCAGGCGGAACCACATGGTCAATGCATCGGTCCTGGAACATGGACGATAAGCTGTCTGTCAAACGCTTAAATCAACTTCTAGAACGAGAATTTCCTGACTACGATAGGGCCTCAGTGTTGTTACGTAGCCATTCCGATAAGGCCATTGGATTTCTCACCATGCTTAGCCACCATTCCTATCCAAAAGAGGAAGGGCAGTTTTTTAGAAGTGTGGCAGATTATGCCGGCGTGGCCATCGAAAATATTCTGCTTTATAAGGATGTTTGTGAAAAAGTAAAAATAGAAGCCCAGCTTATCCAATCTGCGAAACTGGCTGCAATCGGAGAAATGGCAGCAGGGGTTGCCCATGAGCTGAACAGTCCGCTGACAGCTATCCTCGGAAACACCCAACTGCTACTTAGGGAAACGGTAAACGAAAGGTCGAGCCGGATGCTACAGGATGTCTATCAGTGCGGTGTTCGCAGCAAAAGAATTATCCAAAATCTTCTCACCTTCAGCAGACAGGATGAGTACCGCTTTGAAGAAATTGATGTAGACCGCCTCATTGACGATGTCTGCAGCCTGATTGGCTATCAGCTAAAGGTATCCGGGGTAATGGTTGAGATTAGTAAGAACCCGAAACTCCCTCCCCTTAAAGGGAGCCGACAGCAAATTGAGCAAGTCCTGATTAATTTGCTCTTGAATGCCCGGGATGCCTTACAAGACAAGGAGAATGCTTTAATCCAAATAATAACGGACGTATTGTTTATGGAAGGGAAGAGCTATATTACGCTCACGGTACATGACAATGGCTCAGGCATTAAGGAAGAAGATATGGGCAAGATCTTTCATCCCTTCTTCACCACGAAGGAAAATCTTAAGGGAACCGGATTAGGACTGTCCGTCAGTTTGGGGATTATTGAATCCCACCATGGACAAATCAAGGTAGAGAGCAAAGAACAAGAATATACCCAATTTACGATCATGCTCCCCATATCAAGCGAGGAGATTAAACAATGACAGAAACAAGACATGTACTTGTGATTGATGACGAAGTGGAAGTCACTTCTTTTTTCACCTATCTGCTGGAAGGAAAAAACTGCGAAGTTCGGATTGCCAACAGCGGTAGAGAGGTTCAAGCCATTCTCTCGGATCCTGCTACCCTCTTTCATCTAGCCTTGGTAGATTTGAAGCTTCCAGACGCCAACGGCTTGGAGCTTCTAACCTTACTCAAGGAAAGATATCCAGCCTGTGAGGTCATCATCATGACCGGCTACAGTACCATTCAGTCGGCGATCACCGCTATTCAAAACGGTGCAAAAGACTATTTGGAAAAGCCGTTTGATGATCTAGAGGCACTCGAAAATGTTTTAAACCCGATCCTGGACTCATTCACCACACACGATCCACAAGACTTATCCTATCATGCGCTGCAATATGGAATCACTTACTCTACTTCTAGCCCCTTGGCGAATCTGATGTCTATCGCTTATAAACTAGCAAAAAAGAACATCAATGTTCTCATCCAAGGGGAAACAGGTACGGGAAAAGAATTGATGGCTCGTTTTATCCACGGGACCAGCATGCGTTCACAGGGTCCCTTTATCGGCATTAATTGTGGAGCTATCCCTGATTCTTTGATGGAAAGTGAACTGTTTGGCCATGAAAAAGGCGCTTTTACCCATGCCGTGAAAACACGCAAGGGATTTTTTGAGCTCGCTCATCAAGGAACCCTCTTCCTTGATGAAATCGGGGAGTCTCCTTTCCCTATCCAAGTCAAACTGCTTCGGGCGATGGAAACCGGGGAGTTCATGCGCGTAGGCAGCGAGACACCCATTACTAGCAATATTCGGTTTATCGCTGCAACTAATCGCAATCTAGAAGAAGAAGTAGAAAAGCATCGGTTCAGGTCTGATCTGTTGTATCGATTAGAGGGGGTCAAGCTTCATCTCCCCCCTCTCCGTGAACGGGCAGAAGATATACCCCTTATTTGTCGCCATTACCTGGAAAAAAAATATGAGGGCAGAATCGAAATCGACTCAAGCGCCCTACACGTGTTAAAAACGTATGCTTGGCCAGGGAATATCCGTCAGTTAATCAATATCCTAAACCAGACCATTGCCATCCATGACTGTAAGACCATACGGTCCGACTTTCTTCCAACCATGCTTTGGGAAAAGGAAAACTCTTCACCAAATATCCCCTCCGTTTTGTTAGAGGATGGGATCAACGGTGAAATCGATCAGTTCATTGAGAACTTTGTACAACGTCTGCCTTCCATTGATGAACTAGACTATCAAGAGGTCATGAAAAAGATTAAAAAAATTGAAATCGAAGTAGGCCGCAAGATTATACAAAAGGGGCTTTTGGAGACCAACGGAAATCGAAAGCTGTTATCCCAAAAGTTAAATTTGACGAATCGCGTGATTCGTTATGTTCTTAGTGAGAAAAATTGACAAAAAAACGGCACAGCGGACGATTTTTCGTTCAGATTTGCCGTTTTTTTGTCATTCTCCTGTGAATTTAGTAAGTTTACCCTTTGTTTGAGTTGGAACGGATTTTGCTTAGTTTATAAGTGTTACATCACTCAACACTCAGGAGGATTCGATGACTATCATAAAAGATCTTGAATTTATTTTTGATCAGCACCCATCTCCTCTGATTACACTCAACGATAAGGGTCGAGTGGTTCGCATTAATCCTGCAACCAAGTTTGCCCTCGGATGGTCCGAAGAAGACGTTCTCGGGCAAGCCATTACCGGCTTAATGACCAAACTGGATCAGCAAGAAAAATATGCCTGCAAGAACGTCGTCTTCTCCACTCGTCACCTTGACGGTTCGTCCATAGCCATCCTGCAGGGAGAAACTCAAAAAACGAAAGACACCCTGACGAACCAATATCACTTTTCCGATATTATACAAGACGATCCCCATATGAGAGAAACCATCGCCATTGCCCAGAAGGTCGCTAGGATTGATATCAGTCTGCTCATTAACGGGGAAAGCGGAACGGGAAAAGAGCTTTTCGCCCAATCCATTCACGGGGCAAGCCCACGTGCAGACAAGTCCTTCATTGCCCTCAATTGCAGCGCTATCCCAGAAAGTCTGTTAGAAAGTGAACTGTTTGGTTATGAGAAAGGCGCCTTTACGGGCGCGAAGAGCAACGGACAAGCCGGAAAATTTGAAGCAGCCAACGGAGGAACCCTCTTCTTAGACGAGATTGGAGATATGCCCTTAACGGCACAAGCCACCTTACTTCGCGTGTTACAGGAGCGTTGCGTGACTCGGATTGGCGGCATCTCGCCGAGACCGATTGATGTCCGAATCATTGCTGCTACACACAAGGACCTGCAAAAAGAAATTGAAGCTGGACGCTTCCGTGCCGACTTATACTTTCGTTTAAATGGCTTCAACTTAAAGCTGCCAGCCTTGCGGGATCGGCAAGACTTAATTCTGCTGGCGGAGCATGTCTTGTCCAAGCTGCCCTTCCTGCGGGAAAAAGCCGTTCTACAAGACGACGCCCAACAGTTTATTTTGAGCCACACCTGGTCCGGGAATTTTAGAGAGCTTCAAAATGTCCTACAACAAGCTGCTCTTCTTGCCGATGGCCAGCCGATCACAAGGTCTCTTCTTCAGTCGATTTGCTGCCCGCAAGTGGAATCGGTTGCAATAGAACCTGTCACAAGCATCAAAGAACATGAGCTGCAGCTTATAGAGCAGGTACTAAAACAAACCAATGGCAACATCAGCCGGGCGGCCAAGATGTTAAATATCGGCCGAAACACGCTTTATCGGAAGTTGAATGCGATTTCAACCTTTGCCTAAGGGGACCCTTACGGGTCCTTTATTTTCTTATCGTCTTCAACTACAGATAGCAATTCTAATTCCTGTATTCGTTTACTCAATCTTTTATTTTCTTCTAGCAAATAATTTGCTTTAGCTGAATAATATGGATCGCTTTCCCACCAATTTAGCCCAATTTCCCTCGCTTTATCTACGGAAGCAACTAATAATCGAATCCTAATTGTAAGCAGATCTACATCGGCTAAAGAAATTTTGATGTCTCCTGCAATAACAACACCTTTGTCTAATATTTTTTCCAACACTTCCAATAGGTTACTCGATTGTGATGTTGATTGAATGGCCATACCTACAACAGCTTCCCCAGCGGACCTAGATCAATATTTAATTCTTCCTCTTCCAATCCGAAGATAAGCTTTAACTCAAGCATTTTTTCCTCTAGCCTCATCAAGGTTAAGCCTAGTTGTTCTATTTGATCTTCTGAGAGAGATCCTTGGTCTATTCTTCGCAATGCCTGCCGTTCCAATAACTGCCGAAGTAGTTCTATTATGGTTAACACTAACTTTGCCAATCCCTGCTCCACGCTTTTACTCTCAAGTTTGATCCGACTCATATTGTTTCATCACCGTCTCAATCGTTGAAATAAGTAATCTCAAATCAATAATAATTAGATCGATGTCCGCAATTGATATGATCAATTCCCCAGTTAGTACCGCTCCTTTATCAATAATCCCATCTAGCAGGTCCAACAAAGTAAGGTCTTCATTAAAATGACCCTCTACCAACTTTAAGAGACCCCCTTTTGATGCTTAGAAAAATGATAAGGCGGCCAAGGGCCTGATATCTCCAAACTCCATCCAAGTTCTGCTAAAAGGGTTTTCTTTTCAATCACCCTCTCTAAAAATTGACTCGAACAATCCTTATGGACGAGGTAATCATAATTAAAAAGCATCTCTTCCTCTCGAAGAGTTACCTCTTTACCCCAGTTCTTTCGGATGAGGGAATCGGTCGCCCAACCTAAAAGGTCCTGATGGACAACTTCCCATCTTCTCCATTGTTCTTTTTCCAATTCGGCTTTAAAAATCGCTTCGAGTTTTTTCTGCATTATATATTTTTTTCCAGCCGACATGCCACGCAGTTTGCCTTGATAATCCTCTACGACGGGATTATGCTGCCTAACATAAGCTTTAAATCTATCTAGGTTACAGAATAGTTTGAGGTTCCACTCCTCTTTTTGCTCAAGATAAGCTAATCTTTCTACCAGTTCTTCATATTTTTGGTCCATCGTCTCAATCAGATTGTTCCGATTGGAGAATACAGTACAAAAGGTCATTGGGAAGACGGTAAAGAGCTTATGAAAGAGTGCAATACACTCATGATGGTGCAGGGCTTTTTCCCTCAGCCATTCGGTTTTTTTTATTAGCGTATCCACCTGTGCTTGTGAGAAATCGGTTGCATCCACTTCTGTAACGATAGCCGATATTTCCCTAATGGTTATCAAGTACCCTTTACTGTGATCTATACCACTGAATACAGGAATATCGGTTTGTTTTGTTTCTTTTGTTGGAATCAGTCCATACATGTATATGGACCGCGCAAGGGTGCTCAAGACGTACTCCTCCTCCCTATGACTTTTCCCGATCTTTCGCCTTTTTATATCTCTGAAGCAACTCTTGTTCCTTTTGTTGATATAAGTTCTGGGCGATTTCCCCGTTTTCGTACATCATATGCAGTTGGATCAGTTGTTGCTGCAGTTTTTGAATGTTATATAACTCATTCTCTGCTTCCTCTTGAACTTTTTCACCAAGAACAAGTAGTGCCCGTATCGGTAACGTAAAAAGTTTGTGTATCATGAGCTACCTTCTATTTTGAGCCGTATATTAACAAAATTGTAGGCGGGCCAAGGCCCACTATACTTAAAAACCACTTTGCCCTCCCACTCCTCAAATAGACTATTAACTTTTTCATCAAATTCCTTTTCTAAATTGCGATCAATGAGGAAAGCAGCATTGAGGAGCATTTTTTCAGAAAGTACATCGTTTAGCTTTGAAGATTCAGCAAGTACCGATAAGGGAACATAAATGTCTGTCTCCACCTTGCTTCGAAGAGACAGGAAAAACTTTTGCGCCAGTTCCCCCATTGTGATTCTGTCATAAAATGCCCCAGCAGACTGTAGCGTTCCTTTGCCACTCCATTTTTTAAATGTGGGATCCTTTTGCCATTCTTCTTGCAACCAGTGCTCCTCTGCCACTATTTTTAATCCAACCTCGATTTTATTCTCTAAATGAGGCAACAACTCTCGAAGTTGTTCGTAAAGATGCTCTGTTATATAAAGCGCATTCTTTTCATCATGAAAAACATTCCCGAAACTCATGGGTACCACGGCATGCTTTTCCATCACTTTAGCTATGACTTTCTGATGAGCCATTAAATTTTCTCTGGTCGGCAAGACTTCCTGGTCAACTTGACAGACCGCTAACGCAATGTCTTTGTATCGAAGGCTAAAAACGGGGGTTTCATTGCCATTCAATATGGCTGTGCCAAAGGCTTCCGGAACATCAGCCTGAAAAGCACAAAAAACATAGATACCGGGTATCTCGCTCATTTTACTCTTCCTTTCTTTATCCGATTAAGCTGTTGGAGGATATATCTCTTGATTGATAATTTATCCATATGCTGATGAGAACGGGCCATGGGTACCCAAAGCATATCTGTGCATAACATACGAAATTGCTCGTCTTTCGGGTGAATCGTTATCTTAGACTTCTTGGCAATCGTCGCTATCATAAGAGAAGTTCGAATACTTGGACCTTGCTTATTCTCTTCCATACAGGCAGTACGAATTTTAGAAACAATAGCTGCAATAAATTGGACTTCTTCTAAACTTAATTCCGTCTTATGTCTAATAATTTCCACCTCGGTCTCTAAATCGCAGTAATCTAAATCGATTGTAATTAAACGGTCAAGCAGAGCATCCTGCGTCTGATGAACACCTGCATACTCTTCGGGATTACTTGTGAATATGGCTTTAAATTGGGGATGTACTGGAATGTGGGACTCCGTGGGGTTTCCATAAAGAGGTAGTACTTTCTCTTCTAAGACGGAAAGAAATATATTGTTCGTTTCAGGCCTTGAACGGGTAAATTCATCAATAATTAGAGTGTGACCCTTCTTGACTGCTTCTGTTAATTTTCCATGAATCCACAAAGGCTTGATTTCCTGCTCTTTTTTTAGGACGGAATGGATATAATTATCTATTGTTTCCTTTTTAGACACTCCATAGTTTCCACCAAGTAAATCCTTGTTGGTCAATTCGTCGTTTCCCCGAATGATTGTCACCGGGCGCTCTAGCTGCTCCGCAATATAGATGGCAAGGCTTGTTTTGCCAACACCCGTTGGCCCAACAAAGTGAATCGGAAAACCGGCGGCAAGATATTGAAGTGACCGGTCCGTTATGGCCTTGAAAAAAGGAGTTTGAATAAATAAGCTACTCACCTTGCTCTATTCTCCTTCCGAAAAAATAAGAAATGAAAGCCAAGGCTTCCCATAGCCTTGGCTCTTTGGATATTAAACTGTTTCTGTTTCAGGCTCAGGTGTAAGCAGACCCACTGCTTCCGCATACTTAAGCCAACAATCCACACTTGCAATGACGACTCGAGCCTCAACTGTAAGAAGTTCAATTCCCACCAAGGATACGCGCGCCCAAACATCAATGACGACACCCTTATCAAGAATTCGATCAACAACTTCCGCTAAACTCGACGAGTCCACACTTTTTTGAATGGAGGCCATTCTTTTCCCCCCTTTCACCGGTTCTGACCAAGGGGATATAGAATTATCGTATTCTCAAGATGGGCTAGGTGTCACTTGGTGTGACCTTGGACAGTATACTTTACTATATGTCACGTAACAGGAGTTTGAACTAGACGTTATGACCGTCTACTATTCTTGATGAAACTCTATGAAACTAGCTGATTTTTTATTTTTACTAGAAAATAGGACTTTTGCTTAGAACATGTCTATTCTCCATTTCATAGATTAGTATAAGGGATAACCCTAAAACTATTGTTACACCAGAAAGGAGGAACACCATGGACATTAATCTTGTGACCATTGTACTTGTGCTTCTGCTCCTGGTAGCTTTACTTGTAGCCGTACTTCTTGGTACGCCAGAGCAGCGTGAAACGATAGTAGGCTGTATTCGAGAACTGTTGGGCATCGCTTAATAAAACCGAAGTTTGATAGATTCCCATAGGAGAACCTAGCTCATCTTCTATGGGACTTTTCTTATGGTAGGTAGTAGTTGATTTTAATTTCAGGCTAAAACGATATAAACGGCGTTACCATACACTAACATCATCAGGAGGTGAATCCAATAATGAAAAATGAACAAGAGTTTAAGGATACCGTAAATGAACTAATTAAGAATGAAAAACCCGTTGATATCAATGGCATTATGAAGCTTGCTACGAATCTTTTAATGGAAGATAAGGTTAAAAGCACCGTATCAGAGCTTATGAAGCTTGGCACCAGCACGGAAAAGAAGCCAGTAGAAGAACCTAATCCTATGAATTCTCTTCTCCATGAGGTACTCTATCTAAAGTTAGAATTACAAGAAATCAAGAAGCAAAACGAAGAGCTTCGAAATCTAATTCAGGAGCTAAGAAAAACAATAACCACTAGTAGGCAACGCAGATATTCCTAGATTAAAAAAGCCAAACCTTGAGTGGTTTGGCTTTTTTATCCTTATAGATTTTTACGCGCTTCCTGAATCGCTTGAACATATTGCTTGGCCGTTTCTGTAATCGAAGCAAAATCACCGGCAGCAATCGCCTTGGCATTGACAAGATTTCCGCCCACGCCTACCGCAACAACGCCTGCATCAATAAAGGACGCCACATTTTCTAAGTTCACTCCGCCTGTTGGGATAATTGGAATATGAGCAAAAGGGCCTTTGACGTCTTTAATGTACTTGACACCTAAACCTGTTGCTGGGAAGACCTTGACCATGTCCGCACCAAGCTCCATCGCTTGGATCATTTCCGTTGGTGTCATCACGCCTGGAACTACAATTTTTCCGTAGCGTAACGCCGTACGGATCACATCCGGGTGTAAGCTAGGACTAAAGACAAATTCCGCCCCCTGCTGAATGGCTAAACGAGCGGACTCGCTGTCTAATACCGTCCCTGCACCCACAATGGCTCGACCTTTCAGCGTGCGAGAAAGCGTTTGAATGGCTGCGAAAGAATCTGGATGATCCACAGTGATTTCCAGTGCCGTTACACCACCTTCTACTAAAGCCAGCCCCACTTGCTCCATGCTCTCTAAAGGCACCTTTCGGATAACCGCTACAACACCACTTTCTAAAAGCTTCTGTAGATTGACTAATTTCTCAAACATCATTCATTCCTCCCGTTATCTTAAAATTTGTGCTTTTGCATTCGGATCCACTTGTGACCAAAACGGATATCCTTCAACATCTCCTGGTACGGTTAAAGCAAAGGCTCCGATCCGGTTTCCGAGGCGAACAGCCTCCGTATAAGACCAACCGCGCAGAAGTCCCGAAAGAAAACCCGCAGCAAAGCCATCTCCAGCCCCTACGGTATCCACGATCTGTTTAACCGGGTAGCCAGCTACATACTCTTGCTGTTCAGGAGTGGCATAGAACGCTCCCTGTTCTCCTAGCTTTAACACCACAGCCTGTGCTCCATTGCGCAATAAGGCTGCAGCAATACGTTCCGGCTCGGTCTCACCTGTCAGGATTTCTCCTTCCTCGATGCCCGGCATCACGATATCGCAGCGGCTAGCCAAGTCCATCAGCACTTCCTTTGCCTCTTCTTTACTCCATAGCTTCAGGCGAATGTTAGGATCAAATACCACTTTAAGCCCATGCTTCCTCGCGATCTCAATGGCCCGGTAAGCCGTTTCCCTGCAGGATGGACTCAGGGCAGGAAGTATGCCTGTCAAATGCAGAATTTTCGCTTGAGCAATATAAGCTTCATCGAGCATTTCCGGCGTCATTTGGCTAGCAGCGGACCCTTTACGGTAAAAGTAGATCTTAGGGTCTTGTGCGGCTTGGCGCTCCTTAAAGAAAACGGCAGTCGGATAAGCCGTATCATAAGTTACACGGGAAATGTCTATCCCTTCCCCCCGAATGAACTGACGGATATACAAGCCAAACTCATCTTCACCGAGTCGGCTAATCCAGCCTGTTTCATGTCCTAGACGAGAAAGAGCGATCATTACGTTCGACTCTGCTCCTCCTACGGTTTTCTCAAATTGACTGGCAAAGCGCAAAGGTCCAACATTATTGGGTACAAAGAGAACCATGGTCTCTCCTATTGTTACAACGTCCATTCGCAACCCCCTAATTAACAACGTTATTATTCTTAAATATAAAGAAGAAATCCCGATTTTTCAATACTTTATATTGATTATTTTATTTAGCGATGAAATCGTTTAAAATGTAATTATTACTTTGTTCGCGGAGGCACCCTATGAGTATTACAATAAAAGACATTGCTCGCCTGGCCGGTGTAAGCTATTCAACCGTATCTAAAGCTTTAAACGACAGCCCCTTAGTACAACCGAAAACAAAAGAGAAAATACTAAGCGTAGCCAAACAGCTCGGGTATCAGCCCAACCTCGCTGCGAAGAGGCTTGTATCCAAGAAAAGTCATATTATCGGTATCGCTTGGCCCACCATTGAACGTCAAGCCTGGTCTACTTTAGTGACCATGATTAATGATCAGCTAGAACAGCTTTCTTATCATACCCTTTTATCAATCAATCCAGTTGAATCTGCTGTCTCTATCTTTAATCGTTTCCAGGTAGACGGAATTCTTGTCTTTCGAGAAGACAACACTGTAGAGAGAAGCACGGATATCCTGTCTTCCCCTGTACCACTCTTATTTTACGGGAGATCAAACCTATCGGTTTACCCCACCATTGATGTCAACCGGAGAAAAGCCATTTTCGTTTCGGTCCAGCATTTAGCTGAAAAAGGACACCAGAAGGTGGCCTACATCGGGGACTTATCCCAAACCGATATCACCCAACAGGAGAAGTTTATCGGGTTTAGCCAGGGTGTCATGCATTTTGGCCTTACAACACATCCCGAGATGACGATCAATACGGAGGGAAATAGCCCTAATAAGGGCTACGCAGCTTTTACACGGTTATTAAACTCTTCCTTTCAACCTACCGCAATCATTAGCGGAAGCTACGATATCACACTAGGTATCATGAGAGCGGCAAAAGAGTTGGGAATTCGAATTCCAGAAGAGTTGTCTCTCGTAAGCTATGATAACCTCCCACAGATGGCTAGCTTTGAGCCATCAATCACAGCTGTCGGGGCACCCGTAAAAGTCATCGCCCAGCAAATTGTTGAGACCATTTTAACAATGATTCAGGATCCAAAGGAACTGCCTTACTTTACTGAAATCGACATTGAATTGGTCGAACGGGAGTCAGTTGGTAGAAGAAAAGCCTAGTCTTCCTCGACTAGGCTTATATCCGCCGCATACACTAACCCTATTTGTTTTCTAACCTCATCCATAATCTCCATTACGATCATGGAATGAGTTTGAGAGTTCACACGAGATTCCAGTTCGCCTTGATTAATGAGTTCTACAAACTCCCGGGTCTCATAGACCATGGAGTGTGGCTCTTGAGGAACAGTTAGATCTTCTTTTGTCCCATCTCGGTAGAGTATTTCTACCTTCCCAGGCACATTGACTTTATCAAAGATTATGTTTCCCTTTTCTCCTTGGATTTCACAAGGCAAAAAAGAATGGGTAATCTTAGAATACATGATAACCGATTCCATGTCATCATATTTGAGAAGGATACTACCTTCCCCATCAACCCCAGATCCAAGCATAAAGGCATTCGCATGAACCTTCTTGGGCTTGCCGAACAACAAAACAGTGGAGTATACACCATACACACCGATATCCATAAGCGCCCCATTTGAAAAAATAGGGTTGAACGCATTGGGCATTGCCCCCGCCTTGAATGCATCATAGCGGGACGAATACTGGGAGTAGTGAATGACACTCCGGCGGACAGGCCCAATTTTATGCAAGTTTTGTCTGATCACGTGGAAATTCGGTACAAGCGTGGGTTTCATCGCTTCCATCAACAATACTTTATTTCGTTTAGCCGCTTCAACCATCCGGCTCAGCTCAGCTGCATTGGATGCCATAGGCTTTTCGCATAGAACATGCTTTCCATGGTTCATGCAAAGGACTGCCTGTTGCGCATGATAAGAATTGGGACTGGCAATATAAACAGCGTCTATCTCGTGACTTGTTGCCATGGCCTCAAGATTTGTAAAAGTATGTGCAATTCCATACTGGTGAGCAAATTCCAGCGCGCGTTCTTGTGTTCGAGAATAAACAGCTGTTAACGAGAAAGCATCAATCTGGCTTGCTGCTTTTATAAAATCTTCGGTTATTTTATTTGTACCAATCAGCCCAAAGCGCACCATGTTAGACTCCCTTTACAATTTAGTGAACCGCGACCTGAACCCCTTCTGTTTTGGCTGGGTTAGATCGTTTGATAAAGAACGACGCAACCCACGCTATCGCCACCAATCCAAAGGCCACTAAAAAGGCGCTTTTCATACCCGCCATCATCGCTAATACGGGCGCGTTTTCGGTGTTGCTGCCCGCCTTCTCCAAGAAAGTTCGTGCACCTGTTGTCATGATGGTGACAAGCAACGCAGTCCCAACCGCTCCCGACACCTGTTGAAGCGTACTGATAATTGCCGTTCCATGCGGGTACAACGGTGGCGGCAACTCGTTTAGAGCATTTGTCATAACCGGCATCATGATCATGGAAATTCCTAGCATAAACAGGGTATTAAGGACCAGGATAAAGTTATACGATGTCGACACGGTGATAAATGCGAACTGAGATAAAGTAATCCCCATTAACCCCAAACCGACAATCGCTAGCCACTTTGCACCAAATTTATCAAATAAACGACCCGTAATGGGAGACATGATCCCCATCACAATGCCGCCTGGCAGCATAACTAATCCCGCTTCCAGCGGACTATAAGACAAAGCATTCTGCAGGAAAATTGGCAAAAGCATCATGGCCGAGAACATAGCCATCATGACGATCATCATTATCATCGTTGAAATGCGAAATACTCCATACTTAAAGGTCCGCAAATCCAGCAATGGTTGCTCTAATGTCAACTGTCTCCATGTAAACAAGGCTAAAGCTACCACTCCGATACAGATCGGAAGAATAACGCCGGCGCTCGACCAGCCACCATGCCCCTCCCCTGCACTGCTGAATCCATACACGATGCCCCCGAAACCGAGCGTAGATAAAGAAAGAGATAATAAATCTATCCTAGGTCTTGTCGTCTCCGTTACATTTTCGAGCTTCTTATAGGCAAAAGCGATAACAAATAAGGCAATCGGCAACACTCCATAAAAAAGAACTCTCCAGCTATAATGTTCCACAATAATTCCTGACAATGTAGGCCCTATCGCCGGGGCAAACGTGATCACAATCCCAATCGTTCCCATCGCTGATCCTCGTTTATGAAGAGGGACAAGAGCAAACACCACGTTCGTTAACAATGGAAACATCAAACCCGTTCCTGCAGCTTGAAGCATCCTTCCTAACAATAACGTAGCAAAACCCGGGGAAATCCCAGCTACTAAGGTACCCACCGTAAATAATCCCATCGCTGACAAAAACAGAGTCCGAGTTGTAAAACGTTGAATAAGATAAGCAGTCACAGGGATAAGCACCCCGATCACAAGTAAAAATCCTGTCGTTAGCCACTGCGCCTGCCCAGGAGCAATCCCTACTTCATCCATAATTTTAGGCATTGCCACATTAAGCAACGTTTCATTCAAAATGGCCACAAACACACCAAGAATCATCACTATAATCACAATCAGGGTTTGTTTGTTGCCAAACATCCCACCGTTATCTTTTGTATCTATTTGGTTTTCCACTTTTCTTTCTCCTCTCTCCTAAAAACAACCATGCCCTTTAGTATAAAACTTTGGCTTCTTCGGATCAATGGTGTTTACAGTTTGGATATGCCTGATTCTTACAGGCCAAACTAAGATATGACAAGGAGGGATATTATGGTTAATGAAGAAGAGTGGGACTTAGATGCATCCGCAAGCGACGATGAATCCTTTGAAATCGAGATGTCACAGGACGATATGATCCGCATCCCCTTTTATCAGCATGGTCATACAGGGGAAGGAAACCATGTAAAAGGGATTCAGCCTCGAGATCGGAAATAATAGGTATCACACGAGGGCTTAGGGTACCGAATGACCGCGGTTCGTGCCCTGAACCGGGCGGATCGCTCGGATGAGGTGCCGAAAGACCGCGGTTCGTGCCCTGAACCGGGCGGATCCCTCGGATGAGGTACCGAAAGACCGCGGTTCGTGCCCTGAACCGGGCGGTTCGCTCGGATGAGGTACCGAAAGACCGTGGTTCGTGCCCTGAACCGGGCGGATGAGGTACCGAAAGACCGTGGTTCGTGCCCTGAACCGGGGCGGGTTTGAGGTATCATCCGCAGCCTATGATTACTCCATTTTGGAACTGAGGCTGGTTCGAGGTATCAAAACGCAGGCTATGATTACTCCATTTTGGAACTGAGGCTGGTTCGAGGTATCAAAACGCAGGCTATGATTACTCCATTTTGGAACTGAGGCTGGTTCGAGGTATCAAAACGCAGGCTATGATTACTCCATTTTGGAACTGAGGCTGGTTCGAGGTATCAAAACGCAGGCTATGATTACTCCATTTTGGATCTGAGGCGGGTTCGAGGTATCATACCCAGGCTATGATTACTTCATTTTGGATCTGAGGCGGGTTCGAGGTATCAAAACGCAGGCTATGATTACTCCATTTTGGATCTGAGGCGGGTTCGAGGTATCATACCCAGGCTATGATTACTTCATTTTGGATCTGAGGCGGGTTCGAGGTATCATACTCCTACACGGGATTTGAATACTTCATTTCTTTAAAGCCCCCATCAGAGCTCCCCACCGTTTTCATGCCCTCATTCCGCTCCGATGACGTCCCCATTTGAACGGCCCACCGTTTTCATGCCCTCGCTGAGCTCTTTCACTCCCCTTTCACCCGCCCTAAATGCTTCAAGATCCTCAAACAAGAAATATCCTTCTTCTTCGATTCAAGCATCACATCGAATGAATGATCCCCCATCACAGCGAGCAGCTCATCAAGGTCTTCTTCGAAGACGAAATCATGATGCGCTGTATCCGTCGGAGAGGTTTTTCCGGAGCTGATATGGACTTTAGGTCTTCTCACGTGTCCCCAAGACTGTATGACCTTCGGCAGCAGCTCAGTAAGTGGCAGACTTGAGGGGTTGCACCGGTGGTGGTGGATATCAAAGATGATTGGAATGGGTGGCGAGTGCCCATAACTAACCTCCACCACATCCTGAAGATTATAGGTTTTGTCATCGTTTTCTAGACAAAGGAGCTTCAGAATGCTAGGATCCAGCTCACGATAGTGGTGAAGAAATCTCTTTTTCGCCGCTTCTTTATCGCCATACGCGCCCCCAACGTGCAAAACAATCACATCGCCATCCAGTAATTCCATTAATCTTGCATGGTACTCCAAGTCCCAGATAGAGCGTTGCAATACCTCAGCGTTAGGCGTTGTCAGTAGGGTAAATTGGCCTGGGTGGACGGTTAGGCGGAGTTGGTGCTGGCTTTTAAGCTGTTTAATCTCAGCCGCAATCTCTAGTACTTCAGAATCCTCCCACCATCTCCAGGAGTGGATAGGGTGACTGCCAAAAGGTACAAGATTGCTGGTTACCCGGTATAATCCAATACCGTGTTCAATGTTCCACTTCACAATTTTAAGAACCTCTCCCAGATTATGCAGGGTCAGCTCCTTGACTTTTTCCACGCCTTCGGTTTCCACCGTTTGCAGCCTGCATGTACGAAACTTGCTTGGGATCGATAAATTAATACTTGCGTAGCCTAGCCTCACAAGGTACACCTCATTTTCCGGATTGCTACCTGGTTTGAGTATAGTAACCAATCAGTATATTATAGAACAAAAGTATATAGAAAAGGACATCATCATCTCATGCCTACATTTATTATCATTGGCGCAGGCATCTTAGGGGCTTCTACTGCCTATCAATTAGCCAAACGGGGGGCCTCCGTCACTATTGTTGATCGCAGAGAAAAAGGACAAGCCACGGATGCGGCTGCAGGAATTATTTGCCCCTGGATTTCCCAGCGGCGCAATCAAGCCTGGTACCAACTGGCAAAGGCTGGGGCGCGGTTCTATCCGGGCTTAGTAGAGGAGCTTGAACGAGCAGGGGAAACCTATACGGGGTATGCCCGCGTAGGTGCGCTAGCTCTCCACGAAGACCCAGATAAGCTGCTCAAAATGCAAAAACGAACACTTCTGCGCAAGGAGGACGCGCCAGAGATTGGGACCATTACACCACTTCAAGTAGAAGACATCAGTCCCCTATTCCCTCCTCTCGCAACTAAATATACAGGGTTATGGGTTGAAGGAGCTGCACGAGTGGACGGCCGGGCACTCTGCAACGCTCTTCTGCGTGCTGCTCAAAAAGCAGGAGCTACTTTTATACAAGGAGATGCTAGCCTTGAATACCGAGACCGGCAGGTAACTGGCGTGAAGGTGGGAGAGGACGTATTCGACGCAGATACCGTTATTGCTTGCGCTGGTGCCTGGGCAAAGCCTCTACTTCAACCGTTAGGTATCCAGTTTCAAGTTACCTACCAAAAAGCACAAATTATCCACTTAGAATTGCCCCACACCGAGACAGACCATTGGCCTGTGGTCATGCCTCCGGGCAGCCAATATTTGTTGGCGTTTGAGGATCAAAGAGTGGTTGTTGGGGCAACTCACGAGGATATCGAGGCATTCGATACCCGAATTACACCAGGTGGTCTCCAAGAAGTGCTCAGCAATGCACTAGATGCAGCTCCGGGTTTAGCAGATAGCACTTTTTTAGAAGCAAGAGTGGGTTTTCGCCCGTTCACTCCGGGTTTTCTCCCCGTTATCGGGGCCTTGCCAGGTTGGGATGGCATTCTCGTAGCTAACGGCTTGGGAGCATCCGGTCTAACCATGGGTCCTTTTTTAGGGTACCAACTTGCTAAGCTTGCTTTAGGACTGGAGTTAGACATTGAATTAGGATTGTATGACGTCGGAGGAGCCTTAGAAATTACATCGTAGGGAAAAGAGGGTCCCCAGCCCTAACAGGTGGGAAGATCCCTCTTTATCTTTCTAAAAACCATTTATCCTCGGCTCGTTAATTGCAGAATTTGATGAATATCTTCGTTTAAATTACGCATTTCATCTGGATCTAAAACCAGGGGAACAGCATCTCGTAAGGTAACAATCATATGTTCTTCCCCTAATTCCAGCGCCTTAGAAACTTGATTGGACATCTCTCTAATCTGATGGCCATCCCAAACCGATTGCGTAGTTACGCTCTTGATGCGAGAGACAGTAAGCTCCTGGCTGCCATTATCCCATAGTCCCTGCAGAATTTGTCCATTGAACTGCTGAGTCATCGTCTCTTTCCTTTCCTTGGTTTTTAAGGCTTAGTATTATTGATTTCTACTCAACTATTCATCAAGTGTCGTATTCACCCGGCCTGCCCCATAGAATGAAAGGAATGGTCCAACACAACCAAGCTTTAGAGAGGGGTGGAACCAGTTGTTTGATCTTCCGCTAGAGCACCCTGTTATCATTTTTGCTTTAGCTATGACCATTTTCCTTTTGACTCCAATGTTGATGCGGCCACTGAAAATACCTGGGATCATTGGTCCCATACTTGCCGGGATTGTGATCGGACCACATGGATTCGGACTGCTTCAACGAGATGCTACGATTGAACTGCTTGGGACGGTCGGATTATTATTTATTATTTTTATCGCTGGATTAGAAATGGATATCGACGGATTCCGAAAATATCGTGACCGCAGTATATGGTTTGGGCTCATGTCTTTCATGTTCCCTCTCTTAATCGGAACGGGAATTGGGCTGACGCTCGACTACAGTCTCGCCGCCTCGATTTTGCTCGGCTCGATATTAGGCTCCCACACCTTACTGGGTTATCCGATCGCGAGTCGGCTAGGGGTGTCTAAGAATAAGGCGGTAACAACGGCTGTCGGAGGAACACTGCTTACCGATACCTTAGCGCTCATTGCCCTTGCCTTGATCACTGGTGCTGCCAACGGAAACCTAACCTGGGGCTTTCTTCTCACTTTGTTCCTTTCATTAACTCTGTTTGTTGCCGTGATCACGGTGGGTGTTCCCCTGCTAACCAAATGGTTTTTTCGGAACACGACACAAGATGGATCTACCATCTTTACGTTTGTGATCGTCATGCTATTCCTTTCTGCTTTTCTTGCAATTGTGGCAGGAGTTCAACCGATTATCGGCGCATTTTTAGCTGGCTTAGCCTTAAATCGTCTTGTATTTAGCCATGGACCGTTGATGAATCGTATTCGATTCACGGCAAACGCCCTATTTATCCCTTTCTTCCTACTCTCCGTCGGGATGCTCATGGACTTGAAAGTACTATTTGGCAGTCCTAAAGCCTGGCTCTTAACCTTTCTCATCTTATCTGGGGTCATCATCGGAAAATATCTTGCCTCTTGGGTTGCGTACAAAATCTACAACTATAGCCGGGATGAGTTGCATATTACCTTTGGTCTAACCATTCCGCAAGCTGCAGCTACCCTTGCTGCTACTTTAGTAGGCTATAATACGGGATTATTGGATCAAGCCACTGTTAATGCCGTGATCATTAAAATTTTGATTACGTGTATTCTAGGTCCCTATCTGGTAGAAAAACTCGGGAGAAAAATCTCCTTCCAGGAAGAGCAAAAGCCTTACACCAAATCGGAGGCCCCTGAAAGAATTATGATTCCGATTACATCTCCTCGCTCTATGGAAGCTTTACTTGATCTCGCCTTTATCTTGCGCCACCATTCCAGCCAAGACCAACCTCTCTATCCTCTATCCGTCGTCAAAAGCCGTTCCTCACGAGTCGAAGGAAAAGTCGAAAACGCGGAGAAGCTACTAGGTCATGCTATGCAATACGCCTCAGGCGCTGATGTGCCCATTAAGCTTTTAACCCGAGTAGATCATAATATCGCCAATGGAATCGTAAGAGCGGTAACGGAAGAAAGAATTACAACGATTATCGCGGGGTGGAATGCTGAGCTTTCCACGCCTCATCGAATATTTGGCAGCGTATTAGACCAATTCGTGGATCAAACTACCCAAACCGTCCTGATCGCTAAGTTAGATCATCCACTTACCACAATAAAACGAATCCTTGCGGTATTTCCAAAAGGAGTGCGTTATGCCTATGGCTTTAGAGAATCTCTTGCTCGACTTCAAGCCATGGCTGTCGAACTTGGTGCCTCCCTGCATTGCTTGACAATGGAGGAGAAAATACAGGACTTTGAGGATTACTTATCGCAAAATAAAAACCAGCCTCCTACTCATATCGAATATGTACCCGGCTGGAAATCTCTTTACACCCAAGATTTCATCCTTCCTAATCCTGACAACCTTATCATCGTAATAAGCGCACGAGCTGGAACCGTGGCTTGGCATCCAGAGCTTGAGGAACTGCCCAAGAAGCTCGCAAAGAAAAAAATAAATAGCTTCATTATCTATTACCCTATGGAAGAACGAGAAACAGACGAACGGGGAACCTCGGGTACGGGCCTGCCCAAGGAAGTTCTGTTGAGACGAGATTTTTACCAATAGCATTAGCAAAAAGCTACTCTTAGGCAGAGTAGCTTTTTGCGTAATTTAGCTAACCAAGAAATATAAAAGTCCTGCAAGAGCGATCCGGTAAAGAGCAAAAGGAACAAGCTTAATTCTGTTAATTAGATTAAGGAAAAAACGGATCGAAATGAGCGCAAAGATAAAAGCGCTAATGAAACCAGCTAAGAAAAAAGGCACCGTGTCGAATGTGAAATGTTCCCAATGCTTTAAAAGCGAGAGTGCACTAGCTCCCAACATAATGGGTACAGCCATGATAAAGGTAAAGTCAGCAGATGCCCGATGGCTCAATCCAAGAATGACCCCACCGGATATCGTAGATCCAGAACGGGAAAAGCCGGGCCACAAGGCTAGACATTGAAATAACCCTATTGCGAAAGCTTGCTTGTAGCTGACTTGGTCAACATTTGTAACTTTGGGTTGAACAGGTCGAAAACGGTCAGCAGCGATCATCAACAGCGCCCCTATTACTAATCCAAAGATAACGGTGTGGATAGAAAATAAATACTCATCGATAAAGTCTTCAAACAAGAATCCAAGGATTATAGCTGGGAGCAAACCAACTACTATCGTCTCCAACTTCAGCCTAGATGGTCCTGAACGATCTTTAAGCCCCAGCAGTTCTCTGAAACGTTGCTTATAGACAATAACAACGGCTAGAATTGAGCCTAGTTGAATAACTACTTTGAACGTATTGGCTACCTCTTCAGAAAATAAGAGCTTGGATTGCAAAAAGAGATCGTCGACAATAATCATATGTCCTGTTGATGATACAGGCGCAAACTCCGTTAAACCCTCGACAACGCCTAAAATGATGGCCACGACTATTTCCCACACGTGAAAATTCCACCCTCTCCAACCAACCTTCTATTTGTACAATAGTACTACTATAGTCGAATTGTAATCGAAAGGAAAGATTGTCCCACCTCGATCATATAAATATAACGTTCCATTCTAGCGGAGTGGGATAATACGCTGATGGAGAAGATTAACCATGGTCATCGGATTGGTAATAATATTCCTCCTTGTCTTGTTCTTGCCTTTATCACTCAAAGTAGTGGAACATCATCTTGAACTTTTTTTGTTTGTCATGGGGGTACTTGCCGCCATCGTCAGTGCGGTGCTCAATCCCACCTTATTTCTCAAAGCGGCCTTCGACCCTATTTATATTTCAGTTGCTGTATTAATTGCCGGTCTATTATTCAGATGGTTTCAGACCCCGTTGGAGAATGCGATCTCGAGTATTAGACGAATGATGCCCGCTCGAGTATTTACCGCCTTGGTTATCGTCTTTCTGGGCTTAGTATCCAGTATTATCACTGCGATCATCGCGGCTCTTGTGTTGGTTTTAATCGCTAACGCTCTACGGTTTGAACGTTCTTCCGAAGTGCGGTTCGTCGTATTGGGCTGCTTTTCGATCGGTCTGGGAGCCGCGTTGACCCCTATAGGCGAACCTCTTTCTACTATAGCCATTAGCAAGCTTAATGAAGACTTTTTCTTTCTTATCCGATTAGTCGGTCCCGAGGTAATTCTTTCTCTCATTACCTTCGGTATTTTGGCTGCTGTTCTTGTACAACCTCCAAGACGGGGACAGGGAAAATCCAACAAGGAACAGAATCGGGAGACGTATGAAGATATTTTTATACGATCCCTTAAAATCTATTTTTTCGTTGCAGGTCTTACCTTTTTGGGTGCGGGATTCGAACCTTTAATCAGGCTATATCTGCTTGGACTGGATTCGAACCTTCTTTACTGGATTAATATGATTTCGGCGGTACTGGACAATGCGACCTTAGCTGCAGCGGAAATTAGCCCTGTATTGGATCATAAGACGATCCAATCCATTCTCATTGGTCTGCTCATTAGCGGCGGGATGTTAATCCCAGGCAATATCCCCAATATCATCGTCGCAGGTAAATTAAAGATTAGCAGCAAAGAATGGGCCCAATTTGGGGTGCCGTTAGGTCTACTGGTGATGGTTATTTATTTCCTTATTTTTCTGTGGTAAAAACAAAAACAGGTCACCAAGCATTAGCTTGGCGTATGGTATTCATATCATGGTCGGATAAATAATAAGACGTAGTGAAGGATTTCCTTTCACTACGTCTTTCTATTCATTAACTAGCACAAACACTCAACGTATGTGCATCTATATAATCCTTTGCGGATTGTAAACAGCGTCTAGCAAATTCCTCGTACCCTAATGCTTGAACTCGCTTAAGATGAGGAAGCTCGATTGAACATGGAACCTCTGGGATGCGGTTGATGATGGACGCCACATCAATCCCCTCCTTTTCTCCTAAATACAAGCGCTCTTCCCTTAGAATACGGGTCATTTCCTCCTTGGAAGCAGGAATTGCGGCAGGAGCATCACAAAGGTGAAGAAAGCGGAACCATTCGCGTGGAACCTGATCCAAAGCTTCCTCTTTATCTCTTGAGCGGTCAAAATGATGAACATCAATCATTAAACCGGCATTTTCCTTTTTCACTGTACGAAGGACATCTAAGGCCCCTTCCAGATTATATACGCTTGCAATCGGTACGAATTCAAGTTCGACCGTCAAGCCATAAGGCTTAGCCAGATCGCAAAGCTGGGCAAAACGCTCCATGTAACACGTACGATCATCCGTCCAAATGCTGCTCAATACATGTCGGCCACCGAGTTCTGCAGCTACCTCAAAGGACGGCTCATACTGCTTGGGATCGATGCTATCTGTGATCCGCGCCAACTCAATATCCAGCAGCTTTACACCGGTTTCAGCAAGGGCTGTTTTGGTTTTGCGCATGAGTACCTTATTGTCAGACAATGAAAAATTCGGCTCACCTGGCAGGCCCATATAAATAGGGCGCAAACTTACAAAATCATAACCAGTTCTTGCAGCAATATAGGTTTGCTCATCGGGCGGACATCCAAGCACCGTAAGGTTTGCTAAAGAAAATAATCTGGTCATATTCATTCCCCCGTTCACCGAATTAGATCGATCTATTACTATAAGTATAGCTCCTCTCTTCCACGATTTGAAATGAGGATAAGTCATTGGAGTAATGCATAAAGGGAATGAATCTTTGGTTTACTCAAATCTATTTTCAATAAATTTTTTAAAGTGCGATACGGCAGGTGACATATATCGGTCGCTTCTCCAAGTCATATCAATCCTGCGTCTACATTGAGGCTCTGAAACATGGAGAAGGGAGATTTTATTCATATCAAGCCCGGGAATAAATGGAATCAAAGCTACACCAAAACCAGCTGCAACAAAACCGGCGATCGTCGCATCTCCCACCCCTTCAAAAGCTACATGAGGCTCAAATCCAGCTTCTTGACACAAATGGTCAATGACATCGCGAAGACCGCTTTCACGCTTATAGGCGACGAAAGGCTCTCGTGCAACTTCTTGTAGCTCTACTTGTTCTTCATTGGCTAATCGGTGATCTTTTGGCACAATCATAAACAACTCTTCATCCACAATGGGAACAGACTCCATATTTTCATAAGGCTTATTGGGAGAACAAAATCCAAGGTCGATCTCTCCGGATTCGAGCTGAGCCATAATTTTCTTCGTAGAATCCTGGACTAACTGAAATTGGATGCCTGGATACTGTACCCGAAAGGCGCTGATTAACTCAGGCACGTAGCTGGAACCAAGCGTATGAATAAAGGCCAGAGATATCACCCCGTTGAGAGGATCAATTAGGTCTTTGAGTTCTTGCTTGGCTAACGTAATTTCTTCCATAGCCCGATTAACGTATTGCAGAAACACTTCCCCATACTGGTTCAGGGTCACTCCGCGCGTCTTCCGTTCAAATAAGGGCACGCCTAGCTCGTCTTCTAGCTTGGCTATGGACCGGCTGAGAGCAGACTGAGTAAGCGCCAATTCTTCAGCTGCTTTGGTAAAGTTTTTGATCTTTGCCAAGGTTTGAAAGTATTCAAGCTGCTGCCACTCCATGTTTGTATCCCCCCTTGTATTCGAAATGCCCTCCAATCGGAGGGCATCAGTTATCAGCTTAGTTAGTTACTTTATTGTTCTGGCGTTTTGCTTTTTCAGTTGTCAGATCCGAACAACGTCCTGCCTTTAGCACAAAGCTTGGTACTTCACGCTCAACTAGCTCTTGTGCTCTTCTCGCTGTCGCCATAGCTTTGGACAAATCTACTCCAGTATCGATGCCCATGTCGTGAAGCATGTTGATCACATCCTCGGTGGGCACATTCCCCGCCGCTCCAGGAATATAAGGGCATCCTCCCAATCCGCCAAACGCACCATCAAACGTAGTGATGCCCGCTTGTAGCCCCGCTACGATATTACTTAAAGCCATCCCCCTCGTGTTGTGGAAATGCAGCACCCAGCTTACCTCTGGGAAGGTTTCGATCATATGGCGGCTTACTTCGTAGATCTGACGAGGGTTGGCCATACCCGTAGCATCTGATAGGGACAACTCCTTAATCCCTAGTCTTAAAAACTCACGAACAATTTTTTCTAGTTGCTCAACCGGAATCTTACCCTCAAACGCACAGCCCCATGCTGAGGACAATGCCCCCGAAACGTTAATATTATGCTTGGCAGCATACTCCACGCAAGGACCAAAGCCAGCCATCATTTCTAAAGGAGTTTGATTAAAGTTATTAATGCAGTGAGATTCACTAACGGAAACCGTCAGCTTCGCTTTCGTTAAGCCCGCAGCATGTGCCCGTTCCAAACCTTTAAGATTAGGAATAAGAGCTCGATACTCCACTCCCTCCACTCGTTTCATGCGCTCAACTACTTTATCTGTATCCGCCATTTGAGGGATTGCACGAGGATGAACGAAAGAGCCGATCTCAATCACCTTAACCCCAGAGTCGACGACCATATCTAAGAGCTCAAGTTTTTCTTCCACACTTAGGATTTTCTTTTCATTCTGAAGTCCGTCGCGCAAGCCCACTTCACAGATCGTTACTTTGTCCGGCCAAGTCATCTTTCCAATTTCCATTTGGTGATCCCTCCAAGTTATTAGATCGATCTAATAATGATAATAACGCTATTATACATATTTTCCTTAATTTTTGTCAATTGAAAAAAGAGACTATCGATACACAATAGTCTCTCGGCATGTTACTCTGTACGTTCTGGTCCTACCCTTTTTTTCAGTGCTTTTTTGAACTCAACGATCTGTCGATAGCTAAGGCCCAGATCCCCTGGAACCCCGTTAATCGACGCAACCACATCAACGGCTGATTTACCCGGAGGAATCGGGTAAACCGTAATCATCAAATCGCTTCTACCCACCATGAGCTTTTTCTCAGCCATGATCTCTCCGCGTTCTCGATCCTTATGTATAACCTGCCAACCATTTAAGTCTCTATTGATCGTTTCAATCACGGTATCCATCATCTGTTCGAAACGAATCGTATAATAGGGTGTTTTTAGGTTTGGATCTTGGTGATCTTCCTTTGTTTCCTCTGAAGTTCGCCAGATACCCGTTACTGTTCTTAGGAAACTCATGATACGACCATCCTTTTCTTTTATTCTATTCTTCTTCTAACAAAATTTGTTCGAGCGCCTTGATTGCTTCCTGTTCATCTTCCCCATCAGCAGTCAGCGTAATGGTCTCGCCTCTGCTTACTGCCATCGACATAATGCCAAGGATACTTTTTGCATCGGCCTTTTGGTCTTTCTTAATAATCTGAATTTGACTACCGAAAGCTGCCGCTTGCTTCACAAAGCGAGTCGCCGGCCTTGCATGTAGACCTTGCTTTAGGTTAACCGTAATTTCCTTCTGAATCATAGATTCTCCTCCATCATGTTTATCTTTCATATCCAATATTTTAATTCAATTATCCCTAGTAGACAACTATGAGAAAAGTTCAGCTCAATCATACTTTTCGTCATTTTCCTGAGAGTCGCCTGAAACCATCAAATCTAGTTCATTCTCGAAAGGTATATAGAGCGGCGGCGGGAGGAGTTCTACAATTCGGTTAATTTCTGCATGGGCCAAAGCTTCATCTAAAGTGGCCATGTCATCTAAAGAGTGAAACCACTTGCGGAAAACTTCAATAAACTGGTAAAACTTGTATTCAAATAGTGTAGCCGAATCCTCAGCGTCCTCCAATATATCTGCACTTTGCATTTTTTTCCACTGTGCGAGTAAATCATTTAGATGTGGCATTACTTGGTCTTTCATCGTTACCTCCTTCTCTTCGGGATTAGCGGACATATAGTTCCTTATTTCCTCTTAGAACAGCAAATCAGAGATGCTTTCGGACATGGAGTACGTTATTTGTAAGAAAAAGGCAGAAGAAAGCCAGATACTCACCAAATAAGGTACCTGTTGTCCGCTTCACTTCTATCCACTTGGAATATACCCATTTAACGGATGTAATTATTATACCAAAAATATGAAAGACAAGGCGGAAACATCGTCTTGTCTTGAAATGGCTTTATGTTTATCTGTTCCTTTACTCAATTTACTTCCAAATGCCTGTTCGAAAAATATTCAATAAATTCATTAGACATTATGTGGGAAATTTGATAATATTCAGTATGTAGTTCCAATATACGTAATTAGATTCCACTTTGAGGAGAGTGCACAGATGTCAGACGTTTATACAAGGGCTTTGCAGCTACATAAACAACATAAGGGAAAGCTTAGTGTTGATTGTAAGATTCCCGTCGAAAGTTCCACAGATCTTAGCTTGGTCTATTCCCCAGGTGTAGCCCAGCCTTGTATAGAGATTCATCAAGATAGCAAGCAAGCCTATGAATATACGATAAAAGGAAATCTAGTAGCCGTTGTCACTGATGGTACAGCAGTACTAGGTTTAGGCGATATCGGCCCGCAAGCGGCTATGCCAGTCATGGAAGGAAAAGCTGCTTTATTCAAAGCCTTTGCAGGCGTAGATGCTTTCCCTATCTGCTTGAATCAAACAGATACCGAGCAGCTCATCACTACCATCAAAGCACTCGAACCTACTTTCGGCGGGATTAATCTTGAGGATATCTCAGCTCCTCGCTGCTTTGAAATAGAAGAAAGATTAAATCAAGAGCTAAGCATTCCTGTGTTTCATGACGATCAGCATGGAACAGCGATCGTTACGCTGGCAGGATTATATAATGCAATAAAAATCGTAAATAAGAAGATGGATGACCTAAAGGTCGTTATCAATGGAGCAGGTGCTGCGGGCGTCGCTATCACGAAGCTTTTACACACCATCGGCGTCAAAGACATTCTATTGTGTGATACCAAGGGAATCCTCTATAAGGGACGCCCCGAAGGAATGAATAAAATTAAGAGCGAGCTGGCAAATATTACAAATTGCGAAGGCAAGCGCGGCACTTTAGCTGATGCTCTTCAAGGGGCAGATGTCTTCATTGGCGTTTCTGTTGCGGGTGCAGTTACACCTGACATGGTTAAATCCATGAATCCAAACTCCATTATTTTCGCCATGGCCAACCCTGTTCCAGAGATCATGCCGGAAGAAGCGATTGCTGCAGGAGCTGCTGTGGTAGGGACTGGCCGTTCCGACTTCCCTAACCAAGTCAATAATGTCTTGGCATTCCCAGGGATCTTCAGAGGAGCATTGGATGTCCGTGCAACGGAGATTAACATGGCAATGAAGCTAGCAGCCATCCGAGCCATTGCTGAGTTGGTAGATGAGAAGGAGTTAACTGCAAGCTATGTAATCCCACATGCATTGGATCAACGCGTAGCGCCACGAGTAGCAGCATATGTATCACAGGCTGCGATTGATTCAGGAGTGGCTCAGCTAGCGAACAAGGAAGAAGTTTTAGTTTAAAACTATAAGAAGAGATTGATCTCTAGGGATCAGTCTCTTTTTCTGCTTTAAGCGGAAGTCGGGACGAGGGCATGATTTCGAGCCTTATTGGATTTTCAGGTTTTTATTTTATAGGCGACTCGCTTATAGAGAACGAGACTAAAATTACCGAAAACCGTGAAAAAAACATGAGCTAGGTGGTACCTCATTCGAGCGATCCTGCCGGTTCAGGGCACGAATCACGGGCTTGCGGTCCCTCACTCGAGCGATTCGCCAGGTTCAGGGTACGAACGGCGGGCTTGCGGTACCTCATTCGAGCGAACACCCAAGTTCAGGGCACGAATCACGGGCTTGCGGTACCTCAGTTACCCCACCATTCTTGGAATCAATACCTTTACCGGTTTATATGAATATCCCCTTAGAGAGGAAAGTAAAAGCAGGAAATTCTCATTGGAGACGGTGCCCTGGATGGCATCCGAACAACGGTATGGGCATGGGATGGTAGAAAAAAGTAGAACTACTTAAGAAAGCAGCTTGAAATTGAAAGCTCTACACCAAAGTTAGATTGCTCTTAGAAAAAGTAGAGTGAAATCACTCCCAACCTTGAAAAAACATAAGAGGTCCTCCAGTTAATTGGAATCATTATCGGTTTGGGAGCAAAACGGTCGGTTTCGTGATCAAAGTAGGCTGGTTATTTGGAATTGTACCAGGTATGTGAGCAAACGGCATCCTTTCGTGAGCATCGGCCACCTTTCCGTGAGCAAAAGCAAATTATCGTGACCAAACGGACCCGGACGCCAGTTATGGGGTTCGAGAACGGACAAGAATCAAAAAAAAAAAAACGTAATTAGTTAAAAAAGAAGCTTAAAATCAGAGACTCTAACCCGAAGTTTTAGATGCTCTTAGAAAAAGTAGTCCAAAATCACTCCAAACCTCGAAAAACCTTCGCGAGGTCTTGGAATCATTACCGGTTTGGGAGCAAAATGGTAGTTTCGTGATTAATCCGCCCCTAAAAAGAGGAACGATGTTTGGTATTCGCATGGTAGTAATCTTTCTGAAACAGCAAAAAAGGGGCTGAAACCCGCAGGACACAATACATGTCTTATCGGGTCAGCCCTCTTTGCTATCTATCAACTGCAAATCCAATATCCTTTGAAATTTGAAGCGCTTCCGCTTTCACAATAACCTTCAAAAAACTTACCGTCTCTTCCGGGAATCTAGAAGTTGGTCCGGAAATCGACAAGCAAGCCGTCACTCGTCCCTTTATATCAAAAATAGGAGCAGCAACTGCAGAAGATCCAACTTCACGCTCCCCTTGGCTATAAGCAACCCCGACATTTCTAATTTCCTGAAGCTCTTCCCGCAGCTGATTTCTCCTTCCTGCAGGGACCTCAGCTAGGACTTCTTCTTGAATACCATGGCTCTGATAAGCCAGTAGAACCTTCGCACCAGCCCCCACATGCAAAGGAAGCTTTTCCCCTAGATTAACCATGTGACGAATCGTGTGCAGTCCCTCACACTGCTCTACACAGATGCGAGATCTGTCCTCTAGCACATAGAGATTCACGGTTTCTTTCGTAAGATCCCTCAGCTTCGTCATATAGGGTCTTGCAATATTACGAATCTCCATGGACTCCCCCACGATATGGCCAAGGAAAAAAAGCTTCGTTCCCAATCGATACCTCAAGGTATCGCTGTTCTTAATGAGATATTCATTCTGTTCTAGCGTCGCCAGTAATCGCGTTGTAGTCGATTTGGCTAGTTGGATTTTATTAGAAATATCAGTTAGCGACAACTCCGGTTCTTGTGTGGTGAAGCAGTCCAGGATGTCGAGTGCCCTCTGCACGGTACGCAGAGACTCGGCATCCTTTGACCTCGTTGATTCCATTGAGATATACCCCCTATTTTTATATATATTTTTGGACAATCTGCAAGGCGGCTCTTAAATCCTCAATGGGAATCTGTCCAGGCGCTGAGCTCTGTTCCCCGATTGCAAAGGTAATATCGGAACCAAAGACATACCCTACCATTCTGGACAATGCGCCAAACTCTCCCATGGAGATTGAAATTAAAGGAATCCTAAGCTCGTTCTGAGCTTGTTCAGTGGCCAATAATAAAACTAAGGCATCGGTCTTTGATTTTGGCATCACAGCAACCTTGGCTATATCAGCGCCGTATTTCTCCATCTGTAGCAACTTGTCCACGATAGAGGAGGCTGGCGGTGTACTTTCAAAGTTATGGTAGGACATGACCATAGCCACTCCATTTTCCCTTGAAACCGCTCTAAGCTGTTCAACAAATGGTGCATCATTAGAGAGTTCATAGTCAATTAAATCAACAACCTTTTTCATGCATAGCTCTGCAAGCAGACCCACTTTGTCCTGCTCAGATAAAGATATCGGCTGCCCACCCTCATGATGCGAACGAATAGTAAAAAGAATAGGGGTTTCGCCGGCCAATTCTCTCATTTCTGCAATCGTGCGCAATACATGTTCCGTATTATCCAAGGATTCAAAAAAATCAGCACGCCATTCAATTATATCCGGGTTCTTGCTCATTATTTTCTCTAGCTCAGATATAATCGATAAACGGTCTTTGCCGATTAATGGGGTACAAATTAAGGGTTTCTCCTTGCCAATTACTGTTCCTCTTACGGTTACCATGCTTTTCACCTGTGTCATTTCCTCAATCCCTTCTACGCTCCGAAGCTTGTATATGATAGAGTATAACACAAGACCCTAACTCGTGCATTAACGCAGTAAAACCGGAAAGCTATGCTTCCGGTTTTACTGTTTGCCCCACCTTACGATTCTCGAACGATCAGCTCAGGCTTTAAAATAATTCGTTTGGGCCCCTCTGACAATCCCATCATTCGCTGATGAAGTAGATCAGACGCATACTCTCCTATCGCATGAGGAAAAGCATCAACCGTGGTAAGGGAGGGTGTAACCATCGAGGCTTCCTGAATATTATCAAAGCCTACTAGGTTAAATTCTTGCCCAATATGAATACCTGCATCCTTTAGTCCAGACATCACGCCTAGAGCAACAATATCGTTGTAGCAAAAAGCGGCAGTTGGAGGCTGAGGAAGGGAGAGTACCTGTTTAATCGCATCCATTCCCCCTTTTCGAGAAACGGGAGTCTCCACGAGAAGGGCTGGATCCACTTCAAAGCCCGCTTCCACTAAGGCATCCATATATCCTCTCATACGGTCACGCCAAACGCTAGAGTCATTCGTTCCACCCAGGAAGGCAATTCTCCGATGTCCCTTTTCAATTAGATGCTGGATCGCTAATTTGCCTCCCAGTACATTATCTACCCCAACATAATCAAATTTTTCAGGAAAAGTCGTTTCTCGCGTAGCGATAACGACAGGCATACCTAATTGTTCAAGGCGTTCGATATCTTCGTGTGAAGTCCCTGGGATCGGACTAATGATTACTCCTCCTACCCGGTACTCCAGCATCGTCGACAGGAGGGCCTGCTGTTTCGCCATCAGGTCAAAAGTCGTTCCCAGAATGACGGTATAGCCTTCTTTGTCTAATGCCTTATGAACCCCCACAAGCACCTCAGAGAAAAAGGGGTTCCCGATTTCGGAGATGATAAAGCCAACCGTCGAGGAATGCTGGGACCGTAGATTGGCTGCTATACGATCATAAACGTATCCAAGCTCTTTCATGGATTGTAATACTTTTTCTTTTGTCTCTTTCGAGATGCTCTCGCTTCCTCGCACAATGAGCGAGGCTGTCGCACGTGAGACACCTGCATGTTGAGCGACTTGCTGTAGAGTTACACGCGAACGTTTTTTCATCAAAAATACCACCACAATAGCATATTTGTCTTACCTAAAAGTATAAGCTTCATATGAAAACGATGTCAATCTCTAAAGAAAAAACCGATTAGACCCCATCAGGTTAATCGGTTTCGACTGTTTATCAGGTAAACCATTGCAATGGTACAAGTACGATATCCGGGAACAAGATAAGCAAGAGTAATACGACCACTTCGACCAGAAGGAATGGCCATATTCCTCTCAGGATGTTTTGAATGCTTATGTTTCCTACACCACATGCCACATTCAAGACGGTGCCGACAGGTGGAGTCAATAACCCAATACAGCAGGCAAGAATGAATACAATCCCAAAGTACACTGGATCAATACCGGCTACCTTTACAATCGGCATAAGAATCGGTGTCAGGATCAGTACGGTAGGTGTTAGGTCCATCGAAGTTCCAATAATGAGCACCAACGCAACAATGGCTAGCATTAACAGCAATTGGTTTGCCACAAACGGTTCAAGCAACTCGGTTAAGAGCATAGGGATGTTTGCAATGGTAATCATCCAAGCCGAAACCATCGCTGCCGCAACCAAGAAAATGACGATACTTGTGGTTTTTGCAGAATCGACGAGTACTTTATAGAGATCTCCCATCTTGAGTTCACGATAAATGAACAAACCAACAAATAAGGCATAAAACGCAGCCACGACTGCTGCTTCTGTTGGGGTAAAGATTCCACCGCGCAGCCCGCCAACAATAATGACAGGCAACATCAGAGCCCAAAAGGCGTCACGTGTAGCCACTAGCATTTCCTTAGTGGATTTCCGAGGCTGAACCTCAAAGTTCCCTTTTCGTGCTAAGAGATACCAAGTTACGACCAAACCTACACCAATCAACAATCCAGGAATGATTCCACCCATAAAGAGCTTCGTAATGGATACACCGCTCGTGACTCCAAAGAGAATCATCGGAATACTTGGTGGGATGACCGGAGCAATGATTCCTCCCGCTGCGATCAAACCCGTCGAGCGGTTGCGATCATAGCCGGCTTTTACCATCATGGGGATCAGAATGGCGCCAAGAGCAGCGGTATCTGCAACCGCAGATCCTGATAGTCCCGCGAATAAGATACTTGCGAATATGGCAACATACCCAAGTCCTCCGCGGACATGGCCAAACATCGCCATCGCAAAGTTTACGATCCGTTTCGAGATCCCTCCGGCATTCATCAATTCACCAGCTAAGATAAAGAAAGGCACGGCAAGCATAGGAAAGCTGTCTGCACCCTTAATCAGGTTCTGTGCGATGATCTGAGGATCAAACATGCCCAAAAAAGCCATCAAAGCAATACCGCTGACCAAAAGAGCAAATGCAATGGGAACCCCTAACGCCATAATCCCAAACAATGAGGCAACAAAGATCGTCAACGCCATCTATTTTTCACCTCCTGCAGCCTTTGCGTGGAAAGAATCCTTTGAATCCTTCGGCTCATCGGATGAAGGGGTGAGTGATTCTTTATCGAAAAGGAGCCGGTATAAATTCACCAACACAACTAAACCCATCCCTACACTGGCGATAATCCCTACTCCGTAGACATAGGATAAGGGCAGACCCGTGGCAGGAGCTTTACTATTCATGCTCATGAGCGTCATTTTCCAGCTTCCCTCGAGCAAGAGCCAGAGAACACCCAGCATGATCAATTGCCCAACCAGCATGACCACCTTTTTCAACGGTCCAGGTAGTCTCGATACGAACATATCAACTTCCAAATGCTTTTTATCCTTTAACGCAGCTATCGCGCCCAGGAACGTCATCCATACAAATAAATACCTCGACAATTCTTCTGACCAGGTGATACCCGAATTAAAGGCATATCGTAAAACTACATTGGTAAAGACAAAAATGGACATTAGGGCTAAGCAGGAGGCCATAATCGCGTTATTGAAACTCATCAACCAATTCTTCTTTTCTCTCAACCTTAAGGTCGCCTCCCTTCAACGTATACAGGAAAATCTTAAGGAGAAACAATCCTCCTTAAGATTTCCTATTTCACTATTTGTTGCTTTCGATTAACTTGTTTACGAATTCCTCACCAAGCTGTGCAGCGTACTTTTGGTATACAGGCTGAACCGCTTCAACAAACTTTTTCTTTTCTTCATCAGATAGTTCGGTTACGGTCATTCCTTCTTTTGTTAAGAAATCAAAAGCTTCCACACTTTCTTGTTGATTCAACTCACGTTGATATTGTTGAGCTTCTGCAGCAGCTTTCGTTACGATTTCCTTTTCTGCATCCGTTAACGTATCCCAGAAGGATTTGCTTATCATAAATACGGAAGCATTATAGATGTGGCCCGTTTTCGTTACGTATTTTTGAACTTCATAGAACTTTGCCGTGGTAATGTTCCCTGCAGGGTTTTCTTGCCCATCAACCACCTTTTGTTCAAGAGCAGTAAACAATTCCGTGTAAGCCATCGGTGTAGGAGTAGCACCTAGTTCCTTCCACATATCTAGGTGTAGCGGGTTTTCTAGGGTTCTAATTTTTAAGCCTTTAATGTCTTCAACAGTCTTTACTTCTTTTATATTATTGGTTAAATGTCTGAATCCATTTTCCCAATAGTTTAACCCTACAATCCCTGCTGCCGGAAGCTCATCTAACAGTTGCTGCCCGATTTCTCCATCCAAGATATTGTAAGCGGTTGCCTCGTCCTTAAATAAAAACGGTAAGTCTAGTGCACTGAAACGAGGAACAAAGGAAGCAATTGGGCCGGATGACATAGTACTGCCCTGGATCGATCCCATTTTCATCGCTTCAAAAACTTGTACGTCTCCTCCAAGCTGGCCATCTGGAAACACTTGGGCTTTTAGCGTTCCGCCAGACTCTTTTTCCACGATTTCAGCAAATTTATATAATCCTTTAGTAAGAGAACGGTCTTTATTTGTTGCAACAGCCAGTTTCATGATTTTCGCCTCAGCTGATGAAGCAGCTGGAGCCGCTGAATCTTTTTTTGGAGCTTCAGTAGCTTGATTTCCGCCGCCACAACCAGTTAAAGCAACTACACTAGCAAGAATAGAGGCAAACATTAACTTTTTCATTATTAGACGACCCCTTCTCTTTTCGTTTATTTTTTATTTAAGGAGGGGGCGAGCCCCCTCTCATAAAGCTATCATTATTTCTCTAGCTCTGCATCGAAGAACTCTCCGAATAGTTCTTCGTCAGAGGGCTTATCTTCAGGGATGGGCTTGGATACCCATGTCGTATTCATATAGTGCTTCAAGTGGACATTCTCAGAAACAATGTTCCCTCCCCATGTTCCGCACCCTAAGCTGGATGTCATTGGCATACCGTTGTTGAACGCTCCTGCATTGGCTTTGGATTGCGGCTGGCGAACCATGATACGGCTGACTGGAGCAGCTAATCCTAGACGGTGGATGTGCTCATCGTTAAAGGAGTAGATTCCGCAAGAGTGACCTTTTCCGCCTACTTCATAGATAGCGCGCATCATATCCAATCCGTTTTCGAATTCTCCTTCATACTTGTAAACCGCAAGCAAGGTGGTTAACTTCTCGCCAGAGAACGGGTATTCTTTACCGATCTTATCCCCGTATACAATAATGAATTTGCGATCCGCTGGGATCTCGAAGCCTGCGGCTTGAGCTAGCGCTTGTGGTGCTAAGGCTACTGTATCCGGCAAGCGGCGTCCATTTGCATCCCACATCACGGCGCGAAGCTTCGCTTTTTCTTCTTCATTAGCAAGGTATCCGCCCACGTTTTGTAATTGTATTAACATGTCATCGAAAACCTTGTCGCTGATGATCAAGTTTCCGTCTGCAGAACATCCGGATCCGAAGTCAGACGTTTTGCTCAGCATCGTGTTTTTTGCTGCATCTGCAGTGTCCGCTGTGTCATCGATAATCATGGTAGAGTTTCCAGCCCCTACGCCATACGCAGGTGTTCCTGAACTGTACGCACTCTTTACCATGTCTTTTCCGCCCGTAGCCAAGGCTAAATCGGCACGCTCCATCAACGCTTTAGTCATTGGAATGTTCACATTCGTTAAGCATTGAAGGATGTCAGCAGGCGCCCCTTCACGCTCTAGTGCTTCTCTCATTAAACGAACCGTCTCAAAAGAAGTCTTCTTAGAACGCGGATGTGGGGAGAAGATCGCCACATCACGTGCTTTAATCGCATAGATAGCTGTTCCTGCTGGCGTTAAGTCCGGGTTCGTGGTCGGTACGATAGACGCAATGATTCCAACTGGCTTTGCATATTTTACGATACCTTTTTCCGGAAGTTCTTCAATGATTCCCACACTCTTCTGACGAAGAGCATCGCGAAGGATTCCGCGGATTTTGAAGCGCTTGTTCATACGGCTCACCGGGTCACCCAGGCGGCTTTCTTCGATCCCCATATCTACTAAACGTTCAAATGTTTTTTTATTGGACACGGCCCACGCCACCGCTTGGCATAGACGATCCACACGCTCTTGATCGTAAGTTTCAATGATAGCCAATGCTTTTCTTGCTTTCTCGAACGCAAGATCTAATTCTTGTTGCTGTTCTTCTGTCAATTCCGTTGCTCGTACTTTAACCTCTGCCATTTGTGTTCCCTCCATATGTTTTATCTGTTTACGCTTCTACTGCTACGTGGTGAACCTTTTTGTCAGGTGAGTAAATATCCATGATGTTCCAGTGTCCTGCCGTCGGCGTAGGGATGTTTTGCATCTGTACATCAATCACGCAAGGCTTGTTGGACGCAATCGCTTGCTCCAAGGCGGATTTGAATTGCTCCGCCGATTCAATCTTGATCCCTTCCAATCCGTAGGCACGAGCAATCGCTGCATAGTCAGGGGAATACGGCTGGCCATCTCGTTGGAACAAGGTTCCTACGGTCGTTCCGTAGTGAGCTTTTTGTAACCCAGCAATGGTTCCGAAAGCATAGTTGTTCATGATAACCCAAATTACTGGAATATTTTCTTCTGCTGCTGTTGCGAGTACTGCTGGGTTTTGGCCGAAGCCGCCGTCTCCTACAAGGGAGATGACCACGCGATTCGGCTGCGCTATCTTCGCCCCCAAGGCTGCTGGTGCCCCAAAGCCCATGGTCGCAAGACCGCCTGGCGTTAATACCGTACCTGGCTCATAGACAGGGAACTGCTGTCCCACCCCGTTTTTGTTCCAGCCTACATCCGTGGTGATGAAGGCGTCTCGTGGCAATACGTCACGCACATCACGCAAGATGCGTTGTGGTGTCATGGGGAAGGCATTAGAGTTTACGTGTTCTTGGTTGCTGGCCTGGAACTCGGCGCGGTTCGCCGCGATTTTTTGCTTCAACACTTCATTCTGTCTTCCGTTTGGCAGCAACTGCTTCGCTACGCGGTTGATCACGATTAAAGCTTGTTTCAAATCCGCTACAACGCCAATTTCTGCTGGGTAGTTTCTTCCGATTTCGTTCGGGTCAATATCGATATGAATCAGCTTCGTTTTTGGAATGTCGAAGGTGTATTCGTCTTCCCAAGAACTTGCATCTGCTTCCGCAAATCGCGTGCCAATAGCTAACAATACATCTGCGTTACGGGTCGTATCGTTAATGAACTTCGTTCCCCAGAAGCCTGTCATCCCTAAAGCGAAAGGATGATCGTCGGCAATTGCGCCCTTACCCATGAGACTGTAAGCGACAGGCAGACTCAAGTGATCCGCAAGCTCTTTTAGCTCTTGAGCGGCATCCGCTAGCATTACACCTCCGCCTGCATAGATGACTGGATCCTTGGCTTGGATCAGCTTTTCTACGATCTTCGTAGCCGTCAAGTCATCGATGGAAGGCTTGTGAAGCTTACGAGTGTGCTGCTTCACACGGTCGAACAACTCCACTTCCACTTCCATGGAGAAGATATCCATCGGCACAGAGACAAGAACGGGACCTGGTCTTCCACTTTCCGCTAATTGGAACGCTTTCTCCAAAATTTGTGGGAATAAATCCGGACGATCCACACGCCAAGCGCGTTTTACGAAGGGACGATAGATTTCATATTGGGCTGCATCTTGATGCAGGTTGATTTCTTGGTGTGGATGCTTTCCGTAATAGTGACTGGGTACGTCTCCAGCAATTACAACCATCGGAATGGAATCTAGCGCTGCATTGGCAACCCCTGTTGCTGCGTTCGTCAATCCAGGTCCCAAGTGGCTCAAGACCACAGCCGTCTCTTTTTTCGCTCTCGCATATCCATCCGCGATGTGAGCAGCAATTTGCTCGTGGCGGGTGTTGATGAATTTGATTTTGCTATTTTCAAGAGCAGTCAATACCGCGATGTTGGTGTGTCCACATAGTCCGAATAGATGCTCTACCCCACGGTCTTCTAAGTACTTAACTAACTGATGTGAAATCAAATCTTTCATTTAAAGTACCTCCCTAAAATTTAAAAATCACTTTGCCATAATCCCCAGATAAGGCTGTATTATAGGCCTCCTGATAGTCGGAGAGCGGTAGAACTCTAGAGATAATAGGTTCAATGTTGAACGCTGGGTTGCTGAGATAATCTACTGTTTTTTGATAGTCTTCTGGGAAGTTATAAATAATCGATCCATAGATCGTCACTTCGTTGCGAACAATCTGTGTGACTGGAAGCGCAGCCTCAGCCGTCAAACCGATAAGCACAACAGCACCACCGCGTCCAGCTAAATGAAAGGCCTGTTCTACCGATTGCTTAGTCCCTGCCGCCTCAATGACGACTTCAAAGCTCTCGCCTTCTACCTCTTGTGGATAGACCGCTCGAATATCGCCTCCAAGGGATCTCACCAATTCTAGTTTGTTGGGATTAATATCGATTGCTGTCACTTGTGCACCCAAGTGATAACTAAGCGCAGCTGCTAGCATCCCTTCATTCCCACTCCCGACAATCGCAACTCGGGTACCCTTGTTAATCGCGACATTTTTCAAAGCATGGACAACGACCGCAAAAGGTTCGATCAGTACAGCTCTTTTATCTGTCAATCCATCCGGGATGGCGAAAACAAATTTAGAAGAAATGATAAATTCCTCAGAAAAACCCCCATCCTGGTTCACACCCATCGATTTTTTCTCTGGACAGATATTGGTCTTTCCCGCTTGGCAGTACTCACATTCTCCACAGAAGGTATTCGGCAATATAACCACTCTTGTTCCAAGTGGAAATGTAGCCTGTTCTCCCGCTTCAATCACAGTGCCAAGCAATTCATGCCCAGGTCGTAATGGATAGGTTGCATGAGCCAATTTTCCTCTATAAACTCCAAGGTCTGAGCCACATATTCCTGCATATAACAGTTTAATCTTCACTTCGTCTCCTTGAGGAAACGGTAGACTATCAACTAGTCTTAGTTCTAATTCATTCGGACTTTTCAAATGGAGCTCTAACACTTCATGGTTCACCACCTTAAATTCTCTCTACTATATTTGTTTACTAGAGCAATCTAACAAGTTCGTTTGTTGCGTTAGATCGATCTAGTAATGTATTTGTTTACTAGAGCAATCCAACAAAACTCATTCTTTTTGTTAGATCGATCTAGTAATGTGATTTTAGGTTAAATCCGTTATGTTGCCTTTGCCTGATCGTCTTGTTAGATCGATCTAGTTATAAGATAACTGAGAATGTAAACGATGTCAACCCATTTTTTCAGGATGCTCTGTACTTCTAATCCTTATACTACTCCAACTTATAAAGCAAAGCAATAACTTTTTTAAATTGTCTAAAATATCGAGTTTGTTCCCTACTTTAGAACTTTACCGTGTATAGGAAAATAGGGTATGATAAGAGTATTGTAGAGGGTGAGGTTGATCAGACATGAATGACACATTCGAAATACCCATTCGACAACGGAACATTGTGTTAATTGGTTTTATGGGTGTTGGGAAAACGACGATTGGCCAGCTTGTGGCCAAGAAACTATACCGGGACTTTATCGACGTAGATCAAGCTATAGAACAAACACATAGCATGACGATTCCAGAAATCTTTGAAAAACACGGAGAGAAACATTTTAGGCAGCTAGAACGCGATTTTATCGTCAATATCTGTACGAATACTCGCCTCAAGATTATCTCTCTTGGCGGCGGTGCATACATGCAGGAAGAAGTTCGGGAGGTTTGTCTTTCTAAATGCATCGTGTTCTTCCTCGATCTTTCCTGGGAGTCTTGGAAGGACCGGCTTCCGCTCATCATTGGGAACCGCCCCGTCCTAAAGAGCAAGTCTTTGGAAGAAATTGAGGAGCTTTTTCTTAAGCGCAAGGAGGTATACTCCATTAACAACTCCAAATTCACTCCAGAGGGGCATGATCCCAACGCTGCAGCTGATGAGATTGTGGAATCCATTAAGCTTGCTTGGGAGCTGTATGAGCCGATATCATAAGATATCGGTTTTTTTTCAGCATCTGGTGCCGCGAAAGTCTCTTTAACAACCTCGAGACATTCAGCTAAAATCGCGAAACGCCCCGCCATAATCGCGAGAAGAATACATTATTCATTCTCCGTTCATATTCGCATGGTATATTCTCACTAAGGGGGAATGAGATCAATGGAAATCAAAATCCTAATCATTGATGACGATCCGCATATTTGTGAGTTAGTAACCCTATACGGTGAGAAACAAGGCTATACGATATATGCCGAGCACAGCGGAATTAAAGGGTTAGACCGGTACTACGAGCTTCTCCCCGATCTCGTCATTTTAGATATCATGCTCCCAGAGCTCGATGGCTGGGAGATCTGTCAGGAAATCCGCAAAGATTACAAAACACCCATTATCATGCTTACGGGTAAAGGCGAGAGCTACGATAAGATCAAAGGGTTTGATCTAGGAACCGACGACTACTTAGTGAAGCCCTTTGATCCAAAAGAGTTAATGGCCCGCGTCAAAGCTGTCCTGAAGCGAAGCAATCCTCATATCATGAGCGAGGAGATCGTTGTCCTGCCCTCCTTCATTCTGAGTAACCGGGAAAATAAAGTCCTGACCAATGGAAAAGAAGTGATTATGGCACCTAAGGAAATGGAGTTACTCCATTTTTTAGCTTCACATTCGAACCAAGTTTTTACCCGCCAGCAGATACTGGACCAGATATGGGGCTACGACTATGTCGGTGATGCGCGGACCGTAGATGTCCACATTAAGCGAATCCGGGAAAAATTAGGTGAAGATCACAAAGGATGGTCGCTGCGCACCATTCGCGGAATCGGGTATAAATTTGAGGTCCCCAAATGATTTTTAAGAAAAGTATCTTTATGAAGCTGTTTCTAACCTATCTGCTTATCTTGTTTCTTTCTTTTTCCGTATTTTCTTTTGTTTCCTACTTGTTGATCGAAAATAGGCTCACAGCAAGCCACCGCCACGAGCTCTCAGAGCAAGCGCAGACGGTAGCCGAATATATTCGGCATGCCCACGAGCAAGGGTGGGAGCATGAAGTCATTATTGAATCCCTGGAGATGAGTATTGCCCGACAGGACAAGGTATTTTATCTCATAGGGAAAAACGGAGAAGTCCTCTATCACGCGGGACAACCCCCAGTATCCTTATCGCTTGACCATGAATATTACAATTCCGCTTTCCAAGGCAAGCAGATCATCCAAAAAGTCAAATTGAAAGAAATGAACCAGTACGCCCTTCTTGCTGCTGTACCCATTCCTCATGCAAGAACGGAAAAAGTCCTGGTAATGATTTCTTATGGATTTGAAAAAGAGATCTTGCAAAGAAAGCTGAACTTTCTTTTGGGATTAGTCATTACAATACTCGTAACCGCTGCTTCTCTATTCTTTATTTCTAAACGATTAACTTCATCACTAACCGAAATGAGTAAAATTGCGTTGGCTTTCGCTAAAGGAAATTTTAATCAGCGAGTTCAAATTGAATCCAAGGATGAGATCGGACAATTAGGTATGTCCCTTAACTATATGGCAAAAGAATTAGCAAGCCTAGATCAAATGCGAAAGGATTTCGTAGCCAATGTATCCCATGATCTGCGGTCTCCATTAACCTCCATACATGGATTTGCCCAAGCTCTCATCGATGGAACGATCCCGAAGCAACGCCAGGATCATTACCTAACGATTATTAAAAACGAAACCAATCGCTTGATTAAACTCGTCAACGACCTGCTCGATATTTCGAAACTGGAGTCCGGGCATTATGAACTCCAGTCCATTCCTTTTAATTTTTCGGAACTGGTTAGAAGGGTGATTGCCAAAATGGAGCCCTACATGGCAGATCACCAGGTGGAAATTGGGCTAATCACGGATGAAGAAGAAGATATTGAGGTCTTCGCCGACCCTGACCGAATTGAGCAAGTCCTAGTCAATCTCCTGCAAAATGCCATTAACTTTTCTAAACCAGGAGGACAAATTGATGTTACCCTCACCAAAGGGGATAGAGCCTCTCTCGAAATCCGGGATTACGGAATGGGAATTAAAGAAGAAGATATTCAGTTTATTTGGGACCGCTTTTACAAAGTGGATAAAGCCAGAAGCAAAAAGCTCGGTACCGGTATCGGTCTGTCTATTGTAAAACAAATCCTAGAAAAGCACGAAAGCCCAATTGGGGTTGAGAGTGAGCTGGGTAAAGGGACTTCGTTCCGGTTTACACTGCCATTAGCAAAGTGAAAAAGGCTATCCCACCGTCAGAAGACGAGTGAGGATAGCCTTTTTGCTCGGTTAATTAATACACATCCTGTCTAGTAAACACGCTAAACGAGACAGCCAGGGCGGCCAGTCCCCATGCCGCTAACACAACCAAGGAAAACCCTAGCGTCATCCCTTCAATAGGCGGGGTATTTCCTGCCAAGTAATCTGTTATTTTTAAATTGATCATGAACAAGTACTTCGCCGATTCCCATGAAGCGACCATGTTATTGAGGATGGCACCGGCAATTAAAGCAGCTAGCATGACGCCCATTCCCGCAGCCGTGCTTCTCATGAGGACGGATAGCATAAAGGTAAGCGTCCCTACCACCAGGGCGACGAACCAGACCAAGCCAAACACCATAAACAAATACTGCCATTGCGGAATTAAATGGACTCCAGCTGTATTGAGCTCCCCTCCCTCCACGGTAAATCCAGTGATCACAGGGGCCTTCCAGCCACCATAGCCAAAGACGATACCCGAAATCAGGTACGATAGGACACCGAATATTGCTACGATAAACGAAACGGACAGCACCAGGGAGATGTACTTGCTCATCAAGATCTTCCAGCGCTTTACCGGTCTAGTGAGCAGAAGCTTCACCGTCCCTGCACTGCGTTCAGAGGATACTAAATCTGCCGCCACCACCATGACCATTAACGGGATAAACAAGTTAATGGAGTTTTCCGCAAACATACGCATAAAGGTAGGGGCACCTGGTTCCATGGGGTTAATATCTTGATCTAGATAGTATTGCTGCTGTTGTATGCGCAGCTGAAGCTGGCTTCGCCACTCGTCAGAAATTCGGCTGCTGGTGAGACGGTTTTGCGTATCTATGATTTGCTGCTGAAGCGTCGTTCGCCAATCTACCTCTCCTAACCTCTCCACCGTTCTTTCCACGATCTTAAACTGGGCATACGTAAACAGTGAAACGAGCACTCCTATGATAAGCGCAATAACGAGCAATTTTTTCTTTCGCACAAGCTTTAACATTTCATTTTGAACCAGCTTAATCAACCGTTTCGCCTCCTGTCAACTCCAGGAACAGATCCTCTAGAGCAGGGAGCTTCCTTTGCATTTCTTTCACTGCGATCCCATGCTCCACGAGGCTTCTATTCCACCCTGCAGCTTGTTCCTCATCATATAAAGTAATTAAAGTCCCATCGGCTCCTTCCGTGACAGGTGTCCATTGTTCAAGAATCGCTTTGGCCTTTTCCAACGGGCCGACTCTCCAAATTAATCGTTCTTGCAAGGAAAGAAGGGAATCCACCGTATCCACCTTAATAACCTCTCCTCTTGAAATGATCGCCACCCGATCACACATAAGCTGAATTTCACTTAACAAGTGGCTAGAAACCAACACGCTTAAGCCTTCCTCCTCAGCCAGGTAACGGATAAAACTACGCATCTCCCGAATTCCTGCGGGATCGAGACCATTTGTCGGTTCGTCGAGGATCAGTACCCTCGGCTTTCCGAGAAGGGCTTGCGCAATCCCTAGCCGCTGCCTCATGCCCAAAGAATAGGTTTTTACCGGATCATGAATCCGTTCCTGCAAGCGCACCAGCTTGACCACATCATTCATATGCTGTATATCGGACTCAGGTAGCATTCTAGCAAAATGCTCAAGATTTTCCCAGCCTGTCAAATAAGGGTATAATTCCGGGTTTTCTACGATACAGCCTAATTGACTCATCGCTTGGATAAAGTCGGTCTCTACATCATACCCGCATATTTCGATGGATCCCGAAGTCGGCTTGATTAAACTGACCAGCATCCGAATGGTGGTGGTTTTACCGGCGCCGTTCGGACCTAAGAACCCAAACACTTCTCCTCTCTTCAGCTCGAAGTCGATTCCTTTAATAATTTCCTTTTTACCAATGACCTTGCGTAATCCTCTCACCGCTAATGTGATTTCGCTCATCTCTTTCTCTCCTCCTATTTCATGATCAATGAGGCAAGACGCTCCGCCATCATCTCGTACCCTCTGGTATTAGGGTGAAATTTATCAGAGAATAAAAAGTCGTCCACCTCTAATTGAAATAAATCAAAGGTTGGCACAAACACAGTACGCCGATCTTGATCGAGCCATTCATTGGTTTCATAGTTCCATTGACGAACGGCTTTTGTCGTGATGTCCGAATCTCCTAACTCAATAAAGGGATTGTACAAGCCAAGATAATAGATCGTGGCTTCAGGGTTTACCGCTCTTAGCTCCGTCATGACCAGTTTAAAATTCTCCATATACTCGGTTCGAAGCTCATCAATCTTTGTCGGATCCAGATCAATTAACGTGCGCCCGCCACGGAAAAGGTCATTTCCCCCGATCGTCATCACAATGTAGTCCGCTTCTTTTACCTGTCTCTGAATTTCGGCTTGCTTGACTAGCTCTAATAGTTGGTCAGAACGGTAGCCTTTCACGCCAAAGTTATGAAGGACCACTTTTTCCCCCGTTTTCTCTTCCAGTAGATCTACGAGATAGCCAACATAACCCTTGCCATTGGAATCCCCTGTACCTCGAGTAAGCGAATCCCCTAAAGCAACAATGGTGGTTCCATCCGTTATCTTTTGGGATGTCGTCGCTTCTGTTTGAGTGACCGTTGCGGCTACCGTACCGAAAAAATGACTTTGGATCGTCCAGCCGAACCCAAACAGCAAGACAAGAAAAGATAAGCCCGATAAGGCTGTAATGGTTTTTACCAGATAGTTCTTCACATCTCCACCTCTTCTTTCTACTAACATTCTAGACTAATAGTAACATTCTTATATGAACAGATCATGAATAACTTTCTTCCGTAAAAAGAAAAAACCCGGCTCTTAAAAATCGAGCCGGGTTAGTTATTAAGTACTTTGTTCATGCTGCCACTCTGATAGCCGAAGAGATCGAGCGTGACATAGGTATAGCCATAACCTTGGATGGTCTGTGCGACTTCCTTATACCGTTCCAAGAGAATAGGCATATCCTTCCCCTCCACTTCAATTCGTGCAATATCCCCATGGGTTCGGACACGTACCTGTCGAATACCCAACCCTCTTAGAAATTGCTCGGATTGATCAACTTTGGACAACTTCTCTAACGTAATAGGCTCTCCATAGGCAATGCGGGACGAAAGGCAGGCAAAAGAAGGCTTATTCCAGGTAGATAATCCTCGTTCTCTTGATAGCTCCCGAATCTCTTCTTTTAATAAGAGGGCTTCCTGTAGAGGCCCTCTTACTCCCATTTCTTTTGCCGCAAGGGTTCCAGGTCTATGCTCGCTTAAATCATCGGCAATTAAGCCAAAAACGATATTTTGGTATCCTTGTTCCTTCATGATTGGAACTAAATGTTCAAAGAGATTCTTTTTACAAAAATAGCAACGATTCTTCGTATTTTCTGAATATCCTGGGATGGACAGCTCCGATGTTTCGATGACTTGATGTCGGGCCCCCAATTCTTCAGCGATCCGCTTCGCTTCCATCAGTTCACTGGAGGGATAGGTCTCTGAATCCGCGGTAACGGCCAGTACATGCTGAGGGCCCAAGCAATCGAGCGCTGCTTTTAAAAGAAACGTACTATCTACGCCACCTGAAAAAGCAACCACGACGTTCTCCATCTCCCCAAGGATTTGGTTTAACTTTATTAGTTTTTCTTGGTGAATCAAACGCTCACCCCCTCACCCAAGCGATTAATTAAAGTAGCTGCATAAGCTGCTCCAAATCCGTTATCAATATTGACGACCGTAATGCCAGAAGAGCAGGAATTAAGCATGGACAGCAAAGCCGTGACGCCTCCAAAATGACTTCCGTATCCCACACTAGTGGGTACCGCAATAATCGGCTGGTGACACAATCCTCCTACCACGCTGGGTAAAGCAGCCTCCATACCTGCGATACAGATAAGTACACGGCAGGTTTTAATGTCATCTAAATGATGAAATAGGCGATGGATTCCCGCAACACCAATGTCGTAGAATTCCTTCACAGGGTTTCCCATGGCCTGAGCGGTAACGACGGCTTCCTTCGCTACCGGAAGATCTGAGGTGCCTGCACAGAGAATCCCAACTGTCCCTTGATATTGCGGCTCAAGCGGTTTCCTCGCATGTAGAAGGGTTTTTGATTCTTTGCAATACTTCAAGCGAGGTAAACGACAAAGGATCTCTTCTGCTTTTTCCGGTGAAACCCTAGTAGCGAGAACGACTTCATATACATTCATCATCGATTCAAAAATCCTTGTGATTTGAACCGCTGTTTTGCTTTCGCCATAGATCACTTCAGGAAAACCCTTTCTCTCCTTCCGATGCTGATCAATCTTCACGAACCCTAAATCTTCGAATCGCTTTAATTCATCGTAGGCTTCGCCGGGATCCAACTGACCTTCCGCCACTTTCTTCAATAACCATCTAAGCTGTTCACTCATGGACTCTTCTCCTCCACACCCTTATTATATGAACCTTTACTTTTCATAGACTTGCGGATTCACAACATGAGGCAGGACTTCATCCATAAGCCCCGCTACCAAATTTTGTGCAGCCATGACGGCCATTCTTGTCCTTGTTGCAATGCTGGCGCTCCCAATGTGGGGGAGAACGGTAACATTCGGCAGACTAAGCAGCGGATGATGGAGTGGCACCGGCTCTACATCAAATACATCCAATCCCGCAGCCCAAATGGATCCATTCTTTAACGCATCGTACAGAGCGGTTTCATCCACATTCGTTCCTCTTGATGTATTGATAAAGATGGCATTCGGCTTCATTAAACCAAACTCTCTTGCCCCCATTAACCGATAGGTTCCTCCGCCGCCCGGCGCAAGCAGCACCACATAGTCGGATTGCCGGAGAAGAGCTTCTAACTCAACATATCTTGCCCCTAGCTCAGCTTCTACTTCCGGGCGTGGATTACGATTGTAATAAAGAATGTTCATGCCAAATCCGGCCGCTCTCCTGGCAACCGCTTCTCCAATTCTGCCTAGACCAATAATTCCGATTGTGGCTCCATAAATATCCTGACCCGTTAAAAGCATGGGTGCCCAGCTGGCCCATTTGCCTGCTTTGACAAAGTCATGACCTTCTGCGACTCGGCGCGCCGTTGCCATGAGTAAAGCGAAAGTAAGGTCTGCCGTGGTTTCCGTTAAAACGCCTGGTGTATGGCCTACTGCTATCCCTCTTGCTGTAGCGGCCGCAATATCAATGTTGTCGTATCCGACAGCCATGGTACTGACTACCTTTAATTGAGGGGCAGCCTCGATTATCTCCCGGTCAATTTTATCCGCTACATTGGTATAGATGGCCACGGCATCTCTTGCTTCCTGAAGCAATACGTTTTGTGGAATCGGCTCTTCCTCCTTGTCCCATAGGAATATGGTTGCATGCGGCCTTATCAATTCCATTGCTTGCAGCGGTATTCTTCTGGTAACCACAACCTTTGGTTGATTCATTTTTCCTCTTCCTCCTTCATTCTTTGTCAAATGGAAACAGCGAATCCGATGATGAAGAAAAGGCTGTCTCTAAAGGTCGGCAAAAACCGATGCTTAGGGAACAGCCTTTTAGAAAGTGGGGCTTTAAGCTTTAGGAACCCTCTCTTCTTCTAGAGGTTGAGCCTCATCTTTAGGCTCCATGATAATGGGAATAATCATGGGACTGCGATTGGTCTTGGATAAGAAGTAGGGAGACAGTGTATTGGAAATTTGCCCCTTCCATTCTGACCACGACGTTACGCCTTTATCCAACAACCGCAAGATGGTTCCTCTCGTTAGCTGCGACGCTTCCCTCAGCATGTCCTCTGACTCTCGAACGTAGACGAATCCACGGGTGACTAAATCGGGACCAGACATCAACTTCTTATTTTGCATATCCACGGTTAGAACCACGATCATTACACCGTCTTGAGAGAATCGCTTACGATCGCGCAGTACAATATTCCCTACGTCACCGACTCCACTTCCATCAACCAACACCACTCCTGCACTCACCGCTTTCCGCTCTACAGCAACGGTAGCTGCAGCGTAGGACTTCGTATAGCGGAAGACATCACCAATCTCCATAATAAATGTATTTTCCGATGGGATCCCAATTTCTTGTGCCAGCTTCCCGTGCTGAACCAGCATCCGGTACTCCCCATGGATCGGAATAAAATACTTCGGCTTCATGAGGTTGAGCATCATCTTCAAGTCTTCTTGACTGCCGTGACCGGAGGCGTGGATCTCTAACTGATTTCCGTAGATTACATCTGCCCCCGCGCGGAAAAGTAGGTTAATGGTTCGATTGATCGCAACATCATTTCCGGGGATGGGGGAAGAGGAAAACACAACGGTATCCCCAGGGATAATCTTGATTTGCCGATGAGAGCCTTGAGCAATACGAGTAAGCGCGGCCATCGGTTCTCCTTGACTTCCCGTACAGAGAACGACGACTTGTTCAGGCTTATAGTTATCAATCTGCTTGGTTTCAATTAATATTTCTTTTGGTGCCCTAATATAGCCTAGACGTTGTGCAATCTCAAACACCTTCTCCATGCTGCGCCCGATAAGGGCAATCTTCCTTCCATAAGAGATGGCTGCTTGGACAACTTGTTGCAGTCGATATACATTCGAAGCGAAGGTGGAGAAAAGAATCCGCCCCTGTGCATGATGGAATATATGATTAATGGATTCGCCGACGATTCTTTCGGAAGGTGTTCCGCCTTCCCTTTGACTATTCGTACTATCGGACAATAAGGCTAATACGCGTCCACTTTCTCCGAGCTGTGCCATTTTCCTAAAATCTGACGGATTACCCATTGGGGTTAAGTCAAATTTAAAATCACCAGTATGAACGATGGCTCCTTCCGGTGTATGTACGGCTATCCCTAGAGAGTCTGGGATCGTATGATTAGTTGTGAAAAAGCTTAGCTTGATAAGTCCAAATTCGAGGGTATCGTTTGGGTTGATCACATGCAGGACACTATCGCGCAGCAGATGATGCTCCTTCAATTTAGCCTCTACTAAGCCAATCGTAAGAGGGGCTCCGTAAACTGGGACTTTTAGCTTTTTAAGCACATAGGGCAGGGCCCCGATATGGTCTTCATGACCGTGAGTAAGGAAAATGCCTTTAATCTTTTCTTGGTTGTCTTCAAGATAAGAGATATCAGGAATCACAAGATCGACTCCCGGCAACTCCTCATCTGGGAACTTACCGCCGCTGTCAACGACGACAATTTCATCCCCGTACTGAATGACATACATATTTTTCCCAATCTCCCCCAAACCACCTAGGGCAAAAATTGAGATAACGGACTCTGACAACAAGATCACCTCATCTATTGTGTATAGGACTTTGTAAGATCAATGTTTTCTAACTTTCTCCAGTCATATTGCTGCTGGCTCATCTCCCAGCTTGTGATGATGCCAGAAGGGCGAGATTCTCCTTGTTCAATCATTTCCCGAACGATATGGACTCCGCGTTCAAAGAGCCATTCCGAAGGATTGAATGTCTTGCGATAGTTGTAGATCTGCAAGGCCATTTTTGTCACCCCAAGCTGGTACAGAAAAAACGGGGTAGTTTCTTTGGTCACCATAAAATCGCTGTATACAAACTGTTCTTCCTCTAAATAATGAGAGAAAATATGATAAGGCTCACCCTGTACACGAAGGACAAGTTTATAATTAGACAAGTTTCATCATCTCCTTATAAGTTGCTTCACGTTCCCATTCGAAGTTCAAAAGACGATGAGGGCACTGCGGGGGAGGATCAATAAGAAGAAAGGACGCCGTATCCTTTCATTTTAGCAAGATTAGGCGAATTTATACTCACTGAAAGTATTGTACAATTCATTATACCAAAAAATACTATTTATAACTAAGTTTCATGCAAAAAATAGAAAAAGTGTCCCGGTATGGCTCTTGGGACACTTTTCATCATTACTCTCCAGTATAAGCGGCATTCAAGATCTTTACAATATCATTAGCCTGCAACGGGCGTGTGGCTGCAACAAACCCTTGGCCCATTCCACTTACTCGTACTGTGTCTTCCGCCATCTGTTGGAAGGATTCCTTAGGTATACCTACATTCTGAAGCGTATCATAAGCTCCAATCGACTTCATCCAATCCTCAACAGCGGCAATAGCCGCTTCAGCAGCTTCATCAAGGTTCTTGTGAGTCAGACCAAACACCTGTCGGCCTAATCGAGCAAGTCGCTGCGGCCGGTCTGGCTTAACAATATGCTTGAAATACGCAGGCGTCAAAATGGCTAACCCTCGCCCATGAGAAATATCAAAATGAGCAGATATCGTATGTTCAATCTGATGAACGGGGAAAGGACCCCCACGGCCTGCACCCGCTACGCCTATAAGGGCTAGTGTACTGGTCCAGAGCAATTGTGCACGAGCCTCATAATCCTGAGGAGAATCAATGGCTTGGCGAGCATATTTGATAACCGTTCTCATTAACCCCTCTGTAATTTCGTCTTGAACATGCGCCTCTTCATCTCCAGTAAGATACCCTTCATACAAATGCGTAAAGATGTCTACAGCTCCGTCAGCCGTATAGTTGGCCGGAACGGAGAAAGTCAGCTCAGGATCTAGAATAGCCGCCTTAGGGAAAAGGCCTGGCCCTGAGATGCTCGATTTTTCCTTCGTCTCCCAATTGGTGATTACGGCTCCGGAATTGGCTTCTGAACCCGTTGCTGCAAGAGTAGGAATAGCGATAATCGGAAGAGCTTCCTGAATTGGCAACAAAGACTTCCATAATCCAGTATGGTTTCCGCGAATATATTCATGAATTGGCCTCTTAGATAGAGCAACGGTTGCGATTGCTTTTGCTGCATCCATCGCTGAGCCTCCGCCAAGGCCTATAATCAGCTCACATTGTTCTTCTCTAGCCAGCCTAGCCGCTTCATCGATTGTAGTCGCGCGCGGGTTTGGTTCAATCCGGTCAAAGACAAGGGCATCCACATCTGCCTTCTTTAATGATGTCAAGACTTTCTCTAACGTTCCTGTCTTTTGGGCCGAGCTGCGCCCCGTTACCACAAGCACCTTCTTCGCATAGCCTTTGACGATATCCCCCGTCTTTTGAACTTCACCCTTTCCAAAGTGAATTTTGGTTGGCATGTTTAATATGAAATCTAGCAATCGATTCCACTCCTTTCACCTATCTACCATGATAACACATTCCATTATCCACATTTTCCTTGAATATGCAAAAAGAGCCCATACAGGGCTCCTTCATCCAATCCATACTGGAATTTCCTCTAAATAGGTTTGTAAGCTAGCCAAGTCGACCTGATCCATCACATAGAAGATGCGCCCTCCACATAAGCTGCCCTTTTCCTTCAGTTGGGTAATTCTTACGTACCCAGTTTTACGTGATGCAATATATCCTGTAATATACTCAGGATCATCCGACCAGCAAAGCTCTGCTACCATAAAAGGAGCATGAGCAACCTTCGTAGCTAAGGCTATCGCTTCTGCTATGCGTGGAGTACCTAAACCTGGATGCTGTGCGGACCACTGTATGAAGCGATCCTCATCCCATCCCATGCGAGTCGCTCGTATTCCCCTGTCCTTATAAAGGTCCAAACGCTGGCCAGTCGATGCGCTTAGAACAGCGGCTCCACGCAGATTGGTAGAGCTTAGTAGCAATTCTAGACCATTCCTTATCGCTGATTCGGAGACGCCTAATGAACGAAGATGTATGACTGCCTGTTGTCGCCCTTCCTCCACACTTTGGACTACATCCGTGGATACGGAAAGCGGAGTAAGCCGTACAAGCTTCTTCACCTCTATTTTCTCTACGACTAATTGGATATAATCAGCTTCCCCCCGGCTATGAGAAATGGCCTTCTTCAAAAGTTGCCTAGCTGCTTCTTCCAGTGACTGTTTTAGAACCAGGGTTTCACCGCCGGAAATATGAAATCCTCCTTTTTCGTGGGGCCCTCCCTCAGCGGCCCTCATTCGAACGCTATAGATTTCATCCATTTATAACGCACACTCTTCAATTTCAAAGCCAAGATCTTCAATTATGCCCCAATCCGCTTTCGGCTCTTGCCCGGCTGTCGTGAGATAATCCCCCACAAAAATAGAGTTGGCGGCGTACAGACTCATTGGCTGTAAAGAGCGAAGATTGATTTCGCGTCCCCCTGCAATGCGAATTTCCTTCGATGGATTAACAAATCTCATCATAGCAATCAGTTTCAAGCATTTGCGAGGGTCTAAATCCTGACGTCCCTCCAATGGCGTCCCATCTATAGAGTTTAAGAAGTTGCATGGGATGGAGTCTGCATCTAATCGACGAAGCGACATGGCAATCTCAACCGCTTCTGCATCACTTTCACCCATTCCGAAAATCGCACCGGAACAGGGAGACATTCCCGATTCTTTGACTTTCATCACGGTATCTTCACGGTCTTCATAGGTATGTGTCGTGGTAATATTTTTATAGTTTTCTTGGGAGGTATTTAAGTTATGGTTATAACGATGAACTCCAGCCTCTGCAAGCTTTCCTGCATGAGTTTCATTGAGGAAGCCTAAACAGCAGCAGATCTTAAGATCCGTTGTGGAGCGAATTTCTTTAACTGCTTCAATAACATGGTCAATCTCCTTGTCAGTAGGTCTTCGGCCAGAGGCTACAATGCAATAAGTTCCTGCTTTTCGGCGGATGGATTCCTGCGCTCCTTCTACAATCTTTTCTTTGGTCAGCCACGCATACTTTTCGATAGGGGCCTCCGAAACAATGGATTGAGAGCAATAGCCGCAATCCTCGGGACATAATCCTGACTTGGTATTAATGATCATGTTCAGCTTGACCTTGTTTCCATAATAATGATGACGTATTAAATAGGAGCCATTAAGAATCTCTAGAAGCTCACAGTCTGGCGCTTGTACAATGGATAGGGCCTCTTCGGCCGTAAGCGCGTGACCTTGAATCACTTCCTCCGCTAAGGCTTTCCAGCTTTTCTTTACAACCAATTCCATCATGATCCCTCTCCCTTAAATATCAATATGTTTTTTCAGCAGATCCCATTTCATCGTCTCTACCATTGCACGAACCACATGTTGCGAGGATTTCCAATCTTCCACCCATGGGATGACTCCTAAGATCGGGACACCGCTATAGGACTCTATGAAGCTTGGGTTGGTCTCTTCGACTACACCTGCTTCTCGTACTTGAAGTCCAGAGATCACAACACCTGCCACCTCAAGCCCATAACTCCGCACATACTCGATCGTCAGCAAGGTATGATTAATGGTTCCCAGATTCGGTCTGGCTACGATGAGGATGGGAAGAGCAAATCTTCGTGCCGCATCCACGACCATCCCATCTTCTACATAAGGGACAGCAATCCCGCCAGCTCCCTCTACCAAAAGAAAATCATGCTTGCTTTGCAATTGAAGGTACCCTCGCTCAAGATCATCTAACGTTACCCGTTTCCCTGCTCTTCTTAAAGCAAGTAAGGGGGCCAGGGGCTCTTCTAGTGCATAGGGGCAAATCTCTTCCACAGGATCATCGACGCCGGAGAGATTCTTTAGTCTGGCAGCATCCCCATCCGGATGATCGGCAAGATGACCGCTTTGCACCGGTTTGTAAACTCCTACATTACATCCCATCCTTCGTAAGGCACCCGCCATACCACCCGTAACCATGGTCTTGCCTACTCCTGTATCTGTTGCCGTGATAAAGAAGCCTTTCATATGGAGTGTACCTCCCCCTCTTTTAGCTTTCTGAAAGCCTGAATAACCTCCGCAATATCCTCCTCTTGGTGTGCAGCCATGACAGTCAAACGGATTCGTGAGGTGCCGGAAGGAACGGTGGGCGGGCGAATGGCCGGCGCGAAGATTCCTTGAGCTTGCAGGGCCTGCGAGCATCTCATCGCCTCATCTACTTCCCCACATACCACAGCCAATATCGGAGTTTCCCCACCCCATACCTCATAGCCCATCTGGGTTAACTCTTGATATAAGAGCCGAGTCATCTTCCTGAGGTGCGATCTACGTTCCTCAGCATCCGGAATAACGCTTAGAGCGGCTCTTGCACTAGCGATGACCCCTGGAGGCAGCGAAGTAGAAAAAATAAAAGGTCTGGCATGGTTAAGCAAGTAGTCAATCAATGTAAAGCTGCCAGCAATATAGCCCCCCTCCGCTCCCACCGCTTTGGAAAGGGTGCCCATTTGAATGTCAATCTGTCCCTTCAAGCCAAAATGCTCTGCTGTCCCGCGGCCGTTTTTCCCTAACACTCCGACTGCATGGGCATCATCAACCATCACTTGTGCATCGTACCGTTTAGCCAGCTCCACAATGCCAGGCAAGGGTGCGATAACACCATCCATCGAAAATACGCCATCCGTGACAATCAGCCGTCTCTGGAAAGAGGCGCTCTCACGAAGCTTAGCTTCTAAATCTTCTAAATTCCGATGCTGGTATACTAGTGTTTTGGCACGAGAGAGTCGGCAGCCATCAATAATGCTCGCGTGATTCATGGCATCGGACAAGATTACATCTTCTTTATCTACTAGGGTGGTCAAAGCCGCTACATTCGCCATATACCCTGTATTAAACACAAGAGCCGCTTCCGTTTTCTTGAACGCTGCCAGCTCTGCTTCAAGCTGCTCATGGAGAGAAGTATTGCCTGTGGTTAATCTAGAACCAGTAGACCCCGTGCCTAAGCGCTCAGTCGCTTCTATCGAGGCTTGTATAAGCCGTTGATCATGAGCCAATCCAAGATAGTTATTGGAGGCAAACATCCGCATCTTTTGTCCATTAACTAAAGCCAACCCACCTTCGTGAAAGGATTCCACGGTTCGCAGTTGCCGATACAGACCCTTCTCTTTCATTAGTTCTAGCTTTTGCTTCCAGATCATTCTCCGGTTACCTCTTCAATGGATTGATAGAGGATACCAAGCATCGCTTCCAACTCATCCCTGGTAGAGGCAAGAGGAGGCATGAAGACCACCACATTCCCCAGAGGACGAATCAGCATCCCTAATTCGCGTGCGCGCCTGCATACTTGAACACCCATACGCTCTTCCCATCGATAAGGCTCCTTCGTCTCTGGATCCAGGACGAGCTCGAGACCAATCATGAATCCTTTCTGTCGGATATCCCCCACATGGCTAAGGGATTGGAATATTTCTAGCTGACCAGCTAACCAACGGGACTTTTCTTCTACTTGGGAAACTAGGTTTTCTCTCTCCATTAGCTCTAGATTCGCAATCGCTACCGCACAACCAAGCTGGTTTCCGGTGTAGCTATGTCCATGAAAGAAGGTTTTCATCTCTACGTAATCTCCCAGAAACGCTTGGTAGATTTCCTCTGTTGCTACCGTAATAGCAACGGGTAGATAACCCCCTGTTAACCCCTTACCAGCAGTGAGGATATCGGGGGTTACGTCTTCATGGTTACAAGCAAACCATTGCCCCGTACGCCCGAAGCCTGTTGCCACTTCATCGGCAATCAGCAGCACATCGTATTTGGTGCAAAGATCTCGTACCCCTTTGAGATACCCCTCTGGCATAACCACAATCCCGCTTGCCCCTTGCACCATGGGCTCCACGATAAGCGCAGCCACTTCCTTATGATAAGCCTCAAGAGTTTCTTCTAGCTGTGCAAGGAAATACTGCGTCTGTTCCCGATCATTTCCACCGATGGGAGATCGATAGCGATGAGGGTAAGGAACCTTATAAGATTCAAAAAGAAGACTAGAGTAAGCCTTGTGATAAATATCAATAGCACCTACGGATACGGCACCGATCGTGTCACCGTGGTAAGCCTCTTTCATGGTAATGAAGCGGGCTTTCTGCGGCTGTCCCTTGTGCTGCCAATACTGGAAAGCCATTTTGATAGCTATCTCAACCGAGGTCGCTCCCGAATCGGAGTAGAACACTTTCGTAAGCCCCGGCGGCATTAGGCCGATTAGCTTCTCGGCCAATAGAATGGCAGGCACATTAGCCATCCCTAGAAGCGTGGAATGCGCAATCTGGTCCAGTTGGTCTCTTATAGCTTGATCAAGTTCTGGAACGCGGTGACCATGGACATTCAACCAGATGGAAGAAACGCCATCCCAATATTCCTTGCCTCTTACATCGGTTAACTTTCTGCCATTTCCACTCGCAATAATAACGGGTTCATCCTCTAGGTAATCTTTCATCTGGGTAAATGGATGCCAGAGATATTGTTTGTTTTTTTGTGCTAGCTCTTCATAGGTTAGCCCTTGGCTGGTTACAGCAGTCTTCATGGTCCCCTCCTATATGTAAACTAAAATTTTCTAATTGGTTAACAATATGAAAAGTATAACATGCATTCCAATATAAACCAACAAAAAAATCACCTCTATCGAGGTGATTTAAGTGGGAGTAGAATATATTCGCTTCGGAAACAGCCAACCAAGGAGAAAGGCCGTTTGCTTCGCCATGTCCATCACGAGATCCAATTGGGTGGACATCAGCAGCAGCTGATTTTGCATCCCTGCGTTAATGTTTACAATACCCTTGATATGGTAATTCCCTACAGGAGGAATGTTTTTTCCGACTCCGCTTCCTGGGCTAATCGGACCTTCTTCCAAGAATAAATAGCCCACGTGATGGATCCGTCCTAAGGCAGCATCAAGGGCAATTATGGTTTTGTCGGAGGGGATTTGCTCTACCGTTTCTTGCAGGTTAAGATGATGCACCGGCTGATCGATGGTTCCAAAAATATTTTTGTACCCCCTATCTTTGAGATAGGTGCCAACTAATGGAGCGTAAGCGTCTCCTGTGCATCGGTTTGTGCCAATACAGAGGAACACCACATTCTGATAGTGCAGAAAGGATGGGAAGATTTCCCTCCAAGCATTTCGATAAATGTGACTGGGGACTTTTTGTTTGGCTTCAATCCATTTTTGAATATGTGCGTGCATCCTTCACCTCCCTTTTCCTAATTCTTATTGTAACATAAACAGAACAATCCGTTCACTATTAAGAATGATATTACTCGAATGCCTGGTGTTTATCCAGGACACATTATTGGAAGAAAAGGAGAAAGAGGTGAAAATAAATGTCAGATGCAGACTTCCGTGACTACATTACCATCGAAGACCAAGAGGGACACGAAAGACAATACGCTGTTGAAGCTCTTTTTGACATGGAGGATCAATCTTATGCGCTATTGTCTTCCGAAGAGGAGACCATTCTTATGCGTGTAGAAGGCGACGATGAAGATCGTTATCTTGTAGGAATTACGGATGAAGAAGAAAAGGATGCTATTCTAAGCGCTTATGAAATTGCAGTGGAAGCGGCACCAGCAGATTAGCTAATAGCGGGCGTCTTAATTAAGACCCCGCTATTTCTTATTAGGTATCGATATAGAAGATGAAGTTAGGATGCTTATAAAGGAGCTCAAACCGCTTATCCTTGGATAGTACCTGGTCGAGATCTTGCGGGGTAAACAGAAAGTGATCATTCTTCATTTTAATTTTCGGACCATATTTATAGCAGAGCCATACAAGCTTTGAACAGTAGACGGACTTCCAAGGATCATCGAGAGGAATATTGGGAGCAAAGGAGAATGAGGGTTTGTGATTCCCCGTGCGCGCATTCCGATTATAATCCTGCAAATAACGCTCCGCTATTTCCTTCGCCTTCATCCCTACCTTTTCACTTCTCGGCCGAAAATGAGCATGAAGCGGATGTTCCCTCAAAAAGGATGCAATCGGATAGGTTCGGATATAGGGTTTAAACATGACGGATTCAATGATGGTGGTTTCATTGATAACAATAGCCGCATGTCCCATTAATCCCGGCGGAAGAGCCGAGTTATTGTCACTTGCAACAAGTATATCTCCCGGTCGGAAGTCATTAAAGTTCCTATGGGGATAGTGGTATCTCACCTTCTTTGTTTTTATTCTTCTACTCATTTTTATTATCACCTCGTTACTAATTACTATATTCATAGAATCAGGAAGACGTGTCCCCAATTCCATTCTCTTGTGACTTTTTACACTTACACTGCAACTTCTCCTTGCTAAAATGGACTTACATCGATGATATTGATTAATTAGGAGGAAGTACCATGAGCAAGATCGCTGAATGGACTCCAGAGGTTCCTCAGTTTTGGGAAGCCACAGGAAAAAAAATTGCTAGGAAAAATCTATTAATCTCTGTATTTGCACTCATATTAGCCTTCATCGTATGGCAGATCTGGTCTGTTGTCGCCGTTCGTTTAAATGATGTAGGATTTAATCTTTCTAAAAACGAGCTATTTACCCTGGCTGCGCTGCCTGGTTTGACTGGGGCTACGCTGCGCCTAGTTTACACGTTCATGCCTGGCTTAATCGGGGGAAAGAACTGGACCGTCATCAGTACCACTGTCCTTTTGATCCCTACGATCGGAATTGGATTCGCAGTTCAAAACCCAGAAACTCCTTATTACGTACTTGTGATACTCGCAGCGCTGTGTGGACTTGGCGGAGGTAATCTCTCTTCCTCTACCGCTAATATCAACGCTTTTTTCCCTAAACACGCCAAAGGAACCGCTAATGGCATTAACGTAGGAATCGGAAACCTTGGCGTCAGTGTGGTTCAATTCGTAACCCCTATCGCTATTGGGATTGGATTTATCGGGATGATGACCGGCGGTCCGCAGGTATTGGCAAACGGGTCTGAAGTTTTCATTCAAAATGCAGCCTTTATTTGGGTGGTTCCTATCGTAGCGGCCATCTTACTAGCTGCATTCGGTATGGATAACTTACCGAATGCCAAGCAAAGCTTTAAAGAACAGATTGTCGTCCTCAAGCATAAGCATATGTGGATTATGACCTGGCTGTATGTAATGTGCTTTGGCTCTTTTATCGGATATTCCGCTGCATTCCCGCTTTTGATTCGTTCGGAGTTCCCTGAGATTAACGCTGTTCAGCTCGCTTTTCTTGGACCGTTTGTGGGAGCCACCCTGCGCCCGCTCGGTGGATGGATCTCGGATAAAGTGAATAGTGGAGCAATGGTTACACATTGGACAATAATTGTCATGATCTTGGCTACCGGTGGCGTCGTTTACTTCTTAAACATGCATAACTTCATGGGCTTCCTCATCATGTTCCTTATCTTATTCGCTGGAACGGGTGTCGCCAACGGCTCCACCTTCCGTATGGTTCCTTTCATCTTCGATGGAAAGCAAGCCGGTCCTGTACTAGGCTTTACCGCAGCATTTGGTGCCTATGGAGCTTTCTTTATTCCTAAAATCTTTGGGTGGTCTATTGAAACAACAGGTTCTGCAAACCTTGCTCTTTATCTCTTTATTGGGTACTACGTGTCCAGCCTTGTGGTTTGCTGGTACTGGTATTCTAGAAAAGGCGCTGAGGTCAAATGCTAAAACAAAGTCAGAGGGTGTCCCAAAAGTCGGTAAAACCGACACCATGGGAATACCCTCTTTCTCTTTTTGGTGTGTGTATCCCACTTGAGGAGATTATCGGCAAAGCAAAGGCCTCTGAGGGAGAAACGGCTAAAACTACGATGTACATCCGTCTTCCATTGCTTGTATTTCATATGGTAATTCCCAAAGAAACAGAGGGCCTCGAGTAGGGTTGTAAATATAAGTGGTAAAAATCCATTTATCTGAAAAAATTAGTGGAAAAAGAGAAAAATAAGTGGAGAATCGACAACTAAATCTTGAATACAGCTTGTAAATTTGGCTTCCAGAGCAAATAGATGGATTTTTTCCACCTACAAAATCAAATCCTACTCTATTTTCATCAGTAGGTGGAAAATTGCCGTCTATTTATTCTTGCTTCCATTTTTGTTGTTTGTTATCAGTGGACTTTTGCTGATTTTGTCTTTAAATATACCCTGTAGGGGGTATGTTTAGCTTGGATATTATTACACTATTGGAATTCGACCAACATACCAGTTGGGAGGGGTTCTGTTTTTGTGATTTTAACTGCGAAGTTTGATGTTAAAATCAGGTGTGAATGCCCTTGCTTGCGACTCTAAACGAAATCCGTTACCTTCCTTACTTTTTCCTATAAAATAGAAGGAATAACAGAAAGGGTGATATCATGGAACCAAAACGATGCAGCTGGGTCACCTCGGATCCACTCTATCAGCAATATCATGACCAAGAATGGGGAATTCCGGTTCATGACAACCGGAAGCTTTTTGAGATGCTATGTTTGGAGGGGGCTCAAGCGGGACTCTCCTGGATTACCGTACTTAAAAAGCGAGAAAACTACCGTGTTGCTTTTCGTGGTTTCGATCCTTGGCAGATGGCTGATTTTGATGAAACAATAATCACCGAGCTTCTTGAAAATGACGGCATCATTAGGCATCGAGGGAAAATTGAAGCCTTCATTGCCAATGCCAAGGCTTATCTTCAAATGCATGATGAGGGTGAGGACTTTTCGGAGTTTCTTTGGTCCTTCAATGGAGTGGATGAACCAGCAGCCGCCATGAGCAAAGCCTTAAAGAAGAAAGGATTCAAATTTGTAGGTGCTACTACCTGCTATGCCTTCATGCAAGCCGCAGGCATGGTTGATGATCATGAAGCGGAGTGCTTTAAGCGTTCTTCCTTACAAACTCGATAAAACCATCTCTAGCTCCCTTATCCTTGATGATCTTTTTGACATAATACCAGTCGGTAAGTAGGCCCTGTTCTTTCTGGAAGACAATGGCACGAGCCATCCGATCATCTTGAACGAATTCCTGATACCACTCTTGCTGGTCAAGCTCTCCCCAAACCTCTTCTAAAGTTGGATCCTTGACCCGCAGGACATACTTTTTTATCACATGCAAAACTCCTGCCCCGAGTGCCACGGCACCGATTAATCCAATCATGATGATCTCCTCTTTTTATCGTTGTCATACTTAGTATTGACTAAGTAAGGAGAAGGAGTCAAGCACCAAGTGGTTGCGGGCATCTCCTCCCTTAGGAAAAAACTTTAGGATTAAGATAGGTCATGAGAATGGTATAATATGAAGGGCACTATACTTCCGTTAGTGAGGTTAACGATGGGCAAATTATTTTATGCAGTGAAGGTCGGGCGAGAACCTGGCATTTACCGGAGACAGAAACAGGCACTAGAACAGATTAGGGATTTCTCGAGAGGCGAGTGGGTTCGGTTTGTTACGTTAGAGGAAGCTGAGCGCTATCTAAGGGACTCCGTATGTAACATTGACTATGACTGGCTCATTCGGGAGAAAAACAAGAAGTTCTATAAAGATAAAGTGTCCTCCGAAGAGCTTTCCCTTACCGAAGAGTTAGAATACACCGAAAAATATTCTAAAGAACCGGACATCCTTGTTGCCTATACCGATGGGTCAGCTTACAGAGATTATGCAGCCTATGGTGTTGTGTTCGTTCAACATAATCAGGTCCTAGAGCAGCTATCTGGAATAAAAAAAATCTACCCTCAAAAATGTATGTCCTTGCAGGCTGAGATCCATGCGGTGGAAGCATCCATTATGTATGGAATCAAACATCAGTATAAAAAAATCATGATCTTTCATGACTTATCTACTTTAGGCTTGGCCGCCTATGGACAAGTTCATATTCATACACCGATTTACCGTGAGTATCAGCGCAGCATACAAGACATGCAAAAACATATAGATATCCACTTTATAAAAGTGAAAGGACATCGAGAAAATCCCTTCAACAATTTAGCGGATCAATTGGCTAAGGATTTAATTATCAAAAAGAAGAAGAAGTGAAAAATTATGGAGGGGGTGGCTGGCCCGCCTGGATTCGAACCAGGGCATGACGGAGTCAAAGTCCGTTGCCTTACCACTTGGCTACGGGCCATCCTTGCCCATTATCATGACCAGGATTGGATGGATTTATGCACTTTACCAGTAACGAATCCTTCCTCCTTTCATGAGGACCACAAATAAAATAAATAACACCAAGATTAATCCTAATCCTTCTATCGTGCTGGCGTATTTTGCCCCTTTTGCACTTGTGCTCACACAGATCCCCCCATCAACATCTCTTTGTATCCTATGCGTTTGCCTATGTCTATGTATGGGCTAATGACCTGGAATAAAAAATAAAAGGTCCCGCTCCCGCGGGACCTTCATTCACTTAGTAGATGAACCCAGGTTGTGCAACAATCACCAACAGAATGAACAATACCAAAATGAACCCAATCCCTGTTCCGTATCCACCAACTACTGCACTCATCATGATTCCTCCTTTTGTTTATAATCTAATAATACTTTATGGCTGAGATCCTTTAGTTGTATAAGCGGACGCCTATAAGGCACTAAATTCCACAGATGCCTATTTCCTCCCCCCACTTAATCCATTTCTTTTTCAAACTTTTTCTTAATGTCTCTTAAGTGCTTCTCAGTCACCCCGTATTCCATCATCTTAGAAATGATCTTCATGGGTGATCCACCCTTGAGTACTTTTCGAGTTTCATGAACGGCTCGATCCAGTTCGTCGTCCGTTAGCTTCTTTCCTACTTCCTTACCTGCCTTCTTGATCAGCTTTCTTAACTTTTTATCATCTATCTTTGCACCAAGACTCTGGATATTATTAAAAAACGCAAGCAATGTGCGAGCATCCACCATTGACCACTCCCTATGAATCTAGTAATGGTATAGCATATGCTCGTGCTGCTGAGAGGTTATAGAGAAAAGACACATTTATCGGCAAACAAAAGGCCCTCTCTATACCGAGAGGGCCTGAATGATATGTACGATGGTAGCGGCGGAGGGAATCGAACCCCCGACCTTACGGGTATGAACCGTACGCTCTAGCCAGCTGAGCTACACCGCCACATTGATTGGATATTGGAATACTCTGATGGCGCGCTCGGAGGGATTCGAACCCCCGGCAGACGTGGTACCGGAAACCACCGCTCTATCCAGCTGAGCTACGAGCGCAATGAAGAGATGTTTATAAATATATCATCTAACTTCATGAAGGTCAAGTCATTTTTTTCGCAGTATAGGTAAGTATAAGAAAAGCTTATATTGAAGCCCTCTCGGAGGTGTAGTATCCATCTTTGGAGGAAGCTTTTCATATGCGGTAAAAACAAGATCAGGAATGGAGTTGATCAAGGTGGATTCAAGACAAGTACGTGAATTCCTAATAAGCAAGCACTGGCTTGATCATGATCACGATTGGAGGTTTATTCATCCCCATCACCCCTACGTGATCCTTGCTTCAGGGGAAGACGGGCAAGTGACTCTTCGAGAACACGCAGAGGGCCTAGACAATGGTCAGAATGGGGAGGAAATTTTTAGCTTCTTGTCCCTCGATGAGCTGCAAGAATGGTATGAAAATAACATCGGCGAGTAACCCGCTTAGGGTTATTCGCCGATCATCTCCTTCGGTAAATCCACGCCCGTTATATGGTAGCCTGCGTCTACGTATCAATTTTTGCAGGAATTGGTCAATGAATCATTGGCAAACTCACAGAAGTGTTGGAAAGATTTGACCATTGTCTGAACATTATCCTTAGTTGGTTTCTTTTTCCTCTAGACAAAGATATGATTAAGGACAATTATGTATGCGAAGCAAAGGAGAAAAGATGATGATTGATCCTATTTATCTAGTTACCGGTTTATTTGCCACTCTACTTTTAACGTTCAAATTAGGAAGAAAAGATAAATTCATTTTATTGCACAGTATCCTGTTAGGTTCAGCTTTGCTTTTTTCGCTTTTCCACGGATTAACCCAGACCAAGATGAGCCCTACCTTAGAGAACTTGTTATTTCTCTGGATGTCCGTTTCTTTTTTACCCCTTTTGGTTTGGTTCAAGCGTACCAAGAATATGGCCTAAGAGCTCATGCTCTTAGGCTTTTATTTTGTGGTGGCTTAATCTTTGTTTTTGGTATACAATATACTAAAATTAAAAATCTATCTACCTACCAGAGGAGGATTTCAGAGATGTCTAACTTAAAACAACAAGAAAAAGAAAAGCAATTTTTTATAGATGGGATCCAGCTTTTTGGAACGGAAGATGAAAAAGAAGCTTTAGAAGCATACCTAATCCAAGAAGATGTGGTGAAGCGCATGGGCGAATATTACGAAACGCTTCGTCGTGGGCATGCTCGAGTAAGTGAATTTCTAGTCGCAGGCGGGAAGCGATACAAGCAGGTCAGCTTAGCCGAGATGAAAGAAAAATTCGATGAATTGCTGGTAGAGCATAAAGAAAAACAGGCTCGTCTTAAAAAGAAGCTAGAAGATCTAATCTTCGATGAGTCCATTGAGCGCTCCGTTGACATCAAACTGATTCAGCATACCTATAAAAGTTTATAGTTCATTTAGGTGCCGTTTTGCATGATTAGCTTGTTGTGTATATGATAAACATACGACAACTAAGCTGAAAGAATGCAGGTGACCGGTATGATAACGCAAAAAAAAGGAGAATGGATGGAGCTCATGATCCCTGCGATATGGACAGGGCTAACCATCCAGAAGCTCTTGCAAGAGGTTTGGCAAGCTCCTAAAGGCTTGCTTCATCAATGGAGAATGGACAAAGGGGTTAAGCTGCAAAACGAGTCTGTGCCCTGGAATACAGAGTTTCAAGAGGGCCAAAAGCTTCAGTTGCATCTGTTTCGTCATGAAGAGTATGGAGTGGAGCCTGAATTTCTTTCTATTGAACCGATTTTTGAAGATGAGCATCTCTTGATTGTAAATAAGCCCTTTGCCATGGATACCCATCCTAACCAGCCGGGTCAAGGGGGCACATTAGCCAATGGAGTTGCTTTTCACTGGCAAGTCCATGGACTAAGTACTAAAGTCCGACATATCCATCGATTAGATCGGGATACAACGGGAGGCGTCGTTTTTGCCAAACATGCTTTAAGCGGAGCGATCCTTGATCGAATGCTTGCTGCACGTGAAATTAAACGGACCTACCACGCTTTTGTACAGGGTCTACCGAAGCAAAAAAAAGGGACAATCCATGAGCCTATCGGTCGAGATCGCCATCATCCTACGAGACGGCGAGTATCAGATCGCGGCGATCATGCCATCACCCATTATAAGGTAATCGAAACGTTTCCTAAGCATGACTTGTCCTTGCTTGAGCTTCAATTAGAAACGGGTCGAACCCATCAAATACGTGTTCATCTGAGTCATATTGGCCATCCCATAGTAGGCGATTCCCTTTATGGCGGACAAACGCGCCGGTTTGACAGGCAAGCTCTCCATGCCGGCCGAATTGAGCTCGTACACCCTTTCACCCGGGAAGCCCTCTCAGTGGACATCCCATGGCCTTCAGACCTAAAAATACTGCATGCTTCCCTTATTTGAAAATCAAAAGAAAAAACCTCCCTGCAATTCGGGGAGGTTTTTCGTATTTGTTACTTTGCTCCATTCACACTGAATAAAGCGTCGTTACCCAGTATCATCTGAAGGACAAAATAAAGGATCGGTGAAGTAACAACAGCAAATAGAATGAATACCATTGTCGGCAGTCCGTTGAAGTAGTTGTTCTCTGTCTGATTGGTCTGCAAATTAGCCATGGATATCTACCTCTTTCTACACGATTTCTTCTACAAATCTACTTTAGCATAATTTATACGCTCGTATCAGAAGAAACGATAGAAAGTCTTTACGATTTGGTGAACGACAAACAAAGAGTCCTTCTATTGGACTCTTTATTCTTCATAAGGATCAAGCATATGGAGAAGTTCTTCATATTCATGTCGTTCAAGGTACTGCAAAGGTTCTAAATCCTGTGTTTTCACCATATCATGCATTTGCTCTGACAACTGAGTCAGAACTTCTTTGGCACCAAGCTGATCCGTTTCCGTCTCCGACTGCGCTAAAGCCTTAAGCGTCCGGATCAGGCTGCGGCTGCCTTCTAGATCACCTTCCTGGATCTGATCCCAGAGAGTCTGATACACCCCTCCAAAATCTTGGGGGCCCATAACCATGGAATATCCTCCTTTACGGTATCGATGACCTTAGTATAGGCTGCCACATGAGATTATAATCCTCTCTTCACGTCGCCTGTCCAGTTTAGCATGCCGCCAACCATATTGTACGTCTTATCGTTTCCCAGCGAAGAAAGGTATTCACAAACCCTTCCGCTTCGCGCTCCGCTCCTGCAGATAAAAACTGTCTCCTTATCAAGATCAATCTCCTTCATTCTTTCTCCGAATTCGCTTAAGGGAATTAAAGTAACCCCTTCGATATGACCTGCCTCAAATTCCTCTACTTCTCTAACATCGACAAATTGTATATCTTTCTTTTCTTTGATCCATTTTTCCACTTCTTGTGGTGAAACTTCTTTCCAGCCTTTTTCTTCACTCATCTTGTTCGACTCCTTTTTGCTTATGCTTATACATTCTCTGATCTGCAACTTCAATCAAGTCTGTTAGCTCTTTTCCTTCGAGGGGGAAGATCGATGTTCCCATTGACAGCGTGATGGGAACCTTGAGTTCAGAAGAGAGTTCTCCTATACTCTCACTAATGCGTTGAAGAAGAGAAGCGCTTCCCGTACGATCCGTGAAAGGGGCAATGACGAGAAATTCGTCTCCTCCCCATCGGGCTATCGTATCACTTGACCTGACTTGTTTGCTTAACAGCTGTGATATCCTTTGCAATACAAGGTCTCCAGTCTGGTGACCGTAGGTATCGTTAATGCATTTAAAATTATCGACATCGATAAGGGTTACCGCCATCGTCTCATTCTTCCGCTCGGTCAGTGCGATCAGCTTGGGAAACATCTCGTGAATAAACCTTCGATTATAAGTCTCCGTGAGGACATCTTTTTCCGATAAGTATCGCACACGATCATATTGTCTCCCTAAAAACCAACCGAGAAACAGGAGTATTGGCAACATAAAAAACAATCCTAAATCAAAGTGATTCAATCGTAGATAGAAATACCCGTTCACACCAATGGATAAAGCTATAGCCAATAGCAATCCCAGTATTCTTCCCGTCGATTCCATTCGATTGCTCCATTTCAAAAATGGGAATTTACTTTAGACTTTACACTATTTGTATGTCATTTTCTAGGGTAAGAACATTTTGTTTTTACAACTTACTAAGATAAAAGTACATAAATAAGGCTATTGAAACCACACTAACTAGAATAAAACCGATAAAGGTCCAAATCACCCATTTGGTTTCTCTTGGATTAGGATTCATTGCGGATCCCCCTGATTAAGATATCATTAACACACTTTATTTTCTCATATCCCTTTTATTCTAGCAATTCATGGTATAATTTACTCTAGGAAATGGAGGAATGAATGCAATGGAATGGACAAAACCGAGTGAATTGCCTGCTAAGCTCCAGGCAGAATGGACTGGAGCCTTGCTAAAAGTAAAATATACTCAATGGGAGGATGAGGACCTGGACGCGGATGAAAGCCAAACCGAGTTTGAAGCCATACTGCTTCGAAGTAGCATGTCCAAAAATGACGTGCAAGGCCTCGATGGCAGCTTCACCTTTCAATCCCCTAACGATGAAGAAACCATGGAAATTCTAATGGATTTTCCAATGGATGGTGAAGATGTCGTTGCTTTGTTCGAAGGAAACCATCTCACCCTGTTTGGCAATGAAGCCACACTTGTCATGCAAAAATAGAGAGGGACAACTCCTCTCTATTCGTTACTCGTTGAAGCTATTTGCCAATACCATTGTTCTCCCACTTTAATTTGGTACTGGCGAATGGTCCCCGGATTAAATTCTGCTACATGCCGAGCATCTTGTATCCGCCGTCCTTGCCGATTGGGTCCGAGCTTTTCCTCGAGTCCGATGACTAGACCTGTTGCATTCAGATAAACGACGTCAATGGGGAATTTCATGTTGAAGGTATGGATTGCATCCGCCCCCATCAAAAACATTCCCTGCCCTGCTGTCGTTCTCCCCAGCAGACCTTTTTTTAGCTCTTCCACTGTAAGAGCAAGCTCCATTTTTCGGAAAAATGTTTTGTAGCGAAAAACATAAATGAAATTCACCACACCATCCCCTATTCCTTGCACTTCGTGCTGCTTTCATCTTATTCAAAAACACTTCTTTGTTTACATAAGCAATCATAAAATGAAGGCATAGGGGGTGTCATGTGATGCTGCAGCTACCATTTCGCTATGTGTTGTCAGCGACCTATGCCAAATTGATTATTGAAGACGTCATATTAGCAGCCCAGGGATTCGCTTATGCAGGATGGTACAATGTTCTTATTTTTGCCGACCCAGTTTTTCAGTGGCTTCGACAAGTGAAGCACCAACAGCTTAATCAACTTAAATCCCAGCAAGTCGTCCAACACATCCAAAAGGAATTAGGTCCAGACGAGGATGCTCATCGCCTGGTGAAAGAAGTATGCGTAGACTTTAAGCTAGGGGAAGTTCGCGTCCTCATGTGGAACCGAATGAATGCGGGTTATGTTTTCCGAAGAATCTATCTTCCCGCTCAATGGCGAGATTTCTTAGAGGAAGAAGAGCTTCGAGCCATCATCGGCCATGAATTAGGGCATCAGAAGATGGGAACGGATGCCTGGGTTCCCTTGCGTCTCGTCAACCGGATGGGGGATGAGCTGCTTTATACCATGCTGCCGGTCCACAAAGCCGGATACTTCCTTCTGCTTATGTCTCTGATCTCCCACAATATCTCCTATTTAAAGCTGCTCTCCTTAACTCTCCTCTACCGGATTGCTCATCTCGCTATCGAAAACTACTTTACCCGTAAGGATGAGTATACAGCTGATCAGTACGGTGCACAGGCGACCTCGCCTGACATCATGAAACGCGCGCTATCCAAAATTGATCTGAGAGCCAAACAAGAAGTTTTTGAAAATCTTCCGTTCCTCCCTCAGGTTAAGCAATTTTATTACTACTGGTTAGTAAAAAAGGAAAAAGGGAGATTACGGGAAGCCCTGCTCGATCACCCTTACCTCCATAAGCGTTTAAAAGCCTTGAGTTCTACGTGAAAACTTTCGATAGGATTTGGTTTCTCCAACTGAAGCCCTCAGGCAATTAATCGAAGCAGATTCCGATTATGTTGGGGAAAAGTGTTTAAAAATGCCAAAATAGTCGGACGTGACTCCGACTATTTTGACATTTGGATGGTCATCTGGGGGCTCTAAATCCAAATTACCGGATAGGACTCCGGTTATTTGGCCATTTAGCAGGAGCTCAGTAAAATAACCAGAATACTATCCGCTTATTGCGCCCCCCGGCCTAAACTTTTGGGTCAGCCTCTTCTTGACAGCTCATCTCTGGGATATGAACAGCCGCAATGTCCTCCATTGCAGCCGTAATTAACGGCTGGATTTCATTGGGGGAGTGATCTAAAAAGGTAATTTGACTTAGATCGATGGCATCGACCGTACCAATAATTTGCCTTTGATCCTTGAGTTCAATGGCACCGAAGATTTGTTGATCTAACATCAACTGCAGCTTCTCTTGAATGTCCACCTTCACGCCTCCTCCTTATCGCTTCCTGTTCTCTTTACCCTTTCCTTTTGGAGCCTACTTCATGCATCTAGGAAGTTCCCTCCGCCAGCTCGGAAAGCTCAGCCCAGCGTTCCATCGCTTCATCCAGAGCAATCGAAACAGCTTCCTGTTCAGAAGATAGGGCGGCTAGTGCCTGATAGTCTCCTCCAACTTCGTTGATCTGAGCAAGCAGCTGGGCATTACGTTCTTCAAGCTCCGCAATTTTCCCTTCAATCTGTTCGAATTCCTTTTGTTCTTTAAACGTCATCTTTTTAGGCTTGGCTGAAGGAGCGGCGGCAGCCAACATTTCTTGCTGCTTCACTTCTTTCTTTTCTTGCTTTTGAACTACTTCTTCTGATTTTTTCTTTTCTAAATAGTCGCTGTAGTTTCCGAAGAAAGGCTGCAAGATGCCATGGTCATCGAAGTAGAATAGATGGTCGATTGTGCGATCCAAGAAAAACCGATCATGGGACACAATCACAACGGCTCCTGGGAACTGGTCAAGGTAGTCTTCCAAGATGGTAAGCGTCTGTATGTCTAGATCGTTCGTCGGCTCATCGAGCAAAAGAACATTCGGTTGTTCCATTAGCGTGCGCAGGAGATACAAGCGTCTCTTCTCTCCTCCCGAGAGACGAGCAATCGGATTCCACTGGATGCTAGGCGGAAACAGAAAACGTTCGAGCATTTGCGATGCGGTAAGCACGGATCCATCCGTCGCATAGATCACTTCAGCAGCTTCCTTAATATAATCGATCACCTTCATGGAAGGATCTAGGTTCATGCTTTCCTGATCGTAGTAGGAAAGTCGCACGGTTTCTCCCTGTTCAATCTGTCCCTCATCCGGAGAAATACGGCCCGCAATCATGTTGAGCAAGGTAGATTTTCCAGAGCCATTCTTGCCAATGATCCCTACTCGGTCACCAGGTAGGACGATATAGCTAAAATCTTGGATCAGGGTTCGTCCATCTATGCGTTTCGTGACATGCTCAAGCTCTAACACCTTCTTCCCCAGACGACTCGTGCTTAACGCAGCCAGATCGATCGATTCGTTTTTTTGTTCATAACCCGCTTGTTGTAAATCCTCTATGCGATCAATTCTCGCTTTTTGTTTCGTGGTTCGAGCCTTGGCCCCGCGTCGGAGCCAAGCCACTTCCCGTCGAAGGATATTTTGCCGCTTGGCTTCAGATGCTGCCAGCTGCTCGAGCCGCAGCGCTTTCTGTTCCAGAAATGCCGAATAATTCCCTTCATATCGGTAGAGCTTCCCTTGTTCGAGTTCAATGATCTGGCCGACGACACGATCTAGGAAATAACGATCATGGGTAATCAGCATCAAGGCTCCTCGATATTTAGCCAAATAGTCTTCTAGCCACTCCACCGTTTCATGGTCGATATGGTTGGTAGGCTCATCTAAAATGAGGAGGTCAGCTGGGTGAATAAGAGCCCGAGCCATCGCTACTCTTTTTTTCTGGCCGCCGGATAGCGCCTGGACTTGCTGAGAGAACTGCATTATGCCTAATTGGGTTAAGATGGACTTGGCATGGGTTTCAAGCTCCCAAGCGTCAAGCGTATCCATCTGCGGAATCAAATCATGAAGCTGTTTTTGCAGGCGCAAGTCTTCCGGGCTTTGATTCAGACTTTCTAGCACCTGCTCGTATCGGTGGACAAGCTTCATGATCGGGGAATCCCCTTTAAATACATAATCCAACACGGTCATATCTTGCTCAAAAACAGGTTCCTGGGACAAATACTGAATCCGCACTTGGTTCCCGACAGCGACTCTTCCTTGGTCAGGCGGAAGGATACCTGCTACGATTTTGAGGAACGTAGACTTTCCTGTTCCGTTTACCCCAATCAGCCCAATCTTTTGTCCCGCTTCAATACCGAAAGTAATATCCTCTAGAAGAGGCTTTATGCCATATGATTTGGATACGGACTCCATCGATAAAATATTCATCATTAACACCTGCATCATTGATTTTTCTCTAATCATAACATAAAAAAACAAAGGTGTACGCTTGGCGGTCGCCAGGCGTACACCCAACTTTTAGGATTATTGCAAAGATAAGACCTGATGGACTTGTGGCAATTGCTGCAGTCTGCTGATGATAGCAGATGAAATTTCCTCATCCGTAAGCGATACGAGAAGGGCAGACTTTCCTTTCTGCTCCCGCGACACGTTCATGCTGAATATGTTGATCTTGTTTTCAGCAAGTACCCGAGAAACATCATGAATCACTCCGGGATAATCTTGATGGTAAACAAGAATACCATGTGAATCGGGTGTGATCCTGCAGGTGTAGTAGTTAATCTCACTTATGAACACTCCCTGATGATCCTTAGAAAACGTATATTTGTTCCCGCCCACTTCAAGAATGGCGAGATGATTCAAATATTCACCCGAGCTGGTTTCAATTCTGATTTTTTGAGTCTGGTCTGCTGCGAGAAGCCCCTCTGCCATGAAGCGCGCGATCTCTTCACGATGCTCATGAGTCAGGATTCTTAACTGGGCACCCTCTACTTTTTTCTCAAAATGTCGAATCAATTGTGTTAACTGTCGAAGTCCAGATAAATCGGCCATGGGCGTACCCCTACCTTTACATGACATATGTGGTTTCCCATAACCATTTTATGCGGAATCCGAACATTTATCAACTAAAAAAGGCTTACTTTATTCCAAACTGATAAAATGTTCGGATTTTACTTACGTTAGCGATTTTTTCATGACTAAGGCTTCGCCGTCAACCACCTTTGTTCCATCTTGTTTGTAGACGGTTGTTCTTAACTTGATCTGCTTTTTTTCATCGATTTTCTCAATAACCTCAACCTCAGCCTTAATCGTGTCTCCGATATAGACCGGAGCCAGAAAACGGAGATTCTGGGCAAGATAGATCGTGTTAGGTCCAGGAAGCTTCATCCCCAACACAGTTGATATAAAGCTGGCGCTGAGCATTCCATGGGCGATTCTACCCTTGAAAAACGTTTTTTGGGCAAACTCCGCATCAATATGCATAGGATTAAAGTCTCCCGTAATGCCAGCGAACTGGTAAATATCATAATCGGCAATCGTCTTTGTAAAATGAGTCCGATTGCCGATCTGAATCTCATCATAGGTTAATTCTTTTTGCATCTCCATTTCAACTACCCCCTTGAACTCACAGCTATGTTGACTATACCATATTATGCTAGTTCAAGAGTTTTAAGAAATTGTTACATATTAATACCCTTTTTGAAGGAGGTCCTTCTGGATATCATGCCAGTTGTTGACCCGAATGACTCCAGAAGGAAGTTTTGCCTGATTGTAAGGCGTATCCAGCAGATATACCGGAACACGAAGATCATCCCAGATCTGCAGGGCATTTTCCAGACGGTCCTCAACCATCAGTTTGACTTGGTGATTCCGAATGGCTTCCACCTTATCATGTGAACCTGTGCACACGATATGACGGCTTGGAAACCCATGCTCACGCAGCCATTCCTGTGTTAGCTTTTCAAACTCTTTATACCTGGCCGTAATATACACGATGTCAAACCGCTGATCCATCCAGCGCAATTGATCCTTTGCACAGGGTCTTGGTACCGATTTCTCATACATGGGAATACTGTGCTTATCAAACAAGTCCGAAAACGCTTGATACTCCATCCCAAAAATCTCGTGCAAGTCATACTGAATGATTTGCTCTGGTTTGACCTGAGTATTCAAAAGCTGATTCAAATAGGGAAGGAATGAATCGAATTCCGTTAGCGTTCCATCAATATCGATCCCCAAAGTAAGTTTAGACATACAAACACCTCTTATGTTTCCAAGGCCTGGCTGACCTGAACTACGCGATTTAAGAATTGCTCAATTTCTTCCCGAGACTTGCCTAACCGACTGACAAAGCGAATAAGCTCCTTACCCTCGCGAAAAGCAACGAAGCTCGGAATACCAAAAATATCGAGTTCTTGCGCCAACTCTGGAAATCTATCGCGATCCAATGAAACGAACTGGATCTGATTCGAAAATTGTTCTTCCACTTCTGGCATGAAAGGATCGATACGATGACAATCTGGGCACCAAGTCGTATAAAACTTGGCTACCGTTATTTCTGATTTATGAATTTGTTCATTCCACTGTTCTAGACTTGTAACTTCGATCATTCTTTTTCACCTTTCGTCTCGCTTCGTCCTCTTCTTTTGGGACATACTTGCGAATGATTTTGGTTTCTTCTTCGACTTGATTAAAGCTGCTCGGAGATATAGCGACCCACCTAGGAGGCAATTTTTTAATGGCCTCTTTTTGCTCGTCTTGCGGAGGGAGTTCTCCTTCTATTAATAAACGCTCTAATTCTTTTTCCACATCCATCGCTCGTTTTCCTTTCTTTTCTCAGGGATAACCCGATTCTTGGTGGTATTATGAGCAACCCTAGCCTCGCTTATGTACTATCAGATCCAATGATGCAACTCTTTCAGGCTGTCAATTGCTCTGAGCGGGCTAACCCCTTTTTTTTCAAGCTCAGAGACACTAGCCTGGTAAGCGATAAATGGAATTCCTGCTTGAGAGGCTGCCATCCCGTCTATCCAGGAATCTCCAATCATGACCCATTCCTCTTTAGGTCTAGTCGGGTCATGTGCAAGAATATGAAAAATGCCGGATGGGGAGGGCTTGAGTTCCTCCATCTGCTCCCGGCCAGCGACAAAATCAAACAAATGGAGAACAGACAAGTCCGTTAGGGCTTTTGCAGCAGCACCATAGGCGTTATTAGTGAGAAGGGCGATTACTTTATTTCGCTCCTTTAAATGAGCCAGTAACTCCATGGCATAAGGCTCGAGAACCACATTCTTCATCCCTTCGGCCTCTACTTCTGCCACTAGCTGCCAAACCTCTTTCTCCACCTGCTGAAATCCATCATGGGTTCTACCACATTCGATAATTTGTGAGGGCGTTTTATCCATCCAGGAAAATTCACTCGGTAGAAGCTTCTCACGCACAAGAAAATCATAGACTACTTTCTTCATCTTAAAGAAATCAATCTTGGATTGCAGTAAGGTATTATCCATATCAAAGATGAAAGCCTCAAAAGGTTTAACTGGTTTCATAATCGCTCCTTTTGGACAAAATTCCTCCTAGGAGGGATGACAATGAACGATAAAGTCGTCGAGCTGATGACCCCTGAAATCAAACAAAAGATTGAAGCCGAACTCCAGCATATGAGCTTTACCAAAAACTTCCGTTCTGCTTCCGCAGAGGAATGGTATGTTTTTCTTCCCAACTACCATGATCCCCAAACCCAGGGTGCAGCGGGAAAAGCCATTGTTCATTATGACTTATATGGTAACAAAGAAATCTTTATTCATACAACAGTCATCTTAGATGATCCTGCCCTTCATCAACCGGAAGCTTACCCCCTCGTCTATGCCTTGGCAGATGAACTCGTTAATCGACTCGTGGGCTATGCGGATACACTTCTCTCCGTTCATGCAGGGGCTAATTCATTTCAATCGGAATATGTAAATTCATAAAGGGTGGCTCTTGGAGCACACCCTTTCTTTTAACCCAGCTGACGAATCAGTGTCGGAACTTCCTCATTTTCCGGAAAACGTCCCTTTTCCTTTTTGGAATAGATTAATTGGTTGTTGACTGTTACCTCAAAGATCCCCCCGCCTTTAGGCAAGAGGTTGATTTCTTCTATATCGTATCTGAAGTTACTATCGTCCATAAGCTCCTCCATCAACCTGATGGCTTTCGGTAAGAAGTTTCACATGTTGCAATATTCGATTTGCACCTTCATCTTCATACAGCATCCTCCTTAACAGTTTGTCTTCTCTCCATTTATAGCATAGAATAACGCCTGAAAAAAACATACGATGTGCTAATAGTTCCCTGACTCTACAACCTTGCGCATGATATGAATAAAGGATTCTGCAGCTTTGGACAGGTACCTTCCCTTCTTATAACCGATTACAAGAGTCCGAGTAGGGTTGAGGTCGCTGATCGGCAAGAAAATGGGGACATGCGCGGAGCGTCTTGTTCTCGTCACCATCTTAGGGATGAACCCCACCCCTAATCCGGATGCAACCAAAGATTGAACGGTTTCAATGTTCGTGCTCTCAAACACCACATGGGGCTCAAAGCCTGCCTCCTGGCATAAACGCAGGGAAATTTCTCGGAAGCCTTGTCCTTTTTTCAGCAAAATAAAAGACTCTTCCTTGCAATCCCGCAAGGCAATCTCTTTTTTCAGAGAAAAGGGATGATGCGGAGGAACCGCTAGTAAAATAGGCTCATCTAACAAGGGAATGATTTCCAAACCCTTTTCACTTAGCGGCAAAGACAGTAAACTAATATCAGTCTGTCCTTTAAGCGTTAATTGCTCCAATTGATTGGTCGGCTCCTCGACAAGGACCAGTTCTATCCCTGGAAATTCCTTTTGAAATAAAGGGAGAGCCGCAGGAAGCAAATGAGAACCTGTTATGGGTAGCGTACCAATGACAATTTCACCACGGGCATTATCCGTCAGATCCTCCATTTCCTGCTTGAGCTGCTCTACTTGGTCTAAGATTCGAGATGCTTGATCTACAAATCTTTTTCCCGCATAGGTTAATTGGATATCGCCTGGTCGGCGTTCAAAAAGCTGAACTCCCAGCTCTTTTTCCAATTTGATCATTTGCTGACTAAGCGAGGGCTGGGCAAGATGCAGCTTCTCCGCGGCTCTGGAGAAATTACGCTCCTCTGCCAACATCAGGGCATATTCAAGTTGCCGTAGTTCCACTCCTGTTCCACTCCCTAGTTATAGGTAAAACCTATAGTATTTATAGATATTATATCTTAGACCTAAGGCGATTAAAATGTTAAAAATAAATTAATTAGTTCGACATCAGAAAGGGGAATAAAAAGATGACACCAAAAACGCTGTACGAAAAAATCTGGGAAAAACACGTCATTCACCTAGAACCTGGCAAACCCGCTCTTATCTTTATCGATCTTCATCTTATCCACGAAGTAACGACGCCTCAGGCTTTTGAAGGTCTTCGACTAGCTGGGAGAAAAGTCCGCCGGCCTGACCTGACCTTTGGAACGATGGATCACAACGTCCCTACTACCACAGAGGACCGATTCAACGTGGTTGATCCGATTTCCAAGCAACAAATTGAAACACTTGTTGAGAACTGTAAGGAATTCGGTATTCCTTTAGCCGATCTTCATAGCCCTGATCAAGGTATCGTGCACATCATTGGTCCGGATCTTGGTCTTACCCAACCGGGAAAAACCATCGTGTGCGGAGACAGCCACACGTCTACACATGGTGCTTTTGGAGCTTTAGCTTTCGGTATTGGCACCAGCGAGGTCGAGCATGTACTAGCCACCCAATGTTTGCAACAAGCAAAATCCAAGACCATGGAAGTTCGTGTAAATGGCGATATGCCAGCCGGAACAACTGGTAAAGATTTGATTCTTGCGATCATCGCAAAGTACGGTACTGATTTTGCAACAGGTTACGTCATTGAATATACGGGTTCAGCTATTCGCAAGCTTTCCATGGAAGATCGTATGACGGTATGTAATATGACAATCGAAGGTGGCGCAAGAGCCGGATTAATCGCTCCAGATGAAACAACCTTCCAGTACCTTGAAGGACGCCGCTATGCACCGAAGGGTGAAGAGTGGGCGAAGGCTATTGCCGATTGGAAGCAGTTGAAGACAGATGAAGGTGCACAATTTGACCGTATCGTTGAAATTGAAGCTTCTGAGATTATCCCTCAGGTCACTTGGGGAACCAGCCCAGGAATGGGTACCGATATCACCAAGACGGTTCCTAATCCAGAAAACTTCACTAGTGCAAATGAACAAAAAGCGGCTAAGGTTGCCTTAGAATACATGGGCTTAACTCCAGGAACGCCAATGTCCGAGATCAGCGTTGACCGCGTATTTATCGGTTCCTGTACCAACGGCCGAATCGAGGACTTGCGTGCAGCCGCTCAAGTAGCTAAGGGCTATAAAGTAGCTTCTACGGTGAGCGCCATGATCGTGCCAGGTTCGCAAGCCGTTAAGAAGCAAGCGGAAGAGGAAGGGTTGGACAAAATCTTTGAAGCTGCTGGCTTCGAATGGCGTGAAGCAGGCTGCAGCATGTGCTTAGGAATGAATCCAGATATTTTGGCTCCTGGGGAGCGTTGTGCTTCCACTTCCAACCGTAACTTCGAAGGCCGCCAAGGCCGCGGCGGAAGAACGCACTTGGTCAGCCCAGCCATGGCAGCAGCAGCAGCTATTAAAGGACATTTCACTGATGTTCGTCAGTGGAAATTTAACTAGGAGGGTGGATGTACAATGGAACCGTTCAAAACATTAACCAGTGTAGTTTCCCCGCTTGACCGGGTCAATGTCGATACTGATGCAATTATTCCTAAGCAATTTTTAAAGCGAATTGAACGTTCTGGATTCGGGCAATTCTTGTTTTTCGAATGGCGTTTTGACGAACAAGAACAGGTCAATCCTGAATTTGAATTAAATAAACCACGTTATCAAGGAAGCAATATCCTCATTGCAAGAGCGAACTTCGGGTGCGGTTCATCCCGTGAGCATGCTCCATGGGCTCTATTGGATTATGGCTTTAAGGTCATCATCGCCCCATCTTTCGCGGATATTTTCTTCAACAACTGCTTCAAGAATGGGATCTTGCCTATTCAGCTTTCTGAAGAGCAGGTTGAAGAGCTATTCCAAAAAACGCAAAACAAAGAAGGCTATAGCCTAACGGTTAACCTAGAGGCTCAAACGATTTCAGACAACGAAGGCTTGGAATTCTCCTTTGACGTTGATCCTTTCCGCAGAGAATTCCTGCTAAAGGGCTTAGACGACATTGGCTTATCGTTAGAGCACGAGGACAAGATCAGCCAATATGAGGCAAGTTATCCTTCTTATTACTTGATTAAAGAATAGGTAAAGAAAAGCCCGTTGCATGCCAAGCATGCCGGGCTTATTTCTTTTTCTTCACTTTATTTTCCTGGACTGGAGTTCCTCTGGTTAGATGACACGGTACACCATAGCCTATGGCCCCCGGTTTAGACATTTTGTCGATATATTCGAGACCTCTGCGGCATTGTTGGGTACAATGGATACAGGTATCAACAGGTACCATCTTGAGGTAATGCTTCATGTTATCCTGAACTGATACTGGAGCTTTTTTCTTTTTTGGCGCCATCGGCTTTTATCCGCCTCCCCTATTCATCTACTGCACGATATGACGAATAAAAACAAGGGGTGTTAGGCATGTACCCGATTTTTCTAAAAGGAGTGTTTGCTTATGCTTCGTAGCCTTCAGGAAGGCGATGACGAGCTCCTATACAAGCTATTCGAGCCAGATAAAGGAGCAACCCCATTTCTCGATCTGCCTCTAGGCTCGAGGGAAACATTCAGCCGCTGGCTAAACGAGATCCAAGCAAGTGAATTTCTTGGCTTCTGCCTAGCACACGTCATTGAGGCTTCAGAAAAAAACGTGGCCGGTTTGATCCTGCTCACCTCCATCGATCTGGAAGCAAAATCAGCAGAAATGGGAACCTGGATCGGTTCCGCTTATCGTGGCACCGGGCTAAACGAAAAAGCCAAGCGTTGCCTATTACAAATCGCTTTTGAAGAGCTTGAGCTGCTACAGATTCATTTGTGGGTCGCCGAGAACAACTCACGCGCAAGAAAAGCCTTAGAAAAGCTTCCTTTTGTCCGTTTGGCAGATCAAGCATCCTACAGCCAAGAAAAAAAACATAGACAGTTTCTTTTCGGACAAGCTTTTCTTGTCTATGAGATTGAAAAAAAGAGATGGCAGCTTTACTCGTCATGAGTAAGCTACCATCTCCACTTCCAAGCCAGCCAGCGATTTTCTTCTGTAAGCAAGGAAATCTTGTTTTCCTTACTTACGTAACGATTATATCTTCGCAGTCGCTTCTCCATCCTCCCCAAAGCAGCCAAGATCTCGATATAGCTTTGTTCTATGGAGGAATCTGGATTCCGCAAATAAATTTCCTTCCACCAGGCCAAGTCAATACCATAGCCCTGAGGTAAATGAGTATGTGCCATGACAGCTAGCACATACTCATAGAGTCCCTTAATTTGCTCCTGGCTTTTACTTCGGTCTTCTTCTGTCCAGCTTATTCGGCTATAGTGCTCAGTAACCAATAGAAAATCGCTCAGGAGCTCATTTTTACTTGATTCAATATGGAGCCCTTTATAGTAGCCTTTTGGATGCACTTCACTCTTGGACTGCTCTCTCATCCATTGTTCAAATTGATGGGTTCGCTGAATCACGTCTTTGAGTCCATTCATTTCTTTTAAATGAAAGACCCCATCCGCTTGCCACTTGCTAATGTACACAATAAGCAGCTTCAGAGCTTGCTCGTAATGCCGACGCAGATGCGTCACGTACTTCGGTGGCAGCAAGGTAACATTAATGACTCCTGAAACCACAACACCAACGAAGGTAATCAGAAATCGATTCCAGGCATAGAACAAGAAATCCTCGGTCGGTGCCTCCATAATAAAGATAACCGTCACGATACTTAAAGGGATACTATCCTTCCATTTAAACAAGTTTGTAATCGTGATGACAACAATGATGGCAAGGGCTACCGTGTAAAGATGAACCCCAAAAAACATGGCAATTACCACGCCAATGAATGCCCCTGCCATATTCGCCTGAATTTGTTCTACCGCGTATCTCATGGAGCGTTTATTGGTAGGCTGAATCGAGAGGGCAGCGGCTACCGCGGCAAAAACCGCTGGTTCTAAGCCTAGTAAATTCGCGATAAATAGCGACGCCATCACCGAGATCGCTGTCTTAATAGTCCTTCGGCCAAAGGCATACATAGATTGGGATACTACCTCCTGGCTGACTTCCTACGCGGAAGTAAAGCCGCTAGAATATAATGATTCGTATCTAAGATTCGCTTGGCTACACGCTGGACATCCTCCGCGGTGATCTCTTGGAGTCGCTTGAGTTCTTCCTCCGGATCTACAAGCAGTCCTCTTACGGCCATGGAACCCATATAGGAATTGTAAGCACCTGCTCCTTCAAGCTCCATAATTCTTGAACCTTCCATGCTATTGCGAGCGACCACGAGCTCCTCTTCGCTCACGAGCTCGTTCTTCATTCGTTCCCATTCCTCTAATATGATCGATTCGACTTCACCCATTTTTCGATGATCTAAACCGACACTGACCATAAAGCAGCCTTCTCCTAGCCAAGCATCATGGTTCGTATCTACCGCATAGGCAAGCCCATTATCCTCGCGAATCCGTTGATATAGTCGCGAGATTTCATTGCCTCCAAGAATCGCATTCATCACTTGTATCGCCAAGCGATCCGGGTCCTCAAGACCAGGGGCAGGTACACCGAGAAGCATTTGTGCTTGATCGACCTCGCGGTGGTAGCGGACCGCTTGCTTTTTGGGCTGGACACTACTCTTCACCGGCATTGGCGTGGCGGTCCGAGGTATTTTGCCTAGGTTCTGCTCGAGTATAGGTAGAATGTCTGTAGGCTCCACTCGGCCCGCTATCGAAACGGTGAAGGTCGTATCGAAATACCACTGTTTATAAAATCCTTCCACATCAGCGCGCGTGATCTTCTGTACACTTGATTTGGTACCAAGAATCGGGTCGCCGAATGGATGATCCTGATAGAGAGTTTCCATAAAACGATCCATCAGAAACTCGGTAGGAATATCGTTGTACATGTCGATCTCCTCAAGGATAATCGAGCGCTCTTTCTCGATATCTTCTTCAGGAAACTGGGGATCTGTGTACAGGTCAAGCAAAATGTCCAAGGCTGCTTCCATCTGCCTGTAGGGGACGTCTAGCGTATACGTGGTCGTATCTCGCTCTGTGAAGGCATTCAGATAGCCGCCAATCTTCAAGGTGTCTATAGAAATTTGTTTATATCCTCTTTTTTTCGTTCCACGAAACATCATATGTTCTACAAAATGGGCGAGCCCCTTTTTCCCCACAGGATCATATTGGGAGCCTACCCCGACCAAAAGATCGATACAGACCTTAAAACTCGTAGGAATCGGTTTAATCAGCACCCGAATCCCGTTGGATAGGTAGTATGTTTGAAAACTCATCGTTTTCTCCTCTCTATATAGCTTTTTCTATATTAAAAGAAACAGGCTGATACTTCAATGAGCAAATTGTGCTGTAAATAAATTCAACTTTACAAGTGCAAAGATGAATTGTAATATATTTTCTTGTGGAAACCCTTAGTCATCAACGAAATTCAGACAATTATTACTTTACAAATAAAATAATAGGTGCTATGATTCATCTACTTTTTAAATCACGCCTTTAATTTTTCCAACATTCAGACGCACACAATCAAGGAGGAACGCAACATGAACAATGAACAATGGGGAACCCGAGCAGGCTTCATTTTAGCTGCTGTCGGTTCAGCTATCGGACTCGGGAATATCTGGAGATTTCCCTATGTCGCTTATGAAAATGGAGGAGGAGCTTTTCTAGTCCCCTATTTATTCGCACTTCTCACAGCTGGGATTCCTATTTTAATCCTCGAATTTGGAATCGGGAAAAAGGGGGGCGGATCCGCTCCTTTAAGCTGGAGAAATCTAAATCAAAAATGGGAATGGATGGGTTGGTTCCAAGTCTTGATCTCGTTTGTAATCATCACCTACTATTCCGTCATCATTGCCTGGGCTTTAAGCTACACGAAGTTAAGTCTTAACCTAGAATGGGGAGACGATACAAAAGGATTCTTATTTGGCGACTTCCTAGGGGTCACAGATGGCGTGTGGAATATGGGAGGATTACAAACTCACCTGATTCTACCGCTAGTCATTGTTTGGTCCATCGTGTTCATTACCTTGTATAAGGGAATTAAAAGCGGGATTGAAAGAGTCAGTAAATTCGTCATGCCTCTTCTCATCTTCCTATTCCTGATCATCACCTTCCGTGGCCTTTCCCTAGAAGGAGCTGCCATGGGACTGAATCACTTCTTTACCCCAGACTGGTCTAAGGTTTGGCATTACAAAACATGGATTGCTGCCTATGGACAAATCTTTTTTAGCTTAAGTATTGGTTACGCAATTATGATTACTTATGCCAGCTACCTTCCGAAAAAGAGTGATGTGAATAACAGCGCCTTTATTACCGCCCTTGGAAACTCAGGCTTCGAGCTTCTCGCGGGAATCACCGTCTTTAGCATCCTGGGCTTCATGGCATTCGAGAATAACGTTAATATTAGTGAAGTTGCTGCCGGTGGAATTGGACTTGCCTTTGTCGTTTTCCCGAAAGTGATTAACACGCTTCCTGCCTTTAATAATCTTTTTGGCTTCCTATTCTTTGGATGCCTCGTATTGGCGGGTATCACATCAGCGATTTCGATTATGGAAGTTGTGGTTGCAGCCATCCGTGATAAGTTTAACCTTACCCGAGAAAGAGCCGTGGTTTGGGTAACAGCCGTCTCCTTCAGTGTAAGCCTGTTGTATGCGACGGGAGCTGGATTGTATTTCTTAGATATCGTCGATCACTTTATCAATAGCTTTGGCATCTTGCTTTCCGGACTCATTCAATTAATTCTGTTTGGATGGTTCTACAAGCTTAGAGATATTCGTGAAGCTGGAAATGCGACCTCGGATTTCCGCATCGGTGCTTGGTGGGAAATCATCCTTAAATTTATTACACCATCGATTTTGTTATTTATCTATGCTCAGAACTTGATCGGAGCCTTTAGAGAACCATATGAAGACTATCCAATCAGTGCACTTCTCACCCTTGGTGCAGGTAGCGTACTTTTAGTAATGGCAATAGCCTGGTTCTTTACTAGACTAAGCTGGAAGCATTCCAAGTCGTTAAACAAGAAAGGGGTAGCTTAAATGACAGGGACCGCAATGCTTATGTTTGGGTTGAGTGCAGTACTTATCTGGGGCGGCCTTGCTGTTTCCTTGGCTATTGCCCTCCGAAGAAAATCTTAAGACTGTTGGCTAAGAGCCTTTACGCTCTTAGCCTTTTTTGTATTCTGTCGCCTTGTTTGCCAGGCCGGTCATTACCTTAGCAATTCCGCGCTGCCAATTTTCATCTGTTGCATAACGCACATTCATCCCCTTCAAGTGTGGGCCATTAAAAAAACGCCCATTTGGATTAAGATAATGCTCCTGTACATACTTGGCTACCACATCTATGCCTTCTTCCTTACTGCGAAAACCTTTCGCACTATGATAAGGGCTTTTATCGTAGGCAGCGAAACCAAAAAGATTGTTTTTCTCTTTTGAAATCCTTGATTTTCCCCACCCACTCTCCCAAGCGGCGTGTGCGATTAAGTAGTAAGCATTGACCTGGTAGCGCTCCTCCGTTTCGACGAATGCCTTACCTAAACCTTCCAGGCCTGTCCCCTCTAGCAGGGCATCGGCTGTTTCCTTGTCTAAACCGGAAGGTTTACGTAAATCAAGTCGAGTCACATCTGTTGTCCTTACTTCCTTAACAAATTCACGATGGATCTCCTCCGATTCCTTTATCGTTTGATAAAGGATAGAAGCGGTCGTATTATCTAACGACTGTTTTTCCTCTCTTGCCTCCTCTATAGGATCAGGCGTGATGACCGGTTCCTCTATAGTCATGACCTTTAACGCTGGTTGTTCAACGAACTCTTCGGAATCGTCATACGGACTAGCTTGTCCGAGTACAGCGAAATAGGGGTTTTGTATGAAAATGACAAAGGTCAATAGTGCAGTCATAAGTGTAACTAGGCTTTTCTGGTGCATGCTTGGTATCTCCCCTCTGTGTAAAAATGTGGAATATTATTCTATATTCACAGAGGAGAGATTTTATCCCTATAAATTTGGACTAGCTTGATCTCGTCCAGAACTTTGCGCACTGGGGAAGAAGGATAGCATATTGGATACTTCCCTGCTGCCTAGAATATTGGGATTTAAGTCACTTCGGGTAAGAAGACTTAGCCTTTGTTGATCCAGCTCTTTTCTTACCGTCTTCTCTTCTTTTCTTGGCAAAAAGGATATGATAAATTGATTTTCTCCCCCTTCTCCTTGAAAAGGTCGAGCAAGCTTAGCGATGAATCGTTGCGGTGCCGCAATCCGGACATAGGTTTCAAAATGACAATCATTTAACTTGCGGATGGTTCCCTGCGATAACCAGGGTACATCCTGTATGGTTACATTCTTCATGGGAAGGAGCTTCTCCATCCACAGAGTAATATAATAGAGCAACACACGGATCCACCCCGCTGCTTCTACTTTGCCCCTTCCCATACGTATGCCTTGCTCCATTTTGCTTTTTATTAGATTAGGCTTATAATGATTCCACATGACCGTTGGAATGGGTCTTATGCAGAAGCTGACCCTAGCAGCTTCTCCTGACTTTAATGAAAGAGATTGCGGCAGGAGGGTAGATTGATGAGTAGGAAGCGCAAATAAATTGTCGAAAGCCAGTTTTAGCTCGCATATCGTCGAATCTGTCGGAACGGCTAATGTCCCCGGCTCCGCCTGCGTAAAATTCACCTCAAGCTTATTCGACCTTTTTCTATCTTTTCTAAACCATTTGGCCAAATAAGGGGTTATTTCAGGGGGAGCGGAAAAATAAACCTCCCACTGCTGATCGCGTCTGTACAGCACATCAACCCAAACCCCATTTTTCCTTTGCTCCCGAAGCATACCTTGGACGGAAAAATAATGATGCAATCTCCTCCAGAAGCGTTGCTGATCCTCTAGGGCAAGAAGAGACTTGGTCTCCACCTTATGCGTACTCCATTGTTGACTCATGATCCTCGCCACCTCCTTTACCAATGGTTATGCTAAAGATGGGCAAATAATGTAATAGATTAATTCCATCGAACTATGCTATAATAAGGCATGAATTTTAGATTACTGTGAGATGCATGACAGGCAACACCATTCGTTCTGATCGATTGCTTACCCATTACGATTAGAAAGGTTGATGTCAGATGGAAACGCTGAAGCTTTCAGAAATCGTTTTATCTGTAAGGCCTGAATTGTATCGATTACTAACCGAGCAGGAACTCGACCTTCCTATTGTTCTTAAGCACGGGTTAGGATCAATTCAAGCGGAGGATATCCTCCAAATTATTGAAGCAAGCATTTTATATGGAAAAGAAAACGACGTCCTTCACTAGACGTCGTTTTTTAGTGTTCTTATGTAGTTTTTAATCCCTTCGAAAGGACCCCATGACTTCCACCGTTTGCGTGATATTAACAAAAGCATTGGGATCGCTCTTCCTAATGATGGCTTTAACCTCAGATAATTCATACCGGGATATGACGACAAACAGAATTTTTCTTCTTTCTTTGGTGTAAGCTCCTTCACCTTCTACAACGGTTATCCCCCGATGCAACTCCGATAAAAGGCTTCCCTTTACTGAATCGCCTTGATCCGTCACAATCATAAGGGTTAATTTAATATGACGCGTATGAATCGTATCAATCACACGTCCTGTTGCGTAGATGGATAGCATGGTGTAAAGAGCCTCTTCCCAACTAAATACGAATCCTGCAATAAACACCACTATCGCATTCATTCCAAAGATGACAACCCCGAGAGGAAAGTCCTTATTAAGGGTCAACAACAGTCCAATAATATCGAATCCCCCGGTAGACCCACGGAATCGGAAAATTAATCCAATCCCTATCCCTGCAATAACCCCGCCAAAAACGGAGGAAAGAAGCAAGTCATCGGTGAATGCCTTCTGTGGAATATATTGCATAGCAATCGAGGTAACCGCGACTGAAAAAATACTGTAAGCTACAAATTTCTTACCGAGCTTAAGATAGCCAGCGACGAAGATCGGAACATTGAGCGCAAAAATCGTCATTCCGGTATTTAACGGTGTAACCAGGCCTATCATCATCGCAATCCCTGAGATTCCGCCGCTTAAGATCTTATTGGGCAGAAGAAAGCTGTTAAACGCAAATGCAATGAGAATGGAAGATAAAAAGACAATTATTAATCTGTGCATATAGAATCACCCTGCATTACATCATCATTGTCTAGCTATCTTGCCCATAAAAAAGGCCATCAATGCTCTGAAAAAAGCATTCATGGCCTTACCTATTTAATGAGTTTTAGGATGTGGCTTGTTTAAAGGAACTGACAAAACCATTCACCGTCTGATAACGTTCCACTAGGCTGGAGTAATAGATCTCAATTTCCATCCCTTCAAGGACAAACGTAAAACGAATATCGCCAGGCTTCTCAAAACGATCATAGTCAAACTCTACGGGTTCATGGCAACCAAACTGTTGAGCTAGCTCTTCTGCAATTTCTGAAGCTAAATCGTAGGCGTTGGTATACTCTCTGATCAACTTCACTTTTATAGCCCCCCCTTCAAGTCCTATGAATTTGTTTTTTCTTAAGCTATGCGTGACCTTAAAGAAATAGAACGGAGCGTCCGCCTGCATAAATCTCCCTCATTTTGGGAAAATAAGCATACGAAAAAAAGGAAGGGGAAATCATGGTGGAGCCATTCGATAGTAGCGGATCGATTCTGCCTGGTCTTCATTCTTATACCTACCAGGAATTCGTCCAGCAATTTGTGCTCGACTTTCCCGATTCCAAAACACGCGAAGAGATCTTCACACTTTCTTTTTTATGGTTAGCAGAAGTAAAACGTCAACTCACTCCTGCTGAGGTTTGGTTTAGCGGGGCATTTATCACGGGAAATCTACACCCCCATAAGCTTGAGATGTGTGTGTTCCTGCCCAAAGATCAATGTCAGGAGTCTTCTTTACAAGATTGCATAAGATTGCAGCAGATTACCGAGCGTTATAAGATTCATACCTACTTCGGCCTCTTGCCCAATGAATCCGAAGCCTGGAATACCATTATAGGACCCTACTATTGGACCGAGCAATTCGGCTTTAATACTCAACATATCCCTACAGGAATCGTTGTCATGTCGTGGAACGAAATTCTCAAGGCCTTAATATGAAAGCAGGTGAACCCTTTGAGTGATGAGCTCCTAGCTATTCATAGGAAAATCAAAAGTACGGAAGAGGAATTAAAAAAGCTAAAAAAGCAATTAAGTCCGAACTCAACGGAGTACATCTTCTCTTCCGCTGTGCTGGTGAAGCGACTGCTTGAGTTTAAAGAGCAAGAACGAGAGCTGGAAGCCAGCTTGTCGGAGGATGTGATTGGGGATCTTCCTATTGACACTCTTGTGCCGGATGAGCCTGAGGAAGTCGTTCCCCCTACCGGGCATCAGGAACCGGTGAATGAAAAACTGCGGCTCATTCTCTCAGGGAAAGATATTGGTAGAGGATCTATTCCTATTCGTACTTTATCCTCGATCCTGCATAGCCTACAGTCCATAACCGATCAGATTGCCTACTCCATCCAGCGTGGTCCCTTGCAAACGGATTACATACCGGCCCATGTCTTACGGCAGTCTGATCTCACTATCAAGCATACTTTTCCAGGTTCCTTTGGACTAGAGCTGGTGCCTGCAGTCGATCATGCATCTCAAACGGATCAACCCTTGCTTTCACAATCCTTCCATCAGCTTTTTGACTTGTTTAGCTCCAGTCAAGATGCCAATGAGCTGCTCGAGCAAGCAGCCGCCATCGGTCCGAGAACCTTGAATCTGTACCGGAAGTGGATGAATTTTATGGTGGAGCAAGAAGTATCAATGGCCTTTGAGTGGGAACGTCCCAGTCAGGAGGCTTATCGCTTTACAGCAAATCAGGATGAAATCACCTCCATCCTAAAAGCTATTGATTCTATCCGAATAGATCGGACGGAGGAGCTAGAATCCATCGGTTCATTCGTAGGCATGAATCTTCGTGAAAATACATTTGAAATCTTAGAGCAAGAGACAAATACCGTAATCAAAGGACGGGCACGACGCGACATGCTACTAAGAAACCGGGGTTTTCTGGGTGACATGTCGAAGCTTAAGCTAGCTAAGTGTTCAGCTCAAAATCTAGCTACTGGCAAGAATCTTGTTCTCTGGCATCTTATTGAAATGAAACCTTTAACAACCGGATGATGGATCGCTCATCCGGTTGTTTAAGTAACTTTACTCTATGAAGCCGATTTAAGCTGTACAAGCGCGCAGATTAAGCGAATTTGGTTATACTTCTCCCCTCTTTCCTTGGATGCCAGCCCTTTTCCATCCCCGTATAACTGCTCAAATATCGGCTTCAACCTGCTACTTCCGACCATAGATACCACCGATTCAATTCGAGATGACTCTTGTATTTTACTCACTTCGCTCTCTAAGTAAGGAAGAAGGTCATATCCTTCTTTAGAAAGATCCAGGATTTTTTTCATAAGCTGAGCGATATTTAAGGAGAGCTTCTGAGCTAATGGCTCTATGGATACATGCTGGTGGATCGCTTCTAATAAAGCCGTTTTCTCCATACGTTCTTGTTCTTGGCGATGCTGTCGTTTCTCTTCCTTTGCTACTTTTTCTTCTAGAAGCCACACGGCAAGTTCTTCAGGCAATACTTTATCATTTACCCAATCAAGAGGAAAAGGGTAAAGCTGCGGAGCCTTCTGGGTAATCTCGAGTATACCTGGTCCATATAGTTGGGCTTTATTGCTGCCAATGCCGGGAATTTGAACAAGTTCGTCCTGATGATGGGGAGTTACCGTAGAGAGTATGGACAATAGCTTGTCTGTGGCAATAAAGTAAGGAGGAATCTGAGCCTTAGAAGCGGCATGTCTTCTCCATTTTCTTAGCTCTTGAAATATCTCATCATTCATATTCCTATGTGAAAAACATTCGAGCTTCCTAATGAATTGGTAAGATGTAGGGATGGCTGAGAGGGTTAGGTTGAGTAGTGTACTATCGGGGGTGAAGCCTTCTTTTGCTTTTTCGACTTGTAGAGCTTCTACCGCTTGCCATGCTTTTTCTTTTTCCGGGCCGGTATAGTAGATCAGTGTTTCTTCTACTTCCTCAGCAATGCTTGTCCATTGAGTTTCATAGTTCCCATCGCGATGAAAAACAATGATCTTCCCTTTGTCACCTTGGGGTTGTGAAAGGGAAAGTAAATAATAAAGATGGTTAATCATACATTCATCTCCCTATTAATAAGTTGCCAAGCTGTAAACCATCGTTCATGCTAGTCCGTCATTGATCACCTCCATCTTGTCCTTCATCATATATTATACTAACAATTCCACAGTTTTCCTAGAAAAAAATAAGGAGGAAAATAGTCCCCTCCTTATCTTGATAGTTCCATCTTACTCAAGCTCAAATAACGATGATGAGGTATTCTCTGCTTGACCCGCTCAACGACATGCTCATGGCAAGAAAACAAAAAAGTTTGCTGCTTCTGACTCACATCCGCAAGCCTTTCAATGGCTTGATCCGTTCTCCCTTGATCAAAATTAACGAAAATATCATCCAGAATGATTGGGAGCATTTCAGGACCTGCACATTCCTCAATTAGCGCAAATCTCAAGCATAAAAACAGCTGCTCACGTGTTCCTCTGCTTAAAAAGGAAGGATCTAGCCGCATACCATTATTCGTCTCAACCATTAATTTGGGCTCTCCTAGAGGTGAAAACACTCGTTGGTAACGTCCGTTTGTCATCTGTTTAAAATAAGCCGTGGCTCTTTGCAATACTCCTGGTTGACGCTCTAATTCGTAGGCCTCTTTAATCTTCTTTACGATCAGGAGAGCCATTCGTGAAGTCGTCCATTGCTTGGAAGCCTCTTCTAGTTCGGTAAGAATTTCTTGTTTTTCCTGATGGAGTGCCGTTAAGCTTGTACCAGTTTCTATTCGCTTGATTTTCTGCTTGCATTGACCTCTCTCATCAATGAGCTGCTGCAGCTCTTGCTGACGCTTCTCGAGATCAGCTAACCCATTGTCAAACTTAAGCTCCGCCTCTTCCTTTTCACATGTAGAGAGCAGATGAATAAGCTCCTCGTTTGCCGATGCATGTAAAGCTTGTGTGAGTTGTCTAGCTTCCTCTTCGCACTTTCGTCTTTCCTCAAAGAGTATCGCTAGTTTTCGAAACTCCTCAACTTCCTCCGCATGGGCTAATTGCAGCAACCGCTGAAGCTCATCCTGCCATTTTCTCCGCAATCCTTCTTTTTTCCTTAGATCCTGTAGGTGTTCTTGGACTTTGTTTTCTAGCGATTTCCTTTCTTTTACCCGTTCGTAGCTCTCCAATAATTTACCATATAGCAACTGGATTGGAGCCCAGGGCTGATCTGGGTTAGAATCGATCTGGAGTGCATGGCAAATGCGCTCTACAGCCTCAGTAAATCTATGAATCTCCAGTTCAAGAGCTTCGTATGTTTCTACTCGTTCTTGAAACTGAAGCAGCACTTCTTTCGCCTTCTCCGTGATATGTAAAACTTCTAGCACTCCTTCAGGGCTTAGCCCAAGAGGCAACTCGAAATCCACCAGCTGCTTATTCCATTCTTCCCATTCTCGTTCATAAAGGAAAGTAACTTCTTGTGCTTTCTGATGAATCTTTTGGATATCTCGAGTGATGAAGGTGAGCTGCTCTTCCTTGAAACGTATCTTCTCAAGGTATCGGAGATGCTCTTCATGCTTCATTCTCATCTGCCGTATATATAACGAAATGGCATCCAGCGACTTTTCTCCTTTAAAGGATTGGTCAGCTATTGTTGCTACCTGCTGCTCTTTCTCGCTAATTCTAGCATCCAGTTCTCCCAAGCTCTGTTGAGATTCCTTTTCGCCTTTTTTCGTGGAGAGCCAGATGACGAGAAATACAGCTGCTAAGGCAGGCACGAAGAACCAGGAGGGCTCAAACATAACCGCCCAGACGCCACTTATAGCCAGCCCTAGCAACAATATAAGCCCTTTGGCTGTAACGCTCGTATTTTTGTTTTTCTTCGCCGCATTTCTCCCTTGATTTATCCTTGCTCTTTGTTCATAGTCGTTCTGGAGAGCGATATGAATCGCTTGAAGCTTTAGAAATTCTTGTTCGAGTTGTTCTAAGGGAGGTAGGGTTGCCGTTGGCGCCTTGGCTCTCGCGAGCTCACATTGATGGCGCAGCTCACTAGCTTCCTCTTCTTTTTGGATTTTCATCTGATGAATTGATTTTTGGTTGGAAGCCAGATCTTGCAGAAGTTGGCGTTGCTCTCTTATCCATTCCCTGCGGCGTATGGACCCGTCGAAGGAAGCTAGCTTTTCTCGGTTCCAATCATCACCAAGCTGAGTTAAATAGCGGTCAATCGTACGTGCGAGGAGATCACGCTCTCCTCGTAAGGCATCTAGCTGTTCCTTTTTTTCTTGGAAGCGAGGAGCCTGTCTCCATAGCATCATTATTTCATCACCATGATGAATCAAAGCTTCATCTACGAAAAGGTGGTTCATCCGGCCAGTCTGTTCGTTCATTGCTTCTTTTAGATCTTCTATCTCAGCTTCTAAACGAAACAGCTCTTGCTCCATCTGTTGAAGTCTTGCAAGTCCTTGTTCTGGAAAAGTAAGATTCTCAGGAAACGCACGTAATTGGGACTCCTTGGCCTTCAGCTCTTGCTGCAACGGATATAATTCCTTTACTCTTTCCCATTTTTTAACCTGTTGCTGAAGAGATCCCATCTCCTCTTGCAAATAGGAGATTCGCAGTTCTAAGTCCTCTCTCATGTCTAATAACCGATTATAGGCCTCATTTTCTTGCTGACCGTCACGAAGCTGCCGATCGATAGCTTCCAATTGGTTCAAGAGCTGATTAATGATAGGCTGAGTCCCTTTGGGTTTAAAAAGCTTTTCTGTTTCCTCCACCCAATTTCTCTCCCATTGCTGAAGAGATACCCCCGTACCGGAGTTATATAGAAAATGGGCCACATCTTCTTGATTTAAGCTGTTCAGGTGGGAGAGCTCAGTAAGGCCAAAGGAATACACCTGAGCATAGAATTGCGGGGAAATGCCCCCTAACAAGCGCGCTAACCATTCTTCCCCCTTCTCTTCTCCATTCGGGAGAAACACGCGAACAATTCCCTGAGATTTTTTATGGCCAAGCCTCTCAATGCGAATCTCTTGTCCATTTGAATCGAGCAACGTCAGCATTCCACCAAACTTTCCGCCTCCGAACGGCTCATAACGAAGCTCGGGATTCCTGCGGCTGTCAAAGCCAAACAGCATGGCTCTCAAAAAAGCCAAAAGGGTGCTTTTTCCTGCTTCATTGTGACCGTCTACAAGATTAAGACCAGGACCAAAGGCGGCGGAATAGTCTTGATATTTGCCAAAACCGTAAATATGGACGGAGGTAATGATCATTTCCAATTCCCTCCTTTATCCGTAGCGCTCAGCATCCGTTCAAATTCTCTCACCCATTCTTTTTCGGACGCGTTAATTCCCGTCAACCACTTGCTTCCAAGCCGGTGTTCAAGCACGAGAGGAGCTTGAGCATCTTGTAACAATTCTCTCGCAAGGGAGGAGTCCTGCTTCAGGCGATTGACCCAGTCTGCCATCTCGAGCAAAAAGGGATCTTCGATATGCAATTGAGGCGAGACAACGCCAATCGATTGGGTCCACAAAAAAGGTTCACTGACCTCGCGATATCTTAAGAGTAGATCTTCCATGACACTTTGTTTTTTAAGAACTGAAGACAGCCACTCATTCTCAACCAGGGTTACGCGAGTAATGACGGATCCCCCTCCCGCATGCTGCATACAATCATTCATGTGCTCATCTAGCAAGCTGATTAGTTGCTGCTCCGTGTGACAACCGCTAGCATCAATCCGGAGGTCAAACCAGCGAACCTTGTCCAATGGCTTAAAGTGAAGCGAAGGGAGTCCATTCTCTACTCGGACTAGATAACACCCCTTCTCCCCTGTTTCCTTGAAACTTCGTCCCTGCGTGTTTCCAGGATATACAATGACCGGGTTGGCCTGCTTCAGCACATTCCGCGCATGGATATGCCCAAGAGCCCAATAATCCATTCCTGCTTTATTCAAATCTTCGATCGAACAAGGAGCGTAGTTGCCATGTGCACTTACACTGCCCACATTCGTATGAAGTATGCCGATGGCAAAGACATCATGAGTTTCTCTGCGAAATAAAGGAGCAAGGTTCTCCTGCACGTGACTCGTAGCATAGCTAATGCCATAAATCCGTGCTTGCTCCCGTCCAGCCTTCATAAAGGGAACGGACTCCACTCGATCCCCTTCAAATATATGTACTCCCTCAGGCCAATCAAGACGTGCCCGGTACCCATCTAGAGGGTCATGATTGCCATGAATCACATAGCTGGAGATGCCTTGAGAGGATAGTCGTGCCAAACCATCACGAAACCTTAACTGAGCGCGCAAACTTCGGTCGGCTGAATTAAAGATATCCCCGGACAGCACTAAAAAGTCAACGCGTTCATCGATGCAAAATTGAATGAGCTCATCGTAAGCTTGGAAGGTGGACTCATGGATCCGTTCTCGCAATGGTGGCGGCAGTTGGCTTAATCCGACAAAGGGCGTATCCAGATGAAGATCTGCTGCGTGGACAAAAGTAAAATCCATTATGCTCCTCCTTACCGGAATGTATGTTCTTATTTTAGTCGACGAATCCATCCTTGTAAAGTAATCCCGCAAATAAAACGGATATTTTTTCCGATTCAGGAAAGACTAAGCAAAGCAAAGACGAAGGAGGAATCATTTTGTTCTTTAATCGCAAAAAGGAACCAGATCCCGTCGAGGAAATCGAAACGGAAATATGGAAATGTGCGGTCGATACTTGTTCCGGATGGGCTCGCAAAGAGTTTTTCTTTTCGGATGATCCTCTCTGTCCCTTTTGTGAAGAGCAGATGGTCAGTGAATTAAGGATGCTGCCTGTTCTTTTTGATCGCATGCCTAATCAGTGAAATGCAAAAGGAGGGCTTAAAGCCCTCCCTAATACCATTGACCTCGATCTCGGAGCGTAAGAACACTTACCCCCTGTTGTAAAACCGCCTGATAGGCTTGATCGCCGGATTCCGCTAAGTAGTTATTATGCGTGACCAGGATCACTTGACGTTTGGTTTTTTGAGTTACGCCTTTTAAAAATTGGGCCAACATCATCCCATACTCTTCCGATACATGCTTGCCAGGCTCGTCGAGCATGAGCGGGCCATCAATTTTGTGTCTCCCTGATTCCATAAGGGCAATCCGCAAGGCGAGGGAGACGATATCGACTACCCCCCCACCCCTCGCATCTTGGGGTTTGGTTTCCACCATGACCCCATCATAGTTTGAGACCACATAAAACTCTGCATCGGGCCGATTGTTTTTTTCAGAAAGGATGACTCGAAACGCAATATTATCCATATGAAAAACAAATTGCAGCGCACCGGTTACCCATGCTTCAATATTTTGCCTTGCCTGCTCACGGGCAAATGATGCAGCTTCCTGAAGCAAGTAGCGAGCCTTCGTATAGTTTTCTATCTCTACCTGAAGCTGTTCAAGCTTTTCCTGCCATTGCCGCTTTTCTTGAAGCAAATGCTCCTGCTGGCCTCTTCTGCGCTCATATAGTTGGCGGAAGCGGGCTGCCCTTTCCTGTAATTGAGATTCTGTGTCCATATTCCTACCCCCAACTACTTAATGAGATCATAAGGAATAAGACTTTCGATCTCTTTTAGCAAACGTTCTTTCTCCGCCTGCAATTTCGTGATTTCTTCCTCGAGCCGATCAGGATCTACGCCCAATTTGCGAATTTCCTCCAGCAATTCTTTTTCTTGCTGCTCAAGAATTTCCTTACGACTTAAGGCCCTTGTTCTTAGCTCTTTTCCTTTTTCTATGGCTATCTTTAGCTTATTTAATTGCTCTTGGCTCATTGATTGATTCCTCCCTAGCTTATCTCCGAAACTATTCTCTCCACGGTATGCTGTTCAATCTCCCCTAAGCAGATCGGACATCGCCCCAGCGTCTTGAGCTGTTCATAATACTGCTTGGCCCAGCCTTCTAGCAGGGCATCTGTTTCCTGAATCTCCACATTCAGTTTCTGACTTTCCTCGCGCATCGCATATAGCCGTGCATGGTGAGTGAGCAGCTCATTTATTTTCCGCTCATACGCCATCGCTTTCTCCCATGTCCCGCCCGCGTGTTCTAGGGCTTCACTTTCCAACAGGTATAAATCTACTTGGCGAAGCTGACGACTCAGTTCCTGCTTCTTGATCGAATAACCCTGCAGACGATCGGCATGCCTCTCATGATCCTCCCAGGTTTGCCATAGTGCTTGAGCCTTCTCGAGATGCTCCGTCTTCCGTACTACGAGTCCTATTTTGCGAGAAACATCCTGATATTCCAAAGATTTCTGATGGAGGGCAACCAATTTCTGTTCCTGCTTGTCCACCTCAAGTACCTGGTGATAAGTCTGATCAGCCTGTGTAAGATGACAAGTCCCTTCCAACACCCTCGTAATCTCGAGAGATTCTTTTTTTAGTGCTGTCTCGGTCTGCTTTAGCTTTTGCATCGCCTGTTCTTGATTCTGTAAGCTCAATGCCTGCTCAAGCTTCCCCTCTGCCTCTGGAAGTTGTACGGTTTGCATGATCCAGCGACGAGCAGCTTCCAGCGATTTTTCGATCTCACGCTGTTGTCCTTGCATCAGCTCTAACTGATTCACTGCACGCTCTACGACTTCAGCCCTCTGCCACTTTGCGGCAGCTAGATCCAGGGTCTCCAGTTTTTTTAAGAAGTCCTCTGCTGTGAGAAGTTTTTTAACGATCTCTTTTCTCATCTCTTGTTTATCTCGAAGCCACTGGCTGCGTGCATCAAGGTCTTGAACCTGCTTTAGCTTTTGCTCCACCTGAACCAGGTCCTTTTCCCATTGGTCCAGATCTTCATAAAGCTGAAGCTGTTCTTCTCGCTTTTCTATTTCCGCTAGAATTCTCCGCTCTTCCATTTGTTTGCTGTTCAATTCGCTGCTTGTCGTTTTGTGGGCATAGTCCAAAATATGGACCCCATTAATACGGCCTATCGCTTTAGCTTTAATCGAGCCGTTGCTTTCTAGGAGAAAGGGGGAATCTAGCTGCATTCCGATGTTAATTGGTACTTGATGGTCCTCATCCATCTTTAACAAGCGCACTCCCGTTGCTTCCATTACTTCCTCCGGTACCGTATGCCCGAAGCCCTCGTAGACCTGCTCTTCCATTCCTGGAACAGCTACGGCATAACGATTTCTGGAGGATGTACGTTCTCGGCTCACAATAGTTCCATCATTCATTACAAGGGTCACTTTGGCTTTATTGGAACCTACCCGGATAAAGTCATTGCCCTTAGGCTCATTGTATAAGACCCATCGGATCGCCCGCAGTACTGCTGTTTTCCCTTGGTCACTCGGCCCTACAATAACGTTGAAGCCTTCTACCAATTCGAGCTCAGTTAACCGGTGAGATTGAAAATCTTCAATAATGACACGCTGGATCCATTTCATGATTCGCTAGCCTCCAATCGTTCCTGGGCTTGTGCAATCTTATCCATCACTAGATCGCGGACCGGAGCGGTGATCCCTTCTCGGTTGGCCAGCTGTTCAATAATGTCATGGATATTTGCATACTGGAATTGGCCTGCCTGCTTGATTTCATCCACTATCGCATTCAGCTTCTGCTCTCGATAAATGGCTTCTTCACCCTTGCTTCGATCCAATACCTCATCTCCTTTAGGAGCGGATTGGAGAGGAATTTTGCGATACTTCAGTTTGGCATTTTCAATTTCAATCAGTACCATCTGAGGACGTCGAGCCATCTCAGCTGGATGATTGCTTAACCTGACAAAGCCACCGGGATTCAAGAAAATCTTCCCATCCCTTTCTGTATCGCGAAATCCTAGGTGGTTATGTCCGCATAAGGTCATATCCGCTTCGGTTCCCACGATTTGATCGATGATGGTATGGGCTACGCCTTCAATAAATCTTCGATCCATCAGCATGCCATGAACCATATGGATGGCGATATCGGCATTTTCCTTCGTTATGCAATAATCAAGCGTAGGATCCCGGCGATCTAGGTCCACGTGGAAATGCTGGCCCGTGAGCTGTACGCGCGTGCCTTCCTTTTCAACATAAATCCGCTCACCGGGATGGATGATTCGAATAATGCCTAATCGATTAGCCAGCCCGAGCATGGTTCGGTCTAGCGTCTGCGGATTGTGAGCAAACACATCATGGTTGCCGATAATTCCGTATAACGGACAATTTAATCGTGTGAAAATCGAGAGAAACTCTCCAACCACAGAAGGAGACGGCGAGGGCACGTCAAACACATCCCCTCCGTGCAACACCGCATCGACCTTAAACTGATTGGCTAGGTCCACCGCTTCATTCAGCTTTCTCTTCAGCGTGTCTGGAAAATGATCCAGTCGATTGGCTGGAGATGTTCCCCTGATATGGGTATCCGTCAGGTATAAAAAACGTATCACTTTTCCCTCTCCTTACGCGAGACAATATTCTGTTCCAAAAATGCCTCGTTCTTTGTGAAGCTTACCCTCGTCTACATAATCTTCTAGCATGGTGATGATACGGTCCCGGGTGAGTGGCATTCCCAGCTTAGCCTGCCACTCGGCTACGTCAATATTGCCAGCCCCGCAAGGAAAGAGCTTCGCTTTAAGAATTTTGTCCCATAGCGCATCTTGTTGACCTTTAAACTCCGTTTCGAGCTCGTCGAATGGATTAAGCATATGCGGACTGCGTGTTTTGGACACACGGATACGAACAAGAATGCTTCGACCGGTCAGAGACGAAGATATAAATGCTGTACCGGAAGGTAAATAAGGCAAGCGTCTGGTCTCTTCTGGAGACAGATCGGTTTCCTCTTTAATGGTTTCAATATCATTGGAGTTATTGGTCTTAAACACAAATTTGGTTGCCAACTGAGCTTTTACGGTTGAATCCAGCGTAGCAGGACGTTGAGTGGCGAGTACGAGAAATACTCCATACTTCCTGCCCTCTTGGGCAATCTCCTTAATAATATCCTTGGTCGGCGAACGCTCGTCCCCACCTGCTGGAGCAAAGTTGTGCGCTTCATCGCAAACGACGATAAAAGGAGGAAACTTGGTCTCCGGATTTCTTCCTTGCTGTAGAGCATCCTTGTATTCTCGTCTTTTTTGATAATAGCTGCGGGTGAGATAAGCAGCAAATAGGCGAAGCTGCTTAATCGGGCCTCGAATGGTAACCACCTTTCGAGAAAGCATATCGGCCTCCACCTGCCGGGCATCTCCACGAACCAATCCAGTTAGATCTAGCATATTCAAACGCGACAGAACCGCATCCACAGGTCCAATATGGGTAATTTTATCTTTGACGCTGTTGAGCAATCGGCTGAGCTCCCGGCCGCGCTCGTCCGAGGTTTGAAGGCTTTTTTCTTCTTCCATCGCGGTCTTCAAGTTATAGACAATATCACGGAAACGCTCAAAGGTCATGTTTTTGCGGTGCAGGGTTTCAACGACATTTTCCTGCAGCGGACTAAGGAAGGATCCTAACGAGTTCAGCAGGCTGACCACATCTTGGGCAGCTAATTCCGTGAAATCAATTCCTACATCCTTACCCAGCGTATACTGGGCCGTTCTTTTGCGGAAATCCTCAGCAAAACCAGCTGGCAATCCATCAAAAGGCACATCAAAAGAAAGCTCAAAATGAGGGTCGAAAATGATGGTCGGCACTTTTTTCTTAATGATCTCCTCCAGCAAAACACGCATTCCAAAGGACTTTCCAGAGCCTGACCCTCCAAAAATACCGATATGCGGATATTCATTCATCGCTCGATAATCAAAAATAAAAGGAACGCCTGTTTGTTCCATTACGCCAAATCTGGTGTCATATAAGGGAGCCACGCCCGTCAAGCCTTCAGGCAGTTGTTTTCCTATCTCTTCCGTACCTACCACAACACCTAAAGTCAGGCCATCCTCCGGATACTTTCGTATCAAAAGCTTCTCCACCTCATGGAAGGCAGGCACGCGGACCATTGAACCTGTGGTTACCGGTGTCGCAACCGAATCCAGCAATCGGATCTTGGCCACATGGATGACGTCATCCTGGATGGAATACCCTGCTTCCTCTAAGCTAGAAAGGAAGGTCTGATCGAGCTTCATTCCACTATCCATCTCCAGGGGAATAAAACGATTATAAGATTGAGTTGAAATCACTTCCCCTTTTGGGAAATGTAAGCGTTCGTCCTCGATCATCAAAATTTCATTCAAATGAAAGGGCCTGTCCTTCGATGCTGCAAATACTTCTTGCGGCGTCGTAATACCGACAATATGAATCATATTGCTCCTTCTCCTCCCGTGCTTCTCCTTAATTTATATATCTCTTCGACTCCGTTGGCTTACTAGATATTTCTCTACCCAAGCCGCAGGAAAAGTTTTTCGAACGATGGCTTCAGTTTCCTTGTAAGAAAGCTTAATTTCATGGTCAACACGATCAATCCAAAAAGGCACCCCGCGTCCAGCATCCAAAGTGTTCGTATATAAAAAACGGAGCGCAGTCAACAGCTCCTGCTTCTGCTCTTGAAATACATCGCAGCCAATGATCGAGGGATGCTTGGAGAGTCTAGCAAAGCAAGTATAATAACGGCCAGAAAACCCTTTATGCTTAAGGCCTTCGTCTAGCAGCAAGGCTTCACCGGGTTCCAGCACGCCAAAAAGAAGCTGGCGATCAAATGGAAGCAATCTCCCGTTCAGTTCATCTGCAAGAGATCTAGAGATAAAGTTGGTTCCTACCTCTTCTATAATCCCTATGGAGAGAATTTCCTTCTGTCTTGCCAGAGCCGTATATTCCTCCCAGGATAGGAAGGCCTTGGACTCATAGCGGACAAACCCTCCGTCAAACAGAACCAAGCAAGGCTCCTCATGCTTTAATAGCTCGATAGCTGCTTCCACTTCCAACTGAGCCATTCGTTCATCCTTGTATCGATTATAAGCTTCTTCTTCTCGTAAGTTATGCCGCTCTTGGTAAGCAGCGATACGTTTTTTATCCCTTTGACTCATGGGAGAAACCGCGTCTCCTGCTAGGTATTTATCACGCTTTGTCGTCATCGCGCCAGCCTGAAGCAAAGCCACCGTCCCGGGGTAGCTGCCGCCAAAGGAGTTGGAGGAGCCGTCGACGCCTGCAACCGTTCTTCCTCTTAAGTAGTCAGCAATTTCTTGCTTGTCCATACGCTCTACTTTTAAGAAGGTTCCAATCCCTTGCTCCTGTATAAGCCGACGAAGCTGGCTTGGAGTATGCAAGGCTTCAGCATCTTCCGTCCATTCCTCTAGAAGCTGTAATATGGTATGACGTAATCCGTCAGATAGAGACAACATGCGAACACCTCCCGAACATCTGTTATTCTCAGTGTACCAGCAGGGAAAAATAAAATCATCAGGAAATTCATCCTGATGATTTTATTGGAAAGTAATCTCTGCTTGATATCCTAATCCTTCCAAATAGCTTGAAATCTGGGATGCCGCTTTTTCTTCGGCTTGTGCAATAATGCCAGATTCTAACGCTTTCTTCCGGAAGCTCTCTTTTGATTCTAGTAGTAATCGGTTTCGGTCATCTATAGAAATTCTGCGAAAAATCATATCGGCTTCCCCAGCAAACTGAAGCTGACTATCCACAGAAAAAATCTGTGCACGCGGAAACGTGATCTTCACTTGCTCGCCCTGCTTAAAGACAGTCAACTCAGATTCCTCTAAATTAATTCCTGCCAGGACGGATGCCGTACCTGTAGCGAGAAGGGACTTCTTCAGCTGGAAAAGGACGAGGTCCTTCTGGTCATTCCATTCAAAAATATCAGAGTAATGGTGCTGGACCGTAGCTAGCTTTGAAATCGTTTGTACGCTCGTAAGAATGGAAGCTTCTTGTCGTTTTTTTTCCTTGGCAATAACAGAAAAACTAACAAAAATAGTAAGGGTACAAATCAATAAAATAATAGCGAATGTGGATGCGACCAGTGTCCATAACCGCTTGCGCCAGGCGTTTTCAATCTGAAAAGCCAGCTCGGTTGCAGTAGACACCTCTGTTGCAGCTGTAAGAATTTCATGGATGGACTTCTTGGGATAAAACACGACGCTGCTCACCACCCTAGCACAATCTCAACATCATTATATAGTACTTACCTAGTTTGTACATTATACTAACGGTGTTTTTTCTTCTTGAAAATATACCCTGCAATCAAAACTAACGCAGCTACCGCAAAGGTAACAGGCCCCAAAAATTGAGAAATCAAATCCATCGCTCGATCTCCAACAAAGTAGATAGCACCAGCGATAAGAAAAAAACGCGCCCCCCGACCAATAAGTGAAGCAAATAAAACCGTTGGGACATTCGCCTTAAATACCCCGGCTGCCACCGTGAACACCTTAAACGGAATAGGGGTAAAGGCCGCGACAAAGATGGCCCAGCCTCCGTATCTTGAAAAAAGGCTCTCTACTCGCTGGATTTGATACTCGCTAATAAACTTCGATAGAATGGGTCTCCCTAGCCATCTTCCAATCCAAATGCCGAGAAGAGCTCCAAGCGTAGAAGCAATCGTCGTGGCTAGAGCTAGCAGCCAAGCAGTATCTGTATCCATGAGAGCAAGCGGAATCAGCAGGACATCTGGCGGAATAGGAAAAAAGGCCGACTCGAAAAAAGCCATCACGGATAGTCCCCAGATTCCATAATCCAATAACACATTAATTACTTGATCTAACCACATATGTAAAGAAGACATCATATTCTCCCTGAACTTTTTTCATTCGTCTCTACTATTAGGCCATAGTTATAGCTAATTTGGCAAGCCTTTTTGCGAATTAAAAACACAAAAGCTCATATTCTGGCGAATCAGAATATAAGCTTGGCCATGGAAAGGTTTTGTTCGATTTTCTGTACGCAAACTTTGGGTCGTTGATAGATTTCTCTTGGACTCAGCCGGATCACTTTCCAGCCCATCTCACGTAGGAGCCGTTCTTTTTTCCTACATTTAGCCCATTCTAGGTCAGTTGCCTCCCAATTATTCCATCCGCAAAAAATAGCCACCTTGCTGTAAGGAAAAGCGATGTCAATCTCAATTTTTCCCACGACATACTCCACTTCAGGATAATACCCCTCTTTCCATAAGGCCCGAAACAGGTATCTCTGACAGGAACGACTACACTTCGCAAACTGTGGGGCCTTTGTTCGGTAGGTCCACGAAACAAAAAGCAAAAAAAGGGTAAGTAGGATTAATGTGATTGCAATGGCAGCCATAATACTTTAAACACCTCCGTTCAAAGTATGGCTATCATTACCATGAAATATTCAGCAACCTCAATCTTCTTTTCTTGCTTTTTGTCTCTTTAACCGCTCCATCTCTCGGGCCTGAATCACATCTGAACGATCTCGCAAAGAATGACGGTGAACGAGCTCCGGGTCCGTACTACTCTCTCCTTGCCACTCAAATCCTCGTTTCTTGCATTCAGCCTGACACCGGGCAAGAAGTTCCGAATCAACAAGGGGCAAATTCAATTCACGATACGGGCGCTCAAGGGCAATTTCATCTAGTCTATCTCTTACGAGCTCTGTGAGTTGCTGATAATCCAGGCCTAATTGCCCGCAGTCCCTTGGATCCAAGCGGTTCAAGTGACTTTCGATCATTTTCTTGGCTCCAACCAAATTGCCTCTACGATGATGATAGAGTCCAACTGCTAGCTGAATCAGAGCTACCCAGATGTCAGAACGAGGTTCTTGCGACTTCCAATATTCCTCAAGGATTTCATGACATTCGAAAAAGTCTCGATCCCCGTGAAAGTGTACTAGATAACGTATGTATTCTTGTGGATAAATCATAGCATCTCCTTCAAATTCATATTTCATTTTGCTGGCTAATATAATAATAAAACAATTATGCAACCTTTTCGAACGTATTACCCAAAGAAAGGGGCGTTCTCTATCGAACTTTCTTTATCCTTTAATGATTTGGAGCCTTATTTAAAAATTTTCGTCGCAGTGGCTGTAGGTTTCCTGATTGGATGGGACCGAGAGGTTAAACATAAACCCGCTGGAATAAAAACCTACTCCTTCGTCACTGTCGCCTCCACTCTAATGACCATCATTTCTGTAGATCTATTCCATGTCTATGCACAGGATGGCGTTACCATGATGGATCCCGCCCGTTTAGCTGCGCAAATCCCTCCAGCCCTTGGTTTTATCGGTGCAGGCCTGATCCTAAAGCAAGGAAGAAGAGTTTCGGGGCTTACTTCCGCTTCTATGATCTTATTTGCCGGCGGTTTAGGAATTGCCATCGGAGCTGGATACTATGGCCTTATGACCTTTAGCGTGTTCTCCATGCTGATCGTCATCAAGCTAGGTAACGCCATAGGCAAGCGATATAACTCTGCTGATGAAGAAATATCAGAACATATGGTAGATTGACATCCTCCCCCCACTTTGAAGTGGGGATTCGCATGGGCACAAGACAACAGCGAATTCCAGTAAATCATACGACCGCTTTGATTCCTCCACTTCGGCTCTGGGGCGGTTTCAGTGTATCATTCGACCGCTTTGATACCTTCACTTCGGCTCTCGGGCGGTTTCAGTGTATCATACGATTGCTTTGTTACCTCCATTTCGGCTCTCGGGCGGATTCAGTGTATCATACGATTGCTTTGATACCTCCATTTCGGCTCTCGGGCGGATTCAGTGTATCATACGATTGCTTTGATACCTCCATTTTGGCTCTCGGGCGGATTCAGTGTATCATACGATTGCTTTGATACCTCCATTTTGGCTCTCGGGTGGTTTCAGTGTATCATACGATTGCTTTGATACCTCCATTTTGGCTCTCGGGCGATTTCAGTGTATCATACCACCCGTTTGATACCTCCATTTCGGCTCTCGGGCGGATTCAGTGTATCATTCGATCGCTTTGATACCTCCATTTCGGCTCTCGGGCGGATTCAGTGTATCATTCGATCGCTTTGATACCTCCATTTCTGCTCTCGGGCGGTTTCAGTGTATCAAACCACCCGTTTGATACCTCCATTTCGGCTCTCGGCGGTTTCAGTGTATCATACGACCCGTTTGATGCCTCCACTTCGGCTCTCGGCGGTTTCAGTGTATCATACGACCCGTTTGATGCCTCCACTTCGGCTCTCGGGCGGTTTCAGTGTATCATTCGATCGCTTTGATACCTCCATTTCGGCTCTCGGGCGGTTTCAGTGTATCATACGACCCGTTTGATGCCTCCACTTCGGCTCTGGGGCGGTTTCAGTGTATCATACGACCGCTTTGATACCTTCACTTCGGCTCTGGGGCGGTTTCAGTGTATCATACGACCGCTTTGATGCCTCCAGTTCGGCTCTGGAGCGGTTTCAGTGTATCATACGATCGCTTTGTTACCTTCATTTCAGCTCTCGGGCGGATTCAGTGTATCATACGATTGCTTTGATACCTCCATTTTGGCTCTCGGGCGGATTCAGTGTATCATACGATTGCTTTGATACCTCCATTTTGGCTCTCGGGCGGTTTCAAAAACTTCGCAAGGTGCTCTAGCTAATTGGAATTATTACCGGTATGGGAGCAACTTGCTTGGTTTCGTGATCAAATCACTTGAATTAGTTGGAATCCTACCAGGTACGTGAGCATTCGGACCCTGCTCGTGAGCATCCAGACCTGGAACCAAGCCACGCAGTCCCGGATCAGGTTGCGAGGACAAAAAAAGCCTAAATACTTAAAAATCAGCTTAACTTGGGAGGCACTAAACCTAAGTTTAGATTGCACTTATAAAAAACAGACCTAATACCATACAAAACCTTGAAAAAACTCCCTCAGTGCATCACCAATTTACTTGGTTTCGTGACTATCCGACCCAGATAAGAGGAACGAGCTCTCACTTACATGTTTTTGTAACCTATGTGTAACCGCTTACGTATATGATATCAATAATACCTTGCTGAAAGGGGGTTGGGGGTTGAATCAGCAGAGAAGAACGGAACCAGAATTCCCTTATGACCGCCATCAAGTGCGAATAGCAGAAAAACAAGAAGGCGAACTCCATGTCATCGATATCTACATAGAGGATCGCCTGGTCAATCGAAAGCTTTTTTTCTCCCTCCAAGAAGCCAATATACACATGTTCAATCTAGAACTCGCCATCCAACTTGGTGCCCATTTTAATGCTGAAGGCTATTGGGCTTTCAGCAACTATCCGCCACACCAAAGCAAATCACTTCAAGAGCAGTACTACCGCTTATCAAAGGGATAACAAAAGAGGGGATCCCTAGGAGTCGATGATTCTATCGACCTTTAGGGACACCCTCCCGTTATACCTCTAAATCTAAATCAAATTAAAAATCCCAGCTTTCTGGCTTCAAAGGTTAATTCATCACGGAACTTAGGATGAGCAACGCTAATGAGGGCCCGTGTTCTATCCGCGATGCTTCTTCCCCTTAACTCAGCAACCCCATATTCTGTGACTACCCGATCCACATCATTTTTAGATGTCGTTACCGCTGAACCTAACGAAAGTTGAGGACGAATTCTCGATATCGTGTCTTGTTTGGTTGTAGAGTGCATGCAGATGAACCCCTTCCCCTGCTTGGCGAATCTCGCCCCCCTCGCAAAGTCAGATTGGCCTCCACTAGAGCTATAATATTTACCTCCCACCGTTTCCGAAGCGCATTGCCCAAAAAAGTCTACTTCCGTCGTAGCATTTATAGAGATCATTTTATCTTCTCTAGCAATTAATCTCGGGTCATTTACTTCTTCAACGGGCAAAAATGAAACTCCTGGATTCTCATGAATGTACTCATACAACCGATTCGTGCCAAGCGCGAAAGTGGCCACTACCTTACCGGGATGAGTCTTCTTGGCGACTCCATTCACCACGCCTCTTTCTACAAGATCCACCACTCCGTCTGAAAGGAGCTCCGTATGTATTCCTAAGTTTTGATGATGATTCAGCAGACTGATGACGGCATTGGGTATAGCTCCGATACCGGCTTGAATCGTTGATTCATTCTCAATCTGTTCAGCAACATACGTTGCGATTTGACGGTCGATATCCGTAATCAAAGGAGGTTGAACCTCATGCAGTGGGTAATCCTCTACAATATATCCCTCGATTTGGCTGATATGAATCTGATTCGCGCCAAAGGTGCGAGGCATATTCATATTGACTTCAAGAAAGAAGGGAACCTTGCCGATGAAGGAAGAAATATAATCGGCTTGCGTGCCGAATGAAAAATAGCCATGCTCGTCAATGGATGAAGCACAAGCAATAACGAGGGACGTTTTCGTGGTTTCTCTTAGAATTCTTGGCACCTCATGAAAATGATTAGGTACCAAATCACAATTGCCCTCTAAAAAAGCCTTGCGTGACGCGCCACTTAAAAAATAGGCTACGTGCTTCAAGTGATCTACATATTTACCATTAATATAGTCTCTTTGGCGAAGCGCATGCATCTGGTGAATGCGAACCTGGCGAAACTGAGTGGCATGAGCTTCAATGCAATCTAGTAGGACCTTGGGTTCTCCATTTGCCAATGGCAAAATAATATCATCACCATCCTGAATGAGGGCCAGTATATCCTCCGGCTTTTTGCGCTTCTCTTTCAATAAGTCCATTAACGGTGTAGTCATCCATTTTCTCCCCCGAACCCTATCTGAATTCCTAAACTGCCTTTATGGTAACATATTACATCACTTAAAAAAGTGAAGAATATCTGAACTTTGATACATAAGTTGGTAAATATTCTTGTAGGGATTTTCTCTGGTGTCCATCTCTCCCTATTATAGTCGTCGCCGTTACCATGGAATTCAAGATGGACTCCTCTACCGCCTCACCAGCTGCTCGAAATACTGAATCAAGATAGTGATCATGGAATACAGACTGTTGCGATATCGCTACGCTAGGGCTATGCGGCACTTTATTCGCTGTACTAAAGGCTATTACAATGTCTCCACTTCCATGACCAATATATGATCCTGTCCGGCTTAATCCTACCGTTGCACGCTTCGCCACGCGCTTCAGCTGTCGGTCGCTTAAGGGAAGATCCGTTGCCAACACGATGATAATCGAGCCCTTATCTGACTCCTGCTCCCCCCTCTCCTCCTCTTCTTCTAGAATCCACTGTCCAATGGGTTGACCGGCAAGAAGCAAGTCCTCTTTCTGCCCAAAATTAGATAGAACAAGACAACCGATCATATAGTCCTCGTGTTCTACTCTCCGGGAAGCTGAACCAATCCCTCCTTTTAAGCCAAAGCAAGACATCCCCGTCCCTGCTCCAACCGCACCTTCTTCAAATTCCGCCTTGGCCTGAGTAATCGCTTCCCTAACATGCTCCTTTTTTACATGTAAACCTCGTATATCATTCAAATACCCATCATTGCACTCCGCTACAACAGCATTTACAGTACCCGTTGTGAGCCCAATTTCCTCATTTTCTTGCAGCATATAGTTGACCAATCCCTCAGCTACCGTTCCCACACTCAAGGTATTGGTCAAAAGAATGGGGGTCTCAATCGTCCCTAATTCTTCAATCTGGATCGTCCCTATCGTCTTCCCAAAACCGTTTATGACATAACTCGAGGCGGCCACCTTTTCTTTAAAGCAATTTCCTCCGTGAGGGAGAATAGCGGTAACACCCGTTTGAACAGACCCTTGTCTTAAGGTCACATGGCCGACCTTTACGCCGCTTACGTCAGAAATTCGGTTTAAGGGTCCCGTTGGCAGGGTACCAATCATGATTCCATAATCTCTTATTCTCTTCTGGTTAGGATTTGTCATCATAGTAAAAGTGCTCCGCCTTTATGGTATCAGTTAAAGTTAGAATACCATAGGAGTATCGTGGCTGCCGTCTCTTATCGGTAGGTGAGCCGGGATTAAACAAGATCACGCCCTCATGCTTCATGAGAAAAGGAACATGAGAATGCCCGAAAAGAATCACATCTGTTTTTTCTTCTTTGAACGCTTCCCAGGCACGCGCTTCCGTTGTTTTGCGCATTCCATCTCCATGGACCATACCAATTTGGAAGCCGCCAAGATTCAGGATCTTTTTTCTCCCAAATCTTGCGATAATTTCTTCTCCGTCATTATTGCCAGCCACACTATCTATTGGAGCCAGCTGCTCAAACGCTCGAATGACTTCCGTTTGGGTCCAATCTCCAAGATGTAAAATAAGTTCTACATCCTTAAGGCCTTGGATTAGGGCATCGGGAATGACCTTTCCTCTAGAGGGCATATGGGTATCCGAGACGATTCCTATTTTCATCACTACACCTCGTTTTTGTTATAGTTTAACATGATCTTACGTGACACAAAAAGACCCCGCGCGACATACATCGCGCGGGGAATATCGAATTTTGCGCTTACCTAGGAAATATCTTCTTCCTCATCAGGCTTATCATCAAGAATTAAGGGCCGCTGATAAATTTTAGCAATCTCCGTCCCCTTCTCTAGGGTCAACAGCTCTTTTCCTATTCCTCCCTGATCGGATACATCAATTTGCTGGAAATTCACAAGAGCTTCCTGTCCCTTATTGGTTACGTAATAAATATCGCCGAGAGGATCGGTCTCAAGAATAGCGTAGATGAGTCGGTGTGGCTTGGTTTTCCGGCGTTTGATGACCACTAAGCCTTTTCCGCCCCTAGCTTGAACAAGGAAATCCGACACATAAATCCGTTTTCCTACACCTTCTGCGGTTAAGATGGCCAATATCCGCTCATCTTCCTCCTTTGTAATAAAGGCCGCCACCAGTTCGTCTTCATCTGCGAGCTTCATCGATTTAACACCCGCCGTATTTCTTCCCATGGCGCTTACTTCCTTTAAGGAGAACTGAATAGCCATTCCTTCTTTACTTACCAGAAGCATATGATTCTCTTCTGAGGCTATAGCCACATGGATCACGGCGTCATCTTCTTTTACTTTGGCTGCTACAATTCCACGCTTCTTAAAGTTTGTACTGTAGTCAGATAGTGCCGTCTTTTTCACTAGACCTTTCGCCGTAGCAAAATGGACAAAAAGCTCCGGTTGATTAAAATCTTCAACAGGGATAATCCCGACTACCTTTTGCTCTTTCCCCAATCCCACGACATTAACCAAAGCCGTCCCGGGATCCTTCCATCTAGCATCCGGAATCTCATGAACAGGAACTTGATAATACATCCCATCATTCGTAAAGAGCAATAAGGAGTGAATCGTATTGATTTTACGGAAGAATCTGATCCGATCCCCATCTTTCACCCCTGCGGTTTCGAGGGTTCCCCCCGAGCTGCTAAAGGAACGCATGGATACTCTTTTAATATATAAGTCTTCAGATAGGGTTACTATGACATCTTCCGAAGGAACGGTAATAGAAATATCGACAGCAATTGCTTCGATTTCATCCTCTATGACCGTACGGCGTTCATTACCATACTTATCCGCGATCTCCATTAACTCTTTTTCTATTACTTTCTTAAGTCGAGTCTCGCTTGTTAGAATGGTATTCCATTCTTTAAGTTTCTTATGCAGTTCCTGTTCTTCTTTTTCATATTTTTTAATATCTAGCTTCGTTAGCTGATGAAGTCGGATATCTAAAATGGCTTCCGCTTGATCATGCGTGAAATCATATTTTTTCATCAAGTTTTCTCTAGCGTCTTCTCTTCCGTCTGAATCCATGATCGTGTCAATCACTTCTCGTAGAATCGAAATCGCCTTAATGATGCCTTCTACAATATGAAGACGCTTTTCCGCTTTGTCATAATCATATTGAGTACGTCGGGTAACGATTTCTTTCTGATGCTCGATATAAGCCTGAAGGATTTCTTTTAGCCCCATTTGCTTCGGGTGAGTATCCGATATCACCAGCATATTGAAGCTATATGAAATTTGCAGATCGGTCTTTTTATAAAGATAATTGAGAATGCCGTCAATCTCGGCGTCCTTGCGGACTTCTAGAACAATACGAAGACCCTCGCGGTCCGTCTCGTCTCGCACCTCTAGCAAACCATCCACGTTTTTATCAATAATCTCTTCATCAATTTGCTGGACAAGGGCTTTTTTCTTAACCGTATAAGGAATCTCGTCAATAACGATCAGCTGTTTCCCCTGCTTGCCTTTTTCTATGTGGGTTTTAGAACGAATCACGATTCGTCCTGAGCCCGTCCTGTAAGCCTTTTTGATTTCTGACTTTCCTTGGATAATCCCGCCTAAGGGCAGATCAGGCCCAGGAATATAGGTCATGAGTTCATCTAGAGATAACTCCGGGTTCTTCAAAAGAGCGACGGTTCCTTGAATGACTTCACGCAAATTGTGCGTAGGAATTTCCGTTGCAAAACCAATGGAGATACCCGTGACCCCATTGACAAGCAAATTCGGAAAACGGGAAGGCAATACGGTCGGCTCTTTGGTTGTGTTATCATAGTTAGGAATAAAGTCAACCGTATCCTTTTCAATATCCCTTAGCATCTCCATCGAGATGTCCGTCAGTCTCGCTTCGGTATACCTCATGGCCGCTGCCGAATCTCCGTCAACGGTTCCCCAATGACCATGCCCATCAATAAGCGGTTCCCGCATTTTATGTTTCTGAACGAGGTTTACCATGGTTTCATAAATCGAAGAATCACCATGAGGATGGTAATTTCCCATCACATCTCCTACCGTCTTAGCCGACTTCCGGTAAGGTCTGTCCGGTAAATTCCGCTCTTTATACATAGAGTATAAAACTCTTCGCTGTACAGGCTTGAGGCCATCTCGAACATCGGGAATCGCTCGCGATAAAATGATATATCGTGCATAGTCACTAAATCGAGACCGATACACGTCCCGAACACTCATTTGCACATATTCCTGGTCATAAAGACTCACACTATTCCTCCTCAACAACAAACTTCACGTTCTGCTCAATCCATTCCCGGCGGGGAGGTACCTTATCCCCCATTAGAATGGTCACGATTCGTTCCGCTTCCGCCGCGTCTTCAATATCAACCTTAATCAATCGGCGTGTTCCTGGGTTCATCGTCGTATCCCAGAGCTGTTCTGCATTCATTTCGCCCAATCCCTTATAGCGTTGAATCTCCGCGCTCTTACCCAGCTTCTTCATCGCCTGACTGCGTTCCTCTTCGGACCAGCAGTAGACAATTTCCTGCTTCTTTTTCTCTTGTTTATACACCTTATATAACGGCGGTTGAGCGATATAGACCTTACCGCGTCTCACCAGCTCAGGGAAATAGCGATAGAATAAAGTCATTAAGAGAATTTGAATATGAGCGCCGTCGTAATCGGCATCGGTCATGATGATAATTTTGTCAAAGGCGCATCGATTGGGATCAAATTCATCGGCAATCCCTGTTTCTATCACTTCGACAATCGTGTTGATCTCTTCATTCCCATTAGGTCCAATAATTTCGTAGATCTTTTTCTTCTCTACGTTAATCGGCTTTCCTCTTAGGCTTAATACCGCTTGAAAGTTCCGATCACGTCCGTTAATTGCCGAACCGCCCGCACTGTCACCCTCTACAATAAACAGCTCATTGCGATCCGGGTCCCGCTTGGCCGGGGGCGTAAATTTATCGCTGATGCTTTTTCTCCCTTTTTTCTTCTTTTTGCCTGGATTTTTCAGCGCTTCGGTCGCTTTTTTAATCTCTTCCTTGATTCGGCGGGACTCAATGGCTCGGTCAATGACAAGCTTGGCGATTTCCGGATTCTCCTCCAAGAAGTACACCATCTTCTCTCCCACAAAACCTTCTACGGCCGACCTTGCTTCTTCGCTTCCTAGCTTGTCCTTCGTCTGGCTCTCAAACTGAGGATCGTCAATCCGAATGCTAAGAACCGCCATATATCCTTCGCGGTAGTCATTCCCAGACAAATTCTTATCGTTCTTCTTCAGGAAGTTGTGCTTGCGAGCATAGTCATTTAACGCCTTCGTCATCGCATTACGCAATCCAGATACATGGGTTCCTTCATCAATGGTGGGAATCGTATTGACGTACGACAGGAGATTTTCAGCTGAAGAGTCATTGTATTGAAAGGCAAGCTCGACTTCGATGCCTTCCTTTTCCCCTTCAAAATACACAATATCGTGGAGGGTAGTCTTCCCATCATTCAGATACTCTACGAACGCTTTGATCCCTTCTTCAAAGTGGAAGGACTCTTCCCGGGCAGGAACCACTCGTTCATCCTTAAGGTGAATGGTTACCCCCTTGAGGAGGAAAGCGTTATCCTTAAGCCTTTCTTTGAGCGTTTCAAAATCAAAGTGGGTTTCACTGAAAACTCGGCTGTCTGGCTTAAATCGGACCGTCGTTCCTGTTTTATTTGTTTTTCCTGTAACGACCAAATCCGTAACCGGGTGCCCTACCTTCGCTTCTTGGCCACTGGACTCTGCAATGTATTCAAATCGCTGTTGGTAAATTTGGCCGTCTCGGTGAATTCGAACCTCGAGCCACTCTGACAAGGCATTCACCACGCTTGCACCTACACCATGCAAGCCTCCTGACTTTTTATAGCCGTCCCCGCCGCCGAACTTTCCTCCAGCATGCAGCACCGTAAATACAACCGTTGGCGTTGGGATCCCTTCGTCCCGGTTCATTCCCGTAGGAATTCCTCGGCCATTATCCTCAACGGTAACGCTATTGTCTTTATGTATAGTCACACGGATGGAGTTGCAGTAGCCCGCTAGCACTTCATCCTTGGAATTATCAATAATCTCCCAAACTAAATGGTGTAATCCTCTCATACCGGTAGAACCGATATACATACCCGGCCTTACCCGGACTGCAGTTAAACCTTTGAGGACTCTTATATCGTCATCGCTGTACAGCTTCACGTTCATTTGACTCAACTTAGACTTCCCCCTTTGCTTTTAAAATGTACTGGTTTTTTACTGATATTGCAAGAAGGAATAAAAAAAGCCTGTAGCGAACGCATGCCAAAAAGGGCCAATAGGCCGGAACATCCTCCGACCCATTGGCCACCATACTACTCCTTTTGATCCTCAATTGCCATATTCTTCATCGTTCTCTTAACAAGATCAGCAATATTATTCCCGCAATCTGGACAGAATTTAATGGTAACCGCGTGTACCTTGCCACAAGAGTCGCATTCGATCAAATCCTTTAACAGCAATATCTTTATTTTTAAGTCATTCATCTGACGGTGAAGATGCTGGAGCGCATGAACTTGGGCATTGATGTGATTCCGCGTTTCCGGTTGTTCGATCGCAGGATCTCGAAACACCTTTTCTCCTATCGATTCGTAGAGCTTATCAGCGTCTGCTTCCCATTTTTTGAGTTGTGTGTTCATCTTGTTTACTTCTATCGCGTCCTGGGATTTGCGAGTAGCCATGTCTAAGGTCCCTTTAACCTTGTTTAAAAACCTCATTTTACTTAACCTGCCTTCCGTTTCAACAAAAGTTAGTTAAGTATATGAGGCAGAAAAGAACCACAGAACGCCTATAAAATGAAAAAAACCACTCAAGGAGTGGTTTATCTTCTTTTTTCACGCTTGCCAAGGTCGCTCATCTTGTCTTCGCTGGACTTCATCCACTTTTTCATAAGTCCTTCAAAGTCATCCTTCTGAGGTGGTTGGAAATTACGGCCACCAGGACCACGGTCTTCGCGTTTTCTAAACGGAGGACGATTGTTCGGCTTAGGCTCCTCGTTGATTCGCATGGTTAAGGAGATTTTTCCGTCTGGTTTGATTTCAGTAACTTTCACCTTTACCTTGTCGTCCACTTTCAGAACTTGGTTGATATCTTGCACGTAAGAGGAAGAAATCTGTGAAATGTGAACAAGACCTTGCTTGTTATCGCCAAGGCTAACAAAGGCTCCAAATGACTGAACCCCAACAACTGTACCTTCGATAATGTTACCTACTTCAATCGTACTCAAAAAATGTTCCCCCTAAACTAATATGTACAATATAAAATATACATCAAAAATGGAATGAAATAAAGAGTCACACCGATAAAAAAATTGGAAAAAGCAATCTTATCCTTTCCACTCGCCGATTTGCTCGCCCATTTTCACTACCATTCCCTCGCGAAGATGATCAAGCCATTCTATTTTTCCTTGTTCAAAAACAAGGACAACCGTCGAACCAAATTCAAAGTATCCTAGTTCTCCACCGCGTTCCACATGGACTTCTGTAGGCAGTTGCCGATGCAAAATCGTACCTGCCTTTACATTTGTCGCTGCTTCTTTACTATAACCCACTTTCACACTTCCTACTACCGTTGCACCTACCTTCACTACCCCTACTTTCCCTGCAGGTGACTGAATGAAGGTAACCAGGCGCTCATTCATCGCAAAAAGACCTTTTACCGCACGGACTCCGAAGGCATTCACAGGAAACAAGGTCCCTGGAAGATAACTATAGCTGGTAATGTCTCCTTCCACAGGAGAATGAATGCGGTGGTAGTCTCGCGGACTCAGGTATATGGTAATGAATCGTCCTCCCTTAAACGTTGAGGCCTCTTCTTCTAACAGCCCCAGTAAATTCCACACGGAATAAGTAACCCCTTTGGCTTGAATCAATTGTCCCTCTGTAATCTCTCCAATCGCAGCCACTTTTCCGTCTGCAGGACTGACGATGGCCTGTGGGGAAGCCGCAATAGGACGAAGCTCTGGTTTTAGTTTACGCGTGAAGAAATCATTTAATGAACGATATTCCGTCACGACTTTTTCAGCTTCTTCCAAAGGAATGTTGAAAACCCGAGAGAATCCAGGTATCAAGCCCTTACTTGCAGGGTGTTGAGCTAGGCGGCCCATTAGTCTTGATAGAGCATGTGTGGGCATGATTCTCATAAGTTGCAACAAGATGTAGTCTTTCATGATTTTCCTCCACCAGGCAGTTTTTCACATTACCCCTTATTTTAGTCCATGGAGTTGTAAAAGCAAAGAAATTTCGTGTTATAGTATAAATAATAATGTCTACAACGAGAGGAGTACGGCCTTTGTCAGATCAACACCTCATATTCTCGATTGACCCTGGCGAGCACATCGGGTATGCCGTGGCTTGCGAAGCTAAGGTGCTCGAAGCAGGAGTCATAACTGGAACAACAGAACGGGAACGATTTAATCTCCTTCAGAATAAACTTGAATTTTTTTGCCCCGATATTATTCTGATCGAAAATAGCTATAAGTATAAAAAAAAGGTAAGTCATATGCTGAAGTCCTTCCCCGAGGATCAGCGCCCCTCCATCTTTCTTAGGGATGCTAAGCAAGTCCAGTTTCGCCTGTTCGGGAAGCCCTACGGAAAATACGGTAAGGAAAAGACCCTTCACCGCCGACAACGAGACAATATGGTACAGGAATATTTTGGGGAATTATTTGAAGTCCATGCTAATGATGCCCTGTTGTTAATCGTGGATTGGAACCATTTCACTTCACTTTGATTGCCACATACATGGACCGGTGATATACTCTATTTGTTATAAACGAAAGTATGTTTAAGATTTTTCAAGGGGGAGCATATGCTTAAAAAAGGCCTATTAGTTACTGCCTTTCTTGCCATGCAGCTTTTGATAACAGGCTGTGCTCAAGAAAAAGTAATGGACACTGAATTTATTCGATTACAAAATAAGGTTAAGGACCTAGAGACCGCCCAGAAGCAGAGAGATGATCAGTTGGCTGACATGTCACAACGAATGAGCACCATGGAAACCCAATTAACTAGCCAAGCGGATCTACTAGGTAAACTTGCAGAAAACACAAAACAAGACGCGGCTTCAAGCGAAGTGAAATTCCCTGTTGTGATTCAAGATGTCAAATTGACATCTGAGAAGATGGATGCACAAGGAAGAATCTGGGGGCCCTTTAGCTTAAGCGTTACTCTTTACAATGGAACCGATCGCGTCATCATGGACAACCTCTCGGCCATTATGATGGAAGATCATCCTGAGAGCCGATCAGAGATTCCTAAGATCCAAAATTACGTACAAAAATTTGAAATTAAGCCCAATGAATCAAAGGTTATCACTTTTAGCAATTTACCTGTTAACCAGCCTTCCAAACGGTTGAATGTTATCGTTAAGCTATTAGAGCAAACCAGAAGTGAAAAGGGTACACCTGGGAAAGCCACCTGGGTCGTGGTACCGACCGTCATTTCTGAACCTTAATCGTAACAAAAGGGTGCCCTCCGAATAAAAGCGATCGCTTCCCGGGGGACACCCTTTTCTATTTGTAAAAAAATAAGGCTCCTATCTTCGTGAACAGGAGCTTATTAAAATCCTACGATTTGGGGGGCTTGTCTTCCATTTTTGACGAAGTCGTATTGGTAATTGGCATGTTCCTGCTTGACACGAGACAGGATCCATCCTTTTCGGTTCATACCATCTAGTTGTTCCGTAGACAGCAAGCCTTTAGTGACGATATAGTGGTGTCCTCTGATTCTTTTGCCTATTAAAAATACTTGATTCTCCATGATTTCAACACCCTTTGTCATGTTTTTGCCATAAACCCGTCAGTTATTTCGTCAGCATGCTGCAAACTTCTTCGTTATCTTCTTCCTTGTCTATAATTGTAAATAATTAGGATTAAAATTCCAACATAAATCGTTCGTTTTATTTCGACTCCTTCTAACAATTTATCTTAAAATTCTTTCAATTACCCCGTTCCTTTTCTACACAAAAAAGGAAGGAAAAGGGTTCTACCTCTTCCTTCTGCTCTTTTACTCTGTTTCTGTCGAAGCCGCAATTTGTGCTAACTTGTCGATTTCCTCTTCGATTTCGGCCTTAATTTCATCTACGATGTCAAAATTCATTGCGGCCACATAAATTTGTTCTAGCTCATCGTGCAGGGCTTTTGCCTTTGCAAGATAGCTAATGGCCTCCTTCATTTTACCGCTGTAGCGGTTGGAGATCTCTTCAATTTCTGCAGCATACTTCTCGTCTGTACCCGGAGAGATGGCTCGTTGGTACATATCTACAATCTCATCATTTTCTCGCTCTGGGAAGTATTCGTGAGGGGCGGTGCTATCAAAAATAGCGATGCCGATTTCCCTAACAATCACCATATCCAGGCTATTCGGATCAAACCCACAGTGATAGATCTCTACATCTAACCCTCGCTCTTCAGCGGCAGCCGCAAGTTTTTTTAACATGGTTGATTTTCCGGAGCCAGGGCGTCCCTTAATAAAATAACGTTTGGCGACATCTTCGGTTAGGTTCGGGATAAAATCGACTGCTCCCTGTGGCGTCGCCGCACCAAGATAACGGTGTCGAATATCCGATTTTTTGTGTAGAGAAATTTCGCCAAAAAAACGCTCAATTAATTCATTCGTTAACAGATTTGCTTGATTAAAGTTCATATTTTCGATGTATATTTTTTCCCATTCATCATGTATTCGTAACGCCTCTCCGAAAGTGGAGTAAGCCGTGTTAAATGAATCAGTAATCTGAGAGGTAAGATTCAGTATTTCTTTCTTTTGATTCGCCAGCTGGCTGGCATTCCACGCGGCTCCCAGATTCACGTACTGTTCAATCGCTCCAGGTGCCTTCGGTTCAATCACATGTGGAGCTGTACCATCGACGATGCCAAATCCTATGGCTGGAATGATCAATGCATCAATGGAATCATTGTCTGATGAGCAATGCAATAATTCCAAATCATAGCCCTGATCAGAAAATTTTTTTCCAATGCTTTTCATTAAAGAAGACTTCCCCGTTCCTGGTCCTCCTTTTAAAATGAAAAGACGGTCAAGACCTTGAAGATTTGAATCATAAAAATGGCGGAAGCCCCGAGCTGTATTGCCTCCTGCATAGTAATTTCTTATTTTTCCAGCCATCCTAAACACTCCTCTATATTTAGTGCAAACAGGTTAGCTCCTGTACGTACTTTTAGCTTATGCAGAGAAGGAAGGATGGGTGTTAGCCTAATGGCATACAAAAAGCCTTGAAGATTTAACTCCTCTTCAAGGCTTACCTAACTAATGTAAGTGTTCTACATGACGGGACAGTTCTAGAACGTCTCCGCCACCTTCTGCTTTGACCGCATTGGCTGTAGCCACGGCCTTAACATCAGATTTGAGCAACACGGTGGTCCGAATCAGTTCTGATTCGTCATCGATGGGGTTAAAATAGCATACCAAGGTATCTGATCCGTCGATACGCTTAATCGAAGCCTCTTCTAGATAGCCCATAAAGTCCATATCTTCGTTGTAGCGGATATATAATAAGTCATCTTTATATTTTTCTTCTAACATGCGTGCCACTTCATGACCATTATGGTACTCCACTTGCATAGTGCCTAGATGTGAAAAGTTTTCAAAATCGTCTTCCCATAGCAGATCATCAAGGTACAATTGCAGTTCTTGTTCTTCTAGAGTAGACAATTCTCTTTTCCTGAATATCCTCATTTCTTCATCAGAAAAGGAAACATCTGCAATTTCTTCGCCATCACGTTCTAAAGTGATGTCTAATGAATTTAACCCGCTGTGCCCAACTCGATAATCCCACTGTTTCAAGTCGTAAATAATAGAAGAAATTCCCATACGGAGCTGATCTTGATGCTGCAACACCTTCGCCTCCTCAATTGGAACTATCCATCATTATTACCTTGACAACGGCACATTATGTATGTTAGAAAAACCCAAAAAAAGGCTTCTCCGCTAAGGAGAAGCCAATAACTCTCAACCAACTAGGTATAGTTAATTGATACTTAAACTTTATCATATCGCACCTTTATTGTATAACAATAATTATTACCAAAAACCTATTCTTCCTCTTCTTCCTCAGCTTTTTGATCTGATTTCTCTTTGCCGAGGTTTAGAACTTCGCCGCCAAGATGGATGTAAACATAAGGCTCCGCTTCCTCGTTGCCTACCACCGCTTCCTTCAGCCCAGAAATAAAATGAGTGGTTACATCGAGAAAATTCTGCTTTTCCCCTTCATCTTCAAGCTGACCAAGTACATACAAGTCCCCTTGATCCTTATACATGTAGGAAAGATAGCCGACCGCCTTACCATGCGTGTTCACGACGTTCAAAATTTCACCATGTTCATTTCGAAACTGAGGTTCAAGGAAAATCATGATTATCACCAACTTTTTTTTGATTAGGCTCCAATAGTTTTTGCCTAATCGTCCGATTCTATACTTTACTTGAGATCGCGTGGATCCTTACGTGCTACTCCCGTTTGGGTCGCAGCTTTAATCACCGCTTCTCTTACTCTTTCGACGACCTTATTATTAAAAACGCTAGGAATAATATAGGTTTCACTTAATTCTTCGTCTGTCACTACTGAGGCAATGGCTTCAGCAGCAGCTAGCTTCATGGCTTCATTGATCTCATAAGCGCGGCAGTCTAGTGCCCCTCTGAAAATCCCCGGGAAGCACAGAACATTGTTAATTTGGTTTGGATAATCAGAACGGCCTGTTGCCATAACACGTACATACGGGTCAGCTAAGTCCGGCTCAATTTCAGGGACAGGATTCGCCATGGCAAAGACAATCGGATCATGAGCCATTTTTTTCAGGTCTTCTACTTTTAGGATACCAGGGCCGGAAACACCAATGAATACATCCGCATCTTCAATCACATCTGATAGACTTCCGGAGACATTAAAGGGATTCGTCATATGAGCATAAGCGGTCCATTGCGCATTTTCATAACTAATATCCCGGTTGATCGCCCCATAACGGTCGACTCCAATAATATTTTTCACACCAGCTGCTAATAGAATTTTCGTGCACGCAATTCCTGCTGCTCCAATACCCGTTACAATTACTTTAAGATCTTCTATTTTCTTATCGACAATTTTCAATGCATTAATTAATCCAGCCAAAATAACAACCGCTGTACCGTGCTGATCATCATGGAAAACTGGAATATCGAGTTCCTTTTTTAAGCGCTCTTCAATTTCAAAGCATCTTGGAGAAGAAATATCCTCCAAATTAATGCCGCCAAAAGCAGGTGCGATGGCTTTAATAATGCTAATGATTTCTTCCGTATCTTTAGTATCCAAGCACAAAGGAAAGGCGTCCACATTGGCTATTTGTTTAAACAGCATAGCTTTCCCTTCCATGACCGGCATAGCGGCAGCAGGTCCAATATCCCCTAAGCCCAGGACGGCTGTCCCATCGGAAATTACGGCAACCATATTTCGCTTAATGGTCAGGGAATACGCTTTGTTTGGCTCTTCTTGGATAGCTGTACATACTCTTGCTACATGCGGCGTGTAGACACGAGATAAGTCATCACGGTTTTTAATCGGAATTTTTGACTTCATCTCAATTTTTCCGCCGATGTGCATCAAGAAGGTTCGGTCAGACACATTGATTACGTTTGCTCCCACCAGACTCGAGATCGCGTCGCTGATGAGCTGACTATGCTTGTTATCGGTAACGTTTACAGTTATATCGCGTATCGTATGGGTTTTGCTAGAAGAAATGACGTCAATTCCGACAATATCACCGCCTGCATCCCCTATTGCTTTGGCAATGTCGCCAAAAGTAATAAGAGCTTTTTCCAGTTGAATACGAATAATAATATGCATGCTTGCACCGGTTGGCATAGACATCAATTTCCCTCCGTTATCCTCTGAGTATTCTTATACGTACCCATCTTACCCCTTGTCCCCTTGAAGTTCAAGAAAAAGACCAAAATGCTTCTTAGGAAGCTTTTTTGCTCTTATCCGACGCTTTTCTCCACCACATCCACGCTCCTGCGAGGATGAAGAATAGGAGGCCTGTGATACCAAGAAGGAAGAGTTGCGATGATCTTTCCGATGATTCCTCGACAGAACGCGCCTCCTCTTTGGGGCCAAGAGAAAGAGTACTCTCCGCCATTTTGTCCTCTATTCCCACGAGCTTGCCGGTAATCATCTGTTTTTTACCACCTGTAGCGGCCAACACATCTCCATTGTCCTGAACTTTATAACTAATCGAATCTCCTTTCTTCACCGTAAGAAAAACATCCTCTATCGCTTCCCACGCCTTGCCATCCTCTGCCACCCATCGTTTTCCCTTGCTAAACAATCTCCTTGTATCAAATTGTTCAAATGCATAATCAAATAGCTGGATGGTATCGGCATACACTTTTTCACTTCCTTGTGCTTTTAACGCGACGACAATCAGATCCATGCCACCCCGCGTGGCGGAGGAAACAAGCGTATTTCCCGATTGGGTTACATAACCGTTCTTAATTCCTGTTGCTCCATCATATCTCCACAGGAGTTTGTTATGGTTCACCAAGTGACTTTCCCACTCGGCTCCATGCCAAACGCGCCTTTTTGTGCTGACTATTTCCCGAAACATGGGATTTTTCATGGCATATCGCGCAATCATAGCCATATCATAAGCTGTAGTATAATGATTCTCCGCAAATAAGCCGTGCGGATTTACAAAGTTGGATTCATTATTTCCAATCTTCTCGTTCACGAATGCATTCATTTGCTCTGCAAAATTCTCAACTGTTCCGCCTAAATGTTCTGCGATCACGATGGCGGCATCATTTCCCGAATTCATCATAAGCCCATACACTAAGTCGTGGAGAGGTTTTTTTTCATCCTGAGCCAAATAAATTCGAGTACCCTCTGCCCATCTTGCCCTTTTGGAAGTGGTTGCCTCTTCATCTAAACGGCCGCTTTCTATCGCCATAATACCTGTAATAATCTTGGTAATGCTTGCCGGATACATCTTAACCTTTGAATTTTTTTCATAGAGGACTTGTCCGGATTTGGCATCAAGTAAAATGACAGCCTCGCTATGTAGGTTCAAGCTGCTATCACTTGCTAGGACTTGAAAAGGGAATAAAAGGATCATCACTAAAGCTAGAGATAACCAACGCAAGTAAAACATCTCGGCCCTCGCCTCCGTTTCAAATTCATGGATGCTTAATCAATATGAGAGAAACCTTGAGTTCATGACATTATAGCATAGCCCCGAAAAATGATTGCGCAGGAGGTCATTCATGCTACGTTTTTTCTTTCATTCTATTCTTTTCGGCATCCTGATGACGATTCTGTCCCTCTACTTATTACTTCAATATCTTCATTTCATTACGGACGCCCGTACGCATCCCATTGCGAAATCGTACGATCAAACCGTCGTAATGGAAGAACAGGATATGCTTCTCCATTTTATTAATCTAAACCAAGGGAAAAGCATCATGATTCAAATCAGTGACCGTGCGATTTTAATTGATGCGGGTCATAAAGAGGATAGTGAACAGTTGTTATCCTACATACACGAGCATGGTGTTATGAGCATTAGTGAGATCCTGCTTTCAAACCCTGCCCCAGAAAACATTAGCGGCTTGACTGCCTTGCTAGCCACATACCCTTCTGCGAAGGTTTATGTCCCGGCCTTGACGAAAGATCTGTTTCGACTCGATCATATTCCCTTACTCCTAACCCTAAGGACAGGGGATCACCTGGTACTCTCAGAAAATAAAAAAATAGAGCTGGAAATCCTTGCTCCGGAGCGTCCCTTATTCACATCGCAAGCGAACAACTCTTTAGTCGGATTGTTGCGCTACGAGGACTTACGGATCTTGCTTGCCAATGATATTGATGAGGAAGCAGAGGCTAGACTCGTGGAACGCCACCCCATGCTGCGAGCTCATATCCTAACTGTACCTGATCGGCCCAGTAGCCCAGAAAACGACCAAAGTCTCTTAAAAAAGCTCAGTCCCCAAGCCGCGGTAATGCTTGAACTCCCCTGTCCGAGTTGCAAGGAGCTGGCACAAAAAACCGCGCAAGAATACGCTCAGGAATGGAGTGATTTTTTCTTTGTTCCTATAGGGAAAACGTTGCTTCTTTCATTTCATAACGGAACGTATATCACGCCTAAGGAACAATAAAAGCGGAAAAAAGGAGCATGCGCGTTTGCATGCTCCTTACTTTTTGCTTAATTCTTTTTTCGCTATCTCTTTAAACATCTGAAACAAGGCTTCATCATTTTCCTTGGCAACCTCTACATCGTGATTGCCAAAATTCCCTTCACCCGAGCGAATGGTAGAAAGCTTCCGGTTCATAGTTTTCTCTTCATGCGCTTCCTCATCAAAAAACTGTGTGTACAAGTCCGTCTTTTTAAGATTCTTGACCCGATCAACCATAGGATCTGCGTTTTCCATCATCCACTTGGCACCCGCTACAATAAATGGGGATGCAAGGAGTAAAGTGGTCCACATCCCTTGCTTAAACCCTTCGTGACGGGCTTGTCTTGAGCGACTTCTCATAAACATACTTTCCTCACCCCTTTTACAATCCTTTATATAGATTGTGCAATTGGGTACGGTCTTACTCTTCCCTTAGTGATTAAATTCTACATCCACCTTTTTTCCGTTATCCGCTGTTGTTTTCGTCATGCGGATTTCTAGCACCCCGTTGCGATACGTTGCTTTGGCACTTTCTTCAGCTACCTTATGCGGAAGGTCGACCATGCGATAGAAGTTGCCAAAGTAGCGTTCGGTTCGATGGTAACGGTTATCTTGCGTATCTTCTGATGCCCGTTGAATGATACCATTAATCGTAAGATGCTTTCCTGCTACATGAATATGGATATCGTCCTTTTTTTGCAGTCCAGGCACTTCACAGGAAACAACAATTTCTTCCATCGTTTCATAGATATCAACAAGCGGACCTGTCCGCTGAAAATACTCTGTAAATGGCCCCGCACCAAGGTCTTGCTCGACTCCTTGCCGAAATTGAGGCGAATTCCCTGACTCATTCGGATGCATTAGCATACCCATTCCTCCTCATCACACAAAAGTACTGTTCATTCCTCTTACTACGTTAACCATTTTTGCGTGGAAAAAAACAAAAAGAAATAAATATATTTTTTCTTGAAGCCAAAAAATCCTCTTGAGGAATTCAAGAGGATTCTAATCTAACTATGGCGCGGAACATGTTCAACATATTTTCGACGGTCAACGAACGTCCAGCCGATGACAATCAAGGCTAAAAGACCAAATGGAATCAAGAAAGCACTTAACCCTAAATCGACAGTGGAAACCCATTGAATAAGCAGGAGAATGGCTGCAACATATCCACCACCAACCAAAGCATTTAACAACAGCACGAACCCTTTATGCTTCAACCCCATTATTTTCTCCCCTATACGCGTATTCCACCGAAGACTGCTACTTGTTATACGGTTTTGGTGGTTAATACTATAATAATGAGAATAAACAGAGCGCGCTGTGCTAAAAGTCACAATTACCGTTTGACGAAGCCCAACTTTTCAAAGCACTTATGGATCAGCGCCATGCGCACATAAAGGCCATTTTGCGCTTGACGGAAATAAGCAGCTCTTGGGTTACGGTCCACCTCAGGCGCAATCTCACCTGCTCTTGGAAGTGGATGTAGTATAATGGCATCTTTCTTCATTACATTTAAGATCCCTTGGTCAATAATATACTTGCCTTGGGCTCTCTCATATTCCTCGAGAGACGGAAATCGTTCTTTCTGGATCCGTGTCTGGTAAAGAACATCTACCTTTGAAGCCACTTCTTCCAAATTATCTGTTTCAATGTAGCGGATGTCCTTGTCATCCAGGAACTTTTTAACATAAGGAGGAATTAATACATTTTCAGGTGCTGTATAGTAAATGGTTATATTATTAAAATTGGCTAACAAATAGGACAGGGAATGAACCGTTCTTCCATAAGTAAGATCACCAATCATGGCGATATGCAGATCGTCCACTCGTCCGATTTCTTTCTTAATCGTATAGATATCTAACAACGCTTGGGTCGGATGCTCACCTGCGCCATCGCCAGCATTAATAATCGGAACCGAAGCCGCTGCTGCTGCTCGTTCTGCTGCCCCAATTTCGGTATGCCTCATAACAATGACATCACTATAACCTGAAACAATTTGAATCGTGTCCTCTAATGTTTCTCCCTTAATCGCCGAAGAAAACTGTGCAGCATTCTCTGTACCGATGACCTTCCCGCCTAGTCGGCACATAGCGGATTCAAAAGATAGCCTTGTTCTCGTACTTGGTTCAAAGAACAATGTAGTCATGACTTTGTTTTTATATCGATCCGAGCCACCGCTAGCCTCTACCTGCTCCATATCTGCCGTTAAGGAGAAAATTTCTTCCAAAGCCTCACGGTTAAATTGTTTGGCGCCTAGAATATGATAAATACTCATTCGTCACCTTTCCCTTCAAAAATGGAAACTGCTACTAAAACCAGAGAATATTGTACCATAAAAACGAAACATGTAAACCAATAGTTCTACAATGTTCGCACGTTTTACCTTCCTCCTTGTTATCATGTACAATAGGAAGCATGGCAATCAATAGTGAGGAGGAATTAGATTGAACTCTCAATCAGAAAAAACGGTTTATGAACTAATCGGCGGGGCCGAAACCATAGAAAAGCTGGTGAGCGCCTTCTATGACTTGGTAGCCGCACATCCAGATCTTGCTCCCATCTTCCCAAAAGATTTTACAGAAACCAAGGAAAAGCAATATCTCTTTCTTACTCAATTCTTTGGTGGACCTCTGTTATATTCAGAACAACACGGTCATCCCATGCTGCGTGCTCGGCATATGCCTTTTCCCATCACGCCTAAACGTGCAGAGGCCTGGCTTTCTTGTATGCAGCAGGCCATGGATCAAATAGGCCTCGAAGGGCCCATCCGTGATTTTATGTTCGATCGTCTCACTCAAACCGCTTATCACATGGTAAACCGTCCATCCGAAAGCTAGTATCGATCCACACGCGGGGCTCTGATCAGATGAAGAAACGTTGCGGTCGCTGTAACGATGACTTCGCCTTTTTCATTTTCAATGCGACACGAGGCTTGCATAATATTCTGAGCGCGATGATTCAGGCGGCAATGGGCGATGAGCTCCTTGCCCCGACCTGGGTTATGGTAATTCACATTCATATCGAGAGTAACAACCTTATCTTTCCCTTCGATAAGTTCCTCTAGCATCCACCCCATCGCCATATCCGCAAAAAGAGCCGTGATCCCTCCGTAGACAATTCGATAAGGGTTCAATAGATCCCTTGAGATGGGCATCTTGCAGCTAAAATCCTCTTTACTGTCCACCACTTCGAGTTGCAAGAAATTCCCCATAAAAGGGTATTTATTTTCCCGCATCTCCTCAACTGCCTTCACAGCCTTTAGTACCATTTCAAATTCGCGGTCCGACATGCCTTGAATAGACTCTATCATACGCTTTTTCTTGTATTCTTTTCCATATGTTCCAAGATCTACGTTGTTGAATTTTGTCATTTTCACTCGAATTCCACTCCATGTTTCGTTATAATGATTAAAACCGTTTTCAAAACCAGGGTACAAATTCTTGAAGGAGTACAGATTATGAGAACGATGTGGTTTATAGCAACTCTATGTTTATCTTTCCTTTGCTTATCTACTATAGCTGAAGGAAAGGAGAATGTCATTGAGGTTTATGTGAACAACGAAGCAGTAAAATTTGATAGTGGGGCGCCCTTTATTGCCGAGGGAACCACGATGGTACCTGTCCGCTTCATTGCCGAAGCCCTTGGTGCACAAGTAGACTGGGATTCGCAGACCCATACCGTAAGCTTGAGTAAACAGGACATCAATATCAACCTTACGATAAATCAAAAAGAAGCCGTTGTAAATGGACAATCTAAAAGGTTCACCCATGACCCTGTGATCCGCAACAACCGAACTTATGTCCCGCTTCGATTTATCAGTGAAGAGCTGAGAAAAGATGTCGAGTGGGAACCGAACCAGCGAATGATCTTCATCTCTCAGAGCAAGCACGAAAGTGATGTATATTGGCTTGCTAAGCTGGTTGAAGCGGAAGCTGCCGACGAGCCTTATGAGGGGAAGGTAGCGGTCGCTGCTGTTGTGCTGAATCGCACCCAATCCGTATTTTTCCCTAAAACGATCAAATCGGTTATTTTTGAGTCTTCCCAGTTTACGCCAGTTCAGACCAAACGAATTTTTAAGATGGATCCTAAGCCAGAGACGGTTCGCGCCGTAGAAGAAGCAATGGCTGGAGGAGATCCCACAAAAGGAGCTCTTTACTTTTATAATCCTAGAAAAACAAATAATCGCTTTTTGCATAGCCGAACCATCACAATGACGATCGGAAATCATCGATTTGTGACTTAGGGCCGCTATGGCGAAAAAAGGCATATGTACTTACTAATGGATAGCAAGCAGATATGCCTTTTTTTCATATTATTGTCATTCCTCCTGCCTTGCGCCCATATACTTCAAGTAAAATGGACAAATGCAGAAGGTGGATTGGCGATGAATCGATTATATAAAATGAGGTTACCTAATCTGTTTATACTATTATCTCTCTTTACAACGTTCCTATTCCTCTCCTTTGCTTGGGTATTCAGTCAGGCTTCATTGAAGATTTCATCTCCATCCATGAGACAAGCTATGTCACAGCTCTCTTCCGAAACCATCGTTCAAGCTTTTGAACTTGAAATTCCTTATCTTCGATATCAACAGAAAACGCTGGAAAAGCAGCCGAAGCCTTTATCCCTTTTTCTTTTTGAAACCATGACCAGCCTCCAGCCCACGGATCTCCGTTCCCTGCTAGGTAGAGAGTTGCCAGGCTTGTCGATGTTTCATGTAGAGGTCATTGCCTCAGGATCCAATATGAACCTTCAGAATCTCGTGATTGAATCTCCTCCACCCACTGAAGCTTTGATAACGCCTGAGTCTGTTACCATCAACCAGGATGAAGCGGAAGAAGAGGAAAAAAAGGTTACTGTAGATCAACCCCAGCCCTTGGTTTTTATCTATAATACCCACAACACCGAATCGTGGACGCATGTTTCGAGCAACCCAAGTGTAACGGACGAAAACAAAAACATTACCTTAGTGAGTAAAAGATTGGCGGAAGAACTGGAACGAAGAGGAGTCAAGACTGCATTCGATAACACTGATCACCAGAAAATTCTTCAAGAGCAAGGCTTGCCCTATGCATTTTCCTATGCCGCATCGCTAAAAACTGTGCAAGCTGCACTCAAACAGCATGAAAATGTGGGTTATATTTTTGATCTCCATCGCGATTCCCAGCCGAAAGATCAAACCACCGCCGTTGTTAATGGCAAATCCTTTGCAAGACCTTATTTTGTAATCGGTAAACGAAATAAACACTGGGAGCAAAATGCTGAACTGGCAAAGAAAATCCATTACGGGCTTGAGGAAAAATATCCTGGCCTATCTATTGGAGTTCTAGGTAAAGCGGAAGGAAATGGCGAATACAACCAATCGGTTTCGCCGCAAAGTATCTTAATTGAAATCGGTGGCGTCGATAACACGCTGGAGGAATGCTTTAATACCGCTATCGCCTTAGCCGAAATCATTGCTGATATTTACTTTGAAAAAGACAAAAAAGTCGATGCACCCAAGCCCACCGATCCCAACTCCATGTAAGAGGGGATACGCATGAAAGAATCGTTAGGCTGGTTGCTATTCACCTTTTTTTCTACCCTATTCTGCTTTTTCTTGCTGGATTGGAAAATTACCATCATTTGCTTTTTCTCCGGATTCCTGGTCAGTATGAAAGTCATGATTGGGGAGAATACAAAATGAAGAAGCCCCATAGCGGGGCTTCTTCATTTTTTGGGGAATGGATCAAAGTACGTCTTTCTTCGATGGTTTGGTTTAGGAGTGGGGACTGGCCGTTTTAGTTGGGTTGGAGGATGATTCTCCTTCGGTTGGGCATATTGCTCTAGAAGCTGGACAGCTTGGCGAAGAGGAAAAGTTTCAGTTGGGTTGCGGAACTCTTCGCTCCATTCTCCTAAGTGTGGCAATTCCAGAAGATCTTCACGGGTTGAAAGAATATGAAAGCCGTACTCTCCAATTTTAACTAGCGTGTTCGAGGTCTGCTGATGATATTTGCTTGGATTAGGTGATTGCTGAAGACCTACCTTCTCCGCTTTTCCCTCCTCGATGAGCTTCTCAATAACAGATGTCTTCAGCTGATAGAGCTTCTGAGGCTGAGGGCTTGTCTTAGCGTGTCGGTTAACCGCAAAAAGAGCCTTGGCCAGGTTATCGACCGTTGGTTTTAGTTGGGTTGAGTGGCGGGCAGGAATCGGCGCGGATTGATTGAGGTCGAACAGGTAATGGAAGCGATCCTTATCCTTTAGCTTAGCAATAGGGGAACCTACAGGTATCTTGCCCAACTTTTGCAGCTCTTCCTTCGTTTTGTAGTCGTTTGGGACCTGGTCCTTCTTCGTAAACAATTGCAACAGATAACCCCTCCTTCCATCTCCTCTAAATATAGGAGAAGGAGATTCAATATTTGGTCTATTTCTTTCTATTCTACCACATTTACTCTCCCTCTTGTCCAATTTTATATGGATAAACCCTATAAAACGCTCATAAACTTTGTTTTTTCAGAATATTTTAAAATAAAAGGGCTGAATACCATGAACCGCTATTGTTCTCTTATCTTCATGCTCTTCTTTTTCCTTCTTCTGTTTATGACAACGTTTCAACCTTCACCCCTGGAGACTGAGGAGGGAGACTCTCCATCCCAGTCTAGCACTTTTCCTCCGGATTTAACACCAGATCCAAATCCAGAACCTAATCCTTTTCCTGACCCTCCTCCCCCTCCTATTGCCTATATCATTCTCGATCCGGGCCATGGTGGCAAGGAAGAAGGAGCAAAAGGCTGGACAACGGGCGTCAAGGAGAAAGACATTGTTTTAAGTATCGCTAACTTCACACAAAAATGGCTATCCGAGCATCGAGTAAAAGCTTTCCTTACTCGGATTGGGGACTATGCTCTTGATCCGACTCTACGAAAGGATTTGCTTCTTCGCGCACGTTTTGCCGACACCTCTCATCTTCAAGCTGTTCTATTTGTTTCCATCCATATCGATCAATTCAATAAAACCGTTCACGGTACTAAAGTCTATTACTCTACCGAGAATCCTTTCCCTAAGGAAAGCAAAGCACTGGCTCGTACCGTTCACGATCATCTCGTACAAGAGATTGGCTCCAAACCGTTAGATGTCCACATGAATCATTTTCTCGTTCTCCGCCACAACACGGTTCCTGCCGTTCTCGTGGAGGTAGGTCACCTGTCCCACCCCGAAGAAGAAAAGCTCCTGATTACTCCGCAATACCAGGAGCTTGCAGCCATCGGAATAGGTAAAGGCATTCTGGCTTATTTAGAGGCTACACATCATTCGGGCCGTTAATCGTTGGCGGTTTCGGCACATTGGGATTTTGACCTTCTGAAGCCGGTGGTTCCGGCGGTAGATACTCTCTTTTTTTAACCTGGGTATATACCCCGCTTGCCGTAAGTCCGATCAGCAAGGCGGTAACAGCCTTTTCCATAAAAGCAATCGGAATAGTAACCAATATGACGCCCATCACAATCGCGATTAAGGCGCGGAACTTAGCATGGATATTAAAAGCATTGCCAACAACAGAGACGAATGCAGCTACCACGGCAGATATCGTAGCAAAGTCAAGAAAGGTATTCTCAAAAATAAGGATCACCTTCTTTCCTAAAATAACGGTCTATTTACAAATTATTCGCAGCCATGAAAAAACGTGAAGCCCTCCAATGGATGGTTTCACGTTTTCTTCCTTTCTAGGGCGTATAGTCCACGTTTGGGGTATAATTATTGCCCGCATTCCAAACCAGAAATTCTTTTATGCCCGCTTCATTCAGTGCTTTAATTTGTAGCTCCACTTCTCTCTTTCCATAAGGAATGTAGTTCCCTTTCCCTAACCATGGCGCTGTAAAATCTTGAATCCATGGACGTGATATCGGCGGGTTCTCTAGTTGCGACAGCTTTTCATTTTCCATCTTGGCATATTCTTGGACTAAACGGTAGGGTTCAACATCAGGTTTCGCAATCTTGAAGTAGCCCGGCCCCCAATGACTGGGGTAGATCATGGAACAGATGACATCGACGTGACTGCTAATCTTTAAAAAGTTCTGACCGATTCCCGGAGCTTCGGGTAAAGTAGCAGTATAGCCGAAAATATCAACAGAAACCTTCACATTATAAGGTTCAAGCTCCTTTTTAGCATATTCCACGAAGTCGGTCACAGCGGTAACCCGTGCGGCGACAGAGTCGTATTGAGGCTTCGGCGGTGCTGCTGTCAGGTTGTTAATAGGAGCACTTATAGGAGAGGTCTCGTTGGCTAGAGCTTCAATAGGCGGCTGAGTTTCTCTTGCCACGGCCCAAATCTCTTGATGTTTTCGCTCCCACTGTTCTTTTTGCTTTTCCCATTCCTGGACTAAACGCGGCTCCAAATCGGCTTGGGTGTAAGCTCCCATTCCATATGTAAGGGTCTTATCTCTTGTTTCAAACCCTTCCGGGAAACGTACATAGTCAAACTGGATTTCCTGAAATCCCATTTTCGCCGCTTCTTTCGCTATAGCGACGTTATGTTCCCACACTTCTTTCAAAAAGGGATTAACGAAGGCCTCTCCTCGCCTGTTTTTCCATACTTGGCCGCCACTCTTGAATGACAGGTGAGGAGAATTAGCTGCCAGTACGGAATCTTTAAAAACGACGATACGTGCAATGGGGTAGATCTTGTTGTCGGAGAGAGTTTGTAATATTTGCTTGGGGTCCTTCATAAAAGGTTTGCTGAATGAAGCCAACTCATCATCTCTTTTATAGGTAATCCATCCATGATCATCTTTAATATCTATGACCATGGCATTTAAGTCTGTGGTGTTCACCAAGTTTAACAGTTCAGGAAACTTAGCTCCGCCTGCCGAATGACTCGTTACATAAATGCCTCTGATCGCATCCGGATATTCAAACGGCGGGTGTTCGGCTGCAGGAACCGAGGGCTCGGGAGTTTCTGTGGTTTCCGTAGCTTCCGTAGCTTCTCCTTCGGTTTCAGGAGGAGATTCCTGAACAGCTTGTTCAGCGGCAGTTGCTGACTCTGGAGGAGGTGTGATTTCCTCATCCACCTTCTCTTGGACTGGAGGACTTGTTGAAACGCTCTGACCACAACCACCAAGGAAGACCAAAAGCATTAGCATAAGCAGCAAAATTGGATTGCTTTTTTTCCTCATTGAGCTTCTCCTCTTCTTTGATTGGATTCCAACTACTTCATTCTATGCTTGAACATGAGGTATAATGAAGTGTATGTATTTATATTGGAGAAAGGATGAAAATATGAAAAGATGGTACGCAGTATGGGTCGTGTGCTTATCTCTTGTCTTGCTTTCTGCCTGTGGAGGAAAGGAACAAGCCCAGCCTGCCTCTGACCGGGGAGCCACCACCACCAAGTCGTGGGACAAGCCGCCAGAGATGCAGATCGATCCGAATCAAGCCTATACGGCTACGATTGTCACCAACAAGGGAGACATTAAAGTAGAACTATTTGCTAAAGATGCTCCAGAAACGGTCAACAACTTTATCTTCTTGGCCAAGGAGCAATTCTACGACAATATTATTTTCCATCGGGTCATGAAAGGCTTCATGATACAAACCGGTGATCCTACCGGTACGGGAACAGGCGGACCTGGATACACGTTTGCCGATGAGCTCCCGTCCCCTCACCGCTACGAAGAAGGAATTCTAGCCATGGCAAATGCCGGACCGAATACGAACGGCAGTCAGTTTTTCATATGCAATGGTCCAGACAGCCAAAACCTAAATGGATACCCGAACTATACCATATTCGGTCGGGTGATCGAGGGAATGGAAACTGTTCAGGCGATCTCCAATGTTAACGTTAAGAAGAGCCCTATGGGTGAGCCCAGTCAACCTACCGAAGAAGTTTATATTAAAACCATAACTGTGACTCCATAATCTTTGCAAACAAAAAGTCTTGCCTCAAATGTAGGCAAGACTTAAAACTCTATCATTTTTTTATTTGGGCTGGAATCGCTTGCTTTCCCCATAAACTTGGAGTGCCTTAATACTGACAAATTCCTTTTCTGGATACCGAAAGCAAGTCAGGGCTCCTCCAAAAACACAACCCGTATCAATATTAATTACATTTTGCTCCCATTGCGGCTCATATACAGGTGTGTGCCCGTGAACAAGCAAGGCTTTTCCACGATAGTGCTTGGTTACAGGATCTCGCTCTGGTAAGCCATGCTGATCAATCTGACCTGTTGGAAACCCATATAAGCAAATATCTCTCAGACGCTTATGATTGGTTCCGATCAGATCGGAGCGGATCCCCGCATGCACGACCACCAGCTCCCCTTGATCGAATTGAAGATATAACGGGAGATTTTTAATATATTCCTCTATCCATTGCCTGGTCTCCGCCGGGTTTTGGGTTCTCTCCACCTCGTCTACCGTCGTTTCTAACCCGTGCTTTACTTGAACGCGTCTTCCTTGACTCCAGCGCAAAAGCTTGTCATCATGATTGCCTGGACAATGGTATGCAAGTCCTGCCTGAACTAATGCTTTCACCAGCAATATCACATCCAAGCTACGGGGACCCCGATCACATAAATCGCCTAAAAACACAAGGGTTCTACCTTCCGGATGCCGATACAGCTCCCCATCACGCCGATATCCGAGCTTGTCCAGCAACAAAAGAAGCTCATCATAGCAACCGTGGATATCTCCTATGATATCTACCTCTCGAATATTTTTTAAATCCACTTTTTCTCCACCTCCGACAAAATCTCCGAACTTCAGTTTAAACTATTTTGCCCATAAAACGGAAAAAATTTTCCCCTTTTCAAGATGCTCTTCTACCCGTTATAATGACTTTGCAAGGGGATAAACGCCCTCTTCAAGTGTAATGATATAACAAAAAGGCGAAGGGAGACTATACGTCTTGACTCGATCCATTGAAGACACTATTTTAGCAGAGATTGAGAAACAGCGGACAACGAAACTCGATGACAAGCTCGCTCATTTCAATCAGATTTGCACTCGTCTTGGTATCGAACCCCAGAGACTAAGTGAAATCACCCCTTATTTGCGTGAAATTCTAGAAGAAGAAACGGAACTTGAGCACTACCACTAATAACCAAAAACAATCCGAGGGTATCCAGATGGGTACCTTCTTTTTAATGTTTCCACAGGATTGCTTGGCTGGCGCAAAGCCTAAAAGGCGCGGGTCCTCAGTGTCCGCCACCTACCTGGAATCATTACAGGTTTATATAAAATCTTTGGCATTAAAGTTGGTGCTTGATCACAGGATGATCCGAGATGCCTAATCGATTCCCGAGAAAAAGTAAAGCAAGTGACTCCATCTTAATTGTATCCATTACGGGTTCGGGAGCAACTCACCGAGTATCGTGACCAAACCTCCGAGATTAGCTGGAATGGTTCCAGGTACATGAGCAAACGGTACCTACTCGTGAGCAAACGCCACTTTTCCGTGAGCAAATCAGGATTTTCGTGAGCATCCGGCCACGGGCAAGCGTAATCGGGGCCGAAACAGACATAGATGAAAAATAAAAGACGCATTACTTAAAAAATCAGCTTGGAATCAAAGGCTCTAAACCGAAATTTAGATTGCACTTCTAAAAAGTAGACCCAAATCACTTCATTTCTCGAAAAAACACGGGACCAAACCGCGGAAGGGGATTTTCACTGGAGACGGTGACCAGGAGGGCAAGCCCTCCAGACATGGGGGTTACTACCCGAGAAAAAGTAAATCCAACTACTCCATTTTAATTGTAGCCATTACTGCTGAGGGAGCAATTCATTGAGTCTTGTGACCAAACCTCCCAGATTAGCTGTAATGGTTACAGGTACATGAACAAACGATACCAACTCGTGAGCAAACGCCACTTTTCCGTGAGCAAATCAAAAATTTTGTGAGTATCCTAACCCGAACAGGAGTCATGCGGTTCCGGACCAGGCCATGATTAAAAATAAAAGCCTATTTACCTAAAAAATCAGCGTAAAACAGGAGGTTCTATACCAAAATTTTAATCTCCATTCCAAAAACCAGCCTAAAACTACACCAAATCTCCAAAAAACTCGGTTTGGGGATATTCCGAACCTTATACAAACAATAAAGGAGAAGCATATTCGCTTCTCCTTTTCCCCATTTTCAGCTATTCAGTTGCCGCTCCAGATCCTTTAAGCTTAGCAGAACGCTTGGTCTTTCCAGATTCCTTCTGTAGGTCCTGCAGCTTCTTTAGATATTCAGGTGAACTAATTTCTTTATTTCTTAGTTTCAGCTTTGTCATATTTCATCGCTCCTTCAAAGCCTAACTTTTTGATCTTTCCACTGTGTCTATAGTAATATTATATCTATTCTCTGATTAAATTCAATATTAAATTAGAATTATTTTTATTAAAAAGGCACATAGCCTATGCCAGAATTTGTTATAATTTATTAATAGTCTTTTTGAAAGGAGCATCGTCATGTCCTGGTTCCATCGCAATGAAGATTGGAGAACCTACCTAAAACGCTATCCACTTACCTCTTTATTTCTCTTTTTAAATATCATTATCTTTTTATTCATGACCTTTTTAGGTGGTTCCACTAACCCATATACCCTGGTTCAATTTGGGGCTTACTACAAGCCTTTAATACTAGAAGGAGAATGGTACCGCTTATTCGCTCCGATCTTTCTTCATATCGGGTGGGAGCATCTTCTCTTTAATTGCTTCGCCATCCTGATCTTTGCACCTGGACTAGAAACGATGCTTGGAAAGTGGCGTTATCTTGTCTTATACCTAGGATCAGGCTTGATCGGCTTTGTTATGACTTTATTGTTCTCTTCTGCTATGGTGGCAGCAGGAGCCTCAGGTGCGATTTTCGGAATCTATGGGATGTATGCCTACCTATCGAAGTACCGGAAGGATCTAATGGATTATTATTCCCGCCAAACGATCCTCCCAATCTTAGTCATCGGGGTCGTGCTTACCTTTCTGCCTGGCATTAGCATTACAGGCCACCTCGGTGGATTAGCGAGCGGTTTTTTATTGGGATTCGTCCTGGTCTCAAGAAGAAGGAGTAGTTATTTTTAAACCTACACAAAAAAGCCCCTGTTCCCAGGGGCTTTCTTGCCGTCCGTCTTAAGCCGTCTCTACGTCCTCTTCTCCTTCTTCTTCATCGGAAGGCAGAAGAATTTCGAACACTTCACCGTGCTGCAAGATAATGACGCCTTTTTTCTTAATGCGCATCACCGCGACTTCTGGCTTCTGGCGCATCTTTTCGATGTAGTCGTCAGGAATTTCGCCCGCGTCACTTACCGTAATGCCATCGATCTCCGTTTCATCGTTTTCGGCAAGATTCAATTCCAGGATTCTCTCGTAGATATCGGAAAATACTTCGTAATCTTTTGTGTATACACTAATACATTTCATCATAAGTCCTCCTAGTAAACCAGATGCTTCTGGGTCTGTTTCCAATCCATTATGTAATTGTACCATATTTTGCACATGGAGTAACCACTAATAAGCGAAATTATGTCTGCCGATCTCAGCGATCACGACTCTTGACCGAATCCACTGACTTCGCGCGGTATGTGGATTATAAAAGAATAGTGCTCCTGATGTGGGGTCCACTCCTTTTAAAGCGGTTTGTGCTGCCCGATAGGAAGCTTGGGATGGCTTTACTTTGTGGATCCGTCCGTCTCCGACAGGCGAAAATTGATATACCCCTTTGACCTTATGAAATATGACATCCGTAATGGTTTGCGGGTACTCCCGATGCAGGACGCGATTAAGGACTACACTAGCAACCGCCACTTTTCCTTCAAAGGATTCTCCCCCCGCCTCTGCTTCAATGATCCGCACAAACCAGTCAAAATCTTTCTTGGTAAAGGTGACTCCACGCTTAGACTTCGTTTTTTTCCCGTCTGCGGGAATCTTTAATTTATCTCCGCTGCGAATCAGGTCTCCCTTTATACGATTCGCTTTTTTCAATTCCTCTACACCAATTCCAGTTACTTGAGAAATACCCCAAAGTGTATCTCCCTTCTCAACCTTATAAACTATCGATTCTACGGCACTCGCTTTTCCTGTGATCAGCACGCAAGAAAAAGCAGCTAATAAAGCCGCATGCCAAGTCAAAGTTGACAACCATTTCCTAGGCATAGATTCCTCCTCAACTGTTTCCTTTCTTCCTTTCCTAACATTTCCAGTTCTGACGAGGAATATACATTAAGAGAAAGGGGGTTGTCCTTTTGCCTCGAAAGTCCTATATTCTATCGCCGCTTCAAGCTGTTTTCTCCGTTCAGTTGATTTTTTCGATCATTTTTTGCTTTGTCAATGTATTCATGAATGTCTATCTCTGGGACCATGGAAAATCGTTTCGGGAGATTGGCATCTTTAACCTGTTTTCTGTCAGTTCTATTTTTGCAGCATCGTTAATCGGTGCCTATTTACTGCACAGGCTCGGGACAAGGTCGACCTTTATCCTGTCCTCGTTACTCGCGCTCCTTTTATTTCTCTATCTGTTCCATGCCAAAGACAGTCTGCACAGCTCTCTTCCCTTATTAGGGGCATTATACGGGGGGTATGTTGGCTTGTTTTACATTGGATTTAACCTGCAGATTCTTTGGATCTCCGACGCTGGCAATCGTTCTTTTCTTATCGGTCTCGAGTCTATGATCACAACCTTGGCTCAACTGATTACTCCCTTTTGCGCCGGTTTGTTCATTGTATATTATGGATATCGTTACACCTTCCTAATGATCTTGGGCCTGCTGATTCTGCAGCTAGTCTTGAGTACACAGGTCCCTAGTACACGAATGAAGGAATCCTTTCGCAAGCGATATTTTTTCTTGGCAGAAAACGAGGACATGGCCAAGATGGGGTTTACGTGCGCAGCCTACGGCTTTTACTTTGCCTTCGTGCAAATGTCATACGGACTATTCCTTTTCTTTTTTCTACAAGACGAGTTTGAGTTGGGTGCTTGGAATTTCGTCTTTGGGGGGGTTAGTGCGTTCATGTATTGGATCGTGGGGCGTTCGCTCAATCAATCCAACCGAGACATCTTGATTGGAATGGGCATGATTTGTTCCATGATCGTTACTTTAACCTTGCTTTTTTCTTCTGCACCTTGGTTTGTTCTGTTTAACCTAGTGATCTCCGTATCCTTGCCCTTGCTATGGATACCGGCCAAGTCTTTGCATTACGCACAAATGGCAAGAGGGATGAAGCTGGGTCAAATGATGCAACGGCTGGTTTTTCGTGAATTTGCCATCAGTTTAGGGCGCATTTGTTTTTTTCTCCTGATGATCATTGGCTTTGACTTTAAGTTAGGTACTTCCTATTACCTCATGATTGTTTTCGCCTGCTTCATGCCTGTCGGCATCTGGATCATGAGCAAGGGTTCTCTTGATGGAAAAGAAGCATGAATAAGAAAGCTTGGCCATATGTATAGGTAAGGAGGGATGTTCTTGATTCAACGGAGGCCGATTTCATTTATCCTTTTATCACTAGCCCTATTGATGATTCCCTTAGCCTTTCTAATCTCGTACTACCTCTTTTTTGCCACAGCTGTACTCCTGATTTGCCAATTTAAAATCCCTACGAAGACAACCAAGTGTCCACGCTGCAAGAAAGATAACACCATTGAATCTTGGACGGTGCGGTATCTCTGTGCATCCTGTGAAACCTCGTTGTACAAGGAAAAAAGCGGCTGGTCCAGAATCCATGAAAAAAGAGGTCAATCCTAATCGATTGGCCTCTTTTCTTATTTTGCATAGATTTTCTATTCTTCCTGATGCAGTTTTTTCAGCTCCTGCACATACTCAGCAAAAACCTTAAGGGCATCCTCAATCGGCTTAGGGGTGGTCATATCAACCCCCGCCTTTTTCAGCAGCTCAAGAGAGTAGTCAGAACCTCCGCTCTTCAAGAACTCCAAATACCTTTCGACTGCCGGCTGCCCTTCTTCGAGAATCGCCTTGGACAAGGCAATAGCGGCCGCAAAGCCCGTGGCGTATTTATATACATAAAACGCGTTATAGAAATGAGGAATCCGAGACCATTCATACGCTATCTCTTCATCATGGATAATCCCATCTCCGTAGTATGCCTTATTTAGGTCCAGATAAACCTCGGACAACGAATCGACTGTGAGTGAATCTCCGCGCTCAACCATCTCATGTGTCACCTTCTCAAACTCAGCGAATTGCGTTTGACGGAAGAAGGTGGTTCTGAATTGATCAAGGAAATAGGTAATCAGATACATCTTTACTTTTTTGTCCGTTGTATTCTTCAATAGATGCTGCATCAATAAAGCTTCATTGACGGTAGAAGCCACTTCTGCAACAAAAATGGTGTACTGTGCGTATAGATAAGGCTGGTTGGCATCACTTAACGCAGAATGGAGCATGTGACCCACTTCGTGCGCTAAGGTAAACATACTGTTTAAGTTGTCTTGGTGATTGAGAAGTACGTAAGGATGCGTACCGTAAGCACCCCAAGCATAAGCACCACTCCGTTTCCCTTCCGTTTCGTACACATCGATCCATCGGTTTTGGTGGGCTTCCTCTAGGAGAGCCCTATACTCCTCCCCTAACGGCGCCAGTCCCTTCTTCATGGTAGCGTAGGCTTCCTCATAAGGAATATTCATTTTCGCTTCACCGACTAAGGGTGTGAATAAATCATACATATGTAGCTCATCCACGCCGAGCATTTCCTTGCGCAGCTGTATATATTCGTACATTGGAGCCAAGTTGGCTCGAGCGGTTGCAATCAGGTTGTTATATACATCCACGGAGATATTGTCACCGAACAAAGACGCCTCAAGAGCTGAGGGATACTTACGGATGCGGGCAAAGAATACGTCCTTTTTGATACTGGCATTCAGGGTTGCCCCAATTGTATTTTTCTGACCGATGTAGCTTTTATAGAACGTCTTAAAGGCCTCTTGTCGAACCTTCTGATCCGGATTTTCTAATAGTTCAAAATAACTTCCCTTGGTGAGTTTAATCTCCTTGCCATCAACCACTATGGTCCCATATTGCATATCGGCATTGTCAATCATCCCGAAGATGGTTCGCGGTGCAGAAGCCATTTCACCCGTTTGTGCGAGAATTTCTTCCTGCTCGGCCGAGAGAATATGCTCTTTCTTGCGCAAGATCCGGTCTAAGTACTTTTTGTAGAATTGCAGCTTAGGCTCTTCTTGATAGAACCGTTCCAACGTTTCATTCGGTATCGTTAGAATCTCAGGAACAATAAACGAGGTAGCCCCGCTTGACTTTACACTCAAGCTGGAGGCTCGATCCGTTAAACCTTGATACTTCGAATTTCTTGTATCCTCATCCTTGTTCAAAGCCGCATACACATACACCTTTTCCAAAATCAAACTGGCTTGCTCATCTAAAGCCAGACATTCAAGAAGCGCTTGGGAGGTTTGGGCCAGCTTTCCTTTAAACTTGACGATCGATTGCCCTAACTGGTCAACTTTTTGAAAATCCTGTTCCCACTCTGACTCCTCTTTATAAAGATCCAACAAATTCCATTTGTACTGTTCTTCTATCTCATTTCGGTGCTGATATTTAGTACCCATCCTAAGCCCTCCTTAAGAATCATTTCTTGGTTCCTTTTTCTATTCCTATTCCATTATTGTAAATGTTTTTCCCTTTGTTGGAAATAATAACCTATACATTCGTAAATTGAAATGGGGGTCTTTTCATTGCCCGTTATTCTTAGCACAGGAATTGCCCAGCCTCCTTATGTTTTTCGGCAAGCGGACGTTAAACCCTTTGTCAGGGACATGTTTTCAGATGTCTTTGCCGATATTGATCGTCTATTAAGTGTGTTTGAAAATACAGGGATCGATACCCGATACTTTTGTGTTCCGATTGACTGGTTTAAGGAATATCATCAATTTAAGGAGAAAAATGAACTATACATAGAGCACGCAAAAGCTTTGGGGATTCAAGCCCTGCAACAGGCTTTAAGTAAGACGGATCTGAAGGTTTCAGATATCAGTCACCTGTTCTTTGTTTCCACGACGGGTTTGAGCACCCCAAGCATTGATGCGCTTATTTTAAATGAGCTGGAGGGAAATCCCCATATCAAAAGAACCCCCATCTGGGGTTTGGGCTGTGCGGGAGGCGCTGCGGGTCTTTCTCGGGCTTACGAGTATGCCCTCGGCCATCCTGATCAGATCGTTGCCCTCATTACCGTCGAGCTGTGCGGTCTCACCTTCCAGCGCAATGATCTAACGAAAAGCAATCTCGTCGCCACTTCGCTTTTCGCAGATGGTGCCGCAGCTGTCCTCATTGGAGGAGAAGAGCACCAATCCTCGGGTAAGGCTAAAATCTTTGCTAACCAAAGCACGCTTTGGCCGGACACCCTGGATGTCATGGGATGGGATATTTCCTCCTCCGGGTTTCACGTGATTTTTAGCCGGGACATCCCTACCATTGTAAAAGAGAAAACGGCCCCAGATCTACAAGCCTTTCTAGCTCAGCAAGGGGTGCCTGAGCCTCGGCATTACATCATCCATCCAGGAGGAAGAAAGGTATTGGAAGCCTATCAGGATGCTTTTTCTCTGTCTCCGGACAAACTTTCCGTGTCCGAGCAGGTTCTGCGGGAACATGGGAACATGTCCTCCTGTACCGTTATTCACGTCTTAGATCATTTTCTTCATCACCAGAGAATCCTACCTGGAGAAACCGGATTAATAGCCGCACTAGGTCCAGGATTCAGTTCGGAAATGCTGCTCATGGAGGGGTTGTAAGAGATGCCTTCATTTTTTCTCTTGTTATTTTCCCTATTAATTACGCAACGTCTAGGAGAGCTCTGGCTAGCCAAACGTAACGCGGATTGGATGTTGGAACAGGGCGGCTATGAGGTGGGTCGGGAGCATTACAAGTATATTGTATTGATCCACATCGGCTTTCTTAGCAGCTTCCTCATAGAGGTTCTATTGTTCACTACTACACCTCCGGCCTGGTGGGTGTTGCCTTTTTCTTTATTCCTGCTAGCCCAAGGAGGACGCTATTGGTGCATTCGCTCCCTTGGTCCCTACTGGAACACGCGCATTTATATTCTGCCGAACAGCACTTTAGTGAAAAATGGACCCTATCGCTGGATTAAACATCCGAATTACTTGATTGTGATGACCGAGCTGTTCGTCATCCCCCTTATCTTCGGTGCTTGGTATACAGCCTTTCTTTGGAGTGGTGTAAATTATGCCTTCTTAAGACTTGTCCGCATTCCAACAGAAGAACAGGCCTTGGCGGCTTACACGACAAAATCTGACGGCGGATAGCCGTCAGATTTTCTTTTTTCATTCTGGTTGAGCTTCCCAAGGGTCAAGCTGTCCCAGCTGCGCCCTAACATAACCTCTAGGATAAGCCGGTCCCCCGTACCCGATCTCAGACCAAACGGTAGGATGAGAATAATACGATTCTGTAGCTAAACTTAATAGTTTTTTGAACCATTCCTTCTGAAGAAAATTCCCCCTGCTGAATTCATCCAGGAGATGAAGCTGCTGTCTTTTCTCCAGCTGGGTAAAGCCGAGCATATACTGTTTAATTGAAGCTTCATTCAGCCATTGAAGCCCTTCACGGATCAGCTGATGAGCGGGAAGCACACCCACCTTCCGTTGCCCTTCTCCGGGAGAGTCCACAAGAGTCTGATCGATGTGCTTCACCATATAGGCAACCAAGTCCTCTCGGGTATCATCCACTAGCCTACTGCAAATGAGATGCAGAATCTCAACTTCTTGTAGAGTCAGAAATTGAAACTCCCATGTACGATTATACCGAGACAATACAATCGACCGGGTATGCTCGTCCCATTCCTCCTTGTTGCGAAGTACATCATAGTTTGGATAATGTGATTCATTTGCCACTTCCGCTTACCTCCAATACATGATGATCAAACCTAGCCCACTTAACGCCGTAAACATTAAAGGCAGAATAATCGGCGGTCCAATAAGGAAATTTCGCAGGGCCCATCCTCCTACTCGAACACCCACTCCCCGGAAATGATAATAAAACCCGATTAAGCCGTCCACTAAGCCTAACCACATCAACCAGAAGAACAAGGAAGACAACCATTTCTCGTTATAGAAGGTTAGCCCCATGCCGACCAGAAAAAACAGAGGAGCTGCGATGACCGGTATCCACATGGCCTTGTGATGAAAGTTTTGTCGATAATGAAACAAGGTCACCTGAATTCCGATCATAAGAAAAGCCAGACTGATGAACAGAATCATCATTCGCTCCAACGGCCACCCGCCCCAATGCATGTTTATTCCTCCTTTTGCTGTGTTGGAAAGGTTAAAGCTCCATACGGCATGACCGCCAATGCCTTCAATTCGGCCAATTGATCTACACAGGCTTGCAAATCAGCTACCGGATGAAAGCCCAGAAGCTCTACGGTACTGTCAGGAACCTCTGAAAATAGAAAGACTTCATGCTGTTGCAAAATCTCGTGAATATGCATCACTTTATGCGCTCCTAGGACAAACTCTTTTTCCATCATCTGAGCGATTCGAGCGGAGTCTTGCACCGTTTCGACCCAATATTGGAACAAGCCGTTTCCAAATACTTCCTTACACTCCGCGATCAAAAGGATTTTCCCTCCGGGCTTAACCAACTTGGAGGCATTCTGTAAGGTTTTAACGGCTTGATATAATTGCAAATCCTTTGGGTGTCCTCCTGTAGAGACAATCACCGCATCAAAGCTAGGGTCTATCGGTACCAAAAACCGCTGTTTGGCTTTTTCGGCTAGGTGACGATGCGCTTCCAACACATCACCTGCAACAGTTTCCAGAATCTCTTGTTGATGATTCACAACCGTATTAAATAAGAAGTGAACAGGTAAAAATTTCAAGGTCTCTTCCATATCCTTGCGAATGGGGTTCTCCTGATCCCCAGGCTGTACCTTCCACTGTCTAGAAAACGCATGATTATGCTGGATGCTCCGTTGTGAGGAAACCCCCGGCATTAAGGCCTTCACCCCCCCGGATAAGCCCGCTAACCCATGCGGCTCCATATTCCCCGTAGCAATTCGCAGCTCCGCCTCTACGACTGGACGAAAAATCTCAACTGGCGTTCCTAGTGAGGTGGTGCCCACATGCACACAATCTTCTGGAAGGGCGGAATGGTTTAATACCTCCACCTGGTTATAAATGGATTCACCCACGAGCTGTACGAGTTCTTTTTCGGTCTGTTTACGATGCATGCCTAGTGCCACCACGATTCGGACTTGTGAAAGATCTAACCCGCCTTCCATCAGCTCACCTAGAATCATCGGCAAGAATTTGTAACTGGGGGATAAGCGACTGATATCACTGATCAGTATCACGGCACTGCGCTTGCCTTGCGCCAATTCACGAAGGCTTGGACTGGCAATGGGATACTGTAAGGCTTGTTGAATAAGTCCGGATTGATCCTCTGCAGTGTCTCTTCGATAGGAAACCTCCGTTACTTGCTTCGTTGTTGGCAAATGAAACGTAACGGTTTTCCTTCCATAACCTACTGTATATTCCATGGTTCATTCTCCCACTTTTTCAACCATTTTTTCCATATCTACAGCTCTCTAACCCCTCATGAAAAAAACGGCGACTCATGGTACACTAAAAGAAAACATAGAAATAGGAGAAACCATATGATTCGAGGCATGTCCTACCCGGAAGGGGTCTTCTACATGGATAAGGATCACATCGCCCATGCCATGATGGATGAACAAGGGAAGATTCAGACCAAGCTGATGCCTTTTGACTATGAGGGGCTTGTCTTTTTTATGAAGCGGACGCTGTTTACCATCCCTCTCTATTTCTTAATAGGTATGCTGGCCTTGGTGCTCTGGGTGTGGTTCCAGCCTGGTTTTCCATTTTTTTGGATCTTGCTTGGTGTGTTTGGCTATCACTTTGTTTTTCCTTTTTCACTGAAGCAGTATCATGGGGCGGAGCATAAGGTGTTTAGCCATCAAGGAAAAAAGGGCTACCACTCTCTCCAGGAAATCCAGCGTTGCAGCATCGTAAATCGCCACTGCTCCACCAACGGGGTGGTGACCTTTCTACTCTTGTTTCTGCTCACTTCATACCCTTTAGGGCCTAACGGAGCAGCTATCGTAAGCCTAATTGGCGTATGGGTCATTCCCCGATGGATGAAGCCAATCGAAGAAAAAGTGATTTTTCCACTATCCGCTATTTTGCAAAAAAAGATTACAACCCTAGAACCCACGGAGCAACAGCTTAAAGTGGCCTTGTTTTCCTATCTTACTTTAATCCGGAAAGAAGAAGTGACAGAAGCGTTGTTGCAAGAGGAAATTCGCTTAGAGGAAGAAAAGAAACGCGAAGAGGAACGTAAGGCGGAGGCCGAACGAGTCATTCGAGAAACAGAATGGTTAGAAATATAGGAAGAGTCTGCCAGCACGTGCAGACCCTTCTTCTTCATTAAGGGGACTTACTCTTTAAAATCTTTTAGACGCTTGGTGATTTTTTCGAACCAGTCACGGTCTTTTACATTTAAGGCTAAATCAGCTAACTGAAACAGGTGGGCCTTCTGCAAGTTCCTCTGTTCTTTGTGCGACAAGTACTTCACTAGATCATAATGGTACATTTCACACTTATAGCCGTTATTAAACTGAAGCAAGTACTTATTGGTAAATTCATCAAACATGAGGATTTCCGCCACTTCATCAAAGAAATGATTATTAGGATTTATGACCCTGACCATGTCTCCCTTCTTAAAACGAACCTTCGTTTTCATAATCCTCTCACCCTCTAATTGAATTTCCCCATAGCTCCTAACGTTTTGGTCTTATATACTATGCAGGAAACCCTTGTTCTAATTCGCCCTTTTTTACCTGTTTTAAGCCTATTGAGACAATCGAGCATTATGTTGCAAAATCTGATAGAATATTTGGGTATGCTAAAACACAAAAGAAAATAATAGACTTTAAATAAGGAGTGCTGCCTTGTGTTCTGGATTATTCTCGGCCTTGTGTTAGCCGCTGTGAACTCCTCCCGACCTTACCGGAACTGGGTAGAAGCTAGGCTCAAGAAAAAAGGATTTCCCCATCCGGAGCAAAAAGGAGCTCAGCGCAGGAAAACCTTAAACATACTCGCCGCTGTCTATGTCTTGGTCGGACTTGCTCTGTGGGTTAATCAATAGAAAGAGGACTCGAAAATTATGATTTATAATAACGACATATATAACAATGAGGAGAAAAAGAAACAACAACAAACCTTGATTGCCAGACGCGTACAGCTCTTGTTCACGATCGTGTTTATCTTTTTTGCCGCGCTTATCTTTCGTCTATCGATCGTGCAAATTGCCAAAGGAGAAGAATATCTCAAAATTGCAACTGAAAAATCCATTCAAACCATCCCGATCCCAGCCCCTCGCGGTAAGATTTTAGACAAAAATGGAGAGATCCTGGTTGACAACAAGGTTTCTTATACCGTTGTTTTCCGAGAGGAAGACTGGATGACCAAGGATTATATTTTATATTTAGCGAACCAAGTGGCCCCTATTATCCAACTGCCACTTGAGGATGTTCTGAAAAAGATGGATACAGGCTATGATGCCGAAGGGAATCGGGTCATCCGAAAAGATCCGAAGTTCCTGGAAAAAGACTTGAAGTTTGATTTAAAAGAACAAGAGATCTCCATTCTCTCAGAAAATCGAACAGCCTTAAAAGGAATTGACGTGGTCGTGAAGCCGGTACGCTATTATCGCGAAGATCGAATTGCTGTCCAGACCATCGGCTTTGTACGTCCTTATGCGGTAGCGGAAACAGCAAGGGCCACGGAAAGCTACTATAAACAACGCAAGGACATTTATCTCCCTAATCAGTATGTCGGGATGGATGGCGTAGAATTTAGTTATGAGGACACACTAGCCGGTGAAAATGGAGCCAAAAAGCTCCTCGTTAATGCACGGGGCACCCTTCTCGAAGAAGTATCGGTAACCAAGCCGCTTCCAGGTAGCAATCTCTACCTCACGCTGGATCGAAGAGTGCAAAAGGAATCCCAGGAGTTCATTGCCCAGTATCTAAAAGAACTCCGTCAGCGACCTGGTGCTCACACCGATACCCGCCAAGTCAAGAACGCCTATGTCGTAGCCATGGAAACAGAAACAGGCAAAATTGCCGCCATTATCAGCCATCCGGACTATGACCCGAACGAGTGGATTCGTGGGGTGGATCAAGATAGATACAATGACATCCAGTTCTCCATTAATAATGGGACGATTCGCTCGGCTCCTTACGATGCAAGACCCAAAGCCATAAAAGAATCTGAGCGTCATCCCAGCTCGATGGTACCCATGGGTTCAACGATTAAGCCCCTCACGGTGCTTATGGGATTGAACGAGAAAATCATTTCTCCCTATGACCGCTGGCGAGACCCCGTGGTTTACCGTTACGGGCGTGGGACGGATTCCATTAGCAATGCAAATAAGAGAGATCTAGGGTGGCTGACCCCCCAAATTGCCTTGCAAAAGTCCTCCAACACTTATATGGCCAGGATTGCTGAGAATCTCGTGAGCAAAGGAAATTCTGTTCAAACCTTCCAGCGCTACCACCACCACTTTGGCATGGGGATTCAAACAGGCGTCCAGCTCCCGTTTGAAAGTAAGGGATTGGAGGATTATATCGATACGAGTAAACGAATCAGTGCTCTAGCTGCCCTTGTTCAGGCCTCCTTCGGTCAGCAAGAACGTTATACCACGATGCAGCTTGCACAGTATACGGCAACGCTGGCGAATAAGGGCAAGCGACTTCGTCCGCAGATCGTCGATCGCATCGAGAGTCGCGAGGAAATTAAAGTGACCCAGCCTGAGGTTCTGAGTGAAATGGAGATCCCTGACTTATACTGGAAAGTCGTGTTAGATGGAATGAAGATGGTCACCCAGCCAGGAGGAACGGCAGTAGTGCCTTTCCAAGGGTTTCCTTACACAGTTGCTTCTAAGACGGGAACCTCCGAGCAAGATATGTATGTCGAATATGAACCAGGCAAATGGAAGAAGGACCGACGAGTAGAGAATGCGACCTTCATTGCGTTTACTCCCGCAGAAAAACCCAAGCTGGCGATTGCCGTTGTGGTACCGGAAGGGGGTCGAGGCACAAACTCTGCAGCTTATATTGCGCGTGGAGTGCTGGATATATATGATAAGTATATTGGCATCGGGGATCAGCCTCGCATTCCGCCAGGTCCTGTAGAAATCGACGAAACCGCAGCTGCCCAATAATTGCCTGCAGGGAATCGTCTTTAAACTGGGAAAACTAATCATAATTTCGTTGTAGGAAGGACGTATTTATCAATGGAGAAGCATGAAATTTTCAAACAGGATAAATGGAATATGATTGTAGCTGAGGTCAAAGGAACGAAAATCGAGGTAAGAGAAATCTCAACGGAATGGGGGGAAGATAAGCATATCTTTCATAGCCGACCTGAGCTCATGAATTGGGTAAATGCTCATTTTACTCCAGATCAATTTGAAGGCCGCGAGCATGATTATGAGCAAATCATAGAAAACTTTAAAAAGGTATAAGAAAAGAAGGATCAGCCCTACGCGAGCTGATCCTTCTTTCGTTTTTTTCCTTCCCGACAGAGGTCCATTAGGGGACAAACCTCACAGGCAGGTGCTTGTGCTTTGCAATGGTAGCGACCAAAAAAAATAAGCCGATGATGAGTTTGTGTCCAATCTTCTTGAGGTACCTTCTTCATTAACGTTTTTTCCACTTCGAGGACAGAATCCTTCCACCTGCAAATGCCTAATCTCTTGCTCACCCGTTCAACATGGGTGTCTACGGCAATGGCTGGAACTCCGAACGCATTGGACACAACGACATTAGCCGTTTTTCTTCCAACCCCAGCTAACTTCGTCAATTCCTCATGGGAACGCGGGATTTCTCCTTGGTGTTCGTCTATCAAGGCCCTACATAACTTTTGTATATTTTTTGCTTTACTTCGATACAATCCAATTTGTTTAATATCCTGTTCAAGCTCTTCAAGAGGTACCGACAAGTAATCCCAAGGCGTCTTGTATTTCTGAAACAATTGGGCTGTCACTTGATTCACCTTTTTATCCGTACACTGCGCACTCAGGAGTACGGCAATCGTCAGCTCGAACGGATTTTCATGATTCAGCTCACAGTAGGCATCAGGATACATTTCTCCTAGTGTCTCTAAAATTCGCTGCATATTTTTCTTATTCATGATTATCACCCATACTCTATCATAACAGAAAAACACCGCAGAATCCTAGATTCTACGGTGTAACTTCTGGATTATAACCAAGCAGTGGGTGACAATGCTCCTGCCCTCTTTGCAAGAGCTTAATTAAGTGATCCCATTGTTCAAAAGTATTATCCTTAAAGATGTTATGCTTCTTTCTTACGATCACGGAAATCTCCTCATCACAAAAGCCGTCTTCTTGAGAACCTCTGACACAGATGAAGAAATGGTTCGTTCGTTCATTCCGCAGCTTTTTGAGTTCGGCATAGATTTCTTGAATATCAAGCGAATCCCCTAATAGGCATTCAAAAGTGGTCTCCACCACGATATCATCAAGCTTTCCTTCTTCTAGGTAAGCCGCAATCGTGACTTCGATGTCACTTTCACCGACGTACAGGGGCTGTGTAATTGTCATGGATAACTGCTCTTCTGTACGCAAATGAATGATTGGTTCCTCTTGAAGTAAAATGTATCCTCTTTCCTTGACGTATTCGCTTACATCCTGAACAAAACGCAAGGCCGCACTTGTCAGCTGATGCATTTCTTTCATGTTTTCCATAGTTGGCCCCTCCTCTTCATTTCCTCTACCCTTCCTTTTCGCTTTTTGCCCTGTCGAATCCTTTAGCGAAAACAGACTAGTTGCGACTAGTTTTGTCGCGAGCCTGTGGCATAAAGTTAAAAGCTCTCATAGAATATATACATCACGGTATGGGAGGAAAGAGATATGTACACGTTCAACAAGCCTCTTCACCTGTCACCTTATGATCACCCCGATATTTACCCAGGCCCTGCTCCCTCTTACTCCTTTATTTATATGAATGGAATGGCCTATCGGTTAACGGGAGCTGGAAATCCGGCTAATCTTACCGTTGAGCTGGATGATCGTCACATCACTTTATCTAAGTTTCTCAAGGAACAGAAGGCAAGCCCGCTTGCTGAACGCTATCCGATTCTCAGCTATGGTTCCAATGCATGTTTAGCTCAATTAAAGTATAAATACAGCCTCAATCCGAAACTAAACGATATCGTCATTAACCTCAAGGGCAAGTTGCGAGATACGGATGTGCTTTATTCCGCCTATATCACCAAGTATGGAGCCCTCCCTGCCATGCTAGGACCCATGAAGGGGGCTAAGTGTCAAGTTTGGCTAAGCTTACTTGATGAGCAGCAGTTAAAGCATATCAATGCGACAGAAAGTGTATACTCCATAGCGACTCACCACGCCCAAAAACTTAAGTTAGAATGCGGCATCAAGCCCTCTGAATTTTATGCTTACTATTTTGATAAGGCGCTGACCATGAACGGACAATATTTTCGATACCCGGATATTCCTTGTTCGGGCTCTCGTGCTAAGGAAATATGGCAAGCGCACATGCTAGAATTAATCGCCTATCAGTTTCAAATGCCTCGTGAGCCGTTTATCGAGACGGTAAGGCAAAATTTCGAGTTCCGCCGCAAAGTTCAAAAATCACTTGAGGATATGGCTGAGCTTATCAAGCATGAGGATTGGAGCCCGTTAAAAAAAATGAGGAAGTGGAAGGAGATCTACTCCTAATCCACTTCCTCTTACCGTCTGTAGGGTTCATCTTTCCTGCTGACATAAACCGTGCCATCCGACTCCAGTAAAGCTAGAAACACCTCTGTCGGAGACTGAATGCCTTTTTGGATAAGCTGCTCTTGAAGCCACTCTTCGGTTAGATCATGATACTGCAGATTGCGTTTGACCACATGACCGTCTTCAATGAGTACGGAAGGCATTTTGATCTCCGCTGCAGGCAATCCTAGATCCCTAGGTGTAACGGGATTGGCATGTGCTCTTGTAATTATGCTGATCTCACCGTTAGGCTCTAGAATCGCCAATTCGACGTCGGATAAATTGGTTACATTCTTCATTCTCGCAGACATCAGCAGCATGTCCAGCGTGACCTTCGTTTTCTTCATCATATTGCGAAGAACTTTTCCTCGTGAAATCAAGATTCTGGGCTCTTCGTCCACAAACCTGCGGATCCTCGCCGACTTTAAGGCCATGAAGGTGATCACATAATGAATTCCTGTAAGGGTAAGAGCTACTGAAAAAGGACCTGAGAGGTTGGTTTCACCATTGACTAGAGGTTCACCGATCACATCCCCGATAACAATGGCAAATAGAAAATCTTGCGCTTGCAGGTTGCTCATCGTCCTTTGTCCTAGGAACTTGATCAGCCCAAATAAAAACAAGTAGGTGACCGTAGCTCGGATGACAAAAGCCGATATGGTCAGATGCGGGTCACCCTGCCAAAAAGAAGCCATGTTGTTATTGATCCGCTCCCTTCCATGTCAAGACCGCTCTACTTCTGTTTAATCGAAGTCAAGTAGGTCCATCCTTCTTCTTGATAGATCTTTCCTTCCTTCATCAGCTTGCCCATTGCTCTTTTAAAGGCTGCCTTGCTGATGCCGAATCGATCGCGGATCGTATCCGGATCCGTTTGATCCGAGAAAGGCATCGCCCCGCCGCGATCTTTAAGAATTTGGTAGATCTGCTCCGAATCCTCTTGATACGCCTCTACCTTCCTCGGATTTTGGGTGACATTCAGGCGCCCGTCTTCCCTGATGCTCTTCACGCGTGCGCTCACGCGCTGACCAAGCCGAACCACGCCCTTAATATCATCTCGATGTAAGAAGGCAATATGTTGCTCCTCAGTGAAGAAGAATGCCCCTAAGGCAATCACTCGATATACATACCCCGAAACTTCTTTATGGAGCATGTCTTTTCCAGCTTCCTGCTCCATCTCCTGCAATTCCACATCGAGTCCTAGTTTGGCCAGAAGCCTGCCCTTCTTATCCAGCTTGAGTCCAACAAATACTTTATCTCCCCTTTGTGGCCAGGAAGCCCATTCCTTAGGCAGATCATCCTTAGAAAGCAATAACTGTTTTTGGATCCCCATTTCTAGAAAAACACCAAGCTTACGGTTCACATCCGAGACATAGAGCCAAGTAAACTCCCCTGAGGTTAATAAAGGCTTTTTCATGGTTGCAGCCAATCGATCCTCATGGTCAATATATAGAAATACCGATACTTTTTGTCCTTCTCGTAACTCTCCTTCCGCTTCATTCTTATGCAGCAAGATGTCTTCATCCCCTGCCGACAAGAAAAACCCGAACGGTGCAACCCGTATAACTTCTAACGTTGCCATTTGACCTGCCTGTACCATATTCATCTCTCCTTACTATGTACAAGTGTTCTTTGTTAAATTCTTTACATCTAACCAAAATTTATGAGTCAAAAGCATAGCTTATGGTGAAAAAAGAAAAAAGTCAACTAGAAAGTTGACTTCGATGATTTGCTATTCTTCTATCCTTCTTACTACGTAAAATAATTTGGAGGAGATATATTGTATGGTTCGGTCAGAATCCTGGTCCAGCATCCGGTCGATGATATGCTGAGGGATCATCCACTCACATTGAAGCTGTGAAAAACGATAAATGGCATCCCCCACAATCTCAAGCTCAATCCCTTGTGCAGATAGGCCATCTTGCATGATCTCTCTAGCGTGCATTCTAATGGTCCCCCTCACTCTTGGTTTCTCTCCGTTTCTATTATACTACCAGAATGAGGGGTTGTGGTTGGTATTCTTGGATATTCAATGAATTTTTTATCTAGGGTAACAAGATCGTTTGGCCTGCTTGAATCGTTGCTCCATTGAATCCGTTTTTCTCTTTAATCAATTGGACCGCTTCTTCTCTTGAGCGTTCCGGATAATATAGTCCTGCAATCGCCCACAAGGTATCTCCGGACTTCACGGTATATAGCATGGCGTCCGGCTTCGCCACGGCCAGACTTTGACCCGCTTGATGTTGATTTAGCACCACAGCTTGTCCTTCCCGATCAGCAAACAAGGTTAGAGTAGCCCAAAAAACAAACAATATGGACATACAAATGAGTAAGATCATGCCTTTGTTGGAGAACGGAGACTTATGAGGCTCATCCGGTTGCCCATTTTCTTGCACATTCTGTTTGTCCCACTGTTGGTAGAAGTGAATTTGCATATCGCATCCCCCTCTTGCTTTGTCCTATTGCTATCTTATGAGCAAGAGGGGGAGGATATGACCAAATTAATAGTTCACTAGTTTTCTAGACTTGCAATGGCAATCACTACTCTTCGATTTTTTTGCCTTCCCTCTATCGTCGTATTGGGAGCCATCGGTCGAGTATCGCCATATCCGATGGCTACAAATCGAGTAGGCTTAAGACCATGCCGCTCGATGAAAAAACGGACTACTCGACTTGACCTTGCGGAGGACAGCTCCCAATTCGAAGGAAAAACAACGTTCGAAATAGGCAAATTATCGGTGTGACCTTCTATCATAATATGATTAGGCAGCGTCTGAAATAAATCGGCTAATTTATTCAAGAACGGGACTCCATTGGGGAGGATTTCCGCTTCACCCGAGCGGAAAAGCAAACCGTCCTGCAGGACAAGCTCAACACCCTGTGGGGTACGAGTCGCTTGGACCTTGGTTTCTAGTTCATTTTCCTTGAGGAATTCCTGGACTTTTTGGGTGATTTCATCTAACTCTTGTTGATTTTTTCTCTGAATCTCAGCATCACGCGTAGGCCTCTCCAGGGCTGCTTGATTATTAGGATCCTTCTGCACTTCCTCTCCCCTGACCATCTTCCCTTGGGTATCAAATTCGATAATAGAATGATTGTATTCAAAGGTTGCTTTATTTGTGAAGGATTCAAGAAAGGCACGGAACTTTTTCGCATCCAATTCAGAGAAGGCAAACAGCAACACAAAAAACACGAGAATCAGCGTCATCAAATCAGAGAACGTCGTCATCCACATCGGGGCGCCTTTCGGCGGATCCTTCTTTTTCCGTTTGCTCATATTACTCATCTTCTCCTTTTACCGCATCAGGCTTCTTTCTGGCTTCTGGCGGCAGGTAAGAGGACAGCTTTTCTTCTAATACTTTCGGGTTAATTCCTGAAGTAATCCCAATAATACCTTCTATCATAATTTGCTTAACAAAAACTTCTTCCTCTGTGTTTTGGGCCAGTTTATTGGCAATGGGGATAAAGATGAAATTGGCCATAACTGAACCATAAAAGGTCGTGATCATCGCAACAGCCATAGAAGGACCTAAGCTCGACGGATCACTTAGGTTTCGAAGCATGAGAACTAGACCAATCAAGGTTCCAATCATTCCCCATGCGGGAGTCAATTCTCCTGCTTTCTCAAATAAGGCGCGTCCACGGCCATGACGATCCTCTAATGCCGCTAATTCGGCATCCAAGATCTCCCGAAGTGCATCCTGCTCAGTGCCATCAACCGCAAGGGTAATCCCCTTCTTTATAAAATCATCTTGCATCGCTTCCATCTGTTCCTCTAGGGCTAACAGTCCTTCACGTCTGGCCGTAGTAGCTAGCCCGACAAAGTCGTCCACCAGCTTAGCTAGATCATAATCTCTCGAAGAAAAGGTTTTTTTCATGATGGGGAACATTTTTTTAATGCCATCCATTCGAAAGGAGATGAGCATCGAGCAGATGCTCCCGCCAATAACAATGAGGATGGAGGGTATATCGATGAATCCGCTTGCCCCTGCCAAGCCCCCAGCTACCAAGATGGAGACGACAAGGATTACACAACCCGCTGCAATACCTATAATTGTGGCCAAATCTTTCTTTTGCATCTGTTTCTCTCCCTAGATGAACTACCCTACCATTCTAACATATCTGTTATCTATTAAATCGGTTAAAATGAGGCGAAACTTGAATATAATTTTAGGAAAAAAATAAAAAAGCTTATCGAGTAAAAATTAACTCGATAAGCCTCTTACTACAGAATCAATTGGTACGCGTCCCTTGCCATGATCAGTTCCTCGTTCGTTGGAATCACCATCACCTTCACCGGAGAAAAGCGACTGTTGATAAAGCGTTCTCCTCTCTTCATATTCGCCTCCGGATCCAAATACACGCCGGCATATTCGAGTCCGGTACAGATCCTCTCACGAATCTCTGCGCTGTTCTCACCAATCCCCGCTGTAAAGATAATGCCGTCTACTCCATTGAGTCGAGCTAAGTATAAGCCAATAAAGGTATGGAGCTTTGTCGTAAAGATGTCGATCGCTAATCGACAGCGTTCGTTCCCTTCTTCGGCTCCCTTTAGGATCTCGCGGATATCATTGGAAACCCCAGAAATACCTAGTAACCCGCTATTCTTGTTTAAAATTTCAATGGCTCCATGAACATCGGTCTGTTCAATATCTGCCAAGTAAGGAACGATACCCGGATCAATATTCCCGCTGCGCGTACCCATGCTTACTCCGGCAAGAGGTGTCATTCCCATGGAAGTATCATACGATCTTCCATAGCGGATAGCCGTAACGGAAACCCCGTTGCCGATGTGGCAGCTAATGAGTCGCAATTTTTCTTTAGGTATCTCCATCATTTCTTCTGCCCGCTCCATTACATACCGATGACTGGAGCCATGAAAACCATATTTACGTATCTTATGGTTTTGATAATATTCATAGGGAATAGGGTAAATGTAGGAAGATGGCGGCATCGTTTGATGAAAGGCGGTATCAAAAACAGCCACCTGTGGTAAGCCAGGAAATAATTTTTCAGCCCACTCAATGCCCAGTAAATTAACGGGATTATGAAGCGGGGCCAGCGGTGACAGCTTTTGAATGACTTCCTTTGTTTCATCCGTGATCACAACAGAATGGGCAAACTCTTCTCCTCCATGAACCACCCGATGGGCAATCGCATCAATGGTATACGGCTTCATGGCATCCGCAATGCTCTGAAAATGTTGCCCGTAGTCTTCTTGCGTGACGCGCTCAATGGTTCCTGATTCCCGAATCACCTTGCTTGGCATTTCATAAAGCTTGTATTTAATGGAAGAACTTCCGCAATTAAATAGCAATATGGTCTTAGGGCTCATCACTCGGAGTTCGCGGCAGGCATCCACTTCAATGATCTCCACCAAGTCGCCGTTTTTGAGGTTTGCCGCATTTCCTTCATCCGTATCCACATGAAACTCCAGTACATAATTTTTATTCACCCGGCATAGGACATTCTCGAGGATGACAGCACGCTCGCCCTTCGTCTTCACACTAACAATGTCCTTGTCTTTTACCCCAATTTTTCTAGCATCCTCTTCGTCCATATGGATATGGCGAACAGGCAGGATCACTCCTTCTTCTAACACAACCCGCCCTTTTGGACCTTCTAGGATGATCCCTGGAGTCCCTTGAAGATCCCCTGAATCCCGAACAGGAGGTTGAATTCCTAAGATATAGCTATCCGTTTTAGAAATTTCCAATTGGGACTGCTTTCTTTCCGGTCCTAATATCCGAACATGATGGATCCGTCCTTTAGGCCCTTCAATGGTTACGGTTTCTTCACATGCAAACTGCCCAGGCTGTTGCAAATCCTTTAATTTTTTCAGTTCATAGCCTCGGCCGAATAGTTCCTCTACATGCTCTCTTGATAAATGAATATGGCGATTGGAAATCCCAACTGGAACTTTCATCTCTTCCCTCCGTGCCTGATTAAATTATAGCGAAATACCCTCTAGTTCTAATTTCCATCTTTCCCATAAGGAGCCTCGTGTGAAAAGAAAAACAAGGGGTACTCTCTGTTCCCTCTGTCCTTTTCTTGCAAGGTTTACGATCATCGGTACAACTTCTACATGCAGATCCAGTTCCTTGGTTTTCGCTTTCTCAATCGAATGAATTCGGACACTCTCAATATCTTCAAGATTTCTCAAGAGCTTTTCCACTTCTGCCGACTCTGCTTGATTTAATAAGAGCCTAATGATGCTTGTATCATGTTCATTTACGGCCGTAATAAATAGTGAAGCCAATTCTTCTGGAGAACCGTAAACAATCCGATCATGAAGTTCCCCTGATGCCTTGCTAATCATCAGATCATGTCCTGGGTCTGGAGTATCGCGACGATGGGTAGTGCTGTCTTTAAAGTGGATACAGAAATGCCCGGGAAACTCATTCCAGGTAATTGCACCCCCACCGTGGGGCATACCATGCATGGAACCAGCAAGTATTTTCCCATCGGTCCGCACGAGGATCGCGCGTCTTTTCCAGCTCCATTTGCCATTATAGATCTTTTTCATAATCTTCGTGTCTTCTGCCGTTAACGGCTGAACATCGGCATGCTGGCTTCCAGCTCGGCGCTGAACATGAAACCGAAGCCCTGTCTCCACATCGACGACCTCCGCATAGCCTTTGCGTGGCAGCATGCGCTCTGCTTCCCGCCAGGTCACCATCTGTCCGAAGTGATGCTGGCGAAGCGTTTCAATGTACGTACGCATTTTGGATTTTACATCGAGGGGAAGCAGGATCTTCTCCCTTTTCTCTAGCTGGAACAGATTAAACGAGTAACTGACCATGAAAACTTCCTTTTTGCCTTTTTGAACAAGCTCCAAATAAGCATAAGGAAGCTCAGGAACACGGGTCATAGGCACGGTTTTGCCTTTTAAGATCTCCTTCACTAATTTCTGGTTTTGAACGTGCAGTCGGCTTTCGAATAAGGAAGAAGGAGATGCTTTCACAATAAAAATCGCTTGGTCAGCTTCCTTCCCTTCGGCTTGGACCAATGGAGACATCATAAAAAGCAATAGAAAGAAAAAGAGCTGCATTCCTTTGCGGTACATGGATCTAAGACTCCCTTCATTCACAGAAAAACCCCAGAAGACTCCGGGATTTATTAACGAACATATCGCATTAACTTAGCAATAGCTGCCTGGGCTTCTTGCACCCTTTGGTCCACACGATGAATCTCTCCATCTACGGCCTCCGGAGTCTGAAACTGATTCACAAGCGTATTCATCTGGAACGGAAGCTGATCCACAAGAGGAATGGAATCGCTCGCCAATTGGGTGTGAACCACGTGCCGCACGATAAATGGCTGCTGGAATTTCAACCTGGCACCAGAATCATCGAGCGCTCCTTCAATGACCTCCACCGGCAATCGCAAATAAATGGTTTCACCGCCGTCTCTTTCTAATGCAGCGTCAAAATAACCATGCTCATACTCCCAATTGCCACCCAGAATAAAACCATGCTCTATAAAAGGCTCACGAATTTCGCCAAAGGTTGCTTCTTTTCCTTGAATCTCAGAGGGTACAGGAATCATGGCTTTCTCTCCTTACTTATTCTTCTTGGGGATAGTTTAGCCCATGTCCACGATTTTCATGAGAGCTTCATTTTTTTCCTTACAACTTTCATGCCAATAAACAGGACCAAGCCAAAACCAACAGCTAAAAGTAAAATTCTGGTCTTGTTTTCTGAGAAGGACAGCAGGTCATTACCAATCATGGATTGCAAGAGAATCGCGGGAATTTTTCCTAGTGAGGTCGCAGCCACGTAAGATCGAGCTCCTACTTTAGAAATGCCGGATAAAAGATTCAAAGCTACGGGGGGGATAATCGGAAACAGTCTCAAAGTTAAAATACTCTTAAAGCCATTGGCCTGCAAAAAATCATTGATCCGAGTCCATTTCGGATAACGACTTAATTTTTTCTCCGCCCACTCCCTTCCGGTTGAGCGAGCAAGATAAAACATGAGTATGGAAGCCAATACCGAGCTGGTCCAGTTGATGAAGAAGCCCCCAACCAAACCGAAAACAAGAACATTAGCCGTAACCAGCCCAATAAATGGGAATATGGGCAAAAACGCTTGGAGGATAATTAAGCCGCCTCCGATCAGAACTGCAATTAATCCTAGACTTCTTAACCAATCGACGATTAGGGTCATATTTAAGTCCGTTAATCGATCCCTCAAAGGGCCAAGCCCTAAAATCACAATTCCAAGTGCTGCTGCCAGCAAAAAAAGTACCCCTATTTTTTTGATTCCATCGCCCATTTTCTTCACCTCACGCCTTATAGTTTTCCAGACATAGGCATCCAACTATTCCAAAATCGCTCTAGGTACATAGGATAGATTATCTAATACATTCTAGGAGAGGATATCTGTGTATCCTAAACGTAGATATCAATACGTAGCAAGCAAATGGAAAAAAACACAGCTTCTGTTAGAAAATGAAGCCATTCGGCCCTACATTCCCGATACGCTGCGCCTTACGAGAGAAAATTTAATTCAAATGCTGCTGATTCATTCGGTGGTTTATTTAAAGCCGGAAAATGGAATGAAGGGCAATGGCATTATTCGGATTGATTATGATGAAGAAGTTGAAGTGTATATAATAAAATCGGGAAATGACTCCAGAGCCGTTTCTTCTATTTTCCCCATCTTACAATGGCTAAAACGCAAAACTGCGGGTCACAAATATCTAATCCAGCAAGGCATAGATCTCATCTCCCTAGAAAACAAACCGATAGATTTTCGAGTCCTCCTGCAGAAGCCTAAAAAGGAATGGGTATACGCTGGCATTGTCGGCAAGCTCGGGGAACCCAATAGTATTACAACCAATCTGGCTCAGGGGGGAAAGGCGATCTCTTTCCGCGAGGCCCTCTCTAAAACTCTTGAGCTTTCTGTAGACGAAATGAAAGAATTAAAAGATGAACTTGAACAGCTTAGCTTAATCATTGCTAACCAGTTAACCCTAAGTTATCCCGGACTCCGGGAGCTTGGCATCGATTTTGCCATTGACATAGACGGAAGCTATTGGGTTTTAGAAGTAAACACCTCTCCCGGGCATCAATTATTTAAGCAGCTACCTAACGATAAAATTTATAAAAGGATTATTCAAAACGTCAGAGCGATTAATTTTTCACTTTAACCCCCAGGCTTTTCCTGGGGGTTTAACCATTTTTGCACACAAACATAGAATATTGGAGAATATTAACGGAGGGCGGGAGAACGCGTGTGAGAAATCAAGATCAGCTTTGCGTGATGTATAAAACAGAAAAGGATTTATTATATTTTTATAGCAACCTTCCGGTTTACTTAAAGCAACGAATGAAGCTTTGGCAAAAATGGAATTCCATCACTCTACTTCAACAGGATTATGACGCCCTCAAGAGTCGGATGACGACCCAAGGAGACTCAGGGGAGGAACAGGGGTTTATCGTGGAAAAAAACATCCAATATAAGCTCCATCAAGCCTACGAAGAAGAGCAAACGATACCCTGGGGTGTTGCACGAGTGCAAGCACCCAGAGTCTGGCCCAGAGTGCAAGGAATAGGCATTAATGTAGGCATTATTGATACCGGTATTGATGCCAGGCATCCCGATCTACAACCTAATATTAAAGGGGGGGTCAATACCATCGACGCATCGAGTCCTTTTGTTGATGCCAACGGGCATGGCACCCATGTGGCAGGAACGGTTGCGGCAGTGAACAATCAAGTGGGAGTCGTAGGAGTAAGTCCCCGTGCTCGGCTTTATTCGCTCAAAGCTTTTGATTCCGAAGGAAGCGCCACGTTAAGCGATATTGCTCAAGCCATTGATTGGGCCATCGATAACAATATACGGATCCTCAACATGAGCTTTGGGTCCAGGGATTCCAGCCAAGTGCTCCACCAAGCCATCAGAACTGCTCTGGCCAATGGCATTCTCATGATTGCCTCCGCAGGTAACGCAAACGAAAGCCTGGACTATCCCGCGAGGCATCCGGAGGTTCTTACCGTAGGTGCCACCAACCGGCAAAATCGTGTGGCCCCATTTAGTAACTATGGCAGTACACTAAACTATGTACAACCAGGGGTAGATATCTTATCCACCTGGCCTGAAGCCCCCTACTACAAGACTTTATCTGGCACCTCTATGGCCACCCCCCATTTAACAGGAATCTGCGCCTTGCTTCTCTCCCAATCACCTCAACTCACACCACGACAAGTCAAACAAATTCTTGACCAATCCGCTCGAAGACTCCCGAATACCGCTCAACGTCGGCAAGGCCGAGGCTTTGTTATAGCGACTCGCGCTATAAACTTATTGACCCGTCGGATTGAAGCCAGAAATAACGCTCCATCCGCCCCAAGGCGGAGGTAACTCCCTCCTTCGGACAGTACAAAGTTTAAAGAGAGTGCACTATAATATAACTATCTACTATGATATATTGAACAAAGGCCATAGCTGGGAAATCATGCTATGGCTTAACCTTCCAATATACTCCCGCATAAGGAGGTGCACGTTCTCATGCATCAATCCAAGACAACCAGATACTTTTTAGGAATCGTCGTTATTTTTACGGGTATTGGCATTTTATTGCACACCTTAGGGATTATGCATTTCCATCCCGGGAAGCTCTTTCCGTTCTTGATCCTCTATTTCGCCTTGCGCTTACTTGAACGAAGCCGAAGAATCATCGGAGGAATTTTGTTCTTATTCGGAACCTTATTTTTTATTGATGCCTGGACCCCCATCCGAGCCGGAGATCTCATCGGCTTTATATTCGCCCTAGCCATCATGTATTGGGGCTACCAATTGATTCGCTCCAAGAAAAAGGAGATTGACATCCCTTCTGCTTCCGTTCCTACTCCGCCTAAGGAAACCATGGAGACACCCCCTCCGTTGTCCGGGGGCCAGGAGAAGCAAGCTTATACCATGGGCTCCCCTGAAACTAAGCAATCTTTAATCGGAAATCTCTTCTTAACGGGACACCGCTGGGAACTGAAAGATATGAATATATGGCATGGGATTGGAGAAGTAAAAATCGATTTATCCAGGGCACTTATCCATAACGGGGAAACTGTCATCATGATTAGCGGCTGGATCGGCGATATCGACATCTTCGTACCCTATGAGCTAGATATCTCCTTCATCGCGAGTGTGAACATCGGAGATATTGATATTTTTGGCAATAAGCAAGGGGGATTAAATCGGACCGTAACCCTAACCACTTCAAATTATCAACAAGCAGACCAGAGGGTTCGCCTTATCGTTCATCTGCTTGTCGGAGACGTCAATGTTACCTATGTATAAGGAAAACACGATGACAAAACGAAAGTTGTCAAACATTCAATGGCAGTTTATGCGTCATGGAACCTGGGTATGTTTGGGATCCGTTACCCTGGGCGGAAGCTTTTTCTTTTTTCTATGGTACCAGCTGGCCCAACTATCAAGTCTTCAGGAATGGCTTTTTGAATCTTGGGGAGTTACGATTCCCCCTTTCCCTGGACCTTCTCTTATCGTCACGCAAATGCTAACCATGTGGCTTATCGCTGTCCTTATAGGAGCTAGCTTTGGCTATATCTACGGGAATTTGTTAAAGAAGAGAATCGAAATTCTTCTACAATCGGCGATGATGCTAGAAAGAGGAAATCTAGACATCCGGATTCCCGACTTAGGCGAAGATGAACTTGGGCAATTGGGTAGACAGCTGAACGATATGACGACGCGTTTTCAGCAACAAGTCGCCTCCTTACAACGGTTATCGGCCCATAATGCGGAATTAAACGATCAAGTCAAACAAGCCGCCATCGTGGAGGAACGTCAACGGCTTGCCCGAGAATTACATGACGCGGTCAGCCAGCAGCTCTTTGCCATCTCCATGACCATGGCCGCTCTCAAAAGAACCCTGTTGCAAAATCCGGAAAAAGCCAAGGGACAAGCTGAGCTCGTAGAGGAAATGGCAGCCGCGGCTCAATCCGAGATGAGAGCCCTTCTGCTCCATTTACGCCCTGCCCATCTTGAAGGCAAAGGATTAAAGCAAGGGATTGAGGACCTGCTTCGTGAAATGCAAGGCAAGCACCCCATAAGCTTTCAATGGTCGATAGAAGAAATCCCCTCCCTGCCTAAGGGAATGGAGGATCATCTGTTCCGAATTCTTCAAGAAGCCCTCTCTAATACCCTGCGCCATGCGAAGGCTCATCGCGTGGAAGTAAAGCTCGTGGTTATTGGGAACAAGCTTCGATTCAAAATAACAGATGATGGCATTGGTTTTACGATTAAAGATGAACGAAAATCATCCTCATATGGGATGGCGTTAATGCAAGAGCGTGTCGCTGAAATCGGAGGGGTCCTCAACATATCCTCTGCACCTGGCCAAGGTACCCTGATTGAAGTGACCATTCCCATCATTATGGGCAGAGGAGGAAACACCAGTCATGAGTAATCCAATTAAAGTACTGTTAGTCGATGATCACGAAATGGTTCGGATGGGCTTAGCCGCCTACCTCTCTACCGAAGAGGATATTGAAGTCGTAGGCGAAGCCAGCAATGGCATCGAAGGAGTGAAACTAGCGCAACAAGCCAAACCTGACGTCATCCTTATGGACCTCGTGATGGATGGCATGGATGGAATCGAAGCGACCCGGCAGATCCGTTCCGTGTACCCCGAGGGGAAAGTCATTGTGCTTACCAGTTTTATTGATGATGAAAAGGTCTATCCGGTGATAGAAGCCGGCGCCTTTAGCTATCTGCTAAAAACAGCAAGAGCCCCCGAAATTGTTCAAGCCATACGCCAGGCTTACCAAGGCTTGCCTGTGCTCGAATCCCAGGTGGCGGGAAAAATCATGAACCGCTTCCGACAAGGTGAGAGCAAGAGCTTACCGCATGAACAACTGACTTCTCGAGAGCTTGAAGTGCTAGGACTGATCGGGGATGGAAAATCCAATCAGGAAATTGCCGAAGAATTATTCATCGGCATTAAAACCGTCAAAACTCATGTCAGCAATATCCTAAGCAAGCTAGGAGTCGAAGACCGGACTCAAATCGCCATCTATGCTCACCGCCAAGGACTTTGCAAGTAAGCCTGCGGACCTGAATGAAGCAGACTTATTCATGACACCCTAGAAACAGGAGGTGTTATACATGAATAGTCTAAAACATTTTCTGGTTCCCACTCTACTCTTCAGTCTCGCTCTATCCGGCTGCGGTGCCGGCACCCAAGGCGCCTTGCCAGCGGAAAATCCGCCCGTGAATGTCCAGAACGTGGACGGCGGCAAAACGATGAAGGGACAAACGGCCCAACCTGGCAGAAATACCGCCAAGGCGCAACATGCTCAGTCGCCTGGAGCTCAGGCTGGCCCAACCAATCAACAATGGCCTAATGCCCAATGGCACGTTATCACTTGGCCAACTGACGGTTCTCAAACTGCGCCATGGCAGCCGGCACCTGCTCCGACGCCTGCTCCAGCACCTGCGCCAACTCCGGCTCCCGCAGCTCCTGCGACTCCAGCACCCGCTGCAGGATTGTCTGCACAGGAACAGCAGATGCTTAATCTGGTGAATCAAGCGCGCCAAGCCAACGGTTTAAGCCCGTTAAGAGCACATACGGAGTTAACCCGCCTGGCCCGCGTAAAATCGCAGGATATGATCAACGGAAACTATTTTTCACATCAATCGCCAACCCATGGCTCTCCGTTTGACATGATCCGCAACGCAGGCATCGGCTTCCAAACCGCAGGTGAAAACATTGCGGGGAACCAAAGTGTCGATGGCGCGCATACCTCGTTGATGAACTCTCCTGGGCATCGGGCCAATATCCTAAGCAATGAGTATAACTATATTGGGATTGGGATTGTGTCAGGCGGGGCTTACGGGAATATGTTTACGCAGATGTTTATCAAGCAGTAAAATGAAAACCGCCTGGGGATGGCGGTTTTTTACTTTATTGTGATCGTATCAATATATCTAGGGTCTTGGAACAGAGAATCTTGATTCTGATCGCTCTGAAGGAGATCATCTACTCGTTGTTCAGGAAAATCTCTAGTCGTGCTCTCGAAGAATTCTGCGTTTACACGAGGCTGGCGTCTTGAATTCGAATTTTTTGTTTTTGTTCTATTCTTTTGTTGAGGACTTGAAACGCTAGGTCTTTTCTTCCGCTTTTTACTTGCACTTTTATTTGCCTTTCCTTTTTTCTTTAGACGCTTTGACTGATCCTTTTTGTTTGACTTTTTCTCTATTTTACTGTCCTTCGTTTCAGCGGCCTGTTTGGTACCACTCAGACTTGTTTTATCCTTACTCGCAAGTTGTTTCGATTTTTTTTGTTTAGCTTTTACTGTCTCTTTTGCCTTTCTCTTTTTCGCTGGCTTATCCTTTTTAACCTCTTTGTTCTTAGATGAGTTCCCTCTTGCTGAACCCCAGTTATTAAGATGTTCTTCCCTGATTGATCTCATCATCTTCAGAAGCCTGGATCTTGACTCGTAATCTACATGACGTAATACCTGATTAAGATTGGAATCTAATACTCGGAGATTCCTTATTAGCCTATCTATTCTTCTACGATCATAAGCGCTGTTTGCCCCTGACAAGCTCATTCTCTTTCTTCTGACTAAGGCACTCTTGTTTAACAGGACTTTTCTTTCCCCAATTTTTACGGAAACGTATGAATGGGATTTATCAGTTTGATGCTTCGGCATCCTAACAAGAGCATAATCTAATCTTCTTATACCCTTTTGCACTTTGGCCCTTGTTTGATCAAATACCGACCTGTTACCTCTTAGATAAAAGAGTAAGGAGTTTAAAGTGCGAATCTCTTCCCGGAAGCTTTGCTTTTCTCTGGAGTTGTTCTTTCTTCGATTCGAACTTGGCTTCAATCTTCTCATCCCCTTAAACCATTGTGCTACTATCCTATTAATCAAAACATCTAAGGGCAACGGCTTTTGTTCTTGAGTGATTCGTGTATTTTAGTATTTGGGTGTTTAAGAGGGAGGAGGTGACACAATCGAGGAATATGAGTGGTTTTATATATCTTACTTCAAGTAATAGTCCAAGGTTCTCTTCAAACCTTCTTCAAGAGAAACAGACTCTTTAAATCCAACGAGTTTTTCAAGTTTTTCTACGGATGGAACCCTTCGACTAACACTACCATTAGGAGAAGGATAGAGTTTCATATCCCCAGATAATCCACTTATCTCCATCATCTTCTTTGCCAAATCAAGAATCGATATCTCCAAACTTCCTCCAATATTTATGATTTCATTTTTTGTATCTTCCAAATGTGCACATAACACTGTCGCCTTTACCGCATCGTCAATATAAAGAAAAGATCTAGTATCGCTATGGCCGTATAATTCAAAGATCCCTTTCTTTATTCGTATCGCGAAGTCGGGAATAACATGCTTATCACCCATTCGCGGTCCATAAATATTGTGGTATCTAATAATAGAGTAAGGGATGTTGAAGGACTGGTGTGCACTATTAATTAAAACCTCACCATGAAGCTTCGATGCACCGTATGACCATCGGGGGTTACAAGGATCTTCTATGGATAGCGGCACATTTTCCGTAGTTGGAATAACCCATTTAAACTTTCTCACAGTACTCGCGTAAACTTCGGATGTGCTAGCATAGATAAACCTTTTTAAGCTTGGCGAATCCCGATACCGGTCCAGCAAATAAAATATCGGTAAGGTGGAGCATTTCATTACCTCATACGGTCTCTCGTAAAAGTTTTGTGTACCATTCAAAGCTGCTAAATGATAAATCAATTCGATATTATCAGGCAATTTTACTAGCTGATCGGGCTTCGTCAAATCTATTGAATATTCAATCACATTAGGGCGGCCTGTTAAGTCCTCATAGAGATTATCCCTTTCTCCTCTTATGAAGTTATCTACACAGATTACTGTTGCAGTTGGATCCTCACTTAAATGCTTGGCAAGATGATATCCAATAAAGCCCGCAGCCCCTGTTACCAACGAAACGGTCATCTGTTCTCACCCCTGATATTCCCATTAATTTTGGTGGTTTCCCAGTGCAATATACTTTATACCTTGAAGTAACTCATTACTTGAAGAAAATAAGTTCCAATAGTCATAGATTAACGAAGGTTTGCTCATTGATTTTGCTAGCAAGTGTATCGGCATTTTTTGAAATAAGGGATTGTTATTTTGAATAATTACAATATTGGACCCAGAAAATGCTTCCTCAAGTGTTTGAATCGGCTTAATTCCTAGCGCACTGATCTTTTTTCCATCTACAATAGGATCATAGCCTTGAATATAACTCCCAGGAAAAGATTCCTTAAGTGCGGCAATAAGCGGGATGGCCATTGTCCCCCGTAAGTCATCGGTTTCGGGATTCCCTTTAAACGCTAATCCTAAAATTGAGATCACTGGCGCTGCTAGTAGATCTTGCTCTATAATCATATCAAATTCAGTTTTTATTTTCTTTACTGTCTGCATTGGCAAATCCTCATTCCATTTACGTGCAGTCAAAGTTAATTGAGGTTGATATCCGTATTGTTTAAGACTCTCCGCAAGAATATACGGGTCCTTTTCTAAGCACGGACCCCCGACTAGACCAGGTAATGGCAGTATACCACGTGGATAGTGGGTAACAGCTGCATGAACGACCTCGGTTACATTTACCCCAAGTACTTCACACATCATAGCCACCTCATTTGCAAATGCGAACAGAACATCTCGTTGTGTGTTATTAACCAATTTTACCAATTCAGCCGTTTCTACATTTGCAACCTTAACCACTGTTGGAGTTAAGAAGCCAAACAACTCCGCAACCCTTAAACATGCTGAATCAGTCAGACCTGAAACAACTTGCGGTAATGAATTTAATTCTATTAAAGCCTTACCCTCAACAGTTCGTTCAGGGCAAAATGCTAGTTCAAAGGAAACCCCTGTTCCCTCGAAAATAGGTTTCACAAACTTGCGAGTTGTTCCTACTTTTACAGTAGATCTCAAAATTACTAAATCACCGTTCTTAATTACATCACGAATCTGTTCGCAAACCTTACCTAATGCACTTAACTCAATTTGCTTATTTATTCCTAATGGTGTACCAACACTAATAATGTAAACAGATATTTCTGGAATCTTAGGAATCTTTTCGTAAACTCTTATTCTTCCTGAGCACAAATGGCGTTTTAAATGATCATCAAGATCCTTCTCAAACATAATCGTTTTTTTTTGGAGTAGACGATCTCTTATTATCGAAGATATTTCAACACCTATTATATTAAACCCTTTATTAGCCATAGCTACTGCTAGAGTTAAGCCTACGTATCCTAAACCAACAATGCATATTGTCCGGTCCCTAAAATGCTGTGGGATACAATTCAAAGCTTTATACCTCCTTTACATACCCTATCTAACTTCTCGCGTTCATGCCTTAATATCCTTTCTCATCTGTTTCTTTGCAGCATTTACCGAAAAATATTTATTAATATACCTATTGGTTCTCATAGAAGCTTTAACCCAAAGTTTTTTCTGTTTATATAATTTTATAACATCTATCGCAAACTCCTTTTCATTTAGGGCAACTTTAATAAAGTTTTCAATTTTTCTAAACCCTTCCGCTCCGATTCTTGTTGTCACTACAGGAACCTGATAACGCATTGCTTCCACAATCTTCCCTTTAACACCAGCTCCAAATCGTAACGGTGCTACCACTACTCTACAATTCTTATAGAAAGACTCTAATCTTTGATCTGAAACGTGACCCGTAACTATTATGTTTTCCGATTCTAGGGATTTAATCTCTTTTGGGGGATTGGACCCTACAATGAAGAATTTAATATCTGAAACTTTTCTTAATATATATGGAAATACATTTTTGACAAACCATAATATCCCATCCACGTTTGGTTTATGTTTGAATGTCCCGACAAAAAGAAGACCCTCTCTTTTCATATATGACTTAATTTGAGAATCATCTTGGTTCTTATCATAGATAAACACTGGTACAATTCTTACTTTTTTTTCAGGGAATAGCTTTCTTACTATTTTTTTTTCGTACGTACTTAAAGTATGATTTACATCTGCTTCTCTAATTAGCTTCATCTCCATAGACTTCCACTTACTTGCTGATTCCAGCATTTTTGGATCTTTCAATAACTCATAATTTCGTTGTTCTCGCAAGAAAAACAGATCACAGCCATTGTAGATAATTTTAGCTTTCGTATGATTACGTAATACATTGATGTGCTTTTGGGCTATGAATGGAAAAATGAGATAAGCATAATCAATGTATTCTGCATTGCGTTTGATCCATTCATTAATATTTTTTTCATCTGAGTTACCACATAGGACCTCTACTCCCATCTTCTCAAGAATAGAGGTGTAAGGTTCCCGCCTTTTGAATGCCTCACCTGCATAAATCACATTCAGATCCATCTTGACAAACAGCGTTAGATAATGAAAAGCCATTCTTGATGCTGTTGATTTATCAAAATCTGGACCATCCATATACAGCATTAATATAGTTTTTTTCCTTCCACTTCTGTCCCTAGCCCAAAAATGATGTTGATTTTTTGGAAATTGTTCTTTCTCAAGAGTTTCTTTCCACTTGTTGTAAAACAAACCTTTATTTTCGTCTACCGGATAAAGATCATGTCCCTCAAGAACAACAGTTGATTTCGGTTGAAACTTAACCTTGAACCCCTGCCTCCTAACTTGGAAAGCAAGATCAATTACATCGTAGCCTCCTGCTTCAAACCTAGTATCAAATCCTTTTAACCAGTTCCACACATCTTTTCTGATCATTAAACACTTGGCGGAAATAAAGTCAGTTTCCTTTACATAATTATATTTAGATTTTCTAGGATCATCATATTGTCCATAGGGCTCATGAGTTCCATCACGCCAAACGATTCCCCCAGCCTCACGTAACTTTCCATCCTGATATAAAATCTTGGGGCCAACCATTGCAATGGTAGGATCATGATCCATTAAATTGATCATATGTTTTAGCCATCCCCGTTTTACCTTGATTTTGGGGTCAAGAATAACAAAGTACTTGCCATTTCTATTGTATAGCCCTTTGTTACATATTTTAGTATAAGATTTCTCTTCAGTTATCGTATTAACTATTCTTCCTTTTGGGTCAATATTGCTATGTTTCATTATTATTTTCTCGTCACCCGCAAGAATAATCTCAAAAGAAATTTTCCTTGTATTGCGAATTATCGAGCGTATACATTTATCGGCGGTTACCGATACACAGTCTAGAGGAATGATAATGGATACAGTTGGATTTGATCCCCCTGATGTCATACATGCAACCTCCTCTTCTAAGACTTTTTGGATTTTAACTTTTTCACGATCTTTTTTGAAAAAATGCTATTTTCCAATCTAAAAGGATTTCCAAATTTTTTTAAATAAAGCTTTTCATTCTTTCGATAAATCTTTCTTGATCGGTCTTTTATTATCTCCCCACTTTCAAAATATCCATAACTCCACGGTGTTTTAATAAACTTTTTTTCCAAGTCTTTTAATTGTCTAAGATATTGTCCTTTAAGTTCTAGAAAAGTATCAATATCACTCTTTTCTCGATACCATACCCTGATCATTTGATCTAATCTCTTGTTCAATCCAGAAAAGTGGAAAAAACGTAAAGGTTTGCCTAGAATATGATATCCCCCGTCATTACCCATTTGGATTCTTCTCTCTGATAAGTTCCACCAAGCAGCATTATAACCGGGATGCTTTAATATCGAGGTATTAAATAAGCCTGGAACTAAGTCTAACCATCTTTGATCAAAGCAGATTCCGTTTTTAATGTCAGAATAGCAGTAATTTTCCAACCTGTAATCCCACCAGCGAAGGAATTGTCTTGCCTCTAAACATCTTCGAACAGCCAAAAAGCCTGCATTGAACATCCCCGTTTGAAGAATGCCTGTTTCCCTCCACATGTGCACTTCTTTTTCAGGGGACTGTAATAAATGAGGTGTAAGTACAATGGGATACTCATTTAATTCAGAAAAGACTTCTTCAAACCTCGAGAAGATTTGTATATCGGAGTCAAGATAAATATAAGTCTTATCAGCTGGATATTTATCTATCAAATGAAGTAATAATTTTCCTTTAAGTGAAAAACTAGCTGGAGCGTTACTATATTTAAAAATATAGTGATCAAAGTTATCAAACCCTAATTCCCTAGCTAGTATGATTGTATCGAAATAACTTAATCCTTCAAATGACTTTGGCTTTTCTCTTTCCAGTAAACAGAGTACAATCCTGCATTCTGGCATGTGTTTCCTTACCGATTTAGCCATTAAAATCGCTTGGGGCAAATAGTTAATTGTTGATATAGTACCAACGTTCATTTTTACTTTTCACCCCCTATTTTTATCCTTTATCTTTCGAATCTTCCACAGTACATTTCTTTTCGATCTCTCCCCACTCCTTGTAAATCCTTTCGATATCATCTTCTACTAGCTGTGTACCTTTTTGTACCTCTATTATTTCAAGATCAGTAATAGCTTTTATTGCGTGTTTTGATCCTGTAGCGATTTCTATGACGTCATGGGAACTTACGTTTTTTATCTTGTCATTTAAAGCCAGCATGCCAAGCCCCGAGATTATCGTCCAAACTTCAGATCTTTTCTTATGAAACTGGTAGCTAATGTTTTCACCTTTCTTAATGAATAACCTTTTAACTAGAACTTCATTTCCCTCAGAATATTTAATGTGATCCAAGACATGGTACCATCCCCATCTCCTTTCTTCATACATTGGTCTCACTGATACACCAGTGTTAAGATAATCCTTAATTTTTGAGCTTGCTGATTTATCTGCTACAAGGATTCCATCTGGACTTGAAGCTACAATCGTATTTGATAAGCCTAATATGATAATAGGAATATTTAACTCATTAATTAGTTGCGTATTAAGTGAATCAGTGCTTAAAATCCCCCTACCAATAATAGGAGTGTTAATCTGCTCGGCAATAGCATCCCAAGTTCCCATGTCTCTCCAGTTGCCATTGTACGGAATTACTACAAGGTTCTTGGTTCTTTCCAATATTTCGTAATCAAGGCTTACCTTAGATAAACTACCAAAATTACTTAACATCTCCTCATAGTGAATCGGTAATCCTTTTTCTTCCAACAATGAGATGAGCATGCCAAGTTTGAACGCAACAACTCCACAATTCCAAAGAGCTTTTTTTTCAATGAGTGCCTTCGCATCCTCTACGGATGGTTTCTCAACAAATTTATCAACAAGACAATATTCTCTTGAATTCCCCTTCAAAACATCTATTGGCACAATATAGCCATATTTTTCTGAAGCGTAATATGGGCTTACTCCCATTAGAGCTGCACTTGCTTGTGACTCTTGAACTAATCTCTCTAGATCTTTTATCCTTTTTAAAAAGGAATCGTCTACATAGGCATCTACTGGAAATACACAAACTACCTCGCTTAAATCAACTTTTGCCTTGGAGTAAAGATAGGTAGCTGCTAGAGCTATTGCCGGGAATGTATCCCGACTTTGAGGTTCAACTATTAAGGGAAGATGTGGTTGAGGGGTTAGTTGGTTATTTAATATCTCAATTTGGGATTGGTTTGTAGTAATATAACACGAGTTTTCCAAACCGACTGATGCTACTTGCCTCCAAATCCTTTGAATCATTGATTCCCATTGGTTATCTGGACCCTTCAGAAGTTTTAGAAACTGTTTCGGTCTAGCTTCGTTTGATAGGGGCCACAGCCTTTTTCCTGACCCCCCAGATAATAGTATAAGCTTCACTTAACATCATTCCTTGTCATTGGCTTATCCTTATGTCTTTTTCGATTTGTTGGCGTGCATAGTCCTTAGAGAAGAACCTTTGAATGTATTCATATGATTTATTTGTAATATATTCCCATTTATCCCTTGAGTAATAAACGTCTAATATATAGCTGGCAAAGTTTTCTTCACAATTAGCAATCGGTAAAAATTCCTCAATCTCCGGAAGACCCTCTGCACCGATAGAGGTAGTAATTACTGGCACTCCATTATACATTGCCTCTATAACTTTTCCCTTTACACCTGCGCCAAAACGTAAAGGTGCAACTACAAGTTTACACTTCTTATAGAACTCTTCGAGCTTGCTATCCGATACTTGACCTTCTATTATTACATTTTCCGAAGCTAATTTTTTAATATTACTTGTTAGATTAGCTCCGATAATATATATTTTTATCCCAGGGGCATGCTTTGTAACAAGCGGTAATATTGATTGGCAAAACCATTCAACTGCGTCGGCATTCGGTTTATGTGCAAACTGTCCAATGAACATTATATGTGACCTATTGTCAAAGGTACTGCATTCCCGTGAAGTATGTTGTTTATCATAAATAAAAACCGGAATATGCCTTATTGGTTTTTTGGGAAAATACCGTTCTAGCAGCTCCTGCTCGAAAGAACTTACTACGTGAATGACGTCACTCTTCTCGATAATCTCAAATTCAATTCCCTTCCATTTGTCTGCTTGCTTTAATAGAAATGGATTCTTTGTTACTTGATAATTACGAAACTCCCTTAAGTAATGGAGGTCACAATTATTGTAAATGATCTTTGCGCTTGTATATTTTTTAAATTGATTCAAATATTTTTTTGCGATATGCGGCCTACACAAGTAAACATAATCTATATATCTAGAATGCTTTTTTATCCAGGAAATTAAATTACTTTCATTCCACTCACCATAGAGGACTTGTATACCCAGCTTTTCCAAAGTGGTAGTATAGGGTTCTTGCCTGCAATAATTCACCTGATTCACCCAATGATTATCACCAATAAAAATTACATTCATGCCCATGGAAATAAACAAATTCAAGTAATGAAAGGTACTTCTCGCAACGGTCTGCTTATCAAATTTGGGCCCATTTTCATCAATCACAACAACTGTTTTTTTATTTCGACTGCGATCTCGCGCCCAAAAAACATCCTTTCCCTTTTTAAAGTTCTCACTGTATAAAATATGGCGCCACTTGTTAACAAACTCAGTTCTGTTCCTTTTACGAATAACTCTTTTTCCTCGTCTAGAAATGGAGTCCTTGTCACTTGGATAGAAGATAACTTCTGAGGTTGGCTCATATACCACTTTATATCCGAGCTGCCTACATCTGAATGCAAGATCCATATCTTCATACGCAGGAGAAGTAAATCTTGAATCCCCCCCTCTAAGATGTTTCAAAATAGAAGCTCTCATCATGATGCACACAGAAGGTAAATAATCTACTTCCTTTAGGTAATTGTATTGGTAATTTCGTTTATCATCCCCTTTTCCATACAGTGTCTTCTTTCCGTTTTTCCAAACAACTCCACCCGAAGCCCAAATTTTCCCGTTAGGGTCCAGTAATTTTGGTCCAATTACACCGATTTGTTTGTCTCTTTCCATCGTTTCAAATAGATGTCCTAACCAGTTTTCTTTTACTTTTGAGTCACTCGCAAGAAATACAACATAGTCCCCTAAAGCACTTCCTGCGACGTAATTTAAAAGGGTTAGGAATCCCTGTTTTGTAGGAATTTCTACTATTTTTATATTTGGAAAGTATTTCCGTAGTTTTTCTGAGAGTGGCCCTTCATTTATAAGAACTACTTCGTATGAGATGTCACATGTCTTTTGTATTATAGATTTGATACAATAATACATCCTTTTAAAAGTGCTTCCCTTCGTTAGAATAATAGAGATTTTAGGCTGAATAAATTTAGGAAAGCATAAGGGTTTCCTATTCATTACCTCCATTCCTTTCTTTTCTCTGATAATAACTGCTTTTAGTTTCTCTTGTAGTTTATGTTTAATATGATGATTTTGAATGTTAGAAAAACCCAATTTTCCATACTATAAAACCCAAATTTTTAATTCATAGCATAATCTAATTACTGTCTTACAATAAAAGAAAGAAGTCTCTCGCTTAGTTCGGAGGAAACTTCTTACCTAAACCAAATCAACACCATTATTATCAGCTCTTTTCTTAAGGTGGTCTAAGCCTTTTAAATCTTCTTCGTTGGTTGCTACTTCATTACAGGAATGGCTCCTTATTGCAAGGTAGCAAAGGGATTACTTAAATAATAGATCCTTTTACCCATCCAATTTATTCATTCCCATCTTAAAAAATCTCCATAATCTAAAACTTTAATTTTCCCCGCCTGATCCATCCCAAGATTTTTCCATCTAGCATTTTTCTTGTTTTTGCTTAAGATATCACGAGGTCTGATCCCCTCTTCAATAAAATTCTGATATATTCTTAGCACCTTCTTCTTATTTTTCTTCGATCTAGGTACTTCCACATCTAACTTCTCCATAATATTCCAACCGTAGCCATGGTCAACTATCGCAGCAAGATGGTCTTTCAGGCAAGAAGACACCGTATTATACAAATCATACTCTACGAAGTTGTGCTTAATTCCCCTTAATGAGATCGAAACCTTTAGCACCAGACCATTGTCTAAATCGTAAACAATTCGATTCTTGCCAGTACCTGCAATTTTATAATTTAACTTTAATATCGACCAATCCCTTGATTTTAGGGATTCCTCCGGAGACTCTTCTATTTGTTTTGTCCATAGCTTTATAGACTCTGTTTCACTTTTACTCAGAAAACTCTTACGGTTGTTCATGAGTACAACCCTGTCTTTTCATATTATTTATTGCGGTTACCCCCTTCTTAGGAACCGATTTAATTTCCGAATAAACCTGTCAGGGTTTTTGTACCCAGTTTTTCTAATTTTATTGTTTATTAATTTTTTATGGTAATGTATTATATAAGGCTTTCGAAGATCGGGGGAAAATTTTTCGTGGACACTCTGGTTAATTTGAAAATTCATTTCCAGAGGAAAAGGGGTGAAGGGAAACTTCCCTTCTTGGAGGGCAAGAGTTAAAGCAATTTGATCTGTAAAGTAACTTTTTTCTGCTATGTCGTTAAGTTTTCCCTCGAATTGATCAAGTAGAAGCTTAATATATTTTTTCCATAATTCTCTTAAAGGCCTAACATATTTTCTAGGTATGGCTATAACCCCGGAATTATAGTAGGGAACGGTTTTCTCCCCTAAGAAAGTTTCCATTTTCTTCTTTGGAAAACGCAGGTCAAATACAGAGAAAATGTGCCGCCACTGACTGTTGGTTAGAAAATCAATATATACAGGAGCAGCCTGGATTCTATCGTTCAAAATTTGATCCACGAAATCTTGCGCAATTACAAGATCACAATCAAGTATCAATAAGACATCATAATCACGCTCCTCATCGATTTCAAGCATTCTCACCTTATTTGAATGAGGGGACCTTACATCAAACGGCTTGCTAATCTGAACCGTAACGCCTAATTTGATTAACTCTTGTTCCACCTTCGGATCCTTGGCCCCATTAAAATAAACAATGGTTTTCTGCTTAGCCATAGTTCCTCCAAAATGCTTGAGGGTTCTGATTAACGCTAGAATCCGCTCATGGTAAACTTCTGTATTTTCTCCTAAACATGAAATGATGAATCTATTTTTCCCTCCCATACTCTCCTCCTTCCCTTTCACAAATATTAAACTATCCCCTATGCATTTTTTTCAATAAAAGTAGCATTTGATTGATTAAATGGATTCTTAAAATTTTGGTTAAAGTTCTCGTAGCCCACCCTATACGCAATTCGTGATTCGTCCTGAATCAATTCCCCGCTTGAAAAATAATCATAGCTCCAGTCTGCCTTCTTTTGTTCCTTTTGTCCCATTTCTCTTAATTCACTAATATAGCTATCCCTTAAGTTTAGGAGACATTTCACGCTTGACCGATCAACTGCATATTTTTTTACCATACTTTTTAATCTCCCGGTTTCAGCACCTGAAAAATGGAAAAATTTTAATGGTTCACCATCAACTAGCCAGCTATCTTTTTTTAATGAAACCTTCCTATTCGTGGTATTCCAATAAGCAACATTATAACCGGGATGTGTAATCGCACCGACATTGAAATAGTAAAGAGCTAAGTTCAGCCATTTCTGGTCAAAAAAGAGACCTTCGGCCAAGGCTTTATAACAGTATTGATCCAGCCTCATATCCCACCAGTCAAGAAAACGACGAGACTCCTTTGACCGTTTTAGCGCCATAAAGCCTGCATTAAATATTCCTGTTCGTAGAATAGGCAGCTCGAATTTGGGTATATGCGATGCTTTTCCAATTGGTCTTACTATATGTGGTGTAAATAAGATGTCATATTTTTTCAATAATCCTTGGATTTCAGTAAGCGGTCCGTATAAACGAATATCTGTATCTAAATATAAAATAGGCTTCCCGCGGAACTTTTTAAGACAATATTTTAAAAGTTTAGCTTTTAATGAATTAGCAGCTTCAAATCGGTTATATTTGAATATAAAAGTTTCAAAATCATTTATTCCCAAATCCTTGGCCAATACTAAATGATCAAAATGAGAAAACTCCCATAAGGAAGGATCTAGCTTCTTTTCCACCACGCATAAAATCATTTTCGCATCAGGCATATGCTCCTTGATAGATCTTGCCATTACTTTTGCCCTGGGAATGTGGTTATTCGTAGTAATACTACAAATGAGCATTTTGTCTCTCCCTTTAAATCGATTTGGCTAATGGCTGTAAAGCCAATCCTGTACCTCTTCATCTTTAACCGGGTGAACCACATAGATATCTCCATGCTTCTTAGCCTTCTTAACCTCTTTAATCGTAAGAGACGGCTTCCATCTCAGAAACTTTCGAAAAGGCTTTGGATACCTCCTAAATTTTGCTCCGCTTACTGCTGCTAGTGTAGGATAAAGCATCTCACCCAAATTTCTAACTTTTACTGAGGAAAAAAATTGCTCCATTCTTTCCTCGTCAATTCTGGCTAGCATTTTTTTTACTATTTTTCTCTTATAACACTGCAAAGGATTAGATGTTCGGTATATTTGATTTCCTGGGAGGATATCCTTCCAAGCTTCCTGCTCTTTCAGTAGTCTTTCTGCTGGTTTCCATATTTTTTGATCATAAGCTTTATAAGTTTTCGTAAATTTCCATATACAATCATACCCCATCAGTAATTCATCAAGCCGATCCTCAAAGCCATGATTAACAAACATCATGTCGTACTCGGTATAAACAAGATAATTATATTTGACCCTATTCTCTTTAAGCCATCTTGCTACATCATAAAACATGCGGCCGGTCATCAAAGGTTCAAAAGGCCGACTATAAGGACAGATGTGAATATTTTCTAGCTTTTCTGTAATTTTTCCAAAATCTTTATTGAAGCCACCATTGTATAAAACAATTTGTGTGTCTTTACGATTAAATTTTTTGATGTTTCTTACCTGACGTAGAAGAGCCTCTTCATTTTCATGAGCGAGCAGGGCATAGACAATCATATTCTTATTGTCCAGCCTTCACTCTGTATTTTTTTTAGAAAGTATCGGTCATCCAGCTCTAATCCGAAACCTGGAAGATTAGGGACAAGCACTCTACCCTCATCAATCTGATAGGCTGAAGTATCTACTCCGGGTATATTAACTTCGTCCCATTCAATAAATGTGAATTTTTTCATGTAGGGAGCGATATGAGCACTCGCGTAATTTCCAAAGGGGCCCCCATAATTGTGAGGCGCTTGTTTTACATTCGTTCCCTTCAAGCGATCTTCCAGTTCCAAAAGCTTGTTGAAACCGTAGAATCGGATATCATATTGAATAACGTCAATTAGACCCTTCATTGCCCACTCAACAAGGGCAGGAGCAGCGGTTAACCCTTCACCATCAGCTACTAGGACATCGATCCCACACAAGTCCATCCATTCTTGCAAGTCTTCTAACAGAACGGGATCCTCATAGAAAGGCTCCTCTATAAATGTAAGCTTAGAATGGGCTGTCTCGGAAAGGACTTGCTTGGTAATATTCAAATTATAGCTATTATTTGCGTCTATCATAATATGAGCGCTTGAACCTACTGCTTCGCGTATACCATTGATAATAGCTATATCTCTGTTGACCCCTTCTAGTAGAGGCATATGGCGTGCTCCGCGGCCAACTTTGATTTTAAAGGAACGGTGCCCTATGGCCCATCCTTCCATCGCTCTGTTCTGCATAAACTTTATGGCTTCCTGCTGGTTAGACAAATGAAGATCATCAAAGTATAGTGTTGTTTCGTAAATAGGCACTTGAACTTTATTCGATCTGTTATCTGTAATCAAGGCATAAACGGGTGTATTTGTAATTTTCCCCAACCAATCCAATAAAGGATACTCCATAGACCGAAATGGTTCATTTACTCTCCCGTTTGCACTAAAGACGTCTTTTATTGGTGTACCAATCCAATGACTTGCCTGGGATTGATTAACCGGTGACCATCCGAATCCGGTAATGCCCGCAATAGTTACGCGCGCCACTTCATTGATATATACTTTTCCATGCCAACCCTTCCTAGCATTACAGCCAATTTCTCTCCACCGTTCTCCCGGCAGTCGCACCCATTCAATTTTTTCTATCCGTACATCGGAATCTAGGAAATATGACAAATCCACTATCCTTCCTCCCTTAGAGGTTTTTATAGATCCATTCCCGTACTTCCTTATCCTTTACAGGATGTACTGCAAAGATATTGTTTTTCTCTTTCGCTCGTTTAATATCTTTTACGGTTAAGGGAGGTCTCCACCTCAGGAATTTTTTCGTTGCCCCTGGGAAAGTCCGAATTTTTGCCCCACATGCAGCTGCAAGAGAAGGATAAAGCATTTCCCCCATGCACCTGATTTTTACCTTTGAAAAAAATTCCTCCAATCTGTCCGGATGGATTTTTTTTAGCATCTTGGAAATCATGCTTCGACGATAGGTTTGTAGAGGATTGAAAGTTCTAGTAAGAGTGCCCCCTGGAAAGATATCTACCCAAGGCTCTATTACTTCGAGCATCATCTTACCTGGCTCCCACTTTGTTTTATGAGGATCTGATATAGTCCGGGCGATTTTCCAAACACAGTCATGGTCTTTAAGTAATTCATCAAGAGTATCTTCAAACCCATGATTGACAAACATCATGTCGGATTCAAAATAAACTAAATAATCATATTTAACTTTCGTTTCTTCAAGCCATCTGGCTACATCATAAAACATCCTACCTGTACCCTTCGGTTCAAATGGTCTGCTATATGGACATATCTGTATCTTTTCTTTCTTTGCTACTTTTTTCCCAAATTTCCTATTGTGCCCTCCGTTATACAAAACAATAAACACATCATCCCTGTTGTATTTCTTAATATTCCGTACTTGTTGAAGCAACCCCTTTTCATCTTCATGTGCAAGGAGAGCATAACAAATCATACATTCACCTCCGATATTATATATTCTTTGAAGCTATTTCCTTAAACAGTGTCAAGGCCCGTGCAACCGCCTGGTCCATGTTATAATACTTGTAGTCTGCCAACCGGCCTGCAAATAAGACTTTATCTTTAATTTGATCCGCTTCTTGTAAATACAAACTGTAAATTTTCCTATTGTCTTCACGAGGGATAGGATAGTAAGGGTCATTTACTTTAGGGTCATAGGATTGTGGAAACACATGGGAGATGGTAGTATGAGAGGCTTTTTGTCCTGTCAGATGTTTTTGTTCCAATATACGGGTAAAGTCATACTCATGAGGATAGTTAATGGTGCCTACTTCTTGATAATACTCTTGATTAATCGTTTCAAAATCAAAACGAAGACTGCGATAAGGAAGAGTACCATGTTTGTACTGAAAAAACTCGTCAATCGGTCCAGTATATATCATGCGCTTGAACCTGATGCTTCCCAAAAGCTCACGATAGTCCGTATTTAATAAGAGCTTAATATTAGGGTGACGGAGCATTCGGCTAAATAGTACAGCATAACCATGTTTAGGCATGCCCTGGTAAGTATCCTGAAAATAACGATTATCCCTACTAATATATACAGGTACCCGAGCAGTTACCGAACGATCTAATTCTTGAGGATTTAATTGCCAATGCTTTAACGTATATTCGTAGTATACTTTTTTGTATACATATTCCGCTAAAAAACTTAAATCTCCGCTAGCTGTTTCCCGAAGCTTCAGAATGGGTACCTTGACACCAAAACCAAAATGCTGAATGAGCAGCTCCTCCAATTTTTCGGCATATCTAGGTGGAAAAAGGGCATAGAGCGAATTCAAATTAAACGGTACAGGAATCTTTTTGCCATCAACCACCGTTAATACCTGGTGAAAATAAGTACGCCACTCGGTAAATTGGGACAAATAATTCCATACCATCTGAGAATTAGTATGAAATGTGTGCGAGCCATACTTATGAATCAAAATTCCGTCCTCATTATAGCAATCATAAGAATTGCCTCCGATATGATCCCTCTTGTCAACTAACAATACCTTTGCATTACATTGGGATGCAAGGCGTTCGGACAGAGTAGCTCCCGTGAAGCCCGCTCCGACAATCAACCAATCCACATTCATGGTTAACCTCCTAAAAAATCGTATGATCTTGTTTTGCCTTCTGCTTTTTTGTAAATCTTTTCAGCAGCCTTTTTATTTTTTCCGGATTATCCTCTATCACCTTATCTTGATTAAATGTCCCTCTAATATTTCGGTTGTGTATGATATATACATAGTTCTGCTTGGGCATATACTCATGTGGAAGCTTGATGGCACCTGGATGGCCGCCTTTTAATAAATATCTCACCCCCTTAAGATACTCCTCTGTTTTATAGATAAGGGTATAGAAGGGCGGGGACTTCCGAGGGTCAATTGATAGAAGCTGATTCGTACAATCATATTTATAGCCTTTACTACAAATCAGGACTAACGTTTTCTCTTTAGGTACAGCGTCGTGTAATTGCTGTACAAAAGTCCTATGGTACATATCATCGGAGTCTAATCTCACCAGATATAAAAAATCAGAGCCGATAGCATGTTCAGCAACATGATCATCAAACTCTTCGGCCTTGATGAATTGTATGTTTGCTGGAAGCTTATCATATTGATTTAAACTTTCTTGTATGTGCTTATCGGATTGAGGATCATATTTAATTAGAGCAATAAAATCCTGATTCGTCTGGGCTTTAAAACTTTTACAGGTATACTTCATGAAGATGGACATTCGATAATCGATCCAAGGTTTAGTTAGTCTTGCAACATGATCTTGACCGTTATTTCGATTCTTCTTCTTCAGCTCATTAAAACTTAGATTGAAGATAATGCATTTTTTACGCATACTCTTCCCCCTGGGCGCTGTCACTAGTTTTAACCAATTGGGATATTTTCAAATAGCCAGACTTTCCTATCGTATAAATAGGAATATACTCATTGCCCCACTTCTCTAAATAGTGTTCAATAACGAGTTTTCTTAGAAGATTTCGTTTCTCAATAGAGTCCTTTTGTGTAAGCTGGTTACCGTGCTTTCTTCTGTTACCTAAATGTTTATTTATCCAATAAATTGGATAGCTCTCAATTAATTTTAAGCATATCCGCCTGTCTTCCATAAACCTGCCTTCAAACGGATCATTGGTATCCCAACCGCCGACAGATCTTACAGCTTCTGTTCGGAAGCACCTGGGTTGAAGCATATTTTTTAGATATCGCAAAAAATCATATTTGTCCTCAAACCTACGATGCTTAATATAACGTTTGACCTCGAGTTTGCCATCTCGATCCGCTACCATCTTTATATTTCCATAAAATAAGGCGGTTTCTTTCGGAGCTTTTTGGATAGCCTTATGAAACTCACTCAATGCCTTACTTTCAAACCAATCATCCGAGTCTAGCTGTACGAAATAGGGTGTACTCACAAGCTCTAATGCTTTATTCATTACCTTTGAAATGCCTACATTTTCTTGGAGTCTAACATAACGAATTCTTTTTTCCGTTAAAAAAGACTCAATCACTTTTAACGTATCATCTGTTGAGGCATCATCGATAATCAGTAATTCCCAATTCTTATAGCTTTGGTCTAGGACACTTTCAATTGCTTTACTAATCGTATTTCGTCTATTAAAAGTAGGAATAACAACCGTAAATAACGCTTTGCTCAAGCATATCACCTCTCTTTTTCTTTATTGCGACAGAGAATCAACAGGCTGTAATTCTCTTAAAACTAACCACCCATCCTTTCTCATCTCAAAGATAGGTCGATACTTTCCTCCCCACTCTTGTAGCATTTTTGAATACAAGTATTCTCTAACCGTCGCAAATTTTTTTTGATCCGTTTTAGTAATATTAGTCGAATGAATTCGTAGGTTATAGAGGTCCTCGTCAATCCAAGAAAAGCGGCTAACCGCAATTAACTTCAGCAAAAGGTAACGGTCTTCACCGTAACGCCCTTCATAAGGAATGTCACTCTCAAACCCGCGGACTTCCCTGACCGTTTCTGTCCGAAAAAAACGGGGGTAGGGAATATGCGGGTACATGATGAAATCATACTTATCTTGGAAGGAGCGATATTTTCTAATACTCCTAAAATGCAAACCGTTTTGATCTTCTTTCCAAATCTTTGTATTGCCATAAACCAATGATGTGGTGCTGGGCTCCTCCTCCATCTTTTTTAGAAGCACATCCAGCGTCGTTGGCTCTAGCCAATCATCTGAATCCAGAATGACGAAATACGGAGTATCGATAAAGGACAGTGCGTAATTTAAACATTTACCTGTACCAGAATTCTCTGGCATTTGCAGGACTCTTATTCGGCTATCTCCTAAATAGTTAGAGCAAATTTCGAGGGAATGATCCGTCGATGCATCATCAACAATGACGAGATTCCAATCCTTATAAGATTGCGCCAGCACGCTATCCACAGCCTTTGAAAGAAGTAATGCGCGATTGTACACAGGGATCACTACAGTCACTTTTCCAACTCTGGCCATTTTACACCTCCACCTTAAGCCCTCCACTTCTGAACTTGAAGTTTAAATAGTATATGAAGCTAAAATATCTTATGAGGCGGCTTATATCATAGAAAATAATAGGTATTTATAAATGGGCATCATGGTTGAGACTTAAGGTATTAGGCCCTCATGTGCATCTCTAGAAGAATGCTCGAGTCCAGCCTTTTGCTGAACGATAAACATAAGATTTTTTCCAAAGTCTATTGCTACTTTCCCCGTTTTCTCAGCAATATGTTGAGACAAGACTACTGCATTAACCCCACAGGATACCAATGCAATATCAAATTGATTACTAAGTTTTGAAATATTATGGATAGTTGTCTCCATCTCTTTGTTATGGAAGAATGGAATAGTTAAAATATTATCAAGTCCATAAGGCTCCAACATCAGTATTTTACGTACTTGTTCTGCCCATCCCCCTACGAGCAATACCCTTTTTCCTTTTAAAAGGTTCCAGAATTCTCGCTTCTGAGCGAGTACTCTATTAACAAAGGTATGACAGACGTGTCTAGGATGAATGGAATAATAGTCAAACGCAGCTTCGGTTAGTGGTCGCTTGATGTTATGCTCTGCTTTAATGGGATCATTGGTCAAAAAGGGTATACCTACGACATCGGCTTTCTTAATTGCTTCTACCATTTGATTCCTTAATGTTAAGTTCGGCAGATAAACGCCTTTTTCACCTCGATTCGCTTTCTTCGCCCACTTCTTTTTTAAAACTTCTTTTATTGGCATTACGGATTCCTGAGCCAATATTAGGTTTTCTCCATCTCCCACCCGAACAAGTGAAAAAGGGATTTTCTGATCCATTGCATTCTGAATCATCTTCAGAACCTGACAGACGGTTAAAAATTGTTCATCCGGAACCATCAAATCTCCTCTCCTTTTTTCAAGTTGCCATATTACTAATCGTGACCAACCCATCTTTTTGCTTCCATATACTTTCTATAGGCTAGTTTATCATTCAGTTCCTTCATTCCATCCATATCAGGTCTCGTATTGGCCTCAATAAACCATATTTTCCCGTTCTTATCAATTCCCATATCTAGCCCTACTAACAGCAAGGGTAATTTGGATCCCAAGCACGCAACAACTTGGTGAGACAAATAAATTAATTCCCGAAATGTATTGATTGGATCCCAATTTTGATCACGATGGTTCATTGCTTTCTCCACGGAAACATCATCGCCGCCATATGCATAATTCGTAATCACTGCGTTTTTTCTACCGACAGTAGCACACATCATAGAGACTTGCCATCGGTTCATCGGTTTCTGCATCACCACACGAATATGAAAAGGGCAACCTTTATACGTTGATAAGTCAATACCCTCTTGGATTAAATATAACTCCTTAGGACTCTGTTCACGTTTTAAAATCTTACATGCTTTAGAAATAGATATCTTTTTGGATGAAGTTTCAGTTTCAAGGATACAAGCAGTGTCATTTATTCGTTTCAGGCGTCTCACGCCTATACCCAAACTACCTTCATCTGGTTTTACATACACCGTACCATACTGAAAAAGCATTCTTTTAAGTTTTTCTTTGCTAAACCAATGGAGTTCTGGAACATATTGGGATAGGATTGGATCATCAAGCAGTGGTTTCGTCTTGATCATTTTGCTTGCGATAAGTTTATGTCTAGGCAATGCTAAACCCCCTTTTTGTTAATCTATACCATCTATGACAGAGTCATCCCAAGAATGAATTGATCTTTTGATTTTATTTCCTGTTCTTCTTCCCCTCATTTTCCCGTATCCATTTCCTCGCCTGAATATACTTTTCGAATGACTTCTCATCATTAAGTTCGCGCATTCCTCTCATGTTGGGTTTCGTATTAGCTTCGATAAACCAAATCTTCCCCCCTTTGTCAATTCCCATATCCAGTCCTAAAACAAGAAGTGGCAAACTTGAACCAAGGGTGGATGCAACCTGATGGGACAGGTCAATCAGCTCCCGAAAGGTATTGATTTGGCTCCATTTTTGATCATTATGATACATTACTTCCTCCACGGACAATTCTGTGCCGCCACGTGCCAAGTTTGTAACCACAGCATTCTTTTTGCCCGCGACAAGAGCGCTCGTCATGGAAACCTGCCATCGCCCCATTATTTTTTGTAATACCACTCTTATATGAAAGGGACAGCCCTTATAAGTAGATAGATTAATCCCCTGTTGAACTAAATAGTCTTCTTTTGGATTAAGGTACCCCTTTAGCATTGCAATTGCTTTTGCGGGAGAGTATTTTTCGGAACTCTTCGCGTTGGCAAGCTTGCATCTCGAATCATTCAAAAGCTTCATACGCCAAATCCCCAAACCTAAACTTCCTTTGTCCGGTTTAATATAAACCGTATTATAGGTTGATAACATTCTTTTTAAATGATGTTCGCTAAACCAATGTAATTCTGGCACATGCTGATTAAGAATAGGATCCTCCAACAATGGTTGGGTTTTTGTCATTTTACTTTCAATAAACTCATGTCTAACCATATTCACTGCCTCCATGTTCAATTTTATGGCTCAATAATTTCAATGTTCTTCTGGGCTTCCCTTACGATCCTATACCATTTACGATCATTTGTTTTTCTCATTGGTTTAATTGCAGGACTTGTATTCGCTTCGATAAACCAGATGTTTCCTTTTTTATCAACGGCTAAATCCAACCCGAGTATGCCGAATGGAAACTGCCTGCCAAGAGTATTGGCAATCTGATAAGAAACATCCATCAGCTCTCGAAAGGTGGCAAATGGATTAAATCTTTGATCACTTTCGTAGAGTACTTTAGAAATTGGAAATTCAAGATCATCCGTTGACCTCAATTTCTTGTTATAGGATACGTTCGTAACAATGGCGTTCTTATAAGCCGCAACCTTTGCCGTAATCATAGTTAAATGCCATCGGCCTAAATCCTTTACAAGCAACAGACGGATATCGAATGGACGTTTATCATAGGTTGCTAGCTCAATTCCCTTCTGTATTAGAAAATCTCCTTTGCCGCTAATCTGTTCTCTAACTCTATCGATCATATCGGGGAAATTTAGCTTTTTCACTTTTTTCCCATAGGAAACCTCATATTTTTGATCTGAAAGAGATTTGACGCGGATAATCCCTTCTCCCTTCAATCCATCATTCGGCTTGATATAGATATGCTTATGCCGCTTCAGCTTCTTGATTAATCCTTTGGAGCTAAACCAAACGGTATCCGGTACGTACTGTGAAAGGTACGGATCGTCTAGCAACACACGTGCAATTCTCCATTTGTTGCGCATAATGATATGTTTCAGCAATGGCACTCCCTCTCTTCGCATTTTCTATTAGCTTATGTGTCCCTAGCAAAACCGCTTGTTTGCGAGCCTATAACGGAGAGCGGAAAATATTCTGTACTATAATCCAAGCAATCGTTTTCTGGTGATCATATGATAAAGACAAAACCAATCTCCTAATGAAAGGACGGAACCTATGAAATATAGGGCAATCATAGGGATACTCACCACTCCAGGCGGATACGACGATTTCCGCCCACTATTTAAAGAAAACGAAGATCTCGGGCATTTGATCTACGTCTTTACCCCAAAAGATATTATGTTTAGAAAAAGGAAAATTAAAGGTCACCGCATCAGAGAGGATGGCTCTTGGGAGCAAAAGAAATTCAAGTGGCCGGATATAGTCATAGATAAACATTTTGAAACCGCTGATAGACTCTATGACCATATCAGAAAACATGCTTTGCTTCCCTTCACTGACCAACTTTTACCTGGAAAATGGGAGATTCATAACCTTTTAGAGAATATACCCTCACTTCGCAAATACTTACCTAAAACCAAGATATATAGCCGTCATTCCCTGAAAAAAATGTTGTTGCGATTTCCGCTTCTCTATATCAAACCTTTCCATGGCACTTGGGGAAATCGCATCCTCAAGGTAGAGCGTCTTCAAGAGGGGTATCTGATAACAGGAAGAAAAGATGGAAGGAAAATTATACAAAGGCGGTTACCAGATAATAAAATTGTTTCATGGATAGATGATTGGGTTGATGGCATCCCATTCATTATTCAGCAGGGCCTTGACCTCTGCTTACTACCTGAACGAGTGACAGACATGCGTATACTTGTTCAAAAAAACGAATATGGTCGATGGCATATTACAGGTAAAGGGATGCGTATCGGAGCACCGGTCAGTCCTACCTCTAATTTGCACGGGGGAGGAAACGCAAAAGAAGTCATGCCTATCCTTCAACAAAACTTCGGAAGAAAAAAAGCGCTGTCGCTTCTTGAAAAGTCTCAAAAGATTAGTTACGTTATTGCGGATGCCATAGAAAGACAATATGGAAGAATGATGGAATTAGGATTGGATCTTGGTATTGATACCAATGGCCGTTTATGGATTATAGAGGTAAATGATAAGCCTGGTCGGCAAATTTTTAAAAAGATAGGCCGACGCGATCTGTACAGAGAGGCCAATCGTCTTCCTTTGCTTTATGCAGCTTATCTTGCACGGAGTTACGATCCTTATTTGAATCCATGAGTGAGAAAGGGTTGAAAATGGCACAGGTCTATAGAATTATCTCATATGAAACTCATCCTCCCATTTTAATGCTTCATTCCCTGACAAGAAGAAAATTGCGGTTAATCGGGGATCATTGGACTCTACGCTTTGGCATCCAGACGATGAAAATAACGCTACAAAATTGCGATTTCCTCTCCTCTCATGAACTCATTGTGTCCCAATCCCTTATTAAACGTTTAAGAATTCCACTGGAACTGAGCTATGAGCTCATTCGAAGCAAGGATGAACTCATTCTTGGACCATTTATTGGTATCCTTGGTGCCCGTTCGAACAAGGGTCTCCTTATTTCTTTAAATCATGTGAAACATTATTGCAGGAAGTACTCCTCCCTAAATGGTTTAATCATTGCTTTCAGTCTAGAAGGCGTAAACCGAAAGGAACAAACTATAACTGGCTATAAATATAATCCCTATGCTAATCAATGGGAACCAGGCTTGTTTAGCTATCCCTCATCCATCTTTAAGATAACCGATGCAAATAAAGATTGGGTTGACTACTTTGAATCGGTAATTGGGAACCGTATATTTAATAGTCAGGGAATCGATAAATGGGATATGTACCTTTTGCTTAATAAAAATCCTGTAATAAAACCTCATCTTGCTGAAACTGTCCTTTATCAAGATATTAACGACCTTCGGTCTTTTTTAACTCGTTATGAGAATGTATTCATTAAACCGCTTAATAGTTATGGCGGCCATGGCATTCTCCGGGTTGCTAAATTGAAAGGTCAACTTACCCTTAGCAAGACTTACCGTCAACATCATAGGAAAAGTTTTGACAATACTGATCATTTATTGAAAAAAATAAAAAAGAAAATTAATAAAGCTAAATATATTATTCAAAAAGGGATTGATTTATTTTCCTATAACGGGTCGCCAATTGACTTTCGTATTATTATGGTAAAGAATCAACGAGGGAAATGGTCGGAAACGGGGTTCGTTGCTCGGTTTGGTGAAGCAGATAGTATTGTTACCAATATTTCTGCGGGGGGAATCGCTGAAAGTGGGGATGCTGCGCTTCGATCAAAAATGAACTTAACCAAAAAAGAAGCTGCATCTGTTAAGCAGAGAATGTTTTCTCTTGCTTTTGAAGCCTGTAGGTGTATTGACGGTTACGGTAACTATGGAAATCTGGGCATCGATATGGCAATCGATAAGGAAGGTCACCTATGGATTATTGAAGTTAATAATAATAATCCCGATCCTACGATAGCATTGGATATGGGGAACAAAAAACTGTTTAAAAAAATAGTGTTAACTAACATGCTCTATGCTAAAAGGTTAGCCGGTTTTTCAGAAATGAACTAAGAATAGAGCTTACGAGCGTGAGCTCTATTCTTATTGTTATCTAAGACCCCCTATCACAAATTTATAGATTCATTCCTCAAATTAATAGATTTCAGCAACTGACTAAAACAAGCTGGTCCCACTACTCATATCTTATTGTAAGAAAGGGGGTGAATACATTGAATGAAAGTGAGATTCATAAGATTCGAGACATCTTGAAGAAAGGTCGCATGCGATCTAATAATCCCACAAATTATCCATTGATAGGAGAAGGAGCACAAGGTGCTGTTTTTCTTTTATCACCCTATCACTGCATAAAAATCTACGGCAAAAAGCATCACGCAAAAAGAGAACTTGAAGCCTTAATTCTATGTCAGTCCTCTACCATCGTTCCAAGAGTATATTCATCAGGAACCCACTTTATCATGATGGAATACCTAGATGCACTTACTCTTAGCCAATTCTTGGAAAGACATCAATACTTATCTGAATCATTGGCCGACAAAATAATATTCTTGTTAAAAGAAATGAAACGTTTAGAATTTACCAGAATAGATGCAGCTATGCGACACATCTTCGTTATGGAAAACGGTACACTCAAAGTGATAGATCTAGTCAATTCCTATAAAAAAGTACGCCATAAACCTGAGCTTTTGTTTAAAGGATTAAAGGAATTAGGAATGTTGTCTTCGTTTCTTTACCACCTTGAAAGATTCGACCCCAATCTATTCAAGCAATGGACATAGCCAATTCGTAATCTTGAAGCCAAAGTACAGCCATACCCCATACTTTGGCTTCATAATTTTATTTTACCTATACAGCAGCCTAACCACACCTTTCTCCCTTCACATATAATATGGAAGAGGTTTCATTGTAAATTAAAGGATGTGGCCACATGAAAGAAGTGAATAATCCTGAGGATGCTTATCGGCAACAGATGATCTCACGTTGGAGGAAAATTGGTTATCCCATTTTAGAAATAGACAATGACACTCTCCAAAAAATGGACAGCAAACTTTATATGGCAAGAATTTTACTCAAACACCCTGGAGTTAATAAATTTATTCCTGAGACCGAATATCTGACTAAACGAAGCCTGTGGAAACTAGTTGATAAGTATAAAGACGTGATATTAAAACCCATTAGTGCTTACGGTGGAAAAGGTATCATGAGGTTATCCCTTCAAGAGAAAAGGTATGAAGTACACATAAAAGAAAAAAAGAAACTTTTTGATCAATTGGAGGCAGTTGAGTCCTATATCTTCCACAAAATCGGCTCCACTCCCTATATTGTTCAGCAACGCGTTAAGTTAGCATTGATAGATAAGCGACCATTTGACATCAGAATCCTTGTACAAAAAAGATCCCCAAAAGAATGGTTGACTACTGGTAAACTGGCCAGGGTGGCAGGTGAAAATCGAATTGTCACCAACACCTCATCTGGCGGGACCCGCCTTAATCTTCAAGATGCAGTATTTAGTTGCCAACTGAAAACGAATCATCCTAAATACCGAGCCAAGTTGTTAAAAACACTGGATGAGGCTTCCATTAAAATTGCACAATACCTTGACCGCTATTTTCCCTTCCATAACATCTACGGGATGGACCTTGGAATTGATGAGAAAGGGCGTATCCTTATAACAGAAGTAAACCCTTGGCCGTCCTTCAGAGGTTATAAACATTTTGATCCTCCTATGTATAAGATCATCAGATCTATTTTTTACAATAATCATTTAACTTAAATGCGGAAATTTATTAATATTTGAAAATTGCCCATTACTCCTATCCATAACCACTCATAAACTATTATTATTCACCCTTGATGATACCGGAAAAGAAAGGTGTGGTTAATGACGTGAACTTAACACCAGTACGCTGGATCAAAGAGCTGAAAGGTAAATCATATCCCCAGCTTATTGAATTCAGCGATGGTTTTCGTTATATCGTTAAGTTTAAAAACAATCCCCAAGGCACAAAGCAAATAGTCAATGAATATATAGGTTGTCAATTAGCTAAACATCTACATCTTCCTGTTCCTGATAGTAAATTAGTGAGTATAGATCAATCTTTTATTGAACAAATGCATGGAAGAGAAAGATATCCATTCACTTCGGGGAGACAATTTGCAAGTTTAAGCATTAAAAGAAAGAAAAGAATTAAGAAAGAATTTCCACCTCCTTCTTCCATTGTAAACACTGACGTTTTGCCTGGAATCGTTGTTTTTGACCACTGGCTGAGCAATGACGATCGGAATCGCAATAATATCCTGCTTAAACGAAAGAAGCGGGGGGGTTATTGCGTATTTATCATCGATCAAGGAAACTGTTTTCCGGGAGGATTCAGATGGACCATTGATACACTTAGGGAATACCCACGCCCCATCAGAAAACGCCCTTTTCATCAGTGGATTCTATCGATGTTGAGTCACCCTGATGAATTAAATCGATATATCTATAATGTAAAACAGTTGCCTGAATCCCTCTTATGGGAAACTATTACATCTCTCCCTGACGACTGGAACATTTCCTGGGATGAAAAGAGCGCCTTGTTTAACCATTTAATTAGGGGAAGAAATGCTCTGGAAGATATAATGTATCAAGTTGTTCGAAATTACCACTAATAGAAAAAGGTCCCTCTCCAACTGAAAGGGACCTTTACCTATTATCCTCTATATTCGCTCAAGATCCTATTAATTTTCATAGGATCTTCTTCCAACACATCATTATGCCATTTTCCTTTTACATTACTATGGTGAATGATGTAAACGTAATTTTTATCCGGCAGAATTTCATGGGGGAGTTTAATGGCATAGTTATGGCCACGGGATAAATCATAACGTTGACCATCTAAGAAATCCTTTGTTTTATAAATAAGAGCATAAAAAGGAGGTGACTTCCTCGTATCCTCACCTAAACGATGATGGACCAGGTCATATTTATATCCCTTGCGGCTGATAAGAGACACCTTCCCCTCTTTTGGGATATGATCATGCAACTGTTGCATATATGTCCTATGATACATGTCATCAGAATCAAGTCTTACAAAGTAATAATAATCACTTCGGCCTTTTTTTAAGTGTTGGGCTACTTTATCAGTGTAGCTCTCCTTTCCAACGAATTTAATATTAGAGGGTAGCGGATGATAATGATCCAAGGCAATCCGAAGCGTCTCCTCGGATTTTTCATCGTAACGGACTAGTGCGAGAAAGTCTTGATTCGTTTGTGCTTTAAGACTTCTTAACGTATAGTTCATGAAAATGGCTAACCGGTCCTCTATCCATTCCTTTGTCAAGCGAACGATATTATCCCTACCATGGTTGCGCCGTTCTTTTTTTTGATCATTAAAGCTTAATCCAACAATAATCTGTTTCTTCATCGATAATTTTCCCCTTTGGAAACAAGGCGAGAAAATTCGATTACTAAATCGTAATACTTCTCTTGGACGGCTATCTGCTTTCGCAAATCGAAATCTTTGTTCACTTTAAGGCGTGCATGATAGGAAAGCTTTGCCCAAGAGCGAGGATTCTCTATTAACTTTCCGATGCATTTCGCCAAGCCTTCGATATCCCTTTCTTCTACAAGCAACCCGCTTTTACCATGCTGGATGAGTTCCGGTATTCCGGCATGCTTCGTCGAGACAACCGGAAGTCCACTGGCCATCGCTTCTTTTAACACATTCGGTATGCCCTCAATATTCCCCTTGTTGGTGGTGTAGCTAGCTAAACAGAACAAGTGTGCATTTTTCATTTCTTCTGCGATGAACTGGTTATACATCGGCTCCTTAAAAGTTACGGCATCTTGAATATTTAAGAGCCGGGTTATTTCCTCTAGCTTCTCTTTATACTTCTCGCTCCCCTTTCCAATAATAACCAGCTCTGTATTAGGGTATTTACTGTGAACCATAGCAAAAGCTACAAGAAGATAGTCAAATCCTTTTTTCTCTATAAAACGGCCCACGGACAGAATCCTAATTTTTCGGCTTTTAGGCATTCGACGCACAGAATAGGTAAAACGATCTAAGTCGATTCCACCGTACATTACACCGATTCGATCTTTCGGAAAGCCGAGCTGTACCATCTCTTTTTTAAAGTATTTACACACGGGTAAGAACAAACTACCCTCTTTTATTAGATCCGTAAACTTTTCTCGATTGACTTCAAAGTAGTTATGATGGGCTGAAGCATCCTGACCCCGAAAGCTCGTAATTAGTGGGATCCCATACTCTTTTGCTAAAGGCACTATCCTTGCCCCGTGATTTCCTTTATGAGCGTGGATGGCTTTAATATTATTTTTTGTTATAAAATCCGGCCAATTTTGTATATCCCCCATATAGAAATAATCATGAAAAGGATATTCCTTTTCGCTTTCCCTTTTCGGGAATTCACCTATTACAATAGAACGATATCTAGCAAGTTCATTAATCTGTCGGTACATGAAATCCTGGTTAAGTTTAATATCGTTCACAAGATAATGGGCAATGGTATCCATTTGCGCCCTCCCTCATGATCTGGATCTGGATAAGAAACTGCTCCTGGCTTCTTCATAGAATTGCGCTTGCAGAGCAAGCTGCTTTTGCAGGTTAAAGTTCTTTTCTACTTTTTCTCTTCCTCTTACGGCTAATTGCTTCCACTGTTTGGGCTGCACAATCAGTTTTTCCAACATAGCAGTTAAGCCATTAACATCCCTTTCGTCTGCTAAAAATCCTTCCTTACCATGCTCAATCAGTTCTGGAATTCCCGCATGCTTAGTGGAGACTACAGGAAGTCCTGCCGCCATTGCTTCCTTCAAGACATTAGGAATTCCCTCCATATCTCCATTCGCCGCCGTAATAGAAGGGAGGCAAAAGATATGCGCCTTCTGCAGTTCCTCTGCAATTTTGTCATGATCCAGGTATTCTTTTATTTTTACTTTCCGCTTGAGGCCTAGATGGTTAACCAAGCGCTTTACTTCATCAGATACTTCTCCCCTTCTCCCAATCATTCTTAGTTCAGTACTTGGATGCTGAGAATGGATTTTAGCAAAGGCTTGAAGCAGATAGGTAAATCCTTTTTTTTCCGTAAATCGTCCTATCGTAAGAAGGCGAATCGGGTTTCCCGCCGGTGGCTCGCTTCGATGCTGAAAAGCAAACTTCCGTAAATCGACTCCTCCATACAACACTCTAATTTTTTCTTTAGGGCACCCTAAATGGATCAGTCTATCCGCAAAGTAAGAGCAGACTGGCAATAACAACTCCGCTTGATTGAAAAGTTCTGTAAGTTTTCTGCGATTTTCCTTTTTTCTCGGGTAACTCGTGATATCTTTTCCTCTGAAACTTACCACTAGCGGTACTCCTGTCCCCTCCACATATCGAAGTAGCTTGATGCCTAACTGACCGTAATGAGCATGGATCAGTTTAATTTGGTTCTTTCTTGAGAACTCAGCAAAATTCCTTATATTAGGAAAATGGTAGACGGGCTCGAATAAATCTCGATAAGATGTATCCGTCTGCTTTAACTTATCTGTCATATAGGCATAAGTGAAGCCAGGCACCTCTTTTACATGTGGTGTGCTGTGATCCTTAACCAGAGCATACTTATAATGAAGTACTCGTTCCATCTCTCCTCCCACCCTGCTGAATATTGGCCGCCTTGCAATAAACCAGCTCCAAATTCTGTGCAACCTCAGAGAATTGGAAGTTTTGTTCTACCTGCTTCCTGCCATTACGGGCCATTTGCTTTGCTTCTTCTGGGAAATCAAACATGTGATTGATTGCTTCGGCAAATGCTACCGGATTTTTAAAGTCATTGATTACCCACCCATTCTCCATGTGTTTAACAATCTCCGGAATACCTCCGCGTCGAGTCGTGACAATAGGAATTCCAGCAGCCATGGCTTCATAATGGATCCTTCCCGCTGGTTCTCTCCATTGCGAGCTGCATGCAAAGATATCCGCGATGAGATAATGGTGAGGGATTTCATCACTTGGGATAAACTGAGTGAAACGGATATGCTCTTCAATGGGTTTAGCCAATGCATGCAAGGATTCAATATAACCAGTCGTTCGATTGTCGCTGTAATACTTTCCCCCTGAGATGACTAATACGGCATCAGGATGCTTTTCAATCACATGTTTCATCGCTTCAATAAGAACATGCGGGCCTTTTTTCTTAATAAGCCTACCGACAAATAAAATGACTTTCTTCTCAGGACCAATTCCATATTTTTCCCTTACTTGATTTCTAATTTTTATAGCATCAGCAGACCAGATAGGGGTAAAGCGGCTTAAGTCTACACCGGAATAAACAGTCACCAGCTTCTTCTTCGCTCCAGGAAATCGCTTGACAACAGATTTCTTTAAGAAGCGGCTAATCGTGATAATCTTTTTCGCTGATCGGATGACCTCATTTCCATGTTTTGCAGAAATGGAACTTTTGGACAGACGTTCATTATGAAGGCTTAGGACAAATTTACTTTTAGGAGCAAAGCCTTTAAGGTAGGTTAGTTGATCTGGACGGTTCAGCACATGAATCAGATCGAACTCTTTTTTAGCCAATACGCGTGCTACCTCCCTAAAGTAATTGCCTGGGGGAATTCGAATGTATTTGATCCCATTCCGCATTTCTTTTTCTGGCAACTCTGGATCCGTAATCGAAAAGATTGTAATCTTGTGATGTTTCTTTAGATAAGGGACTATTCCATCAATCAACACCTGGATGGCACCGCCACGAATTGCCGGGCTGGGCAGCTTCCGGTCAAAAATGAAAGCTAATTTCACAAATAACCACCTCTAGTACGTCTTCTTTCGATCTCGGTCTGCTCCATATTTTTTACCCAATTCCTCCAGTTTTCCTTGGTCCCAGCCATACAGCTTCAACGCAGCCTTTTTAATTTCGTTTCTAAATCCGCCACCCACATAGCTCACATTGCTGTCATGCAAGACATATTTAGCTAGCGGCTTTTTAATGCACGCACCTGAATAATAAGCAGCTAATCGCAACCACATATCCCAATCTTGGGAACGCCAATAATTTCGATTAAACAAACCCGCCTTTTCAAAGCATTCTTTATGGATGAGCACAGTCGATGTGCGAATCCCTAATCTTCGTGTAATTAGGCAGTATTGCAGGTGTTCCTGGTTTCTGCAGGCAACATTTTTTCTGAGAAGTTTAATCTCCCCTTTCGCATTTGTTTTGTAGTACCAGCTATATAGAAACTTGCATTCAGGATGATTCTTTATATAATTCATTTGTTCTTCTAATTTATGTGGCAGGAACAGGTCATCGGAATCCAAAAAAGCAATATATTTTCCCCGCGCCTGTTTGATTCCATTGTTTCGCGCCTCAGAAACTCCCTGATTTTGCTGATAAATGTATCGCACAGGCGAACCATATGGTGCCACCCTTGATCGTGTATCATCTGTAGATCCGTCATCTATAATGACGATTTCCAAATCCCTATAGGTTTGTCTTAAGACACTTTCAATCGCATTGGTAATAAATTTGCCTCGATTGTATGTCGGTATAATCACGCTGACTTCCGGCACTTTATCACACTCCGTTCCTCCCTACTCCCCAATAAATTAAGCCCTGTTCCTCCAAATCACGGATGGGGAGTACATTTCTTGCATCAAAAATATGACGTCCTTTCATTTTCTTTGCTACTGTCTTCCAATCTAGCTTCAGAAATTCTTCCCATTCTGTACATAGCAGAACAGCATCTGCATAGCGAATAGCATATTCTGCACTTTGTGCCAAAATAATGTCGGGAAAGCGATCCTTTACTTTCATATTCACAATTGGATCATAAGCTAAGACTAAGGCCCCTGCCTGCAACAGAAGAGGGATCAGCTTCAAAGAGGGCGCTTCACGGATATCATCGGTTTCAGGTTTAAAGGCAAGGCCCAAAAGTGCGATTCTTTTCCCCCGAAGACCTTGCATTTTTTCCGTCATTTTCTCAACCAACCAATATGGCTGCCTATTATTGATGTCTTGAACATCCCTTAGGATCGACATTTCAACTTGAACTTGCCTACCTATGGAATACAACGCTGAAACATCCTTCGGGAAACAGGAACCTCCATAGCCTACACCGGCCTGTAAAAAATGTGGACCGATTCTTTGGTCCATTCCCATACCTTTCGCGACATCGGAAACGTTGACTTGCAGCTTATCGCAAACTCTTGCTACTTCGTTAATGAATGAAATTTTAGTTGCGAGGAAAGCATTAGAAGCATACTTAATCATTTCAGCATTGCGTGGAGAAGTAAAAAAGATGGGGGCAGATACTTTTTCATATAGCTGTGTCATCATGTTTCTGGCTTTCTCCGATTGGCACCCAATCACAATTCGATCAGGGTTACGTGCATCTTGAAGTGCTTTTCCCTCCTGAAGAAATTCCGGATTCGAAATAACATCGACATCAACGGTCTTCCCTCTTGCCTTAACTTCTTGCCAGATCAGTTCTTTCACGCGATCTGCGGTTCCAACTGGCACAGTGCTTTTGTTTACCACTAAACGGTAGGAATCCACATGTTTGCCTATTTCCCTTGCAACGTCCTCTACATAAGTCATGTTCGGTTGGCCGTCAGGCAGTGAAGGTGTTCCCACTGCAATAAAAATGATTTCCGATTGTTCTATGGCATACTGAATGCTCGTGGTAAACGATAAGGTTTGTTCATGCAATTGTTGTTGAATGAGTGGTTCCACACCAGGTTCATAGATAGGAAGAATTCCCTCACTAAGTTTAGTGATTTTCTCGGTATCGATATCCACACCAATGACTCGATGGCCCATCTCTCCTAATGAGGCAGCTGTTGTGATTCCTACATAGCCGGTACCGATTACAGCAATGTTCATGTTTTCACCCTTCCTGCAGTTTACTTTCACTATATTCCACCCTCACCTATAAGGCATAGGGATCAACCTAGATGGCGGGCAAAATAGTTTAATGTCTAGAAGACAATAAAAAAATAGGAAAACCATCGGCTTCCCTATACTCGTCTCTTTCGCCTTACCTTTCTGGTACTTCTTGTTCTTTGTCTTTTGATCACCTGTTTTGGAGTTGCTCGAATCACGTCATCAATCACAGATTCTAGCTTTTTGATTTGCTTTTGAACATCATGCTCGGCCTGAACTAATGCTCGGCCTTTTTCGATAAGTTCTGGCCAGTTTTTCTGGTTTTCGATAGCTTTAATTAAAGTTGCACCTAATTGAATCGGATCATTTTCCCCGACAAGATACCCTGTTTTACCATCCTTCACCAATTCTGGAATGCCCGCATGGCGCGTCGCCACCACTAGCCTTCCAGTAGCCATCGCCTCCATTATTACATTGGGTATCCCTTCTTCGTTGCCATCGGATGCCTTCTTGGACGCGAGTACAAACATATCACACTGCTGCATCTCCTGTTGGACCCGATCATGGTTTTGTTTTCCAAGCAGCTCCACTTTTCGTTCTAACCCCAGTGACCATATGCGTGATTCAAGCATCGCTCTTTCTTCACCATCTCCAATAATAATGAGCTTAGCTCCTGGGTAGGACACGGCCACTCGGGTAAAGGCAAGAATAAGGTCATCCATGCCCTTCTTCTCCGTTAATCGACCTACGCTCAATATACGGATATTATAGGGATCAACAGAATTCTTGGGATGAAAAGGAAACTTTTTTAGGTCAATCCCTGATTTGATAATGGTTATTTTATCGGGAGGGCAGCCCAAATCAATGAGCTTATTCTTCATATACTCACAAACCGCCGTAAATCTTTCCCCTTCAGAAAAAAGGGTAGGTAGTGCTTCGCGGTAATCGGACCGCTTAAAGAGCTGACGTGACACATCAGAACCGTGAAACGAGGTAAGCATGGGCAACCGGGCGGCCCGCTTGAATGGGAGCATATCAACGCCTCCCATCCCAAAACGAGCATATATCAGCCGAATCCCCCTACGGCGAAGCACGACCGCCTTGTTCTTTATATTCTTTAGGAAGTACACGTCTTTATAAGGAAAATGGTTCTTCGCTTCAGGCAGCATTTCCTTACATAACACAAGCGGCCGATAATCTTGCAGATGCTTAATCTGCTCATAAATAAAGGTTTCGCTAATAGGCAAATACCGTTCTCGATAAACCACGATTGGCTTTCTTGATCTCATTCATATAAACCCTTTACATACTCAACTTCCGATTGCAGACCCTGCCTAAGGGGAACACGCGGTGCGTAGCCCAGCAGTTTTTGTGCCTTTTCGATATTGGCCCAAGTATGCGGCGGGTCACCCGCTTGCTTTTCGATATAGTTGATTTGAGGATCCGTTCCTATGAGCTCTCCCAGCAAGTTAATCACATCCTTAAGGACGACCCTGGATTCTCCTCCAATATTAAATACTTCTCCAATACCTGAGTATCGTATTGCAAGCATGTTTGCCTCTACAACATCATCTACATAGGTGAAATCACGTGTCTGCGTACCATCGCCGTATACAGAAATGGACTCTCTATTCAGAAGGGATCTGATAAACTTATGAAAGGCCATATCCGGCCTCTGCCCGGGTCCATAGACGGTAAAATAGCGAAGGGAGATGGTTGGAACCCCATGATTTATGGCATAGAGATGACATAATTGCTCAGCCGCCAATTTCGTGACACCATACGGTGATATGGGCTGAGGCAGCCTTGATTCTGAAGTGCTGCCTTCGGTTATTCCGTAAATGGAGGAAGATGAAGCATAAACGAACTTTTTGATCTGGCTGTTTTTTGCTGCTTCCAACAGGACCTGTGTAGCCATGATATTATTTGCTACATACGTGTCAAAGCTCTTCCCCCAGCTTGTGCGCACGCCTGGCATGGCTGCCTGATGGAAGACATAATCCGTATGCTCGAGCAGATTTTTCCAATCTAGATTCATAATGTCTTCTTTCAGCATCGTGAATCCTTCGTCCCTAGTTAAGTTCTCTAGGTTCTTTTCTTTAATACGGCGGTCATAATTATCCGTAAAACAATCGATGCCTACTACATCAAAGCCTTCATCAAGCAGACGTCTGCTCAGTGAAGAACCGATAAAACCTGCACAACCCGTTACGACTGCTTTTTTCATTGTGCTTCCCTCACCTGGATCATTTTTGATTTCTTCCGATGCAGCAATCGTTTCACAATGAGCAAGCCCCCTCTGTATCCAAAGACTGGGGAATATTCATTTCCCCAGTTGCTCAAGGAACGACTTACCAACTCTTTGCGAAGTTGATTCCTCATCTGGAAGTCTTCCTTTTTAGTTAATTGTAACCGGTGCTTTCTTCTGTTGTATAGAGTCTTATTAATCCAATGAAGCGGGTATCTCTCAATGAGTTTCAAAACCATGCGACGGTCTTCCATGATTCTTCCACCATAAGGGTCATCCGTTTCCCATCCGCCTACCTCGCGGACAGCTTCTGTTCGATAGCATCTCGGATGAAGCATATACGTCATATAGCATAGAAACTGATATTTATTATCGAACTTCCGATGGCGTACCCGCTTGATCACCTTCCATTTGCCACTGCTTCGCTGGGCCCACATTCGTACATTTCCATAATACAGAGCAGCTGAAGGATCCTCCTTCATGGCTTTAGAAAAACGCCTTAGTGCATCGGAATCTAGCCAGTCATCTGAATCCAATTGTACAAAAGCTTCCGTATCCACTTCCTCTAAGGCACGGTTTAAGACGCTGGAGATACCTTGATTACGATCGAGGCAGACGAGTCGGATACGTTCATCCTTAAGGTAAGGCTCCACTTTCTTGACCGTGTCATCTGTTGATGCGTCATCTATTATGAGGAGCTTCCATTTATCATAAGTCTGTTCGAGAACACTTTCTATCGCCTGCTCGATAAATTCCGCTCGGTTGTATGACGGGATCACGACCGTGAATTTGGCCTTAGTCACTTGAATCCACCTGATCTTTTCTCATGACCATTTTCGTTTTATCCCCAAGACAGAAATGCGAGTATTTTTTATTATCACTTTCAGAACCTATCAATTGGGCCTCGCGTCCAAACACACTCTTGGTTAAAGAATAATTTAGATGGCTTACCACGGCTTTCTCTAACAGAATGCTATGGTCAATTCGGCAGTTTTCCAAACGGCTGTTATTTTGAACGGCTACATAAGGGCCAATAGTAGCATTCTTTAGGACACAGTTTTCACCCACAATCACGGGACCAATCAGGGTACAATTCTCCACCAAAGTATTCTTACCTAGAACAATCTGGTTGCTTCCCAACTCTTTTTCCATCATCCATTCATTCGCTTCAAGCCAACGATCTACCGTTCCTACATCTGAGTAGAGTTTTCGGGTAATTGTGTACGTAATGGAATGCCCCTGGTTGATCAGCCATTGGATTGCATCGGTAATTTCGTATTCCCCTCTTGCTGATGGCTTGATGCTATTCACAGCTTTAAAAATTAAAGAATCAAACAGGTAAGCACCTATTACAGCAAGATTACTCTTCGGTTTGGTTGGCTTTTCTTCTAATCCTACGATTTCTGTTCCTTTGATCTCGGCAATTCCGAAATCTTGAGGGTTAGGTACAGGGGATAGAAGAATGGCCCCGTTATTTCTATTCCTCCCAAAAGACTCAATCAATGTACTAAGATCTTCGGCTATCAGATTATCGCCAAGTAATAAAACAAAGGGCTCTTCATTGATAAAGGCCTCAGCCTGCCTTACCGCATGGGATATCCCTTTTTGTTCAATTTGGTAAATATACTCTACCCTCAGCCCATAGGCTTCCCCATTACCGACTAATTTAGGGATACCTACTTGTGATGGATGAATGACGATTCCAACATCCCTAATTCCATTTTTAACCAGGTTCTCAAGACAATATGCTAAAACTGGTTTGTTAGCAACAGGTAGAAGGGTCTTCGGCTGAGAATAGGAGAACGGTTGTAGACGGGTCCCTTTTCCAGCACATAAGATCAATCCTTTCATTTTACCACTCCTAAGGAATGTTAATTTCATCTCCTCCGTCTTGAACAATCAATCCTGTGTCTTGGATTATGGGAAAACGGGTTACATCTCAGTTTTTATCTAATAACATAAACTATGAATGGGGAAATATCTTGGACACGGCGTAAGTCTATAGGTGGTGTTTCTCTGGGAAAATAGGCATTATACTTGTTTAGAAAGCCTTTCAACCCGTACTCTACTAACTCTATTTGAACAAACCTAAAATATGTCATTGATCTAGTGACCAGCCGTGTCCTCTATTAAATTAAAACATACTATATATTACCTCTAGTAATGGAAAGGAGGACCGTCCATGAGCAGAAAATTGAAAAATAAATTGGAGTCCAGCGGAAGTTCCGAAGTTCGTGTGCGCAATCAGGCTCAAGCTGTTACTGAAGCTATCAATGCAATTCTTGCCGCTCTTCGTCCAAACCAGCAAAATACGAATGGTTAATAAATAATCTATTAATTCTTTTTCAAAGGAGGGAGCAACATGAGTGATAGATTTGAAAATAGATTAAAAAATAGTGGAAACTCCAGAGTAGACGTAGAAAACACGGCAGATTCGACAGCTTTTCTACTCGTACTTGCCATTGTTCTTCAATTGCGAAACTAAACTTGATTTAAACATTAGGCAATAAAGCTCCCCCTCTTTTGGTGGGGCTTTTTTCAACCTATAGCAAGGGAGGTAAAATTCTTGGCTGATCGAAATTTCGATTTGGATAATGTGATTAAGGATAGCGGAAATTCGACGGTTTTTGTTTATGTAGACACAACAGCTATTGCCTATGCGATGATTTGCTGTTTTGGCTCCTTAGCCGAGTCTTCCTCATCTGCCGCTGGCCAAGGCCAGAATCAGGAGGCCATCATGAATAGGATGCTATCAACCCTTGATAAATTCTTAGAGGATGATAAAGAACGCCGAAATAATATGATAAAAGAGATTAAGAAAGCAATGAATAAGAAAAGCTAGCAGAAAAAAGAAGGGTCTTTAAGAAGGTGCGCTTTGCTTCTTCTTAAGACCCATCTTCCTTTATCTGTCCTGGGTTTTCTTCGTTCTTTTCTTCTTTTTCTTTGCCTCTTCTCCTTCGCTTTCAGACTCGGAGTACGTTGCCTTTTTTTCTTCTTTCTTTTCTCCGATGGCGATCCAAGAGAAGAACCCTTGCAGCTCACCTTCACAGCTCCTGCGACTGACCGTTACCGTGGCTGATTGCTCGGTTTGTTCCTTGAGGGAAACATAACAATCAGGATGATTAGCCATGGCAACCACGACGAATTTACTAGAACTATATGCTTCCTCGAATTCAATCAAGACATCAACTGATTGTTCGTCACCAGAAAATTCGAAATGTCCAAAACCAAATTGCTGGCAGGTGTTTTGGGCACCTGGGACCGTCTGTACGGGATTGAACGAAAGATGTTCTGGCTGTACTGCTCCTGTCGCTATTTTTTTCGACGTGATAGCTTCGTTTTTAATATGCTCCTCTATAATCACTTGTTTCGCTAAGTGGCTGGATGCGATCGACTCACTCTGAAGATGCTGGCTTGAGATACTCTTATCTCGGAGCTGCAAGGAACCCACGATCTTCGGCTTCAGGTGACGGGCTTCAATCGCACTCTCTTGAATGTGCTCCCCGTTAATCGCATCTTTTGCTACCTTTTCCCCTACGACGGAGTCTGTGGCCAGCTTATCGGCTGTCACACTATTACCCCGTAGCTTTTCAGTGGAGATGATATCATCTTGCAAATGTTCGTCGGTAATACTTTCCTTGCTGATATGCTCTGATCGGATCAATTCCAGGTTGAGATGTTGGCTTTCTATCGCAGCTTCTTGCAGATGTTTCCCGCAAATTGCCCCTTTAGCGACCTTTTCACCTGTAATGGTTTCCGCTTGTAACTTCTCTGCCGTTACGCTCTCATCTTGAAGCTTTTCACCGGTCACTGCTCCGTTTTCCAAGTGTTGGCTTTGAATACTTCCTTCCTGTAGATGAATTGCCCCAATCGAGTGATTCTGTACATGTTGCTCCTGAATGGCGCCGTCCGCAATATGCTCACTTGAAATATTCCCTGCTGCAAGCTTTTCTTTGGTAACGGAACCGTCCTTTAACTTCTCGGACGTTACACAGCCATCCTCGAGGCTGGTCGTACTTATGGCTCCCGAGCTAATTTTCTCTACTGTAATCGAGCCGTCCGCAATCTTCTCTGTGGTTACACTCGCATCCTGAAGCTTGGAGGACGTGATCGCACCTTCTTGAAGATGTTCCTGCGCAATACTATCAACAGCCAAACTTTCCGCGGTTATACTCCCTTTTTTCAAGTGGCGTGACTCGATTTCATCGCCTCGAATGTGCTCGCCCGTAATACTTTCATTTACCAGGTGCTGGGAACCAACGGACTCCTCCTTCAAATGCCACGATTCAATTGCATTCTCTTGAATGTGTTCCCCGTTGATTGTTTCTTTAGCTATCTTTTCCCCGATGACGGATTCCTCGGCCAGTTTATCGGCTGTCACACTATCATCCCGGAGCTTTTCAGTGGAAATAACATCGTTTTGTAGGTGTTCGTCGGTAATACTTTCCTTCACAATGTGCTCCGATCGCACACACTCCACATTGAGATGATAACTCTCTACCGTCGCTTCTTGCAGATGCTTCCCGCTGATAGCCCCCTTAGCAACCTTATCGCCTGTAACGGCTTCTGCTTGGAGCTTCTCTGCCGTCACGCTCTCTTCTTGAAGCTTTTCGCTCGAAACCGCTCCATTTTCCAAGTGTTGGGTTTGAACGCTGTTTGGTTGCAGATGGATTGCGCCGATCGAGTCATTCTGAACATGCTGCTCTTGAATAGCGCCTTCTGCAATGTGTTCACTATTAATATTCGCAACTGCTAGTTTTTCCCCTGTTACGGAGCCATCTCGCAGCTTCTCGGTCGTTACACTACCATCCTCTAGACTATCACGGCTTATCGCTCCCCGGCCGAGCTTCTCCGCTGTAATGGATCCATCGGCAAGCTTCTCCGAAGTCACACTGGCGTCCTGCAGCTTAGAGGAGGAGACTGCTCCTTCTTGGAGATGTTCTGGCAAGATACTATCTACAGCCAATATCTCCGCAGTAATGCTTCCTTTTTTCAAATGGCGCGCTTCAATTTCCTCGGCGCGGATATGCTCGCCATCAATGCTATCCTTGGCAAGCTTATCGCCGGTTACCGCATGTGTGGATAATTTCTCCGTCGTCACGGATTGATCCTTCAGTTTGGCTTCTGATATAGAGTCATCCTGTACATGCTCTTCGTTAATCGTTTGTGGACCTAAATGCTGGGAAGTAACAGACTCCAGCTTCAAATGCCGTGCTTCGATCGCGCTGTCCTGAATGTGTTCGCCGCTGATTGCTTCTTTGGCTATCTTTTCACCCACAATAGAATCTACAGCCAGCTTCTCAGTTGTCACACTTTCATCCCGAAGCTTTTCCGTTGAAATCACATCATTTTGCAAATGTTCATCCGTAATACTTTCCTTGACGATATGCTCGGATCGGATCGACTCTAGGCTAAGGTGATGGCTCTCTATTGCTGCTTCTTGCAGATGGATCCCGTTGATTGTTCCCTTAGCAACTTTATCTCCCGTGATCGTTTCCGCATGCAGCTTTTCGGCTGTAATAGATCCATTGGCAATCTTCTCGGAGGTTACACTGGCATCCTGCAGCTTGGCGGAAGAGACTGCCCCATCTTGGAGATGTTGCGGCAAGATACTATCGTTCGATAATTGCTCCGCTGTAATGCTCCCTTTTTTCAGGTGGTGCGCATCGATTTCTTCTGCGCGGATATGCTCACCATCTATGCTTTCCTTAGCAAGCTTCTCGCCGGTTACCGCATGTGTGGATAATTTCTCCGTCGTCACGGATTGATCCTGCAGTTTGGCTTCCGATATGGCGTGATCCTGCACATGAACTTCGTTAATTGTTTGGGAACCTAGGTGCTGCGAACCGACGGACTCCGGCTTCAAATGCCGCGCTTCAATTGAGCTGTCTTGGATATGCTCGCCACTGATCGCTTCTTTGGCTACCTTTGCTCCTATAATAGATTCTGCAGCCAGCTTCTCGGTTGTCACACTGTCATCTCGAAGTTTTTCTGTGGAAATCGCATCATTTTGTATATGCTCTTCCTTGATGGCGCCTTCCGCGATATGATCACCCGTGACATTCCCTAATGCTAGCTTTTCTCCTGTTACCGAGCCGTCTTGCAATTTCGTGGTTGTTACACTTTGATTCGCAAGATTCTCACTGCTGATAGCTCCTAAGCTTATTTTTTCCGATGTAAGGGATCCATCGGCGATCTTCTCCGAAGTTACACTCGCGTCCTGTAGCTTAGCGGAGGAGACCACCCCATCTTGGAGATGTTCTGGCAAGATACTATCTACAGCCAATATCTCGGCAGTAATGCTTCCTTTTTTCAGATGGTGTGCATCGATTTCCTCGGCTCTGATATGCTCGCCATCAATACTTTCTTTGGCAAGTTTATCACTAGTAACAGACTGTGCCCTTAATTTTTCCGTGGTCACGGATTGGTCTTGCAGTTTGGCTTCGGAAATCACGTGATCCTGCAAATGATCTTCGTTAATCGTTTGTGGACCTAGATGCTGGGAACCGACGGACTCAAGCTTCAAATGCCGCGCTTCGATTGCGCTGTCTTGGATGTGCTCGCCACTAATTGCTTCTTTTGCCAGCTTCTCTCCAACGATGGACTCAGGCGCCAGCTTACCGGTAGTCACACTGCTATTCTGTAGCTTCTCAGTAGATATCGAGTCGTTCTGTAAATGATAATCCTGAATGGCTCCTTCAGCGATATGCTTGCCGCTGACGCTTTCCTTTGCTAGCTTATCGCTCGTTACGGCATTTGTACTTAACTTCTCTGTGGTTACCGATTGATCTTGCAATTTGTACTGGGATATGGCCTTATCTAGCAAATGGTCTTCAGCGATGGTAAATTTTCCTATATGACCAGAAGCAATGGATCTTACCTGGATATGATGGCCTTGAATCGCTTCTTCTTGGATATGAACACCCATAATAGAAGCTCTTGCAATCTTATCCTCCGTTACAGATCCTTTCCCCAGCTTTTCTGTGGTAATGCTCTCAGCCTTTAGGTGATTGCCATTAATCGTTAAATCTTGTATATGCTCTGCATGGATGCTCTGAGGCTGAATATGGGATGCTCCCACACTTTCTATCTGCAGATGGTAACCATGAATCTCTCCGAGCGGAATATGGTCACTTGTAATCGACGCTTTGGCTATTTTTTCAGCAGTAACGGCTTCCGGAGCCAGCTTTTCTGTGGTCACACTTTCATCTTTGATTTTTTTAGCCGTTACCGCACCATCCTGAAGATGGCGCTCTGCCACCGTTTCTTGTGCAAGTTTGCTCCCGGTAACACAATCATCAGCCAATTTTTCTGTTTCAATCGTCCCATCCTGCAGATGCTCCGATGTAACAGATTGGTCTGCCAATTTTGAAGAGGTAACAGACTTTTCTCCCAACTTAGCAGGGGTAATGGAACCATCCTTGAGCTTGCTAGCCGTAATGGAACCATCCTGCAGATGAGACTCATTGATGGAACTGCCCTGAATATGAATGGGTGATATAGACTCATAGGCAATCTTATCCCCTGTGACCGCCTGTGGACTTATTTTTTCCGATGTTACGCTGTTGTCGCTCAGCTTAGATGTAGTGACGGCTTGATTTTTAATATGGCTTTCTGTGATGCTGCCCTCCACAAGATGGTGAGAAGAAACAGAGCCTTTTTGTAGATGTCCTCCGTGGATTTCTCCTGTTTTGATCCATTCCCCTTGAAGAGGTTCAATGGCTAACTTATCTAATGTCACGGATTTAGGAGCCAATTTCTCCGACGTTACCGAGTGATCCTTCAGCTTAGAAGTTGTAATTGTACCTTCAGCTAGATGGGCATCGGATACCGTTCCGCGCTTCAAGTGCTCAGCCGTAATGCTCTCTTTACTGATATGTCTAGAGGCAATTTCCCCTTCCTGAATATGTTCGCCACGCACCGAACCATAGCCTAACTTTTGTGCCGAAACACTCTGATCCGCGAGTTTCGCCCCTGTAACCGAATGGTCCATCAATCGATCGGTGGAAATCGATTCGGGAGCAATCTTGTTTTTGGTGATGGCATTTTCAGAAACATGATCTGAGGTGATAGCCGCATCGGCTATATGCTGCTTTAAGACGGCCTTGGGTTGAAGATGGATAGAGTGAATGGATTCGGGAGACAGCTTTTTGGCCGTGACACTATTATCCAGGAGTTTTCTTTCCGTGATTGCCCCATCCGCCAATTTATCCGTCGTGATCGATTCGTTGGTAATCTTCTCTGTATTGACCGAATTCTCGCTTAGATGATGCCTTTGAACACTACCGAACGCCAAGTGATGAGTTTGGATGGCCTGTGCTTGCACATGGTGGGAAGCAATCGCATGCTCTGATAGCTTATCGCTGGTGACGCTGCCGTCAGAAATTTTGGGTGTGTTAACTGAGTGGTTGGTTAGTTTTTCAGTTGTGATAGACTCTGGGGCGATCTTCTTCATCGTAACGGAAGCATCTGCTAAATGATTGGCGTGGACGGCTCCATTAGCCAGGTGTTGCTCCCGAATGGCACTTTCCTGGATATTGGCTGGTGCAATGGACAGATTAGCCAGCTTCTCCGTGGTAATGGATTGATCAGCTAGTTTGCCCGTCGTTATCGCTTGATCTTGGATATGCTGCGAGCCAACAGATCCTGCAGCAAGCTTCTCTTCTGTCACGCTTTGATCAGCTAGTTTTTTTGTCGTAACCGCCAAATTGATCAGTTTATCCGTCGAAATGGATTCCGCTGCAATTTTGGCCTGTTGGACAGCATCATTGGCAATGTGATGGGTCTTTACTGAGTTCTTATCTAGATGCTGTTCGGCAATGATGCCTTCCTGAAGATGATGAGCGCCAATGGAGCCCGGGGCAACTTTTCTCGAGTTGACGCTGCCATCCGATAATTTCCTGGCTGTAATCGCCTGATCAATAATCTTATCGACAGAAATCGATTCAGGAGCCAGCTTTGCCGTCGTTATGGCATGATCGCTGATCTGATGTGTGCCGACGCTTCCTTCACCCAAGTGCTTTCGTTGGACGGCTTGTTCCAATATGTGCTGAGACATCACGGACTTTGTAGCTAGCTTTTGTCCGTCAACGCTTTGATTGGCCAATTTGGAAAGAGTGACAGATTCATCTCCTAGCTTTTCTGTGGTAACAGACTCTTTTGCTAACTTAGATGTATCAATCGCTTCATCCGCGATTTTGGCAGAAATAATTGCTTGATCTTTGACTTTTTCCGTTGTAACCGAATCTGGAGCCAACTTTGCCGAGTTCACCGCGCGATTTCCCAGATGAAGAGAACTTACCGCTTCATCTTTAATATGCTTTGCTTCAACGGCTTGCTCCTGTAACTGCTTAGGACCTACGGAATCGTCTGCCAGCTTAGATGTAGAAATAGCTCCATCTTTTAAGTGCATCGCGCTAACCGCTTCAAAGGCGAGCTTTGCTCCATCGATCACATAATTGGATAAGTGATCAGATTGAATCGTTCCCTTTTTGATTTTATCTCCTGTAATGCTTTGATCCTGAATCAATTCGTTGGTGACAGACTGTTCATGAAGGTGCTTCGTATGAATAGACCCTTCCGCAATTTTCAACGAATCAATAGTCTTGTCGGCGAGCTTATCAGAAGTGATGCTGTTATTCATCAGCTTCTCGCCTGGGATAGTACGGTCTTTAATCTTTTTTCCGGAGATGGCGTTTTCCAACAGGTGATCATCCTCGATGGAATTGGGGGCAATTTTATTTGAGGTTACGCTTTGATTGGCTAATTTAGAATTGTCAACGGCATAGTCCGCTAAGGCACTGGTATCAATGCTCTCCGTCTTGATCTTGGAGGAATCTATCGACTTTTTGGCTATTTTTTCATTCGTGATGGCTTCATTAAAAATATCGTCCGTATAGATGATCGGCTCGCTCTTGTTTTTCTTCCGTTCCTCCAAAATCGCTTCTTTATCTACATGCTTTTTTATCGCTTTTTTCTTATAAACCTTATAGCTTTTTACCTCTCTTGGCTGATAAGGCAATCCAGCAGCTTCTTCTACTGCAAATTGTTTTTCCTCAACAGGGGCTTCCGCCGGAGGACTTTTTGCAATCTGTACTTCTTCTGATACGAGCGGCGGAGCCACTTCTTTAGGCTCTGCTTCCTCACCCGATTGCTCGACTTTGGAAGGAGACTTTTCCGGTTCTGTCTCCATTTCCAGAAATTCAATAATATTGTCATCGATCAATTCCCTTGGTTCGTTGAAGTCTCTATCGATGTTTAGTATCAACGGAGAATTGGAGATGTTTTTTTTACGCTTGGACCCGCGAGGCCTTTGATTGGGCATTCCCTATTCATTCCTTTCCCCTAAATCTCGTGTACCCCTCACTATCCGTAATTTATGCATTTGCCTACAAGATGTCACAAATTTTATGAAAATAGTTAGGCAACCACTAAAAAAAAAATAGTCCTAGTGATGTTACTCACTGGACAATCTATTTCGTACTCTCAACTTCCTTCGCTTTTTTTAATAGCCTATTAAAAATTCTTACGTATTTTTTGGAGGTCATGGTCCAAGTAAATTTTTTAACATGCTGTAAGCCTTTATTTCCATACTCCTGTCGCAGCTCTTCCGATTCAAGGAGCTTAATAATCGAGTCACGCAAATGACTCTTGTCTTCCACCGATACGACTAAGCCGTTTTCTTCATGTTTGATGACCTCAGGAATGCCTCCTCGGTCTGATGCAACTATAGGCTTAGCGGAAGCCATAGCTTCTAGGTTCACCCGCCCAAATGGCTCTTCCCATAGAGAAGGAATAACGACGACATCAGCAAGCTGATAGATGAGAGGAATCTTCGCTGGTTTCACAAATTTAGTAAAGGTTACGTGGTCTCCCAAGGACTTAGCTTTTCGTTGAATACTTCGGACATAAGGGGTGATATAATTTCTTCCGTATCGGGAAGCGCCTGTAATAACTAGCTTTACATTCGGATATTCTTGAATCAGCTTCGGCATGATGTCAACTAAGAGATGGACACCTTTCGCCTTTAGCAATCTCCCTACAAAGAGAATCGTTAGATCGTCTTCCTTGATTCTAAGCTTCTTCTTGAGCTTGGCGAGCTTATCCTCTTTCTCCTTGGCGGTTTCGAACGGGGAAGGATCGATCCCTAAATGGACGGCGTGGGACTTCCCTTTGAAGTCAGGATAATTCTTAACGAAATAAATTCTTAAGTACCTACTGTTCGTAATGAGCGCATCTACTTCTCGGGCAACCTTCCTCATATCTTCATTTTTTATGTTAGGAGGAGAAGCAAAGACGGTGGAGTGCATATTGAGCACTACCGGCACATCAGGGAACTTCTCCTTCACACGCAAAACATAGAGCGGGCGGTTTTCCACCATTATGATATCCGGCTTATCTTTTTCCATGTGCTTTAAGATATGGTTAAGATATCGGGAGGAACTTACAAAAGGAAATCGCTTATAGTGCAATCCGCCTTGCTTTTCAGAGTGCCTGTACTCGGGGCAGGTCTTCGCATAGACCGTCACCTCATGGTTTTTCTCCAATTGCTCTGCGACCATTTGAATGTCATGTTCTACACTGCTGCCTATGACGGGCGGTACGGAAAAACTCCCTGGACTAATAATCGCAATCTTCATTTTCAGACACACCCATTTCCTAGAGCATTTTCAACAGTCTATGAATCGCTCGGCATCTCTGGTCACGGCTGATGTCTATATTTAAGAATTTTTCATCAGGTACTTTCCATACTTAATGGGATTTTCATAGGTTTTATACCATTTCTCCATAAGCTTCCCTTTTCCAAAACTATATCTTAAATCTCTTCCATTCATTTCAATAAAGTAAGGCCTGCCCTCTCCGTCAATTCCGATATCAAAACCGATATCAGCCAGGTTTCGGAGCTTTTTCCCTAAATAATTTGCGAGCTCTAGGGAGACTCTTTCCACTTCTTGAATCGTTGCCTGGACAGGAAGTCCACAGGACTTAAAGAGCTTCTCGCAACGAACAATCTTTCCGCCCCGTGCCACATTGGTCACATGACTTCCTTTTCGCGCTACTTTCCCAATCATTCCCGTAACTTGCCAGTCTCCATCTCCGCTCCTCTGGACAGAAACACGAATATCAAAGGGCTTACCCTTATATTGTGCTAAAGGGATGGCTTCCTGAATCAGGTAAGACTTCTTTTTTAACTTTTGTTTCAAGTAAGTGAAGACTTTCTCCGTTTTCTTGGCGCTCTTTTTTCCTTCCCCCTGAATCATCCAATGCTTTTTCCCTTGCTTAGAAATCCGAAAGATGCCCCTCCCGATGCTGCTGCTTACCGGCTTGATATAAAGGGACTCAAAGCGGTCCATCATCTTCAATAGATTGGATTGCGTAAACGACTTGGTTTCGGGAAGATAGTCTCCCAAGCGATCTTTCTTGTCCAGTACCCGATGAATGGAATACTTGCTATAACGTGTCTGCTCATTGTACACCTTTCTTCTCTTGGCAAGTAGCTTTAACTTGCGTCTGAGGCTTGGATGTGAAGGCATCGAACGGTTATGAATTACCGCGGGGATGGTACTATACATCAACTTAAAGCTCCGATTTCTTCTCATGTACGCTTTTACACGATTCGCTTTCAGATTAAGCTGGGTTAAGGGGAAAAAGATGACTCTTACCTTATGAGCTGCAGCAGCCCTATTATAAAAGGAGATTTTCTCGTGAGCGGTCCGTCCAGAGGGGATGCCTCTCCATACTCCTGAATCAAGCAGAATCCCTAGGGTTCTTGGCATGCACGCAACCCCTCCCGCTGTTTATCTAACAAAAATTTAGCATAAGCGACTGGCTTCTCATACGTCCTTTTCCAAGTATCCATCATATCCCCTTTAGCAAAACTGTATCGCTGATCTCTTCCATTCATCTCAATAAAAAACGGCTGCCCTTTTTTATCGATTCCAAAATCAAAGCCTACGTCTGCGAGATACGGCAGCTTCTCCTCTAGATATTGAACCATGAGCAGCGCAACCTCTTCTAATTTTTTCTCCACTTCAATCGGTGAAAGCTCAGGATTCCCCTCAAACAGTTCCTCTAGACTGTGAACGGAGCCTCCCTGGGCAACATTGCTGAGAAAATGTCCAGGTCTTGCTACCTTACCCACCATTCCCGTAACGCTCCACTCTCCGGTTCCATCCTTTTGAACCGATACCCTGATGTCAAAAGGACATTCCTTATACGTGGCCAGATCAATCGTTTCTTGCAGCAGATAGCGATTCTTTCCCGTTATCTTCTTCAGTTTAGAATAGAGCTCCCTCTGTTCTGTAGATTGACTCTTCAGCTGTTTACCTGAGCGAAACTTGAGATTCCAGGCCAGCGGGGATACACGATCGATCTTAACGATCCCTTCCCCTACCGTTCCTCTGTCAGGCTTGAGCATGACGGAAGGAAATTGTTGTCCCATCGTCGACAAGTGTGCTAGAGAGAAAGGAGTGCTATAGGGTAAATACGGTTTAAGTTGATCATTTTGAGCTAGGATTTCCGTGATTTCCAGCTTGGAGTATCGATTCCAAAAGTTGAAGAGAACGATACCTAACTCTTTTAGCCTCTCACATCGTTTGTAATTTACCTGAGAATCAAAGATCGCCCGATTATGGATGACTCGAGGAATCGGAATCACCCGCTGCTTCCATTTCCCTCCGCTGTTGACTAGGGCCTTCACTTTTCCGAAGCGACAGGAAATATCCCCCAGCCTAAAAAAACAAGGCTTAATTCCGCTATTGCGTGCGGCCTCTAGATAAAATTCGATCTTTTCTTGTCCCGTACGTCCTTTGGGTATTCCTTTCCACAAGCTATCGTTAACCAGTATGCCAAGCCATGCGTCACTCATTTCCATCACCCACATATATTCTCAGGATACGATATGAGAAGCGTGTCATTCTGTGCTTAGTGTCGGGGAAAACAGGCTTGCTCTAGCCGCTCTAGGTCATGCTTTTCCACTTTTTGTACCTTTGGGGGTCTATTTTCTTCACCTTCTTGAGGAATGGCTTGAGCCATTTTTCATTCTTTAAGTCCTTAAGCAGACGCACGGGTTCCTTCATTTTTTCGTACGCATTCACATGATCGACCAGCTTCAGTCTTTCATCCTTCGTGACAATAAGGTGGCGAAGCCGCATGTCAATTCTCTTAAAACCGATGTTCTTCATATCGTCCAGAATGCCTAAGATTTGTTTTACTAATCGTTTCGGGAAATGTCCCGTTTCTTCTAGATAGTCAATCAGATCGGTGCCGCGTATATATTCCATCTCGATATAGTTGTCTCCTGCTTCATAGAGCTTGGGCATAAAGGCTTTATCTTGCCCTGCTTCCATGGCCTTTCGTTCCTTGCTGGCTGCGGTATTATTCTTATATATTTTCACACAACGGTCAGAGGAGAGCTTAAACACCGCTCCCTGTGCTCCCTGGCCAATCAACTTGTAGGACGTCGGATTCTTAATCTTCAACCTTGGTTTTCCGCGTTTGCGCCGTTTTCTTTCCGTAACCGTAATAGACTTGAAATCTTCCATTTATTCCTCCCCTCCTATGAAAAGTGACATTAATCTATTCTATGCAGCGAGGGGTGCGTACGCCTTAGGTTTTCGACTTAAATACAGCAAGCCCTTAGAAGCAAGCTTCCAAGGGCTATTTCGCTAGCTTACTATACAGTTTTTCTAGTTTCTTCGCTTGCTTGCTGATGTTAAATTTACGAACGACCTTTTTGCGGCCTTTTTCTCCCATCTTCTCCCACTGCTCAGGATTTCGAATCAGCTTGAGTATGGCTTGGGCAAGAGCTTTCTTATCCCTTTCCTCCACTAGGTATCCCGTCTTTTTGTGTTCCACTAGCTCTGGGATTCCTGAATGCCAGGTTGAAACAACCGGAAGACCGCAAGCCATCGCTTCTTTTAAGACATTGGGGATTCCTTCTTGGTTTCCGTTTTTAGCTTTGATGCTGGCTAAGACAAACAGGTGGGCCCTTCGCATTTCATCCCGAACCTCTTCATGGGTCAGTGCTCCTAGGAAGTGAACCTTATGCCGCAGCCCCTTCTTTTCCGCCATCTTTACTAATCTTTTACGGAGCGGACCGTCCCCCGCAATTCTCAGCTCCACATGGGGAAACTCCTTCTCCACTCTTGAAAATGCTCGAATCAGATATTTCATTCCTTTTTTCTCTACGAGACGACCGACCGAGAGGATTACAATTCTTTCTCCTCTGTGGATCGAACGTTTTTTATAACTGAATTCCCTCACATCAATGCCACTGTACTGAACATGAATCTTCTTCTTGGAACATCCGTATTTTACTAGCGTTTTCCGTAGATTTTTAGAAGGAACCGTAAAAGCCTCGCCAAATCGGAAGAGCTTTTTTAGTTTTCTGCGATACGACTTGCTTCTTCTCTTATTCGAAGGAAGATCTGACCCGTGAAAGGATGTAAGCATAGGGGTCTTCAATCGTCTCTTTACATTCATTACATCGACACCTGCTGTGCCGAATCTTGCATGGATTAGGTTAGCCTTTTCTGAGCGCAGAATCGTTTCTAAATGTCTCTTGCTCCTATATCTATATACCTTCCTGTAGGGAAAATCTCTTGTATTTTTTCTATGGCGTGTACAGACGAACGCCTTGGTTTTTCTTAAGTTAACGAGCTCATTATAAATAAAGGTCTCGCTTAGAGGCAAAAAGATCGAGCGAACGACCGCTACTTTTTTCATTTTATACCCCCTTCCCCTTTTCTCCTTCACAACTACTTCTATTATATGAATCTCACTACTTTATTCCTGTTCGAATGTATAAAAACTTCTAAAATTAAAGCCCTTTTTTCACCGTACGCAAAAAGACCCTCCCTGTTTAGGAAAGGAGGGTCGAGGATAGAAGTCTCTCATATAGGGTTAGCCAATCTGCAGCAACACGATTAAAATTATAAACTTTAGCAACCATTCTATAATTTTGTAGACTCATACGTTCCATGGTTCTGGGGCGTGATAAAAGCTTAATCGCGTACTTCGCAAATGGTTTGCTCTGTTTATAATCGTCTACGATGTATCCATTTTTGCCTTGTTCAATGACTTCTGGATTTCCTCCCCGCCTCGTGGTGATGATCGGAAGACCTGCTGCCATGGCTTCGTAATGAACCCTCGCCAGCGGTTCTTTCCATTGTGAAGCACAAACAAAAAGATCGGAAGCGGCAAAAAATTTGGGAATCTCATCGACTGGAACATAGGAAGTAAATACGATCCTATTCTTGAGTGATCTGGCTTTCTTCTGAAGGTGTTTCCAATAATAATCCTTCTGATTGTCAGCATACCATCTGCTGCCTACTACAAGAAGAGTGGCCCGCGGAATCTCTTTTACGATCTTAGGCATGGCTTCCACGATTCGATGGCATCCTTTATAAGGCACTAATCGTCCAACGAATAGAATAACAGGATCTTCTTTCCCAATGTGGTATTTTTCCCGTATCTTCTTCCTCCACTTCGCTCCTCTATCAGACCAGGTGGGAGCATACTCCTTCAAGTCAACACCCGTATAAACAGGGGTGATCTTTCCTCCTGCTTCGGGAAAACGCCGTGCTGTATCCTTAGCCACAAACTTGCTTACCGTAATGATTTGGTCGGCTTCTCTTAAGGAAGCTGTCTTTTCCTTTGGATTCAATAGATTGTGCAAGGATAAAACAAGCTTGGATTTTGGTGAGATTTTTCGCAACATGGGGATCCATCCGGCACGGTTAAACACCTGAATGATATCATACGATTGGTCTTCTAAATGGATACATACCTGTTCAAAGAATCTTGCAGCGGGAAACCTAATATACCGCACACCTTGATTGATCTCACGGTTATCTAATTCAGGATCCGTTATCGAATAAACGGTTACGTCATGTTCTTCGGCCAACAGAGGCGCCACTCTGGATATGAGAAGCTGGATAGCTCCTCCTTTTACAGGTGGACAAGGTCCTCTGTCCGAACAGATTAGAGCAATCTTCATTTTTGTTCACCCCTTTTTTTGCAGCAAGCTAATATAGAATACTCCCCCAAGCCGTAACATGGAACCGTCATTTCTTTGGGCTGGATAGCGCCCTTTTTCGTGAGACTAGCTTCACAATAAATCACTGCCCCTACTTTCTTTTCATAGGATAGGATAAAGGGGGTGCAGCTGTGATCCATTATATTGTCGGGAGAAATCTAGGGCATTTGAGCCGTTGCGTTGCCAATATCGAGAAGTATAAGAAAATAGGGAATCAAAGCATAAAAGTTTTCACTTTTCCCCACTCCCATTCTTGGATTCGTTCTAATTTACCTAAGGTAAAAGTGAAGGACTTCAGTAAAAAGAAGCTCGCAAAGAACCCTAAGCCATTTCTGGACGCGCAACTGATCATCCATGACTGGAGAAAAGAAGTGGAGTGGCTAAAAAAAAGCAGAGGAAAAAAAGGCCCCATTATTGGGGGGATCTATCATAGCGATATGTTTACCACAGGAGAAGATTCGGAGTGGACGACCACGTTTAAAAATGAAATAAGGGAAGTTGCGGATAAAACAACGGATATTTTTTTTCACATGAACCTGCTTCCACCCAAAAGAAGCCCTAAGCTTTCAAGCTATTATTATCCTATTCCCATTATCTCAAGAGAGATCTCCATGTCCCCCAAAAAAGTGAAGAAGATCCTGGGGTTAAAGCCGGACGAACGCTTCATCCTGATTCATATGGGCGGGGGTATTGGTCCCTTCCGGTATCGATATATGGATGAATGGTATGAGAAGCTCAGTAGAATCAAAACTCCCTATCGGCTCGTGGTTGCCAACCAGTTTGGGGGAATGAAAGCCAAGTTTCCAAAATCCATTATTGTAGCTCCCTTATTCACGAACGGACCCGACCTCATTAATGCAGCCGACATGGTCATCAGTAAACCGGGGATGGGCATCATGATCGACTGTATTACGACAGGAACCCCTTTACTGGCCCTTCCAGCCGATTCCAAGGAACGCCAAGTAAAAAATATGATGCTTAAGGATCTGATAGGGCATGATCTATGCTTGGTCCGCAAAAATGCATCCGCTCAATATGTCTCCAAGCAAGTGCAAGAATATATGGATGAATCGGATAGGGTTCAGCATGTGTTTGAGCGCATCCCACGCAATGGCGCGGATGTCATGGCCAGGTGTATGAAGAAGCTTTCTAATTGCTCCATTCGTGACTTACCCGATCTTTACCCGGATCTTCTTAAACTCAGCCCCTATCATTCTTGATCGCTGCACTCTCTAAGGAAGGGTGATTATGTCAAAATCATTATGGAAAAAAGTATATAGGAAGTATGGCATCAAGATAATGAAAAGCACTGTCATCAAAGATGACAGAAAAAGAAGCTATGTGGCAAAGTTGCACGGAGACGATGGTAATCTCTATATACTCAAAAGCCTCTATCTTAGTCAGCAGAGACAACAATTTATTGCAATGTCAGAGGTGCTCCTGCGAAAAAAAGGAATTCAGCTCGCCGAACCTATCCCAACCAAAAACGAAGAGCTCTATTTTCAATATAAGGGATATCCGTATGTTTTATATCCATGGATCGAGGGAGATCGTCACCCCTTAAATACTAGAAGTGACTTAAGAAGTATTATTGAGGTCCTTGCCAATATGCATAGAGCCTCTTACGGACTTCACTTCCCCTCTAGGGTTAAGATCTATCGAAATGTGGATTGGAAAAAAGAGTATCGCATGAAAAGGAAGCAAATGAAAACATTCTTCCAACAAAATAAAAACGCCAAAGACCCTAAGAAACGGGAATTTGCAAAATATGTTCCGTTCTTTTTAAAACTTTCGAAAAAGTCCCTACGCTACCTCAAAAAGAGTAGTTACACAGACCTTGCATCGCGTTCCTACAAAAAGCGCAGCCTCATCCACGGTGATGCTCACCAAGGTAATATCTTATCTGATAATCGAAGAATTAACATCATTGATTTTGAAGATGTCCGATTTGATTTTCCTTCAAGGGATATCAATCGCTTATTTGCTAAATATACGCGAAGACATGATTTCACCCGCGAAATCTTTGATAATATGATGCAAACCTATTTGGAAACTAATCCGCTTTCGGCGGATGAGCGGAAAGTCGTGATGATTGACCTCCTCTTCCCACATGTCTTTACCCGCTTACTCAAACTCAAAAAGTATAAATTAATAACCCTTAAAGAAATCAAACATGTAATAAAACAGGAAAAAAAGAAAGGGAAGTATATTCTTAAGCGCTTGAACAGATAAAAAAAACTTCTATCGAAGAATTTCAGGGTAGCCAGACCGCCTTAAGATGAAGTTTTTCCCCTATGGGGACAACAATTGCTTCTGAGCAGGATGATATTCGACGTAGTTCAGAAGCAAAAAATGTTGTTATGCCGATAGGAAATTAGGTTACTTTAACAATTTAAATAGTAACCTATAATTTCCTATGCGGAAAAAAAAGCCGACATGCTGTCGGCTTTTACTCTTTCGAATCTATAATGATATTCATGCGAATGACTCCCATGTCATCCATCTCGAATGGAATACACACACCTTGATCAAATCCATACAGCTTTGTTTTTCCAACCATAATGGTAGGAGGGGTAATATCGATTCTAAGACCCTTGCTAGATAAGTAAGTAGAAAGATGGCCCACTAGCATATTGCCCAGCTCTCCTGCAAAGGATTCAAGAAGCTGGTCTTCTAGTTTCATGCCAAACATTTTTTCCCCAAGCTTGCTAAACGCTCCCATTTCGCCTTCTAAAACAAAGCGCACATGGAGGTCTCCTGTCAAACTGAGTAATACCCCGATCTCTTCCTGAAAGAGTGGAGATTGAAACCAAGTAAAGTCATGAACAGCTAACGGGAAAGGGATTACGTTTGTAATTGAATCTATCATTCCATTAATCACTGGGGTATACTTCTCATCCATCCTACAAAAGCCCCTCGCTTCTATTATCAATATCATAACCTGATTGTAGCCAATCGTTGGTTATCTTGGTGTGAGATTTATCACATTATCTCGTTTCATTTTCTAGCCAATTGTAAAAAGGGAAGGGCTCTGCTTTCCGTTGGGCAGCCGGTTGTGGGGGCTTTCTGAACTTTAAGCTGAAATCACGCGCCTGCTGAGGAGTTCGAATATGATTTCTCTGCCACTCATAAAGAATTCTATCGATATAGCGGAAAAAAAGCTTGTTGGAGATCACCGCTTCACGAAGCGCAGCAATGATCAGTTCATCGGAATACTGATCTTGGTCCTGCCACATGGCTAAGGTTTCGCACTCAATAGGGGAAAGGGGTCTCCCAAATTCTTGTTCAAAAATGACAAACAGATTGTGTTGATCTGCCTTTGGTGCCTCTTCTTCCTCGGGTAAAGCCTCAGAAGCCACAAGACTGGCAAGCTTATGATAAAGAGGATCAATCTGATAGATCTCCGACCTAATCCCTGTCCCTTTCTCTACAACATCTTCAATGCTTAAGTACCCATTCTGGACTAGCTTCTGCAGCATGGAAATCAGTTGTCGATCTTCCACGGTCATTCTGAATGCTAACTCGCTGATGGTTGGGAAATCTTTTCCTTCCTGCTTAAAGTTCATGATATGGACTAGAAGCATCATTTCTAAATCCGTTAGACCAAGCTCCTTATACCTTTTGAACAATACGGATGGAAGGGAAAGATGACCTTCTTTCATCATCGCAAATAGTAGTTTTTCCATTTTCCTAAAACACCTCACTTCTATTATACTACTTTGCTCCTCCGTATGGTTAGAATGGAACATTGGTAAATAGAAAAAAGACTATAATTCCCGAGAGGGATCTTATAGCCTTTAGGAAACTTAAGGGTATAGACGATTGAGTAGTCTTGGGAACGGAATGGTCTCCCTCACATGTTCGACTCCGCAAACCCATGCGACGGTTCTCTCTAATCCTAAACCAAATCCTGAATGTGGAACCGTGCCGTATCTCCGAAGATCGAGGTACCATCTATACGCGTTTTCGTCTAGCTTATGTTCTTCGTAGCGTTGCTTCATTAATTCTAAGTCATCGATCCGCTGACTTCCCCCGATAATTTCTCCATAGCCTTCGGGAGCGATCAAATCGGCGCATAACACCACTTCTGGGCGTTCAGGGTGTGGCTTCATATAGAATGCCTTGATTTCCGTTGGATAATGAGTAATGAATACCGGCTTATCAAAATGCTCAGCGATAGCCGTTTCATCTGGTGCCCCAAAATCTTCACCCCATTGAATCTCGTGACCTTTTTCTTGAAGCAGCTTAATGGCATCGTCGTATGTAATCCGCGGGAAAGGTGCTTGAATCGTGGCTAGCTTGCTCACATCGCGATCAAGTACTTTCAGTTCTTTTTGACAATTCTTTAATACGGATTGAACCACATGGCTGACAAAGTTTTCTTGGATACGAAGGCTTTCTTCGTGGTCGCAGAAGGCCATCTCAGGTTCAATCATCCAAAACTCAATCAAGTGTCGACGCGTCTTTGATTTTTCTGCTCGGAAGGTCGGTCCAAAAGTAAACACGCGTCCGAGAGCCATCGCTGCCGCTTCGGCATATAATTGACCGCTCTGTGATAAGAAGGCATCCTCATCAAAATACTTCGTATGGAACAGAGAGGTTGTGCCTTCGGCAGAGGTTGGCGTTAAAATAGGAGCATCTACTTTAATAAATCCATTCTCTTGGAAAAATTCATACATCGCTCGAATAATCTCAGAGCGAATGGCAAGAATGGCTCGCTGTCTAGGCGATCGGATCCATAAATGACGATGGTCCATTAAAAATTCCACGCCATGTTCCTTCAAGGAGACGGGATATTCTTCAGCAATCTGAATAATTTCAATGTCCTTCACCGTTAATTCATACCCGCTTGGTGCGCGCTCTTCTGCACGAACAACCCCTGTTACATACATCGAACTTTCTTGGGTTAATTGGGTCGCTTTCTCCCACACCTCAGGAGAAACCTCTGCCTTTACCATAACCCCTTGAACAAAACCTGATCCATCACGTAGTTGAAGAAATTGAATTTTCCCGCTGGATCTTTTATTATATAGCCACACACCGATGCGAATCTCTTGCCCTTCGAAGCGGCCTAACTGACTGATGGTTGGATTCATCATTCAACACCCCCCAATAATAAAAAAAAACAATATATACCATTGTCCTTAGAATTATACAATTCAAAAGGGGGGAAAAGCAACTGAAGAGAGTGAGATCCGATCGCTGCAAGTTCGCTTATTATTTATGTAGATGGGCGATTTGGACCGTCTAGCTTTTTATCCCCATACCCTGCTGCATTCTCCTTTGCTGCCTTGGGTTGAGTTGTGGCTTCATCGCGAACTTCCACATTGTTGCTGTTTCTCTTCTTCTCACGCATCATAATCTCCCCTTTGCTTTTAAGTAACTTCCTACCCATAGAATGCCACTCTAAGGCAAATTTATGTAAGGAGAGAAGCCGCTAATCAGCTCCTGCAGCAAATACTTGACAAGCGCGTACTTAGGATAGGGTAAACGGGAAGTGAAAAAACCGCCAAGCAAATTTACTTGGCGGTTTCGAACTTTATTTACCTTCCACAAAACGCTTAATCCGTTCTATACCCTTCTCTAGTTGAGCCATCGAAGTGGCATAAGAGATCCGGATATGGTTCGGAGCACCGAAACCAGAGCCTGGTATAAGCGCAACATACTCTTTCTCTAATAGGACCTTCGCCCATTCATCCGTGTTGGCATAGCCGCCCTTCTTCACTGCTTCGCTCACATTAGCGAAGATGTAGAAGGCACCTTTTGGCTTCACGCAATGAATGCCATCGATGCTATTGAGGAGCTCAACAACCGCATTGCGGCGTTGTTCAAATTCCTTCTTCATCATTTCCAACGGCTCCTGCGTTCCACGTAAAGCCTCTAATGCCCCGTACTGAGCAAACGTCGTGGGGTTGGAGGTGGAATGGCTGGACAAATTGTTAATGGCATCAATCAATTCCTTGCTTCCCGCCGCATAGCCAATACGCCAGCCGGTCATGGAATAAGGCTTGGACATCCCATTCACCACGATCGTGTGGTTATAAGCAGCCTCACTCAAGCTAGCTACGCTTACGTGCTCGGCTCCATCATAGATCAGCTTCTCGTAGATTTCATCGGAGATCATCAAGATCCCTTTTTCAATACATACATCTGCAATGGCTTGTAATTCCTCGCGAGAGTACACGGTTCCCGTTGGGTTGCTTGGCGAGTTGATAATAACCGCCTGAGTTCTATCCGTGATGGCTTCACGCAGCTGTTCAGCTGTAATCTTAAATTCGTTCGACTCTTTCCCTTCTACAAATACAGGCTGCCCGTCAGCTAATAGAACCTGCTCGGGATAAGACACCCAATAAGGGATGGGAACGATCACCTCATCGCCCGGATCTAGAATGGCTTGGAAAATATTATAAAGCACGTGCTTCGCCCCATTGGCTACACTGATCTGGGCAGGACTATATGTTAAACCATTGTCATCTTTTAACTTCTTGCAAATGGCTTCTCTTAGCTCAGGAATCCCTGCAGCTGCTGTATACTTCGTTTTTCCTTCTTGCATCGCTTCCACGGCTGCATCGATAATATGCTGCGGGGTGTTGAAGTCAGGCTCTCCTGCTCCTAATCCCACTACATCAATACCTTGCTTCTTCAGTTCATTAGCTTTAGCTGTGATAGCAAGTGTAGTGGAAGGAGACAATTGCTTCACTCGTTGCGATAATCTCATAACGTACCTTAACCTCCTAAGGGATCCTATCTAACTGTACACACTTTCCATTCTACTTTAAGCTGAAGAAAAAACAACCATTTTATTCGTCAACCGAACAAAAAAAGCATCTGCAAGGAGATCCCTGCAAATGCTTTCGTATTAACTGACTTCTTTATGCTCTTCAGAGGAAAATGTTCGGAAAAAGTCTCCGCTTAATACTTCTTCCTTTACTAGGATAGCGGCGCCCGCTTCCATTAAGGCACGCTTCGCCTCTAGGATGCTTCTGGTTTCCTCCAGCAGCGTGTCCAAGATAAAGGCACTTTCTTCCTGAATATCTTCTTTACGAAGCATTTCAAGCTTCACAATTCCAAGTCGAGAAAGTCCGCTGTCAATCATAGAATGCACAAGTCGCAAGGCTTGATCAAAATCTCCCTTAGACCCTGTACTGCGGTGACCGTACTTAATTTCTTCAGCAACAGCGCCACCAAGACAAACCATGATTTGTTTCTCTAAATAGTCCTTCGTGTACAGGTAACGGTCTTCACGAGGATTTTGTCGTACATATCCGAGCGCTTGCCCACGAGGACTTACGGTAACCTGGGAGACGGATAACGGATTAACCTCTTCAGAGATGATCGCGTGGCCCAATTCATGAATGGCTACACGTTCTCTTTCTTGTTCATTCGTCTCACGGTCGGTCTTCTCACCCATCATCACTTTATCAATGGCTAGGGAGAAATGCTTGCTGTCGATCGACTTCGACTTTTCTCGGAAGGCGTAGATCGCGGCCTCGTTCGTAACACTTTCTATCTGCGCTCCGGAGAAACCGTAAGTCTCTTGAGCGATACGGTCCAAGTTCACTTCGGCTCCAAGCGGCTTATTTTTAATATGAATATTAAGAATTTGTTTGCGAGCTTTTTTATCTGGAAGGTCCACAACAATCTTACGGTCGAAACGTCCTGGACGAAGAAGAGCATCATCGAGCATATCTGAACGGTTGGTTGCTGCCATAATTAAAATGCGAGGAGAGTCGGTCGTCGACATCCCATCCATCTCGGTAAGCAACTGATTTAGCGTTTGATCGTACTCCCGGTGATGGCTGCCTTCCCGCTTCCCACCTAAAACATCAATCTCATCGATGAAGATGATTCCACTGTCTTGATTGTTTTTCTCTGCTTGGGTTTTTACTTCCTTAAACAGGTCCCGGATTCGCTGGGCCCCAACCCCTACATACATCTCAACGAATTGAGATCCGCTGGCAGCTACAAAAGCAGAATTCGTGTAGTTGGCTGCCGCTTTCGCCATTAAGGTCTTCCCCGTTCCAGGAGGTCCCGTCAGGAGAATTCCCTTCAGTGGTCGAATGCCGTACACCTTGGCTTCTTCCTTATGGATCAGGAAGTCCAAGGCTTCTTTTAATTCCCCTTTAGCACGCTCTTGACCACCAATATCCTCAAACTTCATATTCGTCTTTGGAACGCTGTTCTTGGTTTTCTTCTGGCCAAGACTCATGCTTCCACCGGATTGACGAATCATGAAGTAAGCAAAGATGGCGATGAGCAAACCTCCAATGATAAGAGGAGCAATATTGACCCCCATAAACGCTAAAAAGATAAATAGTGCAGGAATAACCCCAATAACAATCTCTTTACTCATTTGGTCTCACCTCTTCCTTTAAAGGAAGAACAGCATACAGATGATCCGCTCCACTCTGCAAAAAGACATAGACATTCTGTTCATCCATACGAGCGAGCGTCTTCTCTAAATGCCTCTTCTTCCCCATCTCTTCTATAATTTCAGGGATTCGTGAGTACTCTTGCTTCTGGATGGCTTCCGCCAAGCCGAAGTATTCCTCCTCCCATAAGTTCTTCATGCTTTCCCCATGCTTCGTTAAGTTAATAATAACCGTTCTGCCTTCCGCTTTTGTAGCTATATAGTCTTTAATTTCTTTGTAGTCGTTAACGAACGTATCTGGATTAGCAAAATCGAGATGCAAAATCACTTGCGTCTTGGTCATTTGCATATCATGTAAAGTTACTTGTTCCTTTTGTTTCAAGAACGCTTGAATGGGCTGCTGAACATAAAACTGCTGATAGACGAACCAACCTCCGAATAAGAAAACCAAGCTTACAATAAGAGATAACATCACGGGCATGGCACGTAGGTTCATGCTTGCGCCCCCTTTCTATGCATACCGGCTTTTTTAGATTACTAGAACAGTATATCATAGGATCTATCATTTAGGGTGCAAGAATGTTTTTCCTAACGAGTTTAATAACAAAGAAAACTTGGCTGGCGCCAAGCCTTGGCGCAGAAACTCCGCTTGACATCTTTATGTCAAGTAAGTTGTGCGACATTTCCCTAACTTGACATCAACCCTACGGGTCATTTCTGATAAAATTTAATTTTATCAGAAATGAGGGTTTACCCCTTGATGTCAAGTTAGAGGAAACTAGTTGCCCTTGTGCAGATATAGAATTCTAGATATCTTATAAATTCTTATCTGCCAAAAAAATCCGCCTCTGCCCTGGCGGATTCAACTACCCTGCGGTTTTTTGCAATTTGTAAGAACGGATAAACTGAGCGTTTCTCATATTATAATAGTAATAGTTAAATTTATTTTCTTCGTCTATCACGAGCACTTCCCATAGTGGCTCTTGATTTTCCATTCCCGGTTGGATACGGACCCATTCCTTTACCTTTACTTGAGCCCGAACCAATTTTTCGATTTGCTCAGCTGAAGCGAGGTCTTTCTCATATTCAAACCTCTCAAACTGCCCTTCGCGAAACCATGCAATCATCGGGATCTGTGCAGCGTTAGACCCCTGAACGACCAAATAACTTTCTTTCCCATGATACAAAGACACTTTTTGAACATTCTCTATCGCTGTATGCTCTTTAGCAAGTGAAATGCCTTCGGCTTTCCACTGTTGCTTTTCCCCTAAGACGCTATACAAGATATGACCTGCTTGCCAACAAAACAAGATCAGCAGAACCGCTAATCCGATCAACCAGTTTCTCACTCATTCACTTCCCTTTGGTTTTTTCTCTATATGATACCATAACTCTTCCTCAGATATGACAGGCCTTCAAGAACTTGATGGAATGGGCAAATACTGTTACTTATGCTTACGGGATGAACGGACATAATATAGTTACCGCGCAAGAGGGAGGTGAATGCGTGGCCCTACATGGAGCATCCTTTAAAATTACAGATGAAATACCTCCGGAAATCATTGAGCAACTGATGAATGATCACCATATGTCATGGCTATCCCTATCGTCTAGCTTCCGACTACAGGAAGACGCAACACCTACTTACAGACAACCAGACTTTTCATCATGGATCCACATGGACTAACGATCCTCGCCTTTTTCGGAAACATCCTAGCCGAAAGCAGGCGAACACATCTCAATCTTCCATCATTAGTGTGACTAAAATCAACCTACCTATACCTTAATGAAGATAAAAAGTCCCTTCACGGGACTTTTTATCGGTTCAGTAACTCAAACATGCGATTGGCCTCAAAGATTACCTTTTCTTCATCAATGGTGAGTAACTCCCCTTTGGATACGAGCTGCTTTCCATCTACATACACATCTTGTACATCGTAACCCGAGGTGGCATAGACCAAATGGGAGATCGGATCATGGAAAGGATGGAAATGCGCGCGATCCGTTCGAACCAGTATAAAGTCTGCTTTCTTCCCTACTTCTAAGCTTCCTGTTTGGTTGGCTATAAACATAGCCTCAGCACCATATCTTGTTCCCATCCTCAGCGCTTCCTCAGCGGGTACAGCCACTGGATTGTAATTTACGCCCTTATGCAATAAAGCTGCCATTTTGATTTCTTCAAACAGGTTCAAATTGTTGTTGCTGGCCGAACTGTCCGTTCCAAGGCCTACGGTAACGCCTTTGGCCAAGAGTTCAGGAACTCTCGCCACACCGCTAGCCAGCTTCAAATTACTGATGGGATTATGAGAGACCTTTACCTTGCGATCTGCCAGCAGCTGGATTTCTTCATCCGTCAGATGCACAGCATGAGCGACTAAGGTAGGACGTTCAAACACGCCTAATTGATCTAAATGGGCTGGGGGTCTTTGACCATAATCTTTCACGTTTTGTTCCACTTCACGCTGAGACTCTGACATATGGATATGTATAGGTAAATCCAATTGATGCGCCCGTGCTACAATTTGTTTAATGTAATCTGGAGGGCAAGTATACGGGGCATGAGGAGACATCATGGTCGTAATTCGACCTCCCGCTTGACCATGCCAATTGCGGGCAAAGGCTGTCGCTTCTTCTAGTTTGGCCTTTTGAACTTCTTCTGGACAAAGACCAATAATGCCTCTCGCCAATCCGGCTCGCATCCCACTTTGGTCAACGGCTTCAGCCACCTGATCCATATGGTCATACATATCCATGAAGGTTGTTGTTCCCGTGCGAAGCATTTCTACTAAGGAAAGATAGGTTCCCCATTTTACATGTTCAGATGTAAATTGACCTTCAAGCGGCCACATTTTAGTTTCTAGCCATTCCTGAAGGGGAAGATCATCAGCATATCCTCTTAATAAGGACATGGCTGCATGCCCATGCGTGTTGACCAGCCCCGGCATGACAATACACCCTTTTGCATCAATCACTTCATCATATCCTGAAAGATCTTCTGGCTGTTTTCCTACATAGGTAATCTTCCCGTTCTCCATTCCCAAAGCACCTTGGGTGATGACTTCGTTTTGCTCGTTTACCGTAACAACCGTTCCGTTCACAACAATTTTCTTCATCCGCTTCCACTCCATTCCTTTTCACTACCACGTCCATTTAAACAAAGAAGAAATCCGCAAGTCAAGTCACTTTTTGCTTAAGAAAGCTGAGGAGTGTATCCAATGAATGCTTGTTCTCCGCATTTGTGACCGTTATAAACAGATCTCCGACCTTTAGCATCCTTTCCTTCATGTTCCGTATGGTAAAATCGGTGGGATGAAATCCTCTTTGTACTTCCTCCCAAGATACGGGGGCGGACACGGAAGCCGCCGGCCTCGCTCGAAGGGAGTATACAACAGGAAGCGTACGCCCTTCACCGTGCTGAATGTAGTCAAAGTACAATTTATTACCCCGGTTCTTTACCATTCTCTCAATGGTCACCTTCTGTGGATATTTTTCAGCTATATATTGAGCGATAAACTTATTAAGCACATGCGTTTCCTCATAGGTATACTTCTCTTCGATAGGGATGTAGATTTGAAGACCTGAGGCTCCTGAGGTCTTCGCTTGACTGGATAAGCCTAATGCTTGGAGCACCTCTCGGATCAGGAGGGCAATCTCCAATACATGGGAGTAATCCTCTAAGTCCATAGGGTCTAGATCAAACACTAGCTCCGTAGGATAGCGTTCGTACTGAGCCTTATTAAAAGCAACATGAAGCTCTAGACACGCCTGGTTTCCCAACCAAACGAGGGTTGGCAGATCATTTGCCAGGATGTACTGCGTATCTCTCCAAACCTGAGTCTTCACCCAATCAGGAGCATGATCAGGAATATTCTTTTGATAAAAAGACTTTCCATGGATGCCATCAGGGTAACGAATGGTGGTGAGAAGCCGCTCAGAAAGGTAGCTAAGCATATAAGGCGCAATTTCCACCAGGTATTGGATGTACTCTAATTTGGTCACCTCTGCTTCTGGCCATAAAACCTTCTGCGGATTGGTAATTCGCAGCTTTCTTCCCTCCACTTCAATTTCAAACTCTTCCCGCTTCATAAAAGATCAGTCAACCTCGCTTCCTCCGGAGAAATGTCAACAAAGCTCTGAATACTCGGCTGTCGCAAGACATCCCCCTGGGTCCACTCCATATACTGCACCTTGACCGTTAGTTTCGGGAGCAGCCAGATGGCCTCCTTCATCCTCTCCGGTCGATTGGTGAATGGCTTTTCAGCTTGGATGAGCGGTTGGACTAGCTGCGTGAGATTTCTCCATTCTTCTTTTGTCAGCTTTCCTGTGCCAACGTGACCGATATACCACAGCTTTCCCTCTAGATCGTAAGCCCCAAGCAATAAAGCATTAACCACCCCTGCCTTTAGGGTTACCCCGCCAACAACCGCAATAATGTCCCTGAAGTTCTTCTTTTTCTGCCAGCGCTTGTCCTTGGCATTAATGCCATACGAACTATTCAGATCTTTGACAATGATGCCTTCCATCCCTTGCTTGGAGATGACATCAAACAACGTATCCGCATCATGGTGAAAGGGGACCAGCTGAGCGTGATCTTGAGGCACAATGATATCGGACAGGAGATCCATACGCTCGCGAAGCGGACGTTGATGCACCCATTGACCATTACAATAGATTACATCGAAAATCATGTACGTGATTGGAACCTGCCTCTGCACCTCTTTGACTCTCTCTAGCCGCCTCAGCCCGTCCCTTCTCATCACTTCATGAAAGGATGGCTTTTGATCCGCTCCCAGGGCAATCACCTCCCCATCTAGAATGACAGAACTTGCAGCGCAATAAGAACCAATATCCCGAAGTTCAGGATAATGATTCGTTCGCTCATTAATCCTCCGGTTAAAAAGTTTAACGTCTTGACCATCAAAATAAGTCAGAATACGTACACCGTCCCACTTAATCTGGGCAACCCAGTCTCCTCCTTGAGGAACAATTTCCGCTTGGATCGGCTCGAATGGAATGATGGGGGTAAGATTCATGGTGATTGCTCCTTTGGGTGGGAATTGGAGAGGGGATGGGATAAGCTGGGACTATGTTAAAACCGTGGAACACTTCAAAAATCAAGTGTTCCACGGTTTTAGTGGTTACCGCCAGTCCTATACCGTCACCTTCCGGCGACGCTTCTTAGCTGGCTCTTTTTCTTCCTGCTCTTCACGAGCCGGTGCTCCAGCTGCTTTGTCTCCTTTGGTGGCTTCGAGACTAGCCTGTAAGGCAGCCATCAAATCGACGACTTTGCCTAGACGAGGGGCTTCTGGAGCTTCTTGGATTTCTTCTCCCTCGATCTTAGCATGGATCATCTCGGTAAGTTTAGCTCGGTACTCATCCGTATACTTCTCAGGGTTAAACTCCGTGGCTAGGTTCTCGATCAATTGGATAGCCATGTTCATTTCCGATTCGTTAAGGTCCACGTGACCAGGTAATCCGGGAACATGTTCGACTGCGCGAACCTCGTCAGGGTAAAAGATGGTCTCCATCACGATGCAATTTTTATAGAGGCGAACCGCAGCAAGGCTTTCTTTGGAACGAATCGTAATCTTTGCGATGGCAATTTTTCCGGTCCGATTCATCGCTTCGCGTAAGAGCGTATAAGCTTTGTCCCCGGTTTCATTAGGGGACAAAAAGTAAGTTTTATCATAATAAATGGGATCAATTTCTTCGAGACTGACAAAATCGAGAATTTCGATGCTTTTTCTCGTTTCCGGCATGATGGATTCAATATCCTCATCCTGGATAATGACGAAACGGCCTTTTTCATATTCATACCCTTTGACGATTTCAGCGGTTTCGATTTCCCGGTTGCAGGAAGGACATGTTTTAGAATATTTAATTGGAGTACCGCAATCCTTGTGTAGATGACGGAAGCGAATATCCTTATCTTCTGTAGCGGAAAACATTTTGACAGGAATATTGACTAATCCAAAGCTAATGGAGCCTTTCCACATGGTATGCATCTATAGACACTCTCCTTTATCCTTAGAATGCCTCGCAGAAAGGTGAATTATTGGTCACTTTGCATCAAAATAGCCTTTGGTTTTCTCCCGCTCTATGCGGTAATCCTCTCCGTTGGAGATGACCGTAATCGTTCCATGATTTTTTGTCTGATACACATCGATCCAGGTTTCGTTCAATCTCTCGATGACTTCATCGGATCCTTCAGCCGTCGGACGGTTTCGGAATAAAATGGCAGCATGAGCGTCTACTTTTTCTAGAAAAGGAGGACTAGATGCCTGGTTGCTTCCGCCATCACTGACCTTTAATATCTGAGATTCAACATTGTACTTTTCGAGCAGCCGAACCTCCGATTCTTCATGGATATCACTCGTAAACAGAAATTTAATCCTCCCGTGGATCAATTGAAACACCAACGAATTCGCTTGGGGAGAAAGAGACAAGGGCTCACAGGGATGCAGAATTCTCATTTTTAACTGCGCTGGCCATTCTAGGGTTTGTCCTTCGCGAACCGTTTGGATCTGCGGTAGAGACTGATGGACCTTATGCAGGATCGAATCTTTAATGAGAGCAGGTACAATCATTTGTTCTACAGGAATTCGCTTCAGCAGCTCATCCGTTCCGGCGATGTGTTCATCCATCTCGCCGGTTAATACCAGCACATCAATTCTAGCGATTTGATGCTCTTCCAAAAAGTCTGCAACTTCTGTTGCACTCTTGGCCGTGCCAGTGTCAACGACCATCGTAAAACCATCCGTACCTGTGATGACGGTCGACTCGCCTTCACTAAGGGCAAGAAAATAAGCCCTAATCCCTTGTGCATTCACATCTTCGGGAAGGGACGGGGGCTCGGAATAGGGGACGGCTCCTCCGACTCCGATTCCCCCCAACCACAGCATGATTGACATGCAAAGGATTAATCTATACACATCAGATCACCTCGAACGGGTTTATCCAAGCCACTCTTCAACCATAGGCAGCAATTGGTTGAAGGGACGGTAGTGAAGCGGTGTTTCAGGCAAAGACTTTACAAAATATTGACCATAGCGAGATTCGACGATACGCTTGTCAAAAACGATGACAACCCCTTTATCTTTTTGAGTTCGAACTAATCGGCCAAACCCTTGCTTAAAGCGGATGACTGCCTGCGGGACGGACATATCCATGAACGGATTTCCGCGATTAGACTTTATATACTCGCTTCTTGCCTCGATGACCGGATGATTGGGCGGCCAAAATGGAAGGCGAACAATGACCAAGCATGATAGGTCATCTCCTGGAATATCTACACCCTCCCAGAAGCTGCTTGTTCCTAATAAGATACATTTCTTTGTCTGTTTAAATAACTTAGTTAGCTTGGTCCGGCTGCTAGAGTCCATCCCATGTCCTAGCACCGTAATGCCGTCCTGCGCCAGTCTTTCCTTTAAAGGCTCATAAACTTGACGAAGCATCTGGTACGAGGTGAATAGCACCAGCATGCGTCCTTCCGTTACCCGGGAAAGCTGGGCGAGGGAATCGATTAAGTAATGGTTAAAGTGCTCTTCGTTGCCAGAGCTGAGAGCTGGACTATCGGAAGGGACACAGAACAAGGTTTGCTTCCGATAATCAAAAGGCGAGGGATGCTGGATCGTCGCTACCTGCTGTTCATCTAGTCCTACCCTTTTCAACGAATAAGCAAAGGACTGGTTGACGCTTAGGGTCGCGGACGTCAGAACCACACTTTCTTTCTCTGCAAAAAACTGCTCTTGCAACAACGGAGCGACATCAATAGGAACCCGGTATAAATAAACGGGTCGTCGGTTGGTTCTTGTATCAAGCTCTATCCAATGAATATTATCCACTTCAGGATCGAGAAGCATCTGTTGAATCAATTGCCTTATCCGTTGCCCCTCACGAATCGCTCCGTGCAGATCGGTTAACAGTCCACGGAACGTAAACGGTAGTCCTTTGTCCGCACTTAAAGGGATATAGATCTTTTCCAAAGATTGTTGGAACAAAGTTAACCATTCAACTACATAGGATGTGGACTGCAGGGTATCTCGACCTGCCTTGTCCGACCAGTCTAAATGGCTAAATCGTTTGACGAGCCTGCCGGCCTCTGTTCCTTCCCGCCCACTGCGAATCCCCCATTGATATAAGCGGGTAATCCACTCACGAATAACCTCTCTTCCTTCCATGAGCTCATTTATACAACCCTTCAGCTGCTCTCGCCCCTCGTGGGAAGACTCAGGTACAGAAGACCATTCGCGATCTAACTTCTCTAAGATCCCCATGCCGCGTTCCGAACCCAGCTCGGCCAAGTAGTTCTCCACTTGAATAGAACTTAAGGAAAGTCCTAAATGATGACTAGCTACCTCTTCGAAGTGGTGGGCCTCATCAATGATGGCATAGCGATAAGGAGGTAGGATCCGCTGATCCGCCTTGAGGTCGGTGAGCAGTAGTGAATGGTTCGTAATAATGACATCGGATTCCTGTGCCTTGCGGCGGGCTGCAAAATAGTAGCAGCGTGAAAACCATGGACATTGATTACTTAAGCAGGAGTGGGCATCGCTCTGAACCTGTCTCCAGAACACTTGGCCTCCCGGCGGTAGGTTTAACTCCTCGATATCCCCAGTATCCGTTTCCGTCAGCCAGATCATCATTTGACCTTTTGAGAGCTGTATATCAAAATTATCTGCGGGCTCCATCACACTCTGTTCGTACTTTCTTAAGCAAAGATAATTGCTTCTTCCCTTCAGCAAGGCTCCATGAATGCCCTGTTCAAATATCCGTTCGAGTAAAGGAAGATCTCTCGTGTACAACTGCTCCTGCAGCTGAATGGTATGCGTACTGATGACGACCTTCTCTCCCGATACCTTTGACCAGTAAAACGCGGGGATCAAGTAAGCCAATGATTTACCTGTGCCTGTTCCTGCTTCTATCAACACATGCTGAGATTTCGATAAGGCATCGTAAACCTGGCTCATCATATCCATTTGAGCTGGCCGCCATTCAAAGTCACTCATTTCGCCCTCAAGCTTACTTCGGATATCCTTCATAAAGTCCTCATAAGCCGGATCCTGTGCTGGGCTATCCTCGGTTCTACCCCCTCGAATGCGAACCGCCAACTGACGGAACATTTCTAAACCGGGGTGTTCGTCGCGTTCCACACTGCCCTGCATCAATCGCTTCTGCTCCACATACTTGATTAAGTCGGAAATATCCGAGGCAAAACCCTTGGTCAGCTCCGTTAAATGCTGCAAGACCATATAAGGCAACCGATTCAGCTTCTCCAATAAGGATTGAAGGATCTGAGCAGTAGCAAGGGCATCCGAGTCTGCTTGATGCGGCGTATCATGTTCCACATCAAGCTCCAGGGCCAGATCGGTTAGTTTATAACCGGTTTGATTCGGCAGAAGCAGACGTGACAATTCCACCGTATCTATAGTGGGACCGCTAAACGGAAGATAGCCATGCTCAGCTAAGGCTTGCTGCAAAAAACCTAAATCAAAATAAACATTATGCCCGACAAATACGGCCCCATCTAGCAAGGGAAGCATCTGAGGCAGGATCTCATCAATGGTGGGAGCATCTTTTACCATTTCGTCATCGATTTGCGTGAGTTGTTGTATAAAAGTGGGAATCGGTATTCCCGGATTTACAAGAGAAGAAAATTGAGAAATAATATCTCCATCTTCCATTAAGACTGCGCCTATTTGAATAATCTGGTCGCCATCTTTGGCTTTATTGCCAGTAGTCTCAAAGTCCACGACTAAAAACTTGTTCAATCGGTTCACCTCAGGTCATTAGAAAGCTATCCATATAGTACCACAACCTGGACCGATTCACAGCGTTCTCTCCCAAATCCTAAGAGCTTCTTCTTTTTCCCCTAGAAGATGGCAGACTAGTCCTAGCCAAAGAAAACTGTCCCTTAGCTCCGCGTTTTCTTCGATGGACTTTTCGAAATGACCTTTTGCTTCCTGAAATTCTCCTTTTGCCAGGCATACCTTGCCAAGCTGTAAGTATCCAAGCCCTCTTGCCTGTGCCGTTTCTTCTTTAAGAAGCAGTGAACAGTAGCTTTCTGCTTGCCTCCAGTCCTGCCGGGCAAGATGAACATGAACCAGTCCTGCAACAGCTAGCGGATAGCTGCCTTCTTGCTGGAGGATCTGTTCAAACACGGCTTGGGCATCTGCAAACTGCTTTCTGTGAAACAAGATCCAACCGTATGAAAACTGAAAATCAGGGTGGTTTGGAGACAGAGAAAGAGCTTTTCGAATATATTGGATCCCATCGTTCAGCCCGTCTTCATGCCATAAATTCCAGCCTAATCCATGCCAGGCAAAGGCATTGTCGGGTTCACGCTGCAAAATCATTTGATAGCACAATGCTGCGTTGCCGAATTGCCGCAGGTCTTCAAAGGTTTGAGCCACGGGCCATAGCATATCGGGGTCTTCCGTTGCTTGATAAATCTGGGTTAACGTTTGCTCGGCTTCCCGTGGTTCACCTTCCGCTTGATAGCATTTAGCTAACTGCAGCAAGACCTCCCAATCATCCTGGAACTCACTGGATAGCTTTTGCCATATCGGCTTAGCCTCCTGGTACTGGTTTAGCTTCATATGAACTAGCCCTTTATTGAAATAGGGATCACGCAGTTTAGGATAAGCCGAAATAGCTGATTCAAAATGGCTAAGAGCTTGTTCCCACTTTTCAAATCCCCCTAGAAGACAACCCTGTGCATTGAGAGCTGTTGCTTTTAACAGCCGATTTTCGGTCGTTTGGCTTAATAAGTAAAACTGATGGTCTGCTTGCTCCCATACCCCATCCATCATATAGCTAAAGGCGAGAAAAAGGCGCGCTACATCTTGATCGGGATCTTCCTTGAGGACAGCTTGGAAATGCTGAGCGGCTTGGCCGTACATCAACAAATTATAATAGCCCTGGCCTTTTCTAAACTGATGAGCAGCCTGGCCGGATAAGAAACTGACCATTTCAGGCGATGCCGGTTTTTTATCCACTTTCATGAGCTCCTGAAAGATCTTTTCAGCTACCTCATCCGACATCTCGGCAATCTCTTCATTCATTTGTCCTAGGTCGAAGTCCATAAAAGAGTGGACCTTAGGCGTATGTTCGTGTCCTTGCAGCTTTTGCTGAAGCTTCGACATTCTCTCTTCGAATAACAGCCATTGATCGAGGATATCATCACTTACTCCTCGAAGCTCCATGACTTCGTCAAGCAGTCTTTCCTTCATTTCCTGCGACGTTGCTTTCGACCACTTTTCTTCAATACCTTCCAACCGTTCTAATAACGTGCAAAAGAGGTGTTTGACTAGCATGTTTGCAAACCACCTTTTTCAAGTTTCCTCCTATTGTTACCGGAAATAAAAGAAAAATGCGGCCCATTAAAGAGCCGCATTGCCGTATTAGAAAATGGTGGCGTGAATTTCTTCACCCAGCATTTCAATGATGCGATTGTTCTCGTCCATAATCGCGACCTTTGGTTGATATCGCTTCGCTTCTTCCGTCGTAAGTTGACCATAGGAGATAATAATCACTTTATCCCCCGGTTGAACCAAACGAGCCGCCGCCCCGTTTAAGCAGATCACACCGCTTCCGCGTGGCCCGGGGATCACATAGGTCTCTAGACGAGCTCCGTTATTGTTATTGACAATTTGAACCTTTTCATTCGGGAGGATATCGACGGCATCAAGCAAGTCCGAATCAATGGTAATACTCCCTACATAGTTCAAGTTGGCTTCAGTTACTGTAGCACGGTGTATTTTTGCGGTCATCATCGTACGCAACATGCTTTTCTCTCCCTTTTTTATTCAATATGATCAGATTATCTATCAGTCGGGTCTTTCCGAAACGTACAGCTAACGCACAGATAAAGGATGAGCTCTCAAGACTCTCTAACGGTTCAAGCGATGGATAAGAAAGAAGCTCAACATAGTCGATTTCCGCTAAGGGCTCCGCCTGAATCTTTTCAAGCATGAGCTGTCTTACCTCTTGGGGTGTCCGTCCATCAAGATAAGCTTGCTCAGCTTCGCGCAAAGCCTGGCTTAAGGATAGAGCTTGTTTTCTTTCTTCTTCATTAAGATACACATTTCGCGAGCTCATCGCTAATCCATCTTTTTCCCGGACAATCGGGCATGGAACAATCTCTATAGGAAGATTGAGATCATAGACCATCTGTTGGATGACAGCCACTTGCTGAGCATCCTTCTCGCCAAAGAATGCAAAGTCCGGCTGTACCATGTTAAAGAGCTTGCAGACGACCGTAGCCACTCCGTCGAAGTGCCCTGGGCGGGAAGCGCCGCACAGGCGCTCCGTCACACCAGACACATGAATAACCGTTTTAACGGCTTGGGGATACATTTCCTCAACGGTAGGGACAAATAACAAATCAACACCTCTTGCCTCTGCCATCTGCTGGTCTCGCTCCAAGTTGCGCGGGTAACGGTCTAGATCTTCCGTTGGTCCAAATTGCAATGGATTAACAAAAATGCTCATCACCACGACATCCGCACGGTTCTTCGCGGCATCAACAAGACTCATATGGCCCTCATGCAGAAAGCCCATGGTCGGAACAAAGCCTACCGTTTGATGGTTGGCTTTGTTCTCAGCTACCCACTTGCGTAACGACTCAATGCTGTCTACAATTTTCATACGTGGCACTTCTCCCCGTAAAGTTGTCGAATCGTTTCTTCCTTCATGGAAAAACTGTGATCCAGGGAAGGGAAGGATCGTTCTTTCACCTCAGCGGCATATTGAGCGATCGCCCCTTTGATCTGTTCGCCTACCTGGGCATAGGCTTTGACAAATTTAGGAGTCAGGCTGCTTGCATATTGAACCACATCATGGAATACCAGTACTTGACCGTCACAGCCGGATCCTGCGCCGATTCCAATCGTGGGAATGCTAAGCTGATTAGAAATGAACGTGGCTAACTGATGCGGGACACATTCCATCACGATAGCAAAGGCGCCCGCTTCTTGAATGGCTAATGCATCTTCAAGCAGCTTCTCTGCTTCTTCTGCTGATCTTCCCTGAACTTTATAGCCACCGAGCTGGTGAACCGACTGAGGTGTTAATCCGATATGCCCTACGACTGGGATACCCGCCTTCACAAGCTTCTCGATTAAAGGACAGATTTCTTTTCCTCCTTCAAGCTTTACAGCCTTCGCTAGCCCTTCCTGCATGATTCTTGCCGCATTTCTCATGGTATCTTCTACGCTAAGATGATACGTCATAAAAGGCATATCCGTCACGACAAAGCTCTTTTTAGCTGCTCGGGTCACAGCCTTGGTATGGTGTATCATGTCCTCTAAGGTAACAGGAACGGTAGAATCATAACCTAAGACGACCATTCCCAACGAGTCTCCTACAAGGATCATTTCAGCTCCTGCTTCTTCTACGAGCTTCGCGGAAGGATAATCGTAAGCGGTAACCATTACGATCGGTTCCTTTGCCTTTTTCATCTCACGAAATACCGAAGTTGAATACGCTTGTTCTTTTGCCATGTGCTCCCCCATTCATCTGAGCGCAACCAAACTATAAAAACCCCTAGAGCAAAGGCCCTAAGGGTGGACATAACAATACAGAGGCATGCCGCGCCGATGCACGGTTTCTTCTGTCTCGGTCCATTAATAGGCTCAGAGCAGATTTTGATTTAGCATGCTTTCATTTCACGTTTCTTATTTACTACCAAGGTTCATTGTGCTATTCCCAATGTGGGATACAGCCAATTTTGATTTAAGTATAACAGAATACACCCAAAGTTCAACTAATTTCTATATCCGCGGAATACACTTTTTCGAGGCTTCCGTCGTCTTTCTGAACGAGAAGGACCCCATCGTCGTCAATTCCAAGGGCCATTCCTACCATAGTACCGCTCAACTGCCGGATGATGACACGCTTCCCAATTGAGATGGCATGAGACTCCCACCGGGCCTTGATCGGGGCAAATCCTTCTTCCAAATACTGCGCGTAAAGATCCTCTAACTTACCCAAAATATTCTGGATGAGCTTGACTCTTTTAACCGGCTCCCCTTTTTCTAACATGAGCGATGTGGCAATCTGGCCAATTTCTTCAGGGAATGACGGAGTGTTTACATTAATGCCCATGCCAATGATTAAATAGTTAATGCAATCGGACTCTGCATTCAACTCGGTTAAGATTCCGCAGATTTTCTTTCCGTTTAATAAGATATCGTTTGGCCATTTAATGGTCACAGGCAGTCCCGTCTCTTGACGGATGGCTTCTACCAGTGCCACAGCAGCTAGCAAGGTGAGCTGAGGACAACGGTGCAGCTCTAGCTTAGGCCGCAAGAGCAAGCTCATCGATATCCCTGTTGAGGGTGGAGAATGCCATACTCTTCCCAATCGGCCTTTTCCCCCCACTTGTTCATCCGCGATTACAACCGTCCCCTCGGGCGCACCCTCTTTGGCCAAGGCATGAGCTCGATGCTGAGTAGAATCAATTGTGGGGAAAAAGTGGACGACTTTCCCTAGGATCCGTGTATCAAGGCCGCTCATTACTTCCTCTGGGTACGGAATATCGGGAACAGCCACCAATCGGTAGCCCGATCGGCGAACCGCTTCAAATTGATAGCCTTCTACACGTAATTCTTCAATGTGCTTCCAAATCGCCGTGCGCGAGCATTGGAGAGCTTGACTGAGACTTTCCCCAGACAGGAACTCTCCCTTAGCCTCTTTAAACATTCTCAATATTTGATCCTTCATGGTTGTCATTGATCGCTCTCGCTTCCTTCAGCAGTACTTCCCGGCAGTTCGGGATGCCTTCAATGGCAGCTTTTTCAAACAGCATTTGTAACGTCTCTTTCACCCAAGGTCCTGGTGGCTTCTTATAGTTCTCTAGCAAATCTCGTCCTGTGACCTGAAGCTCCTTAGGGTGATGTAGAAACAGCTCTTCCTTCCATCGCTTCCATCGCTCGTGATCTTCATGATTATCTGATTTTAACTTCACAAGCTCACGTGCTCTTGTCACGGTTTCAAGTCCGAATTCGAGCAGAAGAACTTTCCCTTCTCGTTCCGTTAGCCTTTCCTTCTCCGCAATTTCCAAGTAGGTGAGCACCTCACTTGAGAACTTGTTGGAAAATCTCCATCGTGTAAGGAACCATCGAGCTTCTGTAAGGCTGTTCCCGTAAAATAAGGCAGCCCATCTTGAAGTCGTATCCGTGAACCGGTTAAATCGGTCTCTTCCCGGACGTTCGGAGAGACGGACAAATAACTCATGCCAATCCAGGAAAGGAAGAAGACCCTTGGTTGATAATAAATCAACCGCCTTCAACCCATCCCTTCCCTCTAGCATTTTTGAGAATTCATCACGAACCCTCTCCTTTGAGATAGTCAATAATAAGGAACCTGCCTTCATCATTGCATCCCAAGTCTTAGGCTCGATGGTCAAAGCATACCGAACGGAAAAACGAAGACCACGTAAAACGCGCAAGGCGTCTTCCTCAAATCTTTGCAACGGTTGACCTACAGCTCGAAGAAGACCATCCTTTAAATCTTGGCTCCCATGAAATGGATCAATCAAGTTGCCGAAACGGTCCATAGCCATCGCATTAATCGTAAAATCTCGACGGGAAAGATCCACCTTGATGTCTTGAACAAAAGTCACCTGATCTGGATGTCGGTGATTTAGATATTCATGGTCTTGACGAAAGGTTGTGACTTCAAACCAGTACCCTTGATAAAAGATAGTGACTGTCCCATGCTTCATTCCTGTAGGAATCACCTTAGAAAATAGGTTCATGACCTGTTCCGGAGTGGCCGAGGTGGCAATATCTATGTCATGGATAGGGAGTTGAAGCAGAGTATCCCTTACGAAACCGCCAACCTTATAGGAGGTGTAGCCCTTTTGTTCAAGTATGGCTAGTACTTCATTAGCCGCATGCTCCATGGGGGAACCTCCTTCCGGCCCCGTTTATATAATACTTAAGAGGAGGTGAGAAAAAATTGATGCGCGTGATCATGGGCGTGCTAGTTTTGCTGAGCTTGTGTATCCAATCCTTTGGGATTCGAAGATAGTCCTAAAAAGAGGAAGGTTGGGCCTGACCATAAACAACACGCTGATAAATCTCTTCATATTGCCGAGCGATTTTCTCTTGGCAAAACTCATAATACGCTCTATCCAATGAACGAGCAGAAAACAAAGAATATTGTTCTTCATCGCTAAGCAGTTCAACGATTTTACGAGCCATTCCATCAACATCGCCTATAGGCAAAAGAAAGCCTGTCTTTCCTTCTTCAACTACTTCAGGAACTCCGCCTGTCAATGTCGCTACAACAGGCTTGCCGCAAGCCATGGCTTCCAACGCAACCAAGCCAAAGCTTTCTTTCTCCGATGTAAGCAGAAGCAAGTCTGCAAGAGAATAAATACAGGCGAGGTTGTCTTGTTTTCCCATAAAGCGAACGTCCTTTAATATCCCTAACTCCTGAGCCATCTGGCGAGCAACCGAGGTGTCAGGGCCTTCCCCAATGAGCAGGAGCTTAGCCGGCAGATTCTTACGAACCTGCGCAAACACCTTGATTACATCTTGCGTTCGTTTTACTGGACGAAAATTGGATACATGAATGATGATTTTTTCCCCATGGGGAGCCATCTGCCGTTTGACCTCTTCCATATCCCGAGGGTAAAATTCCCGTTTATCAACAAAGTTATAGACTTTTTCAATCGGCTTGTCGACACCTAGCAATTGCTTCGTTTCATCAATTAAATCTTGCGAGACCGCAGTTACACAATCGCTATTTTCAATCCCAAAACGAATAATGTCACTCAACGAGCGATCATGACCCAGAACCGTAATATCTGTACCATGTAAAGTGGTTACAATCTTCAGTTGCTCTCCTACCATTTGCTTGGCAAGGTAAGCGCTGATAGCATGAGGGACAGCATAGTGAACATGCAGCAAGTCCAATTTTTCTGTTTGTGCAACTTCTGCCATACGACTTGCTAAACTCAAATCATAAGGAGGATAGCGGAACACGTTGTACCGATTAACCTCCACTTCATGGTAAAAAATGTTTGGATAAAACTTCCCCAATCGAAAAGGCATATCGGACGTAATAAAATGTACGATATGACCTCGTTCAGCCAGCAGCTTTCCCAGCTCCGTGGCAATGACTCCAGAGCCCCCGACTGTAGGATAACAGGTAATCCCTATTTTCATGGCTCGTCCCCTTAACGTAAATAGTCTAAGGAAAGGGGTACGCGTGAGCGAAAGCCTTCTGCGTAGCCCTTCCCTATTTTTTTTCCTAATATGGATTCCCTGCTGCGAAGCTGTTCAAAGTATCCGGTATTTAAGGGCGTTTCTACTCTCCCTTGAGCTGGCATGAATTGACTCTCGTAAGCTTCCAAAATGAACATCTTCTGATCATACACCTCGGTCACATCGACGCAAAAATCAGGATCATCAAAATCGTTAATATAATAATGGTAAAGCTTCGAGACTTTATGTACCTCCCCAGACTCCGGGGAAAAGCGCAGGATGCCAGCACTAAATACAGCTTCACGTACAAGCCTGCTGCACCACTCATGATCTGGATGCCGATCTTCCCAATAGGGAGCAAGAATTATGGTTGGTTTCCATTTCCGAATTACCTTAACTAATGCCTCAACGTTCTTGGTATTAATTCCAATTTCTCGGTCTGGAATCTGCAGGTTAATCCGGGTACTCGCTCCGATACGTTGGCGAGCTAGCTCAGCTTCTCTTAATCTGGTTTCGACATCACCATTGGAGGAGAGTTCAGCTAGCGTTAAGTCACAGAGCACGACGGTTTGACCCGCAGTAACATGCTTATATAATGTACCAGCTGCTCCGATTTCAATGTCGTCAGCATGAGCACCAATAGCTAGGATATCGATTGACATTTAGTTGTTCTCCTTGTATTTGTCCACCACTTCACGCCAACTAAAAAAACCAAGCTCCAACGCCTTCACAAGGAGCTCGGCCGTTGCTACATTCGTTGCCAGCGGTATTCCATAAACGTCACAAAGACGAAGCAAGGCCGTTACATCCGGTTCATGCGGCTGGGCCGTAAGGGGATCCCGGAAAAAAATAATCAGATCCAGATCTCCCGTAGTAACCAAGGCCCCGATTTGTTGATCTCCCCCAAGCGGCCCCGAGGCTAGTCGGTTAATATGCAGGCTAGTATTCTCCATAATCCTAGCACCGGTAGTCCCTGTGGAATATAACGTGTGCTGAGAGAAAATTTTCTCATACGCGATCATGAAGTTAACCATTTCATTTTTCTTTTGATCGTGAGCAATTAAGGCAATCTTCATGGCATCCTCCTTAGGGTTCCTAGTCCATTACATTTTCCAATCCATACACTAATCCTGTTAATCCCATTACTTTTTTAATGGCAAGGTTAACCCCAGGCATGAAAGATTCCCGATTCATCGAATCATGACGAATGCTGAGCGTCTGGCCCACATGACCGAACAAGACTTCTTGGTGGGCAACTAATCCGGGTAACCTTACGCTATGTATTCTAAACCCATGATAATAGGCACCTCTTGCGCCATCTAGGATTTCTTCCTCATCTGGATGACCCTGCTTCATTTCTGCTCTGGACTGTTGGATTAGTTCTGCCGTTTTAATGGCTGTACCAGAAGGAGCATCAAGCTTCTTATCGTGGTGCAGCTCAATGATTTCTACATGAGGCATGTAACGCGCTGCTTCTTTAGCAAATTTCATCATAAGGATCGCCCCGATGGCAAAATTGGGGGCGATAATGGCTCCAATCCCCTTCTCTTGGCTCAGGTTGTCCAGTTCCTGAATTTCTTCAGCAGAAAGCCCCGTCGTCCCAACCACGGGTCTAACTCCATGTAGAATGGCTAGCTCCATATTCCCTTTCACAGCTTGAGGAGTGGTTAGGTCAACAAGTACGTCCGGTTTCGTGGTGATTAATGCTTCTTCTAATGAGGTGAGGAAAGGAACACCGTTAGGGCCTTTTTCCTCACCTCTCGACTTGGGAGAACCCACTTCCGCTACGAGCTCTAATTCCGGATCTGCCAAAACCATTTTTACCGCTTCTTGACCCATTCTACCTCTTGAACCTGCTACTACGACGCGAATAGACATATGATTTTCTCCTTTATCTCTCATTAATCCTCTTGCGTGCTGCAAGCCTTCAAAAGCTCTCTCGCATCCCGATGACTGGGATCTAGCGCAAGAAGTTCTCTTAATGCACTCACGGCTTCATCCATCTTCCCTTGCTTCTTTAACAGCCAGGCATAGAGTAACCGAGATTGAGTGTTAATAGGGTCCAGCTCAATGGATTGCTCCAATAAGGGAATCACAACCATCACACTCTCACCCATCTCTACCTTGAGCAGCGCCTCCTTGGCCAATTTCCTTCCTTGCAGATAGGCATAATGCTGCTTGTATATGGGATTGCCTGGGCAGATGCGAAGGGCATGCTCCATCATTTCTAAAGCTTCTGCTAAGCTATTATTCCTGGCATAGGTGACGGATAATTTATAATAATACGATGCATTATTCGCATCACGACCGATGGCCTTCTTAAACAATTCAATGGCCTTAACATAATCCTTTTGAAAGATGGCACGGTAGGCTTCCTTAATAAACTCCTTTCCTGCGTTCATGGCTATCACATTCCTTTTTTCTGCGAATGTTCAATCATGGTACAGTATATGTACAGCCTATTAAGTCCGTGTAACCTAACTTCCATCAATCATACCAAATTATACACCGATTCCGTATCCATTGGAAATAGATGAACTAGTCTTTTCTGGTCCATCGGTTTGCGTCTCTTGTATTAAACTTGTGCATCATGCGATGAAAAGCCTCTTCTAAATCAATGTTTAAAGAATTAGCAAAGCACGTGATTATGAATAGACAGTCCGCTAATTCCATGTCAATCGAATTTTCTTTTTCATCTGCCCGTTTAGGCTTTTCTCCATAGTAATGATTGACTTCACGGGCAAGCTCGCCAGCTTCTTCCGTTAAACGAGCCATTAGCGCCAGTGGGCTGAAATACCCTTCTTTAAATTGAGAGATGTACGCATCCACCTCTGTCTGCATTTCTTTGATCGTCATTTCTTTAGACATGCGTCCCACCCTTTCTTGTAACCTTACATGTAAATAATATCCTTATTATAACACGAATGAATGAATGGACCTATTTCCTAGACAACAGCAGAACATACTAGGTATTATAGAAGTTGATTTATACTTTTTTTATTAGGTGGGCTAAAAATATGAAGCATAGACTAAAAAACGTCGTTATGATCTTACTCGGATCTGCCATCATGGGTTTTGGCATTAACTATTTCAATATCGCTAATCATTTAGCTGAAGGCGGCGTTACGGGTATTACCATTTTAACTAAATTTATTTTTAACTGGGATCCCGGACTGGTTAATTTACTTATCAACATTCCCCTCTTACTTGTCGGGTGGAAGGTTCTTGGTAAAGTTGCCTTGGCTTATACGGTTCTCGGAACCTTATCCCTGTCTTTCTTCCTGACGATCTTCGGACAATTTCGTTTGCCCCTCGAGGACTCCCTCCTTGCAGCCCTATATGCCGGTGTATCCGTTGGCGTGGGGTTGGGTATCGTCTTTCGTTTTGGAGGTACGACCGGCGGCGTCGATATTATTGCTCGGCTACTTAATAAATATAAAGGCTGGAGTATTGGAAGAACGATGTTTATAGCTGACTTCGCGGTGATTGGCATCTCTCTTATCTATCTTGACTTAACGGGTGCGATGTATACGCTCGTGGCCGTGTTTATCGGTTCCCGAGTAATCGACTTTGTTCAAGAGGGCTCCTATGCAGCCAAAGCCATAACCGTGATCTCTGAAAAGAATGATGAGATTGCCAGATTGATCATGACGGAAATGGAACGAGGGGCAACCTTGCTCAACGGAAAAGGCGGCTGGACTGGAGTAACGAAAGATGTCCTTTATTGTGTGGTAAGCCGAAATGAAACAGTTAGGCTCAAGGGACTCATCCATGAAGTGGACCCTTTTGCCTTTGTTATCGTTAATGATGTTCACGAAGTACTCGGTGAAGGCTTTACTCATGATGAACAGAAGAGACCGCTAAAAGAAGCATAACCTAACACAAAAAGCTGCCCATCCGGCCAGCTTTTTATACTATCTGCTGTTACACGCTATATCTTTGCCCCATATACATTCGCCATCCTACATAGGTTAGTACGGTCAGCAAAATTAATCCGATTAACGTGATCATCGCTACTGGTGAGTTACTGCTGATATACCAGGCAAAAGTAGGATCTTCCTGACCAAGAAAGAGATTCCCAGTCAAGCCTTTTAGTTGATCAAGTGAAGTCTCAACAGTCCCCCAATTCACTTTTTCCTGGTGAGTCTCTTGTTGAAGTATCCCATATAAGGAATCTATTTTATCCATTGTTGATGGGTTATGATTAACCGCAAAAGCAGGCTTCAAGATTAAGTAGAGCTTCATATGCTCTTGAAGAGATTTATCGAGGCTATCCGCTTCTTCTCTCTCGGAGTGATGAATCATCTTACTAATTTGCTGTAAATAAGTCATATGGAATCCCTTCCAGATCGGCTGGTGGGGATGAGTTAATGCATCGATTAAAATACGAATTTGAGTTGCGTGCCACAAGGCTTCATCTTTATCTAGCGAAGCATTCGCATAGGCTAGCTTTCCTTTAACCATAGAGTGAGACGCAAGCTCTAATGCTTTTAAACTTACGCTTTGATTTAAATCCACCTGCGTAAATCGCTGAGCCAATTCGTCGAGCTTCGCTTTCGCTGCCTCAAACTGTCCTTCCTCAGTCAACTTTAAGGCTTCCTGCGATAATCGGTCGAGATCCTTGAGCAGAATCTGTTGGGGGGATTCGGCCGTTTTCGCTGTTGCAAGCATAGGTATAGTTGATACCATCAGGAGGATGGTTATCATAAATAAAAAAAACTTCTTATCCAACGCAAACCCTCCCTTTTTGTGTACCCCTATTTCCTTGGACACAATTCTACCTTCATCTTATGGGAGGCTGGACAAGATTAGACCATTTTTCTATTTTTTTGAACCAAGTAGTAAATGATACCCAAAGAAAACAAGCTCAGAGCGAAGGTCAACCAGCCAATAGTCGGAGTATAAGGATTCAAGACTCTCGGCAGCCAAGGATGAATACCAAGCATATAGTCCATCCAATCATTCCAAGTGGTCCATATTCCTACTGCTAGAATGTGGCGGAAACGAATCGTATAGAATTTTGCATAGAGCAAGCTCTCGATTGCCATTCCTGCATGAGAAAACATCAGCATATAGTCTGTCCATTGCTTCGTTCCTCCCATCGCCCATCCTCCAATGATGACGGCTACGGCCCAAACTCCGTATTTAAAATTAGTCACAGCTGCAAAAGCTTCCAGAGTAGGAATGCTTCTCCCGATCAGTAAGGCAATTAAAAAGAACGTAAATAAAATACTTCCTGTTGGACTATCTGGAACGAAGATACGCAGCCAAACCGGAGATGTTTGTTCCAATTGATCCTTATACCAGTAGAAACCATAGATAGAGCCTAAAAAATTTATCACGATAAGGGACCATAAAAACCAAGACTGCCTCAAGGACCCCATCAACCAATGGTATACCGTAGTCATCGCATCCTCCGTAACATCCTTCATTCTTTTATACTAGGAATGACAGGATCGAATAAGAATATACTCCCTGAACGAAAAAAACTGACTGTTCGAGAACAGTCAGTTCCTTCATTTATTTCAAGCTTGCCAGATACTCAACCAATTGATCAAGTTCTTCATCAGAGCCATTGAACATTCCGCCAGACATGGCGCCACGTCCATTGACGATAACGTTCTTAATCTCATCTGCAGTAAGATGTCCGCCGACCTGCGCTAATGCAGGGCCGCCACCGCCACCCATATCTACACCGTGACATGCTTGACATGTTTGTTGCTTGGCCCATACCTCTGCACCTGGGTGATCGGTCTCAGCAGGAGCTGGGGCCGCTGGGGCAGGCGCTGCATGACTTGCATCTTTCTCCTTAGGAGGATGATGCTTATGATGCTCATCCATAGCTGCCCATGTCAAGTAAACGATAGAGATGATACCTATGAACATTAAACCAGAAGATACGGGTCTTTTCGTCCAGCGACGATCAGGTCCGCGATCCAAGAACGGAGCGAGTAGCAAGCCCCCGAACATGAGTCCCGGAATCCCCATGATACCGATTAATACCCAATCTCCAGATGCCCATGGATACTTCAACAATTGGAAAAGGAATAAGAAGTACCAGTCCGGAAGCGGAGTGAAGTCCGTATTCGTTGGATCTGCTTTATCCGTTAATGGTGATGGATGACTTACCGTTAAAATGAGGAAAGCCATTAAAGCAACCGCTGCTACCATCCATTCCTTAAGTAGAAAGTTAGGCCAGAACGGCTCATTTTTCCCTGGAAATTCCGAATAAGAAGGCGAGATGTTTGGTTCGCGCTTGGCAGGAACCCGTGAATCGCCAACGTATTCTATTGTTTTATCTTGCTTTGCCATTCTCCATGTACCCCCCTCTTAGCGATTTTACGTAAACTTCTTGTAATAGTTTGATTTTATAGAGGCCCAGAAATACCTTGTCTACGAATAATGATAAAGTGTGCCCCTAGAAGCCCTAACAATGCACCTGGCAAGAAGAATACATGAATCGCAAAGAAGCGAGCAAGCGTTTGAGCACCAAGAATTTCTCCACCAGTTAATAGATGCTTGATGAATGTACCAATGAAAGGTACTGTAGCTGCAATCTCTACCCCTACCTTAGTTGCGAAGTAAGCCGTGTTATCCCAAGGAAGTAGGTATCCTGTAAATCCAAGACCTAGCATTACAAAGAAAATTAACATCCCCACTACCCAGTTCAATTCACGCGGATGCTTATAAGATCCAGTAAAGAACACACGTAAAGTATGTAGGAACATCATAACGATAACAAGACTGGCACCCCAGTGATGCATACCGCGAATAATAACACCAAACGCTACTTCGTTTTGCAGGTAGCGAACGGATTCATAGGCGTTAATAACGTCGGGAACATAATACATCGTCAGGAACATGCCTGAAAGGATCTGAATAACGGTAATGAAGAAGGTCAATCCGCCAAAACAGTATACAAATGCGGAAAAGTGATGCGCTGGGTTTACGTGCTCAGGCACCTCATGATCGGCGATATCCCGCCACATCGGCGTAATATTGAGGCGCTCATCGACCCAGTCGTAGATTTGCTTAATCATTTAGTTTACGCCCCTCCTAAACAGGATTTGGTTCTGGTTTACCCAGATAAAGTTTTCCTTCCTTCACTTCGTACGCATACTTATCGAGCGGCGCAAGTGGAGGAGTATTGGGAACGTTCTTCCCGTTTTTCTCGTAGAAACCGAAGTGACATGGACAAAAGAAGTGATTTTCCTTACTTGGTTCCGTATTCCATTGAACCGTACAGCCCAAATGCTTACAGATCGGCGATAAGGCAATGATATTATCCCCTTCTGTATACACCCAAGCGGACAGTGGAATTTCAGTCTTGTACCAACCATCTGTCACTTTGACTTTAAAGTCAAAACGTTGCGGCTCGCTCGTTAACTGATCTACAGTCGTTACAGCTACCATGTCTCCTCCGCCTGCATCTGCCTTCAAGGCAGGGTCCAAGGCAAAACGAGCCATCGGGGTGATCATCCCTGCAGCTAAAAAGCCACCAGTACCCATGAGCATGTAGTTCAAAAACGTCCGCCTGGAAATGTCTTTCTTACTCATTTCTCTCTGACCTCCTATCCTTCTAATTGAAAAAGTCCGTACGGACCACAGAATAATACACACTGAAACTAGGACATTTCAATGATAGCGAAATAGAACGAAGAGTGTCAAGACTATCTTGTAGACGACATACAAAGTATTCGAGTTTGAAAAGGTTTTGTGAACATTTTATGTCTTCTCTTGACACCGATACTTCACTTACTTGAGAATAAGGCATTTCCATAGATAGTTTGTCCTTCCAAACCTTGGGCAATACCAAAGAAAACTATTTTTTCCACAGCTCCATTATTTTTTGTGTCAATTTTTTTCCTTCCTTTACCATCACGGAAAGATCCTCTTCGTCTTCTTTCCGCTCTAAGAAATAAGCAGAAAAATTCAATCCTGCTAAACTTTTCTCCATTGATTCTTCGGTTGTAACAAAAAGTACATGGGGGAATGAATCGGCTTGAAAAGGTGGTATACTCTCAGTCTCCTGCTTCAATAAGTAAAGGGTGGGGAACAGAACGATTCTTCCCGTCAGCTGCCTTTCCGCGTACACGCAAATCTCTTCCATCCATCTCTGCTCCTGCACCTTAGCTACGCCTAACTCACTTGGGGATAGATAATAGATGGGAATGAGAGCCGTATCGATGTATTCCTTTGCCCCTTCATATGTTTTCATATCTTCTAATGTCCATCTCATAAGAAGTCTCCTCCTTGGTTCTATAAAAGGTACAGAAAAAAACTCGGGGTCTCCGAGTTTTCGTTACTTAAGTATTTTCATGGAATTAAAGGATGTTGTCAACTCTCTAGTTCCAACTCGAGTGCTCTAAGCTCATTCCACTCTCTTGAAAGAATAAAAAATTGATCGGAGTTCCCCTCTTGAAGGGAGTGGTCGATTTCTGCATAGAGCGTCTTTAATCGCTGCTTTCGAATCGCTTTATCCATGACAATCTCCGCAATCAAACTCATTACATCCTCTTGCGAGACACGTTGCCCTTCCATAGGTCTTCCCTCCAATACTGCCAGATACTGTGGACATAACAGCCGATCCTTAAAATAAAGGGAGATATAAACATCTTCTTCTGGGTTTAGTCGAACATCATGAAAGGCTCTTTCCACATCGTAGTAAATCTTAGACTGCTTTTGAAATTGAAATGGAGTGGCCTGTGAACAAAGAGTTGAAATGATCATGGTTTTTTCCCGGTTGCGAAGATCATCTGTAAAATGAACTTTCTCCAATAGACGTTCATCCGACAACATATAATTGAACAGCCATGTGCCTTCTTTTTTCTTCAGTTGATATTTAGTCAAGAACCAGCGAATAAATTCTTTTTTGGCAGATACGGATACAGCTGCTTCACCCACAAACAAAAACCTCCTCTATAAAAAGTTCACAATTTTCGGATTTTTATATTTAAGGCTTTTCTACTTTTCGATCTAAAACAATATCCTTCATTACATACCCTTCGACAGATTCCAGAAGATTCCTGCCGATCGTCGTTGTCTGAAAGCCCCAGACCTCTTCTTCAAGTAATCCTTTGCGGAGCAGTCCTAAATGAACCATCATTTTTAATATTCGATTTCTTGCAATACTTTCTTCTTTATCGTAATAATATGATCGAATCTTGGTTCCTAGCATCTCCACCAAGACCTCCTCGCTTACCCAAGCTTCCGCTGCTTTCCCAATCAGACGGGCGAACATGGGCAGTCCACTGATCGGTCTTTTATAGACCCGAAGCCAGAACTTATACAACTCTGTAGAGAGAACCTCATGGGGGAGCTGCCGAGCTTCTTCCGCTTGGGGGGTTAGCCAAAGACAAGCTCCTGGGTCTTCCTTTAGATACCCTCTATAGTAGCAAAAGTCATAGAGTAGAGAGAACCGATCTGGGTATTCCCGAAAATGCCTTCCGTAACCAAATCGCCACCCCCCTTTTTCAACAAGTTCTTCTTGAACAGCCATCAGTTCCATGATTTGCTGTTGATTGCGCTTGTATATGACACCCTCTGATGTAAGGGGAGGCTGATGCCGCTCGATATAAGTTAATAGCTGCTGGAGATCTTGAACCAGAGCATATCCCTCATCGCGATAAAAACTTGGCTCCTGGTATTTAGGCTGATCTCCCAGCTCCATTCTTAAAATGAGCTTTGCCCAGCGCTGTCTCATATCCTCTGGAACTTGGAAGGAAGATCCTGCATTCTTCGATAACCCTCTAAAAATCCAACCCTTCTTCAAAGCTACCGATACCAGTTTCCTATACGTATCTCGGTCCAAGTCCTGAATATAGGAAAATTTGGCTTTTGCTCTAAGATCTTCGAGCGTAAAGCTCGTTCTCGAGTCAAAAACGATATACATCAAAAAATGAAGCTCTTCCTTCTTCAACGTCTCTAGTTGCTCCGTAATGTTTGAATCCCTCTTAATAGAGGTAAGTAAAGATTGGATAAGTTCATTTTTAGAATTGATGTTACAATCACAAGCATAGGTGCTCGCCAATTGGTGAAGCTGATCGATGTCGGCATAGCTTAGCATTTCTGCGAGCCTCATATCTGCTTCCCTCCCTTCCTCCTAGCTCCATTATTAACCGATCTCACGATCCCTTATACCCTGAGCGAACGCAAATTATTCAAAATCGATTTACATAGAAAAAAACAAACCGCTTCATGCGCAGCCAAGAGCTACGAAGCGGTTTGTGATCTTTATATTTAGTTCAATTTACCCTGCCATTCCAAGGCAACCTCGTGCTCTTCGTTAGCCGAAAGTAATTGCTGAACATACTTCCTGGCAGCGTCCAGTTCTCCCTGTGCATAATGAATCTCCACAAGCTTGAGCAGAATGGCTTCATCCTGGTCCTGCAGGTCCAGGGCTTTCATGAGAGCTTGTCTAGCCTCATCCTGTCGATCGAGACGAAGAAAAGCCTCTGCTTGAACCTGATAGGCTCCAACATGACTAGCATCTAGCTGGAGCAGCTCCTCTGCATACTCAATTGCTTCCTCGGTCTGATGGAGCTGCAGCGCCGTTGCAGAAAGACCGAATAAAGCATCGGGACTCGGGTCCGTAGTCCAGCACTGGAGAAATTGTCGATAGGCATCTTCAAAATTCCCCATTTGGCTCCATAATCTCGCTTGAACCAGCCTTACCTGCCCTTCAAGCTCTGTTCCAATCAACTGGTCTAAATGGGCTTGTGCCTTCTCTAGTTCTCCAAGCTGCAGATACAAGTCACTAAGGATCAATCTCACATCTTCTTGATCTGATTCGAGATCCAATATATTTTCAAGATGTCGACAAGCGATCTCCGGCAAGTCCTGCATGAGATAGATATCTGCAAGTAGTAGAGATGCTCTTGTATAATCCGGCTCAAGGTCAATGCAAGAGAAAAGCTCCTCCATCGCTTCATCCAACTCGCCCAAATCAATCATAATTTCCGCTTTAAGCGTTCTTGCTTCAATCTGCATATCCGTGGTGAGCTCGTCAAAATAATCTTGTAACTCCTCTAGCAGAGCTCGTGCGGTATCTGCATGACCCAAATCATAAAACACGTCAGCCAATATAAGCTGTAAATCCGGTTGGCCTTCCGCTTCTCCCATCAAAAACTGCAGAATGGACAAGCCTTCATTCACTTGCCCTCCTCGAATCTTCTCCATCGCTTGATCTATTTGATCATAGATTCCACCATACACGTACATTCCCCCTTAAAAACGACAAAACCGTCCCAAACTTAAGAACGGCTTAACTGTTTATGCTCTCGACAACCAGCTCATCGTTACTACCGTAACCATTATTCCTAAAAACGCAGCAACTAAACCCTTATTAGGAGGTGAATACGAGCTATGATCCAAGTTTAAAGGATCACCGATACTCGCAATCAGCTTGTACCTGAAATCCGTATCTTCCCCCTTAGGAGAAGAATTAGCGACCAGTTGGTCAAAGCCTATCACCATTCGTGATGATGACAGCTCCTTCCATTCGACTTGGCCTTGCTCCGTAGCTGACGTCTGCTCCCAGTGGAACGTCGCATAGGCAAGAACCCCAAACACAAGCAGGAAAATAACCGACATCGTCGTCATCCATCTCTTCACAGAGGGAGAAAGAGCAAAAACGTGTGCAGTTATCGGAAACGTCCACTTATCCTCTCGGGCTAAGCGAGTCATCACACCTTCCGAAAGGGAAGGTGCCGTCTCTGGCACTGGCAGGCTCGAAAAGTCCATCTGAAACAGCTTACTGCTCTCCTTCCAGATGATATACTCCATCTTGCAGTCCTGACAATGCTGAAGATGCTGCTTCATCGCCTTCATCGAATGCTCGGGTAGTGTCTGATCGACATAGCCTGCCATCAAATGAATGGCGTCCGAACATCTCATGTATTAGTCATCCCCTTGGCTTCCTCCCACTGGGCTTCGGAAAAATAAGATTCTAACTGAGTCTTAATGCTGCTCCTGGCTCGGAAAAGAAGGGACTTAACAGAGCTTACCGTAGAATCCAATATGTCAGCAATCTCCTTGTAATCTTTGTCCTCGTACTCTCTTAGGATTAAGGCGTGACGTTGCTTCTCGGGTAAGCCCTCGATCGCTAAGCGTACTAGCTTCTCTCTCTCTGTACGAAGGAGTTCATATTCTGGCAGGCGGTCCAGCGATGTGATCGGATCCACCTTACTGTCTTCAATATAGATTTCAGAATTGCGACTTTTGCGAAGTTCACTTAATACCGTATTCCGGGCTATCGTATACAACCATGTGGAAAAGGAAGCTTCCACATCTCGGAAGGACTGTAAGCTGCGGAACGCTTTATAGAAAGTTTCTTGGCAGAGATCCTCGGCCATATGATCTAAGTGAGTATTATTTAACATATGTACAATAAAAGCAAGAAGTCTTTTTTCGTATCGTTTTATAATTTCAGAGTAGTATTCTACCTGACCATCCTTAATTTCACGGATCAATTGTGAATCAGTCATCATTCTCTCCAACCCCCTTGGCAAACTGAACATTTTTGCGCTGTTCTCTCTACTTCATTATGACGTAACTTGAAGCAAAAAGGTTTCAACAAATATGTGAAAAGGATGATTCTATTGATCCTTATTTCTTCTCAATCATCAAATTCGTCACATCCCGCCATTTTCCTGCAAAAAAAACAAAAATATATCTTCCAATTTATGACGTGAGGTTGTCATGATTGGAAGATATAAATTGAAGCTTAAAAACCATATGCATAGGTTCGGTTAGCGCTTAAAAACTGGCTTTTCCCTGCCCTCTCTCCCGATTCGATCCACTCACCCTTTCGCATGACCCTTGGTACTAATGCCGCACCTGCTTGATCTACTAGCTGACTCCTCTCTAGCAAAACAAGATCAGCATCTGCTCCCACATGTAAAGAACCTTTCATCGGGAAAACACCAAATACCTTGGCTGGAACACGAGATCGAATATGGGCCAGGATGGATAGATACCGAACAATCTCTTCTTCTTTGACTAACTTTGGCAAGATCGTTTCCTGTTCCTCCAACCAATAAGACCTCATATCCAAAGGATCCAGTTTTTTCATTTGCTTTGCCCACGCCAGCCTGCCTTCATCTGTGACCTTTATGATCGTTCGGGATCTTCCAACCTTCTTTATTCGACCATAAGGTACAATGAAGGGGATTGACAGACCAGCCAAACTTCTGTATTCATCCGCTTCGAGTTCCAGGACTATCCCAGCACGCTGAATCCGCTCCTCCCAAATTCGCCAGTCTAGTTTTTGTTCCACTCGAAGGACTTTCACTCGATTTTGATCTAATCGCTCCAGCAACTCTTTCGTCAATGAGGCCAACGAAACCCGAAATACATAATCCGTACATTCTTCCCCCTGATTCTGGTTCCAATCTCCTAAATCGGCCGTCTCACTCCAATGGATTTTTTTTATCTTGGTCGTTACCCCTTGAGCTAAAGTCCCCTCTTCAGAAATAAACCCTGGGAGAACATATTGGGATGAACCATCAATTTGGCGTTCTCCCCCCATCGGACGAATGCCGCTTCTAATCTCTTGAATTTTACCACTATGAATCAAAACGTCCTCAACTTTTGGACCTCCGGCATAAATCAGCGTGGCCCCGCGAATTAATGTTTTCATACACGTCCCACCCTCATCTTTTTTCGCTGCTCTATCCATCGAGTATCCTCGTCTACAATTTCGATTTTTCGCCCGATGCTTAAAAAAACAAAGCTTGCAATGATCGCAAAAATATCTGTCCAAGGGTAAACCATAAACAGCAGCCTTGTCGGCTCTGCCATGAGACCGCACCACCCTTCCGCAAACACTCGCGCCACCCCAAGCAGAGGACGGGCATCTGACACTTCTTGCAAGAAAGCATGGAGAGCAAAAGGGAGCTGGATAATAAAGTGAAGAAGTAAATGTTTCGATACATCTATATGAAACACATGCTTACCTAAGTACCCCAATACAATGAACAGGAGAAACGTGACCCCTCCAAACGCCATGATCATCACTTCATACAGCCTGGATACAAGATCGGTTTGCGGGAAAAGCCGCCATAAGGTAAAGGGAATAACCCAGAGCTTGACCAGAACCATTGCAGAAAGTAGTCCTGTGGAAAAAAATAAATATCCAAGGTATCGATTCAAAATTCCCTTTCCTCCTTTGTCCGTGTCCACACTTTGCTAAAAGATATGAAGAAAATAGGAAAAAGATGACAAGCCTAGGTCATTAACACGGAAATTGTCATCTTTTTTTCAGCTTGGTTTAAGGTTGAAGGGATTTAATAAAGATAGATAGTAAAGAAAAACAGGAGGGATTAACCATGTCGAATAAGCCAATCAAAACAGCCCTACTCTCATTTCTGGCAGGGACCTTATTAACAGGAAGCTTCTGGTTAGGGGTGGAGAACGCCTCCTATTTCAAGGATCAAACCGAAACCATTCCAAGCCAGTCTAGTGTATCCACCCCCGTTTCTGCCGTGCAGCAAGCTGCCTTTCTTGAATCCAATAATCCAAATGTCATAGCCAAAATGGTAGAAGAGGTCGGGCCTGCGGTTGTCAAAATTGAAACCGAATCTTCCCAAAAAACGTCTCTATCCGAACGAGATTTGTTCTTTCGGCAGTTTTTCGGAGGAGACTATCCGCTTAGCCAACCGGAGCAGCGCAGAGAAGGACTGGGTTCGGGTTTCATTATCAGTAAAGATGGTTATATCTTGACTAACCACCACGTGGTGGAAGGGGCGCAGACCATCCGAGTGAATATTGTCGGCGCGGAAAAAAAATATGTAGCCAAGATTATCGGGCAAGATCCAGAGCTCGATTTGGCTGTCCTAAAGATCGACCCTGATCAAAACCTCCCCGTTCTCAAGATGGGAGATTCTGATCAAATCCGGGTAGGCGAATGGACTGTCGCGATCGGAAATCCTTATGGGCTTGATCATAGCGTAACGGTAGGAGTTTTAAGTGCCAAGCAAAGACCGCTGAACATCGGTCAAGCAAAATTTAAAAATCTTCTACAAACAGACGCCTCTATTAATCCCGGAAACAGCGGAGGTCCGCTTCTTAACCTGGACGGAGAAGTGATCGGCATTAACACGGCAATCAATGCCGAAGCGCAAGGCATCGGATTTGCCATTCCTATCAACACCGTCCAGGAAGTCCTTGAAGACTTGATCCATAAAGGAAAAGTGTCGCGCCCTTGGTTAGGCGTTTCTATCCAGGACTTGACTCCCGAACTGGCCAAATATTTTGATGTGGACATGAAAGAGGGTGTCGTGATAGGATACGTCGCTACAGGAAGTCCGGCAGAAAAAGCGGGTCTCAAACAAGGAGATATCGTAATTGAGCTCGATAAACAAAAAATGACGAGCAGCGACCAATTTGTTAAAGCCATTGCAGACACCAAGGCAGGCTCCAGCCACACCTTGCTGATCATGCGCAATGGAGAGTTTAAAAGTGTGACTGTCATCATTGGAGAAAAAAATTATAATAGTAATTAATTAGATAAGCCTCAGGTCGTTCGTGACCCGAGGCTTCCTTTCCATAAGGCGGTGAATGCACATGAAAAAAGAACAGATCTTGGTGGTTGATGATGATCATAAAATAGGTACGATGCTAAAACGCGCATTAGAATATGAGGGCTATGCCGTTCACGTTGTCTTGAGCGGTGAGGATGCCCTTATGGCTTGTATGCAACACTCATTTGACCTCATCATTTTAGATATCATGCTCCCTGGGTTAAGCGGCTGGGAGGTATGTCAGGAAATCCGTAACACAAGCCCCACCCCCATTATCATGCTGACCGCAAAAGACGAAGTGGAAGAACGAGTGAAGGGGTTAGACCTGGGGGCAGATGACTACGTCGTAAAGCCCTTCGCTTTAACCGAGCTACTGGCTAGAATACGTGCACAGTTACGAAGAAACCAACCTAGCAGAGAAACGGGGAGTCAACTGCATGTAATGGGAATAGAACTCCATCGTCAAAGCCGAACCTGTTTTCGCAACGGGCGAAAAGTCGACTTACGAGGAAAAGAATTCGACCTCCTAGAAATGTTTATGGATCATCCCCAGATTGTGTTATCAAAAGATCAGATCCTCCATCAGATTTGGGGCCATCATTATGAAGGAGAATCCAATGTCATTGAAGTGTATGTAGCTACTCTGCGTGCCAAGCTAGAGGAAAAAGGAGAACCGCGACTGATCCACACCGTGCGTGGCCTTGGTTACATTCTTAGGGAGGATACCTAGATGCCCATTCGCCTAAAGCTGACTTTGTGGTACAGCGTGGTGTTTCTCGTGGTTATCACGTTATTTTGCACCTATTTATACCTTTTCTTTAGTCATCGGGAAATGAATCAAATTGACAACCATCTTCGGGACCGTGGTAGAGAAATTCACCAATCCATCGAAATTGTCGATATCTTCCCTCTCCCCATCCGGAAGCTTGTCCTTCCGGATATCGATGTGTTTTCAGCACCCGAGCTTTATTTGCAAATTGTCAATCCGAACGGGGAAATTCTATCACGTTCAGAGTCTCTAGGAGAACAATCTCTTCCGATCTCTTATGAGGCCTTATCTCATATTGTCAAGGGGAGTCCGTTCTATGAAACGAAAAATGTAGGAGGGACACAAATCCGCATCTATTATTTGCCCCTCATCTCTGGGAAGCAGTTTGTTGGAGTATTGCAAGTCGCGGAATCCTTATATGGGTTTCACCGTTCCCTTACAAATTTACGCTGGCTATTGGCCATAGGTGCCATAACAACCGTAACGCTGTCTGCCCTTATCGGATGGATCCTTGCCCGAAAAGCTCTCTTCCCTATTCAGCGAATCACGGATACAACTGCAGAAATTGAAAGGGAAGGCGCGTTAGAGAGAAGAATCTCCTACACGGGCCCACCGGATGAAATCGGTCGGCTCTCACGACAAATTAATTCGATGATGGAGAAAATCGAAAAGATGTACAAAGAACTAGAAGAGTCTTATGAGACCCAGCGACGGTTTGTCGCAGATGCCAGTCATGAGCTGCGGACTCCCTTAACCTCCATCCGTGGGAATATGGACTTTCTACGAAAACTCTACTTGGAAAAAGGCATTTTCTCGATGGAAGCCATGGAGGATATGGTAGAAGAAATTGAACGAGTCTCGCGCATGGTGCATGATCTTCTTACACTGGCGAGGGCCGATGCAGGCTACCATATGCAACTCGAGGAGATCCAATTAGGTCCATGGATAGACGAATGGATTGGGCAAGTAGATCCGTTGGTAAAGCCTGGAGTGGACTTCTTATATGAAGGGGATTCTGTTATCGAGAATGTCTCCATTAAAGGTAACAAAGACTTTTTGAAGCAAATTTTCCTGATCCTACTGGAAAATGCCTTTAAGTATACAGTGTCAGGATACGTAAAGCTTCGGTTTGAGCATACACCCAACCGTTTGCAAGCGATCATCGAGGATACGGGAGTGGGCGTATCCCCGGATGACCTCCATAAGGTATTTGACCGCTTTTACCGGGGCGGCAATGTTCGTCAGTTTCCTGGTACTGGACTTGGGCTCTCCATGGCAAAATGGATAGCAGAAAAGCATGGAGGCACAATCATGCTCGAGAGCACGTTGGGTAAGGGGACGAAGGTCACTTTGGAGTTGCCGGTTGTTGAAGTTTAAGCAGGTCGAGGGGTGGGTTCATAGGAAAACGAAAGTGAGGACTTGAGCCAGGCGGTACCTCATTTGGGCGTAACCCCAGAATCAGGGCACGAAACGCTCGATTTCGTGATTAAAATGCAGTCCTGCAAGTAAAAAAACCGGATCCCCTTTCAACAAAGGAGAATCCGGCTTTTCTTTTAACCTTCAACAATCTTCGATAAAGTCTCCTCAAACCCCGGGAAAGACACATTGATGGCTTCCGCTTCTTCGACGGTAGTTTGTCCTTCAGCCACCAATCCGGCAATGGCCATAGACATGCCAATGCGGTGATCTCCATGACTGTGACAATGGGCACCCACTAAGGACGCACCTCCGTGGATAATCATACCATCCTCAGTCCCTTCCACCTGTGCTCCCATCTTGCGCAATTCCTCGACCATTACGTCGATGCGGTTCGTTTCTTTCACCTTCAGCTCTTCCGCGTCGCGAATCACGGTTGTTCCTGCTGCTTGCGATGCGATGACGGAAATAATCGGGATTTCATCGATCAACCTAGGGATAATTGCGCCACCGATTTCGATTCCACGAAGCGGAGCATAGCGGATCGTTAAGTCAGCCACAGGCTCGCCATTTTGGATGCGCTCATTCTCCACTTTTAGGTCAGAACCCATCTCAAGTAGGACGTCAATGATTCCCGTTCTAGTCGGGTTCACGCCAACTCCTCGAATCGTGAGTTCACTTCCTGGTAGAATGGCAGCAGCAGCCAGCATAAAGGCGGCCGACGAGATATCGCCTGGTACATGGATCTCTTCTTGCTGCACCATGGTTTGTCCACCACGGATCGAGACTCCCCCTTCGAAGGATTCCAGTTCGATGCCAAAAGAAGATAGCATGCGCTCGGTATGGTCACGGGAAAGGTGAGGCTCGTACACCGTCGTTACTCCTTCAGCCTGTAAACCCGCGAGGATGATAGCAGATTTGACCTGTGCACTTGCCACTGGGGAGTGAAACTCAATGCCCTTTAGCTCGCCTCCGCGAAGCGAAAGCGGCGTAAATTCTCCACCGGAGCGGCCGTCAATTCTTGCCCCCATTTGCTTTAAGGGATTGACTACACGCTTCATCGGACGTCGTGCAATCGACTCGTCTCCTACTAGGGTAGAATGAAAGGGACGTCCAGCCAAGATACCGGACATTAAGCGGATCGTCGTTCCGGAGTTGCCCACATCTAAAACCTCATGCGGCTCGACTAGTGCGTCTAATCCTTGACTGTCAACTACAACCTGGTCTCCTTGTTGCTCTATGGACACCCCCATTTTTTTAAAGCAGCTAATGGTGCTTAGACAATCGGCTCCAGGAAGGAATCCATAGATGCGAGCCTTCCCTTTGGCCATGGAGCTAAACATCACGGCGCGATGGGAGATGGACTTATCTCCTGGAACAGTGATCTCGCCGACAATCTTTTTCGCGTTTTTCGTTGTTAACATATCCCTCTTCCTCCTATTCCCGTGAATATACCCGATACCCTTCCTTGGTGAGTTCTTCACGGGCTTTCTCCAGATCATCATCATTACGGAAGGTGATTAAGAGAACCCCCATAATGTCCTCCCTAATTTCCAATATACGTATATTTGTAATACTAATATCCTTTACACCTAGCAAGGTGGTGATTTTTCCAATGACTCCTGGATTATCCGGTACATCCACATAAAGATCATAGAGCGGGGTGATCGCTCCTTTGGTTCGTTCTGGCAATTGGTCGCGGAAGTCACGGGCATCCCGGAAAAAGTCTTCAATAGCTTGACCATCGTTTTCTTTCACAAAACCAATGATCTCATCCAAAACGCCTCTCCAATCCTCAGCTAAGGAAAGCATCACCTTGCGGTTGTGTAATAAGATGTCTCGCCACATATGAGGGTTGCTGGAGGCAATCCGCGTAATATCCCGAAAACCACCTGCTGCTAAGCGGTTGTACCACGGCGTGTTCTCACTGTAACGCCCGACCTGGTTAACCAGAGCAGCTGCAATGATATGCGGAAAGTGACTGATGGCCCCTACAATTTGGTCATGCTCTTCCGGATCCAGAACCACAATATTGGCTTTCGTAGGCTGCAAGAGCTCCTTTAAAGCAGAAACGGCGGATTCAGGAACCGTAGCATCAGGAGTGAGTACATAGTAGGCATTCTCAAACAAGCGGTCATGCGCCGCTTCCACCCCAGACTTGTGCGATCCTGCCATCGGATGTCCGCCTATAAAATGAACCTTGCGCTGTTGAAACCCTTTTGTCCATTCCATTATGGACGATTTTGTGCTGCCGGTATCGGAGATAATTGCCCCTTCTTTAAGCGGGGTATAGCGCAGGAAAGAAAGCAATTCGAAGAGCTTCCCTACCGGTGAACATAAAAAGATTACGTCCGCATCCTGCACCGCACCAGCTAAATGGTCCGTAGCATGATCAATTACACCTAAGTCGATTGCTTTTTGCAGATTTTGCGCATCCACATCAAAGCCGATTATTTCAATATTCTCATTCTTTAAAGAAAGCGCTAGGGACCCACCAATGAGTCCCACGCCTAGTACCGCTACTTTTTTCACTTATAACACCTCACGAAGGGCAGTAAGGAAACCTTCGTTCTGTTCCTGGCTTCCAACGGTTACGCGTATTGAAGAAGGAAAGCCTAACGCCACCCCTGATCGAACAATGTAGCCTTTGCGAAGAAGGGCTTGGAATACGTCATTTCCATTACGTCCTGTATCGACTAGTACGAAGTTTCCTTGGGATGGATAATAGGAAAGTCCCATTTCTTCGAACCCGGCATAAAGTTGGTTTCTTCCCACCTCGTTCGCCTCACGGCAGGATTTCACGAATTCTTGGTCCTTTAGGGCGACAATGGCTGCCTTCTGAGCGATGCTGCTTGTGTTAAAAGGCTCACGAACGCGATTAATCTTATCCACAATCTCTTCGGAAGCAATACCATAGCCAATGCGAAGTCCTGCTAACCCATAGATTTTGGAGAAGGTTCTTAGGATCAATACATTAGGAAATGTCTTAAGCAGAGAAATCGACTCTGGGTAAGAAGAATCCGTCACATACTCATAATAGGCTTCATCCAGTACAACAAGTACAGAGCTTGGGACCCGCTCTAGAAACGCCAGGATTTGCTCTTGATCGTTCATCGTCCCAGACGGGTTATTCGGGTTACAAACCCATACCACTCGGGTTTGCTCTGTGATGCTGCCTAGCATCGCTTCTAAATCATGTACGCCATCTTTAAGCGGCACTTCAATCACTTCTGCACCTTCAATGGTTGCCGTGGTCTTGTAGACCGGGAAGGTAGGAGTAGCCATAACCGTATTCGTTCCTGTTTCAAGATAAGCTCGGGACGTCAGCATGACGAGCTCATCTGATCCGTTGCCAAAGACTAGCTGAGAACCGGGCACCCCTAAGAAAGAAGCCATTTCCTCGCGCAACGCCATGCTCCCGCCATCTGGATAGATCGCAAGCTCATCGAGTACAGATTGGACGGCTGGTTTAACTAATGGAGAGCAGCCGAATGGATTTTCATTGGAGGCTAGCTTCACAATCTTCTCTAGTCCGAGCTCGCGCTTCACTTCATCTATCGGCTTCCCTGGTTGATAGACCGGTAAGTCTACAATTTGCTTTTTAGGATTCATGTCTCTCACTCCTAGAGTAAATTTTTTTCTATCTTACTCCAGATTTTAGGTTTTGTACAAACATTTTTATCATTTCCAGTCCTTGGGCTCGCTTATCCTCGTCCAAAAGCAATTCACCTGCTTCTTCTATCACTTGAACAAGCGCACTCCCCACAATGAGTCCATCGCAATGGGGAGCTAATTGAGCCATTTGCTCTGGCCTTGAGATCCCGAAGCCTACGGCCACAGGGACATTCGCATGCTTTCTTACTTCCTGAAGAAACGAATCTATTCCTGCGGCAAGCTCACTTCTAGCGCCTGTCACCCCTAGCGAGGATACACAATAGACGAATCCTTCTGCTTGTTCTGCAATCCTTTGGATACGCTGCTGGGAAGTAGGCGCCACTAATGAAATCAAAGGCAAGCCAAATTGCTGAGACACTCGTCGCACCTCACCGCTTTCTTCCACTGGCAAATCAGGAATTAAAATACCGTTTGCTCCCACTTCCTTCATTTGTTCAAACAAGCGAGTAAATCCGTACTGCAGGACGGGATTAAAGTACGTAAATAAAATGATTGGGATAGATAACCCTTGCTGACGCATCTGCTGCGCCATGCTCAAGCAATCTTGAATGGAGACCTTGTGACGAAGCGCACGTGCGGATGCACGCTGAATCGTCGGACCATCTGCCAGGGGATCTGAATAAGGGACGCCTAGCTCTAATATATCCGCTCCTGCTTCTTCTAAGGCTAAAGCAATCGCAACCGTTGCCTCAGGACTCGGATCTCCAGCCGTAATAAAGGGAATGAACAAGGGACCCTTTCGTTGGGCAAACTTTTCCGCAATGGTATAGTTCTGCATTAGACTTCCCCCTTCAGATGGTGCTGTATCGCTTCTACGTCTTTGTCTCCTCTGCCCGATAAGCAAACCACCAAAAGATGATCCGCTGGAAGCTGTGGAGCCAGCTTCATTGCCTCTGCTATCGCATGAGAAGATTCTAGGGCAGGAATAATCCCTTCTGTCTTACAAAGCAGCTGCAGCGCCTCCAGAGCTTCTTGATCCGTAATCGGATGATAAGCCGCACGCCCAACTTCCTTCAAGTAAGCGTGCTCTGGCCCAACGCCTGGGTAATCAAGACCAGCGGAAATAGAGTGAGGCTCTTGAATCTGTCCCCATTCGTCCTGTAGAAGATAAGTCAACGAGCCATGGATTACTCCCTTGGTCCCTTTCGCAAAGGTGGCGGCATGCTTATCCGTATCCACACCATGTCCAGCTGCCTCCACCCCGATTAAACGTACCGAAGGATCCGCGACAAAAGGATAGAAAATTCCCATCGCGTTGCTTCCGCCACCCACGCAAGCAACAATGGTATCCGGAAGTCTGCCTTCCAGCTCTAAGATCTGTTCCTTGGTTTCATCTCCGATCACCCTTTGGAAATCTCGGACGATCATCGGATACGGATGCGGCCCCACAACTGAACCTATCAAATAGAAGGTATCCTCCACATTAGTCACCCAATAGCGGATGGCTTCGTTGGTGGCATCCTTTAAGGTCTTTGTGCCTGAGCTCACCGGAATCACTTCTGCGCCCAACAGTTGCATTCTAAAAACATTGAGCTGCTGTCTGCGAATGTCTTCTTCTCCCATGAATACCTTGCACTGCAATCCAAGCTTGGCTGCAACGGTTGCTGAAGCCACTCCATGCTGTCCAGCGCCGGTTTCCGCTACAATTTTGTTTTTTCCCATGCGCTTCGCCAATAGTCCCTGTGCCAAGGCATTATTGAGTTTATGGGCCCCTGTATGGTTTAAATCTTCACGCTTAAGATAGATCTTGGCACCACCGAGGTGTGCCGTTAGACGGTCGGCAAAATACAATGGTGTAGCTCGACCTGAAAAGTAAGTAAGATGATAGTTCAATTCTTCTTGGAATTCTGCGTCTTCTTTAGCCAACTGATATTCTCTCTCGAGCTCTTCTAGCGCGTTCATTAAGGTTTCCGGTACATACTTTCCACCAAACTCTCCAAAACGGCCGTGCTCGTTAGGTACTCCTGCCATTCCCCTTCACCCTTTCTACCAACTTCTCTATTTTCAAACGATCCTTCCGTCCATCGGTTTCAATTCCGCTAGCTACATCAATACCTGCAAGAGGCCACTCCGATATAAGCTGCAACGCATTTTCCGGGGTAATGCCGCCGGCAACTAATAGCTTCACTCCGTGCACCTTGCACCACTGCTCAAACATAGGGATCACGTCCCAGCGGAACGTTTTGCCCGTCCCACCGGCCGCTTGCGGGTCTAAGGTATCCAATAAAAGATAATCAATCCATTTTCCGTATTCATCCGGCGGGACTTGTCCCTGACCGTCCCCGATGTGTACAGCCTTGATGATATCTACCGAAAACTCTTGCTTCAATTGTCTGCAAAAGTCTGGACTTTCTTGTCCGTGCAGCTGAATCAGATCGAACGCGGCGATCTTCATCACGTCAGCTAGCTCACTTAGGCTCGGGTTTACAAATACGCCAACCTTCTTCATTCCCGCAGGTACAGCTTGAAACAGTCCTGGCAGATCCGCTGGGTTCACATTTCGTTTACTCGGAGCCAATATGAACCCCACAAAGTCTACGCCTAAAGCATTCAACTGCGACAGTCCTTCTGCATCTTTAAATCCACAGCATTTGACTAACGGGGCAGCTCTCATGATCCCACTAACTCCTCTACAGCTGCTGCAATATCAGGCTTGCGCATAAAATGCTCGCCTACTAATACAGCCCTGACCCTGCCCAGCTCACGCAAATAACGAATATCATCTGCAGAATGAATGCCGCTTTCGCTTACCACAGGAAGAGAATTCGGGATAAACGGTAGAAGCTCCTCCGTCGTTTGAAGTGAGGTTTCGAAGGTCTTCAAATTACGGTTATTAATCCCAATCAAACGAGGCTGCGTAGAAGCTAGTACAAGCTCCAGTTCTTCTTTGTTATGGATTTCAATTAAGACGTCCAACCCTAGTCTATCGGCTAGGGAGGACAGTTCTTCTAATTGTTGAGAGCTTAGGATCGCAGCAATCAATAATATACAATCTGCACCAATTCTTCTGGCTTCGTAAACTTGTAAGGGGTCAATGATAAAATCTTTTCGAATAATAGGTGTATTGGTTTGCTTGCGAATCTCCGTTAGATACGTATTACTCCCCTGAAAATAGTCTACATCTGTGAGTACAGACATCGCATCGACGCCTGCCAAGTCATACGCCTTAGCAATTGCAAGAGGATCAAAATCCTGTCGAATCAACCCTTTAGAAGGGGAAGCTTTTTTAACCTCCGCGATGACGCTAATGGAACGCTGGCTTTGTACCAATCGGTTGATAAAAGACCTGGTTGGAGGCAGTTCAGCAATCTGCCGCTCCATCTCGTCTTGGTTCCACTCCTGCTTAAGCTGTTCAATTTCTATAAGCTTCGTTGCCACAATTTTATCCAACATGGGACATCCCCCTAGTTACCTTAGCTACTTGTTGTAGTTTTTCTATTGCTAGACCCTGATCGATAATCTCCCTAGCCGCCTTTACCCCTTCTTGCAAGGAGGAAACGCGATCTGCCAAATACAAGGATGCCGCGCTATTTGCTAACACAATATCTCGGTCGGCTCCTTTTTGCCCTGAGAAGATACGTTGAATAACCACTGCATTTTCTGTTGCATTTCCTCCGGAAATTTGACTAATTGGGTAGCGGCTCAAGCCCAACTCCTCCGGAGTAAGGGTATAAGACTTGATGTCTCCCTCGTTTAGTTCCACTACTTTAGTAGGTGCCGAAATACTAATTTCATCTAGACCATCTTCGCCTGCGACGATCAGGGCTTTTACCAGCCCGAGCTCACGAAGCACCTGCGCCACCTTTTCTGCTAGACTAGCATCATAGATTCCCATGAGCTGACGGTCTGCTTGGGCCGGATTCGTCAAAGGACCCAATAGGTTAAAGACGGTGCGAAAGCCGATCTCTTTGCGAGTGGCTACTGCATGCTTCATCGCTTGATGGTAAAAAGGGGCAAACATGAAGCACAGGTTTGTCATCTCTAAGCAAGTCTTCGCTTCTGCCTCACCTAATTGGATAGAGATATCGAGCTGCTCCAACACATCTGCGCTTCCGCTCTTGCTCGATACGGCACGATTGCCGTGCTTCGCTACCCTTGCTCCGCCTGCTGCTGCCACAAAGGCGGAAGCTGTAGAAATATTAAAGGTCCTTCCTCCATCGCCGCCAGTACCGCAGGTATCAATTAGGTTGTGGTTAGGCACCTGTACCTTTAATGATTTTTCTCTCATAGTCAAAGCGAAACCTGTAATTTCCTCTACCGTTTCACCTTTTATTTTCATCGCCGTTAAAAAGCTCGCTAGCTGCGAAGCAGGCACTTCACCAGACATAATTAAACTCATCGCTTCTCTAGACTCTTCTCGGCTCAAATGCTTCAAGTCAACTACCTTATTTAGTAGGGGTTGAAACATACTCGTCATCCTCCTCTAATCTCTGAATCTGCTTGGCCATTTGAATGGCTCTTACTAAGGCTCCAGCTTTATTTTCCGTTTCTTCAAATTCCTTTTCTGGTACCGAATCCGCTACAATGCCTGCACCGGCCTGAATATAGGCTTTCCCATTTTTAAATACAATGGTGCGGATCGTAATACAGGAATCCATATTCCCAGAGAAGCTAAAGTATCCGATCGCGCCCGCATAGGCATTCCTTGCGTGAGGCTCCAGTTCCGCAATGATTTCCATAGCCCTAAGCTTCGGTGCCCCTGATACCGTCCCTGCTGGGAAACAGGAAGCTAACGCGTCGAAGGCATCCCTGTTTTCCTGAAGTCTGCCTGTCACATGAGACACAATATGCATGACATGTGAGTACATCTCAATTTCCATGAACTGTTCTACCTGAACAGATCCATAGGAAGAAACTCTGCCGACATCATTGCGCCCTAGGTCGATGAGCATATGATGCTCCGCTCTTTCCTTCTCGTCAGCTAGTAGGTCCGCTTTTAGATATTCGTCTTCCTCCGCTGTCCGTCCTCTTCGGCGGGTGCCTGCAATCGGTCGGTTCTCTACCTTGCCATCTTCGACTCTCACTAAGAGCTCTGGAGATGTTCCTACGAGGATCTCATCCTCCGCAAACTGGAGGAAATACATGTAGGGAGATGGGTTCAAGGAACGCAGCACGCGATACACATGGAACGGATCAGGCGAATCCTCAACCGAGAAGCGCTGGGAGAGAACCACTTGAAAAATATCTCCTGAAGCGATATATTCCTTCGCCGCTTCTACCATTTTGATGAATTCGGGTTGCGTTAGATTGGATTGTACCTCAATTGGTTCATACTCATGGGGTACGACATATAATTCGCTGGGCATCTGTTCGCGGCTTCGCGTTTTTCTCGCTAATGCCTTAATTCTCTGACAACAAGCTTGATATTTGGCCTCTATGTCAGATCGACCGTCTCCTGGTTCCACCATAATATGGCCGATAACTTGGATTTCTTGCTTCAAGTGGTCGAATACAATGACTTCGTCGGCAAACATGAACTTGACATCATCCATGTTTAGGTCGTTTTGTTTTGCTTCAGGAAGCTCCTCATAGTAGCGTAGAATGTCATAGCCAAAATATCCAACGGCCCCTCCGGAAAATCGGGGAAAATCCAGCTCATCGGGGCTGCGAAACGACTGAAGCTCCTGGCGCAACCGCTCAATAGGGTGCTCAAAGGATTCAACTGAAGGCGCATTTCGGTAGTGAATCGTTACTTTTCCTTTCTTCGCTTGAAGGGTCATGAGCGGATTCAAGCCAATAAAAGAATATCTCGCCCAACGCGTGCCACCTTCTACACTCTCTAGAAGGAACGAACCATCGCAGCGCAATCTTTGAAAAATACTGATCGGTGTTTCCTGATCAGCCATAAAGGTCATTCTAATGGGAATCAAATTATATTGAGCAGCAAGCTCTACTGCTTTTTCGACGGGGGGATAATACATGGTGGTGCACCTCTCCTTTCATGATAAAAGAAGAGAAGCGGCGAGGGGAGAGCATCCATTCAGAGTCTCGTTATAGACTTATAGAACATAAAAAGCCCAGGGGAACCCTGGGCTGAATGTACATAGTAAATAGACAAAGGCCATACCTCGACCTCCTCTATGAACAACTCAGGCTCTGCTTCCTCAACTCAACTCACTTCTCAAACTCAGGCTCAGCTTCTCAACTCTAACTTAATTTTTAGTTTATTATAATGCTAGTTTGAAGTCAATGCATTAATGTCGGCAAGATCTGGGCGAAGCTTCTTGGCTTCCCTTAAGAATACATGATTCACTTCGTCTGGATTCAGGTCCGTATTGACCAGCATCATCACCCGAATACACTTCGACAAGCTTTCTAGTACCGGAATTTCTGTTGAACACATTAACGGAACGAGCTCCCATCCACCGATTTTTCTGATAGCTTTCGCCGGAAAATCAGAAACTAAGTCCGTGGTAACGGTGATAAATATGGCGGCAACATGGTCAGGCAAGATCTGATTCTGACCTATGATTTCATGCACTAATTCTTCCGTAGCTTCTAGTATCTCAGTTGATGTATCTTCTTTAACGGTGATCGCTCCGCGTATCCCCCTTACTCCCATTCTTATGACACCTCTTTTGACATTTTTAATACTTCTAATACATCCGTTTCCTTCACATCATGGAAGATATCAACAGCACCCACTCGTGTTGGAAGGACGAAAACTAATTTTCCTCCACTGCCCTTTTTATCATGTCTCATGGCTTCTAACACTTGCTCAGGTGTAAACTGATCATCCATACGTACAGGCAGATGGAATTTCTTCAATAACGCTATGGTTCTATTAGCCACCTGCTCGGATTCAGGACAAACTCCAATGCGTTCGGCTAGCAATGCTGCCGCAACCATACCTAACGCAACAGCTTCTCCATGGATCAGCCCCCCATACTGAGAGAGAGACTCAAGAGCATGGCCGAACGTATGGCCTAAATTAAGTATCGCTCGTTTTCCTTGCTCGGTTTCGTCTTCAGAAACCACTTGAGATTTAATCAAGCAGCCTTGGTAGATCGCCTCATCGATAAAAGGTGATTGAAGAGCAAGAAGCTCCTCCGCATGCTCTTCCAGCCATTGAGTGAAGGACTCACTCCAAATCAATCCATGCTTAAGCACTTCCGCAAAACCAGCATAGATTTCTCGCGGTGGAAGTGTTTTTAGAGTCTCCGTGTCATATAACACTAAGCTTGGCTGGTGAAAAGCTCCAATGATATTTTTACCTAGTGGATGGTTAACCGCAACTTTCCCGCCTACACTGCTGTCATGAGCCAACAGGGTCGTAGGAACTTGTACAAAAGGGACTCCTCGCATATAGGTAGCCGCACAGAAACCAGCCAAGTCCCCTACAACGCCACCACCTAATGCAATAAAGACCGATTTGCGATCAAGCCCTGCTTGCAGTGCACTTCCTGTGATCTCTTCAAGAACATGCAACGATTTGGATTGTTCCCCCGCGGAGATCACATTAGCCCCCGTTTGGTAATCTGCGGCCTGGAGAATGGACTCCATTCGCTCGAGGTATATCGGCCCTACTTGGTGATCTGTGATGATAAACAGTTTATTTTTCGGAGTAATCCCTCGGGCCATAAGTTCTTCAGGAAGGCGATCCAAAAGATCTCTTCCAATGACAATAGGATAACTCCTCTCCCCTAGCTCAACTTTTAATCTTTTCATAACTAAATGGTCTCCAAGTATTGTTTAAACTGCTGCACGCTAGCTTTCATCTGGTTCAGGTTATCGCTATGGAAGGTCTCACACAAGGCCTTTGCCACTTCAAAAGCTACAACCGCTTCTGCTACTACGGACGCAGCAGGAACCGCACAGCTATCAGAACGTTCAATTGTCGCTGCAAAAGGCTCCTTCGTTTCCAGGTCAACACTCATCAGAGGCTTGTAAAGTGTAGGAATAGGCTTCATAACGCCTCGAACGACAATCGGCATGCCGGTGGTCATTCCACCCTCTAGTCCGCCTGCACGATTGCTGCTTCTAGAAAATCCTTTTTCTTCACTCCAAACGATCTCATCGTGGACCTGAGAACCTGGACGGGTAGCCGCTTCAAAACCGATCCCGATTTCAACACCTTTAAACGCTTGAATGCTCATTACCGCTTGAGCGAGCTTGCCATCTAGCTTCCGATCCCATTGAACATGACTGCCAAGACCGATCGGGACACCCTCCACGATGACCTCGACGATCCCCCCTAAGGAGTCGCCATCCTGTTTAGCTTGATCGATCAGTGCCATCATCTGCTTGCCGGCTTCTTCATCAAGGCAACGAACCGGTGACTCTTCTGTAATCCGAATCAGCTCATCTAACGATACTTCCACCTCTTTCGCTTCAATAGAGCCAATTCGTTTAACATGTCCACCCACTTTAATGTCGAACTGTTCTAATAATTGGCGAGCTACGGCACCTACAGCTACACGAACAGCAGTTTCTCTTGCGCTTGATCGTTCCAAGATGTTTCTCATATCTTTTTGATTATATTTTAGAGCCCCATTCAGATCCGCATGACCAGGACGTGGGCGAGTAACCTGACGCTTAACCTCTTCATCATCTTCTACCGGATCTGGACCCATGATGTGCTGCCAATGTGTCCAATCCTTATTCTCTACCACTAAACAGATCGGAGCACCGGTAGTCAAACCATGTCTTACTCCGGCTACGATTTTCACTTGGTCCTGTTCGATTTGCATCCGACGTCCTCGACCATGTCCTTTTTGGCGACGAAGCAACTGTTCATTAATCTTCTCCGCTGAAATAGGAACATTGCTAGGCACTCCTTCAATAATCGCCGTTAGTTGAGGACCATGCGATTCTCCGGCTGTCAAATATCTCATCTGAACTCCTCCACCCTTTAGCACTTTTAAGTGTCATATTGTTTTATGTGCTATTATATTATAGCTACATAAAAAATGATAGTGTTTAATACGAAAAAGTCCCTAATGGGACCAGGAGAAAACCCCTTTTATCAAGCAATCAGAAGCTTAACCATCTATCCCTAGTTTGAGGCATAGGAAAGGTAAGTATTCATAGTGTTTACCAACAACAACCTTAGTAGTTTTTTCTTTCCTGAACCGTCGGAATCTTTTGAACTGCTCGTTTGTTGTAGTAGAAAAAAGCCTCCCCACAGAGAATCGAGCAGAGTGTTCCCACAGTAGCCTGCAGTAGAGGCATGTTCGGCAAATAGTGGAATGCAGCTGTTAAGCCAATGAAGTCACCCAAAAAGACGCCAGCCAGCAAAAACATAACGTAGCTGCGTCTTTCTGCTTTCCTGCTGGCTAGAATTCTTGACTCCAACATATAAGCCAATCCTCGTTTATAACAGACATAGGTAGCTAGTAGTGCGAATAAGAAATTAAACATCACCGATTACCCCTTTATAAAACTTTACGATAAAAGAATGTATCCTCTGCCTCTAACTTATATTGTTGCGGCTGAAATATCTGCTCCGTGCTACCAACGAACAGGACACCTCCAGGTCGTAGAGCTTGACTAAACTTTTTATATAATTCATGCTTAGCTTCCTCCGTAAAATAGATCATCACGTTTCGGCAAATGATGAGGTCATATTGAGAATCGAAAGGATCCGCCAGCAGATTGTGTTGTTTAAATTGGATGGTATTCTTAATCTCGTCTGAAAGGCGATAATGTGTTCCTTCTTGGAAAAAATATCGCTTCACCAGCTCCCTAGGGCATTCATGAAGAGATCTCTCCGCATAAACCCCTAACTTCGCCTTCGCAATCGCTCCTTCGTCGATATCTGTTGCCAGGATATTAATGTCTCGCAACGACATCAAGCGGGATAAGATCAACGCTAGCGTATAAGGCTCTTCTCCTGTGGAGCAGGCAGCACTCCAGCACTTTAGTCTTGATTTTTCTTTCAATAAACGCGGCAGGATCTTTTGACTAAGGACTTCCCAACGTCCTGCATTACGAAAAAATTCGGATACATTAATCGTCATCCGATCAAGAAATTCATAATACAGCTCTTTATCTTGATTCATGCCTTCAAAATAGGAAACAAAATTAGCAAAGCCTCGTTTCTGTCTTAATGAGGTAAGGCGTCTCTTCATCTGTGCTTCCTTATATAAAGCTAGGTCAATACCTGTCTTCTTCTTTACGCTTGCAATGAATTGTGCAAAATCACGGTCTTCCATCTGCTTATCTCTCACCCTGCTTGTCTCTGTCGTATATGAGATAACTATTCGAGAGAGATCGTTTAAAATCCTTCTCCTTGAAAAAAAGGAAAAACCGCAGAAGGAAAACCTCTGCGGTTCACATGGGATTAAACCCACTGATTCACTGTTTTTTCGTAAGAAGCAAGCTCTTCTTCTTTAAACCAAAGACCGATCTCACGTTGTGCACTCTCAGCAGAATCGGAGCCATGGATGATGTTCATACCTACGCTCACTCCGAAATCACCACGGATGGTACCAGGAGCAGCATCAGCAGGATTCGTTTTACCCATCATATTGCGGGCTGTAGCGATTACATTGTCCCCTTCCCAAACCATTGCAAAAACAGGGCTAGAAGTGATGAATCCAACTAATTCGCCGAAGAAAGGGCGCTCTTTATGCTCACCATAATGCTCTTCTGCTAAAGCTTGTCCCACGCTCATCAATTTCGCGCTTACGAGTTTAAAGCCTTTCTTCTCAAAACGGGTTACGATTTCACCGATTAGGTTACGTTGAACACCATCAGGTTTCACCATTACAAAAGTTCTTTCTAATGCCATAAAAAATTCCCTCATTCCCTCTTATGTATTAGGCCTTAAATAGATAAGGCCCCAAAATCAGTCTCACGAATGTGATTTTACCAAAAATGACCTTCATAATGCAAATACTAAAACTGTCTTTTCCCGATGAATTTCGCAATTTCTTGTAAAGACTTTTTAGGCTGGCCTTCTGGCAGGTCCTCAAGCCAATGCATGGCTCTAGAAATATAGCGATCTGCTAAAGCTTGGGCATAATGAAGTCCTTGCGCTTTTCTTACTAATTGGATAGCATCCTCTATCTTTTCATCTGGCAACCAAACTTGAACCTCACCGCTGTTGTTAGCTCCCGTCGTCATCCAAGACTTCAATAGAGGACCAAGCTTGGGATCTTGATAGGTATGCAAGGCAGGAAGTGTAATATTCCCTTGACGCAAATCACTGCCTGCTGGCTTTCCTAGGGTTTTCTCGTCTCCGACAAAGTCTAAAATGTCGTCGGTGATTTGAAAAGCCATCCCCACGTTATAGCCATAGTTGTATAAGGCCCTAACATGCTTTTCTGGGGCACCGCAAACAATCGCACCAAGCTGGCAGCTTACAGCGATAAGCAAAGCTGTTTTCCGCTTGATTCGTCGCAGATAGTTTCGTAGGCTTTGATCCCAATCATGAAAATCACGAATTTGTTCAATTTCACCCTCAACCATTTGCTTAATGGAACGAGACAAAATCTGATGAACTCTCGGGTTTTCTAATTCCGTTACAGTCAAAAGAGCCTCTGCAAGAATATAATCTCCCGTGTACATAGCAAGGCGATTGTCCCACTTGGACTTTACCGTTTGCTGGCCTCTGCGCGTAGCGGCATCGTCAATCACATCATCATGAACTAATGTCGCCATGTGAATGAGCTCCAATGCAACAGCCAAATGCTTTAACCTCTCTCGATCGTACGTTCCAAATTTCCCTCCCAACAAGACAAAAACAGGACGGATTCTTTTTCCTCCTGCCTTAAGCAAATGACTGGAAGTCTTGTATAGTAGGGCGTCTTTCGTTGAGATGGATTTAGCCAGCTCTTTTTCTATATACTGCATATCTTTCTTTAGTTGAAAAAAAATGTCAGCTAATTTCATACATTCACCTTAAGTTATTCTCGCACCCGCACCCCATGTAATGACTTCAACAGGACGAGCTAATAAGCCAATCTCGGCTGCACAGCGAAAATAATATTCCAGCCCTCTCTTCTGTTCTGATTGGAAATCATGACATAGCCCAGAAAAGTACCCTTTCCAGAATTCATAACTTCCCCCGAATTCGCGTTGGGAATGACGAATGATATCATCCAATTGCTCTGCACCCTGTTTTTTTGCCCTTAGAAACTCCAAGTGGATGTTCCCTAATAAACTCGGTTCCGTAGCGATTACATCTTTTCGCACACACCACAAGGCAAACGTCATCCACATCCCTGTATGTTTATACCACAATTCCCCTAAATCGTAAACATAATACCCTGGATTCGTCAGCTTTGCCATCAGAGCATCATCCCCAATTAGCAAGGCTGCATCGGCTTGATCCATCATCTGTTCCAAGGAGGGCTTCATAGTCACATATTGAGGATGAGCCGCTTGAAATTTCTCCATGATCACTTTGAGTAAATTAACAGAAGTAGCAGAAGTATTGGTCAATGCAATTCTAGGCTCTTTCAACTCTTCTAAGGGGAACTTGCTAAACAGAAAAATGGAGCCCACGGCCCCTAGCGCACTAACGGATAAGTCCTCTAGGGCGTTATAGGCCCCGTCATTTTCTGCGTAAGTGAAGGAAGAAACCGGTCCCAAATCAATTTCTCCGGCTGCAAGATGCCTATTCAATTCGGCAGGCACCTTCTCAATAAAGGAAGCTTGTCCCGCGAACTTAGCGTCTTGGAAAAAATAAAAAACAGGCAACACATTGGTATAAGATATTTTTCCTATTCTCATTTTATCACCAAGTCAAGTATTGTAAAAACAAAAACCACTACGCTTAATACACCGTTCATTGTAAAAAACGCCGTATTTAATTTGGAAAGATCATGTGGAGACACTAGACGGTGCTCATAAATTAAGATGACCGCTGCAACAAGTACCCCGATGGCAAACATGAAGCTTAAATCGGTAAGGAAGTATAAGGCCACAAATCCTATTACGGTTATTGCGTGTAACCATCGAGCTAAACTTAAAGCGCCAGCTAAACCAAAGCGACTAGGAATAGAGTAGAGACCATTTTGTTTGTCAAATTCAATATCCTGACAAGCATAAATAATATCAAACCCGGCTGTCCATAGGGCTACTGTTACAAATAACAGTAATCCGATCATATCCACCTGGCCCGTAGTTGCCACCCATCCCCCAAGAGGAGCGAGCCCAATGGCCACACCTAAGACGAGATGACAGGCCCAAGTAAAACGTTTCGTGTAAGAATATAAAACAAGTACAAAAACCGCAAGGGGCAGTAATTGCACCGCCAGCATGTTTAATTGGAAAGCAGCGAAAAATAAGAGGGCAAAGGATCCAACAATAAAGACATACACCTCTTTAGCTGAAAGCAAGCCTGCAGGAATGGCCCTGGTTACTGTTCGAGGGTTTCTTGCGTCAATCGCCCGATCGATCACTCGATTAAGTGCCATGGCTGCACTTCTGGCTCCTACCATGGCAAGGGTAATCCAGAAGATCTGACCTAAAGTAGGCCAGGTTCCATTTACCACAATACTTCCAAGTATTGCGCCCATGTAAGCAAATGGAAGGGCAAATATAGTATGCTCAAATTTAATCATCTCTAAGATTATCTTTAATTTATTCATCTTGTACTATCTCCTTACATCCTAGGGAATGGAAACCTGATTCTCAGTCTGTTTCACGGTGCTCTTAATAAGATCCCTAATCCCTTGCTTTACCTCATCCTTGCGCAGAAAATAAACATCTTCCTGGATATTTCCGATGGCTTGTTCAATCATCAAGCGAACTCGATTGGCTGCTTCCCGCACGGAAATCTCTCCAGCCAGTTTCTTCATATGTCCACTTAGCTCTTGGCTGCTTTGATACCTTGATAACTCCTGAACCAATCGTTCAATTAGCGATAATTGCTCCATTAATCTCCGCCAAACAGCAACCAGCTCATCAGAAAAACGTGGGATAAAACTAGTAAAAAGGGCTGTATCGATTTTAGTTCGAAGCTGCATGGCTTCTTCTAAAGGTAGATGATGCTGCGTGTACAACTGAGTCTTTGCTACATTAATATCATAAATGGATTTTGCCAAAGTCTTAATCAAGGGAATATCCCCCAGATTCGACAGAAGATAATAATACTTGCTGCTAAATAAGTCCCCCGCCAGGACCGTCAGTTGTCTCCGACGAATTCCCTGTTCTGAAACTTGCGGCAGCAAGGTCACTTCCTCATGGCAATCCAGGGCTACCTGGATAAGGGACGTTGGAATAAGGTATTGCTTAATTTGATCGTAGGCTACACCAGAATCATGCAGAAACAAAAAAAGGACCTGCATCCGAACATAAGGGATGGAGGGAATTTCCACGTAGCGGTGAACAAAATCACAGGATATCTGGGTGTTTAACTCGTCTATAATGTCCGTTAATTCCTCCCGGAATAAACAATGCGTTAGAATCATGATTTTTTCCCCCAAAATGACAATGGATCAAGTATACCATACAAATTATATCCTAATTAACATTAATTTTTAAGAATCATTTTTGAAAGTTTGTCTTCCAAAGTACACCATGGGTCAAGGTTGTAAATTCTTGAAGGAAAGATTTCTTATCTTCTGTTTCTGTCAAGGCCTTGAGCAGATGATTCGTCTTTTCGGCGGAAACTGCAATGAGCACTTCATCCCTGCCTTTTTCCTTATAAAGGACGCGCACATATAGGCCTTCAACATTATTGACATTCAGATAGGCAAATTTTATGACGGAGAAAAGGTCATCGTATATATCTTCTACGTAAATCGGTTTTTCCATTGAGGCCTTATAATCAATAAAAAGATTGCGATTTTCCCATTTTACATGCCCTAATGCTAAACGCGTCTCAAAGGCGGAAAGCACATCTACTAGATTTTCTTCCCTTAATATCATAGGCTTGGTTGACTTAAACACAGGGGTTAATCCCAGTTGTTGTTCCTCGACATTGGGTGGCAAGGAAGAAAGCAGAAAGGCAAGCATGGTAGAAAGGACTATGGCAAAAAACAAATTACGCGCTAATTGCATGTTATACACCTCCCTCTCCTTTAAGTGTACGAGCAGAAAGGAGGATGTATGATTGCTACTACAAAAAGAAAGCAGGCACTCGCTCGCCTGCTTGACTGATTTATAGTTATTCTTCACTCGTATCGATAGTCCCATACCTCGTATGGATAATCGCCTTGCCTCTTATCTTCACAGCCGAAGTATGATCCGTAAACTGGGCAATCATGACTTCGCCTTTATCCAATTTTTCGGAATGATGAAAACGCGTAGTTTCGCCTCGCGTTAGTCCAATCACGTTCACCCCGTTTTCCTTGGCCTTAATAATAAAATAATCATTTGGTTGTGGTTGATCACTCATGAACTATCTCCTCCTATCCCTTTATCAAGCTAAATACTTCGGCTCGGGCAGCTACATCGCGTTCGAAGCACCCTCTGACTGCAGAGGTGACTGTCTTGGAACCCGGCTTTTTCACCCCACGCATCGTCATACACATATGCTCTGCTTCAACAACGACAACTACTCCCTGGGGCTCAAGCATTTCCATGATGCTATTAGCTACGATAGAAGTAATTCTTTCTTGCAACTGAGGGCGCTTAGCAACCGCCTCAACAGCTCTTGCTAGCTTGCTAAGTCCTACAACTCTTCCCCCTTGGGGTATGTATGCCACATGAGCCTTCCCAAAAAACGGAACCAGGTGGTGCTCACAAGTCGAATAAAAAGAAATATCCTTGACTAGTACGAGTTCTTCATGTTCTTCACTAAATATAGCAGAAAAATATTCCTTAGGTTCAATATGTAATCCTTGAAAGATTTCCTCGTACATTCTAGCTACGCGAGCGGGCGTATCTAGCAACCCTTCCCGGTCTGGGTCTTCACCCACCGCCTCTAAGATCATCCTAACCGCTTGTTGAATTTTCTCATGATCTACACTCATTTTCCTTCGCCTCCTACTCCAAAAAACACATTCCAATCATAGCACCTGATCATAAAAATTGCAAAATACGAGTACGTTCACTAAAATACTTACTGGATAGAAAAACTTATTAACATTGTGAGTATCTACTGATAAAATGAAAGATGGCATTTTGATCGTAAAACTTAAGTATTCTATAGACTTCATAGATCATCATCCGGCTTTTTATGCCAGAAAGAAGGTTATTAAATGAATAAGGGTTTAAAATGGGTTTCCATCCTAACCACCATTGGCATGTTCCTTGTGCTTATCGCTGGCTCTCTCGTCACTAAGACGGGATCTGGGCAAGGCTGCGGGAATACTTGGCCGTTGTGTCATGGTCAATTTGCTCCGCTTGATAGCTTGGAATCCATCATTGAATACAGCCATAGAGCCATTTCCGGGGTTGTCGGTATTCTCGTGGTCGTTCAATCGGTATGGGCTTGGCGTAAATTAGGGGACAAGCCTGGAGTAAAGGCCTTTGCCTTTCTCGGTTTCTTCTTTACCTTTCTTCAAGCTTTACTAGGCGCGGCTCAAGTCGTATGGGGCCAATCCTCCGCTGTGCTGGCCCTGCACTTTGGCTTTTCCCTGACGGCTTTTGCTTCTGTATTATTACTTACGATCCTAGTTTTTGAGGGACGAATGATTCAGCCGCAAAAGCTAGGATCGATTACTAAGCAACTAAGAAATGCCATCTGGTGGCTCTCCGTTTATTGCTATATCGTTGTCTATCTTGGTGCTTATGTTCGTCACACCAAATCTGGTTTAGGCTGTGTTAGCTGGCCAAAGTGTAATGGGTACTGGATTCCTGACCTTATCGGCTCAGGCTCAGTTGCGATTCAGTTCGTCCACCGCGTGGCTGCGTTCATCTTCCTGATTTTGGTTGTGTGGCTCACTGTCGTTATTGTGAAGTACTATCGAGTGCGTAAAGATTTATATTATGGATCCATTGCCCTTCTGATCTTTACAATTCTTCAGGTTCTAAGCGGAGGCTATGTGGTACTCGCCCGTTTAGCGCTAGGTCCTGCCTTACTTCACAATACCATTATAGCTGGATTGTTTGGCATCCTGTGTTACATGTGTTTCCAAACCTTAGACCATAACCAAGCAGCGAACGAATCTGAAAGTAAGAAGGGAGCCATCCATGGATAAGCGAATGCTCACGATTATGGTCATCCTTGTGACCATTTTCATTGGCTTTGGGATGATTATTCCTGTTCTCCCTAATATGATAGAAGATGCGCAAGCCGCAACTTACCACTTGGGACTCATGCTTTCCCTTTACTCTGCGATGTCCTTCTTTCTCTCCCCCCTTTGGGGGGCTTTTTCGGACCGCATCGGACGAAGACCGATTATCATGATTGGGGTTTTTGGCTTTAGCCTAAGCTTTTTCCTTTTTGGAATCTCTGATCAGAACCTGTGGGTCATGTATGCCTCCCGCTTGTTAGGTGGCGCCTTCTCTGGTGCAGCTACGGCTTGCTGCATTGCTTACGTTGCAGATATTACCTCTGAAGACAATCGGACAAAGGGCATGGGACTAGCTGGCATGTCTATCGGATTAGGTTTCATCTTCGGCCCGGCATTCGGCGGGCTCCTCAGTGTGTTTGGTAACGAGCTGCCGTTTTTTGCTGCCTCTGCCCTATCTTTAGGCACACTGATTTTTGCTTGGTTTGTATTAAAAGAGTCCCATCAGCCGAAGGAACATGGCCAACCTGAGGTTCGTGAATCTCGATGGAAAGCCTTTGCTGGGCCTCTTAAACATCTGTACATCCTTTCCTTTCTTGTCTCCTTTACCCTGGCTGGCTTAGAAAGTACCCTTCAATTTTTCCAAGTCGCTAAAATTGGCGCTTCAGCCTTTGAAATGGGTATGATGTTTGCCATCAGCGGTGTAGCAGGAGCCGTGATCCAAGGATATGTAGTTAGGAAAAAAATTAAAAAGGGAATGGAGAGCAAGGCCATATTAATCGGGCTGCTCGTATCCGGGACTGGCTTTATTCTCATACTCTTTTCGGTTAACTTCTGGACAGCGGCCTTATATGTCACGATATTCGGTATCGGAAATGCCCTTATACGTCCTTGTGTAACCTCTCTTGTCACGCAAAAGACCACAGTCGGACAAGGAGTGGCCTCCGGACTTATCTCTTCGATGGACAGCCTAGGACGTATTCTAGGGCCTCTGATTGGCTCTCTGCTCTTTTATTTCGATATCACCTATCCGTTTTTATTCGGGGGAGCTGTGCTCTTTATGGCTATCTCCTTAGTCTACTCCTATCGTGCAGCGGATCGGAAATTCGTTCTTTCAAAAGTAAGCTAGTATGAGCGGGGTCCTTCATGGACCCTTTTTATATAAAAAAAAATCCACACCCTAAGGTGCAGATTTCATCTAACTATGTACAGATTATACTCCAGCAACGGAATCTTTAAGAGATTTACCAGGTTTAAAAGCTGGGATTTTGCTTGCAGAGATTTCGATTTCTTCTCCAGTTTGCGGGTTACGGCCTTTACGAGCTGCTCTCTCGCGAACCTCAAAGTTACCAAAACCAATAAGCTGAACCTTATCCCCGTTTTTCAGTGCGTTCTCGATCGCATCGAATACGGCTTCAACTGCTTTTGTTGCATCCTTCTTAGTTAGCTCAGCTGCTTCAGCTACATAAGAAATAAGTTCTGTCTTATTCATTGTTTCACCTCCTCCCAATGAGTTGGCCTTCGTACTTACTACTTTCTTTAACCATTTTGCAATTATTTATACCTATTTACTAGAATTTCTTTCTAAAACACTTGAGACTACGGCGTTTCTTCTCTCGTAACATGCTTTATATTAATATAGAAAACCGTTGAGTTCAAGGGGTTTTCTCATGAAATATGGATTTTTCGCCATTTTTTTCACTAGATTTATAGAGAATGAGAGGATAGAAGAAAAAAGACCCCCATCGATAAGATGGAGGCCTTCATACAAGTTTGCTTCTTTTAAAGAATAATGGCAATTAACCCGCCAGAGCCCTCATTAATAATCCTTTGAAGGGTTTCCTGAAGCTTATACCGTGCATTCTCTGGCATCATGCCAAGCTTCGCCGAAATGCCCTCATTGACAATGGAGTTAAGGGAACGACCGAATATATCGGAATTCCAGATGCTAAGCGGGTCTTCCTCGAAGTCCTGCATCAGATAGCGTACGAGCTCTTCGCTTTGCTTTTCCGTTCCGATAATAGGAGAGAACTCCGATTCCACATCTACTCGAATCATGTGAATAGATGGTGCTGTCGCTTTTAAACGAACGCCGAACCGGCTGCCTTGGCGTATGATCTCCGGCTCATCTAACGTCATTTCCTGAATGGATGGTGGAGCAATACCATAGCCCGTTTGTCTTACCATATTTAAGGCAACCGCCACCCGATCATACTCACGCTTGGCATGTGAGAATTCCTGCATGAGCTGGAGGAGATGATCCTTACCGCGAATCTCTACGCCAACTACTTCTACAAGGATCTGATCGTATAGATAATCAGGTGCGTAGAGGTCAATTTCAGCAATCCCTTGACCCATATTCATATCAGACAAGGAAGCTTTTTCAATAAACTCATAGTCACTGAAATGCCCCACTACGCGGTCTACGTCCCTCAAGCGACGAATTTCTTTTACTGTCTCTCTTACGCTTTCTTCATAGTTCTGACGGAGCCAGTGATCATCGTGAAGTACCATTACCCAGCTAGGAAGATTGACATTGACTTCGTGCACAGGGAATTCGAAGAGCACTTCTCGAAGGGTAGCCATGGCATCCGCCTCTACCATATCATCTACACTCATGACCAATACGGGAACATCATATTTCTCCATAAGCTGGAGGCGAAGGTCCTGAGCTTCTTTTCGTTCTGGATGGACAGAGTTCACAACTATGATGAACGGCTTCCCTACTTCTTTTAATTCTGCGATTACTCTTTCTTCGGCTACTAAATAACCTTCTCTTGGTATTTCGGCTATCGACCCGTCCGTTGTGATCACCACCCCTAGAGTAGAGTGATCTTGAACAACCTTACGCGTCCCGATTTCCGCAGCCTCTTCAAAGGGAATAGGCTCGTCATACCAAGGAGTATTAATCATGCGAGGACCGTTTTCGTCTTCATACCCCTTTGCTCCTGTAACAGCATACCCAACACAATCAACGAGCCGCACATTGATCTCTAAGCCGTCAGCAACATGAATCTCCACAGCCTGATTGGGAACGAATTTAGGCTCAGTGGTCATGATGGTGCGTCCAGCTGCGCTCTGCGGCAATTCATCTTTCGCGCGGGCCCGATCCGTTTCACTCTTAATGTTTGGCATGACCACGAGTTCCATGAATCGTTTGATAAAAGTAGATTTACCTGTGCGGACAGGACCAACTACGCCTATGTAGATGTCTCCCCCTGTCCGTTCTGCAATATCTTTAAAAATATCTACTCGTTCCACATTCTTACCTCCCCTTCAAAATAAATGCTTCATTGGACTCTAGGATAGATTAGGACATTATAAATATATGAGGCGGTGGCGAGTTTATGATCAAATGTCGTTCAGTAAAAATAAAAAGAACAATTGACAAGGCAATTGTTCTTTTTGATCACCGATCGCACCCCTTTGCCTTTATAAACCATCCTATGGCCTGGGCAATGGATCTATGACAATTAGGTATAAAAATATTTTACTTAAGTGTTGGAACGTTTTCGACAAGCGTATACGAAAAGGCTTTAACCGGTACATAAAGGGAATTCTCTGGAATCAATTCAAGGAGATCTTTACCTGGAGGGATGGGCCCTTGTACCCCTTGGATAATTTGGCTTAGGTCCTTTTGATAATCGATCCCGACCACTCCCTCAGCTGACATAACGACGGGAAGCTTATTCCCCGTTACTGGACTTATGACGCTGTCCCTATCCTTCGCCACACCAATCTTCCTCAAATCGATCTTGAAATAACCAGGCTGGATAACCTCCGCTACAGGAAGATTTTGATTTTGTGTATGAAAGCGACTTACTCTCGTTTGAATATCATGTATATGTTCGACCATTTTTAAATCCAGTAGTTTAACGGTAGGCTGAACCTCTACATTCGTTAACACAAATAGATGCGATCCCCCCTGCTCGAATGCCGCACCCGGCATATAAGGCAGGTATTTAGGTACTAGTTGATTAAATTGAATGACATATTTTTCGAATATGGGAGTATTCGCTTCTTTGGTGGCGATCGGAAGTACCCGCGTTTCCGCAAAAAACTGATCAATAGCCCCCTGAACCATCTGAACCTGTTGCAGAGGCGGCAGTTGATTTTCTAGTTTTCGTTCTTGAGGGTACATGCAGCCCGTTAAAACCGTAATTAGCAGTACAATCCATAGTCTACTCATTTCTATATTCCTTCCTTTTCCTGGCGCTGTCGTTCTATCTGCTCTTTGACCGTGCTCTTCCATGCCTCTTCAGGAATTTGTACGAGAATCGGTCCATAGACGCGTGTTTGACAAGCCAGGCGATACCCCTCTGTAAGAGCTTGTTCACTCAGCATCCGCATCTCCTGTGTCGACGGGAGAGATACCATTGGCTCAGCCGTCGCGATCTTAACCTTACAAGTCGTACAGGTTCCATTTCCATTACACCGGTTGCGAATGGCTACGCGATTCTTAAGCGCACTCTGGAGTATATTTTCACCTTTGTTAACCGATACCGTCTTCCCTTTTGGCTGAAACTCAATCTTGACTCTCATAGCAAAACAACAAGAATAAGGAGCAAAGATGGGATCAACAACAAGAAGGCGAACGTTGAAACAATAAATCGTGGGATTCCTTTTAGCTTACTCCGAGCAAAAATAATGGCGATATTCGCCAAAAACATAAGTCCCATAGCAACAAAAGACGACATTTCTTTATCCATTTCTCCACTATCCTTCTTTCTTTAGTCATCCTTCTCATTATAGCATAAGTTGGCCAAAAACACCTTTCAGCCCAAGTGTGAATAGAATGCTAAAAAGGAGGCATTCGCATGGATATGATGAATCCAAGCTGGAAAAACCCAGAACGTATTAAGCGCAGGCGCCCTACTACCTTCCAACGCAATTACCCTAAACAAGCCCCAGCGCCTTTCCGTCAAGCCTATCAGGAACCCTACCCCGATATGGCAACTCAAGTGAAAATGGTCCGTGAGCAACTGCTGAAACTCCACTCAACATTAGAAAACATCCAGAGACTTGTCGATTCCCTTAACCTCAAAAGCCCTCCATCCTCAGACTGGGTTAAGAATCTGCACAGCCTAGACTATAGGCAAATGATGACTCTACTGCAATCTCCGGAGATCCAAGCCCTTGTGGAAACCTTCGCACGGGACGAGTCCCTAAAAAAAGAAGAGGGGTAACGTTTCCGTTACCCCTCTTTGACTGTATCTTCGCCTGTTAAAGGCTGCGTTAATAGAACCCAATATATCCTATGTGGACGCTGTGCATAATGCAACTTAGTTAGAAGCCCAATATTTTATATGGTGGATCTTTAATCTCACTTTATCATGCTATGACATTAGCATCAATTCTGTGCCATTTCTTCTCCTTCATGGCGCTTCAAACGCCCCATCAAATCCTCAACTGCATGACGGGGCAGCTTCGCTTCAAACAGTACCTCATAAAGTTCCTTGGTAATAGGCATCTCCACCTGCATTCTTTCCGCAAGCTCATAGGCTGCCTTAGTCGTCTTCACCCCTTCAACGACCATACCCATTCGTTCCAGCACTTCTTCTAAAGACATCCCTTGACCAAGCAGGTTCCCTGCTCTCCAGTTCCGACTGTGCTTACTCGTACAAGTTACAATGAGATCTCCTACTCCCGCCAATCCCAAAAACGTCATGGGATCAGCCCCCAAATGTACACCTAGCCGGCTAATTTCGGCCAATCCTCTTGTCATCAGAGCGGCCTTGGCGTTATCGCCAAAGCCTAGCCCGTCCGACAGACCAGCGCCAAGGGCAATAATATTCTTCAGCGCTCCGCCAATTTCTAGTCCCGTAACATCGGGGTTAGTATACACCCGAAAATAGGAGTTCATCAATAAGTCTTGCGCTTGTTCGGCCGCTCCAATAGGTTGGGAAGCCACTACAACGGTAGTAGGAGATTTCTGGCTCACTTCTTCTGCATGGCTGGGCCCGGAGAGGACCACAATACGAGAATGAACAGAAGCTGGCAGTTCTTCTTGAAGGACTTCCGAAATCCTCTTATAGGTTCCGAGTTCTAATCCTTTCACAGCGTGAATCAATAACGTCCCTGGCATCATAAATGCGGCTGCCTCTCTGGCTAGCTCCCTTATGCCATGTGAGGGGACAACAAACAAAACAACCGGTTTCCCCTTTATTACCTCTTCTAGATTGGTTGAGCATGAAATGAATTCGGATAGTTCAATATGGGGGAGGTACTTGGTATTGGTGTGTTGAAGATTTATTTCTCGCGCTTGGTCTTCTCTTCTCGACCACATGTGCACATGATGGCCATTGTCTGCCAATACCATCGCTAAAGCCGTTCCCCAGCTCCCCGCTCCAATCAATGCTATTTCCACCCTGCTCATCTCCCTTATTTTTTGGTTTGCCCCAATTTACTTTCCTTTCCTTGAAGCAGGCGCACAATATTTTGGGAATGCCTAGCAAAGCCAAGAATGGCCAAGATAATGGCCATCCAGATGAATTCCTGTGGGTCACGATAGACAAACATGAAAATAGGAATGAGGACAAGAAACACAAGTGACCCTAATGATACATACCGTGTAAGGTAAATGACCAACAACGTAGCTAGTACAGACCAGAGAAATGGGTAGAAGGAAAGAGCAGCAATCACACCAATCGTTGTAGCTACTCCTTTTCCCCCTTTAAAGCCATAAAACACGGGCCAATTATGCCCAACAATAGCGGCTGCTCCAGCTAAAGCGGTAGCTAAGTGATGGCCGTCTGTCAGCCAGAGAGCCAGCCAAACGGCAACCATCCCTTTGAGTGCATCCAACAGCAGAACCAGGATACCCGGTCCTTTCCCTAGAACCCTTAATGTATTCGTGGCTCCTGCATTCCCACTGCCATGCTGACGAATGTCAATTCCAGCTATCTTCTTGGCTACCAAGTAGCTGAAGCTGATGGACCCAAGAAGGTACCCGGCGATAACTGCGATGACTGTATACATTCCCCTCAATCCTCTCCCTATTTCCTCATCCTTTGCACCTACTCGGTTGCCTTATTCCTTGCAATCAGACGAATCGGTGTCCCTTCAAAAGGAAAAGCTTCTCTAATTCTATTCTCTAAGAAACGCTGGTATGAAAAATGGAGCAGCTCTACATCATTCACAAACAGTACAAAGGTAGGCGGCTTAACAGAAACTTGTGTAACATAATTGATTTTCAGCCTTCTTCCCTTGTCCGATGGCGGAGGAGTGACCGTAGTAGCTTCATGAATCAGATCGTTCAACACATTCGTAGGTATTCTCATGGCATGCTGATCGGCAACATCTTTGGCCTTCGGCAAGATTTGGTGGATCCGTTGCTTGGTTTTCGCTGAAACGAATAGGATAGGAGCATAATCCATAAATAGGAAGTGTTCCCTCACCGTTCTCTCGAACTGATGAAGCGTTTTATCATCTTTTTCGATCGCATCCCACTTGTTAACAACAATAATAACGGCTCTACCCGCCTCGTGAGCATAACCCGCAATCTTCTTATCCTGCTCAATTATGCCTTCTTCTGCATTAATAACAATGATACAGACATCCGAACGCTCAATAGCTCGAAGGGCACGGAGCACACTATATTTCTCCGTTGCCTCATAGACCTTACCCTTCTTTCTCATCCCCGCCGTATCAATGAGAACAAAGTCTTGTCCTTCCCTCGTCAACAGGGTATCAATCGCATCCCGGGTCGTCCCCGCGATATCACTTACAATTACACGCTCTTCTCCTAGCAAGGCGTTGACCAACGACGATTTTCCTACATTCGGTCTTCCGATCAGGGAAATGCGGATCGTGTCTTCATCATATTCTTCCTCGGTATCCTCCGGGAAGTGTTTAATAACTTCATCTAATAAGTCCCCGATACCTAGGCCATGGACACTCGAGATTCCAATCGGTTCACCAAAACCTAGCGAATAAAACTCGTACATTTGGTTTAAGCGTTCTGGATTATCCGCTTTATTGACTCCCAATACAATTGGTTTTTTCGAACGAAACAGCATTTTAGCTACTTCTTCATCCGTACTGGTAATGCCGGTCGTCGTATCGACTACAAAGATAATCACGTCCGCTTCATCAATCGCCAATTCGGCTTGATGGCGAATGTGTTCGAGTAGAATATCATGGTCATCGAATGCTATACCACCTGTATCAATAAGGTGAAAATGACGATCGAGCCATTCCGCCTTACTGTATATGCGGTCCCGTGTTACCCCCGGAACATCCTCAACAATGGAGATTCTTTCTCCTACAATACGATTAAACAATGTTGATTTCCCAACATTTGGCCTGCCTACAATAGCCACAACTGGATTAGCCATAATTCTCCAACCTCACTTTCAACCATCTATATTACTTGATTTCTTAGGTTCTTGCAATTGTTACTTAAAAATGCTTAACAATAATCATGATTCCGTCAGTTAATGTATGAGCCATAGCATCTAAAATTTTTTCTAGGGTAAAGGAGATTTGTTGCATTTCCTCATTATTCGCTGCAAAAAAAATCGGGGCCCCTCCTGAGACCAGCTCCCGATTGGTGGTTATTACAGCAAGTATCGTTTTTTCCAATGCCATTCCCATTTTGTTCCCTCACTCCTTACTTATTAACCTTAGCTTCCAGAGGTTTTCGATAAATACTTTCGAGTACAGGCACCCTTTTAATAGTCGCTTTGATTTTCTCTGCGTCTCTTAACTGAGGCAAAAGAAAAACCCCTAATCTTCCATCATCCAAACTTCTTTTTATTAATGGGACAAGGGATGGTTCGCCGGCATCACGAAAAACCCCAAGGACTGTGGCTACGTCATGGAGAACAGCTTGCCTCTGACCTAAGTTTCCTAAGGTTACGACTCCGTTGGCGTTCTTCGGTGTTAAGATCATCCCCATGGCTTGCTTTTGAATTTTCTTTCTCGTATCTTCCAAACCCACATTCATGATGTATATATCATCGACATACAGATGCTGGCCTTCCATCCGAATGGTTCCTTCTTTTACCTCAGCAATGTCCCCTACATTTTTACCAGACATGAAGATTTTATCAATTAAGAGTGTAGCAAGGCCGATCACGATGCCCCACTTCCATCCCCAAAGAATTGTCCCAGCGGTGGTTAGGATGGAGGTAAGCATAACCAAGTAATTTCGTCCTTCAAACACCATCGCAATGCCTTCAATATAAGCTGTTCCGCGCGGAACTAGCTCCATCTGATCCAATTGTTGCAGAGTATTACGTTCCATATTTCTTACATCGCGGAACTGGGAAGCAGCTAAGCCTAGAAACGTGACAGCCGTAAAATCTTCCTCCATAAAAGCCGGCACGGCTACTGATCCTAATCCAGCAGCAATAACGCCCAAAGCCAGGTGGATGACTTGTCCATGGGGGTATGTAGGATAAGAACGATAGTCGGTCCGTAACATAAGGATTCGACTGATGATGCCAACCACCACGCCCATAATTACTGCTGCAGTATAATTTTCCATAGAAATTATTCCTTTCCTAACTAGTGGTTTCTGCTCTTTTCCTTTTCCAAAGTTTTGGTAGGTTCAAATAGCGTACGATGCCCCGCACGGCAATCAAAAGATAAAAGCTAATCCACCATACGTCCCATTGGTAAGATGCACCCAATACATACGAACCGGTTTTATTCCACATGTAGGCCTGGATGCAAAGATCACTTAACCCCAAACCGAGTGAAAGAAGGACATATTGATGAAAAGATTTCCGTGCAGCCACAAGAACGAGGATGACAACAAAACCTGCAAGCATATACTTTTCTGGGATAAACATTAAGACGGGATCTAAGCGCAGGAGTAATTGCATAAAGAACAGAGAAGCCCCGATTAAAAAACTTGCCGTCAAAAGATGCAGACGTTGTTGGTCTCCCTGCCGTATCCATAGCCATACTCCCACCGCCAGGGGAATCACAAAAGGAATAACCATCATCCTGCCATTTTCAGGCAGTTCAATATAAAGGCCCCCTCCTATCAAGGCAGCCAATAGTACGAGGCTTACCATTGCTTTGCTAACGCGATGTTTTTTCATGAATCTTTCAAAAACACCTATCCATACGAAAAGAAGAAAGAACCATAACCCAATCATCCCTAAAAAGCCATCGTTCACTTTACGATTAACCCCTCTCTGCTTAAAGTAGACAGTATTTTCATTATTCCTCAAAACCGCATGGAAAAAACAAAAAGGTCTGAGAAACTCAGACCTTCTAAGATTATGGCTGATTTGTTTTCGGGTTTTCGGACAAAGAATACTTAAAAGATAGCTTATCTTGTACTGGGATCCAAGCTCCCACTCCCTTGTGGGTCACATTTTTAATGATTAATTTTTTTTCGCTTCCTTGTATGTTTAAGTATACTTCACCATAAGTAATATTTCCGCGTTCGCTAGCCGCCGGTACATAGGCTTGAAGGTAACCGATTTTTTTTGCAGGTACTCGCATAATGGTTTCCTGCTTGGTTCCTTTTCCTACTGTACTTTCGAAAGCTAGGTTAAGCCCCGTATTCTGTTTCGCCGCGGCAATCATAAGCTTTCTTACGTCCTCTTCCGCTAACACATCTGTAGTAAGTCCACCCACTGCTGTAAATTCTTCTTGCTGCTCATACGTCAGTTCTGAGGTTTCTCTACCTCCGCGATTGTCTAACTTATTCAAATTGGCCTGCTTGTACTCCCAGTTGACAGAAGTCTCCTTTGACTCATAGTTGAGAGCCCAATTACCCAGGTATATATTTGCCCTGAAACCAATCGCAAGCTTAGAAGGCTGGATTGTCGTTTCATTAAGCAGTCGAATTAAATTTGGATTCTCAATCTCATAATTTGTTGTTTTAAATAGTTCAAGGGTGGATGAACTAGGTTGGACATATTCAGGATCCATACTTGGATTGGGATACGTATTTTGCCTGGATATGTCCTTAACAGAATCTGGAATTTTTAGTCTACCCCCAGCAGCTAAACTTTCTCCTGGCTGCCCTAACAGTAAGGGAACTAGGAGAAGTACAGCCAATAAACGGTAAATGTTTGGTTTACCCATGAATATCCTCCTCGCTGAATTCATACCTAACTTCTCTTGCATTAGTATTTACCTATCCAATAAAAACATAAAAGAAAATTAAAAAGGAAATAATTGTATGGGAATAGGACTTGAGCCATTCCTCATAGGATGGAGAAGGAGGTGAAAGTAAGAATGGCGTTTTACACGACGGTCATCAATTTAATGGGGATCAAATTGCTGAAAAATGGGGAGGGAAATTTCTTCATTAAGCTCGGCAGCGGTAAGATCCGACCACTTAAAGCTTAGAGTAACCTGTTACTTTCCTATGCGGTAGAAAAAAAGGCGAATCCGATGGGATTCGCCTTTTTATATTTACACTCTCCTGCTGTACATACTGCAGTCAATACCTCGCATCTTCGCCCAATGATAAGATTGACCTGAAATAACAAGGGGGCGCTGACGAAGCTGGATCATATTTTCCGCTCCTAAAGCAGTCATGACCAACCTCAGCTGTTCTTGCAAAGCTTCAGTTACCGATAGACTCTCGGTTTCATTACACTCCGTAACTAAACGCAGAAAGAATCCAGCCATGCCGACAGCAGAAGCCCCAAGAGAAATAGCCTTAGCCACTTCCAATCCGTTCTGGATGCCGCCAGTAGCCATTATATCGGTTTTTCCTGAGCAACAAGAAGCTTCCAGGAGACTCTGAACCGTTGTCATACCCCACTCATTAAACATATCTACAGGAACCTTGCGTCTGGCATTTTCAATGCGGGCAAAGTTCGTTCCCCCACTACCCCCAACATCAATTCCTGAAATGCCTGTTTCAAGCAACTTCAAAATTGATTCGCGAGCCATCCCAAAACCAACTTCCTTGACAAATACTGGACATTTAACCGTCTCGACAATCGCTTGAATCCGTTCAAGTACCCCTCTAAAATCACGGTCCCCTTCAGGCATGACTAACTCCTGAATCACGTTTAGATGGATCTGCAAGCCATCCGCTTCAATCATCTCCACAGCCGCAAGCGCCTGTTCGGGACTTGCCTCTGAGCCTAGATTCGCAAAAATAATTCCCGATGGGTTCACTTTCCTGACGATTTCATAGGTGCCACGCACAGACGGATCCTTTAGTGCGGCCATCTGAGACCCAACGGCCATGGCCAATTGAGCGCGCTGAGCCAAAAGGGCCAGTTTCTCATTAATGATAAAGGTCTCTTTTGCGCCGCCTGTCATTGCATTAATAACAATCGGCGAACTTAAGGAAAGTCCGCCGAATGATGTATCCAAGGTTATGTTGGAAACAAGGGATTGGGGAATGCAGTTATGGACGAATCTCACATCATCAAAACCATGATGACCACTTTGCCCGGTCTCAATCGCATATTTGATGTGATCGTTCTTTCGTGATGTCCTCTGCATATTCGTTTGCCCTCATTTTATGACTTCAATTTTTTAGCTAAATCACCAAGACGATCTGCAATGGTTACACCCATGCCGCCTTGATCTGCTTCATAATTGGCTAATTCTTTCTTAACAGCTTTCGTTTCTGTCTCTTCCTCAACCTCGCGGATGGATAAGCTGATGCGTTGTTCTGCGGTATTGAGATCTAGTATTTTCACTTGAACTTCTTGCCCTTCTTGTAGAACCTCTGCAGGGTTTCCGATATGTCGGTTAGAGATCTGAGAAATATGAACGAGACCTTCTACTCCAGGCGCCACTTCAACAAAGGCTCCAAAGCTTACCAAGCGCTTAACCGTCCCGGTTACTACACTTCCAGCTTTTAATTGTGCGCTGGCCGTTTCCCATGGTCCAGGCTGAGCTTCCTTCATACTCAAGCTGATACGCTCTCCATCGCGATCAACTTTGAGAACTTTAACCTTTACTTTATCGCCTTCGCTTACTACGTCAGATGGCTTATCAACGCGTCCCCAAGCTAATTCCGAGATGTGAACTAATCCATCTACTCCGCCAACGTCAACGAAAGCACCGAAGTCAGTTAGACGCTGAACGGTTCCTTCGATCACTTCACCCACCTGGATTTCATCATAAATCTTTTTCTTTGCCTGGTTTACTTCCTCTTCCAGAACGGCTCTATGAGATAAGATCACTTTGTTCTTTTCTCTATCTAATTCAATCACCTTAAGGCTTAACGTGCGTCCCTTATAATCAGAAAAGTCTTCTACAAAGTGGCGCTCTACATGAGAAGCTGGAATGAATCCGCGCACCCCTACATCCACCACTAATCCGCCTTTTACTACATCGGCTACTTGACATTCGAAGATGGTACCGGACTGAAACTTCTGTTCAAGCTCATCCCACGCCTTAACTGCATCTACTGCCTTCTTAGACACAATGACCTCATCTTTTTCTTCGTTGATTTTGGTCACTTGCAGGGTTAGTTCCTCTCCTTCAGTCAGTACATCGCCCACCTTCTCAATGTGCAGGCTGGATACTTCGCTGATGGGGAGAATTGCTTCGGTCTTGTAACCAATGTCTACTAAAGCTTGCTTTGCATCTACTTTTGTTACCTTACCTTGTACTGTTTCTCCCACTTGAATTGCTCTCACTTCTGCGTTTTGCATTTCTTCAGCCATGGACCATTCCTCCTTAAAAGTTAGCACACTTCACTGATAATAGATTGATCATTACTTATATGTTATAAAAGAAATGATTGCGATTTGTGGTAATCTTAGTATAGAACATTTTAACATATTTGATTCAAGTCAAGAAGCTTTTGTATTTCCTTCATGATCGCTTCTGCTGCTTCTGTAGTTATTTCCGTAGTAAGCTTGATATTGCGGTATGGACTAAATTCCATCGGATGGCCATACACTACCGTCATTTTGGAGAACGGGATCCAAGATCCAATGATGGCTACAGGAATGACGGCAGCATCCGATTTTAAGGCAAATAATGCAGCTCCGGGAAAAGGTCTTCCTAATTTGCCGTTCTTGCTACGAGTGCCCTCCGGGAAGATGCCCAGAACTTTCCCCTCACTTAAAATCTGAAGCGCCTTCTTCAGTGCAGCGCGATCGCTATTTCCTCGCTTGACCGGAAAGGCTCCAAATTCTCTAATAAGCCAAGAGACGATGGGAATTCGAAAAAGCTCTTCCTTGGCCATAAACATAACCTGTCTGTCCAACGGTGCGGCAATAAAAGGGGGATCTAAGTTGCTAATGTGATTCGAACAAAGAATGACACCCCCTTGCTTAGGGATTCGATCAAGGCCGATAACCTGCCAACGATATATCAATCGATAAAATAATCGGAACAAGGCTCGGAAAAATCGATACAATCCCATAAGCTCAGATCCGCCTTGACTCTACAGTATCTCTATAAAGTTCAACGATCTTCTCCACTACTTGATCAATGGACAAGCCTGTAGAATCTAAGATAGTCGCATCTTCTGCACAACGAAGCGGAGCTGTTTCACGCTCACTATCCAATTTATCGCGAAGAGCGATTTCCTCCTTTAGTAAGCTTAGGTCTGCAGGATGTCCCTTGCTCTGAAGTTCCTTATAGCGCCTCTGAGCTCTCTCTTCAATCGAGGCCGTAAGGAACACTTTCACTTCTGCAGAGGGTAATACATGTGTCCCAATGTCCCTGCCATCCATCACCACGTTTTGTTCCTTAGCCATATTTCGTTGCAGCACCATCATCTCGTGGCGTATCTTCGGGTGCTTAGCTACAATGGAAACATTCCTGCTGACTTCAGGGTGCCGGATGTCATCGGTCACTTCGGTGTCTCCGACAAATACCTTTTGGCCTTCCGCACCTGGCTTAAGAATAATCAGCATGGAACGAAGCAAGTCGACTAGTCCTTCCTCATCTACGAGTGGAACATTCCTATCTAATGCCCTAAGGGTTAAAGCTCGGTACATGGCTCCGGTATCGATGTATGTAAAACCAACCTGTTTGGCAACAAGCTGCGCTACGGTGCTCTTCCCCGCTCCAGCTGGCCCGTCTATTGCTATATTCATGGAGTCATCCCTTTCTAGCCATAAGAAAAAGCAGGGTTTTGCCTGCTTTTACGCTCAAGTTATTAGGTTACATCAAATATTTAAGATAAAAAGAGCACAGACTGAAAGACTAAATACATCCTATCTATTCAATTATCATCAGGCATTGGATACCTTGATAGTACCATAGTGTTCCTTAAGATGCAACGCCTTCCAATCTCTCTACTTCAACAAGCCATGCGCGCACGCTGTCGAAATTCAGCAGGACTTGAGAGAGGGTCAGGGAGACCAATAGGAGCAAAATAGCGGCAATCAACCACTTCTCAACAGATTGGGAAAATAGGCAAAATCGTTCTTCATAACTAGGAAACTTCTCACTTCTCATACATTGGCACCTCCATTTCCATTATCACCACAAATGAAGGTAAATATAAATCGCTACAATACGCCCTTTTTTCGCAACTCCACTTGCCGATCGAAGCAGTAGCGGATAATCTTCTCCCGGTCTAATTCTCGAATCTCCGTGATCATAAGCGAGATAGCTTGTTGCTCCCCTTCTTCCTTTGGCGGTACAACTCTTACTACCTTCGCGATAAAAGAAGCATGCTCCATGCCTTGTTTGGTAGGGATGGCCAGCCAGCAAGCCAACCGCTCACCATGATCTATCCGAAAGTCAGTTTTGCAGGTAAAAGCTACACCCCCGCCACTAACATCCAGCGTACGTGCAAGAAAATGATTCTTCTTAGCTAAGGATTTAAGCGACAGCTCCAAAGAAGCAGGGATTCGCAAATAATTTCGCCGTTGTATCCGTTGGATAGCGTCAGAGGGGGGCAATGCTACCTCCCATAGAGGTACACCGTCAATTACCCGGCTAAGAATCCGACTAGGCAGAATAAATTTGGATCCATCGATAGCAAAATGAAACATGGTAATCTCTTGTCCAGGTGAATAAGCCATGGGTCTCCCGTTCTGCTCATGAAGCGGTACCTCAATCATCAAGGACTCGCTTAATAGATTATCTACCCTGGACTTATAAATGTCCTGCGGCTCTATATCACCCGCGGAACTGATGTAAATTCTGACGACCGTACTGATTCCAGGGAACATAGAACCCCTCCACCATTATTGCTACTATCCATTATACCAAAAAACTTAAACGCGAACACAAAAGAAGAGCCCCACTTGAGCGGGCTCTTCTCTTTTATGCTTTAGCGGTCACGGCTTGGACCATCCAGCTTTTCGACCGTTTCTTCTTCACCATTATCTGCGTTAATAAAAACACGATAAGCTTCATTGCCCAGCTGTCCTCTAAACTCGTAGCACAGCGTTTCTTCGTTTGCATCATTCAAGATGAGAGCTAGCCTTGACTCTTCAATCTTGAGGTTAGGATTTACTTCCTTTCGAGCCTGTGCCTCCGTTAGCTTCGGCTTAGGAATCGTCCGTTCCTTATGATTAAAGATATAGTTCTCCGACTGGAAACCAATCACATTGCCAGAGTCAAGCGCCACTTTTACTGTAACCAGGTCAGGGTAGATCCGTACATTGTCTTGACTATACGCGTAATTCATGACAGCAATATTGCTGTATTCATCGATAACAAAAGCTTCCATGTTATCGTAGCCGTGCTGTTGCAGAAAATCGTCTGCTTTTTGCTTTGCTTGATTCAGACTAATCTTGGCTTCTTGCACTTGGGCAGGATTCAGTAGCCAAATCACATGTCCGCCTTTGGTCGTGACATCGAGATTGATGCTTTCGGCATTTTTCTCGTTAGGCGAAACATTTACACTATAGGCTTGATATTCCAGCCCTTTCCCTGTTTTTCTTACCTTGACATCCGCTTCATTCTCATTCATGCCGATAAATTTCATGGCAATTTGCCTTGCTTCTTCTTGCGTAATTTCCTTGCCCTTGAGATTCTCTATCTTGAACTGCTTCTGATTTTGTAACGAATTAATTCCAGGTCCCACTTCGACATTGCTATACTCATCTACGGTTTGATCAATGGCTCGAAAACCATCTTGAATCGTAGCATCCAAGCCAGATTCCTCTTGAGCTAATGCCGTTTCAACATCCATCCAGCGTAATTGTCGGTCTAGCACCTTGTCTTGGACAGTACGGAGCTCCTCTTGAATTTCTTGAGCTTGTTTATGGAAGCCCTTTAGCTGTTGATATTCTTTTTCGGATAGAGGGTCCTTATTGAGATCTCTAATAGCTACCTTATAAGAAAAGTCTCCAATATTAGCTAGAAACTCCTGGGTCTTTCCAAAAGGCAGCATACCTAAAGGCAACTGAGCCACATCATTGCGGGCTTCGGCAGTTAGACGCCACACATTACTCAGGGTTCCGTCGATTTGTCTTCTAGAATTGACGGCAAGGGTTTTGCCTAACTCATCCTGTAATTGGTCCATATTGTAAGTTAGCTCGTGAAAGGCTCTTTGATATTGATTTTCCGCCTTAATCAAAACCCTGTTTTTTTCCTGATTTTCTTGATACCCCCACATGCCTAGACCAATGACCGCTACAGCAAGTACAGGTGCAATGACTCCGGTTACTTTTGTATACATATAGGTAGTCCACTCCTTATTTACAGAATATGTGCTTTCCGATCTTTTTCACCTGAGGGCGAGTCCAGATCCAACCGGAAGTGGCGGTATCCGGGTTGAAATAATACGTACAACCGCCTGTGGGATCCGTGCCATTTAAAGCGTCCTGAACAGCCTTTCGGGCTGTATCATTTGGAGTCAGCCATATCTGCCCGTCTGCAACCGCAGTGAAGGCTCTGGGCTCAAAGACGACACCGGTTGGATTATTGGGGAATGTAGCACTTTTCACTCGGTTCAGTATCACCGCAGCTACCGCCACCTGCCCAACATAGGGCTCTCCCCGAGCCTCTCCGTATACGGCATTCGCCATGATCTTTAGATCATTATCGGAATACCCATGGGGCTTATAGCTTGCCTGCCCCCCACCGGCCGGTGCTTGATTCTGTTTTGGATTCGGTGCTGCTGCCTGCTTAGGCTTCGGATTATACTTTGTCTTACTGGCCAATATCCTTTGGGTTTGCGGACCTGCTTTTCCGTCTACATTCAGTCCAAAATCCTTTTGGAATTTCCGTAGAGCCCAGTACGTGTTCCATCCAAATTTACCGTCCGACACATCATTTAAATACCCTATGTACTTTAAGCGTTCCTGAAGCTCCACTACATCTTGGCCTGAGGAACCTCGGGACAGGACTCTTCCGCTGAATGTCTCCTTATCCATAAAAGAGGTCAGATTTATAAGGGCCACGATCATCGAAATGGAGAGGGCCATCAGGATAAGAACTCTGAAGCGATGGTTCATAGATCATCCTCCTGCTTCCAGTTTGTGATAGTATTGCTCTTATTGTGAGTTTTAACCAGGAGGATTATTCGAAAAAAAAAGGATATGCCGCTAGAAGGCATACCCTTATAGATATTCTATCTCAGAAACTTGAAAATCTCGATCATTATTGCAGAGGCATTGTTTAAAGCCCGTTTCTACTTCTCCAGACTTTGCCCGTTTACCGACAAGTGTAAATTTCTCTCCGCATAAGTTGCAGCGAATTCTCACCTTATGCCGTTCGTTTATAGACATTTAGACTCCTCCTTCTAGTCATCCTCATTTCTAGTTTGATCAGAAGGAAGCCATTTTAGACTTACTTTGCACTTTCCGTACACGCCTTAGAGAGATAACCCAAAGAAAAGCCATGAATGGTGTAATCATCCATAGGTAGTGATGCTTACTCTTAAGCAAAATCATATCATAGCATCCGTGCAGCAGCGCAGGAACAACTACAGCATAAATCATCAACCAGCGTTGTTTGGAGAGAGTGCCTTCGAATTTTGCCCTTCCTAAATAATATCCCATCGTCACTCCAAATAAGGCGTGACTAGATACAGGAAGCAAGGCTCTCATCCAAGCTTCTTGAATCCCAAAAGAATACAGATAAAAGAAATTTTCTAATGTAGCAAAGCCAAGTGAAACGGCAACCGAATAGACAATCCCGTCATAAGGCTCATCAAAATCTACATGCTTATAAACCGTATAATAGACAATAAACCATTTAAAAAACTCTTCGATCAAACCGGCAATGATAAACGCCTTACCAAAGTCTCCAAAATAAAATTCCTCCTGTAGCCCATACTGAAGGACCATGACAGGAAAAACTAATAGGATTCCAAACACAAAAGTCTTAATAACCATGTGCAATGGCTCGGTTTGATAACGGTCCTTCAAGTAAAAAAAACTAAGAAGTGCAATACCAGGTGCGATGGATGCACCAATCGTGGCGATCATATCCTATCCCCCCCACTTTTTCTTGGGGCACTTTTTCATTATACTAGTGAAAAGACTGCGTGTAACCATCCGTTCTTTTCCATCGTAACATGCTTTCAAGAAATATAAAACACCTGGAGGAATATATGAACAAGATCGTTATAATCAATACTGGCGGTACCATTGCTATGGCCGTTGACGAGGAGAGTGAAGCCGTCAAGCCCCAGGGTAAACAGCCCCTGCATCAGGTTACTCCGTTTTTAAAGGAATTTGGTGAAATTATTATGGATGATTTCCTTAACCTCCCTAGCCCGCATATGACTCCTCAGCATATGGTTCAGCTTGCTACCCATCTACAAGGATACCTGCAAAATGAAGCGGTCACTGGTGTTGTGGTTACCCACGGGACGGATACTTTAGAAGAAACCGCCTATCTGCTTGATTTAACCCTAGCTACTGACAAGCCGATTGTTGTCACTGGCGCGATGAGAAGCAGTAATGAATTAGGAGCTGACGGCCCCATCAATCTCGTGCATTCGGTTCGGGTGGCTGCTCAACCGGAAAGCAGAAAAAGAGGCGCACTAGTAGTGTTCAACGATGAAATTCATGCTGCCAGGTATGTATCGAAGACCCATACCAGTAACGTTGCTACCTTTCAATCGCCACAGCATGGCCCGGTCGGTTTGATCTCCAAAAAAGCGGTACAATATACCGAAGCGCCTCTTCCAAGAGAAACCTTCCATCTTCAAGGGATCTCTGCTAATATTCCTTTAATTAAAGTAGTCACTGGGATGCAGCCAGAATGGCTGACATTCCTCTTGGAAGATAATATCCATGGGGTGGTTATTGAAGCTTTTGGTGCAGGGAATGTTCCGCCAAGCATTGTTCCGATCATCCGCGAACTCTGCGAAAAAGGAAAGCCTGTCGTCCTCGTTTCACGCTGTTTTAATGGTTTCGTCCAGGACCTTTACGGGTATGAAGGTGGAGGGTATCAACTGGGGAAAATGGGAGTGATTTTCTCTAATGGATTAAATGGACAAAAGGCTAGAATCAAGCTTATGATCGCGTGGGAGACGACCAAGGATCCCATAGAACTTGCGAAGTTCTTTCAATAACAATTCTAAAGGCTGCCTTCTTAGGAAAAGAGGCAGCCTTTTCTTTTATACCCAACCGCGGAAACGAGACGCTTCGGCCATTTTGCGGCATCCCACCATATAAGCAGACAATCGCATATTGACTCGTCGAGTCTGAGCGGTATTATATACATTTTCAAAAGCACGAACCATGACGTCTCGAAGTTTTTTCTCTACTTCTTCTTCTGTCCAATAGTACCCTTGGTTATTCTGAACCCACTCAAAATACGAAACGGTCACGCCCCCAGCACTCGCTAACACATCAGGGACAAGCAAGATTCCTCTTTCCGTTAGAATACGCGTTCCTTCAAGAGTAGTGGGTCCGTTTGCGGCCTCTACCACGATTTTCGCTTTGATGTTAGAAGCATTTTCTGCGGTTATCTGGTTTTCAATCGCAGCAGGTACAAGGATATCACAGTCTAATTCTAATAGTTGTTTATTCGTGATCGTATCTTTGAACAGTTTAGTAACCGTTCCAAAAGAGTCTCGTCGATCTAATAGGTAGTCAATATCCAAGCCTTCTTCATCATACAAACCTCCATATGCATCGGAGATCGCAATGATCTTCGCTCCCTTATCGTGCATAAACTTAGCTAGGAAGCTTCCTGCATTACCGAAGCCTTGCACGACAACACGGGCGCCTTGGAGTTCGATACCTTTCCTTTTCGCAGCCTCTTCAATACATATCGTGACACCTTTAGCTGTAGCCGTTTCTCTTCCATGTGAGCCACCTAACACCAGCGGTTTCCCCGTAATAAAGCCGGGTGAATCAAACTCTCGGATTCGGCTATACTCATCCATCATCCAAGCCATAATTTGCGAATTGGTAAAAACGTCTGGAGCTGGAATATCCTTAGAGGGACCCACAATCTGACTAATCGCGCGAACATACCCACGGCTTAGTCTCTCGAGTTCCCGGAAAGACATCTCACGAGGGTCACAGATGATTCCCCCTTTTCCTCCTCCATAAGGAAGATCCACAATTCCGCACTTCAAGCTCATCCAGATGGATAGCGCTTTTACCTCATCCTCCGTAACTTCCGGATGAAAACGCACCCCGCCTTTAGTAGGTCCGACTGCATCATTATGCTGCGCACGGTAGCCTGTAAACACTTTAACCGACCCATCATCCATTCGAACTGGAATGCGTACGGTTAAAACCCTCATAGGCTCTTTAAGCAATTCAAAGACAGGCGCAGGATAACCCAGCTTAGAAAGGGCCTCACCAATGACTTGTTGAGTGGACACAAGGACATTCAGATTTTCCTTTGCAGGCTCTTGTATCGTGCCTTGTTTATCTGCCACTTCTTTTTCTGCCATCATTACCACCTCAAAACGATTATATGCTACAAAAGAAAGTCATTCGTGGTTTAGTATACATCTTAAAGCTTAGGTTGAGAAGGAAAAAATACAGCTTTTTCCTTATCAAAGGTGAACGCAAGCTCACCTAACGTGCCATTACGATTTTTTTTCAGCTGTAGGGTAATGGACTGCTCTTGATCTTCATTAGCTTCAAGTGAAAGAATGACATCCACCGCTGCTTCAATGGAAGAATGAAGAGGGGGATCCTGCGATTGCCTTGGTGCTGCTGCAATGATTGGCGTATCCCATTGGCGCGACCATTGATGAAGGAAATAGGCGACTAAGGAATAATTCTGCTGAACCAACCTTCCTTCCTTATCACGTAAGGGAACGCGAAAAAGATGATCGATAAAGACAACTGGTACTTTTCCGATGGATTGGATAATCCTTTCTACATAGTCTTCCACTTCATCGAGAGTCGTATCCATTCGCCCCTCTAGGGTCCACATATTCTTGGCAATTGTCAGATACTCCTGGTTCGCTTGATTTAGCTTGTTTATAGGAACTTTTGCCGAAATGATATGTTGAGGAGACATTTGTAACAAGCGCGCCATGCTTCTTGCCCATAACTCAAAGCCCGTCATATCCCAGGAAACGTAAACTACAGGTGTACCTGATTGGGCAATTTGGTCCGCCATCTGCCGCAAAAGCATGGATTTCCCGCTCGATACAAGGCCGGTTATCAAGTAAAGTCCGGTCCTCAGCCCGCCCATGAGCTTTTGGTCTAAGCTGTCAAAGCCAGTGGATATTCCCTGCAAATGCCCCTGGTGTCGCTTTTGGTATTCTTCCAGAAAAACAACCAAATTTCGAACATCCGGTGAAACAGGAACATTCACACTTTCTTCCACGGTTTCTTGCAGTAACTGCTGGAAGGTATCTGTCGGATTTTTTACTTGTACAAAAAAGTGATTCACATCACGGAATCCCTCAGGGAGAAAAACGGTATACACCTCAGTCGCTAATTCGGCAAGTAGCGAAGATACTCGATTGCTCTCTCTTCGGCCAGCTTCATCATTAGGGTAACAAATAAACACACGCTTTCCCGTCAGCTTTTGCGCATGCGATTCCTTGAAACCAGCATAATCATGGACACAAAGTGCCGGCAAGTCCCCTTGCTCCAAGGATAAAACATCAAACACATTTCTGCATAATAATATATCATCAGACTCCGCTATAGTCTTTTCATTGTAAAAGATCTCCCCACGCCCTACCAACGTCTTGTATTTAGGTTGCTCGTCAAAGATAGATCTTCCGATCAAGTCCACCATTTGTCCTTGCATATCCTTCACGGGAAAGACAATACAATTCGTAAAATGCCCGCTTGCCTTGCCTCTCTGTGAGTTAAACCCAATCTGAAACGGCTCAAACCCCAGTTGGAATTTCTCAGCAGTAGCAGGCAAAATCCCTCTCTTTTTAAGGTAGTCTAATGCTTCTTGATTGAGATTTTTTTGATAGTGAGCATGCAGCTTCTGTAAGTCTTCTGTACACAACCGTTTAGGCAATATCTCCATCCATATCACCCTCCTATTTTCTTTATCTTAAGAGTCAAAAAAAGACGCGTAATACCTACGCGTCTTTTTCTACATCTATTGTTAGGAATAGTATTATTTAAAATATTGACATAGCACGTGCACTGCGTTATCAGCGACTAAGCACTTGCCGTACTCTGCTAAAACATACTTGGTGACCGTGGATGCCTCTCCATATTCAGAGAGCAGAGCAATGATGGTATGGTAGAGTTGCTGATTATCCATATCAATATCATCTAAGACAAGATAATAACGATTATTATAGCTATAAACCCTGCCGCCTTCTGCCAATACGGTACTGGAACGTTGGCAGGCTTCTAGCAGGTGTTCAAAATCATGGAAGAAAAATATGATATCTTCGCTTTCTTCAAGCGTGACTTCCATCTCATATATATCTTCATCATCATAATCTGCATCATCTTCGGCAGATGTCTGACTTCTGCCTCGTGTAACGATGACTACCATCCCTTGTGCAGGCAAAGCGAAAACCTCAACAGCCACGGGTCCCATGACTTCAAATCCCAGTTCCTGATAGGCATGCTCCATCATGTCATTGAACAAATCGTGGACCTTCGGGATATCACGCCAGATGTCTTCTTTTTCTATTCCTCTTTCGTGTAAATCATCGAACGTTAAAAAAATCCTTATCTTATCACTGCTAAGGCGTTCTACACGCATTCACGACCCTCCCTTGCCAATCCGGTAGTACTATAGGTTATGAAGTAAGGCTTTTTCATGTTCTAAGGTACATAACTCGTAATTTGTTTTATGATACCATGTCCAAGGTCAATGAAACAACAATAAATCTGCTAGACCAAGATAAATCCCTTCCTAATAAAAGGGGAGTATTACTATCCTATGCTCTTTCCCATACAATTTGACCTTTTTTTCAAGTTCTAATTTACTAGCTTGTATATTAAAATGAATTAAAAAGAAACGAAGGGGAACTTTGAATGATAAAAGCTCGTACGCTATCACTCCTTGTATGGATCCTATGCTTAAGTCTCCTTTCCTCTTGCTCAACCCAGTCATCCGCTCCACCTGTCGAACAGCCTGCATTACCCCAACCTGCCGATCCCGCGCCCACACCTCAAGAAGATCCACCTGAAGCGCAAGAGCCCCCAGCAGCCATTGAACCACCTGCAAACTTCAGCAGCTATTATGTAGACATGAAGAACTATAGGATTCATTCCGCTGAAGAGGGTGAAAAAATTGCTCTATTAACTTTTGATGATGGCCCAAAGGGTGTTGTTACCCTACAAATCCTGGACATTCTAGATAAGTACGGAGCAAAGTCCATTTGGTTTGTTAATGGCTTCAACTATGGCTGGGACTATAAGCCTAACCCGCAAAAAGAAGAACAGTTCATCACCTTAATTAAAGAAATTCACGCACGAGGGCATATCGTAGCCAATCATACCTGGGAGCATCAGAACCTGAGAAAGCTTACCCCAGAAAAACAGAGACAAGAAATTCTTTCAATGAATACTCTTCTTGAAAGTATTACGGGTGAAAAGCCGAAGTATTTCCGCCCTCCTTTCGGAGCTTATACCGACGCTCAGAAGCAAGTCATGCGGGACGAAGGGATGCAGTGGATGAATTGGTCTGTAGGCTCACTGGACTGGGAACTTAAAGAGCCTCAACAAGTCGTTCAGCAAGTGGTTTCCACGATGCATAACGGAGCCAATATTCTCCTGCACGATTTCCCTATTACTGCAGAAGCTCTAGATCCTCTATTGAAAGAACTTTCAGACCAAGGGTATAAATTTGTCCTTCCGACGGAAGTGAAACAAGAATAAAAAGTTCAAAAAACCTCACTCTCACCAATCGTGACGAGTGGGGTTTTTCTCAAATGCGGATTTAAGCCTTTTATTCCTGCGTACTAGTGACATCCATTGAAGAGAGTCATAAAGAAGCATCGTTCCTAAAAGGATAGCCGTTGGAACAGGATGCTTGGTTATAACAATAGCTAGCATCCCCCAGCCCAAAACAAGTACGAACAAACTGGTTAGCAGTCCTGTTCGATTCCCCTTGAGAAATAAATTTCGTAAATGAAGTAAGGTAATGCCTCGGAAAATAAGAAAAGCTAATAGAAAACAGAAAAATGAGAGAAACAAATGAAATGGCTTGAACAAGAATAAAGTCAAAAACTCCGTTTCCAAAGCCACCATCCGATTAGCCTTTGGAAATGCCTTTTCAGAAACCAAAACTAGTGTCCATGCAACCAAAAGAAGAAAGGAATGAAATAAAGGCATGTATACACCCCATTTACATTCTATTAGGCTGATGGACAAAATATTCTTGTATTCGATAGAAAAGGGCGATGTTCTAGTCATCGCCCTTACTTCTTCTTATAGATATGGATTATTATGCTTTTCTTTTAATCTTCTCCAGCGTCTTTCGACTTCCTGGCGGAAGGTATCCAGCATTTCTGCATATTCGGGCTTCGTCAAATGCTTGGTCTTACCCATCGAGTTTACCCACTCGTAAACATCCACACGCTTCCCTTTTTCTTCTGGATCATAAGTAATGTTGGTTACGCCATTCTCAATTTCATAGAGCGGGAAGAAGCAGGTATTAACCGCCGTGCCCACAATGGGCTCTCCTAACTCATCAGCTGACTTCCAATTGAGTGGACAAGCAATGAGAATCTTCCCATAGACCGTGCCCACGTTCTGCGCATACCACTGTGCTTTAGCTGCTTTCTTCAGAAGATCTTGCGGGAAAGCTTCCGTCCCTGTAAAGGCATAACTAATGTTCGTAGAGGCCATAATCTGCACGGTGTCCTTATGATGGAATGCTTTCCCACCTTGGAACTTCCCAACGTTAGAAGTCGTTGTCATATGACCTAGCGGAGTGGAATAAGACAACTGGCTACCGGTATTCATATAACCTTCGTTATCATACTCAAGAATAATCATCTTGTGGTTACGAAGCGCCGCACCGATTGCAGGCCCCATTCCAATATCCATACCGCCATCCCCTGTGACCATCACAAACGTGAAGTCTTCCGGCACATCAATTTCTCCGCGGCGCTTCAGCTCGTAGAAAGCTTCAACCACACCCGACAGCGTAGCTCCACCATTCTGGAACAGGTTATGAATATACGTTTGCTTATGGGAACTATATGGATATCCCGTGGTAACAACCATCGCACAGCCTGTTTGGAATAGAGCCACGATATCCCCTTCAATTCCTTTAAAGAACATCTCTAGCCCTGGGAAGATTCCGCAACCAGGACATGCACCGTGTCCAGGGGCAATTCGTTTAGGCTTACCAGTCAAACTGCGAAGAGGCGGGATCTTCACGTCTAGCTTCCCTGTTGTTTCGTTTGGAGTCACTTTAATTAACCCAGTTTTAAATGCGTCTCCATGCAATGGCTCAAGAACACGCTTCGGAGCCAATTCAGGTTGACCAGGAGTATGACCATAATAGTCAAACGGCTTCTCGACAAAGCCCTTTTCAATAGCATCCAATCCAAGCTGGAAGAAGTGCTCGGCATCGTCAGCGTAGAAATCTTTACCCCCTACACCGAAGATGCGGCTAATTACCATAACATTGCTGTTGGCACTCTGAAGGGCAGCCTTCACCTCTAGGGTCATGTTTGCCCCATGACCGCCGTACGAATCAGCACGTTCACCCACAACAACCGCCTTGACGTTCTTCAGTGCCGCTTGAATCTCTTTAAGAGGGAATGGACGGATCATATTAGGACTAATTACGCCTGCCTTAATCCCTTTGGCCCGAAGATTATCCACAACGTCTTTCGCTGTTTCTGAAGCGGAATTCAATAAGAATACGGCTACTTCAGCGTCTTCCATCTGATACAAATCTAAAATAGGATATTCGCGACCGGAAATCTCGTAGTATTCCTTGGCAATCTCCTGGAACACTTCATAAGCGCGATACATGGCCTCGGATTGCTGATAATTGTTATTAATCAAGTCCGGATCATTCATGTAAGGTCCAATCGTAACCGGATTGGCAGGATCCAATGCAAAATTGTACTCTCTTGGCTGTGGTCCTACAAAATTCTGTACTACATTACGGTCTTCAAAGTATTGAACGCGTCGCTTCTGGTGGGAAGTGAAGAAACCATCGTAAGCAACCAACACAGGAAGGCGTACGTCTTTATGTTCAGCCAATCGCAAGGCCATGATGTTCATGTCGTAAACCGCCTGCGGAGTTCTCGCTAACAGGATAGGCCAACCAATGTTCAAACCATAGTATAAGTCAGAGTGATCTCCGCGGATATCCAGCGGTCCGCTGATCGCACGGGTAACCAGGTTCATGACCATAGGGTAACGAGTACCCGATTGGACTGGTAATTGCTCAAGCATATACAAGAAACCGTTGGCAGATGTAGCGTTGAATACACGAGCTCCCGCTGCAGCTGCCCCATAACAGGAGCCCGCTGAACCATGCTCACCATCAGTTGGAATTAACACAATATCATGCTGCCCCTTAGCCTTCATGCCATCAAGGAACTGAGCAACCTCTGTAGATGGAGTGATGGGAAAATACCCCATAATGTGGTAGTTGATTTGCGCGGCTGCCATAGCTGCCATTTCATTTCCGGATTCAAATACTAACTTTTGCACGGGCTTGTTTTGTTCTAATCTTGCTTTTTCCTTTTCATAATCGATTGCCATACTTAATTCCTCCTGTCTACTCGAATTTTTAAGCCATTACAAACTTGTGAGGAACACGGTGGTCTTCCGCGTAGCCAATTTCTTCGCGCTTATCGGTTAAAGCTTCAACCGGACAGGCCTGCACACACTTCAAGCAGCCTTTGCAATACTGGTAGTCGATCCCTTGTAGAAACATTTGTGGTCTTCCTTTTTTATCCGGTCTCTCTTCCCATACGAAGCAGTAATCTGGACATACGGTGTCACAGGCTGCACAATGGATACACTTATCATCGTGATATTCAGGAAGGAAGCCTTGGCGGGATCCGCTTAGGTCTTTCAATACGCTGTTTCCAGGGTTTACGATCACACCACCGATTGGCTGTGTTTCATAGCCTAGTGGCGAAACCGGACGAACAAACGCGCGCGATTGAGCATCTTCAGCTGGCTCATACGTCTTAAATTGAACTTCTTCAAAACCACGATCAAACGTACGAATATTCGGCTCCACCATATGCGGATATTTTTTCTCGAAGGTCTGGCGGATGATGTTTCTCATAGCATCCGGATCCAAGAAGTCGCAAACTCGGAATAAGGCGCCTAACATCGCCGTATTGACCTTTGTTTTTTCTTCTACCGCAATGCTTAAGGCATCCACGATCGCTAATGTTCCATACTCTAGTTTTAAGTCCTTGCGAACTTCATCAAAATCTCGGGTTGAATTGACCAGGACGATGCTGTCTGGGTAGATCCCGCTGCACACATCAACTGTCTTATATAGTGCTTCATGGAATACTCCCACAACATGTGGCTGTTCGATCGGGCTGTGTGCACGAACTTCAATCTCTGGCTCACAGAATCGAACAAATGCCTTTACAGGAGATCCTTTTTTCTCAGATCCATAAGAGGAAAAGTTCATTCCGTTATAACCTAAACCCATTACCCCAGCTTCAGCTAACATTTTTCCGGCTAAGTTCGCACCTAGACCCCCAATTGATTCCAAGCGAATCTCAAAAAAGCCCAACTCATTCTTTTTCGGTAACACGCTGATCCCTCCCCAGTCAGTAAGTTAACACTATTAGTAAAGTGTTTACATGATATATTCTTTCAATAATTCAGTATTTTCATATTCTGAATTGTAACAGATAAATTTTATTATTGCAACAGAGTTTTTTCAGATAAAAAAAAATTATTATTTCTGCTTCTGTAATCGCTTTATTTGTTGATAACTCAACTCATTAGCCTTAAAACAGTTATTCCCACCTGCTATGCAACAGGTCTCGATGTTGTTATAACACACGAAAAGACTGATCAAAAAAGGTCGGTTTATACGACTTCCTTGATCAGTCTTTGCAGATGATTTTGCTATTCTACTGAGTCCATAATCTTATATTGATACCCTTGCTCAACTAAAAATAACTGGCGCTTCTGGGCCCATTCTTCTTCCTTCGTCCCTTTAGACACTAGAGTATAGAAGTAGGCAGCATTATCCGCTTTGGGTCGTAAAACCCTTCCTAAGCGTTGAGCTTCTTCCTGCCTTGAACCAAAGGTTCCCGAGATCTGAATAGCCACATTAGCATCCGGCAGATCCACAGCAAAGTTGGCTACCTTTGAAACAATCAGTCTTTTAATTGCATTCTTTCGGAATTCGGCATAAAGCCTGTCGCGCTCACCTTGAGTTGTTCTTCCCGTTATCACGGGGATGTTGAGCTCTTTTGACAGCTCCTCTAACTGACTTACATACTGCCCTATAATCAACACTTGATCGTTCGTATGGCGCTCGACAATTTGCTTAATGACTCGTTTTTTTTCCGGGTTTTCGGCCGCAACCCGGTATTTTTCCCTAGAACTGGCATAAATATATTCTTCACGAAGGTCAAACGGCATGCTAACACGAATCTCCGAACAATGAGCTTCTGCAATCCATCCGCTTCTTTCCAAATCCCGCCAAGGAAGGTCAAACTTCTTCGGCCCAACTAGGGTAAAGACATCCTCTTCTCTGCCATCTTCTCTTACGAGCGTTGCAGTAAGACCCAAACGCCGTTTCGCTTGAATATCGGCTGTTACCCGGAAAACAGGCGCTGGAAGCATATGAACCTCGTCATAGATTATGAACCCCCAGTCCCGATCACTAAAGAGATGAATATGATCAAATTCCGCTTCTTTATCTTTTCTGTACGTTAGCATCTGATAGGTAGACACCGTTACAGGCTTCACTTCCTTCACTGTACCGGAGTACTCCCCCACCTGTTCTAGTGTTAGATCTGTTTTCTCCACAATTTCTTGAATCCATTGTCTTACGGAAGTCACATTGGTTGTTAGTATCAAGGTCTCCATCCCGGTCTTAACCATTGCCGCAATCCCAATAACCGTTTTGCCAGCCCCGCAAGGTAAGACGAGAACGCCACTGCCTCCCCAGTCAGATCCGCCAGCATAATAGGAGTCAACCGCATGCACTTGATAGTCCCTTAAGGTAGCCCTTAGCTGAATCTCCAACGCTGTTCCCTGAGCGTAGCCTGCAATATCCTGGACAGGGTAACCTAATCGTATCAATTCTTGTTTAATCACTCCCCGCGCATAGGGAGCAATTTCAACAGCATGTTCAGACCTCTCTCCTGCAAGGAAGCCTTGAATGTCTCGATACCGGAGAAACTCATTTAGCAACGTGGAATCCGAACAAGTCAAGTAAAGCTTGTTATCCTGTTTCTCTAGCTTAATTCGCCCATATCTTGAGGCGATTTCATGAATGTCGCGCAGTAGTCCTGGAGGCACGCCATACTTAGCGAATTGCTCCAAAGCAGCTCCCATCTGCTCCGCTGTATAACCTAAAGCTGAAGCATTCCAAATACTAAGTGGGGTAACTCGATACGTATGAATATATTCCGGACTTTTCATCAATTCACAAAAAGGGGAGATGGCATCCCGAGCTGCTTCAAAACGAGTATTTTGCACTTCAAGCAATAAGGTACGGTCACTTTGCACAATCAAGGGGTTCTCGAGTCTAACTTCCATTTTCCTTTAAGGACTCCTTCTGATTTGAATGTTTAGATACTTTTAAGGATAGCATACGAGAAAGGGGGTCACAAACGATGAGCCATGATCGTTCTATTATTTCCAAGATGCTTAACTACAAAAAGAATCAAAAGGAAACGGAAGACACCGATTACTTTATGGAAATGGCCATTGATATGGAGTTCCCACACTCCTCGGAATCGCCTGATGAGGAAAAAGAATAGTCGGAGAAGACAAAAACGAGGGTGTCATAGATGGACACCCTCGTTTTTGTAGTTGGGATTGGGATGGAGGGCATGGTCGGGCTGAGGCAGGGTTTGAGGGCATCATATGATGGCTTTGGTGCCCTGATCCGGGCTTCAGCAGGATTTGAGGGCATCATACGAGGGGTTTGGTGCCCTGATCCGGGCTTCAGCAGGATTTGAGGGCATCATACGAGGGGTTTGGTGCCCTGATCCGGGCTTCAGCAGGATTTGAGGGCATCAAACGAGGGGTTTGGTGCCCTGATTCGGGCTGCGGCTGGATTTGAGGGCATCAAACTGGGGCTTTGGTGCCCCGATCCGGGCTGCGGCTGGTTTTGAGGGCATCAAACGGCGGCTTTGATTCCCAAATCCGAGCTTAGGCTGGGTTCGAGGGCATCATACGATGGCTTTGGTGCCCTGATCCAGGCTGCGGCAAGGGTTTGAGGGCATCAAACAACGCCTTTGATGCACTGTTCGGGGCTTCAGCAGGATTTGAGGGCATCATACGACGCCTTTGATGCCCTAATTCGGGCCTCAGCTCGCTTTGAGGGCATCATACGACCGCTCTGATGCCCTGATCCTCACCTCAGCTCACTTTGAGGGCATCTAACCTCGACTTTAATTCCCTGATTCTCTAAATCCCTCCGCCCACCTACACTCCTCTACTCAACACACTCTGCTTCAGCTCCTCAATGGAGCTTGCTACTTTAGCTGCGATTTCTTCGTAGTCCGTGAGGCCCTCGATGGAGACAGGGCTGCCAAAGATCACTCCCGCAGGAGAACCCCAGCCGCCTTTGACGCCGTAAATGTAAGTTGGAATGACAGGAGCTTTGCTCTTATCGACAATAAAGCCAATTCCTTTTTTCGGCTCCTGCATTTCTCCCGTCTGTGAACGAGTTCCCTCAATGAAGATAGAAAAAATATTGCCTTCTTTAATTAGCTTAAGCGTATGCTTGAGAGATTTTAAGTCCGCACTTCCTCTTTTAACTGGGAAGGAACCCATCTCCGTGATCAACCAAGCGAAGAAGCGATTTTTAAATAACTCTTCTTTAGCCATGATGAACATTTTGCGAGGGGTGTGTACACCCACCATAAGAGAGTCATAATTACTTTGATGGTTCATGGCCAAGATGCATCCTTCTGCAGGGATGTTATTAACCCCTTCGATCTTAACTCGGAAACGCAAATGAAGGTACATACGTACCACAAATCGAACAAATTGATAAACCATAACATTTTCCTTTCTAGGTCGTCTTTAATTGAATTGTAATACCAAGCAATTTCGACAATTTACCCATTTGATCTTTTATTATTAAATAAACCCAATCTTCCTCGCTCACTCCGCTTACTCTCAATTGAAGCTTGCTTTTACCAAAACTAAACGATACCTCTCTTACCTTCTGATCCATCATTCGATCCATGACTCTCCCACACTGAACGAGTGTACCCAACCATTGAATGGTCTGCAACTGTTCTTTTCCTAGGAGGTCGCCGTATGGCTCGGCCGTTTTTTTCATCTGCTTGGCACTCTTATAGGAAGCCATTAGTCCGATCATCAGTCGTTCTTGATGAGTAACCCCTAGTAACAATACATTCTCGATTAAATAAAACGTATGCTTCGCAGATTCGATAATGTTAATGGATCGTCCTATGTCAAATAGCCGGCTGGCAGTCTGAAGGAGGATGCGCTCTCGGTCGCCAAGGGTGAGAACGCCCATCTCTCTTAATTGATCAAACATTTGCCCTGTTAAAAAAGCAACGTGGTTAGCATGGGATAGGTTAACCCGATACCTTTTCATAAACTGGGCGGTGCTATACTCTAAAACATCCGGTAATCTTTTCTCTTGATCATCGAGAATAAGATCAAACACGAGCCCATCACGCAATCCCTTGTTGCTCGATATTAGCTCTCTAGATCCCACTCTCTTCATGATTTCGTCAAATGCCATAAGACCGGCAAAAATAATATCTGCCCTGTCTTTAGACAACCCATCCACATGTTTTCTACAATCTAAAGGCATGAATGCGAGCTGATCCATTAATTCCACAAGTTGGGCCCTACTGAGTCGGTAATTATGGAGGCTCGATAACGAATAGCCCACCTTCCTCTGATGCATCCGCGCTAAGTTGCGAGCGGTCCCCCCCATGACAATAAGCGGACAATTTAAGCCCTGAATCCAAGACTGAGTCCCAATCTGCTCAGCTAAAAATTGCTTTAAACTTTCGATTTGGGCGGGGGCAGGCGGGTCACTCCGGAGAAAACTCTGGGTGAGAGTCACGGCTCCAAAAGGAAAGCTATGCGCCTGCTGAAGACTGCGACCCTTAAAGTACGTCACTTCAGTTGAGCCTCCACCAATGTCCACCGTAACTGCGTCTTGATAATCAAGGGTATTTACGATGGCTAGATAGCCAAAGTAAGCTTCCTCCTGCCCTGTAAGTATCCGAAAAGGAATGCCGGTTTCTTGATAGATCGCCTCAATTACTTGCGCACGATTCCCTGCTTGTCTAACTGCAGCTGTCGCCACTCCAAGAACATGATCAATCCCTTTACCTTCACAAATCGTTTTATATCTCTTTAGACATTCTAATGTTATTCGCAAACCTTCTTCAGTAATTTCTTTTTGATCATTGATATGGGCACTTAAGCGTAATACCGATTTAATATTATCGATCTCCTGCACCGTACCGCTGTCATCGTGATGGTATAGCACTAATCGTACGGAATTCGAGCCAAGATCAATAACAGCAAAGTTATCCATGTTCATTCCCTACTTTATTGGAATCTGACTTCAGCCGTTTACCTTACCGGCGGAAACGGGACCTCGATGGTAGTGCCGGAAACGAGGTCTGAAGGCTGTTTAAGCTTATTATGACGTCCTAAGAAATCTGCATATTTACCCGTAGAATAGTAGCGTAGTGAAATTCTGTATAGGGTTTCGCCTACCTCAACCTTATGCTTGGTAATCCGATCATAGGCAGGCTTCGCAGGCGCGGGTACAGCAGGTGGAGCTGTTGGTTTCTCTTCTACTTGTGCTGCTGGAGGCTCAGTCGGCTCCTCCACCTCTGGCTTAGTCTCTGCTTGAACAGGAGCTATAGAGTCAACAGAAGGTTCCTCCTTCTCCAGTCGCAACGCTGGTGATGGGGGCGATGATGATGCTTCATAATTTACGATGGTCTCTCCGAAGTACCACCAAACGGCACCGCACAGAAAGATAGGAAGAAGCAGCAAGGCTAAAACACGTCCGCGTCTATTCGGGTTAGTTGGTTTCTGCTTTCTTCCATGGATTGCACTCCTAGGAGGAATCTTTGAACCAGCACTCGCCTCTTCTTCCATATCCTCAACTTCTACAATCATTTTCTCCTGTTCTTGGTCTTTTCTTTCATCTGGACTTTTCTTCACTCTTCTTAATTCCATTCTTGTCTCCTCATCATTCCAACATCACTTTTTATCCTTCAGCAAGTCAAATCGAATAAACAAGGCCAAAATGAGATCCACTACAAAATGGCTGACCATGGGAGCAATTACACTACCTGTATAAATATATAGCCAGCCGAAAGAAAGACTTACTAGAAAAACCGTTGTAAACATCACCCACTTGGAAATATACCTTATATGTACAAAGGCAAAAATGACACTAGTCCAAAAAAGTCCAATTTGATCTTGGAGAACTAAGCGAAAAAGAAGTTCTTCACAGAACGCTACAATGGCAGTCATGACGATGATATGCCCTACAGTCCGATTAGAGAACAGCTTTTTATTAATCCCCCCATCGTCAAAATAAGTAGCAGGCAAGGAATAGACCAGGCAGACTTCTATCACAATAATAAGGGCAGCAAGCAAAAGAGCCCAGCCAAGAGTGCTATATCCGTTTTCCCCGAGACTAAACAGAGATGTGAAAGAAACGCCTTGCCTAAGGTAAAAAAAATAAAGTCCTAAAAAGCCCAGTACAAGAGCAATCGCCTGCGTGAGATATAAGTTAAGCAATAGAAGTCGATCATCCATTTGTTGAATTCTTGGGTCCATAACCAATCATCCTATCTACGCAAGCTAAAGACATTGCCATATCTACCTCATTGTACCATAACCGACAAAATTCTTCTTGATTTGATAGGGTAATCCTATTTTTTTTCCTGAAAAAATATTTTTACCCACCTTCTTGATCTTTTGCCTGGATATGAATACAATGTATATTGAAAAAGGACAAAATACAGCCGCAACATATCTGAGGAGGTTTTTTTAATGGCTAAATACACTTGGGTTGAAAAAGAAACCTGTATTGCCTGTGGAGCATGTGGAGCAACAGCTCCTGATATCTACGATTATGATGATGAGGGAATTGCTTATGTAACCCTTGATGATAACCATGGAGTAGCTGAAATTCCTGATATCCTTTGGGATGACATGAACGATGCTGCAGAAGGTTGCCCTACAGACTCGATCAAGATCCAAGACGAACCATTCAACAAGTAATTTTTTATAATATAAAAAAACTTCCCCTAAAGGAAGTTTCCCCCTTCGGGGGTTATGCCGATAGGAAAGTTTGGATTCACTGCTAAATTGGGCCACTCTCGTGGCCCTTTTTATTTTTCTTAGAAATAGCTCCACATTACCCAAGCCAATACGCCGCCTCCTAATGAACTCAGGGCATTAATAAGATCATTAGTTGCAAAGCGATAACCCCGGATCGGTCTGCAGGATTCTCCACAATGAACTGCTTTTTCCGTTTCACGATTACACTGCGAGCAGACATACATACGCTGAACGGTAGCCCCCAATACACTATCCAAAAAGGCTCCTATTAGCCCAGCTATGCTTCCTATCGCCATCCATTGCCACTCCCATACACTTGCTTCTAGGTAACGAAGGATAGTTGCTACCCCCCCAATAAAGAAGGCTCCTAGGAGCGACGCAAAAGTCCCAAGTAGGCTTATTCCTCCAGACACTCCAGCGATTAGTTTCTTCCCGGTTAGAATATGTCGAGGCAGTCTCTTCGACAACACACCAATCTCCGTTCCCCACGTATCCGCATTTACCGTTGCCATGACCCCTAGATAAAAGTACATGATTCCGGTTGCCTCCACGCTCAACCACGCCAAAACGACTAGAATGGCTGCCAGCCCCCCGTTTGCAAATACTTGACTGGCATCTCTTTTGCCTGTTTTAGCAAACAGGTTCTCGGCTCCTTTTTTCCTTTCTTTCTTAAAATGGGAAAGAGCGCTTGAAGATATAAAAAACGCCAACAGTACCCCATACCAGAATAATGACCCAAAAGAATAAATAATCGTACCTACTGCAATCGCGGCGAACATCCCGCTTTGTGAGAGTGATTGGCGTCGCATCGACAGCACAGCAATGATCGTACTCAAAATAAAGCCAACAATAAAGTCCATACTCTCTTCCTCCACAAACGTCACTACCCCCTATTCTAGCATAATCTTCCTGAATCCAGACAAACTAGAGTAGTGTAACCCCGAATGTGGGTCTTGCAAAATGACGAACAATATTCTATAATTCAATACGTAATGTTAAGAATTTAATACAGACATTAGACACTTGACTGAATGTACGAGGCATGTTACATTATTAATCAATTAAAAACAACTTTTTGTAAATTTAAAAAAACGTTGAGGAAGAGGATTAACGGATGGAATCTTCAGAGAGCCGGTGGTTGCTGCGAACCGGTGATTTTACCGATAATCGAGCGCTTCTGAGTTTCTATTCTGAGCCCGTGAGGGATGTAGGACTAGACGGTTGCACCGTTATATGCAGTGGTCATTGACCAGCTAAGGCTTTTCACCGCGAGGTGATGGCGAACAAGGGTGGCACCACGGAGTCAGATACAACCTCTCCGTCCCTTACTAAGACGTACACAGTTCTAGTAAGGAGGCGAGAGGTTTTTCTATACGCTTTCATTTCTCTGTATTAAAGCTTTTATCCATTAATATACAAAAGGAGAAGATTATTTATGTTTAAAGTTTTAGTTAGCGACCCTTTAAGTGATCTAGGTTTACAAAAGCTGCTTGAGGCAGAAGACGTCGAGGTAGTTAAGCAGACAGGATTATCCGAACAAGAGCTCATTAACATCATTCCTGAATATGATGCTTTGCTTGTACGAAGCCAGACCAAAGTCACTCCTGCCATTATTGAAGCAGGCACTCGTCTTCGTGCAATCGGTAGAGCGGGTGTGGGTGTCGATAACATTAACATCCCTGCCGCTACAAACCAAGGTGTTGTCGTTATCAACGCTCCAGATGGCAACACCATTTCTACGGCAGAACACACCTTTGCTATGATTATGGGCCTAGCTCGCCGCATTCCCCATGCTTACTACTCCATGATGAGAGGCGAATGGGATCGTAAAACCTTCGTGGGAGTTGAGCTTAGCGGCAAAACCCTGGGCGTTGTAGGTTTAGGAAGAATCGGAGCGGAAGTAGCAAAACGTGCTAAGGTCTTTAATATGAATGTTGTAGCCTATGATCCTTTCTTAACGGAAGATCGCGCCAAGAAATTGGGTATTACTCCTGCAACCATTGATGAGCTCGTTAGCGTAGCTGACTTTATCACGGTTCATACTCCACTAACCAAAGAAACGAAGTATATCATTAACAGTGACCGCTTTGCTAAGATGAAGGATGGAGTCCGTATCGTCAACTGTGCACGCGGTGGCATTATCGAAGAAAAAGCGTTATATGAAGCGATTGTTAGTGGTAAAGTGGCTGGAGCTGCTCTAGACGTATTTGAAGTCGAACCTCCAGTGGAGAATCCGCTTCTTACCTTGCCGCAGGTGATTGTAACCCCTCACTTGGGTGCTTCCACTGTTGAGGCGCAAGAGAACGTGGCCATTGATGTATCCGAAGAAATTCTTCATGTTTTAAGAAACGAACCATTCAAAAATGCCGTGAACCTTCCTTCCGTTCCTGCGGACGTAATGGAGAAGCTAGAGCCTTATTTCAAATTGGCAGAGAAGCTTGGACACTTTGTAGCCCAAACGGCGGTCGGCGGCTTAAAAGAAGTTACCGTTACGTACTCCGGTGAACTAACGGAAGTAGATACAGCAGCTCTTACAAGAACCGTATTAAAAGGCGCTCTGTCTTATCACTTAGGTGACAGCGTCAACTACGTAAACGCTCCACACTTGGCTAAATCGCGCGAAATTTCGGTTGTGGAACAGAAATCATCTGCAAACAAAGGATTTAGCAGCCTTGTAACGGTTACGTTAAAGACAAACCAGGAAGAAAAGAAGGTTGCTGGTACTCTTCTTAACGGATATGGTGCACGTATTGTTAAGGTTGACGAATATTCTGTGGACATTCAACCGAAGGGCCACTTGATACTAATTAACCATACCGACCGTCCTGGAGCGATCGGACGCGTGGGAACCATGCTTGGTAACAATGATGTCAATATTGCAACCATGCAAGTAGGACGCCGCGACATCGGTGGAAATGCCATTATGATCCTTTCTGTTGACCGTCAAGTATCTCCTGATGTCCTTGATAGCTTAGGAGAGCTTAGCGAGATTATCAGCGTAACAGAAATTGAATTAACCTAAAACCTAAATGAAGGGGTTTAGCACCTAGGCTAAACCCCTTCATTCATTTTCCTTTGGCATCAAGAAGAATGGCAAGCTCCTCCCAATAGGCATCAACATCTACACAGTAAAAGTAATCTACACCCTCCCAATGGATACATCGGACGCAGGTCAGCAGCTTTAATATTTCAATGCGATCTTCGAGTGTAAACTCCATCTGTTGATTTTCCGCTTCATCCCATACCATTCTATATTCTTCATCTAGAAATTGTTCTTCGTTCTCCTCTAGCCTTGCATGGTAGAAAGGATATCGAACGGTACGAACAATCTTTAATGTGGTTTTTTTCATGAAGACCCATCCCTTCGTACTATTGAGTATATGAGAGAGGATCCTTGCGTGCTACACGATCGAACGTACTTCGCGCATATCGTTTAAAATATAATCTGCCTTTAGCTGTATAAATTTCTCCCTTGCCTCTTGACCAGTCAGACCGGTAAGTGTTGCGGCAAAACGGCAACCCATACTCTTCGCAGCCATATAGTCCGCAATCGAATCTCCTACAATTAATAGCTCTTCCCCGTTTATTAGCGGCAGAGCATACTCCATACACTCCTGGTTCGCTACGGCTAGACTGAGCCAGCCTTTTACATAAGTGAATGGCTGAGGCTTCGCTAAAGGGGCGTGGTCAGGGTATTCCTGTTCTGCCGTTAGTACATGCGAAGCCGTGACAATTCGATCGGGGTCAAAGTATTGCAGCAACCCCATTTCCTCTAGCGGAACCAGCGTCTCAATAGACGGTCTGCCTGTCCCAATTCCCAGTATAATTCCCTTATCCTTCAATATCGCGAGTGTTTCCGCCATTTCCTTCGGTGGGACAATAGGGATTTCATCGCTTAGGAAACCTTTTTTCCCTTTTTGGTAAGTTTCTCGTCCAATATCCTGAGCGACTAAGTCATCACCAAGATACCATTCCTGAAACGTTTCTTGACAGAGCTCCCATAGTTTGCTGTTTCGGCCGAACACCGTTGTTTTAACGCCTAATCTTAGCTCTGCGAGATCATTCAAATAAAGAAGGAGCTCTTGTTTTTCCGCCCGACTTACTTTAAAATCGGCAATAAACGAAACATAATCGAGTGAACTAGTGTTATTGCCCAGGAGCTTGCCAAGCTTCTGAATGGATTCTCTTTCTATTTCTTGACTCAACAAGCTCTCAATCTCTTCCTGATGGGTGTCTTTTATCCCTTCCATGAGACGGATCAATTGATGGGCAAACGATAGATACACCATATCCCAGTTGGCGTTAATACCGCGAGTTTTCATAAAATCCAATACCTCATCTTGGGCGAATACCGTTTCCCGCAAGCGACGGATTTCCTGCTCCTTTGGAGAGGGGCTAAAGCCTTCTTTATTCAACCCGAGATAATTTGGACTGATTAATAACTCCCATACGGTTAGCGCACTTGCATCGAAATAGCGCTCCTCACTTAAAAGTACACCATCGACATCAAACAAGATCATCTTCAGCATCCTAACAGCTCCTATTCAAAAAAGGCTGGCCTGCGCCAGCCTTGCCTATTTCTTACCTTTATTGTAGCACATTTCTCTCTTCTTTCGGGATATGAATGGAAAATGTCGTCCCTTCCCCTAGCTTGCTATGCACAGAAATCTGACCTCCATGGGCCGACACGATCTGTTTCACGATGGATAATCCTAAACCGGTTCCCGATCTGCCCCTCGTTCTTGCTTTATCCGATTTATAGAATCGCTCGAAAACAAACGGGAGATCCTCCTCGGGTATCCCACTGCCCGTATCTCGCACTTCCATAAATAGGCCTTGGTCTTTCATCGTAGCATAAACGGTTACCTGTCCCTTAGCATCTGTATGTCTTAGGGCGTTATCAATCAGGTTCGTAAACACTTGTTCCATCCGGTCTAGATCGAGCCAGAATTCATCCGCATCTGGAAAATCTAATTCTGCTTTAACGGCAATGTTTCTCTCTTTTCCAACCACTGTAAACTTGCGCACAATTTTATCCAGAACAGGTTTAAGATGTACATCCTCCCGATTTAACTCCACATAACCAGCGTCCATTCTTCCCAAGTCGAGTAGATCATTCACCAAGCGGCTCATCCTAACTGATTCATCATGGATAATTTGTGCTAATTCCTTCGTTTCCTCTGGATCTCCTGCAATATCATCGACAATGGCTTCACTATATCCTTGAAGCATAGCCAAAGGAGTCCTCAGCTCATGGGATACATTGGCAATAAAGTCTTTTCTCAGTTTGTCTAACTGTCTATCCTTCGTCACATCACGTAAAACGGCTACAGCTCCACCTACTTGATTGCGATCATATAGAGGCGCCATCACAACGGACCACGTTCGTCCTTGAACCGTAATATCCATAACAGCTTCATGCTCCTCGTCCATGATGGTACGACTAAAATTGGCGAGTGGATCAGGCAGCTTTTTGCCTATCGACGCCTCACCTGCACTCCACTCTGGTAAGGATTGTTCAAAAGCTAATGCCTTAAACATATCTTCAGCCTGTGGATTGGCGATAATGATTCGGCCTTCAATATCTACTGTGATTACACCATCCACCATACTCCGGAGTACGCTTGATAACTGCTCTTTTTCTCTGGACAGCGCGTGAATTACATCATCAAGCTGTCTAGCCATATGGTTAAAGGTAGATGCCAAGTCTCCAATCTCGTCATTGCTTCGAATCGAGATTTCCGTAGTAAAGTCTCCTCTTGCAAAAGAGTCGGCAGCTTTTCTCATTTGACGCAATGGATTGGTTATTCTTGTCGATAAGAAGAAAGCAAAAATGGTGGTTAAAAAGATGGCAATTGCAGCAGCATACAAAATATATTTCGTTGTTTCCTTGGTTGTATCAGCCAGTTGATCTAGTTTCTGATAGAGGATAACCGCGCCTGCTATTTGATTGTTGATATTCAGGGGAACCGCTACCGCTAAAATATCGGTCATGATCGTTTCATTCGTATCCTTAACTTGAAAAGGAAACCGATCGCGAACTAGTGACAACTCCCCTTGGAGAGCTCGTTTTAAGCGTTCATCTTCTATTAGCAAGGAATAAGGGACACTTGTTAGATCTTTCTCAATGGCTGGCTGGATATGCTCCAATCCAAACACGATCATGCTCGTATTGTAGGCTTCCACCAGCTCCTTTGCCGCTCCCACATGTTCCACATCGGGATACTCTTCAATGATGGATGCCATTTGCATGGCTAGGTTTTTAAGATTATCTGAATTGACCTGAAAGTAGTAACGATCCAAGAACTGAACCAACAAAAGGCTCAGCAGGGTGAGAACCACCGCAACCAAGCCAATAATTGTAATCCACAGTTTACCAACTACACTATTCCATACCACTATCTTGGCACCTCAAGTTTATATCCTATTCCCCATACTGTCGTAATCATCGCAGCAGAATCTTCAGATACGCGATTTAATTTTTCACGGAGACGTTTAATATGTGTATCCACCGTTCTGAGGTCTCCGAAAAATTCATAATGCCAAACGTCCTTGAGTAAATCCTCTCTTGAAAAGACCTTATCAGGATTCTGAGCCAAATATAACAGCAATTCGTACTCCTTTGGCGTTAGGTTCACCTCTTCCCCATCGGCAAGGACTTTATGTGCATCGTTGTCAATGGTCAAGTGAGGGAAGACTAACACATTATGCGTGGATTGATCTGTCTTCAGGAAAGCCGTCGTAGAAGATCTTCGCAGCAAGGCTTTTACACGGAAGACCACCTCACGGGGGCTAAACGGCTTCACAACATAATCATCCGTCCCCGCTTCGAAGCCTTGAATCCGATTGGCTTCTTCTCCTTTTGCCGTGAGCATCATCACGGGTGTGGCTTTAACCTCGCGCAGCTTCTGACAAACTTCTATGCCGTCCATCCCAGGCATCATAAGATCCAATAAGATCAGCGAATAGTCATTATGAATGGCCAGCTCAAGGGCCTTTTCACCATCAGCTGCTTCATCAATCTGAAAGTTTTCTCTTTCTAAATACATGCGAAGCAGCCTGCGAATCCTTTCCTCATCATCTACCACCAAAATCTTGTGAAGAACCTCGTTACCCATCATTAACCCCCCTCATCCCTATGCGTAAGAATGTAATCCTACAATAACCAGATTAACAAATACTAACGTAATCATAACAACAATAAAGCCAATCACAGCCAGCCACGCTGATTTCTCGCCTATCCAGCCTTTAGACAATCTCAAGTGGAGATAAGCAGCATAGAATAGCCAAGTGATAAGAGCCCATACTTCCTTTGGGTCCCATCCCCAGAAGCGCCCCCACGCTTCAGCTGCCCATATCATGGCAAAAATCAAGGCCCCTAAAGTGAAAATCGGAAATCCAATAGCGATCGCACGGTAGCTAATTTCATCAATCGTTTCCGGCTCGATGTCCCGGACCATGGGACGAATAAGCTGCGCAAGTCTGCGACGTGTAAGCAGCCTTATGATGCCATACAGCACCAATCCACTTAGAACTGACCATATTAGCGTGTTCAGCTTCCTTGCTGCATTTAAGCCCTGCATCCAGGAAGGTGTTTCAAACCAAGGCTTCATTACACCTTCTGTCACTAGCGTTGCATCCTTCGGTCCTGCAATAGCTGGCATGGTATAAACCACTTCCGTTGTGATCCCCGAAACAGGCACTTGGAAGGTCGCCTGATATCCTGCCGAAGAAAACCAGGTGGTTGTTCCAATAAATCCAATAAGCATTAAGACCATACATAAAGTCGCTTCTAGCCATTTCGTGCTCACTGTACTTTTTTCCTGGTCAACGGTTCGAACGAGATACATCAAACCAGCAGCGAATCCTACAGCAAATGCTCCTTCACCTATAGCTGCTGTTGTCACGTGTATCTTAAGCCAATAGCTCTGCAGAGCGGGTATAAGAGGCTGAATCTCTCTTGGAAACACGGACGCGTAGGCCAACATGATGATCCCTACTGGCATAACAAAAGCACCTATTACCGTTATGCGATACACCAAGAAGATGACAATGAATGCTAAAATAATCGAGTAGGCCAAGAAAGCCATAAACTCAAACATGTTACTGGTAGGGAAATGTCCCCCAGCAATCCATCTTGTTATGATAAAGCCGGTTTGAAACAAAAATCCAATAACAGCAATACTAAAACCGATCCATCCCCAACGGTTGGTATGCTGTTCAGGACTGCGATCCCTCCACCTTTTACCTGTCACCGCTAATACAAAAGCAATGCTAGACAGGACATAGCCAATAAACGCCATGAGAAGCAAATTTCCACTGACTGCAATCAAGATGCTTTTCCTCCTTTCCCTTTTTCCTCTAAGAGGACAGGGACTTTCACTTTATCCATAACAGCCTTTAATTCATTTTTTAAACTAAACCAGTTTTTATTCGTATGTCCAGCCAAATAAACGATATTTCCTTCCGTCTGGATCCATATACGGCGATGTTGCCAATAAAAGCCCATTACAAGTCCAATCATCGTCACAAAGCAGCCAAAGTAAATCAGCGGCAAACTCTTATCTTTACGCACCATGAGCCCTGTAATATTCGTAAGGTCTGGCATGGAAAATTTAAATCCATACAGATTATCTACACCTGCAGCTGGCAAATACGAACCCAGGAAGATCCAGGATTTTTCTCCTTCTGGATTATCTGGTGTGATGGTATTGACAATGAAAGCAGGGTTATCCGGATTCGTGGATTTGGTGATTGGTTTTTTATCCTCTGTAAACTCGAAATCCGGAAAGTATTCAAGGATTTGTATTTTGGTATCCGCGGTAATTTGGTACTCAGGTTGCGGATTGTACAAGTCAATCTTAAACTTTCCTAGCTCTTCTCCCGTTTTTTCATTCATCAGCGCCATATTCAAAGCTGATAATGCATTCGGCTTTTGCCCTGCCTGAAACAACTGAAGGTCTTCATATTTTAAAGGATGGTTGACAAGGATCTCGTGCTCCGTTACTTTTTCTAGTTTCGGCTCGGCACCAGCTAAACCATGGTTAAGATTCTCGTAAAGCACCGCGTGGGTTTTATACGTCTTTACCACTTTGGCCCCTTCCTCTAATCCAATATCCTGCGGAAACTCATGGTCAGCATAATATTCAATAATAAAGCCATCATTTTTCACATAATAATGGGTGTCCGGCACTTTTTTTGTTTCACCATCTCGAACCCAAACATATTGATCTAGGTAAAATCCTGGTACAAGACGGAGCAATACACCTATTAAGAAAACAATTAAGCCAATATGATTAACATAAGGTCCCCAACGGCTGAAGCGGGCTTTTTCCGCCAGCAGAGCATCCCCTTCTCGTTTGATGGAATATCTGCGCTTCTTTAATTGCTCTTCAATCTTATCTAGCGTTTGGTTCCACTGGGCAGGTTTTTCGATCTGGGCAGCCAGCTTCTGTCGGATTAAAAAATTAGGGTTATGCTTTACTCTCTGTTTGTTTAACGCTTTATACAGCGGAATGATGCGGTCGATACTACAAACGATTAACGAAATTCCGATCATAAGCAGCAAACTCACATACCACCAAGATGTATACATATTATGAAAGCCTAATAAATAATAGAGTTCACCTATGGTCCCGTAAGTTTCTGAATAATAGATGTTCGCTGGCTTCGGTACAGGAATATACATTTCTTGCGGAAACACGGTCCCTATTATAGAAGCTAGCAGAACAACGATGATCATATAAACAGCAATCTTAACGGAGGAGAAGAAATTCCATATCTTATCTACGATCGTCTTATTATAGGTTTGAGATCGTCTTGCGGCTCCTTCGTAGCGCATATCCAACACTGCATCTTTATCTTTTACTGCTTCTCCAATGGGATTTCCACAGGCCTCGCAAATATAAGTTCCTACCGGATTGGCATGTCCGCACTGGCATTTGATGTCTTCCATGATACCACTCCTTATTCTGGTACGATAAGCTTCATATTCTCTGAAATGGTTTCCTCAGACATTGGGCCGCCAATCACTATTTTTTTTACGATCCCATCTTTATCAATGAAATAGGTAGTCGGTATCGGCCCGATTTCATATAGCTGAGTAATCTCGTTGGTTCGGTCCATCACAATGGGAAAGGTCAGCTGGTAACGTTCAACGAATGGCTTCACTGTGACTTCCGGCTGTCTAATATTGACCCCAATGACCGTTACACCCTGATCTTGATAATTCTTATACGCATTCTCTAAATCCGGCATCTCGGCTTCACAGGGCTGGCACCACGTTCCCCAAAAGTTAAGAACGACTCCTTTTCCTCTGTAGTCACTGAGCTGGAGCTTTTCGCCTTGCAGTGTGTTTAGGACAAAGTCAGGTGCAGGCTGCCCCGTTTGAACGACCGCTTTATCTTTAATAAATCCATTGTATAGCGCGACAGCAATTCCAATAAAAATCACAGCAAGAATTGCAAATCTTATCAGTGTACGAGAACGGTTCACGTCAAAAACCCTCCACTCCAGGTTATCCATTTATCTATTACTAGTAAAACTAATTTAATTATAACTTTAACATTTTGACAGTGAAAATGCGATTTATGAACTTTATATGACATTCTTTAAGGCGATTATTTCCTGTATGAAAAAAGGAAAAAAGGCTTTGACCTATTGTCAAGCCTAAGTAAATAGCTGACGAAGCTTGTCCACTTCCTGCGGAGTTAACATCCGATATTGCCTTGGCGCCAATTTCCCTAATGTGAGAAACCCCAGCTGAACCCTTTTCAGCTTGACCACAGGATGCCCTACAGCTTGACACATTCTTCGCACTTGGCGGTTTCGTCCTTCATGGATGGTCAGCTTGATCGTTGCCTGATTTAACTGGGGATCCTTAAACGTGAGCTCGGCTTGAGCCGGATACGTCATACCGTCCTCTAACATGACTCCCTCTCGAAGAGTCTTTAGCGCTTGCTCTGAGGGAATGCCCTTCACCGTAGCCAAATAAACTTTATCAATTTCAAAGCGAGGATGAGCAATTTTATTGGCCAGCTCCCCATCATTTGTCATTAAAAGCAGGCCTGATGTGTCTAAATCCAAACGCCCCACAGGATATACACGCTCTTTAATATCCTTGACCAGATCTGTAACCACTTTTCTTCCTTGCGGGTCACTTGCGCTAGTAATAACGCCTGTAGGCTTGTGCAGCATAAGGTACACAAATGGAACCTTGCCGATTACGTTTCCATCAACCTCGATCTTGTCGTGCTCATCATCTACTTTAAACCCCAGTTGGTCGACCTTCTTCCCGTTAACCATAACCCTTCCCGCTAAGATTAACTCCTCACACTTGCGTCTGGAGGCTACGCCTCTTGCAGCCAAAACTTTCTGTAGTCGCTCTTCCATATTCATAACCCTGCCTTATCTTATGATCTCAACCTATTCTACTTGATTACGAGGAAAATTCCAAAGATCGTACACATTATCCCTAACCACTGCGACAAGGTTACACTCTCATTAAAAGCCAAAACAGCAAAAAGAATGGCAATTATCGGGGAGGTAGCTGTGATCATCACGACTTGGCTTACATTGCCTTTAGCCAGAGCGTACAAGTAGGCAACAAACGAAGTCGGGATCAACAAACCGTTCAGCACGCTAAACGCTAGGGTCTGGGGAGTATAGTTGAATTGGACTCCACTTTTTTTAGCAATCATAAAATAGACGCACACCACCAAGGCGGTTGTCATCGTTGTTATGAAATTTACTTCTATAGGATGACCGGTGCGTAAGGCCTGCTTATCGATAATGACGTTTAACCCCCAGATAACTGTAGCAAAAAACAAACTTAAATAAAACATAGAAGTGTGCTCCCCCATGTATCAAACTTGAAAAATGGAAAAACTAGACACAAATATAAAGAAAAGAAGGGTGACTAATGAAAAAGCAACCGTTTGGAAAGACAGGACGCGAGTTTCCGCTCTTAAGCTTTGGGGCACAACGTATCGTGGATGAGCATGACTGTACAGAAGAAGACGCCATCCGCATTGTGAACGCTGCGATCGATCAAGGTATTGAATACTTCGACACCGCCCCTAGCTATTCGGATGGCCAATCTGAAGAGCGCTTAGGTAAGGCATTAGGTCATCGCAGATCCAAAGTGTGGATCGCAACCAAAACCCACGATCGAACGAAAGAGGGATCCCTCAGATTATTGGAGAAAAGCTTTAAACGCCTGCAGACCGATTATGTGGATGAGTGGAGACTTCATAACATCATGTATAAAGAAGAGCTTGATCAGGTTTTTGCCAAAGGCGGAGCCATGGAAGCCATGCTCGAAGCAAAGGAACAAGGAATGATTAAGCACATTAGCATTAGCGGTCATACGAACCCGCAGGTCCAGCTCGAGGCCATTGATCGTTATCCGTTTGACAGTGCCCTTGTTGCCTTGTCCGCTTTAGATCATCACATCTATAGCTTTCTGCATGAATTTGTTCCAAGAGCCAATGAGAGAGGCGTAGCGGTTATCGGAATGAAGGTCATGGCGCTGGGCAAACTCGTTCCGTGGTATGAAAAAGCGCTGCGCTACACCTTGGGCTTACCTATATCTACCACGATCGTGGGGATGGAATCAATGAAACAGCTGGAGCAAAACCTCGCGATTGCCAGAGCGTTTACGCCTCTTACAGAAATCGAACAGGTCGAATTCTTTAAGGACATTATTCACTTAGTTCGCCCAGACGTCCTGCGCTGGAAAACAGATAATTGGGTCAAGGCTGAGAACTGGTCCATCCGCTAGCTTTGACCAAACACCATGGTCACAATAAAGATGGCGGCTGCAATTCCTGCTAAGTCAGCAAGAAGCCCGACCTTTAAGGCATAAAGGGAATTTCGGATACCCACAGCACCAAAATACACGGTTAACACATACAGCGTCGTGTCCGTTGATCCTTGCATGGTAGAAGCTAGTCTTCCGAGAAACGAATCAGGTCCATGTGTCCCTATGATATCTGTTGTCACAGCGAGAGCTCCTGCCCCTGTAATGGGTCGCAGCAAGGCTAGGGGGAGGATTTCTCCAGGGACATGCAAAACTTCTAAAACGGGTCGCAGAAAAGATGTGATCATCTCTAGAGCCCCCGATTGTCTAAAGATAGATATCGCCACCAGCATACCGACCAGATGGGGAATAATCTTAATGGCGGTGCCGAATCCATCCTTCGCTCCTTCTACAAAAGATTCATAGACAGGAACTTTTTTGAACATCCCATACACTAGAATTGTAGCTAAAATAAGCGGGATGGCCCACACGGACGCATAACTAATTAATTCATACAATAGACTTTCACCCCTTTATTTTCGGCCGACGATTGCGAAGGCGATAGTATTTGTCCAATAATATGGCGGCACCTGTCGATACGAAGGTGGCAAAAAGGGTTGTTCCCACGATCTCGACAGCATTAGCCGATTCATAGTTCATCCGAATAGCAATGATGGTTGTTGGAATCAACGTAATACTTGAAGTGTTGAGAGCAAGAAAGGTACACATCGCCGGCGTGGCTGTTTTAGGATCGGGGTTGAGCTTCTGCAGCTCCTGCATCGCCTTAATTCCCATCGGTGTAGCAGCATTACCCAAGCCAAGCATATTCGCACTCATGTTCGATAAGATGTATCCCATTGCAGGATGATCCTTGGGAACATCCGGAAATAAAAACCGAGCGACAGGACTTAATAGCCGCTGCAGCTTCTTCAGCAAGCCAGCATCCTCGGCAATTCTCATCATCCCTAGCCAGAACGCTAATATACTGATGAGCCCAAAACAAACCGTAACCCCTGTTTTCGCTCCTTCAAAGGCAGCCTCACTGACGACTTCGATTCTTCCGTTTATTCCTGCAATAACAATACCTGTTAATATTAAGCCAAGCCAAATAAAATTAACCATCTACAAGCCCCCCCAAATGAGTGACTTGAAGATTGATAAAAAGCTCCAGCCACTCTCCTTACCTCCGGGACCAAGTGTTGACTTATCTCCTTCATAGACTAGTCCGATGCGACCGATCTGCTGGTCACGCAAATAAATATGTAGATAACCCGCTACTCCGCCCGGCAACAATTCCTTATATCCCTCTTCCATTACGATCTGTCGGCGAACATTCTGTCTTTCTCCTGACGCTAGCGGATAGTAAAAAGCATTAATGGAGTATAAACCTTTGCTTGCGTCCACATTTTCTTTTAGTCCGACAAGTTCTACTCGTTCGAACTGTTTGAAACCATAATCCAATAGACGAGCATGGTCACTCCAGTCACTCGGTGCGTTCAGGGTGACAACCGCGAGCTGGCGTCCGTCACGGGTAGCTGAAGATACAAGACATCGTTTTGCCAGCTTCGTATAACCTGTCTTTACCCCGTCCGCCCCTTCATAAAGATGAAGCATTTTATTTTTATTGATTAATTTGCGATCCCATTTTTCTCCATGTTGGGGAATATTAATGACCTTTGTCGATACAATCCGCTTAAAATCTTCGTTTTGAAGGGCATACGCCGAAATCTTGGCCATATCCACCGCAGTAGAGTAATGGTTATTGCTATCGTCTAAACCATGTGGGTTCGTAAAGTGGGTTTGGGTCAGACCTAAGTATTCTGCTTTCTCATTCATTAATCGGGCGAAGCCCTCTAAAGAACCCCCGATATGATGAGCAATGGATACAGCCGCATCGTTTCCAGACCGAAGCATCAGCCCGTAGAGCAAGTGCTCAAGTGTCAGCTTCTCGCCATGACGCAAATAAATCGAGGAACCTTCGGTCCCAATCGCCTGATCCGGCACGGCCACCATGTCGCTTAATCGGCCTTCTTCAATCGCCACGATGGCTGTCATTATCTTAGTTAAGCTTGCCACTCTCATTTTTTCGTAACCCTGTTTTTGATAAAGAATTCTCCCTGATTCTACATCAATGACTGCCGCAGACTGCGCAGAAATCCCCGGGGCAGCCTCGGCAGGGATGGAGAGCAGGGAAATAAGGTAAGCACATAGGATAATAAAGGAAATCCTTTTCTTTCTCCGATTCATTTAGTCCTCCTTAACCACAGCAGTTTGTACAAGTATATGCTTATCCCAATTCGTTATGTCAGAATCCCGGCAGGATTGTCTTGCGCAAAAGCTACCCTCACTACGGCAAACTAAAAAGGTGCCTGAGGAGAATTTATCCTCCTAGGCACCCTTCATAGTCTTCTTTATTTACTTAAGCAGCTTCGTACATGGCTTCAATTTTCTCATGGATTTCCTTGTCGGTCATTCCACCCTTAACCAAATGGATAAAGAGGGCTTCCACCCAAATTTGTGCTCGTTGTGAGATTTTCTTGTATTTCTTAGCTTCAGCAAACTTACGTTGCATGCGTGAATCGCTGTTTGTCTTAATGTTGTCTACAACAAACAGAGCTTGAAGACCTTGTTCCTGATCATATTGCTGATAATTCTTCTGTAATTCAGCAATAACTTCCTTATAATACTGGTCAAATTCTTTGAAATCAATTTCATCTTCCATCTTCAAATAGTCTAGCATCTTATTGTATAGTTCTTGAATCATCTTTAGCACTCCTCTATGTTAACTAAGAAAATATTATATCAGAAACTTATTTTAACCTGCAAAGCTTTTACTTAAGGTTTGTCCTTTAATTTCTGGAAGATTAAATCCACTTCCTGCTCGACTTCCTCGTCCACCTGTACAGCAGGGATCGGAGGTAAATCCCCAATATGCCTCAATCCAAAGTAATCCATAAACTCCTTGGTTGTTCCATATAGAATAGGTCTGCCTGGTGTCTCCGCTCTACCTGTTTCCTGAATCAATCTTTTTCCAATCAGTGTATTAATCGCCTTTTCGCACTTTACCCCACGTATTTCTTCAATTTCTGCTCGGGCAATCGGCTGCTTATAAGCTATGATAGCTAAAGTCTCCAAGGCTGCCTGAGAAAGAGTAGCTTGGGTGGGAGACGTCGCTAGTCTTTCGTAATAAACCGCGTGGTGAGGGAGTGTTGTTAATTGATAAGCGCCGGCAATTTCAATAATTTGCACACCCCGCGATGTTTGCTTAAAATCTTCCTTTAATTCGTTAAGCAATTCTTGGACAAGCTCTACCTCAAGCTCCATAATTTGGGAGATGGTTCGAGCCTCAATGCCCTCATCCCCCGAAACAAAAATCAATCCTTCCATGGCACTTTTCCATTGCGTCCGATTATCCATGCTGGCCCCCTCCCTTGCTAAAAGAAATGACGATATCATCGAACAAAGCATTCTGCTCACATGAAATCTCGTGCTTGCGCATCATCTCTAGAATAGCCATAAAGGTGGTGACGATTTCCGTCTTGGTTGGCCTGTCATCAAACAGTCGGGAAAAGCGAAGATTCCCTGATGCTGAAAGCATCGTTCGCAGTTCCTTGATGCGATCTCTTACCGAGACCTCATCTCTATGCACCTTGGACATCGTCTTTTCTTCCGGGTTCACCTTTTGCGTTAACACCTTAGACAACGCATCCATTAAGTCATATAATGTAACGTCCGCTACAGGGTTTTCTTCCTCAGCCGGTACGAAAGAGCTGAGATCCTCGGGAGAGCGGGAAAAAATCTTACTTCTCCCTACTTCTCGCTCCTTAAGCATCTCAGCCAGTGATTTAAACTTTTTATATTCCAGGAGACGTTCTACCAATTCCATTCGTGGATCATAGTCTTCTTCTAATTCAAACATGGGTTGAAAGGCCGGCTCTTCTTTGCGAGGAAGCAAAAGCTTGCTCTTGATCTCCAGAAGAGTCGCTGCCATGACTAAAAATTCACTGGCGATATCCAATTGGAATTCCTGCATGATATAAAGATATTGCATATATTGCTCTGTAATAAGCGTAATCGGGATATCGTATATATCCACTTCCGCCTTATCAATCAAGTGAAGCAAAAGGTCTAGAGGACCTTCAAAGGAATTTAACTTCACTTCATATGCCATAATAATCCCCGCCTGCTCTATTGGGCTGTTGATTATTATACAACAAAATTCCTTGATATGAATAGGAAAAAAAGAGGTTGTCCTAAGCAAAAGGACAACCTCTCTTCCATTATTCAGCGACAACCTTTACTTCTTTCATCTTATCGCCTTGCTTTATCTTGTCCACTACATCCATACCTTCAACAATCTTACCAAACACGGTATGAACGCCATCAAGATGAGGGAAAGCGTCGTACGTAAGGTAGAATTGGCTTCCTCCCGTGTTTTTCCCAGCATGCGCCATGGCCAGAACGCCTCTTTCATGCTTATGAGGGTTCCCTGCTGTTTCACAAGGGATGGTGTAACCAGGTCCGCCTGTACCTGTTCCGTGTGGGCATCCGCCTTGGGCTACGAAGCCTGGAATAACACGGTGGAACGTTAGACCGTTATAAAATCCTTCATTTGCCAGCTTTTCAAAGTTTCCTACGGTTCCTGGAGCTTCTTTTTCGTGAAGCTGGATTTTAACTTGTCCACCATTTTCCATGTCAATTAATGCATATTTACTCATATGTACTTCCACTCCTTTTGGCGATATGTAAAACATACCTATTAATTATACGATAAATGTCAACAAAAAGAAAACCAGCACAAAATATGCTGGTTTTCCATAAAATTATTTAGAGGCTAACATACTAGAAGGGATTCGGTCTTTCTGAATCAGGTCATCATAGGTTTCGCGTTCAACGATCACTTCGGCATGGCCATCTTTAACAAATAGGACTGCAGGTCTTGCAATCCGGTTATAATTGTTGGCCATGGCATAACCGTAAGCCCCTGTGCAGGAGACAGCAAGAATATCTCCTGAAGAGATGGTAGGTAATTCGATATCCCAGATCAACATATCACCGGATTCGCAACACTTGCCAGCAATGGAAACCAATTCTTCTGTTGCTTCCATCGCTCGATTGGCAAGCATGGCTTCATAGCGGGATTGATATAGAGCTGGACGAATATTGTCCGTCATTCCGCCATCCACTGAAACATACTTGCGAATGCCCGGGATGGTCTTAATGGACCCTATTTTATACAAAGTGGTACCAGCATCCCCTACAATGCTGCGACCTGGCTCAATCCAAATTTCCGGTAGCGTATAGTCTGCAGCTTGAAACTGCGTACGTACCTCATGAAGAATAGGATGAATATATTCAGCCGCCTGAAGAGGGGTATCTTCCTCGGTATAACGAATACCGAACCCTCCTCCTAGATTCAGTACTTGCACCTCGTAACTCGTTTGCTGCTTAAGCTCAAAGAGAAACTCGGAAAGCTTTGTCACTGCTCCGACAAAGCCAATCGTCTCAAAAATCTGAGAGCCGATATGGGAATGGATTCCAAGAACATGGAAGGAGTCCATCGTTAACGCCTTCTTCATCGCTTCCATAGCTTGACCTGTTGTGACACTAAATCCGAACTTGGAGTCGTCTTGCCCTGTAGAGATATACTCGTGCGTATGGGCAGAAACACCTGGTGTTAAGCGAAGAAGAATGTTGACTTTCTTTTTCTGATCTTTCGCTAGGGCATGCAGCAAGTCAAGTTCGTAAAAATTGTCGACTACGAAGCATCCAATCTCCGCATCAAGAGCCATCTCCAGCTCCTCTACAGTCTTGTTGTTGCCATGAAAGTGAATCCGCTCGGCGGGAAAATTCGCTTTAAGAGCGGTATATAGCTCGCCACCAGATACAACATCAAGAGAAAGTCCTTCTTCTGCGATTAATCGGCACATCGCCATAGACATAAAGGCTTTGCTCGCATAGGCTACTTGAAAAGAAAACCCTGATTGGTGAAAGGCTTGAATAAAATCTCTACACTTTTGACGGATCAGCTGCTCATCGTAAACAAACAAAGGAGTACCATATTGTTTCGTGAGCTCTATTGTATCGCAGCCACCAATGACCAGGTGGCCTTGTTCATTAATTTTACTGGTTCCATGAAGGTACACGTTCCTATCCCCTCCCCATGCTACAAACTTATATATCTATAAAATATACCACTCCACTGAAGAAGTGACAACCCACTTGCCTAAGTTGTAAACATTACTAACTTACTGCCTGTTGTTGTTTTGAGGGTGAACGATACTGGGTCGTTCTTTCATGGATGGTACGGACATACGTAAGATAATATTTTTCATTCCATTCCAGTTAAAAGGGATAAATGGCCATAAATAAGGTGTGTTTAAGGAGGTAGTTGAAGCCAGCACGATGATAAACAGCGTAATGCCTCCAACTAATCCTGGAATGCCAAAGGAAAATACTAAGGTCAGGAGCAGCAACCTCACTATACGGTTCGCTAAACTTAGCTCATAGCTGGGAGTAGCAAACATCCCAATGGCCGCCACGGCCAAATAAAGAATCGTTTCAGGCATAAACAAACCTACACTAATGGCTACGTCTCCAATTAATATAGCCGCAATTAAGCCCATCGCAGTAGCTAATGGTGAAGGGGTATGTACGGCTGCAAGCCGCATGAGGTCTAAGCCCACTTCAGCAAAGATAAATTGCCAAAAAATAGGGATCTCTCCCGTTTCCTTTGGTCCTATAAAGGCTAGCTCTGCAGGTAAATAACCTTTATTCAGTGCATAAAATAGCCAGACGGGGAGTAAAAATAAGGAAGAAAAAATCCCTAAAAATCTAACCCAGCGCAAATAAGCTCCTGCAATCGGTGTTTGACGATATTCCTCCGCATGTTGCACATGGTGAAACATCGTCGTAGGGGTAATCATGACACTCGGCGACGTATCCACATAAACGAGGACATGCCCTTCTAATAAGTGAGAAGCAGCGACATCCGGTCTTTCTGTATACCGGACAAGCGGATACGGGTTCCAGTTTCGACCAACAATAAACTCTTCGATGGTTTTCTCGGCCATGGGGACCCCATCGATTTGAATGTTCTGTATTCGTTCTTTCAGCAGCTCCACTAAGCCTGGATCTGCAACATCATCGAGATAGGCAATACAAACATCAGTCTTGGAACGTGTTCCTACTTGAACCATTTCCATACGCAATCTTTCGTCGCGAATTCGACGTCTCGTTAAGGCGGTATTCACTACAATATTCTCGATAAAGCCATCCCGAGAGCCTCGAACCACCCGTTCTGTATCTGGCTCTGCGGGACTTCTGCCAGGATAGCTGCGAGCATCGATGAGAAGAGCCTTATCCTCATCTTCAATGAGAAACAGTACCACCCCTGACAATAGTTTATCTATAGCCTCATCAAAGGTTTCAACCGTTTCGACCGACATATGCGTGGCGTATCGCTCTAAAAACTGCTTCAGAGTATTAGGAACGACTTCTTCACGCTTCAGGTCGGTCATGACATTGGCAATTATCGTCATCAGATTCGTATCGATCAGACCGTTGGTATAAAAAATGGCGATATCTTTTTCCGCAAAGTTCATTTCGCGGCATTTCATATCATAGCTAACCTCAGAGCTAATGCGCTCATTTAAGATTTTCTTGTTGAGTTCCAGCTTTTTAAAAAACTTTAGATCTTTTTTGTCTGCCACCGTCAGATCCTCAGCCTGTTTTCGCTTGGTTTTCTCAGGAGTTCTGATGGCCATAATATCCGCTCCTCTCTAATATAATCTCTACCGCTTTCGTTGTTACGGGAGCTCCGTGTGTAAAATGATCTCTCCCATGCATTTTACCGATATCCCCCACACCGACCACGATAGGAGCATTGATACGACTAAGGATGTCCACGGTATCCCCGTTGATATGTGTTTTGGAATCGCAGTGTTCTACTCCGTCCTTATCCACGGAACATTCGGTTTCCTGAGCGTCTAGATTCACGCAAGTATCAACATCTACGCCGTCCACCATGGGAGTGTTAGACGCTACCGCGACAATTCCTAACACATTGACATCAGGATGATTGGCCACAATTTCCAATGCTCTTTCTCCATCGCCCTCGCTGCCGTTTCCATTATCATCAAACATCACCAGAACCGGATCGTATTTTGCTCTCATCACTTGCTCGACAATCTCCTCTCCACTCAAGGGCGTGGGATTGCCTGCCGATCTGGAAATACAACGGCCGCCAATATTTTGCGCTACCACTTCCACGGCCTTCTGAGCTACTTGATCGCCATCGGTTATGATAATGATATCTCGTTTGACTTTTTCCTTCATCTCTATCATCCCTTCGGTTTAAAGACTAGAGCACCAAGAAAGCCAAAAACAATGGCTGAAGAAATCCCCGCACTAGGCACTTCGAATATTCCAGTTACAATGCCGATTAAGCCATTTTTCTCTGCTTCTGCCCAAGCCCCGTGGTATAAAGCATGCCCGAAGCTCGTAATCGGTACGGTGGCACCTGCCCCTGCAAAGTCAATCAATGGATCGTACAAGCCTAAACCATCCAAAACAACCCCTGTGACAACCAACGTACTCATTACATGAGCTGGTGTCATCTTCGTCAGATCCAACATCAACTGTCCAATTAAACAAATCAAACCACCAACTAAGAAGGCAATAAAGTATTCACTCATACTAACACCCTTTCCATCGCAACTCCGTGTGCTATACAAGGAATGGACTCTCCTTGCTGGAAGCTGACCGGACTGAACAATGCTCCTGTGGCTACAACCAAAACTTTTTGGTATTTACCGCTGCATAGCCCATTCACAATGTGGCTATAGGTAACAACAGCACTTGAGGCACAGCCGCTTCCTCCTGAGAATACGTCTTGATCCTGCCGATAAATCATCATCCCGCAATCCCGGTAATGCGGTGACATCTCATAACCTGCATCCTTTAGCATGTCTTTAAGAATCGCATATCCCACTTTTCCCAAATCCCCCGTCACAATAAGGTCATAATGATCCGGGGTTCGATTAAGATCTTGAAAATGCTTCATAATGGTATCTGCGGCTGCAGGCGCCATCGCGGTTCCCATATCAAACGGATCTTTAATTCCCATATCGACTACTTTCCCAATGGTGGCGTGAGTGATTCTAGGTCCAGAGCTCCCTAAGCCAACGACAGATGCTCCGGCACCAGTAACCGTCCACTGGGCATAGGGTGGTTTCTGCCCCCCATATTCCGTTGGATATCGAAACTGGCGTTCAGCCGTAGAATTATGGCTGCTGCAACCGGTTAAGGCATGACGGACAAACCCTCCCTCTACAAGAGAAGCAGCAATCGCTAACCCCTCCATGGAAGTGGAGCATGCTCCGAATAAGCCGAGAAGGGGAAGATCAAGTCCTCGTGCCGTATAATTGGAGGTAATAATCTGGTTCAGCAAGTCTCCTGCGAGCATCACATCAATGTCCTCTCCCGTAAGGCTGGCCTTCTGAAGCGCGGCATCAACGGCTTTGCCCAACATTTTGCGCTCTGCCTTTTCCCAGGAATCTTCGTGTGCATAATTATCTTGAAACACGCAGTCAAACTCTTTTCCTAAGGGGCCGTCCCCTTCTAATGGACCCGTCGCGACTCCTGAGCCAAGGATCCGGATATCTTTTCTGAATCTCCACGTCTGCCGGCTTACGCGCGGTAAATGGCTCACCAAAAATCCCTCCTCCTTTTAAAAAATGAATAACCAGAGCGTTTTCAGTAAAGCAACAAGAAAGGCTGCTACGACGCCATATACAATAACAGCACCTGCTAATTTAAACATGTTTCCGCCAACCCCAAGCACCCAGCCCTCACTTCGATGCTCAATGGCTGCCGATGCTATTGAATTGGCAAAGCCCGTTACAGGTACAGCGGATCCTGCACCAGCAAATTGACCAATGTTATCATAGACCCCTAAGCCTGTAAGAAGGACCGCCAGGAATATGAGGGTGGCAACCGTAGGATTGCCAGCGTTTTGTTCAGTAAATCCAAAAAACGCGATATAGAAATTGGTTATTCCTTGACCCAAGGCACAGATCAAGCCTCCTATGGTAAAGGCCTTAAAGCAATTGAAGGCGACGGGCTTCTTGGGCTTGTATTGTTGTGCATGCTTTGCATATCCATCCTTTGACCATTTCCATCCTGTCTTTTGCATTGATTGGTTGCCAGCCATAGTTTACAAACCTCGCTATCTTCTAGGTGATTGTAAGGGATAGCGTTCCTCGATCCAGCTTGCAGTATAAGCGTAAAAAAAAACCAAACCGAGATTAGATCTCGATTTGGTCTTTGATTGTCTTCAATATCTTCTTTTCTAGCCTTGATACTTGAACCTGGGATATCCCAAGTCGATCAGCGACTTCAGACTGAGTCTGATCCCTAAAGTATCGAAGAAAAACAATAAGTCTTTCTCTTTCAGAAAGCTTGTTGATTGCCTCTTTTAAAGCCATTTTATCGAACCATTTTCCTTCATCACTGTCAGAAATCTGATCCATTAATGTAATCGGATCTCCGTCATTCTCAAAAACAGTTTCGTGAATGGAAGAAGGAGCGCGGTTGGCTTCTTGAGCAAACACCACTTCCTCTGGGGTAACACCAAGTTCATCTGCAATTTCTACAATCGTGGGGATTCTCCCAATCTTTTTGGATAAATCATCCTTAGCTCTTCTTACCTTATTTGCCATTTCCTTTAAGGAGCGGCTTACCTTCAATGTTCCGTCATCGCGAAGAAACCGTTGGATTTCACCGATAATCATGGGTACCGCATAGGTTGAAAATTTCACATCATAAGACAAATCAAACTTGTCCACTGCCTTCAGGAGGCCAATGCAACCTATCTGGAACAGATCATCTGCTTCATACCCGCGATTAAGGAAACGCTGTACAACTGACCATACCAAACGGATATTGCAATTGACCAGTTTTTCACGAGCACCCTGATCCCCATTCTGACTTTGTTCGATCAGCCTCTTGACTTCTTCGTCACTCAAATAGGGATGATTAGCGTTTCGTACGTCTGTCTCCATAGGCATATCTCCCTACTAGTTGCAAAGTGCTTGATTTTTAACTAAATTTTTCCTCAAGGTGACTCTTGTGCCCACGTTAGCCCCTGTTAGGATCTCTACAGAATCCATGAAGTTTTCCATGATGGTAAAGCCCATGCCAGAACGTTCCAGCTCGGGCTTCGTCGTGAAGAGCGGCTGTCTTGCCTCGTCAATATTATCAATTCCAATACCTTTATCTTCGATCATAACTTCAATATACTCATCATTGTAATGAGTAACGATCGTCACTAATTGATCCGCATTTTCTTCGTACCCATGAATAATCGCATTGGTTACGGCCTCTGACACCGCTGTTTTAATTTCCTCGAGCTCGTCCAATGTGAGATGAAGCTTGGACACAAAAGAGGCTACCGCTACCCTTGCGAAGGCTTCGTTCTCGCTTCTAGCTGAAAACTCAATTCTCATATAGTTTTGGTTCTGCATATTAAGCCACCCCCAACAGCTGAAGTGCTTCGCCTTCATTTTCTCGGATCTTGATAATTTTAAAGAGTCCAGATAACTCAAATAATCGATAGATCAGAGGGTTAATGGAGCATACGACCATCTCACCACCGCGTCCAGTTATCTGTTTGTATCTCCCTAAAATAACCCCAAGACCAGAGCTGTCCATAAAGTGGAGGTGTTCTAGGCTTAGAACGATATTTTGCACATTGCCCCTAAGGATCTTATCCTCCATCTGCTGTTTCAGCTTCTCAGCTGTATGATGATCAAGCTCGCCGCTCAAGCGGACAATGAGCACATTCGATAACACATCTAGATCAATATGCAAACTCAATTCCATTCACTCCTTGTAGTTTCCGTCTTACCCGTATGTTTCTACAAGGGATGAGGTAATTCCTGCCAGTCGACAAAACTAGAAAAAAAGCGAGAAATCTTGTCGCTATTCCTGGATCATGAACAATCGCTTGGTGCTTCGCTTCATAAGCTGCCACCAAGTTGCTTTTTCCACGTTCGCTTCGGCAACTAGAGTAAGCTTAGCTACTTCAGTACCTTGTTTACGAATGATCATTTCACCCAGAACTTCACCTTGTCTAATCGGAGCGACAACTTTTTCCTTCACGATGATCTCTTTCTCAAAGTCCTCTGCTTTCTCACCTTTTTTGGCAAGAATTCCAAATTGCTGCGGTGCCACCAGATTCATTTTGTCTACGGAGCCCTTGTTCACTTCCACTTGAGCAATCACATCCCCTTTTTTAACCATGGGGAAGGATTGGTATTGAGAAAAAGCATAGTCGAACATCGAGGTGATCTCTTTGTTGCGTGTCTTAGAGTCCGGCTCGCCCATGACAACGGCAACGACTCGCATATTATCCCTTTTCGCTGTGGCTGTCAGACAGTATTTTGCTTCCGATGTATAACCGGTTTTCAGTCCATCCGCCCCTGGATAGAAGCGCACTAGTTTATTTGTATTCACCAGCCAAAATGGCTTACTCGAATCTTTACGTAGATAATCTTGGTATAAACTCGTATATTTTGTTATTTGTTCATGCTTTAGCAATTCACGTGACATCATCGCGATGTCATGAGCTGTAGAATAATGATTTTCAGCAGGTAAGCCATTTGTATTGGCAAAATTGGTATTTTGCAACCCAAGTTCCTTGACACGTTGATTCATCTTCGTGACAAAGCCCTGCTCGGTTCCTCCAAGGTGTTCTGCCATAGCAACGGAAGCATCATTTCCTGAAGCAATGGCTATCCCTTTAATCATTTCTTCCACACTCATCATTTCGCCTGGTTCAAGGAAAATTTGCGAACCTCCCATGGAAGCGGCATATTCACTTGTACGCACCTTGTCTGTAAGCTTAAGCTCACCTCTGTCAATAGCTTCCATAATCAATAGCATTGTCATAACCTTCGTAATACTGGCCGGCGGCAATTTTTCATGTGAATTCTTTTCGTAGATCACAGTTCCTGTGTCTACTTCTACCAGAATTGCAGATTTTGCATTTGGAGCCAAATCAACACCAGATTCCTGAGCAAAACTGGAAAAAGGTAGTAAACATAGCATCATGGCGACAAACAGCCCAACCTTGTTTTGCATAAATCTCCCTCCAAACTAGAATAAACAAAGAGTTTAGGTGCATTTCAATTCTAGTCTGGCCTAACGAATGGTTAAATATACCAACCCCGATACAAAAAAAGAAAGCTCTGCATAGCAGAACTTTCTCGCTTAGTAATAAATATGACATGCCGTAAAATGACCTGGCTTAACCTCTTTCCACTCCGGCTCCACCTTCGAACAGATGTCCATCACCTTCGGACAACGAGTTCGGAAATGACAACCAGACGGCGGGTTCATCGGGCTTGGAACATCGCCTTGCAATACAATTCTTTCACGGCTCTTTTCTAGCTCAGGGTCTGGAATGGGAATAGCAGACAATAGCGCTTCGGAATATGGATGTAGAGGCTCAGCATAAAGATTCTCACTAGAGGCCAACTCTACCATCTTTCCTAGATACATAACGGCTACACGGTCACTAATATGCTTAACCATGGATAAATCGTGAGCAATAAATAAATAGGTAAGTCCCATTTTATTTTGCAATTCTTTTAGCAGGTTAACGACTTGAGCTTGAATTGAAACATCAAGTGCAGAGATTGGTTCGTCACAGATAATAAACTTAGGCTCGACAGCAAGCGCACGAGCAATCCCAATCCTTTGGCGCTGTCCGCCGCTGAATTCATGCGGGAAGCGGTTGATATGCTCTGGATTCAATCCGACCAGCTTCAAAAGCTCTTGAATACGCTCTTTTCTTTTTTCCCCTTTAGCTAATCCATGAATATCTAAAGGCTCACCAATAATATCTCCTACTGTCATTCTTGGGTTTAATGAAGCGTATGGATCTTGGAAGATCATCTGAATTTCCTTGCGCGATTCCTTTAACTCTCTAGCTGATAGCTTTTGAATATCTCTTCCCTCAAACAACACTTCTCCTTCAGTCGCATCATATAAACGAAGGATTGTACGTCCAGCGGTAGACTTTCCGCAGCCTGATTCCCCTACGAATCCTAGCGTTTCTCCGCGATGAATGACAAAATTCAAGTCGTTAACGGCTTTAACAACAGATTCCCCCGCAGGGAAAAACTTTTTAAGTCCCTTTACCTCTACTAAAACGTCGCTATGCTTTTGTGTTTGCTTCACGTCTTTAAATTTCACTGCCACAAGTAAACCCTCCCTTCTACTCAGATCCAACTGCACTCTTGTGGTTGACTTCTTTTGCCATCGGATGGTTCAACCAGCATGCCGCTTTATGGGTTGTACTCATTTCCTCCATCTGCGGGTCAAACTCCGTACATACTTTCATAGCAAAGTCACAACGAGGCGCGAACGCACACCCCTTTGGCGGGTTCAATAAGTCCGGTGGAGTGCCGTAAATTGGAATAAGCGGTTCATCTTTCTTTAAATCTAATCGAGGCACTGACTTCAGCAAGCCTTTGGTATAAGGATGTTTAGGGCTATAGAATATTTCGTTAACTGTTCCGGTCTCAATTACTTGTCCAGCATACATGACTACAACTCGGTCACAGGTTTCGGCTACAACTCCCAGATCATGCGTAATAAGAATAATAGAAGTACCTGTTTTTACCTGAAGATCTTTCATGAGATCCATAATTTGAGCTTGGATCGTTACGTCCAAAGCAGTTGTTGGTTCGTCCGCGATTAGTAGCTTGGGCTCGCAAGCTAAGGCAATGGCAATCATCGCACGTTGACGCATCCCACCGCTAAATTCATGAGGATATTGCTCTACACGAGCTTCCGGGTTAGGAATCCCTACCAAGCGAAGCATGTCAATTGCTCTTTCCTTCGCCTCTGCTTTGGAAAGGCCTTGGTGTTTAACTAGCCCCTCCATGATCTGCCGCCCAATCGACATCGTAGGGTTCAAGGATGTCATTGGATCTTGGAAGATCATCCCCATTTCCTTACCGCGTATTTTTTCCATTTCCTTATCCGTCTTTTTGACAATGTCCTCGCCTTGGAAAAGGATTTTCCCTTGTTTAATAACCCCTGGAGGCATTGGAATCAATCTCATTAGAGTTTGAGAAGTAACCGATTTCCCGCAACCAGACTCTCCCACGATGGCTACAGACTCACCTTTACTCACATGGAAGTTTACACCGCGAACGGCCTTTACTTCTCCTGCATAGGTGTTAAAGGATACATGCAGGTCTTTGACTTCTAGAATTTTCTCCATTTCCGTTTCACCTCCGGTTATTTACGTAGACGAGGGTCCAATGCGTCCCGCAAGCCATCTCCTAATACGTTGAAGGCAAGCATCGTGATACTAATGAAAATAGCAGGGAAGAATAATCGCCATGGGTAATAACGCAGCGCCCCTAATCCATCACTAGCCATCGTTCCCCAACTTGCCATTGGAGCTTGCACACCCAGTCCCAAGAAGCTTAGGAAGGCCTCAGTAAAGATAGCAGAAGGCACAGTTAAGGTCATGGTAACAATAATGGGTCCCATAGAGTTGGGAATTAAGTGTTTAAAAAGAATGCGAGAAGCACTAGCTCCTAGCGAACGAGCAGCCAGTACATATTCTTGCTCTTTTAATTGCAAGATCTGACCGCGAACAATACGAGCCATTCCAATCCACCCTGTTATGGTCATGGCCACAATCATCGTAAAGAGACCTTGCTCCATAACTACCATCAACATAATGACAACAAGCAGGTATGGCAGTCCATAAAGAATGTCGGCAATGCGCATCATGATTTCATCTACTTTTCCACCGTTAAAAGCAGCAACTCCACCCCATATAATTCCTATAATAAGGTCGATAATTGCAGCCGTGATCCCAATGAATAGAGAAATACGCGCCCCATACCAGACACGAGTAAACATATCACGCCCCAAGTCATCCGTACCAAACCAGAACTCAGAGCTAGGTGCCAAGTTTTTAAGCTTTAAGTTGGTGTCATAATAGGAATACCCGTTAATCACCGGACCTAAAGCAGCCATAAAGCCTAGCACAATAAGGATATATAAACCAACCATGGCTAATTTATTTGCTTTTAGACGCCTCCAAGCATCCTTCCAAAACGAAAGGCTCGGACGCGAAATTTCTTCGGCTTTATTTAAATCTTTTTCAATTGGTTGGAACATGTCTTTCGTTAGTTTTACTGGTTGTGCCATGATTTATTTCCCCTTTCCGGAGAGTTTTATCCTAGGATCAATGATTCCATAAGCTAAGTCTACAAGTAGAATCATAAACAAAAGGATAATACTGTAAAATACCGTCGTTCCCATAATCACTGTATAATCACGATTTCCAATACTCGTAACAAAATGGCTTCCTAGTCCAGGAATACCAAAAATTCTTTCGATAACGAAGGTTCCAGTTAAGATGCTTGCAGATAATGGACCTAAATAGGTAATGACCGGCATTAACGCATTACGCAGAGCATGACGATACGTTGTGGTAAATTTACTCATCCCTTTAGACTTAGCCGTTTTAATATAGTCCTGAGCGAGTACTTCAAGCATATTGGAACGCGTTAAACGGGCAATAAAAGCCATAGGAAGAGCAGATAAAGCAAAGGCCGGCAAAACGACTTGCTGCAGTGTTCCCCATCTGGCCACTGGGAACCAGCCTAGTTTCATCGCAAATACATATTGCAAGAAGGTCGCCAAAATAAAGCTCGGAACAGAGATTCCTAAAACAGCAATAACCATAGCCGTATAATCCTGCCACTTATTATGGTAAAGGGCAGCTATAACTCCCAGTACTAAACCAAAGCTTACAGCTATAAGTAAAGCAGATAATCCCAACGTAAAAGAAACAGGAAAACCGTCGTTAATAATATCATTAACTGTTCTCGCTTTATACTTAAAGGATGGTCCCAAATCCCATGTAGCTACAGAACCTAAATACTTAACGTATTGAATATGAAGAGGGTCATTTAACCCATAGTGCTCTTTCATCGATTCCAGGATTTCCTTTGGTACTGATTTCTCTGAAGTAAAAGGATCTCCAGGTATGGCCTTCATCAAGAAGAATGTGGCGCTAACTATTAGGAAAAGCGATATGAACATAAACATTAAACGTCGCAGTAAATAACGTGCCAACCCAATACACCTCCTAAACTTTCTGTTAATTCGACAAGATTCGACTTTTCAGGAATTGCTCAAACAGCAATCAAGGTATATGGCAGATCAAAATAAACCCTTTTTGATCATGCTGCATATACCCTGAATTACTTCTTAGTTGCTAAAGTTTTGTTATTGTATGGTTGAGATTCCTGATCGTACGCTCACTTAATCTAGCATATCTCACTCTAGTGAACAAGGGAAAGATATTACCAAGCAAACTATTCGATATAGGCATATTTGTAATCAACATCGCCTAGACCGTGCAACATAACACCTTTAACTTTGTCATCCTTAACATATGATTTCGTATAGAAATAGATAGGTGCAATCGGCATTTCATCCATCAAGATTTGTTCAGCCTGAGCTAACAATTGGTCACGTTTAGCAGGATCTTCCTCAGATGCAGATTCATTCAGTAAACGTTGGAACTCTGCATTTTCCCAGAAGGTATCATTGTTTCCACCAAGCTTATCTTTGTAAAGCTCTAGGAAGTTAATTGGATCATTAAAGTCTCCTAGCCAACCCATACGTCCAATTTGATAGTTTCCTTTATGCATTTCTTCCAAGTAAACTTTCCATTCCATGTTATGCAGCTTGACTTCAATTCCGAAGGCTTGCTTCCATTGGTCTTGAATAGCTTGGGCTATTTTTTGGTGGCCTTCGTTCGTATTGTAGCTTAAGGTAATATCTAATTTATCTTTTGTCATGCCAAGCTCTTGTAGGCCCTCATCCAGCAGTTTTTTTGCTGTTTCTACATCATGGTCCTTGAAATACCCTTCTTCTTTAAGTCCCATGGTTGGTGGAACGGCTCCCATGGCAGGAAGTTGGTTAGCTTGCGTTACATTGTCGATAATGGATTGACGATCAATGGCATAAGCAAAAGCTTTACGCACCTTCGCATTGTTAAATGGCGGGTTTTCGGTTTGGAACTTGTACCAGTAGGTACCTGCGATTGGATAGATATTCAGTCTTCCCTGATCTTTCAAGGATGGTATCGCATCAGTTGGCAGATCGGAAGTCGGTGCTCCAGCCCAATCAAGCTCTCCGCTTTCAAACATGTTAAACGCTGTGGCTTGATCTTCAATCATTACAAAGGAAATACGATCAAGATGTACCTTATCTGCATCCCAATATTGGTCATTCTTTACGATTTCGGCAACATTGTTATGCTCCCACTTGTCTAGCTTGAACGGTCCGTTAGAAATATATTTGTCTGTAGCATCATTCGCCCAGTCCTTGTTTGCTTCTACCACTTTCTTGTTAACAGGCATATACGTATAGAAAGCTGTCAATTCTAAGAAGTAAGGAGTAGGATTCTCAAGCTCTACCACTAGGGTCCTTTCGTCCGTAGCCTTGATTCCAACTTCCGCTACATCCTTAATCTCACTTTTGTTGAACTTCTCAGCATTCTTAATCACATAAAGTTGGTACGCATAGTTAGCAGCTGTCGCTGGATCTAGAACGCGCTTCCAAGCAAATTCAAAGTCATAAGCCGTAACAGGCTCACCGTTTGACCATTTCGCATTTTCACGGATGGTAAACGTATAGGTTTTAAGATCATCTGACACATCGATTTTTTCAGCTGCAGCTGGATGCGGATTTTCATCTTCCCCAATCCGGGTTAGTCCCTCAAACATTTGACGGATCAAGGTCCCTGATGTACTGTCTTCTGCAAGACCTGGATCAAGAGTTGGAGGTTCGCTGTTGATATTCAAACGAAGAAGCTGGGGTGCTTTGTTTTTCTCTTTTGCTCCCTGATCCGCAGGCTTCTCTGAAGTGGTAGGTGTAGCATTTCCGCCGCAGGCTGTAAGCAATAGACTTGATACCATCGCAGTAGACATGATCTTCATGAATGTTTGTTTTTTCATGTTGTTACCCCCTTAATTGTGTGTTCTTGTTGTTGTTTTCTAGCGAGAGCTTACTCTTCCCAGTCATCTGGGCGGATAAAGGAAAAAGAGTCTTTATATTGTTTTAACTCTATAGACACATCCGCAGAGATAATCCCCTCAATCTTGGAGAGTTCGTGATTCACAAACAGGACCAACTCATCATTAGAACGGAAGTAAGCTTGAATTATCAGATCATTCCGTCCAGAAAACGCACCAATAAACCGAACAGAAGGAAATTCTCTAAGCTTTACCGCTACTTTTTCTTGTAAACCTAACTGTGTCTTTATACCGATAATGGCTTGGACAGTAAGGCCTACTCTATTAGGGTTGGTATGAATAATAAATTCAAACACTTCTTCCTCTTGCATCTTGTTGATGCGTGCACGAATGGTCCCCTCACTTACCTCTAGCAAGTGGGCCATTTCCGTGTAAGAACGGCGTCCATCTTCTTGTAATAGCTGCAAGATTTCAAAGTCTAAACGGTCTAGTTTTTTCATAACATTTCTCCAAGTACTAAGTTTATGACTCAAATTCTCTCTTACATAAATACGATTATAACATTTTCCTCAATAATTTCTACGCATTTCGTAAAAAATATATATTTAGTTCTTCTGATGTGTATACTCATTCACAAACACGCATTAATAAACAAACCAAATAACCCAAAGCTTATTGCCATACATATGTAAGCGATAACAACGGTATAATTATTAGTTTTTTAAAAATTGGAACTTTAGCAAGGGGAATAAAAAATCGTGTAATCCGGAGAGCGAATACACGATTTCAATTGTTTTTTTATTGAATTTCTGCGATAACCGCATTCATTAGCGAAATGAATTGAGGACGCGTTTTATTCGCCATTTCAACTACTTGTTCATGGGACAATGGCTCCAATTCTTCTCCAATAGCCATATCCGTAATACAGGAGATACCTAAGATTTTTAGCCCGCAGTGTCTTGCCACTATAACCTCGGGAACTGTGCTCATCCCCACAGCATCTCCCCCTACCCTTGCGAGCATGGTTAACTCACTTGGAGTCATATAAGCTGGGCCGCTAATTCCGGCATAGACACCCTGTTGGATTGAAATTCCCTGTTCCTTCGCTTTTAGCAGCGCTAGGGCAGATAACTTCTTATCGTAGGCTTGTGACATATCAGGAAAACGAGCTCCAAACTCAGCAAGGTTCGGACCAATTAATGGGTTGTCACCAGTAAGGTTGATGTGATCTGTGATCACCATCAGATCCCCTGCAGCAAAGCTGCGGTTCATTCCCCCGGCGGCATTCGTAATAATGATCGTTTCAATCCCCAATCTCTTGAGTACATAAAGGGGAAACGTTACTTCTGACATACCGTATCCCTCATAATAATGAAACCTGCCCTGCATCGCAGCCACACGCTTCCCCTGAAGCGTACCAAATACAAATCGACCGGCATGACCCTCCACTGTGGACGTAGGAAAGTGAGGAATCTCATGGTAATCTAGCGCCACAGCCCCTTCTATTTCGTCCGCTAACACCCCAAGACCGGAGCCAAGAATTAAGCCGATAGAGGGGGTTATTCCTACCTTATTCTGGATATATTGTACAGCCTCGTTAATTTTCTGTTGTCTGTTTTGCATTCTCAGATCCCCTTACAGCTTTTCAATGATTCCTTGGACCAAACCTAAAAACTTCTCTTTTGCACTCTCCGCCGTTTCCATAACTTCCTCATGGGATAGGGGTTGTGGCAAAATACCCGCTGCCATATTGCTAATGCAAGAGATCCCTAGAACCTTCATCCCGCTGTGCCTTGCCACAATGACCTCCGGAACAGTCGACATTCCTACCGCATCTGCACCTAGCGCGCGCAGCATCCGAATTTCGGCTGGGGTCTCGTAGCTCGGCCCGGTTAAACCGGCATAGATGCCCTTTTGGATAGGGATACCCTGCTGGCTCGCTACTTGTTCCGCTACTTGAATTAACTCCCGTGAATAGGCCTCTGACATATCCGGAAATCTCACACCCAATTGAGCATCATTTGGACCAATTAGAGGATTTCTGCCGGTCATATTCAAGTGGTCTTGAATGAGCATGAGATCGCCAGGAGCAAAATTCGTATTCACCCCACCTGCCGCATTCGTAACCAAAATGCTCTTTACGCCAATAGCAGCCATTACCCGTACCGGAAACGTAACGGTATCCAAGGAGTAGCCTTCATAATAATGAAATCTTCCTTGCATTGCCACAACCATCTTTCCCCGCAATTCTCCGATGACCAGCTGTCCTTTATGCCCTTCAACCGTTGAAGCAGGAAAATGGGGAATCTGGTTGTAAGGAATAACCGTAGGTTCTTCAATCTGATCAGCAAGAACCCCTAGCCCAGAACCTAGAATCAGTCCAATTTGGGGAACCTGTTTCAGTTGATTTTGTATATATTGCTTGGTCTCTTGAATCTGCTCTATACTTAACATCTTATCTTCCTCCTAAGTTAGATAAAAAGCTCTTGCCAATCGGAGGACTTTTTACTCCAAAGTTCTCCGCCACTGTGGCCCCTACATCTGCAAACGTTTCTCGCACTCCCAAATCTTCTCCTTTTGAGAGTCCAGGATAGTAGACAAGCAACGGAACATATTCACGAGTATGATCGGTACCATGATGAACGGGATCATTGCCATGATCTGCGGTTAGAATCAGCAAGTCGGTTTCTCTCAGCTTGCTTTTAATTTCTGGAAGGCGGGCATCAAATTCCTCCAGCGCTCGGCCGTAGCCCAATGGATCGCGGCGATGCCCAAATTTCGCATCAAAATCCACTAAGTTCAAAAAGGTTAGTCCCTTAAACGAACGATCCATAACTCCAAGCAATTGATCTACGCCGTCCATATTATCTTTTGTCTTAATCGAATCACTCACGCCTTCCCCCGCATAGATATCCGCGATCTTGCCTACAGCAATCGAATCCAAGCCTGCTTCCACAAGTGTGTTCATGACAGTTGGAGCGGGTGGCTTGAGCGAATAGTCTTTGCGGTTTGCCGTTCTCTCAAATTGGCCAGGTTTCCCAACAAATGGGCGCGCAATCACACGAAGTACAGGATAATCACTTTCCTCCATGGTTAAAGACCTTGCCGCCTCACATATCTTATATAATTCATCAAGCGGCACCACATCCTCATGCGCAGCAATTTGGAAAACCGAGTCAGCTGAAGTATAGACGATCACATCACCTGTTTGCATATGCTGTTCTCCAAGTTCATCAAGGATCTCGGTTCCCGATGCAGGCTTGTTCCCAATAACCCCTCTTCCGATCTGCTTGGTAAATGCCTCAATAAGATCCTGAGGAAATCCTTCCGGATAGGTATTGAAAGGCGTAGAAATCTTTAATCCCATGAGCTCCCAATGCCCTGTGCTGGTGTCTTTTCCAACACTCACCTCAGCCATCTTGCCATAAAAGGAGCTCGCAGTTACTTGGGGCTGAAGATGAGGTATCGGGTCTATATTCGCTAGCCCCATAGATTCCATATTCGGAACCTTTAATCCTCCCATTTTTTCGGCTATATGCCGCAACGTATGGGCACCTTTATCGCCAAACTTGGGAGCATCAGGCAGCTCCCCAATCCCGACACTATCCAATACGATAAGGAAAATACGATCAAACATCTTGATAACCCCCTGAACTCAACTGTTCTTTGTTGTTCTATTTATTTTTTCCTATGTAATCAAAAATTACCATATTCTTAGGAGAACAAAAAAACGCTCGTAGGCATGCTTATGCTTATGCCCTAGGATGCGCTTTAGTATAGACTTCTCTTAATTTTGTCTTCGTTACTCTCGTATAGATTTGAGTGGTGGAAATATCAGCATGGCCCAGCATCTCCTGAACAGACCTCAGATCTGCCCCATTCTCTAGCAGATGAGCGGCAAAGGAGTGTCGGAGAGTATGAGGCGTGATATCCTTCTTGATATCAGCCTTAAGTGCGTATTTCTTAATTAGTTTCCAGAAGCCCTGCCTTGAGAGTCTCTTGCCCTGTTGATTCAGGAATAAGGATTGCTCCTGAATGTCCTTCATGAAGGCAGGACGTCCCTTCTGCAGATAGTTATCCAACGTTTCTATCGCATACTTGCCAAGAGGTATAATTCTTTCTCTCGTTTTATTCGTGCACTTCACATAGCCAAGTGACAAATTTACTTCATCTAGGTTAACGGCTAGCATTTCTGAAACCTTGGCTCCTGAAGCGTAGAGGAGCTCTAGCATCGCTTTATCTCTTAATCCGGAAGGATCATCTAAGTCTGGGGCGTTCATTAGAAGCTCCACTTCTTCTATAGTCAGGATCTTTGGCAGCTTCTTGATCACTTTGGGTGATTCCATATGGGCTGTTGGGTCCCTTTGAACTACCTTTTCTCTTAGAAGATAGGAATAGAAAGAACGAATGGAGGCCAGATGTCTGGAAATTGTTGATGGTGCGCGTCCTTTTTCCTTCAGGTCATATAGGAAATGAGTCAGGTCACTTTCTCTTACTTTCTTCAGATGGCGGACCTGTCTAGATTCCAAGAAATCTAAATAATAAATTAAATCTCTCCGATAGGAGTCGATGGAATTCTTAGCAAGTCCCTTTTCTGTATTCAAGTAAGACATAAACTGATTCAACCATGATTGCATTCCTGTTTCTCCTTTATGACTACGCATTTCATTCTACCCTAGGTATTCCACTTCATCTAACCATTTTCCTGCAAACAAAAAAAATATCATTCCCCATACCAATAAAAGAACTTGAGTCGTTCCCATGCTCCCATTTGTTGAGAAGGATACATCTGTTCCTCTACCTTCATGACTTTAATTGCTCGTCCCTCTGGCTTACGATAGGGGTTGCTAGGTCGAATAACATCAGAAAAAAATGAGATCACGCTAAAGAATATAAAGGTGGTAACCACAAAAATAATAATAAGACGAATCCCTTCAAAAAGTCTTCGAAACGAGATAAACATCTTTTCACCGCCCAATCCCTTTCGGACAAGATTAATTCATTCATATTCCTATTATGGGCGTAATATACGTATTGAAAACTTATCCTCAAAAAAAGAAAGGAAATCGAACCGCTCAAAACACAAGCGCTCGATTTCCTAATATATCAGTTTGTTTCTACCTCAACGTTACAACGATGACAAATTCCATGGAAAGTCAAACGATGGTCCGTGATCTTAAACTTAAAGTCTCGTTCCACAATTTCTTCTACGTCATCGAGAAGATCATCTTCAATCTCATCTACGGTTCCACATTGTATGCATATCAAGTGATGGTGATGATGGGCTTGGTCTTCTGCACGAAATTCGTAACGCGCAACGCCATCTCCAAAATTAATTTTATGAATAACCTTAAGCTCACTAAGTAACTCCAACGTACGATAAACTGTAGCAAGTCCAATTTCCGGTGCCTTTTCCTTAACAAGTAAGTAGACATCTTCAGCACTTAGATGATCTTCTTCATTCTCCAGGAGGACTTTTACCGTGGCTTCCCGCTGGGGGGTTAGTTTATATCCATGTGAGTGCAATTGTTGTTTAATCCGATCGATTCTTTCTTCCACGTTCATTCCTCCCCGCACCTTGACGAAAGCTTCTTTTTTTTCCAGTCATGGCACTACCCATTCCGCTTTATCCATTATAGAAGAGGCACGCAAAAGAAGTCAAATATGAAATTTGTACGAAGGAAAAACTAAGAGTTCACCATACTTAAAACAATGTGCTTCATGATCTGAGGAGACACAAAGGCTTCAAATAAGGAAGCCACTCCTAAGAGAACACCCACAAATACAATCAAGGCAGAATAGCGCAAAAAGTAATGATAGATAGGCTCCCCTCTGCGCAAGAATCGTGAGCGAATCAGCCTTAATGAAAAGGAAATTCCAGCCGTCCCAATGATAATCACAGCAGGTATGACAATCAGATTTTGGGGAAGTACGGATAAGCCGGCCAAGAAAAGGCCGTTCCAGTTCCACTGGTTCACAAGAAAACCAACGGTAAACCCGATCACTAGTCCTTTTAGAAAAATCATCACAAGAATAACAGGAAGCCCAATAATGGAAAGTCCAAGAATCCACATAAATCCTATATATTTAAGATGGTCTCCCAGTGCGTGCTGGAATGCAGATTGGGGATTCACATCAATCCCACCCTTTAACTGTTGAAAAAATTGTCCCAGGTAGCCTGTCAGCTCTTGTTTCTGACTTAATGAAAGGGAGTTGACGATAATCGCACCGAAACTTACCCCCATCGTAAATAGGACAATAATAAACAGATACAAGGACAAGTTCTCCCTTAGATGCGATTGGATAGTTTGTCCAAATCGACCTTGTTTCATCCCTCTCCCCCCAATCGTGAAACTTATGTATTTCACTTATATGAGGGGAAAAGCTGAAATATGATTATCAGCTTAAAACGATCTTTCCATATTTCCCTCCCCCACCTTCCAGGACATCTATCACTCCATCACGATTTTGCAGGATAAGCTTAGCTATTTTTTCCCCTACAATAGCGGTTAAGCTTTCCTCATCTGCTTCATGAAGGACCTTCATTTCTGTTCCAAGGCGGAGGAGGAGCTCCTGGATTTTTCTTGCCCCTATTCCAGGGATAAATTCTAGGGGCACTTGATGAATGTAGGGTGGGCGATGGGTGGGATGTATTGCTGCCTTGCTGTCCGCAATTTCTTCCAAGCGATTAAATACTCCCTTAATAAGCTTCACATGCCCACAGAATGGGCATCGCCCGGAACTAGCGTCCCGCACCAGTTCTTCGCAAGTGGAGCATCTTGTAAGATGATATTTTCCCAGCTTAGGATGCAGGCCGTAATTTGCCGTGACTTGTCTTCCTTCTTCCCGCCACAATGCTTTCCTTAGCTCTTCAAAATCGCACTGGTGCATTCGTATCTTTTGATACTCCCTTGCAATTTTCGCAAGAGAGTGGGCGTCTGAATTGGTAAGAAAGGTTTTCGTGTAGAGCTCACTTAGTCGATCGGCCATTTCTGAATCTGCACTTAAGCCTAATTCGATAGCAGCCACCCGTGAGGGATCCATAAATTCAGCTAATGACCCTCCACAATTCCCAAAAATACTCTTAAATGGCGTAAACACATGAGCGGGAATTAACAATCCATTGCCCAAGGACACACGGTCTTGCAACTCTTCCATCGTTGTGTATACTCGTTGCGTACTTAAGGTAATATTTTTTACCCGCTGACCCAGCCATGCCGAAAAAGCCTTCATTTCCTCTAGATAGGGAAAGAAGACAAGGAAATGAGCAGTGCCTCCAACCTTCTCAAATCGCAACTCCAGCTCACTTCCCATGATGATGACCGTACTCTTATATTTCAGCCCACCCTCTGGAAGTTGAGCCAGAGCCCCTGTAGACAATAGCTGATCCACTTCCTCCAGTACTTCTGGTGAATGCATGTCAATAATACCGATCATATCCATTCCCTTACGTTGTGAAGCTTCTTCTATAATGTTAGAAAAGGTAAGGTCTCGAGATGCGGTGATTTTTACAGGCTTCCCTTTACTCGTTCGCCCAATGTGGATATGAAGGTCCACAAAATAATCTTTCATGACTAACCTTCCTTGGTTAATTGTTGGTTCTTCCAGTAATATACGGCAAAAACCGTTTTCGCATCGATAATGTCGCCTGACTGTATGTATCCATTCGCTTCGTCCCAGGTCACCTCAACTAGATCCACAAATTCATCATGATCTGGCTTAGCTTCCCCCGCCGTTAATCCCGTTGCTTCATAAATATGTATCAGCTCATCAGCAAAACCTGGCGAGGTATAAAACGAGCTAACATGCTTCATGTCCGTCGCCCGGTAGCCCGTTTCCTCTATTAGCTCCCGTTTGGCACAATCGATGGGGGCTTCTCCTTTTTCAAGCTTCCCAGCAGGAATTTCTAATATGGTTTTTTCTAAAGGCTTGCGGAACTGACGGACCAACACCATTTTATCCTCCGGCGTTACAGCGATAACCGCTACCGCACCTGGATGGCGGACAATTTCCCTTTTGGATAAATTACCATTGGGCAACTCCACTTCATCCACCTGCAAGGTGATCACCTTGCCCTCAAAGATCCGTTCACTGTTCACCGTTCTCTCCTGATACTTACTCATTCCTGATTCCCCCTATGTTCTAGCTTGTCCTTCTGACTCATATGCTTATAAAAACACCAAAAGGAGGTACCGCTTTGAAAATCTATTTCCATTCTAATACAATCCGAGTGGTAGGAAAAGTATGGGAGATTCGAGCCAAACTTAAAGAATGGTCGAATCTCTCCATGACCGTACAAGATCTTCTATCCCGCAAGGGTCACTAACCCTTGGCGTGATATAGCTGGCAAAATCGGCAGCTAAGCCAACCGAGTAAAAAAATAACGGATCTTCCTCAACCGTTCTCCCCATTGTTGTAATGGTCTCAGGGTATTGAGCCAGAAGCGATTCTAGCCCGCTAAGTTGATGTTGGCTTCCTATAACCCATATAGACTGCCCCATCTTTAGGGGATGGTCTTTAACTACCTCATCAAGAATCGGTATGTAAGCTGGTACTAACGTGTGTTCTAATACCGTTAGCGTATGGTGACTAATCCCTTGATGCCGTGGTCTAGGATCCGCACTTCCTACTCGCGGAACGAGAATCGGCATTCCCCTTAGTGAGTAGGCTGCGTGAAGGTGTTCTACCTGCTCCATTCCCGAAAATCCTAACGTCGTCCCAGTACCCACGATCCCGGGTCCCATGGCTACAATCACGAGGTCTGCCCTTAAGATATATTTGGCCGCCAACAGCCCTGTATAAATATTAACGGCTTCCAAATCCCCGCCAAATGCCTGGCCAATTGTAATCGTTCCCACTAGCCCACCAGTCTCTTTTAAGATCCTTACATGTCGGCTGAAGGAAATGGGCAAGCCCGCTTTGTCAGTCATAATATACGCTACTCGAAGGGCTGGATTGATTTTCTTAATATATGTAACAGCAATAGGAAGCATACTATGAAGCTCTGCAACTAATACAGGCATCCCTTCTAAGGAGCGTTGTTCGCAAAATAGCTTGTGATAGGGACTCCCCTGTTCTTCACAAGAACCGGTTGCTAGTTGAAGAGGTGTATATCTAAGCTTCATGATATGACCTCTCACTTCCTCTGAAGGAAGCTGGCGCTTATTCAGAATGTGAACAATAAAGTGATAGCCTCCCGTCCCAAGCTTGAGATTGACAGCCGTTGTATTCAAGCTAACTTCATCCCCTACGGATGCGAAGCCTGTAAACCCGGGATAATTAATGGCTTTGGACTGCTCACCTTGGACTTCGACGACCAGCTCTTGAATATCGGAAGCCTCATGAAGAATGGAAAGAACTTTCCCATTTTGTGTATCAATCATAAATCCCTCCGTCATAGTCACTCCTTATTTGGGGAACATTGAAAATAATGCTTCTACATGGAGGTTATGACGGCATGACCCAACACATTCGTACAAATTTCTCGTCTTCCGAAGAAGCCGAACGGGCAAGAGCGTATCTGATCAACACGGGGTATGAGCAGGTTTCTATTCGTGATACCCAAGTTGAGGTGGGCATAAATGAAGAGAATTGGATTGCCGCTTATGAAATTCTCAACGGTTTAGGAGGAAGCTTCGAAGAGGGAACTTCTTTTCCTGAAGAGTTGGAAGATGCCTACGGAATGGCAGAAAAGACGGAAGATATCCCCATGGTGGATCAAGATTCCTACATAGACATGAATCTTGGTTATGGCGATTTTGAGATCATTGAGCCTTATATTTTACATCATTACGAAGAAATGACAAAAGAGAGAGAAGATTGATTCTTCCCTCTCTTTTCTGTATTATTCCAAAGCGGTTTGCACCAGCGCTACAACGAGCTCAGCAGCTTTATTCAATTCTTCGATCGGCATTTTTTCATTCGTGGTATGAATTTCCTCATATCCTATAGCTAGATTCACCGTGGGAATGCCAAAACCGGCCACCACATTTGCATCACTTCCTCCACCGCTGGCCAATAAGCGGGGATGTCTACCTACCTTCTTAACTGCCGCGATCGCTTTTTGGGTGACAAGATCCCCTTCCCCAAATTTAAAGCCTGGGTACATTACGTGAACATCCACATCGATTTGGGTTTGGAATTCTTCAGCCGCTTCAGCAAAAGCTTTCTTCATCTTCTCCACTTGCGCTTCCATCTTCTCTGGAACTACACTTCGTGCCTCAGCTAGCAGATCCACACGCGGACATACGATATTGGTCGCCTGTCCACCTTCAATCCTTCCGATATTGGCTGTTGTTTCTTCATCAATACGCCCCAGAGGCATTCTCATTATCGCTCGGCTTGCCACTTGAATTGCGCTGATGCCGTCTTCTGGGTTCACGCCGGCGTGAGCAGCCTTCCCATGAACAACGGCTTTTATTTTTGCCTGAGTGGGGGCAGCTACGATGATATCGCCAACTTTTCCATTACTATCAAGAGCAAAACCATAATCAGCCTGGAGGAGGCTCCGATCAAAAGCCTTCGCTCCTACTAAGCCCGACTCCTCCCCTACGGTGATCAGCAACTGAATGGCAGCATGGGCTATTCCTTGTTCTTTCAAGGTACGGAGTCCCTCAAGGATGGCCGCAATCCCCGCTTTGTCGTCGCTTCCAAGAATGGTCGTTCCGTCGGAAACCACATAACCATCCTTCACGCTAGGTTTGATGCCCTTGCCCGGGGTAACCGTATCCATATGGCAGGTAAAATAAATCGTAGGACCTTGTACCGTGCCGGGAAGAGTAGCGATGAGATTACCTGCTCCATGTCCCGTAATAGAGGTCGTGTCGTCTTCGAAAACATCCAATCCTAACTCAGTCAATTTTATCTTGAGTACATCACAGATTTCTCGTTCGAACTTGGTTTCGCTATCAATCTGGACGAGTTCCATAAACTCTTGAAGCAATCTTTCCTGATTAATCATCTATGTATCCTCCTAGGGTATTATGATCTACTCTTTGGCTTCAACTTGTGGCTGGCAAAGCTCCAAAAGAACCCCGTTCGTGGACTTTGGATGAAGGAAGGCAACCAGGTTTCCATGTGCGCCTTCTTTAGGAACTTCATGGATAAGCTTGATCCCTTTCGATTTTAATCCGTCCAGTCGCTCAACTGCATCATCGACTTGAAGAGCAATATGATGAATGCCTTCCCCTTTTTTCTCTATAAATTGGGCAATGGGACTTTCAGGGCTGGTAGCCTCAAGGAGCTCTAGGCGAGTTTCCCCAATTTCTAGAAAAGCCACTCTTACTTTCTCACTTTCAACGGTTTCGTATCCCAATAGTTTTAACCCAATTAACTCGGTATAAAACCTGACTGATTCTTCTAGATTCCTAACAGCAATGCCAATATGTTCAATCTGCTTCGGCGGTTTCGTGGCCATCTCACATCCCCCAATCCTAATATCCATTGCACACTCTATTCTAGATCCTGAACAAAAAATCCTGCTCTTCTATGTTTCTTACTTTGGTTTACAGGCCAACCTAAAACGTACTATAATAGGATACTAGATCTAAAACTATAAAAAATAGGTGCTGCTCTCATGCCCAAATCACGTGGGATCCCTGACTTCCTTTTACTTTTTATGACCTTGGCGTTAGTTGGCTTTGGTATCCTTATGGTATTTAGCGCCAGCTACATCCTTGCCTACAATGACCCTAACTACAGTGATAGCCTTTACTTTGTTAAAAAGCAGGTCATGTGGGCCATCATAGGCTTTGTTGCCATGCTCGTTACGATGAATATTCCGTACACCTTTTATAAAAAGCACTTCCCCTTGATCCTTATTCTTTCTGTATGTTTACTATTTTTACTCCACACACCTCTAGGTGTCGTGATCAACGGGGCACGAAGCTGGATCCGAATCGGCCCGTTCTCATTCCAACCCGCCGAATTCGCTAAACTGGGGCTTATTATCTACCTGGCCGGTCTCATTGCCAAAAAAGGAGACAAGTTTCGCAGTTGGAAAAAGGGGCTTTTTCCCGCTCTTATTGTTAGCGGTACGTTTTTCATTGCCATCGCTTCGCACGATTTCGGAGGCGGGTTTATTCTGTTTATCAGTGCTCTAGCCGTTATTTTTGCGGGGGGCGCCCATCTTAAGCAGCTTGCGGCACTATGTATTCCCGTGGCAGCCGCTGGCCTGCTGCTTATATTAACAACCCCCTATCGATTAGCAAGGATTACTACCTTCCTAGACCCTTGGAATGATGGAATGAACGGACTCGGTACAGGATTTCAGCTTATTCAATCGCTTTATGCGATTGCTCATGGTTCCTTTTATGGCGTAGGCTTCGGTAAAAGCATTCAGAAGTACTTATACTTGCCTTACCCTCAGACGGACTTCATCTTTGCGGTCATGGCAGAAGAATTCGGCCTAGTTGGTTGCATGCTTTATCTCGCGTTCTTTATCCTCTTTCTGTGGCGAATTGTTCATATCACCTTGAAATGCCAAGACGTATTCGCTAAATTGATAGGAATCGGTGTAGTGAGCATGATCTCCATTCAAGCCTTTGTAAACATGGGCGGCGTAACAGGGATCATCCCGATCACGGGAGTAACCCTTCCCTTCATTAGTTATGGAGGAACGTCTCTCCTCATCTGTATGATAAGCATGGGATTGATACTGAGCATCTCCAGAGAGAATTCAAAACAAGTAGACACTAAACCGTCAGCAAAAGGAGTAGGAGGTTAACATGATTCCTAGAAAATATACTAAGATCGTAGTCTATCTCATTATCGCCACGATGCTTCTATCCACTCTCATCATGGGTGTAGGGCTGTTTTATTAAGGGCTGTGGACACCCATCAGAACAATTGAGCGTCGATTCGTATAACGAATCACGCTTTTTTTTGTTGTAGGTTAGTTCGAATACAAGCCTTTTTCGGACAGCAGAAGGCGAGAAACGACGGCTTTGGTGCCCTGATCTGAGCTTCGGTGGGGTTTGAGGGCATCAATCGGCTGCTTTGATGCGTTGATTTGGGCCTCGGCGGGGTTTCAGGGCATCATACGGCGGCTTTGATTCCCTGATTTGGGCCTCGGCCGGGTTTCAGGGCATCAAGCGGTAGCTTTGATGCCTTGATTCGGGCTTTGGCTGGGTTTCAGGGCATCAATCGGTAGCTTTGATGCCTTGATTCAGGCCTCGGCGGGGTTTCAGGGCATCATACGGCGGCTTTGATTCCCTGATTCGAGCCTCGGCTGGTTTTCAGGGCATCAATCGGCGGCTTTGATGCCTTGATTCGGGCTTTGGCTGGGTTTCAGGGCATCAAACGATGGGTTTGGTGCCCTGATTCGGGCTTCGGCTGGATTCGAAGGCATCATACGGCGGCTTTGATGCCCTGATCCGGGCCTCGGCGGGGGTTGAGGGCATCATATGGGAGATTTGATGCCCTGATTCGTGCTTCGGCGGGGGTTGAGGGCATCATACGGCAGCTTTGATGCCCTGATCCGGGCCTCGGCGGGGGTTGAGGGCATCATACGGCAGCTTTGATGCCCTGATCCGGGCTTTGGCTAGGTTTGAGGGCATCAAACCGTGGCTTTTGTGCCCTGATCCGGGCCTCGGCGGGGTTTGAGGGCATCAATCGGCTGCTTTGAAGCCCTAATCCGCGCTTCAACAAGCTATAAGGGCATCAAAAGAGCTCGAGTCTGTCCGAATCCAAGCGAAAGAGGGGCTTCTTCATCAACCTAACAGTTGAGAGAAGCCCTTCTTCTGTGATTTTAACTGTGAATTAATAGATCTTCGTTTCCGGTCCGTAGCTCTCTAACTTGCTCTTTACACTCTGCAAAAACTTCCCGCATACCAAGCCATCTAGGATCCGGTGGTCAAGGGATAGGCATAAGTTAACCATGTCGCGAATAGCGATCATGTTTTCTTCCAAGACCACAGGTCTCTTCACAATCGATTCCATGCTCAAGATAGCTGCCTGCGGTTGATTGATAATAGGAGCGGATAACACCGAACCAAAGGAACCCGTATTATTACACGTAAAGGTTCCCCCTGACATGTCGTCAATCGTAAGCTTCCCTTGGCGGCTCTTGCGAGCCAGGTCATCCACGGACTTGGCGATGCCATAGATGCTTTTCTGGTCGGCATCCTTAATGACCGGCACATACAGGGCATCGTCCGTGGCAACAGCGATAGAAATATTAATAGCCTTCTTGACTATAATCTTGTCTCCAGCCCATTGGGAATTGATAATCGGAAATTCCTTAAGCGACTCTACTACAGCCTTAATGAAGAATGGAAGGAAGGTTAGGCTAAACCCTTCTTTTTGCTTGAACTCATCTTTCAGCTGGTTGCGCAGCTTGACGAGGTTCGTAACATCGCACTCCACCATCGTCCAGGCATGGGGGGCGTCATGCTTGCTCTGTACCATACGATTGGCAATGGTACGACGAACACTCGTGACAGGGATCATTTGATCTCCATCGCTAACAGGAACATCAACCCTCGCAGGAGCTGGCGTCGTAACCGGAGCAGCCGCAACCGGAGCAGCCACTGTAGGTGCAACCTGGGGCTCAGTAGCCGGGGCCGCCAACACCGCTTCTGCCTGTTGACCACCGCTCTCCACAACCGCCAATACATCCTTGCGGGTAATGCGGCCGCCTGCACCCGTACCTTTTACCCGAGACAAATCAATTTGATGTTCTTGAGCTAACTTCAAAACGGCTGGGGAGTAGCGCTGGTTCATCGCTGCACCCTCAGGCGAATCGACGGCCGCTCTCGCTTCAACAGCGTCGACCTTAGATGCAGCTTCTGCCGTCGCAACAGACGCCGCTCCTTCCCCCTCCCCTGCGATATAACAAATCAACGTGCCAACCGCTACCGTTTCCCCTTCGGGGATTACAATATCCGTGATCGTCCCGCTTAAGGTAGAAGGAACCTCGGCATTGACTTTATCGGTGTTAACTTCGCAAATCGGATCATATTTCTTCACCTTATCCCCAATTTTAACAAGCCATTTGGAGATGGTGCCTTCGGTTACACTCTCTCCTAGCTGGGGCATCAATACTTGATCTGGCATAAGAACCTCCTCAACAATTAGAATTCAGCTAATTCTTTCATGGCTTGATATACCTTATCCGGGTTTAGCATGAAAAACTTTTCCATGGGTGGGCTATAAGGCATCGCAGGTACATCCGGACCACAAAGACGCTTGATTGGCGCATCTAATTCAAATAGGCATTCCTCAGCGATAATAGCCGAGACTTCTGCCCCTACTCCACCTTCTTTGTTGTCTTCATGAATGACTAGCACTTTCCCTGTTTTTCGAGCCGCTTCCACAATCGCTTCCTTATCTAATGGATAGAGGGTTCGTAAATCTAATATATGAGCGCTATAACCATCTGCAGCTAGTTTTTCCGCTGCCTGAAGAGCGAAGTGAAGGGTGAGGCCATAGGAAATCACCGTGATATCTTCCCCTTCTCGCTTCACATCCGCTTTTCCGATTGGCACGGTATAATCTGTTTCTGGAACTTCACCCTTGATTAAGCGGTAGCATCTCTTATGTTCAAAGAAAAGGACAGGATCGTCATCACGAATAGCTGCTTTAAGCAAACCCTTTACATCATAAGGGGTCGAAGGCGCCACGACCTTAAGACCTGGTGTATTGCAGAACATCGCTTCTACACTTTGGGAATGATAAAGCGCACCGTGTACTCCACCGCCATAGGGGGCACGAACGACGAGGGGACAATTCCAGTCCGCATTGGAACGATATCTGATCTTGGCCGCTTCGCTTACAATCTGATTGACGGCAGGCATGATAAAATCGGCAAATTGCATTTCTGCTACCGGCCGCATACCGTAGGCTGCTGCCCCGATAGCCACTCCCGCAATAGCGGATTCAGCCAACGGAGTATCAATGACCCGCTGTTCCCCGAATTCTTCATATAAGCCCTGAGTCGCCCGGAACACGCCGCCTCGAACTCCCACGTCTTCTCCGAGCACAAACACTCTTTTATCCCTTTGCATTTCCTCTCGAAGCGCTTGGGTAACCGCATCAATATATGAAATGATTGGCATGTGATCTCCTCCTATTCCCCGTAAACGTGTTTTAGCGTGCTCTCTGGCGTAGGATATGGCGCATTCTCCGCATATTCCGTTCCTTCATCTACTTCTAAAGCTACTCGGTCATGAATGTCATTTTCCATCGCTTCATCCATTACCCCTGTTTCTCTTAAGTAGCGTTGGAAAACCAGAATGGGATCCCTTCTCTTCGCTTCTTCTACTTCTTCACGAGAACGGTAAGCACGGTCATCATCGTCACTCGAATGAGGCACAAGACGATACGTGACAGCCTCAATCAACGTGGGCCCTTCTCCTCTTCTCGCTCGATCGACGGCTTCTTTCGTTGCTCTGTAGACCTCTAACGGATCGTTACCATCTACACTAACACCTGGGAACCCATAGCCAACTGCGCGATCGGCAATACTATTGCAAGCCACTTGTTTGGAGATCGGAACAGAAATAGCATATTTATTATTTTCACAGAAGAAAACAACGGGGAGCTTATGAACCCCTGCAAAGTTCGCCCCTTCATGGAAATCACCCTGATTGCTGGATCCCTCGCCAAAGGAAGTAAACACAACGAGATCCTTCCCTTCCATGCGTCCAGCTAAAGCAATTCCTACCGCATGAGGAACTTGCGTGGTAACTGGGCTTGAGCCGGTCATAATTCGATATTTTTTCCCGCCAAAATGTCCAGGCATCTGACGGCCGCCGCTATTTGGATCTTCCGCTTTAGCAAAAGCGGAGAGCATCAACTCTCTTGCCGTCATCCCAAATACCGTCACTACACCCATGTCACGGTAGTAAGGACAAAGAAAGTCACGAGTATTGTCAAAAGCAAAAGCTGCACCAACCTGAGCGGCTTCTTGACCTTGACACGAAATAACAAAAGGTATTTTTCCCGCACGGTTTAATAGCCACATACGTTCATCAACTTTGCGAGATAATAACATGTAATAGTACATATCGAGTACCTGTTGATTGGTCAATCCTAATGCCTGATGCCTATTTTGAGACATACGTTTATTCCCCCTTTGCTGGTTTACGCTCATTTACGAGTGGATGGCTTTCCCGTATACAGCCAAGGCTGCTTCTCCCATAATCTCTGATAAAGACGGATGAGGATGAATGGTGTGGCTAATTTCCCATGGAGTGGCATTCAATACGGTGGCTAATGCTCCCTCCGCAATTAGATCTGATACATGAGGGCCAATCATGTGTACGCCTAGCAAATCATCCGTTTTTTCGTCAGCAATCAGCTTGACGAATCCGTCAGAGTCACCGTGAATCAACGCTTTGCCAATGGCGCGGAAATGGAACACACCTGTTTTTACTTGGAAACCTTTTTGTTTTGCTTCCTCTTCCGTCAAGCCAACGTTAGCCACCTCAGGGCGACTGTAGGTTACTTTAGGCACTTTCGTATAATCCAGCGGATGAGGTGAAAGACCCGCCATATGCTCGACCGCTAAAATACCTTCATGGGAAGCGACATGGGCCAGCTGTAAACCCCCGATTACATCCCCAATAGCATAGATATGAGCTTCTGCCGTCTGAAAATGAGCATTAACCTGAATCACACCGCGATCCACTTTGACATCCGTATTATCTAGACCGATATGCTCCACATTCGCCATGCGACCAACCGAGACCAGGAGCTTTTCTGCTTGAACCTCAATCAGCTCGCCTTTCTTTTCGGCTTTAATCGATATTTTGCCATTATCCTTTACCAATGTTTCCGGTAATACCTTCGCCCCCGTATGCACGCTAATTTTGCGTTTTTTCAGCAAGCGGCTCATTTCTTTACTGATTTCTGCATCTTCCAAGGGAAGAATCCGATCAGCAAACTCTATTATCTGTACTTGAACACCTAAATCATGAAGCATTGAAGCCCACTCGATTCCAATGACTCCTCCGCCAACAATAACGATAGACTCAGGCAGTTTCGCTAGCTTCAATGCTTCATCGCTCGTCAAGATATAGTCTCCATCTATCTCCAGACCTGGCAGCGTCCGTGGTCTAGAGCCCGTTGCGACCAGTAGGTTTTTAGGGACGAGAATTTCGGAGTCTCCATCTTCTTTGGTAACGGCGACTGCACCTGCTTGAGGAGAGAAAATAGAAGGACCCATAATACGTCCTTCCCCATGGAACACCTCGATCTTCCCTTTTTTCATTAATTGCTGAACACCCCGATGCAGTTGGTCTACGATTTTCTGCTTTCGCTCTTGCATCTTGGCAAAGTTGACTTTTATCTCCGAGACCTCAATCCCAAATTCTTCACCTTGGGTCATGGTATGATAGACTTCAGCCGATCGAAGCAGGGCCTTGCTTGGGATGCACCCGCGATGCAAGCAAGTACCTCCAAGCTTATCTCTCTCCACAACAGCCACCCTCATCCCTAACTGAGTGGCCCGAATGGCGGCTACATAACCGCCGGTACCCCCGCCTAAAACAACTAAATCATATTCATTGGACGACATTGCTATTGACACCTCGTTTCACTATATTCATGCGCTGGATAGAACTTCGCCTCTTCTTCCCCTCGAAGTACACGCAATCCGCCTTCCGCTAAGGCCTGAAGCTCATTTTCTCCTGGAAACACTTGAACAGGAGCAATCCAGGAAACTCGTTCGGTGATCCACTGAACAAAAGACTTTCCATAGGTCAACCCGCCCGTCAAGATAATCACTTCCACCCGCCCGGCTAAGGCACTCGCCGCTGCTCCTATTTCCTTTGCTACTTGATAGGCCATCCCCTGAAAGATAAGCTTAGCCTGCTGATCTCCGGCATCTACCCTCTCCTCAACCTTACGAGCGTCATTAGTTCCTAGATAAGCAACAAGTCCTCCTTGGCCTACCAGCCACCTTTCGATTTCTTGTTGGCTGTAATCACCAGAAAAACAAAGTTTTACCAACTGTCCTGCAGGCAAGGTTCCTGCACGCTCAGGTGAAAAAGGTCCTTCTCCTGCGAGGGCATTATTGACATCGATCACACGCCCATTACGATGTGCTCCTATGGAGATACCGCCCCCCATATGAGCCACAATAGCATGGAGCTCTTCATATTTTTTGCCGAGCTGAACGGCGACTCGTCTGGCAACCGCTTTTTGATTTAAGGCATGGAAAATGCTTTTTCTTTCCATCCGTGGATGACCGGACAAGCGGGCCACATCATCCATTTCATCCACAACCACGGGATCCACGATAAAAGCGGGGATATGAAGCTGCTCAGCAATCTCGTAGGAGATCAGTGCTCCGAGATTCGACGCATGTTCTCCGTAGCGTGCTGAACGAAGATCTTCGAGCATCGGCTCGTTGACGAGATAAGTTCCCCCAGAAATGGGCCGCAGGACCCCGCCTCTTCCTACGACGCCGTTGATCTTTGTAATGTTAATGCCCTTCTCGTGCAGCGCCTCTAAAATTACTTGCTTGCGGAACGAGAATTGATCGATCACTCTCGGAAATGTGGTCAGTAACTCCGTGTCATGCCGTAAGGTTTCTTCCAGGATACATTTCTCGTTATCGTAGATCCCAATCTTCGTGGAAGTAGAGCCAGGATTAATGACAAGCAGTCGTAGGATATGACGCATGGTATAATTCTTCAACTCCTCTTATCAGCGCAGACGGTTTAACAGATGTCGTTCATTTCTTAAAAAGGTGCTGCGGGACCGTTTTACGGATTCGATTCTTTCTTCCGCTAGCCGATCTGCTGCCACATAGGTAGGTATTCCATCTCTCTTGGCGATCTCAAAAACTTTCAAAATATTGTCATAGATGGTATCTACCTTCTTGAGTGCACGCTCGCGATTGTACCCTAACAACTCATCCGCAACATTAATGAGACCGCCAGCATTGATGACGTAGTCCGGGGCGTACACTAGACCCATCTCCGTAATGAGGTCTCCATGCCGTTCTTCCTTCAGTTGGTTGTTCGCCGCACCAGCAATCACTCTCGCTTTAAGCTGCGGAATCGTATTATCATTGATCACAGCTCCCAATGCACAAGGGGAGAAGATATCACAATCTACTGCATAGATATCTTGAACATTGACAGCTTGGGCTCCAAATTCCTGAATGGCGCGATTGACGTTTTCCTGGTTGATGTCCGTTACGATTAACTTTGCGCCTTCTTCGTGAAGATAACGGCATAAGCTAAATGCCACATTCCCCACCCCTTGGACTGCTACCCTTTTGCCAGCTAAGCTGTCTGAGCCAAAGGCTTCTAGCGCCGCGGCCTTCATCCCGCGATAAACTCCATAGGCAGTGACCGGTGACGGATTCCCGCTGCTGCCAAAGGCTGGTGACACTCCTGTTACAAACTCCGTTTCTTGGTGAATCAAGTCCATGTCGGCAACCGTCGTTCCTACATCTTCTGCCGTAATATAGCGCCCATTAAGCCCTTGAATATACCGTCCAAAGGCACGAAACATTTCTTCATTTTTATCTGTTCTCGGATCCCCAATAATAACCGTTTTTCCACCGCCAAGATTTAAGCCTGCAGCCGCTGCCTTATAGGTCATCCCACGTGCTAATCGTAGAGCATCAATAACGGCTTCTTCTTCACTGGCATAGGTCCACATGCGAGTACCGCCTAGAGCTGGCCCTAGGGTCGTGTCGTGAATAGCGATAATCGCTTTTAATCCTGAGTTTCGATCTTGACAGAAAACCACTTGTTCATAATCGTACTTTTCCATATACTCAAAAATCATTGGAGTGTTTCCCCCTCATGCTTGAATCATCCTTTTCATGATTCCTTGGTTAAAGTTCTGATAAGCGACCACGCAAGCTAATGCAATCGAATATAGCTTTGATTCATGGGTATCTGTACGTGAAGTAAGAACTACCGGTGCCTTAGCTCCAGCGATCAGGCCACCAACCCTTGCACCAGCAAAATAAACCATTGATTTGTATAGTATATTACCCGATTCAATATTCGGGACAAGAAGCAAGTCAGCATTACCCGCTACTTTTCCGCCTACCCCTTTATGCTCGGCTGCCTCCAAAGATATAGCGATATCTAAGCCGAGCGGCCCATCAATGTCTACATCCTTGATTTGCCCCCGTTCGGACATTTTACTGAGCAAAGCAGCATCCACCGTTGCTGACATGTCGGTATTAATCGTTTCGACGGCCGCAACGCAGGCTACCTTAGGTCTTTGTACCCCTAAGGCTCGGCAAATAACAGCCGCATTTTCAATGATCTGTATTTTATTTTCTAATGTAGGTGCTATGTTCATCGCCGCATCCGTCAAAAATAATAATCGGTCATAGCGAGGCATATCGAACACCGCTACATGACTTAACACTTTACCGGAGCGCAAGCCGACGTCCTTATCCAGTACGGCCTTCAGCACGTCTTTAGTCGAGACCATTCCTTTCATTACGACATCCGCATCTCCCTTATTAACAGAGGCAACTGCCTCCCTACACGCCCGGATCGGATCTCTTATATTTACTACTTCGGTGCCATTTAATGATATTCTTTCTCTCTCTGCAAGATCTCGAATTCGCTCCTTATTGCCAAATAATACAAACTGGGCAATGTCTTCTTTTACTGCTGCAGCAACAGATTCTAGAACCTCAGCATCCTCTGCTACGGCAACGGAAACACGAAGACAAGGAGACTCTTTGGCCATCTGAAGGATATCAGAAAAATTTTTCATAGGCTTCCCCTTTATGTTAAGATCATCAAAATTAGTCAATATATTGATTAGCTTGCACCAAAGGGAAGGCACCTATGTAATAAGCAAAAGGCGTGCCAGCTCTCACAGGAAGCGCTTCCAACTGTATCATCAGGTTTCTTCACCTTCAGCCTGCAAAAACATGCAAAAAGCCTGCAAAAAATTGCAGGCAATCATTTACATACTCTAAACGAGTTCATATTTTTCTAGCTTGTAATATAAGCTTCGAATGGAAAGACCTAATCGTTTAGCTGTTTCTGTTTTGTTTCTACCACTTTCCTCATACGTTTTTTGGATTACACTTCTCTCTACAGTATCTAAGATATCCGAGAGCTTCTGTGTCCCTGTAGGTCCTACCGGATGGGCAACCGTTAAGGAGTTTGGAAGTTCTTCCACTCCCCTTCCCACCGTTAGTTCCGGAAGATGGCGAGCCTCAATTTGCACCTCGCTAAACCTCATATTAATGATAGACCTTCCTAGTACATTTTCTAACTCTCGAACATTGCCAGGCCAATTATAGTCTTGAAGCCTCTGAACTGCATGGGGATGCAGACCCGTAACGGCTCGACCATACTCTTGGTTAAATTTGCGGATAAGATGAAGAGATAAGGGCAAGATGTCTTCTTTTCTGTATCGAAGCGGTGGTATGATAATCGGCATCATATTGAGCCTGTAATATAAATCTTCGCGGAATTTCCCTAACTGAATGGCTTTTTCTATATTCACGTGCGTAGCGGCTATAATACGAACATCGACGGAGATGGACTTGGTACCACCCACTCTAATGATCTCCTTTTCCTGGAGCACTCGAAGTAATTTCGCTTGGGTATTTAACGACATTTCTCCAATTTCGTCGAGAAAAATGGTTCCGCCGCTTGCTTCTTCAAACAGCCCACGCTTTCCCCCTTTTTTTGCCCCTGTAAAAGCCCCTTCTTCATAGCCAAATAATTCACTTTCCAGGAGTTGGTCGGAAATGGCTGCACAATTTACCCGGATAAACTGGTTATATTTACGGTTGCTTTCATTGTGAATGGCATGGGCAAACAGTTCCTTCCCCGTACCCGACTCTCCTCGTAACAGCACGGTTGCCGGAGTGGAAGCAGCTTTTTGAGCTTGTTCAACGGCCAGAAGCATGGAGTCACTTAAGCCAATAATGTCCTCAAAGGTGTACTTGGCTTCTAGCGTTCGGATGATCCGCTTAGCCTTTTCTAATTCCTCCGCTAGCCTCTTAAACTCCGTAACATCATGAATAACCCCGACACTTCCTTTTAGTTGCCCGTCTACAATGACAGGGGCAACGTTAACCAGCACATCCTTCTTTTTGGGCCCCACCTTCATATGAACCCCTCTTACTGGTTTACGCGTATGAAGGACTTTTAAGTGCATGCTTTCTCCTTCAGAAATATCCACATCTGCAGGCTTACCCAAGATGTCACCTGATGATAGACCGGTCAATCGACTATACGCCGGATTAATCAGCATGCCATACCCTCTTGCATCCACAACAGAAATCGCATCTTCTGATGAGTTAATGACAGCCTCTAGAAAGGTCTGAACTCCTTTCAGGTCCGTAATTTCTTCAGCAAGAGTAATGACATCTGTAATATCGCGAAACACAGCCACCGCTCCCATGATTTTTCCGGTATGGTCATAAACAGGTACCCGGTTCGTAATGATTCGCTTGTGATTGTGAAGAACTTGTTCCCGATTCAGCTCTGGTTCACCAGATTTTAAGATGATATCAAGCCGAGTATTCGGAATCGAATCTTTGGCATTAGTGCCCAATACCTCCGCACACTTCAGTTCCGTTATCCGTTCAGCGGAACGGTTGAATAGAGTGATGATTCCTTCCGCATTCACGGCAATGATCGCATCGTGAGTCGAATCCAAGAAAGTGTTTAGCTCTTTACTTTTATACTCTAGCTCGCGAATTAAGCTTTCCCTCTGGTCTATTAATACCATCATAATGTTGACGACAGTCCCCGGGATTAGGATCGTACTGGAATCTTTCACCCGTTGCAAATCTTCATAAACTCCTGGATCTCCTGTTGTTTCGACGATCACATCAATGGTCTGACTTGCGATTTCCATAATGGACCTTCCGACTGGAATGTTCTTCTCCTTAGCTAGAAGCAGCCCCGGTGCAGCTGGATTCGCATCGATAACGGAGACAATAGAGATCCAGTCCAGGGATATGAGCGCTTTCATTAATGCCGTGCCTGCCTGTCCCGCACCTACGATTAAAATTCTTTTCGTCATGAGCCCTCCGTCTCCTTCAAAGTTCCCTTATTATTAGCATAGGCTGAATGTGAATAAATTTCAACTCTGTGGACAAGCAGACTTTTTTTCATTATCATAGTAGAAGATCACTCATCTAGAGGGCGGTGAAAAAATGTTATTAGCTCAACGATTGTTAGCCGTTCTTATTATTGCTATTCCTGGGCTGCTCTCCGCTTACGGTTGGAACATCATGCGCGATGCCCTTTTTTATAGCTTTGCTAGCACCGATACTCCTTTCCCTACCCTAAAATTTATAGCGGGACTATTTCTTTTTCTCCTAGGTATTGCCTTTATTGCCGGTTGGTTTGTTCATCGGGACAAGAAAAAGAAACAAGCATAATGAAAAAGAACCTGGACTATCCAGGTTCTTTTTCATGACTGCGCCCCCACATGTCCAGCCAATTGAGAAAGGGGGTATTTTTAATTAGGATAGATAGGGAGTGTTTTTCAGCGTACAGATGGATGAATGCTGATAAACAGAGGACACTCCACTTCAATACGGTCGGACTGGCGAAGACAATCCAGCAGCCGAGTAGCAAGCCCAGACTGTTGGAGCCTGTGTCCCCCAGCATCGAACTTGCCCGCAAATCGTCACGGAGAAGGAATAGAGCTGCCACTATGGTAGGCAACCACAGTGCTACCGGTAATTGAAGACCGGTAAGGAGAAGCAAAAGGAGGAACATCAGAAGAAAGCCTTTGATTGCACGACCTGGTCTTAGATCCAGCAGATTAACCAGATTGGTCAGGAGAAGCAACTGAAACAAGTGAAGAAAGAATTCAAGTGCTGAGGAAGAATAGAGGATGCTTACCCCTGTACCCAGTACACACGCTGCCATCACCTTTACAATTCCTGTGCTAATCCTTCCTTCCTTCCACCACAAAAGAAAGTGGCCTCTTAGCCCCTTCGCCTCCAAACCTCCTAATCGGTCATCCCGCCAGCCTGCATAAGCCATTCCCCAAACCACGAGGGTCTGGACCATCCACATGCGAAGATAAGGAGAAGTCAAAGTACCTGGCCAGATGAAAAATTGGCTCATTGGAATGAGCCAGCCGACCCCCACTGGAATGGGTTTCCCTTGAAAGTTTGGCTTATACATTTCCCTTCTCCACAGGAATCGAAGGAGACGGGGATAAAGCCAAGTCAGCGCCAACCATGTCGCTACTCCTCCAGTTGCTAGGGTTATCGCTATGGTACTGACCATTTTTTCTTCAGCATCCTTCCCACATCGACCATTTGTCTCCCGCGATGGATAAACCCTGCCAGGTCCCTTCCTGATTCCCGATGGGAAAAAGAAATGGGCGTTTCTACGATTCGTAAGCCTGCCCGAAGCACGTCAATGGTCATGCCTACCTCAATTCCAAAGCGAACATTCCATTGCTGAACGGCATCCGCTGCCTGCCTAGTCAACGCTCTTTGACCCGAGAGGGGTGAAACCGGTTGAAAGCCTGTCAGCTTCTTAATCCCTGTTCGGGCTAAGCCTTTCACTAAACCAAAACCTGATTTTTTTTGAGCTGGAGGAAAAATGGCGATACTCATATCGGCTGACCCCAGCTGTACAGGTTGGATAAGCTCATAAGCTAAGCTAGCGGTCTGTCCCAGATCACTATCTAGGAATACGAGAATCTCGCCTTTGGCCGCCTGATAGCCCTGTTTCATTGCTTCTCCCTTCCCACAGTTGCCTGGCAAGGCTATCACGTGGTCCGCAAGCTCTCTGGCTATTCGGTAAGTGCCATCTTGACTTCCATCATCCACAACAATGATTTCCCTAATATCGCTAACCTTCCTTAAACTCTCGAGTGTGTGCGGCAATGTCCGCTCTTCGTTAAAGGCTGGGAGAATGGCACTAATACTCATGGTAGTTCTCCTTGTAAACGTGCTGGATCTTTCTTAATAATTCCCATTGCTCAGAAGGCGCCAGCCGAGGCTGATCTAAGGGCAACCTAAAATTTTCTTCTACCTCTGCAAACCATGGAGGATAGGGTTCGCCAATGAAGATGATCGGAAGTGATTGTGCCGGTTTGTCGGTTCCCACATGTATCACTTCTAACCCTGCGGATTCTAAAAGGTTAGTAATAACGTGCTCTTCATCCTTTTTCTGTGCCCATATCCCTACCCTTTTTCCTTCTAGCATGGCAAGATATCCTGTACTTACGAGAGCACTAAATTCCTGATTGGATTGTTCTATCCGATCACTTAGATCTTGAATCTGCTCCTGCAAGTCTTTATTACTTTTCACCGCCTGATCATACTTTCCTTCGAGACTCAGAAGCAACGTTTGTTGCTTTTCATTGATCCAGTTTTGCCCAATGCTCCCGCCCAATATAATCCCTAACCCCAGTGATAAAAAGACGGCAGAGATGCTTATGATATGATAGCGAAGCGTGATCATGTTTCACCTACATTATGAAATATTTAAGTTGTAGCCAAAGCAGATGCCAAAATTGACGAACCGCTGGGCTGATGATGCTGGCTGCGATCGCCGGTACAGCTGCTGCTGAGCTCAAAAAGAAGAAATTTTTCCATTTTACTCTTTTCTGGTACAGCATGCTAACGCCTTTTGCATCTATTAGCTTCATCCCCATTTTCATGCGAACTAATACGGTGCTTGCCATCCCTTTTCTTCCTTTTTCCAAAAAGTCGATCATGTTGGAATGAGCTCCGAGGGCTACAATCCAGTCTGCACCTTGTTCATAGGCAAAGAGCATGGCCACATCTTCACTCGTGCCAGATGCAGGTAGTACATGAAAAATCACGCCCAAGCTGTCCAAGCGGGAGCTCGCAGGGGCATGACCATCTGGATAAGCATGCACAATAATTTCAGCACCTGTTCTAAGCGCATGGTCAGATATACTATCCATATCTCCAATAATGATATCCGGTTTCCACCCTTCCTCTAATAAGGCATCGGCCCCTCCATCTACGCCAATCAGTATCGGTCTATAGTCCTCTATGTAAGAGCGGATCGCGCGCAAGTCCTCCCGATAATGCTTACCGCGAACCACGATTAACACATGCCTGGATCTGATTTTTACTTTAAGAGGAAGGTTCGGGAGCGGGGTAGAATAATAATCTTTTTCCTTGTTCGCATAAGAAAGGGTGTTGTCCACAAATTGGTTTAATCTGCTTTGCAAGTTCCTTTCGGCGAGCTTCATCTTGTCCATAATCTCTTCTTCTGTCACAACACGCAGATGTAAGGAAAAAGATCGGCAAATCAGCAGATTTTCACGAATCTCTGCAAGATCCCCATCCTGCAGAGAATCTAATGCTCTTTCACAATCAAATAAAGGAATACCGTGATGCAACAAGATCTTTGCTCCAACACTCATGTAGCTGCCAGACATAGACTGGGCCATGTTCACGACCGCTTTCACTCTCGCAGCCACGAGGTCTCTTGCAGCAATTTCATCAATATCTTCATGATCCAAGATTGCAATCTGGCCGGGCCTAATTCGCTTCAGCAACTGTTTTGTCTTGCGGTCAATGACCACAGTGCCTCGAATTGCTGACTTCGCTTTTTTGGGAAACAAGCGCTCACCCCCTATGATCCCGCTTCCTCCGTCCATTCATAAACAACAAACGCACTGAACATGATGCGCCCCTCCTTCTCCACAACATGAGTCTGAAGAGATACTACATCCAATTCATTGCCTTTGGCATACATATTAATTTGATCTGTTAAAACAAATTCGTTGTCAGCTGTAAAACTTTTCACTGTTCTCATGCCGTCCTCCCAAACAGGACCATATTTTTCATTTTGTACTATTCGTTTCCAGATTATTCAAGAACCTCTGCAGCAATTGAGTGCGACCCATGACCACAAACTTGGGCTCTAATTTTTGCAAGCTAGGTAAGGACCATTGGCCATGGCATAAACAGTACATGGGAATCATGTATGCTTTTTTCCATGCTCGATACAAGCTATTGTCCAGTTCAAATGATTGAAAGCCTAGCCTCTTTATCCCGCGGTTGAGTACGGTGACTCCCAGCACCGCCTTGATTTCATTTGATCTTGGATGTTCGCTTAAGTATCTTGCCAGTCCCGGCAAGGAATGCTCAACAGCTTCATAGACGTAAAGGGCTCGCCGGATATCTGATTCTAGATGGCACATTTGCTTCATAAGCTGATAATTGTACAAGTGAATCTTCAGTAAAAGGTCTCCGGAACGAATCACGTCCCCACTATCTAAAACTAAAGGGGCGCCACGGTAGGTTGATAGCCTCACTCGAAAAACATTTTGGTCCTCTATATCGATTAACTGAAGGCGATTGAACTGGTAATAAATCTGATCTACTAAGCCCCATAGGGGTAAGATCATGGTTTGGAACATGCTTATCACCTCTGCTTAGCAGTTGAGATAGAAATAGATATGAATTATTTTTCCCATGTTAGGGTGGAAAATGCCTGAGGAAAAAGAAAAAGCACCATCCAATGGATGGTACTCTTTCTTTATTTTTGTATGTTAGTAACGCGCGTGAGCGATGATTCCTTCTTCATCATCCAATACGAGTTCCAGAGCTGCTCCGAATGGATCTCGCTGCAGCTGGTGGTGAATCCAAAATCGTATAGCTTCAATCATATTCGCCTCAATCAAGACCTGCTTTCTCGAAAGAGCTTCCACTTCGGCGGAGAAACCATAATCTTCGTCCCACATCAATTCTACTTCCACATCCTGCGGGTTTAGCTGCTTCTTATCAGCAATATATAGGCAAATCGCATTCACTATGTCTTGTTCTGTGAGTTTAATAGTTTGCACTGTTTCTTTCACCCTCCGTTCCATTTCTCTTTATTATAGTATATCACTAGGAATACACGCAAAACGATATCTGTTGGATTTTGTCGGAAGTTTAAATTTTCTAAAAGAAAATGGATAAAACCATTTGATGATATGATTATGTAAACGTTATCATATGGAGGGATTTTTAATGACATTAGAAATGTTAGTCCATGAATTTATCCGAGTCAAACAAGCTCCCCCCTCAAACGCCGATGAACTCTTAGACTTCACCCAGCGATGCTATATCCTTGGCAACCTATCCATCGCCCAATATCAGAACCTATTTCGTGAGCTCAACCTACAAGGGGCAAGCAAGCCTGAATATGCATAAAAGACGAGGGTGCCCCTACGTGGGGACACCCTATCATTACGGTGTGACAAAATTTTGGGTATAATAGTCCCCCTCAACACCTACCCCCAGAGTTTTAAAATCCTTGTGCAAGATATTCTTGCGATGACCTATAGAATTCATCCATCCGTGGTGGACCTCTATGGCATCATGATATCCTGCAGCAATGTTTTCCCCGGCTGTCCTAAACTTTACGCCACCCTGATTTAGCCTATCAAAGGGAGATAGACCCGCTTTTGACACATGATCAAAGTAGTTCTGGGTCAGCATATCCAAACTATGCTTCCTGGCTACGGCTGCGGCATGCTCATTCCAAACGACTATAGGAAGCCCCTCCCTCTGCCTTGATACGTTAACAAGGTCTAGTACCTGCGCTTCGAGTCCTTTCTTCACCCTCTGCTCTTCTTCGAGAGTTATGGGGTTGGCTTTCACGTGGGGTGCCTGACCACTGTAGCTCCACTTTAACGCATAATTCTGGCTTTTCACGAGGTATTCTTTCTCGATCAGGCGGATGGCCGTAACCTTTTCTCCGTCGTGAACATCAAGATAGACAATAATAGGTTCCCCATCTAAAAATACAGGGCGCTCTTTGCTTTGGTTTTCAAGAGAAAAGGTAGCTCCATCGTATTGAAATTGGAGTGTAGGCTGAAAAGTAAACTGACTCAGCAACTGTTGCTTGGTGGAACCCACTTGAATACCTTTAAATCTCCATGATTTAGAAGGTGAATATACATCGACAACCTTTCCTTCTTTTACTCCGATTTGCATATACGATTCTAGATTCTGATTGTACACCCACCACTCGTACCCTAATGAACTAGGCTCCTTTCGGGCTGGGGACCCGTGCATTTCCACCACTTGTTGTGCATGTTGTCCTATATAGACCCCATATATTCCTTGATCAGAGACTGTTTCCTTCTTGGGAAGTGCATGGGAATGAATGATTATGGTGCTGGTAGCCGAATCCCATCCTACAGTAGCCTGGAGGGACTCACTGACGAAACGAACAGGGACATAGGTACGATTATGCTTGATCAGCGGGCTTGTATCTAACCCTATTTTTTTACCGTTAACCATAGCTTCCGTTCGTCCAATGGTCAACTCCATCTTTATACCATCCTTTTGAATCAAGACCTGCTGCTTATCTGCATCCCAACTCACAGTACCTCCTAGATACTCAGCAACAAAACGGATGGGCACCATCGTCCGATTGCTGCGAGTGTCAATATAGGGCGGGGAATCTGCCATGGTAATGGGCAAGCCATTCACTTGAATATGTACGATTACTTCTTCCGACGGATTGGCTTTAATACAAGCTGAAAAAGTAAACAGAATGATAAAGGACATTAGAACGCTTATTGCTCTCAAGACCTTACCTCCCTATCGTTGAAAAAAAAGCCTCCCTATTATCACACAGGGAGGCAAACTCTCAAACCTAAACTATCCGTTATAGTTTAGTTAATATATTAGACGCGCACAAACCTGAAAAAGTTGCTCCTAGGTTGGACTTTTTTTCAACTGCCTGGAGGGGTATAAGCTGGAGGAATCTTGGCCCATCCTCTTTTTCTCATTTTGGTTTTCAGGGTCATGCCAAAAGCCAAAGATTCATTTAGAAATTGAACCCACATCGCCCCCACATCGGTTCTTACTGATTGCGAAGCGCCTGTGGATGCATTCGTAGACATGGCTAGGATTTTAAGTGCCAAGCCGTTCGAGATTTCGTCATCTGTTAGTTTAACCCCTAATGGTATATCCTTTGGGTCCGTAATCGGCTTAGACGCAGAAACAGGCGGTAACGAAATTCCTTCCGCTTTCATAAATTGCTCCAATTGATTGGAATGGCTCTTACAGAGGTCGATTGCATCCTTTAGCATTCCTTTTAATTCATCGTCATCCGTGGTGTTTAACCCCGCCTCTTCGAATGAGATGGCTTCTCTCGCAATTCCGTAATACAACCAGCATGCAGAAGCTTCAAGTACATTTACCGGCGGCATAGATTCGTCATCCGCTATAGTATGAAAGGCATTTTGAATAGTCTGAATGAGGTTTGGCACAACTTGCATCCCCTTAATTTCTTCTTAATATATGTATAAGGTCTCTTTTGAAGGGGTCTTTTATTCAAACAAAACAAAAAGACCAATGAATGAAAAATTCAATGGTCATAAGTCAATTCTCTTACTCCTCTTTCTTTCAGCCCACTCGATTCTCAATCCGCAGCTTATCCGCCACCATCGCGATGAATTCGCTATTCGTAGGCTTCGCCTTCGAATTGCTGACGGTATAGCCAAATAATGTTCCAATAGAATCCATATTGCCTCGAGACCAAGCTACTTCAATAGCATGGCGAATCGCCCGTTCTACTCGGCTCGCTGTTGTGTTAAACTTCTTGGCGATATCAGGATAAAGAACTTTAGTAATAGAACCCAGAAGCTCCACATCGTTATACACCATGGTAATCGCTTCTCGAAGGTACATATAGCCCTTAATGTGGGCTGGAACTCCAATCTCATGAATAATAGAAGTAATGTTCTGATCGAGGGATTTCGTCTTGGTTGCGGCGGTTGGGGTCTTGATAATAGGCTTAAGTGTATAAGAGCTCGTGCTTCCGGCCACTTGACGAATGCGGTTCGCTAATACATCCATATCGAAAGGCTTCAAAATATAATAGGAAGCGCCTAGCTCCACCGCTTTTTTCGTGACTTCTTCCTGTCCAAACGCCGTAAGCATAATCACCTTAGGCTGATGTCCAGTATCTAGGCTACGAATATGCTCAAGTACCGCTAAACCGTCCAAATGAGGCATGATAATATCTAAGATAAGCACGTCTGGAATTCCATCACGTTCAAAGATCTTAAAAACCTCGTTTCCGTTGAAGGCAATTCCGGTTACTTCCATGTCTCCTTGACTGTTAATATACTCCTTAAGCAATTCCGTAAATTCACGATTATCGTCAGCTAATACAACACGAATCGTACTCAAGTCTCCATCTCCCCTTTAATCATAATCAGCATCGGTCTAGTTTCACTGTTTATATTTTTTCGACAAACGCTCAAATATTCCTGCCATTCTAGTGGAAATACAGTAATATTTTTATTACTTTTATTTTTTCGACAAATTTCTTTTACTTTCATCAAATTATTTTTCGCGCATCATCTGTTCCAATTATAATCCAAAAGCATGGTTGTGGCTATCCACTTCTTCCTATCCATCTTATGCATGGAATGGCCCAAAAAAAACTCAAGGCGCAAATTAACCGGCCTTGAGTTTCTTTTGATCATAAATGTCTATCCCCGCATCTTGCAGCATCCATTCGATAAACAGCCCATAACCTGAAGTCGGGTCATTTACAAACACATGGGTGACGGCGCCGACAAGTCGTCCCTTTTGAATAATAGGGCTGCCACTCATCCCTTGTACAATTCCGCCAGTCTTTTCCAATAACCTAGGATCTGTAACTTTAATAATCATCCCTTTCGTGGCTGGAAAGCGTTGCTGAATGACATTCACAATCTCAATATCAAACTTTTCCACCTTCTGTCCATCCACGACAGTTAATATCTGAGCGGGACCCTCTTCCACCTGCTCTGTAAGCGCAATAGGCAGGGGTTCATTTACTAGGTTGTTATCTGGATACTTGTCCATTTTCCCAAATATCCCGAATGGAGTATTTTTGGTGATATTGCCCAACTTTTCTTTTTCATTCTGGAAAATCGCAAATTTTTCTCCTGGAGCCCCATTCATCCCTTTTTCGATTGAGGTGACTCTTGATTGCACCACATGACCATCACCAACGACGATTGGCTTTCCTGTATCAATGTCAGAGATGACATGCCCTAGTGCACCATATCTTTTGCTCTTGGGATCATAGAAGGTCAACGTTCCAACACCTGCTGCACTATCTCGAATATAGAGCCCCATCCTATAGGCCTTTTCCTTCGCATCATGCACGGGCGTCAGCTGAACTTCCAATTTTTCCTCTCCCCGCGCGACCAAGAGGGTCAGAGTTTGGTTTTTCTCTCCCGCTTCCTTAACAAGCTTGCCAACCTCTTCAATGTCATTAATGAACATACCGTTGATCTTCAGGATCATATCTCCTACTCGAATCTTCGCTAGCTCTCCGGGTGAGATCTTTTCAGACCCTGTATCGACCAGATGGTGACCCACCACGAGAACCCCGGCTGTTTGCAGCTGCACTCCAATAGATTGACCTCCAGGATAAACCTTGAACTCATCCAGGACATTTACTTTAACGGTTTTGATCGGAACATTTCCGACTTTGAGCTGAAGCTCTGTTTCTCCGCTTTGCTTGGAGTTGATTGTCACCGGAGAACTAAAGTCGATACTGGCCTCAGTTCCTGAGGTGCCATTTATGTCGACGACATTCGGATTGCTTGCTGCAATGGAGCCAGTAACCGGCATGGAGAGTCTTAACTGTTCAATAGATCCCTGAAACAGGCGAATTTCATCAGGAAGAGAGGCAAAATCCTGAAAAGGTGTGGAAAAAACAGCACAAATGGATAATACTAATAAAAGAAACCCAAGCCATTTTTTCTTAACTTGTTGCGTCAACGGGTATCACACTCCTACTTTCCCCTACCTACACCTCCATCGTGACTGTATCTATAATCTTGCCCTAGGCCACGCCATTTATAACCGAAAATCGCATTCAAATCAAAAGGAATCCCTGGAAAAGCGGGATTCCTTTTGATTTTAATAAGCATATATCTTTTCTTTGCTTTGTTTGGCCAGCTTAAGCATTTCTTTCGCATGGTTTCGCGTGGTGTTAGTCACTTCCACACCACCCAGCAAGCGAGCTAATTCATTGACACGTTCATCTTTATCTAAGTGGTGAACATGTGTCTGTGTTTCCGTTTCAGTGGCATGCTTCGAAATAAAGAAATGGGCATCCGCCATACAGGCCATCTGCGGTAAGTGCGTAATGCAGAGGACTTGTTTGTTTTGAGAAACGGTTACCAGCTTTTCTGCGATAGCTTGAGCGGCGCGGCCGCTGACTCCCGTATCCACCTCATCAAAAATCAAGGTTCCAATCGGCTCCAAATTTGCCAAAATGGCTTTCATTCCGAGCATAATACGGGACAACTCCCCACCAGAGGCAATTTTAGCAACAGGGCGCAATGGCTCCCCTGGATTCGGCGAGATCATAAACTCCACATCGTCAATCCCGCTCTCCCTAGCTTTTACCTTTGTTCCGTTTACCTCTATACCTTGAGCGTCCTCCACTTGGCGGATTTGAATCGAAAATTTAGCTTTTTCCATATGGAGGTCTTTTAATTGTTCTTCAATTTTTTCGCTTAACCGCTCTGCGGTAAGAGTTCGCTGGGAAGTAAGCTCCATGGCCTCGACAGCAAGATCCTGGGACAGTTCTCGAACTCTTTGCTTTAAGCCTTCCATCCGCTGCTCCCGGTTGACGATCGTGTCCAGCTCATCTTCAATGGAGGCGGCATGCTCAAGAATTTCTTCCACGCTTCGCCCGTACTTCCGCTTCAGACGTTGGATTTCGCTCAGACGATCTTCAATCTCCTGTAAGCGGTAAGGATCAAATTCTAACCCCTCACGGTAGGAACGCAGCGATCTAGCCACTTCCTCGAGCTGAAAAAACACACTTTCTAATTGACCTTGCACTTGGCCTAGCTGCTCATCATAGCCGGAGACAGTTTCTAAATGGGATAAAGCCAACCCTACCCAATCTAAAGAAGCTTGTTCGCCCGTAAGAGCCACATAGGCATCATCGACTCCCTTATATAGCTTCTCGCTATTAGCTAAGCGATGTTTTTCCTTTGTCAAATCTTCATCCTCTAGGGGCTGAAGATCGGCTTCTGTTATTTCTTGCAGCTGAAAGGACAGCATATCCTGCCGCTGGGCCATATGCTGCTCGTTTTTCGCGAATTTAATATATTCAGAGCGAGCCGTTTTATAGTCACGGTAAACGGAAGAATATTCGTCCTTGCATTGCTTCAGTTCCTCCCCGGCAAAGGCATCAAGCCAATTCAAGTGGCGATCGCTATCCATTAAAGATTGGTGCTCATGCTGCCCATGAATGTTGACAAGCCATGGACCTACCTCTTTAAGGGTGGCTAAGGTCACCAATTGTCCGTTAATTCTACAGATGCTCTTTCCTTGAGCGGTAATCTCTCGTTTGATAATGAGCATGCCATCCTCAGGGGGATCAATTCCCAATTGGGGCAACAAGCTGATTACAGGGTGTACAGGCTCAATCTCAAACAGAGCTTCAATTTCTGCTTTTTTTTCCCCGTATCGCACGTAATCCGAAGAACCCCTGCCCCCAAGCAAGAAACCAAGGGCATCAATTAAGATGGACTTTCCAGCGCCCGTTTCTCCCGTCAAGATATTCAAGCCCCGTTGAAAAGGGATAGTTACGTGCTTAATAACCGCTAGATTTTTAATCGATAGTTCTACAATCATCTCGTTTGCCTCCAAACTAGAGCATATCTAAAAATCTTTTTGTAGAATCATCGGCTGCTTCTTTATGTCGGCAAATAATAAGGATTGTATCATCTCCACAGATCGTACCCAGTATATCGTGCCAATCTAAGTTGTCAATGAGGGCTCCTATCGCGTGTGCATTGCCTGGCATGGTTTTCATGACCAGAAGATTATCCGCTTGATCAATGCTGACGAAGCTGTCCATGAGCGTCCGTTTCAGCTTTTGCTGCGGGTTAAATCGGTTATCCGCGGGAAGGGAGTACTTATAGCGACCATCATTGGTTGGTACTTTCACTAAGTGAAGCTCTTTAATATCACGGGAAACTGTAGCTTGGGTCACATTGTACCCCATACCGCGCAGGATATCGACTAGGTCGTCCTGGGTCTCGATATCCCGATTAGCAATAATTTCTCTTATTTTGATATGTCTTTGTCCTTTATTCATAATGGATCCCCCATTAACTTTTTTCGTACAACCTCAAAAAAACTGCTTTCGTTCCATTTAATCAAAGAGGTCACGTACGGGGACCTCTTTAGGACAAGTTCATCACCAATGTTGAGCTTGGTCCCAATCTGTCCATCTATCGTTAACCCCATATCTTCGTGGGTAGATCCTAAAACGACTCTTACCTCTTGCTCTACTGACAAGACCATAGGTCGTGCAGAAAGCGAATGAGGGGCTATAGGCGTTAATAAAAGTACATGCATGGAAGGCATGGCAATCGGGCCTCCTGCAGATAAGGAGTAAGCCGTAGACCCCGTTGGGGTGGAAACGATGATTCCATCTCCATTATAGGTGGTCACATACATATCACCTACATAGGTTGCACACTCAATAATGCGGCTAAAGGTACCTTTTGCAATGCATATATCGTTGAGAGCATGATACTCGTTAATTTTCTTTCCATTTCGAATGAGCACGGCATGTATCATCATTCTCTTTTCTAAGTCATACTCTCCGTTTAAAATTCTCTCAATAGCCAAGGGAAGATTGTTTGGCTCTGCTTCAGAAAGAAAACCTAGATTCCCAAGATTAATGCCTAATATAGGGATATCATACCTACAAAGCTCGCGGGCCACTCCGAGCAAGGTTCCGTCTCCTCCAAGGACAAAGACGATGTCCACGTTCTGGGGATAGGCTATTAATGGTATAGCCAGGTCAGGCCGTCCAACATACTCTCCCACGAAGGGCTCCACGAAACATTTGATTCCTCTTTCTTCAACAAGACGGATAAGCTCCTTAGCAAGGTTTAATGCCCCTGGCTTATCCCGATTCACCGCTAAACCGATCGTTTTCACTATGTTTGAAGCCTCCATCCTAAGAGAACTTACTCGCAAGAATGATTACCTTGTTATTATACAACTTTTTATGTCTTTGTGCATAAAAATGCAAAAAAGACAAGCTGTGCTTGTCTTTTAATTAGTACTAGAATGCAGAATGAGCGCTATCCACAACGGAACGGATTTCCTTTGCGTCGATTGCGGGTTGTATATCTAGTTCTTTTCCCTTCCAGCGGAGAAGGAGAAGAAATTCAATATTCCCTTCTCCCCCCGTAATGGGTGAATAATCAATACCCTGCACATAATAGCCCAGACTGGTGGAAAATTCAACCATGGTAGTTAGAACTTGTTCATGGATACTCGGTTCGCGTACGATGCCATTTTTCCCTACCTGTTCTCTCCCCGCCTCAAACTGCGGTTTAACTAAAGCTACCACATGAGCCCCAGGTTCAAGAAACGTAGCCAATACAGGAAGAATAATTTTTAACGAGATAAACGAAACGTCAATCGTAGCGAAATTAGGATGATCACCTTTCAGCTGCTCCGGCTGCAAGTGGCGGAAGTTCGTTCGCTCCATGACGATCACTCGTGAGTCTGAACGCAATTTCCAATCGAGCTGTCCGTATCCCACATCAATGGCATAAACCTGCCTTGCCCCATTTTGCAAGGCACAGTCGGTGAATCCTCCGGTGGACGCACCGATGTCCATCACCACTGCATCTTCTAGGTTTAACTGAAAGGACTTAATCGCCTTCTCCAGCTTGAGTCCGCCACGGCTCACGTACGGGTGGAGTTCTCCTTTAACCCGGATGGTAACCGTCTCCTCCACTTTTGTGCCAGGCTTCTCACATCGTTCTTCTTCAACAAAGACCAATCCAGCCATAATGGCGGCTCTTGCTTTTTCTCTACTGGGAAAATATCCTTTTTCTACAAGGAGAACATCAATTCGTTCTTTTTTGCTCATCTATGCCCTCTGCCTTTTCCTAGGCCAAAGCTTTATGGCTTGTTGTGCAATCCGTTCAGCTGTTAGCCCGATTTCTCTCCGCTGCTCTGAAACGCTGCCATGCTCTACATACAGATCAGGCACCCCAATCATCTCGACTACCGTATCCTGGTAGCCCTCCACAGCGTAGAACTCTAGAATAGCGGAGCCGAAGCCGCCCGCTACTGCCCCTTCTTCTACCGTAATGATCTGATAGCCCTCTTTTGCTAGATGCAGAAGCAGATCACGATCCAACGGCTTCACGAAGCGGGCATCCACAATCATGGGCTGAATTCCATCTTCTTTAAGCAAAACAGCTGCATTTTGCGCTAGCTCAACCATATTTCCAAGTGCCAAGATGGCTACATGTAAGCCTTCCTGCAGGATGACGGATTTACCCATGGGGATCATCTGAAAATCAGTATCCATCGGTACACCCGTTCCATTCCCACGGGGATAGCGGACAGCAACTGGGCCTAGTTCATACTTCATAGCGGTGTATATCATATGCTGGAAATCATTTTCGTCCTTAGGCATCATAATGGTCATATTCGGTTGGCTACGCAAGAAGCCAATATCGTATAAACCATGATGGGTCTCGCCATCTTCTCCAACAAAGCCGGCCCGGTCTATCGCAAAAAACACATTAAGGTTTTGGCGAGCTACATCATGCACAACTTGATCGTATCCCCGCTGCAAGAACGTGGAATAAATAGCACACACCGGTTTGACACCTTGGGTAGCTAGACCTGCAGCCATCGTGACCGCATGCTGTTCAGCAATCCCTACATCAAAGAACCGATCCGGAAAGCGCTGGGCAAATTTGGTTAAGCCGGATCCACCCGGCATCGCAGGTGTGATGGCGACCACCTTCGGATCTTCTTCAGCGATGCGAATCACGGTATCCGCAAAGACAGAAGGGTAGCTAGGGGGACCTGCCTTTTTCATCATTTCTCCGGATTCGATCTTGTAAGGACTCACTCCGTGCCAAGTATGGGAATCGGCTTCTGCTGGCGCATAGCCTTTTCCTTTTTTCGTCACCACGTGCACCAATACAGGCCCTTGAATATGGGCGGCTTGATTCAAGCACTCTAGCAGCTCCGTCAGGTTATGACCGTCAATCGGACCAAGATAAGTAAAGCCTAGTTCTTCAAAGAAAACTCCAGAAACCAGCAAATATTTTAAACTGTCCTTCAAGCGTTCTGCGGTTTTAGCTAATTTGCCGCCTACGGCTGGAATCTTGCGTAGAAGAGATTCTAGCTCTTCTTTGACTTTTTTATAGTTCTGATCCGTTCTTAATTTACCCAGGTGGTTATGCAACGCTCCTACATTGGGAGCGATGGACATCTCATTATCATTCAGGATGGTAATCAGCTTTTTCTTTTCGTGGCCGATATGGTTTAGGGCCTCAAGGGCCATACCTCCTGTTAAGGCGCCATCGCCGATAATCGCTACAACCTGATTTTTTTCCTTCTTGATATCCCGTGCAATCGCCATCCCCATAGCCGCTGAGAGTGAGGTACTGCTGTGCCCTGTCTCCCACACATCATGAACACTTTCGTTGCGTTTAGGAAAGCCGGACAGTCCTTGATATTTACGCAGGGTATCAAAACGATTAATCCGTCCAGTTAATATCTTATGCACGTATGACTGATGTCCAACATCCCAGATCAATTTATCTATCGGACTGTTAAACGTGTAATGAAGAGCTAGGGTTAACTCGACAACTCCAAGATTAGATGCCAAATGTCCGCCCGTCTTCGAAAGCTTCTCAATTAGAAATTGTCGAATTTCTTCCGCGAGCTGCTCCATGTCAGGTATCGATAGTGTTTTTAATTTATCTGGGGAGTTGATTTCTCTTAATAGCAAGGTAACTCCTCACTTTCGTCTCATTTATATCTATGATTGCCAATTTATTCAACTCTAAAAGTGAATCCAAGCACAATATCACTATGTTAACATAAAAACCTATGAATCGACATTTGATTTTTTAATAAAAGAAAAAGGCATAGCCCTTCGTGAGGACAATGCCTTCAGGCTATGTAAGACGGAAGAGTGGTCCCCCTGCAGGTAAACACTGTGGCTTAGGTCCAGTAGGTTTTCCCAAGCGGGAACCAGAACGTTGCCGTTCTGGCGGTTTCCCTTTACACCCGCCTCAACGCTGTCGCCAAACATTGGACTGGATTACCACTTAGTCCACACTTTAATCCCTGCAGGTTTACGCTTCATGCGAACAGTCTAGGAGATTTCCTCGGCAGCCTTGACACTTCCCCTAGCCTCTTTTGCAGTGCAGGTTTCATATGGCACTGGATCCCCGGACCTGGCCATGGGTCACGGCGAACTGAACCCCACACTCCCTCCGGCACCACGCAAGGCAGGCTACGCTGTACATCAGCCGCATGCATATGTAGCTGACATCCAGGTTCATACCCCAAGCCATAGCTGTACGTGCGCTTACGCCATACTACGCACTTGGGCCTCCGCGGAATCAGGGTCAACGCCCACATGCCATTGTGGATCGCCCCAAAACCTTAACCCCCAGCACAAACCCACGACTGGGCGTCGTAAGCCTCCACCAGGGACTTCATCGATGTGCCCTTTAGCGGATTTTTAGCCCCGCCTTCAGAGAAAGCAGACCGACTAGAATACTGCACCACTCTTCAACAACAAGTTATTATATCATACACGACCGATAGACTCAATGTGACGAAATTATTGGTCTCTTTTTATAATGTAATCCGCTAAAGCACCCAATACTTGCGTTTGTACCCCAGCCTCAGCTAAAGCCTCTTTGGCTTCTACAATCAGTCGTTCTAGTTCTATCTGACTTTGTTCCAATCCAATTAAGCTCGGGTAGGTTGATTTCTCGTTGGCCGTGTCGCTGCCGACTGGCTTGCCTAGCTTCTCCTCATCTCCATAGACATCCAAAATATCGTCTTGAATTTGGAAAGCAAGACCAATATTACGGGCAAATCGAGTGAGCTTTTCGAGCTGAGCTTCGTCTGCACCGCCGAGCCTAGCCCCTGTACGGATGCAAAAGACGAGCAAATCTGCTGTTTTATGATGATGGATGTACTGAAGTTCAGATAACTGCAACTGTTTGCCTTCTCCTAATAAATCAGCCATCTGACCCCCAACCATCCCTTGCGGCCCTGCAAACTTCGATAGTTCGCATATAATCGGGAGAACGGTCGCAGCTTCTATGCCTTGATCCTGAAGCGAACAGATGGCGCGAAACGCCTCCGTCAACAGTCCGTCTCCAGCCAGGATGGCTGTAGCTTCCCCAAACTTTTTATGGTTGGTTGGCATTCCGCGACGAAAATCATCATTATCCATGGCAGGCAGATCGTCATGAATCAGGGAGTAGGTATGAATCATCTCTATGGCACAAGCCGCTGGCAATCCTTTTACTGGATCTTGTTCAAATGCTTCAATGGTGGCCAGCAGTAGTATCGGTCGAATTCGCTTGCCGCCGGCAAATAAGGAGTATTCCATCGCCTCCGCCAAAAGAGGCGGCACTCCGCGAGTAGGCAAAAAAGCAGGCAATGCCTGCTCTATGAATGTTTTCTTCTCCGTTAGATAGTTATGTAAATTCAACATCTATTTACGATCCTCCTCAAGCTCCAAAGGCTTGACGACCAAACCCCCGTTTTCCTCCAGCAATGTTTCAATTTTTTGCTCTACCTTCTCTAATTTTTGACTGCAGACTTGAGAAAGTAGCATTCCATCTTGAAAAAGGTCAATCGCTTGTTCAAGCGGCACTTCACCAGCCTCAAGCTTGTCCACGATTGCCTCTAGCTGCTTCAGAGCATCCTCAAAGGTTAGAGATTGCAACTCATTTTTTTCCATCGATTTTCCTCTCTTCAAGTGCCCATACTGAGCAATCTATTGTTCCATCTATTAATTCTACTCTCACCCCGTCACCGGGGTCAAGCTGTTGTATCGACTTGACCAACTGCCCTTCTTTGTAAACCAAAGAATAGCCGCGGCTCATGATTTTAAGTGGACTCAATCCATCAAGGCGAGCCATCGTGAGCAATAGCTGGTTGCGTTTATGCTTTACGACTTGAAGACTTTCTTTATGCAGCTCTTCTTGAAGCCGTGACAGTCTTTCCTTATACTGGCCCAACTGCTTATTAGGATTATAGAATTGGAGTTTTTGTGTTGTAGAGTTGAGCATGACTCGACGGTTCCTAGTAAAGCGATGCATAGACAAGTAGAAGCGATCCATCAAGCGGTCCAGTCTTTGATTGGCGTTCTCTACTTGCTTTTGGGGATGTCTATGATTTAGGGCTTTTTGTGCTCTTTTCCATCGATCAGCCGATCGGTTGAGTCGCGTGAGTAGATTTCCTTGCAGTTTATCCTGTAGCCATTTCAATCGCTGACGCAACTCAAGAATGTGCGGGACGGCTAATTCTGCAGCAGCTGTCGGGGTGGCTGCTCTGATATCCGCAACAAAATCGGCGATCGTAAAATCTGTTTCATGGCCTACAGCAGAAATCACCGGGATAGTTGAGACAGCGATACTCCGAGCAACAAGTTCGGTATTGAAGGCCCATAACTCTTCAATTGAACCTCCACCTCTTCCCACGATCAAAACATCAACTTCACCACTTCGATTTAATAATTGAATAGCCTCACTAATAGACCTTGGGGCATGTTCTCCCTGAACCAAAACAGGAACGAGAAGAACCCTGGCTACAGGGTACCTTCTCCGAATGGTGGTTACTATGTCGCGCACTGCTGCTCCCGTTGGACTTGTTACAACCCCAATGACCTTGGGATAAGCCGGTAAATTCCTTTTGCGGTCGGCATCAAATAGGCCTTCTTCTTGTAGCTTCTGCTTCAGCTGTTCAAAAGCCAAATAAAGACTTCCCATTCCATCCGGCTGCATTTCCCTTGCGATGAATTGGTACTGACCGCCGCTCTCATAAACGGTTACGGCACCGCGCACCAATACCTTCGTCCCGTTCTTCGGTACAAACTTAAGAAACCGATTATTGCCAGCAAACATAACCGCCTTAATCACGGCTTCTTCATCCTTAACCGTAAAATACATATGGCCACGGCTATGGTGGGTGAAATTGGATATCTCTCCACGGATCCAGATATCTTGCAGTTCGAGGTTACCCTCAATCAGTTCTTTCAGATAGCGATTAATTTCCCCAACGGAAAAAACATGTCGACGTTCCAAGCGCTAGGCCTCCTGCTTCTCCTGAATTCTCTTCAGTTTAGCCGCTTCCACCGTATTCTTCAACAACATGGTTATCGTCATCGGCCCCACACCACCTGGAACGGGCGTAATAAAGCTAGCCACTTCCTTCACTTCGTCAAAACAGACGTCCCCTACGAGCTTGTTGCCCTCTACACGATTGACTCCCACATCAATGACGACCGCTCCAGGAGCAACGTGATCAGCCCCTATCATATTGGCCTTGCCAACTGCGACAACAAGAATATCCGCTTGCCTCGTGATAGCGCCGAGGTCCGGTGTACGGGAATGGCAGACAGAAACAGTCGCATTTTCTTGCAACAAGAGCATCGATACCGGTTTACCCACGATGTTGCTGCGGCCTACAACAACAGCGTGCTTTCCTGAAATGGAAGTCCCTGTCCGTTTAATAAGCTCAATGATCCCATGTGGAGTGCAAGGAAGATAGCATGGTGCCCCAATAACCATATTCCCAACATTAATGGGGTGGAACCCATCGACATCCTTTTCAGGATGGATAGCCTGAATAACGGCATCCTCGGAAATATGCTTAGGCAACGGAAGCTGAACTAAAATGCCATGAATAAGCTCGTCCTCGTTCAACTCTTGAATGAGTTTCAGCAGTTCTTGTTCTGTGATCGCTTCTGACTTTCGAATCACACGAGAATAGATCCCAGCTTCTTCACAAGCCTTTGCTTTTGCCTTGACATAGGATTGAGAAGCCGGATCCTCTCCTACCAATACTACGGCCAGTCCTGGCTGTACTCCACTTCGCTTTAATTGTTCCACTTCCAAGCGAATTTCCTCCCGGATATCCTTGGCTACTTGCTTTCCATCAATAATCTTCGCTGACATCTTGAAAATCCCCCTATTGTTCTTCTTCATAACGTTTAGTTTAGCTGTTAATCCGAATAAAATCAATCCAATTACTAAATAACGTTCGTATTTAACCAGAGTTGAAGACCAATACGGGCAACACCAAAGGCATTGTCCCCTGAATAATAGGGTTCAGCAAAAAACAAGGTACAGCCTACGGCCGGATGCTCCAAGCGCTCTTTCAAGCGAGCTTTGATCCGAGCATTGGCGGCTACCCCTCCCACAATCAATACTTCTTTTGGGTGCCCCTGTTCCACCGCGTAACGGATCGTTTTTTCTAGGCTTTTGGCTATACACAGTTCTGTCGCTCTTGCAATCGCTGGCTTACTATAAGAGGCTTTATCAATGGCCCTCAAGAGCTGGGTTTCGGCACCCGATAAATGAAAATGATACCCCTTTCCAGTTGCAGGAACCCTCAACTCATCCTCGTGTACCTGATTGGCCAACTTTTCAAGATAAGGCCCACTCGGAAAAGGCAAACCCATGGCTACTCCAATCCGGTCAACGAGTTGGCCGGCATGCAGATCCAATGACCCACCTAGAATTTCGATATCATAGCCCTGCGCTGTTCTTCGACACTGTAGAAGCTCGCTTGTCCCACCGGAGAGGTGAAAAGCGAGAAAGTCATTTCCCGCCGGACGAGTCGTGACAGAAAACTCGCCAGCTGCAATATGCATTTCCTGATGACTTGTAGAATAAAAAGGTACACCAAGGAAGGTAGCTATTCCTCTCCCCCAGCTTTCACCCGCTGTAAAGACGGGCATATAAGAGCCTTCCACCGGGCGGGGTCGGGTACTAGCGATAACAGCGGCAATTTCATGGCCGGACCAAGACATTTTCTCTGCAAGCGTTGGGAGCCTTTGGATGTGCTGAAACAAGGCCTCCGATTGCTGGAGTCCTCTTTCCCCCGGCTTGACCGTCAGGAGCATCCTTTCCTCTGCTACGACGGCCCCTTCTTCATTGATAAGACAAAGGGAGGTACGATAATTGCTCGTATCCACCCCAAGGATCAATTTACTCACTTGGTATGACCTCTTCCGTCACTCCCAGCTTTTCCTTGACGAGGTTCGCCAGCACGGCATTGATATATTTCACAGACTCTTCCATTCCAAATGCTCGGCTCAATTCAATGGCTTCATTCACTGAAACCTTTTCCGGGATATCTTCAATGTAAAAAATTTCATAGGCGGCAAGCCTTAATATCGCACGATCTACGAAGCCTAGACGATCGAGCGACCAGTTACGCAAATATTTTTTAATCGACTCATCCAACTCTTCTTGATGTGAAAGGATGCCTTCCACCTGAGCCTGCAAATAATCACGATCCTGAGGTTCTAATGGCTCATCCGTAATAGCTTTAATTGCTTCTCTTGCATCAATGCCTCTCATGTCTATCTGATATAACACCTGAACAATTTTCTCACGCGCCTCACGACGTTTCATTGAATATCATCACCTTACCGTAAATGATTTTTAATTTAGCTTCCCCTAATTACAAAAGAAAAAAGGGCATTAGCCCTTCTTTAGTACTTGGTAAATTTACCGGGTAAAATACGATCCAGCACTTCAGTCAAACTTTCCCGATTATCGTATTTTCTACCGAAGTAAAAACCTGTAGCAACAAAAACTAAGATCACTACTGTATTAAAAAAGCCAATCCAGATGTACAGCAAACCTAATATTAAACCACTAAGGACTCCAATCGTTTTCCCCGGGTGTTCACGCAACAACTGCCAAAACATGGATTCCCCCTACTCTACTCGACTTAATCGAGTGGTTGGTTGTTGGGCAACTTCCGTAATCTTGACATCAACTTGTTTGACGTCCATACCAATAATGGCTTCTACTTGCTCTTTTACTCCTTTTTGAACCTCTTCAACTATAGTCGGTACGGGAGTTTCCCCATCGACAGAACATTTCATCAAGATGGAAGTACCTGTTTCATCGGTTCGTATAACGCTCTTCACCTCACGGACCCCTCGAACTCGACGAGACGCCTTAAGTGCGATGCTCTCGATAGTATTAACAGTAATGCTGACATGCCCCCAGTCTGTGCGTTGAGCGATAGCCTCTAGCTGTCCGCGGTCCTTGACCCGGCGGAATCCCTGCAGCAAAAACTTAAGGCTGATCAAGAAGAAAATGATCGCAGCACCTAAATACGCATACCTTAACGTTTCTGCCTCATATACCGCCAAGATATTTGCTTGAACCACTTCATACGGTATAAGGTTCATGGCCGCGGCAATCACAATAAGGGATAGAACGGTCAAGGCCAAACTGTAAAGGGACAATATTAAACGATCAAATAGGTTCAATGGCTTAGATCCCTCCTCCTACAAACATCTGAGTATGAAGCACGAAAGACCCCTTCCTAAAGGGGTCTGTCCGTCACCTATCTTACGCGGTGTGGCGGCTCTTCAACCTCCACTTTCTTCTCCGCTCTAAACTCAACATCAACAATGTGAACATTCACTTCTACGACCTTGAGACCAGTCATATTTTCGATAGCATGGCGCACATTTTCTTGAATATTGCGAGCTACCTCTGGGATCTTATATCCGAACTTTACAATGATATAAACATCCACAGCTGCTTCTTTCTTGCCTACTTCGACTTTTACCCCTTTAGCGAGGTTCTTTCTTCCTAGGCGCTCAGCAATATCTCCAACAAAACCGCCGCTCATATGAGCAACGCCATCCACTTCTGCTGCAGCCAAGCCCGTAATGACTTCAATCACTTCCGGTGCTATCTCGATTTTGCCTAGTTCGGTTTTTTCAAAATCTGCAATCATCTCCATGAATGTAACACCTCCTACTAAATTATAACAATGGAGTGCTTCTTTGACAATGCACTCATGCACCTGCAAATCTAAGGTTTAACTAGAAATAACGGTTGTCCATATTCTACAAGTTGACCATCTGTTGCTAACACCTTGACAACCTCTCCCGTGACTTCTGCTTCAATCTCATTAAACAATTTCATAGCTTCCACAATACATACAATGGTATTAGCCCCAACTCGGTCGCCTTCCTTAACAAACACAGGAGAGTTTGGATCCGGCTTCGAATAAAAGGTTCCAACCATCGGGGAGACGATCTTTAGTAAGTTCTCTTCTGCTGGCTGCGCTGTGGGAAGCTTAGGCGCAGGCGGTTGTGGCGCTGGTGGGTGAACCGGAACAGGAGCCTGAGCAGTCTGAATTGGAAGTGGGGCTGGCTGCACCGCAGGGGCAACTGGCACTTGTACTTCAGCTACTTGGTTTACACGTCCGCCCTTTTTCACACTGATCCGAAGCCCCTCGTGCTCCAAATCAAATTCCTGTACACTTGACTGGTCAAGCAACTTAATAATTTCTCTTATCTCATGCAATTTTAACATCATATGCCACTCCTACACTAAATATGGTACATTATATCACAATCTTCCAGCAAAGGCACAAATTTGAGACCCTTGTCACTGTAAAGACAAGGGTCTCTCCTTAAATCACTTATGGCTTATAGGTTACAACGATATTTTTGGAAGGGACCTCCATGTGCTGGGTCACAACCTTCATAATTTCTACCGCATTTTTTCTTTCCAGCTTCTGGGCCTGAACAATAACATTCACTCGATCTTCCTTGGAGATAATGACAGCCTCTTGATAGCCGAGTGCTTTGATTAAGCTTTCAACCGTCATCTCATTATCTTGCTGACTAACTAGCTTATCATAACTAGATTTAGCTTGAGCGATCGTATCCTTATTCGCATCCGCATTAGTCATAATGGTCAAGAGCTCTTCCATTTTTTGCGATTGCCATTCGTCTCTGGTCATTTTGGTCTCAATGAAATAATCGGAGGAGCCTCCTGGCATCATTTGAGCTTGCCCTTCTGTCACAGCCTTTTCGCCTACTTGCTTGCTATCTACCTGTAACTCTGGCCCTTCTTGTACAGGAGGATTCGTGGACGCAACAGGAACTTGTTCGATAGGACCTTGCACTAAATAATACGCGGATAATACGACCATAATGGTCAGCATGGAGAGTAACCAAACTGTTTGTTTTTTCAGTACCATACTCAGAAACCTCCCTAATTGACTGTTTTTTTTTATCCTATCCCTTTTTGGGCAAGATAGATATTTTATGCGGTTCCACATGAAGAACTTTTTGCACGGCATCCGTGATGAACGCCTTTACCTTCATGTTTTCCGCGCCTTTAGCAACGACAAGTACTCCTCTAACTCTGGGCTTTAAGCGTTTGAGCACAATCGGCTGCTCTCCTTCATCGGCTCGTATGATTACGACCTTCTCATCTCTTGTCGAGTCATTAATGTCTCTGGTGGCTTTTTCTTTATCCACTTCCTTGGTTGTCGAACTTCTTACGCTGATGTCCTTTTCTACAACCACCTCTTCTGTGGAGTCAAGATTAACCATCACCGACACTTCCCCAACCCCGAGAACCTCTTCGAGCATCCCTTTCAACTGCGATTCATAGAGCTCTTCATAATCAGCGATGGTCATGTCACTTGATTTTACTTTCGTTGAAAACACAGCTTGGTCAGCATGAGAAGAGACAGGATCCTCAGGAGGCTTTACTTCCTGACCAACAGACTGGAAGGAAGAAAACAACATAACAGCTACTCCAATTCCCCCAAGTACAATTAATTTCTGAAACGTACTGACGCGTTTTTTACCCTCCTCTCCATTTCCCCATTTTTCCTTTAGCTTGGAAAACCATCCTAACTTCATCAATTTTTATCCCTCCTCGTGGATCCCTTCAACCTTTGCGATAACTAAACTGCGGTCAATACTCCAGGTTTTTGCGATATCATCAGCGATTTCGTTTAGCAGCTTCCGATCTGAGGCGGATAGCTCAGGTGAGGTCGAGACAACCGATGCGTTCTGAGAAGATTCCCCGCTTACATTGATGGTAATCGGCTCAATGGGTCGAATAGGATCCTTCCCATTCTTCGGCCCAGTACCTTGTATATCTTTGTCCAATATTAATTGTACGGAGGAAATGACAGGATATTCCTGTTGCTTGTTCTTTTCTTTGTACAAGGTTACTTGTACGGATTTCACACGCATTCCATAGTCTTCTTCGACCTTGGCTTGTATCAGTTGTTCTAGCTGAGTGCGAACAAAATGCTCCGACTCCTGTTCATTTTGCTGCATTAATCGCTCGCCATATTTTTTTATTCGCTCCAGTTCATCCCCTGTCGAGTTGGTCTTCATATTCATAATTCGCAAAGCAATTTTATCCGCTGACAAATCCTTTTGGAAGAACTGGAGCAAAGGAGTAATGATCGTGAGCAGAATGAGAAGCCCCATAACCAAACGAACGTAACGTTGCATTCCCGTATTGGGGAGCAGCATGTCCAAAAACGTAGCGATCAGTACAATGAGTATAATAGTCTGTAGCCACTGGCTAAGTTCTGCAATCATCTTGTTTCACCTACCGAACCATGATGGATAAGTTCGCAGCCGTAATAATAATGGTGATAGCTAAAAAAAACATTAAACAAACCGTAGCCAATGCGGCAAAAACAAACATGAGGTTTTTTCCTATGGTCGACAGACAGCTGATAATCGGGCTGTTGCCAAGCGGCTGCAAGATGGCAGAAGATAGATTATAGACAAGTGCCAGGGCTATAATTTTGATAGCTGGGAAGGCACAGAGCATGATCAGGATAAACACCCCAGCCACCCCTACAGCGTTCTTTACCAACAAGGAGGCGCCAAGCACCGTATCCGTGGCATCTGCAAACATCCGTCCCACAACGGGTACAAAGTTGCTCGTAACATATTTAGCTGTTCTTACGGTAATCCCGTCCGCCACCGCACTCGTGGCCCCTTGCACGGAGATAATACCGAGAAAGATGGTAAGAAAGATTCCTAATAGCCCCAAACTCACATTTCTCAATAAGTTGGCTAGTTGAGTGACTTTATACTTGTCCGACAAAGAACTGACAATACTCAGCACGGCTGATAAAAAGAGTAAAGGAAAGATAACCGTCGAGATTACCGTGCCGCTCACATTGACCATAAAAATAATGAGAGGATGGAACATGGCTACAGAAGCCAGGTTCCCCATGGCTGCCAGCAGAGCCAAAACAATGGGCATCATTGCCATCATAAAATTAACCATGTCTCCAATCGCTTCTTGAGCATAGCCAATGGCAATTCGAAAGCTATTAATAGCTAGAATAATGAGGACCATGTAAGAGATCGCATAGGCGGTTTTACTTACTGAGTTTTGTTCAAAAGCGCTCTGCATCGTCTCCAAAATCATAGCGAAAACCGTAATGATGATAATGGTTCCTAGTAATTTCCCATTAATCAACAATTCATGGAATAAATACTTAAGCAGTCCCACCATCGCTTGCTTGATTGAAAACTCATCTCCGTGACTCACGATCAAGGATACGATTCCCGGATGCTCACTCCCTGGCAGGTACCCCTTATAGTTATTCATGAGATCCTTCCAAAACTCTTCTACTTGACCAAGATCCAATCGCTCCACCTGCGTCTGTACTACGGAATCCTGCACACTAGCGTGTACAGCCTGAATCGGAATAAGAACAAATAGTGTAATAAGAACGAGTCGGAACAAGTGCTTCATCTCTTATATCAGTCCTTTACGATGGGAATAAACTGATTACCGTTTCAATAATGACTGTAAGAATCGGTACAGCCATCACGAGAATCAGCACCTTCCCTGCCAATTCAATCTTCGACGCGATCGCCCCTTGTCCAGCATCCCTTGTTATTTGCGCCCCAAACTCTGCAATATAAGCAATCCCTATAATCTTTAGAATGGTCTCCAAGTAAATCATGTTAATGTTGGCCTGCATAGCCATTCGCTCTAGGATCCGAATCACTTCAGAAATCTTGCCAATGAGGAATAGGAAAATGATGATGCCTGTAACCAAAGCAATCATAAAAGCAAAGATAGGCTTTTGCTCTTTGATCGTTAGCGTTAAGATCGTCGCGACCAAGCCTAAACCGACGATTTGTATAATATCCATGGTTTCCCCCCCGTCCTATTTGAACAGGAACACGCGTTTTATTTCCTGGAACAAATCATTTACGTAGGAAGCGACCATATACAATACAATGACAACCCCTACCAAGGTAATCCAATCCGCCCAGTCTCCTTTACCGGCTTGCTTTAAGATGGTATGGATCATGGCAACAATAATCCCAATGCCTGCTATTTGGAAGATCGCGTTAATATCATACGGCATGCTGCTCCCACCCCTCAGTACATCAATATAACAGCTAATATCCCACTTAGTACCCCTAAGCTCTTGCACATCTTTTCATACTTTTGCTGTTCTGCCCTTGCGTCTTCCTCTTCTTTTTGCAAATTCAAGATCGCTAATCGGATATGCTTCTGCTGATCTAGCTTATCGCTTTTTCCCAGTACTTTCCCTAAATGCAGCAGGATTTCTTTTTCAGCTTGTTTCATCGTGGTTTTCGGCCACGTTTTTTCTATCCCCATCTCCCAACAGTCCATGGTGGACAATCCATCATATCTCGTGAGGTATTCAGCCGTTTGCACAAAGATGCTCCCGATTTCGTCCTGTACGCGTTTTCCTACGTGCTGCAGAGCTAGAGCCAAAGTAGTTGAACCATAGCAAATCTCGGTTTCCAATAATTGCAGAGCTACGCCAAGCCTTCTAATCTCCTTTGGGCGATTCGCATACATTTTTGCGGCTTGGAATCCCATCATGGTCGCGGAGAACAAAATAATACTGGCGCCAATAAGCTTCAGCAAGGCTTAAGCCACCCCATTCAACAACTGAAACTTCTCGTTGTAAACACTTTCTATCGTCCCCACTCCCCGGGATCGCCCAAGAAACACATATCTCTGGAACATTCCTTGACTAACCATCCGACTGATGGTCGGCCTCCGGTTTATATCCGTTAAGCTTGAACCATGAACAGAAGTGATCACGACGACACCAGCATTTAGTGCTTCCTGTATAGCCACAGCGTCTTCCGGTCGTCCAATTTCATCGGCGATAATGACATCGGGTGACATCGATCGAATGAGCATCATGATTCCCTCTGCTTTAGGACAAGCATCTAATACATCCGTTCTCGGGCCAACGTCCTTTTGGGGAACTCCAGCCACAGACCCTGCTAGCTCTGAACGCTCATCCACAATCGAAACCTTCCTACCCGAAGCATGAGTACTACCATAACTGATTACGCGGGCCAAGTCTCTTAAGTAGGTCGTTTTACCACATTGTGGAGGGGATACGAGTAGGGTATTCAAAAGGTTTCGTCCTTCTATAAGATAAGGGAGCAGGGGTATGGCTACTCCTTTTTTTTCTCGGGCGATCCGAACATTCATTCCGGATATATCTCGAATCGTCCTTACTTCACCACGCTCCACTAGCACCTTCCCAACCAGGCCAATTCGATGTCCCCCTGTCACGGTAACATATCCTCTTTTTAGCTCTTCCTCCAAAGCATAAATGGAATGCTGGCTTATAAGATTGACCATCTTGTCCACTTCCATTGCACTGATTTTCCACGCCTTTCCCGGATGACTGGTCAAGCTCCCATCCCTGCATAAGAAACGGGATACTTGTCCATAAATCAGCTCAAATGGCTGTTCCCTGCGGATACGGATCTCCTCCAACACGGAAAGAACGTCTTGCGGTAAGGATTGCATGAGCTCTCTTACTTGCTGCGGCAGTAACAACATAATTTGCGGATCCACTGTGTATCACCCCTAGTGCGGTTTGTACCGAAAGTTCGTCCTATTTATTCCCCATCTTATGCGCCACTGGGGTACAAATATGACAAAAGAAAAAAGACATCTCGCTAAGAGATGCCTTTTTAAAAAAATGTAAACTATGCTTCGTCAATCACATAATTCTCAAATTCGTCCATACCTTCTAGATCATCATTAACCAAAATGACTTCATGGCATTCAGGGCAGAGTACTTCCGCTACTAAATCATCTTCGAAGATATCTTGGTCGATACTTACAAGTTCCTGGCAATTCGGGCATTCGACATCGAAATAGCCTGTTTCATCGTCATCATACCCGCTCGTCTCATCAAGCTCATCATACACGCCATCCACATAGATGACTTCATCGTCGTCATCTTCATCATCAAAATAAATGACGTCTTCATCATCTTCATCATCCAGGTCGTATTCGTACTCATCATCGTCCATATCTTCCCAATCCAGATCGTCATCAAACAAAAAATCCTCAACGTCGTCCAGATCTTCATCGATGGCTTCCACGTACTCTTCCACATCTGCAAGATCTTCATCGATGGCTTCAATGTATTCTTCTTGCTCATCGATGCGGTCTTGCATCACAGACATGGAAATGACCATCTCTTCCATCAAATCCATCATCTCAACGATAATGCGACCCTCTTTTGTTTCTGTAGTCATGCCCAATCCATCAGCCATTCCCTGCAAGTATGCTAGGCGATTACGTAGTTGATCCATTTGAGCTGCCTCCTTCGATTCCCGCTTCTGACCCAGCTATTTAGATAATTGCTCTGGGGGTCTTTTCTAGTATGTCTTAGATCAAAAATATTTACACTAAACACATGATTAGACTGTCTAGAAGAAGGGATGAAGGTATGCCACATGTGTTAATTAACCGTGTCCCATTATATTATGAGCAAAAAGGTCAAGGTGAGCGCCATATCGTTTTTATACACGGGATGGGGCTATCCCATACCAACTGGATTGAACAAACCCGTTTTTTTCAGGATGGTTCAAGAATCCTCACTTATGACTTGCGTGGCCATGGGCGAAGCGGGATTTCTCCCCACCATTTGCAAGCTGAGTCTTATTTTCAGGTGTTAGCCGCAGATCTTAAAGACCTACTCGATTATTTGCAAATAGAGAGGACCATTCTAGTTGCCTATTCGACAGGAACCTTAGTGGCCTTACAGTTTCTTCTGGATTATCCGGAAAAAGCTTGGGGGGCAGTTCTTACTGGAGCTTTTCCTAAAGTTACAAACTTCTACCTCTATTCGAAGTTTGTTGGCAGCTTCTGTTTAAGTAAAATCCGTCGAAAAGATTGGCTATCCAAACAGGTTGCCAAGGCCAATGGAGCAACAAGGGAGCACCGACAACTATTTGAGTATGAAGCAAGGAAAGCACGTTTGAAGGAAACGAACCTCATGATCAAATCTTGTTTACAGTTTGATATTAGCGATCGCCTTTCTTCAATCCGAACCCCTACTATGCTTGTGTACGGCGGGAATGAGCGACACATGATGACGTACCGTCACCAGCTATTAACCTTGCTTCCCCAGAGTGAAGTCTGTCTTATACCTCATACGAATCATGCGTGCCCTACAAAAGGAAAAGAGCCCTTCAATAGGCTCCTAGAAAATTTTATAGATATGTATGATCCCAAGTCTCCTGCACTATCGGCTCTTCACCCCAATCAGGATACAGGCGACACCGAGCAGTATCCATATAATCTTAGTAAAGGAAATCTTGTCGGTAATCCCTACCAGGCCGATCGTGGTAGTCGCAATCAAAATCATTGGCCCCACTAAGGCAAGAGAACTATTGATTACTAATGCTTTTTCTACTTGGTTGAATTTGATCATCAACATGGCGGCTAAAATTTCGATGCTGCCTGACAATAGACGCAGGACAGCCATGCCTAAGACAGCTTTTTCCAACAAATGAAACATCCGCTCATCCTCCTGCACTTCCCATTTATCGATTCTGATGTCCTATACATATGCAATAAGGTTCAAGTCTAAGACAAGTTCCTTCACTAGGCATGAGCGCATATATTGAATGCAGTCGGGACGATAAGAATAAGTGAGGAGATACTATGTTGGAAGAATTCTGTTCACTCGAAGAATTAGCCCTGCAAGATCCATTAGGGGTAAGAAACCAACGCGCCTCTGATCAAGGAATTACTATGATTATTGATAAAGGATTAGGTGTGCGACAATTTCAAGACTTATTGGATACAGCGGGGGAATATATCGATTTTATCAAGCTTGGCTTTGGTACGACTGTTCTCTATCCATCAAGTATCTTACAAGAAAAGCTGCGTATTGCTGATCAGCATAGTGTGAGTGTGTATCCAGGCGGAACCTTTTTTGAGGTGGCTTTTCACCAAAATAAAGTGAAGGACTATCTCTTTACTATGAAGGGTCTAGGCTTCAACAAAGTGGAGATCTCCGATGGAACGGTAAATCTGCCACCAGATCAACGGCTGGAATCGATCTTGCAAGCACGCTCGATTGGGCTTTCCGTGATTACAGAATGCGGAAAAAAGGCGGCTGGATCCACCATTGATCCTGAGGCCCTCATCCAAACCCTGCTCTCCGATTTAAAGGCAGGCTCGAGCTATGTTATCGTCGAAGGCCGAGAGTCTGGTGAAAATGTAGGGATCTACGATGAAAAAGGGAATATCCAGGATGAATATTCGTTACTAATGGAACAAATCGAGCCATACATCAAGCAAGTAATCTGGGAGGCTCCTAAAAAAGACCAGCAAGTCGAGCTCATGAAATGGTTTGGACCTAATGTCAATCTGGGAAACATCCAGCCTGATGACATTTATTCTGTTGAATCCTTGCGCAGAGGCTTACGTTCTGACACCTTTTTTTGGGGTAACAAGGAGGGTAAACAGTGAAGGTCGAAGTTGTATCCCAGGTTGATGAACTCAAGCAAGAAGAAGTTAAAAACCGCACGGTGATTGTTATTGACGTGCTGCGAGCGTCAAGTACGATTGTTACTGCACTTGCTCAAGGGGTGGCGGAGGTCATTCCTGTTGAAACCATTGGTCAAGCCAGACATTTTCTAGGAGAGCAATACCTGCTAGCCGGTGAGCGTTATGGGAAAAAAATAGGAGGATTTCCGTTTTCCAACTCCCCAACCGAAATGTGTTCCGCACCACTAAAGGGGAATTGCCTGGTACTTACCACAACGAATGGGACACGTGCCATTCAAAAATCGCTAAAAGCTGAAGCGATATTGATTGGTTCCTTCTTAAACGGAAAATCATGTGCTGACCTCGCCCTTCGATTTCGCAGAGACTTGACTCTTCTCTGCGCTGGCTCCAGACAAAAATTCGCCTTAGAGGACGGCTTGGCAGCAGGCTATATCCTGTCGCTGATCTTATCTCAGCACCCGGAGGTTTGCACAAATGACTTGGGGCAGGCCATGTTCGCTGCTTATGAGTTTCACAAGGATCATTTGACCAAAACACTTCAAGAAACAGCAACAGGAAAAAGGTTATTAAGTGCGGGAAATCTGGCGGATATTGAGTATGCTGCCCAAAAAGATTTATACTCTTTTGTCCCGATCTTAAAGGAAGAATCTCTGATTATCCACTCCCCTATTCAAGAGCATGCATAAACGAAGAATAAACTCCCTTGTCCCTTCATACATTCTACAGAGACTTTGGGACAGGGGTAATGTCGATGACAATGATCAATGGGGAACTGCTGTTAGTTATATTGATTATTATCGGTTTAATAGGCCGTTCTAACATTATTGCCACAGCAGCAAGTCTCCTGCTTATATTAAAATTGACCTCACTCGAGCGGTTTTTTCCTGCAGTTGAACGAAGAGGGCTAGAACTAGGATTGCTCTTTTTAACCATGGCCGTCTTAGTTCCTTTCGCTAATGAAAAAATCAGCTGGAAAGATGTCACGCCACTTTTCACTACACCTTATGGGATTATGGCTCTTGCTGGAGGAGCTATTGCCACGTATATGAACGGAAAAGGCCTGGATCTTCTCCGTATGGAACCCCAGATGATCGTCGGATTAGTTATCGGCTCTATCTTCGGTATTATCTTTTTGAAGGGAATACCTGTGGGTCCTTTGATGGCAGCTGGGATTACAGCCTTGTTTGTCAAACTTGCTGAGTTATTCTTTAAATGGTAGCACACAAAAAAAGAAGCCACTTGGGCTTCTTTTTTATGCACGGGATAAATAATCTCCGCTTCTTGTATCGATAGAAAGCTTGTCGCCTTCGTTAATGAAGAATGGAACTTGAACAACGAGTCCTGTTTCCAATACAGCCGGCTTACTTCCGCCAGAAGCCGTATCGCCCTTGATGCCTGGCTCGGTTTCTTTTACGGTCAACTCTACTGTATTTGGCAGCTGAATACCTAGGATCTCACCTTCATACTGCATGATGGATACCATCATGTTTTCTAGAAGGAACTTTAGTTCTCTTTCTAGGCGAGTACCTGGAATGTTTACTTGGTCGTACGTAGATGTATTCATGAACACATGCTCATCTCCGCTGGCATATAGATATTGCATTTCGGCTGTTTCAATACGCGCACGAGCAACCTTCTCACCGCCACGGAACGTCGTTTCTTTAATTCCTCCGTTACGAAGATTTCTTAGCTTCGCACGAACAAAGGCCGCACCCTTTCCTGGCTTCACATGCTGGAATTCAATTACTTGCAGAATGTCACCGTCTACCTCAATGGTAAGGCCGGTACGAAAATCATTTACTGAAATCATGTTGTTTCCTCCTGAACAATATTCCTATAATATGACGAGCTCTTTGGTTGAGTGGGTGATGATTTCGCAACCATTTTCCGTAATGATGATATCATCTTCAATTCGGACTCCCCCAAGCTGGGAAACATAAATACCGGGCTCGACGGTCACCACCATACCAGGTTTTAGTACCACATCACTTTTAGATGATAACCCAGGACCCTCATGCACTTCAAGTCCTATTCCATGACCAGTGCTATGTCCAAAATATTCCCCAAATCCCGCTCCGGAAATCACGCTTCTGGTAAGGGCATCGGCTTCTTTTCCTGTCATGCCTGCTTTAATCCCATTTACCCCTGCTAACTGCGCCTGAAGAACCGTGTCATAGATCTTCCGAAGCTGATCACTAGGCTCTCCTACCGCCACTGTACGTGTAAGATCTGATACGTAACCCTTATAATAAGCCCCAAAATCTAAGGTAACAAGCTCTCCTTGCTGTATAATCTTGTCGCTGGCTACACCATGAGGGAGTGCTCCTCTTTCCCCTGATGCCACAATGATGTCGAAGGAAGAAGACTTGGCCCCTAATTTGCGCATGTGGAATTCCAGCACAAGTGAAACCTCTAGCTCCGAAACACCAGGTCGGATAAAGCCTAAAATATGTTGAAATGTACGATCTGCAATCTCACAAGCTTCTTTAATAATGGCAATCTCATCAGCAGTCTTCACCATTCTGAATTCTTCCACCATGCCTTGGATGCCTATCCATTCCGCTTGATCATGGCTGGCCTTTAAACTTTCATACAAGGAAAAGGACACGAACTGCTTCTCAAATCCCACTTTCTTTGCTCCTAGCTTGGCTAGCTGAGTTCCTACTTCATCTACTATGGATGCAACATGTCGGATTACGCTCCAATCTGGAGCTTGTTCGTTTGCTTGATCAATATAACGAAAATCTGTAATAAGCAAGGCATGCTCATTCGTGATCAGAAGGTATCCTGCGCTTCCCGTAAATCCGCTCATATAACGACGATTGTAAGGACTCGTGATAATCAAGCTATCCAATTCATTCTCTTCCATACGTCTTCGCAGCTCTATTAATCGTTCCTTCATCCTTTGCTGACCTCCCCTTCCACTGGTCATCCATCTCCTATTTATTGGAGAAAGAGGGAATTACCTTGCCCATTTTATCATAAGCCCATCTTTTTGAATACTATCTTACAGCGTTATCCCTGCTAGAAAACTCTGTTGAAAGTGAAAACCCAATAAACAAACCCCAAAGGATAAATAAACAGAGCTCCGTAGCGAAGGTATTCATACCAATCAGATGAATGGGTTGTTTGGTTAAACCCAGCAAAGGGCTAAGGCCATAAAAAAATAACAGAAAGACCCCACCACCCAAGGCCACTCCGATAAGCGGACTGTAGAAATGGGCTAGGGTGAATACATAAGCCAGGGACACAAGGATGGAAAATACGATAGCGACGCCAATGCCCATAAAATGAGCAAAGGGCTGGTCCAACGACTCTTGTGAAATGAAGGGCTTAGCGAACAACGATGGTCCCAATTTAGAAAAATTCATAAAATAGGCCGCATAACCAACCAAAGTCCAAAATGCCCCTCCAACCGCTCCGATCATAAGAGCAGATTTAAGCTTCCGTTCCTTCACATTCTTCTTGTCTTCTGTCATGAAAAAAAAACCTCCGTCAATTATTCAAGCCTAGTATGCCCCCCTGTTCCGTAGAAAAAACAAAAAACCAGAATGGAGAAACCATTCTGGTTTGAACGCTTTTATTTATGCTCTGCCAACCATGCTGCCACAAGTTCAGCGTCCGCACCTTGCAATAATTTAGGAGGCATGCTGCCTTTACCGTTTGTAATAACCCCTAAGATTTCATCCTGAGACAGCTTAGATCCGACCTTGCTTAGCGCAGGCCCCATTCCACCGGATAAATCATTGCCATGACAGGCCGCACATGATTGGTTATATTTCGCTTCCGCTGCCGTCGCATCTACAGTTCCTCCTGCAGCTGGCTGTTCGGCTGCCGGTTGCTCTGCTGCCGGTTGTTCTGCAGGTGCCGGCGCAGGTTCTGCCTGTTGACCACCTCCACAAGCAGCTAGAGCACCGATTAATGATAGGCTTAATACCATAGAGAATAAACGTTTCATTCTTTCACCCCCTCCAACTCTCATATTACTTATCTTATCCTCCTTTATACAAGAGCAATCGGTAAATGTTGCTAATTGTTCACATTTATCCTTCACCTCATTGGATTTCACAAAAATTTACAAATAATCGGGTATAATCCACTGGCAATACAAGCCCAAAATGATGTAAAATAAGAGGAAATACACTATTTCCCTTCCTTATTAGGGAAGCAGGTAGGAAAGGAAGATACCCCCTTGTCACAGCAAAAACCGAATGCATACGGAGGGCAAGCCGTTGTTGAGGGCGTCATGTTTGGTGGGCGCAAGGTCATCGTTACCGCCATCCGCAGGAAGGACGACTCCATCGAATACCTCGAAGAGGAACGAAAATCCAATCCAACACTGAACAAGCTAAAGAAAATTCCTTTTATCCGAGGCATCGTCGGTTTGATTGAAGCCAGCGCCAATGGCTCTAAGCATCTCAATTTCTCTACGGAACGCTATGATGTTGACCCTGGAGAGGAAATGAAAGAAGAAGAAAAAGACTCTTCCTGGAATCTAACCATGGTTCTAGGCGTCGCTGTGGTTGGTGTACTTTCGTTTATTTTTGGTAAGCTCATCTTCACTATTGCTCCAGCTGTATTGGCAGATGTCTTGTTTACTCGATGGGTAACCAACAATATTCTTCAGAACCTGATCGAAGGCGCAATTAAGATTCTTCTTTTACTAGCTTATTTATTTGCCATTTCACAGACTCCACTGATAAAAAGACTGTTTCAATATCATGGTGCTGAACATAAAGTAATTAATACCTATGAAGCCGGTGTCGAATTAACGGTAGAGAATGTGCAGAAGTCCTCTACCCTCCATTATCGTTGTGGAAGCAGTTTTATTATCTTCACGGTTCTCGTAGGCGTGGTTATTTATTCATTCTTTCAATATGACACATTATGGGAAAGAATCTATCAGCGTATCCTCCTTCTTCCCGTCGTCATTGGCGTATCATACGAGGTACTACAATTCTCCAATAAACTGAGGGACGTACCCCTCTTGCGTTGGCTAGGATACCCAGGTCTCTGGCTGCAGAAGCTTACGACTAAGGAGCCTGAAGATAAGCAAGTAGAGGTAGCTATCGCATCCTTCAACAAAATGGTAGAACTAGATCAAGGAAAAGAGCTCCAGCAACGTATAGCAACTACGGGTTGATGATAAAGCTTGGGATATACATGATTCCCATAAGTGAAGATGAGGTGAGGCACTTTGACCAACAACACCAAATTATTTTTCATCGTACTGTTTTCACTAGCTGCGATCGGGCTAGTGAAAATTCTTCAAACCAACCCTACAACGCTCTTTATCAGCATTGCCTTTACGGTAGGTATCATTTATCTCCTTACGCGCTTCATGAAACCGAAACGACCAACGGATAAAGGTTACCAAAAAGCCCTGAAGAGCCAAAAGAAAAAGGGAAAAATGACTTCTAATGAAATGCAGAAGCTAACACGGCTGAAGAAACCTACCCGTGACGTTCCCTTTAAGGTTATCGAAGGAAATAAAAAAGGCAAGTCTAGCAAGGAAAACCAAAATCGAAGCAATTTTCATTGAAAAGGAAAAAGAAAGAGACCTATCAGACATGATCTGGTAGGTCTTTTTTTTAATCCTTTTTACTCTTATCAGGATCCACCTGTTCGTCCAACGCCTTAAGCTGGTGTAAATCTTGAAGTCTTGAAGGATCCTCGTTAAAATATTGTACTAAATATTCGATGCACGTTATGGCATCCCAACTTAAATGATGTTCAATCCCCTCAACATCATGATAAATTTGTTCTTCTGGAACTCCGATAATCTGGAGAAAATCCTCTAACAACGCGTGACGATCGACTAGGCGCTTGCCCGCTTTTTTACCCTTAGCGGTAAGAACCAGCCCACGGTATTTCTCATAAACTAGGTATTTATTTTGATCAAGCTTTTGGACCATTTTAGTGACAGAAGAGGGGTGTACCGAAAGAACTTCAGCAATATCAGATACTCTGGCATATCCTTTTTCTTCGATGAGTGTATAAATTTTCTCCAAATAATCTTCCATGCTTGGAGTTGGCATGCAAATCCCCCCAAAACCACCATTTTTGTCCCTATTCAGCAAGACTAATATTACCTTATGTTGGCACCTTGAATCAAGTGAATTTCGACTCTTTAATGAAATAATAAACGATGAGGTGATCAAACTTGTCTACTCTCGTCCTTGAAAGAAAAGAGAAAGAGGGTTCTAAACCACAGCACGTCAATAAGCCCTTTATCCCGGATGTTGTATTTTTCGAGCCACAAGCTCTGGACTACCCGCTAGGCAAAGAATTGATGGCTAAGTATAAAGCAACCAATATCCCGATTCAAATGACCACCTCTCACAATCAAGTCCGCGGCATTCAAGGGGAGTCAGGATCCCCCGAATGGTATCGCAATGCCAAGCGTACCCTCGTCGTGGGAGTGAAACGTTCTTTAAAATTTGAACCGTCTAAGCCCTCTGCTGAATATGCCATTCCTCTGGCAACTGGCTGTATGGCTCATTGTCATTACTGCTACCTGAATACGAATGTAGGAACCAAACCCTATATTCGTGTCTATGTGAACCTCGAGGAGATTTACGGCCAAGCGGAAAAATACATGCGAGAGCGTGCTCCAGAAATTACCCGCTTCGAAGCCGCGTGTACGTCAGACCCAGTAGGGATTGAGCATATTACAGGATCGCTTAAAAAGACCATTGAGTTTTTTGGCCAACAGGAACTGGGCCGTCTCCGCTTTGTTACCAAGTTTGCGAATGTAGACTCGTTGCTGGATGCGAAGCACAATGGTCACACTCGTTTTCGCTTCAGTATTAATGCGGACTATGTGATCCGAAATTTTGAGCCGGCAACCTCCTCTTTCTTAGACCGGATAGAAGCAGCCAAAAAAGTGGCTGAAGCTGGTTATCCTTTAGGGTTTATCGCTGCACCTTTATACCGTTTTGATGGATGGAAAGAGGGGTATCAAGACTTATTTGAGAGGCTGTCTCGTGCACTTCCTGCCTCAGCGACCAAGGATCTAACCTTTGAGTTGATCCAGCATCGTTTTACTAAGGTAGCCAAGAATCTCATCTTGGGCCGTTATCCTAAAACCAAGCTGGAGATGGATGAAACGAAGCGCCAATACAAATGGGGAAAATATGGTCGTGGCAAGTATGTCTACAAGAAAGACGAAGCAGCAGAGCTCCAACAGCATCTAGAAAGCCTGGTCCATGCCTACTTCCCGCAGGCCCAGATTGATTACTTTACTTAGAAATGTCGCCGGTATGAGTACCATTTCAGCCGGTAACAAAAGAGGCTGTTCCCAAAATAGGGATCAGCCTCTCTTCATTACGCTTGCAATGCCTCAAGCTCTTCTAGCATCGACTCCAAGTGATTAATATCCACCTTATCTTCTAATGCACTAATCACACCCGCGTAATACTCTTCCATCTGCTCTAATAGCTGTTGTCTCTTTTCTTCCACGTGCCCTTCAAACTCACCACGATAGAATTCCTTCAACTGAGTCAAAGCCCCTTGCAGGTAAGCTGATACAGGTTCTCCCAACCATTGCTCGAAGCTATCGCGCATTTGGTCACGTCCCCCTTGCTCGAAGAACTGCTTGGTAGACTTGAACTGGCCTAGGATTCGTTTTACCGAAGAAGGCTCATAGGCGAGATTCTCAGGGAATTCCGGTACTTCTAACTTATAGGCTTGATACGGCAGCTCGAAGTCAGCTGCCAAATGCTCCATAAGCTCGGTTACGAGCTGGGCGGTTATCGTGTTGCATGTTTTCTCCATACGTAGAGAAGTTGCTCTTAACTCCTGGCTCAGGGAGAAAACAATGTTGCGGATCATCTCATCAAAGCATTGCTGCAACGTCGTCTTCATATCTCTTCCTTTTTCTTCCTTAAGCACCGCAGGGTTAAAGGACAGCGTAAACCACTCGTTTACCTTATAGAACAATCTCTGCTTTACGTAATACAGAAGTTCATCCACTTCCTTTTCCACTGCTGCGCTTTCCCGGGTATACGCAACACCCGTAATGCGCTCGGTGTCTTCCTGCTTCCGTTGCAGGAAATGAGCTCTCTTTTGCTGCTTGACCTCTTCTCCTTCCTTAGCTGCCTCGATAAAGGAATGGAGCGCCGTACTTGAACGTTTCATTTCGTTGCGCGCAGCCTGAACAGCGACATCCGTTAATTCTTCAATGGTAAAGCGAATAAATTCCTGTTCAAAGGTTTGGAAGCCTGAATAGGATAAGGCCGCTTCCGGAGTCATCAGCTGGTCCGTAGAACCAGTACGCTCCTGATAGACGCGTTTAGCTGATTCGTTTAGCTTTCCAGCTGCCAACATTCTCGCTAATAGTGCCGTCTGACTGGATACCGGATAAAGACGTGGGTTACGGATCCCGCAGGTTAAGAGATTATCTCTTACATGACCGACAACTCCAAGCAATTCATCCTTGGACTTCGCTAAGTCAGCCGCATTGACCAAGAAAAACATTTTATCCATTTCAAAGGTATCCTTCACGCGACCAAGCTGTTGCAAGAACTCGCGATCCGCATGAGAGAAGGCATGGTTGTAGTACGTGACAAACAGCACCGCATCGGCGTTTTTAATGTAATCAAAGGCAACACCTGTATGACGGGCATTAATTGAGTCTGCTCCTGGCGTATCAACCAAGGAAATACCCTGATCGGTGAGCGGACAGGAATAGTAGAGCTCGATCCACTCGACGAAGCAAGCTTTATCTTCCCTGGCTACCAGTTCCTTAAACTCCTCCATGCCAACTAACAGCTCTTGATCGTAATGCGCCGACATCTCAGCAAGACCTTTTTTCACGGCAACCAGGAAGGAGTAATGAGGCTTAGCTGAAGGCAAAATCTCATCGATATCAATTCGGTCCACCTTCGTAATGGCCTCTTGGATAGACTGGGCCTCAATTCGGAAGATCGCGAGGGACTGCAAAACATCCTTCGTCATATCTGCCTCGCTCTTGGTCTTCACTCTTACGGTGCCGTGAGGGAACTGAGCCGTTGGCGGTAAGATCTTATTGATGGTCGCTGTCGTTGGATTCGGGGACACAGGTAGGATCATGTCACCCATCATCGCATTCGCGAAAGAAGACTTTCCTGCACTGAAGGCACCGAATAGCGCCACAGTAAATAAGTTTTGCTCGAGGCGGTCTGCTCGCACTCTCATCTGTTTGGCTGCTAACGCCTGACCTTTTAAGCTTTCTACAATTCCTGCAGCCGTACGCAAAGCTTCTGCCGTAGAAACCAGTTTAGATTTATAGTCTTCTTTAAAAGGGGATAATTCGGTTTTCTTTTCTTCCTCCAAAACAAGCGATTCGACTTTTTCTTTTTTCACCAGGGTTGGAGCTTGGCTTTCCTTCCATGAGCGCCGGACAGGGGCAACAGCTGCGCCTATCGATTGTTCTGCTGGCTTACCCTCGTTCACATCATCTAAAAGCAAGTCTTCTTTAAGCTGATAGATATACGCTTCTTCCTCATTCGTTAGCTTACGTAAGGCTTCCATGGATTCTTTGACTTTTAGAACCGCTTCGCCCTCTACTCTTAGCTGATGTTCCAGCTCCCTAGTCTCTTTCGTGTAAAGGTCGACAAGCTCATCAATGAATTCGATGCCTATTCGTCGATATCTCGCCTTGACCTCATCCGCAAGATCTCGGCAGTAGTTCAAAACTGCATCCCCTGTCAGTCTTGCTCCTTCTTTGATCTTGGAAGCTAATAGATCTCCCGTGATCGGAACCTCAGCGTGCTCTACGCGTTGCTGAAAATCCTCTTCGACCTTGAGCTTGGCTTCTTTAGGAAGACGGAGAAAAATATCTTTAAAATGCCACTGAAGATTGGCTTTCACCTGCTCCTCTACTTCTTGCTGGAAGGCGGCTAAACGCGCCTCTTTCTCCTGCTGGGTTTTACCCGCTGTAAACAAGAAGCCTACTTTAAACCCTGGCTGACAGCTCTCTAGGTATTTGTTGGCTAGATCACGCATGGAATAAGGCGTAATGTTCGCATTATCCAGGAGAGCTTGCAATTCTTTTTGGAGATCGTTTCGAAGCTTCACAGGAGCTTGAGCTGCATCCCTGATTTTCTGAGTCAAGGAAGCATAGGCCATCTCTACTTCTTTGCTGTTCGCTGAACCAATCACGGCCTCATGATGTGCTTTTTCCGAACGACTTTGACCTAGGATAAACTCATCATGATCATTGACAAGATCTAAAGCGGACCGCAGCACACTTTCCTGCAGGACTTGATCCTTATTCGCAAATAAAGAGTAAAGACGGTCGTGCATCTCTTCGATTTGGTTCTCGGGATGATCAGGAACCTTTAGCGTGGTATAGAAGGTCGCATCCGGTTCAACACCCCACTGGGCAAAGGCATCGGAAACACTTTGGCGGAACGAAGAAAAATCAAGTTCCAAGTCAAAATGCTTATCAATCTGATTAATGACCAGGAATAACGTTTTACCCTTTTCCTTCAGGGTTTTCGTAAACTGGAAATTGATTTCCGATTGGACGTGATTGTAATCCATCATATACACGACGACGTCTGCTAAGTGCATCGCAGACTCTGTGGCTACCTTGTGAGCAGCGTCCGTTGAATCGATACCAGGGGTATCTAACAGAGTAGCGCCATTGATGAGAAAATCATTCGGATGCTGGATTTCTACACTAATGACTTCATCGCCATCTTTACAAAACTCTTTAAGCTTATCAAGCTCTTGGATGTAATCAAAAGTCACCGGCGGCTTATTTTTAAACGTGGCGACTGCCTTGGATTCCCCGGACTTGACCTTTACTACATTGGCACTCGTAGGAATGGGGCTAGATGGAAGGATTTCCTTCCCCATCAAGGTATTGATCATCGTGGATTTTCCTGCGGAAAAGTGTCCGCAGAAAGCCAGTACAAATTCACCGGTCTTCCATTTGTCCTCAAGCTGACTCATTTTTTCTGCATTGAGATGGTCTCCCTTTGCACGAAAGGTCTCCTGCAGTTCCTTCAGCCGACGCTGAAGGGTTCCTTTTCCTAATTGGACTTGCCCATCCTCCAACCGTTCTAACAAGCTCTCTACACTCATCTTGGATCACCTATGTCTCTAGATTGTTTTTTTCAAGATCATTTTCTTACATTTTAAGCAATTATGAAGAGAACTTCTACAAAAACTTGAAAAGCCAGCCTTTACCTAAGGCTGGCTTTTCCTGGGAGATTACCCGCAATGCTGTTCAAATGCACCTTGAAGGTTAGCGACGATGGTTCCCGCATCATAGCCTTCAATTTGATGACGCTCAATGAAATGAACTAATTTTCCATCCTTGAATAAAGCGACGGATGGGGAAGATGGCGGGAAATCAATGTGCTTGCGCGCTTCAGCTGTAGCTTCCTTATCCTGTCCCGCGAACACGGTTACTAAGTGATCCGGCTTCTTTCCTCCTGTTAAAGAGTGAATTACAGCGGGTCTGGCAATCCCGGCAGCGCATCCACATACGGAATTGATCACCATAAGGGCTGTACCCTTGGTTTCCGCGAAGAATTTTTGAACGTCTTCCACAGTCGTCAACTCGGTGAAACCAGCATGGATAAGCTCATCTCTCATCGGTTGAACCATTTGCTTCATTTGATTCATATAGGCATCAAAAGACATTAATGACATATCATTTTCACTCCTGCTTTACGTATTTGTTTCTATTGTACCCATTTTCCATCGTTTTTGAAAGGTTTCGATGCGTTCCTTTTTTCCTTTTGTTGCTATACAATGAGAATATACTTATTCACCTAGGAGTTTTCGGGAAAATGCTTAAACCGCTTACCCTCATATTTCTTATTTTCTGTACGATCGGTGGCATGCTATTGTCGTCCCTATTCGGTCTTCCCCTTGCTCTCGGTTTTTTATTAGGCCTAACTGTGCTCGTCCTGTTGTGCCGGAGAATGGGAGCTGCTTGGTCAGACGTATGGGAAGGAACGCGTTCAGGGGCCTACCGAACAAAGGAAGTTCTTTGGATCTTGGCTTTAGTCGGACTGCTCATCCCCTCTTGGATGGCCAGCGGGACCATCCCCTATTTGATTGATTGGGGGCTATCGCTTGTTGAACCCGCTTACTTCTTGTGCAGTGCGTTCCTTTTGTCGACTTTAACCTCTATGGCGCTCGGCACGTCGATTGGTACTCTGAGCACCATTGGACTTCCCTTAATGGGGGCTGCTACCATTCTCGACCTGCCCTTAGCTATGGTTGGTGGAGCTCTAATTTCTGGAGCGATGGTAGGAGACCGTTCGTCCCCACTTTCTAGTGCTCATCAGTTGCTGGCGGCGACAACCGAGACCGACATTCAAAAGCAAAGCAAGGCGATGCTGCCTACCACATTGGGAGGCATAGTTCTTTCCTGCTTGTTTTTTTATGCATGGGACCTTCAGGGTCAGCTCCAGGTTGAGGGAAAGGAAGTTCTGGACTATTCCTTCGAACAGCAGTTTTTCTTCCACCCCTTGCTAATGCTCCCACCTCTTATTCTGATCGGCATGATCTTGCTACGGATCAAGACCAAGTATGCTTTTGTTGCTTCGATCCTAGCAAGCCTTATCATCGGGAATTATTGGCAAGGAGTAGGTGGAGCGGAATGGTGGCGCTATTTACTTCATGGCTTTGATGGGTCTTCTTTGTCCATCCTACACAGCAAAGGCTTGTTGGACATGACGGGTATGATCGTCTTTATTGCTTGCACCGGGGCATTTAATGGCCTTTTAGAGAAGCACAGGGTCATCGAACCCTACATACAGCAAATGATGGGGAACAAGACTAATTTGACAAAGGCCACTTGTACCACTTCCCTCTTTGGCCTGGTGATGAACATGCTTTGCTGTAATCAGACTCTCCCGATTATGATAAGCGGGAGAAACTTGCTGCCCATATGGCGGGTACGGTATAGCGGTGCACAGCTTTCGCGGGTACTTTCGGATACCAGTTTGCTGTTTGCTGCTCTCATCCCCTGGAATATACTGGCGATGCTCGCAGCGACCATCATGGGTGTGCCTGTTACAGACTACTTGCCTTATGCCCCATTTCTTTGGTTGATGCCTATTTTGACGATTGCCCTTTCCTATTACTATGATCTGCAATGGAAAAGAACCCAGTCGAAAGGAGGAAATGCAAATGAAAAGACTATTGCAAGGCTTTGAGATGGTTTATTATTTGGATCAGGTAGCCCTTCTACCGGATCAGATCTGCACCTATCAAGGAGAGCCTTGGGCTCCCCTTAACACTACCCACCTTATCGCTCATGATGAGCTAAGCTATTGGTGCTTTGAGAAAAAAGGGGACAAAATCTACTGCTTAGGCCTTTTCCAAGCAGAGGAATCAGAGTCGGAGGCTTCGTTGGCTGAGCGTAATGAATTTCACGATGTCACCACCCAGCTCCACGGCGTGTTTGACTACTTAAACCAATCCTGAAAAAACGAGTCCATGTCTTTTTCCGCATATCCCTTCACAAAGGCAACGAACTCATCCTTGGTTACAATTTGATATTCAAACTCTTGGACATACTCCTTTAAAAAGCGGCTGAATGCTTCTTCCCCTAACTCTTGTTGGAGGGCGAAGATCATCAAGCTGCTTTTTCTATAGTTTCCTCGCCAGTAGGAAGCCCAGTCTGGATAATGGTGAATAGGCTGAATCTTTGTTTGCGGGAAGTGTCTATCGAGGTATCGCTTTTCCTCTGCATAGTAAGAAGGAAGCTTTGCACCCTGGAGATACTCATCTGCAAAATACGTAGCAAACCCTTCATCTAGCCAAGGCTCGTTTAACGGGTCATTGCCCACGATGTTATAAAACCACTGATGAGCGATTTCATGAACGACCGTCTCAATCCCCTTCGGATCTTGAAGCCGATCGGAACGAACAAACACCAAACCTGGATATTCCATTCCGGTAATAAACATCTCGTTCTCGAAAATATCTAGCTGCTGATACGGATAAGTTCCAACTCGTGATTCCATATAATCCAGCATACCCTTGGCTTCTTGGAGAACCTTGGAAACCGTCTGTTTACTTAACGTGCGGTGGTAGAGATGAATGTCTTTTCCTGAAGAGGTACGAATCGATTCTTGCTGATGATTCGGGGTGATAGCAAATACGAACTCCCTTGCACGATCCACCTTGGAGACCGTTTTACTACTCCCCTGCTCGTTGGACGCTTCTTCTTCCCCAGTCATCACCACATGATAAGAGTCTGGCACCGTTACCTCAACCTCATAGCTTCCGGCCTCACTAAAAAAGGGATCTCCCACCGCCTCATATTGATTCACCCGCCATTCCCCGTCATAGACGGAGAGAATCGGCAGCACATTGCCGAACCACGCTGCTTCTTTTTCGGATCCCAACCGATGATGGATCCCAGGGAGCTGTCCCGTCCATTGAAGTTGAATCTCCCTTGGGGTATTAGCGGACCATGGTTGTTGGAGCTCAACCTTAAGAATGGCTCCATCACGATGGAAAGAGACAGGGAAGCCATCTACTTGCACCTCTTGAATGTCCATTCTTCCATACTGTACGCCGTGCGGATAAGCTCGCGAAAAGGACTTCGGCAGAACAGGCGGCTGTTTCTGGCTGGGTTCAAAAGCGGAGAGGAAAAGCTGGATATTCAGTTCATCTGTGGGAATAGATGTACGATTCCACGCTTGGATCGTGGTCTCTCCTATTAGTATATTTTTCGTTGATTCATAGGTAAGTTTGTGCTGGTAGTGGGGTGGCTTCGGCTCCATAGGGACGGATACCGCCATCTCCTGCTCTATCAGAGCAGCAGGCACCGTTTCCTCTGTTGGCTCATGAGAATTGCAGGCCATCAAGAGGCTAAGCAAAACGATAGAAAGGATCCGTGCTCGTCCGATCATTCTTTCACGATACCTTGTTCCCTAAGAAACTCTGTCAGCTGCTGCTGCTCCCCTTCCGTAAACTTAAATTCCGAATCGCATCCTTCATCCTGTACCACCATCTGCACAACGTCATTCTCCTGATTGAGAATGATGAGGGCACTAGGCTCGCTTAAGCCTTCCGGCAGTGTATCCACCTGAAAGCTAATGTATACATGAAGCCATTGGCCCATCTGAACCTTGTCGTCCACCTTCAATTGTTTGAATTTGGATTCTTGAAACTGGGTAAATCCGTGTGAAATCATAGTTATCCTCCACATTTTATTTTCTTCCTTTCATTGTAACGTTCGCATAAAAAGAAGCCAAGCATTTGGCTTTACTGTCTGCTTGGCTCCAAATCTATTTAACCCAAAGGCGGGGAGGTTGTCGATAACAATCCAGCACAAATTAATACAAGGATGGCCAAAATCAATTCAAGCCTTAATCCCCATACCAAGCCTTGGTGAGCATTGGTTGATAAGGCAGTAATCCTGGGAAAGAAATACCACCGATGAATCGCCGCAATTCCTAGTACCGGTAGAAAAAAGGCTAGTTTCCAGAGTAGCTGTATACCATAATTACTTGTAAAAAGCATGTGGAAGGAATCCACCCGCAGGATGGTGAGGAATATCCCACTTATGGTCACAATCACCATCATTCCTGCAGCATAGCGAGAAAACCTCTCCATACCCTGGTGCAGTTGAAGAAGACTTTCCTTGGTCCCATCCTGGAGGAAGGAATACCCTGCCAAACCAATCAATCCTCCAAACCAAACCATTACAGCCATCATATGAATCAGGTGTGCAGGTACCGCAGTAATTGCTCCCTGTCCGCTTATTGCGTGGCCTGTTAACGGAAAGGTTAGGCTAAGAACACTAATCAAGAAAAAGCTTACCAGCTGACGTTTTAAGAAGAAGAAAAGGAGAAACAGGAGCAATGGCCTTAACCAGCTGGCTATCCCTAGCCAGGTAGAAGTCAAGATGATTGGCAAGGAATCCCATCCCTGCCCCAGTCGAACGATGAGATTCCACACATCCCCAACCCCAGCAGCTACTAAGAGAAAAACACCTGCAAGAAGGAGATTTCGTTCTCCCTTTGTAGCATGACTTTGTGCTCTTAGGATCCAACGAGTAAAAAATAGGAAACCTCCTACAGACACTACGATCACCAGTTCCATTATGCGGAGAAAACGTTGGGTATTCATGCCAGCATGCTCCGCTTCGGAATGAACATGTGTATCGACCAGATGTTCGTGCGGCTGTTCTGTGCTGACCTCCGCTGGAGGCAAAGAGTTCGTTTCTTCTACTACAGTTTCTTCGGCTAATTGAAACTCCTCTACTGCGTTGTCTATAGCAGGAGCAGACTCCTCAACGGAAACCGTAGTGTGCACCTCTTGCCGAGGAACCTCTACTGTTTTAATTTCCTGCACCGGAGAAGGCTTCACTTGCTCCTCCTTTTTTTCAGCGACAGGTTTTGATTGTGCTGGTGCTGGAGGAGGCGAAGGAGGAACTTGGGCTGGCTTCGAATCCGCTTGCGGCGCAGTAGGAGCAGGAGCAGCTGGTGCAGGAGTAACGATAGGAGCAGGGTCAGCAGGGGGTGGGGAGCCACCTAACACTGGCGTAGCTGAGGGTTTACTTGTTTCCAGCTCGGCTCCGCCAACGGAGAATCGAAACCTTCCTTCTGTCGTATGCGTATCAAGAGATAAGGTCTGCCAATGAACCGTGTAGACACCCGGCTCCAACGGCGGATTCTTAAGAATGAGCCATAATCCATCTTCACTTAATTTTTCAGTAGGGATGACGTTGCCTTTAGCATCTCTTAAAGTCATATGACTGAGATTCGTATCAATCTTCTCCGAAAATTGGACACGGATCTCTGGCGGAGATTGCTGCAGCTTGGACTCCTGGGCCGGTATGGACTTCGATGGATACGCATGAGCCAAGGCTTCTTGAGGAACGAGGAAAGCACCCCATAAGCCTAGAATGAGCAGATATATATAGACTCTTTTCATTTGGTACACCTACCTTTTTGTAAATGGAAAGCGCCAGCTTAATGCCGACGCTACCATAAGGGATTTATTTATAAATGGATACGACTGGAGCCATTCCACCGACAGGTGCAAACCATTCAACAGAAGCCCCATTCGCTTCTACCGTTGAACGAAGCGGCACTAATCCTTGACCAGTAAAGCTGGCATCGATGTATTGACGAATGAAATCACTGGACACATGAAGACTGCCATTCCTATTGGCTAAGCCCTGGCCTGCCACTTGACGTCCCTCCACCTTGACAATCGGTTGAAGTTGTCCGTTGACTGGCAATACATAGCTTCCATTTTGAACGTGGAACGTCATCGTTGCTTCATAGTAGGTCTTGTCATACTGGCCCTCGGATTTCTCGGCTTTTTCGATTTTCGATCGAACCAAATAGTAATCCGCTGGACCAGCCGTGAAAGTAATTATTCCATTGGCATCTGTCTTAAACGTTTTCCCTTCAGAATTGCTTCGCTGGATCAAGGAAACCTCCGCATCTGAAACCGGTTGTCCTTTCAGCAGAAGTTGAACCGAAACCTCCTTGCCACTCACCAAGGCTGCAGGGTTAAACTGTGGAACTAATTCTGCACGGTCCGTAGTCACCTGTCGTTTAAAGCCGCCTAGATGAGCCACTCTCTGCGCACTTGGCAGATCACTTACCGCAACAAAAGATTTTGCGCTGCGAAGCGTACGGCTAGCCACATCCCCATGTTTAAACACCATATCCCCCTCGACTGAGATAATATGTGCACCTGCCATTTGAGAAGCGAAGGATGCTACATGGTAGTTGTTTACTTTAAGACGAGATTCTGGAGTATCTATTTCCTCCCCTGTATAGAACAAAGTGCTAGAAATATCCGCTTTTGTTCCGTTAGGCAGGGTGACATAAACTTTACTGTTATCTAGATTCCAGTTCGAATCTATTCGATAACTGGCATGATGATTGGAATGATTACCAAAGAGAAGCTCCACATAAGAGTTTTCTCCAACCCCAATGATGGGTGCATTTGTCTGGGACCAGCCGTCATGAGCCAGTGCAGGTACTGCGGCGGAGAGAATCGTTGCAGATAAAACGATGGATGATAATAGCTTTTTCACGTCATTTGTCCCCCTATTTACTTGTAATCAATGAATTCCTATCGATAAGCACAGTTTTTATTATAGAGAGAGTGTGAACTCTTGGATATGACCCATGTGGGCTATTTTTGTCCATAAAAAAACTGCCATAAACGGCAGTTGGGCTGACACTATTTTTCTTTTCGTATGCTAATGCCATGCTTAACGGCATAGGAGGCCAATTGAACCCGATTCTCTAAATAAAGTTTTTTTAGCAGGTTCTTCATGTGGTTTTTCACCGTATTCTCTGAAATGCTTAGTACTTCTGCTAGTTCTTTGTTCGTCTTGCCTTCGGCCACATGGCGGAGGATTTCCCGTTCTCTTGGGGTTAGTGTATCCGGATTGAGCTGATCAGGATTATCCGTCTCTCGAAATTGGTAAAACAATCTTCCAGCCAACTCCCGGGACACATCGGCTGTCCCATCGATTAAAGCATGCAGATAAGTGACCCAATCATCCGGGTCCATATTTTTAAGCAAGTACCCCTGAGCCCCAAATTGAATCGCCGTAAATAAATCAGCAATATCGTCTGAGACACTTAATATCACGACCTTGGTTTGGGGATGCCTTTGCTTAATTTCTCGAGTAGCCTCCAATCCATTCATCCCCGGCATGTGGATATCCATTAAGACTAAATCTGGTTGCAGCTCCTCACATACACTCAGCGCTTCCTCCCCACTTGTTGCTTCCCCCACAAGAACAAAAGACGGGTCACTCGCCAACAAGCTTTTTACGGCTTTCCTTGCTAGGGGATGATCGTCTACAATGAGTACCTGATAAGTTAAATTCATGGCTTTACCTTCCTTTGCGCTCGGAGGATCAGTTGTGCTCCTCCAAGGGGTGTTTGTCCAAGCTCTAGCTCAGCGCCTATTTTTTGCGCGCGTTCGCTGATCATTTTCAGGCCAAATTGATTGGAGGAATGGGCAGGGGCAGGAGGCAAAAAGCCTTTTCCATTATCACTGATGACAAGCCGCCAAGATTGGGGTTCCGTCCACAGCTGAATAGTGGCTTGTGTAGCTTGAGAATGCTTGCGAATATTCGTAAAGGCTTCCTGAATAATCCCGAACAGCTGAACTTCTTCGCCCGGTGTAAAATATCCTTTTGAAATTTCCACCTGCTTGGAAATTTCTATGCCGGTCAGATCACACCACTCATTCAGCCACCTGCCTATGCGATGAGTCATATCAACGGATTCATGCGGCATGGTACGCAAGTTGAAGATCGCTTGCCTCAGGTTATTATCAATCTCGTTAACCGCCATCCTCGCTTCTGTCAGATCCCCTTGCTTCAACTTCACCTTCAGGAAAAATAGCACTTGGGCTATATTATCATGCAGCTCGCGGGCCAGCCGTTCTTGTTCCTCATAAACCGCTCGCTTGGACTGCTCCTCCACTATTTTTTGATTCATCTTATCGATCTTCTTAAACATCCAGGTAGCAAAAATATAGGATAAAACAAACGTTAGAATAGTGATATATAGATTCCCTGCTTCCATGGAGAGATGATCTAAGAGAAGTTCGTGGCGAACATACTCAAAGCCCCCAATGAGAAGCGTCGGGAGAAGGATCGCAAACACTTTTAATTTGTTATAGGTCATGATAGACGGATCTACTCCCTCCTCTGATACCGCTCATACTCTCGCTTCACCATCCCAAATAAGTATGCACTTCCCCCAGTATCAGGATGGAGGACCTTTAGCAAATGACGAAACTGCTTTAGTATTTCTTCATGAGTAGCATCTTCCTTTAGCCCGATCAGCTCAATTAATCTTGTTTCCTTGTTTTCCGGAATAGAGGAGATCGAACTGTCACCGTAACTTCGATTATAACTCTGTTCCCTCTTCGGGACCTGGTCCATAAGGGTTTGTAATCTCAATTGATAATACTTTAACCGATCCTCAAGCTCCCATTCATCCTTTGGCAGCCTGCCTTCAAGAAACTCAGCTTCAAATCCCTCAACATAGATCCTTCTAAACTCGGCCATGATGTCATTATAAGGCTTCAGTTTTTGTTGAATCGTTTCTCCTAAACTATAGATGCGTAGAATATCTTGAATCGCCCATTCTGATATTCCTAAAGAGAATGCAGTTAGCACACGGGACTCGTGCTTGGGATGAATGGTCATTTCTTTCAAAAAAACGTCCATCCTCTGCTGCTCCTCTTTACTCAGACTTTGACCGATCCGATAAGCAAAGTCCAGCTTAATTTGCCTTTTTCGTAGTTTATCTTTCCATCCTTCGGTGAGCTGCCCTAAAGTCTCGACAAGCTCCCTCGTGAATTCATCTTCAATCACCATCTGAACCTGCCCACCTCCTCTAAGAAAAACTGCTTTTCCTTAGTTTAGGGAGATATGTCCAAGAAATCAACGAACGAGATAAGCTAAATAATACGAAGGAGCACCATAAGCCATGGTTGTTCCAGATGGGGGTTAGCAGCCAGACAGAAGCCAGGAAAATGATCATAGATAGGATCATCGTGTTTCGTACTGGCCTGGCATTGGTCGCCCCTGCGCAGATTCCCTCGAGCTGCAGCCCCCAGAACACGGCAAAGGGAAAGAGCAGCAACCAAATGATATATTCCGATGCCAGAGCTTTCACTTCTTTTATGGCCGTAAACAAGCTTATAATCCATCCTTGTGCAAGAAATAACCCTAACGCAAGAAGAACCGATGCCATGATAGACCATAACACCGTAACCCGGATGGTAGCATCAAACAAAGCTTCATTTTTACTGCCAATCGATCGCCCAATAAGAATGGACGAAGCATTAGCGAATCCTCCAAAGAAGTAAGCCAAGATGAACTGCAGCTGCATCAAGATCGCATTGGCTGCCAACGTGACCTCACCCAGCTTTGACCCATAAGCCGTAAAGGTACCGAAAACCGTGAGTAAACAAATGGTGCGGATAAAAAGATCTCGATTCACTTTAAACATTTTCAAAAAGGAACGAGAGTCCCAATAATGAGACCAGCTCCATTGACCCCAATCCATTTTCCTGCTTGCCAATAAAAGTAGAAGTCCCACTACAATGGCACTTACCTCAGAAATCACGGTAGCTAAGGCAACTCCGGGCACTCCCCATTGGAGAACAAGAACAAAATATAAATCTAATCCTATATTTAATAAGTTCATAAAGATTTGAAGAAATAAGGCCAGCTTCACCTTCGAAATACCAATCAGCCAACCTAATATAACGTAGTTTGCTAGGACAAAGGGTGCACCCCAAATTCGTATATCAAAGTAGCTGGAAGCCTGAGCTTCTACCACAGGGCTTGACTCCATTAGAAGCAAAGAAAGATACTTTATGGGAGATTGTAAGCTAATAAACAAACATCCCATAATCAGCGCGATGCCTAAAGGTCTGAGCAGAAACATCAGCAAGTCCTGGGTGTTCCCTGCCCCTTGAGCTTGAGCCGTGAACCCGGACGTGCTAACACGCAAAAATCCGAGCACCCAGTATAAATAATTAAAGATCAGTGCACCGATCGCCACTCCGCCAATATAAGCCGGATGGGGCAATTGACCGACAACAGCGGTATCCACCGCTCCTAAGAGCGGAGTCGATAACCCAGATAAAATTAAGGGTAGAGAAAGCTTAAGAAATTGCCCATGTGTTAGCGGCGGTGTGGTTGAGAGTGAAGTTGCTGAGACGGTATGCATATTTCCTCCAATTACTAAAAAGATAACCTCATTAAGCTAGAGGTTATCTTCTTGCCTGTCATGATTTAAAAATTGTATCGCACAATGGTAGAGAAGCAAACAAAAAGATCGGTTGTGTTGAATATAAAAAGAAGACACATCATATCGGTTGCGAGCGGGTTCATAAACGACTATGACCCTATGCTTCATGCGATTGAGCAAATACTCCATGAGAGCGGAAGACAAGTCTTTCTTATAAAAAGTGAGGTAGGCGTATAGGGAATGATCATGGGGATCATCTAATAGACTCACTCCTGCACATGAATACTCAGTTGGAATCCCCGCTTGGTTCAACAGTTGCAGAACAGGATAAAGCTCCTCATCTACGTAATCCTGCTTTAACCACTTGAGGGATTTTGGCCGCTTCTCCGGCTTCGGATGGTTCACCCACCATTCTAACTCCCGCTTTCTGCGTTGCCACTGCTCTATCGAATGGTGAGATAACTGTATTTCCTGCAAGGCTTCATTTGACTTTCCCATCATGTTTCTCCTTATGATAGACTTTCCCAGTCTTCTTTCAATTTCTCTACGTCCAAATTCATTCCTATTAAAACAATATAGACCTCTTGAACCTCTTTATTCAATTGCCAGTTCGTTCGCTTACCAGAGAACTGCATAAGCTGGTGTCCCTTACCATCTATCGATAAATAACCTTTTGCCCTGAGCAGTTCAGAAGACCATCTTTTCAGGAATTTTTCTACGTCTCTTTCTCTTAACGGCTTCTGAGCCGAAAAACTTACGGTTTGAACACGAGAATAGGACGCTTTATCTTCCTGGTGGGAACATGATGGGCTTAACACAACAAAGAGGGGTGCTAGGGTTTGCTTCCTAGGCCTTCTCCCGTCAATCCCTGTAAATAAAGGGTCCATTTCTACTTCACTATAAGTTGTATATTCAATAGGAGCGGTATCATTTTGTTTACGGACTGCTTTTCCGATCTTTTCTTTATGCTTCTCGCTCACCAGATCCGACTTATTCACGATAATAAAATCTGCCAAGGCCATCTGCTGACGAAGAGTGTGAACCAGCTGCCGATCCGACTCAAAGATGCTATTATACTCCAAAACATACTCAGCATCCAGAACGGTTAACACTTTATGCAAATAGACTCGATCCAGAATTTCAGGCTCTGTTAGTGCATCGGCAATCTCCTCAGGGTTCGCCACTCCTGTTAGCTCGATGAAGAGAATGTCGGTAGAGCGTTTCAGCAGCTTTTGAACACTTGAGGCAACCTCGCTTTTTTTGTCACAGCAAATACAACCGTCAAACAGCTTTTCAAGATCACCGGCGCTCAGATGCTTGGCGATAATCTGACCGTCGACATCTAGACTCCCTAGTTCGTTCATTAGGACAGAAGATTTCTTTCCATTTGCTTTAGCATACTGAAGCAACCGCAGCAAGAGGGTCGTTTTTCCGCTTCCCAAGAAACCACTTAAGACAATAACCGGTATTCTCCCAACAGTCACCGTTCATACCTCCCTAGTCGTTACGGATTCGATCTCCCTCTTATGTATATCTGCAATAATCGTAATTATTACGAATTATATTATCTAATATCTTCTCTGTCGGGTCAAGGGCTATTCAACAATCCTTTCCCCATCCCACCTCCATCGATCCTCTCGCAGATGAACGCCGCCCAGCCACCAATCGATGCCTATGAAATAAAAACGATCTCTCCTTCCATCTAGGACGTCTGAACCAAAAGAAGTCAATTCGAACTGGCAGTTAGCTTGAGGCTGTTGATAGCTAGGTAAAGGACCGTCACTTTTGAGTAGGGGCGTTGCTCCCGTCAGCAACTGGCTTAGTAGGGCGGCGAAATGCAAATCGCTTAGACCATCAAGCGGCCTTTTCCTGCAAATATATGTAAACAGCTGGTCAAAAGAGCACTTGTTAACGCGGATAAAGCTTAGGGATAAGGCCTCTACCTCATTCAGTCCTGTATGAGTTGATGGATAATACTGCAAATGGTTTTGCATTGCCTGGGCTAAAAAAGGAAGGGGATGCTCGCACCCTGCTATCCATGTTTCCAGGTCATAGGGTGTCGGCGAAGTATACGCCTTCCATCCCGTTATCGCCTCTTGTACTTGTTCGCCGGTGATCGCTTGTCTTCGATAGGAATAGAGCTCAACTAACTGCTCGGAGGACAACTGCCCCAGCCCGAAAAAAGGCTCGATTCCCGGATAGGCATCGAGCGTGACCATCGAAAGGTCGCGAAACCCTTTCATTGACAACTCCTGCAACAAATACATCAGCATGGTTTGATCGTATCGGTCATGCTCAAACCAAAGCGTAATTTCCGCTCCTCTCGGCAAATCATAAAGCATGCGGCGTTGCCTGGCGCAGCTCTCCAGAAACAACTGAGATGGAATTCCTACGTTTTCTTCAAAAAAGCTTGCTCGCTTCTTCATATCTGGAAGCGGTCCGTAGTCGTACATTTCCCGCCAAACGATTATTTCACCCTCCAGCTGATTGGAGAGTTTTTTTCCTACGATATCCCCATTTACAACATGAACCATCTCATGACCTCCTTCCGGCTAACATCAATAATCCGCTCAAGATTATAGAATATATAAAAAGCGAACTCCACGACACCCATTGGGCATGAGGAAACTCCAAAACCCAGTCATATAATACACCGCCAATCGTATTTCCCGCCACTCCGCCTATCGCTAGGCCTAAACCTTGAAAGCCAAAATATGTGGCTGTTAACGAAGCATTCGCAAAAGTGGCAATGATGCCGTTCATCACAGGAATGGCAATCATTTGGCCGAAAGTAAAAACCAAAATAGAAGTGATGATGGACTTCATTCCCGAAGACCAGCCCAGACAAAACAAGCCAAGCCCCAAGAAGAAAGTCCCGCCAGCCATCAGTTGAAGGGGAGCGAACCGACTCTCCAGCCATCGTATGACGGGCAGCTGCATCACGACCATAAAGATGGCACCCGTCATATACAAATAGCCAATCACACTTGCGTCATCCAGTATGGCAGTGGTTCGGACAGGAACGGCGAGATACAACTGGACATAGATAGCCCAGACTCCTGCTGAAAGAAGCGTAAAGACAAGAAATCGACGATCGCTGCCCAATGTGCCCGAAACCATATGAAAAGAGAAATGACACTTCTCTTCTCCAGCCAGCGGCGGTAGGAATAGAAAAGTCACAATAAAGGATAGTAAAAACATCAAAGCCGATATCAAACTAACAAACGTAAAATCAAACTTCAAAAGAAACATTCCTATGACTGGACCGAGAATAAACCCGATATTGCTAAGCCATTCCCGAATCGCATAAATTCGTTGCTTATCGTAACCTTCGGCTAATTTGGCATAAGCCGCATAGCTTGCCGGGTGGAACATTGCCCCTCCCAGGCCCGACACAAAAGCCGCCGCCGCAAACCCTAGAGGATGCTCAACAAAGCCATATACGGAAAAGCCGCCCGCCCGAATCGCTACGCCCAGCAGTATGGCATTTTTGAAGCCCATGCGATCCGCTGCTATTCCGCAAAAAAATTTCAGTCCATTCTGGGATAATCCGCTGATGGACAAAATAAAGCCCGAAAGCGCAGCGCTCCAGGCCAAATGATCAATAAAATATACGCCAAGCAAAGGAACCAGCATAAAGAAACCGATGGCCATCAGCAAGGTATCGAGATACATGACCATCAAGGGCAGGTTTATCAACCCCTTACTTTTTGCTTTCATTAGAAAATGCATATCTACTCCTTCATCGCGACAGTGTCAAAAACCTTCATCGCATTCCACATCAGCCAAACACTTAGAGCACTTGCACTGAAAAACAACTGCAAACCAGGCAGGTACCAAACTATATAATAAATGGCAAGCGTTCCAGCCAACATTCTCAATACACAAACCGGATGGGACATCGCTAATAGAAAGGAGGAATATAGGCTTCTCAGCATCCCATCCTGAAAGTGAGCAAAATAGGGCAGAGCGAACATCAAAGTAAGGAAAAACAGGATAGATAATGCCAAAAAGAAGCAATAGCCGACTTGAAAGACCAGCCCATGTGAAAAAAATGTTTCAAAATAGATCAGATCTACATATAAAAAGAACCCAAAAGCTCCAAACAACAGCCCTAAGCCGTTTGCTCGTTTGAACTCTGCTTGGTAAACCTTCCAAAAAAGCGGAAAAACCGGTACGTCCCCGTCCCCCATTACCCACCTTCTAGCCACAGCGAACATTGCCAGCGTGGCTGGCATGGCTCCGAATACGATCAATCCTGCTAAGGTAAAAACAACCCAAAGAAGATTAACATAGGCCAATCTCATCACCCATTCGCATAGCCGATATAAACTCCCTGCCCAACCGCTTAGCTCCAACTCTGATCACCTCATGTATTGTAAAGGAAGACGCTAAACGCCTCCCTTTACTTCTTTAGTAAGTCCTCCCTTAATGGAGTAAAGGTGTCCAACAAGGCGCCGCTTTCTAAAGCAACCGCCCCGTGCTTGGCCCCGCTTGGGATAAAGATCGTCTCCCCTTGGGTTAGGATATGGCTTACCCCATTGATCGTAAACTGAAACTTCCCTCTTAGACAGTAGCTCAACTGCTCATGCGGATGACTATGCTCGTAGCCTTCCGCTCCCTGCTCAAAATGGACTTCCATCATCATAAGAGAGGCCCCCGGAGGAAAGATCCTCCGCTTCACCCCTGGCTCCGCCTGCTCCCAAACTTCCAATTGATTCATTCCAATTTCCTCCTAATAAGCTTTAGCTACTTCGATACGTTGCGTTTTTCCGTTTTCCGTCAAATAAATATTTACGCCATGATCCTGGTCATCCATAAAATAGGATACATATTTGTTTTCCTGCTTTCGCTTTGGCACAAGCAACGTCACAATCCGGTGCCCCGCCGCAACCCGAGTCGATGCCGTCAGATGCCATTGCTTAGGTAACCCCTCTACCTCAGCTGGATCCACTCCTATGAATTCGTCATCCTGCGATAGCAGAAGGTCTCCTGAAGAGCTGTAAATGAATCGTCCTTCCAGATCCGCTTTCTGCCCTTCGATGTGGAAGGCTTGACCGTGAAGCTTCATTTCCGTCAGGGAATGAAGGAGCCAATCTACACGGCCTGGCTGATCGAGATCAACAGCATCAACAATCACAAAATAGGATTGATCAATGAAATAGATTTCCCGCTGGTAGAGATTCAAGTAAGGCACGGTATGCTTGTAAGCTTGCGTCGCATCCTCTTGGACATAGTGATAGCGATCGGTGGATTCTACTCGGATAATTTTGCCCGTTGCTGACATATTCAGAGTCTTATCGGTTCCGGCGTATTGCCCCTTCCCATCAATTAAAAGCGTGTTATGGGAATGAGTCTGCCTTCTCCAATTCATATGCATCGTGCTATTAAAACCTATATAATAGCCAGTCTTAATGACTAGAGGTTCCCCAAAAGCATGAAGCAGGAAACTATTCTGGTCCCCATGGCTATGACTGACCGACCCGTAGGAGCTGCTTTTGGTCAACAGCATAATATGGTCATCCGGTTGATCCATTTTATGATGGAAGGCGACCCAGCCCACATCCTTGAACCACTTGACAGGCTCAATGTCTGAGGGAGACTTGCTTTTGACTTCCGGGTAATCATGGAGATACATCATGTCATCAAACCGGAAGTCCCACCAGCCGTAGTTATAAAATTTCTCATCGGCATGTACGTCATATTCCTTTACCTGATCAAAGTACCACTGATACCTGCCATTGCCTGTAATGCCAGCAAACTGGCGGATATTAAAGGCGGTCTTCAATCCAGGTCGATCCCCGAGACTGGACTGGTCTCCAAAGCTGGCTCGGATCGTATCCGGACTATAGCAATAAAGTGGGAAATCTCCTGTCTTTGCGAAAAACGGTCTCTGGTAAATATCCACCCCAGTGAATTTCCTCACCAAATTTAAGCCTTCGGTCAAATAAGCCATACCGGTGGTCCAGTACATCGGACCCTCAGCCCATCCCCCGTCTGCTCCTCCCCATGGACTATATAAGCAGGAGTAGTATTCAAGCGTATAATCCAGCCACTCCCTTGCCTCAGGCACTTCATCAAAAAGAGCAATGCAGCAGGGCACGAGCACCGATGATAGGGATCTTACGGCATGACTGTCATAAGGCACGTGATGGATTTTTGACCGTTCAATGACATGGAAGGCCACCTGTTCCGTCCGGCGGAATAAGGCCTGCCTTACAATTTGCCTTTCTTCCTCAGAGAGCGCAGAGTAAAGCCAGTCATAACCCCAGGCTAGAGCGCCGGCAATCCGGAACGCAGCTTCGTCGTTATAATCGCGGGAGGTCGTTCCCTCTGTATCCCAAGAGGCCGCATGCAAGAGCCAACGCTTCGCTTTTTCTAGGATGGACTCGTTCTCCAGCACGATCGCAGCGACGCTTAAATGGCGAATGGCATATAAAGTTTCTTGGCAATCCATATACATTTGGCGCCACAGTTTGATCACTCGCTTATTATCTGGATAACGAGCCGGTTCAGCAATGAGGTCTCGTTCCAACCACGGCAGGACTGACCTTTCTAAAAATTCAGACCAATTACAATAGGAAGGATCTTGAGCCACCTGCTTCTTAAACGCATCTAGCTCCTCTTGATTCAGCCATAATCGCGGATGAGGCAGCGTCGACTTGCTGTATCGCTCCTCACGTCTTGGCATTGGCGTCTCGGGCAACCCTTCGCTCACGAGGAAGGTCCTGATCGCACTCCACTCCGATCGAACGTTTGCTTCCTGGTCCACCAAAGCATATCGCCAATAATACGTGCCTGGCTGCAACGCTTGACTTGGAGTAAAAAAGTTATATGGAATAGGCTTAAACGTCAGCGTATCATCGGACGCAAAATCCTCGAATTGGGAGATTTGCAGAACATAGCAATCGTCTTCAAGTTGAGCCGGCATCCAGGTAAAGCGCGGCGGATTTTCTATGATAGAGGTTTTTGCATCTGGCTGGTACTGTACATTCAGTACGCTGACATCCGGTTGGTATAAGGTTTTCATTTTAGTCCCTCCCCTTTCTAACTTGATTGATTTTCCTTGCATATTCCTTTGCCTTTTCAGTAATCACTTCCCAATTTTCGAGGGCGATGGCTTCCTTGTCGATCAGACTTCCTCCCACTCCCACAGCCGCCGCACCTGCCCGGATAAACGCCTCTACATTCTGTATATCAATGCCTCCAGTTGGAATCATGGGAATGTGGCTCAGGGGACCTTTTACATCTTTAAGAAATGCAGGGCCAAGACCTGTAGCCGGGAAGACCTTAACTACATCGGCTCCCCACTCCATCGCTTGCACCATTTCGGATGGTGTCATCACCCCGGGTGCTGCGATCTTTCCGTATCGCAAAACAGTCTGGATCATCTCTTGCTTTAAGCATGGACTAAACACGAACTCGGCTCCGCTTTGGATCGCTAGTCTTGCTGTTTCTGAATCCAGCACGGTTCCGGCACCGACTAGCGCCCTCCCTTCGAAACGAGCGGCTGCCTGTTCAATCATTGTCATTGCTTTGGGGTGATCTACCGTGATCTCCAGTGCGGTTACTCCGCCTTCAACAAGGGAGTTGCATAGAGCCTCCAGCTTTTCCTCCGGAATCTGGCGCAGTACGGCAATGACGCCGCCCTCCACGAGCTGCCGCAATTTCTCTGCTTTGGGTATTGTCAATTTCATCATTCCTATCTCAAGATCACATTTTTTTCTGCATCAGGAGAGACTTGCGACCAATAAGGCAGCCCCTCCATATCCCCTTCTACCGTCAGCGCATAGGCTCCTACCCGGTTAGCGAGCCGAACCGACTCCTCATACGACCAGCCTCGCAAGAGTCCAGACAAGAAACCGGCAGCAAAGCCATCCCCGGCTCCGACCGTATCCACTATTTTTTCAACACGATAGGCCGGTATAAATCCCTCTTGCGATCGTGTCGCGAAAAATGCTCCTTTTTCCCCTAGCTTAATCACCACGGCCTCGCTGCCTCTCTCAAGAAAAAACTGGGCCATTTTCTCCGGTTGTCTTTCCCCCGTCAGCAGTTCTGCTTCCTCCGCACCAGGCATGACGATATCCGCCGTAGCCGCCAAGGGAACTAAAACCTGCCGGGCAACTTCGCTAGACCAAAGCTTGAGCCGAATATTGGGGTCAAAAGTGATAAGCAAGCCATAATTTCGAGCGATCCTTATTGCTTCTTGCACAGTCCGAAGGCAGGAATCGCTAAGCGCTGGTGTAATCCCCGTAATGTGTAGAATCTTAGCTTGAGCGATGTAGGGTTCATCAAGATCCTCAGAATTCATCGAGCTCGCAGCTGAATGCTTGCGATAATAGTAAATTTGGGGTTCCGTTTGACTTCTATCCTTAAAAAAAACGGCAGTTGGCCTATGGGGATCAAACTTGACCCTTGACGTATCAACCCCTTCTCCGCGAATGACATTCCTCACATACAGGCCGAATTCATCCGCCCCTAAGCGGCTCATCCATCCCGCTTGATGGCCTAGTCGCGACAAACCAATCGCTACATTCGATTCCGCTCCCCCAATCGTCTTTTTAAACTGCTCAGCATATCGCAAGGGACTTGGGGAAAGCGGAATAAACAATGCCATTGATTCTCCTAGTGTAACAACGTCCAGCTCCTCCACCTCCATGGATGAAGAAGAGGGTGGGATCAATAGTACCCCATCCCTCTCCCCTGTTTTCTATTTCATGAACAATCCACCGTTAATCTCAATCGTTTCGCCGGTAATATAAGAGGTATAAGGAGATACAAGGAAGGCAACGACTCCGCTGATATCTTCAGGTACTCCTCCCCGCTTCAGTGGGACGCTGCTGACCGTCGCATTTCTTGCTTCTGCAGAAGTAAAGGTTGAATGAAACTTAGTCTCTTCGATAAAACCAGGGGAGATTCCATTGACTCGAATGCCATACGGAGCCAATTCCTTAGCCAAACCTTTGGTGAAGGTGAGGATTGCCCCCTTGGACACCGCATAAGCCACCGCTCCGTTCCCTCCACCGTTATGGGCTGCAAGCGAGCTCAAATTGATGATCGAGCCGCTTCCTTTTTCTTTCATTCCCGGAATCACCGCTTTACTTACAAAAACGGCAGAGGTCACGTTCACATCGATAATTTTTCGCCATAAATCCTCCGTCATCTCCGCAATGGCTCGCCGTTCCACTAAGTGCCCTGCATTGTTGACTAGAATGTCAACGGTTCCAAAAGCGCTTTCGACTTGTTCAACGAGCTGCTGAATTTGCAACTGATCGGTAACATCCGCTTGTATTGTGATCGCTTCCCCGCCTTGCTCGCGGATGGCTTGAGCAGTTTCCTCCGCTCCCTGCCGGTTGCTTAAGTAATTAACAGCGACTTTGGCGCCGCACGCGGCGAGTTCAATCGCGATGGCTTTTCCGATTCCTCCGCTGGCTCCAGTTACGAGCGCTACTTTATCCGTTAAGTCTACTTTCATGTTCATGCCTCCTCTTTGAATGATAGATTCATTCTAGCATTGAGGCTGGTCTGCAAACTTGGGTCTATTTTGACTCGTTTGTGCTTTTTTTTAGTTTTTGGTCCAATTCCGGCAAAGGCATCATGACGCGCACCGTAGCACCTAGACCCTTTTTTCCGCTTAACTGCAGCCCATATTCATCCCCATAGGTAAGTTTGATCCGCCGGTGCACATTCGCAAGCCCTATACCTTTTCCGTTTGCTTCCCTTTCTTTGACGATAGCTTGGATATCTGGATTGTCCTGCTCAAACCCTGCCCCATTATCTGATACTTCCACGATAAAGTGCTCCCCTTCCCTCTTCATCTCAATCCAAATTTTATGATGAGCTTCAATGCCATGCGGAAAGGCATAGTGAAAAACATTTTCCACCAAGGGCTGGAGGGTCAGTCGAAGCATGGGGACATCCATAACACCATCGAGCTTCCATTCGACTTGCGGCATTTGCTGCTGCCGGTATCGCTGAATGAGCAAAAAGTTCTCCACGTGATGGATTTCATCCCTTACCCTCGTTGGCTCGAGAGGGCTTCGAACGGCATAGCGAAACATCGAAGCCAACGCGGCGACCATATCCTGAATTGGCTCTTCCTCTCCAATGAGGGAATAGGCTTGAATAGCTTCGAGCGTATTGTAGAGAAAGTGAGGGTTGATCTGGGACTGCAGGGCTTGCAGTTCCGCCTTCTGCTTCGCCAACTCATGCGTTCGTTCGTTTAATTCCGCTTCATACACGCGCTGAATCAGCTCGGAGACTTGCGCAATCATCTCATTGTAGCCGTTCATCAAGACACCGATCTCATCCTTGGGAATCGGCTGATCAATCGGCCGCAGCCTTCCTTTCCCTGCTTCCACCATTTTATTTTCCAGGCGGCGAATGGGATGCAGGATTTTTTGCAGAAACAGATAAAGAATGATCATCATGAGCAGGAAGGAAGCGCCTGCCGAGATCATCATCACATTGCGAATATCCAGAATGGGCTTTTGCAGCTCCTTTAAGGGGATAGTCGCTATCATCTTCCATCCCGTATACTCGGACGTATGATAAGCAAATAAGTGCTCACTGCCTTCCCAACTGCGGATGAAGCTCCCGCTGGTTTCGGTCAAATACCTGTCCCCTAGCAAATCCGATCCAAGAGACCCCATCCATTCATTTTTCGGATGATACACGATCCTTCCCTCTTGATCAATGATCCAAAGGAAGCCGCCTTTAAAGTCCACCTTTTCCCAGATGGCTTGCAAGTCAGTTGCACGTACATCGAGAACAAAGGATCCTTTATCTTCAAAAGTTTTTTGCGAAAAGGCCCTTCTGGCCACCGAAATAAACAATTGCTTGTCTGGCAAATCATCTCCAAATTCGGTCACTAAAATCTTAAGCTTCCCGTTTGGCGGAAGCTCCCTTTTCAAGATTTCAGCCCGCTTCTCCACGTTGATACTCCTGGACTCAAACACGTTGGTGGAATAAGTTAACCCATTATCCCCAATGATGTGAAAGCCCTCAATCACTGGATTCTGTAATATTATTTCTTTCAATAAATGGCCTTCTAGCCAGTTGACAAATTCTAATCGTTTATAATAGTCGGACTGGTGTAAGTCGAGAAATTGCCGGACCTCTGGTGAACCCACGACTCGCAGAGAAAGCCAATCATACCCGCGAAAAAACGTATCGACCTGTTCTCCCACATTAAATACAATCTGCTCCAAGTACTCTTTGACCTGATTTTCCATCTGCTGAATGGAGCGATAGTACGTGAATGCCCCGATAATGCTTGAAGGAATAATGATGGCAATGCAAAAATAAAGCATGAATCGGGAAAATAAGCTCCTCTGCCAAAATTTCCAAGTCATGTCCGTATTCCATGAGCCGCGCGGTACTCCGACGGTGAGACTCCAGCGTGCTTTTTGAACTTTCGTATAAAATGGGTAATATCCGTGTAACCCACATCAAAGGCGATTTCGGTAATGGATTTTTCCGGGCAGCCGAGAAGCTCCTTGGCTTTATCCAGCCGAATCTCCGAACGGTACTGGACAAAGGTTTTCCCCGCTTTAGCTTTGAAAAGCTGACTGAAATAGGAGGCGTTCAATCCTACCTTTCTCGCGACATCCTCAAGAGAAACCTCTTTATTATAGTTATCTTCAATATAACGTTTGGCTTGATGGATCAGATTAAAGTCCCCATTGGCTTTTCTCTGATTCAACTCTTCTTGGAGTTGGGCAAGCGTGTCGGAAAACGAAGTGAATAGGGCATCATGGTCAGCCAAAGGCGGATTCCATGGCAAAGGTTCTAAGGCATAGCCAATCCTAGTCGACAGTTTCCTTAAGACTGCATCTAACATGTCTGCCAGGGTCTTTTTCCCATACGCAATCGGTAAACCTCTCAGTCGTGAAAACAAATCTTTGATTCCCGGTCCCCACTCTTCCTGTTCATGATTCCAGATTCCTTTCTCCAGCATTACTATGAAATCTTCTAATTCATTAAATGCAATGGAAGCAAAAGCAGCTCCTTGCTCCAGCAACCCAAGATATTTGGAAACGCTCTCAATTAGACTGGCGCGATGGACGGGCTTGAGAATGAAATCCTTAACCCCAAAGCGAATGGCCTGTTGCGCATATTGAAAGTCATCATACCCAGAAACTAAAATCACGGCAACTTCAGGCCACTTGCTTTGAATGTGGGCACAGAGGTCGAGACCATTCATCCTGGGCATGCGAATATCGCTGATCACCATCTGCGGACCTTGCTCGCCAATGATACGCATGGCTTCTTCTCCATCCCCCGCTTCCAGAAGGTCGTTGATCGGCAAGTCAGCCTTCTGAAGCATGGCCCTGATCCCTTTTCGAATGACGGGCTCATCGTCGACTAGCAAGACACGGTACATCAAACTCCTCCTTTTTGTATCTAGTTAAATTTGGATAACCTAGCTTTCATTTTAATCCTTCTGAGAGTAAATAGAAACGAGAATCTATTTTATTAATCATATAAAACATGATATAGTGCAGCAAGTGGTACGGTTTTGGGGTAATCGGCTTTTTTTTAGGTTTGTTTTCCCATGCAAAAGAGGGTGTTCCTAAAGGTCGGTATAACGGACTTCATATGTCTCTTTGAGCGTTGATTCGCATATGGAATCACGCTTTTCTTTTTTTTTCTTGATTTACATGGCTTTATGTCTAAATCACAATAGAAATCACACCGTAATTCGCAATGCATTTTAAAGATGACCATAAGTTGTTGGACTGCGTGAATGCACGGTAAAATAGCATGTGAATTCGAGTGCATCGAGTTGGGTTGAAAATAAATGTGGTAGAAAGTCCATTTATCCGAAAAAATTAGAGAAAAAAAAGCAAAATAAGTGGAGAATCATTAACTAAAGCTTCAATATGGCTTGTAAATTTGGCGTTCAGAGCCAATAGTTGGATTTTTTCCACCTACAAAATGAAATCCTACTCAATTTTAATCAATACGTGGAGAATTGCCATCTATTTATTGTTGCTTCCATCTTAGATGTTTATTATCAGTGGACTTTTACTAATTTTGTCTTTAATAATACCCTCTAGGGGGTATATTTAGCTTGGTCATTAATTATTACACTATCGGATTCGACAGTTCAATAATGTAGATAAAATTAAAACAGGACTTTTTCCAACATAACAGTTGGGAGAAGTCCTGTTTTTGTGATTTTTACAGCGATTTTTGATGTGATATAGTTGTGAACACCCTTGCTTGCACCTCTAAACGGAAACCGTTACCTCAAAAGCTAGGCTTTTGGGACACCCTCCTTCTCTTACCTTTCTCTGCCTACGTTCATCTTTTCTTGAGCGGTTGTGATGCCATTCATCCCTTTAGCCTGAGGCGGCAGCACGGGAAGCTTCCCATGGGGACCCTGTGCCGGATATCCAAAAGTCGTCTTATAAGGCTCAGCTACTCCCGTACCTCCAATCCAAACCTCATAAACTCCTTTGATTTTCTTATCGAGCTGATAGCTGAATTGATAGGCTCCATGTAGACCGCTTGTCGTCTGACTGATATATTCTATTTTACCTGACGGATTAAATAGGATTACCGTTACCTGTTGTTTTTCACCGGAAGCAATACTCCCTTGAATACTAGTAACCTGAGTAGAAGGTTCAACGGAAATGGCTGCCGTCACGGAAGCCGACTCGGCAGAGGCCATAGTGCCCAAACTTAACATCAATAATAGGACAAGACTCATTATTTTTTGCATTCTAACCTCCCGCACCCTTATTTTTGCTGACTGGGAATCTGGCTGACATTGGATAAGGGATTGATGCCATTAAGAGTATCAACCATCCATGCCTTCACCGTCATCCCTTCGACCTTGGCTGCCAGCTCGAATCCAGCCTCCATCTTCTCCTCTCCTGGTGCCACATTCGCTTCCAGATAAGCTAGGACTTCTACCGATTGGTCAGCATGATAGAGCCCGACGACCAGGGTTCCAGAAATACTTGAAGGAGCTTGATTCACAAAAGGAACTGAAACCTTAACCAATTGGCCTGGCACAGGGTCTGTCATCGGGTTTCCAAAAATGTCGCTGAGTTCTAATGTACCCATTACAATCGGTGCGACGGGTGCTGCAAACACCGTTGCAGATGGCATGCTCTCCCCATTTTCATTGATCGCAACCACCTTGTAATAATAGGTCTTTCCATTTATCAGCCCCGTGTCCAGATATGTTGCTGAGGTCAAGCCGCCCACTTCAAGATAGCTTCCGTTTTCCTCTTCACTCCGGATGACCTTATATTCTTCTGCTCCGGCTGACTCTGACCATGTTAATCGCACTCCCCTGTCCTCCCCAATAGCAGTGACTTGCTTAGGCTGAGTCGGCGTCGTTCTTACGCTTGCCTCGAAGGAATTCGGACTTTCTCCCATGTCATTCATTGATGATACTGTGTAGTAATAGGTCTTTCCATTCTGAAAGCTTTCATCAATAAAAGCAGGAATCTCGGTTTCTCCAATTACCTCATAAGGACCTCCGCTTACCGTGCTTCTTTTCACTTTATAGCCGGCGGCATGTCTAGCGGGGCTCCAGGTTAATAGATTCTGCCCATTCGCATGCTCAATGGCCAAGCTAGCAGGGATTCCCGGTTCCCCCTCATCCGCCTTCGTTCTGATTTCAAGGATCGGCGGACTATTGAGGCTTGTATCCTCTTTCGTGGCATAGTCCGCCCCTTTTCCGCTGGTTACGCCGACTATGCGGAAGCTGGCTTTCCCATTGGTTTGTCTTTGGATAAACTCGGAAACGTCGATTTCCAAGTAGCGACCTACCGACGACTGGGTTACCATCTGCTGATCCAGGAAGAATCCTTGATCTGACTCCTTATACGTTCCGTCCCATGTACCCGGTTGATGGCTATAAGCAACGCTGGATTCGTTCCAGTCATCATCCAGCATCCCTTGAAACTCAATCTCATACCCCGTATCTACGGTATTGGAATCCAGTTTTTTAACAAAGACTCTTAAGCTCGCGGACTCGATAATTCTATCCTCTACGAGTTGAGGAAGCTCAAATCCCAAGTAAGCATTTCGGAATTCTGTACTTGTCCTTTTCACCTTCATTGACTTCTCTGTGCCTAAAGGACCTTTGCCGCTTTCCACATACGTGTCGTTAGAGACTCTTACGCTCAGCATGCTTTGTTCTGGCTCTGGCTCTGGTATTTCCTCGCGGTCCTCCACTGTTAATACGTAGGTGGCAGGATTGAGCTCTCCATACGCCGCTTGGATTACGGTTGTCCCCGAACCTGTTGCGTTAACCCACCCGGACGGGGAGATCGAGGCAACCTCTGGGTTGGAGCTGGAAAAGATGACACCGGAATCGATGACGGCTTCCGAACCATCGCTGTATACCGCTTGTATGACCGCTTGGCTCGTGTCTCCTACTCTCATGGGTGTCAAGCCGGAAATGGAAATCGACGTGACCTTAGCAGGCTCATCCCCATCTCCATCTGGCGGGATGGGATTCCCATTCGTCTGTGATTGAATGACGAGCATCGGTCTTTTTTCCCATGCTGCTTCTTTGGAAGCATAAGTGGCCCCTCTATTATTGGTCACGCCAACTAAGCGAAAGCTTACCGTCGCCACCCCATGAGCCTTTAAATAATCCGTAACGTCAAAGGAGATGTAGACTTCCTTTTGCGTAACCGATGCCGTGCCTAATACCATTCCTCGGTCTGTTGCCGAGTATATCCGTTGGCCGGTTTCGTTAGGTTGAACACCGGGCTGGTTGGTATAAAGGACTTCATGTTCCGACCAGGCGTGATCATCAATGGCCTGCAATTCGATTACATAGCCCTGATCGATAGTATTGCTGTCAATATTGTTCACATAGACTTTAAATTCGGCCTGATCGATGCCCGCTACATCTACTGAACCCATATCAAATTGGAAATAAGCATTGCGGTATTCCGAATCTGCTTTTTTTACCTTTAAACCCGTTACATTTCCTTGGGAAGTCGTTTTTGAAATTTCTACATAGGTGTCTTCCACTGGGAAGATAATCATATCTCCCGATGCTTCCTGCGAGATCCCAGAGCCTGGGAATCCTCCAACGAAGAGGAACAAGCAAAGAAATACTTGAATCACCTTTTGGACTATTTTCCGATTCATCCTGCGCCTCCTTTATTGAAACCTAAATGCTGGCCCATAGGGCTGCATCCTCATCAGGCTATCCCAAGCAAACACCTTGATATAATAGGAGTTCATCTCATCGGGCAGCTGAAAACCGATGTTAAAGGCTTCTTTTGTTTGTGCCTTAAGCGATCTGCTCAAGAAGGTGGTCTTAGCCACTGAATCATCAGGCTTATAAAGGACGACAAGCAGCGTGACTGGAACGGCTTGATCGCCTGGGTTTTCGATTTGGACGTGAGTACCCAAGAAACCAGCAGCCCTAGCCAAGGATTGAACGGGATTACCGTCTGCATCCGAAAACTCCGGTATTCCAAGGATTAAAGCATCTGTTTTGGCACGGCTGACATTGGACAAGGCAGAAGGGCTAAGGGAATGATCCCTGATTTTCACTGCGAAATAGTATTCTGTCGATGGTCTGAGTCCTGTCACTTCCATGGACTGAACCGTTCCGGGTTCTGCCATTCCAGGCTCACTGTTGACCTGGGCAGCCACTTCCCAATTCGCCTCCGTAATCGGAGCCGTGCTGTATCTCAGATCATAGAACGGACGAACCATGCCTTCTGGCATCTCCGGAGCCGTCCAGCGAAGGGAAATCGATGAAGCGCTCACGCTCTCGACAGAGAGATCCGTCACCACGCCAGGTATTGCGGACTGGAATCCTTCCTCATCCCTGTACTCAATGACCAGCTCTCCTCCTCCGTTCAATCCACTTAGGACCGTTCTCCCCTCATTATGGTTCAGTATAGGGATCACAACGCCATTCAAGGTGGCGCGATCGGGCACTTTTCCAACCGGGTTCGCCAGCGATAGTTCGTAATCGCTTTCGTTCGTGGAAACGAGACCTTCTATCTTTTCACGCCTGCTTGTATCCATAGCCAACGTAATCGGCACGCTTGCAAGAAACAGGTTCTCATTTTCATAAGTTAGCTTCTGGGCTTCTCGGACAGCCCAATGATAAACCATGCCGTTTTGCCTAACATAGGCAAAGGTTCCGTCTGTTGTTACTCTCCCTAAAGTTTGAAGAGCGGGCTCCTGCTGAACGAGGAAGGTATCTATGTTCCCATCCTTCTCCACCGTCCCGCCTACGCGTGCAGCATCGCTCAGCTCTGTTACCCTTGGCAAGGTAGCCTGTTTGCCTAAGGGAATCAGCACTTGCATGAAATTGGCAGCATTCGAACTGCTTTTCGTAGCTTTCACATAATCGAATACACCGTAATCCCCTTTGACATAGGTCAGTTCGCCTTCATGATCCGTAAATTCCGCTCCATCGGAAAAAATCCAAGCGGCAAATTGGGCGGCTGATCCGTAGGCGTCGTCTCGATACGTCCATAATCGATGATTGCCGGAACCGGTCATCTCCCCCCGGCCACCATGTAGATACAAATCAAAGGTGCCCTGATCTTTGCTGACTAATTGATCTGCTATGACAAAGTAATCCTGGCCAGGGAACGCTACCGCCCTTTTCATGTAGCCTAGGCTCTCTTCATCAGGGGGGAAGAGCAGCTCGCTTTCTCCTTTGGCCGTATTATTGCTGATGGGTATGAATCTTGCTTCTTTCTGTTGAAAGTCGAAAAACTCGGTATCTATGCTGTACTTTGAATCGGGCGTTTGATTTTCCGCCCTATCCACTGGCCACTTTCCATCGAGGGTCACCGTGTTGTGTGCCGGTGCCGTGCGGTACCAGGTTCTTCTGATTTCATCGCCGTACGCCGATCGGGAATACCCTGCATCACTGGCCATCATTTGATTTTCGGCGTGAATTATAAAGCTAAGATGGTCGAAATTATTATGGTTATCCGCTTCCGCAACGCCATGGAATAACAAATAACGACTAGACGGCTCGTTATAATTCCAATTATTTCTCAATACAGTCTGGCCGCCTTCATCGAAGAAGTGGGTGCCGCTCCTTTGCGGTGCGATCGACTCCACGGTCGGATCGTAGGTTAAGTATTTATCCAGGTCAAGCGTATCATCATAGCTGGCTCCTGCATTGTTACCGAATTCGCCTCCCCAAGGGCTCGTATCGGTATGCTCATATCGCCATTGAAACAGGTTTCCCCACTTGGCTTCTGGATGCAAAGGCGTGTGATCTTCCTCTGTCATAAATTGGCCTGCTACCATTTGCATGAAATTATGCCTGAGGTAAGAATCCGCAAAGTTCGGCATCCAACCCTTGTTGTTTGAAACATGAAACTCCCAGATGAACGCTGGCTTATATACTTTAAAGTTATCAACACCTGAAACATTTTTATAATGATATAAAAAAGGAACAAAATTGATATGTGAATAGATGTAATATTGCGACCCTTCACGATAGACCCCATCTGAGCTGAAAAAATATTTCGTATTGGTATTAGCTGCTTCCAAGGCCGTTCTCAGCCAGACTGAGGCCTCTTCATGCTCGGACAACGTCAGGGCTAACGTTCCAAGGCCCCATGCCGGCTTTGATCGGTGATTGTGAGGCCGCGGCCCCCATAAGTACATCTTATCATTCAATTCACGCGCTTCCCGGACAAAACGCTCCCGAATCAGCTCATCTTCTTCTACGGTTAGATGCGGATGCATCCAGTCATAGGCAGCCGCAAAGTTTTGAGCCCAGAGGGCACGATAGGTTTCGTCGATTGGACTGCTAGAGACCGTCGGCTCGATAACACTGCAGGTATACATAGGTCCATCATAAGCTCGTGTTAAGGCCTCAACAGCCCGCAGCTTATGTTGCTCACTGCCTTCCATGGCGAACATGAACGCATTGTACTTGGCAATCCTTGCCATATCCCCATAATAGTGATGAATTTCTTCCTTTGCCTCATTTGTCAAGGATGGCGGGCATGTCGGTACAGAAGGCAACTCTGCAGTTAAATAAGAAGAATTGGAGATCGATTGCCATAAAGCTTGGGTATATTCATTTGCGTTTCGCTTTTGATACACGCTATTCGTTTGAGAAGCATCAAACCATAGCTTAGGGTGGATTTCCTCATCTGGCAACACGGGAACCGTTGAAGTCGTAAAACCATGATAGCTTTCATAGTCAACCGCTAACGCGGAAGTGGGAAGCATGCCGATGGCCAGCACGGTAGACAGGAGAGCTTTCGCCACCTTTATCATTCGCATAGCCTAACTCCTTTCCATGTATAAAATCGTGCCCAAGGATTTCCTTGGGCACCAATCATCTTACTGGACAACGGTTTGTCCGTTCTTATGCTTTTCCGTTGCTTCCTTGATGACCGCATCCCCGCCTCGCTTCAGATAGTCCTGTACGAACTTATCAAAGGCATCGAGAGGAAGCTCGCCTAGTACGATTTTTGCAGCATATTCTTGCCACAAATCTTGCTTGTTTTCATCCGTTCTAAGCTCCGGGTGAGCATCCTCCGCCTTCAATGGCTTCGGATTGATCCATGCGCGACCTTCGTTTCTAGCAATATCCTCCATGGCTTGAACGACTTCCTGGCCATTTGGCATGTAAGGAAGCTTCTGTTTGTTGTAGGCTCCATCCTTTACCAACCACAGCCAATAATCGCGGTAGTCTTCCTCATCGATCTGATTCTGGTCTGTCGGGTAAGTGTAGTCGATTTTTCCGTCTTTGATGGTGTAGTTTTCACCTTCAATCCCGAAGTTAAAGAAGTTCGTAGCATCTTGTGTTACCATCCAATCAAAGAAGGCAATGACTTTTTCCGGATGCTCATATTTCGCATTAATCATATAGGTTCTTAAAATGGAGCTATAGTGAGCAACACCGCGCCCTCCATCCAATCCAAGCGGACTCGGGATGATGGCCAATTCGGCTTCAGGCGTTACAGCCTTGATTTTTTGCTGCCAGCTTGGGAGCAAGTTGAAATTATGATCAAACATTCCGACTTCTCCATTGACAATTTTGCGTTCCCAATCGGCATATTTATTCGTTAAGAATTCAGGATCCATTAAGCCTTCCTGATAGATATTGCGATAGAATGCTAGCGCATCCTTCATTTTTGGCGTAATGAAAGTCGGAACAACGCGGCCTTGCTCGTCTTCGCTATAGGTTGTCGGCACAGCATCGAAAGGACCAAAGAACAATTCCGTGTACATGAACTTCTCGCGGCCGCTGTAAGGGTATTTGATCCCGTTTTCCTTAAAGACTCTCATGGTATGGAGGAATTCGTCGAGCGTATTTGGAACCGGAAGATTAAACTTATCTAGCAAATCCTTCCGGATATAGGCTCCGCGACGTGCCGGAACACTCAAGAACTCAGGGATGGCGTAGATCTTCCCTTCATGAGTCACCTCTTCCCAAGCTTTCTTGGGAATCACTTTGAGGAGATTCTGGCCATGCGTTTGAAGCAAGTCATCTAGCGGCCTGAAGATTCCGGCTTCCAATGCTCCCGCTAAAGCGATATCGTGGATGCCTCCTGCATTAACCACATCAGGAATGTCCCCGGACGCCATCATAAGATTCATCTTTTCTACATATTCCTGATGAGGAATCAAACGGATATCCAAATCCGAGTTTGTACGATTTTCCAGTTCCTTCACCCATTTATCCTCGTTAAGATTCGGATGGTTTTCAACATACTTGTATTTATGGGTTCTTAAGCTAATAGAAAACTTTGTAGGTCCCTCCTCTTTTGTAGCCTCCGTTTCCTTTTTCTTTTCCGTAGGCTGTGGGCTGGTGGAGGTAGAACTGCTGGAGCAACCTACCAGTAAGGACGCTGCCATACTGCAGGCCAGTAAACCATGAAACCATTTTTTCATCTGATTGATCCCCTTTCCTTTTTGTTGAAAACGATTGATGAAACGCTTTCATGTCTTTCATGCTCTTATTTTATTTTTTTCGGAAAAGAACGACTATTGTCTTTTTTTGTGATCTATCGGTCTTTTTTTATAATTTGATATAAAAGTTTTTTTCTACTCCTTCACAGAACCCAACAGGGCTCCCTTGACAAAATACTTTTGAAGGAACGGGTAAACAATCAGAATCGGAACTGTGGCCACAATGATGGTCGCCATTTTAATGCCTTCCGGAGAAATGGCCGTCATCATCTCTGCTAGGTCAGAACCCATTTCCAAACTCATATCCCCGCTTACGATCATTTCCCTAAGCTTCACTTGAAGAGGGTACAGCATCCGATTGTTAATGTACATGAGAGCATTGAAGTAGCTGTTCCAATAATAGACGGCATAAAAGATTCCAATCGTGGCAAACGCAGGCTTCGATAGGGGTACCACAATCTGAAGTAATATCCGGAACTCTCCACACCCGTCAATCCGTGCAGCATCAATCAGCTCTCCCGGTAGCTGCTGGAAGAAGGAGCGCATGACGAAAAAGTTGAAAGCACTCATGGCCGAAGGAATGATCAGGGCCCAAACGGAATCCAGCAATCCAAGATTTTTTACGAGTAAATAGGTCGGTATGAGCGGAGCAGAAAAAATAATGGTAAATAAGATGAAAAGCAAGCACACTTTCTTGTACATAAACTCCTGCCTGGACAAGGGGTAGGCCAACGAGGCCGTCAGGATTAAACTGAACAGCGTACCTGCTACTGTCACGAATATCGATACGCCAAACGATCTCCATATGCTGAAATCCTGGAAGACATACAGGTAATTGTCTAACGTGAACTGAACCGGCCAAAATACAACTTTACCCGATGTTACCGCAGACGAGTCGCTAAGGGAAGCGGCAAAGATGTGGAAAAAGGGCAAAAGCATCGTCAAGCTTAATAAGGTTAAAAAGATTGTGTTACCATAAACAAAAACTTTTCTCGATAAGGAATCCTTCATGATTCATCCCTCCTCCATTAATAAAGTCCATTTCCTGTCAGCTTCTTGCTCAGCTTGTTGCAGGTAACAAGAAGGATAAGCCCAACGACTGACTTGAACAAGCCTATCGCTGTCGTATAGCTGAACTGAGCGTTCAATAACCCCGCTCGATAAATATACGTATCAAAGATATCCGCATTTTCCCGATTCAAGCCGTTCATGAATACCCATACTCTCTCAAACCCAAAATCAAGGAAGTTCCCGATCTGCAGCAAGAAGAGTATCATAATGGTCGGCAACAGGCTCGGAAGGGTAATCACAAATACTTGGCGTAAACGGCTCGCCCCATCCACCGCCGCAGCTTCATACAAGCTGGGATTAATCCCGGCAATGGCCGCTAAGTAGATAATCGTGCCCCAACCTACATCTCTCCATACTCCTGAACCGACCAGGATGCTTCGAATATATTCGGTTTTAGCCATAAAGTATATCGGGTCATAGCCTAAGGCCTTGATAAAGTGATTCACTAAGCCAGTCTCAGGCGAAAGCAAGTTGATAAAAATCCCCCCGATGATCACCCAGGATAGAAAATGCGGCATATAGACGATCGTCTGGATCGTTCGCTTGAACGCCATCTTTCCTACTTCATTAAGCAGAAGCGCCAATATAATCGGCGCTGGAAACGCAAACAAAATATCATATAAATTAATAAGGAGCGTATTCTTCAGAATTTGCAGGAATTCGGGAAATTGGATAAAATGCTGAAAATGCTTGAGTCCAACGAAAGGGCTCCCCGTTATCCCCTTGAATACGTTATAATCCTGGAATGCAATAATACTTCCGCCCATCGGGATATAGCGAAACACCGCAAACCAGATCAAACCAGGCAAGGCCATTACATATAGGGGCCAATACTTTCTCAGATTTGCCGTGATTTCCTTCCTCCTCTGACTTCTTGCAGAGGTTTTCGCTGCACTGGACGCATATTGAACCTCAATTTCCGCTTTCATAAGCCTCACCTCTTTTAGATTGTACTTACATGATATCTGAAGCTGAGGCGAATGACTTCGGAGTAGCTTTTGTTCTCATCGGCTTTTATTTTGTTCAGCAACCTTTTATACTCTATCAAAAAAAATCGAGGAGCGATCCATTTTCGCTCCTCAGAGAATATATTATTTAAACATCTTACCCCTTCACTCTAATCAGTAAATAGACAAAATACGGTGCACCCAAAATAGCTACTACTATACCTGTCGGGATGCCGGACGGCTGCAGGATCATTCTGGCTATAGTATCCGCGTTAAGGACCAAAAGGGCGCCGATTAAGGCAGAGCCTGGAATCAGAAAGGCGTGGTTGGAACCTACTAGTCTTCTGGCCAGATGAGGGGCAATCAGACCCACGAATGCAATCATGCCGCTAACCGAAACGCAGGAGGCAGCTAAGCCTACGGCAATAAGCAGCAAGTAGATTCGTTCTCTTTGGATGTTTAGTCCTAAACCAACGGCTAACTTATCTCCTAAGTTAAGAAGATCGAGGATCTTGGCTTTACTGTAAGCCAATGGTAAAAGAATAAGAATCCAAGGCAGCAGGACAAGGACAAAGTTCCAATCCTTCCCCCAGATATGCCCCGATAGCCATTTTGCAATGAATTGAAATTCTTCTGGTCGGAGCCGCACTGTAAAAATAATCATCGCTCCCGAAATCGCCGCAGCTAGCCCTACCCCCACCAGTACCATGCGCGTCGGATCAATGCCTTCATTTTTTCGATAGGAAAAGACATAGACGAGGAAGGCGGTAAAGGCACTCCCCACAAAAGCAGCGATTGGCAAGGCTATTAGGTGATTAACGGTCTGGGTCTGAAAAAAACTGATATAAATCACAATCATCAACCCAGCCCCTTGATTAAGCCCCAATATGCCTGGGTCCGCCAATTCGTTACGAGACACCCCTTGCAAAATACAGCCTGCAACAGCTAAACCCATGCCGATAAGGATGGAGATCATGATCCTTGGCAGCCTGAACTCAAATAATATCAGCTCTTCCTTTGCCGTACCTAACCCAAACAAGGTCTTGAAGAGTTGAACAGGATCCAGATAAATTTGACCCAAATTAATGCTCACGACAAAGCTGAGTAAGATCAGAGCCAGTAGAATGGCTAAAATCCTGAGCCGTTTCTTTACTAACTTCTGATTAGCTTGTTGAATGCTCACAGTGGCTTCCTCCCTCTGGCCGTAAGGTAAATAAAGAAGGGAACGCTTATGAGTGAAATAATCGCCCCAATCGGCGTTTCAAAGGGAGGATTAATCGTTCTGGCCAGGATATCCGCGAACACGAGCAGGATGGCACCTGCTACCGCACTGCCGGGAATGACCCAGCGATAGTCGACCCCAACAAAGAAACGTACAATGTGTGGGACAATCAACCCAACAAAGGCGATGGATCCAATGGTTGCAACCGCTGTTCCTGCTAGCATCAAAACCACGAGGATGGCAATTGCTTTAACCTTCAAGGTGTTTTGTCCCAATCCAGTAGAAACTTCATGACCGAAGCTTAGAATCGTGATCTGTTTGGAAATGAATAAGGCCAAAATAAGTGCGATGAGGATGATGGGAGCCATCCATCGAATTTCATCCCAGGTTGAAACGGCTACCCCTCCGGCAATCCAAAACGTCAATTCTTTAGCTACATTGGCATACAAAGCAATCCCTTGAGCCAAAGCCGCCAAAAACGCGCTTACCGCTGCACCTGCCAGCGTAAGCCGCAACGGGGAAAGTCCCCCTTTTACCAAAAAGGAGATCCCGAATACGAGCGATGCTCCAACGCCGGCACCCAGAAATGAAAAAGCCATCATGGCGATAAAAGGGATGCCAGGGAAAAAAGCAAAGCAAATGGCAAGCAGTAAAGCTGCACCAGCATTTAAGCCCAAGAGTCCAGAGTCGGCCAACGGATTTCTCGTCATCCCCTGCATGATCGCACCCGCTACAGCGAAGGCCGCCCCGACGAGCGCTGCCGATAGCTCACGCGGGATACGGATATCTCTAATGATTTGATGATGTAAGATATTGCTGTCATATCGGGTTATCGCTTCCCAAATGACAGGGAGCTCTATATTTGCCGCCCCTACCGTGATCGCTGCTGGCAGGAGAATCAAAAGAATCAAGGAGCTCGCGACAAGGAAAAGAGGACCCCTGGCTGCTTTAGTTTTAAGGAATATAAGGTTCACTTTCTTTTCCACCTACTTTAAAATGGAAAACGACAAAAGCGCCAAGCGCTCTTGCCGTCACATCCTTATTGGTGTTCTGTTAGACTCTTGACAATAAAGTCTAGCGTTTTCTCTAATGAAATGGGATCGGAGAAAAAGGAGGTGCGTGGATCAAGAGGATAGACATGTCCTTCTTTTACGGCAGGCAAGCTTTGCCAAACACTGCTTTTTTCCACTTTATCATTTTCCGCCGTCTCTCCAGCCCAACGTCCAAAGAAGATATGATCGCCCGCGTAATCAGGAATGGCCTCTAGTGAAACTTCAGCAAATCCTGATTGCTCGATGACATCCTTTTGGACTTTTTCAGGGGCCTTTAGCTTTAGGGCATCATATATCACTTCCCCGCCGCGAGCAAAGTTAGCACCGAATACGTAGACTCCCTTCGAGAAGGTTTCCATAATGGATACCGTCTGATCCCCGATGGCTTCTTGAACTTTTCCTTTACTCTCTTCTACTTTTTGATTCCATGCCGTCAGCCATTTGTTGGCCTCCGTTTCTTTATTGACAAGCTTTCCGATATCTGTGACTAATTCGAGGTAATCCTTTTTCCCCCACTCATAGGCCACCGTTGGCGCGATCTTGGAAAGCTGGTTGAGATTTTCGTCTGTTGCCAAGGTAATGATCAGGTCAGGTTCAAGCTGCATAATCTTTTCAACCGCATCGCTAGCAATAACCTCCACCCCATCTAGCATCCCCTCAAAATAAGGATTGTCCATCGCCAATTGGGGAACGGCAATGGGTTTAATGCCTAACTGAAGCAAGTATCCAACATAAGAGTCCGCTAATACAATGACTCGCCCGGGGTTTCTGGGAACTTCGATCTCTCCATTATCGGCTTGAAACATAACGGTTTCTGGCTCCGTTGGATTTTCCGCTGCTGGCGCTTCACTGGCATTATTTCCACACGCGGTAACCATCAGCAGTAGGGACAGAATGAATCCAGCTATGGTGAGCTTCCCTCGGATGTGGTTCATCGGTATTTCCTCCTTCTTCCGCATCAATCAAATGATTATCATTATCATTATTTGATTTTACAATAAAGTTTTTACCAAAACAACCACCTTTACTCATTCGGTGAACAAATCATAGGTGATGCAGATCGGCTTATTCGTTTTCGGATCCACCCCAATCGTCGCATCAATATGATAGACAGCCCTTAACACTTCCTTCGTCATCAACTCTTCTGCTAATCCGAAGTGCACGATAGCCCCATTTTTCAAGGCGCATATATAATCAGAAAACCGGACGGCTTGGTTAATATCATGAAGGACCATTACAATGGTGCGATTTTCTTCCTCATTGAGTTTCTTTAATAGTTCCAAGACTTCTAACTGATGAGCCATATCCAGATAGGTTGTCGGTTCATCAAGCAGAACCAGGTCGGTTTCTTGGGCTAGAGCCATGGCAATCCATACCCGCTGGCGCTGGCCTCCCGATAGTTCATCGACATATCTGCCGAAATAAGGGGACATGCCTGTGACCTTCAATGCCCATTCCACCATTTCTCGATCATGGGGGGTCATTCTTCCTAGTCCCTTCTGGTGAGGGAACCGGCCATAAGAGACCAGCTCATAAACCGTCAATCCCACCGGCGCTTCCGGAGATTGGGGCAGAATGGCCATTTGCTTGGCTACTTCTTTTGTTGTCAGCTGGCTAATTGCTTTGCCATCTAGGTAGATCATTCCGTTGGAAGGCTTCTGAATGCGGGCAAGAGTCTTGAGAATCGTAGATTTGCCGCAGCCGTTAGCCCCAATCAAGGAAGTGATTTTACCTTTCGGTATTTCCAAGGTTAAGTCCGTCACAATATCTCCATTCCCGTATCCGATCGATAGGGATTGGGTCGCCATATGATGCAAAATAACACACCTCGTTTCATCGCCTTGTTACAACATCATTCAGTATACACGAAAATAATTGGACTTCAAGACTTCTTGCTGACATAACTGGCTACCAAAAGTCCACACTCCGCTTGAATGCGCACCAGCTGTTTAATGGGAACCACCGAGTAATCCAACACTTGTTCCATCTCTTCGCAATGATTACGTAACCAGCGTTCAGCTTTTTCCCAGGTCTCTTGAAGTCGAGCTATTGCAATAGTATCTTGTGAGGCTTCGCTCTGCAGTCGTCCCACCTCATACTCGCACGCCCGCAGTAAAAGACCTACTAGTAAGCCGTTGAAGAATTTTGAAGCATATAGATTATCAAAGATTTGGGACACGGTAGCTTTCTCTTCAAATTGAGGCTGACTAATAGCCCAGTTTTTTTTGGATTCCAGTATTTCGTCCTTTACCGACAAAATTTCCTCGACGAGCTTTACAAAAGGATTCTCAACACGGATAAGGACTCGAACACCACCTAGTAGACTCTCGAGCTTAGAATAATACCTCTCCCCTATCTCCACATTTTTTAGGAGGGCCTCTTTACGTGAGATCTCCCCTTCACTCTGATCCTGAACACGAGGATCCATAAAATAGGGCAGCTCCGTCACGAGAGTGACACAATCTGCTATCCGCTGCACATAGTCTCCGCTGCTTGCGCCAAAATGGATATTCGGGGCAGACCCCAAGAGCTCTTCCAGATAATCGTAATACTTGGTCACGCTCAAGGTTTGATAGATAGCAGGTGAAAATTCCGTTACATAGGGAGCCTCTGGCTCTCCTAAGCTTAGTGCTACACCTTGCTTGAGCGCTGATTGTTTTAACGGCTCATACAATTCAGGAAGATCATGAGAAAGATACCAATAGGCTCCACCAAATCCTGTATTATGCAAGGAATACATAAACACTGGCTTGATTTCATCGATGATCTTCATCAAGGCTTGCGTTTCAGGAAGCGGAGTCTGAAAGCCCAGCTCCTTATAGTCTATAGGAAAGGTCCACTCCACCTGTTCATAGCCTGCGGGACGAAAAAAATGCTTGGTATAGTCAGTGATTGAATACGGGCCCTTGAACCATTTCTCATTTAACCGTACGCCATCAGGGTCGATAGACTTGATGATATACCAAGTCAAATCTAAGCTCTTTCGCAAGTCCTCATCTTCTGCCAGAGCCCGCGACAAAAACTCCATCGTCATTGCACCGATAGGCTCATTTGGGTGTGGACAGGCAAAACAGAGGGCATTTTTTCGGCCCTCTCCTATTTTCAAGCCGAGTATGGGATGTCCTTGGCGTGATCGTCCTGCTTCGAATACCGTAACCACATCAGGATACTCCCACGCCAGCTTTTTCGTACTCTCGTCTAATTCATCCAAGGTCAAAAAAGCTTGATAATCCGGCACTTTGTCAATGACTGCTTGAATATCGATCGCTCTCATCCCTACTCCTTTAGCGTCATGCCATTCAGCTTTAAGTGACCATGGAAAATTTCCTCAGGAGAAGGCAGGTCTTTAGCTTGTGGCCAGCTCTCCGCTTTCCAGATCTGGGCTTTATTCAGTGCCCGAGGGCAGTGGATGAAGCATTCCTCTACTTCTACGACGATACTGAGTGCAGGCAGCTCTTTATCGGCGGGAGCGGTTGCCAGAACGTCCGCGGTTCGCATGACAGATGCGCTTCCATTAATTCGCAACACCCATTCCATTCCTGGAATAAGGAATAGAAGACCTACCTGTGGATTGGAAAGGATGTTTAACATCGAATCGGCTCTACGATTTCCAGGCTTATCAGGGATCACCAAATGCTTCTCATCGAGGACATGCACAAATCCTGAATGATCCCCTCTAGGAGATACATCACATCTGCCCTCGGCATCACTCGTTGACAAGAATAAAAGGGGAGACATGGATAGAAAGGTTTGGCAATGTTCATCGATAATGGAAATGGTTTTTCTGATCACTGCTTCATGGGGAGTACCTACGAACTCCCTCAACTCCTTCTCGGTGCGAATCGCTTTCGCAGTTAGATTGTTGTTGTTCATTTCATTACTCCTGCTCTTTGATTAATTTGCGTACAACCATTATAAAGGGAGAGGGGGAGTTGAACAAATGTCCTTAGCAAAAAAAGCAGCTATCCTTAAAGAACCAAGGATAACTGCACCCACTTTTACTGCTCCTTTACTTATTGAAAGGCTGATCTTGTATCTTAATCGAATCCGTTGGACAACCCTCTGCCGCATCATTCATGTCATCCCACAGGATCTCCGGCACTTCTGCAATCCCATGATTATCATCTAGAGTTACATACGCGAGACCTTCATCATCATAATCGTAGATGTCAGGAGCGGTAGCTCCACAAGCGCCGCATGCAATACACGTATCCTTGTCAACCCAAGTGTATTTCGCCACATGAATCACCTCCTTTCTCCATCTCTTCTTTACTTCTATATCTATTCTAGTTTTCTAGTCAAAGCCACAAAGAGACGTGAAATCTTCCTACTTGCCCAGTTATACAACCAAGCTTTAGGCTTTAGTGAGGCTAATACTCCTAAACCCAAACAATAATATCCAATAAATGGAGTGAAAAAGAAAGAGGGCAGTCCCTAGGGGTCGGTTTTACCGACCTTTAGGGACACCCTCTAATCGACTTTACAATCGATAATAATGTCCAAGCCATATCATTGGAGGTGATATCATTGCACAAGATGTTAAATGCAAGGCGAACCCTGCAGTTACCGATTGTAAAACCCTTGAACAACGTTAACTGTTGTCCTTTATATTATTAACCAAAAATGATAATTATTATCACATTTTCACTCTGTTTTCTTACATTATTTGGGGATGTCCCCTTCTCGTTCTTGATTATAGTCAAAAAAGAGGAACGTGAATCATTTTACGGTCAGACTGTTTTCCTCAAGACCAACCCATTATGACTCGTTATCAAAGAACATCTGTTCTTATGAAGAGGTAGAGGTTTCCCGTCCGCAAATCCTAAAAAAGTTCCTCTTGCTCTACTGATGCGTTTTACTTCATTTTTTATTGTTTATTTTCACCATAGTTGAAGCAAATTTCGTACGGGTATAGATAGTAGAACCTTCAGAAATACTATGCATTGTTGGGGGGTGAAATAAATGGAGCATCATCACACACATGAGGGACATGACCATAAACATTCCATCGCTTGCGGCCATACGAAGATTCGCCATGATGACCATATTGACTATGTCCACAACGGACACTTGCATCACGAGCATGAAGGACATTGGGATGAATGCACGATTCCTGTTTCCGCTGTAAATCCTGCAGAGTGTAAACCCATGAATTGCGGCTGCACCCACGACAAGGAATGCGGACACGAGATGGTTCCGCACGGCGATCATATGGACTATTTAGTGAATGGACGTCTACACCACGTTCATGGCGATCATTGCGACGATCACGGACCTGTTGAACTTGTGACAATTCACTCCGTTTAAGCTGAGTGTAAGGATGGCATAGCTGCCATCCTTTAGCTGTAAATAGTATACCGTAATCGTTCTTAATTATTCATTACTTATACGCTCTGCAGTCAACTCACTACAGCAATGAGCCTACGCGTATATTCATGGCGTTCTTCATTCATGATGTCCCGGCTGGGAAACTGATCCACAATCCGGCCTTCTTTCATCACGATAATTCGATCGCTCATGAGCCTTACCGCCGCGATGTCATGAGAAATAAACAGACAAGCCATACCTAGCTCCGTCTTCATCCTCTTTAATAACTGTAGAATTTGGGCCTGCACCGTAACATCTAGGCTTGATGTCGGTTCGTCGCAAATTAACAGCTTAGGCATTAAACTGATCCCGCGTGCAATCGCTACGCGCTGGCGCTGTCCCCCACTCAGTTCATGGGGATACCGATCGAGGTGCTCAGCCTTGAGACCGACCATTTCTAGCAACTTAGCAGCCGTATCTCTTCTGGAATGCCGCACATCTTCTAAAAAAGGAGGGGTAACTTCAGGGAAATTATCTAGCGCTTCGATCACGGAAAGCCAGATCGGGAGGCGCTGGTTTAACGAGGAAGTAGGGTCTTGGAATACGACTTGAATATGCTTTCGAATCTCGCGCAAAGCTTTGCCTTTTAGACCGATGATGGAATTGTCCAGAAGCCGAACATCCCCGCGGTCTGGCTTTTCTAAAGCGAGCAAAATCCTCCCAAGCGTACTCTTTCCGCTCCCGCTCTCGCCGACCACCCCTAAGCATTCCCCTACTTCGATATGAAGAGAGACCTCCTGAAGTGCCTCCACTGCTGTACCTGATCTATGATAGGTTTTACATAGCTTCTCTGCGTTTACTAGTTGTCTCACGCCAGCCGATCCCCCGTTCCCACTAAGGCTTGTTCCTCTGCTAGCAATTCCGCATGGATCTCTGTCAAAAGAGGCCTCGATTTTAAGAGCATTTTCGTATAGGCATGAGTGGGTCGAGTTCGGATCACCTCTGCTGCCCCTGATTCGACGATTCTTCCTTCCTTCATCACGGCGATCGTATCGGCTCTCTTCAAGACCTGACGCAAGTCGTGGGAAATCATAAGGATCGCGCAGCCGGTTTGAATTTGCAATTCATCTAATAGATCTAACACGGTCTCACTCGTCAATACATCCAGTGCCGTTGTGGGTTCATCTGCAATTAACAAGGAAGGCTTCAGCATGAGAGCCGCGGCGATTGCCGCTCTTTGGCGCTGGCCCCCGCTCAATTGAAAGGGATAGCTGTTGAATACCCTTTCTGCGGGAAGCCCTACTCTGCCAAGCCAATCCATCGCTTGGGACTTTGCCACTTGTACAGACAGGCTGTTATGCGAACGCAACGTCTCTACAAACTGCTTACCTATTTTAATAAAGGGGGTAAAGCTCCCTTGATAATCTTGAAATACGAGACCGATTCCCGTGCCTCTCAGCTTTCTTCTCTTCGTATCCGACCAGGGGACAATATCTTCGCCGCATACCAAAATCTGTCCCCCACTAATTTGAAGAGAGTTTCCTAACAAGCCTAGTACGGCGTTGGCCGTAAGACTTTTGCCACTGCCGCTTTCTCCTACGAGAGCTAAGGTTTCCCCAGGCCGAAGCGTAAGATTGAGGTCATGAACAAGGATGTGATGCTGCTTGCCGTGATGCAGGCAAATGCTTAAATCCTTTAATTCGAGAATCGGAGCTCCGATCGATAGAATTTGTGTCATCTTTTTCCTCCCAAGGATATGGCCTTATCTGCTTCGTACATCCAAATAATCGCGCAACCCATCGCCAATCAAGTTACAAGAAATGACAACAAGCATAATCGCTACTCCCGGATAAATCATCAGCTCAGGAATGGTTTGAAAGTAAGGACGCCCATCGTTTAACATGGCTCCCCATTCCGGTGTCGGCGGCTGTGCACCTAACCCTAGATAGGATAAAGAAGAAATGATGAGAATAATCTTTCCGATATCTAATGCTGCTAGAATCACGACAGGTGAGAGGACTTGCGGAAGCAAATGCCGCCAGAGAATCTTCCACGTTCCGGTACCAGCCACGGTTGCTGCTAATACATACTCTTTTTCCCGTTCCGATAAGACAATGCCACGTACCATTCTCGCATAGCCAATCCACTTAATCATTACAATGGAAACGATCATATTCGTAAGGCTCGGACCCAGGAAGCCGGAAACAGCAATCACCCAAATAAACTCCGGTAATGCAGCTAGCCCATCTACGAACCGCATAAGGGCGGCATCCAACCGACCGCCAACGTACCCGGAGATTAATCCCAAAGGAATCCCAATGATGACGACAGTTAGAATAACAAGAAAAGAGACTCCTAAAGTAATTTGCGCACCGGCCATCAACCTGGAAAATATGCATCTTCCCATATGATCGGTCCCTAACGGATACTGCCAGCTTGGTGATTGAAGCCTTTCGGACATGACGACGGTTAAGGGATCATTAGGGACAATAAAGGGACCGATGAATGTCAGGAGGAGAATCACGGACATCAGGACAATTCCGATTCCCATGGTCCGGAATTGAAGCAAGACTTTCCAATGATTGCGACGAGCACGAACGGAGTAACTACGATTCACTGCTTCCAGGTTCATGATAGATCCCCCTTGCCTTGACGGATTCGAGGGTCAAGCCAGCCGTAGCTTAGATCAACTAATAAATTGATCAAGACCACGCAAACGCCCGTGAACAGAACATAGCCTTGAATTACAGGATAGTCCCTCTGAAAAATGGCCTGAACCCCCATACTGCCTAGACCGGGTAAGGAAAATAAAGTTTCCACAACAACCGTACCCGCGAGCAGACTTCCAATACTCATGCCAAAAACACTAACCACTGGCATCAGCGCAGCGCGAAATGCGTGTTTGAGCATCACTCGCCACTCGGCGATTCCTCTTGCTCTTGCTGCCCGTATATATTCTTGAGATAAGCTATCCAACAACCCTGCACGAAGCAATCGGGCGTACACCGCCGCCATGGCCAAGCCTAGAGTTAAAGAAGGCAACACCATATGATTCCAGCTTCCTTTTCCCATGGAAGGCAACCATTGAAGCTTGAATGCAAAAGCGTAAATAAGCAACAGACCCATCCAAAAGCTAGGAATGGATGCCCCTATAAGAGCGAGCAATCGACTGACATGGTCAGGCCAGCGTCCTGGATACTTTGCAGCCAAAAATCCCAGCGGCAACGATATCATGATCATGACTATGAGTCCTCCAACCGTTAGCTCCATCGTGGTGGGGAGCCTCGCTATCAATTCATCCAAGACGGGCTTCCCCTTGATATAGGAAATCCCTAGATCCAGCTGCAGCAAGTTCATCATCCATTGACCATATTGCACGAGAATAGGTAAATCGAAGCCGAGCTCCTTGCGGAGCGCAGCTTCATTATCTTGCGTTACAACCAACTCATCAGCCCCCAACAGGAGCAGGACCGGATCGCCCGGAGCAAGCTTCATAAGCGTAAAGGTTAATATAGATAACAGAAACAAAACGAATACGAGCTGAACCAGACGGGCCTTGATCAAGTGTAACACGATTATTTCACATCCATTTTATGAGTTACCATATAATACTCTTCTGCACCCGGGGACCAGTCGACAATTCGTTCATTCATCCCCACGATAATGTTCGGATAGACAGCATAGGAATGAGGAACTTCTTCTTTGATTATCCCAACAGCCTCTTGCGTCAGCTGTAATCGCTCTTGTAACTCAACTGTTCCGTTAAGCTTTTCCACCAATGAATTTAAACTTGCAATATTAACATCAGCAGCATTAAGAGATCCGCCAGGCAGAAACGCAGAATTCAAGAAAAATCCTCCATCTCCTCGAGGAGCACTAAGGACACTATACGTAGCCAAGTCCCAATCTTTATTTTCACGCAAATACGTATCTATGTTTTCTACGGTTTTGATATCAATCGTGACCCCAGCCTTTGATGCGTCAGATTGCAACAATTGAGCCATCAGAGGAAGTTCTGGTCTTCCTTGGTAGGTCAATAACTCTAGCTTTAGTGGCTGCCCATCTTTTGCTAGCAATCCATTAGCGCCCGCTTCGAATCCGGCTTCTTCCAGCAGTTTCTTTGCGCCCTCAATATCTAAGGAAGTAGCGGGCTCCTTGCTTCCAAAAGGAAGAGCTGTGTTAAAAGGACCATTCGCCGGTGTTGCGTTTCCTAGCATAATATCATTGGCAATACTTTCTCGGTTGAGAAGCAGATCCATCGCCTTTCTCACCCTTACATCTTGAATCCACGGCTTCTGTTGATTGTATAACAGAAAATGAACGCGTAAGCCCGCCAAGGACTCAACACGGAGATCGTTAACCTTTTGGATCACATCAATGGTTTCAGCTGGAACCTGATAGACGATATCCGCTTCTCTTGATTGAAGAGCCAGTGCTCTAACATTTGCATCCTCATTAAACTTGAAGGTGAGCTCATTTAATTTCGGTTGCCCGTCCCAATACTCGTCATAACGTTCTACAACAACCTCAATATCAGGAGTAAACTGCTTTACTTTGAAAGGACCTGTTCCCACAGGAGCTGTGTTAAATTTCTCGCTTCCCATCGTTGCTTCCGCCTCGGCATTGACAATAGCCGCTTGCGGATTGACTAGATCCGAAGGTAAAGCAGGATTCGGCTCACTTGTGACGATGGTCAATTCTTGGCCATTCGCCTCCATGGAAGCGATCTTCAAGGCTCCCACGTTCTTAGGGTTGACCGCTAGCGCACGTTCAAACGAGGCCTTAACCGCTGCCGCATCTAAGCTTTTTCCATCGTGAAAAGTGACTCCTTCACGAATCGTAAACACCCAAGTGTGCTCATCTTTCGATTCCCATTTCGTGGCCAGCCATGGTTTAAGCTCAAGGTTTTCCATACGGACCAAGGTCTCGACCACCCCTGCTCGAAGAGGAACCGCACCGTTGTGCGGATCCATGCTGCCTGTCTTGAAGTTATAAATCATCGTTACTTTCTTGACGTCTTCCTTTTGACTTGCCGTAGCTTCGGTCTTTTCTGCTGCTCCTTGATCTTGTGCTCCACACCCTGTTAACAAAAGGGCTGCACTCAGCATAAGGGGACCAAAAAATTTAAAAGATCTCATTTATAAACCGCCTCTCAGTAAAGTGAAAATTATGTAAATCGTAGTAAGTCCTTTGTTTTAGTACAGAAGAGCAACGTAGGAAATTGTCGATTATGGGCTGTTATTTAAGTTTTCATCTCCTGTCACACTCTTCTTACCACACATTTATATTGTAATGATTACGATTTGTATTGTACAATGCTTCCAATATGCTGTCAATATAGAAAAAAGCACCCTTCTCAGGATGCTTACGGATAAACATACGGATCCTCCGGCCGTTCAACGGTTTTCCAGCTCTCTACTTTAATCCTAGGCATTTCAAAATCACCATAGGTCGCTATATCTAGTACCCCTTTGACCTCAATCCAAGCATCTTGAGGCAAAATGGCAGCATCCTCCATCTGAGCTAAAAAACCAATAACACTCGCATCTGCTATACAATGCGTAATCAAGAACCTGGCCAGCACGAGTTCATCTTCTTTCATTTGTTCTTCCTTATACACAAAACCTGTCAATTCAATTGGTTTGCCAATCAATTGATCGGGATGTAAAAATATTGCATCGGCATAGGGGGCAAACGTTTTGCCCTCTAGCCTAATCGTAGGCATATCTAATACCTCTTTCAATGCCTGCTCATATAGATCATTGCCGTAGGTATTTACAGCATTCGAAGAATCAAGGGTTAACGGTTCAAAGTGACCTTCTGAAGATGTGTTTTTAGGTGCAGAGGTAGGAGGTGGAGCCGGAATGCTTACGAGGACCCCCTTTTTTTGCGCGATCGCTGCATCTAACGTTTTCGCAGGGAGCAAAAAGCCTGTCGCTAACGGAACTAGAATGATCAGGTAGCTAACGGTCGTCTTCAGACTCCATCGTGGGGTAAAGCCATGATCATGGTCGCAGCCGTCATGACACTCATGCTCTTGTGCAGATCCTTCTGAGAACCAAAGATTCTTGATCTGGATAAAAAATAAAAGTAAGAAAATAAGAGAGGCAATCTTACTCAAGCCTGCGTACTTCATGTTGATATATTTACCCATTTCTCCTGTATGGTGCAGCATAAACAAGAAGCTAGAAAAGCCTAGTAAAATAAATGCCCGAAGGACTTGTTGCGAAAATGGTAGCATGATTCCACACCTTCCTCCTTTCATAGCAAAAGGACATAGAGTACGTTATTTGTTTGAAAAACACTGATTTAATGTTCTTATCGAACATAGGGTTCCTTATTTACCCATTGCGCCCCAAAACTAGCAAGATGTTAACGGAATAACGGAACCAATGTCCACTCCTTTGCCAAATTATCACCCATTTAACGAACGGTATGTCCGATCCATGTTACTCCCAAGGTTGAATCAACATTATGGCTCCAAAGACTACTATCGTAATTAGCACGCATAATACCAAAACAAACCTTGTTCTGAACACGGCAAGCATCATGATTGTGTTTTTCAAATCCAGCATAGGCCCATACACCAAGAAGCCGAGAAGGGCTGAAGGTGTAAATAGATTCCGAAATGAAGCCGCAATAAAAGCATCTGCTTCAGAACACAACGAAAGCAAAAAGGCTAGCCCCATCATGATGAGCGTAGACAGAACCAATCCCTCCCCAAGCTTCATCAACCAAACCGAGGACACATAGGTCTGGACAAAGGCGGCTAAAAACGCTCCTAGAATGAGATACTTACTCATGTCAAAAAACTCATCAATGGAGTGTCTTAACATCTGTTCCACTCGCTCTGAAAAGGGAAGCTTGACTCCACAGGATGGAGAGGACTCGGTTGGGAAAGACTTCTTCAATTGGTTTCCCCTAAACATCAAACTGATGATCAAGGCCACCACAATAGCTACGCCAAAACCTAGCAACATCCGAAGGCCTGCCATATTCGCGTCATTTCCAAAAGCCATATAAGTAGAAAGAATGACGATTGGGTTAATGATTGGACCAGTTAAAAGAAACCCGACTCCTGCATAGACAGGAACCCCTTTGGCAATCAGTCTCCTGACAATAGGAACAATTCCGCATTCACATGCGGGAAAAAAACCACCTAGCACACAGCTCATCAAAACCGCCATCAAACGATTCTTCGGCATCCATCGGCGGATATGATCCTCCGTTACAAAGATTTGAATCATCCCTGCGATGAGGACTCCTATTAATACAAAAGGCATGGCTTCAATTAATATACTTAAGAAAATGGTATTCATGCTGAGTAAAGAAGACGGTATTACCGAGTGGCTTTCGTCAGCGTTGCCCAAAAGATTACCTCCGGACAATAACATGAACATGACAGCTGCAAGCAGTACAACACCAGTAAGTTCTACGAATAGAGAGCGAATCGTCCCAATCATTTATATTCCTCCACCAGTTTGATCCCATATACCCTTCACTATATGCGGACAAGTCCGGTATCTTGACTAAAAATAGGAATTATTCTGGTTAGAAAAAAAAAAGAGACCTAGGATAGGCCTCTAAGTTTAATATTTATACTTATCAATAGAAGACAAAGACTGCAGCTCTCTCAATTCTTCTTCCATCCGTTTATGATCCAGTTCTTCCCCGATGATAACGAGCATAGGTTGAATCGGCCTCTCTGGACGAAGAGGCGTCAGCATGATTTCCCCATATGCGAACTGAAACAAGTATAATTCCGCCGAGTCTGAGACCTGGACAAATCCTTTCCCTCGATAAATCGGGCCAGGAAGCTTCTTGATCCACTTCTCAAAGCGCATCCGATCCAACGGACCCTCCAGCTTCTGCGAAAAGGTTCGCAGGTGAAGATGATGATGAGCATGGGTTGGCGTGTGCGGATCCCGTTCCTCGAAGATATGCACACCCTTTAAGAGAGAGGGATCGATCTGAGAAAAAGAAGTTTCAAAGATTCGAGCCTTTGAGTTCCATTCCCTCACCTCTACCTTAAGAGGCTCTAGAGCATCTGGCTCTATTTTATCGATCTTATTTAGCAGGACCACATCCGCGTACTTTACTTGCTCTTCAATTAACTTTCTCACTTTTGGTTTTAACTGATTTCGTTCTTCCCATTGCTTGGCATCCACAACAGATACCACAGCATGAATGTTGGTGCGATAAGCTAGCGAAGGATGCGTACAAGCATCTACGATCTCTATCGGGTGGGCTGCTCCCGTAGCCTCGATATAAATGACATCGAGCTCATACTCTGAGAGCATCTGGGCAAGCTGAAGCGAAAGCTCCCCTTGAATGCTGCAGCAGATACATCCGTTTAACAGCTCTTTTAAAGGGGTACCCTCCGGGACAAAGGAGGAGTCAATGCTGATTTCCCCTAATTCATTCATAATCACGCCTACTTTTTTCCCAGATGCATGGTCCCCTTCCAGCAGCCTTGCTAATAAAGTACTCTTTCCGCTCCCTAAGAATCCACTTAAAATGGTTAACTCTACTTTTGAATGGTTCATAGCTCTACTGCGTGACCCCCAGTCAAAATTGCTAATGCTTTATTGTAACATAGAAAAACCAGAAATGTTCTCTCCTCATTAGAGGTAGCATTTCTGGTTGGTTTAAAGCTACTAACTATACTGGAGTTGTTTCCTCCCGCTTTTTCCTCCTTATAAAAAAGAAAAGGAGCGGAATGGTGAGAAATAATGGCACAGTGAAAAGGTAAAGGAATCTGCAATGGCCCGAGCGTAAGCTTTCTTTTCATGCTTTCTCCTCAACCTTCTTCTCTAGTATCTTTGTAAGTAATTCTAGCGACTGAATAATTTGATCCATTTCTTCCTCAGTCAGACCTTCGAATAAGCTGGCATAATAACTTTCTTGAAAAACGGGAGCCTTTCTTTTGATTTCTTCCACTTTTTCTGTTTTCTGGATCCAAACGACTCGACGATCATCTTTATCTCGTATTCGTTTAACCAGATTTTCTCTTTCGAGGCGGTCAATGATGCCCGAAACCGTACTATAGGATAGACTGATAGACTTACTGATGTCTCCAATCGTTTTAGGCCCGTCTGAAATTCTTCGTAAAACGAGCAACTGAGGAAGAGTGATCCCGTACTCGGATAACTCATTCGCAATGGCCAGTCCGAATGATTTGTTCAACTTTTTTAACAGTTCCCGCAAAATAGTAGCTTTGCTCACGCCAATCCCCTTTCCCATTACGTAGAATCACAAGATATTTCTTATGCGAAATATTAGCGAATGACATATCCACACAGTGACTTTCCGTTCTTATAATATAATTGCGGTGACAAAATGACGTAGAAGATATGAGTATCCTCATAACCACCACTTTCTAAAATTTCATGAAGCACAGCCGCTATGCGATCATGTTTGTCCTGACCCCTTTGAAACATAAGGATTTCAAGAGAGCGTGGACTATCGGTCAAGCGCTTGGTCAGATGAAGCTCTACCTTTACTCTATCTTCATCAACTTCTGCTGTTATAGCAAAATCTCGAGTAATCCTTGGAATTAATGGAGTTAGATCCTCTTCCGTAAAACCGTTAAAGCGAAGGAAAGGCACTTCTATCTTCCTTTCTATAAGGGTACCCAGCCAATACTGGATCCAGTTTTGAATATAGTTGTCGGAACAATGTTTTCTGTACGAAATAATAGCACAAAAATAGGGGAATGAAAAGTCAAGAAAAGGCCGTTTCTAAAAACGACCTTCCTACCCAAATCTCACGTCCTTAACCACCTAGTAAATACACCCTGCTTAGGAGAAAACCAAAAAGCCAGCATAAATAAGACAGATGCTGCCAATACAATCGAGGCTCCCGTAGCGACATCATAGATAAAGGAAAAATAAACGCCAACAATCGCGGAAATCGCTCCGAATAAAGCCGATAATCCGATCATGACAGGAAGGCGATCCGTGAGCAAATACGCCGTTGACCCCGGAGTGATTAGCATCGCGACGACCAATATGATTCCAACAGATTTTAAAGAAGCTACCGTTACGAGAGATAAGACAAGCATCAGGACGTAATGAATTAATTTGGTCGGGAGACCAATCGCTGTAGCCATCACCGGGTCAAATGTACTGAGCAGAAGCTGCTTGTAAAACACAAAAATACCGACCAACACCACAACGCCAATTCCGATGGTCATCCATAAGTCGGTTGTAGAGACAGCCAGAACATTCCCAAATAGGATATTCCATAAATCCACCCCCGTCCCTCGGCGCAGTGTAATCAATACAATGCCCAGTGCAAAAGCTGCGGTAAACATAATTCCAATGGATGAGTCGTGCTTAATCCTGCTATTTTGCGAAACATAACCAATAGCCAAAGCCGTGAGAACCCCCGTAATCACAGCCCCCACAAAGAAACTGGCTCCAACCATATAGGCGATGACCACCCCTGGCAGAACCGCATGAGAGATAGCATCTCCCATCAGCGCCATTCCTCTCAAGATGATAAAACAACCGACAACACCACAAATGATTCCTACAAGAACCCCTGCGAGCATGGCATTCTGCAGATATTGATACTTACTTATGGCATCGATAAAAGAAAGTAGATTACTCATGTCCCTACCATCACCATTCCTTCTTCTCTCGAGAAAATGGCTGCCTTTCCTTGATAGGCTTCCTGCAAATTTTCAATGTTAAACACACAAGCGGCAGGCCCTGATGCCACTAACCTGCGATTGAGCAAGAGTATGCTGTCAAAATAAGATTCTGCCTTACTCAGATCGTGGTGAACGACAAACAGAGTACTTCCACCGTTCCTCAACCTCCGCAAGATATCAATAATAATTTGCTCGGAAGTAACGTCAATCCCGACAAAAGGCTCATCGAGGATGATCAGATCTGCTTCCTGTGCCAACGCTCGAGCAAGAAACACACGCTGCTGCTGACCTCCGGACAATTCTCCAATTTGCCTCTTGCTAAAATCCATCATCCCTACTTGCTCCAAGCACTGCGCTGCAACTTCTCGGTCTTTTTTACCTGGACGACTCCACCATTTCAAGTGAGGAAATCTCCCCATTACTACGACATCTTCCACTAATACTGGAAAATCCAAATCCACTTGATTCCGTTGTGGAACATAGGCCATGCGCTTTCGGACTTGAGGAACAGGTTGGCCAAACACTTGAATCGACCCATGATCAACGGGTAGCAGTCCCAAAACAGCCTTCATAAGCGTGGACTTCCCGGCTCCATTAGGGCCAATTACACCCATCAACTGTCCAGCTGAAATAGAAAACGTGATATTTTCAAGTACTCGATTCCCATAGTAAGAAACCGATAAATCCTTGACCTCTACTTTCGCTACTTCACTCATAATAGCCTCCTCTTCCTATGACTCTTAGCTATTGTCCCAACCCTTTGATAAACACTCCCACGTTATGCTTAATCATATCGATGTACGTTTCCGCTCCGCTGCCCTTTGGTCCCACTGCGTCAGTAAATACTTCTCCAACGATGGGTACTCCCGTTTCCTTTGAGACAGTTTCCATATACCTACGGTCTACGGTAGTCTCAACAAACAAGGCTGGTACTCCTCTTTCCTTGACTAGTTCAGCTAAACGAGCAAATTGCTGAGGCGTCCCTTCCTGATGTGAGTTTATCTCCCAAATCCCCTCCGTCTGGACCCCATAATCCTGGCCGAAGTACTTAAAGGCATTCTCACTTAGGGCGATTACCCGATGCTGTTCTGGGATGGTTTGAATCTGCTCTTCAATCCATTGATCGAGTGCTTTTAATTCGGCGATATATGCCTGTGCGTTAGCCTGGTAGATTTTCTTGCCTTCTGGGTCTTTCTTGGCCAGTTCTTTGGTTACATTCTCTACGTACGTGATGACATGTTTCGGACTGAGCCATGCATGAGGGTCTTCTTTCCCATCATTTAATACAATAGGCTGAATGCCCTCCGATACCGCCACGATTTCCGTATCCGATACATTAGACATGATTTTCTCTAACCAGCCTTCGAGTTCAAACCCATTGACAAAAAACACATCGGCATCACTCACCTTTTTAAAGTTACTAGGGATCGGCTCATAATCATGAGGGTCTTCACCAATCGGCACAATATACTCAACACTACCGCGCTCCCCAACAACTTGGGAGATAATGTCCCCTAAAACCGAGAAGCTGGTCGCGACCGTAATGCCTTCCGAAGCTTCCACCCACTCAGATTCTTGGCTATTCCCTTGAGCCACTTGTTTCGCCCCACATCCTGCCAAAAAAATACTTAGAATTAATAAAAAACGAATCAACGGTATGCCCCTCCTTCTTTCCTTCAACTTATTTTTTTGCACACGCGCAACATCAAGGTCAAAAAAAATTCTTTTGTGTACACACATGACTTTTAGTTTAAGTAAATAGTTTTTACCAAACGCAACATTTGCTTTTTATTATAATCTTAAAATGCATAATTGTCTAGAACAACATTATAAAAAAACCAAGCTTGAGAAACGCCTAGACATCCTCTGCTTGGTTATTTCTACATTAATCTTGTTATAAAAGCCGTCGCAATTCCAAAATAAATCAATAAGGATAATACATCATTTAAGGTTGTAATAAGAGGGCCTGAGGCTACTGCAGGATCGACCTTTAAACGGAAAAGAATGAGGGGAATGATCGTCCCTGCTAAGGTTCCAATAATAAGCGTAACCACCAGCGTGCTTCCCACAACTAATCCAAGCACTGCATTTCCTTGCCAGACTAAGGCAATAAGCGAGATCAGAACCCCGCACGTGACTCCAATCATAATGCCCACCGTCAGTTCTCTCAGGATGAGCCGATAGACCACTCTTCGATTGATTTCCCTTGTAATCAAGCCTCTAACCACGACGGCCAGCGATTGAGTACCTGTATTTCCCGTCATACCAGCGATCATTGGCATAAAAAAGGCTAAGGCTACTACTTTTTCTAGCGTCTCCTCAAAGGTGCTAATAATGGTTCCAGCCACTAAACCAAGAAACAATAGCAAGATCAGCCAGGGTAAACGACGATAAGCAGCTACCGTTGCCTTGGTATCAAAGTCAATATTTTTCCCTGATGCCGACAACTTTTCAATATCTTCAGTAGCTTCCTGGACCACAACATCAATGATGTCATCCACAGTGACAATTCCAACCAAGACGTTATCCTGATCCACAACAGGAACAGCCAAGAAATCATAACGCTGGATGATTCGGGCGGCCTGCTCTTGATCGGTATCCACGGTCACGGAGATGACGCGTTCAAACATGATGTTATTAATGAGATCATCAGATTCAGCAAGAATCAGATCCCGGTAGGAAACCACCCCAATTAGCTTTTTCTCATCATCGATGACGTATAAATAATTGATCGTCTCCGCGATTTCCGCAAATCCCTTTAATTTTTCCACCACGTCGCGCACCGAATAGTGATGTGGAATCCAGACAAAGCGGTTAGTCATCAAACGGCCCGCCGTCTCGGGGGCGTACTTCATCAGATTTTGCACGGCCTGTGATTCTTCTTGTTTCATTCCTGATAAAAAAGCCTGTTTTCGTTCAGGAGATAACTCTTCCAGGAGAATGACCAGATCATCATTGTCCATCTCATCCATGACCTCTGATGATTTTTCAACCCCTAATTTATTCAGCACGCTATGCTGCTGATCTCGATCTAGCTCTTCAATCATGTTGGCTAGCTGTACCGTATCTAGATAAGACAAGAAGCGCTGATGATGCTTCTCGGGAAGAGTCTCGTAGATCTGAGCCATGTCATAGGGATGTAGTTCATCCAAAAGGGTCTGCAACTCGGATTTTCTTGCTTCCTTTAAGAATTTAATGACCTGTATGGTAATTTCAGTTTGAGTTAGATTTTTCGCCATCTTTTCACCTTCTCTCTTGCTTCGTCTGTTTATTCCATCCATGGGATGAATCGAAAGGACGTCCTTTCTTATTTTTGCTTATATAGAGAATACTAACCATCGGGCAGCCCCCTCCCGGATCTTCGTCCATTTCTATCACCCCCTTAAAGTCATAATAAAAAGCATCTTCACGAATGAAGATGCTTCACGGGCATAACAAATAGACTACTTGCCAAAGAATTTTCTCCATTCGTAGAGCTTTAGCACTGTGCGGCATAGGACTAAGCCAGCTACATTAAAAACCACCTTAGCTCGATGGTTTCTGTTGACCCATTGGCGTCTTTGGACGTTTCTGGGCAGTAGCCTATCTCCTGCACAGGAGCCTCACCTAACGAAGATATTTAGTTAGATACGTCTATTACGTTACACCAGCCATTTATCGGTGTCAACTTACTTTAGAATTTATCCGGATAAAAGCTTTGGCCATGGTTTGAACGGCTCTAGTATTGCGAACCCCCTCAAACACGTCCGAAAGCTTCAGTACGACAAAGTGGTCATTTTGAATGGCTGTTACATTTTGCAGCGCGCTGTGGTTTTTAAGAAATTGGATTTTTTCTTCCGTAGAAGGCTGGTCATAATCATAAATCAAGATGACTTCAGGGTCACGGTTGACCACTTCCTCCCAGCTTACTTCTGCCCAGCTCTTCGCTATATCATCAAAAATGTTTTTCCCTCCAGCAAACTCGATTAATTGTGAGGATAAGGATTGTCCTGCTGTAAACGCGGCCTGATCTCCAGAATCAAAAGCAAATACACGAAGAGGCTTCTCCACTGACCCTATTTGCTCATGTACCTGACCAATCTCTTGCTTCATTGACCCGATCAGCTCCAAGCCTCGATCTTCAACCCCAAAGATACGTCCCAAATTTAAAATATCATCGTATACATCTTCTATTCTGCCTACCGGTACGTAGGTCCCTTGAGCTACATAAGCCGTGATTACCTTTTCTGCGAGACAGTCTACCGATCGTCCATACACAAAGTCCGGATTATCCAAAATTTGCTATTATCCTCAAATCAAGCTACTGTTCATTAATATTAAACAAATCCGAGACCTACCTATATGTTCAGATCCCTTCTCCATATATCATTTTGCAATCTTCTTCAGTAATCTCCTGCATTTTATCCCACTTACCCTCCCGCCTCTCATAATCCGTTCGCACGTTACCCATTACTATGATTCTCGTCCCGTCCTGTACATCCTTGGGCGCATCATCAATGCATGTATACCAACCCGGTTCCAGCTTAAACTCCGCTGTTTCTCTCCAATACATCCATACTCGTTCCCATCTTCCATAGGTATGAACGTTCACTGAAATCACCTCGTAATCTAATCTTGTTGGCAAACAAATCTATGCTTTCTATTGTTCAAATTAATCGTTGTTAAGCCATTTATGATCAGGGTCCTCATAAGGTTTCAATTTTCTTCCCGTTTCTCCGGCCATGAACCACAAGTAATAGACTTGATAGCCGCCTGCTGAAACAACCGGGTGATATCCCCTATCGATAGCGAAGCTGTCACCGTGCCTGATGATATGCGCCTCATCTATGGATAAATCTTTCGTATAGTGCAGCTGGACACCAAAACCTTGTTCCGGGTTCACTTGATAATAATAAATTTCTTCCAAATTCGGTTCCTCAGGAGCAAACTCTCCGTCATGCTTGTGAGGCGGATAGCCGGACCACTGTCCTGGTGCATTAAAAGTTTCTCCCAATACCATGCGGTGCACGCGATGATCGGCGTTGTCTGCGATAATGTCATGAACTTCGCGAGTCCATTGGGCTTTTCCACGCTGATGAACCACCACTTCTTCTGGAGTGACGACGAATGGAGCAAACTTTTCTTCCGCTTTCACCTTGCAGACCGCGATCTCGACATCCGTTTCAGCAACAATCTGATAAGCGGATTGACAAGGTACGTAAACGGTTGTCGCCTTCCCTTCAAACACACTGCTTCTCCCGCCCAGATTAATCCACTGTTGTCCTTCTGCGGTCACCGTTGCTTTACCCTTTAAGATGACCAAAGCGGTTTCGTATCCATTTGTTTGAGACTCGCAAGATTGTCCCTGCTTTAGGGAAACCTTGCTTAAAGCGAGATATGTCAGTACGTGATCATCCTCACGGATAATGTCCTGATAACCTTCCACCTGTGTTGCTTTATAGTATCTTTGCATTTTATCACCGATCCTCATTTATGGTAATTTATACTTTATCTATCCGCCAAACCAGTCCGGTTTCAACATTTTAGGTAACCAAAATACGACTTCCGGCATAAAGGCAATCATCAGAACGACCGAAAGGATGCCAATAATATAAGGGATTACAGCCACCGTACTTCGGGTAATCGATAATTTGCCAATGGACGCAGCCAATAGCAGGCATAATCCATATGGAGGTGTAACTAAGCCAATGGCTAAACACGTGACCACCACGAGTCCTAAATGGATTTCATGGATTCCAAGCAATTGCGCTGTCGGCAAGATCACCGGAACGAACAGGATCATGGCTGGAATCGCATCCATAAACGTACCCACTATTAAAAACAATAAGATAACAGCTAGCATAAATATCCAAGGTTGCGAAAAAGAAGTGGTGAAAAATTCAGAAACAAATTCAGATACCTTGTAGTAACTCATTAACTCCCCTAGAGCGCTAGCCGTGGCTAAAGCAAATAAGGCGATAGAGCTCAAAGACAGCGTATCGAAAAGAATATCAGGGAAGTCTCGCCATTTCAGTGTCTTGTAAACAAACTTACCCAAAATAAATGCGTAGACGCAGGCCAGAACGGCTGCTTCCGTAGGCGTTACAATTCCTCCTAATATGCCGATGATGATAATAAGGGGCGTCAATAGGGGAGGGATGATCGGTATAGCCATCTTCAAGATATCTAGCACTTTGACTCTTTCATACTTCGGGTAATTTCTCTTAACAGAGAAAAAATAAATGATCACCATCATAGAGAGACCAATCAAAATACCGGGGATTACGCCCGCTAGAAATAACCCTCCAATCGAAGCGCTTGCAATGCTTCCATAGATAACCATGACAATGCTCGGGGGAATAATGCCTCCTATGGTAGAGGATGCAGCTGTTACAGCCACCGCAGTTTCTTTTGAATATCCTTCCTTTTCCATATGGGGAATGAGTATTTTGCCTATGCCCGCTGTATCAGCTGTAGATGAACCTGACAAACCAGCGAAAAACATGGAAACCACCACATTCGCATGAGCCAATCCGCCACGGATATGCCCGACCAACGCAACGGAAAATTGCACGAGTTTTTCAGATATCTTTCCGCTGTTCATCAAATTTGCTGCCAAGATAAATAAGGGAACAGCAAGTAGAACAAAGGAATCCAATCCTTTAAACATTTTTTGAAATACAGTAATGAGTGGTATGGTTTCCAACATGGCAATGCCCAAGAACGAAATGATACCGATCGTAAATGCTATTGGGGTTCCCAGCACAAGCAGAACCAAAAAAGCTGAAGTTAGTAAGATTCCCGCCATGTTACCTAGCCTCCAATTCCCGGCTTACTCCTTTTTTTTCCTCTTGTGCTTCATTTTGCGAGGAACATACCAGTTCAAAAATAGCACCCAGCGAATAAAGAGCCATGGATGCCCCGCTAACGGGGATTACCGCCCAAATATACCTTTGTTTTAGAAACGGCATGGTGTTCAAGGACCAATCCCAGAAATTGACGGTCAATAAATAGCCATAGTACACCATGAGCAGACCAAAACTAAAAATCAACACATGGTTAAAAATGTGAATTCCCCTAGTCAGGCGGGCTGGCAACAGATCAATAACAAATGACATGGCAAAATGTCCTTTTCTTCGGACCATAATCGCTGCTCCCATAAACATCGCCCAAATGAAAGAGTACTTCGCCGCTTCCTCTGTCCAGTCAATCTCGATAAAGGGAACATACCGAGATAATACTTGCAAAATGACACATAAGACAAATGTGACTAGAAATAGGCAAGCAACAGAGATCTGGAAAGATTCCATACGCTCCATCCATTTTTTCATAAGCTCCACCACCTGAATGAATTAGGAAAAGATGAGAGTTACTTAGAGGAACCTAAATATCCATCATCTTTCCCCATTAATGTTTAATGCTGCATGATTTTCTGTACCATGTCTTCGAGTCCTAAATTTTTCGCAATCTTTTGGCGTACAGGTTCAGTAAGTTGGACAAACTTCTCTTTTTCAACCTCATTAATGGTGGCACCGTTTTCTTTTAGCTTCTGTAAAGACTCCTCCGCCAGCTTCCGATCCATTTCTCGCTCTGCTATGGTCGCTTCAATGGCAGCTTTTTCCACTGCCTTCTTCTGTTCATCCGTCAACTGATCAAATTTTTTCTGACTCATCAGAAACGCCGGGGTCAAGAATTCATGCTCCGTTAAAGAGATGAAAGGGGAAACCTCATAAAACTTCATTTGATAGATATTCGTAAAATCGTTTTCTGCGGCATCCACTACTTTATTTTGAATGGCTTGATACAATTCGTTGAAGGCAACCGATGCTGGCTGTGCACCGAAGGACTTCCATGTTTCCAGGTTGGCGGGACTACTTTGCGTACGGATTTTTATCCCTTTCAAATCTTCTGGGGTTTCAACCGGCTTTGTTCCGAAATAGCTACGGACCCCTCGAATCCAAAAACCAAGTACTTTGAAATCAGTCTTGCCTTCGATAAAAACGGACATCTCCTTCCCTACATCCCCATCTAACGTCTCTGACCAATGTTCTCGATTCTTAAATAAATAAGGAAGGGAAAACAGGCCCACTTCGGGTACCGACTGAGATAAAAATCCCGGAGCGGAGGCAATCAAATCTACCGTTCCCGTTTGCATTTTCTGTACAAGCTCATCATCGTTGCCGCCAAGGGCACCATTCGAATGAATTTGAACCTCTATGGATCCGTTGCTCTCTTTCTCTACTACTTCCTTAAACTTCTCCATTCCGGCTTGGTATGCCCCCTCTTTCGGCTCAACATGGGCAGCGACTAATGTTACTTTCCGGACCTCACCCGCTTCCCCCACATCCTTTTGCGAGGATGAACTGCTGCTGCAGCCCTGCAAGGTAACGGCAAGCAACAAAGTAGTTGAGATAAACAATTGACCCCATTTTTTCATCGAAAATTCCCCTCTCCAAATAGTTCCGATAAATTGAACTTAAACGTTTACAAATTTATGTTCTTAATTTATTAATGGCTTTTGTAGACTGCGCAACTCTAAGTACGGGGTAAATGTCCACATGTCTTTGGATCAGTTCTTCGCCTTTTACCACCTTAATGAGCATATCGGCTAGCATTACCCCTATTTCAAACAAAGGCACAGCCATTGTAGTTAATCGAGGCGTCACTTGCTTGGATAGACTCACCCCATCAAATCCCATAATGGAAATATCATCCGGGACATTGAGCTTCAAATCCAGGCAGGCCTGAACCATATTCGCTGCAACAGGATCATTATACGTGAGTATAGCCGAAGCTTGGTTTTTAATAAAATTTTTGGTAATCTTGTATACATCCAACTCATCGAACTGTTGGACCTCATTAATCAAATTTTCTTTCAATGGTATACCATGGTCTGCCATGGCCTTCTTATAACCGGCCAGCCTTTGTACTCCGCTAAGCGAACGAGGGGGTCCGACGACAATCCCAATGTTCCTATGTCCGTTTTGGATTAAATATTTCGTCGCGTCATAGCTCCCCTGGAACGCATCGATGACTACGGAATATACGCCTTCAATATCAAGACGGCGATTTAAGAAGACGGTCGGCGGCATATTGGGAATGAGGCTCCTTAAGTTGGCATCATCCACCCGCGGACTGCAAAGGATCACTCCATCCACATTGTATTGCTGTGCCATCTGTATGCAAGTGATCTCTCGCTCTACATCTTCGTTCGTCATGAACAAGAAGACATTCTGCCCATGATCTCTCAGTGTTTCCTCAACACCCTGAACGATCTCAGGGAAAAAAGGATTGGTTATGTCTGGCAATAATAATGCTATCGTATTCGTTTGCCGCGTGATCATACTGCGCGCCTGGAGACTAGGCTGATAGCCAAGCTCTTGAATTATTCGCAAAACCTGGTTGCGTGTCGCTTCGCTGACATCTCCCTTATTGTTCATTACCCTAGAAATTGTTTGCCTCGAAACGCCAGCCCTTGCTGCGATGTCGTTAATAGTTAAACGACGTTTCACCTCCATCACTCCCTCTTGAACGTTCACGGTAAGGTTCACGAAAATCATAACACCTTCATTTCCAACCTGTCAACACTCCTGTGGATATATTCTTTATTATCAGTTTTTTGTATAAAATTTTAGTTTTATTGCTCCTGTTTTTAAAAATACTAAAATTAATTCTTGTTATATTACCAAAACTAATTATTCGTTTTATGATTTCATTACCAGAGATATTGCTTTTTTCGTGAACCTTCACAATTTCATAAACGTTTTGGTTTGCATCGTTTACATCAAAACAATTAACAGATATGAATTCATTTCTTGGTTTCAAAAAACTCCTTCCTTAATTGCCCTAATGCTTATTAACAAAAAATTTAAAATAGGTTGACGGACAGGAAACTCTGATGTATATTTTTTATGTGAACGTTCACGGGAAACGGTTACACTGCTTGATCATTTTAATTCTCAAAATTAACTGGCGTAAATAGGAGGAACTATCATGGAATTACAAGTACTTTCAACCGAATTTGAAAAACGTGTATTAAAGATCAGAGAATCTATGAAAAGAAAAGGAGTAGATGCTCTCTTTGTATACAGCGATGAATATCATCCTGGCTATTCCATGTATTATACAAACTTCCGCACCATCAATTGTATCGAAGAATCGGCGCATGCTTTATTGATTCCTCTAGAAGGTGAAATCCAAGCATTTTTGGGGAATTTGAATCGTTTTGCTGCCAAACGTTTTTCCTGGGTCAAAAACGTTCACAATATTTATGAAATGAGATCCGTATTGCCGCAGCTCATCCAGGATCTCTCTTATTCAGTAAAAACAGTTGGAGTTGTGGGAGAGGAATTATTCCCCATCTCCTTATACCGTGAAATGGAAAAGGGATTGCTAAGCGCTGGCATTAACATTGTCGAAGCTGGAGATTTAGTCGTACAGGAACGCTTATATAAGAGCAAAAATGAATTGGATCTAATTCGCGCTGCCGGAAAACTTGCCGACGATAGTATACTTGCGGCCTTAAAAGAAGTCCAAATCGGAAAGACCGAAATCGAGCTTTCTGCCATTGGAGAATACGTTACTCGTTCCCGTGGAGGCGAAATCGGCTCTGCCTATCTCGTCGTAACAGGTCCTGATCATACCAACCTCCCTACATGGCGTCCAATGGAACGCAAGATTGAACGTGGAGATTACGTCTGGTTTGATTTTAATCCTTCTGTCCTTGGCTACTGCTCGGATACCGGAATTACAATTGCGATGGAAGGAGCTACGGAAGAGCAGATCAAAATCATGGACTTCGCTTATGATACCAATGCTCGTATGGTGGAATTCATTAAACCGGGCATGAAAGGAAGAGAGTTATTCCAAGAAACCCTTCGCCTTTGTGAAGAGGCTGGGCTAGCGGAATACTTCCTTCCCTATACCAAGGGGATGAGAGCGATCGGTCACGGCGTTGGTTTAGAGGTCGTGGAAGCTCCTGATTTAGGGCCTAACAGTGATTTTGTCTTTGAGCCGAACATGGTATTTGGTATTAAATTTGACTTGCACGGTTTCCCATTTGGTGGTGTTCGCGTGGAGCCTACATGCATTATTACGGAATATGGGGCAGAACCGGTTAATAATCTTCGAGGACTAAGAAACAAGTATGAGTTCAAGGACTTCAGCTAATTGTCCACTCTAGGTACTAATAAAGAACCCTCAAACTCAACTGGTTTTCGGGGGTTCTTTATTTTCCTAACTTGAGATATATTTAAGGGTTTAGAGACATGTTCCTTCTTGTAGGAATAGAAAATTTGAGGGTCGTTAGGAGAAATCGGATAATACTCATTCCAAATTAAATATTTGCACATATTGAAAATCGATTTCTTCCTTTATATATAGACAACGGTACAGCCGGGTGTAGATCCTGTGGACATTCCCAAATCCGTTCGAATGTGGCTTCTTCACGAATTATTCCTCCCCTTCATCTGCTCCATCGGCTTCCAATGTCACTACTTCACCATGGGCAACCGCTAGCGACATGATACCGATAATGCTTTTTCCATTGATTCATTTTTCCTTTTTCCCGATCTTGATATCACTTGAAAATGCATTCGCAATTTTTTAATAGACCAAAAAGAGACTCTTCTGGGAGTCCCTTTCGTGTAAACTTGGAGCCCTTTTTCTTCTTCAATCAAATAACAAATCGAGCATATTCCCTATAGTCCACATTTGCCGCTTGGGAAACCGCAAGAGGAACGACTCCATGTGCGGCATCGGTGTGTCCGACCAGTAAATTGCTTGTAGCGATCAATAGCTGTCTTTCCTGAATCAGCTTCAATCTATGCTCGTCCAGCTCCTCTCTAGGACGTTATCGTAAAACACTATCGTGCTTTACTCAACTGAGGGACAGTCCATATCCATCAAGTTAAGGAATAAATAATCTCAAAGTCTAAAAAATGGGCTATTCTTTTTATAGGGAAACTATTTTTCTATGAAAGGAATGATCTACTATGAAACCTATTCAAAGGACTTCCAGGTCGAATCGGTCGCCTGAATATTGTGGACTCTACTGAAATCAGACTACCAAAACAACTCTGCGACTGGGCTTACATTTCAAAAGACCATCATGCGGTAAAAATGCACACAAGATTAGTTGAGTTCCCTCATCGAAGAAGCGGACGCAACGTATGTCATGGATCGAGGTCAAATTGATTGAAGATTAGAAACCGTTCTATCGTTTATTTGATTACCGGTATTAAGTGTAGATTTTGGTTCAAGTAAAAGTACATGGACTTCTTCTTCGGCAGCAGGCATGTGCTCTACACCTTTTGGAACTATAAGAAACTCTCCTTCATTGATGCAAATATCTTTATCTCTGAATCTAAGTAATAACTTTCCTTTACAACTAGAAACATCTCATCTTCATGGTCATGACAATGCCAGACAAACTCACCTTTTAATTTAGCAAATTTAACATGAATATCGTTGATTTCCCCTGCTATTTTAGGACTCCAATAGTCATTTACTAGCATGAACTTTTCATTTATATTTACTTTTTCCAATACTAACACCCTCCTTTATCGTTAAGTTTTCTATTTTCATTGTCTATATGAATTAAGGGCCGTCCTCACCTCCAGACAGCCCCCAATCCTCTATACATAGTTTAAAACAGTACCTAGCAGAAGTTTCGTTCCCTTGACAATGTCTTCGGTCTCCGCCCATTCTTTTGGGCTATGGCTGATTCCATTACGGCATCGGACAAAGATCATCCCCATATCGGCAATATCAGCCAAAAGCATGGCATCGTGGCCGGCGCCGCTCACCATCTTCGGGGCCTGCAAACCTAGGCTCTCACTCGCCTCTTGCATCGCCTTTACCACATGATCAGAGCATTCCACCGGCAAGACATTCATATTTTCTTCAATTTCGACCTGCAGTTGATAGCGCCCACAGATCTCGTCTATCGCCGATCTGATTTCTGCCATGACCCGATCCCTCCGGGATAGATCAATGTCTCGAATATCGACGGTAAACTCCACCCCCTCCGGGATTACATTGCTTCCGCCCGGGAAGGACTGGATTTTGCCGACAGTTCCGACCGTTGGGGCGGAAGGATCCTTTCCGCAGATGCGGTGGATGGCAAGGATGATTTCCGCTGCTCCGACCATTGGATCTTTCCGTAGATGCATAGGAACTGTTCCGGCATGACCCGCTTCTCCCTTTACCTTGACCCCAATCCAGGCAGGGCCGGCAATTCCCGTTACGATGCCAACTGGTTCGTTGATCGACTCCAGATAGGGTCCTTGTTCGATATGCATTTCCAAGTACACCTTTATCTCGCCGGGGATCCTGATCGAATCCGCCATGCGGTCCGGATTAAGGTCAAACCTTTTCAGCGCTTCATAACGTGTAATTCCCTGGGCATCCTTTTTCTGCAGATCACCCGGCTGAATCCTGCCGACCATTCCCTGACTTCCGAATAATCCGCCGGAAAAGCGAGGGCCCTCCTCGTCGCAGAATGCGACCACCTCAATCGGATATTCCGTCTGTAGGCCTGCATCATGAATCGCCTGAACCGCTTCAATCGCCCCGATGACCCCGATAGTTCCATCAAACCGGCCTCCGTTTGGAACGGAATCGATATGCGATCCCATCATGATCACCGGCTTCCCGGAACCCTTTCCTTCCCTGCGCCCGATCAGATTGCAGAAATGATCTCTCCGTACGGTCATTCCGGCTTGCCTCATCCATTCGGCCACCAGTTCCTGGGCCTGGAAATCATCCTCGGATAGAGCCATGCGATGAACACCGCCATCCTTCGTTTGGCCCATCTCGGATAACTTTTTCAGCCGCTCTTCCATTCGCTTTCCGTCAATAGTAAAACTCTGAATCATGATATCCCCTTTCTTACCTCTTCGATTTTTATTGCTTAGGAGCTGAGCTTTACATCATGAGATTGAAGCACTTGATGGATCTCGGCTTCTTCACTGATCTGCGGTGCAGATTGCTCATATCTTTTGCTGATCCAATATTTCATTAACACCTGGTAGGTGACGGCAGCCGGCACCAAACCGAGAAACCAGGATATCTCCACCTTCAAGGTAGCGAATAGCGCGCCTACCGCGATGGCGATAAAAGCTGCAGGATTAAAGCCTTTGTAATAAGTGTAAGAACCACTTGTATTATATAGTTCAGCCAAATGGTATCTCTGCTTGCGCACCCAATAGTAGTCAGCCAGCATGACCCCCAGAATTGGTCCCAAGAAGGCAGAATAAATCTGCACAAACAAATTAAACGATTGGGCGGTCAGTAGCAGCCACGGAAAAGTGAACAAACCAAGAATTCCGGTGATCCATGCCCCGGTTTTCCAGCTTACCTTGAACAGGTCGCAAATCACCATCGTCGGAGGAACAACATTCCCGACCAGATTGGTAGTGAATTGAGCAGAAGCGATGAACAGCATCATAACAATTAAAAGTCCGACAGACGGCATCTGTTCAACGAAGATCGCAATCGGATCAAATTGTCCCGTAGTGGCAGAGGAAATGATGCCAATCAGGCACATGAACAAGGCTCCAGGGAGTAATCCTGCTAATTGGGCAGCAGTGTACTTTGCCTTGGATACCCCATCGCGAGGGATATAACGGACCAAATCGCTAATATTCAGCATGAGAGTAGAATAAATCCCCAACATCATCGTGACTCCACCCCAGAACGGCCACCCGTAGGTCCCTGGAGCTTCGATCACTTTGGTTAGCTCCGCACCGTAATTGGAGACCAGCTTTATCATGATGTAGACCATACAGATGGCAATGAAAATCGAAGCGACGACGTCAAACCATTTGATCGAACTGAATCCGCGCGCGGCAATCCAGGTTTGAAGCAGCTGGAAGAGGACAAACCAAACAAACGTGTTGTCAAAGCCGATAACCACCTTGGATATACTGTTGAGCGCCATGGCTCCCACCCACGTCTGCACCCCGAACCAAAGCAGCGCCGGGATGGCGCGAATTAAGGACGGGACAGCCTGGCCCTTGGTACCGAAGGAAGCCCGCATCTGAACCACCATCGGAATCCCATACTTCCATCCCGGTGCTCCGTTTAGAGCGAAAAAGAACATGACAATCACTTTGGCAATCACGATGACGAGAATCGCCTGAGTCAGATTGAGCTGTCCAACCGGCGGGACCAGGCTAGCGCCAATGAAGAAATAGCCAAGGAAAACGGCCGTGGCCAGCCAAAGCAAGATGTAACTGGTAATATTTAAAATTCGACCTTCCCCATCCGGAATCGGATAGATAGATTCAGTGACAGCTCCCTTTTTGGACATGAAATCCACCTCATTCTAAGATAATAAGGGGGCTGTCCCCAGGAAGGGATTAGACCCAATGGGACAGCCTCCGGTTCAGCAGATTATGCCTTCGCGGCGCTTTTTCTGAGTTGCTCCGTCTGCTGCTCATCGAGTTCAGCGGAATCGGTAATCACCACGCCGTAGTCTCTCTTTGCGGTTTCTCTGGAAATATAGCCATCCAATACATCGGCCAACACCTTTTGCGGATCCCGCTCTAGCGGATTGCCGTAGCCGCCGCCGCAAGGGCCGGTCATGACCAGCGTATCCCCCTGTTTGGCGCGACGGTTTGGAATTTTCGACGGCAGATCTTCAGACGATCCGGATGTCTCTTGACGAACCAGTCCACCGACGTATCCTTGTGTTCCGCCCGCAAATCCCCAAGGAGAAAACTTGTGGCCATCGCCTTCCAGCGAGAAGCTTCCGTCCGTCAGGAACGATACTTCACGGATCGAGCCCAATCCTCCACGCCATTTTCCAGCTCCGCACACATCCTCGCGAAGCTCGTAGCGATTCACGCGAAGCGGGTAATGGGACTCAATATCCTCGATCGGGTTATTGCGCGTATTGGCATAAAGGGTATCCACGGCGTCCATTCCGTCTTTTCCGTAACGGCCGCCATAGCTTCCCTCCATAATGTCCATATAGACCCAGTAATTTTCCCCGTCTAGACCGCTAAAGGCGACCACCTTCAGGTTTCCAACCCCAGCGCTTACCTGCTGTGGCACCACTTGGCTCAACGCCTTCATCAGCGTGTCAGCCACGATGTTTCCAGGACAAAAGCGGGCAATGGTCGGTGCAGGGAAAATCGGATTGCACAGCGTTCCTTTCGGAGCCACAATTTGCACTGGACGAGTGAGGCCCGAATTCTGCGGAATATTTCCGTAAATGCTGGAATCAAGCAGAATGGAACGAAGCGTTAGGTAAATCGCACAATCGACCGTTCCCTCTAAGGGCATATTGATCGGTCGGTCATCCACTTGCGGGGATGTACCGGTGAGGTCAATCGTCAGGTCGCTTCCCTCGATTTTCACCGTTACGGCAATTCTCAGGTCCTTCTTGGCCGGATCCGGACTATCCAGATAGCCATCGATAAATCCTTCCGCGGAATAGGTTCCGTCCGGTAGCTTTTCGATGGCACTGCGCATCATTTTTTCCGAGTAATTCATTAAGTCCTCGCTGGCGGCTAAAACCGTATCCAAGCCGTATTTTTCCACGATCTCCAGATAACGTTCAGCCCCGATCCGAGCGGCTGCAATTTGCGCTTCCATATCTCCCACTACCATATCGGAGGCGCGGATGTTGTCGCGCATAATGTTCCAGACATATTTGTTCTTGATTCCCTTTTCATAGACTTTGATCGCCTTAAACTGCAGACCTTCCGCATAGGCGTCCACCGCGTCGACAATCCCGCAGCTTCCCGGGGTGAGGGCCCCGATATCCAAATGGTGGGCTGTCGTAACAGAAAAACCAATCAATTCTTCTTTATAGAAAACAGGAACGCAAAAGCCGATATCCGGACCATGGGAAGCTCCATGATAGGCGGAATTGTGCATGATGACATCGCCAGGTTCGAAGGTATCCCTCCGCTCGTCAAAGATTTTCCGGATCCCCCGCACATAGCCGGGAATCGGACCGGATTGCAGCGGCGTGCTGTGAGTGGATTCACACAGCTGCTGTCCCTGTGCATCGACGATGGCGCATCCGAAATCCTCAGATTCGCGGATAATACTCGAATAAGACATCCTGGCTAATTTATGGCCCATCTCAATGGCCACATTCTCCAACGCCCCGCGAATCACTTGCGCAGTGATAGGATCAATTGCTCTCATTATTTGTTCACCTCTACTTTAATGATCATATTTCCGCTCTTCTCCACCAGCACCTGACAACCAGGAGGAACAACCGTTGTCGTATCCTTTTGGAATACGATAGCTGGCCCATAGAAGATTGCGCCTGCCGGCAGCTGTTCACGCTGATAGAACGAGGTTTCAAATGTTTTCAATTCACCGTCTACCCGGAATACGGTTTCGCCTTTTTTGATTAGACCCTGATCTGCGCTACCTTCTCCCCCAACGGACGGATCCCCGATTTTCGGCATGATGCCGAGGCCAGTCAATCGAAGGTTGACGATTTCAATGGGACTGGTCTCAAAGCAGTGACCATATTCCGCTTCATGCAGCTTGTGGAAGTTATCAAATGCTGACTGAATCTTTCTCTCATCCAAGTCACCCTCTGGAAGCTCAATCCGCAGCTCATATCCTTGCCCCACATAGCGGCAGTCCGCAAACCGCTGAATCTTGATCTGCCCTGCATCCATTCCATCTTCAGCAAGCTGGAGTGTGATCTGCTCGGAAAGCGCCGCGATATCCTGGTTTAATTGATCAGGGCGCAGCTGCGTGCTGAGCATGAATTCCGTTTTGATCACATCATATTTCAAATCGCTGGTCAGCAATCCTGTGGCCGAGGTGATACCCGGATGCGGCGGGATAATGACTTCCGGTATATTCAGGATTTTCGCCACTTCGACCGCATGCAACGGGCCGGCTCCCCCGAATGCGATCAGGGAGAATTCCCGCGGATCGTGTCCTTTTTGGATCGTTTTAGCCCGGATGGCATTCGCCATATTGTTATTGAGAATCGTCAGGACTCCTTCTGCGGTTTCGTTGATCGACAACTCCAGTTGTTCCGACAACTCACCAATTACCTTATAGGCCAAGTTCGGGAAAATCCTCATCTCTCCCCCAAGGAAGTTGTCTTCATCCAAGCGGCCCAATACAACATTCGCATCCGTTACCGTCGGCCTTGTTCCGCCGTGGCCATAACTCGCCGGTCCCGGACGGGAACCTGCGCTGCGCGGACCCACTCTGAAGGCGCCGCCTTCATCAACGTAGGCAAGGCTTCCTCCGCCTGCTCCGATCGTATGGATATCAATCATAGGCACCATCACCGGATAGCCGGCAATCCAGGTATCCCGGGCGGATGATTCCTGATAGCCCTGTTCTGTGATGATCGCAATATCCGCACTCGTTCCGCCAACGTCAAACGTAATCAGCTTGCTTCGGTTCGACAACTGTCCTGACCAGGCCCCGCCAAGGACCCCGGCAGCTGGACCGGATAGAAGGGTATTGACCGGCTTCTCTGCGACAGAATCAGGAGTCCCCACTCCTCCATTGGAACACATGATATGAAGATCCGCTTTTTCAAACGTTTCGTGGACTTTCGCTTCAAGATTTTTGATATAACGCTTTACTTTCGGCCCTACAAAACCGTTGATGCCAGCCGTCGTAAACCGCTCAAACTCACGGAATTGAGGAGAAACACTGGAAGACGTGGTGACGAAGGCCTCCGGGTACTCCTCGTGAATAATTTCCTTTACCCGGTTTTCATGGACCGGATTGATATAGGAAAATAGGAAGGCAACAATGATCGATTCGACTCCGGCTGCTTTCAATTCCCGCACAGCCTCGCGAACCTCCGTTTCATTTAATGGCACGAGCACATCCCCTTTAGGAGGCGCCAGCCGCTCTTCAACAGTCTTGCGATGCCTCCGCTGGACGAGCGGGCGGTCCTGCCACGGAATATCCTGCATAATCGAGTAGTTCTCCGGGCGCTGATGGCGGCCAATGTGGACGACATCCCGGAATCCTTTGGTTGTGATCATGCCGGTTGTACTGCCGTCATACTCCAGGATGGCATTAGTGGCAATGGTTGTTCCATGAAAAACATGATCGATTTCGTTCTTGGCGATTCCCTGACGCTCGCACAGTTCCTCCATTCCCCTTACGACACCGATGGAGGGATCTTCCAATGTGGTAGGGACCTTATGAATGTATGTAATCCCCTGATCCGTATCAGTGAAGACAATGTCTGTAAACGTTCCTCCTACATCGACTCCGATTAATTTCATGATGGATCTCCTTTCAGAATTGAAGTTTCACGTTATTACATTTGCAATAACCATGCCAATATGGAGATGAGCGTTCCACTTGAGTTTTCCTCAGTTAAAAAAATTAAGGATTTGCAAAATTGCAAATCTAATAGCGAAAAGTTCAGTAAACTATGCACTTTCTGATGTTTGCAGTCTTGCAACACATTACTGCATATCCGCAAATTCAATTTTGTATTTTTTAATTTTCCGACTAATAGTGGAGATATCAACCCCCAGCTTCTGTCCCGCCTCCCTCATCGTCCGGCACTGCTTCAACATATCAAGTAGCAGACCCTTTTCGTAGTCTTCTACTGCCTCCTTTAGCGAAACACTTGCTTTTTCCCGGCTCCATGGCTGCAATTGCTTCATATTATTCGGCATATCCCTGTCGGTAATAAATTCCTGGGGACTGGTCACGACCAGTCTTTCTACGACATTCTGGAGTTCCCGCACATTCCCGTTCCACGGATAATGCACGCATATCTCCATGGCTCCCTGGTCCATGACCACCGATTTACCATACTTGCTGTTATATAGAAGCAGAAAATGATCAATAAGAAAAGGGATATCCTCTTTTCTCTCACGCAGACTCGGGATCGTCATGGGGATTACATTCAAGCGATAAAAAAGGTCTTCGCGAAACTGTCCGTTTTTCACCATATTCTCCAAATTTCGGTTGGTAGCCGCAATGAAGCGGACATCCACTTCAATCGAAGCCGTGCTTCCAAGAGGAGTCACCCGCTTCTCCTGCAGCACCTGCAGAAGCTTCACCTGAAGGTGAAGAGGGAGTTCCCCAATCTCATCCAAAAAGAAAGTTCCCTTGTGGGCACTGACGATCATCCCTGTTTTCCCGTCCTTGTTCCCTCCCGTAAAGGTACCTTTGACATAGCCAAACAGCTCGGATTCCATCAAATTCTCCGGAATGGCTCCGCAGTTGATTTTCATGAAAGGTTCCTTGTGCCGTGAACTGTGTTGATGAATATTCCGGGCCAAAACCTCCTTGCCCACCCCAGACTCCCCGAGAATCAAGACAGTGGAATCCACATCGGCAATCCGATAGGCTAAATCATAAATCTCTTCCATGGCCTTGGATTTGACGACAATCTGCTCTTTTCCCTCCTGCCGGACCCTCGAAAGTTCTTCTTCATACTGCCTCACCAGCCGCTTCGATTCTTCCAGCTGCTTGGAAAGCTTGTCCTCTTCTGTGATATCTTTCGAAATATTGATGACTTTGACGAGATTTCCCGTTTCGTTGTAAATCGGATACCCGTTTACAATCAATCTCCGGCCAGATTTGGTCGTCTGCACGACCGTGACCGGCCGTTGTTCCTTCAACACTTTCTTCGTAGAGGATTGGTCAACGATCATCCGGTCTTCTAATACCGATGCCGGCTGCCCGACAAAATCCCATTCCTTTACCCCCATTACTTTTTCGCAAGCTGCATTGACCCGCAGAACCTGTCCTTTGCCATCCGTGATCGTGACTAGTTCCCCAATCAGGTTCATAATCGCTTCTAGCTCCTGCTTGAGGTCAGCTACATGATCAGAATGGGAGATCATCCGTTCAAACATTTCCTGTCCAATCAGAAGAATCAAACCCTCCATGACTCCGTCCTCCAGCTGTAGAGGCAGCTCCAGCAGAAGAGCTTTGTCTCCCCATTCCGTTTCCGTCAACATGACATTCATCTGATTGGTCTTCATCACTTTAATGATATGGGTGGAAGGAAGGAACCTCTGAATCGGTTGGGTTAGAACCTCGTTTAAAGGTATCCGAAAAAACGAGGAAACAATTGGATTTCCACATTTTATGCGTCCTTTTATATCTACCTTCATGACACCAAACGGCAACGAACGCAGCATATCCTGATCAACCGCCATCCTTGAGCTCTCCATGATTCTTCACTCCCCATGTTTTCCTGTATATAGATTACTACACTTTTGCAATTTTGCAAATATTTTTGTAACAATGCAACACATGGATTGGATAGATAGGAACAGCGTTTAGTCACCTAGACCCCTATACCGGTTTGCAAATCGGCAATCACTCTCCCTAATCATCCTATATTTTCCCGTGGGACGGCCATTGGCATAGGATTTGCTAGTTTAGTGCATTGAAATCATTTCTATAGAAAAGGAGGTTTTCAGTCATGCAGCATTCTCAAGACAAAGGCATCAGTCTCACAGGGAAAGACATCATGCCCACTACAGAAAAGCAGCGCCATATCAGCAACTTCGGCTTTTTGTTGCTTTGGATTGGAATCGCTGTCCAGCTTGTTACGTTCATTTTAGGGGCACAGCTTTATCCCGCCCTATCTCCCGCGGAGATTCTGATTACCTGCTTAATCGGAAACTTGTTCGTAGCAGCACTACTGACTCTAATCGGGGACATTGGAATTCGTCATGGAGTTCCATACGCGGTCTACATACGCGCCTGCTTTGGCTACCTGGGAACCCACATCCCTGCGTTTTTCCGGGCCGTCCCGGCCATTTTCTGGTTTGGTTTCCAAACCTGGATGGGAGCGACTGCCCTGAATATCATCGTGGAGATGCTGACCGGGTATTCCAATTTGACACTCTGGATCGTTTTATTCGGAGCCGTGCAAATCATTAATACCGCCATGGGAATTAACGCCATTACCAAGTTTGAATGGGTTGCTGCCCCAAGCATCCTGGTCATCGGCCTCATTCTCCAAGTCATGGTCATGAACCAGCATGATTTGACCTTCGGCAAGCTCTTCTCCATGAAAGGAGAAGGAGGCGTCAGCCTTGGCTTTGCGATTGTGGCCCAGATGGGCGCGTACATCACGATGGCCTTGAACGCACCCGACTTTACGCGTTTCCTGAAAGTAAGCAAACAAGACCAAAACGGAACCTGGTGGCAAGCCAACAGGGGAAGCTTCTGGGGCCATACCATCGGTCTCATTTCCTCTATGCTGATTTTTACGATCATCGGGATTACCAGCGGGGTGGCGACAGGTAACTGGAATCCCATCGAGGTCATGGTCCAAACGCTTGGCAAAGATAGTCCCCTGCTATTGATTATCTGTCTTGCGTTCGTCATCCTAGCGCAATGGTCCACAAATATTAGTGCCAACCTGCTGCCACCGGGATATATCATTGTCAATTTCTTTCCGCGGAAGATTAATTTTGCTACTGCCGCGGTCATAGCCGGAATCATCGGCTTGGCGATTCAGCCATGGAATTATGCTGCATACATTCCCCAAATTCTGCTGGTCATTACGGCCCTCCTTGGCCCGATTGCAGGAATTATGTTTTCTGACTATTATCTGCTCCGCAAGCGACAACTGAATGTAGATGAACTGTTCAAAGTCGGCGGGCAATACAAGTATTGGAATAATATCAACCCTGCCGCGGTTGTCGCCTATATTCCGGCATCCCTATCGGTGTTGGCGGCACCAGATTATGGCTTTATTACGGCTTTTGGGATTTCAGCCATCCTTTATTATCCGCTGATGAAGCATTGGATAGCGAAAATATATCCTCAGTCTGAAATTCATGTTTCTCCTGGCTCCACCACTAAAAAGAAAGAGGAAGTGATTTGATATGAAAATTAAAGTAATCAACCCTAACACCACCTGGGAGATGACCCGGGGCATTGAACACGCGGCAAAAGGGGCTGCCCGTCCGGGAACCGAAATCATCGCAGTAAGTCCTGAATTCGGTCCGGTATCGATTGAGTCCTACTATGATGAATATTTGGCCATTCCCGGCGTAATCCAAGAAGTCCAAAAAGGGGATCAGGAAAAAGTCGACGCTTTCGTCATTGCCTGCTACGGCGATCCTGGCCTTCAGGCTGCCCGCGAAGTTACGAAGGCTCCAGTCATCGGAATTGCTGAAGCGTCTATGTATATGGCTTCCATGCTGGCCGCTCGGTTCTCCGTGGTCACCGTTCTCCCCCGCATCAAAGTCATGCTCGAGGAACTGGTTGCCGGCTACGGCATGACCCACCGTTTGGCCAACATCCGTACAACCCCCCTATGTGTCCTGGATTTTGAGCGGGATCCGGTAAGAGGAATGGAGATGCTAGCCGAAGAAGGACGCCGTGCCGTCGAAGAAGACCATGCGGAAGCCATCCTCCTCGGTTGTGCGGGAATGGCCGAATTCGCGCAAAAACTGGAGAATGATCTTGGTGTCCCCGTTATCGATGGAGTAGTCGCTGCTGTGAAATTTGCAGAAGCAATCGTAGACTTAGGCAAGACGACCAGCAAGCTGAAAACCTACCAATATCCGGAGAAAAAGCCTTACGTCGGCATGTTCAGCAGTTTCGGCCAGGTTGTAACGCCTAATGAAAAATAGCATGGACAAGAAGAGCGGAATGTCGCTCTTCTTCTTTTTCTGTTCCATTATTAAATTAATCGTCGTTTCAATCATCCCGCGATTCATGGCCGTCTTAACAATGGCTTCTTTTCCCCAACTGCTTCCAACGCTCCCCACTGCTTTCGTTCCACAATGACCACGTTATTTTTGTTTTCGTCTTTCCCAGAAATCAGAAAGTCCACTCGCTTCGAGGTATGGGGGATGGTGTTGACTTCAGGAATGTCGACTCCTTCATTATACAAATCAACCACGAAAATAAACTTGACTTCACCCTTCACTAATCGGTATTTAGCTGTGTTCCGATCTTCTGGACTAGAGTACAATGAGTTTTCAAATTAGATCCGCATACGCATATAAAAAAGTTCATGTGCATTCTACCCTTAAATTATTTTTTTTTACAAAAATAAATAGACCTCTGCTAATGGCAAAGGTCTTGCTTAGTACAAAAAAGTACCAACAAAGTGAGAGGATCGGTAGAAGTGACGACTCTGTTTCAGCGCATCCCTGATAGCTCTCCTCTTTGGGGCATTATTTATTTAGTTACTTATCATGACTTTATGAAATTTTAAACAGGTGATTAGTCAAAAATAAAAATATTCACAAAGCCTTCATAATCTAAAGTTATTTTTTGAATGTTAAATATATTTTCTTCAAATTAGGGTGCAACATATTGAACGGCATATAACTTTTTACACTGAATGAATACCCAAACCCATTCCAATCTCTGCAGCTTCCATCATCATCTCTCCGAGTGTCGGATGAGCATGGATGGTCAATGCGATGTCTTCAAATGTGGCGCCCATCTCAATCGCTAAGGCCACTTCGGCCACTAAATTGGATGCTTCTGCACCGATAATTTGTGCTCCTAACACGATACCGGTTTTCTTGTCACCTACCAGTGTAACCGAACCTTCCGTTTCATTTAAGGCTAAGGCTCTACCGTTTGCCATGTAAGAAAATCTTCCTACCATGGTTTCGTATCCTTCATCGTTTGCTTCTTTTTCAGTTAAACCGACCACAGCGATCTCAGGGTCAGAAAATACAACGGAAGGTATACAGCGGTAATTAACCGCACTAGGTTCACCAGCAATGGCTTCGGCAGCTACCTTTGCTTCATAGGCAGCTTTGTGTGCTAAAGCGGGGCCGAGAACAATATCCCCAATTGCAAATATATTGGGTACTTCCGTCCTGCATTGGCGATCCACTTCAATATATCCTTTAGCGTTGGTTTTCACACTAGCCATATCTAAGACGAGCTGATCTGTATTTGGCTTTCTTCCGACTGTAACTAATACATAGTCGGCGGTTACCTGCTTTTCTTCTCCTAGTACTTCATATGTGATGGTCATTTGATTGTTCTTTTCTGCACAACTCTTTGCGATAGCCTTCGTAAAAACGTCTACGTTTGCCTTTTTTAGATTTCGATTCACTATGTTTACTAAACGTTTGTCAAAACCGGTCAGAATGGAACCTTCTCCCTCTAGAATCGTCACTTTTGTCCCGAATTTAGCAAAAGCTTGACCTAATTCTATACCGATATATCCACCGCCGATAACCACCATTTTTTTGGGCACTTCTTCTAAATTTAATACACCCGTTGATGATAGCACCCTTTCTCCGAATGGGATATTGGGTAACTCGATCGGGCGGGACCCCGTTGCGATGATACAATCCTTAAACTGGAGACTGCGTGACTCTTGTTGATCCACAACGAGAATTTGGTTTTGACTTTCAAATTGAGCGTCTCCTTTGATGACTTCAATCTTATTACCTTTCAGTAAACTGCCGACGCCACCTGTAAGCTTTTTAATAATGCTTTGCTTCCACTCTTGAACCTTGGCAAAGTTTAATCGGGCACCATCCAGTTCAATTCCCATTTCTTTTAGATGTGACATTTGTTCAAACTTTTCAGCAGCGGAAATCAGCGCTTTCGATGGGATACACCCCACATTTAAACATACTCCGCCCAGGAAATCTCTCTCCACTATGGTCACTTTCTTGCCCATTTGAGCCGCGCGGATGGCTGCTGTATAACCGCCCGGCCCTGAGCCAATAACCACTACATCCACCTCTTTTTGAAATTTTCCATCTGCCATTTTGGTTCACCCCACCTTTTTGAGAGATTAAAACTTTGTTCCAATAAAACAGAACATAAGATTGCCACAACCAACCCGTTCCCTACAATGTTTCCAACAACGGGATGAAAGAGTTGGATAAAACTGGGAGGAAGAAACATGACTCCCATCCCCAGCAATAAACTGAAGCTAATGATAAATAATTGTTTGCTGTTCATCTCGATCAATTCAAAAAATTTAAATCCAATCTCCACAAGCTGAATAAACAGAATGAATAGAACGGTATAGATAACCGGTTCAGGAATGGAACTCAAGATATTGCTCATGCCTCGAAAAAATCCTAAACTTATCATCAATATGGAGGCCAAGATAAACGGTACCCGTGAAAAGACACCGGACAAGCTAACGACACTCGATGAGCTGGCTAAAGGCAATAAGCCAATCACGCCGCTCAAACCGGTCAGAACATAGGATATTCCAGAAATTTTACTCGTGCTGTCATATACTTGTGAGGATATTTCCTTCTTGCTTACCAGTGCCATCGATTGGATACTAACTGTTACATGAGCCAGCATGATAAAACCTGTAATGAAGGTAACGGAAAGAATCCCCCAATCTAATTGGGGCATCCCCCAAAAGAATAGGGTGGGATAGGAAAACAAAGGCTCCAGGACAATATTTTCGCGAAAGCCCAATAGCAAAAACAATAACCATCCCATGACGATTCCGATTAACAGGGAAAAGGAACTAATCCACTTGATTCGTTTTAATCGAGAAATAAATAGAATAAAAACAAAAAGGAGAATCGAAGAAACTGCGATTTTCCCATTGAATGATGTAGCCGAATCTAAACCAAGCATGCCTTTCAGCAACGTACCGGACATGGAAAAAGGCATAATCAGCATAAAAACACCATTAACCAATGGCGAAAATAAGGCAGAAATTTTGCCTGTTAGGCGGCAAATGCCCATGGCGTATAAGTACACACCCACTGCAATAAAACCAAGCTCCAATCCTTGGCCGATCAGCAGCTTGTCCATGCCTAGTTGACTGTTGATTTGAAACGTAATAAAAATGACTCCCCACCAAATGCCTGCAGGACCATCGATAATGGGTAATTTATGCCCGAAAAGAACTTGAATCAGCGAAAACAGCCCAACGAAGAAAAACGTATTGCTTAGGAAAAGTGACGTTTCCTGAGCCGTCAAATGAAATAAATGGGCAATGGATAACGGAATCACCATCGCATTTAACAGCATCATGACGAACCATTGCAACATGGTAAAAACGGTAAAAGCATTGAGATGTTTTGACCAATGCAGATCCTTACGAATGGATGGCATAAATACTCCTTTGCTTCATGATAGAAGGTGACTCAAAAGAAAGTGCAAGGCACTTGAGAGTCACCCTTCATAAAATCACCCGCTTCTTTTTTATAGCATGAGGCTTGGTGTCTCCAGATTTTCAGCAATGCTCTTCATGAATTGCGCAGCCGGATAGCCATCCACAGCTTGATGATCCCACGTCAGCGATAGTGAAAGGATCGACCGAACGTCTAGCTTTCCATCATAAACCCAAGGGCGCTGCAGAATTCTTCCTGCACCGAGAATACCGATTTGACCCGGATTCAATATCGGTGTGAACGTATCTACACCACTCGCTCCGAGATTGGTTAGGGTAAAATTGCCGATCCCGAGGTCATCGGAATCCAGTTTCCCGTCTCTTGCCTTATCCACGATATGGTTAAGATCCCGGGAGACCTCAATCAGGGATTTATACTGCAAATCTTTAATCAAAGGTACCAGGAGTCCATTATCCGTCGCTACTGCCACATTCAGGTGTATGCCGGACGGAATTCTGATTTCTCCGTTCTCCAATTTCCCATTAAACCTTCTATGCACTTTTAGCGCTTTAGCAACGGCCAGTAGGATCATAGAGGTAAAAGTGATACGTAACCCTTTCGCCTTTTTTACCGATTCCAGCATAGCTAATGCATCAGTCACATCAACGTCTCGAGTCAAAGTAAGCTGTGCCGTGGATTGAAGGCTTTGCAGCATACGTTCCCCACTGATCCTCTCAATTCTATTCAATGAACAAATTTCGACTGCTTCTTTTGGATGATCGTCCCGTTCATGGGGAATGGGTTTATGATTGTTTTCATCCAACCGTACAGGATCGTGTTTTTTCTCCTCCTTTTCGGAGGTTTCAGCGTTGGTAGAATCCAAGATATCCTTCCGAACAATCCGTCCGTTAGGACCGCTGCCCTTGACTTCGGCTAGATCCAAGCCTAGTTTCATGGCTAGTTTGCGTGCCGAAGGTGAGGCAAGAATCCGTCTGGCATCTCCCTTTTGTCCTTTCACGGATTCTTTCGCTATTCCTTCATTTGACTTCTCTGCAGGGGGACCGATCTCGGCCACGATCGCCCCAACGGGCACGTCATCATCTTCTTGAAAGTATTGTTTGACCAGAAAGCCCGCTTCGGGAGCTTCAAGCTCTACGTTCACTTTATCGGTGGACACTTCAGCAATCGCTTCATTTTTGTCTACCGGATCTCCCTCAGATTTCAGCCACTTGGTGATGACGGCACTGTCCATGTTTGCGCCTAATTTCGGTAATGTGATGACCATGGGTACCTCCCTTTTTGTTAGACCTCTATTAAACTAGCGATTGCACCGCGCTCTCAATTTTTGGAACGGATGGAATGGCTGCATCTTCCAATGGCTTGCTGTAAGGGATGGGAACATTCTCGGTTCCCACCAATTTGGGAGGGGCATCGAGATAATCAAATGCCTGTTCCACTACTTCGTGGATAATCGATGTACCGATCGAACCCCATTTGTGGGATTCTTCAACCACAACTAGCCTTCCGGTCTTTTGCACTGATTTTTTAACCGTCTCCAGATCGAAAGGGACAAGTGTCCGCGGATCAATAATTTCGCACGAAATGCCTATTTGTTCCAAATTAGCGGCAGCTTCCTTCGCCAATTCTACCATTCGGGATACGGCTACAATCGTCACATCTTCCCCGCGGCGAACGATATTTGCTTTTCCGAAAGGAATCGGATCCTGGCCAACTTCCACTTCTCCTCTGATTCCATAAAGCAATTTATGTTCCAGAAAAATCACCGGCTTATTATTGCGAACCGCCGTTTTAAATAAGCCGTAAGCATCATTCGGGCTCGAAGGGAGCACCACTTCAATTCCCGGCATATTGCAAAATAAAGATTCAAAGCTTTGAGAGTGCTGCGCTCCATTTCCTCTGCCTGCCCCCTGTTGTCCGCGAAAAACGACAGGAACAGGGAATTGCCCTCCAGACATATAGGTCAATTTGTTCGCCTGATTGATCAGCTGATCCATCGCTACGGCGCAAAAATCCATATACAGTATTTCCACTACCGGCCTTAAGCCAGTCAGGGCAGCCCCGACTGCCATTCCGAAAAATCCCGTTTCTGAAATCGGCGTATCCAGGACACGTTCCGAACCAAAACGTTCCCAAAGTCCCTGCGTAACCTTAAATGCACCGCCAGGTTTGCCAATGTCTTCCCCGAATAACACCACCCGATCATTTCGTTCCATTTCTTCCCGTATGGCCAAATTTAGCGCCTGCGTATAAGTCATCTTTTGCATCATATCTCTCCTATTCTCCGTAATAAATTCCTTCAAACAATTGGCTTGGATCAGGCCAAGGACTTTCTCTGGCAAAATCTACTGCTTCTTCAATCTCTTTTTCGATCAAATTGTCTATTGCATTCACATTGATTCCTTTTTTAGCTAAACGTTCTGCAACGATCTTAACTGGATCTCTCTGAGCCCACTCTGCAACCTCTTCTTTACTGCGGTAGATTTCCGCATCCCCCACCATATGGCCGGCAAGTCTATATGTTTTCATTTCGATAAACGCAGGCCCTTTTCCAGCACGAATTTCTTCGATCACTCTTTTCGTAACCTCATAAACTTCCTCGACGTTATATGCATCCACGATATAGGAAGGAATTTTATAGGCTTCGGCACGTTCTGCCATATGCTCTACCGGCACGATTTCTTCGATTGGCGTCATTTCTGAGTAAAGATTATTCTCGCAGACGAACAACACGGGCAGTTTATACACCGCGGCCAAGTTTAGGGCTTCATGGAACGCTCCCTGGTTCGTTGATCCATCTCCAAAGATCGTCACCGTAACAAATTTTTCCTTCAGATATTTGGCTGAATAAGCAGCACCCACAGCATGCGGCAGTCCGGCAGCGACGATGGCATTTGCACCAAGCACCCCCCTGCTTACATCCGTAAAGTGCATGGATCCCCCTCGTCCTTTGTTGATTCCTGTCTCCCTCCCCAACATTTCAGCCATTAAATATTTGATCGGAGTCTTTCTGGCAATGACATGTCCGTGGCCGCGATAAGTGGTGGTCATTTTATCTTGGGCTTCCATCGCCAAACCTACGCCAGCTGCCACCGCTTCTTGGCCAATGCACAAGTGCATGGAACCTCGAATTAAATTTTCCGTATATAATACAGCCAGCGTCTCCTCAAATCTTCTAATCTTTTTCATTACCGTATAAGCTTCCGTTAGCAATTCAATATCCATAAGAACCTCCAGCTATCTATTGTTTTTTTAAAAATATTCAAACTATTAATTGGCCGCCATTCACATCAAGGCTGACTCCCGTGATATGTTCAGCTTCGTCGCTGGTTAAAAATAATATCACTTTGGCTATCTCTTCCGGTGTGGCTAAAACACCGCGAGGAATGTTTTTTCCCCATAAATCCATGGTGGCTTCACCGCGAACCCCAATTGCTCGTTCCGTTTTCGTTGTTCCCGGGGCAACGGCATTCACTCGAATCCCAAAAGGACCTAATTCTGCCGCTAATACCCGGGTCATCGATTCAACCGCCGCTTTGGAGCAGGAGTAATGAATCGGGGTATTTTCAAGCGCCGTCCTCGCTGATATGGACGTTACGTTGACAATGGATCCCTTTTTGGATGGGATCATTTTAGCCGCTAACTCTTTGCAGCTATAAAACGTACTGTACAGATTCAATCTTAGAATTCGGTCCCACTCTTTATCAGACAAATCTATCGTTGGGGTATATCCGGTAAAACCGCCTGTACAATTAATCACGGCGTATAGTTCACGATTATCGCTTCCAACACTTTCGGCGAATCGCCTCATTTCTTCCGGGTTCGTAGCATCCGTTTTTACGTACTCGATCCAACCGCCTTGGCCTTTTATTTCATTGCAAAGTTCCTCGCTTTTTTCTTCGTTAATATCGGCCAGGAATACTTTAGCCTGCTGCCCTGCGTACAGTTTGGCACATGATCGCCCGATTCCCTCTGCTCCGCCTACGATCGCAACGGCCTTATCTTTAAAATACGGATATTGTACCAAGTCATCCGCTCCTCTCTTAAGCAACCACTTGCTGAATCCTTTATACCGCCATTTCATTGGTGGAATTCTTGCTCTGGGTAACCATATAGTTCAAAATGTTCTGCTCTGAAATTTCATTCTCATCCAAATTAGCCTTTATTTCTCCTTGATGCATGACTAGTACACGGTGGGATAAACCAACGATTTCCGGAACATCGGAAGAAATCACGATGACAGAACGGCCATTTTGGGATAATTCGGCAATCAAATCATAGATTTCAGACCGGGCCCCTACATCAACTCCCAGTGTAGGCTCTACAAAGATAATAATTTCAGCTCCGGCAAAGATCCCTCTAGCAATGAGGACTTTTTGACGATTCCCTCCGCTTAATGTGTCGACATGATAATCTACGCTTACGGCTTTCACTTTTAATCTCTTGGCTAATTCCTCTACATCCTGATGCTCTTTCTTTTTATTGATCTTCCATCTTTTCGAATAGTTTTGAATCGCAGGCAAACTCACATTCTCACAAATCGGTTTCGATAGATATAGGGCTTCGTTTCGATTATCCGGAATGAGAAAGATACCGTTATCTATCGCATTTCTTTGGTTTTGGATGATGGCTTCCTCATGATTAATCTTCACGCTTCCTTTATCCGCGACGAGATGTCCAAATAGCACCTTGGCCAACTCCGCTTTTCCGCAACCCATAAGACCAGCGATCCCTAGTATTTCCCCCTTATGAAGCTGAAAACGGACATCTTTGAAATGGGGGGATAAGGATAGATGATTCACTTCATAAATGACTTCGGCTCTGTTTACTTTTTTCTCTGGGTAAATATCCCCAATTTCTTTTCCCACCATCCAATGTACGACTTGCTTTTCGGTCACGCCCTTTGCTTCAGTCGTAATCATCCGTTTTCCGTCTTTCAATACAGTAATTCGATCACTGATATCTAAAGCTTCCTTTAAATGGTGAGAAACAAAGATGATACCCGTTCCTTGCTTTTTGAACTTTTCTACCACACGAAATAAATTTTCTCGTTCTAACGGGGTCAATGCTGTGGCAGGTTCATCTAAAATAAGAACTTTGGCTTCGTTCAGGATCGCACGGGCCAATTGTACCAATTGCCTGGTAGCAATGTTGAGATCCTTCACCAAGGTTTTGGGATTCACGCCTTTTATCCCGACCTGCTCTAGTAAATCAGAAGATGTTTCAATCATTTTTGATTTTTTTATCTTTCCCATATGGCTCGGGATCTGGCCCATATAAATATTTTCGTAGATCGAGAGTTCATGAAACAGCGCTTCTTCCTGAAAAGCTGTACTGACTCCCAAACGTGAAGCATCCATTGGATTCCTAAACGTGACTTCTTGATCTTGAAACACAATTTTCCCTTGGTTCGGAGCAATGACACCCGAAATTACTTTAATCAATGTCGATTTTCCCGCCCCGTTTTCGCCGAGAAGCGTGTGCACTTCTCCGGCTTGAACCTCAAAGGATACATGGTTTAAGGCTAAAACTCCCGGATATTCTTTTGTAATGTTTTCTACTCTCAAGACTTCAGGCATTCTTTTTCACCCCACTTTTGGAATATAGAAATATATAATATTCCATTATTGAGAAATTGACGGTGTATAGCCTTCAGGCGCTAGATACTTGGATACATCAAATGTATCAATATTTTCTTTGGTAATGGTTTCAACAGGAATTCCGATCCTTTTTGGAAGGTTTTTCTCCCCGTTCAGATAATGCACCATCATATTAACCATCATTTTTCCTTGTTCCACCGCTTGATAAGGCAGAGCCATCGTAATCTCGCCATTTTTGATCAGTTGCTGCGTATCCTTACTTATCCCTGCCATCGTTACCACTTTAATTTGACCTGTTTTTCCTGCTGCTTTAATGGCATCTGCAGCTCCGGCTGCAATATGGTCGGATCCGGCATAAAAGGCATCAATATCCGGATGTGCCTGCAAGGCATCCTGTGCCGTATTCAAGCCTTCGGCCCGATCGTTTTTGCCATAGTGTTTTCCCACGATCTCTATGCCCGGGTGATGCTCTTTCATATAGTCAAGAAATCCCTTTTCTCTTCCCAGAGCCCAAGATGAGCCGGCAACTCCGGGCATCATATACACTTTGCCTTGCCCGTTCAATGCTTTTCCCAAATACTCTGCTGTGGTTCGGCCCAGCATTTCTTGCGTAGCTTCGATATCCGTTATGATTTGATCCGTGTTGATCCCGACGGCATAGTTGAGGACGGGAACATTATTCTGAACCGCTTGCTCTACAGCCGGCACTAACGCATCTGGATTGGCCGGTCCCAGCATCAGTCCATCTATGCCTCTCACCAATAAGTCTTCCACTTGGGCAATTTGCTCAGGGGCCTTATTATAACCGCCAGCTGCGGTAACATAGGGCTTAGGCAACCCCAATTTTTCCAGTTGCTGTTCCACCCCGTATTCGATGGCAACCCACAATGGATCGGATAAATATACCGTGGATAGCCCTAACTGGTATTTCTCTTTAGGAACAGGATCAGGTTGCTGCATATACCATTTCAAAGCCTCTTCCGGATCCAAATTGGCTACGCTGGAATCATTTGATCCTTCTGAACTTGCATTATTTGCTTGTTCCTGGCCTGTTTGGCTCGACGTATCAGTTCCTGAAGTGCTTTGATTACCTTGTCCGCAGCCGGCTAAGATCGTTGCGGTTGTTAAAACAGAGACCAACGACCATAAGAACTTCCTTCTTTTTAACACTTGAATGACCCCCTATATCATTATTTTTTGTGGCGATTCTTGCTTCTTCGAATCTGATCAAGACTTACAGCAATAATGAGAACGCTTCCTAACACAACATCTTGTACATAGGAAGAAATACCAATCAAGTTCATCACATTATTTAATATTGATAGCAAGAGGACACCAAAAGCAACGTTGATGATACTGCCTGCACCGCCGGAGAGAGAGACCGCACCGATGGCAACAGCGGCAATGGCTTCCATTTCCATTCCTTCGCCAATTGTCGGCTGACCCGAATTCACCCTTGAAGCAAGCAATATGCCTGCAATCGCAGCAGCTAAGCCGCTAATGATAAAAACGGAAATATCAATTTTTCGTACATTGATTCCTGTTAGTTTTGCAGCTTCTTCATTTCCTCCTTTTGCATAAATGTGTCTGCCGTATACGGTATGGTTTAATACAAAATAAGAAATCCCAAGCAATATGAAGGTAAAAAGCACAACCTGCGGAATGGGCCCTATATATGAGACTGCGATATTCCGAAATTCAGCTGGCAGTCCGCCTATAGGTTCGCCTTTCGTTATTAATAGACTTAATCCCCTAAGAACGATCATCATTCCTAATGTAACAATCAGGGATGGGACTTTAGAGTAAGCAACAAGCAATCCGTTTAAAATCCCGATCAATACCCCAATGATTAAACCGCAAACAATTCCAACGACAATGCCGTATTGATGAATGGTCATGGCTGTCATGACGCCAACTATAGCTGCATTTGCGCTAATCGAAATATCAAAATTGCGGGTTAGCATAACAAATGTTTGACCAAACGCCAGTATGGCTAAAAAAGAAGCTTGAGTCAGAAGATTCTGGAAGTTAAATATAGAAAGAAATCTTGGCTGAATTAAAGTCGTGATGACAGCTACCACAAGGATAATGATAGGAAGCACAAGGTTAGGTCCTATACTAAAACTGACTATTTTCCTTTTATTTAGCTGTAACGGGTTTTCCATTCTACCCCTCCTTTTACAACTTGCTAAATACTACAATCGATTACTTTGAGCTGTTTTGCATTTTTTTTATGTAGTAAGGTATGATTGCTCCCCAATCAAGATCCCCGAAGCCATCCGCCACTGCGTTTGAATAAGATTGCAGTGCAACGCTGGCGGTAGGAGCTGGAACCTCGTATAATTGGCTAGTTGAAATCATGTTGAGAAGATCTTTTTTAAATCCTTTGATATCGAAGGAAACCTCTTCTGTTTCTCCCAACATCACAGGAATTTTTACAGGGAGGACATTGATGCCTGCGGGGCTTTTCATAATTAATTCGAGCATATATTTCAGATCAATACCTGCTTTAACGCCAATGGATAACGCTTCAGATAAAGCTTGGGTATAAATGACCATGGGCATATTCAGAACTAGTTTCATCACGCTTCCTGTCCCAATAGGACCAATATGATTTACACTTTTGCAAAAGGTTGAAAGTACTGGCTTTACTTTTTCCACGCTATCCGAGTCTCCGCCTATCATGGCAATGAGCTGGCCTTCACGGGCATGAACCACCGTCCCTGATACCGGACAATCTAATAATCTCCCGCCTTTTTGTTGAACCATTTCCGCTAATCCGTGAATCGTTTGAGGCTTAATGGTACTCATTTCCAAAAATAGCTTTCCATGGCAATCACTTTGTAGCAAACCATTCGCATTAGTGTAAATTTCATGAACGGCATGATCATCAGTAACAATAGAAAGTATAATGTCGCATCTTTCGGTCAGGTCTTTAGGGGAATCCACCCATGACACACCTCGGGCTACCAAGTGTTGTGCTTTATGCTTTGTTCTGTTCCATACCGCAAGCTCAAAACCGGATACCATCAATCTTTCCGCTATGGCAAAGCCCATTCTTCCTAACCCAGAAAAACCTATTCTCATAAGATCCCCCTTAGGGTGATTATGTTATAGCTGAATCATGAGTGCCTGTAACCAACAGGCACTCCATATATGATCTATTTCCGGATTTGTCTTGTATTGTTCGATTCCGTAATGTTGCTTAGTTCCTCTTTTTCATCAAACGCAGCCCCTTCTGCATCAGCATTTGTATTTAATACTAGAAGACGCCCTGTAGTACCGCCAACATTATTGAAGCCTCTCAATACGCCGGGCGGAACGGAAATAACATCTAGCGGGCCTAGAGTTGTTCTTTCCTCTCCATTTGGTCCCCAGAAGAACTCCCATAATCCATCAAGCGGCATGAAGATCTCTTCAACTTCATGATCGTGCAATCTTGCTTGCGGCCCTGGGGCGGCTTCAATAATTCCTAAAGAAATATTGCTTTCCGTAAGTTTAGGTAGAATACTAGTATCTGTAGAAGCTAGTGTTCCGATATACCTGTATGTTGCTTTCTTAAAATCCGGAAATGCTTCCCAATTTGCCTTTACATCCTGTCTTCGAATAACGCGCTTGTGAACATCTTGTAGATTCATATTAATAATTCCTCCCCTTTAATTAAATTTAACTTATAAAAAATCAGAAACGATCTTTGCGATCTCTTCTGGTTTTTCCATATGGACTTGATGACCGCTGCCTTCTAAAGCATACATTTTGCAACGGGGTATCCACTCGCGGACAATCTCAGAGAGAGCCGGCGGCGTTATTTTATCATCCAAACCGACAATAAGTTGTACAGGTGTTGTGATTCTATTTAATAACGAGTAGTTATTAAGATTCGCCACACTTCTGCAACATAAAGCGTATTGAGCAGCAGTATTGCTACAAATGATCTCTTTATATTTTTTAACGATGTCCGGTCGATTCTCCAAAGTTTCTTTTGAGAATCCAACCTTAATTAAATCATCAATAATGCCATTCAAGCCAAATATCTCAACTTGTAAGGCTCTCTGTTCAAATGCATCCGTCATCGCTTGATTGAATTCAGGCAAGGTAGATATTGCTGTAACGGATGAACAAGCAGATGGATATTTAGAGGCAAAAGCTAGGGCAATAAAACTTCCTAGTGAATGGCCTACCAAATGAATTTTAGTAAGACTTATTTTTTGAAGAAGTTCTTGAACTTGATCAATCCACTGATCAAATAGAATGCGTTCACATTCCTCTGATGCTCTATTCTCCCCAAACCCAAGTAAATCGATAGATATACATAGAAATCTATCTTTAAGTTGTTCAATAATAGGTTCCCAGACCTGTTTCTTCATTCCTAACCCATGCAAAAATAGTATGGGCGGACCATTTCCTCTAACTTCATAAAATAAATATTTCGGTTTCATGATTTCATCTTTTTTCAAGACCATTTCATCACCTACTTAATTTCAAATTATTTGAAACCCACAGCATCATTTTCATAATAACCAAAACATCGTGAAGCATTTAGAGCAATCTTGCAAACCTTTTCAATATATTCTTCCTTATGTTGTTTATATCTTTCACTTGGCATTGTAACACTGTAAGCAGCAATTGGTTTTTTGCTAGCATCAAAAACTGGGACGGCAATGCAGCAAATTCCTTTGGTAAAACCTTCTTCTTCCACACAATAGCCGTTTTCCCTAATGACCTTTAATTCTAATAATAATTCTTCCAAACTTGATGGAGTGAATTCAGTTAACTTGTCGAACGTTTTGTCTTTAAAATATTCTTTTACCTTTTTATCAGGCCAATAGGCAATAATTGATTTAGGTAAAGCCCGCGCATGAGGGTATTCTCTATAACCGATATATAATGTTTTGACTTTGATAGCTTGTGGGCAATCAATGATTCCCATAAGAACAACTTCATCATCAACCTCTCTTCCAAGATATGCTGTCTCTTGTGTCGTATCTGACAGTTCTTGCAAGTAAGTATTCAGTAGCGTATGCGAGGCCATCGAATGGATAAAGGCATTGTGTAGAAATGGGATTTGATACCCAAGCATAAAAACATCATCTTTCAACTTATTAACATATCCAGCATCTAACAAAGTATTGATTAAATGATAGGTAGTGCTTAAATTTAATTTCAGAGTTATACTGATTTCCTTAACTAGTAACCCATTAGGATTTTTTCCAAGCAGGTCTAAAACTTGCAACGCTTTCGAAACAGATTTTATTCTCGTCTTTTGATTATCCATTATTATCACCTGAGACAAGTATATCAACTCAAACATTTCAAATCAATGAAAATAATTTCATATTATGAAATAATCAAATAATTAATAAAATTATAATAGTAATCTTTATTAAAACATGACAAAATAAAAAAAGCCTTCTCATTTAAAGAGAAAGCTCATGGCTAATGTGAAATCATCAAATGTCGGTCTACAGCTAACGTTCATCACTCCATAACACCGCTTCACCCAAAAAGAACTTTAACTCCATACAAACCCCGATCAAGAACCGAGAAATAGGATTGTACGGATAGGCTAGCTGTTCCTCAATTGTCTACTATTGTAATTCTATCATCATATTCGGCAGCCATGTGGAAAGCTCCGGAAAGATGAACAGAATTAGTGCAGTAATACCCATCATCACGATAAAGGGAAATGCGCCACGGAATATCTCTCCGATTGTCGCTTTCTCACCCAAGGCAGATTTCATCGAGTACACAACCAATCCAAATGGTGGTATCAAAAGTCCCATTTCAATGATGATGACCGCAATCACACCAAAAGCGATCAAATCAAACCCTATAGCTTTAACAAATGGCAGCATTAGAGGCATAGCGATGAGTAGAATGGACGTCGAATCCAAAACCATGCCCATGATTAATAGGATTAGCATAAAAATGAGAATGAGCAAAGTGGATGAAACAGTAAGACCTTGAATAAACGAATCAAGGGTGTTCAAAATACCTCCTATAGAGAGCATGCGTGAATACATTTGTGCAGTAATTAATAGTAACAATACACTGGCCGAAGTGTATCCTGTTTCAATCAAGGTTTTCCACAAAATACTCTTATTCAGCTTTTTCTTCAATATAACAATCAAAAACGCGCCGAAGGCACCTCCCCCCCCCAGCTTCCGTTGGAGTAAAATATCCGCCATATAGCCCGCCTAACATAAGAACAACCAAAATTCCGATGGCCCAAGGGCGGAATATGGTTTTTAGATCCTCCCTAGTCCATTTGCCATTCCCCTCAGAACTCTCTCCACCGACTAGTTCAGGCTTTAATTTGGACAGTACAAAAATACCCAGACAGAAAATAAAAGATAATAATATTCCAGGAATAATACCTGCGATAAAAAGCTTCCCAACAGAAACCTCAGCTAACATCCCGTATATAATAAACAATAAACTTGGAGGGATGAGCATCCCCAATACGGAACTGCCAGCAATGGTTCCTAAAGCAAATTTCTTATCGTATTTAAGATTCGTCATGGGACCAAGAGATACTTTACTGAATACAGCTGCTGATGCAACGCTCACGCCAGTAATGGTAGCAAAAACAGCATTGGCACCAACCGTTGCCATCCCTAATCCGCCACGGATTCTTCGAAGTAGAACATGAAAAGATTGGTAGAGTTCGGTACTGGCACCGGCTACATTAGATAATAAACCCATCAGTACAAATAAAGGAATGACCCCAAAAATGTATTCCCGAATACCCTGAAATGCTGTTGTACTCAACATGTTGATGCTGGCCTGAAAATCACCTTCCACTTTTTTCTATCATTCCTTCCTAGGCTTTCTAAAAATTAGATTTGCATTAAAACTAAGCAATTTTAATGCAAATCCTTTTTGTTATGATAGAGCGTAAAAATAGCAATAAGATGCTAAACTCCAGAGGGAAATCATCCACTTTTTGGTCTATAAATGAACCGTTGTCTAAAAATAGACCAATCAGTTCTAAATAGCAGTTATGAGAGCGCTTTATTTAGTGCTTACTTCTTTTGAAAAGTTTCTTGTGGTTTAATTATAAACCATTTAAACTATTATCAACTTTAAAAATATATTGATTTTTCAATAAGGTAGGGTGAATTATGACTCAAACAGAGAATAATTGTGATAACCAACAGAATGGACAGGACTGGGAGGATATCTTCAACTCTTTTTATGACGGTGTATGGGTAGCTGATGGCGAGGGACGAACCATTATGGTCAATGAATCTTACGAAAAATTAACGAATATTAAGAAAGAGGATGTTCTGGGGAAATATGCTCATAACCTAGTCAAGGCTGGCGTTCTTTCTCAATCTGCTATCCCTGGCGTTATCAGCACTCTAAAACCAGTCACCATTATTAATAAACTTAATAATAAGCAATTGCTAGTTACAGGTGTGCCTGTTTTTTTCGACGGTAAATTACATCGAGTTGTCTGCAATGTTCGAGATATTACCCAATTAACAGATTTGCAGAAAGAAATTGAGCAAAAAAACGAACTCATTAACCATTATGAAATGGAAATTAGTAAGTTCAAAGGGACATTAGGTAAGATGGAAGAAGGTCCTGTCATCCGAAATGAAAAAATGGTGAAGCTGTTCGAAGTGGCTCATCATGTATCTTCCACACAATCAACAATTATAATTTTGGGAGAATCGGGAGTAGGCAAAGAGGTATTGGCCAATTGGATCCACAATCACAGCCCTCGAAGCAAGAAGCCCTTTATGAAAGTGAACTGTTCAGCTATTCCGGAGAATCTGATTGAGTCAGAACTGTTTGGCTATGAGGCAGGTGCCTTTACAGGCGCGACCAAACGAAAGCTGGGAGTATTTGAGCTTTCAAATGAGGGTACAATCTTTTTAGACGAGATCGGAGAGCTTCCCTTAAACATGCAAGCCAAGTTACTTCGTGTCTTGCAGGAGAAAGAGGTGCAGAGAATAGGCGGCGGCAAGCCTATTCCCATTAACATTCGGGTGGTTGCAGCCACTAACCGATCTTTAGAAAAAATGATTGCAGAAGGAACATTTCGCGAGGACTTGTATTATCGCCTCAATGTCGTTCCGTTTATACTCCCCCCCTTGCGCGAGAGAAGAGAAGAAATACCCATTCTGGCTACCCATTTCCTTAGCCAATTTAACCAGATGTATCAACGTAAAGCTGAATTCGGGCCGGTCATTATGAAACGCTTGATGCAGTACCATTGGCCCGGAAATGTTCGTGAACTAAAAAATATGATTGAAAGAATGGTTGTGATGTCCAAAGATAATCTGGTAAACATAGACATTCTATCGGAATATATAGATCAAACCACAAATCCTCCTTCCTCTTCTTCTTTATCTTCGTTTTCAGAACAACAAGAAGGAGGACTGAACGATTTGGTGATGGACTTTGAAAAAAAGATCATTTTAGATATTCTTCGCCAATCCAAATCCATTCGCCAAGCTGCCGGATCTTTGCAGATTAGCCATTCTACCTTAATAAGAAAGCTTCAATCTTTTAAAATCGATTATCTGTCCTTCTTGGGAAAAGGAACTCTAAAATGAAAGGAACCCTCAAATTGAGGGTTCTTTTTCTGTTTGGTTCAATTGACGACCAATAACGGTGCAATACCAAACCGTTTATCCCCTTATTTCATGGAACCAACCGTAAAATGGTTGATTATCGCACCAACTCAATTCTCCCCCTCTCCTCTCCAATCGTTATCGTGCTTACCATTTCTATTTATTCTTTTGGCACGAAAAATGCATATACCCATAATCAAGAACAATTACATTTTGTCTTAGAGAAAGGAGTTATCAGACTGATGACTAAAGGAGGGATCATGGTGAAAACACAATCAAAACATGCCATTGCGGAAAAAGTATTGTCTGCAGTTAAATATCTCGCCACGGAAAATTTTGCTCCAAGAGCAAGCATGTACGATAAAGAAGGGAAATTTCCATATGAAAATTATCGGGATTTACATGAGCAGGGTATTATCGGACTCGTAGTTCCGGAAGAATATGGTGGATTAGGTGCTGATTCCTTTTTAATGGGAGATGTCCTAAGAGAGATTGCGAAGGTAGATGGATCAACGGCGAATACTTTTAATATGCACTGCACAGTGATCAATATATTAAAAGAAATGGCCAATGTTGAGCAAAAGCAACGATTATTTACAGAAGTGGTTAAAGATGGGAAGCTTTTTGCCTCTGTTACGAGCGAACCTACCAGCAGCTTACGTGGAAATTTCCGTCCAAGCACAATAGCAAAAAAAGTGGAAGGCGGATATATCGTTACAGGAACCAAACATTTTGCCTCTTTAAGCTCAGCCGCTGATTATTTCAACACTTTATGTCTATTAGAGGGCGAAGAGTCTTTGGAAAATGGCTTGATTTTGCTGGTTATTCCACGCGAAATACCGGGTGTAAGGATTGAGGAAACATGGGATGCCATGGGTATGCGAGGGACAGCTAGTAATACCATCCACTTCGAAGGTTGCTTCGTAGAAGATAAGAACCTAATTGGCGAGCCCGGAGATGCTATACGCAAGCATGTCAGCGATGGGTATGCCTTTGGTTTTGGAGCCATAGGGATTGGGCTTGCCGAAGGGGCATTGGATTTTACCGTGCAGTATGCTAAGAATACTACTTTCAAGCCCGATCCTCATCCGATCAGTCATTATCCTACCATTCAGCAAAGAATTGCGGAAATGACCGTAGAAATTGAATCTGCTAAGCAGCTATTGAAACAAGCTGCTCTGTCACGTGAAACAGGAACACCGGAGGAGCGGGTTTTGCCTGTCACTCTCGCTAAATATGCAGGCACGGAAGTATCGATCAAAGTGACAGACATGGCTATCCGTGTTTGCGGAGGAAGGGCCTATATGAGGAAATATCCATTGGAAAGAATGCTTCGTGACGCACGGGCTGGCATGGTGATGCCGCCTAATAACGATAAGTGCCTTGAGATTATCGGTAAGGCTAGTTTAGGATTCGAGGTTTCCGGCGGGTGGCTTGAAAAATCAAAAACAAAGGAAGATTAATCATGTCAAGTCAAATAAAAGAACTTACTCCTGAATTGGTTAAGAAGCTTCAAGGCGAAAAATTAGTATACATTGTAACCGTATGCCCATCAAGAGAAATCTATTGCACAGCCATATCCTGGTTAGCCGCTGTAGATCGGAATCATATACGCTTTGCCATTTCTCCTAAATCACCGGTAATTGAAAATATTAAACAGGATCCTAACATTCAATTATTAGTGACCCTTCCGGACAATGTTCGAGCCATTAAAGGAAAAGCAAGAGTTCTATTAGAAACGATTCCTGAGGTTTCTTTTCCCATGACTTGCATTGAAGTCATTATCAATGGGTCCGAAGATATTATGTTTTACGGCGGCCGACTTGTATCCGAGCCCCAGTATGAAAAAACCTATTCCGTTGATTTATCAAAGAAACTAGATACTGCTATCTATAAGACCCTACGTAATAAACAAGAATACGAGGAGGTATATTATGAAGCTGAAAAGAATTGATCATATCAGCGTTTCCGTGCAAGACGTTGAGAAATCAAAGGATTTTTATGGTCGCATACTTGGCTTGGAGGAAATTCCCCGTCCCAATTTTAAATTTGATGGGGTGTGGTATAAACTCGGAGAAGTTATGATTCATGTCATTCATAAAGAAGATTCTAAACGCGCGGACTGTAGCAAATTATCCGTTCAGGAGGCCCATCTAGCTTTCTTTGTCGATTCTCCCCAAGAACTGGATGGTATTATTGAAGAATTAGAGAAAGAAAATATCGTCTGGTACGAGCTAGAAAATGCCCCTAGCGGTCTTCGCCAACTTTTCTTTAAGGATCCCGATGGCTATATGATTGAAATTGTCACCCCTGACCCTGCAAATACGAATTATGAATCCGTTTATTTAAAGTATTACGTATAATAATAGACTCTCCTGGACTGCTTAAGTTCAAGGAGAGTCTACTTCTTTCTAGTTCCGGATACTCAATTCAAAGCTGGAAAGCTATGGAGAATAGTCATGATTAAATTGTTATATTTATTCTAAGTCTTTTTTGGTGGTGCGTGCTTAAGTATTCAAGGGTCCATTAATAGCGCTTTAGGGAAAAGAGTTGGCTCATTGGAAGCAATATTTGTAAATTTTTTCATAGGAACTCTTTTTATTTTTTTCATTTCAATATTTTTCGGAAAAGGAAACATGTTGCACATAGTTGATGCCCCAAAATGGCAGCTACTCGGGGGATTTTTAGGTGTAATTGTCATTTCAACCATCGTGTTGACCATACCTCATCTTGGCGTCACTCTGGTTTTCTTGTCGATCATCAGCGGGCAAATTTTTATAAGCATGATTATTGATCATTTCGGTTTTCTTGATGTACCTAAAATACCAATGGACTGGAGACGGATTTTTGGTTTCATCATGATGGTAATCGGGCTAGCTTTTATATCTCGCAGCATCTATTAGCAAAAATATTCAGGGGGGACAGATCAATTGGCCTAGCAATAAACCTAACATCTTCCTCTCCTTTTCTTATTTGTTTTTAACGTTAAAACGCTTACATAAATACAAGGAATTGCAAGCTTTTAATTCAAGTGCAAGAAATCCATAGCTCTGTAGTTCGGGTGGTTATATTTATAATAAATGAGGAGAGGACCTACTTTTTTCGAAACTTTCCCATCCCTTAATCTTTATTTACTCTGAAACAGCCAATCCATAGTCCTTTTCAAATTTAGTAGTTGGACATAAGATATCTCAACAGTAGCTATGTTGTTAGTGAAAAAGAGAGACTAAACTGTCTCTCTTTGATTGATCTATCGTATTTTAGAAAAGTACTTTCCAACAGTCATTCACTCACAGAAAAACGTCACATGGTAAGATGTAATTTAGTCTGTCTGATTCCTAGGTCACCTCTCTCCCATATCTGGGAGAGAATTCATCATTTTTGCATATCTTGGAGCTATCTCCTTAATCTTCGCTAAATCCTCAGGGGTGTCGGCATCCATCCCCCATTCAAAGGACTCAAATGGAATGGCCTTTAAATGGGACTGATGTTTTTTTATGATTGATTTTCCGCCTTCATCCCCCTGAATGTTTTCAAATTCCCCAAATAAATCCGCATCAAATAAAACAGGGTGACCCGCGACGCCAGCATAAACAGGTCGTATGATACGAACACCTTCTTTCTGATCAAACTCATAAATTTCCAGAATTTTTTGAACGACTACAGGATGTACAAAAGGCTGATCGGCTAAAAAAACAACAACTGCATCAGCCTGTCCTGTTAAAGCTTTGATTCCGACTTTTAATGATGAAGCCATCCCCGTTTGAAATTTCTCATTCTCGATGACCTCTATATCTTCTATATCAGTGACATGTTGACGCAACTCCTTTACGTGTTTTCCGCCAACTAAAATGATGGGCTTTAGGCCAGCGGAAACAGCTGCATCAACCGAATAGCGAAACAGTGGTTTCTCATCCAACGGAATCAGCTGTTTAGGCTGTCCCATACGAGTTGCCATTCCAGCTGCTAAAATGAGTGCACCTATATTCCCCATATGATTGCTCCTTGCTATTCTTCTTGTTTGATAGCCCCTAATAATTCCACTTCAATGAGCTCGCCTTCATTAAAGCCTTCATTCCCGGGAACCCTGACAAGACAGTTGCTTTCCAGGAAGCTGGACAGGACATTAGATGACTGTTTCTTCGAAATCTTGAGTCTCAGTTCACCGGAAGAAGACACGTAGGATAACCCTCGCAAATACCTAGTATGAGGCATATCCATCTTTTCAATCTTTTCATCGCATAAAGCCTTTATCCGCGGCGGGAAAGGATCTTCCGATCCTGACATGAAGCGTATGGCAGGCAACAAATATAACCATGCATTGACGTAAGATGATGCTGGATTTCCAGCGAGGGAAAAAATCGGCTTTTCTTTCCATGTTCCATACAACACAGGCATTCCCGGACGTGTCAAAGTCTTCCAGAATACCACGTTTGCCCCGATTTTCTCAAAAGCCCTTCCCAAATAGTCATATTCACCCATGGAAACTCCACCGCTTGTAACCAGAATATCCACCTGTTGCAGGATCTCAATCATCCTTTTTTCCAGCACTTCCGGCACGTCCGGCACAAGACCGAAATGGACCGGGGTCCCGCCAGCCTGGCTGATCAGACCGGCAAGCATCACGCCGTTACTGTCACGGAGTTTACCAGGAAGCATGGGCTCATCTACATTCAGCAATTCACTTCCAGTCGAAAGAATGCCGACCGTAGGCTTAGCATATACCGGCACTATCGCGACTCCAAAAGTAGCTAGAAGTGCCACTTCAATAGGCCCTAGAAGAGTACCTGGTTTCAATACTACATTTCCCTCTTCCATGTCTTGCCCCTTTGGGGAAATGGCCCCGCCAACCGGAATGGACTCGTAAATCAAAACCGTTGTCCCGCCATCCTCAGCCTCCGTTTCCTCTACTTTGATCACGGCATCCGCTCCTGTCGGAATGGGTGCTCCCGTCATGATACGGCTTGAAGTGCCTTGGGTTATTTTTTGCCTAGGCATATGTCCGGCTGGAATCTCTTCGATCACCTGCAGCTTAACTGGGTCGGACCCACTTGCCGATCCCACATCTTCTGCCCTAAGCGCATACCCATCCACCATCGATCGCTCAAACATCGGGACGTCGTGGTCTGCCTTAACGGTTTCTGCGAGGCAATACCCATAGGCTTGAGACAAGGGAATATGAATAATCGGAAGAGCCCGTATTGTTGAAAAAACAAGCTGTTGTGCTTCCTCCAATGGGATAGGGGACAAATTGGGGACATGTTTATTCACTACGTTCATTTACTTCAACCTCCACTTACGGGCGGAAAAATTGCAATCTCGTCCGATTCTTGCAATACAGGATTGCCCTTTACGTATTCTTGATTCAGCGCCACATGACAGACAGGCAGCAGGTCTGCGCACGCGGGAAATTGTTTTATTAATATTCTTTTCATATCTTCTACTGTTGAACGTGAATGTAAAAAAGGTGCCCAGCTGCTCGTTCCGGTTTTATCGACCAATGAAGCAAAGAACAATACATTTACTTGCAAAGCCAACACTCCTCTTCCCATAGGTAATATAAAAAATCTACTAATTCTACTATCTAATTGAACATTGTCTTAGCCGCCGAGATATTGTGCATATAAGCCGCGAGCGATTGAATGTTCAGAAGTTCCGTGAACGAGGACACGGCCATCCGGAAAAACAGAGAGATGGTATGCGCCTGTATCAAAACGAAGAAAATAAGGACTTAATCGAACCGCTCCCAAGGGCGAAAGTTCCTTCGCCAAAAGGACTAAATCCAAATGTTTTGTTTCCTTGGGGCGTACTTGTATGGTATCCCGGCCACATAGCAAACTTACCGATTCTCCCTCTTCTCCCTGCAAATAGGGAAAATGCTTCTCTTTACAGACCCGGCAAGAAGTGTCTGCCGGAAGTTTCATTTCACGCTGGGCGAAATTCCACATCTCAACATGCAACAAGCTTTTCCTCACTTTTTCTTGATCCTTGACGAGAATCTTCAAGGCTTCCGCCACTTGATAAGACGCAATCACTTGAACAATGGGCCCGATTACCCCTGCCGTTTCACAGTTAGGCAATAGTCCGATCTGCGGTGACGTAGGATGAAGGCAGGCAAAACACGGTCCCTGGCCAGGCAAGAACGTGCACGTTTCCCCGACATCCCCGACGATGCCACCGTAAATCCAAGGTATGCGATGCTTGAGGCTTACTTCATTAATCAAGTAGCGTGTTGCAAAATTATCATTTCCGTCTAAAATCAAATGCACGTCGCTCAGCAATGCTTCCGCATTCTGCGCATTCAGATCTTGAGCGATTGCCTCAATCTCAATGGAGGAATTAATCTGTTGGAGATTCGTTTTCGCAGCAACAGCCTTCGGCAAACTAAGTGCCGCATCTCTTTCATGGAACAATGTTTGGCGCTGCAAGTTGGAAACATCGACAACATCGCGATCAATGATCCGCAAAAACCCGACACCAGCACGTGCTAAATGGTTAGCCATAGCTCCCCCAAGAGCACCCACACCCACAATGGCAACCCGAGATTGCGCTAGTAAATCTTGCCCTGGTTCACCAATAGGAGGGAAGCGCATCTGGCGGGCATACCGATCGCGATCGGACCAATGGGTGTGCGGGTGCCCTTCTCGGCATTCCGTTTCCATCCAAGCCGTTTCGTGGATGTGGCAGCCCTCCACCCACTCCACGCCATCCTCGAAAATTTCCTTCTTCCAAATCGGCACGGTTCGCTTCAATTCTTCAATCGCATAACGCGAAGCTGCATAGGCTTGGGGACGATGGGGCGAGGAAACCGCAATGGCTACACTAATATCCCCGATACCCATATCTCCCAATCGGTGAGTGATGGCTAGGCGAGCATCTGGCCATTGTGCAGAAACTCCGTCACCTATACGCTGAAGCTCTTTGAGAGCCATAGGTTCATAACCTTCGTAGGAAAGAGCCGCCGTTCTCTTTCCATATGTCCATTCCCTGACGGTTCCTGCGAAAAGAAGGATCGCTCCCGCTCCCTCATGTTCCACTTTGGAGACAAGATCTTGCACACTTATGGGACTTGTTATTATTTCGAAATTATTGTTCATCGATTTGATCGCTTCTGTCATCCTCATCTGTTCTATCCTCCAATGTAGTGCATTTCTATCTTCTTATGGTTTGGAATGTTTGTATGGTCAAGTCTCTCGTCAGAATAACGATCGATTCTGCCGTTCCAAACCCCCTGGATTTGCAAACGGATTTCTTCATCACAAGCTCCAGCATGAATGAGGGAACGAAGGTCAGTTCCTTGATTAGCAAACAAGCAAGTATAGAGACTTCCATTCGCTGAGAGACGAGCCCGCGTACAGGTTGAACAAAAGGACTCTGTGACCGAGGAAATGAACCCGATCTCTTCCTTCGTGCCGCGATAGCGATAACGGCTGGCCACTTCACCTAAGTAATTGGAGGGGATAGGTTCTAAAGGCATCTCCGCATTAATGCGCTCCACAATTTCTCGTTTGGACAACACCTGCTTTAGATTCCATCCGTTGCTATTTCCAACATCCATGAACTCAATAAATCGCAAAATATGTCCGGTTCCCCGGAAGTATCGGGCCATGGGCAAAATCTCCTTGTCGTTCACCCCTTTTTGCACAACCATATTCACTTTCACTTTTATTCCGATGTTCACCGCAGCTTCAATTCCTTCCAGAACGGTTTTGACATCGCAGCGCCCGCCATTCATTCGGCGAAAAACTTCATCGTTTATACTATCCAGACTTACGTTGATCCGGCAAAGTCCGGCATACTTGAGTTCGTTGACATGTTTGGCAAGGAGCGAACCGTTCGTCGTTAAGGCAATGTCAGAGATGCCCTCGATCTTTCCTAACATCCGGATTAGCTTCGGCAGATCTTTGCGTAACAACGGCTCGCCCCCGGATAGGCGAATCTTCCCGACGCCAAGTGATGCAAAAATCCGAGCTAGCCTCGCAATTTCTTCAAAAGTGAGCAACTGATCCTTCGGGAGAAACTGAAAATCGGGACCGAACACTTCTTCCGGCATACAATAGCGGCAGCGAAAATTACAACGATCTGTGACTGAAATGCGCAGGTCACGGAGAGGGCGCTGCAGGGTGTCTGTTGTTTGTGGAATGGAATCCATTTTTCACTCTCCCTTTCATTTTTGCTTGTTATTCCTCACTGCCAGTAACTCTGCCAGAATACTTATGCTAACTTCTTCGGGACCCTCAGCGCCGATACCCAACCCGATTGGGGATTTGATAGAATCAGGTAAAGGTTCAGGAACGATTAAACGTTCTGTTCTTCGCCTAGGACCTAATACTCCTAAATAGCGGGGGGAAATCGGAATAAGTTTGCGCAATATATGACTGTCTCTCTGAAAGCTATGCGTCATAATCAATACAAAGCTTTTGCTGGATATATTATTTCTTTCCAAATAGGATTCTGGATGCTCTGGTATTAATTGATCGACCGTCGGAAAAAACCTTTCATTGCAACGATCACTTCTAGGATCGATGATGGTTACATGGAAGTCGAGTTCAGAAGCCAATCGGGCCAAAGGTTCAACATCCGGACCCGCCCCAAAAATGTATAACAGCTCTCTCGGTTCATATAATTCGAACAAAAACTCCCCACCGAGATCGGCTGCCTTCATGACGTCAATCTTTTGCCCGCTATTCATAAATTTCATTAACTCAGGAAGAAGCATTTGCTTTATGTTTTCTTGTACATCGCACAGAATATCCCCCTTTTCGGAATAAAACAGATGAGATCTTTCCCGAGAATCGTCAGAAATTCTTTTGGCCACCGCAACCTTATTGCCAGATTCTAATACCGTTTCCACTTCAGGCCATATCGGCTTGCTGTGAAAAGGCGGCTTATACTCCCATTCGTAGGGTTCAACATAGACCTTGATGCTTCCATTGCATCCTGCACCCTGGCCCCAGGATAAATCATCCTCTGATCTGAGGTCGTAAGTCAACGTTTGCGGCTGGTTATTGATAATGACTTCTTGAGCGCGATAAGCTAAATCTTCCTCTAAACACCCTGCACTGATCGTCCCATATTGACTTCCGTCTTCGCATATCAGCATTTTGGCTCCCGGGTGTCTGTAAGCGGAACCATCCACAGCGATGACGGTTGCCATTGCAAATCTATCACGATTCTTTTCTTTCATTTTCTTCATATGTCTATAAAAATCATTCATGGCCACTGCTCCTCTGTTTTGACTAATTTTTTCATAGATCTGCGTCGTTTAATTGCGATCCTCCTTACCATGCTTACGTCGTTCAGTCCCTAGCATCAACAGGCATTTTTGAGTATTAGGAGGCAATAGCTGGGTAGCATAAGAATTATTTCTCAGATAAATGAACTTATTTTTGGAGATTATCCCTTCCATTCCTAAATGGTTTATCGTGCCTTCTGTTACCTCCCGAATCAACATATCGGAAGATGCTTTTGCGCGTCTTAGACAAACACCGGAATCGGCAACCGAGTGAGGACGTGAGTGAATGGATTCATTAAGCAATAATTCTGTACTGCGCCGCAGTACGTCAATTAGACCTAACCATCTTATGACCTCGACATTGTGATCAAGGTTTTTTTGTTTTTCCAAAAACAGTTTCATTCCCGAATCTGCCATGCCAAGGTTGATGGCACATATCCCGAGTGAAAGGATGTCAGGATTTAATAAAGCAGTAATGGCTCCAGGTTTGCCGACCAACTCGGTTGGAGTTAATACATAGTGATTAAAGCGCAAACTATGAGTAGAGGAGGCAACCATCGCATCAAAGCTGTTTGATTTGATTACCTCAACCGCAGGAGCCTTGCTGCTGGCAATGCAAACTTGCAAAGAATTCATAGATGGATGGATCGCTTCCGTTTGTGCGAAAACGACATAATAATCTGCCAAACCTGCAAGGGTGCAAAAATCTTTTTGGCCGCTTAATATCATTGAAACTTTTTCTTGGGATACTCTAGTGGAAAAATCATATCGGTAGTCTCTTCCATGCTCGGACCGGGCAAGCGCAAAAATTTTTCCCTCTTCAATCCATGTTGCCAAACGATCTCGGAAAGTTTCATCCCCTAATTCACTTATCATTTTGACCGCAATGTTATGAACATGCACACCCAAGGCCAGCGCTCCATCTCCATTAGCCAAAATTCGCAATACGTTTAGGTATTGCTTAAGTTCCAGTCCCCACCCTCCCAAACGGGAATCAATCAACAAACGGTGGAATCCGCCTTTGACGAAATGCGGCCAGATTTTCAAGAAAATTCGTTCTTTATCTGACTCCTGATCTACGTGGTCTTGCATCACTTTCGAGAGGTCTTTTGCAGGATCTAGTAAGTCATGACATAATGTGTTTTGCATAGCTTTCCTTTCCCCCCCTCTAGTCTTCATCTCAAACTCAGGTATTTCCGCGTGGGCGTTTCCGTGCCCACGCGAGGAACCTGAGGAACTCAGAACTTAGCATTTTCTAGAATATTAAAAGCTTTAAAAATAGAGTTATTAAATAAAATATTACCCACTTACATTGACACCTTAATGGCTTCTTTCTTAAGGGCTTTAAAAAATTGACCCATAAGCAAACTTGCCACACCAGACAGCATGCGCTGTCCGATACCTGCCACGACGCCACCGACAGTAGCCTCTCCTTCGCAGTTGACTTTAGTTTCATTTTCAGAGATGGGCTCTAGTTTGATTATCACATCTTGGTGTACAAATCCTAATGGACCTTCCCCGTCCATTACCAATCTGAATTGTTCACCGCTAATGGCATCCACGAGTTTTACGGTTCCTTTATATCGTCCTTTGACCGCCTTGATTCCAACCTCTAGTTCTGCACTGTAAACATTTTCTCCTACGGATTGCAATGAATTTAATCCTGGTACGGTTCGCACCAAAACATCGGGATCCGTAAGCATTTCAAACGTCTTCACTGGATTTGCGGGAATCTCATGGATAGCAGAAATTTTCATTTTACAACTCTCCCTTGTTTAGAATCACTTCGAAGTTCTTTGCGATTGAATGGGTATAAAAATGATTACAGGGAGTTTCCTCCCAGTAATCATTGCTTAAGTTCTTTAAGAATTCGCCAAATCGATTCTGGTGTGATGGGCAGGTTTAAGATCTTAAATCCTGGACAATCTAGAGCATCTGTTATCGCACTGGCTAACGTAGCAGGTACTGGTGCTGGTATTCCCTCACCCTTTCCTTTTGTTCCAAGCGGTGTATAAGGTGTAGGGACATTGAACTCTATCATTTCGATTGGCGGCACATCCGCTGCTGACGGCATATGGTATTCCATTAGGGTGGTCGACAGAGGCTGACCCGCTTCGTCAAAGGCATACTTTTCAAAAAGCGCATTCCCTAACCCCATGACGGCGCCACCGTGAACTTGTCCGCGAACCAACATCGGATTGATCGGAACTCCGCAATCATCCACAATCACATAACGCAAAATCTTAAAAGCTCCCGTTTCCGGATTCACTTCGACAACGGCAGCATGTGCACCAATACTTAACATGCTCGCAATATCAGCCTCAAAATAAGAGGTAGCTTCCAAACCCGCCTCCATTCCTGGCGGAAGTTTTGTTGGAGCTAAGATGGCGACATCCGCAATTTCTAGCAGGCTTACTCTCTTCGTTTCATCTTGTTCCCAAATCACTTCTCTATTGGTAAAGACAAAGTCTTCTGTTTCTAAAGGAAGACCCAGAATATGTGCAGCGATCTTTTGCATTTTCCTTCTAAGCTTGCGACAAGCAAGCACTGCTGCGCTAACCGTATAGGAGGCTCCCCGATTGCCCAGTGTTCCAGATGCGAATGGAGTAGTGAAGGTGTCGCCGTAACTAATATATATATCTTCAATGCTAACTCCTAGTTCGTCCGCCACCGCTTGGCCAATCGTCGTCTCATGTCCCTGTCCTTGGGGAGAATCCCCTTCGAACACCTGAATCATGCCATACGTATCCACCTTAACCGTCGCAGACCCATATCCCGGTTGATTTTCCATCGGAACAAAGAATTGGGAGCCTATACCGGACATTTCAGCCCCCATAGCGAAGCCGATCCCAATCAATCTTCCGTTCTTTCGTGCTTCTTTTTGTTCCTCTTTCACTCGGTCATAATCTATGGCTTCTATTAAAGCCCGGAAAGCGCCTTCATAATCACCACTGTCATGAGTGACACCAGTAGCTGTAACATATGGGAATTTCTTAATGATATTCTTTTGGAACACGTCACGAGGATCCAAATTCAATTCTCTCGCTACCAAATGCATAGCATAGTCCATAGCGAATCGAGCAGGGAATTCTCCAAACGCCCGACCTGGGGATAAACAAGGTTTATTCGTTACTACACACGAGAGGTCGATGTGAACATTCGGAATATCGTATGCATTGGTCAGATAGGCAGCTCCCAGCCAAGGCATGACAAATCCCATATAAACACCGTTGCTTCCATCCCCCGAGTCGGCAATCATGCGGTCTTTGACACCTAGAATTTTGCCATCCTTGCGGACAGCAATTTCCAGATTATGAATTTGATCCCGTTCCTGTCCAATGGTCATCAGGCTTTCCATTCTATTTTCAATCCATTTCACGGGCCTTTTTAGCTTCATTGCCAAATAGCTGACGATAAACTCTTCCCGATACACAGGCGCTTTGGTTCCAAAGGCTCCTCCCACATCCTTGGGAGCGATGACACGAACCTTATCGTGAGATATTCTCATAATCTTTGAGATAGCCATTCTTAAAATATGTGGCCGTTGCGAGTTAATATGAAGGGTTAAACCCGTAAAATTATCATAGGATGCGACCATCCCGCGCGTCTCCATCGGAGCCGCTCCTGTACGATGCCCATAGAATCTTTCAGATAGTATATAATCCGCTTCGCGGAAAGCCTTTTCAACATCTCCGTTAGCAAGTTGCCCATGCCATAGCACATTGCTTTTCCAATCTTCATAGATTTTCGGAGCATCCGGTTTCATAGCTTCTTCTGGATTGACAAGGGCAGTCAATGCTTCATATTCGATTTCTACTAATTGTGAAGCATCCTCTGCTACGTATTTACTTTCTGCTACAATGGCCACTATGGGTTCTCCCACCCAATTCACCTTATCAATCGCTAACGGATAAACGGTTGGAACCTGGAGGTCTCCTCCTAAATTAGGTCTCATAGCAGGAACGAGAATCGGCTGCATTGCTGCGGCAATCTCTTGACCAGTTAGAACAGCTACCACTCCTGGGTGATTTTGTGCCTTTGATATGTCAATATGGCGAATTCGCGCATGGGCATGAGGACTTCGTACCAGTTGAACATATGTTGTTCCAGGAAGAGTTAAATCTGCAATATAAGTTCCTTGCCCTACTAATAATCTAGGGTCTTCACGGCGACGGATCGACCGTCCAACCCATTTTGTCTCAGTTACAGTCGTCATACAACCCATCCTCTCCTTTTGAGCCTAATAAGTTAATAGCTTATCGCGTTCCTCTTTTGACATGGATGCCAAGGTATCAGCTGCATACTTGACTGCTTCAATAATATGTTCATAGCCAGTGCACCTGCACAAGTTTCCGACTAATGCTTCTCTAATTTCGTCAGTAGAAGGGTGCGGATTGACCTTTAATAGATTGTAAGCTGAAATCATCATCCCAGGAGTGCAAAATCCGCATTGCAAGCCATGTTTCTCCCAGAATCCTTCTTGAATGGGGTGGAGGCTTTCCACTGTTCCCAATCCTTCTACTGTCATAATGTTTGTTCCATCCGCTTGAACAGCCAATTGCAAACACGATTTGACGTTTTCGCCGTTTAGCGCGATGGTACAAGCTCCACATCTACCTTCTACAGAACAACCCACATGCGTTCCGGTTAAGCCTAACTCTTCCCGCAAAAAGTCCACTAGTAGCATTCTGATCGGAACTTCTTTTTCTATTATTTTTCCGTTGACGCGAACATGGATCGTTTTTTTACCACCCATACTGATTCGTTGCACATCGTTTAGCTGATTCATTATATAAGATCCTCCTTAGCTCGCTGGATGGCTTTCGTTAATACATTGAATCCATATTCTTTTAGAAGAATTTTTCGGTATTCAGCAGTAGCACGCATGTCAGATTCCACTTCTATTTCCTCCGCCAGGACGTCTGCAGCTTGTTTCAAGACTTCAGGGGTTATGATTTTCCCTTCTAGAAACACTTCCGTATTAACGGCTCGCTGAGGGCGAGGATTCACTCCGCCTACATAGATTCGGGGGGATAGACACTTATCTTCTTTAAGCGTTACTTTTGCTCCTACACTAATGACGGCAAAATCGCCAAAGACCACCGAATGCTTGCTATATGCAGTCCCTGTACCTTTTTTAGGGGCGGGAATATCGATATGAGTGAGAAGTTGATCTTCTTCAACAACGGTCATCATTAATCCAAGGAAAAAATCCTCTGCGGAATAAGTCTCTTCCCCGGCCTTGGATGAAACTCGCAAAATTCCATCTAAAACTAAAATAGGCACTGGAAGATCCGCTGCCGGATCGGCATGAACTAAACTTCCGCCGATGGTTCCTCTATTCCTGATTTGAACATCCCCAATATATTTAGCAGCATCTGATATTATAGGGTATTTCGAGACCACTAATGGATGGGAGGCCAGCGTTTTATGCCTGGTCAGTGCTCCGATTCGTAGAATGCGCTTTTCAGGGTCCCGGTATTTTTCACCGAACTCTTGCAATTCCAGAACTCGATTGATATCAATCACGACCGGCGTTTCCACCATTCTAATTTTCAATAAGGGCAGCATGCTTTGTCCGCCAGCGATGATTTTCGCCTGGCTCCCGTATTCTTTTAATAAATCTAAGCATTCATCTAAGCTGGTTGGAGCAAAATATTCTGATATAGGTGCAGGATACATTAATTTTCCACCTCTTTATTAAAAAGTTGTCCTCACAATTCTCTAGCTCATGCAACTCTCATTTCATCGATTCCCCTGTTTCCCCCTTCCTTTTATTAATAAATAGTCTTAATATCCCCCCTTTCAATTTAGCGTGCGGAGCTTATATCAATCGAGTTAATTGAATTATATTAATTATTAAAATCTAATTCAATGAAATTATTTTCATAATATGAAAAATAAAGAATTAAATAAATAAACAGAATAAATCCACGTAGGAAGATCCCTCCTTTTTAGAGCTTTCCTATGGTCCATTGCCCATTTACTGAAATCTTTGAGTAAGACTCAACAATGCAAAAGATAAAGCAACGATGCATAAAACCCAATAAGTCGCAAGAGTCATATTCCCCGATTCCGCAGCCATAAAGATTGCCGTTGGAATAGTCTCGGTTTTTCCTGGAATTGCCCCTGCAAACATTAAGGTTGCGCCAAACTCACCGATCCCCCGTGCAAAGCCCAATATGTACGCAGACAGAGTAAATCTCCACCCAATGGGGAAGGTGATATATCGGAAAACCTGCCATTCGTTGGCGCCCATTACTCTTGCCGAATCTTCCAATTCTTTATCGATGGATTGAAACCCCGTTTTTAGTGTCTGATACATAAGCGGAAAGGCTACAACACATGCCGCAATAACTGCTGCCCACCAAGTAAAAACGATGGATTGATGAAAAAGCCATTCAACCGTTTTTCCAATCCAGCTTTGTTTACCCATCAATATCAAAAGTCCAAACCCAACCACAGTAGGCGGAAGAACAAGAGGAAGCATAAGCAGCGTTTCCATGACCGCTTTTCCTTTAAACCGAAAACGCGCCATCCACCACGCGAAGATTAAAGCCATGATAAAAGCCGCAACACTAGCAACGAGAGTAACTTGCACAGAAATTCGAATAGGTGACCAAAATTCCATTACTTTTTCACCACCAAATCAAACCCACGCTTAGCAAAAACAGCTGCAGCCTCCTCTCCCCGAAACCAATCCAACAGGTTTTGAGCTTCTTCTGAGCGTGGAGAATTCTTGGTCACTCCAAACTGATAAACAATAGGCGAATGGCTCTTCTCATCAGCTATCGCTGCAATCTTAACGTTTTGAAATGCGGCTATATCCGTCATATATGCGATTCCTGCGTCAACATTTGCCGTATCTACGTAAGAAAGCACCTGCCGAACATCTTTGGCAAAAACAAATTTCGGTTGCAATATCTCCCAAATTCCGAAATGCATGAAAGATTGTTTCGCATAGATGCCTGCTGGTACGGATTCGGGATGTCCTATGGCAATTTTTTCAACAGTAGGATTTTGCAGATCCTCGAAACTTTTTATTTCATCTCTCGTATTTTTTGGAATGACTAAAACCAGTTTATTGCGTAAGAAATCAGCTGTATGGTTCGAATCGATTACTCCTTTCCAGACTAAATCGTCCATCTGTTTTGCAGCAGCAGACATAAACAAATCGGCAGGTGCACCTTGTTCAATTTGTTTTTGCAGTGTCCCTGATGAACCATAACTGACCACTAGCTTCTGTCCGGGATGAGCAGATTCATACATTGGCGTTAATTCTTTCATAGCGTCAGCTAGACTTGCGGCTGCTAAAACAAATAATTCAACGGAATGATCGTATTGGCTAGCGGAATTTTGGGTCTTCCACGCACTGCAACCAGAAGTACATAATAATATAGCGAGTACAATACACATGGATGAAAGACTAGAAATCCATCTCATTCTGCTAACCTCCAAATAGTATGGCTTTAACCTATTCAATTTTGGTCTTATTATGCTCCACTTCACCGATGATCCACCTGCCTTCTCGTGAATGAACCGATTAGTTAAATATGTCATTTTGCATTTCTAATAAGCAAAAATCGTGCCAATTATTATCGGAGATAGTCGTATGCAATAAAGATTAACAATAGTAGGGTTTTTCGGTATTATTAAAAATATATAAATACTTAAAAGTATGTCACTGAATGTTCGGTGACCGGACACTTGATATCAAAGGCTCTTGAAGGCAAAAAAAAATAGGCTACTTTCTGAATGGTGAGACTCCAAGAAAGTATCCTACATTTACCAAATATTATGAATCTATTTTGTACTTTTCTAGTTTTCGATAAAGTGCACTTCGTGAAATATTTAGCTTTCTAGCAGCTTCTGCGCGATTCCCCTTCACTTGATTCAGCACCAAGCGAATTTGTTTTTCTTCGGTTTCTTCTCCTTGTATACCTAGTCTAGCTCTATCCATTTCCAAGAACTGTTCGACATGTTCGGCATCAAAAATATCTTCATCATGTAGATAGGTAATGCGCTCTATAATACTTCTAAGCTCTCTTAAATTACCTGGCCACAAATATTTTTTGAATCCTTCGATGGCTGCAGGAGTGAAAGTAATAGGTTTTCGTTCAATAGGTTTACACGATGACGTAACCATCATTTTAATTAGACCGTGTAAATCTTCCAGTCGTTCTCTCAAAGATGGAATATTGATGGTAAAGGTACTAAGACGGTAATATAAATCATCCCGAAATGCCTTTTCTTTAACTAATGACTTTAAATCTTTATGCGTTGCCGCTATAAAACGCACATCGACGGGAATCGGTTTTGAACTTCCCACTCTAATAATCTGTTTTTCCTCAAGAGTTCGAAGCAGAACAACCTGTAAATCGAGAGGCATATCAGCAATTTCATCTAAAAATACGGTTCCTCCATTGGCGGACTCGATGATTCCACGGTTCCCCTGCTGCTTAGCTCCAGTGAATGCTCCTGCATCATATCCAAAAAGTTCTGCAGAAATGAGCTCACGAGGAAATGCAGCACAATTGATTGCAAAAAAGGGTTTGTTTCTCCTCGCACTCTCTTCATGAATAGCTCTAGCAAGAAAATCCTTACCACTGCCAGTTTCCCCTTGTAACAGAATACAAGCACTACTCTTTGCTACCCTTTTTGCTATATTTATAGTCTTTAGAAAGTGTGTATTCTGAGTCTGAAATTTAATATCTATCTGTGATTGGTTCTCTATCGGTGACTCATTTAGATGGAAATATTTTTTTTCACTTTCTTGTTGTTCTTTTATAAATACTAGGGTGCCTATATTACTACCACTAAGGGTTAGTTCTTTTGATTCTATGAAATATGGCTTATCTTGAAGTATGATTTCCCCTGTTTCCCCATGGCATTTTTGAACATGATTCAATATAGAAAAGGATTTTAGATTAGGATTATCTCTTTCGTTATCTTCCTTAAGAAGATTGACAAAATTTAAAGCCACTTTATTTTTATGAATAACTTGACTGTTTGTATCAAAAAGGATCACTCCCGTTGATTCTAGATTAGTATTGCTGGAATACTCAAAGGTTTGATCAATAATCTCTTGTCTGATTTTGGATTTATAATAACGTATCCTTTCCGTGATGGCCTGAGCACTTGCAACTGAAATCGAATTAATTTCTCGCATATCACTTTTCGATTCTGTTCGACAAATATCGAAAACACCAAAAATTTCACGGTCTACAATGATAGGACAAGCAGCCCCACCCCAAATTTGAAAGCCTTTACAATAATTCTCATAGGTAGAGACTGCTATGGCGGAGTGATTTCTCAAGGCCATGGACAGTGCAGTCGTGCCCACATGATCCTCCGTCCACTTAACTCCTGGGTAAATACCTTGACGATCGGCAAATTTTTGTGCTTTTTTATTTGCCATCGTTTCTAGTAAATATCCCTCGGAATCTGCAAGTACTAGAATATAACCATAACGACTACCAGATAACTTATTAGATAAATCTTTAATTACCGGTAAGGCTGCATTGAGTAATATTCTATTACTTTGTTTTCTTTTACTGAATTCATGTTGATCGATAGGAAAGGAAACACTCTCTAATTCATACGGTACTCCTAACTGTTTACATCTATTCCACGACTCAAAAACTTCTTTCCTTACGCTATTATCTTTTTCCCCATAAAGAACAAATCGTTCCCAACTGGATTGAAGTTTCAATTTGATCCCTCCAAGCTCCCTTTGAAAGTTCACTATAGGATCGAGCGCATAGCGAACTACTCTACACATTTTTAAAAATTCCTACTCTTATACATTTTATAGTATCTTTTTCCTTTAATCTAGGGAAAAATATTACAAAGAGAATCTCAAGTGATGTCAAATGTTAACTGCAAAGTGGATTAAAGATTTTCTATACTGTAATATAATGGAGTTTTTGGTATGCTCCTTATTGCGACTGTCCTAATAAATCTTTTCGGCTTTCATACCATTAAATACCTTTATATCTATTCCTGTTTTGAACGGAGGTGTATTTTTCTTGACGAAAAAGTATTTACTCTTTCCGAAGCTCAAGAGCTACTGTCCCTAAGTTGAGTAAAGCACTAATGTGCTTTACTCAACTTAGGGACAGTCCCCATATCCATCAAGTTAGCATTAAACAATTTTTCATTTCTTTCAGGATATCATCTTCTTCTCATATTTTTAGGTTCGGTGTATAATTTTGAGCATACCCAAACAAGCCTTAGGTAGGCTTGTTTTTTTCTGTTACTACGCAGCGATTTTGGACTCTTTATGTCTATGCTCATATACTACACCCAATATGTCAAAAACCGTTTTCTTCGTATAACGATGGGATTTTCGAGCATTCTTTTCAATCATGGAGGAGACCTTAAGTAATACTTCCTTTATTTTTTCGGTTCCCTCACTTCTTAGAGTACTATCTATTAAGCTAAAGTACTGCTTCATGATGTCCATCGACTTTAATTCACTGATCTCTAGTTTCTTTCTGCGAAGGAGGATTTCCCTCATTTTAAATATGAGAGAAGAACTGAGTAGAATCGCTAGAAGGGTTCCATAGAGGTGACATAGAAATCGTTCCTCTTTCATCGGTTTTGCTTTATGAATATGAAAGATGGATTTCCATGTATTAAACACGATCTCAATTTGCCAACGTAAGGAGTATAGATCATAGATATCTTCCTTAGGTACTACATCTTGAGGAATATTCGTGATAAAAGCATGCAGAGCGTCTAACTGTTTGGTCTCATCGGAATAAGATTTTGTTTTCGTACGCTCTTTTTTGGATCGTATGAGCTGGCGCTTCTTTAGCTGTTCATCCGTTAATTTATAGAGAATGAGCCTGGTCTTCAACTTCTTTTCACGGCCAATTAAGACTTCCGGAATTTCTTTTACTTCTCCCGATTTCATGGAATCCATCATTTGTTTCAAATTAATGGGATTATACAAGGAAGATTTTTTGACACGGCCATCTAATAAATATTGAACTTCTCCCGAGTTTCGGGTGAAGACGTAAGTCTTAGGCTTGATTCGGCTAATAAAGTAAGCTCCAAGTTGATCCATTTGGATGAAATCGTCAATTTTAAAATAACCAAGATCACGTAAACAAAGGTCATTCTTCTCAACTGTTTTTGCTTGTAAGGTACCTAACTCACAGTCCGAAGTTTTTCCACTTTCAACATCAACGAGTAAATACTCACCACTGATCAGATCATACTCCAACTGAATCTTCATTCCTGCTTTGTCCGGGGTACAATTTGTTGCAGGATAAGAGGAAGCATAATAAGCTGGAAGCCCAAAAGCAGTGGCGTCTAAGATTCGAATGCGAGAAAAATAATGGTAGGGCTTACTCAGAGAAATAGCTGACGAAAGTTTATTGTTGCATAATGTTGCAAACAGGGTTCGAATAAAGTTGACCAATGCATTGGTAAATCGTTGATTAAGTCCTTCTGTACTTAGGGAGACATCGAAGTGAGCATCGAGTACACTACATAAATTTGTCAATGATTTAGAAGACGCCTCATCACCTAGGTAAACACATAATGAAATGAGATCTTGTGCTTTTATCTTTCGCTTTCGTTTGATTACTCCAAGATTCCTTGCCAAATGCTCTAATTGAGCAGGGGAAAATTGACGATACAACTCTGTAGCCAACAGTCTCAATTCTTCATTAATAGAAATTGGAATAGGTTTCATAGTAGACCATTCCTTTCATAGAAAAATAGTTTCCCTATAAAAAGAATAGCCCATTTTTTAGACTTTGAGATTACTTATTCCTTAAACTTGATGGATATGGGGTCAGCCCCAGTGGTCTTACATCGATGTCACAAAGTGGTATTAGTTAAAAAATTTTACATTTGCACTTTGTGCTATATTGAAAAAAGGAGAGTAAGGTATTGAATGACCTTGTTCCCTTTTTTTTACATTTTTTAATGTTTTTTAGTAATTCCCTAGTTTATTCTCATTTCTTCTTTTTGTTTTGTAGGTCTTTTCTTTTACCAAAGCAACAGTTCCAAACCATGGTATTTCCTTCTCTAATGGAAGAGGAACCTTTTGTCTTCCCTTTGATTTTTTCTTTTTTCTGTTAAGTTCGGTTACTTTGAACATGATGTCAGAGGGCTTCACCGCCTCACTTTCGCTCAACGGTGCCTCTCAGGCTACGGGAGTCTAGTCTTTTCTCCCGGTCGGACTTTCACCAACTAGATAATGTGTCCTTACCTGGACACGCCGATTCCCCACCGTCTAAGATAAATCCTTTTGAATTCTTGAATACCTAGACTCTCATCAAATAAATTCGTGACAAGAACTTCCTCATTGCCGGAATCTAATAGGAATCGAAGAACCCGTACTTTTAGGACTTTCCCTTTCACCTTGATTTCTACGACTTGATCTGGAGAAGCTCCTGTCACCGCAAAGTCATAAGACATCCCCTAATCTCAGGGAAGTCCTATTGTGGATAAAATTGAATTTTTATTCCAACTTGCCGTATTCGTGCACTTTCCAACGTGAACTAGCCGTTACGGGCGGCTGATTTCTACGCGGGTGCAAACAAGTCCAATCTTCCGGCGAGTTGACAATGTCCTGCCATATATTTTCAATTTGCTCATACCTAAGCGGAACGAAAGCTTCTTCTTCCAGCATCGGCTCGACAGAAATACTCCCTACAAGAGCGGACAGAGCATCAACGCAGGCAACCATAATTTCCGCACCGTAGTCCTGCGAAGCTTCAGAGGCAGTTGCTGCAAGTGCAAGTCTGCAGCCAGTCCCGGCGAATTTCTCCAAATCCCTTAATGTAAAATCGATCAAATCCGGACGAAGATACATGAGAGTGGAAATTTCATATTTTCCCGCATGATCCCCTGCATAGCGCCCGGAAACCAAGTCGAAATCCGTACCGTACCATACATACATGCCAGTATGCCTTGAAAAGATTCCGGCAACTTTGCGCAGATCATCCGTATGTGCCCCTCCGTGACCAGATACAAGCATCGCCGAACGGAACCCGGCATTGTAAAAAGCGCGCAGTTGGTACAACAGCATCCGAAAAAAAACGGACGGAGCAACGGAGGTCATATGCGGATTTGTCTCTCCGACCTGTTCTTCCAGCCATCGCGCCGACGGCCCCGTTTCATGGATGTGATAACCGCTGACAGGGGCCACGATGCCCCCCATCCGTTTTGCAGTTTCCACGCAAATATGCTCCGCTTTGAAAATATCCAGACCAAACGCGCTGATTTGTCCGTGTGGCTCACACAGCCCAAGCGGCATGTACACTGTTGGGTTTGCCCTTAACCTGGCCTTGAATTCGAACGGGAACAATTCCGCCCATAATACTTTCATTTTATTCATACATGTCGTCTCGCTTGGTAAAAGTTCTTAATAAAACGATGCTTGTGCCTCAGTTGCTCAAATACCTCTGCCGGGAGCGGAGTAGAGCCTGCCGCCGCGATGTTTTGCACCGCATATTCGTGAACGTGCATGGAGGTAAGGGCAACGCTAATCCCGGGGTGGTGCAGGACAAACTTGATCGCAAGCTCAGCCAAACTATCAGCATGTTCAGGAATAAACGGCTTTAACCGATTCACACGCTCGATATATACCTCTCTCGGTACACAATCAAAGTACTGATACCTGTAGTCCGTTTTCTCAATTTCTGTTTCCATGCCGATAGCACCCGTCAACCCGGCCTCGTCCAGAATCGCTCGGGCAATAACGGCAACACCATTCTCCTGACAAATCGGCACAAGACAGTCCAAAGCCAGCGGATCAAAAATGTTAATGATCGTCTGAACGGAGTCGATGAGTCCAGAACGGACGAGCTGCAGCGCCAGATCGTGTCGATGGTCCGGCAGCGAAATGCCGATATGGCGTACTTTCCCCTCTTCTTTAAGGCGCAGCATTTCTTCCATCCAGTCATCATTCGACTCCCAGGCCCAGTATTGATGCAGCTGAAGCAGGTCGATCTCTTCAACACCGAGCAGCTTGAGCGACTGCTCCGCGCTGGCGCGGATCGAGCCTTTCGGATAGGCGTATTTAGCGGAAACAGGCTCCTGCCAGCCAAGCCACGGTGCATCGACGGGTGAAGGAGTTGCCAGCGCTTTTGTGGCGATAAAAGGTTTCTCCCCCGGCCAGGTTTGCAACGCTTTCCCGATCAGTTCCTCCGATTTCCCGTACGCTCTGGCCGTATCGATAAAATTCACACCCTGCTCCAAACAACTGTGCACGGATCGAATGAAATAATCGTCGTCATAATAGCCGAACACGCCCCCTAACCCCATCGCACCGAAGCCAATCCGAAATACTTGCCGACCCGATTTCACAAATTCACTGTAACTCATCACTTTCCTCCCTAATTTCAATATTTGTCATAAGCTAGCTCAGACGTATGGAAGCCGCAAAATACAGGAAAGTTTTTGGCCAGCTTAGCCATTTCTTCGGGAGGGACGGTTTGCAGTTCAGTCAAGCGCCGCATCCTTGCCATTTCAGCCATCTCTTGAAACGTGATGATCATATCCGCTTTTTTGTACAATTCAGGGCCCCAAGTCGTTGCAAAATCAATATGCCTTCTTTCATCAATCAAATCGAATTCACAGGTGATAGCAGAGAGAACATCGCCGAATTTCCAAAAGGCTTCAGCCGATTTGCGCTTTTTCTTAAATCCGCAAGCTTCTCCCAGCATCGTCAGGTTGGAATACAGCTCTGTGAAATGTTCCTTGACATCCTGTTTACCCGGTCCCCCTACCCACTTGAATTGGTCGACCGAGTATCCCCATTGCTGCAAGCGGCGCATCCCCATCTGGCTGTGCCGGAACTCATCCCACATGTGGCGTGCGAGATCAAAGTAAAACGGCAGAGGCATCCGGTCGATATAATAATAAATGGAAGATAACGTCTCACCCGCAAAAAGCTCTGTGGCATAGATGTAAATCATTTGTTTCACACTGTCGTGCAGCACCGACATGCTAGTATCCGTATATGATTTTTGTGGCCTTTCTTCTGAATATTTAGGAAACTTCGGTTCTAGCTTCGCCTTCTCCGGAAGCGGGCCAGCAGGATCCTTCACCAGATGTGTTGGCCATACAGCGGCCGCTGCCTGTGCATCCGAACCCGAGTTTGCCTGGAAAATCGCCCATACGGAAGCAATATACTCTTCCCATTCGAGCAACTGCCGTGTTCCTTCTTCACTGTTGCCTTGCCCGAACCGCGTTTGTTCCAAGACCCAATTAAATGTCGAATGCCTCTCCATAAGAACAATGTTGAGCTGATCAATAGTAGGAGCATTTAAAATGGGATCCAATCTCATCATCAACTCATCATACTGAGCGTACAATTGCTTCAATATAAAAAGATAGCTGACAAAAAAACCATATTCATTTGCCGCGCCGAAAACTCGTTCAAACGTCTCGCGGGTCATGTCGGACATCCAATCGCTGTCATGAATCCCGCCGGGCAGTTCCTTAATGCGTTCGTACAGACATTTTACATTGCGATTGTGCAAGTAGCTTAAGCTGCCAAGCCTCACTTTCTGATCATATACGGGAATCGCCGGTATCCAGCCGGCAATCAATTTCGACAGAGCTAACTCCTGCCAAAGCAAATGCTTCAGTTCATTGCTCGTATCTACTGGCCTTAAGTAACGCTTCTTCAGCACGCTTTTATCAGCTGCCGTTTTTTGTTGCAATCCTTCAAAATCTTTTTCATCTCTCATTAGAATTCCCTCCATTTGTCATAAGTTGAACAATCCCTTTCTCAAGTGGAAAAGGCAATTTCTTAAAGGTGTATTTTCACATTCATCATAACACCAGCCGAGAACCACGTCTTATCCTGCTGCGGCAAAAAAGTTGCAATTTTGTACGCGAGCGTTTTCAGTTATAATAGAGTAAACAAACTAACCCGGAAAGGAGAGATGGGATGTTTTTCGAGGATGTTAAACTGGAAAAGGAAGTGATTTTTCAAGAAAAACGGGGAGATTTGGAGAAACATGAACTTCATATTCATGATGTGTTGGAATTTCACATTTTACTGGAGAATGAAGCGAAGTTTCAACTGGCCCATAAACAATATGATGGCAAGCCTGGCGACGTTTTCTTATTTCGCCCGTTCGAACCGCATTGGAATTTTGTTAAGCATCCCAACAGACCCATTCGGTGGATCAGCCTTCTGTTCTCTCCTTCGATCGTACGGTTTATTCCCAATGGATACCGACTGCTTACTCCGTTTTACGCAGTGGAGGCTGTATCCCCTTTGATTCCCGCATCTTCACCGTGCGCAAAGGCGATTCATCAGTTGGCCAGTCAGGCTGTCGAAGAACAAAAAATGAAACCTATCGGCTGGGAAGCGAAGCAGTTTATCCTCTTCATCGACATTTTGCTTCATACGCTCCGCCATACGATAGAGTGTAAGCCTCTAGATAACGGGGGATCACGTAATCTCGGTGATCATGCAATCGACCAAGGTATTATCCAAACGATCGAATATATTTTGAGCCATTTCACAGAAGAAATCGATGTGGAACAACTTGTTCGAATGACCGGGCGTCAGCGAACGTTCTTTTATCGAAAATTTAAAGCTGTCACTGGAATAACGCCAAATTTGTTCATTCACCGCCTTCGCATGCAAGTAGCCCTATATTTGCTCGGCAATACAAATAAGTCGATTACTGAGATCGGCTATGAATGTGGATATTCATCCATCCATTATTTCAATAAACATTTTAAAGATTATCAGGGTATGTCGCCTCGTGAGTATCGAAAATCGGTAAATCTGATCGATGCCCCTTAAACGAATTACTTTGGGAATAAAATTGGATTTGCATAAAAAAAGACCACTCAACGAGCAGTCCCAGTCCTTTCCATATATCCTCCTACCATCTTCCTCAGTGATTCCCTTCACCTTATCCCATTTACCTTCACGCCTCTCATATTCCGTTCATATTACTTCATAAATGATGGAAGCCATGTGGATAAGGCAGGTATATAGCTGATAATTAAAACATCTAGAGTTAAAATACCTAAGTAGAACAATACAGGACGAGTCAATTGACTCATTTTTATATTGGCAATATGACAAGCCACAACCAGATTCGTTGCTACCGGTGGAGTTAACATTCCAATCGCTACGTTAACCACCATGATGATCCCGAAATGAATGGGGTCAATCCCAAATTGAAGAGCAACAGGCGCTAATATGGGGGCAACAAGAATGATGGTAACATACGCTTCCATTATTGTTCCCACAATAAATAAAAAGATATTGACTAACAGTAAGAATACAATGGGACTGTCTGAGAATTCTGCAATGGCTTTTCCGAGTTTTTGTGGAACTTGTTCTATAGTTAAGATGTAAGCAAAAATCGAAGCATAGGCTACAATCAACATGAGAATAGAAGTGGAAAGTATGGATTTTGAAAAAATGGGCATTACATCTCTCCATTTGATCTCGCGATAAACAAACTTGCCAATGATAAACGCGTAAACTACCGCAATGACAGACGCCTCAGTTGGCGTAAACCAACCTTTATAGATGCCGCCGAGGATAATGAATGGCATGAACAGCGCAAGAAACGCGTCTGCAAATGCTTTCCACAGCTCTCTCAACCACTCACGTTTGCTTTGACGGCTGACAATTTCAAAACCTTTCACTCTCGCAACAATGATAATCGTCAATATGAGGGAAAGACCAATTAAAATACCTGGAATAAAACCGGCCAAGAATAGGCCTCCAATGGAAACATTCGCAACCAAACCATAAATCACCATAGGAATAGACGGGGGAATGATAACCCCTAATTCACCGGCCGCGGCACATGTAGCGGTGGCAAAATTCTTCGGATACCCCTTTTTCTCCATCGCCGGTATCAGCGTTGTACCAATCGCGGCGATTGTGGCGGAATTCGAACCTGATATCGTTGCAAAGAACATGGATGTTAATACAGCCACCGAACCAAGACCACCCCTGAACCATCCCACCAAAGCATTCGCCAGATTAATGAGACGCCTGGACATACCGCCAGTCTGCATCAACTGGCCAGCCAAGATGAAAAAGGGAACGGCCATCAGAACAAAGGAGTCCAACCCTTCAAAGATGTTTTGAGCCAAAGTAATGAGAGGAACACCTTTCACTTGTAATGCCACCAGGGATGCGAATCCCAGACAAACCGCAATGGGAACGTTTATAAATAAAAAGACTGTAAAAGCGATGAATAATATAGAAATCATACGGACGCCCCCTCGCCATCCTTCTTATAATTGGTTATAGCATCTTCTACTTCAAAATCTATCATATCAAGAATTTCTTTTTTGTTTATGTAAATATCGATCAGCAATGTAATCACATTCAAAATTGTCAAGGCTGCCCCAATGGACATGGCGGAGTATACATAAACCATCGGTAGTTTCAAGACCGGAGCCGTTTCCAGAAGTCCTAATTGCGCCATTTCTAAACCAATAACGAAAATGTAAGCGTAGAAAATAATAACAACAATATAAGAAGCTGTTTTTATTTTTTTGCCAACCCAAAGCGGAACGGCCTTAACCAATGCTTCAACAGCAAGCGAATCACCTTTACGCGAAACAACGGCTCCACCGATAAAAACGGACCAAATCATGAGATACCGCGCCAATTCCTCCGTCCATGGCATAGATGCATCAATGTGCAATGCGCCGAGAACAAAACGTACGAATACTTGCAAAAAAACTACTACAGTCATGGCAGCCAAACCTAATCCAATAAGAAATTCCAACACTCTGTTCAATTTGTCTACGAATTTTACGAACAACAAGATATTTTTCAACTCCTATCTGTTACGTTTTCAACTCCGCATAATCGGAACCGTCACTCCATCATGCGCATATCTCCCCCTGATCTATCGTGTCAGGGGGAGATAAAAAAATGACTTGTTGTTCTACTTTTTCGCATCCATAATTTCTTTGTACAGAGCGTCGCCGTTTGGAATCTTTTTTAACAAGTCTGACCGTGCGGCTTCAGTTGCTTGAATCCAAGGCTTTGTATCGACTTCTATCACTTCAGTTCCCTTTTTCTTCATTTCCTCAAGCGATTCAGTATACGACTTCTTAAAGGTCTTAATATTGAATTGGGCTGCTTCTTTAGCCGCTTCCTGCATCACTTGCTGCAAGTCTGGAGAAAGTTTATCCCAAGTCACTTTGCTTGCCATGAAAGCAATAGGCATATAGTGCATGCGCGTTAATGAGAAATATTTTGACGTTTCGTAAAATTTATCCAAAATAAATTGATCGGGTGACGTATCCGCACCATCGACAACACCTTGCTGCAAAGCCAAATAAAGTTCGCTATATGCCAGCGGTGTCGGATTTGCTCCAACTGCCTTAAATGCATCAACATATCCGGAACTTTGAATGACACGCAATTTAAGCGTTTTTATATCCTCTAATGTTTTAACCGGCTTTTTGGATGTAAAAACGTTGCGTTCCAGTGAAGCGAACCAGGCTAAACCGACGATATTTTGATTTTGCAGCATGTCAAGAAACTTCTCTCCTGTAGGACCTTGCAATATTTTATTTGCTTGATCATCACTATCAAAAAGATAAGGCAAATCAAAAATGCCCCATTCCGGAACAGAGTTTGTCATTGGTGCTTGTGATGTAATCAATAAGTCTTGCGTACCCGTTTTTAGGGCCTGTATCATTTTGACTTCGCCGCCAAGCTGTGATTGCGGAAAGAGTTCAACCTCGATCTTTCCTTTGGATTTCTCCTTTACCAATTTCGCAAACTCAAGAGCCGTTAATTGATAATGGTGATCTGGAGCATTTACATGCCCTAGTTTCATTACAACTTTTTCTCCGCTTCCCGAAGGTTGACTCGTTGTATTTACCGATGCAGGAGTATTGGCTGGCGCAGAAGCATTCTTTGATGTTGAAGCCGGGTTCCCACCGCAACCTGCCAGAAGCACCAGTATTGAGAGTGCGGAACTAAGTAAAACATTCAACTTCCTTCCTAACTTCATGAGAATTCCTCCTTTTATGCACCTCTTATAAGCGCACCCATAATCATCGGCAAGATGGTCGGCGATCCCGCAACCTATCCCTTTTAGATGACTAAAGCGACTTAACCTGAAAGTCTCATGTTCCTTCACCTCCTTTCAAAACAACTTTCACATTTTTTCGAACACGTTTTCGTAAATCCGTAAAAAAAATCTATGAAATTCCAATACTATTTTGACATGAATTTCATAGTTACCTATATCAAAACTCTTTACTCGTTCACACCGCAATATGTAACGATAAATGCCGCCAACTCTATAACCGCCTGCTTCAATTCTGCAATGCTAACCTTTTCGTCAATTTCATGTGCATTTTTGAGATTTCCGGGTCCATACATAATGGATGGAGTGTTTCCCCACATCATGAGAGTCATGGCATCACAAGCACTTTCAAACCCGCGAATGACGGGGTGTTTACCTCGCATTTTTTCGATAGATTCAACCAAAGTTGTTACGAGGGGATCCTCTAATGGAACAGAAACAGGAAAAGTATCACTGAAAGGTGAAGACACAACGCTTGGCATATCATCTTTCAAAAATGGATGATGAGAACACCATTCAGCCATAAAGTTCTCAAATCGTTCTTTAATCACGTTCCGTTCTTCTCCGGGAAGGACTTCAACCATAAACATTATTCGGGCTTGGTCAGGCACAGCTAAAAAGTGAGGCTTACCTGCTTCAACAAACCATATATTATCAACCAATGCCGGTGTAGGGAAAATTTCACTATCCGAATATAGAGGGTGGGAACGGGTTTCTTTTGTTCGTATTTCTTCAAATTTTTTTAATCCCTCTTTAAAATAGATGGCATGATCAATGGCACTTGCGCCACTCCACCACAAACAACTATGAGTCGCTTTTCCTGGAATCTGTACTTGATAAATTTGATTTCCTTTATGGCCAGCACATACGTCCAATTTAGTAGGTTCAAGGACAACGGCTCCATCCGCTTTATAACCCCGCAAACAACAAGCAAGTGTGCCGTTATGAATCCCATTTTCCTCGGCTACTACACTTTCCACGATGACGTCTCCGGCAAGTTTAATACCCGCACGATGAATGACTTCGACAGCCATCACCATCACGGCAATTCCCCCTTTCATGTCACAAGCGCCGCGTCCATATAAATACCCGTCTTTAACCGTCCCGGAAAATGGAGGGTATTGCCATTTGGTTTCGTCTCCTCTTGGAACAACATCCATATGACCGTTCAAAATAATGGATCTGCCGTTTCCAGTCCCCCGACGAACAGCGACAACATTCGGACGATTCTCATAATTTTGATCACACTTCCATCCGGGGTGTTTTTCAATATCTGGAACCTCCGTTGGAAGAAAAACATCAACATAATCATAACCGCCTTTTTCTAAATAGGCGGCTAAAAAACGCTGGGCTGGTCCCTCATCTCCGGAATTTTGCGTTATTTCGCTGGGATGCTGGATTAAGGAACGTGTCAGTTCAACGACTTCCTCTTCCAATGTTTCAGCCAAAGCTTTCACTTTATCAACAGCAGTCTCTATAGCGTTACTCATAGGGTCTCCTCCTAATAGACTAGTAGCTTCACTTTGTGGTAATCGAATTAGATCCTGCACCCTTCATTTTCATCGCTAGATATTAAGCTTTTGAAGTGTTCTCTCAATAGTAGTCCTATTTCTATCTATATATCATCTTGCAATCTTCTTCCGTGATCTCCTGCAGCTTATTCCACTTCCCATTACACCTCACATAGTCTATTCGCACTTCGCCCATTACGCTAATCAGCGTACCATCCGATGCATGATTAGGCGCATCGTCTAAGCTAGTGAACCAATTAGGTTCCAGCTTGAACTGGGCCGTCTCTCTCCACCATAACCATACTCGTTCCCATCGTTCGTATGAATGTACATCCATTTAAATAACCTCCTGGTAGGCCTTGTGATTTTTTATAGTTTGTTTTTTCCCATTCCTACTTCATTAATGATGGAAGCCATGTGGATAGTACTGGGACATATGTGATAATTAATACATCAACAGTAAGAATAAATAAGTACAACAATACAGGACGGGTCAATTTACTCGCCGGTATATTAGCAATTTTACTGGCTACTACGAGATTTACGGCTACAGGTGGAGTTAACATTCCGATCGCTGCGTTTACGATCATGATGATCCCAAAATGTACAAGATCTATCCCAAAATGCGCGGCAACAGGAGCTAATATGGGGGTAACAAGTATGATCGTAACCAAGCCTTCCAATAACGTTCCCGTAATAAATAGAAAGATATTGACTAACAGCAAGAAAACGATGGGGTTATCTGAAAATCCCGCAATGGCTTCTCCCAGTTTTTGCGGTACTTGTTCTTTCGTTACGATAAAACTAAAAATCGAAGTATACGCTACAATCATCATAATGACAGAAGTTGTCACCATGGATTTGGAGAAAATGGGCAATAAATCTGTCCATGTGATCTCACGATAAACAAACAAACCGATGACCAATCCATACAGAACTGCGACAACAGAAGCTTCTGTTGGTGTAAACCAGCCTCTATAGATCCCCCCAAGGATAATTAATGGCATGAGCAAGGCTAGAAAGGCGTCTGAAAATGATCGCCATAACTCTTTTAACCACTCTCGTTTGCTTTGGTTCTGAACAATATCAAAACCTTTTACTCTTGCCACAATGATAATCGTGATGATGAGTGAAAGCCCGATCAACAAACCAGGGATAAAGCCGGCCATGAACAAACTTCCAATGGAAACATTCGCAATTAAACCATAAACTACCATTCCAATGGACGGTGGAATAATAACACCTATTTCACCGGCTGCGGCAACTGTAGCTGTCGCGAAGGGCTTTGGATACCCCTTTTTTTCCATCGCCGGTATCAAGGTTGTGCCAATCGCCGCTGTTGTTGCAGAGGATGATCCTGACATCGTGGAAAAAAACATCGCTGCTAACACAGAAGCGGAACCCAGACCACCCCTGAACCACCCCACCAGTGCGTTGGATAGATTAATCAGACGTTTGGAGATACCACCGGTTTGCATCAAGTTACCTGCCAAGATAAAGAAGGGGACAGCCATCAGAACAAAGGAATCTAAACTTTCAAACACAGATTGAGCCAAAGTAATCAGAGGTATACCTTCGATTTGCAAAACGATCAAGGAGGCGAATCCCAAACTGACGGCTATCGGAACGCTAAAAAATAAAAGGATTGTTACGGTGACTAATAATAATGTAATTATAAGACCACCCCATTTTCATTTAATTCAGTTGATCATCTGTTATTTCTTCATCTATGACATGAAGAATATCTTTTTTGTTGATATAGATATCAAGCATAAATGCAATCAAATTTATTATCGTTAAGACCGCTCCAATAGACATGGATGAGTACACGAAAACCATCGGAACTCCCATGGCCATAGACGTTTCAGTAAGTCCGAACTCTGCCACTTCCAAGCCCACGACAATAATGTAGCCATAGAAAACAAGCGTGATAAGAAGAGCAGCTGCTTTTATTATTCTGCCAATCCGGGACGGGACGAGATTAACCAATGCTTCCACAGCCAGCGAATCTGCTCTGCGGGCAATAATGGCTGCACCGATAAACAGTGCCCAAACCATTAGATATCGCGCCAACTCCTCCGTCCATGGCACAGATAAATTAATATCGAATTTGGTGAAAACAAAACGTACGAGTATTTGTATAGCGACCGATAATGTCATAGCCATCAAAGCAATACCAACCAAAGCTTCTAATACTTTATTCAATTTGTCTGCTATCTTAATAAATAACATGGCTCGCCCCCGATTCTACCCATGGCTATGGAGCTTTCGATTTGTCAAAAAAAGAATTACCACACACAATCACCGTGACACGTGCTTGTGTGTGGCGTGATCCGGCATTGTCAGGTACTACTTCTTAGCAGCCATAATATCGTCTAGAAGTTGTTGTCCGTTTGGCGTACCTTTCACAATGGCATCAACAGCCGCGGCGCTCTTTTTCTTCATACTTTCCATATCCGTGTTAACGATGGTGACGCCTTTTTTCTTTATTTCTTCAAGAGCTGCATTGTAAAAGTTTTTGTATTCCACTACATTAGACGCTAACGCTTCCTTAGCAGCATCTTTTATGGCTGTTTGCTGATTTGGGTTTAGTTTATCAAACTGAATCTTGGAAACGGTCAGGAAAATCGGTAAATAATGAACTTTGGTCATGTTATAGTACTTCGTCACTTCGTAAAACTTTTCCGATAAAAATTGGTCTGGTGCCGTATCTGCTCCATCAATAACACCTTGCTGCAAAGAAAGATAGATCTCTGCATAAGCCATTGGAGTCGGTTGTGTGCTAAGCGCCTCGTATGATTTTATATGACCTGGTGCCTGTAAAACCCTTAATTTTAACCCCTTCAAATCGTCTGCTGTATTAATGGGTTTATTGGAGAAAACGTTTCGTTCCGTTGCACTCAACCACCCCAAACCGACAATTCCGTTATTTTCCAGCATATCCAAAAACTTCCGGCCTACCGGACCGCTGAGGATCTTATTGGCTTGATCGAGATCATCAAATAGGTAAGGCGCATCGAAGATTTGAAATTCCTTAAGGAAGCTGGCGATATTGCCCGTATTCGTTATTGTGAATGACTGGGTGCCGCTACGGACTGACTGAATCATCTTCACGTCCCCACCTAGTTGGGATCCTGGGAATATGTTAATTTTGATCGATCCGTTCGACTTTTGGGCGACAAGTTCCGCAAACTTCATAGCCATCTGGTGATGGCCTCTACCCGGGGCTTCAGAAAAGCCAATATCCATCTCTACCACTTTATCCGGGACGGCTGTTTCTGCTGGTTTAGCGGTGTCGGCAGGTGCGTCTGGTTTGTTGTTGCTTGTTGCCGCATTGTTGCTGCCGCATCCTGACACCATCATACTTAATATGAGAACTATAACTAAGCCAAGGGTTAACCGTGTTTTTTTCATCTCTTATCCCCCCATATTATTTTTGTACGGCTAGCAAAATCGTGTCCAACATCAGTACTCGCCCCTGAAGAATTGATGCCAATCGGTGTGATCCCCATTTTTTTCATCGTATCGTGAAAAGAAGCGTTTTCTTTTGATCAGTGTAGCATCAGCTGCCTCCTGAGCCTTGCGGTTATCGCCACCGTATAGTTCATCAACAACCCAACGTTGTCCGAACCCTGCGTGAACCACTTCATCCGCCCAATCAAAATCTTGAAAGGTAGTCATCAGGGGATCTTTCGCAACATCTCGACAAAACTCCCACTCTTCCCGTTTACCAGGAGGATATTTCATCGCCCCTTTTTCAATCGTAATGGTCAAGTGTGTGTAAGCTTCATCTTGCTCAAAGGCGTTGCTTGTCATATCATACCAACCAGTCCAATGGGGATATGAATAGATCTCATATCCGTGAGTGCGCAGAGCCGCTTGGCCGAACCAGGAATGACGGACCTCGTCCCATAAATGTCTGGCTGTGTCCAGATAGAAATTCCAGGGTTTTCCCTTGGTAGAAAATTGAATATGAGCAACGGCTTCCGCAGGAGACATTTCAAAAAAGCGGGTAAACATCATCATTTTAAATCGGTCGTCATCGGTATCCCCAAACGTGATTCCCTTTAATTTGATCATTTCGGTCTTAACCCGATCTTCCCTCACGCTAAACTTGGGCAGAACAAACGGTTCAGAAGCGACAACAAGGGCGGGATCGACTTGTTTCCGTTCGGCTGTTCCATGCACACCCCCTGCAGCATCCAGAAGCGAACGTATATACCTTTTCCATTGTTTTGTTTTCTCACGGACTTCCGGGCTTTCAGTTGCCTGCAGTTCTTTTAGAGCCGATAATCCCCAACGAATCTGTTCTTCCCTTTCAATCAATTGATGCCGCAATATGGTCATTGTTGGTTCATCGACGATCGGCTGGGCAACCTGCAGATATTGGTTAATCGCTTCGATTTGCGCCGGTTTGATGATCTCAAATAGGGAAGCCAGCAACGCAAGCGACGTAGCCGACTCAAGAGTGCGATTGGTCAATTCAAGAAGGGCATCATCCGGACATTTATCAAAACTGAAGGTACTCATACGAAGCTGCTTGCACCTTAAACGAAGTTGGTCATGATGCAAAGCATCCTGCCAGTTCATTCTACCGAGTGCCCCTTTCAGCTCGTACTCAGGTCTAGCGATCATATGCGCGGCTTCAATGCGCATGACCTCACGATCGATAAAAGCGATCCTTTGCAGCCTTTTCGCAGATTGTTCAACCGAAATTCCCACTCTATCCCAATCCTCAATACCCATGAAAGGATGCATTGCTTCATCAACTCCAGGATTTATATAGCTGTCATCAACCGACTACAAAGCCGCCGCGCTTACCGAATTCAGCCGCTTTATTGCGAAGGCGGCTCAAATCGTTTACAGATTCGGAACCGGTTTCCGTGATGATCACTGTTTGTTCAACACGCACTCCGCCAAAAGGAAATCCGTGCAGATCGAACTTAATGCCAAAAACCATACCGGGTTCTAAGGGGTATTCGCTCTTCGGACCAAGGTCAGGATACTCAACACATTCCAAACCGACGCCGTGTCCTATTGCTCTCATCCCTGTGGTATAAGGTAGCAAATGCTTGGATAAATTCGCTTCATCGGTTAGGCGGACCGTCTCTCTAAACAGGTCGCTGCCCTTAATGCCGGGGCGCATGAATTCGACCATCCGTTGGTTGGTATCGTAGGCAAAATTCATAATTTTTATTTGTTCTTCACTTGCGCCATTCATCGCTACCGTTATCGCGGTATCGGAAGCATAGCCAAGATAGGAAGCTCCATAATCGAACCAAACATAATCGCCGGGTTTAACTTTATAATCACCAGGCCGCCATGTCGGAAGATCCGTATGCTCACCTGCCACCACCAGATAAGCGCAAGAAAGCTCTCCGCCTAATTTTCGGGTCGTATATTCCCCCATGGCGCTCAGTTCGACTTCACTTTTTCCGAGTCCCAGTTGCTCAACAGAAGCCAGAATACTGTCATCGTTCAATTTGCCCGCAGCCCGAAGAAGGTCGAGTTCATTTTTACTCTTGATCAATCTTTGGTTCAGCACTATTTCCGATGCCTCTACAAGCGTGATGCCCTCAACGCCTCTTTCAAACTCGCGATATAAAGAGATGGGGAATAACTCCTCGCCCACGACACCGATCTTATTGATGGAATACCCTGCATTATTCACAAGTTCAGGTAAAACCGTTCTCATTTCATAGATGTTATGTACGTTTTTCACCCAGGAGAAACGGCGGGCAGCGAAACGGTTCAGATTGCCGGTGAAAGCTTGAATTTCGCCTTCCAGCGGCAAAAACAGAGCATGGGCCGATTCCTCGATGCAATTGATGGTTCTAAAATTCGTATAGTACATCGCATAACCAGGATGGTATTCATCGCAATAAATGAAAAGGGCATCCAGACCTGCTTGTTTCATTTTTGCTCTTGTACGTTTTACTCGTTCATGGAATTCGGATGAAAGAACTTCTACCATTTTTTTCTCCTCCAATAATTTAAAAGTAGATTTCTCAAAATTAAGCGGTTTCATAAAAAGAATACGATTCCAATCAAGACTGACTTTCTTCTCTCACTATCATGATTTGTAGGCAATCTATGATCGAAAACGTATTCGAAGTTGCTGAATTCATGATAGCATCTCATGTAAAAAGTTGTCAATATATTTTAGAAAATTAAATAAATTTCATTCAAAACCCTAATCCCACGCAATTATCTAAGATTTCTCAAACGGTAATTTCAAATTTTCAGATTTTAAAAATAAATTTCGAAAACGTATTCTAAACTAATTCGTGATGTGATATATTGAAATCATGGAAAACAAATAAGGATGGTTATATTATGAAAAGAATCACGATTAAAGACATAGCACGACTAGCTGGAGTAAACCATTCCACTGTTTCAAAGGCCTTAAACGATAGTCCAGATTTGAACGAACAAACAAAACTGAGAATCAAAAAATTGGCTGAAGAATTGAATTATACTCCCAATAATAATGCCAGAAGCTTGGTTTCCAATGAAACCCGTACGATTGGGTTAATCACGAGAAATATAAAAGAGTTTTCGGTTTTTGCTAATTTATCGGTGCTTTTAAGTGATGAATTGGCAAATCAGGGGTATAACAGCTTGTTGTCATTGGTGGAACCGCATAAAGGCTTGAAAATTTTCTCACAAAACCGGGTGGACGGTATTCTGATATGGGGTGGTGATGATACGGAGTATGAAGAAGAATTTTATAAGCAATTAAATATAATCGATATCCCTATTGTTAGTTTCGGAGGCGAGATTTCACCTTATATTAACTCTTTAAATATTGACCGCAGAACAGTAATCACTAATGCGGTCGAATATCTTCACCAATTAGGGCATCGGAGGGTCGCCTTCGTTGGAGATACGGAAGAAAAAACGCAAAAGGAAAAATACCAGGGATATCTGGACGGTATTTTAAAATATGGACTTGAATATGATCCTGAGCTTATTGTTAATTGTTCCATGGATATGAAAGGCGGTTATCAATCCTGTAAAAAACTGCTTCAGATAAATAATCCGCCCACAGCTGTGCTTGCCATGTCCCAAAATCTTACTATAGGCGTCAATAAAGCCATTGATGGTGCTGGTTTGAGAATTCCTGATGATATATCCTTAATCGGCTATGATCTATTACCGGAAGAATATTATTATTCTGTGCCTATGACTTACGCTTCTCCTTCAACCTCCGAATTTGTAGAGGCTATCATTTCACTTTTACTATCAAGTATCAAACAAAAAAAAGAGGATCCCAATAATTACAAATTCAAAGCCCAGCACTTGTCGATTCAAGCAAAATTATTTTTACAGCAATCATGTAAAAACATAAATGATGCTATTAAATATTAACAGAATGGTGGGTAAAAAGATGAAAATTAACTTACTGAGGAACTCGAAGGAAATTGGTAGGGAAGCTGCTGAATTGTCAGCGAAAATTATGAATGAAAGCATTGCTTTAAAAGGCAAGGCAAGGATTGTTCTATCAACAGGTGCTTCCCAATTCGATACGCTGGAAGCGTTAGTACAGCAGAAGGTTGATTGGGGCAAGGTTGAAATGTTTCATTTGGACGAATATGTCAACCTTCCTGAACACCATCCTGCTAGCTTTAGAAAATACCTAAAAGAGAGATTTATAGATTTAATTCCTTCTTTACATAAGGCCCATCTTGTCAGTGGAGAAGGTGATATTGAAAAGAATATAGCAGAATTAACGGAGGAAATCAGAAAAGAACCTATTGATCTTGCTTTGATCGGCATTGGCGAAAATGCACATATTGCTTTTAACGATCCACCTGCAGATTTTGACACTCAAGAATCATTCATTATTGTAAAACTGGATGAAGACTGTAAAAAGCAACAAGTTAATGAGGGATGGTTTGCTGCAATCAATGATGTTCCCACTCAGGCTATAACGATGACTGTTCATCAAATTATGCAGAGTAAAGCCATCGTATCCTGCGTTCCTTATCAAGCAAAGGCAAAGGCAATAAAAGCATTTATTGAAAATGATGCAACTAACCTGATACCTGCAACCATTCTAAAAACACATCCTGATCTAACCGTTTTTCTGGATGAGCAATCCTCGTCAGAAGCAGACCCAAACCTTTTGAAGCAGTTAGCGAATAGATGACCATCCATCCGATTTACTAAAACTCTATAGCATTCAAAATGAAATAAGCGTAGTCCTGCTTGACTATGCTTATTTCTTCTAGACAAACTCATAATCTACTATCTGAACCAGCGGAGCGGAATAAACGAACAAGTAATCTCAGCTCTTCGCTAATTTATGTGGGTTTATAGAAAAAGAACTAGCTTCATAGATAGATGGTTCCTTACAACCTTTCATAGATTCTCTAACCTGAGGGAAGCCCTCAAGGAGAGCACTTGACAGCTTCCCTCAGGTTAGAGTTGGAGTCTATAGGCTGTAAAGAACATCTATAGCCTAATGTGTCTTTACAACTATATCGAGCTTATTCGCCGTGGGGTATACCATGCTGATGAAGGTATCTAAATGATCTGTAGCCACCTTTAATTTAACAAGATTTTCTTTTTGGTAGTCCTTTAACTTCTTTTTGTTCGTCTTTCCGAACTTGATCTACCGCTTCATTGACCATTTTCTTGACATGGAATTTTGTCAAAGGTAATATGGGCTTTAGGAAAGTATTTCTCAATCCCGGCAATAAAAGACGGAGACATGTCACAACAGACTTCTTGGATCTGGGTTGAATTAATCCCTCTTCCCTCTAGAAATCGTTGGAAAGCAAGAAGAACTTCTGCTCCTTTTCCTTCTGTAACAAACATGACTTTCTTGGTATCAACCCTGTACGATCAAGACCTGCTTCATGTTGGTGCGCAAGACAAGTCTTCCCGCGCCATGCGGCGAAGAAACAAAAACCCTCTCAAGAAGTAACTCTTCTTGAGAGGGTTTAGCTATACGGCTAGTGATGGTTCCAGTCCGGCGTTTTTCGATTGAAGCTACTTTAATTCCACTCGAATTTTCTCCCTAGCTGATTGAAGTAATCCGTCCAATACTTTCATATTAGCAACCGCATCCCATGGGCTAAAGGGAAGAGGTTCATCTAGGAGAATGCTTCGGGCAAATTGATCGGCCTGTAACTGGTAAGTATTCAATGAAGCTGCGATTTCTTCTCTGCGCTCTCCCTTCACGCTGACGATGAAGCTAGGGTCCAATCCAGACCAAGGCAAAAAGGCATTAGGAATCTCAATGTATCCATCCGTTCCGAAAATTTCAAGTGAATTGCGGAAATCAGCCCACATCCCGCATTGGAAGGTCAGATTGAGCCCTTGCCCGAACTCCAGCAGGCCGGACGCCATCATATCGACGTTGCCGTGATCTGGGGAGAATAAGGCCTGAACGGTAGCCGCTTCAGGCTCCCTTTCTAGCAAAAGCCGTGCTGCACTGACTAAATAGCATCCGACATCATACAATGAGCCCCCTCCCATGTCGGCATGAAAACGAATATTGCCGGCAGAAGAGGCGCCGTTGAACGTAAACCGCCCTTGCAACCCGCGAAGGTCTCCGATTTCGCCAGAGCGGATGATCTCCTTGATTCTTTCATAACGCGGATGATAGCGATACATGAAAGCCTCAGCTAGCTTTACCCCGTTCAATTCCGAAGCTTCCACCATTTGTGCTGCTTCGCGCTCATTTAAACTCATCGGCTTTTCGCACAGGATATGCTTGTTCGCTTGTGCCGCCCGAATGGTCCACTCCCTGTGCAAATGGTTGGGCAACGGAATATAGACGGCATCAATGCTGCTATCGCCTAGCAGGGCTTCGTAGCTGCTATAGGCTTTAGGGATGCTTAAGGCTTCAGCGGCCTTCTTCGCTTTGGCTTCATCGCGGCTGGCTATGGCGGCAACCTCTCCCCATTCGGATTGCTGGATGGCTGGAATCACATCATTTATGGCAATTTGGGCGCATCCTAGAATGCCCCATCGAAGCTTCTTCATCTATCCTTTCCTCCCCTGCTCGAATCTAATTTATCGGGATATCGCTGCGATCTCTTCCAATTGGCTGAATTGAAGCTCTTCATCTACCAGGTCCTCAAGCCTTATGAGCAATTCTTTTACATAAGGCGTTGAATCGTGGAAATCCAACGCAGCCTGGTCTTTATATTTTTCATAAAACATAAAGCCTCCAGCAGACCCTTGGATGCGATGAAGGGTATATACGAGTGCGCCTTCTTCATCTTGCACCTTTGCAACCATATCCGCCAGCGCATCTTCCAGCTCTTGTTCTTTCCCCTGCTTGGCTTGCAATTTGACGGTAAACACAATCTGCTTATTAATGTTGGATGGCATGCTGCAGCACCTCCTCAGAATAGATTTCATCCCCGTCCAACTCGCCGGTAATACGGCCATCCTTAAGAACAATGACTCGGTCGCAGATCGCCATCAGCTCCGCCAGCTCAGAGGAGATTAAGATCACGCTGCTGCCGCTGTCGGCCAAACGCCTAATCATATCAATGATTTCGCCCTTGGCCCCGATATCGACGCCTGCTGTCGGTTCATCCATGATCAGTACCTTGGGGTTGGTTTCCAGCCATTTGGCGATAACCACCTTTTGCTGGTTACCTCCAGAAAGCAGCGATATGATTTTATCGATGCCATCCGTCTTTATCGCCAGCTCATCGATCCTCGAGGCCACTGTTTGCTCCATGCGTTTTCGATCCAGATGCAAATGTCTTTTCAACTTATCCAGAACAGGCAAAACCATGTTATCTTTCACCGAGTGGATGAGAACGAGCCCTTGCCTTCTCCGATCCTCCGGAATGAGCGCAATTCCCGCATCGACCGCATCCTGTACGCAACGGACTTGAATCGGGTGGTTATCCAGCCGGATTTCTCCGCCCTTTGCAGGATGGATCCCAAAAATGGCCTCTGCGATTTCCGTCCTTCCGGATCCCATCAATCCGGCAAAGCCGAGCACTTCCCCTTTTTTCAGCTGAAAGCTGACATCCCTTAGTTTGTTATTGATCTGCAGATGCTTGACCTCGAGAATGATGCTTCCATCCGGCTTGGTCTCCCGTTTTATCCTCTTAAATGTGTTTTCAGCCGATGTGCTGCCCAGCATATGCTGAATGATAGATTCTATATCCAAGCTTTTGGTTTCGGCGGTGATGACATGCCTTCCATCTCTCATTATGGAAATGGAATCGGTGATCTGGAAGATTTCATGCATTCGATGGGAAATATAGATGATGGTTACCCCTTTATCCTTGAGCTTCTGTACGATCCCAAAAAGGATTTGGGTTTCCGCTTCCGTGAGGGATGCCGTCGGTTCATCCATAATCAAGATCTTCGCTTCCAGCGACAAGGCTTTGGCAATTTCAATCAGCTGGCAATAGCCGACCCCCAGCTCATTGACCACTTGGCCAGGATCCAAATCAATATTGAATTCGCTTAGCAAGTCTGCCGCTTTTCTCTCCAATTGCTTATTATTGATGATCTGCAGTCCCTTTTCTTTAACCTTGTGGTTGAGATAGATGTTTTCGGCGACGGTCATGGTAGGGATCAGGCTCAATTCCTGAAAGATCATTCGGATCCCCTGCGCATTGGCGTCCTGCGCGGCTTCGATCTTGACCGGCTGGCCGTTAATCCGGATGGCACCGGAATCGCAGCGGTAGACACCTGTCAGGATTTTCATCATGGTGGATTTGCCTGCCCCATTGCCGCCTACCAGGGCATGAACCTCGCCTTTTCTAATTTTTAGGTTCACATGGTCCAGCACTTTATTTCCATTAAAGGACTTGTTGATATCTTTCATTTCAAGGATATACTCACTCATTTAGGGCACACCTCCTTCAGACACCTTTCGCATATTATGACTTTCCTCGGTGAGCTAGCATATTCAAAGTAACAAACAAGATGATAATGGCTCCCCGTACCATCATTTGCTGGCTGACGCTCAATCCGCCGATGATTAAGCCATTGTTGATCACGCCCATAAGCAGCGATCCGATAACGGTTCCGATGACTGTGCCCACGCCTCCAGCCATGCTCGTTCCGCCGAGAATGACGGCAGCAATGACGGAAAGCTCATCTCCCTCCCCGAAGGTATATCTCGCAGTCTGGACACGACCGGCATACAGCATCCCTGCAAAACTGGCAGCCATGCCAGAGAGCACGAATACGGATATGGTGGTCCTGTCCACATTGATTCCGGTATATTTTGCCGAGGTGATATTGCCTCCGGTAGCCAGAACCCTTTTCCCGAAAGGCAAATTTCTCAAGGCAAAATGGCCGATTCCCATAATCAGGATGGTCCAAATAAATAGAATGGGGATGGGACCGATCGTGCCAAGACCAAAGAGGTAGGTAAAAGCATCATTCGTAATGGGTACGGCTGAGGTGTTCGTCGTCCACATCGCCGCACCTTTCACGAGGCTGAGGGTACCTAGTGTGACGAGAAAAGCAGGAATTCGCACTTTAGCAACAAAAAAACCATTAAACAAGCCGATGCCTGCACCCACCAATAGGCCGGCTCCTACGGCAAGAAACAAATTATCTGTGCTCTGCAGCACCAGAGCGGAGACAATCGAGGATAGTGCCACAATCGAACCGATGGAAAGATCAATCTGTCCGGCTGCAATGACAAAGGTGCACGCAACGGCCATAATGGAAATCATTGCAGTCTGCCTGGTGATGTTCATGATGTTGCTCGCCGAGAAAAATTTCTCCCCATGCCAAAGGCCGAAGATCAGAAGCACGATAATGAAAATAATATATACCATATAATTGCTGAAGTTGATCCGCACCTTACTTCCCAGCGGGATCCCAAGAAGAGTTCTGTTGGTAGGCAGCATGTTGCAAACACCTCATCTCATTTGATTGTTTTACGGGTACCCGGCTGTCCCCCACATAGGGAACAGCTAGGCAGAGCCTTACTTGCTCTGGGATTTTTTCAGAGAATCCACGACTTCAACCGGGGCGTCCTTGTGGTAAGCAAGCTGGAACGATTCCAGTACATTCTCTTTCATTACAGGCAGCGTCGGAGGGCAAATATATCCAGGAACATCTTTTCCAAGAAGCGCATAGGCAGCGGCCATCGCTTCCGCAATGCCCTGGTCAACCGAACGGGCCGTGGCTGTTCCTCTAATCATGCCGTCTTCTGCAATCATCCTGGCGGTATTGATGCCTAGGTCTACCGTCGTAATGATGACGTCGTTTTTGCCTACGGACTTCGCTGAGGCAATGACGCTTTCAGCGGGTCCATCCCAGCTCGTATAGACCCCTTTTAGGTTTGGATAATTGGCTAACAGACCATCAGCGACCTCGCCGACGCGGTTGGGATCAGCGAATCCTGATTCAGCAACCAGCTTGATGTTCGGATATTTCTGGATCGTCTCCTTAAATCCTCTGTCCCTTTCATTGGTCACAAAGAATACGGCATTATAGAAAACGGAAGCGACCTCACCTTGATAGCCGATTTGCTGCGCCAGCATTTCAGCGGCGGCTTTTCCATGGCCATAGCTGTCTGAATTCACGAGAGAGGCATAATCTGTCCCAGGCTTAAATCCTGTCGGGATATTTTCCATGAATACCAGTTTGGTTCCGCTTTTTTGAACCTCTCGGAAGGCGCTAGCCGTCGCATCCGGGTCAACTGGCATGGCAATCATGACAGTGGGCTTGAGCGCCATGGTGCTTTCGATATTTCCAATCATCGTTTGGGCATTGAAATTCGCATCCGTGACAGCCACCACTTTGACGCCAAGTTCCTCGAGCTTCGCTTTGGCCGTTGCCAATTTGATTTGGTTATGATCATTGCTTTGCATGTGATAGACGAAAGCCGCTGTAAAATTTCCTTCTTTGAGTTTCTTTACTTCTTCATCGGTCAAGGTAAGAGCGGAAGGAAGGGCTGCCGGTTCCCCATGTGGCCCTACCCCCTCAACCGTTGTCGGATTCAGGTCAATTTTCTCCACCGGTGCGCTTACAGATGCAGTGGGGGCACTATCCGTTGCCTGTGGAGGAGCAGAAGATGCGGCAGGCTTTTCCTGAGAAGAAGAGCCGCAAGCCGCTAACGCGGAAGCCAATACAACCGTACTGCACAATGCCATCATTTTCTTAATCATAACTTTCCCCCCAATAATAATATGGTTTCTTTTGTAATCGATTACAGCTTGGACCTCAAAAAGTCTATGGACGTTTGCGCATACCAATCCGGGTCAGCCTGTCTCGTATGGAAACCGACTTCCATGGATAGATAGCCTTTGTAGTCGATTTCCTTCAATGCTTTCAATACCGCATCAAAATTTCCGACTCCTTGCCCTGGAGGCAATCGGTCATTATCCGAGATATGGACATGGTGTAATTTATCTTTCATTCTATAGACATAATCGCTAGGGACTTCGTTACGGTATAAAGCATGGAACGTATCGAACATCACTTTGACGTTGGATTCTCTCGTTTCCTCGGCAAGCATCAACGCATCATCCGCCGTTTCAATCAAGTTGCTGTCTGCTGGGGTCGGCTCGACAACCAGGGTGATCCCCAAATCTTTGGCATATCGGGCGCAATCCTGCAAGCCTTCTAAACTATAATTCCATGCCTCCTTTTGAGAGGTTCCGAATGCTGCCCAACCAGCCACCCAAATCACCGTTGGACATTCCCACTCATGCGCTAAGCGGATAACATCCTTATAGTGCTTTACCGTGAATGCCCGCTCTTCCTTAAGAGCAGAGCTCGGGTTCACGCCAGGTCCTCCGCCCGGTGCAGGAAGCATGGCGGAAACCTCCAGGTTGTGCTGCTTCAAGTGCCCTAGTACTTCTTTTCGCCTTTCTTGGGAGAGGTAATCTGGCCAGGCATGCGGGCTGGCACACCCGATCTCGATGCCATCGTAACCCATGGACGCCAAGCGCTGGATCACGACTTCCAAAGGATAGGAAGGCAACCAAACGGGAAAACTGCTATAAACCCATGTATTAAAGGAAATTTTCATGCTTTTTCCTCCTCTTTCTGCTCGATTAGAGGCCCGTTAATGAACCTTTTTTAATATTGGTGATCAAAAACTCATTTAAATTGATTCGTTCCCCGCCCCGCTTGGTAGACTCAACAGCTGCCAATACTAACGCCAAGCTGCGAAGGTTATCCTCTCCATAGGTTTCAGGCTGTCTATTTTCCTTCACGGAGGTCACGAATTCCTTTAGTGTCCCATATCTTTCTTCGGCTTCCACATTGTCGAGCGGAACCTCCAGAATATCGTTCGCTCTTTCGATTGCCCCTTTATAGAACACCGTATCTCCGATCACATTTTCATGCGGGTAAATTAACACGCGATTGTCATCCCAGTAGAGTGAGGCATATGTACCATGTACCTCCCATGACCCATCCCAACCTGTATGCGGGCGGCGGGCAACCCAAGAACCCGTATACGAAATCATCGCGCCGTCATTCGTTTCAAACTCGACGAAGGCAGAAGCATTCCCCTTAAAATAGGACCAGCTTGGATTAAAGCTTCGCGCTCTCACATAGTCCGGTTCGATCCCGAAAATGCCGCGAATATAATCAAAATGATGAATAGATTGGTCAACAATCAGCGGCTCATCCATTTCTGCGCGGAATCCTGTGAAAAGAGGGGCCTTTCTGTAACGGCCATACAGGGTTTCGATTTTCCCGACTGCCCCTTCTTCGATTAAACGCTTGACGGTACGGGGCCCTCGCTTGAACCGATGGCTCTGGGTAATCATGACATAACGGTTAACTTCCTTCGCTTTCTCAACGATTCGATTCGCAGCATCCAGCGTCTCTGCAATTGGCTTCTCGACCATGCAGTGAAGGCCGGCATCAAGTGCCTCAAGCGCTACAGGTTCGTGAGCGGGAGGAGGCGTAACGACTAAGGCTGCATCGGCCTCTACATGTTTCAGCGCCTCTGCCAATGAGGTGAATCTTCGTTCCTTAGGGAGCCCCACCTCCTCGCCAACTCTGTGCAAGGTTTCTTCGTTTAAATCAACAAGCGCGACTAGTTCCGTATAGGGAGAATTTTTGATGACACTCGTCCATCCTCCTCCCCAAAATCCGCCACCAATTTGAATTACTCTCATGCTAATGCACTCCTTTCGAGATCTCCTGTATTTTTGAGAACGTTCTCATTTTGGAATAAAAAAAGATAATAACTTTTAATTTGCAGAGAAATGGCTTAATCCATCGTTGTATTTCGCTTCCTCACATGGGCATCACCCCCTTTCCTGTTTTCTTTTAGCTTCATACCTTCTTAATCCCACATGACTCCCGGATGACTAATTGGGTTGCCAACACCACCTTCTTTTCTTCAGAACTTCCATTCTCCAATCCATTGATTAAACTCAGCAGCCTATTCGTTGCTATGGAAGCGATATTATAGGTAGATTGTTTGACTACGGTCAAAGGTGGTTTAAGTACAGGCGCTAGATCGAAGTCATCCCAGCCGATGACAGCAATATCGTCGGGAATTTTTAACCCTAGTTCATCGATGGCCAATAAAGCTCCATTGGTCAGCAAGCTATTTAAGGTAAGGATAGCGGTAGGTCTTAACTGGGGATCCTCTAGCATTTTTTTTGTAGTATCATATCCCTCCCTCACATCACCTGCTTTGATATTTTCTACCCCTTTATTGGCAATCAGGAACTCATCGAAAGGGATATGGTTATCTTGTAGCGCTTTTTTATACCCCTCTACCCGATGGGATAAAGTGCTGATCGTTGTCCCAATTACACCAATTCTTTGATGTCCCAGACGAATGAAATGACTGGTTGCCTCATAAGCCCCTCCGAAGTTATCTGAAGTAACCGTTGGCAGATCCAAACCTGGTATTTCACGATCGATAATAATCGTGGGGATCGGCCCTTTGTATATCCGGTCAATTTCGGCTTTGGACTTTTCACTGTCTTTTAGTGCACTTGCAATCATAATGCCGTCAATTCTTTTTTCATATAAAGTTTTCATGTATGAAATTTCTCTTTCCAAATCCTCATCCGTATTGCAAATAATAACGTGATAACCGTGTTTGACTAATGATTCCTCCATAGCCCTTGCGATGGAACTGAAATAGGGATTGCAAATGTTCGCTATAATTAATCCGATCGTGTAGGTATTCTTTTTCTTCATGCTTTGCGCGATGGCATTCGGGAAATAATTTAATTTTTCTGTCGCCTCCAGCACCGCTTGAGTTGCTTTTTTGGATGCGCTTCCATATCCACCAATAACCCTCCCGACCGTGGCGGGTGATACACCGGCCAAAAGAGCTACATCTCGTATGGTGTATTCCTTCTTTTCTATTTTTTCAGAGTCATGCTTTTTCTTCATGTTAATCCTCCAAGAAGCTATTTTAGAGAACGTTCTCAGTCAAAATCATAACTTTACTTGCACACCTATTACCCTTCAATTATCTGTGATTTCGATTGAGAAAACAACCTTCTAAATATCGTTCTCGTATTTAAGCACCTCGTATACCCGTATAATGATAACGTTCTCTTTTTCAGGTAACAACTATTGAATTCATTTTCACCTACTATTTTTTCCGCGTTTATCTGGATGCTGGCACAATTACTAGGATTCCTAGCAAAAATTAAATGATAACGTGTTCTCCATCTGAAAGAAATAAGATCTTTATTTATGTATTTCTATAACGACGTCCAACGCTGATAACGTTCTCACTTTGTGATTTAATCTCCTGATTTGGAAGTAAATACTTGATAACGTTATCATTATAATCTCATACCTATTCAGAATTGTCAATACAAAACTACCACACATGCTCGTGTAGCCTTTTCAATGTCTAAGATTATAGGGGTAACCATTTGAACCCGTCGTTGGAAAGGTACTGAATGAATCCTTGCATCCCGTGGCCGTATCCACTCTTCGATGGCTAACGACACTCCTGATCCTCATCCCATTGACTCTATGGAGAGAGAAGATTGACTTCATGAAGGTCCCCGTCTCCACCCGGTAACTGTTTTCATGTAGAATCTTGGCCATGACTTCTTTTCCTACCCCGGATTCTCCTAGCAGAAGCACGGTAGAATCGGACGAAGCAACGTGATACACCAAATCAAGAACAGGCGATTGTTAAAGGCGATGAACCTTCCATTTAAGGGAAATACAAAAGGCCGTGTTTACATCTCCGATTTGGAATATCTTTTAACAACCCCATGAACAAAAAGAAAAGCGTGGTTCTATACGAATCCACGCTCACTCACTTCAGCCTATCGAATCTGATCTGCCGTTAGGCCAAATTTCTTCATTTTTTTGAGTACCGTGGTATGGGATACCCCCATCGCTTTCCCGGTTTTGCGAACCGATCCGTATCTTTTTAACGCCTTGACCAGCGTTTCCTTTTCCAGCTGTTCAAATCGGTTTTCCTCCTGCAGTGGATCATCCCATCCCAGCATCAAGATATCCTCTTCCTCCTCTCGATGCTCAGGAGCTTTTAAGCGGGTTGCCGTTTGGCTGATATCCTGAACGACATTGCTTGGCAAATGGCGGACATCCATAATATCCTCCCGGCAAGTCAAAACCAGCCGCTCCACGAGGTTGGACAACTCTCTGACATTCCCCGGAAAGCTGTACATTATGAGCTGATCTACGGCTTCACTGGATAATTTCTTCGAATAATGATATTTTTCATTAAAAAACTTGAGGAAATGCCCGAGTAGAGGAACAATATCCGCCTTCCTTTCTCGAAGCGGCGGGATATTAATGGGTACGACATTTAGGCGGTAATATAAATCCTGCCGGAACGTTCCCTGCTTTGTCATGTCTTCCAAATTGCGATTGGTCGCAGCGATGATGCGAACATGGATCTTAACGGGCGTTACGCCCCCTACGCGCATGATTTCTTGCTCCTGAAGGACTCTAAGTAATTTCACCTGCATGTCCAGCGGAAGCTCTCCGATTTCGTCGAGAAATAGGGTCCCATTGTGCGCCAGCTCAAAAATGCCGGGCTTTCCTCCCTTTTTCGCTCCCGTAAACGCTCCCTGATCATAGCCAAAAAGCTCCGACTCCAACAGATTCGGAGGAATGGCTCCGCAGTTGACCTTCATGAAGGTCCCCGTCTCCACCCGGGAACTGTTTTCATGTAGAATCTTGGCCATGACTTCTTTTCCTACCCCGGATTCTCCTAGCAGAAGCACGGTTGAATCGGACGAAGCCACGTGATACACCAAATCAAGAACAGCCTCCATCTCTTCACTATAGGCGATCAGCTTGCCCGTGGATTTCATGTTTTCGAACTGCAGCTGCTTGAGCTTCTCCTGAGACGTTTCCAGCTGCTTCTGCAAGCGGGTAAGATCCGAAATATCCCGGACATTAGCCAAGATAAACTTTAGTTCACCGCGCTCATCATGGACGGGGGCCGCAGTGACGAGGGTGTGCAGCCCGCTGTTTTTATAGGATTGCACATTGGTATAGGGCTTTCCCGTTTGCAAGGTTTTCATTACCACGGACTCATTGCGAAACAGTCCCTTGTTAACCAGATCCGTCATATGGATGCCTTCTAGCTCCGATTTCTTAAGCAGGGTCATTTGCTCGAAGGCCTTGTTAATGTATAAGATGTGCCCTTGCGCATCAGCAATGAGGATTCCGTCGTAAGACTGATCGATGACGGACTGCTGCTGGAACTGGTCGCGGAACAGGGCAAAAAGATGCTTGCCATCCATGCACCCCTTGTACATCCCGTCCTCCACAATAGGTACATACCGTTCGGATAAAGCAGGGAAGCCTTGCAGTGTTATTTCTCCTGTTACCGTCACACGGTCTGCGATGATGTGCGCGATAACCGGCTCGTCAAGCCCTGCCCCCAAGAGCTTCCTTGCATACACCATCCCCATGTATTTCTCGCCCTCTAAAACAGGAAGCCCATCCACATCGTAATTTTTGATGATTTCAATCGCATGCCTCACCAGGGATTGGCTCTGGATCGTTGGGACCGAGGTTTCTACTAAGTGTACGATTCCCATTCTTAACACCCCTTCTCTACTCTATGTTCTCTTTCAGTTGGCATTAGTATTGCTTCAGCTACAAGTAAAAGGAGGACAGACCCGAATGAAAAAAGTGATCTTGCCGCATGTACTATTGTTAGGTGCCTGTATATGCTGGGGCAATGCAAATCAAGGCCCACAGAAAACCTGTGAGCCCCAAATGATTCATCTTACTATAGCCTTCTAACCTCTCTACTTCGCCGCATTCTTGATAATATCCGGCGCATCCACGCCATAAACTAACTTCCATGCATCTAAAAGATTTTCTTGAGTAACAGGCAAGGAAGGGGTCGAAACATAAGCAGGGGCTTCTTTTCCAAGAATCCCATAGCCGGCTAGAATGGCTTGTGCCACTCCTTGGTCGTACGGCAATTGGGCTCCAATTCCCTTCGCTATGCCTCCTGAAATCACTTCGATTCCAACATTTGTCCCTAAATCCGTCGTTGTAATGACGAGATCATTCTTTCCTGCTGTGCGAGCCGCTGCGATTGCGCCTTCAGCAGGCACATCCCAAATGACGAATAAGCCATCTAAATCAGGGTATCTAGTCAGCATCGCGGAAGCGACTTTTTCCCCATCATTGGGACCGGTAATCCCACCGCGGGCAACAATTTCAATATCGGGATACTTGTCCTTCATCGTCTGCTCAAAAGCATTCGAACGGTTGCTCGTCACAAAGAAATCCGCATCATAAAAGATGACGCCCACTTTTCCTTTTCCGCCAAGCTTTTCAGCCATAATTTCTGCAGCCGTCGCACCGTTACCGGCATTGTCGCCCGATACAATGCTGACATAATCTTTTCCAGCCTCCAGTCCATGTGCTACTCCATCCATAAAGACGATCTTCACTCCAGCTTTGGCCGCTTTTTGGAAACCAGCTGCTGACGAAACGGGATCCACCGGCACAGCAACGATAATATCAGGAGATTTCGCCAATACGGTTTCAATGTCAGATATTTGCTTCTCCGATTTAAATTGGGCGTCCGTCACCGCAATGACTTTAATTCCCATTCTTTCAAAAGTGGCCTTCATCGCATCGATTTGAGCTGTCATATAATCCGTACCGGTGTAATGCATAACAAGGGCTGCAGTAAAGTTCCCCTCTTTGATGTTCTGGACTTCTGCTTCGGTCAATTGCAATGTTTTGGCCGAAATCGCCTGCTCGCCATTGGGTCCTTTATCCAAAACCTCTTTGTCCGGAATGTCCATATTGATGGTGATTGGGCCGGAAGCAGGGGCCTGCACTTTCTCCTCCGCAGGAGTTTGTGTTCCGCTCTGATCGGCTGAAGTCGCAGGACTTTGATTGGCACAGCCGGCAAGGGCTAGACAACCGCTTAAAAGCAAAGTTAGGTACAATGATTTCTTTTTCTTCATGCTGATCCCCCTCATTTTTCTAGATGTATTGGATTATCGTTTTCATTTGTGTTTTGGCCAACCAGGCAGCGCCCAAGATACCAGCGTCATTGCCCATCCTCGCCATCATCACTTCCGCTCCCGCCGAAACGCGTGGAAAGGCAAACCTCTGAAACTCGTCTCTCACGGGATTTAACAAAGTATCTCCAGCCTTCGAAACTCCCCCGCCAATGACAATTTTTTGGGGATTTAATACATTAGCCGAGTTGGCCAGCGCTAACCCCAAATGAAAGGCTAATTCTTGGACAACTTCAAGGGCAAGACGATCATTCTCTTGCGCGGCCTCGAAAATTTGTTTGGACGTAAGCTTTTTCTCTTCCCCATAAATATCTCTGAGCAGACTCGGTTCATCCCTAGATTCAAGAGCTTTCATCGCCAGGCGAACGACACCTGTTGCCGAGGCCATGGTCTCAAGACATCCTGTCTTCCCGCAATTGCAGGGGAATCCACCTTCCGGTACAGTTGTAATGTGACCGAGTTCTCCTCCGGCACCATTGACTCCATGAACGATCTCTCCGTTGGCAATCACTCCCCCGCCAACGCCGGTGCCAAGCGTCACCAACAACAAGTCCTTCGCTCCCTCGCCGGCACCCTTCCACATCTCGCCAATCGCTGCCACATTGGCATCATTGTCTACCGTGACCGGCAATGACGTTTCAAGCACAAGCCGCTCTTTCAAAGGGAAATTGCTCCACCCTAAGTTAACAGCAATCTCCACCGATCCATCCGCATCATTAACCGGTCCAGGGGCGCCAATACCAATCGCTGACAGCTTATTTTTTGTCTCCCCTATCTCTCTCAGCTTTTCATTAATCGCTAGGGCGATTTGAGAGGGGATATGGTTTCCTTGGTCTCTCTTGTCCGTTGGGATTTCCCACTTATGATGGATTTCCCCGCTATCGCTGATAAACGCGATCTTAATCGTAGTGCCTCCAACGTCAACGCCCACAAGCCACTGATCAGCCATTCAACTATCCCTTTTCAATTTCGGCTAATTTGGCTCTCAGATAATCGATAGAGGTTTTGGCGTACCAATCCGGCTCCGCTTGTCTCGTATGGAAACCGACTTCCATGGACAAATAGCCATCATAGTTTATCTCTTTTAAGGCTTTGAGCACCGCCGTAAAATCGCATCTCCCTTGTCCTGGAGGAAGGCGGTCATTGTCAGAAATATGGACATGGTGAAGCTTATCCGCCATTCGATAAACATAGTCGCTAGCAACTTCATTTCGGTACAAAGCATGGAACGTATCAAACATCACTTTCACATTGGATTCCCCCGTCTGCTCGCTCAACAGCAAGGCATCATCCGCCGTTTCAATCAAATTGCTGTCCGCCGGGGTCGGTTCCACGACCATGGTCACCCCAAGCTCTTTGGCATATCTTGCGACATCCGCTAGCCCCTCTGCGCTATAATTCCAGGCATCCCTTTGAGAAAGTCCATGAACCACCCAACCTGCCACCCAAATGACGGTCGGGCATTCCCATTCATGGGCCAATCTCACAACATCCTTGTAGTGACGGATGGTAAATTCTCTTTCCTCCGCCAATGGGGAGCTGGGGTTCATCCCAGGCCCGCCCCCAGGAGCAGGCAGCATAGCCGATACCTTTAGATTCTTTTGCTGAAGCAGCTTGTATATTTCTTGTCTTCTTTCCTTGGATAAATAGTCCGGCCAGGCGTGTGGACTTGCGCATCCAATCTCAATGGCATCATAGCCGAAGGAGGAAAGTCTAGTAATCACCTCGTCTAACGAATAAGAAGGAAGCCAAACTGGAAAACTCCCATAAACCCACGTATTAAAAGAAATACCTTTCATCTTTGCTATCCCCTTTCCATTTCATATGTCAGTATTTTATTAATCCCAAACAAAAACAGCTTTCTCCGTCTTTCTTTCATCGAATAACCGGAATGCGGTCTCTGCTTCTTGCAGCTTAAATTTATGCGTCACCAATCCTTCCACAGGCAACCCTTTTTTCACGATGAAGTCGGCAATTTCCTCATACTCGAAGATCGGGAAATACCAGGAGCCTATCACCATTATTTGCTTTCGTATTAATTGCTCGCTCGGCCTGATCGTTGTTTCTCTGCTCTCGCCGATAAAGGCCACTCGCCCATGTGGCTTTACGCAATCCAAGGCATTGTTTTCGGCGTGGGGGCTCCCTGAACAATCGATAGCAGCATCGGCTCCAAGTCCATTGGTAATGCGTGAAATTTCTTCTAGAGCATTGACATTCTTTCCATTGATGGTGTAATCAGCACCGAGCTCCTTCGCCACCTCTAAGCGGTCATCAAGCATATCAACAGCAATCACCGTTGCACCTAATGCTTTGGCAATCATCACGCCTGCCCCGCCCATAGGCCCCAATCCAAAAATAACCAGCGTGTCTCGTCCGGAAATCGCCAATCTCTTTTGGGCATGGTAGAGGGTACCGACTGCGTCCGTAGAGACGGCTGCCGTGACGAAGCTCATGTCATCCGGGATCCGCATGCAATTCTCTGCTGGAACCACCATAAAATCCGCATCGCCGCCGTGGGAGTCAAAGCCTATACATTTAAACTCCTTGCAAAACATTTTGTAACCGCTCTTGCAATGAGGACATTCCCCGCAGCCTACGGCTAAATACACAGCCACCCGGTCCCCCGGTTTATAATGGGCTACGCCCTCTCCCACTTCTGTAATTTCTCCGGCCGGTTCATGTCCCGGAACATTGCACCCGGATTTTGTTTTCCCGTCCCCAAAAACGGAGTTGCCGTAGTACAAACTCATGTCGCTGCGACAGATCGCTGACGCCTTCAGCTTAATCAACACTTCCCCCCGGCCAGGAGTGGGAATCTCAAACTCTCGTATCTCTACCTTTTTATCTCCTGGAAAAATAACAGCTTGCATGGTCATAATAAAACCTCCTTAAAAAGTAAAAGTATAATCTAAGCCCACCACATTTCCGTCAATGGCTCCTTGAACAGGCACCCTTTCAATAGAGCAATGGCCTTTCCTAATCCTTCATCCATCGAAGCAAGCATATCTTCATGCTCAATGGAAAGAACATAATCATAGCCAACCGCGCGAAGAGCGCTGATCATATCCTTCCATGCCTTTTCATCCTGTCCATATCCTACGGATCGGAAGGTCCAGGAGCGATTCAATATGTCGCTGTAGTGCTTCGTATCCAGTACGCCATTCACCTGAATATTGGCTTGATCCAGATACGTGTCCTTAGCATGGAAATGATAGAGGGCCTCTTCCTTACCTAATTTCTTAATGGCTTCAACAGGATTGATCCCTTGCCAGATCAAGTGGCTTGGATCAAAGTTCGCCCCAATCACAGGACCCACCTGTTCTCTCAATTTCAATAAGGTTTCCGGGTTGTAAACCACAAAACCGGGGTGCATTTCAAAAGCAATTTTATGAATGCCATGCGACTGGGCAAAACGGGATTCCTCTTTCCAATAGGGAATGACAATTTCCTTCCATTGCCAATCCAAAACCTCCAAGTATTCCGGAGGCCAGGAGCAGGTGACCCAATTGGGGAACTTGGCCCCGGGATGGTCTCCCGGGCAGCCGGAGAACCCATTAACAACTGGCACTTCCAAACGTTCCGCCAACTGCACGGTTTTTCTCCACACTTCATGCGATTGCGCCGCAAAGGCTTTGTTCGGATGCAGCGGGTTCCCGTGGAAGCTTAAGCCGCTGATGGTTAGCCCTCTTTGCGCTATAGCTCGCAGAAACGATTGGATCTTTTCTGGGCTGTCCAATAATTCATCCGGATGGCAATGGCTGTTCCCCGGGTAATTTCCCGTCCCCAATTCAACGGCTTCTACCCCCATTTCGCAAAGCTTATCCAGCATGGCTTCAAACGGAAGATTCTGGTAAAGGACGGTAAATACGCCTAGTTTCATACGTGCACCTCCTGATCCACTTGAACCTTCACCCATTTCTGCTCTGCATGGCTTTCTAAAATGGCATCGGTAATGCACATCGATAAGTGCCCATCCTCAAATGTCGCAAAATTCACCGGATCCTGGAGCGGATCTTTTCCTTCCCGGATGAAGGTGTAAAACTTGAGCATCATATTTTTTAAAGCATCCGGCCAACCCTCATTATGTCCACCTGGATGATGGATGAACGAGGCAGCTTCCTGCGAAAACAGGGCAGGATCTGCCAAAAGCACTTCGTTCGGTCTGTTTCGATGCCCAATCCATAGTTTTTCGGGTTCTTCCTGATTCCAGAAGGCCGATTTCTGGCTGCCATTGATTTCAAAGCTCAGCCTGTTTTTGCGACCCGCACTCACTTGGGAAACCGTAAAGACTCCACGGGTTCCATCTTCGAAGCGCACAAGAACGGAGGCATAATCCTCGGTTTTGATCGGAACCTCTTCGTAAGACTCTTCGTCGACCTTTGCGGTTCCGAACGTGGATAGGTTTGATTTCGCTTTCTTTCTTACTGGAATGACGGTCGCTAAATCGGCGAAAACTTCCACAATTTTTTTGCCGGTAACGTATTGGACCGTATCGCACCAATGGGAGCCGATGTCCGCAACCGCACGCGAATTCCCGCCGACTTCAGGGGCCAATCGCCAATTATAATCGGTTTCGAACAACAGCCAATCCTGAAGGTAGCTTCCGTGCACCAAGTTGACCCTGCCCAATTCTTCCTTCTTGACCATGGATGCCAACTGTGTGACTGTCGGGAACTGCCTATAGTTAAAGTTCACGCCATGCACGACTTTGTGTTTTTTCGCCAGTTCCAATAGCTGAGCGGACTCCTCGCTTGACATCGCCAAGGGCTTCTCGGAAAGAACGTGCTTGCCTGACAGGATAATCTCTTTGTTGATTTGGAAGTGCAAATGATTCGGCGTACAATTATGCACCACCTGAATGTCGCGATCCTGCAGCATGTCCCGATAATCGCCGTAAGCTTTAGGTATCCCCAGTTCAGCTGCTTTCTTCTGCGCCGTTTCCAGACCATTTTCCGCTAACCCTACCACTTCAACAAATCCCAGCCTTCGAATCGCTTCAATATGAGTAGGCCCTATAAAGCCTGTACCGATGATTCCCACCTTGATTTTTTCCATTGTTCATCTTCCTCCTTATCTCAATCTTATTTTTTGAGCGCTTTCTTTCCGAACGCAACGGCCAAAATGATAATTAATCCTTTGATAACCATCTGCTGGCTTACATCCAACCCCATGATGATCAAGCCATTATTGATCATCCCGATCATCAAGGCCCCGAATACCGTTCCGATGACCGTGGCTGTTCCCCCAAATAAGCTGGTCCCGCCTAAAATAACCGCAGCTATAACCGACAGCTCATCTCCCTCTCCAAAAGTGAAGCGAGCGGAATTCATTCGCCCCGCATACAGCATTCCGGCAAGACCCGCTAACAGACCGGAACCCATCATGACGTAAAGCTTGGTTTTCTGAATATTTACTCCGGAGAATTTGGCAGCATTTTCATTTCCTCCTGTGGCAAGGGTTTGTCGCCCAAATGCAGTCTTGCGCAGAACGATGTGTCCGATCACGGCAATGATGATCATCCAAACCAGCAGGATCGGAATCGGTCCAATATCCCCTGAACCGAAAATAAAGGTAAACGTCTGATTGATGATCGGGACAGGTGCCGTATTGGTCACCCACATGGCCAATCCTTTGACGATAATCATCATCCCTAACGTAACTAGAAAGGACGGGATCGCCGCTCTGGTCACAAGCAATCCATTGATAAGCCCGATTAGTACGCCTGTACCCAGTCCTGCCGCAATGCCTCCCACTAAACCGAATCCGGACTGCATGGCTAACGCGGACAATAAGGCAGAAAGAGCCGCAACCGAACCGACGGATAAGTCAATTTGCGCCGCACCGATAACAAAGGTCATGGCTACAGCCATGATGGAAATCATTGCGGTCTGGCGAGCAATGTTCAATAAGTTATTCGCCGTTAAAAATCCCTCATCGTAAAGCGTAATAGAAAAATAGATAAAGACGCAGGCAAACGCGATATAGACAATATATTTTCTCCACTCAAAGCTTTTCACGGCATGATTCATGAGCATAGGGGTTTCATTAGCCTTGGATTGCATGCTGTAACGCCTCCTCTGATCTGATCTCTTTTCGGTTCATTTCACTTGTGACCTTGCCCCCATGGAAAACGATAATCCGATCGCTCAAGGCAAGAAGCTCAGGAAGCTCGGAGGAAATCAGGATGACCGCTTTTCCTTGGTCGGCAAACTCGCGAATAATTTCCATGATCTCCGTCTTTGCCCCAATATCGACCCCAATGGTCGGTTCGTCTAGAATTAAGATATCGGGAGAATTGGCCAACCATTTGGCCAACACAATTTTTTGCTGGTTTCCGCCTGACAAAAGGCCCGATTGCTTGAAAATATCGTCGGTTTTGATGTTTAGTTTCCTAACGAAACCTTCTACAATTTCATCGCCTTTCTTATCATCGATGAACCATCCCTTCTTCACCTTGGACAAAATAGGGAGGAGGGTATTATTTTTCACACTATGATCCAATACGAGCCCTTGCACCCGGCGATCTTCCGGAACCAAGGCCAATCCTGCCTTGATCGCATCCTGCGAATTGGAAATTTTGGTTTTCTTGCCATCTACCCATATCTCGCCTTCATCGATCGGGTCAATCCCGAATAGGGCACGCACCGCTTCGGATCGTCCGCTTCCCATCAGTCCCGCAATCCCCAGAATTTCCCCGCGGTGAACCTCGAAGCTCACCCCATTCACGCGCGAACCGGAGGTTAGGTTTTTCACCCGAAGGAGCGGTTCTCGATTCCGATCATACACCCTCTCTTTCCAATCGAAAGACTTGCCCAGGCTTCCGCCGATGATATGCTGGATGACAACATCCATGGTGAGCTGAGTGCACTCTTCCGTCAGGACACGCTTCCCATCGCGCATGATCGTCATCCGGTCACAGATCCGAAAGATCTCATCCATCCGGTGGGAGATATATATGATGGAAATTCCTTTATCCTTCAGCTTCTGAATAAATTCAAACAGAATTTCCGTTTCGTTTTTGGTCAAGGATGAAGTAGGTTCATCCATAATCAAGATCTTGGTATCCTGGGAAAGCGCCTTGGCAATCTCCGTCATCTGCCAATATCCTACGCCCAACTGTTCAACTGGGCTGTTCGGATCAATCGGGACGTTTAATTCTTCTAACAGCTTTTTCGTCCTTCTCACGCATTCCTGATCATCGATGAAGCCGCGTTTCGTCCTTGGCTCCCGGTTTAAGAAGATATTCTGTGCGACGGTCAGCGTGGGAACCAAGCTGAATTCCTGAAAAATCATGGATATCCCATTTTTTTTGGCATCATTCGGTTCGGAAATGGAAAGTAGCTTTTCTTCCAGCTCGATGTTTCCGACATCGCATTGGTAAACGCCCGTCAGAATTTTCATCAAGGTCGATTTCCCTGCCCCGTTGCCGCCCATCAAAGCATGCACTTCACCTTTTCTTAGCTCAAAGTCGACTCGATCTAGCACTTTGATCCCGTTAAATGATTTTGAAATTCCCGTCATCTTTAACATTGGCTTCTCCATATTTCCCCTCCTTTGTAATCGATGGGGCCACGAAGGAACATCGTGGTCCCATCTTGATGGTTTAGGAGCTTAAACCGTCTTGATCAAGCTTTTCTCTTCCACCTTTACCCATTGCTTCTGTTCTGCCGAAGCCAAAATCGCGTCGGAAATCAGGGCAATCTGATAACCGTCATTGAAATCTGGGGATACTTCCGTATCATTCACAATGGACTTGACGAAATCATAAATTTCAATGATTTTGGTCTCGCCATAGCCAATCCCTAAAGCCGGGATCGGCCATAGCCCTTCCCCATACGGATGTGCCGGTCCGGTATAGATCGTCCGGAAACCGCGGCGGTCTTCCGGGTCATCCGCGAAGCATACCTGCAATTCATCTCTTCGTTCATAGTTAAAATAGAGGGAACCTTTTTCACCGTGGATCTCGAATGTCAAGAAATTGTTGCGGCCCCAACCGTTTCGGGTGGCTTCAATGCTTCCGATCGCCCCATTCTCAAACTTGATCAGGGAAATGAATTCATCGTCCACATCGACCGCTTTCTTTTCCACGTTCTCAGCCGCCTTCACTGTTCCCAGCTTGTCTACTCCGCCGGATTGAGTCGGGCGCTCGGGGATCCATGTTTTGGTTGAAGCCATGACTTCGGAGATCTCCCCCACAAGGTAGCGGGCAAAATCAATGACATGCGTTCCGATATCTCCAAGGGCGCCTGAACCGGCAATCTTCTTTTGGAAGCGCCAGGATAAAGGAGAGTTGGGATCCGCTGACCAATCCTGCAGATAGGTTCCACGGAAATTCAGGATCTTTCCGAGTGAGCCTTCTTCGATATATTTCTTGGCTAGGGCAACTGCCGGGGTACGGCGGTAATTGAATGCCACCATATGCTTCACGCCCGAGGCCTTCACGGCATCCAGCATCGTTTTGGCTTCGGCTGCGTCACGGGCCAGCGGTTTTTCGCAAATGATATGCTTTCCTGCTCTAGCTGCTGCAATTGCGATTTCCGCATGCGAGTCGTTCGGCGTGACAATATCTATGAGATCGATATCCGGATTTTCAATCATCTTTCTCCAATCGGAAGTATAGGATTCGAATCCTAATCGTTCTGCAGCGTCCTTGGCAGCCTTTTCATTTACGTCTGCGACCATTTTGCGAACGGGAATGGCAGGAGCCGGCCAAAAAAACATCGGCATCGCTGCATAAGATAGAGCGTGAGCTTTCCCCATAAATCCTGCACCAATCATTCCAATATTCATTTTTTTCATGTTCGTTCCTCCTCTATTATTATCAATATGATTTACTTGATTGCGTTGCGGATGATCTCCGGAGCTTCCTGGTTATAGACCGATTTCCAAGCTTCCAAGACATTATCAGGCGTTACCCTCAAGGCCGGTACGGCGACGTAAGCCGGTGCTTCTTTACCAAGCAGTCCGTACGCTGCCAAAATCGCTTCGGCTACTCCCTGCTGGTATGGAAGCTGGGCTCCCAAGCCCTTAATGAGGCCATCTTGTGCAATCTCGAGCGCGACATTGGTACCCAGGTCTACCGTGGTAATGACCAAATCCGTTCTTCCGGCGGATCTTGCGGCAGCCATCGCCCCCTCAGCCGGTACATCCCATACGACAAAAATGCCGTTTAAATTTGAGTTTTTGGTCAGCATGGCCGCGGCCACCTTCTCTCCATCATTCGGCCCGAGGATGCCACCGCGATCCACGATTTCAATCCCTGGGTATTCATCTTTGATCGTTTTTTCGAATGCATCCGTCCTTTGTTTGGTAACAAAGAAGTCCGCATCATGGTAGATGATTCCGATTTTGCCTTTGCCGCCTAATCGATCAGCCATAATATGAGCCGCTTCTACGCCGTTTCCATAATTGTCAGCGGATACTATACTTACATAATCCTTGCCATGCTGTAAGTCTTTCGGCGTATTATCCATGAAGACTAGCTTTACGCCTGCTTTTGCTGCCTTTTCGTAAGCAGATGCCGTGGATACTGGGTCAACAGGAATACTTACGATGACATCCGGCTTTTTGGCCAAGAGAGTTTCAATATCGGCGACTTGCTTCTCGGATTTGAATTGGGCATCCGTAACCGCTACCACTTCGATGCCCATTTTCCCAAAGGCTGCTTTCAACCCTTCCACTTGGGCCGTTGACCAGTCATTTCCGGCGTAATGCATCGCGATAGCTGCCTTATATTTCTTTTCCTGAATTTTTTTCAAGTCCTCCACGGATAACTCCAAGGTCTTGGCGGAAACGGCATCCTCACCATGCGGGCCTTTGCTCAAAATGGGGGTGTCCGGAAGCGAAGGATCTAGAGTGATCGGTCCGTCTGCCACATCAGAACCCGTTGCGACCGCTTCTTGCTTCTGTCCGGTACCGGAAGCTTGTTCAGTCGTTTGGCTGCTATTGCCATTGCAGCCGACGAGTATCCCTACAAACAGCACAGAACCGAGAAGAAGAGTAACCACACTTTTTTCTTTGTTTTTTTTCATTTTTTTGCCCCCAACCTTTACTTTGATATCCAATATTCAATGTATTTCTCGCCTTTTCCATATGTTTATCCGAGAATGGACTGTAAAGGTTTACATGAAAACCATAAAAAACCTCATTGATCATCTCGTCAATGCCTTGATTTCCTATAGATTTTTTGTTCGCACATTACTTTGTGACTGTAAAGGTTTACATCGTACGGATAAAAAAAGCGGACAACAGGAGTCTCTTAAAACCAATTGACTTTCTAATAAATACTGCGTTTTCCTTATTTCTTTCCGCTTCAACAACCGAATGAGGAGCTCCATCGCTTTCGTCCCAATCTGAAAGGCTGGCTGTGATATCGTGGATAATCCCGGTTTGAAAATGGATGAAAATTTAATATCATCAAATCCGATAACGGAAATATCGTCCGGCACCCGCAATCCCTTGGACTCAATAGCATTGATAATCCCAAAGGCCATCTCATCATTGGCTGCAAAGATGGCTGTCGGCCCATGCTTAAGGGCTAAAAGCTTCTCCATCAGGTTATAGCCGCTTTCGTAAGAAAAGTCCCCCTCTTGCACCAATACCGGGTTTACTTCAAGTTGGTTCCGTGCCATGGCTTGGTAAAACCCTTTGATCCGGTCCCGTCCCAGCACACTGTTCATCGGACCCGATATCATGCCAATCCTCTCATGGCCCAGTTCAATCAAATACTCTGTTGCTTTTCGAGCGCCGCTGACATTATCTATGGACACCGTGGGCACGCTTAGTCCTTCTATATATTCACAGGCAAGAACTAAGGGATATTCCCGTGCGATTTCGTCCACAGCTGATGATTCAATTCCTGCTGTCAACAAAATCATTCCATCTGCTTTTCTCTGGCGAAGAGCATTTAAGTATCCGTTTTCAAAGTCAACAACATGACTAGCTGCATTTCCAAGTAATACCTGATACTCGTTTTTCATTGCTACAGACTCTATTCCACTGAGCACTCTAGAGAAGAATGTATTCGTAATATCGGGGACAACGACTAAGATCGTCTTGGTTTCGGACATCCTTAGCTGACGGGCGGCCGCGTTAGGCTGATAATTTAATTCTTCAATGACCTCCGTCACTTTTTTGATCGTTTCGGCCGCCACCGTCTCAGGCTTGCTTATCACCCTGGATACGGTAGCTATCGAAACATTAGCCTTTCTCGCTACATCCTTAATGCCTGCCATTTAAGTCTCCCTCTTGTTTGTTTCTTCTCTATACTCGCATTATAAATAGGCGCCAATCACTTGTCTAACAGCCTTCAGACAAGGTTTTTGACCATTCGATTAACCGTTTTCATCAATCAGACACCGAATTCATCCATAGAAACAAATCCGTCACACACACAAAAAAAAAACTCAGCAACCTTGCTGAGCTTACGTTTTATAGCTTTGCAATTCCCCAATCTTATGTTTGGAAATTTTGGCTGTTGAAGGATAATCACCGAAAGAAGCGATATAGTTTTGATCCACGGATTCAATTCTTGTCAAATGATCCAGATTGATGATATAAGATCGATGCGATAGCATGAACCTCGAATCCAGGCTGTTTTCTAGACTAGTGAGCGGCTCGTTGGTTTCGATTTTTTGATTTCGGGTATGAATAACCGATTTCCGATCGGCTCTTTCAATAAACAGAATCTCATCTAATGGAATGAATATGATGTTTTTCTGCTGTTTGACCATCAGATCTTTTTTGGCGCTTTTTTCTTTTTCCCCTGAAGGGTGGGCAGCTTGCACAGCTCTCTCCAACGCAGCGTATAAGCGATTTCTTTCGATGGGTTTTAAGAGATAATCTACTGCTCTTACATCAAACGCTTCTAATGCATAGTTATCATGCCCCGTAATAAAGATAACCTGTAAAGAGGGAAAAAACTCTTTGCAGGACTTGACCGCCTCCATCCCGTTCAATAAAGGCATCCCAATATCCACTAGAGCGATGTCCGGTTTTTCTTTCATCGTATACTTTATTAATTCCTCCCCATTCGCGGCCTCTCCAACGATCACGTAATGAGGCAAGCTATTGATAAAATGCTTTAGCAATTTCCTTGAGGACGCATCGTCCTCGGCAATCAGCACTTTCATCCGTCAGTCCCTCCTTGCTTTGTGGCATTTTTAATCGCATCCGGTGCCTCCTGGTTATAAACCAGTTTCCAAGCTCCAATAATATTTTCTCTCGTTACTTTCAGAGCTGGAACTGCAACATAGGATGGCGCTGGTTTCCCAAGCAGTGCATAACCGGCGAGAATCGCTTCAGCGACTCCCTGCTGATATGGCAATTGTGCTCCTATTCCCTTGATCAGGCCATCCTGGGCAATTTCTAACGCCACTTGGCTCCCAAGGTCTATTGTCGTAATGACCAAATCATTCCTACCCGCCTTTCGGGCCGCATGGAGGACTCCCATAGCCGGCACATCCCATACAACAAAGATTCCATTCAGATCCCGTTGCTTCTCCATCATTGCAGTTGCCGCTTTTTCCCCATCCCTTGGGTCGGTAATCCCGACGCGATCCACGATATGCATGTCAGGGTATTCTTCCTTTAAAGTTCTTTCAAAGGCTTCTGTTCTCTGTTGGGTTGCAAAGAAATCCGCGTCATGGTAGACCACCCCAATCTTTCCCTTGCCGTCTAATTTCTTGGCCATGATATGGGCTGCCTCAATGCCATTTCCATAGTTATCAGCGGAAACCATGCTTACATAATCCTTGCCGGGCTGCAAACCCTTTGGCGTATTATCCATAAATACCAGTTTGAGACCTGCTTTCCCCGCTTTTTGGTAGGCATGTGCGGTAAGTACCGGATCGACCGGAATACTGACGAGGATATCCGGCTTTAGATCTAAAATGGTCTCTATGTCAGCCGCCTGTTTGTCTGATTTGAATTCTGCATCTGTAACAGCTGCCACTTCAATGCCCATTTTATTAAACGTGGACTGCAGTCCTTCCACTTGAGCCCTCGACCAATCATTTCCTGTATAGTGCATCGCTATGGCGGCTCTATATTTCTTTTCCTTCAGCCTTTTTAGGTCTTCGAAGGATAACTGAAGTGTTTTTGCAGAAACCGCTTTTTCGCCATGCGGACCTTTACTTAAGATCTGATGATCTGGGATATTTTGATTAATCGCACTATTAAGCGTCTCATTCAGCGTTGATAGAAATTCCTTCACATTTAGCGGCTTGATCAAATAGTTTGCAAATCCCTTGTCTAATGCATATTGAATATCCTGTGGCATCGCATTGGCGCTCACGGCGAGAACGGGAATATCTTTTAGTTCATCCCTCGTTTTCAGGATGTCAAATACTTCATATCCATGGATATCAGGGAGATTAATATCTAGTAAGATCAAGTCCACCCTTTCCTGCGCCGCCTTTTCCAGCCCTTCTTTTCCGCTGCGGGCGGATAAGAGCGTATAGGAAGGTTGTGCTTTTAGGATATTATGGACTAGATGCAGGTTGGATTCATTGTCTTCAATATACAGGATACGATAGTGATCGGTGCTGTCGACCTTGGTCTCTGGAGAAGCGACTTGTTCTTCCCATCGCATGACAGCCTTTTGATCATTCGGAAGAAGCAGGCTGAAGTAAAAATCGCTGCCGATTCCTTTTTGGCTCGTTACGGCGATTTTCCCACCCATCAAGTTAATCAGTTGTCTCACGAGAGACAGTCCGATCCCTGTCCCTTCTTCCCTCGAGCCTTCAATTCGATAAAATGGAACAAACACTTTATTCGATTCTTCTGCTGAGAATCCTTCACCGGTATCCACGATATGGGTAACCAGCTCATTTCCTGTTAAATGGAAAATTATATTCACTTCTCCCCCCTCCCGGTTATACTTAATGGCATTATCCAGGAGATTGAGAAAAATCTGTCTTAAGCGAATGGGATCAGCTAGGACCGATACGTCTTTCCATTGATCCAGTTGCTGTATATGCATGCTGATCTTTTTCTTCTGGGCCAGCGGCTGAAGAATTTTGATGCATTCTTGGACAACAGCAAGAAGATTCAACTCCTCTATCGTAACTTGCAGAAGCCCTGTCTCAATTTTTGATAGATCTAGAATTTCATTGATTAAACTTAATAAATGCCTACCTCCATTTAATATCTCTTGGACAAAATCGCTCTGCAGTTCATTTAAAGAGTCATCCGCTTCCAATAGCTGTGCAAAACCAAGGATGCCATTCAACGGCGTGCGAAGTTCATGGCTCATCTTAGACAGAAAGTCTGATTTGGCCATGTTCGCTTTTTCAGCTTGTTCTTTTGATTGAACAATGGCTCGTTTCATTTTTTTCCATTCTGTAATATCTTCAAATTCCCAAATATACCCAATACACTTTCGATCGCTATAAAAAGGGAAAAAATTACATTTAATAACCCTTTCATTATTCTTTTCAAATTCTTCCGTATACTTTGCCCCATTCAGCTTTTCTTCTACCTTATTAATTTGCTTATCAAAGAGATCATCGATATCCGGGGCATATCGCCCGATATACAAATCCATTTCTCCTTCTAAACCCATCATGTCGTAAAAGCTTTGGTTCATTAATTTAATCCGTTTATTCTTGTCGGTAACAACAATTCCTCTTTCCAATTTATTGATCAATTCTTTTTGAAATACATAGGAACCTCTTAGCATCAATTCTTGTTTTTTTTGTAAGGTGATATCAGAGAAGGTGAGGAGGGCAGCCGGTTCATCATCGGCCAAATGAAGCGGGGTAGAATTTACCGAAACCCATTTGCTTATCTCATCATTTTCTTTAACCCCCAATATGAAATTGTCGAAAGAAATACCCCGCTCTTGGGTGATGACCCCCGGCAGCTCCGAGTAGAGCAACGGTGACCCATCTTCTGTTACATAGACTCTTTCTAAATCCTTCAAGGAAGCTTCGGTAAAAAATCCTGATTTTACGCCCAATATTTTTTCCACATTATCATTTAGGGGAATGATTTTGCCTAGCTTTTTAAGAATAAATACCCCTTCCGACATGGTTCCGAGAATTTTTTTATATAAATTTGGGTCATCGGAAATTTCTACTCCCAGATTTTTTTCCTCCATACGCTTTCCCCTTTTCATTTTATTCATGGTAGATAACCCCATCTTCTATACACTGATAAATATCGGATGGAATGGATAACCTACTTAAGAGGTGTTTTTCAACATGAAAATTATGATGCTCTTTTTCTTTTTCCTATGCTTAACTGTGGCTTTTATCATCATGATGGATCTGCTATCCGGTATTCCTCTTTCTTTATCCTTAAGGAATCTTCATAACCCTTTTTGGGTAATGGACATGCCGGAATATTCCATATTGGTCGTGATTCTTATGATAGCATTCATTCCCTCCTTTGTATCCTATATCCAAAAAAGAAAAGCAACCTAAAAATGAAAAAACCTATAAGCCAAACCGTTTACGAATCAGATGTACCATCAAAAGCAATAAAGGGATTCCTGTAGAAAATATAGGAAGAATTATATGAAGGATGGGTTTTCCTTCCGCAAAGTGCTCAGCCAAATTGCTGGATATCATCAGGGAGGAAATGAGGACGCAAATGGCTATTGGCCAAAGAAGTTTCTGCTTATCCACGTTAAATAAGGAAGATGCTACAATCAGTGCCGCATAGCAATAAATGGACAGCTTAAAAAATACGCCGATAATCAAGGTTATTATCACAATGGCATCCAAACGCTGCAAAAAATCCATAATATTGACTTCGCTGATGGCAACAAACAAAGGAAAAGCAGACCGGTTGTACATATCCTCCCCAAGCACAGCAATTTCCATCGCATGGGTGAAGCTCAAGATGATCCCGCTAGCCATTAATGCTTTTATTCCTGTTTTTCTGCCCCTATGCGGTTGGTTCAAAAAGGGAAGAATCATCGTGAAACAGATCATTTCACCGAATGGGAATATGTAGATTTCAGGATAGGCTGCCTCTAAAATGGGTTTCCAACCATCTCCTAGCACAGGCAGTAGATTTTTCACTTCGAAGATGCCAGAGAGTAATATAAATATATTTCCCAGTACTCCTATTCCAATCAACATAATCAGGTAAATCTCTGCCATTCTTGCTAATACTTCTACCCCTTTATGTAGGACATAAACGACTGTCAGGATCATTAATGCCATGATTGCAAGGATGGGTGTCTGGTCATAGGAAGCGGTCACTAGCAAATCCCCGGCTTCTCTCAGGTCTCTTGCTGCGATGTAAATAAAAACAGGAATGTAGGTCAAACTCAGTGTCCATCCCATATATTTGCCAAGAATTCTTTGCGCATACTCACTCAAAGGTAGTTCCGGATATTGGCGATAAAGGTAATCATAAACGAGGAATAGAAGGATTCCTCCGATCAAAGCTAGAAGGATGGATAGCCAGACGGTTTGTCGTGCAGCAAATCCGATAGGAAGAACCACTGCGGTTCCAATTTCAAATAAAAAGATAAGAGAAAAAAATTGTCCCGGGCTTATTCTTTCTTTATCCATTTCTATCCTACCCATCCTTCCCTGTAGATTCTTATCTCTTCAATTCAGATAAATACGGCTTTACGCGCATACCTGGTCGCCTGATAAATGCATCCACCTTGACCTCAACCTTGCTATTGGCAAATATCTCGTCCCACTCCCCCTCCATCTTCTCCCATGCTTTTGGGTCGGAACGCTTCAACTCTTCCCCAAACCCGAAGATATCGCTTTTTTCGTCCTGAGCGACCGACACAGCCGCCATGATCATTTGTTTGGTCTTTTCCCGTAATTTCTTTTCCAGTTTAGTAAATTCCTCAGGCTTACTCAAATCTATAGGGCATTTGACCTCGCTAATGTTCGCCTCTTCACGGATAATAAGATGGAAAGTAGGCTTTCCCTTGTCTGACTTAACCTCCACATTCGTGTTTGAACGCAGAATTTCAATACCGATCTGCTCCAACTTCTTGCCACAATCAATATTTACAATGGTCCCTTTCAATTTGTCTAAAATCCACAATGTTCCTTTCGATTCATCCTCACGAAGCCAACGCTTTAATTTTCCTTCCTTGAACAGAGCCATCTGGTCAATTTCAACTGAGGCAATAACTTCTGTTTGATCAACATTGGATTTTTTCTTTCCCTCTTCAGGGTCTCCAACCAGACTTACCCCGCTTATGAGCAGTTCTTTTCCTGGACTTACCAATGTCCTGATCACATCCCCAATCTCCAATCTGATATTTTCGGACCAATTATTTGATGATGTCTCCAACTTCCCTACAATTCCATTAGCGGGGATAGACTCCAATGGAATCATGGCCTTAACAATGTTCTCTGCCTTATCTTTTCTTGCTACAAGTACCAGGGTAGTCAAGCGAGTCTCAAGTGATCGGTCAAAAAAGTCAAACAGTTCATGTATTCCTTCCTTAGCAAGGCTTTCCCCAATGGCAATCAGGGAGATATGAGCAAAAAAAAGCTGTCTAGGAACTTTTTTTGATGTTTTCCGGATCGCTTCGAATAAGGTTTTCCCAGTGCCCTTATAGAATGTAACACTCATATCTCCTCCGCCACCGCCTTTTCCCGTCGCAATGATGCCTGGATTAACCACCTGAAAAGATACGATATACTCCCCTTTCTTTGGATCTTTATCTACACCCATGGCCATAACAATGGCCAGATCGTTAACCTCCCTGCTGTTCCAGCACCCTGTCAACAACAACATGATTCCCAAAATCAAGAGATACGCCAGTATCTTTCTACAATTCATCGATTCAACCGCCCATCTTCTTCTTGGGGAGGTGAAGGCTGGATATCCCGCTGCATTCGGACCCTTTTATTTTGGCTTACCAATCTAGGCCGCCCCAAAAGTGTCCATAAAGGCAAGCGAATCAAAGTATCTTTCTGATCCTCAGGGATGTATGGGGCAAGCGGAGCCATATAAGGTACACCAAAAGAACGCAAACTGCATAAATGTGCGATGATTAGCATATTGCTGATGACGATGCCATAAAAACCGAAGGTGGCAGCGAAAATCATGATCATAAATCGCAGCAACCGTACGGATATGGCCATATTGAAAGCGGGTGTGGCAAAACTGGCTATCCCTGTAAGAGCAACTACGATTACCATGGAAGAGGATACAATGCCCGCTTCCACGGCAGCCTGTCCCAGTACCAGGGCACCAACAATCGAGACGGCTTGGCCGACCGCCCGAGGCATTCGAACGCCAGCTTCACGCAAGATCTCAAATGTAATTTCCATCATTAAGACTTCAATGAAGGCAGGGAAAGGAATACCTTCCCGTTGCCCGGCTATACTGATGAGAAGAGGAGTCGGAATCATCTCCTGATGGAACGTAATCGCTGCGATATAAATGGAAGGCCCCAATAAAGATAGAAGAAAAGCTAAATAACGCAGTAAGCGTACGGCCGTGCTAATATCAAAGCGTTCATAATAATCTTCGGAGGACTGAAAGTACATGAAAAATGTGGTAGGTGCAATGAGCGCAAATGGCGTACCATCCACTAAAATGGCTATCCGTCCTTCCAGTAATTGCGCTGATACGGTATCAGGTCTTTCCGTATTGAATAAGGTAGGAAATGGGCTGAATGTCTCATCCTGAATTAATTCTTCAATATAAGCCGAATCCAAAATCCCATCAATTTTAATGTCATCCAGCCTTTGCTTAACCTCCTGCACAAGCTTGTCATTGGCGATCCCTTTGATGTACATGACAGCAACATCCGTTTGAGTCACGCTTCCGATTTTCATTGTCTCCAGGCGCAGGCTTGGACTTTTAATTCGCCGGCGAACGAGTGCCACATTCGTCCCAATCGACTCGCTGAATCCCTCCTTCGGCCCTCTAATGACCACTTGGCTGGTTGGCTCTGAAACCCCTCTCGATTCATATCCTCTAGTGCTGCCGCTGATTGCTTCCATCGAACCATCAATCAAGATCACAGTATCTCCAGATAGAGTCGCTAAAGTGAACTCATTCCAGCATTGGATCACTTTTACATCCCCAATGGTTAAAGCATTTTCCTTAATAAAGTCAAAGGCACTTTTATTGGATGCCAAATTAATGAATGTCTGCTCGGCAGTATCGATCATTAAGGAACGCATAACGAAATCATTGACCATCTGCTTATCAGTCAATCCATCCATATAAATGACAGCCAATCTCACCATTGAATGCGCCATGTTGAATTCACGGATAATGATATCCTGACTGTTTCCCAACTCCTCCTTAAGCTGGTCTAAGTTAACTTGCAAATCACGATCGAGGAGTCGTTTTTCCACAGTTGTTAGTTCTTGGCTACTGTTTTTTTTCTTATTGCGTTTTAGAAAGGACATTCGCATTCCCTCCTTTTATACCTACCATTTATGCACTTATCAATTCGTCAATATACATGTAAAAAAATGGATGTGTTTATCTCCAGCCAACTCGTGATAAGAGATCATTCACTGCTTGAGGGATTCGCCTGCGTTCTCAGGTTACCGCAAATTACTTTGTCGTTTGCTCCGACGAATACATGGAGTTGAGTACATGATTCCTAGGAATCTTAATTTGGTCGTCTCTCCCGTCCGACATCGAGGAATTCGAACGAATCTAACTCTAAATATAAAAGGTCAATTGCACACAAATTAATACCTTACACTATAGTCATCTAAACAGTTGTAATATTTTTTATTTAATTCTCTGCTACTATAGGAATAAGGCCGTTCCCATGGGGGAACGGCTATTTCTTAGGTTAATCATCCAGTTTGTATTTTTTCAGCCTTCGTGCTATATAAGATTGGGAAACTCCTAATTTCAACGCAGCTTGATAGGAGCTTTTTTCTTCTTCTAGTGTATCCAGTATGATTTTCTGTTCAAAATCTTCCACCGTTTTTTTTAGATCTCTGATTTCCGAAGTCTGAATAGTTGCGTATTCTACTGATTGGACATAACTTCTGATAATTTCTTTTTCCCCGGATAAAACAACATACCGCTCAATAAGGTTAGAGAGTTCACGGACGTTTCCTGGCCAATTAAAGCGTTTTAAAAGAGTCACCATGTCATAGGGCATGGTAATATTTTTATTGTATTTTTTATTGAATTTCTCTAGAAAATAGACTACCAATATTTCGATGTCTTCTTTTCGTTCACGTAGGGGCGGAATTGATATCGGAAAGATATTTAGCCTAAAATACAAATCTTGACGAAATTTTCTTTCTTTAACGAGTAGTGTCAAATCTTGATTAGTAGCTGCGATGATTCGACAATCCGTTTTGATATTCCTAGTACCTCCAAGTCGGCGAAATTCTTGATCTTGAAGCACGCGTAACAGTTTAGCCTGCATTTCGAGGGGAAGTTCCCCGATTTCATCAAGAAAAAGAGTACCTTTATCTGCTGCTTCAAACAATCCGATTTTTCCTCCTTTTTTCGCTCCTGAAAACGCACCTTCCTCATAACCGAAAAGCTCCGATTCGATGAGATCCCTTGGTATTGCCGCACAATTAATCTTCAGGTAACCACCTGTAGATTTACGGCCACTCATTCTATGAATTTGTTCCGCTATAACCTCTTTCCCTACGCCAGACTCCCCAGTAATAAGGACCGAAACGTCCAAATGGCTGATCTCGGTTATCACTTTGGCGATTTTCCCCATCTCAATACTTTGAAAAATCAAGTTATCATGCAGGATGGAAGCATTAACTTGTTTGAGTTCATTTTCCAAACGGACTCTTTCCTTTTCGACATCTTCGAGATCTTTCTTCAATTGATATAGCTCTGAAACATCTCTTACGTTGGTAATCACTCTATACAACTCGCCGTTTTTATCGAATACAGGACTTCCTGTAACCAAAGTTTCCTTACCGGTGTTCACGCGTTGAATGGTACTGTGGATTTTTTTAGTAGCCACTACCTTTGGAGTCACGACATCACTAAATACGCCCATCGATATTAAATCACTAAGGCTTTTTCCTACGAAAAATTCTTGTTTAATTCCGGTTAACCGTTCAATTGCAGGATTGGCTCGCAGATTGATGCCCTCCGGAGTGGAGATATAGAGACCATCATAAGAATTTTCGATAATGGCATCTAACTCATTAAATTCATTTAATAGAAATTGATAGATTGTGGCAAGAGAAATCACTCCTAGATAATAAGGACGTCTATCTCGCATTTCAACTACGGGGTAATGGTAAACATGGTCCACAATTTGAATTGGTTTCATCCCCTCAGCGAGGACAAGAGGGGGCATTTCAATGAACAGGGACCCATCCTCTCTTCTGATTTCTATGCCTATATATTCTCCCTCGCTTACATGAGGAAGAGTTGTGTGGTTAACATTTAAGCTTCCAATATATTGTTTTTTCTCCATATCAAAGTATGGATAGTTGGGAATCAGGTAGTTAATCAAAGAAGTCCCTCCTTCAAGTCGAAATCACAAGTCGAATTAGACTTAAATAAATCAATTTAGACTTAAATCATACTATATCCATTTAAAGATTGCTATAATTCTAACACTTATTTATGTCGGCATGATAATTGCATTATATTCTCATATAGAAAGATGAGGAGGTGAAAAAAATGATAGTACCAGGGTGTACGATTGCAGCGATTTGGGAAAACGGACGCTATATGTTGGGTTCAAACAGTGATAATCCATGGAATACAAGGACAAGGGTCCGGTTTGTTGAAGGTAACCGTTGGAGATTCATGGGGACCGAACTAGTATGTCCTGATGAAAGCTTGCCTTGGTCCAATATGGTAACAAGGGGAATCAATGAAAAAGGGATAGCATTTACATTCTCTTATGTAGACTGTAGTCCCAAATTTTATCAAGGAGGCATTGAGTTTAAAGATTTTGGCTATCATATCTTGGGTAACTTTCATTCATTGAAGGATATTGAAAGCTATCTACGGCATGAGCCGGTGCGCGTTCATGGAAATTTCCTTTTCGCAGATTCTCTTGGCAATCTATTGATAAGTGAAATCCATCCCGCAAAAAAACACTTTGAATGGAATCCAAATACACCTATAATCCGAACAAATCACTTTATGAATCTACCCTTTTTCAATGCCGAGGAAATTACGATAACTTGTTCGATTCTACGCTATCAATCTGGGATGAATGTCCTCAATCAAGAAACATCCAAACAGGGTTCTGAATTTCTGAAATTCCTCCTTTGCAATCATCATTTAAAGGAGCAAGGAGCCCAATGGGGAGGGTCTACCTGTAACCACGGTGAAGAGGTAGGTACAGTAAGTTCAGAATTGCTAGATCCATTAAATCAGGAGATCCTTTACTGCTTCGGTCCTCCGTGTGGAGAAGCGAAGGATCTGAATGGATGGGGAAAATATATTCCGTTCAAGCTTTATAACTGGACCGAAGGAGTAAAGACAACGGTTGAAGGAAAAATTTTATAAAAGGAGATAAGTCAATGTTAAGTGGAACCATTGGATATGCCATTTTGATTCTATTTGGGATTATCATGGTCGTCGTTTCAATCATTATGAAGCGAAAAGGCGAGAATAACCTGGATGACTTTTTATCCGCACGGGAAAGTATGAGCTTACCCATGACAATGAGTTCATTAGTCGTGGTATGGGTTTGGAGCAGTTCCCTGATGGGGGCTGCTGAAGGGGCCTATAAATTTGGGGTAGCCGGATTTTATATGTATGGCGTTTCTGTTCTGATCTCATCGTTATTACTTGGATGGCCAATTTTTAAGAGAGTACGAAAGCTCGCACCTTCGATTAGTACAATGCCCGAATTTATGAAAATCAGATTAGGAAAGCGAACTCACTTAATTTTTGCTATTGTCGGGATCTTGCAATCCTTCTTTTGGGCCGTGCTGCAGATTACGGCTATTGGATTGGTCATGAATGTATTATTTGGAATCTCTCACGCTTCGGCCGTAATTATCAGCTCAATCATAGTTATCATCTATCTCGCCATTGGCGGGTTAAGAGCATCCATTGGAACAGATGTTGTGAATTTCGTTATGCTCTTGGCCCTGTTAGCTATAGTGATTCCTGCTACTTTATGGGTTGCGGGCGGACCTAGTGAAATCTATCAGGGGTTAGCCAGCTCTTCCGTTAATACCGCAACGCTTCTCTATACAAAAGAAAGTATTACCGGCTGGCTACTTGTGAGTATCCTTTCTTTCATTAACTACGCAATCATTGACCAAAGTGTATGGCAACGGGTTTATGCCAGCAAGAGAGGATCGGAATCAAATCTGATTCTCGGGACCACCTTCTTATGGCTGCCAATTCCAGCAATGGCCGGACTTATTGGTATGATCGGTTTAGCTCAAGGGATTTCTGTAAACCCTTCAGAGGTATTTCCTGCAGTTATAGGGCAGCTTCTCGGTACTTGGGGAGTTTATGCCATTGCCATCATCATGATTGCCAGCATTTTCTCTACAACGGATTCTTGCCTCAATGCCTTGTCTACGTTGATTGTCAAAGATATATACATTCCTTATATCAGAAAAAATGAGCCAATGGAATCGAATCAGGAAATGAAAATGGCTCGTTGGGTGGTCATCATTAGTGGATTGTGCATCGCTTTATTTAGTTTAGCACAGTTTTCAATTCTTTATCTTAATTACGCAGTAGGCGCCTTGACACTGGCGATTACATGGCCGTTTGTATTATCAGTGTTCGTAAAGAAGCTAAATAAAACAGCTGCCTTTTGGGGGTTGATCATTGGTACTATTTCAGCACTCTATTTTGCAGTGCTTCCAGGGGCAGGATTTGTTGAACCTGTCGTTCCTTTGTGGGTCGGCTATCTCATTTCCCATATCATCGCCGCATCCATACCAATTATCGGAACTCTTGTATCACCGGAAGAGAACTTCCAATATCAAAAAGCATTTAGTGAGGGAGGAATCTAAATGGTACTGAGTGAAACTGGGTTCGTTGCAATTACTTACTTTTTGATTATCTGGTTTGTTGTTTGTAATCTTATACTCGCTTTCTATTGTTTGAAAGATTGGTTTTCTGGGTTCGCTAAACACCTAACACCAAGGATCACACCAAAAGAATAAAAGGATAGTAGAGAAAATGAAATTGGAAGAGTTGCGCTGTCTCATCAATTTACAGGTCCAACATCCGGTTATGGTAGTGATCGTGTACAGGCCAATGTGGTTATCCTACCGAAAGACTATGCGTATGATTTTTTATTGTTTTGCGTAAGAAATCAAAAATCCTGTCCATTAATCGAAGTAACGGATGTCGGTTCCCCTTATTGTTCTGGTGGAGACATCGATTTGAGAATGGACATTCCGAGATATCGTGTTTTTCAGCATGGAACATTTACAGACGAGCCCTTGGATATTAAAGATTACTGGCAAAATGATTTTGTTGGCTTCCTAATTGGATGTAGCTTCACATTCGAGCATGCGTTGATCACAGGAGGCATCCCGATGAAGCACATTCAACAAGGAAAAAATGTAGCTATGTATGTATCTAATATCGAATGTTCTCAAGCGGGAATGTTTTCAGGAAAGACTGTGGTCAGCATGCGTCCCATACATCAATCCCAGGTTGAATTAGCTGTAGAAATTACGGCTAAATACCCCCATACGCACGGGGCCCCGATCCATATTGGCCATCCGAAACTTATCGGAATTGAGGATATATACCGACCTGACTTTGGCGATAACATTACTATTGAACCTAGTGAGATTCCCGTATTTTGGGCATGCGGGGTCACCCCACAAGTTGTATGCCTGAATGGTAAACCGGAAATTATGATTACCCATGCACCGGGTCACATGTTGATCACTAATTATTTAATCAAAGACTTTTAATCAAAAACTCTTTTTTTTTTTTTCGGTCAGGCTGTCGAGCTCCTCGACAGCTATTTTTGTTTTAAACCGCGTATTTCAAATCTTGCATTTCACTAACAGGGACTTTAAGGCTTCATCCCCATTCGGGATTTTTTCCACCATAATCGTCAGCGCTCCCATCATCGCAGTGGGAATGACCAGCTGATCATCCCGCACTTTCCGTTGGATCTAGCAGCTGAATGGGCCCATTTTTGCGGATGCATTTTTGCACCATCAATTTTCCTAAGTAAGGATCCCCTCCGCCTCCCGTACCCAGTAAAGCGGCCCCAACGGCCAAATCCTCGATCTCCTGTTCTCCAATCCAAGTAGGCCATTGTCTTCCTCCTTATCGATAGGGGTTATTTCCATACTTCCTTGTACACTCGCATGAAGTTTTTGCCCAAAATCTGCTCAATGGCTTCTTCCTTATACCCTCGTTTCCTGAGGCAGCGGGTAAAATCAGGGACGCTGGAATGCCCTTTCACTACATCAAAAATCTTCCGCGGCATGGTAGTCAAACTGGAATGCGGAGAAACGTATTTCATGAAGGGTTCCATAAAATCAAAGCCCAACCCGATATGCTCCACTCCAACCAACTTGGCGATGTGATCCACATGGTTGATCAAGCCCTCGATATTTGATTCTTCATCCTTTTCTGAAACAAAATAATTCACGGCATTCATGCCAATCACCCCTCCGGTGGAAGCGATGGCCTTAATCTGATCATCCGTGAGATTGCGCATGGAAGGAGCGAGGGTTCGGCAGTTCGAATGGGAGGCGATGACCGGCTTCTTCGCGAACTCCATGACATCCCAAAAACCCTCATCATTCAAATGGCTGACATCGATGATGATGCCCAGCTTTTCTGCCTCCTCAATTAATTGGACGCCGAAATCCGTGATTCCGCCCTTTCTTCCCTCCCTGACCGCAGAAAAATGGCTCCCGTCTCCCACCCAATTGCGCCTGCTCCACACCAGCCCGATCAAACGCACGCCAAGCTCGTAAAAAACACGAAGAAGGCTGATGTCGTTATACAGCGGCTCAGCTCCTTCCAGGGAAAGAACAAAACCCATTTTCCCTTCTACTCTCGCCTTGTTCAAGTCATAGGCATTTTTACATACCATGATCGTGTCCGGTGATTCATCCGCTTCCGCATGCAAGGAACTGATCTGCTGCAAAGCCTTCCGAAGACCCATCTCCGGCAAAAAGGCGTCGTCTACAAAGATGGCCGAGACGATGGAATGTACGCCTCCCTCTTGAAAAGCAGGGAGATACTCCCTTTCGATCACCTTTCTCTTTCCGCGTTCTCTTTGAATGGTTACGTCCATCAGCAGATCAAAATGACCATCGATTATGTGTGTCATGCTTACCTCCCCTTCTGAATGAGAGACCTAGCTGCACCATCATGGTCAGCTAGGTCCCAAATTTGTATAGCCTGCAACCTTTAAATGCTATTTACGGAGTTTGGAAGGCGGAGACATATAGGTTAACCGGCTTTGCTTTATCCCCATAGAAATCACGCTTTCCAGCATTTTCGTGGCCGCAAAGCCCGGGTCGATCACCGGTACATCATACCCGCGCTCTCTAAGATTTTGCTGAAGATCTGCGGCGACTCCCATCATGCCAGTACATCCCAATACGAGGGCATGAGCCTTATCGTTTTCTATTGCTTTGATCATTTCTTCCAGCAAGGCGCTCTTTAGTCTTTCTTTTTCATGAACTTCCAAAACGGGAATATTCACATACCGGACGGATGCCAAGTTATCCTCAACGCCTAACAATCTGCTAATGTTTTCGATCATGGGAACCACATTGGGCAGCACCGTCACGACTGAAAAGGATTTGGCTAACAGGCTGGCAAATAGCATCGAAGCTTCGGCTGCACCGACCACTGGGATATTGAGCACTTCGCGTGCAGGTTTCACTCCTGGATCTCCGAAACAAAAACTGATGACCCCGTCATATCCGTCCTTTTCTGCTTCAATGGCCTTTTCCAGAAAGTTAGGGATGCACAGCGCCTCATCGTATTCGCTTTCCACGGAGGCAGGTCCATAATCCAGGCTGCATACCCCGACCGTCGTCGATTCAGCGGCATAGTGCGAAATTTCCTGTTGGATTTCCTCATTAAAAATATCTGATATAATGGGCATAATGACTCTAATTTTCATTTCAATCTCTCCTCTTAATGGACTTCTTCCATATTCACCGCAAGGACACCGGCAGCTTTCACGCGGACACGCGTAGCATTACCTGGGAGATAGGCCAAGGGAACATCCTCGACATCGACAATCTCAACGGTATCTGGATCCGCACCCGCAGCGATGGCTTCGCTGACCGCGATCGACTTTGCCAATTCCAACGTTTGTTCACGTCCCAATTCGTCTAAGGCAAAAACCCGTTCAATCTGGCCGCTGACCTGGGCAATCGCTGCTCCGATGGCATTGGCCACCCCAAAATCCCCGGGACAAATCACCTCGGAAGCCCCTTTCAGTCGATCAGGCAGGAGAATGCTTCCGCCTCCCACGAGGATCACCGGAACCGGATCCGCACTGGTTTTCATCTTGTCAATTGCTTCCTCTACTATGCCGACGATTCTGCCATACACTTTTTCCAGTAAAACTTTATCCAGATGGGCTACTTTCTCCGGATCCCCGATATTCGCCTTGCCAAGCGCTACAGCTACATCGGTTGTTGTTAAGGTGTCCCCGCCAAAGACAAGCCCCTTTTCCGGCAACCGGTAGCCTACACTGTCCGGGCCTACAGTGAAGCTGCCGTCTTCTTTAATTCGGACGATAGTACCTCCGCCTAATCCAATCGATACCAGATCAGGCATGCGGAAATTGGTGCGTGCCCCACCAATCTCAACGGCCAAAGAAGATTCGCGCGGGAAAGAGTTGATAAGAACTCCAATATCCGTCGTTGTCCCCCCCACATCCACGACCAGAGCATCCGATAAGCCGGTTAGGTATGAGGCGCCTCGGATACTGTTGGTCGGTCCGCAAGCTATCGTTAAAATAGGGTATTTCATCGCATATTCGACATTCATCAAGGTCCCGTCATTTTGTCCGAAGAAGACTTTTGCGTTAATTCCTTCTTCTTGCAGGGCGTTGACGAAGCCTTCTGCGGTTGCTTTGGCTACATTGACGACCGCAGCATTTAAGATCGTCGCATTTTCGCGTTCCAGCAAACCGACGCTGCCGATCTCATGGGAGAGAGAGATTGGCAGATCCTCTCCCAATGCCTCTTGGAGTACCTCTGCGGCGCGAAGTTCGTGCTCTTTGGATACTGGAGAAAACACAGAGGTAACCGCAATGGAATTGACTTTTTCTTTTATTTCCTTCGCAATTCGAACCAATTCTTCTTCGTCTAATTTTGCAATCTCTCTTCCGTCAAACTCATGTCCGCCTCGCACCAAATAAACATGTTTCCCCAGCCGTTCACGCAGGTCCTGCGGTACTCCGATCAATGGCTTCACGGCAAGCGTGGCCGGTGCGCCGATGCGAATGACCGCAATCTCGTTGAGACGCTTGCGCTCTACGATGGCATTTGTGCAATGGGTGGTACCCAGCATGGCATAATGGATTTGCTCACGCGGCACACCGGAATTCGCGATGACCTCGCGCATGGCCTTATAAATGCCTGAACTTACGTCTTCTGTTGTCGCGGACTTGGTTTTGGATACCACGTTGTAATCTTTATCGAGAAGAACGGCATCGGTATGCGTTCCACCTACATCAATTCCAATTCTGTAACTCATTTGCTCACCACTCCTTTTTTCGCAAGCTCTTCTACAGGAATGTAGTCCACATCATAGCCGAAGTATCCGGGTCCGCATGTTTCAATGCCCTTTGCTGTACGCCACTTAGAATGGCAAGGGATCCCGATTACCACGGTGCGTGAGCCATAACGCATGCCCTCCGTGGTAATCGGCTGACCGGTTTCCGCATCCAGAACGGCTATCAAATCGGGCGTGACGCACAAAAGCCGTTCTTCTGTCCTCGCAAGCAAATGTTCATTTTGGAAACGAAGCTCGAGGGTTTCTCCATAATAATCCGCCAATCCCTCCATTTTTGCCGTACCCCGGGCAAATCCGGTTTCCGTTTTCCGGTTGACATCGACAATTTTTCCGCGGAATAATTCAAACCCTTTGGTCAGTTTAAGCACCTCTTGAATGGGATCTACATTGTTTTCCTTCGCCAAGCGAATCGATCGGCCGATTTCTTCTTCCAGTGTCAAAATATTATGAATTCCACTTTCCTTAAGATTCCTTCCCGTCATCGGATAGATGGCGAACATGGTGGAACCGCCCTTTTGAATCACCACACTGCGGCCAATCCGTTCGGCCCAAAGGCTATCGATCGTATTGAACAGGGTTACATTGCCTTTTTCATCAGCAAGAACCATCGGTGTAGCCGATATGCCATCCAGGTAAAAGGTAACCATCTGCAATTCAGGGAAGGCTCGGCCCATTCCATCCACATCGACAACCGGCAATCCCAGCTGTGCAGCAAGGGCAAGCGGCAGCAAGGAATTTACGCCTCCCGCTTCGATCGGAAACGTGGCGAAAATCTTTTTTTCCATATATTTTTCCAGTGCTTCAAATGCAAGCTTCGCTTCTGTCCCGCTCGGCGCCTTTTCAAATAGTACCGTTGGGGCTCCCATCATCCCCGACGAAACGAAAAACGCGTCATCTGGAATTTCATCTACCGATAACAATTGGATCGGCCCGAATTCCTCGATTGCCTGAAGAGCCATCAGCTTTCCGATATAAGGGTCCCCTCCGCCCCCAGTTCCAAGCAAAGCCGCTCCAACCGCAATATCTTCAATCTCTTGTTTTCCTAAAAGTCTCACGTCAACTCTCTCCCTTCGATGTCATGTGTTCAAATAGAATTAAGCTGTTTGATCTACTTCCGCATTCTTGCGGCCAATGGCCGTTCCAAAGATTTTCATGCCAAGATAATAGACTAGTCCTGCGATCAACAGGGAATTTAATGAAGGAATTCCAATTGCAATAAAATAACCTGAAAAGCTTCCAACGGCCCATGCTACCAGAGTGACAGGATTGATAGCTTCGCAGGACTTCGGCAATTCACCCTTTGCGCGGCTCTCATCCAATATCTTGCGGTCACGTTTCAGGATAAAATAATCCACGATCATAATCCCGCCGACAGGAGGAACAAAAATGCCCAAAAATACCAAAAATCCAACGAACTTATCCAGAATGCCTAATACGGAAAGTACTGTACCAATAATCCCAATAATCAAAGTAATCAGACCGCGGTTGACCTTACGGTTGAATATTGAATCAATCGTATTTGTAATCCCTAAGGAGGAGGCATACAGATTCAAATCATTGATTTTCACGGTGGCAAACACCACGATCGCTGCTCCCAGCACACCCGTCGTTTGCATCACGATAGTTAACACATCACTGCTGCCGACGGCATGAGCCATCAAAACGGCAATCAGATTCACGCCGAATTCTCCAATAATGGTCGCAATGAGCGTCATCCATAATACATCTTTGCCGTTTCGGTTATAGCGGCTCATATCCGGAGTAATGATGGCACCAATCATATAGCCACCGGCCACCATGGTTGCCGCCACGCCGATCGAAAGAGCTGGGCCAGGAGGCGGCGAAGCGATCAATTCACCGATATTGTGATCTTTCAATACTTGATAGATTCCATAGGCAATGACCGCCATGAAGCCAGGTACCGCAATCCTTGCCGTCCAGCTCAGCCATTTGAAACCGAAGATCACGATGAAGGTAACAAACAATCCCGTTAAAGTTGCAGCTAACGGAAAGCCTAGCACACCGCCAAGGGCTTGATCCAATCCTTTGGCAAACACCGAATTTTGAATCCCGAACCACCCAATACATCCAATCGCAATGACTAAGCCTAAAATTCCGGATCCATATTTTCCGAATCCTGTCCAGCGGGTAAGCAAACTCGTAGAAAGACCTTCCCTTGCCCCAGCCACACCAATCAGGAAACTGACGACTTCCAAAATCACACTACCAAGCATGGTGGCCCAAAATGCTCCCCAAAATGTCATCCCGTACCCTATGGCCGCCCCCATCATGAATTGGGCCAAGCTGGTAAGGGCACCTATGCGCACCAGAGTTACTTCCCACAAAGGCAATCTTGCCCCGGCAGGCACCCTGCTTAATGCATAATCATCCGACATACTCTCTTTACTGGACATTTATGTTCGCCCCTTCTTTTCAATCGACCTTTTCGCAAATAAGGATTCTTACGTAAGCGAACCGATGGCCTTAACCTGAACTCTTAATGCTTGACTCGGAACATAAGCGAATGGGGTTACTTTAATGGACTTAGCTGCCACGGTTTCCGGTTTAGCTCCAGCGCGAACGGCTTCGTGAACCGCTTCCCCCGTGGCCATTTGCACCGCCTCTTCTCGCTCCATCCCTTTGAGCCAATACATGCGATCCACCTTTCCGCTGATCGGCGCAATGCATGCGCCAATAGCGCCAGCATGGGCAGAAAAGGGGGGATGAACAACATCAGACCATGGAAATCGAAACTTTGCCGCCCACTCCCTACTACCCTCTCCTACAAAAACAAGGGGAAGTGGATCATATCGCCTCTGAAACCGCTGAACGGCCTCAAAAACGGCATCCAATTTATCATCATCGACAGAATGCTCGCCTCCAAAAGGAAAAGACACAATCTCTGGCTTCGGCACATTGACATCAATCCCTGCTATAGGAGCATTCTGCCGTCTTTCCTTGGGAAATCCTTCCTCTAGCACGCCAACTCGCGTAGCTTTTTTCCCCACATCGACCACGATGCAGTCTTGGAGCTGTGCGAGAAAAGAAGCTCCCCTAAGACTCGTGGTCATGCCGGAATAAAGAGTTCGAATCGGATAATGCAGCGCATAGTCGTAGGACATAAGCGATCCGTCATTTTGCACGAGATAGATCCCCGCTTCGATGCCAAGTTCCTGCAATAGATGATCAAGGCCCCGCAGGGCTTGCTTGATTAGCTTGGATAAGGCGGCATTCAGAATCGCCCCGTTTTCCCGTTCGAGAAATCCAATGCTCCCCAACTCATGGGATAGGGTAAAAGAATAATCTTTGCCCATGCTCTCTTGGATCCAACCCATAACCATTCGTTCATGACTGTCATTCACCGGAGAAAACGTCCCGGTAATGGCAAAAGCATCGATACCCTGAGAGTGTACAGATCGAAGGAACCTATCTAGCTCTTGACGAGAAGGGAGAGTTTGGGATATCTCTCCATCCACTTCATGGCCCCCTTGCAGTTCATGATAAACGAGTCCGATTGCCTTTCGAAAAGATTCTGTTCCCCCATACAACGGGGGAATGCTGCCTTTGGCTTGCAGAATGCGAACGGCACATACCTGAGAGAGGTCTTTTTCCGTCAGCATGGCATCCAGAAACAGGTTTGTTCCTATCATCACCGTTTTCACATCCTCTTCACGGACGCTCGAATCACGTAACAATTGCGCAATGATAACTTGAATCCCGCTCAGCACATCCGCAGTCGTTGGAAGACAGGCTGTGGCAAGAATATGTAAATGCTGATTCATCACAACACCATCGGTTTTTTCCCTGCCGACATCAATGCCTATGCGAATCATCCTATTCTTCCCCGCCTTCCTGAACCAGCAGATGCTCTATCGGATAAAACTCTTTCCCCACGCCAAAACATTTTGGCCCTACAATCTCCAGCATTTTTGCATCCCTGAGTAATGGTGGACTTGGAATAGCAACAATCCATACTTTTCGGTGATTTTCCAGATCCTCAATCATAATCGGATTCCCCGTATCCGCGTCCAATACGCAGATCAGATCGGGAACCATGGCCAGTGCTCTTTCCCCCTTTTTGGCAAACAAGTATTCATTTTGAAATAAGATCTCGACTTGCTCCCCGACATAAAAACCGGTTCCTTCTACAATGAGGTTGCCACGCAATAAACCTCCAACCATGTTCCGATGCAGATCCACCACTTTTCCCTCAATCAATTTGCATGGCGTGCCATAAATGGAATTTTCAAAATGGCGGACTAAAGCGCCAACAATCTGATCGATATTGCCCATTGCGGCCCTTACGGCCTCGCCCAGCCGAATGGCAAGAGAAAACGTTTGGTGAATGACCACTTCCCGCACGGCCCGCCCCTGCATGGGATAACCGGCAATCGCTGCCCATCCTCCCAATTCCATCACCTTATGACGCGCCTCATGCTCGACCTCTTCATTCGAGGCTCCTGAAATCCGGTAACATTTCCCGCGTTCATTCATCATCATTAATGGGGCAGCGTGAATGCCAAACGCATGGAACGTCGTCATCTGCAGCTCCGGAAAGGCTCGGCCCATCCCATCGCAATCCACCAGAGGAAGGTTAGATATGGCCGCTGCCAAAACAGGTACCATGGCTTCCATTCCGGCGATTTCGATCCCCATTACAGCTCGAGCGGAAATCTCCTTATCTTGTTCTAGCATGTGAATGGCGCCAACGATTTCGCTTCCTCTAAGAAGTTTTTCGCTAAAAATCGTAGGAGAACCCATAATGGCTACCGGTACTACCCACTCTTCATCTGCTAAGGCAATCGGAGAGAGGAGGGTAACAGGTCCTTCCTCGCGAATCGCTCGGAGCGCTAAGAATTGAAGCAATGTACTGTCTCCTCCACCTCCAGATCCAAGATACCTGGCCCCGCACGCTAAGGATGGAATGTCGTGTTCGGTTAGTTGCTTTTTCATGGCTTATCCCCTCACTTTTCTATTTAGCAATTTACATGCCAATTCAATTTTCAGCAGAAACGACATCAAAATACCAAACAATACTAAAATTATGATAATGAGAATAATAAGAAGTTTTTAAATAAGGGATGATTTGAGTGGAATCAACTAGCAATAATTCTTACTAAACACAATAATTTCTCATTTTTTCTTACGTTTTATCAACTATTATCACTATTTCTCACTTTGAGAATTTTTTCTCACGAGAAATCGCTTTGATCCGCCGATAAAGTGTAGCCATACTCATCCCCAATTGCTGGGCTGCCTTTCTTTTTCCTTCCGTACTCGTTCCATAACGACGCAGGGCTTGTTCGATTAGATATGCTTCGGATTCGTCAACGTTCAAAAATGACGAATCAAAAGGACTAGCTTGTTCTGGCACTATCTCTAACCTTACGACCGTCTCTTCAGGTTCCTCCCTGTAACGCAAGGTTGAAGGCAAACTGCTTAGCGTAACCAAATCCCCGATTTCAAGGTTGATGATATACTCTATGACATTTTCCAGTTCACGCACATTACCCGGCCAGTGATAATCATTTAACCGTTTCAGCACGGGTGAAGACAGCCGTTTGGTTTCTTTCCCGAGTCTTTCTCCATACCGCTTCATAAAGTATTGGATCAGCTCATATAGATCCTCCTTTCTCTCCCGCAAGGGAGGAATCGAAAAGGGAATGACGTTTAAGCGAAAGTATAAATCTTCCCGGAAATGCTGCTTAGCGATCAGCGTTTCAAGATCTTTATGAGTGGCGGCAATCACTCGAACATCGATGGGAATACTCTCCGAACCCCCGACTCGCTCCACTCTCCGTTCCTGCAGCACCCGCAAAAGTTTGGCTTGCAAAAATAGGGGCATATCCCCAATTTCATCTAGAAACAGCGTTCCTCCATGAGCCATTTCAAAACGGCCGGGTTTCCCCCCTTTTTTCGCTCCTGTAAAGGAGCCTTCATCATAGCCAAACAGCTCACTTTCCAAAAGAGACTCTGGAATGGCCGCGCAATTAATGGCGACAAACGGACCTTTATTGCGGTGACTGGCGCCATGAATGGCCTGGGCAAGGACTTCCTTCCCCGTTCCGCTCTGCCCTCGAATCAATATGGTAGAATTGCTTTTTGCTACTTTTTCTGCCTGTGCTTTTAAAGCCGTAATCGCCTCGCTATTGCCGCGAATGTCAGCGAATGAATAGCGGGTCGTAAATTTCTTTTGCTTTTCTATACTAGGCAATGAGACCTGTTTTGTAAGCTGCATCACCGCACCCTCCACTTGCTTGTTCACAATAAGGGGATGCAGGCGACAGCTATAAGGGTAACATCCACCTGTGAAATCCTTGATTTGAACCGGTAAATCTACAGCAGGTTTCCCGCGTTGAATAAACCCAAGCAGTTTCGAAGCCTCCATCAACTCAAGCAAGTGTTTATTGATCAACGTGATTTGAGAGCGTCCCCATATATTTTCGGCAAACGTATTGGTGTGGACCACATTCCCTTGCTGGTCAACGACCAAGACGGGAGATGAAATCATGGATAAAAGGGCTTCGGTTTCCTGTAACAGTCTTTTTTTCTCACTTTTCAACGATTCTATGCTATCCATTGACAATCCCCTTCTCAACATTTTTAATAATTAGTATAGTTTAGAATTTCAATAGGAATCGCTGTAAGATTCCTTCCTGTTTATGGGAGGTTAAACAGATTAATTGAATGCGGTTGGCTCGGGCCACGTGAAAGACCGTTTCCAGGATGTGCGGGGAAGAGGCTTTACCAAACGGCTTATTGGCCACGATGACCTTCCAGATATTCCGACGCCCTTCCGTCTGCTGGCGAATATGGCTGATCATAATCATCAACATGGTGAAATAAACACCATTACCCCAAGGGGTATCCACAAAGTGGGAGTCCACTATTTTTCCTTATGAAAAGGTTGGAGCAGGCAATTCATTAATTTTCATACGAAGTAAAGTACGGTTTTTGGCGTAGGTCTTTTCCATAATGAAATCTTGATTGCCGATGTAATTGGTTCACAATGACATATAAGTATTGATCCGGACCAATCGGAAACGTATCCGGCCATAAAATTCTCGGATCTTGTGCGATGGTTGCCATTGTGCCATTCGGCAATATCTTTCGAATACTGTTTGTTTTCATAGTCTCCGATACTAATTTAGGTTTTAACTGAACCTCTGGAACCGGTTCCATTTCATCCTTGAGAAACTATCACCCAAAGTAATCTATTTTAGCTCTTATACCTGCGAATAAAAACAAGCAGGTGACTATTTAGTTCCTGCTTGTTAAGCTTCAATATATAGTTCCACATATTTGGAGCCGTATAACACTATTTATTTAGCCCACACCTCTTCATATACTCTTATAAAATTGCCGCCAAGTATCTGGAGAACATGTTCTTCCGAATACCCTCTTTTCAGGAGAGCTTTTGTCAAATTGGGAAATTTCGATGGATCTTCAATACCTGAAGGATACTTCCATGGAGGGGGCGGGTAAGACTCAGCCTTCCATTTGCCGGAAGTGATTAATTGGTCATAGATTTTGGTCGCTTCTTCCATCGAGGCGATGCCATCCATCCCCTCATAATAATCGATTCCAATACCGACATGTCGTACCCCTACCAATTTCGCTATGTAATCAATATGATCCACATAATTGTCTACAGTAGGTGTATCGCTTTTCGATACGAATGCAGGGAAACCGACGATACCGATTACTCCATCTTTTTCGGCAACCGCTTTGATCTGATCATCCTTTATATTTCTGGGAGACGGGCATAATTGATAGACATTCGAATGGCTGAAGATCACCGGCTTTTCCGATATTTTCATCACTTCCATGGTCGTTTGATAGCCTGTGTGGGATAGATCTATCACTATCCCTAGACGATTCATTTCCTTCACCGCGCTCACACCAAATTGACTCAAACCGCTATCCGTTCGTTCATCGCAGCCATCACCAATAAAATTCCTGACATTATAGCAAAGCTGAATAATCCTTACTCCCAATTGACGATAGATAGTAAGAAGATTCAAGTCGCCTTCTATGGGCAAAGAATCCTGAAAGTGAAAGATGACTCCTAATTTTCTTTCTTTTTTTGCCCTATAAATATCATCCACAGATGTTACTAATAACAGCTCATCAGAGTGCGTTTCAATTGTTCGGTGCCATGCTGCAATCCTACCGATGGTTTCCCGGCAAGAATGGTTAGCGGCTATGGTAGGAATCATGACGGTTACCCCGCCTTCTATCCACCTTTTATAATAATGATCTACTGCTCCCAACGGACAAGTAGCATCGATGACAATCGCTTCCTTGTGGAGCTCCCAGTATCTTTCCTTTTCATCCATGATTGTCAACCCTCCTATCTTTTTTTACATGAGGAATTTAATCAGATATCCGCCTAGAATGCCGATATATGAACCGATCGAATATCCTAGAATACCCAAAATAATACCCGTTAACACTAATTCTTTCCACCCAAAGGCAACCGCCATAACCGGCGCCGTGGTAGGACCGCCGACTCCAGCATTGCTGGCAATGCAAATGGCTTCGTAATCGATTCCTGCAACTTTTGAGAGAAGGAAAAACAGGATGATAGTGATAGTAATAGCAATGACATACATGACTAAAAGCATAGGTCCTGTCGCAATCAATTTTTCTAGACTGACTAAGCCGCCCAATGAGGCAAAAAACAAATGGAATCCGTACGAACCGATTTCCTCGGAACCATTGATATGGCTTATTTTTGTAACGTTAGCGACAATCAGAGTCAATGTGGAAACATATACTTCAATCGGGATATTCCATACATACTGTTTTAATAGAAAAGATAGCGATGTCAAAATGATGCCAACGGAAATAATGGTGGTTACGCCATTCAAATCGATTGATTTTTCTTTCCAATAATTATTATAAAACTCCTGAGCCTCTTCTTTGTTTAAAGTCTTGTAAGCAGCTTTAAACCCTAATTTCGGCATCCAGGTCGGAGCTGTAAAAATAAAGAATAAGAACAGGGTAAATCCAACCATTGCAGCCGTCAGGACGGCAGAAAGCATCGTTTCACTAATACCCAATGATTTGGCAACGACAATATTATTTACGGTTCCACCGATAGCCCCGGCAATGAAAACACCTGCCGCCTGCCATGTCTCTTCTCCGATAATATTTTTAAATAATAATGATGAAACCGCAAAACCAACGATAACGACCAGCGCAAATATGATAAACGCTTTGATCGCTGCAGGCGCTGCCACTTTCAAATCGCTTAACCTCGCATTCATAAGAATCATCGCTATAGAGAAAGGGACAACATACGTCATGATGACTTCGTGGGCTCCGCTCCACGTGGGAATGACACCAATGTTGGCAAGTATCATAGCCCCAAAAATACAATACATCGCTGCACTTAATTTACGCACCCATTGCACTTTACCTTGCAGCCATATACCGGAAAAAGCTAACAATACAAAAATGATCATGATAATATTTGAGTCTTGAATCATGTATTTTCCTCCCCGTTTTTTGCGGTCAGACCCCAGCGGTTGTTGATCATTGCCTTATATCGATACCTTTTGCCCGACACCCAACTCCAAAGCTCTGTCATAAAGTGCTTTTGCCACGACCACATCCATGGCGGCCAGCCCCACCGATTTAAATAGGGTCAGCTCTTCATCGCTTTCCCGTCCCGATTTGACGCCATTTACGATTTCCCCCAGCTCTGCATAGATCGATTCGCTTGTGATGGCCCCTTGTTCGATGGGAATAATCAAATCACCCGTTTCTTCCAAAGCCGCTTCTCTCGACTCCACAACGATCTTAGAGGCCCTTGCCACGATTGCTGTGGGAATTTCCTGCATGGTGGGACGGAAGGAACCGATGGCATTGATATGAACACCTGGTTTTAGGCTTTCTGCGGAAAAGACAGGTGTTTTGGCATTGGTAGCCGTGGCCACGATGTCCCCTCCCTTTACGGCTTCATCCGCATTTGGGAACACGTGAACCTGAAGACTCTCTGAGCCAAATTGGTCTGTTATTTCTCTAGCAAACTCATGCGCTTTGGACTCATTGCGATTATACAAATGGACCGTTTCGATCGAGCGAACCGCTTTGATTGCCTGGAGCACGCCTCTTGCCTGAGCACCCGTACCGATGATGGCCAGCACCTTGGATTTTTCCTGCGACAAGAATTTCGTAGCCAGTCCAGAAACGGCTCCTGTACGGAGTACCGTAAGATAAGAAGCTTCCAGGATCGCTAAGGGTTCTCCCGTCATTACATCGGCCAACACCATCATCCCGTATATCGTCTTCTTTCCATGAAGTCTATTATCCGGAAAAACCGAAACGAATTTCACGCCCAAGCTGTCGGTCGCTTCTACAACGGAAGGCATGAATAGAGACGTACCGTTCCCTTTCACTACCGGAATGGATGTTCGAATCGGGGTAATGGCCCGATGGTTGGAAAATTCACTCAGCGCCACCCCCACCGAATCAATAACTTCTGACATCGTTAACAATTGCTGCTGATCATTTGCACTAAGTACCAGCATATATGATCCCTCCCTTGAACTCAGTTATCCCTAGCATGTTTAGAGCAAAACACCACCCCTTTCTTTGGTAAAACGATCGTAGCGTAGCGGTTCAGCCGGAATAATCGTGTCCGATTTTTCCAGGATGAGCTCAGAGATCAACCTCCCTGTCACGGCCGCCAAACTGATTCCGTCCCCTTCGTGGCCTGCTGCAATATAAAAACCAGGCAGCTCGCGAACTTCAGAGACAATCGGCAAATGGTCTTCGGTCCAGGGACGAAATCCCGTATACGTGCGGATCATGTTCATGTCCGACATTCTCGGAAAAAACCGGATGGCTCTTCGTGCCATGACACGGATTGCATTCCTGTCCACTGTAGAGTCGAACCCGACAAATTGGCGGCTGCTTCCGATCAGGAAGTTTTGACTCTCTGTAGGCTCAAATACCAGTGCGACCCCGTATTTTTCCGTTTCCGGATCCACTTTTCTTTCCCCGCCAAATTTGGAAAGCAGATATCCGAACTCCATCACCATACGCTCACCGACAGGCTCCTGCCTTGAGGCTACGAGGATATGTCCCTTTCTTGGCAGGATGGGAATATCAATACCCGCCATCTCCCCAATGCGGGGAGCCCACACCCCTGCCGCATTCACGACCTTCTTGGCCGTCAGCTCCCCTTTCGGGGTTTCAATCCGGAAGGATCCCCCGGCATCCTTCTTGATACCCGTTACCTCGGTATGGGTCAAGATCTTAGCCCCGAACTCCTGAGCCTTATCAAAAAGAGCATAAGTTAATAGGTAGGGGTTCACCATGGAGTCCGTCGCACATTCAAGTCCGCCCAACAGATCATCCGCGAGAAAGGTCGATTCCTGCTTGATATCCTGCCGATCGAGCATCCGAAAAGCTAGACCCGCCTTTTTTTGCTGCTTCACCCATTTTTCTGCCGCCGCCATCTCTTCCTCGGTTTCGCATACAAGCAGACTGCCGCGGGAATGGTACTCAAAAGGAAGCTTCAGTTCGCCGCTGATTTCACGGATCAATTTTTGGCTGATTAAGGACATTTGGCTATCGAAACCCGGGTCTTTATCAATAGCCAAGATCCCTCCATCACAGCGCGATGAAGTACCGCTTGCCAGATCTCCCTTTTCAATGACCGTTACATCAAGTCCCGCTTTAGCCACGTAGTAAGTGATCGCACTGCCGATGATCCCTCCGCCAATGACGATGACTTCCGAATGAGGGGTGTGTACCATGTTCGTTTCTCCCTGAGTCTATGATTTTTTGATTCATCTATCAAGCAAGGAGCATGCCAAACGAAAATAATTAGATAGGGAAGAAATAGTGTGCATTTTATTTCACATGTAAACCCACAAAATGTATAATAAGTGTGAAGAGTCTATATTTTTACACACTTGTATTCGGAGGGACCTGTTATCAAACATCAACTTCCTTCTCTCGAGCAATTAATACGCCAGGATCATGATGTAAAAGAACAAAACCATTTAGATCCATCGATCTGTATCTCCATAGAAACCCCTGTGTCGGAAACGTTCCCCCTCTTTCAGGGGAACGATCGCCTTTTTGTCACCGATTCTAATGGCCATCTGGTGGGAAGCGTACACCAAACGGATGTCATGCAGACTATTTTCCAGTCGTATCAATATCTTGAAGCGTATTTTCGCACGTTGATCGATACCGTTGATTTGTCCATATCGATAATAGATGAAAACGCCCATGTGGCTGTATGGTCAAAATGGGCAGAGAAAATCTTCTCTATTAAAGAAAAGGATCTATTGGGGAAGCCGATTACGGATTTTTTTACCGTGGAAAACCTGGCGATGCTCAAAACCCTGCAAACCGGGAATGGGGTCTATCAAATACAGCATCAGCCGCAAGAGGACCTCGTCGTTCAGATCAATACGAAACCGATCTACTTAAACGGAAAGATCATCGGGTCGGTTGCAGCCGAAACGGATATTACAAACCAAGTCCGATTAAAGCAGGAGCTATTTGATGCCACCCAAAAAGTTCATCACCTGCAGCAGCAGATGGAGAAGCTGAGCGTATCTTCCGACCCGTTTCACCCAATCAAGGGAACCAGCAAATCGATAAAACAACTGAAAAATATGATCAGCATGCTGAAATCTACCAAAACCACGGTTCTCCTGTTAGGAGAAAGCGGAGTAGGAAAAGAGTTGTTTGCCAGGGCCGTTCACAACGTCAGAGAAGAGGAACATGCGCCGTTCGTGGAACTCAACTGCGGAGCGATTTCACCTAGCTTATTTGAAAGCGAATTATTCGGGTACGCCAAAGGTGCTTTCTCTGGGGCCGATCAAAAAGGCAAAAAAGGGATGATTGAACTAGCCTGCGGAGGTACTCTTTTTTTGGATGAGATTGGGGAAATGCCCCTCGATATGCAGGTGAAGCTGCTCCGTGTTCTGCAAGAGAAGTCCTTTTATCCCTTAGGAGGAACCAAAAAAGTGGAGGCTGATTTTCGGGTTGTCGCCGCGACAAACCGGAATTTGGAGGCCCTCATTGCGGAAGGGAAGTTTCGGGAGGATCTATTCTACCGATTAAATGTTTTCAGTCTTCTGATTCCCCCGCTCCGCGATCGAAAAGAAGATATCATCGAGCTTTCGCTGTTCTTTTTATACGAGTTTTCCAGGCAATACGAACGCCCCATTCAAGGCCTATCCCCCAATCTCATGCATTGTCTGCAGGAATATCACTGGCCCGGCAATATCCGCGAGCTGCGAAATACAATGGAACGGCTAGTGGTTTTTGCTGGAGACGGGGTGATTGATGAAGACGGGGTGATTGATGAAGAATACTTGCCTTTTTTGCAGCATTCTAAGTTCCAAGTGCTTCCCACATCTTCGCGGGAGGACAAGCTTGACGAACCCATGCTGTCAGAAGACCGGGATCATCATGAAAGAAATCTCATTCTGCAAGCGCTCGAAAAGGAGAAAGGCAATAAGCAAGCGGCTGCAAAAAGACTGGGGATCTCGCGCAGAACGTTATATAACAAAATGTACAAGCTGAATATACCCATAAAGTAAAACTAGAAGGCTCCTCCTATTTGGCATGAATTTTGCATTTTTAATTGACAGAAAAAGTAATCCCTCAATGGTGAGCAGAAAATCTCACCGTGCATCATGCAGATATAATAGGAGGAAAATCATGATCGATCAAAAGGAAATCATAGTCTGTCGATGTGAAGAAGTCACCTTGGGTGAGTTGCTAGAGACATCAACCAACTACCCATGTTCTTCCAGGGAATTGAAACTTAGAACCCGGGCAGGAATGGGATTTTGCGGTGGCCGTACGTGCCGAAGCCTGGTGGATGCCATTGTAAAGGAAGTAAACGGAAAAGCAACTGCGGACACCATGACGCTCCGCTACCAACCTCCTGTCCGTCCTATCTCTTTTCATCTTTTGGGAGGCATCAATGAGATACGGAAGAATTGAACATCACCCTATTCTAGGATCGATGGAGAGCCGCAAAAAAATCACATTTTTCTTTGACGGAAAAGCTTATTCTGCCTATGAATCTGAAACGATCGCCGCGTCTTTGCTGGCCAACGGAATACGCACGCTGCGTGTTCAAGAAGAAAACGGAACTCCCCGGGGAATTTACTGCAATATCGGCCACTGCTTTGAATGCCGAGTCACGGTTAATGGCACAGCGGGCCAACGTGCGTGCCTGTCACTTGTCGAAGAAGGCATGACAGTTGAATCAGGTGTCAGACTGCCAACTCCCTTCCGAAAGGAGGAGGACCTATAAATGTGGGATGTCGTCATTGTAGGAGCAGGTCCAGCCGGACTCTCCGCAGGGATCGCATGCGCGCAGCATGGGCTCAAGGCAAAAATCGTGGATGAGTTTATCCGTCCGGGGGGACGGCTTCTCGGTCAGCTTCATGAAGAGCCAAACGGCACATGGTGGAATGGACTCGAAGAAGGGAAACAGCTTCAGGAGCAGGCTATACGCCTTGGCGTCGATTTGGAGTGTGGCGTGTCAGTTCATGACGCAACGAACACGGATCAAGGTTGGAGAATGGAGACCTCTCATGGACCTATTGAGTCGCCCGCCTTACTGCTCGCCACCGGTGCCGCGGAAACGGCTATCCCGATCCATGGCTGGACGCTACCGGGTGTTATGTCCATCGGTGCCGCTCAAGTCATGACTAATGTACAGCGGGTAAAAGTCGGATCTCGAGGCGTGGTTGTCGGCATTAACATATTGTCCATCGCGATCATGCGCGAACTCCAGCTTGCGGGAATTCCTATAGACCGCATGGTGCTTCCTGCCCGCAATCTATTAACGATGGACGCTGGAAATCCGGAGAAAGTCATGAAGTCGATGATGCATGCGGCCCATCTGGCTCCTTCCTTTTTGATCCGAATGGGCAGTAAAATGATGAAATCAGAAGCTCTTCAAAAGCTGGCGCTACGGTTCCTGCCCGATCAAGGCATTCACCTATGGGATATTCCGATTCAGCTCAACACAGCCGCCCTATCCATCATCGGCGAAAACCAGGTGGAAGGTGTCAAAATAGCCAAAGTAACAGCCAAGGGAGAGCCTATCGCCGGGACGGAAACCATCATCCCCGCCGACTTTGTTTGTATTGCCGGCGGCCTGCAGCCGCTTGTTGAACTCGCTGCAGTAGCGGGATGCACACTGACCTATCTCCCAGAACTCGGCGGCCATGTTCCGCTGCATAACGAACGGATGCAAACCACCGTAAAAGGATTATATGTGGCTGGCAATATCACAGGCATCGAAAGCGCCAAAATCGCTATGGCCCAAGGAACGGTTGCCGGTCTATCTATAGCAGACGATTTCGGCATGCTCCCGGATCAAGACCTCCTCCATACCTCTATCAACAAGGTCGAATCCGTTCGGCAAACAGCAGCTATCCAATTTCATCCTGATATCCAGCAAGGGCGATCAATTATGTCGGGTTTGTTTGAGCAGCATGGCATCGGTGTTTGAACAGCTGAATCGATCGGGCTAGTTGGACAGTAGCCTTATCAAGGTTATTTGAAGAACTCACCCACAACCTTAAAGACCTACGGAAGAGAATAGAGCCGAATTCGGACTCGATTCTCTTTTTTCCACGTTTTCTGTCCGAATAGGGTCCGGATTAAGACACAATAATTGAAACTTGCTTTCACAAGCTCTACCATTTAACCTGGGAGGTAGTGAATGATTCACCACGCTTGATATCTATGCCCACAAATGAAAGGGGCCGCCCAGACCGGACACCCCCTATGACTTCTATTATTTTATTGTCTTCTTTCCCTCAATTCCCGCACCGGCATAACGCCTTCCACCTCAAAGCTATCCCTATTCAAAATGACTCCATAGATCTCTCTAGCTTGCTCCAAAGAGATATAGCCATTTCTAGCATCTGAGGCTACCTTTTCTACTGATCTATCAATTGGATTGCCATATCCGCCGCCAGTTCCGGTTATCAAACGTACCCTATCTCCCTTATTAAGCGGGAAACGGGCATATTTGCCGAATGGCCCGACAACTTCCCCATTCGCTTTGACAATTTCAAATTCATTGCGGGATCCGTCTTGTCCGCCGTGAAAGCCCCATGGGAGAAATTTATGGCGTCCGAATGTTGCGGTTACCGTTTGGCCGTCGGTCATGGCCCGATATGAGCGGATGCATCCCGAACCCCCGCGATATTCTCCGCTGCCAGCTCCGTCCGTGCGAAGGCTGTACTCATCGACCATAATACCGTAGCGCGTTTCAGCCACTTCTACCGGAACGTTGTAGGTTTCCCCGTCGAAAACGCAGAATTGTCCGGTCACCCCGTCCAACCCTTGGCCAGCCCCCCACCCTCCAGCGGTCGGCTCCACGGTCAGGAAAGGCTCGTTCGTATCTGGGTGAATGCCGGCGAGAACCACACCGCAAACGGATAAGAAATGTCCGGCATTCAATCGGTGGGGGACAACAGGCGCGAGCGCTTTCCAGATGAGGTCAGCCCCGTAAAGCGTCGTTTCCCAATAAGTCGAAACGGCTGCCGGCCGTTCAGCTGTGAAAATGGAACGTGGCTCCGCTACGACCTTTAATGGACGGAATACGCCATCGTTTACGTCTTGGGACGGATTCGTCACGGCTAGGAAAATGGTCCGAGCCGCGGACACCAACCCGGTATAGGAACAGTTCACTGGACCCAGCACTTGCGGGTGGCTGCCGCGGAAATCGCAGATAAACTCATCATCTGTGATGGTAACCTTTACCTGTACGGAGAAAGGCCCATTCCCTAACCCGTCGTCATCAATGAAGTCCTGTGCTTCATACGTACCCTTGGGTAATTTGCTGATTTCTTTTAATGCCAATTGTTCGCCATGGTATAATAGATGCTCAATCGAATCCAGCACCACATCCTTGCCGTACTTATCGCACAGTTCGCGGAAGCGCTTGTCGCCGGTGCGCAGCGCGGCCACTTGAGCCCACATATCCCCCAGCGACAAATCCGGAAAACGTACATTTGCTTCAATGATGTCAACCAGGGGCTGGTTCAATTTTCCCTCATCGAATAATTTTACGCATGGGAACTGCAGTCCTTCTTGGAAAATTTCCGTGGAGTCAGTCGTCCAGGAACCGGGATCCTTGCCGCCCACTTCCGTCCAGTGAGCTTTGTTCGCAGAGAAAGCAACCAGTTCTCCTTCATGAAAAATGGGCATCAAAAGCCCGACATCGGACAAATGGGAGCCTCCGCCGCCATAAGGATCGTTGATGATCAGGATGTCTCCCGGCTTTAAGTCCCCTTCCTTGCCGAACTTCTGCAGTGTTTCCTTGACCATAAAGGTCAGCATCCCAATAAACCCGGTAACCCCGTTCCCCTGGGTAAGAAGTTGGCCTTTTCCATCCGTCAACCCGCTTGCGAAGTCAAGCACTTCATAGATAATCGGGCTCATGGAGGTTCGGGCCAGTGTATGGAACATCTCTTCTCCGATGGCAATCAAGGAATCCTTTACAATCTCCAGGGTAAATTGGTCATGCTTTACTTTAGCTTCAATCATGCTATACCCCCCCAGTCGTGACGTTTTTCCCTGCCGTGATCAGTTCCCGTGGATAATGATTCAGCCTTTCTGCACCATGGGCTGTGACGACGACAATATCCTCGATTCTTACTCCGAACTTTCCGCTTAAATAGATGCCGGGTTCGACGCTCACCACCATCCCTTCCTCGAGAAGCTGTTCATTGTCTGAGGTCAGGAAAGGTTCCTCGTGAACTTCAATCCCTAAGCCATGCCCAGTGCGATGGGTAAAGAATTCTCCATAGCCCGCTTGGGAAATGATGCTTCTCGCCACTTGATCAATCGAACGCATCGAGACGCCCGGTCTGATTGCTTTCACCGCTTCGTCCTGAGCCTTGCGAACAATCTCATATACCTGAACCATTTCTTCGGACGGTTCCCCAATCGCGATCGTCCGGGTCATATCCGAGCAATAATGATCCTTAATGCCGCCCATATCAACGACTACCATATCCCCTTCCGCAAGCACGGTATCATCGGATTGATGATGGGGAATCGCCCCATTGGCTCCCGCCCCAATGATGGGACTAAAGGATAATTGCTCCACTCCCTGCTCATGAAAGAGTCGTTTGATTTCTTTCGCCAGCTCCGATTCCTTCATTCCCGGCTTGGCAAGACGAATTGCCTCTCCAATGACTCGATCCGCGATTTCTCCCGACTTGCGCAAAAGGTCAATTTCCTCCCTATCCTTTTTTAAACGGAGGGCTCCGATAACAGGTGTACCTTTGATATAAGTAAGTTCTTTTTTGAAAGACATGAGATCAATCAGCTTTTCGCTGGGCCATTGGTTGTCGAAGGAGATGACACCCTGCTTAGGTAAAAGCCCTGCCAGAATTTCTACCGAAGGCTCTCCGTCTTTCCAGAAGACCATGGTTACGCCATCTAGAGGGGAAACCTCTTCCCGCGACATTTCGTGAACCACGATGGATGCAGCACCCGTTCTTGAAATAACTACAGCTTGAAGCCGCTCATGGGAGTCAAGCCAGGTTCCCGTAAAATAGAAGAAATTCGCCGGAGACGTGACAACCGCTGCCTCCCATCCGTTCTGAGCTAATATCGCTTGTGCTTTATTAATTCTTTCCACATAAATGCTCATCTTGTTCCCATTCCTCTCTTCGAGTAGTTAAAAGGGGCTGTCTGAAAGCGACAACCCCAATCACAGCTTATCGTTTTACAAGAACCCAGACGATTTGGCACTCCTCTTCCCCGTCATTGTACGCCCAGTGAGCTTCACCGGCAGGAATGAGGGATGCATCTCCAACAGTCAGCCGATATTCTTGACCCGTGATCCCCGCAAGGATGGAACCCTTTACGACAATCGAGTACTCGTCTTCATCGTGAGCACCCGTTCCACTCAATGGAATTCTTGCTTTAGGGGGAACACTCACAACCCCGAATTTAGCTTTTCCACCCTCTACATGTTCTTCCGAAAACAATGTCTTTAATGACACATCCGGGCGATCATCGGCCTTTACCGAATCCGCGCTGATAACGATCATGGATATTCCTCCCCTTTTATGAAGCTTGACGTTCCAGAGTTACGCCTTCCACCTCAAATGTGTTTGTGTTCAAAATGACCCCATAGATTTCTTTGGCTTGTTCCACAGAAATGTAGCCGTTCTTCGCATCCAAAGCTACTTTTTCCACCGGACGGTTGTAAGGGTTGCCATATCCGCCGCCCGTTGCGGTAATCAAACGCACCACATCTCCCTTACTGAGCGGGAAACGGGCATATTTGCCGAATGGCCCGGCCACTTCTCCGTTCGCTTTCACAATTTCAAATTCGTTGCGGGAACCTTCAAGACCGCCGTTAAAGCCCCATGGCAGATACTTGTGACGTCCGAAAGTTGCCGTGATGGTTTGCCCATCGGTCATAGCCCGGTAAGAGCGGATGCATCCGGAACCCCCGCGGTTTTCACCAGCGCCGGCACCGTCTGCACGGAAGCTGTATTCGTCGATCAATACACCGTAGCGGGTTTCAGCTACTTCAACCGGCACGTTGTAGGTTTCTCCGTCCCCGATGCAGAATTGTCCTGCGGCTCCGTCCAACCCTTCGCCAGCACCCCATCCGCCAACGGACGGCTCAACGATCAAGAATGGCTCGTTGGTATCCTGGTGAAGTCCGGAGAGAACCACACCGCAAACGGATAGTAAGTGCCCGGCATTCAGGCGGTGAGGAACGACTGGAGCCAGTGCCTTCCAGACCAGGTCAGCCCCGTATAGCATCGTCTCCCAATAGGTAGATACGGCTGCCGGACGCTCTGCCGAGAAGATGGAACGATCATCGGCGATGACTTGCAATGGACGGAATACCCCATCGTTTACGTCTTGAGACGGATTCGTCACCGCTAAGAAAATCGTCCGAACCGCGGATACTAACGCCGTGTAAGAACAATTGACAGGACCTAAAACTTGCGGATGGCTTCCGCGGAAATCGCAGATAAACTCATCGTCCGTTATGGTAATTTTCACCTGTACGTTGAACGGACCGTTTCCAATCCCGTCATCATCAATAAAATCCTGCGCTTCAAATACACCCTTCGGTAATTTGGAGATTTCTTTCAGCGCTAATTGCTGACCATGGTTTAACAGGTGGTCAATTGAATCTAGCACGACAGCCTGGCTGTACTTGTCGCAGATCTCACGCACGCGCTTTTCTCCGGTACGGAGGGCGGCTACTTGAGCCCACATATCTCCCAGCGACAGATCCGGGAAGCGGACATTGGCCGCAATGATATCAACCAAGGGCTGGTTCAATTTGCCTTCATCGTAGAGCTTGACGCACGGGAATTGAAGTCCTTCCTGGAAAATCTCCGTGGAATCCGTCGTCCAGGACCCCGGATCTTTCCCGCCTACCTCGGTCCAGTGAGCCTTATTGGCGGAAAATGCCACCAGTTTGCCATCATGGAAGATCGGCATCACCAGTCCGACGTCGGATAAGTGGGAGCCTCCGCCGCCGTACGGATCGTTGATGATAATAATATCTCCCGGCTTCAGGTCTCCTTCTTTGCCGAATTTCCGCAAGGTTTCCTTTACCATAAAGGTCAACATTCCAATAAATCCGGTAACCCCGTTTCCTTGCGTGAGCAGCTGACCCTTCGCATCCGTCAAACCGCTGGCAAAATCAAGAACTTCATAGATAATTGGGCTCATCGATGTGCGGGCGAGCGTATGGAACATCTCTTCCCCTATCGCAATCAACGAATCTTTGACAATTTCGAGTGTAAATTGGTCGCGTTTCACTTTCGTATCAATCATGTCATTACACCCCCGTGTTGATGATTAAATTACCATACTCGTCTACCACCAGACTTTGCCCTGGATACACTACGGTAGAAGAAGATTGCTCTTCGACAATGGCAGGCCCTTGAATCAAGCTGCCCGCATTCAAAATCTCTCTGTCATAAACTTTGGTATCAATCCACCCCTGTTCTTCAAACAAGACAGGACGAATTTCTTTTATCGCCTGCTCCGCATTGTCCCCTACCTTTTCCAAACGGCCGATCTCGGGCTTTTGAACCCGACCGAATGCCGTTAAATGAAAGTTCACAATTTCTGTAGCAGCTCCTTCCAATTTAAACGTATAGTGCTGCTCATGAAGGTCATGGAAACGTCGGACGATTTCCTCGATAGCCTCAGCATCCATAGAGCCGTTAGGCACAGGCACTTTTACTGCATGCTCTTGCCCGACATATCGAATATCGGCATAGCGGCCAAATACGACCTGGTCTCGTTCAATCCCCTCTTGGGCGAATTGACTTGTAGCTCCATCTTCTAGCTGATTCCATTCCTTATTGAACTCATCCAAGTTCAATCCATTCACGCGGCGAATGTAAGTTTGAATATAGTCATGGCGAAGGTCGGTCATCAGCATGCCCCATGCAGAGAACACAGAGGAAGCAATCGGGATGATGACTTTTTTCACGCCCAATTCCTTGGCTAAGGCTAGTGCATGCATCGGGCCGCCGCCACCAAAGGCTACCAAGGAGAATTCTCGGGGATCGTAGCCTTTTCGAACGGAAATCAATTTTAAAGCATTCAGCATGTTGGAGTTCGCGATGCGAATAATCCCCAGCGCTGCTTCTTCTACAGAGATGTCGAAATGGCTGGCCACCTTATCATGAATCGCTTGCTTGACCGCATCCATATTGACTGTATTTTGAAAATTTTTAGGCGATAAGCGGCCAGCAACAAGATTGGCATCTGTGGTCGTCGGATTTTCCCCGCCGCGGCCGTAAGCTACTGGACCCGGCAGCGCACCTGCAGATTGCGGTCCGACCTTCAACGAACCGGCATCATCGATCCAGGCAATAGAACCCCCGCCATTTCCAATCTCCACGATATCAACCACAGGAACCTTAATCGGATATCCGGCGTTGCGGTCATCTTTCTCTATCTTATACTCCGTCGTGACCTTTACCTCTCCTTTATCGATCAGGGAACACTTTGCCGTCGTTCCGCCAATATCAAAGGCGATGATATTTTCTTCCCCAAGGATTTTGCCCAAAATGGCGGAGCCGAAAATGCCGGCTACCGGACCGGACTCTACCATATTGATAGGAGTTTCTTTGGATTGCTCAAACGTCGTGGTTCCAGAGTTTGATTGCATGATGTACTTGTTTCCGTCCACTCCGATTTCCCCGAGATGCTTGTCCAATTTATTGATATAAGATGCAGCAATCGGTTTGACATAGGAGTTTAGGACGGCGGTACTCGTACGCTCGTACTCGCGCCATTCCTTGGTTACCTCATGGGAAGCGGTGACAGCCACTTCCGGCCAAACTTCTTTGATGGCTTCCACAGCCAACTTTTCATGAGAAGGATTCGCATAAGCATGCAGGAAGGAAACCGCAATCGCTCCTACGCCTTCGCTGCGCAATTGTTCGACCGCAGCCTTTACTTCTTCCAGTACAAGCTCATCGATGACTTCTCCTTTATAATTCAGCCTCTCGCTAACTTCATGGCGAAGATAGCGGGGAACGAATGGGGCCGGTTTTTCATAACGGACATTAAACAAATCGGGGCGGTTTCCGCGGGCAATTTCCAGCACATCGCGGAAGCCCTTGGTTGTGATCAATCCGGTTTTAACCCCTTTATGTTCCGTTAACGCATTGATGATCACCGTAGTTCCATGAATGAACGTGGAGATCTCTTGCGGAGAAATTCCGCTTTTTTGAATAACATCCAAAACTCCTTGCTCAAAATTAGGGGGAGTCGTATCGCTTTTTGCGGTGCCGATGCGCCCGTTTTCATTCAAATAGACAAGGTCAGTAAAAGTTCCTCCGATATCAGTTGCTACGCGCATAATAACCACCTTTCTTGATGTGAGAGAATAGATATGAAACCCGGTCAGATTTAAAAAATAACCGGTGTTAACACGCAAAGGATCTTGCAGGTTTGATGGAGCGGATTAGACCAAAAATGCGACAAATGGGAAGGGAAATGGATCGAATCTCCAGCTTTCACCAGATATTCTTTTCCATCTACATGAAAGATGACCGCACCCTCCATCACATAATAGAATTCCTCGCCAGGATGACTGAACACATTGTCTTGAACCACATCAGGTCCCAGGGTTACAATGATCGGCTCAAGCGCCCTTCCGTTGAAGTTTCCTCCCAAGCGAGTGTATTCTGCGGGAGATCCTTCAATCCGAAACGGTTTTTGGCTATCTGCTCTGACATGAAAATTCTGGTTTCCCTCATTCTCGAAGAAATCGGTAATCGGAACCTCAAAAGCGTCCGCAATTTTCTTGAGAGATGTAATGGCGAGGGAGGTCGATCCCCTTTCGACCTGAGAAAGGAAACTGATGGATAACCCTGTCTTTTCGCTTAAATCTTTCAGCGTCATATCATGCTGCTTCCTCAGGTCTTTGATTTTCTTGTAGATTTCATCCATTCCTACTCCACCTATCGTCTGTTTGTTTTTCTGTGATTAATGAAGAATTGCGCCTTCCGTTTCCTTCAGGAAAAGACAGGCAATAAACGTGATGACCAAGAATGCCGAGATAAAGGAAACCGTTGCCAAAAAGCTGGTATTGGCTGCGAGCATCGCTCCGATGATAGTCGGTGCAATCGCATTAGCCACACGCTGGCCGGTAACGCCAACGGAATAGCTCACCCCGCGGATCTCGGTTGGATAGAGCTCAGCCATCCAGGTATTCCATACTCCCCATGCTCCTAAACTGAAGAACGAAAGAACAAAATTCCAAAAATACATTTGAGCCATCGTATCGGAAGAAGCAAAGCCAAAGCCTCCAACCGCTGCAAAGAATACGAATGTCGTCATGACCTTCTTGCGGCCAAACTTGCCTGTCAAATAAGAAGAGGCCATATAACCGGGGAACATGAACAAGCACGATAGAGCCATGAATCCTAATCCCTCCGGTGCGTTTAAGCCCTTTTTGGCCAATAGGGTCGGCATCCAGGATGAAAGGGCCCAATATCCCCAGGAAAAGCAGAAGTTGATAATGATCTGCAATACTGTCGGACGCAGGAATTTGGCTCTGAAGATTTCCAAGAAAGAGCCTTCTTTCACATCATCCACGACAAGATCAACCTTATCGATCACGGTACTCATCTTCCCTTCGGAAAGCTTGAGAACTACCTCTTTCGCTTCCGCCTGACGGCCTCTGCTAGCCAGCCAATAGGGAGATTCCGGAACGAAGGCAGCTATAGCCAGGAACCATAGACCGGCAAGGGAGCTGACCCCAATAATCCAGCGCCATCCAAGATCCATAAACAGATAAGTAACACCGATAGCGATCAAGAAACCAACCGGCCAGCCGGAAGCCAGATATACCGTTGCCTTCCCGCGGACTTTCACCGGAAGCAACTCTTCAAAGTAAGGGAACGTTGCTACCAATACCCCACCGAGGACAGCTCCCGAAAGGAATCTTGTCCACCAAAGCATCTCGTAGCTTGTGGAAAAGGCACTGATAAGACATACAACTCCATACAAGGCTAAACTAATCATCATCGATGGCTTGCGCCCGATTTTATCAACCAGTTTCCCAAAAATGAGACATCCGGGGATCATCCCCAGGAATATAGAACCAATCAGGGAGCCGATTCGACCTCCATCCAGGTTAAATTCCGCACCAATAGAGGCACTCGCGAGAATAATAATCATCATTTCCCAGGCTTCGATGACGAAGGTGAAAAACAGCACCAACCCCGCTTTCCAATGTTGGCCGGTAACGGGCATATTTTCGAAAAGAGCGCCCACCTGTACAGTTCTTTTAGATGATTTCGAATTCTCTTCTACTGATTGCAGATTAGTTTGTAAACTCATGATAATCCCCCTTTTTCGTTCACTTATATGGCTAGAAATTCTTTATATAAAACTTGGCTGGCGCCGAGCCTTGGGGCAGAAACAACATGGATATTGTTGGTCAGCCTAGCCATTGCATAGAAGGAATTCGAAAACATTGGCTTCTAGAAAATCTTCCAAGCGTTCAATTCTTCATCCGGCGGGGATTGATATCCATCCAGCTTGCTGTGTCCCCATCCGAATCTTTGGTTGATTTCCACTAAGAATTCCGCGTATTTAAGCGGAGCTAAACTTGCATCAATCACCGGAACCCCTAGTTCTTCCTGAACTTTGCGGTAAAAGCCAAATTCCATGGTGCAGCCCAATATCACGACATTCGCGCCATCTTGCTCCACGGCTTCCCTTGCCGCCTGTTGGATTCGCCTTGCTGTCTCCTGATGGTCTTTCTGGAAATCATGGACTCCCATGTTCAAGGACTTAAACGACGCTAGCTTATCCCCGAATCCGTACTTGTGAACATTTTCCTTCATCTCCGGAATCCACTTCCGGCGCCCGACGATAATGGAAATGTTCTCGCCAAGGGTTGCCGCAATGTGCAAGCTTGCCTCTGCCGGGGCGGCTACCACCATTTTCTTCGAAACCTCACGAGCGGCCCTTAATATCGGGTCGTAAAAGCAACCGATTACCGCTGCATCATATTCCTCTTCTTCCGCCTTCTTCACCAGCTTGAGGATTTCCGGCATGATCATGACCTCATAGCTGTTGTACTCCAGATGAAGAGGACCTGGTGCGGGAGCCAAAGAGACGACATCGACGACCGTGTCTGGCTGTTTGACCTTTTCAAATTCGCTCTTGAAAGCCGCGTCAAACATATCCGTGGTTACAGGATTGATCCATAAGATCTTTTTTTCCAATGGGGTTCCCTCATTTCGTATTTGCTTTGATATACCCTATCCAAACAACTTCCAATGATTCACTTCTTCTTCAGGCGGTGACTGATACCCATCTAACTTGCTGTGTCCCCATCCGAATTTCTTGTTAATCTCTACCAGGAATTCGGCATATTTTACAGGGGCTATGCTGGCATCGATCACAGGTACCCCAAGTTCCTCCTGAAGCGAGTGGTAGAAGCCGAACTCCACGGTACACCCTAGAACGATGACATTCGCTCCATCCTTTTCCACGGCTTCTCTTGCGGCAAATTTCATTCGCTTCAAGGTTTCGTCATGATCCTTCTGAAAATCATGGACGCCCATTTCAATGTGCTTGAATGAGGCCAATTTATCCGCAAACCCATATTTATGGACATTTTCTTTCATCTCCGGAATCCACTTCCGGCGCCCGACAATAATAGATAGGCTTTCTCCAAGCGTTGTGGCAATGTGCAAACATGCCTCCGCCGGTGCCGTTACCACCATCTTCTTCGATATCTCACGGGCAGCCCTTAACATCGGATCATAAAAGCAACCTATAATGGCCGCATCGTATCCTTCTTCTTCTGCCCTTTTCACCGCCTTGAGCATATCCGGCATAATCATCACTTCATAGCTACTGTACTCCAGATGAGTCGGTCCCAGAGCAGGCGGCAAGGAAACAACATCCACGACAGTATCGGGCTGTTTGATTTTCGCCAATTCATTTCTGAACGTTTCATCAAACAAATCGGTTTTAAAAGGATTGATCCATAAAAGCTTTTTTCCCAAATTTATTCCCCCTTTTACGAATTTTTTTGATATTACTTCAATAATTTTGGTGCTGAAAAAATAATTCCGATTTAATGTAATTATTTCATAACCTATAAACAATCTGAATATTCCCAAGCGACAAAATTATACACATATCTTTGTTTGTTTGCGACAATCGTAGCTTCCTACCCTTTCCACCCATAAGAAATCCTAGTATACTTAGAGCATTACAAAAATTCAGGTGATATTATGTCATTAAATGTAGGAGAACGATTGAAAGAATTGCGCAAGAAAAACAAGATGACGTTAAAACAGGTTGCGGAAAAAACAGACCTCTCGATCAGCTTCCTATCCCAAGTGGAGCGTTCCATGTCCTCCGTTACCCTTACGTCTCTGAATAAAATTGCCCAGGCCCTAGGGGTTTCCATCCATGATTTCTTCCCTCAAAATCATATACCAAAGGCCAGCATCCTCAGGAAAGAAGACCGTAAGCAATTTAAATTCGAAAATTCTAATTTCATATACACATCTTTAGTCGGAGACATGGAGGATCCCATTTTTGAACCGATGATTGCCACGTTGCTTCCAGGAGAAAAAAAGGCAACGCCCTACGGTCATGAAGGCCAAGAATTTGGATATGTTCTGCAAGGCACATTGACGATTCTATTGGAAAATGAAGAACACGATCTTAATGCAGGAGACAGCATCCATATCAATTCTTCCATTCCCCATAACTGGATCAATAGAACTCAAGAACCTGTACAAGTCCTATGGGTGAATTCCCCTCCCTTGCATTTAGGCGGCTCTCGCCCATAAATTAAGGGTGACTCAGAAGTCACCCTCACGCATCCATTTGCCTATTCTGCTCTTCCCGCTTTTCAACCCGGATTTTTTCCGTCCCATGTAACCAAATTCGCTCTCCAACCGCCGCTAATTCCTTCAGCTGCCCATAATCGATTTGCCCAATGACACTCACTTTTTCCGGTCCTCGAAAACTCCGCGATTCTTCCGGTCCATAATAGATGGCCAGCACTTCCGCAGGCTGATCGTCACTGACTTTGTAGCATCCCCGCCAATAGACCAGCTCCCCAATGCTTGTGTATATTGTTTGGTTTTCATCCTTCGGGAGACTGCGAGACTGAAATTGGAAGTTTACTTCTCTCCCCGACCATCTGGAATGCGTGGCGACACTCTCAATCGGCAGGACATCCCATACCGATCGGCACAAATCCGGGGCTGCTTGGACGTTGAGGGCAGCTTTAAAGCTGCCCCCTCTTTCAAAATGAATCATGACTTGTTTGTTTTCTTTGTTCATTTATTCGCGGGCCACCCTATTCTGTTCTCTATAATTCCGCGTCTGTTCTTCATCCACCTCTGCTGTTCCGGACTTGAAAACGACTCCATATTGCAACAAAGCAGCCTCTTGGGAAATATATTCATCGATGACATCATCACGGACTTTTTGCGGATCACGATCGAACGGATGGCCGAACCCACCTCCGCCTCCCGAATTGGCGATGACCCGGCTGTTTAACTTGAGAGATTTTGCATTGACTTTCAACCATTTTTCTTCTGTTTCCGAGCTCTTGATCACAACCTCGGGAGCGACTGCACTTTTCCCTCCGAAAAGTCCCCAGGCCGTCGTTTTGGAGCGATCAAACCAGAGGGAAAGAGAAGCGAGATCGGCCAATACCTGGTATCCTTTAGAAATGCCGAGTCCTCCGCGATTAGCGCCTGGACCGCCTGTATCCTGCCTAAATCCATAATGAAGAACTTTCAATGGATACTTGGATTCGATAACTTCAATAGGCAGGTTCTTAAAATCGCCATTCACATTATTAATCAAGCCTGATTCCCCGTCCCCCGCAGCAAACGCACCCCATCCGCCCGCTGTTGCCTCTACGCTTAGGAAAGGTGACTGAGTTACGGGATCTGTCCCGGCAAAAGTAATAACCATCGAATCCCCATAATGAGCTGCAGCGCATCGGTCTTTCAGAACAGGCGAAAGGGCCTTGATAATTAAGTCAATCAATATGCCAAGCGGCGTAAAATACCATCCGCATGCGGCAGGCTGCTGGGCATGGAAGATCGTCCTCTCCGGAGTCACCACATGCATGGTTCTGAAGTTTCCTCCTGTAACCGGAGAATGCGGGCTGATCAGATTTTTGAAGGCTACCCGGCATGCTGAAATGGTTTGGGAAAAACCGCAATTGGTTTGTCCAGGACGTTGAGGGCTGGATCCGGTCAGATCTATCGTGATGGCATCCCCTTGGATGACAACCTTGACTTTTACCGGTACTGGCTCATCCGTGACTCCATCATTATCTAAACACCCTTGTGCTTCATATATCCCATCTGGAATAGACGAAATAATTTCCTTATCCATTAATTCGGATTGCGTAAATATATCTGCAATCGATCGCTCAACGGTCTCCATTCCAAACCGTTCCATAATCTCCTGATAACGCTGCTCCCCGGTGCGGCATGCGGCGATTTGTGCATTTAAGTCGCCCATCGCTGCGTCCCGCAAACGGCTATTCCCCACAATAAGATCAATGACATCTTGCCGAGCTTTTCCCGCATCGTAGATTTTGGTCGGAGGAATTCTTACCCCTTCTTGGTAAATTTCCGTGGCATCCATCGGATACCCCGGATCTTTTGCCCCAATGTCCAGCCAGTGGGCGCGATTGGCAGTAAACCCGACCAGCTGATCCTTATAAAAAATAGGGGAAAATACGGTAATGTCATTCAGATGTGTCCCCGTAATGTAGGAATCATTCATGATATAAAGGTCGCCTTCGCGATAATTTTCTCTTCCGCCGATCAATTCCGTCGTATATTTGATGCACCCGTCCAGGTTTCCCATGAAGATGGGAAGGCCGGCGGACTGACCCAGCAGTTCCGCATCTTTATTGAAAAGGCAAACACTGCAGTCTTTCATTTCATAGATAATGGGGGAATACGCACTTCTCGCGAGCCTCGCGTTCATTTCTTCAGCCGCCGAGATGAATGCATTTCGAATGATTTCCGTTGTGACCGGGTTTTCTAGAAATTGCGGAATGGTTGTCGCTTCCATTTTTACGCCTCCCTCTTGATTTGAATGTTCCGATAGGCATCCATTTCCACATAATATCCTGGCGGAACTACCGTGGTTGAGCTTGGGTCTTCAATGATCGTCGGTCCTGACTGGGTATGGCCGAATCTCAAGTTTTTCGTGGTGAAAACCGGCGTCTCAATCACGTCCCCATTCCAAACCGTTTGCTTGACGATCCGCTTGAGTAGCTGTTCCCCGGCCGTTTCTTCACTTCTTTTAATCTGAAGCTTCTCCAATTCCCCATAACCCGCAACTCTTAGGTTAACAACTTCAACCGTTCCTTTCGGGTTGTTATGCCCATAGATCCTGAGATGCATCTCGTGGAATAAGTTGATAAGGTTCCGTTGGTTTTCTTCCCCATCTTTCGAAGGGTCCAGAATATAAGGCACATTAACCGTATATTCTTGACCTACATAGCGCATATCCGCCGAACGATAGAAGGCTCGATTTTTTTCCTCGATCTTCTGCTGAGCAAGCATGGCAGAAGCCTCATTCTCCATTTCGCAGAAAATGGCTTCCGTCGTTTTTCGATCAATAGAAGAAAGGATATGCACAAAATTCCGGACGGCATCATATCGAATATCGGTCTGCAGCATTCCCCAAGCCGAGAACGTTCCGGCCTCTGTAGGAATGAGAACTTTCTTAATTCCCAGCAAGTCGGCGATGAATACAGCATGCATCGGACCGGCACCGCCAAAGGCTACCAGGACAAAGTCTCGAGGATCGATCCCTTTTTTGACCGTTAATGTTCGAATAGCATCAGCCATCTTGGCATTGGCAATGGAACAAATCCCTTCCGCTGTTTCCATGACACTTAGTCCTAATTGGTTTGCAACCGTTTTGACAGCTTGATAAGCGGCTTCTTTATCCAGTTGCATTTCACCGCCTAAGAACCCGTATTCATCAATTCTCCCCAATACCAGATTGGCATCAGTTACGGTAGGCTGCTTCCCGCCTCTTCCATAACAAGCCGGACCCGGATTGGACCCTGCACTTAGCGGTCCGACGCGCAAGCCTCCGTTTTCTATCCAAGCAATCGACCCTCCCCCAGCACCGATGGTATGTATATTCACCATAGGAGAGAATGGGGAATCCTTCCATTTGTGTTTCGGCCGTTACATCCGGTTTTCCATCAATGATGAGGCTGACATCAAAGCTTGTCCCTCCCATATCTACACAAATCAGATTGCGGTAATCGGTCAATTCGCCGAGGTTAATTCCTCCTATAGCCCCGCCGACAGGACCGGACATCAAAGTCTGAATAGGCAGTTCTTTGGCAATTTCCGAAGTCATCACCCCGCCGTTGGATTGCATAATGTAAACCTGATTTTCCAATCCCCGCTCCTTGGTTTCCAGCTCAAGCTTCGTCAAATAGTTTCTAACAATGGGGGCAACGTACGAGTTAATGACGGTCGTGCTGGTTCTCTCATACTCCCTCCACTCCCGGGCAATTTCATGCGATAAAGAGACAGGAATTTGAATTCCTTTTCTTTGGAAAGCTTCTTTGATCATCCATTCATGTTTCGGATTGTTGTAAGCGTGCAAAAGACATACAGAAACCGAGTCGTAACCCCTTTCAACAATTTTTTCGATAATCGTTTCCAATGCTTTCTCGTCTATCGATTTTTCTACCGTACCATCTACAAGTACTCTTTCCGGCACTTCGAAAATATCCCGGCGTTTTACCAGCGGTTCCGGCTTCCTGTATTGAATGCTGTAGATATCGGCGCGGTTCGCTCTCCCAATTTCATAAACATCCCGGAACCCTTCGGTTACCAGAAGGGCAACATGAGCTCCTTTGCGTTCCAAAAAGGCATTTAGTCCTGCAGTGGTACCATGAACAAAGTATTCAATGTCACTCAAGTCCCCAGCCAATTTTTCAATCCCCTCCATAACCCCTTTCGCTTGGTTATCGAGCGTCGTAAGAACTTTTCCTGTTTTATACGTGCCTTCTTGTTTATCAAAGAGAACAAGATCGGTAAACGTTCCTCCAATATCTATACCTAATCGGTATCGTTTCATTCAATATCCCTTCTTTCTTGTCTAGAAATTTCGTTACGATAAATTTAAAGTGTCGATTAAATTAATTGCCCTAATAATTGAAGTATTACTTTAATTTATTTGTAAAAATTATATGATTTTATTTGAAAATTGTAAATTTAGATAAGTGCCAAAAAAACAACCCTCTCTTTGTCGGTTGAAGACAAAGAAAGGGTTGTTTGGGATTTAAGGCAATAGCCTGCGCGCTTTTAAAGCCAGATGGAGGTTCAATCTTTGTTCGGGCTGCTTGAATGGATCAAAGCCTAGAACTTCCCGAACCTTTTCTATTCTGTACTTCACCGTATTCGGATGGACAAAAAGCCGTTTTGCTACATCGGTGAAGCTTTCTTTCTCATCGAGGTAAGTCTCTACTGTTTTGACCAGATCGGTTTGATTCTTTGCATCGTATTGATAAAGCAGCTCAAGGAGACCCGATGTAAACTCTCCCAACAAAGTCTGAGGCAACTCTCCCAATATGCCGTAAACCCCAAGATCCTGAATCGCCGTAATGCTGCCAGGGCCAAACATTCTCCGGCCTACATCAATGGCCTGCAAAGCGTCTCTGTAGCTGAGTCCCAGGTGGAGGGGAGAGGGGTAATAATCACCGATTCCTACAGAGATCGTTACCGATGCCAGTTCCGATTCCAGGGTTTCTTTGAGGAACAAAGCAAGATTTCGGGTCTTTTGCCTAGCCTCGTGGCGTTCTAAAGACCGGCCGAAATGGTTGAAGACAAAGATACTGTCCCCTTTGAGCATAACTTCGGATTTTGGACCATGTTTTTCAACTACTGGCCGAATCATGGATCGAATCCGTTTTTCCAGCCGGATGATGTCCATGGGAGTCGAGCTTTCAGCGGCTTCTTCCCGTTCCAGCCGGGCAATCAAAAGCATGTGTTTTTTCATAAGATTGAGGCCTACCGATGTCCCTCTGCTATATAAGTCCTCTTCGCGGGTAAATTTCCCTTCCAGCACCTCTGTCAAGAAATCGCTCCGAAGGCGGCTTTCCGCTTCGGCGACCGCTCGCTGCTTGGCGATTTCCAGTGATAGTGCAGTCGATGCGTGCGATATCGCAATCAGATCAAGCTCTTGCAGCGAGTCCCCTATTTCCCAGATGAAAATGTATCCGAACGGTTCATTTGCCGCACCTGCGGGGACAGCCACCTGTTTCACCTTTATCCCTTCAACTTCGAGCCAAGTGGAATAGCATTCGATCCCCAGCTCTGTCTTGTTAACCGAATATCCCGTCTTTCGGAGATCGATGGGCTCATGAAAACCTTGTGTTTGCAAGCATTTTTGCAAGAAGGACGAGTCTTCGGGTGAACTTGATCCTTCCGCATGGATTTCAAACAAGTCGTTAGTGATGATTACAGGCTGTTTGATCAAACCAGAGAGGGTTGTAGCGATAGCCCCTACATTCCCTCCATGCAGGATAACACGCGTCAATTCCCGATTGATGTCTTCCGATTTTTTTAAAATTTGGGATTGCCGGTTCAAGATCGTACCCAATACCGTAGAAAAAACGGTGGCATACGTCATAGATGGCGGCAACAAAAGGAGGGGAAGACCGCACTTATCTGCCGCTTTCATCAATTCATCCTGGCCCCTCAAACCGGAAGCCATGGGGTGAATCCCCAAAGCGGCCACACCGAACTCCGAGAATTTCCTTATCGCTTCAATTTGGCCATCGATATCATTACTCAAGCTGTGAAACGTGGTCAGGACGAACTCGCCTCCGATAAAAAACTGATCAAAATCCCTCGGTATTTCTAATACACTGACCTGCTCGATGATCCTGTCCAACCCGTTATGACCAGCTAATAACCTTAAGCTTTTCAGTGGCTCAAGCTGAAGCATATCACTTACCGTGATCCCCATGACAACACCTCCTCTAGTGAAAGCGAAGGTCTCCGACTTCTAAGAGACTTATAGATTCGCGTTTATACATCAGTTTAAATTTTCCTTTCCCTTTTGTAAACGTTTTAATCAGTGGTATTAACTACCGATAAATATCATCATGGCCCCTTCCCCTACTCCCACGATGCCGAGCGGCTCCGCAGCCCAGAAATCCGCGCCATAGATCACATCCATCCCATCCAAGCAGCCGTCTTCGATCATCCTTGGGCGCGTCCGGGGCAATCCAAATTATGCGGCAGTTCTCTTTAGCTGAACCCGAATTAGCGTTACGGAAATCAGCGCGCGTTTAGGCCTCGTATCCTACAAACCTTATGTGCCGAAAACGTCATTTAGCGGAATTTAAAGACAAGAAAATATCACCTGGGATTAGGCGCATTTTAAATAGGAATTAAATGAAAAAAAGGTATAGTCCAACGTTATGTTATTTCAAATGATCTCTACGCTTGTTGGCAGGCCGCCTTGTTTTTTAATGAAAATAAGAATTACTACGTTTTAATTATTTTACTAGGGTTTGGAAAGCATGTCAATTTTCAAATAAAAAAGCACCTCCGAATAGAAGATGCTTAGTCATTGCAACAAAATATAAATAAACAGGAATGCCCCTGAGTCATGCAGCTTGTTTGCAACACCTCCTCATCCGCGTGAGTTATTCTGTGCGCTTTATTCTATGGCAGGTCTCCTGGCTTGGAATCATTGCCTATTCGCCCCCTTCCCATTCATCCTGAACAGTGGGTCTGTCGTTCGCGAAAAAGCTCTTCCTTACAGTGGCGGGACCGCGCCGGTTTCTCACCGGACTTCCCTATTAAGTTCTCGTACAATAGACGAGAACACCATAAAATGTCGGTATGAAATTGTACTTGATGGAGCTCATTATAGTAGGAATTGGTATTTTAGACAAGTCCTTTTGCTTGAGGCTCTTTTTCAACCCCACCTACCGAAGTGAGAGTCGGGACTAAACCATGTTCCCCATAGGTATACATAAGATGGGATTGAACGATTTCCCCGTCTCTCAAGTGTTGTTGAACAATTTGGGTAGCAACCTCTGGCGTCACTGCCTTATACCAGACTCCTTCAGGGTATACAATGAGGGCGCAAGCCTCTTTGCATCTCCCGTTACAGCGCGTTCGTGTCGTGTGAATTAGCGGGTCTAAGCCAAGCCTTTTCACTTCTTCTCGAACAGCCTGGGTCACTTCTTCCCCGCCATTTCTCATGCAACTCCCCCCATTGCAAATCAAGACATGGTGGCGCATACCTGTTAAGTTCCACGTAGTCAAGCTTATCCCCCCTTAACCAATAGTAATGATTCCGATTTTTAATATAATCTATTCCTTAATATTAGAAGTTATTACCCCTTTCGTCAATATGTGGTTACATATTAGGGAAGGGCCTTAGGCTACTAAACATCGACTGGTTTTTGCCAAAGAACCAACATATTGCCGAACACTCAACAAAAAAGGGCTCTCCCACGAGAACCCTTCCTCTTTCATTAACGTGTTTCTTTATGAATCGTATACTTGTTTAATCTTGGGCAGAATTTACGCAGCTCCAAACGATCTGGATGCTTCCTTTTATTCTTTGTAGTAGTATAATTGCGATCGCCGCACTCTGTGCAGGCCAATGTGACCGTTACTCTCATAAAAAACACTCCTCTGTGTTAAATTTTATATTGTAACTTCTTCCCTAACCTCTTCTACAGCTGTTGGCAGTGGATCAGGGAAGGAAGTCCAATCCATGTTCATCTCTTTCTCGGTTAGTAAACACGCATCAAGGGATGCTATGATTTCTTCCTGGTTTAGATCGATCCCGATGAATACGACCTCGTTGATGCGATCGCCCCATACGGGATCCCAGGTACAGGCCCACTCTGGTTCTTCATCCAGCATCAATTTCTGATCTTCTTCGGGAAGAGCAGCAACCCAGTAGCCCATTTCTCCTATTTGAATGGAAGGCCCTGCTTGACTGATGGTTAAACCTAAATCATTGCGTGTGGCTACCCACAAAATCCCCTTGGCTCTTACCACCTCAACGGGCCAATCCTCTAACCATTGAGACAAGCGCTCGGGATGGAAGGGAATTCTTCTGCGATATACAAAAGACGAAATCCCATATTCCTCTGTCTCGGGTGTATGCTCTTCTTTTTCTAGCTCGTGAAGCCATCCAGCAGATTGACTCGCTTCATCGAAATCAAACAAACCGGTATTTAAGATTTCGCAGGGATCAACCTTCCCTTGAACGGATCGGATAAATCTTGCCCGGGGCTGGAGCTTGCGAAGAACAGACTCAAGTTTTTCAAGATCCGCTTCATCTACCATGTCACATTTATTCAAGACCAGAACATCGCAGAATTCGATCTGATCAATAAGCAGATCCACCACTTCGCGCGAATCATCCTCGCCTACGGCCTGTTCACGGTCAAGCAAGCTTTCACCGCTTGAGAAGTCGTGCCAAAAACGATAAGCATCCACCACGGTGACCATCGTATCGAGCCTTGTGATGGCAGAGAGATCCACTCCATTTTCCTCATCCATATAGGTGAAGGTTTGTGCTACCGGGATGGGCTCTCCGATCCCCGTCGATTCAATCAAAATATAATCAAATCGTCCTTCCCCTACTAAACGTTCCACTTCCTTAAGCAGATCTTCACGTAACGTACAGCAGATACAACCGTTGGACATTTCAACTAACTTCTCATCTGTACGAGAAAGCCCATTTCCTGCTTTTATTAATTCAGCATCTATGTTGACTTCGCTCAAGTCGTTGACTATCACCGCAACCTTCAGCCCCAGTCGATTATTTAAAACATGGTTGAGCAGCGTTGTTTTCCCCGCTCCAAGGTAGCCACTTAAAACGGTAACGGGTATTCTTCGATCTACGTTCATCCCTTGCCTCCTTCTACCTACAAATCGAAAACATGTCGATTTATCTCTTAGATTATGATACTATATTGTTAGTATCTGGTCAATCGTAATGTTTCCGAATAAATAAAGTTAATATGAGTATATTTAGTTCTATAATCATAATGATTGCGAATTGAACAAAGGAGTGAAGGAATTGTTACATTGGTTAATTATTGGTGGAGGCATTCAAGGCTGCACCCTAGCCACTTACCTCTTGCGTCAGAAGAAAACGAGCATCCAACAACTTGGGATCCTAGATCCTTACGAAAAACCACTACATAAATGGATACAAAATACGGCGACCATTCAGATGCCCTACCTCCGCTCGCCCTCGATTCATCACTTGGATGTTGAACCCTTTGCTCTCGAGAAGTTCGCTAAAAAGGAACGGAGCAAGTTTGCTGCATCCTTTACCCCTCCTTACGACCGACCTTCTCTAGAACTTTTTAACGAGCACTCCAGAGTAGTATTGGAGGAAACAGAGATCCCCTCGGCTTGGATCCAAGGTAAAGCAGTGGGAATCGGCCGTAAAAAAGATTCCTGGTGTGTGTCCCTAGAGAATGGAAGGGAAATCGAGAGCAAGAATGTTGTCTTAGCCATGGGCTTAAGTGAACACCCCTTGTGGCCCGATTGGGCCAAGGCGGTACAGCAAGCAGGCGGAAAGATTGACCATGTTTTCAGCCATCAACCACCGGACTTCGATAGCCTAACCCCACCGGTTGTCGTCGTGGGGGGAGGGATTAGTGCCGCTCATACGAGCTTGCGTCTGTGCCGCATGTACCCCGGGCAGGTCACTCTGATTACAAGGCATCACCTTCGCGTTCATCAATTTGACTCTGATCCTGGTTGGCTAGGACCTAAAAATATGAACTCCTATCGAATTATTAAGGATTATAGTGAGAGAAGAAAAGTCATCCAATCGGCTCGCCACCGAGGTTCCATGCCAATAGAACTTCATCTCGCTCTATTAAGAGAGCAAAAGCTTGAAAATCTAGTCATCCATACAGATCAGATTACGGATGTTCAAACTGAACCGTCTACCATATTTTTCGAGCTTGAAAGCAGAAAACAAATGAATGCAGGAAGTGTTTTACTTGCTACCGGTTTTCATGCTAAGCCTCCTGGGATCGAGTGGCTAGAACCGACGCTCCGGGATTACGGCATGCATTGTGCTGACTGCGGATATCCTATTGTTTCTGCAAACTCCCTAGCATGGGCACCGAATTTGTTCGTGATTGGAGCATTAGCCGAGCTTGAAATTGGACCCGTTTCCCGAAATATTGCTGGGGCTCGACGAGGGGCCGATCGTATCTTGCAAGTAACCTAATACATTTGTTAAATCGTAATGATTATGATATAATTGAAAGATCAATAGCCAAGGAGATGAGCATATGAAACAAGGAATTCATCCAAAATACCAGCCCGTTGTTTTTTGGGATGTTACATCTGATTACAAGTTTTTGAGCGCTTCAACTAAACATTCAAACGAAACGATTGAATGGGAGGATGGAAAAACCTATCCTTTACTTAAAGTGGAGATCAGCTCCGCTTCTCACCCGTTCTACACAGGCAAGCAAAAAACCGTGGATACCGGCGGGAGAATCAGCAAGTTCATGGAAAAGTACAAAAAGAAGCAATAGGTACGAAAAAAGAGCTGTCCATTTGGGCGGCTCTTTTCATTTAGAATCGCTGTCTTGATACGAAGTTAAAAAATCGGTAATCGTACGTCGAAGCCAGTTTCCAACCTCTCTCGGGTTTCGAAACCACTTTTCTTCATAGCCCCATGGAAGACCTTCCTCATCATACATGGTGACCTTGAGCTTCGGATTCTTAGACTCTTCAAACAAGATGTGAAATAGCGCACCTTCCCTAGCCTCTGCCGTCACTTCATACCCATAGCATTGCGGCGTTTTTCTGATCTTAATAAGCCCTGTTTGCCTGATTAATTCTTCTAAGGCAATCCAACCTTCTTCCTTGGGTAGAGAAACGTTGCTGTGGATATGAGAAGCAAGCTGATGGGCCGTTATCCCCAGTTCTTGGACTTGCTCATAGAGCTTTTCCATCTCTTTGATAAACGCGGTTTTACTCATTTCCATACGATTGATTTCACCTCGCATTAACCGTAATTATTAAGATTTAGCTTCACTAATAGAAAAAACTAGCCTCTTTCAAGACTAGTCTATTGCCTACTATTTGTGATATTCCAATGCTTTCTTTAAGGTTTCAATATTATCATACATTACACTGAAATAGTCTTTGCCTTGGCTTAGCTCTTCTTGTGTTAAATTCTCTAGCGTATTAAGAGTCAAGGCTTCTGCGCCAACCTCTCTTTTCACCACTTCGGCTACTTTACTAGACACCAAGGTATCAAAAAGAATAAATTCTATTTCATGCTCTTTAGCCATTGAGATGATCTGCTGAAGTTGTTTTGGAGATGGCTCATTCGATGGACTTAAGCCTGAAATCGGAATTTGGACAAGACCGTAAGCGTTGGTAATATAACCGAAGGCCGCATGAGAAACTACGATTTCCTTATGATGGATATGTGAAACCAAATCTTTAAAGGCTGCGTCTAGATTATCAAATTGTTGACTTAATGATTCGAAGTTCCCTTCATAATGCGCTTGATTAGCCGGGTCAATCTGAATTAAAGCTTCTTTAATAAGTGCAGCTTGCTGTTTCGCTTTTATCGGATCTAACCAAATATGAGGATCAAACTCCCCGTGCTCGTGTTCATCGTGTGCATGCTCTTCTTCCTTAGCCGCATCATGGTCATGTCCATGATCGTCCTTCTTGGCATGTTCATCATGAGCATGTTCATCCTCATGAGCGTGTTCATCATGTCCATGCTCGTCTGCTGCTAATAACTCAATATCCTTGCTCGCATCAAGAACAACCAACGTCTGGCTTTGCAAAGCTCCTAAAGCTTTTTCAATCCAGCCCTCGAAGCCGGCCCCATTATAAATAAACAGCTGGCCTTCGTTAAGCTTAATCATGTCCTTCGCTGTTGGTTCGAAATCATGCGGCTCTACACCAGGTGGAACGATATTTTCTACTACAGCTTTGTCACCAGCAATTTTCTGGGCAAAGTCAGTCAGAGCATATAGTGTTGTGTAAATTTTAATTGGTTGTTCTTCGGTCGGCTCTGTATTGGCTGATGTTGGCGGTTCCTCCTTTGTCGCTGGCGCCCCGCTGCCACATGCAGTTAATAACATCCCTAATGAAAATAAGAGTGTAAACAACCCAATAAATGTCGTCCTTCTCATTAGTGACACCCCCCCTTTTCTCCTTCTTATTGATAAAACGTAAAACTTATGATTTACGAACTTAATACTACTATAGATAGTGTATATGGTCAACCTTTAAAAAGAACAATTTGGATTTTTTACCACAAAAAAAACACCTCCTCGGTGTTTTTCTAGTGATTGTATGCAGGTTTACATCCGCTAATTTTCTTGTCGAACCTTATCAGAAAAAAGGGTACGGATCTATGCAACTCCTCTTTGTTATACAATATAATGTTAATAAATCATCTGTATTATAACAATCGAGGAGGTATCTATATGTTAACAAGACAAGAACGAAAAAATATGATTGATTTTATTGTAAATCTCTATGGCGTGGAATCCGCTGATTTTATTTATATGACAGATGTTGATGTCCAGGGAATGTATGATAAAGTTTATTATGAACTTGAGCTTCAACGAGACGCATAAGATCTGTAGGGTAAGCCTACAGATCTTTTTACATTATCTCACTGGTTTGGCGCACCCATTGTTCTATAAGCTCATTGGCAGGCAGCTTTTTGCTAAGACGTATGCCTTGACCGGCCCACATCGACAAATACTCTGGTTGGTTTTGTTGGGCAGCCGCTAGTCTAATGTCTCTTGTTATTGTATTTTGAATCGGATAAGGAAGAATCTCCTGTTGGTGAGACTCCATCTCATTCATAAACAAATTTTTGATACCTCGCGCTAATTTTCCGGAAAAGGCTGTAGTCAGGGTCGTTTGCTCTTCCGTCCCCTCCAGTATCATCCTTTGATAATCCTGATGAGCTCCACTCTCATGGCAGGTTAGAAAAGCGGTTCCCAGTTGCACTCCTTTTGCACCGAGCATAAGTGAGGCTGCAATCCCTCGACCATCCATAATTCCTCCTGCAGCAATCACCGGTATGCTGACATGGTCTGCTAGTTGAGGAATAAGAGACATCGTGCCTATTAACGAATGTTTAGGATCCGTTATGAAAGTCCCGCGATGTCCCCCTGCTTCATAACCCTGGCCAACAATCATGTCTATGCCTTTTTTCTCTAGTTCAAGACCTTCCCGAACATTCGTAGCTGTACCAATCGTGATGATCTTCTTTTCCTTTAGTTTGGCAATCCACTCATCAGACGGAATCCCAAAAGTAAAACTGAATACGGGAACGGCTTCCTCTAGTAGGATTTTCAGTTGCTCATCAAAAGATTCAGTGACTCGAGTAAGATCAGGTTCTCCCATAAGCCCTAAGCGATCTCGATACATTCTCAGAATACTATTCATTGCGTTTACTTCTTCCGCATGTGGAGAGCCAAAAGCTTCTGGTATAAATAAGTTGACTGCAAATGGTCGCGTTGTTAAGGCCTTAACTTTTTGGATAGCCAGCCTTATTTGTTCCGGACTCATATATCCCGCTCCGAGTGTCCCTAACCCGCCTGCATTAGACACTGCAGCAACCAGCTCTGGTGTAGTTGCTCCACCAGCCATCCCTGCTTGTATAATCGGGTATGTAATGTTTAATTGACTTGCTACAATGGTTTGATTCCAACCCATGAGACCCACTCCCCATCTATCATTCTTCCTATATACTACTTTCACTTTAAAAATTAGACAACAGCCTAAGACCTAAGAAAGCTTCCTCACATAATATGTACTACGCTTACATTCTAAATAAGGAAAGGTGATTTGTTCATGACATTTGCCCTTGCCGGTTGGATGCTTTACGCTATGTGGGGAGTTCTTGGGGTGATGGGTGTTGACTTCCTTGCCTCCGTTTTCCGTTCATTAAAAAGAAGCTCGTTCTCAACTGCTCTTGTATTGGATTATTTGCGCGATCTATTAAATTACGTCTTTCCTCTATTTATTGTCGTCAATCTTATTCCCCTCGACCCAACAGGGTGGATCCTTCTTATTGGTTACTACTTGGCTAGTTTAGCCGTATTTCTACGATATGTATTTGCGATTAAAGATAAGTTTTAATTGGGGAGATTTCCCCAATTTTTTTATGTCTTTGCTGCGAAGGCTTCATCTTGGATCGACAGCCTAGATTATGTAAAAAGAAGCCTCTCGGGCTTCTTTTTTTACTGATTTTTCATCAGTTGTTGTGTTTGCTGAAGCGTGTGCTCCATGTCCATAAGGACACCAATCGTCTGAACCGTTTGATTCATCTGCCCCAAGAGAATCGAAGCCGTTTGTAGCTGCTGTTGGACAGCTTGGAAAGAGTCAGACTGAATCTCTCTCTCGGTAGCCTCGATATGTTGAAGCTGCTCTTGTATAGTAGCCTCTCTTACGATATTCGGTTGGAGCTGCACGGCTGGCAGGACAGAATTGTCACTGGTCATATTTGGATGGAATTCCTCTGCTGCCTCGGTTCGAAGCTCTTGTCCTACGCGCTGCATGTCCGAACCTTCTCTCGCCAAATTCGGATGGAACTCCTCTGCTGCCTCGGTTCGAAGCTCATGTCCCAGACGCTGCATGTCTGAGCGCATCGGTTCAATAGCTTCCTCACGATTAAACATGCCGCTGAACCAAACAGCTGCTGATACAATAGCTAATATCAAGAGAATCACAATAGTTGCGGTAACCATGCCCAGGATTCCTCCCTAAAGGTTTTGGTGTGAAAAAGAGGGGTACGCTAAAACGTATCCCCCCAAGGTTGCTATTGTAAGTTTTGGTTCGTTTGGTTTTGCTGTTGTTGCTGCAGCTGATTCAACTGTTGCTGTGATTGGGCTTGCTGTTGCATTTGGCTTAACTGCTGTTGAGATTGGGAAACCATTTGTTGCATTTGAGTCATCGTCTGGAAGGACTGAACACTTTGACTCGCTTGATTTAGCGTTTGAGCCGCTTGTTGAATGGATTGTTGAAGCTGCTGGAACGCCTGGCGTTGCTGTTGCTGAATCTGATTGGAGAACTGATTCATCTGCTGCATAAGCTGGTTGGTTTGAGCACTGCTTTGGACATTGCCACCATACCCCGAAGTGGATCCAACTTGAGGAGTAGATTGAAGCTGAGAAAGGGTAGTTTGCATTTGATCCAACTGAGAGCGAAGTGGGATCAGTTCCTCAGCAATTTCTTCTTTGGCAATGGATTCAACAATTTCCTCTGCAAATTCTTCTTCGTATAGATCCATATCTCTTTCCATGTAGATCCCTCCGTCAAGTGGATTTAATGAGCTTCAAGAGCGGAACGCTCCTGAAGGACACATCAATATTTTGACTCAGGAAGGCGAGTGTTACACAAGGAAAAAATTACTTGGCCATATCTAGAGCCGCTAACACTTCTTTTACTAACTGGTCTTGTTCATCCAAGAATGCTCGGAAATCTTTGCTGTTTTTATATTCACTTTGCCATCCATTCGCTTCCAGCTCTTTTTTCCACTCTTCCTTTTCAGACAGGGCCTTCAAGCTCTCTTCCCAGAACTTGAGCGCATCTTCCGGCATTTCCTTGGGCCCGAATACTCCGCGCCAGATCGTAAATTCTGCTTCGACACCAGCCTCTTTAAACGTTGGGATATCTTTTAGCTCTCCACCCAAACGCTCCGTAGAACTCACTGCCAAGACTCGTATTTTTCCAGCCTTGAGGTACTCCCCAACAGCCGACGCATCCGTTGCGATAAAGTCAGCATTCCCACCTAGAAGAGCAGCGATAGCCTCCCCGCCTCCATCATAAGAAACATACTTTACTGCCTTTGGATCCACTCCGTATTTAAAAGCTGGCAAAACAGCAATCAGATGATCCATGGATCCTGGTGCAGAGCCCCCAGCTACAGTCACTTTCGTAGGATCGGCTTTAATCGCATCAAGGGCAGATTTCAAGTCCTGGAACGGAGAATCCGCTTTCACCACTATCGCGCCGTAATCACGAGTTAACTGTGCCAACGGTATGGTATCTCGGTAACCAAAAGGACTGTTCCCTTCTTTTTTGTTGTTATTAATGAGGATGGGCGGAGAACTTACAAATAGTTTGTATGGGTTCTTTTTATCTTGATTCACATATTCTGCAAGGAAAACGGCACCGCCGCCACCTGGTTTATTTTCAACCGTCATGGTTTTATCCACTAATTTCGTTTCAGCTAAAATCTTAGTTAAAGAGCGAGCAGTCTTATCCCAGCCACCGCCTGCACCAGAGGGAGCTACTACCGTAATCGGCTTTTCAGGATAATTGGAAGCCTTTTCATTATTGGCTGGAGTAGATTCCTTTGTAGCTTGTGTTGGAGCTGTTTGATTCCCACCCGCGCCGCATGCCGTTAAGCCTAGTGCAAGCACACTCGTAAGTAAAAGAGCCGTAAACTTTTTCATTCGTGCAATCCCCCTTGTGATATGTGTGTATTTTTCAAATAAAAAAAGACAGGATGTTTTTCCTGTCTTTAAATTATCAGAACCTTAACTATTTTTGAAGTTTTAGGCCATAAGGAGGATAAAGGTCATTGATTTCTTTTTGTTCATAAAAATTACGAAGGAGTGCGAAAATACCTTCGTTCAGGCCGACCTACATTCCCATAAATCAATTCAGCATAGATTTTCTTCTGTGAAATGAGATATTCCAGATATCTTCGTGCGGTGGAACGGCTGACACCTGCTTCCTTACTCAGGGTTTCGGCTGTCATTCCCTTATCTCCCATTCCCGTCACGCATCGAAGGATTTTGTCTAACGTTAACGGATCTATCCCCTTGGGTGCACCTGGCTCTTCCCAGCTCTCGTGGGAAGGAACTGCTGGATTGCTATTCCAAAGATTTTCGATCTCATGTGCATCTAAGCGATTTTTTTGCTTAAGGGTAAGCAAGTGGTCCCGGTATTTTTCCAAGCTATTTTTAAAGCGATCATAGGTTAACGGCTTAAGAATAAAATCAAACACCCCGCCGTGCATAGCTTTGCGAACTACCGCAACCTCTGAAGCTGCGGTAATCATAATGATATCTATATCCTGGAAGTTTTGACGGATAAAAGAGACTAGGTCGACGCCTAACATATCCGGCAAATATACATCAAGCAGCACAAGCTGGGGCTGAAACACCTCTAGCCACTCCTTAGCTTGTTCTCCCGTCGTTGCCGTAGCAATCACCGCGAAGCCATCCAGCTTTTCTGTAAAGCGACGGTGAATCTCGGCAATTCGGGGATCGTCTTCTACAATTAATACTTCAATAGACATCTCCCTTTAACTCCCCTCCTTCGGTAAGGCGACGATGAATAGCGCTCCGCCTAAATCCCCTTTCTCAATGGCAATGCTCCCGCCCAGTTCTTCCACAAGCTCTTTAATTCGAGCCAATCCTAGACCTCTCTTTTCTCCTTCCTTAGTGGAATATCCACGTCTGAAGATTAGAGGCAAGAGCTCATCGGGCACCCCTTGACCAGAGTCTTCGACTTCAAACAAGATATCATCTCCAAGATCCGTAACGAAGAGGCGGACGGTTTTTTCTTCCGTTTTCTCCACCGCTTCAAATGCATTGGTAATCAGGTTACCTAAAATGGAGACAATAGAACTGCTGTCTATATGATCAGGGAGCTTCTTTAAGCTGCTTTCACGATCGAGAACAAACTGAACCTTCAATTCTTTTGAACGGTTGTAAAACCCTAGCAAAATTCCCCCTAGCCAAGGATCGTGCAGCTTTTTCATGATAAACTGGACAATATCCTGTTGGTCAGCCGTTTCCTTATGAATCAATTCAAGAGCTTGCTCGTACGATTCGAGCTGCAACAGACCAGACAGCGTATAAAGTAGATTATGAAATTCATGGGTTTGGGCCCGAAGTGCTTCCGTGTAGCGCTTAGCCTGGGAAAGCTCGTCTGTTAATTGATCAAGCTCCGACTTTAAGCGAAAGCTAGATACGACGCCAATAACTTCAGGACCAGACTTCACGGGTAAGCGGTTGGCAACAATCTGTTTCCCTCGTACGACCATCTGCCGGTCAAACTGTTCCTCCCCAGTGTAAAGAACTTCTAAAATCGTTGAATGGGGAATAATATCGGAAACCGGTTTCCCCACTACCTTATAGCCCGGAGGAAGAGAAAGAATTTCATAAGCCGCTTGATTCATCATGGAAATTTGTCCTTTTTTATTAACCACAAGGATCCCTTCCCGCACCGATTGAATAACAGCATCCCGCTCCTTGTATAATATCGAAATCTCTTCCGGCTCCAAACCAAACATCTTGTTCTTAATATTGCGTGCAAGATAGATTGAGCCAAGAGTCCCTAAAAAAAGCCCCAGAGCTGCAATGCCAAGAATACGAACCCCTAAAAACTCGGTCGTATCTTCTATAGCCTCCAATAGGAATCCCACAGATACGACCCCTATAATTTTCCCCTGTTCACTGATAATGGGGACCTTGCCTCTTAGAGAAGGTCCCATAGAACCCGTGGCTTGAGAGATATAGGACTCCCCATATAATAAGGCTCGTTCGTTGTCTCCTCCCACCATCTCCTTTCCAATGCGTTCAGGAATGGGATGGGAATAACGCACACCATGTTCATTTCCTACCACAATAAATTCTGCATCCGTTTGCAATCGTATCCTTTCCACAATGGGTTGAATGTATATCCAAGGCTCTTCTTGCTTAAAGGCATCGTGAATTTCCGGCATGGTGGCAACAAATTGAGCTAAGTGTAAGGCTCTTTTTCCTACTTGCTGTTCGACAGAATACCAGGTGGCATAATAGAACAAGGCACTCGATAACATAATAATCAAAATAACGAGAAAAGAAATCAATAAAGTAATGCGATCTTGAAGTTTAAGCTTTACGAAAGTTTTCATGGGAACTATTATACTATGAATTTGGGCTGTACACTAAAAAAAACCTTGTCATACATGTATGACAAGGTTTATGGAGGGAAATTATATATTGTACGTCAACAAAAGGAACGGCGAATTCGCCTTAGCTGAAGGTCTCAGCGTTCTGAATAGCATGTTCCCAGCTAGGAAAGTAAAACAACGCACTTCTCATCAGATCGGGGTGCGTTTGTTTTACTTTTTTCTTGCCAAGAGGTGTTCCATTCTCTTGAAGCTCTTTAATTCTGGAAAGCACTTGGTCTGCACTCATGTTAATATCCACTAAATCATCCTCCTTTTCGGAATACCTTTATTTTCGTCTTATTTGGGATAATTTAGTCGAACAAACTCGAAAAATTTCTTAGTGAATATTTTTCTTCTTAAAGTTCCCGCCTCTAACTTCATGAATGTTTCCGATGGAAAGAAACGCTGCAGGATCAATTTCCTCTACAATACTCTTTAGCTTGGCCTCTTCTAGACGAGTGATAATACAGAAGATTACTTTTTTCGTATCACCCGTATAGCCTCCTTCTCCATGGAGATAGGTAACCCCACGGCCTAATCTTGAAGAAATGGCGTCGCCTATGTCACTGTGAAGGTCGCTAATTATCCAAACAAATTTTGATTCGTCAAGCCCTTCTATCGTGATATCAATTGCCTTATAAGCAATAAAATATGTAATCAATGAGTACATCGCGCGGTCCCAGCCAAACACAAAGCCAGCACTGCCTAGAATGAAAATATTAAAGAACATAACCACCTGACCCACGGAGAAAGGTGTCTTCTTATTAATAAGAATGGCAATGATCTCTGTACCATCTAAAGAGCCCCCGTATCTTAAAACCAGTCCAACCCCGACCCCTAATATAATCCCTCCAAATACAGAAGCTAATAGAGGGTCCCTCGTTACAATGGAGACATGATGTAATAATATGGTACCAACAGACATTAACGTAATCGCGAACAGAGTAGAAATGGCAAAGGTCTTCCCGATTTGTCTATAGCCAATAAACAGGAACGGCAGATTTAATATAAATAGAAGAATACCTAACTTTATATCCAAAAGGTGAGCCAACAACATGGAGATACCTACAATTCCTCCATCTATAATCTTGTTGGGGACTAGGAAGATTTCTAGTGAAACGGAAACCATTAAAGCTCCTAGGAAGATGAAAAAACCCCGGCTAAAAATCTTCCTTTTTGAAAGCTTCTTATGCTGTATTGGTCGTTGTACGGCTTCAGCCATTCTCTCTCCTCCAAATAAAAAAATCAATCAGCAAACGCGCTGATTGATTTTTTTCCCTTATCTTGAGCGTCGCTATCGTTACATTGTAACTTAGGATGGAAGCATCGGGCAAGTAAAGAGCCCCATAGGGCTCTAGTTACTCGTTGGTATAATATTTTAAAACTTTATCCCGAACATAACTGAGATGATGGTACATCTGTGTAAACGCTTCCTGAGGATCGCGCTTCGCTAAGGCTTCGTAGATAGCGGTATGATGTTGAACCGTCAACTCGCGTTCCCTCATTTTAATTTGGCTATTAACCTTATCATGCGTAATGATTAGAGAATCAATCATTCCCTCAACTACAGGGTTATTAGCGCTTATAGCAATCAAATGATGAAACTGTTTGTCAATGTCGCCATAATCGTTATCGGTTCGATTAGCCAGATCCTCAATCGTTTTCTTTAGCTTCGCTAATTGCTCATCTGTAATTTTCTCCGCAGCCATCGTCACAAGTCCAAGCTCCAAAGCCATCCTTGCCTCGATAATAGCAGGTAGATTATCGACCGATAAGGCTAGCATGACAGAGAATGGCTTGCTGCCTATTTTGTCATTAATATAAGTACCATCTCTTGTTTTTCGCTTAATGACCTCGAGGGTTTCTAGAGAACTCAAGGCTTCCCGCAGCACGGGTCGACTGACCTCCAGCATTTCCATTAATTCCATCTCGGATGGCAATTTATCTCCGGGCTTAAGCTGTCCGCTTGTCAACAATTGTACGATTCTTTCCACCACTTGTTTCGATAACGTATTCCGGTGAACCGACTTTACGACTACATCATGTTTAAACTCGTCCATGACTCACACCTCCCCCTTTTAATCTTGTTGTCTTTATTGTAAGACAAATAAGTGTAGATAACAATATGGTGCTGTGAATTTAATTACTAAACCTATATCTAATTTTCTGTTTAATATAAATTGACGAGATATTATATTTGTCATACAATATTAACGGAATGTAACCGTTTTATCAAGACTATAGAAACTGGAGGCCTTACCATGTTTAGAGCAAAAGCGTATCCTACAAACTACATTCAAGAACCCGGAATTCTTCTCCAGACTGGGGAATGGGTCCAAAAGTTTGGATCTCAACCCCTCATTATCGCTGGACCAACCGCTTGGTCTAAGGCCGGCCCACAAATTTCCGCAAGCTTGCTTCAGTGCGAAATCGATTTTCAGTTAGAAACGTTTGAAGGGCATTGTTCGGACGAGGAACTGCAGCGATTGCTGAGCAAAGTTCAACCTGAGACCGACATTGTCATTGGGGTAGGTGGAGGACAATGTCTGGATACGGCCAAGCTGATTGCGAACCACTTGAAAGTTCCCATCATCAATGTATCGACACTAGCCTCTACGTGTGCAGCGTCAAGCGCCCTATCCATTGTTTATACTCCTGAGCATGTTTTTGTCAGACTAGAAGAATTCGATCGCTGTCCTGTAGCTGTTCTTGTGGATCCGGACTTGATTCGCGAAGCCCCACTTCGATACTTAACCGCGGGGATTGGTGATACGCTCGTAAAATGGTATGAAGCTTATCCTATTAATGAAGGAACATTCAAAAACGCTAAAACCATGGCTGGCCTTAAAATGGCCGAGCTCATCCGAGACATGCTCTTCGAATATAGCGAAGATGCCGTAATAGAATGTCAAAGAGGCGAAACGGGGGTAGCTCTGCGCCAAGTCATAGATTGTAACATCCTCTTGGCTGGCTTAGTAGGAGGATTAGGAAGCCATACCTGCCTTTCCTCTGGTGCGCACGCGATCCATTATGGTATGACGATCATTCCAGACATGCATGAAGCCTACCATGGTGAACTTGTGGCCTACGGACTCCTCTGTCAATTAAAACTAGAAGGCAAATCCGATGAGGAACTTACGGAGCTCATCCAATTTTATCAAAAAATTAACCTGCCCGTTAGCCTCTTTGATCTAGGAATGAAGAGCATAGATGAGGATCCGCTTCGCCAAGCAGCAGCCAAAACCTGCTTACCCGGGTCGTCGATCCACCGCCTCCCGTTTCCGGTTACGGAAGAGATGGTTTATGACTCGTTCATCTATATTCATCAATTAGGACAAAAACTACAGTACGTGTAAATGAAAAGGGTGTCCCCAGGGACACCCTTTTCATTAGCGCACTAAGCAAGGACGCTTGTTATCAAATTTCCAACCCGGGATGTAGTATTGCATCGCAATGGCGTCATCGCGAGCTCCTAATCCTTCTTTGAGGTACAGCTGATGAGCTTTCTCTAGTTCTTCCATATCCAATTCCACGCCAAGGCCTGGCTTATCCGGAACAGCAACCATTCCGCCAACGATTTTCAACGGATCTTTCGTTAAGCGCTGGCCATCCTGCCAGATCCAGTGCGTATCAATCGCTGTGATTTTTCCAGGAGCCGCTGCCGCTACATGCGTGAACATCGCCAAGGAAATGTCAAAGTGGTTGTTGGAGTGAGATCCCCACGTTAATCCCCACTCATGACACATCTGAGCCACGCGAACAGATCCCTGCATCGTCCAGAAATGAGGGTCAGCAAGTGGAATGTCGACGGATTGAAGCTGAATAGAATGACCCATTTCACGCCAATCAGTCGCAATCATGTTTGTTGCAGTTTTAAGACCTGTGGCACGGCGGAACTCAGCCATCACTTCACGAGCAGAAAAGCCTTTTTCCGCTCCACAAGGATCTTCGGCATAAGCTAACACATGGTGCTTATCGCGGCAAAGTCGAATCGCATCCTCTAACAGCCATCCACCATTAGGGTCTAAGGTAATGCGTGCATCAGGGAATCGCTCAGCTAGAGCCGTTACCGCCTCGATCTCTTCTTCCCCGCGCAACACGCCGCCTTTTAGTTTAAAATCATTAAATCCATAGCGTTCACGTGCGGCTTCAGCCAAACGAACAACCGCTTCAGGCGTCAAGGCTTCTTCATTTCGCACACGGAACCATTCGTTGTCAGCATCGAGTTCACTTCGGTAAGCAAGATCCGTCTTCTTGCGATCTCCAATGTAGAATAGATAACCTAGCATTTCCACCGCATCACGCTGTTGTCCTTCTCCAAGCAAGGCTGCAACGGGTACACCCAAATACTTTCCTACAAGGTCTAACAGGGCTGCCTCAAGGGCGGTTACCGCATGGATCGTAATGCGCAAATCAAAGGTCTGTAGTCCTCGTCCACCTGCATCGCGATCAGCAAATTGTCTGCGAACGCTATTTAAGATGTTATTGAATCGGCCAATCGATTGGCCGACAACTAATGCTTTTGCATCTTCTAGCGTTTGACGGATGCGTTCTCCGCCTGGCACCTCGCCTACCCCTGTATTCCCCGCATTGTCCTTTAAAATCACGATGTTGCGCGTAAAATAAGGCGCATGGGCACCGCTCAAGTTAAAAAGCATGCTATCGTATCCAGCTACTGGTACTACTTTAAGGTCTGTAATGATGGGTGTACTCGTTGTAGAAACTTGATTTAAAACGGCTTCTTGACTCATGGTCTCGCTCCTCTCTATGGGGAAGGAGCTATGCTTTGCAAAGCATAACTCCTTATCTTATAAAAAACTATTTTACAAACACAGTTTTTATTGATGTAAAGAAATCCATTGCCGCACGGCCCTGTTCACGGGAATGGGAGCTAGATTGCTTCATTCCGCCAAATGGTGCTTGCAGCTCTACGCCTGCACTTTCCGCATTGATCCGAACAAGTCCTGCATCCATTTCATTAATGAAGGCTAACATATTGCTAATGTTTGTCGTGAAGATGGAAGCACTTAATCCAAATTCCACGTCGTTAGCCAACTCTAAAGCTTCTTCCATGGTCTCTACCTTCATCAGTGCAAGAACAGGTCCAAAGATTTCTTCTTGAGCAATGACCATATCTGTGGTCACTCCATCAAAGATTGTCGGCTCCACGTAAAACCCTTGAGCAAGCTCAGCCGCTTCCGGTTGCTTTCCTCCGAAGAGTAAGGTAGCCCCTTCTTCAACACCCTTGTTGATATAGTGCTGAACGGTCTTGAATTGATTTTCGCTGGCGCAAGGTCCCATCCAAATACCGGATTTCATACCATCTCCAACGGTAATTTCCTTTACCTTTTCCAACAGCTTCGCCTTAAATGTATCGTATACTTCACTTTGAACGATAACTCGGCTAGTTGCTGTACACTTTTGCCCTGTAGAGCGCAATCCGCCGCTGATCGTGGCTTCTACTGCTAGATCCAAATCGGCATCCTTAGCTACGATAACAGGGTTTTTTCCGCCCATTTCCAACTGGTACTTGGCACCGCGAGCAAGAGCCGCTTGACCGATACGCTTTCCAACTCCGTTGGAACCCGTAAATGTAATTCCGTTCACATCTGGATGGTCAGCAATTCCTTGGCCAATTACAGAACCTGCACCGGTAATCAAATTGATAACCCCAGCAGGGAAACCTGCTTCGGTTAAGCACTCGATCACCTTCGCACATGTTACCGCTGTTTCAGAAGCTGGTTTAATTACGACTGTATTTCCATAAACTAAAGCAGGAGCCATCTTCCAGATTGGAATCGCTACAGGGAAGTTCCAAGGAGTAATTACCCCAACTACGCCTAATGGTACACGAGTTGTAAACATTAAGGCATCCGCATCAGTGGACGGAATCACATCCCCAATAGATCTCATGCCTTCTCCTGCATAATAACGAAGGATGGCCACGCCGCGAGCAGTTTCACCCTTGGCTTCTGGGAAGGTTTTTCCCATTTCCTTGGTTGCTGTTTCTGCAATCTCATCAATTCTGCTTTCTAGAATATCTGCCGCTTTACGCAAATAGTCTCCTCGAACGCTTCCTGCAAGCTTTCTCCATTGCTTCTGGGCCTGCTTGGCAGCAGCAACGGCTTGATTCAAATCCTCAGCAGAAGACTTTTGAATATATCCAACAATCTCGCCTTTATTGGCTGGGTTGATGCTTCCTTCAACTTCTCCTGTAGAAGAAGCAACCCATTGTCCATTTATATAGTTAAGGTAGGTTTGTACCTGTGTTAATGTAGCCATCTTAATTCATCATCCCTTCTATACTAAAGTGTTGCCGCCTTTTTTTGCTTCGGATATTTTTCCAACGCTACCTTTAGGATCGCTTCAAGCTGCTCGTAGTGTGCTGGCTCAACTGGGGTAATAGGTGCACGTACCTTACCGCTTACCGGCAATCCCACGATTTGCATTCCTGCTTTGATCAAGGATACTGCGTAACCTTTTCTGGATCTACGAATGCGGTTAATTGGCAAGATTACATCCTGATACAAGTCATTTACAAGCTTTCTGTCGCCCTTCTTTAGTGCATCAAAGAACATAGCCGAGATATGCGGAATGTAGTTTGAGATCGCAGAGGAGTAAGAGTCAAAACCAATGTTCGTATAAGCTGGCATTGTAACCTCTGCCATTGGCATACCATTCAAGTAGATCAAACGATCGCCGATGGTTTCTGTAATCTCCAGGTTTAGCTCCATGTTGCCTAAACCATCTTTCAAACCTACCAATTGAGGATACTCTACTAATTTTTTCACCGTTTCGAGTGACAGCACACAATTGTCACGGTTGTACACAATCGCATTCAAGCTTGTGCTTCCAATGATAGTGCTTAGGTAGTCATACAATCCTTCTTGCTCAGGCTCAATAAGGTATGGAGGCAAGATTAGGTATCCATCTGCACCAAGTTCTTCAGAGATTCGAGCGCAATCTAGAGCATGCTCGATATTGCCGCCTACTCCTGTGTACAAAGGAACTCTACCATTCACCTGTGCTACAGATGCTTTTACGATATCTCTGTATTCTTGCTGGTTTAACGCATGAAACTCTCCTGCCCCACAAGCTACAAAAATCGATCCTAATCCTTCATCTAACAGGAATTGAATATTAGCTTCTAATCCTTTAAAGTCTACTTTCCCGCTTTGATCAAATGGTGTTACTGGGAAACCCATAATTCCTGTAGGTACTTTTTTGTTCGACATGTGATTAATCCCCTTTCACTTTTCAGTTTATCGTATTGTTTATATGTCTAATTGTAAGACAAATAAAAAAGTATGTCAATTCTTAATTTGAGAAAAAACTTCTTTTCTTTGAAAAGTATTCCGCCCACAAAAAAACAACTTTTGTGGGCGGATTTCATGACGGCTATATAGAAATATTACTTACCAAGCAATTGCTTGTAGTAGGCTTCTGCTTCAGTCATATGCTTCACAGCTTCCTCACCGTTCATATAAACAGGAGTTACAACAAAACCATCAAGCTCTTTCTTTAATTCTTCGTTGTTTACCACTTTCTCAAGAGCAGCGGAGAAAGTGCTCACGACCTCTTGCGGAGTACCTTTCGGGAATCCCCAGAAGAAGAACTTATCAAAAACGATATCTACGCCTTGCTCTTTAAACGTTGGTACATCTGGCATAGAAGAAATTCTTTCGTCAGCCATGACACCCAAGCTTCTTAATTCACCGGAATCAATATAGCTTTTCACTAGTCCAATTGCCGTTGGATTGATATCAATTTGTCCGCCAAGCAATGCCGTTAACTTTTCAGCCGCACCACCAACGTCTACAATGTTAAATTCGGTTCCTGTTGCTTGTTGAAGGGCCAATAGTTGCAGGTGAGTAAATCCGCCCACCTCCGTTGCAATAGAAACCTTCTTTGGATTGGCTTTCGCATACTCAATCAGGCTTGGTAAATCCGTAAATTGGGAATTGCTATTTACCATGAAGGTGTTGCCAAGGTCAGAAATTCCGATACCGGCAAGTTCCATTTCTGGGTAAGAGAAATCGACTAATCCCATGATCTTATTCAGCAGCATAGAGTTATGGAAGGAAAGAACGGTGTACCCATCAGCATTAGCATCTAGCACCTTCTTTGTCCCTGTGCTACCGCCAGCTCCGCCGACGTTCGTTACCACCACAGGCTGTCCGAGTTCTTTTTCAAGATATTTGGCAATAACACGGGTGTTGCGGTCCGTATCTCCACCTGCACCAGCAGGAACAACGACTTCAATAGGTTTTGTAGGGTAAGCAGACTTCTCTTCAGCTTTAGGCTGCTCAGCAGTTGGAGAAGATGTATTTTGCTGGCTAGAACAACCGACAGCCACAGATAACATAAGTGCCAAAGAAGATAAAAGCATTCCTTTGAAGACTTTTTTCATTGAATTAACCCTCCCAATAATGTGTATGTTTTTTTGTATATTTTAATAGAAAGAACTCTATTAAAAACAAAGATTACGTTCTACAACTCTACGGATTGGCTAGACTTCTTTTTCATCCCCTGCCAGATCTTCAGTCCAACGGACAGGGCAGCAGCAGCTAGGAAAAACGCTGCAATGGGCTTGGTTAGGAACGGGGTGAAATCTCCCTGGGAAAGCATAAGACCTCTACGAAGACTGGTTTCTGCAATGGGCCCCAAGATAAAGCCGAGAATAATCGGTGTTAATGGGAACTTAAACTTCAGCAACACATAACCCAGAATACCAAAGAACAACAATGCACCTACATCAAACAAACGGCTGTTTACGCCATAGGCACCCACCACACAGAGGGCCATAATAATAGGCAACAGGATATTTTGTGGAATGCTGAGTAGTCTGACAAAAGCTCTCATTCCCGAGAACATCATAATCATCATCACAACATTAGCAATCAGAAGTGCTGCAAAGATCGCGTAGACAATATCTCCATTGTTTTTTAGCAGAAGTGGACCCGGCTGCAATCCATGAAGAACCAGTCCTCCCAAAAGCATCGCGGTTACGGTATCTCCTGGAATCCCTAGCGAAATCAAAGGGACTAGTGCTCCCCCGATTGCCGCATTATTGGATGATTCCGAAGCGACAATCCCGTCCGGCACCCCTTTACCAAACTTCTCAGGGGTCTTGGATTGGTTTTTCGCAGCAATATAAGAAATGAGGTTGGCTGTTCCACCGCCGATTCCTGGTAGAATTCCGATAGCGATTCCAATGAAGGAAGATCTAATCAAATTCCAAGTCTGGCCGAAAAAATCTTTAATGGAGATGCCAATTCCTTTCATTTTATAACTGATCTTTGTCGTACTTCCTTTATACTTTGATTCAGCCATAATCAGAATCTCCGATACGGCAAACAGACCAATCAAAGCCGGAAGCAAGTTGAATCCTGCATCTAGTGAACTCATTCCAAAGGTAAAGCGAGGAAACGCATCGATCGGTGCGGAACCGACCATAGCTAAGGTAATCCCTAACAGACCGCTAATGACTCCTTTGATGATTGAATCCCCAGATAAACTGGAAATGAGGGTTAAGGAAAAGATAGCAATGGCGAAATATTCAAACGGCCCAAACTTGATCGCAAACTTTGCCAGTGGCGGCGAAATCATAATCAACACAATAATAGCTAGCAAACCACCAATGAAGGAGGAAATAATAGCCCAAGAAAACGCTTGCCCCGCTTGGCCCTTTTGAGCCATGGGATATCCATCAAACGTAGTGGCAATCGATGATGGTGTTCCTGGTAATTTCATAAGGATGGCAGGAATCAATCCCCCTGATACCCCTCCAATATAGAGACCCATCAACAAGGCCATCCCCTCGCTCGTAGGCATCCCATACGTGATCGGCAAACAGATCGCAATCGCCATTGTTGCGGTTAGTCCAGGGATGGAACCAAAGATCAGACCCAAGAACACCCCAACAACGATGAGAATAATCGTTGATAAATCGAAAATCATAGAAAAACCGGCTAGCATCATATCAGACATTCACGTTCACTCCTTTCTAACCCAAAATTCCTGTTGGCAACATCACGTGAAGAACCATTCTAAAGATGTAATAAATCAGACCTGATGTTACAATCGCAATAACCACATACATGGGAATCTTCCAATGCGAACGGTCTGTCAATAAAATAAATTGAAGCACTAAGTATACGACTGTAGAGATCAAAAATCCTAACAAGTCAATTAAAGCGACATATACAATCATCAAAGATATCGTTGAAAGAACTGACTTATAATTAACTTTTTCTTCCTGCTTCGTTTCAGTTGTACTATTTTCTTCTACTGCCTTTCTTTTTCTCAGGCCCTGCACAACCAAGATCGCGCTTAAAACGAACATGCCTCCTAGTACAAGGCGCGGAACAAAATCGGAACCAATCGTAGCCACATCTAGTTGTCTAATACTAAAGGTGGCAATAAATAATACGATCGCATAGGCGATAAAGAAAATTCCAGAATAAACATCTCCATTACGTATCACACTTCTTCACCTCACTCAATTTAATCGTTTTCAAATCCCTTTTATAAGTAAGCTGCTAGTTGGCCTGCTGCTCTAGCAGCTCGTTTAGAACCTTGACTCGAACAAAATTTAAATGTTCATACATGCTTCTATAGGCAGCAATAGGATCTCGATTCTTTAACGCCTTCAAGATTTCATGATGTTGCTGTATGGTTAATTCATGATTGCGCTGAAAAGAAGGAATTTGCTTCAAAGTTCGATCAAATAGCTGCAACAAAGGCTCAATCAACCCATCAAGCGCTGGGTTATTTGCACTGTAAGCGATCGTCTTATGAAACTCTCGGTCCGCCGAATGGTAGGCCTCGGGACTTTCTGCCATTCTTTGTAAAGCATCCTCAAGTGCAGTCAGTTGATCTTCCGTTATCTTTAATGCAGCCATCGTCACCAGCCCTAATTCAAGAGCCATCCTACCCTCTATAATAGACTGCATATTGCCGGTTGAAATCGCTAACATAATAGAAAAAGGTTCACTGCCAATTTTGTTACAGAAGAAAGTTCCTTCTCTTGTTTTCCTATTAATAATCCCCATCGTTTCTAAAGAACTCAAAGCTTCTCTAAGCACAGGTCTGCTTACACTAAACCACTCCGTCAATTCCGCTTCCGTCGGAAGCTTATCGCCTGGCTTTAACTTCCCATCCAAAAGGAGTTCAATGATCTGATCAATAACCTGCTGAGAGAGCGTCTCACGCTTGATGGATTTGAGGCTAATTTCTTTAAGTGTGACTTCCTCCATGCCGCTCACCTCTAGTTAGTTGTAATGTTGAATTTTACATTTTTAATTGTAAGACAAATACACTTATAAGTCAATTAATAATTTTAATATGTAAGAATATTTTATTTTACGCTTAGACAAGCAAAAAAAAACAACCGAAGCGAAAGCTCGCTTCGGCTGTATTCTATTTGATCAAAGCTATGATGACGATACCCACTATGGCAACGATAGACAAGTGTACTCCGTTAGAACGCAATCCAACTTGGACCCCCGATATGCCAGCAATCCTACTGACCATCAAGTTGAGACCTGAATAGGGACTTAAGGCAGTAGAGGTAGACCAGGCCAGTAGCAGCAGCATAGCTAAGGATAAATTGCTAATCCCCAGTTCTTGAGCATTTAATTGCATGGCTAGCGCCGAGATCACAGCCAACTGGTGTAATCCAATATAAGTAAAGACTAAGATAATCATCATGACTGCAAAGGCAAAAAGGAAAAAGGAGTGGTGAGCCGTATTCGTTAGGAATTGACTGATCCCATTAGCAAACTGGGTACCTTGTACGGCATGGCCTAATAGACCCGCACTCGTAAAAAGCATGATTTCATTATTCATCATCGGGACGGTTTCGTTTCGATAACTTTTTAACTGAGGTTCAATTCGATCCCAGCCCTTAAATAACAAGGACCACAAAAAAGGAAAAACAATAGAAATGAGACTTACGATCACAAGCATAGACCAATGCGTTACGAACTCAATCAGTAAGGATCCACTCATCAGAATAAAAACAAACGCAACTAATTGTATCAACTGTTTGCGTTGCTTCTCTTGAAGCGGTACTTCCTGTACCATCCCTTCTGTAACGAGGGGGTGATTCTTCTCCCACACGGCGAATAGGACATTTCCAATGACTAAGGAAATTAACGAAAAACAGAAGCCATACAAGATATAATCTCCAACAGGGATGTTCAAATAGTAGAGCACAATGGAAACGGAAGCAAAGTACGGCGACCACATGGGAGAGCTTGAAAAACCTACTAAATAGCTCTTCGCGGATACGGCCGAAGGAAGCTTAAGGTCCTTGAGAAATTCATTAATGATTCTTACTGAGCCTAAATTAAGTACAGGTGTCAGTACGAACATGGTCCCCGTTATTCCTGCAAAGAATCTTTTGGGGTGGTGTAATAGATTACGGAGCAAAGTATCAATGGCTGTAAAATATCCACCTACCCGTAAGGGTAGAGCAATTAATGGAGCCAACACAATCAGGCATAATAAAGGAAGGACGAGCATAATGCCTTGACTGATTCCTTCTAGACCGTTGCCCTTGTGGAATTCCAGATAAATTCCCATTGCCATCATGCCCAGCCCAAGGATACGTGGAAACCCTCTAGCCATCAAGGCACTCCCTGCGAAAGCAATAAACACCATAACGACTACGAGATAGTTCAGCCAGTACCATTGCAGAAAATAATTTACGAGGAAAATTCCGCACATCCCCAAAATTAAATAAACTTTCATGTTCCTCTCCCTATTTTCTCTTTTTATTTTGAGAATCGCGATATATCAGTAACTCAATGGTAAGAGGCTTTCAAATACTTGTCAAGACATGACTTGAGGCGGACGCCAACTTCCAGTTTATTGTAAGACAAATAGTAATGTATGTCAATTGAAATTAATCCAAATACTTGCAAGAATAAAAAAAGGTGTCCCAAAAGGACACCCTCCATCTTTTACCTTACTTTCCTAACAATTGCTTATAGTAAGCTTCAGCGTCAGTCATATGCTTCACAGCATCTGCTCCGTTCATAAATACTGGCGTGACCACGAATCCATCCAGCTCTTTCTTCAACTCTTCATTGTTTACTACTTTTTCTAGAGCGGCAGAGAAAGTGTCAACCACGTCTTGTGGAGTACCCTTCGGGAATCCCCAGAAGAAGAACTTGTCAAACACAATATCTACACCCTGCTCTTTGAAGGTTGGTACATCTGGCATAGAAGAAATTCTTCCGTCAGCCATGACACCTAAGCTTCTTAACTCACCGGAATCAATATAGCTCTTCACGAGTCCGATAGCGGTTGGATTGATGTCAATTTGTCCGCCAAGCAATGCCGTTAACTTTTCAGCCGCTCCACCGATGTCTACGATGTTAAATTCAGTTCCCGTTGCTTGTTGTAGGGCCAATAGCTGCAAGTGAGTAAAGCCACCCACTTCCGTTGCGATGGAAACCTTTTTTGGATTGGCTTTAGCGTATTCAATAAGGCTCTGCAAATCCTTAAATTGAGAATTGCTGTTTACCATGAAGGTATTGCCAAGGTCAGAAATCCCAATCCCGGCAAGCTCCATATCTGGGTATGAGAAATCAACAAGTCCCATGATCTTATTTAACAGCATGGAGTTATGGAAGGAAAGAACGGTGTAGCCGTCAGCGTTAGCATCGAGCACCTTCTTTGTCCCTGTGCTTCCACCTGCTCCCCCTACGTTCGTCACAACAACAGGTTGTCCTAACTCTTTCTCTAAGTATTTTGCGATAACACGCGTATTACGGTCCGTATCTCCACCTGCGCCAGCAGGAACAACGACCTCAATCGGTTTAGTCGGATAAGATGCCTTTTCCTCTGCCTTCGGCTGATCTGCTGGTGCTGACTGCGAGCTTTGTTGGCTGGAACACCCTACAGCAACGGATAACATAAGTGCCAAAGAAGATAAAAGCATGCCTTTAAAAACTTTTTTCATTTCATAACCCTCCCTAATGATTGTTTTTCTCTTGGTATCGCTTTCATAAGATGTTAATATTGTAAGACAAATATAATAATATGTCAATTAATACTTTTTAATAAAATAAACCCCTACATGATGATGTAAGGGTTTATACTTAGTAATTCTTCTTGACTTCAATCTTATACATCTTTAATTTCCGATAAAGAGTACTGCGATCCATCCCCAGTTGTTGAGCTGTCCGCGTAATATTGGCGTTGCATTGCTGCAAAGCTGAACGGATCCTTCCTTCTTCCGTCGTCGTCCATGAGGCATCCCTGGTGCCCTTCGGAATCTCCGACACATCGAGGTATTTCTCGATATCCTGTTCATCTAACCTCTTGGTTCCGGCAATTACAACCAGCCTCTCGATAAAATGCACCAGTTCCCGAACATTCCCCGGCCAATCATGTTGAGCTAACCGATTCAGAGCTTCATCTGTGATTTCCACTTGCCTGCCATGGATTTCATTATAGTATTCGAGGAAACGCTTCGCTAAACATCCTACATCTCCGTGTCGATTACGCAAAGGCGGAATATCGACGGTCAATACCTTCAACCGGTAATACAGATCCTGCCTGAACTGTCCCTCCCTGACAAGAGTCGGTAACTCCTGATTTGTGGCGGCTAGAATTCTCACATCGACAGGAATATACTTATCGTCGCCGAGCCGCATGACCTGTTTCTCCTGGAGTACGCGCAGAAGGCGGCTTTGTCCGTATTTATCCATCTCTGAGATCTCGTCCAAAAAAATCGTCCCCCGATGAGCCATCTCAAAGACGCCAGCCTTCCCTTTCTTCGTCGCCCCCGTAAAAGCGCCTTCCACATAGCCGAACAGTTCACTCTCGAGCAGGTTCGGCGGCAAAGCGGCACAATTGATGGCGATGAAAGGCCCATTCCGCCTAGGACTCTCGTTATGAATACTTTGGGCAAACAGCTCCTTACCCGTTCCCGACTCTCCTGTTATGAGGACCGTAGCATCCACCTGGGCGATTTCTCGGGCAATTCTTTTAGTTTCGGTGATTTCCTGAGATACCCCTACGATATCTTCAAAACGATATCTAGCCATTAATTTTTTAGCCATCACCTCATTGCGTATTTTCATCTCCATCTCCTGGATCCGGGTAATATCCTGAAAGGTGATAATGGCTCCTAAGATGGCTTCGTCTACGATAATGGGCGCCACATTCAACATAATCCAGCCATTGCCTGTGTTTGCAATTTGACCGAAGCTTTCCTTTCCTTCACTTAAACAAGCTTCTATCTCTATAAAACTTAAGCTTGATTCCAGCTTTTTGCCGATGATGTCCTTTGCATCCAGATTCAGCAGCCGCTCGGCAGTCGGATTAAAGACTCTAACTACTTTCTGACGATCAGTACTGATAATGCCTTGGATGGAATAATCAACAAGCACTTTAAATTCCTGTGCACGCTCTTTTTCAATTTTTCGTCCTAAAGCAATCTTCTCCGCTTCAAGAAAAGCGGTTCGGATAGAAAAGTCCCCTGAACGCACGGGAAGGGAAAGAAAACCTTTCTGCTTGGCTACGGAAACTGTTTTTGTTCCCCCGATAACCACATCAACGTCCCGAATCGACAATCCCTCCAGCTTCGAAGGAATATCTTCCGTTCGTTCTAACGGAAGAATGGAGAGCTTGATCCCTAAGATATCAGAGAGCACCTCAATATCATAGGCCATATTTTTAAAGGCTAGAATCGCCACTCTCGGATTTTCCAAGGTTGCCACTTTCTTCGCTTCATAAAAAGATTGAGCAAGGTCCTGACCCGTAATCGGAATCTCTACAATGGGGATTAGGACGTTCGATTCCATAATTAACCGGGCAGTTCCTCCCCTGCTGACAATAACATCCACATCGGCATGCTGCAGGGCACGGGCCAATCTCACCGCCCTTTTCAACCGAGCAAGATAGATTTCTACTTTCTGAGTGAGCCCTAGTTCCTCGATGATTTTCTTCCCCTGTAGAAACAGGGGTTTGTCTGGTGCAATAAAAACGATTCGTGACATTGGGCGTTGCCCCTCCCTGGTTCATGATTGCTTCATTGTACCACAGTTGTTGCACTGCCCAAAACAACAGTTGTAGCAAAACTGCTACAACTGTCCTCCCATCCCCCTATTCTAACTCACCCTAAACCTTTGGCATGATGCTTGCATGAGTATAGGACACCTGAATTTGCTAAACATCATAAAGGAGAATCGATTATGAATATCGTTCAAAATGAAACGCCACTTTATATCAAGCTTCATGAAAAAGACAACGTTGCCATTATCGTCAATACCGGAGGGCTACCTGAAGGAACCGTCTTTCCTTGTGGACTTGAACTCAAAGGAAAAGTCCCTCAAGGCCATAAAGTTGCTTTAAAAAGCTTCAGCGAAGGAGATCCAATCATCCGTTATGGTGAGATCATCGGACACGCCAATCAACCGATCGCTCAAGGCACTTGGGTAGAGGAAACCATGCTAACCCTTCCCGAGCCTCCGAAGCTAGATGAACTCCCGTTGGCCAATCGCATCCCTGAACCCCTGCCACCTCTAGAAGGCTATACCTTTGAAGGGTATAGAAATTCAAACGGAACTGCAGGCATCAAAAATATTCTCGGAATCACAACCAGCGTTCAATGTGTTGCCGGCGTGCTTGACTTTGCGGTTAAACGAATCAAACAAGAGCTTCTCCCCAAATATCCAGAAGTTCATGATGTCGTTGCTTTAAACCATACCTACGGATGTGGGGTCGCGATTAACGCTCCTGAAGCCATCATCCCCATCCGGACCATTCAAAATATGGCAACACATCCGAATTTCGGAGGGGAAGTCATGGTGGTAGGCTTAGGCTGCGAAAAGCTTGTTCCAAGCCGCTTGGTAGAAAACGGGAACGATAACAGCATCATTTCCCTTCAAGATCAACAAGGGTTTTCCAATATGATTCAATCTATTATGGAAATGGCAGAAGAACGTTTGATTAAGCTTAATGCCAGAAAACGAGAAACCTGTCCGGTTTCCGATTTGGTTATCGGCATGCAATGCGGTGGAAGCGACGCCTTCTCCGGGGTAACGGCCAATCCAGCCGTGGGCTATGCCGCCGACCTCCTCGTACGCGCAGGGGCAACTGTATTATTCTCGGAAGTGACCGAGGTACGAGATGCAGTTCACCTTCTGACACCTAGAGTTGTAAACGAAGAGGTTGGACGCGCCTTAATCCAAGAAATGAAATGGTATGATAACTACCTGCAAAGAGGAGAAGCAGACCGAAGTGCGAACCCTTCGCCTGGAAACAAAAAAGGCGGATTGTCCAATGTTGTAGAAAAAGCGCTGGGTTCCATTGTTAAGTCTGGCAGCAGCCCGATCGTCGATGTATTGGCGCCCGGAGAAAAAGCAACGAAAAAAGGACTTATTTTTGCTGCTACCCCTGCAAGTGACTTTGTCTGCGGAACCTTGCAGCTCGCTTCCGGCATGCACTTGCAAGTATTTACAACCGGACGCGGAACGCCTTACGGGTTAGCCGCTGCCCCAGTCATTAAAGTATCGACCCGCAATTCACTCGCCGATCAATGGCAGGATCTGATCGATATCAATGCTGGACGGATTGCAACCGGAGAAGCCACAATTGAAGAAGTAGGCTGGGAGCTATTCCACTTTATCCTAGACGTAGCAAGCGGCCGCAAACAAACCTGGGCAGAGCACTGGGGACTGCACAATGCTCTGACTCTGTTCAATCCCGCTCCAGTGACCTAAAGACAAAGAAGACCACTAGGAACTGCAAAAATGGCAGATCCTAGTGTTTTTTTCTTTCAAGTCGTTACCGAAAAAACGAGCAGCTGCCTAAACGCAACTGCTCATTTCCAGCTCCATATCTTAAAATAAATTTCCGTCTTCGTTAAACCTCATATACTCCGGATCACCTAGGATTTCGATATTGGGATTTGCCTTAGCTTCCTCAAGCAAGCATTCCGAAATGAGCATGTGCTCAAGCTCCAGCGTATTTTTGATCCGAATGATTCTCATTTGGCTATAATCTACGTCAAAACAGGTTTTCATGGCTGCTCGGATAGCCAAACTGTCGTTTTCCATGACCATAGGTATCTTTACGCTCTGGGCAAGCCTATTCGTCAAAGGATTCGGATACGTGGACTCAAATTGAATTTTATCAAAAAATCTTCTTGAGCAGGTGTCAGCATTGGTCATCCCGTTAGCATTGCCATGCGATTCTCTCGTAAGGTCTAAAACAGCTATTCGTTGGGCTAGCGGATGGTACGTGAGGGACCCGGAGTAATTCCTTCTAATGATATTCGGATCCATCCCGCTGCCTGAAATGTTCTTCCCCATCTCATCCACAATAAGCACATCGCATTTATCAAACCTAATACTTGGCATGAGTAGCTTTGCTTCATCTAGCAGACCAGGTTCTTCTTCCATAATTCTCTCCCTGGGTATGGCCACGATTTTTAAGGTTTCATCATAGGCGTTTTCTATCATTCCTACTGCAAAAGCGATCTTTGATTTCTCTATCGCCACTCTTGCGATTTCCTCGACTCTAAATGGTATATTCTCCACGCCTGCCGCATGGATGATTTCAGCCCCGACTTGCTTACCTAGCCCGACAGCTATCATTTTGGCCAATCCGCTTTCATAGGGAGCCCTAAAAGAGGTGTGAGGCTTAATCCGCCCCGTAACAATAATCGCATCCGCTTCCGTATACGCATTTTTATCCATATGGACAGGGAGTCCGTTCTCGGAAACCCCAATCTGGACCACCTCCATACTAGAAATAATAGGAGCACCCGTGGATTCTTCGGTTATCCCAAGCTCCGCAAGCACTTCTGTCTGTCCTTCACCCGTTGCTCCTCCATGACTCCCCATTGTTGGCACGATAAAAGGGTGGGCGCCTCGCTCTTTGATCGCCATCATAATTTCTTTTACAATCTGTGGCATGTTGGCGATCCCCCTGCTGCCTACTGCTATAGCAACACGATCATTACGTTTAATCCTTCCCATAATTTCTTCTCTGTCGAGTTCTTGCCTAATGGCTCTAGATATGTCTGCGAGCGCTTCTCTTGCAAATCGCTGTCTGATTTTAATCATTCTAGGAATATTTATACCTTTAAACAATTTCTCCATTTCATCCTCCATACCATCGCCTGAATCAAAACTTGTCCAACTTCTTCATTTTCTTCTAGATATGCAAATATTGTACCAATTGAAAACACCGCTAAAAGACACAGGATGAATAACTATAAATGTAGTATCTGCCATCAATTGTTGCATCAATATGCTACATTCGTAGTGCTTCGAATAAAAAAGCCGCAGAAATAGAAGGGAATCCTCCTAGATCTACGACTCCTAAATCACCATCGTTTTGGTCCGGTTTAACGTAACCACTTTCCCCCGCATTCTCCTTGCACTCCCGACTGACGGTCGTATACCACCTTACCGCGTGATAGCGTGGTTTGAACCGCGCATTTCAGATGATGTCCCACATACAGGCTGTGTGGGTGTTTGGATAACAGCTCCTCGGTTTGCACCTGCCGCTCGTGGTTCAGGTCGAGTAGAGCGAGATCCGCGTCAAAACCTGGCGCAATCCCTCCCTTGCGAGGATACAAGCCAAATCGAATGGCCGGATTCGTGGATAACCATTTGGAGATCTGCGGCAAGGAAATTTTCCGATTCACATGCGCCTCGGTAACGATCGCCTCAAGGGAAAACTGGCCTCCCAGGATCCCTCCCCAAGCCTGAAACATGTTGTCTCCGTTGAATTTCATTGATGCCGGGCACGGAGAATGATCCGAAGAAATCATATCAATCTTCCCAGCAACAAGCTTCTCCCATAACCCTTCTTGAGCTTGTTTGTCCCGAAGCGGTGGAGCGCACTTGGCCGAGGGACCGATGCGTTCAAAGTCCTCATTCGTATAGAGTAAATAGTGAGGGCATGTTTCTAGCGTTACATTTACCCCTCTTTGTCTCGCCCGTTCAATGAGTTCCACTGACTTCGGGTGGCTAATATGCACAAAGTGAAGAGGACAACCCGTTTCTTCTGCATATATCAAGGCCCGTTGAACAGCTTCCATTTCAGCCAACGGCGGACGAGATTCTACGTAGTCTCGGACCGTTACCTGTCCTTTCGCAAGCTTTTCTTCCGTCCATTCCTGAATGATTGATTCACTCTCCGCATGTAAGGCCAGGATCTTATTCAATTGGGCAATCTGCTTCATTCCTCGATAAAGCGTCCTTTCATCCGCTCTCCCAAACTCCGTTCCAGCTGAGGACATAAAGGCTTTAAAGCCAATTACTCCTTGTTCTGTCAATCCAGCCAACTCTTCTTCATTTCCTGGAACAAGCCCGCCCCATAAACCATAATCGACATAGGAATGGCCATCCGCTAAGGCCTGCTTTTCAATCAAGTTAGTCACCGTGATGGTCGGAGGATTACCATTGAGCGGCATGTCGAAATAGGTTGTAATGCCACCGGCTGCCATCATGCGAGATCCATGCACAAAGCCTTCCCAGTCCTCGCGATTCGGCTCATTAAAGTGAACGTGAATATCGATCATGCCCGGCATAATGGTCAGACCTGAGGCATCCAAGATGTTCTCCCCATCGATACGCTCACCCAAATCAACAATGACCCCGTTGCGGATCCCAATATCTACGAGCTTCACATCCCCCTCTAGAACGACAAGGCCTCCTTTAATGACTAAGTCCAAATCCTTCATACGATCACCTCCAACATGGATTTTCTTCTAATTGATCAATGGAAAAATCAAACCTCCGTAGGCGAAGGCGGCAACAATGACAAAAGCCGGATGAACCTTCCACTTGGTTAAAGCTAGAAAAGCCAAAAGCGCGATCCCAAGGGATTGCCATAATCCCATGGAAGCGATAGCGTCCCCAGCAAATTGCCAGGTTAAGATCAACATCATGACGGCAATGACAGGTTGAACCAGTAACGTCATTCCCTTGACAACAGGAGATTGCCGGTGTCGCGAAATGACCTTTAACAGTAAAATCAAAGCCAGCGCTGAAGGTACAACCGTAGCAACTAGGGCTATAACGAAGCCCAACCAACCTAGCACTTCAAAGCCTACATAAGCTGCAATCTTGGTGGCAATCGGTCCGGGCAGCGCATTTCCAACGGCCAGCATATTGGAGAATTGGGCGTTGTCCAGCCAATGGTACCGATTCACAATTTCTTCATACATTAACGGAATGGAAGCCGGGCCCCCGCCGTATCCAAATACATTAGCCAGAAAGAATCCGAGAAATAAACTGAGCCCTATGATCATGCTGACATCCCCTTTCCTTTCTCCCTTCTTTCCTCAAGCTTGTGCTTCAATCTAAAATGGAACGCTCCATAGGCAAGAAAAATGATAATGACAATAGCCGGATGAAGGGTAACCACTTGAAGCAAAAGAAAGGACAAAACGAATAGAAGTCCTCCCACCAGTATCCCTAACCCTTTTACTGCTTTTTCCGCAAACTCATAGGCCATCTGACCGAGCATTACGGCAATGACCGGCATGACTGCCGCAATCATCCCTGTTACGACCGTTGAATAACTGAGAACATTCGCTAGAGTTAACAGCGCCACCATCACGACGCTAGAAGGCAAGATATGACCCAGTACAGCTATCACGGCCCCCATGGTGCCTTTTTGCTTATAGCCCAAATAAGCGGCCATTTTCGTAGCAATCGGACCTGGCAAGGCATTGGCAATGGCTAGAATCTCCCCGAATTCTTCGTCCTCCATCCACTTGTAGCGAGCGACCGCCTCGTATCGGATCAACGGTATTACAGAAGGCCCGCCGCCAAATCCCAAAATTCCGGTGCGAACCATTGCTACGATCAGTTCTTTATATGAATTCCCCATCTTTTTCTCCCTTCTAGCAACTAGAAAACTTTATGATCCTTCTCCGATAGCGAAGCGCAAGCCTAATAAACATCCAGCGCCGCTTGCACAGCCTTTCCTACCTCAATCTCCGCCCCATGGCGCAAAAGAACGGCTTCCAGCGCGCCAAGGACATGGAGAACATTTTTCTTCCGGCAGCTGTATCCCATGGTGCCGATACGCCAGATTTTCCCTTTTAAAGGCCCAAAAGAACTCGCAATTTCAATATCAAAGTCATTTAGTAGCATCGAACGGACCGATTCACCGTCGATGCCCTCTGGAACGGATATGCAAGTGACCACAGGTAGTTTACAAGCTGGATTTCCGTACAATGTGAGGCCCATCGCTTGAATTCCTTTGACGAGAGCGGTCGCGTTTAACTGATGTCTCTCAAAACGTTGACTTAATCCCTCTTCTAATACAATGCGCAAGCCTTCCCTCAAGGCGTAAAGCATGGAAGTCGCTTCCGTATGGTGATTTAACTGTGCTGGACCCCAATAATCCATCAGCTGGCTTAAATCAAAGTAGTTACTTCGGATCATGCGAGTCTGCTCCACTCTTTTTGCGCCGTGCTCCACCAAGCCTTGTTCAATCTTTTTCCGTTGCAGAAGCAGCTTTTCCACCCGGGAATTAAACGTAATCGGCGCCATGCCTGAGGGCACAGACAAGCATTTCTGCGTTCCGCCGATGACTGCGTCAATCATCCATTCATCCGCTTTTACCTCTACACCGCCAACCGTAGCTACAGCGTCCACAACGAACAGAATATCACGTTCTCGGCAAGCCCTGCCGATCGCCTTGAGAGGCTGCATACATCCTGTTGAAGTTTCCCCATGCACCATGGCCACAATTTTCGGTCGCACACGATCAATTTCCCGGATAACGTCTTGCGGATCAAATACGGTGCCCCAATCGGTTTCGATATTGTAAACTTCCGCCCCATAACGTACTGCAATTTCCGTAAGCAGATGCCCGAAACGACCATAAATCGGAATGAAGACCGAGTCTCCTGGTTCAATCATACTGCCTAATACCGCCTCTAGCCCTGCTCGAGAGGTTCCATCGATCGGAAACGCCCAGTGGTTTTGAGTTTGAAACAAGTCCCGAATCATCTCCATCGTTTCATTCATAATATACGTAAACTCAGGATCAAACTGACCCAGTATCGGGGTCGCCATCGCCCGCAACACCCGAGGTTCAGCTTCTACTGGACCAGGCGTCATAATGGTTCGGGTTGAGGGATTCAAGTCTCTATATTTCATCTACTCCGTCTCCTTCTTGTAGCCTAGCTGATATAGCAATTCAATCAAGACCTTCACACCCGCTGCCAAATCCTCCTTTGAGGTATATTCATCAGGGTTGTGACTTATCCCTTTATGGCTAGGGACAAAGATGAGCGACGTGGGGTAATGTCGTGCCATCATTTGTGCATCATGCCCCGCTCCGCTCGGCATGATGGTATAAGGAAGAGACTGATCTTGGCAGATCCCTTCCACGCGCCGAAGCAAATCTGGATCCATTTCTACCGGAAGAGCATCCAGATGTTTTTCCACCTTCATTCGCAACTCCCGAGCCTCCCCTATGCTATGGCATAGGGAAATCGCTTCCTCACCGAAAGCATCCAGCACCTTCGCATGAGGATGGCGGATATCTAAGGAAAACACCGTGCGATTCGGGATGACGTTGGAGACATTGGGCTCCACAGTCATCTTTCCCACAGTGGCTACCAATGGAGCCCCCACTCGATCCGCAGCTTCGAGGATGGCGGTGATCATCTCACTAGCCCCCCGCAACGCATCTTTTCTCCAGGCCATGGGCGTCGTTCCCGCATGGTTCGCTTCTCCGACACACTCAATCGTATATCGTTTTTGCCCGACAATCTGCTCCACGATTCCAATCGGCATCTGGTTTCGCTCCAAGATAGCGCCTTGCTCAATATGAAGCTCAATAAAGGACACCACATCTTCTCGGCGCGGGGAGCAATAGTGGCCGAGCCCAAAGCCGGCTTCCTTCATGGCTGTAATGAAAGGAATGTCCCTGCTATCCTTTACTTCGTTTAATTTATCCACAGGCGCCGTACCCGTAATGTTCGAAGATCCCCAAAAGGTAAGGGGGAAGCGACTGCCTTCCTCTTCACACAAGGAGACCACTTCAAGAGATCGGCTCGGCGCTCCATAGGTTTCCTTTAGATATTGTAGAGCCAGCATCCCCGCAAGAATCCCATAGGCTCCGTCATATTTCCCTCCGCATTTCACCGTATCCACGTGTGAACCGGTAAGGATGGAGCCTTCTGCGGATTGGTCGGATAACAGCCTTCCGTACAAGTTACCTACCTCGTCATAACACGTCTTTAGACCCATCTCTTTCATTTTTAACTCAAGCGCTCGTTGTGCCTCCACCCAAGATGATGTATATAATAGGCGTGTTACCCCGCCTTCCGGATCAGCGCCGAATTGAGCTAACCACTGAACCATTTCCTCGATTCTATTCTGCAGATCTGTTATCTTCATCCACACGCCTCCTCTTTTCATGTTAATTTTTCTAACCTAAAACGGATAAGTCTATTGTATTGAATCTTTTCAGATAAGTCATTGTATCCCTTGAATAAAACTTTACGAACAGAATGTGCATGATATACAATGTATAGGTTAATTTACATAACATATTGACAATTGAGGTGATTGCTATGAAAATGATGGACGTCATGCAAATGCCCCTTCTAAAAAACGCTAAGCTCGCTGCAGGACATCTCGGCCTAGCGAGAAGAGTTGAAAGCGTGAATATGATGGACGCTCCCGATATTATTCACTACTTAAAGCCGAATGAATTATTACTCACCACCGCATTTGCCATCAAAGAATCTCCTAACCACCTCCTCGAACTGGTGAAACAAATGACGGAAAAAGGATGTGCCGGATTAGGGATTAAAACCAAACGCTTCATATCCGAAATTCCGTTTTCCGTCCTCCAATTGGCTAATGAACTAGCGTTTCCTATCATCGAAATTCCACTTGATTCTCCTTTAGGTGAGCTCACCTCCCAGATCTTAGGCTATATTCTAGAAAAAAGGACGGATGAATTGCGTTATGCATTAGAAATTCATCAAACCTTTTCCCAAATTGTGATGGAAGGAAAGGGGATGCAAGGCGTCATCTACCACCTGAACCGATTGATCCAGTATCCCGTACTGCTGCTTGACCACCGAGGGCGGGTCCATGCTAACGCCCCGATTGGCCTTACCCAAGATAGACCGCTTGCCCAACTGCTTGGCTCCATTCATACGGACCGAATCTCTTATCTCTCCTTGTTAGGGAATCGAGAGCCTCTCACCATTCTCCCTTTCGAAACCTACCAACAACGAAAAGGGTTTTTAGTCATCCTTGGCGTCACGCTGACGGATCCGTTCTCCATGTTGGCTGCAGAACAAGCAACAAACGTGATCCGCTTCGAATTTATGAAGCAGTATGCCCTAGAGGAAAGCTCCAGACGAATCAAAAATGAGTTTTTTGCCGATTTTCTGGATGGACAGATCTCCTCGGAAGATGAAATCTTGAATCGCGGGAAACACTATGGACTTTTGAAAAAACAGCCTTACAAGTGCATGGTTGCTGAAATTGATGATACCTCGGTCATTTTCAGAAAAAAATTGCTTCATCGCGAGGAAGCCATTAGCCTTTTCAAGGACCAGGTCTATGAATATTTGGATGATGCTTTTACGAGGATCAAGCAACCCTATATTCTATTTACCAAAGGACCCCATTTTGTCCTATTAATTCTCGGCGCTCCCTTGCAAGAAAGTGAAGAGCAGGCTTGGCATCATCATTTGCGAAGGATCCAACAAAACCTCTATGAGGAATTAGAAGTCAGCCTTTCGTTTGGAGTGGGCGATTACGCCGAGCAGCTCATGCACATTCCACAGTGTTATGCGAAATCCTTGGAAGCTTTAGCATCTGGTTACCAATCGAAAAAAACTCGTTTCATCCAATCCTATCGGGTGCAGGAGCTGACAGAGCTGCTGCAAATGATCCCTCATAAAAATCTCAAGCAATTCTATGACAATACACTGAAAGGACTAGCAGACTCACCTGATAAAGAAGATGCAGACCTGATTCAAACGCTGGCTGTCTATCTCGAGAACCATTGCCTGATCACCGAAACTGCCAAACAATTGTACATTCATCGAAACACCGTTTCCTACCGCCTGAATAAATGTGAAGAGATCCTTGGAAAAAGCTTAAAAGATCCCACCGAAGTCCTAAAGCTGCGGATCGCTCTCATGGCCCGATCTTTATTGCAAACTTAACGGGTCGACTGCCCCAGACATCGAGGATCATTCTGAAGAAGCAGCTCCTGTTGAGGCTACCAGCGAGAATGCCCCATGTACCGGCGACTTTTACGGTTACACCGGCAACTTCCAAGGGTCAACCAGCAACTTTAAGATGGATACCGGCAAGTTGGTGATTGGAAGACAATACCCCTTTGAAACGAAGGGGTATTGTTATGTCTTGGGTAAACTTTCTTTTAGTATTATTACTTTTCTATGGAGACCGGTCTCCACCCTCCATTCTTTACCGGCGAGTTCCTCTCCTTTACCGGCAACTGAGGTGTGTTTACAAGCAATTTGAACCCGGTTACCGGCAACTTCGTTGGCGAAGGCAGAAATATACATGTTAGGGTATATGCCTTTCTTGACAGCAGCATGTACATGCAGGGCAATTAACAGCGGATCGCACCAATCAGAAGCCATGACACTCTTAAGACTAGTAAGTTCAAGAAATATTCAAACATTAATGACAAAAATGTGAAACACTGAACAACTATATTGTGAATTTTTTCACTAGATTGTATGATAGAACCATCCTCCCCAGGAAAAACGAATAACAAAAAAACAAAAGGAGATGTTTAACATGAACAACGAATACGATCAATATCTAGAGTTGATTGAAAATGTAGAAATCGAGAAGAGAGTTCTTTATATCCGTGAAGATGGCACATGGGAATGGATTTAAGTTCACCTTTTACCAGCCACAAAAGCGAATAACCCTACTTCATTCCTGATCCGGAACGAAGTAGGGTTATTTTTTGTAAAGCTGTGGCCCGCTTCTATTCAAAATTTGCTATCTCCCCAACCACATCGATATAACAAACAACACCGCCAAGTGAAGAGGATAAAAACTTCTATAAAGTGGCTTGATTCTTGGCATGAAGCGGTACGAATAGGGTAAACCAATCAGGATGGTCGCAAAGATACTAAAAAACTGAATCCAATATCCTATGCCATAGGCGGCAAAGAAGAACAGATTCAATAGCATGTGATAACGAACTAGTCTCCGTTGATCAAGATATCGGTAGATCAGCACCAGAGCAACCCCATACAACCCATAATCCATCGGCACAAGTATAGCTGTACTCATGACACCTAAAAGCAAGATGGATTTCAATCGGTAACCCTCAACATGATCCAGTATGTATAAGGCGATGATGGAGAGTAAAAGAGTAAAGATCACATTTAATTCCTCTACTTGCTGAAAAGCCAAGTTGTAGGGAATTTGTGAAAGACAAGCTAGTCCGAATAAACGATACATATAGTTCTTCAGATTCCTCGTATGAAGATAACCCTGGACCAAAAACCAGCAGTATAGGGGAAAAGCCAATCTACCGACAATTCGATAGAGCTGAGAATCAGGGAAAAAGATGTATCCGATATGATCGATGAGCATCGTGGCCATCGCAATGAGTTGCAGCATCTTACAAAATCCTTCCATACTTGGTATAATTATAACATTACTTAACAAGTATACCCCAACGATACCTTCTCCCCAAGTCATAGGTTTTTTTTAGTCAGATTATCTTCCAATCTTTAACCACTTATCTTTATTAAGCCCTACTATAAATGATATTTGCTTTCTACGTAGGAGTGTGTTCATGATGAATGGTTATATGCCTTTACAGCCCGAATTCAACTGCTTTGCTACTTATATGGAACAAAGGGAGCAATTTGCAACGGACAATAGTAGAGTTCCTCTATTATGTTATGAGTTTCTAACCGATGAAACCTTCTCTAAACCTATTACCGCTATTCCCGATGGATGTATTGACATCCTCATTAGCTGCACGCAAAAGCCGGAAGCTTACCTATACGGAAGTGTACTCCAACGAATCCCCCTGGATCTTTTGCCTAATACGAAGTATTTTGGCGTTCGTTTCTTTCCCCATCATTTGAAACGCACGAACCTTTCTATCCAAGAACTCACCAGTAACCGCGTACCGCTCCACGATTTTTCAAAAATTGATTTCTATTGTATAGAAAAGATTGCCGATCAAGGAACTTTTGCCGACAAGAGAGAGTTGTTTCTTCGAGAAATAGGGGAAAGGATCTTTTCCCCAACCCCTTCTCACCTGATCCGATATGCATTAGAACGAATTGCAGAAACCAAAGGAAACATTAGCATAAAGGATCTTGGATTAGAGGTTAATTACTCTTCTCGGTATTTACGGCTCCTCTTCGAGGAATACGTTGGACTTCCACCCAAATTATTTTCTCAAATTACGAGATTTCAGTATGCGCTTCAAGATTTGCTCCATCATCGACGGAAAGAAAATCTTTGGGATAACGGCTATTATGATCAGGCCCATTTCATCCGTGAATTTAAAAAGTTTGGATCTCTCTCCCCCAAACTTTTTTTAGAAAGCCTATAGTTCCATTTCCGCTTTGTGCAATACAGAGAGGATAGGAAGTTGTACAGTTAACTTAGAAAACTAAGTTACCAAGGAGGCTTACATTCACATGAACAAGAAAAGATGGATCCGGGCCACGTTAGCACTCAGTATGGCGCTTGCTTTCACTTTCCCTGTATTGACTCCGTCCCAACAAGCCAATGCACATGGGGGCGGGGAAGCGGATTATGTTGAATTGCGGAAAACCCTTGAGGATTTTGGCGCAAAAGTTCAATGGGATCCGGCCACTAAGACGATTCGCATTATCAAGGATGGGGTTGTAGTGGAAGTCAAGCCAAATTCCAATCAAGCCCTCGTCAATGGGAAACCAGTGACACTTGAAGGACCGGTAACCGTCAAGCAAGGTTCGGCCTATGTATCCCATCACTTCGTGAATGATGTGTTTCAATCTCAGTTAGATCAGAGCGTGCAAATCCAAGCTCAAGACCATCCACTGAATCCATTGACGCCCAAAGAAATCGAGGCCGTGGTACAAACGATCAAAAAGTCTGGCAAGTGGCAGGATCATCTCCGCTTTACCGAGATTTCTGTGAAGACTCCTCCTAAAGATCAAGTTTGGGCCTGGACACTGAATCCAGAGGCTAGATCGCCATTAACCCGCAAAGCTGAATTTATTGTGTTGGACGGAAGAAGCGTCATTGAAGGGGAAGTCGATCTTTCCACCCAACAGCTAATAGCTTGGAAAGAAATCTCAGGCGTTCATGGTATGATTATCATGGATGACTTTGTGGCTGCACAGGAGGCCATTGAGGCAAGTGCCGAGTATGCTGCCGCACTAAAAAAACGAGGCATTCAAAATGTCAAGGATGTGGTGGCTACGCCACTAACCGTCGGGTATTTCGGCGGGGAAGATGAATTGGAGCATGATGCAAGATTGCTGAAGGTCGTCTCCTATCTAAATACCCGCGACGGAAACTTCTGGGCTCATCCGATTGAAAATCTCGTAGCTGTGGTCGATCTGGAAACGAAGAAAGTCATCAAAATTGAGGATAGTGGAGTCATTCCCGTTCCTATGCAGTTGAATGCTATTGACGGAAGGGACTATCCGAACAAAGCGACGGTAAAACCTCTACATATCACCGAGCCAGAGGGAAAAAACTATCAAATTGCAGGCAATACCATCAACTGGCAGAACTGGGACTTTCATCTGCGATTAGACTCCAGAGTCGGTCCGGTGATTTCCACACTAACTTATACCGATGAAGGCACCAAGCGAAAAATCATGTATGAAGGAAATCTCGGCGGCATGATTGTACCTTATGGAGATCCTGATATCGGCTGGTATTTTAAGTCCTATCTGGATGCGGGAGAATATGGAATGGGCGGCTTGTCTTCTTCCCTGGAAAAAGGGACAGACGTACCAGAGAACGCCGTTCTCCTCGATGCAACGATAGCAGATAATGAAGGAAATCCCTATACGATCCCGAATGCCATGGCCATCTTTGAACGCTATGCTGGCCCTGAATATAAGCATGCGGACCTAGTTACCTTTACAGAAGACAACCAAAGCCGAGAGCGCCGTGAGCTCGTTGTTCGTTGGGTCAGTACCATCGGCAACTATGACTACATTATCGATTGGGTATTCGCACAGAACGGAAATATCCAAATCAACGCGGGAGCTTCAGGCATTGAAGCTGTTAAAGGAGTCGTTACAAGAACGATGCAAGACGACACAGCGGAGAAAGACACACGTTATGGAACCTTGATTGACCACAACATTGTAGGGACAACCCACCAGCATATCTATAATTTCCGCCTGGATCTGGATGTCGATGGCGAGAATAACTCTTTGATGGAGGTCAATCCGAAAGCGGTCCCGAATACTGAAGGTGGCCCTCGCAAGAGTGTCATGATTACAGAGCAAAAGACCGTCCAAACCGAGCAAGAAGCCATTCAGAAATTTGATCCTTCTACCGTTCGCCTGATCAGCAACCCCAATAAAGGAAATAAAGTCGGCAACCCGGTTTCCTACCAGGTGATCCCTTTTGCTGGAGGAACGCATCCGATTGCGAAAGGAGCCCTCTTTACCGAAGACGATTGGTTGTTTAAACGAGTGAACTTTATGGACAAGCAGATCTGGGTCACCGCCTATGATCCAAATGAGAAATACCCAGAAGGCAAATATTCTAACCGCAGCAAGACGGATACTGGCCTCAAGCAGTTTACGGCGGACAATCAATCTATTGAAAACACCGACATCGTTCTCTGGATGTCTACTGGCACTACCCATGTCGCCCGAGCAGAAGAGTGGCCAATGATGCCGACAGAATGGGTCTACACGTTGCTCAAGCCTTGGAATTTCTTTGATCGTACTCCAACGTTGAATTTGCCGAAGAAGGAGTAGAACAACTCCAATACCTAATTAAGAGTCTAGCGAACATCGCTAGACTCTTTACTGTCGTGGAGACCCAAGTAGTTCTCCCAATCCATCATAGCGAGAGTCGTTGAGCACAGCATAATTCCACCTTCAATAAAAGCGGAATCGACCACATGTACCTTTACTCAAAATTATCTGCAACATAATTAATATACGAATCCATAAAACTCTCTCTTAATACAGTTGCCGATTTCCATAGGAAACCATTTTTTGAGGGTTTAAACTGGTTTCGATTAAGAATTAGAGGCAGTACACTAGCTATAAAATAAAATATGCATTCATTTACTCTCTCAAGTGTCTGATCAGAAGTCAGAGAAGCCTTTCCAAAAATATTTGGAAAATATTCATTATTAAAATGTTTACTGTAAGAGCCGTCGAATTTACCGTAGAAAGAATAATAGCAAAAAGGGTTCCTAATGTTTCCGGAACCCTTTTCTGATAATTATGAGTATAAGGTTACACCAATAAGCCCAGAGAGGACAATCACAACAGCAGGATGCATGCGAAGACGCATCAAGGCATAGAAGGCCATCATAAACAGGAAAAGAAGACTAAGTGAATGATAGGATAGGGAACCTATAATTCCGTTAGATATAGCAAACTTGATCGCTGAATAGATAATTAACCCGACGATGATGGGGCGCAACCCATAAAACGCCGATTGAACCACTCTATTTTTATTTGCTCTATAAAAAAATGTCGCTACCAGCAAGATAATCGCTAAGGAAGGGAGCAACATCCCCAGAGCCGAGACAATGCCCCCCGCCAGCCCCGCCGTTTGGTAACCGACAAAGATGGCGCTGTTTGTCGCAATCGGCCCCGGGGACATCCCTGCAATGGCGATGACATCCGTAAACTCTTGGGTCGTCAACCATTTATGTCTGGAAACTTCCGCTTCGATCACCGGGATCATAGCATAGCCTCCGCCAAACGACACCGAACCAATGACAAAGAACGTTTTAAAGAGCTCCCATAGAATCATATCCCTGCTCCTAGAAAGTAGTCAGAAGGAATGCCATCGTTTTGTTCTTCCGCTTCGATTGGAGTTGCATAGCCTAATTTATCCTTGAGCTTTACTAATCCGATCCCTATTACCGCGCCGCTTACGATAATCAAGACCGGATGAAAATGGATAGATAACAAAACGAGTACCGTTATTCCTGTCAGTACAAAAGTCGTCTTATCAATGACAGCGATCTTACCAAGCTTATACCCAGCGTAAGCAATTAAAGCCACGATCGCTGGCCGAATCCCTTCAAATGCTGCTTTCATTTTAGGATTATCCTTAAAATAAAGAAAGGAGACACCTAAGGCGATAACGATTAGAAACGTGGGGAGCATGATCCCTGCCATCGCGGCAATTGCTCCTCTTAGTCCAGCGATGCGATAGCCAATGAAGGTTGCCGAATTGATGGCGATGGCGCCAGGAACGGATTCCGCAACCGCAAAGATATCAGTTACCTCATGGACTTTTAGCCATTCTCTTCGTACTACCACTTCTCTTTCGATTAAGGGGATCATGGCATATCCCCCGCCAAACGTGACAGGGCCAATTTTCAAAAAGGTGATGAAAATATCCCAAATTAACTTCCAGTCCTTATTCATGAGAATCTATCCTCTCAGCGTGGAAGTAACGGGACGAATTCATCTTGAATGCTTTGATGGCCGTTATTTTCGGTGTAGACCTCTTCTCTTTGCAGTCCAAACTTTTCCATGATGGGTAAATCACTCGTCGAGAATAGATAGGCATCCTGAGCACCCGTGTTCGCATGCTCATGCCATGCCCAGTTCGGCACTACAAAGAAATCTCCTTCAGACCAATTAAACTTTACTCCATTAATGATCGAATATCCGGATCCCTTGAATACATGGAAAATGGTCGCACTGGTGTGACGATGAGCTTTGGAATGGAATCCCTTAGGTAACTGTTGCATCCATGAGGCCACGTTCGGATGAGCCGTTGCACCGTTGGATGGATTAATATACTCCACTGCATGCCCATCAAATGGATCGGGTTCAAACTCGCTCAGGCTATTCAAAGCTGCTTGAGTTGGACTCCATTTGTATGCTCCGAGAGGAGCGATTTTAGGAGTACGATCCGAAATCGGTCTTACCATGCCTCCCGCATAGCGTTTAGCGGAATAATTGTCGGGCAGTTTGGGCTGCTCAATCTTCTCCGGATAATTTTCAAAGAAGGTTCCCCCTAGTCCATAGATGAACGGAATGTCTAAGCAATCCATCCAGATCATCGGCTTGTCGCCTAAATGAGAATGTCCATGCCACAGTCCCTGGGGGGTAATTAAGAAATCGCCTTCTTCCATAAAAATCCTTTCACCCTGGACGATCGAATAAGCCCCTTCCCCCTTGGTGATAAACCGAAGAGCGCATTGCGTGTGTCTGTGTGAAGGGGCTGTCTCGCCAGGAAGAATCAACTGAACAGCTGCATATAGGGTTTGGGTAGTAGACGCCCATCCCCAAGGCTGACGATTCACTAGCCCCGGGTTTTGTAAATAGATGGCACGTCGTTCCCCTCCCCGTTCTGGTGTGAAGATTTCTGTTGCTTCCATTAATTTCGCATAAAGCGTTTCCCACTTCCATAAGTAAGGAATGGCTTGGGGCTGCGGCTGCCTGTGCATCAGATCAGGGATCGCACTCCAGAGTGGACCCAAATGGTAGCCCTCAATGTCCTTGGTAAATTCCTTCACCATGGTACTTTGGAAGAAATCTAATTTTTCTGCCATATTTAACCTTCCCCCTTTTTAGCTAACTGGTTTTACCGTCCCAAACTGCCCAACATTCCGATTAATTTGGCGCAGGTGCGTTTCTAGATGTTCAACCAATAAATGATCTACGACAAAAGACAACGCCTTCGTCCCGAATCGAGGGTTTCGGCTGGGGGCTTCGATGGCTAAGGCTTCATCGGTTAACCCTCCTAATACCCTTTCTACTTCCTCCTTCGTCTTACGAATGCCCTCTGCAACATCGGAAACCAATCGCTGATCCGCTTTAGCTACTGCCTCCAGTCTTCCTTCATGCTGCAAGCCTCGTCCCCATTCCATTCCGGGTGCCTCGACAACGCGTTGAATTTCACCAAGCCAATAAGGAATCGCTTCTTCCACGTGACATAACACTTCCTGGACTGACCAAGCCTCAGCGGAGGGCTTCCAACGGACTTGCTCCTCGGTGAGCGACTCCACCGCTACCAAAATGTCATCTATCAACCGATTTATCGACTGGATGTTTTTTTGTATCTGGCTCATGGTTACTCCCCCTGCCCCGCTTTTTTCACTTGATTCTGCAATACCCCGATTCGATCAATTTCAATTCGTACGACATCTCCATCCTTCAAGAAAACTTGAGGATCTCGTGCGACACCTACTCCACCTGGTGTGCCTGTTAGAATGACATCCCCAGGCTCTAAAGTCATAAGTCCGGAAAGAAACTCTACCAAATAAGGAACGGTAAATACGAGATTCTCTGTATTGGAACGCTGACGCTCTTCTCCATTGACGGTGAGAACCACTTCCAATCCGGCAGGATTTCCGATTTCATCCCCGGTTACCAGCCATGGTCCCATCGGAGCGCTGCCCTCCACGGTTTTTCCCTGCAGCCACTGGATCGTTCTTCTTTGAATATCCCGATAAGTCACGTCATTCACAATGGTGTAACCTGCTACATAATCTAACGCTTGATCAGCTGTCACATTGCGTGCACGCTTCCCAACGACAAAAGCAAATTCGGCTTCATAGTCTAGTTGCTCGGATACAGGATAGAACGGAATATCATCCTCTGGCCCGATAATCGTGTTGGCAAATTTCGCGAAGACCACGGGATACGGAGGTAAATCCCGACCCATTTCCAAGATATGCTCTCTGTAGTTATGGCCTACACAAATCATCTTCCCAGGATTCTGCACAGGGGCTTCCATACGCACGTCAGCAGCCGAGTGTAGAACTGGATACGGGAATGTACCCGCGTGATTTTGCACAAAAGCGATGGCTTCTTTTGCCAAGGACATGCTCTGCTCGCAACCTTGGAGAAACTCCACCATACTTGGAGGAATATAAGCTTCTGCAATTTGTTTCACCCGGATTTGTCCTTGGGATTCCAGTAGAGCCTGATAAGCATAGTTCAAATCGATCACTTGATTGTCATTGAGATAACCGATACGACTGAAGCCGTTGATTTGGAATGTAACTAGTTTCATAGATAAACCTCTCCCTTTTCATTCTTTTTTTGACGATAGCGCATAGTTCGCTCATCTTCTATTACACCGCTCCAGTTCAAGCCGAATGCAAAATCATAGACATGGCCTTCGGAATCCACATGGCACTCCATATCATGGGGTACATCCTCGAACTGCTCTTCTACGGTCCGCATATGAGCCGGCATTTGCATGGGCAAAAGTCCCGATGGTTCTGCTGCACCTATTACCATATCGAGTACTGCCTGATCCTGCACACCAAAGTTGACGAGAATAACCTCTACTTCTTTTTCGAACTCTTCGACCACAGCCGGATTAGATAAGAAAAGGGATACGATCACTGGTTTTCCCTTCATGGCTTCCTTCGTCTTTAAAATCAGTTCCAAATCTGTGGCATTACTAGCCGTCACGGTCTTGCCCTTATACGATCGGTTCAGCACCTCCCGCGGATCCCCGGCGAGACTCACCTCTCTAGCTGCCTCTGCGTGGTACACGCCATACTGTAAACTTTTTGGAACATATCCATTCCCTCCGGCCTCGCGATCCTCCTTGCTGTAGCCGCTTCCCGAATCAGGACCATGGACAAAAACGAGAGCAAAGTCGGCTTCTTCGGGTTGTTCCGTTATATTAAAATATTTTTTAACAATCTCCATATTCACGGGATAATCGACCTTGTCCTCGACTCGGTTTCCAAACCAATCGATTTTCTCCGGAAAGTATCGCTTAGGCACATACACGGTTTTTCCTTTTGCAAGCGGCAAGACCTGTCTCTTGTTTTTCAGCAGGACCATCGACTTCAACTGAGCCTTGTATCCTTCTTCCATAAACACCGGACACCCCACCACCTCTACGGTCTCCTCGACTTGAAGATATGGATTTTCAAAGAGACCAAGCCGGAAGATGTTTTTTAACAGCTTGACAGCTGATTCTTCAAACCTTTGGCGCATGAAGACTTCTCCATACTCCTCCACCCCCATACGATAGGCCTCCAGCACAGGTCCTGCTTCATTATTCCCGCCAAACTGATCCACACCGGACATAATGAGCTTGTAATGGCGTTCCGCGACACTCAAGTGCTCCACTCCCCAAGGCTTTCCGGAGAATTGATCCACCGTTTCAGGCTCATCTGCGGTAATCAGCCAATCGGTGCATACCACGCCATCATAGCCATATTGAGTCTGAAGCAAATCCTGGATTAAGTAGGTATTGTAGGAGTTGCCTACATTTTCCCCATTTTTAGAATCTTGATTATAGGAGATGGTGTAGTACGGCATCACCGCGGAGGCTTTACCCGTCTTTCCATCCAATTTAAAAGCTCCATCCACAAACGGTATCAGGTGTTGCTCAAAATTCTCTCCTGGATAAACGGCATATTTACCAAAACCCCAGTGCGCATCCCGTCCGCCTTCACCTGAGCCGCCACCTGGCCAGTGCTTTACCATAGCGTTTACACTGTCATAGCCCCATCCATCCGAAATTTCCTGCTCACCCTCAGAAGTCTGAAACCCATCCACAAAAGCACGGGCCATATCTGCTGATAGATGAGGATCTTCGCCGAACGTTCCGTTGAACCGATACCAGCGAGGATCGGTTGCGATATCCACTTGGGGAGAAAGCGCCGTAGCCAGTCCCAACGCGCGATATTCTTTTGAAGCGACTTCCCCGAACTTACGAACAACCTTCGGATCAAACGAGGCAGCCAAGCCCAGTGACTCCGGCCACATGGAAATCGCTCCTCCTGCTCCTTCATTAAACTCTTTACTGGAGTCCGAACCATGGCGCGGATCCGAGCTATTGTTAGCCGGAATGCCTAGTCCAACCCCTTCCGCCAATTCTTGTACGCGGTTATTCCAACGAGCGGCGATCTCAGGGCTTTGCACCGTCGTGAGCAGTACATGCCTTAAGTGATCCTTTGCCAAGAATTCCAGTTGCTGATCGGAAAGATCCCATGGATTTGCTCCACTTTCAGCAAAAGGTTTTCCACCATACGTGCTGATAAAGCGCCCTCTATTAACCGCTGGGATCGATTGGTGCCTACTATAGAGCATTAAGCCAGCAATCTGTTCGATCGTCATCTTGGAGGCTAGATCCTTCGCTCGTTCCTCTGCTGGCAATCGCCAATCCTCATACTTATCTAAGTTTCCATCCCGGCTCAAGTCCTTGAAAAACTTACCGTCTAATTCCAATATGGACACGCCTGATGTGGTCGAATAACCTAAGGTAGGTCCACCTTCGTTTTTTATATAATTAATGGTCAAAATCACTCACCCTTTCAAAATGGATAGCAAAAGGTTGATTGCAACCGTTTTCTTTTCACCTAATATGATCATACCAAGCAGCAGTCCGTCTCGGTAGGTGGAGGTTTTTACTTGAAAGTGCGTATTTTTTACTTTTAGAACTCATGCCCGATTTGAACACAAAGGATACTCCGTATCCGAAGTATCCTTCCTCGCTGCTATCTAGCAATATAGGTAACCAGGTTAAATCTACTAATTTATTATCCTTCCATCGGCAAAGAATTCTCTATTTTTGCCCACAACGGTCAACTCCCCGACAATTTCAAAGGTACCTTCCAGTTTCATATCCTTCGAAGAAGATCCAATCATGATCGACATCATGCCAGGCTCAACTATCCACTCCATCTTCCGGCTCAAGAAAGCTAATTGACTCATCGCCACCTCGAAGGATACTCGATTACTTTCACCCGGTTGCAGATGAATTCGTTGAAATCCGACCAGTTCTTTGACAGGTCGCGCTATCGACGCAAATAAATCGGCGATATACAATTGGATTACTTCATCCCCGGCTCTTAAGCAGATGTTTTTTACCGTACAAGACACGGTCAAATTTCCTTCCGGATGCACCTGATCACGGGACAATTCCAAATCTAAGAAGGAAAATTGTGTATAAGAAAGGCCATGACCGAAAGGATATAGTGGTTCCAAGGATTCGTTAACATATCCCTCCTTAGAGACGAACAAATCCACCCCGCGGCCTTCAGAACCGCTGCCATAGCGATGGGCATAATAGACCGGTACTTGGCCTGCCCTTCTAGCCACAGTAACCGGAAGCTTGCCCCCTGGGTTGTAAACCCCGAGGAGGATGTCCACGATAGCTCGTCCCCCCGCTTGTCCAGGGTGCCATACCTCTAGAATGGCAGGAATATGTTCCGATATCCACGGGCTGCTCAGCGGACGGGCACTCATATGAACGAGAACGATAGGCGTACCGGATGCATGTACTGCTTTTACAAGGTCTTCCTGTACACCAGGAAGGCCAATCTGGGAAGAACATTCCCTTCCCCTGTTGTACATGGTTTACCGAACCCATCTTTTCCCCCCATCACCATGATAACTATGTCTGCACGGCTTGCCTTTTGAATGGCTTCTTCAAAACCTGCTTTATCGGGGTCAGTCAGACTACAGCCTTTGCTGTATGTAACCTCTGAATCTTGAAGTCGGTTTTGCAGTTCACTAAAAAGGGTTGTCATATTAGGATAGGCCTTCGGTAAATATTCCGTTTCAAGCTCGTTCAATTGATCTTCATAGGACCTATTCAAGTTCCCTGTCGTTTCCACCCCAACCATTTTTGCCAGGCCAAAAAATAACTCCTTGCTGGCAGGATGGGAGTACCCACCGAACATGTTGCGCAAGTTATGGGCATTGGGTCCAATGACTGCCACTTTCTTCATGCTTTTGGCTAATGGCAACAGGTCCCCTTCATTCTTGACAAAAACCATCGAGTCTCGTGCAATGGAAAGAGACAATTCGTCATTCTCAGGCTGGTCAAATACAGCCTTGATTAGCTCCATTTCAGGATATGGCTTCTCAAAAACGCCTAGCCGGAACTTCATTTCTAGCACTCTCCGAACGGATCGATCTACAAAGGTTATGTCTACTTCTCCAGCTTCCACATAGGAATGGGTTCCATACCCATTCCTATGTGGAAGCTCCATATCCATCCCGGCTTTAATCGCCTGAATTCCAGCATCCTTTATATCCCCCGCCGTTCTGAAGGACGTAACCAGCTTATCAATAGATCGATAATCGGATACAGTTAAGCCCTCAAAGCCCAGTTCACTACGAAGGAAATCATTCAGCATGGACTCGGATGCAATGATCGGTTCACCATCCAAGGTACTGTAGGAGTTCATAATGGACATAATATCCGCTTTCTGGATAACAGCCTCAAAGGGTTTTGCATAAACCTCACGCAGCGTTCTCGGAGGAATAAGCTCCTCTGTCATATTTAAAGCGCCCGTCATGGAGTATCCCAGGAAATGCTTGGCTGTAGCCGCGATTCCTTCCGTTACAGTTTCACCCTGTAACCCTGTAACATAAGCGACACCCAACTGAGAAATCAGCGTCGGGTCTTCGCCATAGGTTTCACCTATTCGGCCCCAGCGCGGATCGCGCCCCACATCCAATACAGGCGAAAGAGCATGACGGATTCCTAGAGAACGAAATTGCTTCTTAACGACTTCAGCCATTTCCTGAATACGATCCGGCTTTCATGTGGCACCCAAACCGATAGCTAATGGAAAATTGGTGGCCCCAGGCACCATACCCCCAGATAATGCCTCTGCATGAAAAATAGCAGGAATACCTAATCTGGTTTTCTCCACTAAGAGACGTTAAATCTCTTCAATAAGTTGGGCTACGGTTTTAGGCCCCTCTAATTTACCAAATAAGATAGCTGAGATTTGCCCAATCCCATTCCTTATCGCAAGTTCCTGTCGATTATCGGTTAGATGAGGATTCCACATAACGCAGCCTAATTGAGCAATTTTTTCTTCGAGAGTCATTCTTGATAGGAGATCGTCTATCCGTTCTTCAACAGGAAGATAACTGTTTTGGTAAGGAAACTCTATGGTTTTCATTGGATTTCTCTCCTCATTAAAATTGGGCTTCAAATAGGTTCTATTCAGCACACTCCTGTAGTTGTAACCGCTTTCTGATTATAAATTAATCATAGCAAGCTTTACACTTTCCCGATACGGTGTGGGTTTTTACATGAGTGTGCGTATTTTTTACTTCTCCGCAGAAAAAAGATTCTCCACGTAATGGGAGAATCTGCTATCTTATTTTCAAGTATGGTATTAGCCATAATGCAGCGCTAGCTTCGCGTACATGTCCTCTAATGTAAAACGAGAGTCCACATAGTTATACACTCGGATCATTCGTTCTGTCTGGTGAAATGAGCAGCCACCAAACCTTTGATCAAAAATTGCGGGGTGAGCAGCGCATGAACAATCGCGAACTGATCGTCAGCCTCATTTTTGGCGTCCGTGTTCACGATCAATCTAATTTTTTTCTGCTCGGGCACATCAAAAGCAAGCTTCATTTCAGTTTCTTTTCCTCTCAATTCAATTTATGCTTTACTTTCTATGAAAAAGAAAATGGGATACCCTTTTGTGTTGAGGCATCCCATCGTCTTTTACCGAATCGTAGAGTGATCAAGGAACCTCTTAGTCAGTTTCCGTGACAGCTCTTTAACCATATCCGGATGCTCTGGTGCAATGTTAACCGTTTCGTTAGGATCGTTTTGCAGGTCGTAAAGCTCAGGAATGTCGTTAACGTTGTGTATATACTTATATTGCTCCGTTCGAATGCACTGGAAGTTATCTCCACAGGTTACGATATCACTCCTATGCTGGTTTCCCTGTCCCTTTAGAACATGGATAAACGACAGGGAATCTCTCAATCTGCCATCCGGAGGTAGATTCACTAGATCACAAGACGTCTCGTTTAGATCGATCAGCTCGACTAGCGCTTCTGAGATCCTGCCCGCCTCGATGTTAGGTCCTGCGATAATAAGCGGTATACGAATGGAAGGTTCATAAGCCACTTGCTTTGTATACATACCGTGATCGCCGATCATTTCACCGTGATCACTTGTAAAGATGATGTACGTGTTCTCCAGCATTCCTCTTCTCTCTAGACTATCCATGATCATTCCTATATGATCGTCGATCGCCTCGATAGACGCGCAGTACTGGCGACGAGTTTCAAGGATCTTTTCTGCATCCTCCGTTTTCACACGGCGATGAACCCAACCTGGCTTTCCCTCGAGAGCAGGCTTGATGGCCTCAGGCATCTCCGAACCCCGGTAACGTTCAGCATAGGCTGTTGGCGGGTCATAAGGATCATGTGGACCAACGAAGCTGACAAAGTAGAACCACGGGAAGTCTTCTGGCACATTGTCGATCCAGGTTGCCGCCCGCCTTCCAATATAGCTGTCCGCAAACGCTTCAGTCGGAAGAACCGAATCTTCACATTCAAGGGAAAATCCAGTCCTCCTACGTTGTTGATAATCCTCGTAAAAGGCATCGTACAGCCCCTTATCCTGCAGATAGAAGCCGTAGGGACCTTGGGGTGTCGGAAACAAGCCCGCATGCATCTTTCCTTCTACTTCCTCTGGATGCGTAAACCCCCATTGATACACGCGCGGACGATCCCCATAACGTCCGTTGTAAGGGTCAGGTTTCGCCAGATCCAACTTCCCAACAACGCCCACCCGGTAGCCATTGTCACGAAAGCGTTGATAGAACGTAGGGACGTGCGGGGGCAGGTAGGACGCATTGGTTAGTGCACCGAGACGTCCCGGGTTCACACCTGCTGCCAGTCCTATCCGTGCCGGGGCGCAAAGAGGAGAGTTTGTGAAGCAGTTTGTGAACACCATTCCCCGTGAAGCTAATCGATCCAAGTTTGGTGTACGGACAAAATCCGCTCCCATATAACCCAAAAAATCAGAGCGAAGCTGGTCTGTCATGATAAATAAAACGTTCGGTTTTAGTTTTTTAGTCATATCACTCATCTCCCTTACCTTACACTTCCGCCCAAGGTCCTCTCCCCGGAAATTTAACCGGCTGAACACGGAGTGCACCTGTCTGCTCCCACCAAGTATCCACCTGTTGACGGAACTTCCTTTTGATCTCAGCGTTTTCCTGATCATAGGCAGCATTACGCAACTCGTCGGGATCGTTTACCAAGTCATACATCTCTTCAACGTCCTCGTTATAGTAATAAACATATTTCCAACGGTGCGTTTGGATTCCGCGGAACGGGTGGAACCCCCAATAGGCCTTATAATGCTCAATAAAGACGTAATCATCTTCCGTGGCATTCATGCTATCCGGTGATTCGATCATGGGGAGCAGCGAACCGCCTTCAAAGCAATCTGGCACCGGGGCCCCGGCAATGTCGAGCAGCGTGCCTGGAACCGCGGCGCTGGACGTGATTCGGGTGACGACGCCTCCCTGTTCTGTCCGTCCGGGAATATGCAGCAGGAGCGGCACCTCGTATAGCTCCTTATACGGGACAACCCCCTTTAAGCGCAAGCGGTGCGCACCTTGCAGATCGCCATGGTCGCTCGTGTATAGAATGACAGTATTCTCTGCAAGCCCGCGGTGTTTTAGCATCTTCAAGACACGGCCTAAATGCCAATCCATCTGTTGAATCATCGTCCGATATTTTTGCGCGTCTTGCCGGATTATCTCCTCGTCCATTTCGGATTCTTCTGACGTCGCCCTCATCCGTTGATGCTCCGGCTTGGTTGATAGATCGTCCTCATAAAAGCTTCGAGGCACTGGCATCTTCTCAAGCGGATGCTCTCCGGCAAATTGCTCAATCAACTCAAACGGACCGCCCCCCGGATGGGGCATATTCCAAGATAGAATCGTAAAAAATGGTTTATCCCCGCTATAATGATCCAGATAATGGAGAGCCTGTGCTGTGGCAATAGCATCCTGGTGACTCCATGCCCGCACATTTTCTGCCTGGCCTCCTCCGAAATCCAGATACCCATTCGTTGGACCTTCCGTAATCTCAAATCCGTGCTCCTCAACCGGTGTAAACAAGTGCCATTTTCCAAAATAGGCCGTTTCATACCCGTGCTTTTGGAATTCCTTACCCACCGTTGGAAGCTCTGTGGATAAACCGTGCCCGATCTGATTGACTCCGACTTGATGGGGATAACGTCCTGTCATCCATGTAGCTCGTGCCGGCGTGCACTGGGCAGCTGTGGTGATGTGCTTGTCAAACCGGATGCTGCGGCTGGCCAGTTCGTCCAAGTTCGGCGATTTATAGCTTGGATCAAGACATCCCATGGCCTCGCTTCGCTGCTGATCGGTCATGATCCATAAAACGTTTGGTTTTTTCATCATGGCTTATTCTTACCTCCTTAGGTTTCCAACCATACTCTGTTGCCATCTGGGAAGGGAAGGGCTTAACGGCAAAGCAAATTCATCTCCTGTCTTTTCGATCCAACCGAGAAGCCTCTCATGCAGCTCCTTGCGCTTCCCCCAATACTTAAAGTCATAAACCAGATTCATCATCTCGAGCGGATCTTCGTTGAGATTGTACATGAGCCATGGTTGATTCTCAAAAGCGACATACTTCCAGCCATCGCGGGTAACAATGCCTCGGAAAGGACGATCAATTCCTTCCTCAACTAAGGGCTCGCTCAGCGCGGTAGGTACAGGAAGACTGAGATAAGCACTTTCTGGAAGTTCATCTGCTGGAGCAAAACGATCTACGATCCAACGCGAATAATCAAAACCATCCATCGAAGCGGGAGGGCTGATTCCGCATAATCCGAGAGTGGTCGGAGCAATATCCACGTGGTTCAGCAAGGCTCTGCACTCCTGATTCTTGTAGCTTTTTCTGGTTGGTCCCGCGACCAGGAACGGTATTCGAATGGATTCTTCCCATGGCGCCATCTTCCGGAATTGGCCGTGCGCCCCGTGCATATCCCCATGATCGCTGAAGAAAATGACATACGTTTCCTGATCGATTCCCAATCTGCGAAGCTCATCACGAATCCGGCCAACATTGGCATCGATGCGTTCTATAGCCGCATAATACCCAGCCAGCTCCACTTGAACCCTTGACCGCAAGCTAGGAATGGGAGGAACGTTCGCTGGCACTTGTATTGCTCCCGGCTTATGTCTGGCCATGTCTTCTGCGGGTGCCACATAGGGATCGTGAGGCGGCTGTACAGATAGAACGCCAAAGAATGGCTGGTTGGGTGCTTGTTCGGTTCGATTTTTCATCCAGTCGATCAACAGATCGGTTAAGGCGTCCGTTTCATAGCCAGGCAGCCGCATAGAAACCGGCTCACCCGATGGCCCATCGGTTTGAACATAACAATGAAACGGCTGGTTGTTATTTTCATATGTCCACCAATCCTCAAATCCACCGCGCCTTTCAGGCGGAATGTGACGAAGTGAAGCACGATTCTCCGGCAAATTCATATCCAGCTCAGGCCGATTTCCGTCGACATGCCATTTGCCAATGTAAGCTGTTCGGTATCCATGCTCCCGAAAAGAGTGAGCAACAGTATAAGCTTTGGTAGACATAGGAGAATGTAACGCAGGCACCGTGGACCGGTGAGGATACTTGCCTGTGAGCATCGAACCGCGAAAAGGGCTGCACAAAGGCGTTCCGGAAATGGCATGGGTGAAATTCACACCTTCGATCGCCATGCGGTCCAGATTCGGGGTACTCACATTGGGATCACCGCGGTGACTCATGGCTTGAGCGCGCATCTGATCTGCCAGGATCCAGATCACATTGGGTCTTTTGCTTTGATGAGCTTCGTTCAATTTAATCATCCTTTCTCCGCTCCAAAACTAAGGCCGACCGTACTGACATCTCTGAAGAAGAGGTACGACCGGCCGAAGCGAATGCTCTAACCTATTTCTTTATCGATTCATAATCCTTTTTCAAGTAATCTTGGGAAGGATTCCAGTTCGGGAAAACATAGTCATCCAAAGTGACATTTGAACCTTTTCCTTTTACCTTATCAATGCCTTCTGCAAGCTGTTTGTTCATCTTATCTGCCGTTTCCTTCAGCTTTCCTTGTACATCTTTTTCCGTTTCATTCAGTAGCATCTTGAATATTTCAGCAGAGCTTGGTTTTAGCTTGGATTGTTCTAATGCACCAATCTCCGAATAGACGGCCGTTTGCTCTGGATTTCTGACGAGGACATCAGGCGCTAATCTTAAGACATTGCTATGCACTTGTTCGAACTGTTCCATTTCAGGATAAGGATAGTTGCTCTTGTCCTCATTCACTTTCGGGATAGGGGTCAAGGATGTACCTGCCTGGAGATTATACTTATAGAAAGCTTCGGATCCGATACCTTCTTCAATGAATTTCGCTACAGCTTCCGGATGCTTGGTTGTTTTCGAAACTACAATCCCGCGCTCATTCAATGCCAAGGTGTATGGGTAGACTGGCATACTTCCATCCGGGGTTGGAATGTGTGACATGCCGAACTGGGCATTGGGATGACTTTTCTTGATATTCGACATGGCCCATCTGCCGTCTAGAAGGAATGCAATTTTCCCTTCTGCAAATAACACTTGGGCTTCTTGAACCTTTAGAGCAAATGAGGAAGGAAGAATGCTTCCGTCTTTCTTTAAGTCTAATAAGAAGTTCACACTGTCGACCCAAGCCTTCGAGTCTATATCATATTTTCCCGTTTGGTAATTAAAGCCGAATGGATTGCTGCCTGGAGCTGCACCAATGGCAAATCCAGCGACCGTGTTTTGGGTAAATCGAGGAAGGGCTCCCCCAGGAAACGCTACACCATAAATGTCTCCGTTTCCTTTGCTCGTAACGGTTTTAGCCATCTCCCTTAACTCGTCCCATGACTTAGGCGGATTATTTGGGTCTAAACCGGCATTTTTCAATACATCCTTATTATAGTAGAGCATGTAGCTCATGCTCGGTCCATCCATCGGCCAAGTGTAGATTTCTCCGTTTAGTTGGTTTACGCCCTCTTGAAAGGATCCCTCAGCAAAAACTTTTTTCCACTCATCGGATACCAAACCGGAGATCGGTTGAATCAAGTCAGAACTAACATACCTAGATACTGTAGCCCCTACAGGCAATTGGAACAAATCGGGCACATCTCCTGACGCAAACGCGGCTTGAATGGCGGTGTTGTGCGTTTCCCATGGGGCATACGTACCTTCTACGCGAATTTGCCCTTTATACTTCTCATTAAAATCAGTAATGATCTTCATTCCTGGACTGTCTGGACCTTCCAGAATATTGGCAGCCACCCAAATCTTTAGGACGACTTCCTCTTGGCTTCCCTTTGTTGCTTCTGTGCTGTTTGCCGCGTTGCTTGGCGCACTTTCATTAGAGGAGCCGCACCCCGTCAAAGCTAGCATCGACACCATGGCAGCCACCAGCATTTTGGAAATACCGCGGTATTTAAGTGCTTTCATTTCCCTTCCCCCTTGGTAAACGTTTTTAGAATGTTTTGTTTCTTGTTTTGATTGTAATCGCTTACCGGCATTCTACATAAGATTCAGATTTTTACTTTTATGGGGTCTATTTTTTACTTGCTTATCAGAGTTCTTTTAAAAGTAAATCTTTAAATCTATCTTTCAAAGATGAGTTGCTGAAAAAAGATTCCCCTCAATTAGGGGAATCCTCCAAACCCAAGCGGACATATTGCTCAGCAGGAGCCTGCTCCCTTTCCATAGCTTCAATTAATCGCTTCTCATAGAATACCTGTAGCTCCTTGTCTTGAACAGGATTTACTTGGGCGTAATCGGTTGACAGTTGAAACAACAGCGATTCTCTGAAATTCTTGGAAAACTTAAATGGACTGCCTTCTTGGCTAGTTGGTATGCGAAAAACAGGATAATCCGTTTGGCTTAAGAATCTACCTACTTCAATTTTACCTGGATCGACTACACCATGAAAGCTGCGAAAGCTAGTCGGCATGGCCGTATAGACATGGCAAGGATGGTTATCTTCCCTCGCAGGGGCTCGCAAATACGTGTATTCCCCATCGGTAAGGTTGACGGTCATCCCGTGCATGCCATATAAAGCATAATCACGCAGCTTTTCCTTCGTCCCATCAATTAACCCGAGCAGGGATTGGCCCTTGACGGTTACCGGAATCTCGATTCCAAAATACTCCAGAATAGTCGGCATGAGATCGATATTTTGTGTAATCGAATCGATCTGTTTGCCCACCGAACCCATTCCTGGAACATGGATCATCAAGGGAAGATGGGCTATTTCATTATAGACATGCATAAAGTTTTTTCCTGTCCATTCATGCTCGCCAAGCAAGAAGCCATGATCCGTCGTAAAGATGACCATCGTGTCCTCCCACAACTGTTGCTGATCCATCGTATCAAGCAACTTGCCCAGCCAATGATCGATCATGGATAAATTAGCCGCATAGCGTTTTCGCACATGCTCCATGGCCTCCGGAGGTTCACTGACCCTTCCGTAGGTCGGCCAATCAAAGCGGGGGCCACTGTAATCATCTTCATAAAGATCCAAATAGTGCTGAGGGCAATCAAACGGCTCGTGAGGATCAAAGGCTTCCACCATCAGAAAAAACCTATCCGCCTCTTGATTTTCCTCTAACCACCGGCAAGCGGCTTGAATCGTCTTGGGACCTGGATACTGCTCCTCTTCCAGGAAAGTCTTGCGGTTCAGTTCGTACTGTGAACGCGTTTGACCATAGGTGGTTTCCGTCAAGCCAGGGGGATTGACCCGTGATATCCACGGATCGGTTTCTTGGCCCCGGTAAAAATCCCACGTGTTAAAGGCTTGGCAATAGTTCTCTCCGCCTGTCGCGAAGTAATGATAATGATCGGTCACGATGTGAGAAAACACGTTTCCTTCTCTCAGCTTTTGCGTAAGCGTCACATCAAAGGGTTCCAACCCTCCCCAGCCCCGTTCCAAGAAACCGAGCCTCCCTGTCATAATATCCCTTCTCGCCGGCATGCACGGGAGAGATCCCGACCAATGGTTGCCAAATACAACCGACTTCTCTGCCAATCTGGAGATGTTCGGGGTCTTTACCCAGGTCTGATTATTATAAGCTTCTAGCATATGGCGATTTAACGTATCTAGCAAAATAACGATCGTTTTCATAGCCCTGCCATCCTTGACTGGATTTTCTTCTGTACTGCCGCTAACACTGGGTCTGCTTCTTCCGGGAATTCGCTTGGGTGCCTGCGCTTTAACTCCTCTACGTATTCTCCCCTTCCTGTTTCTTCTAGCCGCTCGATGTATCCTTTCAGGTAGCCCTTGGCATGGAATGGGCCTCCCTCTTTCATAACAGTCCACAAGGGATCCGTATCATCCCCGGAACGGTGCATCATCTCATCATGCCACTCGTTTAAATAGTAGACGGCTTCCATGCATACGTTTTTGTTTTCCACCGCGATATTGTGCTGCTCATGAGGATCTTCTGAAAGATTGAACAGCATTTCTTTATCAAATAGGTGGAATCCATCATGATAAGTTCGAATATAAATCCAATCCCGAAAACGGACGCTTCGCTGTGCAACATGGGCACATTGAGAGAGAACCAAGTAATCTCTTCCACATGATACTCCGTCTTTCAACACAGAAGCATAGCTTTCTCCGTCCCACTCGGAGATTACCGGGAGCTCCAGCATCTCTGCCATCGTAGGGAGCAGGTCTAAATGATAATGAAGGTCTTCATTGACAATCCCCTGCTTCATGCCTGGCCAACGGATAATCATCGGCAATCGGCAGGTCGCTTGATCGGCAGTCCCGTGCTCCCCATAGATTCCCAACTGGCCCATATTCTCTCCGTGGTCAGCTGAAATGATAATGATGAGGTCGTCCATCACGCCTTGTTCCGTAAGGCTAGCAAACAAGCGCCCAATGTGTTCGTCCATATAGCGGATGCCACAATCGTAGCCATCGATCATCCTTCTCATACCATCCATATCGGCAATTTCTCCAGGGTGACGGGGAAAGTGAGGAATGGTATCGTTATTAAACTTTTTGTTCCTGTGATCAATATTCAGTTCATGCACGGAGTGCGGACCGACCTTTTGTTGATGCCTTTCCAACACTTCTTCAGTCAACCATTCAGGCAGCGGATCATTTTCAAACGGGTTTCCAAACTCCAGGGGAGCGCGGTATGGCGTGTGGGGATCCCAGTAATTGATATATAAAAACCAATCATCCTTTTTCGCGTTGCGTTCGACCCAGTCAAGAGCCACCGGAGTCACATGCTCTGCGGATTCATTGCCGTATCGCCCCGTGTTGAGAATCTCATTAAAGCCTGCATAAAATCCGAAGGTGGAGTGTCGTTGGGCAAACGGGCTGATCAATACCGTATTCAAATCAGCCATCAGCTGGAGATAAGAAGGGAATGAACCTCCGCGTGTCAGCTTTCCCATCAATTGACGCTTGCTACCTTCTAGCTTCATATCTCCAGCTGTCCCTCCATGGCCGACCAGACCGTTGCGAATACCGAATTGGCCGCTCATCAAGGCCGTTCTGGACGGAGCGCACGGGGCATCAGAAGTGTAATAGTTCGTAAAGCGAACTCCTTGCGCCGCTATTTTATCAAGGTTAGGCGAGGTATTTCGGTGATACCCGTAACAACCTAAGTGATCAGGCTTAGTGGAATCCAAGTCCAGAAATAGAATTCTCATCCTTTGTTCCTCCTTCATATCTCTGATCAATCCGCTCCGCAAGTTGATTTAACCGCTCTTCCCCTTGCCATCCCTGGATTGATCGGACTTCATTAATGACTCTTCTTGCAACAGGGACTTTTAATTTCAGAGAATTAGCACGCTTTATAAAACGGTCCCCTGTTTCATGATAAAACTGAAGATCCATCATATCTGCACGCCAAGTCAGTAAAGCATGAAGAAGCTGATTGCGTACGTCTACATGGTGTGGATCATTGTAGAGATTATTTGTTTCGAGTGGATCTTGCTGGCGATCGAACAGCCGACCTTCTGCTTTATCAAAATAATAGGATAATTTCCAACGCTTCGTTGCCAAAGCAGCCGATTTAAATAAAGTGGCAACGGCACATCGTCTCGGAGACGGCTTTCCTTCTTTTAGAGGCGTAAATAAGTCAAACCCTTGCATGGTATCTGATGCAATCCCTGCAGCCCCTAAAATCGTGGTGGGAATATCATTCCACAAGGCAAATTCCCGCCTCTCATTGGTTGGCAATGTGCCCGGCATACTCATGATGAAAGGCACTCTCCACGAGGCATCATAATAATTGTGCTTATCGTTGAACCCGTGATCAAAAAGCTGCAAACCATGGTCGGATGAAAAAATGATTAAGGTATTCTCCCGCAAACCGGACTCGTCAAGAAAACGGATAAGCCTGCCAACCTGATCATCACAGTACGCGGCCAATCCATAATATAACCTTCTTAATTCATCCACTTTCTCCCTAATGCCTTCATGATAGATACCCCCATGTGCTTCATACAAGTCTTGCAGTTCTACTTGACTTGAAAGGGGCTTGCTGGGTTCATAGCCTGCGAACCCGAGCAGTGTCTTCATCTGTTCCGGAAAATTGCTGATTTCGCCTTCCTGATAATGAACCTCTGGTAAGGTGACGTTCTCATAAAGTGTCGCCCACTTCCCCGGAGGATCCACAGGTTCATGAGGGCTTACCATCGAACAATAAGCAAAGAATGGCTTATCCTCTGTGCATTTTTTGAGCTCTTCAATCGTTTGATCCACAAGAAAGGCTTCCATAAATAAATGCTCCGGCACCGGGTTAGGGTGCTCGCTTACCCGGTTATACCCGTGCTTTTTTAAGTGTTTCGCGTAACTATCGGATGCATCTATCATTTTCTCGGTTACGTTGTGCACCACATCGAATGAAGAAGGAATGTCACCGAAATGGGTCTTGCCGACCATGATATTGTAATAGCCATGTTCTTTAAGCAAATCTGGTAATGTTACCACATCCGGCCGTCTGTTTAACCCATTCTCGATACATCCATGAACAGGTGTATGGAGCCCCGTAATTAGGCTGCATCGGGCGGGCATACATACCGGAGAGGACGTGTGCCCCTGTTCAAATAGCACACCTTCTCTTGCCAATCGGTCTAGATTTGGCGAGATGGCAAAGGGACTTCCCATGCAGGACAGTGTATCCCAACGTTGGGAATCAGTTGTAATTAAGAGAATATTGGGTTTGCCCATAGATAACCTCACTTTTCCCTATCAATCGCTGATAGAAAATGCCTTGAATCTTTCATTCTCGGTACCACATCCGAGGTCTGCACATACCAATCTAGCATTCTACTTTCCAATTGCTGCCTCACCCCGGAATATTGCGGTGCTTCATAAACGTTATGGAGTTCGCTCGGATCCTTCTTTAAATCATACAGCTCACTGACATCCGAGGTTCGCCGGATCAATTTATAGTCCATTGTTCTCATCATCGTCGTCCGGCAGACACTTTTAGGGTGCTCCTGCTGCTGATTAGCTTTGGGTAAGTAAAGTTTCATAATGTCATTGGCGGAAAAAGCAGCACGGTTAGAGCTGTGGCCTTCGAAACAATGGAGCTCTCTAAGATCATAGCCCCCCTCGGCAAATACGGCTCGATTAGGGTCTCCCGCCTCTCCTCGAAGTTGTGGTACAAGGGATCTTGCAAAATGATCATGCCTTGCTTCGATTCCCGCGAGATCTAAAACGGTTGCCATAATATCAAACAATTCCACTTGCTCCAAAACGACATGGCCCGATTGACAAGATGGCGTTTGAATCATGAGCGGAACGCGAGTCAGGCAGTCCTCCATGGCATTGGGCCACTTTTCTACCAAGCCATAATCTCCCGCATAGTCCCCATGGTCGGAAGCTACAATAACGGACGTGTTTTCGGTAAAACCATGCCCCTTAAGCACATCCATCAATTGCCCGAAAACCGTGTCAACATGGCTAATCATACCCAAGTAAACCGACTGAATCCTTTTCAGCGTATCATCTGTCAATTCATCCAGTCTTCGATAAATTCGAATGAGTTCATGATAAGACGGTTTATTTGGAGTTCCCGCAGGAAGAAGCTCCGGTAAGGTTTCTTGCTCATACATGCTGTAAAAAGGCTCTGGAACCACATACGGAGCATGAGGGGCAAACGTAGGCAAAAAGATCATAAACGGTTTTTCCTTAGCCTCATCGGACTCTAGAAATTGAATGGCCTTCTGAATGTTCACATCGGTCTCTGTTAAGCTGCTCTTACTTACATCCGGCTCCATAAGAAAACTGTAGTAACGAGGATCATCCTCTGAGAACGGATTATGTTTTGTAAAGGTTTCGCGCTTCATTTCGTCAAGGTCTTGGTAGGCTTCTTCTCCCAAGATCTCTTTAAGATAGTCTTCTGAATAGAGATCGTTTTTGCCAAACCACTTAATTTGATATCCTTCTTCCTTTAAATAGCGGAACAAACTCGGCTCATGCGGGCGCAATAAGTGCCATAGCGTTCGATGACCTGAGACGTGCGGATACAGCCCGGTCATGACGCTGGAGCGCGATGGTGTACAAACAGTATTCTGTACATGGCATTGATCAAAGCGAACCGCTTTTTCGGCAAACTGATCGAAGTTAGGAGTTTGAACCACAGGGTGACCATAGCATCCTAGGCTATCAGCGCGCATTTCATCCGGGAAGAAAAACACAAAGTTCATCTTTTGCTGTGACATACTTTTCCACCATCCTCAACTAGTGCTTTTGGACTATCTACTCCCCTTATTGTAATCGCTTACCCGGACTGGAAATAAGATTCATATTTTTACATTCGAGGGTCAATTTTTTACCGCGTACTGCTCACGATACTCTCCGGGAGTTAATCCAAAATCTTTTTTAAAGACTCTGCGGAAATGCTTCTCATCCCAAAACCCGACTCGTTTGGCAATTTCTATATTCGTCAAGCTGGTTTTCGCTAGCATTTCACAGGCGTGCTTCATCCGAACTTCTCTTAAATATTGCACAAAGCCCTTGCCTGTTTCCATCTTGAACAACCTGCTAAGATACGATGAATTGAAGCCCGCTTGCTCTGCTAAGATCGCAAGAGATAAATCTTCCATATAAGAATGTTCAATAATACCCATGATGGATTGAACCAGCTCCACCCCACCGTTAAGCTGGTTCAAGTCTACTTTCATTTCTTCCTGAGGCGCCTTTGTATCTTCCCCTTGCCAAAGTTCCTGCAAATTCGTTAGGACCAAGAATAACTCTTCGTTTTTGACTGGCTTTACCAGATAATCCACAGCCCCCATACGAAGAGCATCCCTCGCATATTCAAATTCATTATGGGCGGAGATGATGACCACAGGCTGGGTATAATGCAGTTCCCGCATCTGCTTCATCAATGCTAGCCCATCCATGGTCGGCATACGGATATCGGTGATCACCAAGTCAAAATCGTCATTGGCTAGTTTAGAAAGAGCCTGTCTGCCATCATGCGCCGTATCAGTTACGGAAAACTCGAGATTCAACTTTCCAATTATTTTTCGCAAGCCCTCGCACATCCACACTTCATCATCCACGACCAGAACCTTATACACGATAATCCCCCTCGCTCTCTTTATCAAGCGGTATATGAATCTCCACACGAGTGCCCTGAACCTGATCACTTTCCACGGTCAGTTTCCCATTTGAACCATAGTTTAATAACAACCTCTGCTGAACATTATGCAAACCGATGTGCCCAGAAAGGAGATTTTGATCTTCATCCCCTGCCTCTCCGGAAAGCTTCTGCTTGATTTCCATTAGGCGATGTTCTGGAATCCCTACTCCATTATCCCTAACAAGAAGGGACATCCCGTCTTTTGTCCGTTTTGCTGATATCCAGATGCCCCCTTGCTCCGACTTAGGAATTAAACCATGCTCAATTGCATTTTCAACGAGTGGCTGTAATATCAGTTTTAAGACAGAAACTCCTTTTAGGTCCTGAGGAATGTCAAAATGGCATTGAATGCGCTCAGGATAACGAACCTGGATAATTTGCAAATATGCCTTGACATGATCCAGCTCTTCAGAGAGGAGCTTATATTTATCACTATCTATGCTGTATCGAAACATTTCCGCTAACCCTTCGCTCATTTCCGATACTTCCTTCACGTCATAGACTTCACCCACGCACTTCATGGTGTTTAGTGTGTTGTACAAGAAATGAGGGTTGATTTGCATTTGCAGAGCCTTTAGTTCTGTTTCGCGATTCAGCAGCTGCAGCTTGGTTTCACGGATTTCCGCCAGATACACTTCTTCTTTCAATTGCTGCAGCCGTTCAAGCATATGGTTGAACCTGTTCGTCAGCATCCCAAACTCATCACCTCGATCCGTTGGGACTCTAGTAGAAAAATCCCCTTTTTCCACACGTCCCATATATCTCTGAAGCTGAAACATCGGACGGGTTATAGCTCGACTTAAATATTTGGAGAACAACAAAATAAATAGGGTCGCAATTAAGGAAAAGATGACCACACCGTATCGAACCGCTTCAATTTTGCCTGATACCTCCTGGAAAGGGACCACGCCAATAATTTTCCATCCGGTTGTCCTTGACGTAGAAAAACCAACGAGTGTTTGAACCCCCTCTATTTGAGTTAACAAGTATCCATTCTTCTTCTCTAGAATGGAGAGCTTCATAAGCTGCTCGATCAGGCCATGATTTTTTTCCTCCATTTGAATGACGGGTTGGCCTTCAGGTGAAACCATAAAAAAGGATCCTGTTTTCCCTACCCGGATGGAGTCTATCATACTGGAAAAATATTCAGGGTCAAAATCAAAGAGTAACGTTCCTCGCTGCTTGAAATCTAAGTTGTGATATAGACGGCCCGCAAAACTGACCACAGGTGCCCCCAACACGTATTGCTGCGGGTGAACGGCCAACAACCGAAAATCCTTATCCTTTACCACTTCCTTATACCAGGGATCGCCTTCAAAATCATAGTCCAATTTCCCCATATTTTTGCCAGAATAAATATACCTGCCATAATCATTGATCACATAGATGGACCTTAAATGAGCACGATGATAGACAATCGGTTCCAAAGAACGGCGAAGTTCCTGCAGGCTAGGTATTACGGATAGATCAGACGGATCCTCCCACCCCAATAGCTCCTGGACATTCGGATCAAAGTGAAGAATTTTGGCTAAATGTGTGGTTTCCTCTACAAAGGAACTCAATCTTTCGTCGACTTGACGAGTGGTTAGGACTAGAGATGTCCCTACTTCCTCTTCCAGCGACTCCGTCATGGCGAAATAAAAGAAGGCCGCTGTTGTAAAGAGCGGCACAAAACTGACAAAATAAAAAGTAATCAGTAATTTTGGCTGAAGTTTGATTTGACTTGTCCAACGATCTAACCTCTCGGCTAGCCTTCTCACATTCGTTCTCCCCTTATCCTTTTACAGCGCCGGCAATCCCATCTACGAAGTAACGTTGGAAGAGAATGAAAACAATGATGATCGGGATGAGAGAGATGCTTGCTGCAGCTGCAGCTCCTGTCCAGTCGATCGAATTTTCTCCGACGAACTGGTACATCCCTACCCCAAGCGTTCTTAACTCCGGCTTGTTTAAAGTAAATACTAACGGAATTAAGAAAGAATTCCAAGCCCACATAAACTGTAAAATACCGGTTGTGGCTACGATAGGTTTGGATAGCGGGAGCATGACTTGAATGAAAGTCCGAAAAAAACCTGCTCCATCAATCTGGGCCGCTTCCTCCAACTCCTTCGGCAGACCGCGAAAATGAGCCGTAAAGAGCAAGATAAACAACACATGTGCCCCGCCTGCCTCCGCTAAAATAATACCAGCTAAAGTATTGTTCAATCCCAGGGAATTCACAAGGGTATAGATCGGGATAATCGTGTACCCTTTAGGCAAGAACAAGGTAGCTGTAATGGCCACTAGAAAAATTTTTCTTCCTGGAAACTCGTAGCGTCCCAACGCGTAGCCCGTCATGGCACAAAGGGTAATAACGATCGCAACTACAGAAACTGTAATGATCAACGTGTTAAAAAAGTAAGTGGAGAAATTGGCCGTTTCCCAAGCCCGTACATAATTTTCAAACTGAAAAGATTTTGGAATAAGCGACAACCCGCCCGCAATATATTCCGTATTGGTTTTAAACGAGGCTGTTATCATCCAAATAAACGGGTAAATCCAAACGATCCCGAGACCGACTAAAAACAGATGCGCAAATGGGATACCCCATCTTTTAGTATTGCTATTCATATCATTGATCCCTTCCTTTCCTATAAATTAATGAGCTCTGCCTTTTTTGCCGCCCGTTTTGCGTGCCAGCGCACCTAAGGCTAGGGAAACGATAAGGATGGCAAACCCATATACAACCCCTGCTGCCGAAGCAAAACCGACTCGCGACTCTCCGCCGCCTCCAAATGCATAGCGATAAATGTATACATCCACCATGTCAGTTGAGAACGAAGGTCCCCCACCCGTCATGGCTTGAACTAAATCAAATACATGGAGAGCATTTACGGCAGACAATAGGACAATGACCGAACCGACAGGAATGAGCAGTGGAATGGTAATGAAACGAAAAACTTGAAACGGACTTGCTCCATCTACCTTTGCCGCTTCATACAATTCTTTAGGCACAGATTGCAGTCCCGCCAACCAATAAATAACCTTGATTCCAAAAGTTTTCCAAATCCCTACAATGCATACGATTAATAAAGCGGTATCTACACTGCCGAGCCAATCGATCGGTTGGCTAATTAGCCCTAATCGAAGAAGAACCTCATTAAACAGCCCTTTATAGGCGCCAAAAATAAATCGCATAACCAATCCCACAATAGCTGTCGTCGTTACGACGGGCAAAAAGTAAAGTGTACGGTAAAAGGCTGATCCCTTTAGCCATGATGCGCTGAACAGTATGGCCATAAGCAAGGCCAAAGGAACTTGGACGAGCACTAACGCTCCCATAAAGATAAAGCTGTTCTTAAAGGCATTCCAGAATAATGGATCGAAGAATGTTTCGGTGAAATTCTCAAACCCGACAAAGTCGTTCATCGGCCCGATCCCGCTCCAGTCATAAAAAGCATACACATAGCTCATGACGATAGGATACAACGTAAAGGATAAGTACAATACCGTTTGCGGTAATAGAAACAAGTAGCACCATAGCCATTTTCGTTTTGTTTGTGGTGAAATCTTTGATTTCGTCTTCGGTAGCGGTAAGGCACCCGCATTGCTTTCAACGACTGTGTTCTTCACACCATTTCCTCCTCACTTTCGGTTTTCTTAATCCTATTGTAATCGCTGTCATTGGCTCATTAAACGTTCCATTTTTGACTTTGAAAGGGCTTTTTTTGTGGTGATACAAAAAAGAACGGGAGCAGTCCCCGTTCTTTTTGTTTGCGCGCAAGTCTTATTTTCCACGCATAAAGCTCCGAAATTTACGCACAAATCCAAATCTTAACGCCTATCCTTGCGGTTCCACCATGGTCGACTAACATTAATTTTCCAAAAAAAAATCCCGCTTTACACGCGGGATAAAATATAGGGGGTTGCATATGAAAATTTAAACATCTTCATATTAGCTGATGTTAGTGAAAAAATGGCCAATTCCTACGGTTAAAACCTGCCGTCAACCACTTCTTTAAATATCTCATACGAACGAACTTGTTTAGCTGGATCATATATATACGATACCGCCATAATCTCATCGGCTTGATATCGCTCTTGAAAATCTGTGAGCTGTTGACGGATGGTATCTTTGCCGCCAACCAACGTTACACTGCTCATCGATGTGGCCATATGTTTCTCAGGCATCGTCCATAGTTCATCCATATTTTCGACCGGAGGTCTTAACGGTATTTGGGTGCCTCGAACCACATTGAGGAAAAATTGCTGCATGGTTGTCAGCTCCAATTGGGCTTCCGGATCACTCTCTGCGGCAATAACATTGAGGCATACGATCACATACGGATTGTCCAAATACTCAGAGGGCTCGAAACGGCTGCGATAGATCGAGATTGCTTCTTCGAGATATCGGGGTGCAAAGTGGGCCGCAAACACATACGGTAATCCAAGTTTAGCCGCCAGATAAGCAGAATCGGTCGAGGAACCGAGAATATATATGGGGATATTCGTGCCTACACCCGGAAAAGCTCTCACTTGACTTTGACGATCTTCGGGCCCTAGGTAGGTAAGCAACGCCTTAACATCTTCAGGAAAAGTGTAGGCCGGATCGTGAGTAGTACGTCTAATCGCATTGGCTGTTCTCATATCCGTACCTGGTGCTCGGCCAAGGCCAAGATCCAGTCGGTCAGGATAGATGGTGGCCATGGTTCCAAATTGCTCGGCCACAATCAAAGGGGAATGATTAGGTAACATCACCCCGCCAGAACCCACTCGGATGTGATCCGTATGTTCCAAGGTGTGCTTTATTAATATAGAAGTCGCTGAGCTCACTAGGGTTTGGGTATTATGATGTTCGGCAATCCAATAACGCTTATAACCTAATTTCTCCGTGGCTTGAGCCAATTTTACCATATCATCAATTGCATCTTTTGTATTCTGCCCTTCACGGATAGGAGCAAGATTTAAAACTGACACTGGAACTTGTATATTAGACATTTGGATTTATTCCTTTCACAATTTGAGGTTGTAAAAATGATCAAACCTAATCTATGGTTATATATTTCCACCGATATAGAATTCTTTGCGCCGCAAAGGATACTGTAATAATATTATATACAGTTCATTTTCGTCAATACTCCTCTAATAGATAAAGAGTGTCATCGGTGAACCCCATCAAAAGTTAGGAATTATTTTGACTATGAACTGGTTATCCAGCAAAGTAAAGGTTGGCATGACGTGGTAATTTTGTATAGTGGCAGCAAGCCCACTTATGCAGAAGAACAGGAGGGATTTAACAAAATACAAGTGGAAAATTGTCAATTAAAACTTAAATACCGCTTATAGCTAGGTACTTTCATGGGTTATAGTTGGCGTTTTGTCTTTAGGAATACCCCATAGGGGGTATTTTATGTTGAGCATGTCTTCTTGATTATTCACTTGAAAACGGGGCTGTCCTACACTAGAGATGTAGGTCAGCCCCTTAGTAATTGTTATTTATCTAACAAAAGCTGCTCTACCTGATTAATGACCTCCGTGGACTGAGGATTCGTAGAGCTTTCAAAATGCTCTTTGAGACTACCGTCTCGACTAACCAAGAACTTCTCAAAATTCCATTTTACATCCCGCCCAGAATGCGACGTCAACCACTGATAAAGAGGATGTTGGTTGTCTCCACCTTTCACATGAATGAAGTCAAATAGGGGAAATTCCACCCCGTAATTCACGGAGCAAAACTCCACTACTTCTTCAATGGTGTCCAGCTCCTGGTTAAAGTCGTCTGATGGGAACCCTAAAATGACTAAGCCTTCATCATGATAGCGTTCATGAAGCATTTGCAAATCTTGATATTGAGAAGTGTAACCACAACGTGAAGCGACATTGACGATTAACAGAACTTTATCTTTATAGTCGGACAAGGGAATATCTTCACCTTTAGTATTTTTTACAGAGATTCCATACAGAGAAGGTATCTCTGGGTTGTCTGTGTGACTTGGGATTGGATCCTCATTTAGAGCGGTAGTTTGACAAGAGGCCAAAATCAACATAAGGATTAAAACTAAGATTAGACGATACATGTTAATGCTGTCACCACCCTATGTTATGATTGAGTTGTTGGTGCCGATTTTATATATCCCACCAGGGGGAAACAGGAGCAAAATCACGATTTAACGGAACCGTCTCACCAATCTGAGGAACAATCAAATTCACAGCTCTGTTCTGTGCCTCTATTAATGCTCGTTGTATCGGGTCTGTCCAACCATGAAATGCTAGGGTAAAAGCTCCCCAATGAACTAACATCATATTCTTCCCGTTTACATCAAGATGAGCCTGCACCGCTTCTTCAGGTGTCATATGAACCCAAGACCAACGATCATCATATTGGCCGCCTTCCATTAGGGTAATATCAAAGGGGCCGTATATACTCCCAATTTCCTTAAAGTGTCCATCATAACCGCCATCCCCGCTGATATAGAAACGCGTCTGTTGTCCAAGGATAACCCATCCCCCCCACAGGGTCGTATCTCGATTAAACATCCCTCTTCCAGAGAAATGTTTGGATGGAGTCAAGGCAATGGTTAACCCTTGGAACTTGGTTTCATCCCACCAATTGAGCTCTATAATTTTTTCTTGCTCAACTCCCCATCGAATCAAGTGAGCACTTACACCGTGAGGAACGAAAAATTGACCGACTTTGCTCTTTAGCTTTTGAATGGATAGATAATCCAAGTGGTCGTAGTGATCATGTGTGATAAACACGGCATCAATAGGTGGCATTTCATCAATTATATGCAATAGGTCCTCACTGTAACGCTTGCTTCCTATAAAAGAAACGGGTGAAGCAATAGGACCAAGCATCGGGTCTACGAGCAGCTTTTTATTATCGACACTCAGTAAAAACGCAGAATGACCAAACCATGTTAAGCTATCTTCCCCACTACTTATTTCGTTCCAATCTATCGCGGTAACTGGAATTTGACCAGCAGGATTGCGATCTTTACCACCTAACAAATTTTCCTTCATCATAGAATAGTAGTCAGATACACTTAAGTTCATCTCGGTCGGTACCAAATTTACAAATTTCCCCTTACTATTATTATTAAACCTGCTATATAGCTCTTTCTGCTCATTACTTGGGTTTCCCCCGAACACGGGATGTAGGTTCACAAACCATAAAATGGCTACAACTAATACAATCAATAAGACGAATAGATATATCATAACTTTTTTCATGGGATCCTTTCTAAGATTAAGCTCATAAATATGAACTCGCCGCTGTAATCATTTTTGTCAAAGAGACATTCCTCAGTAGTTCAATGGCCGAGCAACAGTCTGTTATCCGTAGGCTGGTGGTTTCCCCTTTCAAGACAGGCGAGTCCGTCCTAAATTCCCTAGCCATATTGCCGGCTTAGCTCACTTGGGAGATCGCCTGCGTTGCAAGCAGGAGGTTAAGAATCTACTCGACATATTATAGAATTTACTATTGAGGGTCATACCAAGTTACTGCCCCTAGATAATCTACGTTTTCGATCCATTTTTCGGGCGATGTTCCGTCTAATTCGGATATCCAAATATTATTTTTTTCCCAATTCGATCTTGTCCATGATAACTTTTTATTCGTTTGCAGGATTTCAGGGTTAAAATCACCATAACCATTAGGTGGGAAACTTAACTGCAATTGTTCTTTATTTAGAATATTAATTCTGTACAATATTGGCAATGCCCTCTTGGATGGTACGTTTGACCACTCCAATTCAGGCGACCGGGAAACAACTACGTTCTCATCGCTCTGCCAAGTAAAACTTAGATCCACAAAATTTTTCGGTGTTAAAACAAGCTGCTGTAAAGCAGGGAGTTCTTTTACCTTTAAATTTTTGTTATTGAATCCAAAAACCATTCTGCCGCCACCTTGTATATATCCCAATAAGTTACTGGTTGGTGCCCAATCAAAAGGGAACCCCGAAGCCATCTCATCCAAAGGTTCAAACTTCTGACCATCCGAAGATAAAATACATAACATATTACTGTCCATGGACCATGAAGCTGTCGGATTAACAATAAAGGAAATCCACTTTTTATCTGGTGACCATTTAAACGATGATGTGCCAATAGATAGAATCTCGATATTATTCTTTTTCAGTGTACCAGGAATCGTGAAAAATTCCTTCGCATTCGCAAATACGTTGTCCGGTTCAAAGTCGTCCTCTAACTTGATGTTAAACAATACAGGATTTGACCATCCATCAGGACGTGGACAGGCACTAGACGATGCCAAAAAGCCTCTTCCGTCAGGTGTCCAGGAGAAATGATCAACTCCATGTGCAACATCGTAAGTTCGTGCGGGTTTATCTCCCCTTAAGTCAGTAAGATTAATTCCTATTTGGGGCTGATATGCCAGAAGATTTCTGTCAGGTGCCCATTGAAAATTGTATCCGTGATGAAACACAAGATAGTTTTTTTGGGCTTCAATATTGTAAGCCCAGATCTCTAGATTTTCGGGTTTTTCACCTTGTTTAGAATAAGCAATCCACCTAGCATCATGGGACCATTCAGGAGATCCGGCATTTCCATTATCGGTAATCTGTAATTCCTTGTCATCTATTTTTACCCAAAGGTTTCCCTCGCGAATAAAAGCAGCTTTCATTGAACTCTCTGCATGTGCCACCAGTGAATTCTGAAAACATAATATAAAAATTAAGATAGATTGAAATATTTTCAACTCACCACCTCCCAAATCAATGTTATTATTTCCATAAGAAAAGACCCTATAAGAAAGAGTCTTGATATCCACATCCACAGTTATTAAAGTTTACCTGTCATCCATTTTATACTTTTTATAGGCTAATGGTGTCATATTCATCGCCCTTCGGAATTTATCAATAAAATAGCTTGTACTATTAAATCCTACTTGATAGGCAACATCAGTAACATTAGATTCTGCTTGTTGCAGGAGGAGTACGCTTTTTTGAATTCGATAATCCATAACGTAATTTAAAGGTGTTGTTTTCAGCATTCGTTTGAAATACCGACAGCATTCAGAACGGCTTAATTGACCCGCTCTTGCAATATCGTCTAACCTAATTTTCTCAGCATAATGTAGATGTATCCAATTTAACATTTGCTTCATACGTTGACTCTTCAACATTTCCGTCTGGTCGTATTCTAATGGAAAGCCATTAATGATTAAGTTTTTCCAAATGCATGTTAGCTGAATGGTGATGTCAAATTCATAGTAAGGTGATTTCTGTTGAATCCATTGATTAATATTTATAATGGAATCTAAAATGTTTTTCCCCCAAGGCTCATTTGCATTGATGTATATGTAAGGTAAATTAGTCGCTTGAATATAGGGACTTACATAGGTTGAATAAAGTTCTTGGGATAAAACGAAATGAGGAGAAACATTTAAACAAATATAGACACAATCAGATTGATTCTTCTCTTCCGCCATATGCAGGCAACCACTATTGATAAATAGCCCGTTACCCTCTCGAACCACAAGTTTTTCTTCATTTACCTGAAAGATGGCTTCCCCGTTTAGAATCAACACAAATTGAATTTCGTCATGCCAATGAAGCGGGATATATCCATGTATATTTTGGTTAATGGTTGTTTCGTAACATGCAATCGGCAACACAACGGTACGGTGTTCGGTTAGCTCTTTCAAGCTTTGGTCAACCATGAAATTTTTTATTTGCAAGTTCCCACCACCTCAATATCTTTATATTTTTTAGTTCGATATGAGTATTAATAAAACAATTTTCCACTTAATATTACACTATTATTATATTTGAAGGGAGAAAATGAACCATGGATAGACAAACTAGACGAACAGGGTTATTTCTCGTCATAACGGGAGCGATATTTTGGGGTATTGGTGGTACCGTTGCACAAAAGCTCTTTCAACAATACGCAATGGATGTAAATTGGCTTGTAACGACACGCTTGCTGATAGCTGGTTTTTTACTTTTAACCGTTCAATTTTTTCTGAAAGACCGTTCACAGGTATTTGATGTCTGGAAAACTAGAAGGACAGCCGTTCAACTGATGATCTTCGGGTTACTTGGTATGCTTGCGGTTCAATACACTTATATGGCATCTATTAAACATGGTAATGCTGCGGTTGCAACCCTATTACAATATTTGGCGCCTACAATGATTATCATCTATTTAGTCCTACGAAAACAAACCATTTTAACACGAAGAGATTTGTTGACTGTTTTACTTGCTTTAGTGGGTTGCTTTTTCTTATTAACAAACGGCTCAATTTCTGAACTATCCGTGCCGACACTTGCCATCGTTTGGGGTGTTTTATCTGGGTTAACGTTAGCATTTTATACCTTATATGCTGTTCCTCTATTGAAGCAATACGATTCTCTTGTCATTGTTGGCTGGGCTATGATCATCGGTGGTTTTGCATTAAGTTTTATCCATCCACCTTGGCAAATAAACTTTACAAGCATGACGCTAGAAATCTATTTATACTTAATATTCGTTATTATATTCGGAACAATGATTGCATTTTGGTTTTATATAGAAAGTTTACAAAGTCTTTCCCCTAAAGAATCAAGCCTCCTTGGTAGCCTAGAACCACTAGCGGCTGTTTTAACAACGGTCATTTGGTTAAAAGAACCTTTTGGATTTTTTCAATGGATGGGTACATCTTGTATCATTGGGATGATGTTATTATTAGCATTAAATAAAAAGTCTTCTTCACCGAATAACGAGCCCCTTAAAAATAAAAAGCCTCTCAGAGTTAGCTAATTTGCTCTGAGGGACTTACTACTTCTGCCAGTTACCGCATTTTTGAAGCAAGGGACGGATGCCCATCTAGCTATCGAATCCCCGTTTAACTTAATAATAACTCATCATCAGTTGGTAAACCTCCCCAGCCGACTTCTTTGCTAATGAGAAATGGTCCTTGTATCATTTATGTTGCGGTTTCTTTTATAAGATTCGCTTCTGCGGCCAGAAGTAGAGTATAGTAGGAGTAGTTGAAAATATATTCCAGGAGGCGACAGCCATGTCACAGGAGATTTGGATTAACCTACCGGTCAAAGATGTTGAGAGGTCAACTACCTTTTTCAATGAGATTGGATTCCATGCGGTGAACGTTGGTAACGAGAGAGCCAAGCTTGCTATAGGTCAAACAACGATTCTGCTGTTCCCGGATGCGGCGTTTGAGAAATTTACAGGTTCAAAAACCGCAGATACTTCCCATAGCGCAGAAGTAATATTTTCCATTGGCGCTGAAAGCAGAGAAGAAGTAGATGCCTTTATTCAAAAAGTAGTGCTTGCTGGAGGAAGCATCTTTAGCAAGCCGAGTGAAATTGACGGCTGGATGTACGGCGCAGGGTTTGCCGACTTGGACGGTCACCGCTGGAACCTGCTGTACATGGATGAGAGCAAAATGCCGAAACGCTAATGTAAACGACAGTCACCTGCTTAAGGTCACCGGCGTTTTTTTACACCCCGTAAAATCTCATATCTTTCATTCAAATCAAAGTCTTTGCTTAGAAGGAAAAATTCGTGGGTTAAACTAATACAAATCACCTAGGTTAGACCATGTTAATTTATTGGTCTTACATAAAATATACTAGCACATTGGAACTAACCTCCCTTTAGCGCAACAAAAAAGTAGGGGATGAATTCCAATCCCGTTCCCCCGCTATCGAATCCCGTCAAACAAGGAATCTTGAAGAACTTTTCTTTGGGCATAAAACCGTTTTTCAGTTGTCAAATAAAATCAATTAGTTAAGTAATAAAAAATAGGAGTAGCTATAAAAAGCCACTCCTACGCTATCGATTCCGTTTGTTGAATAATATGCAGATCATTAAACCACGAGGACATAGAATCCGCTATTTTCTTAAAAACCTCATTTTAGAGGAGTTCACGGACATAGGTTCCCTTATTTCATCAAAATTCAAGAGAAAATCCTTTAAAATGAAGAATCAACGGAACCAATGTCCGCTTTTATCGAGAAACTCCCCTTTTCAACTCAAATAGCGGATCGTATGTCCATTAAAGTATGATAGAGCTATCCGGCCCGTTTTGTTGAGTAATGAAAAACGGCTGCCGAAGTAGGCGCAAATAGCCAAAGCGTAATGTCTCATAAATAAATTAAATGCACCCATCCCGTCTTGCGTTAGGTGCATTTATTATTAATCATGCTTGATTTTGAATAGTTCCCGTTCCAATTCACCTGTCTTCAAATCGTATAGCGAAGATCATTTTTGGTAGTCATATTTTCCTTAATCGCTACTACTTCACCGTGTATCTTGGCTGAGTCCAGCGTCAAAGCTTCCAATTTAGCATCCATTTCTTCCTGTCGATGACGAACAGCACTAACCATTTGGGTCAGTTCCTTCAACTGGTCTAGAATCAAGTCCAATTTATCACTCATGAATATACCCTCCCGGTCAAGTTAAGTAAAATGATTTTACCATGAAATCTGAAAGAAAGAGATATCGAATAATAACGGGATGTTTTGTTCAACTCTAGACTCCCAAAATTAACTATATGAGTTAAAGCACTAAGATGAAGCGTCTCTCGACGCTCCTCATGATTTGCTTTATTCGATGTCTGTTGAATATATAGGGGTTAAAAGTAATGAAAAGGAGAAGAATTCATTATTGACATCACCTTACGTCTTGATATCTGCTTTCCTCGTAAACGTCTTTACTGTTTTTCTGTTTGTATCGAGGAACTCCACGACAAACTCTTTTGATTTTGGAAGATATCGGACGTCTGCTTCATACGATGTTAAATCAAAGAGATTTGCGGGGGCACTCATATTTTCAGGTTATACAGTCGTCGGTGGTCTAAGTGTCGTGTAAGATTATTGAATAACCAATTTTTATTAATTACGGTTATTCCCATTCCTTTACCACTGTAAAAAGCAGGGGGATATGATGTGCCAAATACCCGTCCCCCTCCTATCGACTCGTATTAGCCATCCATGCCGCGCAAAATCAGTTCTGCTCCACATTCACAGTGCCCATACTGATACTACGCCTTTACACTGCCAGTGTAGCGCTCTCCCAGCTGAACTATTGCCCCATCGCCCATAGGCAAGAAATTTTTCTCAAATTATGTGAAAATATTAATCTCAAAGAAAAAGCATCTAGAGTCATGAATACCTCTAGATGCCTTATTTTAACGTTGGTGTGGTTGTTTCAATCAGACGATTTACAGCCACATTCAACTTAACTACATTTTCACTACCAAAAATAGCGTCTACCCACAGCGACTATATCCACAATTCGTGCAGCTCTTGCAGCCCTCACTATTAACAAGGGAAGCCGCTCCACAAGAAGGACAAATGTCTTTCACTCCAAAATCAAACTGATCATCATGGACGTCCTTATCTTCAATAGCTGGGGTTTCGGTTGCTGCTACAAGTCCATTCGTATCCGGTCCATCCAAATGAAGTTCCATCGCTTTTGCTACCGCATCCGCTACGGATTCTACACGGTTAGGTCCAAATCCTACAGCTCCTGTGCCACCAATACCCTTCAAATGCTTGATGAGAAGACGAGCCTTGTTTCCATCAGGAAGCTCTCCAAAACGTAAGAATAGAGTAGCAACGCGTCCAAGCGCCTCGGACATCGCGAATACATCTGATCCCGCTTTACCAACGTTAACGATAACCTCGAACGGTGCGTGGTTCGAATCATTAATCGTGATATACGCTTTACCTAGCGGTGTATTCATCTTATACGTTGCGCCTTGAAGAATCTGAGGTCTGCGCTGATATTCTTTTTCCTTTTCCACGTTCTTCACTTTCACTTCAACTACTTGCTGCTTCTTCTCTTCCGGTTTGTCTTTCTTTTCTGTAGAAAGAACCTGTACGTCACGGCTTCCATCACGGTAGATAGTAACTCCTTTACAACCAAGGTCGAAGGCTAGCTCATAAAGATTTTTCGTATCTTCTACTGTAAAGTCATGTGGTGCGTTAGCCGTCTTCGAAATGGAACTGTCTACCCAACGCTGAATAACTGCTTGTACACGCACGTGATCTTCAGCAGATAAATCTTGAGCTGTAACAAAGTAGAACGGCAAGTCTTCGCCTGGATTATCATTTATCCAGTTCTGGGCAATTGGAACATACTGCTTGTCCATGCCAAGACGGCTTTGACGGAAGTATTCGAATGCAAAGTAAGGCTCGATACCGGTGCTTGTTCCGACCATGGTTCCTGTGCTGCCAGTAGGAGCCTGGGTGATCACTGTTACATTACGCATTCCTTTTTCCTGGATTGTTGCACCTACCTCTGGGTAAGTAGCAACTAGGTTCTTCATGAATCCACTCTGTAAATACTTTTCTGAATCAAAGGCGCCAAAAGATCCTTTTTCCGCTGCAATCTCAGCAGAAGCTAAGTAGGATTCACGGGCCATAAATCCATAAAGCTTGTCTAGGAACTCAAGAGACTCCGGACTTCCGTAACGGATATTCATCTTAATTAGCAATTCGGCAAGACCCATGCTGCCTAAGCCTACACGACGTTCCAATTTCTGATTGGCTTCATTTTCATCAAAATGATAAGGGGTTGTATCAATAACGTTATCTAGGAAACGAACAGCATAATTCACACTCTTCGCGAGCTCGTCCCAAGCTACATCGTGGTTCTCTTCATCATAGAATTTTGATAGATTTAATGCAGAAAGATTGCAGACACCCCATGCTGGGAGGCCTTGTTCTCCACCTTTATACGTTAAAGCGTTAGTGCACTAAACTAACCCTCCTGTGTTATTCACAGCTGTATTTTTCAATACAGAACAGACCATATCATAACGGCATTCGTTTACCGTCCCTCCCACTTCGGCTACCCATTAAGCACTTGGTAACCTACTCTACTCCCTTATAAAAAGAATTGAACCTTTTTACGGTTTCGATGGTCGTTGAACGTTCGCCATAGGAATTACTTCCCTTAGGCACTTCGCTGCTGATTATCCAATTCATATGATTTTCGTACCATCACGCTCACCGTTTCCAGTCACGTTGTGGTCCATATGACTCTAAGGAACTTCCAGCAATTCAAGAGGTTTTACATCCACTATGGTTTAAGCAACCTTCAATGGATTCGTCGCAATTACAGGATTAAAGTACCAAGAATTCGACATCTGGTTATAATACTCCATGAACACCACACCAGGCTCGGCTGACTTCCAAGCGGATTCGATAATGGTGTGCCAGACCTCTCTTGCTTTAACTGTTTTATATACTTTAACGGCCTTTCCAAGCTCTTTCCACTTGTCTAGGTTACCGTCCCAAAGTTGATCGTATTCTGGATCGTTCGTGTCTGGGAAGACGAAATCCCAATCCAAGTCTTCTTTTACAGCCTTCATGAAGGCATTACTAACACATACTGATAGATTCGCATTGGTTACTAGACCTGCGGTTTGCTTGATGGTGATGAATTCAAGAACATCTGGGTGCCAGTCCCAAAGCATTAACATAAGGGCTCCACGCAAAAATTGTTACTCACTCTATTTAAGAGTGGGCTAGGACATTTCTGCCTAGCTCTCATATTTTCATATGAGAGCGGACTATATCATCAGGAATTTAAGAAGGATAAAAAGATCTCTTGTTTTCGTTTTAAGCTGAGGGTTCCAGTATTTGGAGCATATAAATGGGTTGCTAATAACCTGATGGTTTTAATGCTTGCTAACTCAAACGATACACAGCCGACCTTCTGGTAAATTGGTTTTTTTGGAATAGAAAGGCCATGGGCTATTAAGAAGTGTTTGATTTGTAGCATCATTTTTTCATTTCCAGTTAGAGTGAATTTGGGTTTTTCAAGGTTGGATCGATAATACCGTCGTATATAACCATCAGCATCGAAAAATCCTCTTAAAAAAGCCCACCTAAGATTTTCTCCTTGAAATATTGGAAAACATTCTCTACCTGTTTTTTGAGGTAAAACTCCATACTTCATTAGATCATGACATAGCTTTGTACTGTTGATTGTTAAGCTGATTTTATCCTGTTCATTTTCGTACTTTGCTTTTCTAATCTTAAGGAGTTCTACCATACCGAGGTAATCCGCTATATCTTCCAGTATTTGCCGATCAGTGATTGCAATGGCAATAACTAATCTTTTTGATTTCACTCTATCGTGGACACAACCATCACCCATTATAAAACCAACTATATACGCTAAATTAGGATCATTGATATTTTCAAAGATATTTTCATCATACTGATATATCTTCGATTTTTCTTTTCCCATCTGTCCAGGGTCTCGTCCAATGAATCCATCTTCCGTCATCCATCTAGAGAGCGTTCCCCTTGGGATATCCATAATCCTAGCTATTTCATGTTGACTGAAACCTTCATTATAGAATTCTTTTACCCTCTGTTTTAATAAATCCCTGTCCCGTGCCCCATAATAGCGTCTCCGTCTAATATGGTTTACTCGCCCCTTTGTTCCCATGTTGTTCCCCTCCCAATTTAAGGATACTGGAAACTTTAGGGACTTTCAATAGTCTCTGAACGTTCATCTTCGTTTCCAAAGATGCTTCGCTGCTGATTGCCCAATTCATAGCCTTTTCAAACCTTCACGCTTGCTGTTGCCAGCTGCGTTGTAGTGTCTATGACTCTAAGGGTGTCCCAGCAATTCACGGGATTAAGTCGCCATGGTTTTAACGACTTCCACCTTGCTCAATCAATCCAGTCGTATAACTAAACAATCCGCCCCAGCTTACAGAACCGCTGGAGGATCCGTTGACGCCTTTAACTAAAGCTCTTCTTGGTCGTAAGGAGGATAGGTTGATTCCAACACCGCCTCCACGTGACATGATTTCCGTCATCTCCGTGAGGGTTGTCATGATGCCTCCGCGGCTGTCATGGGGAGATGGGATAACGTAACAGTTAAATAAAGTTAATTCATCATTCGTACCAGCACCAGCCGCAATACGTCCGCCAGGTACGAGCTTCCAATCATCTAGTACATATCTAAATTTATCTTCCCACTCTTGTTGTTTTTCAGGAGATTGCTCACAGCGAGACATGGTTCTAGCCAGCCTGTCCCACATTTTATCTGGAGTCTCTTCGAGAGTTCTTATCATGCGCTCAGGAATGGTAACGATCTCTTCTCCACTGCGCAACTTGACGGTAACATCGTTTCCGTTGCGCTTGGTGACCACACCGACTTCTTTTTGAGGAAACTTCGGATCATCCTTCGTCAAGCAAATGACGGTATCCCCTTCGGTTACGTGATCAGGATCAAGATCTTTCATCGCATAGCGGTCTAAGAAAATCTTCTCACTTAGCCCCTCTAAACGATATGTATTTTTCTTTAATTCCATCCTTAGTCCTCCAATATATTAAATTGACCTAACTCTATGATGTCTGATAAAGTAGTGATGTTGCAGGTATGATAAAGATACCACACCCCACCAATACATTCAATATGTTGACAAGGTGTTTTTGTGCTTCTACTACATATTGTGTGTTTTGTGGAAAGTCTGCAAAAATGAGTTCGCATTATTCTAACTTCTATTAGGAAGGATGTTTAAGCTCCATGATCTTGTATAACAATAGGTTGATTGACCGAGAAGAAGCTCGAGTTGATATCGAAGACCGAGGATATCAATTTGGTGACGGCGTCTACGAAGTCGTCAGTGTTTATGGTGGAAAAATCTTTAGGTTACAGGAGCATTTAGATCGGTTTGAATACAGCGCAAACCAAATAGGCATTACTCTTCCCGTGAGTCTAGAGAACTTAAGCGAAAATCTACATAAATTAATCGCTCATCACGAGCTATCCGATGGACAAATTTACTATCAGGTCACGCGTGGCTATGCACCAAGAAACCATCCCTTCCCTGAGAATCCTCAACCGGTATTAACAGGTTATGTCACTCGTAAGCCAAGACCTGTTGAAGCCATGAAAAATGGAGTGGCTGCCATCATCACTGACGATATTCGCTGGCTTCGTTGCGACATCAAGAGTTTAAATCTACTCGGCAGTGTGCTTGCTAAACAAAAAGCAGCAGAAGCAGGGGCTTATGAAGCGATTCAACACCGAGATGGTGTAGTTACCGAGGGAAGTGCCTCGAACCTCTTCATGGTGAAAGATGGTAAGCTTCATACTCATCCGCTTGGTAACCTGATCTTAGGTGGCATTACCCGTATTGTTGTACTCGAAATAGCTAAGAAGTTGGGCATTGATGTGGTTGAATCCTCCTTTACCCTAAGTGAACTTGCTGAAGCTGAGGAGCTCTTTCTCACCAGTACGACTTCTGAGATTATGCCTATCGTGACACTAGATGGTAAACCTGTGCGTTCTGGAGCCCCTGGTAGCGTTACTAAACTATTGCAAGAAGAATTTGAAGGACTACTTTAAAATTAATGAAAGTATAAAAGGGCTGCCGTGGGGCAGCCCTTTTAAGTTTAGTTCGTTTTATTTACTTCATAGACGATATCATCGAGTCGGTACAATTCGATCTTGTCGTTTCTCTTCAAAGAATCAAGTGTAACTCCTCGGTTGCCAGAACGAACAAAGAGCTCGGGGGCATATTTATAGCTTCGAACCCCTTCAATGATATAAATGTAGTTATTGTCCTTATAATAATACTCGGCTGTAATTTTTTCCATCTTGATGAGTCTCTTCTTGCCGCCTGCCCATTCATTCACCTGAATCCGATCATTAACCGCCAAGCTGCTTAACTGTGTGTATTCATTGGTCTTATACTTGATTACATCACCAGTAGTGAAGGTTAGGGTTACGCTTGTACCATCATTTTTGAGGACGGTATATTCCTTCTTTTCTACATTGATGTTGGTCACCATACCCTTATAGCTTGGAAGAACCTCAACGGCCTTCAAATCTTCCCCTACAAAAGTCGCTTTTACCGTATCTCCCTTTAGGATTTCGGTAAATTTCGGTTTATCCTTCGCTGGAATGGTTAAGGTTACACCAGCATTCAAGTAAAGGCTAAATTCTCTTTTGTTTTCGTTTTGGACATAGAGACGCTTGCTACTCTCATAGGTATCTGTCACGACGTAGGCAATTTCTCTCTTGACATCAATGTCTGTAATTTTTTCCGTGTTGTCTAGCTTCACTCGGACAAAGTCATTGCGCTCTAAATCCGATAAATCTGGACTGCTTATATGCCTAATATTGACATCATAATTACTTGCTACGTAATACGGCTTTTGCTCCCCGTTAGCCAGCGCTAGAGTAAGAATTCGTCGCTCGGTATCGACACGTACAACCGTACCCTCTAATCGATTATCCACTTCAAGGTATACGATCTTGTCATTGTACAACTGCAGCTTCGCTCTCATATCCTTTTTGATATCATCGAGGTTGGAGCGGAAGCTTCCATTAATATAAAGTTCATAGGTGTCTGCAAAAACGTAAGGCTGGTAGGTCTTTTTACCATCCTTCTCAAATTCAAGCAGCAAGGTTTTTGTCGTCTTATCGATGGAGAATACTTTTCCTTCAATAAGATCTCCCACTACTGGTGTTTGAACCTGAGTGCGACTCGTGATATCTACGCTAGAAATCGTACCGTCTGCTCCAATGTGCAGGACAACTTGGTCGCCGGCTTTAACCTCAGATGCTCCTGAAACGGTTTGACCTTGAATCTTAATCGTTGAATTAGCAGATAGCTTATAGACATTAGGTCTTTCACTATTTTTCGGTTTCACTGTCAAATAGTTTTGGTCTTGTGAAACGGAAAGAATCGAAGCTTCCTCAATGATGGTAACGACTTTTATTTCCGTAATCACGGATTGGTCTAGCTTAAGCTCGACTTCCATCCCTTTTAGCAACCCTACTAGACCGGTATTACGCTGATCAGGGTAGGTGATTAAGGCATTATCAGCGATTTTGTAAACCTTCACCGATGTAGTTCCTTGTTGAATCGTAATGAGTCGGTTGGTAACGTCGACTTCATATACATTGCCTTTGCTGCTGAGTTCATGCTGTCCTACCACGCGATAGATCTTGATGACTCTTCCTCCGACGACCGTCAATTCAATTGTATCATTCACCGCTAAATCATTAATAGAACGAACCGTTCCATCCTTTGAGCCAAAGCTAATCTGATCTACAAGCTGATAGGTCTTTAACCCTCCTGTTGTTGTAACAGCGATGGTCTTAAATTCAGTTAGGACTTTAGAAAGGGTACCGGTAATCGTTTCTTGAGCAGTTGCTTCATCAAGAATTTCAATGAGTAGAGCATCCTTAGCATTCGCTCCGCCTAATAAAACATTTACAGGTTGATAACGCGCTAAAGAAGTGAAGCCTACTTTTTGATTTTCCTTAAATACAGCAGTATTTGCATTTAGAGAAAGTGTAAGTTGCCCTGTTTGGGTTTCTAGAATCATCTCATCGCCAGTAAAGGACAGGATCTGACCTTGAACCTCATTGCCAACGGTTTCCGGAAGATGCTTCTCTGCAAGACTGATCAGCACCGCTAGTTGGGCTCTTGTTACACTTTGCTTAGGTCTAAAGCTAAAGCTTCCATCTGCATTCTGGAATCCCTTAATCAACTCAAATTCACTTGATGCGGCAAGCTTGACGTAATTGCTAGCCCAATCGTCAATTGTGTTTCTATCGGCAAACGTACTCGTAACATTCTCATACAGTCTTGCTTCCGCTTCTTTTTCAATCATCCGAACGAGAAGCTGAGCGATCCACTGACGAGAAGCAGCGGTTTCCCCACGGAATCGGCTTCCTTCTTCTAATTTTAGAAGTCCTTCTTTATGAGCAACGGAGATATAACCCTTTGCCCAATCCGATACGCCTTGGTAAAGCGTAGAGTAATCTGTGCCTGTGTAGGTTTCTGCTTCGTTTTTAAGCCCCATGGCACGTACGACCATGGCGATGGCTTGCTCTTGTCTTACCGCTTGATCAGGCAAGAATCTTCCATCCGGTGTTCCCTCAACAAGTCCTTTTAAGGACATCTTTGTAATATGTTGTAATGCCCAACCATGCCTTGCGTCAACGTCACTGAATTTTTTCCCTTGTGCATCGGCCGTCAACGGAGTTGTTAGTAATAGACCAAAGACAAGGAAAAAGACTAGGACACTTGAAATGCTTTTTTTGATCGTTCGATTCATGTTGTATTCCTCTCTCCCTTTTTACAAATTTTACCTTTATAGACGACCAAAGAAAAAAGAGGGATTTCTTTTTTCCCTCTTTTTACCTTTCGACATTGTTCCTTCATTTCCTCTATAAAAATCAAGAAAAATGCCGAAATCTACCGCTTGAAATTCCACTCAGAATTTCCATACTTCTCTTGGGCAAGCTGCTCGGCTAACAAGCGTTCATCTTCCGTCAGCTCACCAGGGATAAGATCCACATCCAGTCCTTCTTGAAATCCTTGGAAAAAGGCAGTCCGAGCTTCCTCTAAGCTTACTACCCGATCGCTCAGATGATTAATGGCAACAGCTTTTTCCAGAAAGGACTGCTTCATCCTCTCCATCACCCGCTCCGAAGAGAAGTTTAAGACTTCGAACAGCTTGTCCACGTCCCAGTCCAATAAGATCGACCCATGTTGGAGGATCGTTCCCTTCTGCCTGGTTTGAGCACTACCTGCAATCTTCTTCCCTTCTACCACTAGCTCATACCACGAGGGAGAATCAAAACACGCAGAGGAACCCATGGAGGCGTATTTCGCTTTTTCCTCTTCTGATGCAAGAGAAACCATCTCGGCGTGGAAGCCTAGGCGTTGAAAGCCGCTAAGCAATCCATTGCTAATAACCCGATACGCTTCATTCACTTGAGAAGGCATGCCTGGATAGTTCTCCGAGACTACCACACTATAAGTGAGCTCTTGGTCGTGCAGTACGGCTCTTCCCCCCGTAGCTCGACGAACAAAACCAAGACCAAACCTAGCAACCGCTTCGTGGTTAATTTCCTTTTCCTTTTGAAAGTAACCAATCGATAAAGTAGACGGGTCCCACGTATAAAATCTTACAGTCGGAGGAGTCTTTCCTTGACTGTGTATGGTTAGAATCGCTTCATCAATAGCCATGTTCATGGCTGGGGTTTGAGCCCCGGAATCAATAAAGCGCCATCTAGCTTTTTTCGTCATATGACACCTCTTTTTGTTCGGACTATAGCCTCTACTTTAACATGGATTGGGAGTGTATGTAAGAGTTGAAGACGGGAAGCTTGAGACAGTTAGGTGAAAAACCCAGATGCACCAGTTAATTGCAATCATTAGCGGCTTGAGAGCAAGTTGATGGGTTTTGTGATCAAATGGCGTGGATTATTTGGAATTGTACCTCGCACGTGAGCAAACGGTACCTATTCATGAGCAACCACCACTTTTCCGTGAGCATATCAGGAATTTCGTGAGCATCCGGAATTGAACACGGTCATTGGGTTCGATCCAGGGCACGAGCTAATAAAAAAATCAAAATTACTTGAAAATCAGCTTCATATTGATTGCTCTAAACAAAAGTTCAAGTAGCACTCATAAAAAACTAGATTAAAATTGCCCATACCTTGAAAAAACCTGAGCCAGGCGATACCTCATCCGAGCGATCCACCAGCTTCAGGGCACGAATCGCGAGCTTGCGGTACCTCATCCGAGTAATCCGTTACGGTTCAGGGCACGCAACGAGGGCTTGCGCTACCTCATCCGAGCAATCCGCACGGTTCAGGGCACGATCCGCGGGCTTGCGCTACCTCACCCGAGTGATCCACCCGATCCAGGGCACGAGCTAATAAAAAAATCAAAATTACTTAAAAATCAGCTTCATATTGATTGCTCTAAACAAAAGTTCAAGTAGCACTCATAAAAAACTAGATTAAAATTGCCCATACCTTGAAAAAACCTGAGCCAGGCGATACCTCATCCGAGCGATCCACCAGCTTCAGGGCACGAATCGCGAGCTTGCGGTACCTCATCCGAGTAATCCGTTACGGTTCAGGGCACGCAACGAGGGCTTGCGCTACCTCATCCGAGCAATCCGCACGGTTCAGGGCACGATCCGCGGGCTTGCGCTACCTCACCCGAGTGATCCACCCGATCCAGGGCACGAGCTAATAAAAAAATCAAAATTACTTAAAAATCAGCTTCATATTGAGTGCTCTAAACAAAAGTTCAAGTAGCACTCATAAAAAACTAGATTAAAATTGCCCATACCTTGAAAAAACCTGAGCCAGGCTGCTACCTCACCCGAGTGATCCACCCGATACAGGTCACGAACCGCAGGCTTGCGATACCTCATCCGAGCGATCCGCCAATTCAGGGCACGAATCGCGGGCTTGCGGTACCTCATCCGAGCGATCCGCCAGATTCAGGGCACGAATCGCGGGCTTGCGGTACATCATCCGAGCGATCCGCCTAGTTCAGGTCACGAATCGCGGGCTTGCGGTACCTCATCCGAGCGATCCGCTAGATTCAGGGCACGAATCGCGAGCTTGCGGTACCTCATCCGAGCGATCCGCCTAGTTCAGGGCACGAATCGCGGGCTTGCGGTACCTCATCCGAGCGATCCGCCTAGTTCAGGTCACGAATCGCGGGCTTGCGGTACCTCATCCGAGCGATCCGCCAGATTCAGGTCACGAACCGCGAGCTTGCGGTACCCACCTGAGCGATCCCCCAGCCGAGCATGTCACACCCAAAAAAATAACCGGAGAACTCCTCCGGTTATTTCATGCTTTATTTCCTTTTATGCTTTGGTCCCTTATTGGGATCCTTGATCTCCGTTCGTCCGCGAGCGTCGTTGGCCTCGGCCCAGGACGTTTTATCACGGATATCTTCTTTTCCTTGATCTCGCTTTTCCGCCATGACAAACCCCTCCTTGATAGTTAAGTTCAATTCTAGGGTTTCCCAAAGAAAAGAGTTAATCCGCTTTCTTGAAGCGCAGTACCGGCTTTCTTGCAGCGGTTACTTCATCTAGGCGTGCAACCACCGTATGGTGTGGTGCTTCCTGTACGATGGATGGGTTTTCCTCGGCTTCTTTAGCAATTTGGATCATTACTTCAACAAACTCATCGATCGTTTCTTTGGACTCCGTCTCGGTCGGTTCAAACATCATGCACTCTTCCACAATTAACGGGAAATAAATCGTTGGCGGATGGTAACCGAAATCGAGAAGTCTCTTGGCAATATCGAGGGTACGTACGCCAAGTTTTTTCTGACGACGTCCAGATAAGACAAACTCATGCTTGCAGATGCGGTCGTATGGAAGATCAAAGTAAGGAGCAAGTCTTCTCATCATATAATTCGCATTCAAGACGGCTTCTTGAGAAACACGCAACAATCCATCAGGTCCATTGGAACGGATGTAAACATGGGCACGCAAGTTTATGCCAAAGTTTCCATAGAAACCTTTTACACGACCGATGGATTCCGGGATGTCATAGTTTAAACGGTACTGCTCTCCATCCTTCACAACTTGCGGTCGAGGCAAGAAAGGAGATAGTTCCTTTTTGCAGCCAATCGGACCCGATCCTGGTCCTCCTCCACCGTGAGGTCCTGTGAAGGTTTTATGCAAGTTCAGATGCACGACGTCAAATCCCATATCTCCAGGTCGAGCGATACCTAAGATGGCATTCGCATTGGCTCCATCATAGTATAGCAAGCCACCTGCTTCGTGGACGATCTCGGCGATTTGAACAATGTTTTCTTCGAATAAACCAAGGGTATTGGGATTCGTCAGCATCAAAGCTGCCGTGTCAGGTCCAACTGCTTTACGCAATTCCTCCACGTTTACCAGTCCATTCTCATCTGAACCAATCGTTACGGTATCTAATCCAGCCACAGACGCACTAGCTGGGTTCGTTCCGTGTGCTGTATCGGGTACGATGACCTTGGTCCGGGTTTCCCCGCGGCTCTCATGGTAAGCGCGGATCATCATCAGCGCTGTCCACTCCCCTTGGGCCCCTGCTGCAGGTTGAAGCGTCACTTCATCCATCCCCGTAATCTCAGCTAACTCGGTTTGCAAGTCATACATGACCTTAAGGGCACCCTGGATCGTTTCCTCTGCTTGATAAGGGTGAATTTTAGCAAATCCAGCATAACGAGCTACATCTTCGTTAATTTTCGGGTTATATTTCATCGTGCAGGATCCGAGAGGGTAAAATCCATTATCGATCCCATGGTTACGATTAGACAGCTCAGTATAATGACGAACGAGCTGAAGCTCCGATACCTCCGGCAGTTCCGCGGGTGCCTGACGGATAAACTGGTGCGGAAGAACGGTGGTGATGTCAACCTCCGGAACATCGACATCAGGCAGCGAGTAAGCATGTCGGCCGCTTTTGCTCATTTCAAAAATCAAGGCTTTATTCTCATCTTTAACCACGTGTGATCCCCTCCAATCCATTAACAAGAGAATCGATCTCTTCTTTGGTCCGCATCTCTGTAACAGCTAACAGCATAAATCCATTTAGCTCGGGATAATCACGCCCAAGGTCGTACCCACCCACAATTTTTTGCTGCAATAACTTACGATTCAACTCTCCTACATTCCCTGGAACCTTCACCACAAACTCATTGAATATCGGCCCTTCAAAAGCAATCTCTACACACGAAAGCTTAGCGATTTGAGTTTTAGCATATTGGGCCTTCTGCAGATTCAACATGGCCATTTCCTGGACTCCACGCTTTCCAAGCGCACTCATCGCAATCGAAGCAGCTAGCGCATTTAACGCTTGGTTGGAACAAATATTCGACGTCGCTTTTTCACGACGAATGTGCTGCTCGCGTGCTTGAAGCGTTAAAACAAACCCGCGCTTCCCATTCGTATCGGTCGTCTGGCCCACGATTCGTCCGGGGATCTTACGCATCAGCTTTTCTTTTACAGCGAAGTAACCACAAGAAGGGCCGCCTAGCTGCATCGGAATCCCAAACGGCTGCATATCGCCTACAACAATGTCTGCGCCAAAGGCACCGGGTGGCTGCAAGACGCCGAGCGCAAGTGGATTAGAAGAAACGATCATAAGCCCTTTATGCTGGTGGGCAATTTTTTCGATGGCTTCCAAATCCTCGATCACACCAAAGAAATTGGGATATTGCACAATAACGGCTGCTGTGGTTTCGTCGTAAGCTTGCTCCAAGGCCTGGAGGTCTGTGACCCCATCTTTATGATCGATCTCCACCACTTCATAGCCTTGGCCTTTTCCATTCACTTTTAGAATGGCGCGAGCTTCAGGATGAACGGTCTTGGACACCAAAACCTTTTTACCTTTCGCTCCGCCAACCGCCATGTTTGCTCCTTCTGCTAATGCTGTTGGACCATCGTACATGGAGGAGTTGGCTACATCCATTCCTGTTAACTCACTGACCATGGTTTGGAACTCAAAAATCGCTTGTAATTCCCCTTGACTAATTTCCGGCTGGTAAGGAGTATACGCAGTGAAAAACTCACCACGCAATAACATATGGTTGACGGTACTAGGAATGTAGTGATCATAGATCCCCGCCCCTAGAAAATAAGCATACTCGTTGCTATTCACATTTTGGCCTGCCAATTGAGAGAAATATCTCACAATCTCGACTTCAGACAAGGCCTCAGGTATCTTAATCTCTTCTTTATACCGTACATTTTCTGGAATATCTGCAAATAATTCATTGACGTCTTGAATCCCTAGAAAAGAGAGCATTTCTTTTTTATCTTCTCTCGTCATGGGAAGGTAGCGATGCTTCATCTTGACTCCTCCTTTGTATAACTTGCATATTCAAATGAACTCATCCAATCACTGGGGTGGCATGGCTGATCTAACTCCACAAGCACCAACCACTCCTTGGACAATCTATGAAACGGCGGATCGTTCACCTCAAGCACCACACCAGACACCGGACAATACAGGTCTGATATGGTTTTGGCTGATTCTAGCGTTCCGATCGGTCGGCCGCTTTTCGTCGGGGTTCCGGGCACTGGAAGCTCGATACTGATAATCTCCCCCAATTTTTCCACAGCGTAGGGCGTAACTCCTATCCGTACCTTTAACGGATCCAAGAGCTCAATCCAGACGTGCTCCCGGGTGTAAAAGAAATCGGCAGGTCCTGACATGGCCCTTTATTTGTTCCTTTTATAGAAAGGAGTTTTGATAATGCGCGCCCTTACTCGTTTCCCGCGAATCTCTACATCGACTTCTTGGTCTACCGAAGCATGTTGGGCTTGAATCAACGCCAGGCCTACATTCTTTTTCAAGGTCGGGGATTGCGTTCCCGTGGTCACCTCTCCAATTTGCTCTTCCCCTAGGAAAACTGGATAATGGCTGCGAGGTATTCCTCGATCGATCATCTCGATGCCGACGAGCTTACGTGGAATCCCTTGTTCCTTTTGCGCTTGAAGAGCGGATTTTCCTATAAAATCGGCTTCTTTATCCAATTTCACAGCAAAGCCGAGTCCTGCTTCTAACGGGGAAATGTCTTGACTCAGCTCTTGGCCATAAAGCGGCAGCTTCGCTTCAAAGCGCAAGGTATCCCTTGCCCCTAATCCACAAGGAAGGACTCCCTCTTCCTGACCAGCTTGAAGAATCGCATTCCAAAGCGTAACCGCCTGTTCTGCTGGGCAATAGATTTCAAACCCGTCTTCACCCGTATACCCGGTACGTGAAACCAATGCTTTGATCCCTTTCAACTCCACATCTGGTGAAAATCGGAAGAACCCAATCGCAGATAGATCGGTATCCGTCAACTTAGACAGCACCTTTTCGGCTAGAGGCCCTTGCAGAGCCAACTGCGCGACCTCTGGAGAAATATTTTTCACGGTAACCTCGCCCGAAACATGATCGTTTAGCCACGCGACGTCTTTTTCAATATTTGAAGCATTGATGACAAGCAAGTAATGGTCGTCTGCTTGTTTATAAACCAACAAGTCATCTACCGTTCCTCCATCTGGATAACAGAGAATGGAGTAGTGCGCTTGATGGATTGCAAGTTTGGACGCGTCATTCGTCGTCATCTTTTGCACAAAAGCCAGCGCATCAGGCCCGGTAACCTCCACCTCACCCATATGCGAAACATCAAATAAGCCCGCTCTTTCTCGTACCGCCTCATGCTCTTCCTTGATGCTAGAGAACTGTACGGGAAGCTCCCATCCTCCAAAATCAATGGTCTTACCGCCGTATTGAGCATAAACCGGAAATAAAGGGGTTCGCTTTAATTCGGACATGTGGTACACCTCCAGATTGTTTATTTATTTCATCCATAATCTGCTATTTGTAGAGTGTCCTTCTTTAAAGAGTACATTCGAAAAACGCAAAAAAGGACAGACGTAGGCTATTGCTCTTGCCTACTGCTCTGTCCTTGGTACCTGAGAGATTTTCCCCTTTGGTGGCCTTCTTGGCGCTCTCCAGAGTTGCGTCAGATAGAGGTACTTTTGCCTGAGAGATTCACCCCTTGGGCTTGCTCCTTCGGCGCCGCTTACGCAGTCTCTCCCGCTATCTTCATTCGCATATATAAATTTTTGGGTATGAAACTTACTGTTTTGATAAATGCTATATGATAACCCTTTACATCCTAACATAGTTTTGCCAAAAAGGGAACAATCAGGCTACAACTTTCTGAAACAGGAAAGGAAGTATCTACTATGTATAATATTCCCGTCAACTTCAACCGTGAGTGGGTTCCCGAGCTTAAACAAAAACTGAAGGAAGATGGCCCTTGGCATAAGTGGGAGCTATTTCAATTGGCCTATCAAGCTGAAGAGGTGACCTCTGTTGCTAACTTTGATGAACTCCAATGCCTAAAGCACCTTCCTCAGCTGGACCCGTTCCCCCATCAGCTGGATACAGCCAGGAAAGTCATTACCGAAATGCATGGAAGAGCCATTTTGGCGGATGAAGTCGGACTTGGAAAAACAATTGAAGCAGGATTGATCATAAAGGAATATATGGTAAGGGGCCTAGCAAAACGAGTCCTTATCCTCGTCCCAGCCTCTCTTGTTGTGCAATGGGCACGGGAGTTAAATCAAAAGTTTGGTATTCCCGCCGTTGCTCAGAAAAAAGAGTATATGTGGAAGCAGTATGAGGTCGTTATTGCTTCTATTGATACCGCCAAACGAGACCCCCATCGCGAGCACGTCCTCTCTCAGGATTACGACATGCTCGTGATCGATGAAGCCCACAAACTTAAAAATAAAAATACAAAAAACTATCAATTCATTAAAGAGATCAAGAAAAAATATTGCTTGCTTCTAACCGCTACTCCCATCCAAAACGATATGGATGAACTCTATAATCTAATTACTTTATTAAAGCCTGGTTATCTGGGACAAACCTCAGACTTTCAGAAAAACTATGTGGAAGGAAAGCGACAAGCCCGCAATCACGAAGACCTGCAAGAAGAGCTTAAAGACATCATGATCCGCAATAAACGAAGCGATGGTGGCCTTTTCTTTACCAAACGGATCGTCGAAGCCGTACCTGTCACCCTATCAAACGAGGAATGGCAATTATATGAGGGCGTTACTCGGTTTGTTAAAGAACAATATCAAAACGCAGGCTTTAAAAATCCGCTGGCCTTGATCACACTGCAGCGGGAGGTGTGCAGCAGTAGATTTGCCGCCTTTGACACGCTAGTCAATATGCACAACAAATTACCGGAGGATGCCCCTGCCCGAGGACAGATCTTGGAGCTAGCTGAGCTCATCCGCAATATAAAAAAGAATTCCAAAGCGGAAAAAACACTAGAATTGATTCAACAAAGCAACGATAAGGTAATTATATTCACAGAGTATCGAAAAACGCAGGAATACCTTCACCACTTCCTAGCTGAGCATGGGATCAGCTCAGTCCTCTTTCGAGGAGGGTTTAAACGAAATAAGAAAGATTGGATGACCGAGCTATTCCAAAACCGCGCCCAAGTACTGATTGCAACGGAAGCAGGAGGAGAAGGAATTAACCTGCAGTTCTGTAATCGCATTATTAATTTTGACCTACCATGGAATCCCATGCGTGTAGAGCAACGAATCGGACGTGTCCATCGTCTTGGCCAAACAAGGGATGTCTATATTTATAATTTGTCTACTCAAAATACGATTGAGGAACATATCCTGAACCTGCTCTACGAAAAAATTCACCTCTTTGAGATGGTGATCGGCGAGCTGGATACGATCGTAGAAAGACTAAAACTCAATCAGTCTATTGAAAATAATCTGGTCAATATCTTCCTAGAATCCGACTCTCTGCGGGAGATGCAAATTAAGATCAATAATATTGGTGAAGTCATGAGGATGAATAGGGAAGAAACTCATGTACCTGAAGGAATGATGAGCCCATGAATCAACAAGAAATCCGCACCTATGTAGAAGGATATTTTAAGGCCTTCCAAAGCCCTTTTATCGAGGAGAGTTCGGCACACTTCACCGTCCAACTCCCAATTGAAGTAGACAAGGACTTGGGAAACCGTCCTTTTTATTGGACCTATGTCGAAAAAATCGGAATGGAGCCCACCCCACTTCACTTGACCTTTGTCTTTAATCGAGAGGAAGCCCCAGACATTCGAGGAGAAGATTTGGTCTTCGGTTCCAGAAGACTCCATCAAATCTTTCAGTCCGCCCAAAAACACGGAAGATTCGTACGTCTTTATGAGCTTTCTCCCCAAGGAACTTCTTTGGGTTCCCTCTCTTCTGTTCCTTTAGTTCCTTGGTTAGGCATTAACTATAAAGTCGAGTTCATTTGCGATCAAAAAAGAGATCTCATCTTTTCCTTAGGAGTCAATCTCATTTCCGGGGCAATTGTTCAATCCTTCTACCAGTCTGTCACCCAATTGGAACTTACACCGAAGCTTCCTGACTATTCTTTTACCATGCAACCGATCTTTGGACTGGAATCTGCGGCTGATCGCCTAGAAAATTTTATCCAATCCTGCTTAGACCAAGAAGATACAACCTGGGCAAGCCAAGCTAATGAACGCTTAGAAGAAGAAAAGCTGCTTGTGGAATCTTTCTATAATGAAGAAAGGAGATCCACCCCTTCTAGCGAAGACCCTGAAGCTGCCGAAGAGCAAAAACAAAAGCTTGCCGAAGAAAAGACGATGCGGCTTAAAGAATTAGAATGGCAGTTTCAGCCACGAATCGAGGTTTCCACGATAAATGCTGGATTGTTTTACCTACGCACGCCCCTTGATAGGTAAACTTGTCGGAAACACACGCAAAATTGGTGCGATATGACAAAATCTACCGACAGGTTGTGGCAAAATATGTAAGGTCATTCCTGTATAATGAGCATAAACTAATAAGTTGAGGGAGGAAAGTCAAATGAAAAAATGGCTAGGAATCTGCCTACTATGGGCTTTCCTCATCATACCGTGGACAGGCCAAGCCGAAACCTGGCGTGACTCTTTCCAACAGCATATTAAACAATGGGCAGCTGAGCTGGCTCAGCAAGACCCGCGTTTTGCTTCCTTTACCGAAGCCGTTTATACTTATGAAGGGCTGGGTCCGAATTCCAAGCAATGGCTGATCACCTTTTCCAAAGATGAAGTAAATGTGGGGTATATGGTCGTGGGAGAAGACCCGAGTGGTTTTGTCCTCCTGGAATATGGTTTAGGGGAATATGTCCTATTTGACCAATTAGGTATGGTACCGAACACGTTACAGTTGGAGAAGCATTACGCTGGGCTCGAATCGGTTTGGGTGGAAGAAGGCAGGATCTATGATGCAAAATCAGGAGAGCAATATCCTGGAGAGGCTGCTATTGTTCCCCCAATCATTACATCCCGTATTGGGATAGAAACAAGCTTGGCATCTGCCAGCCATCACCCTCCAGACATGCTGGTTGAACCCTGGATAAAGCCAGGAGAGGTGATCCAAGAGGATAGTCAGTTAAAAGAGAGAATGGCCAACAGCGAGATTTCGTTTATCGCTCGATTATTCCAGAACACGGTCATCGCCCCTTTTAAAGTCGTAGGATACCACCAATGGGGAGAAGAGCTGTTCGTGGAATTGGATGATTATGGAAGTCGATATATCCCGTATCAGTATGCAGTGAAGGTGGGAGGGTTTTATCAGTAGTAGGGGGGACAGAGGCCCACCACCTAACCCCAAAAAACTGAAAAATCTCAGCCAGGTACTACACCTAAATGTAGTCATTATCGGTTTATATCAAAATACCCGGTATTATAGTTGGTGCTTGATCACAGGGGGATTCGGGATACCCGATCGCTTCCCGAGAAAAAGTAAAGCGAGCTAGCCCATCTTAATTGTAACCATTACGGGTTTGGGAGCAACTCACCGAGTATCGTGACCAAACCTCCGAGATTAGCTGGAATGGTTCCAAGTACGTGAGCAAACGGAACCAACTCGTGAGCATCCGTCACGTTTCTGTGAGCAAATCAAAAATTTTGTGAGCATCCGGCCACGGGCAAGCGTAATCGGGACCGAAACAGGGATAGATGAAAAATAAAAGACGAATTACTTAAAAAATCAGCTTGAAATGAAAGGCTCTAAACCGAAGGTTAGATTGCACTTCTAAAAAGTAGACCCAAATCACTTCATATCTCGAAAAAACATGAGTCTGGGACCAAACCGCGGACAAAGGGGATTTTCATTGGAGACGGTGGCCTAGTTATGTGACCAAATGCTGCATGGTATTTGGAATTGTATCAGGTTCGTGATCAAACAGCATTTCTTCGTGAGCATCCACTATCTTTCCGTGAGCATATCAGAGCTGAACCGAGCGATCCCTCCGGTTCAGGGCACGAAACACGAGCTTCCGCTACCTCATCCGAGCGATCCCTCCGGTTCAGGGCACGAAACACGAGCTTCCGCTACCTCATCCGAGTGATCCGCCCGGTTCAGGGCACGAAACGCGAACTTGCGGTACCTCATCCGAGGATCCGCCCGGGTCAGGGCACGTAACGCGAGCTTGCAGTACCTCATGTGCTCCAAATTCTTAAAAAGGAGTACTGACAGTACGCCCCCAAAACGTTAAAAAAGAAGCTGTCCCTCGCGGGACAACTTCTTAGTGCGAGTGCGGAATACTTTGCTGAATCTGCCTTAAGATATCTTGGGGGGTTTTTCCTTCTGCATCAATGACAGGTGAGCCTGTTGTAGCTTCTGCCATCCCCATGACGTCCCGGTCCATTCCGGAGATAACAAAGGCATCGGCATCACTTGCCGCATTTGTACCAATACCTACGACAGTCATTCCATTATTTCTAAGAAACTGCTCGACTTCACGTAAAGATTGTTCAATAGCAATCGTTGGCATTCCCTTCACCTCCTGCTATCTAGTTTTCTCTCTGCGTCGAATAACCATCCGTATAGCCATGGGAATCATCCCAAACCACCGGGAAGACCATTGTTCCTTTGGTCTTTTTTTACGCTCCGGTTTTGGCGTATCAATGTATTTAACAAATTCTTGAGTAAGGTATTTAACAATATCATTTGACTTCAATGCAAGCCTCTCCCTTCGATAAGTCTCTAGCAGTAGTCTTGCCAAAATTCCCGCCAGTCAACCCTTGAAGCCCGGCACGCAGCTATTTCTGTCTATTCCAATCCAGGATCTTTTTTGCAGACAAGTCATATATCGCCAACAACTTATCCTTAAAATGAGGGCTCACATACCCGATCGATCGAAGCTCGATCACGCCAGGAGAAGTAGCGCGAATCGACGTTTCCACTACTCCATTGGGCAGCGAATAACTGTGAGTACCTGCAGCAATTTCTCCTAGCTCCTCCCATTTTTCAATCGTTAACCATACTCCAGCCTCAGCCAAATATTTGGCTTGGAGCTTACTGCTATCATTGGATGGGATCTTCTTAGCAAGAGAGGTAAACGTCATGCCGCCAGTGAGCTGGAGCAAGAGCATAGAGGAAAGAAACAATACTAACAAGATAGTGGCCGACCCTTGTTGATTATGCAGTATTCTTAACGGGCATAGGAAATTGAGGTTTGCATCTTCCAGGGTATCCCCCCTTTTTCTAGCCATAAGTTAATGACTACTCCCTTCTGAAAGGGTTGGACTTGAAAATCCTTTACATGAAGACATACCTGTACCCATCCTTTGCTATCTACTTCTCGAACAATCGAACTCCCCGATTGCCTGTAATCATATAAGACTCCCTTACAGGTGAAGAGCATCCTCCTGGAGGAAATGTAAACCTGCTCCGTGCACCCCAGCTCTCGCTCTAGATAGTGGATAAAGGCTGATGCTTCCATTTGTAATAGCTGCTGAACCTTTCCTCTCTCTAGATTTTCCTTTAGCAGTATGGAACTATAAAGAAGGGAAGTCAGCATGACCAGAGACAAGGACAATCCTATTACCAATTCCATCAACGTGTAGCCACCTTCTTGTAGGCTCGCATTTGCAGCTGATGTTCTCTTCCTAAATCGTTCCACCTAATTCGAAACTCTCCTTCCAAGATTGTTGGGGAAATCAATTGTTCCGTGATGGTGACCTCCCATCGACTTTGGTTCGAATTCACTTGCTCCGAGCCACTCTTCCATCTTTCTACTGCTTCATAAACAAGCCAATAGGCTTGTGTGTTCATCGTTTGATTCTGTACCTCTTGAGTCAGCTGTCCATATACCGTAATAAAGGGTAGTAGGGTCACCGAAATAATGGACAAAGCCACTAGTACCTCTAAGAATAGATGTCCTTTCTCATCCAAATTTAATCCAAAACCTCCCACTTGAAAGCTGAATAACAATGGAATGGATTTTCCCCCTTTGATCCGTTATCTTGATGGTGCCCGCTTGCGCAACTTGTCCATCCGTATAAAACACCACACGCTGATTCGTGTAATTACTGTTCAGGGTGACTCCTTTCGGTGCATCGACCTTTTTGACTTGCTTCCCATTGATACGCAAAAGATAAAAGGAGTAAGTTGGAAACAGATCAATGATCGCCTCAACCTGTCTAGTCCGAGCTTCATTTGAAGCTACATGTAAATCTCCAGCCAATTCCTCTATAAAATTTTTCGTTTTTTGCTGTTCAATCGCCATTGGGATTACAGGAAGTGTTATTACAAAGAAGAGGGAGAGTAAGGAGAGGACGAAAGTGAGTTCGAGGAAGGAGTAGCCAGCACTAAGTAGGGGGTTAGTTTGATGCAGGCGCATGTGTTGGACAATACACATTAACTTTTCCCATAGCTGTTCCTGAAGCCTCTACGACGGCAAAAGAGTAATTCCCCTTCAACGGACATTTGGGTATCTCTCTTAAGTATCCCGTAGCGACGAGTGGTGCAAGCTCAGTGGGTATAATGGAGGTATCCACCATATAACTCACCACCTGCGCCTCAATCATCTTGCGGTTCGCTTCACAGCTTTTGGCCTGCGCTTTTTCGGCTGCTCCTTGGTAATTAGGCATCGCCATCAACAATAAAATCCCTATAATGGCCACCACGATGCTCATTTCTAAAAACGTAAACCCATCCTGACTACGTAAGACTTTTTTCATAAACTCTCCTCCTAGATATAGTTAATCAGATGATACAGCGGAACAAAAAGCACGAGCATTAAAAATAACACGAGGCTCCCGGCTCCAATGGTAATAAAGGATTCGAAAAAGATGGACAGCCTTTCTGTCCAATCTTCCAACTCTGATTCCAACTGCTCTCCTACCCGAAGCAGCGATGCACCGAGAGTACCGGATTGTTCTGCGATAAGCACCATCTCGTGCAAGATCGGCAGGAAACAGGACCTGCCGTGGAAGACACGGCTTAAGGCCTCTCCTTGATGGAGCTTGTCAAGGATATCGCTAAACGTTTGCTGGACGAGCAAACTCACTCCTTCGTTTTGGAAAAGCTTGCAGACTTGTAGGATCGTAACTCCACCTTCCAGTAAAAGACCCGCTTGGATACAAACGAGGTACGTTTGCTGTAACCGAAAATAATAAGAAATCCAAGGAAGCTTAAAAAGGGCCTTTTCCCATATCATTCGCTTGTGTTTAATGAGCCAGACGGTGAAAAAGAGAACCACCAACCCTCCTAATAAAGCCCACGGAATAAGAGTGGATTCCATAAGAAGCACTGTCCATCGCGTCACGGCAGGGAGAGGAACATCGAAGGTGTGATACAAACTAAGAAACTGAGGTAATAAAAACTGCAGAAAAATAAAGAGGGTACAGAGGACGGAGCCTAGCAACAAAAGAGGATAAGCCAGCGCTTTGCGTTGTTTGCGCTTTTGATTGTGTCTTTTGTGGTAATACATACTGGTTATTTGGAGACTATCAGACAACTGGCCATGCTGTTCGCCAACTGTAAGGAGGAATAAATAGAAGGGAGGAAAACGAATGAGCTTCAGAGCATGGGTTAAAGGGCGCCCTTCTTGCAGTGTGCTTAATAATTGAGTGTATTCAGCCATTCTTCGCTTGGGCCAATGATGTTGAACAAGCCTAAGGCAATCCATGAGCGGCAACCCCGCCTCTAATAAATGGTGCAGCTTGAAGCTGAACGAAGCTAATTGTTGATCGGACCAACGATTACTCCACATCGGCGATCCAGGCTCTGCGGTACTCACTGATGGTCGTTATGCCCTGACGAACCTTTTCTTTTAGTTTGTCATTGAGATTAGAAAAGCCCTTTGACCTCAGGAACTCTCGTATCTCCAAAGAAGAAGCCCGCTTCATGACCAACGGATAAAGCTCATCCTGCACCGTTAGCACCTCGTATACGGCTTGTCTACCGAAATAACCCATGCCATGACAAGAAGAACAATACGATTGAGTTTCTCGAGAACATGGACACACCTGTCTCACGAGACGTTGGGCGATCACACCCACAAGAGAAGAGGTAATTAAATAGGGCTCTACCCCCATATCAAGCAATCGTGTTATGGCGCTTGCACAATCGTTGCAATGCAGACTGGACAAAACCAAATGACCAGTTAATGCGGCTTTAATGGCAATCTCAGCCGTTTCCCGATCTCGGATCTCACCCACAAGAATGACATCCGGATCTTGTCGTAAACTAGCTCGCAGACCAGTAGAGAAAGTTAAGCCAGACTTGGGATTCACTTGAACTTGATTAATGCCAGGTACATGGTATTCTACGGGATCTTCGAGGGCGATAATATTTTGCTCTTGTGAAGAAATTTCTTGGAGAAGCGTGTAGAGGGTGGTGGTTTTTCCGGAGCCGGTAGGGCCTGTGGCAAGGAGCAGTCCTCCAGATGCTTGAAGCATTTTTCGTACGATGTTCGTTTGTTGAGGATCTAAGCCTAAAGAGGGTAAGCTGTCAAAAGTAAGCTGGCGATTGAGGATACGCAATACGATTTTTTCACCATAAATCAAAGGAAGAGTAGAAACGCGGATATCCATTTCCGTTTGTTCACCGCGGTACATAAAGCCTCCGTCTTGAGGAAGTCTCCGTTCCCCGATATCTAGTCCAGCCAATAGCTTTAACTTGGAGACGAGCGGTGGACCCCAGCATTCCTCCTTTTGTTCAAAGGGGACCAGGAAACCATCAATCCGCAGACGAATTCCTATTCGGTCAGGCAAGGGCTCAATATGCACATCGCTCGCCCTTCTTCGTACGGCCTCTTCCAGTAGAAAAGAAAGATAGGAAGAAACATCACTCATTTACATCACTCCTTAAATGGTTTTATAGATGTTTTCTTCCTGTGTATTCGCTGCTAGAATGCAAATTCCTGCTCTTCCTTTAGTTAAATGTCAGAAGTCGTCGTTTCAGCTTGAAAGCATACCCGAATCGGCAATTCGTCTTACGGCTTCTCGCAATACCTCTTCCTCCTCGACCAAGGCGATGCGGACAAAACCCTCTCCTTGCTGCCCAAAAGCATTTCCTGGAATCACGACAACACCGGCTTTCTCTAACAGCTCAAAAGCAAACTCGGAAGAGGACCAGCCTTCGGGTATTCGCGCCCACACAAACATGGTAGCTTTCGGTTTTTCGATGTTCCAGCCATGCTTGGCCAACCCATCAATGAGTACGTCCCGGCGGGATTGGTAGCTCTCGGCTATCGAAGGCAGCAGTCCAGCCATGTCTGCTTTCATGGCAGCAATCGCCACCTCTTGAACGGCCAGGAAAACGCCATAGTCTATATTGCTCTTCACAATCGCAAGCGGCTTAATGATATCCCGATTACCAGCCACATAAGCAATCCGACACCCGGCTAAGTTAAAGCTCTTAGACAAGGAATTAAATTCAATCCCGATCTCCTTGGCCCCCTCGACTTCTAAAAAGCTGCTCGGCTTATACCCGTCAAAGGCGAGCTCGGAATAAGCTAAATCATGGGCCACAATGATCTCGTGCTTTTTCGCGAAGGCCACTACTTTCTCAAAAAATGCGAGATCCGCCGTAGCGGCTAGCGGGTTATTGGGGTAATTTAAGATCATCAGCTTCGCCCTTTGGCAGATATCATCAGGGATCTGTTCCAAATCGGGAAGGTATTGATTGTCAAAGGTTAGCGGTAGGGGGTATACCTCTCCTCCTGCTAAGGTCACACTCGCAGCATAGATCGGATATCCAGGATCAGGTACGAGGACGATGTCCCCTTCATCAATCCACGCCAAAGCCAGATGAGCCAGACCATCCTGCGAACCCATCAGAGAGAGGACCTCATCTGCTGGCTGCAAGTGAACACCAAACCGATAGTCATACCAGGCGGCAACGGTTTCGCGAAATTCCATGCTACCTTCTGATGTCGGATAACGGTAATAGAGCGGGTTTTGCACAGCCTTCGCCAGGGTCTCCACAAGATGCGGAGCAGGCGGCTGGTCAGGACTTCCAATTCCTAGGTCAATCACCTTGATCCCTTTTTGTTCTATGGCACGCTTTCTTATACCCATTTCTGTAAAGATGGCCGATGACAGCGATCCTAATCGCTTGGATGGTTTCATTTTCTTCTCTCCTTATGAAGAAAACTCCTCTTTTACAAGGAGTTTCTTATCTTCAATCATTATTATTTGATTTGAAGTATTTCCCGCAGATCTAACTCCTGTGCCTCAAGCTCTGCTAGTCGTTTTTCTTCTAGCTTATAGTCATATTCCTTCGCCTTGTCCGGCTTAGAATTCGTATATTCTATAGGAATCTCGTGGCGATGAGAACGTTCAACTCGAACGACAAAATCCAACCGTTGGATGCGTTCTATAATCTGATTAATTTCTTCGGCATTAACATACATGCTTACATAGCTTAGCCGACGGGAAACATAATGAATGTTACCGTACCGACGAAGGTTTCTGGCTGCTTTCGTACTCTTGACCCACACGGCAAGACCTAGTCGTCTTTCTCTCATGACTGCCCCCCTTGTTTCCCAGCTTATTGTATGAGGGAATGATAAAAAAATCGTATCATGACTCCCACCTGCACGCAAGCGCTTTAGTTCATTTTTTAAAAAATAAAGAAGTACCTCCACCCATTTCCATTGCATAGATTAGGGTAACCATTTTTCGTGTATCACATTAAACGAGGTAGGTCGATTATGATCCAGAAGCTGTTGAATGAACTCGGTCAACATCCTGTCATTGAATCCTTAGAGCTTAAGGTACTCGCCGGTATGCCCTTCCTCTACATCCAGTCGTCTACCCCTTCACACAAAGTAAGCCGCCTGATCTCTCAGACGGCAGACACGTTAATTCATCAAACTCCCTTACACTATGAAAGTATCTATGTTAGAACCTATCGAAATATTCATGTGTATCGGTTTCGTTTCCTCTATCCGCTCAACAAGAGCTTTTGCTGTGGAAACCAGTGCGGAGAGGACTGTGTGTTGCGCAAACAGGATCATGCTTAGCCGCAACCACAAGAACCGCCCGTTCCACAGCCTCCTGAGGTCCCACAGCCGCCGCCTAAGTTATAAAGTGGATTATCGCTCGGTACCTTGACCGTTTCCGATACGCCATTCGCGATCGTCCGGCATACATGATAAAGCAAGTCATCTAAAGCTGTTTCTGCTTTCTTATAGGCGTGAACACTTGGAAAGGAAAGGACCTCCCGTCGCAACTCGCGTATTCTTTTCCCCACTCGCTCATAGTCAGGGTGATATTTGCCGAAGCGTTGCACCTCTTCATAATCCTCTTTTAGCCGTTGAAACTGCCCTATTTTTGCTTGGGCCTCGCGGTCTTGTGCTAGTCTATTCTTCGTATATTGATACGTCTTCATTTCTTCCGACGCCATAATCATATCCGCAATATCCTGGGCTGAAGCCAGGACTTCCATCACATCTAATTCCTGGGCAACCATTTGTTATTATCACCTCATTTCCTATTATACCGCAAAATATAACAAACGCGAGCGTTATAGCCGATTCCAAATTTTTATGGCTGAAGGATTTTGATATTCCCGATTTCACGCAGGCTGATCTCCTGGGTCTGCCCTTGATCCTCAGAGAAGCTTTGCAAAAACCAGTACCCATTCTTATTCACAATCGATTGTGGGTACAGACGGTAGTCCTTTCCCTTCCACTGTAATTGCAGTTCTAATCGGAGCAAAGAGGCCTGTTGAATCATCTCTCGCAGAGTAGATTCATGATACTGTGAATAGTTCGCCAACCACATTTTGGGCAATTGACGCAGCCCTGGAATGGCATCCTCTAGATCTGGAAACACACTGTCCACTTGATAGTCTGTCAGTACGGAAGTCGCCTTAAATAAATGAAGCTTTGCTGGCTCTTTTGCTTCCTTCTCTTCCAACAGATTCTTAATGGTCCCTGTCAGGTATCCCCTTTTTTCTAATTCCTCCTGTAATTCCTGCCACTTGGCAACGGACACGATAAAAGTACGATCCCCAATCTTTCCTTGTAAGTGACGGGAGATAGAAGCAATGCGTTCCATATCAGCGGCCAAATCGGGGTGACTGACCACCATCAGTCGGCAATCGACGAAGGAGATTTGTTGGGCCTCCTGAGCCCAGGTAGAGACTCCATTAACTATGGAAGGCGGGATCGGAGTGGCACTGTTTTGTTCTAACCTACTAACAAGCTCGCTCGCAGACCCCCCATTTTCTATATAACGTTGAACCTCGTAACGATCCAAGGCAAGAGTCCACATCTCCGCCCGCGCGGAGACGCGCGTAAAAGCAAGTAGTTCCCATTTCAACCTCATGGAACTATAGGAAGGCAGGATCACATCAAAATTTGGTTGCACGTATATGGACGAGCCTATTTCCTCTTTTATATTCCATGCCCATATAGTATCCGTGCCAACAGTTTGGGCATAAAGCAATCCTAGCTGTTCAAGGGGTTGAAGCCAGTTTTTTATAACCTTATCACGAGCCGGGGCAAACCTTCCCATCGAAGCAAGAATGGCTTCTAATGAATAGGGCTGACGTGACTTCAAGTTTCGTGTAATATCCCAATAAAATTGCAGTCTCGGACACAGCTCCATGTATGAAGCAAGCAAGTCCAAACATTGATTTTGAAGCTCCGCAAAGGAACGGTTTACCCAACTTTCCATATCTCCAAGTTGAACCTGCGTAGGTTCAACCTGAAGAAGTTCCCACTTCAGCAGCATGTCCAAAAAAACTACTTCATGCTCTTGATACGGAGGTACAGTGACTGCTTGTTTTGCCATTGCAGCCAATGCTTCTATTGGGAGATGGCATCCTTCCACCAATTGACGCATTGACTTCTTGGTAATGGTTGCTTTTTTGGTCAATTCCAAAGGTGTATATCTGACATTATTTACAGCTTGTAATATATCCTCAAGAATGTGATATGATAACGAAGCCATCAACGGCGTTGAACTTTCCCATGAAACCTGCTCCGCGACAAGGATCTGACGGAACAGCGTAAGCAGCTCTCGGGGGATGCCGTAAGCTTGCTCTCCCCACATTCTTCGCAGGGTAAAAACAAAACCAAGACGGCGAAGCTTCGTTAAAGATACTCGGTATTTGGCATGGGCAAGAGGGTGACCCTCCTGTTCCAGTTCTCTATAGGTAATAAAATCTTCACCTTTCTCCAAGAGAAAGTAATTAATCACTTCTTGCTCGCTAACAGAAAAACGATCCCAGCAAAGCTGAACATATTGAGGATCAAGGAGAAAGCTTAAATCTTCTGCTTGTTTTCCATGTTCACTAATGATCTGCTTCGTTACACGGTCGGAAAGCATACTAACCGTCTCTGTCCATTTCATTGCACACAACACCTCACTACCCTTATCATATCACGGATACCTATCAAGAAAAAAATTCATACTACAATTATGTAAAGGAGAGTGTGTTAGATGATGCGTTCAAGCATAAATATAAAGTGGCATGTTATTCTTAGCCTTTTGTTGTCCCTATGGTTCGTCACAGATTATTCCATCCAAGCAGCAAATCCGGTGGTTCAGGAAAGGACTGACGCAAAAGTGAAGTTCGATCTGCTTAAGCCCCCTTATCCTACCGCAGTAGATCAGGCAGTAAACTCCCTGAAGAAAAAGGGAGGTACGAAAGTTATTCATAAAGATGGAGCAACCTGGGTCATTATCGCACTGGGCCAAAAGCCATCAGCCGGCTATGCGGTTGGAATTGAAAAGGTAGAGCAAAGCCATGGAAAGATTGTCGTTCGATATGCAGAGAAAACACCTCAAGGGATGGCGGCTTCCATGATTACCTATCCTTATACTGTGATTAAAATGCCCCAAACCGATCTTCCCGTACACATTCAAGCAAAAAAATAACTTCGTATCCTCCCTTATACCCAAGGGAGGATTTTTTCTGGAACCATCTTGTTTCCAAGTTTTCACTTAGAAAAAAGCGATCATATAGTGAAAGCTAACCCTAAAAGCCCTAGGGAAAGGAACAGGACATGAAAAAAATAAGTGTGGAAGAAATCGTAAAAACTTTAAAATTAGAGGTGTTAGCTGGGGCAGAGGGGTTATCAAGAGAGGTTATTCATGATGATATTCATCGGCCGGGTCTGGCTTTTACAGGTTTTCTGGATCATTTTCCCCATGAGCGGGTACAACTGCTCGGCAGACAAGAGATCACCTATTTACACGCTTTATCATTGACTGAGCGTGATAGGCGGATTGGTGCCATCGTTGCTCAACATCCCCCCTGCTTTATCGTAACACGTGGACAAGAAGAACTAACGTATTTTGAAAAGCACTGTGCCGAAGCGAACATTCCTCTTCTACGGACTCCCGAGAAGACAACCAAATTTATCGCCAAGCTGAACAATCTCTTGGTCAAAGCATTAGCTAATGAAATCGGGGTCCATGGAGTATGTTTAAACGTCTTTGGCGTCGGGATATTGCTGCGGGGAGAAAGTGGGATTGGAAAAAGTGAAGCAGCTCTAGCTCTCATCGAACGCGGACACCGATTAGTATCAGACGATTTGGTTCTGTTGAAGCAAATCGACCCTGAAACGCTTCTTGGTACGCATAATGAAAGCAATCGAGAATTTCTGTCTCTTCGCGGCATTGGACTAGTCAACATCCCTCGCCTCTATGGCTCAGGTGCCTTCCAAGGTGAGACCCACGTGAAGCTAGACATCCTGCTCTCCCCCTGGAAGGAGAAACACCACTATGATGGGCTTGGGGTGGAGCAAAAAACAGTGACCTATCTTGATGTTACGATACGACATATTGAAATTCCAGTCCGCCCAGGCCGAGACATTGCCGCCCTGATTGAAGTCGCCGCGAAAAACTGGAGGCTCCAACAGAAAGGGTACAATGCGCTAAAAGCTTTTGAACAGCGTTTGCTGGAAGTAAAAGAGTAGCCCAAGCTATGCGGCTACTCCTTTTGTTCTTCATATAGGTATTTATTCAAGACATCTTTGCCGCCTGTTACCTGAATAATGCTGCCCGTGATAAAGTCCGAACGAGGTTCACACAGAAAGGATACGACCCGGGATACATCCTCCCCAGTACCAGGTCTACCAATAGGGGTCGCGGTATCCCATACCATTTGAACCTCTTCAATGCTCATTTCCTTATACTCCTGAGTAATATCACCTGGACAAATCATATTCACCGTAATGCCGTGCTCAGCCTCTTCGATCGCCAACGTCTTAGTCAAAGAAACCAATCCCACCTTGGCTGCTGCAAAGGCTGAGCGAAACCTCCAGCCTGGCGCTGTATCCGCTCGATCAAAGCCTATATTAATAATTCTCCCCCACCCTTGCTGGCGCATGGAGGGAATGACTAATTTGGATAGATAAAAAACGCTGTTTAAATTTCCGTCAATCATCTTCTGCCAGTCTTCTATTTCATAATCGACCATGTTTTTTCTCTCGGGGATATAGGGACCTGCATTATTCACAATGATGTCGATCTTGCCCATCTGTTCTGAGGCTTGCTGTACCATCTCTTGCACGTCTCTGTATTGACTCACGTCCCCTCGGATCGCACATGCGTTTACCTTATAAGTGTCTTGAATATAATTAGCCAGTTTCCTTGCTTCTTGTTGACTGGTAATATAATTCAATACAATGTTCACACCACGGCTGGCGAGCTCTAGCGCTGTTCTCTTCCCTAAGCCAGTGGCACTGCCAGTAATGAGTGCAACTTTTTGGTTCAAGAGCATCTCCACCTCAATTTCGCCTTGATTTCGCCATCGCATTCGGCTTAAGCTCGGAAAGAAAGGTCAGTATCTTACCAAATCCTAAAACAATCTCGGTACTGTTTTGAATCGCAATATTCTTGCCAATCGCTTTGCTGCCCACAATCGCCGAGCTAGACAATCCAGCTACAAGGACAGAAACGACCGATTCATACAGCGTTAACTCATCGGAGAGACGGACGATCTGAAACACTAAAGTAGCCCCTGCGACCCCCGCAATATACCCTAAAACATCCCCTACAACATCTGCAAAGAAGTTGGCATACTTTTCGGCATTTTGAATCATTTGAATGCCCTTCCGGGCCCCATAGATCTTTCTCGCGGCCATCGCATTAAAGGGACTAATATCGGCAGCTGTAATGGCGACAGCGATAATATCCGCTACGGTTCCAATAACAACAATACTTAATAAAGTAATAAGAGCAAGAAGCAATGAAGATTCCCGTAACAATAAATTACTTATCATGCTTATGCATATCGCTGTGAAAAAAGTCCAAATGGAAATAATGAAGGCCCAGCGGGTAAAGACTTTATTTTTCTTTTCTTTCTTTTTTTTGGTTTTTCTACTCAAAATGGGTAGTCTCCTTTTACCTATATCCGAACTTCCCCTATTAACCAAAGTGTACTTGCAGATTCATCCAAAATCAAGTAAGTAAAGAAAACTTGGCTGGCGCCAAGCCTTGGCGCTGAAACTCCACTTGACATTCTTTATGTCAAATGAGTTGTGCGGCAACCTAGTTGCCCTTATGCTTATCTGCTAAAGTAAAAAGCCCCATGGGTATGGGGCCTTCTTACATGTACTCCTTATTGTTGCATGCCTTGGGAATGGCGGCCGGTAGGTTCAGAGATTTCGCTTAAGGCATATCCCGCCTCGTCAGCAAAGTTGCTGCGAACAGCTAGGTCAGCCATTGCCACGATTCCAACTAGACGACCGTTCTCCACGATTGGCAAGCGGCGAATTTGCTGCTGAGCCATAAGCTTAGCTGCTTCATCTACACTCATATCAGGTGTTCCTGTAATGAGCTCTGTACTCATGACTTTTTCAACGGCAGCGGATCCTTCTCTTTTTTCAGCTAGTCCGCGAATGACGATATCGCGATCGGTAATCATCCCAATACAGTGCTGGTTCTCATCCACCACCGGGACAACACCTACATTGTGATCTCTCATTTTACATGCCACTTCATATACATTGTCTTTTAGCGTAACCGTTTCAACATTCGTACTCATAATTTCACGGATAGAATTTGCCATAATGAGCCTCCTTTGATCGTTATCAATTGTAAGTTTCCCAATTATTCCAATCCTCATACACGAAATCGTCACCAATTACCTCCTATTTTTCGATTGCGCGATTTAGGAAATCATAATATCATGGTATAAGCAATAATTCTGTACAGATAGATTAAGGAGGGAAAACCAACGTGCTAATTAACGTGGGATTAAACGGATTAGAAGCAACACTAGGTGACTTAGATCACGTCATGCTGGATGCTGGCTTTGTACGCTGGGCATGGGACTATGAACATGCTACATACGACTACAAGTTTGAGGATAAAGCAACCAAATCGACTTTCTTTCTGCGAGTACAAGGTCATGTAGTCAAAGGGGAAAATCTGGATCACGATACCATTCTTAAGTTGGAAGAGCCTTATATTGGCAAACATCTTTTCCCACATGGGATCGACTATCAAGCAGTTGTACCATCTTCTGTGTCCACTGCTGCTAAGAAGAAGCTTACTGTAATCAAAGAAAAACTTGCTTAATTAGAAAAAAATCTCTTACGATCCACGGTTCAAGTGAATCATAAGAGATTTTTTTATTTTAACGAATCCGATAAGCCTCTTCTAGACCTGGCTTCGTCTCTTTAAATTCCACACCTTCAACCTTCACGTTAACCTCGATCACCCGAAGACCTGTCATCGTCTCCACGGTATCCTTCACAACGTATTGCAGCTTTTTACATACCTCGTCAATCTTGACTCCGTAATGTAAAATAACTCTTAAATCAATAGCGGCTTCCACCTCGCCCACTTCAACGTGTACCCCTTTATGGACGTTTTTCCCGCTAACTCTCCGAGCAAAACCTTCCACGATTCCCCCCGACATACTTGCGACTCCATCGGTTTCCGCCGCTGCGATGGCTGCGATTACAGCCACAACATCATCTGCAATTTTAACGATACCCTTTTCCTTCATGTCGGCCACAATACCCCCTCCTCCTTACTCCCTATTCTATTCCGCGGCCTGGGCTCACGGAACATGATCGAAAAAGAATTTTATATGTATGTACTTCTCTATAGAAAAAAGAAATCCTTTAACAATTCTGTTAATTTTGTTTGAATTTTATTTAGCGTTTACGATTGTAATTCTCCGCCGCCTTGATAAAAATCTCTTCATCATCAACCATGCTGCACGTGGCACACTGAACCTTATAAGCTGGCCCCGTGTAAGGTGAATGAAACGGATCATCAATTTGCTGTTGATAAACCTGTAATACATCACCACTTTGGGGATCCATTTTAACCGCTTGTGAAACTTGCTGAATGATATTGTATCGAGATCGATTGGTCTTACAATTAGGACAAAAGTAGGGTTGGCTCAATAGTGCTCCTCCTAACCAGTGTTTTATTCTTATCTTTTCCAACTTTCACTTCTTTTACCACACCCACATATGCTATAAGGAACGTAAATAAACACCTGCCACTTTTTTTCTGTAACTTGTAATACCTTCAGCAAACTTGGGGATCTTGCATCCCCATTTTTTTATGCCTAAAAAAGCAGGGGGAGGCGGTTTGATTCCCTGATCCGGGCCCCGGAGCGGTCTCAGGGCATCATACGGCAACTTTGATTCCCTGAGCCCGGCTCCCGAGCAGTTTCAGGGCATCAAACGTCCGCTTTGATTACCTGTTCCTAGCTCTCGAGCGATTTCAGGGCATCATACGACCGCTTTGATTACCTGATCCTGGCCCCCGAGCGGTTTCAGGGCATCATACGGCAGCTTTGATTCCCTGTTCCTAGATCTCGAGCGATTTCAGGGCATCATACGGTGGCTTTGATTACCTGATCCTGGCCCCAGAGCGATTTCAGGGCATCATACGGTGGCTTTGATTACCTGATCCTGGCCCCAGAGCGATTTCAGGGCAACATACGACCACTTTGATTCCCTAATCCGGGCTTCAGCTCGCTTGAAGGGCATCATACGACCACTTTGATTCCCTGATCCGGGCCCCTGAGCGGTTTCAGGGTATCATACGACCACTTTGATTCCCTGATCCCAGCTCCCGAGCGATTTCAGGGCATCATACGACCACTTTGATTCCCTGATACCAGCTCCCGAGCGGTTTCAGGGCATCATACGACCGCTTTGATTCCCTGATACCAGCTCCCGAGCGGTTTCAGGGCATCATACGACCGCTTTGATTACCTGATCCTGGCCCCCGAGCGGTTTCAGGGCATCATACGGCCGCTTTGATTCCCTGATCCCGGCTCCCGAGCAGTTTCGGGGCATCATACGGTGGCTTTGATTCCCTGATCCTAGCTCCCGAGCGTTTCAGGGTATCATACGGTGGCTTTGATTCCCTGATCCTGGCTCCCGAGCAGTTTCGGGGCATCATACGGCAACTTTGATTCCTTGATCCCGGCCCCCGAGCGGATTCGGGGCATCATACGACCACTTTGGTTCCCTGATCCCAGCCCCGGAGCAATTTCAGGGCATCATACGTACGACCACTTTGTTTCCCTGATCCCGGCCCCGAGCGGTTTCGGGGCATCATACGACCACTTTGATTCCCTGATACCAGCTCCCGAGCAGTTTCGGGGCATCATACGGTGGCTTTGATTCCCTGATCCTAGCTCCCGAGCAGTTTCGGGGCATCATACGGTGGCTTTGATTCCCTGATCCTAGCTCCCGAGCGTTTCAGGGTATCATACGGTGGCTTTGATTCCCTGATCCTGGCTCCCGAGCAGTTTCGGGGCATCATACGGCAACTTTGATTCCTTGATCCCGGCCCCCGAGCGGATTCGGGGCATCATACGACCACTTTGGTTCCCTGATCCCAGCCCCGGAGCAATTTCAGGGCATCATACGTACGACCACTTTGTTTCCCTGATCCCGGCCCCGAGCGGTCTCAGGGCATCATACGACCGCTTTGATTCCCTGATCCGGGCCCCCGAGCAATTGCAGGGCATCATACGTCCCCCCCCCTAGATCCACCTACTAAAGAACAAAAAAAATAATAGTCCCTTCAATAGGGACTATTCCTTTGCCTCTGCATTCTCTCGGTGCAGTTCATTGACTTCATTTAGTTTTCTCTCAAGCTCCATGAGAATTCGTTTCCCTGTATCTTCTTGGATCAGCTTTAACCGAACAGCAAAGTCAATCTCGCGAGATAAACCAAACACTTGTGTATCTAATACTTCTTCATAGAGGGGACATTGAGGCATTGAAAAATTTTTCATTTGCACTTCAATCAGCTTTAAAATTTTTTCAGCATCGGCCTGCAGCATCTGGATCGCTTTCTGCTGAATCTCTATTGCGGTAACGGTTGGCAATCGAATTCCCTCCTTATCCTTCATTTTACCTAAATAATAGTGTATCATAATCTAATTGATTAGAGAGCTAAAAAAAATTTTGTGATGTGCTAGAAAATTCTTCCAAAGCACTTCTCAAACCTGGAGGTAAAAATTATGTCTGACGTTATCTTAGTAAAGGGAAAAGTAAAACATACGATTACACTCGACCCAGGAGTCTGGATCTTTGATGATCGAAAAAAACACCTTGAAGAATTCTTTAAGCAAGACCAATTGGAGGACGAGTCTCTAGCCTACCAGCGTACGATGGGTGAGTTATGGGACAAGGAATTACGTGAAGGTGCTACTCCTGCCAGTGAAAACAAGCCCATGTTCGTTGAAAAGAAAGACATTTCTGGAGATTGGGGGATTTTGTTCGAGCCCTTCCTTAACAACGCCACACCATTAGAAGGGACGACCCACGTAATATGTCACCTACAGTCCGGCGACTTCATTGAACTCCCATTGGAAAAAGCTAAAAAGAGTATTCTTTGCTTTGCCTTAGATGGAAAGCCAATCCGCGAAGACGGACCTGTACATCTTCTTTTCCCAGACGGAAGCAACCGACATGAACCGATTCGAGGCATCGAGGTACTTGAAGTAAAGTAAAGTAAAGTAATTTAAGAAAGTTTGTTCACTTTAATGCTTTCGTGAACTTAAACTTTCTTAAACAGTAAAAAAACCCAGATGTTCTCATCTGGGTAAAATAACTCTCAACCAATTGGTACTCCCAAATTGGTTCATTACCAAGCATATAACAAATTCTGACACAATACAATCTTCTTTTACATTTTTTTTACACGATTTTATAGCGAATTCGATCCTCTTCTAATAGCTGAAGAAATTTAGCTTCTTCAAGAGAAGTGAAGAAGGCGGATATCCTGCGAGCAAAGTAGACCTCCACTTTTTTCTCCTCTAGCGCCCAAAATGAAAAAGCTGATAACTCTTCAAGATCTTGAATCCTCTTAAAGTATTGCAAGGCCTCTCCCGAAAGCGGAGCACGAAAGCTTCGACTTAAAACCACATTTTCCTTTCGGTTCTCTCTAATATTATCCTTAGTGGCACCTAATCGTTGCAAAAGCTCCGTTGATCGCCCAATCCCCATTTGTTTCGCCAGCAAAACATCGACATACTCTACCTCCAAGGTCGTTAGCTTGGATTCTACAGCTAACAGCATCTGACGAAACAATCGGGTAACGATCTGATTTGCCGGTGAAAGCGTATGATCTTCGAACAAGAATTCAATCTCTATTATAGATTCATTCTGTTTCCTTCTTAGATAAAGGTGATGCATCGATGAACTCCTTCATTAGCGTTTCTTGATTTCCGTTAAGGTCGCATGATCCATTTTCTGAACTAGGGTGAGAAGAAGCTTTTTCGCGGCTTCATAATCATGCTTATGTATGATAGCTGCGTGACTGTGGATGTACCGGGCAGGGATCCCGATGACTAAAGAGGGTACACCATTCCCCGTGGTATGAACCCGGCCCGCGTCTGTGCCCCCTGCAGAAACAAAAAACTGATACTTGATATCTTCCGCTTCACAAAGGTCAATCACATAGTCTCGAAGGCCCGGCAACGTAACCATGGTACGGTCGAGAATCCGCATGAGAAGCCCTCCCCCGAGCTTTCCCATTCCATCTTCAACGCCAGGAATATCCCCTGCAGGGCTCGCATCCAAGGCGATGAACAAATCGGGTTCAATCATTTGTGCAGACGTCGCTGCTCCTCTTAACCCCACTTCTTCTTGAACCGTTGCTCCAGAATAAATCACATTGGGATGGGACACATCTTGGAGCTCTTTCATTAATTCGACACTAAGGGCACATCCGTAACGATTATCCCATGCCTTAGCCATAAGTTTTTGTTCGCTCATGATCGTGAACGGGCAAACAGGAACGATCGGTTGACCCGGCTTGATCCCCAATTTTTGCGCTTCAGCCAGATCATCTGCTCCAACATCGATAAACATGTTTTTAATCGGAGTCGGTTTGTTCCTCGCCTCATCACTCAAAACATGAGGAGGAATGGAGCTGACCACCCCAATAATAGGACCTTGCTCGGTAATAATCTCCACTCTTTGGGCAAGCAGGACCTGGCTCCACCATCCTCCCAGCGGCTGGAACTGAATAAACCCCTTCTCCGTGATCCGGGTAACCATAAACCCTACTTCATCCATATGACCTGCGACCATAATCTTAGGTCCTTCCGGGTTACCCACCTTCTTTCCAAAAATACTCCCGAGGTTATCTTGAATGACTTCTTCTGAAAAAGGGGTCAAATATTCCTTCATGATCTCCCTTACTGGTCCTTCAAACCCCGGTACGCCTGGCGCTTCCGTTAACGTCTTAAAAAGAGACATCTGCCAACTCATGTATTCTAATCTCCTTTAGCGCTTTTTTGCTTTTTTACTAGTATCCCATTCATTTCCTGTAATTTCAATCTTGCTGAAGTGTTCGACAATCACGATTCCCATTAAGATGACGACTACACCCAACCACTGCCAAAGGGTCACGTTCTCTTGTAATACCAAATAGGAAAGAAACACCGCCATCGGCAATTCAATCGAGCTTAAAATCGTGGCTACACCGGAACCAATTTGAGGAACCCCGTAAGTAAAAAGAAGATTAGGCAGCACAATCCCGAAAAAAGCTAAGAGAAGTCCCCATAACCAGAGTCCTTCTATCAGACTCCCATCCACTAGGAATTGGGGAGGGAAAACCATGAACACGATGAGCATGGAGCCCACGCCCATCAATAAGCTCCGCATCCAAGAACTGACCTCGGTTGCTAATCGACCGCTGGCCAGGATAAACACTGCATAACAAAATGCGGCAAGCAGGCCTAACACCATCCCTTGCCAGGGATACAGGCGAAATTCGGCTTGAAGGACGTTCCCCGCTAGAACCGTCCCTAGAGAGATAAAGACCAGTGCCCATTGCTTGGGTCGTGAAGGCCACCTTTTCTCTATTATCGCTTCCATTAAGACACCCATCCAAGTGAATTGAAAAAGAAGGACAACGGCAATGGAGGCGGGTAGGAGCTGAAGGGCACTGTAATAGAATATGCCCGTTAACCCGACAAACATGCCGGCAATGGTTAAACAATTTCCACTCTTCCAGGATATTTTTTCCATTCTCCCTGTAATGAGCACTAAAAGAGTTAGGATCAACGCCCCAAAAAACATCTGGCTCCCCGTCACATCCGCAGGGCTAAACCCTTGGCTATAGGCTGTTTTAACCATTGTGGAGAGAATCCCATAGCAAGAAGCTCCCCCCAATACAAAAACAATCGATTTCCAATAATTCAAGTGATCACCTCTATCCTACAATATAAGATAACTGTCCGTTTAGTAAAGCCCTCTATGCGCATCCTAAAGCCAAAGGAGGCGATTGTAACATGGCGAATCGAAACCGCTTGCTCGTACCTGAGGCCCAGCAGGGACTCCAGCGTTTAAAACAGGAGGTGATGAAAAAAGAAGGCTATCAAGCAGCCACGCCGGATGACGTAAAATTCGAAGTGGCCAAGGAGCTCGGCGTTCCTCTTAGAAAGGGATATAACGGGCATCTGGAATCCAAGGACGCAGGAAGTATTGGCGGTAAAATTGGAGGCAGTATGGTAAAGGAAATGATCCGAATGGCCCAGGAGAAAATGAGTAATCCAACAAATTAGCAACTGTAATTAAGGGGTCCGACTCAACAGTAGAGTCAGACCCCTTCTAAGTTAACGACTATGAAGATAAGCTTGAATAAGCTTGAAAGTATTTTCAAGCGCTTGTGTATGGGTTCGCTCATGAGAGTGGGAGGCATCAATGCCAGGTCCGATCAAGCCATGAACGATATCGTAGCCGGCACGCAAGGCTGCACTCGCATCGGATCCATAATAAGGATAGATATCTACCTTATAATAAAGTCCTGCCTCTTTTGCCAACTCCACTAACCTCTGGCGAAATGCCTTATGATAGGGGCCCGAGCTATCTTTAGCGCAAATTGATACACAATACTCGTCCGTTGCTTGTCCGTCCCCAATGGCTCCCATATCAACAGCAAGATATTCCTTGACTTCCCTAGGTATGTTGGAATTCCCGCCATAACCAATCTCTTCGTTATTACTAATCAAGAAATGAGTCGTGTAAGGCAGAGCTTTTCCCTGTTCCACGATGTCTTTCATGACGCCTAGAAGAATAGCCACACTTGCTTTATCATCTAAATGTCTAGATTTAATAAACCCACTGTCCGTGACTTGAACCCTTGGATCAAAACTGACAAAATCCCCGACCTCAATTCCCAAGGCTCTCGTGTCGGCTGCAGACTTCGTGATTTCGTCTAGTCTCACGATCATGTTTTCTTCGGTTCTAGGCAGCTTCTCCATTTCCCGGTACACATGGACCGAAGGCTGTCTAGTTAAAATGGTGCCGGTAAAGACGTTGCCTTGCGAGGTTTCAATCCAGCAATATTCTCCTTCCACCGAGTGCCAGCGGAATCCACCAATATTCGTCAGACGAAGCGTTCCATTCGGGTGAATCTCCTTTACCATCGCTCCTAATGTATCTACATGTGCCGTCAGCATACGCTGAGGCACAGCTTGTTGTCCCGCGATTGTAGCAATAAGTCCACCTTTATGATTGAGAGTATAACTAATCCCCAGCCGTTGGAACTCTGACTCCACATATTGAATGACTTTTTCCGTATTGCCTGACGGGCTTGGAATGTTCAATAAGGCTACGAGTTGCTCCAAAACATAATCTAGTGTCTTCACGAAAGCGCCAACTCCCTTTTCTGTCATGTGCATGGGAAAAAGAAGCCAAAACAATTGGCTTCTCTTCGCATAGAAATAGTCTTATTTGAATACCGTCTCTTTAAACTCGGCAAGCTTCTCAAGGGAGTTCTTATCGACATCTGCATGCAAGCTGTTTCCATGGGAGTCCATGGTTACAATAGCAGTAAAGCCGTTTACCCGCAGGTGCCACATGGCTTCCGGAATTCCGAACTCCATAAAGTCTACACCTTCTACTTTTTCAATACATTGAGCGTAGTATTGTGCAGCTCCACCAATCGCATTCAGATAAACGCCTCCGTGCTCTTGGAGTCCCGCCAAAGTCTTTGGACCCATTCCACCTTTTCCAATGACCGCACGAATGCCAAACTTCTTAATAATATCTGCTTGATAAGGCTCCTCGCGAATACTGGTGGTCGGACCAGCCGCTTTCACATGCCACTCGCCTGCATCATCCTTGAGCATAACTGGTCCACAGTGATAAATGATGCCCCCATTTAAGTCTACTGGGCTATCATGGTTCATTAGATGACTATGCAAGGCGTCACGTCCGGTGTACATTAATCCGTTAATGACGACGACATCTCCAACCTTTAAAGAACGAATCTTTTCTTCTGTAATCGGAGCCTCAAGGACCACGACTTCTTTGCTCTCTTGTTGCTCTTCACTTTGGATCGTGTCCGTCACTTGGACTTCTCCGTCCTTGTACAACCAACCCTGGATCTCTCCAGTCTCAGGAGACAGACTTACCCCTTGGCGGCGGAATGCCCAACAATTGTACGCTACAGACACAAAGAAGCTGGCAGGAAGACGGTTCATCACGCCAATTTTACAACCAAGCAGGGTAGCTTGTCCGCCGAAGCCCATCGTTCCAATTCCGAGTTGGTTGGCTGCTTCCATGACGTAATCTTCCAACTGAGCCAGCGTCTCATTCGGATTGACATCATCTACTTTACGGAACAATTGTTCTTTAGCTAACGCGTAGCCAGAAGTCCGGTCACCGCCAATCCCCACTCCAATGAATCCAGCTGAGCAGCCTTGGCCTTGCGCCTGGTAAACACTATGAAGGATACATTTGCGAATTCCATCTAGATTTCTGCCTGCTTTTCCCAAACCTTCGAGTTCACAGGGAAGGCTATACTGGATGTTTTTGTTTTCACAGCCGCCCCCCTTAAGGATGAGATTTACTTCGATTTCATCTTTTTCCCACTGCTCAAAATGAAACACAGGAGTTCCTGGGCCCAGGTTATCACCTGAATTTTCTCCGGTTAAGGAATCCACTGAATTCGGACGCAATTTCCCGTTTTTCGTGGCTAAAGCAATAGCTTCCTTAATCACTTTTTTCATCTCTACTTGATTGGTTCCCGCTGGTGTCTTGATCTCAAAAGTAGGCATTCCTGTATCTTGACAGATCGGAGACTGATTAACTTCTGCACTTTGGATATTTCCAGCGATTGTTGCCAAAGAAAGGGCAGCTCTTGTACCCTCATCCTCCATCTGCTTCGCCTTTACGATTGCGCGGCGCACATCAGGTGGCAGGTTTGTCGATGTTTCTACAATTAGCTGATAAATACTGTCTTTTAAATGTTTCAACTCCTCAACCCCTATCCAACTTTATTTATTTCGTTAGTTTCTTTCAATCCTTTATTATTATATATCAAACGCTCCAAATGGAACAGTATTCACATCCAACAAGCTTTCCTTCGTTTATGCTATACTGATGAAGCAAAGAAAAAAAGAAAGAGGTCTAACATGAATTCCATGGAGTTAACCCCCCTCTCCTTCACTATTGGTTTTGTTGTTGTTTTGGTCATTGCCACCTTGCGCTTTTACTATCCATTCCGATATCAATACTTATGCTTACTCTTTAGAAGATCTCCAAATGGAGTCAAGCGCCTATTGCATCGCTCCTATCGAAAAAATCGCTCGGCTGTCGGCCTGCTTGACCGAGCTACCATGGAAATACTGGAAGGTCATTATGATGAAGCAGAGAAGTTTGTACTAAAGGGCATCCAACAAATTCTCCAAGTTCGAGGACTTCGCAATCAGCTAATACGTACATTCTTTTACAGTCATCTTTCGTGGATTCTCTATTACCGGGGACAATACAAAGAATCTCTAGAAATATCCATCCGATTGTACGAGCGTGTTCCGTCAACCCCAAACATTTTGGCACTAATTTCATGCAATCTGGCAAGAGTTGGGGAAATCGGTCGAGCCATCGAAGTTTCAGCTAAGCTCAAGCAAATGAAACGAATAAGCCCTACGATCTTGCTTTCTTGTGAAGCGGAAATTGAGGCAGCAAAAGGAAATATTCAAAAGGCATTAAAATTGCTTGACCAAGCTAAGCTTCAAAAGAAGAGTCATTTTTCGATTTACTTTATTCATTATGAGATCGAGAAGCGAATTGGGGAACTAAATAAATCGGCATAGAAAAAGAGTTCCTGACAGTCCAGGAACTCTTTTCATTACGATTGGTTAATCTTGTCCTTTTCCATTTCCGCATCCAATACCCGTGCTGATGACTCTAGAAAATCTGTATATTCCTTCCCATAAAGGTCACGAGTAACCGATAACCCAAACTGTAAGAGTTGTCCATACTCCAACCCTAGAATATCTCTTTGTTTTTGTAACACGGCAAGCAACTTATAGGTGGAAAAATCGTCTTCCATCGCAATCTTTTCACGTAAAGCTCGTCCTTTTTCAGTTAGATAGACACGAGAAGCCCGTTTGTCATTTCGTAATCTTTCTTTTCGAACTAGATCCTTTTCTTCCAATTTATCGATGAGGTGCATAGCTGTGGAAATATGCCAGAGTCCCAGATTCGAAACTTCCGTAATGGTGCTGCCATCACGAAAATAAAGAATCCAAAGAAGATGTTGCTGAGGAGAGGTCAAATCGTGCTGTTTCGCCTGCTTTGTCCAATCCTCCTCTAATGTCTTATACATGGCACGGACAACGTTCATCATAATATGTAAATCACCGGAGATTTTGGTATCTTTTTCTGCCATTTTTAAGCTAAGACCACCTTACTTTAAATTTATATACTTTATATTTAAGAATTCTCCTTTATTAATAAAAAATCCTTCTTAATTGGATTGAATATCTTATTATTCCTGGCTATTTTTCGAAGAGGAAAACAAAAGGCGCTCGTACATTTCAAAGAATCGATCCAGGGTTCTTTGGTATTGTTCCAGAGTAGTTGCCCAGGAACTAAGATAATCTTCTCCTTGTTGGGTAATGGAATAGATCCGTTTAGCCGGACCGCCTGAAGTCGTGTCCCATTGTGAGTGCACGAGGTTTTCCTTTTCCATTTGCCTCAATGTCCGATATACATATCCCTGATCAATTGATTCGAATCCGAAAGAAACCAATTCCTGGATTAACTGGTAGCCGTGAACCCGCAGATCCCGAAGCAGAAGCAATAAGCAGGGGATAAGCAAGTTTTTCCTTGCCGCAATTCCACCCAGCTTATCATTCTGTAGTTTCTCCATATCAGACATTTCGTCCTCTCCCCCCAAAACCTTTTATCTAGCATACTCCTCACGTGATCATTGTATTACCAGATTAGGTATTATATGCCTATAATACCTATAATGCCGAAAAAGCATCCAATTTCAGTCAGCAAATGGTGTTGAATAAGCTCGAATCTACCCAAGATACAAAAACGTTTCGACAAGTGGTCTCGTTAGTTCCATCATACCACAAATCAATATAGTTTGATATAAATGACAATAAAGGTGATTGTTACCTATTTTAACGAGATATCCATACCCTTTGTTTATTTACAAAATATTGGGTATGTTGCAGGAAAAAAAGTCTTGCCACTCTTACAAGCATCGGAGAGGCAAGACTTTATAAGTTAATCTTCCATTGTGGATAAATCACCTGTTGGAAGGCCCAGTTCCCACGCCTTGAGGACTCGGCGCATAATTTTTCCTGAACGTGTCTTAGGTAGTCTGGACTTAAACTCAATCAAGCGTGGCGCTGCATGTGCAGCCAATCTCTCTTTTACGTATCTTGTTATGTCCGCCTTAACCTCTTCGCTTTCCTCATATCCTGCACGTAGGGTAATAAAGGCTTTAATCACTTCGCCGCGTAGAGGGTCCGGCACGCCAATGACGCCTGCTTCCGCAACAGCTTGATGTTCCACCAGTTTACTCTCAACTTCAAACGGGCCCACCCTTTCACCGGAGGTGTTAATCACATCGTCAACACGACCCTCGAACCAGAAATAACCGTCTTCGTCTTGATATGCCGAGTCTCCGCTGAGATACCAACCCGACATAAAATATTCCTGATACTTTGCTTCGTTGCCCCAAATCATTCGCATCATGGCAGGCCAAGGCGGCTTAATGGCTAGATTCCCCATCGTATTCGGCGGAAGCTCGTTACCGTCATTATCAACAATGGCTAAACGAATGCCAGGTAACGGCTTGCCCATCGAACCCGGTCGCATCGGCATACTGCGGTAGTTCGCACAAATAGTAGAACCGGTCTCCGTCATCCACCAATTATCGTGGATTCGCTCCCCAAGAACATCCAGCCCCCAGCGAATAACTTCTGGGTTTAACGGCTCTCCTGCAGAAAGAACATGGCGTAGGGAGCTTAAATCAAAGCTTTTCGGCAATTCATTGCCTTCGCCCATTAACATGCGAAAAGCCGTAGGGGCGCTGAACCAGACGGTCACCTTATACTTCTCAAGGGTGGCATACCAATCTGCAGGTTTAAATCGTCCTCCTCGCAAGACAATGGAAACCCCATTCAGCCATGGAGCCCACATCCCGGCAGAGGTTCCCGTAACCCAGCCTGGATCTGCTGTACACCAGTAAATATCGCCTTCCCTTAGATCGTAAACCCACTTGCCTGACATTACCTGGTGAACCATGGCATCGTGGACTTGATAAACGCCCTTAGGCTTGCCTGTCGAGCCAGACGTATAGTGCAGCAACATGCCGGATTCGCGCTCAACCCACTCAATGATATAGTCATCAGATACGGAAAGAAGATCTTCAAATCGAATGTGTCCCGCGGGCAGTTCCTCCCCTTCACTGTCTACAAGAATCACATGTTTCAAATCAGGTAATTGAGCTACTGGAATCCTCTTCAGCAATTGAGGCGTCGTCACGATAGCTACAGAGCCGCTATCAAGCAGACGATCTCGGACTGCTTCTTCCATAAACGCTTCAAAAAGCGGACCCGCAATCGCGCCAATGCGAACAATTCCCAATAGCGCTGTATATAATTCTGGGCTTCTCGGCATGAAGATGAACACCCGATCCCCTTTAGAGATGCCTAACTGTTTTAAACCGTTTGCAAATTGGCTAGAAAGCTGTCGAAGCTGGGAGTAGGTATAATCCTCGTCACGAATCCCGTCCGTATAGTATAAAGCCGTACGGTCTCCTTTTCCCTCATCTACGTGTCGGTCGATGGCCTCATACACCATGTTAACCTTTCCTGTCTTCGCCCAGCTAAACGATTGTTCTACTCTCCCCCAATCGATGGTGCTTACGGCTTGGTCATAGTCCTTTAAGTTTGCGTTATCATCAAGCATGAGAATTTCATCTTTTCTAATGGTCATTGCAACTCTCACTCCCTCACTTGGATATCTGTCTGTATGTTATATAACAATTCTCTATGTCTATAACAATTCCTGCTATACTTTTTAAAAAATTTTAGAGAAAATTCCAGCAAAATGGCGAATGGAATGATAACCAATATTTGATGTCCCCTTTTTGCCTGAAACTGATATATAATCACAAGTATATCTTTTAGTATAGAAAGAGTGATATATCATGTTGTGGATTATTTTATTGTCTGTTTTGTCCCTTATCCTCTTCTATGCTTATCAAAACACAAAGCAGGTTGTATTTACTCGAATTACACTGCCTATTAAAAAAGCATGGAACGGGGATCTGAAAGTATTACATCTGTCCGACCTTCATATGGAAAACCTCTCCGTCAGCCCTGAAAAGCTATATAATGACCTAAAAGACGAACATATTGATTTGATTGCTTTGACTGGTGATTATCTGGATCGGGCAAGAAGCATCCCTAAGTTCATGGAATATATCCGAGTTCTAAAAAAACTACCGACTACGCACGGTATCTACGCTGTTTTTGGGAATCATGATTATGTTCTTAAAGATAACGATTTCGACCGTATGAAAAAGGCCATGATAGAGGAAGGTATTCATGTCCTTGTAAACGAAAATCGAGTTATCGAACACGCTGGAAAACTCATCCATATCGTTGGTATAGATGATCACAGCACAAAACGCAGCGATATTGCGAAAGCCTACCATAACGTCAACGATGGGGCTGTTCTCGTACTAACTCACGACCCTAACATCGTACTAAAGATGAATGATTACCATTATGATTATTTGCTTAGCGGTCATTTTCACGGAGGCCAAATTCTCTACCCCAAGCCTTATCACCTAGCTAAAATGGGGAAGCTACCTCGTATGAATATTATTAAAGGATTGCACTACCATGATAAAAAAGCCTTCTACATTAGCGAAGGCCTTGGGCAAACGGGTTTTAATATTCGCTTAAGATCACGCCCTGAAATTACTCTTCATACTCTAACTGCCGGAGAATAGCCTTGAACTGCTTTTGGGTTCAAGGCTTTTTTCAATGGAATTATCCACCATCATGATTCCCTCACAAAATACCCATGATATCCTTAAGAACTAAAATCTTGAGGTGAATGCTATGTGGATCCGCTACTTCTTGTCCTTCTCCCTTGTTGCTTTCTTATTTGCTTTAGCCGTAACTCCTTTTTTGGATGTACCTCCTACTCCACAAGAGGGACCCGACATTCAGAGAATCAACTACATTGGCCAAGTACACCAAACGGTAGAAACCTTAAATCACAGTCCACATATCCTGACGATTCACCATAACGCGCACGACAAGAGTCATGCCGTGCAACGAGAAGTTACCGTCAAATTTAAGCAGCACCCGTCAGATCAGCAAATCAAACAGATTCTAGGCGATATCGACGGTAAGCAAAAACGAAATTGGGACCCTTATCATATCTTTAAGTCCTCTACAAAAAGCACGGAAGAACTCATGCGTTATTTCCAAGCCAGACGGGATATCGTCGACTTTGTAGAGCCTAACTTTTTACTGTTGCCTAATAAATTGCCAAATGATCCTTTATACACCCGATACCAATGGAATCTGCCGTTAATTAAAGCAGAACAGGCTTGGGAAATTACCCCAGGTCGAGAAGATATCGTCATTGCTGTAGTCGATACCGGAGTGGATCTCAATCACCAGGATTTTCAAGACAAGCTTGTAAAGGGCTTTAACGTATTGAGTGGTGACAGTAATGCCCAGGATGACAATGGACATGGAACCCACGTCGCAGGGATCATTGCAGCGAGAACCAATAATACGGTAGGAATTGCGGGTGTGAACTGGCATAGCAAAATCATGCCAATTAAAGCGATGACACCGGAAGGCACAGGTTCCTCTTTTGACATTGCCAAGGGTATTCAGTGGGCAACTGATCATGGTGCCAATGTGATTAACTTAAGTGTAGGAAATTATCATCACTCCGCCATGCTGCAGGAAGCTGTACGCTATGCCTACAATAAGGGAGTCGTTCTCGTCGCGGCCTCTGGCAATGACAATACCAATCAATCCAGTTATCCCGCAGCCTATCCAGAGGTCATTAGTGTGTCAGCCGTTGACTCAAGGGCGAATAGAGCGAACTTCTCAAACTATGGCAATTATGTGGAAGTAGCTGCCCCAGGAGTCGATATTCCTAGCACTTACCTAAACAACGAGTATGCGGCTCTCTCCGGTACCTCCATGGCCTGTCCTCATGTGGCTGGACTTGCTGGGCTGATTCTTTCCGTGAGCCCTGATCTTAGTGTAGAAGAAGTTAGAAAGATCATACGCACCTCATCTCAGGATGTAGGACCTAAAGGCTGGGATCCCCATTATGGCCATGGGATGATCAACATTGCCCGTGCTCTTGAAATGGTTACAACACCAGCCCAACCAAATAAACCACACGTAGAACAAACTCCGACCACGGAGAAGTGGGGACAACGTTTCTTATCCCGATTTAGGTTCGGCCCTTTCCAGGATCGGTTTAGCTAAAAATTCCACAAAAAAAGAAAGCAACCTACATGGTTGCTTTCTTTTGGCTGTTCATTTTTTTCATGGTGATATAATCTGTTTCATAATACTGTAACTCATCACGAAGGTATTCAAAAGTCTTAGATAAAGATAACGTAAGTTCTCTTAGCTCTGGTGTTACTTCTTTACGGAAAATGATGGCATCTCGACCCGTATAGCTATGGCGCCCGTCCTCTTCGTATACTTCCCCCTTAGGGTAGTAGAAGAGATTTACGCAAGTATGATAAAGATGATACAAAGCTTCCTCAGCAAATTCCTTATTGAACTCAGATCTGCGCAAGCACACGGCAATATTTTCATAAACCTTTTCACAATGTACTAATAAGCTTCTTAAATCAGACAAATAGGCTTTGTAATACAAGCCATATTCTTCTTGACTCCCGCTTCTGTTCACTAGATCCTGCAATGTGGTTGAATTGAGGAAATTCTCAATGTCCAAAGCCGCCTTCTTAAGACGGTGATAAGATTCTTCACAAAGTTCTCTTACTTGAATCCCAGGCATTGTATACCCTCCAACTTTTGATTTATATCTATTCTAGCAAATTCATCACCTTTTAAGAAGAGGAAAATACACTCAATAAAAATGTCTGATTTTTCAATCCAAAACAATTGGACCTGATCTCCATATTGATCGAGGTCCGTTCCTGGATTATTAAACCGCTTTTCCTTTACTAGGAAGCAGCTTATTAATTCGTTGTGCAAGAGCAAAATCTCTTCCTGTTAATCCCCCAACATCCTGAGTAGTCAAGAGTAGAGATACTTTATTATGCCGTAAAACAATATCCGGATGATGGTTCAATTCCTCTGCATGCTCCGCTACTTGATTGATAAAAGAAATGGCTTCCTTAAAACCTTCGAATTCGAACGTTCTTTCAATTTCATTTTGATTCAGCTTCCAACCTGGAATTTTAGGCATATTGAAAGTGATTTGCTCTTTTGAAAGTCTAGACATGCGGTTAGCTCCTTTCATTTTCACAAGGTTTCCCATTTCTTCATAGCAAATAAGGGAGTGAGCCTTACTTTCCGACACTCCTCACGCTATATAGTATGAATATTTTGATTCACGACTACAAATTCCTCTTCCTATTTTTTGTAATCGCATACATTTTTTTGATCATTGAAAAGGTCTTATCTTTTCGTTTTGCCAAACCAAAAGATAAGACCCCACACCACTCTCTGTGCTAACTTAATTTAGGCCACTGGACGGAAAATCCGGAATGAAGAGCATCCACTTCAGCAACCAGTGTCTTGACTATATCTGTGGCACTCTCAATGGATTGTATCAGACCTACGCCCTGCCCACAATTCAGCCACCCGTCTTCTAAGTTTCCTTCTATCGCAGCCACTCGGTTATTCACCCCTCGAATATAAGGAAGCATCTCTTCAATGGATGGGCTTGTCTTCTCCAGTGAAAGTATTTGGTCTACAAATGCTCCTTTTAGTACACGGGTTACGCGGCCAATGCTCCTCTCCATCACAACGGTAGCATCGTCATGTGAATTCACTAGTGCTTGCTTATACGCCTCGTGAGCTTGACACTCTAGGGTTGCCACAAATCGTGTCCCTAACTGAACCCCTTCTGCTCCTAAAACCATGGCAGCGAGAATCCCTCTTCCGTCAGCGATTCCCCCCGCTGCAATTACAGGAATTCGGACAGCTTTACTTACCTGAGGAATGAGGGAAAACAGCGTCATCTCAGCCGGTCCATTATGGCCTCCTGCTTCAAATCCCTCACAGACCACAAGGTCCGCTCCAGCTTGCTCCGCCTTGAGGGAGTGAGTAACCGTGGAGGTTAGCACCATGACAGTAAGGCCCGCTTCCTTAAAAATCGGTATGTATGGCTTAGGATTACCTGCTGATATGCTCACAGCAGCGATATGCTCCTTATGATCTAGGATGGCTTGTACATAGCCTGTATTATCCGAATGCTCACTAATGGGAAGATTCACCCCAAAAGGTTTATCTGTTGCTTCTGCTGCAATCTGAATTTGACGACGAAAATCTTCAACAGATCGACCGGCCGATCCCACTACTCCAAGTCCTCCACCATTTGACACTGCTGCAGCTAAGGTTCCATTCCCCACATAGGCGAGACCGCCCTGAATAATAGGATACTCAATGCCCAACATCTCGCAAATCCTGTTTCCACCCATCGCACACACTCCTAATCCCTTTTCTATATCGAAGTATACAGCTGTTCCTTAAGCCAATTAGAAGATTGACTCTCCCACTTCTCGATAAATAGTGCTAAGCGGTGGTTAGTCTCCAGGATGTTCTGCTTGTTGTGCATGAGAGTCTCGATTCCTTCTATATTACCTACTTCAAACATCTCAATGACCTGCTTGTCCAAGCCTTGAACTTTGTCATTTCTAAGCTTAATGATCTGACGGAGCCGATCAAACCGCTTAGCAAGGAAAACGTCCGTATCCACGGGCTTCTATTCCTCCAGTTTTAAGACAGCTCGTCCACAATATCTTTAATCTTTTCTAATACTTTTTCATTTTTTTCCTTTTCCGATAGCAAAGACTTGATGGCATCTAAATTGTTAGCTGTGAAATGAGAAAGAACCTCCTCTTTCATCTCCGTAGAACGCTTTTCTAACTTGATAAGTGCACCCATTAAATCTTCAACTACCTGGTCTACCACCGTTTTTTCTCCAGTCTCTTGTACCAACTCTAAAGTTTCTTGATTCATGGCTGCCGCCACCTCCATATATGATGTATGATTATCATCCAATAAACTGTCAAGAACAACACTTTGTTCAGCGTTTTCCTCTATGACAGGCTGGAAGTCTTGTCGTAACGTAATTCTGTCCCCTAGGATCTCAAATCGATCATCGAGTTCAGGAAGAAAGATACACTTTTTCTTCGTCATTCCCATTCTCATCTGCATAACATAAGGAACGTCTTTATTCAGGATTTCCTTCGTCTCCTTGCTCTCAATAAAAGCAAGGATCTCATCATTTGCTATTTCCCACTCGCTTAGTATCCAACGGTGATCGGATAGCTGAGAAAAACGGTGGTCGCCTTGTAAACCTAAGCGTTCAAAATTAAAGCTCCAGGAAATAAGATTAAAGCTTCTCAGCTTGCGAAGGATCTGCTCTTCCGTCAACGGACCTCCAGCTTCCTGAAAGATACGCCAAACATTCTGCGAGAGAGCCTGCGTTTCTTGTACATATTCAATTATGGCGCGAGAATTCCCTTCTCGAAAAGGTGTGGATGGTTGATCCAATGCAGATTGTATCGTTTGCTCTGCCCATTCACCTTGCACGTCAGAAGCGCTTAACAACCTCTGGGAAATCTCATCACGGGAAAGAGACCTCTCCCCTAATCTAAATACTTTCTTAATTAAGCTGATGGGTGTATAAATGTGTTTAGCCAATGGTGTCATTACCCCCCTTTGAACTCTCAAAAATTGGTATATTTATACTATACCATGACTCCCAAGCTTTGTCTCATATTTTCATAGTTTTTTCTGTCACATTCTTTTCAAAACTATAGAAAAAAGATACATTGTTAAGAATAGGTTTTTGAGCTAAACTAAGAATGTTAAATTTCTCATCGAAAGGTATGATGATATGTTTTCGAACATCGGCGTACCAGGGTTAATACTCATCCTTATTATTGCATTGGTCATTTTCGGTCCGAGCAAGCTGCCGGAATTAGGACGTGCCGTTGGACGTACGTTAAAGGAATTCAAGGATTCCACAAAGGGAATTATGGATGATGAAGACAAGAAAGAAGAGCCTAAGCTGATAAAGTAATAATAAGAGAAGGCTGAACCACGCTGTTAACGTGGTTCAGCCTTTTTTTACGAGGGTAAATGGCATCAATCCGTACGTCGTCCCTCCCCACTCGCACCCTACACGTAAACAAAACATAAAATATTAGGGTTGTGATGTGACAAAGGGGTGACTATGTTGACCTATCGGTTTAAGTTTCGGGATCGCATTCCTAAAAAAGACAATAAATTCTTGCTCCGCTTAATCAAACGAAACCTTGGTCATTATCCTTCCGCACAAGGGTTAAGTGACAAGCGAATTTTGGAGATTATGAACGGATATTCAAGGGTAGTGATGCTTACAACAACAAGAGGAAAGAGAATTGGATTTCTTAGCTGGACGGAAAAAAAACCGATCTTATTTCTAGAACTCTGTGTACTCTCAGAACAATACCAAGGAAAAGGAATCGCTTCTCACTATCTCCACACTCTAGAACAGTATGCTATCGAAAGGAATTTTACAACCATGCAATTTTATGTAGATAAAGTTAACACTGAAGCTTATGAACTCTACCGTCGCTTCGGCTTTATCCCTCTTCCCACTCCCCCTTATGCTCCTACCATCCTCATGCAAAAAAGGCTGATGTGAGCTTAATCACATCATGTTTGACTGTTTTTTACTATACTCAACTCATGTGAATTTAAGCACAGGCGGTGAACAACATGTCTCAATCCTCATTTCAAACACCCTTCCATGAGTTGGGCGGAGTAGAGACCATTAAAAGATTGGTCGAAGCCTTTTACACTAAGGTCATACAGGATCCCGATCTTAGTCCCTTGTTTCCAGAAGGGATCGAGGAAATCAAAAACAAACAAACCCTCTTTTTAACTCAATTTCTTGGTGGGCCCACGGCTTATAGCGATATCTATGGTCCTCCTGCAATGAGAGCAAGACATCTTCGATTTGAAGTCACACCTCAACGGGCAAAAGCGTGGTTAAACTGCATGGAAGCCGCGATGGAGGAAATCAACATAGAATCCAACTTGCGCGAAACCATTTTCATTCGCTTGACACAAGTCGCTTTTCAGATGGTTAATAGTCCTGACACGAATAAAAGGTAGCCTCTCCGGCTACCTTTTTACGTATCACATTAAGTAAGGCTTATTTGGCTGGTATCTCATCATCGCTTCAATTTCTATCAGTATTTTCTCAATTTCTGCAATATCATCCTTATAGATCTGACTTAAATAACTGTTTCCTTTTAAATGACGTTGAGTTTGTTCCAGCCGATATTGCAGATCTATTACCCTTAAATCCATTCCTAAAACCTCCATGGTGTTCAAATTCCATTTCACGATTAACTTTATTCTCCCGAATGCGTCTTTATGCTTAGGAAATCGCAGAATTTTAAAGGCTAGAGCCAACTTTTAAAATCAGACCATGTTTTCTGCAAATATACATTTCCTTTGACGAATTGGGAAGGGTATAATGAACCTATACAACCATTTTCACGTGATGGGAGGATGATTCCTATGAGGATGAAGAGCTTGCAATACCTATTGTCACTTGCTCAGGAAAGAGAGTATGATGTAAAACAAATGCTTAGTGAGTTAGGAACTAAAACTAAGCCCGCTGAGGATGAGAGAATATTAGAATATCAAGAAGAGCTTGACACCATACAGCATACTCTCGAAGACCTAAAACTACAAATCAGAAAAGGCAGAGATTAACAAATCACCCTTTTTACGCTCTGTTTTAATGAAGGAATACGAAAAAGAGGGGCTCCCCAGAGAGCCCCTCTACTGTTGTTTTCGTAGTTTTCAACTTCTAACCCTGGACTAGTGACCATTGCTTCTTTACTTCCTTATTCTACGGTTTTGGTTGGTAGGTTCCGTTAATCCAACGGTACATATCATCATAGATTTGTCTAGCTAGCGGCTGACTGCTCTTGGAGGCTTGAACGAGAACTTTTGACCCTCCCAAGTAATAGGCGTTACTTGCGTGCGTGTGAAGATTAAACTCTGCCCCTTTATTAAGCTGCTCATAAAACAAGTCATAATAGTAGCGATTCAATAAAATATTGTCGTCCATCTCCAGCTCAATTCCAAGATGGTTTTTTTCAGCTATACGTGCAATATTCTCCATCCGCTTCGCTGGTGGCGTATCCTTGACATAAAAGTTGGGTTGAAGAAACACATAGTCAAACCCATACGTGGACCAATGCTCGTAACCGTGAGAGCCGAAATAAGGAATCCACATCAACTTATGTCCGTCCTCGTGTACTAGATTAGCAACTAGCTGCACAAGCTCTTTCTCGTATGGAATCCGATCATCCATCGTCTCTTGGAACCAGTAAATTCCTACTAATTCCAAATGGGAAAACGAGGTCTCTTCCCAACTTCTCATTAATTCCTGGTAATACCACTTAACTGCAGCCGCACGATCTTTCACCGAAGCCTCGGGAGATACGGAGGTATGAGAAAAGTTTAAAGGAACTTCTGAATCATCTAGTTGCCCGAATTGCTCTTGTTTAGAATCTGGGTAAGGCAGTGTAAGAACGACCTTCGGCTTATATCCTAGTGTAGACTCCTTTTCCGACACCATTTTGCTTGCCTCGTTTAAGGCGTCCAGCTGTTGTCCCTTCTTAAACAGATCGTCCAAATAACCCTCCCATTCTTTTTTTGTATTCATGAGACCCGGATAAGGGAGGAATAGAAAAGCATCAAACATTCGTCCTTGAATATTTCCCACTCGATCGACATAAGAAGTCATCGGAATAAAATCCTCTTTTCCCCAAATGCCTTTTGCTCCATGCCCACCCGTATAAACAAGAGCCAAATCGTCTAGACCCTCAATCTTCATATACCCTTGGTCAGTGATAGGTACATCTGAAGCATGACCTAGAACGGTCGGTCTTGACAAAGTGGATAAAGGTTCTTCTTTTAGAACAAGCTTACGGGCAAAAACCCAGACATCTACTGGGAACTCTAGCTTCACATACCTCATATACGTAGGGTTAAAGGTTAGACCGTACCTCCGATTCAACACACTGGATTCGGAAGAGAGAGTATAGGGCTTAACCTGCCCTAATTTATACCACTTTTGACCGTCAGTGGAAACCGTGACATGAAGGTACTTAGGGAGAACAATACTTGCCCCCTTATTTTGATTGAATTCCAGGGAAACTTCACTTAACACCCGATTCGTTCCAAGATCTATCTTGATCTCACGGCCCTCTTGCCGAAAGAAGCCTGTCCAGGAATCACTATTCGAGAGAAGGCCATCGATTGGACCAGGGTACATTTTGTACTCTGTTTGTTTAAACATCTCATCCGGTTCATCTTGTTTAACTGTATAGGTGATAGTCTGGTTAGCAGCCTGACCCTCCTTGGCCTGAACGGTTCCCATTAATACACTCATAACTAAGAGCCCTACGATCATCTTATGAAACATTTGATTTCCCCTCTGCTTTATTCTGTTATTTTTACCAGGATGAATTGCGTTTGATTACCTAGGGTTACGGATAAAAATCCCTTTCCGGGTTTCTTGGCAGTAAATAACCCAGAAGAGGTAATCGATCCAATGAAGGAATCATCCCATCCATAAACCGTAGTATAGGGGGATACCTTCTCTCTAAGAATATGAACCGTCGTTTGTTCCCCTACCTTAAGCTCAACGGTCATAGGGGATGCTGCCCAGTCCTTACTTTGGCCTAGCAGACTGTATTTCTCAAACAATAATTTGGCAAGGACAGCCATCTGTTCTCGAGTTACATGACTCTTCGGTGAAAAAGCACCCTGATTTCCCTGCATTATGCCCATACTACTGAGATAATCGACTGCTTCCCTAGCGTAAGAGGCTATGCTTGTACCATCCGTGAAAGTGATGCTTGAAAGGGATAAGGATGGTTGCAACCCCGCTTCAATGGCCTTATAGAGGACAACAGCTGCATCCTCACGGGTAATAGGCAGCTCCCCATGAAACTGCCCATCTACTCCCTTGATTACGTCCAATTGATTTAAGGCCTCAACGTAGCCATAAGACCAATCCGTAGAAGGGATATCATCAAAAGATGAAGTTTCTAAGAACAAGGGCTGCAGTCCAATTGCCTTAGCTATAACAACGGCAAACTGCTTACGGGTTACTTTCTCCTTAGGCGCAAAACGTTCCGAAGTTAACCCACTTAGGACACCTTCTTTGGCTAAATACCTAATGGACTCCTTAGCATAGGAGTGCTCAATATCTGTAAATGAAGCTGAAGCAATAGAAGAAGTACCCCCTATTATACTTACAGCCAACAATCCACTTATCCATTTTTTGTTAAACATATCCACTAGACCTCCATGCGATTCGAGTAATGCATAAAGCAGGATAATTATAGCTTATTATGCACCATATGGTACCATTACCTGGGTAAAGTTAATCAGGATGACCCATTCACTGGTCGCCTAACCTTTTTGCGCAGAAAAGAAAAAGTAAAATAAATACGAAGATCGGACAATTAATTAAAAACGACACCCATAATATAATAACGGGTGTCGTTTATGAGAGACAGTTAACATCGTCATTTTTCTGAGAATCATTGTGAGCACGGGGTAAGAAAACTTCTACGGTCGTCCCTTTTTCTAGATCGGTATGAAACTGTATTTTTCCATTATGATTTTCAACAATCCGATTACAAACGAGTAAACCGAGACCTGACCCTTTCTCCTTCGTAGAATAAAAAGGTTGTCCTAGTTGGGCGAGTCGATCTTCTGGTATCCCACACCCCTCATCTTGAATACGTACAGACACATATTCTGAATCAACTTCAATTCCAATTCTGACTGTCCCGCCATTAGGCATGGCTTCAAAGGCATTTTTCATTAAGTTAATTAATACCTGCTTAATGTGGTTAGGCTCACACCATATCGTAGATCCTGAGTCCAATACACCCCATTCAAGCTGGATATTGCACATATTGGCTTGCATCTCCATGAACTTGATCGTTGATTGTATGAGGTCTATAAGCTCGATTTCTCTGAACTGTGTATTGCTTTTGGTTAAACTTAAAAACTCACTCACGATAAAATTGATGCGGTCAAGCTCCTCTAACATGATCTGAATATGGGAAGGAGAGATCTCACTTTTTTGTTGGGCAAGCTGCAGAAATCCTTTGAGCGTTGTTAAGGGATTGCGTACTTCATGAGCCATGCTTGCCGCCAGTTGACCTACGACTGAAAGGGTTTCTGACTTCCGTAGGAGCTCTTCTGTTTGCTTTAGGGGGGTAATGTCTACGCAAGAAGCAACGATTTCTACCACTTTACCCTTTCTTTTAATGGACCGGAGTGAAGCTAAATAGGTTATACCATTAACAGTCCCTTCATAATAAGTAAGTTCTTCGCCCTGCCACGCCCGTTCATAATATTCTGTTTTATAACGCGCAAGTTCTAAGGGTAAGAATGACTCTAGGGGTTGGCCCACGACATCATGGGGGGTTAATCCCAATCTATACAAAAGCTCGCCATCACAAAGCGTATGAATAAATTGGCCATTCACTTTTTTTGCCTTAAACGTCATTCCCTGTTGTTCTTTTATTGTGGTATTGAGTTGCTCTTGGGCCTTTATTAGCTCCTCTTTCGTTTTTCTATAGTTAAGGATATCCTGTATATGGCCTACTAATTTCCGCCAAAAGGATTTAAGCATTAAAACATCTCCATCCTGCACGATAAATTAATCGGGTCTAAAGTCCCACTACAATCCTTTTAAACCTGCCAAAATTTGCTAAAACTCGATTATAATCTACCAACAAAGGTTATTAACATAAAAATATTTTGACAGAATTCTAAACTTTAAACAGAGTCTAAAGTCCTAGACAAGTATTTAATTTTTTCAGATGTCCTTGTAGGAATACATTCATTGAGCCGTCCGGTCACACTTGGGGTCACAATTAGGTCGTTCTAGGTCATTTTTAACCGTATTAGACAGGTTTACTCCGGAAACAAAAAAAGTCCCCGAAGCCCTTGCTATTGCTGACTTTATCAGCATATATCAAGGTCTCCGAGGCGGAAGTAGGAAATGAAATGGATTTACTACAAAACAACTATAACATATCCAAGTAATCCAGGACAGGATCATCGCTCGACAGTTTTCTACAGTTTTTTCGTTATAGACAGACGGAGTAAATGTGTGTATATTTATATTATCTAAAGTATATTTATTCACAAGAATACTAAGCCCGAAAGGGAGGTTCTATACATGATCATACGTCAGGCCACCATTAAGGATTTAGATCCGATGGTTGAACTTATTACGATGTACGCTGAAAAAGGAATGATGCTTCCACGCTCGAAGCTTAGCTTGTGCGAATCCCTTACCTGTTTTTCTGTTGTAGAGGCCGATGACGGTTCTATCATTGGAGTAGGAGGCCTTCACATACTATGGGAAGACCTTGCAGAAATACGCTCCCTCGTTGTTGCCCCCAACTCTGCTGGTAAAGGGATCGGAAAAATGTTAGTACAGCATTTATGTGATCGCGCACGTGAGCTTGCAATCAAAAAAGTAATGGCTCTCACTTATCAAGAAAAGTTTTTTGACAGCTGTGGATTCCAGGTCGTATCTAAAGAGACGCTGCCTCATAAGGTTTGGAAGGATTGTATTAACTGCTCTAAGTTCCCTGCCTGTGATGAGATTGCCGTTATTAAGGAAGTCATTCCTAGTCTTATCGCTTCATAATTATGTAAGAGACTGTTTCCCGACTTGGTGGGGAAACAGTCTCTTTTAATTGAGAACTACCCTTGCAGATCTAAATAGATGGAATTTGTTCAACTATTATTATAAATGTTATCTTAATTTGGTAAATAGGTGGAGGAATGTCAATTAAACCTTCCAAAGATGATTATAAACGGTGGAAATTGAACAATAGGTGGAATTTATCCAACTAACGTGGTGTCACTTACCCCTTTTTTATCAAATAGTTGAACTTTATCCATCTAAATTTATCCGCTCAGCTCCTCTCCTCTTCTCCCCCCGACAAAACCCAAAAGGTGTCCCACATCGGGACACCTTCACTATTTCTTATTCAACATATTCTTCAACGTACCTAGGACTTTATTATCGACTAAGTCTTCTGCTTTTTTCAATACGTCCTGGACGGTTTCTAGCAGGTCTGCTTCTCCGTTCCAATGCTCAAGTAGAATATGCTTATCCACTTCATTCATAATTCGACTTAAAGCATAAGCAGCTAAGACAATATCATCAATGAATCCAATAGGTCCGAGAAGGGCCTCTGGCATAAGGTCAATCGGAGAAATAAAATAGGCAACTACAACGCCCGCGAGGGCTTTGGGTTTCAAGGGTACCCGCTTGTCCTGCAGTAAACGCGCAAACAGTACAAATAGATCCGGGGCTAGCAGAATATATTGGGCGGCTGCATCCGACTTGTCCCCTGTCTGCTTCTTCAAGAACTCCTCGACCTTTTTCCTTAGTTTATCGTAAAAACGCTCATGCTCTTTCTCCAGAACAATTAGCTGTGTCTCTTCTGCTTGATCTTGAGGCTGTTCCGTTGTTTCTACTTGTCTCCATTCACCTTCAACCGAGCTTTTCTTATCCCATTTATTCACTGTTTTGCCTCCATCCTGATACTGTCAGTTTCCTCTATTTTACAACAAGTTAGAGGGAAGGCAAATAATGCTTACCCGAGAACCGCACGATCGCTTGCAAACTTTTCTCCGCGTAGACGCTCAAACTCTTTAAGCAAACGCTCAATCGTTAACGACTTCTTCTGGTCTGGATCCACGTCTAGGATGATCGTTCCCTTATCCATCATAATCAGGCGATTTCCAAGGTCGATCGCTTGCTGCATGTTATGCGTTACCATCAGCGTGGTAAGCCCAGAATTTTCTACAATTTCTTTGGTGAGGTTGGTAATCAAAGCCGCCCGTGCAGGGTCCAAGGCTGCGGTATGCTCGTCGAGCAATAAGACCTTAGGCTGTGTGAAGGTGGCCATTAACAAGCTCAAGGCTTGTCTTTCCCCACCTGACAATAATCCTACCTTGGCAGTTAGACGACTTTCCAATCCAAGATGCAGACTTTCCAAGTGTTTACGGAACAATTCTCTTCTTTCTTTATTTACACCGACTCTCAATCCGCGTGGCTTATTTCGGGAATAAGCCATGGCCAGATTTTCTTCGATCGTCATCGATGGCGCAGTTCCCGCCATCGGATCTTGGAAAACACGACCAATGAGTGGGGCGCGTTGATGTTCCTTCAGCTGGTTAACAATAGCCCCATCAATTTCAACAGAACCCTCGTCTGGTTGCATTACACCCGAAATAATGTTCATCAAGGTCGACTTACCTGCACCATTGCTTCCGATGATCGTGACGAAGTCGCCTTTTTTCAGATCCAGGTTAACATGCCCTAAAGCAATTTTTTCATCGACTGTGCCTTCGTTAAAGATTTTGTTAATATGCTTTAGTCTAAGCATTATGTTCTCTCCCCTCTGTATGAGGTGCGTTTGCCGACTCGATTCTTTGTTTGCGTCTAGCTGCTTTTCTCTTTTTCTCTTTCATATTGGAAATGATTTTTGGTGTAATCAAGGCAATAATAACAATAAGTGCCGTCATAAGCTTCATGTCTGATGGACTCAAACCTACTCGTAGCGCTAGTGCAACCACTAATCGGTAAATAATAGCCCCACCAATAACCGCTAGTGTTGCTCTCTTAATCGAACGATCTCCAAAGATAGCTTCACCAATGATAACAGATGCCAGTCCAACAATGATCATACCGATCCCCATCGATACATCAGAAAAGCCTTGGTATTGAGCCATAAGAGCACCCGAAAGTGCTACAAGCCCATTGGATAAAGCTAGACCAATAATAATGGTGTTATCGGTGTTCGTAGAGAAACTACGGATCATGCGAGGGTTATCCCCTGTTGCACGAAGTGCTAATCCGACTTCTGTATCTAAGAACCAATCCACGACAAGCTTAATCACGATTACTAAAAAGGCAACCATAATCAAGGTGGAATACTTAGCGAACGATTGACCAAAAGCACTCGTGAAGGAGCCAATCTGAGACATCAAGGTCTCTTCACCGAGCAATCCGATATTGGCTTTTCCCATTATTCTAAGATTAATAGAATAAAGAGCGATCATGGAAAGAATCCCCGCTAACAGCGCATTGATCTTTCCTTTTGTATGAAGAATTCCCGTCATACTTCCAAATAAAAATCCAGCAAGCATCGCTACAACAGTCGCCAGCAAGGGAGAATAGCCATTAATGATCATCACGGCTGCTACCGAGCCGCCGGTTGTGAAGCTTCCATCAACCGTTAAGTCTGGAAAATCTAAAATTCTAAACGTAAGGTATACACCTAATGCCATAAGAGCAAAAATGATACCTGATTCAACGGAGCCTAGTATTGCTGGACCCATGATGCTAATACCCCCTCATCTTCTCTCTGAAACACTAAAAATTATTATAATATAATTTAAGTAATAGTTTAAGTGTAAATTTTTAAGACGGCAATGCTTTTTAGCTGTTCTCCCATAAAGTGGAGCAGCAGGAAAGAAAAAAAGGATTCCCAGCAAGCGGGAATCCTATCCAATATATGTTATTTTTCTGTTTTTTCAATGAATACAGGGTTGTACTTCTCAATCACCGGCATCAGCTTTTCCAAGTCGATCCCTTCGTTAGCTGCAGCTTCTTTGTTGACAGCCAAGCTTATTTCAGCGGGGAATTGTACGGCCAAGTCCCCCGTCTTAGCTTCGCCTTTTAACACTTTAACCGCCATTTTGCCTGTATCATACCCTAAGTCAAAATAATCCACGCCAAAGCCTGCAAAGCCCCCGTTCTTAACGGAATCCATTTCTCCTACAAACATCGGTACTTTATTATCTTCAGCCACTTTCACAATCGCCTTCAGAGCGGCTACAGCCGTATTGTCCTTAGGAACATAGATTACATCAGCTCGTCCAACGAGAGATTCAGCGGCTTGCTTCACTTCTGTGGCATTGCTGGCGTTAACCTCCACTGCCTTAAGCCCAAGCTCAGCTAAAGCGTTTTTCGCATTATCGACGTTCACAACCGAGTTGGCTTCTCCTGAATTGTAAATAATCCCAACAGTCTTCACATCCGGAAACAATTCAGGAATAACTCCCATGGCTCGCTTGATCGCTTCTGGGTGCGTGTCCGAATAACCCGTTACATTTTTGCCTGGTTTCTCTATATTATCCACCAGCTTTGCTTTAAGCGGATCGGTGATCGCTGTGAAAAACACAGGTATATCTGTACCTTCCGTTGTTTTTACAATGGATTGGGCACTTGGGGTGGAAATGGCTAGAATCGCATCCTTCTTATCACTGGCAAACTTCTGGGCGATGGTATTTACTGTACTGGGATCCCCTTGAGCGGATTGGAAGTCAATCACAATAGTTTCCCCATCTATGTATCCGTTGTCCTTCAAGGCAGCGATAAACCCTTCTCTCGCCGCATCCAAGGCAGGATGTTCAATAATTTGGGTGATTCCTATTTTTAATTTTTCCTGAGCGGCCGGTGCCGGTGCTTCTGTCTTAGCGGATTCCGCTGGAGCATTCGTTGTTTGGGCACCACCACAAGCGGTCAATAATAGACATGAAAGCAAGCCAAGTTGTTTGAACCATTGTTTTTTCATCTTATGTTCCCCCATCTGTCTTTTTAAAATTTTTATAACCTTTATAAAACTATGGTTATTATACATCATCACACACACGCTTTAAAGTACAAAAATATTAAATCACAAAAAAAATTACCTTATTCTTCAACAAGGTAATTCTTAAATGTCATTTATGATTCTTTTGGCTGGTAAACCAGACGCGGCATCGATATTATTTTTCCAAGGGTTACATAATCCGTTCCCGCTAATCGGCCAATAGGCGCTAGCTTCTGGGTATCGATCTTCCCGTCCCCAAGATAGAGGGAATCATCCACATGAATCTGTACAATCTCGCCAATGATGAGATCCGAATTAGGTCCATTCCCTAGCTCCAGATGCTGATGGAGACGGCATTCAAAATGAACACGAGCCTCCGCTATTCGCGGAACCCCGACCACTTTACTTGGGCTTGTGGTCAAGCCGGCTTCCGTCACTTCGCTAATCTCTGGTGGATAGTCGCAAGCCGTGTGATTGACTTTTTCGACATTATGCTCATCGACGACATTAATGACAAATTCCTGCTGTTCAAGAATATTACGAGCGGTATCTTTTTGTATTCCTCCGGGCTTTTTCATGACGGTAACCGCAATCATGGGAGGGTCTGTTGCCACGACATTAAAAAAACTAAACGGAGCAGCGTTTAATACACCATCTTTTCCTTGAGAAGTAATAAACGCGATCGGACGCGGCAAAACGCCTCCGATTAGCAGCTTATAGTTCTCCGCGCGTTTGTTTTGACTCGGATTAATCTCCACTTGCGTTCACTCTCCCTTTGCTAATTTATCTAGTAAATCCTTCATATCTTTTGGCAAGCCAGCTTCAAACGAAAGCTCTTCGCCGGTTCGGGGATGAGGAAAGGACAGATAGCGCGCGTGCAGAGCTTGCCTTCCCATCTCCTCCCTACTGCCTCCATACATGTCGTCCCCCATGAGGGGATGACCGATATGACTCATATGTACACGAATTTGATGGGTCCTTCCTGTTTCTAGCTTGAGTTTAATATAGGTTGCTCTAGCAAAGCGTTTCAGTACTTCAAAATGGGTGACGGCTTCTTGTCCATCCTCACGGACTTCTCTTTCCACAATGGATTCTCCTTTACGGGCAATCGGAGCGGAAATCGTTCCTGTATCACGGTCGAGGTGGCCATGAACCACCGACTCATAATAACGAATGATTAAGTGCTTACGCTGAACAATCGCAAGCTGCTGGTGGGCAAACTGGTTTTTCGCTACTATTAATAACCCTGTTGTATCTTTATCTAATCGATTCACCGCTCGAAACTTTCGGTTAAACCCTTGATCCTGCCAGTATTTGACTACTCCATTGGCTAAGGTTCCACTCGGATGCAGCAACGTAGGATGTACACATTGGCCGTACGTTTTATTTAGAACCATCAAATCCTCATCCTCAAACACAATATCTAAGGTAATATCTTCGGGTATGATATTCTCGGACTCTTCCTCATTCATAACTATAGTAATGATATCCCCTGCTTGAAGGGGATGATCGAGATAAGTAAAGTTTCCATTGAGAAAAATAGCCTTTTCCTTTTTTAACTTTACAAGCAACGTTCGGGAGAGTCCTTTTTTATTTCGCAAAAATTGCTTCATGGTAAGTCCGTGGTCTTCTTCTGTGATGCGGTAGGTCAGACTGCCCATCCCTACTCCCCTTTCGTTACAATGTCCTGGTTAAAAAAACCGTAGCTTTTCATATGGCTAAACCAACTCTCCACTGCCGGACTCTCCCGCTTCTCACGGTGAACGACGGCATAAGCGGTTCGCTTAGGAGGTTTCTTGCTGCCTAACAGAGGGATTTCTACTAGTTCTCTTGCCCGTACTCGATGCTCGGCACAAGATTTCGTCACAAGAGAGATCCCTAATTGTTCCGAAACCAAAGATAAAGCCAAGGAGGCTTGGTCCACTTGGATGCGAGGCAAGTAATTGGGAGAAAGAATCTCTTCCATCCATTCTTGGAAGGGGGAACCCCAATTAATATATATAAAAGATAGCTCCGACAGCTGCTCTGGATAAACTCCACCCAACTCGACAGCGGGGTGATCCGGATGAGCGACCAAGATAATTTCATCCTCATAAAAAGGTGTGACTTCATATCCCGGAAGATGAGGCTGTAAAAAAACAAAGCCGACTTGAATTACACCGTCCATCAAGTATTGAATCATATCCGCCGAGTGGCCGGTCTTGGTGGAAAGTGCTACATGAGGGTACTGTACATAGAAATCCTTCAACACGGGGGACAACATGTACTTCCAAATCGAATCCAAGCTGCCTATGGCTAGCCGTTCGGAATAAGTCTCCATCGCTTTTAGTTTCTGCAAGCTTTCTTGGCGAAGCATTAGAATCCGTTCAGCATACGGAAGCAGGGAAAGTCCTGCGGGGGTAATCTCCACTTTACGGTTATTGCGGGTAAATAGAGGTCTGCCTACTGACCTCTCTAGGCTCTGAATGCGAGCGGTCACGGTGGATTGGACGAGATGGAGGGATTCTGCGGTCTTAGAGAAGCTTTTATTGTGCGCAAGAACCACAAAAGCCTGCAACTGCTCTATATCCATGAAACGAACTCCTACTATTCAAATTATCGATGATTGTAATCAATACTATTCGTTGTACAGCAATAAATTCCTCCCTTATCTTTAGAGTAGAATGATTCTGACAAAGAAGGTGTATTCTATGTTAATGAGGATTTGGGAGCTGTCTCCTCGAGGGATTAAGATTTTGTATTTCAGCTCTTTTCTGATGAATATGGGCTTTTATGCCTTGATTCCGTACCTTACTCTTTATTTGACGGGGAGCTTCGCTTGGTCGATGGCTATGGCTGGTGTTCTGCTCGGCGTCCGTCAGTTCTCACAACAGGGGCTTACGTTTATCGGAGGGATCTTTGCGGATCGATTCGGCTGTAAGCCCAGTTTAGTTATTGGCGTATTTATACGTTCCATTGGATTTATCAGCTTTGCCTTTTGCACAAATACCTGGCACTTTTTTATCGCTGCGATCATTTCAGGGCTGGGTGGTGCCCTGTTTGAGCCGTCTTTTCAAGCCGCCTTTGCTCGGCTGACGCCTGAAGAGCACCGGAAAACTCTATTCTCCTTTAAAAACGTGGTTACCAATATGGGAATTGTCGCTTCCACCTTAGTAGGGAGTGTGCTCAGTACCCTACCCTTTTCTTATCTAGCGCTTTCTGCAGGGTTAACTTATGTATTTATCGGTTTCTTATGTCTCTTCGCCCTGCCTTCATTGGAGGTTGAAATGTCGCAGGTAAGCTGGGCTCAGGATGTGAAGGAGATTATAAAAGATACACCATTCGTGATCTATACCATCATTTTAATTGGGTACTATTACCTCTATATGCAGCTGTTTTTAACCATTCCGAAGTTAGCCCAAACGTTAACAGGTCAATCCGAAAGCGTGGCTTATATTTATGCCGTGATCTCTGGGTCTGTAATCTTGCTTCAAATGCATGTGACAAAATGGCTGGAGAAATACCAGCAGCGCATGACGCTGATTGGGATCGGCTCCTTATTGATGGGAACTGGACTATTCCTATTTAGCTTCTCTACAACTCTTTGGGAACTCCTTATAAACTCCTTTATATTTGCGGTAGGAATTATGATTTCAGGTCCAGTCCTTATGGACATTGTTCCTATTCTTGCACCCAAACAAAAGCTGGCTTCTTATTATGGTTTTAATGGCTATTCTCTTGCTATCGGCGGAGCGCTTAGTACCAGTCTTGGAGGATGGATTTACGATCTTGGAGCTCAAATCAACTGGTCTGCCCTTCCTTGGTTCTGTTGCTTGTTCGTTTCTCTTGTCGTCACATGGAGCCTGCATCGCTTAGAGGGAAGACATAGCAAGCGGTTCTTAAGCGCATCCTAAAAACCCCCTATCCTAAGGAAGATGGGGGCGTTATTTCTTTCGTATCGTAGTCTAGCAAAGTAATCGATTGTACCTCAAACTCACCGTCTTCATCTTGAAGGCTCAGTTCGTAACACCTAAGCAGAGAAAAGTAAAGAGCGTAGCGAAAAGATACGGCAGGCAGAGTATATTGATAAACCTGGGGGTCTGGCGACAGTTTATTGATCACCTCAACCTCATAGCCCTGATAATGAAGGTTCGTCTGCATGGGTATGAGAAAACCCATGTGAATCAAAATGGAACCGATAGAAAACATACCATGATCATCATAATCAAAGGTATCATGATCGTGAAAAAGAAGCTCCCACATGTCCTCAGGCTGCAGCTTGTGGACATTTTGCGGTTTCTTCATCCTGATCACAGCCCCATCCTCATGAACAAAGTAAACAAAGCCTCGATAATGAAAAATAAGATCTTCATCATCTCGGTTTTCTGGAAATAAGATGTTTTGTTTAGGAAGCAGTAAGCGCCAAATATAAGCTGGCGTTCGATCAAGCAAGAGCATTGTTGTTCACCTCATGCTTCCATTGTTCACCATATTTTTCCCATTTATACGACGGTTTCACCGCATCCTGTGCTCATTCTGGCAATACCGGAATAAATAAAATAAAGAAAAAGTTATTAACAATTTGTTAAATTTGATTTATGATATCATAATATATAGATCATTAATCACATTGGAGTTGTGGGAGACAGGGAGGCAAAGGATGAAACAAATTACACGTTTTAAGAAAGTGCTAGTCGCAAACCGTGGAGAGATTGCGATTCGAATCTTCCGTGCATGTACTGAGCTAGGGATTCGAACAGTTGCCGTGTATTCCGAACAGGATAACATTGCCCTGCACCGCTTTAAGGCCGACGAGGCTTATCTAATCGGAGAGGGAAAAGGTGCTATTGAAGCATACTTGGACATTGAAGGAATTATTGAAGTGGCCAAGCGCCACGATGTGGATGCTATTCATCCAGGTTATGGATTTCTCTCGGAAAATGCTGAGTTTGCTCAAAGATGTCAGGAGGAAGGCATTGTCTTCATCGGACCGAAGCCAGAGCATATTCAGATGTTTGGAGACAAGGTTGACGCTCGTACCATGGCAATTAAGGCAGGTATTCCCGTAATTCCCGGAACTCCTGAACCGATTCAAACCCTGCAAGAAGCGATGTTCTTCGCGAAAGAGCATGGCTATCCGATTATTATTAAAGCGGCATCAGGCGGCGGCGGTCGAGGAATGAGAATCGTCCGTAATCAAGACGAGCTTCAAGAAGCGTTAGACCGCGCGAGATCAGAGGCGAAATCAGCCTTCGGAAATACAGCCGTATATATTGAAAAGTATCTGGAACGTCCGAAGCATATTGAAGTGCAAATTCTAGCTGACCGATATGGACATGTTGTTCACTTGTTTGAAAGAGACTGTTCTATTCAGCGTAGGCATCAGAAAGTGGTTGAAGTGGCGCCAAGCGTCTCTTTGCCTGAAGAACTTCGCAATGCCATCAATAATTCCGCTTTACAGCTTATGACGACTGCAGGTTATGTTAATGCGGGTACCGTGGAATACCTCGTCACCCCAGATCACAGCTTCTACTTTATTGAAGTCAACCCGCGCGTACAAGTAGAGCATACCATTACAGAAATGATTACGGGGATCGATATCGTACAATCCCAGATTCGCATTGCTGAAGGCTATGCCCTAAGCGATGAGGAAGTCGGCATCTCCGGTCAAGCAGAGATTACCACACGTGGATATGCAATCCAATGCCGCGTAACGACGGAAGATCCTGCCCGCGGATTTCTCCCGGAAACTGGACGTTTGTTAGCCTACCGTTCTGGCGGTGGATTTGGCATACGTCTAGATGCTGGTAATGGTTACCCAGGTGCGGTGATTACCCCTCATTACGATTCGTTGCTAGTAAAAGTTTCATCTTGGGCGATGAAGTATGAGCAGGCATCAAGCAAGATGCTTCGTACGCTAAAGGAATTCCGGATCCGTGGAGTAAAAACCAATATCCCATTCCTGGAAAACGTGGTGCAGCACCCTGATTTCCTCAGCGGACAATATGATACCTCTTTTATCGATACAACAACGGAGCTCTTTGAGTTCCCGAAACGCAGAGACCGTGGGACCAAGCTCTTAACCTATATCGGCCAGACGATTGTGAATGGTCATCCAGGTTTACCGAAAGGTAAGAAGCCTAGCTTCCCGAGTCCAAGAATTCCAGTGACCAGCTTTAAGCAAGAATACCCTAAGGGCACGAAACAAATCCTGGATGAGCAAGGACCAGCTGGATTAATTGACTGGATTAAAAAGGAAAACCGCTTATTAGTTACAGACACTACCTTCCGTGACGCCCAGCAATCCCTTTTTGCTACTCGCGTCCGTACGCACGATATGCTGCAGATTGCAGAAGCTACAGGTAAGCTTTCTCCTGACCTCTTTTCTCTAGAGATGTGGGGAGGCGCTACCTTTGACACCACCATGCGATTCTTGAATGAAGATCCATGGGAGAGGCTTCACAAGTTGAGAGAACAAGTCCCTAATGTCCTCTTCCAAATGCTGTTCCGCGGGGCCAATGCTGTCGGCTATACCAACTATCCTGATAATGTCATTCGCAAGTTTGTTCAATTATCAGCCAACGCTGGCATTGACGTCTTCCGTATCTTTGACAGCTTAAACTGGGTAGAGGGAATGAGGGTTGCCATTGATGCGGTTCTCGAAGCAGGAAAAATTGCCGAAGCTACGGTGTGCTATACCGGGGATATCTTAGATCCAAAGCGAGATAAGTATTCTCTACAGTATTACGTGAATCTAAGTAAAGAATTAGAGCGTACAGGGGCTCAGATTCTTTGTATCAAAGATATGGCAGGCTTATTAAAGCCGTTCGCAGCCTATGAGCTTGTCCGAGCTTTAAAACAAGAGATTGGTATTCCGATTCACCTTCACACTCACGAAACAAGCGGTAATCAGATGGGTACCTTGGTGAAGGCTTACGAAGCAGGCGTAGACATTGTAGACGTGGCGATCAGCTCCATGTCAGGTCTTACTTCCCAGCCAAGCTTGAACGGGCTCGTTTCTACCCTAAAAGGTCAACCAAGAGAAACCGGCCTTAACGAAAACAACCTGCAAAAATTAGCGGATTATTGGGAAGATGTCCGACAGTATTATGTAGGCTTCGAGAGCGAGATGAAGGCTACCACTACGGATGTGTATCAGCACGAGATGCCTGGCGGTCAATATACGAATCTTCACCAACAAGCCAAGGGCGTTGGCCTGGCTGACCGTTGGGACGAGGTCAAAGAAACCTACGCTACCGTCAATATGATGTTCGGCGATATCGTAAAAGTAACACCATCCTCTAAAGTTGTGGGTGACATGGCCCTATTCATGGTGCAAAATAACCTAACGGAGCAAGATGTATATGATAAAGGAGATCGACTCGATTTTCCGGAGTCTGTTGTTCAATTCTTCCAAGGCTATCTAGGACAACCGCCAGGCGGATTCCCGTCTCAGCTTCGAGACATTATCTTAAAGGGACGCGATTATTTTACTTGTCGCCCAGGAGAACTTCTTCCCCCTGTTGACTTCGATAAGGTTCAACAGGAGCTTGAAGAAAAGGTGGGTCATAGCGTAAGCGAGTTGGACATCATGTCATACATCATGTATCCGAAGGTATTCTTGGATAAAGAAAAGAACGCCAATGAGTTTGGTAAGCTTTCTGTCCTTGACACCCCTACCTTCTTCTATGGCCTTCGTCTCGGGGAAGAAATCTCTGTAGACATTGAGCAAGGTAAAACCCTGGTGGTGAAGTTGATCTCAATCGGAGAAATTGCTCCGGACGGAACTAGAACCATTTATTACGAGTTGAATGGCCAGCCTCGTGAAGTGACAGTCCGTGATCAATCGGCTAAAGTATCCGTTGAAGTTCGCCGCAAGGTGGATCCGACCAATCCCGAGCAAATTGGGGCAACCATGCCAGGTAAAGTACTCAAGCTGATGATCGAACCGGGAGACAAGGTTAAAAAAGGAGAGCATCTCATTGTTACAGAAGCGATGAAGATGGAAACCACTCTCCAAGCCCCATTCAATGCGGTGGTGCAAGCCATCCACGTGAAAAATGGAGATACCATTGAAACGGGCGACTTGCTCATCGAATTGACAAAAACGAAGTAATGATGCTTGCCTTTAGATAGCAGATCACGCTGTCTAAAGGCTTTTATTTTTGTTCAATGGAATTAGAGGAGTAAAAAAGGTTTGCTTGTATCAGACTAACGAAAGATCTTAACTTAAGGAGGCTCTTTCGAACATGACCATCCAAATTCGCGGCTATGATATTAATCATTTTGATAGGAATCATGAAGAAACAGACATTTTTTTTACAGGGATTGCCCATATGGAATATAACAATAAGATTGCTGATGTTGGATTTGAAGGGCGGCACGAAAAAGGCATGATCGGCTTTGTTGATTTCGATCTTAAGGACCCTGACCAAATTGATATACCTGAGATTCGGGAAAAAGCACCTGAGCTTCGCGACCTGTTATCCGAACATCTTTTAGAAAAGGGATATGAACCCGGGGAGTATCGAGAAGTTTTACAGCTTTAAAAAAAGGTAAAAGGGCTGACATGTTGTCAGCCCTTATTGAATGTCAAATGGATCCTCTGTACGTCCATTTTGACTCTTATTTCCTTTATTACCTTTACTGATCATGGTTTGCACCTTCTCAAGAAACTGGGGAGCCATATCCATGACACGGTCGTACAATTGATTGGTTCCTTCTAGAGGGATCGTTTTAATGCCGTTTTTACCTACAACAAGAAAAGCAACTGGGGTGATGGAAACACCGCCACCGCTACCTCCACCAAACGGCATGTCTTTGCCGCCAGGTTCCTTTCCCTTTTCCACCATTTCAAACTCGCTTCCACCTGCTGCAAATCCAAATCCTACCTTCGAGATAGGAAGAATGACGCTTCCATCGGGAGTTTCAACAGGGTCTCCGACAATGGTATTCACATCGACCATTTCTTTCAAATTCTCCATGGCTGTTTGCATTAAGCCCTGAATAGGGTGTTCTGCCATATTCCTTCACGCCCTTTAATTAGTTTGAATAGGATTCGCACGACTGCGATAATAGTGTTTCCTATACGGTAGCGTAGTATGCAAGTAAACTGGGTATCAATCTCAAGTGCATGGAAAGCAGGCACAATATTCATTCTTGGTGTGGTACGCATGGAAAGATAATGAGACATCACTCCAATGATGGCGGTCTTTATCCCCCAAAACAGGCCTGTAGCCATTCCCGTGGTGGCGGCATCCCCCAGACCTACCCGAGTATACCATTCTAACCTCTCACACCGTACACGGCTAAGCGTTTCTCTTGTCACCTCCTGAAGATCATGGGCTCTTAGTTTTAATCGGTTAAGGAACTCAAGTAACCTCTTGATCAATTGCCTTCTCAGGAAAAATCCTCCCATAGCCGGAGCAGGCTCTCTACCTACAGGGACGTCCGAAGAAGCTTGAGTCTTCACAGGTACACCTTCCATAAAAGAATTTAGATTTATCATCGGGATGTCAAACTTTAATGAAATTAGACCAAATAAAAATTGCAATTCCAGATGGATATGGTCATCGACCTTCCTTTTTTTGTACTGGATGATAATTTTAACGTTTGTCAGTAAGAAACTAATCCACATGGTTGTCCAAATCAAAAAGAACCATTTCATTCCGTTTTTTCCACCTCTAACCTAGTATGGACGGATGGTCTTATAATTACTCTAAAACGGCCAAACGGGTGACCCTATTGGTCACCCGTTTGTTTACGCTGTTCCTCAAGTTGGCGAAGTTCTACTCGACGTATCTTACCTGAAGAGGTCTTCGGCAACTCTCTTACAAACTCAATTTCTCTAGGGTATTTATAAGGAGCTGTCGTTTGTTTCACATGATCTTGGAGTCGAACCACCATTTCTTCTGTTTCTTCGGTTGTATCTTTTAGTATGACAAAGGCCTTTACGATGGACCCGCGAACCTCATCTGGACTAGCTACCACGGCACACTCCTTGACAGCGTCGTGTTTAATCAAGGCATCCTCGACCTCAAACGGTCCAATTGTATATCCTGAACTGATAATGATGTCATCTGAACGTCCCTCGAACCAAAAATTGCCGTCTTCATCCCTCTTCGCCCGGTCACCCGTAAGGTACCACTCGCCTCTATAAGCCGCTGCTGTACGCTCAGGATCATTTAAGTAGCCTTTAAACAGTGCGGGTGCACTCCGATGAACAGCGATATCTCCAACCTGTCCAGTTTCAACAGGACAACCATCTTCATCAATAATAGCCACTTGATTGCCTGGAGTAGGCTTCCCCATCGAACCGACCTTAAGCTCCATTCCCATGATAGTGCCTACAAGCAAGGAATTTTCGGTTTGACCATACCCATCGCGAACAACCACACCAAAATAATGCTTAAAGGTGTCGATCACTTGCCTATTCAAAGGCTCGCCCGCACTAACGGTACTGCGTAAATGCGGTAGCTTATAATCCCCTAATCCATCTACTTTGGCCATTAAACGATACTCTGTTGGGGTGCAGCAAAGCACATTGACCTGATAACGCTCTAGCAGTTGCAAATATTTCTTTGCATCGAATCGACCATGGTAAACAAAGCCTGTGGCTCCGGATCCTAAAGTAGAAATAAAAGGACTCCAGTTCCATTTGGCCCAGCCTGGTGAAGCTGTTGCCCATATGACATCGTTTTCCTTAACATCCAACCAAAGCTTGGCGGCTACCGCTTGATGCGCAAATGCCCAGCTATGATGGTGAATCACCCCTTTAGGGTTTCCGGTTGTACCCGATGTATAATTTAGGAAAGCTAGATCATCCGAACGGGTTTGTACAATCTCAAACTCATCTGCGAAAGAAGAGGTTAAAGTATCATACTCTATCCAGCCCTCGACAGCATCCCCTACGGATATCAAGTGTTTAAGTGCTCGGGCATCGCCTTTGACTTGATTAAATCGATCGATTAAATCATGGGAACAAATAACGGCCTTTGCCTTCGAATGCTCCAAGCGATAAAGAAGATCCTTAGGCATGAGCATTTCGGAGCCAGGAGAAATGACAAGGCCCATCTTAAGTGCTCCTAAATAGGCATAGTAGGCCTCAGGAATCCGTGGAAGGGTAATGATGACTTTGTCTCCTTTTTCTAGTCCTAGGCTTGTTAAGGCATTAGCCAATCGATTAGATTCCCTGCGCAATTTTAAATACGTGATTTCTTGAGTTTGTCCCGCTTCATCTTCCCATAATAAAGCCTTCTTCAATGGATTATTGGCATGACGATCGATGTCTGAAGCCATGTTGTAATATTCTGGTGCAAGCAGGTTTAAGTCCCATTCGTTCATCATCGTACTTCCCCTCTCCCCTCATTACCGAGCGAACAGTCGGTCAATTTTATGTATAGATGTAATCGGTTTCAACTTTATTTTACCCAAAATTTGATAATCTTACAAACATTTCTTTTTCTTATCCTTGTAAATGTTTACTCGTTCGTTGGAGATAATGACCAAATGGAGGTGTTGATCAGTGGAAGACCAAAAGAGATTGCAAGAGCTAATTGAGAAGGGAAAAAAGACTGCTTTAAACAATAAAGAACTAATGGAGATGATTAGTCTTCTTGGGCCGGAGGAGGCGATGAGGGCGGTTAAAGGCAAATGAAAAACAGGGCAACCCGAGGGTTGCCCTGCCTATGTGCTCCTGATCCATGAGGAGCGTTTTGCCATTATTGACGCATTCCGCTTAGTTGCTGTTCAGCAAATTGAACTAAACGCTTGGTGATTTCTCCTCCAACAGAACCGTTAGCACGAGCCGTTTGCTCAGGTCCAAGTTGAACTCCAAACTCTTGAGCAATTTCATACTTCATTTGATCTAGAGCTTGAGAAGCACCAGAAACTAGTTTTTGGTTGTTGTTCGGCATGTAATTCACCTCCTCTTGTGATGTAACCATATCGTTTCACAAAGAAGGTAAACTCATTCATCAAACCTTATTGTTAATTAATGGAAATTAAGTGATGTTAAGCATAATCTTTCCCACTTCCTCCGCAGAAGCGGGTTTAGCTAATCGTTTCATTCTCTCTATTTGAATGGCTAATTCCTGTTTACGGACCTCTATGAATTGATTAACTTGGATCTTCAATTCCTCTGAATTCCCCGCCGTCATCCCTACCTGTTCTTCAAGTAGGAACCGACTGTTTCGTTCTTCCTGCCCAGGGATCGGCCTGTAGATTAGGATGGGCAAATGGCAAGCCAGTGCTTCCGAGACCGTTAAGCCCCCTGGTTTTCCAATAAGCAAATCAGCGCTTTTCATCCATTCATGGATGTTACTGACATAGTCTAATAAGAGAATGGGATGAGGAAAAGCAGCATGAGCCAAATGAGATTCTACTTTCTTTTTGGCTTGCTGATTTGTACCCATTAATACCGCAACAAAGAGAGACTTATCTACTTGAGACAGGCCCTCGAGAATCTCCTCATAAGGCAAAATTCCCATTCCCCCTCCCGAAATCAAGACAAAACAAGCGTCTTTGGGAATGGAATACTTTTCTCTTATCCCTTCTCTACGAACAGGTTGAGAAAAAGAGGGATCAATGGGGATGCCCGTTACATGAATTTTATGAGCCTCGAGGGAAAAGTCTCTTATTATCTTCTCTTTCACATATTCAGCTCCAACAAAATAAGCATCGATCTTCTCATGAATCCAAAATGGATTCACCCAGTAATCCGTTAGGGCTGCTCCAAGCCTGAAACCATATCGTTCTTTTAACTCGGCCAAGCCGCCCAAACAAAAAGCATGAGTACTGATAATAATATTTGGACTCTCTTTTTCAATATAGGGGGCAATTTTCCTTGCAACAAAGCTGTTAAGCGTCTTTTTTCCCATTCGGCTCCACTCTCGATCTCGCTGATAGGCCCAACCCCACAATGGAGCGGCATGACGAATGGCGCCCATATACAAACGGCTTGACCACTTTTCTAGGGTGGGGCTGACATGGGATAGTGAACTATCAATTTTTATTTCTGCTTCAGGAGCATGAAGTCGGATCCCTTTCGCTACATTCTCTGCTGCTCTAGTATGGCCAGATCCGGCAATGGACTCCGAAAGGATCAGGATTTTCATAGCGGCACCTCACATGTTTTCACATGTATAACAGTATGCCCATCATTCCCTTTATTTTACATGATGAATGGTGATGATCGACTCTCTCCAGGACTTCCCTACTACCATTACAATGGCCGTGATGATAAATGGTATGATGGATTCCAAGCCAGACCAGTGGATTTTTGACAGCAAACTCACAACTAACGGATCCTCTAGAATCATTGTCGCAGCCGTATACGCCAAAACCCCAGAGCCAAAATAGATCAGAATAGGATAATCGTTCATCCATTTCGCTACAAGGGTACTCCCCCACATGAGCAGGGGTACACTTAGGAATAAACCAAATAATACGAGTCCAAGGCTTCCCTTAGCTGCTCCTCCAACAGCCAGTACGTTATCCAGACTCATGATAAAATCAGCAATAATTATTATTTTTACAGCTTCCCATGTATTTTTTCCAGACTGTATGGAAGAGGACTCTTCTTGCTGAATAAGCAGCTTGACCGCTATCCATACAAGCATTAGACCCCCAAAGAGCTTAATATAGGGAACCACCAATAGCCAAGTAGCCAAACCGGTGAAAAACACTCTTAAAGCTACGGCTCCAACCGTGCCCCACATGATGGCTTTTTTTCTTTGCGCAGGCGGCAGGTTCCGGCTAGCCATTCCTACTACCACTGCATTATCCCCACTTAAGACCAGATCGATGATAATAATATGAATAAATCCTGTAATAAACTCCCAGTCCAAAAGCATCCCCCTCTCGCTAAGACATATATATTTGCCTTGTCCTACTTTAATTCATAAAAAAAACTTGATCGGAGTAAATTCATAGTAGCCAGACCGCTTTTAGAGGAAGTTTTTTATGCCGATAGGAAGTTAGGTTTAAAAGTAAACCTAACTTCCTATGCGGAAAAAAAACTGCTTAGTGGGAATCAACCTAAGCAGTGGGTGGAAATAGATATTTACTTACAAACAAACCGATACTTTATCGATTACGTTATTTTCACCTGCCAATGCGTTTGACAAATGTACTCTTACTCTTCTCTAAGTTTAACTTTAATAAATTTATGATCGATTTGTACTTTGCCCTCTTTCTTTAACTGATTAAGAATACGGCTTGCCGTCTCTCTTGTAGTCCCCACCATATTGGCAATATCTTGATGGGTAAGTTCCATATCTAATTTGCCTTCCTCATTAGCCAATGACTGCAAAACACTCACGATTTTCTCCGTCATATCTTTGCTTAACACATGTGACAAGCGAGATTGAAGCCCACGGATCTTGGTATCTAGTTCTTGAAGAAGTTTCAAAGTAAGCTTAGGCTGATGTTCCAATAGATGTGTAAACTGTTGAACATACATGAAATAAAGCTCCCCTTCTTCTAATATCTCCGCTGTTGCTGGATAAGCACTTCCCCCGTACCAGCCAACGTGCGGAAACATATCCCCCTTTCCCAGTAAATTTACGATTTGTTCCCGTCCATCTTCGGACGTTTTATAGATCTTCACCCGTCCTTGATGAATAAAGTAGATAACCTCACAGGGGTCTCCCTCGTTAAATACAATTTCTTTCTTCCTTGCTTCCTTTAAGATCAGTAAGGCTGCAATTTGTTCGATCTCATCCTCCGTACAATGTTGAAACATCGGAATTTTTCCCAACATCATCCTAAGTGGCAAATTCATCCCATCTACCCCCAAACCGTTCAATATTCTCCCTACCAAGTATATCATGAAAAAACTACCATCAAAATTAAGGATTGAACTCGTCTTATTTTTTTGATATTTTAATATATATATTTTATTGTTTTTATGCTTTGCCGCAAAAAAGAGATAAAGAATCTTTATCGATTAACTAATCTTTTCAGACGACTTACACAGCCTCAAGGCTAAAGAGAAATCAGAGGGGGAATTTTAATGAGAAAGCAATGGAAAAAATGGGCAATGGGAATGCTTGGAGCCTCTCTAGCTCTATCCCTTACCGCTTGTGGTGGCGGATCGTCCTCTACCCAACCAGCTGCAACACCCGATAAGCCTGCAGAGAATACAACAAGTGCTCCTGCAGCCAGCGAACAAAAGCTAAGAATAGGGATAACCCAGATCGTTGAACATCCTGCCTTAGATGCAGCGAAAAAAGGGTTTGTGGACTACTTAAATGAAAATGGCTATAAGGAAGGCGAACAAGTAACTTACGACTTCCAGAGCGCTCAAGGTGACATGAATACAGCTACTACCATCGCCCAAAAATTCTCTGGGGATAAAGTAGATCTAATATTAGCGATTGCAACTCCAACCGCACAAGCTGCAGCGCAAGCGACAAAAGAAATTCCTATTTTGATTACAGCTGTTACGGATCCTGTTGCGGCTAAGATTGCCGCGTCGATGGATAAGCCAGGTGCCAATGTAACAGGGACATCAGATATGAACCCGATTAAAGAGCAGCTAAGCTTAATTAAAGAAGTGAAGCCCGAGGCCAAGAAGGTTGGCGTGCTTTACAATTCAGGAGAGACAAATTCTATTGTTCAGATCGAGCAGGTGAAAGCCCACGCACCAGAGCTAGGCTTTGAGATTGTGGAGCGCGCAGTAACCAATAGCTCTGAAGTAAAGCAAGCCGCTGAGTCTCTGTCCGGTATTGATGCGATCTACGTTCCTACCGATAATACGGTTGTTTCTGCCCTTGACGCTGTGTTAATGGTAGCTGAGAAGCTTAAAGTTCCAGTCATTGCAGGAGAATCCGAATCCGTTAAGAGCGGTGCGCTTCTCACCTACGGAATCGACTATTATGAACTAGGAAGACAAACAGGAGAAATGGCTGTCCGCGTATTGAAAGGTGAAACTAAACCAGCAGATATGGCCATTGAAACGCAGAAAAATCTTCAATTGTTTGTAAACAAGAAGGCTGCAGAACGTTTTGGTGTAACCCTTCCTCAACAGCTGCTAGATCAAGCTGATGAGGTCATTGAGTAACTGATTTGGGAAGGTTTCTCCTATGTGGAGAAGCCTTCTTTTTTTATCAATAGACTCGAATATTGTCTAAAAGTGTTCACTCCTTTTCCTTTGCATTTTGTTATACAATGATAGATAATCTTTGAGTTCACTTACGGATGCATAAAGGAGAGATTAGTTGTGGACCGTGTCAAATTCAACACGTTGATCCCGGAAAAGATTTTTATCGGAAGCGAGACCGATGCACAAGACATGGTTGACATTGCGAAATGTGACATCATCATAGATCTGCGGCAAGAGGCCTCTGGACCTTCTTTTTGTAGTAAGTCCACCGTGTGGAAACATATCGGCCTAAAAGACCATATCTCAGGTCAAGAAGAGTTGGTGAAGGAAGCCATACAGCTTGTCACAGATTTGTATCACCAGGACCATAGAATAGGGATCCATTGTGCCTCAGGTGTTTGTAGAACAGCAACCATAGCGATAGGTGTGCTCATTGAATTAGGGATTTGCAAGAAGATGAAAGAAGCACTAGAATTTGTGGAGATGAGCCGGAAGCAAACAGCGCTTCACCCCAGCCTAAAGAAAACCTTACAAAACTTATATAAATAGCTTCAAAACCGGTGCAAACCGGTTTTTGTTTGTTCACATCCTTAAATCACCATGGAGCAAAGATAGACGTTCTCTAGAGATATGGCTATAATAGCAATATGAATTCACGGAAAGGGGGCTCATTATGTCCTATCTTCCTTCAAAAGATAAAAAAGAAAGCTATGTTAGAGAGCTATTTAACAACATTTCAAGCGGCTATGACCGTACAAACCGTATGATGAGCATCGGCCAGGATGAAAAATGGCGCAGCATGGTGGTTAAGCGCTCGGAAGCTAAAAAGGGTGATCATATCCTCGATGTTTGTTGCGGTACAGCGAAGCTGTCCATGCAGTTAGCTTCAGCAGTTGCACCACATGGGAAAGTAACGGGACTCGATTTTTCGGAGAATATGATTGAAGTAGGCAAGCAAAACATTATCTCCCATCCTCACCATGATATCATTGAGCTCATTCAAGGCAATGCGATGAGCCTGCCTTTTGAGGATAATCAATTTGATGCTGTAACGGTGGCTTGGGGGCTCCGTAACGTTCCTGATCTGGACACCGCAATTCAGGAAATGATACGTGTTCTTAAACCGGGAGGCAAGCTGGTTTCGCTAGATATGTCCAAACCGGAAGCCCCGGTGTTTAAACAAGCCTATTGGCTCTACTTTGAAAAAATCGTTCCTGTAATGGGCCAATTCGGTGCAGGTAAGGCCAATGCATATCGATACTTTTATGAATCGGCAAAAGAGTTTCCTGATGCGGGAAAATTAGCTAACCGATTCCATCAATTAGGACTCAACGAAACCACATACAAAAACCTAATGGGCGGAACGTTAGCCATAGTAGAAGGACGTAAATAAATCAGTAAGGTTCACTTAGACTACACCAATAACGAGATAACCTAAACTCCAAAATAAACAAGCCTTCCTCTGTGACGATTTTATGGATATAATGAAAAAAAATGATCGGAGGAAGAAATGGATGCATAAATTAGCCTTATCTCTTATTGGCGGCTTTGTCCTCATCTACTTGCAATCTCTTTTAGTTATGAAGTGGAATGGTTATACATCCATTGTCTTCCAGGATATTTCCATGTTGTTTACCTTATGGGCTGTTAACGTATTTATTGTCTTTAGTGTCTTAGCTGGATTTCAAGGCAGCCCTGGGAAACCGAACCACAGACCTTCTGCATAAGGTCTGTGTTTTTTTTCATTAAAAAAAGAACCAACCCGTATACGGATTGGCTCTCCTCTTCCTACTTCTTCTCTGCAATCTCTTCTAAGATCTGTTGAACAAAGTCATTCAACGCCATTGTACCTAAGTCACCCTGCTCTCTTTTACGCACAGCAACTTGTCCATTTTCTGCTTCAGCCTTCCCGATCACAGCCATATACGGCATTTTCTCGAGCTGAGCCTGGCGAATTTTATAGCCGATCTTCTCGTTGCGATTGTCTAATTCAACGCGTACTCCCAGGCGTTTTAGCTTCTGGACAACTTCCTCCGCATATCCAGCAAGATCGTTGCTAATCGTTAGCACCTTCACTTGCGTTGGAGATAGCCAAAGTGGGAACTTACCCTCGTACACTTCAATAAGGTAAGCAGTCAGACGTTCCATGGTAGAAAGGATTCCACGGTGGATTACAACCGGACGATGAGGTTTGTCATCATCACCAATGTATTCCAACTCGAATCGATCTGGCAATAAGAAATCTAACTGGACGGTCGATAGGGTCTCATCCTTACCGATGGCTGTCTTCACCTGCACATCAAGCTTCGGACCATAGAAGGCCGCTTCCCCTTCTACTTCTTTATAAGGCAAACCTAGGTTATCCATGGCTTGCTTAAGCATGGATTGGGCCATTTCCCACAGTTCATCGTTTTGAACATACTTCTCTTTATCTTCCGGATCGCGATAAGACAAACGGAACCAGTAATCGGTAATGTTCAGATCCTTATACGCTTGTTGGATGAGCTGAACCGTACGGCTGAACTCTTCTTGTATTTGATCCGGACGGCAGAAAATATGCGCATCGTTTAGGGTCATTGCTCTCACGCGCTGGAGTCCAGAAACAGCTCCGGATGCTTCATAGCGGTGCATGGTCCCAAGCTCCGCAATTCGAATAGGAAGATCACGATAGCTTCTCTTCTCGGACTTGTACACCATCATATGATGAGGACAGTTCATCGGGCGGAGCACGAACATCTCATTCTCCATCTCCATAGGAGGGAACATATCTTCCTGATAGTGCTCCCAGTGTCCAGACGTTTTATAGAGCTCCACGTTCGCCAGAACTGGGGTGTAGACATGGTCGTAGCCTAAGCTTTCTTCTAAATCTACAATGTATCGCTCGAGGGTTCGGCGAATTTTCGCCCCATTCGGCAGCCAAAGAGGCAATCCAGGCCCTACTTCAGGCGTAGCCGTAAAAATCTTCATTTCCTTTCCGATTCGGCGGTGATCGCGTCGACGCGCTTGCTCTAAGCGGTCCAGATATTCAGCCAATTGCTCTTTCTTCGGCCAAGCCGTACCGTAAATACGGGTTAAGGAATCGTTCTTGGCATCTCCTCGCCAATAGGCTGCAGACAAGGACATGAGCTTAAAGGTTTTAAGGTACCCTGTGGACGGAACATGCGGTCCTCGGCACAAGTCTGTAAAATCCCCTTGGGTATATAGCGTGAGGACCGTATCCTCTGGTAGATCTTTAATGATCTCGATTTTATACTTATCTTCTCGCTCTAGGAAATACTGCAAGGCGTCGTTTCGGGAAATCTCTTTTCGCTCGATCTTCAGATTTTCCTTAATAATAGCCTGCATTTCTTTTTCAATTTGCTCGAATTCCTCGGAAGAAAAAGTACGGCCTGCCATATCGTAATAGAACCCATCCTCAATGACAGGGCCTATGGCTAACTTAACTCCTGGCCATAGGCGTTGAATGGCCTGTGCCATTAAGTGTGCTGTCGAGTGACGAAGCACTTCAAGTCCTTCTGCATCTTCCGTGGAAAACAGCTCTATTTTGCAATCCTCTTGAATGGGAGTCGTTAGATCAACTAATGTGCCGTTGATGCTTCCCACTACGGATTCTTTTTTTAATTTGGATGAAATCTGGCCAGCTAGGTCTCGTAAATTGATGCCGGCCTCAATCTCACGGACACTGCCGTCTTTGAGTTCAACCTTTACCATGGACATGCTTGTACACCTCTTTTTTTTCTCTTTTCATCATTAGTTCATCATACCGGAAATAGAGAGTAAAAGCTACATTGGTAAGCTTTTCTTTTTGGGCTATAATAAACTTGCTGAAAAAACATGAAATAGCCGGGGGAAATCCATGACTGCCGAAGAACTGCTGAAAGAATTAGGAGGAAAACGCCTCTTTGCTACTCCGGAAGAGAAACGGAAGCTCATCCATAAATTAGCCCAAGATACGAATCTGCTTCCTTACCCCATTCCTATTATTCTAGTTACTGGAACTTGCGGCAAGGGCTCAACAACATTATTTCTATCTTCCATTCTTGAGGAGCATGGGCTTAGTGTCGGATTAGTTCAAAGTCCTCATTTTATCTCGTTTAACGAACGAATACAGGTGGATCGGACGCCCCTGCCTGAGAACGAAATTCTTGCCCAAATTGATCTGCTTCTTCCAAGCTTTCTCCAAGCGGTAGAACCATCTGCTGCTCATCCGCTTGGCGCTCTGAACTACAATCAAGTTTTTCTCCTAGCAGGGCTGCATCTTTTTTTAATGAAACAAGTAGATTTTGTTATTCTAGAAACGGGAATTGGTGGGTATAACGATCCTGTTTCCTACTTTACTCCTGTACTATCCATCATCACGAATATATTCAAAGACCACGAGGCGGTCTTAGGTTCCACCTTCGAATTAATTGCTTACGACAAATCAGGAGTGATCAAAGAAGGAGTACCGGTTGTTACCGGAACTTCCGTTCCCGAAGCATTGCAAGTATTGAAAACTGAAGCGAATAAAAAGAATGCGCCCCTCTATTGTCTTCACTCAGACTTTTTCGTACAATTTAATCTTGGGAATGGCACTTATGTAGAGGAAGGGACGACCCTACCCTACCGCCTAGGTGTCGCTGGAAACTTTCAATGGGAGAATTCCGCCATAGCAATCAAGAGTTCGTTCATCCTTAAAGAGCTAGGCTACCCCATTGAATCTGACAACGTCGCTAAGGCATTAGTTAAGACATTCCTTCCTGGACGCTTTCAGATCCTGGATCGGTCTCCACTTACCGTCATTGATGGTGCCCATAACGAAGAAGAAATTCGGCGCTTTTGTGAAACCGTACGCCAGTTCGAATGCAACTGGCATTACTTTATCTTAGGTTTTTCCCAAGATAAGCAATTGGACCACATGCTAAAATGGTTTGATGGGCTTGCATCCACATTTTTATTTGTCCCTCATTCCAACACGATACGAGTAAAAGATCCAGTGGAGTTAGCCAATAATGCCAGACAAGCAAACAAAGACACACTTATCTTTGAATCCCTAGAACAAGCCTATGAATACGCCAATAAAAAAGCGAATGCATCAGATGGCATATTCTTCACAGGTTCTATGTTTATTGCAGGAGACGCCCTTAGGCTGTTGACTCAAACGGAGTAAAACCCCCCTCTATGAGAGAGACTAACAGATAACATTCATTGCCATGACGGAGGAATTTATGCACTCATCACCTATTGAACCATCTACCATCGTATTGTTCGGAGCTACCGGGGACCTAGCTAAAAGAAAGCTTTACCCTGCTATCTTCAGCCTCTATCAACGAGGACTACTGCCAGCATCTTTCTCAGTTATTGGCGTAGCGCGTAAAGACTGGTCGAACGAAACATTTAGAGACCATGTTCTTCATTCTCTTAAAGAATTTGGCCGCTTCTCTGCCGAAAAGCAAGGACTATGGGAAGCCTTTGCTGACAAGCTTAGCTATGTGAGCGTTGATCTGCAAAATGCGGCAAGCTACATAAAATTAAAGAATGAATTAACAGAAACTGAGCAGCGTAGCCAGCTTCCTGGCAATCGCGTATTCTATCTCGCGATCTCGCCCGAGCTGTTCGGTGACGTCTCGAATAATCTAAAATCGAGTGAGCTCTTAGAAACGAATGGTTGGAAGCGACTGGTGATTGAAAAGCCCTTCGGTCATGACTACCAATCGGCCAATGAACTCAACGATAAAATTCGATCCGTGTTTCGCGAGGAAGAGATCTATCGGATCGATCATTATCTCGGTAAAGAAATGATCCAGAATATCGAAGTCATTCGCTTTGCTAACTCCTTTTTTGAGCCTTTATGGAACAATAACCATATCGCGAATGTGCAAATCACTTCAAGTGAAACCGTAGGAGTAGAGGAACGTGGCGGTTACTATGAAAAATCTGGAGCCCTAAGAGATATGGTTCAAAACCATATGCTTCAAATGGTCACTATGATCGCGATGGAACCGCCTAGCCGGCTCGTGACGGAGGCGATTAGAGACGAGAAAGTAAAGGTGCTGCGATCCTTACGCAGATTTTCCGAAGATGAAGTCAAAGATTATGTGATTCGTGGACAATATGACCGTGGTCAACTAGCCGGTAAAGATATGGCTGGCTATCTCGAAGAAAGTGGCGTAAATCCTCATTCCACAACCGAAACCTTTGTATCTGCTAAGCTCTATATTGACAATTTCCGTTGGGCTGGTGTCCCTTTCTATATCCGTACGGGGAAAAGAATGCCAAATAAGGCTACAGAAATTATTATTCAGTTTAAGACACTTCCGAAGAATCTTTATTTCAATAAACAAGGGAATCTTGAGCCTAACCTTTTAAGCATCCGGATCCATCCACAAGAAGGGATCTACTTTAAGCTCAATGCGAAAAAGCCAGGTACGGATGGCATCCTTTCCCCCATCCCGCTGGATTTCTGCCAGAATTGTGAAACGGGAATCAATTCACCGGAAGCCTATGAAAGACTTCTCCACAATTGTCTCGAAGGAGATTCTACCTTCTTCACTCGATGGGACGAAGTTTCCCTGGCATGGAAATTTGTAGATCCTATTTCTGCAGCTTTCTCGCAAGGAAAAACCGAGCTTCATCGCTACGCTGCAGGAAGCTGGGGACCAGAGGCTTCTGCTCAAATGCTGACACAAGATGGGTTCCGCTGGTGGCCGGTCAATGGACAGGAAGAATCCACAGCAGGTAATGAATCCTACTTTGTTAGAGCCTAATTTTACAAACACGAAAAAACTCCCGTTAACGCCTAACGGGAGTTTTTCCTTTACTGCACGTTCATCACAAACCAGATGCCTCCAGCAATCAGTAGTAGTCCAAAAGCTAAAAACCCGATCATGATATAGTAAAGCGGCTTATTATTTCTTCTGCGTCGAAAAAACTCATCCACGCGGCTCTTCCCCTTCTCTCTTTGGCCGTGGAGGTCTCGGTCCAAAATATTGATAATAATCTACTTTGATATTACCGTTAAACAACTTTCTCTTTTTGCTTGCCCTTCTCCCGAACAATTCCTCAAACTTCTCATTAGAAGTAATCACATAGTAGGACCAGGTGTCTAGGGCTTGGAAAACCCTACCCATCTCTCGATACAATAGCTCGACTTCTTTTTCTTCCCCGAGTCGCTCTCCATAGGGAGGATTACAAATGATCTTACCATATTTCTTGCTTGAGCGCAGATCTCTTACATCCATTCGCTGGAAGTGGATATGTTCCCCGACCATGGCTTCTTCCGCATTCCTTCTTGCGACCTGTAAAACCTCTTCATCATAATCCGTCCCCATAATCTGAAGAGGTTGATCATATCTGGCTAGATCATGCGTTTCTCTTCTGGCTTCTCGCCAAATTTCTTTAGGAATGATAGGCCAGTTTTCTGAAGCGAACTCCCGGTTCATTCCTGGAGCAATATTTTGGCCAATTAGAGCGGCCTCAATCGGTATCGTTCCAGACCCGCAAAATGGGTCAATTAATGCTGTATCCGGTCTCCATTTCGAAAGCAGTATGAGGGCAGCTGCCATGGTTTCCTTGAGGGGAGCTCCACCGATTAAGGTACGATAACCCCGTTTATGTAAGGCTGTTCCACTCGTATCGATCGTTAAGGTCGCGACATCCTTAAGCAAAGAAACCTCAATCCGATATAATGGACCACTTTCCTCGAACCATTCTTTTTTATATTTTTGCTTCATATGTTCGACAATCGCTTTTTTCACGATCGCTTGGCTATCTGAAATGGAAAATAGCGTCGACTTGACCGACTTCCCATCTACGGGAAATTGAGCGTCCACAGGAAGCCAATCTGACCAAGGAAGGGCCTTTGTTTTTTCAAATAGCTCATCGAACGTACGAGCCTCGAACTCACCTACCTTTAATCGGATGCGATCTGCGGTCCGCAGCCATAAGTTTGCTTTCGGTATCGCTTCAAGACCTGCTTTGAACGTGACTTTTCCGTTTTCTACTACCGCATTTTCAAAACCTAGGGAACGAACCTCTTCTCCAACCACAGACTCTAAACCAAAGGTCGAAGTCGCAATTAATTCCACAATCTGACTGCTAGACATACCCTTCTCTCCTATCCACAAGGCGTAATGAAAACATTATACTATTACTCAAACCTGTTTCCAAACGAAAGATGGAGGTTTATACTTAGTGAGTACGCTTGTAACTGAAAGGGGACGTTTAGTTGAAATTCGCCTACGTAAGTGTAAATGTAGCAACCGTATGGACCCAGCCCAATCTGCAGCGAGAGATGGACTACTATGCAACGACCAATCCAACCGATTTGCCTGCTTGGCTTTCAGGCTTAACCCATCAAGACCGCATTTGGTTTATTGATGAAAATATTTTACAAACCCAACTACTATATGGTTCCCAAGTCATTGTGACAGAAGAGTCAGGAGATTGGAGTCACATCCTGATACCCGACCAGTGGACACCTAAGAATGAAACGGGATATCCTGGGTGGGTTCCTACACTGCAGTTGACCTATAACGAAGACTATCACCTACTCTATACCCAAGCACCTCACACGTGGGTTACCGTACCTCAAACTTCTCTAAAGAAGGAGAACGGCCTAACCCTCTCCTATTTGACTCACCTCCCTTTTATTAGAAAAGACGAGGAACAGGTTTGGGTGAAGCTGCCTACGGGAGAACAGGGAGCCCTTGCTGCTTCCGAAGTTAAAGTCAGAGAAGGAGAACACGCTCCCTACCCGTTGCTTGAGAAACAAGACGGGGATAAAATTGTGGAAGCAAGTAAGCCTTTTCTTGATCTTCCCTATCTATGGTCCGGAATGTCTAGCTTTGGCTATGATTGCTCGGGATTCTCACGCACCATGCATTTGGCCAATGGAATTTTGATCCCTCGGGATGCCTCTGCGCAATTTAAGTTCGGTAAGGAACATGGGATGGAGGTACAGAAGGAGGACTTGCTGCCTGGTGATCTTGTTTATTTTGCGAATGAACGAGGATTTGTTGACCATGTGGGGATTTATGCTGGTGACGGAGAGTTCTTGCATGCTTCGAACTCTAATTACGTAGTGAAGATCCAACCGCTATGGGAAGGCAAATACTTAGAGAAATATTGCGGGGCCATGAGATTTTGGTAAAGAAAACTTGGCTGGCGCCAAGCCTTGGCGCTGAAACTCCACTTGACGTTCTTTATGTCAAATGAGTTGTGCGGCAGCCTAGTTGCCCTTATGCAGATAAAGAATTCTAATATTTTATAAATTCTTATCTGCTAAATGAAAAAAGAGCAAGTCTTAGAAAAGACGTGCTCTTCCTTTTTTATTTGCCCCACATCTGCAGTACCATTTCTGCAATTTTTCCTCCCAAGTAAAGACCAAAGATTCCAAGTACAGCAGGCAAGACCGGTGGGGCCGGAATAGGAAGCTTCATTAATTTAAAAATAATCCCCACTAAGATTCCAGCAAGGATAGACATCACGATCTCTCTCATCGTAGTACCTCCCAGCTATTCGACAATGACATCATATATTAGAGTCGGTGGCTCTACTGGCTCCTGCGTAAGGATAAATGCTTGAGTGGTTCTGTTCACTATATCCGAGTAGTCCGCTGAACCGTTCACGTGCAAGACAGCTAGAACATCCCCTGCTTTGACTGGAGCTCCTACCTTCTTCTTTAAAACAACCCCCACAGCTAGATCAATGGGATCCTCCTTGGTCTTTCTGCCTGCACCTAACATCATGGCAATATGACCAATGCTCTCTGCCTGTATAGACTTAATATATCCATTTAAGCTTGCTTTCACTTCGATCTGGCGATTAGCTTGAGGAAGCTTCTCGGGATGATCAACGATGCTCGAATCGCCCCCTTGCGCCGCGATAAACTCCTTAAGTTTATGTATCCCTTCACCAGACTTCAATACCGACTGCAGCTGGTTATAGGCCTCTTCAAAGGTTTCTGCCCGTTTCGCTAGGTGTACCATGTGTGCACCCAACACTAAGCAGAGCTCTGTTAAATCCTCTGGACCTTCACCTCGCAGGGTGTCGATGGCCTCTTTCACTTCTAAAGCATTTCCTACCGCAAATCCCAAAGGCTGGCTCATGTCACTGATGACAGCAACTGTATTGCGACCCACATCCTGCCCGATGCGCACCATGGTCTGTGCCAGTTCTCTTGACCCTTCAATCGTCTTCATGAAAGCGCCGTCCCCGGTCTTAACATCGAGCACGATGGCATCCGCTCCTGAAGCAATTTTCTTGCTCATGATAGAGCTAGCGATAAGCGGAATGGAACTCACAGTGGCCGTGACGTCACGAAGCCCATATAGCTTTTTATCCGCAGGAGTGAGGTTCCCACTCTGTCCAGCAACCGCAACCTTATATTTATTAACGATATCAATAAACTGTTCTTTGGTTATTTCCGTATGAAAACCTTCAATCGATTCTAATTTATCAATGGTTCCTCCCGTGTGTCCAAGTCCGCGTCCCGACATTTTTGCTACAGGAACGCCGACAGCTGCTACTAGCGGACCTAACACAAGCGTAGTCGTATCTCCAACACCGCCGGTACTGTGTTTATCCACTTTCACTCCCTCAATCCCTGTCAGGTCCACTACATCCCCGGATTGAACCATGGCCATGGTCAGATCCGCAATTTCCTGTGCATTCATTCCCTGGAAGTAAATAGCCATGGCCCATGCCGCCACTTGGTAATCGGGTATGCTCCCTTGGGTATATCCATTAATAATAAAGTTGATTTCTTCCTTGGATAACGTAAGACCATCCCTTTTTCTTTGGATCAGATCCACCATTCTCATGTGTGTCACCTCTAACTTCAAGCTATTTTGGATCATTTTACCACAATTGCGATATAAAAAAACTGGCCTTTTTCTCAAATGGCCAGTTCTCTTCTTTTTTAATCTCTTCCGTAGCTGACATCCTTCGTAGGATGCATGAAGGGGACTCCTCGAGGATTGATTCCTTCTTCAATCATTTCAGCATTTTCGGCTGAATTATTTCCGATATCATTTGTCGGATGCACCCATTGATCCCCAGCCATAATAGCAGGGTCCACATCCGTGCTCCAGTTGTTTAATGGAGAATGGGGTGAATCATAGAAGCTATCCCCAATGACGACCCCAAATTCATTGACAAAGGGCTCCGTTGCATCTGACTTCGATTGCTTATAATCGGGAGCATGAACTTGATGCGGAATGGTTTGATCCATGACAGGAGAGTTTAGTGAAACCTTTTTAGGCTTCTGTTCTTTGCTACTCATGTCCATCACCTCTTTCAAGGAGTATCCTTAGTGTAGCCACTCCTTATCGGGTTAATGTAGACAACTTTTCCCTTGGAATCAAGCCCATCTTTTCCTTTACATCAATCATTTTCTTCTCAGCGAAGGCAGATGCATGCTCGGCTCCAGTTAGCAAAATGCGGTCTAGTTCATCGGATTCAACCAGCTCACGATAACGGGCTTGGACAGGCGCCAGGAATTGAACGACGGCTTCGGCTAATTCACTTTTAAAGGTGCCATACCCCACGCCTTGATATCGGGAAACCAAATCCTCAACCGAAGCGTTAGCACAGAAGGAATAGATGGTTAACAAGTTGCTGATCGCGGGCTTATTCTCGACATCAAAACGAATCTCATTTTCCGAATCCGTTACGGCTCGCTTAATCTTTTTGATAATTTTCGCGGGTTCATCCAACAAGGCAATGTAGCTTCCCTCGTTAGGATTGCTCTTGCTCATCTTTTTCGTTGGATCATCAAGTGACATGACGCGCCCGCCTACTTTTGGAATCATCGGCTCTGGCACCACAAACGTTGTTCCAAACCGGTTATTGAAACGTCCAGCAATATCACGCGTGAGTTCTAAATGCTGCTTCTGATCCTCCCCTACAGGTACATGGGTGGTATCGTACAGCAAAATGTCGGCCGCCATCAAGGCAGGGTACGTAAACAAAGCAGAGGTAACTACATCTTTACCAGTTGACTTATCCTTAAATTGCGTCATTCGCTCCAATTCACCCATATGTGACACGCATTGCATCAACCAGCCTAGCTCGGCATGTTCTTTAACTTGAGATTGAACGATTAGTTTCGATTTTTGCGGGTCAATGCCGACGGCTAAAAACAAAGCGGCCAGTGATCGAACATTATTTCTTAAAGCCACAGGATCTTGAGGAACGGTGAGGGCATGTAGGTCAACGACACAAAAAATACAATCGCCCTCATCTTGAAGCTCCACAAATTGACGCATGGCTCCGATATAATTTCCTAATGTAAGCAAACCGCTTGGTTGGATACCTGAAAAAATCTTCTTCTTGCTCATCATTCCACTCCTTTTTTTCTTGAAAATACAAAAAGCCCCTCATCCATAAGGGACGAGGGACCGTGGTGCCACCCTTGTTGATCTGAACAGAAAAAAATTAAAGTTCAAATCATCTCTATGTCTTCGATATCGGGAAGACACTCCGCCAAAGCCTACTCCGTCTGTTTCGGTTTGGGGCTCGGAAGGCCATTCAACGACGACTCTGTACCAGTTCACAGCGACCACTGGCTCTCTTCAACAGAAATTTCGTGTTTACTCTTCTTCGTCAACGCCACTATTCATTCTTTGTTCAAATTTTAGCTTAGTCATAGAAAAAATGCAAGTTTCTGATCATTCTAAGCTAAGGCCTGTTCCAAATCAGCAATTAAATCATCCGGGTCCTCTAAACCTACAGACAAGCGCAGTAAGCCGTCCGTAATTCCTCGACGGTTTCTTTCTTCTTCAGGCATGGAGGCATGTGACATTTTGCATGGATAGGATAGGATCGATTCAACCGATCCTAAGCTCACCGCAACAATGGGGATCTTCACGTTTTTCATTAGCTTGCGTGCAACGGATCCATCTTCCACTTCAAACGTAAGTACCGCTCCATGGCCCGTTGCTTGGGCAGCTTGAATGGAGTGACCAGGGTGTGAAGGAAGTCCCGTGTAATTTACCTGTTTGACTGCCGGTTGGCTCTCTAACCAACGAGCAATTTTTTCAGCTCCTCGAGTCGATGCTTCCATGCGAATCTTCAGGGTCTTCAGACCGCGAAGAACGAGCCAGCAATCCTGAACCCCTAAGATGGAGCCAAATGCATTTTGCAAATATCCCACTCTCTTCGCGAGCGCTGGATCTCCAACAGCGACTAAACCTGCTACCACGTCAGAGTGCCCGGAGATAAATTTCGTCGCACTATGTATCACGATATCGGCACCCAGCACAAGCGGCTTCTGATAATACGGAGTCAAAAAGGTATTGTCTACCATTGAGATGATGCCATTCTGTCTGGCCCATTCGCAAATCGGTTGCAGATCGGATACTTTAAGCAACGGATTAGACGGGGTCTCGATATAGACTCCCTTGGTTTCGGGGCGCAGTGCTTCTTTTACTTTTGCTAAATCCGTAGTATCGACAAAAGTGCAAGTAATCCCTAAACGGCTCAACACTTCTGTCAAGACACGAAACGTGCCTCCATATACATCCTCACTAATGATCAAATGGTCCCCTGCGGAGAATAGCAAGAAGGTGGTGGAAATCGCGGCCATTCCGGATGAAAAAGCAAACCCTGCCACTCCTCCTTCGAGCTCCGCGATCGTCTCTTCGAGGGCATGACGCGTCGGATTACCTGATCTTGAATAATCATAGGCGCCAGGCTGATCCACATCTTCTTGATGGTAGGTTGATGCTAAGTACATCGGCGTAGAGCTCGCGCCCGTTTGAGGATCCACGCTGTGTCGATGATGAATGAGTCTCGTTCCAAAGTCTAAGCTCATTATACTCCCTCTCCTTGTCTCCACTCGATCTCCGCTGCATGCAGGGCTTGCTGTAGATCCGCGATTAAGTCTGCTGCATGCTCAATCCCGACAGAGAATCTCAGCAACCGATCACATACTCCTACCGCTTCTCTGACCTCTTTAGGGATATCGGCATGCGTCTGCACCGCAGGATAGGTGAGCAAGCTCTCTACTCCCCCTAGACTTTCGGCAAACGAAATGACCTTCAAATTTCGTAACAAGCCTGGGACTAAGCCTGGATCTTGCACCCGGAAGGAGATCATTCCACCCTGGCCTGCATAAAGCACATCATTCACTAAAGGATGTTCCTTTAAGAACGACGTGATTTGTCTGGCATTGTCTGTATGACGTTCCATGCGTAGGGCCAGAGTTTTCATTCCGCGAATCAGAAGCCAGGAATCCATCGGTCCCAATACCGCCCCAATGGAATTTTGCAAGAAATACAATCGATCCGAGAGCTCCTGGCCTTTGGTTACGATCAGACCCGCTAGCACATCATTATGTCCTCCCAAGTATTTCGTTGCACTATGAAAGCTAATATCAGCACCCAATAGAAGAGGCTTCTGATAATAGGGAGACAAGAACGTATTATCTACAATCGTCAACAATCCATGTTCCTTTGCGATCTGGCTCAAGCCGGCAATGTCAGCCGTGATCATCATCGGATTTGTTGGAGTTTCAATGAATACAGCTGCGGTTTGGTCCGTAATGGCCTCTTGCAGATCGCTTGCTTCTCTTAAATTCACATAACTAAAGGTTAATCCGTAGTCCTTCCACACTTGCTCAAATAATCGGTACGTTCCTCCATAGAGATCTAGGGAAGCGATAATATGATCTCCTGGCTTGAACAATCCCATGATCACATGAATAGCAGCCATTCCAGAGCTCATCGCAAAACCGCGGTCTCCTCCCTCAATTTCCGCGATAGCCTCTTCCAAAACCGTTCGGGTTGGATTCTTCGTCCGAATATAATCAAATCCTGTACTTTCTCCCAAAGCAGGGTGCAAAAATGCCGTCGAAAAAGTCACAGGAAAGCTTATGGCCCCCGTATCCTTTTGCTTGCGATTGCCAATTTGCGCTAATGTTGTCTCTAACTCCATAATTTCTCCTCCTGCTAGACATTCTATCTGTGTTAGTGTAAGGCAAAAGCCCCTTTCTTATGAGCGAGAAAGGGGCTGATCATTATCAAGAAACGACAGACCCTTATCTTTCAAGATGAACCATTCATCTTGTAGGAATTAGCACCGTACAGTATGAAAAAAATTCATACAGCCGGTTGCCGGGCTTCATAGGGCCAGTCCCTCCACCTTCTCTTGATAAGAGTAACGTATTAACTTGTTAAACTAATTAGTTAAAATTATAATCAATTCTTAGGATTTCGGCAAGTACCGCTTTTCTACTATTTTGCCGATACTCCATAAAAGCAGCACGATGATGCCCACCAATGCAATTTTTATTGGTTGTCTTATAAGGTCTGGCAGATCAGCACCAACGTAGGATAGGACAAATACACTGACCGCTTTGCCTAAGGTGGTTGCCCAAAAATAGGTATGAAAAGGCAAAGAGGATAAACCAGCCAACACGTTTATGAAGCTAGATGGAGAAAAGGGAAAGCAACGAAGCAAAAAAAGAACCGAAAAGCCATGACGTTCAAACCACCTTGAACTTTTTTCCAGCCCCTTATATCGATGAAGCCACTTTTTCGTCCAATTTCTGCCCCATTTGCGAACGAGCCAAAAGGTAATAAGAGAGCCTGTACATGCCCCAAGCCAGGTAAAAATAAACCCTTTCCATAGACCGAAGGCGGCAGCATTGCCTGTTACGATAGCAAAAAGAGGAAGTACAGGGAAAAAGGCTTCGACAATGGGAAGAATAAAAGCCACAGCGACTCCCAGCCCCCGGTAAGCGCTGATCCAATAATACAAATCCTCTAATCTGATGTCCATAAAACCCTCACTCTAATACAAGTTGAACTTTTTGTTGGAGTATGTTTTAACTATACATGCAAATATATTAATCAAAAAGGCGGCGGACATACAAATGACCCGGCAATGGATTTACTCAGGCTATTTTTATCTTATCATTATCACCCTTCTAGGTATTCTTTTAAGATGGAAAATGATTGCTCCCGTTTGGCCTGAACTTCAATTTTTGCATATTGTACACGCTCATTCTCACGTTGCTTTTTTGGGTTGGGTGTATTTTATCTTAAATGTTGTGATTGTCCGACATTGCTTTCCAGTCCATTCCCTAACCCAACGCTCGATGAAAATCTATTACTATTTATTACACGTTTCCGTTGTAGGGATGCTCATTACGTTCAGTTATCAGGGGTATGGAGTTTATTCCATCGCCTTCTCCACTCTACACGCCTTTTTGTCCTATTATTTTGCTTATCGTTTTTTCTCTTACCGTAGCCAAAACTGGCCTTGGTTTGCGTCATCCTTTTACCAAGCTGCCATCTGGTTTAATCTTTTATCTTCTTTGGGCCCTTGGGGGGTTGCCCTAAACCAAATGATTGGCTCTGGTGACAGCAACCTATCGAACTTATTTGTCTATTATTATCTTCATCTACAATATAATGGATGGTTTACTTTTGTTATTCTGGGCGTATGCTATTCTTTAGCTTATCCTACAGCTACTAAGCCTACTTCGACTATAAGATGGCTGTTTTATATGGTTGCGGTTAGTGTAATCCCATCCTATTTGTCCACTTCTCTTTGGTTTTTTGACCATCCCCTTGCCGCGCTGATTGGGATGATAGGTTCTCTATTGCAGTTTCTGGCGATTGCCTTATTCCTCATCCATGTCGCCAAACCATTATGGCTAAAGCAACAAGATGGGGCTATGCGATGGCTACTGGGTCTGTCCTTTATCAGCTTGGGCGTTAAATCTCTGTTTGAGCTCATAGGAGCTTGGCCAGTCTTGTCTTATGCTGTATTTGACAGCCGGCAAGTCATTATCGCTTACCTGCACTTGACTCTTCTAGGTTTTATTACAAGCTTCCTCCTTTATTATATCGTAGTAGTCTACACTAGCCAGCGGTTGGCTATGTCATCAACTGTTTACTGCATGGGGGTTGCCGGCATGATTATCCTCTTGTTTCTTGCAGGTCTCTTCGAATGGGTGAAGATTTCTCTAACGAAAAGTATATGGATCGGACTACTGGGTACAAGTCTTCTCATCGGCGGTGCTTTGTTGAAAATGTTTTGGGATATCCATAAGTCCTATCGATAAGCATAACAATGGAGGGCCTTTCTTGCCCTCCATTGTTATGTATTAAGACTCCACCGTTCGAGGCAGCTTCACTTCAACCATCGTACCATCCGGCTCAGGATAGATATGAATCTTTCCCCCGTGAGCTTCTATGATCTGCTTGCATATAGCTAGGCCCAACCCCGTCCCATTTTCTTTTGTTGAATAGAACGGACTAAAGATATGCTTCACATCTTCTGAGCTAATAGGTGCCCCGTTATTAAAAAACAGAACAAGCACCTTCTCCTCCTTGACCCGGCACGTGATGCGAAACAGCTTTTCTCTTTGATTGGGTAGCCGCTGGAATTCTTCACAAGCATTTTTCACAATATTAATAAAGGTCTGTTCTATTTCCTTGGAATTTCCTTTGATAATTGCATGAGGCTCAAGCTGTACGATCGTTTCAATCCCTAAGCGAATGAATTCAAATTCAAAAAGAGAAACACACCGATCAATGATATGGCAAAGATCCACCTCTTCGAATTCTCTTTTCATCTGAAGGTTTTTGCGTTTAGTTAAGGAAAGAAATCTCTCTAATATATAGTCAAGTCTCTTTACTTCATCGTCCATAATGGTGTAATAGCTGTGGATTTCTTCGGGATGGGGATGCATCTCATAGATCAGCTTTAAAAAGCCCTTTACACTCGTGATCGGATTACGCAATTCATGAGCCATTCCGGAAGCCATATTCCCTATGGCATTAAACTTCTCCACTTCCATTCGTTCGAGTTCCCACTGCTTCTCTTTGAATAACCGAATCATATATTCGTCAACAAAGGTGTTAATGACCCGAACGGCTCTTGGTTCTTTCCCCTCAAGAGAATAGGGGTAAATGATTTTGGTGAGAAAGCGATGTTTAAGTTCAGAACAGTCCCTGATCAGGGTTTCTGCATCGTGAAAATAAATGACAAAATGCTCCGCATAACGTTGCGCAAATTCGGTAACCGTCTGTAAAGAAATCGTTTCATCTTGAATGGCCTCAAGGACAAACATAAGGGCCTGCTGTAGAGTTTCAACAAGTTCGTCTCTTTTTTCTTGAAAAAGAATTTCATAATTAGCGGATTTACCAAAGACTTCGTTCACGTATTCATTCGCAAAGGCAAGCAGGTGTTCTCGCGTTGCCCGATCCATAGATAACATACATAGACTCCTTAATCGAATAGAGTAGACAAAGACAGCCAATAATCTATATATTTCTACAAAACCTTCAAAATTCCTGTTACACGCTTCAGCAGTTGACTTATCTACCCGTTTTCCCCTATGATAAAATGGCTCTAGATAAGGAAGTACAAACTAAAAGGTGGCGTCCATGAAGCCGATTATTGAATGTAAAAACATCCATTTTCATTATAATCAAAATGAAGTGCTAAAAGGCGTACAATTCATCGTTGAAAAAGGCGATTATGTAGGCTTAGTTGGTCCAAACGGATCAGGTAAATCAACCTTGCTAAAAATTATCTTAGGCCTAGTAGAACCGAAGCAGGGGGAAGTAAAGCTATTTGAAACCCCACTGAGCTCGTTTAAGGAGTGGCATAAGATTGGCTATGTCTCTCAAAAAGCCAACAGCTTTAACAGCGGTTTTCCCGCTACCGTGTTTGAAGTGGTCTCCATGGGTCTATTCGGGAAACTGGGATTGTTTAAAAGGTTAACACGTCAGCATCGTTCCGCTATTTTAGAAGCCATCGATCAAGTAGGACTATCAGACCTAGCCGAACGCAATATCGGGAAACTGTCCGGAGGCCAGCAACAGCGAGCTTTTATCGCTAGAGCCCTCGTTTCTAACCCCGAGCTGCTGATATTAGACGAACCTACGGTGGGAGTGGATACCGAGTCGGTCGATAAATTCTATCAGCTGCTGGGAAAACTCCATCAAGATCACAACTTGACCCTTTTAATGGTCACCCATGACATTGGAATGATGACCAATCATGTAAACAAAGTCGCTTGCTTAAATAAGAAAATCCACTTCCATGGAAACCCTAGTGACTTTCATGCTAATCAAAAAGCTATTTTAGAATCTGCTTACGGCTCTAATATGAATCTGGTAGAGCATCGTCATTAGGAGGAACTCACGATCCATGCTTGATCTTATGTTTCAATACGAATTCATGCGCAATGCCCTTTTTGCCGGTTTAATAGTTGGCATCATCTGCCCCGCTATTGGGGTATTTCTTGTTGTTAGAAGGCTCTCGCTTATGGCTGACGCCCTCTCTCACATCACGTTATCAGGAATCGCTGCAGGCATCCTGTTATCAAAGAAAGGAGCCTTTTTTCAGGGGATTAATCCAATGTATATGGGAATGATCTTTTCTGTTATTGGAGCTCTCCTCGTAGAACAGCTTAGAAAAGCCTATCGGTTTTATCAAGAGCTCGCCATTCCCATTATTTTATCCACCGGAATTGGGTTAGGCGTCGTTCTCATTAGCATTGCCAAGGGCTTTAATGTTGATCTCTTTTCCTACTTGTTTGGAAGCGTAGTGGCCGTAGGACGAAACGACCTGTGGACCATTATCGGGGTTGGTTTTGTTGTCTTACTTTCCATCTACCTTCTTTACAAAGAGCTTTTTGCTCTATCCTTTGATGAAGAATACGCAAGAATCTCTGGTATTAAGCGACGGATGATTAACCTTGTGTTCATTGTTCTCGTGGCATTAACCATCGCCATCTCGATGCGTATTGTTGGAATTTTACTTGTTTCTGCTCTTATTACATTGCCCGTTGCTGCCGCCCTACAGATCTCACGCAGCTTCCAGCAAACCTTTTGGATTTCCATTGTTTTAGCAGAGATCGCCGTATTAGGTGGGTTAATAACAGCTTTCTATCTGGATTGGGCATCTGGTGGTACCATTGTGCTATTCTCGGTCTTCTTACTCGTTCTTGTACTCTTCATAAAAAAGATTGTATTAAAAAAGGATTAACCCTTATAACTGTATCTTACTCCACCTAAGTGGAATTCGGATACAGTTTTTTGTTTTTTGATGACATCCCTAAAAAAACTGTCCCCATGGTTATCTTCAACCATGGGGACAGTCATAAAATTATTTAAACATATTGAAAGCAGAAGTACGGCTTGTTTCCCAAGACTCCATAAGTCCTTTGTTTGTCTTCTTTACTTGGTCTGTAAAGTTTTCTAATAGCTCTTGAACTTCTGTACGATTCTTTTGTTGTTGTTCGATTAAGCTTAGTAGAGTAGACTCTAATTGTTCTAAAGATTTTCCGAACATGCTGTTGCTAGCCTTGCCAGGTGTACCATAAAGCTGTTGAACTTTATTCACCACTTCTTCAGCACGCTTGCTCCAATCTTCTACATTTTTAGATACGGCTTCACCGTTCACATTTTTAACGTTATCTAGCATATTTGCCTTTACATCGACAACAAATTTACTTAATTCTAGTTCTAATTTATCTAGATTTTCTTTTGTTTGCTGCCAGATTTCTTTTTGACGCTCGATAGATTGAATCGTAACAGCTTCCATCTCACGCTGATATCCATACATTAGCTTTACGCTGTTTAACCATCCATCCCACATCGTGTCGAATACATTTACCGGATTTGTTAATTCGTTCTTTTTCGCTTGTGCAGTTGCCATTTTTTACATCCTCCTAAAATATCATTTTTTTTTTATATGACACAGCATAAGCTGAATCACTCAAAGTCGTTGTCGTCGCTTTCTTTACTTTTTCGGGTAGGCACACTCGGTAAGGACATGAAGAATTGAGTGTACATATTGAAGAATTGATCAAGCATGTTCTGATATTGGCCCAATGCCTCTGCCCAGGATTCTAAGTATTGTGTCCCTGCATCGGTCAAGGAATAAACTCGCTTGGCAGGGCCACCTGAGGTCGTGTCCCATTCGGACTTCACAATGTTTTCCTTCTCCAATTGGCGAAGCGTTCGATAAACATTGCCTTGATCTATGGAATGAAAACCGAACTTGACAAGCTGCTGGATCAACTCATATCCATGAGCATTCCATCCTTTAAGTATCAGCAGGAGAACGGGGACCATCATGTTTTTTGGCGGCCCGCCGGGGATATTCCATTTTTCATCTTCTCGGACCTGTTGTTCTTTATCCTTACTGGCCGACATGAGCATCACCTACAAATTTGTAATTTCCTTCTATGTGTAATTTACACCTATGTGGTCCCCCCTGTCAAGTATTGGCACAAGAAAACCCTCAGAGCTTATTCGACAAATTGTGATAAGTATTTCTTATTATCTTCACAGAATTGTCGAAGGGTTTCAATTGTTTTCGCACCAACTATTGACTATAATTTTCAATGTAAGCAAATAGAATCCTAAATTTCGACAGCGATCGAAGGGAAGTAGGATCCTTTGCAAAGACTCTTTGATCAATCGTTTGACTAATTAGAGCAGAGTCAGCTATTTCAGAGAGTATTGTTTTGCAAAAAGATGAAAAGGGAGATGAAACCATGAGTCAGCACATGCCCTTTGACCCTTTTGCCGTATGGAAGCAATTCTATGATAAGGCAGAGGAGCAATGGAGTCAGACGATAGACGAGGCCATGCACAAGGAAGAGTTTTCCAAGTGGATGGGACAAAGCCTTAACAGCTACCTTCAATATCAGAATGTAGCCCGTCAATCTGCTGAGAAATATCTGGAGCAAGCTAACATGCCTTCTCGACAAGATGTAGCGAATATCGCTGGGATGGTCGTTAATGTTGAGGGTAAACTCGACAAGTTAGAACAAACGATTGAAGACGAGATCATTGATCAGCTTAAGCAAAGAGATCTGTCGAAGGAAGTCAAAACTTTACAAGCGGATATTGCGAAATTAACTTCCCGATTAGATCAGCTTTTTGAGATTCTGCAAGCCAAGAGTGAGATTGCAACTGCAAAAGAAACTCGTACTCCTGAAGCAGCAGAACAAAAACCTAAATCTAAATAGATAACTTTTAGATATATAAATAATAAACAAAAACACTACACAAATACTTACACATGAGAGAGGATGTATGAAGATGAAAACACTCGACAACAAAGTAGCTATCGTAACTGGCGGATCCCGCGGAATTGGTAAAACTATCGCACTAGAATTAGCCCGCAATGGAGCTAAGGTAGTCATTAACTATAATAGCAATGCAGATGCTGCTAATGAAGTGGTAAAAGAAATCGAAGCCCTTGGTGCTGAAGCATTTGCAAGTCAAGCTGATGTATCTGATAGCGCACAAGCAAAGGTATTAGTAGAAGAAACGATCAACCGTTACGGTAAGGTTGATATTCTAGTAAACAATGCTGGTATCACTCGCGATCGCACCTTCCTTAAGTTAACAGAAGAAGCCTGGAGAAAGGTTATTGACGTAAACCTTAACAGTGCTTTCAATACAACCAGTGCCGTTCTTCCATCCATGGTAGAGCAAAAATACGGTCGCATCATCAACATTAGCTCCGTTATTGGTCAATCCGGAAACATTGGTCAAACCAACTATGCAGCTTCCAAGGCTGGTCTTATCGGGTTCACGAAGTCTCTTGCTCTTGAAATGGCAAATAAAGGCGTTACAGTAAACGCTGTATGCCCTGGCTATATTGAAACGGAAATGGTAGCAGAAATTGCTCCTGAGATTTTAGAGAAGATTGTATCTAAAGTTCCTCAACGCCGTCTAGGTCAAGCTAGCGAGATCGCTCGTGCCGTAAATTATCTTGTAACCGATGGTGATTACATTACTGGTCAACAATTAAACGTGAACGGCGGACTTTACATGTAATAATCTGTTGTTCAGCAACAGAAAAAAGTGGAGGGTTACAAAAAAATGATCATGTCCCCAGTTAAAGAATGGGAAGAAATCTTGGGTTTAGCTCCTGATGAGTTCAAGAAGCAACTGGACCGCGTAAAGCGATTTAACGAAGTCATGTTCGTAGAACCAGAACCGCAAGTCTATCAAACTCCGAAAGAAGTCATCTGGACTAAAAACAAGGCTAAACTCTATCGTTTCGCACCGAATAAACCCAAGACTCAACGTGTACCGTTGTTAATGTTCTATGCATTAATCAACAAGCCTTATATCCTTGATCTATCACCTGGCAACAGCTTAATAGAGTATCTGGTGAACCGCGGCTTCGATGTTTATCTCATGGATTGGGGATCTCCTGGGCCAGAAGATCGCTACATGAAGCTGGATGACTACATCATGGATTATATGCCTTTAGCTGTGCGCAAGGTTCTACGCCACAGCGGCGCAGATGAATTATCCGTCTTAGGATATTGCATGGGTGGTACCATGACAGCGATTTTTACTGCTCTTCATGCCCAACTACCTATCAAAAACGCGATCTTCATGACCGCTCCTATCGATTTTTCTGGTTTAGGTTTGTTCACCAACTGGTTGGATGAGCGTTACTTTAATCTGGATAAAGTGGTCGACACGCTAGGAAACATTCCACCAGAGATGATTGATCTTGGCAACAAGATGCTGAAGCCTCTCGTCAATTTCGCTGGTCCTTATGTAAGTCTAGCTGAGCGCGTAGAAAACCAATCTTTTGTTGATAGCTGGAAACTCATGCAAAAATGGGTAGGCGATGGCGTTCCATTCCCTGGAGAAGCCTTCCGTCAATGGATTCGGGAATTCTATCAACATAACAAGTTGATTAAAGGTGAACTGATCATTCGTGGCCATCGCGTAGATCTTAAAGAAATTAAAGCTAATGTCCTTAACATTGGCGCAACAAGAGACCATATTGCTCAGCCAAAGCAGCTCGAGCCATTAATGGATGCTATCTCTAGCAAGGATAAGACCCTCTCTCTTATGCCTACAGGTCATGTATCCATTGTTTTCGGACGCCAAGCTGTCAAGCACACCTATCCAACAATCGGTGACTGGTTAGCTGAACGTTCCAACTAATATACTTAAGACCCCAGTGAATCTCACTGGGGTCTTTTCATCTTTAGAACAAGTCCATGGTTTCTGTTTCTTTCGGACGGGAAGAGGCGATAATGGTTTCTGTATTCTGTACAGCCTCTTCAATTAAGGCTTCAAGCTCAGCTAGTTCTGCTTCGAACTTTTCTGCCTTCTCAGGGTTCGGGCGTGTTACAGGTGATTTAGGAACAAAAATGGTACAGCAATCTTCAAAAGGAAGAATGGAAGTTTCATACGTCCCTATTTCTGTTGCGATCTTTACGATTTCTGATTTATCCATCGTTACGAGCGGACGAATGATAGGCATATTCGTAACATGATTAATCGTATTCATGCTTTCCATCGTCTGACTTGCTACTTGGCCAAGACTTTCTCCCGTTGCAATCGCAAGAGCTTTGCGTTTTTTGGCAATTCTCTCCGCTATTCGCACCATGCACCTTCTCATGATCGTAATCAAATAATGCTCGGGGCATTTTTGTCGGATCTCTGTTTGGATTTTTGTAAAGGGAACCATATGGACCCTCATTTCACCGGTACCATACTGACTAACAATCCCGGCTAAATCCACCACCTTTTGTCGCGCGCGCTCACTTGTAAATGGAGGACTCTCGAAATGAATGCCTTCGATCCTGACTCCTCTTTTCATGGTCAACCATCCCGCTACCGGGCTGTCAATTCCTCCCGATAGAAGCAGCATAGCCTTCCCGCTCGTTCCTACGGGAAGCCCGCCAAAGGCAGGAATATCCAAGCAACTGATAAAGGTTCCTTCGTTTCTAATTTCCACTTTTAACAGGACCTCAGGTTTTCTCACGTCTACCTTTAGGCCTGGCATATTTCGCAAAACATAGCCACCGATCAGATTATTCATCTCCATCGAACGGTGAGGAAACCTTTTATTGGATCGATTGGTTTCCACTTTGAAGGTCATAGGAGCAGGACTGACATCCCGCATCACTGATAGAGCGGCTTCTTGTATCGTCTCCAATTCAAAGCTGTTTAGCCTCTTCGTAGGACTAAAGGAAGTGATGCCAAAAATCTTTTTTATCTTGGGTTCCACTTCCGAATAAGGAGCACCGTTCAAAGAAATATACATTCTGCCGTAAGCCTTCTCCACTTCTACTGCCGGATAAGCATCTAAAGCACGCTTAATATTTCGAATGAGCTGCGCTTCAAACATCCCCCTGTTTTTTCCTTTAAGAGCCATTTCACCATAGCGAACTAAAATATCTTCATAATTAATCATACATACTCCTTTAGGTTACCTTTAGCATTTGTTTTAATTGGGGAACTACTTGATAGAGACTTGTGAGAAAGGCATGGACTTCAGCTTCTGTATTCGAATAGGAAAGGCTAATTCTTAAACTGCTGCGGGCTCTCGACTCCCCTACATGCATAGCAAGCAGTACACGACTGGGCCGATCTACTTTAGAGGAGCAGGCAGACTTGGTTGAAATGCAGATCTGCTTGTCCTCTAGGGCATGGAGGAGAACCTCCGATTTCAATCCTGGCAAGGAAAAGTTAAGGATATGGGGTGCTCCCTCCTTGGGGGAATTTACCTTGCATTCTTCCCACTGGTCCAAGCTGTCCCACAGCCGGTTTCGAAGGCTCCGCACATACTCTGGATTAGCCTCAAATTTTTCCTTCGACATTCTCATCGCTTTTACCATCCCTACAATACCAGCAAGGTTTTCCGTTCCCGAGCGATACCCGCCTTCCTGCCCTCCCCCTACCATTAAAGGAAAGAGGTCAATCCCTTTTCTCACGTATAACAAACCGGTTCCCTTGGGCCCATGAAATTTATGGGCGGATAAGGAGACAAGATCCGCTTCCCACTCTTTAGGATGAACGGGAAGCTTTCCATACCCTTGAACAGCATCGACATGGAAAAATAGCTTGGGATAGTTCTTTAATACGGCACCAATCTCCCTCAACGGTTGAACGCTGCCTACTTCATTATTTACATGCATAATGGAAACCAGGATGGTTTCATTCCGAATGGCTGCTTTTAGATCCTCTAGACTTATCACTCCATTCCGATCTACTGGAAGGATCGTGACCTCAAAGCCGAAATGTTCCAACTGTTTACAGACATCGTAAACAGCGGGATGTTCAATCGCCGTCGTTATAATATGCTTTCCACGATTCTGATACTGAAAAGCAATCCCTTTAATCGCTAGATTATTGCTCTCAGTCGCCCCTGAAGTAAAAACAATTTCACCGGGTTGGACCCCCAATAGCTTTGCCGCAACTCCTCGAGACTGCTGCAATACCTTCTCGGACTCTACTCCTAAATGATGCAGCGATGAGGGATTCCCATAATACGAATCCATAACAGACCTCATAACATCTGCCACTTCCGGATAGGGTGCAGTAGTTGCCGCATTATCTAAATATATCATAGGCAGCACCTCCTTATTAAAGTATTCCCGTTTGCAATGGAAGAAAAAGCTAAACCACATTATAACTTATCTAAACAAGCGCATACAACTAGTTCTCTTAAAGCGATGGTAAATGTCAAAAAATTCTTTCTAATTGGAATCGCTTACATTCCCGAAAGCTATTTACAAAAGCTCTTCCCCTTGTTAGAATTATCAATAAATTAGAAACTGTATTCACCATGACGCGGTGAAGTTAAACAGAGAAAAAGATAACATAATGAGCATGGAGGGATCTCAGATGACCGTAACAGTAAAGGTGGAAGTAATTAAACAATTAGAAGAGCAAATTAAGTCCTTACAAACTCAATTAAATCGCTTGAGCCAACAGCAAGAAGGATTCGAGAAGCTAGATAGCGATACCTACTTAATGGAAGTTTATAATGCATAAGCGAAAGGGTGCCCCCAAAACTGTCGTTTTGGAGGCACCCTTTACTTGTTTCATCCTACCACCACGGCATACATTACACCGGGACCATGAACGCCGATTGTAAGATCATTTTCTATATCTGCGGAACGGCTTGGACCCGTCACGAAGTGAACACCAGCCGGCATTTCGCCCGCTTCTTGGAGTCCATGTACTTCTTTTAGGACCTCGCCCATACGCGTCTTAATGGTTTCAGCCTTGATCACAGCCATAAACGCGGTGGGGAGCAAGCTAATGGATCGTCCTTTATAAGGACTTGACATCGCCAAGATGGTCCCTGTATGCGCGATCGCATAGTCTACGATGCCTATTCCAATGTCTGTTCCCGCCGCCCTGGCTAGAAGCTCGTCCTTTCTGTCTGGATTCCAGTAGGTGACTTCGGTCCCCGGGCAGGCTTCTGCCAATTTCATCTCCAGCAATTCTGGCTGATCAAAACTAAGCAAATAGCGCGCTTGCATGGTCTGAGCGACTTCAGAGATATACCCCTTAGCTTCTTCCATTGTTGCTACATGAATGGCTTCCCCGCCGACTTTTCTCCAGTTTTCCATAAATAGTTCAATGCGTTCCTGCTGCGACATGTCATAGTTTAACCAGAAATCAGGAGCTCCCCTAAACGGATGTACCGGAGGCGTGTTTGAACGCCCTAAACGAGTCCTAATATTAGTTAGAAACTCTTCTTGTCTTTGCTTGGATCTTACTTCAAGTTCTGCCAAGTAATCCGATGGTTTAGCCATTGGTTTTCCCTCCTTTTCTCCGACTTTCTACGATCTGGTTCATCTTCGCTTGGATATCGGGATCCATCTCTCGCAGCTCTGATTGTACATCTAAATCTAGAGCTCTCCAGGAATCTCTAAACGACTGTTTAGCCAAAGAAGGGGCATAGCGGTGGGACGTCCATCCCTTTAGTGGCCCTACCTTTGCCGAAATGATGCCGTTACTGACTAGAGGGGTCTGTCCAATGGCTCCCATTTTCATAGATAATCGATAGCGTTTATGGTTGGACATCACATATCGAAACCCTTTAAAAGCAGCTCTCTCCGAAGCCGAGGTATATCCTTGATCAGCTTTTTTTCGTCTCAAATAAACCAGCATGTCGTGTAAAGGAATTTTCACCGGACAAGCTTCCCAGCAAGCCCCGCATAGTGTCGAGGCATTCGCGATATCATCCCACTCAGCCACGTTGCCATTCAGGGCTGGGGTCAACACCGCTCCAATGGGTCCGCTATACACCTTTCCATAGGAATGGCCCCCAATGTGCCGATAGACGGGACAGGCATTTAAGCAGGCCCCGCAACGAATGCAGTTGAGCAGCTCTTGAAATTCTGGATCTCCTAACTGTAAGGATCGTCCATTGTCTAAAATAATGATGTGCATTTCTTCCGGTCCATCACTATCTTGGGTTCGGCGCGGTCCTGTGATAATGGACATGTAAACCGTTAACTTTTGTCCGGTTGCAGAACGAGGCAGTAAGGTAGCCATTACTTCTAGGTCCTCTAAGGTAGGGATAATTCGTTCCATCCCCATCATGGTAATTTGTGTTTTCGGCACGGTACTCACCATGCGTGCATTTCCTTCATTAGAGAACAAGGTGATAGACCCTGTTTCCGCAATCGCAAAATTACAGCCGGTCATACCAATATCCGCTTCCAGAAACTTCTCGCGAAGCTTTGCCCTTGCGAACCCTGCTAAAATGGTCGTGTCAGCAGGGAGCTGTTCCCCTGCTTCTTTGGAAAATAAATCGGCCACTTGCTGCTTATTCTTATGAATGGCCGGTATGATGATATGGGAAGGGGTCTCCCCCGCTAGTTGGATAATATATTCCCCCAAATCGGTTTCTACTGCCTCAATTCCTGCACTCTCAAGCGCTTGGTTGAGATGAACCTCTTCAGAAACCATCGATTTGGATTTTACAACAGACTTCGCTTGCTTAGCTTCTGCTATTTTCATCGCAATTTCAACCGCTTCTTCACTGGTCGAAGCAAAATGAACATGTGTTCCTTGCGCTCTTGCATTTTCAATGAACTGGGCCAAGTAATAATCCAGATGGGCTATCGTGTGTAAGCGAATTTGTCTGCCGCGTTCCCGCCACTCCTCCCAGTTTCCTTGATCTTGTGATGCGGTCTTTCGGCCTGAACGCAGTTTTTCCGTAGTGAACCTAACGGCATTTCTTAAAAATTGGTCATTGAGCGCCACCTTGGCACGATCTTTTACACTTGTCAGTTTAGCTGTATTCATGCCTTCGCTTTCACTCCTTCATATAAAAGTTCAACGAGATGCATGACACGCAAGGGTTTTCCCTTATAGTGAAGATGCCCGCCAATGTTCATTAAGCATCCCATATCCAGTCCAACTAGTACTTCTGCCTCGGTTTCCATTACATGCTGCGCCTTCTCCTCGACCATGGCCCCTGAGATATCTGACATTTTCACCGCAAAGGTTCCGCCGAAGCCACAACAGTCCTCTCCAAATGGCAACGGTACCAACTCTAGTCCGCGAACATGCTTGAGTAACTCTAAGGGTTCATTCTTTACCCCGAGTAAACGAGTGCCGTGACAAGAAGGATGATAAGTTACTTTATGCGGAAAATACGCCCCTAAATCTTTTACGCCAAGCACCTGGACAAGGAATTGGGTAAACTCATAGGTCTTATCCATTAGTTTTTTCGCTCTTTCTAGCAGAACGTTATCATTTTCAAATAATCTCTCATAATTATGATGAATCATCCCTACACAAGATCCCGAAGGAGAAATCACAAAATCACTGTCTTCAAACGCATCCAATAAAGTGATCGCTGCGCCACGCGCGTCCTCCCAGTATCCGCTATTAAAAGCCGGCTGACCACAACAGGTCTGTACCTCTGGAAAGTCAAGCTTTACCCCGTGGCGAGCTAACAGTCTTGCCATAGCCTCCCCTACATGAGGGTAAATCCCATCTACTAGACAGGTAACAAACAGGGAAACTTTCATGTGTAAACCCTCCCTTTGCCTAACGAAGTAAGTATATCTCCAACGCCCTTCAGGTCATCAGATGTCTATTAAGTAGAGTATACTGCAATTTTTAAAAAAAGAACAGAACTTTTTAACTCTTGCTTCAATAGGAAAAAGGTTCAAGGGCTACACCTCGAACCTTCTAGTCTTGTAGCATAATCTCTTCTACTTCCTGCAAGTGCTTAATCATGGCTTCTTGGGCCTGCTCCACATTCTGGAGTCGAATCGCCTCGTATATCTCTCGATGAGCCACCAGAAGAATATCAGCATCCAACTCTTCATACATCTTCTGTCGCGACGCCTTCATTGTCCGCTCAATCATTTCCGAGATGGAATGCATGACGGACTCAAGCATTTCGTTATGGGAGGCTTGTGCGATAGCAAAATGGAAGTTCCAGTCAGCCTGATCTCCTTGCTCTCTTAGATCTCCTTTATGCGCTTCTTCCATCTCGTCTAGCGCTTCCCCAATTAATCGGAGATCTTCTACTGTTCTTCTTTCGGCTGCTAAACGGACGATCCCCGCTTCAATGATCTTGCGAACTTCATAAAGAGAACTGATATCTTGCTTGGTCACCGGTCTAAGAGACTCTAAAGTATGTTTAAGCTCTTCAGGTTCAAGTCTCGTAACAAACGTTCCCTCGCCCTGGCGAATAGTCACGAGTCCCATGGTTTTCAGCGATCCTATTGCTTCTCGAATCGTGGATTGTCCCACACCTAGGATTTCACCAAGCTCTCTTAAGGATGGCAATCGATCTCCGGCCTTATATACACCTGAAATGATCTGGTCACGCAGATAATCCGCAACCTCTTCATAGGTTTTTCGCACTTTAAACTGTGGTTTCATGGCCCACCTCAAGTTTCCTTCTTTGTATGAAGAGAATTATAGCACACTATCCTCCATTTTCCCATCTTGTTACAGCAACGTCCATGTAAGAAGGCCCCATTCTTTGTTTTAAAAGAAAATAGGGCCTCTTCTTTATTTATAGTGCTCTGTCCAACAAGTCCATGATATGGATGGCTTCCATTTTCCCTTCCATTCCAGCACGGATGATGCCGTTCTTCATCTGCAGTAAGCAGCCTGGATTGGAAGTGACAACGTATTGAGCTTTCGTCTCTTTAACCTGCTCCATCTTTCCATCTAAGATCTGCATGGACATGTCAAAGTTCGTAATATTATAGATCCCTGCTGAGCCGCAACAACTATCCGCATTGGCCAGCTCCACATATTCTACGCCCGGAATGCTGCGTATGAGATGGCGAGGCTGATTACGAACACCTTGCCCATGAGCCAAGTGGCAGGAGTCTTGATAGGTTACTCGTACGGAGAGCGGTTTGCTGAAAGTGATTGGCGGCAATTCTGCTAAAAGCTCGTTAGCATCTCGCATTTTAGCCACGAAAGCCATCGATCGCTCTTTCCATTCTGGATCTTCATGAAACCAATGATGATATTCTTTTAGTGCGGCTCCGCATCCCCCAGCGTTATTGACTATAAAGTCTACTTCCGCCTTTTCAAAGGCTTCGATATTACGCTTCGCAAGTTCCTTTGCCCCATCCTTTTCACCGGAGTGGGCGTGAAGAGCGCCACAACAGGACTGGTTCTCTACAAATTGGACATCACACCCCGCCTTCAACAGAAGGCGAGCGGTTGCTTGATTCGTTTCATAGAACATAACATCCATCACGCAGCCAGTAAATAAACCGACTTTAAATAATCTTTTTTGCTCTGTCTTCATAACAGATTGTCTTTTGTTTCTTTCCCACGGGGAGGCAATCGTATCCACCGCTTTTTGCATCTCTGCCATCGGCTTTGGCAAGATTTGAATAAGTCCCGTTTTATCTGCTAGCTTTTGCATTCCAGCTGCTTGAGCTGCCCATAGAGCGGTTCCTAACCACTTCATTCGCTTAGGCTTGCTGAAGAGCTCTTCAAATAGGATCGTTCGGATCATTGAAGGCTTTTCTTTTTTCTTCTTATAGTCTTCTACAACATCCCGGGCCGTTTCCACCAAGCTCCCATAAGGAACCCCTGCCGGACAGGCCGTTTCACAAGCCCGGCATCCTAGACAGAGATACATATTTTTCTCGAACTCCTCATCGAGGGAAAGCTGCTCTTTCGCTACCCCCTTCATGAGGGCGATTCGGCCCCTCGGACTCGCATACTCCATTCCCGTCTCACGGTACGTAGGACAGGCCGGCAAACAAAAACCACAGTGCATGCAATTCATAATTTCATCCATATTAAACTTTGCCAATAACCCATTTTGGGAATCCATTTTAACTTCCACGTCACAAGCAGGCTTTTGTACAGGCAGGTTGGTCATCGTACTCATTACTGCTTCACCACCACTCTGCGTCTTTCGCTATTGGCAAACATTTTTCCTGGATTCATAATGTTGTTGGGATCAAAGGCGGCCTTCAATCGCTTCATCAATTCCACGCCGCCATCGCCTACTTTAAGACTGAGGTAGTTCATCTTGGCCATGCCCACCCCATGCTCTCCTGTAATGGTTCCGCCCATTCGAATAGCAGCTCGGAATATCTCATCAAATGCTTGTTCCACACGATGGATTTCCTCTTTATTCCGTTCGTCCGTCATGCAGGTAGGATGCAAATTTCCATCCCCAGCGTGACCAAAGGTACAGATCTGCAAGTCATACTTCACAGCGACTTGTTCTACCACTTCTACAATCTCAGCTAAACGCGAGCGCGGAACCGTTGCATCCTCAAGAATCGTCGTCGGTCGCAATCGGGACAATGCGGCCAAAGCAGATCTTCTCGCCGCTAATAACTTCGCTCCCTCTTCGATCGTACGGGCTACCTCAACCAGGGCTGCTCCTTCCTGGCGAGCAATCTCTGCGATTTTCTCAATGTCTTTTACCACCTGATCCTCACTGCCATCCTGCTCAATTAAAAGCATCGACTTCATCTCTAAAGGGAGCCCTAACTTCGCAAAATCATCAACAACCTTCATGGTGGATTGATCCATAAACTCCATGGTCGCAGGAATGATTTTTGATGCAATCACCGTCTCTACTGTACGTGCCGCATCTACAAGGTTGCGATAATAAGCGACCAAAGTCCGCTTTGTTTCAGGAAGGGGAACCAATTTGACTGTTATTTCCGTAACAACCCCCAAGGTTCCTTCCGATCCGACCATGAGGCGTGTCATATCGTAGCCGGCGACATCTTTTACATTTTTTCCGCCGCAGCGAAGGATCTCGCCGGAAGGCAGCACATACTCAAGACCCATGATATAATCTTTGGTCACCCCATACTTTAAGCCGCGCATCCCTCCTGCACATTGAGCCATGTTGCCGCCGACAGTGGATATCCTCATACTTCCTGGATCTGGTGGATAAAATAGACCTACGGCTTCTACGGCTTTATGCAAATCCGCGGTTACCACTCCGGTCCCTATTGTAGCCGTAAGGTTTCGTTGATCAATCTCATAAATTTTATTAAAGCGATTCATATTTAGCACGATGCCGCCCTCGACAGGGATCGTTCCGCCCGCCAAGTTCGTCCCCGAGCCTCTTGGTACGACCGGAATCAAATGTTCGTTAGCCAGCTTAAGAATGTCCGACACTTCCTGCGTGGTCTCTGGCATAATGACCGCATCTGGCATCGATTGATAGATTGGAGTGGCATCATATGAATACGCATACAATTCATTTGGACTATCCAAGTAATATTTACTTCCTACGATCGCGATAAATTGATTTTTTAATTGTGGACTAATCATGATTCGCCCTCCCGTTTTTCACCATGTTGACAGGTCATCAGATGACTTTTGATAAATCTACTCTATCATATGCTTACAAAATTGTGTAGAGTATTTTTATACCCATTGCGATCAAAAGTGGAGGAACTTATGAGCCTAACCAAAAAGAGCTATGAAATCATCGCTGAAGAATTGCAGCGACTGATTGAATCCGGACTGATAAAACCTGGAGATAAATTAGACTCCATTGAAAGTTTAGCGAAGGAATATCATGTAGGCCGATCGACCATCCGTGAAGCCTTAAGTCAACTCAAAGCCAAAGGTTTAATAGAGTCTCGGCAAGGAGGGGGCACCTACGTCACTAGTGCAATCTCCAGCATGTCTCCTTTTCAAGACCTTCCTGTAGACAACCCGTTAGAGCTGAGTCAGCTTCTGCAGGTGAGAAAAATCGTGGAAGTCGGTTGTATTGAGCTTGCCTCCAAATTGCGCACCCAATCTGATATAGAAGAGCTTGAAAGAATCTTAAACCAGATGAAAGATGCCATTGGAAATGAAGAAATTAGCCAGGTTTATGATGTGAATTTTCATTTAGCCATAGCCAAAGCTACACAGAACCCTTTCTTGCTCGCCATGATGGAAAGCATCTCTACCGTTATGAGTCGAACCATTCGAGATACCCGAAATCTTTGGCTCTATAGCCGTAAAGAAACGGCAGCCCGCCTTTTCGAGGAGCACCAGCAAATGCTAAAATGCATCATTTCTCAGAATGGGGAAGCTGGAATGATCGTTATGAGAGATCATTTATCCAAGGTAGAAACGGTATTAAACAAGAACTAACTGGAGGGCTGCAATCCTCTAGTTATGGGGGGTTCGAAAAAAATTAGAAAATACTACTTGTCAAAATATCTTTGCCTTTCTATAATAAGGTCATCTGATGATCTCACTACAACATGATAATGAGAACCGGCTGGATAGTAGCAAGTCGATTCCACTAATGCAGATAAAGAGTTCAGAATACTTATTGATTCTTATCTGCTAAAAACATGTTCATGCTGTAAGCGTTTTCTAGATCACGGGGGAAACTTTTTAGGGGGGTTTATTTTGAGTACTGGGGTTTTAGCTATCTTATCTTTACTTCCTATTCTGTCCGTCGCCTTATTCCTTGTCGCCTTGCGTTGGCCTGCAAGCCGAGCTATGCCCATCTGTTATATTGTTGCAGCCGGTCTTGCTCTTTTTGTCTGGAAGGTACCGGGTGCCCAAGTTGCTGCTGCTTCTGTAAACGGTTTAGTTACGGCAGGAACGCTGCTATACATTATCTTCGGGGCCATATTACTATTAAATACGCTACAAGAAAGCGGTGGCTTGCGGACGATTCGCCAGGGCTTTACTGATATTACCCCTGATCGTCGAATTCAAGCGATCATTATTGCTTGGTTGTTTGGTTCCTTTATTGAGGGGGCTGCTGGATTTGGTACACCTGCTGCAGTCGCCGTTCCACTTATGGTCGGTCTAGGCTTCCCTGCGATGGCAGCTGTTATGGCAGGAATGATTATTCAAAGCACGCCGGTTTCATTCGGTGCAGTTGGTACGCCTGTCCTTGTGGGAATCAATAGCGGTATAGGCTCGGACGAAGCTATTAAAGCCTTTGCAGCCAATCTTGGCTATGCGGAATGGAGCCAATTCCTCAACATGATCGGAGCCAAGGTTGCTCTCCTTCACGCCATTGGCGGAACTTTAGTACCGTTAATCGTAGTGGCTTTCCTTACCAGATTCTACGGCAAAAACAAGAGCTTTAGTGAAGGCTTGAAAGTATGGAAATTCGCTTTATTCTCCGCGTTTGCCATGACGATTCCCTATTACTTAGTAGCTGTCTTGCTCGGACCTGAATTCCCATCTATGATCGGTGGTTTAGTAGGACTTGCCATTGTAATCACGGCAGCCAAGAACGGTTTCCTTATGCCTGCCAAAAATGATATGTGGGACTTCGATAAGAAAGAAAATTGGGATGCTTCTTGGAATGGAAAAATTGAAATCAAGGATATTGCTGCACGTAATGGCGATATCAGCATGATTAAGGCATGGGCTCCTTATATTCTTGTTGGATTATTCCTCGTAGTCACACGTTTGAAAGCGTTGCCTTTCATGGATTTGTTAAGATCTTGGACGGTAAAGTTCCCCAATCTATTTGGAACTGAAATCAGTGCGAGCTTCCAACCTCTGTATTTGCCTGGGACGATCTTTATTGTTGTTTCCCTCATTACACTCTTATTACATCAAATGAGTGGTGCAGCATACGGTCGTGCCGTATCGAGCGCTTTTAAAACAACATTATCTGCATCTGTAGCCCTTATTTTTACAGTTCCTATGGTACAAGTATTCATTAACACGGGAGGCGGTGCTGCCGAGTTCGCTAGAATGCCTATCGCTCTTGCCGATGGAGTAGCTGCCTTAGCCGGCTCTGCTTGGCCCATCTTCGCTCCTTTCATCGGTGGTTTAGGTGCCTTCGTTGCTGGAAGTAATACCGTTAGTAACATGATGTTTTCGTTATTCCAATTCGGGGTTGGCGAGCGCATCGGGGTGGATCCAACTTGGATGGTGGCTCTACAGGCTATCGGTGGAGCCGCTGGTAATATGATTTGTGTGCATAACGTAGTCGCTGCATCTGCTGTAGTTGGACTCGTCGGGCGTGAAGGCGATGTAATACGCAAAACACTCTTGCCTTTCACTTATTACGCACTCTTGCTTGGTTCCGTAGGTTATTCCATTGTTTGGTATTCTCAAAAGGGAATCTTTAATGTCGGTACATTTATTGCTGTGGCTATCGGCTTCGCAGCCATCTGGATTATTGCTACGAATAATAGAAGGGTTGCACAGTTCAGCAGCAATAAGAATATTGCCTCTTAGATTAGTAAAAGGATGGGCTTACGAAGCTCCATCCTTTCTTTTTGTCCATCCGTTCAAATTTCGTATTTACGAGATGATTGACATTGTTCCATAATAGGAACAGCATGTAACAAACGGAGGTTGCCATGAACATACTTTCCAAAATCCTTATCTTGCTTCTCGTCTTTTTGGCAGGCTGTGCTAAGCAAGAATCTTTACCCCAACATGAAAAGTCTATTGTGGAAGAAAGAAAAGAAAAAGAAGCAGTCGGTTCTAGCCAACCCACAACCACACTCCCACTCCCTTCACCTTCCCCCATCGTCATCTCTTTTGCCGGGGACACCATGATGGCTGGCCGGGTGGCTGATATGGTTAAAGCCAAGGGTCCTGACTATCCGTTTACGGATGCGGCACCCATCTTTCATGGAAGCGACCTTTCCATGCTAAATGTTGAAACTGCCATTAGTACCCGGGGAGATGCCAAGCAAAAGGAATACACCTTCCGCAGTGATCCCGTGATGGCTGAAGCACTGAAAAATGCAGGAGTCGATGTAGTTACAGTCGCAAACAACCATGCCTTGGATTATGGTTCAGAGGCTTTCCTTGATACACTAGCGCACCTGCATAAAGCAGGAGTTCGATATGTCGGAGGAGGAAACAATCAGGAGGAAGCCTACGCTCCAGTTGAACTAGAGGTGAAAGGAAAGAAAATCGCCATCTTTGGTTTTAGCCGAGTTTTAGCTGAAGCCAGCTGGCACGCCGGTCAAAACCATCCTGGAATGTCTAGTGCCTATGATCCAGAGCTCGTCTACCGTAGCGTCAAACCCTATGTGAGTCAAAACGACTATACCATCGTCTACCTTCACTGGGGTCAGGAACTAGCCGAAAAGCCCTTACCCTATCAAGTTCAACTCGCCCATGGTCTAATCGATCTAGGAGTAGATCTGGTGATCGGCAGTCATCCCCATGTGCTTCAAGGCTTGGAGTGGTATAAGGGCAAACTCATTGCCTACAGCCTAGGGAATTTTGTGTTTACCACGAGTCGTACGGCGGAAGGACGTCAGTCCGGCATCCTTCAGGTAACTCTAACCGATGACCAGATCCTGCCCCGTTTCATTCCTATGCATATCGACCAGGGAGCCGTGTGGCACGCAAACGAGACGATTACACAACAAATTATGGAGCGGCTGAAACGACTGTCTGTGGGTGGAAGCTGGCAAAGTGACAATACATTTGTAGTGAACCCTTAGATAGGAGAATCGAGGGAAAAACGGGGGCTTTGATTCCCTGATCTGGACCTCGGCGAGGTTTGAGGGTATCAAACGGCAGCTTTGATTCCCTGATTCGGGCTTCGGCGGGATTTGAGGGCATCTAACTGTGGGTTTGGTGCCCTGATCCGGGCTTCGGCTGGATTTGAGGGCATCTAACTGTGGGTTTGATTCCCTGATTTTGGCTTCGGCTGGGTTTGAGGGCATCTAACTGTGGGTTTGGTGCCCTGATTCGGGGCTTCGGCTGGGTTTGAGGGCATCTAACTGTGAGTTTGGTGCCCTGATCCGGGGCTTCGGCGGGGTTTGCGGGCATCTAACTGTGAGTTTGGTGCCCTGATCCGGGGCTTCGGCGGGGTTTGCGGGCATCTAACTGTGAGTTTGGTGCCCTGATCCGGGGCTTCGGCGGGGTTTGCGGGCATCTAACTGTGAGTTTGGTGCCCTGATCCGGGGCTTCGGCGGGGTTTGAGGGCATCTAACTGTGAGTTTGGTGCCCCGATCCGGGCTGCGGCTGGGTTTGAGGGCATCTAACTGTG